>CAVYGT010000012.1:0-521801 GCA_963768095.1 Terriglobia bacterium | reverse complement strand
CCGTCTTCTCTGCGCCGTGAACAGCCGTGCGGCCTACAAAGTGCACAACGTGCTCGGTTCCGTCCGCGGTCTTAACAGCCGCAGTCTTGGCCCCCCGGTCAATCTTGGTTACGGTCCCCCGGATCGCACCCTCCTTGGGCTCCACGCCCAGGGCAAACGAAGCCAGCGCAAGTCCGAGCACGGTCAGTCGCAACGTTGGTTGTATCATGCCTGTTTTTGTACCACGTTCTTGATCGAACCGGCCGTTTCCCTGCCTGCTGGACGCGGTTCTGTGGAAGTGGACTCCTCTCCTGACACGCGGTCTAATCTGCAGAGATACTTCGCCAGCCAGTCTTTGAAGACCTCCTGCTGTTTCGAGGTGTCGCTCGCCGGCACAACTCTATCTGGCATTGTTCTCGGCTGTGCGCTTCTGAAGCCCCGCATAAGCCTCTCCGGTCCCTAATGTTAGGCTGCGCCAATGCGCTTGCCCATACCAGAGGTCCGGTAGTTTCCCGCCCTGTGCAGGAGTATCCGCCCGACCCTCTACCTCGCCGGCGGCCGGAAAATTACCGGAGTCTCGCGATGGCCGTAATCCCATGCCTTCGCCTAGGATCAAGTTGTCAAATGAATTCGGATCAAATCGCAACCTATCGCCGATTGCTGGAAGCTAAGCGAGGCGAGCTCCTCGCCAGCAAACGCGATCCGGCACAGATCATGATCGAGCGAGCCCCCGACTCGCTGGAAGAGCTGGCTCTCAAGAGCGAGCGCGATCTGGCAGTGGATAATTTGAACCGCGCCGCGGAACTCTTCTGGCAAATCTCATCCGCACTGCAACGCATAGCTCAGGGATCCTATGGCGCCTGCCTCCGATGCGATCGTCCGATCGGGGAGCGGCGCCTCGACGCGCTGCCCTGGGCAACTTTCTGTTTGGAGTGCCAGGAGCGTGTGGATGGACAGCTGTCCCTTACCGGGATCCCTCGCTATCCGATGCGGCTTGAGACGGATCGAGCGCCGCACGGGCGCGCAATTGCTTATGGCGGGTGAACGTCCCTTGGACGCTTTCCAAAAACGGCCGGTGCCCGGCTGGGCTCCGGTTGCATCGGCCGCCCGCCGCCAGCTAGCGCTGGCCTGCTGGCAGTTCTTCGCTATTGGGTAGAGCCTTTCCAGAGATCACCGTGTATCGCGTTATCGAACGCGATGCCGTGATTTTGCAAAAAGGTTCCCATGGCGACTTCTAAGGCGACCATGTCCTTGGCCGCCACCACACGGGCTTCGATTTCCGCGTACTGAGCCGTGATCAGATCGCGCTGCGCCAGGATCACCGCGTACGGTGTCGCCAGCCCATTCTGCAGCCGCACCTGCTGGCCGGTAAACGAAAGCTGGCTGGTCGAGGCGGCCCGCTCAGCGGCTTCGATCTGGGCCTTATTCTGAATCAACGCATTCACGGCGGACCGCACCGCCAACCCAACCGTGCTGCGCGTCTGCGCGTTGGTGGTTTCCACCTGTTGCGTGTCCAGCCGCGAGCGAATTTCGTCGGCCTGCGCGGCCCGGTTGTGGATACTAAACGTTAGCGAAAAACCAGCCGAGTATTCCGGATAAATCCAGTGCACCAGCTGCGTGAACATCGCGCCAGTGCCGGGCGCTAGGGAATAGGCGTTGTATTGCGTGAAGATGCTGAACACCGGCAGCAGATTGTTATGCGTGAAGGCAGACGATATCCGCTGGTTTTCCAGCTGCAAAGTTCCCTCGCGAATCACCGCGCGATTCTCCATCGCCGATCTCACCGCCACCTCCAGCGGTGGGACCGAGATTGCGTCGGCTTGCGGCAGGGCGTCGGTCGGCACGATTGTCGCCTTATCCAAGTCCGCATTGAAAACTTTGCTGATGGTCGCCTTTATCTTTGCTTCCTGTAATTGCAGATTAGTCTGCGCGATCACCAGGTCGCGCCGGCTGGCGGCCAACTGCGATTCAGCCTGCACCAGATCCAGCTGCGCTAGCGCGCCCGCCTCAACCTGTTTCTGATTGTCTTCATACAGCTTTTCGGAAGCCGCAACGGACTGCTGCGCCACCTTCACCTGCTCGGTCATCGCGACGAAGTCCCAGTAAAGAGTCGCCGCGGCCGAGAGATTATCGTTCAATTGCTGCCGGAAAATTTCGCTCGGCGATCTTGCGATTGTTCTTGGCGAAAGTGATAAAGCGCTGGGTCAAAGCAAAGCCGAACCCGTTCAGCAGTGGCTGGTAAAACTGAATGGAAAAGTACCCGTTGAACGCGGGATTGAAGAGCAGGCCTCCTGTGTGGAGCTTTGCCGCTGGATGTTGTAGCTCACGGCAAAGCTGGTGCCGATCGGTAACTCCTCTTGGAAGCGCGTCTGGAGCACGGTGGAGGGAACAATCACAACCGGTATGCCTGAGACCACCTGCGTGTTCAACGGGCTCTCCACACGGTCCCAACTGAAGTTGGCTGAAAAAGTCGGATCGAAGTTTCCGCGCGGGCCGATCACATCACCCGTCTGGCCGCGGCCGAAATCGCGGCCCCTCCCGTGCCCGCCGTCGAGACGTTGGCATTGTTTCCTACGCCCGCGCCGATGGCGCCGCTGAAAAGCCCCGACGGGACTGGCGCTCCAGGCAATCCGCGCGCCGCTTGTCCGGATTCGGCTCGCAGCAGGTCCGTCTGTGCAATCAGATAGTTGTATCGGTCGGCTTCGAGTGCGAGACTATTCTCCACCACCAGTTTCAAAAGATCGTTGAGCGAAAGCTCCAGTTTTCCCTCGCGCAACAGGTCGGTCAATCGCGGGCTGTTCCTGAGATTGGGCTGCGGCAGATAGGCCGGCCGGTACGATTTCCAGACCTTCGGAAACATAGCTGGGCCACGATTGAGAAAATCGCCATCGATCAGATCGCTCGATTGCGCGCTTAGCCGCACGCCCCCCAGCATGGTGAGGATCGCGACTAGGCACGCGCCGCGCGCCCCGAAATCAAACCTTGGGTACAACGATTGCAAGTTTAGGTTCATACCGGCGGCTATTGTTTGGTCTCCGGCACACCGGTATAGCGCGGATAGCGCAAGGGCGGCGTGGGCGGCTTGCTCACCTCGCCGCTGAGCGCATCCGGCAACTCGATACCATTGCGCTCCAGCGTGGCGCCCATGGACCGATCCATTTCCACCAGCGCCTTGGCATAAGTTGCCACCGCGGCGATGTCGGCTTCGAGCGCGGTCATCACGTCCCGGTCGCGCAGGATCACGTTATACGCCGTGGAGAGCCCCACTTGAAGTTTCTTCCGCTCCGCGTCCGCGGTCTGATTGGCCAAGTTGACGGCTTGGTGCGAGGATTGCACTTGCGCCCGCCCTTGGATCAGACCGATGATGGCCTGGCGCACTTCCAGGCTGACCTGCTGGCGGGTGTTTTGCAGATTCACCTGCAACTGCCTCTGTTCCAGCCGAGCGCGCAAATTGTCAGCCTGCGCCGAGCGATTCCGAATCGGCACCACCGCGCTCACTCCACCTGAGTACTCCGGATAATCCGCGGCAAAATCCTGAGTCAGCGATTGCTGCGCACCCGCGGCTGCGAGTAGAGCGTTGTTTTTGTAAGTGTTGCCCGCCAAGCCGGCGCCCGCGTACAGCCCGAACACGCTCATGCTCGGCAGCAAGCCGTTCTTCGTAAACCCGACGCTGATTTGCTGGTTCTTCAGGTCCTGCTCCGGCGCCAACAGGTCCGGCCGCTGCCGGAATGCGGTCTCCAGCGAGGGTTGCAGCTCGGGAACATCGCGATCACTCGGTTCCGGAAGCTGATCGGTAGTTACGATCTCCGCCGCATCCAGTTGCGGATCGGCGACCTTGCTCAGCATGTTCTTCAACTGCGTTTGCTGGAGCTGAAAATTAGTGCGCGCGATGATCAGATCGCGATCGGCGGCCGCCAGCGACGCGTTAGCCGTCGCTACATCCAGCGCTGCCGCCGTGCCCAGCTCCGACATGGTCTGGCTCTGCCGGTACAGCGTTTGGGCCGCCTCCCGGCTCCGCTCAGCCGCCGCCACTGCCTGCCGGGAGGCAGCCAGATCCCAGTAGGCGTCCGTCACCTGCACCACCACGTTAGTTACCTGCAGGCGAAACAGTTCCTCTGACGTCCGGATATCATTTTGCGCCACCATGATGAAACGCTTGTTGGGCAAGAGGCCAAAACCGTTTAGGAGCGGTTGATTGAAACCCATAGCAAAGCGGCTGATCACCGCCGGATTGTAGATCAGATGCTGTTGCGTGGAGCTTTGCCGGATGGCGTTCATCGAAAACAGAAAGCTGGAGCCGTCCGGCAACATCTGCGTGTAGGTGCCCGTAAGAGCGGTCGAGTAAGTCGCCACCTGCGGCACGCCCGCAACCTGGAGCGTATTCAATGGCGACACGGTGCGATCCCAACTCCCGTTCAGAGTCACGGACGGATCGAACGCGCCCACCTGCGGAACTTGGACCGCGCCGCCGCCGCCGCTGATGCCGCCCGCGCTGCCCACGCCGCTGGCGCCCTGGAACTGATTCACGCCTACGCCGATCGCGCCCACGCTCAAGCCCGCCGGCAGCAGCGCTCCCGTGATGCCTCGCGCGGCTTGCCCGGACTTGGTTCGCAGCACGTCCACTTCAGCAATCGGCCGCAGAAAACGCTGCACCGCGATGTTCAAGTTGTTCTCCAGCGCCAGCGCCAAGGCGTCGGACACCGACAACTGCATCTTCCCTTCCCGAATCAGATCGTGTAAGCGCGGCGAATTCTCCAGGATCAGCGGAGGGATCGGCTGCTCTCTGTAAGGCGCGATCAGGTTCGGAAATTGGCTCGGGCCTTGCTCATAGTTGGGGAGCAGCGCCGTGGCGCCGGCCTGGGCTCGAAGCATCCCGGGCGCCAGCCAAATACACCCTAAAAAAGCAAGCAGAACTGCTCGCGGACGTAGAACTACCCCAGCATTGGCAAACTTCATCTCCCCAATATAGCGGACCATGCTTGACGAAGGTTACACTTTTCGAGCTACTTCTTGCCCGATGCGGCCACTGGCCGCGTGCCGCTCCAATACGACCATGCCAGCTTCACGTTGCGCAGAACCTCGCTTTCGCTCAAAGGCTTCCGCAGCACGTCGTATCCACCGTTAGTAACAACTTCGTTCCACAGGTAGTCGTCGATGACTCTCGAAATCAGCAGCACGCACGCCCCGCAGGACGCGGCCGCCAAAGAAGAGACCGCATATCTCCAGTCCGCGCCGTCAATGTCGCGATCAATCAGAATGATCTGCGGCTTGCTCCGCTTCAATGACTCGCGCGCTTCGTCGCTGTTGGAAGCAAACGAGATGCTCCAGTGGTTCCGGCGCGAAATCTCGTCCAGCAATTGCCGGTCCGGATCAGTCCCCGGTACGCACAAAATTGTGATGCGGGAGGCTTTCGCATTCCCGTCGCGCGCCTCCGTCAACCGCTCGGAACGCTGATTTTTCCCCGGAAGGAGATTGGAAATGGTTTTGACAATTGAACTGATAGCGTCCCGCATGGAAGCATCCGGACCAGAGACACTGCTCTTGAGTTGAGCGTAGCCGAGCCATCACGCCCACGGGAATACCGGAACCTCGGTATTCATTTCAAGGCCAACTTGGTATCGGATGATCGCAGCACATCATTCCGCGCACCGGCCTGCACTGGTTGAGCAACTACCGCGGGGAAAGAGGGTGGGCGCCCCCGTCGGGGTTACGGGTAAGTGGGAGCGCCCGGGGTGTTTGTTGGGGATTAGAAGTTATCTTTAGTCTAGGCGGAATGCTGGAATTTCAAAATACCAACTGCTCGGTAGGCGCCGCACGGAAACATAGGTAGGAAAGTCCCGGAACCCTTGCGCGAGCCGGTACTGTTACCGAAAATACGGAGGAACGAGGGCTTAACGCTGGGTTTCTCACTCAGTTACCGCGGGATGCGACCGATGCGGTTTGCGCCGGTCCAGCCCTGCTTCGGTTTCCAGCAGATTTCACGCCGTCGCCTGAGCCGGAGTTGATACAATCCTCACTATGATGACATTCGCTCGTATCTCGCTTGGTATCTTCCTTCTATTCGCCATGGGACGGTCGCAACCCGCCGCAACCGCACACGCTAAACAGGGCTCGCCGGATTCGAGCGCCATCGAGCGCGGCCGCTATATCGTCGAGGATCTCGTGCAGTGTGCGCGCTGCCACACGCCCAACAATCAGAACGACGAGGGAGAGCGAAGCAACTGGTTAAAAGGCGGGCCGCTCCAGATCCGTCCCACCTATCCAGTGGCCAACTGGGCAGAGGTAACGCCGCGCCTGGCGGGCGGCCCCCCGGGCACGGACGCCGACTTCATTCGACTCATGACTACCGGAATCGCGCGCACCGGCCAGCCCCCCAGGCCCCCAATGCTACGCCCGCACATGACCCGTCCGGACGCCGAAGCGGTGCTGGCCTATCTCAAATCGCTGAAGTATTGAGTGCTGGCTTCTCAGCCGCGCACGTTGCCCGATTGCCGCAGAGACGGTTGCGAAGCTCCCGCTAATGCCAGACGGGAGACTTCCGGCCCAAACCAATAACCGCCAGCATGACCCCACCCAACATCCAACCGGCAGAAGGTTCTGGTACAGGTGTGGTGGAGGATAGGACGACATCGAAGGCGTAATGGAGGTCTTCGCCGGTGGCGAGATTGCCCAGGCCGGTGAATCCGTCAGCCAGCGTGCCGGCCCCCAGGTTTTCGGCGGACGACATGTTTTCATACGCGCTGATTGCGATTTGATAGCTGCCGGGCGCGAGCGTGCCGCCGTCCAGCGAAACGTCGAAGCACTGGCCGCTATCGGTGTTCGTATTAGCGCCGGCGGGGCAGGTCGTCGCAAAATATGTCGAGGCCAAAAAGTCCCCGCTCGAGTCAAACAAGCTCAGATAAGACTCGAATCCGCCTTGCGCGATTGTGGTTCCGGCTCCATTGACTCCACCGCCATAGCCAAACGTGATGGCCTCCATCGCGGAGGTGCTGCTGACCGTGAATGAATCCACTACGGCCGCCCACTGTGCGTAGTCGCCGTCGCTGTTGGAAGCCCCCAGGGTGCAGCCGCTGCCGCACGAGATTACGTTAGCGTCGTCGCGCAAGTTTCCAACGAACGAAATGGTATCGGCCCGCGCTGAGCATAATCCCACAACCGCGAAGATTAGTAGATAATACGCTTTCATGATTTTCCTCCTTACGGCAAGCTGATGTAGTAGCCCGAAAGCGTTCCCACCAAATTTCCACCCCCAGACGAATAGCCGAAGAGTACCGGCGTCTCGCCGGCTTCGAAATAGGCTATGACCGGCGAACTTGCGTACGCGGTAATCTCGTCGGCCGCAAACGTTTGGAACCCCTGGGCTTCCGTGTTTGGCTTTGCCAAGAGGACGACCTTAGGCGGCGTCCCATATTGACAGCATTCGGCGCTCACGAATGTCACTACCAAGCGCTGCCCCGCTGGCACTGGGGAGAAAGTCGCTAGGCACACGGATGTGCAGAGAACGTCTCGAGTTTCGAAATACGGATTCCGGCCGGGCTCATCTTGGTTGCGAACCAAAGCCGCCCGGACAGCCTGCGCGATGGCCCGGCTTTCAGTGCCGAGCGTCACCACCAGCGCTACAGCCGTCAAGCCTGCAATAAACCATGCAAAACGTTTTAGTCTGTTCATATGTTTAGGGCAGTGCCAGCGGGCACTGGCGAGAAAACTGCTGTACAACCATAACTGTTGCAACCTGCGCTTTCGCTATAGGATTTCGGGCGGGCTCGTCCACGCTTTGCACCAGCGCCGCTCTCACTGCCGGCGCAATGGCCCTGCCCTCCGCCATCAATGAAACCATCACTGCAACCGCCGGCACGGCCGTCGCCATCAATGCAAATTGCTTTCGGCCGCAGCATCTCTTCCTCCTTTGCGGTCTCGATAACCTGCTTGCTTTGAAATGTGCAAACCCGGACGGGATTGGCTCATGGGAGATTCACGTAGTAGCCCGAAAGTGTTCCGCTCGCAAACGAAGCGCTGCAGCCCTCGCATCCTAGGATGGGCTTTTCGCCGGCATCATAGTAGGCCGCCGTAGGAACATTGAACACACTTACCGCACCTACCGGTGTGGTGGCAAAGATACGAACGTCCGCGCCATGTCCCGCTAGCACGGCGAAGATCGTGTTGTTGTCTCCAAATCCTCCATTCACGAATGTCACCACCAACCGCTTTCCGGCAGGTACTGGCGAGAAAGTCGCATTGCATCCCGTGCCGAAACAGCCACCGTTCTCGCTGTAAGGATTTCGGCCCGGTTCGTCGACATTTTGAACCAACGCCGCCCTTACTGCTTGCGCGATCGCCCGGCTTTCGGTGCCCAGCGTCACGACGAGTGCAACGGCCGCCAATCCAGCCGCAAACCATAGAAAGCGTCTAATTCTGTTCATGCGTTCTCCTCCCGAGGCGGGCCGAGCGTTGCTCCAAGCCCAAGCCTGCAAGAGGGGATGCGCAAACGGAGAGCGGGTTAGCTCATCGCGCTAGTACTATTCGCTTATGTCAGCGCGGAGAGTTGGCGTCCAACTGGGCCAGCAGCCAGGAACGGGCGAATTCCCAATCGCGCTTCACTGTGGCGGTGGAAATCCCCAGCACATCGGCGATCTCCTGCTCGGTGAGCCCTCCGAAGAACCGCATCTCCACCACGGCTGCCGGCCGGGAATCCAGCTCTTCCAGCCGCGTGAGGGCGTCGTTCATGTCGGCGATTCCATTGTCGAGCGGCACAGCGTGATCGCGCGCTTCGTCGAGCGATAGCTGTTGCTGAGAGCCGCCACGCTTGAGACCCTTCTTCCGGCGCGCGTGATCTACGATGAGACGCCGCATCTGCCGGGACGCAAGATGCAAGAAATGCAAACGGTTCTCGCAACTGAGTGGCGGGCCGGTGAGCATCCGGAGACACAGCTCGTTCACCAGCGCGGTCGGCTGCAGGGTAACGGCGCTCGACTCCCGGCGAAGATTCGCCGCGGCCAGGCGTCTCAACTCGCGATACACCGTTTCGATTAGCTTGCGGCCAGCTTCTTCGTCGCCTTCGCGCCAGTCGGTCAGCAGGGCGGTGATATCGGAAGGATCGGTCGGAGGCATCCGGGCTCCAGATGCCATCATAACCGGAATGATAATTGGGCTTGACTGCGTTAGACCTTTGGCAAGATGGCGTGGGCTAAGGCAATGGCTTTGCCGTTGGCATCCGGCACCGGCCCAGGGACGATGCGGATGAGGGCGTCACCCTTAAGCACATTCAGGCCCAGATTCCCGAGCCGGATGGCGCGGTCACCAAGATTGGGAATGTCGGCCACACCACCTTTGACTGCCTCGGAGCGGGCCACGCCGGCATTCAAAATGCTGAGAGCGGTCATCTGCGCTTTCCCATCGCTCCACTCGACCGCCAGAATGAGCAGCGGTGCGTCGCCTCCGCCTGGTTGCTGTGCCGCGGCCACACTGCCCAGTAGCTTGGTCATCGTGTCGGCGATTTCGCCTCCTCCCACGTCCGACCCCGGCGCTTGCGCTCGCTTGAAGGTGTCTGCCGCGCCTTCGCGGGCAAGTTTTTCGCTGAGGCCCGAAGGTCCATAGTAGAGGCAGGTTCCGGCTTGATCCTCGGTGCGGTCCACCGGCTCGCCGAGCAGTTGCGCGGCTTCCTCTTTTGACAGAAGCTCGCACGTTGAAACGTGATGGGCATTCCGCACGGAAGGGCTGGGAGAAGGACTGGAGTGAAGATCCACGCCATAACTGGCCGCCTTCTCGACCACCGCCTGCTTCACCCTGTGGGCCGCGTAAAACATAGCGCCGACCGCTAAAATCGCGAATGGCCAAAAATCCCGCCAATAGGATCATGAGAATCTTTAGTCCTGAACCGCTCTTGGCGGCAACAGGCGGCGCCGGAGGCTGTTGGAACCTGTGCCGCCGGCACCGGACCGCCCGCCATTCCCGATTGGCGCGTCCCGCAATTCGGGCAAAACCCGCTGTTCGCGCCCAGTGGAAATCCGCAATTGCCGCAAAAGCCCGCCATGACACCTCCGATTACGCCTTCAGATCCCCTATTGGCAACTGCGGAATTCAGAGGGAAAAGAGATCAAACTTTCTACGGCTGTATGCCGGCCACGAAGGTGTTGAGTCCACGATCCAATTCATCGTGCAGGCCGCCTTTGGCGCCCGCCGGCAGCAGGCCAAGAGCCTCGCGCTCAGTCTGGGCAGCCTTGGGCGCGTCTCCGTTGCGAAAATACGCCCAGGCCAGCGTGTCCAGAAAGAATGGATTCGTTCGTTTGGTGGCCGAAACCGCGTTTTGCGCGAGTTGGAGAGCCTTGGCCGGCTGAAGCAGATCCGGCCACTCCGCCTTGAGTAGCGCATCCGCGTATTCGTTCCACTCCAGCGCGCCCGCGCCCGGCTTTTCGGCCGTCTCCTGAAGGAGCCGCACTGCTTCTTGTGCCGCCTGGTGCGCCGCGTCTTTATTGCCGGTAGCCGCCAGCCGCTGCGAGAACACCCGTAACGTGACGGCTAGTCGAAGTGGTGAACCCAGGTCGGAGGGATCGATCTCAACAGCGACTTCCATCGAGTGCACGGACCGTCGAAACGCCTCCAGGCTGGCCGCGGCATCACCGTTGGCGGCTAGACTTCCTGCCAGGATGGCTTCCGCCGAGGACGACAATCGCCGGTACTCCGCATTGTTCGGCGCCAGAAGCTCGAGCCGCCCCAGGGACTCGACCGCGAGCTTCGCTTGGACCACAGCGTCCGCCGGCTTCCGGGAGAGACGCAGCGCGTTAGCGTAGGAGGCCTCCGTGGTCGCGATGAGCCGCTGCACCTCGACGTCGTCCGGCGACGCTTTCGCCAACGGCGATAGTGTGGAAATGCCTTCCTGACATGCTTGCAACGCGCCGGCACTGTCGCCCGCAGTGAAAAGCGCGGCACAGCGCCTCTCGTCGACGGTTCCCAAAGCCCGGCGCATCGAAGCGTCCTGAGGCTCGGACCGCTCCAGAGAGCGCACCATCGTCCAAGCGCTTTGGTAGGACTCCAGCGCGTGTTTCGAGTCGCTAGCCATGAATTGGCCGTCGCCCAGTTTCGCCAGACTGAGAGCCAGATCCCGCTGGTCACGCAGCGGAGCCGCGGTTTGCTCCGCAATCTTGCGACGCAGGTACACCGCGTGTTGATAAGCCTCCAGGGCCGCGCTGGCATCATTCTTGTTGGGGTGAACAGGGTCTACCCGCAATTCCCCCATGCGCTCATACGACGCGGCCAGATCGCGCTGCAATCCGATGTCGTTTCCCGAATCGGCGCTCAACAGTTCCAACTGATGCTGCGCTTTGGCTACAATCAGCCGCCGCGCCATGGTGGATCCAGCCAGGTCGCGAATCCCGTCGTGCAGGTCAAACAGCAGCGAGGCGGCCAGCGCCCGAACGTCGCGATAACGATCCTGTTCCTTGCGCCGCTCGGTCTCGGCTTCTTTGGTTCGCGCCTCGGCTAGCGTCCGTTGCTGGGTAGCGTTCTGCTGGGCCTCTTCGGCCAGCATCCTCTGACGTTCCGCGATGCCGCGCTGTTGTTCCGCCTGGATACGAGCGCGTTCGGCGGCTTCCCGCGCCTGCTCGGCAAGATGCGCCTGGTAACTCGTGGCAAGAATGCCGGCCGTCAGAAGGAACATCAATAGGGCAGCAGCAGTCAAAGCCAACCATTGGCGCCGAGCGAACTTGCGAAAGCGGTACGCGAGACTGTCGCCCTTTGCCAAAACCGGCCAGCCCTTCCGGTAGCGGCCGATATCTTCCGCCAGTTGCTCTACCGACGGATAGCGCCAGGCAGGTTGTTTGCGAAGCGCAGTGAGGACAATCGTGTCGAGTTCTCCACCGAGCTGCTTGGCGTTTCGCCGCGCTAGCTTACTCATGGGGGCAGGATCGTCCTCGCAGATCGCGCGCATCGCCTCGTGCGGTAGCGCGCCCTTTCGGCGGAAAGGATGCTCGCCGGCCAGCAGCTCGTAAAGCAGAATGCCGAGCGAGAAGATGTCCGTCGCAGTCGAAATTGGCTCCCTGCGAATCTGTTCGGGACTGGCGTACTCCGGCGTCAAAATGGCTGCCGTGGGCTCGAAGGCCTGATCCTGTTCCCCCTCAAGCAGCTTGGCGATTCCGAAGTCCAGGAGTTTGACGGCGCCGGAAGCCGTCACTAGGATATTGCTCGGTTTGAGGTCGCGGTGCACGGTCAGGTTGCGATGGGCGTGTTGGACGGCGTCGCAGATTTGCAGAAATAAATCGAGCTTCTGATCCACTGTCAAGCCACGAGCTTCGCAATACGTGGAGATCGGAACGCCATCCACATATTCCATGACGAAATACGGATCGCCTTCCGGAGTTTGGCCTGCATCCAGAATCGAAGCGATGTGGGGATGGTTCAGCTGCGCCAGGATCTGCCGTTCCTGATGAAAGCGCCGCAGAAATGAACTATCGATTCGATCGTGCCGGAGAATCTTAATGGCGACGCGCCTTTGGAAGCTCCCGTCCGCGCGCCTGGCTTGATACACGACTCCCATGCCGCCGCGGCCGAGTTCGCTCTCCAGAACATATGCACCGAGCTGAGAACCGGCCGGCACGGGCGCCGATCTCTCGAAGTCTACGGACGGCGGCTCCATGGGCACCGTCGCAGTCTGGTCCAACAGGCTGGTGCGGCTGGCATAAGCGGCCAGCATCCGATTGAGTTCATCGGCCAGGACCGCATCGCTCTCGGAAAGTTCCTGAATCAGGCGGGCGCGTTCGTCTCCGGCTACGGCCACCAGCCGCTCGAAAGTCCTGCGAAGGTGCTGGAATTCCTCAGGAGTCATAGCCGAGAGGACGCTCTGCTTAGCGCTCGGACCATCATAACAACGTGGCTGAGGTCGAGCGGCTTCCGCCCGGTCCCGGCCGCATTGTTGCCGCTGAAAAATCAGTGGCGGAAGCTAGTGGGGGTCGAACCCACCCGCGATACTAAGTACCGCACGCTGGTTTTGAAGACCAGGCCCAGCACCGGCCAAGATTAGCTCCCAGGCGTGATTCTAGCATCCGGGTGTGCCGGCTCGTCTATCACATCGTTGCGATACTAAACGCCCGCGGTCGCCGCTGGTTGCGTTCCGGCCAAACCCAGCTCCGCAGCGCGCTGCTGCATCGCCTCGATACAGAACGCGATGTGCTGGTCCAACTCCACGCCCAGCCCCGCGGCCCCGTTCAGAATGTCGTCGCGGCTTACCGAGCGGGCGAACGCTTTGTCCTTCAGCTTCCTGCGCACCGACGGCACGTCCACCTCGTGGATGCTCCGGTTCGGCTTGACGTACGAACACGCCGTCAAGAATCCCGCCAGCTCGTCGCAGGCAAACAAAGTCTTCTCGAGCGTGGACTCCCGCGGCACTCCCGTGAAATCCGCATGCGAGAGGATCGCGCGCCGGATCTCCGCATCCACACCGCGCTCGGCCAGTATCGGCTCGCCTTTGGTCGGATGATCCGGCAACTGCGGGTGAATCTCCCAATCGAAATCGTGCAGCAACGCCGTGACCGACCATTTGGCCTCATCTTCTCCCAGCTTGCGCGCGTAGGCCGTCACGCACGCCTCCACCGCCAGCGCGTGCCGCCGCAGGCTATCCGATTTCGTGAACTCGCACAGTATTTCCCAAGCCTGTTCTCGCTCCATCCCGACCATGGTAGCGAAACCGCCATGATATAGTGTGAACAGAACCTTCCTCAGTGGGCCTGTGGCGCAGTTGGGAGCGCGCTTCCATGGCATGGAAGAGGTCGTGAGTTCGAATCTCACCAGGTCCACCAACATGGTACCCATCTAGTACCGCTCCGGCGCAACCGCCACTCCGCATCGGGAATCTATGCGGCATAATTGGAAGCCATAGATCGGATTCCGGAGATCCCATGTCCAACGACTATGCGAGTTCGCGACGCGCCCATCCCTCAGCCAGTGTCCTGGTGCTATTGCTTCTGAGTTTTCTCCTGGCGCTGGCCGGCAACGTATATCAATTCGTGAAAAACCAACGCATCGCGCGCGATGTGGCTGGCATCCAGCATAATTTGCAAACCCAGATTACGCGCTTAAGCGACGCAACATCCGGCGCTTTCGACGTCACCGAGCGCCGCTTCGAGGAGCTGAAAAGGCTCCAGGATTCTACCGCGGCCGCGATCATCGATGCCCGCTCCGAATTGCGGCACAGCAACTCCCAGGTGGCCACGCGCGTGGAGGATAGAAATCAGCAGCTGGCCCAGAAGAACCAGGAGTTGACCGCCCAATTGACCGCGCTGAAACAGGATATCAGCGCCAGGCTGCAGAACGCCACCGCAACACTCGACACTGCTAACGCTAAGTTACAGCATGTCTCCACCGAGGCCGAGCGCAACCGCGCGGATTTGAAAAAAGTCGCGGGCGATCTTAATGCGGTGACGGCCAAGCTCACCAATAGCGCCAAACCCGTTGCGACGCTGCCTCAACCGCTCGCAGCGTCGCCCCAACCGCCCGCCAGGAAGCATTTACCGTTTGATCTGCTCACCACCAAGGTCCCCACCAGAATCGGCGAAATTCAGATCGCGATCCGCAGCACCGATCCGAAAAACAACCGTTACACCATGGACCTTTACACCGGCGACAAAGTCGTCCGCGGAAAGGACTGCGCCATCAACGAGGCCGTGCAATTCTACCTGTCCGGCAACCCGCTGCCATACGAGGTTGTTGTCAATCAGGTGTGGAAGGATGAAGTTATTGGTTATGTATCGGCGCCGGTTGTTCCGGGCCCCCGAATTCAAACCGCCGCCGCAACACTGCGTAATAACGCTTCACCTGTCGGCACCCGGTAGTAAGTTAAATTTCGTCACCGTGACGCGTTTAGACGAGTAGTTTCCGCCAGTCGTTTTTTCCGCCGCCGCCGCGCACAAATTGTCCTGTGCCCCGCTAGCTGAATGAATTACGCTCCCGGTCCGAGAATTGCCATGCACAATGGCGGGAAGGAGCACAAAAGATGAAAAAGGTTATCCTAGGTCTGTTACTAACAGGCACTTTCGCTTTCGCAACAACTTATACAACTACCCGAACGGATACGCCGGAACAAGAGCACCATATGGCTTGGTACACCAAGTCGGCTCTGGCCACGCAGTCTCCCAGGATTCACCTAGGCAAAGTGAAGCATCATGAAGTGGTGCGTACGGGCGATCAGATCAACGTAAACAAAACCACAATAACGGCTTTCGTTTCGTCCCACAAATAGCTTCAAGAACGGGTACGTCACGGCTGTTCATCGAGCGGGGATTTTCCTGGAAAATTAGTGAGAATTCCCGCCCGCCAGCTTGAAAATCAAGAACTGCTGCCGAGGCAGAAAATCGAGTTGCTCCGCCATCGCGTAGCCAGCGTTGGCCATCTCTCGCTTCACCTTCTCCGGTGGAAAGCGGAATTCTTTCGGTGGCCCATCCGGCGAGTCCGGTCTGAAGTCAATAATCGCCACGCGCCCGCCCGGCTTTAGCGATTTCCCGAGCCTCCTGAAATACGCCTCCCGATTGCCAATGTGATGATAAGTGTCCACGATCAGCACTAAGTCGACGGGCTCCGGTAAATTCGCATTGTCTTCCGACGCCTGTACCGCAACCACATTCTTCAAACCCTCTTTTGCCAGGCGCTCGCGAATATAGTTGACCATGGATGGCTCGATGTCGACTCCATACACCTTGGGCGACGCGGGCGACCGTGCCAGCCGAACAGTAAAGTATCCGGTCCCCGCACCCAGATCCGCCACCACCTGCCCCGGTTTCAACTTGAGCGCCGCGATCACCTTGTCGGGCATCTGCCAAGCGTCCCGCGCCGGGTCGTCAAAACTCTTGGCCCATTGCTCGGGATTGTCGAAGCGATGCTGCATGTGGTCGCCATGCTGCATCTCGTGGGTGTCTTGCGGCGGCTGCGCCCAAGCCATCACGCTTGCAGCCAGCAGCACGAGGAAACTATGGTTCAATCGCATCGGTACCTCTTTCGACAATTCTTTCACAAGTAGACCTACTTAGTTCGGCTGGCGCGGAAAAGATCGTCGCTAGCCGCCAAAACGTCCCACCGCAGTCTTTCTGCGAGTGCAGGCGACTTTGCGAGAAAACTCTTTACCGCCGCGGCCGCTTCCGGCGAACGCTGATAACCGAGTACAGCCTCCGTCCACCGCGCCGGGAAAAAGATGTCGCCCGTGCGCTGGATTTCGGGCAGTATTTCAAGGCTCGGCCGGATGAACGCCTGCGCGGAATCCTGCCGCAGCGGATGGTTCAAATAATGCAGCGATTCGAGCACCCACGGTTCGTGCCGCCGGTTCTCCACCATGCGCAAACGCTCAAAGGCCTGCGCGCGAACCGCCGGATCTTCTGAGAGCGCCGGCATTACAAACTCGAAGCGCGCCTTCCGATCCGGATTCTGGATCCGACCCAGCTCCTCGGCCAAAATCTCGTGCCAGTCCGGCAATCCGCGCACCGCCAGTTCCATCGCCATGTCGATCTCGTCCGTCTCGGCGAAAGTAAGTCCCGGAATCTTTTCTTCGCGGCGCCACACCCGCTTCAGCCACGCCAATCCATCCGGCGTCAGCACGACATCCCGGAAGGTCTTGAACCACGCGGATTTTTCGCTCGCGTAATATGCGCGCCCGATGCCCTGTCGAAGCATAGCCTCCAGTGCCGGCGCACGCGCCGATCGCTCGCTCTGCGGCAAGAATTGCCAGAAGTCGCGCGACACATAACTCAGGACACGCTGCACATTCTGTTCGTCGTTTTCGGCCGGTAACGCGCGCGACGCTAAATTCAGGAATTCGCCCGGCGCCACGCGGTCTTCCAAAAGGTTTTCCCACAAGTCCACCCAGGCGCTACCGCGCGTTAGGGCATCCGGGATACTTTCCAGATGCTCCATCAAGTAACGCTGCGTCGTGTCATCCAGGAAAAACAGTCCATAACCAAGTCCGGCGCCGTTCGGAACCACGTACAGCGGCTGCTTCATTCCGCGCGCCTTCCCCACCTCGGTCTCCCGCCCATCCAGCGAGACATCCAGCTTCTCGATGTGATCCGGATATCCAAGCGCCACCTGAAGCCGCTGCGGCCACACCAGCCCGCGTTTCAGCGGATCGCTCTCGCTCAACGTCAGATTGGAAATTCGCCCGCCGGCATCCAGCCGCAACGTAGTGCGGATCTCAGGCCGCCCGCGCGTCTCTATCCAAGCGCGGCTCCACGCCGCAATCGACGTCCCGCGCCCGCGCTCGTCCAGGATTCGCACCAGATCCAGCCAGGTTGCGTTTCCAAACGAGTACTGGTGCAGATAATCTCGCAATCCGTCGCGAAAACCTTCCTCGCCCGTAATCAGTTCGAGCTGCCGCATGGCGATCGGCGCTTTGTCGTAGATGATATTGCCATACAGCGTGCCGGCCTCGTTCAAATTCGCCAGCTCCTGCCGGATCGGATTCGAGCCCGCCGTCCGATCCACGTCGTACGCCGCCGGATAATATTCCATCAAGAATCGCAGCGCGTGGTTCACCCCCGGAAACGACGGATTCACGATCTTGGCTGCCATGAAGTTCGCCATCACTTCCTTCATCCACACATCGTTGAACCAGCGCATTGTAACCAGGTCGCCGAACCACATGTGCGAGGTCTCATGCGAGATCACGCTGGCGCGGCCCAGCAATTGGTTCTGCGTGGCGGACTCGTCCAGCATCAGACTGGACGCGTTATAGAAAATCGCGCCCGCATGCTCCATCCCGCCGAACTGGAACGACGGAATCAGAACGAAGTCGAACTTGCCCCATGGATACGGAATCCCGGTATAATCCTCCAGCCAGGCGAGCGCCCGCGCGTGCAGATCGAAGATCGCATCGCGATTGCGCGCCACTTTGGCCGCATCGTTCTCGCGGTGAAACATCCGGAACGTCCGGCCGTCGCGCACCGCGGTCTCGACTTGAAACTTCCCAGCGGCGAAAGTAAATAGATACGTTGAGAGCGGTCTCGTCTCGGCAAAAAGCACCATCCTATGCCCCGGCGCAGACGCGGCTGGTTCATCCGCCCGATCCAACTCCGCGCCGTTCGAAACCGCCTGCCAGCTCTCGGGAATCTCCAAAGACAGTTGATAGCGGCCCTTGAGATTGGGCTGATCAAAGCACGGAAAAGCCAGATGCGCGCGCGCCGGCACGAATAGCGTGTAAAGAAAGTCGTCGTTCCGATTGAGCGACTCGTCTCCGGCCACAAACTCGATACGCACCGCGTTCTCGCCGGCCTTAGTGGCAGCGCTGGGAACGATTAAATGCCCTTCCACGAACGCAACATCCGCCACCCGTCCGTTCACCCGAATCTCCTGCACATGCTCGCGCGGCTGCTCGAAGTCCAGAACCACGCGGTGTGGTGCGTGCAGCGTGAACCGCAGCACTTCGCTCGAGTGAATGGCATCCGTCTTCCGCTCCGGGATGTGGAACGAGAGGCTGTAGTGCACGGATTGGATGGTCTGCGCGCGCTCGTTTGCCAGGCTTTCGGAAATGCCGCGCCCCGGCGGAAGCGTGGATACGGACGCGGCCGCCAACACAGCCGCCCAAGCAATGATCACGTCCACACCATACCAGTCCGGCCCCATTCCAGTCCATCGTGTACGATCAAAGGAAATGCAAACCGTCGTCCAGGTGGTCTGCTCGCGCGGCCGCAGCTTACGCGACGCCATCGCCAACGATCCGCGGCTGGAGAAACACGGGCTCGAGGTCATCCAGGAAAAGAAACCCGGCCGCTCGCCCGGCTGGACCAAAGTACGAAGCCTCGAAAGCCATCGCGGCGGTTCCATGAATATCCAATGGGACGGCGCCACCGCCATCCTCACCTGCCGCGTCATCAACCGCGGCTCAGGCCGCCCGAACCTGATCATCGGCGATTTTGTCGACTATCTCTTGAGCCGCTACCGCCGCCGCATCAAGCTGGTAAACGTCCTGCCGGGCTGAGAATGACGGGGGTTATCCCTGGCAGTACGTGTGCGGTAATGTATTGTCATAACCGCCTGGCGTCCTGATGCGTATACCAGAGCCGCTAAAGTTGAGCGTCTGCTTTTTGTGCGTCGAGAAGAATGGAAGACTCACTTACGGTGGCACCGCCTTTTTTGTCGATTATGCCCACGATGGCCAAGTCTCCTCGTACTTGGTAACAGCGCGCCATTGTGTTGATCGGGCTGTCTCACTGTATGGGACGCTGTAGGCCCGCGTGAAGCGGTTGCTTAGCGGGCCAGCAGAAAAGATTAAGCTACCCAATGCGTGGGTCTTCCCAGACGACGCGGCATCGGACATTGCCGTTTTGCCATATACACGCAAAGCAACTGTCGCGCGAGAGCGCCTTGCGGACATCGGTATTGATACAAACATCTTCGCCACGCCCGACAAGATCCAACGCTCCGGTATCGGAACGGCGACGAAGTGTTCATGGTCGGACTTTTCAGCCAGAGAGAAGGAACCCAGCGCAATATACCGATCGTAAGAACCGGGTCCATCGCGGCAATGCCAGAAGAGCCACTGATCGACGACGGCGGGATGCCGTACAACGCCTATTTGTGCGAAATCAGATCAATCGGTGGATTGAGTGGTTCCCCGGGTTTTGTTATGGTGCGCGGAACCGAGAAGGGCTTCAGGGAGGTTGGTGGTTCTCATACCGTGATGGTGGGGCCCAACAACGAACTAATCGCAATCCTTCTTTTGGGGATTGTCAGATCGCATTGGGACTTGAACAGTAGCACCAGCGCAGTCGACTTCGCCGAGGACTTCGACAGTAAAATGAATATGGGTATTGCGGCCATTACTCCCATCGAGGAAGTGCAAGAGTTGATTGCAAACGACCCTGAACTCAGAGCGCAACGCCGCCAGAAAGCGCAGAGCTCTTAGAAAATCAGAAAGCCCGGCCCTGGACTCGTCCCACCCGAGTGAGAGGTCACGAGAAAGCCGAATTCGAGACGGCACTCAAGAAGACGCTGCCCCTTGCTTCGGAGCCAGTTACGCGAGTGTAGGCTGTCTTGATGGACATCAATCAACTCAGCCCGGCTGCAAACCGAGCCCTTGTTGAAATCGCACGACTTACCTGGCTTCGTTTTTCGTTTTTCAATCTTTTTCGCTCCGCCACAACCGAAACCCCCAACATGCGTCAAGACTCGAGCGGCTCTTCGCCCGCCCCAACCCGGATTGCTATGATAGTTGTCACTTCCCGCAAGGAGCTAAGAAATGAGCAGATCCGCCCTCCTTTTCTCACTGGCATCGCTGGCCCTCCCGCTGTTGCGCGCCCAGGACCCCACGCCGCCCGCGCCGTCCGACACCCCCGTGACACCCCCGGCCGCCTCTGGCCCGCAGCGTCCCGGCTTCCGAGCTCAATCGCAGGACCCCCAGCCCTACGACGAGGTGATCACCAAAGACGCCAAATCGAAAAAAGGAATCTTCACCGTTCACCAGGTCAAGGACAAGTATTATTACGAAATCCCCAACGCCGAATTCGGCAACCAATTCCTGTTCAACACCCGCATCGCGAAAACCACCCTCGGCGCCGGCAATGGCGGACAACAATTGTCCACGCGCGTGGTCTACTGGGAACTCAATGGCAACAAAGTCTACCTGCGCAGCGTCAGCTACGACATCGTCGCGGATCCGAAAGCCCCCATCGCCGAGGCGGTCCAGGCCTCCAACAATAACGCTATTCTGATGAGTTTTCCGGTCGCCGCATTCGGCGCGGACAAAGCGTCGGCCGTGATCGACGTCACCCGCCTGTTCACCGGCGATATCACCGAATTCAGCGCGCGCCAGCGTCTGAACGCAAGCTCCATAGACGCCTCGCGCTCCTACATCGAACGCGTCTCGCCATATCCGGAAAATATCGAAGCCGAAGCCTCGCACACTTACACGCGTAACCCCACGCCTCCCGGAGCGCAAAATAACACGCCAGCCGGTCCTTTAGGCGGCGGAGGCATGCGCCCCGGCAGCGCCACCGTAGTCCTGCATTACAGCATGGTCAAATTGCCCGAAAAGCCCATGATGCCCCGCGTATTCGACGAGCGCGTCGGATATTTCTCGGTAGATCAAATGGATTACAGCCGCGACGAGCAGCGCGCCCCGCACCGCGAATACATTGCTCGCTGGCGGCTGGAGAAGAAGGACCCCTCGGCCACGGTGTCCGAACCCGTCAAGCCCATCGTCTATTACATCGATTCCGCAACGCCCACCAAATGGGTCCCGTGGCTCGAGCGCGGCGTCGAGGATTGGCAGCCGGCCTTCGAAGCGGCCGGTTTCAAGAATGCCATCATCGCCAAACCATCGCCCAGTCCCGAACAAGATCCCGACTTCAATCCCGAAGACGTCCGCTATTCCGTGATTCGCTGGCTGCCTTCCACCATCGAAAACGCCGTCGGCCCGCACATCAGCGATCCGCGCACCGGCGAAATCCTGAATGCGGACATCCAGTTCTATCACAACATCATGAACCTGCAGCGCGACTGGTATTTCCTGCAGGTCGGCCCGCTGGATCCGCGCGCGCAGAAACTGCCGCTGCCCGACGACCTGATGGGCCGGCTGCTAGAATTCGTCGTCTCTCACGAGGTCGGCCACACTCTCGGCCTGGAGCACAACATGAAGGCCAGCTCCATGTATCCGGAAGAAAAAGTCCGCGATCCGAAGTGGCTGAAGAAAATGAGCCACACGCCTTCCATCATGGACTACGCCCGCTTCAACTACGTGGCGCAGCCGGAAGACAAGATCGACGTTGCGGACCTCGTGCCGCGCATCGGCCCTTACGATACTTTTGCGATTAGCTGGGGCTACAAGCCGATCGCCGATGCCGCTACGCCCGACGCCGAGAAACCCACGCTCGATCAATGGGCGCGCGAGCAGGACGAAACTCCCTGGTATCGTTTCTCCACCGCGGGCGCGGCCGGTTCCGATCCGGGCGAGCTCACCGAAGCTGTGGGCGATGCCGATGCGCTCAAATCCACCGCCCTCGGGATCAAAAATCTGCAGCGTGTCGCGAAAATGCTGCTGCCGGCAACTTCCGCCAAGACTGGTGAACCCTACGAGGATCTGGCCGAGCTGTATGGCCGCATGCTGGGCCAGTGGACGTTGGAGCTGAATCATGTCGCCGCCATCGTCGGCGGATTCGACTCCCAGGAAAAATACGTCGGCCAGGAAGGCGTTCTGTTTAACCCCGTCCCCCGCACGCGCCAGACGGAAGCTGTGAAATTTTTGAACGACAACGCGTTCGCCACGCCGTCCTGGGCGCTCGATCCACAAATTCTCCGGCGCATCGAACCGATCGGCGCTCTGAGCCGCGTCCGCAACGCGCAGAGTGCGGTGCTCACCAATCTGCTGAGCAGTTCCCGCTTTGCCCGGCTGGTGGAGCAGGAAGCCATCGATGGCAGCTCCGCCTACAGCCCCGCGGCGTTTCTGGCCGACGTCCGCAAAGGCATCTGGAGGGAGCTCGACTCACCCCAAGTGAAGATCGATGCCTATCGCCGCGACTTGCAGCACGCCTACCTCGATCAGATCAACACCAAGCTCAATTCAGTGCAATCCGTGGGAAGATTCGGCGGCTTCGGTTTCTCCGTCACCAGTCCCGATGAGAAGCCGCTGTATCGAGCCGAGCTTAAGAGTCTGAGCGCCGCCATCGGAGCTGCCGTGGCGAAAACTCAGGACCGCGAGACCAAAGCGCACCTGGAGGCAGCGCGCGATGAAATCGCCAAGATCCTCGACCCCCGGTTCGCTCCGCCCGCTAACTCCAACAGCAACGCGTTCCGCGTGTTCAGCGATCAATTCGATCCCAACGACTGCTGGCCAGATTACGCCATCCTTCCATAGCAAGCGAATAAATTGTCGAGGTTTCCGGAAAACCGCCTGCTCGGGTTGTCTTATGTTTAGTACCGCGATGACGAGGACAGCATGAGCGGCGACGGCTTCCCTTTCGCCCTTCCGTTTTCGCTTGCGGCGAGCGCTCGCGAGGGCGCCACTCTGTTTGAAGACCTGCGAACGCCTTTACTCCGGTACCTGGTTTCGCTGGGATTGTCGGCGGACGAGGCGCAAGACGTGGTGCAGGACGCGTTTTTGAGCCTGCATCGCTCGCTGACCGCCGGAGGGTCTCCGGAAAACGCCCGGGCTTGGCTCTTTCGTGTAGGTCACAACGCGGCGCGCAACCGTCAGAGAAGTTATCATCGCCGTTTTGGAGCACCACTCGATACCGAGGCCTTCAATCTGGCTGATGGATCGACGCCCGAACGCGCGGTTTTGCAGAAGGAGAAGAATAGAAAGCTGGGAGCGGCTATCCGATCGCTAAGCGACGTCGAGCGCGAGTGCCTGCTGCTGCGCGCCGAGGGGTTGCGATATCGCGAAATCGCCGAAGTCCTCGGCCTCCCCACATCCACGGTCGCCGGCACCGTGGATCGTGCCGTGAAGAAGCTGGCGGAGAAATGCAATGTGTGAATACGAGAATAGCTTAATCGCCTGGATTGACAGCGAGCTGGAAGCCGACGTCGCGCTGGAAATAGAGCGTCATCTCCGGATTTGCGCGAGTTGTTCGGCCAAGGCGGACCAATACAAAGAGGTGAGCAGCGCATTTGCCGCATATCATGCGGCAGCGCCCATCTGGAAAAGCAGCTTCCCATGGCGTTGGGCCTCAGTCGCCACCGGTTTCGCCGCCGCGGCGGCAATGATTCTGTGGATGCTTCCGCAGCCCGTGGAGCAGTTGCCGCCTTACAGTCCTAAAGCCGCGGAACCCCCGGCCATGGCCTTCGCGAAGCAGCCGGTCAGCATCCCGGCGCCGGTGAAGAAAGTTCACCATCAGGCCATCGCGAAACGAAACGAGATTCCACCAGCAGCCTGGACCGGCCTGGAACCTTCCATCGAAATCGCAATACCAGCCGACGCGATCTTCGCTCCCGGCGCCGTGCCGCCGGGTTTCACCTTCGCGGCGGACCTCAGCATCGGCGGTGATGGATCGCCCCGCTTCCTTCGCGTTCAGCCGACAGTTTATTTGAAATAGGAGCCGATCAGTTATGAAACCAATCATGATTCTAACGCTCGCCGCCGCGAGCTTCGCCTTCGCCCAGCCGGAGCCACGCCATCTTGCCGTGACCGCGGTCGGCGGTGGCGGCGCATTCATGCAAATAGGCCCTGGCGCCACGGTGCAAGGCGCACCTTATTCCGCCACCATCGTGAATGAATCCACACAAACCCTGGCCGATGGAAACCGCATTGTCCAACGCGCCACCGGCAACACGGCGCGCGACTCGCAGGGACGCACCCGCCAGGATATGGCGCTGCCCTCCATCGGAAACATGTCGGCCGCTAACGCGCCCCACCTGGTTTTCATTCAAGACCCGGTCGCGCAGACAGCTTACACGCTGAATCTGACCGATAAGACCGCTCATAAGATGCCTGGGCCGCCGCCCGGCGCTCTGAGGGGCGGATTCGCCTCTGGCGCAATCGCATTCCAGGCGGGCGTGATTTCGGCTGCTATCCCACCGCCGGCTGGCATCGCCATCGCGGACGCGGGTGTACCCGGACCAGGCCCCGAGGTCATGAAGGCGCAAATTGGTCTGGAGCAGGGCGGCGACATCAAAACCGAGGATCTTGGAACGCAGACCATGCAAGGCGTCTCGGTCCAAGGCGTCCGCACCACCCGCACAATACCGGCCGGACAGATCGGCAATGACAACCCCATCGAGATCGTCACCGAGGTGTGGACCTCGCCGGAGCTGAAGACCATCGTCTACAGCAAGCGCTCGGATCCTCGCACTGGAGAACAGACCTTCCAGCTCACCAATATCATGCGCTCGGAACCGGATCCATCCCTGTTCACCGTTCCGGCCGATTTCAAGCTTGAGGAGGGTCCGGAAGGCAAGCGAGACGTGATCTTTTACCGGCCCAATGGATAGCGCATTGTGGCGCACGCACTTATGCGTGCCGCGTCGGCATTCATGCCGACGCTACAGTTGAGATTTCATCCAACAGGCGTTCACACGAGTGTGAACGCGGCACGCACGAGTGCGTGCGCCACACGCTGTTCGCGGTATCATTTTAGTTTGCTCCAACCACCTCTAACCGGGCTGCGAGTACTCGATTTTTCGCATGCCCTCGCGGGTCCTTATTGTAGTCTCCTGCTGGCCCACTACGGCGCCAGCGTCTACAAGGTGGAAGCGCCCGATTCCGGCGACATCGGCCGCGGCTGGGGCCCTCCTTTCGTGGGCGACACCGCAGCGTTTTATCTGGGATTGAACTGCGGCAAGCGCAGCATCGCCATCGACCTCAAGAATCCGCACGGCCTCGACCTGTGCCTCCAACTGATCGAGAAAGTGGACGTCGTCCTGGAGAATTTCAGGCCGGGCTTGCTGGCGCGGCTCGGTCTGGGCTACGAACAGGCGCGCACCCGCAATCCCAAGCTTATTTATTGCTCCATTTCCGGATACGGCCAGAATGGACCCGCGCGCGACTACCCCGCCATGGATCTCATCCTTCAGGCCTCCAGCGGGCTGATCAGCATCACCGGCACCATGCAGGGCGATCAGGTCCGCTGCGGGCATTCGGTGGCCGACGTCACCGCCGGAATGTTTGCTCTCATCGGCATCCTGATGGCCCTGAACTCGCGCAATCAAACCGGCATGGGCCAGTTCGTGGATGTCTCGATGTTCGACTCCATGATTTCAGCCATGGCGTCGGTTTTTGCGAATTACCTGGGAGCGGGCGTAGTGCCGCGGCCGTGGGGCACGGCTTTCTCCACCATCGTTCCGTACCGGACGTTTCCAACCCAGGATCGCGAGATCGCCATCGCCGTGGCCAGCGACAAATTGTGGACCATCTTCTGCGAAACCATGGGCCATCCCGAGCTGATCGCGGATCCCGATTACCGTACCAACGCGCTGCGGGTCAAGAATCGAGGCGTGCTGGAACCCATGCTGGCCGCGATCTTCAAGCAGGACACCGCGGACCACTGGTTCAGGAAGCTGAATGACGCCGGCGTTCCCTGCTCGCCGGTGCGAACCATCGACGAAGTGGTGAACGACCCTCAATCCGCGGTCCGCGGAATGTTCCCGCAGTTAGCCAACGTAGAAAGATCGCTGGTGACCGGCTTGCCGGTCAAGCTCTCCGCTACGCCCGGCCAGGTGCGCAGCGGGCCGCCCGGCATTGGCCAGCACAGCCGCGAGATCCTGAAGGAACTGCTGAATCTCAATCCCGCCAAACTGGACGAGCTGGAATCGGCCGGAGTGATCCGGCCGCTGATGCAACAGACTACTGCGTCCTGACCTCGGAGGAATCCGAGCGCTGCTGCCTGGCGAAGAAATCGAGCATGGGCGCGAAGCTCGGCTCGGCCACGCTGACGTGGCTCCCGCCCGGCACTTCGACATAGGTGATGTTCGCCCCGGCCTTCTTGCCGGCTTCCACCATGCGGCGGGATTGGTTGACGTTCACCGTGTGGTCGTCATTTCCGTGCACGACGTACTCGGGAATATTTTTGATTTTCAGCATGCCATCCACATCGCCGCCGCCCGATATCGGACCGAGTGCGGCGAAAAGATCCGGATGGTCCATGGCGACGCTCCAGGTGCCGTACCCACCCATGGAGTGCCCCATCAGATACACGCGCTTGGGGTCGATCCGATAGTCGCGCTCCACTTCCTTCATTACGTCCACGACATCCTGCTCGGCCGGACCGCGGTACATGGACGCGGAGTCGCGTCCTTTGGGACAGGCCACGATGAATCCCACGCGCTCGGCTTCGCGTTTTAGCGTCTCCTTGTAGCCGTCGAACATGCTGTTCTCGTCGCCGCCCATTCCATGCAGTGCAACCAGCAGAGGCGCCGGCTTCGATGCGTCGTAGGACGCGGGGATGAAAATGCGATAGGGCTGGAGGGTGTTATCCACGGCGGAGCGGTAAGCCTTGCGAAAATCGCCGTGCTTGCCCGAGAACGGATCGTGGCCCTGATCCACCGTATCGACGATGGCGCTGGCGTTGGCAAATTGTTCGCGGAAGTTGTAGCGAGCGGGATTGATTTCGCCTTGGTCGGCTTTTTCGTACAGCACCAGCGCATATTCGGCGGTGGCCAGCGCGGGCGATCCCTGCTTGGCTTTGGCCAGCTTGTCCTTGAGACGCTGCGCGTCCGCGGAAAGCGCCTCGATGTGGATCGGCAGGCTTTTTACGAAAGCGCTGCGCGCGCCATCCATCGGAGTCTCGCCCTCTGCGCCCAAGCGAACTTCCAAGTTAAAGTCGCCCGACGCGGAACTTGGAAGAATGACGCGAGTGGTGAACGGCAGCGCGGTGGGATTGAGCTTTACGCCGGATTCCAGCGTGGCCGGTTCACTGCCATTTTCCTTGGCAGGAACCAGCGCCACAGTGGCGCTGACTTTAAGATTCTGTTCCCGGTTGTCGCTATAAAGCGGCGCGAGCGTCACGCTGACACTTTTGCCCGGCTCAACGATGGCATGATCCAGCCGGCCTTGCAGCGACACCGCGAGTTCATAGGCCGGCGTCCAAGGAATGTTGCGCATGATGGCCGCGCCTTGGTTGTAGTCGCGCATCGCATCGCCGTACTGGCGGGCTTGCGCGGCGCGCTGGGCTTCCTGGCCTAGCCGGTCGGCTTCCTTGCGTTGCTGGTCGGTGAGCGGGAGGCTGGCTTTCTGGGTGTTGTAGCCGACGGAAGTGCGCAGCACCAGGCCGGCATCCTGGGCGTTGAGAACCAATCCTCCGGCGAGAATTAGCGGGAATGCAAAACCAATCAGCGGACGTGGCATAGGAATGATTCTACCAGCAGCGGCGGCGCGCCACGACGATGGCTTGCGAGCTGCCGGGAACGTCGTGGTAGGACACGTCTTCGAAAGAGGACGATAGCCGTTCTACGATGTACCGCTCGGAATGCCAGGAGGTTTGATACCAGTCCGGGACGATCCCCTTCAACTTTTGCGAGCGGCGGTGGACGAAGCCAGCGGTCCTCAGCGTGGCGAGACCATCCGAATCCAGAGCTCCCGCGGCGCCCTCTCCGTGCACGGAGAGGAGCAGCAAGCCGTCGGGCGCCAACAGGCGGCGGAGTTCCGTCAACCACGTATCTTGCGCGGGTTCGTCCAGATGGGTAAAGACGGAAAGGCAATAGATCAGATCGAAGTGCCGGTCGGGATAGGGCAAGGGAGGCAGGGGGCCATTGCGAACGAAGCGGACTGAGGGAAGGTTCGGGCTGCACCAATCGATGGCCTCCTGGTCCACATCGGCGCCGTAAAATTCAACGTCTGGAAAAGCATGTAGAAGCCAGCGCAGCGTACGCCCGCAGCCGCAACCAAAGTCCAATACTCTCCGGCACTGCGAAAGATCCACGCCCACGGAGCGTGCGTGCTCTTCGATGAGGCGCGCGCAGCCTTCTCCAATGGTCAGGAAATCCTCGCGGGCCAGAAGCTCGCTCACGCGGTAACGAAGCAGCGCTGGCGGCAGAGGCAATCCGGAGGCGTCCTGAGCCTGACTCCGGTCGGCAAACCAACAGCGCAGGCGCAACTGGAAGCGGAACAACCCATAGTAGAGAGCGCGCGCGGCCGGCAGCAACGGAGCGGGAATGATGGATCGCGGCTGAAGCGAGCGAGTGAGCAACTCTCTCTACGTTACACCGAGCGTCGCTCGGAACATCTGATAAACTTAGCCGCATTGACACGCGCCATTGTTGCCTTCTTGCGGCTGTTGGCTTTCCTCAGCGGGATGGTCCTGGTGGCGCGCGGCGTGTTGGGCGAATTTCATCTGTTGGTCCCCGTCCGATCGCCGCTGACGGCGGAGACTGCGTTGGGCGTCTCGCTGGTGTTGTCGCTAGCGCTCAGCACTGGCATAGCGCGCACGAAAGCTCCCAAGGCATCCTGGATCGCTTTGCTGGCGGTGCTGGCAGTGGTTGGGCTCTGCTTTGCGGGTTCGTTGGGAAACTATTTCGTCGGCGACGACTTCCTTGTGTTGGATTATGGCCGCCGCTTTACGCCACAGCAAGTCGGATCCGTGCTTACGGCCAGCACTTCGGGCGGCGCTTTCTTCCGGCCCGTGGGCATTTTCCTGTGGGTAATGGAAACGAAATGGTTTGGACTTTGGCCCTGGGGGTGGCATGCGCTGGGACTCGCCTTGCACCTTATCAACTGCGTACTCGTGTACTTGCTGGGGAAAAGCCTGTTCGCGAGTCAGCGGGCGGCTGTGTGGGCAACGGTGTTCTTCGGGTTGAATCCTGCAAGTCCCGAAGCGGTCTCTTGGCCTGGCGGTGGCCAGGACACTTTGCTGGTAACGATGTTTGTGCTGGCCACGTGCGTACTATTTGTTCGCTACACGCGTACGCGTTCCGCCGGCACACTAATAGCCAGCCTGGTGACCCTTTTGTTCGCGCTCTTGAGCAAGGAGACCGGATATGTCCTGCCCGCGCTCCTAGGCTTGATCGCCCTGCACCAATCCGTATCGCTGAAAAGCACCATCCCACATTGGATTGTGATGGCGGCTGCGTTCCTATACCGAGCGTTGGTGTTGCGCGGGGTGGGTGGTTACCCGGACGTGCACGTTACGGTCGTGGGTGCGACCAAAGCGCTCTTATTGCGGCTGTGGGCAGTGCTGGCCTTCCCGATCAATTGGAGCTCGCGATTCGAGTTCTACCTGATGGCTGGGTTGGCGTTGGGGATTGTCGGATACCTGGCGGTGATGTTCTCTCATCCCTCGCGCCGCGATGTGCTATTTGCGCTGGCGTGGGTGGTCCTTTGCGCGGCGCCTGGGATTCAGATGTTGTTGGTGGGAGCAGACCTGCTGAATTCGCGTCTGCTCTACGCTTCTTTGCCGGGATTCGCTTTTCTCCTGGCCTGTGCGGCGCGGGCCACTCCCAGGCTGAGCTTGGCAGCGGCGCTGGCGATTACGCTGTTCTACGCGGCCGCCTTGCAGCACAACCTGGAAATTCGCGCGCGGGTCAGTGGGATCGCCCGCCAAACCTGCGCCGCAGCGGCTCAGGGCGCAACAGCGGCCGAGCCACCCCGCGTGGTGGATGGCGTGTGGTTGTTCGCAACTGGTTTCCGCGAATGCGTCGAGCTTCAGAAGGAGGCTGTTCAGTGAGTGTTGGCGTCTACCACATCTTGCCGCCGGGCATCCAGTCGCGCGAAATGTAGTCGACGAAGAATTGGCCCAGCAACAGGATCATCCAGAAGAATCCTCCGGCCGCGAACAGCTTGGTGAGCGGGCTCTCGGCCTTGAGATTCATGAAGAAAAAGATCACCAGCGACATCTTGAAGAACGCAATGCAGAGCGCGATCACGATGTTCCAGGGGCCCAGGTCGATTTGGGCAATGTAGTAAGTGGCGAACGTCAGGAAGGTGAGGATCGCCCAGATGGTGACGTAGGTTCGAACGCTAGGAACTGAATGCATATCAGATAAGCTTTCTCGCGTTTCCGATCAGATAGAGCAACGGGAACAGGAAAATCCAGACAATGTCTACAAAGTGCCAGTAGAGGCCGCTGATTTCGACGGGCGTAAAGTAATTCTTGCTGAAGACGCCGCGGCGCGCCATCATCAGGATCGTGGTCATGAGGCCGACGCCCACCAACATGTGCACGGCGTGGAAACCGGTCATGAAGAAATAGAAGCAAAACAGAATCTCCGCCTGGTGCGAGTATTGCGCCTGGTGGGGAAATTCCGGGGTGTTGCTGTAATCCCAGTGCCCACTGAAAAGCGGGACTTTCATGTCCACCCAGTGTTCGTGATATTCGAAACCCTTAATGACGAGGAACGCGATGCCAAAAACCATAGTCAAGACCAAGAATATCTGAAGGGCTTTCTGCATCCCCATGCGAGCGGACCGGACCGCCAGAGCCATGGTCAAGCTGCTGACGATCAGCACGGCGGTATTGGCCGCGCCGAACGCCGGGTTCATGTGCATGCTGGTGCTGGCAAACGCGTTCGGGTACATCGAACGATAAACGGTATAGGCGCCGAACATGCCGCCGAAGAACATGATTTCGGTCAATAGAAAGACCCACATCCCCAGCGTGGCGGAGTCGAACTGCTGCTCCATGCTGTCGAAGTGGTGGCGGAGATAGGGCGAATGTTCCGCTTGCTCGGCCACAGCGCCGTGCGGTTCAGTCATGATGTATAGCCTCTTCGTGAGCGCTCTCGCTACCGTAGGCGTAAGCGTCTTCGGTTACGACGGGAGTCTCTTCAAAATTGAAGGTGGGCGGCGGCGAAGTGGTTTGCCATTCCAGCCCCTTCGCGTTCCAAGGATTATTTCCGGCCTTGGGGCCGTACTTCAGGGACCACAGGAAGTAGATTAGCGGAATCACGTAGCCCAAGCCGAGCACGGACGCTCCGGCACTGGACATGACGTTCAGCACCTGAAATTCGGGCGCGTAGGCGTGATAGCGGCGCGGCTGGCCAAGATAGCCGGTGATGAATTGCGGGAAGAACGTGAGATTGAAACCGGCGAAGACCAGCAGAGCGGCGAATTTTGCCCATCCTTCCGGGTACATCCGGCCGGTGATCTTCGGCCACCAGAAATGCATCCCGCCCAGATAAGCGAGCACCATGCCGCCCACCATGACGTAATGGAAGTGAGCCACGACGAAATAAGTATCCGTCACGTGCACGTCCACACCCAGGGTAGCAAGGAACAGACCGGTCAGCCCTCCGATGGTAAACAGCCCAATGAAACCGAAGGCGTACAGCATGGGCGTGGCGTAGCTGATGGAGCCGCGGAACATGGTAGCGGTCCAGTTGAAGATCTTGATGGCGGAGGGAACCGCGACCAGCATGGTAAGAAGCGAGAAATACAGGCTGGCGTACATGGACATGCCGGTGACGAACATGTGGTGGCCCCAGACCAGGAAGCCGATGATGGCGATGCCCAGGCTGGAGGCAGCGACAAAGGGATAGCCGAAGATGCTCTTGCGCGAGAAGCAGGTCACCAATTCGCTGATCACGCCCATGCCGGGCAGAATCATGATGTAGACGGCGGGGTGCGAATAGAACCAGAACATGTGCTGGAACAGGATGGGGTCGCCGCCGATGGCGGGATCGAAAATTCCGATATGGAAGGCGCGCTCCAAGCCGACCAGAGCGAGCGTGATGGCGACCACGGGCGTGCCCAGAACCTGGATCAGCGAGGTGGCGTAGTTGGCCCACACGAACAGCGGCAATCGGCCCCAGGTCATGCCGGGGGCGCGCATCTTGTGCACGGTGACGATGAAGTTCAGGCCGGTGAGGATGGAGGAGAAGCCGGCGATGAAAACGCCTACCGCGGCGGTGATGACGAAGGTGTTCGAATAGGTGCTGCTGAAGGGCGTGTAGAACGTCCAGCCGGTGTCGACGCCGCCCAGGACGATGGCAGCCAGAGCGAAGATCGCGCCCGCGATGTAAATGTACCAACTCAGCAGGTTGATACGCGGGAACGCCAAGTCCTTGGCGCCGATCTGCATAGGCAAGAAAAAGTTTCCGAGCGTGGCTGGAATGGACGGTATGAGAAAGAAGAACACCATGACGATGCCGTGCATGGTGAAGAACTTGTTGTAGGTGTCGGAATTGACCAGATCGCCCTGGGGCGTGAGAAGCTCGATCCGGATGAGCGAGGCGAAGATACCGCCGATGAAGAACATGACGGTGATCGAGATGATGTAGAGGACGGCGATGCGTTTGTGGTCCTTGGTAAAGAGCCACGATTTCCAGCCGTATTCCGAATTTAAGTAATTCGGCGTTTCTGCTACTTCTGGTGTTTGTAGTGCGGTACTCATTGTCTTCCACCCGTACTGGCCGGCGCGCCAGGGTTCGCCAGAGACTTGATATAGACGATCATCTGCAGCAACTGCTCTTCGCTAATCTGCCCTTGGAACGTCGGCATCACATCCGGCCGATAGCCGGCCGTGACTTTGGTATTTGGATTCAAAATGGATTCACGAATGTAGGCGTCGTCGGCTTGCACCGAGCGCCCGTCAGTCAATTGGATACGCGAGCCGTAGACGCCGCGCAAGTTGGGGCCACGGCCCTGCTGATCGGCCTGGTGGCAGGTGGAGCAGCCGTACTGCTCGAATAGCCGTTCGCCCTGCTGGGCCATGGAGCCTTCGGTTCCTCCGGCGGCCACCCAATTTTCGTAATCGCTGTCGGTCATCACGGTGACCCAGCCCACCATGCCGGAATGCTCGGTGCCGCAATATTCGGCGCAAAAGATGTGATAGCGGCCGGGCTTGGTGGCCGTGAACCACATGGTGTCGTAGCGGCCGGGCACGACATCATGTTTGATGCGGAAGGCGGGGATAAAGAAGCTGTGGATGACGTCCTCGGAGGCCAGGGTCAGCTTTACCGGGCGGCCGATGGGGACGTGCAGCTCGTTGATTTCGCGCGTGCCTTCCGGATACTGGATTTTCCACATCCACTGCTTGCCGACCACATAGACGTCCATGGCGTTGGAGGGCGGCGTGGCGTTGGCGAAAAAGATTTGCGCCCCCCACCAAAAAAAGCTCAGCATGACCACGAAGGGGATGATGGACCAGGTGATTTCGAGCACCAGCGAGCCGTGGATTTGCCGGGGCTGTTCATTCTCGGACTTGCGGCGATACTTAACGGCGAAAATGAAGACGACCGCGAAGATCAGCCCCGTCATCACGATGGTTACGACGCTCAGGTAGGCGTACAAATAGTCGACCTGGCGGGCCATGGAAGAGGCGGCTTCGGGGAAGAGCGGTACCTGCATTAGACGGGTCTCCCGGGATGGTTGGCGTGGCGTTCCTTGCGCAGGAAGAAGAAGATCATGCCGCCCAGAGCGAGTACGCTAGCCGAGGCAAGCACGCGCGTGACGTTAGCGATTATGAGCCCGTATTTGCCGGTCATGGGGTCGTAGTGGAAGCAGAACAGCAGCACCTGGTCGGCCAGGTTTCCAATTTTGTCCTGCGAGGCTTCCACCAGCCCCAGGCGCAGATCCTTGGGCTTGTATTCGATGCCGTAGAAATAGCGCGAAATCTTTCCGTCTGGGGTCAGGACCATGATGCCGCTGGCGTGCGCGTACTGTTTGGTGATCGGATCCCACTTATAGTGAAAGCCGGCGGTGTCGGCGAGCTTCTTGATATTCTCTTCCTCGCCGGTGAGGAAGTGCCAGCCTTGGACCGCGCCTTTGCGCTGATACTTTTCGACGTAGTTGGCTTTTTTGGACGCGGCCAGTTGCCAGGTTTCGTGCGGATTGAAGCTGACGGTGACCACGTCGAAATCGGTTCCGAGATTGAGCGAGATCTGCTCCATGCTGTGAGTGAGTCCGTTGAGGACCATGTCGCAGAGCATGGGGCACTCGTAGTAAACCAGCGCCAGCACCACCGGCTTTTGGCGGAAATACTGGCCCAGGCGCACGGTTTGGCCGGTGTCGTCGCGAAAAGTCAACTCGAGCGGAATCTGCGCATTCAGATTCTGATCGATTCCCACGCCGCGAACCATGGCGGGCAGGCCGTATTGCTGAGCCGCGCAAGTAGCCGAGAAAACCGCGGCCAGAATCGACGCGGCGACGAAATTTCTATTACCGGACATTGATACTTCCTTGCAATCTTTGCTGTGGAGCAGGCTGGGCGGCGGCGACCGGCGGTTTTCGGCCCGCCAGAATGTCGTCCAGGTAGTTATGTGTCGGCAGCCCCTTTTGAGCGAGCATGTCGATGGCGCGACCGATGGGAACGCGCACAGTGCCTTGTTTCTGGTCGATCACCGCATAGGTGTTGAGGATATGGTCTTCGCGCGCGCGGATGGACTGCAATTCCTCAGCCGGGTGCGCATCGATGCGCGGCGCCGGCGGGATCACCTGCCGGCTGGCCTTGGCGGCTTCGTCGGGATGATACGTGTTCTTGAAGAACTGGAAGATTCCGACGGACAATAGCGAGACCAGGAACGCGCCGATGATCAGGGCCGATAGCGACACGAACACGAAGGGTACGCTGACTTCCTTGGTTTCGTGTCCCAACCCGTTAGTGGGATGTTCGTTCTGGTGATCCATGGCTAGTGTGCTCGCGCCCGGACGCGCGAGTAAGTATTGCGCGGGTCATTGGGGACCAGCAGCGGCCGCCCCTTCAGGTTGTAAATGAAGTACGCCAGCCAGATTCCGCCCAGACCGATCAGAATCGCAAAGTCGGTCCAATAGACTTCCAAGGCGTGCTGGCGAAAAGCTGGAATCACGATCCAAAAGACGTCGATGACGCGGATGAAGATCATCCAGATGGCGATGGTGCGGAGCAGGTTGGGATTGCGCTTGATGAAGCGCATCAACAAGAGAAAGAAGGGAACGCAGAAGTGGAAAATGGAGATGAACCAGGCCATGTAGCCCCAGCCCCCGCTGAAGCGGCGGACGTACCAAGGGATTTCATCCGGAAGATTTTCAGACCAGATGATGATGAGCTGAGAAAACGACAGGTACGCCCAGAGCATAGTGAAGGCCAGCATCAGGTTACCCAAGTCGTGATAGTGGGATGTTTTGAGGAAGCTGGCGAAGGGCTCGCGGCCGGAAAGCAGGATCAGGAGCGCGATCACAAAAGAGAACGTCACCAGAAACTCGCCAACGGTGAACATCCAGGGATAGATGGTGGAATACCAGTCGGGCTCGAGCGACATGATCCAGTCGACGAAGGCGTAGGTGGTGGAGACGGTGAAAATGAGCAGAGCTGGAGCGCTGGCTCCTTTGATTTTCTTGAACAGGGCGGGATCGCCGGTGCGATCGTGCTCGTTGGCCATCCCGAGAATCCGCCAGCCGAAAAAGAACCATATCGCGAAATAGAGGATGGTCCGTCCCCAGAAAAACGGGATGTTCATGTAGACCGCTTTGTGGCCGACGGCAAAGTCGTGAGCGCGTACTTCCGGATTGGTCCAGGAGTAGAGCGTTTTCACGGCGAGCAGAACCGGTATCGCAGCGATCGCGATGAGCGGTAAAGTCTTCATGCCGGCCTCGATAAAGCGTCGGATAGCGACGCCCCAATTTCCGCCGACCACGTTATGCAGGAAAAAGATTCCAAGGCATCCGAGGGCCAGCCCGGCCCAGAAGATGAAAGCGAATAGATAGGACTGCCAGAAGTGCGTGGCGTTTTGAACCAGGCCGAGTATGCTGGCGGCGATGGCGATGACGCCGACGATCAGCGCATTGCGCTGGACGCGGTCCATTTGAGGACGAAAAGTTTCGCTGGGCGTCATCGGTTGCCTCCTGGAGTGGCTGGGGGGAGCGGGGGCAGCGCCGGGGCTACGCCGTTGATATCGCCAGGCTGGCCGGAATTTCTCAGAGGCGCTTCCACCGGCAGATTCTGGCGCTGCTCGGCGGGCACGTCGCTGAGTTTGGCCGATTCGCTGAACTGCAGAGCGCGGATATAGGCGATTATGCGCCAGCGGTCGTCCGAGGTAACGCGCGAAGCATAGCTGGCCATGGAGCCGAACCCGTTACTGATCACATCGTAGAAATGCCCGAGCGGCGCGTCGATGAGCCGCTGGCTGTAATAAGACGGCGGCTGCCGGAAACCGCGCATCACCACCAGGCCGTTGCCGTCGCCCAAGCGGCCGTGGCAAGGCGTGCAGTAAACATTGAACCGGGCCTGGCCGCGCTCGATGTCGGCTTTGGTAATGGGGATGGGGAACTCGTTGATATCTTCGCCGGCGATCTTGCCGGTGTAGCGCGCTTCGTCGATGCGCAGCTGGCCGCGCGCGATGGTGCCTTCCACTTCGGGGCGGGCGGAGCGATGATCGCTGAAAAACTCGCTGGCGGCCAGCGGCTTGTAGCGCGGTTGATCGTGCATGTCGTCGCGGCAGGCCGTGAGAGCCAACAGCAGCAGAGAACCACCCGCGATAAGAATCCTATTTCTCAACTTCAGCCACCTCTTCGGGATTCAATTCTTCCAGGAACGCGCGGGTTTGGGCGCGGTCGAACTTAGGATCGTCAGCCTCGATGCACAGGAAAAAGCGGTCGATGGAAGCGCGTTGGGCAAACGACTGCACGTTGAAAACGGGGTGATACGGCATGGGGAGCTTGTTCATGGCGAGCATGCCAATCACGGCGCTCAACGAGGCCAGCAGCACGGTGGTCTCGAACGTGATGGGAATGTACATGGGCCAACTCACGAAGGGGCGGCCTGCGACGTTGTGCGGATAAGCCACGGCGGCGATCCACCACAGCAGGCCAAAGCCACCGACGCAGCCGGCCAAGCCGCCGATGAGAACGACCAGCGAAACCCAGTGGCGCGTGAATCCTATGGCCTCGGCCAAGCCTTCGATGGGCATGGGCGAGTAGGCATCCATTTTGCGATAGCCGGCCCCGTAGGCTTTGTGCGCGGCTTCGAGCAACTCTTCGGGCTCTTCAAACCGGGCTATGACGCCGTACAAGCCGTGCCGGTCCGCGAAAGTTTCGCTCATAGGTTAGTCTCCCACCCCCGGCTCAGGCTGGAGCCCTTCGTCTTCAAGCGTGTGGGGCGCCAATTGGTGCAGGACCTCGCGCACTTCGAAGATCGAGATCGACGGCAGCGTGCGAACAAACAGCGTCATGAGCAGCAGGAAGAATCCGAGGGTTCCGGCCAGCACGGCCCAGTCCCATTGAGTGGGGTAGTACACGCCCCAGGACGACGGCACAAAATCGCGAGCCAGGCTGGTGATAACGATGATGAAGCGTTCCAGCCACATGCCGATGTTTATGATGATCGCCACAATGAACAGGCGGGGGACACTCTGGCGGACCCGCCTGGACCACAGCGATTGCGGGATCAGAATATTGCAAAGGATCAGCATCCAGAAGAAAAATCTATATGGCCCGGTAGCGGAGCGGTTCAGATACATGAACATTTCATGCGGATTGCCGCTGTACCAGGACATGAAGGCTTCCATCATGTAGCCGTAGGCCACGATCAGGCCGGTTCCAAGCATCAGCTTGGCGCAGGCATCCAGGTGGCGCATGGTGATGAGATCTTCCAGGTGGAACCATTTGCGCGTGGGGATGGCCAGTGTGAGCACCATGGCGAATCCGGAATAAATAGCGCCGGCGACGAAGTAAGGCGGGAAGATGGTGGTGTGCCAGCCGGGCAGAAGGCTGATGGCGAAGTCGAAGCTGACCACGGTGTGGACCGAGAGAACCAGGGGCGTAGCTAAGCCGCCGAGCAGCAGGTAGGCCATTTGATAGCGCGACCAGTGCTTGGCCGAACCGCGCCAGCCCATGGCTAGCATGCCGAAGGTAAGCTGCTGCCATTTTTTCTTGGCGAGATCGCGCATGCTGGCCAGGTCGGGAATAAGGCCGATGAACCAGAAAATGAGGGAGACGGTCAGATAAGTCGAGACGGCGAACACGTCCCAGAGCAGCGGGCTGCGAGGCTGGGGCCAGAGCCACATGGAGTTGGGATAAGGAAGCAGCCAGTAGGCCAGCCAGGGGCGGCCGGTGTGCAGGATGGGGAACATGCCGGCTTGCGCGACGGCGAACAACGTCATCGCTTCGGAGAATCGGTTGATGGACGTTCGCCAGTCCTGCTTGAGCAGCAGGAGAATGGCGGAGATGAGCGTGCCGGCGTGACCGATACCGATCCACCACACGAAATTGACGATGGCGTAGCCCCAGGCGACGGGGATCATGATGCCCCACACGCCGACGCCTTTGTAGAACAGCCAGAACGCGCCGGCCAACAGGCCTTGCATGGCCACGAAGGCGATGAGCAGAGTGACCCACCACTGGATGGGCGTTTTCTGGATAGGCTGCAGGACGACGCCCGCGATCTTGTCGGTAACGGTCGCGTTGTTATAACCCGGGCCGATGATTTTATCGGGACCTGGGTCGATCGCTCTTTGCTCTAATTCTTCGATCTTCACGGGGCTATCCTTTCTCCAGCTCCGGATTCGGATTCCGCAGACGACCCAGATAGGTAGTGCGGGGCCGGGTATTCAGTTCCTCTAGCAAGCTGTAGTTTCGCGCCTGGGCCTTGAGCTGCGCCACGCGGCTCTTGGGATCGTTGATGTCACCGAACGCTATCGCCTGCGTCGGGCAGGCCTGCACGCAAGCCGGGACAATCTCGCCGTCGGCGATGCGGCGGTTTTCCTTTTCGGATTGAATCTTGGCGGCGTTGATGCGCTGGACGCAATAGGTGCACTTTTCCATGACGCCGCGGCTGCGCACGGTGACGTTGGGATTGCGCAGGCCGTAGAGACTCTGCGTATTCCAATCCGAGTACAGCAGGAAGTTGAAGCGGCGAACTTTGTAGGGGCAGTTATTGGAGCAGTAGCGCGTGCCGACGCAGCGGTTGTAGACCATCTGGTTCAGGCCGTCACCGCTATGCACCGTGGCGGCGACCGGGCAGACCAGCTCGCAGGGCGCGTTCTCGCACTGCATGCAGGTAACGGGCTGGTAGTACAGCTCGGGATTGTCCCAGTTGCCCTTGAAATAGCGGTCGACGCGAATCCAATTCATATGGCGGCCGCGCGTGACCTCGAGCTTACCAACCACCGCGATGTTGTTCTCGGCCTGGCAAGCCGAGACGCAGGAGCTGCAACCCACGCAGGCGTTGAGGTCGATGGTCATGCCCCACTTGTAGCCTTGATAGCGGTAGTCGGGATACAGAGAGAGATAGTTGGGTAGCGGCTTGTCTTCCTCGGTCAACTCGACGAATTGCGGTTTCTTCTTGTACTCTTCGAGCGTCGTGGAACGAACCGGCGCGGTTCCTTCCATGGTCTGGGTGTGCTGCGTGGTGGCGAAGGTGTGGCCGCTGCCTACTTTTCGCATTTCCAGGCCGGAACCGGAATCCGGCTCGGTGGACGTGCGGAGCAAATAGGCGTTGAAGCCGACGTCGTTGCCCACCTGTCCGGCGCGCGTGCGGCCGAAACCGAGATGAATGGTCACAGCGTTGTCGGCGTGCCCGGGCATGATCCACACCGGACCGGTGACGGTGCGGCCTTGGTACTTCAGCTCGACCACGTCCTCGGTATTGAGGTTGGTCTGCTCGGCGAGCGACGGGCTGATCCACACGGCGTTATCCCAAGTCATCTTGTTCGCAGGTTTGGGGAGCTCCTGCAGCCAGCCGTTGTTGGAAAAAGAGCCGTCCCAGATGGTTGGGTCGGGGCGGAACATGACTTCGAGACCGGAGCCAGTTTTGGGGGGCGTAGCGGGCGGCGTCTTGGGCGTGACGTTGATGGCTGCGAGCGCGGTGTTGGGAACGACGCCATCGTGCAGCGCCTTGGACCAGAAAATGTCGAAGCTGGGGGCTTTGCTTTGAGCCTGCCAATACGCGCGCACGATGTCGTACGGAAGCTTGCCGGGTTCGCCCGCCAGAGTCGAGATCACTTCGTGCGCCGTTTTGCCACCGTACAGAGGCGCGATGAGCGGCTGTACGAAGCTCACGGTTCCGTCAAAGCCGCGCACGTCGCTCCAGGATTCCAGATAGTGCGCCGAGGGAACGTACCAATTGCATTGATCCGAGGTTTCGTCGGGGAACAAGCCGACGTAGGCCCTCGTGGCGACCTTCTTGAGAGCTCCGGCGAAATCCAAGTCGGCGGGCGCGCTATAGACCGGATTGCCTTCCAGGATCAGCAGCGTGTCCACCTTTCCAGCGTTCATGTCGGCGACCAGTTCGCGCAAGGAATCGATTTGATCCGCCGGATTTCCCTCGATGGCTTCGGTGTACGTTACGGTTTTGCCGACGTTGCCGAGCGCGGCGTTGATGGCGTGCGCCAAAGCGTGGACCGTGGGGGACTGATGATCGCCGGCCACTACCACACAGGCGCCCTTGTGGGCGGCGAGATCTTTTGCGATGGCGGCTGCTTCTTTCAGTTTTCCAGTGGATGCTGCGCCGCTCACGCCGACCGCGGCCGCCAAATCCCACGCCACGGCTTCCACTTCGCTGGCGCGCACGACGAAGCGATGATCCGCCATGCTTCCGGTGGGCGTGGGCGCGGGCTCGACCACGTACAACCGGTTCTGCGTGGTCTGCTCGGGCGGCATTCCTTGGGCCTGAACTTGCGGCGGCAAAACGACCGGCCCGGTATTTTCGGGAGAGTACGCAGCCGACTGATTCGGACGCGCGGGAATTGGCCCGTCCTGATAGCCTTCCTGCCAATCTTCCTTGGGTTGCGGCGTGTGCGTGACGTTGGTCAGCACGCGGCGCTTGTCGGCGAACTGGCGGGCGTAGAGCAGATTGCCGGGACGGCAGGCCAGGAAATCGGAGTCGAGCGAAACGATGACGTCGGCCTGATCGAAATGGTAAATCGTGTTGACCGGCTTGCCGAACGCCAGCACCCCGCCCCGGTAGGCATTGTGCCGCCCGCAAGGTTCGTAGCCATGCCACTTCGCGGATGGCATTTCCTTGAGAATGCCCTGAATCTGCGAGGTCAGAGTGGGTGAAGTAATGGTCTCGGTCAGGATTCGCAATCCGTCGCCGTTCTTGGTCAGCGCCAGCTCGCGCGCCACGGCCAGCGCGGCTTGAAAAGAGATCCAACTGCTGATCTGTCCCCGATTGGTGACGGCCTGGCCGCGATCGGGATCGTACATGGTCAGGATGGAAGCCTGCTGGAAGTAATCGGAAGCGCCCAAGCTACCGGGATGATCGGGGTTGCCGTCCACTTTGGTGGGACGGCCGAGGTAGCTGGTGACGAGCAGGCCAGTTCCCACGCCGCCCATCTGCATGGCGGTGGCGTAATACAGCGGCAGGCCCGGAACAAAATCTTCCGGCTGCCGGACGTAGGGAACGATCGCTTCCCTGGGTTGCTTGGTGCAGGCGGTGATGCCGGCGAAGGCCAGCGAGGCGCCCATCAGCTTCAGGAAATTGCGGCGATTGGCGGGGTTGAGCCACTCCGGAGAGCGCCCCGCGAATTCGTCCTCGACGTATTTCTGGAACTCCTCGGTCTCAGCCAGTTCCTCGAGGCTTTTCCAGTACAGCGGACCCTGAGCTGATTCCAGCCGAGCCCGAATCTTGCTTAGATCAAGAGCGGGTTTATCCATCATCGGTGGCACGTATAGCAGTCGGTCAAACTCTGAATGTGATACTCGGCAACCAGCTTCTTTCCCAGTTCTTCCTGATTGGAAGGCGCTTCATAGGCCATGTTGAAAACCTGATCGCGCGGGCGAACGTATTTCTCGGGATTGCGGTGACAATTGATGCACCAGTTCATGTAGAGCGTGTTTTCCTTGTACATGAGGGGCATCTGGTCGACGCGGCCATGACAGGTGGCGCAGCCGATGCCTTTGTTGATGTGGATGCTGTGATTGAAGTATACGAAATCGGGCAGATCGTGAACGCGGGTCCACTCCAGCGATTCACCGCTGCGGAAGCTGGCGCGCACGGGCTCCAGCATCTCGGCGTTGGTCCAGATCTGCGAATGACAGGTCATGCAAATCTCGGTGGCCGGCAGGCCCGCGAAGTTTGACGTTTCCACCGAGGTATGACAGTAGCGGCAATCGATGCCATCGTCGGTGACATGGTGCTTGTGGCTGAACGGGACCGGTTGTTCTTTGACGACCTTGACGTCGGTGATGTAGGAGCCGCGGTCCATGGAGTACGCAAAAGCAAGCAGCAAGCCTGCTCCGAGAACAACGGCGACGATACTGATGTTGGAAAGTGAGTTGGAGCTGCGGTGAAAGAGCTGTGCCATCCAGGTTAGTCCTGTATGAACGTTCTATCGTATACCAAATTGCGATGGGATTGCAAAAAATATTCTCTGGCAGGTTTTTCTATGTAGGGCATCCTACATTTGTGAACCGGAGAGACGCGGCAAATGGAAGCGCGCGAGCGCTCACACGTCAAGCAATCGAGGACGAGGGGGGATCTATACTTACGCCGCGAAGCGCTTGCCTACGGCGCGGCGGGCGCGAAGCAAGCGGATGCGGACGGCGGTTTCGGTCCAGCCGTTGGAACGGGCGATTTCCTGCACCTTATAGCCTTCCAAATAGTGGCGCTGGAGGACCAGGCGCTCGTTCTTCTTGCAAGTTTGAAGAATCCGGCGGACGTCGATGGCGGCGAGATTGATTCTGGGGGGAGTAGGAAGTTCAGGGAGGGCCTGCAAGAAGGGCTCGCGCCGCATGAAGCTGCGGTGCAGGTTCAGCGCGATGCTATTCATCCATGTCAGGATCATCTTGGAGTCCCGCAATTGAGAGAGCCGTTCCCAGCCCTTCACCCATGCCGCCTGCGCGGTTTCCTGGGCGGAATCGTATGTCAGGCCGCGCGATACCAGAAACCGAACCGTCAAGCTGTAGCCTCTCTGATATGCGTTCCCGTACTCTTCCGTTGTCATTTCGTCTCCTTGCTTGAATTTGGCCAAAGGACGGCCGGTCGCAACGCGTCTTCGACGAGGCAGTTTTTGGGCCATGCGGCGCGTGGGACCAAGCGAAGCTCTAAGTCCCCTGTAACGTGCAAGTAAGGGCAGACCGCCTGAGGTTGGAGGCGTATTGTTGACGCCAGATTAGCGGCAAGAATTTCTACTCGATGCAAAAATTTCCGGCCGCGTTACGCCTCTAGGGCCGGCGATGCAGGATCCGGCGTTGCTAAAATTGAAGCCGCGAGGGATATGTTAAACACTGCAGCCGATTCGGCGGCCAAGGCCACGCACGAGGTAGCGAACCAGACGCCTCCGCTCACCGATTACAACTTGTTTGCAACCGACCGCGTGTTGTCAGAGGGCGTGGATCGCGAAGGGGCGGGGTGGGCGCGGCCCTTGCTAGGGGATTTCGGCCGGCGCATGGGCTCGGAAGAGGCCATTCGCTGGGGGTTCCAAGCCAACGAGAATAGTCCGGCGCTGCGCACCCACGACCGTTTTGGGCATCGGATCGATGAAGTGGAGTTCCACCCGGCCTGGCACGAATTGATGCGGCTTTCCATCGAGAATGGCCTGGCCAGCCTGCCCTGGGCCGAGCCAAAGCAGGGCGCGCACGTGGCGCGCTCGGCGCTGATGTTTCTGGCGGCCCAAAACGAAGCCGGACATACCTGCCCGGTTTCCATGACGTGTTCCGCTGTTCCGGTGCTACGTCAACAGCCGGACGTCGCGCGAGAGTGGACGCCGCGCGTTCTGGCGGCGCTGCTACGATCCGCGTTACCGCCCGGCGTCTGAAAAATCCGGAGTGCTGATCGGCATGGCGATGACCGAGAAGCAAGGCGGCTCGGATGTGCGCGCGAATACCAGCATGGCCGCAGCCGGCGGGAGCGGGCGAATATCTGCTGACCGGGACACAAGTGGTTTTGTTCGGCGCCTATGTCGGATGCATTCCTGGTGCTGGCGCAGGCGCCCGGGGGCTTGACGTGTTTTCTGCTGCCGCGCTGGACTCCGGATGGAGAACGCAACGCGTTTCACATCCAGCGGCTGAAATCCAAGCTGGGCAACCGCTCCAACGCTTCGGGTGAAGTGGAGTTCGACGGCGCCTGGGCGCAGCGCGTGGGTGAGGAAGGGCGCGGGGTGGCCACCATCATCGAAATGGTGCAGCACACGCGTTTGGACTGCGTGATGGGGACGGCGGCGCTGATGCGCCAGGCGCTGGTGCAGGCCATCCATCATGCCCGGCACCGGAGCGCCTTCGGGAGCCTGCTGATCGATCAACCGCTCATGCAAAACGTGCTGGCGGATCTCGCGCTGGAGTCGGAAGCGGCCACGCTGTTGATGCTGCGGCTGGCGCGCGCTTTCGACCAGCGCGATTCCGATCCGCGGGAGCGTGGCATCGCGCGCCTGGCTACCGCGGTGGGGAAATACTGGGTTTCCAAATGCGGGCCGGCGCATGTGGGCGAGGCGCTGGAGTGCCTGGGCGGGAACGGCTACGTCGAAGAGTGCATCCTTCCGCGGCTGTATCGCGAGGCGCCGGTGAACTCCGTCTGGGAGGGATCGGGCAATGTGATCTGTCTCGACATCCTGCGCGCGCTGCGCAGGGATCCGGAAGCTGCGTCCAGCCTGGTGGACGAGATTTCGCTGGCGCGCGGCGTCGACCGGCGCTTCGACGCCTTCGCCGATCGAGTGGAAAGCGATTTACGCCAGGCGGCCACCGAAGGTGAGGCTCGCCGTTTGGCGGAGCGGCTGGCCCTGGCGCTGGAAGCTTCGTTGCTGATCCGCCACAGCATACCCGCCGTTGCCGGTGCGTTTTGCGCCACGCGATTGGCGGGCGACGGCGGACGTGCGTTCGGGACGCTGCCGCCGCAAGTGGATTTTCGCGCCATCCTGGAGCGCGCGCTCTGATTTCACTGGACATTCTCGACGCCATTTTCGAACCATGGGTAGCCGGCGAAGTGACGGCCGCGCGAGAACGATGCAAATGATCTTATGATGATCTTATGCGGTACAAGCTGTACGCCGGCGTCTTAGCGGCGGCGATGGCTTTGTCCGGACAGCCACGGCCCGATCCGGATGCGGCCGAACAGAAGAAGATCATCGCCGATGCCACGGAGTATGCGCTGAATCACGAGCAGAGCCTGCCCAACTTCATTTGCACTCAGACCACGCAACGTTTCGTCGATTTCACCGGCAAGAGCGGCTTCCGATCCGTGGACCTGATCGTGGAGCAGCTGACCTACTTCGAACATCACGAAGAATACAAGGTTTTCATGGTGAACGGCGAGGCTTCGCATCTGTCGCACCACGAACTAGGCGGCGCGACATCTTCCGGAGAATTCGGCTCCGTCATGAAGGGCATTTTTTGGCCGCAAGCCAATACGCAGTTCACCTGGGAGAGGTTTTACATGCTGAGAGGCCGGAGGATGGACGTGTATTCATATAGTGTTCCGGCTACAGGCTCCGACTACCACATTGTGGTTCCGGGGAAAAAGCTCGATCTGGTGACTTCCTATCATGGATTGATCTTCATCGACGACCAGAAGCATTTTGTGCACCGCATCACGCTGCATGCCGACGGAATTCCAGCCGATTTTCCGGTTCAGGAAGTGGGCCTGGTGCTGGACTACGATTACACTCGCATCGGCGACTCGGACTATCTTCTGCCGCTGGAGTTCGAGCTACGCTCGCGCGAGGCGACGCACCTGATCAAAAACGACGTGACCTACGACGGCTACCGCAAGTTCAACGCCGATACGAACATCACGTTCGATTCGCCGGAGCCTGGGGCGCAAAACGCCGACAAGCCGCACAAACCAAGCCAAAGATAACGGCGTGCTGGGGCGCTTCGATCTAGATAAACGCCATGGTCTTGATTCCGGAAATGTCGAAGCGTTTCCGGCAGCGCATGTTCTTGCACATCACCTTGTCGTCCAGCAGGACCATGTAGCTGGCGGCTTTGGCGAACTTGGCGCGGTCGCGCTCGTCAGCCTGGCGCGGCAGGCGATCCAGCTTGGTGCGGACCAGCCAGCGCAGATCGTAGTTCTCCGAAGTACGGCAGAAGGGACAATGCAAGCTGGCCGGTTTGGTGGCTTGCGATTCTTTGTAAAAAGCACGTTCGTCCATGTGAATTTTCCGTTAGACGGCTGCCAGCGCTTCAGCCTTCGCGAAACTCAAGTCTAGCAGGCGCGTGAATTGGTCGACGTCGGCTTTGGTGATATTCAAGGGCGGCGAAATGCGGACCACATTGCCCGAGGATCCGCCCCTGCCGATCAGGATGCGATTCTCGCGCGCGGCCTCCATTAGAGCCAGCGTCTGCTCGGCCGCGGGCTTCTTGCTGTCGCGATCCTCCACCAGCTCGATGGCCTGCAGGAGCCCCATGCCGCGCACGTCGCCGATCAACTGGTGTTTGGCCTGCAGCTCGTGGAGATTCTCGCGCAGATAGGCGCCCACTTCGGCCGCATTGATGGAGAGCTTATGGTCTTCGATAAAATCCAGCACGGCCTTGGCCGCGGTGGTGGAGATGGGGTTGCCGCCGAACGTAGAAATGGTGGCGCCTTTGACGGAGTCGGCGATTTCAGGGCGCGCGATCGTGAGGCCGATGGGCGCTCCGTTGGCCAAACCCTTCGCGCTGGTAATAATGTCGGGTTGCACGCCCCACTGCTCGATGCCAAACCATTTGCCGCCGGTGCGGCCCCAAGCGGTCTGGACTTCGTCGCTGATGAACACGCCGCCATACTTCTTGACGGTGTCGGCGACGATGGGGAAATACTCCTTGGGCGGCGTGATGAAACCGCCGACGCCCTGGATCGGTTCCGCGATGAATCCGGCGATCCGGCCCGAGGTGGTGGTACGAATTACCTCTTCCACGTCGCGCGCGCACCGAACGCCGCAGTCCGGATAAGAGAGACCGTAGGGGCAGCGGTAGCAATACGGATTCACGGCGTGAACGATTCCGGCTTGCGTGGCGGGGCCGAGCCGCCAATTGGAGTGCGCCGTCAGTCCCATGGTCAGAGACGAGCGTCCGTGGTAGGAGTGGCGCAGCGCCACGATTTCTGTCGAACCGGTGTAACAGCGGGCGGTCAGGATGGCGGTTTCATTCGCTTCCGTGCCGCTGTTGGTGAAGAAGGACTTGGTAAGCTTCCGGCCGGGCGTTATTTCAGCCAGCTTTTTGGCCAGTGCGGCCTGCGGTTCGGTGGCGAACACCGTGGAGACATGCTGCAGGCGGTCGATCTGGGCGTGCAGCTTCCGATTCACCTCTGCATTGCAGTGGCCGACGCTGACGGTGACGATGCCTCCGAAGAAATCCAGGTATTGGTTCCCGTCCGCATCCCAGACGTACTGATCCTTAGCGTGCGAGATGACCAGCGGGTCCTTGTAATAGTGGAAGACCGAAGGGAACAGATGGTCGCGGTTAGCGAGAATGATCTCTTCTTTAGTCATGTTTGATTCTAGCGTGGCGCGCGCTGGCGAGCACGGCTCCAGTGGCGGCACTGGATAGAATGGGCTTCAGGAATGCGCGCCGCGCCATCACGTCCCGGTTGGGTGCTTCGCTTGGCGCGGCGAGCTGTGCTGTTGGTCGTCGCTGCGGCAGCGGCAGTCGCCGTGATCCGCTGGCAGGCGACATTGAATTGGCTCGGCAACTACCTGGTGTGCTCCGATGCCAGCCAGCCGGCCGACCTGGTCCTGGTGATGGGCGGAGATTTCTGGGGACCGCGCGTCGTGAATGGCGCTGCGATCGGCGCGCAGGGACTTGCGCCACTGGTGCTAATCAGCGGGCCATCCTATAGCGGGCGCCCGGAAGGCGAGTTAGCGGTTGAGTTTCTGCTAAAGAGAGGATATCCGCGCGGGTTGTTCGCCATCTTCGCTCACGACCAGCAGTCGACGCTCGGGGAAGTGTTGGCGCTGTGCCCGGAACTGACCCGGCGTGGCGCCAAGCGGGTGATCGTGGTGACGAGCTCGTATCATTCCCGGAGATGCGCGATTCTGTTCCGATTGTTTTGCCCCGGCATTCGTTTTCTCTCCATGCCCGCTTCGGATGCCAACTATCGCGCGGATGGCTGGTGGAAAGATGTAAGTTCGCGCAAGCTCTTCTTTTCGGAGTGGAGCAAGATACTGGGTTCGGTACTGATCGCGTACCCCACCTATCACGTGAGTCATTGGGGGCAAAAATCCTTCTAAGGAACTCGCGCAAAACGGAGCGCGGCGCGAAGCAGTTCCTGACACGTTTCGCGGTGCGCGCCGCACCCTTTGCGCTACTACTGAGTAACTCGCGCAAAACGGAGCGCGGCGCGAAGCAGTTCCTGACACGTTTGGCGGTGCGCGCCGCACCCTTTGCGCTACTACTGAGTAACTCGCGCAAAACGGAGCGCGGCGCGAAGCAGTTCCTGACACGTTTGGCGGTGCGCGCCGCACCCTTTGCGCTTCTGAGGGACAGCCCGCAAAACGGAGCACGCAGGCTTTGCTAAATTGAGGGCGCCCGCGCGCCCTGTGCGGGCTAGCTGGCGGCTCGAATACCGATTTGCGTCAAGAGCCGCAGCAATTTCTGCCGCCATTCCTGGCGCGAAACCGGCGCCCAGCCAGACGGAGGCTCGATGGAGGCCACCGCCTGGACATCTTGGATCTGATGCTCCTCCGGCCCTTGGATCAAGACTACCTTGAGCGGCCGCGCGCGGCGCAACGTCTCGACCAGTCCGGAGGCTCCCTTCAAACGCGGGTTGATGAGCAGGAGATCCACCCGTCTCGCACTTTGATTCAGAAGGGAAAGCGCCTGCTCGCAACTCAGCGCAGGAAGGGACCGGTAGCCCAATTCGTTGAACAGCTCGCCCAGCCACCAAAGGAAACCCATATCCTCGTCGGCGATGAGGATGGTGGGAGCGCCGGGAGGCTGGGTCACCCTGTAAAGCTCCGCACCTTCACTTCCGGCGGGTGGCTGCCGGAGTCACGAATTCCGGCGGTACGAAATTCATGGTGCTTTGCTTCGATGGCGACTCCTCTGTGGTCGCTGCGGAGGACGCGTCCGGACACGAACAGCCTCAACGGGCAGACACCTTGCAACCGAAGCGGCCAGTTGATGAACAATTCGATGGGACTGCCGGCGGCCAGGGAGATGTCGGCCTCCAGCAGTACGCCTCTACTGGCGATGTTAATGGTTCGCGCCGATCCCAAGCCATCTACGCGCCCCCTGCGCAGGATGCGGTAGTCAGCGTTCAGGGCGATGGGAAAGCGTTTGTGCAACCGCCTTTCAGGTGGGTAGGCACCAACCGGCGTGGCAGCCGGAGCCGAAGACATTTCCCCTCCTCCGAACCATCCCTGAGCAGGGACCCGCCATTTATAACATGTCTTCCGATATAGGTCAATCACCTTAGAAGAAAATTGACAAAATTCGCGCACATCGGTAGCTGCGCGGCGATTGCTATTCACGGAAATGCAATCTGGCGGGCCTGCCAGCTGGCGGGGCCGGTTTAAACGCCGATGTCTTCGTTCCAGAGCGCGGGGTGATCGCGTACAAAGCCGGCCATAAGTTCGATGCACTCGGCGTCCTGCACGACCTCGAGCTGGACGCCCTGCGCTCGCAGGTAATCTTCGGCGCCCAGAAAATTTTGGTTCTCGCCGGCAATCACGCGTGGAATTTTATAGAGGATAATCGCGCCGCTGCACATGGGACAGGGAGATAGCGTCGTATAGAGAGTGCTTCTCCGGTAAACCGCTGCCCCGAGACGGCCGGCATTGCGCAGGCAGTTCATTTCTCCGTGGTCGATAGGGCTTCCGCTCTGGATGCGGCGGTTGTGGCCGCGGCCGATGATCTGGCCGTCGTGCACCAGGACCGAACCGATGGGAATGCCGCCCTCCGAGAGGCTTTTGCGCGCCTGCTCAAAGGCCGCGCGAAGGAAGGGATCTCGCGTCATACTCCTTCCCATACTAGTTGGTTTTTTAGAAATTCGAATGCAGCGCGGCTGCGCTTGCCTCCAGAGTCGGGCCGTCTTAGTCGCTAGTTCTAGGAGCTAGGAGTTACTAAGTAGAAGCGCCGAGCACTTAGGACTACGGTCATTTTCGGCCTAGTCAAAGTGTCGCTCGCAAACCGGACAGAGTGGCGCATGGGCGCCGCAGCGCGGCGCTAAGTGGTCTGAAATCAAGCGTTCCAAGTGGTCCGAGGCATGCCTTTAGGAAGTACAGGTTTGGCATCCATGACTCGGCAAATTATCTCGACCACAGCGCTCCTGGTTCTCGGAATATCGAGCATCTCGGCACAGACGAAGCGCGACGAAGTCTCCAGCAATTCTTCTCCAGACACGGTGAATGTGATCGTGCGCTTCCGTGCCAGTCCGGATCAAGCGGGCTTCCAGAGATTTGTGGCGCGCGGCGCGCAGCACCAACGTTTCCTGTCTTCCATCGGCGCCTCGGTGTTCAAGGTGAACACGAAGGATCTCGATCTGCTGGCTGCGGATCCTGAGGTGGTGACGATGACGCTGGATCATCCGCTGCGGGCGACGGCCTATGCGGGCGCACCCGACTACGGCTGGATGACGGCGCTGGAGCAGCCGGCTTCGACCGATCGATCCAGATTCGATGGCACTGGCATCGGAGTGGCGGTGATCGACAGCGGCATTTCAACCGTGAATGCGATGAACCAGGATTTGCGCGGCAGCTGGGGCTCGTCCAGCCGCGTGGTGTACAGCGAGAGTTTCGTTCCGGGTGATTCGAGCGCATCGGATGCGTATGGGCACGGCACGCACGTCGCGGGGCTGATCGCGGGAAACGGCGCGGCCTCGACGGGCTGGCAAAGCGACTACGATGTACGCGGCATCGCCTCCAACGTGAATCTGATCAACTTACGCGTTTTAGACGCCAACGGCGAAGGCTCCGATAGCACTGTGATCACCGCCATCGAGCGGGCCATCCAGCTTAAGAACAGCTACAACATTCGGGTGATCAATTTGTCGCTGGGCCGGCCGGTGTTCGAGTCGTTTGCCAAGGATCCGCTGTGCCAGGCGGTAGAGCAGGCCTGGAAGGCGGGCCTGGTAGTGGTGGTGGCGGCGGGCAACGATGGCCGCAACAATTCGGCCGGAACGGGCGGATACGCCACGATCAATGCTCCGGGAAACGATCCGTACGTGATTACGGTAGGCGCGATGAACACCGAAGATACGCCGGCGCGTTCGGACGATCAAATCACCAGCTACAGCTCCAAGGGCCCGACGCTGTTCGATCATTTTGCGAAACCGGACCTGGTGGCGCCCGGCAATCTGATCATGTCGATCCGGCAGCCCGGCTCGACTCTGGATGTTCAGTATCCGCAGAACCAAGTGGCGCAGAGCGTTTACCTGGATGGGAACAACCAGGCGGTGGGAAATTACTTCCTGCTGAGCGGCACCAGCATGTCGGCGGCGATGGTGAGCGGGGCGGCGGCGCTGATACTGCAACGCAATCCGGGCTTGGGTCCGGACACGGTGAAGGCGCGGTTGATGAAGTCGGCCACCAAGTTCGCGCAAACCACCAGCACGGTCACGGATCCGACCACCGGCCAGAGCTTTACCAGCCAGTACGATGTGTTCACGATTGGCGCTGGGTACTTGGATGTGCCCGCGGCTTTGGCGAGTAACGATGTAGTGACTGCACCGGCCTTGTCGCCGGTCGCGCTGCCTGACCCCAAGAGCAACTCGGTCTACCTGGTGAGTGCGAATTCGGCGATTTGGGGTTCGAGCGCCATTTGGGGATCGAGCGCAATTTGGGGCTCGAGTGCGATCTGGGGCTCCAGTGCGATCTGGGGTTCGAGTGCAATTTGGGGTTCGAGTGCGATCTGGGGATCGTCGGCAATCTGGGGTTCGAGTGCAATTTGGGGGTCCAGTGCAATCTGGGGGTCCAGCGCGATTTGGGGATCCTCAGTGATATGGGGCAGTTCGGTTGAGAACATCTCGATTGGCGGCGACAAGTAATCCACGCAAAGACTTCATAACGGCATCTTAGCTAACGGACCGCCAAACCTCCGATAGTTGGGAGCGATCACGGGGCGCAAATCGCGCCCCGTGATCTTTTTCACAGGCTGCTCAAATGCGTCCGGCACTTCCTCGGGGATATACTGGAAACCACGTTCGGAACACACGTTCGAAGTGGAGGCCTTCGCTATGCCAGAACACGACCATGACGTTCATGGCCTTTCGCGGCGCAGCCTGATTCAAGGCGCCGCCCTCGTTCCCGTGGCGGCGCTCACATCCGCGGCTGCGCCCACGGGTTCTCAGACCGTATTCTCCGCCTCCGAGCGGAAGACACTGGAGGCGTTCGCCGGCCGCTTGGTTCCAAGCGACGAGCTGGGACCGGGCGCGTTGGAATGCGGCGCGGTCAACTACATTGACCAGGCGCTCGCAGGAGCGCTGTCCGAAGAAAAAAGCAGCTTTCTGCAAGGTCTGGCGGAAGTGGACGCCTACGCGCGCAAAACGCAGAGCGCTGCCTTCGCGGATCTCGCGGCTGAAAAGAAAGACGCGATTATTGCGGCCATGGAAAAAGGAACGGCCGAAGGGTTCGACAACGCGCGTGCGGTGTTCGGGCGCTTCCGGCGTCTGACGCTGGAAGGCATGTTCAGCGATCCCTACTATGGGGGGAACAGCAGCTTCCGCGGCTGGGATTTGATCCGCTACCCCGGGCCGCGCGTCGCGGTGGCGCCGGAGGACCAGCAGATGAAGGTCGAGATCAAGCCGTATCGCCGGTCCGCGTTAGGAGAGAACAATGGCCATTAATCTTAAGCCGGTGGACGTGGCAGTGATCGGACTGGGCGCCGCGGGCGGCGTGGCCGTGTTGCCGCTGGCGCGCGCGGGCTTGAAGGTGGCCGGACTCGAAGCCGGAACCTGGATGGATCCGCATGGGTTCAAACCCGACGAGCTGCACAACAACGTGCGGGGGCTGCTTACGTCGGTGCCGAAAGCGAACCGCGAAGTACCCACCGTCCGCAATGGCGCGGGGGCGCCGGCGCGCCGCGGCAACATCCATCCCATGATGAACGCGGTGGGCGGGACGTCCATCCACTATTGGGCGCAGAGCTGGCGGCTGAAAGTCTGGGATTTCAAGACGCGCAGCGAAGTGATCAAGCGTTACGGCGCGGGCGCGCTTCCGAAAGGCTCGACGCTGGAAGATTGGCCGCTCGATTACGACGAGCTGGAGCCGTATTACGACTCGATCGAGCACGAGGTCGGCGTGTCCGGGAAAGCCGGGAACATCCAGGGCAAGATCGATCCGGCGGGGAACATCTTCGAAGCACCGCGGCAGCGCGAGTATCCGATGCCTCCGTTGCGCGGCAGCGGCTTCACGGATCACATGCTGGAAACCGCCCAACAGCTTGGCTGGCATCCCTACCGGCCGCCAGCGGCGATCAATTCGCAGGAATATCAGGGCCGGCCGGGCTGCGCTTATCACGGCTATTGCAATCGCGGCGGTTGCCACATCAGCGCGAAGAATTCCACCGCCGTCACGACGATTCCCGCGGCGATGAAAACGAAAAACCTGACGATTTTCGATCACGCGCAGGTCACGCGGATCGTGGCGGGCGCCGACGGACGGGTCACGGGGGTGACTTACATCAGAGAGGGCCGCGAGTACTTCCAGCCCGCCAAGGTTGTGCTGCTGGCTTCCTATACTTACGAAAATTCACGCGTGCTGCTGCTGTCGAAATCGAAAGCGTACCCCAAGGGCCTGGCGAACAATCACGGCCAGGTGGGGCGTCACTATTTCGCGCACTATCAGAGCGGCGTGTCGGCGCTGTTCCCTTACGACATCAACGTGTGGTACGGAACGCCGGCGCAGGCCGCGGCAGTGGACGATTGGGCGGACGATAACTACGATCATTCCGGCCTGGACTTCATCGGCGGCACCACACTGCAGCCGCACACGGAGATGCATCCCATCGAGGCGGCCTCGATGAGCACGTATGGGCTCGCGCCGACCTGGGGCGCAGCGTGGAAAGCGTTTGTGCGCGTAAACGCCGGGCGCTGGGTTTCAGCGTATCTTCAGACGTCAACGTTCCCCTACGAAGATATTTATCTGGATCTGGATCCGGAGGTGAAAGATCCGCTGGGCGATCCAGTGTGCCGCGTCACCACCCTGGTGAAGGACAACGAACGGCGGGCATGCGAATACGGCCAGAAGAAAATGCAAGAGTGGTTTCAAGCGGCGGGCGCCGTTTCCACCGCGCGGGCTCCAGTGGGGGCGCCGGGAGTGGCCACGCATGCCTACGGGGGCACGCGCATGGGTGACAATCCGGAAACCAGCGTGGTGGACCGCTGGGGATTCTCGCACGAGGCTCCCAATCTCGGCGTGTTGGGTGCATCCGTCATGGGTACCAGCGGCGCGCGGAATCCGACGCAAACTTCGCAGGCTCTGGCGTGGCGAACGGCCGATCATCTGGTAAAAAGCTGGAAGTCGATTGCGGGCTGAGATCGCGATAGCCGCGCTGCTCGTCAGCCTTCCGGCCGCAGCGCAGCCGATCGCCGAAATTGCGCAATCTGCTCAAGGCCGCGTCGGCGCAAGCGCTGAATTGCTCGAAACAGGCAAACGACTGGTCTCGTTCCATGCGCGCGAGCATTTTCCGATGCAGAGCGTGTACAAGCTGCCCATCGCGATGGCTGTGTTGCGCCAGGTGGATCGCGGCGTGCTGCGGCTGGACGCCGAGATCCGTGTTGACCAGAGCGAATATGTTCCGAAGATCGAGCCACAGCCCGCTGCGCGATGCGCATCCCAACGGCACGACCGTAACGCTGCGCGAACTGCTTCGCCTGGCGGTGTCGGAAAGCGACGGCAGCGCCTCCGACGTGCTGCTGCGACTGCTGGGGGGCTCACAGGCGGTGATGGTGTTTCTGCGCGATATCGGGATTCACGATGTGCAGGTGGAGGACACCGAGAAAACCATGGCGGAGGACAATACGGCGCAGTACCGGAACTGGGCTACGCCGGAAGGCGCTGTGGCCGTACTTCGCGACTTGCTCGAGTCGAGCGCGCTGGCGCCGGCGAGCCGCGATCTGTTGCTCGAATTCATGACCGAGACAACCACATTTCCGACGCGAATCAAGGGACTCCTGCCGGCGAGCTCGGTGGTGGCACACAAAACCGGATCGTCCGGAACGCACAATGGTTTGACGGCGGCGACCAACGACATCGCGATCGTTACTTTACCGGATGGGCGCCACATCGCGATCGCTGTGTTTGTTTCCGATTCGAAGGCCGACGATGCTACACGAGATCGAGTGATTGCGAAGATCGCGCGAAGGGCTTGGGACGTCGCGCAGACGGGCGTTCCCACCAGTGCGCGCGCCGCACGCTGATATACTTCGAATTAGCGGGGACGTAGCTCAGATGGATAGAGCGGTCGCCTCCTAAGCGACAGGTCGGCAGTTCGAATCTGCCCGTCCCTACCAGCTCACTTGCCGGTTGGCAATCCGAGTTTCTGATCCAGAGCCACGAAGCGGGGTTCGGCTCGGTATCGCTGGAAGCACCCCTGGTGATTCATGAAAGCCAGCATGCCGTCGCGCTGCGCGTAGGCGCGGTCCAGCCAAGCGAACATTTGATCTTTATCTCCCAGCACCGCGTACACCATGGCGATCGACGTAGGCCGCACGAAAACGCCCGCTGCCGGCTTCTCCCACTTATGCACCAGGTTGAGCGCCTCGGCCTTCTTACCTTGGACCGCAAAGCCGAAGGCATACAGCAGATCGATCCTGCTTTCCGGAGCGAGACCCTTCGCTGCGGCCAGATCCGCGTAGAACTTTTCGAGCCCCTTCCCGTCTAAATGGTGCATCGCCAGGTCCAGCCGGGCCTCGACAAAATTCGGGTCCAAGTCCAGCGCCTTCTGGTCGTACATCAAACCCTGCTCCGGTTGATTGTTGAAGAAATAAGCCAGCGCCAAGTAGGTGTTGATTACAGGCGAGAGCGGATCGAGATCGCGGGCTTGCAGCATCTCGCGCAGCGCTTCGTCGGCGCGGCCTTGCGGCGCCATGTACACAATTCCATAACCGAAGTGGGCATCGGCCAGACCGGGATTGAGCTGGATAGCGCGCTGGAATTGCCGTTCGGCACCCGGCCAATCGAACTCGTAGAGTGCGTTCACGTAGCCTAGCGAGGTGTGCGCCTCGGCCAAGGAGTCGTCCAGCGCGATGGCTTTCTCGGCCGCCGCGCGAGCCTTGGGCATCGCGTCGTTGGGCGGCAAGGTTCCGAAAAACGCGAGCCAGGTGTAGGAATCCGCGATGCCTGCGTAAGCGGCAGCGTACCTGGGATCCTTCTGAGTGGCGCGCTCGAAGAATTGCAGCGCGCTCTCGGCCCCTTCCGTGCGCCAGCGGTCCCAGTGATAGCGGCCTTGCAGGTACAGATCGTAGGCTTCCACGTTTTCGGCGCGCTTGGGCTGCGGACTCGCGAGCTTCAATTGCAGGGTGTTGACGATGGCCTTGGCGATCTCGTCCTGAACCGTGAACACGTCCTTCAATTCGCGCTCGTAGGTCTGCGACCACAGGTGATAGCCGTCGGCCACGCTGTTCAATTGCGCGGTCACTCGCAACAGATTGCCGTCCTTGCGAACGCTGCCTTCCAGCACCGCGCCGACGTTCAGTTTCTTGCCGATCTCGCGGATGTCCTGCTGCTTATCTTTGAACGCGAACGAGGAAGTTCGCGCCACCACGCGAAAACCTTCCACTTTGGCCAGCGCGTCGATGATCTCCTCGGTCATGCCGTCGCAAAAATATTCCTGGTCGTGATCGGGGCTCAAGTCCGCGAACGGCAGAACGGCGATGGATGCGATCTCGGTGCCGGAAGTCGCGGCGGCTCGCGGGTGACGGCGGGAAGTCAGGTACAGCGAGACGCCCAGGATGGCAAGGATCAGACCGGTGGCCAAGGCAGGACGCCAGTCGTGACCTTTGTGCGTGTTATCGAACGAATCCTGAACTGCTACCGCGGGAGGAATCTCCGGCGCCTTCTCCCGAAGGCGAAACGCTGGAACGTATCCGCCCTTGGGAAGATCGATGATGAGCTCGTCTTCGCGGCCGTCCGCTTCGTAATAATCGCGCAGCCGCGCCCGCAGCTTTACCGCTTCCGTACGAACCACGGCGTCCACACGTGGATCGTAAGTCGGCTTGCGGCCGAACACGTCGATGCCGAGCAGACTCTCTTTCAATTTGTCGGTTTGGCCGTTTAGCGTTTCGTCTACGGTGTAGCGAAGAAAGCGGCTTAGCCGCTCGGCGTTGATGAAGCCCGGACTGGCCAGAATTTTATCGAGCGCAGCCCGAATGGATTCCGGAGAGAGCTCAACTCGGGGCAAGCTGGCGCCGTTGGCATCCCGTTCGCTGGATTCGGCTGCAGTCCTCATAGGCTCAAACGCCGCTTGTGAATAGATACGAGCAAGCGGCGGGGATTTGTTCCTTCATTTTATCGCGGATCGACATTCGGCCGCCCGCGCGAGACCTCCCGTTAGAATGAAGCATGGCTAAACTGGCGCTGGTGTATGGCATGCGGCTTCTTCCTGCAGATGAAATTGAAGCCGTAGAGGATGCAGAAATCGGGTTAAAGAACGGCAACAAGGCGCATGTGACCATGCATCTGATCGAGGGTGGAGAAGAGCAGATCCGAAAGCAGCTCATGCAGTCACTCGATGCGTTCTTCGAGTTTTATCCGGAACTCTGAAACTCAGCTAACGGTTTCGAGGGGCGTCCGCGTTGCTGGCGGGCGCTCTCACGCTGTTCGCCGTATCGGTGGCGGCCTGCTACTTGCCGGCGCGGCGAGCGGCGCAAGTTGATCCAGTGATCGCTTTGCGCTATGAGTGAGGCGCAGCCGCTCAGCGCATCGGCTGGAGACTTTTGTTCTCCTCGTAACACCAGCGCACCAGCGGCTCGGGTGTTTTCGCATTCGCCGCCAGCAGGTCTTCTAGGCCGAGCTTTTGAAACGCGAAGGAAATCGATCCGTCCGGAGCCGCCGTCCCCAGCAGATAACCGTAGACGTCCGTCATGGCCTTTTGTGACGGACCGGTGGCTGGTGGAAGCCGGTAGCGCACCGCACCCGCGGTCCCGGTAATCCAGCCTGGCAGCACCTTCCCTTTCCACTCCGGCGTATCGAAGATGTTTTCCATGTAGAAATGCGAATGGCTCGCCAGTACGTAGACGCGCTTGTGTGCCGAGTTCTGCGCGTGCCACAGCATCTCATAGACGTCGCGCCCGCTCTTTACGCCTTGGGTCGATTCGCTCATGCTGTGGCTCTCGCTGATGCTGCTCGGCAGCGCTTCATGCATCCCCACCACGATGGTCTGAATCTGGGCCGAAGCCTCGTCCCGTTGGAGAACGCCGCTGATCCAGCGCAACTGAGCCGCATCGAACTGCTCCGGACTCGCGTTGTCGAGAGTGATGAAGTCGATGTTGCGGCTGCTCCAGTGATAATAGGCGTGCAGCTTGTGGTCCGCCGGATCGTCTTTTAGGCGCTGCGCGCGGATCACCGGCGTTTCGAGCCAATCCGCGAATTGAATGAGCCAAGCCTCGCGCGTCGCAGGCGGAATGGTCTCATGGTTTCCCATTCCCAGAAACACCGGCAGATTTCCGAACGGCGTCATCTGCCGCGCGATAAAGTCGGGCCAGGCCATGCTCTCATACAAGCTGATCGTCATGGGCCGCGCCGGAAGGCCGAGTTTGGCCGGCGGCACGATGTCTTCATCGAACATGTAGATGGCGCGGAAATCGCCCAGATGCCAATAAAATTCCGCGCCGTCGCGCTGGGCGCCGGCTGCGATGGCGGGCATCACCACATCGCCGCAGTTTCGAGAATCGCCGGAGACAGCGAACTTGAACGAGCCCGCATCCTGAGCGAGCACGGGCACGCACAATAACCACAGGATTCGTTTCATGTTCGTTCGCTACCAAATGTAGCGCACTCGTGGCGCCCGGACTGGTTTGGACGCGGTTCGATACACTAAACTCCGTGAGCGCATCGGCGCGTCAGGAACAAGCCGTGCTGGACCGCGTGGACGCGATGTCCGGCGAGATGTCCGATTTTCTGCGCGAACTGGTCGCCATCCCGACGGTGAATCCGCCCGGCGACAACTACGCCGCGTGCGCCGCGTGGCTCGGCGAACGGCTGGCCGGATTCGGCTACGACGTCCAGCATGTGCCCGCCGAAGGCCGGCCGGAGCACACTGCCAAACATCCACGCGTCAATGTCATCGGGAGACTGCGCGGCACTCCGGCCCGGCCGCTGCTGCACTTCAACGGTCATTTCGATGTCGTGCCGGTGGGCAACGGCTGGACTGTCGATCCCTTCCGCGCTCCTCTGTCCGATGGCAAAATCTTCGGGCGCGGCACCACGGATCAGAAAGCAGGAATCGCGGCCTCCATCTTCGCCGTCGAAGCCATTCGCCGCGCCGGGGTGCGCCTGGGCGGTGCGGTCGAGCAAAGCGGAACCGTCGATGAAGAGAGCGGCGGATTCGCGGGCATGGCCTACCTGGCCGAACATGGTTTGGTGGCGCGCGGCCGCACCGACTTCGTCATCATCACGGAGCCGTTGAATGTCGATCGAGTCTGTCTAGGCCATCGTGGCGTGTATTGGTTCGAGGTAGCCACCATCGGCCGCATCGCGCATGGCAGCATGCCATTCCTGGGCGTGAGCGCGATCAGCAAAATGGCCGATTTTCTCTCGGTCATCGAGCAGGAGCTGAAGCCGGCACTGAGGCTGCGTATCACCTCCATGCCGGTCGAGCCTCCGGAAGCGCGCCAGGCCAGCATCAACGTCAATTCCATTTCGGGCGGACAGCCGGGCGGGCTGCAAACGCCGTGCGTGGCCGATCGCTGCGAGGCCATTTTCGATCGCCGCTTCTTGATGGAAGAACCCATGGAGGAGGTGCGCAACGAGATTCGCGATATTCTGGGACGCCTTTCGCGGAGCGATCCGGAGTTTCAATATGAAATGAAGGACCTCATGACCGTGCCGCCTATCCTGACCAACCCCGATTGCACGCTGGTGACCGCGATGTCCGGCGCCGTGCGCGACGTGGTTGGAAGCGATCCGCCGCTGATCGCCAGCCCCGGCACTTACGATCAGAAACACGTCATGCGCCTGGGATTGGTGGAGCAATGCATCGCTTACGGCCCAGGTATCCTGGATTTGTCGCATCAGCCGGACGAATATTGCCGGGTGGATCATTTGGTGCAAGCTTCCAAAGCCATGGCGCTGGCTGCGCTGCGATTATTGGGTACGGAATGAAACGAAGAGATTTCGGCAAGACACTGGCAGGAATCGCGGCGGGTGCGGCAATGACGCCGCGGAGGGCTTCGGCTATGGGCAGCGACGGCGGAATCACGGATGTGCAAGGCGTGAAGGTCGGGCACTTCACCGATTCGCGCCGGCCCACGGGTTGCACAGTTTTGATTTTCGAGAACGGCGCGACGGCGGGCGTGGATGTGCGCGGCGCAGCGCCAGGCACGCGCGAAACCGATCTGCTGAACCCGGTGAACACGGTCCAGAAGGTGAACGCGATTTTGCTCTCGGGCGGCAGCGCGTTTGGATTGGATGCCGCCGGCGGGGTGGTCCGCTATCTGGAAGAGCACGGCCAGGGGCTTCGTGTGGGACCGAACGTGGTTCCGATTGTTCCCGCGGCGATCCTGTTCGACTTGGGGGTTGGCGATTCGAAAATCCGCCCCACAGCCGAATCCGGTTACAAGGCCTGTCAGGCCGCGGCCGCGGGAAAAGTAGAAGAGGGCAATGTTGGGGCTGGTGCGGGCGCCACGGTCGGCAAAATGTTCGGCGGCAAGCAAGCCATGAAGTCGGGCCTGGGAACATCCAGCATCCACGTCGGCAATACCGGGATCATCGTGGGCGCGATTGTCGCGGTGAACGCGGTCGGAGATGTCTCGGATCCCGCCACGGGGAAAATCATCGCCGGCGCGCGCACACCCGATGGTTCAGGCTTCCTGGACTCGATGCGGCAAATCCGCGAAGGCCGCCTGGTGGAAGTACCGGCCGGGGCTCACACCACCATTGGCGTGGTGGCGACGAACGTGGCGTTCGACAAAGCGCAAATTACGAAGATCGCACAGATGGCTCATGACGGCCTGGCGCGCTGCATCAATCCGGTGCATACGCCGAACGACGGCGACACGGTTTTCGCGGTAGCTACCGGTGCGATCGCGGTGCATGGCGATCACGGAGCGATTGGCGCGTTGGCTGCGGAGGCGATGTCGCAAGCCATCGTGCGCGCAGTCATGAACGCGCGAGGGCTGCCGGGATTGCCGAGCTATCAGGACATCCGCGGCCGCTAGACCGGCGGCTGAAAACGGCCGTCGATTGCGGTCCATCCGCCATCCACGAATAAAACCGTTCCGGTGACGTAGCTGGCGGCATCGGAAGCGAGGAAAACAACGGGGCCCGCCATTTCGTCCGCCGTTGCCCACCGGCCCAGCGCGTTCTTGGTCGCGTACGCGTTATACCAATCGGGATCGCGCTTGATCGGTTCGGTGAGCGGAGTCTCAACCACGCCGGGCGCGATGCAGTTCACTCGCACGCCGTCGCAGCCCAGCTCCGCCGCGAACGCGCGTGCAAGTTGCACCAGTCCCGCTTTGGTGGCTGCGTAGGCGCCCTGTCCCGGCTCGACGACCAGCGAGCGAATGGAAGAAAGCAGGATAATGCTGCCGCGTTTGTTTTCGCTCATCACTCGCCCCACTGCCTGCGCGATGAGAAAGCTGCCCTTCAGGTTCAGACGCAGCACTTTTTCGAATTCTTCGGCGGTGTAGCGCAGCAGCGGCTTGCGAACATTGACGGCGGGCGTGCTGACGAGCACATCGATGCGTTGGTGCCGGCTTCGGATGCTCTGCACTGCGGCGTCGACACTCCCCTGATCCGTAATATCGAGTCCAAGTGCCTCCGCGACGCCACCGATCTCGTGAGCGGTACCCGCAGCACCCTGCTCGTTCAAGTCAGCGCAGACGGCGATCGCGCCGGCCGCCGCCAACCCATGCGCCGCGGCGCGCCCGATTCCCGATGCCGCGCCCGCAACCAGAGCCACTCGCCCATCCAGGCGGAACAGCTTGCTGAAATCTCGCTCGTTCACGGCGCAAGAGTAGCAGACTTCGCCTGGCCGGCATAGATCGAGTTGAACAGCAGCTTGAAGGTGCCGTGCGGCTGGCCGCGAAACGCCGCTTCGACAGCCAGCAGGAAGACTTTGCCTTCGCCCATCGGCGCTTCAGCCGCCGCCACGGTTCCTTCCAGGTATCCTTGCCCCCAAGCCCAGCCGCTGCGTAACGGCGTCGCGTTGGGATACCACGCGATTGGTTTGATGCCTTTCATCTCCGCATCCGGGCCGAGCCGGAACGCTGGGCTGTTTTCGAAGAAGGCGTCCACAGTCGACGACATGCCGTACGCCACGGGGTTGGCGTTATCGACGCTCATCGCCAGCACCGAACCCGGCACATAGAATTTTTCGCGCGGCAGCGGATGCTCTTTGCCGTCGGGCGTTCTTTCCGTTAGTGCATCCTGGACGGGAAGACCGAACAATCGGCCGATGTCGGTCGATTCTCCGATCGCCACGATGGTCCCGCCTGATTCCACGAATTTGCGCAGCTGCGCAATCGTCTTATCTGAGGTAACGTAACCCAGCGCCTTGCGCCATTCTTCGGGAATTTCTTCCGGCGCGGGTTGGCGCGCGCCGAATCCGCCTGCACCGACGCCAGCCGGTTGGGCCGCACGCGTCATGGCGCCGCTGGGAAACACGAGCACATCGAAGCGGCTGGCCAGATCGCCTTCATCGAGGGCTTGCGGGTACACAACCTCGAATGGAAATTCGAACCGTTCGAAGACATAACGCAGCCATCCGGATGTCATCGACCCGCCGTATTGATCCCACAGCCCGATGCGAACGGGTTTGAGCTTGAGCGCCGCTCCCGACGGCCGCGATTGCACGGCCTCGATGGTGATTCCGAGATCCGACGCCGCGCGCTCCATCAGCGGACGCGTTTGCGCGCGCGCAGGCACATACATCGTCCCGGCGCCAACCGGCCGCCCAGCCAGCGTTGTCGGCTTCTCGATCCAGTACACGTCGTCGCCGTTCTTCAGCAGGCGGTTGACCAGGATGAACGCATCGTTCTGTTGATGGCTGATCAGATATCCGGTGGGCTGCGCCGGTCCGTGAATCTTTTCGGACGGCGCTTTCTGCAGGCCACTCACCTTCTCGAACGGCCCGTCGAACGCGTCCAGGATGCGATCGAACTTCACGCCCATCTGAAACGCGAGCGTGTATCCGGTCACGTCGTAAGGCGGAATGGGAGGCCCGCCGGGATAGCGGAAATCATTGGGATGATCCTGCGGCTCGAACATGTCGAGGATGTGCGGGCGAAACGGTTGCGCGGTCTTCACCACCCACGATCCGGCTGGATAATGCTTGCCCGCGACGTCGAAATCTCGTGATGCGCGCAGGATTGTGACGCCGTTCTTAATCAGCGTGTCGATAAACTTCGTCGCGGTCGGGAAATCGGCCTGATCGGAAGGCAGAATATACCCGCGCGGATCGCGCAGCGCCGGATCGTGCAGTACCGAAGCGTAAAGGTTCGCGGGAACGCCGGAATTGTTGTTGGCGCCGCGCCCGCCGCCGGTCTGAGACGCCTTGGCTGCCGCTTCCAGCGCCGCGATGCGCTTGGGCGTGATGGTCCAAGAATCCTTATTGCCGCGCTCGATCGAATTGCGGCCCATGCGATAGATGTTGTACAGCAGCTCCTCGCGATAGCGCGAAGCCAGGTCGAGCACCGCGCGATTGGCCGTCATCTCATATTCGATGGAGGTGCGAAAATGCCAGGTCTGCGGCGCCACCGGAAATGGGCCGTCGCTGATCGGCAACTGGCGCTCCGGAACCAGCGGCACCTCGATGGGCGTCGGATTGCCGATCGTTTCGGTCAGCAAGCCGATCATGTTGTGGAAATAGGTGGTGGTTCGCAGACCACCGTTGTACCAAGTGGAATAAGTCGACCCGCTGCGCATCACTGTTCCGGGCTTGCCCTCGGCGACGAAACGGCTGTGCATCGCCGAGCCAACCATCTCGATCAACGGCGGAATCAACGGATCGAAATTGTAATTGAATGGATCGCGAAATGGCGGCGCGAACATCACCGCGCCGGCGGGCCCGGTCTGGTGATGGTTGTACATGATCTGTGGGAACCACTCGTAGTAGAGCACGCGATTGATGTTGGTGGTCTCGCTCAGGTTGGACATGTAGAAGTCGCGATTGTTGTCGTGCCCGGCGTATTTCTCCCACAGGCGCGGAACATTCTGCGTGGAGCGCTTCTTCGGATCGGACTCGCGCATGTACCAGTTGGAAACCAGTTCCATGCCGTCCGGGTTGACGTGCACGGCGAGGATGATGACGTCGTTCAAGAATCGCAGCGTCTCGGGATCGTTGCGGCTGACCATCTCCCAGACGAATTCGAGCAATTGCTGCGCGCCCAGCACTTCGGAAGCGTGCAGGCCACCGTCGATCCACACCACCGCTTTGCCTTCTTGTGCCAGCGCGTGCGCCTCGGCTTCGGTGAGGCCTTCGGCGAGGGCAAGTTTGCGCGAGATCTCCTGGTAATGCTTGTAGCTTTTTCTGATTCTCAGGCGAAGTCAGAATCGCCATGTATTGCGGGCGGCCCTCTTCGGTCTGGCCGATCTCGACCAGCTTCATGCGATCGGATTCGGAGGCGAGCTTCTTCCACCAGGCGGTTAGTTGCTTGTAGTTGGCGAGCTGGTAGTCGTCGCCGACGTCGAAGCCGAGCGCTTCCCTGGGAGTGGTCAGATGCTGCGCGGTTTGCGCGTGTGCCGCGGCAACGACAAAGAGTGCAAGGACGGTAACGGAGCAGGTTCTCATGCGGGACGACGTCATCTTGATGTCCTCAGTCAGATTGTCAGAAATTCGGCCCGGAGAGCGCAATCCGGAGCGCATGACTGCTGCTAGATCCGTTAGCGCCGCGTCGGTGTAGAGAACTTGGAAATCCACTCTGTGGTCAGATTTCGGACCTCGTCGCTAGGCAGGACGCGTCCTTCATCTGCGGCACGAATGCCTTCTTCGATAGCAGGGGCCGTTTCGGCGTCTACTTCGATTTCATCTTCGGTCGACACGAACGGATCGTTGGGTTCTAGCTCGTGCACATGTCACTTCCCGTGAAACCGCGGTTTCCGCTTCTCGTGAAACGCCGTGGTTCCTTCCTTGACGTCTTCGGTATAGTTGGTCACCAGAGTCGCCATGGCAGCGTCTTCGAGCGCGTTGTCGAGCGTCATCTGAAGCTGCTTGTACATCATCCGCTTGGCGATTCGGATCGCGATCGGCGGACCTTCGGCCAGCCGCGCAGCCCATGCGCGAGCCGCAGGCATTAACTCCGCATCCGGCACAACCTCAGTCACCAGGCCCAGCGCCGCGGCTTCGCGCGCTGTGTAGACTTCAGAAAACAGCGACATCTTGAGCGCGCGGTCCAACGGCAGGAAGCGCGGGAAAAAGTAGGCGCCGCCTTCATCCGGGATCAGGCCGAACCGCAAGGAAGTGTCACCCAGCTTGGCGCTCTCGGCCGCGATGCGGAAATCGCAGCTCAGCGCCAGCGTCAGGCCGCCGGCCACGGCCGCGCCATTCACGGCCGCGATCACCGGCTTGTCGAAGCGCTGCAGAAACTTCACCAGCTCATGCATGTTCTCGCGCATCTCCAGCATCGATTCCATCCGATGCCCGCGATAGCGCGCCGGATATTGAAAATCGCGCCCGATGTCGCCGCCCGAGCAGAACCCGCGGCCCGCGCCCGTCAGAATTACCGCGCGAATCGCATCGTCGTCGCGCGCGTCCGCCAGCGCGCGCAGAATCTCGTGCACCATCACTTCCGAATAAGCGTTGAGCTTGGCGGGCCGGTTCATCGTGATCGTGACCACATGACCGTCTTTTTCGTGCAGGATCTCGCGAAATTCCATACTTCACCTCCCGCGGCTCATCTTCCTCGAAACTGGGGCGCGCGCTTCTCGAGAAACGCCGTCACGCCCTCGCGATGGTCCTCGGTCTGCCCGCAGCGCAGATGTGTTTCCGGCTCCCGATCCAGCATGGTGCGAAAATCCGAAGTCGTCGCCAGATTGACGTTGGCCTTCATGTAGCGATAACTCACCAGCGGCCCCGCTGCCAGCCGCGAAGCCAGCGCGCGCGTTTCGGACGCGAGCGAGTCGGCCGGCACGACGCGATTCAACAACCCCAGCCGCAGCGCTTCCGCCGCATCAAACGCATCGGCGGTGAACAACAGCTCCTTGGCCTTGGGCGCGCCTGCGTAACGCGTCAACAGCCAGGTGACACCGAAATCTCCGCCGAATCCGACCTTGGCGTAGGCGGTCCCGAACTTGGCCTGATCGGAAGCGATGCGCAAATCGCAAGCCAGGCAAACACCCAGGCCCGCGCCCATGGCGAAGCCGTTGACGCTGGCGATGGTGACCTTGGACATGCTATAAAGCCGCCAGGAAATCTGCTGAGCGCGGCGCAGCCAGTCGATACGTTCTTCAAGCGGGCGCGGCGCGGAGTTTTCTTGCGCCATGCCGCCGATGTCGCCACCGGCGCAGAAAGCTCGGCCGGCTCCGGTCACCACTACCACGGCCACGCCCGGATCCTCCTCCCAGCGCGCCAGGGTTTCGATGGATTGCGTAATCAAATCCGGACTCAGCGCGTTGAGCCGGTCCGGCCGATTCAAGGTCAGCGTCGCGACGCCGCCATCAAGCGAAGTAAGAATGACGTCTTCAGGCATGGTTCTCCAGGATATCGCGCTTGGCAGCACGAAGCGGCACGCCACAAAAAGAAAACGCCCGGCTGCTTAGACCGGGCGTTCGTTCAAAGAAACGAGTGTTGCTCTAGAATGGGCTCTTAGCGGTCTTGGGCCACAGCACACCTTCGCTATCCTTGGTGACCGGCCCAACTCCCTTGTACACGAACTTCTGGATGCGCTGCCCGCGATACGTCTCGGTGGTGAAGATGTTGCCGTGCGAGTCGGTCGCAATGCTATGCACCGCGTAGAATTCGCCCGGCTGCCGTCCACCATCGCCGAAGCTAGTCAGCACGTCCAGCGTGTCGCGATCCAGGATGTGCACCTTCTCGTTCGCGCCGTCCGCCAGATAGATGTACTTCTGCTGCGGATCTTTCGAGAACGCGATGTCCCACACCGCTCCGTCGCCCAGAGTGTTCTTGTACAGGATCTTCTCCTTGACGAACGTTCCGTCCGCCTTGAACACCTGGATGCGATCGTTGGAGCGATCGCAAACGTACAGCATGCCGTCGTTGGCCAGGTCGGCGCAATGCACCGGGTTGCGGAACTGCTGATCTTCCGCGGCATCGGGATTGTAGGGTCCGGGGTTGGTGTCGTCGGGCTTGTGGCCGAACGCGCCCCAATACCGCTTAAACTTCCCGGAGTCGGCGTCGAACACGATCACGCGCTTGTTGCCATAGCCGTCGGCCACGTAGACTTCATTGGCCTTACCATCGACGAAGATCTTGGCCGGTAAGCCCAGATTCTCGGTGTCGTTGCTGCCGTGGCTCTGTCCGGCGGTCCCGATCTTCATCAGGAATTTGCCGTCCTGCGTGAACTTCATGATCATGCTGTCGTGATACAGTGGCGGCCCGGAACCACGCCCTGCGCCGGCCTGCTCGTCGGCGGGAGCCGCGCCACGGCCCGGAGCCGCGCCCCGGCCCGCTGCTGGTCCGCGACCACGCCCTGCCCCAGGCAGATTCTGGTCAGTCTTGGTACGGCCGTTGCCACCGATCCACACGTTGCCCTTGGAGTCGACGGTGATGCCGTGATTCGAAGCCGGCCAAACATAGCCGTCTCCGTCTTGGCCGCCCCAGCTTGCCAGCAGATTGCCGGCCTCGTCGAACTCTAGTACCGGCGGCGCCGGTTGGCAGCATTCCGATTCCACTTTTCCGCGCTGCCGTTTTGCGCCCGGAGGGTTGGCCACACCGTAGTCTTCCATCGCTTCGAGCGAACCTTGGCGATGAATGATCCAGATATGATCTTTCGAATCCACTGAAACGCCGATAGTGTTGCCCATCAGCCAATGATTGGGCAGCGGCTTCGGCCACATGGGGTCCACTTCAAATCTTGGCGCTTGGGCTCCTCCAGCAGCCTGCACCACGGCCCTTTTCGTCAGTACATGAGACCCGATAGCAAGTACGACGAGGACCGCGAGAAACATCGCTCCAACAGAGAGGTGACGCTTCATTAAACTTCACTCCTTTCTTCGTCAATGGTAGGCTATTATACACGATTCCTTATAGACGCAACCAGGAAATTTTTGACGGCCGGCCAGCCGGCCTCACAGTTTGCACCATGCTAAGTCCACGTAAGACTATTTTTCACGCCGCCACCTTGGTGGCCGCATTCGCTATCGCGTTCGCTCCGGGCGCTACAGGTCACGAGATTCCAAATGATATCACCATTCAAGCGTTCTTGAAGCCGGAAGGCCACCGCCTGCGCCTGCTGGTGCGGATTCCGCTGACGGCGATGCGCGATTTCAACTTTCCGGAGAAGGGCCGCGACCCCTATCTGGACATCAACGGTACGGCCACGATGCTTCCGAACGCCGCCACACTCTGGGTTTCGGATTTCTTCGAGGTTTACGAGGGCGACACCAAGCTGGGAAAGCCAACCGTAGCGGCCACGCAGCTCTCGCTGTTGTCAGACCGCTCGTTCGCTTCCTATGAGCAAGCCCTGGCGCACCTCACCGGGCCGCCGCTTCCGGAAGACACCAACGTGGTCTGGAACCAAACCATGCTGGACGCGGTCTTCGAGTACCCGATTGAGTCCGATCAATCGCGCTTCTCGGTGAATCCGGACGGCTGGTGGCGCCTCGGCCTGCGCGTGCTGACCGTATTCCGGTTCGTCGCGCCCAACGGCGCCGTGCGCGCCTTTGAATTCCTGGACGCTCCCGGGCTAGTGCGCATGGACCCGCGCTGGTATCAAGCCGCGCTCAATTTCGTGCATCTCGGCTTCCTGCATATTCTCGGAGGAACCGATCACCTGCTGTTCCTGTTTTGCCTGGTGATTCCGTTCCGCCGTTTCGGTTCTCTGATCCCCATCGTGACGTCGTTCACGGTGGCGCATTCCATCACCCTGATCGCTTCCGCCTACAACCTGGCGCCCGACGCGCTTTGGTTCCCGCCGCTGATCGAAACTCTGATCGCGGCGTCGATTGTCTATATGGCGCTCGAAAACATTGTCGGCGCAGCCACCGTCCATCGCCGCTGGATGATCACGTTCGGGTTTGGGTTGGTCCACGGCTTCGGCTTCTCGTTCGCATTGCGCCAAACGCTGCAGTTCGCAGGCTCCCACATGCTGACCTCGCTGCTGTCGTTCAACGTGGGCGTGGAACTGGGCCAGCTTCTGGTGCTGGTGCTGCTCATCCCGACGCTGGAGGGACTGTTCCGCTTCGTGGTAGCCGAGCGCATGGGCACGATCATTCTTTCGGCACTGGTTGCACACACCGCCTGGCACTGGATGATCGACCGCGGCGAAGTGCTGGCGCGCTTCCGCTTCCAATGGCCGGTTATCGACGCCGCGTTCTTGGCCAGCCTGCTGCGTTGGCTGATGGCTCTGGTCGCGATTGCCGGCGCGCTGTGGCTGATAACCGTGCTCGGCCGCTTGCGGGCCGCGCGCAACTCCGAGGCCAAAGCCGAAGGAACCGACTAACTCTACTCGTCCTCGCCCAGCCGCCGCATGGTCACGATCGTGAAAAGGATGCCGCAGCTGAGCACGATTCCGGCCACGAGCAGCAACGCGCATTCGGCCCAACTGATCAACTGCAGCAAGTCCGACAATCACCGCGGCCGTAGCCGCCAGGATGATGAGCATCGCGAACGTCGAAATCAACCAACTCGGCGCCTGATCCGTTTGTGGATTTGAGGTCTGCATGAAGTCCGGCATGAGTCGCCTCCTTGTCTATTCAGACTGCAGACGACCTGCTTACGGACGTAATGAGTGTGTAAAAACCCTGTAGAGATCGAACTGGAGGCGAGTTAGGGCTTCTTTTTTCCGCCCAGAATCCCCTTGAGGATGTCGCCCGCCGCTTTCCCGGCGTCGCCTTTTACAAGCCCCTTCAGCGCCCCGCCGGCGATTCCCTTCATATCCGGCTTGAATTGCGGATCGGACGCCGTGCCTTCAATGCTGAAAGGAATCGGCTCGTTGCTCACCACGGCCGCCAGCCCGGAGGCGTGCACCGTCGCGGTCATCTTGAAATTCAGCGCATTCTGCGGACTGATCGTCCCGGCGCCGTTCACTTCCCCGAGGCCACCCACCACCAGCTTAAGATCCTGCACATCCGCGCCCTCGGGCGCATAACGGACGTTAGCGCTCAAAGTCTGAATCACGGTATCCGGCCCGGATTTGATACCGGCCAGCCGCTCGATGGTCGACATCTTCTTGCCCATGTCGAAGCCGCCCAGCGTCGCGTTGTTCAGGCCGAGCGAGCCCGTTGTCACCAGCCGGTCCGCGAGACCTTGGGCGGACAAATTGGCGTTGGCCGTACCACTCTTGAGCGACGATCCGGCCGGCAGCACGATGCCGAGCGCCGGAAGCAAACCCTCCAACTCCGTTACCGGCATGTTGGAGCCGGTGAGATTCATCTTGAGCGCCATGGAATCGCCTTGCTGCGCATAGGTTCCCGTGACGTGCGCCACTGCGCTGCCGATATGAACGTCGCCGCGGCTAACGGTCCCCGAACGGCCCGCGAGGTCATGTAGCACCGCGAAATCCAACTCGACCGCACGGCGCGCCGGCGTCCCATTGCGCGCGAGTTTCAATTTATCGCCCTTCAACTTGCCGTCCAGATGCACCGCCTTACCATCGGAGGAAGCGGTTCCATCAAACGAAACAACTCCCGCCAGTGACGGCGCCCAGTCGTTCATGCGCGAGAGAGCCAGATCGAGTTGGTTCACGCTCAGTTTTGCGCTTAGAGGCGATTTGGACGCGTCCGTCGGATCGAGAGGGCCGGCTGTCCCAGCAAGTTTGATCGAGCCTCCGCCGCCGACTTTTCCGGTCAGCGTGAAAGGAAATGCGGACGTCCCCGAAAAATTCTGAAGCTCCACTTCCACCTGCTCCAACACCACCGGCTTGCCGTGACTACCGCTTCGGTTCAGTGTCAAACGGCCGTTAGTGACCTTCACCAGCTTCACGGAAAGATCCAGCGGAGCGCCCGAGGAAGGCTGTTGCGCTGGTTGCGCGGAGGCGGGCGCCGGTTTCGCGTGCGACGCTCTCCCCAGAGTCGAAAAATTCCAAACGCCCGGCGACGACTCCACCATCACGATCTCCGGCTGATCGATGGTGAGCCCAGTAACGTTGAGCTTTCGTGAAAAGATCAGCGTAGCCAGCTCCACCCCAACCTTGAGCTGTTTGGCGCGCAGAAAGGGAGATGGGCCGAACGCCGGGTCGTCGTCGATCGACAAATCGTTGGCCGTGACCCCACCCGAAAGCAACTCCAGCTTCAGCTCCCCCAGCTTGACTGCTCTGCCCAGTGCACCCGTCAGATTGGTTTCAAGCCGAGGCCGGAATGCATTCGCATCAATCAAGAAAGGCAGAGCCAGGAGAATTACGACCACCACCGCCACCCCAACCCCGACCCAAAGGACAATTCGTTTCACGTTGCCCTCCCCGTCCGATTCTAGCGCTCGCGTGTTGCGGGAGCGCGGTCAGCGTCCCTGGAATCGCCCCGGACGCCGTTCGCTTACGGCTCGAATGCCTTCTTTGTGATCCTCGGTGCGCGCCAGGCGGCTCTGCTCGGCCAGTTCATGCTCCAGCGTGGCCCTGACGGCCTCGGCCAACCCGCGCCGCATGGTGGCTCGCACGGACTCGACTGCCAGTGGCGCGCCCTCGGCGATCTCGCTCGCCAGCTTCCGGGCTTCCTCCCGCAACCGATCCGGAGCCACCAAAACATCGGCCAATCCCCACTCGAGGGCCTGCTCTCCGTGGATGCGGCGCCCGGTATAGAACATCAGACTCGCGCGCTGCACGCCGATCAAGCGCGGCAGCGTGTGCGTCAAACCAAATCCTGGATGCAGACCGAGCTTGGCGAAATTGGCCGCAAACCGCGCCTCCGGGGTCGCGACGCGGAAGTCCGCCGCCAGCGCCAATCCCAAGCCTCCTCCAACCGCGGCGCCCTGGATGGCCGCGATCACCGGCTTGCGGGTGCCGAAGAGGCGAATCGCCTGCTCATACAGCCGGCCCGCTCGCGCCGATTCCAGCTCTTCACCCACGCCGCCTGACGGCCCGAAATCCGCTCCCGCGCAGAACGATTTCCCCTCGGACGCCAAGACCACGGCCCGGCATTGCGGCTCCCGATCCAGCGCCTCAAGGGTGTCCGCCAGATTTTCGATCAGCCCACGATCGAAAAAATTATGCGGCGGCCGGTGCATTTCCACGAAGGCCACGTGACCGTCCAGCGCGACTGAAACATCGCCGTGCTGCTTCATGGCTTGCGCAGCCGCAACAACTTCCTCGCCACCACCCACCGATGCACCTCCGAAGGACCCTCGTAGATTCGCATATTCCGCACCGTGGCCGCCATCAATTGCAGCGGCACTTCCTTGGTCATGCCCATGGCTCCGAAGGTCTGCATGGCCTTATCCAGGGTGTCCCAAGCCAATTCGGTGGCAAAGACCTTGAGCATGGAAACTTCGGTCCGCACGTCGCGCCTCTGGTCGACCTTCCAGGCCGCATCGTAGGCCATCAGCCGAGCGGCGTGGATCTTGGCCGCTGCGTCCGCCACCCACCACTGGATGGTCTGCCTTTCGGCCAGCGGCGCGCCGAACGTGACTCGCTGGGGCGCGTATTCGCACATCATGTCGAGCGCGCGCTGCGCCATGCCGATGCACGCGCACGACATTTCCAAACGCCGCGTCGACAACCGGATCTGCATGGGCGCGAAGCCTTGTCCTTCCTCGCCCAGCAGCTTGGATGCGGGGACGCGGCAATCCTCCAGCGCGATTTCATACGTGAAATGCCCGCCGATCATCGGAATTCTGCGCAGAATATTGAACCCCCGCGTGCCCTTGTCCACCAGAAACGCCGAGATTCCGCCGCGAGCGCCTTTGGATTTATTGGTGACCGCCATCAGGATGGTGAAGTCCGCCTCCGCCGCCCGGCTGATCCAGATCTTCCGCCCGTTGATCACCCAATCGTTTCCATCCCGGACCGCGCTGGTAGTCATCGCGGCCGGATCGCCGCCCGCGCCCGGCTCAGAAATGCCGATGGCCGAGATGGTCTCCCCGCGCGCGTAAGGCGCCAGATATTGCGCGCGCTGCTCGGCGTTGGCCGTCACCATCAACATGCGCAGATTGGGCGAATCGGGCGGGAGCACGTAAGGCGTGACGGTCTTACCCAGCTCTTCATTAACGCCCACCAGCGCGACCTCGGGCATATCCGATCCGCCTACGTCCTCGGGGGCGTCCAATCCCCACAAGCCCAGCTCGCGCGATTGCCGGTCCAGCGGGGCGCGCTCTTCGTGGGTGAGCCACACGCCCTGGCCCGCTACCTCGCGCTCGAGCACCGCTTTTTCCAGCGGCATTAATTCCTCGCGAACGAAGCGCGCCACCAGATCCTTCAGCATCCGATGTTCGTCGCTGAGGGCGAAGTCCATGTTTCCTCCCGAGTCAAAAGGAAACTATAACAGCCCGACCAGCCGAGGAAGCTGGAGCAGAAACGATTTGCGCCCGCGGACCAGGATTCAATCCAGCCCGCGGGCGCATCGTGAACTAAAGATTTACGAAGAGCTACGCTAGCAAGCTACCAGCGCCGGCCCCAGCCCCGTCCAAACCCGAAGTAGAGGCTGGGCCCCCAATACGGATACGGACCGTAAGCGTACGGATACGGATAAGGATAAGCCGGATAGTATCCATAAGCCGGCGGAGGCGGTCCATAAGGCGCTCCGTAGCCTGGCGCTCCGTAACCCGGACGCGGACCAGGCCGCTGTTGCATGCTCGGACCATAATCCTGCTGGCTCGCAGGCCGGAAGGCGTCATAGTTGGCCTGGATCGTCACCGGATTTTCGGTGCGGAACGTAAGCGGCATTTCCGGGTACACCACAGTGGCCCGCCCGCGTGTCAACAGCACGCCGATGGTTCCAGCCACCACACCGGCGGCCGCGCCTACGCCCGCGCCCACGCCACCGTTGACTCCCGCTCCGATCGCGGCGCCCGTTGCCGTCGAAGCCCCGATACCAAACGCATCACGGCCGTACGAAGTGTTTCCCCGCCGATCCATGACCGAAGTTTTCACTTGCACCTGGTTCCCGTCCGCCATCGTGATCTCTGTCACTTCCAATCCCAGGCGCGAGAGGCCGCTGACGTGTCCAGCCTTCTTCACTTCCGTAACCCTACCGATGACGGTCTCTCCGCGATGAGCTACGACCAGACCATTCACCACCAACGGCGCTGCCAATGTCCCCGCGAACGCATCGCCGGCCTGATTGTGGTCGCTCGAAAGCGGCGCATTGACACGAATCGTCATCCAGGTTCCAGCCGGAATCGTGATCACGCTGGGTGCGGGCTGAGCCGGAGGCGGAGGCTGTTGCGGCTCCTGGCTAGGATCGAGCGCCCCGCCATTATCGGCAGGAGGCGCGGGCGATGCGTTTTGCGGAAACCGCTTCCAACCGCCCGACGGTGGCGGACCGCTAGTGCTCGGATCCTGAGCAAACCCGGGCAGCCCCGCCAGCGAAACCGCCATAACCGATGTTAGAAGCCATTTTGCCGTTGATTTCATAATCTTTCCAGCCTCTCCAAGGACGTCTCAATTGCATCTTTGGTTCCAGCGGCAAATCATTGTGTCTAAAAGACATCAAGCGCCAAGATTGGCCGAGGAAAACCAGGCTTGGTGGTTTTCGGCCACTGGCGTTGGCGAGGACATCGGTAGCTGCCTCACAAATTCTGTACCCTGGCCGTCTCGTACCAAGCCGTCCCGTCGGATACGAACTGGATGGTGGCAGCTTTCCCGGCCGTCCCAGTCAGCGGACCTGCACTGCGGAAATTGGAGCCGAACGCAACCGTCTTCGGGCTGATTTCATCGTTGGCGATGAGGATCCACATATGCTGGCCGGGCAATCCGCCCGTGGTGGCATTCACCGTCGCATTCGCCGCGGTGTTGGCGGTTCGGATTTTGTGCAGATCGCCGGCCGTGACGTCCAGATTCATGGTTGCGGCGTAGGTAATGTTGTCCATCGCGCCAATGACGCGCCGCGCGATGACATCGCCGCGTTGGTCCGTGGGAGCCGCGGAGCGAACCCCGCTCGTAACAGCGCCGCCGGCGCCCGTTAATCGAAACACCTTGCCGTCATAAAAAATCCACTGCGGCTGGCCTGCGACGATCGCGCCGCCCGGGTCTGTCGAGCCGTCCGCCTGCTTGATATTCACCGGTCCAAGGCTGTCGATGTTCAAACTGCAGGAACCGGGGCAGGGGGAGTCCACTGTCAAAAGAAAAGTCATGCCGGCCTGATAGCTCCCCAGTTGCTTGAACGGGAGCCGGCACGTGTACGCGTTAGTGCCGTTGGTCGAATTGCAGTAGTTCTCGTTATCATGCACGGTATCGTGTGTCGCGATGAATGCCGTGTTGTACGAGCTCGAGCAATTCACCCGGCTGCCATCGTCCGAGCAGGCCTGCAAAATTCCGCTCGCCGACGTGCCAGCCGCGTTGGTGAAATTCAACGTGCTTCGGGTCCCCACCGGCTTTCCTCCCACCTGAACGGCGATTTGCGCGTGGGCGCACGTCAGACTCAAGAACAAAGTTGGGAATAATCGCATCGAAGATCGCTCCTTGTTGATCTTACAGCGCGCCTCGGGCTTGCGGTTGGTTTCTATCAGTGCGGCGGAGGGGAGCTGCACGGCGTCAACCGTTTCGCCGTGCGAGCCGCGGCTGCGATCGATCCTATAAACTCAATCCAGACGTTGATTGCAGCAGCATGCGGATGAAACTCTTTCGGTCCAAGGCCGGGGTAGCGCTTGGCTTGTCCTATCTCGGGCTGTACCTTCTGTCGGGCATTTATGCCATCGTGTTCCTACTCTTCGGTCCCGCGACACCGGAGTTTAATCCCCCAAGCCTGACAGTGCTCCCATGGAGTATCGTGCTTATCCCTTTCTACCGCTCGAGGGGAATCGGTAATCTATACGATCACTTGACCGGATCGCCGGTTCTGTACGGGGCTCTGATGACGTTGGTTCTGTTACCGGGGGCCGTGCTGAATGCCCTCATTCTTTACGCATTCTGCAAATTCTTGGACGGACTCCGGCGAACGCCATAAGTACGCCAAGGTTACACGTGTGAACCACGGAGGCGCGTTGATGGCGGCGGCTAGCTCGGCGAGGCTGCCCAGGCGCCGGTCTTGCGGCACTCCTGCTTCTGAAACAGCACTTCCGGTCTCAGTGTTAAACTGAAGCCATATGGATCGCATCCGGGTGCTGGTCGCCAAACCCGGTTTGGACGGCCACGACCGGGGTGCGAAGGTCATTGCGCGCGCGCTCCGCGACGCGGGCATGGAGGTGATTTACACCGGCCTGCGCCAGACGCCGGAGATGATCGTCAATGCCGCGTTGCAGGAAGACGTCCAGGTTATTGGATTGTCGATTCTGTCGGGCGCGCATAATGCGATCGTGCCGCGCGTGATGGAATTGTTGCGGGATAAGGGCATGGAAGACATCCTGGTGGTGGTTGGCGGTATAATTCCTGACGAGGACGCCGCAGCGCTCAAGAAGCAGGGCGTCGCGGCGGTGTTCCAGCCTGGAGCCTCGCTCGAAGAAATTGTAGACTTCATACGATCTTCGGTAAAGCAGACCGCTTGAAGCATAATGGCAGGCACGCGTTGCCCGCCACGCAGGCTAGCGCCTGTGAAAATTGACTAGCTAAAAGAGAAACAATGCAAGAAAAACTGAACATCGCCGTATTCGTCGATTACGACAATATCGAGATCGGCGTGAAATCCACGCTTCGGCGCGAGTTCGATGTATCGCTCGCGCTGGATGCGCTCAAAGAGAGAGGCGACCTGGTCGCCAAGTTCGCTTATGCCAACTGGGGGCGCCAGGAAGGCGCGGCCCGGTCCATGGCGGAGAACGCTGTGCAGATGGTGCAGCGTTTGCCCTCGCCGCGCGGAGACAAGAACGGCGGCGACATCAACCTGGCGCTGGATGCGCTGGAAATGGCATTCACCCATCCGCACGTCAACGCGTTCGCCATCATCAGCGGCGACAGCGATTTTATTCCCCTGGTGAACAAACTCAAGGAATACGGCAAGACCGTGTTCGTGGTCGGGGGCAAGGCGTTCACCAGCACCATCCTGCAACAGAATTGTCACGAGTTCGTGAGCTACGAATCGCTGCTCTCGGAACCGGGTGACCGCTCGGAGCGCCGCGAGCGTCCGCCGCAGCATGGCGGACAGCAACGCGAACGCCAGCAGGGCGGCCATCGCGGCCGGCCCGATCCACTGGATCTCGCGCAGGCCATGCCGCTGGTGGAGCGCGCTCTGCAAGTGCTCGAGCGCCGCGCGGTGCAACCGCAGCTCGGATTGCTCAAGTCCACCATGCTGCAGCTGGATTCCGCGTTTACTGAAAAAGCCTACGGCGCCAGCAGCTTCTCCGATTTTGTCGAGAAACTCAAGAAGGCCGATTACGTCAACGTCAGCGGCCAGGGCGGCCGGTACATCATCGAGCGCAAGACCTCGGCCCAGCCTGAACGTCCCACCCCCAGGCCCGAGGAGGCTCTGCCGCCTTTGCGCGATATCCTTGAAACGCATCGTCTCGAAATGGAGAACGGCGCCGCGGCGGACGACCTGGAAGGTTGGATGCAGGCGGAAGCCCCCAACTTCTCGGCGGCGTCGTACGGTTTCCAGGAGTTTTCCGAGTTCCTCAATTACGCGCAGGACAAGCTGGTGGTGCGCGTCGAGCCCGATGAAGAAAAGGGCCTGGTGGTCTATCTGGGCGCGGAATTCTATCCGCCAGCCGTTCCCGAACCACCGGCACCCGAGAGTCATGAGCCGTTAGAAGACGAGCGTCAGCCGATCGTGGAAGGACAGCCGTCGTTGCTCGAGCCCAATCCTCCGCCGCCTAAGCCCAAACCGATCCGGCGGCCGCGGAAAGTCGCGGCTTCCGGAAATATTTCGGACCGGCCGCGCCGCAGCCGCAAAAAGAAGCCCGACCAGATTCACCACACCATGCAATAATGCCCGGACCGACCGTTCCAAAACCGCGCGGGCCTTACTCGCCGTTTGTCCGCGCGGGCGATTTCATCTTCGTCTCCGGGCAGGGCCCCATCGATCCTGAGACCAATCAAATGTCGTTCGGCGATATTCGACATGAGGCGAAAATGGTGCTCGAGAACATCCGCCGCATCCTCCAACTGGCCGGCGCCGCGCGAACCGACGTGGTCAAGTGCTCGGTGTTCCTGGCGAACATGCAGGATTTCGCTGCCATGAACGAGGTCTACGCGGAGTTTTTCGGCGAGCACCGCCCGGCGCGCACCACGGTGGAAGCCAAGCTTCCGGGGCGCGAAATGAAGATCGAGATCGACTGCATCGCTTACAAGCCGCTCACAGCGTGATTCCGCCATCGACCGAGAGCACCTGGCCGGTGATGTAGTTATCCGGCTCCAGCAGGAAGCGCACGGCGCGCGCGACATCGGCTGCTTTTCCGTAGCGCGGGATCACACCCTCGGTGAGGTAGCGCTCGTACTTGCCCGTCGCAATGCTTGATTCCGCCATTCCGGCCTGCATGACACCGGGCGCGATCACATTGACGCGGATGTTGGCAGGGCCGCGGCATTCCTTGGCGAGAATGCGCGCGGCGTGCAACAATGCCGCCTTTTCGCCCGCATAGGCGGTAGAACCTGGAAATAACGCCACGGCTTGCATGCTGGCGAACAGCACAATCGCTCCCGGCGTTCCACGAGCCTTCATTCGCTCGGCGGCTTCGCGAGCCAGCAGAATGGGGCCTTCGTAGTTCACGACGTGCGATCGCCGCATGGCGTCTTCGACCGGGCCCCGCGCTGGATCGCCTGCGAACACGAGCAGGCCATACAAATTTGGGACCATCTCGAGCATTCCTGTGCGGCCAGACGCTTGCCCGATGTCGAAACCTTGAGTGCGCCCGCTGATGAAAACCCGCGCGCCCTCGGCGCCCAGGAGTTCCGCGGTGGCCGAGCCCAAGCCTCCGCGGCCACCGACCAAGAGGACATCGAGCCCGTCAAGCGGCAACGTCGATGGCCTCGCGCGCGACGTAACCAAAACCGGCCACCGCAAGAAACAGCGTCAGCACTTCGCTATCGCCCAGATTGTACTCGAGGAAGCCTTCGGCCAGGATCGCCAGGATCACGGCGATGGCGCCGTGCAAAACGAAACGTGCTTCTGTTGCGGCGAGCTTTCCTCGCAAAGCGCGCGCAAAGTCCCATAGGATCTTGCCGATCATCCAAAACAGCATCAGCGCGGTGGGAATGCCGCGCTCGGCCGGATATTCGAGATAGATGTTGTGCAGATGGCCGTACCAGCCTTCCGGCAGCGGCCGCGCGACGTCGGACGGAACCCATTGCTCAAACTGCTTACCCACTTGCTCCGGGCCCAGTCCCCACCAGGGATGCGCGCGGATCATCGCAAATCCGGTCTCGCGCGTGATGGCTCGATGCAGGTTTGAATCCGTTTCGCCGTGCGGCTGGAAAGCGGAAATCACGCGTTCCTTCAGCGACACGGGCGCCACGAGAAAAATGATTAGTGCCGCAACTGGCGCGGCCGCGACCAGCCACTTGTGCCAGAACCACAGCAAATATAACAGGCCGATCGGGAATCCCAGCAGGAAAATGCTGCGCGTGTAGCCCAGCACCATCGACACCACTAAAATGAGGGAGCAGAGCCAGCCGGCGTTTTTCCAACGCGGCACGCGCGAGAAGAACAGATAACTCGCCAGCAGCAACAACACGATCATTTCTTCGCCGCCGAAGGTCATCCAGTGGCTCATGAACCCGGTGATTCGCGAGCCGACATAGAAATCGTAGAAGTTGGAATGCTGGGCCGCGGCCTGCTGGTATTTCTCCCAGAACTGAAACAGGCTGCGCACCGCCGAAAGCGTCGCCACCAGCGCCCACAGCAACACCACCGCCCGAATTTCCGAGATCTTCTTGAACGTGCTGTACACCAGCAACAAAACAAGCAGCACGAAAAACTTGCGGATTTGCGGCGTACCATCGCGAATGTGTCCCGAAACCAGCAGCGAGATCACCGTGCCGGCCATGAACAGCGCCAGGGGCAGCTTGATCGGCGGCAACCGCAGGTTCTCGGAAGAAAGCAGCAGCGCGGCGAACGCCAGCGCCAGGCAAATCTGCGAGACCGCGATGGAGAATAAGATAGAGATGAGCGAGCCGCAGGTCAAATAAAACGCGGCTCGATCGAGATAAGGTTTCAAACCGTTAGGCTACCAGGAATGGAGATCTATCTTTTTCGGCACGGGATCGCGGAAGACGGCCGAGCAGGCGAGCCGGATTCAGACCGGTCACTCACCGCGGAGGGGAAGAAGAAGCTGCGTGGTGTCTTGCATGCCGCGGCTGAGGCGGGCGTGCAGCCGTCGCTGATCCTGACCAGCCCTTACCGCCGCGCACTCCAGACCGCGCAGCTTGCGGCCGAACTTCTCAAGTACCAGGGCGATCTGCTGCGCACACGGAGCCTGGAGCCATCCTCGCGGCCGGATGCAGTTTGGGAGGAAATCCGAGTGCACAAGGATGAGCCTCAGATACTGCTGGTCGGGCACGAACCGTTATTCAGCGCTTTGACGGCTTATTTGCTGGGATGTTCGGGCTTCCAGATCGACTTCAAGAAGGGCGGATTGGCGTGCGTTGAAGTCGACAAATTCGCGGGTGCGCCCAAGGGCGTCTTGAAATGGTATTTCACGCCAAAATTGGCGGGATAGGAGTCAAGCTTAGCGTTCACACGAGTGTGAACGCCGCACGCACGAGTGCATGCGCTACATCGCTAAATGTTGCTGTGTTTGCGTTCGAAGGGCTGCTTTAGATACTTAGCGGCTTCTTCCTGGGCATTGGACGTATTGTCGCGCGTGCGGATGGCCTGATTGTATTCGTTGACCGCGCGATCGCGCTGGCCGGAGACATCGAAGATGTTGCCGAGCTTGATGTGCGCCCAAACCTCGGTCCATTTGGGCGTGAGGTCGCCATTGAGCGCTTCACGGTATTCATTGGCGGCGGATTGATAATTATTCTGAAGGAAGAAAATCTCGGCCACGCGGTAGTGCGCTAGCGAGCTTTGGCGATTCACCTCGATCGCTTTTTGGTATTCCTTCAGCGCGTCGCCCAATTCGCCGATGGCCACGAACTGCTCGCCGCGTTTGATGGCCACCTCGACGCGCATGTTCGGGCTCCAGCGCAGCACGGAACCGCTGGGATCGATGCTCACGGACTTGGGCTTGCCGAAAGTATCGATGGAGAATTCAGACGAGGTGCCCACCACGTCGATACGCTTCGTCTCCGGATTGCCTTCGGTCTCGATCTTGAGATCCACCGGCATGTGGAAAGTATCCAGGTCCTGCGAGATCTTGCCCATGACGCGGAAGCCCTTGGTCCCGAGGCGGAACACGGTGTACTCCAAGCGAAACTCCGGCGCGCCGTTGGACTCGATCCACTGCACGAAGAAGTATTGCAAACTCGATCCGTAGATCTTTTCGGCGGCTTGGCGGAAATCGGCGGTGCTCACGGATTGCCAGCCATGGTCGCCCGCAAAACCGGCCAGAAGTTTCGAAAACCCGTCGGCGCCCATCACGTTCCGCAGCATGTTCAAGATGGCAGCGCCCTTGGCCGCGGTTTCAGCCCAGTACTCGGGCGAGTAATCCTCCAGGCGGCCGGACTGGATCAGCGGCGGATTGTCCACCGTGAGCGCTTCGACATAAGTATCGTGAACATCCTGCTCGAAGGCGCCGGGGCCGCTCGAATGCTCATCCCAGAGCATCTCGGCGAAACGAGCGTTGCCGTTCTCCAGCCACATGTGGTCGCGATTGATGGGGGACATCAGCGTCTCCCACCACTGGCGGGCAATCTGGTTGGCCAGCAGCCGCTCGGCTACCTTATCGCCGATGCCGCCGGGAGAAAGGAAAATCACGCCGGGCGCCGAGAAACCGTTGGGAGTTCCGTCTTCGGTTTCGACCAGCGTCAAGTTGGCCTGCGGAGGCAAGCCGTAGACGCTGGTGAAGTAGCTCATGATTTTTCCGGTTTCCTCGCCATAGGCGTTTGCCATGGACTGCTTCTTGCGGAAATAGAGCGAAGTGCTGACGCCTTCCGAGTCGACGCGGACCCCGTTGCCTTGGACGATGGCGATGCTGCCGGGGAAGGAAGGCTTGGTGTACTGGAAGCTGTAGGCGACCTTGTCGGCGCCGGCGGGCTCGTCGTGTTCCAGGCCGCCGGAGATGACCTTAAAGCCGGAGGGCACGGTGATGCGCAGGTCGGCGGTGTAACGATCGACCGTGTAGTCGTTGATGGGGAACCAGCGCGCCGGATACATCAGGTACGCGTAATCGTTCTGAATGGAGGCGAATTTAATTCCATAGACCGGCGAATCTTCCTGGCCGCTTAACCGGCCGTCGTAGCTGAATGTATAAGTGGTCGGAGTTCCTTTCGCCAGCGGTCCTGGAAGGCTGAGCCGCACGGCGGTGTCCTGCGTGGAGCGCGAGGTCTGGATCTGGCGTCCGGTTTCATCGGTGACGCGCGACAGATTCAGCGCGTTGTTCAGCTCAAAAGAGAGCGAAGAGATGTCGCTGCTCAATGGAACGAAGCTGACCTTCACCGTAGCAGTCAGCGACTGGGTGCGCGGATTCACCTCGGCGTCGATCGCGTAGTTCTGGACGTCGATTTGCCCGCGTTTTGCTCCGCGGTCCTGTGCGCCCAGCAACGATGTCAATGCGAGAGCCGCGAAGAGTGTCTTACGAAACATGAGCCATTTCCTTCTTGCTAAGCGCGCACCACGGAACGCGACGCGAGCTCGGATTCCTCCTTGAGCGGCGTGGCGTTCTCGCCGCCTGCCAGATATTTTTCAACCACGGCCGCGGCTATTTCCATAGGATCTTCGGGACGGGACAGGATTTGCGCGACCGAGCCGAGTTCACGGCGCATTTGGGCGCGCGCGGCCTCGTCGCCGAGCAGACGCAGCGCCTCGGCGGCCAGGCGTTCAGCCGTCATGTCGTTCTGGATCAATTCCGGCACGATGCGGCGTCCGGCTACCAGATTCACCATGGAATAAAAGGGGACGTTCACCAGCCTCCGGCCCATCCACCAAGTTAATTTGTTCACACGATAAAACGCGATCAGCGGGGTGCCCAACAAACTAGCCTCGATGGTAACGGTCCCGCTGGCCGCCAGCGCCAGGTCGGCGCAAGCCAGTACATCCCAGGTCTGGCCCTCTAGCAGTTGGATGGATGACTGGGAAATGCGTTCCCGAAAAGTTGAGCCCGGCGGCACGGTACCCGGCGGAACCCCCAGAATGAAGCTGGGCGGTGGCCCGGAATGGCCCGCGCGGATCTTTTGTACGGTTTCAAGCAGCAGCGGGAGATGGCGGGCGGACTCACCTTGGCGGCTTCCAGGCAACAAGGCGACCAGCAGAACGCCCGCGGGAATGCCGAAGCGCCTGCGCAGTTCGTCGCGTCCGGCCGACGGCTTCACCAGACGGGTGAGCGGATGGCCGATATAGGCGGCTTGGATTCCGGTGGGGGCAAAGAATTCCGGTTCGAAGGGAAAGATGCACAGCAGACGATCAATAGTGCGGCGCATCAGCGGGATGCGGCCCTTTCGCCAGGCCCAGACTTGCGGCGCAACCAGATAGATGACCGGGAGGTTGCGTTTCTTGAGCCGGCGAGCCAGGCGCAAATGGAAATCGGGGCTATCGGTGAGGATCGCAAGGGCCGGCTTTTCGGCTACGGCGGCTCGAGCCAGCTTGCGGTACTCGCGATAGATGCGCGGGATGTGCGTGATCACTTCCACCAGCCCGACGACTGAGAGGCTCCGGGAATCCGCGATCGCGCGCACTCCGGCCTGCTGCATGCGGGGGCCGGCGCATCCGAAGAACTCGAGGTCTGGGTTGCGCCGCCGAAGGGCTTCCACCAGCCCGGCTGCGTACAGGTCGCCGGAGGCCTCGCCCGCCGAGATGAGGACTCTGCGCGTCACTCTTTTTCTAGTTTATCGCGACCGCCGAGCGCCCGACCGAAGGCCCCGTTCCATGTTGCGGGATCGCCGGAACTTTGCCCTTCGGCGCGGAGTCTAATGTCATTTCATGGCTGGCCGCACTGCGCTCGTTCTTGTAGCGGCGGTAACCGCTGTTCTAGCTCCGGTTGACGGGCAAACGCCATCTGCTCAAAGCGCAGCTCGATTCGAGGTAGCCACTGTCAAAGCCGTTCCACCTCCGCAGCCTGGCGAGCAGTACAACATCAACCTCGGTACAGTTCGGAACGGCAGGGTCACGCTGACTAACGTCACACTGGGTGATTGCCTCAAGTTCGCTTATGGGATCGTGTCCGACGCTCAGGTTGCCGGGCCGGATTGGATCAACTCCAAAGCCGTTCGCTTCGATATTGTCGCGCAAGCCGATCCCGGCACTCCTCGCGAGCGGCTTCTCGTCATGCTCCAGGCTCTGCTGGAGGACCGATTGAAGTTGACGCTGCATCGGCAGCAAAAGGAGCTTTCCTACTTGGCTCTGGTGCCGGCGAAGAACGGCCCGAAGCTTCGTTCGGCAGAGGCCGATGCGTCACCGTCTGGCGGACCCATGGTGTTGGGCCATATCGTCAGCCCTCGAATGTCGATGGCAACGCTCGCCTTGCTGCTATCGCGTTTCGAGCGGCAGACTGTTCTCGATCAGACTGGCCTGGACGGTTTTTATGAAGTGAAACTGGAATGGAACTGGCACAGGGATCGTCCCGCGCCACCGGGCGGCGATGCAACCGGCCTTCGAGAGCCAACCGAAGCTACGGACGGTCCGTCCATTTTCGCCGCGCTCGAAGAGCAGCTCGGTCTGAGAATGGAAGCGCGCAAAGGTCCGCTCGACGTCCTGGTGGTGGACAGCGCGGAGAAAGTTCCAGCTGAAAACTAGCACTGGCGTCTGGCCTGGACCCGCGAAAGCCTCGGGCGTTACAATCGTTTCCAGCCGCGAGGGCTCGGCCCCGCCGCCCGGAGGAAACATGAACGCACTCCACTCGGTCGGTCATCCCACTCCTCGCGTGGATGCACTCAAGCGTGTCACGGGCGCGGCAACGTACACCGGCGACATTCAACTTCCCGGAATGCTTTACGCCCGCGTTTTGCGCAGCCCGCATGCGCACGCACACATTCGTGGTATCGACCTGGCAAAGGCGCTCGCGCTCCCCGGCGTTAAAGCCATCCTCACGCATGAAAATTGCGACGTGGTGTGGTCGAGTGGCGACATGCGCAACAAGCGCTACCTCTTTAACAATCCCGTGCGATTCGCCGGTGACGCGGTCGCCGCGGTCGCGGCTACTGACCGGCACATCGTCGAAGAAGCTTTGCTCCTGATCGCGGTCGACTACGAGGTTCTTCCGTTCGTTCTCGATCCGGAAGAAGCGCTAAGACCCGACGCGCCTGAGATTCAGCCCGGAGGCAATCTTTCGGCCAACGCGCAGGGCCGGCACGAACCGGACACGTCGCACCACGGGAATCTGGAGGAAGGCTTTCGCGCGGCCGACCACATCTTTGAAGATCGCTACACCTCGGTGCATCTGAATAATGCGCAGCTCGAGCCGCGCGTGGCCATCGCACAGTGGGACGGCGGGAAACTCACGCTGTACGCATCCACGCAGGGCATCTCGAACTGCCGGACGGACATCGCCAAAGATCTGAATCTGCCGCTCGAAAACATCCGCGTGGTCTGCCAGTTCATGGGCGGCGGCTTCGGCAACAAGAACCAATGCCACGATTTCGATCTGATGGCCGCGATGCTCTCCAGACAAGCCGGCGCGCCGGTGAAGCTGGAATTCACGCGCAAGGAAGACTACGTCGCGGTGCACGGGCGCTGGCCCACGCATCAGTACTACAAAGTCGGCGTCAAGAGTGACGGCACGCTCACCGCCATCCAGCTTCGCGGCTACAGCGGCATGGGGCCGTATCGCAAAGGCGCGGGCGGAATCGCGGGCGTCGAGATGTATCAGTGCCCCAACGTTGAGTCGGTCGTTTATCCCGTGTACACCAACATGGCGGTTTCGGCGAATTTCCGGGGGCCGGCGTACCCCCAGGGGATTTTCGGCATCGAGTCGCTCATGGATCACATCGCGCACGAGCTGAAGATCGATCCAGTCGAGTTTCGTCTGAAGAATTTCACGCGCAAGTATCACGACGAGCTGCCATACACCAGCAATGGCATGGAGGAGTGCATCCGCCGTGGCGCGGAGGCGTTTGGATGGAAGCAGCGCTGGCACGCCCCGGCCGCCGATCCTGGACCGGTGAAGCACGGCATCGGAATGGCGATGGGCGCGTTCGGCTCCGGATTGGGGCGCAGCAGCGCTGTCATTCGTCTCGATTCGCGCGGCATTTATCAGTTACGCGTCGGCGTTACCGACATCGGAACGGCGGCCAAGACCACCATGGGACTTGATTGCCGCCGAAGCTCTCGACGTTCCACTGGAGCAGATCGAAGTTATCAGCGGCGACACCGCGCAATGTCCGTATTCGGTGGGCGAATCCGGCAGCCGCACCACGACGCATACCGGCTACGCAGTCATCGAGGCCGCGCGCGATTTGAAGCGCCAGCTTGCCGAGAAAGGACCGCCGCAGGCCGGCCAGGTACTCACTGGCAGCGCCACAACCGATCCTCCGCAGCCCCAGCGAGCCGCGCGGTATTGCTTCGCGGCGCATTTCGCCGAGGTCGAGGTGGATACTGAGCTGGGCCGCGCGCGCGTGGTTCGGTACGTCGCGGCGCACGACAGCGGACGCATCATTAATCCGCTAACCTGCGCGAGCCAGGTCAAGGGTGGTGCGACGATGGGCATCGGCATGGCGCTGCATGAAGAATTGCTCTATGACCGCGCGCACGGCGTCCCCCTCAACGCGGGCTATTACGGCGCGCGCGTAATGACGCATCGGGATACGCCTGAAGTGGAAGTGCTGTTCGTCGAGACCGAGGACGCCTATGGGCCGTACGGCGCGAAATCCATCGGCGAAGCGACCATCGTACCTTCGGTCGCCGCCGTCGCCAATGCAATCTTCAATGCCACCGGGCGCAGAATCAAGGACCTGCCGATCACGCGCGACAAGCTTCTGGCGTGAACAAGCATGGGCGGTGCTACCCTGATCGATAAATGAAGTTTGCGCTTTCAGCCCTGCTGCTGATCCTGCCAGTCTCGGCTCAGAATTTCGATGACCTCACGGTCGAAAAGGTCGGCACCGGATACCTTTTCGCCGAGGGTCCGGCCTGGTCGCGCGATGGATTTCTGGTCTTCAGCGACGTTCCCAACAACAAGCTTCTGGAGTTGAAGCCCGGAGCGAAGCCTGTTCAGCTTCGAGCCAACTCCAATGGCGCGATGGGCAATGCGTTCGATGCGCAAGGGCGTCTGTACACCTGTGAGACACACTCGCGCCGCATCACGCGCACCGATAAGCGAGGCAAGATTGAAACCTTCGTCGAACGATACGAGGGCAAGCAGTTCAACGCGCCCAACGACATTGTGGTCCGCAAGGATGGTCAGGTGTTCTTCACAGACCCGGCCTTTGGCAGCCAGGAAGATACTCGCGACCTGGATTTTTTCGGCGTGTATCATGTTTCGCCGCGCGGCGAGGTGGAGCTGATTGCCAAGCCCAAGGGCCGGCCGAACGGCATCGCGCTCTCGCCCAACGGCCGCATCCTGTACGTCTCCAATTCGGATGAGCGCAACATCCGCGCTTACGATCTGGACGGCAAAGGCGTGGCCTCGAACGAGCGTGTGCTGGTTTCAGGCATCGATGGCATTCCGGACGGGCTGCGCACGGATGAGAAAGGCAATCTATATCTCGCGGCGAACAAGATTGAAATCTACACGCCGGAGGGAAAACCGCTGGGGTCCATCGCGCTGGGCGAAACTCCGTCCAATTGCGCGTTCGGCGATGAAGATCTTCAAGCGTTGTACGTCACCGCGCGAACTTCCGTTTACCGGATCCGCCTGGATGTGAAGGGCAGTGTCCAGTACTAACGAAGACCGCCGTTATCCGACGCGCCCATTTCTCGGAGTGGGAGCGCTGATCTTCGATGGCGCGAAGATTCTTCTGGTGGAGCGTGGCAAGGAGCCGTTGAAAGGCTATTGGTCGCTACCGGGCGGGATCCTGGAAACCGGCGAGAAGCTGGAGGCCGCGATTCGCCGGGAGGTGCTGGAAGAAACCGGCCTCGAAGTGGAGCCGCTTTCGATCTTCGAGATCTTCGAGCGCATCATGCCGGATGCGGGCGGCCGTCCGGAGTATCACTACGTCCTGATCGACTATTTGTGCCGTCCGACGGGCGGACGACTGCAAGCCGCGAGCGATGTGAGCCAGGCCGTCTGGGTCGCGGAACAGAACCTGGGCGAGTATCGTCTTACAGAAGGCACGCTGGCCGTGATTGAGAGAGCTTTTGCAAAACTTCAGCGCTGATCTGCTCGAATTCGAATCGCTGCGCAAAGTGGTGGGCCGGTTTGTGCGCAGCCAGCTTGGCCAGAGCGAGATCGAGAAATTAGAGCCGCATTCCGATCGCGCGGTTCTGGAGGAAGCGCTCGCGGATGCCGCCGAAGCCATGGCGTATCTGGAGGCGTCACGCCAGCCTCAGACCGCCGGGCGTGGCGCGGCCATGCGCGTTGGGTTCGATTCCATTCCCGATATCTCCACCGCGTTGCCTCTGCTGCGGATCGAAGGCGTGGTGTTGGAAGCTCAGCAGATTCTCGATTTCACGCGGCTGCTGGAGCAGTCCGGCGAAATTCGCGCGGTGTTGAATCTGGCGTCGCCGAAGTACACGCGGCTCGGGTCGCGCGCGGGGGCCATGCTGGATCCGCGTTCCATCCTGCGCGAGCTTGGCGGCAAGATTCTGCCCGATGCGACGCTCGCCGACGATGCCAGCGTTGCCCTGCATCGCTTGCGGCGCGACATCGAACGGCAACAGCGGCAGATTCAAAGCTCGCTGGAGCGCTTTCTGCGCGCGCACCACGACGACGGAACTCTGCAGGAGGAGTTCATCACGCTGCGCAACGACCGCTTCGTCGTTCCAGTGGTGGCCGGCCAGCAGCGCAAAGTGTATGGTGTGATTCACGGCGCCAGCGGCAGCGGGCATACGCTTTTCGTCGAACCGCTCGAGACCATCGACTTGAACAACGAGCTGGTCCGGTTGCGCGAGGAGGAGCTGCGGGAGGTGCATCGCATCCTGCGCGAACTAACGGAGCTGCTGCGCGCGCAGGCGCCCCAGATCCAGTCCACTGTGGAAACGCTGGGGCGACTGGAAGTGCTGTTCGCCAAGGCGGAGTTTGCACGGGAGTTTCAATGTACGATCCCACGCTTCAGCCCGGATTCCAACCGGCGCTTGGTGCTGCGCGAAGCCCGGCATCCGTTGCTCGAAGATGTGCTGCGAAGGCAGCAAAAAGCGGTAGTGCCGATCTCGCTCACGCTGGATGAAACGCATCGCACGTTGCTCATCAGCGGTCCGAACACGGGCGGCAAAACCGTTTCCATGAAGACCACCGGATTGCTGGCGCTGATGGCGCAATCCGGGCTTCCCGTTCCGGCGGCCGAAGCCGAGTTTCCGGTCTTCGAGCAGGTTCTGGCCGACATTGGCGACCAGCAATCCATCGCCGAAAGCCTCAGCAGCTTTTCGGCGCACATCGCGCACGTTCGCGACATGCTGCTGGACGTCACGCCGCAATCGCTGGTGCTGCTGGATGAGCTGGGGCGCGCCACCGATCCCGAAGAAGGTGGCGCGCTGGGAGTCGCGATCCTCGACATGTTTCGTTCCAACGGCGCTTTCACGCTGGCGTCCACCCATTTGCTGGCCCTGAAGGTGTATGGCGCAACCACCGAAGGTGTGCTGAATGCGTCCATGGGATTCGACGACCAAACATTGCAGCCGACCTTTGTTCTTCGCCTGGGCGCACCGGGCAAATCGGCCGGACTCGATATCGCGGCACGCCTCGGACTCTCGCCAGAATTGATCGAGCGGGCCCGCACGCGGATGTCGGGACAGGAACGCGACGTGGCGCGCTTCCTGGACGAGTTGCACCAGCGCGTCGATTCGCTCGCGGGAGCCGAGCGCGAACTAAAACAACATACCGAGGCGCTGGCGGCGCGCGAACAGTCCGTTGCCAAGGAGTGGGAGAAGCGCGAGACGGCCAAGTTCCGCGAGATGGAAGAACGGCTGCAGGCTGCGGTAGCGGCTTTCGAGACCGAGGGACGCGAGGCCATCCAGAAGATCCAGGCAGGCGCGGAGCAGCGCAAAGCTGCCGAACAAGCGGAACGCCGCATGGCGAAAGCGAAGCGTGAGTTCGAACAGCAAGCGCGGACGGCGGTATTCGGGGAGACGCTGGCCCAGGCCGCGCGGCTTCCAATCGAAGAAGGCGCGCGAGTTCGTCTGAAGGGCGTGCGCGAGCCGGCCCGCGTACGCCGCAAGCTCTCCGGTGACTTGATCGAAGTGGACGCCGGCCTCATGAAAATGCAGGTCTCGATCGACGACGTGGAGGAAGTGTTGCCGTCCGCTCCCGAACGAGCGCATCTTCCTCGAAGCGTCTCCTTCGAGCCCGGGCCGAAGTGGGATGTCTCTTACCGTGAGATCAACGTGATCGGGCAGCGTGCCGAGGAGGCGCGAGAGAACGTGGATAAGTTTCTCGATTCCGCCTGCCTGGCCTCCATCGATCGCGTGCGCATTGTGCATGGCCATGGCATGGGCATTCTGCGCAAGGTGATCGCCGAGCTGCTGGCAACCAATCCGCACGTCGAGAAATTCTATGCGGCCTCGCCGGGCGAAGGCGGAACGGGCGCAACAGTAGTGGAGCTAAAATGACTTTATGGCGACGACGACGCGCCTGACCATCGAGGATTTCGAGAAGCTTCCCGCCGAGGCTGTCAAGCACCGCGAGCTTGTCGACGGGGAGTTAATTGACGTGTCTGGAAACACTGGAGAGCACAACGCGCTTAGAGATCTCCTGGTCTCGGTGCTTCTGCCCTTTGTCACGCAGGGGAAGCTTGGCCGGGTTTTATCCGAACAGGAATACGATTTTCGCGGGAACGCCCATGGTCCCGATGTGAGTTTCTTCGGCCCCGAGAAATGTGAGCTTTACAACCGCAAGCGGCGCGTTCAGCGCTTTGTACCTGATCTCGCCATCGAGATCGTCTCGCAGAACGACACGTTTGAATCGCTGATGAAAAAATCCCAGCGCTATCGGGATTGCGGCGCGGCCGAGGTGTGGATTTTTTCGATTGAAACCCGACAAGCCTACCTGATGTCACAAAGTCGCAACCTGATTCCGGATGAAAATCAGGACTTTCGCCCGGAAACCATCGCCGGCTTTTCCATCCGTCTCGGCGAACTGTTCGATCGCATCTGACACCGCGCTAAAATGACCGTATGGCGACGTCTACCCGCCTGACCATCGAGGATTTCGAGAAGCTTCCCGCCGAGGCTGTCCAGCACCGCGAGCTTGTCGACGGGGAGTTGATAGATGTGTCTGGGAACAATTTAGGTCATAACCTCTTGCGCGATCTTTTGGTCAGGCTGCTCGCTCCGCTGGTGGAGCAACAGAAGCTCGGCAAAATCGTCGCCGAACAAGAATATGATTTCGATGGAAACGCGCATGGCCCGGACGTGAGCTTCGTTGCCGCTTCGAAGGTTCCATTGCTCGATCGAAACCGTCGAGTGCAGCGGCTGGTCCCGGACCTTGCGATTGAAATTGAATCGCCCAACGACACCTTCCTATCCTTGACTCGGAAGGCGCAGCGCTATCGGAGTTGCGGCACCAAGGAAGTCTGGCTGCTTTCAATCGAAAGCCGGCAGGCCTACTTATACTCGGAAAGACAGAACGTCATTCTCGACGAGAACGGGGAATTTCGCTCCGATTGGATTCCTGGATTCTCAATCCAGCTGGGCGCCCTGCTCGATCGCGTCTAACGAGTTCGCTTGCCTGGGTACAGCTAACTCGAGCGCGGGTGCCGGCGAATTGCCGCGGCTCCATTTTCGCAGCATGGCGCGGAGCTTTGCGAGATCGATCGGTTTGGTGAGATATTCGTCCATGCCGGCTTCCAGGCAACGTTCACGGTCGCCCTGCATGGCGTGCGCCGTGATGGCGACGATGGGCACGTGAGATCCAGTAAGCTGCTCGGCTTTGCGAATGGCGGCCGTGGCTTCAAAACCGTCCATTCCCGGCATCTGCACGTCCATCAGGATCAAATCGAACTGAGAGCCCTCCAGCGCCGCCAGGACCTCCCTGCCATTGCCGGCCAACTGCACCGCATGGCCGTCTTTCTTTAACACGCTCCGGACCAGATTCTGATTCACGGCGTTGTCCTCGGCCACCAGAACGCGCAGCGAACTCGCGCAGGCCGACTGGACCGAGGCAGCCAGTGTTGAGACGTCTCGCGCGAGCGGGACGCCCGGTTGCTTGTCTTCGCCGCCCCGGGCGTGTCCAAACGGTGCGGTGAAGTGAAATATGCTTCCTTCGCCGGCGCGGCTTTCCACCCACAGCCGGCCGCCCATCAGTTGCACCAGCCGCGTACAAATGGCCAACCCCAGCCCGGTTCCTTCATGCCTGCGGGTGGTCGAGCCATCCGCCTGCCGGAAAGGTTCGAAGATGCAGGCTTGCTGCTCCTCGGGGATTCCAATGCCGGTGTCGCGTACCAGGAAGTGCAGGGTGGCGCCGGCAGTACTCTGCTGCTCTATCCTCACCCGCACCGTTACGTACCCGCGATCGGTAAACTTGATGGCGTTGCCTACCAGGTTGGAGAGGATCTGACGCAGCCGCACCGCATCGCCAATCAGGCAGTCGGGCACGTCCTGCGGCGACATCAATGTTCATGGTCAATCCCTTTTGCCTGGCGGTGATCACCAGCATTCGCACCGCTTCGTCCACGCCCTGCCGGACGGAGAAAGGCGCCCGCACCAATTCCACCTTGCCAGCTTCGATTTTGGACAAATCCAGGATGTCGTTGATCAGCGACAGCAGCGAGTGGGCCGAATGCTTGGCGGTATCCAGGAATTCCCGTTGTTCCGCCGCCAGTTCGCCATCCAGCACCAGCTCGATCATGCCCAACACGCCATTCATGGGCGTACGGATCTCATGGCTCATGTTGGCCAGGAACTCGCTTTTGGCGCGGCTGGCCATCTCGGCTTGATCCTTGGCGTGCTGTAAGGCTTCCTCGGCGAGTTTGCGCTCTGTTATATCGGTATGCGAGCCAACCATGCGGACCGCGCGGCCTTCCTCATCCCACAAAGCCTGGCCGCGCGCCAGCACCCAGCGGTAGCTTCCATCCTTGGCGCGGAGCCGATATTCGTTGGTGTAGAAATCCGTCTCATGCCGCAAGTGCTTCTGGAGGTGCGCCTGCACGCGAACCAGGTCGTCGGGATGGATACGGCCCTCCCATGCCGCGGTGTTGTTCTCCAATTCATGATCTTCAAAGCCGAGCATCTGTTTCCAACGCCGGGAATAGAAGACCTCGTTGGTCCTGGCATTCCAGTCCCACAGGCCGTCATTGTTCCCACGCAGGGCCAGCTCCCAGCGCTCTTCCGACATTCGCAGCTGGTGTTCCGCCTGGGTGCGCCGGCTAGTGTCGACCGCGACGCCGAGTACTCGTGTCACGCTTCCACTCGAATCACATAACGGGTGATACCAGGTCTCGAATAGCAAGCTGCCCACGCTCACGGTATCCGAGAAGGCTTCCCCGGCCAGCGCGCGACGGATGTTGTGTAAGATCTGAGGTACTTGTCCACACACATCGGACACGGACTTTCCTACCGCTTCGCCGGGCCGAAGGCCCAATCCAGCCAGCCCTTGCCCTTCCGAAAGGATGAAGATGCCCTCCCGATCCAGAGCAAACACGACGATGGGCAGGTTGGAGGCTACGCTCAGCAGGGCTTCGCTGGTACGCAACGCTTCTTTGGTCCGCCTGCGCTCGGTCACGTCCCGCAGCACCAGTTGCACCGCCGGCTCGCCCGCGCCCAAGAGCGGGATAGCCATAACTTCCGCTTCCACCTTGCTCCCATCGAGCCTCTGGAACACCTCCTCCACTGACTGCTTGGCGCCCAGCTCGATGACATGGCGCAACAGTTTTTCGATGGCCGGCCGCGATTCCGAATGCACGAAATCGAGCACCGGTTTTCCCGCGAGCTCTTTCGGCATAGAAGCGCCTAACAGCTTGGCGGCCGCCTCATTGGAGTAAACAATCCGGCTGTCCTGGCACGCCACCACACCATTGGGAGAGAGTTCCACCATAAGGCGGTATCGTTCTTCGCTTTCGCGCAGCGTCTGCTCCGCCCGGTTACGTTGGCGCGCGTGCCGTTGGTACAGGTAAAACAGCACTAGAGGAGCGATACCCAACATGCAGGACAAAGACGCTAACAGGCTCTCTCGCGGCTCGCGCCCTAACAGGGAAAGACCAAGAAGGACAGAACCCAGGGCTGCCGGGAAAGCGACCCATTTCCACCCATGCGAGAGCACGTCCCGGCCATTCGACACCTCGGGGCGTGATTGTGGCGTCGCCATCCCGATTGTCTTATCGACATTTCGGGCGGTACTTTTAATTAATTCTAGCCGCTGGATTTGCGGTTTGCCTTAACGTGCGACCCGCGCCGTGGCGGACACTCCCCGCGCGGCCGGCTCAAGTTCCATGGTTTTCTCGGTGACGGACTCAACCTTCGGGCGCGAATAGAAAATCGGAAAATATTTCCCCCGCGCCCACAGCTGGTAGAGGTCGCGATAATGTGGATTGTTCACGTCGCCGGATTGGCCGGGATTGTTTAAGCCAACCGAGCTGTCCCAATCCTCGGTGTCCACGACGATTTTGAATGACCCGCCCGAAGTCTGGTTGTCGGCGCCGCCGGTGGCCGTGACCGTATAGGAATCGCCGCCTCGCGGAAGTTCGCCCACGTCGAACTTACTGCGCTGCTCCGCATTGAGTCCGGCGGTCATGAAGTGCGGAATGGAAGCGTGATGATAAGCGCCCAGTTTCCACTTGTCTTGTTCCGGACCAAAGCGCTTGGTTAGTTCCGCAACCGCTTCATCCAGACTCTTCGAAAGGATGGCGTCGCGGCCCGCAATCGGGTCCGAACCGAATCGCCCGTCCGGCGCCTGTAGCCAGCTTATGATCTTGGTCATCTCAACGTTGCCGATGTAGTCCTTGACTTCTTTGGGCACCATCTGTTCGCGCACGTTGGCCATAAGCCGGCGCTGCCACATTTCATAGATGCCGGCTTCCACCGAATCCTTGTCGAGAACATCGTTCCAGCGCAGCAGCCTCGACTGCGCCTGCGCCGCCGCGGCGTTCTGGATGGTCAAGTCGCGCAGCAGCGGCACTAGGCTGCGAGCCGGAATCGACAGGTCATTGTTCTGCAACTGGATCATGTCGGAAACGGTGAACATGCGCCCGGACCGCAGGAACTGTTCCACGCTGTCACCGCGAAACGCATCCGCCCAGGTGTAATGCGAAGCCTCTTTGTACTGCCAGCCGGGCGGGATCAGGTAGTTGTTGGACGTATTGAAGAAGCCTTTCTCGGGGTTCAACACATTTGGCAGCGCCTTGATCGGCAGGTAGCCGTCCCATTCGTAGCGGCCATCGCCGGGAACGGGCAGAAGACCGCTCCAGTTCGGACGCATGGGCGCAATGCCCACGGCCTGATAGCCGATGTTTTTATCCCGGTCGGCCCACACCATGTTCTCGGCGGGAATGCGGGAGTAGCCGCAGGCATCCCGAAATTCCTCCCAACTGTGCGCCTGATCCATCCGCAGACTGGCCAGATAAGGAGCACCGCCCACCTCGCGCCAGGCCGCGCGAATCGCGTAGGCTTTGTGATGCGCCTGGTCTTCGAACACCACTGGCCCGTGCCGTGTGTACTTCAATTCGACGGCTTGCGCGGACTCGCCCTTCACCGGAATCGATTCCTTGATCAAGGTCATCGCTTCCCAGCCGCCGTTATATTTGTATTCGTTCGGATTGGCGGGATTGGTGTCGTACACGTACAGGTCCTCGGAGTCAGTTCCGAAAATGGTCAGTCCCCAGGCGCCAAAATCGTTGTGGCCGATGGAAACTCCCGGTAATGCAGGCTCGCCGCCTCCGATCACGTCCCAGCCCGGCGCTACCAGGTGCACCCAGTAGCGCAACGACGGCGTCTGCTGGTTGCGATGCGGATCGTTCATCATCATCGGAAAGCCGGTAGCGGTCAGCTTGCCGCTCACCACCCAGTTGTTGCTGCCGATATCTTGGCGGCGAGTGCTCAAATCAATGGCGCTGGGCGCTTCCACTGAGTCGTCCAGGCGCGCGACGGCCTGCGATTGGCCGCGATACGCGGCAGCCAGTTCCTCAGGGACAAACTTGATGGGCGTGCGAAACGCGTGGTACAGTTCCAGGATATTTTTCGCGAGCAGCGAACTGTCGATGGCTGGATCCATCTTCAGGTCCGGATTGGCCGGCTGGAAGTATTCGAGATCCTTGACCTTTTCGGTTCCGATGGTTCGCACCGCGAGCGCCAGGTTCATTTCTTCGTCGATGTTGCCGAGCAGGCCATTAAACCTGCTGACCACCACCTCCGGGGTCCATTTGCCCGGCGTGATGCCGAGCATCTTGAACTCAGGCGTCAGCAGCGCGGGGTTCTTTTGCGTGTCCGAAATGTAGGCGTTGACTCCGTCCACGAACGCTTGGATGATGGATGCACCGCGCGGATGATACCAGTTGAGTTCCTGCTTCAGATCGCCGCGATACATGAAGAGGCGGTTGCCGATGTCGCGTTTCAGTTCCCTGCGGCCCAGAATTTCGGATACCGTGCCGGTGGCCTGCCGCCGCCACAACTCGAGCTGGAACAGACGATCGCGCGCCACGTTGTAACCCTGCGCGAAGAACAAGTCGGCTTCATTCTTCGCATAGATGTGCGAGATTCCCCAGCGATCTTTCAGGATTTCGACCGGCTGGCTTAGCCCGGCCATCGTAATCTTTTCCGGCGCGCCCGCCGTCGCAGCTCCCGCGGGAAGCGCCAGGAGAAGACCTAGCGTCAAGGCAACATAACGAGATACGCTCTGCATCGATGTCTCCCTTTCCTAGCCGCCTAGCCTATCAGGTTTTGATGAACGAACCCAACTCACAACACCGAGGGGTTGTCGGTTCGAGTCCTACCTGGGGAGCCACTCAAAATCTCCCTTTCGATTCTGTATTTTGCAGGCGACCCCAATTCGACGCTCGAACTTCTTGTATCACAAGGGGTTCCACTCGGCACGGTCTTGGGTCTTCAGAGAGATTCGTTTTGCATCGCTCAACGTTAGACTCTCGGCGGGTAACCAAGAGCGAGCGGGTGCAGCGGACCGATCAGCACTATTGCTGCACTGTGAGCACCGCGCCAGCCTGCGTGCTGCCCCCACTGTAGGTCGCCGTGATGGGCTGGTCGCCATCCGGCACGTTCGAGGGTACGTCCACGTTGAACTGGAATTCGCCGGGCGCGATGTTCAGACCGGCGAATCGAACGTTGGCCTGGATTCCGCCGATGGTGATGACTGGCGTGGGCGACAAACTCCCGGATTGCGAGGCCGCTCCGCTGACGATGGGCGTCGATGTTGGTCCAAAGCCGTTGGCGAACAACACGATGGTTTCCCCGGGTTTGGCCGGCGTCGTCAGGCCGGGGTAAAGCGTCGCCGGGCCGATGTCCGTGCCGTCCAGATGCGTGCCGACGACGTGCGCTCCATCAAAGACGAAGAACGACGGCGAGAGGGGCTGCGCCTGCGCCGCATAGGGCGCGCTCGATACTCCGTTGTTGGTCAAGACAACATTCACCGGTCCTTCGATGGCGTCGGGCGGCGTGAGCACATTGACCTGGGACGGGCTGACGTACCACACGTAGGCGCTGTTGCCGTTGATTGTGGCGCTGACGCCGTCGAGTTGCGTTGGCATCCGGTTGTTCACGAAATCCGCCGAGGTCCAGGTCCGCAAATTCAGCGCATCCTGATTCGGCGCCAGATTCACGCCCTTGATCTCGACCCAGGTGTTGGGCGCGATCACGGGGCTCTGGCCTTCGGCATTGGCCACCAGGGAAATCGCCGGCGTCGGACCACTCGAAGTGGATATCGCATTCCCCGACGCACCAGCGCCCAGGTTTGCGAACAGGGACGGGTTGCCAAGCACTCCCGCCACCAGGTTGTCCGCGATGTATAACTGCTGCACCTGGTTTCCGCTCGCTTCATCCAATCCGGCCACCACGTTAATGCCCTTGATTCCCGAGGAGGGCATGACACCAAGAGTGGGAATCTGATCCAACTGGTTACAAAAAATCTGCGCGCCGGCGACGACATTATTGTCGGCTGAGTACGTAGGGCCGCCATCGGAGGGCGCTCCGCCTCCCCATCCCCCCGTAATGGCGATTCCGATGTTCGGGGTGTTCACGTCGTTATTGGCAATCGAAATCCCGTTGATGCTATTTTTTGGCGCGCTGATTCCCCCATACGCAGAAATTCCCGCGGACCCGATTGGATACTGAGGGTCGCCACCGCCGAAATTGATGTTTCCGGGAGGAGTCAAGCTCTGGATGGTGTTCGCCTGGATCAGCACGTTGGATAGAGAATCCCCGGTCGGAGGAAAAGCCGCCCCGTTGCTTTTGCCGGCGAAGAGGTAGATTCCGGTGGTCGGCGCGCTCAGCATCGTTGCGTTATTCAGCACCGTGTTGCCCAAGATTGAGACATTGGAGATCGCGTTGTTCGCCCCTACATTCTGTCCCGCCTCAATCAGGACTCCAGCACCGGGTCCCTCGATGGAATTCGCAAGAATGGCAATGTTCCTCATGATGTTGTTATCCAATTGGTTGGCGGGATCGCCAGGCAGGCCGGTCTCGGAATCCGCGGCAAAGAAGGTAATCCCCGCTCCCCCCGTCGTGCTGATCTGGTTGCCAATCACCTGCGCGCCGTCATATAAGGACCCCACGGTGCTCCCGGCGCCGCGGAAGGTAATCCCTTCTTGGGCGGTGATGGTATTGTTGATGATCCGGGTGTCCAGCACGGTATCAGCCCCCTGATCCAGTTTGCCCAACCCAGATCCGCCGGCGTTTAGTGCAATGCCGAGCGTGCCTTGCGCCGCAAGAACAAAATTGTTATTGGCGATGGTGGTGTGCTGCAACGTGTCGCCCCAGACGACTTGCACATCGATCGCTAGGTTTGGGCCGGAGGCGTTGCCGGTGATGGTGTTGCCGGTAATCAGCACGTGGTCCCAGACATTGCCCGTGGGCGATGTCGGCGCCGTGCCGCAGTTCGGACAGATATCGATTGCGGCGCCTTGCGTTGGGATGTTCGTCATCACCAGGTTGCTGATGGTGGTGTTGGAGAAGGTCGTGCCTATTACCACGGGCCCCGGCCCAAAACCCCCGGAAGCGGAAGGATTCCGGAATTGGACACAGCCGGACATCCCACAGCCCTGAAGAGCAAACCCGTTGAGAGTGTTGCCACCGGACATCACATAAACCGTTAGGGTCCCGGACATGCTGGTGAGCGTGATGTCCGGCTGTCCGTCGCCATCGATATCGCCGTTGATGGTGACGTTGCCCCCGGTTAAGCCCGACAATCCCAGAAATCCTATAGACCCCGCAGGATCGACGTCGATGTTGGAGCCCTTCAGCGCAGCGGCGAACTGGATAACCCACGTGCCGGGGTCGTTGTTCGTAGCGACGATGGCTTCCGGGAGAGAAATTCCGTCCGGGCCGGGATTGGCAATCAGCGCCTTCACTGAAGACGTGTCGCCGTTGATCGCCACTGTGGCATTCGTGACCGTGATCACCGTGCCGCGATTGAGAACCACAGCGGGAATGGTCACAGCGGGAGGGGTATAGCTTTTCGCGCCGACCGCTCCGCAATAGGCTGGCAACTGGTCGGCCGGCGCCAGGAGCGGACCGATGGCCATTAAGAAGGGGACAGCCGCTATGGCGTGTCGCATTTTCAATTGCCCCCCGAGCCGTGCTGCGGTTTCATGGAATCCCCATTTGGCCTTCCCTGCCACAACCAGATTACTCCCAGTCGCCTTTGTTCGTTGTTCTGCTTCACCTTAGCTTCTTTCCCGGCGGCGCGTTCGACACGTGTCCCGACTGGGTAACCAGCCTGGATGGTCCTCTTTGCGTTGAGCAGATGGTCTTGCCAATGAAGCAGTTACATCGGTTCGAGTAGACGGGATTTAGGCCGCAAAAATTCGAAACGTGTCCAGAGTGGGGAGCCAAATTATCAAAATTCAGGTTGGATTCGAACTCAACTGGACAGGATCATCTGGGGCACAATACAGGAACCACCTGCCTGCTATGACGGCGATAGACGTGGAAGTCGGAATCCGTCGTGAGTATCAACGGATCGGCCATTGTCTCGGACATGCGCACGAGGCAGGCGTCAGCAAAACTCATCGGTACGCTTGCGTATTTTTGCAAGAACGCTACCACGGCCTCCACGTTGTCGTCCAAATTGAACCTCGCAACCACGGCTCTCCGCGAAAGCATCGCGTTCAATCCAGGCGCGCCCCGCTCGCCAAGCAGATGGTAGGCTTCAGACAGCACCGCCTCGCAGGTATACCAAGGCGGCGAATTTTCAGACGCCTCTTGAACCGCCCATTTATGGTAGGAGTCGCGGCGGCTAAGCATCGCCACGAGAAAACCAGCATCAACGAGCACGCTTCTTGCCATAGCCCGTGGTTTTCAAGTATCTCTTCCTTCTCCCGCTCATTTCGGCTGGCAAGCCGTCCACCGAGCCGATCAGGTCGGCGATGAGGTTCAGCCGCGCGGACGAACTCGACGCGGGTCCAGCGCCGCGTTGCAAGCGTTCGCGCACCACATCCGACTTTGCGCAAGCGCGCTCGCGGGATTCCGCCTCGATTTCCCTCACTAGCTGATCCGGAAGCCGCACCGTCAGGGACTTCATACTTTCACTGTAATACACTGCCGTCATGCAAGCAAGACAAGACTCAATACGTCGCTATCAGACGAGCCCGACGTTGTAACCCTGGGCGAGGAACAGGTCGGCTTCATTCTTGGCGTAAATATGCGAGATGCCCCAGCGATCTTTCAGGATTTCGACCGGCTGGCTCAGCCCGGCGATGGTGACCTTTTCCGGCGCGCCGGCTGTCGCGGCTCCCACCGGAACCGCCAGGAGAAAACCTAGCGTCAAGACAACACAACGAGGTACGCTCCGCATCGATGTGTCCCTTTCCTAGCAGCCTAGCCTATCAGGTTTCATTGAACGGACCCAACCCTGGAGGAACCCCTATGTAACGGCGAAATTGAAGGCGGCGTTGGCGTGGAGCATCGCGGCATTGATGTATCCAATGTCATCGACCTTGAAAAACGGGAATGTCTTCCGTTCTTGAAATGCGAATGGCAACTCCGTGCAGGCTAAGCAAACCAGCGGCTGCCTTCCGAATTGCCCTTCAGACGCTCTGACAATGTCTGCTACCCGCTCACCGGCACCCTCCAGTTTGCCGAGCTGCAAGTCTTGAATCAACTCCCTGGTCGACCGCCGCACGGTTTCATCAGCCGGCGCTGCCGCTTGGATGCCGTGCCTGGAAAACGCTGCCCGAAAGCGAGGCGAACTCATCGTCACGGCGGTTCCCAATATCAGAACCTCGCCGGCTCCGGCGGCGGCGCTCTCCTGAGCCACCACTTCAAAAATATCGAGCACGGGAATGGTGAGGCCGCGCACGATGGTCTCAAAGCGATGGTGCGGCGTGTTGCTCGCGATCAGCGCGAAATCCGCGCCGCTCAATTCCAAGCGCCGGAGAGCGGTGCGATGGTATTCGTCAAACTGACGCCAGGATTCTTCGTCGCCCTCCACCCCCAGGTAGGCTACGGCCTTGCTGTGGTCCAGCGATTCGATGACCATCTCCGGCGTCGACGGCGGGCCCGGAAGATTATTGGCTGCGTGCCACTCTTCGCTGCGGCGGCAAATCTCGGCGTAGTAATCGACCGTCGAAATCCACGCCACCCCTCCTACGATTCCGATCTTCTTCATGCCGCATTTTCGGGCCTGGGAGGAACTTCGCAGGTTCCATCCACGGCCTCCACGAAATTTCGTTCCTCGCGCAAGATGAAGCGCTTGGTTTGCGCCATCAGGAAATTATCGCGCGCCTCGGCATCCGAATGCAGGCGCGCTTTGTAGCGTTCATACGAAGCCAAACTATCAAAAGCGATCAATCCCCAGGCAATGTCGTTGGTTCCCTCATATGGAAGGAAATATCCGATCAGGTGACCTCCGCAGCGCGGAATGATGCGGCCCCAATTCTCGGCGTAGGCTTTGAAAGCCTCGCGCTGGAACGGATCGATCTGGTAACGGATCACGCAGGTTATGGTCATAGGCTCTCCGCAAAATATATCACTTGGTCAACGATCACACTTCGTTTATCATCAAAGTATGAATGCGCAACAGGACAACGATCGAGCCGCTTCCAACGTCGCGTCAGCCATCGGCGAACCGGCGCGGGCGCGCATGCTGTATTGCCTGATGGACAAGCACGCCCGCACCAGCACAGAGCTGGCCGTGGTAGCGGACGTGAGCCCGTCGACAGCCAGCGTGCATTTGAGCCGGCTGAAGGACGCGCGCCTGGTCAAGGTGCTGGTGCAAGGCAAGCATCGCTATTACAGCCTGGCGGGAGACGATGTCGCGGACGTTCTGGAGGGCTTAAGCGTACTGGCAGGCACGCCGCGCGTTCAGTTCGTGCCTAACACGCCCAACCGCCTGCGCGCCGCTCGCACTTGTTACGACCACATGGCCGGTACGCTCGCCGTGCTTTTGCACGACCGGTTCCGGAGCATGGAATGGCTTTCGGACGCGGACAGCGATAATTCCTACGATCTAACGCCCAAGGGCATCAAGATGTTTCAGAGTTTAGGCATCGACGTGGATCAGACGCGAGCGCTGCGCCGCCGCTTCGCCTTCGCCTGTCTCGATTGGAGCGAGCGGCGGTCTCATCTGGGCGGCGCCATGGGGGCTGCGCTGCTGAAACTCGCGCTCAAGAAACGATGGGTGATCGAGGATCTCGACAGCCGGGCGCTGTCGGTCACGCGTCAGGGGCGGCATGAGTTTTTGAGTCGCTTTGGCGTTCGGCTCTGAGTTTCGGGCCCGAAGTTCAGCGCATTTCGCGGATATTTATCGGGGCCTCGAGCTGGAAATTCAGCACGGATTCGGCCGGAATCCGAACGCCCTTGCCACGAGTCACGCTCTGCGCGGCGGTACCTGCAGCGGCGCCAGATAACGCCCCGATGGCCGCGCCTTTACCCCCGCCAGCGACAGCGCCAAGAATTGTGCCCAGCACACCCCCGCCGCCGGCGAATTCGGCGGTCCGCCGATTGCGTCCAACACCCTGCTTGCCGCGCTCGACGAAGTCACTGGTTTCAAGCCTATATTGGCGTCCTTCCACGCGTACCGCGGCGACATCGATCGCCAGCTCGGATTGCCCTTCGACTTTCCCCTGTGCCCGGGCGTCGCGGATAACCAACGTCGCGCTGGCGCCGCGGGGAATCGCAACTTTGCCGTCACTATCGACCACCGCCCGCGCCACCACACCGGAATAGGTCTGGCCGGGAGCGGCGGTTCTCGAATCAATGAGCTGGTCCGTGCGGACCGCCAGCGTGGTACCCGCCGGAATGGTGTGGAAGGTCTCGGCCGGCACATACTCGTGCCCGGCGGGTGGTGCGTCCGCCGATGGAGCGGATGCCGTGGGCGCATCGGGCGGAGCGTCCGCGGGCGAGGCAGGAGCCGCGGGAGGGGCTGCACTTGCATCCTGCCCCGGTGGCGGCGCCTGAGCCTGTGTTACTGGCGTGTTCGCCGCCGTGCCCGGACCATAATTGACGGAGGCGACCTGGCTCATCGGATATGTGCTAACGACACCATTGGCAGTCTGAATAGTGATGGACGACGTATCGCTCTTGGTGACGGTTCCGGCGACGCTGGTCCCATCTTTCAGCGCCAGTGTCGCGCTCTGGCTCCCGGTGGAACTGTTCTTGTTGCAGCCGGCAAGCGTGGCCAGGAGAAAGATTAGAACGATGACGGGTTGCTTCGTGCGCACAGTGCCTCCTGGAATGAGATTAGCGCGGGAACATCAGCGATGGGGAGCCGATTGCCACGACCCTGGCGTTCTTAGACGGCAAAGCTCCAAAAAACCGACCGATGTTACTTGCTGTAACCAACTGATACTTGTCGTGCGCGCAGAGATTTGGAATAATCCTCCTTAAAGTTTGTCAGGAGGCCCAAAGATGAGGAGTTCGTACCTTCTTCGATTCGCCGGATGTTTGGTTCTCCTGGGTGGAACCATGAGAGCGGCGACAACGTTGACTGCAACCATTTCGGGGTGGTTTGCCAACGACGGCCGAAACGTTCGGAATGGCGTTTCAGCGCTTCAAAACTACGGGGTCGGCTGGGACCCCGTCGATTTTGAACAGAGCATTCTATTGCGAGACTTCTTCGTATTTAACCTTTCCGGCGTCTCGGGGATGATCGTTTCGGCAACTTTGAATCTATATGTTCCAAACAAGCCTCCTGACAGCGGGCCTGGATATGTGTCGTTCGAAGCGAGCGAGCCTTATCAGCTCACCAGCTCCAGCACGAGCGTTGCCGATATCGTTCAAATCTACGGACCCGACAGCGCGAAAGGCCTTTCAATTTTCAACACGCTGGGGACCGGGACGGTATTCGCCTCGACGACCGTCACTGCCGCCGATGACGGCACCACGCTCCACCTGACCCTCAACGCTGCCGGACTGGCGTTCTTAAATAGCAACGAAGGGAATTCGATTGTGCTGAGCGGACAAGATCCGGCCGCGCCTTCGTCGGGTCCGACATCGAGTGACTGCTCCACTTGCCGCTTCTTTTTCACTTATACCGATCCCACCGGCGCCTTCTTCAAACAGACGCCCAAGGTCACGCTCGATCTCAGCTTTGCCCCCGTGCCAACCATCACTACCGTGATCAGCGCGGGCGCGTATGGCGGATTCTCAGCCGTGGCGCCGGGTAGCTGGGTAGAGATTTACGGGTCCAACCTTGCCCCGGACACCCGCCAATGGGCCGGTTCGGACTTCAACGGCAACAATGCTCCCACCTCGCTGGATGGCGTCGAGGTAACTATCGGCGGCCAGAAAGCCTTCATTGATTACATCGCCTCCAGCCCCGGCCAGATCAACGCACAACTGCCCTCGAATATCTCAACCGGCGGGATGCTTCCTCTGATCGTAAACAATGGCACGTTACCGAGCGCGCCTTTCAACATCGCCGTCAACAATACAGAGCCTGGATTGCTGGCGCCGTCCGCGTTCCAGATCGGAGGAAAACAATACGTGGTGGCATTGCTTCCCGATGGCGTGACCTATATATTGCCAACCGGCGCGATCACGGGCGTGCTGTCGCGGCCCGCGCACCCGGGCGAGACGATCACTCTGTACGGAATCGGGTTCGGCGGCGTAACGCCCAGCATAGCGGCCGGGCTGATCGAGACCCAGACCAATCAGCTGGCGGCATCGTTGCAGATTCTGTTCGGCCAGACACCGGCGACCATCACGTACCAGGGGCTGGCGCCGGGATTTGTCGGTCTGTATCAATTCGATGTTGTAGTGCCGGCGGTGCCGGACAGCGATCTGGTCCCGTTGACCTTCAACCTGGGAGGAGTGGCCGGCTCGCAGACACTGTACATGGCCGTGCATCAGTAGTTCCAAGGCTGCGCGGATATGCCGCCTTGCTCACAGTGTCCCGTAGTAAACATTGGTGCTGTACAGGAAGTCGACCCGGCCGTTCTTTTGATGCGCTTCGAACAGACGCCTGAGTTCGGCCAGCATCGCCTCGTAGTTCTCATCGCCCGGGCGTGGAGCATACGACGATGAGTCCAGCCGGCCACACAACCCGGTCCAATCGAAATGTTGAGCGTTCGGAAATGTCGCCAGTTTCCAAGCGCGATGCTCAAAGAACTCGCTGATGCGATCGGCGTCGACGCGGCGATGATCGATCTTGCTGTAGTCGGGTCCGTAGCGCAGCGCCAGATTTTCATATCCGGCCAGGAATTCGCCCGTGACCAGCCGCTCGTTCCAGATTAGGGCGACCCAGCGCGGGCCGCGAAGAATGCGGCGAAATTCAGCCCGCGTGGCGGTGGGGTCGAACCAGTGGAAGGCTTGGCCGGCAGCGATCAAGTCAACGCTCGCATCGGCCAGACCAGTCTGCTCGGCTCGTCCGTCGACGCTGGTGAATCTCTGGTATTGCGCCAGAATGTGCTCGCCCGCCTCGCGCATTTCTTTGTTTGGCTCGACACCAACCACCGCGCATCCGAAATCCAGGAAAAGCTTGGCCAGGAATCCCGTGCCGGAGCCGATATCGCCGACCGTGGATTCCAGGCTCAGGCCGCATTCGCGCGCGAGCAACTCCACGATCTCCGCCGGATAGGAAGGCCGGTATCGGACGTAATCGTCCACCCGGGAAGAAAAGCGCCCAGTTGGATCGAGTGCGGACATGCCCTGATTGTACTTTGCGTGCGCGCTTGCCTGATACGCTGGAGCTATCTTGTGGCCCGATCATCGCCAAGACGACGCCCGGCGCCTGGCGCGTGCGCGCACCTTCGATGAGATCGCCGAGTTATACGACCGGGCTCGCCGCCCGCATCCCGATCAACTCTTCGATGATCTCTTCGCGCTGGCTGGAATGCAGGCGGCCGGGACGAACGTGCTCGAAATCGGATGCGGCACCGGTCAGGCTACACTTCCGCTGGCGCGCCGTGGATGCCATGTCGTGTGCGTCGAAATGGGCGAGAACCTGGCTCGCCTCGCGCGCCGCAAGCTCGCGCAATTCCCGCGCGTCGAGATCCTGAACGCTCGATTCGAGGATTGGGACGCGGGTGGCGCAGTTTTCGATGTTGTTTTCGCCGCGAATTCATGGCATTGGCTCGACCCGGAGCTACGCTACAGGAAAGCTGCCGCGCTGCTCCGGCCGGGCGGCGTGCTCGCTTTGAGCATCAGCCACCACGCGTTTCCATCTGGCTTCGATCCGTTCTTCACTGAAATTCAAGCTTGCTACGAGGCCATCGGCGAACCTCGCCTGGCCTGGCCGCCTCCGCCGCCGGACGAGGTGCCCGGTGCACGCGAAGAAATTGAGCGCAGCGGCTTTTTCGAAGACATTCGCATCGCGCGCTACTTGCGCGCCGGCGAATTTACCGCGGACCAATACATCGCCATGATGAGCACCGCCTCGGACCATCGACTGCTGGAACCGGCCAAACGCGAGCGGCTGTTCGCCGAGATGCGCCGCCTCATCGACGCGCGCCCCGGCGGCCGCGTTCGAAAGCATCTCCTCACTATCCTGCACGTCGCCCGGAGTCACGTTTGCCCTTAACAGCGCTGGCTCTGATTGTTCTCGCCGCCGTCGCACACTCCATCTGGAACCTGTTGGCCAAACGCGCAGCGGCGAACAAACACTTCATCTGGTTTTCGTCGGTAAGCGAAGCGGTCTTATTTCTACCGCTCGCCATTTGGGCACTGGCCGATTCGTGGCCGCGCTTGGGAGCGAAAGCGGCGGCATTTCTGGTGGCGACCGGCATTTTGCATTTGCTGTACACGGAGAGCTTGCTGCGCGGCTACCGCGCCGCCGACTTTTCGGTGGTCTATCCGCTGGCGCGCGGCACCGGCCCGCTGCTTTCGTTTGCCGGAGCGTGTCTGCTCCTGGGCGAGCATCCCTCGATGCTGTCCGCGCTCGGGGCGCTCCTGGTGAGCTTCGGAATCTTGCTTCTCTCCGGTGTTGCATCCCGACACGCCGTGGGCCTGTCCGGATTGTTCTGGGGCATCGCCACTGGCTGCACCATCGCAGGCTACACACTGGTCGACGCATATTCCGTCAAGGTTCTTCTGCTGGCGCCGGTCCTGGTGGAATACGCCGGAAACTTTCTTCGCATGCTCCTGCTTTCGGCCACAACATTGCGCGATCGAAGGTCTCTTGCGTTGGAATGGCGGCGCTGCCGAAAAGAAGCGCTGACCGTCGCGGTGCTGACGCCGGCCGCGTACATCCTGGTGCTGGTTGCCATGCGGATGGCTCCCGTCAGCCACGTCGCTCCGGCGCGCGAGATGTCGATGATGATTGGCGCTTACCTGGGCGCCAAATTCCTGAGCGAACCGCATCTGGCGCGCCGCTTGACGGCATCGGCGCTCATCGCCGGCGGCGTGGCGGCCCTGGCGCTAGGTTGATCGCAGGAAGTCGATGAGCAACCGGCTCACTTGCTCCGGCTGTTCCTGCTGCACCCAATGCCCGGCGCCATCCACCAAGTGAAAGCCCGTCATTTTCGTGCACGCGCTGCTTCGCATTCGATCCACTGCCCCCGCGGTCTGATAAACTCCCCAGTCGCTTTTGCCCGCGATGAAGCAGGACGGCACATCGATGGTACGCTCGGAAAACGTCAGCAATTCCGCGTTGTTTCTAGGCTCCACGCCGCGGCGGTATCCTTGGAGCGCGCCCTGAAAACCCGTCCTGCCATACTCGCTGGCGTACACGCTCACTGCATCTTCCGTCAGCCATTGGCACGCCGCGATCTCGGCCGCCGAAGGCATCATCGGCGCAACGGTTTCGCACATTCCTTTGTCCAGATCCATGACGTAGTAGGTCGGCATCTGAGCCATCTCTTCGGCCGTGCGCGCCTTCAGGGGATGGGGCTGGTTGCCCTTCCAATCCGCGCTCTTGTAGTAGTAGTAGGCGCGGAAAAACGCGTGCAATCCTTGCGCGCAGTGGCTCATGTTGGGGTCGGCCTCGCGCGTCCTGTAATAGCTTTGGTAATACTTGCGCGGGCGAGGCAGCGCGGCTAACGCTATGTCGATGTCGGGCGGGAACTCGCGATTTGCGGTGGTGCGCGGAAACGAAGGTGAACCGCCAAACGGGGCGCTCATCATCACCACGGACCGGAACACGTCGGGACGCGTCAATGCGCACCACGCGGCAGCGGGCGAGCCCATGTCATGCCCTACTACGGCAACTGAATGGTATCCGAGCAGGGCCACGAGCGCCAGCGCATCGCGCACAACGTTGAGCTGGCTGAACGCCGTAAGATCGGCGTCGTAACTCGAGTCCCATCCGGTGGTCCGGCCGTAGCCGCGCTGATCCGGCGCGACCACGTGATAACCAGCCGACGCCAGCGGCAGCATCACTTTTCTCCAGCTAAAGGCCAGCTCCGGAAAACCGTGCAGCAGCAGCACGCACGGCCGGTTCTGGCCCTCGAACCCGGCCTCCAGCATGTGCACGGTGAGGCCATTGACGTTCTTCACGAAGCGCGAGCGGATTCCATCCGGGATGCTGGACTGCCCGTACGCCACGTTCTGGTTCGCCGCGCCAGCCTGGCCTGCAATCCCGGCTTGTGCAACGGCCGCCATTAGCGCCTGCATATGCCGACGGCGCGTGATCGCATGGGACGGCATCCTATTTTGACTCGTCGCGGCTGCGGCCTCCACGCAGGACCAGCTCCGGTGCTTCGTTCCCCTCGTGGCAAGCGTACTCATACATGCGATAGCCGTCGTCGCGCCAGAACGGGATCGCCACCTTCCATGGCGCGCGTGTACATATTTGGATCTTCTATCGTGACCTCGTAGTTCAGCGTGTCGGCGTCGGTGCGCGTAAATCGCTCGACAACGTGCGTCGCCTCGGTCTGCATGATGCCCTTCACGCGCCCAGTGGCAGCGCTGGTAGCGATCCATCCCTTGTTGTTGAAATTGGCCGTGTCGACCACCAGCGTGTTACCCTCCCAGTGCCCGCGCGAGTCGCCGTCCCACAACCGCACGTTGGCGGGTGGATGCGGGCTGCCATCGATCGGAATGACGCGCACGTCGTGTATCATCTCCGACACGATCACCACCTGCCCGGGCGTCTGGATGATCTGATAGGCGTTGTTATAACCGGCTGGGAACATTCCGGCCGGAACGCCGCGCGTGATGCAGCGGTCCCACACGCTCATGTACACGTAGGAATCGCTTTCGTGCGCGTGGTTGTAATCGCGCTTCGCCTCCGCGGCCGGCGTCAGGGGAACGCGGCCGTCCGGCGGATCGACCACCAGCGACGTTTGGCGCGTCTTGACTACTCGAGTGCCGGAGTCGATCCAGAGAGCGTTGTAGTCGCCCACCTCGCCTGGCCGCGGAGCATGATCGACTCGATTCTGCGCAGATCTCTGCTCGGCCTTGGCTGCTTCTTCCTCAGTCAGAAACGCTTTGTTGCCCAGCGCGACGGGCCGCTCGAATGGCGTGATGGTGGCGTTGCTCCAGATGCCTTGGATATCCGGCTGGCCATCGGGCGTGCGCTTCGACCAGGTCTGGTCGGAGGGCGTGTCCGTCGCGGCCGGCTTTTTCTCCGCCGCAAGCAACGTCTGGGCGGCGGTATGCACCGACACGAACGACAGGGCCGCGATCAGGCCCGCTGCGGGAATGAGGAAACGGTGCTGCATGCTGAGCCCTCCCCTTCTCATCTACTGTACGCCTGTGGGAAGCCGCTAGCCGCGGGGCAGCTATTTTCCGCTGGTCTTGTCGTGAGCCCGGGCGCCGCCTAAAATCATCTCCACCGCGGTATTTCCTTCGTGGCAGGCGTACTCGAACATGCGGTATGTCTCATCGCGCGCCAACGGAATCGCCACTGTCCACGGCCTGGTGAACATTGTTGGATCGTCGATCGTCGCTGCATAACTCAACGTGTCGGCGTCCGTACGCGTGAAGCGCTCCACTAAGTGCAGCGCCTCGGTTTGCGGCACTCCCTTGATTCGCCCCTGCACGGAACTGGTTGCGATGGAGCCTTTGTTGTTGAAGTTCGCCGTGTCCACCACCAGCGTGTTGCCCTCCCAACGCCCGCGCGAGTCGCCGTCCCACAGCCGCACGTTGGCCGGAGGATGCGGGCTGCCATCGATCGGGATGACACGCACATCGTGAATCATCTCGGAGACGATTACAACCTGTCCCGGCGTTTGAATAATTTGAAACGCATTGTTGTGGCCGGCCGGAAACATGACGCCCGGAACGCCCCGAGTGATACAGCGGTCCCACACACTCATGTACTCGTAAGAATCGGTCTCGTGCGCGTGGTTGTAGTCGCGCTGCGCTTCCGCGGCCGCCGTTAAAGGCAGGCGCCCGTCCGGCGGATCGACTACCAGCGACGATTGGTGGGTTTTCACTACTGTAGTGCCGGGGTCGGTCCAAAGTTCCAAGCCCACGTCGCCTTCGCGCGGCGGCCCTTCGCCACGATGGCGCGCTCGCTCTTCCAGCTTAGCCGCCTCTTCTTCGGTTACAAACGCCTTGCCGGCCAGCGCGGCGGGCCGCTCGAAAGGAGTAATGGTGGCGTTGCTCCAGTAACCTTCGATGTCCGGCTGGCCATCCGGCGTGTGCTTCTGCCAGGAACTATGGTGCGGGGTCTGGCCGGACGCCGGCGCCAACATAAGCATTCCAAGTCCTAGTAGGGCCGCCAAACCAGCCCAGCATCGATGGATCAATCTACCGTTTCCCCTCCCTCTACTTTACGACGCCAGGCGATGCGTCTTGAGCGGCGCACTTCCCGTATACTATTACCCAGCGCAACCGCGCCTGGAGGAATTATGCGCCACGTTCTGCGATGCTCCGCCATCCTATTTGCATGCTTCGCCGCTCGGCTTTTGTTTGCCGACGACAGCGCGAAACTGGTGCGCATCGACCACTACGTTGGGGTCCGCTCCACCGTGCCTGCCATCGAAGGACAAACCGCGCAGATCTATGTGCGTGAGGTGTCGCTGGCCGGAACCGCGCTGCGCGAAGCGGTGCCGGGCGATCGCGTGGTCCTTTTCATTCACGGCGCTGGCACACCGGCCGAGGTTTCCTTCGACGTCGCGTATCAGGATTACAGTTGGATGGAGTTTCTCGCGCGCGCGGGTTTCGACGTGTTCGCCATGGACACCAGCGGCTATGGCCGCTCCACGCGCCCCGCACCGATGAATGATCCCTGCAATCTCTCGCGGGAGCAGCAGACCGCTTTCGTCCCCAGCCTGATCGCGTCGCCTTGCGCGCCCTCCTATCCGCACCAGCTCACCACCATCGCCTCCGATTGGAATGACATCAACGCGGTTGTCGATCATATCCGCACCCTACGGCACGTCGAACGGCTGAATCTGATCGCGTGGTCGCTGGGCGGCCCCCGCGCCGGCGGTTATGCTTCCCAGCATCCCGATAAAGTGCGCGCTCTGGTTCTGCTCGCGCCGGCTTACAATCGCGCGGGACGCGCCGAGGCGCCCGAAAAAATCCCGGCTGACGGCCCGGCTTTCAACAAGCAGTCGCTCGAAGACTTCACCTCCAATTGGGACCGGCAGGTGGGCTGTCCCGATCAATATGAGCGCGGCGCTCACGATGCCGTTTGGAGCGCGATGCTGGCTTCGGACCCGGTTGGCGCTACCTGGGGAACGGGCGTACGGCGCGCGCCGCAGACCACGGTTTGGGGTTGGAGCACCGCTGCCGTCGCCAAAATGAAGATGCCCACGCTCATGGTCTCGGGCGCGAACGATAAGCAGGTCCCGCCGGAGCGTGTGCGCGATCTGTACGCCGACCTAGGTTCGCCCGACAAAGTTTTCGTCGACTTGGCCTGTTCGTCCCACAACGCCATGTGGGAGAAGAATCATCTGTTGCTTTTCTCCGCGTCGCTGGAGTGGCTGACCAAGGGCACCGTCAAAGGCGCGCACGAAGGTACCTTGAAAATCGGGTACTAAGCGCCCTTACCTACAACCCTCGAACTCTCTGTACTGAGTCGTACTCGCGCTCGCCCACTCGAGTCTAAGATCATCGCCTCGAAGTTGGTTTCGAACGCGAGTACTAAGTGCATTTTCTGGAATTGACATGATAGGCAAACGTCTTTTCTTGATATACACTCGCTGCAGATCAGGTTCTGTTGGGCCAAGGAGGAGGACAACATGGCACTTATCCCGCGAATTTCTCGCTTTCTGCCTGTCGCAACGCTGGCGGTGACCGGTCTTGCGACCGTGGCTAACGCTCAGCCGGTCAGTTGCACCACGACTGTGGTCAGTCCGATGGGCGGCACGCCCATGTTGGCCCGTACGGCGGGAAACACGGAACTGGTGAGTGACATCGTGCTTTCTTGTACCGGAGGAACACCCACGCCCGCGGGCTCGCATCTGCCGCAGATCAATTTGAGCCTGGTTTTGAACACGAATGCCACCAGTTTGGTGACTGAACACAAACCCACTCATCTGGACTTCAGCGAAGCGCTGCTGCTGGTGGATGAGCCGAACCGCGGCGTCAACGGTTCTGCGGCTACACCGCTGCTGAACTGCGGAAACACCGGTGCTCCCGATAACGGCCCACTGGGCCCGGGAATATGTGAGATCACCAAACCTGCAACCCCGGCGCAGACCTACGATGGCACGCCGTGCGTTGTAGCAGGCGCCGCAGTTGTGAAGCTGCCTTATGGATGCGGCCGGCCCAATGCGTTCCAAGGACGCCCGGCCACCAGGCCTCCCGCGAGGCCGGACAGAATCGATTTTCTGGGCGTCCCGTTCGATCCACCGGGCACCGGAACGGGGATTACGCGGATTCTGCGCATCACCAACGTTCGCTCCGATGCAGCGGCGCTGGGTAAAGGCGGTCCGCATGCCATCACCGCGTCTCTGTCGGTGACCAGCACTTTCGCCATGTCGATCGCTCCCTCCACCGTGACGGTGGCGCTTTCAAACGACGGCTTGATAGTTTCGGCGGAGACTGGAGCCGTGCATCTGGTGGAAGGATTCGCGAGCGCATGGAAGTACAAGAACATCGCCTTCGCGCTGACGAATGCCACCCCGATGTCCAGTCTTCCATACCCCTACAACGGCGACACGAACTACCCGGCGGACGCCGCGCAAAACGTGCCGGATGTTCTCTATAACACCGAGGACGGATTCCAATGGCAGCCGTCGAATCCTCCGCCGAGTACCAATCCGCCTCTGGGCTACGCTGCCGGTATCACGGCCGCTGCAAACTCCCCGCTCTTCTCGGCCGGTTACGGAGGCTTGAATACCGGTATCGCTCACGACGGCGTCTCGAGCGCGGGCACTCGCATTGCCCTCTTTTTCGCCGCGGTCGGCCAGACGGTAACAGTGCCGAACGCAGTTAATCTTTATGTGGTGGGCAGTCCTGGTACCCCTTCAGGCGTGATGGTGCTTACCAGCACGGACCCCGACGGGGCGGGCGCTTTTGCGGCCTTGCCCGGGACCACCACTACGATTCACAACTTCGGCATGGTAGTGTATGAGGTTCTCTATTCCGATCCTCTAGACAATGAGTATGCCGATGTTCCATTGACGGTGAGCGGCCCGCTGCATGAGGCAGCCGTTCTATCGCTGTTCGCGCCGTTCTACCTTGGTCCGAACCCGACCTTCCCGACTCCCACCACGGCGCATCCGGCCCCCACGGCGATTCCACGTTTCGCGATTGTGGATCCTACGGTCATCCTGGTGAAAGCGCCGCCGGTTACCACACCGCCCTCTCCACCGCCGCCACAGTAGCTCCTGGCTGTGGGGTGGAGCAGTTCAATATAAGCGTTCGAAATTCCGCTGCTTGCGGCAGGTTGCTGACTGAAGCAAGATGCCCCCGGCGTTGCCCTAGGCGCTTTTGCTCAGGTGCTTGTAGTAGCCCAAGTCTTCGCCGGTGAGCAGCTTGGTGGCGAAAATGAGCTGGCCGGTGTGCTGCGCGAAATGTTCCACCACGTGGTAGATCGCTTCCATGAGCGTCGTCTCGTAGACCTTTTGGATGGTCTTTCGTTCCGCCAGGCGTTCCACCGGCAGCGCCCGGATCACTTCGGCCGCTTCGCTCACGGTGGCCTTGAGCTTGGCTGCTAGTTCGGCCGGCTGCAGGCCTCCGCGCGCCGCGAATTCGGCGTCACGGTCCCGAACGTCCGGCTGGCCGCCCACGCCGCCGATGATCCATTGGCGCAAATTGCCGCATAGGTGCAGCACGATGTTGCCGGCTGCATTCTGGTTGTCGCTGTTGCGCGACCACACCTGTTCGGCGGACAGCCGCGCAAGGCAATCCTCGATGCGCCCGCTCAACGTCACCAGTTGCTCGGCGGAATATTTCAAGAACGCCTGTTCGATCACAACACTTCCTCCGACCAGTTCTCCAGAATCGATTTCACTTTAGCAGTGTACTGATCGGCCAGCGCTCCGTCGATCAGGCGATGATCGAAGGTCAGCGCGACATAGGCGACCGAACGAATGGCGATGGCATCGTCCACAACGACCGGAACTTTTTCCACCGCGCCGACGCCCAGGATCGCCACCTGGGGTTGATTGATGATGGGCGTGGCGAACACGCTGCCAAAGCTGCCGAAATTGGTGATCGAGAACGTGCCGCCCTGCACTTCATCGGGTTTCAACTGGCGCGAGCGGGCGCGCGTTGACAGATCCACGATGGAGCGCTGCAAACCGACGATGTTCTTTTCGTCCGCGCCGCGAATCACCGGAACGATCAGCCCGTTTTCGAGCGCCACCGCGATTCCAACGTTGATTTCGTTGTGATAGATGATGTTGTTCCCTTCGATGGATGCGTTCACGATGGGGAACTGGTGAATCGCTTCCACCGCGGCCGAGACAACGAACGGCAGATACGTGAGCCCGAAGCCGTAGCGCCGCTCGAATTCCTCCTTGTAGCGCGCGCGCATCCTTGCGACGCGCGTCATGTCGGTCTTGTGAACCGTGGTGACGTGCGCCGAGATGCGCTTGCTCAGGATCATGTGCTCGGCGATCTTGGCCCGCATGCTGCTCATGGGCTCGACACGCGCGCGGGGCGCTTCCGGACGCGGCACGGAAGCGGGCGCCTGCTGCGAAGTGTAGATCGGCGTGACGGCTTGCGAGGGCGGAGGAGCCGGCGCTACCGGAGGAGCAGCGGGAATGGTCGCGATGGGCGCGCTCACTTGCGCCATGGTACGCGCCCCTTGCGCCGACATATACGCCTCCAAATCCTGTTTGCTGATACGTCCGCCCGCGCCAGTGCCTCTTACCTGGCGAAGATCGATGCCGTACTCCCGCGCCATCTTGCGGACCAGCGGAGAGAGCGGCCCATTGGGCGATTCTGCCTCCGCGTAGGCCACCGGTTGCGGTTCGGGCGCGCGCGCCGGTGCCTGAGCAGGTGGTGCCGGAGGCGGTGGAGGAGCGGCGGGCGGCTGCGCGGCCTTGGGTGCTGCCGCGGGAGGTGGCGGAGCGGGAGCTTGCCTCACCGCCGCCGCAGGAGCCGAAGCGCCATTTCCACCCGCTTCGTCAATGCGTCCTACCACCGTGCTGATTGATACCGTCTTGCCTTCTTCCACCAGCACTTCCTTGAGCACGCCGGACGCCGGCGCAGGAATCTCGGTGTCGACTTTATCAGTCGAAATTTCAAACAGCGGCTCGTCGCGCTCGACGTGCTCGCCCGGCTTCTTCAGCCACTTCGTTAACGTGCCCTCGACAATGCTCTCGCCCATCTGGGGCATTACTACATCAGTCATTAGAATGTCTCCATCAATTGAGGAACGCTGGTTCCTCGCTTAGTAAATCGAATTGAAATTGTTTCGAAAAATTTCGCGCCAGCGCCGAAATCACTTCCTCGCGGCCGGCGCCGCAGCCGAGCGCCCGCATCGAAGTTACCGGTTTGGTTAGCCCGCAAGGCACGATGTATTGGAAGTAAGTCAAGTCAGTTGTATGATTCAAGGCAAAGCCGTGAGACGTAACCCAGCGGCTGATGTGTACACCGATCGCAGCCACTTTCTTTCCGTCTACCCAGACCCCGGTGCAACCTGGCACGCGTCCGGCTTCGATGCCGAACTCCGCCAGCGCGTCCAGAATGACCTGCTCAAGAGTCCGGACGTAGGCGACTACATCACGCTTCCATTCTCTCAAATCGAAAATCGGATAGCCGACCACCTGTCCCGGCCCGTGATAGGTAATGTCGCCGCCGCGATCGGTGGGATGAAATTCGATGCCGGCGCGCCGCAACACTTCTTCGCTGGCCAGCAGATTGTTCATGCGCCCATTGCGGCCCAGCGTGATGACATGCGGATGCTCCACGATCAGCAGTTGATCCGGAATCAACCCGCGCTTGCGCTTTTCGACCAGGTCCTTCTGTAACGCCAGCGCCTCACTATAGCCGATGCGTCCAAGATCGCGAAGTTCCAGGTGGCGTACGCACTCGTGCGTGCTGCGTTCACACTCGTGTGAACGTCCAACGTCCGTAGTGGCATCCGCCTGCTTCGACTCAAGCATCGATCGTCAGTCCATAAACGTTATTGAACGCCTCGCCCAGGGCCTCGTACAGCGTCGGATGCGCGTGAATGGTGTGCATCATGGTCTCCACCGTCGCTTCGGCTTCCATGGCGGTCACGGCTTCAGAAATCAGCTCGAAGGCCTCGGGTCCGATAATATGCACGCCCAGAATCTCGCCGAATTTCTCATCGGCCACCACCTTGATGAACCCGGTGTGATTGCCCATGATGCTGGCCTTGCTGTTGGCCGAAAATGGAAACTTCCCGATCTTCACGGCGTGACCCTGAGCGCGCGCCTGCGCCTCAGTCAGGCCGACGCTTCCGATCCCGGGCTCGGTGTAAGTGCAGCTCGGAATGCGATTCCGGTTGATAGGCTTGGCGGGCTTGCTGGCCATGTGCGCCACCGCCACCATGCCTTCCATCTTGGCCACGTGCGCAAGCTGCGGCGTTCCCGCCACCACATCCCCGATGGCGTAGACTCCCGGCTCACCGGTGCGCTGGAATTGATCCACCTTGATGAACCCGCGGTCCAGCTCGATCTTGAGATTCTCGATTCCGATGCTCTCGGTGACCGGCTTGCGGCCCACCGCCACCAGCAGCGTTTCGGCTTCCATGTCCTCGCGTTTGCCGTCGGCCAGCGCCACGCATATGCGCACTCCGTTTTCCGTGCGCGTGATGTTCTCGGCCTTGGCCCCGGTCTCGCATCGAATCCCAGTCTTGCGGAAGTACCGGTCCAGCTCCTTGGAAATCTCTTCGTCTTCCACCGGAACGATGCGCGGCAGCATCTCGATCACCGTGACTTTCGTTCCGAATCGATTAAATATGGACGCGAACTCGACCCCCACCGCTCCCGCGCCGATGATCAGCATGCTCTTGGGGATCGCCGGCAGATCGAGAATCTCGATGTTGGTCAAGATGGTCTTCGCGTCCGGCTCCAGCCCCGGCAGCATGCGCGCGCCTGAACCAGTAGCGATGATTATGTTCTTGGTCTCAAGCGTCTGCGCAGCGCCGTCGGCGGATTTCACCTCGACGCGCAGCAGTCCGTTCGCGCCGCGCGGCTGCAGCGTGCCGTAACCCTTCACCCAGTCAATCTTGTTCTTCTTCATCAAGAACTCGACGCCCTTGGAATGCTTGGCGACAATCTTGTTCTTGCGGTCCTGCACCAGGGGATAATCGAGCTTCGGATTCTCGCACTGGATGCCCTCTTCGAGCGAATGCACGAAGCGTTCCCACACGTCGGCCGTGTGCAGCAGTGACTTGGTCGGGATACATCCCACCAGCAGGCAAGTGCCTCCCAGCCGGGGATCTTTCTCAACCAGCGCCGTCTTGAGTCCGTACTGCGCCCCGCGAATTGCCGCGGAGTAGCCGCCCGGACCACTCCCAATCACGATCAGATCGTAGGTCATCTAAGTCTCAGGATAACGAACCAGCTTGATTGGATGCTGCGGGACGCCCGTACGATTCGGCTCACGCAGCGGCCACGGAAACCGAATAGACGGAAGGCAGATAGTCCGCCAGGATCTGCCAGCTCTCACCCGCATCGCGCGTGTAGAACACTTGGCCGGATGTGGTGCCGACGTACACGCCCGCCGGATCCATTGCATCCGACGTCATGGCCTCGCGCAACACCAGCAAATGCGCATTGCGCTGCGGCAACCCGCGCGTCAGCAGCTTCCAGGTCTTGCCGGCGTCGCGCGTGCGAGCCACGCGAAACTTGCCCTCGGGATCGCACCGATACTCGGGCGATTCCACAGGGACCGTGAACATGGTCTGTGGTTCCGCCGCCGGAACCGCTAAGCCAAATCCGAAGCGCGTCGGCAAGCCGCGCGAAATATCGGTCCAGCGATCGGCGGCGAACTTGGCGCGATACAGCCCGCAGTGATTCTGCTGATAGAGCGCTTCCGGATCGCGCGGATGCGCCAGCAGCTTGTGCACGCACACGCCCACTTCGGGAAATTTGTTGGGTTGGAAATCGGCGCGTACCCCTGCGTTGAAAGGCGTCCACGTGGCGCCTCCATCCAAACTACGGAACGCCCCCGCCACCGACATGCCGACGATGACGCGCCCCTTTCCCAGGCTCTGGATGCTGTGCACCATCATTCCACCGCCGCCCGGCCCCCACTGGCCGCGGCTGGGATGATTGGTGAGCGACGGCACTTCTTCCCAGCTCGCGCCCCAATCGGAACTGCGGAACAGCGCTCCCGGATCGGCGCCGGCCCACACCACGCCCGGCTCGTCGGCGGCGCCCGCCTGCACGTGCCACATGCGCTTAATGGATCGATCTGGGATGCACTCCAGCTTTAGGCCTTTTTCGGAAAGCTTCCAGCTCTTCCCGCTGTTGTTGCTGGCGTGGATGTGCGGCCCGAACCAGGCGCTGTTGACCGCCGCGTACAGACGCTTCGGCTCGCGCGGATCTTGCGAAACGTGATTCACTTCCTGGCCGCGGAAATGCGGCCCGTCGGCGCTCCAGGTCTTGCGGTTGCTCGTGGAAAATGCGAACGCGCCTTTGCGCGTGCCGATCCACACGGTCAGTTTTTGGCTGGGCATTAGCCCATTTTAGCGGGGAACAGCTTCGAAAAGCGCGCCGCGGACTACTTCGCCTTCTTCTGTTTCTGTTGGCCGACGCGGATCTTGAAGTGCTGCTGCTTGGCTTCCTGGAACGCTTTGTGATCGTGCCGCGCGACCGCGTCGCTTAAATACGCATCGACACTGGCGTCCTTGGGAAGAACCGCCATGATGGTGAAATTCTCGTTGCAGGTCGGGCAGAAAGGCCGGAAACGTTTAACATTCGGGATTGCCATACAAATTCAGAATATCACGGCCGGGCTGTTTGCCGCCGCCTGCTAGCCTAAGTTGCAGTGAAGCCTCCGCATGGCAAGCGCCCGCTCAAAACCCTGGACCGCGTTTTATCAAAAGCCGGTCTGGGCTCGCGGACCGACGCGCGCAAGTGGATCGGCGCCGCGCGCGTCAAAGTCAACGGCAGATTGATTCAAACTCCGGATCACTGGGTCGACTTGGAGCGCGATTCGGTCACGCTGGACGATCGGCCAATCCGCACGCGCGAAAAAATCTACCTGCTGCTCTACAAGCCCACAGGCTACATCACAACGTACAAAGATCCGGCCGGTCGCCCGACCGTGTACGACCTGATTCAAGACGCCGGGCAGTGGGTGGTGCCCGTGGGCCGGCTGGACCAGGACTCCAGCGGCTTGCTGCTGCTGACCAACGATACGCGCTTCGCCGAACGCGTCACCAATCCCGACTACAAAGTTCCCAAGACGTACCTGGTGAAAGCTTCCACGTTGCTGTCCGATGATCAACTGGACCAGCTTCGCAAGGGCGTCGTATTGAGCGATGGCCCTACGCAACCGGCCTCCGTGAAGCGCGTGCGGGATTCGGCGCGCTGCACCTTTGTCGAGATTACAATCCGCGAAGGACGCAATCGCCAGGTGCGGCGGATGATCGAGGCTCTCGGCAGCAAAGTGCTCAAGCTGGTCCGGACCGAGATCGGAGGCGTGAAGATCGGTGATTTGCCGATCGGCAAATACCGAGAGCTGACGCCGGCGGAAGTTCGTTCGTTGACACCCCAGCCTTCCGCGCCACCTCAATCTCGCAAAGCGCGCGCACGCCGTTCGATCAGTTCCGCGTAGATCTCGCCCATGCGTTGGGCGGATGCGCGTATCGAGAAATTCCCGCGAACCCACTGCATGCCCGCGGCCGCCAGACGCCGGCGCAGCGAAGCGTTCCCGATCAGAAGCTCCAGCACCGCAGCCAAAGCGCCCGCATCGCCCGCCGGAAACAGCATCCCGGTTTCGCCGTTGCGAATCAACTCTGGATTACCGCCCACGTCCGATGCTACGGCGCAGCAGCCGCAAGCCATCGCTTCCATCAATGCATTCGAAAACGCCTCCGATCGCGACGGCAGCACGAACAAATCGATGCCACGAAGCCAAGCCGCCACCTCATCGGTGGCAGGGACGAAGACGCAATCTGCGGAAATGCCCAGCTCGCGACCCAGCGACTCTAATTTTTCTCGCATCGGTCCGCTGCCCACAATCGCGAGCTTCACCGCGCCCGCACCACGGACGCGCCGAAAAGCTTCGAGCAGGTCCTCGAGGCCTTTTTCCGGCCTCAACGCGCACACCACGCCGATCACCAAAGCGTCCGCAGGAAGCGCTGCCGGCCGGGGAGCATCGCGTTCGGAGAACTTCTCGATATCGATGCCGTTGTGGCAAAGCCGGATCCGCGCAGCCGGCACGCCTTCATCCTGCTCCAGATGCCGCCGCACGAATTCGCAATTGACCACCACCGCCGACGCCAGCCGATCGGTCATCCGTACCAGCCTACGATAGCGCGGCGGAATCAGGTCGCGATGTGATCGCTGGCTGGAAACGGGCACCGCCTGGGTGAACATCTTCGCTACCGGCAGCGCAAACACCGCCAACGGATAGTCGAACGTGTGGACCAACCTGATCCCCCGCCTGCGTATGAAGCGCGCCAAACGCCAGGCCCCCGACACGGCTTGTGGAGACGCGAAGGAATAAACCGGAAAATGCTCCACCGGGATGCCGGCTTGCTCAAGATCGCGGCGGCGCAATCCCTCCGGCCGGAAGCAGCCGACCACAGGCGCGAACTTCGAACGATCCAGAGCCCCCGCAATCAGGGCCATCTGCCGCTCGCTGCCCCCTAAATCGAGTTCGCGAGCCATCAGCAAAACGGGCCAACGCATCCCAGGCTGCGACTAGCATCGTAGCACTGCGGCTGGCCCAGGAACCACGCACAGATCGCTTTCGTTGCTGACTTGTAAATATCTTGTAAAAACGCCCCAGGCCCTTCTGAAATCGAAAGATGCATTGCGCGAACTCGGTTACAATCGCCATAGCTGAGCAGCATGGAAACGGTCCTGGTGATTGACGACGATTGCAACGTTCGCGACACCGTCGGAGTCATGCTCGAACAGGAGGGCTTCCGCGCCGTGCTCGCCGGCGACGGGTTGTCGGGCGTCCAACAGGCCCTGGCCATCAAGCCGGGTGTGATCCTGGTCGACCTCCGCATGCCCGGCTTGAGCGGCGCCGAAGTTTGCCAGCAACTCCGCGCCACCGGGATGAAAACGCCCCTCATCGTCCTCAGCGCCTCCAGCGGCGAAACCGACAAGGTGCGGCTCCTCGATATCGGAGCCGACGATTATGTAACCAAGCCGTTCGGCGCGCGCGAGCTGCTGGCCAGAATCCGAGCCGTGTTGAGGCGCACCGCTCCCGACGACATACGAACAGTCGAATTCGGCCAGGTGCGGGTGGATCTTACCCGCCGCATCGTCAGTAAGGCTGGACAAGAACTCAAGCTCACGCGCGCCGAATATAACCTGCTCACCTATTTCCTGCAAAACGCCGACCGCCCCCTGACGCGCGAAATGATTCTCAATTCCGTGTGGGGATACGATTGGCTTCCCCACACGCGTACCGTGGACGCGCACGTGGTGCGCCTGCGCCAGAAGCTGGAATCGGATGCCAGCCAGCCTCGGCACTTTCTGACCGTGCATGGTGTCGGATACCGCTTCCTGCCTTAGACCATTCCCATGACCCGCAACGTTCTGATCGTCGAAGACGCCGAGGTTTGCCGGGACGCGCTGGAAGCGGCGCTGATGAAAGCGCCCAATATCAACGTGTGTTCCGTAACCACCGCCGAAGAGGCCTTGCAGTGGCTCGCCTCCAACGAAGTTTCCGCGCTGGTGACGGACCTGCGCCTGCCGCGCATGGATGGCTTCGAGCTGATTGAGGCGGTGCGCGCCCTGGGCTCGCTGCCCATCGTCGTGATCAGCGGCGATAGCGATCCCAAGATCCCGGCGCACGTCGCCGGCCTCGGCGCTAACGCCTATTTCGCCAAGCCGTACTCGCCTGCCGCCGTGTTGAACAAGCTCGAAGAGCTGATCGGCTCGTCAGCGGGCTGAGCCGCGGCGGTCGGCTTTCTCCACCGCCGTGATCGCTCTCCGCACCTTTGCGAGCGGCGCTGCGTCGTTGTAGCTCACGCTGTCCCCACTGACTTCGACGCCCAGACGCTGCCACAATGCCGCCAAGTCAGTGCGAACCGGCGTCGCCTTCATCTGGTTGTAGAGGTCTTCAAGCACCGAACATCCCACCGACCGGTCGCCGGTTTCCAGCACGCGTTCGATGGGCCACTCCTGGTCCAACGTCCCGCCGGCATTCATGATGCCGCGCATCGCATCCTGCAGCCCTTTGCGGTTTTGCGTCTGCTCGCGGATCTGAACGTCGGCCAGCAGCCAGAACAGTGCGCCACCCCAATATGTCCGGCCCCAGGTGTGCGTATGATCCAGCCCCTGATCGCCTTCGCGCGGCAGACCCTGCGGCATGAAGCGCACCATGTCGCTCCACACTTTGTCCACCGCGAGCTGTCCGATCTGCGCGCGCGCGATGGGCTCGATGTACGTCGCCATACCTTCTTCGATCCAGTGATGCTCGCGCCCCTCGCCCGCGATGTCCGGAAACGCCATGTGCGTCAACTCGTGCGTCATCATCCAATCGCCGTCGAGCTGCGCCGGAGTGGTTAGTTCCCCGATCGATATGCGAGTGAAAGCGCCGCCGGACCGGCGGTTCCCCCACGTGGTCCCGTTGAAAACACCCTTGCGTCCTTCCACAGGCCGCACCAGGATGCGAACGTGCGCCAGCGGAAATCGCCCGAAGTACTCGGCCACCGCATCGGCCGCATGCGTGATCCAGTCGCGGATCTGCGGCCGCGAGAGATCCAAATTGCCAGGCGCGAAGCTGACCTCGATCGTCGAGTCGCCGATCCGGATCTGTTCCGGCGCGGGTGGATCGGTGGCCTGCGCGCTCAGAAGCATTCCCGCCGCCGCCAATGAAAGCAAAACGCGCGCGCTAACCATTTGTACCTATAAGATGTTGGACTCTCGCCGCGGCGTTACGTCGCCGGTCCATCAATAAATGTTAGAATGATCGTTTGATGACCGGAGAGATGGAGCAGGTCACCCGCTTACAGTCGTTGGACCTGCGGATCGGCGAGCTAGAGCGGGAAATTGCCACACTTCCCAAGCACATCGCCCAAATCGAAAAAGCCCTGGATTCGCACCTTCGGCGTCTGGAGGCCGATCGAGCCGCGCTCGCCGCGAATCAAAAAGAGCGCAAGCGCCTAGAAGATGACGCCAAGACCGAAGCCCAGAAAATCTCCAAACTCAAGGATCAGATGCTGGGCGCCAAGACCAACGAGCAATACCGCGCCTTCCAGCACGAGATCGAATTCTGCGAGCAAGCCATCCGCAAGGCCGAGGACCGCATCCTGGACCTGATGGCGGAAGCCGAACCCCTGGACGGAAATGTCAAAAAAGCGGAAGCGGCGCTGAAAGAAGAGAAGCAGCACGTCGAGGCCGAAAAAGCGAGCGCGCGGGACCGCACCGCCGTCGATCAAAAGCAATTGGAAAAGGAGCAGGCTGAGCGCAAAGGCCTGGTGGCGGCACTCAAGCCTCAAACTTATTCCACCTACGAACGCATCCGCAGGAAATGGCACGGATCCGCGGTTGCGGAAGCCCTGGAAGGGCGCTGCTCGGCGTGCCAGATCATGCTGCGCCCGCAATTTTTCCAGGACCTGCGCCATAGCGAAGATCTGATGCAGTGCGAAAGCTGCGGCCGCATCCTGTTCTACAATCCCCCCGTGAGCTTCGAGCACGACTTGGCCGCGCAGCAGCAGCCGTAGCTCACCGCGAAAGCTCAGCCCTCCTCTTTCCGCCTTCCCGATTGTGTGACCCGTGCCCTCACTTGCTACCATCGAGACATGGCCCGCGTTCTGCTCGCGTTCCTCCTAACCGCGGTTTCTCTTCCCGCCCAAACTGTCATCCGCCTCGGTACTCTGGTCCCCAAAGGCTCGCCCTGGCACGAAATCCTGCTCAACATGGGCGAAGAGTGGAAAAAAGCCTCGGGCGGCAAAATCGAGCTGCGCATTTATCCGGGTGGCGAACAAGGCGACGAGCCCGAGATGGTCCAAAAGGTTCGCATCAAAAAATTGCAAGCGGTCGCCTTGTCGGGCGCTGGACTGAGCGGAATCGATGCCGCGGTCACAGCGCTCGAAATCCCCATGATGCTCTCTTCTTATGAGGAGCTCGACTACGTCCGCGACCATATCTCCGATCGCCTCGAAAAAGGCCTCCTGCAGCATGGCTTCGTGGTGCTGAATTGGGGCGACGCGGGTTGGGTGCACTTCTTTACCAAACAACCCGCCATGCGCCCGGACGACATCCGCAAAATGAAGCTCTGCGTGCTGCAAGGCGACAACAGCACCTTCGAGCTGTACAAAGTGAACGGCTTTAATCCCGTCGCGCTCGCGGCCACCGACATTCTCACCGGCCTGCAGACCGGCTTGATCGACGCGTTTCAAGCGCCGCCCTTGATCGCGCTCAGCAACCAGTGGTTCGGAGGCGCCCGAAACATGCTGGACATTCCCTTCGCGCAACTGGTCGGCGCCACGGTCATCGATAAGGACGTCTGGGACCAAGATCCCGCCGCCGGTACAAAAGGAAATGCTCGTGTCGGCCCAAAAAGCGGGCGTCGCTCTGCGCGAGGAGATTCGCAAGGCCGAGAGCAACTCCATTCCCATGATGCAGCAGTTCGGCTTGAATCTGGTCAAGGCCGACCCCAAGGCGCTGGCCGAATGGCATCAATTGGCCGAGGGCATCTGGCCCAAACTGCGCGGAACCATCGTCCCGGCGGACCTCTTCGATCAGGTCAAGCAACTCCGCGACCAGTACCGGAAAGCGCACCCGGGCGCCAGCGCGGCGGGCGGGCAGTGAGTCACGGAGCGCCGCCTCCGGAAGCCTCCGGGCCTTCCACGCCACTCCAGCTTTTCGAAAATTCTTTTTCCATCCTCGCGCTATCGCTGATGACCGCGCTGCCGGTGATCGAAATGGTCGCCCGGCAATTCCGTTGGGATGGCATCCCCGGATCCGCAGTGATCGTCCAACAACTCACGCTCTGGATCGGCATGCTGGGCGGCATGCTGGCGTCGCGCTCGGACCGGCTGCTGGCATTGTCCTCCATGTCGCTGCTGCCCGAGTCCTGGCGCGGTCCTGCAAAAATCGCCGCAGCCGCCGCATTAGCCGCGGTCTCCACCTGTCTCGCATGGGCCAGTTGGGTATTCGTGCGCTCGGAACGCGAGTCCGGCAGCCAGTTGCTTCCCGGCGTACCAAAGTGGGTGGCGCTCGCCATCATGCTGGTCGGCTTCGGCGTCATCGCCCTGCGCGCCGTCTGGCACGCCAGCCCAACCTGGAAAGGCCGCGCCTTGGCCGCGCTCGGACTTCCCATACCCGCTCTTCTCGGCTTCGTCATCACGCCCGGCACACCGTACATCCTTCCGCTCTCGCTGGCGATGCTGCTCGTAGTAACCATCCTCGGGCTCCCGATCTTCGCCGTGTTCGGCGGACTGGCGTTGCTCCTGTTCTGGAACAGCACCACACCCGCCGCTTCCGTCCCCGTGGAGATGTACCGCCTGGTGGCCTCGCCGCTCCTGCCCTCCATCCCGCTCTTCACTCTGGCAGGCTATTTCATGATCCAAGGCGGCGCCACCAAACGGCTGCTCCAGGTTTTCACCGCACTCTTTAGCTGGATTCCCGGCGGACTCGCCATCGCCACCGTCGCCATCTGCACCGTCTTCACCTTCGCGGGTTCGGGACTCACCATCCTCTCGCTCGGCGGCCTGCTGGTGCCGATGCTGATCCGAACCCGCTACCCCGAGAATTTTTCCATCGGCTTGCTGACCGCCTCCGGCTCGCTCGGACTGCTGTTTCCCACCAGCGTTCCTGCCATCTTATACTGTGTGTATTCGCAAACCCCTCTGCCGCGTTTGTTCACCGGCGCCATCCTGCCCGAACTGGTGATGATCAGTTGTGTCGCGGCAGTCGGCATCCATATGGGACTCAAGAGCGACGCCGTTCGCGAGCCATTTTCGTTCACTCACGCCGCATCCGCCATCTGGACCGCCAAGTGGGAGCTGGCGCTGCCTGTGATCATGATCATCGGCCTGTTCGGCGGCTTCGGCACGCTCACCGAAGCGGCCGCCCTGACCGCCTTCTGCGCCTTCGTCGTCGAGGTGTTCATCTATCGCGATCTGAAGCTCACGCGCGACTACCGCGAAGTTTTCGTCGAATGCGCCACCATCGTCGGCGGCATTCTGCTGATCCTCGGCGTCGCGCTCGGTTTCACCAATTACCTGATCGACGCCGAAGTTCCCGCCCGGCTGATCGATTGGGTACAGACGCACGTCCAATCCAAGTATCTGTTCCTGCTCCTGTTGAACGGCGCGCTCCTGGTGGTGGGCGCCCTGATGGACATCTTCGCCGCGATCCTGGTCGTGGTCCCCTTGATCAAGCCCCTGGCCGCCGCTTACCACATCGACCCGGTGCAAATGGGCATCATCTTCATCGCCAATCTGGAACTGGGCTATCTCCACCCGCCGGTAGGAATCAATCTTTTCTTGTCGGCCTACCGCTTCAAGAAGCCGATGGGCACGATCATCTGGGCCACGCTCCCATTCCTGTTCATCCTGATGGGAACGGTCCTGCTGATCACCTACGTCCCCTGGCTCACCACCGCCCCCCTGCGCTGGTTCGGCAAGTAGGCCCTTTGCAGGGCGGCATAGCGCCTCCGGCGCAGGAGTGGCCGACAGCTCAGGCCATTCCAAGGCTGAGCACTGCGGTTCCACACTCTCTTTTCCCGCCACGAAGCTGCGGGGGCAGATCAAGCGTGGCGTCGTATAACGTGATACGCGAAGAGCAATACGATGGCGCCCAGTGTCGCAACCAGAATGCTATGTAGATTGAGCCCGGTGACACCAATGTGGCCGAAGACGTGAAAAATCCAACCTCCGAGGATCGCACCCACCACCCCCAGAAGGACATCCAGCACCACTCCCTCGCCATGACGACTCACTAAATGGCTGGCGATAAAGCCCGCGACCAAGCCGAGTAATATCCAGACGAAAAGCGACATAACGCCTCCACTTCAATCGGAGCAATCCGGTTGCCGCTGGACTCGCGGGTCACGGTGATAAGGACGTCACCGCTACGAGGTTAGTAGGGGGCGCGCTCGAATGATGTCACGCGCCGCCGCGGTGAACTGTGAGCAGCTCTTGATTTCGCTCGACGGAACACACCGCACCACCACCCCGGTCAACGGCACCACCACCCCTTGACCTCCGAGTTTGAGGGCTGTACCATTCTTACCGTATATAGTCTTGCTCAGAAGGAGCGACCAATGAACTTGAGAACTTTTGGTCTGATCGTTTGTGCTACGGCCTCTGCCGCGCTAGCCCAAGGGCAGCAGTATAAGGCGCCTTTGGCTTCGGATGGGCATCCGGACTTGCAAGGCTTCTGGGCCAACAACATTGCCACACCGATCGAGCGTCCCAAGGAATTGGCCGGCCATCCGGTGCTGACCGATGCGGAAGTAAAAGCGCTGCGGCAAAAAGCTGAGGAGATGTTCGTCAGCGGAAAGAACGACGCCGCCTTCGGCGACCAAATGTTTCGGACGGTTTGGGCGAATGTGAAGGGTCTGAAGCTTGGCTTCACCAGCACCGACGGCGAGACGGGCGACTATAGCTCGGAGTGGAACGATCACAGAGTCTGGGATAACCGGACTTCGCTGATTACCGACCCGGCGGATGGACACTTCCCCCCGTTGACGGATCAGGCGAAGAAGCTGGTGGAAGAACAGAGGATCGCACGGCAGCGTCCAGCTCGAGGTCCGGAGGATCGGTCTTTAGGCGAACGGTGTATCACCCGTGGCTCGCCAGCCATCGGCGCGGGATACCAGAGCTATTTCCAGGTCGTGCAGACGCCTGCGGCGGTCATGATCATGACAGAAATGTTCCACGATGTGCGAGTCATCAAGCTTGAGGACAAGCCGCATCCGCCCGCGGCGGTCCAAGAGTGGATGGGGGATTCGCGCGGGCACTGGGAAGGCCATACGCTGGTAGTCGACACCACCAACTACATGCCGCGCGCCTTTCAAGGGATTTCGAGCGACAAGCTGCATATCACGGAACGGATTTCGCGTCAGGATGCCGAGACGCTGCGGTGGGAGATTACCGTAAACGATCCGGACACTTGGACCAAGCCGTGGAGCCTGATGCTTCCGCTGCAGCGGTCTGCACAGCCGGTTTATGAGTATGCTTGTCACGAAGGCAATATCGGCTTAGCCGGCATACTGGCTGGTGCGCGGGCCGATGAGGCCAGGGCGGCCTCGAAGTAGGCGCGTGTCAGGGCGAAAAGTTCTCTATCAGGTTATCGATCCGAATTAGGGAACTGTCGCACTCTGCGCCATCTGATCGAAGCGCCACTGCACGTCCGGAAGCATGTCCACTGGGATCATGGAATAGAAGTGGACCTCGGTGTGTTCGGTGATGATCCACGTAAGAAGCTCCACCATCTTCTGCCCATCGGGTCGCTGGTAGCGTCCCATCGCTTTGATCGCTTGACGTCCATTAATGGATATTTTCTGAATGCTATCGGCCGGTATCTCATAACGGTAATTGGGAGACGTCCTGCGGGCGATTTTGGCAGGAATTTGGGCATCAACAATCGACGGAATGCGCTGCGCGGGAAGGCTAACTTTGTTCATCCAAACGGCGGCGATCACTGCGTTCGAGCGCTGCGAATCAGTTAGTGTCGCCTGCCACCCATTGTTGTCCATGTAGATCGCCGTGTCCCGAACCGAAAACCCTGGGGGCAGATCAAACTCAAGTCCCGTCTGATCGTTGTGATAACGTCCGTTTTCGACGCTGCCGGAAGCGGGAGCCGCGGCGCCGCTGGATCGAGCTAGGACGAGGTTGACGCCGTTTCCTCGCTGAACGAATTCTCCGCCAATGGTGCCATCCGCTAACAGGTCTCCGGTAAACCGCACGTTGATACGCGAAATTTCGAATGTGAGCGTGGAGCCTTGAAAGCTGATGGAATCGACAGCCTTACCGAATGATAATTGGTCGGGACTGTCGTAGGTAGCCTTCAGTGCATCGTCCGAGCCGGATATATGCAGAACGATTCTTAGAGTGAGCACGGGCAATTTCAAAACGCCTTCCCATACGCCGTCGATGGGTGAATTCGTTTTCTGCTGGGGTGTTGCGGTCGCCGAGAAGGACCCGAAGAGGAACAAACAACAGCACGCGACCTGCACTTTAGCTTGCATGCCGGAAGGCCTCCTATTTCTAGAGCGAATTATAATGCGTTTTTGCCGAAAAGAATAGCGTTATGGCCGCCCGGGAGCGGTGAGCACATAGCCGTGGCCCCTGAAGCTCTTGATTTCGATGCCTCGCCTCGGATCGAGGGATCGTAGTTTGCGGCGGATGTTCGAGATGTGAGTGTCGATGCTGCGATCAAAGGGCTCGAGCCGTCGTCCCAGCGCCTGATACGTCAGAGTTGCGCGGCTCTGAATTCGCCCGGCGGATCGGGCCAGCGCCTCCAGCAGCATGAACTCGGCGCTCGTTAGCCGCACGGGCACGCCCTCGATCGTCGCCGACATCGCCACAGGATCAATGGCCAACGCACCCAGCGAGAGCGGAGTGGAATCCGGCCGGCTATGGGCGGTGCGGCGAAGTAGAGCACGCAGGCGCGCGACCAGTTCACGCACGCTGAAGGGCTTCACAACATAATCGTCCGCGCCCAGTTCCAGCGCTCGAATCCGGTGATTCTCGTCTGCCAGTGCACTGAGCATCAGAACGGGTACACTTGCTACCTTTCTCAAACGCCGCAGGAGTTCGAGCCCATCCATGTTCGGCATCATCACATCCAGGATCACGAGGTCGAAAGGGAGCCGGGCCAGATATGCCAGAGCGGCGGCGCCGGTGGTGGCGTGCGCCGGTTGAAAATTCTCCGCTGCCAGGTGTTCAGCCAGCAAGCCTGCCAGGCGAATATCCTCATCCACAATGAGGATCCGGCCTGCGGTCATATATGACGGAAGACTTCAGCGCTGTTTGTTTTGGGCTGGAAACCTGGTATCGATTGGCTTACTCGGATTGGCGCTGATCTGGAGTTCGGCGCAATGGTGGTAGGTGTAGCCGCCGTCTTTATTAAAGCCATGGGCCCCCATAAACTCGATCACCTGCAAGGTGCATTTCTGGCAGTTGATGTTCGGAATCTGGACATCGGTTTCCTGTTCCTTATCGAAAGGCGCGACGTGCATGAACAAGCCGTCGGCGAGCACGGGCGGTGACGGCGGATAGTGAATGGCTCCCGAAACAGACCGTTGACGGCCGTCTGGTCCCGGCTCGCTGGCGGCTTCGGGATCGGGCGGGAGTTCGGCGCGCGAATTCACGGCCAGGGCCACGCGGTAAAAGCCGGGATGGAACGCCATTTCCCGGATTCGGAGGTGAAGCTTGTCGCCGCCCTGGATTTTCGTAATGGCGCCGGTGGGTTTGCCGGGGTCAGTCAATGTTCCGCCGCAGGGAGGCGACCACTGCGGATCGCCGAGGTCCGATTCCACCAGCCAGGATGCGGGCTCGAGCAGTCTGAAATGCGCGACGCCCAGCGGAGCCAGCACGAGCAGCAGGCAGCCGCCCAGCAGAATGGTAAGCGTTCTCATGTGAGCTCTCCCTTCAGTAACCGGCTTGAATCCGCTGCAGGCCGTTCAGAAGCGCTCGATCGACGCGCGCCGCCAGATGGGTCATGAGTTGGTAGCCAGCGCCCATGGCTAACCAGCTGGCCCAAGTTGCCGCGGGATCAACATGTGAAACCGGCGACCGCAGCAGAGCCATAGCGAGTCCGGCCAGCGGAAAACAAACCAGGACGATGCCGACGCGCGCGGCCTTCGGAGTGACAAATAGCTGAACTGCCCGAAAGAAGACTCCGTTGACGAGTCCAAAAAAGAGAAAGGTTATCGGCAAACCCGCTGCGGCGCACGACGCCATGAGGATGGCGAGGATCACCGTGAGCAGAAGTGTTGCTTTTTGAAACCGGTGGCTTTCGAAAAGGTTTTCTAGCGAAGTCAGGCCTAGGTAGACAGCCACCGACGCCAAGATATCGAGCGCTTCGATCACCGTATGCCTGCTGGCGAGCACTTTCATGATTGATGTGCCAAAGCCGAACGCCAGGCCGGCCTGCATTGCCAGAATCGCTGCTGAAAGACAGGTCGCCAGCAAGACGGTAGAAAGCGCATATGCGAAAGCGCGAAGCCTTCGCCGTTCGTGCCGGTAAACCCAGGCAAAGCCTTGGGCGATCTGGCCAGGATCGCCAAAGTTAGCCAGCACCAGTTTCTCGATCTCATCCTGGCCGCGGCCAGCCTCGCGCGCCGCGACAACGAAATCTTCGATATGGGAGCGAAGCTCGCGTTGAATCTCCCGCCGCTGCTTCCCGGACGGAATCTCGGAGGAGTTCACGATGCAGTCGATCAGTTCATCCGCCGCACGCATTTACTTGCTCTCCAATATTGCCGCCATCGCACCGGTCAGATGCTGCCACTGCTTTTCGTAATCGGCGGCGGCTTTCCTGCCTTTCGCGGTCAGCGAGTAGTACTTGCGTTCCCGGCCGTTTTCGGCCGTGCGCCATGCGGACTTGATCTGACCCTTTTTCTCCAGTTGATGCAGCGCTGGGTAAAGAGTCCCCTCCTTGAACGCGAACGCATTGGCACTGCGGCGCGAGGCTTCCTGAAGAATTTCATAGCCGTACATTTCGCCTCGCGACAGCAGATTCAGCAACAGCAAGCTGATGCTTCCCTTTAAGAACTGCCGGTCGATCTCCAGTGCCATGTTTAACAAGCCTTGGATAACAAGGTATCATCGAATGGACTCGCTGTCAATCCCGGTGGCGCTGTCGTACGGAGCCGGCACAGCGACGTGATTCTCGATCTGGCGCGTATATCCGATGCGGTGATTGAACGTGGCCCATAATCCCCGCGGCACTCAAACCGGTACCGCGGGGGGGCTCCGTTTTACTGGCCCGAGCCGGATAATGTGATCGCCTGCGGGCTGGTCAGGGCGCCATCTGTAAGAGTCAGCGTTCCTGTCACCGGGCCAGGGGCGGTTGGCGAGAACTTGACTCCCACCGTGCAGTTTCCTCCGGCCGGAATGCTGCTCCCGCACGAGTTGCTCGAGACGATGAATCCGGCGCTCGCGGTCACGCTGCTCAGCGACAGCGCTACATTGAGGTGATTGGTCACGGTTACGGTCTTGGCGGAACTCGTCGTGTTCACCGGTATGGTCCCGAAGTTCAGCGAACTGGCCGAGAACGTTACTGGAGCGCTGCCCTTTCCCGACAAGTTCACCACCTGAGGACTAGTTGCAGCGCTGTCGGTAAACGTCAGCGTCCCTGTGACGGATCCGACGGTAATCGGGGAGAATGTCACGCCTACCGTGCAATTCGTCCCGGCGGCGATGCTTGCGCCGCAGGTGTTACTGGCGATAGAGAATCCGGCGCTCGCGACAATGCTCGTGAAACTCAGCGCCGAGGTTTGCTGATTCGTCAGGGTTACCGAGCGGCTGCTGCTCGTTTGGCCAACCACTGTGCTGTTGAACGAAATGCTGGTGGTCGACAATGTCACCGGAGCAGTGCCGGTTCCACTGAGGGAAACCGTCTGCGGACTGGTGATCGCGCTGTCGGTGAATGTGAGGGCTCCAGTGGCCGAGCCCAGCCCGGCCGGCGTGAACGTGACCCCGACGGTGCAGTTTCCGTTGGCGGCGATGCTTGCGCCGCAGGTGTTGGTGGCAATCCCGAACGGTCCGGTCGCGACAATGCTGCTGATGCTGAGCGCGGTGCTCAGACGGTTGGTCACGGTAACGGAACGAGCCGTGCTCGTGCTGCCGACCGCCAGATTTCCGAAGCTCAAGTTGCTCGACGAGAAGGTAACCGGCGCGACGCCCGATCCGCTCAGAGACACGGTTTGAGTTCCCGCGTTATCGGTGATGGTTACGCTGCCGCTGGCGCTGCCGGTAACGGCCGGCGAAAAGGTCACCGAAATCGTGCAGGACGAACCGGAAGCGATGGGAGCCGCGGTGCAGTTGTCTGTCTCCCCAAACGGAGCGGAGACCGCGATCTGCGAAACCTGCAAGGGGCCCGTTCCGGTGCTTTGCACCGTGATCGAGCGCGCCGAACTGGTTGTCCCGATCACCTGAGAAGAGAACGAAAGCGACGTCGGGGTCACGTTCGCCGTAGGAGCGGTCCCGGTGCCATTGAGGACAACGCTTTGCGCCGAGCCCGCATTTCCGGAGTTATCGCTGATGTTGAGCGCTCCCGTGACGGAGCCGGGCGCGGACGGAGTAAAGCTGACCGAGACAGTGCAGTTCGATCCCGGCTGCAGCGTGGTGGGGCAGTTGTCGGTCTGCGAAAAAACTCCGCCGGCCGAAACCGTGAGCCCGCTCAATGCACTGCCGCCGAAGTTGCTGATGGTGACGGGTTGAGCCGCGCTCGTGCTGTTGACATTCTGGGAAAACGTGAGGGTGTTCGGATTGAATGCGATGGCGGAAGGGCGCGGGCTGGGGAGCGGGATGGGCACGGCGCCGTAAACAGTCGCATAAACTCCGTTCACCAGGACCACGCCGTCGATGGTTGAGGTAAATACCGTCGCCTGGCTGTCGTCGACCACCGCGTCATAGCCGTTACCCAAAAGAACCATACCGCTCGCATCGACGGCGATGGTGTTTGGCGGGAAGGTTCCGATGCCGATTGAGGTCCAGTTCGCGCCGGTCATGTCGTCGACGCCAACTATGGTTGTGTTGCTGGCCACGTGGATCTTGTCGGCTGGATCGACCGCCACGCCGTAGAGCTGGCCAAAGGAATAGATATAAGGCCCCACCGGCTGAGACTGTTGCAATGTGGTCCAGTTGGTGAAGTTCATATCGTCGAACCGAACGATCCACCTGTTGCCGGCGTCGGCGACGTAGATCCGGCCCAGAGAGTCGAAAGCGGGCGCAGCGGCGACCGCCCCGAATTGGCCGACCCCAGAGCCGGCGCTGCCGACAACGGTCCAGTGCGTTCCGTTCATATCGTCCATGCGAACCAGGCCATTGCCGCCATCGAGCACCCAGATGTGCCCCGTGGGATCGACGCTGATGCTTCGCGGAAGTGTGAATTGTCCCACGCCCGAACCATAGCTCCCGTAAGCCGTCCAATTGGTTCCATTCAGGTCGTCGATTCGGACGATCCGGTCATTGTACATGTCGGCGATATATATCCGGCCTGCTGAGTCCAGAGCGATGCCGGACGGTCCGTAGAATTGCCCTACTCCGGTGCCTTGTGTCCCGTAGGCGATTGCGTTGGTGCCGCTCAAATCGTCGGCGCGCAAGATCCGCGCGTTGCCGTCGGTGAAGTAGAACGGCGTGTAGGCCGAATTGTATCCGGTCACTCCGCCGAGGAGTGCGCCGCTGGTCCCGTAATATTGTGTGGTCGTGCCGTTAATCGCCTGCACGGATCCGTTTGCGGTGAGGGTCCCACTGAAAGTGCCGGTGAAGGTATAGGTGCAGGTAACATGCCCACCCTTGCCTCCGCCGGAACAGGACTCCTTCGTGTTGCTGGTCGAAAAAACAGCGTTGATCAGCGTGCTGCCATCGGTTGAGGTAAAAGTCAGGTTAGGTGGCGCGATCGAGAGAGTACCCGGCGGGTTCGCGATCGAAATTGCGGCAAGCGATCCGCCGGCGGCGCTGATCAATCCACCCTGGTCAGCGTAAGCAGGCAAACTAAGCGCAGCTATACATGTAAAAATAAAGAGCTTATTCACTGTCCCTCCCCTAGGACTTACTGTGTATTTTAAAACCCAGATGACGAATGTTATAACCGTAACACAAGGTGCTCTAACTATGAACTGGGAAGTACTAGGGAAAAGCACTTGCCCGCGGGACTCTTTTACTCTACGCAAGGACAGAAGGATTTCTTATGACCAGGGTAGTCCCGCACTCGGACGAAGTCTCGTCGCGCGCGCAATCGTGCCTGTGCCCGCAGCGTCGGTCGCGGCTGGCTTCCCGGGAACGGCTGTACAATAACTGCAGGACCAAGAAATTCTTAGCTGGAGGCTGCATGCGTCTTCGAGATTTCATCATGCTAGGTTGCCGACTCGGTTTGATGATCGGCGCTACAGCGCTCACGGTCGCCGCCTTTGCTGATGGCCAATATAGTGCCCCACGGACGCCGGATGGGCATCCGGACTTTCAGGGCTTCTGGGAAAACAACATCGCCACTCCGCTCCAACGGCCCAAAGAGATCGCCAATCGTCCCACTCTCACGGATGCCGAAGTCGCGAAGATGCGGCAGAAGGCCAATGAGATGTTCACCGGCAAGTCGGATGCGGTGTTCTTCGACGGCTTTTATCCGGCGGTCCTGGATAACGTGCTCGGTCTGAAGCACGGCTTCAAGAGCGCTGACGGTGGGACTGGAGATTACGGCTCCGAGTGGAATGACACGCGGGTCTGGGAGAATCGGACATCGCTGATTACAGACCCGCCTGACGGCCGCATACCCCCGCTCACGGCTCGGGCCATCGCGGCCCGCAACGCCGCAAGGGGGAGATTCGAACGTACTATTGACGTTAAGGACCGGCCTCTGGGCGAGCGCTGCATCACGTACGGCTCACCGCAATTGACTGCCGGATACCAGAGCTATTACCAGATCTTGGAAACGCCGGGCGCGGTCATGATCATGACCGAAATGTTCCACGACATACGTGTCGTCAAACTGAACGGTTCTCACCCGCCGGCGGACGTCCAGGGATGGTTGGGAGACTCGATCGGCCATTGGGAAGGCGACACGCTGGTGGTGGATACAACCAACTATCGCCCTCGCGCATTTCAGAGCATAACGAGTGACAAGCTCCATATCATCGAGCGGTTCACGCGGCAGGATGCCGAAGTGCTGCGCTATGAAATAACCGTGGACGATCCGGATACATACACCAAGCCGTGGAGTCTGATGGTCCCGCTGCAGCGTTCCTCGAAACCGGTTTACGAGTATGCCTGCCATGAAGGCAACTATGCGGAGGCTGCCATTCTGGCTGGCGCCCGCGCCGACGAAGAAAAAAAGGCGAAATCAAAGTAAGCCGGAAATTCGGAATTGACAAAGAGCTCCCAGGGCCAAGCCTGAAGGCTGATTGTGTTACTATCCCCTGCGATGCGCTCCAGGCTATGTCTCGCGCCATTTCTGGTTTGCCTGATAGCCGCGGCTCAGAATTCCGGTTCCATCAGCGGACGTGTCACAGCACCTGACAACACCGGAATCCCCGGCGCTCCTATTCAGGCACTGAACGTCACGACCAACATGCCCTATCGCATATTGAGCGGCAACGGCGGCGACTATTCGATTACCGGTCTGCCCGCTGGAACCTACACGGTAACGCTCAAGTACGCCGGATTTCGCTACACACCGTTCATGCAAGAGGGGGTGAGCGTGGGTGCGGGGGCCACGGTCAAGGTCGACATCAAGCTCGGCGACGGCAACTACGGTACTTTGGGCGACGACCCGTTCACGTACAATCACAACATTCGCGAACGATCGGCCAAACTGTCGGGTCCAGTTCCGCGCACCGCCGATGGACATCCGGATCTGTCGGGCGTCTGGAACGGGAACGATGATCTGTTTCCGGAAGACCCCGCGGTAAAGCCCTGGGTTGCCGCTAAAGCCGAGGACCTTAAAGTAAACAACTTCAAGGATCTCCCGGGCGCTTCTTGTTTGCCCTCGACGCTCCTGCAGAACGGGCCTTTCCTCCGCAAGTTCGTTCAGACACCCACGCTGCTAGTGATTCTGACCGAGGACGATGTGATCGGCTACCGCCAGATCTATCTCGATGGGCGCAAACATCCGACCCAGGATTATATCTTTTGGCTGGGTCACTCTATCGGGCATTGGGAAGGCGACACTTTAGTCGTTGATCGCTCGAACTTCAATGATAAGGGCCTGATCGATATCTACTCCCACACCGAGCAGCTTCACTTAGTCGAGCACTATCGTCGCATCGATTATGCGCGCATGCAGGTGGATGTGACCGTCGAGGATCCCGGGGCATTCGACAAGCCGTGGCAGGTTCATATGGTGTGGGATCTTGCGCCGGACGAAGACGTCATGGAATACGTGTGCGCTGAGAACAACATCGATGCCAAGCACCTGGTGGGAAAGTAATCTCGGCTTTGGTTCGCGGCCCATAAAGGCCCAGTTTTTACCCTGCCGCCGCCGCGATGTCCAATCGGTTTAGCGAATCATGCGTCTTCGTCAAGAAATGCAAAGATGGCGGCGAGTCCGCCCGGATCGGATTAAAATTGGGGTTCGCTGGAGCGGGCCAGAAAGCCCGCACCTTGGGAGGCCCAACGATGTTGAAACATTTTATGGTGGTATCCGGCGTATTGATTGCCCTCGCGGCGGCCGGCTTATCACAGGAGAATATCCACGGTGTGTCGGGCTTGGATGCCATCGCCGCGCGGCAGGCCAGCCTGGATATGTCCTCCATCACGTTCCGCTCCATGGGCGATGCCATGCAAGCAGGACGCGAGGCCAAGACTCAAGGCTATCCAGCGGCCGCCCTCGCCAAATGGGCCAAGGCTCTTCCGCGAATGTTTCCGCCTGGCACCGGCGAGGGTGAGACGTCCGCGACTTCGCAAGCGCTCCCCCTAATCTGGCGAGACCGGGCCAACTTCGATCGGGCGGCGGCGTTTTATGCGGCAGCGACAGAGCGGCTGGCTGCGCTGGCCGCGGCCAACGACACCCCAGGTTTCACAAAACAGCTCGAAGAAGTGAACCAAGCCTGCGGCGCCTGCCATGCCCGCTATAAAGCAGGCGACCAGGGTCCACCCAAGAAATGAGCATCGCGAGCCCTACCGCCGGCGTTCCTCTTCGCGGCGCTCCTCATGTCCGCGCACTTCATGATGCTCCACGCGACGCCCGGGCGCATAACGCGGCACGTTGTACGGATGCACGTATTCCCGTCGTCCGGCCCAAGTGCGCGTCCAGGGATGATTGTTGATAATCACCGCGTGATTCGCCCAGCCGAATCGCGCGAAGCCCCACCCCCACGGCGCAAACGCCGCCCCGATTGTGATCCCTCCGCCGAAGCGAATGGCTCCACCCACGAAGAATCCGGGCCGCGGAGGCGCGAACACGATCAACGGATCGTAGAGGGGCACGTAATAGAATCCGGGATTCACCGGCGCGATCGTGATGTACGGACCGGGAGCAACCACCACCTGCGGACCAGTCCGTAGATACCCGTACTCATACGCCCTGCGGCGCTCCCGCTGCACCGCGTCCATCACGTCCTGTTGCTGCGCCATAAACGCATTGCCCAATTGCGAAGTCCACGCCATATCCCGCGCCATCATGTCCAGCACGGAGGGAAACGGAAGCAGCGCCTGCACGCTGGGATCCCACGGCAAGTGGTCCTCGGAAATCGCATGCGCTAGTTGATCGCCATGCAAATAACTGTGCTGATCGCCCCAGCTAGCCGCCTGCGGAATTTCATCCGGATAGGTGGCGCCGGCCAGCACCTGGGCCAGCAACGGGTCCGGATACAGCGCGATTCTCGAAACCAGCCGGTCCAGTTCGCCAGGCGGCAGCATGGGAGGCGGCGGACCTTGCGCCACAGCCGCTGCCCCGAGCAATACGAACGTCACGCATCCAACCGCGATGCTTCGCCGTGTTATGTGCATGCGTTTTCTCCTTGGAACCTTTAACCCGCTCACTCACCCAGACGAGTCGCCCGGTGCTGAAGTTTCCGCGCAACGCATCGGCAACTTTTTGCTCCTCCGTTACGCGAGCGCATCCCCTTTGCGCAGCGCGACTTGCGGCCCGCCGTCACACACATTTAATTGTGTTAAGATCCGGTTTGACATCCTACCTGGAGTGAAACCAAGTGAAAGTTTACGAAGGTACAGACGTCAGGAACGTTGCGCTGATCGGCCACGGGCATTGCGGAAAAACGACTCTCGCGGCCGCGCTTCTCTACACCTCCGGCGCAACCAACCGCCTGACGCGCGTCGATGAAGGCAACACCATCACCGATTTCGATGACGACGAAATCCAGCGCAAATTGTCCATCTCCACCGCCCTGGCATCCGCGGAGTGGGCCAAGAAAAAGATCAACCTGATCGACACGCCCGGCTTCAACATTTTTATCAACGACACCAAGGCTTCCATGGCCGCGGCCGACGCCGCGCTGGTCCTGGTGGACGGCGTCGCGGGCGTTGAAGTGCAGACCGAAAAGGTTTGGAGCTTCGCCGACGAGTTCAACCTGCCGCGCGCCATCGTCATCAATAAGCTGGATCGAGAGCGCTCCGATTTCGAGCGCGCCCTGGCGAGCGTCCAGGAGATCTTCGGACGCGCCGCGGTTCCCGTTCAGTTGCCCATGGGCGCCGAGAAGGATTTCAAAGGCCTAATCGACTTGGTGCGGATGAAAGCCTACACTTACACCGCTGATGGCGACGGCAAGGGCAAGGAAGGCGACATTCCCGCCGATCGCTCCGACGCCGCCCAGAAGGCTCACGAAGCCCTGATTGAAATGGTGGCCGAAGGCAACGACGCCCTGATGGAGCAATACTTCGACAAGGGCACGCTCGAGCCCGACCAAATCCTGACCGGCTTGCGCCAGGCCATCCGCGAGCGCCGCATCCATCCGGTTCTGTGCGCGGCCGGCCTGCACAACATCGCTTCCGACAGCCTGCTCAACTTCATCGCCGAGAATTTTCCGGCTCCCACCGAACACGCGCCGGTAGCCGCAAGCCTCAATGGCCAGGAAGTGCAGCGCGCCATCAAGGACAGCGAGCCCGTATCCGCGTTCGTCTTCAAAACGGTGGCCGATCCGTTCGCCGGCCGCGTCACCTATTTCAAAGTGATGTCGGGTGTGGTGAAAAACGACGCCAACCTGGTGAACGCGCGCACCTCCGGCGGCGAGCGCCTGGCGCACATCGGTTCGCTGATGGGAAAAACCATCCAGCCGCTTACGGAATTGAAAGCCGGCGACATCGGCGCGGTCGCAAAATTGAAGGAGACGCTCACCGGCGACACCTTGGCCGACAAGGGCTCACTCATCAGTTACCCGGCGGTGAAGCTGCCCGAGCCCAGCATCGCCTTTGCGATCTCGGCCAAAAGCCGCCAGGATGAAGACCGCCTGGGTAACGCGGTTTCCCGAATTCTCGAAGAAGACCAATCGCTGCGCTTTTACCGCGATCCCCAGACCAAGGAATTTCTGCTGGCCGGCAGCGGCCAACAGCACGTCGAGGTGATCGTCAGCCGCCTTAAGAAACGCTACAGCGTGGATGTCGAGCTGAAAGCGCCGAAAATTCCCTATCGCGAAACCATTCGCGGCAAGGCCGACGTGCAGGGCCGCCACAAGAAGCAAACCGGCGGTCACGGCCAGTTCGGCGACTGCTGGATCCGTATCGAGCCGCTGCCGCGCGGCGGAAAATTCGAATTCGCCAACGAGATCTTCGGCGGCTCCATTCCGCGCCAATACATTCCCGCCGTCGAAAAGGGGATCGTGGAAGCCGCCGCGAACGGTTTCCTGGCCGGCTATCCTGTCGTGGATTTCAAAGTCACCGTCTACGATGGGTCGTATCACGACGTCGATTCGTCTGAAATGGCCTTCAAGATCGCGGCTCGAAAAGCCTTCAAGGCCGCCATGCAGCAGGCCAAGCCCGCCATCCTGGAACCGATCATGAACGTCGAGGTGCAAGCCCCCGTGGAATACGCAGGCGACCTCATGGGCGACCTCAACGGCCGCCGCGGCCGCATCCAAGGCATGGATACCAAAGGCAGCACGCAAATTATTCGCGCCCAGGTGCCCATGTCCGAAATGCTCAGCTATCAAAACGACCTGATCTCCATGACGCAGGGCCGCGCCTCGTTTTCGATGGAATTCGATCATTACGATTACGTCCCGTCGCTCCAGGCCGACAAGATCATCGCCGCCGCCAAGGCTCTCAAGACCGGCGAAGAAGAGGAAGAAGAGTAGTTTTTCTGGGAACCGCCCGAGCAAACTTTACGTAGTTCAACGCAGGAGGATTAGTGTGTCTTACGTATCCTCGAACGCACCCATCGATTCCGCCGGGCTGACCCGGCCCATGGTCCAGGCCCTGTTCGTCGCAAGCTGCCTGCTGGCGATCGTTTCCTGGTACACCACGTTCGAAGGAATGCGGCTGTACCTTTCCGTCTGGTTCGCCACTCTCGCATCAATCGGCGTGCAGACCGCTTTGGTAATGGTCGCCTGGCTGATCGGATTCACGTCGCCCGCGCGAAACGCCGCCCGCCGTTCGCTGCTGATCGGCGTGTACGTGGTGACCGCCCTGATTTCGATCGCCTTCTCCTACACCAGCCTGTACACCTGGTTCAGCGCGCGCGAGCGTCCCGCCACCATCGAACGCCACCTCTACGACACGCTGAACGACTCGGCCGGCCAGACGCAGAAGCTCCTGGCCTCAGCCATCGCCGAACAGCAGAAGCACATCATCGCGCTACAAGAAATGACCGAGGCCGAGAAAACGCACGGCCACATCTCGCGCGCCCAGGATGCGGACCCGTACTTGGCAAGCATCCGCGCCGCGGTGGCGCGCGAAGGTCAGACCTACGCCGAAGGCTATCGCGAGGGATCCGGCGAAGGCGTTCGCTACTCCGCCTTCGACCGCTACACCAAGCTGGCCGAGCAATCCTTGAGCGATATGCAGCGTGCGCAATCGCAGCTCGCCGGGTTTATTGCGCAAGCCAAACCGCTCGAGCCCACCGACCAGCAGCTCCAAGCCTACCGGCAGGTCTACGATAGCGTGCCGTGGAACGACGTCGAACAGGCGCTGCATTCCGGCGCCATCGCGAAACCGCCCGTTCCCGTGTATAGCGATTTCGTCGATCGCACAGTGTCTGGCCAGGAAGACTTGCTGGTGGCCTTCGAGGAGCTTTTCACCGCGCCCACGCCGCGCCACGCCTTCGCGCTCGCTCTCGCCATGTTCATCGACGTGATCGTATTCCTGCTCGCCTTTGCCTCGGGCCCGTATTTCTTCGGCGCGGCCGAGCATCGTTGGGTCTCCGCCGGCGCTGCTTTGGAGGGGATCGATCACCAGATCTTCACGCGCGACTTCCTGCGGAAGCTAACACCCGGCCCGCGCGGAACCGCTCGCGTGGACGTGACCACCCTGACGCCCGGCGAACAGCAGCTCTGCCTGTTGCTGTCCGCCAAGAAGCTGGCAGTCCTTCTGGATGACTCCGGCAAAACCTACTACATGCTGGAACCTGGCTTCCACGAGCATTTGCTGGAGTCGCTCGCGTCGCAGAGTTTTCCGCTGCGCGCCGCCTCCGTCGCCTAAATTCACGACCGCTTGCGGCTTTTCTTCCGCGTTCGTTCTGGCTCGACCAGAGAAAAGGTCAGCTTGCTCTCGATCGGATCCACCCGGTCCAGCAACACCTCAACCGCATCCCCGATACTGAACTGCCGCCGCGTCCGCTGCCCGATAATCTTGCGGGTGTTTTCGTGATAGCTGTAGCGATCGCCCGGGCAGCGTATCGATCGGCACCAAGCCTTCAATGAACAGATTCTCCAGTTCGACAAAGAATCCGAACCGCGTCGTACTGATGATGAGCGCGCGAAACTGCTCGCCCACGCGGTCTTCCATGAACTTCGCCTTCTTCCACTCCACCAGCTCACGCTCGGCGTCAGCAGCCCGCCGCTCCGTCTCCGAACAATCGTCCGCGATCACCTGCAGCCGCGCCGGCGCCGCGATCTCGCGCCTTCCAACCAAAGACGCACCCAGGATGCGATGCACGATCAGATCCGGATAGCGCCGGATCGGCGACGTGAAGTGCGTATAGCTGGCCGCCGCCAGCGCGAAGTGTCCCTCATTCTCGGCGCTGTAGCGCGCCTGCTTGAGCGAACGCAGCATCAGATAGCTTAGAATCCGTTCCTCCGGCTTGCCCTCGATCTTTGCCACCAGCCTCTGATAATTGCGCGGCGAAATCGCCAGGCTGTCGTCCGCCGTCTCGATCGTCCTGCGCCCCTGCCGCCCGCCGCGCCCGCGCTCCTGTATCCGAAAACGCTTCACCGGCAGCGCGCCGATACCAAGCGAATATCCGAAATGCGCCGCGATCTCCTCAAACTCCATAACCCGTTTTGGATCCGGCTTCTCATGAATGCGAAACAGCGACGGGATCTCCAACTGCTCCAGATGCGAGGCTACCGCCTCGTTGGCCGCCAGCATGAACTCCTCGATCAGGCGGTGCGCGATGTTGCGCGGACTGCGCGTCACACCGGTCATCTCGCCGAATTCGTCAAACTCGATCAGCGGCTCCGGCATGTCAAAGTCGATGGCGCCGCGCTCGACGCGCTTCCGATTCAGCACCAGCGCCAGCTCGCGCATCAACTCGAATCGCGCCAGCAGCCGCTCGTACCGTTTTCGCAACGCCGTGTCACCTTCGAGCAGCGCGTGCACATCCGTGTAGGTCATGCGCTCGACGCTGCGAATCACGCCCCGGCAGAATCGCTGCGCGATCACGTCGCCCCGATGATCCAGCTCCAGAAGCGCGGAAAGCACCAGCCGGTCCACGCCAGGTTTCAACGAACAAATCTCCGTGGACAGCTCCAGCGGCAGCATCGGCACCGCGCGATCGGGAAAGTACACGCTGGTGCCGCGCAGGAAAGCCTCTTCGTCGATGGGCGTGCCGGGCTTGACGTAATGACTCACATCGGCGATGTGAACCTGCAGCGCGTAGTGGCCGCTCGCGAGCCGGTCCACCCAAACCGCATCGTCGAAATCCCGCGCCGTCTCCCCGTCGATCGTAACGATGTCGAGATTCCTAAAATCCTCGCGGCCCGCCAGCTCATCCAGCCGGATGACGCCCGAGAAACTCTGCGCCTGTTCCAGCACGCCGGGCGGAAACTGATGCGGGATGTGATGTTTTCGAATGACAATCTCAACATCCACGCCGAAATCGTCCGGATGCCCCAGCACCTCGATCACACGCCCCACCGCGCGCTCGCGCCCTTCCGGAAATTCCAGAATGTCGACGTTGACGATCATGCCGCCCAGATCCTCGGGCCCGGTCGCCCGGATCGGTGCAACGCCGACGCGGTGCCGTGTCACGTCCGCATCGGGCCTCTCCATGCCCTCCGGAATATCGATCCACTGCCGGATCCGCTCGTCGTGCGGTATCACATAACAACCCCGCGCGCTCACGCGAAACTCTCCCACCACGGTCTGATGCGCGCGCCGCAGGATCTTGACGATCTCGCCGTCCGCCCGCCCGTCACCCTCGATGCGCGCGATGTGCACCACCACGCGGTCCCCATGCATCGCGGTTTGCGCCGACTCGCGCGGTATATAAACGTCGCCCTGCACGTTTTCAAGCGGCCGGTCGGAGATCAAAAAACCGTAGCCGTCCCGATGCACATTGAGGCGCCCGGTGGCATACTCGCGGCTGAATCGCGTGGCGGCGAAATGCCCGCTGCGCACCTCTACCAGCTCGCCGCGTCCGGTCAAGCGCTCCAGCGCGGCCTCCAATTCACGCCGCGATTCGCCGTGCGAGCCGAGCTCCCGAACCAGCTGCTTGAAGGTCGCGCGCGCATGCGGCAGTCGCGAGATGTGATCGAGAATAGCGCCGTCCGTCACAAGCCCCAATTATAAGGGGAGGCGGCAAGCATCACTGAATCGGAAACTCGACCTTGAGCCCAGGGAAGCGCGCGAAGTCGCGATCGTTGGTGCACAACGTCGCGCCATGCTCGATGGCTAGCGCCGCCAGATGAGCATCCATGACCAGTGATCCGCGCACACGCGTCTTGGGAAGCAGGTTTACGAGTATTCGCCAATGTTGCTCAGTCGGAGCTACGATGGCCACGTTTCTCAATTTCAGCCAGTCGTCCACGATCGCGGTCGCGGAATCAAGTTCGAATGGATTGGAAATCATTCGAGGAGCGGTTGAGATCCGAAGAAATGAAAGAATCGTGTGCCACGGTAAGCCGACCAGCTCGGAACTTGAGAATGTCTGTTCCAGCCAGGAGCGAGCCCGCTTGTGTTCCAGTGCTGCCGCGTCGTAAGCATACAGCAGCAGGTTTACGTCCAGCACCATCACTTGTAGCCGGGACCTTCAATCTCCTCGATGATTTCCCAAGGTTTGTCGTAGCTATAGCCAGGCTTCAATCCAAGGTCCTTGGCACGTATCTTAAATGGCTTCGACCGCTGGGTTTGTGGCTTCAGCAACCCGATTCGCAAGGTCTCATTGACGGTCTCTTTAAACGACTTGCCGGACTTCCGCATCGCAGCCTTGAGCTTGGCAGCGACGTCGTCGTCCAGGGTAATCGTGGTTCGTATCACATCTTGATGCTAGCGCCATAGCATCATGATGTCAAAGCGGCCCGATTCACTTTTCCGCCAGCCACGCCAGAAACAACCCGTCCGGCGCGACATCCTCCCAATACGAAATCGGCCGGCTCGACACCTGCCGGCAATGCTTCCCCAGCAGCCCTTCCAGGTCCCGGCGCCCGAACCATCTTTCCCACTCCGGCGTCTGCAACCGTCCCCACTGCTCCTTATTCTTGTCGATGATCACGATCCGCCCGCCCGGCCTGACCACGCGGCACATCTCCGCCACCGCCCCCTCGACATCCACGGCGTGCTCGAGCGATTCCGTCGCGTAGGCGCAATCGAACGACTCGCTTCGAAACGGCAGCGCCGTCATCGACCCGCCGCAGGCTGCAATCCCCGCCGGCACACGCCGCAACATGGCCTCCGCCAGATCCAACCCCACCAGCGACGCCCCCACATGCCGCTCCTGCAACACTCGCGCAAACCGGCCCTTGCCGCATCCCACGTCCAGCACGCGCCGGCCCGCCAGATCGCCAAAGTATTCCAGAATCAACCGCACATGATAAATGCGCGGATCGATGGTCGACGGGAAATTCTCCTCATCGCCCGCCGCCTCGTTGAAGTGCCGGACAATCTCTGAAAGGGGCGTCGCCCCAGTCCGGCCGAAAAATCCTCGCCAGGCCATCAAGCCCGCGTCAGGAAAATCGGCAAGCCGGTCTTATTGGCGTAGTTGGGACGGTAGCGCTCGGTGTTGTACATGGTCGCCACATCCACCTTGCGCGGCCCCAGACTGGCGTCCGGAATCTGGGCCATGGCGTAACAGCCGTTCACCAGCGCGGCCATCAACCCGCTCTGCCCTGCCAGTACGGCCTCCAGCGCCATGGTCCCAAACGTGGACGCAACCAGCTTGTCGACAAAGTCCGGCGCTCCGCTGCGCAGATCGTAAGTCAAATCGCTGACGATGGTTTCTTCCTTGGTGCGCGCCTTGATCTCGTCGCTCAGCGCTTCCGCCACGTTCTCTTTCTTCCGATGCCCGAAAGCGTCCGCCTCGCCATACTCGCGCACTTGATAGCCTTCCCACTCGGCGCCCTCGGAAAGAATCACCAGGCAATAATTGCTGGGATTGTGCCGTTTGTCATTGCTGAGCAGATCGATCAGCTTGTCCAGATTCACCTTGTATTCCGGGATGCAGCAACGAATCGACGCGACATACGCCGTGTAGAGCGAAGTGAATCCGGCGTCGCGTCCAAACACGCGAAACACGCCGATGCGCTCGTGCGAGCCCACCGTGGTCCGCTGGCGGTTGATGGCATCCGTCGCGCGAGTGATGGCGGTCGAAAATCCGATGCAATATTCCGTATTGTGGACGTCGTTGTCCATGGTCTTCGGAACAGCAATCACCTTGACGCCCAGCGTGTGCAGCTTGGCCGCGTAACTCAACGTATCGTCCCCGCCAATCGCGATCAGCGAATCCAAACCCAGCGCCGCGATATTCTCCAGCACGTGCGCGCTCACATCGTACGTAGTCACCGTTTGCCCGCCCTTGCTGCTCTCCTTGCGTGGAAAATCCCGCCCTTTGAGAAAATCCGGCAGGCTGCTCATCTTGGATGGATTCGTACGGCTGCTGTGCAATACCGTGCCGCCGTAGCGATCGATGGTGCGCGTATTCTCCCGCGTCAGCGGCAGTACGTATTGCGCCCGGCTTTGCTCCTCGCCGATGTTCAGGTGCGTCAGCCCCTCCCATCCCCGCCGGATGCCGATCACTTCGCAACAGTTTTCCGTGGCGCGATAAGTGACTTCCTTGATGACTGAATTCAGTCCTGGAACGTCGCCTCCGCCGGTAAGAATGCCGATGCGTTGGGTTGTCATGGCCTCGCGATTCCCAACTCCATTGTGGCAGACTCGGCCCGGCCATCAGGCCGGGAACTCGATCGCCAGTTTCCCGATGCCGTCGCGATATTCGGCCAGCATCTGAAATGCTTCCGGAGCCTGCTCGATTCCTAGACGGTGCGTCACGATCGCTTCCGGAATCGCGCCTGACGCCAGCAGTGCGATGGCCGGCTGCGATTGATGATTCGACCGCTTCAACGGCTGAAACCGAATCTCCTTAGCTTGCAGATTGAAAAGATCCATCTCGACCGGCGTATGATTCGGGATGCCGATCAGCACGAATGTTCCACCCAGCGTCGTCACCGCCAGCGCCGTGTTGATTGTCTCTGGCACACCGGCCGCGTCGATCGCGATGTCCACTCCACGCCCGCGCGTTTGATCCGCCACCAGCTCGCCGAATTGCGCCATCGGAACCGCAGTCGCGCCCAGGTCTTCCGCCATCCGAATCCGATGCGGCAGCTTATCCGCCATCAGCACCCGCGCGGCGCCCGCCTTTTGAGCCACGGCCGCAGCCAGCAGTCCGATCGGCCCGCAACCCAGCACCGCCACGGTCTGGCCGGCGCGGATTTCCACCAGCTCCAGCATATGCATGATCACCGCCACCGGCTCAATCAGCGACGCCTGTGTATAGCTGAAACTCTGCGGCACGGGCGTTGCGTTATGCGCCGGAATCACAGCGTATTCCCGCAGCAATCCCGCGGCTTGCGGCGAACCCATAAAACGCGACGCCATGCAATTGTTGTGCTGCCCTTTGAGACACCATTCGCAATGCCCGCAGCTAATAGTCGGCTCAATCGAGACGCGGTCGCCAGTCCTAAGCTGCGTCACGCCGCTCCCCACCATCACCACTTCCCCCGCCGGCTCGTGCCCCAGCACCTGCGGATACGCGGCCGCCATCCCGTAAATGCTGCCGTCGAGGTACCAATGCATGTCGCTGCCACAGATCCCCACCGAGCGAAGCTTCACCAGAATCTCGCCCGGCCCGGGATCCGCCGGAAGCGGCATTTCCAGAACTTCAATCGCGCGCGGAGCAACCAGTTGTGCGGATTTCAATCCACTACTTTAGCCGATATCGCGAAAAGCAGCACGCGAACACAACAAAACCACCCCGCGGGCTCGTGAACCCGTCGGGGTGGTCTGAGAGGAGAAGTTTGCTGCCTGTTACCTCGATTTAACGTCCATGACCGCCGTGGCCGCCACCGCCGTGACCACCGCCACCACCATGGAATCCACCGCCACCGCCATGGAAGCCACCGCCACCACCATGGAAACCTCCGCCACCACCATGGAAACCACCACCACCATGGAAGCCTTCGCCGCCACGGAATCCACCGCCGCCGCGGTAGTAGCCGTGACCACCGTAGCCACCCCAACCGCCGCCGTAGCCGCCCCAACCACCGCCTAAATAGAGACCGCCGCCATAATACGGATAGCTGTAGGCGTAAGGATCGCTGTAGTAGGGATTGTAGTAGGGATCGTAATAAGGATAGGGCGCCCCATAAGCGTACGGATACGCGGGCGCAACGCCAATCCCAACTCCCCACCGGGCAGCTTTAGCCTGCGACGGCGTAAAGAAAGCCAGCATCGCTGCCAAGCCCAGTATCGGAATACCCAGTTTTTTCAACATAAATTCGTTCCTCTTTCGAGCGCGCTCTCAAATCGTCCTCTATATGTTGGATGAGCCAACCACCCATATGGGTTCCATGCCGCTTCGCGCTGCCAACTCCCGCCAAAGCTTGGTTATAGCGTTAGAACGAAGCTACGCCGTTGTGGCCGTCAAGATCCGTTGGCACGCGGAGTACACTGGTCAGTCATGGATCTCCGCTATCCGATCGGACCGTTTTCGCCGCCCGCGACGATCGGCCGAGCCGAACGCGACGCGTGGATCGCGGAACTGGAAGCTTTGCCGGCCAATCTGCGCCACGCCGTGGAGGGTCTGAGCGACGCCCAGCTCGACCAGCCGTATCGGACTGGCGGCTGGACGCTCCGCCAGGTCGTACACCATATTCCCGACGGCCACCTGAGCGCCTACATGTTTGTTCGCCTGGCGCTTACCGAACAGTCGCCGACCATCAAGCCGATCGAAGAAGCGGCTTGGGCCGAACTTCCGGACGCGAAGTCCGGCCCGATTGAACCATCGCTCGCCCTAGCGGATGCACTACACCGCCGCTGGGTGATGTTGCTGCGTGCGTTACCGGACGATGCTTTCAAGCGCGCCTTCCGCCATCCCCGCGGCGATGAACTGACGCTCGACTGGGCCCTCAGCTATTTCGCCTGGCACTCCCGCCACCACGTCGCGCAAATTCTGAACTTGCGGAAGCGCGAAGGCTGGTAACGCCGGCGCAGGAGCTGAGGAGGAACTCGCGAGCCAGTCGGCGCTAACGTTCCTCGTTGACCGCTACGCCGCGCCTATTTCTGCCGCACCCACAGCGATTTACATCCAGCCCATCATCGAACGAAACATCCTCGCGATAGTTTGATCCTGAAAGCGCCGTATATGAATTCATCCCTCGCCGGCGGAATGCGTCAACAACCGCCCCGGACGGCTACCGGCGCTGCTCAAAAAATCGCTTCACCAGCTCCAGGCACTCCGCCGCCCGCACCCCCTCCACCACCTCCAGCCGATGATTCAGCAGCTCGGAATCGGCGAGGGAAAATTTGCTCCTCACCCCGCCGAAGCGTAAGTCCCGCGCCCCGAAAACCAGCCGCCCCACCCGCGCCGCCACCAACGCCCCCGCGCACATCACGCACGGCTCCAGCGTCGCGTACATCGTCGCTTCCTCCAACCTGTAATTCTTCAGCCGCCCCGCCGCCTCCCGCAGCGCCAGGATCTCGGCGTGCGCGGTTGGGTCCGTTTTGCGAATCGGCGAATTAAATCCCCGCCCGCACACCTCACCCCCCACCACCACCACCGCCCCCACCGGGACTTCGCCGTTCGCCTCGGCCTCCCGCGCCAGCTCCAGCGCCTCCCCCATGAACCGTTCGTCTGGTGACATTCGTATCTGTAAGAATGAAATTATTGAACTGATCTGCCGCGCCAGCCGCTCGCCGGTTCCCGACCGCCATTGGCCGATCTCGGCTCCAGCCAACCGGCCCCGGCTGATAGGCTGAAGAAGGATGCCAGCATGCGCTATTTCGGACTGATCTTCAAGAACAGTGTACGCAACCGCCGCCGCAGCTTGCTCACCGTCGTGAGCATCGCGGTCTCGTTCTGTATCCTCGGCCTGCTGATCGCCATGTATCAGGCCATGTTCTTCGGCGAGGCGACTCCGTCTCAGGCCCTCCGCCTGGTAACCCGCCATCGCGTCTCCATGACCCAGCCGCTGCCCATCTACTATCGCGACAAAATCCGCCAGCTCCCCGGCGTCCGCGACCTCATGACCTGGCAGTGGTTCGGCGGCACCTACAAAGACGCCCGCGATCCCAACAACATGTTCGCCCGCTTCGGCACCGATCCCGACCATTTCTTTAACGTCTATAACGAATTTCAGATCCCCGAAGATCAGAAGCAGGCTTTCCTGCACGAACGCACCGGCTGCATCGTGGAACGATCGCTGGCCGACAAGATGGGCTTCAAAATCGGCGACCGCATCACTCTGGTGGGTGACATCTTCCCTGTAACGCTGGAGCTGAAAGTGGTCGGCATCTTCGAAGACCCCAACAAGATGGCCGCGCTCTACTTCAGCCGTGAATATCTGCGCGAAGCGCTGGGCTCTTCTAACGCCCAGCAGGACTTGGTTGGCGCGTTTCTGGTCCAGGCCGACAGCCCCGCCGACGTGCCCCGCCTGGCCGCCGCCGTCGACGACATGTTCTCTGCTTCTCCATTCCCCACTCGCAGCGAATCGGAAAAAGCCTTCGAGCTGAGCTTCCTCGCATTTCTCGGCAATCTGCGCCTGTTCATCATGGCCATCTGCGGCGCCGTCACCTTCACCATTCTGCTGGTCTCCGCCAACACCATTTCGATGTCCGTCCGCGAGCGCATCCGCGAGGTCGGCATTTTGAAGACCCTGGGGTTCACACCCGGCGCCATCCTCGGGATCGTGCTGGGCGAATCCGCGATCATCTCCTTAATGGGCGGCATCCTCGGATGCCTGCTCGCTGCGGCAATGTGTGCCGGTGTCAGCCATAGCCCCGGCGCCGACATGATGCCGGCTTTGCATAACATCGCGGTTACAACGCCCGTTGGCCTGATTTGCCTCGCCGGCGCACTGCTAATCGGCCTGGTAAGCTCCTTCGTCCCGGCCTGGGGCGCCTCGCGCACCTCCATCCTCGATTCATTGCGATACGCGGGTTAGCCATGGCGATTCCTGTTTCTTACAATCTCCGCAACCTGGTCGTTCGCAAAACCACCACCATCATGACCGCGCTCGGCATCACCCTCACCGTCGCCGTGCTGCTCTCTGTCCTCGCCTTGGTCAATGGCCTCCAGACGGCTTTCCAGTCTTCCGGCAATCCGCTCCAGATCCTGGTGATGCGCAAAGGCTCCAACGCCGAATTGAGCAGCGCCGTCACGCGCGAAGTCTATCAGGACCTCAAGTCCATGCCCGGAATCGCCCGCCAGGACAATCAGCCGATCGCTTCGCTCGAAATGGTCACGGTCATCAATTTGCCCAGCGTCGACAGCCCCGAAGGCATGAATGTCACGTTGCGCGGGATCCTGCCGCTCGGGATCCAGATGCGCGACGGCCTCAAGCTCCAGGCCGGCCGTTGGTTCCGGGCAGGCCAGCGTGAAGTGGTGGTCGGAAAATCCATCGCCCGGCGTTACCCTGGCGCGCACTTGGGCAACAAACTGCGCTTCGGTCGCGGCGATTGGGAAATCGTCGGTGTGATGGACGGCGGCCAATCCTCCGTGAACAGCGAGATCTTCGGCGACCTCAACCAGACCAGCTCCGACTTTAATCGCGCCGACGGCCTCAGCTCCGTTCTGGTGCGCGCTACCGACGCCGCCACCGTTCCCGCGCTTATCAACTCACTCAATGACGACCGCCGCCTCGGCGTCGTCGCGCAAACCGAAAAAGATTACTACGATTCGCAAACCAGCTCCGGCGCGGTATTGCAGTACCTGGGAATTTTCATCTCCATCATCATGGCCGTCGGTAGCAGCTTCGCCGCCATGAACACCATGTACGCCGCGGTCGCCCGGCGCGCCCGCGAAATCGGCACTCTACGCGTGCTGGGCTTTTCGCGCGGCAGCATTCTGACCAGCTTTTTGCTCGAATCGGTGTTGCTCTCCGTCCTGGGCGGTTTGCTTGGCTGCGTCCTGGTTCTTCCGCTCAATAACATCACCACCGGGATCGGCAGCTTTGTGACGTTCAGCGAGATTTCGTTCAACTTCCGCGTCAGCCCGGAAATCATGGCCGCCGGAGTCGCGTTCGCGCTAGTCATGGGAGCACTGGGAGGCCTCTTCCCGGCCAGAAACGCGGCCAACAAAGAAATCCTCACGGCGCTAAGGGACTTCTAGAAAGAAATGGACAGCGAACTCAAAAGCCTGCGCATCGATCGCTCCAAGAAGCGCCGGGACGAGCCATCGCCTTGGGCCACGCGATTCATTATCGCCGGCATTCTGCTGTTCATCTTGCTCGGCGCGGCGCGCTTTATCTACGCCCGGCTCAACGCCGCCACCGAAGTCGACATTGTGCGTGTCCGCTCCGCGGCCGCGGCCCCGGGCGGCGAAGGCAACGTGATTCTCAACGCCACCGGCTACATCGTCGCCGCGCACAAAATCGAGCTGGCCGCCAAAGTCATCGGCAAAGTTGCCTGGATCGGAGTCGAAAAGGCCGACAAGGTCAAGGCCGGCCAGGTTCTGGTGCGCCTGGAAGACGACGAATACCGCGCCAACGTCCTTTCTGCCCAAGGCAATCTCGAAATGCTGAAAGCCAAGCTGGCCGAAGCCGTGCATGGTTCGCGGCCCGAGGAGATCGCGAAGGCCAAAGCCGATCTCGATCAGGCCCGCGCCGATCAGGAGAACGCCCGCGTTTCGCTCGGATCGCACGCGCGGCCTGGTGCACGACAAAATCTCGGCCCAACAGACTCTCGACGACGCGCAGGCACGCTACGATTCCGCCGTCGCCAAAGTTGCTTCGTTCGATCGCGCCTATGAACTGGTAAAACTCGGACCGCGCCAGGAAGAAATCGACGCGCTAAAGGCCCAAGTGGACCAAGCCAGGGGCACGCTCGATTACGCCCAGGTGCAGCTCGATAACACCGTGATTCGCGCCCCGATTGACGGCACCATTCTCGAGCGCAACGTCGAGCAAGGCGAGTTCGTCACCACCGGCTTCGTCGGCGACAAGGGCGCGAAAGGCTACGTCGTCTCGCTCGCCAATCTGCGCGATCTCCAAGTGGAGCTCGATATCAACCAGAACGATTTTGCAAAGCTCGGTCCCAAGCAGCCGGGCGTAGTCACCACCGACGCGTATCCGGATCGCAAATACGAAGGCGCGATCACCGAAATCTCGCCCGAAGCCAATCGTCAGAAGGCCACCGTGCAGGTCAAAGTAAAGATTCTCGAACCGGACGACTATCTGCGCCCCGAAATGAACGCCAGCGTCGCGTTCTACTCGCCCGAAAAACCCGGCGCCGCGCAGGCCGAGTCGAAGCCGCTGGTTACTGTTCCAACCTCGGCCGTGCGCGATGGCGCGGTGTTCGAAGTGGTCGGCGGTAAGGCGTTGCGCAAGACCGTCAAGGTTGCCGGCACCACGTCACAAGGCGTCGAAGTCACCGAAGGCTTGATCGGCGGCGAAGATGTTATTGTCAATCCGCCCGCGGCTTTGAAAGACGGGCAGAAAGTGCGGCCCAAACAGGGATAGCAGGCTCATGGCTGAAACCGTTATCGAAACGCATCAACTCACCAAGGAATACGTTCGCGACGAATTTCACGTGCTCGCGCTCAAGGACGTCGACATCACCATCGCGCGCGGCGAATTTGTCGCGCTCATGGGACCATCCGGCTCCGGCAAATCCACTTTGCTGCATTTGATCGCCGCCATGGACCGTCCCACGGACGGCGAGATTCTCGTGCTCGGTCAGGATCTGCGAACTCTCAATGACCGCGCCATCGCGCATTGGCGCAACGCCCACATCGGCTTCATATTTCAGTCCTTCAACTTGATTCCAGTCCTGAGCGCGATCGAAAACGTCGAGCTGCCGCTAAAATTGACGAATCTCAAGAAGAAGGAGCGCATGGAGCACGCCGAAACCGCGCTGAAGCTGGTCGGGCTCGGCGACCGTTTGCATCATCTGCCCCGCCAACTTTCAGGCGGCCAGGAGCAGCGCGTCGCTATCGCACGTGCCATCGTCACCGACCCGGATTTGATTCTGGCCGATGAGCCCACCGGCAATCTGGACGCGAATTCTGCCCTCGAGGTCCTGACACTGCTGTGGCGCTTGAATAGCGAATTCCACAAGACCATCGTGATGGTCACGCACGATCCCCACGCCGCGCATTTCGCCACCAAATCGCGTCACCTGGAAAAAGGAGAGTTGTTGCCGGAAGGCAAGGTCCCGGCCGATTGGATTGTCCCGGCTAACGCGCAGTCGCAGCCGCTTTGATTTCCAGCTCGACCTTTTTATCGACCTTCAACAAAAAGTTGCTGGGATCCTTCATTCCCCATTCGACGTAAGGAATCGAGAAATGGCTGGTGGCCGTATAACGGCCGCCACCTAGAGCATCAACCAGCAGCGTCAGCGTCATCTCGTGATCCGCGCCGTGGATCTTGAACACGCCGTGTAGGTCCAGCGTGGATTCGCCCTCTGTTTCGAGACGGCCCTGGATTGAATCCGGAATGAAAATCGCCTCCGGATATTTCTGGCTTTCGAGAACTTCTTTCTGCATGCGCTTATCGCGCGAGCCGTTGCCGCTCGCGCCACTCCCAAGGTCGATCACGATTTCGCCGCCGGCTTTTCCGCTCGCGGGATCAAAATGAATCTCGCCGCGCTTCAGCTTGAAGCTGCCGTGTACCATGTGCAGCGGGTCATGCAAGGTGAAAGTGATTTCGGTTTTGGACGGATCCAGTCGGAACGAGCTCTCGCCGAGCGCCAGGCCGGCCAGGCACAAAAAGAGCAGACATTTCTTCATGAAGTGGCAAGCGCAAGAGACGGAGCACCGACGTGCAGAGCGAGCAGACTGCCGAAGATCGCGGGCCTCGAAGCCATGACGCGCAGCGCTTGCCGCCGCAGCCACGGCGAGCGGTCCAGCAGCAGCATGAAATCGGCCATCAGCATGGGCTTGCGCTCAAGGCGCCGATGTTCAAGTTGATAAGCTTCCAGATCGCCCGATACCAAAGCATCGGCCAGCGCGATGGCTTGGCGGAAGGAAAGGCTCAGGCCTTCGCCGGTGATGGCGTCTACGGAACCCGAGGCGTCCCCGATCAATGCCGTTCGCTCGTGAACCACGCGCTCGAAGCGCCGCGACATGGTAACCGCGCCGCGCTCGACGCTCGAATAGGCCGCTCCAGCCAATCGCCGCTGCAATTGTGGGACCGCTTGGAGAGCCTGGTCGACTCGCCGGCGCCGGTCGCGAGTAAGCAGCGCGATGCCGACTTCGTTCGAGCCCACCGGCGTCACATAAATCTGAAAACCGGAGGCCCAATGAACCTCCACGCAATCGGTCCACGGCGCAACTTGGTAGTGCCGGCGAAATCCGAAGCGACTGGCTTCTTTACTGGCCGCATCCAGGCCGTGCAGGTGCCGGACACGCGAATTCTGGCCATCGGCGCCGATGATCCAGCGGCTGGACGCCATTTCTTGGACCAAGTTCGGCGAGGCGCCCCACAGCAGTCGCACGCCGACCTCATTCGCGCGGTCGCTCAGCAGCTGATGAAGCTTGGTCCGCCGAATTCCCCAGCCAAGCCCGGATGGAAAACTTGCCTCCACCGTTGTACCATCGCCGAGGAAACGGATGCCGCGGAACGGGAAAGCATGATCGCGATCGATGTGGACTCCGAGCTGGGCCAGCGCGGCAGGCGCGGCGGGCAGCAGGCCTTCGCCGCAGGCCTTATCGATGGGTGGCCGTGCGGTATCGGCCACCGTCACGGTGAATCCCTTGAGGCGCGCCGCGATCGCCGCGGCCAGACCCGCCGGGCCGCCGCCGATGATCAGGACGTCGCTTTTCACGCCACCCACATCACCACCTCAACAACAGGAGCTCAGCCGAAAACCCCGGTCCCATCGCAGCCAGCAGCCCGTAGGTGCCCGGGGCCGGCCGCCGCTTCAACATCACTTCTTCGAGAACTACCAGCACCGACGCGGAGGAAAGATTGCCCTCGCGCCGCAAACAATCCCAGGAGGCGGAAACATCTTCTTCAGAAAGGCCCAGCGCCGCGGCGGTTGCTTCCAGCACTCGAGGACCGCCGGTATGCAGAATCCAGCTTCCCAGGTCGGCGCGCGCCAGATCGTGCTCGGCGAGAAATGCATCCACCACGGGGCCGAGCTTTTCCTGCACGATCTCAGGCAGCTCGCGCGCGAGCACCATTCGAAAGCCTTTTTCGGAAATATCCCAGCCGAGCACATGCTCGGAATTTGGAAATAGCACCGAGCGGGTTGCCAAAATTTCCGGGCCGCCGCCGTTACGTTCCGCGCCGGTCACCAGAACGGCTGCTGCGCCATCGCCAAATAAGCCGGAGGAGATAATATTGGCGATGGAGATGTCTTCCTGTTGCAGCGTGAGGGAGCAGAGTTCGACCGCCAGCACCGCCGCCACCTGATCCGGAAAGGCGCGAACGTAGTCGGCGGCGCGCGAAAGCCCGACTGCTCCGGCGACGCATCCCAGGCCGAAGATGGGCGTGCGCTTCAAATGCAGCGGCAGGCCCATGCGGTTGACGAGCTTGGCATCGATCGACGGGCAGGAAATTCCGGTGATGGAAACGAAGAACAGGGCATCCAGATCGGATGGCGCCAGACCGGCGCGAGTCAATGCGCGGCACAGCGCGGTTTCGCCGATTTCCTGCGCGACGTCGATCCAGTGATTGTTGGCGCGGCCCCAGGTTTTTAAGTCGTTATATTCTTCGAGAGGCAGAGCGAGGTGCCGTTTATCCACGCCCACGCGCGCCTGCAGGCGCTCCAGAAAAATCGGATTATCGACTTTGGGGCCCCAATGCCGCTGCAAAGCCGACAGAATCACGCGCTGATCGTACTCGTGCTTCGGGAAGGCACTCGCGGCGGCAGCGATCGTCATGTTGACGTTTCGACTCCTCCGGTTATTCTAACCGAGCGGCGAGTGGCAGCTAGCGACGATGGTCATGTTCTACTTGAGATGGGCGAGTTCCTGTGCGTACAGACGATTCTTGGGGAACTCTTGAGTTAACTGGGTCAGAAGTTCGGCGGCTTTGGAACGGTCATTGCCGCGAAGTGCGGCGACGGCCAGCAACAGGCGGGCATAAGGGCTTAAATAACGGCCTTTCTCGGCGGTGAGAGTGAGGTCATGGATGCCGCGGTCGCGATCGGTCTCGGCTCCGTTCATCTTGAGGAACCAGCGGACCGGCGCGGGTTTGATGCTGAGCAAGTAATTTTCGACGCCGACGGCGAGATAAGCATCGTAATAAGACGGATCGATGGAGAGCAGATTCTCGGCCAAAGCGCGGCTGGACTTCACGATCTTTAGCGAGTCCAAGTCGCGGCGCTCAATTAAAGCGAGGTAATCGGCCCGCAAGCCGAGCGCGATGGTCTTGGCGAACATGGCGGCGGTCTGCTGGGGCGATTGGTTGAGAATGCTGTCCGACAATTGCTCGGCTTTGGCTAACTCGCTGTCGAATGCCTGGCGAACGGCGGGATCGGGAGTGGCCTTTGGACGCCGTTTGAAAAGGCTGTCCTCGACGAAGAATTCCGAATGCAGGATATTGAGACGATCGAATTCAGCGAACAAGTATGCGGCGGCGTTGGAAGCCGGCCCGAGCGGGTCAGCCGGATGCTGGCGTTCCCAATCTTTAAAGGTCTGGTGCGCCTGATCGAATTCGAGATTGTACATCTGCCGGTAGCCGGCGCCAATGGAAGGCGGCGGCTGGACAGGGCTGCCGGCCGGGTCCGCCGCGCTCAGGGCGAGGCTGCCAGTGAAGACCAGGGCCAGGAATCGAATCCGCATCAAATGTTCATCACTCTTCTCGCCATCCCGAGGGCCTCGGTCCAGAAGCTGGCGGACGTATGCATCAACTCGACCACGGATGCCAGGGCGCGCGCGAAATGGTCGACGTGCTGTTCCTTGACAATCAGCGGCGGCGCGGCTTTGAGCACCATGAAATGATTCCCGCAAATTTGGGTGAGAAATTCGGCATCCCGGAACAGGCGCATCACAATGACCTGCCCGAACATTCCAGGATGAATTTGATGGAAAGCTTCGAAGGGCAGGCGCAGTTTTAAGGTGTGCGGCTTGGTGAATTCGATGCCATTGAGCAGGCCCACGCCGCGAACTTCCTTGACCATTTCGAAGCCGGAGAGAGCGGCGCGCAGCCGATCACGCAGATAGGCGCCGCCTGAGGCAGCGCGGTCGCCCAGGCGCTCGCGTTCCAATACGTCGAGAGTGGCGAGGCCGGCACGCATGGCAAGTCCATTTTCGCTGAAGGTGGAGGTGTGTACGATGGCGCGTTTGAGCGAGCCATAAACCGAACGATAGATATCGTCGGTGAGGAGCACCGCTCCGCTGGGAACCAGGCCGCCGCTGAGCGCCTTGGCCAGGATGACCATGTCGGGATCGGCGGAAGAGCCGTGCGAGGCAAGGAACGGGCCGGTACGATACATACCGGTCTGCACCTCATCCAGGACCAGAAGTGTGCCGTATTTGCGGCACAGCGCACGCGCCCCTGCGAGATAACCGGGAGCAGGAATCTGAATGCCGGCCTCGGCTTGAATGGGTTCGACGACGAAGGCGGCGGTGCGGCGGTGGGCCAGCTTCGCTTCGATCGCCTTCAGATCGCCAAACGGCACAGCTTCGGTATCCGGCAGGAGTGGTCCGAAGCCCTCGCGCCAAAAGGGGTCATCCATCAACGAGAGAGCGCCGCAGGTTAGGCCATGAAATGCGCCACTGGCATAGACGATGCCTGCACGGCCGGTGTGGGCACGGGAGAACTTGATGGCGGCTTCGACTCCTTCGCTGCCGGAGCTGCAGAAAAAGGCTTTCGTTAAACGGCCGCCGGCGCGCGCACAGAGTTTTGCAGCCAGCTCTCCGGCCAGATCGCTCGCGTGGCTCTGCAGCATCGCGGGACCTTGGCGGTCCAATTCCTCGTGGAGCGCAGCCAGGATTTCCGGGTGGTTGTGTCCGGTGTTGTGGACGCAGTATCCGGAAAGAAAGTCGATGATCCGGCGGCCATCCTGGGTAAACAGCTCGGCGCCCGAGCAACGGGTGTAACGCACGTTCATCTCGAGGACGTTAAGAAGGCGCACCCACTGCGGGTTGACATGCTCCGAGTACGATTTTTCGGTAGCAAGTCGGGCGGACGTAGCGGCCAAGGTCAAGTGATAATCCTCGTTAACGTGAACTGCTGAATTGCTAGAAACTCGAAAGCCTGCGCCCTACTTTCGAGTTGTTTATAAGACGTGCTGCCTCCGATCCTGGTTTCCGGGCATTAACCCGCGGTAGAGAGTTCCTGACCGGCCTCGCTGGCGACGATGAGGTCGGGAATTTCGATTCCGGTACGGGTGCCCTCGCCCGGTTTACTATCGATCCACATTTTATAATCCGCGCCGAATAGCACCTTGAGACGCTCGTTGACATTGCTGACGCCGATGCCCTGATCGAACAGCGCCGCGAGCCGGTTTTCCGGGATTCCGATGCCGTCGTCTTCGACCAGCAGATGCAGGCGCCCGCCCGCGATGGAGCTGCGCAGGCGGATGGTGCCGCCATCCACTTTGCTGCTCAAACCGTGGCGGATGCTGTTTTCAAGGATAGGCTGGAGCATCATGCTGGGGACCAGGCGGTCCAGCGTGCCGGGGTCGATTTCTTTCACGAAGCGCAGTTTATCTCCGAAGCGCACCGTCTCGATGGTCATGTAGTTATCGATGAAGGCGATCTCGTCGCGCAGCGGAGTGAGATTGTCGGTGTTGCGCAGCAGGCGCCGGAGGATGCTGGAGAGGCGATAGACGACGCTGCGGGCCTGATCGGGATTGGTGCGGATGAGCGAGGAGACGGAGTTGAGGGTATTAAACAAGAAATGCGGGTTGATTTGGCTGGTGAGCGCGGCCAGGCGCGCCTCATTGAGGCTGAGCTGCTGCGCTTCGATCTTTTTCTCGTTGCGCGCGTTGTTCCAGATTTTGAGCGGGAGCATGACGGCGAAGACCGAGCTGGTGCAGATGGCGATGGCGGTTAACGGGTGCGCGCCGCGCCAGATTTCAGGGAAGAAGACTCCGCCGCGCGAGAAGAGTTTGGCTATGGAGACGCGCAGCAGTTCCATGGATACGATCGTGAACAGGCAGCCGAGCTGGAACATCATGCGGAGCTGATATTGCCGTTGCCGCCAGCGCTTGGGGCTGAGGCTGATCAGCGGCGAGAATCTCCAGATGTCTTCCTTTTCCGGGGCGACGTCGCGCAGCAGGCCGCCCAGCACACCGACGCCGGCGAACAGCGGCATGGACATCAGTTCGCCTTTAGCGAAGGCGGGGATGGAGATGAGGACGCCGGCCAGAAGGCCGCTGACGTAGCCGCCCACCATGCCGGCGGTGAGGCTGCCTTCCAGGCCCAGGTCGACGGCTTGATAATTGGCGTTCAGGACGCGGAGAGTGACGCAGGTTCCGTACGGGGCGGCGAAGCTGAGGGCGAGCTGGAAGCGCTGCAGCAGAGTGCGTTCCTCGCGCATGAGCATACGCTGGAAGGCGGCGAAGCGGGACAGAATGCTGGCCAGCGATGCGGCCACGGCCACGCGCAGGAGCAGGGTGGCGAGGTGTTGGGCGTCCAGCATGGTGCGTCTGTGGTCATTATAAGTGGAATGCGGCGTCCAGATAAGTGGAATGCGGCGTCCAGCTTTATGTAGGACTCCCTGTTGCAGACTCCGCTAATGGGGCAGCGCACTATTCGCGGCTTCGAAGAATTGCAGCCATGACGCGAGGGCTACGGCGCCCATGCATGACGGCGACGACCCACAAAGGCCTTTCGTCTGGTGCGTATGCAATTAGATATTCACCTACCCGGGTGAAGCGGAGAGGCCGCGAAGTGAGGTCGGGGCGTCTGTGGCCCTGATGGGGAAATGGGACCAAGGCGCGAATCTTCCTGAGAATTTCTTCCCGGAAGCGACCTGCTGAGAGGGGGCTATCTGTGGCGATGTATTCCCAAATTCCGGTGATGTCCTGGGAGGCAAGGGGATGAAGAGCAAAGCCTTGCTCACGATTTATTGAGGCGAGCGCTTTTTGAGCAATTCGTCCTCTCGACGGCGGAGTTGGTCAAAAAACTCCTCGCCGTCAATGGGTTTCACCCTTCCACTCTTCAGGTCATCGTAGCGGCTATTGAGCATGTCCCGCGTGCGTGCGAGCTCGTCGAAATAGCCCTCCACGACATCCTGCACAAGTTGGTCAGCGGTCCCGAGTCCGCTCTCCGCAGCCAGGTCCTTGAGCCGCTTTTCGGTCTCTGGGCTGAAGTGGACTTCCATGTCCTCAAGATACGGGAAACTGGCCCGGCAGGCAAGCCAAGATTCCGTAGAAGCCGCGGGTGAGGCGCTCTTTGATCAGGGCCGCCTCGGCGAGATTCGGCGCTGCGGCGAGCCGCTTGGCTAAAAGACCCAATTCTTCCGGGCTCAGGCGGTTGCCCCTGCCTTTTTCTGAGGTCGGCTTGCGTGCCACCACGCGTCGTGCTCTCTTGATCGCCTGAGTTCACGTAGCCGATGTTTGATGATCGGCGCGGCGACCAGAAGGAACGGAGCGTTGACTATTCCTGGCGCAGTGCGATCAGCGGGTCGATCTTGGTCGAGCGGCGGGCCGGGATGTAGCAGGCCAGCATGGCCAGGCCGGCAAGCAGCAGCGGGGCGCCGAAAACCAGGCGCGGATCGTGGCTGTTGGCCGAGACGGAAGGCCCGAATATATTGCTGGCCGCCAGCGCGCGAAAAGCCGCGAAGGCGCCCAGAAGTCCGAGCACCGAGCCGGCCAGCACCATGGTTCCCCCTTCACGCATCACCAGGCGCAGAACCTGGCCTTTGCGCGCGCCGAGCGCCATGCGAATACCGATCTCCTTGCGTCGCCGCGCGACCGAATAGGCGGTTACGCCGGCCAGCCCGATGGCGGCCAAAATTAATCCGAAGCCGCCGACTGCAGCGTAAAGAATGGTGTCCAGGCGGCTCAACGCGTTAATCTCGTCCACCTGCTCGGCCAGTGTTCGAACGTTGAAAATCACGAGATTCGGATCGAGCGATGCGATTTCGCGGCGAATGCCTTCCATCGTGGCAGCGCCCTGCGCGGCTCGCACCATGACGATGATGCCATCGGCCGGAGGATGCGCAAAATCGCTTCGGGTGAGCGGCAGGTACGCGGTGGGGACCCGAAGCATGTCGGCGCCGGATTCCGTCGCGCTCAACGGAGCCGATTGGTCCTTGACGACACCGACCACTTCGTAGGTGTGGGAGGTCTCGGAAATCCGCCGGCCGAGGGGATCGCGACCTGGGAACAACTCGCGCGCAGCGGTCTGATTCAGCACCAGGGCGAGCGCCTGGCCTTGGGAGGCATCGATGCTCTGGTCACGCGCATCGAATTCACGGCCTTCCAGCATGTTTACGCTGAGCGCGGCGAAGTAGCTGGCGCCGATGGTCTGTTTGGCGACTTTCTGGATGACTTGTTCCTGGGTTCCCGAATCGGCGGACGCAGCCAAGGGGGAATCTGCCTTGAGCGGAGAGAAGGGCGGGGCTTGGGTCAGGGCGACCTCCTGCGCGCCGGGGGCGCGTTTGAGCCGGTCCGGGAGGCGATCGAAAAGGTTGGCCGCTTTCTCGGCGGAATAACCGTCGCGCACCGGGTCGAGCGAGATCAGATACATCTTTGCGGGATCGAAGGCGATGTCGACCCGGATTTCAGAATAGGCAGTCAGTATGAAGAATCCGGCGATCAGCAGAAGCATGAGCGATCCGGCGACTTGAGACACCATCAGCAGATTGCGGGCGCCGAAACGGCGGTACCCGCGCACCTGGTTGGGGGCGCCTTCCTTGAGCGTGGAAGCCAAGTCCGTCCGGGTACAGGCGAGCGCGGGCGCGAGACCGAACCCGATGCCGGCGGCGAGCGAAATGCCGAGTGTAAACAGCAGCGCGCGCCAATCCGGTGTTACTTCGATGTTGATGGGAAGCGCGTCCGGCAGTTTGAAATTCCTGAAGCCCGCGGCGGCCCAATACGCCACCAGGACTCCCGTGAGTCCGCCGATGGACGCGAGCAGGACGCTCTCGGTGAGCAATTGCCGTACGAGGCGGAAGCGGCTGGCGCCGACCGACAGACGGATGGCCACTTCGCGGCGGCGCGTGGTGGCGCGGGCCAACTGCATGTTGGCCAAATTTATACAAGCGATGCCGACGATCATGCCGTCCAAAATCAGGTACAGGCCCAGGATCACGGGAATCGCCTCCGGCGGGATGGGCGCCATCTTTCCACCGGTCAGCAGCGTGACACGGCGGCCCTTGTCATTACGGGCAGGATCGAGGGATTCCTGATCGAGCTGGCGCGTGAGCGTGTCCAGGCCGGCTTCGGCCGATTTCAAGGTGACTCCGGGGGCCAGGCGAAAGAGTGTCTGGAAAAACTTTGCGTCGCGTTTGTGAAGCACATCGCCGGCCAGTTCGGGAACCATGGCGGCCGGCGAAGTGGTGGGGACGAAAATCTCGGCGGGCCGAATCGGGATCATACCGAGAAAGTCCTTGGGCCCGATGCCGACGATGGTGGCGATTTGGCCGTTCACGTGGATGGCGCGGCCGATTGCATCGGGGTCCGCATCCATGCGGTTATGCCAGAACCGGTCGCTGATGAAGACTACGGGCGCTGAGCCGGGTTTATCGATTTGCGGATCGAAGGTGCGGCCACGCGCCGGGTGCAGACCGATGACGGAGAAATAGTCGGGTGAAACTAAATGGCCGAAAACGCGTTCGGCTTTGGTGTGGTCCGCGGAGCCCGAATTCAGGGAGACGTTGAACGGAATCGGCCCTTGAAAGGCAGCGACGCCGGCGAACAGAGCGTGCTGGCCGCGATAGCGTTCGAAATAAGGATAGGATGTGCTCTGCGCAATCACAAGCTGGTTCGGGTCTCTCGCGCCGGGTGTCTCGCGGAGAATCAGGTTGAAGAACTCGCTGGCTGAAAATGTCGCGATGCCGATGCCAAGGCCCAGCGAGAGAATGCCGACGGCGGTGAATCCGCGCGCTTTGGCGAGAGAGCGCACGGCGTAGGCCAGGTCGCTGCGCATCTCGGCCAGGTATTCGACGGGCAAGCGGACGGCGATGTCGGCGAGCAAGCGAAGCAATCCGAAAAATCCTTGTTGCTTCCAGATGTCGTCGATGGCCTCTTCGCCGACATGGATCACATCGGCGCCATAGACCATCTGAAATTCGTGCGGGAAGGCGAAGGCCAGCCGCCGGTAGATGCGCAGCGCTAGCGATTTCATTTTAGAGAGCCTCCAGGCCGCGCTTCACTTGAAGGATTCGGACCAATTCCTGGAGGCGCGCGCTCTCGGCATCGAGGACACGGCGGCCCAGGCGAGTGAGGCGGTAATAGCGGCGGCGCGCGTCGTCCAATTCGCGCGACGGGCGGTCGCCGGACTCCTCGATCAGGCCGGCTTCGATGAGCCGCTTCAGCGATCCGTACAATGTTGCGGGCCACAGCCGGACTTTGCCGCCGGTGCGGTCCAGCACCTCCTGCATGATGCCGTAGCCGTGCTGATCCTCGCCGGCCAGCGACAGGAGAATGTGGAACCAGTTGGTTTTGAGCGGCAGGAAGTTCTCGGCTTTAGGCATCAATGAATATATATATCAAGTGATATAGAGTTGTCAAGAGAGCAAGTGGCGAGATTAGCGGGCCGCGACTATAATGAAAGCGCCATCCCTTCCCATGCTGACCAAGGTTGCCGAGGCGAATTTTCCCAGCCGATTCGGGCATTTCCGCATTTACGGATTCGAGGGCTTGTATGGGGAGCAGATTGAAGAATGCGTGGTGCTGAGCATGGGGGATGTGGCGAGTGGGGAACCGCCGCTGGTGCGCATTCACTCGCAGTGCCTGACCGGTGACGTGTTTCACAGTTTGCGGTGCGATTGCCGATCGCAACTGGAGCTGTCGCTCAACCTGATCGCCGAAGAAGGACGCGGGTTGCTGATCTACGAGCATCAGGAAGGGCGCGGGATCGGGCTGCTCAACAAGCTGCGAGCTTACGAATTGCAGGACGGGGGCGCGGACACGGTGGAAGCAAACGAGCAGCTGGGCTTCGAGGCGGACCTGCGGGGCTATCGGATGCCGGGAGAGATTCTGCAGTACTTCGGTATTACGCGCGTGCGGCTGCTGTCGAATAATCCGGACAAGATTGCCGCACTGGAGCGGGCGGGGATTCGCGTGGTGGAGCGCATTCCGTGCATCGTGGCGCCGCACGAATCGACTGAAGGGTATTTGCGCACCAAGAAGCAGAAGCTCGGGCATCTGTTGGACTGATCGGCCCGGCGCGCAGCGATCCGTCTGTTACCCTGACAAAGTAGGCACCGCGCAGCTAGCGTGGGCGCCAAATTCAAGGAGGAATTTCCATGTCGAAACAAGAAGAAGCCGGTCTTATTCTCAAGTTGTATGAACTTCGCCGTGAGGAAACGATGCGCAAGGCGCGCGATTGGTATTTTCGGGAATTCTTCCCGCAGACGATAGCAGATTTCAACAATGCGATGATGGGCGAGCACAGCGGGCATCTGCGGATGGTGGTTACCTATTGGGACATGGCGGCGGCGCTGGTAAACAACGGCGCGATCAGCATGGAGCTGTTCAACGACGCCAATGGCGAGCATTTGGGAACGTTCGCGAAGATCGAGCCATTGCTAAAAGAGATCCAGGCTACGATTGGGCCGCAATTTGGCGCGAACCTGGCAAAGCTGGTGGATGCGATGCCGGACGGACGCAAAAGAATTGCAGCAATACGGGAGCGCTTCAAGTCGATTCAGGCGCTGCTTGCGGCGCAGCAAAGCAAGGCGGCGCAGCAGGGTTAGTAAGCGCGGAAGGTAGGGCCGCGGCGGGATGTATAATTTCTGCGGATGGAGCACATCATGAAACGACTTGCGCTCGCGGCCCTGGCAACTCTGACGTTTTCTTTGGCCTTCGCGGCCGATGTTCAGAAGAAAGATGTAGACATCAAGGCGTCCGATGGAATTGTCTTGAAGGCGTCGTACTTTTCGTCCGGGCGGCCTGGTCCGGCGATGCTGCTCCTGCATCAATGCAATATGGACCGGCACGCCTGGGACGGACTGGCGAAAGATCTGGCAGACGCGGGGTTCCACGTTCTGACTGTGGATTACCGAGGCTACGGCGACAGCGGCGGGGCACATTTGACGGATGCTGCCGAGCGGCGCGCAGTGATGCAGCAGAAATGGCCCGGCGATGTGGATGCGGCCTATGCGTATCTGGTGGCGCAGAAGGGCGTGGATAAATCACGCATCGCGGCCGGCGGGGCAAGTTGCGGCGTCACGCAATCATCCGACCTGGCCACGCGGCATCATGAGATCAAGGCGCTGATGCTGCTGTCGGGCGTGACCAGCGACGCGGCGCGAGCTTACATTTCCTCGACAGCGTCGCTTCCCGTGTTCGGCGCGGCCAGTGCAGGCGATACAAACGCGGCGCAGGGGATTCGCGAGGCGGTGGCGGCGTCTAAGAACGAGCGATCGACGGTGAAGATTTATGAAGGCACCGAACACGGCGTGCCGATGTTCGCCAAGCATGCGGATCTGGAGCCGATGATCGTCTCCTGGCTCAGGACGCAGCTGTCGGTTCACAACGCGACGAATTGAGGCTGACAAGCGCTGTCGCGACGGCTGCTACCGCGCGATCCACGTCATTTTCGGAGGTTTGCCAATTGCAAACGCTGATGCGCATGACACGGCGGCTGTTCCAGTCGCTGCCGGTGAAGAAGGCCTCGCCGCTGGCTTGGATCGCGGCGATTACTTGATCGGTGCGCTGTGCGTGATCCGATTCCGAGGCTCCGGGCTTTGGGTCGAGGAAGCGCACCAGGCCTTGATTGATTACCGGCTCGCACAAGATCTCGACGCCCGGCAATTGGCCGATTCGGGTCACGAGCGAACGGGCGTGAGCGCAGCAGCGTTCCACCAGGCTCGCCACTCCGTTGCGGCCAAGCTGGCGTAGGGCGGCGTAAGTAGAGAATCCACGCGCCCGGCGGGACCATTCCGGAACCCAGTGGGTGGCATCGCGAGCCGCGGTGTCGAAGGTGAGGTACGACGCGCTGTGAGACATGGCGGCGCGATGCGCGTCCGGATGCGCGACGAAAGCGTAGCCGCAGTCGAAGGGGACGTTGAGCCATTTGTGGCCGTCGGTGGCCCAGGAGTCAGCCTGTTCCACTCCCTTGACCAAGTGCTTGTATCGCGGGCTCGCGGCGGCCCAGAGACCGAAGGCGCCGTCGACGTGCGCCCAGGCGCCGTGGCTTTTCGCGATGGGAATCAGAGCGGCAAAATCGTCGAAGGCGCCGGTGTTGATGTCGCCGGCTTGCAAGGCGACGATGGTGGGTGAAGCGGGAGCATCCTGCAGCGCGTTCTTGAGGACGTCGGGCTGCATGCGATCCAGCGTGGTGATATGTGCGCGGCCCATGCCCAGGAGCCGAAGGGCGCGCTCGATGGAGCCGTGCCGCTGGCTGCTGGCGAGAATGCGGATTGGGGGCGCGCCATAAAGGCCCTGCTGTTCCACGTCCCAGCCATGCTTTTCAAGGAGCGCGTGTCGAGCTGAGGCAAGGCACGTGAGGTGCGCCATCTGGCAACCGCTGACGAACGCGAAGCTGGCTTGCAGCGGCAATCCTAGGATTTCTTTGAGCCAGGCGCCGGCGATCTCTTCGACCACTGCGCCGGCGGGGCCGCTGGCATAGAGCACCGCGTTCTGGTCCCAAGCCGAAGTGAGCCAATCGGCGGCCAGTGCGGCCGGGAGCGAGCCTCCCACCACCCAGCCGAAGAATCGTCCGCCAGCGAATCCGATGATGCCGTCTTGAACATCCGCTGCCAGCTCGGCGACAACCTGGCCGGGCGGAAGGCCTTCGTTCGTCATCCGTTTTCCGAGCCTCTCTCGGAGCGTGGCGAGGTCCGCGGTCGCGGCGACAGGAGTCTTGTCGAGATTTTCCAAATGAGCGAGCGCTGCTTCAAACGCCGCCTGAAGCGTCGGGCGAAAGCCTTGCATGACTCAAGCGTAGCGGTTTGCAAGCCTGAGATCTGCCGGAAAACGGCTGTCGAATTCCCGCGCGGTGTTTAGTCGCCGGAACTCTTCTTTTGCTGGCGCTCGTATTCGCGGAGCACGCGCCGGACGTACTCGATGGTTTCGGCGTAGGGCGGGATGCCCTTGTATTTGTCCACCGCGGCTGGGCCCGCGTTATAGGCCGCGATGGCTTTCAGGACCTGGTGCGGATCGCTCTCGTACTTCAGCAGCAGCTCGCGCAGGTAGCGCGCGCCCGCGTCGGCGTTTTGGGCCGGGTCGTAAGGATTCGCGTTTAGCTCGGCGGCGGTGTTGGGCATGAGCTGCATGAGTCCGATCGGCGCCCTTCGGAGAGATCAGCATCGCGTATGATAGTTCGATTCGGCGCGCGCGATGCTATGGACCAACTCCGGCGGCAGTCCGGCCTGGATAGCCGCGCGCGTGATCAATTCCTGAGGCGACAGCTCGGGCTCCTTCTGGGCCGTCGCGGCGGGCGGTTGCGCTTGCGGCGGCGGAGGCGGGGTGTATTCTTCTTTCTCGATGGCCGTAACGGTGCTGGCCGGAAATTCAATTGCGCCCTGGCTGGTTTGAAGCCGGATCACGTCTCCCTCGATTACGTGACTTTCGGCGTGGATACTGAAGCCGGTGGACAAAACGACGTACTCACCCGCCGTGGCCGAGCACGTAATCGCAAGAAAAGACAATAAGAACTTCATCGGGCGCAGGCCCACCAAGCAATTATGACGCGAGCCGGAGCCCAAGCGTTGGGTTCGTTTTTGCGATTCAGGCGCCTGCCGCATGGTAGAACAAGATTTATGGCTTTCGTGAAGATTGGTTCCCTGACCCAGCTTCCGCCGGGCGCGGTGATGGAGGTCGTGCTGGGCGAGGATTCTTATGCGGTGTGTAACGCTGGCGGCGCAGTGCATGCGCTGGCTGGGATTTGCCCGCACGCCGGGGGCCCTATCGGGCAGGGAGCGATGCAAGAGAACCTGATTGTGTGCCCTTGGCACGAGTGGGCTTACGACTGCCGCACTGGCGAGAACGATTACGACCCGGCGGTCAAGCTGGATAAATTCGCGGTCAAGGTCGAAGGGGACGATATCCTGCTCGATCCGGAGAGCCGAGTCTGACCAATCGCCGTGCCTGAGCTTCCGGAAGTCGAAACGGTGGTGCGGACGCTCGCCCCCAGACTCACAGGGCGGCAGATTGTGGACGCGCGATTTTCGTCGCGGCACGTGGTGCGGCAAAATTTCGCGACACTGCGCAAGAAAGTTCGCGGCCAGCCCGTGAAGTCGGTGCGGCGGCACGGCAAGTTCATCGTGCTGGAGCTGGATCGCGGATTTCTGACGATTCACCTGGGGATGACGGGCAAGCTGCTGCTCGATTCCGAGCCTGGTCCTTACGCGCGCGCGGTGTTTACGCTGGATCGCGGGTTGCTGGTTTACGACGACATCCGGCATTTCGGACGGATCGAATGGAGTCCAACGCTGCTGGAGCGGGCGGCGGCGCTGGGGCCGGATGCGCTGGAGATTGGGCTCGACGATTTTCTGAAACTGCTGAGGTCGCGGCGCGCCCGCGTGAAGCCGCTGCTGCTCAATCAGCGGTTCCTGCGCGGCATGGGCAACATTTATACGGACGAGGCGCTGTTTGAGGCGCGCATTCATCCGCGGGCGATGGCGTCCAGCTTGAGCCGCGCGCGCGCTACGCGTTTGCATCGCGCCATGGTGGATATTCTCAACACGGCGGTGCGGATGAAAGGCTCCTCGATTTCGGACTACGTTGACGCGGATGGCGCGAAGGGCAGCTTTCAACTGCAGCACCAGGTGTACGGGCGCGCGGGCGAGCCGTGTTCTATCTGCGGGACGGCGATCCGGAGGATCGTGGTGGGACAGCGCGGGACGCACTACTGTCCGAAGTGCCAGAGAAGCTGAGGATCTGGTCGGCTACCTGGACCACGGGCTTCATCGCGGCGACGTCGTGGACGCGGACCATGTGCGCGCCGCCCAGGATCGCGGCTGTCACAGCAGCGGCGGTGGCGCATTCCAGCAGTTCCTTGGTGGTCTGATCGGTTTGCGGCAGGAAGGACTTGCGGGACGGGCCCACCAGGATGGGCAGTTCGAGTCTGGCCAATTCGTCCAGGCGCGCCAGGATCTCCGCATTTTGTTCCTTGCGCTTGCCGAAGCCGATTCCCGGGTCGATGACGATGCGCGCGCGGTCCACGCGGGAGCCGATGGCGCGGTGCACGGAGGCGTCCAGGTCGTGCAGGATGGTGCCCATCACGTCCTTCAGCGGCGGAAGTTTGGCCCAGGTTTCGGGCGTGCCGCGCATGTGGCATACGATCAGACCGGCGTTTTGGTTGGCGGCGGCGCGCGCGAGCTGAGGGTCGAAGGTCAGGCCGGAAGGATCGTTGATGATTTCGGCGCCGTGCTCCAGAGCTTTTTCGGCCACCGCGAACTTGTAGGTGTCGACCGAGATGGGTACGGCCAGCTTGCCACGCAGGCGCTTGAGCACCGGGATCAGGCGGCGCAACTCTTCGGCTTCGGGAGTTGGCTTGGAGCCGGGGCGCGTGGATTCGGCGCCGATGTCGATGATGTCGGCGCCTTGTTCTTCGAGTTCGATGGCGCGCGCGAAGGCGGCGTCGGGGTCGGCGTAGTGGCCGCCGTCGGAAAACGAGTCAGGAGTTACGTTGAGGACGCCCATGATGAGCGTGCGCTCGCCGGTGAGCAGCTCGCGGTCGCGGATTTTCCAGACGAAGGGGCGGCGCGTCATGTCTTCGCCGGCTCGATGCGCTTCCACTTTTTGCCGATCTGCATCACAACCGGCTCTTCGATTTTGTATGAAAGCATCACTAGTGACCTTCTCGCCGTCTGATTTCAACCGCGCCGGCTTTTATCTTGCGTTCCGCATCGGTACGCGACTCCGACCATGCCGGTTCCAAGAACAATTTTCGGCAGACTGGATCCCCAGTCGCGGAAGGGCCCAGACGGTTTCGATATCGGCGGGCTGCCTGGCCCTCGCGCACTTCATGGTCGAAGGCGGCCTGCGCCTCCTGCGCGGCTTCGGCGGAGTGAAAATCGCTGACGATCTGGCGAGCCAGGGCTTGTTTGGCGGCCATCGGTTGGTTGCGGTTGCGCAGCTCGGCGATTTCGGCCGTGGTCTTGTCGGTGAGCAGCTCGTAGTAGCGCCACATCCGCTCATCGCTGATGCTCATGATCTTCGCGAAGATCACCTTGGGCGCTTCGGTGATGCCGACATAGTTGTTCTTCGACTTCGACATCTTATCGTCGCCGGTGAGCCCTTCGAGAACCGGCGTGGTAGCGACGATCTGCGGCGGCTGGCCCGATTCGCGCTGGATTTCGCGGCCCACCAGCAAATTGAATTTTTGATCGGTCCCGCCCATCTCGACGTCGCACTTCAGCATGACCGAGTCGTAGGCCTGGGCTAGCGGGTAGAGCAGCTCGTGGATCGAGATCGGCACGCCTTCTTTGTAGCGCTTGGCGAAATAGTCACGTTCGAGAATGCGCGCAACGGTGTACTTCGAGCACAGCCGGACAACTTCTTCAAACTTCAGCGGCGCGAGCCATTCGCTGTTGAAGCGCACTTCCGTTTTTTTCGGATCCAGAATCTTGAAGACTTGCGTCTTGTAGGTTTCGGCGTTCTGATCGATCTGCTCGCGGGTCATGGGCGGGCGCGTGTTGTTGCGGCCGGTGGGATCGCCGATGAGGCCGGTCATGTCGCCGATCAGGAAGATCACGGTGTGGCCGAGGTCCTGGAAATGTTTCATCTTGCGCAACAGCACGGTGTGGCCGAGATGCAGGTCGGGAGCGGTCGGGTCGAAACCGGCTTTGACGCGCAGGGGGCGGCCGGTCTTCTGCGACGCGATGAGGCGCTCGCGCAGTTCTTCTTCGCGGATCAGTTCGGCCAGGCCTTTTTTCAAGTAGGCCAGCTGTTCTTCGATGGACACTAGTTACATTATCCAGGAATCAGGTCTTGAATCAGCTTCGCCGTGAGAGCTGGGGCTTCCATGGGGATGAAGTGCGAGTGCTGGGAAAGAAGCAAATCGGTTCCGTGCGCGAAGCGGAAGGCCAGGTCGGGTGTGGTTGGAGAGCCGAGCATCACGTCGGAGGGATCGCGGGCGGGACGCGCGCGCACGACGTGCACCGGGATTTGAATCGATGCGATTTCGCGATAGACATCGGCGTCCGGCAGCGCGCCGTTTTCGTAGATTTCGGCTTCGATGGCGGGCGGGCAGGCCAGCACGTAGCTGCCGTTGGCAGGCGTTAGTCCGTATTCGCAATAGTCGCGCAGCACCTGACGGTCCCAGGTCGCAAACGGCGGGCGGTTGGCGAAGCTCTCGAACATTTCTTCGGGAGATGCCCATTGGTTGCGGCGCTTGGCGACGAACTGCGCGCCTTTGAATGGGCCTACGTAGGCCGCTTGCGGCCGGATAACGGGGTCAATCAGCAGCAGAGCGGAGAATGCTTCGGGGTGCAGCGCAGCAGCGACAATCAGCGCGTGCGCGCCCATGGAATGGCCGACTCCGATTGCGCCGGTAAGTCCGAGGGCCGACGCGACCGCCGCGGCATCTTCACCAAAGGTCCGCCAATAGTACGGTGAGGGCGGTTTGCTGCTGCGTCCGTGGCCGCGAGAATCAAGAGCCAGAGCGCGGTGCTCGCCGAGTTGCAGGATGACCTGGTCCCAACAGCGCGAGTGCAGGCCGGTGCCGTGGCAGAAGAAAACTGGAGGGCCTTCGCCGGGCCAGTCCCAGAGCGTGAGGTCCACGCCGTTGACTGAGCGCTTGCGTTCGGCGGGCACATCGATCAGCTTCAATTGCTCGAACGGATACTCGCCCTCAATTTCGATGAAGCCCGCGGCAACCAGCGCCCGCACGAGCGGAAGCATTTCGTCGGGATCCAGGCCGCAGGCTTCGTGGACTTCCGGCATGGTCGCGATGCCGCGCGGCTTCGATCGGAGCGTGCCCGCGTAAGCCTGGCGCGTGATGACGGCGAGCAGTTTGCGGGCGGCCGGGGTTAGGCGTTCGATGTGGCGATCGGGATTCAATTGAAACGGACGTACTCGAAATCGACGGGCTGATTGTTGATGCCTCGAACGGGCGGTGCAATCCAGCCCGCGAATTTTCCAGGCTCGACCACGCGGCCCATCAGCGATTCGATGAATGCGTGATCGTCTTCGGAAGGCAGCCAGTCGCGCTCTCGAGCGTTCCATTCCACTTCCGGCAGGACCTCGCCCGCGGGACTGATGTTGTGTCCGGCAAAAGCGCCGATGCGGCGATTGAATCCGGCGTGCGGCAGCGCGAATCGGAAAGGGATCCCGAGTTGAGCGGGGATGCGATTCCAGCGATCGAGTCCAGCCTGAATCTCGCGGATGTAGTCGTCGCGCAGGCGCGCGTTCAGCGCGGTCAAAGCGGGAACGGTCTTGCTCACGATCTTTCCGCCGGCCACTTCTTGCACTTCGTATTCGTCGCCGGCCAGCTTATGATCGCCAGTCAGCTTGCTTTCGCCGCTGCGTCCTTTGAGGCCGGTGGTGTAGTAGGTGGCGGCGTTGGAGGAGACCTCGGAGCCGTACAAATCCAGCGTAGCGCTGTAGTGGAAATTTACGAAGCGGTGAATCGTCTCCAGATCGATGACGCCGAGCGCGCGCACTTGCGCCGGATCACCGGCTTTGTGGTCGCGCATCACCTCACAGGTTCTTTGAATAGCGCGCGCGACGCCGGATTCGCCGACGAACATGTGGTGCGCTTCTTCGGTCAGCATGAAGCGGCAGGTGCGTGCCAGCGGATCGAATCCGGATTCGGCCAGCGACGCTAGCTGGAATTTTCCATCGCGGTCGGTGAAGTAGGCGAACATGAAGAACGCCAGCCAGTGCCGGATTGGGTCGTTGAACGCGGTCAGGATGCGCGGCTTGTTGGTGTCGCCCGAGCGGCGCTCGAGCAGCGCCTCGGCTTCCTCGCGTCCGTCACGGCCGAAGTAGCGCTGCAGCAGATACACCATCGCCCAGAGATGGCGGCCTTCCTCGACGTTGACCTGAAAGAGATTGCGCAGGTCGTAGAGGGATGGCGCCGTCATACCGAGCAGGCGTTGTTGCTCCACCGAGGCCGGCTCGGTGTCTCCCTGCGTCACGATGATGCGGCGGAGCGTGGAGCGGTATTCGCCGGGCACTTCCTGCCAGGCCGGTTGGCCCTGATGATCGCCGAACGGGATGGTGCGCGTTTCGTCGCGGGGAACGAGGAAAATTCCCCAGCGGTAGTCCGGCATGCGCACGAAGCCGAAGTTGGCCCAGCCGTCGCGGTCAACGCTTATGGCGGTGCGCAGATAAACCTGGAGCGCGGAGCTGGAGACCGGGCCGGTGTCGGTCCACCAATTCAGGAATGCGGGCTGCCAGCGTTCGAGGGCGCGCTGCAGCGTTTTGTCGGCGGCGAGGTCAACGTTGTTGGGAATTCGTTCGGTGTAGTCGATCATGCTAAGTGCGCTCCCAGTTGAATTTCGGGCGAGCGCCGGTGCCGTAAACTTTCAACGCGCCTTCCGCGCCGGCCGCGTTGGGGCGGCTAAAAATCCAGTTCTGCCACGCGGAAAGACGGCCGAAGATCTGCGTCTCCATGGTCTCATGACCGCCGAAGCGGAGATTCGCTTCGAGACCCGTCAAGGCATCCGGCGAGAGCGCGGCGCGGGCTTCCATGGCTAGGCGCAGCTCGTCGGTCCAGTCCAGATCGTCTGGTGCGACGGTGAGGAGGCCGAGCGCGAGAGCTTCGCGCGCGTCTAGTGGGATTCCGATGCGCTGGCGCAGCGCGTCGAGTGCGGCAGTGGATTGATAGAATCGGTTCGCCAGCCGTGAGAGATGATTTACGGCCGGCAACGGGCCGAAATTCATTTCACTCAGCGCGATGTGGTTCTCCGGCGCGTCCAGCATGTAGATGCGGTCGGACGCCAGCGCCAGATCGAGCAGTGACCCCGCAAAGCAGGATCCCGGCTCGATCACGGCATACAAGGATCGGGAAGAAACGTCCAGCCGCGCGAGGGTTCGGCGCATGTGTCCGAGCACTTCGCGGACAAACCAGTGGTTGCGGTGCTTCTGGATCAAAGCGTCATAGGCTAGAACCGTCTCGCGCGCGCCCGAGGTTTTAAAGATCCACAAGCCTAGCCCGACTTCGTTGGCGCGCAGGTTGAGAATGGCGTCGTCCAGCTCGCGAGTCATCGCTAGCGGCCACCAATCCGCGCCGGCGGAGAAATCGGAGACGGTCTCGGGCGCGCTGACGGTGATGGTCACAGTGCGTGCGCTGCGATCGACGCGGGCGTCGACGTGCTCGTAGTGATAACCGGATTCGTCGATGGTCCGTTTCAGAGGCGTGAGCTGGACGCCCGGTGCATCGGTTGGGCGATCGCTCAAGCTGGCCAACTCCTGGGCGCGCTGCCGCACGTAGACTTCGAACTGTTGCGGCTTGACGATCTCGTCCACCAGGCGCCAGTCCTTGGCGCGCTGGCCCTGCAGACCCTCGGGCGTCGTGCAAAAGATATCGGCGTGATCGCGCCGCACTTTGCGCTTGCCGGTCAAACGCGTGAGGCCGCCGGTGCCGGGGAGCACGCCGAGCAGCGGAACTTCAGGGAGGCTGACAGAAGATGAGCGATCGTCGATCAACACGATCTCGTCGCAGGCTAACGCCAGCTCGTATCCGCCGCCCGCTGTCGAGCCGTTGCAGGCCGCGATGAATTTCAGGCCGGAGTGCGCGCTCGAATCCTCGATTCCATTGCGCGTTTCGTTGGTGAATTTGCAGAAATTCACTTTCCAGGCGTGGCTGGACAGGCCGAGCATGTAGATATTGGCGCCGGAGGAGAACACGCGCGGTTTGGCGCTGGTGATGACGACGGAGCGAACTTCGGGATGCTCGAAGCGGATGCGGTCCAGGGCGTCGCGCAGCTCGATATCGACTCCCAGATCGTAAGAATTGAGCTTCAGTTTGTAGCCGGGGCGGATGGTGGCGTCCTCGTGGACATCCAGGGTCAAGGTAGCGACGGCGCCGTCGAATGTCAGGCGCCAGTGACGGTAGCGCGACGGACCCGTCTCGAAATCAACATTCTGGATTTCGATATTGCTTGCGGAGGCCAATCGCGTACGATTATACTGCACACGGTAAAGATGACGCGCGAATTTCGGCCGCCCGAAACGTACAATGCCGCCGCCCACTTGATTGAGCGCAATTTGAAGAATGGGCGCGGGGGCAAAGTCGCGTTCATCGACGATCGCGGGAGTTACAGCTTCGCGGAATTGGCGGAGCGCGTGCATCGCTGCGCAAACGGGTTGCGGAACGAGGGACTCGAGGCTGAGCAGCGCGTGGTTCTTTGTCTATTGGACACTATCGATTTTCCCACTTGCTTTCTGGGCGCGATCGAAGCGGGGATCGTTCCGATCCCACTCAATACGCTGTTAACCGCGGAGGATTACGCGTTCATTCTGGCGGATGCGCGGCCGAAAGCGGCCATCGTGTCGGAAGCTCGGAGGACGGTGTTTCAGGAAGCAGCGCGGTTGGCGGAGTGGGACGGACGCGTGATTGTCGCTGAAGGCGGGGAGTTGGAAAGTCTGCTGGGCAAAGCATCAGCGGCGGCGCAGGTAGCTCGCACGCGGCCGGATGACGCCTGCTTTTGGCTGTACTCTTCAGGTTCCACCGGCGACCCGAAAGGCGTCGTTCACCGGCACAGCAGCCTGGCGCGAACCGCCGAGCTATTCGGGCAGGGCGTGCTGGGCTTGAGTGAAGCGGACATTGTGTATTCGGCCGCGAAATTGTTTTTCGCCTACGGGCTCGGGAACGCGCTCACGTTTCCGATGTGGGTGGGCGCGACCAGCATTTTGTTCGCTGCAAGACCCAGTCCCGACGCGGTGAGTGCCCTCATTCGCGAGAAGCGTCCGACGATTTTCTGCGGTGTTCCGACACTTTTCAACTCGCTGCTCGGTTCCGGCGCGCTGCCTGGAGCGGGCGAGCATGCCATGCGCCTGTGCACCTCGGCTGGCGAAGCGCTGCCGGAGCAGGTTGGCCGCGCCTGGCGCGATCACACCGGCGTCGATATCGTGGATGGGATCGGTTCGACGGAAATGCTGCACATATTTGTTTCGAACCGGCCTGGCGCGATTCGCTACGGCGTCACCGGACGCGCGGTGCCCGGCTATCGCGTACGGCTGGTGGATGACCATGGCGCCGATGTCGCGCCGGGCGAGATTGGAGAAATGCACGTGAGCGGACCGACCGCGGCGGCCTGCTACTGGAACAACTCTGAGAAAACGCGCGATACTTTTCTGGGCGAATGGCTGCGCACGGGCGACAAATTCCGCCAGACGGAGGAGGGCGACTTCGTCTATTGCGGACGCCGTGACGAAATGCTCAAGGTCGGCGGGATTTGGGTTTCTCCGATGGAAGTGGAAGCGGCTCTGATGGCGCACGAGAGCGTTTTCGAGGCGGCTGTGGTGGGCGCAGCGGACGAAAGCGGACTCGTCAAGCCGATGGCTTTCGTGGTGCTCAAGCCGGGCGCGCATGGAGGCGCGGAATTGAGCGAGGCGCTTCAGGATTTCGTTAAAACCCGCATCGCTCCTTACAAATATCCGCGCTGGATCGAGTTCGTGGAAGCGCTTCCTAAGACCGCGACCGGAAAGATTCAGCGCTTCATGCTGAAGAAGCGCGCCCACGAACTGCACGCGGCGGCGGGACATTGAACCTGACGCGCGACGTGCTGGTGGATGGCCGGCGGCTGGAGACGTTGTGGATTCCGGCTGCCACGGCCGGCGCTCCTGCCATCGTGATGCTGCATGAGGGCCTGGGCTCGCTCGCGCATTGGCGCAACTTCCCTTCCCGAGTGGCCGAGCGCACCGGCTGCGGCGTGCTGGTCTATTCGCGCTACGGCTACGGCAACTCGGATCGGCTGGCGGAGAAGCGCCCGGTCGATTACATGCATCGTGAAGGCGAGGTGGTGCTGCCGGCGCTGCTCGAACAATTGGGAATCGCGAAACCCGTGCTGATGGGACACAGCGACGGCGCATCCATCGCGATCATTTTCGCTGGAAAATATCCGCAAGCTGCCCGCGCGCTGATTCTGGAAGCGCCGCACGTGTTTGTGGAAGACCTGTCGGTGGAGAGCATCGCGCGCGCGAAGGCCGTGTACGAGACCACCGATCTGGCGCGCAAACTCGCGCGCTATCACGCGCATCCGGACGAAACATTTTGGGGATGGAACGACATCTGGCTGGATCCGCGGTTTCGATCGTGGAACATCGAGGGTTACCTGGACGCGATTCGTTGCCCGGTGCTTGTGATTCAAGGCGAGGACGATGAGTATGGAACGCTGCGGCAGGTGGAAGCGATCCAAGCGCGAGTTCCTCAAGCGGAAGTATTGCTGCTACCAAACTGCGGCCACGCGCCGCACCGGGATCAGCCGGAAGCCACGCTGGATCGAATAGCTAAGTTTATGGCCGCGATTAGTCCGCTTGTGCTATGATCGATTGTGCCAAGCAGAACCCTGGGCGTAATTCCTGCCCGGTTCGCCTCCTCTCGTTTCCCAGGAAAAGCACTCGCCCCTCTGGCCGGAAAACCCATGCTCCAGCACGTGTTTGAGCGGGCCAATCAGGCGCGTTATCTTCACAAGATCATCATCGCCACCGACGATCAACGCATCCAGGAAGCCGCGCGCGCGTTTGGAGCGCAGGTTCGCATGACGCGCGCGGATCACAGCTCGGGAACCGACCGCGTTGCGGAAGTGGCTGAATCGGAGAACGCGCAAGTGATCGTCAATATTCAAGGCGATGAGCCGCTGCTCGATCCGGCGGCCATCGACGCGGCGGTGCTGGCGCTCTCTAGCGATCCGGATGTTTCCATGGCGACGCTGGCCAAACGCATTGAAAATCCGGCAGAAGTCAACGATCCCAACATCGTCAAGGTGGTCACCAACCTGGCCGGCGATGCAATTTATTTTTCGCGCAGCCCGATTCCGTATGTTCGCGAGGGTGGCGCGGCGCAGTTCAAGCACATCGGTCTGTATGTTTACCGGCGCGAGTTTCTGCTTGCCTATTCCGGTCTTCCGGTAGGTCCCCTCGAGCAGGCCGAGCGTCTGGAGCAGTTGCGGGCGATCGAGAACGGACATCGCATCCGCGTGGTGGAAACCGATTATGAATCCTTCGGCGTGGACACGCCCCAGGATCTCGAGCGAGTTGCCATGCTCTTTGAACCGTCATTATCGAAGTAGGAGCCAGAATTGATGCCAGCGACCAAGTACATATTCGTCACGGGGGGCGTAGTTTCGTCTCTTGGCAAAGGCATTGCGGCCGCCTCCATCGGCTGCCTGTTGGAGAGCCGCGGGCTGCGTGTGACGCTGCAAAAGTTCGACCCGTATCTGAACGTGGATCCCGGCACCATGAGCCCGTTCCAGCACGGCGAGGTGTTCGTCACCGACGACGGCGCCGAGACGGATCTGGATCTGGGCCACTACGAGCGCTTCACGCACGCCAAGCTGACCCAGAGCAACAATCTGACTTCCGGGCGAATCTACGAGCAGATCATCCATCGCGAACGGCGCGGCGATTATCTGGGCAAGACCGTGCAGGTGATCCCGCACGTGACCAATGAAATCAAGGCCGCGGCGCGTAAGGTGGCGGCCGATGTGGACGTGGTGATCGTGGAAATCGGCGGTACCGTCGGCGACATCGAATCGCTGCCGTTTTTGGAGGCGATCCGCCAGCTCCGCCACGAACTGGGGCGTGACAACACGGCGTTCGTGCACGTGACGCTGGTGCCGTGGATTGCAGCCGCGCAAGAGTTGAAGACCAAGCCAACGCAGCACAGCGTGAAAGAATTGCGGGCCATCGGTATTCAGCCCGATATGCTGCTGTGCCGGTCCGAGCGCACGCTGCCGCACGACATGAAGGAAAAGATCGCGCTGTTCTGCGACGTGGACGTGGAAGCCGTGATTACCGCGACGGATGTGAGTTCGGTCTATGAAGTGCCGCTGGTGTTCGCCGAACAAGGCGTGGACGAGATCCTATTACGCCTGCTGCGTTGGGAAGCCAAGCCGCGCGATCTCAGCCGCTGGACGGGCATGCTGGAGCGCATGCACAATCCGGAAGACGAAGTGGACATCGGCCTGGTGGGCAAGTACGTCGAGTACGAGGATTCCTACAAGAGCCTGAAAGAAGCGCTCATGCATGGAGGACTGGCGCACCGGCTGAAGGTGAACATCCACTGGATTGAATCGGAGAACATGAGCTGGCCGGACTGCGTGCGCGATCTTGAGAAGTTCGACGGCATCCTGGTTCCGGGCGGATTCGGAAGGCGCGGCGTGGAAGGAATGATCACGGCCATTCGGTACGCGCGCGAGCACAAGGTCCCTTATTTTGGGATCTGCCTGGGAATGCAGACCATGGTGATTGAATTTGCGCGCAACGTGTGCGGGTTGGAGAACGCCAACTCGACCGAGTTCGATCCGGCCACACCCGATCGCGTGATTTACAAGTTGCGCGAGTTGAAGGGCGTGGACGAGTTGGGTGGGACCATGCGGCTGGGAGCGTATCCCTGCCTGCTCGCGCCCGGTAGCTTCGCCGAGCGTGCTTATGGAGTGCCTGAGATCAGCGAGCGTCATCGGCATCGTTATGAGTTCAATCGGGAGTACGAAAAAATTCTGACGAGCGGGGGACTTCGGATCGCCGGCCAGACTCCCGACACCGTTTACGTGGAAATTTGCGAGATTCCGGACCATCCCTGGTTCCTGGGCTGCCAGTTCCATCCAGAGTTCAAATCCAAACCGCTGGAGCCGCATCCGCTGTTCGCGGCCTTCATTGGAGCCGCGCATCAGCACCGCGCGAGCCGGCTCAAGTCCGGCACACGCGCGCGCTCCGAGCATTTCTCACACGCCGATTGACCTCGTTACCTGAAATCGGACCTGGAGCGCCGCTGGCTTTGATCGCGGGGCCGTGCGTGATCGAAAGCGAGGAGCATGTTCACTTCCTGGCGCGCGAGATCCGGAAAATCGCGGGCCAATTCGTTTTCAAGGCTTCCTTCGATAAGGCCAACCGCAGCAGCGGCGCATCGTATCGAGGCCCGGGCCTGAAGGAAGGCGTGCGGATTTTGGCGGGTTTGCGGCGCGACGGATTCGCGGTGCTCACCGACATCCACGAACCGTGCCAGGCGGAAGTGGCGGCGGAAGGCGCGGACATTCTGCAAATCCCCGCTTTTCTCTGCCGCCAGACCGATCTGCTGATCGCCGCGGGCCGGACCGGTCGCACGGTCAATATCAAGAAGGGACAGTTCGTGGCGCCGGAGGATATGCGCCATGCCGCGGAAAAGGTGGCATCCACCGGCAACAACAAAATCCTGCTGACCGAGCGCGGCACGTCGTTCGGATACCACGATCTGGTGGTGGACATGCGGGGGCTGGAGATTATGCGCGAGTTGGGCTGGCCGGTGATTTTCGACGCCACGCACAGCGTCCAAACGCCGGGCGGGCTCGGGAACGCGTCGGGAGGCCAGCCGCGGTTCATCCCCATGCTGGCGCGGGCCGCGGTTGCAGCCGGCGTGGATGGGGTTTTCCTGGAAGTGCATGAAGCGCCGGAACGCGCGTTGTCGGATGGCCCGAATGCGCTGAGGCTGGATCTACTAGGGCCCCTGTGGGCGAAGCTCCAATCCATTCACGCACTGCCCAGTTGAGGCGTGTAAACTAAAAAAGAATCCTTTCGTAAGGAATTGTGAAGGCCGACAACCTCCGGCCCTTCCCCGTGTTTATTCCCCATAGAAGCTTTGGCGGCTGAGCCCCGTTATCTGCGCTTTAGCAGGTGGCGGCTGTAACTCACGTTAGAAAATTGGAGGCTTGCTGAGTTAGTGGCTATTCGCGTGTCAATCGGCTCAAGTGCCGCGGTGGCATTGGCAGTGGTGTCCCTGCAAGCGCAGGTGAATGTCTTAACGGCGAATTATGACAGCTATCGCACTAACTCCAACCTTAGTGAGACTACTCTCAATCCAATTACGGTAACTCCCACCGCCTTCGGCAAGATTGGCACGTTTCCGGTCGACGGCCAGATTTATTCTCAACCGCTGTATGTTTCGGGCGTTCAGATCACGGGCGGGGGCCAGCACAATGTCGTGTATGTGGCGACCATGCACAACAGCGTATACGCCTTCGACGCGGACGCACCGCAATCCACCGAGCCGCTGTGGACGGTGAACCTGGGGCCGTCGATTCTTTCCGCTACGTTCAATTTCACCGACATTCTGCCGGAGGTGGGGATTTTGGGCACGCCGGTGATCGATCCAACGCGAGGTGTGATCTACGTCGTTTCGGACACACTGGCGAATGGCGCCCCGCTGTTCAGTCTGCATGCTTTGTCACTAGCGGACGGCAGCGAGCAGTTGAATGGGCCGGTGGGGATCACCGCGTCAGTTTCGGGAACCGGCGCCGGAAGCGACGGCAATGGCGTCTTGGCGCTGGATGCCTCCTTGCACCTGCAGAGGCCGGGACTGGCGCTGGCCAACGGAGAATTGTATGTCTCGTTCGGTTCACATGCCGACACGGGCAATTGGCACGGATGGCTGATCAGCTACGATGCTTCCAACCTGCAAAATCAGACGGGTATTTTCAACACGACGCCCAATGGCGGAGCAGGTTCCATCTGGCAGGGCGGCCGGGCGCCCGCGATTGATGACAGCGGTGATATTTACGTGGTAACCGGAAACGGAGACTATGATGGTGTATCTTCTTTCGGCGAGTCGCTGCTGCACTTATCAAGTGGGCGAAGGACTGGGCAAGAGCAGAATAATTTAACGATTCGGGATTGGTTCACGCCGGCGGATTGGTCCACGTTGAACGATGAAGATTGGGACTTTGGAACAACTGGCGTGATTCTTGTTCCTGGAACTAACTTGTTAGTAACCGGGTCCAAGGCAGGGATTCTCTACGCCGTCCCCCGGAACGCGATGGGACACTCAGAGGCCGCCTGGAGCACCATGCAGACCGTGCAAGCAAATCAATGGGGCATGTTCGACATGGCTTTGTGGAACAATGCGGCCGGCCCGATTGTGTATCTTGGCGAGCCTTATAACGCTGTTAAGGCTTTCCCCATCGTCAACGGAACGGTTAGCTCAGCCAACTCGTCGCAATTCTCGATTTCCAATTCACTCTTTGTGGGACTGGCGGTATCGGCGAACGGGGGCCAGAGCGGCACCGGACTGGTGTGGTTGACCACCGGAGACACCACCACCAGCGAGATCCCCGGGACCTTACACGTTTTGGATGCCGGCAACTTATCCAACGAAATCTGGAATAGCGACATGAACGCGGTTCGCGACGGATTGGGCCGCTTCGCGAAATTCGTCGCACCGACGGTAGCGAATGGAAGAGTATACGTGCCGACGTTCTCGAATGCCCTGGTCATTTACGGCTTACTAAGGGGGCAACAGACAGCCGCACAGCCGCGGATCTCGGCAGTTACAAATGGAGCCAGTTTCGTAGGCGGCGCGGTGGCGCCCGGCGAGATCGTGGCGATCTTTGGCGCGAATCTCGGCACCTCGGCGCTTACGCAGTTCCAATTGGATGCCAATGGGAAAGTGGGTGCCACGCTGGCCGGCACAGAGGTTCTCATCAATGGCGTTCCAGCTCCCGTACTCTACGTTTCCTCCTCGCAGGTTGGCGCCATAGCTCCTTTTGCACTTTCTGGCATGACGGCTAGCTTTGAAGTCGTCTATAACGGGCACAAGTCGGCGGCCGTGACTGTGCCGGTTGCGCCCGCGGCGCCGGGATTGTTTTCCTCCGATGGAAACGGAGGCGGTTATGGAGTCATCAATCCAGATGGCACCACCAGCTATTTCAACGACCTCAGCGACCAGGGCTCGGTGGTGAGCTTTTACGCCACCGGCCTGGGACAAACGGCGCCCGCAAGCGTGGACGGTGCGCCGGTGAACGCTACGCCTTATCCGACGCCGGTTTTGCCGGTGACCGTACTGATCAACGGCCAGAGCGCGCAAGTGATCTACGCCGGCGCGGCCCCGGGAATGGTGGCCGGTGTCATGCAAGTGAACGTGGTGGTGCCCGAAATACTCGAGGGGTTTGACCTGCAAGTGTTCCTGCAGGCCGGCGACTTCATCAGCCCGAACTTTCTCTGGCTCACCACCCAATAGCTGCGCCGCAGAAACGCGCCGCTTGCGGTGCACGTCCAGGGTCACTTGCTATAGTGGTGAACCGATGGACCAACAACCGCGTTTTCGCCCCTTCGTTCCCGAGAACGTGCAGATGCGCGAGTTCACGGCGCGCGCTCTGTTTCTGGGGCTGATCCTGACCGTGATCCTGGGGGCCGCCAATGCCTACCTGGGCCTGCGGGCGGGAATCACGATCGCGGCCACCTATCCGGCCGCGGTGGTTGGGATGGCCATCTTGCGCGCCTTCAACGGCTCGGTGCTGGAGGAAAACATCACGCGCACGGCGGGGACCATCGGCGAAGGCTTGGCGGCCGGCGCCATCTTCACGCTGCCGGCTTTTCTGATGTCGGGCGCCTGGCCCTCCTTCGAACCGAAGTATGCCTACTGGAAGGCTACGGCCCTGATGATCGTGGGGAGCATCCTGGGCGTTCTGTTCGTCTCGCTGGTGCGGCGCGTCATGGTGGAAGATCCGGAGTTACCATTCCCGGAGTCCGTAGCGGCATCGGAAATTCACAAAGCTGGACGGCGTGGCGCGGAAGCCGCCAAATTTCTGTTCTGGAATATCGGGCTGGGCGCAGTGATCCAGATTCTGGGCGAGATGCAGCTCTTCGCGCCCGACAAGGACTTCGCGATCCCAGTGGGACAGCTTGGAAAAAGCACGGTGCGGTTGGGCGGAGGTAATCAGGCATTGGGAGCGGGCGGCGTGACCATGGCGTCGGCCCCAACGGTGAGTCCGGCTTACATCGGAGTGGGTTACATCATCGGTCCCGAGCTCGCCGCGCTGCAATTTTCGGGTGGCGTGCTGGCGTGGGGACTTCTCATTCCGTTGCTCATCTTTTTCCTGGGGCCGCAGCTTCAGAACTTTCTGCCTGCTGGGTCCAGCGACGGATCCTGGAGCAGTCTGACGATGTCGGTGTGGCGCAACATCGTCCGTCCAATCGCGGTGGGCGGCATGATGGTGGGCGCGGCCTACACGCTGTTTCGCATGCGCAAGGGTTTGTTCGACGGCCTGCGCCGCGCGATTCACGATCTCAAAATGACGGCTGACCAGGTCAGCAAAATGAACCGCACCGAGCAGTACATGAGTTCCAAGACCGTCTTCGGCCTGATCGCCGTGATGTTCGTGCTCATGGTCTGGCTGTACATCTACCTGTCCGGGCAGGTGTTGAGCGGCGTGGTGGCAGCGGTGGTGATGATCGTAATCGCGTTCTTCTTCGCGGTGGTGTCCGGATATCTGGTGGGGATGATCGGTTCCACCAACAATCCAGTATCGGGGCTCACGCTGACGACCTTGATCATTGCGGCCTTGCTGATGGTTTGGTTGGGCGCGACGGGAACCGGCGGCGTGGCGGTGGTGCTGGGCGTCGCGGCCGTGGGCTGCGTTTCGTCGTCAGTGGCAGGCGAGCTGCTTCAGGATTTCAAAGTCGGATACATTCTGGGAGGCACGCCGCGCCGAATCCAGATCGCCGAGCTGATCGCGGTGGTGGTGGCCAGTTTGGTAATGTATTTCCCGCTGTACATCCTGCAGGCCGCCAACATTAAGAGCGGCGGGATTGGCTTCGGCGATCCCAAACTTTCGGCGCCGCAAGCCGGGCTGATGGCTACGCTGGCGCAAGGCATCGTCGGCGGCAACATGCCGTGGCCGTTGGTAGTGGTGGGCGTGATGTTCGGCATCGTGATGATTATGGTGCGCGTGAAAAGCCCGATGCTGGTGGCGGTGGGAATGTATCTGCCGGTTAACACCACCTTCGCGATTTTCTTGGGCGGCATGATTCGCTGGGTCACCAACTCAATGATCGTGAGGAAAGGCTACAATCAGGCGCAGCACGCGCGCGTAGAGAACGTAGGAATCCTGACGGCGTCCGGACTGATCGCAGGTGAGGCGCTGATGGGCCTGGTGATCGCGACTTTCCGTTTCTTCGAGTGGCCGCTTCCGGTGATCTTCAAGGAACCCTCGTACCTGTTCGGCGTGGCGGTTATTGCCCTGCTAGGCGTGTTACTGGTGCGGCTGCCACTCGGGAACGCGGGAAGTCCGGATGAGCCCGCGCCGCCGGCCGCGATGATGTAACGGCGCGGCAATTCATCGCTCTCTGCCGCAAATCATCCTTGTCTACCGCAACCGAGGGCCTGAATCTACCGTCAGAAGGGTAGGGAAGAAGGGATCGGCCGCTCGGGGACGCAAGCAACTGTGTTCTTACGGCCGATTTCAATTTAGGAAAGCCGCTATTCTGGTAAATTGCCTCGTATCAGTTCATCTGAGCCCGGCGGAAAGAGCTGGACGTCGCTCTATCTCGGCGTGGCGTTCACCACGCTGGCCACGCTGATTCTGGAACTCTCGCTGACGCGCATTTTCTCGGTCGTCTTCTTCTACCACTTCGCATTCCTGGCCATCTCGATCGCGCTGTTTGGGCTGGGCGCCGGGGGTGTTTTCTCCTACGTCGCGGCCGGCCCGCGCGGCAACATCTACGCCAAGCTGGGTGCGTTCTCGGTGCTCAACAGTTTCGCGGTGCTGGGCTCGCTGCTGGTTCTGCTGAACGTCCGCGGCGAGCCGGGAGTAGGCGCGCTGGCTCTGGTTTACTTTGCCGCGGCGGTGCCATTCTTCTTCTCGGGAACGGTAGTGTCAATCGCGGTGGCGGAAGCGATCCACCGCGTCGACCGCGTTTACTTTTTCGACCTTCTCGGCGCAGCGGCCGGATGCCTGGCGCTGATTCCTTTTCTGGATCATTTTGGCGGCCCCAACACGGTGCTGGCCGCGTCAGTGTTCTTGGCCATTTCGGCGGCCATCTGGTACAACCTGGCGGGCTCGTTGCGTGGACGCGTCGGCGGCGTGGCGCTGGCACTCGCGTTCGTGGCTCTCATCGTCTACAACGGCAGGAAGCATCCGATCGACATACGCTATGCCAAGGGACGGCCCATTCCCAAAGAGTCCTTCGTTCAGTGGAATAGCTTCTCGCGCATCGGCATGGTGCGTCACGGCGAACTGGGCGGGGAGATTTTCATCGATGCGGATGCCTCGACATTTATTCCTCCGTTCGATCTGGATCATCTGAGCGATCGAGATCGATTCAAGCTGCTGCACGAAGGCCCGGGTGTTCCCTACCTGCTCAAGCCAGGAGCCAAAACGCTGATCATCGGGCCGGGCGGCGGATGGGATGTTGCGCGCGCGCTGACTTCCGGGAGCCGCGACATTACCGCGGTGGAGATCAATCCCATCATCGCCCGCACCATCATGCAGGACCGGTTTCCGGGCCTGAGCCGCGGCTTGTATTTCCGGCCTGAAGTTCACGTGGCCGTCGAAGACGGGCGCAGCTTTGTCCGCCGCAGCGGCGACAAGTTTCAGGTGTTGCAAGCAACGCTGGTGGATACCTGGGCGTCTACGGCCGCTGGTGCGTTCGCTCTGTCGGAGAATAACCTCTACACGACGGATGCGTTTCGCGATTACCTGACGCATCTCAGCGACGACGGCTTGATGGCATTCACGCGCTGGGGCTTAGATCCGCCGAGGGAATCGCTCCGGCTCATTTCGCTGGCCATGCAGGCACTGGCCAGCCTGGGCGAGCGCGATGCGTGGCGCCACATTGTCGTCGTGCGCCAGGACCCGGAGAAGCTGCAAGGTTGGGGAGCGCAGGATACGGTCATCGTTTTTCGCAGCCCGCTCAGTGAGGACGCGGTTGCGCGTGCGCGAGCCACTCTTGCGCAAACCGGCCTGCAGACGATATATCTGCCAGGCGATCCGCCAGCCAACGAGTTCGGGCGGTTGCTGACCGCCGCGGATCCGGATTCTTTTTGGAAGAATTACCGTTTCGATGTTACGCCGGTGAGCGATGATCGACCGTTCTTCTTCTATACCGTCCAGCCCTCCGATGTTTGGAATTTTCTGCAGCAAGCGGGCAATGCCGCCGACAGCAAGATTAATCGTGCGCTGCCGCTCTTGTTCGAGCTGTTGGCTGTGAGTCTGCTTGCGACTTTGGTGGTGCTGGCGCTACCGCCGCTCTTGCTGGGCGCACGCCTGCCCGCCGAACGCGGCGTGCACCGCTTCCTCATCTACTTCATCTGCATCGGCGCCGGCTACATCCTGATTCAAGTAGCGCTCATTCAAAAGTTCATTTTGTTCTTGGGCAATCCGACCTATGCGCTATCGGTGATCGTGTTTTCGATGCTGATTTCGAGCGGCTTGGGCAGTTACTTCAGCCGGCGGCTGGTGGGCCGGGAAGGGGTCGAAAAGCTGTCGACAGTCCTGATCGGCGTCGCGGTGTTGATCGCGCTGCTGGCATTCGCCATCGAGCCGGTGACCGAACTGGGCGTGGGATGGCCGCTTGCGTTTAAGATTGCCGCCACCGTGTGTTTGATCGCGCCGGCCTCGTTTCTTATGGGCGTTCCGTTCCCAGCGGGACTGGCGCGGATGCAAGCTCATTATCCCAAGGCCGTCCGCTGGGCATGGTCTCTCAATGCAGCGGCCAGCGTGCTCGGTTCCGCTACCGCGATCTTCCTGGCGATTTATATCGGGCTGCGCGCCACGCTGCTGGTGAGCGCTGGGCTGTACCTTAGCGCCGTGCTGGCGGCGCGAATCCAACCGCGAGCCGCCGAGCCGTTGCCGACCACCACCGTGACCGCGCGAGCCTAGTACCGGTCTTGCGTCGCACCCAGCGGCTGCGCGAGCCCCTGGACTATACTCGTGGTGTTCGCTCAAGGAAACCTCTATGAAATTTCTGTGTGCCTTTGTGGCGTGCGCCACGCTTTGTTTCGCGGCTCCGAAAGTGGAGCCCAAGGTTGAGATCGGCGAGATTAACGGCGCTAAATTCCGGATCGACATTCCCGAGAACTGGAACGGCAGCCTGGTGATGTACTGCCATGGATACAGCGCGACGCCGGGCGAGTTCAAGGACGGCAAGCTGCCTCCGGTGCTGGCGGTCTTCACCGAGCAAGGCTACGCGCTGGCGGAATCCGGCTACGCCGCCGGAGGATGGGCCATTCAAGAAGCGGTGGAGGACACCGAGGCGTTGCGGCGCTACTTCGTCGACAAATATGGCCAGCCCAAGGAAACCTTTGTGACCGGGCACTCCATGGGCGGTTTCCTCACCATGATGTTCATGGAACGCTTCCCCACCACATACGACGCGGGGCTGGCCCTCTGTGGACCACTGGCGCCCACCACCTACTTCATCGAGCGCGGCGCCTTCGATCTGCGAGTGGTGTTCGACTACTACTTCCCGGGTGCACTGCCGCGGCCCGACAAAGTCCCCGCGGATTTCCAAGCCACGGAGCAGGTAACCAACCGGATTCAAGCGCTGCTCGACGGCCAGCCGGAAAAAGCCGCGGCGATGTTGCATTATTCCGGCTCTCACAGCACCAAAGACTTGGCCGGCACACTTGTCTTCGTCACGTACATGTTTCTGGATCTCGAAAAACGCGCGGGCGGAAATCCGTTCGACAACCGCGACCAGATCTACGACGCGCCGGACAACTACAACGCTCTCAATGACGGCGTAAAGCGTTACCAGGCCGACCCGCGCGCCGAGGAGTACGTTCGCACCTGGTACACGCCCACCGGCAAGCTCTCGCGGCCCATGCTCGCCATTCACACCAGCTACGATCAACTGGTGCCGGTGCGTATCCCGGATATGTATCAAGGGCTGGTGGAGCAGTCCGGCTCGCAGGCGCTGTTCGTGCAGCAGTACGTGAAACACGACGGGCACTGCAACATCCAGCCGAACGAAATCGCCGCCGGATTCACGGAGCTGCGCGCGTGGAAGGAAAAAGGAATCAGGCCGCACTCCGGGCTGCATCCGGAATCGCGCGCCGCCGCGTCAAGCCAGAGCCAGGGGACGGATCGGTGATCCGGTAGCGCCGCGGATCTTGAGCGGCGCGGCGACGAAAACAAATTCGTAAAGCTTGCGGCGGGAGATCTCTTCGAGATTAAGCGCCTCGATGATGTGTATGCCGCTCTCGACCAGCAGGTGCACGTGCACTGGCATTTCCGTGGCGGGCACGCGCTCAAAAGCCACTGTGTCGGAGCCTGCGGCGAAGATTCCTTTGCTCGACAACCAGCGCGCCCCTTCCAGTTCCGGGCCGGGACAAGACGCGACCGTGCCCTTTCCGCCGGTGATGTATCGCCCGGCGTTGCTCCAGAAGCGGGCCCAGCCGGTTCGCAGCAGCACCACGTCGCCTTTTCCGATGCTGACGTTCTGTGCTTTCGCGGTGGCGTCCAGATGATCCGGCGTAATTGCGAACTCCACCGTTAGCGCCTCCATGTTCACATGAGTGGCCACGTCCAGCAACACGCCGCGCCTCAGTATGGGTGCGATGGTGTCGACTGAATATCTCTGGATCCCGCCGGTGTCGCTTTGCAAGGCCTTGACGTCGATGCCTCCGTACATCTTGCCGCCGCAAGAAAAGTGGCACAGCGCGTCGATGTGCGTGCCGACGTGGCTACCCAGCGCCAGCGCGTCGGCGGAGGAGCTGACGCCGCCTTCCGTCACCAGATCGCCGTGCTTCTTGGTCAGCCCGAACAGAAACGGCGGATGTGTGGGAAAGTGCGGCATGCCCGGAAAATAGGGCTGCGCGAGGTCATAGACCGTAGCGCTGCGCAACGAATCGAGCAGGTTGCTCATCGCCGCCGCGCCTCTGTTTTCGACGGCGCATGTTTGCGCGGCGTGTGCCGGCTACGCGGTTTGGCCGGGACCACCGGGGCGCTTTGCACGGCCCAGCGTCCCAATTTGTATTGCCGCTGATAGCCGGCGGTGAGGTTGGTGATGGTCACGGTAACGGTCCCGCTCGAGTCGCTGGAATATTTTTCTTCGATCTGCTGCTGCGGCGCCGCTTCGGATCGCTCCACTGGCACGCCGTTGGAGTTTGCGACGGCCGGATCGAAGGGAAAACGAATCTCGTCCCACACCGTCACGTCGCCCGAAGGCTGGCCGTCATCGCTCAAGTGGCTGCACTCCAGATAGCGGAAGTGTCCGACGTTGTGAACGGGATGATAGCGGCGGCGAATCTCGTAGGGCTGCTCGTCCGGACCGGGCAGCGGCGTACCCTTCGGGAACAACGGATCGAAGCTGATGCGATTTCCGCTGTCGGCCTCGCGCCAGACTCCGAAATAGCGCGTGAACTTCTCGCTCAGGACGTAGCCGGCTTCCTGGTCGGCCTGAATCGCCAAGCCAATGGCGGTGGCCGAGCGTGCGTGTAGCGAGCGGCGCACGCGCTTGCCGAACTTCTCCTTGAGAACCCGGCTGACGATGGGCAGCTCGCTGCCTCCGCCGGTCACGTAGAGAGCTTCGATTTCAGGCGTTCCGTGTGAAGACAGCAGATCGTCAATGACGTTCAAAGTTTCATCCAACAGCGGCCGGCAGCGTTCGTAATACTCAGCGACGGGAACCGTCGCGGTCTCCAAATTCTCGCGCACACTCTCCAGATCGAGCGCGATCTTGCGCGAGTTCGGGCTCAGCGATTCTTTTTTGATGCGGCATTCTTCGAGCAGGCGGAAATGCTCGGCTTGCGTGAGGCCATCCAGATCTTCGTCGCCTAGCGCCATTTCCGCGAGAATTTCATCGAAGTCGTCGCCGCCCAAGGTCGAGATGCCTTCGGTAGCGATAACGTAGTGGGTCTTCTCGCCGATCTCGACCAGTGAGGCGTCGAAGGTGCCGCCGCCCAGATCGTAGACCAGGATGGTGCCCTGGGCGTTGGTCTTGTGGGCGAATTCGATGCTGGCGGCGGAAGGCTCGTTCAATAGGCCAACCACGTCGCAACCGGCGGATCGAAACGCCTCTACCGTAAGGAAGCGCTGGTTGCTGTTGGCATTGGCGGGAACTCCCAGCATCACTTCCAGACGTTCCTGGGGCAGAAGCGCGCGCAGCGCGGCCGCCATCTCGCCGAGCACCTGGATGAGCGGCACAGTCTGGTCGGCGAGTTGCAGCATGGTATTGGGGCCGGCGTCTTCAAGCAAGCGTTTGAGCGAGCGCAGGATGGTCCAGCCAGGATACTGCTGGCATGCCCAAGCTTGCCAGCCATAAACTCGCTCATGGCCTTTCACGGCGACCAGAGACGGGAACCAGTCGACGCTCGCGCCATCGGGATGTTCGAAGGGGAGGATCGGGTAGTTGCCGCGATCCACCGCCGCCACCACGGTGCGAGTGGTGCCGAAATCAATTCCTAATCTCACAGGCGGCTCATAGCGAATTGTAGCGCAGCCGGTGTGTGTCAAACTAGAAACCGGTATAGCGCGCGAATTCGCGCTTTGATCCTTCGATCGATGTTTCAGAATTTTTACGGCAACGCCGCCGCCGCGGAAGCGCTCTTCGCGATGACCCGCCAGGAGCGGATCCCGCAGACCATCCTGCTGTCAGGGCCGGAAGGCGTGGGCAAAGCGACTCTGGCGCGAAGATTCGCAGCCGCGCTGCTGGGGGGCACGGACAAAATCGAACAAGACGACCTCAGCCTGGCGAACAATGCGGATGTGATCGCGGAGCGCGAGAAATGGCCCGCCGACAAGCGCAACGAAGATCCGCTGCTGTTCGCCACGCATCCCGACTTCGTGACGTTCCCGCCGGATGGCCCACTGCGGCAGATCGGTATCGAGCAGATGCGGCTCATCAAGGAACGTGCGCAATTCAAACCGCTGCGCGGCCCGCGGCGGGTTTTTCTGATCGACCACATCGACCGCGCCAATGAGCAGGCCGCCAATTCGCTGCTCAAGACGCTGGAGGAACCGCCCGAGCATCTCATCCTGCTGCTCACAGCCGAGAATCCCTATGATCTTTTGCCGACCATCCGGTCGCGCGCGGTTGCGTTTCATCTGGGGCGTGTCGCGGCGGAAGAAATGCGCGCGTTCGTTTCCGCGCGAGGGCTCACGGATCCGGAGCGGCGCATCGCGCTGGCGGCGGGAAGCCCGGGTGTGGCTATTTCGCTCGACCTGGAAGCCTATGATCAGCGCCGCGACGCGATGCTGACCTTGCTGCGAGTGGCGGCGGGCCGCGCGCCGTTTGGCGACTGGGTGAAACACGCCGAGGCCATCGCGCCGCGCAAACAAGAAAAGCTGGAGCTGTTTCTCGCTGTACTGTACGTATTGATCGAGGATCTGCTTGAGCTGGCGCACGGCGGGGGCGAGGTCCGGAACCAGGACCTGCGCGGGGAGCTGGAGCAGCTGGCGCGTTCGGTTACTTTCGACTGGATCCGCGCCGCGGTAAAGAAGATCGATGAGTTGTCGGATCTGGTCCGCCGCAATATACAGAAGAGCATCGCGCTGGATGCGTTGGCGGTGGAATTGCGGCAGCTCGTAGCGTAGGGGCTGTGGCGGCCACTTCGCTTTAGGCCGTCCATGAGCGGAGAGGGGTTCCCGATGAAGCGCACGTGGACGATCATAGGTGTAGGCGACGTGCCGGCCAGCTTGAAATGGTACCAGGCGCTGTTCGGTCAGCCGGCTGCCCCTCCTGCGCATAATTACTTTGGGCAAATCCTCGATTCAGATGGAACGGTCTTGCTCTGCCTCCACGAGTGGGGCGCCCACGAGCATCCCTCATTGATGAGTCCCGATCGCGCGACACCCGGCAACGGGCTCCTGTTGTTCTTCCGTGTCGATGATTTCGACCCGGCGCTTCAAAGGGCACGCTCTCTCGTCACTCGGCTCGAAGAGGAGCCACACGTGAATCCGAACACTCAAACCAAGGAGTTCTCGCTCCGGGATCCGGACGGATACTACGTTACGATCAGTGCGCTCTCAGCGGCCTGACAAGGCGCTGCAGCTGCCGTATCGCGGAGTTGCAATTACTCTGATCGTGTCACGACTCGGAAGTTGAGGTGGGTAGCCGCGCCCAAGGGCTTACGTGCCTGTGATCCACTGCCTGGAACATCGCCTGTCTTAACGTAGCGCTTCCTGTGCCCGCCTTTGTGTTTGCGTAAACTTGAAGTTAAACCTTCGAAATGTCATTGACTACAGGAGATCGTCTAGGTCCTTACGAGATCTACGGTTTGATCGGCAAGGGCGGCATGGGCGAGGTTTACCGCGCTCGGGACACGCGACTGGGCCGCACGGTTGCCATCAAGGTGCTGCCAGCCGAATTCAGCGCTCAAGAAGAGCGGTTGCGCCGCTTCGAACAGGAGGCGCAAGTTCTGGGAGCGTTGAACCACCCGAATCTCCTTGCAATTCATGATGTCGGCTCGCAGAACGGCACCCATTTTCTGGTCTCCGAGCTGCTCGAAGGCGAAAGCCTGGGCGAGCGGCTCCAACAAGGCGCCCTCCCGGTGCGCAAAGCGATGGATTTGGGGGTTCAGATCGCGAAAGGACTGGCGGCGGCGCACGAGAAAGGAATCGTGCATCGCGACATCAAGCCCGACAACATCTTTCTCACTCGCGACGGGCGGGCAAAGATTCTCGACTTCGGCCTGGCCAAGCAGTCGGGCGCCGAACGGAGCGGCGAGAGCGCGACTATCACTGCTGTCACCGATCCTGGAATGGTGCTGGGAACCGCCGGCTACATGTCACCCGAGCAGGTGCGAGGCAAACTCGCGGACGCACGCTCGGACATCTTCAGCTTTGGCGCCATCCTCTACGAGATGGTAGCCGGAGTGCGAGCCTTCCGGGGCGATTCGCCCGTTGAAACCATGAACGCGATCCTCAAGGAAGATCCGCCGCCCATTTCCGGCAACATCCCCCCGGCCATCGAGCGTGTCGTCCGGCGGTGCCTGGAGAAAGCGCCGGAGGAGCGTTTTCAATCGGCGCGCGATTTGTCATTCGCGCTGGAGGCTTTGTCTGCGCCATCGTCGGCAAGCGCGCGCGAAGCGGATATCCCGGCTCCCCAGAAGCGCCGCTGGCCTTTGGCTGTGGTGTTTTCCGTAGCCGGGTTGGCGCTAGCAGCCGGCGGAGTTTTCGCCGGTTTCAAGTTGCGCCAGCCCATGGAGCCTAACTTCCACCAACTGATCTTCGGACGAGGATTCATCGAGACCGCCCGTTTCACACCGGACGGGCACAACGTGGTTTATGGGGCTTCGTGGAATGGCAAGCCTTTCGAGATCTTCACCACCGGGTCGGACGGATTGGAATCGCGCAGCCTGGACCTGCCGCCCTCCAATCTTCTGGGCATCGGCGCCAACGGACAGATGGCGGTGTCACTAGGTATGCACCACACGCTGAATTGGATGACCACCGGCACGCTCGCCGAGGTCTCGCTGACGGGCGGCGCGCCCCGGCCGATGCTCGACAACGTCTGTGATGGGGACATGTCGCCGGATGGAAAGCGCATGGCAATCGTGCGTTGCTCCGGGGCCGTCGAGACGCTCGAGTTCCCGTCCGGGACAGTGCTCTTCCGCACCAGCGGCTACATGAGCAGCGTCCGGATATCGCGGGACGGCGGCGCCATCGTTTTCGCCGAGCATCCGGTGTTGGGAGACGATCGCGGTTTCGTCACACTGGTGGACTTGCAGGGTAAATCCAGGCGCCTGACCCCGGAGTGGTCGTCGGTGCGGGGGCTGGCCTGGTCGCCCTCCGGCCAGGAGGTTTGGTTCACTGCCAGCGAAAACGCAGAACCGCAGAGACTGATGGCTGTCGATCGTCAAGGAAAGTTGCGGGCTATTCTCCAGTCCCCGGGTTACCTGTGGCTGCAAGATATCAGCACGTCGGGCAAGGTGTTGCTGGCCGATTCGCAGGAGGGCGGCGGCATCTCATTTCACAGCGCAGGTGACGACGTCGACCGAATCGTCGACGTGGCCAGCGAGAGCAACGAGGTGGACGGTATCTCGGCGGACGGCACTCAGCTTTCGGTGACTTATAGCGGCGCAAACTCGGGTGTCGATTACACTGTGTACTTCGCCAAAAACGACGGCTCATCCCCGGTTCGGATCGGCGACGGCTCGGGCATGGGAATTAGTCCCGATGGCAAACATATCCTGGTGGGCATGGCCAGCGCGACCTCCCATTTGAGACTCTATCCCACCGGCACCGGGGATGCACGCGATATCGACATCAGTCCGGTACACGTGCTCGACTACCGTGGGAGTTGGACCAGCGACGGCGCGGCTGTGGCATTCACAGGCGGCGAGTCCGGCAAGCCGCCCCGCATCTACGTGCTCGATCTTGCGGCGGGCAAGGTGCGGCCGGTAACAGGGGAAGGTGTGACGAATCCTTTTTTCTCCGCCGATGGACGATCGCTCATCGCGCGAAACTCACAACGCACGTTCGCCCTTTATCCGTTAGACGGCGGGGCGCCCCAGCCTGTGAAAGGGCTAGAACCTGGCGAAACTCCTATACAATTCGGCACTGGCGCCAAGTTGTACACCTGGAACGGTGCATTTCCCGCACGGATCATGGCGGTGGATTTGACCAACGGCCAACGTCAACTTGCAACCGTGCTGGCCCCGGCCGATCCGGCCGGCGTGCTGTACGGCGAAGTGATGGCAACGCCGGATGGAAAGACGTTCGCGTATCGCTATCGCCGCGCGGTGACGAATTTGTTTTTGGCGGAAGGACTGAAGTGATCGCGCACTGTAAGGCTGGGGGAGCGTGCCGTTGCGTCCATCCCGGAGGCCCGCTTTCCAAAAAAAACGGCGGCATTGCACATCTGAGAATCACACGTTGGCCTGCCCTCGCCTTGCCTTGCGGGGGTCCCCTGGTTATGCTTCAATAAATTTAGCTACTAGTTCTGTTCTGAGCATCAGGTAGTCCTCAAAAACGGCCCCGGCGGATCAGACGCGTGTTTCGGGACCAGATTGGATAATCTCGAAGAGTGGAGCTCGCCGTGGAGTCTGGCAATCGTAAACTGATACGTCCGTCTTTAAACGAAGTGAAAGACCAAATGAACCGCCGCAACAATCATCAGAAGAAGTCTGCGCCACCGGACCAAACCAACGCTGAGAACTTCTACTACATGAAGCAAATGCAGGCCAAAACGCCGATGGTCTTTGTACTGAAAGATGGGGAAACGCTGAATGGCGTGATCGAGTGGTACGACAAAACCTGTCTGAAGATCAATCGCGAAGGCGCACCCAACCTGCTTATCTTCAAGCCCAACATCAAGTACATGTACAAGGCGTAACGGGCGTAACCTAAGCGCCGCGCGCTTCGCTTCGTAACCGTAAGTAGCTCTGCAAAAAAGCCACAGCCTGGCCGCGCAGAATGGCATCGTCTGTACCGTTGATGACGCGTGAATCCGCCGAGCATTCCAGCCACCCGTTTTCCTTCGGCCAGCACTCCTTTTCAAAAACGTACTGGATGCGGATGAGCGCGCCGGAATCCTCGGCGACATGAAAGCGGACCGCGTCGCTGGAAGCGTCTTGCGGAAAGTGGTGGCAGGCGCCGCGGCCATATCCGGTATTGCAGATCTGGCGAGTGTGCGCTTCATCCGGCTGAAACGCGTCCGCGCCGGCGTGACATTCTCCCGCGTAAGCGTCCCCCAACGGCAGCCTCGGCGGAACAACCCAACCCGTGTTCTCCAGCCGCGCCGAAGGGTAGAAATACGGGCACGCCATTGCCGGGTATAGTAGCACGTAGGGACATGCCGGCTAATCGACTGGAAATTCTCAAGACGATGTTGCAGCAAAATCCGCGCGACACCTTCGCGCGATATGGGCTGGCCATGGAATACGCGAACAGCGGCCAGTTGGAGAGCGCCGTGGCGGAGTTTCAGGCGCTGCTCGAATCCAATGCGGATTATGCGGCGGCGTATTTTCATGGCGGGCAGGCGCTGGAGAAGCTAGGGCGCGTGGAGGAAGCGCGGCAGATCTACGAGAAAGGCATTGAGGTCACGTCCCGAACCGGCGATCAGCACGCACGCAGCGAATTGCAAGCCGCGCTGGATCTGCTGCCGATCTAAGACTGGCGCTTCCAGTCGCGAAACAGCATGGAGTAAACGCGGATGTCGTAATACGCGCCGCCGACGAGCTGGGCTTCGCGCAGCACCCCCTCGAATTGAAATCCCAGGCGCTTGGGGATGGCGCAACTTTTCTCATTGTCGGCCGCGCAATGGATTTCGACGCGGTTCAGCTTCCATTCGCGGAAGGCGTGGTCGATCAGCGCGCGGCAGGCCGCGGTAACGATGCCGCGCCCCTGGAATCGCGAGGCGAGCCAGTAGCCGATCTCCACCTTGCGATTCAGCCAATCGATCTTGTGCGTGCCGATGGTTCCGATCAATTCATCGCCGCACCAGATGCCCGCAGCGAGTCCTTCGTTATTGGCAAACTGCTCCAGTGACATTTTGATGAAGCTGGAGGTGTAGTCCACCTCGGTGGTTTGGTCCACCCACGGAAGCCACTTGCTCAGGTAGGTGCGATCGCGTTCGACCGCCGCGAAGGCCGCAGCCGCGTGCCGCTCTTCGAGCAGTTTGATATACACGCCGTCCTGAATTTGTTTTTGAAACATGCCGGGCTAGACACGCATTTTGTAATTTTACAATGAAAAGGCCCAAGCAACTCCCGTTGCCGATCCTGGGTCAATTAACACCCCAACCCTGCCTTTAGCCAACCGCGTTTCCGGAGCGGCTGGGCGATTCCGTGGCTAAGTGATTGGGCATCTTCGAGATTAGGTCGCAGCGGAGGGTTGGAAATGCAATTGCATCAACGCCTCGGCAGTGGGCCCCGCTTTTGGGAGCCCAGGGCATTAGTGGCACGGAGTCGCATCGAATGTCGACGCTCATAATGGTGAAAACGGTATGCTGCGAGGGTTACAAAAACTGTGGAAAGAGATGCTCGCTGTGCCCCCATCGCCCCGAGAATCAAGTAGCGCTCGAAGCCTACCGGGTTGCCGTACGCACGCGTTCTCTCTGCAGCGACGTAGCATTCTGTGGCGCGGCGAGTGTCAGCGCCGATCGCAGCTCCGGCAACCGGAACTCCTAGCCCTTTTCGTCCTCTTCGCCTTTGTGAAGCTGCTGCGCTAGATAATTCTCGATGCCCATCTGGCCGAGAGCGTGGAGTTGGCCTTCCAGATAATCGACGTGCTCTTCTTCATCCACCAGGATCTCTTCAAATAGCGCGCGGGAGGCGTTGTCGCCCAGCTCGCGGGCGTCCTTGATGGCCGTGTTCAGATGCTTGACCGCGGCCATTTCGAGCGCCAGGTCGTTGTCCAGTTGCGCCTTGACGTTGGTACCGATTTTGATCGGCCCGATGTCGGTCATGTTCGGAGTCCCGTCCAGAAACAGAATCCGATTCATCAGCTTTTCGGCGTGCACCATCTCTTCGATGGATTCCTTGCGGTAGTGTTGCGCCAGCCGGAAGTATCCCCAGTTTTCGTTCATTTTGGCATGCAGGAAATACTGGTTGATGGCCGTAAGCTCGGCCTTGAGGGCGACTCCGAGATGGTCCAGGATCTTGTCGTTTCCGCGCATCCCGTAATTCTACCTTGAAAAGGGCGTGCTAGGATGGCGGACAGAGCGCACTTTCGATAAAAAATGAAAAAGCTCCTCTTCCTGATACCTATGCTGGCCGCAACACAAACCATTCCGGACTTGGCGCAACTCGAGAAAATGACCGCGCGATTCGCGCCCACCGAGTTACGCGCCGACATTTCCAAGCTGGCGCCGCGGGATCGACAGGCGCTGGTAAAGCTGATCGAAGCCTCGCGCATCTTGAATGACATTTTCCTGCAGCAGTTGTGGAGCGGAAATGAGGCTCTCTACGCCAAGCTGCAGCGCGATACAACGCCGCTAGGAAAAGCGCGTCTGCATTATTTCTGGATTAACAAGGCGCCGTGGTCGGATTTGGACGATTACGCCGCATTTATTCCCGCTGTTCCGCCGAAGAAACTGCCGGGAGCGAATTTTTATCCGGAGGACATGACGCGCGGGGAATTCGAGAGCTGGGTCAAAACGCTTTCGGCTTCCGATCGCGAGCGCGCCGAGAGTTTTTTCACTGTGATACGGCGCGACGCCAACCGGCATCTGACCAGCGTGCCTTATAGCCAGGAGTATAAGGCCGATCTGGCGAAAGCGGCACGCTTGCTCGAAGAAGCGGCCGGGCTCACGGCCAACGCCACTCTCAAGAAGTTTCTGCTGGCGCGCGGCGCGGCGTTTCTGTCAAACGATTACTACGAGAGCGATCTGGCGTGGATGGATCTGGATGCGCCCATCGACATTACCATCGGCCCGTACGAGACTTACAACGACGAAATTTTCGGCTATAAGGCCGCCTTCGAATCTTACGTGAACCTGCGCGACGAGGAGGAAACCGCCAAGCTCAAGTTCTTCGGCGATCATCTCCAGGAAGTGGAGAACAATCTCCCGATCGACGCGAAATACCGCAACCCCAAGCTCGGCAGCCAGGCGCCCATCCGCGTGGTGAACGAAGTCTTCGCGGCGGGCGACGGCGAACACGGCGTCCAGACTGCTGCCTACAATTTGCCCAACGACGAGCGCGTGATCACGCAGAAGGGCAGCAAGCGCGTGATGTTGAAGAACGTGCAGGAGGCCAAGTTTCACTCCACGCTCGAACCCATCTCAAAGCGCGTGCTGCCGGCGTCCAGCCAAGCCGATTTGAACTTCGAATCTTTCTTCACGCATATTCTCGCGCACGAGTTGAGCCACGGCATCGGGCCGCACCAGATCACCGTGGCCGGCCGCAGCACCACGTTGCGTCAGGAACTGAAGGAACTCTACAGTCCGATCGAAGAAGCCAAAGCCGATGTCACGGGGTTGTTCATGCTGCAACTGCTGGCCGATCACAAATTGATCGAGGGTGGACCGGTTTTCGAGCGCCAGCTGTACACCACTTTTCTCGCGTCCACGTTCCGTACCTTGCGCTTCGGCTTGAAGGATGCGCACGGCAAGGGCATGGCGATGCAGGTGAACCACCTGACCGACAAAGGCGGGTTCGTGGCGCGGCCCGACGGCCGGTTCGAGGTGAACTTCGACAAGATCAAGGGCGCCGTTCGCGATTTAGATCACGATCTGCTGACCATCGAGGCCACCGGCGACTACGCCGGAGCCAAGCGCATGCTCGATCAGCTTGGCGTGATTCGGCCGGGGATGCAGAAAGCGCTGAACGGTCTCAATGACATTCCCGTGGACATTGAACCCGTGTTTGTGACGGCCAAGGAAATCGCGGGAAACTAGCCGGCCAGCTTCGCGATATCGTTATAGATGGCGAACGCGACTACCGCCATCAGGAAAACGAACCCCAGCTTGAGGGCGGCTTCCTTCACGCGCAGGCTCAAATCGCGACGCATGAAGATCTCGATCAGCAGCAGTAAAATCACTCCGCCGTCGAGAATTGGAACCGGCAGCAGGTTGACGATCGCCAGATTCAGGCTAAGCATCGAAGCCAGGCCGAGATAGGCCGCGGGACCTTCGCGCGCCGCTTCGCCCGACATCTGCGCGATGCCAATGGGACCGGCGGCGGACTTGGGCGACATGCGGCGCTCCACCACGCCGCGCAGAAACTCGTAGATAAACGTGGCGCTCTTGGCGTTCTGACGCACCGATTCGGCCAGCGCCTGCGGCAGGGGCAGGCTGACAAACACGACGCGCGGTTGCAGGAGCACGCCGATAATCCACCGGTCGGCGCCTTCGCCGCTGGACATGGCGGGGGTGACTTCCACGGTATGCTTCTCGCCATTTCGTGAATACACGAGGCTCACCGGCTTACCACCGGCGCTGGAGACGATTTCACGCAGCTTGGGCGTGGAGCGAACCGGCTGGCCGTTGGCGCTCACGATGATGTCTCCGGACTTCAGACCGGCCTGGGCGGCGGGTTTGCCGGGCAATTCGCTGGCGATCTCGATGTCGCTCTCTTCGCCCCATCCTGCGAATCCTATTCCGGTCTTGGGATCGAGCGACGGCGTCACGGTCACAAGCTGGCGCTCACCGCTGCGGCTGATCCAGACACTGAGCGGATGGCCGGCGCTGGCCGCCTCTTTCATCGCGATATCTTCCCAAGAGGGGTCGGCCGAGTTCGCGATCTGGACAATGCGGTCGCCCTCATGAATGCCGGCTTTGGCGGCGGGGCTGTCGGGCACAACATAGCCGACCACCGGAGAAGGCGTGGTGGGGATCTTGGGGAATCGCACCATGAAGAGCCCCGTAAGAACGCCCACGGCCAGCAGGATATTCATGGCCGGCCCGGCGAATGCAATGATCATGCGCTGCCAGCGCGGTTTCTGCAAAAAGCTGCGCGGATCGCTGGCGCTTTCATCGCCCGGCTGCTCGCCCGCCATCTTCACGTAGCCGCCGAACAGAAGCGCGGCGAAGCGGAAGTCGGTTTCGCCTTTTTTGAAGCCGAACAGCCGCGGGCCGAAACCGAAGCTGAAGGTCTCCACCTTGACGTCGAAAAATCGGGCCGCCCAATAATGCCCGAACTCATGGATCAGAATCATGACCCCGATCAGAACCAGGAACCAAAAGAAATCCTGCAGAACCACAAAGGGCATAAGCTATGCTCGAACGGACAATTGTCCGCGCTCCTCTTGAAAAACTTGTGCTTTCTCGCGAACCACCTCGCGCGCCACCGCTCGCGACCGCTCGTCGATCTCTAATACTTCCTCGATGGACGCGGGCTGGCGTGTCGGAACGCGGGCCAGCGTTTCTTCCACCACGGCCGAGATGGCTGGAAAAGAGATCTGCTCCTTCAAGAAAGCATCCACCGCAATCTCATCGGCGGCATTGAGGGTGCAACCGGCGGAGCCGCCCTCGCGCTGGGCCTGATAGGCCAGACGCAGCGCCGGGAACTTTGCGACATCGGGCGGAGAAAAAGTCCAACTACGCGTCTCGTTCCAATCGAGACGCGGTACCGGCGCAGCCTCGCGGGCCGGATAGGTAAGCGCGTACTGGATCGGCATGCGCATATCGGTAGCCGAGATCTGCGCGATCACACTGCCATCGGTGTACTCCACCATGGCATGGATGGAAGACTGTGGATGAATCACCACATCTACTTCATCGGCTGAAAAGTCGAATAGCCAGCAAGCTTCGATCACTTCAAAGCCTTTGTTCATGAGCGTGGCGGAATCAATGGTGATGCGCTGGCCCATTTTCCAGGTGGGATGATTCAGCGCCTGGGCCGGCGTGACGGTGGCCAGCTCGCCGGCCGGCGTCTGGCGAAAAGGCCCGCCGGAGGCAGTCAGGATCAGCCTGGCTACTTCGCTGCGGCGCCCCGCGCGAAGGCATTGATGCGCTCCATTGTGCTCGCTGTCCACTGGTATCAATTCGGTTCCCGATTTCCTGGCGGCCTCGATCACTAATTGTCCGCTTGCCACCAGAACCTCTTTGTTGGCCAAGCCCAAGCGCTTTCCCTGGCGGATGGCTTCGTACGTCGCTTCCAAGCCCGCTACACCCACAATTGCCGACAAGACGAAATCAACCTCACTGGCGGTGGAAACCTCCACTCGCGCTCTCGGGCCGTAACTAAGCTCAGGCCATTGCTCGCGTGGGAGACCCAAACGGGTTAACCCTTCTATTAGATTCTGACGGCTCAGTTCAGTTGCGGTAACGGCGATTCGTGGGCGAAATCGAAGAATCTGCTCGCTCAGGAGGGCAGCATTGTTCCCCGCGATCAACGCGTGAATCGCATATTGTTCGGGATGGCGGCCGACCACGTCCAAGGTGCTCACACCGATGGACCCCGTTGAGCCAAGGATGGTGAGATGCTTCAACTGCCCTATTATATCGTCAACTGGCGAAAAGTCCGCTGGATACGTGCCGCAGACAGGCATTTGGGGAACAACTAGATTCTTCAGGAACCTCGTTACCTCTGAACCTCTCGGAACGATTCAACCCTTTCGGGCGCCGGGGAGGATTGCTTCAGGGGTCTTTTTAATGAGGTTAGTCTCGCTTTGGTGGGAGTTGCCTCCCCGGCTTACTTCCAATAATAGTATATGGAATTGCGGAAGGCAACTGTTTTTTGTAGATTTATTTTGCTTTGACCTCGACGCCCGCCCAACGCTCCATCACGCGGATGGTGGCGCACATGTCCAGATCCCCGTAACCTTCTGAAATTGCAGCGCGAAACATCTGCTGGGTCAGGCTGGTGATGGGCAGGGGCAGGCCCATTTCCTCGCCCGACTCGATCGCCAGGCCGATGTCCTTGTGCATCCACTTTGTGGAAAAATTGGTGGTGAAGTCCCGCTTGAACACGAATGGCGCCTTGTAAGCGATCAGGCCGGACTTGGCGGCGCTGTTGTCCAGAATGTCCAGCATGAGGGCCGGATCGATGCCGCCTTTGGTGCTGAGAGCCATTCCCTCATTGAATGCTTGCATCAAGTTAGCCAGGATCAGGTTCTGGGTGAGCTTGGCTTGGAGCCCTTTTCCAGGCCCGCCGCAATAGTAGAATTTCTTGCCCATGAGATCGAAGAATGGCTTCGTTCGCTCGAAAATCTTCTGATCGCCGCCAATCATGAAGGTTAGCGTACCTGCGTTGGCTCCGGGCGTGGAACCGGTGCAAGGCGCATCCAGAAAATGTACGCCCTTAGCGGCCAGCTTTTCGCCGATGGCGCGGCTGGCGGACGGCGCGATGGTGCTGGCGTCAGCGACCACTGTTCCCGGCGTGGCGCCATCGATTACTCCGTAGGGGCCGAGCAGCACCTCTTCGGCCATGCTCGTATCGCCGACGCACATGCAGACAAACTCGGCCTTCTCAGCCACCTCCTTGGGCGTCCCGCAAGCGATGGCTTTCTCTTCCTGAGCCAGCTGCTTCGCTTTCGCGGAAGTGAAGGACCATACCGCGACCGTGTGTCCGGCCCGAGCCAGGTTGCGCGCCATTGCATAGCCCATGAGTCCCAATCCGAGAAACCCGAGGTTTGCCATAAGAGAGAATGGTAGCAATGAAACCGGCCGTGCTGGTCACCAAACGCATTTATCCTGAAGCGGTGGAATATTTGAACGAGCATTGCGCGGTGGACGATGTCGGCAACGACGACGGGCTCACATCCGAAGAACTAAAAACGCGGGTGCGCGGCAAGCAAGGCGTGGTGGCGCAGCTTACCGACCGCTTCAGCGCCGAGGTGATCGACTCGCTGGAAGGCGTGAAAATCATTGCCAATGTCGCGGTGGGTTTCGACAACCTGGATGTACCGGCGGCGACGCGCAAGGGGATTCTGGTGACGAACACGCCGGATGTTCTCACCGAGACTACGGCCGATTTCGCGTTCGCGCTGCTGCTGGCCGCCGCCCGCCGCGTGGTGGAAGCGCATGCGTACGTCCATGCCGGCCAATGGCGGAAGTGGAGCATCGATCTTTTGGTCGGCCAGGATGTGCACCATCGGACGCTGGGACTGTTCGGCATGGGCCGCATCGGGCAAGCGGTGGCGCGGCGCGGCCGCGGGTTCTCCATGCGAATCCTGTATCACGACGCGGTGCGCGCTCCGGAAGCGCTGGAACGCGAGCTGCAACTGGAGTTCGTTACCGCCGAGCAGCTCTTGCGGGAATCGGATTTCGTGAGCCTGCACGTGCCGCTGCTCCCGTCGACGCGCAAGCTGATCGGCGAACCACAACTCAAGCTGATGAAAAAGACCGCGATTCTGGTGAACACCGCGCGCGGGCCGGTGGTGGATGAAGCGGCCGTGGCAAAGGCCCTGTCGGAAGGCTGGATCGCGGGCGCCGGGTTGGACGTTTTCGAACGCGAGCCGCAGGTAAATCCCGAATTGCTGAAGCTAACCAACGTCGTGCTGGCGCCGCACATCGCCAGCGCATCGGTGGATACGCGGCGGGAGATGTCGATGCTGGCGGCGCGCAATGTAGTGGCTGCCCTGGAAGGACAGCGCCCGTTTACGCTTCTGAATCCGGAGCTGTGGGATTCCCTTTCACGCCAGAAAGGAGCTTGAGCACCAACAGGTCCGAAGGGTGGAAACTCGCCACGGAGACATTGTTGAGATCCTCGTCGCTTTCGGCAATGTGACTGCGGATCAGCGTGCGGAGTTCAGCTACGCTAATCCCGAGTTCGCTGGCGGCCTCTTGCTCGGTGTACTGCGTCTTGGACGATTTGATGGCAAGTATTCCCTGATTCATGACTTCAATTGGATTCTAAGGGAGAAACTGGCCGAGCCCAATCGGGCGGAGAACTTAGATGCTATGGGGCAATGCCCGAAGACTTTGGTACTAAGACCTAGCCAGTCCAGTACGTATACTAGCGTCAGCTACCCGATATCCGGGGTGGTCAGCATCGCGTCGTTAAACCGATTTGTAAAATTCGCGATCGAGATGGTCAGGGTCAGCTCCACGATCTGGTCGTCGGTGAAATGCTGTTTCAGTTCCTGCAGCGCTCCGGCACGGATGGCGGAAGCCCCACGCGTAACACGCTCGGCGTAGAGCAGCACGGCTTTTTCCTTTTCATCGAAAGCTTTGCTGCGGATGAAAAAGGTCAGCGCCTTGATCTGATCCTCGGTGACGCCGTTTTTCTTGCCTGAGGCCGAGTGGGCGCGGAAGCAATACTCGCAGCCGTTGATCTGGGCGGTCTTCAAGTAAGCCAGTTCCTTGTACTTCGCCTCGACGGATCCTTGATCGATGACGGCGCTGTAGAGGGGCAGAAAATGCGTCAAGGCATCCGGCACTCGCGCCATGACGCCGAAGAAGCTGGGCATCTGGCCGAAGACGTGGGTCAATTTGTCGAAGATCGGTTGGACCGAGGGCGCGGCCTGGTCCTTAGAAAGCGGCGCGATGCCGGATGGGATGCCGGCGGTAGCTGTAGACATGTGTTCTCCTTGTGCTTTGGATCAAGTGAATGACGAAAGGTTTCGCTTTTGTGAACTGATGACTCCGGTATTCAAGCCGATGGTGCTCAGGCCGCCGAAGAAGCGCGCGTGCTCGATTTTCATGCAGCGGTCCATCACGACTTCCAGCCCGGCCTGGCGGGCGCGTTCGGCGGCGTCTTCGTGGATCACGCCGAGCTGCATCCAGATCACTTTAGCGCCTCGCGCGATGGCCTGGTCCACAATCTCGGGGACGGCCGCGGGCTCGCGGAAAATGTCGACAATTTCGATTGGCCCCGGCACTTCGACGAGCGAGGCGTAAGACTTCCGGCCCAGCACTTCTTTCTCGCGCGGATTCACGGGAGTCACATCGTAGCCCTGGGCCAGCAAGTAGATCGCGGCGAAATGGCTCGGCCGGAAGGGATTCGCACGACAATCCAACCATGGCGATCTTCTTGTAGCGCTCAAGAATCCGGATACGGTCCGCCGCCGTGGTCGCAAAGCGGCCCTGGTTCACGGGGGAATTCGCACTGACGCCATCAGTCATATCTTGGCCGTCACGCCTTTCAGGGGTAAGTATTCAATCTTTCCCCGCCAGTCCTCCGCAGATGTTGCCTTCGCGATGAGTTCCAGGTCATCCACCATCTGCCCTATCGTGACTCGAAGCTGGTGCGCATAAATGATACCGAAAAAGGCTGTCGCATTCCTGCTCCGACGCGCGCCCTCTCGTAACAGGTCCGTGTCTTGCGACACGAGAACACGCCGCAATTCTGTCGCTCTTTGCAACAGGCCTTCATCCTCCAGTTCCGAGGTTCCGTCTTCCTGCGCCGTCAGCACATCAATCGAGCGCAAGCGAAGAGCGGACGTAACAGCACGTGGGATGTGCACGTCCATGTAAAGCCCGACGCTCAAAGCGATTGTCTTAGATCGAGCAGCTTGCGCCGCAAGCCAGGGTCGGACAGCTGAACCGAGAGCTCGGCAGATTCTTTGAGCCCTTCCAGGATCTGCTCGTCGAGCCGCGCCTGATTCTCGTAATAATACGTCAGCGCTCCATGAATTTGAGCCAATGAGAGATTCGGGTGCTGAAAGTGGATCTCTTCGGGACTCCATCCGTGCGCGATTTTGTCCAGGACGATTTCGACCACCTTCACCTTCGTGCCAGCGATCCAGGCGACTCCTCTACTGTCGAGTTCAATCTGCGTAGCGAAGACAGCCGTCACTGTGGTTCTCCCGGTTCCAGTATACGTCAGCAAGACATTGCGGCCGGCTTTTTACGTCTTGGCCGCGGCCGCGAGCGCCTGATCCAGATCCCAGAGAATGTCTTCGATTTCTTCCAGGCCCACCGACAGCCGGATCATGTCGTCGCTGATGCCGCACATCTTTTTTTCTTCATCGCTCAATTGCTGGTGCGTGGTGGAGGCCGGATGAATCACCAGGCTTTTCGCGTCGCCGACATTGGCCAGATGCGAGAACAGCTTCAGGCTTTCGATGAAGCGCTTCCCCGCCTCCAGCCCGCCGCGAATTCCGAAACTCATGATCGCGCCCGCGCCGCGCGGCAAGTATTTTTTCGCCAGGGCGCGATACGGACTGGACTCCAGCCCCGGATAATTCACCCAGCCGACCCCGGGATGCTTGGAGAGATAACCGGCCACTTCAAGCGCGTTACGCGAGTGGCATTCCATGCGCAGCTTCAGCGTCTCCAAGCCCTGCAGGAACAGAAACGAATTGAACGGGCTCAAGGCCGGGCCGTAATCCCGCAGCGCTTCCACGCGCGCCTTCATGATGTAGGCGAAGTCGCCGAAGGTCTCGTAAAACCGGATGCCGTGGTAGCCTTTGCTGGGTTCGAGCATCTGCGGAAACGCGCCACGATCCCAGGGAAAGCGCCCGCTATCGACAATCACTCCTCCGATGGAAGTGCCGTGGCCGCCGATGAACTTAGTGGCCGAATGCAGCACGATATCGGCGCCGTGCTCGATGGGCCGGCACAGGTAAGGCGATGCGAAGGTGTTGTCGATCATGAGCGGCAGATTGGCCGCGTGAGCGATTGCGGCCACCGCTTCGATATCCAGCACATTCAGCAGCGGGTTGCCGATGGTCTCACCGTAGATCACGCGGGTTTGGGGCGTGATGGCGCGGCGAAAATTCTCCGGATCGTCAGGATCCACGAAAACGGTATTGATTCCCAGTCGCCGGAAGCTGACGTCGAACTGGGTGTAGGTGCCGCCGTACAGGTTTTTGGAAGCTACGATCTCGTCGCCCTGGCCCAGCAGATTCGCTATGGCGATAAATTGCGCGGCCTGCCCGCTCGACACGGCCAGCGCTCCCACACCGCGCTCGAGCGCCGCCATGCGCTCTTCGAACACGGCCGTGGTGGGGTTCATGATGCGCGTATAAATGTTGCCGAAGCGCTGCAGGTTGAAGAGATTCGCGGCGTGCTCGGTATCTTCGAACACGTAGGAAGTCGTCTGATAGATCGGGACGGCACGCGAGCCTGTTTCGGCGTCCGGGCGATGTCCGGCGTGCAGCGCGCGGGTACTAAATCCGAAGACGTGGTCCGCGGCGTTTCCGTTTTGGGAGGCGAAGCGAGGGATCTGGCAGGATAGCGTCTCGTCCGGCATACGTCCTGATTGTACGAGTTTCCTGCGAGAGAGGCCGTCCTACTTGCTGGTCTTCAGCTCGGCATACAGCTGCCCGATGAAGCGATCGCGGGTGGTTCCGGCTTCTTGCACCTTGCCGTCGTAGTCGGCTGCCGGCTTGGCGGCCACCACCTGCTCCACGGTCTGGCCTTGGTCCACCAGCTTGGCGACGCGGTCGCGAATCGCCAGAATCATGTCGCGCTGAGCGATCACGGCATTGCGGTCCACCGTGGGCCCGTGGCCGGGAATGATCCTAGTGTTGGGCCCTGCCTGACCGATGATGTATGCCATCCCATCCAGCATGCCATTGAGGCTTCCGCCGTTAGTGCGGTCGATGTTGGGGAACTGTACGGAGCGATAAAAATCCCCGGACATGATCACGTCCGAATTGACGAAGCGCACCAGCGTATCGCCGTCGGTGTGGGCGCGGGGAATGGGAATCAACCGCACCTCTTCGCCGTTCATATGAAACGTGACTGGGCCGCTGTAGGTCACCACAGGCAAGGCCGCTTCGGGCGCCGAGGGCGGGACGGCGCCATTGGCCGCCGGCGCAGGATGGATCAAGCGCTCCCGCAGTTGCTCGCGCGCGAAAATCGTCACGCCCATCTTCCCCAGGTTCTCATTACCGCCGGTATGGTCGCCGTGCACGTGCGTGTTGATGAGAAAGCGGATGGGCTTGTCGCTGATCTGCCGAACCGCCGCCACAATCTTGCCCGTGAGCGGCGCGAATTGGCTGTCCACCATCAGCACCCCGTCGGGGCCTGCCAGCACGCCAATCGTGCCGCCCTGGCCTTCCAGCGTATAGAAGTTGTCGCTGATCTTGGTGGTTTTGATCTGAACCTTGCTGAAGTCGGGTTGCCCTTGAGCGCGCGCTGCCACCAACGCGGCTAAGAGCGCAAACACGACCAGTGTGGATCGCATCATAAAGTGGTCACTCCTTTCCCGGTCGAACTCGAAACAGCATATCAGTTCGACGCGCGCCGGGAGATGCGCTCGATGGGCCTAATGCGTTACCAGTTGCGAAAGAGTTTGGGACATGGGCTCGTATTTGGAGTACGTCTCGTCATCGATGGAATCTTCGTTGAAGAATCCAAACGCGGAGGCGCTGACACGCGTAGTGAAGTGTTTGGGCAACCACAAATGGGGCGCGACCGGTTCCTGTTCCAGCAAGAAGCGCGTGCCTGGACGCACTTTGGCGAAGAAGCCGTACAGGCTGACGGTGTGAACGACTTCCGCCTGCACTTTGACCCATTGGCCGCTGGCCTGATCGATCCATAACCGGCCCCGCATCCCTTTCAGCACTTTGGTTTCGCGGCTCACTGGTTCATAACCGGGTTTGGGCGTAGCATCCAAAACCCAACAATCGTGGCCATCCACGGTCTCCGGGCCCACCAGCTGGAAGTTAAACGCGTTGAGCATGCCTTTCAGCAGAGCGGTATTCTGTTGCCGTTCCTTGAGATATTTTTCCATGCGCTTCTGGCGCGCCCGCTCGGATTCTTCCTGCCTTGTCTGAATCTCATACTGGAGCTTGCGCACCTCCGCCGCCTGCTCGAGGGAAGACAGAGGCTTGTCATCCACGGCGATGAGACGGTTGTAAGGGGAGCCATCGATCATGAGCACCTGGTAGGTTTTCACCGACGGCTGGGAGTCATGCTTACTTTCGACGTCGCGCTCGACAAAAGAATACTCGGGCGCGCGGCTCCAATCGGTGGCGATGGCCTGCTCGGAGCGCTGAACAATCTGCTCGACGTTTGGCGAAGGTATGGCCGCGGCCCAACTTAGCCCCGCTGCCCCCGCAAGCAGGCAGAGCGTTTGACACCCTATCACTCTAATTAAATGTGCAAGCCACATACCAATTCAAAAATCACTCAAGTGTCATGTTTTCCGGCGGAAACCGGCGCTTAGCGCGTAAATCTTTCCCGAGCAAGCCATCCATTTCGTATATGAAGTACCATCCATTGCCGGATCTCGACGCGCCTAGAAACGCACTTCCAGCGCAATCGGGAAATGATCCGAAGAGTGAGCGTCCCGGATCACTCGCGCGTCTTCGGCCTGGATGGGTCCTCGCACGAATACCCAGTCCAGAGCGCCAATGATGATGTGCGTTCGAATGCGGCGTCCGCCGAAGCAACTGCGATAGCCGTCCTGATTCAGCCGGTCGATGAGCGGGGAGTGGCGGCTCTTGGTATTCAAGTCGCCGGCCACGATCACCGGCGTCTCTTGCGGATAGCGCCGCGCGTCGGCCAATACTTCGTCCAACTGGCGCAGCCGTAGTTGCTCGTCGCCGCGGCTTTCGAGATGCAGATTGTAGATCACCACAAGCCGCCCGCCGTTGTCCAGCTCGCTGATCTGCGCGATCCGGCCGCCCTCGCGCCGCTGCAGGATGGGCAGCGATGAAATGAGCAGCGGGCGCGGTTTCCAGAATCCGGATTGGTTGCTGAACCGCAGAATGCGTGTCCACCGGATGGGTATGGTCGTCAGAATGGCTTGGCCATGGTACGCCGCTCCGGCCGCGGTGCTTTGACTGAGTTCCTGAAACTCGGGCGCCCAGGCATAATTCATTCCGAGGGCCTGGGCCATCTCCTGAGCGATATCTTGACCGTGGGTTCGCCGCGCGCCCAGGTCAACTTCCTGGAAAATGCACAAGTCCGGGTGCGCCTCGCGCATGGCGACCTGGATACCGGCCAGATGCTGTCCCCGGTCGATATTCCAGTTCAGGATCTTCGCGCTGGGCCGGAACGCGGATGAATGCGAGTACGTAGCGCTGCGAATTGTTTCCAGGGCGTCGCCCGGGGGAGCAGGCGTTCCGGCGGAGAGCGCCACCGAAAGCGCTAGGAAGGGGAAAGTCTTGCGAACCACGACAAGCACGGCAGCGCGCCGCTGCTTTAGTTTATACTGGAAAAGAGTCCAAGGCCGATTCCTTCCGCAATCTTTGGAAGATCGAAGCGTCCCGGGGAAACCATATGGTAGTGATACTGACAATAATTCACGTGATCGTTTGTTTCTTTCTGATGGTGGTGGTGCTGCTGCAGAGCGGCAAGGCCGCCGATCTGGCGGGCGCTTTCGGCGGAATGGGTTCGCAGACTGCGTTCGGCCCGCGCGGGTCGGCGACGGTGCTCTCGCGCGCTACCACGGTAGCGGCCGCGGTCTTCATGGTGACGTCACTGACGCTGGCGATCCTGGCGACACGCAACTCCGGAACTACCGGCAGCGTTCTCGAAAAGCAGAAAGCTCCGGCTAAGACGACTGCGACGCCCGCGCCGGCGACAACGCCGAACGGCAACACGTCGGTGCCGCTACCGGGCATACCCTCGGCCCCGGCCCAAGCGGCCCCAGGTCAGACCGCACCGGCCGCACCGGGACAAGGCACACCGTCGCTTACTGTGATCCGGCCCGACGGCACCCAGACTACGACGCCGATCACCATACCCCCGGCGCCGTCCAAACAGCAACCGGCCGGGAAGCAACAGCCGGCGCCCAAGAAATAACGAGCTTCGGCCACGCGGAGGTGGCGGAATTGGCAGACGCACTAGCTTGAGGTAAGAGCGAGGGCTAGTCGGTATTAGTCGTACAAGTCGTTTTGGTTGCAGTTGATACGCGGTCGTGGCGGAATTGGCAGACGCACTGCCTTGAGGTGGCAGCGGGAGCAATCCCGTGGAGGTTCAAGTCCTCTCGACCGCACCATTCCCAGGTAGACGGCGCTACTTTGCCGATTGAAGCGCCTTCGCCAACGCGACGACGCCAATTGCATCGGCACTGTCGTCAAGCGGAAATCGCTCGGTTCCCGGATACACCACAAAACGCTTTTGCGGATTGAGATCAGCGCACGCCGAATGAAATCCCCGCTCGACCCTGGGTGCAATACTGCGTTTGACCTCGATGGCCCACAGCTTTCCGCCGGGAAGCGTTAGGACGAGATCAACCTCGGTCCCATTGGAGGTCCGGTAGTAGTGCGCCTCGGTACCGTCAGGGGCCGTGGCGATCAGGGTTTCGATGATAAAGCTTTCCCAAGTTTGTCCGACGACTGGATGACTGAGCAACGCTTCTTTGTCCCGAATTCCGAGCAGCGCGTGCGCGATGCCGCTATCGCGCACATACACCTTGGGCGATTTTATCAGCCTCTTGCCGACATTGCGGTGCCAGGCTGGCAATCGCCGAACGAGCAGGAGGTCGACAAGAAGATCAAGATAACCGGCGACCGTCTTGCCATCGACACCCAGGCCACGCGCCAGATTGGCAGCATTAAGAATTTGAGTCTGGTTGTGTGCAAGCATCGTCCAGAAGCGCCGAAGGGTCTCTGCCGGTATTCGTGAGCCGAACTGAGGAACGTCACGCTCTAGGTAAGTTCGGATAAAATCACGCCGCCATTCCATGCTGAGATCGCCGGACTCCGCCAAGAAACTGCACGGAAAGCCACCCCGAACCCAGAGCGTCTCGATCGCAGCGGGATCGATCTCCAGGGCGTCGAACGGGCCAAGTTCCAGATATGAAATACGACCCGCAAGGCTTTCGCCGGTTTGCTTGAGCAAGTCCATGGCGGCTGATCCGAGAAGCAGGAACCGCCCATTTGCTTTTCCGCGCCGCCGTCCGCGGTCGATGACGCCCCGCAGCCGCTGAAACAATTCAGGCGCGCGGTGAACCTCATCCAGGATGACCAACTCGCTTTCGTGATCCGCAAGGTACCGGGTGGGGTTGGAGAGCTTGGCGCGCTCATCCTCGTCCTCAAGATCCAGGTATACCGAAGCTTGTTGGCCGCCTATCTCCAAAGCTAGGGTGGTCTTTCCCGCCTGGCGCGGCCCCAGCAGGACTACGGCCGGGGAGTGGCGAAGCAGGTGAGTCAGGCGGGCGCTGAGGCGGCGGGACAGCATCTATGCAATTATAGAGCCTTCCTCCATATATGCAAGCCCAAGAATTGGGGACATCCAGTGCATACCCGTTTGCAATCCGATGGGAGTGCGCGGATTGATCTCAACCCGCACCTTCGGGACGAATCCAAGAAGATGAACACATGACGATCACACAGGCGATCTTCGCAGCATTTACGCAGTGCCGGACGAAGTCGTACTTGTCCTCAAACTCCGTCGCCGTAGCCGAGAACGCGCTGGGCCAAGCGCGGCAGCACTGGGACCAGCTTTACCAGCGCAATGGTTCATCCAGGTTGTGTGCACGTGTTCTCGATGGTCAGTCGTACGTGGGCACACCTTCCGTACAGGCCATCCAACAGCAGCAGTATCGCGTGATCCTGGACTGTACATTCCAGGCATCCGATTTACGCGCACGCGTCCACGGTTTGGAACTATTCCGATTACCCAAAACCAAAGGCCGGGGCGCCTACGCGCCGATCCGCCTCGTATCGACGGAAAGGATCTTGACGGCTGACAAACTACTGTTGGCGTTCGATGCGTTTGTCTTTTCGCAGGCCTGCGGCATCCCGCCGCCGCGGCTCGGTAAACTCATTCACGGCCCGGAATACGCGACGACCACAGTGCCGCTAGCGCCGCTCTACGCCAAGGTTCAATCAATCCTAACGGCCATTTCTGTTCAACGGACCAGCCACACGCCGCCACCACTTGTGCTGAACAAACACTGCACCGAATGCCGATACGCAGCCCAATGTCGAGAAATCGCGACAAAGGCAGACGACCTTAGCCTGCTCACGAAGATAAGCGAAAAGGACCGCAAGAAGTACCACGAAAAAGGCATCTTCACGGTCACCCAGTTGTCGTATACCTTCCGGCCCCGGAGGCGACCTGTCGAGCTCAGAAAGCACGAGCACGCTTTGCAAGCTCTGGCAATTCGAAAGAATCAGATTCATGTCGTCGGCGTAGTCACGATGAAGGAGACCGGCACACCGGTCTACTTGGACGTCGAAGGTGATCCCGACCGGGATTTCTACTACTGCATCGGGCTTCGGTTTGAAGCGGGCTGCGCGATGGTTCAGCGCTCGTACTGGGCCGATAGCCCCGCGGACGAAGGAACAATGTGGGCCGATTGCCTATGTGCGCTGGGAACGATCGAGGCCCCGCGGCTGGTTCACTACGGCAGCTACGAGACGACGTTCCTTCGGCAAATGAAGAAGCGATATCCCAATCCTGAGCACACAGCCTTGTTTGACCAACTCATCGCCTCCGCCGTCAACCTGCTCTCAACGATTTACGCCCGCGTGTACTTTCCAACTTACTCCAACGGACTCAAAGACGTGGCACGCTATCTCGGCTTCCGTTGGTCGGAATCAACGGCTTCGGGTCTTGTCGCCCTAGCCTGGCGTCGAGAGTGGGAGCACTCGCAGCGGCCCGATCTCAAACAGATGTTGGCCACGTACAACGCGGAGGATTGTGCTGCTGCCCAAATAGTTGCCGAAGCCCTCTCTGAACTCGCGCAATCCGTAGCCGTTGGCAACGCCGATGTAGTAGACGTTGCCACGCTGAAGCGTGAATATCCCCAGCGGCTTGGGAATATCGAATTCGCGCGCCCGGAGTTTCGGCGAATCAATGATGCCGCACGATGGGACCACCAGCGCGATAAAGTCTACGCACGTTCTAACAAACGCCTGGCCCGGCTGCGGCGGAACGCACCCACCTCAGTGCGGACGGTTCGCATCAATAAGGTCGTTGAATGCCAGGAACACCGACCAACAAACTGCCCAGGTTGCGGCGCGACGACGATCTATCGATGGGGGTGCTTAAGCCGAACCGTTTACGATTTCAAATTGTCTGGGGCTGGAATCAAACGCTGGGTTGTACTGTATTCCTTTCCCCGATATATCTGCTGGCAATGCAAGATGACTTTTCACCGATATGCCCACCAGGCCAAGTATGGCAATACGCTGTGCTCGTACGCCGTCTACCAGATCATCGACTTGCAGATAACGCAAAGCGCGGTGACTAAGAGCATGCGATCGCTGTTTGGCATCCCTGCGTCTCCGGGAATGGTCAATCGCCTCAAGGTTAATGTTGCGGAACGCTGCGAGGACACGTACCGTGCCATCCTCGACAAGATTGTTGGCGGCGCGCTCGTGCATGCGGATGAGACGCGAGCTATCGTCGCTGGAAAAAATGCCTACGTATGGGTGTTCACGAGCCTGGAAGACGTGGCGTTTGTCTACAGCGCGGGACGCGAAGCAAGCACACCCCAGAATGTCCTACAGAAGTTCGGTGGCGTGCTGGTATCGGATTTCTACGCCGCCTATGATTCCATCGCCTGCGCACAGCAAAAGTGCCTCATTCACCTGATGCGGGACATCAACGATGATCTCTTCAAGCAACCCTTCAATGACGAGATGAAGGAGATCGGGAGGCTGTTCGCTGAGCTGCTGCAACCCATGATCGACTCCGTGGATCGTTTTGGCCTTAAGACTCGCTTCTTGCGCAAGCATCGGCGAGACGTTGGCCGGTTCTATCAGACGCTCTCACGGCAGGAGTACCAGACTGAAGTCGCGGTTGGGTACGCGCGGCGATTCGAGAAGAATCGGGATCGGTTGTTTACGTTCCTGGAACATGACGGCGTCCCGTGGAACAACAACAATGCCGAACACGCGATCAAGGCATTCGTGCGTCTACGGAACATCATCGGGGGCACGAGCACGGTGAAGGGTCTGCGAGAGTACCTGGTCCTCCTGAGCATCAGCGAAACGTGCAAATGCAAGGGCGTCAGTTTTCTTGATTTCTTACTGTCGGAGGAGGCTGACGTGGACACTTTCGTCAGAAACGCTGACCATCGCCGCATGGGGCTCCGTGGGTTCCCACGTGCAGCGCGGGTATAATATGAAAGATGGCCCGCAGGCTTCCACAAAACCGTCGCAAAGGCTCTGAAACAACGGGAGATCCTGTAACCAAAAATGTAACCACGGTGGGAAGAACCACGATACCAGCGGATACAGGTGCCACTGAAAAATAAGCTGCTTAGGCCTCCAGGATACCCGGCGAAACAGGCATTTCCGGCTTGAGGTGCTAGCGGGAGCAATCTCGTGGGGGTTCAAGTCCCCCCCTCCGCACCAGATTTAAAAGTTATCTATCGCCAGCTGGGCCCTATCCAGCTGGCGATATTGCTTTTTGGACCCACGCCGAGCTCGATCACCTATAGTGATACAAGGTAGCTGAGAAGCTACACGTCAAGCATGGCACTTAATATTCGCAATCCTGAAGCCGAGCGGCTCGCAACGGAATTGGCCAAGCAGACCGGTGAGAGTAAGACCGAAGCAGTTACGAAGGCCCTGCGGGATCGGCTCGCTCGAGTCCGGCGGGATCGAACAAGGCGTCGTCTGGCTGATGAATTGGAGGAGATCGCCGAACACTGCGCGAGTTTACCAGTACTCGACGGCAGGCGGGCCGAAGAGATCCTCGGATACGATGAGATCGGCCTGCCACGCTGATGGTAATCGATACCTCCGCGATTTTGGCGATTCTACAGCGCGAACCCGAGCGCCGCAGTTTCGTCGAGGCCATCGAGTCCGCCGATTCGACTCGAATGTCTGTTGCGAGTTTTGTGGAGAGCTCGATTGTAATCGAATCGAGATACGGCGCCGAGGGATTGCGCGACCTGGATCGATTCATCTCCCGCGCCAGTATCGAACTGATCCCCGTGGATAAGGAACAAGGACAACTGGCCCGGTCAGCCTTTAGCCGCTTCGGCCAGGAACGTCATCGCGCCTGCCTCAACTACGGCGATTGTTTTTCATACGCGGCCGCGATCAGTTTAGGAGAGCCTTTACTCTGCAAGGGCGACGACTTCATCCACACCGACGTGCCGATCTTCGACCTTCAGACTGGGCAATGAGTCCTAAGCTTTTTTGCGATTTGGACCGCTACACCATCGGCCTCTGGCCTGTTCGCATTGCTCAGGCGTGCCGCGGCTTGTGCGAATGCAGCATCTGCGCAATCTCCCGAAACGGCGTCATCATAATCCAACCCGCATGCGCCGCCCATGCCCCCAGTTCGTGCCAGCTCTGAAAACGTATCGTCAAATAGATCACCATCGGTGGCGTTAACAGAAGCAACAAAAGCAACAGCGGCGACAATGGAGGAACAACGAAGCCACGCTGCGTAGCAGTACTAGCTATGCTGGCCATTGTCGACATGATCACCTCCCTGGTTAGTTAGATGCGCCCGCTAGCGGGTTCGCCTCAAGACCCATGAAGGTCGCGTTAAGCGATGTTACAAAGCCTATTGCAGGCGGCGACCTCGTTTCCGCACGCTGCGCACCGCGGGCTTCCATCTAAGTGGCCGCCTGCGTTCGCGCAACTGATGTTATATTATTCGCGATAGGAGTAGAGCGTTCGTGAGTACCAGCCTTTCCAAATCGGCCATTATTACTCTGTTTCTGTTCGCAACCACCCGCGTCTGTTCGGCACAACTGATTGCTCCCCGCGGCATCGTCAACGCCGCGAGTTTCATGCCGGCGGCACTGCCGGGCGGGCCGATCGCGCAGGGTTCTCTTTTTTCGATCTTCGGCGTGAACCTCGGCCCCAACTCGAGCCCCCCGCTGACGTTCCCGTTATCGACGTCGTTGGGCGGCGTGTCGGTGAAGGTGACACAAGGAGCGGCGTCGGTGAACGCGATCCCGGTGTTTGTCAGTCCCGGACAGATAAACGCCATCATGCCCTCTAACGCGCCGGTGGGACGAGTCTCGCTTCGAGTCATAACCACCATAAACGGCCAACCGGCTACCGGGCCGGTGTCGCCGGCCACCGTTGTGACCGCGAGCTTCGGTATTTTCAGTGCCGCCAACGGAGGCTATGGTCCGGGCCTGATCCAGCAATATGTGTCCCAGCAGCAGACGCCGCTGAACTCACCGTCGGCGCCGGCGCAGCCAGGCCAACTCATGATCCTGTACGGCACCGGATTGGGGCCGATTCAAGTTCCGGACAACCAGGCGCCTCCCAACGGAAATCTTGGGCAGGTGGAAGTTTTCGTCGGGGGCCAGGCGGCCAATATTCTGTATCACGGCCGAAGCAGCTGCTGCTCGGGCCTGGATCAAATCAATTTCCAGGTTCCCAGTGCGGCGCCGGTAGGGTGCTGGGTGCCCGTACAGGCTCGCGTCAACGGCGCGGTGGTAAGCAACACGGTGACGATGGCGATTTCCGCGGACGGCTCACGTTGTTCCGATCCCGCTAACGCGCTTTCGCAAGCGTTTCTGGCCGGTCAGAAGATCGGCGCCATCGCGCTGCTGCACGCCGACGTCACCGAGGACATCGGCTACTCGTCACCGAAGAGCGTGGTCACTGAGTCCGCCATGCTCACCTTCCAACACGAGCAGCCCTCCACTTTCGGTCCGTTCCATCCGATCTTTTCGTTACCTCCGGCGGGCGCGTGCACCGCATACACCGTGCCAGGCGACCTGCTGGGCGGCGACCCGTTTCCGGGCCCGTCCACAACCGGAAGTTTTCTGGATGCCGGCAGCTCGTTCAACCTCAACTCAACCGGCGGTCAACGAACCATGCAAAGGCCAACCACCAACGAACGAAATTTCCAGCCGCTGGGCTACTCGTTCACCGGCTCGCTGGTGCCCTCCACGCTGTATCTTGTCCCGAACAACTACGCGGTGGTTGGGCTGGGCGGCGCCGATGTCGGTCCGTTCACCGCCAGATTCCCGATCTCCGCGCCGTTTGGGCTCACCTGGACCAACCGCGATCAGACCGAAATCGTCAGTCGCGGTCAAGCGCTGACTCTGAATTGGACCGGGGCGCCGACTGGCCAGCCAGTGATCATCTTCGGCGCGGGCGTGGATGTTCCTACCAACGCGACGGCCATGTTCGTGTGCGTGGCGCCGGCCGCGTCTGCGAGTTTCACGGTGCCGTCTCAGATCCTCGCGAATCTACCGGCGACGCGCCCGAACCTGCTGCAATCGAAAGGCGTGCTGTACGTGGGCGCGCTTCCCATTTCGAGCCCGGCTTCATTCACTGCAACCGGTCTGGACGTGGGCGCGATCCTACCCGGAGCGTTCTTCGGCAAGACAGTGATTTTCCAATAGGAGCCAGGCCATGAGATTTTCTGCAAAGTCCCACGCGGTATGCGCTCTGATGATCGGTTTGAGCCTCGGCGGCGGCGTCGCCCGCAGCCAGTCGCAATACAATCCTCCGTCCAATCCGCTACCGGTCGTCATCCCGTATGTGAACGACCCTCCGGACTTTTTTGATATTCCTTTCTATTCGTCCGGGATCCCGGCGCCCTTGGATATACCGTTTCCGCCGGAAGACCCGCTCGAAGACCCGTTTCTGGACGTGGCGGTCCTTCCGGCGCTTAGCATAGTCGACCCGTTCCCTTCGATGGCTTCTGAATTTTCGGGAGAGCTCGGATTGGGCGTTGGAATTGCGTCTTTTCTGACCAATCCGAATCCGGCCGGCGGCGCCACCAACATCGTGACGGAACTTATGCCGTACCCCATGTGGCTGCCATTTCATCCGGCGTATTCGGGAGTCAATCCGGGACCCACGGCGCGCGTCTGCGATTCCGGCACGGCGTCGAAGCTGATCATTCCGGAATCGGGATCGAACACCGTGGCCTTCGTCAACACGTGCCCCTATATAGTGACCAAACGCCTCATAACCGGCACAACTCCCGCGGCAGTGGCGGAGACTCCCGACGGGGTAACCGCCATCGTGGCGAACGCCGGTTCGGGAACGTTGTCGTTCATCGATGTAGCCAGCCAAACCTTGACTACGACCCTGACGCTCCAGGCGGCCAGTGGCCTCAGCCCGCAACCAAGCGCGATCGCGATCCTGCCGGACGGATCTCGCGCCTATGTCAGCGACTACAGTTCCGTGCCGGGCTCAACCGTGTGGGTGATCGATCTATCCAGCCGAACCCTCGTCGGCCAAATTCCCGTAGGGCCTTTGCCGGCTTCGATCGCCGTCTCTCCGGATGGCTCCCAGGTTTGGGTTCCGTGTCATGGCAACAGCACCGTCTACGTGATCGATACTCTGACCAACTCGGTGGTGACATTCCTGGAGAACATCTATCTGCCCAACGGAATCGCTTTCACTCCCAACGGCGCCACGGTTTACGTAGCAGAAGGAAACGTGAGCGGCGGACAGATCGACGTCATCGACCCAGCCACCTTCACGATTGAAACCAAGATTCCGGTGGGCAATCTTCCGCACGCGTTGGCGGTTTCACCGACCGGCCGGCACCTGTTCGTCACCAATGCTCTTTCGAACTCGATTTCGGAAATCGACACGGCCACCAACACGCTGATCAGGACCATCAACCTGCAGCTACTCCAGCACCCGATGGGAATCACATTCATTCAGTAAGCGCGCCAGCGTCTCCGGGGTCGACGCGGCCCATCGCCCGGCCGGACTGAGCGCTTATAGCCTCACGCGCGCCCTGCAGCGGTGGCGACACTGCGTAGGTAGTCGTTCAGGCCACTCTCGAAAATCGCGAGGTGCCGCTTGCCCACGCGATGCGTGCCAACTTGCTTGCCGACTCGTCGGTACGCGAGATAGTGAAGGCCCTTCAAGTCGGACGCGGTACCGTGCACCGTTTTCTACTGTCTCAAAAACCTCCCGGGTAGCGCGTTCGTAGACCGTTCAAATCACGTCAGGCCGGTAAGCTGAAAGCGCTGTCACGCAATCAAGAGATTTTGGGACAACGCCCACGTATCAGCAGACAGCCGAGATGGGTGTAATGGTAAAGATCCACGAGAAGCTGTCCAGATGACGAATGCTGTAGACTCAGATTCACAATGGCAGATGTGACCACTGAAGAAGCCTCCAACGTTCCTTCTAGCCTTGCGTTCTACCGGTTCATATCTGGTGAGCAGTAGGTCAGCCATCTAATCGCCTATATTCACCTCCTTCACGCAAGCGTTCCACATATTCGAACGGCTTTGGCTGACAACGCGCCCGAACTGTCAGCTCAATTGGAGAAGCGTTGGGACAAATGGGTATTCAACAAAGATCCTCATCTATTCACAGATTTGTGCCATGAAATCCTTGTTGCCCGATGCGTCGATGGCTTTCATACGTTCTTGGCTGACCTGCTACGAGCGATATTCAAAAAACGCCCCGAAATCTTGAGAAGCGGAAGAGAGGTCAAACTTGCCGAGGTTCTTCGCTGTTCTATCATCGACGAATTCATCGAGCGGCAGATTGTCAGGCAGGTAGACGAACTGGCGTTTGCTGGCTTTGACAACATTGTGGCCTTCCTAAGGGACAAGGTTGGCCTAGCACCGATCTGGGGGTCAGCTGACTACAAGGCAACCAAACAGGCGATTGCCTTCCGCAACCTCATAGTGCACAACCGGGGCCAAGTCAATGAGAGATTCTTAGCAGAAACCGGGCTGTCACTCCGCGTTGGCGAAACCGTCTGTATGTGGACTAAAGACGCGGTCGGATTTTGTGAACAGATCGTGCGCATTGCAGAGCAAATTGACGTTGCCGCTACGACTAAGTTTGGACCACTCGATTAACGTCCTTTGTGTTAGTCGAGAACTTCCTATTTCCTTACCTCGAGAGGGTAGGACTTCTAGTAAACGGGTTCAGCGATGGCTTGTAGCAGCCAACGCCGGTTTCTTCATCTCTTCTTTGTCTTCAATCGAGACAACGACCTTCTTACCTAGCAACTCAAGCGCCTCTTCGATGCGTTGTGCCTTGGAAGCATGATCAGGACTGAGAAGTCGTCGAACTTCCTTTTCGTCGTACCCCAGTTGTGTTGCCACTTTGACATTAGAAAGTTTAGCCTCGCGAATCGTTCGGTACAACGCCGCTTTGAGAGCCGTAGCTGTCGATAGGGGGACAAGGGGCGCACCCTTGCCCGCCTTGGACGGCATGGGGATTTCATCTCCCAATCGCATACGACCGGCCATCGCCTCATCCAATGCATCCGCAGCCTGCTCTAATGCGTCATCTAAATCCTCGCCCTGTGTGATGGCTTCGGGAACATCTTTGAATGTGACTACGTAACCGCCGCCTTTATCAGGCTTCAGAGTGACTGGATAGATGAATTGCTGCATAATCGCGCTACTCCAAATCTTCGGTTGTTAAGCCGAGTTGTTTAAGCATCGCATGACATGTCCCGGCTTTCAGTTCCTTCTTTAGATTCGGCACCGTAGTGCGCTTATCGCCAAAGTACAGGGTCCCGTGACTGCCCTTGCCTCGTTCAGGCACGAATTGAACAGGGATGCCCTTCTCTTTACCGGCGTCATGCACCTGCGCACGAACTCAGACCCTTTCAACAGTTCTATTGTCGGACATTTTTGTCCGACTGTCAATACCCCATCCTTTCCTCTGCGATCCGTTGCTATTGAGTAAAAGTTGGCCCACGACAAAGCGCCGTCAATCCTTTGATAGATGGGGAGTTGAGGGAGTGACGGTGAAGTAAGGGACAGACGGGCCACGTGGCATATTTTCCACATCGTCTAGGTGGGGGAACGAGTTGTGCATCAGTGCGGCCTCTTGTTCTTTCGCGCCGTTTGGCGGTTACCAACGGCCAGCGTGGGCGCCACCGTCCACGTGGAGGACCTCTCCGGTTACCTGAGTTGCCGATGCCAGGTAGAGAAATGCGTCGACAATGTCTGCAGCTCAACGGAAATTCATTTCTTGCTTGACGGTTTCCATCCAGTTGTAGACGATCGGGCAGTAGGTGGCTCGATCCACAAGTTGCCACATGCGGCTGGCGATGGAGCCGTCGCCGCGCACCAGGTTCGGAAAATTCACGCAGCTTCGCGGGCGCGCCTCGTAGACGCTGCACAGGTTGCCTTCCAGGAATACGCAGCCGGATTGGGTGCGCTTCAGGATCAATTCGTCCGCTGCATTGCGTTGCGTGTAGTCGCGCAGAAATTCTTCGTGCGACACGCCGATGAACTTGGCCAGCTTTTCGATATCGCGCTCCTTCACGCCGGCTTCGGCGACGCGGCAGCAATTCGCGCATTGGGTACAGTCGATCTGGGATTCGATTTCCTCGCCCAGCCGCCGCAAACGCCGGTCCGAGTAATCGTGACTCTTCAGATAGACGCGGAAGCGCGCGTTCTCGGCTTTCTTTTGCCGGCCGAGCCGGTCGATCTGGACCAAATCCGTGAGCATCGCCCTACAATAGATTATGGCCTCGGTTTCGGGCGATTTTTATCGCATCCAAAAGCTGCCTCCCTACGTGTTCGCCGTCATCAACGAAATGAAGGCGAAAGCGCGGGCGGCGCAAATGGACGTGGTGGATCTGGGGATGGGCAATCCGGACGGCGCGACGCCCGAGCCGGTGGTGAAGAAAGCCATCGAGGCGATTCGCAATCCCCGCAATCACCGCTATTCGATGTCGCGCGGGATTCCGCGGCTGCGCGAGGAAATCACGCGGCACTACCGCGCTCGCTATGGCGTGGAGCTGGATCCGGAAGCCGAAGCGATCGTCACCGTGGGCGCCAAGGACGCTCTGGCTCACCTGCTTTTCGCCGTGATCGGGCCGGGCGACGCGGTGGTGTCGCCGAATCCGGCTTATCCGATTCATCAATACGGCGTGATCATGGCGGAGGGCCACGCCTGCATGCTGCCCATGCCGGATCCGGCCACGTTTCTTAACCGGCTGGAGCATTTGTACCACACCTCGTCGGCGAAGCCGAAGATGATTCTGATCTCGTTCCCGCACAATCCGACGACGCATTGCGTGGATCTTCAATTCTTCCGCGACGTGATGGGTCTGGCGCAACGTCACGGCACTTGGGTGGTGCACGATTTCGCTTACGCCGACATCTGCTTCGACGGATACCGCGCGCCCAGCATCCTCGAAGTAGCCGGCGCCAAGGAACTGGCGGTGGAGATTTATTCCATGTCGAAGAGTTTCAACATGGCGGGCTGGCGCGTGGGCTATTGCCTGGGCAACCGCAAGCTGATCGCGGCGCTGGCGCGCATCAAGAGCTACCTCGATTACGGGATTTTTCAGCCCATTCAGATCGCTTCCATCATCGCGCTGCGGCAGTGCGCCAAGGAGACGGAGAAGATTTGCGCCACCTACCAGAAGCGGCGCGACGTGCTGGTCACCGGGTTGCAGCGCGCGGGCTGGCCGGTGGAAGCTCCGCGCGGATCGATGTTCGTTTGGGCGCCCATTCCGGAGCGCTACCGCGCGCAAGGCTCGCTGGAGTTCTCGAAACTGCTGATGCAGAAAGCGCTGGTGGCCGTCTCGCCAGGCATCGGATTCGGCCCGCTCGGGGAGGGCTATGTCCGCTTCGCGCTGGTCGAGAACCAGCACCGCATCCGGCAAGCGGCCAAATCCATCCAGCAGTTTCTGAAGAAGGCCTAGCGTCTACTAAGGAACAGCCCGCAAAACGGAGCGCGCGGGCTGCTTGCTTTCCTGAAATGAGGGCGCCCGCGCACCCTTTGCGGGCTAGTTCGAGACGTTCATAAACGCCGTATTCGAAGCCTGGCCCGCGATGGTGATCACTACCGGGTAAACGCCTTTGTCCAGCTGCGGCACATTGAAATTCACCTGGTACAAGCCGATGCCACCCGGCGTCAGGCCCATATAGACGACGTTGGCATTGACGCTTCCCACCGTGACGGAATTTTGCCCGGTGACCGGCGAAAGTCCCGACGGCGCCGGTTGACCGGTGGCGAGTTTGCCGGAAGCCTGGACCGGTCCGCCGCCGGTGAAGTACGCCACCACTTCGTCGCCGACAGCCGCCTGATCGGAAGCGGAGTTCGTGGTGCCGTTTGCATTGACCACCACGGCGCGATTGTTTCCGTAGGTGCTGAGGCCGGGCGTTCCAGTCGCGGGCACGTAGACCGCGGCCGCGTTGCTGACCGAGCTGCCGTTGGTCACGATGACGGGGTACACGGCACCGCCTGGAATGTCCCAAGGCATTTGGGCGTCGATCTGGCCGGGGTTGACATAGAATAACGGCGCCGCTTCGCCGTTGACCGTGACCGACGTGGTGAGCAAGGTCGTAGGCAGATTCGTGGTGACCGCGCCGGCCTCTTTAGTGGCGAGATTCGTTCCGAACAGGACGAATACGCTTCCCGGCGGCGTGAAGTTCACGGCATAGCTGGCCACGTTGGCGATGGATTGCGTGGGATTGAGGACCACCGCGTGTCCCCCGCCGGCGCGCACGAAACCAGAGTTGGCCTCGAGCAAATCGAAAGCCTGGCCGTAGGGACCCGTGATGACTAGATTCAGATTGTTGGTGGCGCCCTTCGAATCCGTCATAGTCGCCGAGACCTGACAGCCTGACGTGAGCGTGTAGGTTCCCGTGGATGTGAGTTGCTGCGGTTGTGCGCCGCTAGCGGATGTTACCGTGTAGCTGGCCGTGACATTACCTTGCCCGTCGAATTGGAAAAGACCGGATTCGTCGGCGGCGCCATTTTGCGTCGTGCCGGAAAGCGTGAATCCGCTGGCGCTGTAGAGGAATTCGCCCGAGAGAGTGGATTTGGCGCAGGCTACTGGTTGAAAATTGCCGCCGCTGCCCGAGTAGACATAATTTGCGTCGCTGCCGATGATGTTGAAGTTTCTGCCGTCATTCCAGACGACCAGCGAAAAATTCACAGCGCCTGGACTGGTCACGCTGATGGTGCCGAAGCAGTTCGAAGGAACCGTATACGTGCCAGTGAAATTGAACGGTTTGCCTTGAGCCAAATTGGTATTGCTGGTTCCGGTGAGAGTGGCTGTGCCCTGGCCATCGAAGCTCGCGGTGCCGACGCCCTGGAACGAGCCGGCGAAGTTTCCCGCGCCCGAGATCGCGCGTCCGCTCAGAATCAGACTGTAGGATCCGTTCAGGTTCGAAGCGCCGCAAGAGCCACCGCCGATCGGGTTTTGCGCAGCCAAAGGCGCGGCCAGCAAGCCCGATAACAAGAAGAGAAGGACGTGAATGCGCGTCATGGCCGGCCTCCTGTAATCGCTGACAACGTTGAAGGCGGCGCGGACGTCGGACTCGCCGGGCTGGATGTCGGCTGCCCGTAGGCTGCGTGCGCGGCGCCACTGACCATAAATTTGCCATTGCGCGAGAAGGTCACAAATGCGGTCGTGCTCGCTGTCTTATTGCTGCCGCTGATGCTGATGCTCATGGTGTACGTGTGGTTGGAATCGCTGAGCGTGGCCGACCCGACGCAGTTGGAAAGGGAATACGTCCCCGTAATGGACCCGGCCTCGGAGACCGAGGATGCCGAGGACACCAGGGTGATGCTCGTGCTCAAGTTGCCCTGGCCATCGAACTGAAGTAATCCGGCGCCGTTCACGGCGTCGTTCACCGCCATGCCGTTCAGCGAGAATCCGGTAGCGTTAAACGTGTATACGCCGCTCAGCATGCCGACCGAGCAACTGGCTGGTTGCGCGTTGCCGCTGCCCGAGTACGCGTATGTCGCGTCATTGCCGGTTAGAAGAATGGACGTGCCAGCGGCGGTACCAATGCTATAGATCACCATATTGAAAGTGACGTTGGCGCCGCTGTTAATGGTCAATTGGCCTTCACAGTTGGCCTGAACGCTGTAGGTGCCTGACCAGGAAAGTTGTGTCGCCAACGCCTGAAGCGTGTCGGCCGAGAGAGAGATTTTGACGGTACTCTGCCCGTCGAAACTGGCCGAGCCATTCGCCTGGAAAACATTGGTGAAGGCGCCGGCCGATGTCACTTGTCTGCCGGTGAGTGAGAGCGCGTAGTTGCCGTTCAGGGTTGAAGAGTTGCAAGTCCCGCCTCCGATGCTCACATTTTGCGCCAGCAGGGGACTTGCGATGAAGCAGGAAAGGGCAAACAGCAGGGCAGTTGGACGCTGCATGCTTCGGGTTCCTCCGGATTATTTTTTAACACATCGAGGGACCAGGCAGCGGAACGCAGGGCAAGACGAAAATGCCCTCGGCCCGCCGCGAGACGGACCGAAGGCTACGAGTGCGGGGCTGGCCGCAATCGTGGAACTGCTATTGGTTGGCGCTCTTCGATTTCAGATCGGCGATCGAAGCCTTGATCAGGCCCACAGTGTAGGCCATGTTGTGAATTCCATGGCTGCCGTCGTTGTTTACGAAGAGCCAGTTGTAAGCGGCCTCCAGTTGAGGCTGCGTCCAGGTCGAATCGATGGTGAGAGAAGTTTTCGCTTGGCCCACCGGCGGCAGCATCAGCGCTAACTGATCGAGCAGGTGCTGCACTTCGGTTTGCGCGCCGTCGATGACGCCATCGCCATCATAGTCCATCAACGGGAAGTTGAAGGTGGTGAGCTCCGGGCCATGGCAGGTTTGGCACGCGCCCACCAATTCCTCGGCGGGAATGGTAGCGTTGCCGGCGAAACTCATCTTAAAGGTATGGCCGCCGACCAGACCTAATGCCTTGTCGGTGGAGGCAGGCGTTTGCGTGTGGCAACCGACGCACGTGTCGGCGACGATGTACTGATGCGCGGAACTGGGGATGTCCTTGCCATAGGTGAAGCCATTGGCGCCCATGAGCATGTCGGCTTGCGGTCCTTCGTGCGGACCAAAATGCGCGCTGCCGGCCGTGCTGGCGGCGTACGTTGCGGCTTTCTGCCTGGCTTGGTGGCAGTTCATGCAAAGCGTGCCCGTGCCGGCGTTGGTGACCTGAGTTCCGTCCTTAAGCGTGACCGCCGCCAAGGTGCGAACCAGATGCGCATTGGTGCTCGGTGTGGTCTGGCCGTGCGGTTCGTGGCAGGTTTGGCAACTGATCGCATCGTAAGACAGATCGGCGGGTCCGACGCCGTTGATCCGGTCGATGAACCCATTGTTGGTGTGGCAACCTACGCAGGAGGCGTTGCCAGCAGGGTCGCTGGTAGTGATGGCGTGGGCGGAGTTACCCCATTCCTTCCCTTTTATGTGATGGGTAGCGGCGCCGTGACATTGGACGCAGGTACCGGCGGTGAAAGTCTTAGAGATGAGCCGTGGATCGCCGCCGCTGGTGACGTGTGTCGAGCCCGGTCCGTGGCAGTTCTCGCATTGTATGTTGGCGACATTTTGCAGCGCTGCAGGCACCTGGTCCCAGTTGCCCGCTTGCATTGTGGCAGGAGGGGTCCAGCCGAGCTGTGCCATAACAGTGTTAAAGCCGCCGTTCGGTACGGTTGCATTGGCGTCGTTGCCGACCGTGTGGCAGCCCCAGCACGTGCTGGCATAGGTAGTGCCATCGGCGCCGTTGATATTGTCCTTGAAGATTTCGGAGTGCAACGTCTTTTGCCAGTCATTGACCATCGACCAGGTCGTCCCGGCCGGTCCGTTGGCGTGGCACAGCGAGCAGGCCGCAATCCCCAGATAGCTGCTGCCCGTGATCATCAATGAAACAGTGGCAACTCCCGAGCCGGATGTCGTTATCGTCGCCGATACATTGTAAATTCCGGCGACGTCGGGGCGTAACAACTTGCGGCCGGCGATCTGGTACGCCACAGCGTCGGACGGAGGGTAAACCGCGACGTTGGAGGTGAGCGGGCTATCGACGAGCACCGCGCTCGAGCCGGCTGGCTTGCTGGCTAGTGTCCAGGTCACGCTTGAGATTTGGGACGGCGGAACAGTGATATCAACCTCCGCCTCCAGGAATGCTGGTTGGCCGAGGCCGACGGTTGTGAGACCGCCCGTCAATTCTGTCGTTGCAGGAAGACTATAAGCGGCGATGTCGTCGCGGCTCATGGCCCGGGTTGTAAGCTGGGCCTTCAAAGTTTGCGCGTACCCACTGGCCGCGCACAAAGCCACTAGCAGTACTGCTAACAGGCATGTACTGAGGGTGGAAATACACTTAGGGATTCGTATGAACATTTTGTTTGATTACTCCTTGTCAGAGTGGAGGAACTTGCTGGTGGAATTGCGCATGGCATGCCAACCTGCAACCTATTTTGTTTCAATAGGATCCGAAACCGCGTGCGCGCCCTGGCGCACCCAACGCGCCGAATATTAGCGAGGGAATGCGCAAAAATGGGGCTCGCAGCGCAAACTAGCCTTGGGCTAGTCCAGCTGTGGGGACGCGGCGTAGACAGCCGGGCCTATTCGTGCCGCAAAGCGTTCATCGGGTCGACACGAGCAGCGCGACGTGCCGGCAAAAGTGAGGCCAGCAGCACCAGCGCCAGCATGGCGACCGCACCGAACGCGATCGGAACTGCGCTGCTGATCCCGGCGTCCTGAATGAAACTTGCGGCCAGCGCCCGGCCCCAGACGGCAACCGGCGCTGCGATGAGCAAGCCGGCGGTGAGCATTCCGAGCGCGTCTCGGATCACCATGCGAAGAAGATCGGCGCCGGTCGCGCCCAGCGCCAAGCGGATACCGAACTCGGTGATGCGGCGCAGCACCGTATAGGCGAGCAGACCGTACAATCCGATGGCGGCGAGTAACGCGCCCAACGCCCCCAGTGCGGCCGACAGCATGGCGATGAGCCGCTCCGGAACTATGGATGCATCGATCTGACCGCCGAGCGTCGTGATCCGCGAGACCGGGACCGTTTTCAGCACATCGCGCACGGCACGGCGCACATCGCTCATCAGGCTTTGCGGATCGATTTTCGTACGCAGCACGAAGTTGTTTCCATAGACTCGCGCATCCCGGAAGGCAGGCAGGTAAACGATTCGCTCGGCCGGCTCGCGAATCTCGTAGTATTTCGCGTCACCAACCACTCCCACGATTTCATATGACCTTTCAACGGGATCCCCGGTCATGCCGTTGATCGTGAGATGCTTCCCGACGGGGTTGACGCCGGGGAAATAGTAGCGCTCCAGCGCGTGATTGATAATCGCTACGGGGCGGCGCCCGTTGTCCTGAAAATTGAAGTCGCGGCCTGCGACCAGCGGGATGCCTAGAGTGTCGAAGCAGTTCGGCGCAACTGTGCTTATGGAGATGTAGCGGCGATCTTCGGGCCGCTCCTCGAAGCCTTCCGCCGATACGAATCCAGAAGCGCCGGCTCCCGAGAGCGGCGTGGGCGCGCTAAGCGAAGCCGAGCGCACACCTGGAATCCGTTCCAAACGATCCAGCAGTTCCTGGTAGGCCCGCGACAACTGCTCGCGATCGTATCCGCTGCGCGAGGGATCCAGCGTCACCAGCAGTACATGATCGCGCCGAAAGCCCAGATCGATATGCTGGAGATTCCACAAATGCCGGACAAAGAGGGCGGCGGCGCTCAACAGCACTATCGATAGCGCCACTTGTGCCACTACCAGACCGCTTCCGAAGCGGCGGCGGAGTCTGGTTTCGCCGGACGTTCCCATTTCGCGCAAAGAACCGGCGGGATCGCTCGAGAGCGCGTTCCAAGCCGGCGCCAGTGCGAACAGCACGCCACTCAATAAAGCAACGGCCATGGTGAAGAGCAAGACGTGCATGTCCAGCCGCAGCGGAATTTCGAGCGGTTGCGGCAATCCGATAATCCGCCGGCCGGACGTGATGATCCGCACCAGCCCGGCCGCCGTAAAATAGGCCAGAACGACGCCCAGCAGCGTGCCCAAAGCGGACAGCAGGAGACATTCGGCCAAGGCTTGAGAGACCAGGCGAAGGCGTCCGGCGCCCAAGGAAACGCGCACCGCCAATTCTCTTTGACGAGCGGCTCCGCGCGCCAGCAGCAAACCGGCGACATTCGTGCACGCGATCAGCAAAACCAGCGCGACCACGGCCATCAGCACCAGCAACGGTTTGGCGAAATGATCGCGCAGGGCCGACAGGCCCGCGCCCGCCGGTTCCAGTTCAATCCGCAATTGGCGAACGAGCGGATCTTTGCTGTTCCTGGCTCTTTCGTCGATGGTGAATTGATACAGGACGGCCATTTCCGCGAGCGCTCGCTGAAGAGAGACGGCGGGCCTTAGCCGCGCCATGAGAGCCACTCTTGTGGAAGCCGAGGGCACCAGCGGCAACCAAATGTCCGTTCGAGAGCCCACTTGCAATCCAAAAAACTCCGGTGGCGTTACTCCGATAATTGCCACTGGCGCATTTTGTACGACGATCATGCTGCCGAGAATTTTCGGATCCAGGTTGAACTTGTTCTTCCAATAGGACCAGCTCACCACTGCCACGGCCTGCGCGCGGCCGGTTGCGATGTCGTCCGGACCGATCAGTCTCCCGGCGGCCGGCTTCACGCCCAGCACTGAGAAGAAGTTTCCGCTGACGGATTCGCCAATTACGGTCTCGGGCTCCAGTCCCTGGCCGCGCACGCTGAAAGAGGCGGGCGTGGAACCTGCGATCAACCCTGAGAAGACGTGGTTGTGGTCGCGATAGTATTCGTAGCTAGGCCAAGACCAAAAGCCGTTCCCGCGCGGCTCGCCTGGGTAATGCTGCAGGAGTTCGACGAGCTGGCCTGGATCACGCACCGGCAGCAAGCGCAACATGAGCGTGTTGATCAAACTGAAAACGGCGGTGTTGGCGCCGGCGCCCAGTGCGAGCGACAGAACCGCAACCATGGTGAACCCGGGCGAACGGCGCATCATCCTGGCAGCGTACCGAAGATCCTGCCAGACGATGTTGAGGGTCTGCATCTCGCCCGTGCCCGCTACTCGCCCGCTTTTCGGGAGATCACTTGAACGTCGCCGGTGGGCACGCCGCGGACTTCGCCAACCGAGATCTGCAAAACGCCTGGGTCGAAGGAACGGGTCTTGAGAGTGGTCCCGTCACGGGCATCCAAGCTGACGAGCCGCACGGGTCCACTCCAGTTCGCACTACCGGGGTCGACACCATAGAGCGTGGAGCCGGACTGGCTCGCTCGAAGCACGTTGAAATGAAATTCCGGCGCTATGTAACTGGTAAGGTGGCCGGTGGCGGGATCGAGCTCCCAGGCGCCTCCGGGCAATTGCGTGTGACAAACGAATTCGTCGCGTTTATCTCCGAACAGCCCGTAAAGAAAAACGCGGCTTCCGGCCGCCACGAGCGCCTTCGTTTGTTGGCAATTGGGCGCTTTAATGACCGGCTCGACCGCGACCGCTTCTCCGAGTTTGCGGTCGCCCGGAAGCACGGTCCACACGAATCCAGGATGACTGGGCCCTTCGACATACAAATAGAAGCGATCTCCCGACCAGGTCCCGGTAGCGCCCGGTTACCTTCGGGATCTTCCGGCACCGCCGGAACCAATTCCGAAGTTTCCTTGGTGTCGAGATTAACCGTGGTAAGAGAAGGGCCGGGGAAATTCTTGAGATCGAATCGCCAGCGTCCGTCGGGAGACGGAAGGTGGACGATCGGGTAGTTTCGATTGTTCCTATCGGTCAGCGTCAGCGAAGCCAAGTCGAGCAGGTAGTGGCGGCAGCAGCCTCCGTCCTGTGGGTAGCCGTCGATGAACAATTCCCTGCCGTCCGCACTCGGCTGGAGTTTGTCGACCCGCAGATCGAAGTGGAGATGCGCGATGGTATCGAGCGTGGTGGCGTCGATCACCTCTACTTCTGGTGTGCGGCGCGCCGCCAGGATGACTTCTCGAGTATCCTGTGCGCAGAGGCAAGCTGTCGCTAAGGCGATCAGCAGCAGGACCGCCGGGAATTGCCGGATCATGCGCCACGCCTCCGTGCCTACAATATCACGGCCGTCTCTTGACCGGCGGCTACTCCCGGGCCGCGATCCAATGCGTGACTTTCGGCGGCTCCGCCCCAACATGAAAGGCCTGCGCTTGCGACTCGATTTGGCGATCCGTTACGGTCATGCGCTCGTGTTGGCGCAGATGCTCGGCCCAGCTGTCTACCACGAAGGTCTCGATATAGCGTCCGGGAGCCGCCGCATCTTCGAACAGCCCCCAGCGGATCGCGCCATCCCTGCGCCGGATCCTGCGCACACTTTCCATGGCGCGCGCGAATTCCGCGCCGCGCTCGCGGTCGACGAAATATTCCACCGTGACCAGCACCGGGCCATGATCGGGATGACGTTCCACCAGAAGCGTAGGCTCCGGCAAGTGCATGGACGGCGAGACATCCAGTTCGCCTGAGCCGGCCAAACGGAGCCGCAGGGTGGCAGCGGCGGCGGCGCACAACGCGATGCCCGCGATCAACAACGTGGTGCGCAGCCCGAAGCGCGACGCCACTTCTCCCCAAATCACGCTGCCCACCGCCATGGCGCCCTGGAAGACCAACAAGTACAGCGCCATGGCGCGCGCCCGCACCCAGCTTGGAACGGACGTTTGCGCGGCAGTATTCAAGCTCGAGTTCACCGACATCCACGCTACGCCTCCGGCCAGCAGGATCGCGGCCACGGCGGCAAAGCTTTCTAAGTAAGCCAGCGCGATGTTGGCCAGGCCGAAGACCACCACGGCCGAAGTCGCGATGGCTTCCGGCGAAAACAATTGGCGCAGCCTTCCTATCATCAGAGCGCCCAGGATCGAGCCCGCGCCCAGGCAACCCAGCAGCAGACCAAAGCCGCTGCTCTCGCGGTGCAGTTCCACCTTCGCCACCAGCGGTAAGAGCGACCACAGCGCGCTGGCCGAAATGACGAAGCTTCCCGAACGCAGCAGCACGGCATGCATGGTGGGCGCGAAGCGGACGTAACGCATCCCGGCCCACATCGCCGCCATGACGGTTTCAGAGGAAGTGGAGGAATGCTCCGGCGCGCGCTTCCACTGGTACAGCACGATGAGCACGCCGACGAACGAAATGGCGTTGAGGATGAATGCCGCTCCCGCGCCGATGGCCGCGACCACTAACCCGCCCAGCGCCGGTCCGACCGCGCGCGCCACGTTGAAGCCCATCGAGTTGAGCGCGATGGCCGCGGGCAATTCGCTTTTCGGAACCAGTTCCGGCATGATGGCCTGCCAGGCCGGACCGTTCATGGTGGCGCCCAGGCCGAGCGCGAAGGTGAGCCACAGCAGCACCCAGGGCCCGCTCGTCCCAGTTATCGTGAGCACGCCCAGCGCGGCCGCGGCCGCCAGCATCCAGGCTTGCGTGATCAGCAGCAGCTTCCGGCGATCCACGATATCGCCCAGGGCGCCGGCGGGAACGCCCAACATGAAAACCGGCAGATTCGTGGCGGTTTGGACCAGAGCGACTAGCAGCGCCGACGACGCCATGGTGGTCATGGCCCAGGCCGCGCCTACGTTTTGCATCCACGTGCCGATGTTCGAAACGATGGAAGCGATCCAAAGCCAGCGGAACCAGGTGTAGGCGAGCGGGAGCCAGGGGCTGTGTGGCCGGAAGGATGAAAGAGCGGACTCGGAAGTCGCTTGAGCCAATTCCTATTTTAGGGTTTGCCGATTGTCTCCAGCGTCCGCGTGATGAACTCGCCCTTGGCGTAGCAGTATTCGAGCGAATCCGTAGTGCCGCTGCCGATGATGCGTTCTTTCTCCGATTCGTAGGCGCGGCGCAGCGCCGTGGAGCGCCGCAGGGCATCCCGGAAGCCTAGCAACTGGCGATGCTCGTCTCCATCGCGAAGGATCACGTGCGCGTGTACGTTAAATGCCGAGCCCAAAGCGGTCACACTGCCCTCGCGCATAGGCCGCGTTTCGGGCCACGGGTCCCGGCCATGTTGCCGTTGGAATCCGAGCCCGTCGAGCGCGGCCTTGGCGATTTCGAGATCGCTTTCCAGGTAGGTGACCGCCAGATCGATGACGCCTTTCCCGCGGCAGTCGGGCACCGAGGTGCTGCCGATGTGGTCCACGTGTAGACGCGGCTCCTGGTCTTCAATGGTCTGAATGAGCAGCGCGGCGACTTGGGCCCAGCGCGCGTCGTACGCGCGGAAGGCCGCTGGTTGTGCTTCGTAGCGCTGGATGCGAAGTGCGCTCATGCCGGATTCCTTGGCAGCAGATGTTTTTGCACTTTGCCGAGCGCGTTGCGAGGAAGCTTTTCTACCATCACGAAGGAGCGTGGAATCTTGAATGACGCCAGTTTTTCGCGGCAGCACGCTTCCAGCTGCGTCGCGTCAATGGCGCTCCCGGCGACAATGAAAGCCACCGGCACTTCACCGCGCACGCGATCCGGTATGCCGGCCACCGCGGCTTCGATGACGCCCTCTTGTTCCTCCAGAAACTCCTCGATCTCGCGCGGGTAGATGTTGAAGCCTCCGGAGATGATCAGGTCGCTCTTGCGGCCAGTCAAAGTGTAATAGCCATCGGGCGACCGCACGGCCAGATCGCCGGAGCGGAAATATCCATCCACGAACGCCGCGCGCGTAGCATCCTCGCGCCGCCAGTAACCCGCGAAAATGTTCGGCCCTTTGATATAGACCTCGCCGATTTCGCCATCCGCAGCCGGCATGCCTTCCGCATCGAGCAGACGCACGGAAACGCCCGGAAGCGGCAGCCCCACGCTTCCCGGACGCCGTTCGCCGATGTACGGATTGCTGATGTTCATGATGCTTTCGCTCATCCCGTAGCGCTCCAGGATGGCATGGCCGAACAGCGCGCGGAATTCCTCGAAGGTCTGCGCGGAAAGTGGCGCAGAGCCCGAGACGAACAGCCGCATTCGTGCTCCGATCTCGCGCGCTTGTTCGGGCGGAAAATCCAGCAGGCGAACGTAAATGGTCGGCACGCCGAAAAATAGCGTCGGCCGAAAATCCAGGAACTCAGCCAGGGCTTTCTGATGCTCGAAGCGCTCCAGCAGGCGCATGCGGCAGCCGCTTACGAGCCAGCAATGCAGGCCGTTGCCGAGCGCGTGGACGTGAAAGAGCGGCAGCGCCAGCAGGAAGCGATCGGCGCTGGTGATCTGCCAGGCGGTAAGCAGATTGGTCGCGTTCGCGGCGAAATTGTTGTGCGTGAGCACTGCGCCTTTAGAGGTGCCCGTGGTGCCGGAGGTGTAGATGATTCCGGCCGGGTCGTCGCCGTCGATGGCGAGCTGCGGGCGTTGGTCAGGGAGCGCGGCGGCTTCGCGCGTCAGATCCGCTGGGTTCCACACCGGAACCAGGCTCGGGAAATCGGCGGCCGCAGTCACGGCAGCCGCGGGCTCGGCATCGCGCAGGATGTGACTGATCTCGCGGTCGCGGTACAGGATGTTGATCGGAACGAAGATCACGCCCAGCTTCGCGCAGGCGAGATACAGGTCGATCATCTCGATGCAGTTGACCAGGTACACGCACAGACGGTCGCCTTTCTTGAGGCCGCGCGCGGCCAGTAGCTGCGCCAGGCGATTGCTGCGCGCGTCGATGTCGCCGAACGTGTAGCTGGCGCTGCCGAATTCGAGCGCCACGGTGTCGCGGCGGGCGATCAACGACAGATCGAACAGGTGAGTGAGATTCATTGATTCCCGAGCAAGTGCCTATTTTAGCGGCATTCCGTTCACACGAGTGTGAACGCGGCACGCACGAGTGCGTGCGCCACACTGTGCCAAACTGGAAGTGGATGGCACTGGTTCCGCCTTATATCGAGTCTCTGCGGCCCTACGAGGCAGGGCGCGGAATCGAAGAGGTGCGGCGCGAGTTCCATCTCACGCGAGTCAGCAAGCTGGCCTCGAACGAGAATCCGCTGGGGCCTTCGCCGCTGGCGCTCGAAGCCATCTCGAAATCGCTTCCCGCGCTGCATCTGTACCCCAACGGCGGGCTGGATCTGCGGCGCGTTTTGGCTGAAAAATTCGACCTGAAGATTGAAAACGTTATCGCGGGGAGCGGCTCGGAAGGCATCATGTCCAATATCATCCGCACATTTCTGTGCGATGAGGACGAGGTGCTCACGACGGAGGCGGCTTTCATCGGATTTCAAGTGCTGGCGAAGTCGCGCGGCGTGAAATATCGGACCGTTCCTTATCGCGATTGGTATTACGATCTGCCCGCGCTGGCCGCGCAGATCAACGATCGCACCAAGATCATCTATTTGGCGAATCCGAACAATCCCACCGGCACGATTTTTTCGAAACACGAGTTCGACGAGTTCTACAAACACGTCCCGGAGCGCGTGCTGATTATTCTGGATGAAGCGTACTTCGAATACGCCAAGGACAATCCGCGCTATCCGGATTCGATGCATTATCGCTACGACAACGTCATCACGCTGCGGACGTTTTCGAAAATCTACGGCCTGGCCGGCGTGCGCATCGGCTACGGGTTCGCGCATGAGGACTTGATTAAGAATCTATTGAAGGTCAAGCTGCCGTTCGAGCCGAGCACACTGGCGCAAGCGGCCGGGATCGCGGCGCTGGCTGACAAAGAGTTTCTGCATCGCTCGCTGGAACTGAATGCGCGCGGTCTGCAATTGTTGACGCGCTCGTTCCGCGAGCTGGGAATCACGGTGGTTCCCTCAGATGCGAATTTCGTCATGCTGGTGCTCGGGAGCGCCGAGCAAGCCGCTCAGCTAACGCGCGAATTGCTGGTGCAGGGCATCATTGTCCGGCCGCTGGGGAGTTTCGGATTGCCAAATTGCATCCGCGTCTCAACCGGCACCGACGAAGACAACCAGCTTTGCGTTGAGGCGATGAGCAAACTGGCCGCGCTGGTTTCCTAGCAGGAGGTTGTTATGGAACAGTTGACGGAGCAAACCGCGCAGGAGCGGAAACCGGTCGATTTCTTGCCGCTGAACGGCACCGACCATCTCGAGTTCTACGTCGGCAATGCCAAGCAGGCGGCCTATTATTATCGCGCCGCTTTCGGCATGCGGTTGATTGCCTATAGCGGCCCGGAGACCGGAATGCGCGACCGTGCGTCTTATGTGCTGCAGCAAGGAAAGATCCGGTTTGTGTTGACCACGCCGCTGGGGCCCGAGAACGCCATCGCCGAACACATCAAGCTGCATGGCGACGGCGTGCGGGAAATCGCTCTGGAAGTGGACAATGCCGAGTCTGCTTACGTCCAGACTACACGCCGGGGCGCGCGCGGCGTCCTGGAGCCGACTACGTTCGAAGATCCCTACGGCCAAGTGCGAATTTCGGCCATCGCGGCCTACGGCGATACGATTCACGGCTTCGTCGAGCGTAAGAATTACCGCGGCGTTTTCTTGCCCGGATTCCGCGCCGTGGAAGCCGAGGACACGATCTCGCGCCCGGTGGGCCTGCTCCACATCGACCACATGGTGGGCAACGTCGGCTGGGGGCAGATGGATTCCTGGGTCGGGTTTTATCGCGACATTATGGGCTTTCAGTTGTACCAGCACTTCGATGACAAAGACATAAGCACGGAATATTCGGCCTTGATGTCGAAAGTGATGTCGAACGGCAACGGGCGCGTGAAATTTCCTATTAATGAACCGGCGGCCGGCAAGAAAAAATCGCAGATCGAAGAGTACCTGGAGTATTATCACGGCCCGGGTGTGCAGCACATCGCCATGGCCACCGGCGACATCATCGCCACCGTCTCAAAACTCCGCGCGCAGGGCGTCGAATTTCTGCGCGTGCCGAGCACGTACTACGAAGACCTGGAAAAGCGCAGCGGCAAGATCGACGAACCGGTGGACCAACTGGCCGACTTGGGGATTCTGGTGGATCGCGACGACGAGGGCTACATGCTACAAATCTTCACCAAGCCGGTGGAAGACCGCCCTACTTTGTTTTTCGAAATTATCGAGCGCAAAGGCAGCCGCAGCTTCGGCAAGGGAAACTTCAAAGCATTATTTGAAGCGATCGAACGGGAACAGGCGCTGCGCGGGAATTTATAGCGCCGCGCGCGAATCTGTATCTGCGCGCGCTCAGTTCGCTTTCTTAGCGACGGTCTTCGAGCCACCCTTCAGCTCGGCTTCCAGGATCGGCTTCACCGCTTCGATAGTCATGGGGCCGTTGTACAGTTTTCCGTTGATGAAAAACGCCGGAGTGCCGTAGACGCCCGCCGCGTCGCCGTCCGAGGTGTCTTGCTTGATGACCGACGCGAATTTCGCGGAATCCAAGTCCGCTTTGAACTTGTTGACGTCCAGGCCAATCTGCTCGGCCCACACCAACAGGTTCTCGCGCGACAGCTTGCGAAAATTCCCGAACATCACGTCGTGCATCTCCCAAAACTTGCCTTGCTCGTTGGCAGCCAATGCCGCTTCGGCCGCGAGCTGCGCGTGGGGATGCATGGAGAGCGGAAATTGTTTGTAGAACAGCCGGATGTCCTTGGGATAGGCGGCCATCAGCGCCTTCACCTGCTTCACCGCCAGCGCGCAATAGGGGCACTCGAAATCGGAGAACTCAACCAGCGTAATGCGGGCATCGGCCGGGCCAAGACTCGGCGCGCCTGCGACCGGAACCGTCACCGGATCTTCCAGCACCTTGGGCCGATGGGCTTTGGGCGAAGCGTCCATGAGCTTGCTGATTTCAAGCAACGCCTTGCCATCCTTGACGCCCTTGATCGCGATGCCGGCCAGCGCCCGGCTGTAGGAACAGCTGGGGTCCTGCAGGATGCAATCGGCCGTCTTGAGCCCGCACTGGCAGGAGCAATCCTCTTCGTGCAGCAATTTCAGGACGGCCTTCTTCTGCACCGCCGTCAAACCGGACAAATCGACGTTGCCCAGCATGTCGGGTGTTTTCGCGGCGCTTGACGCGGCCGGTTTTTGCGCCCAGACCGCGACAGCAGTCAGGGAAAGACAGAGAGAGAGGGCCCAGATGCGCACGTCTCTATTATGCCCTCAAATTGGCACGGCGGGTTCGGCGGCCAGACCGGCTTACCCGTTTTGCCGGTGCAGAAAGCTCTTGAGATCCTCTTCATTCACGCCCGGCTCGCCCGGCGCGACATTGTTGAGCTTGCCGGCCTTCATCCACGATTCCAGTTGATCCACCAAGCCGAAAAGATGATCGAATGAATCGACGATGAATAGCAGCGGCTGGAAGTGGTCGATTTCGAAGGATTGATTGATGGCCCACTCCAGTTGAATCGGGTAACGCTGTACCTCCGGCGACTCGATTGCGTGCGCGATCTCGCCATACGAACTCAGCAGCCCGCTGCCATATACCTTCAACCCGTCTTTGCCGCGCATCAGGCCGAACTCGATGGTGAACCAAAAGAATCGCGCCATGGCGCGGATGATGCTGGTGAGGCAATGCACGCGCGTTTCGGGATCGCGAATGCCCGAGACCAGATCGGCCGCCGTGTGCGCGCATTCCCCGAACCGCACCAGAGTTTCGGCGAAGTGCTTGTCGGTGTGCATGGGCACATGCCCGGCAATGTCGTGGAAAATGTCAGGCTCAGGGAGATAATCCAGTTGGTCCGAGCGGCGAATGGTGACGGTGGTGGGAAACCGGCGGTTCCGCAAGCAATCGAAAAAAACGAATGCCGGAACATAGCCGCTGACAGCCTTAGCTTCGAAGCCGGTGAGCGGGCCCAGGAACCGATTTACATCCGTGAGGCGCGGTACTCGCGTTGGGTCTAAACGCAGCGCCCGGATGCCTTCCAGAAAATGCGGGTTTGCGTAGCGCTCCCAGCGAGGCCGCAGACGCTCGTACAGCCGCCGCCACGCTTCGTGATTTTCTTCCGAGTAGATCTCGTAGGGCTGAGTGATGTAGAGCTGGCCGTCGTGCCGGGCCTGTTCGATGAACTGCGCTTCGTTGGTGGTCAAGCCTGCCGTGACGCTGGTTAGAACCGACGTTCGATCCATCTAGCTCTCCGACCCCATAGTACCACCACCACAAACTAGTGGTGCTTGCTAGCAGGACGATTTGACCAATTCAATTGGTCAGATTAGAATGAAGCCATGAAGGAAATCGTCCTGCCAATCAGCGAGTTCAAGGCCAAGTGCCTGCGGCTCTTGAAAGACGTGGAAACCAAGGGCGATCGAATCGTGATCACTAAGCGCGGCAAGCCAGTCGCTGAAGTGGGGCCTCCCAAGGCAGGGATTCCTCCGCTTCGCGGATCGTGGAAGGACTCCGTGAAGATTCTTGGAGACATCGTTTATTTCTCCGATGACGAGTGGGAGAGCGAGAAGGATTGATCGCCTACCTTTTGGACACGCACATCCTGGTTTGGTGGCGCCAGGACTTCAAACGCCTGAGCAAGGCGCAGGCTCAAGTGCTCACTCGTCTCGAAGAAGACAGTCAAGTCGCAGGACTCAGCGCGATCTCGTTGCGAGAACTGGCGAAGATGATTCAACGGCGCAGAATCGAAGTCGATACGCCGTTGGAAACTTGGCTCGGAGGCGTTGCATCCCACCCTCTGCTCACGGTCATGCCGATTACCGCGAGCGTGGCAGCCGAGAGCGTGCAGTTGGGTGACGACTTCCACCGCGACCCTGCCGATCAAATCATCGTCGCCACCGCGCGCTGTCACGACCTGACTCTCATCACCGCCGATGAGCGCATCCGGCGCTGGGGCAAGGTGCGCGTGGTTTGAGCGGCACCGCGCGATTTTGGGCGGCCCTATACTGAAGTCAGGAGACACAACCATGTATCCGCTGAAGAAAGGGAAGACCACCAGTCAGGCCCATGTCGGTTTGCCGGAAGGGACCTTCGAGGAAGAGCATGGGCGCAAGGGATTTTACGGTAAGTCCGCGCACCTTTATCACGCGCATCCGCCCACCGGCTGGATCCGATTTGAAGGCAAGCTCCGGCCGCACTGCTTCGATCTGAATCAACTGAAGCCCAGCGATCTCAGCAACGCAGAAGGCATGCCGGCCGCGTTTCTCGGCAACAACGATGTCCGGCTGTACGTTTCCCGCCGCTCCGAGCCGATGCCTTTCTATTTCCGCAACGCGGACGGCGATGAATTGTACTTCGTGCACCGCGGGCGCGGCGTGATCGAGACCGACTTCGGCCCGGTGCAGTTCGAACCCGGCGATTACATCAACATCCCGCGCGCGGTGACGTATCGCGTGGTGCCGGAAACTCGCGACAATTTCTTTCTGATCATTCAGTCCAAAAGCGAATTCGAGCAGCCCGAGAAGGGTCTACTGGGACAGCACGCGCTGTATGATCCGGCCACGATTTTCACGCCCGAGCCCGCGCCGCAGCTTGACGACCGCAACGAGTGGGAAGTCCGCATCAAGGTGGACGACGAAATTTCGAAGGTCGTGTATCCGTTCAATCCCATGGACGTGGTGGGCTGGAAGGGCGATCTGACAGTGTGGAAGATCAACATGCGCGACATTCGACCGGTGATGAGCCATCGCGCGCATCTGCCTCCCAGCGCGCACACGACGTTCGTCACCGAAGGCGCCGTGGTGTGCAGCTTTCTGCCGCGCCCGCTCGAGCAGGACGAGGACGCCTTGCGCGTTCCCTTCTTCCATCGCAACACCGACTACGACGAGTTCATCTTCTATCACGACGGCGATTTCTTCAGCAAGGACAATATCAAGGCGGGCATGGCCACGCTGCACCCGCGCGGCATTCATCACGGGCCACACCCCAAGGCGCTCGCCAATCAGAAGAAAAAGACGCACACCGACGAATACGCGGTCATGCTGGACGGCCTGAATCCGATTCACGTGCTGCCGGCCGGCGAAGCTGTCGAGTGGAAGGATTATTGGATGAGCTGGATGGAGAAGAAGCCGGTGGAGACCCGCTGATTGACCGTCGATCCGCAGACGGCGCGTCATATCGATATCTATAAACTCATGATCGGGTCGATCGTGCCGCGGCCGATCGCCCTGGTTTCGACGGTGAGTTACGACGGAATCCGGAACCTGGCGCCGTTCAGCTTTTTCACCGGCATCAGCTCCAAGCCCGCGCTGATCTGTTTCTGTCCCGGCCCGCGCCCGGCGGGCGACACGCGCAAGGACACGCTCGAAAACATCAGCAGGACCAAGGAATTCGTGGTGAACATCGTTTCCGAAGAAATCGCCGAAGCGATGAACCTGACCGCCGGCGAATACCCGCCCGATGCCGACGAGTTTTCGATCGCGGGACTCACCGCCATCCCCAGCGATCTGGTGCGGCCGCCGCGCGTGGCAGAATCCCACGTCAACATGGAGTGCCGGCTTTACCTGAGTATCGAGTTCAGCGAGCTGCCCGGGGGCGGAAACCTCATCATTGGCGAAGTGCTGCGCTTCCACGTCGACGATCGCATTGTCGAAAACTTCAAGATCGATCCAGATAAGCTGCGCGCCGTCGGACGCATGGGCGGGCCTACGGGCTACACGCGCACGCGCGACCGCTTCGATATGATCCGGCCAAAGGTGTAGCGTCGCGATCGGCTATTTCTTCTGAATCCAGGCGATGGCGGCGTCCAGCGCGGGATCTTTCCCTTCCAGCAAGGCCCGCCGCGTCAAAGGAGTCTCGACATCCGGCGTCACTCCCAGGCCTTCCAGCGGCTGGCCGCCCTCGGAAATGTAGTTCGCCACGGCGTATTGGAAGCCGTCGCCATTGGGCAACTTTTCGAACATCGAAGGCAGCGCGGCCGCGGCGGTCCGACTCCCAAAAACGCGCGCGCGCCCCAGATCTTTGAGTCCTTCGGCCAGGATCTCCGAAGTTGACGCCGAAGCGCCATCCACCAGAATCGCGAGGGGACCGGCGAAGGTTTTAGCGCGCGGGTTAACAATGAACTTCAACGTCGTGTCGCGCATGTAGAGTGTGCCCAGCCGCTGATCCGGCCGGTCGATGAACCAGCCCGCCATCCCCATGGCCATGGCTCCCAGGCCTCCCGGATTGCCGCGCACATCGACGATGAATCCGTCGCACTGCATGCAAGACGTCACCGCTTCGCCGAACAGATTCATTAACCGCGCCGGATCGAGGAACATGTTGAAACTCACGTAGCCGATGTTTCCGCCGCCTACACGCGATGCATCGAACCACACGTAGGAAGGATAGAGATAGCCGAACTGCGTCAGCGTGCCCTTGGGTTTTGCCCGCGCGAGGTTCTTAGTGACCGGCTGGTTGGCGCCGTCCAGAAATCCAACTTTGACCGGCTGGCCGCCGTCGCCTTCCAAACGCGACAAGATGGCTCGGCGCAGCATGATTTCGCGCAAGCTGGATTTGCCGTAAGTCTCGTTCAGCGTCGCGACGACGGGCGCAAGATCCACACCGGCGATCTGAACGATCTGCCAGCCGCGCTGCACACCTGCGCTGGCGGCCGGAGAACCAGTCTCCACCGATGTGACCAGAACCTGCGATTCCACCACGCGCACGTCCAGACCTGTGGTGCGGTCATGCGCCTGGCTCTCGCCGCCGACGTCGGCATACAGTTCCGCGGGAACGATTCCAAAGTGCGTCTGATGCAGCCGCCCCAGCATGTCATTCATCACCGCGCGGGCAGCTTCCATGCTGTCGGCCTTCTCGATGGCGGGGCGCAATTCGTCGTGCACGGCTTGCCAGTCCAGCCCCGCAGGCTTGACCTGCCAGTGCTTGTCGCGGACGGTCTTCCAGACCTGCTCGAAGGAGTCGATGTTGAGCTGCCGCTGCTCGGGAGTTAGTGCAAGTGCCAGCGCAGCGCAGGCGGCCAGAGGGAGGAATCGCGCTACGATGCGATTCATTCCTTGGCGAGAACCTTAGCGCCCAGCGCCCCGCCGATCATCGGCAACGCCGTCAGGATCACAAACAACATGAGCAGCGCGAATAGCATCCCGCCCGCCAGCGTTGCGGGATCGCTCAGAGCCTGCGCCAGGGTATCGGAACGGGCATCGTTGGCCGGAAATTGGGTGCGAAGGTAATTTGCCAGGCCGCCCTTGTTGGAAATCGCAACCATGGCCGCAGTCATGAGCAGGCTGATCAGAGTGAAGCAGAAAATGCCGGTGATCCATCCCATCCGCACGCCGCCCCGCACACTCAACATTTGCCCGGTGCGGCGCGTGTACAGAAACACCGCCAGAAAGCCGGCCGCGAGAAAGACGATCAGCAGACGCAGGAAGGGGAAAGGCAGGGGAAACAGGAACAGCAACACCGCGGTGAGCGCTGCGAGAAAACCGATCCTGACCGCCAGGTGGTTGTGGAAACTGATCTCCGCAAACAGCGGGGCGGCTGGCGGAGCAGACGCTGGAGCCGGCGCCTCGGGCTCGGAAACTTCTTCTTCGACGATGCCTGGGTAATCATACTGAGGTTTTCCACACTTGTGACAAAAACGCGCGTCGGGAGGTAATTGCGCGCCACAGGTGCAACGGTCAGGCATCACCTCAGTTTGACATAGGGCGGCCTGGGTTGACACTACCGGCGAAGCCTTAGAAAAAAAGCCGCTGGTTTACGCCAGCGGCCTGGAAGAGATCCGGACTAGACTCCGCGTTGCCGCTTAACCTTTTTCGCCGACTCGCAAATCGTTGGTCACCGAGAAGACGTTCGGAACGCCGTTGGCTCGGATGCCGACCATGTTCTTGTCGGCTTCGTTGTCAACCACTCCCACCAACGTGACGTGGCCATTATCTACGATGATGTGAATCGATGGAATCGCGCCCAGGGCATAGCGATACAGCGGGCCAAAACCGAAAATCGCGCGGTATTCCGCTCTTCGGATCTGATTGTCCAGGGGCAAAAGCGGCAACAACTGGATGTTGTCGATGACTTTGGTGACACCGGAAATTCTCTTTACCGCGTGCTCGGCGTCGGACTTTACAGGGGGCCAGGTCACTTGACCCGACAAAGTCACCACTCCGCCTGGATCCACCCGATATTCCAGGTTGTCGAAGACGTTGTAATACGGCAACGACGCCAACTCGTGGCGCACCGCATCACCCAGGTCACGTGCCTGGTAGCGGCCGAACATCGGCACTGCAAAAGCGGCCAGAGCCAGTGTTAGCGAAATCATCTGGAATTTCTTCTTCATAAATCTTCCTCTCCTCACACCTAAAAAGATGAGTAAGGCCGTTGTCGGGTTGCTGCGATTACACAGCGTTACAGCCCGGTATATAGCGGAAATAAATGAAACTTTTTTGGCGGGGCCGCTGGCTCGATTCGGACTAGGCGGGGCCGGCAACCTCGCGCTCGATCAGATTCCATAACGCCTGGACGTGCCCGCGCTCGGTGGCCTCGGCGCCAATCGAGATGCGCACCATCCAGCGCCCATCCAGAATCGCCGGCGTGAGATAAGCAGCACCCGAGCGTTGGATGCGCTCCACCCAAGCGAGCGTGTGCCGGTCTAGCGCTTCCCCTTCCAGGCCCGCGGGCTCGTGCCGCACGCACACGGTCTGCAAGGGGACCGGCGCGAGCACCCGCCAGTCCGGAGCGGCGCGCACCTGCTCGGCCAGCCACTGCGCGTTCTCCAGATCCCGGCGCAAGCGCGCCCGCAATGCCTCTACTCCTTGCTCGCGAATCAGGAACCATAGCTTCAAGGCGCGAAAACGGCGGCCCAGCGGAATTCCCCAGTCGCGCAGATTCTTGACCTGCGCGTCGGCCGCGGTCTGAAGATAGCTGGGATTGGTGGACATCACGCGGATCAGATGCTGCGGATCGCGGACATAGTACAGCGAGCAATCGAACGCGGCTCCCAGCCATTTGTGCGCATTGATGACCAGAGAGTCGGCCTCATCGACGCCTTGCCACATCCAGCGGCACTCGGGCAAGATCATCGCAGACCCGGCCATGGCGGCGTCGACATGCAGCCAGATGCCGTGCTGCCGCGCGATGCGAGCGATACTCGCGATGGGATCGAGCGCCGTCGTGCCGGTGCTGCCGGTGGTCGCCACCACCGCGCAAGGTTTCAAACCAGCCTGGACATCGCGCCGAATGTACGCCTCCAAGGCATCCGCACGCATGGCGTACTCGCGGTCGTGCTCCACCACGCGCACATTGTCGCGCCCGAAGCCCGCCAGCAGCGCGGCCTTGTCCACCGAACTGTTGCTGTTGGCCGACGTGTAGACCACCAGCGGCTGCGCCTCGGCCTGCAATCCCCCGCGGCTCAGACCGTAGTTGGTGGTTCGCTCGCGCGCGCACAACAGAGCAATCAGCGTCGAGGTCGAGGCGGTGTCCTGAATGACACCGCTCCAAGCCTGATCGAGGCCGGTCATCTGCCGCACCCAGTCCGTCACCACCTCCTCCACTTCGGTGAGCGCCGGGCTGGCCTGCCAGGAAAGCCCCAGCACGCCCAGGCCGGTGCTGGCATAGTCGCCCAGCACGCTGGCCAGCAGGCCGTTGGATGGAAAATAGCCAAAGAAATTCGGATGCTGCCAGTGCGACAGACCGGGCAGGACGATTGTCTCAAGGTCCTGTAGAATATTTTCGAAGGGCTCGGGCTGCTCGGGCGCGCCAGCCGGCAGTTGCGCGCGAATCTCGCCAGGCGCGGTGCGGGCCATCACCGGCAGTTCGGCCACTCGCGCGCGATAGTCGGCGATCCAGTCCACCAGCCGGTGCCCATGCTTACGGAATTCTTCGGGTGTCACGAATGCTAGTGTATAATTTCGCCTTTATGAAAAGATGTACTTATGCGTGGGCCGCCCTATCGGCCGCAGCCATCGTAGTCGCCCCGCTCGCTGCACAGCAGCGAAGTTACAGCGCCGCCGACGTTGCTACTGGAAAGCAGTTGTTCACCGTGCAATGCCAGCCTTGTCATGGACCGAATGGCGACCTGGTCGCCGGCGTCGACATGCGCAAGGGAGAGTTCAAGCGCGTCTCGACAGACGAAGAGATTTCGCGCATCATTCTCAACGGCGTTCCAGGCACGGGCATGCCGCCCTTCAGTCTTCCGGACGCTTCGCGGATGGCGCTGGTTGCCTACATCCGCTCCCTGCATGACACCGGAGCTCGCGCCGCCGCGGGCGACACCCAGCGCGGCCAGGAGATCTTCGAAGGCAAAGGCGACTGCCTCACTTGTCATCGTGTGAACGGCAAAGGTTCACGCAAAGGCCCCGACCTGAGCGACATCGGCGCCATCCGGAACGCGGCCGCTCTGGAACACTCGCTTCTCGACCCCGGCGACGCGATTCCCCCGCAGGCGCGCCTGGTCCACGCCGTCACCAAGAACGGAACAACCATTAACGGGATGCGGCTAAATGAGGACACCCACACCGTGCAGTTAATCGACGACAATGGGCGCCTGGTTTCGCTCTCCAAATCGGATCTGCGCGAGTACACGCTGTTGAAAACCACGCCCATGCCTTCCTACCAGGGGAAATTGTCGCCTCAGGAAGCCGCGGACGTCGTCAGTTATCTGACCTCATTGAAAGGTTTGCCATGAAATTTCTTACCTTGAGCGTGCTCGCGGCCGCTTCGTTATCGGCGCAAGTCTCGAACGATCGATTGCTGCATCCCGATCGCGAGCCGCAGAACTGGCTGACTTACTCGGGAAGCTATTCCAGCCAACGCTACAGTCTGCTCGATCAGATCACGCCGCAGAACGTCAAGAATCTGGAGCTGCAGTGGGTCTTCCAGGCGCGGTCGCTCGAAAAATTCGAAACCACGCCGCTGGTGGTGGACGGCGTCATGTACATGGTGGAGGCGCCCAACCATGTGTATGCGCTGGACGCCAAAACCGGCCGGCCGTTCTGGGATTACGATTATCGCCCTTCGCGCGATGCGCGGCCCTGCTGCGGCTCGGTGAATCGCGGCGTGGCCATCCTGGGTGACACGCTGTTTATGGGTACGCTGGACGCGCGCTTGCTGGCGCTCGACGCGAAATCGGGACGCCCCTTGTGGAAGACCGACGTCGGCGACCCCAAACTCGGCTACACCATCACGCATGCGCCGCTGGTGGTTAAGAACAAGGTCATCGTCGGCGTGGCCGGCGGCGAGTACGGGATCCGCGGTTTCATCGCCGCCTACGACGCGGCTACCGGCAAGGAAGCTTGGAAATTCTATACCATCCCCGGCCCCGGAGAAGCCGGTCATGAGAGCTGGCCGGGGGACGCGTGGGCTCACGGCGGCGTTCCCGCCTGGCTAACCGGCTCCTACGATCCCGAGCTCAACCTGGTCTACTGGGGCACCGGCAATCCCGGCCCCGATTTCAACGGCGACCTGCGCGCGGGCGACAACCTGTACGCCGATTCGGCGGTCGCGCTCGACGCCGATACCGGGAAATTGAAATGGCATTTCCAATTCACCCCGCACGATGAATACGACTACGACGCCGTGCAAATTCCGGTCCTGGTAGACGGCAATTGGAAGGGAACGCCCCGCAAAATGCTGATGTGGGCGAATCGCAACGGGTATTTTTACGTGCTCGATCGCGCCACCGGCAAGTATCTTACCGGCGCGCCGTTCACCAAGCTTAACTGGTCCACCGGACTCGACGAAGCCGGCCGTCCCATGCGCAACGCGCAAGCCGAGCCGAACGCGCAAGGCGTCATGATCTATCCCAATCTATTCGGCGGCACCAACTGGTATTCGCCGTCCTACAGCCCGCGCACGCATCTGTTCTATATTCCGAGCTGGCAGGATAGCAGCATGAATCTGGGCAAGGTGTCGGGTGACTTCTCGCCCGGCCAGCGCTACATGGGCGGCACCATCCGCCCGGGCGGCGCGCAGACCAAGCGCGGAGCCGAGAACACGCCCATCGAGAACACCAACTATGGCGCCATTCTCGCCATGGATCCCGCCACGGGCCAAGCCAAATGGCAGTTCAAGATGACCGACCTGACGGCCAGTGGCGTGCTGACTACCGCATCCGATCTGTTGTTCGCCGGCGGCCGCGAAGGATATTTCTACGCTCTGGACGCCCGCACCGGCGCGGAACTCTGGAAAGCTTCGCTGGGCGGATCCGAAGAAGCCGCACCCATGACCTACCGCGTGGGCGACAAGCAGTACATTTCGATCGCCGCCGGACACGCGCTGTTCACGTTTGCGCTGCGGCCCTAGCAGTCAGACCCGGACGGCCGCGCCACTGAGCGCCATCAACTCACCGGCAACGCGGTTGAGCGGCAGGACGTGATCCACGCCGCCTAAACGGATGGCCTCGCGCGGCATGCCAAAGACAACGCAACTGGCTTCGTCCTGCGCAATGGTTCGAGCGCCCGCGCGTTTCATCTTGAGCAGGCCTTGCGCGCCGTCTGAGCCCATGCCGGTCAGAAGCGCTCCGATGGCATTGGCTCCCGCAACCGACGCCACGGAATCGAACAAAACGTCCACCGACGGCCGCTGGTAGCAAATCCTCTCGCCGTCGCGCACCGCGACCGAATATTCGCCGCCGCGTTTTTGGAGCGTCATGTGAAAATTTCCGGGCGCGATCAGTGCCTGCCCGGCCAGCACGCGGTCACCGTCCACTGCTTCCCGCACCTGAATCCGGCACAGATCGTTCAGCCGGCTGGCAAATGCCGCGGAAAAAACGGCCGGGATATGCTGAACCACAACGATTCCGGGGCTGTTCTCCGGCATCTGGACCAGCACGTCCCGAAGCGCCTCCGTGCCCCCGGTGGAAGCACCCAGGGCGATGATGGTGGACGCCCCGGCGTGACAGGCGACTTTGGCGATGGGGCGCGCGGGTGCGGCTGGTTCGACAGCTTTTGCCCGGGCAACCCGAGCGTGCGAGGCAGCGCGGATCTTGTGCGGAAGATCCTGCTTCATCTCCCCCACCGAGTAAGGGCCGCCGGGTTTGGCCAGCACCTCCACCGCGCCGCATTGCAGCGCTTCGATGGCCGCGCGGCTGGAGCCTTGCGCCAGCGAGCTGATCACCACTACCGGCATGGGATGGAAGCGCATCAGCTTTTTCAAGAACGTCAGGCCGTCCATGCGCGGCATCTCGATGTCCAGGGTCAGGACGTCCGGGTTCAAGCTCAGGATCTTGTCGCGCGCCACGAACGGATCGGGCGCCGTCCCTACTACCTCCAGGTCCGGCTCGACGCTGAGCGCCTCGGCCAGCAGCTTGCGCACAATCGCCGAGTCGTCCACAATCAGCACTCTGATCTTGCGATCCTGCATGAGACCTTCCTTTGAGCGCCCGGTTGGTCAGGACGTCTCTTGTACGCCGGACAAGCGGATCCAAATCGCGATCGCGCCTTCCTCCAACGCCAGACAGCAATGCCAGACCTCCTGGCCGTCGCATTCCAGCGCGATTAATTGAGGAGCGTCTAGCAGCAACCTGGATTCGGGCCACAACGAACTCAACACCGCCCCGCACAGAATATTCGCCAGCTCGCAAATCACTTGCGAGCGTTGCTCCGCGCTGGTCTCTGCAGCCTCCAATCCCAGAAACGCCGCGGCAATCGGGGAGACGGCATCCGCGCTCAAAGCCAGCCACATCTGGCCGCAATGCGATCCCTCAAAATTCACCCGCACCGAAGCGGCGCCTGCAACCCAGCCATGCTCGCATTCCACCGCCACTGCTTCGGTGAAGAACATCGTCTCCAGGACTTCGGCCGAAACGCGGCCGAGCGCCGCGGTAAACTCGGCCTCCCGGCCAGTCGCTTCCAATTGTTCAAGCTCGTGAGGCATTGCGCGCTCCTAGTATTCGCTCCAGCTCTTCCCGCAAACTCTCCGGGGAAAACGGTTTGGTCATGTAACCCTCGGCGCCCAGCGCCAGCATGCGTAGAATCCGGTTCTTGGTGGCATCCGTCGATATAACCAGCGCCGGCACGGACCGGAGCGTTCCCTCTTCCTCCAGGCGTTTCAGGAATTCTTCGCCGTTCATTTTCGGCATATTGATGTCGGTGAGGATCACGTCCACGGTATGCTCCTTCAGCTTCGCCAGCGCTTCTTCGCCGTCGGACGCCTCCCAGCATTCCCCTACTTCGAAACCCGACAAGCTCATCACCCGCCGGATGAAGCTGCGCATCACCGGGGAATCATCCACAATCAGCACGGAGTACGCCATTTCAAATCTTCCCTTCCATGGTTTTCTGTGGCGCTCGCATGGGCGCGCCGCGGGAGGCGAGTTCGGAGTCGGTTCCACCGCCTTCCCGCACCCACATCCGCCCGGTGGCGACCTCCAGCCGTGTGGTGCGCGAAACCTCGCCGCCCACCGCTTCGGACGCAATCAGAATTCCCGCTTTCCACAAAATCTTGCGCGCCGCCAGATAGTTGCGCTTTCCAATCTGGAACGTGCCTTGAGTGTCCAGAACCTGCGCGCCGCCGGCCAGCCGCACCACCATGCGGCCCGGAAGCGCGCCCCGGGCCCGGGCGGCTTCAAACAGCCGCGGGATCCCGGTGTCGGCGAACATGAACGGATTCTGTTGCGCTTTGTTTCGATCGAGTGCTGAATCGGGCAACATGTAGTGCAGCAGCCCACCCACTTTGGCCACCGGATCGTACAGCGCCACCGCGATGCAAGAGCCCAACGCGTAGGTGATCAGCAAGTCCTGGGGATCCCAACCGATTTTGCAATCCGAAATCCCTACCACCAGCGATCTCATCGGAACATCCTCAGTCCTGCGCCCGGTTGGGCCTTGCGATAGATCGCCGGGCATACGTATTCCAGCTCATGCCGCACGCCGGTGAGCGACTCGGAATGGCCCACGAAAATGTACCCGCCCGGCTCCAGGCGGGCGCTCAACCGCTGGACAATATCTTGTTGCGTCGCTTTATCGAAATACATCATGACGTTGCGGCAGAAGATGGCCTGGAATAACCGGTCCTGGCTGAAGGGCTCGATGAGATTGATACGCTTGAACTCCACTAACTTTGCCAGCTCCGGCTTGACCTTGAAAGACCCCTCGGACTGGCCTCCGCCCTTGAGCAGGTAGGCGCGCCGCCAGGCATCCGGCATTTCGCGAAAACGTTCGGCCGGGTAGACGCCCCGCCGCGCCATCTCCAGCACCCGCGTCGATATGTCGGTGGCTAAAATGCGGACGGTGTTCTGGCGCGATCCCGCGCGCGCCCAGGCATCGGAGACACACATGGCGATGGAATAAGGTTCCTCGCCGCTCGAGCAGGCGGCGCTCCAGATCTCCAGGTTGCGGCGGTCGCCCAATTCTTCCGTCACGGCGCGCGACAAAAACTCGAAATGCGCCCGCTCGCGCAGGAAGCTGGTATGGTTCGTGGTGAGCGCATCGATCAGCTCCACCAGAGCTTCACCGGTGTGGTCGGAAAGTACGTGCTGGTAGTAGTCGGAGAAGGACCCGAACCCGCGCTGGCGAAGCTTCTTGCCGAGCCGCGACGCCACCAGCGCCTCTTTGCCGGGTTTCAGATCCAGCCCGAAGCGCTCATGGGCCAGCCGGCTGATCTCACGAAACTCGCGCTCTTTGAGCACGATTTCGACGTCTTGGCCCATACTAGCCATCCGCGAGCACCCCGCCGGAACCGGCTTCGTGGCTGGCTCCAAACAGGCCCTCCAGATCCAGAATCAATCCCACCCGGCCGTCGCCCAGAATCGCTCCCCCCGCGACGCCCGGAATATTCTGCATCGCCTCTCCCAGACTCTTGATCACCACTTCCTGCTTGCCGATCAATTCGTCCACCATCAGGCAAAACTGCTTTCCGCCGTTCTCGGAGACGATCAGCAGGCTGTCCCAGGGATTTTCGAAGCGCGGATCAATCCCAAAGCGGCGGTGCAAGCGGATCAGAGGCAGCAGCGTGCCTCGAACCATGGCCATCTCCTCCCGGCCCCGTATGGTCGAAATGGCCTCCTGGGTTGGTTTGAGCATCTCGCGCACCGCGAAGATCGGAACGATGTAGCGCTGGCTCCCCACCCCCACTACCAAGCCGTCGATGATGGCCAGCGTAAGCGGCAGCTTCATCAGAAACGTGGTGCCTTCTCCCGGCCGGGAGTGAACATCCACGCGGCCGCGCAGCTTTTGCAGGTGCTTGCGCACCACATCCATCCCCACGCCGCGGCCCGAAACGTCCGTGATTTTGTCCGCGGTGGAAAAACCGGGCAGGAAGATCAGGTTGAAGATCTCGGCTTCCGAAAGTTGGGCCTCCGCCTCGATCAGCCCCTTCTCGCGCGCCTTACGGAGGATCTTTTCGCGGTCTAAACCGCGCCCGTCATCGGAGATCTGGATGAGGATGTGGCCGGCCTGGTGCGCGGCTTTGAGCCGCACTTTCGCATTGGGCGGCTTGCCCGCTTTCAGCCGGTCTTCCGGCGTCTCGATGCCGTGGTCCACGGCATTCCGGACCATGTGCATCAGCGGATCGGCCAGCTCCTCGACGATATTGCGATCGAGCTCCGTGTCTTCGCCGCTTAATTCCAGATCCACTTGCTTGGAGGCTTTGCGCGACAGGTCCCGCACCAGGCGCGCCGTTTTCTGGAACAACTGGCCGATGGGAATCATGCGCATGGACATGGCGGTGCGCTGGACCTCGTCGGTGATGCGAGCCAGCTGCGAGAGATTGCGCGCCAGGCGCGGTTTCACACCGGTGGTCAAATCGGGATCGTGCCGCACCATGGATTGGGCAATCACCATTTCGCCCACCATGTCCACCAGGTAATCCAGCTTGGCGGTATCCACCTTGATGGAGCGCGCCACCACGGCCGCAGGCTCGGCGGGTTTCGGCGCCTCGGCCGCCTCGGTGGGAAGGACGGCTACATCGCGCGCCAGATCCAGCAGCCCGCCCGTGGCGGGTTCGGCGGGCGCGGCCGGCGCTTCGGGTGGCTGCGCGGATTCGCAGCGCGCCGGCTCCGTCGAAGCCGCTGTTTCGGGACTCGCACTACCCCGCGCCACGCCCCGTATGGTCTCGATCAGCGCCTGGTTGTCCTGAGCTTCCGGCGTCCGGCCGGATTGCAGCATGGCCTCCAGCTCGCCCATCCAGTGACTGAGATAATCCTTGCTCGCCAGGATGGCATCGATCACCCTCGAGGTGATGGCGAGCTGCGCGTTGCGCGCCAGGTCCAGAATGGTTTCGACCTCATGCGAGACGTCGCGCACCGCATCCAGATCCAGGAATCCCGCCATGCCCTTGATGGTGTGGAATCCGCGAAAGACCGCATGGATGGCTTCGGAGTTGGCGGGGTCCTGATCGAGCGTCAGCAGCTGCAGCTCGATGGTGGTCAGATGTTCTCTGGCTTCCAGAATGAAATCGTTCAGCAATTCCGGATCGCTCGCCAGCGGGTTGCTGGAAGGTGCGGACACGGTCCCGGCGCCGCCCTCGGTCTTTGGTTCTAATTCTTCAGCCATAATGTCGCTCGCCGCTTAAAAGGCCCCGAGCCCGGAAGCGTCCTGCGACGACAATACCTGGTCGATGTCCAGCAGGATATTCACTTTGCCTTTGCTCTTGGCGAGGCCCAGCAGATAAGGCGTCGCGGCGCCATTGCCAAAGTCGGGCGTGTCTTCGATTTCGCCCGCTTGCAGCGTCACCACCTCCGAGACAGCGTCCACGATCACGCCAATGGGCAGCTTCTCGGCTTCCCCCTGAATCTGCACCACGATGATGCAGGTGCGCTGCGTGTACTCCATCTCCGGGAGCCCGAACTTCAGCCGTAGATCCACTACCGGAATCACTTTTCCCCGCAGATTGATCACGCCTTTCACGTGGCCGGCGGTCTGCGGCACGGCCGTGATCTCCTGCACGCCCATGATTTCCCGCACGCGCAGGACTTGTATCGCAAACTCTTCGTTGCCGAGATGGAAGGTAAGGTATTTGCCGGCTCTCAGTTCCACCTTTTGCGATGCGGCGTTGGCCGGCGCGGTCAGAGTTGTTTCCATTGTTGTCTCCATATCTTTCTGTTCACCCAACCCAATCTTTCTGTTCACTCAACCGGCGTGTCTATACGGTCAGCAGACGCGGAATGGGGAATCCAGGGCGCACGCTTCGCTCGGATCCGTCCGGATTCGGCACCACGCAGATCTGGATGCACATCCGCTCGCCATCCAAGCTGAATGGCACCACCGTCCATTCCTGGTTGCGGGCGCCGCGGGTCTGAAAATTGCGCCCATAAATCACGGTCGGAGTGCTGAGCCCCATCGCGCCCAAGCGATTTTCCAGATGCGTTTTTACATTGCCGACTACCATGTTGGTCACTTCCGCCACGGTGTCCAGCACATCTTCGGTTACCGCGGAATATTCTTCCTGCAGAAAATGCGACGCCATCTTACAAGCAAATTGCGCCGAACAGGACAGGCTCCCCGAGCCCACCCAGGCGCCCGCCAAGCCGATGATGGAAACCACCCCCGACGCTGGAACGGCCTCCTCTTTTTCGACAAATACCTCGCCCACAGCCAGCTCCAGGCCCAACATCGTGGAAAATACTTCCGTGGTTGAAGCCCGGATCGCCTCGGCCAGTTCCAGCTGTGTCAATCCCTCACCGATCTGTGTCTGATTCGTCATGGTTGTCCCTGCCGGCTCTAAAGCAAACCGACCAATTTCTCCTTGATTTGGTCCGCGGTGAATGGCTTGCGCACATAACCGGACGCTCCGCGCTCCACCGCTTCGAGTACCTTGGCGTGCGTTCCTTCGGTGCTCACCATGACCACCGGCAGTTTCTGCCAGGCCGGCTCGGCCCGCAGATGGGTCAGGAATTCCAAGCCATCCATGTTGGGCATGTTGATATCCGACAGAACCAGGCCGACCTTTTGCTTGCGCAAGGTCTCGAGCGCCTCGGCGCCATCGCCCGCCTCGTACACCGTTCCCACTGCTATGTCGGTTTGCCGCAGCACCCGCTGTAAAATTTTGCGAATCGCAGCCGAGTCATCCACAATGAGAACATCCAGCACGTTTGGCATTGCCTCCTGCTTTTGCTTATCGGTTCCCGGAGGTGTTCTTTAGTCTTTTGGCGGCAGAAACCGCGGGGAGACGCAGCCGGATACGACGCTGGGAATATTCCGGCGCCCCATCAGCGCCACGCCGGCTGAGTCCGGCTCGATGCCGATGCCGTGCAGCGTCGGGGTGGCAACCAGCTCGCGCCGCGCGGCGAGGCGCCGCCCAAGAAAGAAGAGCGCCAAGAGGAACGAGCGGTAGAAAAGTTCGGGGTTAACTCGGGCTATTGGATCAGGTTCTTCAGCTGCTGATACATCAGCATGCACGCTGGACCCAGCGTCACCAGCAGCACGGACGGAAAAATCAGAAAGAAGACCGGGAAGATCAGCTTGACGCCGACCTTGCGGGCGCGCTCCTGCGCCTGCTGCCGGAAACGGGTCCGCAAGTAGCGCGCGTGCGACCGCAGCGCCGGCCCGATGCTGGCGCCGAAGCGGTCGCTATCCACCAATAAGTTGGCTAGCTTGCGCAACTCCGGCTCCTTGCTGCGCGCGCCGAAGCCGCGGAAAGAGTCCGCGCGATTGCCGGTTTTCAATTCCAGAAAAAGTTGCGCCAATTCCGCGCTCAAATCCGGGTGGGTGCGTTTCAGGCTGCGGCTGGCGTCGGCGATGGATTGATCGAGCGATTGTCCGGCTTCCAGGCCCAGCACCATGAGATCCAGAGCCGGCGGCAGCCCGCTTCGCAAGCGCTGCGCCCGGGCCCGCACGCGTGAAGCCAGAATGCGGTCCGGCAGCAGGAATCCGATGCCCAGCCCGCACAACATCGGCAGCGGCGTGAGCGACGGATCGCCGCGGTACAACACCGTTACGATTCCCAACACACCCGCGAAGAAAAACGCGCTGGCGCACTTAATCCCATAAAAAATTGCCAGCGCGGAGGGCCATCCGTAGCCCGCCATCACCAGCCGTTTTCGATACGGGTTGCTGTCGTCGCGGGCCCCTGGAAAATTTTCGCCGATGGAGCGGAACAGATCCAGGAACAGGAAACGCGGCGGCGATACGCGCCCGCCGGACAATGCGGCCGGCGCCGCGCTCCCGCGATGCTCGGCGATGCGCTGGTAGAAATAGCCCGCCAGCAGAACCATCGTTAAGACCAGCGTAAAAAACACCGCGATCAGCCCGATATCGTTCATAGCTTGATGTCCACAATGCGCCGGATGACCAGATGCGCCGTCACCAGACATAGCACCGCACCCACAATCAGAAACTTGCCATATGGGTGATAAATGAGAACCGCCAGATAAGACGGGTTGACCACGGTCATCACCGCCGCGATGCCGATCGGCAAGACCGTCAGAATCGCTCCCGTGAGTTTGCCGTGCGCCGCCAGAGCCCGAACTTCGCCTTTCAAGGCCGTGGACTCGCGCATGTTCTCGGCCAGCGCCGCCAGCACTTCATGCAGTTTTCCACCGGTGCGATTTTGCAGTTGCACCGCCGAGGCGAAGGTGCTCACTTCCAGCAACGGCACGCGTGCGACGAGATTGTTCAAGGCTTCGGTCCAGGATGTGCCAAGGTTCCCATCGGCGGCGGTTTGCCGCATCTCGGCCGAGACGGGAGCTTCGCTCTCCTCGGCGACGATCTCCATGGCGGCCGCAAAGGGATGGCCGGCGCGCAACGAACGCGCCAGCGAATCCAACGCTTCCGGGAAGCTCTCTTCAAACCGGCGGAAGCGTTTGGCGCGGCGCTTGAGGATATGCAGATAAGGCAGCAGACCCACGCTGGTCGCCAGCAGCACAGCCGCCCAGAGTGGAACCCAATCTATGCGGACCGCGATGGCTAGCGCGAAGCTGCCCGCCAGCAACATCAGCAGGGTGACGCGTCCCACCGACCAACTCAGCCCGGCTTGCAGCAAGTGCCGATGCATGATGCGGATGAAATCCCAACGCTCCAGAACTTTGGCCCAGATCGAAATGGTGCTCAGAGCTTCGTTCTTCAGGAGACGCGGGCTCTCGTCCAGCAGGTGTTCCGACACGTCCTCGGCGAGAGCGTCCGCGCCGATCCGTTGCAGCACGAACCAGCCCACCAGAACGGCCAGCGCCACCGCCAGGAAGGTAGTGAAGAAAACCAGGATCGAGGAAACTACCAACACCTAGCGCCCCCGCTGGCTTCGAACGGCGGACAGTTCGCGCGCGCTGCCCTCCCGCGAATTAATTACTATCACTAGCCTGCCGTCATTCCAGGAGTGTCCTGGATACAAGCGCTCTAACAAATCCCGATCCCCCGGATCGTTGGCCAGCCCGCTCACCAGGAAGCTGCCCGTCGCTGGAAGGCCGGCATCCAACAAGTGAGTCTCCATCGCGGCCTTGTTTTGAGAACTGATTCCGGGTTGAACTCTCAAGTTCAGTTTGCCGTCCTTTCCAGCCTCGGTGAAAAAGGTAATGCCAAGCCTGGCGGACGCCGGCCCAGTATTAAAGCGCGCTGGGCGCCCCGGAGCGGCGCTGAGATTTCGCTCCGACAGGATTTCCAATTGGCGCTCTCCCACCAGTTTCTTAATCAGCACACCTGAATCCGCGTCGCCGGCGAAGGACACCGCTTCCAGCGCGGTTCCGGAGGCCGGACGAGCCAGCTTCGATTCCAACTGGCTGACCGCTGCCGGGGTTGCGCGCAGCACCTGCAAATCCAGCTCGAGCGAGCGAGTGTCTGCCGCCGCGCCCAGCGTGGACGCCGAGATCGATGTTGCGTTGCCGGCCTGAAACAGAGAGCCCAGCGTGAGCGCCCGGCGCGGCGCGGTACCCGAGTCAAGCGGGTTGCGCAGCGACAAGCGGATGCGGCCGCCGGAATCCGCCAGCGCCAGCACATCGGCGTCTTCCGGCCGGGTGAGCACCGTCACGATGGAAACGGGACCGCGATTTCCTCCCGGTTGCGTTTGCGGGCTTACCGCCACCACCTCCACGTTTTGCAGGATGGTGCGCAGCTCCAGCCCGCCGTTGCGCTCCTGGATGGCTTGCAGGTCTACCCTGGTGCCCGGCCTCAGCAACCCTACCAGCCCGTCCGATTCCGATACCCGGATCGAAACCGCACGCTGCCCCGCGGGCACTGAGTTGCCCGCCGAGCCGGCCCGTGGGACTTTCGAGACGACTCGCTCCTCTAGCACAGGCTCGTTTTGCTTGACGGCGTCAAGCACCGTTGCCCCGGCCAGCTGCGCCGGGTTCGAAAACGATCCGCCCAGCGCTCCCTTGAATAGCGAGACCTTTAGGTCGCTCGCTTGCAGCACCGTTCCCCGGTCCAGATCCCGCGCCGCAACCACGATCGGCTGGCCGGCTGCATCCGGGGATGCACTCCGCAATTTGCCTGCGAATAGGCCATAGAAAACACCGGTCGACAGGATCGCCACCACGACCGCAATTCCTAACAACGGCACTATATTTCTTTTCATCGCGTATTCGTTTCCTTCGGCGCCACCGCTCTTGAGCGACAATACGCCTCCATTCAATCAACGGCAGGAGTGCGCCTCGGGAGGATTGGAGTCTTGCCCTAAGGTTCTGGCCTTAATTGCCTTAGGCCAATGTAATGGATTTGGGGCTGCTGCCAACTGTAGGAGGCCTCTTTCTACCGACTTATGGGGAGCAACCAGAAACCGTCACAAAGCATCCAAATTAGTGGAGAAGTGGTGGAAAATCATATGTTTGACAAACGTAAACTGCTTCCAAAGATGCTCCTGTTGGTCGGCTTTTCCGCAGTTGCGGCGTTCGCCGACAGCGTGATTCCCGGAACGCTCAACTACCTGGAAGGCTCGGTAGCGCTCAACGGACAGCCACTGACGTCTGAATCCATTGGAAAAGCGAAGGTCGGCGAGAACCAGGTGCTCTCAACGGCGCAGGGTAAAGCCGAAATCCTGCTGACTCCGGGGGTCTTTTTCAGGTTGGGCGACCACAGCTCGGTACGAATGCTTTCACCGAACCTGACGGACACGCGCGTGGCGCTGCTGAACGGCGAGGCCACGGTGGAAGTGACGGAACTGTTCAAGGAGAATCATCTGCAAGTCGGCGTCGCAGGCACGATGACCGCGCTGCTAAAAACCGGGCTGTACGAATTCAACGCCGATCATCCGCAGTTAGCCGTCTACGATGGCGAAGCCAGCGTCCTGAGCGGCGATCGGCGAGTCAAGGTGAAAAAGGGCCACGAGGCCCAGTTGACCGGCGCCGTCCAGGTAGCCAAATTCGATCGCAAGACTGATCAGGATCAGCTTTACGCCTGGAGCAATCTGCGTGCGGAATATGACGCGCAAGCTAGCGCCGAATCTGCTCAGGCGGTTTACGGAGGCTGGGGGCCCTATTGGGGCGGACCGGGTTGGTATTGGAATCCGTATTGGGATATGTACGGCTTCTTGCCGGGCGATGGCATCCTGTATAGCCCGTTCGGATGGCCGTTCTTTTCACCCGGGTTCGCGTATTACGCGCCGATGTACTTCCATCACCCCATCGGCGGAGGGTTTGCAGGTCGTGGGTTTGCTGGCAGAGGTTTTGCAGGCAGAGCGCCATCCAGTGGATTCGCGCACGGCCTCGCGGCCCCGCATATGGGCGGAGGCTTTGCTGGAGGCGGACACATGGGTGGTGCCGGCCATTTCGGCGGCGGGTTCGGTGGCGGCGGTCACATGGGCGGCGGATTCGGCGGCGGCCACATGGGCGGCGGCGGCCATCGCTGAGCATGTTAGCCGCTCGCCGGGCGGAATCGGGCCGTAAAATGCCGCAGGAACTGCGGCTGCTCGACGATCTCGAATCCTCGGATTTGTTCTCGCCGCTGGTTCACTTCGAGGATCGCTTCTACCAAATAATCGATATGGCTTTGCGTGTAGACGCGCCGCGGGATGGCCAAGCGCAACAACTGGTGACGCGCCTGATCGCCGAACATAACCGAGCCAATTTCCACGGAGCGAACGCCGGCATGCCGGTACAACTCCACCGCGAGCGCCTGGCCTGGAAAACGGGCGCCTGGAATGTGCGGCAGCATGCGCCCGGCGTCGATGTAGATGGCGTGACCGCCGGGAGGCTCCACGATGGGTACGCCGTGATCGGCAATGTGCCGCCCCAGATACGCCGTGGAAGCAATGCGGTATTCGAGATATTCCACCTGCAGCACTTCCTCCAGCCCCACGGCGATGGCTTCGAGATCCCTGCCGGCCAGACCGCCGTAAGTGGGAAAGCCTTCTGTCAAAATGAGCAGGTTCGTTTCTTGCTCAGCCAGCCGTTTGTCGTTAGTACAAAGAAATCCGCCGATGTTGGCGAAGGCGTCCTTCTTGGCTGAAAACGTACATCCATCGGCGAGAGCGAACATCCGGATGGCGATGTCGCGCGGGGTCAGGTCCGCGTAGCCCGGCTCGTCCCGCTTGATGAACCAGGCGTTCTCGGCGAAGCGGCACGCATCCAGATACAGCGGAATCCCGTAGCGCGCCGTGACCTCGCGCGCGGCTTGGATGTTGGCCATCGATACCGGCTGTCCGCCGCCTGAATTATTGGTCACCGTGATCATGACCAGGGGAATCTTGGAAGCGCCCTCCACTCGAATCAGGTTCTCCAGCGCTTCGATATCCATGTTCCCCTTGAAGGGAAGCCGCGCCTGCGTGTCGGCCGAAGCCGGGAGCGGAAGATCCACGGCGCGCGCTCCGTTGAATTCGATGTTGGCGCGAGTGGTATCGAAGTGCGTATTGCTCGGCACCACCTCACCCGGCTTGCACAGGATCGAAAACAAAATGCGTTCGGCAGCGCGGCCTTGATGGGTGGGGATCACGTGCCGGAATCCAGTGAGCGCTCGCACGGCCTGCTCGAAGCGATAGAAGCTTTCGCTCCCGGCGTAGGATTCATCGCCTCGCATCATGGCGGCCCACTGTTCGGTGGACATGGCGCTGGTGCCGGAATCGGTCAGAAGATCGATCAGGATATCGGCGGCGCGAATCTGAAACAGGTTGTAGCCGGCTTGTTCGAGCAGCCGCTCGCGTTGGACGGGCGTCGTCCAGCGCAGGGGCTCGACGCTTTTGATCCGAAACGGTTCGATGATGGTGCGCACACCCTAAGCTTAGCGGTAGCGCGCGCGGCTCTAGCGCGGAGTGGTTAGTAGCGCAAAGGGTGCGGCGCGCACCGCAATACTTGTCAGGAACCGCTTCGCGCCGCGCTCCGTTTTGCGCGAGTTCCTTAGTACAGCCGGACGAAGCAGTCCGGCCACATGGCCTGAATCTGAGATTTTACGGCCGAGACGGATTCCCAATCCGGGAAGGGGCCGATCACCACGCGGACCAGGCCGTCGTGCGGGCCCGGCGCCATGCTGGCTTGGAGGTTGTAGCGGCCCAGGCCAGCTAAAAACTTCTGTGCGGCGCTGGCGCTGATCGCGGCGATTTGCAGATAGCGCTCGCCATGCCTGGGAGCAATCAGGCCGTCGCCAGAGTCGTCGGCAGTGTCGATCGCGCTAACCGCGGCGCGCGGGGAAGGGTCCGCGGGCGGCTTCGCAACCGGTGTCTCACTGCTCTGCACTTTGCTCTGCACGGCAGGCGGCTTCTCTATCGGAGGCTCTGCTTCCACCCGGGATGGCGCGGTGGGTGCCGCCGCCACCAACGGAGACAGAACGGGCGCGCTCGCCACCACCACCGCCGTCGCATGCTTTCTGGAAGTCATGACCCGATTCCCCACGTATCCGGCCGCCACCAGCAGGCCTACGGAAAGGGTTATAGGTATTGCAATCAGCGGCACACGTTTGCCGGAGCTGTCCTCCGCCGCCTGGCTGTCAGCGCGCTCCGGGGGAGCATCGGTGGCGCTCGAAGATCCGACTGTTAGCATGCTCAACCGCTTTACAGATCGGCTGAACGCGCGGCAAGGATAACAGACTCAGGGGTTTTCTAAGGGGTTCTAAAGTTCTTCTTAGTACGCGTCGATTCAAATCTCGTGAAGCGTCAAAACTCATCTGGGCAATTCTGCTTATACCTGTGGCGTTCGGCTACCTCGCCAGGGGTGCGATACCTGGCGAAATCAGTCGATTCTGCTCGCACGGTTTACAATGAAATGTTGGCCGAAGGATACATCGTGAAGGCCGTTGAAATGGGCTCTGGCAGGGAATATGAAGTGCGCGAGGGCGCCCTGGTGCCGGTTCGCGCCGCTAGCAGCTCAAGCGGCCCGCGAATTCCAATGACGGCTTAGCCCACGTTACGCAGTGGGATTCCCGCGGCGGGCGTCTTTACAGAGCCGCTCTTGGCGAGCGATGAGCGGCCAGCCATCGCAGCCGCCGTTGCGGTGAAGGGCTCGGCGCGCGCAAAAGACGCGCCTCGTTTCATGGTCCGGAATTGATACCAGTCGAAGGCCACACCAAAGTTCGATGCCCGGTGCCGAACCACCCTGGCGGTCGTGACTAACTGCAGCGGCGTAATACCATCCAGCAGCGTGGGCCACTCGATCGTGATTTTCAAACGTGCGCCTTCATCAAAATCATGCTCAGCGGCGATCAGTGCTCCGCTGCTGCTAACGTTCAACGTTCGCCCCGCACCGCGGACCGGTTGGGCGCCTAGGGTCTGATAGTGGACCGTTAGCTCCAAGGGGTACCTCGCCTTTGTGCGCCGTTCGATATCCATAAATTGACCGCGCCCTCCTCAAAGCAACATAAGACTCGGGGCTCCACCGGATATGCAAGTGTGGGACCATTGCAGGCTCACGATCGCCGATCCCGGTTTCTCCTTCTTTTTCAACAACGAAAGGATTCGCCGGTGGCGAAAATGGGTATTGATCGCTTCCAGCACTGGAAACATTCGTCTCCCCAGCTAACCTTTCAGATAGCAAACAGAGTGGCTAAATGACCGGAAGCCGTGGCAAACGAGGAGGTATCAGCCCGAGGAGGTATTCAGATGGTCACGCCCATCTTCCACAACAGGTATCCGATGGCCTGCCGGAAGTATTGCCAGCGGTCCGGCGGCGCCGACGGACGCGGCGAGCCGTAGACTTGTAAGCCGCTAGACTCCAACATTTTCTTCACGCGATAAATATGATATCCATCGCTCACGACGATGGCCGATTTCAGATTCATACGCCGCATGATTTCGGCCACGGCCGCCACGCTCTGGGCCGTGCTTCCAGCCTCGCGCTCCACTACGATGGCTTCTGGGGGAACCCCATGCTCGCTCAAATAAGCGCGGCCTACCGATCCCTCTGTAAACACCGGATCGCCACCCGCTCCTCCGGTGGTGATGATCCTGGGCGCCATGTGCTTCAAGTAGAGAAACAGCGCATGATTGAGCCGCGCCTCCAACACCGGCGATGGTCTCCCGCGGTATTCGGCTGCTCCCAGCACGATGATCGCGTCGGCCGGCTGCGCCTCGTCAATTTGCGATTGCCTGTGGATTTCACTCGCGACAGTGGTCACTTTTGCCAAGACTCCGGCCAGCGCGAGCACTAGCGCCGTGGCTGCGATCCATTTCATGATAGATTTGGCAGACTGAAATGGCCTTCTGACTCTACTGTATGCCAACCCTAACAAGCCCGCGAAATCCGCTGCTCAAGGAAGTGCGCCGAGCCATCCTGAAAGGTTCCACCACCGACGACGGACTGGCCGTAGCCGAAAGTTTCCACCTGCTGGAAGAGGCGTTGCGCAGCGATTGCGATATCCCGGCCGTGTTCGCGGCTGAATCGGTGCGCTCGGCGGTGGAGAGTCATGTGCGGGGGTTGAAGAACCTGCGCGTTACGGTTCTTCCCGACGACCTGTTCCGGAGCATCTCCGCCACGGAGGCAAGCCAGGGTGTCATGGCACTGGTTCGTCCACCGAATTGGACCGTCGAGCAATTGTTTCGCGGCCGATGCCTCACCATAATCCTGGATGGCCTGCAGGACCCGGGCAATGCCGGAGCCATCCTGCGCGCGGCCGAGGCCTTTGGCGCAACCGGGGTCGCGTTCCTGAAAGGCACCGTGAGTCCTTACAATCCGAAATGTCTTCGCGCATCGGCCGGATCGGTGTTTCGCATTCCTTTGGTGGCTGCGATGGACCCGCATCTGATCCTGGCCGCGGCCGAGCAGCGCAAGCTCGATCTGTTTGCCTTGATGCCCAAGGGCGCGCGCGAGCTGGGCGAGTCGAATTTCACGGGCAAGTGCGCGGTCATTGTGGGCAGCGAGGGCCGCGGCGTCAGCGAACGGCTGCGAAACAAAGCCCTGGACGTCCGTATTCCCACCGCCGGTGTCGAGTCGCTCAACGCCGCGCTGGCCGCCGGGATCGTTCTTTATGTGGCCAGAAAGCAGCGCATGGCGGACTCAGCCTAGCGATGGACCTCACAAGCGCTAACTTCTCTCTCGATCTCGTCAAGTTGTGCCGCGTTGCCCGTGTCACGAGCCGTTTCTCGTGCGCGTGTGAGCCAGGGTAGCGCGCCCTGGCAGGAGTGCCATTGCTGCCTCAACACCTTGGCGTACGCCAGAGATGTTTCCACCAGATCCGTTTCCCCGATTCGCTTATCGGGAAGCGTTCGGATCATCGCTTCGGCCATGTGCACGCCCCTAAGGAACGCCGACTCGCTGGCGGGCCGATCGCCGGCTTGAGCCAGCGCGATTCCGAGCCGCCACGATACTGAAACCAGACCTCGAGCCGCCCTAGCGTCGCGCGGATCGGCAGCCACTAGATCCTTGCGAATTCGCTCGGCTTTGCGATACTGCTCAATCGCGCCGGAGGTATTGTTCATGCGCAGAAAGAGCAACGCCCGGTCGGAATAGTCGAAAGAAAGGTCCATCTTCGCGCGGGCGCTGGCTGGGGTCTCCCGGACGCGTTGTTCATCCAGCGCTGCAGCGGCCTGATACTCGTTCAAGGCCGAATCGAGATCCTTCGTCGCTATTAGGAGGGCGCCGAGCCGTTTGTGGTACAGAGCGACGTTGGCCGGATCGGAGCCCGCGGCATGAGGTAAAGCCTTCCGGTAGTAAGCGATCGCTTCAGGGTAATGTTGCTGTGCTGTCAGCGAGAGGGCCATGGCGTGCTCGGAGGCGGCCAATTCCGCCAGAAGCGCCCGATCCTTTGGCCGCTCCGAGACCAGACTCTCCATCATCGAAACGGCTGCCCCGGCGTTACGCAGCTTTTCCGCGCTGTTAGAAAAAATGGTGACGGATTGTCGTTCGGTCCTTGCCAGTTCGCGGCGGAACTCCACGGAATGCGGATCAGTTGCCAGAACTCTCCGGCGAAGCGCCAAGGCTTTCTGGAGACTGGCCCGCGCCGCCTCTGTGCTCCCCAGGTTTGCAGCACCGGTATTTCCCTGCAAAACCGCTACGCGCTCGTAGCCGTTTGCCAAGTCGCGTTGCAGCTTCACATTGGCGCCGGCGTCTTTGGAGAGTGCATCCAGATAGCCCAGGCTTTCACTGAGGATCAGCTCCCGGGCGCGGCTGGCGCCGGCGAGCTCTGAAATCTCATCATTGACTTCGAACATCAACGAGCCGGCCACCTTGCGCGCCAACTCGAAGCGCTGTTCCGCCGCGGCCCGTTCGCGATGAGCCACGCGAGCTTGCCACAAGGCCACGACTAGGCCAGCCGCAAGGGCGAGCGCTGCCGCGGCGCTCGCTCCCACCATCAGCTTGTTGCGTCGCGTGAACTTCGAGACGCGATACCAAACCGAGTCCGAGCGCGCCAGAACCGGCCGGCCATCGAGATAGCGGCGCAGGTCTTCCGCCAGTTCGTCGACATGCGAATACCGCCGCGATGGATCTTTTTCGAGCGCCTTGAGAACGATGTTGTCGAGATCGCCGCGCAGCCCCGGCGCCGGCACACCGGATGAACTGGCGACGGCGCTCGGGCGCGCGACGTCCTGGGTGCAGACCACGCGCTCGATTTCCGCCGGTGTGCGTGTGTCTAACTTATGGGGACGTTTTGCGGTCAGAAGCTCGTACAGCACCGCACCCAGAGAATAGACATCCGTCGCGGTGGTGACCGTCTCACCCCGCACTTGTTCGGGGCTGGCATAGTCGGGCGTCAGTATTCGCGCGCCCGCCAGAGTCAACGTGGCCTTCTCGTCGGCGGAGGCCGGGGAAAAGATCTTCGCGATGCCGAAATCCAGAAGCTTGGGCCGGCCATCTTGCGCGATCAAAATGTTGGATGGTTTGAGATCTCGATGCACCACCAGGTTGCGATGCGCGTGCGCCACCGCCTGGCAGACCTCCAGGAACAAGGCCACACGTTGCCGCGCATTCAATTCATGCTGTTCGCAATACTCAGCGATCGGCTGGCCCGAGACCCACTCCATCACCAGATAGGGCTGGCCGTCTTCGGTAGTCCCGCCATCCAGCAGGCGAGCGATGTTGGGATGGCTCAGCAGCGCGAGCGCCTGCCGCTCCTGGCGAAAGCGGGCGCGCAGAAAGCTGCTCTCCATCTCGCGGAGGACCAGCTTGAGGGCGACTTCCTGCCGGTAGTCGTCGTCTCGGACAGCGCGGTACACTACTCCCATTCCTCCGCGGCCCGCCTCACTGAGGATGCGGTAGTGGCCGATCTTGGAACCTTCCAGATCCTTCGGGAAGGAACCTTCCGGTTCCAGAAAGGTTCCAGACTGATGGAGCGCGCCGAGCAGCCGTTCGACCTCGGCGTGCAATTCGGAATCGCCCGCGCAGGCCTGCTGGAGAAACCCGGTTTGCTGGGCCAGATCCATTTCGGATGCCGCATAAAGAATCTCGCGTACCTGCCGCCAACGTTCCGCGGTCATGCCAATCCCCCCGCGACGTCGCCGCCTCGGCTGACTTGGTCAAACAGCCAGGCTTTGGCGGTAATCCAGTCGCGATGCACCGTGGCAGGCGAAATGCCCAGAACCTCCGCGCTTTCGGCGATGGTCATCCCGGCGAAGAATCGCAGTTCAATCACCTGGGCCTGTTGCGAGTCGAGCCGGGAAAGATCGTTGAGGGCATCGTCCAGGGCCACCAGATCCACATCCTTGTGTTGCGGAGTCGCGATGGTCTCATCGAGAGAAAGTTTCTGCGCGCCGCCGCCGCGCTTATCTGCATGCCTGCGGCGCGCGTGATCCACTAGAATGCGTCGAATCAACTGCGCTGCAACTGCGAAGAACTGCGCCCGGTTCCGCCACTGGATGCGATCTTGATCCACCAGTTTCAGATAGGCTTCGTGGACCAACGCCGTGCTCTGCAAAGTGTGGCCAGGCTCCTCCAGGCTGAGGTGGTGCCTCGCCAACCGGCGCAACTCTTCATAAACCAACGGCATAAGGCGATCGAGAGCGCCCTTGTCACCCTGGCCCCAGTCGATCAGCAGTTCGGTGACACCCTCACCTGCCATGGATCGCTTTGTTCCCTTACAAGGAATTCTATCACCGGTGACTAAATTCGCTTTCGCGCTGCGCGTTTGTAAGTGTATCGGGACGCTGGGTTAGCACCTGGCCCTAATAGAAGGAGAATCCAATTGAAACAAATTATTAAATTGAGAACGCTGGCCTACGGCGCTGTCCTCAGCGGGGCATTCTTGGCCCTACCGGCCGAAGCGCAACCCTCGGTTTCCGCAGTGATCAACGCCGCCAACGCCGACACTACCTCGCTCGCGCGCGGCAGCTTCATATCTATTTTTGGAAAAAACCTCGGCACCCAAGCCGGACCGCCGTCCGCCCTGCCCCTCCCTACCTCAATGGGCAGCGCGGCGGTCAACATCAAGCCTGCCAGCGGCAGCAACACGTTTCAAGCCTATCTCCAATTCGTCAGCCCTGGCCAGATCAACGCGATCATTCCGTCCGCCGTCCCCGCCGGTCCAGCCGACGTGACGGTGACGGTGAACAACCAAACCAGTCCGGCGCGTCGCGTCCAAGTAGCGGAAAGCGCCTTTGGCATCTTCACCATCGGCTCCCTGGCGGCCGGCATGGCTATCGCGCAGAATTACGAGTCCGCGACATCGCTGCCGCTCAATCTCTACACCAACGCAGCCCGTCCCGGCCAGACTTTGATCCTGTGGGGCACGGGTCTCGGCGCCTACACCGCGGGTTCAGACGGCGATGCGCCGCAAGCCGGCAACATCGTCAACAACGCGCAGGTGATCTTAGCCGGCACCTCGATCACGCCCTTCTACGCCGGCCGGGCGCCCGGAATTCCAGGCGTCGATCAAATCAACTTCACGATTCCGGATTCGGTGCCCATACCCGACGGTTGCTCGCTCGAAGTGCAAGTGCAGATCGGCGACCAGATCCAAAATGGCGGGGCAACGATCGCCAAATCCTCCAACGGTCCTGTGTGCCAGCATCCATTCGCGCTTTCTCAGGACCAGCTCACGGCACTTGAGACCGGGAGCACGCTGAACGGCTCCATCGTGCAGATCCTGAAGAATTTCGCCGTCGAGGGGCTGGTAAACGGCGCTCCCCTCGGTTCCACGGCGGAGGAAATCCAAGTGGGATTCCGGCAATTTGCGGCCAACGGCTCTCCTCTGACCAACCAGGGTTATCCGTTCTCGGTTTCGCAGGCTCCGGGAACGTGTAATGTAGTCCAGGCCACCGGGCAGGATTTCAACTTCATCGACGGTATAGACGTGGATAACCTGTTGAGTTCCTCTGTCGATGCGGGATCCAACTTCACGCTGTCCGGCCCCGCCGGAACGAAGGATGTGAATACATTCGACGCAATCACCACGCTCGCCCAGGGTTCTACCATCCCTGGCGTGCCGAACACCGGATCGTTTCTTCAGGACGGCAACTATACGCTGTCAATTTCGGGAGGGCGCGACGTGGGAGCCTTTGAAGCCAAGTTCATTCTGCAAAACCAATTCCAAGCGAATTTTCCCGACAAGCTCGTCAAGGGCCAGCCTCTCACGCTGACTTGGACGGGAGGCAACGACGGAGACGTGGTTAGGATCTTTACCACCGGCGTGTCGTTCTCCGGCGCTAATCCGCTGATCACTTGTACGGCCAACACAACCGACCACACCTTCACCATCCCAGGCGACCTGACGGGCCAACTGGTCAGCGACCAGCCAATTGCCATTTTGGGGTTTTATGCGACCGGTACGCCGATCTCGTTCTCTGCGCCGCTTGTGAAGGGCGGCAACCTGGACTCGGGTAAGATCGTCACCGGCGTCCTGGAGACCTTGCAGAGCCTGACGCTGCAATAGCCGCTCGCAAAAGCCGGGGCTCCGCGTTACGGCGAACACACCTGTCTGAACTGTTTCGTGGTAACGTGTCTGGCGAGACATGAGCCTGTTCGAGCCAGACCCTTTGGCGAGTGAAAAGGACGACGCGACGAGGCCGTTGGCCGAGCGAATGCGCCCCACGTCGCTCGACGACTTCGCCGGCCAGCGGCACATCCTGGGCGAAGGTAAACCCCTGCGGGTTCAAATCGAACACGACCAGCTCAGCTCCATCATTTTGTGGGGACCGCCAGGCGTCGGCAAAACTACGCTGGCGCGCATCATCGCACGCATGACACATTGCGATTTCATCCCATTCAGCGCGGTGCTCAGCGGCATCAAAGAAATCAAAGCCGTGATGGCGGATGCCGAGCGCAATCGCCGGCTGGGGCGCCGGACCTTGATCTTCATCGACGAGATTCACCGTTTCAACAAAGCTCAGCAGGACGCGTTTCTACCTTACGTCGAGCGCGGCGATGTCATTCTGATCGGCGCCACCACCGAGAACCCCTCCTTCGAAGTGATCTCGGCCCTGCTCTCGCGCACCAGAGTCTACATGCTGAAGCCGCTCACCGAGGACGAGATTTTGGGGCTGCTTCAGCGGGCGCTTCCGGTAGTGAAGGTGGAAGCCTCCGAGGAGCTGCTGCGACAAATTGCGATCTATGCCAACGGTGACGCCCGCACCGGATACAACATCCTGGAGCTGTCGGCTGCCGCGTCAACGGACGGCCACCTCACCTCCCAAGCCGTCGAAGACTCCCTGCAGCGCAAAATGCTGCTCTACGATAAGTCCGGCGAAGAGCATTTCAACCTGATTTCGGCGCTGCACAAATCCGTCCGGTCTTCTGACGTAGACGCTTCCCTCTATTGGCTGGGCCGAATGCTCGAATCCGGCGAGGACCGCCTCTACATCGCGCGGCGGCTGGTACGCATGGCGATCGAGGACATTGGCTTGGCCGACCCGCGAGCGCTGGAACAGTCCATTGCCGCCATGCAGGCGGTTCACTTCCTGGGCATTCCTGAAGGCGACCTGGCACTCGGCCAGGTTGTTATCTACCTCGCCCTGGCTCCCAAATCGGACGCCTCCTACCAGGCGCTCAACCGCGTAATGGAAGCCATCGAAAGCCATCGCGCAGAGCCCGTCCCATTCCACCTGAGAAACGCCCCCACTGGCGCCATGAAGCAATGGGGGTATGGAGCCGGTTACCAGCACGCCCACAATTTCGAGGATGCCTGGACTGAAATGGAGTGCCTCCCTGAGTCACTTGCGGGCGCCGTATTCTATGAGCCCACCGGACGGGGCTTCGAGGAGCGCATTGCGGAGCGCTTGCGGCAGATCCGTAACCGTAAGAAAAATCAGCCAAAAACTCCCGAGTAATACTCCGGCCAGCATCCAAGTACTATCCAGGAAAACGCTCGGTACCACGCCAAATTAGGAATTCTCTGCTATTGGTGCACTCACGCCTCTACCGCACTCTGGTGGTGCATTAGGAAGAAGCGAGGACCAGACATGGTAGGGACAAGCGTGAAACCAGATAAAAGCAAGGATGATCGCCGCAGCGCGGATCGGTTCCCTATTGAACGCGATGTGCGCTTCAAGATTCTGAACCGAAAGACAGCCGAGGAAATGGGCAGTGGCAAGACCATTAACATGAGCAGCAACGGCGTCCTGTTCACGACGGACCAGTATCTGCTTCCCGGCCGGCGTCTGGAGATCTCGATCAGTTGGCCGGCGCAACTGAACAGCAAGGTCAATCTGAAGCTGGTGGCGCGCGGCCGGGTAGTCCGCTGCGACGAAGGTAAAGCGGCCATCGAGATTCATCAATACGAATTCCGGACGCAGTCGACGCCCGGCCCGCAACCCGTCAATTGATCGGCAAGCGCTTCCGGCAGTTTTCCGCGAGAGTACAATGGTGGCACGGCCTGCTTCAAAGCCACCATGCGGATTCGAAATTTCGTCGCGATTCTCACTCTTAGTCTGGGTGTGAGCGCTGGGGCGGACACCGCCAAACCTCCCACGCTGGCCGAAGCGCGGGCTTTCATGGATCGCGCGCAGACCCGGCTGCTGGACCTCACCACGCAACAGCAGCGCGCCGACTGGGTCAAAGACACCTACATCACTACCGACACCGAGTCGCTGGCCGCCAAAGCGGAGGCGCAGCTCATCGCGGCCACCATGGAACTGGCCAAGCAATCCACCCGCTTCAGCCAGCTCAAGATGCCGGACGACCTGGCGCGCCAATTCAAGCTGCTGCGCCTGTCCTTGACGCTGGCCGCGCCGTCCGATCCGAAGCAAGCCCAGGAGCTGACCGAAATCGCCGCGCAAGATGGAGGGCATGTACGGGAGCGGCAAGTATTGCCCGCAGCCGGGGAAATGCCTCGATCTCGATCAGCTCAGCGATATCCTGCGCACCAGCACCGACCCCAAAGCGCTCCTGGACGCCTGGCGCGGCTGGCACACCGTTTCTCCGCCCATGCGTCCGCTGTATGCGCGCTACGTCGAGCTGGGCAACAAAGGCGCGCGCGAACTGGGCTTCGCCGACATGGGCGCCATGTGGCGCTCCAAATACGACCTTCCGCCGGACGCGTTCCCCGCGGAGATGGACCGGCTGTGGGATCAGGTGAAGCCGCTGTACGTGGCGCTGCACGCTTACGTCCGCCGAAAGCTCCGCGAAAAATACGGCAATATCGTCCCGGCCAACGGACCCATCCCCGCGCACTTGCTGGGCAACATGTGGGCGCAGGAATGGGAGAACATTTATCCTCTGGTTGCCCCCAAGAACGCCGACCCCGGTTACGATCTGACCGCGATTCTCAAGTCGAAGAACACGCAGCCGCTCGACATGGTGCGCTACGGCGAGCACTTTTTCACTTCGCTCGGGTTTGCACCGCTGCCGAAAACATTCTGGGAGCGATCCATGTTCCTCAAGCCGCGCGATCGCGATGTGGTGTGCCATGCCAGCGCCTGGGACGTGGACGCGGTGGACGACCTGCGGATCAAGTTGTGCATCGAGATCAACGCCGAGGATTTCTCCACCATCCATCACGAGCTGGGCCACAATTTCTACCAGCGCGCTTATAACAAGCAGCCGTTCCTGTTCCGCGACAGCGCCAATGACGGCTTCCATGAGGCCATCGGCGACACCATCGCGTTGTCCGTGACGCCCGAGTATCTGAAGAAGATCGGGCTTTTAGCCACGGTGCCCGATAGTTCCAAAGACATCGGCATCCTGCTGAGGACGGCGCTCGAACGCGTCGCCTTCCTGCCGTTCGGTTTGATGATCGACAAATGGCGCTGGCAAGTTTTTTCCGGCGCTGTTCCGCCGGATCGGTACAACCAAGCCTGGTGGGATCTGCGGCTGAAGTACCAGGGCATTGCGCCGCCGGTAGCGCGTAGCGAAAACGATTTCGATCCGGGCGCCAAGTATCATGTGGCGGCGAATTATCCTTACGCACGGTACTTTCTGTCCTACATCCTGCAGTTCCAGTTTCATCGCGCGCTCTCGAGAATCGCCGGCTGCACCGGCCCCCTGAACCGCTGTTCCATCTACGACAGCAAGGCGGCGGGCCAGCGGCTGAACAGCATGCTCGCGATGGGCTCGAGCCGGCCCTGGCCCGAGGCCCTGGAGGCGCTCACCGGCCAAAAACAAATGGACGCCACCGCGATTCTGGATTATTTCGCGCCTCTGAAGAAATGGCTGGACCAGCAGAATCAAGGCCAGCCGGTGGGCTGGTAAAATCACTCCATGAACGCGGTAGCAACTTGCACGATTTGCGGCGGCTCGGGTTGGAAGATCATCGAGCGCGAGGGAATCTCGGCCGCTGAACAGTGCGAGTGCGCGAGCGCCGGGCGTGAGCAACGCATCGAGACGCGCGCCAACATCCCGCCGCTGTATCAAAACGCGTCGGTCGATAACTTCATTCTTCCTTCGGACAATCCCATCTCGCGCACGCAGCTTGCCGGCGTGGTTCTGAACGTGCGCGCGTACGTGCGTGAATATCCCAACGTGCCCAAGCCTGGTTTGCTGTTCATCGGACCGCCCGGCACCGGCAAGACACATCTGGCGGTGGCGGCGCTGCGCGGCTTGATCGGGCGCGGATTCGAAGGCGTGTTCTATGACTTCCAGGCGCTGCTCAACCACATCCGCAGCGGCTACGATCAAGCCTCGGGCACCATGGATCGGGATGCCTATCGCTCGGCGCTCGAGTCCGACATCCTGGTTCTCGACGACCTGGGCGCGCATCGCGTGACCGATTGGGTGGAGGATACGGTGACGTCCATCATCACCCAGCGCTGTAACAACAAGCGCGCCACCATCGTCACCACCAATCTGCGCGATCCGGAAGCGGGCGACCAACGCGGCTCGGGCTTGCAGGAGGATCTGCACAGCAAGTATTTCCTGGAAGAACGCATCGGCATGCGCGCGCGCTCGCGCCTGTTCGAGATGTGCAAGCTGATCAAAATGCCGGACGTCGAGGATTACCGGTTGAAGAGGCGGTCCTGATCCGCCGCGCCCGGGAGCGGGTGCTTGTTCTTATCGGAGCGCCACGTCCAGTACAGCCCGAGATAGGCGTAGTTCTCCGTCTGGCCAATCGCGGTATGGCCGTAGCAGAACAACAGCTGAAAGCCAGGATCGCGGAATTTGTAGTAGCCGCTCACATCCACCATGGTCGCCGCGAGCGTTTGCGGCGTCGCGATGCCTTCCGGCCCGTGATGAAAAATTCTGTGCCGAGCGTAAGCTTCTTGCCGATATCGCGCTGAACAAGCCAGCCGGCGAAAGGGAAGTTGCGATAACCGGGCGCGCGCACCACCGTGACACCGCCGCCGCCGTAAGTGGTCCACGGCCCGAAACTTTTCTGCGCCCAAATCGGAATTTTGAACCACGTCCTGCCTACGCCCAACCCGCGCGCCGCGTCGCCGCTGGGAAGTTCGAACATAGTGAAGGTGCCGATCATGGGCCGGTGCGCGGTCTCCTGAACAAAGCGGTACTTAATGCCCGTTTCGATGTCGCCCAAGCCGAACGCCCGCGGGCCGATGCCGGCCGGCGTCAGGCTGGGGTTATTGGAAGGAAGCACGGCGGCTTCCGGGATGATGATGTGCAGATGAACGTTCGGCAGCGCGCCCCAGTTAAATTCGATGGCCGGCCCAACGGTGTCGGTCTCAACCGGCGTTCCGGTCCGACGACGCGAAGGTATAGAACTCGTAGTGCTCGAAATCGATCGGCTCCGGGGTCATCGGTTTGAAACGGCGGGCCACCGAGAGCCGAAACACACGCCAGTAGGGCGAGAAGGAAGAATCGGCAACGAATAGGCAAAGCGCAATTGTCAGACGGTCTTTCCACCGCAGTGTTTCAAGCGCCTCTCTCGAGCCTTCAGGTAACCCCCAAGTGACATCACGCCCGGCGGGCTTACTTAGCCCAGTGGTTCTCAGGACACCGATGAGCTACTTAGGGGTTTCACCGTATTGCAACTTAGTACGGCAGCGGCGAAAATACCATTGAAATAGCTCCCTCCTCCGAGAGCTATCCAAAACCCGCCTTGCTTCCAGCCCGGACAAGGCGGGATTTTTCTTGTGGCGCCCGCTCGGTTTACAGATGGCAATGCGCCAGGCCGCGCTTCTCCAGATACTGCTGATGGTATTCTTCGGCCCGCCAAAAGTTGGCGGCGGGTTGGATTTCGGTCACAATGGGGCGCCTGTAGGCTCCGGATTTTGCCAGCGCGTCTTTGGACGCGTGAGCGGCGGCTTCCTGCTCGGGCGTGTGAAAGAAAATGACAGAGCGGTACTGCGTGCCCACATCCGGGCCCTGCCGGTTCAGCGTAGTTGGATCATGATTCTCCCAGAACACACCTAATAAATCCTGGTAGGAAACCTGTGCCGGATCGAATTCCACTTGCACCACTTCCGCGTGGCCGGTGTGATCGGTGCAGACGTCTTGATAAGTGGGGTCGGCGAGCGTCCCCCCCATGTAGCCGACGGCGGTAGAGACAACGCCTTTGATTTGGCGGAAGGCAGCTTCCACACCCCAAAAACATCCGGCTCCAAAGGTGGCTTTTTCCATATTTACAGTCTACCTCCGGCCTGTCTCTTAGACTCGCGGCCTGTCACCGTTACTTCGGGTTGCCAAGATCGTCCACAGGCGTCCAATCCACGGAGTAAGAAACATGTGTGACTATTCGTTGCATCTCTTTCCGAGCCGGCTCGGCGCTGACGGTGAAGAACTGGTAGTGCATAGATTCGGAGGGGCCTCGCTTGGCTTAGCGTCTCCGTCCGATTTGCCTGCGCCGCAAGGCGTTGCAGGCTGTAGCGGACGCAGCCGCTGGGCTCGAATCAAAAGCTGGTTCCAGCGGCCCCTGTGGGAAGCGGAGAAGCGGGTTCCCGCGGTCTGCATTCCACCGGGATCGAGATTGATTCTGCGGGATATCCCGAAGACTCTGCAGCGCGAACTGGGTGTAGAGGAGACCGAGCACGTAACCTTCACCCAGATCAGCGCGGAAGTCAATACTTATCGCGATGCGATGCGCTTTCAGAACGGCCGCCAGCTTCTGTTGCAACGGCTGCGTGAAGGGCAACGCATCACGGTGGTTTCGCTTTCGCCCGCCGTAGAGGACGACCTATTGGCCGAAACAGACGTGCGATTCGCGCGCTTCTAGCTTCCCCCGGCGGCGGGGCGGAAGTGCAGGTCCACACTGTAGCCGGCGATGTCGACGTGCACGACGTACAGCGCGTCGATTCGCAACGCGTTCCCGGAAGGCGCCACCTGCACGTCCTGAGGCGTCAGGGGTAAAGCCAGTGCGGATGCCTTGCTTATGACCTTGGCGCGGACTGCATCGGGAGACTGGCGGGCAGTGGCTGGATCGTCAATCAACTCGTTGAGGTAACGCTGCAGCTTGAAGTTCGCGGCGTAGGGAGGAACCAAAACCAAGCCGACACCCGCCAGCCCAACCAGAACCAGGATGCCGGCGGCCACCCGAAGGAGCCGCGTGAGGTTCACTTCTTGCTTGCCTCGAGCGACTCCAGTTCTTTCCAGATGTCTTCGTCGTGAGGCTCCCAGTCCGGGCTGTTAGGACCATTGATCTGAACTTCGGGAACTTTGAGAGTTCCATGGCCATACAGGCAGATGTATTCCATGCGCGGCTGGCCAAACAGAAGCATATTCGGCCAGGAACCGGCGGCCACCGGCATGCGCAAGCGGCGCAGGCACGTGCGGCAGCGATAGCGCTGGTCCCAGACGATCACGTAAAACAATCCCGCGCCAACCAGAAAGAACAACATCATGGCGGAGGTGTAGCCGAGGTCGTGAGCGAACAGGCTCTGCTCGGATTCCCGTGGAAAACTCCAACGGATCGCGCGCCACAGCACCCACATGGGTAAACAAGCGGCCGCAATCTTGGCGATCAAGAAACCCCAATACCGCACAACCATTGGACTCCTTTATTAGGCTCCAGGTTCCCGCTCTACTCCATCCTAGCGCGTCGCGGTCAACTTTTCATCAAATTCCGCATCAGAAACAGGACATTTGCCGGCCGTTCCGCCAGGCGCCGCATAAAATAGGGATACCAGGCGTCGCCATAGGGCACATACAGGCGCAAGCGGTACCCTTCGGCGGTCAGACGGCGCTGCAAATCGCGCGAGATGCCGTATAGCATCTGAAATTCAAAACGATCCGCGCCGAGCTTTTGTTCCTTGACCAGATCGATGGCCTGACGCACGATCCGCTCGTCATGGGACGCGATGGCGGGATTCACTCCGTCGCGCAAGAGAGTGTGCATCAGGTGCACGTAGTTTCGATCTACGTCCGGCTTTTTTGGAAACGCAACATCGGACGCCTCTTTGTAGGCGCCCTTGCACAGACGCACGGGAATCTGGAGCCGGCATAGGTTCTCGACATCGCTCTGGCTGCGGTACAGGTATGCTTGAATGACGGCGCGCACGTGTCGGTGGCGCGCATGCAGGCGTGCCACCAAAGCCAGGGTACGATCGACGTAGGCGCTGGATTCCATATCGATTTCCACCGCGCTTCCGATCTCGCTGGCTCGGCTCACCAATCGATCGACATTGTTTTCGCATTCGGTCTCTGAAAAGTCGAGACCCAGTTGCGTCAGTTTGACCGAGACCGTGGCCTGAAGACCCAGCTCGGCGACGCGATCGAGCGCGCTCAGGTAGGCGTCGCGTGAGCTTCCGGCTTCCTGGAGTGAAGTTACGCTCTCGCCCAGATGGTCCAGGCTGGCCAAATACCCGTCGCGGTTCAGGCGCTGGCAAACGGCGATTTCGCGCTCCAGCGTGTGCCCCGCGATGAAGCGCGAAGTGAGCCGGTCGGCCGCCGGTGAAGTTTCCATCCAATGACGTAGCCAGGGCTGGCGCGAGAGAAACAGCAGCAGGCTGCGAAGCACCTAACAACAGAGTATCAGCCCGATGGATGCCGATGTTAGACTGATTCTGGCGCGGCCGGGTCCACAAGGTTCGAGCCGCTCCGGACGGTGGTTTAGCGTGAAATGGCTATGGGTTGCGCTGCTGGCCGTCGCGGCCATTTTGGGTGCCGTCGCTGGCATCGGCGTGCTCTTGCCGCAGAACCATAGTGTGACCCGCTCGTCGCACTTTCACCAGCCGCCGCAAGCGGTGTGGGATGTTATCACCGGGCCCCCAACCTGGCGGCCGAATGTTAAACGCTTTGAGAATCTCCCACCGCGCAACGGTCGTCGGATGTGGAAAGAGATCGATGCGCACGGCAGCTCCGTCACCTATGAAGCCATCGAAGAGACTCCGCCGTTCCGGCTGATTACGCGCATCGCCGATCCCAATCTCCCGTATGGCGGATTCTGGATCCACGAAATTAGCCCCGAGCCGGGGGGTTCAATGCTCCAAATCACCGAGAATGGCGAAATCTACAACCCGATCTATCGATTCATGTCGCGTTTTGTGTTCGGCTATACTGCCACTATCGATGCGCTCATCCAGGCGTTGCATGCCAAGTTCGATCGAGCCGGGGAGCTAATGGGACGTGAGGCACAGTGCCGTGTAGATTTCGGTCAGGAGTCTTCCCGGGGCAAGGCGCTGCTTGAAACCAGCGAGGTTCTTTTTCGCGGCGCGTTTCGCCTCAAGATCCCCTTTCAAGACATCCGTGCCCTAGACGCCGCCGATGGAAGGCTCGAAATCCAGTTCTCCGGAGGCACCGCCGTGTTTCATCTGGGCGCTAGCGGCCGAGAATGGGCGACGCGCATCCGGAATCCTCCCAGCCGTCTTGACAAGCTGGGGGTGAAAGCGGGAATGAAGGTGCGCCTGATCGGCGCGCAGGATGCCTGAGTTTCGTCAGGAGCTATCGCGAGCGAGGGGCGGCAGCTGGCGCGCTCCAAGCCGGCGCTGGTTTTTCTCGCGGTCCGGGAGAAAGACGATTTAGTGGAGCTAGCCTATCTGACCGATGGACCGGTTTGGGTCATTTATCCGAAAGGAGTTCAAGCCGTCCGCGAGAACGATGTGCGCACGGCGGGTCTGGCGGCCGGACTGGTAGACATCAAGGTCTGTGCGTTTTCCGCGACCCACACTGCGCTGAAATTTACGCCGCGGCGCACCGATTCAGCGAAGAAACCGGTAACAGCCAGATCGCGGTAGCCGATACCGCAAATCTCAGGCCCCCTTCGGATAGCTGCCGAGGACCCGCAAAAAATCCGCCAGCTCGGCCAGATGCCGCAGGGCGTTCTGCACGCGAACTTCGTCTTCCCGCCCCAGCAAGTCGACGTAAAACAGATACTCCCAGGGTTTGCCGTGCAGCGGCCGCGATTCGATCTTGGTCAGACTGATATCGCGCAAAGCCAAGGCGCTCAGGGCTCGAAACAGCGCGCCCGGAATATTCCGCGTGGTAAAAACCAGCGACGTTTTCCACTGGCGCGCGGTGCGGCTCGGGGCTGGCGCGCTCTGGCGGCGATACAGCAGGAAGAAGCGCGTAAAGTTGTGACGGTCGTCCTCGATCGACCGCCGCAATATCCGCCCTCCGTAAATGGACGCGGCTACGCGAGATGCGATCGCGGCCTGATCCGCGGCCGGTTCCGACATGATCATCTTGACCGCGCCCGCGGTGTCGTAGAAAGGGACACGCTCCATCTTCGGGTGGCCGGCAAAGAATCGCAGGCATTGATTCAGCGCCACCGGATGCGAATACACCTTGCGAATATTCTGGAAGCGGACTCCAGGCGGCGCGATCAGGTTGTGGACAATGCGGACGCTGGTTTCCGCGGTGATGCGGACGTCGAAATTGAGCAGGTGGTCGTAGTTCTCGTGCACCGATCCGGCCAGAGTGTTCTCCATGGGGATCACGGCGGCATCGATCTTGCGGCGCTGCAGCGCGCGAAACACCTGCTCGAACCTCTGATACGGGATCACCTCGGCCCGGCTACCTAAGAGCTGGCGCACGGCCTCCTGGCTGAAGGCGCCCAGTTCTCCTTGGATGCCAACCCGCTGTTTAGACTTGCCTGGTTTGCGATTTCTGCGTTCTGATGCCATTATCTGTCATGTTACAGTGAAGTTGGGCCATGGGGGTGCTCAAGGCACGGGCACCCATTTAATCCCGGAAAAAGCCTTCTTACTTTATGTCTTGTTCGGAAAACCGAACAAAACTGCCATTTGAGGGTTGCTCTTTGCGCATCGCGATCGTATAATTCGTGCTTTGTCAACAGTTGCATTTTACGCCACTGCGCGATGTCGATCGGGTTGGTCCGCAGCGCCGGAAGTGACGGGGGAAACAATCTGAGATGGACGACGCTGGACAGAAACTCCGGCGCGCGAGGGAGCGCCTGAATTTACGCGTTCGCGACGTCGAAGAGGCCAGCCAGAAAATCGCCGAGAAGTATCATAATGACGAATTTGCCATCTTAATCAATCGCGTCTCGGAAATTGAGAATCGCGGGCTGGTTCCTTCGATTTTTCGGCTGTATTCGTTGTGCGCGATCTATCGGCTTGATTTTCAAGAAGTTCTCGATTGGTATGGGATTTCGCTCGGCTCCCTGCCTGCGGACGCTACCCTGACCCAAATTCCCCAGACCCATCCCATCGGTTTTCGTGCCGGCACCCATGGTGAGGTGCTGCTTCCTCTTTCTTTAGATCCCGGGATTGATCTGCGCCGGACCACCTACCTGAGCCGCATGATTCAGCGCTGGGGTAAGCTTCCGCTGCTTTTCCTGGAGACGCTGCGACTCAAGGAAAACCGCTACGCTTTTATTGGAACCGAAGATTTCTTCATGTACCCGCTGCTGCAGCCGGGCAGCTTGCTGATGATCGACGAAACGCAAAGGCGGATCGCTAACTCGGGCTGGAACAATGAGTTTGAGCGGCCCATTTACTTTTTCGAACATCGTCAGGGATACGTCTGTGCCTGGTGCAATGCCACCGAGGACCGGCTCATTTTGCAACCGCATCCGGCCTCGGAATGCAGCCCGCAGGTGTACGTCTATCCGGACGAAATCGATATCGTCGGCCAGGTTACGGGAGTGGCTATGCGTCTGGATCAGGGACGCCGCCGGCGCCCGCGTTCTTAAGTACCGCGAGCAGCGCCGTTAAGTCGGTGATGTAGAGTCTTCGTTCGACGCCACGGACCGAGCTGGGGATCAAATTGCGGTATGGCGCCAATTTGATCCAGTTCTCCAGCACGAGATCTCGATTATCCGGCAATCCTGAGAGATACAATTCCAAATCTGCCTTCTGTTGCTCCAGACTGAAGGTGAGCCACCCGGAGAAAAGATCGATATGGCTCTTCTTGAGGGCTTTGTTGGCGTCGTCCTCGCCAAAAATCAAGGCTAAGCCGTGGTGTTCGTAGCGGCCGTTGTTGGGATTTCGCAGCGAGGAGACATACACCAGCCGGCCGAATACCGAAGGGATCCGCGAGAGGGTGTTCCGCCAAAGATTGGAGACAACACCGCGATCCAAGGCAGCGTGATCTTCCGTACGCTTCATCTTGCCCTTTAGAATCATACCCTACCCCCGGTAACAATGGAATCCCCGATCAGGACTTGAGGGTGTCGGCGTGTAAGATGTTCTGCTTTCCGAAATACTCTCCTGCTTTTCTCAACTCGGCTTTCTCTGCCTTTACTCTGACTGCGAGTCATCCGGCTCACAGCCAAAAACAAAGGAGATTGCTGACCCATGTTGAAAAAAGCCCTATTGATCCTGGCCGCCGCAATGGCCCTTGCCACCGCAGTTTCGGCCGATATTCCAATGCCCCCTTGCATGATAGACGGCTCCTGCCGAGCCGACGTGCGTTAACGTTGACGTTTTGACGCGGGGGCCGATGCTACACTGTTGAAGGCCGCAAGCAGTGAGCTTCATGAATCGGCTCCCCTTCGAGCAGCAGTTCTTCGTCGCACTCCAGTCCGCCACGCTGCTTGGGCTATGTATTCGGATCTGGTGGACTGGCCTGTACCGCATTTACCGCTATTTCTTTTCTTACCTTTTCGTGGCCTTACTTCAAACCGCAGTGCCGTTTTTCCCGCTTCACAGTAAGGCATATCTCTATATGTTCCTGGCTAGCGAGGCGCTGGTGGTAACGCTTTACGCCTTGGTCGTTCTGGAAACGTTCGACTTGGTCCTGCGTGACTTGACCGGAATTGCCAGCGCGGCCCGCCGCTATGTCAAGATCGTGATGGTCTGCGCTGTAGCCGCTTCGTTGCTGCCGCTGGGGTTGGAAAAGAAGCCGGCGACAGTACCCCAATATTTCGCGATATGTGAGCGTGCGATTCTTTCCAGTCTGCTGGTCTTTGTACTGCTTTCGGTACTCTTTCTGGCCTATTACCCTGTACCGCTGAATCGGAACGCCCTGAACTACTCGGCGGGCTTTGCCGTTTATTTGCTGGCCAAGACTGTAACGTTGTTTGTTAACAATATCCGTTATTACTCGTGGTACCGGCAGATCAACAGCATATTGGTTGCGGTCTCCAGCGCTTGCTTACTCTTTTGGCTATTCACCTTAAGCCGGAAGGGCGAGAAGAAGACAGTGGTCGTTGGGCATCGATGGAATATGGAGTATGAAAAACTCGTCCTTTCCAGACTTAGAGCTATCAATGACAGTCTTTTGCGTACAGCAAAGAAATAACCAATCTTTGCAATAAAAACCGAATCAGACGTAAAAAATGTTTGCTTTTGGCCATAGATTCCGCTAATCTGACTCCGGTGGAGGAGAGGCCTAGGTGCTCGTAACACTAAGCGCGATTGCGCTTGTCCTGCTGGCGATCTTCAGTGTTCTTTTTCTCAGGTTGAGGTCTCGTTTCGATTCCCAGGCAGTTGGCCTGGCGTGGCTGGATGAATTTTCCCTGGAAACCTACGCTCCGATGGAGCGGCTGCTGGATGCCAGCGATTTTCGGTTCCTGGCGGCTCAACCGGGTTACCGGCCAGACATGGGTAAGCGCCTATTGTCTGAGCGCCGCCGGATATTCGGCCAATACCTCAGAATGCTGACTCGTGACTTCAATCAGTTGCATTTCTTCGCGAGGCTGATGCTGGTGCAATCGGAGCAGGATCGTCCGGAGCTGGCGCGCGAATTGTTCCGGCAGCGGGTCCGTTTCTATTTTGCCGTCAGCCTGGTTCGCTGCAAGGTGGCGCTGTATCCGCTGGGTTGGACGGCCGTGGATGTTCCTAAACTGCTACACGCGCTGGAGCGCATGCGGAGCCAGATCGCGCTGGGTGCGCTTCCTCCCGCCGCCGACGCTATCTAATCGAGAAGGTCCGCGCCAGCGCACAGCCGCTTCAGCGCTTCCTTGGCTTGCCGTAACGAAACGAACTGCTTTTCCGCTGCCTTGAAATCGCGGGTGTGAACACAGCGGCGCGCGCCACGGTGCTCCACGGGGAACCGCAGGTGGAGCATCTCGTGGAAAAGAACGTATTCCACGGCCAGGTGCGGAATGCCGGGGCGATCCAGCAGCTTGCTCAGGATGATCGCGTTATGAGAGGGATCGTAATGGCCCAGCATGACGCGCGAGGGCTTGCGGCTCCAGCCTAGCAGCGGGCGCGCCATGAGGCCGTGGAAGTAGCGCTGGTTCAGATCTTCGAAGATCTCCTCCAGGTTGTAGCAGGCGCCTTTCGGGCCTGACACGAACTTCCGGCCACGCACTTGTTTTACCAGTTGCAGGCTACGGCGCATCTCCTTGCGGTTCAGAAAACGGCGGTACCGTTCCGCGTGCGCCTTGGGAACCGGGCGGCGCACCAGCTTCGAAATCAAAATGTTCGCGAGCGCTTCCAGAATGGGCGCGGGAGCGCCTTCCAGTACGTCGGTGATCCGAACCTCCAGACCGGTCTCATCCCAACGAATAAAGCTGTTGGCGTTGGCGAATTTGCAAAACTGGACGCGCACAGCCGGCGTCGGCGTGCGGGGTTTCGATTCCGAGAAGACCCGGGCGAAAATCTCTTGCGGCGTTTCAAAGAAGAGCGCGCTTTGAAGCTGCACGTACCAGGATACATCGTGTAATCACGCGCGGCGATCGGAGAATTGGCTAGCGCTGGATGCTGGCCGAGCCGCCCTGAGCGACCGCGCGCACTTGGTCCAGTGTCGCCATGGTGGTGTCGCCCGGAAAGGTCGCGATTAGCGCGCCGTGCGCCCAACCAAGCTTCAGCGCTTCTTCCGGAGGCTCGCCGGCGAGCAGCCCGTAGAAAAGGCCCGCGGCGAATCCGTCTCCGCCACCCACGCGATCGTAGATGTCCAGCTCGCATACCGGCGCGACATAGGTCTGGCCGTCGATCCAGGCGGCCGCGCTCCAACTGTGCCGGTTGGCCGAATGGACCTGGCGCAGAGTAGTTGCGATCACCTTGAGACGCGGATACCGCTCCACCACATGCGGAATGGCGCGAGGAACGCGCCAGGGTCTACCGGCGAAGAAGCCGCCGGGTGCGGTGGGCTAAAGCCCAAGCTCTTTTCGAAGTGTGGGTCGAGTCCGACCAGCACATCTACGTTTTCGACAATCTGCTGGAGGACGGACGCAGCCCGGCCCCTCCCGCCGGAGCTTTTCCACAGCTTCTCCCGGAAGTTCAGGTCGAACGAAACCACGGCTCCGGCGGCCTGGGCGGCGCGCATACCTTCCACGATGAGTTCCGCGGTGGTGGGAGAGAGGGCCGCGAAGATGCCGCCGCTGTGGAACCAGCGCACTGCTGGGGCGAGGATGCCCTTCCAATCGAAGTCGCCGGGTTTGAGAAGCGCCGCGGCTTCGTGGGCGCGATTGTAGAACACCACTGGCGGCCGCACGCCGAATCCGCGGTCGCTGTAGACGGTAGCCATGTTGGGGCCGGTGACGCCGTCGTGCTCGAAGCGCTTATAGAACGGCTGCACGCCCATGGCGCGGACGCGTTCCGCGATCAGCTCGCCGATCGGGTAGTCCACCATGGCGCTGGCGATGCCGGTTCTTAGGCCGAAGCAGTTCGCCAGGTTGGCGGCGACGTTGAACTCGCCGCCGCTCACGTGAATGGCGCACTCGGTGGCTTTGCGGAAAGGAACCACTCCGGGGTCGAGGCGGTACACCAGAGCGCCGAGCGAGAGAAGATCCAAGGCAGCGCCGGGCAGGATGTTCAGGCCATATTTCATGGCAGCATGTCCAGGATCGCACGGCCAACGGCGGATTTGGATCGTGGCTTTACTGCTGCGCCTGGTCCAGGATGAGAATTTCGACGCGGCGGTTCTCGGCGCGCCCGTCCGGCGTGTCGTTAGAGCCTTTAGGGCTGTACGAGCCGTGGCTGGAGACGGTCAGGCGAGATTCCGCGATTCCGTAGTCGTTGGTCAGCGTATTCAACAGGCTCAGACCGCGGGCGGAGGAAAGCTCCCAATTATTCTTGAAACGCTGGGTGTGAATGGGGACGGAATCGGCGTGCCCGGCCAGCTCGACTTTGTTATCGAGGTCGCGCAATACAGCGGCGATTTCGGAAATGATGGGCAATGCCGAACGGTTGATCCGATCGTCGGCGGAGGCGAACAGAATCGCCTGAGGCAGGCTTATGACGAGCCCGCGCGCTTCCAGGTGCATATCCAAACCGTGTTCTTTGAGCCGTGCTTCGGCTCGAAGCAGGGCCTCGTGCGATGGATTGGGCGGCTGCGCGGGCTGGCGGTGAGGCAAGTGCAGGATCACTTGGCACGGGCGCCGCTGGCACGGCCGATGCCTGAGCGCTTTGCGCGGGTGTCACTGGAGCGGTTTGCACGGGTGTCGCTGGTGCTTGCACGGGCGCCGGTGGAGGCGCTTGTACGGGCGGAACGGTTGCGTTCGGAGGCTGGGCCTTGGGCTCAACCGCGCCGGCTTTCTGTTCGCCGACACTCTGCGCCGCCATCGCCACGAACAGGATCAGCAGCAGAGTCAGGATATCGGTGTAGCTAACCAACCAGCGCTCGCGGCCCGCCGCGCTCGGACTGAAGATAGGAGGGCTTACGCAGCATTTGGTTTGGCGCCCGGACTGGGCCGGCGCACGAACGCGTTGAGACGCATTCGAATGATCTCGGGATGAACCGTGTCCAGAATGGCGAGCAGACCCTCGAGAATGATTTCCTGTGTCTCGAACTTGGCGGCGACATGCGCGCGGATGCGGTGCGCGGCCGGGAGCAATACCAGGTTTGCCAGCGTCAAGCCATAAATGGTGGAGACGAACGCGGTGCCGATGCCAAATCCGATGGCCTGAGGATTGGAGAAGTGCCGCAGGACATCGATGAGCCCGACCACGGTGCCGATGATTCCTATGGTGGGAGCAAATCCACCGGCCACTTCCAAGGTTTTCGCGTCCGCTTCACCTTGGCGCTCGGCCATGTGCAGCTCCGTCTCCAGGATGGATTTCAACTCCTGGCGATCGGTCAGATCGGTGGCGAGCCGCAGACCCTTCTGAAAGAATTCGTCACGCACGTGATCGATCAACGGTTCCAGCGCCACGATGCCGCGGCGCCTGGCGCGCGCGCACTCCACGATTTCTTCGATCAAGGCTTGCGGGTCCCGATCCGATGCCGCAAACAGATCCTTGACCCTGTGGAGCGAGTGCACAAGCGACTGGGCCGGCGTCGTAATCAGAATCACGCCCAGCGTCCCGCCGAGGACGATGATGGCTCCGGTCGGCTGGAAGAAATAAGCCAGCGAGACACCGGTGGAGGCAATGCCGATCAGCGCGGCCGCGAAGGCGATGGTGACGCCGGCCAGAAACAGCCCGTCCAGACGAGGACGAGTTTGCGCGCGGAGCGGTTTGGGGTTCGCCGGGCTTGCGAGAGCGGCTTGGGGAGTTGCCAAGAAGAATCTCCGGCGATCAACTGTGCAGGTGAGCGGCCAATGTGTAAATGATTGAAGCGCCATGGCAGCCGCAGCCAATGCCGCGGACAGCGCGTTGCCATCGGCTCCGGAAATGACGAGAATTTGGCGGCCAGGGTTCAGAGTTTCGACACCGCCGCATGGGCCGGCAGCACAACGCCGCAGCACTCGCCCAGGCCAATTCGCCGGAATCCGGGCGCCTGGCAGAACCCGCGGAGGATCACTTCATCGCCATCTTCCAGGAAGGCGCGGGTCTCGCCGGAAGGCAGCGCGATGGGCTCGGCGCCACGCGAGGTCAGTTCAAGCAAGCAGCCGCGATTCTCTTGGTCCGGGCCGGAGACAGTGCCGCTGCCGATCAGATCGCCGGCACGCAATGGGCAGCCATTGGAGCTGTGGTGGGCAATCATCTGCGCCAGCGTCCAGAACATGCAGGAAAAATCGCCCTGGCTGATGCGAACCGGTTCGCGCATCTTCACGGTTCGGAGCCAGACCTCCAGCGTGATGCGGAAGGCGCTATCGGCGGCGGGAACGAGGTGTGGCAGCGGATGCGGGTCGGTTTCGGCACGCGGCGGACCGGGACAGCGGAACGGCTCCAGCGCATCCAGCGTCACCACCCAAGGGGAGATCGAGGTAGCGAAATTCTTCGCCAGGAACGGGCCGAGCGGCTGGCCCTCCCAAGTTTGAATATCGCGCGCGGACCAATCATTGAGCAGGCAGACACCGGCCAGGTGATTTTCGGCCGCGGCGATCGGGATCGGCTCGCCTATCGGATTGCCTGGTCCCAGGAAAGCGCCCAACTCGACTTCGTAGTCGAGCAGGCGGCAGGGCGAATATTCAGGCGGCCCGGCCGGACTCGACACGATCTGACCCGACGGACGGCGAACCGGCGTGCCGCTCACCACCACCGACGACGCGCGGCCGTGATAGGCGACCGGGAGCCATTTGTAGTTGGGAAGCAGCGGATGGTCGGGTCGAAACAGGCGGCCCACGTTGGTGGCGTGATCGAGCGATGCGTAGAAGTCGGTGTAATCGGGGATCGGGCAGGGGAGAAGCAGTTGGGCGTCCGCGATGGGGAGGAGCGAACGCTCGGCGCCGGGTGTGTAGTTCGCGAGAAACTCGCTGGCGCGGTGGCGCAGCGCAGTGCGATGGCTGCGCGGCATCGCCATGATCTCGCTCAGCGGCGGGAATCCGAGAGCTTGGCCCGCGTCCAGCAGCATCTCGCCGATGGCGATTCCGAGGCGGGTTTGTTCTTCGCCTTGGCGTCGAAACGTGGCGTAAGGAAGATTCTGGATCGGGAAATCCGTATCCGGGTGGTGGGCGGATTCCACCCAGCTTTGGAGCGCGGGATCGTGCGTCGCATCGGTCATGGCAGCCAGCCGAGTTCTTTGAGGCCGGCGATGGGCTCTTCAAAAGAGCACGAGCCGAAGTTGTGCGCAAAGTCGCGGCGTGCTTCGGCGATTTGGGCAGTGCCCATGCCAAAAGGGCGCCATAGCATTTCGCCGTCCAGAAACTGGAATGCGGATGCATCGGATTCGTCCAGAATGGCCACTAGAATGCGTGGCTCGGCGCCCAGCCACGCAAAGGCGGCTGCCACGAACACATTGACGAAGCCATGCACGATCGCGCGCGGGCTGTCCGCCGAGTACGTCAGCGGGCGGAGCGAGCGGATAGGATGATGCAATCCCGCAGTGGCCTTGAACGGGATGTGGCGCGCCGCGGCGCTGTGGAGGAAATCCGCAATCTCTTCGGGAGGTGGGATTGCGTCCGGCGTCAGGCCGCCGGTGCGGATCTTCGCAAACGCGCTGCCGACTTGCGCGAGCGGCGCTTCACAATAAGTGGGAAGCGACAGCCTGCGCGCGGCCTTGGTCTCCAAGGTTTCGATCCGCGGCGGCAGCGGGCCCGGTTCGTCTTCCACCAGCAATGTGACGCGCCACGCAGGCTGGAGTTGCACGTTGGCAAGCTGGGCGGGCAAGACCAGCCGATTTAAGATCCAGCTTTCCGGCGAGCTGAGATAGCGCTCGTAATTTTGGGCTACTTGCGGCCAGGTTAGGGCTGCAGGCGGGAACAAACCCGCATAGTCGATCAAGTGGGCCAAAAGGGCGCGCAGCGAGTCAGGAATGTCTCCGCCAGTGGTCGGCACCAGCCATAGCTTACATTAGCCGGCAGACCGAGTGATGCTGGGCAGCGCCTTGCGATCCGGGGGGACGAACTGGGTACGTGCGGTTTCCGATGCGAGCAGTTCGGGCGAATAGTAGCGGTGCAACGTATTCTTGTCGAGCAGCTCCGGCGAAGCAGCCAACAGTTCGGCGAAGCTGGCCGTACCGCAATACTCCGAAGCTTGCGTCAGGAGCCACAGCCACGCGATGGTCACAGTTTCGTGATATTTTTCGGGCTTGCCGTGATAGGCGGCATAGCGGCGGATCGATTCCCCAATTCGGGCGGGCGCATCCCGGGCGCCATAACGCTGCAGATAAATCCAAGCCAGCCGCAGATGGTCGCGATGATGGAACCGTTCGTTAGGCAGGCGGCAGGTTTCAAAAGCTTCCGCGAATTCCTGATCGGTCAGAGGCGCCGCTGCTACCGTGTTATTCACTATCGTAATATACGAAACCGTACTATCAGCGGTCAAGCCGGCTTAACGCGCTGCCGGAAAGCGGCCACCAGCCGGATCTCGCCGTAGCTGATGTCGGGCGGCAAAACGTCCTTGATCGTTTTCATGCGTCCGGTTCCCAGCCGCTCGATGGCTGCCTCGATTTGGCCGCGGCGGTCTTGGGCCATCCAGCGGGGGTCGAATTCGATCCGGCCGCGCTCCACCAGCTCGGCCACCAGGTCGATGACGGTCGCGACGCGGCGCTCGCGGATTTGCGCAATCTCTTCGAAGCCGCGGCCCTCGGCCAGCAAACGAATGGTCTCCTCAGCCGGCGAGACTTTAGTCTGTTCCCGGTGCGCTGCTCGCGCGCCATGGCGGAAGGCTTCCAAAGTGTCCAGGATGGCGGTGCCCAGCGCCTCGGCTTTCTTCTCGCCGATGCCGGAGACGGCCAGCAGTTCGTCGTGAGTGCGAGGCTGCTTGCGGCACAGATCTTCGAGCGTGCTGTCATGCAGCACCAGGAACGCGGGCACGTTGTCGCGTAACGATACGCCGCGCCGCCACTCGCGCAAGTATTCGAGCAGCTCCGGATCGAGCGCTGCTTCGAGCGGCCTGGTTTCCGCCCTGGCCTTCGCTCGCTTGGACCTGGACTCCCGCGCCACCGGGAGTGCCGCGGCTTCGGATTTGCCTTCCAGCCATTCCGGCGACGCGCCGCAAACGTCGCACATCTGGCAGCGCTCCCACTTGGGGATTTCGCCGAAGTGCACGCAGATCTGGCGATGCCGGCAAGCCGACGAATCAGCGAAGCGGCGGATGACGTGATAACGCTGCCAGGCGCGCTCCTGTTCATCGCGATCGGCGACTTGCTCGATGAAGTGCGCCAGCAAACCCGCGTCCTTCTTCTGCCAGAGCAAAGCGCAGTCCGAAGGAAGGCCGTCGCGCCCGGCGCGCCCAGCTTCCTGGTAATACTGCTCCAGCGATTTTGGAAGCGAGAGATGAATCACCGCGCGGACCGCTGCCTTGTTGATTCCCAGGCCAAAGGCGATGGTGCCCACCAGAACCCGCACCTCATCCGACATCCAGCGCTCCTGGTTGCGCTGGCGCGTGCGCGTGTCCATCTTGGCGTGATAAGGGACGGCGGCGATGCCCTTCTCGGCCAGGAAATCCACGGTCTCCTCGACACGCGCGATGGTCGGGGCATAGACGATCACGTTGTCACCGGCGTGCGCACGGAGGGCCGCCACCAGCAAACGGCGCTGGTCCTTATCGTTCTCGCATTGCTTCACGAGATAGCGCAGGTTCGAGCGGTGGAAGCTCTGGATGTACTTGTGTGGATCGCGAAGCTGGAGCTGCGCCAGGATGTCGTGCCGCACCCGCCGAGTCGCGCTGGCGGTGAACGCAGCGATCGGCTGATCGGGAAAGTTCGCGCGCAGGCTGCTCAATTGGCGGTATTCCGGGCGAAATTCGTGCCCCCATTCGGAAATGCAGTGCGCCTCGTCAATGGCGAAGTAGGCGATGGGGACGCGCGAGAGCCACGCCACGGTCTCGGGTTTCGCCAGACGCTCGGGCGAGAGATACAACAAACGGTAGGCCCCTTTGGCCGCCTTCGAGATCACGTTGGACTGTTCGGACCACGGAATGGCGCTATTCAACACGGCGGCGGGAATGCCGATCTGGCTCAACTGCGCGGCTTGGTCCTGCATTAAGGCGATGAGAGGTGAAACGACGATCGCGGTTTGTCCGGAAACCAGCGCGGGCAACTGGTAGCACAGCGATTTGCCGCCGCCGGTCGGCATCACGACCGCCGCGTCGTGGCCCGCCAGGATACTTCGAATGATGCGTTCTTGCAGAGGCCGGAACTCGCTGTAGCCCCAATAGCGGGCCAGCGGCTCGCGCAGATCGATGGCCGGGGGCAAATCTAATTGTGCCGGAAAATACTGGATAGAAGTGTCGGCGCTACACTGAAACTCTCATGTGGAGGCGCTCGGGAACGAGGATGTTGCGATGAACGTGGACTGGAACGCGGTACGGCGCGAATTTCCGGCGGTTGAGAACTGGACCTATCTGAACACTGCCACGTTCGGCCAATTGCCGCGCCGGGGCGTCGAAGCGGTCGCCAGGCATTTCGCGCACCGCGACGAGCTGGCTTGCTGGGATTTTCTGACCTGGTACGACGACGCCGACCGGCTGCGCGCCAAGATCGCACGCTTGATCCAATGCGCTGCCGGCGACATTGCTTTCGTTCCGAATGCCACCACCGCGTTAGGGATTCTGCTGTCGGGCATCGACTGGCGGGCTGGCGACCAGATACTCACGCTGGAGCATGAGTTCCCCAATAATCTATACGCGCCAAGCATGCTCGGCCAGTTCGGAGTCGAGATGGTGGAGTGCGCCTGGGAGCGGCTGTGCGCAACCGTGAATGAGCGCACGCGGCTGGTGCTGATCAGCTCCGCGAATTACAACACCGGATTTGCGCCACCGTTGGATCAGTTGTCTGAGTTCCTGCGGTCGCGCGGCGTGCTGCTGTATATTGACGGGACCCAGAGCGTGGGTGCGCTCCGCTTCGACACCGCCCGGATTCAGCCGGACATGCTCGCCGTGCATGCCTATAAGTGGATGCTGGCCCCTAACGGCGCAGGGTTTTTCTATATGCGGCCGCAAGTTCGCGAGTGGCTGCCGCCCAATGCCATCGGCTGGCGCAGCCATCATGACTGGCGCAACGTCGATAATCTCCATCACGGCGCGCCCGAATTGACGGCCACCGCGGAGAAGTACGAAGGCGGCGCGGTTTCATCCGCATTGCTCTACGCGCTGGAAGCCTCGGTCGACCTGATGCTCGAGATCGGGCCGGAGCGGATCGAGCAGCGCGTCCTCGGCTTGGCGCAGAAGACGCGCGCGATCTTGCGCGAGCATGGCGGCACGGTTGAAGACTTCGCCTCGCCGATCGTGGCGGCGCGATTCGAAGGCCGCGACGTTTCCGCCTTGGCTCGGGCCCTCAAAGAGCAGCGCGTGCTGGTGGCGGCGCGCCGTGGGCATTTGCGCGTCTCGCCGCACTTCTACAACAACGAGCAGGATCTGGAGACGCTCGCGAGCGCTCTCCAGCGCCTGCTGTAGCGCGCCCGGCGTCAAGCCTGCGACGGCGCGCCGAATTGCGCGAAAGTCACGACGTGGCCGGCCGGATCCTTAACGCCGATTTCGGTCGAGCCGTAGAAAGTAGCTCGCTTCGGAATGATCACCGGCGCGCCCTGGATGGCGGCTATGGTGGCTTCCAGATCGTCCACCTCCACAAACAGGAAGGTGGGCCCTTTGCGCGCCAGCTCCGCGATCGAGGCATCCTTTACGTCTTTTTCCGCGCTGGCGTAGCTCTGGTACATCAGCTCGACGCCGCCTTTTTGCAGCATGGCGAAGGCGAGCTTGTCGCCTTCGGGGACCTCGGCCGTCTTTTCGAAGCCCAACCGGTCGACCCAAAAGGCCACGCACGCTTCAATTTCCCGCGCAAACAACACCGGCGTCAATTTCTTCACGGTCATAGATGTTCCTTTCTCCGGGACTGCCAAAGTGGATGAACTCATTGTTTTGCTCCTTGATTTCCGATCTAGTCTAAATTAGACTAGTATAGAATACGGAACGCGCTTCGACATGTCAAGAACAATTTCTACCCCGGATCTGGTGCTATTGAGCCTGCTGGCCGAGCGGCCCATGCACGGTTATCAGGCCAATCTCGAACTGGAACGGCGCGAAATCCGGAACTGGGCGGCGATCTCCCGTCCGCAGGTTTATTATTCGTTGGAAAAACTTGCGGAGCGCGACTTGGTCCGCCCGCTCGAGAGTGAAAGCGCTTCCGGCGGCCCGGAGCGAAATGTTTACGCCACCACCGCCAAGGGACGCGCCGCGCTGGCCGATGCCTTGGAGCAGGAACAGTGGGCCCAGCAGCGCGAGCGGCCGGCGTTTCTGATCTGGATGGCGCTATCCTGGCAAGCGCGCCCCGGCGTTTTCCTCGCACAGATTCGACGGCGCGAGAGTTTTCTGGAAAAAGAACTGGTGCGCGAGCAGGCTATATTGAAGTCGATTGCGAAGGAAGTCGGTCACCGTTACCACGAAGCGGTCTGGATGGTGAGTCTGACGATCGATCAATTCCGTACCGAGCTGCGCTGGCTTCGAAAACTCGCTCGGGAAGCGCATCGGCGGGCGCCCGCGCGGCATCCGGACTATGCGGCTAAGGACCAGCGCTAACGATCGGGCGTTAGAGGGAGGCCTCGGAGGGTTCGCCGCGCATCCGAAACCGCGACCCGGCCCACACGGCCAGCGGATAGATCAGCAACAATGCGATGGCGAACCAATGCGGCTGGGTACGCCACAAGGCAATCACGGCAGCTACGCCGATCAGCTCGCCACCCAGGATCAGAATAAGCGTGGCTCTGCGCGCGGCGCTGCGGGCGATTGCCGCGCAGAAGTATCCGCCCAGCGCGGTGTATAGGGAGTCCGTCACCAGGCTGACCAAGAAATAAGAATGCGGCGGCGTGGCCCCGGAATCGAAGCCATGGGTTAGTAAGCTGAGCAACTGGTCAGTAAATATAACCAGGATACCGATCACAGCATATCCGGCAATCGGCGCCAGGACGGCTCGCAACATACACTTAGTGATAGCGCAGAGCGATCCTGGGAGCAACCAGGCGGCGGGACGTTGGCCGCAACCTTTCTTGGCCCGCAATCATCTCATGGTCGAAACCGAGGAGGAAGCCTTGTCAAACCAGGTACTCAGCGATGAAGCGCTAGACGTAGTATTTCGGAAAGCGCGCACCCACATAAGCTGGCTGGATAAACCGGTCAGCGACGATCGTCTCCGCCAGATTTACGATTTGATGAAATGGGGACCGACCAGCGCCAACTGCTCGCCGGCTCGCATTCTGTTCTTGCGGACGCGCGAGGCCAAGGAGCGGCTGCGGCCGTTCCTGAGTCCGAACAACGTCGACAAGACCATGGCCGCGCCGGTCACGGCGATAGTTGGTTACGATCTGAAATTCTATGAGCACCTGCCGAGGCTTTTTCCCAACAGTCCCGCGGCGCGCGATTGGTTCTCCAATTCGCCGGCGTTGGCCGAAACCACGGCCTTCCGCAACGGCAGCCTCCAGGGCGGTTATTTCATCCTGGCCGCGCGAGCTGTGGGCTTGGATTGCGGGCCCATGTCCGGATTCGACAACGCCAAAGTGGACGCGGAATTTTTCCCGCCCACGGTGAAATCCAACTTTCTCTGCAATCTCGGCTACGGCGACCACGCGAAACTCTTTCCACGCAACCCACGGCACGAGTTTGACGAAGTCTGCCAGCTGCTCTGATCGCCGGTAGTGCTTACTTCCGCGCCGGCTGGCGCCGGAACCTATCGGAATACGATATATTGGCAAACGCGGGCACCTATCTGCGGCGCCGCCGATAACCGGCCGAAGCGGTGTCGGCTCCGGCAGCCGCATGGAGAGCGCTTGGCCCAAAGGAGGATTTGCATTGGGACCTTCTCAGAAGCGCGACCTGCTTGTTTCCAAGACCTGGCTGCAAGCCATCGCCGTCGTGATGCTGTTCGGTTTTTTCGTACTGGGGCTGCTGGCGTATGAGACTTACACGGGCGAGGCGCCGCTCCCGGCCCGGGTGCTGGCCCCAGGCGGCGCGCTGCTCTTCACGCGAGACGACATTCTCGGCGGACAGCAGATTTTTCTCCGCAACGGCCTGATGGAGTATGGTTCCGTGTTTGGACACGGCGCCTACCTCGGTCCGGATTTCACGGCCGACTACCTGCGGCGGGCCGCGCTCATGGTCTTGGATGCGCACGGCGGCGCGAAGTCTGACAGTGCGAACCGCCAGACCGTGGATGATTTTAAGACCAATCGCTATGACGCCTCCAGCGATACGCTCATGTTCAGCGAGGCTCAGACGTCGGCGTTCAAGCAACTCAAGAATTACTACCACTCCTTTTTCGACGACCCAACCACGCGCAACGGCCTCCGTCCGCATGCCATCAGCGCGGTGCAAGACACCGATCAACTCACGGCGTTCTTCGCCTGGTCGGCCTGGGCGGGAGCAGCACTGCGCCCCGGCAAGGATTACTCCTACACCAACAACTGGCCGCCCGAGCCGCTGGTTGGCAATCGCGTCACGGCCGATACGGTGCTCTGGAGCGTGCTGTCTCTAATCACGCTGCTGGGCGGAATCGGGCTGCTGTTCGCCGCTTTCGGCCGATGGAACTTTCTCGGCTGGCATGGGCGCGAGCGCAAGACGCTCAGCTTTCGCGAGCCTGGAACAGTCCCGCTGACTCCGGCCCAGCGCGTGTGCGCCTGGTTTTTCCTGGTCATGGCGGCGCTGTTTCTGCTTCAGACGCTGGTGGGCGCGGCCTCGCAGCACTATCGAGCGGAGATCTCGAACTTCTTCGGAATCGATCTGGCGCAGATTCTGCCGTACAATCTAGCGCGCACCTGGCATGTGCAATTGGCGATCTTCTGGGTGGCCACATCGTTCCTGGCGGCCGGAATCTTTATCGCGCCCATGATCGGCGGCCGCGAGCCAAAATCTCAGAAATGGATGGCGTCGAGTCTGCTGCTGGCGCTGGCAGTGGTCGTTTTCGGCAGCCTGGCCGGCGAGTATGCCGGAATCTACGGATGGATTCGCAGCGGTTGGAAATGGTTTGGCGATCAGGGCTTCGAATATTTGGACCTGGGACGCTTCTGGCAAATCCTGCTGACGTTGGGCCTGTGCTTCTGGGTCCTGATGCTATACCTGGCGCTGCGCGGCCGCCTCAAGACCGAACACAAAGGCAACATGCCCTGGCTGTTCTTGTTTTCCGCGCTTGCGATCCCGGCCTTCTACGCCGTGGGACTGCTGGCGCAGCCGGACAGCCACTTCACCACCACCGATTTCTGGCGCTTCTGGGTAGTGCATCTCTGGGTGGAGGATTTTCTGGAATTGTTCACCACCATCATGGTGGCCTGCATCTTCGTTCTGCTGGGGGTGGTGGCGGAACGCGTGGCGCTGACCGTGATTTATCTCGACATCCTACTGTATTCGGCGGGCGGCGTGATCGGCACCATGCATCATGTTTACTTTTCCGGAACGCCTGCCCAACACATGGCCTTGGGCGCGTTCTTCTCGGCCGCCGAGGTGATCCCGCTGACTTTCCTGACGGTGGAAGCCTGGAGTTTCCTGCAGCTCGGCGCGCAGCAGCAGGCCAGATCGCGCAAACCGTTCCCACACTACTGGGCGGTGATGTTCCTGGTAGCGGTGGGCTTTTGGAATTTCCTCGGCGCGGGAGTCTTCGGCTTCCTCATCAATCTTCCGGTGGTGTCCTATTACGAGATCGGCACCGCGCTCACGGCCAACCATGGACACGCCGCCATGATGGGCGTGTACGGTATGCTGGCGGTCGGGCTGGCGCTGTTCTGCATCCGCTATATGATCCCGGAAGACTTGTGGTCCGATCGCGCCGCCAAGATCAGCTTCTGGTCGCTCAACATCGGACTGGCCTGGATGGTCTTCGCCACGCTGTTTCCACTGGGATTGCTGCAACTCTACGAATCGGTCCACACCGGCTACTTCGACGCCCGAACCGCGAAGTATCTCACCAGCGACGTGAATGCCTTCATCGAATGGCTGCGCCTGCCGGGAGATGTTTTGTTCATTGCCGGCGGTGCGCTTCCGGTACTCTACCTGTGCTGGTTGGGAGTGCGCCATGCCGGCCGCCGGATCGTGGCCGAAGAACCTGAAACCGTGTTGTTCGCCGAGGTCAGCGAATCCTGAGATGCCGCCCGGTTTACATGCGGAGCCAGTGCTGGCGATTGCCTATGCGATGCTGCTGTTGGGAATCGCCGCGTTTCTGGAATGGATGGGCAAGCATTCCGAACAGCGTTCGCATCGTTACCACACCGCGGGCTTCCGCTTTCACAAACAGGCCGATCATTGGGAGTGTCCCACCGGCGAGCGTCTGCATCGAGCCGAAACGGATCATCAATTCCACGTCATCCGGTACCGCGCGCCGGCGCACACCTGCAATCGCTGCGCGATCAAAGGGCAATGCACGGATTCGGACCGGGGCCGCGAGATCGCAGTTTCCATCGACCCCTGGCTGAGTTCGGCCATGGGACGTTTCCATCGCGGCCTGTCGCTGGTGCTCCTGATTCTAGCCGGTCTGATTGCAGGCGTCGAACTGATTCGGCATGACCACGGAACTGAGCGCTGGCTTTTGTCCGCAGTGCTGCTCATGATCGCTCTGCTCGGCATGCAACGGGTGCGCGATCTGCGGCGCACCAGCTGAGCCGGCGCGCTCACTCGTACATGCCCGGATAAGCCGCGCGCATCTCGGCAGCTTGCTCGCGCGCCGTCTCGATCTGTACCAGCTCGCCCTTGCCGATGCCGGGACACCAGGCCGCGGCCTTGCGCCACTCGCGCTTGTCATCGGTCAGTTCGGGCCAGAAAGGGAAGATGCGGCACTGGGTGGGCTTGACCGCGTGAATGGAGCAGCCGTCATCGCGCAAAAAATGGCATTGCGAGTGACGCGGCATGCGCAGGCGCAGCAAGTGCTTGGTCCGATACACGTAGCGGCGCTCGAATTCGGCCGGTGTCAGTTTCAGAAATTGCGCGATGCGGACTAAGTCGGCCGGGGTAACGTAGACGAAGCCTTTTTGGCGGCAGCAATTGGTACAGCCGGGCTGGCATTCGAAACGCAACGCTGTCATTTATGATTCCGCCTCGGTCTCGTCCGATTCGAGCGCATCCAGCACCTCCGGCTGCTGGGCATAGCACTTCAGCACCCGTATGGACGCCCCGGCCGAAAATCCAGCGTAGCGCAGCCTACGGAATGCAGCGGCCAGATTCTTGTCCTCCTTCAGGAAGGAGCTTAACTGCTTACCGCGATACTTACGCTTGAGAAACGCCTCAATCAGATCGGATTCGTTAGTATCCTTATAAGTGCGCTCTGTAACCTGCTCGGCCGTATTTCCCGCCACACGGCGCTGGCGTAAGTCACGCAAGACGCGCATCTTGCCGACGCCTTCGTTTTCCAAACGGGCGGAGGCGTAATTCTCGGCGTAGCGCTTGTCGTCCAGATAACCAACCTCTTTGAGCTTCTTCAGCACGGCTTCCACGTCTTCGGCCAGCTCGGCTCGACGGCGCAGCTTTTCCCTCAGTTCCCCGGTGGAATGCGCGCGGCCACCCAGGGCCCGGAGCGCCAAATTTAATAGCTGGTCGAAAGGAAGCAGTTTAGGCTTGCGCTGCGTCATTCAAGTAGGACACTATCAGATTTGGGGCTGCTATTGTAGAAGGTAGCTACCGGCTGATTAAGATTAAGGACGGGTCACTATGGACGACGACAACAAATTTTCGTATTTCTTCCTGGGGCTTGGATTGGGAGTGGCGGTCGGTTTGCTGTTTGCTCCCAAGACCGGCACCGAGACGCGCGAACTGATCCGGTCGAAGGCGGACGAGGGGAAAGAATACCTCAAGCGGCGCACCGTGGATCTCAGAGAGTCGGCTAACGACGCCATTGAAAAGGGCCGTAGCGCCGTCTCCAAACAGCGTGATAACCTCAGTGCGGCGGTGGAAGCGGGCAAGCAGGCTTACCGCGAAGCCGTGCGGACACCCTCCCCGGACGCCGCCGAAGGCATATAAGCAAGGGCACGGATAGCCTCATGGACCCCAACGCACTGCTTTACGTGATGACGGCCTTCGTCGTCATCGCCGCAATCGCGCTGTGCATCCAGGCCGGCGTGCTGGCGGGAATGTACAGAACCACCAAAGCCATGCAGGCCCAGATCCAGCCGCTAGTGCCCAAGGTGGAATCGCTGGTGGAAACAACCAAGACCAGCGTAGAGCAGAGCCGCAAGCAGATTGTCGAAGTGACCACGCGCGCCAACGAGATCCTGGACTCGACCAAGCGGCAGCTTGCCATGGTGGAAGATGTTGTGTCGGACGCCAGCGCTCGGGCCAAGGTGCAGCTGGAGCGCGTGGAACTGGTATTGGACGATACGCTCAACCGCGCGCACGAGACGGTCGCCACCGTGCACGACGGCATCATGCGCCCGCTGCGCGAGATCAACGGGATCGCCGCCGGAATCAAGACCGCGCTCGCTTATATGGCGCGCGGCAATCGTCCCAGCCCGGATCAGGCCACTAGCGACGAAGAGATGTTCATCTGATCGCGCGCCCGTTTGCCGCGGCTACTGAGACGGCGTCGAACTGGGCGTAGTTGGCGACGGACCCGGCGCGCTCGGATTTGCCGCCGGCCCGGGGCTCTGCTGCGGTTGTTGATTCTGCTGTTGCTGCTGCTGTAGGAGCTGGTTCTGCATCACCGCTCCGGCGCCGATGGCCGTCTTGTCGTTCTTGATGTCGTAGATGAACTCCCACTCCTTGTACTTGCTGTGATCGTTGATCACATGGATCCCTTGTCCGTCAGCCGCGCCCCCGACCCCGGCGATCCCGGTCATCCCGCCGCTTACTCCATTCGTGTTTCCTATCGATGAGGGGGGCTGCCGCGGAGTAGTGAGAAGCTGCTGGATCAAGTTCGCGGCCTGATTCGGCGCACCCGGCGCTCCCGGATTCTGGGCCCCCGGAACTCCCGGCACGCCAGGCATGCCTGGAACGGCAGAGCCAGGCTGGCCCGCGAACGGTTGTCCTGGTATCCCGGGAGCGCCGCCTGGGATGCCCGGATAACCGCCGGGCTGACCGGGATACTGTGCCGGTTGCCCGGGATACTGAACGGGCTGCTGATAGATAGGCTGCGGCTGAGACGGATCTTGTGGCAGTGGCTGACTCGGATACGGCACCGGCTGGCCGGTCACGGGTTGGCCGGGATATTGCGGAACCTGGCCGGGGTACTGCGGGACTTGACCCGGGTATTGCGGAACCTGGCCGGGATATTGCGGGACTTGGCCGGGGTATTGCGGAACTTGTGGTGCGCCCGGATAAACCGGTTGTCCGGGATAAGCAGGGACAGGAGAACCCGGTTGCCCTGGAGATTGCTGTTGTCCGGGATATTGGGGCTGGCCCGGTTGGCCGGTTTGACCCGGGTAGACCGGTTGACCGGGATAGACCGGCTGTCCGGGATACGCCGGCACTGCGGCGCCTGGCTGGCCGGGATACTGTGGCTGTTGCTGGGAAGGATCCTGCGGCTGGCCCGGTTGCTGCGGATATTGCGGATAAGGCTGTTGGTACTGCTGCTGCGCTTGATTCGGATCCACCGGTTGTTCCGGCCCGCCGCCGATCACTCGATCGCTCGGCCGCCGCACCGCCATGTTCAGCCCAGGGTTCACCGGCTGACCAGTCTGAGGGTCGATGGCGGGTGTTCCGGGTTGGTTCGACGTTGGAACTGCCGGGGCTGCCGGCGTCTGGCCGAAGGTGTTAGCAAAAGCGCTGGTACTGGATGCGCCGGCGCCGGATGCGCCCGTGCCGCTACCCGCTGTGCCGGTACCCGGTTGGCCCGATGCCGTTGTGCCGTTCGGACCTTGAGCCGGGTTGGCCTGCTTGATAGTCGAATCGGTGAGCAATCCTCCCGGCCCCACGTGCACCAGCCGCCAATCCTTGCCCGTCAACGGATCTTTATACCGGCGGCGCAGGAAGCGGATGTTGCGCGTAGTCTCCAAATCATCGAGACTCTGCGGATAAGTCTGATATTTCCGAAAGAAAAGCTGAATCGCGCGCTTGTATTGATTACCGCGATTGATGGCCAGTTGCTCGCGCGCGCGTTGCGATTCGAAGGCCACCCGCGGCATCTCGAAGTACAGGCCGATCGCGATCGCAGCGGCCATTACATAGACCAACAGCAGCGCGAAACCGGACTCATCCCGGCGTTTCATCCGGCGATCTCCGTTTCGAGCGGCAGCGTCTGCTGGTTGTTGCTCTTGAATTGCGTGTCTTCCACGGTGGCCGAATTGATTCCGATGCGGATGATCTTGTAGCGCTTCTTGATCATGTCGCCTTCAGTGGCGATGACGATATCCTCGCCATCCAGGAAAAACGCGCGTTTATCGGTTCCGCTTTTGGACTGGTTGACGAAGCCGTAAAATTTCAGCGGAATGGGCGGCGCCTTGGGATCCGGCGGCGGGCCTGGCGGAGGCGGGGGCTGCTTTGGTCCCACGAATACTAGCTTGGGCTTGATGGGAGCCGGATCCTTCAAGGATGCAACCGCGTCGGGCGGCGGCGTGTTGGAAATCTCGAACAGCGAACGCGTTCCCCCTTCGAGCGGAACATCGCGCAGGATTGCCAGCTCAGTCAGATGCAAAGTCGGATCGACGCCGGAGGGGTCAACGTTCTTGGGAATAGACGGGCGAAATTCCCGAGGCGCGCTATTGGACGCGCTGTCCTCATTTCTCAACCGGCCGGCCGAACGGGCAGCCAAGCGCTGCGCCGCCACCACCGGAGAGGACGCGGCCGGAGCCGCAGGCGTCGCGGAAACAGTCCCGCCCGAGTCGCGATTGGAAAAATAAAAATAGCCTGCCACCAGCAGCAGCCCGCCGACCAGCGCCAGTTTCTTAGGCTCCGCCCCGATTTTTGACGGGATCCAATTCATTGCGACGCGGCGTCCTCCATAACGAAGGTGTCCAGCTTCAGCATGACGTTCAGTTTCGCGCCACCCTGTTGCGGCGTTGCATTCAAGCTTTCCACCACCAGCAGCCGGTCGGATTTGTCGAGCAGGTTCACGAAGTGGATCAAATCCTGATAGGTAGCTTCGAAATTGGCCGAGACCTGCATCATGACCAGCGTGTCGCTGCCATCTACAGGTTCGATGGAGAAGGCGCTTTCCTTGGGCGTGACCTTGGCTTGGCCGGCGAGATCGTTCAGATCCGCCACGATCATGGAATAGGCGCTGCGGCGCGGCAGAAAATAGTGGCCTAGGAACTGATCGCCTTCAGCACGCCCGCTCTCGATCTTGCTGACTAGATCGCGAGTCCGCGTCACAATGCGCCGCTTCTGAACGATTTGGACCCGCATGTCGGCGGCCTGCCGGCGTAATTCTTCAGGCGAACCTCCGAGCGGGCGCACCACGAAATACGCCGCCACCGCGTTGGCTGCGATGAGCAGCCCCACCACCAGCCGGAGCAGGGCGCGCGGGTTGTTAGGAGGCCAGATTTTAAAGCTTTTGAGCATATCTCACACTGACGTGAAACCGGAACAAGGGATCGGTCTGGGAAGGCGGCGAAGAATTGATCACCGAAGTCGGCCCGAACTGCGGCGAGGCTTCCAGGCGCTTCAGAAACTCCAGCACTGGCGGCACTTCCTTGGCGCCGACGAACATATCCAACAGAACTTCGTTTTGCGAATCCACCTCCGGGAGGCGTACCGAGACCAGCCGGACGTTATACGGCATCACCTTTTCAAGATCCGCGAAGATCTTCGTCCAACTAATGGCCTTGCGGTCGATCAGCTCATTGAGGAACACGCTACGCTCCAGGACTACGGCGTTCTCCGGCCGGCGCAGGGTGGCGTTCAACTTGGCTTGCTCGGCGTCGATGGTTCGCACCTGGGCGCTCAGGCGATCGATGGTAACCAAAGTGTCGGCGGCTTGATGCCGCTCGGACACGATGCGCGCCACCTGGAACACCAGCAGAAGCCCGGCCGCGACGGCGACGGCCGTCAAGCCCACCAGCGCGGGACGATCCCGCCGGAAGGGCTGGCTCGCTAAATTGATAGGTACGCGAATCGCCATATTATCCCGCCACCGATTCCAGATATCCCAGCAGACCGGCGTTGTTCGAGCCCGGAACGCCGAAGCGTGATTTTAGCGGGTCCACGGCCGTACTCCACTCAGATTGCCAGCGCTGCACCACGCCGGCCCGTTGTTCATCGAAGCCACACAGCCAGATTCGCTTGGGAGAAGCCTTCAACTGGTCTTCGATGAAAGCCACGGTGGGATGCAGCACCGATTCGATTTCCTCGGGTTGATCGCTGTCCAGCTCCACGCAGCGCGCCAGCTTGATAGCGCTGCCTTGCAACACGATCAGTGACAAAACCTGACCGGCGAGCTTTACGAACATGGAAGTCTCATCGGGATCGATCAGATTCAGAGCCGCCAGCGAAGAGGTTGTGATCAGGCCTGGGTGGAAACCCAACCCGCGGAACGGCGCTTCGTATCGCGCCACGATTTCGGCCGCCACGATCGCCGTTAGCACTTCCACTTTTTTTGTATCGTCGGCTTCCCGTCGCCGGGGCTGGATGGCGTAGCTCACCACCGCCGAATCGACGTCGAATGGAACGCTCTTCTTCATGCGGAAGCGAAGCAGCGCCAGGCGTTCTTCATGCGAGTCCGGGAAAGCGTCGAAATCGATCAAGGCGACCCGGGCGCAATAATCGGGCAAAATCAAAGCTGCGCGGCGCTTGCTCTTCCCATTGGGCGGAATCGAAGCGCGGATGCGCTCTTGCACCACACCGGGTTGCTGGATATTGTCGTGCACCGGAGACACCAGCAGCACGCCGGCCTCGAAGGGTGTAAAGCCGGGGTGGCCCGGTTCATCCACTTCGGCGAATGCGATGCCCTTTTCCGACAGCTCGAACACGTGCGTCGGCGGTGGATCCTGAAATAGATTGGCGAGTGAACTCATCCTGCTCTCATCCTTCGATGAATGTCACCTTGTTAATTTCTTTCAGAGTGGTGATTCCCTTGCGCACTTTTTCGAGCGCCGATTCGCGCAGGAAGGTCATGCCTTCGTCGCGCGCCAGGCGTTTGATCTCCGTAGCCGGGCGCTTATCCAGAATCATCTGGCGGATGCGCTCACTCAAATCCAGCAGCTCATGGATCGCGGTTCGCCCGCGGAAGCCGGTGCCGCCGCACTCGAAGCAGCCCGGACCTTCGTAGAACGGAACCTCGCGCCATTCTTCCGGATTCAGGCCGCTCTCGAACAAATAAGAATCGGGATACTTCACCGGCGCTTTGCAGTATGAGCAGATCACGCGCACCAGGCGCTGCGCCAGGATGCAGTTCAGAGCCGAGACGAAGTTGTACGGCTCGACACCCATGTTCAGGAATCGGCCCAGCACGTCCAGTACGTTATTGGCGTGCACCGTGGTGAACACCAGGTGGCCGGTGAGCGCGGCGTTGATGGCAATCTGGGCGGTCTCCTGGTCGCGGATTTCGCCCACCATGATCTTGTCGGGGTCGTGACGCAGAATAGAACGCAAACCGCGCGCGAATGTGAGACCCTTCTTCTCATTCACTGGAATCTGCGTGATGCCTTTGATCTGATATTCGACCGGGTCCTCGACGGTGATGATCTTGTCCTCGTCGTTTTTGATCTCGCTCACCGCGGCGTACAGCGTGGTGGTCTTACCGGACCCGGTAGGACCGGTGACCAACACCATGCCGTAAGGTTCCTTGATGTAGCGCCGGAACTTCATCAGGTCGATATCGGAAAAACCAACCACTTCGAGCGAGAGCTTGGCGAACTTCTCGCTCATGGATTCCTTGTCGAGTACGCGCAACACCGCGTCCTCGCCGTGAATGGTGGGCATGATGGAAACGCGGAAGTCGATCAGGCGTTTCTTGTAGCGCACGCGGAAGCGGCCGTCCTGCGGAACGCGCCGCTCGGCGATATCCAGCTCGCTCATGACCTTGATGCGCGAAATGATGGTGGAGTGCCAATCCTTGGAGATGGGCGGCATGGCATAGTGCAGTACGCCGTCGATTCGGTACTTGATGGCTACTTCCTGGTCACGCGTCTCAATATGGATATCACTGGCGCGCCGTTCCAGCGCGTTAAAAATGGTCGTATCCACCAGCTTGATCACCGGCGCGATGTCGTTGTCGGCCGTCAGCTTGTCGATGGATAGTGTCTCGTCCGGGTTCTCTTCCTCTCCGATAACGTCCAGCGTGAAGCCTTCGGTCACTTCTTCGAGCACGCGCTGCGACTGCTCGGTTTTCTTGAGCAGGTCGGAGATTTGCGACAGCGTGGCGACTTTGATACGCAGCTTCTTCTGCAGCAAAACCGAAAGCTCGTCGATCACGGCCGGGTTGCGCGGATCGGCCAGCGCGATATCCAGGTGCCGCCCCTCGGCCTGCATCGGCACGAAATTGTAGCGGAACATCAGGTCCACCGGCACGGAGTGGAACAGGTCGTGATCGATGCGGGCTTCCTTGAGGTCAACGAACTCGCAGCGATAGCGCGCCGCCAAAGCCTTGGACAGCGCGATTTCGTCCGTGGGCTCGGTGAGGCGGGGATGTTCGATAGTCGCCATTGAAAGTCTCCTTATCGCAACGTGTCGGCCAGCGAGAAAATCGGCAGATACAGCGCCACCAGCACGAAGCTCACAAAGCAGCCCATGAAAATCATGATGGCCGGCTCGATCAGCGACAGCGACGCCGTCATGCGAGTGTTCACGTCGTCCTCGTAAAATTCCGCCACGCTGGCCAGCATCTGCGGCAGCGCGCCGGTGGATTCGCCCACCTCCATCATGTCGATGCAAAGCGCTGGAAAAATCTTGGTCTGAGCGAGCGCCGAGGACAGGGACTGGCCTTCTTTGACCATCTGGCCCGCTTGCGCGAGATTTTTCTTCAGCAAGCGCGTGCCCAGCGAACTCGAGCTGGTATCCATGGCCTGCAGTAGCGGGATGCCGCCCACCAGCAGCGTGCTCATCACGCGCGCAAACTGCGCCACTTGATATTTGATCCAGATCTCGCCCAACAGCGGCGTCCGCATCCGCCAGCGGTCCACTATCATTTCGCCCTTCTCGGTCTTAGCCCAAAATCGAAAAGCGATGATGGCGGCAATCAATCCCACGAAACCGAGCAGGATGTAGTTGCGCGCCGTGGTGCCCACCGCGATCAGAATCTCGGTGGCGGCGGGCAACTGCGCCGAAAGGCTGTGGTAGAGGTCGGCGAATTTCGGGACTACGAACGTCACCAGAAATACCATGAGCGCGATCACCAGCACCACCAGCAAGGCCGGATAGACCAGCGAAAGCAGCAGCTTCTTGCGCACCGCCAGCGCCAGGCGCTGATAAGTGATGAAGCGGTCCAGCACTTCGCCCAGCGCGCCGCTTTTTTCGCCGGCCAGCACGGAAGTGACGTAAATCGGCGGGAACACGCCCTGCGCGCCGAACGCATCCGACAGCAGCGCGCCGTTCTTCACCTCTTCGCGCACTGCTTTGATGTACGGCGCCAGCTTGGCGTCCGTCAAACGCTCGGAAAGAAGATCCAGAGCTTTCAGAATGGGCAGCCCGGCGCGAACCAGCGTCACGAACTGCTGGTTGAAAATCAGGAATTTCTCGAGATTGATTTTCTTCTTGCCGCCGCCCACCGTGACGCCCGCGATGGCGTGCCGCGGCTTGACGGAATAGATCAGGAAGCCTTGTTGCTGGTAGCGCTCACGCAGGTCCTTTTCCGAAGGCGCTTCGGCCACCTGCTGGTGCACTTCGCCGCGCGGATCGGCATACTTCAGGACGAACTCGGCCACTAGTCGCCTCCTTCGGTGACCAGCGTGGCGCCGGCCGGCATCTGGAACTTGAAAAGAGCGTCGTTCACCGGCGGATTCACCTTTTCGTCGCCGAATTGGAAGGTGAGAATGGACTGGTCCTGCCCATCCACCACCAGGCGCTGGATTTCGTAGTCCGGCGTCACCAACATCTCGATTTTGTTGTAGGGGAGTTGATCGGTCTTGGCCTTGGCAGCAATCACAAAATTTGGGCCGTCCGGCTTGACCGAAAAATCCCGAAACTCCTTGGAGAAATCCAGCTTGCCCAGCAGGAACGCCAGCGGCGCGCGCATGTCCTCGCTGGCCTTGAGCTTGGTTTTTTCCACCTTGTGGGCTTCGGGGGTGTAGAGATAGACGTCCTTCCCATCGGAAAGGAAAAGCTTGCCGGAAGGGGTCGTATAGTCCCAGCGCATGCGCCCTGGTTTGCGCAAAGTCAGCTCGCCGGATTCGCTTTTGCGCGCTCGTCCCTGGACGCTATATGATTCATTAAACTGGACTTGTAACGTCTTCGCACGATTGTATCGCTGCTCGACGCCTTTGAGCAGGCTGTTCAGGTCGATGTCCGCGGCCTGGAGCGGAACCATGGCAAGCGACACCCATAGCGCGAAGCGGGTCACATAATCACTGACGCTCCAGGCGGCCCACCTGTGCAAGATAACTTCTTTCGTTCGTTAGCGGTGCAGGTCTGGGTCGCGGGGCTGGCGGGAGCTTGTAAGTTATTGATTTTGTGAAGATAATGGCTGAGTGGCGAAAGCTCCCCCTACCGAAGACGCTTTGAAGGCGATTCTGGCGATCCGCGAGGCGCCGGAAAAGTATGACCTGAAGCGGGATCTTGCCCCGTTCCTGCATCACAAGAGCAATCACGTGGTGGCAGCGGCGGCGGCGACGGCGGAGCGCCTGGAGGCGGCCGGCCTGGCTCAGGATCTGGTGGACGCGTTCGTCGATCTCATACAAAACCCGTCCAAGCGCGACCCTGGTTGCAAGGCGCTGCTCGCGATCGCGAAGGCCTTGGCGGCTATGGATCAAGATGCCGCGCGAGTGTATTTTCTGGGAATCCGGCACGTCCAGATGGAAGGCAGTTTCGGTCCTCCGGTGGATGCGGCCGCGGAGTTGCGAGGTGTGTGCGCGCAAGGCTTGGCGCGCATGCTGCATCCCGACGCGCTCGAAGAGTGCGTCACGCTCCTGGCCGATCGCGAGGCGGCCGCAAGAGCCGGCGCGGTACGCGGCATCGCCGATTCCGGCTCGCGCGAGGGCGTCCTCCTGCTCAGATTGAAAGCGCTGACAGGCGATAAGAGCGCAGAAGTAATGGCCGAATGTTTCGCGGCCTTGCTGCGCTTGGCTCCCGCCCCTTCGCTGGACTTTGTCGCCAAGTTTCTGTACGAGAGTCCGGACGACGTCGCCGAGGCAGCGGCATTCGCTCTGGGCGAATCGCATTCACCGGCCGCGTTCGGCCAGCTCCGAACCGCCTGGGAAGCAACCGCCGAACCAGAGCGCAAGCGCGCGCTCTTGCTCGCGATCGCGATGTCGCGGCTGGACGAAGCGCGTGGAATTTCTGCTGGCCCGCGTGAACCAGGATAGCGAGCGAGCGGCCGCGGATGCACTGGCCGCGCTAGGCATGTACGCGCGCGATGAAACCATTCGGGCCCGGGTTGAGGACGGCCGTCGCCGGGCGCGCTAGCGCTGCGTTGCGTGCCGTGTTCGACCGCGAATTCCGGCGTTGAAACTACTCCTGATCGAGCAGAGCAAGCAACTCGCGGCTATGGAACGGCAGATATCGCCGGTCTGCATCCAGCCAGAGCTGTTCGAGATCCTTGCGCACCAGATTTCCCTTTTCAAAGAGATACGTCGTTCTGTCTTCAGGGTCCATCTGGATAATGTGCCGAACACCCAACTTCTCGGATTCGTGAAAGCGCTCCAAAGTCGCCTTCATACGATCGTCTGGCGAGAGGATCTCGATCACCACCACCGGCGCATCCAGAACGACGCGATCCGTCTGCCGGAAAGGCCTGGCCATCACCAGGATGTCCGGCACGCGATAACGGGCCTCCTCGATCCGAGTCCTGCATTCCGGGCGCACCGCCAAATTCAGCGTCTTCTCAAACGCGGCCAGATGCACAATCAGGATTTTCTGTAGAGCAGAATGCTTGGGAGTTCCTACGTTCCGCGCCACCACGACGCCGTCTAAATATTCGGAGTTGCCGTCGGTCGCGAGATATTCCTCAACGGAGACGAGCGGCGGATTGGGCGCGGCGGCCATCGTCTTCATTGTATCCGGGCTTCGACTTGTGATGCCCTAGCTGGAATAGCAGCAACTGGGAAGAAGCCGGATGGGGCTAGCGCGCCAGTTCGTCACCCGCCCGCGGCGGGACCCTGCCGCGCCGGCGCTTCATGATTTTGTCGAAGGCCTGGAAATCGGCTCGGGCCTTTCGCTCCGCAAAGAAACGTGCCGTTTCGAGCGCCGAGACCTTTTCTGCGACCGCGGTGGCTACAAACTGATTGATGCTGGTCCCATCCTCGCGGCTCAGCCGCTCGACCGCATCCTTAAGAGATCGCGGCAAACGCAATGGATAAGTTTTGGTTTCCTTCATTGTCTGATTCTCCTGATTGCTTCTCGCGGGATCCACACATCCACGCCAAAGTAAGACGGCGCCTTTCCGAAATCCCGTACATTAAACGTTACGATAGCATCCGCCCGGCCGTTGATCGCCGTTTCTAGAACCATTTCGTTAGTGATATCGCGAAGTTGGGGACGCCATAGAAAGTGCACTTCCACGGGCTCCGACATGGCAATCACGGCATCCACAAAAACACCGACTTCCCACTCCGAGAGCTCCGCTGCCAGCCGGTGCTCCGCTCTGGAACAGACGGCTTCGTACTCCAACGCCAGCGAGACCGTAAGTAATAGAGTCGCGCCCGCTCGCCGCGCAACATTGAGAATAGCTGCCGAGGCCCCGTCCGGACTCCGCATCGCCGCAACGACCACATCGGTGTCCAGCACCAATCTCACATCATATACGATATCATATTGCGGAAGATATCATCAGAATAATGGGCAGATCGCGCGGCCCAATTCGCGGGCGATCCTGCGCCTGCCCGCGGGCCCACTTGAGGGCGTCGACGATACGGCCAAACGCCGAGTATCTTTACGAACTGGCGGCAATCTAGCGGTGCAGGCCGCAGTCTTACGCATAGTACTGCGCAAGGCCACGCATCGCTCTCGCTATTACTTCGGTTCTAAGCAAGCAATCCTGCCAAGCCTTTAGGGACGGGCATTGGAATTGCAGCGCGAACCATCGGGAGGTGAACTCCGATGCGAGCTCTTCTGATCGGCCCCAACCAAACACTCAATGGAGAATTGGCGGCTGGACTGGGCGAATTAAGTGACGTCCAACTGTTGCGGGAGATTGAGCTCTATCCCGAGCCTGATGATCTGATACGAATCATCCGCGCGCGGCGGCCTGACGTGCTCTTTATTGCTGTGGACGACCTGACTCGATTCGAAGCGCTGGCGGCGGCGATCGACGACCAGATGCCCGGGCTTCCGCTAATCGGTTTCGGCGCCGGCGGCAATCTGTTGGAACTGGTCCCCAAGCTCATGCACCTGGGCGTGCGCGAGTACCTGGCCTCACCCATCGCGAAGGATCAGCTCAGCCGTGCGGTAGCGTCGGCGGCCGCACAATTGAGCAAACATCCGGCTCCCGTGGTGCGCCAGGCCGACCTGTATGCCTTCCTGCCGGCCAAGCCCGGCGTTGGATCGTCGACTATCGCCATCAGCGCCAGTTGCGCGCTGGCGCACGAGCTGGGCGTTCGGGCTATTCTTTTGGATTGCGACTTGGCGGCGGGGGTCACGAAGTTTCTGTTGAAACTGGGAAATAGCGCGTCGCTGGTCAGCGCCATGGAGCACGCCGACGGCCTGGATGAGGACATGTGGTCGCAGATGGTGGGTAAGTGGGATGGGCTGGACGTGCTGCACGCCGGCGAACTTGACCCGCCCGCGACACTGAGCTCGGCCAGCCTGGATCAAGTCCTGGCCTTGGCCCGCGCGCAGTACGATACCATCTGCGCCGATTTGGCCAGTAGCATGGATCCGTTTTCGGTGCAGATCATGCGCGAAGCGCGCCGGATCCTGCTGGTGACTACACCCGAGCTCGTGCCGCTGCACATGGCCGCGGATCGCTTACGCCACTTGAACGATCTCGGGCTGGCCGATAAGGTCAGCCTGCTTCTGAACCGGAAAAATCCCATGCGCTGGGGCTTGCCCGACAGCGAAGTGGAGCGGTTAGTGGGAATGCACATTGCTTACCGCTTCGCCAACGATTATCCGGTGGTGCAAAACGCGATCCTGGAAGGCGCTCCGGTGCCACATCGCTCCAGCTTGGGCCAGAGCATTATGGATTTGGCACGATCGCTCGCGCCCGAATCCACCGGCCGCAAGGCAGCGCCGGCCGAGCACCGGAAATTCCTGGAATTCTTCCACGTGCCTTCGTGGCAAGACCGCGAACATGCGTGGCGCGGCTAATGTAGGCGAGGATGAGCGCGAGAGCGGTTGCAGCGCCAAAAAAAGACCGGGAACGGCGACATTGAGAGGACCGTTTTGCCGTTCCCGGTTATCCGCAAGACGCCGCGCTTCACTTGGTTGCGAGCGTGATGTTTTCGGTCTTGGAGGGAATTCTGCCGCGAGCGAGCTCTCTTTCTCTGGAGCTCTTCGGGACGGCAAAGCCGCGATCGATATTCCATATCTTTGAAAGGAAATAGGTGTCGGCGTACCGGGTGAACTCCAGCCTGGGCTCGCCTGGTCTCTGGTTGGAGTGAAGCGACGCAGCGAGAAAGATGTTGCCGGTTCGCTTCCCGTCCTCGCCCCGAACCAACACCGCTCCGTTGCCCTCGTGATAGATGAAATACCCTCCAGCGGGCATGAGCTTCTGCCCCAGCCAGAAATCAAAAGGGACCTTGACGTGAGAATCCAGGACCTGCGCCTGCAGGCCCGTCGAGAATAGAGCGGCAAGCAGCCCCACCGCTAAGCACAATCTTTTCATACTGAACTCCTTTCGAATCGCTTTGTAATCAGGTTGTGAGCCTCGCAAGGGAAAGCGTGTGAACCTGGAAAAGTCCGCCTGTGACGAAATCTGGCGGCCGCAAGGATAGCTCGGGCCGGGGCCGTAGGTCTTGAGCGGATGTGATAGGATAGCTCCCACCGGCGGCGAGTCCAGATGCCCGACCAAACCGCGGATATAACGGGATTGCTGCACAAGTGGCGCGACGGGAGCCGCGAGGCAGAGAACGAGCTGTTCGCGTTAGTTCTACCCAATTTGCGCCGTCTGGCCCGCCACTTCATGCGCGGCGAACGCAAGGGCCACACCTTGCAGCCGACCGAGCTCGTCAACCAGATCTATATGCGGATGGTGGCGGCCAAAGATCGGGATTGGCAGAACCGGCAGCATTTTTACGCTATAGCTGCTAGAGCCATGCGGCGATACCTGATCGATTATGCGCGCGGACGTCCTGACGCGGAGTTCGTCGCGCTGGAAGGACTCGACCGTCTCCTTCCCGCCAGCAGCGCCAAAGTTGATCAGGCCATCGCCGTGGACCGGCTGTTGGACGATCTCGCTAGGACTAAGCCGGAGTGGTGCACGCTCGTGGAAGTGAAATACTTTCTGGGGCTCACCGACGAAGAGGCCGCTGAAACGCTCGGCCTCAAGCTTCGCACCATGCAACGCATGTGGCGCGACGCGCGGCAATGGCTGTTCGAGCACATGGAGTCGCGCAATGCAGAGCAAAACGCAGGATGACGACCTGGTGATGAACCTGGTGGAGTTGGCATTAGCCCGCCCCGCCAGCGAGCGCACAGTGTACCTCCAGAGTGCGTGTGCCGGAGATACTGAATTGCTCACCCGGGTGTGGCACTACGTGGAGTGGGAGGAGCGGATGAACGGGTTTCTGCTGGATCCGCTCTATCCTCCCGCTGAGATTGAGCATCCCTTCGAGCCTGGCGAGCTGCTCTGTGACCGCTTCCGCATCGTGCGCGAGGTGGCCCAGGGTGGCATGGGCATCGTCTATGAAGCGACCGATGAAAAGCTGGATCGCCGCATCGCGCTGAAGTGCGCCAAGACCGGCTTCCGCAAGCGGCTGCCTCCGGAAGTCCGCAACGCGACCGCAATCAGCCACCCCAACGTCTGTAAGATTTTCGAGATCCACACCGCCTCCACGTCCCAAGGCGACATCGATTTTCTCACCATGGAGTTTCTGGAGGGCGAGACGCTGGCCGATCGGCTGCACCGCGGACCCGTGCCGGCGGCAGAAGCGCGCGCGATAGCACTCCAGCTCTGCGCCGGGCTCGCCGAGGCGCATCGCAACCATGTAATACACGGCGATCTCAAGAGCAGCAACGTCATCCTGGCCCGTGGGCCGGAGGGAACCATTCGCGCCGTCATCACAGATTTCGGCTTGGCTCGCAAGCCCGAGACTGGTGAGCGAACGGCCCAATCGGGGGAGCGCTGTGGCACGCCGGATTACATGGCTCCCGAGCTATGGAAGGGCGAAGCCGTTTCGCCGGCTTCCGACATGTACGCGTTGGGCGTGATTCTCTGCGAGCTGGCTTCGGGACACCGGCCCTATCCGGCTGAGGCATCCTGGGAAGACCGGCTAACAGCCAAGCCGCCGACCGTCGATCCGAAATGGGACCGCGTACTGGCAAAGTGCCTCGATCCCGATCCGCTCGCTAGATTTCGCGACGCGCAGCAGGTGGCGCAGGCGCTCGCGCCGAAACGTTCCCGGCGCTGGCTTCTGGCGGCCGCCGCTGCGGCAGTTCTGGCTGTGGTAATCACAGGTGTGCTGAGCTATCGCTACGCGGCGCCTCGGGAATCCTTGCGCGTGGCAATGCTGCCTTTTGAAACTGACGCGAGTACTGCTGCTCTAGGAGATGATTTGTTCCGCGACGTCAGCGCGCAGCTGGCCCGGCTCAAGGGCGACGCCCGTATCAAGCTGGCAGTGATCCCGGCAAGCTCTATCCAGCGGGATCGCGTGGACACCCCCGAGAAGGCGCGCTCGCTGTTGGGAGTCTCACACGTATTGAACGGAAGCGTGACGCGCGAGAACGGAAAAGTAATCGTTCACGCCTATTTGACTGACGTTCGCAACCGCGTCCCTGCGAAGGAATGGAAGGTGGAGTACGCGCCTGGAGAAGTGCGCTACGTGCCGGTGGCGTTAGCCGGCATGGTGACGGGAACGCTCCGGCTGCCACCCCTCGCGCCTGGTCCGGTCGTAAACGCAATAGCGCACCAAGACTACTTGAACGGAATGTCCGAGGTGCGCCGGAACAGCCGAGTGGATGCCGCCCTAGCGTCGTTCCAACGAGCTGTTGCGGCTGATTCCGACTCCCCTCTGACCTACGCCGGCCTGGCTGAAGCGGAATGGTTGAAATACTTTGTGACCAACCAGGGAACGTGGCTGGAGCGCGCAAGCGAGTCAGCGCGGCAGGCGGACCTGCGCAACCCGGACTTAGCTGTAGTGCTTCGTATCGAGGGCGTCCTGGATGCAGCCGCGGGGCGATACGAGCGGGCCGAGGCAGAGTATCGGCGAGCCATCGAGCTCGAGCCGGGCAATGACGATGCGTACCGCCGGCTGGGCCAGGTGCTGGAACAAAATAACCAGATCGAAGACGCCTTGGCCGCGTATCATAAAGCCCTTCAAGCCGCCCCCGGCTACTACAAGAACTACCATGCTCTCGGCTCTTTCTATTTCGATCGTGCTAACTACGCCGAGGCCGTCGAGTATCTGAACAAGACCGTGGAACTGGCCCCGGACGAGCCGAATTCGCACTACGCGCTCGGCGTGACATACATGGACTTCGGACGATTCGCGGAAGCACAGAAAGAACTCGCCGTCACCGTGGGATTGGAAGAGTCGCCCATGGCGTTGTTCATGATGGGACAAGTGCTGATGTATCAAGGGAAGGATCAGGAAGCTATTCCATACCTGTCCAGAGCTCTGAGCCGTTCACCCGAGCCGTTGTCTTGGATGTTCCTCGGAATCGCCTATCGGCGAATGGGCCGGAAAGCCGAAGCCGATGACGCCGATCGACACGGGCTGGTGTTAGCCGAGAAGGAGATGGCACTCGACCCTCGCAACGGGAAGGCTCGTTCGGACCTGGCCTATCTCTGCGCCCAACTCGGCGACCGGTCGAGGGCCGAATCGGAGATTGCGCAGGCTTTGCAGCTTTCCTCGAATGACGCGGATACCCGCTGGATGGCGGCGCTTACATATGAAGCGCTAGGCCAGCGAGACAACACGCTGGCCGTCTTGAGCGCGTCCCCTGCGGGCGTACTTGCCGATGTCAGCCGCTTCCCCGATGTGGCGGACTTGCGTAAAGATGCCCGCTTCCAACAAATACTGGCTTCACATCAACTCAAATAAGGAGAAACGAACCATGGCAAAGAACGCCGCTAAGAAGAAGAACGGAAAAGGTAAGGAACCGGGAAAAGGGAGTGGTGGCGGGAAGGGCATCCCTCCGGGTGGAAAGGGGAAGAAGGAGAGAAAGTAGCCGGGCGTAACAGAAGAGGAGCGGGTAAGTAGGCTTGGCGACCTGCAGGAGGTTGAGGGCTCCGCACCGGTCGCCATGTTCGCTCGGTGCTTAGCAGGACGCCCGAACGGGTTAAGGTTCAGGAGTGTGCCAATATGGCTTCCATCGACTTTACGATGCAGAAGCAGGAACATAGCGATTGGTGTTGGTCTGCCGTCGCGAGCAGTGTCGATCACTATTTCAATAAACGCTCGAAGTGGTGCCAGCGCCGTCTGGCCAGCAAGATGGCGAAGATTGAAAAGCTGAAGGTTAGGACCTGCGGTAACTGCGAATCACGCAAACCAACGCATCAAGCTTGCAACCAACCCTGGTATTTGCAGAAAGCTCTTAAGATTGTGCGCCGGCTGAAGGGAACCCCGAAACAAGGCGCGTTGAGCTTTTCCAAGATCCAGAAAATCCTCAAGAAGCGCCGGCCCATATGCGTGATGATCCAGTGGGGCGAGGGCCCAATCATGCATTTTGTTGTGATTTCAGGCTGTGCGAAGACCAGCAGCGGTGACAAGTGGGTGGACATCGAAGATCCGGATTCGGGCCGCTCCACTTGGCTTTACAAGGAATTTCGATCCAACTATCAGTACGACCAAGGGCACTGGATCTACACCTTTCTGGTGAAGAAATGACAAATCGATTGAAGAAGAGTCCTCCTTCCCGCGCAATCTTAAAGGCCTTCCGCGAGGGCCTCGAGGAAATGGTGGAGCTGGGGCGGGCGCCCGAAGGTCTGTCCAAGAAAGTCGACGCTCAGCAGATCTTCACACTGGCCCTCTCAGCCATAGTCGACGGCAAAGGCGTGAAAGAGGCCCAACCCGTGGCGTGGGACTTTCTGATTGGCGGCGGCTCGGTACCGACCTTTCTGGTCGCGGTCAGCGGTGCCAGCGGGACAAAACCCAAGATGACCAGCCTGACGCGCGAGCCGATGGCTGCCCAAGCGGCAGAAGCAACCTCTCACGTCGAAAACCTGCCGCACGTCCGGAAGCACCGTTACGACCTGCGCCGGCTGCGAATCCCAGCCCTCTCGCTGGGTGCATTCTGGCTCCGGTCGCTGGAGAGGGGCGTTCCCGATCTCGCCGTGCCGTACCACGCCATCCATGACAAGCTCAAAAGCATGCAGGCCTGTCCGATGGACGAATTCCTGGCTGTGGTCCGGCCCATTGCCGAAAAGCGATTGGCTGACGAAGCCGCCCTGCGCCGCAAGGCCAAGGCTTCGACGTGCGGGTAGCCGTCCCCCGCCCATTCCAATCCAGCCGGCGAATTTCCGGGGCGGTGTTTTTCGCTGTCTTACGCTTTCCTGATTGAGGTTGATCCATGGCTCACAACAACATCGCAATCCAGGGCCGCGAATCTCCGGCGCATCGTTCTCGTCCCATCGCTATTGATGTCGAAAGATATGGCGACATTTGCGTCCTTCGCTGTCAAGGCTCCTTCCTGGCAGGCCTCGACCAGGACTACATCCAAGCCAAGATCGAGGACATCAGGCAATTAAACTGCAGCCTGGTGCTGGCGGACTTCCACGAGGTCCCCTCGATCGGCTCGACGGGCATCGCGTTCCTGGTGGGAGTTTATACAGCGATCGTCAGGACTGCGGGCGGGCGCTTCGTGCTGACGGGCGCCGCGCCACTGGTTCAGCGCGTGCTTGAGATCACTAGACTCAGCACCCTGATCCCTGTGGCTGACGATCTTGGCTCCGGCTTAGCAGTTCTTCGCGCCTAAAGACCCCCGAAACTACTTCGTCACCGCGCAGCTGAAGTTCGCCGCATCGTTCATATCGCCGGAGCCCTTGTACTTCGCTACCTGCGGATACGGGCAGAGCGGGCGCTGTAGCGCCACGCCCTTGGCGGGATTGTTGTCTACGTACTTCGTTCCGATGACCTTGTCCGGCGCGGTCCCTTTTTCGACCCAACGTTCCAGCGAACGCAGGATGTCATGATCGGCATCCACCTGCGAGGGAGGCGGCGGCTCAGCGGTGCCGAACGCGATCGGACCCGGTCCACCGGCGCAGTGATACAGGCCGGGCACCAGGAATGCGCGATAGAATCCCTGGGTGCGATCCAGGCCCTTTTGCGCCGCCACAACCGTCTCGTAATAATTGATGCCGTTCTGCGCGGGAATCAGCGGATCGGCCGCGCCGTGGTAATAGATCAGCTTGTGACCCAGCTTGCGGAATTCTTCCAGGTTGGGATCCGTCGCGTTCATGAGCGGCCCGAACTTCTCGTCCATGGTTTGGATGTCGCGGTCGAAGTCTAGAGTCCGGAACTGCCAGTCCGGTTGGTGGAACAATGCGGTGCTCCAAAAAGTGTTGGAACTGACACCGGATGTCTTAGTGCGATTGATTACCGTGCCCGGGGCCCAGCCGAGTTCGGCGCCGGGATAAAAGCCGGGATAGATATTCTTACCGGTGCGCGGATTCATGGGACCGCTGTAGATCTTGCGCACCGCCTCCACTTGGGCCGTCGTGAGACAACTGGACGAATCCGCGCCTTTGCATTGGAGCTTACCCGGATCGAAATGGCAGCGCATGGGATCGCTGACCAAACCGTCGGCTGCGCCGTCCAGCGCGTCGCAGGCAGCCAGAGCGGCGTCCTGCACCAACTGCAATTTTTCCTTCGGCAGGTTCGTTTCCGGCGTGCTGGTGACAACGCCGTCCCAGACTTCGCTAGCCATCTGGTGCGTCCAGAAGTTGGCGGCGTCGCCAGCCAGGATGCCGTTGAAGTCGGCCGGATAGCGCTGCGCCTCCATGAGCCCCTGCTTGCCGCCGGTGGAGCAGCCGCTGTAGTAGGCATACTTGGGCTGCTGGCTGTAGTAGGCGTCCACGATGGCTTTCGCGTCGACAGTGGTCAGATGCAGGCCGCGATAGCTGTAGTCGATCAGGCGCTCGCGATCTTGGAGCCAAGCAGGCGGTTCGGTCGTTGTGTGTCCGGTGTCGGTGCTGGCCGCGGCGAAACCGTTGCGGAGCGCCGCCGCCATGGCCGGATAGCTGATGGTTCCGGCCAAGCCGCCATTGCCCACCACCTGGAGCTTGCCATTCCAATTGTCGGCCGGAAGCCAGACTTCGAAATGGATCGCTGAACTCGGCGTCGGCTTCAACAAGCCGTGCACTTCGCAGAACGCCGGCAAGTTGTCGATGGCGCGGTTGCCGCGGCCACCTTCGGGCGGCGTAAAGGAGCCAGCAGCGAGGGACTTCGCGGCCGTGATGGTCGTGTTGGCGAGTGCAATGTTCGCGAGACCTTCGCAATTGGGGGCGGCCGTAGTGGGCGCTACTAACAGCGCGATCAGCAACGCTGCGGCGAGGAAGTGCGGTACGAGGCGCTTCATGATGTCACTCCTGTTCGTCGTTAACTGCTGGGTCTTATTGTAACCAGCCTGAGCCCGCTTTACTTTGCCCGGCCAATTTTGCCAGCATGGATCGTTAAACATGCGATATCTATTGCCGGCTTTCTTTTTCTGCTTGGCCTTTTCGCCCGCGGCTCCACTGGACGATGCTACGCGCGGTCTGGCGCGCGACATCTTCCAGCAGTTGATCGAAATCAATACTACGGATTCGGTGGGAAGCACCACCGTCGCCGCTCAGGCCATGGCCAAGCGCTTGCTCGACGCCGGCTTTCCTTCGACCGACGTCCAGGTGCTCGGGCCCAATGAGCGCAAAGGGAACCTGGTTGCTCGTCTGCGTGGCAGCGGCGCGAGCCGCCTCAAGCCGATATTGATCATCTGTCATCTGGACGTGGTGGAAGCGCGCCGCGAGGACTGGACCACCGACCCATTCCAATTTGTCGAAAAAGACGGCTACTTCTATGGGCGCGGCACCCAGGACATCAAGGACAACGACGCCGTTCTGGTGACTAACTTCATCCGCTTGCGCCGCGAAGGCTATCGCCCGGACCGCGACCTCATCCTGGCACTCACGGCGGACGAAGAGGGTGGCAAATCGAATGGCGTCGACTGGCTGCTGAAAAATCACCGCGACCTGGTGGACGCGGAGTTCGCGCTCAATCCCGACTCCGGCGGCGTCACCACCGACCACGGCAAACCGGTGGATTTCGACATCGAGGCGAGCGAGAAACTCTACGCGGATTACCAGCTCACGGTCACGAATCCCGGCGGGCACAGCTCGCTGCCTGTGCCGGACAACGCGATTTACCACCTCTCCGACGCGCTCTCCCGGCTGGAACATGCGCCGTTTCCGTTCGAGCTGAACGCGGTGACACGGGGCTATTTCGAGAAGCGCGCCGCTCTCGAAAAGGGACAACGGGCCGCCGACATGAAGGCGATTCTCGAAACGCCGCACAACCAGGCTGCGATCGCGCGCTTGTCCGCGGATCCGCGTTATAACTCCATGACGCACACCACCTGCGTCGCCACGCGTCTGAACGCGGGTCACGCTAACAACGCGCTGCCACAACTGGCCCAGGCCAACGTGAATTGCCGGATTCTGCCGGGCCATCCGATCGAGGAGGTTAGGCAGGCGCTGATCAAGACCTTTAACGATCCCGCCGTCACGGTGCGATACATGGACGACGCTGGCAACGTTCTGGAAAAGATCCCCGAGAGAAAGGCTTTCGCTCCCGTCATGCCTCCCGCGGAAATACTGCGGCCACTGGAACGCGTAACCGACTCGATGTGGCCTGGAGCGCCCGTGGTTCCTATCATGGAGACGGGAGCCTCCGACAGCATCTACACCATCGCAGCGGGAATTCCCAGCTATGGAATCAACGGCATCGCGATCGACCAGGACGACGTCCGCATGCATGGCAAAGATGAGCGCGTGCGGGTGAACTCCTACTACGACGGCGTGGACTTTTATTACCGGTACTTGAAGGCTCTGACATCCAATTAGGGCTCAAGTGAAATCGACGCTGTCGATCGCTAGTCACGCATCAGGTACCCGAAACGGAAATGAGGCGGTCAGCGATTCCTTCCAGTTGACCGGACTGCGCTTGCAATTGTTCGCCAGCAGCCGCGGTTTGCTCAGCCGCGGATGCAGTCGACTGTATGGTAGCCTGCGCTTGAGAAATGGCGTGCGCCATCTGGTCCAAATGCTGCGACTGATCGAGGCTGCTGGAGCGGACCTTGGCGGCCAGAGTACCCACGCGCGTGGTACTGGCGGTGATGGAACGGACGGATTCGGCCACCGTACCAGCGCTGTCCATACTATGTTTGGATTTGGCGACTGACTCCTCTATCAGCGCGGCGGTGTCGCGAGCCGCCTGCGCGCTCCGCCGCGCCAGTTGTCTCACTTCTTCGGCTACAATCCCGAACCCTAAACCCGCCTCGCCGGCGCGGGCCGCCTCGATGGCGGCATTCAATGCCAGCAGGTTGGTCTGAAAAGCGATCTCATCAATCAGACGGATGACGTTCGAGATTTTTTGGCTGCTGTCACCCATCTCCCGCATGGCAGACATCATTTGTTCCAGTGCCGTATCGGTTTCCAGCATGCGCTGGTTGAGATCCGTCGAAAGGCTTACCGTTTCGGTGGCCGCCTCGGAGTTCGTTCGGGAGCCAGCTTTGATCTCTTCGGTGGAAGCCGAGGTCTGTTCCAGCGCGGCGGCGTGCTCAGAAACGCTCTGCGCCACGGTTTGACCGGCCTGAGAAACCTGGGCCGCGGCGCTCGCTACTTCTTGGGCGCCCTGCCTCAATTCGGCCGCCACGCGCCGCAGCCGCTGTACGGTGCGGCTGACAATGAAAAGCACCGCAAGCCCGACCAGCAGGCTTACACCTAGAACAGTTAACGCAGTCCGCAGGGTGCGAGTAATGGTGTGATGAGCGCGCTCGTCCGCCGATACGAGCGACTTGTGTTCCTCATCCCGCAACTCGATCATGACGTGGTCGAGCTGGTCCACGATGGGAGACATCTGATCTCGCAGGACGGCATGTGCGTCGTCGAACTGATTCTGCTCGGTCAGCTTCAGATAATCACTGAAGAGCGGCGCATACCGGTCGATCCCGCTCTCGACGGCCGCCAAACTTTTCTTTTCAGCCGGGGTGGTTATCAGGGGTTGCAATTGCGCGATGGTCTGCTTCACGCTGGCCGCAATCGCGCCTAACTCGCGTTCGCGCGTCTGGCGGCTCTCCAGCGTATGGCACATGGAACAAGCTACGGCGGCGCCGAACTTACCGTTGGTCTGGACCAGATGGTTCACCACGAAGGCAAACTGCGTGCGGCGTGCGTACACTTGCATATCTTGGAAATCCGCCCGCAGATCCCCTACCAGGCCGATCTTCCTGGCGGTAACATTCACCGCGGTACTCAACTCGCCTCCGATGGTGTTGATCCCGTTGCGCGCCGAGTACCCTAGTGCCGCTAGCAAAAGCATTATCCCGAAGAACCCTAGGGTGAATTGCTGGCCGATTGTCATTTGGCTTTTAGGTTTCATATTCGTGCCTGGCCAACCTACACTAGTCCGGTCAGGCTTCAACCACGCTCATCGGCAAAAATGCGGCGGTCTTGCGCTGTTGCGGCAGAGAAATTCCACTAGGCCTTCGTAAACCAGCATCAGGCCAGTACTGATCGCGCTAGTTCTAGAAGCTATCGTCGCAATCGCGCCCCGACGTATCGGGATTTGGAACCACAAGCTCACGCTATCCTGAAGAGGTCATGACACAAGAACAACGGCGTACAATCCTCGGCTGCGCCGCGCCACTGGTTCTGGCAATCGCCGCTTTCGGCCAGGCCGGCGACATCTCCGGAGAGCGGATTCGCGCGCATGTCAAGTTTCTTTCGAGCGATCTGCTGGAGGGCCGCGGTGTGGGCACCCGCGGCGAAAAGCTGGCTACCGAATATATCGCCTCACAGTTTGCCGTCATCGGAGCTAAGCCGGCCGGCGATCAGGGGACTTACTTCCAACGCGTGCCCATGGTAGGTGCTACCACATCGGCCAGTGCAACCCTGTCCGCGCTGGGCGGAAACCAGACTGTTCCCTTCAAATGGCTGGACGATTTCGTGGGCGTCAGCGAGCTCCAGCAGCCGGACGATCAGTTCGAGGCCGAGGCAGTGTTCGTCGGCCACGGGATTATAGCGCCGGAATTTCATTGGGACGATTTCAAGGGCGTGGACGTGAAGGGCAAGATGCTGGTGCTGTTCACCAACGAGCCTCCGTCCGACGATCCGAAGTTTTTCGGCGGCCGCGCGCTCACCTACTACGGCCGCTGGACCTACAAGTACGAAGAAGCCGCGCGTCACGGCGCCAAAGGTGTGCTCATCATTCACACCACGCCCACGGCTGGATATTCCTACGATGTGGTGCGTAGCTCCTGGGGCAAGGAAGATCCGCAATTGAAGCTGGCTGCCGGACAACCCGCGCTTGCGTTCGCGGGCTGGCTGACCCAGGAAGCGGGCGCGCGATTGCTCGCCTTAGCCGGCAAGACCGTGGATGAAATGCTCAACGCCGCGAACTCGCGCGACTTCAAGCCCATTCCGCTGGGCGTGCGGGTGCGCGCCAACATCCCAACCGAAATCCGCGAGATCGAGTCGCGCAACGTGATCGCCATGATCCCGGGCAGCGATCCGAACTTGAAGTCGCAAGCCGTGCTGTTCACGGCGCACTGGGATCATCTGGGAATCGGGACGCCGGTGAACGGAGATTCGATCTATAACGGCGCCGTCGACAACGCTACCGGTTGCGGCATGCTGATCGAGATGGCGCGCGCCTGGCAGAGCCTGGAGCACAAGCCGCGCCGCACGGCTCTATTCGCCGCCGTCACAGCCGAGGAAGCCGGACTGCGCGGTTCTGAGTATTATGCGCTGCATCCGGTGATCCCGCTGTCCAAGACCGCTCTGGACCTGAATTTCGACGCCTTTTATCCTTTCGGCCGGACCAAGGACATTTCCGTGACTGGCGCCGATCGCACCACGGTTTGGCCCACCGTTCAGGAGGCCGCGCGCCGCATGGAGCTGGCCATCCAGCCCGAAGCGCATCCCGAGCAAGGTCATTACTACCGTTCCGATCATTTTTCGCTGGCGCACGCTGGCGTTCCGTCGTTTTCGATTAGTCTGGGCACGCAATACTACGGCAAGCCCGCTGACTACGGCGAGAAAATTTTCGAAGAGTACAACGACAAGCATTATCATCAGCCCTCGGACGAATATCACGACGACTGGGATTTCGCCGGCATGCAGGAAGCCGCGCGATTCGGCGTTTTGATCGGGATGACGGTGGCGAATCAAGATAAGCTCCCGACCTGGAAAGCAGGCGACGAGTTTCTTCCCGCCCGCGAAAGGTCGTTCAAGCCTTAACCTCGCGCCGTCGCGCGCGGTATATAATCGTCGCGATGCGGACATTGATTCTCCTTGCCTTCGCCGGCGCGGCCCTGGCCCAAGACGGCGCAACCCGGGCGGACTGGAACTATCACGGTGGCACCCAGTACGCCTGGCGATACAGCGCTCTCGATCAAATCAACCGGAGCAATGTAACCAAGCTGGCGCCCGTCTGGGCCTTTCAGACCGGCGACTATGAGATGGGTTTGCAATCCACTCCCATCGTCATCGGCGGCACACTGTACTTGTCTACTTCGCGCAGCCAGGTGTTCGCGCTCGACGCCGCCACCGGCCGGCTGATCTGGCAATTCAAGTATCCGCTGCCGCGCGTCACGGTTCCTTATGGACCGCAGAATCGCGGCATCGCGGTGGGCGGCGGCTATGTTCTGCTGGCAACTTACGACGACTATCTCATCGCGATCGATCAGAACACCGGCCAGGAAGCCTGGCGCGTCAGCCTGGATGACATGCGGCAGTGCGGCTGCACCGTGACTGGAGCGCCTCTGGTGGTGAAGGACAAAGTGATCGTCGGTGGCGCCGGCGGGGATTCGGCGCATCGCGGATATCTCACCGCCGTTTATCTCAAAACCGGCCGCGTCGCCTGGCGCTTCTACACCATTCCCGGCCCCGGCGAAAAAGGCCACGAAACCTGGAAAGGCGATAGTTGGAAATTCGGCGGCGGAGCAACGTGGATGACCGGCTCGTTCGATCCGGACCTGAATCTGGTCTATTGGGGCGTCGGGAACGCCGCCGCGGACAACAACGCCAGTGCGCGTTACTCAGGCCAAGGCGAGGGCGCGAATCTCTACACGGCCAGCGTGGTCGCTCTCGACGCCGATACCGGCAAGCTGAAGTGGTATCACCAGGAAGTTCCGAAAGACGTCTGGGATTTCGACTCAGCTTACGAATGCGTGCTGATCGATAGAGAGGTCCGGGGTCAGATGCGCAAGCTCCTGGTCCACGTCAACAAAGGCGGCTATGCGTTTGTGCTCGACCGCGTCACAGGCGATTACATCAACGGCTATCCGATCGTCGACAACCACAACTGGACCACCGGGCTCACCGAAGATGGGAAATTCGTGGGGCGCGTGGAGCCCGTGGAAGGAAAGCCCACTCTGTTTTGCCCCAGCCCGCTCGGCGGCAAGAGCTGGAATGAAACCGCGTATTCGCCGCGCACCGGTTTCCTTTACACGCCTACCGCCGAGGTTTGTGGCGAGGAGACCGCTGTCGCCGAGGAACCGCACGAAGGCCGCAGCTTCATCGGCGGGACTTGGGTATTCACAAATCCGCCGAACGGTCCCGCTCACGGCCACCTGGATGCTTACGATCCAGTGAGCGGGAAGCGGCAATGGTCGTATCCGTACAAATACCTGCTGATGGCTTCGCTGTTGGCGACCGGCGGCGATTTGCTTTTCACCGGCGATCCGGAGGGATTCTTCTTTGCCCTGGACGCGCGCACCGGCGCCAAACTGTGGAGCTTTCAGACCGGCAGCGGGCATCGCGGGTCATCGGTCACGTACATGGTGAATGGACGACAATATGTCGCCACGCCATCGGGCTGGGGATCCATCGTCTCCGGAACTTTCCCGGCCCTGTGGCCTGAGACCGGGACGTTCCGCGGCGGTTCGACCTTGACGGTGTTCGCGTTGCCGGAGGGCACGCGATGACGCGCCTGGCAGTCCTGTGTTTGCTTCCGGTGCTGGCATGCGCCCAGGATATGATCGGGCGCGGCGCGGATGTTTTCGGCAAAAGTTGCGCCACCGGCTACTGCCACGGAGCGAAAGGCGGCTCGGGCAGCACTGCGCCGCGGCTGGCCGCGCGCGGGTTCAGCGAAGAGCACATTGCGCAAACCATCAGCCGCGGAATCCCCGGCACGGCGATGCCCGCGTTCGGGAGCGTTCTTCCCCGCGAGCAACTGATCGCAGTGATCGCCTACGTGGACAGCTTGAACGGAATCACGCCGCGGAATCCAGCGCCCGAGGCCGAGCCTGAAAAGAAGTTGCCGCCCGAAGCGGCGCGTGGCCGCGAATTGTTCTTCGACTCGCTGCGCGGGTTCGGGCGCTGCTCGACCTGCCATCAGATGGATGGCTTCGGGGTTCCGGTCGCCTCACCCATCGCCATAATTCCGGCCGATGCCGCCGCTCTGCGCCGGCTAGCCACACCGCACGTGGAGACAGCGACGGTGGCCGGAGAATCATTCGCGGCGCTGGTAGTGAGCCAAGGCAAGAACCAGACTAAGCTGTACGACCTGACCGCGCCGCCCCCCGTGCTGCGAAGCCTCGCGCCGGCTTCGGTGACGTTGAAGCAAGCCAGCGACTGGCAACACGCGAGCGTGCTCTCGATGTACAGCGACGCAGAGCTTCAGGCCATCCTCGCCTACGTGCGCGCGGCCGTCGCGCCCTAATCCGAAATCGCCAATTCGCCCGGCACGATGGGCCGGGTGCGCGGGAGGACGCCCCGATAGGCCAGCATTCCCATCGCGGCGAAAATGCCGGCAAAAACGGCCAACTTGCACGCATCGGCCTGACGCGTGTGGGGCAGTGTCTTCCACAAAATGCCCAGCACGGGTTGCGCGACGCACGACGCCCACACGGCGCCGTAGAAATAACGGCGCTCGTGGCCTTCGCCTTTGGTGGATGCACGCACGCGCGGCAGCACGCCGAACCCGCCCAGCGCCCAGATCAGAGCGGCGATCGGGAAATAGCCATATGAGTAGATTTGCTTCAAACGCCAGACCCCAGTTGCGACCGCCACACCCAGACCGGCGAAGTTGAGGATCGCGAACGTGACCACGACGCTCCAGGCGAAGGTGTAGCAGATGCGCCGGTACAGAGGGTTGGGCTTGTCTTCGACGAATCGAATGATGTAGGGGCGAGGTTCAACACCCGGCAATCGGCCGCGCAGGCCTGCCATACCGGTAGCTAACAAGACCGCGGCCAGCCACAACAGCTTGACCCGGTCGAAGCCGCGCTCGAACAGATCGAACGTCCACGGCCCCGGCGAGATGAAGAAAACGAAAATCCAGATCGGCCAGTGCGCTAATCGATACAGCGGCTTATTGCGCTCGCGCAGCTTTCGATCACTCGCCAGCTCGATCTTGGTGGCCGGTTTCACTTCGGCGATTCCGCGCGAGCGGTGTTAGGCAATCTACTGCTTAGGCGTGGCTGGTTTTGGCATTGACGGAGTGCTGGTACCCGGAGCCTTGGCGGCCGGCGGAGCGCCCGCCGCTGGCTGGGAGCCACCCATTGCGGCGGTGCTCTGATCGTACAGCTCGATGATCTCTTTGGTGATATCGATGCTGGGCGACGCATAGAACACCGGACTCTGCGGATTGCTGACGTCCACCACCAGCACATAGCCATGGTCGTGGGCGTAGCGTTCAATGACCGCCTGCATCTTGGCGCCGATCTGCTGCAGAATCTTCTGTTGGTCCTGATCCAATTCGGCCTGCGCATCCTCGAGGTCGCGCTGCAGGCTCTTCTTTTTGTTCTCGATGTTCTTGTAAAGCTCGTTCTTGGCGGTATCGCTCATGGTGTTCGCGCCCTTAGTGAGTTGGTCCTGCAGGGACGCGATGGCACTTTGCTTCTGATCGATCTCTTTTTTCTTGGGCGCGGTCTTGGCCTCCAGCTCAGAGACAGCCTTTTGGCCGTCCTTGGTGTTGCCGATGGCGCCTTGCAAGTAAATGACGGCGATCTTGCCGGGCTGGCTTTGAGCCTGCGCGCCCAACACGAAAGCCAAAGCGGCCGCCAAGCTTACGAGAACTTTGGTATTCACGGTGAAACTCCTAACCTTAAACGTCATTATATTCTATCCAAAACTGGCTACCTTTCAGAAAGTCCGGCCGATCGTAAAGCGGAACGTCGAGTGGGGCTCAAAGAACGGAACCGCTTGACCCAAGGACGCCAGAGCCGACTGATAGGTAGCGTTGTTGGGGAAATAGGAACGGTCCGCCACGATGGGCGGCTGCAAATACCCGCGGAATAGCAAGGGATTGTAGGCCCAATACACACGGAATGGAGCGTTCACTACGGGCATCAGTACTTGCAGTTCCAGTCCAGTGGAAGCCCGCGCCTTTTGCGTGCCCGGGGCGATATAAGCCGTGCCGTTAAAGCCCGCTGAGGGAAATTCCTGATTCAACTGCTCGATGCGGCCGGGGTTAAGCCTGAGCTGGCTTGGAAAAGCCAGTTTGTCCACGCCCGCGTCCAGGAAGATTGCCAACGTAAGAGGTCCAACGATCGGAATCCGGTACTCCAAGTTACCTTCGATGTTGGTGTCGCCGCCCGGAAATGTGAGCTGGTAAGAGGGGACCGACATCGATACGGGGCTAAACGTCGGAACCCCGTTGACAATCTGCTTTTGCACGCGCTGTGTGCCATCGCTATTCAACACAGGCACGGTGGCAACGTCCGTAGGCAGAAACACGATCGGACTGATGCCCCAGATGTCGAAACCGCGAATGTCGTTTTCGCCGCCCGTGTAGTAACGCGTGAACGGGGGCGCCACCTTGCCGCCATAGCCGGTGATCATGCGCGCCAGCAGGTGCATGCCGATGACATGTCCTTTCCAAAAACCATGGCGGAAATACTTGGCGTCCAGGGTCGGCTCCAGCGTATTGACGTTGCCTCCCAGAAAGCTGCCGGCGAATGCGGTGGATATGAAAAACGACTTCCCGCCCGTAGGCGTCATCGGATTGTTGACCGTGTTGTAGGTGTAGGAGGGGGTGACCTTGCTGGTGCGGATGCCGCTGAGCTGGTTAGGTCCGCCGACACCTTGGAAATCGATATAGGTAAAGTAGGTCGAAGCCGCGTCGGTGAGCGTCTTGATGTTGGAGATATCGAAACCGTAGGTCAGACCCACGCGAGAGAACCCGCGGCGCAATGGATACGATACGAATACCGTGCCCCCGTAACCATTGGAAACATAGTTGAGCAGGTTTTGCGAGCCCAGTTGGTTGAACAATGGGATCAGATTGGTTCCCGACAAGATGGACGCTTCGCGCGCCTGATCGTAATTGAAGCGGTTCACATACAGAGTGAAGCCGGTCTGCATGGGCTTGTCGAACAAGTAAGGCTCGGTAAAGCCAAATTGGATCTGAGTGAGCCGGGTGCCCAACTGCGAGCTCAAGCTCAGCGTTTCGCCCACACCCAGGAAGTTGTTGGTGGAATACGAAAAACCGATAAAACTGCCCGCGATGCCGGAGACGCCGCCATTGAGCTGAATCGAATTTTTCCCGCGTTCCTTCACCTTGAGCGTGATGTCCACGGTGTTGGTTTTGGTGTCGCGCTTGATGTCGGCAGCTTCCTCGGCCTTGATCGGCTCAAAATAACCCAATTGATTCAACTTCAGAACGCTCAGTTCCCACAGATTGTTGTTGAAAATCTGCCCTTCGTCGATTAGCAGTTCGCGGCGGATCACCTTGTCGCGAGTGCTCAGGTTGCCGGAGAAATCGATACGCCGCACAAAGAACTGGCTGCCTTCATCCACGGAGAGCGAAAGATCCAGCTGATCGCTGTTTGGGATCGGCTCAAAAGACGGCTCCACGACGAAATCGATGTAGCCGAAGCCGCTGTATAGCTTGCGCATGTTCTCGATGCCTTTGCGCAGCTTGGCGGTGGAGAATATGTCTCCCTTGGCCATTTGAAATAGCGGCGTCATCAGAGCTTCCGGCGTGCGGAAGAATTTGACGCCGGTGAACGTGATGTTGTTGAGGTGGTACTTGGGCCCCTCCTCCATGAACATTTTGATGTCGGCGCGCGTGCCTACGTGGTTGGGGTGAATGAGCCAGATATGCAGTCCCTCGCCGCCGACCTTGCGCATGGTCACCGTCGCGTCGGTCACGTGCGCCGTAAAATATCCGTGTTCCTGGTACATCACCTGGACACGCTGCTTGTCCTCGTCGAGCTTGGTGGAATCGTAAGTTTTGGCGAACAGGTTCTCAAGGGGTGGAAAATACGGAACGCCGATAGGATGCGAGTTCTTCATGGCGCGAATCACATCCCGGCTGCTCAGGTTATTGTTCCCTTCGATGGCGATCTCACCCACCTTCACTTTGGGTCCTTCGTCGATTTTGAAGGTGACCTCCAGCGAGGAGGGTGGCACGCGGTGTATCTGGGCGTCCACCTTGCCGTACTGATGCCCGCGTTCAGCCAGCATATCCAGCAGCACATTTTTGGCGCGCTGGATCTTGTTGGGATCGTACTGCGATTCCACTACTAAGCCGACCTTGCGCTCCTTGAATTTGTCCAAAATGTCGGACTGCGACATGGACTTATTGCCGACGTAATTGATGGAGCGGACTACCGGCCTCTCCACCACCACGAAGCGGATGATCCAGCCTTCTTTGCCCTGCTCGCGCTCGATGCGAATGTCGTCGAACCGGCCGGAGTTCCACAGCGCCATAAAGTCGCGGTGCAGAGAGTTTTCATCGAACTTGTCGCCGCGCTTGCTGAAGATCAGGGCCTGCAATGTATCCTGGCGGACGCGCCGGGCGCCGCGAAACTCGATGGCCTCGATGATGTCCTGCGACGGTTGTCCCGGCCGCGTGGCTGCCGGGGCCGACGGCGCAGCCGGTTGGGCGGGTTGACCGGGTTGAGCGGGCTGAGCCGGTTGCACGGGCGCGACCGGTACCGGCTCAAAAGGACTGGGCGGCCGCTGTGGAGCGGGCTGCTGCGGCGTCTGTTGCGCTTGCGGAGCTGCTGAAAGAAAAGCAACCGTGGAAAGGAAAACGGCGCAGATCCAGCAAGCTCGCAGGCGGCCGCGCCTGTGATAAATCATCTCAACAAGGATTCCTTTCCACCCCGCGCCCAACGTTCTCTGACGTCCTCATAGAAGGGCCGGTTTCACGGCAGCCGAGGACAAGCTCCTATTCTAGCCGAAACGGCGGCCGCTTCGGAATGGGCGAAATTAGCGCCACTGGGCCGGTTCGGCACAGGCGCGGCCGGTTGTCTTCAGGGTTGGGGCGCGTCTTTAGGATTGGGGCGCGGCCGCAGCCGGAGTCTCCTGCCCGGCGGCATCGTAGGAATGGTAATAGCTGTATTTGCTGTATAGCTCGCCGCGGCGCGCGCCGTTGACGACAATTCCAATCACGTTATCCTGGCACAAGGCCTGCCGTGCGCGCGCGATGGAGTCGATCGTGGTGGCTCCGATCCGTGCCACCAGAATGGTGGCGTCGCACAGCGTCGCCAATAGATTGCCGTCGGCGGCGAACAACAGCGGCGGGCTATCCAGCAGGACCCAGTTGAACAGGCCCGCCAGCCGGTCGAGCAGTGGTTTTACCGCCGGCAGATTCAAAAGCTCCAGCGGGTTGACCACCGGTTGGCCGGCCGGAAGGAGGTAGAGATTGCTGTCCGCAAGTCTCCGCAGTGCGACCGGCAGCGGAATCTTCCCCAGCAAGTAATCCGTCAGGCCGGGGCCGCGCTCAAACTGGAATAGCTGATGGATCACGGGCCGGCGCAAGTCGAAATCGCATAGCAGCACCCGATTCCCCGCGAGCTGCGCCTCGGCGAGCGCAAGGTTTGTCGCGGCGAACGATTTGCCCTCGGCCGGCGAGGCGCTGGTGATCATGAGCGTGCGAATCGGCTGGCGGCTCTGCATGTGATTGAGCCGGGTGCGCAGCGCGCGAAATTCCTCGATGGGACCCTCCCGAGGATGCTGGGGATCGATGATAAGAGCATCCGGGGAAAGCTGAAAAGGAATCGTCCGGACATCGCCCAGAAGATCGTCCGCGGCGGTTGCCGGCGCCGGCCAGGACGCAGCCGGAGCAGCGGTTCCGGTTACGAATGCTCCGCCTGCGCGCCGCAGCGCCTCATGCACCCGGCTCATTGGCACGCCTCCGGGCGCATCCGATTGTAGAGCGCTACAGATTCACAATTTCGTCGCATAGTAATAAACCATCGAACCGGACATAATCGCGAGGCCTGCTAAAGACGCGGCCGACCAGGCCAGCCAGACCAGCCGCTTGCGCCGATGCGCGGCCGAATCGCTTTCGAGCAACGGAATGGTAGCCAGAATCGGCAGTTGCGTATAGACGCGAACATCCTTGAGGTTCTTCAACGCGGCGTCTCGCACCTCGCGCGTTCCGGCGACGCACAACCCGATTGCCAGGCCGAGCGCGGTTCCCAGGCCGATGATCAACGGGCGCTTCGGTTCCGTGGGCGTCTGCGGGAGCGTGGGCGCGTCCAACTGCTCCAGCCTCTCGCCCCCCTGCCGGTTCTCCAGAGCGGTCGCCATGGCCGAAGTGTTCAGGCGGCGATCCAGGTCTTCGTAGTCTTTCTTGGCCAAGTCGCGATCGCGGATCAGCTCGTCATATTCCTTAATCCCGGTCGGCCCGCTGGCCAGGCGTCCCTCATAGTTCTTGATGGTGGCGTCCAGTTGCGCGGCTTGCTTGCGATAATCTTCCATCTCCAGGTCCTTGGCCTGGATCAGGCCCTGAGCCCGCTCGATGGACGCGGCCAGTTCGCGCTGCTCGCGAATCACTTGCGGGCTTGCGGGCCGCTGCGCGGGCGCCTCCGGCTTCCGGGTTTGATCCGCGGTGAGTAAAGCCTCGCGCTGTTTGCGCGCCACCGCCAGCAGGTTCACCAGGCGCTGGACATCCGGATGTGTTTCCTTGTAACGCTCGCGCGCGGCGGCGAGCGAATCTTCATATTGTGAGATCTCGCGGTCCTTTTCGGCCAGCTTGTCGTCTTTTTGCTGCGCAGCAGCTTCCGCCGCGGCTGGTTCCTTCAAGGATGCCAGCTGCCCGCGATAGATCTGGAGCTGATTCTCTTCCAGCAGTTTCTCCTGGTTGACGCGGTTCATCGACAGATTCAGGTTCAGCCGCTGGCTCTCGAGCGCCGCCAACTGCTGATAATTGTTCTGCTGCTCCTCCGGCAGCCGCCCGATGTTGCGCGCGCGAAAGTCGCTCAGCTTCTGGTCGATGGCATCCAGCTTCTTCTTCGATTCGTCCCATTGATCGCGCAGAAACTGCGTGGTGGACACGGTCTGCTGCGAAACCTCGCGGACGTTTTCCTCCAGGAATCGCGCCACCAGGTCGGTGGTCACTTTTTGAGCCATGAATCGGTCGCGATATGCGAAACGAATCTCGAAGGCCGGGTATTGCGGTTTTTGCGTTTGCGCCTGGTTTAGACTCTGCTGCACCGGAACCACCTTGAGGTCGTGCAGGCGCATGTTCTCGATCACGTCATCCAAGGGAAGACGCGCCAGATCGTTCTTGTACAGGCCGTGGGAGTTGATGACGCTGGTCAGCGTGGCGCGGTTCAGAATCAATTGCACCAGCGAGTTCACCCGGCCCTCCAGGTCCAGGCTGACGTTGGGGGGCACGAAATTTTCAGGCACCTGGGGCGGCACCACGCGAATGGTAGCGGTTGAGACGTACGTGTCGGGCCACAGAAACGCCACCATCACGGAAGACCACCAGCGCCGCGAACACCGGACCTAGTATCCACGCTCTATGCCGCCGCACAATGTCGATCGCGTCTTCAAAATCCAGCGCCCGGCGCGGCGGAGGTGAGTAGGTTTGCGGTTGCATCGCTGTCTTCCGATCCTTATGGGACGATGATGTGATCCCCGTTGTCCACCACGATGTTCTGTTCCAGATGCTTTCCGTTGGTCACTTGCTTGAAATTGAAAAAATAGACCTTGTCGCCGCGCAGGATGCGGATCTTTTTGGTATTGGCGAAATCCTTGAAGCCGCCGGAGTGGCTGAGCGCCTCCAGCACCGTGGTGCGCGTCACCAACGCAAAAGAGCCGGGCCGGTTCACTTCGCCATCGATGTAGTACTTCTTGCTGCGCACTTCGGTGACGGACACGTTCACTTCCGGATGGTTGATGTAATTCGCGAGCCGCACCGTGAGATTCTTGGTCAATTGCGCGGGCGTCTGGCCGGCGGCGTCCACTTCGCCGACCAGCGGGACGGTGATCTTGCCGTCCGGCCGCACGGAGGCGGGAAACGTGAAATCGGGCTCCCGCCACACTCGCACGAACAGAATGTCTTCCGGGCCAATCTGGTAGGTGTGTGGATCTACCGCGGCCGGCACGCCATCGGCTGCAGTGACACTAGCGGCGCGATTCTCGTCGGGGGATTTACTCTGTGCGCCCGCCGTCAGACCGCTCGCTGCGAACACTGCCGCCAGAACAGCCTGCGCGGAGAAGAAGGCCTTCACGGGATGCGCAGGAGACACTTCATTGTACAATGCCGCCATTTCCATGAGTTATAGTGCGGTCTATGGCTTACTTTCTCGCTAAGACTGACCCGGAGACCTACTCGATCGACCAGTTGGAGAAGGAGCGCAAAACCGTCTGGGATGGAGTCAACAACCCGCAGGCGGTGCGCGCCATCCGCGAGATGCGGCCCGGCGACAAGGTCTTCATTTATCACAGCGGCGGGCTGTCGGCCGTGGTGGGGCTGGCGCGTGTGTTGTCGGAAGGCCGGCCCGATCCCAAGAATCCGAAATCCGCGGTGGCCGATTTTGAGTTTCTGACCCGGTTGGAGCCGCCCGTCACGCTGGCCGAGATCAAGCAGTCCAAGCTGTTCGACGACTGGGCGCTGGTGCGCCAGGGGCGGTTGTCGACGATGGCGGCGCCGGAGAAGTTCGTGGCGTGGATGCGGAAGAAATTCCCGAAGGTAGGAATCTGACCGCGCTTCAGCTCAGGTACCGGATCCCGCAAAATTGAAGAAAACCGCGCAATCCCGAGTCGATGTACTTCTTACGGTGCACGAGAACCGTGAGCTTGCGCCGCAGATCGAGCCAGCGGGCATGCACTCGACGGAGCCGGCCGGTACGTAGCTCCGCGGCCACGGAGGACTTCGATACGCAGCCCAGCCCACCACCTGACAGCACCGCCAGCTTGATGGCTTCAATCCCGCCCAGTTCGATGGGAACCCGGTTTGGGCTGAACTTCCCGGCCGTGGCGGACTCGAATACAGCGCGCGTGCCGGAACCCTTCTCCCTCAGGACCCAGCTCGCTTCCGAGAGTTGCTGCGGCGTGGCATGGCGGGAGGCGAGGGGGTGAGCGGGATTGGCGATGATAACCAGTTCATCCTCGCGCCACGGAAACGCCTTTAGCTCGCCGTCGCGAACCAAGCCTTCGATCCATCCGACGTCGCTCTCCCAGTGCAGCAAGGAATTTACCACTTGATCGGTGTTTCCTAGCGCCACCTGAAACTGGCAGCCGCGATGCATACGTGCAAATCGGGAGACCAGCGGCGGGAGCAGGTAGTTGCCGATGGTCAAACTGGCGCAAATTCTGATGTGACGCCCGGCTTCGAGGCTGGGCACTTCGATTTCGCGCACTCGGTCAAGCACCTCCACGGCCGCCGGCAATAGCCTGCGTCCGGCGTCATTCGCGATGATCCGGCGTCCGTGGCGATCGAATAGTTTGCGTTCCAGAAGGTTTTCCAATTCCGCCAGGGCCTGGCTGGTGGCCGCCTGCGAGAGCCCGATTTTGCGCGAAGCTGCCGTGACGGTCTGTTCCTGAAAGATCGCACGGAAAATTTCTAATTGGCGGATCGTAATGCGCATTGCGCCTCCCCCTTATTGACTCAGCCGAATAGATCTATTGAAACTATCAGTTTCCCCTATTTAGAGAAACCCGGTAAGCTGGGCTTTGACAATCCCACCGCCTTCCTCCCTCCGGTCCAGGTTCAACATGCCAAAAGCGCTCGCAGGCGGCGCGTTATTGTGCCTGTTGGCCGCCTTTTGCGCTTCCGAGCTCACGGCCCTGCCATGGAATCGGAAGCTTCAGCTCACTCCGCTGACCCTCGCGATTGTGGCCGGCATGCTGGTGGGCAACGCCGGTCTGCGCCGATATCTCGCGCCGTGGCAGCCGGGGATCCGTTTTTCTCAGCAGAAGTTGCTGCGCCTGGGGATCATTCTGTATGGACTTCGGTTGACGGTTCAGGATTTGCTCCGGCTGGGCCCGCGCGCGCTGCTGCTGGATGTGGTGGTGATCACTACCGTCCTGATGGCCGGCTCCTGGCTGGGAACGCGCTTCTTTCATCTCGATCCCGATACGGCCCTGCTAGTGTCGGCGGGCAGCGGGATTTGCGGGGCCGCGGCGGTGCTGGCAACGGACCGGGTCATCGAAAGCGACTCCAACAAGGTCAGCGTCGCGGTGGCCACCGTGGTCGTATTCGGGACGGTGGCTATGTTTCTTTATCCCGCCATTTTTCCGCTCACGGGATTCACGCAACATCAGTTTGGGATCTACACCGGCGCCACCGTGCACGAAGTGGCGCAGGTGGTTGCGGCCGGCAAAGCCGTCAGCGACGAGGCAGCCGGCGCAGCGGTGATCACGAAAATGTTGCGTGTGCTGCTACTGGCGCCTTGTCTCCTCCTGGTAGGCCGCTTCCGGCGCGCGCGCCAAGGGACGTCTGCGAAGCGCATCACGTTTCCGTGGTTCGTGCTGGGTTTTCTGGGCGTCATCTTAGCTCAGTCACTGGTGCGGATTCCCGGCCACGCGCGTTCAACGCTCATCGATTTGGATACGATCGTCCTGAGCGCAGCGATGTTTGCCCTGGGATTGAGCACCGAATGGAGCCAGTTTAAGCGCGCCGGCACAAAGCCCTTATTGCTGGCCGCGACTCTGTTCGCGGGCTTGGTGACGGGCGGGTTCGCGCTGACCTCGCTGTTGATTCGCTGAAACCAAGGTCAAACTAACGCCGGCTCGCTCACTTCGCTGGCGGTGAAATACGCGCAGTCGGGGTGATGGAACACCAGCGCGCTCACGCTCGCCTCCGGCTCCATCATCATTCCTTCCGTCAGCTCGACGCCGATTTCTTCCGGATGAAGCAGCTTCCAGATGCCTTGCTGGTCGTCCAGGTTCGGGCAGGCCGGATAGCCGAAGCTGTAGCGCTTGCCGCGGTAGCGCGACGTGAAGCGCTCCTGCATGGTCATGGTGGGCGGATCGGGAAAGCCCCAATCCTCGCGGATGCGGCGATGCAGCCACTCGGCGCAACCCTCGGCGGTCTCGATGGCCAGAGCTTGCAGAGCGTGCGCCTTGAAGAACTCGCCAGCCTGTTTGGCGCGCTCGGATTCTTCGCGGACGCGCGAACCGGCGCTGACGACGAACAGCGCCAGGTGATCGCGCCGGCCTTCTTCAGCGTCCAGAATGTAGTCGCTCAGGCACAGCCCGTCGGCGCGCGGCTGGCGGCCGAACTGGAACGTGTGTAGCGCCTCGGATGCGCCGGGTGCGAACAGATGGATGGCATTGCCGTCGCGCTCGGCCTCGAGGAATTGCCACACCGCTTTGACCTTCATGAAGCGCGCCGCCTCGGCCTTCACTTGCTCGACATCGTGAAACAGCTTCAGCGCCTTCGAATCGCGCTCGGCCAGCAGTTTCTCGAAATTGCCCTTGAAGCCGAGGTGCCGCCCGTACAGCATGTATGGATTGATATAGCTCCAGACCTCGGCCAGGTTGGGCACTTCGCGGACTCGCCGCTCGAGATAGGGTGCGGCCGGAATCGGGATATCGGCGCGAACTTTAGAACTGCGCCCTTGCTGCGGCGTCGCGGGCGCCTCGGCGCGCGGGGCCGGGGCTTCGCCGCTTTCGGAAAAAATGTGCGCACTGAGCACCTGTTCGCGCGTGGCCGGATCCATGATCTCGTTCAGAATGCGCAGTCCGGTCATGGCGTCCTTGGCGTAGAAGGTCGGTGCAGCGTAGCTAGGCGCGATTTTCGTTTTGGTGAATTTTTCCGACAGCGCCGCGCCACCGACCAGCAGCGGTACTTGTACGCCGTGGTCCTTCAGATCGCCGCCCGTGATCACCATCTGGTGCGCGCTCTTCACCAGCAGTCCCGACAGCCCGATGGCATCCGGACGGTGCTCCTGATACGCCTTGATCAGTTCCTCCGGCGGGACTTTGATGCCCAGGTTGACCACCCGATAACCGTTGTTGCTCAGGATGATCTCCACCAGATTTTTTCCGATGTCGTGGACGTCGCCCTTCACCGTCGCGAGCACGATTTTGCCGCGCGTCGAGGCTCTCGCTCTTCTCCATGAACTGCTCGAGATGGCTGACGCCGGCCTTCATCGCCTCCGCCGATTGCAGCACTTCGGCGACGATCAGCTCGTTGTTATTGAACAGCCGCCCCACCTCGGACATGCCCGCCATCAGCGGTCCATTGATGATGTCGAGCGGCGCGGCGCCTTCCGCGCGCTTGCGATCCAAATCCGCAACCAGGCCGTCCTTGGTGCCCTCGATGATGTAGTTCGCCAGGCGTTCGTCGAGCGGCAGATCCGCCGCCTTTTTCTTTTCGCGCTTTCCAGCCTTGCGGAAATGATCGGTGATCGCAGCAATATGGAACTGATTGATTCCGATTTTCTGCTCGCGCGATTGCAGCCGCCAGTCCTCGGGGGCGGTCTTCAACTCCTCGGCGTTGGGATGATCGGCCGGGATTTCCGCAGGCGGCGTGTTGAACAGCAAATTCTCGGCCAGCCTGCGCTCTTCCACGGGAATGGACGCGAAGCGCTCCAGCTTCTCGGCATTGACGATCGCCAGATCCAGCCCCGCCTTGGTCGAGTAATACAGAAAGACCGAATTCACTACCTCGCGCGCGGCGGCCGGGAGCCCAAAAGAGATGTTGGAGACGCCCAGGATCGTCTTGACGTACGGAACTTTCTCCTTGATCAGCCGGATCGCATCAATCGTCTCCACCGCGCCGCCGATGTAGTTCTCGTCGCCGGTGGCGCATGGGAATACCAGCGGATCGATGACGATGTCCTCGGGCGCAAGTCCGTATTTCTTCGTCAGCAACGCGACCGAGCGCTCCGCCACCGCCAGCTTGCGCTCGCGAGTGAACGCCTGCGCCTGCTGCTTGTCCTCGTCGATGGTCCCGCAAATCACCGCCGCGCCGTAGGACTTCGCCAGAGGACACACGCGCTCGAATTTCTCTTCGCCGTCCTCCAGATTGATCGAATTGATGATCGACTTGCCCTGGCAATACGACAGCGCCAGCTCGACCGCATTGGGATCGGTGGTATCGATCATGATGGGCGCCTTGATCTTGCGGATCAGCTTCCCGTAGAAATGAGGAATGTCTTTGATCTCGTCGCGATCGCTGGATTGCAGACAGACATCCACGACGTGCGCGCCGTTGCGGATCTGCCAGCGCGCGATCTCGGTGGCCTCTTCCCATTTCTCTTCCGCGATCATGTTCTTGAACAGGCGCGAGCCGATCACGTTGGTGCGCTCGCCCACGATCAGCGGCCGGTTGCTCTCCTCGGCCTCGACTAATTCCTTATTGGAGTAATACGCGCGATGCGAGGAAGGCTTAAGCGCGCGCGGCGGCTTGCCTTTGACCATTTCGGCGATGGCTCGAATGTGCGCGGGCGTGGTGCCACAGCAGCCGCCTACCAGATTCAGCCAGCCATGATCGGCGAATTTTTCCAGCTGCGCCGCCAGCGATTCTGGCGTTTCGCCAAACTTGCCTTCGGCGTTCGGCAGCCCCGCGTTGGGATAGCAGGAGATGCGGAACGAGGACATCTCGTGCAGCGTGCGGATGTGATCGGTCATCAGATCCGGCCCGGTGGCGCAGTTCATTCCGACCGCCAGCAGGTCGTGATTCGCGAGGGAGGCATACAGCGCGTCGATGGGCTGACCGCCCAGCATGGTGCCGTTACGCTCGATGGTCACCGACGCGATCACCGGAATTTCAACACCCAGCTCGCGCCGCAGCTTCTCGACCGCCAGCAGTCCCGCCTTGAGACTGCCGGTATCGAAAGCAGTCTCGATCAGCAGAAAATCCGCGCCGCCTTCCACCAGCGCTTTGGCCTGCTCGTAATACGCGTCGTGCAGCCGCGAGAAAGTGATCGTCGCCGTGATATTGAGGTCTTTCGTGGTCGGCCCCATCGACCCGGCAACAAAGCGCGGCTTGTCCGGCGTCGACATCTCGTCCGCGACCTGCCGCGCCAGCTTGGCTGCCTTGTAATTCAACTCGTAGGCCCGATCCTGCAACTGGAACTCGGCCAGCACGATCGAGGTCCCACCGAAGGTGTCGGTCTCGATGATGTCCGCGCCGGCTTCGAGATACGCGCGGTGAATCTCGCCGATCACGTCCGGCCGCGTCGCAACCAGAATCTCCGGACAATTCTCATGCCCTTCGTAATCCGTCTCGAGCGACAGCGGCGCCTGATGGATCATCGTGCCCATGGCGCCGTCGAGTACGAGAATACGACTCGCGAGGGCGTCACGAAGCGCCTGGATTCTGGAGGACATAGTCAGTAAACGAGCGAAGTGGGTCTTTTCTTTAGTGTAACCGGACTAGCGTTCGCGGTCCGCGCCAGTGCCGGTCGCGAGCCGTTGGAGCGCGTCTCCGGTGACCCGGTAAACGGTCCAGTCGTCCTTGGCCATCGCGCCCAGCTTGCGATAGAACTGGATGGAAGGTTCGTTCCAATTCAGCACCGCCCACTCCAGCCGCCCGCAGCCGCGCTCCATCGCCATCCGCGCCAGATGCACCAGCAGCGCTTTACCGATTCCTTTGCCGCGGTGCTCCGGCTCGACAAAAAGATCTTCGAGATAAATGCCGGGCCGCGCCAGGAACGTCGAGAAGTTGTGGAAGAAGAGCGCGAAGCCCACCGGTTCGCCGCCCCAGTACGCGAGAACCACTTCGGCCACGGGCCGCGGTCCAAACAAGTAATGCCTCAGCGCGGCTTCGGTGGCGACTACTTCGTGCGACAACTTCTCGTACTCGGCCAGCTTTTCGATGAAGCGCAGAATGAGCGCAACATCGCTCTCGCTGGCAGGACGGATCGACAAAAGTTGCGGCGCCACAGGAGCCATGCTGCTATTTTCGCAAGTCTGGAGCGCGCTATTGGAGCGCCTGGACGTGCGCGCGAACCGCGGATGCCAGCCCTTCGAGGTTGTAGCCGCCCTCCAGCACCGACACCACGCGGCCGCCCGCGTACTTATCAGCCATCTCCAGCATCAGGCGCGTCAAGTCGGCGAAGTCCGCATCGGTCAGCAGAAAATTGCCCAGCGGATCGCCCTCGCGCGAATCGAACCCGGCCGAGATGAGCACCAGTTCCGGCTTGACCTTTTCGGCCGCAGGCATGAGCTTCTCCTGAAACGCGCCCAGGATTTCCTTGCGGCCCGACCCGGCCGGAAACGGACAGTTCAGAATCATGCCTTGCCCCTTGCCCTCGCCGATCTCATCCGGCAGGCCCGTGCCCGGATACCAGGGATGCTGGTGCGTGCTGAAGAAGAACACCGAGCCGTCGTGATAAAAAATATCCTGGGTGCCGTTGCCGTGATGAACGTCCCAATCGGCGATGAGCACGCGGCTGATGCCGTACTTGTGCTGCGCATAGCGCGCCGCGATAGCGATGCTGTTGAAGATACAAAATCCCATGCCGCGGAAGGGCGTGGCGTGGTGGCCGGGCGGCCGCACGATGCAAAACGCGTTGCGCGCCTTCTTGGCGAACACCGTGTCCACCGCATTCAGAACGCCGCCGGTGGCACGCAGCGCGGCATCCAGAGATCGAGGGCAGATGATGGTGTCGCCCGTGCTCAGCTCATGCAAGCCGGTCATGATCTCGCGCTCCACCATGCGGATGTATTCGCGCGGATGGCATAGCGCGATCTCATCTTCATTGGCCACGCGCGGCTCGATCCGTAGAAGGTCCAGATCTTTCACCGCGCCCAGCGCCGCGTCGAATCGCTCCGGACACTCGGGATGATGCCGGCCAGTGTCGTGTTCTTTGCAGACTGAGTCTGCCAGCAGTCCTGTCATTACCTCCCGAATTCTAGCAGGGACGCGCGGCGACTTCTGGCCGCAGCTACAACACGCGTGTCCCTCGGCGCCGGAGAAGCCTGCACCGCGAATTCGATTGGGCCTGGACCACCGCGCATCCCTTGCACCGAAATACGCCAAACGCCCGCTTCGGGCCCCGGGATGTGGAACTGCTCCGGTTTGCTATTCGCGCCCGAATATCCAGTCGTGTCGCCGTACCAACCATAGTGGCGGCCGCTGGGGCTCATCAGGTGCAAATCGAGATCGTCGGTCGCGCCCGGCCAGTTCAAGACCACGTCGAACATTTTGGTTCCCCTGGGAACTGCCAGCGTTTCGCTCCACCATTGCGCCACCGAGACCTGGCCGGAAATTTTCGGGCCTTCCGGGACGGCCGATGCGCGCGCGATCTGCCCAGGATGGCGCTCCCGGCAATCACACAATGGAGAGACGTTGTTCGAAACTACGGTCCGATATCCAACGTTGCGCGAGACCATGGGCAGATCCTCAAATTGGAACGGGATGCTATTCGAAGCAATCGCGGCCGACCGCGTCACGCTGACGTGCACGTGGTATCCTCCGCCTTCTCCCAGCGTGTATCCGCTGTTGCCCGCAATGGCCAGCGCTTGCCCCTGCTCCACGCGTTGCCCGTTCTCCACGACGAACGTGCCGGTCACCAAATGCGCGTAATGACTGTACTCGCCATTGCCGTGATCGATCGTGATGTAGTTGCCGAAGGAGTGATGCCGGTGGTCCTGGTGCAATCCTAAGTCGTGCGTGTACGCGATCCCGGCTTTCATGGCCACCACGCAGCGTCCCGACCGCGGCGCGATGTCGTAAGCGTGCAGGCTGTTGCCCCAATGCGAAAACGTGCCGTAGGGCCCTTGCGTAATCACCCATGGATCACCCGCTGGAATCGGCAGTTTATAACCGCCGGTCTCGATTAAAAATGGCATCGGGCGGCTCATGCGCTGATCTTGGTTCTCGACAATCACCAGATATTCGTTAGCCGGCAACCCTCCGTAATGCACCTTGAGCTGGTTAGGCGTCGTTTCACTCGGTTTCAGATTCGCAAGATAATTCCATCCGCCAGACTGTGTGTACTGCGCGATGAAGACCATCGCGTTGGGCTGAAAATTCCGGCCCTGCACAGTGAAGTCGATCTCCTGCGATCGCGCGCCGGACCACGTCACGCTCGTAACCACAGGTCCGCCGCCGTCATGTTCAGCCGCGATGGTGAACTGCCTGGAAAACAGCGCACGCCCATTGGCCGAAACGCGCGCCGTCCACGTGCCGGGTTGGGAAGCTGGCGCAAAGCCGGCAATGGGAAGCTGCGTGGTGAAGCACAATTCTGCCGCGTCAGGAACATCGGCATAATCGGCAGCCGTGGAAACAGCGCCGGATGGGTCCACCCATTCCACGTGCACTTGGTCGCCCGCTCTCACCTGGCCAGCGCTGAACCACAGGAAGGCCTGTCTGGCGGTGGGTTGAAATGTGTCGATCTGCCGAGGAACCGTGCAGGATTGCTCACTTACCGCTGCCGCAATGCGGCCATCGCGAAACGTGATCGCCCAGGCCGCGGGAGCCAGAACGAGTAACCCGAAAGCAAAGACACTACGAGCGCCCACCACCTAGTCTGATCGGCCAAATGATCGGCGAACTTTACTGCCGGATGGCCCAGTCCAGCTTGTAATAAAACGCCTGTTCCATCAGCTTCACGTGCGCCTTATAGCCCTCCGGATCGATGTACGGATTGGTCCCGCTCGCGAGTTTCGAATACTTCTCCCGCAATCCGTAGAACACGCCGTGCGAGGCGAGAAAAACGTCGCAGGGGAGCGACTTCAGCACGCGAAAAGTCTTCTGGTAGTCGGCGATCACGTCCGGATAGTTGGCGTTATTCACCAGATAGTGCGCGTCGTTGACGCCCGCGCTTCCGACAATGACGACATTGTATGTTTTGCCGCCATCCTGCGTTTTCAGAGTCCAGGTGGTGCAGCCTTTGGTGTGGCCGGGCGTTAGGACCGCAACCAAAGTGTTGCCGCCTAACTTGACCTCGTCGCGATCGTGTAAGACGCGGCTCACCGTGACCGCGGGAAATCCGCCGCGGCCTGCTCCGCCCTTCTCCATCACCGGAGCATCGGCATCCATCACCATGAACTGCGCGCCGGTCATTTCTTTCATCTTGGCGACGCCCGCGCAATGGTCGCCGTGCGCGTGGCTGATCAGAATAATCTTGATGTCGCGAAATTTGAAGCCGAGCTGCTCCACGCTCTTTTCGATCAGCGGCACGGAATCCTCGAAATCGGGATTGATCAAAATGTGGCCCTGATGGCGAGGTGATCAGGAACGACGCGTAATCCTGCGTGCCGACGTAGTACACGTTGCCGATGACCTTATGCGGAGGAAACGCGCTGTTGTTCGCTTCGCGCGTGCGCGGCGGCGCAGCTTCCCATGGCGTCAGGATCGGCGGAAGTGTTTCTTTCGGAACCGCCGGAGCCTTGGGCGTTGATCCCCGGCAATAGAACCGAGAGCGCCGCGACAAAATACAAGAGGGTGCGCGACATGAAGCCGATTCTATCGCACGCCGCTAGTAGGACGGCGAAAGCGGGCGATTCGTCATCAGGACCATCAAAGCCAGCAGCACGATCAGCCCGATGTACTGCGTCAGCGCGCCGTTGTCGTCTTCGGCCGGATAATCGCGGCTGAACAAGCGGTACGCCGCGCCGGCTGAAATGAGCAGCAGCATCGTTTCCTGTGTCATGACCCACATCGCCAGCGCCGCGCCCAGCGCCATGCCGCGCTGCTTACGCGTCAACGCGCGGAATCCGCGGCCGCCGTCCAGTTGCCAGATTGGAATCAGGTTGAACAGGTTGAGCCACGCGCTAGTGTGCGCGATGGCGTACCAAATGGGCTGGCCGGTTGCGAGCGCCCCCAGCCACGCGACTACGGTCGCGCCTAGTCCCCAGATCGGACCGGCTAAACCCACGCGCGCGTCTTGCGCCACATTGGCCGGATATTGTTTCATCCGCACTAATGCGCCAACAAACGGAATGAACATCGGGGAACTGGCCGCGATCCCGTACTTGCGCAGCGCGATCACGTGGCCCATTTCGTGAATATAGATGGACACCACGAAACCGAGGGCGAACTTCCAGCCGAACATCGACCAATACACCGCGAAGAACGCCATCATGCTCAGCAGCGTGCTGATCTTGGTAAGGCCCAGCAGGACCAACTTGCCTTTGGTCAGAACCAGCAGCGCGATGGTTTTGAATTTCCACAGAACGACGCCGACCGGTCCGAGCTTGGCCGCGCGCTTGGCCCAGACGCTCTTTTCCGAAAGCTGGTGATTGATGTTCTCGATGCGAGCCGCCACCGTCCGATATTCGTTCGAATCCGGCGGCAGCAGCGGCAGAGCTTTTTCCCAAGCTGCTTTTGCGCCGTGCCAGTCGCCGGCTTGACCCGCCAGCTTGGCGTGCTGAGCAAGCGCATCGAATTCTTGCGCATGCGCCAGCCGGCCGCAGGACGCACAGCTCAGCGCTTCGGCTGACAGTGCGTTTCCGCAATTCGGGCAAAGAGTGAGTGTCGGCACTACTATCTATTGTATCGGTCGGCGGATTCGAGTCCGGGCCTTAGTCGCGGCCTCACTTGTAGATCGCGGGTGCGGTGTATTCGATTACTGTGCCCAGGGCGGCGTCATCGATACCCGTGACCGCAAACGGTAAGCCGACTTGCTGCTGCATCACCGTACTTCCGCTGCCGGCCGGCACACCCAACAGAATGTAGGCGGGCACGGTAAACTGCCCAGGGTCCACCAGTATCCGGCACGAATAGGCGATGGTCAGTCCCGACTTTGTCACGCCTCCGCTTAGAGTGATGAAGGTCCCCGGGTTGCCGCCGGTCCAGGTCAATGTCAAGGGTTGCGTACGGTCTACTGTGGCGGCCGCACTTTCATTGGTCCAAACGAACAGAGGGTTCGTCAAGGTCACCGAGGCAGTGAACGGACCCACGTCCGATCCGCCCGTGCCTGTGAATGTGTACGTGCCGCCCGAGGGGGGAATCTGGTTGGCCGCGAGAGTCGCGCCAGAGGTGCCCTGGATCAAGCCCGGAGTGAACGTTACCGCGAGTCCCGCAGGCCCCGTAAGACTAACGGTACCGGCGTTCAGACCCGTGATGGTGAGCTTGCCTACCCCCGGCAGATACGGGCCCACGGCGCATCCACCCGGCGAGATAATGCCGCTCCGGCCCGTAGCGCCGCCCAGGAGTCCGCTGTCTTTGACAAAGGCCGCGCCCGCACTGTTCGTCACCGTGGTGCCGCTGGCGTTGGTCACGTTCGTCTGAAGCAGGGACACGCCCCCGGCCCTGACGGTGTCCTGCGTATCTTGCAGGATTTGGTCGCCTGTGATCTGAATGCCCTGGTTCTCGACGCATGTTCCGCCGCCTGCATGGATGGGCAGCATCACCACATTGCTGATGACAGTCCCGGTGACCGCCGCCAGGGGAACATAGCAGCCGATAACAGGCGAGTCCGGGATGGCCACGTCGATCTGAGTCACGCCGGGATAGCCGGCCGAACCTTGATAGTAGATGTGGGCCAGCACGCCGCCGATATAAATTTGCAGAGGCGTGTTCACTGCGTGCGGGCTGGAAGAGAACGCCGTGTCGCTGTCGGCGGGATCGGCGCCCAGTCCGGTGGCCCACAGGACGATGATTTGGCCGGGCGTCCCGGAGTTGGTGAAGGTGAGCAGAGCCCCGGTGGAGTTATCGGTAGCCACTCCGATATCGACATTGACGTTGATTACTCCGTCAGGAATGGGGATCTGGTCAAAGTGGTTGAAGCCTACGGCGCTTGCGACCACTTCGATCGGCGCGGCGGCGCTAGCGCCGTTGTAGGTGACCGTCAATGTCCCGGTTCCCACGGGAGTGGCGGCCGGCAGAACCGCGGCGAGCTGGGTGGGGCTGGTGTAATACAGCGCGGGATGCGTCGTCGCGCCACCCACGGTGACCGAGATACTGGCTCCGTTCAGTGACAACGGAAGGCCCTTCGAGCTGTCCTGCAGCGCGGGCGTGCCCGGGTCGGCCAGACCGGTTCCCGTCACGATGAAGATACTGCTCGGCGCGATCCCGTAATTCGGCGCCCCTTTCGGAATTCCGCTGGAATTATTCAGAATTTGCGTGATGGCAGGAGCCGCCAGTGCCGCCACGGGAAACGCGCAGGCCAGAATCGTTAGAGCGATAACGCGTGCTGACAAAGTTTGATTTAGAGTTTTCATTGGTGCTTTACTGATGAACGGACAGTACAGTGCCAGTGGGCGATTGGACGCCGCCGATGCTGGCCTGCGATGCAGCCGTCATGAAAACGTTTCCGCACGTCCGCATTAGTGTTGTACCGTCAGGATTGTTCCAGCAGGCGACGATGCGCCCCCGATCATGGCTTGAACCGGCCAGTCGCCATCGGTGAGGGAACCGGGCACCGTAATCGCGATCTGGTACAAGCCGGCCGAGCCTGACGCCAACGCGGCGCCGGCGACCGCAGCCGGAATGTTGCCGATGCTGATGGACGGCAGAGTGGCCGTCGCGTACGTCTGGTCGCTCGGGACGCCGACCCCGCCGGGTGCCGCTGGCGTTGTCGGACCGAAGCCTGTAGCCCACAAGATGATCACATCTCCGGGTTTCGCGGCGACGGTCGTTGCACCTGCGAAAGTGCCAGGCTTTACCGCAAAGCTGTAATCGGTTCGCGTTGCCACCACCTGGTTACCGGGCCAAACGAAAAATGCCGGATCGTAGACGCTGGCGGTGGCCGCGAAGTTCGCACTGGTGCCAACCGGCGTCGTCACGGTGACGCTGATCGGACCAGCGGGAAGGTCGGGCGCCAGCACGTTAAGCTGGCCCGACGATAGGAAGTAAACGTAGGCCGGCTTGCCGCCCATGGTCACGCTCACACCGTCAACCGAGGTGGGCAATGCTCCGTTGACGATGGAGTTAGTCCAGTCGTCGGTTTTGGGGGCGAGGCCGGTGCCCTGGATGGTAACCCAGGAATTGGCCACCACTCCGGGCCGGAAGCTCGCGCCATTTACCACGGACGTAATGACGGGCGGGACCGGGGTGGATACCGCGAATATGAGATCAGAGACCTCTGGTGTCGCACAATTGCCAGGCACACAGGTAGGAGGTCCCTGAGGAAGCATGCTCGGATTGAAATGCGCGCCACCATCGGTAGAGACGTAGAAGCTACGCGGGCTGATCCAATCGTTGACAAACACGAAGGAGGAATCCACCGGGTCGGCCCAGACCACGCCGGTGTACGAGCCGAACATCCCATTCTGAAGCGCCGTCCAGGAGGCGCCGCCGTCGGTTGATTTCAGAACGGTTCCACCGAGTCCGGTCACGTCGCCGGTGACGTAAAGCGTGCTCGAAACGGCTCCCACGCCCACCGAAGTTACCTCATCGCTCGGAATGTTGACCCGGGTGAAGCTGGCTGCGCCGTCCGTACTCTTCAACAATTCGCTAGACACCGAACCGCCGGTGACGTCATACCAAATCAAGGGGTTGTGGGGATCGACGTAGGAAGGTCTCCCCAGCTCTTTTTGAACGATCTCGGTCCAAGTGCTTCCGAAATCCTGGCTCTTAAAGAACTGATTACCGTTTTCGATATAGACTGTCCCTGAAACCTTCGGATCCGCGAAAATGTTGTCCGCCGTGCTGCCGGTGCCGGGTGGGGTGAGTTGCGTCCAACTCGCCCCCGTATTGGTGCTCTTATACAGCTGGGGTTTGTTTTGGGTGTCGTTGGCAGAGATGTAGATTACCTGGCCCGCGAAGTCCACACGCAAATGGGTGGGCTGCAGTCCAATAAAAGGCGTAACAGTCCAGGTGGCGCCCGCATCCGAGCTGGCGAAGAACGACGTGCCTCCCGCCGAACCGATGAAATAGATCTTCGACGTGTTCTGGGGATCCATGGCCAAAAACTCTGGGCGGACGTATCCCTTCATGAACTGAGTGTTCAGGGGAACGTTCACCATATTCCAGGTGGCGCCGGCGTCGGTGCTCTTTAAGAGCCCGTAGTCCACGCCGACGTAAACGGTGTCCGCCGCGCGCAGGCCGCACGCGAAGGTCAACAACAAGCACACCAGAATCTGACACGGTGACGCGTAGAAGCGGCTTAAGATGGAGACAAGCGTGAGCTCGCCGGGGGGTAAATGGTTTTTCATTGGCTCTTTCATCGGATTTTTATTGCATTGCGATCGAAACGTTAGTCGGGCTCGACGCGCTGCCCATCTGAACCACTACCGGCACTTGATTGCTCGGAGTGATCCCGTCTGGAATGGTCACGTTGATTTGATATAAGCCCGCAAACGCCGGCGTGAGTCCGGAGAACAGGATCAAATTGTCCGGGACAGTGACACCGCCAATTGTGACCACTGGGCGGACCGTGGTGTTCCGAAGTGTGAGGTTGGAAAAATCGGGAGCGCAAATCGATTGATCGCACGAATTCCAACCGTCGTTGACCGGGGGAGTTACCGCGCCGAGCCCGTTGGTGTAGATGGTGATGGTGTCGCCGGTTTTCGCTGGTCTCCAGTCGGTGCCCGATTTGATGGGACCCACGATGGTCGCGGTATTCGCGAACACCACTACTGCCTGGCCCGAGCCATTCTGGCTGGCGGTGAAAATAGCAGGCGATGCCGCAGCTAGACTGATCGTTTCACTATTGCTGGTTCCGGCTGGAGTGGTCACTTGCACGGTAGCCGACGTTCCGGTTATTTCATAAGGCACCTGCGCATTGATCTGCGCCGGCGCGACGAAGAACAGCGGCGCTTTGGCGCCGTTGAAGGTTACGCTCACGCCTTCCAGATCAGTCGGAAGCGGATCGCCCGATGGCACGGCCAATTGCGAAATGAAATTGTCGCCGAAAATCGAGACGATCGAGCCGGGCGCGGCGGGAGCAGTGCCGTCAAAGGACGCCCCATTCACAATCCCGTTGGCGGTCACAGTCGGGGGCGGGGCTCCGGACGCAATGGGCGTCGCAACTGCGATGCCCGAGAGTCCATTCGACAGTTTGTAAGAGAACGCCACCTGGCCGTTGTCGTTCAGGAACCGCCCAGGAACTTGAGATTCAGTAATCCCGGAAACTACCGATCCAAACAGCGGATCTCCCGTGCCGATCACCTTGTCCGCAACCTTGTCCGGGCCCGTAAATATGCCCTCGACGAAAGGAGAGATGCCGAACTTCGCCCAATACGCGACCTCGCCCTTGCTGTTCAAACTTACGTTGGTAGAACTCCCTAGCGAAACCACTTGAGTTCCGAGGTCCACGGCCGCCGCTATCTGGCCGTTGCTGGCCACGAATACACCTTTAACGCTCTGGTAAGTTCCTAGGAACGCGATCGCCCCGTTATCGTTTAGCTGGGGAACAACACCGCTAGAAAGGTTTTCCAGAAGCGGCGCTACGGGTGTTGGCGCTCCTGGACCTGCGGTGTAAATCCCGCAACGGCAACTCGCGCCGCTGGCTACTTCGCTGGCATAGAAGGCCACTGTGCCGGAATTATTAATCGAGAGGCCGGTCAGCGTTGGAGCGGCTAGCGCGTTCGATCCGGGCAGCGCCGTATTGCTCACCAACGTTTGAGGATCGGCCGTGCCGGTACGCGTCAGGATGCTGGTCGTCGACTGATTCGCCTCCGTAAGCGACCGTTCCAGCGTTGTTGATTCCGGGGAAAATGCCAGAACCTCCGGTCGGATTCGAAGTACTAACCAGGAACGGTGTTCCTCCCGCTGTTGCTGCATATACCGCTCGTGCCTCGGTCAAATAAACCACCGTGCCGGAGTCGTTGAAGCCGGTGGCCGCGAACACCAGAGGCGAACTAAAGTTGAGACCGCCCACGTACACCGTGTTGATGCCACTGCTGGAGCCGGTGTAGATCCCGACTTCTCCAACGTTACCCGATTTGGCCGTAAACGCCACGGCGCCGCTGCTGTTGATCAAAAAGGGACCCAAAAAAGAAGTGAAAGCACCCAGTGTCGAACCTGGCGCGTCATCCGTGATCTTTGTGTACGTATAGTCCGTTCCAAACAGCGCCGGAACAGCCAAGAACCCGATCAGGACCAGGACGCTCAGTCTGAGCACATCATTGGGGCGCATTTTCTCCTCCATCTTTTCTTCAAGGCGGGTCAGTATAGTAACCGTCCACCTCACATTGCGCAAGAACTTTCCGTAAACTGTCATGCAGCGGCCAGCTCGCCGAAGTCAGCCAGAGCGGAGATCGGGAACTAGAGTGCCGGAGCAAGGACGGATAGCTTCACGCAATCAAATGGGGATTAGAGGCCGATATTTTCGAAACTTTGTGACAAAGACCTTGGCCTCAGTCTTCACTCAGCGACAGCCATCGTCGGCGCTTGGCCGTATGGCCGGCAGGCGATTGTAGAAGCCGAGCACAGCACATCTCTCGTCCTAGCATTGCGTCAACGGAGGAAAAAACTGTCATCCGGTCCGCCGGATTCGGGTCCTTAGTCTAACTGCTTGACCGGAATGTTGAAAGCCACGGTGTTCACCACGCCCTTACGCTGGAACTGGACCCACACGCGGTGCACGCCCTGGCGCGGAAAAATCACGTCGAACTGGATCTGCAGGTACTGCTCGTTGGCGGGTTCGGTGACCTGGACGGGATGATCGTGGATCAGGTCGATGAGGTCGGAGCTGGCCGCTAACATATGTGCCATCGCGCCCAGGTAGGGCTCGATTCCATCCTTCGGTTTCAAGCGGAAGAAGAGCAGCGTCTGCATTCCGGCGATCGGCTGGCGCGGCTCGGTGACCAGCTCGACTTCGAGATTCTCTGACTTTCGCGGCGCGACGTCGGGATCCAGCTTCGCGGCGGCGAGCGCGAAACCCGGGCCTGGCACCATGAGAGCTTTGCTTACCAATTGCGGCGTTCCCGAGGCGGGATAAAAATCGCTCAATACCCGGTAGAAACCCGGCTTGGGGAAGCTCAGGTCGATCTGGAAGCTACCGTCGGGCTGCAGCTCGGGATGTTCATGCGCGAAGAACTTGAGGTCCTGGCTGATGACGAACAAGTGATACAGCCTCTCGTGAACGATTTCGAAATCGCGCACGGGCTGGTGCGTTTCAGGATCGCCTACCTGGAAATTCAATCGCACTTTCTCGCCGGCTTTGAGAACGCTTGGCTGGGTGGTCACGGTCAGCGGATATTCGCGAAACTCGGGAATACCCTGGACCAGCTTCATCCCACAGCGCGGGCAGACGCCGGGCGTTTTCGACCGGATGTCCCGATCCATGGGGCAGACGTATTCGAGAGCCGGCTGCGAAGAGGCGGCGGCGCTTCCCCGATTGACACTGGGAGGCGTGGAAGGAGGGCTAGCTCCTTCCTGCGAGGAGAGCGCCGCCGAGCTTAAAACTGCGGCTACAACCGCGTACAGGATGCGCATGGCGAGACCCGTTATCTCTCTCCCGCGCCTCCAGCCTTCACCGTGACGTTGACAAACGCGTTAGTCCAGCAGCATTGGAACCCCCGGCCGCCGTCGCCGGAAACGTCATTGGCGACTACGCGTAGCACATACTCACCTGGTTCACTGAAGGTAACCGAGGTGGTCGCGCTTCCCGCGAAGACGGCCGGAGGAGGCGGGTTCCAATCCGATTTTTCGACCGTGGGCCGGTCGCTCGAGAACGTCACCACTCCCGGTCCACGAAATTTGCTCCACGCCACCGACACCGGCGTGGCTTTCGCGGCGCGCGCCGGTGTGCCGGGAGGCACTTTAGCATCATCAGCAACCCGCACGGTCAACGCGAGCGGGCTATCCAGCGCGGCCATCTGATCCACGCTGATTGGACGCGGGCCCTGGACCATCGGCCCGTCTGTCCCAAAACTGATGAACGGTGGCGTGTTACCCGTTGCATCCACCAGGGGCGAGATTACCCACAGTGGATCGAGCTTGAACGGTATGGACGTGGTCACGCCGTTGGCTACCAGCGTCCAAGTTATCTTGTTGGTTCCGAAATCCTTGGGCACTGTGACAGTGAATAGACCCCACTGCCTGCCCGCCGAGAAGTGCGTGGGTTGGCCGCGATCCGGCCCGCCCGGTTCGATGCGGTTGTTCGGACCAACCGGAATTTCCAGTTCCTGTTTGAGGTTGCGATTGTAGTAGCCGATCAGGAAGCTGAACGAGCCATCCGGGTTCTCGAACCAGCCTTCGTAGGCGGCGGTGATGCTTTGGCCCGAATCGTGGCGCGGCTCGGATGGCAGTTCCCCCGCTGCCAGAGCCGCGCCACTGACTGCAAAAACGAACCCAATTGCAAGGTGTCGCCTGCGCATAACCAGTTCTCCTACTGTGAGATGCGCCGGGAAGAAGCAGAGTGCGCCGGCTTATGCTGGGCCGCCCAAGCGTTGTAATCGTCGTCGGAAATGTAGGTCACGTTCACCCAGGCGTGCGCCATTTCATCGACCGTCCGGTCGCCCCAGCCGACCCATTGGTTGGGATCGGGATTGCCGCGGTTCTCAGCGGTGTTGTCGTGCCAGGCCGTGACGTGAATAGTGGTGCCCTTGGGCAACACCGGCGCAGCCTCGTCCGTATAGATGTAGTTGGTCATCCAGTTGAAGTCGAAATTGCCGACATAACTGATGGTTTGCGTGGTGCCATCCGGCAGGATCGCCTCCAGCAGCATGGCCTTGCCGCGCAGATGCATATGCGGTTGGAAATTCTCCAGCCGAGCCGCCTGCTTCAGGACGTGGAAACCCTGGCTGACAGCGATCGAGTTAGGAGCAATGTCCAGCGCCGCGCCGCTGCTCGCGGTGGCGTTGAACGCGGTGAGGTAGGTGCGATACTTCGGCTCCTCGCCTTTGGGATAGAGCCACACGCCCAGTTCGACGTGATCGCGAATCTCTTCTCCCACAGCGTGATAGTGGATGTCCCACCAGATGTGCGAGCCGGGCATCAGCAGCTTCCCGGTACCTTCGCGGTAAATATCGAAGTTCTTGCCGACGGCCCATTCCATCAGCACGCCGCCCTGGCCATCGCCGGTATCGGAGCCGAGGCGCAGCGCTTCCGGATCGTCCTGCACCAGATGCGCGAGCGCGTGATGCGTAATCTTGCGCCCTTCGACGGTCCCTGGCCGCATCTCGACCGCGCGCACCCAACGCGGTTCAGTTACTGGAACGTCGGCCAGCGGTTTCCACCACTGATCCTGCGACCGGGCGGGCATGGTGTACGGGTCGGATTCGATCACCAGATCCGGTGGCCGGCCGAATTCTTTTTGTAGCAGCCAGGCTTGGTCGCTCGGCCATTGCTGCGCCGGCGGCATGTCCTTGGCGTCGCCCATGGGAGCGCCCGTATCCACCCAGCGCACGATGGTGGCGATCTGTTCGTCGCTGAGCGACCGGTCATTGGAGAACTGCTGGATGCCCACCGTCTTGTCAATGGACCAAGGCGGCATCTGATGCGTCAGCACCCGCTGCTTGATGGACCGGGCCCAGGGACGAACTTGATTGTAGGTCTCGAGCGGCATCGGCGCGGCTGTTCCCGGCCGGTGGCACTCGTTGCACTTTTCCTGGAAAATCCGGGCAACGTCCTTGGAGAAGGTTACTGGGGCGGTGGTGGAATCGGCAGCCAGCGCTACCATCCCCACTGTGAAACCGACGACGAAAAATCGGACCATGCGTGCCTCCGTTTGCGGTCTGGAATTGGCGAGATATCTGCAAGTTACAGACCAGGACGCAAACCAGCGTATCTCTTGGCGGAGGGCGAGGATTATGTGTGCATTGGCGCACCCAAGCTGGGTGTACTCGCACAGAAAATCCCCCAGCGCCCTCAGGGGCGACCGCTCAGCGAGCACCAAAGCTGAGTTGGATTGTAGTCGGATTTCGCGGTTGAACTTCGATCTTGGCCTTCAACTGCTCTGCGAGCATCCGCACCAGGCGAAAGCCTAACGAGGTCACGGCCTGCCAGTCAAAACCGTCCGGTAAACCCACTCCGTCGTCCTGAACGATCAGTTGGACGCTCTCATCCGGCTGCGCTCGCAAGCTGACCCTGAGCTCGCCTGCGCGCTCGCCCGGGAAACCGTGCCGTAACGCATTGGTCAGCAGCTCATTGACAATGATTCCGTAAGGAACGGCCCCGTCCAGATCCAGGTAAACTTCGTCCAGGTCGGTGGTAAGGCTTATGCGTTTCCCGGCCCTGTGCGCGCGCAGCCGATAGGTAGCCAGTTGACGGGTATAGTCGGCGATATCGATTCTCGTGAAGCTGGGGGATCCGCACAGCACTTCATGAATGAGCGCCATGGAATGAATGCGCCCCTGACTGTCCTCGAAAGCCTGTCGCGCTTCTTGCTGCGGAATACTGCGCGCCTGAAGTCCGAGCAAGCTCGACATCACTTGCAGGTTGTTTTTCACCCGGTGGTGGATCTCTCTGAGCAGCGCCTCTTTTTCGCGGATCGATTCCTTGAGCTTCTCGTCGGCGGCCACACGTTGGGTGATGTCGCGAAGGATCACCGTGAGCAAGACCCGCCCGCCGGCGTCGACTCTTGAGATGGAGGCTTCCGCGGGAAACTCGGTTCCATCTTTGCGGCACCCGAGAATCTGTGTCCTTTCGCTCTTGCGCCGCGTGGTCTGGCCGGAGTGGGTGAACTCCTTCACCTCCGTCCGATGCAGTTTCGCCATGCGTTCCGGCAGCAGGATGTCCAGGGGCTTTCCGATGGCCTCCTTGGCGCTATAGCCGAAAACTCTTTCAGCCCCTTGATTGAAGAGCACGATGCGCTGGTCCTCACCGATGGAGATAATCGCATCCTCAGCCAGGTCGATCACTTGTGCGAGCAGTGAGGATGATGCCGCAAGCGAGGGATTTTGCAAGGGTTCCGAGGATTCGTTATCCACTATTACACCGCTGATCCAGGAGGCTTGGGGCAAAGGAAGTCTATTGAGCAATCCGGATTCCAAGAGCGCTGCGGAGGCTGGATTGGTGTCGCATGCTAAGATCAAAGCGTCGGTCCCTTCCAAGCCCCAACCCCTGGGGCGAGGCCGCGGAAGTCCATTGGAAGCTCTGCAAACAGATCAACATTCGAGCCGGCGAGCGGCAATGTTGGCGGGTCTTCGCATCGTGCTTGCGCTGCATGCCTTGGCGGTACTCACGCAAGCTGCCCTAGCGGGACAATTCCTGTCCGGCGGAGAAAGTCCGGTTCTGTTTCACGAGTGGACGGCGTGGTTCGTCGTGGCGCTATCCGCCGTACAAATCATCCTCGCGCTTTGGTTCGTCCGCTTGGGCGGTCCGCTATGGTTGTTGGTTGCGAGCGTTTTCATCTTGATCGCGGAAGCGTTACAGGTGGGAACCGGGTACGGCCGGTTTCTCGGCGTGCATATCCCGTTGGGCGTTTTTGTGTTCGGCGCGGTGACTTGGATGATGTTCTGGACCTTCCGCAAGCAGGCCACAGGTGGTGATGGAGCGGTATGAAGTTGAGCCGCCGGGACGTGCTGAGGCTCGCTGGAAGCGCCGGCGTGCTGCTGCCGTTGTCAGAAAGCGCGTGTCTGCGCGGCCGCCCGCAAGCTAAGTTGCTGGAAAGCCGCCTTCCGTTACCCAAGTCGTTCGAAACCATCCTGCCGATCATCCCGGCCCTGAAACCAGCGAGGACGGACGTGTCGGCGGACTATTACGAAGTCGCGGTTCGCCCGTCCACAGCGCGCATCTTGCCTGGCGGGAACACGGCAATCTGGGGATACAACGGAACCTTCCCCGGTCCGACCATCGAAGCACGACGTGGGCGGCGGGTTTCTTTGCGATTGCGGAACGAGCTGCCGGTACCGATCGTGAATCATCTGCACGGCGGGCGAACGCCGCCGGAGAGCGACGGTTATCCTACCGATTTTTTGCTGCCGAAGGATTACGGGCCGCTGCTAACGTCCGATCCTCGGGCACGCGTCAAGTGGGGCGAGTGGGAGTACGTCTACCCCAATCGAGCAGAGGGCCGCCACGCTGTGGTATCACGACCATCGCATGGATTTCACGGCACCGCAGGTCTGGCGCGGGCTTGGCGGGTTTCTATATCCTCCGCGACGAGGAAGAAGCGCAGTTCAGGCTGCCTGGCGGCGACAAAGAGATTCCCCTGATGATATGCGACCGCTCATTCGATGCCGATGGCTCATTGCTGTATCCGTCCCTCGACCATACGCTCCGAGACAGGGCAGGAGTCACGATGGACTACATGGGCGGCGTGCTCGGCGACGTCATTCTGGTCAATGGCGCACCTTGGCCGAAGCTGGAAGTCGCCAACACGCGCTATCGATTCCGCATTTTGAACGCGTCCAACGCGCGGCGTTATGAGCTGGCGCTCGATCCGGCGCCGGGCGGCGCTGCTTCATTCGTACAGATCGGAAGCGACGGCGGGCTTTTGGACAAACCGGTCGCGCACAGAACCATCCGAATCGCTCCCTCGGAGCGCTTCGACGTGATCGTGGATTTTTCGCGCTATCGGCTGGGGTCGCAGGTTACGTTACTCAACCAGGCCGCGAGCGGCCCACAGGGCCGGATCATACGCTTCGATGTCACACGCCAGGAGCACGATGACAGCGCCATCCCGCCGAAATTGAGCCGGCTCGATTCTCCGGATCCCGCGAGCGCGGTCACGACACGCGTCTTCGACTTCAGCTACCGAGGAGCACGCGGCTGGTTGATCAATCGCAAACCCTACGATCCCGCGCGCATGGACGCGCAGCCCAAGCTCGACAGCACCGAAATCTGGCGGCTCCAGACTGATTTCAACCATCCATTGCATCTGCACCTGGTGCACTTCCAGGTGCTCTCGCACAGCGGCCGGCCCGGACCATACGATGCCGGATGGAAGGACACCATCGATCTTGGCCCCGGTCAGGCTGCCGATATTCTGGTCCGTTTTTCCGGCTATCGCGGCCGGTACGTTTTCCATTGCCACAATCTGGAGCACGAGGACATGGCTATGATGGGGAATTTCGAGGTTATTTAAGGTGGAGAAGCCAGCGCAGAGCCCGTGGCTGCATCGTTTCGCTTTGTTGACCGCCACGGCGGCTCTGATTCTAATCGCATCGGGCGCCTTTGTGACCAGTGCGCGAGAAGCATCGGCCGCGCCGGATGTTTCCGCGGCGGCCACGCTGCCTGGGGCGGGAGTGCATCAGGCGTTGGGAATCGGGGTAACCGTGCTCGCGCTGCTGCTGGCGGTCTGGACGTTCTTGGCCGGCCGCGGGGCGTGGCTGCGGGTTTTGGCGGCAGCCGGCATCGTGACCGGCGCCGCGGATTCCTTCGTTGCCTTCCGCACACCGCTGGCAGCGGAACTGGCCGCCGTCCATGCGGCTCTTACGCCGCTATTCTTCGGCTGTCTGGTCGGGGTCGTATTCTTGACGTCCCCGGATTGGAATCTGGCTCCGGAACTGGTGGACGATCGTGGAATGCCCTTCCTGCGCCCGCTAGCGATTTCGGCGCCTCCTCTCGTCGTGCTGCAGATCGTGCTCGGCGCTCTCTACCGTCACAAGGTCACCAGCGTGATGTGGCACATGGCCGGCGCGATGATCGTTTCGCTGGTGACGTTGATCGCTTGCATGGTGGTCATCCAGCAATATCCTTCGCATCGGCCGCTAAAAGGTTCCGCTGTTCACTTGATGTCGATCGTGCTCTTGCAAGTGGCCTTGGGCGTCACCGCTTTCACTATGCAGTTGCTGGAAACTGACAACACCGTCGCGCTGGCGGTGATGACCGGCTCGCATGTGGTGGTGGGAAATCTGACGCTGGCAGCCAGCCTGCTTTTCGCGATTCAGGTTCAGCGCAACGTGCGTTTGGCCGCTGCGGCGAAGGCCGCAACTCCATAAACGAACCTTCTAATGGATGGCGGGCGGCGCCGAAACCGGCGTGGGCGCCCGCGGAATGTCGCCCGGCTTCTCATAATAGGCGATCCAGCGGCCCATCGAGAGAATCCCGACCCACAGAACGATCGACAGCCAGGCCGCGGCCTTTGCCACGCCGGGCACCGCGGACGCGCGATCGATTTCCTCGGTTTTCTTATAAACTCGCGGCCGGAAGATCAGAGCGTGCACGCCCACCAGCGTCAATAACGTCAGCTTGATCAGGAAATACGGATTGTCGTAATACTTGTCCAATTTCGCTCCGGCCAGCAGGATGCCCATGGTGATCATGATGCAGAAGCCGATGCGTTTCCAGATGCGCGTTTGCCGGTAAACCTCGGTGATGGTCATGCTCTTCATCCCGAACCCGAGAATGCGCAGGTCGGTCATCAAGATGGCTCCGCCGAAAATCGCGATGGAGGAAAGATGCGTCGACATGACGATCGGATAGGGCAACCCGGATTCCCGGAGCGCGGTGAAGAAATCGGTCCCCGCGACCCACTGGGCGAAGTCAGCAAAAACAGACATGCGGCGCCTCCGGGCGTCTACCGAGGAACTCGCGCAAAACGGAGCGCGGCGCGAAGCAGTTCCTGACACGTATCGCGGTGTGCGCCGCACCCTTTGCGCTTCTAAGTAAACGCATAGAACAATCCGGCGAACACGATGGAAATCCAGATCAGCAGCGAGAACGTCGCGGTCAGCACGCGTACGGCCGGCGGCGATGTGGCCGATTGGGCGACCTTGCGGTGGATGGTGTAGTTGTAAATAATTGCCAGCACCAGCGCGATGATCTTGTACCGGAACGACCAGTTGTAGTAATAACGCAGCGGATCGCTGGTCCAGATGATGAAGCCCGAGGTGATGACGATGATGAGCCCGGCCAGCGTCCAGAGCGACGTGTCTTTTAGCATCTGAGCCGGCGTTTCCTTCTTGAACGCCCAGCCGAGCAGCCGCAGATCCACCAGCGCGATGGTCCCCACCGACATCGCGAACGTGGAAATATGGACGCACTCCGCCAGCGGAAAAGACCACTCGTTGTTATTGAGGGGATTGGTGGTGGGATCGTAGGCTAGAAACACTCGGACGATACTTCCTTTCGGCTAAGGCCAGAAGCAATCCTATCACTATCGGACGTGCCGACAGCCGAACGAGTGGGTGCTATTTCAGCAGCTTGTCGATTTCCGGAAACAAACCCGGGCCTTCGAAGACCGTCTTGTCCTTCTCCGAATATAAGAAATCGTTCCGGATCATGCCCTGCTTGTCGATGAGGAACAAGTGCGGAAGCTCAACCTGACTTTGGCCGGGCTTGGCTTGCAGGTAGGAGATGGTCATCTGTCCCATATCGCAGACGATGGGGATGCTGACGTGATTTACGCTTTTGTACTTGGTCACGGTATTCACGTTGTCCGGCGGCAACACCACCGACAGGATGCCAACTTTATTTCCGTACTTCTGGGCCACTTTCTCGAGTGTGGTGGTCAGCAACTCGCAATGCGGGCAGGTGGTGGTCATGATGTCGATGATCAACACCTTGCCGCGATAGTCCAGAAAATCGACGGAATGGGCGTAGTCACAAGTCGGCAGCGCAAAGCTGGGAGCGCGCCGGTTGGAAAGCTCGCCGGAAGCCGACAAAAGGGCGGCAGCGAGGAGAACAGAACACGACACACGGCGAATCATAAATTCTTACTTTACCAGCTTCGACAAAGATTCCAAATAGGGGGCGCGCGCGATGCCGCGCTCAGTGACGATGGCCGTCACGTAGCGGTTGGGCGTGACATCGAACGCGGGGTTGGCGACCTGCGTGCCTTCGGGCGCTATCGGGACGCCGTGCACGTGCGTCACTTCGTGCGCCGCGCGCTGCTCGATAGGGATCTGCTCGCCCGAGGCGAGTTTCAAGTCTAGCGTCGAAATCGGAGCGGCTACGTAAAACGGAACGTGATTCTCTTTAGCTAGCACCGCCAGCGAATAGGTCCCGATTTTGTTGGCCACATCGCCGTTGGCGGCGATGCGGTCCGCGCCCACGATGACGCAGCCGATCCGGCCGGAGTGCAGGAAATGGCCGGCCATGTTGTCCGTGATCAGGGTGGCGGGAATCTGGTCGTGCTGCAATTCCCACACGGTGAGGCGCGCGCCTTGCAGGAACGGGCGCGTTTCATCGGCGAAGACATCCACCTTTTTGCCGGACGCGACTGCGGCGCGAATCACGCCCAGCGCCGTACCGTAGCCCGCGGTGGCGAGCGCGCCCGCATTGCAATGCGTTAGGACCGTCTTGCCGTCGGGAACCAGCGGCGCGCCATTCCGGCCGATGCATTCGTTGATGGCGATGTCCTCCAGGCGGATTTGCCGCGCTTCATCGATCAGCCGCGCGCGCACTTCCTCCAGCGGCTGTCCATGCATTCCGGCGTAGACCCGGCGCATGCGATCGATGGCCCAAAAAAGGTTCACTGCAGTGGGGCGCGTGGCGGCCAGCGTCTCGCAAATCTTTTCGAATTCGCCGGCTGACTCCGCCTCCCGCATGCCCAGCGCGATGCCCATGGCTGCCGCGACCCCAATGGCCGGCGCCCCACGGATGATCATCTGGCGGATGGCGTCCGCCACTTGCTGATAAGTGGTGCAGGTGACGTAGCGCTCCTGGCGAGGGAGGCTGGTCTGATCGATCATCACCACGCCGGCATCGGTCCACTGAATGGTTTCGATCATTGGCCTTGGCCCAGGAAGGCTGCGAACTGCGTCAAATTATACGCGGCATGCATGGTGGTGGAGGCGGCCGTCGAGCCGGTTTTGTAGCGCACCCATCCAAACGCCGATCCAGCCGCCGTAATCAGCAGCACGTGCCGCCAGGACCAGGAATACTCGGGAGCGTGCAGGAGTCCAAACAACGCACCCGTGGCCACGATGCCGGCGACCGCGCCGAGGGAGCGGATGAGCAGAGGCATCAGGAAGCCGCGAAACGCCAGCTCCTCGCACAGCGGTCCGATGATAATGGCGAAGAACCCGAATAGAAGCAGCGTCGGACGGTTATTCAGCATTTGCTGAAATGGCGTTTGGATATCGGGTGTTCGCAAGAGCACGCTGGCCAGGCCCAGTCCCACCGCCAGCAGCGGACCGCCGAACAGGATCATCGGCATCCCGCGAAATGGAAACCGCCAACCCAGCGAGCGCCAGAACGGCTGGCCGTAGCGGATGCGCAGCATCAGGTACAACATGCCGAAGACCAGCGCATACCAGATCAGCTGGGCCAGCAATCCTTGAAATGCTCTGCCATAGGCGCGCGAAAATGGCACAGCTTGGATTCCGGCGGCGACCACGATGAGCAGCAGAAAAGCGAATGCCAGGAATAGCAGGAAATCCTCATAATTCCAGAAAGGGGCTGGTTCGGCTGGTTTGGGGGCGGGAGCGGCGGGAGTTTCCGTTTCGGGAGGCTGGCCGGGAGAAAGTGGTGGAGTCATGCCGAAGGCTCGTGCAACGCGGCGGCGAGCAGGGGAATCATGATTTCATGATGGCCGGTAATGGAGTATCCGTGGCCGCCGGCGCGCGCGTGAGGCCGCTCTACCACGTTCACGCGCGGGCGATAATGCTGTAGAAAATCGAAATTCACCGTGGTGAAGTTGGCGAGCGGCGAACCAAGATTACGCACCACCGAAACAGCCTTGAGAAAAACTTCGGGCAGCAGGACAGCGGAGCCCACGTTCAGATAAACACCGCCATCGTTCAACTCCTTCACCAGGGTACAGAGCAAGCGGAAATCGTGATGCGAGGCGCGCCCGATGGCCTCGCCTTGCGCCGCCGGATGAGCGTGCGGAGTGTCGGTCCCGATGGCGACATGCACGGTAACGGGGGTGGCGTTGCGATAGGCTTCAAACTGCAGGCTCAGGCCCGCGTAGCGCGAGTCCGCGATCCTCTCCAGATAGCGCCCCAGCGCCTCGCCGAACCCATCTTCACCATGCAGCGCGGTATTCATTTCGCGCCCGGTTTCTTCGGCCATTCCAAAGCGGCCGTCGGGAAGCACGGCTTCCACGTCTTCGCTGGTCTGGCCCGCGATGGCGATTTCAAAATCGTGGATCGCGGCGGCGCCGTTGAGAGCAAACGCGGTAGCGTATCCGCGCCGCATCAGGTCAATCAGCACCGGCGCCAGGCCAACCTTGATGACGTGCCCGCCCAGGCCCCACAGGATCATGCGCTGGCGGGCGCGCGCCGATTTCAGGGCTTGCACCACGGCGCGAAAAGAATCTGCTGCCAGAATATGCGGCAGCGAATCCAGCCACGCCGCAACGTCTCCTCCATCGTAAGGTCTGGCGAAATCTTCGGCGCGAACCTTGCCGCCGCGCGCCTGGATGGGTATGGTGCGCAGCCCGCTCAGATCTAACGGCTCGCGCCCATACTTGCTCATGCCACTTTTCCGTTGCGCAGCACCTTTTGAAGCGCGTGCGCGGTGTGGCTCTTCTTGAATCGCAGGATCTGCTCGGGCGTACCGGTGGCGACGATATTACCGCCGTGCTCTCCGCCCTCCGGGCCCATGTCGATAATCCAGTCGGCCGACTTGACCACATCCAGATGATGTTCGATCACAATGACAGTATTGCCCAGATCGACCAGCCGCTGGAGCACGTCCAGCAGCCGGCGGACATCTTCAAAGTGCAGGCCGGTGGTAGGCTCATCCAGAATGTAGAGCGTTCGCCCGGTCTGGCGCTTGCTCAGCTCGCGCGCCAGCTTGATGCGCTGCGCTTCGCCGCCCGAAAGAGTAGTGGAGGATTGGCCCAGGTGAATGTAGCCCAGGCCCACGTCGTGCAGCGTTTGCAGCTTGGCTTGGATTTGCGGCAGATTCTCCAGCACGCCGACGGCATCTTCCACGGTGGCTTCCAGCAGATCGGCGATTGAATAGCCCTTGTATTTCACCTGCAGGGTTTCGCTGTTGTAGCGGCGGCCGCGGCAGACATCGCAAGTGACGTACACGTCGGGCAGGAAGTTCATCTCGATGCGCTTCAGCCCGTCGCCCTGGCAGGCCTCGCAGCGCCCGCCCTTCACGTTGAAGCTGAAGCGGCCGGGCTTGTAGCCGCGCTCGCGCGATTCCGGCAGCATGGCGTACAGATCGCGGATGGGCGTGAAGAGTCCGGTGTACGTGGCGGGATTGGAGCGCGGGGTGCGCCCGATGGGAGACTGATCGATCTCCACCACTTTGTCGATGTGCTTCAGCCCTTCGATGGAATCGTGCGCGCCGGGTTCATCGTGGGAGCCGTAGATCTCGCGCGCCAGGGACCGGTAGAGAATATCGTTCACCAGCGTGGATTTTCCGCTGCCTGAAACGCCGGTGATCACGATGAACGTGCCCAACGGAAATTCGACTGTCAGATCCTTCAGATTGTGCTCAGTCGCGCCGTGGATGATCAGCTTATTTCCGTTGCCGTGACGGCGGCCCGCCGGGGCTTCGATCTTCACCTTGCCGGAGAGATACTGGCCAGTGAGCGAGGCGGCGTTTTTCTCGATCTGGCGCGGCGTCCCGGCGGCAACCAAGCAGCCGCCCAGCCGGCCGGCGCCGGGCCCCAGATCGATGACGTAATCGGCGCGCTCGATGGTTTCGGCATCGTGCTCCACTACCAGCACGGTGTTGCCGAGATCGCGCAGGCGCTTGAGCGTGTCGAGCAGCCGGTCGTTATCGCGCGGATGCAGCCCGATGGAGGGCTCATCCAGCACGTACAAAACACCGCGCAGCTTGGAGCCAATCTGCGTAGCCAGCCGGATGCGCTGCGCTTCGCCGCCCGAAAGTGTCGCCGCCGAGCGAGCCAGGCTCAGGTAGTTGAGACCCACGGCGGTGAGAAATTCCAAGCGATTGCGAATCTCCTCCACCACGCGCGCCGCAATCTGCTGCTCGCGCTCGTTCAGCTTCCAGCCCCTGACGAGGGCGAGCGCCCGCTCGACGGACATTTCCGTGAGGTCTCCCAGACCAGTTCCTTTGACGCGCACCGCCAGGCTGCTGGGCTTCAAGCGGCGGCCGTGACAGGCGGGACACACCGCGGGCGACATGTACTCCATCAGCCATTCGCGATAGCCGGCGCCCGCGTCCTCGAAGGTCTCGTCCAAAATTTTGATCAATCCAGGAAAGCCCGTGCCACCTTCGAGCAGCAGCGCCTGCGTGCGTTTGGGCAGCTCTTCAAACGGCTTGTTGATCGGAATGCGCAATCGCTCGGCCGCATCGTTGAGCTGCTGCTGCATGAAGGATGAGCTGGCGCCCGGCCCGAGCCCGCCGTCCAGCAGCGGCTTGGATGCGTCCACGATGATTTTCGCCGGATCGAAGCTCCAAGTGCTGCCCAGGCCGTTGCACGTTTCGCACGCGCCGAACGGACTGTTGAAAGAGAACGAGCGAGGCTCCAGCTGCGGGACGCTCGCGCCGCAGTTGGGACACGCCAGCTTTTGCGAGTAAAGCTTCTCTTCGCCATTGACCACCGCGACGATCACCAGGCCGTTGGCCAGTTTGGCCGCGGTGTTGAGGGAAGCCTCGATGCGCTTCTCCGAGCCCGGTTTGAGCGGCAGCCGGTCGACCACGACCTCGATGGTATGGTTCTTGCGGCGATCGAGCGGGATGTCTTCATCGAGCGAGCGCAGCACGCCGTCGATGCGCGCGCGCAAAAATCCCTGGCGCGAGAGCTTTTCGAGATCTTTCTTGTATTCGCCCTTGCGCCCGCGCACGATGGGCGCCAGGATCATAATGCGGCCGCCCTGGGGCAGCGCGAGAATCTGTTGCAGGATTTGTTCGGTGCTCTGCCGCGAGATTTCAATCGAGCAGTTCGGACAATAGGGAACGCCGATGGACGAGTACAGCACACGCAGGTAGTCGTAAATTTCCGTGATGGTGCCGACGGTAGAGCGCGGGCTGCGGTTGGTGGTTTTCTGCTCGATCGATATGGCGGGGCTGAGACCGTCGATGGAATCCACCTCGGGCCGCTCCATTTGATCCAGGAATTGACGCGCGTACGGCGAGAGCGTCTCGACGTAGCGGCGCTGGCCCTCGGCATAGATGGTGTCGAAGGCGAGCGAGGATTTGCCCGAGCCGCTCAATCCCGTAATCACGGTGAAGGTATTGCGCGGGATCTCCACGTCAATATTCTTCAGATTGTGCTGCCGGGCCCCGTGGACAGTAATGCGGTTGAGCATTTTGTTTGGGAAAACTCCATTTTACCGTGACGCACGCGTGCCTGCGCCACAAATCGGGCCTGCGACAATGAAAGAGAGCCCAGCTTTACAGCCATGGACCTGCGCGACAAAGCCGCCGAACTGCCTCTGTTGCCTGGAGTCTACCTCTACAAAGACGAGCACGGCACGGTCATCTACGTCGGCGCGCCGGCGGCGGGATCGAGGGTTCGCGGCTGGCTGCACGACCTCGTGCCGATGGTAGGCGGGGATTAGACATTCGGGGAACCGTAGGGCTTGCTCCCTGCGATTCCTCCAGTTTGAGCTAAGCTGGCCTCGTGCAGACGCGAAGGCTTCTGGTTGCGATAGCTCTCATCGCCGTAGCCGTCGCATCGGGTACAGTCCAGTATCCGTACAGTCCAGCCAACTATTTCCCCACGGCGCCAGATCTGGAGGTGTTTAACGTTTATCCGCTCGTTGGGAAGAAGAGTGGCATACCTGTTCCTTTCAGACTCGGACAAGTTGTTTTTGGACCCGACGGAAAATCGCTCTACACGACCGCAGGCTATGATCCAACGAATCCGAACTGGAACAAGCCAGGCTTACTTAAAGTAGAATTCAGCCCAACGCGGGTTAGCACTGTGCCAGGTACGATCGACTTTGGGATCACTGCTGTCGCGGTGTCCATCCGACAGGACAAGATCCTCATCTCAGGAATACGTACGGTGGATGGCCAGAGGACATGTGGTCTTTTCGAAGTCAGACTCCCTGAAGGAGCGATCAGACGCATTCTTGAGACGCCGGGCTGCGACTACCAGTCCTCGTGGACCGAGCTCAGCGTGTCTCCCGCTGGTGAAAAAGCTGTCGGACGATACAACAAAGTTGTTCAGGTAATCGACCTCGTCACGGGTACGGTCAGACCCATTGGACAAAATTTTTGGCAGGGCTCACTGTCGCCAGATGGTAAGTGGATCGCAGACTTTGGCAAGGGCAGCCAATCGACACTGGTTCTATTGGACCCAAATGATCTCACGCATCGGCGGAATCTCGGAAAGACTGGCGGAGGGGGATACTGGTCGCCGGATTCACGCTATCTGTTGTTGTTCAAGGACCAGATGCGTTGCGGAATTGCTTCTTACTTTCATTCGATGGAGACTCTGGAAGTAGAGACGGGCAAGAGGTCAATGGTCCCGAGTTCGCAGTGCAAAATCGAAGGAGGGGCCTCGGGCTGGGTAAGCAGTTACATCGCCCGATGATTTCTGGTGAAGAACACACGAGGCTGGCAGTAGCGCTTCACTGGTTGGGGCCTTGCGACAATAGAAGCGGACCCCATGGATCTGCGCGACAAAGCCGCCGAACTGCCCCTGCTGCCCGGCGTCTACCTCTACAAAGACGAGCACGGCACGGTCATCTACGTCGGCAAGGCGAAAAACCTGCGGTTCCGCGTGCGCAGCTACTTCAACGAGGACCGGCTGGCGGACGTCAAGACCGGAACTCTGATCTCGGAAGCGCGCGACATCGAGTACATCCTGGTTGACAACAACAAGGAAGCGCTGGCGCTCGAGAACAACCTGATCAAACAGTGGAAGCCGCGCTTCAACATTCTGCTGCGCGATGACAAGACGTTTCCCTACATCAAGCTGACCAATGAAAAATATCCGCGCGTGTACGTGACGCGGCGGTTGATCAAGGATGGCTCCAGCTACTTTGGCCCGTATTTTCCGGGCAATCTTGCGCACCGGCTGGTCCATTTCATTCATCGCTACTTCAAGGTTCCGTCCTGCAAGGTGGATCTGACGCGCTTCCATACCCATCCGTGCCTGGAGTATCACATCCATCGCTGCCTGGGTCCGTGCGTGGAAGGACTGACCACCGACGAGCAATATGCGGCCGCCGTTCGCGACGTGCGCCTGTTTCTGGAAGGACGCCTGAAGGACCTGGTCAAGGGCCTGCGCGCACGGATGCAGCAGGCCTCCGAGGACACGCGCTTTGAGGAAGCGGCGGCGCTGCGCGACCTGACCTCGACGGTCGAGGAGATGGAGGAGAAGCAGAAGATTGCGGCTGCGGAGGGAGAAAACATCGACATCCTGGCGGCTTACGCCGAGCCGCCGCTGGTGGCGGCCAATCTGTTTCACTTGCGCAACGGCCGCATCGTCGATCGCCGCGAGTATTTCTGGGAGGACCTGTTCGACTACCAGCCTTCCGAGTTTTTCTCGTCGCTCATCAAGCAGATTTACCTCGATCAGCCGTACATCCCGAACCGGATTCACGTGCCGGAGGATTTTGAAGATCGGGAGGAGCTGGAGGATCTGCTGAGCGAGAAGCGCGGGCGCAGGGTGGAAATCCAAACACCGCAGCGCGGTCAGAAGAAAGCGCTGCTGGCGCTGGTGGAGACCAACGCCAAGCATGCGTTCCATCAGCGTTTCCGCGTCATGAAGCCGTCTTCGAAGGCGATGGGCGAGGCGCTGCAGGATGTGCTGGGCCTGCCCGATCCGCCCAAACGCATCGAGTGTTTCGATATTTCCCATATCCAGGGAACCGACAAAGTCGCCAGCATGGTGGTGTGGGAAGACGGGCGGATGAAGAAATCCGACTACCGGAAGTTCATCATTCGCACCGTGGTGGGCAACGACGATTTCGCCTCCATGCGTGAAGTGATCACGCGCCGCTATTCACGATTACAGGAAGAGAAGAAGCCGTTTCCGAGTCTGATCCTGGTGGACGGCGGCCTGGGCCAGTTGCACGCGGCGGCGGGCGCTCTGGAAGCCATCGGCGTAATCAATCAGCCGCTCGCCGCCATCGCCAAGCGCGAAGAAATCATCTACGTGTACGGGCAGGAGAACGAGCCGATCCAGCTCGATCACTACTCACCCGTGCTGCACGTCATCCAGATGGTTCGCGACGAGGCGCACCGCTTCGCTGTGACGTTCCACCGCACGCGCCGCAACGCCGCACGGCTGACATCCGAGCTGGAGCAGGTGGAAGGCATCGGCGAAAAAACCATCGCGCGCCTGCTGCGCGAGTTCGGCAGCCTGGAACGGGTGCGCGAGGCATCGCCTGAGGATCTGGCCAAGGTTGTCGGCCCGGCCGCGGCACGGCGCCTGCGCGAATTCTACAACGCCCAAAGCGCCGCGGAATTGAAGGTTCTGAGCTAGGCCACCCGCCTAAAGCCCTGGGGACTCGGCGTCGATCTGGTCAATATGAAGACGTCTCTTTGCGGCATTCTGCTTTTGGCGTCCCTGCTGCAGCAAGCCATCGCAGCAGACCCCGATACCGCCATTCGCACCACCTTTGTTCCGGCCTACATCGCGGCGCTGCGTTCGCGAGATACCACGCGGATCAGGAAGTTCCTGCATCCGCAGGTGCTGGCATGCATGAACGAGAATACGAAGGAATACTTCGATTCTTTGTCGCGCAATGAGGCCGGCACGGACGTCACGGGCAACTACGTCATTTACGGTCTCACCAAGATGACCGAGCCTGGACCGCTGTTTGGTTTGCCGGAAGACGGCTTCCGCTATCCGCTCCAGCCGGCTTACGAAGTGCACATCCAGTTCAAGGAAGGGCGGCTGGAACTGGTTCGTTTCTTGGCTGAGTCCGAGGGCTCGTGGTTGGAAGTGTATCCCTGCCCGAACGAAAAGGGCATGGCGTTCATGCATGAGCAGATGGTGCAAGGCGAACAACAGCGCCAGCGTGTAGCGCAGCTTGTGGCCGAGTTGAAGGATCCCTTGCTGAGTGAGTTGAAAGCTCTGGTGAAGCAGCAGCGGATCATCGACGCGGTGAAAAGATATCAGGTGGTCAGCGGCATCACAGACCTTACGACCGCTCGCATGGTCATCGGAGTTCTTGAGTCGCAGTAGGCGTCGATACGAGTATCGACGCGGCACGCACGAGTGCGTGCGCCACGCGATTAATGCCGGAAATGGCGGATGCCGGTGAAGACCATGGCCAGGCCCAGTTTGTTGGCCGCCGCGATCACATCCGCATCGCGCACCGAGCCGCCGGGTTGGATCACCGCCGTGATCCCGTGTTTGGCGGCTTCTTCCACGCCGTCCGCGAAAGGGAAGAATGCATCGGACGCCAGCACCGTGCCTTTCAACGGCAGCACGGCCTTCATCGCGCCGACCTTGACCGAATCCACGCGGCTCATCTGTCCCGCCCCGGTGCTGACGCTCTGGCCCGCTCGCGCGTAGACGATCGCGTTGGACTTGACGTGCTTGCACACCTTCCAGCCGAACTCGAGTGCACTCCACTCCTCTTCGCTCGGGGCGCGATCGGTCACCACTTTGCATTCCGCGCGATTGAGGCGATGCGTGTCCGGAGTTTGGACCAGGTATCCGCCGCTGACCGATTTCACCACCGGTTCGTCGGCCAATCCAGGTGTGACTTTCAGTAAACGCAGATTCCTCCGGGACGCGAGCGCGGCCAACGCTCCCGGTTCATAATCCGGTGCTGCGATTGCTTCGACAAACAACTTCGCCACCTCGCTAGCCGCCTCTTCGTCCAAGGCGCGGTTGAAAGCCAGCACGCCCCCGAAGGCGGAAATCGGATCGGCTTCGAGCGCACGCTTGTACGCTTCGACGAGATTCGTTCCCTCCGCGCAGCCGCACGGATTGGTGTGTTTGATGATGGCGCAGGCCGTTTGCTCGAACTCCTGGATCAACTGCCAGGCCGCATCCAGATCGACCAGGTTGTTATAGGAAAGCTCCCTGCCTTGCAGCTGCTCGGCGCCCGCGATGCCGCCTTGCCGGTTCGAATACAGCGCCGCTTTCTGATGCGGATTCTCCCCATAGCGCAGATCCAGCGCGCGCGGTGCACGAATGTCGAGGAACGCAGGCAGCCCGGAACCTTCCTCGGCGCCGATCGACGCCAGGCGCGTGCTGATGGCCCGATCGTAGGCCGCCGTCAGCGTGAAAGCCTTCTGCGCCAGCCGCCACAGCGTCCCTTCCGAAAGCGCGCCTTTGCACTCGTGCATTTCCTGCAGGATCACCGGATAATCGTCAGGCGAAGTGACCACCGCGACATCCTGATAGTTCTTGGCCGCCGCCCGGATCAGCGTGGGCCCGCCGATGTCGATATTCTCGATCAACTCGTGCATCGCCACGCCCTTCTTCGCCGCCACTTTTTCGAACGCGTATAGATTCACCACCACCATGTCGATGGTTCCGATCTGGTGCTCGGCCAGCGACTTCATATGCTCGGGGTTCTTGCGAATGGCGAGAATGCCGCCCGCGACGCGGGGGTTAATGGTCTTGAGCCGCCCGTCCAACATCTCCGGGAATCCGGTCAGCTCGGAAACTTCGCGCACCGCGATGCCGGCTTCCTGAATGGCGCGCGCCGTTCCTCCGGTCGAAACAATCTCCACGCCCAGGTCGCGCAGGCCCCGGGCGAAATCAACGATCCCGCTTTTGTCTGTGACGCTGATTAGTGCTCGTTTGATTGCAGCCATTACTTACAATGGTAAACGTGTCTCATTCCGTAACGTTAATTCCAGGTGACGGCATCGGTCCGGAGGTGGCCGACGCCACCGTCCGCGCGGTCAACGCGACCGGCGTATCGATTGACTGGCAGCGCGCCGATCTGAACGCCAGCATCATTTCCAAGTCCGGCCAGGTCCTGCCGCCGCATGTGGTGGAGTCGCTCGAGCGCACGCACGTCGGGCTCAAAGGCCCGGTCACCACGCCGATCGGCGGCGGATTTCAGAGCGTCAACGTGGCCTTGCGCAAGCAGTTCGATCTGTACGCCAACGTCCGGCCGATCCATTCACTACCGGGCGTCAAGACCCGCTTCACGGACGTTACCATCGACATGGTCATTTTCCGTGAGAACACCGAAGACCTCTACTCAGGCCTGGAGCACGAGGTGGTCAAGGACGTTGTCACCAGCCTGAAAGTGATCACACGGACCGCCTCCATTCGAATCGCCGAATATGCCTTCGATTACGCGCGAAAGTTCGGCCGCCGGAAGGTCACGGCGATTCACAAGGCGAACATCATGAAACTGGCCGACGGGCTTTTCCTGCGCTGCTGCCGCGAGGTTGCGCAACGCCATCCCGAGATCGAATACAAAGAGCTGATCGTCGATAACGCTTCCATGCAGCTAGTGATCCGCCCGGAGACTTTCGACCTGCTTCTGCTGCCCAACCTGTACGGCGACATCATGTCAGACCTGGCCGCCGGACTAGTGGGCGGCTTGGGTGTGGTCCCGGGCGCGAACATGGGCGACCGGGATGCCGTTTTCGAGGCGGTCCACGGCAGCGCGCCCGACATCGCCGGCAAGGGCGTCGCCAATCCCACCGCGCTGATGCTGTCGTCCGTGCTGATGCTGATTCATCTGGGTGAGAGGTCGGCGGCCACGCGCCTCAGAACCGCGGTTGAGCGGGTCTACGCGGAAGGCAAGCACGTTACGCCCGACATCGGGGGCCGCGCTTCGACCAGCCAGTTCACCGACGCCGTGATCGCAAACCTGGGATGACTGCGCAGGATGCTCAGCGGGCGGTTGCGCCGTCGCCTGAGAGTATGGTCTTCATGATCAGCTCATTCCCCTCGTGACAGGCGAATTCATGCAGTTGCTCGTCGCTATGCATCAGCCGGATCATAGCGGTCCAGGGCCTGACCCACGTGTCCGGATCATCGAACGTCATTTCATACTGGAGCTCATCCGGCGAAACGCGCGTGAAGCGCTCGATCAAGTGAAAGTTTTGCGAGCAGCCGAACGAATTCAACTCCGAATTGAAATTCGTCGTATCCACGACTAAAGTGTCGCCCTCCCAGTGCCCGCGCGAATCTCCCGACCACATGCGAATGTCCCCCGGGACATGCGGGCGGCCGTCGGTCGGAATAATGCGCGTGTCGTGAATCGCTTCCGAGAAGAAAAGCACCTGATCTTTGGTTTGCACGATCTGGTAATAACCATACAGGCCTGCGCTATAAACTCCGTTAACGCGAGGCACGCCGAACGTGATGCAACGATCGCCGGGCGCTACTTCCTGCGGCCCGGAAGGATTACCCCGCCCTGATCGGGCCCGGCCGTAGGCAGCCCGCCGCTTCTGCCCGGCTTCCGTATAAGCGGGCACCCTTCCATTCGGCGGATCGGTGATGAGCGATGTCCGGTTGTCGATTATCAGCGGAAGTACACGCTCGGAGCTATCGGTTGCGCCTCCACTCTTATATTTCTGGATATTCCTCCAGGCCGAAAGAAAGTACTCGTCCGCGGAAGCGGCATCGCTATCTCCGCTGGAAAAGATTCTCTTCGCCCGGCGGTTCAATTCCGTTACTTCTTCGTCGGTAAGCAGCGCGCGCCCTTCCAGTTCCTTTGGCCGTTCGAAGGGGGTGCCCATGTTGTTCATCCAAACGCCTTGCAAGTCGGGATGCCCGTCGGGCGTGCGCGGGATGGTTTTGGCCACCTCGGGTTTTCGGGCTGGCGCGACCTGAGCGTGAACCGTGAACGCCAGCGCGGCGGCGAGCGTCGAAGTCGTGAACATTAGCCTCGATAACATGGGCAGCCTCCTGCTTTGTAAGATTTTATCGCACGGCGTGTAGGTAGTACTGTCAGAGGCTCTTAACGCATCTGTCATGATTTTGTAACCGCAATCGCGGTACCTTCAAAGTAACGCGTATCCAAGCGCTGCCGCCGCCATGAAGAAAATCGTTTTGATCGAGGACGACTCGGATCTTTTCGCCCTGGTGAAGTACAACCTGGAAAAGGAAGGCTTCGCCGTGGCCGGCTCGCAAACCGGCAAGGGCGCGCTCGAGCTATGCCGGCGCGAGCGGCCGGACCTGATCATCCTGGACATCATGTTGCCGGATTCCGACGGCCTGGAGATCTGCAAGGCCCTCCGCAACCACGCCGAGCTAAGCAATGTGCCGATCATCTTCCTGACAGCCCGCGTTTCCGAGACGGATCGTATCCTGGGCCTGGAACTGGGCGCGAACGACTACATCGTAAAGCCGTTCTTTATCCGGGAATTGATCGCGCGCATCAAGAATCAGTTCCGCACGCAGGTTTCGCCGGCGCGCACGGTCCGGGCCGGATCGCTGGAGCTGGATCGAGCCAGTTGCCGGGTGCTGTCGCATGGTCAGGAAGTGGCGCTCACGGCCACCGAATTCCGGCTGCTGGAGTTTCTCATGAGCCGCCCGGGAGTGGTTTACAGCCGCGAGCAGCTTCTGGACTCGGTATGGGGCCACGATCGCGCGGTGACCGACCGCACCGTCGACGTCTATATCCTGCGCCTGCGCCAGAAGATCGAGGCTGATCCGGCCAACCCGGTGTTCATCCGCGCGGTGCGCGGGTTTGGCTACAGCTTCAACGAGACCACCGTCGAGACCGGTTCGAAGACTTCTGCTGTGGTCTGAACAGCAGCCTCGCAGCCACTAAGGACGCAGGCTGGCCGCGCCGAGAATGCGGCGCGAGGAATGATCCTGTACGAACGCGATCACGCGCAGGTTCTGCCGATTCCACTCCGGCATCAAACGCAGCGGCAGATCAGCACTGTACTCCGGCGATTTGCGCGCATCGAAGTGGGCCACGGATACGAGGCTGCGAGCCACCGCCGCGTGGCTCAAGCGCCTGCCCGCGTTCTCGCCCCGCAGGACACTGTTCGCCAGCGCGTCCTCGGTGATCGCCAGAACGATCTCGACGCTCTTCGTTCCAGCGGGAAATTGGCTCACGCTGAGGGATATCGCGGAATCGTCCTTGCGGCGCATACTCACGGAGGCGTGCGGCGCCGAGGCGGAATCAAGGATCGATTGCAGGGCGCGCCGGGCGTCGCTACCCGTGAAGCCAGGGCGCCCGTCCACCACCATTTCAGGCGTGTACACATCCTCGGACGTGAAGGCAAAGGCGTATTCCTGTTGCCGCTGCGAGTAGGCCGGCGCGGAGAACGGATCGCGCCAGCCTTGCTGATCCCAGTAATCGACGTGCTCTTCCATCACCAGAATGTCGGCTGCGGGAACTGGCTGCTCCTTTTCCAGGCGCGCTAGAAGTTGGTCCGCGGGGGGACAACTGGAGCACCCTTCGGAGGTGAACAGCTCGACCACGACGGGCGTACGCGCGTTCTGACCTCTCGCCAGCACGCACACGCATGCAGCCAACCATGCGACGCGGGCCCACCTCATAGTCATCTTCCTAGCGCGGAGATTGTTCGTGCGCCAGCGGCCGGCGAAGCTGCGCATCTTCCAGACGCTTGGCCTCTTGGTAGGTAAAGACCATGCGATGAATCACCGTGATGTTCGACAGGACGGCGATCACCCACAGCACAGGCGCCATGCGGTCGAACAGCGCTCCGATGATCACAAGGACCACGCGCTCGGGGCGTTCCATGAAGCCCACCTTGCAGCTCGGGATGGAATTTTCGGCCCGGGCGCGCGTGTAGCTCACCATCACCGAGCCGGTCATCACGATGGCGGTCAGCACGACATAAAACGGCCGGTTAATGATGCCGTAATACACCAGCAGTCCCATCAGCAGAGCGAGATCGGAATAACGGTCCAGAACGGAATCGAAGAAGCCGCCGAACTTGGTGACACGATTTGTTTCGCGCGCCACGCGGCCATCCACCATGTCGAACAACCCTGCGCCGATGATTACGAATCCCGCGGTGCGGAATTGCCCGGCCGCCAGCAGAACTCCGGCGACAATGTTGATCACCAGCCCCAGGAAGGTCAGGACGTTGGGATTAACTTTGGAAAGCGCCAGCCCGTGAACAATCAGCCGGATCACTTTGTCGCACGTCACGCCGATCGCGCGGGTGTATGTCATTTGCCTACCAATTCTAACCGATGCCGGTCATGGCTGGGCGTCGTGTATGGTGAACAACTGCACGATTTCCATCTCCCGCATCCCTCCCGGGATCTGAAATTTGACGGTATCGCCGACTTGTTTGCCCAGCAGGGCGCGGCCAATGGGGGAAGTGGTGGAGATGCGCCCTTCGTGGACGTTGGCCTCCTCGCTGGTAACCAATTTGTAAATGATCTCTTCGTCCTTTTGCAGATCCAGGACGGTGACCGAGGAGCCCAGTCCGGCGCGATCGCGCGGAATGCGCGACATGTCGATCATGGAAAGCTCGCGCAAGCGGGCGCGGAGCTGTCCCAACCGGGCATTGACCATGCCCTGGCGTTCCTTGGCGGCGTGATACTCGGCGTTCTCGCTCAAGTCGCCATGAGCGCGAGCTTTAGCGATCTCACGCGGCAGTTCGATCCGCAACTCGAAATCCAGCTTTTCAATTTCCTCTTCGAGCTTTTTCTTCAGATCTTCCATTCCAGGACGGCTGCCTCCGTCTCGCGCTCCCGGGCTGCATCCATTATAGGGCGATGGCGCGTGTCTTGGGATGGAGCCGCTCGGAGTTGCCGGCGGCTCATTGTACGATGGGCCGGCGCGCCCGCCGCAGCCTGTCCGTGGGATGGCTATGGGGCCGCAAGACCTGCTGCCGCATGGATTTCCCTTGAACCGCGGATCCGCTGGCTGCGATCGTGATGCCCGCTTCCAGGGCATCGGAATCCGGGCCTAAGATCTCCAGATAGTAGTCACCTGCTGTGAGACCGCTCGGAATCGTCAGGTTCACCTGATACAATCCCGCCAAGCCAGGCGCCAGCCCGGCATAGGTTACAGTCGCGGCAGTTCCACCTACCATGGCCGTGATGGTGTTCGTGGTGTTGCTGAAATTGGGGGACGGACCCGGCGCCCCGTCGGAAATGCTCGGCGATACGTCACCCAGCCCGGTCACGAAAACGGCGATCGTCTCCCCGATCTTAGCGGGACTGGCGGGCGACACCAGGGAATAATCAGGATGCAGCGCGGCTGCCTCTCCGGCCCCTCCGGACGGATTGGTGAAGATGCCCGGCGTGGTGGAATTGACGAACTCGGTGACGATGTTGGATTGCGGCCCGTTGTTGATCACCTGAATCTGGGCAACCGGCGCCGAGCTGATCTCGTACGGAACAATCGCGGCCACCTGGCCCGAGCTTACGTAGTAAATCGGCGCCGCGATGTTGTTAATCATGACCTGCACGCCTCCGAGCGACGTGGGGAATGGAACCACTTGCGCCACTTGCAGATTGTTGGGGCCGATATTGGATCCAACCAGCGTAACCAACTCTCCCGGCGAGACTCCCGCGGTGAAGGGCGCGAAGCTGGCTGCGTTGAGTACGCCGGTGGGATTCAGATAGACGCCGCCGCCGCTAAAGCTGGGCGCCTGGACCGCGACGGAAAGACCGAGCTCCGGACCAATCCCGTATCCAATCTGGATCGCGCCCCCGTTGCCACCGGTATAATTCGCCGAGAAGAATGAGTCATTGTAAGTACCGTTGCCGCTTTGCGTGGAAAAATCCCCATAGGTAAAGCCGACCGGGCTGGCCCCGAACGAGAGCACTCGCTGGTGCCCTACTTCCACGCTACTGCTGCTGTCAGCGTTGAACGATCCAAAGTAAGTATCGAAGCCATATTGACCGCCGGTGTTAGCGTATTGCGAGAGGTCGGCCTGCATGCCGGCTTGATAGTAAAGCCCGGCGAAATTATTTCCGGATGAGCCGTTCCGCACGCCCACCAGCATGTCGAAGTCTTGCGGTGCGCCACCGAACACAAAGCTGCCGTCGGACGAGGAGTATAAGTACTCGTTCTCAGCGATGAAATTGTTTAAGTTGTTCGGAAACTGCACGACGAACGCGTTGTTGCTGGCGAAATAGTTCACGCCGGAGATATTTTGCGTGCTGGGCGTGGAGCTCGACGAGTAAGCAGTGAGACCAACGGTCCCGATTCCGCCTGAGCCATTGGCGCTCATCGTGAGCAGCGCATCGAACGGCGGGAGTCCTCCGGACTGGCTATAGTCGAGTGGGTTCATGTAGCTGAGCGTGTAAGACCCGTTTAAAGTTGCAGTGCTTTGCGAGGCGATCGGCGCAGCGATGAAAAGATCGCTCAGGCCGCTCTCGGTGCTGCTTCCGACGAAAATCCCGTTCGAGACCAGCCCATGGGTCACAGGATTGGAGCTGCCCAACTGACTCAATATCTGATTGGACTCCTCAAGCAGATATCCATAGCCGCTGGCGGAGATCACGTAAGTTCCCGTCGCCGAGTAAGGTTGGGCCGTCTGGGAGCTATCGTCAAAGGTCGTCGCCGTGATCGAATAAGACCCGTTACCATCGAACGTGATGCTGCCATACAAGGCGACATCGACATTGGACGTATAGATTACTTCGCGGAAGTAATAAGGTCCGTTGAGTAGCTTATTTCCCGTGTTATCAAAAGCTTGAGCTGAGGCGAACGGCGCCAGCGCCGCCACGAGCACCAGCACCGCCAGCAGGGAGATTGGTAAACGCGATTTTGCCATCGTCTTTAGGATTCCGCGTAGAGACAACAGGTTTCCAAGTAGCCGCCGGCTCCAGGATAACCTAAGCGCGGACCTCTGAGGCCTTTTTGAGGATTGCCGATGGGGCGGTGAAAGGTTCCAGAGAAATCCGATTTACGCGTGGCGGACAGCTTCCATGGGATCGATCGTGATCCCTACCCGGCAGCAGCACGCTGCCTTCGATTGCGCCTATGCCTACAGCTTGGATCGGAAAACAACCGTGCCCGCCACGCCTAACGCCCATTGCACAGGCGGTTACGGGCAGCCTGGGAATTGACATCGCCTGTGGTTCGTGCCAGCATAAACTCCACCCATGCGCAACACACCATGTCTGGTCGCCGCCCTTGCTCTGGCCCTGAGCGTCGCCGCCAGCGCTCAAAATCCTCCCGGCGCCGCCGCAATCGCCAGTAAGTTCGATACGCCGCAAGCGCGCGTCTATATCGCGACGCTGCAGCCCCACACTCCCATCCCATCGCGAAATGGCCACGCCACGAATCGTGTTCTGATCTATCTCGACGACGGTGTCATGACGCGGCAGGATGGCGATCGCAAAACCCAACTCGAGGTGCATCGCGGCGAGGTCCGGTGGCGTCCCGCCAGTGGCGCGTATGTAGCTGAGAATCTCAGCGACCATCCCCTGCGCATTCTCGAGATCGACTTGAAGGGCAAGCCCTCCGGCCCGGCGCCGGCCTCAAAGCTCGATCCGGTGGTGGTCGATGCCAGGCACTACAAGGTCGAATTCGAAAACGACCAGGTGCGCGTTTTGCGAGTTCACTACGACGCCCACGACACGGGCGTCGAGCATCAACACATTCTCAACCGTGTGGTGCTGTACCTCAACGATCAAACGGCTGCGAAGGCCGATGACGTCCGCATGGGTGGACCGGGTACCCACACCGAACGAAACAACGGCGATCAGCCCGCCGATCGAATCGCAGTCGAGCTCAAGTAATATTCCATGGCGTCGAAAGGAACAAGCTTCGATACCGTGCGCCAGATCGGGCTCGCGCTGCCGGGCGTCGAGGAGAGCAGCATGTATGGCGCACCGGCTCTCAAAGTCCACGGCCAATTGCTGGCCTGCATCGCGACGAATAAATCGGCGGAGCCGAATACCTTGGCCGCGCGTGTCGGCTTTGAACAGAGAGAAGAGCTGTTGAAGCAGGACCCACGGACGTATTACGTGAAACCCCACTACGAGAATTACCCCGCAGTGCTGGTGCGGTTGTCGCGGATCGACCCGGATGCGCTGAGGAGCCTATTAGAACTTGCCTGGCGATTCGCCACCACGAAGAAGCCGGCGCGCAAGCGTACGGTCCGAAAGCGAGCGTTATAAGGATTCGACCAGGTCCGGCGCACCGTCGCTCGAGGTCACCGGGCTTTCGAGCAAGTCTTGCAATAGCCCGTCCTGGAGGCTGTAGACCCAGCCGTGGACCGCAAGAGCCCGGCCTTCTCTCCAGGCAGTCTGAACGATGGTTGATTCGCAAACATGCCGGACCTGCTCGACAACATTGAAGCGGCACAGCGCCCTGGCGCGCTCCTCAGCGCTGGGAAGCGCCGCGAGCTTCCTAGAGAACTTATCGCTAATGTCGGCGAGGTGCCGCAACCAGTTGCTCACCAAGCCGAGTTCGCGTTTTTCGAGTACCGCTTGCACGCCGCCGCAGCCGTAGTGTCCGCAGACGATGATGTGCTCCACCTTCAGAACCTCAACCGCGTATTGGATCACCGCGAGACAGTTCAGGTCCGTGTGTACCACCAGGTTGGCGACGTTGCGATGGACGAACAGCTCGCCCGGCAGGAGTCCCACGATTTCATTGGCGGGGACGCGGCTGTCGGAGCATCCGATCCAGAGGTACTTGGGCGCCTGCTGCTCGGAAAGTTTGCGGAAGAATGTAGGGTCGAGCTGGGTGAGCCGCCGGGACCAGGCGCGGTTGTTCTCGAAGAGTTGTTGCAATCTTGACGAAGCCGGGATCAATAAGTGAATATACGATGTCCGGCACGATCGATGCAGGCGGAGGCCTGCTTACTTGCTCCTCACGGCCTCTTCGGCGGCTTTGGGGCTGCCGGCCGCTCCCGAGAGCATGGTCTCCATGATAGGAACGTTTCCTTCATGACAGGCGAACTCGTAAATTTTCTCTTCAGTTCGCTTCAAGCGGATCATCACCGTCCAGGGGCGAACCCAGGTGCTCGGCGCGTCAACGGTAATTTCATAGTGGATTTCATCCGCGGCGGTACGTGTGAAGCGTTCGATTAAATGCAAGTCCGCGCCCGCTCCCAGGAAGTTTGTTTTGGCGGAAAAGTTAGCCGTGTCGACCACCAGAGTATTGCCTTCCCAGTGGCCGCGCGAGTCTCCCTCCCAGGTGCTGATGTTCGCTGGAAGATGGGGGCGGCCATCCAGCGCGATGACACGCGCGTCGTGGATCGCCTCCATAAAAAACACCACGTGCTCCGGCGTTTGCACGATCTGGTAGTACCCCATGAGGCCTGCGCCGATGTTGCCGCCCAGCCGCGGAACCCCCAGGCTGATGCAGCGCTGCTCGAGTGTCAGATCTTGCGGATTCGCGGGGCGATTGGTTCCGGCCGCCGCGGCGATGTAGGCAGTTCGCCTTTTCCGGCCGGACGGTGTGTAGGGAGGAATTTTCCCATCCGGCGGATCGATTATCAGCGAAGTCCGGTTGTCGAACTCCCGGTCGACCATGGACGAATCACCGGTCGAGGTCGAGCTCTTGAATGTTTCGGCGTCGGCCAGCGCTGCCAGGAACACGGCGTCGCCCGTGGCTGCGTCGCTGCGGCCGTCTTTAAATATTCTTTCCGCGCGTCTCTGTAATTCGGCTACTTCGTCATTCGTCAGGAATTGCCGGCCTTCCAATTGCTTGGGACGTTCCAGCGGCGTAGCGCTTTTGTTCAGCCAGGTTCCTTGCAAATCGGGATGACCGTCGGCTGTCAGGGGAGCGGTCCAGGATTCGGTGGCCGTCTTGGTAGCCTGCGCCAGAGATAGTAGCGCGGAACAAACCAGGATCGCGATTGAGCTCAGCAGTGGATTCAGCATCGCACGGCTCCTTCGCTCGGGACGGCCGCGTGCGCCGAATGAAATCTCCACCGGCTACACTCACTCCGGCGGCCGTTACGGTGAATACATTATTTCACATGTATTGGCGGAGCTACTATGAGCCTAATGCCGAACCTGGTCACAAAATTGTACTGGAATGCCTTTATGTTGCGGCATGTCCGCCTGGAACGCAGTCTCCCGTATTGGCCACTTTCACGGCTAATGGCGCTCCAGGCCAGGCGCGTGCAAGCCATCATCCGCCACGCTTACCAAGAGGTGCCCTTCTATCGCGAAGAAATGGATCGCCGCGGGCTGAAGCCTGGCGATTTCCGGACTGCCGCTGACCTGGCAGCGCTGCCTCTGATCGACGGCACTCAGGTCGCGCGCGACGCGGATCGTTTTCTGGCGGCGAATCTGATCCATACCCCTGGCCTGGTGCTCGATTCCAGCGGCACCTCGGGGCGTTCCAAAAAGATTCGATACGACGCGCGTGCCTTGTTTTGCGCCCTGGCAAACGGGCAACGGCAGCGCTTCGCCTTGTCCCCATTCACCGGAGGTGTCTTCGGCTATCGCGAGATGCACGTCGTGCGCACTTCCGCGGTCGCCACCCAAATCCGGCATTTCTATGAACGCTACTCGTGGACTCCTCCCGGAGTGGACCTGACACGGCGATATCTTTCTCCCGGCGATCTTTCGTTTGCGGAAACCGTTGCGGTAATCAACGAATTTCGTCCAGATGTCATCAGGGGTTATGGGTCCTATCTGGGCCAGCTCTTTCGCGAGGCGCACCAGCGCAAATCCCAGATTCATCATCCGAAGGTGATTGTGTACGGGGCTGACGCCATGGCGGAAGCGGATCGGAGGCTGATCGAAGAGGAATTCGGCATTCCGGTGAGTTCCACTTATCAGTCCGTCGAGGGCTTGCGCATCGGTTTCCAGTGCGATCGGCGACGCGGGTTCCATCTTTCACTCGATACGGTCGCGGTGCGGGTGGTGGATGACGAAGGCCAAGACGTCGAGCCCGGAGGTAGCGGGCACATTGTCATTTCCAACCTAACCAATCGCGCAACCGTGCTCTTGAATTACAAGCAAGGCGATATCGTCACACGGAGTCAGAGTGAGTGCGACTGCGGCCGGACGCTCCCGACGATTGAGGCCATTGAGGGACGTAGCGACGACCTGCTGCGGCTGGCGGACGGTCGAATGATGCATGCGCTGTTGGCTTTGGAGCCGGTACGTGCTGTGCCTGGCGTTGTGCAAGTACAGATCATACAGAAGGCCCGGGCCCAATTTGTCCTGCGGGCGGTCGGCCGGCACGGGATCGATCGCACCGAGACGTCCGGCGCCTTGGTGCGGGCGCTGCAATCGAAAGTCGGGACCACGGGCCGCGTCACGGTCGATTGGGTGGAGGCAATACCGCTGGGAATCAACGGCAAGGTGAAAGCCGTTATATCGGAACTTCCGGCGGAATGAGGCGGCGTTACATGTACAGGCCGCCGTTTACGTCCAGTACGTGGCCGGTGATGTAGGAGGCCTCTTCGCTGGCCAGGAATCGAACGGCGGCCGCGACATCTTGGGGCCGGCCGATGCGCTTCAACGGGATGTGTTCCAGCATCTTGTCCTTGAGCTCTTGCGCGAGGCCCTGCGTCATGTCGGTTTCGACATAGCCAGGCGCAACAGCGTTCACCGTGATGTTGCGGCTGCCCATCTCTTGCGCGATGGCTTTGGTCAAGCCGATGAGGCCAGCCTTGGAGGCGACGTAGTTAGCTTGGCCGGGGTTGCCCGATTCGCCCACTACTGAAGAAATATTGATGATGCGGCCCCAGCGCTCGCGCATCATTGCGGGCAGCACCTGCTGGATGGCCAGAAAGGCGCCGGTCAGGTTGGTCGCGATCACGCTATCCCAATCTTCCTTTTTCATGCGCATCGCCAGGCCGTCCTTGGTGATGCCGGCGTTGTTCACCAGGATCGCGATGGGGCCGAAATCTTTCGCGGTTTTGGCGATGGATTGCTTGACCGAATCGGCGCTCGACATGTCGATGGCTACTGCGAACGCGTCGCGTCCTTGCGCTCGCAACTGGCCGGCCAGTTCCTCCAGCTGATCCACGTTGCGCGCCGCCACGGCGACCCGCGCTCCGGCGTCCGAAAGCGCCAGCGCACACGCGCGTCCGATCCCGCGGCTGGCGCCGGTGATGAAAGCCGTTCGATTTGTCATGGGGACTGAATTTCCATCATAGTAAAACCTGGGCATTGCTCATCTCTTATGGCTTACAGCGACCTGCGCGACTTCATCGCCGCGCTTGAAAAGCACAAGGAACTGAAGCGCATCTCGGTTGAAGTGGACCCGGCGCTCGAAATCACCGAGTTTGCCGACCGCGCCGTGAAGTCCGGCGGCCCCGCGCTGCTGTTCGAGAAACCCAAGGGCAGCAGCGTGCCGGTGCTCATTAACAGTTTCGCCAGCGAGCGCAAGATGCAGATCGCGCTGGAGGTCGATTCCGTGGAAGAGGTGGCGCGGCGCATCTCGGAATATCTCGAGATGCGGATGCCCGAGGGCTTGATCGGAAAGCTGAAGATGCTGCCCAAGCTGGCCGAGGTGGGCGCGTTCTTTCCCAAGATAGTCTCCGACGGCGCGTGCAAGGAAGTGATCCGCCGCGACAATTTTTCGCTCGACGAATTCCCGATCCTGCAGTGCTGGCCCGAGGACGCGGGCCGGTTCATCACTCTGCCCATGGTGTTTTCTAAGAACCCCGACACCGGCAAACGCAATTGCGGCTGTTACCGCCTGCAGGTTTTTGACGGGCGCACTACCGGGATGCACTGGCAGACCCACAAACAAGGCGCCGAGCATCATCGCCGTCTGCTCCAGGAAGGCAAGCAGAAGCGCATGGACGTGGCCGTCGCCATTGGCTCCGATCCCGCCACCATGTACTCGGCAATTTTGCCGCTTCCGCCTGATTTGGATGAAATGATGATCGCCGGATTCTTGCGCGGCAAGCCAGTGGAGATGGTGAAGTGCGAGACTTCGGATCTGGAAGTGCCGGCCAACGCGGAGATTGTTTTGGAAGGATACGTCGAGCTCGGCGAGCTGCGTTGCGAAGGTCCTTTCGGCGACCACACCGGGTTCTATTCGCTGGCCGACGATTATCCGGTGTTCCACATCACCTGCATCACGCAGCGCAAGAAGCCGATTTACGCGACGACCATCGTGGGTCCCCCACCCATGGAGGATTTCTACATGGGCAAGGCTGTGGAGCGCATCTTCCTTCCGCTGATGCGTCTGCAACTCCCCGAGATCCGCGACATTTCGATGCCGGCAGAGGGCATTTTTCACAACCTGATCCTGGTTTCGATTCGTAAATCGTACCCGCTGCACGCCCGCAAGGTAATGCACGCCATCTGGGGCCTGGGGCAGGCCATGTTCAGCAAGTGCATCGTCGTGGTGGATGAAGACGTGGACGTTCAGAACGTGCGCGAAGTGGCGTGGAAGGCGCTGAACAACATCGATCCGGAGCGCGATATCCAGTTTGTGTTGGGTCCGGTGGATTCGCTCGACCACTCCAGCCGGCTTCCCAACTACGGCTCCAAGATGGGTATCGACGCCACGCGCAAGTGGAAAGAAGAAGGATTCACGCGTCCCTGGCCGGATGTGATCCGCATGTCAGAGGATGTAAAGCAGCGCGTGGCGCAGCTTTGGAAGAAGGCCGGGCTTCCCTGACGGGCGGGCCACTCCGGATCGCGTACCTGGTCAGCCAATATCCGGCCATCAGCCACACTTTTATCCTGCGGGAAATTCGTGCGCTGCGCGCATTGGGGTTGGATATCCGGGTGGCATCCATCCGCGCGCCGGATCGCCCCTTCGAACAACTGAGTGTTGAAGAACAGGCCGAGCAGCGCGCGACGTTTTATATCAAGCCAAGGGGCCCCGCTGCGGCGCTGGTTGCAAACGTCCGGGTGCTGCTTCAGCGGCCGCTCGCTTACGCCGGCGCTCTTGCTTACGCGTTGAGCTTGCGCGGGGCAGCCAGGAACGTGCTGTATTTCGCCGAAGCCGTGATGTTCGCCGAGTGGATGAGAAGAGAGCGCCTGCAGCAGGTCCACATGCATTTCAGCACCACGGTCGGGCTGCTGGCGCGACGCGTCTTCGCAATGCGAACCTCGGCCACCATTCATGGATCGGATGAATTTATCGATCCCCAGGGGTTTCACCTCTCCGCGAAGGTGGCAGCTTTCGATCTGGTGTGCGCGATCAGCGAATTCGGGCGCAGCCAGTTGATGCGCTTCTCCAATGCGCGTCACTGGCACAAGCTGCGGGTCGCGCGACTGGGTGTGGACATCGAAGTTTACGCGCCGCGCCCGTTCCGTTATAACCCCACAACGTTCGAGATCCTTACCGTGGGCCGGCTGGCGGCGGTGAAAGGACTGCACGTGCTGCTGGGCGCCTTCGAGCGGCTAATCCGTGAGGGCCGGAATGCGCGCTTGCGCATCGCGGGCGACGGGCCGGAGCGCGTCAGTTTGGAGAACGAATCGGTTCGCCGCGGCCTCAGCGAGAAGGTTGTGTTCGAAGGCTGGCAGAGCCCCGCCCAGTTGCGTGCGCTCTATTCGCAAACCGACGTCTTCGCACTGGCCAGCTTCGCCGAAGGCATCCCCGTGGTGTTGATGGAAGCGATGGCGATGGAGATCCCTTGCGTCGCCACATGGATCACCGGCGTCCCGGAACTAATCCGTCATGAAGTGGATGGCCTGCTGGTGCCTCCCGCCGGCGAAGAAGAGCTCGCAGGCGCTCTTGCGAGGCTGATGGATGACTCGGATCTGCGGCTGCGTTTAGGGAAATCGGCACGCCAGCGCGTGCTCGAGCACTACGATTTGAAGCGCAACACGCGAGTGCTGGCCGATCTGCTGCGTGAACTCGCTAAGTGAGCACGCGTCGCGCGATGCTAAAATGGTCTTACACGCGGCGGCTGTAGCTCAGCTGGTAGTAGCGCCAGATTGTGGTTCTGGATGTCGTGGGTTCGAATCCCACCAGCCGCCCCATTTCCCAACGGAACATCTAAGCGTTCCCCAACGTAATTCCAGATTGGAGGCTCCTCCATGGTTGGTTTCCTGTTGTGGTGCATCCTGTTCGTGCTGTGCTGGCCCCTGGCGCTGATCGCGTTGATCCTCTACCCGATCGTCTGGCTGCTGCTGCTGCCATTCCGGCTGCTCGGAATTGCGGTAGGCGGGGTGCTCGAATTGGTGGCTGCGATCGTGACTCTGCCGTTCCGCGTGCTGCGGCGGGTCTGAATCTTCTCTTGCGGCGCCGGCCGCGCTTACAATGAAACAATGGCTCGCTTTTCCGGCGTTGATTATCTTCTCATCGATTCTCTGCTCTCCGAACAGGAGTTGTTAGTCCGGCAGACCGCGCGGCAGTTTGTAGAGGACCGCGTCGTGCCGGTAGTTCGTGACTGCTTTCGTGAGACGCGATTCCCGCGCGAATTGATCCCCGAGATGGGCCGCCTGGGCTTCCTGGGAGCGAATCTGGAAGGCTATGGCTGCGCGGGCATGAGCAACGTCGAGTACGGGTTGGTGATGCAAGAGCTGGAGCGCGGCGACTCGGGCCTGCGCAGCTTCGCTTCCGTGCAAGGCGGGTTGGTGATGTATCCGCTGCTGACTTACGGTTCGGACGAACAGAAGGAGCGCTGGCTTCCAAAGCTGCGCGCGGGCGAGGCGATCGGCTGTTTCGGGCTCACCGAGCCTGGCTTCGGATCGAATCCGGCCGGCATGCAGACGCGGGCACGCAAGGACGGCGATCATTGGATTCTGAACGGCGAGAAGACCTGGATCACCAACGGATCGGCGGCCGATGTCGCAATTGTTTGGGCGCGGGCTGAGGAAGGAATCCGAGGTTTCGTGATCGAGAGAGGCACGCCCGGATTCACGGCGTCCGAACTGCACGGCAAGATGTCGATGCGCGTGTCGATCACTTCCAGCCTGGCGCTTTCAGACTGTCGCGTTCCGAATTCGGCCATGCTGCCCTGCGCCAAGGGGCTGAAGGGGCCGTTAAGCTGCCTTTCGCAGGCGCGCTTTGGAATCGGCTGGGGCGTGATTGGAGCGGCCATGGATTGCTATGAGACCGCCCGCCAGTACACCATCCTGCGCAAACAGTTCGATGACAAGCCCATCGCGAGCCATCAACTGGTGCAGGAGAAGCTGGCTGACATGATCACCGAGATCACCAAGGCGCAGTTGCTGGCGCTGCACTCGGGGCGCGTCAAGGATCAAGGCAAGTTGGAGCCGGCGCATATTTCGATGCTCAAGCGAAATAATGTGCGCATGGCGCTGGAGTGCGCGCGCTCCAGCCGCGACCTGCTGGGCGCTAACGGCATCATGGACGAGTATCCGATCATGCGGCACATGTGCAACTTGGAAACGGTGAAGACCTACGAGGGTACGGATCATATTCACACGCTGGTGATCGGCGAGCGGGTGACGGGCGTGGCCGCGTACAAATAGTGCGCCGGTTACTACAGCGACTCAACCACCATAAACTGCTCGAACTTCCCATCGGTTGTAATGTACACGTTCAGCCGCACCGTCTTCTTGGCGAACTCCGCTCGATAACCGCGATGCGTCATCCCGCCCCGTAGAGACTCGCCGGATCGGCTAACGGACTTCAACGCGCCCAGCGGTGCGAGCGAGGTTCGAATATCGCGCAGCGCCTCCGGCGTGAAGTAGCTGCGTGTGTTTTCCGTGAATTGATCGGGCTGGATCTTGCCTTGCCGGAGGCCTTCCAAAACAGCGCGCACCCGCGCCGTGTCCGCCGCCGATTCCTCAGGCTGGCTTGGAAGGAACACGAGTTGCGCGAGCTTATCGGCCAGAGGCTCGTTCAGGCTGATTCCGTCTTCGTTCGACAAGACGATGATGGCGCCGTCGCGCGTCGGGAACTTTTCGTCGAGCGCGAGAAAGCCCGATACTTCGCCTCCGTGCGAGAGCATCGGGACGCCGTGAAAGTCGCCGAGGTCCAATCCGAGCGCGTAATGCGTGACATCGTCATTCTTCAGCCGAATCTCGTGCGTGAACTCCTCGTAAGACGCCGCTGACAGAAGCTTGTGCTGAAGGAACGCGAGATCCCACTTGGCCAGGTCCGGCGCGGCCATACAAAGTTCACCGGCGCCGTCGTACCAGCCTTTCGCTTCCCTCCCTACCGGACGCGGTGGGCCAAGCGCGAAGCGGGTGTAGGGGGTGGCGTCCGATGCGACGCGGACACTACAGTCGCCGGCTGACGACATGCCGAGCGGATCCAAAATCGTTTCCCGCAGGAACTGAACCAGCGGCTTGCCGGAAACTTTTTCGACGATGGAGCCGGCCAACACGTAACCTGTGTTGCTGTACTGCCAGCGCGTGCCGGGATCGAAATTGAGCGGCTTCTTGGCCCATTTGTCGAGTATCGCGGCCGGGGTGGTGGGATGGGTCCACTCCGGGATCAGATAATCCTGCGGCGCGTAATCCTCGTAACCCGAGGTGTGCGACAGTAATTGGCGTAGAGTGATTTGGCTGGCTTCGGTCAGATCGGGAAAGTATTTCGCCACCTTGTCGTCGAGCGAGAGCCGGCCTTGCTCCTGGAGGCGCAAGAGCGCGGCCACCGTGAATTGCTTGCTGATGGACCCCACCGCATAGCGCGTCCCTGGTTCCGCGTTGCGTCCGCTCGCGACATCAGCCTTGCCGAATGCTTGGGAGAACGCGACTTTGCCGTCTTCGATGATGACCACCGAAACACTGGGGGCGCCGGTCTTCTTCAGCGCATCCGTGACATCGGCGGAGGCTTTTGGTTCCCACGATGGTTGCGCGATGAGGCATGGCGCAAGCAGCACCGCGGGGAAGCTGAATTTCAGAAGGCTCATGCGTAGATTATGGCGCGATGTGAGCCGAAGTGGCTGCACGCCGGGCAATCGCCCATGCGCAATTTGATCAGCTAAACTGAGTGATTCGATTCCAAACGGGGGAAGCGGTGCAGGATCGTTCCATCAAAGTTGGTGCGCTCAAAGAAAGCGAGCTCGAAGAAGCGGATCGTATTGTGCGGCTGGCGTTTGGCACTTTTCTGGGTGTGCCGAATCCGCTGGACTTTATGGGCGACCGCACTTTCATGGCGCCCCGCTGGCGCTCGCAGCACGTCAAGGTGCTGGCCGCGCGCAAGGCTGGCGGCTTGATCGGTACGAATGTAGTCACACGCTGGGGATCCTTTGGTTTCTTCGGACCGCTGACTGTGCTGCCCGATCATTGGGATCAGGGCGTGGCGCAGTTGCTGCTGAAAGCAACCATGACGGTTTTTGACCGCTGGGGGCTGAAGCATACGGGACTGTATACCTTCCCGCACAGCACCAAGCACGTGGCCTTGTATCAGAAGTTCGGGTACTGGCCGCGTTATCTCACCGCGATCATGACACATCGAACGGACGGCAATTCAGCACCGTTCCACAAAGGCGCCAATCCGGCCCTGTTGTTATCCGCGCTAGCGAAAAGCCAACGCGAGGAGGCCGTACGAGCATGCGGAAAGCTCACTGACAAAATCCATAAAGGACTGGATCTAACAGGTGAAATCCGCGCGGTGATAGCGCAGGGGACCGGGGACGTTTTACTGACCTACACGCGCGGCATTCTGGACGGCTTTGCCGTGTGCCTGACCGGACGTGGATCTGAAGGGGGCGAAAAAACCTGTTACGTCAAGTTCGCGGCCGCGCGTGGAGGCGCTGGAGCGGGTGACCGTTTTGACAAGTTGCTGGAGGCCTGCGAAGCCTTTGCAGCGTCGCGCGGAACCACGCTCGAAGCCGGGGTGAACCTGGCTCGCGAAGATGCCTATCGCCGCATGCGATCCCGCGGATATCGTGTAGCCATGCAGGGGGTCGCGATGCAACGTCCTCATGCGGCGGGGTTCAATCGGCCCGATGCTTACGTGATTGATGATTGGCGATGACGCCTCACGCCAGGACCGCCCCCGGCGGCGTTTTGCGTAACGAAATACGGGCTGGTGCAGTCTAAACCACCATGCTGCGCCGCTCTCCCGGCCTGGTTGCGACCATCGTTCTGACCCTGGCGCTCGGCATCGGGGCGAATACGGCCATCTTCAGCGTTGTCGATACGGTGCTGCTGCGGCCATTGCCGTTCCATGATCCGGCGCGCCTGGCCGCGATCTGGGACACGTATCAGAATCAGCCGAAGCTGGGTGTGTCGCCCCTCGAATACCAGCAGTGGAGCCGGCAAACCGATCTCTTCGAGGGCACTGCCTTCTATCGTTACGTCGGCATCGGCCGGGACATGAACCTGAGTGGCGGACTGGAGCCAGTGCGCGTCCACACCACTTGGGCGAGCGCGAGTCTCTTTCCGGTGCTGGGAGTCCAGCCCGCGGCGGGCCGATTCTTTGCAGAGAGCGAGGCTTCTCAACCGGTAGCGCTCCTGAGCTATCGCTTATGGCGCGATCATTTCGGGAGCGATCCGGAAATCATCGGCGCTCCGATCCGGCTCAGCAGTCTGCCGGGCGGCGCCACGAGCGATGCTGGCGGCTCGTTCACCGTGGTGGGCGTGCTGCCCGCTGGTTTTCCTATCGCCCCGTGGGCGGATGTTTGGATGACCGTAGGGCAGGCCGCCGACGAGACCACCAATCCCGTGCGGCACGCGTTCGGCGTGGTGGTGCGGTTGAAGCCTGGCGTGGATACCCGGCAAATCTCAGCGCGCCTGGAATCGATCGGGGAACGGCTGCGGCGCGAGCATCCTTCCACCAGCCGGGGATTTAGTTTCACCGTCACTGGATTGCAAAGAGACCTTGCGGGGAACCTTCGGCCGGCGCTGCTGGTGTTGCTGGGAGCGGTGACGCTGGTGTTGTTGATCGCTTGCGTGAATGTCGCCAACCTTTTGTTGGCGCGCTCGACGGCGAGGCGGCATGAGATGGCGGTCCGGGTCGCGCTGGGTGCAAGCCGCTGGCGCATCGTGCGCGAGTCGCTGGCCGAAAGTCTGGCGCTGGCTATGGCCGGCGGCGCGGGCGGGCTGGCGCTGGCGTACCCGGGAATGCGAGCGCTGCTGGCACTGGTCCCGGCGGAGTCGATTGATCCGGCAGCGGTCCATCTGGATCTGACCACCCTGGGTTTCTTATTCGCGGCGGCGCTGGTTACCGGTTTGATCTTCGGCATCGTTCCGGCGCTTGAGGCGGCGCGGCAGGATCCGAACCAGGGGCTGCGGGAGAGCGGCCGCAGCGTCACGCATGGCTCGGGCGCCGCGCGCAGCGCACTGGTTGTGGCGGAGTTTGCGCTGGCGTTCTCGCTGCTGCTGAGCGCAGGATTGTTCTTGCGAAGCTTCGCCCGGCTCCTGCAGGTGGATCCGGGATTCCAACCCTCCAACGTCCTCACGTTGCGTTTCACCTTGGCGGCGCAATCCTATACGGACGATCAAAAGCTGCGTGGGTTTTTCGAGCGCTTGGAAATGCGTGTCCGCGGCCTGGCCGGCGTGAAGGCGGTAGCGCTGGCAAATGCGTTGCCGCTCGGCTCCACGCACGGGAACATCATCCGGTTCGCCGTGCCGGGTTCGCCCGCCATGCGCGGCGATGTTCTTCCGACGGCTCAGAATTGCCTGGTGACGCCGGACTACTTCCGCGCGCTCGGTATTCCCCTGATCGCCGGACGCACTTACGAGCCGCGCGATGTCGGCCAGCCTTACGTCATCGTGAATGAGAGGATGGCGCGGACGTTCTGGCCGGGTGAGAACGCGGTCGGGAAACGATTCATCACTGGGCCGTGGGGGCCGAACCCGACCTGGTCCACCGTGATCGGCGTGGTTGGAGACGTGAAGCAATTCGGTCTCGATTCGGAGAGCACCAACGATTTCTACGCTCTCTGGTACGGCGGCACGTACCTGCTGGTTCAGACGTCTACCGATCCGCTGGCGCTGGCGCCCGCGGTGCGGCGCGAAATCCGGGCGCTGGATCCAAGCGCACCGGTTTCCGACTTGGCGAGCATGCAACAGATTGTGGATGCATCCTCGGGCTCCCGGCGGTTTACTACAGTTCTGCTATCGGTCTTTGCCGCTCTTGCGCTCACGCTGGCGCTGATCGGAATCTACGGCGTCATGTCGTGGTCGGTGGCGCAGCGCAGGCAGGAAATCGGAGTGCGCCTGGCTCTGGGCGCGGACTCGCCCGGCATCTTCCGGTTGATCCTGGGCCGTGGTTTGAGACTGAGCGTCATCGGGTTGGTGATCGGATTAGCCGGAACGCTGGCGCTTTCTCGCGTGCTGTCGAGTCTGCTGTTCGAAATCAGCCCGCACGATCCCTGGATCGTGGGCGCAGCGTCTCTGCTGATGTTGGCGGTGACTGGCGCTGCCTGCTATCTGCCGGCGCGGCGCGCCACCGAAGTGGACCCGCTCGAAACACTGCGCGCCGAATAAACGGCCGGCGATGGTAGACCACAACGTTCCAGCAGCGACTGGAACGGAGCTTGGCCGCGAAATCGATCCCACTTCGGTTCCACGGTGAGAAACACCACACGAACATCCCGGGTCAGGCGCGCTTTTTCAAGCCATTCGTACGCCGCGGCCGAATCACCCAAGCCGGCATAAAGCAGCGCCACATTGTACGGCGGCACCGGCCGCATTCGCCCAGTGTCGAGCAAGGCCCGCAGCACCTGCTCCGCTTCCCTGCGACGCCCCATTTGCGCCAACGTGTACCCTTTGAGTGACAGCGCCTCGGTGTTGCCCTCCGACAGTTGAAACGCGGCGTCGAACTCGGTCAATGCTGCCGCGGCTCGCTCGGTTTGGTCATAAACCTTCCCCAGAAGAAGGTGTCCCAGCCAGAAGTCCGAGTGCAGCGATAGAGCGCGCCGTGCGTGCTCCTCCGCTTCTTTGAAATGCCGGGCTTGGAAAAACAATTGAGCCGAGACCGCGTGCAGGACAGGCGACAAAGGATCGAGCCGGCGCGCGCTGGCCATAACCGTCAGAGCCTCGCTATGACGGCCGGAATTGGACAAAACATGCGCCAGAAAGCGGAATCCCGAAGCGTAACTGGGGTTGAGCGAGACGGCGCGCCGCAAGTCCCGCTCGGCACGCTGCCAATCCCAATCGAACCAGAACCCGACCACGCCGGAGGAGGTGCAGGATTCGGCTAGAGTGCCTTGCAGCCGAAGAGCCTCGTCAGCGGCTTGGCGCGCCTTGGGCCAGGCTTCTGCCGGATCGCGATCGCTGGTGACCGGCAGGATCGAGTAAGTATCGGCCAAGCCGGACCAGGCCAGGGCAAACGCGCGATCCTTCGATATGGCGGATTCGAAGCACTCGACGGCGCGTTGCAAAGAAGTGGGACGGATCTGATTCCAGTAGTGCTTTCCACGCAGGTACAAATCGTAGGCGTCGGGATCCGTGGTGGTCTGGCGCGCATGAATAGCGGTCCGGTCCGGCTTGAACCCGATCTGCACGTGTTCCGCAATGGCCTGTCCGAGCTCTTCCTCGAGCTGCAGTACAGAGCGCCAATCGCGATCGAACTTGCCATTCCAGATTTGCGCCTGATCGGCGGCTCGCACCAACCTGACTGTAACCCGAACCGTTTGCCCATCGAGCCGGAGCGTACTTTCCAGAACGTAGTCGGCGCCTAGCTCCCGGGCGATTTCTCTAGCCGTCTTCGTGGTGCGTTTGTATCGCATCACCGAGGTCCGGGCGATAACCGTCAGACGCTGCTGCCCGAAATTTCCCAAAGCGGCGATGGTCTCCTCGGTCAAACCATCGCTCAAGTACTCGTGGCTGGGGTCGCCGGTGAGGTTTTCGAATGGAAGGACCGCCACGCACAGGCGCTCCGGGAGAGCGCCGGACGGCTGTTGGTCCTCAATCGTAACAGGCGCTACGAAACGATAACCCTTCCCCGAAACGGTCCGGATGAATGCCGGCCGCTCAGCTGGGTCATGCAGCACGCGGCGAACTTTTCGAATGGCGGTATGGATGCCGCTGTCAATGTCGTGGAAGACACGGCCGCCCCAGAGGCGTGCCGCAATCTCCTGACGCGTCACCAGCGTCCCGCGCCGTTCCACCAGAAGGAGCAGCAACTCCATCGGCAGCCGCTCCAAGCGGACCACTCTGCTTCGCCGGCGAAGCTCATAAGCTGAAGGGTCGAGTTCGTAGGAGCCGAACTTCAGGATCACAACAGGCCAATTCTACTACGCGACATCGGTCAAAACATCCCAGAGATGAACGGCTTAGTACTACAGAAAATCTTCAGAGTTTCTCTGGTCCCTATCCATTGGCGGACCGGTGAAAAGGGCACATCATTTGGCGCAGGAGGCACTCAATGAAACTCGCGATTTCCACGCTACTGTTAGCCGCCAGCGCCGCTTGGGCGCAAGATAGTCCGTTCCAGACGGTTTGCACAAACGCCACGCTGGAGGGAGACTACGGATTCACCATCACCGGAACGAGGCCGTCGGCTCCCATGCCTGGCGCTCCAGTCGAGACGATCGTGGGAGTGGCCATGACGCATTTCGACGGCAACGGCAACTTGACGCAGACGGACAATATCCACGGATCGGTTAACGGTTCTCCTACGCCCGATCGCCCTGGCACAGGAACCTACACCATCAATTCCAATTGCACGGGCACCATGACGCTCAGCAATCAGGGTTCGCCGACGCTCACTCTGCGGATTGTCGTAGTGGATAACGGGAACGAAGTGCGGACCGCGGTGGTGGACCCGACCGCTGTCGTAATAGCTGGTATACCGGCGCCTCAGGTCATGGTAACGAGCAATGGCCGGCGCGTCACGACGCGTTCGCTGCTCGGAGTCATCCTGGCGGGCAGCTCAAAATCCACTCCAACGCAGTAGCAGGCTCGTCGAAGTGGTTGGCCGCGAGACACCCGCGATCTGCTGTTCGGTCCTTCTGATCAATCGCGGCCAAACCGAATCGGGATCGGAATGGAACACGAGTGCGGCGTCGGCGGACATGATGTGCCAGGCGCCCAGCTCGACCTCATGCTCCAGTTGGCCCGCGCCCCAGCCGGCGTAGCCGACGAAGACGTGAAATGAGCCGGACTCGGGGCCCGCGGCGAGCGTCTTCTGTAGCTGCTCTTTCGTGTTGACCAGATAGACGTCGCCAAAGACGTGCTTGGCGTCGCCAGGTTTGCTGGCGGATTTTAACAGCGCCAGCACGCTCGTCAGCTCCACCGGGCCGCCGACGTAGATAGGATCCGTGCGGCCCTTGGCCTCTTTGAGATCGCCCAGCACGCGCGACACGGGCATGTCGGTGCGGCGATTTACGATCAAGCCCATGGCGCCTTTGTCGGAGTCGTAATCGATGAGCAAGATCACGGCTTGAGCGAAGTTGGGGTCGCCCAACTCGCGTGCGGCAACCAGGAACTGGCCGGATGCGAGTTTGTCCTGGCCTTGGGCCGGAGCCAACGCCAGAAGCAGCAACGCGGCTGACCATCGCCACGCCATACTTTGATTCTAGATCCGGATTGGGAAGGCCGGCGATGCGAAACGGAGATTATTCGCGCTCGATGATGGTCGCGTTGGCCATCCCGCCGCCCTCGCACATGGTCTGCAGGCCGTAGCGGCTGCCCGAGCGCTGCAATTCGTGCACCAGCGTGGTCATTAGGCGCGCGCCGCTCGCACCCAAGGGATGGCCCATGGCGACCGCGCCACCGTTGACGTTCAACTTGGCAGGATCGGCGCCGAGCTCGCGCTGCCAGGCCAAGGGAACGCTGGCGAACGCTTCGTTCACTTCAAAAAGGTCGATATCACCGAGCGCGAGTCCGGCGCGGTCGAGAACTTTGCGCGTCGCCGGGATGGGCGCAGAAAGCATGATGATCGGGTCCTCGGCTGCCAATGCGAAAGCCACGAACCGGGCCAGTGGGCGCAGCTTCAATTTCTCGGCCGTTCCGCGCTCCATAATCAGCAACGCGGCGGCGCCATCGCTGATCTGAGAAGAATTGGCGGCCGTGATTACGCCGTCCGGTTTGAAGGCGGGCTTGAGCGTCGCCATCTTTTCCAGGCTGGCGTTGGCGCGGAAGCCTTCGTCGCGAGTCATATGCGCGGGGCCGGTTTCGGTTTCAATCGGCACCGGGATAATCTCGTTGCAGAAGCGGCCTTCCTCGGTGGCGCGCGCGGCTCGGCGATGGCTCTCCAGGCTGAAAACATCCAGCTCTTCGCGACTGATCTTCCAGCGCTCGGCCATCATCTCGGCGCCGATGCCCTGATTGAAAACCACGTTATTGTAGCGGCGCGCGACCGAGGGGCCGAACGGTTTGCCGGGACCGTTAGCGCCGTTGGAACCCATGGGCACGCGCGTCATGCACTCGACGCCGCACGCGATCGCGATGTCGTAGCTTCCTGCCAGGACGCCCTGCGCGGCGAAGTGCGCCGCTTGCTGGCTGGAGCCGCACTGGCGGTCCACCGTGGTTCCGGGCACCGATTCGGGGAAGCCCGCGGCGAGCACGGCGTTGCGCGCCACGTTGTAAGCTTGTTCGCCCACCTGGCCGACGCAACCCGCGATGACATCATCGACGAGGGCCGGGTCCAGCTTGTTGCGCTGCGCCACGGCTTTGAGCGTATGGGCCAACAGATCCACGGGGTGCCAGCCTTTGAGACCTCCGTCGCGGCGTCCGACCGGGGTACGAACCGCATCTACAATGACAGCTTCGCGCATGACCGGAATGGTAGCGTTGCGGGCAGCTGCCAGTCAACGCGAGCCCTAAGTCTTAGCCGGAATACTGCATCAACGCCATGAAGCCGAAGTCCATGTGGAACTGCTGGTGGCAATGAAAGAGTGTCAAGCCCGGATTGCCGGCGACGAAATCCACTTCGACTTCTTTCCAGCCTGGGACCAGCACCACGTCCTTGAACACACCCGAGGTTGGCTTCTTATCGAAGCGCGTAATTTCCCAGGTGTGGCGATGCAGATGGACAGGATGCGCGTCCGCACTCTGATTGTCGAAAATCATGCGATAGCGCTTGCCGGCGGTGACGATGATCGGATCCGTGTGGGGATAAGACTTGCCGTTGATGGTGAAATGGTGGCCGTTTTCCGCCGCCTTGAACACCAGAGGAATGCGCCCGTCGGGCTCGGGAGCGATTTGTTGGCCGCCGAAACTCGTGTAATCCCACGGAATCAGCGGCGGCGGTTCCCAACGCGGTTTGGCTTGCTGGTTCGCATACTCGACGACGATCCCCATCCCCTGGTTGCGTTCGCGGTCCCGCACCTCACCCAGGATCCAGACACCGGGATTGTTCATCTCGACGATCGCATCCACGCGCTCGCCGGGAGCGACGTCGAGGGTTCGGGCGGGCAACCCCTGCGACACGGCGTTGCCGTCCAGCGCAATCACGTTGAAGAGGTGCCCTGGCAGTGCTAGCTGATGGGTTTCGGTGGCGCTGGCATTCAGGATTCTAAACAGCACGCGTTGCGAGCGCTGCACGCGAATGGGTTCGCCCGCGCCCAGCATCTTGCCGTTGATCGAGCCGAGCTTATATTCGATGTCCAGCGGACCTTCAGTGCTGAAAGACGGCTCCCACTCGTGCAGCAGGATCGGGACTTCCAGATCGTAGCGCCCGGGATCGCTGGCCGGGTCGACGATCAGCATTCCGAACTGACCCGAGTACGTGCCCATGTGGAGATTGCGGCCCGGCATGGTGTGGCTGTGATACCAGCGTGTTCCAGATGGGCTAGGCGTGAATTCATAGCGACGGCTGCCGCGGCGCGGAACGTGGGGCGTGCCTTCTTCGTGCGCCCCGTCGACATCGGAAGGGATGTGCAGGCCATGCCAGTGCACCAGCTCGTCCTCGTTGGTTTCGTTGATGACCTCGACCGTCACCGGCTTGCCTTCCTTCATGCGCAGCAGCGGGCCGGGAACTTGCCCGTTGTAGCCGATCGTTTTGACGGAGTGGCGCGGGCCGAGATCGAGCGTGATGTCCTGGATGCGCAGCGTGATGTCGGCTTGTGGCCCGTCCGCCGGACGGGCCGTCTTCGATAACAGCGCGGCAGCCAGACCGCCGCCCATCAATGACACCAGCTTTCGACGGGTCAGAGACGGCGCACCCACGCTCGTCAATTCGGAAGGTTGAAACAAGGACTTTCTTCTTACGATAGCAGAACGGTTGGAAACGGCGCTCAGCGCGCCACGATTTTGAACAGGTCCAGCGATTCCAGCTCAGTCTCCGAATCCGGCGTGAGCGCCGCGTCGGTGTAATTGGGCGCATCGGGATCGCGCTTGAGCTCTCGGCGCAGGCGGTACAGCTCCCAGGTCATCGCGGCCAGGCGAAGATGCTTGACGATTACCTCGGCGGCGAAGCGTGGGTAGAAGATCAACGGATTTTCCCGGGGCAGAGTGGGACGCCGGTCCCGCCGGTATTTTCGCCGGAAGTAGCCGCCTTGCAACGGGTCGACTTTTTCGAGAATGATGCAGGCGTAGAACCATAGCAAGAGAAACAGCATGTTGCCTGCGCTCATTCCGGGAGTCGCGGCCGCGCGGCGCAGCACGGTTTTCATATGCGCGGGCGAATAGTAGAACGCCCAGGAGTCCTTGTAGAGCTGCTCCCACTCCGCTGTCGACATGAGTGGATGTTCGGTGGTGACGTGCTCGATGTCGTATTTGTTGAGGTCGGGATCGAGCGGGGCCCCGGCTTTATAGAGCTTCAGGTGATCCTCGGAGCCCGGAAGCGGCGTAAGGCAGTGCGGCTCCAACAGGTCGATGGGCAACTCGCGCTGGATGATCTCGATGTCGCGTAAGACCGATTCGCGAGTGTCGTTGCCGAAGCCGACGATGTAGCCCGCAAACACGGTGACGCCGGCTCGCTTCCACTCCTGGAGCATGCGCCGATATTCGCCGATTTTGTTCTGCTTCTTGCGAGCGCCCACCAAGCTGTCGGTGCGAATGGTTTCGAGTCCGATGAACACGCGCGCGACGCCGGCGCGGCGAGCTTTCTCGATAAAGCGCGGCAGCCGGTGGCACATCGTGTCCACCTGGATCACGAACTTGATGTTCAGATGCTCGCCTTCGCGCATGGCGATGAGACGGTCGAAGATGCGCTCCCATTCGCGATTGCGCGCGAAATTGTCGTCGGTGATAAAGAAGCGATTGATACCCTGCTCGAGATTGCTGCGAACGATGCGCTCCACGTCGTCAGCGGAACGATGGCGCGACTTGCGGCCTTGGACATTAATAATGGTGCAAAACGAGCATTGGAACGGACAGCCCCGCCCGGCGTCGAAGCTGGTCATGCTGCCGCCGGTGCGCCGGATGCGGGCCGCGGGCAGCAGCGGAATGGGCGTGCCTTCGAGCGCCGGCAACTCCGACATGTAGTTGTACAGCGGCTTCAGTTTACCTTGCCAGGCGTCGCTCAGCAGTTCGTCCAAGCGGCCTTCCGCTTCGCCGGCGAACAGTGAAATACCGATATCCATTGCTTCTTTCAGTTCGGGCGTAATCTCGGGCAGCATGGCCAAGCATCCTGAAACATGAAAGCCGCCGATGCAAACCGGAATACCGGCTTGACGAAAAGGACGGGCGATATCCATGGCGCGCGGAAACTGATTGGATTGCACGCCCACCAGGCCCACCAGCGCCCGCTTCCCGCGCAGTTGGCGAATGACGCGCTTTACTCGAACGCGGGTGTTCATCTCGTCGTAGGCGCTGACTACGATGTCGACGTTGTCGCCCAGCACCCGGCGCTGGTTACATTCGAGCGCCAGTCCGTTGAGACACGCCAGGGTGTTGGAGGGGATGGCGGAGCGCAACCATTGAATCACGTAGCCGTCGTCGTCGTAATGCGACGGCTTGATGAGGACCAAGTGAAAGCGTTCTGTGGACTTGGCGTTCAAGCTTCAAGCGTATCGCAGTCCTGCGGCAGGGTGTTGTAATTCACCCGAAAATCCCGTGGCGAGCAGTGCGAGGCGAGGGTGCAAGTTCGCGCCGGACTGGAAATCTTGTATCATAACCTGAGAGGATCCTTAGCTTTAAATGTTGATTAAGAAGGTTGTTTTCATGGGCGGCGCGCTTGCTGCCGCCGCGATATTGGCATTGGCCCAGACGCCCGCATATCGGGCGCCGCGTCTACCGGACGGCAAACCCGACCTGAACGGGATCTGGCAGACGATGAACGAAGCCAACTACGATTTGGAAGGTCACACGGCACGGGCGGCCATGGCTCTGAGGCCTGGCCCGTACGGTCCGGTGCCGGCAGCTCCCGTGCTGGCCCTAGGCGCGGTTGGCGCAGTGCCTCCCAGCATGGGCGTGGTGGAGGGCGGCGCGATTCCCTACAAACCCGCGGCGCTCGCCCAGAAAAAAGACAACCAGGAGCACTGGCTGGATCGCGATCCGGAAATCAAGTGCTACCTGCCGGGCGTGCCGCGTGCGACTTATATGCCCCAGCCGTTTCGAATTTTCGAAAACGCGACCCAGATTTTCATCAACTACCAGTTTGCGGGCGCAGTCCGCAATATCTACATGAAAGATCCGGGGCCGGCGCCGGTCGATTCCTGGATGGGCCAATCGGTGGGGCATTGGGAGGGAGACACGCTGGTGGTCGACGTGACGGGTTTCAATGACTCGACCTGGTTTGACCGCGCGGGGGATTACCACACCGACGCGTTGCACGTAGTGGAGCGCTACACCCGCACCAGCCCGGACATCATCTCCTACGAAGCGACCATCACCGATCCGAATGTCTTCACGCGGCCTTGGAAGATCAGCATGCCGCTGTACAGGCGGCAGGAAAAGAACGAGCAGCTTCTGGAATTCAAGTGCACGGAATTTGTGGAAGAACTGATGTACGGCCAGTGGCGGAAAAATCCGCTGCCTCGATAGGTTTACGGAGGAACTGATATGCGGAGCCGAATCGCTGTATGCCTGGGTCTGCCGGCGTTGGCGGCCCTGCTGATTTCGACCGTCCCGGCGGTTGCGCAGAATTCGAACGAGTCAGGCAAGAAGTACTCGCCACCGCGCATGCCGGATGGGCATCCAGACCTTCAAGGCACGTACGACCTGGCTACCATCACGCCGGTTGAACGTGCGCAGGGCACGCCCTTGGTGCTCACCAAAGAACAGGCGCTTAAACAGGAGACGCAGCGTGCCGGGCAACGCGAACGCGCGGACGCGCCCATCGATGCCAACCGGTCCGCGCCTCCCAAGGGCGGCGATGGTTCGGTGGGAGCCGCGGGCAATGTGGGCGGGTACAATTACGGCTGGCTCGACCCCGGCTCGACGTTTACCGTGGTAAACGGGGAGAAGCGAGCTTCGCTGATTGTCGATCCTGCGGATGGCAGAGTGCCTCCCATGACCGACGAGGCTAGGAAGCGGACGCGGGCGTTCAATGCCCGTCCGACCTCGGACGCGCAGGAAAGCAGTGATCCGGGGCTCGAAAGAGCGCCGGGCGCCTATGATGACCCAGAGCGGCGTCCGTTGGGCGAGCGCTGCATGCTGGGATTTGGTTCTACCTCCGGACCGCCCGCGCTGCCGGATTATTTCTATAACAATCTTCACCAGATCGTCCAGACTCCGGACTCGATCCTGATCCTGACCGAAATGGTGCACGACGCCCGCACCGTCCGGATGAATGCGCAGCATCTGCCGAAGAGCTTTCGTCTCTGGCTGGGTGACTCGGTCGGCCATTGGGAAGGCGACACGCTGGTGGTCGACACCACCAACTTTACCGACAAGACGCGCTTCCGGGGTTCAACAGAAGATCTGCACGTGATCGAGCGCTTCACACGCGTCGATGACAAATCGCTGCTGTATCAGTTCACCATCGACGATCCCGCCACCTGGACCAAGCCGTGGACCGCGGAGTACACCTGGCCGGCCACCAACCAGCACATTTATGAGTACGCCTGTCACGAGGCGAATTACGCGCTGACCGATATCTTGAAGGGTGCTCGGCTACGAGAGAAGGAACAGACGGGCAGAGCCACTAAGTGACGGAATTTTAGGAGTTGATTCATGCGAACGAGATTCTTGACATTAATTTTGGGCGCGTCCGCGGCCTTGTTTACCGCCGCCCTTCCAGCCGCCGCACACCATGCCTTCGGCGCCGAGTTTGACGCCAACCGTCCGGTCCTGCTCAAGGGCAAGATCGTGAAGGTGGAGTGGGTGAATCCGCATACCTGGCTGCACGTGGAAATCACCAAAGAGGACGGCACCAAGGAAGTTTGGATGGTGGAAGGCGGCAGCCCGAACTCGTTGCTGCGCCGCGGCGCTACCAAGAACAGTTTCCCGGTGGGTACGGAAGTCATCGTGGACGGCTACCAGGCGCGGGATCATTCCGAGCTGCGGGCCAATGCGCGCAACGTGACGTTCACCGACGGCCGTAAAGTATTCCTAGGTTCCACCGGCACCGGCGCTCCGCCTCCGGACTCGTTCCCGGAAGACAAAGTCAAGCCGCCGACTAAGTGACGAGTTACTGCTTCTTGTAAAACGCAAAGAAGAAGACCGTCACAGTTACGCTGGCAAACGCATAGATTGCCGACCCGAAAAGCGTCACGGCCGGAATCAAACTTCGTAAGACCCCGGCGACATTTTCGAACAGGTCATATAGCACCAGCGCCGTCAGGACAATCATCCCGACTGTCGCGAGAAATGCTGCGCTTTTTAGACTCATCGCTGCCGCTCCTGATCTACTGCCCCACTTAGGAGACGGGTTTCGGGGCGGTTCTGAGACAGTTAAATTTCGGTGATTTCAGACGGAATGGTGCTTGTGCGCGTGCGACCCGGAGGCAACGGGCAGCCCTCGATTGGCTCGTTCACGCGGTGCCTGCAACTTTCGCTGGACCCAATCGATCAACTCCGGCACGCCCGTGCCATCCTTGAGATTGGTGAACAGGAACGGCCTCTCTCCGCGCATCTTGCGGGCATCTCGATCCATGACGTCGAGCGAAGCTCCGACATAGGGCGCGAGGTCGATCTTATTGATGACCAGCAGGTCCGAGCGAGTAATTCCTGGACCGCCTTTGCGCGGAATCTTGTCTCCGGCCGCGACATCGATGACATAGATTGAGACGTCCACTAACTCCGGGCTAAACGCTGCGGCGAGATTGTCGCCGCCGCTCTCGATGAAGACAAGCTGGAGCCCAGGGTGCGCCTGCTCCATCGCGGCGATCGCTTCGAGGTTCATGGAAGCGTCTTCGCGGATAGCGGCGTGCGGGCATCCGCCGGTTTCGACCCCCATAACACGATCGGCCGGCAACACGCCCTGCCGGATCAGAAAATCGGCATCTTCGCGCGTATAAATGTCGTTGGTCACAACCGCAAGATTCAGCGCCGGCCATAAGGCCTTGGACAGCACGTGAACCAAAGCGGTTTTGCCGCTGCCCACCGGTCCGGCGACGCCAATTCGAAAAGCACCATCAGTAGCGTTCATAAGTTAAAACAGAAAATAACGTTGCGCCAGCGGCAGCACGCTGGCCGGTTCGCAAGTGAGCAAGTCTCCATCGGCGCGAACTTCGTAAGTTTCCGGATCCACTTCGATGCGCGGCGTGGCCGAATTGTGGAGCATGTTCGCCTTGCCGATGTTGCGGCAGTTTCGGACCGCGACCAGGCGCTTGCGAAGCCCGAGGCGTTCCACCTGCGGAAGCCCTGCGGCCGAAACGAACGTGGCTGAAGTCGCCTGGGTCGCGAGCCCGAACGCGCCAAACATCGGCCGGTACAAGACTGGCTGCGGCGTCGGAATGGAGGCATTGGCATCACCCATCACGCTCCACGCAATGAAACCGCCTTTGATGACCATCTCGGGTTTTACGCCGAAGAAGGCCGGGCTCCAGAGGACCAAGTCCGCGAGTTTTCCGGCTTCGATCGAACCCGTCTCGTTCGCGATGCCGTGCGCGATCGCAGGATTAATAGTGTATTTGGCCACGTATCGCTTTACGCGCTGGTTGTCGTTGCGCGAGGAATCCGCGGCGAGCGGGCCGCGCTGCACCTTCATCTTATGCGCGGTCTGCCAAGTTCGAGTCACCACCTCACCGATGCGCCCCATAGCTTGTGAATCGCTGGACATCATGCTGATGGCGCCCAGGTCGTGCAGGATATCCTCGGCCGCGATAGTCTCCTGGCGGATACGGCTCTCGGCAAACGCGACGTCTTCCGGCACCTGCGGGTTCAAGTGGTGACAAACCATGAGCATGTCCAAATGTTCCGCAATCGTATTCGCCGTCAGCGGGCGCGTGGGATTGGTAGATGACGGCAGAATGTTCGGCAAGCCGGCAATCTTGATGATGTCCGGAGCGTGGCCGCCGCCCGCTCCTTCGGTGTGATAGGTGTGGATGGTCCGGCCGGCGATGGCGGCGATGGTGTCGTCCACAAATCCCGCCTCGTTCAGCGTATCGGTGTGGATGGCTACCTGGACGTCAAACTCGTCGGCCACGCGCAGGCAAGTGTCGATGGCGGCCGGAGTGGTGCCCCAGTCCTCGTGCAGCTTGAGGCCGCAAGCGCCGGCCAGAACCTGTTCGGCCAGAGGATCGCGTGCGGAGGCGTTTCCTTTTCCCAGAAACCCGAAGTTCATGGGCCAAGCTTCCGCCGCGCGGAACATTTGCTCCAGGTTCCAACGCCCAGGCGAGCAAGTGGTGGCGTTGGTTCCGGTGGCTGGGCCGGTGCCGCCTCCGATCATGGTGGTGGTGCCGTTTGAGAGCGCCTCGTAGATCTGCTGCGGCGAGATGAAGTGGATGTGCGAGTCAATCGCGCCGGCAGTGACGATCTTGCCTTCGCCGGCGATCACTTCCGTCGCCGCGCCCACCACCAGATCGGGATCCACGCCGGCTTGCACATCCGGATTCCCGGCCTTGCCGATTTTCACGATGCGGCCGTCGCGAATCCCGATGTCCGCCTTAACAATCCCCCAATGATCGATGATCAGCGCGTTGGTGATCACCAGGTCCAGCGCACCGTGCTCACTCTCGCGGATCGCCGTGGAGCTTTGTCCCATCCCGTCGCGGATGACCTTGCCGCCACCGAAAGGGATCTCCTCGCCATACACGGCGTAGTCTCGCTCTACCTCGATAATCAGATCCGTATCGCCCAGACGCACGCGGTCGCCGGTAGTGGGGCCGTAAAGATCGGCGTAAGTCCTGCGGGGAATCCGGATGCTCACGACTTCATCCCCGAGACGAGATTGCCGTTCACCAGGCCGTTGTGTCCATAGACGCGCCGCGCACCAGCCAGCGCCACTAAGTTGACTTCCTTTTCGTCACCGGGTTCAAAACGAATCGCAGTGCCGGCGGGAATATCCAAGCGCATTCCGTAAGCGGCTTTGCGATCGAAGTTCAGAGCGCGATTTACTTCAAAGAAATGATAGTGGCTGCCCACCTGTATGGGACGATCGCCCGTGTTGCGGACGACCACGCGGGCCGTGCGCCGCTGCGCATTCAACTCGATGTCTCCGTCACTGAGAATATATTCGCCTGGGTGCATGGAAGTTCCTATTGAATCGGGTCATGAACGGTGACCAGCTTGGTTCCATCGGGAAAGGTCGCTTCGACCTGCACCTCGTGAATCATTTCCGCGACTCCCTCCATCACGTCATCGCGAGTAAGGATGGATGCGCCGCTGGACATGATCTCCGCCACGCTCTTGCCGTCGCGCGCGGCTTCGAGTATTTCCGCCGAGAGAATCGCCACCGCTTCCGGGTAGTTCAGCTTGAGACCGCGGGCGCGGCGTTTCTTGGCAAGCTCGGACGCGACAAAAATCATCAGCTTATCCTGCTCGCGAGGCGTGAGGTGCAACGGCGGCTCCTTTCAATGAACTTTTCTGGGAAGAGTGGCGACGCGGCCACAGAGCGACCATTTGGCGGCTTTCCAGATCTCAACGAGACCATGGTACAAAGACCGCCCACTGCTGGCGACGCCGCGAACCACCAATCCGTGCGCCCTCAGCGAGGTAGCTCCCCATAGTATCTCAGGTCCCGAGAGGCGGTCTGCAACTTCCTGCAACTCCGCTTCGAACTTGCGCCAATAGGCGGCGGGCATGCCGGCTTGGCACACGTAGCAGGAGGCGAAGTGATGGAATGGTCCGAGCCTGGCGATGGCGGTGGGGTTGCGCAACAAAGGAGCAATGGTCCAGCGCTCAATGGCGATGGGCTCGCCGCACGCGATCAACTCCAGCGAAGCGGCCAGCGATTCGTATCGAAAGATTTCTCCCGAGGCTTCCCGTCCCGGCGCCAGCATGTCCCACCAGAACAGCGCAGCGCCGGACTCGAGCGTTACGTGGGCTTGCTGTGTGAAGCGGGCACCGGCGAACGGAATCAACTGGTCGGGTAAGTATTCCAAGTACGCCCTCTCGCCTAGCGTGACGGCGACCCTTTGCAGCGCGACCCGTTCCGTGGAGCGGCTGCGGTAGACGCGCGTCGCGCCGGTTGTGGTGACCTGGGCCTGCGCGCCGGAAGCGACGTCGATGCGGCATTCGAGCGAATCCCCATCCAGGATGCCGCCGGAGACGTTGTGAACATGCGCTAGCGTTTCGCCCGTTGGCAAAGGGAACCCGCGCAGCACTCGCCACGGCGGTTCCTGCCGCTTCACGCGAAGAATGGTGGAGTCATTTTGACTTAGTTCGAACAACAGATGGAGAAGCGTGGGCGAGCCGGGCATTCTAGCTGATAAACAGACGCGTATGCATGCTGGCGTGCCGCGCGGAGGCGACGTCCAGCAAAGGAGCGAAGCATTCCGCGGACGCAGGCGCCGTGGAGCTTCCGCGCTTCGCGGCCTCGATAATCGCCGGCTTGAGATTCCACAAAATCTGTTGTGCGCTGGTTTGGCCCAGCGGGAGTAATCGCTGGCAGCACGCTACGAGCGCTGTGACCGTTTGCTGCAGATATTCGGAGGCCGCCAGTTCGGAATCGACTCCGATGGCTCCTGCCACCAGCCCAAAGCAGGGCGCAAGCTGAAGCTGGATGCCGGCGTTCGAGGCGAGTTCGCGGGCCCCCAGCACCAAAGGGATGCCCGATACGCGAGCCGCGAGATCCAAAAATCGCCGGCCCATGGCAGCGGAGCCGTCGCGCGATTCCCGCGCCAGCTTACGTGCTCCCAGCTCGGTATTCCATGCCAGCCACTTGTGCGCCGCGCTTGCATCGAATCCAGCCTGCCCCAAAGTACAACTTGCACTGCAATACGCGGCTTCGAGCGTGCCCGCCTCATCGAGGTAATCGATCAAGAACGCTTGGACGCTGTCTGCCGTGAGTAGCCCGGCCTCGGCCAGAAACTCCAGGCCGAAGGAGTGAGACGCCCCGCCGATCGGAAGGGCGCTATCGGCGAATTGTTGCAGCTTCAGCAGCAGCGCCGGATCGCAGCCGGACGGCATCCTAGGCGACGATGTCGTGCAGGACATTTCCGGCCACATCGGTCAACCGGAAATCGCGGCCGCTGTAGCGATACGTCAGCTTGGTGTGATCGATACCGAGCAAATACAGAATGGTGGCATGGATGTCATGCACGTGGACCGGTTTTTCGACCACCTTGAAGCCAAAATCATCGGTTGCGCCGTAGATGGTGCCGCCCTTTACCGCGCCGCCCGCCAGCCACATGGTGAAGCCGAACGGATTGTGATCGCGGCCGCGCTTGGCCTGATTGGCCATTCCGCCGACCTCGCGCACGGGCGTGCGGCCGAATTCGGATCCGCACACCACCAGCGTGTCGTCCCACAGACCGCGCGTCTTCAGGTCCCTGATCACCGCGGCGAACGCTTGATCGGAGTTCCTGGCGTTCACTTTGTGCGCGAATATGTCCGCGTGCGCGTCCCATGGATCGCCTTTGGAGTAGTAGAGCTGCACCATGCGCACACCTTTTTCGAGCAGCCGTACACCCATCAGAGCCCCGCGCGCGACATCGCCCGGACCATACATATCGAGCGTGGCCTGCGATTCTTTGCGGATGTCGAAAACCTCCGGGGCCTCGGTCTGCATGCGGTAAGCCGTTTCCATGGATTGAATGACAGCTTCCACTTGTGGATCCGTACCGGCGTCCTGCGCCCGGATTTTCTCCAACTGGTCCAGCAAATCCAGTTCCCGGCGCTGCTCGGGTTGCGTGAACTTGGGGTTGTTCACGAAATTGAGAATTTTTTTCGGATCGAAGCTCTTCTCGATCACAACCTTCTTCAGAATTTCCTTGCCGTCCTTATCCTTTTCGGCGGGAGCATCGGAAGGCATGTCCATCACAGGCATTCCGTCCGGGCCGATGAGATTGCGCTTGTTCGAGATGTAGGTTCCCTGATTGATGGCGGGCAGGAATCCATTGCTCCACAGCGGCGGCCCCACGGTGGTGGGGATGTCCGGGCAAAGCACCACGAATCCAGGCAGGTTCTTGTTCTCGGTCCCGAGCCCGTAGGTGAGCCAGGCGCCCATGGATGGCCGGCCGGCTTGGTTCGCGCCGGTGTTCATCATCAGGCAGGAAGGCTCATGGTTGGGAATTTCCGTGTACACCGAGCGTATCCAGCAAATGTCGTCCGCCACCTCGCCCAGATGCGGCCAGAGCTCGCTGACGTCCATGCCGCACTGCCCGTATTTCTTGAACGCGAACGGAGACTTCATCAGCTCGCCGGTTTTCCGTTCCGTGGCGATGGAGCCGCCGGGCATGGGCTGGCCGTCGTACTTGGCAAGCATCGGCTTGGGATCGAACGCATCGATGGTGGAGAGCCCGCCGTTCATGAAGAGGAAGAGGACGCGCTTCACGCGCTGCGGGTAATCGAGCTTCGCAACGCCGAGGCCGGTTTCCCCGGAGGTTATTCCGGCTCTCGCCATCGACTGGCTGAGCATTCCGGCGAAGGCCATCATGCCGAAGCCATTGCCGACCCGGCACAGCGCTTCTCTTCGAGTAAGTGGATTTCTTGATTTGTGGTCGGACATTCTGGATTGACCTCGCTTAGTTGATGAACACGAATTCCGTTGAGCTGAGCAGCAGCTTCGCGTAGCGGCCCCAGACGGTGGGCTCGTACTTGATCTCTACCGGTTTCGCGGGCCCTTTATGCCCGGCGCCAGGGACGCCAGCCATCATCCCCATGCCCATGTCGGCGTTCGGATCGGCGGGCATCGCTTCGTCGGGTACGGGCGTATCGACGGTTGCGTCCGCGGAACCTTCCCCCGCCTCCGGTTTCGGCATTATCTTTGCGTTTGCCAGCACGGGCTTCGCATCGCCGCCGGCGGCAGGTTCTGCCTTTTTATCCGCCTGTTCGGCCTTTTTATCCGCGTCTTCCTTGGCCTTCTTCTTGCTCTCTTCGTACTCTTTGAGAGGTTCCGTGCGGAGGTACTCGATCCCGATCTGGATCTCGGCTTCCTTGGGATCCCGGCCGTAGACAATGTTATAAAGCTTGCGGATGCGTGCGCGGTTATCCGGCTCGGCGGCGACGCGCTTGTACAGCGTCTCCGCCTCGAGCTGCACAAAATCGCTGTTCATCAGGAACAGGCGCTGCAACGGCACGGTGGTGGTAAAGCGCTTCTCAGCGCTGAAATTCGGCGGCGGGAAATCGAACAGCTGAAGATAGGCGTCCAGCTTATAGCGGCTCACGCGCCCGTACAAGGTGCGCCGATGAAAATCGGGCGTAAGATCCTTAGAGGGCCCGCCAATCGAATCATCCAGGTCGCCGGCTACATCCAGGACCGAGTCGCGCAGCTCCTCAGCGTCCATGCGCTTGCGGCTGGCGCGCCAATACAAGCGGTCGCCCGAATCTTTCTCCGATGCTTCCTTATCGTCGGCGGTCGAGAGTTGATACACGGCACTCAGCATGATCTCGCGCTCCAGCTTCTTGATCGACATGCCGTTCTTGACGAATTCGCTAGCCAGGTATTCGAGTAGCTCGGGATCCGTGGGCCGCTCGCCGCCGAACCCGAAGTTGCTGGGCGTGTCAACAATGCCGGTTCCGAAGTCGGCCTTCCAGATGCGATTGGCAATCACGCGCATCGCGATGGGCTGCTTCAGGATCAATTCCGCAAGCTGCATGCGCCCGCTGCCCTGATTGAGCGGCGTCGGATCGCCTTCCGAGAAAATACTCAGAAAGTGACGCGGAACCACGGGGCCCAGTGTCTCAGGATTGCCGCGGAGGGCGAGTTGGATGTCGACCGGCTTGTCTGAATCCTTCACGCCGTGGATGAAGGGGTAGTAGGGGTCGATCTTTTTCTTCAGCGCTTCCAGATCGTTTTCCAGCGACTTCAAGCGGGCCTGCGCGGATGGCCCGATGCGGCTCTCCAACCCCCACCCGCGGAACATCAGAACGCCCGGACTCATCTTGCGCGGGTCCATCTCGACCATGTCGTTTGGATCCTCGTTGTCCTTCAATTCACGAACAAAAATCTCGGTCCAGAACGCGGTCTGATCCTCCGGGAGGCTCTTCAAGCGCAGCAGCGCGCCAGGATTGAAATCCTTGTTTGAAACAAAGTTGCTCGGTTTGTCGGTCTGCTTTTTGGGTTTGTCGCCGTCGACATCTTTGTCGGTGATGACGCGGTTCTCGACGTCAATTTCGTCGTTGGCGACCGTAACATCGATGATCTGCTGCTGGAACTTGTCGGCCAGTTTTTGCGCTTCCTGCCGCGTGGCGCCGTCCTTCTTCATGAGGGCTTGCCACTCGTCTTTGTTGTGGTATCTGGTGGTGGGCTTGGCCATGTACTTGATCCACCGCGCCAGCAACTCGTAGTCCAGCCGGCGGTCGTTCACCACCAGGCCCATGTCTTTCTTCTGCTTGCCGGTAACTTCCCAAACGCCCATCAGGTAGTTGGAACTTTGCAGAGAAAGCGAGCGCGCCAGCTCACCCGTCAGATCCTTCTGCAGATCCTCGAGAATGCGCTGTTTCTCGTCGATTTCGCCTTCTATTTTCTTGTACTCGTCCACCACTTTCTTCGGCGCCTCCGGGTACTCTTCGTAGACGGTGTTGAAGAACACGCCGGCCAGCGCATAGTAGTCAGTCTGCGGAATTGGATCGTACTTGTGATCGTGGCAGCGCGCGCATTGCGTAGTGAGGCCGAGGAAACCGCGCGTGACAACATCCACGCGGTCGTGCCGCTCGTCGGCGCGCGTCACTTCGTTGGAGCCGTTGTCGTAATACCAGGGGCCCAGGCCCAGGAATCCGGTGGCCGGCAGCATCTTGTAACGAACGGAGGGATCCATCAAATCGCCGGCTAGTTGCGCCTTTACGAACTGGTCGTATGGCAGGTCGTCGTTAAAGGCGCGAACCACCCAGTCGCGATACGCCCAGGCATTCGGGTAGGGGCGATAACCGCGCGGGTTCGGATTCAGGCTGCGGTAATCATCCTCGCCATAGCGCGCCACGTCCAGCCAGACGCGGCCCCAGCGCTCGCCATAATGCGGCGAAGCAAGCAGGCGGTCGACCACTTTCGCGAAAGCGTCGGGCGAGTTGTCCTTTTCGAAAGCCGCGTAGTCGTCGGCGCTGGGCGGAAGGCCGGTGAGATCGAGATAAGCGCGTCGCAGCAGATCGTGTTTCGTGGCCGGAGCGACCGGTTTGAGCCCTTCCTTCTCCAGCCGCGCGAGCACAAAGCGGTCGATACCCGACTTCGGCCATTTCGTATCCTTCACCGCGGGCTCCGGTGGGCGCGTCAGCGGCAGGAACGACCAGAAATTGCGCCGCTCGGGCGAGATGACATACTTGCCGTCTTTGCTGGTGGTCGCTGCCGAGGCCGTGCTGGTAGGCCAGGCCGCGCCGGCTTTGACCCAGGCCGCGAGGTCCGCAATCTCAGAGTCTTTGAGCTTGCCGCCGTAGGGCATCTTCAAAGCCGGATCGGTTTGCCGGACCGCCTTGATGAGCAGGCTGTTCTCGGGGTCGCCGGGGACGATCGAAGGACCCCGCTTGCCGCCCTTTTTCATCCCTTCCAGCGTGTCGAGACGCAAACCGCCGAGCTGCGAATTGGTGTGGCAGCCGAAGCAGTTGTTCGCGAGAATCGGACGGATCTTGTTTTCGAAAAATTCCGGCGTGCCCGCGTTTACAGTTTGGGCAGCGAGTGGATGAACCGTGGCCAGCAAGAAACGGCAGCACAACCGCGATCTTTTTGAAGCGCATAATTCCGATGCCTCGAATGGTTGGTATGAGTACCGCTTCATACGCTGCGGAGCGCGGCCAGACGGGGGCCAAAAGCCGATAGTCGCGCCTACGCGACGGAACTATCGGAGACTACTTGTTAAACATAACACATTACAACTGCTTAGGGTCGATCCGCCAGACCGTGTGCGCTTTCAGGTTAGAGAGCCACAACGGAGCCATGTCCGGCGCGAATGGTATCGCCACCCTCGCCGACCCACTGTTTGATGACCTGGTTTGTCCCAGGATCGATTTCGGAAATCGGAATCTGGAACACGGTGGTCCATATGTGACCCAATCCGAAAGCGATTTCGCCGCCGGTGCCGGGAATCCCAACTTCGATGGTCGCGACAACCTTGCGGGTTTTGGCGTCGACGCGCGAGATGGTGCCGTCGCCCTGATTCAGGGTCCAGACCGAGCCGGCGCCGAACGTTTCAAATCGCGGGCCTGGTCCGACTGGAATCGAGTCCGTGACGTGATTCGTTTTCGCATCCACACGGGTCAACATGTTCTTGGCCGGCGTGGTCACCCAGACCGCGCCATCGCCATACTGAACCGCGGCCGAACCGGCCGGGACGGGGACCGTCGCTGAAACTGAGTTCGTTTTCGGATCGATGCGCGAGAGCTTTCCCTTGGGGTCCGTTACAAGCCAGACCGAATCTTCGCTCGCCGCGATCCCTCCCTCGCTTTCAGCCGGACCCACGGGAACGGTGGCGACGACTGCGTTGGTTTTCATGTCCACGCGCGAGACGGTTTTATCGCCACAAATCGGTACCCAGATGCTCCCGAATCCCGCCGCAAGGCCCGAGCAGGGGAGCTTGCCGACCGGTATTGTCACCGCGATTTTATTGGTCTTTATATCCAGCCGATGAATTACGTTGCGCTTTGCGTTTGTCACCCAGACGGAATCATCGGTGAGCGCTTGCCAGTCCGGCGTGCCGCTTTCCAGGTCGAAGATCGCCAGCGGTTTGATGCTGGATAGTGGGCGCTTCACGCCCGGCGTACTGACTCCCGGGCGCGGCGGCTCCTTTGGCTCTTTCTTTTCCGCTTGTTTTTTCACGGGCTCCTGCGCCTGGATCAAAACGGCCAGCGCGAGGCATCCTGCAATGACAAATCGTTTTTGCACTCGATCACCTATTCCGGAAGCGTAACTATCACTCGCTTTGGGTCGATGCGCCAGAGGGTTCCCTGTGCGAGGTTTGATAGCCAGATCGCGCCCGGCGATACCGCGATCGCACCCCCGCCTTCGCCGTAGAACTGTTGCGCGACGGTCTCGGTTGCGACATCGATTCTCGCCAGCGGGAAACCCGTCTGGGTGACCCAAATGAAACCGTCGCCGAAAGCAATTTCGCCGTCGGCGCCGGGCACCGCAAGTTCGATGGTCTTCGATACCTTGTTGGTCTTGGGATCGATGCGATCGATTTTTCCTTCCTTGCGGCACAGCGCCCAGATAGATCCCGCGCCAACAGCAAGAGCTTCGGGTTCGGCGGAAACCTCCACGCGCTGTTCGACTAGATTGGTGGCCGGGTTGATGCGCAGAACTTTATTCTCCGCAGGACATGCCAGCCACAGCGCCGTCTCGCCGAACGTCAGACTACGGCAGCCCGCCGGAACACGCACTTCGCCAACCACCAGGTTCTGATCCGGATCGACGCGGGCAAGCGTCGCCTTATCATCAGTGAGCAGCCAGACGCTATCCGTTGTAGCGGCGATTACGCCCCGTACGCCGGCCACGCCAGTGGCAATGTTGTTTGTGACCTTGTACGTTTTCTCATCGATGCGGGCCAGGGAAGACGTGCCGCATACGGGCGCCCAGAGGCTGTCGAATGCAGACACCATACCCCCGCAAGGTTTCGCCAGGCCAGCGATTGGGTCGGCCTTCTTGTTGGTCTTCGGGTCGATTCTCTCGATCGAATCCTTACCGGGCGCGAAGACTGAGCTGGAGAAAAAGATCCAGTCGGGTTTCGCGGCAGCGTCGAACTCCGCCTCGGCTTTCAGATTCGCAAACGGGATTTGTATACCTGGAGTCTTGACTCCAATTTTCGGCGCCGGCATCTTCCCATGGGAAGGTTTGGACGGCTTGTCGTCCGCCGAGCTAAGCGAGAAGAGAGCCAGGAGGGTAATCAAAATACGCATGTTCCGAAGCGTGTGCGGGCGTTCAGTATGCATGATTGCATAGGCCTAATGCATGCGCAATAACAAATTCCAACTAAGCCCGATAGAAATTTTTGTCCCTGTCGGCGAATTTGCTCGGCTACAATCGTGAGATTCACATGAACTCGAGATGGTTGGTCCTTAACGTTGCAGGCGGAGTGATGCTTTGCGCCGGTTTGGCGCAGGCCCAGGCGCCCCAACCTGACGGCGCCGGACTGGAACGCGGCGAGCTTCCTGCGCACTGGATTACCGGCGGCCCGGATTGCTCGGCAGTGCCGAAGTGGCAGGTGCACGCTTATAATCCGGATTTTTACATCCTGCGCGAATCGGGCTGCACCAACTACGAAAAGCCGTTCCTGTATCTTTTCTTCGGCCGCGACCGCGCGCTGCTTCAGGATACCGGCGCGGGAGAGACCAACGTCGCCGAGATTGTCAGCCAGACCATCGCGGAGTGGTGCCGGCGGAATGGCCGTCAATCGATCCCGCTCGTTGTGGCGCATTCTCACGGCCACGACGACCATACCTCCGGTGACAAGCAATTCATCGGAAAGCCAAATGTCACCGTGGTTCCGCTGTCGGTGGAAGGAACCGCAAAGGCTTACGGCATTCGCCGCTGGCCAACCGATCCTGGCACGATTGACTTGGGCGGGCGCGTGCTGGACGTGATCGCGATTCCGGGCCATCAGCCTTTGAGCGTCGCCTTCTACGATCGCCGGACCGGCATCCTGCTGGCCGGCGACTCGCTTTATCCGGGCCGGCTCTATGTCTTCGATTTTCCCGCGTTCGCAGCCAGCATCCAGCGCCTGGTGGATTTTACTCGCGACAAGCCGGTAGCGCACGTTCTCGGCTGCCATATCGAACAATCCAAGACGCCGTTCCTGGACTATCCGATCGGCACCAAGTATCAGCCGGAGGAACATGTGTTGGAACTCTCGCACGCACACCTGGTCGAATTGAACGAGGCGCTGAAATCCACGGCCGGCCATCCGGTTCGCTACGCTTTGCGTGACTTCACCATCTGGCCGGGCAAGCCGTAGTAAGCCTGTCCTGTTCGCTAGAACGTATACCTCATGCTCATTTGCATTACGCGGGCAGGCATCGCGTTCTGGAATTCCCCAAACTGCCCGGAGTTGTTGATGTCCAGAATGGGATTGAAGAAGTTCACATGATTGAACGCGTTGAATGCCTCGGCGCGCAATGAGATCTTGTGTCCTTCCCAGGGAAGCGAGAAGGTTTTCATGAGCGAGATGTCGAAATTCATCAGGCCCGGAAGGCGCACGATGGCTCTGGTTCCGGTAGTGCCGCCGGCTTGCTGGAAGTAATTGCCGGACGCGATGGTGTTCGCGAACAGGCTGGGGACACCGTTGTTGTCGATGAACTTTCCGAAGGTGTTGGATGCGCCCGGCAGCAGATTCACGAGCGCGCTGATTTCATAATTGGTCGGGTACACTCCGCCCGCCGTGATGGTGGATGGCAGCCCGGAATGATAACGGAAGATGGTAGAAGCCTGCCAGCCGCCAATGATGGCGTCGACAAACTTGTTGGCGTTGCGGAGCAACGCCCGGTTTCTGCCGAAGGGCAGTTCGTAGAGTGCGTCCGCCGTGATATTGTGCCGCTCGTCGAAATCCGAGGAGCCACGGAACGCGTTGATGTTGAAAGCATCCTGAAGCACTGCGCCGGAACCTCCCGCGCCCGCCTCCGCACCTGATGAATTGTCGATGGAGTGCGACCAGGTGTAATTAAAGTCAAACGCAATGCCGCTCGAGAGCGCGCGCCGCAGCGAGACCGTGAGCGCGTTGTAGGCCGCATAGGCATTGTTGGTCCAGGTAGGCAGGCCGGCGAACTGCAGCGGGTAGAACGTATTGCAACCGGTGACGGAATAGCACGTGTTGGTTCCCGGGATTCGCTGGCGATCCATCAGATTGAGATTGTCCTCATCGCTAAGGCCGTTGATCACCGTCCATCCATAGAAATAGTTTTGAGTAGCGCTGCCGGGCACAAAAGCGTTCGCCAAACCGGGGAACATGTTCTCGATAAACGGTACGTTCTGAACCGGGCCATACACCGGCCCAGTGGTGTAGCGGCCGTTCGGCAACATGCCGATTTCATCGTTGTGAAGAATGCCCACCGCCTGCGACCAGGTCATTCCCGATTTCGGGTCCTTGAAGTTGGTCAGAGGCTGATCGATATCCTGCTCCACCAGTCCACGGCGGTACAAGCGCCCCGCGTATCCGAGTTCCAGCGTCATCTTGCCGGGAAGCGGCTTGGCGTAGTTCGCATTGAACACGAATGAATAGGGGGCCGCGAGATTGGAGGCCACGCCCACGCCTTCGTCGAAGCCGCCCGTAATGGTGGGCGGGGTAAACGGGAATCCGCCTGGCGCGGCCGGCGGAAGGGCCGGGAGTCCAGCCAAGGTCCCGTTGTAGCGCTGTGAAGTTGTGAAGTTCGTGTTGATCGGCTGAGTTACGGTGCTGGCCAAACCGGGCGATCCGCTTTGGTCGATGTTATAAACCATGTCGCTGCCGTATTGGTCGTACACCATGGCGAAGCCGCCGCGCAGCACGCTTCCCTTGCCCATTAATTTGGTGAACCAGTTGTCCGCCTTATCGGGCGCGTATGCCACCGCCAGCCGCGGGCCGAAGTCCAGATTGTCGCGGTTATACCAGCCTCGCTTACCGTTGGCGGGGCCACCCAGTGCGTAGGTCAAGGATCCATCCTGGATCTGATTGTTGGGGATGCCGGCATTCATCGCCGCCACGCGCTCGGCGAGATAGGTCTGGAGCGGAACGGTGGTGACAACCTCGGTCCCATTCACTTCCCAGGGCGGCGTGGAGTTGCTATAGCGCAATCCGGCCGTGATGGTCAGGTTACGGCGCACGCGCCAGCTATCCATGATGTATGTCTCATAGGAATTTGCCGCGTACTCGCGAGTGGCGGGCGCGCCAAACGGCAGCACGGAGCCGGTCTTAGTGTACTGGTAGGTCGCGGTATAGTCATTCACCAAGCCGAGCAGGTTTCCTAGACCTTCCTGCACCGCGGTGGCCTGTGTAAGCGCTACCTGGTCCGCGCCTGACAGCCCAAGGATCTGATTGATGTAGTTGGTAACGCCCGTGGTGGCGTCACCGCCCAGGCCGCCCAGGGTATTCCGGTTGAACGCATAGGCCGGGTAGGAGTTGACGAAATTGGTATGGGTGTTCCGGATATAGCGGAAGTTGATGCCGGTGGTGATGGTGTGCTTGCCTTTGGTCCAAGTGAGATCGTCGCCCACGGTGGTGGTCGGCATAATCTGAATCGAGGGACGAACCACTCTTCCGGTGGCGTCCAGCGGCTGCGTGGACGTGATGCCGGCAAACGACAAGGCCGTACCCGTCACTCCCGAATCGTTGAGCCCCAGCCGCGTGAGCCCGTATTTCATGGAGTTGATGAGCGTGGGCGAGATGATCCAGGTGTAGTTCGCCGCCAGACCCTTGCTGTTGTCGAGCAGAACGCTTCCGGGAGCTTGGCCAGGCAGCGGGGCCGCAACCACGTCCTGTGAGGCGCCGTTCAGAGTGCCGCGAACCGAAAGCTTGTGCTTGCCCGCTTGGTCGATGTTGTAGTCCATTTTCGCGACGTAGGCCGATTGATCCAGATCGAACGGGGCATTGAACCGCAGTCCGTCGAAATTCAGATTTTGGTCCAACCCGAGCGACGGATCGTTGCCCATGGGAAAGGAGTTCATGTAGGCCTTCATCGCGGGGTTGAAACCGATGTGCAGCGGATCGATATTCTGCACGTCCTGGGGAGTCAGCACTTGTACGTTGCCGTTGCTCAGGGCAGCCTGCAGTATGCCCTGGCGCAGAGTAGCGCTCGGCACCACTGCCGTTTCCGGGATGGAACTGGCATCGATGCGCCGTTCCCAGTTTCCAAAGAAAAACAGCCGGTCCTTCTTGATGGGCCCGCCGAGGGAAACGCCGAATTGGTTGCGAACCAGCGGAGTGCGCGGCACGCCCGCTTCGTTGTTGAAGAAGTCGTTGGCGGCCAGCAGGGTGTTTCGATTGTATTCGTACAGAGATCCATGCACGGTGTTGGTGCCGCTGCGAGTTATCAGCGTCACCTGCCCGCCCGAAGACCGGCCTTCGTCAGCCGTTTGCCCGGCCACCGTGACGCGAAATTCCTCCACCGAATCCAGCGGAACCGGCAACGCCGCGTTGAAGCCGGGAGTGTTCGAGTTCTGGCCCGGAGTGTTGCTATAGCTGAACTGCGATCCATTGTTGAGAGCGTTGGCGATGCCGGAGTTCTGATTATTATTCACGTCCACGCCGTCCAGCGTGATGTTGTTCTGATCGCGCCGCGCGCCCAGCACTTCGCCGGTTTGCGTCACGCCCGGCTGAATACTCAGCAGTTCAACCACGTTTCTGGTTTGCAGGGGAAGCTCCTGCACCTGTTTCTCTTCGAACGCGTTGCCGACCGAGCCGTCCACCGTGTTCACCTGGGAAGCCTGAGCTTCCACGTTGACCGTGGTGCCGACCGATCCGACCTCCAGCACGCAATCGACAGTCGCGGGAACGCTCACTTCCAGCATGACGTCGTTCTTGGTGAGGACGGAAAATCCGGACTTTTCCACTTTCAGCGTGTATTTCCCTGGCGGGACCTGCAGAATTTGATAAACACCCGTGTTGTCAGACACTACTTTGCGCGATGTTCCCGTGGATGCATCCGTCAGCGTCACGATACTGTCGGCGATGACGGCGCCGGAGACGTCTTTAACCGTTCCTCTCAAAGAGCTGGTCGATTGGCCCCAAACCGCGATTGAGGCCAGTAAAAATAGTACGAGTGTCCGATGCAGCACGGGACCGCCTTTCTTTCTGTCGATGGAATTCTGACGAAGCAGCTACGGAGCTAGACTCGACGGGGAAAAGGCTCTACATGTGGAGCCCGAGAGTTCCCACTATCCTACACCGAAATTTTCAGAATTAGGCGCGCGCCGCGATCAAAATTTTGGATTACCGCGATTACTTTCTTGCATAGACTATTTCCGGCAGGCCGCTGCGTCCGTGCGAACGAAGTCGACGTGTTGGCGATCCTCCGGCATCAACTTGTTGGTCTGCTCGTACCGGTCGACGAGTTCCGCCGCGCCCAGGAACCAACTGCAGGCTTCGCCTTTCCGGCCGCTCTTGGCTTCAATTTCGCCCAGGGCGTGTTTATTCAACGCGAACCGGTACACCGATTGCGCCACCAGCGGCCCACGCTTCTCCAGGCTCGCATAGACGTCAATGGCGCGCAGGTAATCGCGCCGCGCCGCCGGCAACGCACCGCTGTCTGCTTCGGCGTCAGCCAGCACGCCCAAAGCGTATGCCAGACGATCGGCCGACCGGTTGTCAGTGGGGTTCGCCTTCACAACTTGCTCCCGGATTGCCACACTTTCACGCAGACTCTCAATGGCCTTCGGATAGTCGTTCAGTTTGTACCAGGCCCATCCAACCGAACCAACATCGAAGGCCAGGGCCATTTGAGCGGCGGGGGAGGCAGGCTTGTTTCGCAACAGAACAGCATCGAGATCCCGAGCCTTGAGCGCTGCATCCAGTGAGCGCTGAAATTCGCGTCTCTCGGCCCAGGCGCTGGAGAGGGTCTTGTAGGTCAACGCAGCATTCTGTTGCACGGCTTCAGTCGGCTTCTCTTTCAACAATCGCTGCCAGATGGCCAGGCTACGCTCCAGCAGGGCGATTTCCTGCTGCGGAGTCTCGTCGATATAAGCCCGCACATGGCCTAGCGTCACCAGAGCAGCCGCTAACCGTTCGGCGGCCAGGCTGTCACCGGGGTCCTTCGCTACCAGACGTTCGGCCGCCGTTACCGCCCGTTGAGCATATTTCTCGGCCGCCGGGGCCGATCCGTAGAACATGATGTGGCGCGCCTGCGCGTTATAGAACAACAGCAAGGTCTGAATCGAAGCGAAGTCGGTCGCACCGGAGCGGTACAGCGCAGCCGCGAGCTGATCGGCCTTGCCGAGAATTTCGCCGGCACGCTGCGGGTCGCCAGTGTTAGACACGCCCGGGTCGCCGGCCACAGAAGCCAGCTCGACGTAGGAGTCGATCAGTTCCCGGGTGAGCGCGGGATTGCCGGCCGCGTCCTTGCCCAACGCCTCCAGGTAAACCAAGGTCTCTTCGATCAGCGACTTCCGCAGCGTCACCGAGCCGTTCAAGGCCGCCAGCTTCGGCTGGATGTCGTGAATCACTGTGTGGATGAGCCGCCGCGCTTCGTCGAAGCGGCGCTGCGCGATGAGCCGCTGCTGTTCGGCGCGCCGCGCCTGCCAGGAGAAGGCCACCAAGCCGGCGATCACCGCCACCAACAGTGCGGCCGCGATACCAGTGGCCGCCTTATTGCGCGCGCAGAATCGCCGGGCGACATACCAGCGCGAAGGAGCACGCGCCAGCACCGGCCGGGTTTCCAGATAACGGCCGATGTCGGCCGACATCTCCTGTGCCGAGGCGTACCGCCGCGCCGGCTCCTTCGCCAGGGTCTTCAGCACCACAGCATCCAGATCCCGCGAAACGCCCGGTGCCACCTTGCTGGGAGGGGAAGGATCTACCGCGAGAATTCGTTGCGCCATCTCGGCGCGCAGGCCGCCCGACTGCGGATTCGTGCCGGTCAGCAATTCGTACAACAGCAACCCGAGCCCATAGACGTCCGTTGCCACGGTCAGGCGTTCTTCACGGACCTGCTCGGGACTGGCGCACGAAAGAGTCATAGGATGGAAGCCGGTGGTGGCCGTGTCTGCGTCCGCTCCTTCTTCCACCAGCCGTGCGATTCCGAAATCCAATACCTTGACCTCGCCTTCCGCGTTGACCAGAATATTGCGCGGCTTCAGGTCGCGATGGATGATCAAGTGCTGGTGCGCGTATTGGATAGCCGCACAGATTTCTTGAAAAACTCGCAGACGTTCCGCCAGCGGCAGTCCGGCGCAGTGCTCGGTGACCGGCTTTCCGGAGACCAGCTCCATCACCAGGTAGCGCTGCCCGTTCCAGACGCCACCATCGATCATATGGACGATGTTGGGGTGATCGAGCAGTGCCAGGATGCGCCGCTCCGCAATAAAGCGCCGCTCGGCCTCGGGACCAAACAGCCGGCCCCCCACCAGCTTGATGGCCACTTCGCGTTGAAACTCGCCGTCATCCCGGCGCGCGCGGTACACCACGCCCATTCCGCCCTGGCCGATCTCTTCGAGCAAGAGGTAAGGGCCAATCCGGTGGCCTGCTAGGGAGGCTGCTCCCTCCCCTTCCGTAAGAAACGGGCCCGCCGATTCATGCGCCTGAAGCAGTGACAGTACCTCGCGTTGCAATGTAGCGGGAAGTTCTGCTAGAAACCTCTCACGCTCGGCGCCCGACAGATCCAGGGCTTCAAGAAATCCTTCCCGAACTTGGGCGAGGGAACTCATAGCAGAGACACGCGTACCGGGTCTCAATTATAAGTCCCGATCTCGACTTTTGCCAGAGTACTAGGCCTCCTACTTGAACCGATGTTGACTCGATTGGGCGCAGTTTTGCGCCACAAGAAACGAAGAAGCCCGGTTTGTGGGGGGAATGGGAACCCGGGATCCATGCCCCGTACGAAAGACATTACAGGAGGAAGAAATGATATTGCAGCGGCGGATTGGCTGGACTACATTCGGAACTTGGATGCGTTCTCTATTGCTGGTCGCGGTAGCGCCGGCAATATTTGCGGATCAGCTTACCGTGTCATCGTACTCGGCCACGCCCGGTACCACGGTGGGTTCGTATACATACTTGGACAGCACCGGGACTGAATTGACCGACGGCGCTTTTGGAGTAATTCCATTCGGCAGTCAGTCGCAAGCAGACCCCTGGGTGGGATGGTCCGGCACAAATCCAGATATTACATTCAATTTCGCCGGGCCTGTTGATGTCACACAAGTGGACTTGGATCTGGGATTCTGGACGAACCCAGCGCTCATTTATCTTCCCAGCTCGATTGACATCGGCGGAACAATCTTCAATCTGGCGGGGAACGAACTAGCCAATCCGAGCCGGGGAACATTGTCTTTCGACGTAAACTTCACCGGAATCACGAGCCTGGACGTGCATCTGACTGCCGGCGGCACCTACCTTTTCATGGACGAAGCGCAATTTTTCGACAATACATCGTCCGGCACCTCAGAGGTGCCTGAGCCGGGGAGCTTGCCGCTGGTGCTGGTCGCCATTGGCGCCCTGGTTTGGAGGGCGTCGAGACGGAAGTGCGCAGCCGCCTGAAATCCAGCCGAGGGATCAGTCGACTCTCGGGAGCGGAGCCACCGACGTCGGCGTTGAGCAAGGATCCATGACGAGCACAGAGGTAGACTCGTTCTCGGGCCCGCCCGGTACTGGTGGTCACGCGATCTTTCAGATCGATGCAATCCCCGGCGACCTCCGAGGTCGGGGCAGTTCCGGGGCCGAGTTCCGCGGGTCTCTCCGCGATTGCGCTCGCTTTGGGCGGCGGGCTAGGCGAGTGGAGGCGGCGGCGTAGCGTCGCGTAATTTGCGATAGAGCCAGGCGCGAGCGAAACTCCACAAGCGCGCCACCGAGGACGGCGATAGCTCCATCGCCTCGGCCGTCTCCTCGATTGACAAGCCGCCGAAGTAGCGCAGCTCTACCACCCGAGCGCTTTCCGGATCCGAGGCCGCCAGGTCCTCTAAAGCGTCGTCTAGCGCGACCACGTCCAGATCCGGCTCCAGCGCGACGGTGATTGCCTTGTCGAGAGGTTCATGGAATGCTCCCGACCCGCGCTTCTGCGACAACCGCCGGCGAGCGTGTTCCACCAGGATGCGCCGCATCACCTGCGCCGCCGCCCCGAAGAAGTGCGCACGGCCGCTCCACTGCATGCGATCCTGGTCCACCAGCCGAAGATAGGCCTCGTGCACCAGTGCCGTGCAATCCAGCGTGAAGGCGTTGTGCTCGTTCTGCAGATTCCGCTGGGCCACGCGCTTCAAGTCGTCATACACCAAAGGCACCAACTCCTCGAATGCCTGCCGGTCGCCCGCGCTCCAGCGGTTAAGCAGATCGGTGATGTCCGCCACTTCTCCATCATTAGATCACGGCTGTCGCGGCGCGGCCTGAAAGCAGCCGCCGCGGCGCACGGGACTCGCGTTGCCGGCCGCTATTCGTTGACCTTCAGCGTGAAGTAGTTCAATTGCTGTCCCGGGGTCGAGCAGGAGCTGGTGCGGTGTCTTGGAAGGAACATGGATGATGTCTCCGGCCGAGATCTTCTGTCTGGTTCCGCCTTGGATGGTAGGTCCGCGGATTTCTCCGCGCGCCGTGGTGCGGGACCGGGGCATCGTCCCGCCTACCACCAGCGTGGCGGTTCCGGATTGGATCATCATCAGGTCGGCCTGGTGTTCATGCGCTTCGGCCTGCCCGCTGGCTTCGCGATGCAGCAGCAGCGCGTAGTGGTTTCCAAAGCTTGCGGCGCGCTCGCTGGCCACCTTTTGCCCATTCATCTTCGGCGCCAGGGCTTTCTCGGCGTTCAACAATTGCTCGGAGCCCCAGTACTTATAGCCGGCCGGCTCCGCACACGTCAATGGCAACGCCAGTGCGAACGTCGCTAAACGAAATCTCATCGCGTCCTCCCCATCCCAGACTAGAACGGTTACAATCTCTACTTGGCCAGAGGGGATTGATGAACATCTCCGTCAAAGGCGATTACGCGTTGCGCGCCGTCTTCGATCTCGCATTGCAACGGCCGGGCCATCCGATCAAAATCGCCGACGTTGCACGCCGGCAGAAGATCCCTCAGAAATTCCTGGAACTGATCTTATCCGGGCTCAAGCAGGGCGGCTTCGTCGAGTCGCGCCGCGGCGCCGAGGGCGGTTATCTGCTGGCGCGCTCTCCGGAGACCATCACGGTGGGCGAAGTGTTCCGCTATGTGGAAGGCGTAAAAAACAAAAAAGACAGCCCACGCCAGACCGCGGATCCGTTCCGCGAGATCTGGAATCGCGTGGAACAATCCATCTCCGGCGTCCTGGACCACACTACCTTCGCCGACCTGGTGCGGGACTGGCGAGACCGGGAAAACAAATACGTGCCGAACTGGGAGATTTGATGTTATATCAGGACAACTCATTAAGTATCGGTAGGACCCCGCTGGTGAAGCTCTCGCGCGTCACAGCCGGCGCGGGCGCGACGGTTCTGGCCAAGGTGGAAGGCAGGAACCCGGCCTATTCGGTGAAGGATCGCATCGGCGCGTCCATGATCTGGGATGCGGAAAAGCGCGGCGTGCTGGGGCCCGGCAAGGAACTGATCGAGCCGACCAGCGGCAACACCGGAATCGCGCTCGCGTTCGTAGCGGCGGCGCGCGGCTACCCCATCACGCTGGTCATGCCCGACACCATGTCGGTGGAGCGCCGCCGGGTGCTGCGCGCGTTCGGCGCAAATCTGATCCTGACCGAGGGCTCGGCCGGAATGCAGGGCTCCATCAATAAGGCCGAGCAAGTGGTCGCTTCCGACCCGGCGCGCTACGTGCTGCTCCAACAATTCCAGAATCCGGCCAATCCGGAGATTCATTTCAAAACTACGGGTCCGGAGATCTGGGATGACACCGCAGGCGCCATCGACGTCTTGGTGAGCGGCGTTGGAACCGGGGGCACCCTTACGGGTGTTTCGCGCTACATCAAGGAGGTGCGCAAGAAGAAGATTCTTTCCATCGCGGTCGAGCCGGTGCACAGCGCCGTGATCACGCAGCAGCTCAAAGGCGAGCCGTTGAAACCCGGGCCGCACAAGATCCAGGGAATCGGCGCCGGTTTCATTCCCGGCACGCTGGATCTGACCATGGTGGATCGCGTCGAACTGGTCACCAACGAAGAATCCATCGAAATGGCACGCCGGCTGGCGCGCGAGGAAGGCATTTTGTCGGGCATCTCCTGCGGAGCAGCCGTGGCGGCCGCGGTTCGGGTGGCCGAAGAGCCTCAGATGAAGGGAAAAACGATCGTGGTGGTGCTTCCGGACTCGGGCGAGCGCTACTTGAGCACGCCGCTGTTTGAAGGAATCTCTGCCGACTAATTGAAAAGGCGGACGCTTTTGGGGTGATAGGGTGAAGCGTCCGCCGTCGTAACGGGGATTTGAATAGATAACGCCGCACAGCGACCTGGGGTTACTGTGGGGTGCGAAAAATTACTCACCGGTCGAATCTCGTAAGGTCGATTACGCGATTTACGTTCCTTGACAGTGCTCGATCGCTTGGTCGCTCCACCCCTTGATTTTCGCCTTTTCTTCCATTATACTGAATGGCGAATAAAAGGAGAATAGGAGTGCCGTCATGCCCCTCCCCCAGACGCTCTACTGTGGTCCTTCCGGATGGTCGTATCTCGATTGGAACGGAACCGTCTATCCAAAACTGAAACCACGCGGTTTTCATCCGCTGCAGGACATCGCCAGCTATTTCGACGCGGTGGAAATCAACACCACCTTCTATCAGCCGATTCGTCCTGAAATCGCGCGGCTGTGGCTGCGAAAAGTTGCTCACAACCCGAAATTTCTCTTCACCGCCAAGCTGGGACGCCGGTTCACGCACGAGCGGCTGCTGGGCGCGCGTGAGGTCGGCCAGTTCAAGGATGGTTTGTGGCCGCTGCTGGCAGCGCGCAAGCTCGGATGTGTGCTGATGCAGTTTCCTTGGACGTTTCGCTATACCGAGGAGAACCGCGACCACCTGATCGCGGTGCGCCGCGCGTTCCACGAGTTCCCGCTGGTGGCCGAGATGCGGCATGGCAGCTGGATGCACGAGGAGGCGCTGGGCACGCTGATCGATCATCACGTCGGATTTGCGAACATCGATCAGGCCGCCTATACCAAAGCCATGCCGCCGACCTCGCTGCTGACCTCGCCTATTGCCTACGTACGGTTGCATGGCCGCAATCCACAGGACTGGCAGCGCGAGTTCGGGCGCGTCGCCCAACCTATCGCCGCGCACGACTATTTGTATTCCCGGGAAGAACTGCTCGAGTGGAAGGCGCGCATCCGCGAAATCCGGGAGCACGCCGCCGTCACGTTTGTCTTCGCCAATAACGACGTCGGCGGCAAGGCGGTTGTAAACGCGCTACAGCTCGCCGAGATGCTGGGCGACGAACGCCGGACGGCGCCGGCGGATCTGATCGCCCGATTCCCGGCGGAGCTGGAAGATTTTCACGCCGATCGTCCGGTCCAGAGCGCGCTGTTTGCTGCCGGCGAGCCTGAACGGCGCGCGGTCGCTTAAGACCGGCCCTGCTGAAATCCGAGTAGGTCATGGCTACCGCAACGTTGTTGACGCTGGAGCAGTTCTCCGCGCTGCCGGAGTTGGACGAGCGCACCGGCTCGAGTTACGAGCTGGATCACGGGGAGCTGATCATTGTCGGGCCACCTGCGTGGGCGCATGAAAGCCTGAAGCGCGAAGCGTTTCTGACATTGACCAGATACTTCGACCAGCGCGGCTTGCGAAACCGCGCCGTGATAACTGGATTCATCCTCGATGAAGAAAGCTGGCGCAAACCGGATGTGGCCGTGATGTCGGAGGAGGCGCTGCGACGCGCGGAGCAAGATCCAGAACTCCCGCTCGAAGGCGCCCCGGAGCTGGCCATTGAAATCGCGTCACCCTCGGATACGTCGGCTATGATCGGTCGAAAGGTGGATCATTTCCTGGCGGCGGGATCGAAAACAGTGTGGGTCTTCTATCCGGAGTCCCAACAGGTTCACATACACAAAGTGGGACAAAAAACCGCCAAGCTCGGCGCGGATCACTTTCTCGAAGAGCCGGCAATCCTGCCCGGCTTTCACTTCGCGATCAACGAGATTTTCGAATAGTCACCGCCGGCGATCCTAACGAATCGACTTGACCGGATCACTGAGCTTGCGGACTCCGCGATGATGGCTGGAGCGAATCGTTTCCATGAGCTTAAGACGGCGCGCCTTGGCATCGAGGTCAACCTGCAGGCCACGCGCCAACACCGCGAGCACCTGTTGAGCCAGGCTGCGGTATGCAATCTGCCGCAAACTGCAGGCGCAGGATTTTCAGAAGTCTGTCTTTTCGGCGGGGGGCAACGCCACGCGCAGCGCATTCAGCACCGCCGCCAGATCGATCAGCTCCTGCGCGACCGCGCCCACCACGGGCGGCAAATACCCGGCCGCGGCTGCGATCATCCCGATCATGCTGAGCGCCATGCCTCCCAGAGCGCTCTCCAGCGCGATCCGGCGCATGTGGCGGCTGATGTGAATCAGTTCATCGACCTTGGCGAGCGACGGTTCCAGCAGCACCGCGTCCGCCGCTTCAGCTGTAATGTCGCTGGCCTGTCCGAACGCAACTCCGGCGGTAGCGGCCAACATGGCGGGCGCGTCATTGATGCCGTCGCCCACGTACAACGTCTTAGCGCGCCGGGTTTCCTCGGTTACGATGGCAACTTTTTCTTCCGGGCTCTTGCCCGCATACACTTCTTTGATACCGACGGTCTGGGCCAGATAGCGAACCTCCGACTCCCGGTCGCCCGACACCAGCATCACTTTGCCGGCGGCATGCTTGGGCCGCAAATGGGATACGAAGGCGCTGCTCTCCTGGCGCGGCTCATCGCGAAAATGGAAGGCCGCATGGCATTTGTCATCCACGAAGACCAGGCACTCCAGACCGGACGTTTCCGAGGAGAGCCACTGGGGCAATGGCTCACCGGCGGCCAGCACGCGATTTCGGCCGGTAATCTTGATCTCGTGATTGCCGACCAGTCCCCGCAGTCCTTCACCCGGCTTTTCGCTGATTAGGCGCACCGGCGACAGTTTCAAGCGATTTTCTTCGGCGGTCCTCAAAATGGCGGCAGCCAGAGGATGCTTGGAATATTGTTCCAGGCTGGCGGCCAGGCGCAGAGCCTCCTCGGTGGAAACGCCGGGCGCCTTTTCGACGCCCACCAGCGCCGGCCGGCCGTAGGTGAGCGTTCCGGTCTTGTCGAAAATGAGGGTGCGGCAGCGATCGGCCTGCTCCAGCACGGCCGGGTTTTTGATGATGATCCCACTTTTTCCCGCCAGCGAGATCGCACCGATGATCGCCACCGGGATCGCCAGCAGCAATGGGCAGGGCGTCGCAATGACGATGACCGCCAGGAACCGGTGCGGATCCCCGCCGATCCACCAGCCCAGCAACGCGGCGCCTACCGCCAATGGCGTGTACCAGGCGCCCAGCCGGTCGGCTATGCGGCGCATGCGCGGCCGGTTTTGCGCGGAAGCAGACATCACCTGCATGATCTTGGCGTAGCGCGAGTCGGCCGGCAGCTTGTCAACCGCGATCGTCAAAGCTGCGTCCCCGTTGATGGATCCGGAAAGCACCGTCGAGCCCGGCGTCTTGGACATCAAGAACGGCTCGCCGGTGAGGTACGACTCGTCCATGGCGCCGTGGCCTTCCAATACCGTTCCGTCCACCGGACAAATCTCATGCGGCAATACCAATAGCCAATCGCCCAGCGCGATCTCATCCAGGGAAACATCCGTAAACTTCGAATCCACGGTGCGGTGCCCAACGCGCGGCATACGTTTCGCCAGCGCATTCAGGACCGAAGAGGCCCGCCGCGTCGCGAACTGTTCGAGCGCTGTGCCGCCGGACAGCATCAGGACGACGATGCTGCCGACCAGGTACTCTCCCATGTATGTGGCCGTGGCGATCGATATTCCCGCCAGCAGGTCAGCGCCGAAATTGCCCGCGGCCATGCTTCTCGTCAATTGGACGATCAACGGAATGCCGCCACCGAGCAGGGCCAGGATGAGCGGAAGATTCGCGACCGGAAGAGGCGTCCGGAAAGCGAAGCGAAGCGTAAGATGTATCACGATGGCGAAAGTCGCCAAACCGGCGATGTAGGCTTCGCGCTGGAAGTTCGGGGGCGATCGCATCCAAGCTCCAATTGACGCATGGCAATTGCCGTAGGGTCAAGGAACGTTGTAGATTTACTATGCGTCCACTGAGCATTGGGTTATTACACCCAATGCAAACGGCATTTGCCCCAAGACCGTTAGATTGAAAGCTGACTAATCCATTGAATCCACGGGTTATATGGGTGGAATTCCGCATGCACCCGCCGCGTGGCGATGGGAAGGAGCGCTCACGTGAGCCAAATTTCGTCTCGTGGAATCATGCGAATCGTCCTGATAGTCACCGTGTTGGCGGGTGCTGTCGGTCTGCAGAGTGCGGGCAGGGGCTCGTTCAGCAAGCGCGACAAGGCCTACTACGCTAAGCCGGAGGTCATCAACTTTGTACGCCCCGGGTTGGTTTTTAAGGTATCGAGCGCTTCGATTGCCGGCGACGGCACCATCACGGCGCGGGTATTGGTTACCGATCCGCAAGGACTGCCGCTGGACCGGCTGGGCGTGGACACGCCAGGAACGATTTCGATGAGTCTCATCGCAGCCACCATTCCGAACGGTCAGAAGCAGTACACGTCCTACACGACGCGGACGGCGAAGGCGGCCACAGGCGGCGCTACGGCCACTCAGGCCTCTGCCGATTCGGGCGGGTCGTTCACAAACAACGCCGATGGCGACTATACCTATACTTTCAAGACCAAAGCGCCGGCCGGCTTCGACCAGACCGCCACCCACACCGTGGCGGTGTATGGCAGCCGCAACCTGACCGTCTTCGAGTTGGGGACGAACTACGCGTCCGCGACACTGAACTTCGTACCGAATGGCTCGCCAGTGACGGTAACGCGCGACGTGGTTCGCGACCAGGCTTGCGAAAACTGCCACGAGAGCTTGGAATTCCACGGTGGCTCCCGCGTTGGCGTTGCGCTATGTGTGCTTTGCCACCAGCCGCAATCGGTCGGATCCGAACACCGGAAATACGCGTGAATTTTCCGATGCTGATCCACGAGATCCACATGGGCGCGACCGCGCCCAACGCACAGGCAGGCAACCCATTCACGATATACGGATTCAACGGTCCTTCCGAATTGGGGCGACGTCATCTTCCCGGGCAGCAGTTCGATAACGATCCCAGGAATTGCCAAAAGTGCCACGACCAGAATAGCGGCGCGGCGCAAGCCAACGCGTATTTGACACCGAATCGCGTGGCCTGCGGTGGCTGCCACGATAATGTGAACTTCGCAACCGGGCAGAATCACGTGAATCTTCCACAACTGGACGACAACCAGTGCTCCAACTGCCACATCCCGCAAGGCGAGCTTCCTTTCGATGCTTCCATCATGGGAGCGCATACCAATCCGACCGAGTGGTCGGGTTTGCCGGGCCTGGTGATCAGCATATCTGAGGTGGTAATGGAACGGCCGGCAGCGCACCTGCCGTAACCTTCACTTTGAAGGACAGTGGTGGGAATCCGATTGCAGCGAGTAGCCTGGTGGGCGGATCCAATCGGCTGGCGGTAGTGATGGCCGGCTCAACCGCCGACTACGGCGTTCCCATGGGCTACCCGGGTTATGTGACCGAGGACGCTACCAAGGCCACGTGCGGCTCGGATGGAACTTGCGTCTACCAATTCCAGAACTCGATTCCCGCCAGTGCGACCGGGACTTATTCAATCGGGATGGAGGGCCGGCGCGGGTTCACCATCAATGCGGGTACCACCGCCGCAGTAACGACCGAGTACGGAGCCGTCAACCAAGTCGTCAGTTTCTCGGTGGATGGCTCTCCGGTGGTGCAGCGGCGAAAAGTGGTGGACATTTCCAAATGCAATGCCTGCCATCAGTCGCTCTCACTACACGGCGAGAATCGCAACCAGATTGAGATGTGCGTGCTGTGCCACAATCCCGATCGATACCGACGCCTCGACACGGGCGCAGCCTCGAAAGACCCGGCGCTGAAGAACGCGGCCTCCGCAAGCGATTAATTTCGCGCTCATGATCCACAGCATCCACGATGGCTCGGCGCTGGCTGCGGCTGGACGTCCCTATATCGTGGTCGGATTCGGCGGCAACACCAGCGACTTCTCGGCTGTGACCTTCCCGGCCTTCAGTGCCGGCCAGGCTGTCGGCAACGTGCAAGCCTGCACCATGTGCCACGTGAACGATTCGGAAGCAAATCTTCCGATCAGCTTGAGTAACGTGACGACGCCGCAGGGTTACGAGAATCCCACGCCTCCGGTGACGGCCGCCTGCATGACCTGTCATGCCAGCAAGCCGGAGTTCTCGCACGCCGTCGCCAACACCACGCAATTTGGTGAGAGCTGCACGGCGTGCCATGCTTCTGGTGCTGCATTCGATGTAGACCAGGTCCATGCCCAATAACTCCTTCAGTAGAGCCAGCTGGGTTGTAGCGGGCGTCGTGCTGCTGTCGTCGGCGGTCACGATGTCCGCGCAACAGCCCGCCAAGCCGGCGGAACCGGCCCCAGCTCCGGAGGCTACCAAGCCCGCGGAATATGTCGGCTCGGAGACTTGCAAGGCCTGTCACGAAGAGATCTACAACAACCTGCAAAAGACCCCGCATTTCGCGATTGAGACCGGGGCGCGGCGCGGCTGGAAGGAGCGAGCCTGCGAATCCTGCCACGGGCCCGGCTCCAAGCACGCCGACTCGGCCTCGGCCGACGACATTAAGAATCCCGCCAAGCTGGCGCCCGAGGCGCAGGACCACACCTGTCTCACCTGCCACCTGAATCAGAACACGCCGGGTGGGCGCATAGCGTCGGGCCACGCCAAGGACCAGGTTGGCTGCACAACTTGCCATTCGGTTCACGGCGAGGGCGGCGCAAAGCTGGTGATGCACAACAAATCCGAAATCAATGCGACCTGCGCGGGCTGCCACGTATCTCAGTGGGCGGCCTTCAACCGGCCTTACACGCATCGGTTGCAGCAGGGCGCGATGTCCTGTGTGGATTGTCATAATCCGCACGGCAGCTTCAAGTTCGACACTGTGCGTACTGCTTTCGGAAATGAGCCGGGATGCTTGCAGTGCCACAGCGACAAGCGCGGTCCCTTCGTGTACGAGCACGCGGTTGTGCGCATGGAGGGCTGCACGGCTTGTCACGAGCCACACGGTTCCGCGAACCCTAGAATGCTCACCCGGCACGAAGTGCGGCTGGTGTGCCTGGAATGCCACGCCAACCTGCCGATCCCGGCATCGATCGGCAAGAATCCCAACATCGGGGGAGTGCCGCCGGCGCTGCACGATCTGCGCAGCCCGCAATTTCAAAATTGCACGGTATGCCACGTGAAGATTCACGGGTCATACGTGGATCGGAATTTCTTCCGATGAAAACCTTGGCGAGTCTGATTCTTCTGATCCCGTTGTGGGCCCAAGATGCGCCCCCGCCGGCGGATTCGCAATCATCAGCTGCCGCGCCCGCCGCGGCTCAAGATCAATCCAAGCCCGCTCAGGATACCGCGGCACAGCAAGCACCGGCCGCGCAAGCGCCAGCAATTCCGCCCACGCCCGCGCCCGCCACCGACAATTGGCTGCAAGGCAGCATTCAGCTTGGCTACCGCTGGATTCCCAATATCAACGGAAGCTTCGACACCTATCGCAGCGTCATCAACCTGGGTCAAGGCCCGAAACTGATGGATGCCGACTTCACGATTTTAAACCCGTCCAAACGATTCTTTGACCGCGCCGACATCCACGCTTCATCCTGGGGCGATCCTTACAACACGCTGCGGGCGGACGTCGAGAAGGACGGCTTGTATCGCCTCACGGTGGACTACCGCAACATCGCGTACTTCAACTTTCTTCCTTCCTACGCCGACCCCACGCTCAATCAAGGAATCCTGCTGGATCAAAACTCGTTCGACACCCGGATCCGAACCCTGGATGTGCAACTCGACGTGCACATGAACAAATGGATCACGCCGTTTCTGGGATTCGAGCAAAACTCTCAGTACGGGCGCGGCATAACGGATTTCCAATCTTTCATCACCTCCTATCCGGTGGCCAGCTCGTACTCGGACCGGACCCAAACCTATCGCGGCGGCGTCCGCTTGGAAATGGGCGCCTATCATGTCACGCTGGAGCAAGGCGGCACGACCTTCAAGGACGATCAAGGCGCTTCCGACGCGCAGACCGAGCCCGGAAACTTCCTCGGCACGTTCCTGGGCAGCACGCTGCCGCTGAACTCGCTTTCTGAGTTGTACCGCGTGCGGGGCGATTCCATTTACACCAAAGCGCTGCTGGCCGCCAATCCCTATTCCTGGATGAGCGTAACCGGCGAGTTCATCTACGCCAAGCCGAGCACCGATATCAACTACACGGAAGCATCCACCGGCACGTTTTATTTGCAGCGCATCCTGCAGTTTTACAACTCCGGCCAGGACATTCTGCTGGGCGATGCCGACATGCCGCACCTCACCGGCAGCCTGACCGTGGAACTCCGCCCGCTGCGCCGGCTGCGCGTGGTGGAGTACTTGATGACGGACCGGTTTCATAACGCCAGCGACGCGCTGCTGGTTGAAAACCTCCTGCTGGCCGGAGCGCCGCTAACCGATCAGCAGTTGCTGAACGATCGTATGAATCTGAATACGAACCGCAACGAAGTGGACGCCTACTATGACGTGACGTCCAAGCTGACCTTGCGCGGCGGCTACCGATTGGAATGGGGGGACGCGGATGTGCGCGCGCCGATCCTGACCGGGCTGGGGCTGGAGCCGGCAAACCTGCGAAGGAACGTCGGAATCGCGGGCTTCAATTACCGCATCGGGCAGAGGTTCAGCGTGACCGGAGATGCGGAAGGTTCCAGCTCGGATCAGGCTTTTTTCCGCACCAGCTTGCAGGATTATCAGAAAGCCCACATCCGCGGCCGCTACGACCTGTCTCCGGAATGGCGCTTGGCGGGCGATTTCAGCCTGCTCAACAACAGCGACCCGAATCCGAACGTAAGGCTGGACTATTCCGCCAAAATCGAATCCGCATCCGTGTTTTATATGCCGAAGTCGGTGAAGTGGGCCAACCTGCTGCTGGATTATTCGCGCTCGGCGGTGTACTCCAACATCCTCTACCTGGTCCCGCAGACGCTGTCGCCCACCCCGTCCATTTATCGCGAGAACGGGCACTCGTTGAGCGCGCTGGCGACGGTTAAATGGATCACCGCGGGAGGCACCCTTTTCATTTCCAGCGGCAGCCGTCCGACGAACTACTACCAGCCATTGGTCCGCCTGACCGTGCCTATCCACAAGCACGTCGAGTGGATCAGTGAGTGGCGCTGGTACTCCATGTCCGAGTTGTTCTACGTTTTCGAGAACTTCCAGACCAATCAGTTCATGACCAGCGTGCGCTTGACGCGCTAAGAAAAGTTGACGGACAAAGAAAAACTCGCCGGCGGAACTTCGCGTGTCCGCCGGCGAGTGAAAAAGAACCCCCCTGAAGTTGCTTCAAATGGGAATGGCCCGAGCTACGCCGCGTGGAAGGCGTTTTGTGCGCCACGCAATTCTCGTAACGAGCGTGCTACCGTTCGCCCTAGCTGTCGCGTATGAACCTGAGAAGAGCCTAATTCCGAATCGTCCCTTCAACCACTTTTACCCCCGAGGCGTGTTGAGTCGGGCCGCGTCGTCAGTCAGACGGAGCGATGTTATTTCGCTGGCGGTTTGTCGGTGTCTTTCGTTTCCGGTTTCGCTGCGTCCTTATCGTCGGGGGGCTTGGAGAGATGGAGTTTGCTCATCTCCTTGGCTCCGACCGCGGAATCCTCAGGCGTCACCTTGATGCCCGTGGCCATGGCTCCAGAGGTCCATTTGAAGTAATAGGTTTTGCCCGCCTCCGCCTCAAACCGGGCCCGCTCGTTCTCTTTCTTCCTGGCTTCGCTCAGGGCCGCCCCGGTGGACTGGATGATGCCTCCGTAGTACATCTTGGGCAATCCGGAGATGACAACAGTTCCGGGCGCCACTTCCATGAATGCGTATTCGCTGTTGAGGAGTTTGGCTAGATGAGTGTCGTTAACATACAGCTCGTCGTGTGCGGCGGAGCCGGTAAACCTGCCCACACGGTAGATACAGACGATCGCTTTGCCCTCGGATGGCGCGGGCAGCACGGCAGAAGTTTTGGAATCCCCTGCGACAGAGACGGGCCCTGTGAAGATAACCGCCGTCGCACTGAATGCGAATAGAAGGTTTGCGAGTGAGCCACTGAAAGCAGTGTTACGCATCGCTGATACTCCTTTCCATTGGACTCAAGTCGTGGACATGGAACTTGTTTAAGTAGCTATCAGCTCTAGCTCAGCCACCTTGCTCGCAGAGCTCACCTTTACTTCGATCTCCGGCGGCTTATGCAATGTATTTTCAAGAAGGCAGGCGTCCACGGCGCGCAGGATTCCATCCCGGTGCCGCTGCGTGAGGCCGGGTGCGGTCACTTCCATTTGCACCTTGGTGATTCGGGCGGGTTTGTCGCCTTTGTCCGCCGAAAGCCGAACTTCGATCCCTTCATACGGCAGCGCTCGGGCCCGCAGGTACTCCTCGGCGTAATAGGCAGCGCACGCTCCCAAACCACTCAAGAACAACTCCGTGGACGTCATGGCTGCATCCGTCCCATCGTCGTCCAACGGCTGGTCCGCGACGACCTGATGGCCACGGGCAGACATCTCGAACTTCTTACCACCCAAGTATCGGACGTTAACTTCCATAAATGAGTATTTCTCCCCTCGATTCTCTAGCATTCAAGCGGCCTCGAGTTCGCCGGAGCTAAGTGTCTAGCCTGCTGGCGGGCTATAGGCTCGGATGAGTAACGTAACCCACCCAAAGGGGTGCTGCAACACAGGATGTTCGAATCGACTTCCTCGACTCTGGCATTAAGGCTGCTAAGGAGCAATCCATATGGACTCAGCTCTGGCCGTACACCGCCTCCATTTTGCCTTTACGGTTACATTCCACTATCTATTCCCGCAGCTCACCATGGGGCTGGCGCTACTGATTGTGATCCTGAAAACGGTGGCCCTCAGGACCGGCAACGAACGTTATAACCAAGCGGCGCGCTTTTGGGTGAAGATCTTCGCCATAAACTTCGCCGTCGGGGTGGTGACCGGCATCCCCATGGAATTTCAGTTCGGCACCAATTGGGCGCATTTTTCGCGCTCCGCCGGCGGCGTGATCGGGCAGACGCTGGCCATGGAAGGCGTCTTCTCGTTCTTCCTGGAGTCGACATTTCTGGGGCTCTTCGTTTACGGCGAGAAGCGGCTCAGTCCGAAGATGCACTGGGTCTCGGCGTTTCTGGTCTTTCTGGGCTCGTGGCTTTCAGGGTTTTTCATCATCGCCACCGATGCGTGGATGCAGCACCCGGTAGGCTATCAGGTCGGTTCAGGAGACAACATTCTGCTCGCTAGCTTCTGGGGACTCATTCTCAATCCGTGGACGCTCTGGCAGTATCTGCATAACATGATCGCCGCGGTGGTGACCGCCAGTTTTGTCATGGCGTCCATCGGCGCCTACTACGTGCTTGCGGGACGATTCGAGGAGCATGGGCGTATCTTTGTGCGGACTGGAGTGATTGCCGGAACCATCGCCGTTCTCGCCATGATCTTTCCCACCGGAGACGGGCAGGGCCGCATGATCGCCGAATACCAGCCCGTCACGTTAGCCGCGATGGAAGGTCAGTTCGAGACCGAGAGCGGCGCCCCCATTGTGCTGGTGGGCCAGCCCGACACCGACAAATTGCAGCTCGACAATCCGATCCTGGTGCCCAGAGCGCTGAGCTTCCTCACCTACCGCCGCTGGGAAGCCGAAGTCAAAGGCCTGAAGGATTTTCCGCGCGACCAGTGGCCGGATAACATCCCGCTGCTCTATTACAGCTATCACATCATGGTCGGGCTGGGAACGCTGCTGATCTTACTGATGCTCCTGAGCGCATGGTCGCTCTGGCGCGGGCGGCTCTACGGCAGCAAAGCTTTGTTGTGGACCCTGATGCTGGCTCTACCGTTTCCATACATCGCTACCACCGCGGGTTGGATGACGGCCGAGTTGGGGCGCCAACCTTGGCTGGTCTACGGCATCATGCGGACCGCCGACGGCGCATCGCCGCGGGTATCGGCGGGCAACGGCTTGTTCACGCTGATCGGCTTCATGGGCTTGTACCTGGTGCTGGGCATTCTGTTCCTGTTCCTGGTGCATCGCGAGATTGATCATGGTCCGGCCGTGGAAGTCGAGGGAGGCGCGCGATGATCGCAACTCTGTGGTTCTGCCTGATCGCGATCATGATCGCCGGATACGTGATTCTGGACGGCTTCGATCTGGGCGCGGGCGTGATTCACCTGTTCGTCGCGCGCAATGAAGAGGAGAGGCAGCGCGTGCTGCATTCTATCGGACCGGTGTGGGACGGAAATGAAGTGTGGCTGCTGGCCGCCGGAGGAACTTTGTATTTTGCGTTTCCCGCGCTGTACGCGGCTGCGTTCAGCGGCTTCTATCTGGCGCTAATGATGGTGCTGTGGCTGCTGATTCTTCGCGGTATTGCCATCGAGCTGCGCAGCCATATCGAAAGCCGTTTGTGGAAGCCTTTCTGGGACCTGGTATTTGGCGCGTCCAGCACGCTGCTGGCTCTGCTGTTTGGCGTGGCGCTCGGAAATGTGGTGCGCGGCGTTCCTCTGGATTCGGACGGCTACTTCTTTCTGCCGCTGTGGACCGATCTCGCGCCGGGTTCGAACGCCGGCGTTGTGGATTGGTACACCTTGTTGATTGGACTGGCTTCGCTCAGTGCGCTGGCCTTGCATGGCGCCTACTGGGTGGCTTATAAGACGGGCGGCGACCTTCAAAAACGGTCCCGGTCTTTCGGTTCCAAGAGCTGGTGGGTGGTGGTGCTGCTCACCGCCATCATCACTTTCGTCAGTTATCAACTGCAACCGAACATCGCCAAGGAATTCGGCGACCGGCCGTGGGGCATTATTTTCCCGCTGCTCGCGCTGGCCGGATTGCTGGGCATGCGTATCGCCAGCGCCCGCAGCCGCGATCTCAGCGCGTTTCTTTGCTCCTCGCTGTATCTGACGGGCATGCTGACCAGCGTAACCTTTGGAGTTTACCCGTACGTGCTGCCGTCCAACGCCGCACCCGGCACCGCGCTGACGGTGACCAACGCCGCGGCGGCTGAATATGGTTTGTGGATCGGCCTGTGGTGGTGGATTCCCGGCATGCTGCTGGCCGGGGTTTATTCGTTCTTCGTGTACCGGCACTTCGCTGGAAAAGTGGAGGGCTGAGGCCTACAGCACCAGCACGGCGGCGAGCGATTCCGGATCGCGCGACTGCTCCAGCCGGAATCCCGAGCGCTCGAAGATTTTTTGCATCGGACGATTTTCGAAGAGCACCGTGGCGGTGACGCGATTGAGCTTTTCGTCGCGCGCGAAGTCCACCAGCTGGCGCACCAGCGCGGTACCGAGGCCGCGCTTCTGGAACTGATCGCTTACGATCACAGCCAGTTCCGCTTCCTCGGCGGTGTGCGACTTCACCAGCCTCGCAACCGCGACGATCTCGCGCACGCCGAGAACCTCGTCGTGGCGCTCCGCGACGAAAGCCATCTGCCGGTCGTAATCGATGAAGCACATGCGCGTGAGGCGCTCGTGTTCGGTGCGCTGTTCCAGCTTCATCCAGTGGAAATATCGCAGGTAGACGCTGCGCTCCGACAGAGTGTAGTGGAATTTGACCAGCAACGGCTCGTCTTCGGGGCGAATGGGCCGGATGGTGATTTCGCCGCCACCGGCGAGCGCGATCTTTTTTTCGTAGCGCGTGGGATAGGGACGGATGGCCAGACGCGGCAGCTCCGACGCCTGCGTTTCCTTCCCATAGACCACCACGCGCGCGTCCAGCGCTAGCAACCGTTCCGGGGAAGCGAGCAGCGGGTTGATGTCGATCTCGCGGATCCAACGCTGTTCGGTTAAAAGACGGCTGAATTTCACCAGCACATCTTCGAGCGCCAGAAGATCCACGGGCTTCCGGCCGCGCACGCCACCCAGCGCCTTGAAGATTTTAGTCTGCTCCATGAAGCGCCGTGCCAGGGTGGTATTCAGCGGCGGAAGGGACAGAGCGTGGTCATGGAAGACTTCCACCAGTTGTCCGCCCGCGCCGAACAGCATCACCGGACCGAACTGCGAGTCGATGCTGCTGCCCAGGATCAGCTCATACCCTTCCAGAGAAATCATGGGCTGCACGCTCACGCCCGCAAAATGCTGCGCGCCGGCTTTTTCGCTGACCGACGCGCGTATGGCCTGAAAGGCTTCTCGCACCGCGCCTTCATTTTGAAGATTCAACTTTACGCCGCCCACATCGGTTTTGTGAGTAATGGTGGGCGAGTTCAGCTTGAGCACTACCGGGAAGCCGATCGCTTGCGCCGCCTGCGCTGCTTCGTCTTCGGTCGCCGCCAGGCGCGTTTCGACCGAGGGAATGCCGTAGGCTTCGAGAATCTGCTTGGATTCGAATTCGGTGAGCAGCGTGCGGCCGGCCGCGCGCACACCTTCGATTACTCGCGCCGCCGCTTGCGGATCAATCGCGGCGGAGTCCGTGAGCACGGGGGTCTCGTACAATCCGCGCAGGTTGTAGCTGTATTTCCACATGTACTGGAACGCGCGCACCGCCGTATCGGGAAATGGAAAAGTCGGGATGCCGGCACGGTTCAGCACTGCTTCGCCCTGCGCGGCCTCGTCGCCGCCCATCCAACTGGTCAGGATCGGCTTCGAGTCCAGCTTGGCAAAACGCTGCAGCTTTTCGGCAATCAGCGTGGGATTGGTCATGCCTTGCGGCGTCATGATCACCAGCAAGCCATCCACGCTAGGATCGGCCGCCACGATCTCGACCGCTTTCTCAAAGCGATCAGGGCCGGCATCGCCGATGATATCCACCGGGTTGTTGTGGCTCCAGTGCGGAGGGAGCACTTTGTCCAGCGCCTCGTTGGTTGCGGTAGAAAGCTCGGCCAGTTCGCCGCCCAGAAGCAGCAGCGCATCGGTGGCAATCACGCCTGGACCGCCGGCATTGGTCACGATCGCAAGCTTGGGGCCCTTGGGCCGCGGCTGGTGCGCCAGCACTTCCGTCATATAGAAAATGTCCGCGATGCTGTTGACGCGTAACACGCCCACGCGCCGAAAGGCCGCCTCCAACACCTCGTCGCTGCCGGCCATCGAGCCGGTGTGCGAAGCGGCGGCCTTGGCGGCCTGCTCGGTGCGTCCGGCCTTAATCACAATAATGGGCTTGTTCAAAGCCACTTCGCGCGCCGCGGAAAGAAAGGAACGCGCATCGCCGATCGACTCCATGTAAACCACGATGCTGCGCGTGTGGGGATCGTCGCCCAGGTAATCGATCAGATTTCCCCAACCGACATCCAACATCGAGCCGGCTGAAATGAATGCGCTGAACCCGATCTGCTCGCGCAGGCTCCAATCTAAAATGGCGGTGCAGAGCGCGCCGCTCTGGCTCACGAAGGCCACCGATCCGGGCCGCGCGACGGTCTGAGCGAAGGTCGCGTTCAAGCCGCTGACAGGGCACATCACGCCCAGGCAGTTGGGGCCGACGATGCGCATCTTGGCGGGCCGGGCCGCGGCCAGGATCTGGCGCTCCAGCTCCAGGCCATGCTGGCCGGACTCGCGGAATCCCGCTGAGATTACGACAGCGCCCTGGACCCCCGCGCGCGCACACTCTTCGATAACACCTGGCACCGTGGCGGCGGGCGTGACGACAACTGCCAGCTCGGGTGGTTCCGGCAGGCTGGCAACGTCAGGATACGCCCGTATTCCCAGCACGCTGGTTCTCTTGGAATTGACGGGGTAAACAGTGCCGCCAAATGGGCTGCTGATGAGATTCCAGAGCACCGAGCGGCCCACATGCCCCTCGCGCTCCGTTGCGCCGATGACCGCAACCGACTTCGGCTTGAAAAAGACATCCAGATCGCGGCGGGTGATGTCTTGATGAGATTGACTGGATCGCGTTAGATCCGTGATCGTCGCCATACACTATTGATACATCTTCCTTGGATAGTTCTTCAGAAATTGTGCCCGCGCCAGTGAACGGTGGGCGGGCTGAGCGCGGCGTGACCGCCCTGGCGCCCGCCTCAAACGCTGACGACCGGGCAGGGGGATTGGCGGATGATGGAGTAGGCATTGGCGCGGAGCCGGCCCAACACCCCGCCCTTGACGCTGCGGCCAATCACCACCAGGTCAGCCTTCTCGCGAGCCGCGCAGTCGCACACCGCGGGCGCTACTTCGCCCCCCACTACGAAGGCCGGGCTATCGAGGCCGACGCAGGCCTGGACAGCTTTCAACTTTTCGGTGGCCTCCGCCATGGCATCCGGCGCCGAGCCTGCCTCCGGTGCAGCCAGAGCCTCGGTAGCGTGCGCTACGGCGTGAACGATCTCCAGCTGCGCTCCGAATTCCGCCGCGAACTTCTTGGCCCAGCTTGCGGTGGGGCAGCTCTGCGCCCCCAGATCGATGGCGCACAGAATTCGCTTCAAACTGATGTCCTCCAGACGCGGGACGTGTTCCATGTGGACACCGGTCCAAACCGGGCATTCGGCGGCGTGCAGGATTTTTGCCGTGACCGATCCTAGGATCAGGCGGCGGAATCCGCCATAGCCGTGGGTGGGCAGCATAATGAGGTCCGAACCGTTCGAATGAGCATACCCGAGGACCTGCGACGCGGGATCTCCGTCCAGAAGCACTCGCTTTACGTCGAAATGCTTCAGCTCGTCCACCAGGAATGAGCCTAGCCGCTGCTCGGCGATGCCGCTGGAATCGACCGGGATGTCGTTATAGGAAAGCGGCTCGAGCACGTGCAGCAGCGTCAGCTCGGCCTGAAAGCGCCCTGCGAATATCTCCACCATTCTGGCGGCGCTCGAGCAGCGCTCGGAGAAATCCACGGGAAACAGAATCTTTTTGGGAGGGAACATGAGAGTCCATCCTTTCCGGGCCAACGCCCTTCAAAACAGGTTCCGGCCTTAGTAGTGCGTTACTCTTTTACGAAAGCCACGACCATGAGGCTTAAGAAAACGAACCCAATCGCGATCGCCACCGTGCCGAACGACCAGCCGAAGTTCTTCAACCATTGGGGCGGCGCTTCGACGCGAAGTTTTTCCAGCTCACCGCTTTCCACCAACTGGCGGTACTCTTCCGGGTGCCGCTCTTTTAGCTCCGCTTCGGTTTGGCGGCCGGTGAAGATCACCAGGTCCATCGGGAAATTATCCGGACGCAGGTGCGTATTGAAGAAATGGATGGTGAAAATGAAGCCGACCGCGAGAATCGCCTCTTCTCCGTGGATCAGCAAAGCGATGTTGAGCCAAGAGCCGGGGATGAACCGGGCGAAGAAGGGCGCGAACCACATTGCGTAGCCGGAGATTCCAATGATCGCCATGCCCCAGAAGACCGCCCAGTAATCCACCTTGTCCCAATAGGCGTAGCGGCCGAACTTGGGCTTCGGTCCGCGAAAGAAGAACCACTTAACCTGCGCGAAGAAGTCTTGAATGTCCTTGAGATTGGGGACCATCGACGTCGGCCCCCACACCAGGCCAAACTCGCGCCGGGCGATGAGGCGGTACACCAGGTTGGCTACGTGGATCAAGAACGCGACGGTCAGGACCACGGCGCTGAACAGATGAAAGAACAGAACCGTGCCAAACCCGCCCACGGCGTTAGCGAGCGCCGTCGCCCAATGGGCGCTGCTAAATCGCAACGTCAACCCGGTCATGGCGAGACCGAGGAAGGTCACGGCCAGAAAGCCGTGCAGAAAGCGCTGCGGCGCCGAGAACCGGCTGTAGTAGCGTACACCGGAGTCCTGGCTCACTGGCCTCCCATCGGCGGAGGCGGCGGTCTCGCTGATCGTTGTCGTTCGATTGTTGGATTCCATTGGATTTCTCCTTGTTCTACTCAGACGCCGGTCCGCCCGCGCGATTGTGGCGGCGCTCGGCGAGCGACCGGTTCAGCCAAAGCACGGCGTGCAGCGCGAAGAAGCCTAAGACGCCAGCCAGCAGCAGATTCATGAATATCCACGAACTCCACAGCGCCGGATAGGCCTGACGATTGTGCCGGTCCGCGTGCGGCTGGTAGCTGATAAAGCTCATGGTCACGCCCGAATGGCATTTGCCGCAGGTGGCCTGCAAGTTGGCCCGCGCAATGGTCGATTTCGGATCCGTCGCCGGCCGGATGTCGTGGAAACCATGACAGTCCCAGCAATGCGCGGTTTCGATATAGCCCAGTGCCGAAACCTGCGCGTGAAATGTGTCGCGGTAGGTTGCGAACTGCTCCTGGTGGCACTTCCCGCAAGTAGTCGTGGTCTTCGTCTGCCAGGCTGCCGTCTCCACGCGGGAGATCTCGTGCGTGGTATGGCAATCGGTGCAGACCGGCGCACGCGCATTCCCCGTGGCCGCACCCTGCCCGTGAATTCCCGCCATGTAGTCCTGTTTGGGCCCGGCATGGCAGGTTCCGCAGGTTGCGGCCACATTGGCACGGTTGGTGCGGCTGGCCGGATCTTTCTTGCTCAAAATCTTGTGTGAGCCGTGGCAGCTCGAGCAACTGGCCGCCACCAGCAACCCGTCCTGAGTGAGAGCAAACCCGTGGATCGAATCCATGTACTTCGTATAGACTTCCGTGAGCCCGTGCTCCTTGGCCAGCTTCCCGTCGCCATGGCAGGCTCCACAGGTGCGCGGCAGATTGGCTGCGTAGGTTCGGGATTTTGGATTACTCGACGCCAGGACGGCGTGGACCTCGCCGTGGCAGTTCTCGCACGGCTGTTTGCCTACCGAGGCGTGCACGCTGGCGGCAACTCCTCCGGCGGGCTCCGCGTGGCATGTGTCGCATTTCACCTGGGCGGCCTTGGCCGCGTGCGGATATGCGTTCTTATCGGTATGGCAGTCGGTGCAGGAAAGGCTTGCATGCACGCTGGCTTGAAAGCTTGCGCCCTTGTCGTCGTGACAGGCCAGACAATCGGCGGTCTTCGGGGCGCTCGCGCCGAGGACATTAAGGGCCAAGGCGAGCAAAAATGCGATAGCGGTACTCCACTTCACAGAGCACCTCCTTATTTTTTCTCTGACGCGCCTCCTGTGGAAGCCTGCCGGGGCGGATCCATCCCGAGTTCAGTCAAGACTTTCGGGTTTTTCTCGCCGACCGCCAACAGATCATGGCAGGTGGCGCAATCATTAGAAATCGTGCGCCCATCGGCGCTGCTATGATTGCCATCGTGGCACCGGAAACAGCCTGGGAAATCAGTATGTCCCAGGTTGTTAGGGTAAGTGCCCCACGTAATCTTCATTTCGGGAAAAACATTCTGTGCATAAATCGTCTGCGCCGCGGCGATCGCGTTCTTCAGCGCGAGCTGCTCGGCGGCGTAGATCTGGGGATAGTTAGAACGATAAAAGCTGTCTAGCGTAGCCGCGATCTGGCGCTCCGCGGTGGCGTGGTCCGGGTATTCGCGCTTCAGCGCATCCAGTGCAGTCTTCTTGATGAATGGGAGCGCGCCACTGATGCTGCCCTGCGTTATGGCCGCGTCCAGCGCCCGCTCCGGTAGTTGGAAGATGTGCGTCGGCCGGTTATGGCAGTCCATGCAGTCCATCTGGCGGTGTTCGCCGCGTGCCAGGTCTTCGGGCGTCACTTTGGCGTCGCTCGAATTGAATACGGTGACTTTTCCATTCGCATCGGTATAAGTGACTTGCGGGATCACCTGCCGATGCGCATCGGTGGCGACGTAATCCATGCGAGCTTTCGCGTTCACATGTGCGCCGTGAATGCCGATCGTTCCGCTGAAATTCCGCCCGCCGATCTTCATCAGCGCCACCGTCGTCGACGGCGTGTTGTGTTCGTCAGCCGCATACTCGTTGTCGACGAAGAATTTGTTTCCGTCGAATTTTTGCGGCCAGTGGCATTGCTCGCAAGTTTCGCGGGCGGGACGAAGTGCTTCCACCGGCGAAGGAATGGGACGCGGGTAGGTGTTAAATAGAACCGCCAGCACCTGCCCCGCGCCGGAGAGCTTCGACTTCACAAAGAAAGACGCTCCCGGTCCGATGTGACATTCGGTGCAAGCTACGCGAGCGTGCGGGGAGTTCGAATACGCAGTGTATTCCGGATCCATCACTTTGTGGCACGACTGGCCGCAAAATGTGTCCGTATCCATGTAGGTGACCGCGCGGTAACTGAACTGGCTGCCCATTACCAAATTGGCCGCGGTCGTCAGACCGACGAAGATCGCCAGCCGCCGCAGCTCGCCTCCCTGGGGGACAAACGGGCCGCGGTCGCCGGCCTTCCTGCGCTTCCAGGTGTGCAGCGCGACGCCGAGCGGAATCAGAAGCAGACCCAGCACAAATATGCCGGGCAAAATCAGGAATAGCAGGATGCCAATATAAGGCGTGGTCGCTTCCCCCCGCCAGAAGGCTGGCAGAGTAAGCAGCCAGAGAATGCCCGATGTAGTTACCAGTATGACGCCAATCAGGCTGATAAGATTGCTGGCTAAGTAAGCGAGCGGTGTGCGCTGAAGCATCCGGCAAAGATGCCGCAATCACGTTACCAACGGTTGATCAGTCGGATAAGGTTCGAGACTAGGGTTAAAACACCCAACCAGCCGTCTAGCCGTGGAACTTGGCCCAGTTTTGTAATGAAATATAGCCCAACTATAGAAAGAGACGAAGTCAAAAGATAGGTTTGGAAGGCCGAACTACAGACTGAGAACCAGGGAACTCCCGACATAGACGAAGCCGGCCAGGAGCAGCAAGCTAGAAAGGACTGCGATGAAAGCCAGAACGTTTCCAGATTCTCGGGTCTCGGCATGATCAGAGTTGCCGGCGGCGGAGCGTTTTATTAGCGCCGAAGCCGTAATGGCTGCTGCGAACATCACCCAAAGAATCGAAAAAGTCAGCATTGTGAGCGTTCCTTTCAGAAGGGAAGGGGAGGTCTCGAGAAATGGCACCGGGCACAGCGAGGCGGAGCATCAATCACCGGCAAGCCGACGCGAGGTGTATTTCGATGGCCTTCCATATATGGCCCGGAACTCGAGATTCTGCCCTTTCCATTTGTTCTTGGCAATCGTAGTTCCGCGGCGATAATCGCTAAGTGCGCGGTGCTCGGCGAGTCCCCCTCGAACACCACGTGGCGCACTCCGGCGTCCCAGATCCGAGCCAGGTGATCGGAGCCCTTGCGTGTAATTACGACGAACCGCTCCGGTTCGCCATCGAGCAAAGAAAGGCTCTCAGCCCGGTTGCCATCGATCACGATTACTCCGTCCAGTCTGAAATCCGGCTGTTCAACCAAGTACACGCGATGGGTTCCATCGCGTAATAGGAGGTTGCGCAACGCGTCGGCGTATTCGCCATCTCTTAAGACCATCTGGATCGTTTTCATTGCAACCCGTTCCGGTTGAGCACAATGCAATCTACCAGCCAGTAGCTTTTGGAGTCCCGAAGTTTTGTATTCATAAGAACTTAGGCCTGCGTCGCAGGAAGGTACAGGTTCTTACTCACCACCCCCTAGCGGCAGAACCCCCAGACGGAGCGCCCAATTGCGGTCATCAACGTGCTTTGCAAAGGTGCAAAGGCTTTATGCTAGATAATTCAACGGAAACGCTTCCGAGAAGTTTCATCTCGCATCTCGCGGCGAAATGGCAGCGGCCGCAAGTTCTAGAAGCCGTCTTCGACCAACTTTCCGATGCGCTATTCCTCTATGACAAGAACCTGCGAATCGTCGGCGTCAATCAAGCGGCCGAGCGTCTGTTCGGCATGTCCGCCGATCAGATGATCGGCAAGCATTGTCAAGAAGTATTCCACTGCGTCACTTGCGAGCCGAGTTGCGGGATGATCCAAGCTTTAGGCGAGTCCGCCAGGCTGCCCTCTGGAACCGTAAACCTGCGGACCGAGAACGGGCTGGAGCGCATGGTTGTGATCCGCACCGTTCAAATTTTCGATGAAGACGGCGCGGTGGAAGGCGTGGTAGCCACCGTCAAGGACATCACCGAAGAAGCCGAACCGTCGCGCCGCCAGATTATCGCCGAATCGCAATCCATGCGCGAGGTGCTGGCGTTCGTGCGGCGCGTGGCGGTAAGCGAAGCCAGCTCCATTTTGATTGAAGGCGAGAACGGAACCGGCAAAGACCTGGTGGCCAAGACCCTGCACTACCAGAGCCTAAGACAGGCCGAGCCGTTCCTGGCCATCAACTGTGCGGCCATTCCCGATACGCTGCTCGAGAGCGAGTTGTTCGGCTATGAGAAAGGCGCCTTCACCGATGCGCGCGCGCAGAAGCGCGGGCTCCTGGAGCTGGCCGACAAGGGCACGCTGTTTCTGGACGAGATCGGCGAGATACCGCTGTCGTTGCAAGCCAAGCTGCTGCGGGTGCTGGAAGATCAATGCTTCCGGCGCTTGGGCGGGCTGGTGGACATCCACGTGGACGTCCGGATCATCGCCGCCACCAACAAGAATCTGCGCGAGGCCGTCAAAGAAGGCGCGTTCCGGCAGGACCTGTACTACCGTTTGAACGTAATCCAATTGATCGTGCCGGCGTTGCGCGAGCGGCCGCAGGACATCTTGCCGCTGGCCCGCTTCTTCATCCAGCACTACAACGAGAAGTTCAAGCGGCAGGTGGAAGGCCTTTCGCCGGAAGCCGAGAGCCTGCTGCTGGCGCATGACTGGCCGGGCAATGTGCGCGAGCTGCGCAACGCTATTGAGCGCGCCATGATCCTCGAAGACACTTCGCATCTCCGTCCGCAGAGCCTGCCCATCGCGGTGCGCGGCACTGGTTCTTCGTTCGTGAACGTCACCGGGTCGGCCCCGGCGCCCTTCACCGGCGAGCAGATGTCGCTGGTTGAACAGGAACGCCGGTTGCTGGTTCAAGCGCTCGAAAAAACGGGCGGCAACCAGACCCAAGCCGCCCGCCTGCTTAGCATAACCCGCGACACGCTGCGCTACAAAATGAAGAAGTTCAACCTCCGGTAGGCGGCACGCCGCCTCCAGGCGCATTCCAGGCCGCTTGATTAACGCCCCGCCAACCAAATAAAGTAATACCTGCGAGACATTATGCAAGGCCTCATGATGGACTACCCGCTGACGCTCACCCATATATTGGAGCGTTCGGCCAAACTCTTCCCTTCTAAGCAAATCGCAAGCAAGATGGCGGACGGCATGCATCGCTACTCTTACGCCGATTTCCACGCGCGCGTTCACAAGGTGGCGCGCATCCTGGAGCGGCTGGGAGTAAAGCCGGGCGACCGCGTTGGCTCGCTGTGCTGGAACAGCTTTCGGCATCTGGAGCTATACTTCGCCGTTCCCTGTTTCGGCGCCGTCCTGCATACTCTCAACCTGCGCTTGCCCTCCGACCAGTTGACTTATATCATCCAGCACGCCGAGGACAAGGTGATCTTCGTGGACGCTTCGCTGGCGCCGCTGCTCGAACCGATTCGCGATCAGATCCCTTGCGTGAAGCATTTCGTGATCCTGCCGGATGAACCGCGTGCGACCAGCCTGGCGCCGGCATCCGATTACGAACAAGAGATCCGCGCTTCGGTCGATCAGCCCTACGCCTGGCCGACAGCTTGAGGAAACCGCGGCGTGCGCCACCTGCTACACCTCCGGAACCACCGGCCATCCCAAAGCGGTTCTGTATACGCACCGCTCGATGTTCCTGCACAGTTTCTCGCTCGCTTTGGCGGACGTCTTCGCCATCTCGGAGCGAGACACGGTGCTCCAGATCGTCCCCATGTTTCATGCCAACGGCTGGGGCATTCCTTACGCCGCCGTGATGACCGGCTCGCGCATGGTTCTCACCGGCCGCCAGCTTCAACCCGAGGACATCGCGGCACTGATCCAGAACGAGCGCGTCACGTTCACGGCCGGCGTTCCGACCATTTGGATGACGCTGTACTCGTATCTTGAAAATCATCCGCACGATCTTTCCACGCTACGCGCCGTGGTGGTGGCCGGTTCCGCCATGCCGCGGCAATTCATCGAGTGGTATGAGAAGAAGTACGGGATCGCGTTCCGCCTGGCTTGGGGGATGACCGAAACCACGCCCATCGCGACCTTCATGGCGGTAAAGAAAGATCGCGATTCGTTACCCGAAAAAGAGCGCTTCGACCTGCTGGCGCGCCATGGCCTGCCGGTGGCCGGAGTGGAAATACGGATCGTAGACGCCGACGGCCACGAGCTGCCTTGGGACGGAAACACGATGGGCGAGCTGCAAACGCGCGGCCTGTGGATCACCAGCGGTTACTACCACGACGATCGCAACGACCAGGCCTTCGCGGACGGCTGGTTCCGCACCGGCGACGTCGCCACCATCGATCCGGACGGCTATCTGCAGATCATGGATCGCACCAAGGATCTGGTCAAGAGCGGGGGCGAGTGGATCTCCAGCGTGGATCTGGAAAACGCCATCATGGCCCATCCCAAAGTAGCGGAGGCGGCCGTGATTGCCGTGTTCCACCCCAAGTGGCAGGAGCGGCCGCTGGCCTGCATTGCGCCGCTGCCCGAGTATCGCAACCAAATCACCAAGCAGGAGATCCTGGATTTCCTCGGCTCGCGCGTCACAAAATGGTGGCTGCCGGACGACGTGGTATTTATCGAAGCTGTGCCCAAAACCAGCGTGGGCAAATTCAACAAGCGCGTGTTGCGCGAGCAGTTCAAGGACTACACGCTGCCCGGTGTGAGCGAGTCAGCGGCGCGGTGACACACTCCAACATTGCGTTCACACGAATGTTAACGCGGCACGCGCGAGTGCGTGCGCCACAGGTTTACTTCTGCGCGGTGGTGGCCGCGGGAGCCTTCTTGCCGGGTTGATCGACGTAGTAGGTGATGCCGGTGTACTGCATCTCCTGCCAGGTCTGTTCGCCCCAGCGCACGTCGATCTTAGGATCGGGGTTCGACGGATTGTTGACCGAATTGTCGTAATGCGCGGTGCATTCCAGGCGCGAACCCTTGGGCACCGCCAGCGGCTTCGAGTAGATGTAGTAGGTCTGCCAGTTGAAATCGTAGTGCGGAACCGTCAGGACCACTTCCGAACGCCCGTCCGGATAGATCAAGCGATATTCCCAGCTCTTGCCGCGCAGATGCGTATGCGGGAACAGGGCGGTGATGTGCGCGTCTTCGGAGAACTCGACCGCGGTGTCGATGGCTTGATTGGATGCCCCGGCCGGAAGCTTCATCATCGGGTTCATAATCGCGCTGTTGTGAATTTCACGCTGCGGCGGCTGCTTAGCAAAAATCATGCCTATGCTGGACTGGTCCGTTTCGCCCTTGCCGTTGGCGGTGTAGTGGACCTGCAAGATCAGCGTCGAGCCTGCCGGGACCTTCATCGCGTCGCCGGGTGCGTAAACCATCGCGTTGGTGCCCGGAGCGGTGGTCGCGATCAAATTGCCGGGAGCGCCGGCGAATGTGGATGTCTCCACGGAGCCGTCCGGCCGTTTCATGGCCGGCATTTTTGGAAGAGTCTGGAAAAACGCGTCGCCCATCTTGGCATCCGCGCTGTTCTGCGGGGGTTTTGAAAACACCAGGATGTGATGCACCACGCTGCGCACGCCGGGCTTCACTTCGATCGCCTGCACCCATTTGTCTTCGGTGAAGTTGGTCGGGATCATGAAATATTGATAGGCGATGGTGCCGTTGGCGGGAACCGTGTAGGGTTTCTGCATGGTGAGGACGACGTCGGGTGTCCCGATCTCCCAGCCTTCGGCGAACTTGGGCGCGGGCGGCAGATCCTTGGGATTGCCCGCGGGAGCGCCGGCGTCAGCCCATGCGATGAGCGTTTCTTTATCGCCTTCGCTCAAGCGCCGGTCATTCGAGAAAACGCCTCGTTCCGAATCGGCGTGCCAGGGCGGCATAAGCCCGCGCGACACTTTCTCGCGGATCGACTTGGCCCAGGGCCGCGCCTGCTCGTAAGTCAGCAGCGACATGGGCGCGATTTCACCCTCGCGATGACAACTCACGCAGTTTTTATTGAGGATCGGTGCGACATCCTTGGAAAACGTCGGGGTGCCGTTGGATTGCGCGCTCAGTACACCCGTCGTCAACATCGCCGCGGCTGCGGCCACTACGGGCACAATTCGGCTCATCATTGTAAGTCAGCTCCTGCTAACTACCATAGCGCATTCCGCCCCGCCGGTGGAAAATGGCGAAGAGCCCCAGTGCAACCAGAATCACACTTAGGGCCCGCGGCTCGGGAACCGGATCCGTGGGTTCCAGCAAGAACGCGCTGGCCTGGCCGTTCAGCAGCCCGATTCCGGTGATCTCGCCCGAGGCATCGATCCCATATGCTTCCAGCAGCTGCCAGCCGGACCCGCCGGGAATCAACGAGTTCAAATCCTGCATCACGCCCTCCGAATAAACGAATGCGACCGGATTGTTCTCGTTTTCCGACCAGCTATAGCCCACGATGGCCCCGCTGTCGTTAATCCCATAGGCGTAACTGCACCCGCCGTCCAGCGTTCCGAGGTCCTGCATAACGCCGCCGGTCTCTAGAAACGCATTGTCATACCCGCTGGCTGTCGCTGCGTGGCCCACCACCTCTCCGCTATCGTTGACAGCGGTGGCGTAACTGTTCGCCCCGCCCAGCGTGCCGAGTTGGGTTACGCTGCCGTCCGGATTCCAGACCATGGCGCGAAACAAGCCCGAAGCGAGGTCGCCGTAACCGACTGCCGTCCCTGAATCGTTGACGCCGTAGGCAGCGCTCCAGTCGCCACCCGGCAAAGTGCCCAAGTCCTGATAAGTGCCGTTCACCAATTTGAACGCATGCCCGTTACTACCTACTATCGTGCCCGAGGCGTTGATGGCCATTGCGAACACGCCCGCGCCAAGGTCGGTTACGCTCGATCCGGACCAGATCGTGCCGTGGGGTTGGCCATTTATGTAGGAGACCCCCACGATCACATTGGCGCCGTTGATTCCAAAAGCGTAGGAATCGGAAGCCCCCGGCGACGGCAATGTTTGGGGCGAACCGCCGTCGAGCGAGGCAAAAGCCTGCTGGTTGCCGGTCAGGGTTTCGGCCCATCCAACTACGGTTCCGGCGTCGTTCATCTGATAACCGGTAGAAGACGAGCCGCCCAGGCTGCCAAGGTCGGTGATGGAATAGATCGTAGACGCCCACGTCAAACCGCCGGAAATTAGAAGCAAGCTAAGAATTCTCATCATGCGAGCGCCCGCCCGGCGCAGCCCGAGTATCACAGAGGCGGCGGCCTGCGGGAATGAGGGAAACGTCACATTTGGGCGCGCAGATTGGATTGGTACGACGCTACTAATCTCGCGGTAGTAGGAGGTGTAGGGTAACGCCCGCGCAACGCCTCCGAAGTGATACCATACTGAGTTCGCAGGGGGACCAATGGACGACGATACGCTGAGTCTGCTCAAGACAGTTTGTGCCGCCGGCCGGGCTCGTGAGGGATATGACGGAAATGCCAACGAGCGACTCGATAAGCTGGTGGAACAGGGGTTGCTCGACGTGGTGAATGCGGCTGCGCCGGCTTCCTCCAAGCTACCCAGGCGCCATTATCAACCCACCGAACAAGGGCGGGCGATGCTTCGTCAATTGAGCGAAAAAGGCGCGGCGTAAGACTCCTGGCGCGCATGCGGCCGCGTTGGATACGCTGTTCGCATGCCCATTGACGCATCCATATTGAATGAGGTGGAGCACCTGCGCGATCTGGGAGCGCGGGAAAAGCTCGGCCTGGCTGAAAAGATCGATCTGCTTTCCTACTCGGCCGGCGACGCCATCTTTAGCTACGGCGATCCGGGACACGCGCTGTACATCGTTCGTTCCGGCGAAGTCGAGATCTTCATCAAGAACGATCAGGGCGAAAAGATCGTGCTTGAAATATCGCGCCCTGGAGACGTGTTCGGGGAGATCTCGCTGCTGGACGATGGACCGCGCACGGCTTCGGTCAGCGCGCTCAGCGACGCCGAGGTGCTGCGGCTGGATCGCGAGCATTTTGAAGAATACGTCCGCCAGTACACGCCCGCGGCTCTGAATCTGCTGAGCGTGGCGGCGCGCCGTTTGAGAAAGGCCGACGAGGTGATCCGCCGCACCGTTACGCGCAACGTAAACGATGTTGCGGCCGAACAACGCACGCCGTTGACCCGACTGGCCGAGGGTGTTCCGGCGCTGACGGGCAGCCTCGGCTCGGTGCTTTTTCATGCGCTGTTCTTGGGGACCTGGATCATGCTGAATCTAGGCTTGATCGGCCATTGGCGGGCATTCGACGCCTATCCGTTCGAGTTTCTGTCGGTGATCGTCTCGCTCGAAGCGATCTTCCTGACGCTATTCGTGCTGACCAGCCAGAACCGGCAACGCGCCCGCGACCGCATCCGCGCCGACATAGAGTTTGAAAGCAGCATGAACACCGAAATGAAGATTGCTTACCTGCACGAAAAAATCGACAAACTGACCGAAGGCCAACATGAAGTGCGAATGGGCGTCGAGAGGCTGCTCGGCGCGGGTGGCGGCGGCACTAGATGAACGATGCTGTCACTGCTTCAGCCCGATGCGTTTTAGGAGCGCCTGGAAGCGCGTGGAGTTGCGCAAGCGATCAAACGCAGCGTCGACGTTGACGTATAACAAGGAAAAGTCGTGATCCTCGGCGGACCGGTCCAGCCACTGCATGGCATTTTCCTCGTCGCCCAGGAATCCGTAGACCGCGGCGAACGATACCGCGGGCAGAAAGCCGCGGTAGTTAGCTTCCATGGGACGTATCAGGCTGAGCGCCTCCTCGCGCCGCCCGCCGCTGGCCAGCGCTTGCGCCTTGACCATTTGCCCGATCGGGCCGGCGGGAGATATCTTGGCGTACTCCGCCAGCGCTAAATCCGGATGTCCGTCCTCGACGTAGGTCCAGGCGTGCGCCATGCGCGCCGACTGTAGATTGGGCGATCGGGCCAGTAGGGCCTGGGCGAGTTCTCTGGCCTGGCCGTAGCGGTGCTCCAAGGTGCGGGCGGAGATGAGATTCGTCATGAGCGAGGTGCTGTAGGGGTTTTGATCTTGTGCCAGGCGCAAATATTCGTCGCCTTCCTGAAAGCGGCCTTGATAGACCAGCAGGAAGCCGAGGGCCTGATTGGCCGTGGCGTTTGGCCCGTTCGCCAAAGCTCTTCGATATTCTTTCTCGGCGCCGGGCCAGTCCCAATTCTCTTGCAGCGCGAAGGTCGCCAGATTCACGCGGGGCGACACCAGGTCCGGATCCAATTCAAGCGCCTTGCGGTAATAAGGCAGCGCGATTTTCAGCATCTGGAGGTGGCCCGCGCGGTCGCGCACGGTGTTGCTGGCGCCGTTGATGATGGTGGCGCCGAGAGCGGAGTACGCGGCGGCATACGCCGGATCCCGCTGGATGGCTTGTTTCAGGTCCGCCTCGGCCTGGGCGAAGGCCTGGGGGGTGAACTGTTCCGCCTCGAACATGGCCCGCATATAGGCATCGACGGCTTGCGCATCGCGGACCACGTGCTTGGCCGGAGCGGCGGTGTCCATGGACGCCTTCAGATTTTCCGCGATGCTGGAAGCGAGATCGGACTGTACGGAAAAAAGATCCGAGTTCTGCCGCACGTAGGTGTTCGACCAAACCTGCGCGCCATCGGAGGCTCGCTCCAGGCGCGCCACGATTTTGACCCGGTCGCCGCTGCGCTCCACGCTGCCTTCGAGCACGTGGGTCACGTGCAATTGCCGCCCTACTTCTCGAACATCCCCGGCCATGTTTCTTAGCTGGTAGGCCGAGGCTCTCGCGATCACGCGCAAGGGTCTGAGATGCGAAATCGCCTCGGTGATTTCGTCGGTGAGTCCGTCGCTGAAGTACTGGTTGGCCGGGTCGGCGCTCAGGTTCTTGAACGGGAGCACGACGATGGATTTTCCCGGCGCCGCCGGCCGCAAGCGCGCGCGCTCCAGGTATAATCCGCCGGCTATGGCAATCGCAGCCAACGCCACTGCCATCGCCACCCGATTCCGCCGCGCGAACTTGCCGGCGCGATAGGCCAGCGTCTGCGGGCGCGCCAAAACCGGACTCCCGTCCAGGTAGCGGTCCAGGTCTTGCGCCAACTCGCGCACGGAAGAATAGCGGCGCTCCGGCTCGGCCTGAATGGCTTTCAGGATCACCTTCGACAGGTCGCCCTTCAGCACGGCAACCAGCGCCGTCTTCGAAACGCCGCGCCGCGCCGCCGCCTGGTTGTCGACTGCCAGGCTGGGATGCCGCGGCTCCACATCGCCCGCGGCTCGCTCCAAGCCGCAAATAACCGACCGTGGATCGCCATACGGCCACGCTCCCGTCAGCAGCTCGTAAAGAACGATCCCCAGCGAATAGACGTCGGTGGCCTCCGTCAGCGCTCCGCCGTGCAATTGTTCCGGGCTGGCGTAGCGCGGTGTCATCATCCGGAAGCGCGTCGCGGTCGTATCGGCTTCCGCCGTTTCGAGCAGCTTGGCGGTGCCGAAGTCCAAGAGTTTCGCCGCGCCATCGCTGGAGACCAGAATATTGGAGGGCTTCAGGTCGCGATGAATTACGCGCCGGCCGTGCGCGTATTCCACCGCATCGCAAACCTGTAGAAACAGGCGGACGCGCTGCTCGACGGTGAGCTGCCGCGCATCGCAGTAGGCATCCATCGGCTGGCCGTCGACGTACTCCAGGACCAGGTACGGATCGCGGTCTTCGCTAACGCCGCTATCCAGCAATCGGGTGATATTGGGATGATCGAGGCTTGCCAGCAGGCGGCGTTCCACCGCGAAGCGCTCGGTGAAAAACTCGTTTCGCAGATTGGCTCCCAGAATTTTGAGCGCCGCCTGCCGGTCGAACTGCCCGTCGCAGCGATGGGCGAGGTAGACCGACCCCATCCCGCCGGTTCCTAGCAGCGAGTCCAATTGGTAATTGCCGGCGCGCCGGCCGGCGAGATCGGTCACCCGCTTTTCTTCGACAGGCTGCGCCCGGCTGGCTATCTGGTGCGCCTCCAGCAGCGCCTGCACTTGCGCCAAAAGCTCTTGGTCCTCCCCACAGAGACGATGCAATATCGCCATCTGGCGTTCGCCGCCCTCGGCTCGGGCTGCATGAAAAACTTCTTCGATGCGGGCCCATCGTTCCGCGCTGGGCAGGTCTGCGGGAGTTGCTCGAATCATGGGGACGGGACTTTATTAATAGTACGCGCAAATCAGCGCGAAGTCCCCGCCCCGAGGGCATGCATCGGTGTGGGCGAACCCTGCCCAGAATTGGATTCGGCTTACGCGGCGTTCTTCTCGAGAGCAGCCGCCCGTTCGCGCTGCCAGCGCAGACGTCCTTGAAACTCCTGATACAGCGTGCTGAAGCCGGCCCACCAATAGCCGGCCACGAACAATAGCAGAAATGGAATGGCGGGGAAATTCCAGGTGTCGATAGCGAACTTGACCATCAGCACGAAATAGGCGCCCACCGCCAGTTCCGCATACGGCAGCCAGCCGCTGCGCCGCCGATACTCCGGGTTGTCAATCTTGACCTTACGATCCCCAACTGCGTACTTGGCCGTGCGCGCGAAGGCCGACTTGATCCCGAAGAACGCTTCAAAAACCGCTTTGGTGTTGACCAACGTGAGCGCTACTCCGGACGCCATCAAGGCCGGCATAAGCAATAGCGCGCGCTTCCAATCTTTGGGAAACAACTCGTGCTGGGCCCAAAGATAGAAAGCGGAAATCGACCAGAACGAGGCGATGATCAGCGGCAGGTCGATGGTTATCATCTGGAACCAACCCATGTAAAACCGCACAATCATCACGGGCAGCGTGAGCGCCGAGATCCCGAGCATAAGCGGATAGGAGATGTTCGGCGTCAAATGAAAGAACGCTTCCGCCTTGGTCCGCGCCGGGATGTCGGCTCGCAGGATGGACGGCAGCAGCTTGATGGCAACCTGTGTCAATCCTTTAGCCCAGCGCGATTGCTGCACCTGGAAGGCGTAGGTTTCCACGGGCAGCTCCGAAGGGCATTCGATGTCGGGGTCGTACACGAAGCGCCAGCCCTTGAGCTGCGCCCGATAACTCAGATCGGAATCCTCCGTCAGCGTGTCGTGCTGCCAGCCACCCGCATCCTCGATCATCGTGGTGCGCAGAATGCCGGCCGTCCCGTTGAAATTGAAGAACAGTCCGCTGCCATGCCGGGCGCCGTGCTCAATCACGAAGTGCCCGTCGAGCAGCATGGCTTCCACCTCGGTCAGCAAGCTGTAATGACGGTTAGTGTAGGTCCAGCGCGTCTGCACTACGCCCACCTTCGGATCGGTGAAGTAATCGATGGTGCGGCGCAAAAAATCGCGCGGCGGAATAAAATCGGCATCGAAAATCGCGATGAATTCGCCGGTCGCGGTCTTCATCCCTTCTTGCAGCGCGCCGGCCTTATATCCGTTCCGGTTGGCGCGGTGATGATATTCGATGGGTAGGCCCGCGGACTGATATTCGAGCACCAGCGCTTGGGTGAAGGGATGCGTATCGTCGGTGGAATCGTCCAGCACCTGAATTTGCAGCAGCCCGGCGGGGTAATCCATTTTTGATACTTCTTCGATCAGCCGCTCCACGACGTAGCGTTCGTTGTAGAGGGGCAACTGGATGGTTACTTTGGGCAGCGTCTCCCATTTCGCCGGGGCGGGCGGGGCGCCCTGCTTCTTCTGGCGCAGATAGCGGCGGATCATTTCATAGCGATGGCATCCGTAGCAGGACAAAACCAGCAGAATCGCGAAATAAGGGATCAGCAGGGACCAGTCGAATGAATCCAGATGATACACGCCGGCAAAGGTGTCGTCGAAGAAGCTTTGCAGCACCTGGTTCATCGAGCTTGCGAGCAACAGCGCAAAAATCATCGCCTATTCCATGAGTCGTTACGAGCGACATCCTGCGGCCGCGTAGCCAGTCGGCGGGTCAGTACAAGGCCGAACATTACTTATCCTAACCTGCTTGGATCAACGCCGCCATCCACATTATTTGTATCGTTGCTTACTATTCTGCCGGTCGTGCCTGTAGAATGGACACTAAGTGAGATACTTCGTTTCTCTTTTGTTGTTCGCTGGAGCGGCGCTCGGGCAGGATCGCCCCCAGTTTGTCTGGCAAGGCGAGGTGGATGGCGTCGCGATCCTCCACTTACGTGGCAAGCGGGTGGATGTGCAGGTCCAGGAAGGCGCGCCGGTGGCCCAGCAGCAGTTTTATTTCTACCAGGCACTCCCCGAAACCAAGCAGGATGCCCGGCTGCGCGTGATTCAAGGCCGGGGATATGTGCATATCGTCGACCAGCCCAGAGTCGACAACGGGTTCACGCTGGCTGTTTCGATCGAAGACCGCCAGGCCGGCAGCTCGTTCTACTCCATCGCTCTTTCTTGGGACACCAGCGATCGCCAGTTCGAACGTTCGCGAGGCGAAGGACGCACGGAAGCCATCGCCTGGAGCGGGAGGGTAGACGAGGAAGCGCTGATAAGTTGTCAGGCCAAGACGTGTAGCTCAAGCACCACGACTGGCGCTCCGGTCGCGAGCGAGCATTTCAAGTTCACGCGGCCCCTTCCGGGCCGGCCGGTGGAAGTGACGCTGGCCGAACGGGAAGGGCGCGGAGAGATCCGGCTGGTGGAGCAGCCGAGCGAGCGCAACCATTACACCGCGCGCGTCTCCATCCGCGATCCTCAGGGCGGGTCGAGCGACTATTCCTTTAAGCTGGTATGGAACCGGCCAACCGGCAACGAACCTCCGCCCATTCCGGCCGGGAGCGGCTTAGTATGGAGCGGATCGGTGACCGGCCGCGTGCGCATCCTGGTGAAAGCCGGCGCGGCGATCTCGCAAGGTTTGGAAGGAGGCCGCGTTTCAAACCAGCGCGCCGATTTCATGCAAGCGCTCCCGGCGCGTTCGGATCTCCAGCCTGCTGTGAAAACGCTGCGCGGCCGTGGCCGCGTCGAGATCGTCGAAACACCCTCCCAGCAGAACAACTACCAATTGATTTTCGAGATCGACGATCCAGGCCCGGGCGCCGGCGACTACGAAGTCGAGCTGGATTGGTAGCGTTGAAGCCGTCACCCGAACCGCCGGCCCTCGACTCCCGGTGTTAGAATTCTCTGAGTTGGACACGGAGGCTGGTCTCATTCCTTCGTTCCGGGGCCGTCGGTAATCGAGCGCATGAATCTGGACGACGTTCGCATCCTGTTGGTGGAGGACAACCCCATCGACGCTCGCCTGCTGCGGGAGATGGTTCGGGACGCCAGCGGCGGGCGCTTCCATCTGGAACAAGCCGGCCGCCTGGATGAAGCGCTGGATTTGCTGAGCCGGGAGCAGTTCGATGTCGCTCTGCTGGATCTCTCTCTTCCCGACGCGAGAGGTTTAGAGACTGTAACCAGAGTTCACGCGCACGCGCCCAAAGTTCCCATCGTGGTGCTCACTTCTCTCGATGACGAAGCCATTGGGGTCCGGGCCGTGCGTGCCGGGGCGCAAGATTACTTAATCAAGGGCCGCGTTGGCGGCGATCTGCTGGTGCGCTCGGTGCGCTACGCCTGTGAGCGCGCGCGCGCCGTGGAGGCCCTGGAACGCCGCGAAGAACACTATCGTTCGCTCACCGAGAATTCGCTCGATCTGGTCAGCATTCTTGATATCGACGGCACCATCCGCTATGCCAGCCCGTCGCATGAACGCATTCTCGGCTATCCGGTGGAGGAACTGGTAGGAAAAAACGCCGCCGCCTTTCTTCATCCGGACGATGCCGCGCGGGTTCGAGCGGCTGTCCGGCAAAATGCTGGATCGGGCGCCATCGAATACCGGTTCCGTCACCAGGATGGCTCCTATCGAACCTTGGAATCCTTTGGCCGGAACCTGTCCCACCTGGCCGGCGTGGGAGGCGTGGTGGTGAATTCCCGCGACGTCACCGAACGCAAGCGTCTCGAGGAGCAGCTCCATCATTCGCAACGGATCGAGGCCATGGGACGGCTGGCGGGAGGCGTGGCGCACGACTTCAATAATCTGCTGATGGTGATCGCCGGCCACTCCCAAATGCTGCTGGATAGCATGCTGCCGGGGGATCCCGCCCGCGACGATCTCGAACAAGTGGTGAAGGCCACCCAGCGCGCCACCGATCTTACACGCCAGTTGCTGGCGTTCAGCCGCCGCCAGACCGTGAAACCCGCGCATCTGAGTCTCAACGTGCTGGTGCAACACACCGAGCGCATGCTGCAACGCGTCCTGGGCGAAAATATTCAACTGATCACCCAGCTCGCAACGGGTCTACAATCGGTTTACGCCGATCGCGGCCAGCTGGAACAGGTAGTCCTGAATCTCGCTCTCAATGCCCGCGACGCCATGCCGCAAGGAGGAACGTTGACGCTCGCCACCGCCCACGCCACTCTCGGCGAGCCCAATCCCGGAGACTACGTGCTGCTTTCCATCAGCGACACCGGGTCAGGCATTGCGAGCGGAGTGCTGCCGCATGTGTTCGAGCCCTTCTTCACCACCAAGGAGCACGGCACGGGTCTCGGGCTTTCCACCAGTTACGGAATCGTGAAGCAAGCCGGCGGCGAGATCGAGGTGGATTCCAAACCCGGCGGCGGCACGACCTTCCGCATCTATCTTCCCGCGGCTGAAAAACCGGCCGAGCAACCGGAGCCATTGCCGCAGGGCACTCCTTTGTCCGGCAGCGAGACGATCCTGCTGGTGGAAGACGAGGACGGTGTCCGCCGCGTTCTGGAGACAATGCTCAAGCGCAGCGGATACCGCGTGCTGTCCTCCGGCACAACTTCCGAAGCCGTGACACTCGCGCAACAACACAGCGGTTCCATCCATCTTCTGATCACCGACATGGTCCTGCCAGGCATGAGCGGCCTCAACATAGCCGATCAGCTTGCGTCCGAGCACCCGGAAATGCGAGTGCTCTTTGTATCCGGTCACGGCGAACCGCTTTCGTCCCCCGGGGATGCCGCGTTTCTGCAAAAACCTTTTTCCACCGTCGAGCTGGCCCTGAAAGTTCGTGAAGTTTTGCAGGCTGCTCCGTAGAACGCTTGTGACGTTCGACCTTTACTCCTATCGTTTTCTTCTTCGAGCGCAAGATCCAATTCAATTTCCGGCCTGGGGACCAGCCAACCTGCTCCGTGGCGCCTTCGGCAGCGCGCTTCGCAAAATCGCATGCGCGCCGGACTGCCCGGGCCGCCCGCGTGAATGCCCGCGCCAGTCCACCTGCGCTTACGCCCGGATCTTTGAGCCGGTCTCCATGGACGGCCCCAGCGGATTGGCCGATCCGCCGCGGCCATTCGTTTTGCGCGTTTCTCATCTGGCGGGCCGAAGCGTGGAAGCCAGCGAGGATTTCTGCTTCGACGTCAATTTCTTCGATGCGCGCCGGCCGGCGCTCGATGACTTCGCCGCTGCATTCGGCCAGCTTGCTCGCGCCGAGGTCGTTTCAACCTCCTGCGAGCCCATCTCGATCTGCCTGGACTTATGCCACAGCGGAGCAAATCGCCTCCGCGTGGAATTCCGAACGCCGGCCGAGCTGAAAAGCTCCAAAAACGGAAATGCGCTCGCTGCACGGCCCGAATTCGCAGTCTTGTTCGCCCGCGCGCGCGACCGCGTCAGCACCCTGCGGGCGCTCTACGGGCCCGGACCCTTGGACATCGATTTTCGCGCCCTGGGCCAGCGCGCCCGCGCTATAAAGATGACCCATTGCGAATTGCTCCATGTCAAACAGGAACGCCGCAGCAAACGCACTGGCCAGGTCCACGGCACGGGAGGATTCACCGGCGTGGCCGAGTATGCAGGCAATCTGTCTGAATTTCTCCCCATCCTGGAGGCCGCTCGCTGGACCGGCGTCGGCCGCCACTGCGTGTGGGGAAATGGCGAAATTCTCCCGCGCGTTATCCTGGACGCATGAAGGCACTGGCTGTCTTCCCCGCCAAACGGGAAGCTCGCGTCATCGATCACCCGGAATCGCGCATCGTCTCGCCCACCGAAGCCAAGATGCGCGTCATCGACGTGGGGGTCTGCGGCACGGATCGCGAAATCGTCGATTTTCAATACGGCACGCCGCCGGAAGGTTTCGACTACCTGGTCATCGGGCACGAGTCTTTGAGCGAAGTGGTGGAGGCGGGTCCGCAAGTCTCGCGCGTCAAAGCCGGCGATCTGGTGGTCATGACCGTCCGGCGCCCGTGTTCGCATCCGAGCTGCATCGCCTGCCGGGAAGGCCGGCAGGATTTCTGCTATACCGGCGATTACACCGAGCGCGGCATCAAGAGCCGCCACGGCTACATGACCGAATTCGTTGTTGAGGAAGAGCGCTACTTAAACGTTGTGCCGCGTCCGTTGCGAGACATTGGCGTGCTGGTTGAGCCACTCACCATCGCCGAAAAATCGCTGGAGCAACTCGGACGCATCCAGCAGCGCCTGCCTTGGGCCTCACCGGTCGAACCTGGAGTTCCGCCGGGCCCCGGCCGGCACGCCGTAGTGCTGGGAGCCGGCCCAGTTGGTTTGCTGGGGGCCATGGCGCTGCGCGTCTCCGGTTACGATGTCGCGGTCTACTCGCGTTCGCCCCAGCACGATGAACAGAACGACATCGTCGCGGCGATTGGCGCGCGCTACATCGCCGCCGAAACGCATTCCATCGATCAACTGGCGGAGGCGGCCGGACCGATCGACGTAGTCTACGAAGCCACCGGAGCATCCGGGTTCGCCTTTGAAGTGATCAAGCAGCTGGGGCCGAACGCTGTTTTTATTTTCACCGGCGTTCCCGGGCGCAAGGGACCAATACCCGTCGATACCGACCGCATCATGCGCGACATGGTGCTCAACAACCAGGCCATCGTCGGCAGCGTGAACGCCCCGCCGCATTGTTTCGAAGCCGCCATCAACCACCTGGGAGTTTTTGTCAGCCGCTGGCCGGACGCCGTGCGCGCGCTGATCACGCGGCGCTTCCCCATCGAGCAGGCGCTCGAGCCGTTGTCGAGCGGGGCGGGCGGTGTCAAGAACGTCATCGCGATTTCGTCGTGAACGCCGAGTGGATTGACATCTCCGTTCCTCTCGCAAACGGCATGGTGCATTGGCCGGGCGATGCGCCCTTCGAACGGCTGAAGACCATGGCTCTGGCCGATGGCGATGTATGCAATCTATCCGAGATCCGCGGCAGCGCTCACACCGGCACTCACATGGACGCGCCGCTTCACTACCTGGAAGATGCGCCGGCCATCGACGCGCTGCCCATCGGCGCCACGGTGGGCCGCGCTCGGGTGATCGAGATCCACGATCCGCGCCTTATCCGGATCGGCGAACTGGAGCCGCACCACCCCGCCAAAGGCGAACGAATACTCTTCAAAACGGCGAACTCGCGCCTGTGCTGGAAAACGCCGGAGTTCAAAAAGGAATTCGTGCACATCCCGCCCGAGACCGCTCGTTATCTCGCCGAGACTGGAATCCGGACGGTCGGGATCGATTATCTCTCGGTAGGGCACGCCGAGACGGGCGGCGATGAAACGCACCACATCCTGCTCGAGGCCGGTATCTGGATCATCGAAGGCCTCAATCTGGAGCATGTGGCGCCGGGCGAGTACGAGCTGATCTGCCTGCCGCTAAGAATCGCCGGCGGCGATGGCGCGCCCGCCCGTGCGGTGCTGCGCAAGCTGGTGCTCTGAGCCAGGTCTTACAAGCTCAGCCTGCGCAACCGAAGCGCGTTGGAGATTACCGACACCGAGCTGAACGTCATAGCCGCACTGGCGATCATCGGGCTGAGCAGAATTCCAAGAAACGGGTACAACACGCCGGCCGCCACGGGTACACCAATGGTGTTGTAGATGAAGGCGAAGAACAAATTCTGCCGGATGTTCCGCAGTGTGGCCTGGCTCAACTCGCGCGCGCGAACGATTCCGCCGAGATCGCCCTTCACCAGTGTCACGGCAGCGCTTTCGATCGCAATGTCCGTACCGGTTCCCATCGCGATTCCAACATCGGCTCGCGCCAGCGCCGGTGCGTCGTTAATGCCGTCGCCTGCCATCGCGACCACCCGGCCCTCGGCCTGAAGTCGCGCCACTTCATTCGCCTTGGCGTCGGGCAAGACGCCCGCGCGTATTTCGTCGATACCTAATTTCTGCGCCACGGCCTGGGCGGTCACTTGGTTGTCGCCAGTGAGCATGACAATTCGCAGCCCGTCGCGATGCAGACGCTCGATGGCATCGCGGGCCGAGGATTTGATCGGGTCAGCGATGCCGAGCAGGCCCGCCGGTGCGCCGTCCACCGACACGTACACCACCGTTTGGCCCTCTCCAAGCAAGGGCGCCGCGCGTTCTTCGAGCTCCGCGGACGCGCGGTTGCTCACTGTAATCTGATGGCCGTCCACAATGGCGGTGACGCCCTGTCCCGGCGTCGCTTGAAACGCGCGCGCTTCAGCCAGCGTCAGATTGCGGTCCATGGCGCCCGCCACAATCGCCGCCGCCAGCGGATGCTCGCTCAATTTTTCCACGCTCGCAGCCAGCCGCAGCAGCTCGGGATCGTCGGCAGAGACCAGTTTCGGCCGGCCCTCGGTGAGCGTCCCGGTCTTATCGATCACCAGCGTGTTCACCTGCGCGAGTTTTTCGAGCGCTTCCGCGTTTCGGATCAGCACGCCCGCCGATGCGCCGCGACCAGTGGCCACCATCACCGACATCGGCGTCGCCAGGCCCAGCGCGCAAGGGCAAGCGATGATCAGCACCGCGATCGCGTTCACCATCGCGTAGGCCAGGCGCGGCTCCGGCCCCCACATGCTCCAGACGATAAACGTAATAACCGCGGCCGCGATCACCGCCGGCACGAACCAGGAAGCCACCACGTCGGCCAATCGCTGGATGGGCGCGCGCGAACGCTGCGCCTCGTTCACCATTTTTACGATGCGCGCCAATAACGTGTCGGCACCGACACGCTCGGCCTGCATCACAAAAGCGCCGGTTCCATTTACGGTGCCGCCGGTTACTCGGCTGCCGGCGGTTTTCTCCGCGGGGATCGGCTCGCCCGTAATCATCGATTCATCCACCGCGCTGGACCCTTCCAGCACCACGCCGTCCACCGGAATGTTCTCGCCCGGCCGCACGCGCAGCTTGTGCCCGGGATACACCTGCTCAATCGGAACGTCCTCTTCGGTTCCGTTCGGCCGGATGCGCCGCGCGGTCTTGGGTGCCAGTTGCAGCAACGACCGTATTGCGCTGCTGGTCTGCTGGCGCGCTCGCAATTCCAGCACCTGCCCCAGCAACACGAGCGCCGTGATCACCGCGGCCGATTCAAAATAGACCGGAACGTGTCCTTCCGCGCGCATGGACTCGGGAAAAATGTCGGGCGCCACGGTAGCGATCAGGCTGTACAGGTACGCGGCCAGCGTGCCCGTCGCGATCAGCGTGAACATGTTGAGGCTGCGATGGACCAGCGAAGCCCAGCCGCGTTCTAGCAGCGGCCAACCGGCCCAGAGCACGACCGGCGTGGCGAGCACGAGCTCGATCCACGGCTGGTGGATTCCTAGGAACATCAGCACGAGCAGCGCAGCGGTGGGCGGAAGGCTTAGCCAAAACCGGCGCAGCATGGCCGTATATTCCGGATTCGTTTCTTCCGTCGCGAGACTGAACGCGACCGGCTCCAATGCCATCCCGCATTTGGGACACGCGCCCGGGCCGGGTTGCCGCACTTCGGGATGCATGGGGCAGGTGTACCCTGACGCGACGGGCGCGGCCGCCATCGGCTCGGGCTTCGCGCCGGGATGCAGGTATTTCTCCGGGTCCGCCTCAAACTTCGCGACGCAGCCTTTGGAGCAGAAATGGTAGGTCTTGCCGTTGTACTCCGAAGACCCCGCCGCACGCTGCGGGTCCACCGTCATGCCACAAACGGGATCGACGGCCCCGGCCGGTTTTTGCAGGATCGGGAACATGGCGTTCTATTACCAGCTTACCGTTGGCTTCCCGCCACTTACCGCATGGCCCCAGCTTAGAATCCGATCCACACCTTACATCGTCCGAAAAATAACCTTAGTACTGAATTGCCGACCGATTCAGCTTTATACTGATCCTCGCGTGACTGCCCAAATAGTGGCGGCAGATCACAATCGGGGAGGAAAAAAATTCATGACAATCGGAAACTTCCTAAATCGCGCAACTCGTGCGGTGGTACTGGCCGGAATCCTGGCAACCGGAGTGGCCGTGGCCGATGACAACGGAAACGGCAACGGCAATGGTAACGGCAATGCGCACGGCAATGACAAGAACGGATGTTCAGCGCTGCCGAGCTTCAGCGCATTACAAAGCGCCCTTGGCAAAGCCCTCAAGGACGAAAACAGCGGCCTGAATAATCAGATGTGGGCCACCATCGTGGATCGCGATGGGATCGTCTGCGCGGTTGCATTCTCGGGTTCCGATCGCGGCGCGCAATGGCCTGGGAGCCGGGCCATCTCCGCCCAGAAAGCGAACACCGCTAACGCGTTCAGCTTGGATCGTTCGTCTTCCAGCAATGGCAAGGGACAGGCGAAGGGACTGGCTTTATCCACCGCGAACCTGTTCACGGCCGTCCAGCCCGGCGGCAGTCTGTATGGGCTGCAGGCCAGCAATCCCGTGGATACGTCGGTGGCCTACGACGGGCCGTCGAGCCAGTATGGAACCGCCGATGATCCCATGGTCGGAAACAAACCAGGCGGCGTGAATGTATTCGGCGGCGGACTGGGGCTGTACACCGCCGGGGGCGCGATCGTGGGAGCCGTTGGCGTGAGCGGCGACACCTCCTGCACGGACCACGACGTCGCGTGGCGCACCCGGCACTACTTGAACCTGGATCACTTGTCAGGCGTAGGCGGGGTGAGCGGAGACCCCGCGCGCCCCGACAACATCATTTATGACATCAATGCCAATACCGACGGCACCGGCGGCACCGGGCAAAGCCCCACCGGCAGCGGCGGTGTCGGAATGAGCGCTTCGGGCTTCGGCCATCCGAAATGCTTGAATACGGGCGATCAAACTAAGCTGCCTGCCGTGCAATAACAATGGTGCCTGCCTGACAACCGGGCATTTCGAGGTTCGATCCGTTAGCAGTCCCTGCTACAATGCCAGTAGAAACTTATTCCGGCTAGTCCGCGCGGCAATCCGTCGCATCGGCCGTCATCATTCTGGCATCTCATAAGAACCTGTAATGTCCGGTGTCTGGGACCAACTCGCGCTAGGCTTCGGCCTGGCCTTTGAAGAGCTTTATGAGCGCGCAGGCTTGGACCGCCTGGATGCCGCTTTTCTCGCCGAGCTGGCGCAAACGGACGCCAATCTCCATGCCAGCCTGGTCCAAGCGCGCGCCAATCCGGCCGAGCTGACGCCGAAAGCGCAATCCGAGCTGATCATCGCGCTGGCGCCGCACGTCGAGGACTTTCTCGGCCAACTGTTTGGGATCACGCGCGAGATCGAAGCGCTCCAAGCTCGCCACAATCAGTCCGCGCCATTCTTCGCCTTCAAACGCAAATTCATCCAGAAACGCGCCATCAGCGGCGTCACCCGCGAGCAGGCCACAGCGATCGACGGCCCGGCGCTCGGGCACGAACTGGAATCGCTCTTCCATGAGCCGCTCACCGAACGCAGCTTCTTCACGCACGTCTCCGCCTGGATTGAAAACGAGACCGCGCACGCTCCTCAAATCCAGACCGCACAGCGCTACGCCGCCTGGGCCGCGCTTTCGCCTGCTGGAATCGAGCATCACCGCCGCGACGTGCTCTTCAAGGTGGCGCACAAGCTCGATCCGATGCACCTGGTCCCGGTTGAAACCATCCAGAACAACGGCATCGCCAGGCTCCGTCTCCCTGAGCAACATTGGCGCTATCGCGAAGGATTCCAGCTTACCGACCACGGCATGGCGCTGGCCGCCGCGCTCGATCAGGCCAATTACTGCATCAAGTGCCACAACCAGTCGAAAGACAGTTGCTCCTCCGGCCTGAAGGAAAAAACGGGCGAATTCAAGAGGACCATCTTCGGCGTCACGCTGGCCGGTTGCCCGCTGGATGAAAAAATCTCTGAGATGAACGTGGTGAAGCAGGCCGGCCACAGTCTCGGCGCGCTCGCCATCGTCACCATCGACAACCCCATGGCCGCCGCCACCGGCCATCGCATCTGCAATGACTGCATGAAGGCCTGCATCTATCAAAAGCAAGACCCGGTGGACATCCCGCAGGTCGAAACGCGCACGCTGAAAGATGTTCTGGAGCTGCCCTGGGGCTTCGAGATCTACAGCCTGCTGACGCGCTGGAACCCGCTGAACTTCGCGCGCCCGCTGCCGCTAGCCGAGAGCGGCTATAAAATTCTGATCGTCGGTCTCGGGCCGGCCGGCTTCACGCTCGCGCACTATCTGATGAACGAAGGCCACACCGTCGTCGGCGTGGACGGCCTCAAGATCGAGCCGTTGCCGGAAGAGCTTTCCGGCGTCGATGCGCTCGGGCGCCGCACGCCCTTCCGGCCCATCCGCGACATTCGCGAAATCTACGAGTCGCTGGATGACCGAGTGATGGCGGGATTCGGCGGTGTCGCTGAGTACGGCATCACGGTGCGCTGGGACAAGAATTTCTTGAAAATGATTCGCCTGCTGCTCGAGCGGCGGCGCGAATTCAGTATGTTCGGCGGCGTGCGCTTCGGCGGAGCGCTCACCGTCGACAACGCTTTTGAGATCGGGTTCGATCACGTCGCGCTGTGCGCCGGTGCGGGCCGGCCCACCGTCATTCCCATGAAGAACGGACTGGCGCGCGGCGTGCGACAGGCCTCCGATTTCCTGATGGCCTTACAGCTTACCGGCGCGGCCAAGACCGAGACGGTCGCGAATTTGCAGATCCGCATGCCGATCGTCGTCATTGGCGGCGGCTTAACCGCCATCGACACGGCTACAGAATCGCTGGCTTACTACGTCGTCCAGGTTGAAAAATTCCTGCACCGCTACGAGACATTGGTGACCGAAAAAGGCGAGCAGGAAGTGCGCGCCAGCTGGAGCCAGGAAGAAACCGAAACGGCGGACGAGTTCATCGCGCACGCCCGCGCCATCCGCGCCGAACGGCACGCCGCCGCGCGCGAGGGCCGCCGGCCAAATCTGATCGGCCTGCTGAACTCCTGGGGTGGGGTCACCATTGCCTATCGGCGCCGCTTGGTCGACTCCCCCAGCTACACGCTGAACCACGAAGAAGTCTGGAAGGCGTTCGAGGAAGGCATCCGATTCGCCGAGTGCCTGGCCCCCGCCACGGTCGAAGTGGACCGCTTCGGTCATGCTTCGGCGCTGCATCTTACGCGCCACAAGTATGAGCCGGAGCGCGGAAAAATGTCGCCCACGGGCGACCCGGTGCGCCTTGCCGCCCGCTCCATTCTGGTTGCCGCCGGAACCCAGCCCAACACTGTGCTCGGCCGCGAAGATCCAGCCAACCTGTTTCTGGACGGCCGCTGGTTCCAGGCAGTCGACGAAGAAGGCAAACCCGTGCAGCCCGAGCGCGTCGCCAAACCGCAGCAAGCCCGGGTGCTCACCTCCATGCGCCCGGACGGCCGCGCCATCAGCTTCTTCGGCGACCTGCATCCGTCTTATGCCGGCAATGTGGTCAAGGCGATGGCCAGCGCCAAACAGGGCTACCCGGTCCTCTCGAGCGTTCTCGCGCGGCGCGCGCCGTCATCTCCCGCGCCCGGCGAATTAGTTGACCGTCTGAACGGCGAACTCCGCGCCGTCGTCCAGAAAGTCGAGCGCCTGACGCCCAACATCGTGGAAGTTGTGGTGCACGCTCCCATGGCCGCGCGCGCCTTCCAGCCCGGCGAATTCTACCGGCTCCAGAATTACGAAACGCTCGCCACGCGTGTTAACGGAACCACGCTGGCCATGGAAGGGCTCGCGCTCACTGGCGCTTCGCTGGATCGGGAAAAAGGTTTGCTCTCCACCATCGTGCTCGAAGTGGGCGGTTCTTCCGACCTCTGCACGCTGCTCAAGCCGGGCGAACCTGTGATCCTGATGGGGCCCACCGGCACTCCCACGGAAACGCCTTCCCGCGAGACGGTGCTGCTGGCGGGCGGAGGACTTGGAAATGCCGTGCTGTTCTCCATCGGCCAGCAACTGCGCGCCAGCGGTTCTCGCACCATCTACTTCGCCGGATACAAGAAGATGATCGACCGCTATAAGGTCGAAGAAATTGAAAAAGCCGCCGACGTGGTGGTATGGTGCTGCGACGAAGCGCCCGGCTTCACTCCCGATCGCGTCCAGGACAAGGCCTTCGTCGGAAACATCGTGGATGGCATGGCGGCTTACGCGCGCGGGGATCTGGACGAGCCCGAGCTTCCGTTCAGCAAGGTCGACCGCTTGGTGGTCATCGGCTCGGACGCCATGATGCACGCGGTGCAGCGCGCTCGCCACGGAGTGCTGGCGCCGTACTTGAAGAAAGGCCACAAGGCCATCGCCAGCATCAATTCGCCGATGCAGTGCATGATGAAAGAAATCTGCGCGCAGTGCCTGCAGCTTCACAAAGACCCGCTGACCGGCGAAGAGACCGTGGTCTTCTCCTGCTTCAATCAGGACCAGCAGATGGATCACGTCGATTTTGCGAGCCTGCACACGCGCCTCAGCCAAAACGGCGTGCAGGAAAAACTCACCAAGCAGTGGATCGACCGTTGCCTGCGCCAGATCGGCGCCCGCGAGGAGCTGGTACCGCAGTAGGCCCCGATTTATAGGGCCGCCTTCGCTGGTTCAGTTCACTGAACCGGCAGAATCGCGGTGTTGCTGGTGGCATACGGGCTCTGTATAAAGATCGGCAAGTTTCCCGATGCGGCATCTTGCGGCACATAGAAGTTGACCTGATACAATCCCACGAATCCGGGCGCCAATCCGGAAAAGAATACGTTGCAGTTCTCGTTGTCGACGATCACCTGAAATGGGTCGAGGGTCTCGGCAAACGGAGCACTGGTCGGAGAACCGTACCCATCCACCAAATTCATGTCGAGTGGTCCGAGGCCGGTCACGAAGAGGATGAGTGGCTCGCCCGGAATTGCTGGATTGTCTGGTCCGATCAGCGAATAGTCGGACGCCTCTGCAATCGCGTAATTGCCATCATAAGCGAAAATCCCAGGATCTTCCGTGAATGAATCGGTGAAAAAATCCGCTACCACAGTCCCTTCATCAACCACCTGAATTTCCGCGGCCAGAGGGCCGGTCGGAGCTTCATATGGCACCTGCAAGCTAATCTGATCCTCGCCATTGACATCCGCGACGCTATAGAGCGGCGCCGGGATTCCACTCACGAAAACTTGCACGCCGGCGAGTTGATCCGGGAGCGGGTTGGTTTCGGCGACAATGGAACCGCTGAACGTCGTCAAGTTCTCGCCAAAGATTGTCGCCAGTCCCCCTGGGCTTATGCCTTCCAGGAAGCTCGCGGCATTTACGATCGCCGTCCCGCCGTTCTGCCGGGGCTTCATAGCCGGGGCGCTTCGCACACGGTAATAGGGGAGCTTCTTCCCCGAGGCCGGTCCCGCAAAACCTGGCGTCGTACATCCCCCCGTCAAGACGACTAGCGCGATCAGGAATTTCATAGAACTCATAACGGTGAGACTCTAACCGCGGCCTTTGAATTTCAATTTTACCTTTGCGGCCGGGATTTCCGCGGTTGCCAGGCACGAAACCGGCTGAGCCGTTACCGCCCAGCGTAAAATTGAAGATGTGATGGCATCCAGTCCTGTTGCGCGCGGGCCTCGTGGTCTGCCGGTGCTCGGTCATCTTCCCGCGTTCCGCGCCAAGCCGATCCCGTTTCTCATGAAAATGGCGCGCGAGTACGGCGATCTTCCGCATTTCCGCCTGGCGTCGTACTCGGTGTATCTGCTCAATCATCCGGACCTGGTGCGCGAGGTTTTGGTAACCCGGCAGTCGAATTTCATCAAGAGCCGGGCCTTGCAGCGGGCGCGGGTTTTATTGGGCGAGGGCTTGCTGACCAGCGAAGGCGATTTTCACAAAAGACAGCGGCGGCTGGTGCAGCCCGCGTTTCATCGCGACCGGCTGGCGGCGTACGCGGACGTGATGGCCGATTACGCGACGCGAGTGCGCGAGCGCTGGATCGACGGAAGCACCCTGGATGTCGCCGCCGAAATGATGCACCTGACGCTGGCAGTGGTTGGCAAGACGCTTTTTAGCGCCGATGTCGAGTCGGAAGCGTCGGAAATCGGCGAAGCCCTGACCACGGTTTTGAAGATGTTTCGTCTCCTGATGATGCCGTTTTCAGAATATCTGGAGAAGCTCCCGCTGCCTTCGATGCGCCGTTTCGACAAGGCGCGGGCCCGTCTGGATGCAACCATCTATGGCCTGATCGAGGAGCGGCGCGCCAGCGGCGAGGATCGCGGTGATCTGCTATCAATGCTGCTGCTGGCCCAGGATGAGGAGGAACATGGCGGCGGCATGACCGACCGACAGGTGCGCGATGAGGCGCTGACGTTGTTTCTCGCCGGCCACGAGACCACCGCCAATGCGCTCACCTGGACCTGGTATCTGTTGTCGCAAAATCCGGAGTGCGAACGCCGGCTGCATCGGGAATTGGATGCGGTGTTGGGAGGGCGCGCGGCGCAAGCGGCCGATCTCCCTGCACTCCGCTACACCGAGATGGTTCTCACGGAAGCCATGCGGCTCTATCCGCCGGCCTGGGCCATCGGGCGCATGTCGCTGGAGCCTTTCGAGCTGGGCGGCATGCACATCGCGGCTCGTTCGATTTTCATCGCGAGCCCTTACGTCACGCATCGCGATCCGCGCTGGTTCCCCGATCCCGAACGGTTCGATCCCGAGCGATGGACTCCCGAAGCGCGCGAGGTGCGGCCGAAGTTTTCTTATTTTCCCTTCGGCGGCGGCGCGCGAATATGCATCGGGGAGCGGTTCGCGTGGATGGAAGGCGTCTTAGTGCTGGCGACCCTGGCACAAAAGTGGGAGTTGCGCCTGGCGCCCGGACAGAAAGTGGACACGCTGCCGCTCATCACCCTCCGGACCAAGTACGGGATGAAGATGGTGCTCGAGAAGAGACAACCGGCCTAGCGCGGGCCTGGGCTAGACCAGGTATCTTCACTTTTTTGTTGCGGCCCGGCCGGGCTTTGGGGCATAGTAAGAATTGGTTAGCACGATCATGTAGGGCGCACCGGAACCGAAGACCGCTGCACGCGAGAGTCGTTCAAGAGCGCTCTATTTTCAATTTATGGGCGGCGATTCTCGATGGCGGACGACCTACTCTTTCTCACTGAGTTGCTCGGCCTCAAGGTTCATGACCTTAAGGGCCGCAGCCTGGGCCTCGTCAAAGACGCCGCAATTGTCCCGCTGATTCATCCTTCGCGCGTTGACCGCTTCCTGATAGGAGGCGGCTGGGCCTGGCTGACCGTCCGCCACGATCAGGTCCGCGCCATTTCACTCGACGGAATCTATCTGAAAGACGAGCAGCTCACTCCCTATCATTCCGACGAATACATGCTGCGGCTGGTACGGGACCTGCTCGACCAGCAGATCATCGACGGCCACGGCCGCAAAGTGGTGCGAGTCACGGACGTCACTTTCAAGATCCAGCCTGAGGAGCACGGCGACGTTCTGAACATCACCGAGGTCGACATCGGTCTTCGCAGCATATTTCGCCGACTGATGCAGGGCGTAATCTCGCCTGGCCTGGTGCGGCGCCTACAGTCCGTTATTCCACCGCACTCCATTCGCTGGGAACACTGCAGCATTCTCGAAGCCGATCCGCAGCGGCGTCTGCGGCTGAACGTGAGCAACGAGATTCTGGAACGCATGCATCCGGCAGACCTGGCTGACATCGTGGAGGAACTGAGCCCGGACGATCGCGAGGCTATCTTCGAAACCATCGATAGCGAAGTGGCGGCGGAAGCCCTGTCGGAAGTGGAGCCGGAGATTCAGGCCAGTATTCTGGAGTCGCTGGAAACCGAGAAAGCGGCCGACATCGTCGAGGAAATGGCGCCCAACGAGGCCGCCGACGTGCTGGCCGAATTGGAGCAGCAGACCTCCGAGGAGATCCTGCAGGAGATGGAGCCCGAACCCAAGACCGAGGTCGAGGAACTGCTGGAGTATCACGAAAGTTCCGCCGGCGGATTGATGAACACCGAATATGTGGCGCTGCCGGAGAATGCTACTGTCGCGGATGCGATCGGCGCCCTCAAAGCGCACGAGGAAGTGATCGAGAAGATAAACACGCTATTCCTGGTGGACGAGAAAGAGCATTGGAAGGGGTCAGTGCCGCTGGCGCGCCTGTTCACCGCCGCGGGCGCCACGCCGCTCAAGGATCTGGCCGCCGAAACGCCGATCTACGTGGACGTCGAAGAGAAGCAGGACCGCATCACGGAGATTTTCGATAAGTATAATCTGCTCGCGCTGCCGGTGATCGATGAAGCGGGCAAACTGGCCGGTGCGATCACGGCCGACGAGGTTATTTCCCTATTGAGGCAAAAATGACCGGAGAGGACCCGCCGCTAGGCGCAGAATCGCGTGCTCAAACAATTTCGCTATCAAATCGCGATCTTTCTGTCGGTCGTCGGTCCCGGCCTCATCACCGCCAACGTCGATAACGACTCCGGCGGCATTCTCACCTATTCGCAAGCGGGATCGAAGTACGGTTACCTGCCGCTGTGGACGCTGATCCCGATCACGCTGCTGCTGATCGTCACGCAGGAAATGTGCTCGCGCATGGGCGCCGTAACGGGCAAGGGCTTGTCGGATTTGATCCGCGAAGAATTCGGCTTGAGGACCACGTTCTTCATGATGATCGTGCTGGTGCTGGCCAATTTCACCAACGTGATCGCCGAGTTCGCGGGCATCGCCAGCTCGCTCGAGTTGTTCCACATCAGCCGCTACATCTCGGTTCCGATCTGCGCTGTCGCCGTATGGCTGCTGGTGGTGCGCGGAAACTACCGCAGCGTGGAGAAAGTTTTTCTGTTCGCCTGCTCTCTGTACGTGACGTATATCTTCTCGGCGTTCCTGCTCAAGCCGGATTGGAAGGAAGCGGCGGTTTACAGTTTCAAGCCGATTCTGATGTTCGACACCGGCTACATTACCATGTTGATCGCGATGGTCGGCACCTCCATCGCGCCGTGGATGCAGTTTTACCTGCAGTCCGCCATTGTGGAGAAAGGGATCACCGCCAAGGAGTACGTGCAGTCGCGCGTGGAAGTGATCGTGGGGTGCATTTTGACGGACGTGGTGGCGTTTTTCATCATCGTCGCCTGTGCGGCCGCCATTTGGTCGCATGGCGCCAAGGACATTAACGACGCCGCCGACGCCGCCGTGGCGCTGAAGCCCTTCGGCCAATACGCTTATCTGTTGTTCAGCGCGGGCCTCTTCAACGCGTCGTTTTTCGCGGCCTGCATTCTGCCGTTGTCCACAGTGTTCACGGTCTGCGAGGGCCTTGGCTTCGAATCCGGCGTCGATAAACGGTTTCACGAGGCGCCCGTTTTCTACTGGCTGTTTACATTGCTCATCGTGCTCGGTGGCGGCATAATCTTGTGGCCGAATTTTCCGCTGGTCAAGATGATCCTGTTGTCGCAGGTCATCAACGGCATTCTGCTGCCGGTGGTCTTGATCTACATGGTGATGCTGATCAACAAGAAGAGCCTGATGCGAGAATGGACCAATTCGCGGCTGTATAACGCCGTGGCGTGGGTTTCGGTGATCATCATGATCGGTCTGACGCTGGCGCTGGCGTCGATTACCGTAAAGCAAATGGTCCAGTCGGCCCGCGCGGCTCCGGCCGCACCCGTTTCACGGCCGCTCGCCGAGATGCAGGGCGACGATTCCAGCCGTCATGCGGTGAAAACCGACGTTCGCGAATCCGGCGGCGCGCATTTGGTTCGCTAGCTCGTCCGCGTTGGGAAATTTGCGAACCGACTCCGGAAGATAGGAGTAGGCTTCGCGCGAGCCTGAGATCCATCCACCGACCACGGGAAGAATAGCGCGCGAGTAGAAGTCGTACAGCCGCGCCAGCACGCGGTTGGGAGGTGTCGAGAATTCCAGGATGGCGAGGCACCCCCCGGGCTTCAAAATCCGCAAAAGCTCGCCCAGGGCCTGCTCGTAATTGGCGAGATTGCGGAAGCCGAAGGCGATGGTTACCGCGTCGAGAGAGGCGCCGGCCAGCGGCAGTTGGAGCGCGTCGGCTTCGAATAAGCTCGCGCGCGATCCGCGGCGCTTTGCTTTCGCGCCGGCCGCAGCCAGCATGGGATGGCAGAAATCGCTGCCTAAAATTCGCGCTTGCCCGGCGGCTTCGAGCGCCAGCATCAAGTCACCGGTTCCGCAGGCTACATCCAGCACACGCGCGCTGGGATTGGCAAGAGCCCCGGCAACGCTTCGTACGGTGCGGGCGCGCCAATGGCGGTCAATATTCAGCGACAGCAGATGATTCAGCAGATCATAGCGCGGAGCGATGCGGCCGAACATACCACGCACCCACGCGGCGGCTTGCTGCGGATCTTGGATGCCGGCCGGTGTCGTTCCTTGAGTCGGCGAAGTGCGAGTCAGCAAGCCAGCGCTTCCTCTATGGACGCGAGAACCAGTTTCTCGTCGACGTCCGCTGTGATCTTCACCGCGCCGATACGCTCCGGCAGAACAAAGTGAACGCGGCCCTTCACGGTTTTCTTGTCGTGCAGCAGGCGTGCGGCCAAACGGCGCGGATCGAGTCCGGCGACGGGAGGAAACGGGCCGTAGGAATTAACGCACTCCACAATTTCGTTACGATCCTCGCGCTGCAGCAGGCGTTCTTTTTCGCCCAGCAGGCTGGCCGCTTTCATACCCCACGCCACCGCCTCGCCGTGCAGAAAGCGCGAGTAGCCGGTCTCGGCCTCTAACGCGTGACCAAAGGTATGGCCGAAATTCAAGATGCGCCGGCGATCTTCCTCCTTCTCGTCGCCCGAAACCACCGCGGCCTTGAGCCGCACCGAATCGCAAATCATGCGGTCCACCACGTCGGCGGAATGCGCCATCACGCGCTGAGGCTCCCGCCGCATCAACCAAAACAAATCCGCATCGGCGATCACGCCATGCTTGATGATTTCAAACAAACCCGCGCGATATTCGCGCTCCGGCAGCGTATCCAGCACCGAGGGATCGATCAAGACCGCCAACGGCTGATGGAAGCTGCCGATGAGGTTCTTGCCTGTTACCAGGTTTACGCCGGTCTTGCCGCCGATCGCCGCGTCCACCTGCGCCAGCAGCGTGGTGGGAATCTGGATCACCGGAATTCCGCGCATGAAAATCGCGGCCAGGAACCCGGCGACATCGGTCAGGATGCCGCCGCCGAAAGCGATCACGACGCTCGAACGGTCGCCGCCCCGTTCCACCATCTGCTCGGCGAGCGCCTCCACTGCTGCCAGCCGCTTTCGCTGCTCGCCGCCGGGAAAGAATAAGATCTCGGCCGCGCGGTTTGCTAATGCTTGTGTGAGCAGGTGCCCGTGCAGCTTCCAGACGTCCTCGGTGGAGACGAGAAACATTTTGCCCGCGCGCGCGGGAATGAACTCGCTCAAGCGCGCGAGACAGCCGCGATCCACCACGATGGGATAGCGGCGCTGCGGCGTTTCCACCGCGAAAGACGGCATACAATCGTTGTACCATGTGGTTATCGCCGCCTTCCCCGAAGAGATTCACTCGCATTTTTTGTTGACTGGCGCGCGTGTTGCCGGACTTCTAGCTCTGAGGTTCGGCTAGCATGCTGAAAGCCATCGGACTCCCGCTGTTTCTTGCGATCGCGGCCGGCGAGGCCATTCAGATCCGCAGCCCGGAGACCATTTTATGGGCCGCTCCTGCCATTCTGTTCGCGGCGATGTCGATCGCCTGGGCCGCGGAGTCGTCGCAATTTTTCATCGCGCAAGGATTCGCGCTCGCCATCCTGGCCTGGATGCAAACGCTGCCGGAATTCGCCGGAGAAGCCGTCCTGGCCTGGCACCGGCAAGTGCCGTTTTTGTTTGCAGCTCTCACGGGCGCGCTACGCCTTTTGACCGGTCTCGGCTGGCCCATGATTTATTTCGCGGCGGCCACGGTCTATCGAAGGCGCGAGCGCGAGCCGCTCGACCGGATCGTGCTGGAAGGCGAACACAGCGTGCAAGTGGTGGGGCTGCTGGCCGCGCTGATCTACATCGGTGTGATCGTGGCGAAAGGCTCGGTCAACCTGTTCGACGCCGTGGTTCTGACGGCCATCTACGCCGCGTACCTGGCGCTGCTGGGCAAGATGCCGCCGCAAGAAGAAGAAGGCATCGAGGACCTGGAACGCATTCCGCGGGCTATTGTCCTGGCGCCCCGCGCCCGCCGGATCGCTTTCATTGGCGGTCTGTTTCTGATCGGTGGCGGTCTCATTTACGTGTCTACTAATCCGTTCATCGGAAGCCTGTTCGGGATCTCCAATAGCCTGGGCGTCCCCAGCTTCATCTTCATCCAATGGGTTTTTCCGTTTGTCACCGAGTTCCCTGAAGGGCTTTCGACCTTCTATTTCGCGCGGACCGTGATACGCGCGCCGATGGCGCTCATGAACATGGTGTCGAGCAACATCAACCAGTGGACTCTGCTGGTGGCGATGCTGCCTGTGGTTCTCTCGCTCAGCGCCGGAAAAATAACGCCGCTGCCCATGGACCACCAGCAAACACTCGAAGTGCTCATGACCGTCGGCCAGCAACTGGTCGGAATGCTTTTCCTGGTGAACATGGAGCTGGCGTGGTGGGAAGCGGCCGCGCTGTTTGTGCTCTGGTTCGTGCAATTCGTCGCATCCGCGATCCCGCCCGGTTCCCAACTCGGAGAAATCGCCGGCCACGTGCACGGCTGGATCACCGTAACGTATTTCGTCTGGGCGGCCTGGGAGCTGCTGCGGCTGCTATTAGGACAGCGAAAACCAGTGGCGTTCACCGAATTCGCCAAGATGTGGCGCACGCATGTGTCAATCTCGAAATAGCGATAATTAGTGACATGGCCGAGGCTCAGCGAACTTCCAAAGCGCAAACGGACGAAGCACTCCGGCGTCTGGCGGAGGCTCAACAGCACATCGGCAAGCGGTTGAATGCGCTTATCGCAACCGTTGATGATTTGATCCGGCGCACCTCGCCTCCGCCGCAGTAGTCACGCCCCAGTCGAGCACCAAACCACGCGTGCTTCGGCGACAATTGAATTAACTGCCATGGCGAATTTAAGCGATGTCGAGAAGATGCTATCGACCTTTTCGCCCGGCGAGAAAGCCCAGATCCTGAAGTGGGTGGTTCAGGAACTCGGTGACGCCTCTCCCGGGATCGATGCTCGTCCGGATGTGTGCGCCGGTGAAGCATGTATCGTTCGAACGCGGATACCAGTATGGCTTCTGGAGCAGGCGCGGCGGCTGGGCGTGAGTGAACAGGCGCTGTTGGCGGCGTACCCAACGCTCCGGGCAGAAGATCTGGTGAACGCCTGGGCCTACGCCCGTTCCCACGCTGCCGAAATTGAGTCCCAGATTCGCGAGAACGAGACCGCTTAGTGGCGCACTTTTATTCCAACGAGAACATCGCGTTGCAGGTCGTGATGGAGTTGAGAGGCCTGGGGCACGATGTGCTGACTTCACTCGACGCCGGTAAAGCCAACGCAGCCGTATCCGGCGCCGAAGTTCTCGCGTTTGCCGTTGCCGAAGGTCGAATCCTATTGTCGAACAATCGTCGCCACTTTCTGGAACTCCATCGACACCGGACTGGCAGCCATGCTGGGATCGTTGTATGTACTTTTGACCCGGATTTCCGGGCGCAAGCGTTGCGAATCCTACACGGCACTTGCGGCCGTGCCCGATATGATGAATCAAGTAGTCCGAGTGAACCGACCGGGCTGACATCAAAACCTTGCACCCCTCAGGTCATGCGATGAAACCGCTATCCATTGACGAAGTTGACCTGCTTTCGTTCTTCGAGGTGTAGCCAACGCGTCTCGACCCTGCCATCCCGTGGATTTACGATGACTCAGTCTACGAAACCAGCGATGGACAAAGTCACATTTCTTTCGGTGTAACTCCCTTCTCTAAGGATGTCAGCATCATATTGAAGTTAGGTGACGCCGTGGCTTACGAACTCTACGCCGTCTATGTCGACGACGTGCGGTACCACAAAGAGAAGGGTCGAGAGTCGCTTGAAATTGTCATCTCCTTGAGAGATTCGATCTGGGTTAGGATTAAGCCGCATATCTCGATCTGGCAGAGTTGTCATTGTGAGCCATAGGAAACGAGATGCGCCGAAACCCCATTGACTGACGCGCTAAAATAGAATTTCCACCGTACCCCGGCGTTTCCACGCCGAATCGAAACCGAAAGCCGAGAATAGAGCTTCGATGAAACAGAAAGTGCGTTCCACCACCATCCTCTGCGTGCGCAGGAACGGAAAAGTCATCATGGCTGGCGACGGGCAGGTCACGCTTGGCCAGGAAGTGCTGAAATCCTCAGCCAAGAAATTGCGCCGCCTGTACAACGACAAGATTATCGCCGGGTTCGCCGGGTCCACCGCCGACGCCTTCGCGCTGTTCGCGCGCTTCGAATCGAAACTGGAGCAGTACAACGGCAACCTGCCTCGCGCCGTGGTCGAGCTGGCCAAGGAATGGCGCACGGACCGCGTGTTGCGCCATCTCGAAGCGCTGTTGCTGGTCGCGGATGTGAACAATACCTACCTCGTCAGCGGCAACGGCGACGTGATCGAACCCGATGAAGACGTCGCCGCGATAGGCTCCGGCGGCCCATTCGCCAAAGCCGCGGCCACGGCGCTGATCGAAAATACTAAACTGGGAGCGAAAGAAATCGCCGAGAAGGCCATGCAGATCGCCGGTGAAATTTGCATCTACACCAATGAAACGATCACCTATGAGGAGCTGGGCTAGATGGTAATCTACCTGCCCGGCCAAGCCGTGGACGAAGCGCCGCTGCTCGACGAGCTCACGCCGCGCGAGATTGTCGAAGAACTCGACAAGTACGTAATCGGACAGGCCGACGCCAAGCGCGCGGTGGCCATCGCGCTCCGCAATCGCATTCGCCGCCAGAAATTGGAACCCGACATGGCCGACGAGGTCATGCCGAAGAACATCCTCATGATGGGCCCCACCGGCGTGGGCAAGACCGAAATCGCGCGCCGCCTGGCGAAGCTCGCCAATTCACCCTTTCTCAAAGTCGAAGCCAGCAAATTCACCGAAGTCGGCTACGTCGGACGCGACGTCGAGGCCATGATTCGCGACCTGGTGGACATCTCGATCGACATGGTGCGCGAGGAGCGCCTGGAAGAAGTTGCCGACCGCGCCGAGCGTAACGCCGAGGAGCGCTTGCTCGATCTGCTCATGCCGCCGCAGCCGGAAGCCTCCGAAAGCGCCGAGCGCACGCGCGAAAAATTGCGCGAGAAGCTGCGCGCCGGCAAACTGGACGACCGCATCGTCGAGCTGGACGTCCGAGATCGCGGGCCGACGTTCGAAATCAGCACCAACGCCGGCATGGAGGAGATGGACGTCAATTTGAAGGATGTCCTGCCCGGCTTGTTCGGCCAGCGCACCCGCAAGCGAAAGATGCGCGTGGCCGAGGCGGCGGAGTACCTGGTTCAGGAAGAAGAGCAGAAGCTGATCGACATGGATCAGGTGACCCGCATAGCCCTGGAGCGAGTCGAGCGCAGCGGCATCATCTTCCTGGACGAGATCGACAAAATCGCGGGCCGCGAATCCGGGCATGGACCGGACGTGAGCCGCGAAGGCGTGCAGCGCGACATCCTGCCGATCGTGGAAGGTACCACCGTCAATACGCGCCACGGTTTCGTCCGCACCGACCATATCCTGTTCGTCGCCGCGGGCGCGTTTCACGTCTCCAAACCCAGCGACCTGATTCCTGAGCTGCAAGGCCGCTTCCCCATCCGCGTCGAGCTGAAATCGCTCACCGAGGCCGATTTCATTCGCATTCTGCGCGAGCCCAAGAACGCGCTGGTCAAGCAGTACACCGCCTTGCTCGATACGGAAGGCATCAAGCTCACCTTCACCGACGACTCCATCGAAGAAATCTCGCGCTTCGCGGCGCAAGTGAACCAGTCTGCGGAAAATATCGGCGCGCGCCGGCTGCACACCATCATGGAAAAGCTGCTGGAAGACATTTCTTTCGCCGGGCCGGATCTCAAGAAGAAGAACGTGCGCATCGACGCGGCCTACGTGCGCAAGCAACTGGCCGACATCGTCAAGGATCAGGATCTGAGCCGGTACATTCTCTAAATGCGCGTCGCGGGCATGCTCTGGTGCGTACTGGGGTACGCGATTACGGTGGGTTGCGGATCGGTCGGCGAGCCGCTTTATCCGGCGCTCAACATTCCTACGCGTGTTTCCGATCTGAGCGCGGTGGAACGCGGCGACCAGATCGACGTGACATTCACCATCCCGGCCCAGACCACCGAGGGCCTGACGCTGAAGGCGATCGGAAAGATCGAGCTGCGCATCGGTCCCAATACCGAGGGTGCGGGCTTCGAAGTCAACCGCTGGGCCGCGGGCGCGCAACAGGAAGATGTCCCTCCTCCCGCCGCCCCCGGATTCGTCCGGAAAGCAATTCCCGCCCAGCCGTTCGCCGGGAAAGACGAAGTCGTGGCGGTCCGCGTCGCCAACGAAAAGGGCCGATTCTCCGAGTGGTCGAACGTGGTGACGCTCAGCGTTGAGCAGCCGCTTGCGACGCCATCGAACTTCAAGGCCGAACCCGCGCCGCAAGGTGTGCAGCTGAGCTGGACCGCGCCAGGGTCGACGAAGTTCAATGTGTATCGCAAAACCGAAGACGAGAAGACTCCTACGCTAGTCGCCTCCTCCGATCAGCCCAGCTATCTGGACACCACCGCCGAGTTCGGAAAAACCTACGAGTACTTCGTCGAGGGCGCTCACGACAAGACCGTAACCGAAGTTGCCGGCCCCGTGAACATCACGCCTCGCGACATCTTCCCGCCGGCGGTGCCAACCGGACTGACCGCGTCGGCCGGCGTCGGCGCTGTCGAGCTGGCCTGGGAGCGAAACACCGAGACGGACTTCAAGGAGTATCGCGTCTTCCGCGCCGAAGGAGACGGCCCGTTCGCGCAGATCGCGGCCGGCCTCGATGCACCCACCTATTCGGATCACATGGTCGAGTCCGGAAAACGCTATCGCTATCGCGTCTCGGCCGCGGATCAAACCGGCAACGTCAGCCAGCCATCCAGTCCCGTTGAAGTCACTGTGCCATGAAAATCATCCGCTACAGCCTGAACCCCAACACGCCGCCCACCGTGACCGATTCCGATCCGGACGTGCGGCACGGCAGTCTGGAATCCTTACCCGCGGGCGCGCGTCTGCTGCCTCCCTGCGCGCCGAGCAAGATTGTCTGCGTCGGCCGCAACTACGCCGAGCACGCCAAGGAGCTGGGCAACGAGGTGCCTCCCGAGCCGCTGCTGTTTCTGAAGCCGCCGTCATCGCTGATCGCCTCGGGCGACGCCATCGTTTACCCGAAGCTTTCGCAGCGCGTCGACTTCGAAGGCGAGCTGGGCGTGGTGATCGGCCGGCGCGCGCGCCGCGTAAAACCAGCCGATGCCGCGGATTACATTCTCGGCTACACCATCGTCAACGACGTGACGGCGCGCGATCTGCAACGCAAAGACGGGCAATTCACCCGCGGCAAAGGCTTCGATACGTTTTGCGCGGTAGGCCCGTGCATCGTTCCCAAGGAAGAAGCCGATTTTGCGAGCTTCCGCATTCGCACGCTCGTGGACGGCCAGGTCAAACAGGACGGCTCCGTCACTGAAATGCTGTTCAGCGTGGATGCTATCATCGCGTATATCACCGCTGTCATGACGCTGGAGCCGGGTGACCTGATCGCCACCGGGACTCCGCCGGGCGTCGGGCCGATCGTACCCGGATCGCAAGTAACCGTCGAAATTGCGGGCATCGGTGTTCTTGAAAATGCCGTTGTTGCCGAACCTTGATCTCATCCTGATCCTGGCCGCGCTCGCCGTTGTGGCCCTGGGCGTGTACCTGCTGGTGCGCTGGCGCCGTAAGCCGAAGGACAAGGAAAAGCGCCGTCGCCTTACGGTGAACCAGTATGGCCGCATCGGCGATGCCACCATCACCGACATGCAAGGCGACACGCTGTTCTATTCCTATTCCGTGCGCGGCGTAAGCTACACCGCGTCGCAGGATGTGGCCGCCCTGCGCGATCAGATGCCCGCCAACATGGAACGCCTGATCGGCCGTGCCGCGTCGCTCAAGTATTCTTCGCAAAACCCCGCCAACTCGATCCTGATTTGCGAGCTTTGGTCTGGGCTGCGCACCGGTTCCATCCAAGATCACTAACCGGGAACTCTCGCGACATCCCGGTGTCTAAACTGGCGTGAGCATGCAAACCGGTTCCAAACAGATCTCAGCGGTGATCAATGTCACGCCGTTGATCGACGTGCTGCTAGTGCTGTTGATCGTGTTCATGCTCTTGCCCACTCACACGCACGGGTTGAAGTCCGAACTGCCGGATACAGAAGCGTCGGCGGAAACACCCGGGAATCCTCAGTACGTCGTGGTGCAGATCCAGCCAGACGGCTCGCTCCAGGTCGATTCCCAGCCGGTTCTGCGCGCCGACCTCGCAACCCGGCTGCAGTCGCTGTTCGCCTCGCGGCCGGATGGAGTGCTGTTCGTGGACGCGGCCAGCGAGCTCCACTTCGCCGAGGTTGCGTCCGTCATCGACACCGCGCGCGGAGCCGGGATCGAGCGCATCGGGTTGTTAACGGGCCGTGACCGTTGATTCTTCCCTAGGTCGTCGGGGCTTCTTCGCCTTAGACACGAGCCCGACCCTCGAGCCGCACGCAGACCCTGCCTGTCCGATAAGCTACAATTAAAAGGAACTGATACGACAGCGCGAAGTAAGGCGTCAAATTGTTGGATGGATTGTAGGTTGACGCTTAACTTGCCGATAACCCATAATGTGGGAACGGCTTGCAGTTACATTTCTAAAGTGACGCGTTTGCACATGCATTCATCCATAAAACACCCCCTCGCATTGGTATTGATTTCGTTCCTGCTTTTAGGCGGTACCGCGTTTGGCATCACGCCGGCCAAGAAAAAGAAGACCCGCCGCCACGCCGCTGCAAGTCAAACGCCGGCAGTACGCACGGTAAAGGCCTCCTACGTCAGCCACCTTTCCCGGTTGCCGAAAAAACGCATCGTCTTCAGTCCTTGGAATGTCCCCACCTTTGCCGATTCCACGGAAGGCGATTCGGTGGATGGCGAGGATCTGATGGTCCGCCGCGCCGCAGTACAGGCGCTGGGTCCCTACAACGGAAGCATCGTCGTCCTGGATCCAAAGACCGGCCGCATTCTGACCATCGTGAACCAGAAGCTCGCTTATCAGAGCGGCTTCGAGCCCTGCTCCACCATCAAAATTGTTGCGGCACTGGCCGGTCTCAGTGAAGGCATTCTGAGCCCGCAGAACCATTTCCGCATCGTGCCGCGCCGTTCGATGGATCTGACTGAAGCCCTGGCCCATTCCAACAATGCCTTCTTCGCCGCCGTCGGATATAAGCTCGGATACGATCGCATCATCAAATACGACGAGCTGTTCGGCCTGGGCGAAAAGGCCGGATGGAATCTGGACGGTGAGCAACCCGGAACGCTGGCTACTCAACCTCCCGCCGACGGCCTCGGCATGATGACCAGTTTCGGCGAAGGAGTTTACATGACGCCGCTGGAGCTGGCTGGCATCGTCTCGGCAGTCGCCAACGGCGGCACGCTTTATTACTTGCAGCATCCTCGTTCAACGGAAGAAGTGGCTCACTTCGTCCCGCGCGTGAAGCGTCAGCTCGAGATTTCGCAGTGGCTGCCCGACATCAAACCGGGCATGATGGGAGCCGTTGAGTACGGCACCGCCAGGCGCGCCGGCTACAATCCCAGCGAACCCATCTTTGGCAAAACGGGAACCTGCACCGATGGACGCTCACCCACACACCTCGGTTGGTTTGGCTCCTACAACGAATCCGGCGAGAACAAGCTGGTGGTGGTTGTGCTGCTCACAGGTGGACGTCCCGTTAGTGGGCCGGTCGCTTCGGGCGTGGCCGGAGCGGTCTACAAGAATCTGGAACAGGAGAACTACTTCGCCAATGTCCGCCAGGGCTCTCCGATGGCCTTGATCTCCACCCAAGCCTGCTGCGCTCTTCCGCAAAACTAACGCCGGCGCGCGCTAGAAATGTTTTTGCAGGTCGCGGAATCGTTCCAACTTAAGTAGACGTCCGTTCGCTTCCCGCACTTCTTCGTGCTCCAGCCGCCAGGTGTGATCGTGCGGCACGAACACTGCATTGATACCTACTTCCAGCGCTGGATTGATGTCGGATTTGGGTGAGTTGCCGATCATCCAGGTGCGGCTGGCATCCATCCGCCGCTCTGCGATCAACGCGGAATAGGAGGCAGCGTCTTTCTCCCTGACGATCGCCGTGTGGCCGAAATAGATCGCCAGCCCGGAGCGATCCAGCTTTAGCTTCTGCTCTTCCGGATTCCCCTTGGTGAACAACGTGAGATCGTGCCGCAGCGAGAGGTATTCCAGCGTTTCCTCCACGCCCGGGATCAGCTCAATGGGATGGTGCAGGATCTGCTCGGTGAAGCTCATGATCTTGGCCAGATCATCGTCGTAAACGTCGCGCTCCACCAGCCGGTGATAACACTCCGTCAGGTTCCGCGCGAAGTTGGCGGTGCCGTAGCCGTGCACTTTGCTGTTTACCGTCTCAATCTCATCCAGCACCCCGCGTACCTCCTGGGGCGTCAGGCTGGAGTGGTCCAGAAAATCGCAAAACTCGTCGAAGGCCCGCTCGAAGTAGATATTGTTTTCCCACAACGTGTCGTCGGCGTCGACGATGAGATGTTGCCGCGCGAGCATGCTTAGATTCCGGGGGGCCGCTTGGAATGTCCGTTGCGTGGCGCGACCTCGCGCACGTGCTGGATCTCGCGCCGCTTCGCGCCGTAGTTAGGGAAGAACTCGGCCAGACGCCGCATGCGATCCGCTTCTGACCGCGTCGCCAACAGGATCTGCCGGAAGTCCAGATCGGGAACCAGCTGCGCCAATTGGAAGCTCAACTGCGGGTCGCTCATCTCCGGCTCGCGCAGTGTTTCCGGCTGCTCCAGCGCCCGAATGTCGTTGTAAGCGTCCATCACGCGTTTCCGGACCTCGGGCGCAATGGGATCGGCTCGTTCGTCATCGAAAAATTCGACCGCCCCGCGCAGATACGGCTTTTCATCGTTCAGCATGATAATTTCGAACCGCCGCCGGCCGATGGTGAGCAGGTCCATGCGCCCGTCGGGATAGGTTTTCAGCACCTTCTCGATAGTCGCGGTACAACCCGTGTTCACGATGCCCTTCTCGCCCGCTTGCACCACGCCGAACTCGGAGTTCCCCTTCAGCACGTCGCCGATCATAGCCTTGTAGCGCTCCTCGAAGATGTGGAGCGGCAGCGCGGTCCGCGGAAATAAAACCACCTGAAGTGGGAAAAGCGGCAACAGCTCTTCCTGCATGTGTACTATTATGGCTTCTTAAGCCACCGCAGAACCGGTAGCTGTCTCTATTTTGTCATGCCGCCGGCGCACACAACATGCTCCTCAAACTAAAGCGCACGCCTGGAATTTACCTGGTTGGTTTCATGGGGGCCGGCAAGAGCACCGTCGGAAATTTGCTGGCCGATCACTTGGGCTGGTTCTTTTCCGACTTGGACCAGGAGATCGAAGCCGAGCAGGGCGTCACCATCGCCCACATTTTCGACACGCGCGGTGAAGACGAGTTTCGCAAGATCGAACATGAGGCGTTGAACCGGCGCGTGCGCGAGATCGAGCGCGGCAGACCCACGGTAATTGCCCTGGGCGGCGGCGCGTTCGCGCAAGCGGCCAACCAGGACCTGCTGTCCGAACGCGGCGTTCCCATTTGGCTGGATTGTCCGATCGCCCGGGTGCGCGAACGTCTGGATGGGTTATCCGATCGCCCGCTGGCTCGCAATCCCGAGAAGTTTGAGCAGCTCTACCAGGACCGGCGCGCGGCTTACGCCAAAGCGGATTACCGCATTGAAGTCGACACCGACGATCCAGCCGAGATCGTCGCGGCCATTCTCAAGCTCCCGATCTTCTAGACGGGCATGTCTTCTTCACTGCGCAGCCCGGCTCTCCGCATCTTCGGCGCAGCGTTGAAGGCGGCCGCGCCCGGACCAGCGGTGCGGAATCACCTGCGGTTGACCGGCGATGCTTTGGCCGCCGGGCGCAAGCGCTACCGCCTCTCGAAGTTTCGCAACATCTACGTAATCGGAGCCGGTAAAGCGGCCGTCGAAATGGCGCGGGCCGTCGAGCGGTTGCTCGCGAAGCGCATTCGAGGCGGCTTCGTCAATGTCAAACATGCACACGGCCCCGCTCTGCGGTACATCGAAGTGAATGAATGCGGACATCCGGTGCCCGACCTCGCCGGCCAAAAAGGCGCGGCGCGCATCGCCGAAATCGCGCGCAACGCACAGGTTGACGACCTGATCATTTGCCTGATCTCGGGCGGAGCGTCCGCGCTGCTTCCTCTCCCCGCCCCGCCCGTCACCTTGGAAGAGACCCAGGCCACCACCCGGCTGCTACTCGACTGCGGCGCCAATATCCACGAGATCAATTCCGTGCGCAAACATATCTCGGCTATTCAGGGCGGCCAGCTTGCGCGGCTGGCCTATCCGGCGACAGTGCTTGCTCTGATCCTGTCCGACGTCATCGGCGACGATCTGGACGTGATCGGTTCCGGCCCAACGGTTCCGGACCGGTCGACGTTTGCGGAAGCGCAGGCCGTATTCGAGAAATATGAAATCTGGAACCAGGCGCCGGCCGGAGTGCGGCAACGGATCAGCTCGGGCGCGGTGGAAACGCCCAAGCCGGGCGACCGCATCTTTGAGCGCGTCCAGAACGTAATCATTGGGAGCAATCGCCTGGCGGTGGACGCTGCGGCGCGCCAGGCTCGGGAGCTGGGATTCCGGACCATGGTTCTGTCCACGTTCGTCGAAGGCGAAGCGCGCGAAGTAGCGCACGTCTACGCTGCGATGGCGCGCGAGATTTGCGCCTCGGGCCGCCCGCTGCGCCGCCCGGCGTGTGTCATCGCGGGTGGCGAGACTACGGTAACGATTCGCGGCCGCGGGCTGGGCGGTAGAAACCAAGAGCTCGCTCTGGCTGCCGCGATCGACATCGCCGGCCTGAAGGACGTTGTGATTCTAAGCGGCGGAACCGACGGCGCCGACGGCCCCACCGACGCCGCGGGCGCCATCGCGGATGGAACCACTCAAGCCAGAGCCGCGGCTAAAGGCCTGGACCCAGCCACATATCTGGCCAACAACGACTCGTATCACTTTTTCGATGCGCTGGGCGATCTAGTAAGAACCGGCCCCACCGGGACCAACGTCGCCGACGTGCAGATCATTCTCGCCCGCTGAATTGAGGTGAGTGGTGTACTGTATTGTGTGGCGCACGCTTCAGCGTGCCGCGTCCACACTCGTGTGAACGCCCAGTCGATGATATCTCAACACTCCGCGTCGGCATGAGTGCCGACGCTGCACGCAAGAGTGCGTACGCCACGATGAGACTTACTGGCGCTCTACATGCAGCGGCGGCTGGGGTGATTTGGGAGCAGTGGGTGGCGCGGGCGTGCTCGGAATATCCGGGAAGGTTACGTCTTCTGAAGCGCTCGCTTTGCGAACCGTGACGGATCCGCGGCCGGTCTCCAGCCGCACCTGGGCCCCGTCGTTGCTGCCTTGGATCGTCGCGCCGCGGTTAGTTTCGCCCACCGTCAGTGGCGCGCCGTAGTCGTTGTGCGCCTCCCCGCGATCGGTGGATGCCCGCAAGTCGAACTTCGCGTCCGCCGACAAGGCCAGATCGACGTCGCCGGAACGCGTGTGAACTTCCATCTTGGGAACTGCTTTGCCGGGACGCAGCGAGACGTCGCCGCGGTCCAGCGTCACTTCCATGGATTGCGTGAAATTGGATATCTGGATATCGCGCGAGCGCGCATTCAGCCGCACCGGCCCCACCAGGTTGTCGGCCGTGAGCTCGCCCGGAGCCATATGCACCTGGCCGGGCAGCTTTTCGCAGTTCACCGTGATGCGCGGGTCTTCATAGCGCAACGGCTGCGCCAGGTTGCGAAGCTGGATCTGACCCGTATAGGACCCGGCGACGGTCACTTGGCCGGTGACGTCCTGCAATTCCACGTCCTGGCCGTTGCCCTTTAAGTCCACCGTTCCTTTTACCCCACTCGCTCGGATGATATCGCTGCGCCGCGTATCGATTCGCACGTTCCCACCGATGTTGTCCAAGCGCACGCCGGCATTGTCGCTGGTGATGTCGATCGCGCCGTTGACGTTTTGAATGTCGAAATCGCCATAACGCCCATGCGCCTCAATGGAGGCTCCGGCCGGAACCGTAATCTCCAGATCGTCGGAAACCTGCAGCCGGTCGCTCACCCGATCCTGATTGGTGCGGACGATTAACTCGTCGCCCTGCTGGATCAGCTCCAGCGGCGTTTGCTTATTGGCGTTGTCGGCGTCGGTTTGCTGGAAGGAGCGGATGGTCTCGTGCCCGTTCGCCTTCACCACACTGTCGGATGTTCCCGTGATTCTGGCGTTGCCTCGAAAACTCTCGATCATCACGCGGCAGTTTTTCGCGCAAGGCTGTTCGGAGGGCGAAAACGTATAGTCGTATGGCTCGCCCATGCCTCGCACGACGCCTCGCCACACGCTGCCGGCGGGAAACCAGGTGGTGTAGTGCCGCGCCGTGTACATCGTTCCGCCGATGACGCAGATCAGGAACACCAGCATCCACTCGCCGCCCGAGACGCCGTTGCGCGGGAACGGTTTGGACATGATGGCCCACATCAGAATCTCGACCAGCCGCAGCAGGCCCCACGCAATCAGGACAAACGGCCAGTAGCGTGAAATGATGTCGGCCAGCGGAATCTCGGGCCACAGATTCCGCATCAGGAACAGGCCCCCGATCAGGATCAGAATCAGCGGCCCAATCACGGAACCGCGCTTCATATTACGTTGCCTCCCGGCGGGCGGCCGCTGGAACTCTGCTGCTGTTGCTGTTGAGGGTTCTCCGCGATTTTTTCGAGCAGCTTCAGAATGCCGAACATGATGATCAAAAACGGCCAGGTCCGGCTGAATCCATAGACGCCGAAGTAATCCATCGCCACCAGCGATCCGAGCGTGATGAGCATGATGGGCCCGCGGATGGCCTGGACAAGGCTGTTGTTAGTGGCGTTCATTGGTGGCCTCCCGAACGCCGCCAGCGTGCGGGCCGTCGCGGCGCTCCGAGATGGCTAGCCGTTCGTACAGCAGGTACACGCCTAGCGCGATGAGGGCGATCGGCCAGTAGCGCAGCAGTTGGCCGAAACGGATAATGTCCAGATTGTTCAACAAGAACAACAACCCAGCGGCGATCAAAACCACCGGCGCCAGCGGGAATTTGGAAGGCTCGCCACGCCGCGGAACGATGCTCGAAAATTCATCCACCGGCTGGCCGAGTTGGCGCTTCTTGGCGGTGTGATAGGCTTCAAACGCCATGTAAAACACCCACACGGCGATCATCATGCCGAACAACGGCTGCAGGTTGTCGGCTGTCTCCCCGCTGCTTACGATGGCAATCAGGATTCCGAGCACCACCACGTGGATGAGTCCCTTGACGTATTGCCCGTTGTAGACCGCGCCGACACCCGGAATAAAACCAAGAATAAACGCGAGGCCGGGAGACGCCCCAGTGTCCGGAACAGGTGGGGGAGGCGGCGCCGGGGCGGTGTAGGGAGAGGAGGCGGCCGCAGCCGCTGGGGCCGGCGCGTGTTCCGCGCAATAGACTGTGCCATCGGCCAGGTGCCGGCACGCCTCGCACAGCGCCTGGCCGCACGACCGGCAATAAGCGATGGCCGGTACATCCGGATGTGTGGTGCAATTCATTCTCGTTTACCTCTGTCGTTCGTTTGTACCGGCGTTTGTCCGGGCGTTCGCGCGGGCGCCGTAGTCCCTTCCTGGCTGGCCGGCTGGCCGACGCCTGCGCCCCCAGTTTGCTCCTGGTCGGACCATTCCTTGAGCCGCGACTGGATCTCGATCACCAGCCGCAGATTGTCGTAGTACTTCATCGTGCGATCCCACACGCGATGCGAGTGATCGTCAATCGACTGCCACACTCGGGCAGGATCCAGATCGGAAGCGCGCAAAGGCCGCGGTTCGATGTGCGCGAAACGCGCCAGCATGGCCAGCGACAACACTGTCATCGCCATGCCCATGGCATAGCGCGGCTGGAGCACGCCTTCCACCCAGCCGCCGAAAAGTCTGCGCCACCAGGGTCGCCGTTCTTCCGAGGTCTGCGCTCCGCGCGGCGCCTGGTGCAGGATGCGCGTGAGCAGCTCGGCGGGAGGTTCTGCCGCGGGAACTGCATCCAGAAAGGTTGTGGCTGCCTCCACGTCGCGCGCCAGTTCCGCACATGCGCTGCATGCCGCCAAATGCTCTTCGAGCTCGATTCCCTGCCGATGAGGGAGCGTACCCTCCAGGTAGTCGCACAACAGGATTTCTACGTCTGGGCAGTTCATATGCGAACCTTGTGCCGGCGCAGCACACGGGCCAACTCGGCCCGCCCGCGATTCAGGCGCGATTTCACCGTTCCTTCGGGAACGTTCAGCACCTGCGCTATCTCACGATATTCCAATTCTTCCAGATCCCTGAGGATGACCGTCTCGCGCAGATCCGGAGACAGCTTCTGCAGCGCCGACTGCAGCAGCTCGCTGGCCTCGCGTCCGGCCAGCATTCCTTCGGTCCGGGACATCATCGCTGTGTTCTCTTCGAGCGCCGGCGCCTGATCTTCCAGCGACTCGGTGGCACGCTCCAGCCGCGTCCGCCGATAATGATCAATCAGCAGATTACGCGTCAATCTGGTCAACCATACCACGAACAATCCTTCGCCGCTACGGAAGCTCTTGAGGTTCTTAAACACGCGCAGAAAGACATCTTGCGTCAAGTCCTGCGCTTCGGCGTCGCTCGAGGTGAAGCGGTAACAAATCGAGTAGACCCGCCGGCTATGCGCCGTGACGAGTTCCTCCCAGGCGGCATCCTGCCCGCTCAGGCACCGCTCAACGAGTTGGGCATCAGCATCCAAACGGTCGCCGGTTCGAGCCTGTGAATGCGGTGCGACCCAGGTCCATCTTCCAGCCGGAATCGCCACCGTTGCCATGACTTCCTCAATCTCCTGCTTCCAGTAATGAAAACGAGGATTTATGATAAGAAGTTCACTTGAATCCAAGATTTACATTCTACAAAGGACCTTTTCAGGGTACCAACTGGAAGCCGATCCGTCTCAGGCCCGTTCCAGCAGCCCGGGCACAAGGCGCCGCATGAGTACTCCCCGACCCATTCGCGGGCGCCGCGCCGCGCTGGTTGTCCTGGCTGCTCTGATCCTCTTGGGGATTATCGCGGTTCGGGCTAGCGGAGCGTCTTTTAACTGGAATCTCTTCCTGGACACTATCCAGGGCGTGTCCTGGCTTTGGCTAGCCATTGCTATCCTATTGATGCTACTAACTTATGTGGGGCGCGCGCTGCGCTGGGAGGTGATGTTGCGACCGCTGGGCGGGAAGGTGAGCATTGCCAGGCTGACTTCGGATACGGCGATCGGATTTATGGCGGCTACGCTATTGGGCCGCGTGGGCGAATTGGTGCGGCCCTATCTCATCTCCGTTAGCGCCGGGGTCTCATTCTCTTCCCAGGTCGCTGCCTGGCTTTTGGAGCGCGTGCTCGACCTGCTGGCGGTCCTGCTGATCTTTGGGTTCGCTCTTGCCCGGGTGCCATCTCATGGGCTACCGCTCGGGCCGGGTCTTCGGTGGACACTGCACCTAGGGGGGTACCTGGCCGCGCTGGCCGGCCTCGTCTGCCTTTTGATGCTGGTGGCCTTTCGCAACTTCTCGGAGGCTGCGAGAGAGCGAATCCTGGCGGCTGTTTCGTTTCTGCCTGCCGGTTACTATATGCGTAGTAGTAAAATGCTCGACGCGTTCTCCCGCGGCGTACAGGTAACCAGGAATCCAGGGCCTCTGACTCTCCTCGCAGTTTACACAGTGCTGGAGTGGCTCTTGATCACGGCCAGCTACGCAGCGTTGCTTCGTTGCTTCTCGGCTACCCGGTTCTTAAAAATTACAGACGTAGTAATACTCCTGGGATTCGTGGCTTTTGGCAGCATCGTTCAGATCCCTGGAATCGGCGGCGGAGTTCAAATAACTTCAATTGTAGTACTAAGAGAGATCTATGGGCTTTCGCTGGAATCCGCCTCCGGAATCGCTCTATTCATTTGGATCCTTACGCTGTTGCTGGTAGTGCCGGTGGGCCTGGCCTGTGCGCTGCACCAAGGAATGAACTGGCATAAAATCAAGCAATTAGCAAAGGAAACGCTGCCGCAAGAAGAGGAGCTGACATGATCTGCCCGTTCTGCGGGTTCAAGCAGGACCGTGTGATTGATTCGCGCGAGAGCAAGGAAGGCGATGTCATTCGCCGGCGACGCCAATGCCTAGGATGTGAGCGTCGATTTACGACCTATGAGCGCAGCGACGAGATCCCGTACATGGTGGTCAAGAAGGATGGCCGCCGTGAGAAATTCGACCGGCAAAAGGTGCTTAGCGGCCTGTTGAAAGCCTGCGAGAAGAGGCCCGTTCCCATGTCGAAGCTGGCCGAAATCGTGGATGCCGTGGAAGCCAAGCTGGCCGACAGCGCCGAGCGAGAGATGACTACTACTGAAATAGGAGAGATGCTGATGGACAAGCTCCGCAACCTGGACAAGATTGCCTACGTGCGCTTCGCTTCGGTCTATCGCGACTTCCAGGATGTAGAGGCTTTCCTCAACGAATTGAAGAACTTAGTCTTGCAGAAGCGCTCCTGAGCCGAGCCACTGGGATGCATCCCGGAACTGCAAGTTTAGTGTAACCAATCGTCCAGAAAAACATCTTGTATTTAGGACTTAACTTCGAAAACGTTTCGGTGCTATAATCGGTTGCTACCACATTACGGTCGGCCCGGTGGCGCGGCGCACACCCGAAGTAGGAGTCTGTACTGAGCAGAGCGGTGAAGCCGAGAGCATGATTTCGCTGCGCGGCTGGCAGGTGAGTATCTAAGTGGACCATTTCGAAGATCAATTTTTGGCGGAGAGTCATGAGCCGCTCGGGATACCGTTCGACGAAGAGGCGAACTTCTTCCATCCCGAGGAGGTTCAGGACGAAGAATTTCCTGCTGCGCAGCAGGCTGAAGAGTCGATTTACACCGACGATCCCGTACGCGTGTATCTGCGGGAGATGGGCGCTGTCCCGTTGCTCACCCGGGAAGGCGAAGTCAATCTGGCGCGCCGCATGGAACGCGGCAAGCTGCGGATGCAGAAGTCCATCAGCCGGTCGGCTCTGGTGCAACTGCGGGCGATGGAGATCGCCGAAGTGCTGAAGGGCGGCGACGACGAACTGGATAACTTCGTGGATCTGGGCGATGCCGAGGAAGGCAGCCCCGCCGACACGAAGAAGCAGGCCGAGGTTCGCGCCGAATTCGCCGAGATCATCGCGCTCCACAAGCGCCATCAGCAATTGGATGAACGGCTGGAGTCCGTTCCGCTGAGCAACAAGCGCCTGCGGAAGCGCTGGCAGGGCAAGCTGAATCGCGCCAAGGTGGAGATGTCCATCGCGATCCGGCGTATCCCCTGGCTGCCGTCGCGCTGGAAGCAGTTCTCCAAGGAAATTGAGCACGCCGTGGATCAGCTGGCGCTGCTGGAGCAGGACCTTCGCAAATTGGAAGGCCGCTCGGGCATCACCGCGCAAGCGCGAGTCCGCGAACTGCGCCGGGAAGTACGCAAGCTGGAGACGGCGGCGGGCGCCTCGCTGGGCGATCTGCGTCACAGCCTGACGGTGATCCGTCACGGCGAAATCGAAGCCGAGCGCGCCAAGAAGGATCTGGTGGAAGCCAACCTCCGCCTGGTGGTTTCGGTCGCCAAGAAGTACGTCAACCGCGGGCTGCACCTGCTGGACCTGATCCAGGAGGGCAATATCGGCCTGATGCGCGCCGCCGACAAGTTCGAATACCGGCGCGGCTACAAGTTTTCGACCTACGCCACCTGGTGGATTCGCCAGGCCATTACGCGCGCCATCGCCGACCAATCGCGCACCATCCGCATTCCGGTGCACATGAACGAGAGCATGAACAAGTTCCTGCGCGCGACGCGGGAGCTCGAAAAGGAATTGGGCCGCGCTCCGACCAACGACGAAATTGGCCGCCGCATGGATATTCCGGTGGAAAAGGTGCAGAAGCTCAAGACCATTTCGCGCGACCCGGTTTCGCTTGAAACGCCGGTCGGCCGCGACGGCGAATCCGCGCTGGGCGATCTGATCGAAGATCGCTGGGTGGGATCGCCTGTGGATGCGGTCATCGATTCGAACGTGCGCGACGAGACCGCGAATATTTTGAAGACGCTGTCTCCCAAGGAAGAGAAAGTGATCCGGCTGCGCTTCGGCATCGGCTGCGAGCGCGAGCACACGCTGGAAGAAATCGGTCAGGAATTCGACGTAACGCGCGAACGCATCCGCCAAATCGAAGCCAAGGCTCTCCGCCAGCTTCGGTCTCCGGAGCGGGCTCGCCATCTGCGGGCTTTACTGGCTGCTCGGTAAAGCCGCTTCCTCCTCCGCGTGAAAGGCCGGGCAGGTCGCCCGGCCTTCTTTATTTGCAGGCGACGTCCAAAGGGCTCAACGCCCCGCGGTTTGCTGGACGCCGGCCGTCCCCATGGTATGGTAATTGGTATGGCGACGGCCAAGATTACAATCACACTGCAGGACGAACAGGTTGCGGAAATTCGCGCGCTGATCGCAGCCCGAAAGGCCCGGAGCGTCTCCGGGTTCGTGCAACACGCGGTCAGAGTGGCACTGTTCGATGCGGCCGGTTGGCAGGAGATGCTAACCGACGCACTGCGGCAAACGGGCGGCCCGCTAACGAAGAAGGAGCGCGCCTGGGCCGACGCCCTTCTCACTCCCGGCCGACCGAAGCGAGGTTCCCGGCGAGGGAAGGCTGCGTGAGTGGAATCACTTTCGACGCCGGTGGGCTGATTGCGCTGGACCGGAATGATCGCCGGGTTCTCGCACTCGTTGCACGGGCGGCCGAGCGTGGCATGCGAATTACGGTTCCGGCAACGGCTCTCGCGCAGGCGATTCGCAACCCCGCCAAGCAGACCCGTTTGTCGAGGCTCATTCGACAGGCCGGCACGGACCTCATCGCGCTGGACGGGCCGGACGCAACGGCCGTGGGCCTCTTATTGGCGCGAAGCGCCACAGCCGATATCGTGGACGCGCACGTGGTCATCTGCGCACAACGGGCTGGGCAGGCGGTAGTGACCAGCGACGCCGGCGATCTCAGGCGAATGGCACCTGGACTGAGGTTGGTGGCCGTCTGAGCCCCGGTGTGCCGTTAATCGACATAAGATGGTCAAAATGTTACAATAATAAAGAGCTGTCAGGCTCTCTCCCCTCCTTATGGCAAGCAAACCACCTTTCGCTCAAGGCGCCCAGATTGAACATTCCAAGTATGGCCTAGGGTCTGTCCTGTCGTGCACCGAAGAACACATCGTGATCAAGTTCGACGACCACGGCGAGAAGAAATTCGTTCTATCCATCGCCCTGGCGGCGTTGAAGAAGAGCGATCGCCAGCCGCCGGTGGAAAAACGCCGGGCAGCACGAAAGAAAGCTACACCAGTCGCCGCGCAGTAGCGTTGTCCCGCGCAGGTCTCGGAGCGCCTTTGCTACGAGTGACCAAGCACTGGATGCGGCCGATAAGGCTCTTCGAGTGCCCGTAATTCCGATTCGTCCAGCTTCAGTTCCACTGCTGCCACGGCGTCGTCTAGATGCTCCATCCGCCGCGCCCCCACGATCGGCGAAGTGATGCCGGGCTGAGCCAGCACCCAGGCCAGCGCGACCTGGGCATTGGAGGCGCCGCGCTTGCGGGCGAGTTCGCTCACGCGCTCCACTACCTCGAAATCGGAATCCTGGTAATACATGCGCTGCGCATATTCGTCAGTGCGGGAGCGCACTGTCTCGCCAAAACCTTCCTTGCGCCGGTTGCCCATCAGAAATCCGCGCGCCAGCGGGCTCCACGGAATGAGCCCGATCCCTTCCTGGCGGCACAGCGGATTCATCTCGCGCTCTTCTTCGCGGTAGATGAGGTTGTAATGATTCTGCATGCTGACGAAGCGCGTCAGGCCCAACTCGCCGGCTTTGTACAGCAACCGCGCGAACTGCCAGGCGAACATGGAGGATGCGCCGAGGTACAGCGCCTTGCCGGCCCGCACCACATCATGCAGCGCCTCCAGAGTCTCTTCGATCGGAGTCGAGTGATCGAAGCGGTGGATCTGATACAAGTCCACATAATCGACTCCCAGCCGCCGAAGGCTGTTATCGATGGAATGCAGGATGTGTTTGCGCGACAGCCCGCGCTGGTTGGGATCGCTGGTCATCGGGCTGAAGACCTTGGTGGCAATGACCAGCCGCTCGCGCTCCGGCCCGAAATCCTTGAGCGCGCGCCCCAGGATTTCCTCGCTCACGCCGTGTGAATAAATATCGGCGGTATCGAAGAAATTGATGCCCAGTTCGAGAGCGCGCTGGATCAGAGGCCGGCTCTCCTCTTCCTCCAGCACCCATTCGCGCCAGCGCTTGGAGCCATAGGTCATGGCTCCCAAGCAGACGCGCGATACCTTCAGTCCAGTCGAGCCGAGATTGACGTATTCCATCCGCGGCTTTTGGCCTCAAGCTTTGGCGAGCTTCTCGCGCTGTTCGCGCAAGATGGCTTTGCGGCTGAGCTTGATTTTGTTGCCTTCGAGCGCCAGGACCTTGACCAGAATCTGATCGCCTTCCTTCAGCTCGTCTCGAACCTGCTTGATGCGGTTCTCCGAGATTTCGCTGATGTGCAGCAGCCCGTCGGTGCCCGGGAAGATCTCGACGAAGGCGCCGAAATCGACGATTCGCACCACCTTGCCCAGGTAGGTCTTGCCGACTTCGGCCACGGCCGCGATGTCGGTGACGCGTTGGATGGCCTTCTTGGCCGATTCGCCGTCGGAGGCGAAGATGTTCACCGTGCCGTCGTCCTCGACGTCGATCTTGACGCCGGTTTCGTCCACGATGCTGCGGATCATCTTGCCGCCCGGCCCGATCAGATCGCGAATCTTATCGGTCGGGATGGTCAGCGTGTAAATGCGCGGCGCATACGGCGACATTTCGCCGCGAGGCTCGGAGATCGCGCTGGTCATCTTGTCCAGGATGAAGAGCCGCGCGCGGCGTGCCTGCTCCAGCGCTTCCTTCATGATCTTGGTGGTGACGTTGGGAACCTTGATGTCCATCTGGAGACCAGTGATGCCCTTGGACGATCCAGCCACCTTGAAATCCATGTCGCCGTAGTGATCTTCGGCGCCGGCGATGTCGGTCAGGATGGCGTAATCCTTGCCTTCCAGCACCAGCCCCATGGCGATGCCGGCAATGGGGTCGGTGATCTTGACGCCCGCGTCCATCAGCGCCAGTGTGGCGCCGCAAACGGTGGCCATCGAGCTGGAGCCATTCGACTCCAGGATGTCGCTCACCACGCGCAGAGTGTAAGGAAATTCTTTTTCATCGGGAATGACGGCGGAAATGGACCGTTCGGCCAGCGCGCCGTGTCCGATCTCGCGGCGTCCGGGCCCGCGCATGAATCCCACTTCGCCCACGCTGAAGGGTGGGAAATTGTAATGCAGCATGAAGCGCTTGGAGGTCAGGGCCAGATCGAACATCTCGATGCGCTGTTCGTCATCCTTGGTGCCCAGCGTGACGGTGACCAGCGCCTGCGTTTCGCCGCGCGTGAATAAAGCTGAACCATGCGTGCGCGGCAGGACGCCGACTTCGCTCTCGATGGACCGGATCTCGTCGAACGCGCGCCCATCCGGACGGCGCCGCGCCTTCAACATCTCGTCGCGGAAGATGCGCTCCTTCAAATGATCGAACAGATCGCCGCCTTCTTCCACCTGATCTTCAGGCAAGGGCGTCACGACTTTGTCTCGCGCATTGGCTACTTTTTGGTAGCTTTCCAGCTTCTGATACTTCTTGGTGTTCAGCGCGTCGGTGAGCTCTTCACGAATCTGCTTCTCGATTTTCGCGTACAGTTCCTTGTTGATTTCCGGAGCCGTGAAGGTCGACTTTGGCTTGCCGGCTTTGGCGACCAGCTCGCGAATGCCCGCGACGATTTTCTTGCAGCAGTTGTGGCCATATTCGATGGCTTCCAGCACCTCGGCCTCGCTGGCGTGCTGCGCGCCCGCCTCCACCATGACGATGCCTTCTTCGGTTCCGGCCACGACGATGTTGATCTTGGACTCGCGCGTCTCATCGTAACTGGGATTGGGAATCAGTTTGCCGTTGACCGAACCCACGCGAACTCCGCCCAGCACGTGCTGGAACGGGATATCGGAAATGGCCAATGCCGCGCCGGCTCCAACGATCGCCAGCGTGCTGGGATCGCGCTGCGGATCGGCCGAAAGCACCATGGCGATGACTTGCGACTCGTTCATGAAGCCTTCGGGAAACAGCGGGCGAATGGGCCGGTCGATCAGACGGCTGGTGAGAATTTCCTTCTCCGAGGGACGGCCCTCGCGCTTGATAAAACCGCCCGGAAATTTGCCGGCGGCGTAAGTGTATTCACGATAGTCAACGGTGAGCGGAAAGAATCCAGCTCCGGGTTTGGGTTGGTCCGCGGCGCAGGCGGAAACCAGCACCACCGTGTCTCCCGAGCGGACCAGCACGGCCCCATTGGCCTGCTTTGCGACTTTGCCCGTCTCGAGCGTTATTTTCTGACCATCCAGGTCAATTTCTACTGTCTGTAACATTGAATGTCCTTTTAATCCAGGTCAAGTTGCCTTGCCTGCGTTTGACTAAGAGGAGACTGGAGTGAGGGACTGAAGGGAGCGCCGCCCACCGGGGCGGTTTGCCGGGCAGCTAACGTCGAATGCCCAAGCTTTGGATCAGGTTCTTGTACCTTTCCGGGTTACGGCTTTTCAGGTATTTCAAAAGGCGACGCCTGCGGGCTACCATCGACAACAATCCCCGGCGGGAATGATGGTCCTTGCTGTGCGTCTTGAAATGATCCTCGAGCTGCTTGATACGCTGGCTGAGGATAGCAACCTGGACTTCTGGCGAACCGGTATCGGTCTTGTGGACTTTGTACTTCGCAACTACCTGCTGTTTAGTGTCGGTCGCCAGGGCCATGCTCGAATCGATACTCCTCGTCTATTCTTAATCTCTTTTTGTACTGCTCCAGCATAGCACAACCTCACGCACACCGCTACGATAACTGCCGTCCAGGCAGCCCGTAAGCAAGACGATCGGCTGGGCTAAGAGTCGTCAGTGCCGCTCCCCGACGATCCGGACGGAATCGTTGCGCCCGTATTTACGTCACAAATCCTACAGGCCCTGCTTGGCGACGAAGTCGATCAGATCGATGATGCGCATCGAGTAGCCCCATTCGTTGTCATACCAGGCCAGGACTTTGACGAGATTGCCGTCCAGGACCTTGGTCATCTGGGAGTCCACGATGGAGCTGGCCGGATTGTGAAGCATGTCGGTGGAAACCACCGGGTCCTCGGTATACGCGAGGATGCCTTTCATGGGGCCGTTGGCGGCGTCTTCCAGCGCTTGGTTGACCTCTTCGGTGGTGGTGTTTTTCGCAAGCAGGGCCACCAGGTCCACGGCGGAAACGTCGGGCGTGGGGACGCGCATGGAATAGCCGTCCAGCTTGCCCTTCAGCTCCGGCATCACCAGGCCTATGGCTTTGGCCGCGCCGGTGGTGGTGGGAATCATGTTCAGCGCCGCGGCGCGGGCACGCCGTAAATCCTTGTGCGGGAAATCCAGGACGTTTTGATCGTTGGTGTAACTGTGGATGGTGGTCATCGATCCCTTGGCGATGCCGAATTTTTCGTGCAGCACTTTCACCACCGGCGCCAGGCAGTTGGTGGTGCAGGAGGCGTTGGAAATGATGTTGTGCTTGGCGGGGTTGTACATTTCGTCGTTGACGCCCAGCACCAGCGTGATGTCCTCATTCTTGGCGGGCGCCGAGATGATGACTTTCTTGACGCTGCCGCGCAGATGCTTGGCGGCGTCCTTGGCTTCGGTGAACTTGCCGGTGGATTCGATCACGATCTGAGCGCCGAGCGAGCTCCAATCCAGCTCGGCGGGATCTTTGATGGCGAAAATTTTTATGCGGCGGCCGCCCACCGTGATGCTGTCAGCCTCGGCCTTGACCTCGGTGTGAAGCGTACCGAGGATGGAGTCGTATTTCAAAAGATGCGCCAGCGTCTTCGTGTCAGTAAGATCGTTGGCGGCGACAAATTCGATGTTAGGGCGGTCCAACGCCGCGCGAACCACGTTTCGTCCGATCCGGCCGAAACCGTTTATGCCTACCTTGATCGACATACACTTTCAGTGTATCGGGTTCTTGCGAATTGGGTCTCTGCTGGGAGCGCTAATGCACGGGCACGGGTGTGGCCGTACTGCCGCCTATGTCGGCGTAAGCTTCGTTGACGCGGGTCACCTTGGAATTAGCGAAGGTGACGAAGGTAATCTTACCGGGCGGGTCGCCGTAGATCCAGTCTTCGGTTTCGTTGCCGTCTTTGTCGCTGTTGCGTTCCTTGTGGCGCGGCTTGCCAAGAGCCAGGATCACCTGATCGCGATCCATGCCTACGATGACTTTGTTGGCTTTGATGGCCTGCTGGACGGGCTCGGGCAGGGTATCGACGTAGTTCTCTGTCGCGGTCCCGCTATCGAAGGCCAGAATGGGAGCGAGGATCTTCTTGATTTCGTCGGCCTTCAGCGGGGGAACCGACCCACCGAACAACAGCACCAAGCTGGTTCCGCCGGGAGCGCTGGTGCTTTGATTGGGATCGATCTGGCTCACGCCGCCGCCGATGGGGCCGGCCATCCCGACCTGGACGTGATCGCGCCAGCTTCCGCGCTGGCCCTTCATCCCATGGTTGATCTCGAAAATGATTTTGTCGTCCTGGATGTTGACCTTGGTGATCTGAATAGAGTCGCCCAGGCGCGCGGCGGGGCCGTACCTCTGTGCGGTTTGCGTCCAGAATTGTTTGTCCCAGGTGCCGTCGCTTTGAAACGGGAGCGGCTTGGGCGAGCGCGGCAGCAACGTTTTCACGGTGGCGTACTCGGACAAAAGGCCGCGCAACATCTCCACGCGGTCGTCGTCGGTGAGTTTCTTGTCGGCGGCGTAAGCGGAGCTGAGAAGCCAGCCTGCAGCCAAGAGACAACCGGCGGTAGGAAGACAACGTTTACTCATGATGACGACTCCCGCAGCAGAAAGGCGTCCTGGTGCTCGATAGGGGCTCGTTGCAGATAGAAGAAGAGCGCCACAGCGATCGCGGTGGTGAGCAAGCCGCCTTCGGGGCCATAAGCGCCTCCACTCCAGAGGTCCCCGATTTTCCACTGAACCGAGTACCCCGTAACTCCCATTGTAAACCCGCTGAGATTGACCCCGAAAATCGGCATGGTGAAGTTCCAGCCGAAGTGCAAACCGATGGGCAGCCAGAGGTCGCCGCTGCGGATGAACGCGTAGCCGAAGATGACGCCCCAGAGGAATGTGTTGACCAAAGCAAGCCAGGTGAAATTCAGATTCGGGCTGTGGGCCAGGCCGAACAGCACGGCCATAGGGAGAATGGTGGCGAAGGGGCCGATGGCGCGAATCAGGATCTGGAATCCGTAGCCGCGAAACAGCATTTCTTCGCCCACCGCGCCGAACAAAAGGATCAGAGTGACGAAGAGCAAGCTGGGCCAATTCAGATGTTCGTTGGGAACTGGCGCGAGGTTGGCGGCGCGAACCACAAGCGGTCCACCTAAGACGATCGCGCCCGCGCCCGCGCCTCCGATGGCGCCGATGATCAGATTCCGGCGCGATGCGGCGGTCCAGCCGAGTCCGATGTCGGCCAGTTGCCCGCGCTCGTAAATGCGCAATGCGATGGAATTCGCAACCGCCGCAGCCGCGAAACTGGAGAGCGTCGCGATGACCAGCGGGACGCCGTCACCGAGAAAGAACAGCAGGATGGTAGGAAAAAGGAAGTAGCCGAGCAGCGCGATCAACGCGAAGACCCCGAAGCGCAGAAGAACGCCCAGGTACTTGTTGGTTTCGGTGGGGCTCACGGGGGACAAACCTCATGTTACGTGAAGAAGGAGATGCCTGCGATGCCGACGGCGCCCGCTTGGATGCAGAGCGCTTCATTTTCACGTGTGACGCCGCCGAGTGCGTACACCGGGAGACGCACAGCGGCGGTGGCTTCGCGCAGTGCATCGAGGCCGAGGGGGGTTACGGATTTGGTGGGGCTGAGAAAGATGGGACCGAAGACGGCGAAGTCCGCGCCCTCGTTCTCGGCGGCGCACAGTTCGGGGATGGTGTGGCACGAGACGCCGATCAGAAAATCGGGTGGGTTGATGCGGCGAATGGTGCTGGGCGCGATGGAACCGGCGGGCAGATGGACGCCTTGCGCGCCGCAGGCCAGCGCCACGTCAGTGCGCGTGTTGACGAGAACGGGGCAACCGGCTAGCGGGAGCGCGGCTCGCACCAGTTCTGTTAGAGCGCGTGCCGAAAGGTCTTTAGCGCGGATTTGGATCATGCCGGCGCCTCGCTGGCGGGCGTGCCGCACGATCTCGAGCGAATCGGTAATCGAGTAACGCTTCACAGAATACGCAAGCCGGTTTGCGGAAATTCGATCACCCACTCTTTCACGCTGCCATAGCTTTGGAGCGCGGCGCGGTCGGCTTCCACCGCGATGCCGCCGGAGAATTCCAGGCGCACGCGGTCGGGCTTCTCGATGGTGCGGACCAGCGCGGCCGGGATCTGGTTCATGCCGGCGCGGCCGTTGCGGGGCGCCACCGAGAGCAGGTCGGGGCGGATGCAGAGCCACACCTGGTCGCCGATCAGGCGCCCAGGGAAGTACGGGCCGGTCAGCTCAAATTCCTGGTAGCGGAGGCGGCTGGCGTTGCGGCCGGGGTCGAGCGAGCGGATCTCGACAGGCAACAGGTTGAAGACGCCCAGCAAGCGCGCGACGTCGACGTTGGCGGGTTGTTCCAGGATGTTGCGCGGCGGGCCGCTTTGCACGGCTCGCCCTTGGCGCACCACGATCATTTCGTCGCCGAGTTCGAGGCACTCCTCAAAATCGTGCGTGACTAAAAGGACAGGGATGCCGAACTCCTCCCGCACCTGGCGCAGCACCGAATACAAGTCCGCCAAAAGTGGAGCATCCAGGCCGCGCGCGGGTTCATCGAGCAGCAGCAGGCGGGGCGCGCCGATCAAGCGCGCGGGCGATGGAGCAGCGCTGTTTTTGGCCGCCCGACAATTCGTAGGGACGGCGGCCCGATACTTCCGCCAGATGAAATTTTTCCAGCATCTCGCTCACTTTGCGGTGGCGCTCCAGGCGCGGGATGCGCTCGGCGGCGAATTCGAGATTCTGGCGCAGAGTCATGTGCGGGAACAGCGCGTAGTTTTGAAAGACGTAGCCGCAGCGGCGCGCGCGTGGGGCCAGATGTACGCCCGCGGCGCCGTCGAACAGGATCTGATCGTCCAGCAGGATGCGGCCTTCGTCGGGGCGAACGAAGCCGGCGATGGAATCGAGCGTCAGAGTTTTTCCGGAGCCGCTCGGGCCGAACAGGACGGTGAACCCGCGCGAGGCCTGGAACTCGAGATCCAGCGAGAAACCGGCCGATTCGGGGCCGGGTGCGAATTGCTTGCGGACACGGGCTTGGATCATGGCGCGGCCTGGCGTGGGCCGAACGGATTCGGGGTGAGACGATTGGCGATCAGCAGCACCGCCAGAGCGACGGCGGAGATGATGATCGAAAGCAGGCGAGCTACTGCGCCATTGTCCGATTCGGCGGCGTCGTAGATGGCCACCGCGACGGTTTGGGTACGGCCGGGAATGTTGCCGGCGATCATGATGGTGATTCCGAAATCGCCCAGCGATCGCGCGAAGGCCAGGGCGCCCGCGGCGAGAATGGAGCGGCGGGCGAGCGGGAGCGTCACGCGCCAGAACAGCCGTGTTTCGGAGGCGCCCAGACTGCGGGCCGCGCGCTCATACGAGCGATCGACACTTTCGAATGCAGCGCGCGCGGATTTTACCAGCAGCGGCGTGGAATGAAACAGCGCCGCCACCACAGCGGCCTGCCAGGAGAAGACCAGTGGGTGGCCGAACAGCCATTCGTAGAATCCGCCGATGGGGGTGCTGCGGCCAAGCAGGACCAGCAGATAATAGCCCAGCACGGTGGGCGGGAGAACCAAGGGCAGAGTGATGGCGGCGTCCAGAATTTCCTTGCCGCGGAAGGAGCGGTTCGCCAGGGTCCAGGCCAGCCACAGGCCGATGACGAGCGCCAGCGCGGTGGAGATGGCGGCCACGCGCAAGCTGAGCCACAGCGGGAACCAGTCGATGGGCATGGAAACATTTCATGGTAGCGCAGGGTGTGGCGGCCTGAGCCTGAATCTGAACGGGCGGATGCGCGATAGTAGTCTCAATGCGAGCTATCGCCGCTAACGGGCAATTCGCGCTGCTGGTCGCGATTAGTGTCCTGACGCTGATTGCGATGGGCGCTTACGTCACCAGCCGCGCGAGTGGGCCCCAATTGGATGCACGCAGATTGCTCGACGCCAATGTGCACAGCAGCGCCGCTGTCATCGTAGCTGTCCTGGCTCTGGGTCTGGCGTTCCGGCAATCGACGCTGGCGGCGGCCATTCCGGCCTGGACGTTCTTGGCGCTCTTCGCGATGGAAGGTTCGGTTGGATGGCTGGGAAACCGGTTACTGCACGCCACCCTCGCGCCGGTGGTTTTCGCCGGCGTGGTTGCAGTCGTGGCCGTCACATCCGCCGGATGGAGCGACGTCCCGGAATTCGTGGACGAGCGGACTGTCCAGCATCTGCGGCCCTTGGCAATTGCCGGCCCGCCGCTCCTGGTCCTGCAAACTCTGCTCGGCGCGAGCTATCGCCATAAACTGACCGGCGTAATACCGCACCTGGCAGGCGCGATGATCGTCTCGCTCGCGGTCCTGATCGCGGCAACCCTGGTCCTGCATCGGCTTCCCACTCATCGGGCGTTGCGCTCGGCCGCGATGTGGTTGATGGCGATTGTTCTGACGCAAGTGACACTCGGGGTGGCGGCGTTCACGATGCAATTGTTGGGGCTGGCAACTGCGTTCGCACTGGTGATCGCAACTACATCGCACGTGGTAGTGGGATCTCTGACGATGTCGGCTAGCGTGGTGTTCGCGATGCAGGTTCAGCGCCACGTACGCCGCGTGCCCAACGAAGCGGCGGCCGGCCTTACACCTCCGGCTGGACTTTAGCCACCCTTGCTTTACAAAACTGTGGTCTCGGTGTAGGTGCCGAAAACCTCGCGGAACGCGTCGCAGATCTCGCCCAGCGTCGAGTACACGCGCACCGCGTCCAGGATGTACGGCATGGTATTTTCGCGGCCTTCGGCGGCGCGGCGTAGAGCATCCAGAGACTTCCCGATCTTCTGGTTATCGCGGCGCGATTTCAGCTTGGCCAACTTCTCGAGCTGGTGCTGCGCGGCGGTTTCGTCGATGTGCAAGAGCTCGATTGGCTCCTCGTTCTGCTCCACAAATGCGTTGACGCCCACGATCTTCTGCTCGCCGGTCTCGATGGAATGCTGGTAATCGAAGCTCGCGTTCGCGATCTCGGTCTGCGGGAAACCGCGCTCGATGGCCGGAATCATGCCACCCATCTCGTCGATGCGCCGGATATAGTCGTTGGCGCCCTTTTCCACTTCGGCCGTGAGGCTTTCGACGAAATAGCTTCCGCCCAGCGGGTCAGGAACGGCCGGCACGCCGCTCTCGTAGGCGATCACCTGCTGCGTGCGTAGCGCGATGGTGACGGCGTGCTCGCTCGGCAACGCATAAGCCTCGTCCAACGAGTTGGTGTGCAGCGATTGCGTCCCGCCCAGCACCGCAGCCAGAGCCTGCAACGTGGTCCGCACGATGTTGTTGTAGGGCTGCTGCCAGGTGAGCGAACAGCCGGCCGTCTGCGCGTGCGTGCGCAGCTTCCAGCTTCGTTCGTCTTTGGCGCCGTAGCGATCGCGCATCACTTCCGCCCAGATCTTGCGCGCGGCGCGATACTTCGCAATCTCTTCGAAGAAATCGTTGTGCGAATTGAAGAAGAAGCTCAGGCGCGGCGCGAAGCTGTCGACAGGAAGGCCGCGCTCGATGGCCCAGTCGACGTACTCCATCCCGTCGCGCAAAGTGAAGGCCAGCTCCTGTACCGCGGTCGAGCCCGCCTCGCGGATGTGATAACCGCTGATCGAGATCGGATTGAAGCGCGGAACGTGCTCGGTGGAATACTCGATCACGTCCGTCACCAGGCGCATCGACGGCCGCGGCGGGTAAATATATTCTTTCTGCGCGATGTATTCCTTGAGAATGTCGTTCTGCAACGTGCCGGATACGCGCGCCCAGTCCACGCCCTGCTTTTCGGCCACCACCAGATACATGGCCCAGATGATCGGCGCCGGCGAGTTGATGGTCATCGAAACCGTGACATCGCCCAGCGGAATCTCGCGGAACAGAATCTCCATGTCCTCCAGCGAGCAGATGGAGACGCCGCACTTGCCGACTTCGCCTTCTGAAGTGGGATGGTCGGCATCGTAACCCATGAGCGTGGGCAGGTCGAATGCCACCGAAAGCCCGGTCTGGCCCTGGCTCAGCAGGTAGCGATAGCGGCGGTTGGTTTCCTCCGGCGTCGCGAAACCCGAAAACTGGCGCATGGTCCAGAGCCGGCCGCGATACATGCTCTGGTGGATCCCGCGCGTGTAGGGAAACTCGCCTGGCGCCGGCGCTTCGAGACCACGGATATCTTCCGGGCCGTAAACCGGTTCAATCGGAATTCCGCTGAGCGTCTTGCGGGCGGCCGCTGGAGGCGCGCCGGTAAGCTGTGCCATCAACTTCATTGTAGGCGGAATCAGCCAGCGACGCCGGTGCTTAAGCTTTTCACCCGAGGAACTCTTAGTGTGGCGAACACAGGGAAAATCAGTACCACAGAACCATTCACCTCAGCGAGAAAACCTAGTACGGTTGTTCCTGGACACTGCGAAGCTGGCTCACAGGGTCAACCGGAGGGCTCGCTTGAAACCAAGGCGCGACCATGCCTTTAAACTGGTCTCTCAATGGAACGGCATCAGCAGCCCACGACATGTTTGAGATTCTAGTAGTGGATCACAACCCGAGAGACGTCCTACTGGTGAAAGAATGCCTTGGCCGCCAATACCCCGTCGCTGTCACGGTGGCTGAGGACGGCGAGCAGGCCGTGCGTCTGCTGGCAAGCCATAACTATCGGCCCAATCTGGTGCTCTTGGAATTAAATATTCCGAGGCTCGATGGCTATGACGTGCTCCGGCGAATCCGCCGCGGATATTTAACTATTCCCATCGTCGTCCTCAGTGCTTCGGCCAGTCAGGAGGATGTTAGCCGGGCTTACGCCAGCGGAGCGAACATGTATGCCGAGAAGCCTTCGGATCCGGATCGGTTGCGCAGGACGATGCATGCCATCGCGCGGATGTGGGTGACGCCGTTAACCGGCGCGCGGGCGGCCTCCGCGGGATAGCCGGCCGGTGCCGCTCCGTGGCTTTCGTTGGATAATGAGATTTCTTCGAGATGAATCGCCGGCGATTCCTTAACCACGCCCTGCTCGCGCTGCCTGCGGTGCGAGCGGCTTCGGGCCAGTCCCTCGATCTGGAAGAAATAACTCTGGCCGGCTTGGAGCAGGGCTTTCGCTCCGGCCGTTTTACGTCGCGCGCAGTGACGGAGTGGTATCTGGCGCGCATCCAGGCGCTGGATAAGAACGGGCCGCGCGTCAATGCGGTGATCGAGTTGAATCCGGAGGCGGTGGCCATCGCCGAGGCGCTGGATCGCGAGCGGAGCGCCCAGGGATCGCGTGGGCCGTTGCACGGCGTGCCGGTGCTGATCAAGGACAACATCGATACGGCCGATCGCATGCTGACCACCGCGGGGTCGCTGGCGCTGGAAGGTTCCATCGCCGCGCGCGATTCGTTCGTCGCCGAGCGCCTGCGCGCGGCCGGCGCCGTGATCCTGGGCAAAACCAATTTGAGCGAGTGGGCCAACTTCCGATCTACGCATTCCACCAGCGGATGGAGCGGGCGCGGCGGCCTGACGCATAATCCTTACGCGCTGGACCGCAATCCCTCCGGCTCGAGCGCCGGATCGGGGGCGGCCGCTGCGGCAAATTTTTGCGCGGCCGCGGTAGGTACCGAGACGGATGGATCCGTGACCGCTCCGGCTTCCGTGAACGGGCTAGTGGGCATCAAACCGACCGTAGGATTGATCAGCCGCGCCGGCATTATTCCCATTTCGCATAGTCAGGACACGGCCGGGCCAATGGCTCGCACGGTGCGCGACGCCGCGATTCTGCTGGGCGCTCTGGCCGGCATCGATCCGCGCGATCCGGCCACCAGCGCGAGCCAGGGCAACGCACAGACTGACTACACCAAGTTCCTCGATCCGGCCGGTCTCAAGGGCGCGCGATTGGGCGTCGAGCGCAAGTTCTTCGGCGGAAACGCCGCCGCGGACCGGGTCATCGAACAATGCCTTGCCCTCATGAAGAGCGCGGGCGCCGAATTGGTGGACCCGGCGATCCTTCCGTCACACGGCAAGTACGACGATGACGAGCAGCAGGTCATGCTCTACGAATTCAAAACTGATCTGAACGCTTACCTGGCTGGGCTGGGAACGAATGTCCACGTTCGTTCGCTCGCGGACCTGATTGCGTTCAATCGCGAGCATCGCGATCAGGAGATGCCCTACTTCGGGCAAGAACTGTTCGAGCAAGCGCAGCAAAAGGGCCCGCTGACGGAGAAGGCCTACCGCGACGCCAGGGCCAAGTGCGTGAAACTGTCGCGCGCCGAAGGAATCGACGCACTGATCAAGCAACACAAGCTGGACGCCATCGTGGCGCCGACCATTACGCCGGCGCCCTTGAACGATCTGGTGCTCGGCGACGCCAACTGGCCGGCTTGCACCACTCCCGCGGCCGTGGCGGGTTATCCGCACATCACCGTGCCGGCTGGATTCGTGCGAGGCCTGCCCGTGGGAATATCTTTCTTTGGACCAGCATGGAGCGAACCGGTGCTGCTCAAGCTGGCCTATGCATTCGAGCAGGCCAGCAAGGCTCGCAAGCCGCCGCGCTTCGCGCCAACCGCAGACTTAGCGGGATGATTAATCCCTCGAGAAGATAGAAGCCGGAATCGGCCCCACCGTGACGGGGCCCGTTAGATAGGCGTGCGCGGCGCCAGTGCTCGAATCAAAGATTTCTAGCGACTGGACCAAGGAACACGGCATCCCATGCGTGATGGTCAGAGAAACCACGGCGCGGATCTCGGCGCGCGCACCCATGCTCGTGTCGACCGCGGTTCCGAGCAAGGGAATCGACTGCGTGTCTCCTGTGGCGACGGTAAAGTTACCGCCGCTCTTGGGGATTTCCTTGCCGTTCAAGTCCAGGAACGAGACCGTCCCGGTACAGGCCGCTGCGGTGACGTTCGGTGCGCTGGCAGCCTGGTTGAATAGATTGACCTGCATGGTCTCACCGAAGGCCAAACCGACTGGCGGAAAATTGAATTGGCGCGTGCCACCGGCTGGCGTAGGTGGTTGCGCCATAACCGCGGCAATCCCGCTGAGCCCCAGGGTCAGAACCAAAAGAAATCTGTGAATAGACATAACTTGCCTTTCTGAATTGAAAAAGTTTCGCTCACCCGGCTGCAGCGCGGCCCGCGGGATGGCAGCGTTTCACCGGTAAGATTGGTTGGTGTTTAGACGACTGACGCCTCTGGGATGTTTCAAGTCTAAGAGCTTTTTGTGTCCCTCAGGGAGTCCGCCGCCCCCTTAACCTCCTCATCGGAGTGATAGGGAGACACCCGGAGGCTTAAGCTTGACATGCGTCGCACATGTGAATATGTTTGAGACATGCCGAAGATGATTCAGATCCGCAATGTCCCGGAAACAGTCCATCGCAGGCTGAAATCAAGGGCGGCCTTGGAAGGCCTCTCTTTGTCGGAATTCCTGCTCAAGGAGATCGAGCAAGTGGCTGAGCGCCCCAGCCTCAAGGAGTTGGCCGAGCGCCTGGCCGCGAGAACGGCCGTTAAGTATAAGATTTCTCCCTCGCAGATTCTGCGCGAGGAGCGGGCGCGGCGGTGATTGTCGTGGACGCTTCCGCGATGCTGGAACTCTTGCTGAAGGCACCGTCGGCGCAGGCCGTCAGCGCCCGCATTCTGACGCCCGGCCAGACCATTCAAGCCCCGCACCTCATGGACATCGAAGTACTACAGGTGCTGCGCCGCTATGTGAGGACGAATGTCATGAGCGCTGGCCGCGCGCAGGAGGCGCTGGAGGATTACTCTGATTTGCCCATTACACGCTACCCCCACAGCGTGCTTTTGTCGCGCATCTGGGAGCTTCGGCACAACTTGACGGCATACGACGCCGCCTACGTTGCGCTGGCGGAAGCGCTCGACGCACCGCTGGTGACTTGCGACCGGAGGCTTGCAGCCGCCGCCGGCCATAGAGCCAAAATTTCGGTCCTATAGAGCTTGGGCAGCCTGTGCGCCTGTTAAGCTAGTGGTTTCCGGCCCATGTCCAAAGACATTCGCAACGCGATGCTGCTGGCGCTGGTGATCGTGCTGGTTGGACTGGCCGTTTTCACGCTGCTGCCTTTTTCGGCATCCAAAGCGAACGATCTCGGCTACGTCTCAACTTGTCCTTTTGCCCCTTGGAGCTCGCTAGTCTTGTTGCTGGCGGCGGGCGTGGTGTGGGCAATCCGCCAATACCTGATCACGCGCGCCGATTGATGCTTCCATCGGCATGGCGTTAGCGCCAACGGCGTAACCTGTGCTGTCCATTTTTTGGCGACAATAGGAGAAGGCCATTTGGGACGAAGCAGCACAAGGAAGGGAGGTTTCCATGCGAAACCGATTTCTGGCTTCGATCAATGTTTTGGCGTTGGCAATCGCGATGGCATCGATTGGCGCCGGGCCCGCAACAGCTCAAACCACGGCAGCCCTGTCCAAGGGCAGCGCGACATCCGCGAAAACCTGGACTCCTCCCAAGACGCCGGATGGCCAGCCCGATCTCCAAGGCCTCTGGACCAACGCCACCATGACCCCGCTCGAACGGCCGCGCGCTCTGGGAGATAAGGCGTTTTTCACCGAGCAGGAACGCACCGAATCTGAGAAGCACATACTGCAGGAGGTCAGCACGGATCGCCGCGACGGGCCTGCGGAAGTGGATGTCAACCGCTCGTACAACGAACTGTGGCGCGAGCGCGGTCATCTGCTGCTCAGAACGTCATTGATCGTCGATCCTCCGGATGGACGGCTTCCGCCGCTCACGCCGGAAGCGCAGGCTCGCGAGAAAGATCGCCGCCGGACAGGCCCCGATCGAACCGAACCCGTGGACCGATTACAACCTCGCCGTGCGCTGCATCACGCGCGGCGCTCCCAAGCTGCCGGGCGGATACAACAACAACTTTCAGATTGTTCAGACGCGCGATTCAGTCGTGATCATGCAGGAAATGATTCACGAGGTGCGCGTCATCCACCTGGATAACAGCACGCATGTCGATCCGAACGTTCGGCTTTGGATGGGCGACTCGCGCGGCCATTGGGAAGGCGACACGCTGGTGGTGGACATCGCCAACTTCAACGATAAGATCGTCGACAATTCTTTCAATTGCTGCCCGGCCGCGGGATCGCATCTACATGTGGTGGAGCGTTTCCGCCGCATCGATGCGGATCACATCGATTATCGATACACCGTCGACGACCCGAGCACCTACACGCGTTCTTGGACCGCCGAAGTGCCCATGACCCGAATCGACGGGCCAATTTACGAGTACGCGTGCCATGAGGGGAATTACGCCATGCCGGATATGCTGGCCGGCGTACGCGCTAAAGAAGCGGCGTCGAAGAAGTAAGTCGGATCTAGCCGCTCACCAGCGTTTCAGACCTTTTCGGCCAATATCGTTGCGATAGTGCATGCCATCGAAATGGATTCGCGCGGCGTCATCATATGTATTGCTGAATAGCCTCCGCCAAAGTGGAACCGCGCGCTGTTACGCCGAGCACGCGGCCGCCCACCGTTGTTAGAACATTTCCTATGAGTTTTGTTCCAGCATGAAAAACTGTGGCGTGCTGGACTCGATCCAATCCCGTGATCGCGTCCCCCGTGCGGACCGCGCCAGGATATCCTGCCGCCGCAAGAACAACGCACACCGATGGGTCGGGACGCCAGTCCAACCGCGCCCCTTCTAACGTCCCATGCGCCGCGGCGAATAGCGCCTCCACAAAATCGGTCTGCATGCGGTGCATCAGCACTTGTGTTTCTGGGTCGCCCAGGCGCGCGTTGAACTCCAGGACTTTTGCCCCTTGCGGAGTCATCATCAATCCGGCGTAGAGGAATCCCGTAAATGGCCGGCCTTCCGCGCGCATGTGTTGGATGGCGGGATGGATCACCTGCGCCATGATTTCCGATTTCTGAAAATCGTCCAGGATCCGCCCGTCGCAGTAGGCGCCCATGCCGCCGGTGTTCGGGCCGGTATCGCCGTCATGAACGGTTTTGTGATCCTGGGTTGGCTCGAGCGCGAGAACGTTCACCCCGTCGCTCAAGACGATGAAGCTGACCTCTTCGCCCGTCAGGAACTCCTCGATCACCAATCGCGAGCCCGGGGCCATGAGTTGCACGAGCGCCGCACCGGCTTCGTCGGCGGAATTCGCGATGATCACGCCCTTGCCGGCAGCCAGGCCATCAGCCTTCAGGACCACCGGGAAGTCGAACTCGCTTAGCGCGGCTCGGGCTTCTTCCAGGGTGTCCAGGGCTGCAAAGCGAGCGGTTGGAATACCAGCTCGCAGCATGAACTCTTTTGCAAACACCTTGCTGGATTCGAGCCTTGCAGCCGCCGCCGTTGGCCCAACGATGGGGCGGCGTTTGAATCGAAACTGGTCAACGATCCCGGCCGCCAGCGGCGCTTCCGGCCCAACCACGGTCAAGTCTGCGTCCACCGATTCGGCGACCGTCAGATAGTCGGTCGTGGGTAGGCACGTAGCCACCTGCGCGATACCTGGATTCCCTGGAGCTGCGTACAGTGCCGATGTCTTGGGACTCTGAGCCAGCTTCCAACACAATGCGTGCTCACGGCCGCCGGAACCAATCACTAGAATCTTCATCTCGTCTCGCCGGAAAATAGAAACTAGCACACTTGTGCCACACTAAAAACTGAACGCCATGAAGTCGACCGGGTACGAGGTGATCGTTGTGGGCGCCGGACACGCCGGCTGTGAGGCGGCGCGAGCTTGCGCACGCATGGGCCTGCGCACCGCGATGATCACCATGAATCTCGACTTGATCGCACAGATGTCTTGCAATCCGGCGGTCGGCGGCATCGCCAAAGGTCACCTGGTGCGCGAGATCGATGCGTTGGGCGGCGTGATGGGCGAAGTGACCGACGCCGTGGGCATTCAATTCCGCCTGCTCAACACCAGCCGCGGCCCCGCCGTCTGGTCGCCGCGCGCGCAGTGCGACAAGAAGCAATATCGCATCCGCATGCGCGAGGTTCTGGAGCGCGAGCCGAATCTTCGGATCCTGCAGGCAGAGGTTGCGCAGCTCCAGATCACAGATGGTCCGGCCCGACGCGTCACCGGTGTCTTGCTGCGCGATGGCCGTTCGCTTTCGAGCGAAGCCGTCATCGTAACCACCGGGACGTTCTTGAATGGCCTGGCCCATGTGGGCGAGATGAAGTATAGCTGCGGCCGCAATGGCGAGGCTCCGTCCAATCTGTTGGGCGATCAGCTCCGTACGCTAGGGCTCGCCTGGACCCGGCTCAAGACCGGAACTCCGCCGCGCCTGGATGGCAGAACGATCGATTTTGACCGTTTCGAACCTCAGCATGGGGATCCTGAGCCCACCCCGTTCTCGTTCCTAACGAAGAAGATCGATCGAGAACAAGTTAAATGTTATATATCGTACACTTCAGATAAAACCCTGCAGATTCTGCGGGATAGCATCGCGCGATCACCACTGTATAGCGGCCAGATCGAGGGAATTGGGCCCCGCTATTGTCCTTCGATCGAGGACAAAGTAGTCAAATTTCCTGATAAAACACGCCACCAGCTGTTCCTTGAGCCGGAGGGTCTGGACACCTACGAGGTCTACGTAAACGGCATGTCGACCAGCATGCCTGTCGATGTGCAAACCGCGATGGTGGCCTCTGTGCCTGGGCTCGAAGAGGCCGAGATGATCCGGCCGGGGTACGCGATTGAGTACGATGCGGTCGACCCGCGGGAACTGAATCATAGCTTGCAAGTCAAGTCGATTGAAGGCTTATTTCTGGCGGGACAGATCAATGGAACATCCGGATATGAAGAGGCGGCGTGCCAAGGTCTGATCGCTGGTATGAACGCGGCCTGCCTGCTGAACGGCAATCCGCCGGTAACTGTCGCCAGGATTGAGGGTTATACCGGAATCCTCATCGACGATTTGGTCAACAAAGGCGCGGACGAGCCTTACCGTATGTTCACGTCTCGCGCCGAGTTTCGGCTGCATCTGCGCATCGACAACGCCGACGAACGCCTCACGCCGGTCGGCCGCCGCGCCGGGTTGGTCGCGGACGAGCGCTGGACGCATTTCCTTCAAAAGCAGGAACAGAAAGAACGAATCAGGAAGCTGCTGGAGTCAACGCGGCTGGACCCTGCTGTGTTCGATTCCTTCGCGGCTTCGGCAACTGATCGGCCGACGCTGCTGATGTGGTTGCGGCGCCCCGAAGCCAAGATTCAAAGTCTGGAGGCGTGGGTCCGCCAAGCCCTGGGGGAGGAACCAGTGCATGGGGTGCTGGCGACGATCGAGACTGAGGCAAAGTATGCCGGCTACATTGCGCAGCAGGAGCGTCAAATCGACCGCCTGCGGGACGCAGAATCGAGGCGTATTCCGGCAGCCTTCGAGTTTTCCCAGATTCCGGGCCTTTCCATCGAAGTGAGGCAGAAGCTCCAGCGGGTTCGCCCTGAAACGCTTGGCCAGGCTGGGCGCATTCCGGGCGTGACCCCGGCCGCAGTTGCCGTCTTGGATGTTTATCTGAGCTTGGGTGCCCACGCCTGAGAGATGCCGGTTCCGGCCTGGTTCACGGAAGTCTTGCAACATGAGCTTCGGCCATGGTTGGATCTCTCCGTTAACCAAGTCGCAAAGCTGTACACTCACTATGAGTTTCTAGAGCGCTGGAATCGAAAGATGAGCCTGACCTCGCTCGAGCCGGGCGCTGAGTTGCTGGTTCGTCATTACTGCGAATCGCTTTTCCTGGGGGCCCAGCTACAGGGCCAGGATGCCGCCAGAATTGTGGACGTCGGCTCAGGCGCAGGTTTTCCCGGGGTCCCGATCGCTGTTCTTCACTCTGAATGGGCGGTCACCCTGGTAGAGTCGGTACAGCGGAAGTCCGTGTTTCTTCGGGAATCAACGCGTCATCTGAAGAACGTTACGGTTTTGGCGCGCCGTGCTGAAGAGATCGAAGGAGGCTTTGATTGGGTCGTGTCGAGGGCCGTTGATCCCCAAGAAGTCTTGCAGAGCGTACCGCGATTGGCTCCGAGGATCGGATTGTTAATTGGGGATCAGAGCTTTCCGGACTTGAAGAGCGTTCCAGGAATTGCGTGGCAAGAGCCCATTCGGTTACCTTGGGGAGACCGAAGATTATGCGTGCTGGGAACGTTTCACGTGGAACACTAATCTCCAGAGGTTTCACGTGGAACATAGGGGTGGCGTCGTGTTGGGAAAAGTAATCGCGATCGCGAACCAAAAAGGCGGCGTAGGGAAGACGACTACCGCGATCAATCTGAGCGCTTCGCTGGCTGCCAACGATCTACACGTCTTGCTGGTTGATTCCGACCCGCAAGGCAATGCGACCACGGGCCTCGGCGTGGCGAAGGCCGAAGACCGGCCGACCCTCTATCAAGTTCTGCTGGCCGATAGCGATTTACCTTCGGCTATCGTTCACAGCGAATTCGAAGGGCTGGATGTCGTTCCCTCGGATAAGAACCTGGTCGCCGCCAACCTGGAGCTGATTGACGTGGAAAACCGCGAATCCCGGCTCCGCGAGGCCCTGGAACCTGTTCGCAGCCGTTACGACTACATCCTGATTGACTGTCCGCCCGCGCTTGACTTGTTAACCGTAAATGCCCTGGTCGCTGCGGATTCCGTCCTGATCCCCATTCAATGCGAGTTCTTCGCCCTGGAAGGCATTTCCCAGCTC
>CAVYGT010000011.1:0-1856506 GCA_963768095.1 Terriglobia bacterium | reverse complement strand
CGCGTCATCGGGAACTCGCGGGGCAGGGCCGCTGGGGAAGTGGCAAAATGAATTCATAACCGCAACGAGGATATTGTCCCGTGTTCGTGGCGGCAAGACATTGAGTCTATAAGTGTCCTCTACGTTTGACTTTTACGACTCCGCCGCTCTCCTTGAGAGACTTTCGAACGGTCTTAAGCGACGAAACCAAGAAGTCGTATTCTTGGTCGGGTCCCCGTTGTCTGCCCCCACGCTATCGGGCGCCCAAGGGGTGCCGGGCGTGGAGGGCGTTATCGCCCTTATTCGCCGCGAATTTGAGGGTGACGCTCCACAATTGGCTGCATTCAATGAAAGCTTGCGGGGCTCAAATCCATATCAGTCCGCCTTTGCATTCCTGCAAGGACGCCGCGGCCAGTTCGCCGCGAATGAAATCGTTCGTAATGCCGTGGTGCTAGCACGAACAAGCCCGCCCATGCCGGGCATCCATGGAGGGAACTGGACAGCTATAGATGAAGCCTGCCGCCAGATGGAGTTTGATAATGCGGGCTGGTTCCTCTCTCCGGGGATGGAGGCATTAGGCAAGCTAACCACCAATTACGCCGGGCGGTTTGGAAGATCAGTTCTTACCACAAACTTCGATCCACTTATTGAAGTATCTATTACTCGAGCCGACGGAGTGTATTACAAGACGATCCTCCACGCCGACGGCTACTTAGGTCAAACCGAAGCACCCGGCTGCCACGTGATCCACCTGCACGGTTACTGGTGTGGTTCCGACACCCTTCATACCACCAGGCAATTGAGACAGCCCCGTCCACGGCTAAGAGCCTCGCTCAGTTCGCTCCTGCGAGAAAAGCTAGTGGTCGTGTGCGCGTATGGCGGGTGGGACGACTCGTTCACAGAGGCGCTTATGGAGGTGGTTCACGATGACGCGGCGTATCCGGAGGTACTGTGGACGTTCTTTTCGACAAGCCCAGATCAGAATGGGTCGCAGACTGGGCGTCTCGCCCCGGGAATTGATCGCGGCCGCGTAACTCTCTACGCCGGAATCGATTGTCACGTGCTGTTTCCCAAACTTTACGAGTCATGGCTGTCAATCGAGGATCCGATCTCACCAGGGAAGGTAGGCCGATCCAACGCGGTGCACGTGTCACCTGAAATCGCGAAGCAGATCGCGACCAGAACGCGCAAACATACGGTATTAGAGGGAGACGATGAGGATCGGCCCCCTTTGGCTGACATTTTTGTCGGCCGCGAGCGCGAGCTGCAGACGATACGTACTTCCACTGCGAGAGTCGTTTTCATTACGGGCCTTGGCGGCCAGGGAAAATCGACCGTCGCGTCACAATATTTCTCTGATTGCCAACGCGACAACCCCGGATTCGAGCTCTTTGTGTGGCGCGACTGCAAGGAAGAAGGCGAGAGATTTGAGAACCAATTGTCCTCTGTAATAGAAAAACTCACGTCGGGAGCGGTATCGGGCGAGGACTTGGCGAAACAGAGCGCCAAGGCTGTTGTGGACGTCCTCACTCGGCTGATATCTGAACGAGCTGTGCTATTTGTCTTCGACAATGCCGATCACTACGTCAACCTAGAGAGCCGAAGGCTAGTTGGTAGCGCGGACCTGATGATAGAGGCATTGCTAGGAAGGTCCTCTCACTCGCGGGTAATCTTTACGTGTCGGCCGTCGATCTCCTACGACGCCCCAGATATTCTGAATTGCCCGTTGGAAGGCCTGGATATAGAGGCGTGCAAGAGTCTTTTTGCCTCGCGCGGAGCGACAGCGACCTCGGAAGAAATCAACGAAGCCCACAACGTAACAGAAGGACATGCCTTCTGGCTCGATCTTCTGGCAACCCAGACCGCGAAGCGAAGCCCGGGTAAGGGCCTTGGTGCGCTCGTAAACGAAATCCGCTCAGGCAGCGGACCCGTCATTCCAGCGAAAACCCTGAACTCAATTTGGACGACTCTGAATGACAAGGATCAAACGGTTTTGCGCGCAATGGCGGAGACACTGAGGCCTGAAACCGAGCGAGATATAGCAGCTTATCTTGAAGGTCAGCTCAACTACAACAAACTAACGAAGGCCCTTAGGAGTCTACGCAGTCAAAATCTTTTGGTGATCAAGCCGCGGCCAGACGGCCATGAATTTCTCGAGCTTCATCCTCTGGTACGACAGTTTGTTCATACCAACTTCACAAAAGGCGAGCGCACATCGTTCATGGACGCGATAATCCGCGTGTATCTAAAATTCATAAGGGCGCACAAGGCTCAGCTGTCGGAAAGGCCGACCTTCTCCTTTCTTCAGTACTGGACTCAAAGCGCTGAGCTCGATATCTCGGCTGGGAAGCTTGCCGACGCAGTCTCCATCCTCGCGGAGGCATCCAGCGCCTTCGAGCAAAGCGGATATCCCCGAGAGTACGTTCGAGTAGCGCGCTTGCTGTTTACTGACCCCTCCTGGCCTGAGGCTCTTGGGAACGTCCGGAACCTAGACGTGGTGCTCTCGTCCCAGGCGCGAACCCTTACATACCTCGGGGAAAACGGAGAGGTCGACGCTCTGCTGGGCGCCTACGAAAGGAGTATCCCTGATCGTGACGCACGTTACATTCTGTACTGTGACATGCGATGCCACGCCCACTGGTTCCGCGGCGACTTCGAAGCTGCAATCAAATGGGGAAAGAGGGGCCAGGAACTCAAGGAGACGTCGGGCGTTGACACCAGGTATACGGCTGCACATGACCTCGCGCTAGCCGAGCGCGATTCCGGGCATCCGGAGTCCGCTCTGGCCGTTTTCTTGGAAGGGCGGAGCTTACCCGAGGTGATCGATCCTGACGAGCTCGATGAGAAATGGAAAGGTCATTACTACGGGAATATCGGGCGATGTCTGCACTTTATGGGACAAATTGACGCCGCCCTCGTCTGCTATCAAAAGTCAGCACTCTTGCTCGAGCAGGATCCGGCCAGGGAGAATGTCGTCCACCAGGGCTACATACGAACCTGGATTGCGGAGCTACTTGAAGCACGTGAACAGTATAGAAATGCCTACCTGTTCTTTCGCGCAGCACGCCTTAAGTGGGACCTCGTGTCTCCTCCCGAGGCATCAAAGGCCTTACTGAGGTGTCAGAGGCTCGAGGCGCGATTCCCTGACTTTCGGGAGATCGACGGCCAGGCAGCGGAAAAGGCATGCCGGAATTGGATCATGGGTCGCACACTCGACGCGGCGTAGCGAAATCTCGCTGTCCGGACGTTGCCGCACCTAGTGTTACGTGGTTCGAATCGAGTAACACTACCCGTACCAACGCCCTTGACATGCCGCTCTCGAAATGTGTAATTATTCATTCAGGTGAATAAACATTCGTCAGGCGCCTGAGGAGACTCGCTAGAAAATGCCCCCTTCCTTCGGTACTTCGCTTAAGCCGGTCAAGAAGATGCCGGCCCCCAAGGCCTTTCCAAAAATTGGGGCCAGCGACCTCACGCGCGACCTCGATCTCTCTCAGGATGAACTGCTTGCGCTGCTCGACCTGACCCAACAGGTGAAGTCGACCCCCTCCCGGTTCGCCAAGGCGCTGGCCGGGCGCTACCTCAGCCTGCTGTTTGAAAAGCCGTCGCTTCGCACCCGCATGACGTTCGAGCTCGCCATCAAGCAGCTCGGCGGCGACTCCGTCCTGAACGTCGGGCCCATCGGCGAGCGCGAGCCGCTCAAGGACGTCGCGCGCAACCTGGACCGCTGGACCAACTGCATCGTCGCGCGCACCTTCTCGCAGACCACCATCGAGGAACTGGCGCACTGGTCGAGCGTGCCGGTGATCAACGCGCTCAGCGACCGTTTTCATCCCTGCCAGGCGCTGGCCGACGTGTTCACGCTGCAGGAAAAATTTGGCGAGCTGCGCGGGCTGAAGCTCGCGTTCCTGGGCGACGGCAACAACGTCGCGAATTCGCTGATGCTCTCGGCGCTGCGGCTGGGAATGAATTTCGCCATCGCGACGCCGCCCGGTTACGAACCGGATGAAGAGATCGTCGCGCAGGCCGACGCTCTGGCAGCGATCACGGGCGCGCAGCTTCTGATCACCAACGATCCCATCGCCGCGGCCCAGGACGCGCAGGCCATCTACACCGACGTTTGGGCCAGCATGGGCCAGGAGCATGAAAAGGAAAAACGGCTGAAGGATTTCGCGCCTTATCAGGTGGATTCCGCGATCCTCCGCAAGGCCAGCCCCGAAGCGGTGTTCCTGCATTGCCTGCCGGCGCGGCGCGGCGAAGAGGTTGCGGACGACGTGATCGAAAGCCCGCAATCGGCTGTGTTCGATCAGGCCGAGAACCGCCTGCACGTCCAAAAAGCTTTACTATTGATGTTGATCAGCTAGGCTCGCGGCGCTTAACGCGAGAAACCCGGCGCCTGATCCCCGGTACTGGAAAATTATGCAAAAACCTAAGAAAGTGGCGCTCGCCTACTCGGGCGGCCTGGATACATCCATCATCATTCCTTGGCTCAAGGAGAACTATCAGTGCGAAGTGGTCGCGGTGTGCGGCGACATCGGGCAGGGGTCGGATGAGTTGACCGGTCTCGAAGCCAAGGCGCGCAAAACCGGCGCGTCGGAAGTGCATGTGGCCGACATGCGCGAGGAGTTCGTCACCGAATATTTGTGGCGGCTGGTGCGCGCGGGCGGAGTCTACGAGCACAAGTATCTGCTGGGAACTTCGGTGGCGCGGCCGTTGCTCGCCAAAAAGCAAGTGGAAGTGGCGCTGGCGACCGGCTGCGATGCGTTGGCGCACGGATGCACGGGGAAGGGAAACGATCAGGTCCGCTTCGAGCTGACTTACAAGGCGCTGGCGCCTCAGCTTCGCGTCATCGCGCCGTGGCGCGAATGGAACATCGTGTCGCGCGAGGACGCCATCGACTACGCGGCCAAGCACAACGTTCCGATCTCGCAGACCACCACCAAGATTTACAGCCGCGATCGCAACATCTGGCACATCTCGCACGAAGGCGGGGCGCTGGAAGATCCGGCCAATGCGGCGCCGGAAGAGATCTGGATGCTGACGCGCAGTCCCAAGGATGCGCCGGATCAACCGGCCGACGTCACCATCGGCTTCGAGCGAGGTCGCCCGGTATCCGTTAATGGGCAGCGAGCTGCCTCTGCGGTGAAGCTGCTCGAGGAGCTGAACAAGATCGGCGGCGAGCACGGCATCGGGCGCATCGATCTGGTGGAGAACCGTTTCGTCGGGATGAAGTCGCGCGGCTGTTATGAGACGCCGGGCGGCACGCTGATCATGCAGGCGCATCAAGAGCTGGAGTCGCTCACGCTCGACAAGAACACGCTGCACTACAAGCAAAAGCTCGCGCTCGATTACGCCGAGATGGTTTACAACGGGCTGTGGTTCACGCCGCTGCGCGAAGCGTTGGACGCCTTCTTCGAAGCTACCTGCCAGACCACTACCGGCGAAGTGACGCTGCGATTGTACAAAGGCACTGTGCAGCCGGTGAGCCGCAAATCGCCGTACTCGCTGTATTCGCTGAATATCGCCAGCTTCACCATGGGCGCCGAGTACGATCAGAAGGACGCGCAGGGATTCATCAACCTGATCGGCCTGCCCATCCGGGTTCGCGCCCAAGCCGCGCAAGCCGGTCAATCCGCTAAATCATGAAAAGTCTGAGCACACTGTGTGGCGCACGCACTCGTGCGTGCCGCGTTCACACTCGTGTGAACGCCTTTTCTGCAACTACCACCCGAGGTGTCGGCACGAGTGCCGACACGGCACGCACGAGTGCGTGCGCCACGGCCTATCCATGAAACTCTGGGGCGGCCGTTTCGAAGCGGGGCCATCCGAGGCGTTCGAGCGATTCTCTGAGTCCTTGCGCTTCGACCGGCGCTTGCTGGATGCCGATTGCCGCGGCTCCCAGGCTTTCGCGCGGGCCCTCGAGCGCGTGGGAATCGTGACTCCGGCCGAATGCGCGACGCTGGTGACGGCGTTCGATGCAATTCGCGAAGCCTCCAAATCGCCTGGCTTTTTCGACGGCGCTACGGACGAAGACGTCCACACCGTGGTCATCCGCAAGCTGAAGGAACAAGCGGGCGCGCTGGCCGACAAGATCCACACCGGGCGCAGCCGCAACGAGCAGGTGTCGCTGGATGTCAGGCTGTGGCTGCGGGATGAGATCGATGGGATTCTCGGCCGGCTGGCGAGCGTGCTAACCGCGTTGCTGGCGATGGCACGCAAATATCCGCATGCCGTCGTGCCCGGCTACACACATCTGCGGCGGGCGCAGCCGGTATTGTGGCAGCATTATCTGCTGGCGTATTTTGAAATGTTCTGGCGCGATGCGGAGCGGTTGCGCGAGGCGCGCCGCCGTGTCAACGTGATGCCGCTCGGATCGGGCGCGCTGGCTGGGTCCGGTTTCCCGTTCGATCGCCAGGCCATCGCACGCGAGCTGGGCTTCGAGGAAATCACGCGCAACAGCATGGACGTCTCCGCCGACCGCGACTTCGCGCTCGATTTTCTCTATGCCGCCTCCACCATCATGCTGCACTTGAGCCGGTTGGCCGAAGATTGGATTCTCTATTCGAGCGAAGAGTTCGGCTGGCTGGAATTGTCCGATCAAGTGACCAGCGGATCCAGCCTGATGCCGCAGAAGAAAAATCCGGATTCGCTGGAGTTAATCCGAGGCAAGACTGGGCGCGTGTTTGGCGATTTGACTGCGCTGTTCGTGACGTTGAAGGGTCTGCCCATGACCTACAACCGCGACCTGCAGGAAGACAAGGAACCGCTCTTCGACGCCGCCAATCAACTCACCGGCTCGCTCGAAATGATCGAGGTGGTAATTACGTCCACCCGTCTCGATCCGAACCGGCCCGCGCACGCCGCCGAAGAAAGCTGGACGGTGGCAACGGATCTGGCGGAGGCGCTGGCGCGCGCCGGCACTCCGTTCCATCGCGCGCACCAGTTGGTGGGCCGGCTGGTGCTGGAAAGCGTGAAGCAGGGCAAGAAGCCGGCCGATTGGACGCCCGCGCAATTGGCCGCGTTCGCGCCCGAGTTCACGCCTGACATCGCCGCGCTGCTCAATCCAAGCGAAGGCATGAAGACGCGCGAGATCGCGGGCGGCACGGGTCCGGCATCGGTCGCGCGCGCCATTGATTACGCCGAAGCGCGCCTGGCGCAATGGAAGCGATGAACAAGACCTTTCGGCAAGGCCAAATTCTGAAGCTGATCCGCTCGCACCATATCCTGACGCAAGACGACCTGGCGCGCGAATTGAAAGAGGCTTTCGGAATCCAGACCACGCAGGTCACCTTGTCGCGCGATATCCGGGAGCTGGGCTTAGTTAAGACGCCCGAAGGCTACCAGCAGTTGAGCCCGGTTACGGCCGGTCCGGAGCTGGCCACCATCGCCGGCGAATTTTTGCAAGACGCGCGCGTTGCGCAGAACCTGCTGGTGCTGAAAACCTCGCCGGGAAACGCCAACGCTCTGGCGGTGGCTCTGGATAAGCAAGAATGGCCGGAGGTAGTAGGCACGATCGCCGGCGACGACACGATTTTGATTGTGGCCCCGGATGCAACTACGGCGGCCAAGCTACGCGAGCGGCTGCTTGGCTATCTCGAGGGCCAATGAGAGGGGCTCAGACCGGGTAGCAGGTTTTCGTTGGTTGAGACGGTTTTGCCGCAGCGCGTCGAGTTCCCGCAGGCCCACCACCACCTGATCCAGATCGAGCCCCGCGACATAGTGGGAGTACTCGCGCCGCGCGTAGCAGACCTCGCCGAAAGCCAGCCAGTCCCGCGTCTCGATGCTGATGGGCGTGTTCACCGGGATGGGCTCCTCGATCACGATGCGCAGCGCGCGGCCGGAAAGCTCCATCGCGTGGCAGGTAATCGCGCGGCGGTTTTCGCCCAACAACATCAGCAGGGCTCGCTGATAACAGGCGATGCGGAGCTCACGCCGCCGTTCCATAGTGATCTTATCGCCCGGCATGTGCAGTTATGTTGAGCGGTTACCGCAAGCTGAACAGCAGCCAGACCGCGAGGCCGATAGCCGAAGGCAAGACAATCTCGATCCAGCACTGGCCCAGCGCTCGCCAGCCGGCGGGTGAATCGGGGGCGACTTCTTCGCGCAGCGAATTGCTCACGCGCGACCGCAGGCTGGAGGGCAGGCCGCGAACCGCGCGCACGATCTCCTCTTTGCCTTTGCGATCGGCGATCAGGATGGTGGCCGAATGGATGCCGTTGGTGGACTGCTCCAGCTGTTTGCGCAACGGAGGAGGAACGTCGTTGACCGAGCGATAGACTTCGGTCCGGTTTCCAACGGAGATGAAAATGGTCGAACTTTTCAAAGTGACGCGAGACATGGCGAGACTTCGCTCCCCGTATTCTACGATGAAACCGCTGCCGGCAGCTTGAAACCGGCCGGGGAATTTTCACTCCCCGCATGTTCCAATATAACCTGAATGAACCCCAAAGCGGCTTTGGAGAGGGCCTTGTCCTTGCGGTAAATCAAGGCCACCTTGCGATCCATCGGTTCAGGGCCCAGCGAAACCGCGGCCAGCTTGCCTTGCGCGACTTCTTCCAGGCAATTGGAGGCGGCCAGGAAGGAGATACCCAGGCCCGACATGACGAAGCGCTTGATCATCTCGGTGGAGTCCAGCTCCATGACGATCTGGATTTCGCTCTCTACCGGTTCCATCCAGACGTCCAGGCGGGCGCGTGTGGTTCCGGACTTGGGCATCAGCAGCGGCTGGCCCACCAGGTCGCGCGGCGTTACCTGGCGCCGGTGTGAGAGCGGGTGTTTGGCGGGCAGCAGCAGGATGATTTCGTCGGAGTGAATCTTAACCACTTGCAGCTTTTTTTCCTGGATGGGGAGTTGGGTTATGCCGAAATCCGCCAGATTATCCATGACGGCCTCGACTACTCGCGAGCCGTAAGAGCGGTCCACCGAAAGCTGCACATTGGGGAACTTTTTCAAGTACTCGGCGAACACACCCGGCAGAACGTAGATACAGGTAGCTTCGTTGGCGGCAATCACCAGTTCGCCCCTTGGCACGCGCTCCAGCTCGTTGATGGAATCCTGGGCGCGGCGCCGCAGATCGAGGATCTGTTCGGCGTACTCGGCGAAGATTCTGCCCGCGGTGGTGAGGGAGATTTTGGTTCCTAATCGCTCAAACAGAGCGGCTCCAAGTTCCTGTTCGAGTTGCCGAACCTGCGCGCTGACGGCCGGCTGTGTCCGGTAACACGTCTGCGCTGCCTTGGAAAAGCTTTTAAGGCGGACAATTTCCAAAAATGTATGCAGCTGATCGAGATCCATGGGTACACGCTGGACGGCACACCCAACCGGAACCAGTGTGCATTATTGTAGCAGGACACCGCCGCTGACCGGCGCGCAGCTGCGATGGGCGCGCGTTACTTGCTGGCCGAAGCGCCGGGCTTGACCGTGACCTTGACCTGCAGCGTGGTCCAGCAGCACTGGAAGCCGCGTCCGCCGTCGCCGGAGATATCGTTGCCGACCACTTCGAGGATATAGTCGCCGGGTTCGCTGAAAGTGGCGGTGGTGGTCGCGTTGCCGGCGAAGACGGCCGGCGCGGGGACTTTGAAGTCGCCCTTTTGGACCGGAGGCTTGTTTTTGTCGAATTTCACGTCGCCGGGCCCGCGGAACTTGAGCCACGTTATGGTGAAGGGCGTGCTGGGACCGCGGCCGCGTCCGCCGCCACCGCCGAACTGCGCTCCGGGCGGAATGATGTTGTCATCGCCGCCCCAGATGTTCAGAGTCAAAGGCTCGCCTACCGTGGCGGTCAAAGTCTGGCTGATCTTGATGGGAGGTCCTTGTTGGAAAGGTCCTGCTTCACCGAAGCCGAGGAAGGGCGGAGTGTTGTTGGTTGCGTCTTTGAACGGCGCGACGTTGTAGACCGGATCCAAGTGGAACGGAACCGTGGCCGGTTTGCCGTTGGCGACGATGGTCCAGGTGATCCTTTTGGTGCCGAAATCCTTGGGGACGTTGATTACGAAAACTCCCCACTGGCGGCCGGGCAGAAAATGGGTGGGCTGGCCCAGATCGGGCCCGCCGGGATCCAAGTGATTGTTGGCTCCGACGGGAATGTCGATGGCTTCTCTCGTATTGCGGTTGTAGTAACCAATCAGAATATTGAAAGTGCCATCGGGCATTTCGTACCAGCCTTCAAAAGCCGGTGTCACGTTTTGTCCGGAAGTATGTATGGGGTCTAGCGGCAACTGAGCCGCCCACACTAACGCGGCGCTCGCTAGCGCGATGATGACGCTGGAACCCCCAAAGATCCAGCGCTTTGGTTGCTTCTTCAAGACCAATCTCCTCAGTGAAACGGTAATGCGGTGTCCGCAAAAGAGTGTACGTCCGGCGGGTACACTTAGTCAACTATCCAGAAGAGCTATAGCCGGAGGCCCTTTTAATTATTATTACTCGCGGGCGCGGACGCAAGGGCCGCCCGGTTGTTGCCATGCGCGGCCTTGTGTTTCGCCGCCCAGGCGTTGTAGTCCTCGTCGCTAATATAGGTCACGTTGACCCAGGCGTGCGCCATCTCATCCACGGTGCGATCACCCCAGCCCACCCACTGATTCGGATCGGGGTTGGTGGCTTTGGCGGTGGTGTTGTCATGCCATGCGACCACGTGGATCACGGTACCTTTCGGCAGCACCGGCGCAGCGTCATCCGCGTATATGTAGTTGTTCATCCAGTTGAAGTTGAAATTGTTGACGTAGCTCAGAGTCTGGATGGTGCCGTCGGGAAGAATCGCTTCTAGCAGCATCGCTTTGCCGCGGAGGTGCATGTGCGGCTGGAAGTTCTCGAGGATAGCGGCTTGCTTGAGCACATGGAAACCCTGCGTTTCGGCAACCGTATTGGGCGGAATATCCAGAGCCTCGCCGGGCCCCGAGCGCGCGGCGTTGAACATGGTCAGATAAGTCCGATACTTCGGAGTCTGATCTTTGGGATAGAGCCATACCGCCAGTTCGACGTGATCCTTGAGCGGCTCGCCGACGGCGTGCGTATGGATGTCCCACCAGATCTTGGCGCCCGGCAGGATCAATTTGCCGGTATTGGGCCGGTAGACGTCATAAGTTTTGCCGACCGCCCATTCCATCAGAATTCCACCACCGGCGGCGGCCGCGGCGCCGCTGTCATCGCCTGCCAGCGGGTTGTTCTTTTCGTCCTGCAGCAAATGCGCGATGGCGTGGTGAGTGATCTTGCGGCCCTCCACCGTGCTGGGGCGCATTTCGACGGCCTGGACCCAGCGGGGTTCGTTCATCTCGGGCAGATCGCTGAGCGGCTTCCACCACTGATCCTGTCCGACGGCGGGCATCCAGTATTCACCGGATTTGACGATGAAATCAGGTGGACGGCCAAATTTCTGTTGCAATAGCCAGGTTTTATCGTCTGGCCAGGTTTTGGGCGGCGGCATGTCTTTGGGATCGCCCTGCGCGGCCCCGGAGTCGACCCATTTCACGATGGTGGCGATCTGCTGGTCGCTCAATGAGCGGTCATTCTGAAATTTCTGGATACCGACGGTCTTGTCGAGGTGCCAGGGAGGCATCTGGCGCTGGGCCACGCGCTCCTTGATGGATCGCGCCCAGGGCCGCGCTTCCTGGTAGGTCACCAGCGACATGGGCGCCATGGAATCCTTGCGATGGCACTCTTCGCACTTGGCCTGAAAGATCGGTGCGATGTCTTTGGTAAAGGTGATGGTCTTGGCCGTGTCTGAAGTGGACTTGGCGTTGGGCTCACCCGCCATTAACAAGCCGGAGAACAAAAAGCACGAAGCAGCCGCCAGGGCGCTTAATCCCGCAATCCGCGACGTCCCCTGATAGAACCGCGCATACTGCATTGCCTAGCCTCCCAGAAGTCTAAGATTTGGCCGTTTTAGAAAAACCGCGCCTCTTGAGTGGCGTCTGAAAGTGCGACTCGGTTACAGTTTCTCGCGGTTACACTGTTCGCTGGCGGACGCTCCGTCTATTTGCCTAGCTCGACATCGAAGCGCACTTCCAGGTAGGTGACCGAGCCTTCGACTTCTTTGTACCAGTGCGGAGTGCCGGCCGGCACCACGATCACGTCGCCTTTGGTGACGTGGCGAGTCTCGCCGCCCTCGATGGTCGCGTTGCCCGCGCCCTTGGCCGAGCCGCCCGCCGGGCGCACGATGGTCCCACCGGTGACGACAGTGGCGGCGCCATCGATGATGTAGTGGACCTCGGAGCCTTTAGCTGGACCAGTGGCGTGGGCCAGGGCGAAGCCGGGCCTGTCTCTGCGCACGATGTTGACGCGGTAGTGGCCTTCGTTCGAGATGGGCGAAGTAGCCTGAGCCGGATGTTCCTGAGCGCTCTTCATCAGAGTAGCCATCAGGTCGGCGGCACTTTTATAAGTGGCGGGCGCGGAAGGCTCATCGGCGGCGAAGAGGCATGCAGGAACAATCGCAAGTGCGATCGGGAGCAGGGAAGGCTTCAACATGGCGGTCTCCTTATACGTGTGAAGTTCGTCGTCCTTAAAGCTTCTCACAACTGTGATTTTTTGTGGGCTTTTCAGGAGTCTCCTCCAGAGTCTGGGGCGACATGGACAAGCAGGCGGCGCAGACCACCGGGCCTGCCTATCTTCTTTGATAATGTGTGTTGGCGCTAATATGACCAATCCATTCCGCTACTATCTTCGGGTCCGCTACGGGGAGTGTGACGCCCAGCGCGTGGTCTTCAATCCTCGCTGGGCTGATTACGTCGACATTGGGAGCACCGAATTTTTCCGCGCACTCGGATTTGGCGAGGCGCTGGCGAGCGGCGCCCTCGACTATCAATTGGTCAAGTTGACGCTCGAGTGGAAGGCGCCGGCGCGTTTCGATCAAGTTTTAGAACTCTCCATCTACACCACCAAGCTGGGCACCACGTCGTTCACAGTGGTTACGGAATTTCGCCTTGCCGGACGCGAACAAGTCACTTGCAGGGCGGAAACCGTCTACGTCAACGTCGATTCCAAGACGCTCACCAAGTTGCCGCTTTCTGCGGAGATCCGCACCGCTTTGGAGTCGGGTGCGCCAGGAACAATAGTGGATCATGCGAGCCGTGCCGCACCTTGAGACGAAGATGCAACTTCGGCAGTAGCCGGCATATCGGACTGTGGAGGCCGGTCGGCGGTAGATCCTCGGAAGCCGGCAAGGGGCGAGTAATCCTGAAGCCCTGGGTCCAGGTAATCGCTGCGACGAGGATCTATATCCTGCTGCGTGTAGGTTTGGCGTGGGAACGTCCACGCGGGGCAGCGTATGCGGTAATATGAAATTCCGCCGAATCTCATCTGCGGCGGCAGATTTGGAGCACAGTATGAATTCAACCCTGTCCTCCGGTTCTCTCTCAGTGCCTACTCGACGTCGATTCCTGGGCCACCTAGGCCTGGTGGGCGGCTCGTCACTAGTAATGAGCGCGCTGTCGGCGTGGGATTTGATGGCACAGGACGCCGGTAAACGTCCGGTGCTCTCCGGCCGGCCGCGCAACGCGAAGGTAATCGTACTCGGCGCGGGCGTCTCGGGCCTGACGCTCGGATATGAGCTGTCCCGGCTGGGCTACGATTTTCAAATACTCGAGGCGCGCGACCGGGTCGGCGGGCTCTGCTGGACGATTCGGGGAGGCACAACGCACACCGAGATTGGCGGCGAGACCCAGCAGTGCAAGTGGGACCAAGGGCAGTGGGTCAACGCCGGCCCGTGGCGCATTCCGTATACGCACACCGGCGTGCTGGGGTACTGCAAGGAATTGGGTGTCCCCCTGGAAATGTTCGTCAACGAAGCGGACGGCTCGTACTTCTATTACGAAGGCGCCACGGCAGGCTCGCTCGCGAAGAAGCGCGTGCGCATGCGGGAGGTCAAAGCCGACCTGGTGGGCCAGGTGAACGAGCTGCTGGTGAAGGCCATCGATCAGCACGCTCTGGATCTCCCGATGACCGCCGAGGACCAGGACCGACTCGTGCGCTTCCTCATGGTGCAGGGCTACCTGGATCCGAAAGACCGGCGCTACAAGGCTTTTGAAGATCGCGGTCCGGGCGATCCCTACCAGCTGAGCGCGCTGCTCGAGGCGGGATTCGGCAGGCGGATCCGGTCCATTTCTCCGCGCGAGGGCACGGGGGCGGCGCCGATGTTCCAACCGGTCGGCGGCATGGACCAGTTCCCGAAAGCGTTGGCGCGTGCAGTTGGGCCGGACCGCATCACGATGAATGCCGAGGTGCAAACTGTGCGGCAGGACGAGCACGCTGCCACGGTTGTTTACCGCGACACGAAGACGGGACACACGCAGACGCTCACCGCCGACTATGTCGTGATGTGCCTGCCCATGACGATTCTTGCCAACCTGGACTGCCAGCTCTCTCCGGAGATGATGGCGGCGGTGCGCGCGACGCGTCACAGCGACAGCGCCAAGATGGGGCTGGCGATGAAGCGCCGGTTTTGGGAGGAGGACGACCAGATCTTTGGCGGGCACCTCTACTCCGATCTGCCGATTGGCGAGTTCTCGTATCCGTCCTTTGGGTACTTTTCCCGGAAGGGCGTGCTGCTGGGCCTGTACGCGAACGGTCCAGTGGGCGACCTGGAGGACAAGCCGATCGCCGATCGCATAGAGCACGTACTGATGCATTCGAGCAAGGTCCACCCTCAGATCCGCCAGGAGTTCGAGAGCGCCTATGGCGTCTGGTGGAAGAAGGTCGAATACAGCCGCGGCGGCTACGCCAGCGGACGCTCGGAGGAGCGGCGCGCGCAGTTGTCAAAGTTCGACAACCGGCTGCTGATCGGGTCCGCGGCCACCACGCCGTATTCTCAGCCGGACTGGCAGGAGGGCGCTGTTGCCGCCGGCTGGCAGGCGCTGACCTCATTGCATGAGCGCGCGATGCGCGCATGATTCCATTGGTCTCGAGAATCGTAGCAGCCTTATCGCTGGCGGCGAGTTCGTTTGCGCAAGCACAGACGTCTGCCGCCCCAAGTGCGCTCGTCACCATCGACAACTACAATCGCGCCCAATCCGATGTCTATTTCGCGGGAGCGGCGAAAGGCGGCGGTTTCGGCAAATTCCAGCATAGCCGCGAGCTTACTCCTCCCGACCAGCGAGGGATTATCCGGCCCAATCGCGATACGCTGTATTCGTTCGGGGTTTTCGACCTCGATGCCGGGCCGGTGACGATCACGCTTCCCAGCGGCGCTCCGCGCTTCATGGGGATGCAGATCGTCAATGAGGATCAATTTACTCCGGCTGCCTATTACAGCGCGGGCACGTTCACCCTGACCAAGGAGGCGATTGGCACGCGCTATGCCATGGCCGTCGTCCGTTTCTTTGTCGATTTCTCGGACGAACGAGAGGTCCGGAAAATTCACGCCCTACAGGACAGCATCAAAGTCGAACAGGCAAACCACGGCACGTTCGCGATCCCCAATTGGGACCAGGCAAGCCTCAAGAAGATCAAAACAGCACTCCTGCAGCTTGGAGCCACGATGTCCGATACGCGGCGGACGTATGGCGCGAACAAGAATGAGGTCGACCCGGTCAGGCATCTGATCGGAACCGCATTACTGTGGGGCGGCAATCGCGAAAAGGACGCACTCTATCTGCCGATCACGCCGGCCCGGAACGACGGCAAAACCGTTTACAAGTTGACCGTCAAGAACGTACCCGTGGATGCCTTCTGGTCGCTCACTGTTTACAACGCGGAAGGCTACTTCGATCCGAATTCACAGAATGCCTATTCGCTGAACAGCATCACCGCGAGAAAGGGCTCAGACGGTTCGGTCAGCATCCAGTTCGGTGGCTGCGACGGCAAGACGCAAAATTGCCTGCCGATCACAAAAGAGTGGAATTACACGGTGCGCCTGTTTCGTCCGCGAAGGGAAATCCTGGATGGCTCGTGGAAATTTCCCTTGGCGCAGCCCGTGAGTTAAACCCGATTAGCGGTTACATTCCTCGCCGTCATATTGGCGGCAGGGGCAGGTTCTTCCTCGATCCGACTCAATCGACGATGGATGCCCGCACGAGCGTGCTTCGCGGCGGCTAGGGCGGAAGCCGCTGCGGATCTGTTCCCGAGTGGAAGCACTCGGCGGAGCCCAATCCGGGTATAGAATAAATTCGGTACTGAAAGCCAAAAGGGAAATTTCGGCAAGGGAGGCGGTCATGAAAAAGACGATACTGCAGGCTCTGGTTGCCGCGTCGGTTCTGATTCCGGCTGTGGCATTCGCACAGGCGGGGAAGACGAAACCGACCACGGCCACTTACATCATGAAAGACGAGATCGACCAGGTCAGCAACAGTGAACAATCCAAGCGAGTGGTGGATGAGAACACCAAGGTTGTCGATCTCGGCTACGAGAACTTCACGGTAGGCGTGATTCATCGGGCCTCCACGAGAACGCCCGCGCCCCCGGCAGCCGGCCGCGGCAATGCGGGCGCCCCGAAAGCGCCTCCCGAGACCTGCGGGCGCCAGATGGCTACTCTTCCTGCGGGCGGGATACCCGGGGGCATCGTGCACGACTTCCAAACCGAGGGCTATTACATCGTCTCCGGCGGCGGAACGATGTTCACCGACGGCTACATCGTCAACGGACGGCACAGCAACAATAGCGCTCCGGGAGGGCCGAACGGGCCAACCTGTGGGGGGATGTCGTATGAGGTGAAGAAAGTGGTCGTGAAACCTGGTGACGTTATTGTCGTCCCGCCAGGAGTGGTGCATGGATGGGCCGACATCCCCGATCACGTGGATTACTTGAGCTTCCGGCCGTCGCAGAATGTCCTGCAGGCCGGCTGGGTGAATCCGACCATCACGAAATAAGAAGTTAGACTGGGCAACGAATCCCCGGGAGCGATCGAAGTTGGCTGTCGAAGATCCCCAGCGAAAAGATGAGAGTGGCCGCGGTGACGACGCCGCAACGGAAGTGGTGATTGGCCCACCGACGCGCACCGTTGGAACGCACGAAGCGCTGGCCGGAACAGTGATCCTGCCCGAGGCGGGAGCGCAGGAAGCTGCCGGAACACGAATCGCCGCCTATGCATTGGTGCGGCCGATCGGCCGCGGCGGGATGGGCGAGGTGTGGCTGGCGGACCAACTCGAACCGATTCGCCGGCAAGTCGCGCTCAAGCTGATCAAAACGGGCATGGACACGCGCGAAGTGATCGCCAGGTTCGAATCGGAGCGGCAGATGTTGGCGCTCATGGATCACCCGGCCATCGCCAAGGTCTTTGACGCCGGGTCCACTCCGCAGGGCCGTCCGTACTTCGTCATGGAATACGTGACGGGTATTCCCATCACCGAATACTGTGACCAGCATAAGCTCACCGTGCGCCAGAGGCTGGAGCTGTTCGTACGCGTTTGCGAAGGCGTGCAGCACGCGCACCAGAAAGCCATTCTGCACCGCGATCTGAAGCCTTCCAACATTCTGGTGAGCGAGGTGGATGGGAAACCGGCGCCGCGGATCATCGACTTCGGGCTGGCGAAAGCTACCTCGCCGCATGTTGCGGTGGACGCGATGGCTACTCGCGTGGGTGCGATTGTTGGAACCCCGGCGTATATGAGTCCGGAACAGGCCAACCCGTCGGTGCTGGACGTGGACACGCGCACGGATGTGTACTCGCTGGGGGTCATCTTGTACGAGTTATTGGCAGGTACGCTGCCGCTCGAATACCACAAAATTCCCTTGCACGAAATGCTGCGGAAATTGCGCGAAGAGGATTCACCGCGGCCCAGCTCGAAGCTGCGGGGAGCAGGGAAGGATTCCAGCATCGCGGGGCAAAACCGGTCAGTGGACGTCGCAGCGCTGGCGCGCCAGTTGCGCGGCGATCTGGACGCGATCGCGCTCAAAGCCTTGGAAAAGGATCGGTCGCGGCGCTACGATTCGGCTTCCGAGCTGGCGGCCGACATCGCGCGCTATCTGAACAACCAGCCGGTGATGGCACGTCCTGCCACGGTGACGTATCGCGCGCGCAAGTATGCCCGGCGGCATCGCATTGCAGTGTCGGTGGCCGCATTTGTGGCGATCGTACTGGTGTTGTTCGCGGTCGCGCAGACCTTCGAGTTGCGCCGGACGCGGCTGGAGCGGGACCGCGCGGACCGAATTACCCAGTTCATGATCAGCATGTTCAAGGTGTCCGATCCCAGCGAGGCGCGGGGCAACGAGATCCGGGTGCGCGAAATCCTGGACAAAGCGTCGCAAAATATCGCGACGGGGCTGACTAAGGACCCCGAGCTCGAAGCCCAGATGATGCAGGTGATGGGCACCGTTTATGACAGCCTGGGGCTCTATTCCAGGTCTGAGTCGCTGCTCAAGCAGGCGGTCGCGGTCCGGCGGCGTGTCCTGGGGGATAGGAATCCGGCGACATTGGCTTCGATGCATGACCTGGCTGGAGTAGTGAACGATGAAAGCCGGTATGCGGAGGCCGAGAAGTTGGCGCGGGAAACTCTCGACGCCCGCCGATCCAAGCTCGGGCCCGACAATCGCGCGACCTTGGAGTCGATGAACCAACTCGCTCTCATCCTGAATAACGAAGGACATTTCGGGGAGGCCGAAAAGCTGCATCGCCAGGTAGCCGAAACGGCCAGGCGCGTATTGGGACCCCAAGACCCCGTCGGCCGCAAGGCCCGGCATGATCTGGCCATCGATCTGGCCTATGAAGGCAAATTCACGGAATCCGAGCAGGTGTTTCGGGAAGACTTGGACGAGATGCGCCGCGCGCTGGGTCCGGACCATCCCGACGTATTAGGCACGATGAACAATCTTGCCGCCACCTTGCAGCATGAAGAGAAATGGGCGGAAGCGGAGAAATTGTACGAGGACGCGCTCCCACTGCGGCGCCGCGTCAACGGGCCGGACCATCCGTATACGTTGATGACTATGGGCAATCTGGCGTTATGCTTTTTCAACCAGAAGCGCTACGCCGAAGCCGAGAAGCTGTTCCGCGAAACGCTCGAAATCAAGCGCAAAACGCTGGGCCCGGAGCACCGCTCCACGCTGGTCACGATGGGCAATCTGGCGGATACGCTCCACTCCGAGGGCCAGTATCCGGAATCGGAAAAACTGTTTCGCGAGACTCTCGATACCATGCGGCGAATCCTGGGCGAGTCCCATTCCGACTATTTGGATACGCTGTATGCATTCGGTGGGCTGTTGCAGAGCGAGAAGCGCTATGGCGAAGCCGAACGGGTTCTGCGGAAAGCTCTCGAAACCCAGCGCCGCGTGCTAGGCGATGCGCATCCCGACACGGCTTCCTCGGCGTTTGCTTTGGCGGAGGTTCTGGCCGAAGAGAATAAACGCGACGAGGCTTTTGAGAACCTTGAGTTTGCAGTGGACCACCAACTGCCTGCGGACGCGCGCGCGGGTTTGGAAAAAGATGAGGCATTCAAGGGGCTGCGTGGAAGCGCCCGATTTGAAGCGCTGGTGGCGGCATCCGTGAAACCAGGAGCGGTGGCGAGGCGGTAACATTCGGACGCAATTGCTGCGGGCAGCGAGATTCTGAATGAAATTCGCCGCGCGATGCGGTAGCTGGTCGAGCAGCGCGCGTACCTCCGGTGTCAAGCAATACCGGCGTCAAACTCCGAAGCCGTTCAGGCGCTTTTTGTTGGAACCGAGGTCGCGTACGCCGGAACGAAACTTTCCCAGACCCGCGATGCGCGGCCGCGAGCCGGAGGGTTGCATCGCGGCGCGGAGCCGAAGTCCCGCGCGCATGATTTTAGAGATTGCCTTCATGATATGAGCCGAACTGCCGAGCTCATGGCCTAGCGCTTGTTTTGCTTAGCTCGCTGGTCCCGCTCCTGCCAGAGCTGCTCCACTTTGGGAAGCTGGTCGGCGGTGAGAATGGCGCGAACCTTGGCGCGCTGCTGCTCTCCGATCTCTTTGACGACCTGATTGTGTTTGTCGCGAGCCTCGTGAAAACGGCTTCTAGTCTCGTCCAGGATGGAGTTCACTTGCTGCAACTGGTCGCCGGTAAGATTGGCGCGAGTTTGCATCTCGCGTATGTATTGGCGCCGCGCGTCTTCCGGACTGAGCGGAGAATTGCTGCTCGCCGTCGGAGGCTTATAGGTCCGATATCCCAGAGCCCCCACCACCGCCCCGCTCACAAAGACCAGGAACAGGTAGAGCGCGATGGGGAGGTTCCAACGCTTCATTTCGAATCGGCCTCGTCCAGAATCCCATGGGAGGCCAGATTCTCGGTGGGGTAGGCCTGCGCCAGCACATCCACATAGCTGCTGCTCACTTCGTTGCCGCTGGGTACCGCCAGCATGGTGGCGAACAGGATGCAGATTGCCGCCGCCGCCGCCACGAAGAACTGGCTGAGCCGCTTCACTCTAAACAGAGTATTCTGCCGTCCTTCGATCCTGCGCCACAATTGCGGCATGAAGTTCGCGCTGGCCTCGCGATCCGGCAGCGCTACTTTGTACTCGGCGAACAACGCGTCTAATTCGTCATTGCGCAGTTTGTCGTTGGGATGCTCCATACTATTGGCGCCTCCTGCACATTGTCATCCATTCTAGCTCTTCCGCTCCACCGGCTTGACGCTCCGGCCTTTCTGATTCGCCTCAAAAGCGTTGAGAACTCGCTGGCGTGCACGAAAAAGCCTGACCTTTAGAGCATTTTCGTTCACTCCGTAAATCTTTTCAAGCTCTTTCAACGAAAGCCCTTCCACTTCTTTCAACGTAAGCAAAATTCTATCCTGCTCGGAAACTGAACCGAGCAGCGCATCCACCAGATCCTTCACTTGCTTCAGCCGGTGCTCTTCACTGGAAACTCGGCCACCGGCGGCGGCGTCGGCCATCATGACCTGCTGCTCGCTCAGATCCGACATCCGCGCTTCGTTTCTGCGCCGCTGCTTGCGCAGATAATCGTACGACGCGTTCACCGTCAGCCGGTACAGCCACGGCTCGAAAACCTCCGGCGTCCGCAGCTGATCCAGCGAATAATACAACCTCAGGAAAACCTCCTGGGCGACATCCTCGACATCTTCCGGCCGCCCGATCAACCGGGCGATCGTTCCTAAAATCCTCTTCCGGTACGCAACCACGACCTGGTTAAATGCGGCACCATCGCCGGCCTGCGCCTTCTGAATCAGCTCAAATTCAACCAGCATGCGGCTCTCAGTGAGGCCAGCCGCCTGCCCTTAGCATTACAGGCGTACCGCCAAACTGTTAGGTTACAAGGGCTTGGGGAGGGAAGTAAAGACGCGAAAGGGCTAGTGATCCAAGCTAGGCTATTATTCACCTCCCCGGGGTGGCATCCAGGCTCCGATTCGCGCGTAGGTCTTTCTCCATCAACGTGTTAAAATCGGGTTGCTAGCAACCCCCCGATGGATTTTCTTGAGGGTCTCAATCCGCAACAACAGGCCGCCGTCGCGCATGTCGAGGGGCCGCTGCTGCTCCTGGCCGGGGCGGGTAGCGGCAAGACGCGGGTGATTACGCACCGGATCGCCCACCTGGTGGAGGCGCTCCATGTGCCGGGGCCCTGCATCCTGGCGGTGACGTTTACCAACAAAGCCGCCGACGAAATGCGGCATCGGGTGCACGAGCTGCTGGGCGGGGTCAGCTCGCGCGAAGGGCCGCTGGTCTCCACCTTCCATTCGTTTTGCGTGCGGCTGCTGCGGCGCGACGGCGCGCGGCTGGCCGACATTCGCGCCGGGTTTACGCCCCGGTTCACTATCTACGATGAAGACGACCAACTGGCGGTGATCAAGTCCATCTTCAAGTCGCTCGGCCTGGACGAAAAGTTCATGCAGTACCGCGCGGTTTGCTCCTGGATCAGCCACAAGAAGAGCAGCAAGTCCACGCCCGAGGAGATCTACGCCGCGTCCACCGACCCGAAGACTTCCCAACTGGCATCCATTTACGAGCGCTATGAGGCGCGTTTGAGGCAGGCCAACGCGCTGGATTTCGACGATCTGCTGCTGGAGGCGGTGCGGCTGCTGGTGCACGATGTCGAGCTGCGGCGCCAATACAACCGGCGCTTTGAATTCGTCATGATCGACGAATATCAGGACACCAACCGCAGTCAATATGAGCTGATGCGGCTGTTGAGCGAAGCGCGCAAGAACGTGGCGGTGGTGGGCGATGAAGATCAATCGATTTATAGCTGGCGCGGCGCGGACATCCGCAACATTCTGGACTTCGAGCGCGACTTCCCCAACGCGGCCGTGATCCGGCTGGAGCAGAATTATCGCTCGACCAAGAATATTCTGGACGCGGCCAGCGCGGTGGTGGCTCACAACACTGAGCGCAAGGGGAAATGGCTATGGACCGAGTCCTGCGCGGGGGCACGCCTGGGACGTTTCGAAGCTTTTGACGGCGAGCAGGAGGCGTTGTTCATCGCCGACAAGATCGAGAACCTGCTTTCGGCGAATCCGGAGGAGCGCGTGGCGGTGCTGTATCGCACCAATTTTCAGTCCCGCCAGATTGAAGAAGCGCTAAGGCGGTACGGACGCGCTTACGTGGTTCTGGGCGGATTCAGCTTCTACCAGCGTGCGGAAATCAAGGATGCGCTGGCGTACTTGAAAATTCTCGCCAGCCCGCACGATTCGGTCAATCTGCTGCGGATCATCAACACGCCGGCGCGCGGGATCGGCAAAGGCAGCATCGAGCAGATCGAGCAATACGCTCTCGATCACGAACTCAGCGTCTGGTCGGCGATCGGGCGGATGTTGGAAGAGAATGCATTTCCCACGCGGGCGCAGGCCTCGCTGCAGGCCTTTCGAGCGATGATTCAAGATCTGGCGGCGATGCTGGCGTCGGCGCCGGTAAGCGACATTCTGGAAGCGATTCTGGAGCGCACCGGATACATGGCGATGCTCGAAGCCGGGAAAGATCCCGACTCGGAATCGCGCGTGGCCAACCTGGCCGAGCTTGTGAACGCGGCCTCGGAAGCGGGCGAGCGTGGCGAGGGTGTGGCTGAATTTCTGGATCACGCCGCTCTGGTTTCCGATACTGACAATCTGGACGAGAAGGCCACCATTTCGCTGCTGACGCTGCACAACGCCAAAGGGCTGGAATTCCCGAACGTTTTCCTGGCCGGTATGGAAGAGGGGCTGTTTCCGCACTCGCGCGCGCTGGATTCTAAAGCGGCCATGGAAGAAGAGCGGCGCTTGTGCTACGTCGGCATGACGCGCGCTCAGAAACGGCTGTTTCTTACCTCCGCTCGCTATCGCCGCCGCTGGGGCGGAGGCCAGACGGAGGCTTCCATTCCATCGCGTTTTTTGAGCGAGGTGCCGCCCGGCTTGATAGAGGATCTGAACCCCAGGCAGCGCGCGCCGCAAGTGGATCTGTTCGCCGAGCAGCATGAGGTGCGGGAAGCGGCCAAGCGGAATCTTTATACCGGTAAGACCTACAATTCCGTGGAGAACATCCAGCAATTTTTCGCCGAGCGCGGCAAGCCGGCGGCTCCAGCCCCGGCCGCTGCCCGCGCTCCGCAGCCTGCGCCGCGCGCCAGTGTGCCGCCCCCCCGCAAGAAAGGATTGCGCGCCGGCGCCACGGTCCGCCATCCCAAATACGGCCTGGGAACCATACTGCGCCGCGAAGGTGAGGGCGAGGATGCTAAGCTCACGGTAAGCTTCCAAGGTTATGGTCTCAAGAAGCTGATCGAAAAATACGCGGGAATCCAAGAGGAATAAACAACGAAGCCGAATGAACACTAAAAAGATAGCCGACAAGGCAGAACGCAAGAAGCTGAAACGCGCCTCGCGCAAGAAGGCGGCTCCCAAGCCCAAGCGAGCCGCGGGTGTAGCGCGCGGTTCCATGAAGAAAAAGGTGAAGAAGATGGTCAAAGGGCAGTCCAAGCGCTAGCCGGCCCGAGCGCGTTCATGTCGGCCCTGTTACGTACCAAGAGCATCGACGCACTGATTGCTTCTTCCCAGGAGCCGGAACATCGTCTGAAAAAGACGCTGGGTGTGGGCAGTCTGATCGCGCTCGGTATTGGCGCGGTGATCGGGTCCGGCATTTTCACCGTGACCGGAACCGCGGCGGCCGGGGAGCACTTTCTCGGCAAATCGATCCTCAAAGCGCCGGTGCTCGATCTGTTGTTGAACGGCGGGAACGCGGCTACGCTGAGCGGCCGTATGGGCGCCGGGCCGGCCATCTCGGTGTCCTTCGTGCTGGTCGCGATCGCCTGCGGATTCGCGGCCATCTGCTACGCCGAGCTGGCCTCCATGATCCCCATCGCGGGCAGCGCCTACACCTACTCCTACGCGACGCTGGGCGAAATCTTCGCCTGGATCATCGGGTGGGACCTGATCCTGGAATACGCCTTTTCCAACATGAGCGTGGCGGTCGGGTTTTCCGCCTATCTCAACGACATCCTTGAAAACCTGTTCGGCTTCCATTTGCCCAAGCAGTTGTCGCAGCCCATCTTCGAAGAGGGACAGCGGACCGGCGCGTGGTTCAATCTGAGCGCGTTCATCGTGCTGCTGATTTTAAGCTACGTGCTGGTGCGAGGCGTGCGGGAGAGCGCGCGGACCAACAACGTCATGGTGGTGATCAAACTTGTCGCCATCCTGCTGTTTGTGTTCGGCGCCATGAAAGCCGTGAATAGCGACAACTGGCATCCTTTCATGCCGCACGGATACTCGGGTGTCCTGACCGGCGGCGGCGATCGTCTTTTTCACTTACATCGGCTTCGATTCGGTATCGACGGCGGCGGAAGAATGCGGGCAGCCCTCAGCGCGACATGCCGATCGGGATTTTTGCAACGCTGGCGATCTGCGCGGTATTGTATGGCGCGGTGTCGCTGGTGCTCACGGGCATCGCGAACTGGTCCACGCTGAACAACGATGCGCCGGTGGCCAACGCGCTCAAAATGATCGGCATGAACCGGCTGCGGCTGATCGTGACGGCGGGCGCGCTGCTGGGCATGCTGTCGTCGCTGCTGGTTTTTCAGTACGGGCAGGCGCGCGTCTGGTTCGCGATGTCGCGCGACCGCCTGCTGCCGGACATCTTTTCGCGCGTGCATCCCAAGTTCCAGACGCCGCACATCAGCACCTGGGTGGCGGGGTTCGCGGTGGGCATTCCGGCCGGAATTTTCGACGTCAGCTGGTTCTCGGATGTGTCGAACATCGGGACGCTGTTCGCCTTCATCCTGGTTTCGGCGGGTGTGATCGTGCTGCGCAGAAAGCAGCCGGAGAGACCGCGCGGGTTCCGGGTGCCGCTGGTCCCGCTGCTGCCGGGGATTTCGATCGTGTGCTGCCTGGTTCTGATGCTGAGCCTGCCGCTGGAGACCTGGATTCGCTTTTTCGTCTGGCTGATCATCGGGCTAGCGATCTATTTCAGCTATAGCCGCAAGCGAACGAATGCGCTGTTCGAAGCCGCCGGTTACAAGAAAACCACGCCGTCTGCTACGGCCTGAGGCACGGCCAGTGGTACGGGTATAGAACCGGAATGGACCGGTACCGTTACCGGAGTTCTCAAATTCCTATTCACGGATTGAGGGCGATTGTTCAAGATGAGAACGCTTGGACGAGTCCACCGATCTGCGCAGTGTTCCGGAGCTGATTGAGCCGCTCCTGAATCCGGAGCGCCCCGAGGCCGCCTATCGAGAAGTGCTTCGGGCGACGCGCGCGTGCGTGTTGTACGGATCGGGCGGCTTTGCGGTGCTCTGCATTCTGGTCGGCGCCGTGGAAGCGCTATTTGGCCGGTAGCGTCAGGCACCGAGCGCTTTGGCCGCCTTGCGAACGTCAGCCTGAGGAAGAAAGATTACGGCGCCATAGCTGCCATTACCGCCGCACACGGCTTGAACAGCACCGACGTTGATCCCGGCCGCGGCGAGTTGTGCGAGCGATTCCCCGACCACGCCGGGATGGTCCTTGCCGTGGATGAAGAACGCGGTTCGTTTGGGCGACAGCGTGAGCCCGGCTTTCTTGGCGGCTTTCGCGAAACCGGCGCCGGATTCCGGTATCATTTCAAGCTGGGCTTTTCCCTTGGCCGAAGGATAGGCCCAGAGCGCCGTGAGATTGACGCCCGCGTCGCGCAGCGCGCCTAGCACGCGCGCTCCTTCGCCGATGCGATTGTCGATGGTGGCTGAATAATGATCCACTTTGGTTGCGGTCATAATACTAATGAGTGTACGACTATCCGAACATTGCCCAGCCGGAAATCCCGCGCGCGGCCGTGCCGTTGCTCCAACACGTAGTTGATACCTACGCGAGCGAAATTAATAAAATCTCTTCGGTTTGGCGCCAGTTCGCGGATGCCGAGCTGGAGTACCGGCCGCATCCGCGTTCCAGCACAGCAGGTGAAATCATGCAGCACGAGTTGCTGTCCGGCCGGCGCTTCTTCGGCGAATTTCTGGGTACGCCGGAGCCGCCTGCGGATCAGGTGCGCCCGGCGGCCGTTTCCGTGGCGTCGTATTCGGAACGTCTGGTGGCTCTCGCCAAACCGCGCCTGCCATTTCTAGCGGCTCAAGCGGAAGGCTGGTGGCTGGAGCCGCGGCCGTTCTTCGACGTGACGCGCGAGCGCATCTGGATTTTCTGGCGGCGCATCCTGCATGGCGCGCATCATCGCACGCAGCTCAGCGTGTATTTGCGTTTGCTCGATAAGCCTGTGCCGGCGGTTTATGGGCCGACCGCGGATGTGACCTGGACGGGTGCGGACCCGACCCGGAGCGTCGAGGCCGCGGGCCGGAAGTAGTTAGTCCTTCCAGGCTCCGAGCAAGCGCCGCAGTAAAACAAGCTGGCCGATGTGATATGCGTTGTGATCGGCCGCCAGCAAGGCTTCGCGCAGCAATGTTTGTCCGTCGCCGTGCGGGATGCGCGCGAAAAGATCGCTCTTCGGATTGTCAACTAGCTTGGCCATGGCCTTGAGATCGGCGCGAAAGCTTCGCAGGCTGTTGTTCCACGCTGCCGCGCTGGGCGGCGCTTCGGTTTTGGGCCAGTAGCCGCCCGGCCACGGCGGTGAAACGTGTTTCGGATCGCGGCTGAATTCGAGGATGTCCCACTGGGCGAGGCGCAGATGTTCCAGAAGCTGCCAGGCGGTGTAAGGAGCGCCCTTTGGCTTCTTGCCGCGCAACTGGGCAGGCAGGTTCGATACCGCAGCGTCGAAATCGGCGTGGGCGTGCCCGCCGCGCAGTAGGTCCAGCAAATGCTGCCGCAGCGCATCGGTACTTTTCTTTGGCATGATAGCGCCTACTTCGCAGCCGGTTTTAAAGCAGCCTTTGGCCGAGCTTTTCTGGGAGCCTTGGTCTCTTCCGGCTGCGGATTCCAGAATGACGGATCGGCCGCGACGAAATCCTTGGAAACATAGCTCATCCTGGGATCGATCGAAAACAGCACCGATTCCTGGCTTGCGATGGCTGCCCCGGCGGTCGTTTGGAAGCGTTTCGCCCCCGTGTCTCCCATGGCCTTGAGCATGGCCTGCATGCGATCGGCGGATGAATCCATCGCTTTCAGCGAGGCGCAGGGTTCGAACAGAAAAAAGGTGCCGTCGGGCAGGCCTGAAACCGCCTGGTACACTGCTACCGGTTGGTCGCTCATGGCTTTTTGCGCGGCGTCGACGGCCATATGGCTGACCTCGGCGAAGTCGGCATCGTGGCCGGGTTGGACGCGCATCATAGTCACGTTAAAGTAGCGAGCCTTGGGAAGGTTGGGCATGATGTCGGAGCCGTGATAGCTGAGATCGGGACGGTAGACCGCGATCCAGGAGCGGCTGTTGGAACGAAACTCGGCGTCCAGCTCATCCAATTGGGCGAACTTGGACCCCGGCTTGCCGAAGGCCGCGAGCGCATTTTCGATCGCGTCAAAGGAAGGGTACCCCTCGAGAAACCAGGCCTGATCCGTACTTGTCAACGAGGTCATTCCAATGACGTTGGTGGGATATTTTGAAACCGCCGCTTCCAGCATGAATGCGTTCTCGCTATTGCGATGCGCGGCGCTTTTGCCCTGTTTGATGTCTTCACGAATAATCCTCAGGATTGGAGGCGGATCCGTTGGGGTCTGCGCAGAGAGCGGAAATACTGCGCAAAAGACAGCCGTGGCAGCGAGCGTGAACAAAGTTGTTTTCATGATTCCTCCCTAAGGATTCTACAGCGGCGGCTACTTGGAGGGATATCCGGGAGTCGCCTTAACTTCGGCGATTTGTTTGTCGTGGCGGATGGTGTGCAACGGGACGTAGATGAGCCACTGGTAGGCGTTCAAGGTGCCGAAGATCGGGAAGGGGTGCTCGGCGGTGTGTTCCTTGAGCGGAAGCTGGGTATCGGTAGCGAATTTCAGGATGGCGATGCGCTGTTTTTCGAAGCGCTCCTTGACTTGCGCGTAGGTGAGGCCCTCGCGCGGCACGATCGGCTCCGGTGCGACCGCCTTGCCTTGGCGCGACGGCATCACGCGGATAATGAATTCGGTCTTGCCCTTGGTCTGCTCTTCCCAGGCGGGATTGGGAGGCGCGGCCATGGCCTTGCGGGCGTTGTCGAACAGCATGGCTTCGGCCAGCACGATGTGCTCGGCGGTTTCGCCCACCGACCAGCGCTCCGGCGCCGGCTTCCATTTCCACTGCGCGTCGGAGAGGCCTGCGATGGAGGCGAAGAATTCCTTATGCGACTCGTCGAGCCATTTGAGGACCTGGGTTCGTTCTTCGGGAGTCATGTGCGGATCGGCGGCGAGGACCGGCAGGCATGCCAGCAGCGAGAGCAGGGCGAGCGATTTCATGATGTCTACCAGGATAGCGGTTTACGGCAGCGGAGCTGGAAAGAGCCGCCTAGATGCTTAGTGCTCGACTGACACTATGAAGCTCAGGGTATGGCCACCATAGTGTCCGGTCACTTCCCAACATCCAGCGGTTGGGATACTAATGCCCGTCATCATCGCAGGGGTGTTACTCGTCACAAACACCGCATTTGCGTGCGCCACTGTGACCGAAGGGGAATCACCGTCCATCCGGCGAGCAGTAACGATCAACGCCGGCTCGTGTTCCTTTCGCCAATCGAAGCCTTTTCGCCAAAAGACTAATTTCGTGAAATAGCCGTTGTGTTCATCTGCGTTGTTTTGGATGTGCCAAACACCATCTGCTCCAAGTTGCGTCCAGAGCGCAGCGGTTCCGTACCAAAACATGTTATGCGATGGATGGACCGAATCATACGGAGCCGGCGGAGCGAAGGTTGGACCGGATGGGAGGGTGGTGAGGCATTCTGTCCGTGCGGGCTGAATCGGTAACAGAAGCGCAGCAGCGAGGCCGAGAATGAAACGAGGCATAGCGAGCCGCCTTGTCTTTACACACGCCATTATACTGCGCAAGGTGTCAGCCGGGCGGTAAGTCGGCCTGGGCGGCCAGGTGGCCGCGGAAGATCATCGTACCGACGTGATTCAGGCGGCTGGTGTAGTCCACCCAGATCTCGCCGCCCATGTCGGTCCAGCGGCGGCAGAAACTGTAGTCCTCGCTCAGGTAGGTGCCGGTGGCTTGGTCGATGAGGCAATTGAACAGGGCGGAGCGCCAGCGGGAATTTGTCAGGGGGTCGTCAGCTTTGTGCTCGCGCGTGTAGCGAAGCTCCGGATAGTGCTCGATCATGGCGATGAGCGCGGTGCGCCGGATCATCAGAAAACCGGTACCCGCATAGCGCGACTTCACGAAACCATTGCGAGTTGTCAGACGCTCGCCCGGGTCGACGTCGACCACATAGGAGAGCGTGGCAGATTCGAGCGGCGTCCGTCCGGCCTGGACGGCGGCGGGGATGAGATCCCAGTTGATTTTCTTGATGGGGTAGGCGGCGGCAGTGAAATCCTGGCCGAATTCGAGCAGGCGGAATACTTGTTCCGGCTCAAAACCGATGTCAGCGTCGATGAATAAGAGGTGGGTAGCATCGATGTCTTCGAGGAAATGAGACACGATGGCTTGGCGCGCTCGAGTGATGAGCGCGTCACCGGGTTGAAGGAGAAAGCCCAGGCTTATGTGGCGCTGAGCGCAGGCATTTTGCAATTTAAGCAGCGAAGCGGCGTACAGCCAGCTCAGTTGGCCACCGGAGCAGGGCGTGCCAATGACGAGCGAGCGCGGATCGATGCCCGTATTGTACATCAACGTTGACAGCGCGCTCGCTCGCCGCGTTCCTCACGCAACGCGGTGCCGTGCGAGTCTCAACGGGGATTCGTGAAGAAGATCTCTGCGTTTGGAATGGCTATACCCGCGCCGTCTGCGATCCGAAGTGCGAGAGCTTTGAAGTCGTTGTATGCTTCGTGTGCGGCTTGCAAATGCGCGCCGATGGCTCCGTCCGCCGGCTTGAGATGAAATACCGGTTTGCGCGCTTCCTGCGCCATGGGAACAAGGCTCCGGTAGTGCCTGATTAGGGCGAGGTTGTGAGTATCGTTCTGAATCGTGGACGCAGCGTCGCCCTTCGAAAAGAGGACGTTTTCACGATATTCGGTGGGGATTCGGTTAATCCACGTGTCGTAAGCTTTGACTGGGCGATCTAAACGAACGCTATGCTGTAGAACAACGTAACCTAACGGCTCCATTCGTCCGGAAGGAAGTTGAATATTCGCCATTGGTTGTCGACTCAGCCGGTCTTCCCATTCCTTGCGCCATCGGCGCAAAGTTGCGCCAACACCCTTCAATCCCGGCAGCGTGTACGGATCAAGCGATATCGGGATCACAACCCAGTCGGTGGAGACCAGTGCGCTGCGGTTTAGGGAACCAAGGTTCGGGCCGAGATCGACTACGACTAGATTCGCATTTGCGCGTTTCGCTGCTTCTTGAATGATGCGCCAGAGAGCAGATGTGACCAGGAAGGCGTGCCTGCTTCCACTGAGGCGTTGTGCCCACCCGGACGCGAACTCTTCTTCGAGTGAGGACAATCGCAGGTCGCCGCCAATCAAGGCCAGGCCGTCGCTTATCCTGAAGAGTGCCGGCTGAGCAACATCGCCAGTTCCTTCAATTAACGGCATCAGGCACCCATAGATCATGAGCTCAGCGTTCTCTTCCCAAATCTTCTCGACTGCATGATCGTCGAGGAAGGCCGCGGTCAGATTAGCCTGCGGATCGAGATCCGCGGCGACAACTGACAAGCCGAGATCAGCGAACATCCAGGCAAGATGGTAGACCAGTGTCGTCTTGCCGACGCCGCCCTTACTGTTGAAGAACGCGATCACCGGCACGCTCACGCTCGCCTCCTAACCAGGGCGAGTATGTGACTGTCGACCTGAAACTCCAGGGGCGGATTTCCGTTCTCTTGCAGTTCGCGCTTCGCGAGTTGAATACCTACGCCAAATTTCTGGACGTAGCCAAGATTACGCATCGCTTCCGCCAGATATGGGTTTCGATAGTCAGTGATTCCCGGACGTCCGAAATTTTCTTGGTTGACTTGTCCGTAGGGTCCCCCGGGGCTGAGAATCTCGATTCTGTCGGAAAACCAATATATTCGCACTGGAGAATTTGTGCCCTCGTAGGTGCGGTGCAGCACGGCATTGCGTACTAGTTGCTGGATGGCAACGAAAGGATAGTCTGGTCGCAGAATCTCTACTGGGCCGGAGGTCAAGTCTCGGGCTGTTTCAATATGCGCCTCTAGCTTTTCCTCCAGCTGCCGTAGAAACTCCGGCAAGGGGCCAGAAATGGAAACCGCGTCGCGAATCGGGTCAGACAGACTCGTGCCGTCAATCCGCAAAAACTGAGCATAAGCACCCGGCACGAATCGAAGTGGATCCTTTCCCAGAACCGGAATGCCAAGCACGGTTGGCCGAAGCTGAGCGTCCTGTGTCGCGATGAGGCGCAGGCTTGCCAATTGTTGCTCGATGGTCCGCTGGTTTTGTTCAACGACTTCTGGTGCGACGCTTGAAGGCAGATAGGTCCGCGCAAACAGCTCGAGATCTAGTTCATCGATGCTAGCCGGGGCTACGGTGCGAAGCTCGAAGGGCAGATCACGCGATCGCCTCTTCTCGGTAAGCCGTCGCTCTTCTTCTGGAGTTGCAATACCACGTCTCGGGCCGACGCGAATCCACGTTCGCCCACGAAACCTAACGGGAGGGGCGTCCGCAGGCTGGACTGTTATCACGGCCATATCGCAGCCTCGCAGCCGCCTCTTCTGAACCGTCATGCTCGGAAACGGCACTGTGTTGCCGTCGGACTTAATGTCGGCCAGAGATAGCAAAAGTTTGTCGGTGATCGCGAGGCCGGTGCAGGTTCCATCGTCGTTCGCGCCCACAAATACAACTCCAGGTTCTCGATGATCGGGAAGATCGTTGGCGAAGGCACAGACCGCCTCGCAAACCCTATCTTTGTCCGATACCGATGCCTTGCGCTCAGTGCGGTCGGATTCGAGATCCAGGAGTAATCGCTCCAACTCAGTGTCGTCCATCCGTAGTCCCAAGTCTAAACTATGACGGTATACGAGCCAACAAAAAAACCGCCCGGTTTGACCCGGGCGGTTCTTCTTCCCTCTGGTTGTGCGTGGGTGTGATTAATCGCCGAAAGAGCCGACCTCTTCGCGCGTCTCTTCGGACGCTGCGGTGGCGGCTTTGGCTTTAGGAACCGGGGCGAGCTGCACCAGCTCCTGACCCGGCTGTTCCTTGAGGACGTGCTGGCGGTACAGCTTCGCCATGCGCTCGTTTTCCTGCTGCTTCAGTTTCTCGTCGCGGGCGCGGGTTTTTTCCTCGCGCGCCGTCTTGGCGATGCCCAGCTTGTCCAGATCGGTCTGCTTGGCGTGCTGCACGTCTTCCTCGCGCAGGACCAGCGAGTGCGCCTTGTCGTTCAAGCCGACCGCTTTGCCGCCCGCGAAGATCTCATGCCGGCCGTGCTCGTCGTACCACTTGGTGAGCGTCGCGGTCATGTGCATTTTTTCGATGATGTTGCGCCAGCCCACGCCGGTGTTGTACGCGCAGAAAGAAATCTCGCCTTCCTGCGTGGCGTAAGGAATGATGCACTGTTCGGTGCGGCGGAAATCGTAGTTGAACAGGTCCTGGAACCACATGCCGGCGACGAACAGGAAGTTCCAGCGGTCTTCACGCCGCTGGGTGATGTCGGCCATGGTGCGGTCGCCCGTCACCTTGCCGTATGCGCCGGTCTGCGCTTTCTTCGACATGCCGAAGCACTTGTCGAATTTCGCGACTAAATCGGTGAGCTTGAAATGCGTGGGCGCCTTGAAGGGGTTGTAATTGCGCAGCAGCGAAAGCGAAACGCCCAGAACCGAAAGGAACCGCCCGCGCGCGGCGTCGTTGATGCGCGCGACGTCTTTGGCCAGCTGGTCGGCATTCAGGAACGCCGTCACCGGCACGGCTTCCTTGGTATGCTTGTCGCACATCACCGCCATGCCGATACCGCAGTTGGGATGACAGCCGCAGCTTAGCTGGCCCCAGGTTGCCTCAGGACCATGCACCAGGTCGGCAAAATCCGAGAAAGTGCTCATGAACGAAATCGGGAACCAGTCGCGTACCGGCTCGCCCAGCCCGACCTGATCCTTGACGTCATGCGCCAGGTGCGACAGGGTGTAGCGCTGCGCCTTGCGGCGGTCGTCGGTGATGGCTTCGTCGCGGCCGGTGAAGGAAACCGGCTGGAAGCTCAGGAACGGGATCTTCTTGGGATTGTCGAGTGCGAAGCGCACCACGGCGCCCACCTGCTCGTTGTTGATGCCATTGATAATGGTGATCACCGGGACGATGTCGACGCCGGCGCTCCAAAGATTTTCGATGGCGCGCATTTTGACATCGAAAAGATTGCCCACGGCGCGGTGCGAATTGGCGTCGTTGCCGATGCCATCGAATTGGAGATAGGCGTAACGCAAACCGGCTTCAGCGGCCTGCTTACAAAACTCAGTGCTCTTGGCGAACTCGATGCCATTGGTGGCCGCCTGCACGCTGTTATAGCCGACCTTGCGCGAGTAACGCACCGCGTCCAGAAAGAAAGGCGACAGCGTGGGCTCGCCGCCCGAAAACTGCACCGACATCTGGCGGCGCGGCTTGATGGAAATGGCGTTGTCGAGCAGCGTCTTGATGTCGTTCCACGTGAGTTCGTGCACGAAGCCAACCTGGTTGGCATCCATGAAGCACGGGTCGCACATCATATTGCAGCGGTTGGTCAGGTCGATGGTCAGAACCGAGCCACGCCCGTGCGTGATGGTGCTGGAGCCGTGGTTGTGCAGCTTCTCGTCGTTGTGGGCGCGAATGTCGCGGCCGGGGAAAACTTCTTCCAGGTGCTTGAAGAATGCCGAGTCGATAGCCATCACGTCTTCGAACAGACCGTGCTTGGGGCATTCCTTCACCATCAGGATCTTGCCGTCGCGCTCGACGATGGTGGCTTTGACTTCGCCGACCTTTTGGTCGAGCAGGATTTGGTGCGGAAGCTTACCGTCGATGATCTGTTTGCGGATTTCCGGCACGCAGCGCGGGCACAGCGAATCGGTCTCGCGCGGCCAGCCTAGGGGAGGTTTCTGCTTCTGATGGCTTTTAAGCAGAGGCTTGTCGGACCAAGCCGGGGTGAACGACGGGTTCTGGTTGATTTGATTGATTTTATCGAATACGAACCACGCCGCGCCTGCCCCTGCGGTAACAGCCTTTTCCACGTATTTGATGGGCTTGTGCATTGGTGAAGTTTTTGACCTTTCCGAAAGTATAAGGCAGGCTGCATTAAGGGGGCTACATGAATGGGTTGAAAGGCCTGAATTGGTGTTTCGACGGGGATATCGCCCATTGAACGGGGATGTGGAAAACGCTGGTGTTCATTGAAAACGTTAGGCTTATGATACTCGCGAGGGTGAAAACGGCTATGCTGATAACGTGACGGCTTCCGAGGTAAAATCGGCCGCGCGCGAGTGCGGATTCGAGCTGGCGGGTGTCACCCGGGCAGTGCCGCTGGCCGAAGACAGCCGCCGTTACCTCGAGTGGGTGGATCGAGGAATGGCGGGCGCCATGGGTTACCTGACGGACCGGCGCGCCTCGGTCCGAACCGACCCGAGGCTGCTGCTTGCGAGCGCGCGTTCCATCATTTGTGTCGGGAAGCTGTACAACCGGCCAGAGCTGCGGTCCACTGAGTGGGCCGATCCGGATTGCGGCTGGGTTTCGCGATATGCCTGGGGCGAGGATTACCACGATGTGGTTCGCCGAGGGCTGGAGCAGCTTGTTCGAAAACTGGGCGAGGGGCATGAGTGGAAAATCTGCGTGGACACCGCGCCGTTGCTGGAGCGCTCTTACGCGCGCGAGGCAGGCCTGGGATGGATCGGAAAGAACACGTGCCTGATCAATCAGGAAATCGGGTCGTGGGTTTTTCTCGGTGAGATTCTAACTTCGCTGGAGCTGGAACCGGACGCGCCGCCGCCGGATCGCTGCGGGACGTGCACGCGCTGCATCGACGCTTGTCCGACTCAGGCCCTCGCGCCCGAAGGTTACGAGATTGATGCGCGGCTCTGCATCCCGTATTTCACGATTGAGCTGCGGGGTTCAGTGCCCGAGGAAATGCGGGCTGGTATCGGGCAGCACGTGTTTGGGTGCGACATCTGCCAGGACGTGTGCCCCTGGAATCGCCGGGCGCCGGTGGCCGAGGATGCGGCGTTTGAACCGAGGCACTTTGCACCGCCTCTGGAGGAATTGGCCGGGCTGAGCGAAGATGAATTTCGCGAGATGTTCCGCTCGAGCCCGATTCAGCGCGCCAAATATACCGGATTCCTGCGCAATGTCGCTATCGCGATGGGTAACAGCGGGCAAGCGAAGTTTCGTGAGCCGCTGGAACGGCTGGCCGCGTTCCCGGATGATGTCGTGGCCGAGCATGCCGGTTGGGCTTTAGGGCGTCTCGCTCGCTGAAAAATCCAAACTTTCTTAGTAACCGGCGGCGCGAATCGTCGTATAAAGGACATGACGAACCTGCTGGCCGACCTGCGATTCGCTTTGAGAGCTATTCGTAAGAATTCCCTGTTCGCCTCGGTCGCGATCCTGTCGCTGGCGTTGGGCATCGGAGCCAACACCGCCATCTTCACGCTGATGGACCAGTTGATGCTTCGCCGGCTGCCCATCAAGAATCCCGACCAGTTGGTGGCGCTGCACCAGCAAGGACCGCACCCGGGAAACAACATGGGCCGCTGGATGCACTCCTATCCCATGTATCAGGATTTTCAGAAACGCGCCGCGCCCTTTAGCGAAGTGATCTGCCGCCGGCTCTTCTCGGCTTCCGTCAGCGTCGACAACCAAACCGAGCGCGTGGAATCCGAACTCGTATCGGGAAACTATTTCACCACGCTCGGTGTGAAGCCGGCCGTGGGGCGCGTGTTCAGTTCCGAAGAAGACGATCGCGTGTTCCGAGGTCATCCGGTGGTGGTGCTGAGTTACGACTACTGGGTGAATCGCTTTTCGCGGGATCCGAAGGTGGTCGGAAAGAAGATCCTTGTGAACAACTATCCCATGACGATCGCCGGGGTTTCAGCAGCGGGCTTCTCGGGCCTGGACCCCGCGCGATCGCCGCAGATTCGGGTCCCAATTCTGATGGAGCCAGTCATGGCGCCCGAGTGGGCCTGGCTTGATCCGGGCGACCGCAGGACCCGCTGGGTGCAGGTGTTTGCGCGACTGAAGCCGGGCTACAGCGTGAAGTCGGCACGTGCGCCACTGCAGGCGCTGTTCCTTCAAATTCGTCAATACGAGCTGACTCTGCCCGGATCGAAGGATTTTACGCCTTACATGCGGGAACAATTCATGAAAGGCACCATTCACGTAGAACCCGCGGCGACTGGATATTCGGAACTAAGGAACAGCTTTTCAACGGCACTGATTGTCCTGATGTGCATGGTGGGTTTAGTGCTGCTGATTGCCTGCGCGAACGTAGCGAATCTGTTGATCGCGCGCGCGTTCGCTCGTCAGAAAGAAATCGCGGTGCGCTTGTCGATCGGGGCGTCGCGCGGTCAACTGGTCCGCCAACTCCTGGTTGAAAGCATGGTGCTCTCCTTCGCGGGCGGGGTCGCGGGCGTTGCGCTGGCAGCCGCCATGACGCGCGGGTTGCTGGCGTTGATCCCTTCCTTCGGTACACCGCTGTTGATCCACGCACGGCCCGACCTGCGCATCCTGCTCTTCACGCTCGGCTTGACGTTCCTGACCGGTTTGATTTTTGGCTTGGCGCCGGCGTTGCGCGCCAGCCGGCCGGATCTGTGGACCACGCTCAAGGACGCGGTGGGGTCGATCGCCGGATCGGGTGGTTCGGTTTTCTTGCGAAAGGGCTTGGTGACGGCGCAAGTGGCGCTCAGTTTCCTGCTGCTGTTCGGCGCCGGGCTATTCGTCCGCAGCCTGCAAAATCTGAAGTCCACCGACACCGGATTCCGCGACATCGATAATCTGGTGACCTTTCAGTTGTCTCCCGCGATGAATGGGTACAACGCTCCGAGAACCGTACACTTGTACGATGAGCTGGTGCGCAATCTGCAAGCCATTCCAGGTGTGAAGTCGGCGGCTTTAGCGGAGGAGGCGATGTTGCACGGCGATGAATGGGACAGCTCCATAGCGGTGGAGGCTCATCCGGCGAAGGACGGCGAAGACATGCAGGCTTTCATGAACGCGATCTCGCCGGGATACTTCCAGACGATGGGCACGCCCATCCTGGAAGGCCGCGACTTCGACCGCCGCGACATGCGGGACGAAAGCCGCGTCGCCATCGTGAACCAGAAGTTCGCGCGGCACTTTTTCGGCGATAAGAGCGCCGTGGGCCGGCATATTGGCCGGGGCGGCGGGCCAAAGGCTAAGCTGGACGTGGAAATCGTGGGAGTGGCCGCGGATTCGTTGTATGAAGGCCCGCGCGAAGGTGTGCATCGCCAGGTGTTCATTCCGAGCTGGGGCAACAATGGCGCAGCGTTCTACGTGCGGGCCACGATAGGATCGGCATCCGTGTACACGGCAGTAAGGAGCGAGGTCAAGAAGCTGGACCCGTCGATGCCGGTGTACGAACTGAAAACGCTCGGCGGGCAGCTGGATGAAACCTTGCTCACCGAGCGGTTGATTGCGTTGCTCTCGGCCGGTTTCGGAGTGCTGGCGACGCTGCTGGCGACCATCGGGTTGTACGGTGTGATGGCGTTTGTTGTCGCGCGGCGTACCAAAGAGCTGGGCGTTCGGATGGCCTTGGGAGCGCGCGCCGGTTCGGTGATCTGGCTGGTTATGCGCGAGGTCTTGCTGCTGCTCGCCATCGGCCTGGCGGTCGGAATTCCCGCCGCGATCGCATTGGGGCGGTTCGTCGCCGCACAATTGTACGGGATCAAAGCCAACGATCCGTTGATTGCAGGCGCCAGCATGGCGCTGCTCATCTGCGTGGCCTGTGCCGCGGGCTTCATCCCTGCTCTGCGCGCCAGCCGCATCGATCCGATTCTGGCGTTACGCTATGAATAAGTGAACGGTGAACACCGTCCCCACGCTGGGCCGCTCAGAGCCACGCTAATTCGATCCAATAAAGGTTAAAATGGCGTACATTAGCTCTTAGCGGGGAGGGTGTCGTGAAGCACATTCACGAGGATGACTTGGAATTGTATCTCCTCAGCCGTTTGTCTGAGCAAGATTCTTCCCGGCTTGAATCGCATGTGCGGGGTTGCCGGCAATGCGAGGCCAGGTTGCATGATGCGGTCCATTTCGTCCGCCAACTCGCCCAAGTTCAGCGGCCGGGAGAGGGCTCGGGAGGAAGAAGCCGGAAAGAGATACGCATTCCGACTAATGATCCCGCGAATGTCCGGCTATACGATCCTTTGTTGCGCGAGCAGGTTGAAGTGAGGGTCCTCAATGCATCCAAAGGCGGCTTATTGATGCACACTTCCAGGTCATTCGAAGTGCGGGCGTTTATACAATTGCGCTTGAGGAGCATGATCGTCGTGGGCGAGGTGCGGCACTGCTCTCCGGTCGAGGATGGCTTTCAGGTCGGGGTCCAGATTCAGGACGCGCACGCCGTCGAGCGAGATGCGGAAGCGCAGTAGCGTCTGATAGTGTAAGGCGATGCGGATTCGATGCCTTGTCCTGGCCTGTGCGCTGGCGCTGCCAGGATTTGGTGCGCCACCAATCGACGGCGTTCGTACCGTTGTGATTCTCGGCGTGGATGGCCTGGGCGCGAACGTTTTGCGCGCCGGGATGCCGCCCCACTTCCGCGAATTTCAGCAAGAAGGCGCGTACAGTTTGAAGGCGCGCGGCGTGATGCCCACGGTCACGTTTCCGAACTTCGCGTCGATGCTAAGCGGAGCCGGCCCGGAGCAACATGGCGTCACATCCAACGACTGGCGGCCCGATGCCTTCACCATCGCGCCGTCCTGCCAGGGTGCCGGCGGGCATTTCCCCACCATCTTCGGCCTGCTGCGGGAACAAATGCCGAAAGCGGCGCTGGCGATGTTCTTCGATGGAGACGGGTTCCCGTTCATCGTCGAGCGGGGCGTTCCGGACAAGATCGCAATGGGGCAAGGAGCGGACGCGACCTTCGCGCTGGCCATGGAGTACCTGACGCGCGCCAAGCCGGCGCTGATGTTTTTGCATCTAGACTTGATGGACCACGCCGGCCACGCCGAGGGATTCGAATCTGCTGCTTATGCTCGCGCCCTGGTGCATTGCGATGAACTGTTGGGCCAGATGATGGATCGGCTGCGCGACAGCGGCATGCTCGCTTCGACCATCGTGTTAATCAGTTCCGATCACGGCGGCGTCGGCAGGGAACACGGCCGCTCCACGATGACGGAGCTGGAGATTCCTTGGATGATCCGAGGGCCGGGAGTTGCGGCGGGAAAGGAAATCGCCGAACCCATCGATACTTTCGACACCGCCAGCACCATCGCCTTCATCTACGGTCTGAAACAGCCCGGCTGCTGGATCGGGAAGCCGATCCGCGCGGCTTTTTCTAAGCAACCTTAATGCTGCGCGCGATTCAGTGCGAGCACGGCATAAGCTGTGGCTGCATCGCTCATGAATTTTCCGATATCGGACGAGAGATCGCGTTGCTTATTCATCGAGTAGGCGAGCCAGCGCCCGTCGGATTTTTCCTGGTTCTTCGCAAGCCACGCGAGTGCGCGCTGCAATTTGGGATCGCTGGCTGGCACGCCGCTTTCCTGCAACACGAAAGCAACCACGCCTGTAGCATATCCGTCGCTCTTGGTTTCGAGCGGCGTGTTGTCCCGGCGCTTCCACCCGGCCGCAAGGTCCGTCATGCTGAATCCCCCGTCGGCTTGCTGCTTGGCTTGAACACCTGGTCGATGGTTTCTTTGGCTGCCACGTCCGGCGTGGAAAGCAATTTCGGCAACTTCGCGGAAGCCCATAACAGGATTACGCGATCCATCAACGTCTGCGAATCGCGGTTCTTTACCAAATATTTTCGCAACGATTGGAGTCCCGCCTGGACCTCTGGTGTGTCCTGGTAGCTGGCCGGCGTCGAGCCTACCGCAATCGCTGCCAAGGCTGCGCCATAGAATTGCGAGTCGCCCTCCCAAGGCTGGTTGTGGAACTGGAGCCAGGACCAGGCGCCTTTGTCGTCCCCCGATTTCAATTGCAGCGCCCACATGTGATCCAGCGCCAGGCGGGTATCCGGGCTCAACGTGCCGCGCGACGCGTCGTAGCTGGTCAGCACCAACGCGTTCAGAATCGACTCGGTGCCGCGCGACTCGGCGGTTTTGGGGACGCCGCGCGTTGCATCGGGATAATACGGCTCAACTTCATCCCACATGCGGACGCGTTTGGTGACGTTGTCCAGAATCGTGCGCTCGATGGCGGAGGGAGCTTGTTCGCCGAGCGCCGCGCGTAGCGTGGGCCGCGAGACGGCATAAGTCGCCACCGTGTGGCAAGACACGCAAAACGTGCCGTGGTCACGCGCCGATTGCGACCAGCCCGCCCACCAGGTTAGCCGCCCATCCAGATACGAAGCGGCAGCTTGAGGGCTCCAAGAAGAATTGACGGCGGTTGACGACGTGGTGTCCGCGGAGAAGATCAGTGATACTGCGCAAACAGCTAACACGCTGGCTCGAAGAATGAGCGCTTTCATATGCGCCTCCGTTCCTTCCAGCTTACTCGATAACTGGTTGGCGCGTTGCTCAGTCTCAGCCGGGCGAACGGTCCAGTTCACGCGAGCGCTTGATCATTTCGTCCAGCCAGTCGATGCCCGATTCCGGGACGCGCAGGTGGATGGCGGCGAAGGTTCGAAGCGACATCTGCTCCAGCTCGGTGGTCTCGTAGATCATCGGGACGGGAGGCGCCGGATATTCAGACCTGGGGCGCTCCGGTTGTTGAGGGCCGGGGAATTCGGGCGGAAAGCCCAGCGTGGGCGAAAAACGTTGCATGGGGAAGCCTCCTGTTCCTACGCTAGCGCAATTTCCCGAGGAAGATGCTGGAACCTAGTCGGTCGGATTGCGTGGGAATTTCAAGTAGGGCAGCCGCACGCCTTGATCGAACACCTGGTCGGCCCGTACGGAAGCGGGCGCTTCAAAACCCGCTGCAGCGGCGGCGCTGTCGAAATCGTCCTGCTCCACGCCATCCCCGCTGATTCCCAGGCCGCCCACCAGCACGCCGTTTTGATAGAGCGGCAGCGCGCCGGGAAAGAAGACGATGCCGTTCTGATTGGGATTCGGCGCCTGCGAGCCCTGCGTGCACGGATTGAGCGTGTCGAATTGATAGAGGCTGAAGAACGGGCCCGGCGTGGAATAGTCGACGCCCGGTGGATAGAAAGGCTGCGCGCCGAAGCTGATGGTGCGATTGGTGACGGCGGTGCCCATGGGGACTCCGGGCAGATCGCTGGAAGTGCGATTCGGCCCGCTAAAGAAAATCACGTTACGCGCCTTGGCCACCGCGACGTCGATGCTGAAAACCGTGGCGTCGGGCATGCGATGCAGGCCGATTAGCGATCCATCCAGGTCCGCGACGGCGATTACGAAGCGCGCGCGGGAACCCAGCGGCAGGCGAATCAGCGCGCGAGTCAGATTGGCTTCGGCGACGGCGTTGTTGATGATCTGCTGGACCTGGTCCGAGGTGAGTCCGCCGAGTGGGCCGGGTTGCGGCGCGATCAAATCACCTTCAGGAGCAGGTCCGGGGCTGTCCAGCGGGCCGAGTACGTAGGCGCCGTCAGCCGAGCCCGGACCGTATCCGTCCGGCATGGTGGTTTGATTGACGAAGGGTAGCCCAATTCCGTCGATCACGACTTCGCCGGGGAAGGGCAGAGGCAGAGGAACGAAGAAACCTGCTCCCGCCGATCCCGAGACCGCCGCGAACTCGGCGACGTCCGGGCTCACCCCGGCTACGCCCACGCCGCCCACCAGCACTCCTTGCTTGAACAGCGGCACGCCGCCAGGATTCACCGCAGTCGGATCGCTATCGTTCAGGTCCGCTTTGCCGGTGAGAACGCCCAGGCCGGGCTGCGAACCGTCGATGGATCGCGCGGGAGGGAACGCCTGGCCGGGGAGAAACGTGGTGTTGAATCCGCAGCCACGGTTGGTGTTTTCGATCCCGTACAGCGCGGCATTTCCGGTGAACGGAATCCCGGGTGGAAAATGAATGCCGCTGATGAAGCGCACGGTGCGCGAAGACAGCGGCGCCTGATTGTTGCTGAAGAAGCTTGCGGTGCGAGCCAGCGCGACGGCAACTTCGTTGGTGCCGGCCTGCACGCCGAAATTCGCCGCCGCAGTCGCGGGAGCGCCTGGCTTGCTGTAGACGGCGAGAATGTCGCCTTGGCGGTCGGTCACGGCGATCACCATGGATTCGGAATTCATGGAGGCGGCGGCCTGCTGGATGACTGCGTCTACATCGGTCGCGGTCAGCGCCGGCCCGGACTCCCCGCTGCCCGCCTTCGGCCTTCCGGGGAAATCAGGAGGAAGGGCATGATATACCCGATGCCGGTCCGGCGGCGGATTCGTGACCGGTGGATCGTCGGCGCGCGACCGAAATGAAAACAGCGCGATTGCGACAACCGCGGCTGTCAAGAGGGATCTCATGGCAGCAGCGAATTCAGATTTTTCAGCGCCGAGGCGAACTGAAAGCCGTTGTAAGCCGATGGATCGTCCAGTTGTTTGAAGAGCGCGTTGATCGCGGAACGGATCTGCTGTGAACTAGCGAGCGGGGCGTTCTTTGTATACGCGACGAATAAGGAATCGAGCGCCATAGTGGCCTGTTCGGCGGCGCGCTCGTCCTGGTTCGCAATGGCGTCGGCATCCGATGCGATGCTCTTCATCAAGCGCAGCGCCATGGGCTGGTCGTAGGTCATGCCGTTCAAACGCTGCGCCAGACGGTCGGCGATCTCAGACGCGCTAGCTGCTTCGGCAGCCACTTGTTTGCGATCCGACCCCAGCGCGGTGACCAGCGCGTAGACCTTCTCCACCTCCGACGTCAGTTGCTGCGCGGCGGATGAATCAGCCTCCTGGATTACATGACGAAGCACCACATAGCGCGACAGGTTCCAGGGCGGATTGCCCGGCCGCCGTCCGGCATAGCCGCGTTCCTGCCGCCAGCTATCCTTGGCTGCGACCAAACTGTGGTGGCAGGCGAAGCAATCCAGCTCGGCGTATTCAGGCCAGATGCCGCCCTGCGATTCGCGCGCCACGCGCCGCAACTGTTCGCGCAACTGCACGGCCTGACCCACCGCCAGCGCTCGCACGCCGAACAAAGGATCCTTATCCACTTCCTTCCAGTGCGGCGGCATCACCGACATAAATGAATCCAGCTCGAAATACAGATCCGGATGTCCTGCCGCGATCAGCTCATGATCTACCGACTTGTCGGGTGTTCCCAGATGGCAGCTCAGGCAGCGTTCGGTGCGCTTCACCAGGTCGCGCGTGTTGTACATTCCGAGTTCCAGCGACTTGTCGTAGTTCCAGCCGCGCGTGGTGTGCGGGCCGAGCCAGGCCGACGCCGGGCCGTGGCAGTTCTCGCATCCCACGCCGTCGGTGGGGTCGAAGGTCCGGGCGCGCTGATCCACCGGGACATCCAGCGCGTGACAAGCCAGACAGCGCGGTGCGGTATCCGGCTGACCGAGGCCCATGATTTTCGCGATGCGCGTGCCCACCGGGTTGGTCAGATTGACAAAGGCGTGGGCGTGCTTGTCGCGCACCACCCAGGTGCTGTATTCGTTTTGTAGGACCGAAGTCTCGCTTCGCTCCTGCACTCCACCGTGGCAGCTTGGCGAACTGCACGAACCTGGTCCAGTATATTTCGAAGGTTCGTTTGCATCCGCGGCAAACAGGCAGGCGGCCACCAGTCCCAGGAACAAGTGGTATCTCATCGACAGATTACAGCTAGCGTAACATGCCTCGGCATTCGCCCTCGCGCGCGCCACGTTTCGTTCGCCTATAATGAACCTTCATCACGTCAAACGGGGCGAGCGTTGCTTTTCGACGATCTTAGGGCCATCCAGAGTCAATACGGCTATCTGCCGGGCGATCAATTGGAGGCACTCTCCAAGCGCATCGATGTTCCGCTCTACCGCATTCACGGCGTGGCGGACTTTTATCCGCACTTCCATCTGGCGCCTCCGCCGAAAGTAATGCTGCGGGTGTGCTCCGACATGTCCTGCCATCTGCGCGGCGCCGATCCACTGCGCGCGGGATTAAAGCAGCGCTTTCAGGGCATGAACGAGAGCGACCTGAAGATCGGCGATGTATCTTGTCTTGGCCAATGCGACGGGGCGCCGGCGATTTCGATCAACGACCACATTTTTCGCGCAGTGACGCCCGCACAGGCCGAGGCGCTGGTGCTCACCGCGCTCGGCGGCGGTGGTCTGCCTCACATGCCTGCCGAGGATCGCGTCAGCGGGCTGGCTTCCGACCCCTACGGCGAAGCGGAGCACTACGGCGCGGTTCGCACGTTGCTCCAGACGCGCGATTGGGACGGAACGATCGCGCAGTTGAAGGCCAGCGGGCTGAGCGGGCTCGGCGGCGCAGGATTCCCCACCGGCATCAAGTGGGAAGCGGTGCGCAAGGCGCCGGGCCCGGAGAAATACGTCGTCTGCAACGCCGATGAGAGCGAGCCCGGAACAATCAAGGATCGCTTCATCATGCAGAACTTGCCGCATCTGGTGATCGAAGGCATGATCCTGGCCGGTCTGGTCACCGGCGCGGGGAAGGGCATCCTCTATCTGCGGCATGAGTACGAAGGGCCGGAGCACGTTCTCGAAGAAGAGATCGAGCGCTGTTATCGCGAAGGGATTCTCGGCGCGAGCGTGCTGGGTTCGGAGCTGGCGTTCGATCTGGAGCTGTTCATCAGCCCGGGCGGCTACATCTGCGGCGAAGAGAGCGCGCTCATTGAAGCCATCGAGGGAAAGCGCGCCGAGCCGCGCAACAAACCGCCGTTTCCGGTAACGCACGGAGTTTTCAACAAGCCGACCGCGCTGAACAACGTCGAGACCTTCGCCAACGTTCCGCAGATCCTGATCCGCGGCGTGGATTGGTACAAATCGCAGGGGCAGGGCGGCGCGGCGGGATTGAAATTCGTCGGCATCAGCGGCGATGTGCGCAATCCGGGAATTTTCGAGATTCCGATGGGGCTGCCGATGTCGGAAGTAATTTTCAACCTGGCGGGCGGAATCGTGGATGGAAAAAAGTTGAAGGCCTTCGCGCCGTCCGGTCCGTCGTCAGGATACTTGCCTGCTTCCGCCGCCGATGTCCGGCTGGACTTCAAGTCTCTGGCGGCGATCGGCTCCATGCTCGGGTCCGGCGCCATCGTGATCTGCGCGGAAGGCCGCTGCATGCTGGACATGGCGCTGAACGCGGTGAAATTCTTCCGCAACGAATCCTGCGGCAAATGCGTGCCATGCCGGATGGGTTCGCAGAAGCTGGTCGACATCCTTACGGGCTGGACGCATGGCAAAGGCTCGGCGGCTGACCTGGCGATGATCGAAGACATCACCGAGGCGTTGAAACTCGCGTCCATCTGCGGGCTCGGCCAATTCGCCCACGCGCCGCTCAGCTCGGTGATGCAGCATTTTCGGCCCGAGATTGATGCGCATATTCACGACAAACAGTGCCCGGAAGGCGTGTGCCCGATGCGCGAGCAAAGTGCGTTATGAGCGACGTCCATCTCACCATTGACGGAGCGGCCATCACGGTACCGGCCGGTACCACGATCTTCGACGCGGCGCGCATGCACGGCATCCCGATCCCGACGCTATGCCATCAGCAGAATGAAACTCCGGTGGGCGTGTGCCGCGTGTGTGTGGTGGAGGCCGGCGGCCGTGTTCTGAGCGCGGCTTGCGTCCGTCAGGCCGAAGAAAAAATGGTGGTCTCCACCAATTCGGAGAAGGTGCTGCGCGCGCGCCGCACGCTGGTGGAGCTGCTGATGGCCGATCATCCCAGCCCGTGCGCGCGGCAGCGGCAATCGAGCGACTGCGAGCTGGAAACGCTGGCGCGCCTGGAAGGTGTAACGCAGCCGCGCTTCCCGCGCCGGTTGTCGCCGCGCGGGCAGGACAATTCATCGCTGGTCATCGCGGTGGATCACGAAGCCTGCATTTTGTGCGACCGCTGCATTCGCGGTTGTGACGAAATTCGCCAGAACAACGTTCTGGGCCGGCGCGGGAAAGGCTTCTGGGCCGGCATCGCCTTCGATTACAACCTGCCGATGGGCAATTCGTCCTGCGTGTCTTGCGGCGAATGCATGGTCTCATGCCCCACCGGCGCGCTCACTAACAAGAGTGTAGTGAAGACCGTGTTGCCGGGCGAGCCGGTGGATGTCGACGAGCTGCAGCAGCTCACGTATTTCCAGAAAGTGTCCGGAACCTTCCTGGAACTGAACAAAAACGCAGTGGTGCGGCGGCATTTCCGGAAAGGCGACATCGTCTGCCGCGAAGGCGAGTACGGTTCGACCGCGTTCTATATCCTGGAAGGCCAGGCGCACGTTTTTCTCTCGACGCCCATGGCGCACGTGAAGACGCAGGGCGGCGCCAGCGGATTCTTGAGCAGGCTCACCAGCCGCCTGGCGGGACGCCAACAAGAGCGGCGCGAGGAAGAAGGAACGCGCGCCAGCATTCCCATCGATGCGTCGGTGGATCTGCCGTACGACAACCCCATCGCGACACTCGGCCCGGGCGATCTGTTCGGCGAGATGACGTGCATGAATTTGTATCCGCGCTCGGCCACCGTGCGCGCCGCCACCGATTGCGTCATGTTCGAAATGTTGCGCAATGTGCTCGACATCATCCAGCGCAACAAGACGCTCAAGGCGCAGCTGGACGCCAACTACCGCAAGCGCGCGCTGGACGATCATCTGCGCAGCGTGCCGATGTTCGCGTCGCTCACGCAGGATTTTATCGACGTGCTGCGCAACAACGTCGAGCTGGTGCGCTATACCAAGGGCGACGTGATTTGCCGGCAGGGCGATATCGCGGACAGCTTTTATCTGGTGCGGCTGGGATTCGTGAAAGTGTCGGAGCCGCATCCGGGGGGCGAGCTGGTGCTGGCGTATCTCGGGCGCGGTTCCTATTTCGGCGAGATCGGATTGCTGGGCGAAGGCCGCCGCACCGCGACCTGCACCGCGCTCGATCATGTCGAGCTGGTACGCATCCACGCCGCGGAATTTCACCAGATGGTGGAACAATTCCCCGAGGTTCGGCGAAATCTGGAACAGCTCGCCTTCGAGCGCCAGACACAAAATCGCCAGCGCCTGGCCACCGCCACCAGCACGCCGCTCGATCAATTCCTGACCCAGGGATTGATGGAGGCGCACAGCCTGCTGGTGCTGGATCTGGAGCGCTGCACGCGTTGCGACGCCTGTGTGCGCGCCTGCGCCGATGCGCACGACGGCGTAACGCGGCTGGTCCGCGAAGGCCAACGTTTCGACAAATACCTGGTGGCCACGTCGTGCCGGCACTGCCGCGACCCGCTGTGCATGGTCGGCTGTCCGGTGGGATCCATCCGCCGCCGCAATTCGCTGGAGGTAATCATCGAGAATTGGTGCATCGGCTGCGGCCTGTGCGCCAAGAATTGCCCGTACGGCAACATCAACCTACACCCGTTTAACGTGCTGGAAAACGATCCGGCCAATCCGGGCCGCCAGATCGCGGTGGTGAAGCAGAAGGCAACCTCCTGCGATTTGTGCACCGAGCACGCCGAGCCGAGCTGCGTCTACGCCTGCCCGCACGATGCCGCGCATCGCGTGGAACCGAACGAATTTTTCCGCTGGCTGGGCACGCCGCTGGAGACCGAAGCGCGGAGGACCCAGGTGTGACGATGAGGATTCCATGCTGATGTGGCGCACGCACTCGTGCGTGCCGCGTTCACACTCGTGTGAACGCCTTTCTTGCAACTACCACCCCTGGTGTCGGCACGATTGCCGACACGGCACGCAGGAGTGCGTGCGCTACGAATGCAGCCATGGGACGGAGCTTTATGCGCATTGACAAGACGCATCGTCCTTGGGAGATCGCCACAGCCGTGCTGGCCGTGGCCGCCACGGTCGTCTACATCTTGTACGCCGTCGAATCCCCATCTGGTCCTCGCGGCGGCAGCGTGCTGGGGCTCGCGTTCGGCATCACCGGCTATGCTCTGATGCTCTACGCCGGCCTGCTCGGCGCGCGCAAGAAAGTCCCCACCTGGCGCATCGGTCGCGCGCAGACGTGGATGCGAGCGCATATTTGGCTCGGTACGCTGAGCCTGCTGCTGATCCTGTTCCATGGAGGCTTCGCGTTTCGCGGACCGCTGACGGCGGTCCTGATGATTCTGTTCTTCATCGTGATCGCCAGCGGCTGGGTGGGCGCGCTCATCCAACACTTCGTCCCCAGCGTGATGACCGAGCGCGTGCCGCATGGAAACCATCTATGAAGAAATCCCGCACGTGCGCGCGCAATTGTGCCAAGAAGCCGACAAGCTCGCCGCCAGCGTTTGCGGACCGATTGGCGCGGAGAGCGTTGCGGAGCAGTCCGCTGGCGGCGTGGCCACGCTGGTCGAAATCGAGCAAGAAGACCGCGCCCGATTCCGCGACGTCTACCTGCGCAAGGTGCGGCCTTACCTCGCCGATCCGGAAGCGCCGCACGCCGAGCTGGCCGACCGCAACCGCACGGCCGAGGTCTTCGATTCACTGCGCCGCTTGCTCGCTTCACCAGTGCACGGCGTACTGGACGACCTGGAAAACATCTGCGAAGAAGAACACCAACTGAGCCGCCAGATCCGCATTTATCGCTGGCTGCACGGATGGCTCTTAGTGCACGTTCCTCTGTCGATCGCCTTGCTGGTGTTGGGCGGTGTGCACGCCGTGATGGCGCTGAGGTTCTAGCCGATGGCGGGACGAACACGCACCACCAAAAAGCTGGCGCAGCGCATCAATCTGAATTATTTTAAGACGCTGCGCGGCATCCCGCGCTGGCGGCGCATTCTGTCGGCTGTATTCACGGTGGCCGGACTGGCGTGGCTCGGCTGGCATGCGCTGGCGGGCAGTCCAAAGCCTTACAACGCGGGCCCGGTGGCGCATGCGCACGCGCTCTTTGGACAAAAATGCAGCGCGTGCCACGTCTCGCAGGCAGGTTTCCAGCGCACGGCGACCGACCAAGCTTGTCTGGCCTGTCATGACGGTCCAATTCATCACGCCGAGCAAACATTCGCGCCTGCCTGCTCCAATTGCCACGTCGAGCACAAGGGCGTGTTGCGGCTGGCGAGCACGAGCGATGAGGCCTGCACCCAGTGTCACGCCAACCTGGCCGGCAACGATAAAAACACGCCCCCGAGATTTGTGAGCGACATTCGCGGTTTCGACCGCAGTCATCCAGAATTCGCGGTTTTGCGCGCCGGCCGCATTGATCCGGGAACGGTGAAGTTCAATCATCAAGTGCATCTGGACCCGAAGAAGCCGATACGCGGTCCGCACGGCGCGGTTCAATTGCAGTGCCGCGACTGCCATCGCGCACGAGGGATTGATGAACCCTGGCCGCTCGCTTCCGCCGATGCAAATGTGGCGCCCGCATCCGTGCAGGATCGCGCGTACATGCAACCCATCAACTATGAACAACACTGCGCGGCCTGCCACCCACTCCAGTTCGACCGCCGCTTCAGCGAGCCGGCGCCTCACAAGGAGCCGAAGGTGGTCTATGATTTCGTCGCGCAGAAGCTGACGACGTACATCTCCGCGCATCCGAGCGAGATTCCCCTGGTCGACGAGCCCGACAAAGTGCTGCCGACCCGCCCGCCGCAACGCCCGGCACGTAACGCGCAGGAATGGGTCGAACAGCGTCTCGCGGACGCGCAGCTTCTGCTCTGGCGCAAGGCTTGTAAGGAGTGCCACACGCCGCGCTATCCATCCGGTTTCGACGCGCTGCCCGAAATTCCCAAGGCAGCGATCGCCGCGCGCTGGCTGACGCACGCCAACTTCGATCACGAAGCGCACCAGATGGTGACCTGCACGTCGTGTCACACCAAGACGCTCGCAAGCAAGGAAACATCCGACGTCCTGATCCCCGGTGTTCAATCCTGCCGCGACTGCCATCATTCCGGAAGCAACGCCGCTGAAGCCCGCTGTTTCGAATGCCACACCTATCACGACTGGAGCAAGGAAAAGCCGGTCAACGGTGCGTTCACGTCGCATGAGCTCACCGAATAACCGGATTAACCGGTAAAGCGCGAGCCGATTGTTGTATACTGGCACCACTTATGAGCAGATTCCAAACGGTGTGTTTCGCAGCCGCGTCGCTGCTGCTGGCTCAGCCCCAATTCGCGCAGAACGCGAACCTGACACCCGCCCAGCAGCGCGCCAAGGCTAAGGCGCAAAACGTCCCTGAGATTCCCTATGAGGCAGTGCCGAACTTCCTGAAACTTCCGCCGAATCTTTATCTGGGCGAAGGCATCGGCGTGGCCACCAATTCCAAAGGGCACGTGTTCGTCTACACGCGCAGCCAGGATACGCGCCTGTTCGAGTTCGACGCCAAAGGGAATTATCTGCGCGAGATCGGCGAAGGACTGTATGGGTTCGCGTTTGCGCACGCCGTCCGCGTCGACCCGCAGGACAATATCTGGGCCGTGGACGAAGGCACGAACATGATCATCAAGTTCACCCCCGATGGGCGCGTGGCGATGGTGCTGGGCCATCGTCCGGAATCGGTCGAAGGCGTCCCGGTAACTCCCGGTTTCGGCGTCGCGCCTCCACCGGCCGAGCCGTATACCTTCAATCGCCCCACGGACGTGGCCTGGGATGCCCAGGGCGACATCTTCGTTTCCGACGGCTACGGCAACTCGCGCGTGGCGAAGTACGACAAGAACGGGAAATTTATCGCCTCGGTCGGTTCCAAGGGCTCGGAGCTGGGACAGCTCAATCTGCCGCATACGCTCGCCACCGACGCGAAAGGCAACGTCTACGTGGGTGACCGGTCCAACAGCCGCATTGAAGTTTTCGACAACGACTTGACCCCTCGCAAGGTTTACGATCAAGTGGGCGCGCCCTGGGCGGTCTGCATCACGCCTGGACCGCATCAGTATATCTACAGCTCCAACTCGAACCCCGACAACAACAATTCCGAAATCGCCGCGGTGACCGGCGACATCTTCAAGATGGAACTGGACGGCACCATCGTGGGCAAGTTCGGAAAAGCCGGCAAGAAGCCGGGCGAGTTCAGCACCATCCATGAGCTGGATTGCCACAGCGAAAACGAGCTTTATACCGCGGAAATCACCTCCTGGCGCGTGCAGAAGATTCTGCTGCATCCGAACCACGCAACGAACGCCAAGTGAGGAGCATGTCATGAAAAATTCCAGGCGTCTTTTTTTGGCTCCTCTGGCGCTGGCATTCGCCGGCACCGTGTTCGCCCAGGTACCGGAAATCTCGTTCGATTCGACCCCCAACCTCTTGAAGCTGCCCGAGCACATCTATCTGGGCGAAGCAGCCGGCGTGGCGACCAATTCCAAAGGTCACATTTTTGTCTACACGCGCACCGGCGATCCCTACGCGATCACGGGCGGATCCCGCGTGTTTACCCACGGCGGCGCGCGGCTGTTTGAGTTTGACCAGACTGGAAAATACGTGCGCGAAATCGGACAAGGATTGTACGGCTTCCTGTTTGCACAAAGCGTACGCATCGATCCGCAGGACAACATTTGGGTGGTCGATCGCGGATCGAGCCAGGTAATTAAGTTCGACCCGGAGGGCCGCGTCGCCATGGTGATGGGCCGCAAGCCGGAGGCGATCTTCGTCGGCACCCGCGGTGGAGGGCCTGGAGGCGGCCGTGGAGGCCCTGAGGCGGGCGGACGCGGAGGCCGTGGCGGACCCGGTGGAGCTGGCCCAGGCGGAGCTGAGCGCGGAGGCCCGCCCCCGGCACCCGGCGCAGGCACTCCCGGCGATCTCTTCAATCAGCCTTCGGATGTGGCCTGGGATTCGGCCGGCGATATTTTCGTCGCCGACGGCTACGGCAATGCGCGCATCGCCAAGTTCGATAAAGACGGCAAATTCCTGAAATCCTGGGGATCGCGCGGCTCCGAGACCGGCAAGTTTAATAGGTTGACTTCGCTCGCCACCGATAAGCAAGGCGATCTCTATGCGGCCGATCGCGGAAACAAACGCATCCAGGTTTTCGACTCGAATGGCGACTTCAAGAGCGAGATCACCAATGTCGGCTCGCCCTGGGCCATCTGCATTTCACCGGGCTCCCACCCATACCTCTATAGTTCCGATTCCAACGAGGTGAACTCGATGGACAACGGCGAAATTTACAAGCTCGAGCTGGACGGCCGCGTGGTGGGCAAGTTCGGCCAGGCCGGCAAGCTCATGAAGCAGTTCGGCACCGTGAATGAGATCGATTGCCGCCGCGCGAACGAACTTTACGTGGGAGAAGTTCTCAACTGGCGAGTGCAGAAGCTCACGCTGCATTAAAGCCTGAAAAGCGCTGAATCCTCGGCCCGGATGCGATAATCAAATCACCATATGTTCCGGGCTGTTCGGGAACAGATCGACACTATCTTTCGCGGGGATCCCGCCGCCAAGAGTGCGGTTGAGATTTTCTTCTGCTATCCGGGCTTCCACGCTATCTTATTGCACCGGATCAGCCACCGGCTGCACCGCGCCGGCTTTACCCTCACGGCTCGCATTTTGTCGCAAGTAAACCGGGCGCTGACGGGAATCGAGATTCACCCCGGCGCGCAGATTGGACGGCGCTGCTTCATCGACCACGGCATGGGCGCCGTGATCGGCGAAACCACTGAGATCGGCGACGATGTATTGCTGTACCAGGGCGTCACGCTCGGCGGCACCGGCAAGGAGAAGGGCAAGCGCCATCCCACCATCGGCAACAACGTGGTGATCGGGACCGGCGCCAAGATTCTGGGGAATATCACGATCGGCCACCACTCCAAGATCGGCGCGGGCTCCGTGGTGATCCGATCCGTTCCGGATCACTGCACCGTGGTCGGCGTGCCCGGCCGCGTCACGCGCATGCGCGGCGAATCCGGCGCTCTGGAGCACGGCAATCTGCCCGATCCGGAAGGCCAATTGATCGACGATCTGACTCGCCGCATCGAGCAGCTGGAAGCGCAGGTTCGGATGCTGTCCGAAGAGAAACTGGCCGGACGCCGGTGAAGCTACTCGTTTTCGTTCTCTGGTTTGCGACCAGCGCCTTCGCAGCAGAACACTATTCTTATTGGGTGGAGCCGTGCTCGCGTGCGAATTCCGTATGCCGGACGGGCGACGACCAGCTCGCTGGTTGGGCGTTTGAAGCCTGGCAGAAGGCCTCCGGTGGTTCGCTGGAATTCAGCCGGACGGAAGACCGGGAGCACGCCCGCATCCGTGTCTTATGGGCGTCCGCGCAAGAGGGACTGTACGGTGAAACGCGGCGCATCGAGGTGGACGGCCAGCGCGGCGCCGACGTCTACGTGCTGCCCGCGCCGCTCGGCCCCAATGACGATCGCCTGATGCGCGACGCCATCGTGTACCTGACTTGCCTCCACGAGACCGGGCACGCGCTGGGCCTGGTTCACACCGCCGCGTTCGACGACATCATGTACAGCTTCCAGTACGGCGGCGACATCCCCGAGTATTTCGGGCGCTATCGGCGCAGGCTGACGTCGCGAGAAGATATTCGAAAGTACTCAGGCATGTCCGGAGCGGACCGTGCGCACCTGATGCAAGCCATCGAATTGCGGCGCTAGGGTCGCGGCTCTCAGTGCGCGTCTGTGGCGGCCTGGGGCTCGGCCTGCAGCGGAAAATGCGCGCCTTCCGGAATCGGCGCCAGCATCTGCTCCTTGCGGTAAATCAGTGTCGCAGTGTTGTAGCTGGCGATTTCGAACCCGTGCCCATGCGTGATCGCGTCGGTGGGGCAGGCTTCCACGCAGTAGCCGCAGAAGATGCAGCGCGAATAGTCGATGTTGTAGACCTTGGCGTACCGCTCTCCGCCGCTGATGCGCAGCGCGCCGGTATTTTCGGCCGCTTCGATGTAGATGCAATCGGCCGGGCAGGCGGCCGCGCACAAGAAGCACGCCACGCATTTTTCCAGCCCATTCTCATCGCGCTGCAACACGTGCACGCCGCGATAGCGTTCCTGAAAATTCGGCGGCGAATCGGGATAATCTTCGGTGATGGTGGGGTTCATCATCTCCGAGAACGTCACCTTCATGCCCTGGGCGACCGCGGCGGCAGACTTGTAAGCTTCAGAAAATTTCGATGGCATCGCTCTGCTTTATTATGGCAGGTCCGGCCCGGACCCTAGTTTTTGGAGCCTCAACCGGCCTTCCATTCGGGCACCTTCTCGTCCGGCCGGAACGGCGCGGCCCCGGCGCGCTGGCCCAAATCTTCCAGGTCGCGCTTGGAAAATCCGCTGAAGGATTTGGAAATGCGCCCGTCCGGCTCTACCAAGAACAGAGAAGGCACGGAGCTGATCCCATACGCATTGCTCGCCGGGTACCCGTCCGAGGCCAGGTCCAGCAGCGTGGGAAACGTCACGCCAAACCGGTCGAGGAACCCCTGCGTGGATTGAACATCATCCTGCGACACACCGACGATTTGAATCTTCCCGCCGGCGGACAAGCGCTCCAGATAGGGCGCCGTGAGCTGGCAGACCGGGCAACCGATCTTATAGAACGCGAATAACGCCGGGCCCGCCTTCAAGATCTCTGCGAGCGATTGCTTGCCACCCTGCAATGTTTTCAGCTCAAACGCCGGCGCCGGCTCGCCCGCCGGAAGCATGACTTTCGTCTTGCGCCCAAACATGCTATTCGGCTTCCTTGTGCTGCTGGACGAAGCTCAGAATGTCGAACTGCTTGATCTCGCGCTCCGGAAAGAAGCTGTTGATGGCTTCCTGCTCGGCGCCGAAAAGCTCAATGATCGTGGATAGCTTGGTTAACAACAGAAGCTCGATGTTGCGCCGGTTCAGGTTGTATAACTTGAGCGCGCCGCCGGCCTTCTGCAGCGAGGTAAAGCAGATCACCATGGTGCCCAGGCCGGTACTATCGATGTAGTCGACGCCGGCGAGATTCAGAATCACATTGTTCTTGGCACCGGCGGCTACTTCGCTGACTTTTTCCCGCAGCAGGCTGGCGTCGCCCACCACCAGCCGGCCCTTCAGATCCAGAATCGAGATGCCTTCTTTTTCGCGCGTCTGAATATCCAGTGCCATGGAGTTCTAGTGTACCTGCTCGGTGAGAGGAGTTGCAGCTTCCGTGGCAAGCTCGACGCGATGACCGGCCGGCAATGTCACGATGAAGCGCGTTCCGTGCTGCAATTTGCTCTCAACCTCTACCGTTCCTCCGTGCGCCTTCACGATCCAAGCCACAAAGCTCAGTCCCAGCCCCAGGCCTTTGTCCGGGTCCGCCGACGGAACACGATAGAAACGATCGAAGATGTGCGGCAAATGATCCGGCGCGATGCCCACGCCGGTATCCTCGACGATCAACTTCACCTGGTCGCCTTCGCCAGTCAGCCGGACCGTAACGCGGCCGCCGGCGGGCGTGTACTTGATCGCATTGCCCAACAGGTTTGAAATCATGCGCTCGATCTGAGTGCGATCGGCGTGAATCATGGCCGTCGCGGGCAGCTCGGCCGAGAGACGAACGCCTTGCGCCTCGGCTGGAATCTGGTGCTGATCCACCAGGTCCCGCGTGATGCTCGCCAGGTCCAATTGACCCATCTGCAGCGCCAACTGGCCGGATTCGGATTGCGAAAGCAACAGCAAAGCACGCACGATATTGGAAAGCCGGTCGATCCCTTCCAGCGCCTCCGCCATGGCCTCACGATGCTGCTCGATGGTTTGCGCCGTGAATAGCGCGACTTCCAATTGTCCGCGAGCCACTGTAAGGGGCGTGCGCAGTTCGTGCGATACATCCGTGGAAAATTGCCGGATCTGCTCAAAGGAGCGATTCAGCCGCGTCATCATGTGATTGAAGGCTTCAATCAGCCGGTCCAATTCGTCGCCCGCATGGCGCATCGGAATCCGCGTATGCAGGCTGGAATGCGTGATTTGCTGGGCGGCTTCGGCCACCGAGTTCACCGGGCTCAAGGCGCGTCCCGCCATGAACCAGCCCAGCAGGCCGCTCAGGACGATCACGATGGGAATCAACGAGAAATAGTTGCGCGTAAAGTCGCCGATCACCTTGTCGTTGTAATCCAGCGCCCGGCCGATCGCGAGATAGTATTTGTGGCCGTCCTGATCCACCCATTGCCCGGATCGAATCATGTAGGGGACGCCGCTGGCCGGGTCGGTGCGGACGCGGATGGCCGGCTTGCCCGCGGCCAGGATGTTTTGTATCTGCGAAGGAGGATCAATCCCCAGCGACTTGTAAATTACCGACCACTCCATCGGATGCCCGGCCGTGTCGGCCAGCATGTAGACTCGCTGCAAGCGCGTAACGGCGAAGCTTTCGTCCGGATCCTTGGCGTCGTACAACCAGTTGGGACCCTCGGGCCCGGTGCGCAGGTAGCCCTTGGCAGCGCCCCATTCTTCGTCCAGCACGCTGGCCATCTGGGACTGAAACGCCGTACTCAAGGTCTGCTGGAAAACTTTGCCCAATAGAACCAGCAAAATGGTGAAGAAAAAAACGTAGCTGAACGCCAGCCGGAAGCGCAGGCCGCGCGTGAATCCCAGCAGCTTCCGGACGGCGGTCATGATACCTGCTCGACCTGCTTGTCGGCGGTTTTTTCCGGGGCGTCCAGCATGTATCCGATCCCGCGCACGGTATGGATCATCTTAACCGGAAACTTGTCGTCGATTTTGCTGCGCAGGTGGCGGATGTAAACGTCCACGATGTTGGTGAGCCCGTCATAATCCATGTCCCAAACGTGCTCGACGATCATGGTGCGGCTAAGCGGACGCCCGCGATTGCGCATCAGATATTCGAGGATGCTGAATTCCTTCGGCGCCAGCTCGATGTTCTCATTGGCGCGCGTCACTTTACGCCGGATGCAATCGAGCGACAGGTCGCCAACTTGCAGCCGTTCCGGAGTGGGCTGGCCGCGCCGCAAAAGAGCCCGGGCGCGCGCCAGCAATTCGACAAAGGCGAACGGTTTGGTGAGATAGTCGTCCGCGCCCAGTTCCAAGCCTTTGACGCGGTCGTCAATGGCGTCGCGCGCGCTCAGAATCAGTACCGGCGGATTCACCTTGCGATTGCGGATCTTCTGCAGCACGCTCAGGCCATCCAGGTCGGGCAGCATGAGGTCCAGAATGATGAGATCGTACTCAGTGGAGTGGACTAACTCGATCGCCGTGTTCCCGTTGGGGGCGACGTCCACGGCGTAACCCGCGCTTTCCAGGCCGCGCGACAAAAAATCCTGGATGCGCTTCTCGTCCTCAACAATTAGTATTCTCATCCTCTATCTACAATTAAACCACCGTTGTAAGCCGCGGTTGCTTAGTTGCTCGCGCCGACCGCTAAGGTCACCGGCGCATTGGCCGATAAGTTTGCTTGGGCCGCGATGGAAAACGTGACGATGAGTAACGGCCGGTCTCTCAACGAGATACTTCATAATCACGCTTTGTGGCTGGAAGGCGTGGAAACGGCGTTTCGCGGAATCCTGGAAGGCGAGACCCTCAACGGATTGGCGTTGCAGGGAGTGGCTCTCCGAAGTGTGATCTTGCGCGGAACCGCGCTGCTGGACGCCGATCTCTCCGGTGCGGACTTGAGCGGAGCGATCATCGACGGAGCGGATTTCGAAAGAGCTATTCTCTCCGGCGCGGATCTCTGCGGCGCACAGATCAGCGAGACGCAATTCCCCTTCGGCTGGATGCCGGGTTCGCTGTGGGCCGATACGAAGCTGCGAACCAACAACTTTCAAAAAGTCAACCTGCGGAACTCGCGCTTTCAAAATGCGTCCATCGAAAACTGCAAGCTGATGGGTGCAATTCTGGCGGAGGCCTCGTTTCACCACACTCGTCTGGCCACTTGCGATTTAACTGACGCCGACCTTACCAAGGCCCAGTTCATTCGTGTCCAACTGCAAGCTTGCCGCTTGGTGGCAGTCAAAGGACCAGGTGCGAATTTCAGCAACGCTCGGCTGAAGGATTGCAATTGCGCTAAGAGCGATTTCACCGGCGCGAAGTTCTTTCAGGCCGATTTAGGCAGGTCCGAGTTCGATCGTTCCCTGCTTTACGACGTGGATTTCCGCGAAGCCCAGTTGAGCGGCGTGGATTTCTGCCAGTCGGATCTGTCCTACTCGCGCTTTCGCGGCGCCAAGCTGTTCGCCACGGATTTCCGGGGCGCGGACCTGACCGGCGCTCAAGAACTCACCATCGCGCAGTTGACGCAGGCCCGCACCGACGAACGCACCACGCTGCCCAACGGCACCCGCGGCCCTTACTCCCGCTTCTCCGGCGCCGAACGGTGCGTGCTAATCAATCGATAGGGCTCACACTCGTGGCCGCGCCGGATTCGCCAAACACCACCCCCCGTTTCTCTTTCCCGACCGCGGACATGATTCCCGCCAACACAAACACAGTCGTTCCGGTCACGGCCATGGCGGTTGCATAACTCATTCGCGTGGCGAAGACGGCCTGGATGTAGACGATCGAGCTCGCCAGCAACACCCCGCATTGGTAAGCAAATCCCGGCAGGAACCCGCGCACCGAATCCGGCGAAAGCTCCGCCAGGTGCGCCGGAATCACTCCCCAGGCTCCTTGCACCATGAACTGCATGAGCCACGCGCCGGTGATCAGCAGCGCGAGGTTGGGCGAAAAGGTCCAGATGGGGACGACCAGGACTGCCCCGGCCAACGCCAGGATCATGGCCTTGCGGCGCCCGATGCGGTCCGACAGCCAGCCCACTGACATCCCGCCCACCAGTGCGCCGATCATCGAGAAGGCCGTGATGGCCGATCTTTTCCCCGGTGCGAAATGCCAGTAGCGCTCCAGGAACGTCGGATACATGTCCTGCGTGCCGTGCGAGGAGAAATTAAAGGCGGTCATCAGCAGCGTGATATAGATGAACAATTTCCAGTTGGAAACCACCGCGCGCCACAAGTGTCCCCAGGTCGCTTCACGGGTCTTCTTCCAGACCTCGGACTCCTCGACGCGAAAGCGCACGAACAGCGCCAGCAGCGCCGGCAATCCTCCTATAAAGAACAGCGGCCGCCAGCCCCAGCGCTCGAAGAGGAAGAAGTAGCACAGTGCGGCCACCAGGTTGCCTGTCGAGTAGCCCTGCTGCAAAAAACCGGAAAGGAGCCCACGCAGCCGGGGAGGGACTTTCTCCATGGCAAGCGATGCGCCGACGCCCCATTCGCCTCCCATGCCGATGCCGAACAACGCGCGCAGCACCATAAACGTGGCGTAATTCGGCGCAAGACCGGTGGCCACCTCCACCACGGAATAGAAGACCAGATCGATCATCAGCGGAAGCCGCCGACCATATCGGTCCGCCAGGAGCCCGAATAAAAACGCGCCCACCGGACGAAACGCCAGCGTCAGCGTGATGGAGAGCGCGATATCTTTGTCCGGCCGGTGAAATTCCTTCCCGATGGCCGTCAGACAGAAAATCACCAGGAAGAAATCGAACGCATCCAGCAGCCAACCCAGGTAGCTGGCGGTCAGAGCAGCGCCATGATCGGACACTTTCGAGCCGGCGGCGGTTGGAGACGGCGCGGGAACGTGCATGGACGCACCAGTATATCAATATCGTTCCGCGAGCTTTTCTATCGCATCGCTCTGGCAGTCCGAAAGTAACGGGTGGCCGCCGGACGAAAGAGGAAGTACGTCAGGATTGCGAAAAATAGGGCGTGCACCGCCAGTTCGAGCCGCGTGTGGAAGATGCTCAGGATCACGTGGAAACCCATCCAGGCCAGCGCCAGCCAGCGGGCCCAGTTGTGGCCGCGAAGTAAGTACACGCCAGATACGAGGGCCACGAGACTGATGAGTTCCACCCACGCGGCGTCGTTTTCAAACGGATGCCGCAACTTGAGCTCCGAGAAATGAGCCGCGAAGCCGCCTACGGCCGTGACGATGTATACGCAACCGATCAGCAGCACAGCTAGGGGACGCTTGTTCATATGGTCATCGGATGCCGAAGGCCGGCGGATAGACAACCGGTCCCCGGATTCCATCCAGAGCCCCCGCGCAAAGCTCCATCGCCATGAATGCTTCTGGTGGAAATGGGCTATCGAGCATTTTGGCTTTGTCCGATGAGAAACCGAACCTTGGATAGTAGCCAGGGTGGCCGGCGACGATAACAATCCTTTCGCCCTGCGCCCGCAACAACTCCAGCCTCTGCCGGATCAGAAGACCGCCAATTCCCTGGCGTTGATATTCCGGGAGGACGGCCACCGGCGCCAATGCGGCTGCCGATACCAGCCCGCGCGAGGTTCTAATCCACATCCGGCTGAACAGGATGTGACCGGCGATGCTACCCTCCAGCTCCGCCACCAGCGAGACAAGGGTGTGCTCATCTCCGCGCAACTGGTCCACCAGATCGGCCTCGTCCGAACGTCCAAAGGCTGCCCGGTTGACGGCGCGAATCCCCGCGCGTTCATCGACGCTATCGAGGTTTTCAATCCGAATGCGGACCGGGCGGCCGGGGGCGAATGACTGCCCAGCCAAACTACTGCCCCGCCGCTTTTCGCAACGCCGCCACGCGCGGCGCCCGGCTCTTGGGACTATCCAGACTGAACGATCGCGCATCGCCCAGTTGTTGGCGCACGTATTGTTCGGTCCGCGCGACGGCCTGTTCCAGGGCCTGGTCTTTCTTGACAAACGCGGTCCAGGCGATCGATTGTGTCGTTGTATCGTACTCCCACAGCCCCACCACGCGGCCGCGATCGAGAATCGCATGGCTCGGAAGATCGGCGATCGCGCCCAGCGCCTGGGTGCCCTTGTCCACCAAAACCTGGCGCGCGGCATCCTTTGGATCCAGCATCGCCGCGAGCTTGCGGCGCAGCAGCACGATGGCATCAATCGAGCTCACCAGCACGTAGTGCGGATCCTTGGGTGGCTTGAAGGCGTCCAGTTTTGCGCGGTCTCCGGGAAGCATCAGCCGGTCGTCATCTTTGCCGAGGGCTTCAAGCTTGAGCGGTTCGAGCGCAGCGTTCGCGGCCTTCACACCCAACCCGGAAAACCATTGAAACTCCGCCACGCTGGCAGGGCCGATCCAGGCAAAGTAGCGCCGTGCCAGCTCCACATAAGCCTCGTCACTCGACAATTTGAAACCTTTCAGAGGATTCGGACGCCAGATGGTGTACTTGTAGCGCTGCTGATCCAGGCGTCCGTTCACTGGAATGCGCCGGATGTCGCCCGACGCCTGGAGTCTGCCGAGCGCCACGGGCAGCGTAGTAGTGAGGCCTTTTTTCTTGCCCTCTTCCCCCAGATTACGCACCGCCTTCCCGGCTGCTTCACGCAGGCCGTCCGGATCGAGCGGTTCTTTTTCCAGCGCCGCCAGCACCGCGTGGCACAGCCGGTCGATTTCCTTCTCGGTGACGCCGAGCTTCTCGGCCACCTTCATTTCGCCTTCGCTGAAGCTCTGCCCCACCTTCAAACCCAATGCGAAATCGGAAGCCGCCAACACGTAAGTACAGCCACGCGCGCTCGGCAGCTCGTGTACTTCCAGCCTCGCGGCGGCCGCATCCACCGCTTCGCGGCTCAGGCCGGCTCGCGAGAACAGCGTGAGGTAGGGGCCAACGCCGCCTACCGACCGCGCCCATCCGGTGCGCCCCAGCACTTCCGCCGCTGACTTGCCGTCCAGCGAGCCGTCCAGGCCTTGGCGATAGGCATACCAAGCCCGGATTTTCGATTGATCCATCGGTCCTCCAGTAAAATCGCGCACAACGCAGCGGATCGCGATTAGTCACTTCCTCAGGCGAGCGCGCCCCGCGCTGTGCGCTCCTCCTACCATTGATGCCGCGTCGCCGGCGAGCAATTTGTGATGTTGGCATTCTCGCCTTCCATACGTTCAAAGGACGATTGCACGGCCACGCGTCCCGGTCCCCACAATCGCAGCCAGACGTAGCGATTCCCCCAGGAGCCCCACAAACTGAATCCCGTCCGGGGATGCTCGAAGTGCAAGCCCATCGAAACGGTCGGATCTTTGAAGATCAGCGCCGTCGGCTTCACCAGCAGCGATTGGCCGTCCGCAAGTTCGCGCACCAGCACATTACCCCCGGCGTGCAGCAGGAGCAGGCCGGATTGCGGCGCCGAGAAACGGTCCATGAACATGCCCAATGGATAATGCGTTTCCTTGTCGTCACCCGATTGCGTCGTGTACCAGATGTTGGTCGTGAACCAGTTGTAGCCGACGTTGCCCGTGGCCAGCATGAACAAGTGCTCACGCACGTCGATGGTCTCGCCGGCTTCGAGCGGCAGGGCGATCATTTCTCCCGGTGCGTCGCGCGAAAAAGCAATGTGCCCCGGGCCTTGCGCCTGCATCATCACCAGCGGCAGACCGGCCAGCATGCGCTTCCAGCCACCGCTCAATGACATGGTGGTCATGTTCACTTGCGGATCTTTCCACAGCAGGACATGATGCGTGAAATAAATGCTGTCGGAAGGCGACAGCTTCACATCGGCCACGGGGACGTACAGGCCTTCGATCTGGCAGAACGAATCGCCGAACTGGAGCTTGGCCATGTCCCTGCGGCCGGGAAGCTGCTTCCAACCGGTCTCGCTCACCTGCGGCGGAGCATTGAGCGTCGCGCCGCAGCGCGGGCAGCTCAACTCCACGGCGTCGATCACTGCGGCGCACCAGGGGCACGTCGTTTGACGTCCCGCCGGTGCAGGCGGCACAGCCGCGGGCCGCGCGTGAACCGGAGCGGGCGGCGGCAGGGGCGGGGCAGACGGCAGCGCCGCCGCAGCCGGCGCATCCGCGTGTTTCACTTGCGCACCGCAGGTCCGGCAGAAATTCGCGGCGTCGTCTATCTGCATTCCACAGTTTGTACAAAACATGTCGGCCTACTCGGTGTGATGGTGCACGTACATGGATTGAATCCCGACGCGTCCCGGCCCGGTCATCCGCGCCAGCGCCATGTTCGTGCCGCCGAAGAAACCGGTGCCGAGCTTCTGAAATTCCACTTGCATGTTCACCGACGAATCCTTATATAGGAACGAACCAGGCTCCAGCAGAATGCTCTCGCCCGGCTTCAGCATGCGCTCGAAGACGTTGCCGTAGCCGTGCAGCATCACCAGTCCCGGCGTGTTGGTGGTGACGAAGCGGTCCATATACATGCCCTGGCCGCCGAAAAGTATGTTGGCGAATCCCTTGATGCGCACAAAGGAATAATCGATCTGGTGCGAGGCCAGCAGGAAGGCATGCTCGCGCGCGTCCACTTCCATTCCGGGATGCAGCGGGAGCACCACCAGTTCTCCGGTTGCGTCGCGCGAAAACGCGATGCGCCCAGGCCCGGTAGCCACGCTGATGATGAACGGCATCCCGGCGAAGGCGCGCTTCATACCGCCGGGCAATTGCAACACCGTCAATGGAACGGAATCTTCCTTCCACAGCATGATGTGGTGCTCGAAGAAAACCGAATCGCCCGCGCCCAGATGGATTTCGGCCACCGGCACGATCTCGCCTTCCACCTGGCAGGTGCTGGAGCTGAATTGAAACTCTGTCATGTCCTTGATGCGCGGCGCCTCGCGCCAGCCCGATTCGCTCACCAGGTTGCGAATGTCCAGCGGCGCGCCGCATGAGCGGCAGCTAAGCGCGGTCTTCTCGTTCATGCCCTGGCACCACTGGCATTGGATACGTTCCAACGGCTCGCCGGCGGGCATGTGAGTGGCATCCGTCATCGAAGAATCTCCTTCCGCGGTTGCTATCATAACAAGCGGCCGGTTCGCTCATGCGCTGGTTCGCTTTATGCGCCGTACTGTCTTGCTCGCATTATTGGCGGTCGCCGCAGCCTGGGCCGAGTTGAGCGGCGGTTTCGACGCGGCGCTCGATCATCCCGCCATCCAGTACGATACGCGCCCGGTGAACGATCCCGTCGCGGCGCTGAATCGCGACGTCCAAGCGGGCAAAGTTCAGCTCCGTTTCGAAGGCCCGTCCGGCTATCTGCGCTCGGTGCTGCAAGCGCTCCGGATCCCGGTCGAATCCCAGCTTGTGGTGTTCTCGAAAACCAGTTTGCAGGCGCCCATCATCACGCCCACCAATCCGCGCAGCCTCTTTTTCAACGACTCGGTAGCGGCGGCCTGGGTGAAGGGCGAACCTTTCGTCGAGCTGGCCGCCGAAGATCCGCGGCAGGGTGTGATTTTCTATACGCTCGATCAGGTATCGGCCGCCCAGCCGGTGTTCGAGCGCCAGGACCGCTGTTTGCAATGCCATGAATCTTTTTCCAGCCTCGGAGTCCCCGGCACTCTGCTGCGCAGCTCGTTCGTCGCGCGCGATGGCCAGCCGCTGCGCCAGTTGGGCGACTACCTCAACGATCATCGCACGCCGCTCCAAGAACGCTGGGGCGGCTGGTACGTGACTGGCCAGCACGTCCCCACGGGACACCTAGGTAACACGCTCGTCGCGAATCCCCAGACCGCGCCGGCGGTCGAGGCTCCCAGCCTCGCATCGCTCCAAGGAAAGTTCGACACCAGCGCCTATCTCTCGCCTTACAGCGATATCGTCGCCCTGATGGTCTTCGATCATCAGATGCACATGATCAATCTGCTGACACGCATGGGATGGGACACGCGGCTGGCGTTGTATCAGCGGGGAGACGTCGCTCGTATCGTGCGCGATGACGCTAGAGATTTGGTGGATTATCTGCTGTTCATCGAGGAAGCTCCGCTGCCTGGACCAATCGAAGGAACGTCGGGGTTCGCCGCGAAGTTCGCAGCCTTAGGGCCGCGCGACCGACAGGGCCGGTCGCTGCGCGATCTCGATCTCGAGCGCCGCCTGATGCGCTATCCGTGCAGCTACATGATCTATTCGCCGGCCTTCGATGCACTGCCGGCGGAAGCCAAGGACGCGATCTATCGCCGCATGTGGGAGATCCTGGCAGGCCACGAAAAAGCCACCAAGTACGCTCGCCTGACGCCCGCGGATCGCCAGGCTATCGTGGAAATCCTGCGCGACACAAAAAACGACTTGCCGCCGTACTTCGACTAGGTCTCTCTGAAACCCCAAGTAAAACGAGCGGAATCTCCGTCGTCGGATTCATTAGTAGCGTCCCACGTGCTCCATCGGCCTTGTTATGGCTCCCTCGGTTGCGCCAGCGCAAGGAATGCAGCGACTTCGTGAAGTGGATCCTTCCATCCATGTGTCTTGCGCAGGGGATACTGCTGGTTTGGCCGTCCCCAAAGCTGCCAACGCCCGTGCCGCCGCGTGCCGGCTTCGACCGGGAACTCACGGATGCCTCCGAACTGCGCATCAAAGAAGTGCTCGCGCGCGAATTCCCACTGTTGGTCGCGTGCCCGCGCGTAGACGGTGCGCTTTTCGTGATCGACTGCCTGGTGCGTGGCCAGAACATGGAAGGCATGCGCGGCTTCGAACTGGACCCACCATTGACGAAGGTCGGTGGTTGGACCTGCCGAGGGCCAAGTGCGGCCGGCGCCGCTGACCGCATAGCAGAACCCTCCGGACGGGTGGCGCGCGGACTCGAGACAGAAGTCAGCCAGCAGGCAGGCTTTCGCCACCAGGCCCATCTCAGGCCGGAAGGCAGCCGCAGTCACCAGCCGATGGACTAGTTGGAACTGATTTCCGACCCGAATGAGATCCGGAACCGGCCGCCAATCCCGCCGATACAGGTACGGCAAAACGCCGCTGGAGTCCGTGAGTCTGTTGGCCATGAGATCGAGCAGGCACGCCAGCCGGTCCGAACAACTTTCTCCCAGGCCGTGCACCACGAATGTCGTCAACATCTCGATGGCATCCCCATTTGTGTTGAGTTCCTTGAAGCCCGGAGTGAGCCCGAGCACATCGCGGCCATCGGGCGTGGGAAGTTCGGCCCCATCCGGATAGCGTTCGTTGTCATGGCGAAAGGAACCCCAGTAGCCGCCATACGTAGGATCCCAAGCCACGTCGTTTAACCATGCCACGGCACGCTGCGCCCAGAGTTGGCCCTCACCGGGCGGCAGGGACGGCACCGCGAGTACGAACGCCCGGGCTGCATAGGTGGCAGCGTGAGGATGCTTCAAGCCATCCCAGCTTGGACGACCAGCCCGGTCAACGCGCGCGAAGAATCCCCCACATTTCGAGTCCCACATAGCTTGCTGGAGGAATGCACATCCATGCCGAACCAGCCGGTCGTATCCCTGTCCCGGCATGGCCTGGTCTAGGAGCGTGAACACGATGGTCGAACGGCTGGCATGCTCGAGAGTTTTGTCGTGCGGGCCGGCCGGCCGCCAGCGTTCATCGAAGTCGACCAGGAATCCACCATATTGCTGGTCGAGACAGCGCGCTACCCATGGCTCCAGCACGTGAGCACGCAGGGCGGCGCGAGCCTGTTCAGCAATACCCGGGTTCATACCAGTCCATCAATCGACAATCGGGATCCCAACGTCTACAGAACGGATTGGCCGCCAATAGGCGAGAGCTTGCCCTCGAATTTCCTTGGGCCAGTGCTTGCCATCAGCTGGATAGTTCCTAACCGCCAGGACGGCGCTCCAGCCGGGCGATAGCATCCTTGCGGAGGTAATTCTTGCGAATGGCTTTGCGCAGAACACCGGTCGTTATGCTGCCCTGTTTGACGGATTCTCTCAACAACGAGAAAAACAGCTCCTCTTGGCGTGGATCTGGATGGGTTTGGTAAAGAACCGCCTGGTCTGGCCTGCCCAGGAGCCTCCGGCGCGCACGCTTAAGCGTATCCAGCCAGACCGGGTCTTTTCGAGCGTACTCGTTGTAGTCGGCGCGTAAGCCGGTTTTCCAAGGCTGGGTGCGGATCTCCGTATTGTGCAGGAGCTTGGTTTTTTCGGTTAGCGTGTCATGGTCGTTCCACTCGTCTTCGAACAGCCCGATTCGCTCCGGTGACTCATCCAACAAGGAAAGCCACGGGCCCATCTTTAACCGGTGAGCGAAGAGCTCATCGATTTCACGCTCCCATTGCCAGTGCGTAAGTTTGCTGCAATCGAGCAGCATGACGGCGGAAGAATAGCGCCGCGGTCCCTCGCCGGCCTGGGGTTTCTGGCGGCAGAGGATGGCTTTGCCGCCCATATCCCGGCTGAGCAGCTCATAGACGTCGCCAATCGCGAAAACATCGGGATCGAGGAGGAGCGCCCGTCCTTGAAAGCCGAGCAGAGCTGGAACCATGCGGCGCAACGGGGCGAACGACTGCAGATCGTGCCGGCGCCACACCCACGGCGGGCTGCCTTCCTCCCAGAAATATGTCTGGTTGTGCCGCTTGTAAAGATGCGGAGTCTCTTCCAAGCGCAGCAACCGAACGTCGAAAAGGTCAGGACTTTTGGACCTGGACTTGAGCGCATGGGCGCACACGAGCGCGGCGACCATCTGCTGCTCATTGGTGTGAATGACGACCGTAGGCCTGGCGTAGGTGCCCGCCATATCGTTAGAAGCCGCTCTCTGCCTGATTTGGACACATGCTGGGGCTATAAGTTACATTAGCGCAGTAGAAGTTGGATATCCAAGCCATTGTCGATTGATGGACTGAGTGAGTTCTTCTAAGCGGTCACAGACCTAGGCGCCCGAAATCACCCGCCGATGGCGTACATCGGCCGGGGCGGCGCCACAAACTTCGCGCTGTTGATCTCATGCCCGATCCACTTCTTTTGAACCGTGGCGCGAATGGTCGCCGCAATTTCCTCGTCCGGCGCGCCGCTTCGCAGCAGCTCCTTCACATCGGTCTCCTCGATGGCGAACAGGCAATAGCGGAGCTTGCCATCGCTGGTCAGGCGGATGCGGTTGCAGTTCAGGCAAAACGGCTGCGTCACGGAAGCCACCACCCCCACCCGGCCGATGCCATCCTCGAAACGGTACTCGGTGGCCGGCGCGCGCGGGTCGCGATCCGGAATCTCGATCAGCGGACAAATCTCGCGCGACAGCGTCTCGACGATCTCGCTGGCCGGCAAGACCTCCTTGCGCGACCACAGCCCCTGCGCGTCCAGCGGCATGAACTCGATGAAGCGCACCTCATAGCCATGCTCGCGCCCGAAGCGCACCAGCGGCACGATATCCGGTTCCACCAGATTCTTCACCGCAACGGCGTTGATCTTGATCGGCCCAAACCCGATTCGCCGCGCGGTTTCCAGACCCTCCAGCACTTTCGGCAAATCGTCGCGCCGCGTGATGCGCAGGAAACGCTCGCGGTCGAGCGTGTCCACATGAACGTTCAGCCGCCGCAATCCGGCTTCGTACAGCGCCTCGGCCTGCCGCGCCAGCAGAACGCCGTTGGTGGTGAGCGCCAGATCCTTGATACCCGCGAGCCCTGCCAGCTTGCGAATCAGCACCGGGAGATCTTTACGCACCAGCGGTTCGCCGCCGGTAATGCGCAGCTTGGTCACGCCCAGCGAGATGGCCACGCGCACGAATCGTTCGATCTCTTCGAACGATAGAATCTCCTCGCGCGCGACGTAGTTGACGTTGTCTTCCGGCATGCAATAAAAGCAGCGGATATTACAGCGGTCGGTCACACTGATCCTCAGGTTGTCGTGGATGCGCGAGAACGTGTCGATCAGCGGGCCGTTCAAGGGGCTTTATTTTACCTCATCCGCAGCGCCCGCCGGCTCATTTTCGTCGTGAAAGCGATCATAGGGCGCCTATCGTTACTATTCTATCAGTCACTATACAAAACCGAGGCTTTCTGTTAGACTTCCCACGGGGTCGCTCTAATGTCCTACCTGCTGGGCCCGCTTTTCGCCCTTTTTTTGATGGCCGGCGCCTGGGCGCAGAATCTGACTTGTAACGCCGCCGCGCAGCCCCCGCTGGTGCGCCAGGAGGGTCTGGCCGAGCGGACCGGTGACATCGTTCTCACCTGTTCCGGCGGGCCTGCCAACGCTCAAATTAAAGGCAATCTGACGCTGTTCCTATCGGTAAACATCACCAACCGCCTGGGTTCCGGCAACACGGTAACTGGCGTAGTTTTTACGGCCGACAACGGTTCCGGCCCGCAGGCCATTAATACCCCCGGGGCTCTGACTGCGGCTTCGACGCTGGTTTATAACGGCGCCAGCTTCACGCTGTCTTCCACCGGCTCCGTCACTCTGCGAATCGCCAACCTCCGCGCGGACGCCAATCAAGCCAGCGCCTTCCCCAGCGCCCAAATTGGTGTGCTTCTGTCGTTCACCTCCATGCCGCCGGTCGCTTTCAGCGGCAGTCAATTGACCATTGGCACTCCGCAGACGGGCCTGTACGCGGGCTTTTCCTCGAAAATCGTGTGCAGCCAGGGCGGCTCTCCACTGCCTAAGAACCCCGTCAGTTTCGCCAGCTTCCTATCCGCTGGCTCCGCGTTCAACTCCACTCGTGTAACCGAAGGGTTCGCCGCCGCATTCGACCCGCTCAGCGGCTATCAGGGCCTGAAGGCCGACTCCGGCACGCGCTTCATCGTGAACTATAGCGGCTTTCCCGCTGGCGCCCGTCTGTTCGTTCCTACCGTCGTGGCAGGATCCGACGCGGCTCAGCCCACCGCCGGCGGCGACTTCGGCCTGCCTGCGTCCGGCGGCCAATACGTAGCCGGCGGGAGCGGCTCGCTGCTGCTGTCGCTGGTGCAATTCACGGACTCGCACGGTGCGGGCGGAATGCCTATTTACACACCGGGCCCTCCGGGCTCCAGCGTCGGTTTGGATGCGATGAGCGAGGTGTATCTGCCCAACGGCTCCGGTTCTGTCGTATACGAGGTCGTGGACGCGAACCCGTTCATCCAGGAGAGCGCCCAGTTCCCCACGTTTCTGGCCCTGGCGCCCTTCAGCGGCGCCAATGTCGACACATCGGAAGACGTATTCTTTGCCCCCACCTCCTCAGTCGGGACAGCCACTACGATCGATCCGATTCCGCGCTACGAACCTTACCCACCTCCCGACGACTGCACCCTGGCGCGCGATTGTGGCGCCACCTATTTTCCGGTTCTGAAGGTCATCGAGTCGTCTGTGCAACTCTCCGCTCAGGCTGGCTCCAATCCCCAGGCTGCTTTCATTCACGTGCAGAACCCTTCTGGCGGCGTGTTGCGTTGGACCGCTACGGTTACTTATCAAAATGGCTCCGGTTGGGTGAGCTTATCGCCTAGCAGCGGGACCAACAACGGTAGCATTCAATTGATCATCACGCCCGGAACACTTTCGCCCGGCACCTACCAGGCCACGCTCACCATCGATGCTGACCCCTTTGCCGGCCTCCGCAACATCCCGATCACGTTGACCATTACGCCCGCTCCAGCACCAACTCCTACTGTGTCCAGCGTAGTGAATGCCGCGACGTTTGCCTCCGGACCGTTGGCGCCGGGTTCCCTGGCAACCATCCTGGGCAGCCAGTTCTCTGGCTCCAATCTTACGGTGGACTTCGACAGCACGCCGGCACAGATTCTTTTTAGCAACGATACCCAGATCAATCTGCTGGTTCCAGCTTCGCTTGGCTCGAAGACTTCCGCGCAGTTGATTGTGGAGGCCGGTGGCATTTCGTCCACGCCCCAGACTGTCGCTCTCGCACCATTCGCGCCAGGCATCTTCACGCCCGGAGTTCTCAATCAAGACTTTTCCGTGAACGGAACCGCGCAACCGGCCGCGCCGGCGAGCATCATACAGATCTTCGCCACCGGACTCTCTGGCACCGGCGTGATCACAGCTCAACTCGGAGGCCAGCCCGTCAGCCAACCGTATTTTGGCGGCGCGGCGCCCGGTCTCACCGGCGTCCAACAAGTGGACTTGATCCTGCCGCAAACCATTCAAGGGAATTCCATCGCGGTTGCGGTCTGCGGCGGAGCGACCGCTGACAACGTGATCTGCAGCCCGGCGGTTCAGGTCGCGGTGTCGCAACCTTAAATCGGCGGGCTTAGATTTCTTTAACGTTACGGGACCTTCATCCCGCGAAACCGGATCCATGTGTGCGCCAATCCAAACCAATGGAGGGGTTCTGTGGATCTCAAACGTTTCGTACTTGGTGGTGTTTTGGCGGCATCCGCTCTGTCGGTGGCGTGCGGAGGAGGTTATGCCGCGGCGTATGTCACGCCCGCGCCTCCGCCGCCTCGCGTAGTCGGAGCGGTAGGATATGCACCTGGTCCCGGATTCGTCTGGGTAGACGGCTTCTGGGATTTGCGCGGTTCCAACTGGGTCTGGATGAACGGACGATGGGCGCGTCCCCCACGCGGCCGTACGGCTTGGGTTGCGGATCGCTGGGAGCGTCACGGGGAACACTGGCGCTACAATCGCGGTCACTGGCGATAATCCAATTGTGGCGCACGCACTCCTGCGTGCGGCGTTCACACTCGTGTGAACGCCACCCGTACAATAGTTACGGATGCCCGGGCAATACTACGACGCCCTCCTGGTCCTCTCTTTCGGCGGACCTGAGAAGCCGGAGGACGTGCTGCCGTTCCTGGAGAACGTCCTGCGAGGCCGCAGCGTACCGCGCGAGCGCATGCTCGAGGTGGCCGAGCACTACTACCACTTCGGCGGCAAGAGCCCCATCAACGATCAGAACCGCGCGCTCATCGCCGGCCTGGAAGGTGAATTAGCCCGCAATGGGCCGCAGCTGGCGGTGTACTGGGGAAATCGTAACTGGCATCCGTTCCTGGCCGACACCTTGCGGCAGATGCGCGCCGACGGAGTGAAGCGGGCGCTCGCGTTCGTGACTTCCGTGTTCAGTTCCTACTCCGGCTGCCGGCAATACCTGGAAGACATCGAAAGAGCCTGCGCCGCACTCGGAGACGCTGCGCCCCGCGTCGACAAGCTGCGATCGTTTTACAACCATCCGTTGTTCATCGAAGCTCAAGCGGACGAGGTTCGCGCCGCCATCGGCCAAATCCCCGCCGCTCACCGCAGCGCCGCCCAGGTTTTGTTTACCGCCCACAGCGTCCCGGTCTCGATGGCCGAATCGAGCGAGTATCAGAAGCAGCTAAACGAATCCTGCCGGCTGGTTGCCGAAAGGCTCGAAATTCCAGCCTGGCGCCTGGTTTACCAAAGCCGCAGCGGTCCGCCCAATCAACCCTGGCTGGAACCCGATGTGGCGGAGGTACTGCGCGAATTGACGCCGGGCGCCGTCGTCGTGATTGTGCCAATCGGATTCATCTCGGACCACATGGAGGTGCTTTACGATCTCGACACCGAAGCCCGCCAAATTTGCGACGCGCGCGGTGTGCGGATGGTGCGCGCTTCCACAGTTGGCGTGCACCCGTCCTTCGTCAAAATGATTCGCGAGCTGATCTCGGAGCGGATGGGGCAGTGCCCGGCGCGCGCGATTGGCCAATACGGGCCGAATCAGGATGAGTGCGATGCGGGCTGCTGTCCGGCACCCGCGCGTCGCCCCAATTCAGTTAGCGCTCATTCAACTGCCGGTAGACCTCGCGCTTAGAAAGGCCGCGCCGCCGCGCTACGTTCTTGAGCGCTTGCATGCGCGGGACACCTGCCTCTATCAATTGTTGAACGGCGTTTTCAAGCGGCTGCTCGTCTGGCTCCGTGGTTTCCCCTTTGCCAACCATCAACGTAATCTCGCCCTTGAGTGGCGGCCGCCGCATGAGCGCCTCCAAAATCCCGGCCGCGGTGCCTCGCAGAAATTCCTCGTGCACTTTGGTCAGCTCGCGCGCCAGCACTACCTCTCGCGCCCCCAAAACCTCCGCGATATCCTGCAGTGTTTCGGCGATTCGATGCGGCGCTTCGTAGAAGACCAGAGTGGCCGCGGACGCCTTCCAGCTTTCCAGCGCCTTCCGCCGCTGGCTCTTCTTGGGAGAGAGGAAGCCTAGAAATACGAAGGAGTCTGTCGGGAGCCCGGACGCGCTCAGCGCCGCCAGGAACGCGCCCGGACCGGGGATCGGCGAAACCGGAATACCAAGTTGCCGCGCGCCCGCCACCAGCCGGTAGCCGGGATCGGAAATGAGCGGAGTCCCGGCGTCAGTCACTAGCGCGATGTTCTTCCCAGCTTGCAACTCGCCTAGCAATTCCTGGGAGCGGCTCAGCTCGTTGTGCTCGTGATAGCTCGTGAGCGGTTTCGCGATGCCATAGCGATCCAGCAGCTTGCGAGTCTGCCGCGTGTCCTCGCATGCGATCAGATCGGCTTCCCGGAGCACCCGCACGGCGCGAAAAGTGATGTCCTCCAGGTTGCCGATCGGCGTCGCAACAATGTAGAGAGTGCCGCTCAATACGCTTGCCAGCCTAGCACGCCGGCGCCAGCGCTTGGTCGATCCGGAAAACCAGCTTATCGCGGCGCGTGCCTACATCCACCTGCACTTTCGCTCCCGGGCCGACTTCGCCGGCTGCCACCAGTGCAGCCAAAGGCTGAATCAACTCGCGTTGCAGCACTCGCTTCAGCTCGCGCGCCCCGTACTCTTCGCTGGTCCCGCGCTTGAGCAGAAATCGCCGCGCCTGCGCCGCAAGGTCCACATGAAAGGCCTCGATTCCCAAGCGCCTGTCGATATGATCCTGCAAATCATTGATCGCCAAGTCCAGGATCGCCCCCATCGCTTCCGCGCTGAGCGGCTGATAGGTGACCACTTCGTCGATGCGGTTGATGAATTCCGGTGGGAAGTTCCGGCGTACTGCATTCGCGCCGATGGCCTCCAGCCTCGGCCGCGCGTTCGTCGGCGCCAGCGACTCGAACCCGAAATCGGGGCGCAGTTGCTTGCTCATTTCGCGCGCACCCAGATTGCTGGTAAGAAATACGATGGTCTTTTCAAAATTCACGCTGGTTCCGTCGCCCAGCCGCAGCGTCCCTTTGTCCAGGATGCCCAACAGCAACCGCGTCATCGAGGGCGCGGCTTTCTCGATCTCGTCGAACAGGACCAGCGACAAATCGCACGCTTCACTCGACGCGGCGTTCAGCTTCTGCTGCGTCAGCACCGGCTGGGTCTCGCGATGCCCCAGGTATCCGGGAGGCGCGCCCACCAGCTTGGCAACTTCATGATCCATCTGAAACTCACCGCAATCGATTCGCAGCAGTTTTTTCGCGCTGCCGTGCAGCACTTCGGCCAGCGCCTCGACGGTCCTGGTTTTGCCCGTTCCGGTAGGCCCCAGCAGCAGAAAGATCCCTGCAGGACGGCCCTCCGGCGCCAGCCGCGCGCGATACAGCTGAATATGCGGAACGATCGCATCGATCGCAGCGGGTTGCCCCAGCAGCTTGCGCGACAACAGGCAGGCAACGTCGTTGAGCGATGTAATCGATCGCAAATCGGTTTGTTTAGGATGATATCTCATAAAATTTCGAGAGGACGTTTTTCTTCTCGATTCAGTATGGCCCTTCAATTGCTAAAGAAGCGCGCTCCGCCAGCCTTGAAGCGGCCTCACCGCAAGTTTTTATTCGGATTTTTCGCTTAAGAATGAATGAATTGCTTCGGCTATGCGGGGACTGGCCTTTCCATCCCCGTAAGGATTGTGAACGCGCGCGATCTCGTCGTAAGCGTCGCGATCCTCGATCAAGCGCTTGGCCTCGCTCACGATCGTGGCTTCCTCGGTACCCACCAGCTTCACCGTGCCGGCCTGAACCGCCTCCGGCCTCTCGGTCTTCTCCCGCAACACCAGGATCGGCTTGCCCAAAGACGGCCCTTCTTCCTGGATGCCGCCGGAATCCGTGATCAGCAAATAGGCGCGGCGCATCAGATCGACAAAAGGAACATAGCTCATCGGCTCCACCAGCCGGATGTTGGGATGTCCGGCCAGATAGCGCTGCACCGGACCTTGCACGTTGGGATTCGGATGCACTGGATAGACCACCTGAACATCCGGGCGATTCGCGATCTCGGCCAGCGCGCGGCAGATGCGCTCGAATCCCGAACCAAAACTCTCGCGGCGGTGCGCCGTCACCACGAGCAGCTTCTTGGATGCATCCAGTTCGGTCCAATCGCGCCCGCGCAGCGTCCCTTGCGCCAGGCCGTCGCGCACGTACAAAACCGCATCGATGCCGGTGTTGCCGGTAACCGTGATGGAGCACGGCGCCACGCCTTCGCGCCGCAGATTCTCGGCCGCCTTCTCGGTCGCCGCAAAATGCAGATTCGCCAGGTGCGACGTCAGCACCCGGTTCATCTCCTCCGGAAAAGGCTGGCGCAGATCGCCGGTCCGCAGTCCGGCTTCGACGTGCGCTACGGGAATATGCAGATAGAACGCGGCCAGCGCCCCGCAAAAAGTAGTGGTGGTGTCGCCCTGGACAATCGCCATGCCGGGCCGTTCGGCGGCCAGCACCGGCTCCAGCCCCGCCAGGATTCTCGAAGTCGACTGAAATAGCGTCTGTCCAGGAAGCATCAAGTCCAGATCGTGGTCCGGGCGCACATCGAACGCCTCCAGAACCTGGTCCAGCATCTCGCGATGCTGCGCCGTTACGCAGACTTTGACTTGGAAACGGGAAGGATGTTCGCGCAGGCTGCGAATCACCGGGCAGAGCTTGATCGCCTCCGGCCGGGTCCCAAAGATCAAAAGGATCTTTTGCATGCTGGAATTCATGCCCCGGTCGCAGGGGGCGGCAAGAGCTGGTCTACTTGTGCCGGTAGGTGATTCGTCCCTTGGTCAGATCGTAGGGCGAGAGTTCGAGAGTAACGCGGTCGCCGGCCAGGACTCGAATGCGGTTGCGCCGCAACTTGCCTGCCAGGTGTGCCAGCACGGTGCGGTCTTGGTCCAACTGCACGCTAAACAAACCGCTCGGAAATTTTTCTACTACGGTTCCGGTCACCTCGATCGAATCTTCTTTACTCATCAGCCTCCTAGTAGGAATTTTCTGCCATCCGTATCTTAGCAGAAGGCGAGTAAGAGATGATGTGGTCGGGCAAGCCGCGGAATGAGCCGCGCGACAGGCTAGGATGCCGCGGGCTGTGGTCTGTCGCCGGGGCGCCGCAGTAGGAAAAGCAGGCCCAGCGCGGCGACAATCGCGCACGCCACCGACCCCTGCCAGGCGATCCGCGTAATCGCGCGGCGCGTGGAGTGGTCCGCCAGCACGATCTGCCAGGATTCGGGCAGAACCCGCGAACCGAACGCCAGCACAACCAGCAGCACAAGGAAAAATCCACGCAGGATGGCTTTCGCGGTGGGCGCCGAAAAACGTCCGGCCAGCAGCGCGCATAGCACGGCGACGGCGGCCGACGCGCTCAGGCTGAATAGCAACGTTGCTGTCAGAAACGGGCGCGGCGGAATGAGGATTCGTTCCGTCCGATTTACCAGGTTCAGCGTCACTAGCGCCGTAACCAGCATCAGAAGCGCGATGCCCCAACCGTATCCCACGATGGCGAACATCCTGCCCGCCAGCGCCCCCCGGGACATCGGACCAGAGGCGGCCGACCAGAACTCCGACGCGGCCGGCGCCACAAACAGCAACGCGATCAGGGCATAGGCCATCACGATCGTGGGCTGAAGAATCGTAACGCCCTTGTACCATGGAACTACTACCCCGAAAACCAGCACCACCATCACCAGAATCAGAGCTTGCCGCGCCATGGAGTCGTCAAACCTAACATGCTCGAAAACCGCCGCCAAAGCTATCTTCCTGCAGGCTGGCGAGTCACGCGCTTTGCGAGGCGCAGGCGGATCCCAGGTCCTGGGCGTCTTGGCAGTTACGTAAGAGCTAGTATAACCCGCATCGCAAAATGGTACTCTGGTACAGACTTTCATTTAGGGTAATTTTGCAGGGCAGACTCTCATAATGCCTCCCCCCGCGCAAGCCGATAAGAAGTATATGTTCGACAGGCGTATTGAACCTCGGATGCTGTGCGCGGACATGGTGGATGTTCAGTGGAAGGACAAGACCGGCCGAATCCGTAAGGGTGTCGCTAATCTGGAAGATATTTCGCTCTCCGGCGCCTGCCTGCAATTTGACCAGCCTGTGCCGCTCCAAACCGACCTTCGGATCAGCTATCCCAAGGGCGAACTGCTGGGCAAAGTGCGCTATTGCGTATATCGCGAGATCGGGTACTTTCTGGGGATCGAGTTTGATCCGGGGTGCCGCTGGTCGTCGCGGCATTTTAAGCCGCAGCACCTGCTGGACCCGCGCCGCCTGGTAATTCGCAGCGTAAATCGCGCTTCTAAGTTCGCTAACTAGAACCGCCAAGGGCGCGCGGGCGCCCTCATTTCAGCAAAGTAAGCAGCCCGCGCGCTCCGTTTTGCGGGCTGTTCCTTAGGAGAACCGCCAGCGCCTGCGCGCTCGTTGACGATCAGCCTGCTGACCGGACTGTCTTCTCAACCAAGTACTCGTCCACAACGCGCAGCAAATGCTCCGGAGAAACCGGTTTGGAAACGTAGTCGTTCATGCCGGCTTCCAGGCAATTCTCCTTGTCGCCGGTCATGGCGTGCGCGGTCATTGCGACGATCGGCAAGGTTTGCCAGCGGGGATTGTTGCGAATCAGGCGAGTGGTTTCCAGCCCGTCCAGGACGGGCATTTGCACGTCCATCAGGATCAAGTCGAAGCTGCTGTCGTGTTCCAGCTTGGCCAGCGCTTCCCGGCCATCGTTGGCCAGCTCAATGGAATAGCCGCGCTTGCCAAGTACGCCGCTGACCACCTTGCGATTCACCGGGTTGTCTTCCACCACCAGAATGCGTCCTGAACCTTTCGTGGTTCCCGGGTATGCGAATTGGCCCGGATAGATGCCCTTGCGGCCTTCGGCGGCGTCATACTGAAGCGTCGCGATGAAGGTGCTTCCGCGCCCGAGCTCGCTCACGACGCGAAGCTCGCCATTGTGCAGTTCCACCAGTTTTTTCGTGATGGCAAGGCCCAGGCCGGTGCCTCCAAACCTGCGGCTCACGCTCCCATCGGCCTGATTGAACTCTTCGAAAATCGAGAGCAATTTGTCGGCTGGGATCCCGGTTCCGGTGTCTTGCACCGCTACCTCCAGAAGGCGCAGGCCCTTCGCATCGGATACGTGGCCGATCCGCACCGCTACTTCTCCGTCCTCTGTGAACTTTATCGCGTTCCCGATCAAATTCCACAAAATCTGCCGCATTCGCAGAGGATCGCCAACGATGTGCTCCGGAACCTCACTGGAAACCTCAAAGCGAAGCCTGATCCTGTTTTCGGCCGCCTTGGGCTGATGCGACTTGACACACTCCGCCAGCAGCGTTCGCACATCGAACGGAACCTTTTCCAGGTTCATCTTTCCAGCCTCGATCTTGGACAAATCCAGGATGTCGTTGAGCAGCGTGAGAAGCGAATACGCGCAGCCATGCGCGGTTTCCAGCAGGTCCCGCACCTCGGCGGAGAGCTCCTCGTCGAGCGTCATGTCGAGCATCCCGATTACGCCGCTCATAGGAGTCCGTAAATCGTGTGAGACATGCGCCAGGAATTCGCTCTTGGCCTCGTTGGCCCTTTGTGCGCTGAGCACCGCCTGTTCGAGCTGTTCGGTGCGCTCCTTAATTCTGTGTTCCAACAGCTCCTGATAGTCGTTGATCTGCCGCTGGGAGGCAGCCAGGGCCTCGATCATGCGATTGAAGCTCTCGCCCAGGTACTGGATTTCGTCGCCGGTCTGGCTCACCTCGATGGGCTCCAGCCGGCTGTTTTCCACCGAAACGATCCCACTATGCAAGCGTGCCAGAGGCCGGGCCAAAAGGCGCGTCGCGAACCGGGAAATTGCGGCCGAGACTAGAAGCACCACCAGTACCACCAACACTCCCTTGGTGGCGTCGAAGGAGTCCCGGCGCAGGTCGTACGCCAGCATGGTGGCTACTGCCCAAAAGGCCAGCGTGGCGGAGAAAAACGAAAATTTGGACGCCAGGGAATGCAAACCTGCGGGCGGCCGTCCCAACTCGGCTTTGCCTTTCGAAGGCGCTCCCATACTAGTCCCATCGGACTTTCAACCCACCTCTGCATAAGTGGGATGCCCTAAGCGCGGCGCCGCACACTCAGCTGTTGGTACTGGAAAGGCAGTACACATTTCGTTTGATCCGCGGATGCTATTCTTGAACGGAATGGATCGTCTGCGGACCGTTCTGTGTGGTGTCGATCTTCAGAATCCGGTCCTGGCCGCATCCGGCACTTTCGGCTATGGCGTCGAGTTCATGGATGTCGCCGATCTGAACGCCATCGGCGGCGTGGTGGTGAAGGGGCTCTCACGCGAACCGATCCGCGGTAACCCGCCGCCGCGCTTGTACGAGACCGAGGGCGGCATGATCAATTCGGTCGGCTTGCAGAACATCGGCGTGCGCGCGTTTGTCAGCGAAAAACTGCCGGCCCTGCGCGGCTTGAAGACTGCGATCTTCGCCAACGTTTTTGGAAACTCGCCGCTGGATTATGCGGAAGTGATTCGCGTGCTGGAGGACGCCGAGGGCGTGGCGGGCTACGAGCTGAACGTGTCCTGCCCCAACACCAAGCACGGCGGGATTTATTTCTCCAGCGATCCGGCGCTGCTCACCGAGCTGGTAAACCTGGTGCGCCCCATCGCGCGGCGGCCTTTGATTGTCAAGCTGTCGCCCAATGTCAGCCGGATTGAGCCGCTGGCGCAGGCCGCCGAACAAGCCGGGGCCGACGCCATCAGCCTGGTGAACACGTTCGTGTCGCTGGCCATCGACGCGCGCACCCGCCGTCCCAGAATCGGCGCCGGCTTCGGGGGCCTTTCGGGACCGGCCATCAAGCCCATCGCGCTGCGTCTGGTGTACGAAGCCTGCCAGGCAGTTCGAATCCCCGTGATCGGCTTGGGGGGCATTCGCAGCGGCGAGGACGCGGCCGAATTTCTGGTGGCCGGCGCCTCCGCCGTCCAGGTAGGTACTGCGAATTTCTGGGACCCCGGCGCTCCCGCTCGCATCGCGCGCGAGCTGGATCGATACTTGGCACAAGAGAAAGTGGATCAGGTCAAACAATTGGTGGGAACTCTAAAACTATGAGATTGACATTTTCGACCGAAGCGGCGCCTAAGGCCATCGGCCCCTATTCACAAGTTGTTGTTTACGGCGGTGTGGCGTATTTGAGCGGGCAGATCCCCACGGACCCCGGAACGAATCAAATCGTCGGCGGGGACATCGCGGCGCAAACCGAGCGCGTGCTCGAGAACCTGAAGGCCGTGCTGCAGGCATGCGGTGCGTCGTTCGAATCGGTTTTGAAGACTACGGTATTTCTGCGCGACATGGCCGATTTTCCCAAGATGAATGAGGTCTACGCCCGATACTTTCCGTCGCAGCCTCCGGCGCGTTCCACCGTGCAAGCCGCGCGCTTGCCGCGCGACGTAAGCGTCGAAATCGATTGCATCGCCGCCGTCTTATAGCCGGCGCGTTTCCTTAAGAACCTAGTGCGCCGAATACTGCGACTGCGGCGGATTCAACTTGATGTCGAGGGTCTTCTCTGCTTCGTCCACGTCGAAGCTCTGCCCGAAGGTTTGATAATCCTTGGCGATCACTTGGATCAGGATCGTCCCTTGCGGAATGGGCGGAATTTTGGCGATCCCGTCTTCGTTGGTGTGCAGCTCATACTCGGTTCGAATCTTCTTGCCGAATTTCACTTTGGAACGGCCCTGCACGAACTTGACCACGACGCTGGCGTGGTCGATCGGCTTACCGGACTGAGTGCTCACGTGGACGGTGAGCGTGGTCATGTCGGCTCCGGCCACCGGCAAAGCCAACGCCAAGGACAGCAGTAAAATCAATCCCCGCATAGTTCCATAATACCCGCACAAGCATGTGGCGCACGCACTCGTGCGTGCCGCGTTCACACTCGTGTGAACGCCAGTCTCGAAAACTTCTCCGAGGGCGTCGCGATGAGTCGCGACGCGGCACGCACGAGTGCGTACGCCACATCTGCTGACACGCTATGACCTGCTAGCTCTTCCTTTGGCCTTTCTCTGCGTACTTGCGAGCCTCCTCCATCATTTTTGCCACGCGGCGTGCACGGCCGTCGGGCGTCCGGTAATAGAAGATGGCGAACAACTGCCTGCGCCGCGGCGCCGCCGGCATCCGCTTCCAGCCTTCCTCGGCACGAGCGTCGCGCGCGAACGCCAGCCGAAGAATCGGAGGAAGCTCGCGTTCGGCTTCCATGGTGGCGAGCATTCGCTCGACGATCTGTTCGGCGCGGCGTACACGCGCCGCCGCGCTCTTTACATCCGCAACCCACTTGGCGATTTCGCGCCGCCAGGAGGGATTCAATTGTTCATACCAGCGCTGCAGTGCGGGATCTTCCTGGATCGCACTTTTCAGTTCCACGGGCATCGCCACTTCGCGTTTCTCCGTGTCAGGCTCCAGCCGGAAGCGCGCGGTTACGCCTAGGCCGGCCCTCCCGCCTTTTTGCATGCCCTTGTTCACCAGTAGGATGTGACGGCCATCGCCGGTCGGGAATAGCGACGTCCGGAACGCGAAGCCGTTGATCTCGCCCTTCACTCTCAGTTGGCCGCGCTTTCCCCAGAGCTTCGAAACATCGAACGGGATGCGAACGATCACCCAGTTCAACGCTCCGCCGCCGCGTTCGAGCGTGGCTTGGAACGATTTCGCGACCGGCGTGGGCATCGCTTTTATGCTATGTCAGGCAGCAGGAATGTTTTCGCTAGCCCGGCTGCACGAGTCACCGCCTCGGCCGCCAGGTAGCCGCTTCGCACCGCGCCTTCCATGGTGGGAGGCCAGCCCGAACGCGTCCAGTCGCCGGCCAGAAAAAGATTGGGGAATTTTGTCGCGTTGGTTGGGCGCAGCGCCTCGAGGTCCGGCCGCGGCGAAAATGTCGCACGCACTTCCTTCACCACGTGCGCCTTTTCGAGCTTCGCTTCACGCACTCGAGGCAAGAATTCAGCCAGCTCGCGAACCGCCAACTCAACCACGTCGTTGCGGCTCATGTCCACCAGCGAACGGGAGGCGCTGATCACGATTTGCAGATAACGCCCGCCGGACTTGTTGAACATCCACTGCACGGTTCGATCCAGCAGCGTCGCATGCGCCAGTTGCGTCACGCTGCGGTCGAACCACAGATGAACGCCGGTGATCGGAGAATGCTCAAAGCCGTCGAGCGGCAAATCCAGTTGCGGCAATACGGCCGGCACGCGCTCGAACGGAAGCGCCGAAACATAGTAATCCGCAGCGCGCTCTTCACCCTGCGAAACAACCGCGCGAACCGAATTGTTCTCGATAATCGCCCGCTCCACCGGTGCCCGCAGGTGCAGCCGCACGTTGCCAATGCGCTTCCAGGCTTCCGAACCATACAATTCGCCCAGCGGCACGGCCGGAACGCCCATTTCGTAGGAATTCGAGCGCGCCAAAAATCCAAGCCAAAATACCTGAAAACCGTGGCTGGCCGCCATGCGATCCAAGTCCTCGTTGATCGCGCTCACCAGCACCTGGCTCCAGAAGCGGCGGATGGCGCGCTCGGTCTGCCGTTTTTCACGCAGCCAGTCCAGCATCGTGATACGCTCCAGATCGCCGCGCCGGCCATGCTCGCGCCGGATGGCGAGCAACGCGCGCGCGATGGCGAGTTTGTCCCCGGCATCCAGAAAATGCAGCTTCCAGAAACTCCCGGTGAAGTGCAGCGGCGCGGGCAGCCGGCCGGCGCCCAATGTCGAGATGCGGCCTCCCGGCTCGATGAAGTAAAACTGCTTGTAGAATTTGATCCGGTCGGCCACGCCCAGCCTGCGGTAAAAATCCATCAGGTTCACGCAGCATCGCAACAGCACGTGCTGGCAGTTGTCGATCACTTCCGTCTCGCCGGTTTCGCTGGGAATGGTGTAGGAAGTAGCGCGCCCGCCCAAAAAGCCACGGGCCTCGAACAGATCCACCTGGAATCCGGAATCTCCCAGCGCCGCCGCGGTCGCCAGTCCGGCCAGACCGCCGCCGATCACGATGGCTGTGGGCATCAGAAGGGAATGAGAGCGGGCAGCGAAGGGCTAAGGTACGGGCACGCGGGCAGTATGGCCCCCGCCTCCGTCGCTGTTGATTAGCAAAACGGCGATGGCGAGCACCACCACGATAAAGATAATGTCGGATAAATCAAATTGCATCGGTCCTCATTATTCTGCCCGATTGATCTCAAAATTGACAAGCTCTACGACACCTAGTACGAGCCGGGTACTGTCGATTCGACCTAAGATAGCACAGCGCCTGCGTTTCCAAGGCTTACAAATTCGCGGCCGCATGCCGCATTCCGGCGGCGCGCGCCACTACGTTCTCCATCAAACGCAGACCGCAGTTACCCTCTAGCGTCAGCATGGATTCTGGATGAAACTGCACGCCTTCGATGGGCAGATCGCGGTGCCGGACACCCATGATCACGCCGTCATCCGATTCGGCCGTGATTTCCAGGCACGCCGGGAAGGTCTCGCGCCGCGCGAACAGCGAATGGTACCGGCCCACCTGGAACCGTTCCGGCAGACCCTCGAACGCGCCCCGATTGTGGTGCGTCACCAGGGAGGGCTTGCCATGCATCGGGTAATCCAGTACGCCTAGTTCGCCGCCGAAAGCCTCCACGATCCCTTGCAGTCCCAGACACACGCCGAACACCGGAATGCCGGCCCGAGCCGCGAACTTGACCAGCTCCGGCACACCGAAATCCTCGGGGCGCTTGGGGCCCGGAGAAATCAGAATTAGATCCGGGTTGATTTTGGCGATCAGCTCGGCCGGGATTCCAGCGCGGTAGGTCACCACTTCGGCGCCGGTCTGGCGCGCGTAGTTCGACAGCGTGTGGATGAAGCAATCGTCGTTGTCGATCAGTAGCAGCTTGACGCCCCGGCCGGGTTGGGCGGAAGCAGCGGCGGGAGCGGTGGCCGCGGGCGCTGGCCGCAATGCGCGGAAGAATCCGGTGGCCTTCATGCGCGTTTCCTGCTCTTCGAGTGCGGGCACGGAATCGTACAGCAGCGTCGCACCCGCGCCGTAGCGCGCAATGCCATCGCGCAAATGAATGGTCCGGATCAGGATGCCGGTGTTGATGTCGCCGTTCATCGACAGCATCCCCACCGCGCCGCCGTACCAGCCGCGCGCGTCTTTTTCCAGGTTCTCAATGGCTTGCGCCGCAGCCTTCTTGGGTGCGCCGATAATCGTCACGGCCCACATATGCGTCAGAAACGCATCCAGGGAATCGAAACCCGGCTGTAGAATTCCCTCCACGTGATCCACGGTGTGGAACACGCCCGCGTAGGACTCGATCAGCCGCCGCCCGATCACTCGCACCGAGCCGGGCACCGAGACGCGCGACTTGTCGTTGCGGTCCACGTCGGTGCACATGGTCAGCTCGGATTCCTCCTTGGTCGAGTTCAGCAGTTCGCGAATGGCTTCGGCGTCGCGCAGCGGTTCGCCGGTGCGCCGCGCGGTACCCGCGATGGGACACGTCTCGACGCGATTGCCTTCCACGCGCACAAACATCTCGGGTGATGCGCCGATCAGTTGCTCCTCGCCGAGTTGCAGGAAGAACTCGTACGGGCTGGGGCTGGCGTGCTGGATGCGCTCGAACAGTTCCGACGGGCTGTCGGAAAAGTTGGCCTGGAACGTTTGCCGCAGCACCACCTCGTAATATTCGCCCTGCCGCATCCCTTCGCGCACCGTCTCCACGTTCGCCATGTATTCCTCGGGCGTGTGGTCCGCGCGAATCTCGTCGGCGGCGCGTTTGGGCGCTTTCCGGATCGCAGCGCCGGTGCGCGGCAGACCCTCCGTCGAGACACCCTCGCGCGCGAAATCGTAGCGGAAGCGCTCGATCTGTTCCTTCTTGCGGTCCATGTAGTAAATGTCGTCGCACAGGAACAGGTGCAGGTCTTTGGCGCCTCGCCGAGGCAGCTTCAGCTCGATGGGATCGAATTGGAACAGCAGATCGTAACCGAACGCGCCCACCAAGGCGAGCCGCGCGTCGTTGGGGTTCGAAAACTCCTGGATCAGGTTGCGCAGAATGCTAAACGCCGACGGCTGCTTGCTGCGTTCTTCTTCCGGGAAAAGCCGCGGCAGCGGTTTCAAGCGCCCGTGCAGGCTGCCGTCCGGACGCGCCGCGAATTCCTCCCAGTGAGGATGCGTTTCGAGCACGGGCTGAAGCAGCCGGTTGATGGCTTGGCCGCGCTTGTTGAGCGGCCGGAACTCGACCTCGCGCCCGGCCGCGACGATCTCCATCGGCGGGCAAATGGAAGCGACGTCCCACCGCGAATAGCGCTCCGGATATTCGTAGCCCGACGAAAGGTAAATCCCCCGGTAGCGGTCCAGCTTGTGCATCAGTGGCCGCAGGCCCTTCTTATATGGAATCACCGACGCTGTGCGTGTAACGGTGATTCCGCTGCGCGTGGTGTAATTCAGCTTGGACATAGGGCCGAGCCAGGAAGGTCTGAGTTCTCAGAATAGCACCACCTTGCAGTGAATGTGCCATCTGTTTTCTTCCCCAAACCAGACAGCGCGGGCTTCGTCAAAGCTAATATGTAGAAGCCGGAGGTATCAACGATGCCCGAGAAATCCGATCTCCCGCAAGGCACTCTGGATCTGTTGATCTTGAAGATCGCCGCGCTTGGCCCGGTGCATGGATACGGCATCGCGCAACGCCTGCAGCAGATCTCCCGCGATGTGGTCCAAGTCCCGCAAGGCTCGCTCTATCCCGCCCTGCATCGCCTGGAGAATCGCGGCCTTCTGGTCGCCGATTGGAAGGAAACCGAGACCGGGCGTGAGGCCAAGTTCTACCGCCTGACGCGTAAAGGACGAGCGCAGCTCGAAACCGAAGCGGCCAGCTGGAAACGCCTAAGCGAGGCCATCGGCCTGATCCTCCGAGTGGTGGAAGGCGGCGCGCAATGAACTGGTGGCGGCGTCTGCTGCGCCGAAACGAAATGGAAGCGCAACTCGACCGGGAATTGCGCTTCCATCTGGACCAGCACACCTCGGACCTGATCGCGCGCGGCCTGAGTCCCGAGCAGGCGCGGCGTGAGGCCCGGCTCGCCTTGGGCGGTCCGCAACAAGTGAAAGAACAGTGCCGCGACGCACGTGGCACGCGCTGGCTGGAAGATCTCTGGCAGGACGCTCGCTACGCGCTGCGCACGCTTCGGCAGCGCCCCAGCTTCGCGGCCGTTGCGGTCTTGACGCTGGCGCTCGGCATCGGCGCGACCACCGTCATGTTCACCGTGATCAACAGCGTGCTCCTCAAACCGCTGGCTTATCCGGATTCCGAACGGCTGGTGACGGTTCACGTCCGGACTGAAAAACTGGGAATTACCTGGGGATTTTCCTATCCGGACTTCCTGGATTGCCGGAGCCAGAGTCAGGCGCGGGCGTTTCTGGGCGCCTGGACCTACAGCGGAGGCACGCTGAGCCGGCCCGGCGAGCCCGAGTACGTCTACGGACGCGAGATCTCTAGTGACCTGTTCGGCCTGCTGGGCGTTGCTCTACTGAAAGGACGCTCGTTTCTGCCGGAAGAAGACCGGCCGGGCGGCACGGCTGCAATAATCATCAGCTACGGTCTCTGGCAGCGCCGATTTGGCGGCAACCCCGACGTCGTCGGCTCATCGCTGGTCTTCGAAGGAAAACCGTATACCATCGTCGGCGTCGCGCCGGTCGGCTTCGAGCTGGATGGCGAGGCGGACGTCTTCACTCCCCTCGGCCAAAACACCTCCCAGCGAATGCAAAATCGCGCCGCGCGCTTTATCCACGTGGTTGGCCGGCTCCGGCCCGGCGTGACACTCGCGCAAGCCCAAGCTCAATTCGCCGTGCTGGGCGACGGTCTGGCGAAGCAACATCCGGACTCCAATGCAAACCTTGGCATGACCGCACGTCCACTCCGCCAGGAACTAGTCGGCGATGTACGGTCTACTCTATGGCTGCTGCTGGGTGCAGTCAGCATCCTGCTGTTGATTGCTTGCGTCAACGTCGCCAGTCTGCTGCTGGCGCGCGCCGTCTCGCGTGAGCGAGAGCTCGTCATGCGGGTTGCGCTCGGCGCGGGCCGCGCGCGTTTGGTGCGGCAATGTCTCACGGAAAGCGCAGTGCTGGGGCTCTCCGGAGGCGTACTCGGCCTCTTGCTGGCGGTGCTGGCTACGCGTCGTTTCGTGGCACTGTGGCCGGGCAGTCTACCTCGGGCAGGCGAGGTCCAGTTGGATTGGCGCGTGCTTGGTTTTGCTCTGACCGTTTCGCTCGCCACCGGTCTGCTGTTTGGACTGACGCCCGCTTTGCGCGCTCCGCATCGCGAACTGGAACAAGTTCTTCGCGCCGGAGCCCGGATTATTAGCGGAAGTTCGCGCCGGTTACACAGCGCTTTTATCGTTTCTGAAATCGCCCTGGCCGTCGTCCTGTTGGTTTCCGCCGGACTCCTGGGACGCACGCTGCTGCGCCTGGCGTCACTCGATCCGGGTCTCAATGCCAAGAACGTTTTGACGGCTCACATAGCGCTTTCGCCCGGCGCGCTGACCAATCCAGCGCGGACGCGCGCTGCCTGGCAGGATTTCCTGAATCGCGCCCGCCGCATCCCGGGTATCAAATCTGCGGCGCTCGCTGACATCATTCCCATGCGCGTGGGCGAGAACGTGCTTGACTACTGGGCCACCCCGATTCCGCCGCCCCCCAACCAGGCAGCGTTGGCTCTTACTTCCAGCGTCACGCCCGACTATCTGCGTGTGATGGGCATTAAGCTGCTGCATGGCCGGTTCTTTACCAACGACGATCGCCTGGGCAGCCCCGCAGTTGTGGTCATTGACGAGAACCTGGCTCGGCATGCCTTCGGCCGGACCGACGTCGTCGGCAGGCAGCTCTGGAGCCGTTTCTTGGGCCCGGCGCCGCTCCAGGTGATCGGCGTGGTGGGCCATGTCCGGCACTGGGGACTCGCCGACGACGATCAGTCCCGCGTGCAGGACCAACTCTACTATCCGTTCTCGCAGGTTCCCGACAATCTGATGAGCTTGTTTTCATCCTTCATGTCGGTCGCCGTCCGGACCGATATCGCCCCTCTGAGCGTGGTGGAAGCGCTGCGCCGGGATGAGCGCGGAGCCAGTGGCGATCAAACGCTGTATGAAGTCCGGAGCATGGAGCAGCTGGTGAGCGCCTCGCTGGCCCGGCAACGCTTCCTTTTGCTCTTGTTCGGCGTGTTCGCCGGCTTGGCTCTCGCGCTCGCGTGTATCGGAATTTATGGAGTGCTGTCGTACCTCACCAGCGAGCGCGTGCCTGAGATGGGCGTGCGCATGGCGTTGGGCGCAAACGCCGGTGACGTCGTGCGCCTGGTTCTGCGGCAGAGCCTGGCTGTGATCTTCGCCGGCGTCTTCGCGGGTGCCCTGGGCGCTTTTGCGGCGGCGCGTGTCCTGCTGAAATTTGTACCGGGAACGCGGCCTCTCGATCCGGCCACACTCCTGGTCATGACAGCCGTTCTATTGATCGCCGCATTGTCCGCCAGTTTTCTGCCCGCCCGCCGCGCCAGCCGTGTGGACCCGATGAACGCACTGCGTCAGGACTAGAACGACAGCGTCAGTTCGGCTTCCACCTGGTTGCGCTGCGTGCGAGTGGTCGGATCGTCGAAAATCGGCGTGAGCCAACGAATGTAGCGAACCTCGGGAATGACGCGTATGCCGAAAGGATCTATGAACTGCGCCCCCGCGCCTGCAACGATTCCGCGCGCCTGCCGGTGCGCGGGCTGGACCGTGTTGAACGTGCAACACGTATTGTTGCCCGAGGCATCGATCGCCGACAGCGAGCTCTTGATGTTCTCCACATCGCGCCATGCCCCCCCGCCTTCCACAAACCAGCGCTTGCCCGCCGTATGCCGTCCCTTGCCGTACCAACGCACCGTCACCGGCACATCCACCAGGCGAGCTCGCACGTCCACGCGGGTGCTGGTGGTTGTAGTAGTCGTTGTAGGAACCGCGTTGATGAACGTGGTCACCGTAGTAGTCTGGCTATTGGACTCGATGTAACCCGCCCGCCTTAGGAAACCACCCACTGCCACCGCGAAGTGCTCCGTAATGGCGGCTTGAACGGTCACCCCGTAGCCGATCCTCGACGACGCACCGCTCGTACTGTCCGACGTCGCAACCGAGGTTGCCGAGTTCACGGTGGTGGTTGTGTTACTAGTGCTGCCGCCCACCATACTCAGTCCGACTACGGAGAGGGTCGCGCCCACCGAGAGCCGCCGGACATAGGTGTGCAGACCCTTGTCTGCGCTGCTGGACGTGGACGAGGTGCTCGTGCTCTGCGAAGAACTGCCCGTGCTCTGGGGCGAACTGCCGGTGCTCTGGGGCGAACTGCCGGTGCTTTGCGAAGAACTGCTCGTGCTCTGAGACGAACTACCGGTGCTCTGCGAGGAACTGCTGCTGCTTTGAGAAGCCCCGCCCGTGCTCTGCGCGGCGAGCAGCGCCGCGGTACACAAATGCGCGGCAAAAAGACATACTCTTGGTTGCATGTTCAGATGATCTCAGTAGACGGATCGTACCCCGTTGATGGTTGCAAAGGATTAAGGATAGCGCGAGGCCCCCGCTGAGAGCAAAAAGCACACCCGGGCGGCGTTGGCACGCCCGCGCGATCAAGCGCCATTGAATCTTACTGTGCTGGCGCGTTTGATAGCAGCGTTCTTCTTAAGCTCGGCCAGCACCGCATCGGGAACGGGCTGATCGGTCTGTACCACAGCCACCGCCTCGGCGCCGGCCTTCTTGCGTCCTAGCGAGAAGGTTGCAATATTGATCTTGTTCTTGCCGAGCACGTCGCCGATAAAACCGATTACGCCGGGCACGTCCTCGTTCTGTAAAAACGTGAGGTTCCCTTCCAGCGGCGCCTCGCATTGGATGCCTTCCACCTGCACCAGACGCGGCCGGTCCAGCAGCACCGCTCCCTCCACGGTGGTTTGCCCCGCGTCCGTTTCAAGCTCCAGCCGGACGGTGTCGGTGTGCGCGGCGCGCTGGTCGTGCCGCTCGGCCACCGCCAGACCGCGATCGGCGGCGATCTGCATGGCGTTAACCGAATTCGCGTTGCGCGCCAGCGAGCGCTGCAAAATCCCCGCCAACCCCGCGTTGCGCAACAAATGTGTGTTGAATTCCGCCAGCTTGCCGAAATAGACAAAGCGTGCGGTCTGTGGATTGCCCTTGGCAATATAGGACGCGAAGTTGCCCAGGCGCTCGGCCAGCCGGCTATAAGGTCCCAGTGTTTTGTATTGCTCGGGCGTCAGCGCGGGCAGATTGACGGCATTCAGTGCGACGCCGTTCTGCAAATAGTCCACGATCTGCTCCGCCAGCCGCACCCCGACTGTCTCCTGCGCTTCTTCCGTGGATCCGCCGATATGCGGCGTAGCGATCAGCGTTTCCATCTTCAGCAGCGGATCGTCAGCCGAGGGAGGCTCCTGCTCGAAGACGTCCAGCGCCGCGCCCGCCACTTTGCCCGATTCGAGCGCTTCCCGCAGCGCTTCCTGGTCGATCAGCTCCCCGCGCGCGCAATTTAGGATGCGCACGCCCGGTTTCATTTTGGCGAAGGCCTCGCGCGACAGCATGCGGTGCGATTCCGGCGTCAGAGCCGTGTGCAGCGTGATGTAGTCGCTTTGCTCGTAGAGCGCAGGAAGATCCACCAGGTCCACGCCGACGCTCTTGGCCGTCTGGGAGTTGACATAAGGATCGTTGGCGATGATCCGCATCTCGAAGGCAATGGCACGCTTCACCACTTCCCGTCCAACGCTGCCCAGGCCCACGATGCCGAGTGTCTTGCGGCGCAGCTCCGTGCCCATGAACTTGCGCTTCTCCCACTTGCCCGCTTTGGTGGAAGCGCTGGCCGCAGGAATCGATCGAGCCATGGAAAGCATGAGCGCGAGGGTGTGTTCAGCCACCGACACGGCGTTGCCGCCGGGCGTATTCATCACCAGCACGCCCGCCGTGGTCGCTGCGACCAGATCCACATTATCGACACCGACGCCCGCCCGCCCGATAACGCGCAGCTTGGGCGCCTGCGCCAACACTTTGCCGTCCACAATCAGGCCGCTGCGTACGATCAGAGCGTCGGCGTCGGCCAAGTACTGCGCGTATTCCTTGGGATTGGAGGTGATGACTTCCCACCCCGGCTGCGCGCGAAGCAGGCTGACTCCACCCGCAGCCATCGGCTCGGCTAACAGGATTCGCATGGTGTTCGGATCAGGCGCCTACGGTTTCTTTGGCCAGCGCCGCGTCGGCGTATGCATTCTGCACCGCCGCCACGCCGGTTCCGAATTTCACCGGCACGCCGTTGGCCGCGAGAATGATTTCCAGCTCCGCAATCACCGCGAACAGATCGGCGAAATCGAAATAGCCCAGATGCGCGATGCGAAAGATCTGCCCTTTCATCGAGCCCTGGCCATTGGCGATGATGGAGCCAAAGCGGCTGCGATATTCCTTGACGATGACGCCGGAATCCATGCCCTTGGGCGGCTTAATCGCGGTCACGGCCGCGCAGGGCGACTCCGGCGAGAACAGCTCCAGCCCCAGCGCACCCGCCGCCGAGCGCGTCGCGGCGGCTAGCTGCTGCGCATTGGCGACCAGCTTGTCCATGCCGAGCGACTTGACGTATTTCAGCGCCTCGGCCAGCGCCAGCACCAGCGATGTGTTCGGAGTCCAGCTGGATTCGCCGCCGGCCGCATTCTTCTTTTCCTTTTTCAGATTGAAGTAGTAACGCGGCAGCTTGGAAGTTTCGGCGAACGCCCAGGCCTTGGGGCTGATCGACAGGAACGCCAGGCCGGGCGGAATCATGAAGGCCTTTTGCGAGCCGCCGATCACCACATCCAGCCCCCAGCCGTCGATATCCAGCGGCATGGTTCCGAGCCCCGTGATGGCGTCGACCACGAAAATCGCGCCGGTCTTCTGAATGGCCTGCCCCATGGCGCGCACGTCGTGAGCCGCGCCCGTGGACGTTTCCGAAGCCTGCACGAACACGCCGCGCACGTTGGGATTCGCTTGCAGGGTCTCGGCGACGCGTTGCGCGCTCACCGATTTACCATATTCCTCGCTGAGCACGATGGCGTCCAGCCCGTACGCTTTGGCAATCTCGGCCCAGCGTTCGCCGAATTTCCCCGCCACGCAAACGATGACGCGATCGCCGGGCGAGAACAGGTTCGAGACCGAGGCTTCCATCGCGCCGGTGCCGGAAGCAACCAGCACCAACACGTCGTTGGAAGTTCCCATGACTTCCTTGAGATCCGCTAGAACCGAGCGGTACACGTTGCGGAAGTCGTCGGTGCGGTGATGAATGTCGGATCCCATCATGGCGTGCAGCGCCTTGGGCAGCAGCGGAGTGGGACCGGGAGTCAGGAGACGTTGTTTCTTGATATACATGAGAGGAAACTCCTAGGATACCAAACACCCATGGCATTACTCGATCGGATTCAGAGCGACATGACGGCCGCCATGCGCGCCAAGGATGAAGCGCGGCTGGGCACGATCCGGCTGATCAAAGCGGCGCTCAAGAAACACGAAGTGGATGCGATGAAGCCGCTGGATGAGCCCACCGAAATACAAATCTTGAACACGCTCATCAAACAGCGGCGCGAGGCCGCGGAGATGTTTCGCAAGGGCGGCCGGCCGGAGCTGGCCGATAAAGAAGAAGCCGAGCTGAAACTGATCGAGTCCTACATGCCGGCCGCCCCGAGCGAGCAAGAAATCGAAGCCGCCATCGCAGCGGCTCTGGCCGAAACGGGCGTGACATCGGCCAAGCAGATGGGCGTGGTCATGAAGGCCGCGCAAGCCAAGCTCGCCGGCAAGCGCGTGGACGGCAAGGCGCTCAGCGAGAAGGTGCGGGCACGTCTGACGTGAAATACTCTAAGGATTATGCTGTAAATCAATAAGCAGCATCGGGGTTGCGACCCGAGCTAAGAACGTCTCGCTGCGCAGTGGCCATATAAACGTCAGGGAAGAGCGCACAGCTTCAACAAAGTGGCTACCAGGAATGGTACAAACACCGAGCCCCCGGGACAGCAAAGTCCGAAGTCACGCATCGCGCGCCATTTACCGCCGTCTAGCCGCAACGCGCGATCCCCACGAGTTCTCCGATTGCTCACAAGAGGGTCTTAGAAACCTTGCTGACACCGGCGATCAGGTCAAAGACTTGTTCCTGAGTCGGCTCAGACTGCTTGCTGTGATCGCAGAGATTTCGAACATCCGCGAGGTGCTGAATGAAACGCCATTGGGGCAGCTCGATGATACCTGCGTTCTTCAGCGCGTCGTTCAGGTCGCTAATGTGAGGGGCCTTTTTGGAGGTCTTCAAGGACCGGTTTTCACACACCTGGGCGAGATGCTTCTCAAGAATAACACCCGCCACGGCTCCCGCGGCACGAGTGAAACCCTTTTTCGCTAACTCTTCGGCGGCTTCAAGTTCCGAGTCGAAGAGATCTGCCATCACAAGCTGGCGAATATCGAACAAGGAACTTTCGAAACGTGCCTTTATAGACTCCAGAATCCTAAGCTGCTGCTGAACATGCGGGATTGCTGAATCCGTCCCTACGATCTTCTCTGTACCCCGAGTTACGGTTAAGCCCTGAAGACAGTCAGCTATTCTGTAATTCTCCGCCGAGACTGCTTTGCGTGTTTTAGAACTCTCGTAGTGGCCCACAAAATCCGCAAATCGATCAGGCAAAAGCTGTTTGATCAACACTTTGGCTTCGGAGTACCACGACTGATAACCGTCCGAAAACGGGGGCCGACTCCTCAGTACCTCCAGGATTTTCTTCCCATTCTTGCCTGCTTGGTTGAAGGCCTTCTCGACCGAATCCGGCGCCATCTCGACTTGTATCGCCGTCTGGAGGCGTTCCCCCTTGTCGATCAAAGCATCGAGTTCTTTCCTGAAACGATCCAGATTGGAGGGCGTGGCGTCTGTCTTGGTCACTAAGATACTCCTGGGCCGAAACGTATTTCTCAAACGTCCCGATAATAAATGAGCCTATCAAGAAAATAAGAACAGAAGCCCGTAAGATCGAGGAGGACTCCGTAGCTCGTCGGCCGCCGCCTGCTGGGCCAGAAGGATGCAGAGCGTTCGGAAAAAGACTGGCTGCTCAGTTCAGCCGAGCGGAACGGCCCGGTTCGATCTCGACCCGGACGAGTTTGAGTCGTTCGGCGGTTTGAAGCGATAGGGGGCAGGCGTCTATCGCCCGCCTGAGACATCGACGAACGCGCCCGTCACATAGGAGGCCTCGGGCGACAGCAGCCACAGAATTGCCGCCGCCACCTCCTCCGGCTGCCCGCCGCGCTGCATCGGCACCTGCGCCTTCACTCGCTCCACGCGGTTCGGCTCCCCTCCCGCGGCGTGCAATTCCGTGTAGATGTGGCCGGGCCGGACGCAGTTTACTCGGATGCTCTCTTCGGCGACCTCCCGGGCCAGGCCGAGCGTGAATACCTCCACCGCGCCCTTGGTCGCGGCGTAGTCAACGTATTCGCCCGGCGAGCCGTAACGCGTGGCAGCCGAAGAAACATTCACGATGCTCCCTCCCGCTCCGCCGGCGCGCGTCGACATCCGCCGTACCGCTTCGCGCGAACACAGCATCGTACCGATTACGTTGGTCGCGAACATCCGCTCCAGACGCGCCGCGTCCATCGCGTCCACCCGCATCTGTAGTTCCAGCCGGGCGGCGCTGTTTACGAGCCCAGTCGGACGTCCCAGCTTCTGCTCGACGGTCTCGAACAGAGCCACAACCTCAAGCTCCACGCTGATGTCAGCCTGGACCGCAACGGCCTTGCCGCCGCATTGCTGAATGTCGTTCACTACCGCCTGCGCCGCATCCTGGTTCCGTTGATAGTTGACGCAAACCGAATAACCACGCGAGGCGGCCAACCTCGCCGTCGCCGCGCCGATGCCTCGGCCGCCGCCGGTAATGACCAATACGCCGTTACTCATTTAGGAAGCTATTTGAGCCGATTCCAGATGTGATCCTTGATCCAGTGCTCGTCCCACCATTCCACCGGATTCACCTGCACTCCGCCCACCTGCATCGAAAAATGCAAATGATCGCCGCCCGCCAAGCCGGTCGATCCACTCTTGCCCATCACCTGGCCGCGCTTCACCATATCGCCTTCCTTCACGTCGATCTCGCTCAGGTGCCCGTAAATCGATTGCAGCGTGTAGCCGTGATCCACCACGATGCAATTGCCGTAGATGCCGAGCGGAGCCGCCCACACCACTTTGCCGTCATTGGCCGCGACCACGGGCGTGTGCGCGGTGACCGCGAGATCGAAACCCAGGTGGACTTGCTGGTCGACTTTCTTGCCTTTGTAGATATAGCTGCGCACGTCGGCGAATTCGGATTCGACCTTGGAGTTAGCGAGCTGAAGAAAAGGCTCCGTCCAAAGAAATTTAGGCTGGCTCTTCATTCGAAGATCGGCCACGGTACGGTTGTTCTCCACGCGCAGTTGTCCATTGATTTTCAGAAACCGGCTGAGCAGATCGCCGGTCCCGCCGGGCTCGATCTGGTTGACCACTTTGTCGAGAAACTTGTCGTCGATGACCAAGTCACGCGCGCGGAATTTCTTCGGAAAAATCTTGAACCAGAAATGCGCCGTAGCTTCCGCGCCCGCCGGATTGCTGGCGAAAACGGCCGGAGCGGTGTCGACCGGCAGGTCCCAGGGAAACGCAAAAAGCGCGATGCGCTGTCCCGAGCCGGCCGGAGCCGGGAAGCTCTCAAACTTGTTCGCGCCCGCCCGGACGCCAGCCGCGGTCCAATAGCCCGAGGGCGTGAGCAACACCATCTCCGAGCCGCCCTGGTTGATGTAATGCTGAAAGCTATCGGCCGTGACCGCCAGCGGGCGAAGATTCACGTCCACGTCGGCCGAGATCGTATCCGTCGCGCCGCGCAGGTCGTTCGATTCCGCTTCTACGATCAACCGCGCCTTGCCGTCCTGCAGGTTCGGCGCTTTCTTCTTGCCGGCGGTGAAAGCGATCTCCTCAGGCGTCTCGCTCCGCCGCCAAAACATAAAGCGCGTCGCGGGACTCTTGGTCTCGAGCAACATTGTCGAGGCGCCGTTCTGCTCCAATGTCGCCACCACATGGCGAACGCCATGCGGATTGGTAATGCGAACCACTACCGGCGTGTCCTGGCTGATCACCGTGGGAGCATGCGGAAACGTCAGCGTCGAGTGCGACGAGACGCCCAGCAGAACGCCCACCGGCAGCGCGATCAGGACCAACAAAATTACCAGAGCGATCAGAATCTTGCCCATTGCTGTTCGGATCATAACAAGGATCGCCGGATCGAGCTAACATACAATCGTGCTGCTGCGGCTATGTCTGCTTGCCTGCCTGTCGCTCGGGCTCCAGGCCGAAGACCGCTGGATCGCCATAAAATCCGGGCCGTTCGAGGTTTTCACCACCGGGAACGAACGCGCCGCGCGCGAAAAGCTCCTCTATCTGGAGGAATTCCGTGAAGCGCTGCGCATCTTAACGGGCAAGGACGAGATGGGACTGGTTTGGCCCATCGATGTGGTGGTTTTCAAGAATCCTAAAGACGCTCCGGCCTTGAAGGGCGATTTCGTTCTGGGACGCGAGGCCCGCATGGAAATCGCGCCCGAGACGGAAGCCTTTTCGCGCGAAACATTGAAAGCTTTGGCGCGCCTTCTGATCTATGAAAACACTGCCGGCCTGCCAAAAAGCATGGAGACCGCGCTGATTGATCTGGTATCCACGCTAAAAACCGATGGAGCGCACATCACCCTCGGCGACCCGGTTCCGGAAGCGGAACGGTCGCACGATTGGGCGCTGCTACACCTGGTCGTCACCAAACCGGATTACCTCGATCGCGCTCATATTCTGCTTTCGACCCTGCAACAAAGCGGCGATTTTGATGCCGCCTGCCGGAATGCGTTTCAAAAGAGTGCTGCTCAGATCAATCAGGAAGCTGACGACTATCTGAAAGCGGGAAATTTCACGGCGACCTCCATTTCAGGCCGCGCAATCAACGTGCGCTTTAAGAAACTCGAGCAAGTTGACCGGCAGGACGTATTGGCCTTAGCTGCGGACTTGCTGATGGCGGCTGGCTCGCCGGATGCAGCCAAGGCGTACGCTTTTGGCGGCCCGCGCGGGGACGAAGGACTGGGCCTGCTCGCGCTGAAAGCTCAAAAACGAGACGAAGCGCGCGACTTGTTCGATCATGCCGTCGGCGCCGGTACTCTGGATGCGCGGCCGTGGCTGGAAGACGGACTTTTGGAAGCTGATCAGAAGACGGCGCGAGCCGATTTCGAGAGAGCCGCCCGCCTCAATCCTCGCTGGGCGGAGCCCTACATTCAAATGGCCGATCAGGAGTTCGAGCCCGAAAAGCGTGCGGCTCTGTTGAAGAAGGCGGCTGCGCTGGATCCCCGTAACGTCGAGGTGTGGCAAACCTTGGCGAGCGCCGAGAAGGCCGCCAGGAATTTCACCGAGGCGCAGAAAGCCTGGGGCGGCGCCGAGCGTGCCTCCGCAAACGATGAAGAACGCGCACGGATTCATCAAGTCCGGCTGCAACAGGACCAGGAACAGATTGATCTCGAGAAGTCCGATCGCAAACGCGTCGCCGAGGAAAAAGAGCAGGATCTCGCGCGCGTGAAGGCGCAGAGCGACGCCGCCATTCACGCCGCCGAGGAAGCGGCTCGTAAGAAGCTCAATCCCGACGGTGCCGCGCCACCCACCAACGCTGTCTGGATGGATGAACTGAAAGGCAATGCGTCCCTGGACGGCGTGTTTCTGCGGCTGGAGTGCCTGAGCGGCGATCAGGCGCGCATGGTGATTAAAACTTCGGACGGAAAAACCGTGCAGCTTCTTATTCGCAGTCCCAGCCAAATCTCGCTTTCGGGCGGCGACAAAACCATGGGCTGCGGCGTGCAGTCCGGCTCGCCGCAAGTGCACGTCGAGTATCAAGGCAAGCCGGACGCCAAGATGCGGACCACCGGCGACGTGACGTCCATCGAATTCCGTTGAGGGCCGCGCTCAAGAAAATCTTATTTCGCATTCTCGGCAAAGATCCGGATGCAATCGTCGTGTCTTTTGCTGCCGGCGATCGCGAGCTGGCCGAACGCATGTACGCCGAGATCCAGCGGCTGGAGCCGGCGCGCCGGCACTTTCTCATAACGCCGGAGGAGTTCGGCCCCTCGTCCGCGCTCGGGATTTATCGCGCGCTAAAAAAACGATTCTCTGGTTACCGGATCGGACTGGCGCCGGTGCTGGTCGGCGACGCGCGCTATGGCAACCTGCGGCGCGCCGCGTTTCTGCTCGCGCCCCGCAAAATTCTGGCCTACAACCAACGGCTGGAGCGGCACCACCTGCGCCTCGGAACCTGGATCGCCTCGCTGCTGTTTCTCCGCGGCGTTCCAGTGGACCGGATTTTCCTCCGCCCCAACTGGCTCGTGCCGTGGAAGCGAGACCGGTCCCTTTATCCAACCGAGGTCCGAGAAATCGAAGGCCGGCCGATGTCGCCGCGCCGCAGAAGGATCGCCATCGTCAGTCCCTATTTCCCTTATCCCTTATCGCACGGCGGCGCGGTTCGAATCTTCAACCTGCTCCGCGAAATGTCCGAAGAGTTCGACATTTTTCTTTTTGCCTTTCTCGACCGGGAGACGGAAGAAGATTTCAAGCCGGTGCTGGAACATTGCGCGCGTCTGATTCTCGTTCGCAAGGCGCGTTACCGTGAGCCGCGCTGGTCGACACTCGATCCGCCCGAAGTGCACGAGTTCCGCTCGCCCGCCATGCTGGCCGCCCTCGCGCACCTGCGGCGCGAATACAAAATTGAAGCCGTGCAGGTGGAATACACTATGCTGGCGCCCTACGCTGGCGATGTTCTGGTGGAGCACGACGTCACGTTCGATCTATACCGCCAGATTGACCCGCGCAGCTGGGACTTCCGGCGCTGGCGTCGATTCGAGCGGAAATGGGTGAACAGATACCGCAAAGTCGTGGTCATGTCGGAGCGCGACGCCGCCCTGCTCAGCGCATCGAACACGCTGGTGATTCCCAACGGCGTCGATCTGGCGCGATTTGCGCCTGAGATCGAGCGCCCCGGCATGCGCCTGCTGTTCGTCGGATCCTTTCGGCATTTCCCCAACATCGTCGCCTATCGATTTTTCGTCGAGCAGGTGTGGCCCAAGCTTCGCGAACGCTTCCGCGAAATCACCTGGACCGTAGTCGCCGGACCCGACCCCTTGGTCTATTGGCGCGAGCACACCGGCCTGCCCTCCATCCCGCACGACCATAGCATCCGTTTACTGGAGTTCGTCGCCGACGTCCGCCCGCTGTACGTGGAAGCCAACCTGGTCCTGGTCCCGACCTTGGTTTCAGCCGGAACCAATTTAAAGGTGCTGGAAGCTCTGGCCATGGAGCGCGCCGTGGTGTCCACCTCTTCAGGCTGCGCCGGCTTGGGGCTGGAACATATGGCCAGCGTCTGCATCGCGGATAACGCCGAGGATTTTGCGCATGCCGTCGAAACCTTGCTTACCAACCCGGATCTTCGAGGGCGCATCGCGCTCCAAGGCCGCTCCCACGTCGAGCAACACTTCGACTGGAAGAAGATCGGCCAGCGCCAACGAGCCATGCTGCACCAGCTGTTGCCTTCGCGCACTCGTATCCGGCCCGCCGAGAAGCCCGACATCCCCGCAATTTCAGCCATCCAGGCCACCGCCCAAGAAGCCTCGCAATGGCAGGCCAGCGACTATCTGGCCTATGACTGCCAGGTAGCGATTCTCGACGGCCGCATCGCCGGCTTCGTGGTTTCCAGGCGTGTGGCCGAAAAGGAGCGCGAAATCCTCAACATCGCCGTGCATCCGGACTTCCGCAGGCTGCACATCGCCACCGAGCTGCTGCGCGCCGAAATAGCCCGTTGCCCCGGCGCACACTTCCTGGAAGTGCGCGAATCGAACGCCCCCGCGCGCCGTCTCTACGAGCGTTTGGGATTCCAATCTGTCGGATCGCGCCCAGGTTACTATGACGATCCGCCCGAGACAGGTATTGTCATGAGAATTTTTTCATGATAATGTCACAAATGCAGGGGCCGTCGGTGACCCCCGCATGACGAATGCCAGCGTTTCACATACCCACCGAGCAATTCAATCCTACCGACTCGGCGTGGCCAGCTCACAAAGGAGAATCAACCTTGATGGAGAACACGCAAGAAGAATTGAAAGCGCACCTGATGGCGACGGATGAGGAATTTCGCCGTCTGGCCGAGCAGCACGCGCAGTTTCATAAGCAGCTTGAGGCCCTGGAAGCCAAGCCGCATCTGACTCCGGAAGAGGAGATGGAAGAGCACCGGCTCAAAAAAATAAAACTGCGCATCAAGGACCAGATGAACGCCATCCTCAGCCGTCAGCGGCCGCAGAACGTGGCCTGACATCTGGTGCGCTGTAAGGAAGTAAAGCGACCCGGCTTGGTTCGTCAAGCCGGGTTTTTATTTTTGGACGCGAACCAAAGCAGGCAGACCAGAAGAATGCCGCTCCCGAGCGAAAGCAAAATGCCCAATCGGCGGCCAGGCGTGTAGTAGCGCAGGACCATGGCGTGCTGTCCAGGCTTTACCGGAACCGCCATGCTAAACCCGTTGGCCATCACGACCGGCGCGGCAACACCGTCCACGCTCGCTCTCCAGCCCGGATCGTAAGACTCCAGCACCGCTACGAACCCCGGCCGGCCGGGCGCGGCCTCGATGTCAATCTCGTCGCTGGATGGGCGCGAATACTTCGCTTCCACCGGGCGCTCCGTGTCAGCCTGGAGATTCGTGGCTGACGCCCGGCGTGTAAGTCCGCTCGGCACCCAAAGGCAGGAGCAGCCTATCGCGGCGCGGATTCGCGATGAACCGATCCAGCACTGCATTATTGAAAAGGAAATCCACCCGCCCGCCAGCGAAAAACGCAGCGCGGGGGAACGGATCGGGAACCCGGTACAGAAGGTCTTGTTCCGTGCTGTAGACGAGTTCCAGGTCGCGGCGCGTCTCGGAGGTAATTACGAATCGCACGCCCGCGGCTTGTAGCGCTGGCAACGGAAATTCAGCGGCGTTGATCAATTGTTCATTGACATTGCGCGGCGAACCCGCCAATCCGAGCAGCGCGCGATATGGATTCGCCAACAGGATGGAATCGAAAATTCCGGCGTCATCGTAGCGCCCGTGATGGGCCATATCTTCCGAGGCGATTCGTGAACCATCCAGCTCGCGGCCGAGGACTTCGGCGAAGGGCCGCGGAAAATCCTCTTCGTTCGCGGGTCTGACAAACATCCGTGTGGACCCGCCCAGGTCCGCTGCATGGCCCACCAGGCAAGCCACCAGGATGATCTGCCTGATCCGCACACTGGGCCGATCGCTGCGCATAAACCAACTCACGGCGCCGCCCAATGCGACGGACGCCGCGAAAGTGCAGAGGTAAAAAAGCCGTGCGGGGCTGCGCAGGAAGGTCCCCGGAATTAATCGATAGATTGGCTCAGCCACTGGAAGCGATAGGATGAACGCACCGATTCCCAAAGCTGTCAAGAACGCGAAAGGCGCCGCCGGCAGACGCTTATTGGTCAAGCCAAGCGCCACAAGCAAGAGAATTGCGAACAGCGGGAGTAAACCGATGTAGGAGACCGTGTCCCAGAAATAGGCGCCATTGGGGTACCCATGAAATAAATTTTCGCCGGACAAATCCAGGATTCCGGGCCAGCCGTCCCTTCCGGGCCAGATCAGTGCCAGCAGACGGCCGTAGGGCATGGCGATATCGTTTTCGGCCGGCGCAAGCGGCAGCACCCGCGTGCTGTGCTGGATGAGCAAGCTCATGGGGATATAGAGCGAAGAGCGCCAGCCCGACGCCGAGCGCCAGCGAGGACACTGCCAAAATGCGACGCCGGCCACGCCCCAGCAGAATCAAGTACAACACTGCCGCCGCTAGCGAATAGGCGGGCAATTGAGGATGTCCGGCCAACGCGACACAGCCGGCCGCTAGGGCCAACGCCGCCAGGTCGCGAACTTGAAACCTGGAGCGATCCGGCGCTACCGCCCGGTCGGCTAACCACAATAGCAGGGGCAGCGCGGGATATGCCTCCAACATCGGAAGATGCCCAGCCATGCACTCGAGAGGCAAAGAATCCCGCGCAGGCAAAGGTCCACCCTGCTGTCATCGCGCCCAGCGCCCGAGAGCCCGGCCCGCTTGCAAAACAAATAGGTGAAGACGCTGGCCAGCCCGGCAGCCAGCGCGACACCCATTTCGTACACCAGTTGTGGAGCCAGCAGAAGCAGGATCAGGCGCGTCGGAATCCAAGGGAAGCTTTGGATATTAGCCGCGAAGGGCGCACCCAGAAGCTCGCGCGGATACCAGCCCGGCAGGTAGTGCCCCGGCCCGAACAGAGCCTCCCGCGCGAATGCGATGTGGCGGGCGTGTAGTTGAGAATAGTCGAGACCGAGCAGGCCATGGCTCAAAACCGATCGCCGGAAGTATACGGCTTCGGTGAGCGCCACCAGCAGCGCAATATTGAACCAAGATGATCGGCGGCTCGCCACGTTATTCCTTCTTGTCCCAAAATACCGTGCAGACGTCGATGTCTTCGCTCTTGGCGTACCGACCTGCGAGGCCCAGCTCCTTGATCCGATTGTCGTCGCAATTCTCGATGGTGGCGTACCAGCCGGACTTTACTCTGCGCGCGAGCTCTTGCGCCGGCAAAATGTGCAGCGGCGCGGCTTCCCGCATGGGCATGTCCATTTTCTGAGCGGCCTGAAATTCCATTCCATCGGGTGGCGTGCGGTGCGTGAGAAAGAAGAATTGCTCGCCGGCCCAGATTGACCCGCCCGGAGGAGTCACGTCCAGCACCTTTTGCACGATGTTCTGCATGCCGGGCCAAGTCATCTCATCGCTATCGTCGTGCAGCGCGCGGCCCAATCCCAAAGCGAGCACGATCGCCAGCGCCGCGACGGGCCAGAGCGGCCTATAAGGGCGATAGAGCCGCGCCGCGATCTCTTCCAAACCGGCAATTGCAAGGATCGCCAGAAAGGGCACAGTCAAGACAAAATACCAGGAAAATGTTGGATGCGCGCTGCCGATTTCGAGCGCCATCCCGCCCGCCAGCCACGCGCATAGATAGTATTCCCGCTGCAGCGCGCGCGGCCAATTCGTCTTCCGCGCGACGAACAGCAGTCCGGCGATGGCGAGCAGGCCCACCAGCAAAGCCGGCCCGGAGTCGACCCACGACGTCAGCACATCCAAATCGTGACCCGTCGCGCCTTCCCATTTGGCGCGCCGGCCGAACAACTGGTACCCGACCAGATTGAACAGGACTACGTGCGGCGATTGCGCCAGGAGCCACAGCACGGGAAGGAACGGGATGATCGCGCCCGCGATGAACGCGGCCAGCTTGGTCCAGCGGCTGCCGGTTCGATTCGCGAGCAGCAACCAAACCAGCATCACCGGAACCGCCGGTGCAGTGAGTAGCGAGGACGCGGCAGCGGCGCTGACCAGCAGGCCCGCTAATCCGGCCAGCCACGCGCGTGCGTGCGCCACCGCCAGAATCGCACTTCGAAACGCCGCCACCGTAAGCAGCAAGCACAGCGCATAGGCCTGCGCGATGGTGCCGAACAAAACCACCGTATCGTTCAAGCCGATCAACAATGCTGCCGCAATCGCACCCGCCAGCCGCCACTCGCGAACCGGAAACCGTGTGAGGACATAATCGCCCGCGAGAAGAATCGCCGAAGCGGTCAGCGCGGATGCAACCACGTGCGTGACGCGCCAGCTTTCGCCGAACAGCCGCATCCAGGCCGAGTAGAAATAGGCGTTGAGCGGAGTTTGCGGGAAACAGAAATCCAGATAGGGGCGCTTGCCGGACCGGATCAGCGCGGCCGCGAGCAGATGAAAGCCCTCGTCCCAGGAGTACGCCTGGATTTGAGAATAAACCAGCAGGCCGGCGAAAAGCAGTGCCACCACACCGCAGAGCCACGCCAAAGCGGAGCCACGGCCGGCCTTGTCCACGTTCATTAGCGTTTCTGTGTGGCCAGAAATGTCCGGATGCGTTCCACGGCAGCCATCAGTTTTTCATAAGAATTGGCAATGCTGAAACGGATATAGCCTTCGCCGTAAGCGCCGAACGCGGTGCCGCTCAAGCACGCCACGCCGGCTTCCTGCAGCAGGCCATCGGCCAGCGCGTCGGAGGAGAGGCCAGTGCCCGTGATGTTGGGAAACGCATAGAACGCGCCGCCCGGAATCGCGCATCGAAATCCAGGGAGCCCGTTCAGCCCCGCACAGAACGCGTCACGGCGGCGACGGAACTCGGTCACCATCGCAGCCACTGCGTCCTGCGGACCGTTCAACGCGGCAATACCGGCGCGCTGCGTGAAGCTGGCCGTGCACGAGTTCGAATTAACCATCAATTTGTTTACCGCCTCCACCAGCCACTGCGGCATCACGCCGTAACCCATGCGCCATCCGGTCATGGCATAGGTTTTCGAAAAGCCATCCAGCAGGATGGTCTTCTCCAGCACCCCCGGAAATGTGGTGATGGACAACGGGGCTTGTTCGAAATAAATGCGCGAGTAAATCTCGTCGGCCAGCACTATCAGATCGCGATCGCGCACCATTTCGGCGATGGCCTGAATGTCGGCGGCCGGAATCAACCCACCGGTCGGATTGTGCGGCGAGTTGAGAATCAACAGCTTGGTTTTGGCTGAAAGGCTCTCGCGCAGCCGATCCAGATCGAAAGAAAAACCGCGCTCTTCAATCAACGGGATCGGCACCGGCTTCGCGCCCAGGAAGTTGATCATGGACTCGTAAATCGGAAAGCCGGGATTCGGATAAACAACTTCATCGCCCGGCTCCACCAGTGCCAGCATGGGGAAAAAGATGATCGGCTTGCCGCCGGGAACCACGCAGACGTTCTCAGCCCCAACGCGGACACCGCGCGTCTGACAAATGTGAGACGCGATGGCCTCGCGCAGCTCCGGCAGGCCTTGCGGCGGGCCATAGTGTGTCCAGCCTTGATCGAGCGCTTGCTTGGCGGCTTCGACGATATGTTTGGGCGTGGCGAAGTCAGGCTCGCCAATTTCCAGATGGATAACGTCGCGGCCCTGCGCTTCCAGCGCCCGCGCGCGCACCAGTACGTTGAAGGCGCCTTCCACGCCCAGGTGATCCATCCGCGCGGCCAGTTTCATGCCAGCCTCACGCGCTCTTGCGGAAAAAGGCCACGTCGTTGCGGAATTGGACGAACGACACGGGATCGCCGATGTGCGCGCGCTCACCCTCGATACGGCCCGTCAGGCGCCGGCCGTTTTCAAGCTGGATGATCGCAAGCTGGTAGGGCACGTCGTTGACGTAGGCCTCGGGCGGCGAGTAGACCACGGTCTCGGTATAAACGGTTCCAGATCCTGGTTTGTTCAAGCTTGGATTGGTCATGCCGCCCCCAGAACGGTGACCACGCTGGTGGCGCCGGAGCCGCCCAGGTTTTGCGCCAGCCCCAGCTTGTTACGCGTCACCTGGCGCTCGCCCGCTTCGCCGCGAATTTGTTGCGCCACATCGCAGATCTGCCCGACCCCGGTAGCGCCCACCGGATGGCCCTTGGCTTTCAAACCGCCGCTGGTATTCACTGGAAGCTCGCCCTTCAGACAGGTTTTCCCAGCCAGCGCGTACGGCCCGCCTTCGCCTTTCTTCACAAACCCGAGATCCTCGGTAGCGATGATCTCAGCGATGGTGAAGCAATCGTGCACTTCCGCGAACTGGATGTCGGAAGGCTTAAGACCGGCCATTTTGTAGGCTTTCTCGGCGGAGATTTTCACGGCGCGCAGCGTGGTGATGTCTTCTTTTTCGTCCAGCGCGACATTGTCGGATGCCTGCGCGATGCCCAGCACGCGGACGGGCTTATCGGTAAATTCCGACGCGCGCTCGAGTGGCGCGATCAGGACTGCCGCCGCACCGTCGCTGATCAACGAGCAGTCGTAAACCGTGAGCGGCTCGGCGATCGGCTTGCCCGCCAGTGCCTGCTCGATGGTGATGACCTTGCGCATGTGCGCCAGCGGATTCTTGGCCCCATTCGAATGATTCTTCACCGCCACCGCGGCCATCTGCTCGCGCGTCGTTCCGTACTCATACATGTGCCGCCGCGCGATCATAGCGAACAGGGCGGGGAAGGTAGCGCCGGCGCGCACTTCGCCGCACAAGTCGCCTGCCCCGGCCAGGATTTCGGTGACTTTGGGCGTGGGCTGCGAGGTCATTTTCTCGACGCCGCTGACCAGCACGACATCGTACAGCCCGGCCGCGACCGCCGAAACGGCATGGAAGAAGGCCGCGCCGCTGGACGCGCAGGCGGCTTCAAAGCGCGTCGCTGGAATGCCGACCATTCCCATCCCGGCCGCCACGTATGGCGCCAGATGGTTCTGCCCGACGAAGGATGGCCCGGCGAAATTGCCCAGATAAAACGCCTCCACCTGCGAGGTCTTCGCGTGCGCGTCCTCCAGAGCTTTCTGGCCGGCCTCCACCGCCAGCGAACGCAGGTCGCGATCCGCAAACGCTCCAAAGGCGGTCTTCCCGATGCCGACAACGGCGACTGGTCTCATAGCTTCAGGATAGCGTGGGCGAGGGACGCCGAAGTGGATACTCGTCTCGATCGGGAACGCCTGGCTAAATGGACGGCGTGAGACAATGCTGACCTGGAGGGCGAAAATGCGAATGTTTCAGCGGTTTGCTCTGATAGGTCTGGTTCTTCTGGCGACAGTACCTGCGCCCGCCCAAGACGATCTTCGAGCCACCATCCTGGCCAAGGAACGCCAGGAATTGGAATGCCTTCGAACCGGTAATCTCACTGAGTTCGCAAGCTTACTGGCGGATGACGCCGTATTTGTGGATTCCCACGGACCCGCCGGAAAAGCCGAGGTTGTGAAGAACACCGCCGAATTCCGGCTTCAGGATTTCTCGATGGAAGACATACGTTTCGTGCCGCTCTCGAGCCAGTCTGGCGTTCTCATCTACAGGGTCACCGAGGCCGGGACCACGCATGGAAAGCCATTCTCGGCCACGGCCCACATCTCGGCGATTTGGGTCGAGCGGGATGGCCGATGGCTCTGTGTGTTCAGTCAAGAGTCTGCCGCTCCCAAGCCATAAGCTCAGGCGGCCCGATGATCTCGGATCAGATCATCGCGTCGATATCCGCTCGAGCATCCGACTTGCCCTGGCCCTTGATCCGCGCACCGCAGATCACCTGCTTCGCTGCTTCCGCCGCGGCAGCCGAAGCGAAATCGTCCTCAGCGAGGGCTTGAGGCGAACGAACTTGGTTCGTTTAGCCGATGACCAATCCAAGTACTCTGTGGAATCGGCCGTCGCCCAGAATGTTCGTTCGTCCTCTTCGGACTTGAATTCAGGGATTTTTTTCTTCTTGGTGTCTTTCATTGGCCGCGCCACAAAATACGGCGTGGCTTCCCCTGGCGTTACGCCGCGCGCTCCCGCTTCTTGAGTATACGCGCTCGAGTGTGGGCCCTCAGCTGGCCATTGCGAGACAATGACGGCATGACCGGTGCGGTGCTTTGGGACCTGGACGGAACCCTGCTCGACTCGGAAGAATACCACTGGCTCTCCTGGCGCGACACCATGGCGTCGCTGGGACACCCCATCACGCGCCACGAATTTCTGGCCACCTTCGGCCTGCGCAACGACGAAATCCTTCCGCGCTGGCTGGGTGCGGGTGCGACCCGCGAGCAGATTGATCGCATCAGCCGCGAAAAGGAAATACTCTACCGCAAGCTGTTGCGCGAAGGCGGCGTGGCTCCTCTCGCCGGCGCGGCCGAATGGGTGCGACGCCTCCAGCGCGAGGGCTGGCTGCAAGCCATCGCCTCCTCAGCCCCGCGCGCCAACGTCGACGTCGTCCTGGAGGTCCTGGAAATGGCTTCGTTTTTTCAGGCCTTAGTTTCGGCTGAGGACGTCACAGCCGGCAAGCCCGATCCCCAGGTCTTCCTGACCGCGGCGGCTCGCCTCGATGTCGCCCCCCAGGCCTGCATCGTCGTCGAAGATTCTCCCATGGGCATCGAAGCCGCCCGCCGCGCCGGAATGCACTGTATCGGCGTCAGCCGTAACGGCCGGCTGGCCGCCGCCGACCTCGCCGTGCCGTCCTTGGACCAGCTTCCCGACCACGCCTTTACCACCTTACTCCGCCCCTAGAATTTACAATCCTCCCGAGACGAAACCCGGGTACAATAGAAGCCTCTATACAATGGAGGAGAGGGCGTCGATCAGTACTCAGTGCCCCTAAATACCTTGCACGTTTTTGAGGTTTTTGCGTCAGCCTGTTATAGGCATGAGCGCGTTCGTGCATACTGTCGAGGACTTCATGAGCGACCTGGGCGCGCCCTCTGAACTCCAAGCCAGCCAGCTAGCCGCGCAGGAACTGCAGAACCGCTTTATTTCCGATAACTTACGCAGGATCTTCCTGCTCATCTACCGCATTGTCGGAAACGTGGCCGACGCCCAGGACCTGACCCAGGAGGCCTTCATCAAGGCCCTGCAGCGGCAGGATCAGCTCAAGGACGTCGACAAGGCCGCGCACTGGCTGTCGCGCATCGCCAGCAACACCGCCATCGATTTTTTGCGCCGCAACGGGAAGGTCAACTTCTGCGAGATCGACAGCCTCGTGGAGCCGCTGAGCGAGCCCTCCGAAAGCCCCGAGCAGGCCGTGCTTCGCTCCGAGAATCGCGCCTACCTGGAACAGGGCCTGTCGGTGCTGACCGAGCGCGAGCGGACCGCCCTGCTGCTGCGCGACGTGGAAGGCCTGGCGGCCGAGGAAGTGGCCGAACAGATGAATTGCTCCAAGGCCACGGTGCGCTCCCACATCGCCAACGCGCGCATCAAATTCAAGCGCTATGTCGAGCGCAGCCGGCGGCAGGCCGGAAGGAAGAAGTCATGAAACACCCCAGCGAAATTCAACTCGCCCTGTTTGCCGGTGGCGATCTCGCTGGATATTGGGAACGCTGGCGCGTGGCACGGCACATCGCGCAGTGCCCCGATTGCCAGGCCGAGGTGAACAGCCTTCGCGATGCCTCCGAACAAGTCCGGAATGTGTCGGCCGAGCTGCCCAAGGATTTGAACTGGAACCGGCTGGCGGCGGAGATCACCGGAAACATCCGCGTGGGGCTGGCGGCCGGCGAGGCCATCGCCCGTTTCGATAAGCCCGCCGCGCGCCCGCTGCGCTTGGGCTGGAATGCGGCGCTGGTATTAGGCTGCGCCACCGCGGTGTTTCTGTTTGCGTTCTGGATCAGCTTGCCTCAACCGCAGGCGGAGCATTTAGCCGCCGCGCTCAAACGCATCCGCACCGAGCGGATTGGAAGCGTAGTCAGGACTCCGGCGGCGTCCCAGGACGATGTGGTGCTGGAAGCCACTTCCTCCTCCATCGAGGTCAAGGAGAACGGCCGCACCATGTCGCTGACGCACCCGCATTCTGACGGCGCTACCGTTTCGGTCAGTCTGCAAGGATCGGCGGGCGTGCGTTACGTGGACGCCGATAGCGGGCAAGTGACCACCAACAAGGTGTATTATGCGGAGCCGTAGCATTGGGGGCTTGCTGGCGCTGGCGGGATTGTGCGCCGGAGCTGCCAACGCCGCCGCCTTACTGAAGATCGACCTGCCCAAGGACTCGCCGGTCGTGGTCCTGTCGTCCGATCCAGGCGATTCCAACGAGATCGCCCGCGGCGGCGCGATGCTGCTGGATCTGCACGCCATGCTGTCCCTTCGTAACGCCACCACGCGGCGCATTCGCGGGGTCACGCTGGTGGTCACCGCGCAGGATGTCACGCCAGGCGGAAAAGGTTCAGTCGCGATCGCAAGCGACGTGGGGCCCGGTGAAACCTTCCCGGTGCGCGTCGACCTGCGGCTGCTTCGGCCGCTGCAAGGTTCGGCTAACGTGCCGGTCTCGATCGGCCTGGATGGTGTGCTGTTTGAGGATCTCAGCTTCTACGGTCCGGATAAACTAAGCTCGCGCCGCACCATGACGCTGGCCGAGTTTGAAGCGCGCCGCGATCGGAAATATTTTAAGTCGCTGCTGGCCGAAGGCGGACCCGAACGGCTGCGCCAGGAGATCGTCGAGAGCATGGCGCGCCAAGCGGATCGTCCCAGCCTGGACGTTCAGGTGATGCGAGGCAGCCGGGCCACTAATCTCGAACCCGAAAAACAGGTCCAGTTCGCGTTCTTGAAGCTCCCCGATTCGCCCGTCGAGCCGATGGAAGGCGTCGCGCGCATCGCCGGTAACGAAGTCAGAGCGCCGCGCCTGGAAGTGAAGAACCGGTCGGATCGCGCCATCCGTTATCTCGAGATGGGATGGATTCTGCACGATCGCAACGGCAGCGAGTTTCTCGCCGGATCGGTTCCCGCCGAGCTGAACCTGCCGCCCGGCCAGAAGAGCCCCATCCTGGAGAGCACCACCTTGAAGTTTCCCCAGCACGGAGGTCCCGCGCTGGCCATTGAAGGCATGACCGGATTTGTCAGCAGCGTCGAGTTCACCGACGGCAGCGTCTGGATCCCCAGCCGCGCCGATCTCGGTTCGGCGGAGCTGCAGCGCGTCATCGCGCCCTCCGGTGAAGAGCAGCGCCTGGTCCAGATCTATCGCAAGAAGGGCATCCGCGCGCTGGTCGCCGAACTGGATAGATTCTAGCCTCGCGCCGGCCCGCTGCGCGGTGCACTATGCTGTTAAGAGCGGTATGTGCAACATCAAGCTGTTATCCATTTCCATCGCCTGCGCGTGCGCTTTGAGCTTCGCGCAGACGCAACAAACCGACCCCACCAACCGATCCAACGTCTTTCTTGAGAACAAAGAGAAACCGCCCAAGCCCTCCGATGCGCGCAATATCTCAGGCCTGGTGAAGGACCAGAAGGACAACCCCATCAGCGGCGCCATCGTGCAGCTCAAAGATATGAGGACCTCCAAGGTCGTGGATTTTCCGACCAAGGATGACGGGAAGTTCGCCTTCCACGATCTGCGCATGGACAACGACTACGAACTGACTGCCAAGCATGCCGGCCTCACTTCGGTGAAAAAGGTGACCACCTACGACACGCGCAAGAACGTGGTGCTGACCTTCAAGCTGGAGCCGGCTACACAAGAAACAGCGCGCTGAGCGCATCGGGCCGCAAGCTGGATGTTATACTCATAAATGCGGCGGTTCTCGCCGCTTCTTCGGGGCGTGGCTCAGCCTGGCTAGAGCGCCTGGTTCGGGACCAGGAGGTCGGTGGTTCGAATCCACTCGCCCCGACCACTTATCTTTTCTACTTTCATTGCAATACGCTGATTTGCAGTTACAGGTATTGCGCCGTCATTGGACTCCTGAGCCGCATACAACTGCATGATCTCATCGGCCCAGTGGCCTTCGCGGAGCAGGTTCGCCATGATCTTCATCGTAGGATCGATGTGTTTGAAGAACAGCTTATACCCGGCGCAGAGGTAATTGAGCCCGGGCTCGCCATCCGGGGTGGTGATGAACCGGTTCCGCGGACACTCACCGTGGCAAGCAAATCGCACCTCGCACTCGCGACAGTAGTTTGGCAAAGTACTCAGCTTGTGCTGCCCGAACGCGCGCTGTTTTCGCGACTCCACCAGTTCTCGCAGGGGCGTCTCGCGAATATTTCCTAGCCGATAGTCGGGCTCAACGTAGTGATCGCAGGAATATAAATCCCCGTTATGTTCAAGTGCGAGAGCGTCGCCGCAGGTGGGAGAGAAGATGCACAAATTATGCTGCCCAAGCCAGCTTCCTAGCGCCACGTCGAATGTTTGCACGAACACGGTCCCCACGTCGCGGCGCACCCACTCATTGAAGATGGCAATTAGGAATCTGCCGAACTGTTCGGCGCCGACCGATCGCCCGGTGACCAGGCTGCCATGCTGCGTGTAGAGAGGGCGGTTCGATCCGGGCCGTTCGCCCCAACCCAAGTTTGCAAGAGGGAGGAAAGCCTCGGTGGTCCGCTCCACAATGGGGATGAATTGCATGAAGTTGGCCTGCAACTCGTCCCGGAAGAACCGGTACACTTCGATCGGGTGATCGGCGTTCGCGGCGTGAATCGTGCACAGGATGTTGACATCCACTTCGCGGCGGCGCAGCATCTCCCAACCTCGCATGACTTGATCGAACGTCCCGGCGCCGCCCTTGTTGACGCGGTAGGCATCGTGCATTCCCTTCGGGCCGTCCACGCTGAGGCCGACGAGAAATTTGTGCTGCTTGAAGAACCTGCACCAATCATCGTTCAAAAGGGTACCGTTGGTCTGAATCGTGTGCAGGACATTCTGCCCCGGTTTCCGATACTTTTCCACATGTACGATGGCGCGCTGGAAGAAATCGAGCCCCATCAGGGTAGGCTCGCCGCCCTGCCATGCGACGTTGACCTCATCTGAGGGATGCGCTTCCAGAAGCTGCCGGATGTACGTCTCCAGCATCTCGGTCGGACATGCGAAAGCGGTCGCCCGGGTACAGCATCTCCTTGGACAGGAAGAAGCAATACTTGCAGTCGAGATTGCAGATGGCTCCCGCGGGCTTGGCCAGAAGATGAAATGGCCGCGGCAATGACGGCATGTCCTTCTTTACTGCCGCGCCATGGCGAGTTCAAGGCGTTGTTCGGGGGAGATCAGGTGGTCGAGATTCACCGAATCCTTGCCGATGTCGATCTCAACCCAGTTCACCTCACCGCTAAACTCGTTGTCTCTGGCGTCGTAGTCAGGTGAAACCGGCGAGCCGGTTCCTTTCCCAACGTCACACGTCTCATCTGCCGAGAAGACCATTGGCACCGTCATTTCTACGCGGCCTTCGCCCACCTTGCGACCATCGACATAAAGCAAGACGTTGCCTCCCTTGGCCAAGCCTCCGCCATCGTATTGGAACTCCATCCGAACCTGGTGTTGACCATCCGGAATCGGCTGGTCTGACATTGCGTAGAACAGCTTGAGCCCAAGAAAGTTGTAGCAATATTTCAGCTTGCCGTCTTTGGTATAGAGGCTCCAACCGTTGAAGGCGCCTCCCTGCGCGACGATAACGCCTTTGGCACCGGATTTCGGGACGATTACCTCGGCAGTCACCGAGTGCGACTTGTTCTTGATGTTGATGATCGAGTTTTCGGTCAGCCGCCCCATGCCGCTGAACAAGATCTGCCGGTTGCCCTTGACCAACTGAGGCCGACCAGCTAAGTCCGGGTTAATGCGTTCGACTCTCCGATCGTCAAGCGGGAGAACGCTGTATTTGGCGGCTTCGATCAGCCACAGCCGCTTCAGTTCGTGCAGTTTTTGCGGATACTCTTTCGCCAGGTCTTTCGATTGGCTCCAGTCCTGGTTCGTGTCATACAGCTCCCACACGTCGTCGTCAAACGCCGCCATCGGTTTCGACATGTCCCATGGCGTGCTGTGCCGGGTGACGGCGGTCCAACCCTTGTGGTAAATGCCACGGTTGCAAAACATCTCGAAATATTGAGTCTCGTGTCGATCGGCTGCTTTGGCGTCGTTGAATGAATACAGCATGCTGACGCCCTCCATGGGGGCCTGTTGCACGCTGTTGACAATGACCGGCTGCGGCAGGCCCGCCGCTTCCAGGATCGTGGGAGCCACATCGATGACATGCGAGAACTGAGTGCGGATCTCTCCCCTGGCTTGGATGCCCTTCGGCCAGTGCACAATCGTCCCGTTGCGTGTGCCGCCCCAATGCGATGCAACTTGTTTGGTCCATTGATAGGGGGTGTCCATGGCGTGCGCCCAACCGACGGCATAGTGGTTGTAGGCGTTCGGTCCACCGAAATCTTTGATCTTGCTCTTCATGAACTCGACCGTTTCGACTCCAGGAATGCCATTCAGCATGCACATCTCATTGAAGCTGCCGTTCAGAGTCCCTTCTGCCGAGGCTCCGTTGTCGCCGATGATCACGTAGATCAACGTGTCGTCCAATACCTGAAGATCCTGCAGCGTGTCAATCAGCCGTCCAATGTGACGGTCGGTGTGCTCCAGGAAAGCCGCGTATACTTCCATCTGGCGGGCCAGAACCAGTTTCATCTCAGCGGAGAAACTCTCCCAAGGCGGAATCTCGCCGGGACGTTCGGTGAGCCTGCAGTCCGGCGGGATCACGCCAAGCTGTTTCTGCCGCGCGAACGTCTCCTCGCGCAGCCTGTCCCACCCCTGATCGAATTTGCCTTTGTATTTATCGATCCACTCCTTATTTACGTGATGGGGAGCGTGTGTCGCTCCCGGTGCGAAGTAAGCGAAGAATGGCTTATCAGGCATCAACGCCCGTTGCTGGCGGATCCACTTGATCGCTTTGTCGGTCATGTCTTCGGTGAAGTGGTATCCCTCTTCCGGCGTCTTGTTGGGCTCGACCGGTGTCGTGCCCTCATATATGGCGGGATACCATTGGTTTGTTTCGCCGCCAAGAAAACCGTAGAAATACTCGAAGCCGCCACCGCCGGTCGGCCATTGGTCGAATGGGCCCATTGGGCTCGTCTCCCACACCGGGACTTCGTGACATTTGCCGAACTGCGCGGTCGAATATCCGTTTAGCTTTAGTATCATCGGGAGCGGCGCTTTGTTTTTCGGCAGCACCGAGCTGTAGCCGGGCGCCGAAGTCGCGATCTCACAGATGCCACCCATGTTGACCGAGTGATGATTTCGGCCTGTCAGGAGTGCCTGGCGTGTGGGTGAGCACAGCGCGGTGGTATGAAACCGGTTGTACCGCAAGCCATCAGCTGCCAGCCTCTCGAAGTTTGGCGTCCGGCACGGACCGCCAAAAACACTGGACGCGCCGAAACCGACATCGTCGAGGAGGATGATCAGAACATTGGGCGCGCCTGCGGGAGGCCGCAATTCTCGGATCGGCGGAAACTTGGTATCCGGATCTTTGGCATCGTAGGTGGTCAGACCCATTCGCGGCTGGTCCGAGATGGGGAGAACTGCTCGTTGGATGTTATCTTGTGTACTCATATGCTTTTCGTTCCTGGGTCGGTCTTTATCACCACGGACCCGACAGCGCTGTTTGCTATCCCGGGCTTGGGAGCATGGACTACTGCGCCCAATCTTCCCTACGCAGGATGAAGTCTCCCGAGTAAAAATTCAAAAGATTTATATCCAGCGCATAGCAAGACCGTGTGTGGTCGCGCAGCTATTTCGAACGAGCAGCCGGTCCGGCCGTCGCATAATTCGCGAGGCTGGACAGATCCAGTTCTCAGACCAGCAACACTTCTGTTTTTTAGAATCCGCTTCGCGGTTGCTGCATCGAGTAGGGCTGCAGACCGTCACTTGCGCATGGCGAATCGTGCAGTGATCATGACCATGACAGACTCGCTGCAATCTCGGGTCGAAAAGATCGATTCGACTACTAAACTCGCCGTTGATCGTACTCGCTTGGCCTATGAACGCACGTTAATGGCATGGGTTAGAACGGCGATCTCACTGATTAGTTTTGGGTTCACAATCTACAAATTCTTTCAGATCGAGGGGGCCGGCAAACAAGACCACGCCATCAGCGCGACCGAGTTTTCCTTAGTGATGATTGTTTTCGGGTTGGTCTCGCTGCTGATAGCCACGCTGGAGCACCGGCGCGATCTGAACGCGCTGCGGGCGGAGTATCCGGAGATTCCACCGCGATCATTGGCCTGGGTGCTAGCTGCATTGATTTCGCTCCTGGGAATTCTGGCGTTAGTTACGGTGCTCCTACGGCGTTAGGCAAGCCCCAACCCAGAGGCAATGCGGCGAAACGGCTGCAAAACGAAGTCAGCGACGGACTGGACCACCAAACGGGAGATCATTGTCCTCCGCGCGCCAACCGACACCAATGGGCGCGTGCTCGACCTAATTATGGTGACATTGTCACGGGCGGCAGAACGCCAGAACGAGGCGTACTAGGCCGTGCTGAGCTGCTCGCCGCTTCGAGCCACGCGGGCTCCTCGTCGCGCATCACGCTGTTCGCCATTAGTCGGACGTGCGCCGTGACGGCCCCTAAGGGCTTCACGGCCTCTGCGACAGTTAACCTGACATTCCATACTGGTGACTTTCCTAGAGGATTCTCACCCGCGAAAAGCAACACAGGCCGGTTCTATCTCGTCTCGTTCGAGAAGTCTCTTTCAGAGACGCCGCTCGAATCCGATGTTCCTGGCGGCGCAGCGAAGGAACAGAATCTCGGCGCCCGGGGCCGCGCGAGGCGAGAACAATCGTGGACGCCCTCACTCCACTTTGGGCCCTGGAATTCCGGAGCCTATCCAGGCGAGGGTCTCCGGCAGCGGCAATTGGCATTGTCTTCCCGCTGGGTGTCTAGTCAAAGCGCGGTCGGTTCTCGGCGGCGCGCATCAGGAATATCGGTTGAAAAGGCGGCCACTTATCAACGGACGGAATTATCGCCGACCACACCCCCAGTAGCCGTTGGAGAATCTCCACCGTAAAGACCTGGTCACGCTGCGATTGTTGCGTCTACAGTTCGGTTTCTCAAAGCGCGCAAGGCGGCTATTCGTTTCTCGGTGGGGGGATGCGTTGAGAACAATTTGAGAAGTGTCGCGCCAGAGAACGGCTGCACGATGTACATGTGTGACATCGAAGGTGAAGCTTGCAGCGGGATCTGTTTCCCAATTGAGTCAAGTTTCTCCAGCGCCCTGATCATCGGCTCTGCCGTGCCCAGCGTGCGCGCAGATGTCGCGTCAGCGCTGAATTCGCGCGTCCTGGAGATCGCCATTCGTATCAACCCTGCGGCTATCGGCGCCAGAAAGATCATCAGCAGGCCGCCGATGGGGCTGCGTTCCCGGCGCCGTGTATCCCGGCCACCACTGCCGAACCACATAGCCATCCGTGCCAGATAGGTAATGGCGGAAGCGAGGGTAGCCGCTATTGAACTAATCAAAATATCCCGGTTCTTGACATGCCCAAGTTCGTGCGCCAGCACTGCGGCTAGCTCGTCGTCCTGCATCAGTTGCAGGATTCCCGATGTTACTGCCACTGAGGCGTGTGTCGGGTTTCGGCCTGTGGCGAAAGCGTTGGGCGACAGGTCCGGCGTCACCCAGAGCTTCGGCATTGGAATGCCCATCCGCTGAGCCAAGGTCCCGACCATAGGCTGCAGTCGCGCGTAAATCTCAGGATACTGAGTCTCGCTGACGCGCTGCGCCCGGGCCGACATGAGAGCCATCTTCTCCGAGAAGAAATAGCTAAAGAAGTTCATCGCCACTGCCATAACCAAGCCGTAGGCCATCCCCCGGTCTCCTGCAATGGCGCCGCCACCGACAATCAGAAGCCCGCTCAGCAAGCCAAGCAGCAAGGTCGTCTTCATCGCATTCATATCAACGCTCCTTTACGCCCCGAAACAATACTCGGTGGATGCGTGCACGTTGCTTGACATACTTGGAGATTCCCCTATTGGCTTCCGGATTCATTAACTCCGAGGCGTCCAGCATCCCCCAAGGTTGGTTCCCAAGGCCGCAGGTGAATCGACCTCCCGACAAGATATCCCCAAAACCCCGAGATTTGAACCCTCTCGGAATGACAGAGAATCTTTATGACCAGGAGTCATGAAATTGTGAGCTCTTTCCCGCAACGACGGTGCCTTTGAAGAGGATCGAGCCCACAGAGAACGAAAGGTAAACTGTTATGCCTAGTTCCATGGTCAGTTCGCTCCTTAGTACATTCGATTCTCGCAGTATCGGCGAAATCGCATCACGTTTTGGTCAACCCAAAGAAGCCATATCGCAAGGCCTGGAGTCGTCAAGCGCCTGTCTCCTCGGGGCGCTGGCGAACAAAGCCGGCGATTCCACAAGGTTGAGCGAGTTGTTCAAACTTGTTTCACAGGCGGCCCCGAATGTCAACATGTTTGACTTGATGGGCGCTGTCACTGATCCCAACCGCGCATCGTCTGCCACCTCATCTCTCCTGGACTCAGGAAAGAAGCTCTTGTCTTTCGCCTTTGGCGGCAATCAGTCGTCAATCATGGACGCAGTAGGAAGATCCACCGGTTTACGGCCGGGTGTCGTAACGAGCCTGATGAGCATGGCCGCGCCAATGATGATGAGCACTCTGGGACGGGTGGTCCGTGGCGATCGCATGAATCCGGAGGGACTCGGTAGGTTCTTGGCTAGCGAAAGCGAGGGCGTTCGCGACCTTCTGCCCACCGGTGTCTCCAATTTGATCAACGCCACGCCTCCTACGGCCGCCACAGTAACTCCAAGCACTCGGCCCATCGCGCTCGGAGCAATTCCAGAGACCGAAGCAATTCGAGAGCCGGCCATAATTCGAGAGCCGGCCATAAAGTCGCGAGGCTTGTGGTGGCTCATTCCAGCTCTGCTTCTCCCTGTGCTTATCTACTGGGGCTACCGGGCGCGACATCCCGTGGTTCACGTAGTACCAGTAGCGCCTCTGAATCGCGTCATTCGAACGGTCCCAGGCGATGTCTTTGTCAACATTCCCCCGAACGGAACTGCAGCGCAGTTGCTCGCATTTATTCGGGACCCGTCCAAGGGCGTCGAGCCCGCCACCTGGTTCGATTTCGATCAGCTCTTGTTCAACACCAATTCCGCTACTCTGCGGCCCGAATCCCAAGGCCAACTGAGGAACATCGCTTTGATCCTCAGAACCAACCCGAATGTACACATTCAGATTGGCGGCTTCACCGACAATAGCGGTAATTCGGCGCGCAATCTGAAACTCTCGCAAGATCGGGCGAACGGAGTTATGGCCCAGTTAGTCGCGCTTGGCATCTCCCCGGATCGTCTGGAAGCCCAAGGATATGGCGAACAGTCTCCGCTGGCGGATAATTCCACTGCGGAAGGTCAAGCCAGGAATCGCCGCGTATCGATCAAGGTGACACAAAAGTAGTCTACGTCGCCCAGGTCTTCTCAGAAGCCGGCGAGCTGCAGTGGAAGCCAATAGGTAGAACGTCAAGAAAAAGCAAGAACAAAGGTCAATAGAAAGAAAGGTCTATATGTCTTACGAAAAAGTTGTTGCAGTTTACGATACGGAACAAAACGCGAACGCCGCCCTGACGAGCCTGGTATCGGCAGGCTATCGTACCGGCGACATTAGCGTCATCCGCAACGAAGGTGAAGCGGAGAAGGCCGGTTTGTACGAGCCAGGTCTTTGGAAGCGTCTCTTCGGCCGCGACCTCGAACATGATCAGGCGGCCGTGTTGGGCCGGTCCTTCAAGGAAGGATCCGTCATCGTCGTGGTTCGCGTGGTCGAGTCAGATGCTCCCAATGTCATGAGTCTGTTGGATCGCCATAAGCCAGTGGACGTTGTGGACCGTGCCAAGGCTTACGGCTTGGCAGGGACAACCGTGGCGGCCCCTAAGGCTCCCACTCCGCTCAAGTCGGCTGACCAGGAGATGCTGCGTTTGGCCGAAGAGCAATTAAACGTCGGCAAGCGGCTAGTCGAATCCGGACATACCCGCGTCCGGCGATATATCGTGGAAAAGCCCGTGGACGCCAACATCACACTTCACGAGGAGCACGTGGAAGTGATACGCCGCGCGATTTCCGATCCTGCCTATGTAACAGACACAGACTGGTCGGACAAGACCATCGAAATTACCGAGACGGCGGAGGAAGCCGTGGTGAATAAGACCGCCCACGTCATCGAGGAGATTGTGGTCCGCAAGCAAGGTTCGGACCGAACGCAATCAGTGCACGGCACGGTTCGCCGTCAGCAGGTTGAGGTGGAGCGCATCCCACTCGAAATCGGGACGAAGAAGACCGCGTAAGAATTGCGGGTCCATGATCGGAGGACAAACGGCGTAAAGGAATGGAGGCATTTATGTTCGCGTTCATTTGGATGTTATTCATTGGGTTAATTGTCGGCGCACTCGCGAAACTCGTCATGCCAGGGAAAGACGGCGGCGGGATTTTCGCTACCATGCTGCTCGGAGTTGCCGGCGCGCTGGCCGCGGGTTTCCTAGGCAGAATGCTCGGACTGTATGCATCCGGCCAGCGCGCCGGATTCCTCATGTCAACACTTGGGGCGATTCTGCTGCTGGCCGTGTATCGACTTATAACGCACCGGCATCCGTCAGTTTGATCGATCCGATTTGCCAGAAATGTTCCCAGGCGTGGCAGTTCCGAAATTTAATGAGTCCGCAAATCCAAAAGTGGAATCTCTCGCCCGACTGCCTTGAAGATGCCGCTCGTGATTGCCCATAGAGTGCTCGCGGCTTAACACGAGCGGATTAACCAGGGCTGGACGCTTTGGATTCTTATAGTAAGGAGAACGTTACGTATGGAAAACCAAACGACCGAACGGAGGAACCCGTCGCATCCCGAGGTGACTTGGGAAGACTTGGAAACTCCCGGGTTTTATGTGTCCCGCGCAACTGGGAACGGCTATCGGGTCCCCGCGGAAGCCTTGATCAAGGGCGCCTCACCGGTGATTGAACAGGTGAGTTCACAACCGTCGCGGCTGGTAAAGATCAGTGACAATCCGTTTGTCCCGCTGATCAAGGCGCGCAATCTGGCTGCCAATTGCAACATTGAGCCCAACTTCTAGGGACTCTAGCAGGGCGCCGACTACCGTATCGGCCTCGTCAGCAACCGACTACGACACGCCGTTTTGCGATTTAAACATGGACCGCAATCGATGTCGAACTGACGCGAGCGAAATGCACTTTCGGCGCCTGCCAAATTCTCATCTAGGGGAGCTTACAAGCGATTTCGCTCAGGGCGAACGGAGACGATCCCGCTGAACAACACTTTGTTCCGTGCGCTGGTGGATCACTCCCGCAAGGTAGACAACCTGCCTCGGCTCGATCAAACCGAAAGGATGTTTAGTTGTAACCCCTGCGACAGCGGACGCTGGAAGATCAACAGATCCGCCATCACTCTCCCACCACTATCCGCACCTGCCTGCATGCCATCGCCGAGTTCGCCGGACACTTCGGCAAACCACCCGATCATCTCGATGCCAAACACATTCCCTGCTGTCAGTTACTTCAGAAGAAGCGGCCCAGTACCGCTGCCGATTCCCCAGTCGACGGTTCTTAAAGACGTGACGGCTCGCTTACGGTAGAATCAGTCAAACGTCTGCCTTCCAGACGAGGGCTAGCGTGGGCCTGATGGCCTTGCCCCAATTGGTTAGGCGGGTCCGGATTTTGCTTATGAGTCCGAAGCCAACAATGCCGCGGCTTGATCTTGCGCAATTGCTGTTGTTGTACGATCTGGCTGAAGCGGTTAGTCGTGCTGACGCCCCGGACGAAATCTACCGTGCAGCGGTCGACGGCCTCGCCGGTGCGATAGCCGATCGCGCCAGCGTCATGGTATTTGACGCCGATGGAGTGATGCGATATAAGGCATCGAAAGGCATATCCGCTCGCCACCGCTCCGTCATCGAAGGGAAAATCACCTGGCAGCGCGGCGATCGCGACGCGACGGCCGTAACAATCCCCGACGTGACGCAGGAGCCTTCCGTGTCGGCGGTTCTTCCAACCCTTGAGCTGGAGGGCATTCGAGCGATTGCTTTAATTCCGCTTATGGGTAACGGCGGGCTGATCGGAAAATTCGTGCTGTACTACGACAAACCACACGAGTTTCACGCGGAGGAACTCCGTCTCGCCCGGACCATTGCAACGCACGTCGCGTATGCGGCAGAACGCCAACTGGCTGCGACCGCTTTGCGTGAAAGCCAAGAGCGCTATCGAGAAGTGTTCAACAACACTGCGGAAGGCATTTTTCTGGTTGATGTTACCTCCGATGAACGTTTCAAGTTCGTTGAATTCAATCCTGTAATAGAAAGGGTCACAGGCCTCTCGAATTCTGACGTATCCGGTCGCTTGGTGGAAGACGTCCTGCCGGAGCCACGCGCAAGGGCGGTCATCGCCAACTATCGCCGTTGTGTCGAAGCGGGAACCGGCATCGCCTACGAAGAGGAGGTGCGGCTGCCGACCGGACGCCGTCATTTTAACGTGCACCTTAGCCCGGTGCGAAATGGTGATGGCCGCGTTTATCGGATCATCGGTGTCGCTCGCGATATCACCGAGCGCAACAGGGCAGAAAACGCTTTGCGGGAGACGCTGCAGCAACTGCAACTGATCACGGATAACATGGACGCGGCTGTAAAATGGTGTAGCAGTGACCTCCGCTATTTGTGGGTGAACAAGAGCTACGCGGCGTGGTTGGGCCGGGTGCCGGAGGACATCGCGGGTCGGCCGATTCTCAATGTAATCGGGCAAGAGGCCTTTGAAACCCTGCGGCCTCACATCGAGAGAGTACTCTCAGGTGAGCGAGAAGAATATGATGCGCAGGTCAACTATCTCGGAGGTGGCCAGCGATGGATTCACGCCGTTTACGTCCCAACCAAAGGCCAGGACCATGAGATTGACGGGTGGATTGCCGTCATTATGGATGTTACTAAACGGCGCGAAGCCGAGGAAGCGCTTCGGAATACCGAACAGCAGCTCAGAATGGCTCAGAACGCGGCGCATCTAGCCGGGTGGAGCCGGAATCCAGCGACGAACGAAGTCACAACTTTCGGTGAATACGCGGAACTATATGGTCTAAGGGCAGACCAGACCCCGCGCACTCTCGAGGAGTTTGTCAGACTGATTCATCCCGAGGATCGCGATCGCGTACAAGCACTCCTGAAGGACGCTCGGGAGCGTGGACAGGACTTTGACATCGAATACCGCATACCTTGGCCCGATGGGACCGTACACTGGATCTGCGGCAAGGGAGCCGGACACTACGACAATTCCGGCCGGTTGGTCCGCACCGCAGGTGTCAATTTCGATATCACTGAGCGCAAGAAAGCCGAGGCCGCCTTGCGGGAAAGCGAGGAGCGTTTCCGGAGAGTGTTTGAAGAAGGACCTCTGGGTCTCGCACTCGTCGGAAGAGATTATCGCTTCCTGAAAGCCAACAGTGCCCTTTGTCAGATGTTGGGGTACTCGGAGCTGGAACTTATCCAGAAGTCTTCTACCGATATAACGCACCCCGATGATTTGCAAGCCGATGTGCAATTGTCGGAGCAGCTTTTTCGAGGCGAGCTACCCCTGTTCCGAATTCAGAAGCGATATTTCAAGAACAGCGGCGAAATCCTTTGGATCAACCTGACTGCGTCTGTTGTCCGCGATCGTGAAGGCAAGCCCCTGTACGGACTTGCCATGGTGGAAGACATCACCGAAGTCAAACGCAACCAGGAGGAGTCCCTCTCCAGGCAGAAGCTAGAGAGTGTGGGAACGCTGGCCAGCGGTATTGCTCATGATTTCAATAACCTTCTGGGTGGTGTGATGTCTCTGGCAGAGCTGGCGCTGGGGGAGTGTGACTCTGGATCGCATCCGAAGGAGGAGTTAAGGGCGATCCGGCAAGTGGCTCTGCGTGGTTCGGAGATCGTGCGTCAATTGATGATCTATGCAGGAGAAGAGAACGAATCTTTCGAACCGCTCGATGTTTCTCAGATCGTGAAGGAGATGATCGAGTTGCTCAAAGTGTCGATATCCAAGCAGGCCAGACTGGAAACGAATCTTGATGAGGACCTTCCGACCGTTCGAGGGAGTGCCGCACAAGTTCGGCAAATAGTTCTGAACCTAGTCACCAACGCATCGGAAGCGATCGGAGATAGAGACGGCGTGATCCGCGTGACCACGAGCTACATAAAGGTTGGCCCGCGCTCGGCCAGAGCGATCTCAGATCGTTTTGCGGAGGGCGATTACTTGAAGCTGGTGGTCGCCGACACCGGCTGCGGAATGTCGCAGGAAACACAGGCTAGGATTTTCGACCCGTTTTTCACTACTAAATCGGCGGGTCACGGCCTCGGACTGGCCGTTGTGCATGGGATCGTGCGGGGTCTGCGGGGAGCGATTCATGTCGCCAGTGATTTGGGAAACGGAACTTCTTTTCAAATATTGCTCCCTTGTTATGGGACGAAGGCTGGAGTAAGTGGCGACGCGATGTCCGACGTTGCGGAGCCTACACGTCTGCCTCACGATAAGACCATATTGGTTGTGGACGATGAGGACCCCCTTCGACGAGCAGTCGCAAAGATGTTGCACAAGGCCGGCTTTCGGATACTTGAAGCCTGCAATGGGTCAGCCGCGATCGAGCTTCTTCGCGAGAAAGGCCCCAACATTGATGTCCTGCTTCTAGACTTAACCATCCCAGGGCGCTCTAGCAATGAAGTCGTAGCTGAAGCGCTAAGAACTCGGCGGAACATAAGGATTGTTCTGACGAGCGCCTATGGCCGCGAGATGGTGACATCTGCCGTGAGTGAGGCAAAAGATTACGCCTTCATTCGCAAGCCCTTCCAACTGAGGGATCTCATCAAAGTCATTTCGTCAGGAGCTAAAGCCGTCGACAGAGCCACCTAAGAGGAAAAGCACCTTCTTATTAAAGCGGTCGCGGGCAACTAACGTTTCGAACCAGCGGTAGATGGCTGCAATCGTTGGCGCCAGTTGCCTTTGGCAATTTAGCGCGAGTTGAGCTGCGAATACTGGCCGCCCGCGGCGATACGGTAGCCCCCATGATCTTTCGGTTACGGAACCCACGGGGGTGGACACGGAGGCACGTCAAAATATTCTAAGCCTGTGACGGCTCCAGTTCGGTCTTATCAGTGGGGGCTTCGTAGTGAAATCGGTCGATGCAATTGATTCGGTGTTACGGCTGAAGGGCCGCCAAGTGTGGTCAGTGGCTCCGACGGCCACGGTTTTCGAGGCAATTCAGCAGATGTCGGAGCGAGGTGTGGGCGCGCTGCTAGTGATCTCCGAGGGTCGGCTTGCTGGCATCATTTCCGAACGGGACTACGCACGAAAGGTGATTTTGAAGGACCGTTGGTCGAAGCGGACCGAGGTCCGCGAGATCATGACCAGTCCGGTAATCACCGTAACGCCACAGGACACGGTTGACGAATGCATGCGGCTGATGACAGAACGTCGGATCCGCCATCTGCCGGTGCTGAATGGCGATGAGGTCGTGGGGGTGGTCTCTATTGGTGATCTGGTTAACTGGATCATCACGGCGCATGCAGAGACCATCGGGCAACTAGAGGGCTACATCGCGGGGAAATATCCGGCATAAATTCGACCGCCGGGGCAGCGTCGTTCAAATCGAGAGTACCGATGAACGCACCAGTCGACGCTCGCCACTGGCATTCTTAGACCATTCGATCTTCTCGCCTCGACAATTCGATCTTTTCGCGCCCCTTTTTCCAAGGATGCTGACGAAGCTGCGGACTGTGTGCGCCATTGCTTTGGCTTGGCGATCCAAGCAATCGACCGCACCCCGAAACCAAAGAAGATCCGCCTCACGCCAAAAAATATCGCGATTGCCGGATCGATTGCCGCATCCACGGCTTATAAGGACGGTCTTGCAAGCCGCAGTGAGTGGCTTGGAGATGGCCGTATCAAGACAACAGCGACAGACAGGGCACGAGCATGGACGCTATAGCTCTCAAAGACAGAATCCTTTCAAAACTCGAGGCCATTGTCGTCGCAGCCATGCAGGTATTGTTGATCGTCGTGGTTCTCGTCGGCACCTTCGTTCTATACCTGCTCTTAGCCAGGAATCTGCTTTCTCAAGCAACCCAGATCGAATCCGCGGCCGCACTACTCCCCACGTTGCAACAATCCTTCGGAGGAGTATTGACAGTGCTGCTGGGTCTGGAGCTGTTGGAAACGCTGAAGACATATTTTACCGAACACCACGTCCGGTTAGAAGTGATTCTCGTCGTCGCGATCATTGCCGTCGGCCGACATGTGATTCAGCTTGACTTCGGGCACACCCCTGGCGCGGTGCTGCTCGGAATTTCCGGAGTGATCTTGGCCTTGACTTTGGGCTATTTCCTCATCAAGAAAGCTCAAGCCGCAGTTGCACCGAGAGAACCGGCCCAAGCGAGGACCGATGCAAGCGAACAGTGAAGCGACTAGAGGATCTCCGCCATCAATAGTGCCCGAGATGGGCACTCTGTTCGGGTAGAGACTGCCTCATATGAGGCACCGATTGTCGGCTTCGGTGCATCGGCATGCGTCAACCCCTTGAAAAAGAACACAGACCGTACTGGAGCCGAACCGGTCGTGGAAATGCCTTTAGGGCTGCGACTTCCACACGGGAGTCAGAGATCCGCAAAAGGCAAGGGGATTAGAAATGTTTGATAACCAAGACGACGAATATAGCGACCTCGATCTCGTCGATCTAGCCCGTGAAGGTGATAAGCAGGCGTTTGGCGAACTCGTCAGACGGCATCATAATCGCTGCGTAAGTTTGGCGTCATGTATATTACAAGACCGTGGGGAAGCCGAGGACGAAGCGCAAAACGCTTACTGGAAAGCATTCGAGCACCTCGATCAATTTCAGGGCGATGCCGACTTCTCGATCTGGCTGTCCCGCATCGTGGTAAATCAGTGTCTGATGTTCATGCGTGCCAAGCGGCGCACACGGTTTCTGTACTTGGATGCCGGTATTCCCGGATATCCTGGCGCCAGCATCGAGCTACCTTCATGGAAGCTCGATCCCGAGGGTGAAGTAGGTAGCCGGCAGGTAAGGGAGGTTCTGAAACGCGAAATCCAGTGCATGCCGGCTCTGCTGCGAAATGTCCTGCTCCTGCGTGATGTCGAAGAACTTCCAATCGCGGAAGTGGCCAATCGACTTGGGATTACGGTCCCAGCCGCGAAGTCGCGACTATTGCGCGCACGGCTGGAACTGCGTCAGAGATTGCTACGGCATTGCAGCTCATCTGGGCATGTAAGCCTGACGACGCGGGTAAACGTACAGACCGGAAGATTGCGCTACGCGAGTTGAGCGCTAGTTGGCGGCCGGTACTCCAGAGCCTCCGGCCTTTCCCACCCGCGCTTAACGATTGCAAGTGAAGACCGGTGCTACCCGGGCTTGGAGGGAACCATTACCGGTCGTGCGAGTATCACGGCGGACGAACGATCTGAAAAAAGAGCCGTGAAGGCCACCGCACCGCCACTGTTGATGGCGGGCTGTCCCAAAGCGATCAGCGTCCTTCCACAAACCCTATCACCAGTCTTCGCGATCAGCGATGTTCCTGTGAAGATACCCGACCCGCCCTCATATGTGGCAAAAAAGGCCACCTTGCCACTGTCGTTGATCACAGGGGAACCGAAGCTGGTTAGTGTCCGGCCGCCGATCGTATCGCCTGCCTGCACCAACAACTCCCTCTGCGTAAAGACCCCTGTTCCTCCCGAAAACACGCCCATGAAGGCCACCGTGCCGCTAGAGTTCAGCGCAGGAGCAAAAAACAGATCGGTCAGAGTCTTGCCGCTGATCGTATCGCCAACCTTTACCAGGACTGCAGTTGGCGTAAAAATGGCGGTCGCAATCTTTCCCGAAAGCCAACTCTGGAAGGCGACCGTCCCACGATCGTTGATGGCGGGTGGACCAAAACTAGTTAGCGTTTGCCCCTCGATCAATTCACCGCTCTTTGCTAGCACTTCTGTCTGGGTAAAGATGCCGGTACCTCTTGGAGAGGAACCTACGAAGGCCACCGTCCCCGCGTTGTTAATTGCCGGAAGCCCAAAGCTGGTTAGCGTTTGCCCGGCGATCTTGTCGCCGGCCTTGGCCAGGAGAGTCGTTGACTCGAGAATAGCCGACCCCTGTGAGGAAAGCAGACCACGGACCACCACAGTACCTTTATCGTTGACTGCGGGCACGAAGCTGATTCCTTCCACAGTTTGGCCGTTGACCGAATCTCCGCTCTTTAGCACTAAGGAAGCCGGCGTAAAAACGCCCTCCCCTACGAAATCTCCTTCCGAATATGTGGCATAGAAGGCAACGCTACCGCCGGCATTGATAGCAGGCGAGTTTGCGCCGAACGAGGGCTGTTTGAATCCGATCAGGGTCTTTCCGCTAATTGTGTCGCCCGTCTTCGCTACCACGGTAAGCGCGTAAGCGATTGGATCTGCACGGGCAGGAACACTTCCTGCAACCGCCACTGCAGCGAGCAGGCCCCATCCGACTTGTATTGCCTTTCGAAACGAAGAACTAAGACTATACTTCATTCGGTATCCAGGATGGTTCACTAGACTGAAAGATCTCTAAAAGTTAGCTGGCGCGCGCGTACGCTGTTTGGTTGTATACGGCTTTTTCCAGCAGTGTGCCGGGGCCCTTTCGACCGCAGTGCTTTCCAAATCTGGAACGTAGTTCCCTTCTGGCCCGAAGTAGCCGCGACTTCGCAGCTGGAACCGTCAGGCCCAGCCGCTCTGCCACGTCCGGCATGGGCAGGCACTCACGGTCGTGAAGCAACATGACATTTCGATACACAGGAGGCATTCGCAGCATCTCTTTGCGCAGTAGATTCACGACTTCTTTCCAGCCCAGCTCGTCTTCCGGATTGGTAGTCGGACCTACCAGCTCAAGCCGAACATTTGACTCAGTCAGGCTATCCAGGGAGACAAATCGCGTGTTTCTTTCCTTTCGCATCCGCATGAGGCACTCATTTTCGACGATGCGGCCCAGCCACGCCGCGAACGGTCCATTACCGTGAAACTGGTCCCGGTGTTGAAAAGCCTTTCGAAAGGCGCTTTGAACGGCGTCTTCGGCATCGTTCCGGTTGTGCACGATCAGCATTGCCCGCTTGATGCACATATCCCTATGACGCTCAGTGAGCTCGGCGAATGGAACGCCGTCCGTGCTCGGTGGGAGCGCCGGAGGCCCAGTGGTCTGAAGTGATGGGGGAGAACTCCGTGGTTTTATGGCGAAGTTAGTTGGATGAACGAGTTCTATTGTAGTGCTCAACATACCTTGAGATTACAAAGAACAGTCGCCAGAAATAACTGGTTAACTTTTCAGTTGTTAACCGCGATACCTCCATAAACTGTGAGGTATCGCGGCGTTAGCCGGCTACGCAGCATCGTTCAACCGAGCGAATCCGAGCGGGGCGGCTCAAATTACCGCCTGTGGATGCACTACTCGATACATCAGGGCCACACGGCCTGAAGCAAAACCGCGGCGCCGCGTGACACAGTTTGGGAGGGTCTAACTCAGAATCGGTAGCTCGGTCCCAGGCTAAACACAAACTGATTCATGACTCCGCCGTTTAGTACAACGATGCAGCCCGAGACACAGACCAATCTCTGAAGTTCAGCATGCAGCACTATAGGCAAGTACTCCACGCTCAAGCGGAATCCCCAGTGCTTGTCAGGAAACACCTTGACACCGGTTCCAATACCAAACGCGAACCTGGTGGCACTGGATGCCGGAGCTGACATGCGAGCTGCACCTAGGCTGGCGGTAAGGAAAGGGTATATCTTCGGAGCCTCTTTTATAGTGAACTCGTGCGTGAAATCGCCGAGGAAGTGATCCAAGGCAATACCTGGGGCGAATGAGGCGGCTGCAATCAAAGGAGTGGGAACAAGAGGGTCTTGTTTCAAGAAAAGGTGTGTATCTTGCCTCCACCATCGGAACTCAATCGCGTCATAGCCTTCACCATCCTCTCCGTCGAATCGGATACCTCCGGTTACTCCGAAGCTGAAGCCGTCAGCAACATGTGCCTCAACGTTTGGCGTTGACGCCTGCTCCAGTTTAATTGCGCCTCCGAATGAGCCGCCCAGCAGAGGTGTAATCTCATATTTCTGCGCAGGTGCCGATACCACACTCGCGAGCAAGGCGATAAACAGATAGCTCCTTCTCGCAACTCTCCTGATACAGCCCATCCGAGACACCTTCCTTTTCGAGTGAAGCCTTCTAGAGCCGCGCGAAAGATGCACTCGGCTGCGCGGTCGAGGCAAAATATGTATCGTCGCTAAGAGCCGCAGACCTTCCTTAGCAGCGCTGGAACTCTGCGCTTTACAATCACAAAATTCGGAACTGGCGCTCGACGGATTGAATCGATTCCAGAAGCCGCCTCGCTTCTCTCTTCAGCTCGCGCTTGCTCTCGTATAAGTCGGGAATATTCGTGAACTCTCGCAGGACGGTTCTGTGGGTGATAACCGCCTTAGCCATCAGCTCGGTGGCGTGGGCAGCCTTGCCGCCCCGGGTCTCAGCCTCCGCAAGCCGCAGGTAGGAAAACGCGAGGTCGAGATCGGATTGCAACGTCAAGCATAGGCTCTGGATGTGGCCGCTGGACCTTCGGTCTGTGCAGATTTGCATACGTTACGCTGCCTGAAATCTTGTCTGGGATTCCAACGGCTCTGACAACCCCGTCTCCTGCAGCCGCCGTTCGGCCTCCAGCCAATCTTGTTCGGCAAATCCGTCGCCACCGCCGCGCGCTTCCCAAAGCGCATATGCAAGCGTTGCGATTTCATCGTGCAATGAGGCGGCGTTCGCTTCACGCGTTGTTTCGGTCGGTGCTGTCCGTTGTTGCTCCATGGGAACCTCCCAACCAAGATGACTGGGTGGAAGCGGCAGACTTATTTTTTTGGATTTTTGTTTGTCAGCGTACGCGACGCCATGTCTTATCCGGATCAAAAGCTGTCATGGCCCCTGCTGCGGCATTGGTGGAAGAGCCCAGATCCTTCTGGTAAATAACGCCGTCCTGGTTCACAACGAAGGTCATAATGCCCGATACACGATACTCAACCGGCCAGGCGACCAGGCCGAAGCCACCGATCATCAATTCGTGTTGAAGATAATCCAGGGCGCCACCGCGTGCCGCGGGCCCTTGCGCAGTCAGGATTCGGAAGTAGTAGCCGTGATAGGGAGTCGGTAATTCGCCCTCTTTCCGATATCCTTCCGACTGAGCCCTCTTTACTCCGGCCGCGAACTCCGTGGGAGGGGTGTCGGGTCCGGGCCAGAAAAGCCCGTCCCGCTTACCGGGCGAGCTGATCAGTTTGCGTGCATATTCGGGAACCCCGTTCTTGTTACGGTCTTCACTGGCGTAATCGTATTGCGCATCCACGTAGGCTTTGCAAGTGGTGATCGCATCCAGCTCGTTCGAACCGATCCGCCGTGCCAGGATCTCGGTTTTCCCAGCCGGTGCATCGAAGTACCAGCGGCCGGCGGTCCTTACAAGCGGTACGGGAAACGGGAAGCCATCGGCGCCAACAAGCAGGGTCGCGCGGTTTCCGTCCGCCGGGCTTATTTTCTCTTTCAGTGATTGTTTGGCTCTCTTGACGAACCAGGCCCGGTTATTCTTGTCCTCTACGACATCTCCGGAATTGAGGATTTCCGCGGCCCCCGGGCCGAACATCTTATTTAGCGCCCCAAGGTCGTCTGCTTCGGCTGCGACCATTAAAGCCTGGGCCGCTTCCTGCGGTGTCGCAAAAGTACGTTGGCCGTCCCCGGGAGCCTTGGCCAACAACGAGGACGCCAACACGGTTGCTGCGAACGGCAGCGTGAATCTCGAGAAGAGTAAATTGTTCGGCATAGCCATGCTCCTTGGTGTCATCCTTGCTTCTCGGACCGATCACCGCCTGCGCCCGCCTCCACGTCGTCCGCCGCCTCCACGGAAGCCGCCTCCGCCCATACTCCGGGCCCCGCGGTTGCTGAATGAGCGAGCTTGGCCGGCGCCGCCGCCTCGGAATGCGCCACCTCGGTTACCTTGAGCTCCCCTGGATCCGCCCCACCCGCCCCATTGGCTACCTTGGCCTGGGCGGTTGGCCGGAAGTTGACTCGCGCGGCCAGGTCCGCCGCCTGGTCTGTTGATGCCACCGGGGGTCGAGGGACGCAGGCCTGCACCGCCAAGTCCTCCCCCAGGTCTATTCGCTCCGATGTTCCCAGGTCCCCGGTTACCGCCGCCCAGCGATCCCGGGGGCCTGATATTACCAATGTTGGCCGGAAGTTGACTGGGACGCAGACCGCCGCGCCCACCGTTAAAGCGGTTGGCCACGTCGCGATTGGGGTAGGGGACATTCCCGCGATAATGCGAGATGTGATTCCATCCTGCCGTTCCATTACCGCGGTACGCGTTGCCCCAATTCCCTCGATTCACGAAGTTGTTGCCATTATGGGAGAAGAAGTTGTTGTTTACATATAAGGAGGCGTGGGCGCCCCAGTTGCAGCCCCAGCCCCAACCCCAGCCACCTCCGCAGCAGCCATTGAAGATTGCTCCGACCGCGACTCCAAGACCGAAAGAAATCGCCCCGGCCGCGACTGCAGCCCCTGGCGGGTAGTACAAGGGCGGGTATGGGTAATACTCAGGCGCGGCGCCGTAGATAGCGGCCGAATCATAAGTTGGTACATACATCACCTGCGGATCGGCCGACTGGATAACAATTGTCGGTTGACCGTCCGCCGTGGTGCTCTGTATTTGTTGTTGCGCGTTGGATTCAAGCTTTCCGGATTCCTGAGCCTTCCTTCGCATACGTTGTGCGGCAGCCATCACGTCTGCCTGCTGCGCCAGGAACGCATTGCCGAGCGCGGTGGTCCATTCCAGATTTTGATCCAACATCTGAAGGACCTCGGGAAAGGCTACCATCGCCTGAATGCTGGGGTCCCAGTCCTGCTTGCCGGCCGCCTGCACCAATTGCTGGCCCTTGAGACTGCTGTTCTGCTTCGCCCACCGCTCAGCTGTCACAATCTGCAGGGGGTAAGTCGAAGCGGCTAGGACTTGAGCCAGGAGTGCATCCGGGTACAACGCTATTGGAGCTATGAGACTATCCAACTGCTCCGGGCTCATGAACTGACCTTGCTGCTTTCCAGCCGCCTGACCCTGTTGCGCCGACTGCCCAGACAAAAGCATATCTCCGGGCGCAATCGCTATCGAGCAGATCAGCGCCAGCCCGCGGAAGTACAAACGATCGCAGATCCATGCCATCGGTCACTCCTTCGCCGCACTACGGCGGATTCGTGTCTCGATAAAGGAGATTCCCTTGCGATTACCGAGGCGCAGAAGTGTGGGTTAGATTCCCCCGACCGATGCAAGGGGCCCATGTTATGGAATTGCGCGGAGCAAGATCCCGTCTGGCGTGAAAATAAAAGGCGACGATTGTTTGGCCAACTGCATCGTTCGAGCACTTGAGGCAACTACACTCAATCCATACTCGATCACGTCGTTGTGCCAGCGTGCCCTCAACCTAGCGAGGTCTTATGCGTCTGACCTTTTGTAGCTTTGCTCTTGCAATCATTGCCTCGTCGGTATGCCTGGCTCAGCCGTGGGAGTTGGGTGCTTCCGGTGGATACGGATGGTATCACGATGCTTCCATCGCCAACATGAGTGGATCCGCCCAGGCCGGCATTGAGCCGAAGGCCGCCATTGGAATGACTTTTACCGAGAACATGTACAACTACGTCGGAGGCGAAATCCGCTATCTCTTTCGCTTCGGGGGGCCGGAGCTCAAGTCCTCGGGGATAGAATCGAACCTGGACGGCCACACCAACCTCGTTACGTACGATTTTCTGTTCTACACGTCGCCCAAGGAATCCAGCATCCGTCCGTATCTCGCCGCGGGCGCGGGTATCAAAATCTACACCGGTCTGGGACCGCGCTTTCTCAGCATCGATCAGCCGTTGGCCAATTTCGCATTGTTGAGGCCGCTGACTGAGGTAGAACCGGCGATCAGTGTTGGTGGCGGAGTGAAATTCCTTATGCCCAAGCGGATACAGCTCAGAATCGACTTCCGCGCTTATATGACGCCCTTGCCTGACCATCTATTCAGGCCGGTCGGGCCCTCCGTAATCAGGGGATGGCTGTATGATTTCGTGCCTCTAGCGGGAATCAGTTACGTTTTCTAGGGTTCATCCGAGCGCGCTCTTCCAAGCTGTGAGTGTGCAGCCCCCCTACACCAATATCCTGGGTCTCTCAGAATTTCACTGGAGTCAAATAATCAGAGGACGTGAATCGAAGGGCAACCACGTTACTGAGACAAAGGAGGGACCGGAGATGTCCGAAACGATGCAGAAGCATAAGGATTTCTGGTGGCGGAAGCTTGTTGGCGGCATCGGTTTTGCGCTGGCTGCTGCCTTCTTACTGCGGATGCTGTTGAACGACTGGGTAAAATTGGTTATCCGCTGAGCGAGGACCAGAGCCACATATTCGATTTCGCTTTAGCCCGCAAACGCCAGATCTCGTAACTCCTAAACGCCAAAGCTATTTGAACGTTCTGCTAAAATAGAAATTCCCGTTTAGATTTCGGGGCGGGCCGCTATGCCTCAGGCCCCAATACGCGGGATATTCTTGCCGAGGTTTATCAGGGTAGTGCAATAGAATCATGTATATAGCACCAACATTATTGTGTACTGTCTTTGCGATCGCGCTGTCTTTAGGAGCTGAATATCCGTTCCGAGCGGATGTGAACCTAGTCCAACTGCACGCAAGGGTCACCGACGGAGGAGGGCGCTCAGTGTCTGGCTTGCCTAAGGACGCATTCCAACTATTCATTGACAACGTTCCGCAGGCTATAACAGTTTTTCAGCGAGACGACGCACCGGTGACCGCCGGAATCGTCATAGACAACAGCGCCAGCATGGGTCCGAAAAGGCAGGAGGTGATTTCTGCTGCGCTGGCCTTCGCGCGAGCGAGCAATCCCCTGGACGAAATGTTCGTCTTACACTTCAATGATCACACCCGCTTTGGCCTTCCCAAGGGAACATTGTTTACCGGAAGCATCCCCTCACTAGAGAATGCGATCGCAGCGTTCGATCTTGGCGGAACAACGGCATTTTATGACGCGCTGCTGCTGGCTGAGTCACAATTCCATTCTGCAGCGCATTCGCGAAAGGTCCTTCTCACCATTACGGACGGCGGAGACAACTCGAGTCATGCGACGCTGACCGAAGTGCTGAACGCCGTGCGTAACGATGGCATCGTCATATATCCAATCGGAATATTCGACGAGAACGACAGAGACCAGAATCCGCAAGTGCTTTCGACCATAGCCGAACAAACCGGAGGCGAAATGTTCTTGCCTGGCGAGGTGACCGACGTGAATAAGATTTGTGTCAGCATCGCCAAAGAAATCCGTGAAGAGTACACGCTGGGCTTCCCCGGAGCTCAGGACGGGCAATACCATCGGATCCGTCTGGCGGTCAAGGACCCGCAACATAGCCGACTGGAAGTCCATACGCGGGGAGGCTACCTCGCCGGCAAACCGTGAGCTGTTGGTCCTAGACTATGGCCGGTCAAAGCTGACGCTCGAAGTGGCGGCGAACTTGCGGTAGTCGCTATAGGTCACGTTATTCTTCAGCAGGCTCCGCCCCTGGCGCGAGCGGATTTCGAACTCCAGCGGCAGTAAGTAGTCCGAATCGCCGATACGCCAATATTCGTAATCCAGTACCAAACTCAGGTCCTGCGTCGGAAAATCTCGAGGAATGCCATCAGCGTGGAGCGTAATGCGATGCACGAAATGCGTGCCGTCGTCAATAAAGATCAGGCCGTGGTAGGCGGTGACAAGGTCCAAGTTCTTGTATGGAACAAAAATGTGGTAAGCGGAGTGAGACGCGGAGACGCGATAGGAGTAAACCTGCATTTTGCGGTCTCGCAGGGTGAAAAACGTCTGCCATCCGAACTCCGTATTCGCTTGCGGCGAGAAGATGCCCTTCATGACGGCGCCGAATTCGCCAGATGAGATTGCGCCACCCAATTCCCAGTGCGAGAGACTGGAGGGCTCGCCGTTCAGCGTGAATACCTTGAGATCCTCGTGGTGTTCGAAATACGTGAGGCGTTCCACGATGAGATCCACCGAACGAAATCCGCCTATGCCGGTGTAGTCAATGAAGCGTTGTGTGGTCTGTGTGCAAATGAAGTTGGGCAGGCTCTGCTCGTGGTTTAGAGCATACAGGGTGGCATCAGAGATTGTCTTCTTCCGAACGAACGGATCAGGATTGGGCAGCGTCTGGCCGGTTGCGATCGAAGAAACTAGTAGGACCAAACAAAGGCTGCACCGCATGAGCATGCCGAGCGCTTTCGCTTCCTGTGGAGGGTGATGCTCGCCGGAGCGATTTGTCGCAGTTTCTCTGAAGTCGAAGAAAGACAGCCGCCGTCTGTCCTTGCTCGGAGACGGCGCTGCCGATGGTAGTCACCGCCACCGAGACGGGGCTCGACGCGGGCAGAAAGTTCTTCTCGCAGATTCTTGAAGCAACTGAAGGTCAATCTGGATTAGTGGAACCTGAACACGACGCCCCCAAGATAGCGGAAGTTGTTTTGGTTGTTAGTTGACGTGATCGGGTTGGTATAGCGAGTCAGGAAATAATCCACTTCCGCCACTCGAAGAGCAACATTCTTTGACACATTGATATCCAAGCCGCCGCCAAGAGACATCGAAAAGGGATGCTGCGTCCCCGAAACGCTCAGCGTGCCGCCCCCTAGATCAACGGATCGCTCCAGGTTTCCGTATCCATTTGTGTTCGATCCGCCAAATAGCGTTTCGCCAAATACCGTGGCAGACTTCCAAGGAAATCTGAACACCGGCCCGAACTGATAGGTGAGCATGTTTGCACTAGACGAGAATGTCCCGGCGGGAACAGTAGCAGTGGTGCCATGAGGCGTTACCATCAGTTCGGCGGGAAACGTCACAGTCCAGGTGGTGCTTGCGTAACCCATCAGCTCGCCTTTGACACCGAAATATTTACCAAAGAAGAATGCTAGACCACCGCCTCCACCGTTGAAACTGCGGCTAGGGAGTCCCGTTAATGTGGGGTTAAACCGGAGGTACGAATATTCACCAAAGAGGTTGATCTTCTCTGGCTCTTCCTCTGAGAATGCTGCCTTTGCGAATAGGGTAAGTCCCATGAGAATCGCATACTTGAGTTTCACTATTGGTCTCTCCTAACTGCGGGCTAAAGAGTGTTGTTACGGCACATTGATGGCTCCCGAGCGTCAGCGATTTAAATCATTGTTGCCCTGCATCTCCACCTAAAGGTCCATTCGCTTCATGTATCGTAGTGAGCCGACGCTTTCTCATGCCGCAGCAAGCAAAATATGAATCTCTGCGGATTTGCACGCATCACCAGTCTCTGCAGTAGGCACATATGTCACAACCAACCATGAAACTCGCTACCCAGACGGCCGGATACCGGGTCACGTGCTCGATGATGGCTGTGGTTCGCCACGGTTCTCGTGAACGCACCTTGGCTCTCGCTCCGGGTAAAATCTTGATTCCCGAATCTATCGTAGATGCCGCGGGCATGATCGACGCGACGTGCAATGGACACCGCGTGCAGGTGTTTCAGCGCGATTTGGTGGAGAGAGCCGAGCCGATCCGGCTAGAGCCAGAATAGGATTAGATCCGATGACTCCTCGCTGCGAGCGACACGCGAGGTCCTTAACGGATCCCATGGCGCAGGGGAGGGGTTGTGAGCGTACCGCAACCGCTCACTGCTTTGGGGAATCAGCCCCGGCTTTCTCCTGCCCGAATCGCGCAACCTGACGAGAGCCCTTGGCACCGGCTGCCACCTTCCGGCGTGCAAAAAAGCGGGTCGGCCATCCCAAGAAGGATCAAAGTTAGCGTTTGCGCTCAAATGAAGGCGTTTAATTTGCGTAGGGAACGTAACAATATGCGTCCTTGGAAGACAAGCCGTCTAGTGTCTTTTTTTCTTCTGTTTGTGCTGGTAGCCGGGGCGGCCTTAGGTACGACGCACCGTAAAAGGCGCCGCAAGACTGTTCCACCCGCAAGGTCGATACAATTACGGAAGAGTCGCGTTACCCACGGGGTGACAGGAAACAAACAGAGCATTTTGGGTGGTCCCTGGACGACACCAACATTTGCCGACTCCACCGAGGGCGATTCCTTAGACGGCGACGATCTGACAGTTCGCCGAGCAGCCATGCAAGCGCTTGGCCGGTACAACGGAACTGTGATTGTCGCCGATCCCCAGACAGGCAGGATTCTGACGATCGTGAATCAGAAGCTTGCATTCCAAAGTGGATTTCAGCCCTGCTCCACCATAAAGATTGTCGCCGCGCTAGCCGGCCTTGCAGAAGGCGCCCTTCAGAACCAGAACACTCTATTCCATATCACCAGCCGCCAGACCATCAGCTTGACGCAAGCCCTGGCGCACTCGAACAACCAGTTTTTCGCCGCCGTTGGGGTCAAACTCGGCTACGACAAAATCGCGGAATATGCTCATCTGTTCGGTCTTGGGGAGAGAGCTGGATTGAATTTGGATCGCGAGCAGTCGGGATCTTTGACCGACCAACCTCCTGCCGGCGGTTTGGGAATGATGACCAGCTTCGGCGAAGGGATCCACATGACGCCGCTGGAGCTGACGGCACTGATGACGGCGGTCGCTAACGGTGGAACACTCTACTACCTCCAGCGCCCGAGATCGCAGCCAGAGATTAATCAGTTCATGCCTCGCGTCAAACGGCAGCTCGACATCGCCCCGTGGCTCGCCGAAATCAAGCCCGGACTGATGGGAGCCGTTGAGTATGGCACCGCTCGGCGCGCCAACTTCAATCCCATCGAGCCGATCTTCGGAAAAACCGGAACCTGTACCGATGACCGCATGCCCACGCACTTGGGCTGGTTCGGATCCTACCAGGAATCCGGCGACAGCAAGCTCGTTGTAGTGGTTCTATTGACCGGTGGGCAGGCAGTCAACGGCCCGATCGCGTCCGGGGTTGCGGGAGCAGTCTACAGGAATCTGTCGCAGGACAACTACTTCGCTAAGTCTGCGCCATACTCGCCGATCGCTTCGACGCCAGCGCAATCCTGTTGCGCTCTGAATCGCTCAAAGTTTTGCAGTCACGCCGAGTTTTGCCACCAGGCGGGACACTGGTCTAAAACAGCCGTAACTCGCTGACCGGCAGGTCCATCGGGGATTACGGAGCATTTGCCCGGTACTACTTACCGCCTGCCTGATAAGTCAGCGGCTTAGCGCCATGCATTCTCCGCAGCTCCATAAAATCCTCTGCGGTGGGCCCCTGCGCAAATGGCGGGTCCCATCCCGGCTTCATAATCGAGTTTGCCCAGCGATGCTGCAGCCCAAGCGCATGGCCATACTCATGCTCCAAGGTCAACAGCAGCTCATTCCCCTGGAACGGCCAGTCCGGATCAATTGCAATAACACGTGAATCGAAGTGAAACATCCCGCCGCCCATCTCCGAGCATTCTCCCGGCTCACACCACTTCACTCCGCAGATCTCTGCCCGGTAAGGCGCCCACGCTTTGGCCGCCTGGCCGTATAGGACTTGCAGGCTGGGCGCGACATAGCCCATACACGAAACGGCCATTATGGCCAGAAATGAAGTCATCCGAGTTTCTCCAGGCGACCATTCCGCAGGTAATCCACAGTGGGATGTTGCCGAGCGAGACTGGCGTCCTCATCAGGAGATGGGCCTCTTGCGGATGCGGTGTTTTTTCGGGGGCTTCACTCTTGGTGGCTACTACAGGACTTCTACAGATTGAGGCGATAGGGGCGTGAGCGTCGTGTCAACCCAGTCGAGCCCGTGATGCGTGGCGAAATTGCCGGCCGCCCCACCTTTTCGAGCGGTCTTGCGTGGCCGGTACGGCCCGTGCGTTATCGCGGGTGGTACCGCTCGGCGATATACTTCTTTTCCATCGCAGCAACCAGATCTTTGGAGCCCGATCCCCAACGTGAGACCGCCTTAAGAGCACACGTGATCGGCACGTTCACGCGATGCACACGGTCCTGGCTCAAAATATAAACTGCTCCACTGAAAGCGGTGGGGGCCGAAGGAACAAAAACCGTGAAAAGCTCGTCCTCAAGTTCTTCAATAATGAACGCGGGGACGAGAGCCTCTTCAATCTCGGCCAGCGCCGGCTGCCACGCTTCGCCTTGTGTCTCGCCAGCCAATTGCTGAGTAAAACTTCGAACAATCGGGTAGCCAGGGATTTTTTGGAAGATCGACTTCTCCATTCGCCCCCAGGTAGCTCGGCCGGTCCGAGTGCGAACTGTTATTCCAATGAGGAGGCAGATAACCAGCACGAGCAACAAAGAAAAGATATGATCGGCAGGTAACCATTTCGGAAGGAGCTTCGCGAGCGGCCGCACGAGATTTGTCAACGATTTCATTGCCTTGAGCACCAGCAAGGCGGCGAGGTAAATCGGAGCGACAACCAGCACCCCGGCCACTAGTCTGTTCACGATAAAGTCTCTGAGCTTTTTCAAAGTGGGACTCAGTCCTTTCCACGAGCGAGACCACTCAGCACGCGCTCCTCGGTTACGGAGGTTCTGCATCCAACCCGATCTGGATATTGGCGATCACCGTTAGGTTCGAAGGCTCTATTTGTTCGGAACTAGGTTGGCCAAGGTGTAACGTCCCGTTGGCATCGGAAAGCTCATTGGCGTTCGACCCAATTGGATGCCATCGATGTAGATGGTGGCGCCACTAGGGTTGGAAGTGACAGTAAAATCGGATTTCGCTCTCCTGCCAAGTGTGACGCCACGTTGAGAGGTTGGGTGTAGTTTCTCGGACGGCTTCGTTCCGCGAAGCAATCGGACGTGCGGATTCCTTCCGGCCGATGGAACTTGTGGCTGGGCATATCCATGAACGCCGTGATTCCGCCCCAAGGGTCAGTTAAAAAATAGCGCGTCGCATGTCTTGCACGCATCTCAACTTCGAACGACCGTTGGTTGATCGGAGACGGGCGAAATCAAGACCATTTGAACGGAGTAAATTCTATGGGAAGATGCGAAGGACCAATTCTGGCGCTGGTAGCCGCTGGCGCTCTTCTAGCTTCCAGTTCAGGCGCCTGTGCACAACCTGTCACGGGCTGGGGTCCAATTCCAACTTTGGAAAATCTTCAGACGGGCCTGCTTGAGATGATCAAGCACTTGAACCTAACACATGCGCAGCACGAGCAAGTTGAGCGGATCATCGCAAATGAGACCGTCCAGTTTGCTTTGACTCGCGGAAATCCCGATCTATCCGTTGCGAAAATATTCGCCCGAGAACAAACCATTCGGATCGAGGCGCGCAGACAGATCGAATCGATTTTGACTCCCCGCCAAAAGGAGAAAGTCGCGAAGCGGATGATCCACGAAATGGAAGAAGACCAGCGTTGGGCCGAAGACCCCACTGAGTTCTTTTCAATACCGGCAATCTATTGATTCTTGGAGAGCTCAAGTCCAGGTATAAATGTTTACGGAGGCGCTATCGAAGCGAAGAGGCAGTCATGAACGCCCGAAGTTGCGGGCGCTGGCATTAGCGGCCGCCTTGTCGATGGTCTGCGTTGCCACGGGGTGCGCCCGGTCCGGTTCCAGTCGCTCCAAGGATGTTCACCCCGGCAAAACGATTTCTGTAGCAGCCGGGAACACACTGGAAGTTCGCACATTCGCTGGCAGGGTTGATCCCTCGAAAGAGGTAGAACTTGCGTTCCAAGTAGCAGGTGTACTTGTCAATTTGCCGGTAAAGGAGGGACAGAAGGTCGCCAAGGGCCAGATCGTCGCTCAACTGCGGCCAGCCGAATTTCAGGCCAGGCTAGAGGCGGCACAAGGCCAGCTCGACCAGGCTCGTGCTGCCCTGGATGCGCTGCGGCGAGGAGAAAGACCCGAAGACCAGATCCAGCACGAGGCGCAAGAGCGTGTGACCGCGGTAAGACTCGCAAATGCGCGGGCGGAATTAGACCGTTACGCGGGACTTGTCCAGTCCGGTGCCGTATCGCGCTCCGAGTACGAACTCGCGGCAACTAACTACGCTGTTGCACAGGAAGAGCATATAGCGGCCCTGCAGTTGATCGAGAAACGAACAATCGCTCGCAATGAGGACATCGTCGCCCAGGAAGCTGTTGTTCGAGGACTCGCCGGCCTGGTGGCAGAAGCCAAGCTCCAACTCGAGGACAGCGCGCTGCGCGCCCCATACGGCGGCGTGGTCGCACAGCGTTTTGTCGATGAGGGGCAGTCCATCACCGCGAACAAGCCGGTCATCAGGTTCCAGAGCGTCGATGCACTCGACATCGTCGCGAACCTTCCGGCGACCGTCATAACATCCGACACTTGCTCCCCGAACATCACGGCGATGTTTGCCCAGATTAACGGAGCGCCTGGTGTTCGGTATCCGGTACACATCAAGGAAGTAGTACAAGTAGCGGATCGAACGACTCAGGCAGTTCCGGTCCGCTTTGAGATGAAGCCCCCATTCGGCGTCACAGTTCTCCCCGGCATGGCTGCCACTGTCAGCGTGGAGTACCGGCTCCCTCGTCCTGGAGCTGACCGCACTCCGGTGCCGCTGTGCTCCGGAAACTAGGCCACCAGGAACACACAAAGCCTTTCCGTGCCAATGAACGGGATTTTCTCTAGTCGTCGAGAAGCCCTGTACATTGGCGGTCTGAAATGATTTGGTGTACGCCAGTGACGCAAGTGTGCGAGGAGAAGCTTCACCGTGGGTGCCTGCCAAGTAAATGCCGCGTGGCCGGTCAACGCGGCATCAACGTATCAGGAGGTTAATGGTGGGCCGGCATGCTGGGGGCGGCCAAGCGCACTTCACGCTCCCGACTGGGCTGGGCCGCTCAAAGGGCATGCCTGCGGTTAATCTCCCAGCGCAGCATCGACTCCGATAGGAGGTAAGTATCATGCGAAGATTTGCGCAATTCTTGCTCATAGCTTGCTTTCTGGCAACACCAGGGATCGCTCAGCGTGGCGGCGGTGGCTTTCATGGCGGCGGTGGTGGTTTCCACGGCGGAATGGGCGGCTTCCATGGTGGAATGGGCGGCTTCCGCGGTGGGATGGGTGGTTTTCACGGCGGGGGCTTTGTCGGCCCAGGATTTCGTGGAGGTGGATTTAGGGGATACCCCGGGCGTTACTGGGGGAACCGCTATTCCTTCGGGTTTGGTTTTCCCGGTTACTGGCCGTATTACGGCGGCGGCTGGGGTTATCCTTACTACGGTTACCCTTATTATTACAATGGCTACCCTTCTTACTATTATCCTTCCACCGTTTATCCGTACGCAGTTCCTTATTCGTACCCAAGCAACGACTACGGGTCTGTGTACAGCGGACCCGATCAGGCCTCCTGCCCACAAGCAAACGGAAAGCCGCTGTATCTGATCAAATTGACTTACGACAACCAGGTTTGGGTGGCTCTGAATTACTGGTACACTGCGGACACCCTTAACTTCACCACCGTGCAAGGCGAACAGAAGAAAACGCCGATTAGCTCCCTCGATCGCGCCGCCACCGTCCAACTGAACGCTCAGTGTGGCGTGAATTTCCAGTAGCCCGCAGCGGGCTTCGGTTGATCGGCGTTGAGCGGGCTACGAGAGGCATGCCCAGTTTCGCTCGCCGTCGCACTAGCGCTGGCGCGGCCTTCGTTGAAAGTTTCATGGCAAGAGGTCTGAAAACGTCAAAGTACAGAGTCGCCGCTTGGTTTGCAAGACACATCCTAATAGAGTGTCGTGAAGCCGATGGAGACCACTTGACCCGTGATCTGCCCGAGATAGAAGCCAAAGGTGCTACTGACCGGAGAGTGCGAGACGTTGATCAGTTGAAGATTCAAACGCAGGTTCCGTGTGTTCCACGGATAGTAGTTGCTGCCGACAATGAATTCGTGAGGGTGGTGTCCGAATTCACCCAGAACGTAGGACGTGGATGCGTAAATCTCAAATCGGTTCGGTACGATCATGTCAGCCGCCTGAACGTAGAAACCGGTATTTCGGATGTTCTTCACCGGCAGGGGCCCGTCCGCAATGAAATCATCCAGTTTCCTGCCGTAGCCCTCGCCCTGGAGCCAGAAACCACGGTACTTCATTCCGGCCGCTGCCGAGACCAATTGATACTTCGCCCTCGTCACCGTCACACCGTTGGCAAGAGCGCCGGTATCAAAAAGGTCCAAACTATCGGCGAGGCGGAGGGTCGTGTTGCCCGATGGTTCGCCAACGGCGCTTTGACGCTCTTCTGGGCTGTACGTGTAGGCGAGATTGAAGCGGGTAGCAAGCTTCTTATGGCGCTCATAATCACCGAAGGCGCCGCGGGGGCCGAACTCGCCTGTCGTCGGCAGCCAAGTGATCGCGAATCCCGCGGAAAGATCCCGGTCAAGTTTGACCGCTGGAACATCGAGATTGCTGTTATTGTTGCCGACCATCCACCGGTACTGAAGACGGGGAAGCAAGTCACCTTGCGCGAATACACCTTGCGAGAAGTACGGACGGAAAAATTCATCCGCCATCACCCGGTCATACGATTCCCAATAGGGATGAGAACCTTGCAAGGATTGTGTGCCGGGATAGGCGTTCCAACCTCCTCCTAAGGTCAGGTATTTGCCAAAGACGTAGTACAACGCGCCGCCCACAGCCACTTGATTCGTGTCCTGCACTGTCCACAGGAACGTGGAGTATTGAAACTTCGGGGTAAACAGCCAACCCTGAGAGAACAACATGACCCGATGAAACTGGAAATCGTTGCGGGGTTCGATCGGGATCGGCCGGCCTAAGTGATCCGTCTCGTTTTGGTTGGGTGGCAATTGGTTGAGATAACGGACAGCCATATAGCCGCTAAGATTGAGCTCGCCGTATTCGCCCTTTGCGACGGTGAAACCACGCCCCGGATTAAACTCGCCAAAAATGGCCGGATTTCCTCCTGACGCTTGCGGAAGCAACGTCTTATCGTCGTTGTTCGGTAGGTTCTGGTTGGAAGATCCCGTCGTGGCATCTGCTCGCTGAGTGCTGCCCGCGCCGGACTGGCCAGGCTGGGCTGTAGGGGGTGCGGTTCCTGCTGTGGTTGCCGCGCCACCGGCTGGCTGCGGTGCAAGTGCTGTCTGCGGTGCTGCACCTTGGTTTACAAGCGATTGACGAAGCGAGTTTATCTGTTCGATGAGCTCTCTATTCTGCTGCTCCAATCTGCGGTTCTGCTCGATGAGTTGGTCAATCTCCTTCAAGATATCCTCTGTCCCAGGCTTGGTCTGCGGGGTCTGTGCTAACGCAGCAGATTTCGTGCTCGCCGTTGTGACCAGAACAATCATGGCAGTGACAATGACAATATGTTTCGCCAAGACGCGACAGCTGCTAACGAAGTGAGAAGCAGCAAACGCCCGAACGGCCGGACGCCGAGCCCCAACAGGATGGACTCTATCGGCGAGATATCTCGCTGAACTCCAGAGAACGCTCGCGTGTTGGAAGATCATATCTTGTAAAAACACTCAGCGCCGAAAGCGTAGTTGGCATCGGTGTTGATCCTGGCGCAAATGCCCCCGTTCCTACGGCGGACACAATCAGACTAATACCGGCGCCATTTCAACAATGCACGCTCATGATGACTTAGAGCTGCGTCTGATGCATTATTTCACCGGTCTTAACGCTGGCGAAAATAGTTGTTTTAGATCTTCGGAGCAGAGTCAAGCATCTTTGGGCCGACATGAATGGGTTGCAAATGAAATATCCAGGTGTGGCCTCAGTGGTTGTTTTGCTCTGGTTCGGCGCGCCCAGCTCCGCGCAGACACCTGATCTCCAGCAATTGAAAACCAAGCTTCAGCAACTTGAACAGATGATGCAGGACTTAAAGCAGCAAATAGCAATCGCTGAAGCTAGCGAGAGCACTCCAGTTGCCCCTGCTCCTGCGAAGACGTCTCCGCCGTCGAAAGTACCGCTGCCGGAGTTGCCGACGACCTATATCGGTGACCTTACGCGTACGCGCGAGGTCGCAAATCAGGATTCCGATAATGCAGCGCGCCTCGATGCCGAGGATGTTGACCCATCGCTGCGTGGTTTCTTTAGATTGCCAGGAACGGGAACTCTCATCAAGTTTGGTGGTTTCATCAAAAGCGACCTGTTCGTGGACGCGAATCAGGCAGGAACTTATTATGGTGGATACGTACCGTCAAGCTTTCCTTCGAGTTCTCAGCCCCATACGGTTAACGCCACAGTTTCCATGCGGGCATCGCGCTTCTCGGCCGAGTTCCGGCAGCCGATAGGAGACGGCGACAGCGATACCGATACCGTAAAGGCATACCTGGAGTATGACTTTCTCGGAAACTACGACCGCACTTCGCTACGTTTGCGCCAGTTTTATGCCGAATACAAAGACCTGCTTGTAGGTCAGACGTGGAGCGCCTTCGGCGATCCTGACGTATTCCCCGACACGCTGGAATTCGAAGGCCCCCCGGGAATCATCGGCCTCCGGAACCCGATGTTCCGTTATACATACCCTCTGAATGATTCAAACAGGATCGGCATCTCGGTAGAAAAATCCGGAACAGACACTCCCTTCAGCACCCAATTTGGCGTGCCGGTAGGGTCATCTGTGTGGCCTGACCTGGTCGCGTTTTATCGTTACGAAAATAAGCACGGCCACATTCATGCCGCTTTTCTCTCCCGCTCCGTAGGAGGAGTCATACCAAATACGCTGGTGCCTGACCTGAGGAATCACGTGGATGGATTCGGAGGTTCGCTCTCGGGCGCGTGGGGAACCAGCAAGAACAACATCGTGTTCCAACTCGTCTTTGGCAAGGGAATTTCGAACTACTACAACGACAATTTCGGCCTGGGAACAGACGTCGGGTTTAATGCCAAAGGCAAGCTGGTCGCAACGCCGACTGGCTCGGGCGAGATTGGGTATCAGCACTACTGGACCAAGCTATTGCGTTCCACTGTCAGCTATGGCTACACGCAAATCAATAGCCCGGTGGGCGACCCGGGAACCACGTACCACGTCAGCAACTATGCGACAGCCAACTTGATCGTCCAACCGACGGTCAGATTTCTGTTCGGGGGAGAGTACATCTACGGTTCGTTGGAGCGGAAGGACGGTTTCAAATGGGTAGCCCCTCGCATTCAAGGAAGCGTGACCTACTACATCAATAAGTACCCCAAGGAGTAGCGGAGCAACAAAATGAAAAGCAAGCTAAGCAATCACCTCAGGTCCACGGTTTTCGTCGCGCGAGCGCTGCTGGCATTCCTGATATCCTTCTCCCTCGCGGCTCAGAGCAGTCCGGTTGCTCCGAAAAGTGCGCAACTTAAAGCAGCTGTAGACAGTGCCTACGGAAGATTCAGAGGGGATACTTCAGGGAAGAACGCCGACTACATTCCCTACTTGGCCCAAGTCAATCCAAGGTTGTTCGGCATCGCTGTCGTTACAACTGACAATCGGTGCTATACCGCGGGTGACATTACTTACTCTTTCTCGATTCAGTCAATCTCAAAGGTTTTCACACTCGCGCTGGCGATGCAGGAACTCGGTTCCGACGCCGTATTCGATCGCGTTGGAAGTGAACCGACCGGTAGACCCTTCAACTCCGTTGACGCCGTTGTCGATATGCGTACTCACACTGGAAATCCGTTCGTGAACGCCGGCGCCATTGCCACGACAGCGTTGATATCAGGCATGAACGCGGACGAAAAGTGGCGCAGAATACTGGATTACTACAGTAAGGCGGCCGGCGAGAAATTGAAGCTGATTGATGAGGTGTACCGGTCAGAGGCAGCGACCAATCAAGGCAACAAGGCACTGGCGGCCTTGCTGGTTAAGTATGACCGGATTCATTCCGATCCGTCAGAAGCAGTTGATATTTATACCAAGCAGTGTTCGGTCGGCTTGAACGTGAAGCAACTCGCCCAGATGGGAGCGACCCTCGCGAACAACGGCATCAACCCTGTGACACGTGAACGGGTAGTGAAGGCGCAGAACATTCCGGAGATTCTGTCGGCGATGATGATGGCTGGGTTGTATGACGAATCCGGCTGGTGGGCATGGTATGTCGGTCTGCCTGCAAAGAGTGGAGTTGGCGGAGGCATTCTAGCCGTGGTTCCAGGCAAGGGAGCGATTGCGGTCTTTGCACCCCCTCTCGACGAGCATGGAAATAGTGTGAAGGCCAAGAAGGCGATCCAGTATGTCGCCCACCAGCTGGATTTGAATCTGTTCTCACCCGCCTCGGTTGGTCTGAAATAGCAACGTTTGCAAAAGGCGGAATATAGGAAGCCGTTAATGCGAACTCATCGATTACCTCGCTGTCCGCTTATAACGTGGGGCGCTGTCGCGTGGCTGATCAGCATCACGCCGGCTTATGCCCAGCCGAGCAATTACGAATTCAACGATTCACACTTCCATTTGACAAACTACATCCAAAATGGACCCGACATTCATGCATTCCTGGAAATGATGGGAAACACAGTGGGCCGGGTGGCGATCTTTGGCATACCGCTGCAGCAGCAGTGGTCTTACCGAGTCTCGGGCGACAACGCACCGGCCTACTATCTGAACACGGACACGCCCCTCTACTATTACTCCTTCACAGACGCGCAAATTGCGATGGCCTACAACTCTCTGAGTAAGGAAGAAAAAGCACGCTTTGATCCAATGATCACGGGGTTTAACCCGACCGACATGTACGCTGCCGACCATATTCGCCGCGTGCTTCAGATCTTTCCGGGGGTGTTCTCCGGCATCGGTGAATTCACGATTCATAAAGAGTTCGTCTCCTCCAAAGTGGCTGGAGAAGTGGCAAGTTTGACCGATCCAGCCGTCGATCGAATACTGGATTTCGCCGCTGAGGTTGGACTGGTTGCCCTGATTCACAATGACATTGACACTCCCTTCCAGAAAGAAGGAGCCAAGCCCACGTATCTTGCCGACATGCGAGCACTTCTCCGAAGACATCCCAAGACCACCATAATCTGGGCCCACACCGGACTTGGCCGGGTGGTGGCGCCCGTGAAAGACCACGCCGCCGTTCTGGAGGCAATCCTCAAAGATCCTGACTTCAAACATGTCTTTTTCGATATTTCATGGGACGCGGTAGCAAGGTATATACTGGCGAATCCTGTCTCGCAGGCCTTATCCGCCGATCTGCTCAACCGCTATCCGGACCGGTTTTTGTTTGGTACAGATGCCCTGGCGCCCTCCAACCAAGTGGAGTACTTGAGGCTCTACTCGACATATGATCCGCTCTGGAATCGGCTAAGTCCAGAAGCGATTGAGAAGATCCACAAAGGCAACTATGAACGGATCTTCGATGAGGCACGCCGCAAGGTTCGACTGTGGGAAAGTGCTCATGTTGTTACAGCCGAGAGAAAATGAACGCGTCAGCAAACTTATAGCTTCTACTAGCTCACGTGCTGGTGCCAGGCATCACCTACGACCCCGCGCAGGATGGCTTCGTTTTTTCACGCGATGAGATTAACGCCTTCGCCCAGCGCCAGATAGGCTTGCTACAGAAGTCTTACAATTGCGCGGCAACCATACCGCAGCTCTCACACGTCTACACGCTTTCAGAGAAAAATTCCCGTCTGGTCCTCAGTTGGCCCTGTAGTTCCGTTGTTTTATAACCTTCTGTAACATCAATGAGAATCATCACTCGCGTAATCGCTCTATGTGCTTGCATTTTCGCGGCTCACGTTATCGATCGTCTGACAAATCGTGCCCTGCACCCCGTCGTCGCACGGCTGCGGATTCCGGCCCCCCAGTTCACGCTGAATGAGGTCATCCACGCCGCTTCCCACAAATACAAGGTGCCGCCGGCGTTCATCAAGAGCATCATCGCCGCGGAATCGGCTTTCTCGCCCCAAGCCGTGTCACCCAAAGGCGCGGTGGGCCTGATGCAATTGATGCCGGAAACCGCCCGCCAGTTCGGAGCCGACCCTTCCATTCCTGAGCAAAACGTGGACGCCGGCGCCAACTATCTGGGTTCGTTGCTGCACCGCTATGCCAACAAGAAGCATCCACTCCAGTACACCATCGCTGCCTACAATGCAGGTCCGGGCGCTGTGCAGAAGTACAAGGGCATTCCGCCTTTTCGTGAGACGCGCGCTTACGTATCGCGTGTGATGGGCTTTTTCGCTAGATACCAGAAGGAAGACCCAGCCCCGGCAGGCTTTGCGTCCGAGCCGCGTTACGCGCTCGCTTCCGCAACAGTCCGAAACCCGAGACATTGGCGCCCGCGGCATGCCATCCGACGATACCGCGCCGTGGCAAGCTAAGTCCGCCTCCATGCCTGCGCTAACTGCCGGGAAGCGCCTGCGCGAGCCGTGTGACAAAGGTCTGATAACGGTACGGCTCGATAGGCTCCACACGCATCATCGGAGTTAGAGGAAGGTTTGCTACCATGCTGAACCAAACCGAACGCCAGAATGACGTGCGGCGAACGTTTGACAAAGCAGTAAGACAACATTGCGAGGTGGCTGGCATTGTCCCGGAGGTTGACCGGAATGGCCTGACGATGCGGAATCCCGCGACAGGTACTCGCCTGACCGTGACCTACCAAGACAAATGCATCTGCCTCTTTCAAAGCAACTGGGGAGCCAGCTATATGGCCTACGTGCCTTGCGCCAATGGAATGAAACTGCGGATCACAAGCCATCCGAACCTGCGGGACGCCTATCATGCGGCGAGGTACGTCGTGGAGACGTTCTTGAAAGATCAGAAGCTTTAATCCCCGACTTCGAGAACGAGCTACAGCGCCAACCATGCGCTGGAGGCGGAAATGAGACCTCAGACGCTAGTAGCGTCGGATCGCCAGATTCAAATTAAATAAACCACCATGAGCGCCGCGAGAATCAGGAACAGCGCTACTGCGCGGGTATACAGATGAGACAGCCCGTTCAAGCCGTCAGCAGCGACCCGATCGAAATCAATAGGAGAAAGCAACATAATGCCAATCAAGACGCCGAAAGAAGTCTTTGTAGCCTTGCTGAGCAGTTTACGGCAAGGCGCGGAACGCAGCCAGAAGATCTATGAAGAATTGGGCCAGGCGGCCCAAAACGATGAGATCAAAGAAGCTCTGGACGCGCGGGAGTTTATCTCAACGCAAATCCTGAGCAGGCTAGACGAGTGCTTCAGACTGATAGGCGAGAAGCCCGTAAAAGCAAATGGACGCCTGCATGACGTCTTTCTCGAAGACTTCCGGAGAGAACTCACTGAAATCCAATCCCCGGTGGCAAAGCGGATTTTCGTGCTGGCCAAGGCCAGTCGGCTGACGCACCTCCGGATTGGAGAATACGTTGCTCTGATCGCCGCCGCCGATGCAATGGAGCACCCAGCCGTCGGCGTACTTCTCGAAAGCTGCCTGGCAGATAAGCTCGCGTTTGCCGAACGTACCAAGCGACTTATCCGTGAACAACTCAAGCAGGAGCTTGTGGCCGCTTGAAGTCCGTCCCACACTAAGTGAAAGCCGAGCAAGGTGCGCCCCCGGATTTGGAGGCGGCGCACCTCTCACTGTTCATGCCGCCAACGCATGTGGCTCAAAGCGAAGGCGCCATCAGATTTTACTCTGCTCTGGCTCCAGCTCGATCCGTTCGGCTTTGTCCATCAAATCCCGCTGAAACACCCGCACCCGATGTTCACCACATGTTGCCTCGATCATACCCGCGCGGTCCATCGTTGATGTAGGAATCAGGATCAAACCGCGAGCCAGCGGACGTATCAGTTCCTGAGAACCGTGGCGAAACACAGCAATCATGGAGAAGGTGATCCGATATCCGAACATAGGGGGAGCTACCTCCGTACGCGGTTCTGTCACAGGTAACAGTTTTCTCATGCTTGAGATGCAATCCTGGCCGGAAGGGATTTACTTTCGTTTGCCCTAGGGCTCCTGAATCAATCATGTCGGCTCCCAGCCTGCACGAAAGCGGCTCAATGAGGACTTGCGGTCTAGCCTCTTGGGTAGACGTCGTGCATAACTGGGGAATTGGCACACGATATGAGGTTCGGGTGAGTCATCCACATTGAAAGAGCTTTTGTTGCGCAGGATTCCGAACAGATGTGCTCATAACCATCCCGATCCGCCAAGGTGGCGTCCCAAACCGCGAGCGTGAAATGTTCGCCATCGGGATGGCCTAGCCACCAACGATTGCTTTCACCCTTCAACTTCGAACAATAGTCGCAGCGGTATGACTGAACTTTCATTGCTTCTCGGAGATACTTGTTCCCGCCGAAGTCTTGCTGCCACAGTTCCTCTAGTACCACGCTCCAATGCCAACACACCTCTCGCGGTCGCTGAGCGGCACTTTTTTCTCTCCACGCGGTGATGTCAATTATTCTGTTCCAGATGCAATTTTGTGAGTCAAGCCTGTCCTAGATGAACATAAACACAAGCGCGCTCTCTGTTTGACCTGGCCAGGTTCGTGGTTTACGCGCCCACGATCTTGTGAATCGTGTAACCCCAAGATTTAGCCCTCCACACTCGAGACCGGAATCTAGGGTGGTGTCAGTTCGACTCGCTTTACGTCGCACATCAGCGGCACTCAGCGAAAGCGGTAAGGTCGATGTCGGCCTGAGTGGTTTAGGTTAGTCAAAATTCAGCTAGGAGTATCAACAGTATGAAACTTGTCGCAGTTCTTGCGGCTTTCTTGTCCTTCGCTTTGACAGCGGCCGCGACAGATGTCCCTGGATTCGAAACCTACCTTGGCTATGACTGGGTCCGATTCAATCCAAACACGGCTGGCATTCCATCCTTTGACGCGAACGGCGGGAGCGGGCAGTTCGTGTATAATTTCCACAAAGGAATTGGCTTGGCGTTTGATGCCGGCGCCGTTACTAAGGATACCTTCAGCGGTGTGTTTAGTAATAGGCAAACCCATTTTTTACTTGGGCCACGCTACGGCTTTTACAATCACTCGCGGTTTACGCCATTCGCTGAAGTTCTGTTCGGGGGCGCCAACGCTTTGGTGAGCACCAATATTGTGAATGTGCCGACGGTCCTCCCCGCGAGCTCAATTACTGTCCCCGATAACGTCTCGGCAAGCCTCAATGTATCTCGAACCTCGTTTGCGATGATGGCGGGTGCCGGTCTTGACATCCGGCTCTCCAAGCACGTTACCTATCGACTGGTCGATGCGGATTACTTTTTGACCCGTCCCGTCAGCTTCCTAACGGGTGTGAATGAGAACAGAAATAATGTTCGTTTGACGACGGGTGTCAATTTCACATGGGGCGCGGCCCGGTAGGCTTCCAAAATAGGCTCGTCAAGGTTAACTCCTTGACCGTTCAAGTACTCTCCGTGGAAGAACTCCGGGTACGCCAGTAAGAAGGCGTGCCCGGCTTTTTTCGTTTGTGTCCCCTGGATGGATTGCGCTGACTCTTGACACAGCCAGCGCGCGTCGGCTGCCGGCTCGGCACCGCCCTAAGACTGCCATCCGAACTGAACTTGCTCATGCTGGGCATTTGTTCGGTGGCCATCCGGAAGTTGAGTAGCCAGTTTATTACCCTTAGGAAACGGGGACATAGCGATGGGGTTCCGGCGCCGCCATCTTTTCGCGCAGCGAAGGTTCTGGCTCCGTGGCGAAGACCGAATACACCACGCCGGCGATTACCGCGCCTACGATCGGCGCGACCCAGAATAGCCACAGCTGTTCGAGCGCCCATCCGCCCACGAATACTGCCGGAGCCGTGCTGCGCGCCGGATTCACCGATAAGTTCGTCACCGGAATCCCGATGAGGTGAATGAGTGTCAACCCGAGGCCGATCGCGATCGGCGCGAATCCCTTCGGGGCTCGCGTGTCGGTGGCTCCCAGAATGATCATCAGGAACATGAACGTCAGCACTACTTCGGCGGTCAGGCAGGCTGCCAGATTATATCCGCCGGGAGAATGCGCGCCGTAGCCGTTTGAGGCGAATCCACCAGCCAGGTCGAACCCTGCTTTGCCCATCGCGATGACGTACAGCACGGCCGATCCAGCGATGCCTCCCAACACCTGCGCGACGACGTACGCTGGCAGTTCCGACAGAGGAAATCGCTTGCCCACGACCAATCCCACCGACACAGCGGGATTCAAGTGGCATCCCGAAATGTGGCCGATTGCAAACGCCATGGTCAAGACGGTGAGGCCGAACGCCAGAGCGACTCCGGCGAAGCCAATCCCAAGGCCGGGAAAAGCCGCAGCCAGTACCGCGCTCCCACATCCGCCGAAGACCAGCCAAAAGGTTCCGATAAATTCCGCAAACGCTCTTTTCGATAGAGACATACGGAAAACCTCCCTTACATTACGATCTACTTACGAATCCCGCTCATGCTGCTGATCGCTTCGGGTCGAAGGTGGTCTACCGGGTGGCCCTCCTCTCCTGGCGACGGGTATGGCGGGTATGCATACCGCCGGCTACGGCTCCGACGGCCGCGCCCTTTCCAGCATTCCCCGTTATGGCTCCGACTGCGGCTCCGGCAGCCGCACCCTTGGCCCTGCTGTGGGTGTTCTCGGTGCTCTTGTGTTGCTGGGCTTGCGTGGCCGCCGCATTTGTAGGCTGCGTCTGTGTATGCTGCGCCTGCGTTGACGTTTGGGGCAGCATCGCGATCGGCATGGCGAGTGCCATCACAAACGACATGAACTTGCCTGGATGTTTCATACTGACCTCCAATTAGGCTCCTCTGTTCCGGTCCTCGATGCGTCCGGCGAGGTCACTACCTAGAAGTCATGATGCTATTTCCTGTCGTGGTGGATGCCTTTTAGACCGATCAGAGACCCAATCGTTCCCCGAGCCGCAAGAGCCAAATATTAATAAATCTCCAAGCGAGTGGCCTGCATCTTCTCACAGCCTTTGGGCACATATGCACAGGGCAAAACCGTGAACATCTCCGTCTCTACGCGCGCATACCGAATCAAAGTTTTGATGCTTCCCGCGTCAGCGGTGGGCCGCGGTCTGATCGAGGCAAGATGCCGCCAACATCGGGTTCGGACGTGTTTTAAGGGATCTGATAGAGAAGGCCGAACCGTTCGGCCCGTAGTCGAGCAACAAAACCGTAGTCTAGAGTACGACTGAAAACCTGATGAAGGGGGTCATAGCAGTGACTGTACCTAGTCTATCCAGTGAACATGCGGTTGCTCCTCTTGAAGACGACCGTCGGGGCCATAGGAGATACCCGATCGAGTTGGTTTGCGAATACAAAACGAGCCGCGGTAAGTCGGCTCGTGCTTGCAAAACCGTCAATATTAGCTCTGGCGGAATCCTGCTGCAAGCCAATGAACCATTACGCGTTCGAGAACAGGTTGATCTGTCCATACATTGGCCTTACGAGCTTGACGACGGCTGTCCTCTGCGGCTTCGGATCATGGGACAGATGGTCCGCATCGACGGCAGGCAATTTGCCGTTAAGATCGAGCGTTATGAGTTTCGCACCGGTGGACATCTAGGCTGAGCGGACCTTCCAGGGTGGGGCCTGGGGACCAACACTTACGTTATCGCGTGTGAGTGGCAGCTCAACAGCGAGTTCGGCAGTGTCTCATGGGTCGCGCTTGCGAGAGCATAGGCACACAGCAGTGTCACCGAATGCTCATGGATGAGGTCGTTCCAAAGCTTCTCCATACGCTCCGTGGCCCTAATCCTCGACCGCCAGGTCAGATTCACGATCTCACCAAACACGCGCACTCCGCGTCCGGCGCTGACCACCTTGGCGTGGGTTATCATCCCCTCCAACTTATGTTTGAATAAGTACTCGTCGATGATCCCGTCGAACATGAATGAAGACAACAATCTCTCAGCTTCCGCACAGGCAAGTTGGCCAAATTGCATCAGTCCCGCGACATCGAACCCCTCCGCCCCGAGTTGTTTGAGAATAGGTTGGTGGTGTGCTTCGCTCATGATAAGCACAACGGTTTCACCTTTCCGTAGTCCCGCGCTGGCGAACAGACACACGGCGTCCGCCAGATGTGTTTCCTCAGTGTAGGGGTACACGATGTGGCTGCGCGGTTTGGGATTGGTGAGAATTCCGGCTGCGGCGGACCTGGGAGATCTTAACCATTCCAGTGCTGCTTTACGCTCGGCGAACGTCCCGACAACCATTCCACGATTGGACGCAATGCGCGCAGCGAGTCCCGTAACCGCCGGAGGTTGACCGAGAAGAGCGACGATGGGGATTCTGACGAAGGTTTGACAGTGCTCGGCGATGGTTTTACCGAGTTCAAACCTTGCCTCCGGCGTAAGCTCCCCTTCCAGTGCAAAGCAATCGAAGAGAATCTTCCCGAAACCCATTGCAGCTGCCACATCGCACATTTCCCTGCAGCTTTCCAAGGCTTCGCTCAACGATAGTTGCCCGGAAGCCTTAGCCAATAAAAAGTCATGCTCTACTTCTAGCGTCAGATCCATTGCGGCGTGTCTCGTCGGTAGGTTTAACTCGGGATGGTAGCACGAGCGACACAATCGTAGTGCGAGCAGTACAGCCCCTTGAAACAATCTTTGACCGCTGTAGCATCATCCCAAAGGCACAGGAGGTTCAAATGTTCAAGAAACTTGGCATTCTGGGGTTTGCTCTAGCAGCAGTGACTATGCTTTCACCTAGCGTTGCCCAAGCAACGGTGTATCCCAAGGGTTACTATTATCGACACGGGCACTGGTATCCCTACCGGGGTTACGGGCATCCCTATCGTGGCGGCTACTATGACCGATGGGGGCGGTGGCATCGCGTCTAGTACGAAATTAGAATCCCTAATCGCCGTTGTCGCCAGCCGTCAAGGAATAAAGAATCACCCGCAAGGTGGGATGCATCTCCAGCTGCAAAAGGTTTAACTTACGGGTCCCAGCCCGAAACGTAGGTTTAACCTGCCCGATCCTGAGGGCGACTTCCAAAGACCTCCCCCTCGGGATCGGGGCGATCGCTCAGTTTCAAATAATCTCGCTCCGGCATTGTCCTCGATTTGTGGCTACCGCGGTTTCCACGCAACACGGGTGCTGAAATCAAAAACCGGGCGGGTGCATATGTCTCACGGAGCGCGGTTGAACAACGCCGATTTCAGTTACCGTTCCACGCCTTCGGGTCACTTGCCTGCCAGCATCCAGATAGTTGTCAGCCTTATCCCAGATGGGACGGCTTGGGCTGCCCGTCACAAACCAGGCGCACCAGGTCCGTTGCGAGGTACACGTGCGACAATCGCAATTCTTTGCACTTTGACTGTGTTCCTCCTGAGCCTTTCACTCGATACCCTGACGAAGTACACGAAGTGCTTCCCTAGGCTCAACGGGAGTTGCGCCGCTTTCTCATTTCCTGCGGAATCGAAAGCGAAGTGCTCGCCATCATTTCGCACGAACGCGAATGACTTCGTATCCTTATCTGGCGTACAGTAACGGATCACCAGATTTCCGTCCCAACTCTTTTCAGTGTCGGCGCGATTGTTGTCCATACTCGCAAAGCATTTGGCGCTAACCAGCCATCCCGACCAATCCCCTGCAAGGGACATTATAGAAGCAAAACAGGAGAGGCAAAGAGCCCGTGCAATTGCTTTCATAAAAGATACTCCTTTTCATAAACCCTGAAACGAAGCAGGTCTGCATTGTTTCAGCTTTGGCCCATTAAGGCCAGCGGTGTGTTAGGTGCTTCCCGGCAACCACTCGGTTTACTATTTCGCTCTCGTTGGGATTAGGGCTTCGCTCATCACGCGATCGAAAGAGCAGCTTCCTAGCTCGCGTGGGTTCGTGCAGAGCACTGCCGGCTACAACAAGCTCACACTGCCGCTGACGATGTCGTAGTACGCCGCCGCAACTTTCAGCTTGCCTTCTTTCACCAGTGTCGAAACCACGGTGGACGATTCGCGCAATAGCCCCGCCTGGATGCTGGCGTTCGCCTTGGTGGCCGCTTCAAGACTGTCGCCTGCCCGGTCGACCGCAGGTTGAATATGCGGAAATAGCGCGCTGATCTGTCCCGGAACTTCTTTGCCGTGGATCGTCGCTTTTACCGCGCCGCAATCGGCGTGTCCGATCACCAGCAGCACCTTTGTGCCCAACACCAGCGCGCCATATTCGAGACTGGCCACGACTTCGGGAGTAATAACATTTCCGGCGATGCGAGTGACAAAGATATGCCCGATGCCCTGGTCAAAGATTAATTCCACTGGGACTCTGGAGTCGGCGCAGGAGAGCACGGCGGCGAATGGCTCCTGCTTTTTGGCAGTGCTTTGCCTCAGAATCGCCAGATCGTGCTCGTGAGCGGTCATTTTGCCGACAGCAAAACGTTTGTTACCTGCCATCAGCTCTGCCAGGGCTGCATCGGGAGTGAGCGTACTCTGCGCGAGGACCGGTTCGGGAAAGCTGAGCCTCCTTACTGCCCCCGGCACCCAACCCATGGTGGCGGCCCCAGCGGCCATTTGCAAGAAACGTCGCCTCGCGGGCCCGTTATTTGTCGCAATCATGTTTCCTCACCAGAACGGACAATGGGCCTTCCTTCGGCCTTGGCACTGACGATGTGCGGCCGGTCGCCGGCGGTCTAATATTTCATCGATGATCTGGCCCAAGGCGGCCGATCGTATGGAATCTGCGACGCCGGCCGCGCTCGTATTCAACCGTATCACCGGTTGATTGTTGCGTTTTGTCGGCGGTTCGCTCTTGCGATACCAAGGAATTCATTGAGCCTGCACCTCAGAGGCGAGGATCTTATCTGGTGGAGGCGATGACATGGAAGAAGAGACCAAAAAATGTGACCATCCGGCATGTGATTGCCGGGTCGGCAAAGGCGCGGCGTATTGCAGTCAATATTGTAAAGATGCAAGAGAGACGATTGAGCTTTCCTGTAATTGTGGACACGCTGGCTGCGCCATTTACGAAGAGCGGACGGCCGCCTAGTTGTGAGATTCAGACCGCCGGAGCCAGAAACTCGATCTTGGGGTCGGATGCATCGGTCGAATAGAGATTCAGTACACGAACGCGCTGTCCTTCTTCAAGTCGCTGCAGGTTGATCTCGCGTCCATTCCGAAAGCGCACCGCATCGCGATAAGTGAAGGACTCAGAAGTCATCTGAGTGAACGTCACCTCCTCGGCTGCACGAACCCCAATCTCATTCTGAAGCCGTTTCGGGATATCGCGCAGCAGCAAGCGGGTGCCAGGCGCGATGCATACAGCGGTTACAGGTACGTCATTTGCTGGCGAGGCGACGATGTCGCTAAAGAGCGATCGAATCTCGTCTAAGAGTGACCGGGATGTCTTCCGCCGACTGGGAAATGGAACCACTCCGTGCCCTGAGTCCGCGGACGGTGCCAAGCCCTTCGATCCGCCGGGGAATCGATGCACAACGAGTTCTTCACCCGCCGTGGCTAAGCGGTTCGGAAAAGACATCAACGAATAGTCGCACATGTAAGAGCCCCCTCGAGACTGTTTTGATCGTCACAGTTTGACTTGACGCTGCATCTTGCGCACGTTGACAAGATGCGTGTGGTCGCTATGGGCTTTAAAACTTTTCATGCGGTCCTTACGAGAAAGCCGTGGGGGATCACGCCATCGCTGGCGGCTTGGGAGGGACGGTTCCTAGTTCAGGCTTGCAGAAGACTGCGGCCATTTGGACCCTATCTCGGCGGTGTGAACTAAGATCACCTTTGACTCACCGAATTCATTTCTCATGAAGCTGCAGATTTGGATCCTCGTTTCTGGATTCCATATTTTATGATGCGGTACATAAGAGTCTTCCGCGTGATACCCAAGTACTTCGCTGCACGACTCTGATTCCAGCTGAATTGACCTAGGGCCTGGATGATTAAATCCCTTTCAACTGCCTGTAGATTCAATCCTTCAGCAGAACCAGGCGGCATGGAATGGGAAGACACCCGCGTGGCCGGGCGCAAGAACTCCGGCAGGTCATTCAGAGTAACTTGATCGCCACTACTGAGTACGACCAGGCGTTCGATGGCGTTTTCGAGTTGGCGCACATTCCCGGGCCACGTGTAGGCATTGAAGTACGGAATGAGAAATGGCGGAAGGATCAAATCCAGCCTCCCGTGTCTTTGTTTGGAAGTTTCAAAGAAGTGCTGAACGAATAGGGGAATGTCCTCGGCTCGATTTCGCAGGCTGGGAAGCTCGATGGGGACCACTGAGAGACGGTAGTACAGATCTTCCCGAAAGCTTCCACTTGCTACCAGGGCCCGGAGATCGCGATTCGTCGCCGCGATAATGCGGACATCCACTTTTCTAGGGTATAGTGCGCCAATTTTCTCGATCTCGCGCTCCTGGATCAAGCGGAGCAATCGCGCCTGCAGCTCCAGCGGCACCTCGCCGATTTCGTCTAGAAAGAGAGTGCCGGTATCGGCAATTTCGATTTTTCCTTTCTTGTGCGTCGTAGCGCCAGTAAACGAGCCTCTAAGGTGGCCAAAGAGTTCGGACTGTAGCAGCTCGGCTGGAATCGCGCCACAGTTAATGGTGACGAATGGCCGCTCCCGACGGAGACTATTTAAGTGCACGGCTTTGGCCAGCACTTCTTTGCCGGTGCCGGTCTCCCCCAGGATCAGTACAGTGGCATCAGTTGGCGCGACCCGCGCTGCTTGATCTAGAACAAATAGCAGAGCTTGGGAGTGACCGATGATGTTTTCGAAACCATACTTGTCAGAGATGCTCTTGCGCAGTACGCGAAGTTCCTCGATCAGTTGGACCCGCTCCAGTGCTCGGTCCACGAGCGAACCGAGCTCGTACAAGTGGATTGGTTTGGTGACGTAATCGTACGCACCAGACTTCATTGCGTCCACTGCAGTTTCGACGGTTGCGTAGGCCGTGATCATCACCACCTCGGTTTCGGGATACTGCGCTCGAACCCTTTTCAGCAGTTCCAGGCCGGACATCCCAGGAAGGTGGAGATCACTGATGACCAGGTCTCGGGGCTCGTGCTTCAGGATTTCGAGCGCTTCAGTTGCGTCAGAGGCGGCTGCGGTCGGGTATCCCATCTTGGCGAGATGTATCTGAGTGACACGACGCAGCGTAGCGTCGTCCTCGACCACGAGTATTCGGCCTTGTCTCATGCCCAGCTCATCCCGGATGAACACCGTAATTTTTCCGAGGTCCGAAATGAACTACCCGCTTGATCGACGCTCCTTCGGACGCTACGGAAACGTGTTTCAGTATGTTCGGACAAATCAGACGCTAAAGTCAAGCGAAAGGTTTTCCAGGATTTGCCAAATCTCAGACGCCAATAGATCACGCCAGCTGGTAATCCCGACATTGTCACACGACGTAACTATTGTCGAGTTGAAATCGAGCATCCCAAATATTTTCGATCCATCGCCCGAAAGATTGCATCTTCAGACCCGCAATACCCGTTACGGCTCGATCTCAATCGGCGCCGGCTGACTACTGTGTCGGATCGCAATAGTGCGACCGAAACGTGAGGGCGCAGAGCTGCCATGCCAGCATATCGTATCAAAAGCTCGCTCACTGCCGTGATTCTCCGCGGCGCTAGCGAACGTTTTCAGTGCCTCAATAGTGGAACTATACTCATCGCCCTCTCGCAGCCCAACGCCGCAGGAATGATCGAAGCCAGGTGCGACGGCGCCTTAGTACGGGTATTCAAAAGGGATCTTTCCGAACAATCCGAGCGAATCGAAATCGAAAGCGACCGGTTGAATTCACGCTATTTGAGTGCTCTTGATGTGGAAGCCGGGCAGCCAACACGACAGCTCGACGACCTACTTTAAGCTGGTAAGGTTAAAATCGATGCCGCGTTCGCGGTTCAGACGTTGCGAAAGATCGGGATCGATCAGCGCAATACTGGCGTGATTCAAGGCGTACCCCACACTGACGTAGTGAAGCATCGTTCCTTCTATCCAATAGCCGAGAGCCTTCACGATGCTGTGATCTTTGAACGCGATGACGTAGATTGTTGGCTTACCGTCATTATCCACTTCATTCGAGGCGGTCGCAGAAGTGTGAGAAGCGCGCGGCCCGAATTCCCGCTGGGCAGCCGGATCCTGATTTTCAACCTGGAGATCGTTCGGTGGAGACCCGAAATTCTGCTCGATAACCACCGGGGGCCGATCGTTGAAATTTGCATTTGCCGGCGTCTGGTTTCCATCCGCCGGCGCGTACATTCCAGATTGATCGTCCAGGCTGCGGTCATCGTACACCGGATTTGGTAAAACGACAGTCTCACCTGGAGTTGCGGTGCGCCCTAAGGCCGGCCGCTCTGCCGGAACCGGTCTTCCAAGAACATTGGACCAGGCGCCACCACCCGGAGGTGTGACGGGAGCATGACCGATACCAGGATAAAGAATGTTGCCGTATCCGCCTAATGACCAGTATGGACCGCGGCGTTGACCGAACGCAGTGGTTACAAGTCCGAGGAACATCGCCGCGAGCACCAATGGAAGCATGTGTCCTCCTTTCGGCTGGGAGTTCCATTCACATTGATCCTCTGCATTTGGGCCGGATCTATTTCAGGAGGCTTACAGCTTTTCTGTCCCACATTCGGGCGTCCGACCTTACACGCCGGCGGGCGAACCGGGCCAAACGTGAGTCATGCGACCGAAGAAACTACAACAAGTCGTACAATTGTTCATCTTCGATTGCAGCCGCGCTCGAAGCGTGGAACGTGAGCGAATACAGCATCTATCATTCGCTCTGGAGCGTTGGGCCTGCGCGACGTGTTTGTTGATGTATGAATTTCCCGGAACGATACAAAGCGGACATTGTAAGTGCGGTCGAGAGCATCGACATACAAGAGGTCATCGAGGTCATAGAGTTGTTCAAGCAGACGCGGGCGCGGGGCGGCAGGATCTTCGTCTGCGGTAGTACGGGAAGTGCTTCAACCGCGTCGAAAGTTTTAAGTGATCTGCTGATGAGGTCCAGCTTCGATCAGGCGGCGCGTTTTCGCATCTTAGCGCTCGGTGACGGCTCCCCAGAATCAGAATCGGAACGAGAACACATAAGCAAAGACCGGCTGTTTGTTGAACAGCTTAAGAACTTCGCGGAGCCCGGGGACGTCGTGGTTGCGATCGGTGCCTCTAGCAACTCACCATGCATCCTCCGGGCTCTGGAATATGGCGCCTCCATCGGGTGCCGAACGGTTGCCCTGACCGGTTTAGATGGCGGCAAGGTGGGCACTCTAGCCGATATTACGATTCATGTAGGTTCAACTCAAGCCGGTACCGTGGAAGACGCGCATGTCGTCATCTGTCACATGATTGGCAGCTATTTTCTGGATTTCGATGAACGCTGATCCGTTACGGCCGCCTTCCCGTCGGCAAACTTCAACAAATTATAAAACCGTTGGTAGTTGAAAAGCATCAATCATTCCGCTACCAGACACCGGGCTCAAGGAATGCCACTAGGTCCCCAATTCTACGTCCAATGTTGTCTGATTCTGCCAGCGGCCCGCTATGCACCCCCCGGCATCCTTGAGCCATGGACATCACCGACCGCTATGCTCCCGCAACCGCCTGTCGAGACGAGGAAACGCCAGTTTCTTCAGTCTCGGTGAAATGGGGCGAGTCAACGGCCCGCGCTGAGGCTCATCCAAATCTTTGATTGACCAGGTTTTATCTTACTGATGAAGGCTGAAATTGTTCAATCGTCAATACGGCGCATAATAGCCGTGCCGCCAGGATGTGCGCAGTTTCAGACTCCCCACAGCTTGGTTCAGCATGACCTTCACTCTGTGGAACTTTCCGTCGTTCTGGGCCTGAGCCGGATAGTAGCCAAGAACGTACTGGCTGCGAACCTGAGTGCTCAGTTTGTCAACAGCATCGGACAGATCATTCATGTTATGAACAGCTACCACGGCCCCGCCCGTCTCTGCCGCCGCTTTCTTGAGAAAGTGGGCGTCATCGAAGAGGCCAATCGCAAAAAGTTGAACGTCCGCCTCCCTTAAGAGATTAATGACCTCGCCGTCGCTGTAGCGGCTGTTGTTATCGCCGCCGTCCGATAGAATCAGAAGTGCTTTTCTGGGGTTCTTGGCGTGTCTCATTTGGTTCACGGCCAGGCAGATCGCATCAAACATAGCCGTCCAACCCTGGGGCCGAATCAAGCCGAGGCTGCCCGTGATCTCTTCCGTATCGCGTGTGAAGGGAACCAGCAGCTTCGGTACATCCGCGAACTGGACAAGAAAGTATTCATCTCCTGGTAGGCTGGTTCTTAGGAACTGCTCGACGGCCCTAAAGGATTTATCGATCTTGTTTCGCATGCTCCCGCTCGCATCGAATACGATGCCTAAAGAAACCGGGGCCTGATCGATGGAAAAAGACTCGATCTTTTGTTCGGTCGAGTCGTCGAACAAACGGAAATCTTCTTTATGCAGGTTCAGGATGGGCCGGTCGTCCCGATCGGTAACGTTCGTAGGAATCATCACCATCTTGATATCCAAGCGAATGGAGGGCGCTCTCCGCTCTTCGGATGGCCGGAACCGCGGGACAATATTCACCTGGGCTGCGTCTTGGCAGAAGGCTGATACCCCGAGCACTGTTGCTAGCAGGGCGTGCAGCACAGACGGTATTAGAACGCGTCCGACACACCGGAACCGCATGGATTGATACACCTCCGGCCGGACAGCCTGAACCCGGCCTGGTATGCTGTCTTACAAATTAGAAGAGTTATACGTCAGCGAGTATACGTTCCGGTCCGAGCGAGTGTAAAGAGGGAAGGGGTTACGGATTGCAGAAAGATGCGCAGGTCGTCCAATTAGAGCAAAAGGGCCGATCTTAGCACTTGGACGAGCAAATTCACTGCAGGATCAGGCGAGTACACCGGCGACAGGTTGAATGCTGGGCTGATTCGTAGCAGAGCGCTGGGCGGCGCAAGGTAGCAAGACTTCAAACGTCGAACCCATCCCCGGCGCGCTCCGGACATTGATGCTGCCTCCATGCGAACGGAGAATGCCCTCGACCACGGCGAGGCCGAGGCCGCGACCCAAGAACTTGGTGGTGTAGAAAGGATCAAACGCTTTAGACCGGACCTCTTCGGTCATCCCGCAGCCGGTGTCTGAGACGACCAATCTGACATAGTCGCCCTCCCTCCACTCGCGCTCATACTCCCTAGCCGATGATTGGCCGGGTTGCATTCGCCCAGTGGCTACGACAATGGTGCCTTCCTGATGTTCGAGAGCTTCCAATGCATTGAGGATTAGGTTCAGCACCACCTGGCGAAGCTGGCCGGCATTGGCTCTGATGAGGGGAAGGTTCGTGGCCAGTCTGGTGCGCAGCGTGGCTTGCTTCGAGAAGGAACCTTTCAGCAGTTGAAGCATTTCCTCTACTAACACCGATATATCCACTTCCTCCATGGATATTTCAGTGCCGCCGGCGTAGGCCAAGAGCAGCTTCACGATCTCCGAAGCACGAACAGCGACACCCTTAATCCGTTCGAGACCCTCACCAACGGGCGAACCAGGCAGGACTTCTGTCAGCGCAAGGTCTGATTCGGCGAATATGGCGCCCAGCATGTTATTGAAATCGTGCCCGATGCCGGCCGCTAGAACCCCCAGGCTCTCCAGTTTCTGCGTGGCGAGCATCTGTTCTTGACTGCGCTTAAGATCAGTAGTATCGATTACGGTTCCGATATAACCGACGTACACGCTATTCACGAATCGCGGGATTCCGGTGTTCAGCACCCAGCGATATTGGTTGTCGGCACGGCGCATTCGGTACTCGATACGAAAAGGACTTCGAGTTCCAACGGCGGAGACACAGGTTGAATAGACTCGGTCCACATCGTCGGGATGCACCCGTTCAGTCCAGCGGCCTCCGCGGAGCTCCTCCATCGACCGGCCAAGGAAGGCCAGCGCTGTTTTGTTGAGGAACGATGCGAGCTGGTCCGGACCGGTCGCCCAGATTCCGACAGGCGCAGTATTTGCCAGATTACGGAAACGCTCTTCGCTCTCGCGTAGCGCCTGCACGACCAGCAGGCGCTCGGCAAGCTCCGACTGCAGCCGAGCATTCGCCGCGCGAAGTTCGGCAGTGCGCCACTCTACTTGCTTCTCCAAATTAGCCCGTAGGCGGCTCAGTTCCAGATGGGTTCGGACACGAGCCAGGAGTTCCTCGGGTTGGAAGAGCTTGTTCACGAAGTCCACCGCACCCAGCCGCAGACCCTCGATTCGCTCGTCAACGTCTCGGGTCGCACTGATGAAAATCAGCGGAACATCCCGCGTTTTCTCGCTGGCTTTGAGCCGTCGGCAGACTTCAAAGCCATCCATGCCGGGCATACAGATATCCAACAGAATAAGGTGCGGCGGTTGGGCGATAGCAGACTCTAAAGCCAATTGGCCGCTGTCGACGGGCCGCACCTCGTAGCCTCCAGCTGTAAAGACGTTCGTCAGCGACACCAGCGATTCCGGTTCATCGTCAACAACCAGGATGCTTCCTTTGACTGTCATTGAGTTCCTTGGCGCATAGTGCAGTTACCAACATCGAGTGTGAACCAGCTATTGAGATCTGCAGGAACTCTGCTAGTAGGTCGCTGGCGGATGGGCCGCGCAAACGCGTAGCAGACTTCCCGCAGGAGTTTCCAAACCACTGACCAATCATCCTTAGCATTGCGGCCCGTTAGCGAGGCGGTTATAACCGCAATGTGGATGCCACCAAGAGCGTTAAGATTCAAAAAATCTCTGCCTCGAAAATTTAATGAATCCATCTTGTGGATGAGGGAATCTCTGTATGATTCCTGCCACCAGTGACTTCGAGTCATTGTGCCATTGAAGGACAGGACCGCACTTCACATGGAGGCCACTGTTTGGGTATGGACATCTTGCGGCGGCAGCAAAGCGATGTACGCAACAACAGGTACGCGGGAAACCGATGTTCAACTGAGACGATCTATAATTGTTGGCAGCGAAAATGTTAGCGGCGAACCGTTACCTGTCGGGAGTCGGTTAAGGTCATGAGCCTCCCAACTGAGCGCGATCTGGCAGATGATCTTTTTCGATTGGCAGTCGAAGCGGCTCCTAGCGGCATGGTGCTGGTAGATCAGGAAGGCAAAATTGTCCTGACAAACTGCCAGACTGAGAGGCTATTCGGATATACGCGCGAGGAGCTCCTCGGGCAACCTGTCGAAATTCTGCTACCGGAGTCGCCCCGTAGGACCCAGCCAGTCCCGCACGGATCCTCTTTCCATGAACCGCTGACGCAGCCAGCGGCAATCGGACAAGGGCTGTACGCTCGACGCAAGGACGGTACCCCGGTTCCAGTGGAGCTTGGCATCAATCCCTTGGAAACCGAACAGGGAACCTGGATGCTGAACTCCATCGTCGACGTCACGGAGCGCAGGCGGTCCGAGGCAGCGCTACACGAAAGCGAAGAACGCTTCGGAAATATGGCGGACACGGCGCCGGTCATGATTTGGGTTTCCGGCCCAGACAAGCTCTGCACCTTCTTCAACAAAGTTTGGCTCGACTTTACCGGCCGTACCATGGAACAGGAACTCGGCAGCGGCTGGACCGCGAGCGTGCATCCCGATGACCTGGACCGCTGCCTGGATACATATTCCACGGCCTTCGACGCCCGCGGCGATTTCCAGATGGAATATCGGGTGCGCCGGCGAGACGGGGAGTTTTGCTGGATACTGGACAACGGTGTTCCCCGCTTCGCACCGGACGGCGCTTTTGCCGGCTACATCGGCTCTTGCATCGACATCACCGAAAACAAGCGCACGCAGGAGGCCGCGTTCAGCAGACAGAAACTGGAAAGTCTCGGGGTTCTCACAGGAGGTATCGCCCATGACTTTGGCAATATCCTGAGCGGCATCATCGCGCACGCGGAACTCTTGCGGGAGGACCTCGCAGCGGATTCGCCTGCTGCCAAGGAAGTCCAGTACATCATAGATATCGGTCTCCGCGGCTCCGAGATCGTGCATGAGTTGATGATCTACACCGGAAACGATAAATCCAACCTGGAACTGTTGGATATCTCGGTGCTGGTCCAAGAGATGATCGAGCTGCTAAAAATCTCGATTTCGAAACATGCAACTTTGGAGACGCATTTCGGAAAACGTCTGCCGCCCGTGCTTGCCAGTGCTACACACATCCGGCAAATCGTGATGAACCTGATTATCAACGCAGCTGAGGCGATCGGAGAGAAGGCTGGCAGAATCGAAATCGCCACGTCACACCTAAATTTGGAGCAGGCCTCAGCCTTCGATGGCCTATCGAACCTGCATGAAGGTGGCTACGTGCGGCTGGAGGTCTCGGACACAGGCAACGGCATGACGCCCGAGGTCCAAGCCAGGATCTTTGATCCGTTTTTCACGACTAAGCCAGAAGGCCGCGGCCTGGGACTCGCGGTGATCCAAGCCATCGTCCGAAGATATGGTGGCGTCATTAACGTTACAAGCGCGCCGGGCCAAGGGACGCGCTTCGAGATCATACTGCCCTGTGCGGGCGAAGCGGCCACGCAAAGCCGCAGTGCCGGGACAGGCGATTGAGCCCTCATTTATTTGGAGATAGCGTCTCCAGCGTACTCACTAGGTCACCAAGTCGGAAGGGTTTGCGGATGAAGCGCTCCACCGGCAGGCCGGCGAAGGAAGCGTCCACTGTTTCCCTGCTATAAGCGCTGGTGAGGATTACTCTGAGTTCGGGGCGCACGCGCTTGGCGTGTTCAAAAACCTCCCGGCTGGATATCCCCGGTATGGTCACATCCAGCAGCAACAGGTCAATGCCATCCTGGTGCGCGCGAATCAGATTCATGGCCGCAGAACCATCGTCGGCCTCAATGACCGAATAACCCCTCTTGCGGAGCGCCTTGGACACGGCAATCCGTAACACATCCTCATCCTCCACCACCAAGACAGTTCCGGCACGCCTTTGCATTGCTTCTCCTACCGCCGGGGTGATCGAGCTCCGGATTTGCTGTGCCTTCTGGGCGGTACTCGGCAGCAAGATGCGAAATGTCGTTCCTTGACCTGGCGCACTCACAAGATGGATGGCGCCGCCATGGCTTCGGATGATCCCTTGCACGACCGCCAGGCCCATGCCGCGGCCGGCGTGTTTCGTGGTGAAGAACGGATCGAAGATCCTGGCTATTACTTGCGGGGTTATGCCGCAGCCCGTGTCGGAGACTTCCAACTGCACGTAATCGCCATCCGGCAGGTTGGCCGCACCCATTGCGGCCGATTCCCGGCCTATCTTCCTAAGCCCTGTAGTGACGCGGATCACTCCCTGTCGCTTTCCGATCGCCTCCGATGCGTTGGTGACCAGGTTCATCACCACTTGCCGGATTTGTGTTGGATTAGCCTGCGCAGCGCGAAGATTCTTGCCAAGATCAATCTCCAAAGTCGCGTGCTTCGAAATCGAGATCTTTAACAGCTGAAGCATTTCTTCAATGAGGAACGAAAGATCGACCGGTTCAAAAGCCGGACTTTCAGCCCCACCAAAGATCATTAACTGCCGGACGATCTCGGCGCCGCGAATCGCAGCAGTTTGAATCCTCAGAAGCTCTTCGTTACCAAAGGAACCATCAGCGCGTTCGGCCACCGCGAGTTCGGCGGAAGCCAAGATGCCGCCCAGCAGGTTGTTGAAATCGTGGGCGATGCCGCTTGCCAGCACGCCCATGCCCTCCAGTTTCTGTCTGGCAAGCGCCTCTTCTTGGATGTGTCTCACTTCGGTAAGGTCACTACAACAGCCGACCAGCCGATAAATCCGACCGTCGGGATCTCGCAGGGGGATGAGGTTGGTACGGAAATACTTGCGTCCGATCGGCAGATTCAGTTCGTCCTCGTAGGTGATCAGCGTTCCTGCTTCCAGACAATAGCGATAGTGTGCGATAACTTTTTGGGCGACCTCTTCCGCGAGAACGTCTTCGATGAATTTGCCCGAGACCTCTGAACTTGAGAAGCCCACTGCCTTCTCCTCGGCCGCGTTTAGGTGCGCGAACTTGAAACGGCCTTCGGACGTAACATCCAGAACGAAAATGCATTCCAGCAGGTTATCCAGTACTTGTTTGTTCAGCAGTTCGCTCTGCCGCAGGGCTTCCTCCGCCCGGACACGGTCGGTGACGTCCTTCCCGAACACTGCAATTCCCATCGTTTCCCCGGCGTTGATGATCGGATAGAGAGTCCATTCGAGCATTCGGCCATCGGACAGCGGCATTAGGGTCCGATAGGTCCCTTCCGCAACGGCCCGGTCGTATTGCATATGCCAGAGAGCCGCTCTTTCAGGCGGGAGGTAGTCCTCCACCACCATTCCGGCCGCCACATCAGAGCCATAATTGCTTGCCAGGTGTTGGCGCGCAGCCGCGTTGAAGGTCACAGCCCGGCGATGTCGGTCCACAGACCATATCAGGTCATGGGTGCTCTCGATCAGCGAACTGAGGCCCTCCTGAGCTTGCCGCAGCGCGCCCTCGACCTGTTTGCGGTCGGTAATGTCGGTGTGAACTTCTATGACTGAAACCAGCCTGCCTTGCTGGTTAAAACGCGCCGTACAATGGCTGGCTACCCAGACAGTGGCACCATCCCGTCGCACCTGCTTCAGCTCTCCGGTCCACTGGCCATGCCTACGCAGTTGGTCTTCGATTTCTTCGACGGGCCCGGGAAACTCCGTTCGGAGCAGCACGCGACTGGATCGACCGATCATCTCCTCCTTCTGCCAGCCGTACAGGTGGCATATTCCAGCCGAGCAGAAAAGAATGGTGCCACCCAGCTCACGAATCATGGTCTGGCTGACATCGAGAATCCGAGCAAGCTCCTCTGCGGTTAAGCCTGGATCCGGCACGAGGTTCGAAGGACTCATAGCGGACTCACCGATACGGAAGAGTTCTGCTGATTAGTTGTGCTCGCAGTCGCGAGCATCTCGGTCCCATTGCGAGTGCTGTTCGACCGCGGCCCGCTAGTCGTCTGACAGGCCGACCCACGCCTTGAAACGATCACGTCATCGGCGTCAATGATCAGGGCAGCGGCCCGATCGGCGGCGACAGCACGAACCAGTGTCAGAACAGCAGCGTGGTCTCTCTGGTCTCACCGCTAATGGCGTTAGCCAGTTCGAACAACACTTGCAGTTGTGCAGATCCGGTTCGCGGTTCCTTGGGCACCCGCCCTTCATTGGTGCCAGTCATGAATCAAACGGTCACCTGGGAAAACTCTGCATGGGGAGGCGTCATGCGTGGGATTATTCCACCAGCGCGGAGGCTGATCATTGTTATCCGCACAATGCATCTTACTAAGTATTTTCATCTAGAACAAGCGATCTTTTGTTTTGAGGGGTGACGTCAGTGTATCTGATTGACTGGACTGAGCGGGCCGTTTGATTAACATCAAGCAATCTGCTTGATCTACGACTAAAGTAATATGTTCGGAATCCTACCACTCTACCGGCGACGAGGCCACATGCCAGGCCAGGATGCGACCGGCTAACCGACAGCGACATCGCTAGTCAGCACGTGACGCTGCGGATGTGAGGACGACGTGTCGCTTCTCGTCCGGCTAACCGCTAGGCGGTAATTCCTCGATCATGATCACCCAACCGGTCAATCCGTCCTCCACGTGGGAGATGACGCCGGCATTGATCTTGGCTTCGAAAGGCCTGCCGCTTGCTCGCACACATTGCTCCTGAAAGGCAATCGAAGAGCGCCTTTTGGCTGGCATGCCCAAGAGTGCCTCCAGGACCGCATCGCGCCTTCGCAGTTGGAACAATTTTTCCACGTGCATCTCTTTCAATTCGCCGCTGCTATATCCCAAAACATCGCTAGCCGCGCGGTTTGCACTGGTCACATGCAATCCGTCGTCGATCACTAGGATGGCCAGTGGGCTCTGTTCAAATAATGCCCGATACCGTCGTTCCGTGCCGGAAGCGCGGGCCAGGCGTTTTGCTTCGGTGATGTCTGCGCTGCGTCCCACAACGCGGATGGGGACTCCCGGCGACATTTCTGATTATGTAAGCATGATCAGTGATGTAGGAGGATTTCCCGTCGGGTTGAAGTTTCCGATACTCGCACACCCACTCATCGCGATGCTCTCCCAAAGCGGAATTGAGACTCTTCGCTACTGTAGAACGATCTTCCGGATGGATCCGCTGCAGCCAGGATGACAGACTCATGCTGGCAATCGGCGTCTCCATTCGTTCTACTTCCGTTGCTCCAAAGGTGACCCGGTTTGACGCTGGGTCCCACTCCCAAATGAGATCTTTGCTGGTTAGCCGGAGCGCTCGGATGTCTTGCATACTTCTCTGCATACGCTGCGAATACTGGCGCATCTGTTCGATGGCTTGGTCGGCGAGGCGGCGCGCGCGGGGATACATCGCGCTCAACCCCGAGATCAGAATTCCTTCCAGAACGAACAAACCCAAGCGTTCCGCATTAAGCTGTGAAAGGGCCATGAACGAGCGACGCGGAAGCAGGAAGAAAATTCTCGCGATCAGACTCGATAGCAGCGTTGCCGCGAACCCCGGGCCGAAGCCACCCACCCAAGCGCTGGCGGCAATTGCGGCATAAAAGAATGTAAAAGGAAGCATGCGTTCCAAGTCGCCAAAAGCTAACAGCTTCAGGCAAGTGGCAGTAAGAACAAAGAGCAACACCGGAAGATAACGCATGCTCCACGACAGGCTGACCTCGGCGGTATCGGCATCGTGGAGAACGTGGCCGACGAAGCTGAGTAAAACACCCTCGCCGCTAAACAGGATCAACCGCGACAGTTGGGCTTGGGATGCGATCTCAAATGAGTGAACCGGTTGGAGAAGCAGGTAGGCGCTGGCACATGCGGACAAGCCCGTAGCCAACAATCCCGGACCCAGACCGCCCAGCAGCGCCGCCACGAGCACCGCCAGAACGAACCCGAAATACCGAACGTCGGAATCAACTTCCGGAGGCCCAGCGAGAAAGTAAAGGAGCGATGCCAAGGCGGTAGCAGCCAACGAAAGCCCATAGCGGGCAGAAGATGATCGTAATCGCAACATCGAACCCCTCAGAATGCTGCCGATACCGGACGCAAATGTCGTTGCCGGCCTGGTGATCAACGCGAACCGGCTGTGCGTCCCCGAAGAACGCGGGTGTCCCGACCGCGCATCGCACCAATGTCGGGGCTTTGCGCTCGACCTTCAGCGCGAGAACCTCCTCGATGCCGAATCCTCGAAGGAATGGGTCTAACTCACTGCGTACTGCCAAAGCTGAACACAATGCCGGCGCCATAACGGAAATCGTTCTGGCTGAAAGTCTCAATACCGTTCAGCAGAGTTCTAGATTGCAAGCGCGTAAGCAGATAGTCCGCCTGAATCGGGCGCAGCGTAAGACGGTGATTCAACCGGATATCGAGAGTGCCTCCTACCGCCATCGCGAACGCAATTTGACCACCAGTGATCCTGGCTCCAGGTATGTCGGGCAGAAGCGGTGATTTGATGCTCCCTGAAACGTTAACTCCGCCGAGCAAGCATTCAAAGGCTGGAACAATTCGCGAAGAGCGCTTCGTTACGGAAAAACGCGGGCCCAAGTAGATAGGTCCACCACGTGTTGTCCAACTGGATATTGTGGATGTTGCCGTTGTGCTCAGCTCCGATTTCGGCAACCGCGGCCAGATGGTCGATGAAGTTGATTTGGAAGCTTGAGGTGCCGCCGTTGGCGGTGAAGGAAGGTATGCTGCGGCTCGAATTCACGCGCAGCATTTGATATTGCAAACTCACTTCGGTAAGCGGAGTCTCGTCCTCTGCCAGGGCTCCCACTGCGAACAGTGTGAGAAGCCCACTCACGATACTAACTCGCATGGAATTTTTGCCTCCTAAACGCCTTTGTCGCCGGTTTAGCGGTGTCTGCGAAGCAATGATGAGTCCCTGAGCGGGAAGGCGCAAAACATTTGACCGGCAAATCCAGGGCCGCATCGCGACACTTGTGCGAGCCGTGCCTCCTGACTGATTTCAACGTGGCTCGGGCTTTAGGATGATCGAGGTTTGCCTAAATATTCCAAGTCATCGATGCCGCGAGTGCATCATTGGCCTACCGTATGCGATGGAGCGATATTTGCCTATCCGGAACGGCGCTGGCTTACGTCAGGTTGTTTCGGACGGCATCCATAGTCATTCTTTATGCCGGGCTCAGTTTCGATGCTGCCCGCGCAGTCCGGCGGCAGTTCGACATCCGTCAGCGGCACCGTTATGGACCAGACCGGCGCAGTGGTTCCGGATGCGGCGGTAGAAATTAGAAACCCGGTGAGCGGCTTTAACCGATCAACCAGTACGAATCACTCAGGCGTGTTCAATTTCTCGAACGTGCCCTTCAATCCATATCACTTAACCGTCACGGCGGTGGGATTCGCACCCTACGCCGGGGACGTGGAGGTCCGATCCGCGGTGCCGGTGGACGTAAAGATTAGTTTGGCGCTGTCCGGAGCTTCCGGCTCGGTGACCGTCACTGCCGGAGATTTACTGGAAAACACGCCCATCTTTCACAGTGATATAGACCGAGCTTTGTTCGATAAACTTCCTCTCGAGAGTCAATCGTCGTCGGTCAGTTCGCTGGTTACGCTTACGACGCCCGGAGTGGCCGCCGATTCGAATGGTCTCTTCCATGGATTGGGAGATCATGCAGAGAATTCGTTTTCGGTGGATGGCCAGCCCATCACCGACCAGCAAAGCAAAGTGTTTTCGAACCAGATTCCGGCCGATTCGATTGAGTCGATGGAGGTGATTTCCGGAGCGCCTCCTGCCGAGTTCGGAGACAAGACGAGCCTCGTGATCAAAGTCACTACGCGCTCTGGACAAGGCGTTACGACGCCCCATGGCAGCATCCGGGCCTCCTACGGCTCGTTTGGCACGTCTAACATCGGTTTCGATCTCGCCTACGGAGGTGAAAAGTGGGGGAACTTCATTTCGGCGAACGGATTGAACAGCGGCCGATACCTGGACGCACCGGAGTTCACCGTAATGCACGATAAAGGCAATGAAGAAAATGTGTTTGACCGCGTGGACTATCAACTATCCACCGACGACTCCTTTCACCTGAATGTCGGTTACACGCGTTCCTGGTTCCAAACGCCCAACTCGTTCGATAACCTGAACCTCGGAATCATCGGTCCGGATGGCAATCCAGTGGGCCCCACGGACCAGCGCTCGAAGATAGAAACGTTCAACGTTGCGCCGACGTGGACGCGAGTGATGAGTCCCTATATGCTGTTCACGTTAGGCGCCTTTGTACGGCGCGATCATTACAACTACTATCCCAGCCGAAATCCCTTCGCGGATCTCGGTCCGCCAAATCTTCAGCAGGAGACGGTAGCTCAGAATCGCACGCTCGCCAATGTAGGAATTCGTTCGGATGTTTCCTACGCCAAAGGTATTCACAACGTGAAGGCGGGAGTCACCTATCAACAGACGTTTCTGACAGAGAATTTCGGGCTCGGCATAGTCGATCCTATGCTTAACGCACCGTGCCTGGGTGCAGATGGCAACCCTGTACCTGGTTTCACTGATCCGACACAGTGCTCTGGAGCTGGATTGCAGCCCAACATCCCAACAAATCCGAACGCCGTCAATCCCTTCATACCGCTACTAGGCTGTTACGACCTGACCAGGCCCAATCCGGCTCCCTCGGACCACTGCTCGATCCCCACAAGCATGTCTTATATATTTCACGGCCATACGGATGTAAAAGAGCTCGCTCTTTACATCCAGGATCTAATTACGACGGGTGACTGGTCCTTCAGCCTAGGAATACGAGGCGACCTTTACAACGGCCTCACCATTGCGCGTCAGGCGGAACCTCGCCTGGGGATTGCCTACAACATCAAGCAGAGCGGTACCGTGCTACGCGTTTCCTACGCACGAATCCTGGAGACGCCCTTTAACGAAAACCTGGTGCTTGCAAGCACCGGATGCCAGTACCAGGTTATTGCCGATCTCATCCCTTGCGTTCCAGCCGCCAATACCCCGGGCTATCGCAATGAATTCCACGCCGGCTTCCAGCAGGCATTCGGGCGCTACATTGTGATCAGTGGCGAATACATTTGGAAGTACACGCACAGCGCCTACGATTTCAGTGTTCTGGCGGCGACACCGATTACGTTTCCAATCGGATGGCACAACTCCAAAATCCCCGGATACCTGGGTCGGGTAAGCGTACCGAAGTTTCACGGCTTTACGGCATTGGTGGTCCTCTCGAGCGTGACAGCACGATTCTTCCCACCGCAAACTAGCGGTCTCGGTGTCACAGTAGGACAAAGCGGGGGTGTCTTCCGGATTGATCACGACGAGAGGTTTAACCAGACGACGCACATGCAATATCAGCGCGGCGAGCGCTGGCCTTGGGTCGGCTTCAACTGGCGGTATGACAGCGGGCTCGTCGCGGGAGCCGTGCCATTCGCGGTCAACGCAGCTACCCCTGTGGATCTCACCGGGCTGACTGGGGATCAGCAGCTGCAAGCCGGATTGTTTTGTGGGAACCAAGTACCGACGCTGACATCCCCGCTCACTACGTGTTTACCATCGCGCTACGGCTCAACACTCGTGCAAATACCGGCGCCCGGAACTGAGAATGATGACCACAATCCTCCTCGCATTCAATCGCGGAACCTGTTTGACATCGCCGCCGGCGATGATGATCTGTTTCGCGGATCCCGCTACAAATGGAGTCTGCGTGTCTCGGTGATCAACCTGATGAACAAGCTAGCACTATATAATTTTCTTTCAACTTTCAGTGGTACGCATTACGTAACGCCGCGCGCGATTAGTGCTGAGATTGGTTTTCACTTTTGAGGAACTCGCGCAAAACCGAGCGCGGCGCGAAGCAGTTCCTGACACGTATGGCGGTGCGCGCCGCACCCTTTGCGCCTCCAAGGAGCTCGCGAAAAATGGAACACGCTGCACGCTAGGCGATTCGAAGAGATCACTTATCGGATGTGAGCCGCGCCTGAACGGAGGTGACCCAAGCCTCCAAAGCTGGGCGCTCGCAATCGTGAGCTGACGACTGAAGATATTCTTTTACTTGGATCACCGCGAGGTCGCGCCGGCCAATCTCAGCAAGGGCACGCGCGGCCAGGAGTCTGATAAAAGGTAATTCCGTGACTGCTTGTTTTAGATAGCCAAGCGCCTCGTTGATGTCTTTTCGCTGCTCGATCAGGCTGATCGCGAGCACGCTCTGTAGCACCGCGACATAATAGCCGCCGCCGATCATATGGCGAGCTGCAACTTCCGCTTCCGGATAGTGCTTCAAGCTCACCAATAACAAGGCGAAATTGCATCCGGCTTCCGGCAGTTGAGGATTCAATGTGAAGGCTGTTTCGGCTTGTTCTAGAGCCTCATCGGTGCGGCCCATCTGTGCGTAGGTGGCTGCCAGGTCACTATGAGCTTCGGCAAATTCCGGGTCGATGCCGAGCGCTTCCTGCAAATGCTGAATGGACTTCTCGGTGTCGCCCGAAGCGTGGGCCTTTTGCGCTGCCCGAAAGGCATCCCAGGCGCGCCGCGGCGTCTTATGCTGTAGCGCGGATAGCGAGACAGTGTCTCTAGCAGCCTGCTCCGCTCGGGGATCCCGGACCACCAGAAACACAAAGTTATCCTCACCCCCAAGCGATTTTGCTTGCTGATAAACGATCGTTCCGGATACATCAGTTACTCGGATTTGATAATAGCCGGGTGGTACGGACTTGAAATCGAAATTCCCGTTCGTCAGGACATGAGCCCTTTGTTTGCCAGTGCCGTCCAGACCGGCAAGTTCAATGTCTAAGCCTTCTTGAAGCAAGCGCGAAGATCCGGCAACCTGTCCCCAAATCTCGCAGGGCTTCTGTTCGCGATCCACCGTCGACGGGGTTGCCGATTGGATGGCGGGCGCGGTTACAAACAAGATAATTGTTAGCGATAGAAGTGCACGGTACATCTCGGATCTCCAGAAGTGTGCCGCTCCAGCAACGCTCTCGCGCTCTAGGTCGGTCTGCGAACCACGATGAGCTTCGGATGTTGCCGGCGCTAGTTTATTTGGATTACGGGCGCCCGCTCTTGCTGCAGTGCGAGCGCGAGGACTGCGGGATCTTCTCGCGTCAGGAGTCTCCGACGCCGAGACCGGCAGCGGGATCTGATGCCCTAGCGCCAGGATCTCGATTTGAAGGTCAGCTTCACTTTTGCGCCTGGGTCGATACCGGCGTCCATGTCTCGTCGGGGTCATAGGCAGTGTACGCGCTGGTGATCTCAGAGGTTCGCGGTCCAAGATCCTTCTGGTAGACGATACCGGTCTCATCCACGAGGAAGGTCATTACGCCAGTGGATCGGTAATCAGACGGCCACGCGATTAAAGCGAATCCCGAAGTCATCAGGTCGTTATGGAGGTAGCTCATCGCGCCCCCGGAGGCGTGCGGGCCCTGGGCTGTCAGAATCTTGAAATAGTATCCGTGGTAGGGAGCATGTTTCTTGGTGTATCCCTCCGCGAACGCTCGTGCGACCATCGCTCCGATTGGGCTCTCGTCCTTCTCGCCGGTGCTGGTCCAGTACAACCCGTCGTGCTTCCCGGGTGAGCTTATGACTTTTTGAGCGTAGTGGACGACGCCGCTTCCGGTCCTATCCTTTTCCGCGTAGTCGTTCTGCGCCTCGACGTAGCCGCGGCAAACCTCGATCGCGTCCAGTTCATTGCTGCCGATACGTCGCGCCAGAATCTCCTGCTTCCCTTGTTCCACGTCGAAATGCCATTGTCCGTTCACTTTCACGATCGGAATGGGAAGTGGCCAGTCGTCTTTGCCAATCAGGAGGACCATGGCATTCGCCTCTTTGGGATCAGGGACCAGCTTCATCTTTGCGGCAGCGCGCGCGGCGAACCTCCGCCGCATTTGCTGATCAGCTACTGGATCGCTGGTCGTCAGGATTTCTTTCGAAGCAGGTCCCATGATGGCGATCAATTCGGTCACGTCGTCGCTCTTCGCTGCGCTAACGAGCGCCTTCGCGGCGGCATCAGCTGACGCGAAGCCACGACCTTCCGGCGTAGCCGCATCGAGTGGAATTCCTGCCAGCAGTTCGACTGCTACGGCAAATAAAGCAATGTTGAGATAGCGCATATTCATAGACCTCTATCTGCGGCGCCCGCCACCTCGGGCTCCGCCTCCGCTCGAGAAACCTCGGCTGCTGTTCATGCGGGCACGATTGCCGCCTTGATTCATGCCCCCGAAAGCCCCGCCACCGCCTCCGCCGCCTACGCTCCGGTTTCCAACGCGGTCACCGCCGCCTGGTGGTTTGAAACTTCCCTGCGGTGCAGCGGGGCGTTGTACGGGATTGCCCTGGCTCGGCCGGAAGGCGTTGCCACTGGCTGGACCCAAATTGCCTTGACCCGGCCGCACGGTGTTTCCACCGGCTGGTCCCAGATTGCCTTGACCCGGTCGCATGGCATTGCTGGGGCGCTGCCCGAGATTGCTCTGGTTGAGGCGTTGCTGAGTCTGGGCTACGGTCGGGCGTGCGTTGAGATTGGCCTGCGCACCGTTGAACCGATTCGCGACATTCCTGTTGTTGTACGGCACGCCACCGCGGTGCACCGGATTGTGCACCCAGTTGTTGCCATTGGCCACGTTCACGCGATTGAAGCGGTTGCTGCTGATGAAGTTGTTGTTGATGACCACGTTGTTGCGTCCCCATCCGCAACCCCAACCCCAGCGCCCCCAGCCTCCCCAGCCGCCGCCCCAAATCGCGCCTACAGCCACGCCCGCGCCAAACAAGATTGCACCAGCGCCAATGATGGCGCCGGTCGATGGCGGATAGTATATCGGCGGATAAGGATAGGCCGGCGGCCCCCAGACCGCGGCCGGATCGTATTGAGGTACGTAGACCACCTCAGGACTGGCGGGTTGAATCTCAATGTAGGTGGCACCGTTTTGGGTGGTTGTGGTTACCTGTTGCTCCTTGTTCGATTGCAGTGCCCCGTTGCTCTCAGCTTTTTGGCGCATGCGCTGCACAGCTTCCATGACGCCTTGCTGCTGCGCCAAGAAGGCATTGCCAAGATCCGACGTCCAAGTGATTTCCTGATTCAGACGTTTTAGCAGATCGGGGAGCACTACCAACGCCTGCACGCTGGCATCCCAAGATTGTTTCGCCGCCGCGTCGACGAGCGCCTTCCCCTGCAGGCTCGAATTCTGACTGAGCCACCTGGCGGCCTCCACAATCTCGAGCGGATAAGTGGACGCGACTAACGCCTGACTCAGAATTGGGTCTGGATACAAGGCGATTGGAGCCACCAGACTGTCCAGTTGATCCGGGGTGAGCGTCAGCTGGGGCGGACCCTGCTGTGCGTCGGCGGGCACCTGCTGATTTGGCGGTGGCTGCTGTTGCGCAGGGAAGTAAGGCTGAACAACCAGCAGTTCGACGCAGAGAATAGCCAGTGATCCTTGAATTGTCATATACGACCTCATGGCATGACAGTGTTGGAGACTGTTTGGAGCCGGGTCGCGCCGTAATTAAAAATATTGCTCTCCATGGAGCGCTGGATCCGTGATTCGACTGCAGCTTCGCTCGTGGGGATTTGAATCCAATCTCGAGCGAAAAAAGAAGACATCCCCAGTGGTGAGCATCGCATCAGCTATCTGCGTACAGGGCTTATTCCCGTACTGATCTCACGTAATGTGATGCCGGACCGAGCACCTAGTGCCGCACATCTTCCAAGCCATAGAAAGCAGGATTCCAATGAGTACACTTAGTGATGCCAGCAAGATATTGGAGAGCGTTTCGAGCGACGGGCAACATCGCAGCCTAGCGGTTGAGGCAGTGCGCATGATCACTAGCCGCGAAGGCGGTCTAACCGCGCTGATACAAAACTTCGAGCGAAATGGGCTGGGGCATCTCATCTCCTCCTGGATCGGAAACGGAGAGAATGCGCCGATCTCGGCCAATCAGATCCAAGCGGCTCTGGGGAGCGAACGCGTTGCGGACTTGGCGAGGAAAGCAGGGATTTCACCTGACACTGCAACTCAGTACCTGAGCAAGAGCCTTCCAAGTTTAGTTGACACCTTGACGCCCAACGGAAAGGTAGGCGGGGCCGGCGATCTCCTCTCTCGGGGCAAGGATCTCCTCGCTGCATTGGCTTCTGGAAGACAAGGCGCATAGCCCTACTCACAAGAAGGAGAAAAGGATGGACCGTCTCGAAGAGTTGAAAAACAAATATGCGAACGCGCTCGCGCTGGTTCAACAGCAAGGCATTCGTTTGGCTCATTTCCACGTGCAAGACAACAAGCTGTTCCTGCAGGGCGCAGCTCCCTCGGAAGAAATCAAGAATGCCCTGTGGAACCAAATCAAGGCAATCAACCCAGCCTGCGACGACATAATGGCGGATATTACCGTTGATTCCTCCTTGCGCCAGCCCCAACCTGCCAGCGTGTCCAAGCAAACTTACACCGTGAGACCGGGGGATTCACTATCGAAGATTGCAAAGCAGTTCTACGGAGATTCGAACGACTACATGCGCATTTTTGAAGCCAACAAGGATAGGTTGAATGATCCCAATAAAATCCGGATTGGCCAAGAGCTTGTCATTCCCGTTAGTCGTTGATCGTGACCCGGTTGCTGCAGAAAGCCGCAAGGCGCGCGTTTCTCTGAACCGCGACGGATCGTCATTCGTCTAAGATATTGGGAGTCGGCCGGGCCGCGCAAGCGAGAAGCAAGGCAGCGCGGATCAGCAAGAAATTGAAATGCGATCGGCCGCACTTGTTAACTCGCGAGAGCTTGTTGCTCGGAATGGTTTCTCCATCCGGCAACGTAGAGCACGGCCCGCGCCGGCTCCATTCAGAACCGATGAACTCGCGCGCCACGGGCTGGCTATCCCCTTCCACGAGGCTGGCGTCTTTTGTCCGGCGATTCTCCACAGGCAACAATTGGCAGCTTGAAAAGTTTATAGGACCAACCCGTTCTTGGCGACATCAACCGTTATGTGAAGGCTAGTCGAGTAGTCCAAAGGATGCCCACATTGACAGAGTCGGAGAACTGGGATCGCAAGGACTTCGGCACGGCTGAATCTGAAAGGGCCCCACAAGGTGAACTATGGCGACTTCTGTGTTTTCCTCACTTTTCAATATGTTCGACTCCCGCAGCATCAACGAGATCGCATCTCGTCTGGCCGAGCCCGGACAGGCGGTGTCACGAGGCTTGGAAGCCTCCACTGCATCTCTGATCAGTAGTCTAGCCGGACGGTCCAGCGACCCCGCCTCCATGAACCACATGTTCCGTCTGATCACTGAGGCGCCATCAGACCTGAACATCTCGAACTTAGCCGGTGCCGTCACTGGCTCTGGCGGAGCATCGCCAACCACCGCTTCACTGCTGGACTCAGGCAAAAAAATCCTCTACCTCGCCTTCGGGAGCGACCAGTCGTCGATTCTGGGTGCGATCGGCAAATCCGCCGGCTTACGGGCGAGCTCGGTCACAAGCTTGTTGAGCATGGCTGCGCCACTTCTGATGACTTCGCTGGGTCGTTTGGTGCGTAGCGAGCATTTGAGCCAAGAGCAGCTTGGCGGCTTACTTGTCGACGAAAGTGCCGGTCTCAAAGGCCTGCTGCCCGCCGCACTGCGGGACCAGTTCGAGCGACCGGCGCCGGCAGCAGCGGCCGCGATGCCGCTTGCCATCGGAACCCTACCGGAGCCTAGGAGATCATCGCCGGGCTGGCTCTGGGTCATTCCCGCGCTGCTTCTTATCCCCCTCCTCATGTGGCTGTTCAACCGAGCGCATATTCGCCAAGTCACACGAGTCACGCAGGCGGCGGCAGAGCGGGCCAGACTCGGTGCCACCGGCCTCGGAAACTTTGTCATCCGCAACTTGCCGGGCAACATTGCATTGAAGGTCCCACAGTTCGGTGTAGAATCGCGACTGCTCGAATTCATCCAAGACCCATCCAAGAGTGCAGATGAGGTGACCTGGTTCGATTTCGACCGCCTATTGTTTAATACCGACTCCGCGGAACTTCAACCCGCGTCTCGGGAGCAACTTGGCAATATCGCAGCCATCCTGAAAGCGTATTCGGACGTGCATATAAAGGTTGGCGGGTATACCGATAATACGGGGGACTCCCAACACAATCTCAAGCTTTCTCAGGACCGCGCGGACGCCGTGGTTGAGGAATTAGTCAACCTTGGGGTTAAGCCTGAGCGTCTGGAATCCCAGGGATACGGCGACCAGTACCCAGTAGCTGACAATTCTACTGCGGAAGGCCGTGCCAAGAACCGGCGCATCTCCATGCGTGTGACACAAAAATAACTTGGCCGTCTAAAGGAACAGACCGCGAATAGGCTCCCGCCCGCCCTCGTGAGGCTCGAAATTGTCGCGCTGATTCTTGATCCCCGTGTTTGTGTTACCAGCGGCTGTATCGAATAATTACCGGCTCTGTCTCACGACCTGCACCTCTCGTAGTGGGCTTTCGGGTTCGACACGAAGGGTGCTGCCATAACCACTCCTGGACGTTCTCGATAGCGGGAGGTGTGTCTTGAAAAAGGTGGTTGTCGGCGTCGGGCGCCCTTTGGGGTTTGTTCCCCGCGAATTCCCTCGCTCAGCGCGGAGGCGGTCACGGCGGATTCGCCAGCGGAGCAACTGTCGGTGGCGGCTTTGTCGGATCTGGTTTTCATGGCAATGGCGCACTTCGTACCGGTAATATCGGACTGCCGCCGGTTGGACCGATTCCGCCGCTGGGATCGAACAGAGCCCTCAAGCGCTTCGCGAATTCTGGATTAGGATGGGGTGGCCTCGGATTGGGCTACGCTGACTATCTTGGCGGCTACGAAGGCACAGACTATCACGATACTGGATATCCAGCCCCGATGATTGTCATGCCGGAAAGCTACGGTCCAACTTTCGTCCAACCGCCTCCTGCACCAGCCCAGTCAGTAATACAAGAGTACACGTGGCCGGCATCCGGGGATCCGTCCGCAGTGTTTTCGATCGTTTCGAAGGATGGCGCCATCCACTCCGCGGTGGCTGCGTGGGTGCAGGACGGGGTTGTGCGTTACATCACGCCTGACGGCGTTGGCGGACGGCTGGAACTGGAATCTGTCAACCGCGCGGGCACGAACTTAGCCAACGCGGCAAAGCACCTGATGCTGCCGCTCCCGGCTGAGGGTGGCCCACACCGTTAAGCGTTGAATAACGCCCGGTCTTCGCTCCTTCACGCGGTCGCTATGTGGGTGGAATGTGCCGCTACGGATGCGCCGATAGAGAGTCTTCACCGCTGCCACGTTACTACGGTGCCGCAACTGGACTGGCTTTTCGCTCCAATGCGCGGATTGCTCGACTGGCGATCAGTTCTTCAAACTTAATAAATCCTTTCTAACGAAATCGGAATCCCATCACGGAGTGTCGCCCTCCTCTCTCAGCAGCCAATCCCGGCTTGCAGAGATTTGATGAACAGTATGTACGCATTCCTAGCTCGATGGTGGGGGGATCTGGTTGGCGGGATCGACGGGCCCTTGGCGTCCCGGTTCATCGTTCAATCTGTAACGGCGGCCATCCTCGCGATCCGAGCAGGCTGCAATGACGCTCAAACGGGTCGTCCTGCATTCGGCTGGATCATGTTCACCGATCCGGTTCGTCGAAGAGGATTGCTTCGCGAGGGGTGGAACGAGATCCAAAAAGTCTTCATCGCAGCGGTGGTCATTGATTTGACTTATGAGATCGTCGTCTTCCGAGCAATTTATCCTGGGCAATCGCTGATCGTGGCAGCCAGCCTGGCCTTGCCGCCCTATCTGTTCCTCCGGGGCCCGTTCAACAGGCTTGCCTGGCGTTGGCACCGCGTTGCCAGCGCTCTCAGGGCAAACGAGTTCTCTAAGAGAAGGAAGGCCCACTCTTGATGGCTGCTGGTGGTTGAACAGAGGGTAATGCCCGGCCTCTCCACACAGTTGCCTTGGATCTAACGCGTGTCGTGTACTGGACAATCGCTTCGGCTGACTTGCGGCCGTAACAAAAGTGAGTCCTGCACCCCCAGTGACGGCATCGCGATTATTGTGGATGGCCCAAGTAGTAGGCGTGGCGCCGGAGGCAGATCAGGAAATGTTCGAAGGCTTCTCACGCAAACAGTTTTGGTCAGCGTCGCCTGAGCCGAGCTCTGAATGGCGATCTGGCGGCGAAGCAGGAGAATCCAATTCTTTAGAAGGAGAATCAAGCATGCAGAGGACTGCATTCAAGAATGTTACTAGTGATGGGGTAGTTCAAGGGATCGTGGCCTCAAAGGAAGCCGCATCTAAATTGCTGGTGGAGACAGGGGCCAAGGTGAGAGACCTTATGAAGCGCGGTCGGCATACTGCCGAGGGTGTCGTCAACGACGCGGCATACAAAATCAAGCACGCTCCGTTCGGTTCCGTTGGCGCTGCGTTTGCAGTAGGAACGCTTGCCGGCGTCCTGACGGGAGTGCTGATTTGGCGAAATGGAAAAAGATGATATGAAGTGCCGCCGCTCGTGGGCTTCATAATTGCGAACTTACTTCGCTAGAACGAAATCGCTCAACTCCGGCCTTCAGCTTCATTGATAGAGAGTGACGGACTCTCTGTGTCCTGACAGGTTCAAAGAGCGGGAAGGAAAAACATTATGAGCACGCGCCTGATTCACACTTTTATGGGCTTCGCAGGAGTGCTGTTTGCCGTTGCCTGCGTGGCTCAATCAACCGGTGGCACAGATCCACCCAAATCGCATCCACCGGATACGATTACCACCAGTGTTGCGGTTGTGATTACACCTGCAACGGTGCGTGCGAAAAGTGGAAAGTTGGTTAGCGATCTTCAAATTCAGGACTTCGAGGTCTACGACAACAACAGGCTGCAGAAGGTTACCGCTGACTTACGGGACTCGCCGCTCTCTATGGTGGTCGCAATTCAGAGAAGCGCTGACATGACGGGTTTGCTGCCGAAGGTTCAGCGAATTGGTCTTGCGCTGACGGATCTAGTGGCTGGGCAAGACGCAGAAATCGCCGTGGTCGCCTTCGATCATCGCGTCCAAATCGCGCAGGATTTCACTGGCGACAGCGACAAAGTGTGCCAGGCGATAAAGCAGCTGAAAGCGGGAAGCTATAGCCACGCGACGATCGATGCCGTGATGGAATCTGTGCGGATGCTCCAAAACGCGCCGCGCGACCGGCGTCGGATCGTTCTTTTGGTTGCCGAAAGGTGGGATAAGGGCAGCCGCGCGAGTTTGCGAGAAGCGCTCCTGGAAGCTCAATTGGCGAACGTCACCATCTACTCGCTCAATGTTTCGACGACGGCCGCAGAAGCGACTTCCGAGCCCAGGCCTCAGCCCCCTCCCTCCGTGCCGACCACGGCCCAACACGTGCCGGCCGGCGTGCCACTGACGCCAACCACCACTATCGACCAAAACTATTACCTCGGTAACTGGGTTCCGCTCGTCGTGAACGGCTTCTATTCGGTCAAGGATTCGTTTACCGATAATACCCTCGAGGTGTTCACGCGCTTCACAGGGGGCGAAGGATATTCCTTCCATGGTCAGAGGACCCTAGACAAGGCGCTCCAAAGCCTATCCGAGGACCTGCACAGCCAATACGTGCTCAGTTACTCGCCGAACAACCTCAATCAGGGCGGATTTCATGAAATTCGGGTGGCGGTCAAGCGTCAAGGCGGCCTGGTGGTTCGGACCCGTCCCGGATATTGGATTGCGGGCAAACCTGACTAGACACCTGGGGCGACAACAGAGCGCATGATCTCGGTCAACGCAGGTTGAATTTCTTCATCCTGTAGCGCAGCGTATCGCGGCTAATCCTCAACAATGCAGCGGCCCGTGTCTGATTGCCGCCAGTTGTTTCCAAGGCCTGCACGAGCAAACGCCGCTCCTGCTCCGCCAATGATATGCCTGCGCCTTTAAATGGGTCGAAGTTGCCGGCTCCTGCCGGCGCAAGGCCGGATTCAGCCCGAACCGCAATTTCCAAACTAGCTGGCTGAATGTAGGGCATTTCTTCAAGTATTATCGCGCGCTCGATTGCGTTGCGCAGCTCACGCACGTTGCCGGGCCAGTCGTAAGTCAGCAGTAAGCTCTGCGCGCCGGATGAAAGTCCCTCTATTTGCTGCTTGAATTTGGCATTGTAGTGTTCGACAAAGAAGCGGGCCAGCGGCAGAATGTCTTGTGGCCTTTCTCGCAGCGGGGGAACGACTAACTGAATTACGTTCAGCCGATAATACAAATCTGGCCGGAAAGCTCCTAATTTTACCGCCTCACGGATGTTCCTGTTAGTGGCCGCAATGACGCGAATGTCTATGTGGATATCCCGCAGCCCACCCAACCGCCGGAATGTCTGGTCTTCGAGCACCCTCAATAGCTTGGCTTGCAGCGAGAGCGGCATCTCGCCGATTTCGTCGAGGAACAAGGTTCCTTTATCCGCTAGTTCGAACAGTCCGCGCTTTTGCGCCCGCGCGTCCGTGAATGCGCCTTTCTCGTAGCCAAAGAGTTCGCTCTCTAGCAGAGTCTCAGGAATTGCAGCGCAGTCGATAGCCAAGAATGGAGCGGATTGGCGCAAGCTTTGATCGTGAAGCGTTTTCGCGATTAGGTCTTTACCGGTCCCGTTTTCGCCCTCGATGAGAACGGAGGTTGCTTCGCTAACGGCTACCTTGCCTACAACATTAAGCAGATCGCGCATGGCCCGTGATTCGGCAATGACTCGGCCCGGGCAAACGTCAGGCTCTCCGGTGATTTCTTTGATCGTTGCGACGGTCCCCTCTACAGCATTGATATCGTCGCGAAGCTGAACTGTTCGGATAACCACCCTGCACTGTCGTGCGGCGTCCAAGCCAAGACTGACTGTTCCCGTCGGAAGTGCGAAAGATCGGTCCAAGGCTTGCCGCGTAACACCATCCTGGTCACAGGTTCTACCCTGAAACAAGTCCTGCCAATCTTTTCCGACCATCTCCCCGGCCACCAGTCCGAATAAGCGTTCAGCTGCTTGATTGGCGCCAACAATTTGCAAGTCTTTGTCAAAGAGGACAACAGCATCAGAAAGCTGATCGAACATCGCCTCTAGAAAGCGGGCCCGCTGGGTGCCAGCAGTCAGCGACTCATCATCGGCAAATGCGACTCTAGCGTGCTCAAGAGACATATCCTTTCCAGTCGAAACTAAGAACACGGTGAATCCAGACACGTAGCGGCTGTTGATTCCGGAATCTCGGACACAACTCTGTTGTCGTGATTCTGCAAAATCACGATCGGGTGCGGGATTCCCCGCGCTGTAGGTTAGCCATTACCGCGCAACATCCGATCCAGTTCTTCGCTCAAACTCAAGCATCATTGCGGACGGCCTCACCTGACGGGCCGAGACATCAGCGGGCGAACCTCGCTGGAACCCGCTGACGACTGGGGTTTGTGATGTGTTCCTGCTAACTGCTCCTTCAGGAATATCAATTCTCCTGCGTCAAACGACTCAAAATGTCTGCCTTGGATTTATTAATTACCTCCTGGCAACGCCAAGTTGGAAACAGGCAGATGGTTCACCGCTAGGACCTCGGACCACACTCAGAGATCTGTGGCCCAGCAAAGTACGCGCAAGAACAGTTGCTGATGGGAGCCCTCGAACAGATGCCTCCCTTATGTAGCATGTGGTGCATAAATTGCCAGTATTCGCGAAGTATTGAAGAGCGGTTTAGGAGGGAATCAATGCTACGGCAATTCGCAAGTCAATCCAACCTTAAGCGCAAGGGGCAAACGACGTTCATGGTCCTGGTTGTGTCCGTGCTGCTTGCTTCCCCGGTTTTCGCCCAGCAAAGCTACGTTGGCCGGTGGGATGCCTACGGAGGATTCACACGAATCATGCAGCCGAATATCAATTTGGCTGAACCTGGGTTCAACCTACAGGCCGGGATAAGGCTTACAACCTGGCTTACGGGTGGGTTTGACTATTCGGTGGGTATTGGACAGAACATTTTGGATTCAGGCATGCTGATTCCGTCCGTACAGGGACAACTGGCCGCGCTAATGGAGTTGGGAGTGATACCGCCCAGTTATAAGCTTGCCGTCCCAGTCAACACGCGAACGCAGTCCTTTCAAGTGGGGCCGGATTTTCCGATCCGCAAATTCGAATCGGTTACCTTCTTTGTGAGGCCCAATCTGGGAGCGATACAGATCGTTGCCAGGCCGCTGCCGGGCGACCCCATCGCGCAGGCCATCGTCGCCCAATTGGTTCCCGCCGGCAAGAAGACCGACTGGACCTACTTCTATGGATTCGGCGGGGGCATGGAATTTAATGTCAATCACCACTTCGCCTTCCGATTGCAGGCGGACTTCGCTCACGATCATCTGTTTAACGACTTGCTACGGGCGGGAAACACGATCCGTTTCTCAGTGGGGCCGGCATTCCAGTGGGGCACTAACGTGGCAGGACGCTGAGGGCCGCGCTCAGAAACCTGATGGTTCCGAAAGCTCCACGAAATGGGGAGGAGTTGAGTAGACCCATCCTTCTTGAGTCTTAAGCCCCGTATCTCATTCGCCGACCCCGAGGGGGGACCAAGACTAGCCCCTCGGAGATCGGGTTGGACAGGTGGGTTGTACGCACCTGCTTGCGAGAAGATGCAAGCATGTTTGCAGGTGATTCTTTTTTTTCAGTAACTGGCAACATCATGTTCGGCCACCCTCCAACTAAGTCGCGTTCTGACTAAGCCCTTATCCAGGCGCAACCGCGACGGAGAACGCCGTCTTGTTCACGAAAGTGAGATGACGGAATACGCTCCATCTTATTGTTGGATGAACACTTTCCGGCGTTCAAGCTAAAAACTTTTGCTACCACGACATGCTCCGCGCGATCTGTAGATTGGCAGGCTGCATGCTCACTTGTTGACGTGAGCTCGAAGCCCCGAAGTCGGATGATTCTGAGTTTGTTGACACTTGCGTGCATTACATTTCGGCCGGGACTCGCGAGCGAGCGATTTTTGACGAACGCGACGGACGAATATGAACGCACGTTGCGTGCGCTGAATCAATATCGGACCCTGGCGGCTGAGGACGACGGAGCTGTCCTGCCCGCTACCGAGAAGCCCGTGGAACCAGGTGATTACTACGCCGGCGTACTTCTTTTGATTCGGCTACTAACGCGGTTCGGAGATCTTCCGCCGGCAGCGGTTGCGGACGATTCGGACTTGTATCAAGGCGCGCTAGTGGAGGCAGTCAAAAGGTTTCAATCCCGTCATGGACTTGAACCGGACGGCCGCATTGACACAACGACGCTGGAGCAATTGAACACGCCGCTCCGGGTCCGCGTTCGCCAGCTGGAATTGGCTTTAGAGCGCTTACGGCGACGTTCCTACGATCCTGCCGGTCCATTGATTGTTCTGAATCTTCCAGAGTTTCGATTGCGTGCCTTCGGCGGGACAAACGCTGCCGGGCGCGATCCAGAACTCGACATGAAGGTGGTAGTCGGAGCTCCCGAGCACAGGACACCCATTTTGGTTTCGCAACTCAAGATCGTGATCTTCTGTCCGTACTGGACCGTGCCGGTCAGTATTCAACGCAATGAACTGTTGCCACAGATCAGGGAAGACCCCTCATGGGTCTCGGCAAACCACTTCGAGTTGCTCACTAAGCAGGGTGTGGTAGCGGGGAATAAGACGGTTTCCGAGCACATGCTATCGGAACTGGGCGCAGGCGAACTTCTGCTGCGCCAAAAACCGGGGCCAAAGAACACGCTGGGGCTGGTGAAGTTCGAGTTCCCTAACGAATACGGCGTTTATATGCACGACACGTCCGCACGGTGGTTATTTGCCCAGGCACGTCGCGATCTCAGTCACGGCTGCATTCGCGTGGAACAGCCAGAGGACTTAGCGGAGTGGGTTCTGCGTGGGCAGGCAGGTTGGTCACGCGATCGCATCCACTCGGCAATGCATGGGACGGAACCTATTTCTGCCAAGGTCAAACGGCCGATTCAGGTCGTGACGACGTATTCGACCGCCGTAGTCATGAAGAACGGCGAGGTGCACTTTTTCCCGGATATCTATGGTGAGGACGCGACCCTCGAAAAGGAGCTCGCCGCGCAGCGACACACTATAGCTAATCAGCCGCGACAGCGGTCGACGTCCACGCGAATGAACACCCCAGACTGGCGAGGCGGGGCTATGCAGCGTCTTCCATAGCGTGGCGAATCGCCCGGTTCAGTTCCTCGCGGGCTGAGGATTTCAGAACGTAACCGGTAGCACCGACGCTCCGAGCTTCTCTCCGATACCCGCTAGCCCCGTGCATTGTGAGGAAAATGCACTTGATCCCGGGTAGGAGGCCACGAATCTGCCTGATCGCCTCGATTCCATTCAGTTTGGGCATCGAAATGTCCGTTATGATGACATCCGGTTGCAACTTGAAGGCGGCAGCCACCAAGGCGGACCCGTCTGAAACCATGTCGACGATCTCGAAGTCCGTCTGCAGGAGCTTATGGACGGTCGCAAGCACATGCAGATCATCATCTGCCAACAAAATTCGAGCTCGCTTCATTGTTTTTAGACATTCCAAATGGTCGCCCACCTGCGCTGTCTTTATGTAATCACATTGACGCCCCGGTGGATACTCCTAAGAATGTTAGGTTTTCAATTGATGCGTTATGTTGCGACGAGCCCTTCCTGGATAGCATATTTCGTCAATTCCGCGGTCGTGCGAAGCCCCAATTTGTCCATGATCTGATGTTTATGAAAAGCCACGGTCTGGAGCGAAACGTTCAGGACGCTCGCGATCTCCTTGGCGGTCCGCCCTTCTGCCACAAGCTGTAGAATCTCGCGCTGTCGGGAGGTGAGGACAGATTGGGAGCCTGTAAAGCGGCGAGGATGACGCTCGAACTGATGCACGATCTCCTCGCCGAAGCCGGGGCTGACGTGGATCCGGTTTCGGACGACGTCCTGTACTGCGCCTAACAACTCCTCCCTGGCGGAGGTCTTCAGCAAGTAACCGGAAGCGCCGGCAGCAAGGGCATCCCTAAGGTAATTGAGGTTTGCGTGCATCGTCAGAAACAGAATCTTTGTTTCGGGCTGGTCCTTTTTTATCTGACGCGCTGCGTCGATTCCATTCAACAGCGGCAAGCTGATATCCATGACAATCACTTCCGGATTCAGCCGGGAGGCAGCTTCTAGGAGTGACCTTCCATCGCTCACAGCACCGACAACGTCGCATTCAGTCTCCAACAGTGACCGCAATCCTGCCAGGACAAGCGGATGATCATCGGCCAACAGTAGTCGTGGGCGCTTCATTCTATCCCTTTCGAAAGCGGAACGAAGACTTCGACTTCGGTGCCTCGTCCGGGCCGAGAATGGATCGAGAACTCGCCTTGCACCAGCCGCACGCGCTCTTTCATGCCAACGATCCCGAGCCCGCGCTGGAGCGAGTCGGCTTCTGAATCGAACCCAACACCTGTGTCGTGAATGCAAAGATGAAATCCCTCAGGGCTTCCGCTTATCTTTAACCGGACCTGAGTCGCGTGGGCGTGCTTGGAAACGTTGTGCAAGGCCTCTTGTGCGACTCGGTACAGGCAGGAAGCCACTTCAACCGGAAGGCTTCTCGGCATCGCCTGCTGCTCAAACACGACCTCAATTCCCTCTCTGGCGGAAAATTCCTCGCACAGCTCACGCAGAGCCGCGATTAGCCCGAGATCCTCCAGGATCGCGGGATGCAACTGGTGTGAAATCTGGCGTACTTCCTCGGCCAACTGTACGATTCGTGTCTGAAGACTGCGAAGAGGCTCCTTCATCTGCTCTACGGCAAGAGGCGGGGCCAAAACAAGGCTGCCGGTATCGAAGGCCAACAATGCCAGCTTCTGGCTCAAGTCATCATGAAGCTCCCGAGAAATCCTTTTGCGCTCCTCTTCCTCCGCGTGGATCAGACGGCCGGCTAAGGCCCGCAGTTCTTGCCGGCTCTCTCGAAGTGCGCGTTCCGCTTGCCTACGTTCCGTGATGTTGACGCTGACGGTAGCCCAGCCGACCGTGGCTCCCTGGGCATCGCAGATGCTAAAGACGTTGTAGATCATCCAGATCGCTTCGCCAGTTTTCAAATGCCGGAAGCGAATCTCGACCTTGCCACGGCCCTCGCGCAACACACGCGGAAGAAACTCGTCGGCGATGAAGAGCCGGTCTTCCGGGAAGAAGTAGTCCTGGACTCTTATGCGGCAAGCTGCTTCGAGATTGTCCAAGCCGACCAGATGCATGCCGGCGGCATTAACGTAGAATGGTTTGAAATCAAGGTCGCACATGCCAATGAACTCTAGGCTTCGGTCGGCCAGCGAGACGAATTTCTGCCGCTCCTCCTCGGCGCGCCGTTTCTCGGTGATATCGATACAAGAACCGATGTAGCCCGCGAAAATGCCTCCGGATGCAAATCGTGGAGTACCGTCGTCCAGTATCCATCGGTACTCTCCGTCCTCCCGGCGTAACCGGTACTCCATTCGGAAACGGCGACGAGCATCAAACGCCGCGGAGTAGGTCGCGAGGCAGCGATCGACGTCATCAGGATGGATACCTTTGGTCCAGCCGTCGCCAAGTTCGTGCTCCATGGTACGACCGGTGAACTCCAGCCAGACCTTGTTGAAGAAAGTACAAAGCTTGTCTGGGCCAGAAACCCAGATGAGTACAGGCGCCGTGTCGGCCATATTTCGAAAGCGCTCTTCACTTTCGCGAAGCTTCGCCTCAGCCCGCTTACGCTCGGTAATGTCCACGATCGAGCTCAGCACCCAGCTTTCCCGTTCGGTTTCGATCGGATTTAAGCCGATTTCGACGGGAAATTGCGTCCCGTCCTTTCGCCTACCGTACAGATCCTCCCCGATTCCCATGGGCCGCGCCAACGCGCGGACGAGATATTCCGTTCGCAAGCCTTCGTGCTTTTTCCGCAACGACTCCGGCACCAGCATCTCGATCGACTGTCCGACAAGTTCCTTGCGGTCGTAGCCGAATAGTTTTTCGGTCCGCGAATTCACCAGGATAATCTTGCCGTCGCGGTCCACCATTACCATGCCGCTCGGTGCGGCCTCCACCACCAGTCGAAAGCGGTGCTCCGCCTGCTTGCGCTGGGTGATATCCACGTGCGCTATAACGGCGCCACCGATGGCCCCAGCCAGGGGAGTAACCAGCATGTGAAACCATCTCTTTTCGGTGGGCGAATGGCAGAGATACTGCATTTCAAAGGACCACCGCCGGCCTGCCAGCACGTCTTGAATTCCAGCCAGCGCCTTCTCGGAATCCTCAGACCCGTCCACCGCAGCTCGCTTGCATACTTCCAGGTAGTTGGTCCCGGCGTCAACCAGGCCAGGTGGGGGCGCGCCGTTTGCTTGCGCAAAGTGCCGCCAAGCTTCGTTTATCGCTTGGATTTTGCCATCAGCTTTTAGGACCGCGATGTTGGCCGGCAGTGAATTCAGGACCGCCCTATTCAAGGCCTCGCTGTCTTTTAGTGCCTGTACCGCCTGTTTACGTTCGGTCACATCCTCAAGAGTTCCAACATAGCCCGTAAGTGCGCCGCTCTCAGAATAGAGAGGCCCACCCACCGCTCGAATCCAGCGGGTCTGCCCTTGGGCGTTCAGAAGGCGGTACTCCCAAGTGGTTCCTCGCTGCGCGGCCGCTTGCCAGCCTTCGAAGACTGTTGCGCGGTCGTCCGGATGCAGCACCTTCTTCCAGCCATGCCCGAGGCTCTCGCTGGTGCTGACCCCAGATATTGTGGTCCACATGCGATTGGTGTAGACACAGCGGCCGCCGGCATCGGTTTCATAAATCCCCACGGGTGCTTGCTCGCATAGTGTCTCGAATCGGCTGTTGCTAGCGTGCAGCTCCTCTTCCACTCTTTGTCGCCGCTTAGTGCTCCGAGCGAGCACAATTTGGCCTATCAGGAGTCCGCATGCTGCCAAGAAGACGCTCCCAACGAGAGCCGCTAGGCTAACCCGCAATCTCGACTGCCTCTCACGCGAGAATCGTGTAAGTGTTCTATGCTCGTCCTCTTCCATCCCGCTGACGTTCTTGCGAATGGCATCCATGAGTTGCAGACTGCGGCCAGTACGAAGTAGCGCACCGGCGGACTCAGGGCCGGCCCTGTCCCGAACCCCAATGGCCGCCTGGAGTTCGTCCAGCTTCTGGTGAACCAGGTAACGCAGTTTTTCCACCTGTTCCCCTTCTTTTCGGTTATTCTTCACCAGCTTTCGGAGCCGGTCGAATTCGTCATCCAGGTCCTTACGCGAGCGCTGGTACATTTCGATGTAATTTGGATCCCCGGTGAGAAGATACCCACGTTCACGGGTTTCAGCGTACTCGGTACTGGCGAGCACGTCGAGTGCGCCTATGATGACATCGGTGCGCTGCAAGTTGACAAAGGATTGGCGCTCCAAGCGCAAGACCAAGCCGGCAATCAATGCAATTAGAACAAGCGCGATGATGCCTAGTCCAAGCCAGGCGACGGTCCAGATTTCAGGAGAAATAGGCTTGGTGGGCCGCAGCTTTGATAAACCGCTATGCTCGTCCGCCCGCTTGGCGTTGGGATTCGGAGGATGCCGTACAGTACTGGCACCCGCTGGTTGGTTTTCTCTGACCACGCCGCTTCCCATCTTCGCGATCTCCGAGGGCAAGATTGCAAAACGCCGCGCTGTCGATGCTCATATGAGTCGGCATCGCCTCGTGAAACCGCAGATGTGTCTCGCCGGTTGTCGAAGCATCAGGTGAGAAGCCAACCGACATTCGAGCACAATTCGGGATTCTGGAACCGCAGGTCCATCGCTGCGCTTCACTCAGTAAGGTTGATGTGGCCCGAGTGTGGCAAGGCTCACAAATTGGACTCCGGTCTGACACTGGCGGCGTGGTACCCCGGCTCTAGTCGGTGACGGCGTGCGGAACCTACTACGCGGTAGCCGCCGATGCCCGGGGTGTCGATGGGCTTGCGTCGGGCCAGAGTTTTGCCCAGCTCGGCAAATATCCGTTCTTTTCGAGTAGCGTCACCAGTACACGATAGGGGTCCCCTAAATCGCTCCAGTCGACATCAGCGAGCCGAAGGGCTAGCAGTCGATCGGTGGCCGCGGAAAGTACCTGGCGCGAAAAATCCGTGGAAGCAATTCGGTTGTACACGGCATCCGGGATGCGGGTTTCTCCACTGGGCATTGTTACCTGCCATGAATCCAAAACCTCAAGCAAAGCCGGGACCGTGGCCCGTCCCATTTCCAGAAACGCAGACACGCGCCCCACCATCACGAACGTGTTCCAAAGCGAGCCGTCCCTCAAGAGTGCTTCGGCTTGAGGCAGCGGCGGCTTCTCGCGGAAGCCTCCCACGTGAAATAGTCCGGAATGGCCGCGAATCATTTCGTCCACCTCGATCCAGCCATATTCGACTTCTGGGCTTTTCGGCTCTACTCCCAGAAGCACGATGGATCCCGATCGTTGTTCCCCAATCGCGAACGCCGACTCCAAGGCGGCCGTGAAGGCACTCTCAGGAGAATAGTAATGGTCGCAGGGAAGAATGACTACCATTGCGTTCGGATCCGTGTGCGCAATGCGCATCAGGGCGGAGAGAATTGCCGGAGCCGTGCCTTTATTGGACGGCTGCACTATCGTTTGAGAAGGCCGATCCGCAAGGCTTGAAAGATAGTACTCCTCGTGCGTCCGCGTGACAGAGTACAGGATCTGCGCTGGGGCCACGCTTCGTTCCGCCCGATGCCGGGCCTCCTCAAGGAGGGTACGCTCACCGAGAAGCGGGCAAAATTGCTTCGGCCGATGGTCTCCCCACACCCATTCCGTTAGTTCTCGCAGCCGGACGCCATCTCCGCCGGCTAGGACGATGCCCCAACGATGCGGTGCGGGCGTTGCAGGTGCGCTTTGCCGCTTTGGGGCTTCTGCTCGCCTATTCGATTGCACCTGCTGCGGGTACAGTTTCGTTCTCACTGTAACGCGGCCCCAGTTCGTGTCCATGTGGGCGATGGCTGGGGGGATGATCGACGGAGTGGAGCTCCGTGACACGATAGCCGAATCTGTTGGATGAATTAGTTCTTGGGTCATCATGCTTTGAGAATAACAACGAGCAGTCCCGCAATTAACTGGTTCCTTCACTAGTGTTTCATCCTGAAAGCTAGACAGATTGCTAGGGTCGTTCTTAGATTCAAACGCGCCGGAACGGCCCAAAGACGGCCACATGGCTCGGTAAGAACTGCAGAATGAAAGGCGTATTGAAATCGTCCAAGAGGCGGGGCCGAAGACGCGAGTTGGTGCCTTTGCGGTTCTTATAGTCTTTCCAACTCAGCAATCCGTTGCTGCATCACCCGGCTGTAAGCTTCAACGGCCCCCGGGGAGTAGCCTGCCGCGCGGAATGCATCGCGAATCTGCTCTGGCGACAACTGTCCCAGCAGGTGCCCCATCCATCTCACGTCATTCACTGGAATGTGGTGGCCGAGCCAGAGCAGGCCCAGGCGCCGCGTGAGTTCAGGGACGTCGACAAATGTGTTCACTTTGGGGGCAGCTGGTACGTTGAGGTCAACGAACTCAGGTGAGATCTTGCCGATCAGTTTCGAACGGGCGTACGCGGGCAAGTGTCCTTTCGACGCCCAGTTCAAGCCGGGCGAACCGAAACTGGATCCCAGGTCGCTCACGACGTACAGTTGCTCTGGGCGATCGCCGGGCACTTCGTAAATGGAGTTGTTTGTGTCCTTCAGGTCCCAGTTATTGATGACCGCCATCAATACCCGCAGCCCATTCAACTCCCGCGTGCCTGTGAAAGGATTTTTCGCCCACGACCATTGGCCGATTTTCTTTTGATCCTTCAGGTGCCTTTTCAGCCGGACGTTGTGTACGGTACCGTCCGGCGACACCAGATTTGAACCCCTGTGGAGGCGCGGCATGTTTTGAACGTGTAGCACCGGCACGAAATAGTCCTCATTGGCGAAGTATCCGACAGCCCAGACCAGCCGCGACGCGACGGTTTCCGGACGCGCCTCGTCCCCCAATTTCACTTTCCATCTGACGCCATGCTCGTCGACGACATCGAACTTCGGGTTGCTGCCTTGCATGTCCTCTTTATCGAATGTGAACGTCCCCTGCGGTTCGTGTGCCTTGCCGCCGGGGCCGTAAAGCAGGTTGCGGGAAGCGATGTCCACCGCATCACGCCACAAGACAGGGGTGCCTTCCGCTGCCGGTTGTGTTTTCCCCGAATCCGTTGTGCTTTTCTTGGCTGGGGTTGCTGCAGTAGGAAAAAGCGATACGAAAACTGCGACCGACGCTGTGAATGTTCTTGAAAACTGATGCATGCGGTGTCCTGTCCGGTCAACAACGCATCCGCGTGAGACCTGCCCTGGTTGAATAGACTTGTAACCGGGCGTGGGGATTTATTGTTTTCGTTTAGATGTCTTGACACTCTTAGTGGGAGTTTTGGTTGGATGGCGGGTGCTCAGTGCGTGGCCGCAATTTGCGTCGTGGCCTCTTCGCGCCGGAATTGGAGCTCGTGGAATCGCGCATAAACGCCGCCCCTCTTCAATAGCTCGGTGTGTTTCCCGTGCTCGATAATCTCTCCATCGTCCACAACGAAAATCACATCGGCGGAACGGATCGCCGGCAGATGGTGGGTAATCACGATTGATGTTTTGCCCTTCATCAGGCGATCTAGAGCGTCGAACACTGCCCGCTCGGACGCCGCATCCAGGCCTGAGCTAGCTTCATCCAGGACAAGGATCGGGGCATTGCGGATCATCGCCCTTGCGATCGCGATACGCTGCCTTTCGCCGCCCGAAAGCGTCATGCCGCGCTCGCCGACTACTGTATCGTATCCTCGCGGCAGACGTGTGATAAATTCGTGAGCGTTAGCGAGCACTGCAGCGCGCTGGATGTCTTCGGGGCTGGCATCCGGCTTCCCATAGGCAATGTTGTACGACACCGATGCGTGGAACAGGATTGTTTCCTGCAAAACGAAACTGATCTCCTGTCGCAGCGACTCTTGCCGGAAGCGCTTCACATCAATGCCATCGATCTTCACGATTCCGGTGTCGGGATCGTAAAAGCGGGGAATCAGGCTGATGATGGTGCTTTTGCCCGCACCGGTCGGTCCCACCAGCGCGGCCACCTGTCCGGGTTCTATGACCAAGCTGACCTGCTTTAGGATCGGGTGATTCGACCCATAGCTGAAACTGACGTTCTGTAGCTCGATCTCGCCGCGGAATTGTGGCGCGGGCCGCGCGCCGGGCAGATCTTGCACTTGACGGTCGGTTTCCAAGACTTCGCAAATCCGTTCGAAGCCCACTGAGGCCTTCGAGTATGCATCTAGGATCTTGGATAAGTCCCGCATCGGCTTGTACAGTTTTCCCAAATACCAGATGAAGAGCACCAATGATCCGGCGCTGAGGGCGTCTCTCAAAACCATACGTCCTCCAAACCACAACACCATGCACGTACCTAACGCGACGATCATATCCACCGTTGGTCCAAGCTTGGCCTTCAGGCCGCGGACGCGTAATGCGATCCCGATCGATTCGCGGCTTTCTTCGGCTAAACGCAGTTGTTCGTACTCCTCGCTTGCAAAGGCCTTGACCACACGGATAGCGGACAGCACCTCCTGGATCTTCGAGACCAGCTCACCTTCCTTTTTCCGCACTGCACGCGAGCCCGATTTGATGCGGCGGGTGTAGTGGAAGATTACGAGGAACAGCAGTGGCGCAACGGAAACCGCAATCAGCGTGAATCGCCAATTCAGATAAAACATGAGAATGATCATGCCCACCAGGGTCAAACTACTGACAAGCGCACCCAGCAATCCGGAAGCGACGAAGCTTTGGATGGAATCGATGTCACTGGTCAGACGGCTGATCAGGTCGCCGGTATACTTGCGGTCGTGGTAGGCGAGCGAAAGCCGCTGAACGTGGGAATACAGGGTCTGTCGCAGATCGTGCATCACGTGATAGGCGACCGTGGTGGTCAGGTATCTCTCCGTGTAACTGGAAACAGCGCCGACCGCGGCGATGACCAGTACGGCAAGAGCGGCGAACCTCAGCATCGCGATCTTGTCAGTGCCACCGCAGGCGACGACGAGTTGGTGCAGCCAGCGACTTCCGGGCTTGGTCTTCAGCACCGTATCGAGAACAAGTTTTAACGGCCACGGCTCCGCGAGGCTCGCGGCGCCTTCGACGATGACTGCGACGACCGCTATTGTCAGACCCGTGGTGTGCGGCCTCAGGAGGCGACCAAGGCTAATTCTGCGTCCATCCGAATCAGTTGTCATCAGCTCTATAACAAAACGCCGGATACACCACACGTTGCGGATTCACACGTTATTCTGGGATGCTCCGAGCCGTCGGCGAACTTAAATATTAAAAAGACTCTCCGATGCCTGAAATCAACTCTTAAACAATTTGAGTACAACGGCGTTCTTTGTAACAAAAACAGCTTCGGCGTGGAAAGGTCCTCTCGATGCCATGGAACCGACCCTGGGGCCGGAACCATGCGCAACGATAGCCAGGAAAACGGGGGAGCTGAAGCGACGATATAAGTGGCACGTTCCTCGTTCACTGCCCAGTTCCGTTTTTCTGGCATGCGTCCCGGCGTGCCTCTTCGCCTCGACACTCGGGTCCGAACCGTCCAATGATGAAATTCTAGAGAGAGTTGCTGCTAATAACGTCAAGCACTACGCCGTCGCTTTTTCGGTGCTCCGCGAGTACAAACTCCGCAACCTGCGATTTGAGAAAGAGGCAGCCGTCTACGTTCAAGTGACCTATCGCCCCGGTGAGGGCATGACATACACCGTCTTGGAACGTTCCGGATCCCCGAAACTCACCGAAATTGTCGAGAAGCTTCTTGTCTCGGAAGCTGATGCCAGCGCGCCAACCAAGCTGGCCCGTCACTTAATCAGCCCAGCCAACTACGCGGTGTACCTGCGTGGCACAGAAGACAAGGCAGGAAGAAGCTGCTACGTCATCGACCTCGTGCCGAAACACAAGAGCAGGTACTTGATGAAAGGAACAGCGTGGATCGATCGCAGTAGCTATGACGTCGTGCGTCTGGAAGGTGCAACTTCGGCAAGCGTTTCGATGTGGGTAGGGACACCCCACATCGAGATAGAGTTCACTCAGATTAGTGGTCTCTGGCTACCGGCTCGCACTGGAGCCGTCAGCTCGGGTCTGTTGCTCGGAACGAGTGAGCTCGAGATTCGTTATTGGGACTATGTCATCATAGATCCCAATCATCCCGCGCCAAGCAGAACCGCGGACTCGATACCGCAGCCCAGACCATAGAGTTACAATTGTCTGCCTCCCGCGTGCGTGAGCACTGCTTCTTGACCCCCAAAAAAGAGGCTGGCATCTGAGCCTCACCATCTTTGGTAGTGAGCCCGTTAAACCGCCGATGTGCGGGGAGGGACCCTTTCCGATGATGCTATGTGCGAAGGAACCGAAAACGTTCCCACCAGAAACCAATACCGCCAGAGCCAATATCTCTGAAACGTGGAAGCGAATAGACGGCGGATCGAACCTCTTCAAGAGGTTTCGAGTTCAGCCGGGCGCCTATGTGAAGCTTGGCAACGTCGACCCATCTTACTGCGATAACCAGCAATCAAACGAACCAGCCTTGCCTGAGCTGCTATTTCAACTACGTAAGATGGACCAGTTGCAGAACCTGATGTACGCGGAAAGGAAGCACGCGCTCCTAATTGTGCTTCAGGGATTGGACGCTTGCGGCAAGGACGGCGTAGTTCGATATATTCTCACGGGGATGAACCCTGCGGGCTGCCGGGTTGTTGGGTTTAAGCAACCAAAACCCGAGGAGCTCGGGCACGACTTCCTATGGCGCGTGCACCCGCACGTTCCTGCCAGAGGGGAGGCTGTGATCTTCAATCGGTCCCACTATGAGGACGTTCTGGCGGCTCGGGTTCATCACCTCGTGCCCGGCCACGTGTGGTCCGAGCGTTACGATTTGATCAACGACCTTGAGAGGCTTCTGGTAGCCGAGAACTCCACAACGGTTCTCAAGTTCTTCCTCCATATCTCGAAGGATGAGCAGTTAGCCCGATTCAAGCGACGACTGGATGATCCAGCCCGGCGCTGGAAGATCAGCGAAGCCGACTATCTGGAGCGGGAGCACTGGGAAGATTACATGCGAGCGTTTGAAGATATGCTCCATAGGACCAGCACTCAGTTTGCTCCTTGGTTCGTCATTCCTTCGAACCAAAAATGGTTCCGGGATCTGACGGTATCCCGGATCATCACACGCACGCTCGAGAACCTGGACATGGAGCTGCCCGAAACGGCAGTTGACCTTGCCCGCATACGCCGCCGATATCACGCTGCCGAGGTTGAAGCCAGAGCACAATAATGGCTGCCTTCACGAGGAAACCGTAAAAGAAAGCCAGGTGCCCTGGGACAGCATCGACTGTACTGGGAGTGCTGGAGAAGTGGTTCTAACTCGAGGCCAGAAATGTTGCAGACAGTCCATCCGAAGAGTGCGACTCAAAAACAGATTGAGTTGCTGGAACACGCGCTTCGCCAGTTGACCAGAATTTCACGATCAGCTTGGCCAGAGATTCCACAGTATTTGCATCCAGCGTTTGCAAGATATATGAGCAAGGATGTCTGGATCGGTGAGCCTGATCCGCTTACACTGTCAGAGGCGGCTCTGCTGATCGTCCGCGATGCGATCATGCGAATTGGCGAGTTCGGTGACGATGAAGCTTGGGGAAGTTAAGTGCAGCAGCCACGCCGTGGCACCAGGATCTCCACCGGGGTGCGACGGCCCGCGAAATATATTGTAAATCGCTTGCTCTTCTTCCGAATCTAAGGCTGTGATGCGCCAGATCCAGTGCGAGTTAATCCTGGTCCAGTCTCCGCGCCGAATTGCAGCAAACGTGAATCACTGAAGCCCCGAAAAACGCTCGGATGGGCATCGAATTAGAAAAACTCGATGAAGACACGGTGATTAACCTGTCAGGCCGGCTCGACATGAACACCTCGCCGAACCTCCGTAAGACGGCGCTCAGACTATACACCAAGCGGCAATGTAAGAATCTCACGATCGATTTCACCAGCGTTTCTTTCATCGATACTTCTGGCCTCGCCACCCTGCTCGAGATTCTGGTGGCGGCGAAAGAACAACGCGCGCAGCTCACTTTACGCGGCCTGAACGAGAAGGTTCGGTATCTGATCGATGTCAACGGCCTGACGGCATTTTTCAGGATTGAGAGTTCAGAGCGGGAGAAGTTGAGCGCGTGACTGGGACTCCTGTAGCCGCAGTAGAAGACATAGGTCGTTCCAGCCTTGGTGGGGTTGAGTATGTGGGGGCCTTAGCGGTTCAGTTTTGGCGGTCCCTTGGCGGAATCAGAGCCATCAATCCGTTCGCCCTTCATCCTTTACGATGGAGGCGCGCAATTGATGAAATGCTGGCGGCGGGTGTTGGCGCAGTGCCCATCGTAGCGCTAACGGCATTCTGTACGGGGCTGATCCTAGCCTTTCAAGGGGGGTCGGAACTGCGCAAACTGGGTGCGCTCGAGCTAGTGATCCAACTGGTTGCCATCGGCATAACACGAGAAGCCGGACCACTGATCACCGCCATCACAGTCAGTGGGCGTTCAGGCTCGGCCTTCTCCGCCGAGATCGGCGCAATGGTCCTCACCGATGAGATCAGTGTCCTGAAAACCATGGCGCTCGATCCCATTCAAGTGCTGGTATCTCCAAAGTTCCTAGCCCTGCTGATCGTCCTTCCGTGTCTGACTGTGGTAGCCGACCTGGCCGGCATACTCGCCGGCGGGTGGTTTGTCTACAGCACGATCGGGACGAGCCTATCACTATACATTCGTGCTGCGCTCGATTCACTTTATCTCCGGGATATTGTTAGCGGTCTGATCAAGAGCATTGTCTTTGCGATCCTTATCACTCAAATCGGCTGTCTACAGGGTTTTCGGGTCAAGGGCAGCCCACAGGATGTGGGGCGGGCTGCAACTTCAGCGGTCGTGAGGGCCATATTCCTGGTGATCGTGGCCGACTTATTGTTCACCGCGCTTTTTTACGTGGTGTGGCGATGATGCCGAACGAAAGCGTGGTTGTAGTCCGGGATTTGGTCGTCAAGTACGGTGAGCGCACGATCCTTGATCGCATAAACCTCGACATTCGGCGAGGTGAGGTTGTGGTTCTGCTGGGCGTGAGTGGCTCCGGAAAGACCACGCTTCTGCGGCATCTGATTGGTTTGGAAAAGCCCCTATCTGGGAGCATCGTTGTCAAGGGTGTCGACATTAGCCACTGCTCAGAGGCGGCGCTCAATCAAGTCCGCCGGTCCATTGGAGTGTCGTTCCAGAACGCCGCGCTCTTCAGTTCCATGACGGTTTCGGAGAATGTCGCCTTTCCTCTTTTAGAGCGCACTAAGCTCGTCGACTCCACCATCGATGAGGTCGTGCTATTAAAACTGGCTCAGGTCGGATTGGCCCACTTCGGCTCGTTCTACCCGTCCGAGTTGTCCGGAGGCATGCTGAAGCGCGCCTCGGTAGCGCGTGCGACTGCCCTGGATCCGGAAATCCTGTTCTTCGACGAGCCTTCGGCAGGCCTCGATCCGATTACAGCCGCCGGTATTGACGAACTCGTCGTGTATTTGAAGAATGCTCTGCAGATGACGGTGCTGGTGGTCACTCACGAGCTTCAGAGCGCGTTCAGGATCGCCGACCGGCTGGCCTTTCTCAGAGATAGAGAGTTGGTCGCGATCGGCCCAAAGGACTCCATCGCGCAGAGTTCCGATCCATGGGTACGGCAGTTCCTGGACCGTGTACCAGACAGGACTTCAGGTGACAAGACCGAACTCCTAGAGCAACTCGCCGAAAGATTGGGTGTGCAATGTCGACAGAACTGAAAGTAGGAGCGTTCGTACTAACGTCATTTTTAATTTTTCTAGGTACTTTCTTGTACGTGGACCAACTGACTGGTACACGCATTCCGTACAAGACTTACTTCAAGTATGCCGGCGGCGTCGACCCTGGCTCCCCCGTGCGATTCGGAGGCATGAAAGTCGGCACTATAACCGCTATTCGCCCGTGGCGTGAAGATCCCACGAAGATCGAGGTTCTACTGGAAGTCAGGGGAGGCATTCCTGTGAACGCCGATTCCGTCGCGATGCTCACGTCGCTCAGTCCCCTGGGCGATAAATATCTGGAAATTTCTACCGGAACACCTGCAGCGCGGCGCATTCCTCCCGGCGCAACTATACCGTCCACGGAATCCGTTTCGCTGGATGATCTTGCCAAACAGGCAAGTGCGCTAATACCCACCGTCCAAGCCACTTTGCAGGATATGCAGAAAGACATCGACCAGCTTACGGGCAACGCGCAAGTTGTGCTTGCCAATGTCCAAGCCATGACGGGCCCGCAAAATCAGCGGAATATCGCTTTACTCTTAGCCAATGCGCGCGCGTTGCTGGATAAAGAGTCCCCACGAATCGAGAGCGTTCTGCAGAACCTCGATCGCGCCTCCTCGCGGGCGAGTGATGCGTTTGATGAGCTACACACGGCTGCGCGAACCGCCAGTGACACGATGACCAATGCGAATCGGAGTATTGACGAAATACGGGATCCGGTGAAGGCGGATCTCGCGGAACTGCAACGGACGATGACCGACGCGCGCGGGTTGATTGCGGACCTGAACACGATCGTGTCGTCTAATCGATCCAACATCAATGACACAATCGAGAACTTCCGGGCAGCTTCGGAGAATCTGCGCGAGTTGACGGCGTCAGTGAAGCAGCGACCTTGGATGCTGATCCGCGGGAAGCCTGCACCTGACCGTGCGGTTCCCGTCGTTACCGCAGGAGCACCATAATTATGCGCGCGTTTGTTGTTTCCGTGGTTGCCGGACTACTCGCTGGATGCGGGAGCACGCGCGGACCAGCAGTCAGGTATTACAAGCTCGACATCCCATCAGCTCCTACGCCGGCCGGCCCATCCGTGCCGGTCGCGCTTCGGATTGAGCCTTTCCGGACCGCCAGCTTGCTGCGGCAAGATCGGATTGTCTACCGTCCTTCGCCCGTAGAGGTCGGCTTCTATGAATACCATCGCTGGGCTGAGCCTCCCACCGATACCGTAACCAAGGCGCTGGCAGACCAACTAACGAGACGACGACTTTTCCAGTCGGTTGCGATCTCAGATGGTGCCGAAAGGGCGGAGTATGTTCTGAGAGGAAGTATCGACCGGCTTCAGGAAGTGGATTACAAAGGCGCGGTCAAAGCCCAGGTTACGATTTCTGTGGAATTGGAAGATCCGCTACGCCGGGAAAAAATCTGGTCGAGCGTTGCATCTTCCGAGTGTGTGGTCAAGAAGAGCGATGTGCAGGCGGTTGTCGCAGCCATGGGTCAGGCTTCGCAGCAGAGTATCGAGCGACTGGTGAAGGACGTCGTGGCGTTTGTACAGGTCAACCGGCTTGGGGCGCTGTCGTCTGTAGGGACTTCGTCACGCTGATATGCACAAGCTCCCCTGATAACTGCGAGTTTTGAGGCGGAGAGTGAGTTCGGCCTTCTTTCTCGGGCCGAACCCACGCTGACTTGGGCATTTACGCGCATGGACGGGTTTGACTTCAGGGCTTGATAAGGCCGGCGGCACAAACAATCTGACTATTGGCCTTCGTGTTCCTTGATCATTTCGTCGATCTTGGCTTTGATGGCGCTCAAGTTAAACGAAGCCGGCGCCTGCATGGGCGGGTAATCAATGGCCGTCGCCGCAAGCTTTCCAACTACGTGTTGCACGCTTACGAAGCGCCAGAATTCGCGAGCCATGAAGTCGTTCAAAAAAGCTGGGGAGCTGTTGTTTAGGCTCTCCCCGCGGAGTGGGGACAGGCGCTCGAAGGGATCCCAGCGAAGGTTCGTGACCTCAGGCATGTCGGTGGTGAGCTTTTCCCCAGGCCAGCCCCAAGGCTGTTGGAGGAACTGGAACTTGAAATCGTCGATGCGAAGTGCGCCCAGTTGAGCACCACTGAAGTAAAAGACCTCATGTCGAGCGGATGGCCCCATGCTACAGAGAAGGTCCATCTGGTTATAGCCGTCAAGGTGGTTCTTGTAGGTGCGGTCACCAAGCTTCACGCCTTTGAGGAGCTGATCGGTGACGTCAGGATTCCCGGCCGCGGCCACAAGGGTCGGGAACCAGTCGAGGCCAGACATGATCCCGTTCTCAACGGTGCCAGGCTTGACGTGTCCGGGCCAACGAATGATTGCGGGCACGCGAAAGCCGCCTTCATAGGACGTGCCCTTGGCGGATTTAAACGGCGTCATACCGCCGTCGGGCCAGGTGTAAACTTCAGCGCCGTTGTCAGTGGTGAAAATGACGATAGTGTTCTCCGCCTCGCCGATGTCATCCAGGTGTTTGAGAATCTCGCCGACGCTGTCGTCCAGTTGAGCCATGCCGGCCTCCTCGAGGCCGTAGCCAGTTTGATGATTCATCATCGCCTGGTACTTAGGCGGAATGTAAGTAAAGACGTGCATACGAGTAGTGTTGTGCCAGATGAAGAACGGCTTGCCATCCTTCTTAGCCTTGTCCATGAATTCATTGGTGTGTCCGACTAGCACTTCGTCAAAGGTCTCCATGTCGTACTTGGCTTCGCGGCTCTTTTGCCAGTTCTGCAAGTCTTTCATGTTGGGGAACGGAGCCAGGGGACCCTCATCCACAATCTTCTGTTTTCCGACCGCTCCCCAGCGCGGCATCACGGTAGGGTCATTCGTCTCGGTTGCCCAGCAGTGCGTCAGGTTGCGCGGGCCGGTTTTGTCGATCCAATCCTGCGGATAGTCGAACCAGTAAGGATCGGACATGGCATCGAGGTGGTAGAGGTAGCCGAAAAATTCGTCGAAACCGTGCAGGCACGGGAGGTATTTGTTCAAGTCACCCAGGTGGTTCTTGCCGAATTGTCCGGTTTCGTACCCGAGAACTTTGAGCGCGCTGGCGATGGTCGCGGCCTGATCCGGTATGCCGACGTCTGCTCCTGCCTGGCCCACAGTAGTCAAGCCTGTGCGGATGGGCAACTCGCCGGTTATGAAGTTCGCGCGGCCGGCCGTGCAGCTTGCTTCGGCGTAATAGTCAGTAAAGCGCATTCCTTCAGCCGCCAGTTTGTCGAGGTTCGGCGTCTTTCCTGCCATGATGCCTTGATGGTAGGCTCCGATGTTGTACCAGCCGACGTCGTCGCCCATGATGACAACTATGTTGGGTCTCTTCTGTGCGGAGGCCGGTGCTGCGGCAAAAGCAACTAGCACGACCAGAGCGCCAAGTGCGTGCAGCATTTGTTTACACAATTTCATGCCATAACTCCTTTTTCATCCTGCGATCGATCTGTCTTGATCGAATGACAACCCACGTAAGGCGCAGTCGAACGTGAAACGCGATTCCAATACATAGGTCGCTAACGGTCTCGATGCTGTAGCGAAGTCGGTGTCTCTTTAATTGCCGTCTTGTAGCAGCACCTCGCCCCGTCTCTGGCGATATCATCGCGATGCATCGCCGCAGTTCAAGGGTTTTTCGCGGCGATTCGCGCACTTTATGCCAAGGCGCATTGTCTTTAGTAGAACGGGGCTTTTTTAGGCCTGGCCGGCACACGGCGCACCTCCAAAGGGACATAAGCGCTGCGTCGGAATTAAGTCAAGACCGGCTGTCGCGCATCAAACAAAAATGCGGAAGAGGGTTGGCCGTCAACGTTTTATGCGGCGCTGCAAAAACAACGCTGACGAAGGATCGTTGTTCCAGTGTCTGCTGGCCATGGCGGCCGCAGCGACGACGGCCATGATCTTCAGCATCATCTCCGGCATCCACTGGCAATTCGGTCTCGTGCTCATGGGCGCGGCTGCCGCCTTGGCTGGCGCAGGCCTTTTTACCTTGCTCGAGATGCGAAGGCTTGGACGAGCCTCGCTCGGCCGTGAGCTGACACCAGCTAGTCAACACGGCGCTTCTGGCGACCAGAATCGATCAATCGATTCGACGTGCAGTGTGGCGAGCGCGGAGCAGCCGCGGGGGAAAATGGGACAGTCAGTTGATAGCAACGAAGCATGTTGACACCGTGAGAATCACCCCGAGAGCCCGGGAGAGGATCAAGGCCAACTCACGTCGCATCTATGTGGGTCTACGCCGTTCTTGCAAGAACCTGGATTCGGAGTACCAAATCCGTGCGATCATGTTCCCCGTGCGCTCAAGGCGCCCGGCGAGCTACGGCCGATTTCTCGGGTCTCGGCGAAGGGTCGCGCACGCAGCGAAAACCAAGGTGATTCGTTCCTGTGTCTAGTTCTCCCTTGCCTCGTCCACCTGCGATGTAGCGCCCACAGTATTGGTCCGTGCAAAGAAACGAGCCTCCGCGCTGCACACGCTTTTGTACCCCAGGCTCGCTTGGATCGAAGCTATCCGCGGGGCCTTTGGGATTTATCGCAACCTCGCCGGTCGCTGCTAAGGTCGTGTAATAGTCTGCACGATACCAATCTGAGGTCCACTCCCATACATTGCCTGCCATATCGAACAGACCGTATCCATTGGCCGGGAACGAGCCTACCGGAGCGGTTCCTATGTACCCATCTTCGCCAGTGTTGCTATCCGGGAAGTGACCCTGAAAGGTATTCGCCATAGGTTTGCCGACGGGCATGAACTCATCCCCCCAGGCGTAGCGCTTGCGATCGAGCCCGCCGCGCGAGGCGAATTCGAATTCTGCTTCCGTAGGGAGCCGCTTGCCCGCCCACTTACAGTAGGCAAGAGCATCCTCATAGGCGATGTGAACCACCGGATGGTTCATCCGGTTCTTGATCTCCGAACCAGGACCATCTGGATGGTGCCAGTTTGCACCGGGCACATAGTTCCACCAACGGAAGTGGTTGTTGAGCTCAACGGGGTGATTCGGCGGTGAGAAGACCACCGAGCCGGCCACTAACTTGTCTGGAGGCGCTTGGGGATAATCTTCCTGGCGCGGCTTGCGCTCCGCCACGGTGACATATCCCGTGGCCTTGACGAACCTGGCGAACTGTTCGTTGGTAACTTCGGTCGTGTCCATCCAGTAGCCATCTACGTAAACACGGTGCCACGGCCAGGCATCCGCCATGCGTTCGTCAGCAGTGCCCATCCAGAATTGACCACCAGGAATCCACGTCATTCCTTCGCGGGCTGGTTCGGGCGGGTCGCTATCGTTGATTTTTGGAATCCACCCAGCTTTGGGTCTACCGAGAGTGGCAACACGCCCAGCAGCTCCCTTGAGCCCGGATCTCGCGTAGGTCTTAGCGGCTCCGATGCCATTTTCGCAAGAGGCGCCTGGCTCGGAAACCTGCGCGAATGTGGCACGCAATTGGCTGTAGCGCAGCGCCCCAGACAAGCCGACACCTACCGCTATGCCCAAGAGTAAGAGCGCCCGCTTGTTTCTGGAAACTTTGTGAATCATCGAAATCGGATTTCCTGGCCGTCTGCAAGCCTGCTATTCGCTCGGATGACTCATCTGCGCTTTCTTGACCTCGGCAATAATCTGGCTCAGATTGTAGGACTCGGCAGCCTGCAGCGGCGGGTACTTTACGTACGACTCAAGATGCTTCAGCCACAACTGCTGGCCGATGGGCAGCATGTTCCAGTCGTATAGAAACGCGGTCATTGGGGCGGCCAGCGCACCGCCCATGCTCAGTGCCGACTTCTGATCGATGCCGACCGACTGCTCGAACGGATCGCGTTTGATGTTCTGGACCAACGTGAAGTGGAACGGGACAAGCGGCATGATCCAGCCGGCCGGTCCGGGCTCTGACATGGTGTAGTACATCTTCCAGTTTTTGTAGCGCACCGCGGACGGGGTCGCCCCGGAAAAATAGAAGAAGTGGTCGCGGGCAGAGTTCGGAGACTTGCCCTCCAGGAAGTCACGCTGATCAAAGCCGTCGAGTGTCGTCTTGACGATGCCCGGGTACTTGCCTGCTTCGATCTCCTGCTTCAGCCCGTCTCCCGAAGGCCCGCCGGCAATGTCCACAAACGTTGGCAGCCAGTCTAACGCTGCGAACAACTGGCTGATGACCGTTCCAGGCTGGACGTGTCCTGGCCAGCGGATGACACACGGAGCGCGGTAACCGCCTTCCCAGGCCTCGCCTTTCTGGCCCTTGAAAGGAGTGACACCACCATCGGGGAAGCTGATCATCTCGGCGCCGTTATCCGTAGTGAAGACGACGATGGTGTTATCCAATTGACCCATGTCCTCCAGCTTCTTGAGGACGTAACCGATGTTGTCGTCCATCTGCTTCATGCCGGCTTCGTTGACGCCCCAGTCCTTGCCTCCCCGCGTGCCCACCATAGCCTCATACTTGGGCGACAGCATGGTGGTGACGTGCATGCGCGCTGGGTTGTACCAGACGAAGAAGGGCTTGCCAGTCTTCTTGGGATCGTTGCGGTCGAGGAAATCATTGACGTGACTCGATATTTCTTCGTCCACCGTTCTCGAGCGATTCAGAGTCAGCGGGCCTTCGTCTTTACACGTCTGATTCCTCTCCGTGCCGTCGGAAGAGTGGCACCAGAGGACCGGACGCGGCGGAGTCAGGCACGTGGTTGTTTTGGGGTCCACGGCGCCAGGGACCTCTGGGACGCCTGGGATTGGCGTGTTCTTGCACGGCGGCGCGATAGACTGCTGGTCGGGACTGCTGTTGATATCCGGGAAGCTCACCTGCTGCATCGCGTCGAGGTGGTAGAGATATCCCCAAAACTCCTGGAAGCCGTGCGCCGTCGGCAGGGCGGCGGTGTGGTCGCCCAGGTGGTTCTTGCCGAACTCGCCGGTGGTATAGCCGAGATCGTGCAGGAACTTTGCCACTGCCGGTGTCCCGGGCTGCAAAAAGGACGGACTGCCGGGAAGCTGCGGCGGGATCATGCCAGTGCGAAGAGGATACATACCGGTGAAGAACGCGTTGCGTCCGGAAGTACAACTCTGCATCGCGACATAGTCCATGAAGATCGCACCCTCGCGGCCAATACGGTCAATGTTAGGCGTTTCCCCAACCATCAACCCGCGGTGGTAGATGCTTGGCTGCATCCAGCCGATGTCATCGCCCATGATAAAGACGATGTTCGGCTTCTGCGTGCCACCTCCTGCGGCTTCCTGGAACGCCATTGCTCCACGTGCTGCGAGAGTGCCCAGCACGTTCGACTTCTGCGGCTGAGCCGCTTGCGCGGATACGATCTTACTGCTGCTTGTCGCAAGGCTGGCGATGAGGAGCAATCCCAGGGAGCCGATCAGCATCCCGGCCGACAGCCACAGAAGATTTTTTCTATGTTCCACCACGCACCTCCGCGACACTCAGATGCCCCGTCGGCCTCTCGGATTTTTTTATTCAGACAGTTGCCGCTCGCATTGTGGGATCGCGCGGGAGCCCAAGAGCTCGCCAGCGCGTTCGCAACGTTAATTCCGCTCACGACGCCGAAGAGCCAGGCATTCTGCTCCGCAAAATTCATGGAGAGTTGCGTCCGCGATGGCTGCCTGCACCCCTGTCGGAGGGACTTCAATGCGTAGTTTGGGTTACAATTTTCCCTTATGCAAAACCATAAGGTGTATTACAATCCGCCCAAAGGCCTGGCATGAGACAAATTGCGGGACAAGTGGGTTTGCTCCTGGCGTCGTGCGCCTTTTCCTGGGCTCAGTTGGAGCCCTGCGAAGCTGGATTCGTGATCTCACAGACCTGCATCACTGAGCGTGGTCTAGATGAGAAAATGGCGACGTATCAACGCAAGATCGCCGACGCAATGCAGAGGTTAGGCGCGAGCTACAAGATTAGCCTTCGGCTCGTTAATAATCCGGTAGAGGCGGGGTATGACGCGGAGACGGTTGGCGATGTATTTACGGACGTTGTGCGCGACGAGGAGATGCGCAACCAGTCCTTCATCATTAACGTGACCACAGACTTTCTGGAGAAACAGCCGGAAATTTTGTTTGAGGCATCATCGCTTCATGAAGTTTGCCATATCATGAACGACGATCTGAACGGATACCACCGGAATGGCGCCAACATCGAAGCCGCCGAAGAACATTGCGTTCTTCAAGCCGCGGGAGAGTCACGCTACAAAGAATATTTGCAGGCCTATGCCACCTACCAGCGTTGGGACACCGTAACGTATGAGAGGGTCCTGCAAAAGGTGAAGGACGTAGTGCTCGTTCCAGCGCCAAGTGAGGTGGACGAGGCGGACAGAATGGCTGCAGAATATTTCAAAGCGCATGCCGACGGCAAGGAACATCTCCTCGTTTATAACGGTGAGTTACACGATGAGACTCTTCATTCCACCAAGGACAGAGTCCGGCACGATCCAGAAAAACTGAAAACGGTCATCAACGCCGGGAAGCCGATGATCTTTTTTCACAACCACCCGGCGGAGGAGGGCAGGGCCGCGATGTTTCCAAGCTACGAAGACTTTGGAGTCGCCGGGCTGTTTTCATTCATGGTGTATCGAGAAAATCCAAGCCTCTCGGTTGAATTCAGGGTCATGCAACTCGGCAAAGAAATCACAACCGTGTCTTACGGGTTCAAGGGACCGGCTGTCGAGGACATCAAGAAAGTTGCACTAGAGTATCGAAATGCGGGTGCACTCAAGGCGGATGTTGCGGAAATTGAAATGCGGCAAAGCCTTCTCGATTATCATCTGGCCCAAGACAGTTTCAACGAGTATCTGCAGTATGCGTGCCCGGTGGATCTTTCTCGCCAAGATGCGGAAGTATGCAGGACGCATCCACAATACTTCATCTGGCCAAGCGACAAGTTTTTCATCCACTATCGCCCAAGATAGTCGCTCCCAGCACGAGTCATTCAGTTACAGACGCGACGAGTTCAGTGATCCTGATGAGATCCCCTATAGCCAGTGTGAAAAACTCGGCTCGACGTCATTGATCATCTTTGCCCGCTAAACGTCGACGCGACGTGGCTTCGGTGACTACCAACCGAAGGGGATGGTTCAGACTGAGTCACTCGGCTCCAGCCATCACTTGGGTTGTATTCGGTAATTGCGGCGGCCACATCGGCGGTCTGCTGGCCCAGATCCTTTTCATAGACGACGCCGTCTGGGCCGACGATGAACGACATGATTCCCGAGTTCCTGTAGTCTGCCGGAAAAGCGAGCACTGCGAAACCGCGGGTCATCTTTCCGTTGACAATGTAATCCCTAGCGCCGCCTTTTGCGTGGTCGCCTTGTTTGGTGAGGATCCGATAGTAATAACCATTGAACTGCTTAGGCTGGTCGCCGGCATTGGTGCCGCCTAAGGTTTTCGCGAAGTCACCAAGCTGGCCCAAAGGACTCGATGCCTGACCGTCCGAAACTGGCCAGTACAGTCCATTCCGCTGGCCTGCATCACTGCCGAACTTCTGGGCGTATTGCTTTACCTCGCCGACCTCGTGAGCCAGGTTGAAGTATTGGTGTTCAGCGTCCGCAATAGCTTCGCAAGCGACGGTTGCCGTCCGTTCTCCCCTGCCAATACGCCGCGCCAGGATCTCGTCCTTGCCAGCCGGAGTATCGAAGTACCACTGGCCGGAAGCATTTTGGCCTACCGGAATCGGAAACGTATAGTTGTCCGCGCCAACGTGGAGAACTTCGCCGCCAGCCTTGATTTTTCCCCAGCGATGCATCTGGTTATAAGCCGCAACGAAGTCCTGCAGATTGTCTTTGTCCTTCGTGGCGTCCTCTGTAAAAAGCACTTGCGTTTCCTGGGGACCGAAGATCGCGAGCAACGTCGTTCGATCGCCTGCCTTGGCCGCTTCAAATAGGGCACTGCCGGCATCCTCAGGCGATTTGAAGGTCTTCTGAACTTTCTGCTCGGTAGTCGTCTTCTTTTCGGCTACCGTGACCTCTTCTGCTTTGTTGCATGACGCTAGACAAATGACCAATGCCAACGGAATCGCCAAGTCTCGTGCGCGCGATCCCTGAATCCTTCCCTTCCAAACACCAGGCGACATACCATTCCCTCCAAATCGACGGCCGAGTCTAGTTTTATCGTCGGAACCCACCATGGAAGCCTCCGAATCCGCCGCCGCCAAAGCCACCGCCGGCAAAGCGCCCCCCGCCGAAGCCACCGGCGCGCATGCTCCCCCAGCCGCGGAAACTGTCGGCGCGGGATGCCCAGCCGCCACCGCCAAATCCGCCGACGTGTCCGTGTAAGCCGCTAAATGCGCTGGACCGGTCAAGTCGATCGGCATCGTGTGACCAGTCTTCCGAACCAAATGACCGGTCGGCGTGAAAGTTGCGATTGAAATTTGCGGTGCGGCTGAAATTCGCAGCTCTGTTGTAAGCGCCGTGGTAACCGTAGCCGCCATGCCAGGCGGTGTTGCCATAGAAAGCCGCGTGATTGTAAGCTACGACGCCGCCGTGCCAATCACAATTCCACGAACTCCACCCCCATCCCCAACCGCCGCCACTTGCCAAAGCGCCAATCGCGATGCCGGCGCCGAATCCAAGCCATCCGGCTGCTGCTACCTCTCCTACCGTGTATCCGGGCGTCAGATAGGGTACACCATAAATTACGGCCGGGTCGTATTCCGGAACGTACACCGCCTGCGGGCTGGTGGGTTCGATCACGATGGTCTGTGGCGTTTGTTGCACGACCGTTATTTGCGGACCGGACTTGAGATGGCCCGCGGCTTTGGCTTGGGCACGCAATGTCTGAACGGCTCTCATTACGTCGAATGCTTGGTTGTGGTAGGCCTCCCCGAGCGACGAAGTCCAGCTGAGATTCTTCGCCATGTTGCTGAGGACTGACGGAAATTCGGTGAGCCCTTTCACGCTGGCATCCCAAGATTGTTTGTTGACCGCCAGCCCTAGTGCTTGTCCGCTCAATTCCTTGTTTTGCTGCAGCCAGTAGTCGGCAATCGCGACCTGATCTGGAAACGTTGCCGCGACCAGAACTTGGGCAACGAGGGCATCCGGATACAGCGCGATCGGTGCAACCAAAGCCTGGAGTTCACTCGCACTCCTCGGCGCCGCGTCTGTGGCTCCGCCGGTATTAGTATCGGGATCGGACTGATATCCGTACGAGACTTGTGATGAGGCAATGCTTAGAACGATGCTGAGTATCACCGACAAAGCCCTCCTACTGTCTTTTACGGTCATCGTTTTACTCCCCTCAGGTTAAGGCCAATTCCGAAGTGCCCGAGTCTAGACTTGGAGGTTCACAAGCTTCCGCTACCTTTGGATACCTTCAATGTGTTTCGTGGCTTAGTTTTTTGGCATTGGCGCGAACAAGATGCGTACGAGACCGGGTATGCACGTTGTTGTCCCATTTGCGCTCGACCAGCCAAAGTCAGGTGCCGGTTTTTTCAGAGTCCACAGGATTGTAGAAGTGCATCGGCTTTAAGGGAAGGATGTGAACCGTGTTTTCACTTGGCCTGAGAGCTACGGATCTCGAGTATGGACACGCGCTCGTTTCACAAGGCTACTCTGAACCCAGGGTGCGCTTCTAGTCGTTCTTCATGCTTTTGCCTTGTCGGACAGCACTTGCGGAAAGGGCCAAGCTCAAGCCTATTTCTAGAACCGTGCTATTCCGCCTCGGCCAGGCTCAAAAATCCCCGGCTGAAAGTTTTTGGCAACGGGGTTCGTTGGAACTGAAGTTTTCTTTTATAGCACCTCTACGCGTTCATGTCACTTTTCTTTCGGGTAGAGCAGCGCCACCTGCAACCGAACTTGCCACCTTGGGGCTGGAATGTCCTGGGGACGGATCAGGTTGTAATATAGGTTGATCTGCCAAACGTAGGGTTGTGAGCCGAACCTAGACATTTTCCCGAAGCCGCCGCCGAAGGGGACGAGCCATCTGTTGTGAGCCGGTGCCATCCAGTCTGCCGTCAGGATGGGCGACTCTGTCAAAAACCATCCCCCCTTCATGTTGTAGTTGATGAAGTACTGGGTTAGGAGCTGATTTACGCCGGGACGGCGGTCGTTGCCTCCGAAGGACCAGATGTTATTGGACAAGAAGCCGATGGTCCAATGCTCCGGTTGGACCAGTAAAACGATCGAGGGTCCGGTTCCCCATTTGCCTTGGCCGAGAGTGGGGTCGGTAGCAGTCGGGAGCAAGAAAGTCGGGCCAATGCCCCAGATCAGCTTGCCGGGCCTGGCTGGGGACAAGAAGAAGCTCGGGTTCAGGTCGCCCAATCCATTCGCTCCCCCGGTCGGATTGAGGATATTGGGCTGGTAAACGACGGGCGTGATCCAGCGCGAGATGAGCAACCAGTCTTGGTTGAGGCTGATAGGGATCACCGGCTGAATGTTCAATACGTCCTGGACGCGGCTGAACTGACCTATCGGAAAATTAACGTTGTTCTGGAAAGGCACGCTGATTAGGTCGCCGATCGGGTTCTGAAAAGTTGTCAGTAGCTTGTCATCATCCGGCGCTCCCTGCGCCAATATAATACCGGCGCCTGCGAGCGCGAAAGCACAGAAATATATAGTCTGGCGCATCGTTTTCATGGGTGGATTTACCTGGCCGCGAGAGATGCCCATACGCGAGGAGTCGTCTGGTAAGTATCCTGATTCTGCTATCAGCGGCCAGAAGATGCTCGGATTAGCGTGAGAGACGCAGTATTTCGCAGACAAGAACCCGGTGATCATCGCATCGGCTGCGAGCCTCAGAGTTGGCGCAGCCGAGAGCCGGACTCGGCGCGACAGCCGCGTGCCGGGTTATTGTTTGCTCGCTTGTGGCGGCCAGAATTTGATGGCCGAGAGCGCGTTGAACGTTCGGTAGCTGTCGTAGTCCACATCGTTCTTGACCAGCTGGTTTCCCTTGCGATAGCGAACCTCGAACCGAAGTGGTAACAGGTGAGCTGTGTCACCTATTTGGACGTAACCGTAGTCCAGCATAAGGCTCACGTCCTGAATTGGAAAAGATAACGGAATGTCGTCGAACTGAAGAGTAACGCGGTGCACGAAGTGCTTTTCGCTATCGATAGAGATGAGCCCGTGATAGGCGGCCACAAGGTCCAGCGATTGTTCGGGAGCCTCGATGTGAAACCGGGACTGGAAGGGTCGGACCCGGTAGGCATACACATGCATTCTTCTTCCGCGTAGCCTGGACCAGGCCTGCCAGGCAAACGCGGTCTGGGTCCGCGGCAAGAAAATCGTTCTCACTACCGAGCTAAACTCTCGCGAGGAAGGCGCGTCGCGTAGCTGTTCGTGCGCGATGCTTGCCGGCTGCCCGTTCAGCTCGAGCACCTTGTAGTTCTCGCGATGGTCGAAGTAGGTCAGTTGCTCGACGACGGTATCGATGGGCCGCCAGCCGCCATTGTCAAGATCCTCGAAGCGGCGAGTGGTCTGAACACAAACGAAATTAGGGAGGTCTTTTTCTTGACCGAGGACATAATTAGCGGAGTCGGTAAGCACTCGCTGTTGTTCGATTCGGTCTGGAGGCGGAAAGGCCGTCTGCGCGGCAGCGACCACGAATGCACCGAGCAGCACTACAAATGCTGGCCACATCATATGAACACCCGATTCGGTTTGACCTTCTCGGATTCATTAAATTCTGAGAAGCTGGAGATGTTATTTCGCCGGCGACGATTGCGGGTCTGTCACGCGACTTTGGCGAGACGACGGGTAGATTCGCTCCACCTGCGTGACTGGCACTTGCATGTTATCGCCCTGGCTCGTAATGAAGTGGAAGACCTTGCCTTTCACCCAGTACCTCAAAGCACTGTATGCCCAGCCATTCTTCAGAGCGATTAGAGGAGGGTGGTCATCGTTGTCTGAAGAGGGCGGGACAGGGACCTGGTAGAAATGGAAGCCCGAAGTGTCCGCGGCCGACGTCTCGCAGGGCTCTGTGGCGGGCAAGCTGCCCAGCGCCTTCAGATGTGTGTCCTGGTTGGTGACAGCCTGGCTCATTGTCATTGGCACTTGCGTCACATCCGCCTGTGGGAGCTCGGGACCCTGATCGGGAGGCCATTGCGGGTAGTCAGGCGTATATGGTGGATAGGCGGGATTGGGGACAATAAACGCAGGTCCGCCGAAGAACAAGCTATTGCCGAACGGTGGCTGTTGATGGGGATAGAATCCCCACCGCTGCCCGCGCCCCCACTGTCCCCCAAGTCCTGAACCGAAACCCGGACCGAAGCTTCCATTCGGACGCGAAAATGGATTCCCGTTCGAGAGAGAGGGTGGACCAGGGCGCATGCCGCCACCCGATGTCCCGCCACCCGGCCTTTGAGCAGCCGCAGTCGCAAGAACCAGGATCAGGATGGCGGCCGATGAGAACCGCATACTAAGAGCCTCCACTCTCGTGGATTCGACTTGCTCTTTTAAGCGCCAAAAAAACCTGGGCGTAAACAGTGCGGGCTGGCGATTGCGTGGAGTGCTCAGACTTAAGGACGCTCTGATTCGATGACGGATGCCGTATTCCAGCAATCGAGCGGCTGTAGAGCCATGACGGCCAAGCGATAAGCCTCTTCAACGCCCCGGCGATCTCCACTCAAGGTAGTTGCGTTCAATCCCTCGGATGCAAGTTGCACTTGATTATGCAAGGCTTCTCGTTCGGCGGCGGTCCGTAAGAATGGAGCTATATGCGAGATGGAGTTCAACATTCCAATTGTCAGCATCGGCGAATTCCGTGCAACTTGGCGGATGGGTCCATAGGTGGCAGCCACGATTTGCTCAAAGTCGTTCGCTTGTTCAATCACCCGGATATTTCCCAGGCTGTCCAAGTGTGTTGATTTCCTTGCAGGCTGCTGTGCTAACACCCGCAGGCCATCGGCCAGCCAGTTGACGCAAGTGACCGCTGTATTTGGGTCATTCACGCCGGGAGACATGGCGCGAAGAGCGATTTCCACGATCTGAGCAATCGCAAACTCGGGGTCCTGCAGCAATGTCCGGCGCACGCCGATTCTAACTGTGCGTCGGAAGTCATCTTCCAATCGGGTCTGGGATAGCCTGTTGCCCTCTGCCACGGCAAGGCTGGCGCCTCGAACAACGAACTGCCCTGGGCGCGATTCGAATCGCACGACTGCATCCGCCGCAGCTGCCGCTGACACGAGAACTTGGTAGTTGATCGACTGGATATAGCCGGTGGCGGGCGACAGCAGAGTGAGGTCGCCGCGCACCATGGGGATCGGCACTCTACATGCCTGGTTTGGCCCCTGGTTCTGGCTGATGGCCCAGTGGAAGTCGGCGGAAAGGTCCGCCAGGACGTTATTGACCTGGATGCTTAAGGCCACGTGATTGATGTAATAGATCAATACGGCGATGCAGGTCAGAGCCCAGATTGTGCTGATCCAGATTGATAGCCACGGGACGAATTCCTTTTCTTGGGGACGAGACGTGACCGACAACAACGTCAGCAGGCTGAAGACGAAGGTAGCGGCGAAGATGCCGATACAAACCTGGGTTCCTCGGTCGCGCATGTATCTACGCAACAAGCGCTGGCCGAACTGTGATGCCGCGATGGAGAGGGTCAGCACAGTGATTGACAACACCAGTCCCAGCGTAGTGATGATGGCTCCCGCAGTGGCTGACAACAAGGACCGCGCGTCAGCCGCGCTGCCTTGATCCATCCAAGTGGGGAGAACTAACAAGCCCTCATAGTTTGCCCGGTCGATTCCCTGGGCCACAATGAAAACCAAAAAAGCCCCAGCAACCGTCAGCGATGGAATCAACCAGAAGTTAGTGCGCCAGGAAATGGTCACGGATTTCTGCGACAGTCCGATTACGTCAGTTAAACCGGAATCCAAATGAGACAGGAACCAAGGTGGTCGGAATGAAATTGCTCCACGCGTAGTTGTAGCGGGACTCAATGAAGAACTTCCATCCGGGGTAAGGCAGTTTGATTGTGAAGCCGACGCCTGCGTCCAGACCGCCGGCACTCGTGCCGCGAGAGACTATGGTTGCTGTTTGCACAAACCCGCTACTGCCACAGGCAAATCCCCACCAGTTGTAAATGGGCTGGCAAACAGTAAGAGGTGGCACGAAGTACTTCTTATCGATGCTAGTGTGACGGTAGTACCAGCCACCGCCGCCAATGATATAAACGCCGAACGCAGAATCCGCCAGACTGTCGATGTGAAACCGATAGTTTCCAGTTACGGTGTAAAGATTCACGCTTCCCATCGGCCTGTTATCCGGAAGAACAAGGTTGACAGTCGGCGAAAGGCCGCTCCACATGAAGTCCCCCTCGATCGAATTGTACTGGTTGAAATTTGCTCCCATGCCGGTCTCCGCGTTGCCGTTCACGCCAAGGAATCTGCCTGTTGGATTCAGCGGAACTGAAAGGCCCCCTCCCACATTGAAGTTAAGCAGTTGGAGTTCCGAGTCCTGAGCCTGCACTGGGAACAGAACGGCGCAACCTAGCAACCAGATAAAGGCAGAAGTAATTCTTGACATGCATCTCCCCCAAGTGAGACTCAGCTCGAGTTTTACCCCAGCAGATGATGTTCAACGCATGAAACAGGATCTCTTTTTTGTGTCGTCGAGCCCGTTCGGTATGAAACGGCGTCGTTGGCGGCCGACTGGATTCCTGCCGAGAAGAGTCTTGGCGAAAGTCTACTACCGAGAGATTACTTTGAGATCAAGCTTTTCTTCAGACTGGCAGCAATGCGCGCAGCAGCCATATCTAGTGCATTAGTAGTCGTGTTCGGCGTCGGTTCGTACATAGACCAAAGTATCAGACCGTTTCTTGGGTCTACGAGAAAAAGAGTGCCTCGATACGGTCCCGTTCTTAAGTGTTCGAATCTGAAGCCGTCATCATCGCGAACGGCCACGCTTAGACTCTTGCCAGCTGGCTTGTAGTGCAGGGTTGACCAGGTCCAGAACGCCTCGTCGACTCGATCGGTTAAGACCGCATCGGCGCTCTCCGGCTCCAGTACAACCCACACTACTCCGGAACTAGTGAGTCGACTCGCTATATGAAGGTTTAGTCCGTTAGCCATTGGAGCGATGTATACCCTGCGAGTCTTCAACTGCAATTGGAAGTCGCTGGCCGACACAGTGAAGCAGAGCAGCGCTAGTGTGAGAAAGGTCGATGGAATCTTCATAGGTATTTTAGTGTTGGTGGCAGATCGGCCATGTTCACAACACCTACATCGGGTCTCGATGGCTGGCCAGCCCAACGGCCTTAATTTCTTTTGTCTTGCATGGCATGCCATCCTCGCAAGGTGCGAGCTTCAGCCCCGGGGCAGAAATGTGGCGAACCAGGACCGCTATGTAGTGAGTTTTAATTGCATCCCAAGAGCATATACGTTGATCTCGGATTATGTCGAGAGCTGCCTCGGAGAACTCGGTATGGACTCGATTGGCGACGCACTTCGAAGCGAACGTCTGCGGCGCGGTCTAACGCTGAAGCAAATAGCTGCCCAAACCAAGATTGGCCAGTACCTTCTCGAAGCGATTGAGGCGAATCAATTTGATCGCTTACCGGGCGGGCTTTTCACCCGTAGTTTTCTTCGACAATACGCGCAGTTGCTGGATCTGGATGCAGAAGAGGTTGTAGCATCGTTCAAGCAACAGTTCGAAGAACCGGTCCTGGCTCTAACAGAACTCCAACCCAAACGCAGACGTTCCCAGCTTCCTCTGCTGCCAAGACTTGGTTGGTTTGTAATCGCGATCGTTGTCTGCGGTGGCGTCTACGCTCTATGGGAGAACGTACGACGGAGCCTGCCCGAGACCAGCGTCGCGCCGCAGCACAGTTCGCCTGTGATTTCTGAATCAAGTCTTCAGCTTGCGAAATCATTCCGGGAGGCGGCGCAAGAACTTGCGCCCAGAGCGCCGCCAGCATTGGTTCCTTCCGCTTCGAGTCGGCCAGGTTCCGAACCCGGTGCGAAGGGCGCTATGCGCGTGGTCTTCACGGCGACCGAACCTGTATGGATCTCGATTCAGTCCGATGGAAACCCGGCTTATACAGGCATGCTCGAACAGCAGCACGACAAGGAACTGGATGCATCCAGCAGAATGACTGCTGTGGTAGGAAATGCCGGGGGGCTCGAGGTGTCGCTGAACGGTAAAGCGATCGGACCGATCGGCCAACGTGGAGAGGTCCGTGTGGTGGAGTTGACTCCAGCTGGAGCTCATATTACACGGCGCACAGTACTGAACGACGCGTCTGGGTCGGAGTTCGCCCCGGCCAGAGACAGAACTCAGTAATTCCGCCGCAGTGTTCGGGGCTGCATCTAAGATCGCAAAGGAGGTGAATTATGGTGACCGAGAATTCTGCCCTCGAGGCTACCACCCTATTCGCGGGACGCTGGTGGACAGTGGTATTACGAGGCATCATCGCGATCGCTTTTGGAGTCCTCGCTTTCGCTTGGCCCGGAGTAACCCTTGGTATGTTGGTGTTACTGTTCGGGTGTTATGCATTGGTGGATGGCTGTTTTTCTCTATTGACCGCCTTGGGCGGCCGACGGCGCGAGGAGCGCTGGTTGCTCGTGCTAGAAGGTGTCGTGAGCATCTGGGCCGGCATTGTGACTCTGCGCGCTCCAGCCGTCACTGCAGTGGTGCTCGTATTCTTTATTTCGATCTGGGCTATGGCGACCGGCTTCTTGCGAATCGCCGCTGCGATTCGTCTTCGCAAGGAGATTTCAGGAGAGCTGTGGCTTGCACTCAGCGGTTTCTTGTCCGTGGTGTTGGCCCTCATGCTCATGCTCCGGCCGGCTCTGGGTGCCCTGACACTGATTTGGGTTATTGCGGGATATGCGCTGATTTTAGGCCTCTTCCTGATTATGTTGGGCATCGAACTGCACCACACACACGCGGTGTCGTGATTCCCTTCTTGCCAAGCTGTTAAAGCCTGAGATTGTTCGCGGGCCGTTTTGCGGGCTCTTTGAAACGTTCCCAATCGGTGGCTCTGCGCGTCCGCTCTTCACCTATAGGAGTTTAACTGCACAGTTGATCGAGCAGCGGCGTTTGGCCGTTTTTCGCGAAGGCTTAGCGGGCTGAATGCTTGGTCCGGCACGGAGGAAGCAAACGGAAGAACTGAAGCATCGCACAATGATGCACGCGATAGGCACGAGGTTACAAAGAATTAGAAACTTACTCGCGCCCCTGAAAGAACGATAACCCAGTTGATAATCTCATCGGCGCTCATCCTACTAAGCTGCGGATCATGAGCTTGCAAGCTTCCGCGTCTGATAGGGCTGAGAATCGACGCCGAGTCCGGACTGACTGTTTCTGAGCAAACTTTCTACAAAGATAAACTGGGTTTCCGCGAGCCAGTGGGAGCTGCTCCGCTTAGTTCATCATGATCTGCTCGACGGCTCGTCCTGCGCGTGCGTGAGTTTCAGCCGATCAAGCAAGTCCTCGAGCCCTCATGCAGGGTTTCTTAGAGCCGGGATCAGGGCGCGCTTGTCATGAAGTACTCACGATCTTCTGAACTCTCGTTCTGCGCAACAAACCCGACGCGGAATCAGCATGAGCCGTTCGAAAACGCACTTGTGCGTTCAGGGGCCCTGTACCAAAATGTCCAACAACTCTGTCGCCAGTTATTTGATGCTCACGTAAGTACGTGATTCTGCGAGGGCACGATCGTTGGTCTTTGGGGTGCCTTTTGTCAGGCATGCTACAGCAAGCAGACGGGAACTTTGCTCAGAACGAAGCAGCAGGTTTGGAGCGCGGGGAGCAGGAGAGCACAGTCACAGTTCGGGCCCCGATTGTGTTCTCCGAGTCTAAGGCGGACGAAGCGAACGGCGCCTCGAGCGAGCAAGAACTGATCGAGCTGGCGCGCCAGGGCGACAGTGCTGCATTCGGGGAACTCATCAACCGGCACTACAATATGTGCCTCAAGCGAGCGTCGTCTCTGATTCGCAACCCGACTGATGCAGAAGATGAAGTTCAGAACGCATGCTGGAAAGCCTTCGAGCGATTGGCGCAGTTCCGGGGCGAAGGCACGTTCGCTGCTTGGTTAAGCCGCATTGTAGAAAATCAGTGTCTTATGCGAATTCGTGAAGACCGACAAGCCCACTTCCTGTACTTGGACCAATCCACGGAAGCGAATGTCCGTGTCGAGCTGGTCGCTCAGGTGCCTGGTCCCGAAGATACGCTCGGCGACGAGGAGTTGGAGCATTTGCTCCAAAAGGAGATCTCGCGGATTCCACCGCTGTTAAGAAACGTCATGTTGCTTAGCGATGTGGAACGATTGCCCATGCCGGATGTGGCTGCTCGATTAGGTGTCTCCGTTCCGGCCGCGAAGTCGAGGTTGGGTCGAGCCAGGGTCGAATTGCGGGCGCGGCTAAGAAAGTACTGCGGGCGGCGAGGCTTCAGCACGCTTACGTACAAGACGAAGTATGGATGCTTAGCATATACGCGCGGCATTTGATTCCTTCATCATGTAGTCTGGTACGCAAGAGCACCACCCTCGCCTCTCCTGCAAGTTGGTAAGGATCATTGGGAGTTCACATGGCGACGGCTACGCGCAGACCGGAGAGGGCCAGACGCAAGGATATTTCCGAAATTGCCAGTCAGGTTTCGGCGACGATAGGCGCCGAGTTCTTCGAGTCGTTGGCGAAGAACCTGGGTGAATCTCTGAGTGCAGACTGTCTCTACATAGGCGAATTTGTTGGCGGCCAGGTCGAGCGCGTCAGGACGGTCACCGCCTATATGGCCGCCGCCGCCGGCTACAGCTCGGATTACACTTTAGCGGGCAGTGTCGCCGCGCAGGTGGTAACTGGTGATGCCTGGTCTTGCACGCGAGGTGTGGTGAAGAGGTTTCCTTCCGACGCGCTGCTTCTTGAAGTCGGGGCGCAAGCGTGCATTGCGGCGCCGCTGCTGGACCCTAAAGGAAAGGCTTTGGGCGTGATCATGGCGGCATTCCGACGTCCGCTGATCAATACCCGGCTGCCGAAGTCGATACTCGAGACGTTTGCTCCCAGAGCCTCCGCTGAACTTCGGAGAAAGCAGGCGGAAGCGGCCCTTCGAGAAAGCGAACAGAGGTATCATGCATTCATTTCACAGAATGCCGATGCGATGTGGCGCATCGAGTTTGAAAGGCCCATCCCCACAGAACTGCCTGAAGATGAACAAATCGAGGGCATTTATCGCTATGGCTATGTGGCTGAGTGCAACGATTCCATGGCGCGGCTCCTTGGCTATAACAAGGCCGACCAGCTGATCGGCACCGGGTTCGAGCAGTTGGCCGGTAATGCCGACCCGAATCTCCGAGAGGACCTTCGTTCCGCTATTCGTTCGGGCTACCGATTCGACACAGTCGAGACGAGGCCGCTGGACAAGGACGGCCACGCCAGGCACTTCTTGCGATCTCAATGGTGCATCGTCGAGAACGGAAAATTGGAGCGCATCTGGGGCACGCTGCGCGATATCACAGAACTGAAGCGGATTGAAGCAGCGCTACAGACGTCGGAACAGCGGCTGACCGAATTACTCGAGAGCGTGCACTTGCTCACTGTGATGTTGAACGTTGACGGCTCAATTGCTTATTGCAACGACTACCTGCTGCGATTAACGGGCTGGCAAGCAGGCGAAGTTAAAGGAAAGAATTGGTTCGACCTGATGGTGCCATCTGAAGAACGCGAAAAGCTGCGGATGCAGTTCGCTTCTAATCGTTTGAACTCGGAGGGACCCCGTCATGTGGAGAGCACGCTTCTTGGCAAGGATGGCGGCCGTCGGTTGATAGCCTGGGAAAGTTCGACTTTACGTGATTCCGAAGGAAAGGTTACCGGCTTGGCAGGCGTGGGTCGTGACATAACGATCCTTAAAGCGATTCAAGAAGAGCGTAGCCAATCCCGGAAGATCGAGAGTATAAGACGTTCCGTCTGTGGGATGGTGCAAGAGTGTGCTGATGTCCTAACGATAATTAGCGGCTATTGCGCGGTCTTGCTCCAAGACAGGCACCAGACGGATCCAGCTTTTACTCCGCTCCAGGAAATTCAGACAGCCGCGGCACAAGGGACTAGCCTGACACGACAATTGCTCGCCTTCAGCGGTCAGCCGCGTTCTCACGCCGAATTGTTGGACTTGAATCCTCTCATTCGAGAGGTTGGACGAAGCATCCAAGACGGTCTTCCAGGCAATGTCCAGTTGCATATCGAGTTGGATCCGTCGCTGGGAGTTGTGCGCGCGGATGCTGCGCAGTTCCGTGAAGTGCTCCTGAATTTAGTTACGAATGCAATGGAAGCGATGCCTGAAGGTGGTCATTTGACCATGCACTCGTCCAACATTGAGCTCGATGAAGCCCGCGCCTCTCAGTTAACAGGCATCGCGCCTGGGCACTATGTGCTGCTGGCCGTCGCCGATACAGGAAGCGGTATGAGCGAAGAAGCCCGGGCGCACCTGTTTGAGCCGTTTTTCACGACGAAGAATGCCAGAGCCGGATTGGGCTTGGCCGCTGTCTATGGAATCGTTCAGCAAAACAACGGTCACATTGTGGTTGACACCGGACCGGATATAGGCACGATGTTTCAGATCTACTTGCCGATGGTTCAACGCTAGGCAGGCTCGTTGGCCGGTCGTTGAACCCGTTCTTTCCCAAAACAAGATGCCCGGTGGAAAAAATCGCCGGCGATCCACTAAGGGTCGCCGGCGTCTGGGGAGAAGTATGCTGTTGCTTTCGTGGTTAAATGATGCTGAGACGTTGCTACTCGATGCTAAACTTCTTTACTTGGCCGGCCCCGTTAGGCTAGCCGTTAGTGTGGACTTTATGGCTGGATCGTCAGACATGCAGGACCACGGCGGCCACCGGCTGGACAAGTGCGTCATGTGTATGATTCCTCATTGGTACTCGAAGCCAAACGTGACCGGGGCCACCTGCGTGGCGATGGCGCGGCTCATCGCATAGGTGTAGCGTGACTCCATGAAGAACTTCCACCCCGTGTCTTTGACCCGGATGGTCAATCCAACGCCCCCGTTGGCACCGAAAGAGCTGGTCCCCGCGGCCACGCCCACGGTGTTAACGAAGCCGTTGCTGCAGGTATATCCATACCAAGAGTAGATCGGCAGGCACACAGTATCAGTCGGCACAAACGTGCTTTTTGAGATTGACGCATGTCGGTAGTACCACCCGCCGCCGGTGATTAAGTAAAAGCCAAAGGTTTTGCCGATTCCACTCCTGTATTTGTAGTCCGCAGTAATGCCGTAAAGATTGACGGACTGCGAAATGCCATTTAGTTGTGCAATGGCACCCACAGAAGGAGGAAGGCCATCCCACTGGAACTGCCCCACGATCGAACTATGTTGATCGATGTTATAGCCGCCACCGCCGAGAAAGCTCCCGCCGACGCCCACGAACCTGGCAGTAGGGTTCAGCGGCACCGATAGGCCGCCGCCCATACTAAAGTTGAGTTTACCCTCTTCGTTTTGGCTCTGCGCCCGCATCGTCATGGAGGCTGCGCTGAGCAGGCCAATCGTAATCAGAGTTTTCTTTGACATGAAACTAGCTCCTTTTCAAATCTGGAATAATGAGGTGACTGTCACCATCCCGCCGTCGGTAGCGACGGAATCGGTCACTCGGTACACTTGCCCTTCGACGGAAACTCTTGCTTCGACGGTCTTTTCAGAGTTCCCCGAAACTCTTCGTTACACATCCTCCTTTTGTGAACGGAGCGTTCGAATCGGCCCTATCCGCAAGCATTTCCCTTACCCCCACCGCAGCCATTGATCGTTCTCAGGAGGCGTTGGACTCATTTTTTTGGTTCGCGCATGTTCAGGACGATCACTCGACGGGAGCGTAATATCCGTGCCTCCAAGAGGCTCGTAATCTGGAAGAGCCCTTCAGTTGTACAAGCTTTACGTTCACCCGGTGGTATTTTCCATCCAGTCGCGGCTTGGCAGGGGTATATCCCAACACGTACTGGGTACGTAGCGCGTTACCGATCTTGGCGGCCACGTCGGGCAACTCACTGAGATCTTTGATTTCGAACAACTGTCCACCACTCTGTTTGGCGACCTCACGAAGTAATGCAGGGCCAGCTTGTTCCTCGGGCGTTTGCGATCGTAGCTCCCGGGAATCGAAGATACCTAGGGCATAGATCTGGACGTCGGATTCCCGCACAAGATTCTTGATTTCACTTACGGTGCGGCGGCTGCAGTTGTCTCCACCATCCGAGACGATCACCAGAGCCTTCCTGAGGCTGTGAGCGTGTCGAATCTCGCGTATAGAGAAATCGATGGCGTCCAACAGTGCGGTTCTTCCCTTCGGCTGCACAAATGCCAGTGTTCTTTGGATCTCATCCGCCTCTTTCGTCAAGCCGAGGAGGAGATCGACCTGATCATTGAACTGAACCAAAAGGAACTCGTCGGCGGGACTAGCGGCTTTGAGGAAGACCGAAACGGCTTCACGCGCTTTACGAATCTTGTGCGCCATGCTGGAGCTGGCGTCAAAGAGAAACCCTACTGCGATCGGTCCATTTTCCATCGAGAAGTGGGTAATGATTTGCTCTGCCTTATCGTCATACAGCCGGAAAGAGCTCCTGTCCAGGCCGACGACGGTTCGATCATTGCGATCGACCACCGTCACAGGAACCACCACTAGGTCCGAATTCACGTGAATCGACGGCGGACTCTTTTCTAGCGAGTCTGCGGAGAGGTCGACATTTTGACCTCTCGCGAAATCGAGAATCGCCAGAATGGTACAGACAAGCAGAACCCAAAGAATATGTCGCCGCGCCATGATCAATGAGCACTAGATGCCTACACCGGAGATGTCGCGGTATTTTTTCAATTGAATAAGGACTGGCGTACATCGATTCGCTCGCACTGCGCACCAAGCTGCAAGCGCGGCACGTCACGATTTCCACCGTAGGCGCTGATGTGGAGTAGCAGAACTCTGCTGCGACCACGCCGATCGCTGCACACGCCTTAGAAGCGTCAGCGGCGTCCGTGAACATGGTAACCGGTGCGGGTTCGGATTCGGTATTTCTTCCCCGTGTCGGATACGACATCCACGCTGATCTTCCGGAAACTCTCGGTTTCGCCAGGAGGAGGATAATATGCCACGGTGTACGAGCTGGCCAGGTCTTCACGAATGGAAGAAAATGCCTGGGCCTGCTTCTGCCAGGTCTGCGCCCAAAACAACTGGCCGCCAGTCCGCGCTGTCAAGCGCTGGAATACATTGGCGGATATCTCGTCTTTTTGCGCTTCCCGCGTCGAGACGAGGTAAATTGGAATTCCTTCGTCTTCCGCGACTGCCTTAACGTCGTCTGGGGCAATGATGCTGGCATTATCAGGACCGTTCGAGAATACAACCACTACCTTTCGACCCACTGCCTTCGCAGCATCCCTTAAGGTCAAGAGCAGCGCGTTGTATAAGGCCGTGTCATCGCCTGCAACCGAGCCCCGCACCGCGGACAGGACCTGGCCACGGTCTTTAGTCAACGAAGCCGCTCGAAAGAGATTGCGGCTGAACTTGTAAACTGCAATCCAATCGGAGCCAGGCAAGCACCTCACGAAGTCAGTGATTGCATCGGAAGCGTAGGCGAACCCCGCGTACATCCAGTTGCTCGTATCAAGAAGGATGAATACCTTGGTGTCGGCGAGGGCGTCAGGAGGCCTTTGCAAGGGCTGGGCTCCCGACTCGTCCCCTTCTGTGAACGCCACGATCTTTTGAACCACCCCATCCTCTCGGACGCGGATATCTTCAGAGTGAAGCCCATTTACATACCTGCCCTTGCTATCGGTGACTGTGAACGTCAGCACCACCATGTCGACGTTCACCTGAAAGCGCGATCCAGGCGGCGCCTCGGCTGTCACCAGCAGTGTGCACGCAAGACTTACAGCCGTGCATCCTGTAAGCCGCGTCCCGATTCGCACAAATATTCACCTCCGTACCTGATGAACGTTCTTGGTGGTTTAGAAGGCGAGGCGCAGTAAGGACATTCCCCGTTTCACCGAGGATTCTTCACTGCGCCTCAGGGGATTAACAGCTGCCGACTTTAAGAGATCCGAGTTGACAGAAATATCGCTGCCGAAGTGTTCCCAAACCGGCTCCAGTTGATGGCTAGACCTATTTTTGTAGCTGTGCGGATGGGTCTGCGCCGGCACTAGCGGCGGTTGAAGTGCTGCCGCCAGGAACGTACAGACGGATACGAACCCGCCGAGCCAGCCCGCGCAGCTCTGCCTTGGAGGCGTTGGGACGGATTCCCTCAACTTCGTCGGCGAGTAACTGTGGCGTCTGCTCTTCTCCCAGGCCAATCAGGGAGATACTCTTAAGCGGAACATTGTTCTTGACGAGGTACCTCGCCACGGCTTCCGCTCTTCTCCTGCTCAGCGTTAGATTATACGAGGCAGGGCCAATGTCGTCCGTATAGCCCAGCACCTCAATCATTGACCGCGGCGTTGCCATCGCCTTCTGGATCATGATGTCCAGCGCGGTCTTCGCATCAGCGGTCAGGTCCCACTTGTTGAACCGAAACGTTACATTCCCGCTCTCCGATAATGTGTAATTGAAATTGTTTGTGAGCTTCACCAGCTCTGCGGAATGAGCTTCGATCTGGTCGGTTCCAGCCTGGATTGCGGTAGCGTTGGTCTGGGCCTGCTGCTGCGCTTGGCCCGCAGTTGAATTCGCCTGCTCAGCCGTGTTGGCGACCGCTGATAGCTTGTTATCAGTGGTGGTGACACGTTCATTGAGGTAGGAGATTTCGCCGTGCTGTTTTGCGAATTGCTCATTGTTTTGGGTTTGATTTTTAGACAGGCGCTGGTCTACGATGCCTATCTGTTTACTTACGTACTTCTTTGTGGCACAGCCAGAGGCTGCGAGCACTAGTAGCGTCGTTGCGGAAGCGATCAGTATTCGACATAGTCCTGAAGTTTTCATAGTTCTCCATCCTCGGCTTTACGGCTAAGGCACATCAGGTCCTGGTCCGGCTTCCTTTTAGTGCCTCCGTACCGCCGTGTTAGCGTTGACACCCAGGTCTGGCTTTTCGATGCAGATTCTGGGGATACTTTCCCGGGCTGAGTCTCGTGCTTGCCTAATTGCCCACAAGGCAAATTGAAAATGTCACATCCTGCATCAGGAGAAGTGCATCACTTCTCCGGCTTAGCGTTACAACGTAACGGAAAAGGGGAGGCGACATGAGCAAGTCCCAGCCCTTGCGGAAGGGGCAGGATCAACTGCACCTCACGATGACCGAAAGTCCAGATACGTACGGCGCCTTTCGAGCGATGCATGAGTCCCATGGCTAAGCGAAAACATCCTAGCTCGTATCTCAGCCGGTGGCGTCATCCGTTGTGTGCTGGCTGAGAAAGCCCGATGCCACTTTGGCCCTTACATAGAAGATCACCTGTCGCGCTCGGTTTCGACCCTGCTCGTCTCTCTGTTCTTGTTCATCGCTTGTTTTGGTGCTGCGGGCTCTTCGTCTTGAGCCTTTCTGACGCATACGGCCAGCAAGCGACGGCGCCTCCATTACCGACGCCATCCAGTGCCGGAGCCTCAAGCGGAATCGATCCGCAAGTTTCGCAAGAGAAGATGGACAAGCGGGCCTTCGGGTTTGTCCCGAACTACAAGACCGCGGACGCCTCCCTCCCATACCACCCCATCACACCCAAACAAAAGATGACGATCGCCGCGCAAGACTCGTTCGATTGGACGCTGCCTCTTGTAGCCGCGGGTTACGCCGGCCTAGGTCAACTCAGCAATCAAAACCCACCCCTCGGGCAAGGCCTAGCAGGATATGGGAACCGGTTCGTGAGAGGTTATGCGGACCAGGTAATGGGAAACCTGCTGGTCGAGGGCGCAATGCCCATCGTTTCGCGCGAGGATCCGCGATACTTCCGGCGAGGCCAAGGAACATTCTGGAGCCGCGTCGGGTATGCGGCCTCTCGGATAGTCGTGACTCGAACCGACCGGGGAGGCACTGAGTTCAACTACTCTGAGGTCTTTGGCAATTCCATCGCAGTCGGGATCTCCAATGCGTACTACCCAGGAAGCCGAAACCTAGGCGGCAACTTTCAGAAGTTCACGCTCCAACTTGCCACGGACGCCATCTCAAACGTCTTAAAGGAATTCTGGCCGGATGTAAAACACAAAATGTCTCAATCGAACCGTGGCAAATGATGCATCCTGAGATTTCGAATAAAGCGCCCCGTTGCTAACCAGATGTTGGGACGCCCCCGCACACATTCTAGGGAACGACCAGAGTTCTTCTGAGCTATCCCGCCACGCGTTCGGACATCTGCGGTACCTTCGTGTTTAGGCCGTGCTTTTTCAGACGGTATGAAAAGGCTCTGCGGCTCATATTGAGAAACTGGGCGGCTCGCGTCTGGTTACCGCCGAACTTTTGCAGCGCCCGAACGATCAGTTGCTTCTCCACGGCTTCCACGTCCAATCCCGCATCGGGAAGATCTACCGGTAGAAACTCGCCGCTGAGATATCCTTGCTTAAGGTACTCAGGCAGCACGTCGAGATTGACTTCGGAGTTCGCGCTTAGCAGCACTATACGTTCGATAGCGTTCTCCAACTGCCGGACATTGCCAGGCCACTGGTAATTTGAGAAGTACGGGAGCAGCTCTGACTGCACCGTCAGGTCGTTCCGGCCATACTTCAATTTGTATTTATGAAGGAAATGGTGGACTAACCGCGGGATGTCCCCTGCGCGCTCGCGCAGCGGCGGGAGCTGAATCGGCACGACCAGCAACCGGTAATAGAGGTCCTCTCGGAACGAACCTTCTTTCACCATAGCCTCGAGGTCGCGATGCGTGGCCGCAATGATGCGCACGTCTACCTTGGCGGGTGTTGTAGCGCCGATTTTTTCGATTTCGCGCTCCTGCAGCAAGCGAAGTATTCGAACCTGCAAAGCTAACGGCATCTCACCTATCTCGTCAAGAAAGAGGGTACCTCGATCCGCTATTTCTACCTTCCCCTTCTTGTGTCCGATGGCCCCGGTGAAAGAGCCCTTCGTGTAGCCGAACAACTCCGATTCCAGCAATTCCTTTGGGATCGAGCCGCAACTCACGGTGACGAATGCCCTTTCGTGGCGAGGGCTGCGGTGATGAATCGCCCGTGCGACCAATTCCTTTCCCGTACCGGTTTCGCCCAGAATCAACACCGTGGCGTCTGTCGGAGCAACGCGCGCTGCTGTTTCCAGAGCGCGCCGTAAGGAATCGGATGCCCCAATCACTTGCTCAAATTCATCTTGATCTAACTCGTTATGATTTCGGTCCGTATGTTCTGGGTGGCTGCGCCGATTGAGCGCGCACTTTACCAAGGCGTTCAATTCGGACAGATGCATGGGCTTAGTGATGTAGTCATAGGCTCCAGCCTTCATGGCACTCACTGCGCTCTCAACCGTCCCAAACGCGGTGACGACGATCACTGGGGTGTCCGGAGAATCGATTTGCATTCTCTGTAACATTTCTAGTCCCGACATGCCCGGCAACTGCAGATCTGTTATCACCAGGGCGTGATGGGATTGCTTCAAGATCTCGACTGCGTGTTCGGCGTCGGCGGCCACGGATGTCTCATAGCCCAGCTTGTTGAGCTGTAACTGCATGACGAGCCGTAGGCTCTCATCATCCTCGACGATTAGAATAGCTCCAGCGCTCATGTCGCGGACGTCCGTGTCCCTAACTCTGTTCACATCACGAAGCAGTGCACACCCGTACGAGTTGTCCCGGAAAATAATTGGCGCACCGATCTCTTAGGAACGCGATCTTATCTTCGGAGTTGTTCGAGCCACGCTTCAATCTTTTGCCGGTCCGCGCCATCCGCCGGCGACGAGTGCAGGTAATCCTCCAACTGTTTCGCCGCGTCTCCTCGCCGATCCGTCTCAGCCAGGATTTTCGCAGCCAGCAGGTGCGCTGTGGGAACCTCCACGGCCGCACGTTGCAGGTTGTCGAGTGCCTCGGCTTGATGCCCACCTTCGCTCGCCAAGCTAAGCCCCAGGACATAGCGGACCTTCGAAAGAAGGGGATCGAGCTTCAATGCCCTTCGTGCCACCTCCGCAGCCTCATGATAATGCTCCAATCTGCAAAGGGCGAAACTCAAATTCGCAAGGGCCGCTAGATAATCAGGAACCAAGTCAACGGCTTTCTGAAACTGATCCGACGCCTGCTTGAATTGCCCGAGTTCCATATCAGATACGCCGGTGCTGTTGAACGCTTGTGAAAACTCGGGGTCTATTTGAGTTGCCTTCCGGAAATGATCCAAAGCGAGGGTGTGCTCGCCCTTTGTTGAAGCTTTCTTGCCTTTGGCGAATTCCTTTTGAGCTTCTGCGGGAACCTTGTGCTGTAATTGGCGGATCGAAACCGTTGCGTCGCTGGAGTTGCCCCCGTTGGTTTTGGGGGGTATCGAAATTGTAACGTCCTGGCGCCCGCCCGTTATGACTACCGACTCCTCATAGACGATCTGCCCAGCAGCGCCTGAAAGCTGCAATTCGTATGGGCCGGGTGTAAGCCCGCGAAACTCAAAGGATCCACCCTGGACGGACGCGCTGATGCTGCCTGGTCTGCTGGCCATCGAGAGTACGACCGTCAGGGCCCCCACAATGACGCTCTGGGAAATGATCTGCCCGCGGATAGAACCACTTCTGTCTACAAGGTCGGACCCAACCCCTGAGCGTTGTTCAGCGCTCAGCGGCTGGTCTCCAGCCCACTGAGCAAGTCCGATCGCGGTGGGCACGATTGACAGTAGCGCACAAGAAAAGAAGATTCTCATTCCTTGATCCTTCCAATGCTGTTCTTCTCCCCTGGGTCTTTCCGGAAGTCTTGCACCCAGCTTGTCCTACTTCGCTGGTCCGGTAGATGACGTTTGGATGTCTCGGACTCATTTCTTGGGGTGAATGCTGATACCTAGCCGAGTCTCATGAAGGGCTCAGCAGGCCCGCGCCGCCGCGGTTTGGAATGGCAGGAATCATAGCTCCTGTTTGGCAACAGCGTCGTCATACAAGCCAAGTAGGGACGACTCTCGCCAAGACCCACGGACCCCATCAACGCTGAGCTGGGTGGAGCGCGGGCCATCCACTGGGCGCAATACGCTTTGGCGACGCTTCAGATTCACCCGGTGCAGTCAGATACATCCGGCTCAGTGTCAATCTCACCCTGGTACATGCTGCCGTGCTAGATCGCTCCGGCTAGTTCGTATCGGAGCTGGGCAAATCATATTTCCGGTTATTTGTCGATGGCGTGCCACGCCCGATCATTTACCGCTCTGAGTTTTGTGTGATCGAGCAATCCGCAGGACGAAAAGTTTGTAGTCCGTTTCAGCGACCGGATTCGCATGGGCCCACCGAGTCTGCCGAACGTACTCGCGGCAAGGCCTTCGAGCAGCGCTCACCGGCCGGTGGCTGCGGTTCCAGGGAACTCCTGATGATAAATCCATAAAGCGCGTTTGAGAATCTTTCGTAATGCAGGCGTTAGAAGACGTTCCCCGGAGGAGGGAGGCCGGCACGGGATCATCAGGATGACAAGATGGGCCGTGATTCGCGACTTAGGAGGGCACTTGGGAAAGCGGCAGGCTGCCGCTAGGTCCTCAACCGAGCCGCGATTGGCAATCCGTATCGAGCGCCGGGTATGCGGTCGATTGCAGCAAATAAAGGAGAACCGAAGTGCCGCACAGAAGAACAGACGCTCCACTTTCGGCCTTGCCGCAAAGCCCGGGAGACCCCTTTGATTTCCGAGGGCGGCGGAACGTTCCCCTAACCAAGCATCAACGGACGATTCTTTCTATCAGTGCGGTCGCCGCAGACCACGACTCCCTTCGGCGCATCCTAAGTGATCAGCTCTGGCAAATTGACATTGCGTCGAACTACCAGGAAGCGGTAGCGTGTTTATGCCGTGATCGCGTGGACGTTGTCGTTTGTGAGAGCCATCTACCGGATGGCACCTGGAAAGACTTACTCGGTCATATTGCCGAGATGCTGGACCCGCCAGCGCTCATCGTGACTTCGGGAGTGGTCGATGCGCAGTTCCGAGATGGAGTTCGCGCCATGGGCGGATACGACGTAATAACTAAACCGTTCGATGCCGAAGATGTGAGGCACTTGCTTGCCACGGCGGATGCGGATCGGGTGAGTGGGGCCGAGGTGCCGGTGCATACCTAAAGCTTGTGGGGCAGCGGTTACTAAAAATAAAGATCAAGCTCTAAGCCGAACGCGTTCACATGTGCAGGGCTGGTTCGGCTCTGGTTCTGCCGCAGATAGTACGGCTGAAAAACCACGTATCCAGCGACGGGAATCTGTACTCCTGCCGAATATCTGTTGCGAACCCACCCATCGTAGCGAGTATCGTAGAACAGCTCCGTGTTGAGATAGGGCGTGTAAACAAAATGCCCCATACGGAAATCCTTTTCAAGCTGAAGCCTGTTGCGGTAACGCGTGGCGAATGGCATCGGGCGGATGAACCTGAACTCACCGCGATCACGGTCCGACAGGATGAAATTCCCTGGCAACGGGTATCGCGCGGTGAACTCGACGGTCCAGCGGTGCTCCAGATGGGGCGGGCCCGCCCCGACGCGGCTGAGGTACTGGAACCCCGACCGGATGGAAAGAAAACGCTTATTGAAGACATCCTCTCGTTGGCGCAGCTCGCGTCGGAACACAGGCTTCAGCGCTACATCGATAAATGCTCCGAAATCCCCATGCCAACTCTCAGCTTGTTGATTGTTATGAAAAGACCCCAGGAGCAGTAATCTCGCAGCGGTGTTGAGGTTGAAATAGGTATCGACCTCGGGCCAAAATTCATCTCGAGTGTTATCCGTAGAGCTTGCGATGGCGGGCGCGACGAATAATAACAGGAGGGTGGCAAACCCTTTCATCTTGGCATGCGCGAGCCGCCCTCTGACGAGACTGTGGAAGGTTCAGCTGGGGCGCTGTTTCGATAGCAGAACATGGCTGTGTATTGACCCTTCGGGACACTGATAATGACGGAATCTTCACCGCCTTCGGAGGCATAATAGTCACTCAGCTTCGCCCTAAGACGCCACGCCTGACTGCGCACAATCGTGTCAGTCTTTGGATCGTAGTCCGGCGAGCGGCCGAACACGGACACCCCAATCGTTGTCTCCTTAAGGTAGTGAGCATTACCGCTTAGGGTTGTCTCCACCAGGAAATGGAGAAGTTGGATGAGCCTTTCAGCGCGCTTCATCGTGGCGCTTCTTCCGATTCGCTCGAGTTCAGACCACACTTCGGAGGGGGCCGGTCGGTTGCGCGCGGTCCGCGTGAGCGTCGTAGCCGGTCGATCCTGCTTTACCGGAGCCAAGTTTCTCGCCACATTGCAGTCGATGCGCGCCAGAATCAAGCAGCGTTATGAAATGTTTGTTTTTTCCCGACCATGCGAGCGCGGAAAGATTTCTTGCCTCTGCCAGCCGCTTCGGGCATCCGGCGCTGGTCATGCAGCAGTTCCTGATCTATCACCGAACCGCGGGTAGACGAGGACCACGGGATTTTAGGCTATGGAGTTAACATGGTTGTAACGCGCGAGACAGCCTGTTCTGGTGTTCGCTGCAGTTCCAAAGTTCAGTCGTGCAGTATCATTCTCAGGAGCGATGGATGGACACGCAGGCCTTTGTCGTAGTCAATGAAACCTAACCGCCGGAATTTGTTCATAAAGAAATTGACACGCGACCGCGTTGTGCCAATCATACGCGCGAGTGTCTCTTGACTAACGTTGGGGATGATGAGCTCCGTGGGTGCTTCTTCTCGTCCAAAGTGCGCCAAAAGGACCAAGGTGCGCGCCAGCCTTTTCTCGCTTGAATTGAACAATTGATCGACCAGATCTTCCTCAGTTCTCGAATTCCGTTGAAGCAGATATATTATGAAGAACTCCGCGAAATCGGGATGCCTTCGGATCGTTGATAACACCTTCTCTTTGTTGAACAACATCACAGAGCAATCGGTGAGCGCCGTGGCACTTTTGACGTGAATGTCTTGCCCGGCTAGACACTCCTCTCCAAAAAAAGAGCCTGTGGGCAGAATGGCAACAACTGCCTCTTTTCCCTCTTTGGAAACGACGGTAAGCTTCGCTAGGCCTCTCTGGAGGTAACATACGACATCCGCCCGGCTCCCTTGGCTGAAGATCGTCTCCTTTGCCCGGAATTCGCTAACTACGGCTACTGCGCCGGCCAGCTGGAGAAACGTGACTGCATCGGAAGCTTTCGCCAGCTTCTCATGCTGCCCTGCTGCTCCAGGCATCGCGTCCTCCTTGGGCAATACTCGAGTTCGAATTTTGGCAAATCGTGTTGACACCGCAATCTGTTGGCCATATCGCAACCGCTTCACCTCGAGAACAGCAGGAGGGCAGTACCCAATTGATCTAGTTGAACTTCGAGGACGATCCAGCCGGAGGTTATGAGTGCGGAGCATTCCAAACACTATCCGTTCAGATAGGATGCAAGAGCACGAAAATGTTGAGTGCCTCCTAGGTTCGTGACGATCAGCCCGGCGTTCTGGGCTGGTCGAAAGATAGATTGACTTCCCTGACCAATTTCGAACAGACCAATATTCGTTCCAGGTCGATAATGGAGCATGCGCACCCGCGTCATCGGGAACCGGCGTCGTCAGACATCCGCAAAATCTGCGCGGAAACAACCTCAGGTCGGCACAACAAGCGCGAACAAAGACACGCACCTGTCAAAAGGGCAACAGGTTCTCGAACCGCAAATACTCACATCTAAGCCCGCAGGGCGCGCCAGCGATGTCCCTGAGGCCATCCCTGCAATGACCTTAATATTTGGACCGGATGCGAAGTGCATTTTCGCGAGTAGACGCTGGCTTAAGCTTCGCGGCAGGGTTCTCAAGCAGGAGCGTGGCGACGGTTGGCTTGAAGGTTTGCATCCCGAGGACCGAGATAGATGCGCGGCCTCTTTCCGAGTCCGCCTTTGCAGCCCGGCAGCCAGTTCATATGAAGTTTCGGGTCAGACGCGTGGACGGTTCGTATAGCTGGGCATGGGCTCAGAGCGCTCCGCAGTACCGCGACGACGGCACGCTCAGCGGGTACAGGTGTGAACTTAGGGAATTTGAGCCCGAGACTTCCTATTCCGCACTGGAAATGCTGGCCAACAGCAATGCGCGGCAGAAATCGCGCCAGTTGCTCTGCGAGATCGCCGCCAAGCTTAAACTGCCAGCCAAGATGATCGCCGGTGAATCTGCAAGGCGCATCTCTGCGGAAGCAGTGATCGAGAGCTTTAATGTTTCGGTCACCCCGATGATCGTCTTGGATGAGCATGGCGCTGCGGTCTTTAGTAACATGGCATTTGAGATATTTGCTGCTGGGGCATTGGCCACCACGACAGCTAATGCGGCACGCCCCGTCGGTCAGAATGGAGACCCGCATGAGCCAGCTTCATCCGACCGAACTATCGATTTTGCGACGCGCAAGCTCCCGGTTCAGGCTTGGCTCGAGTCGAATTGGATCTACAATGGACAGGACTTCCGCATCGTCGCGCAGCCGCTGGGACTCTTCCGACGTGAACTGACAGCCTTCTCGATAATCGACCTCCGCAGCGAGAAGCAGATTCGACTGCAAGAGCGCGCCTTCTTGCATGACCTTTTGAATACGGCAACCGGGATTCAAATGTTGATGGATTTGTTTACTGCTGAGGCTTCGCGCGACGAAAGAGACGAATATGTAAAGTTGCTTCACGCCAGCATGAACCTGCTTCTTTCCAAGATCGATCGGGAGAGAACCTTGCTCGACAAGCTGTGCGCTGCTCCGCCTTAGATCGGCGCAGTAGAAGAAAGCGACGAAATAAACTCACAAGCACGTTGCCGGTTCAAGAAAGAGCAGATACTCGGCTCCAAAAAGCGGATGATTCGGGCGCCGCGTGCCCGAGCTGCTGCCTGATATCACATCAGCGAAGGCTCATCTGCTATCGTTGGGGACCCATCAGAGATTTCAGATGTGCATATGCCTGACGATGCGCGAGATCAGCCTCGAGCATCTCTGTTTCCACCTTGGCGCGCGCAGCCTTCAGCTCGAGGTTTTCGCCAGTCGAGCTTACTTTCATCACCAGAGCCATGGATGAACCCATCTTCTGCGCCAGCTGACTTAGCTGACGCGAGCGTTCCAGTTCAAAATAGGTTTTCTTCACGTCGGCTGCGACCTTTGCCTTAGTCAATTGCACCGCGATTTCGGCCATGCCAAGCCGCGCGCGGGCCTCCTTCACCGCTCGCTCGCGCTTGCCGAAATCGAAGAGGTTGTAGGAAGCTATTACGCCACCATACCCGAAATTACTGGGTAGCAGTGGGATGGCGTTCTGAAACAGGTAACCGCTCACTGCAGCCACGGTGGGGACGTATTCCAGCTTCGAGAGGACCGTGGCGGCGCGCGCCTTGACTACGGTTTGCTCGGCCTCGAACACCTCGGGATTAGCGGCAGCCGACTTGTCAGCCACTGCTTCGAGAGAAGTGTTTTCGACTAGAGGATCGGGTAGAATCAAATCCAGTTCAGTGTCTTCCGGCCAACCCATCAAGTGATTCAACCAGGCAGTCAGTTCTTTCACTTCGGTTGCTGCGGTCACGAGGGCCTTCTCGGCTTCCACCAATTCTGGCTCTTCCTGACCCGGCCCCCGGACCGATTCGATGGAAGCCGCGGCGTAGGATGGCCGGTTCTCAGTATTTCTGAGGTTAAACTCAGCGGATATCAACTGACGCCGAGCAATCAGGAGCCTGAAATACTTTTCCTCTACCTCGATGTCCGAGGCGTTCTTCGCAACGGCAACTCCAGCCTTCGCCATGGCGATGCGTTCGTCCGCGCGAGCAATCTGAACAGCTTGATAGACCTGAAAAAGTGGCGTGATTGGCTGAGTGAAAGTAACAGCAGCGATGGTTTGATTCTGGGAAAACAACGGGACCGGAACCTGCAGTAATGAGCCCTCTAGTGGGCGGCGAATCGATAGAACTTGGCCTAGAAAGTCACTGTAGTGCAAGTTCGCAAACACAGAACCGAACTTTGGAAAGTAATCCGCTTGCAGGCCAAGCCGATGTTGTTTCGCAGCTTCGACCGAAAGTTGACCAAGGCGGGCGATCGGGCTAGCAACCGGGTCCGCAGACTGCTTCACTTGTTCGAGAGTGATCCGCCGGATTCGGTCATTGCGCACCGGCTTCTCCGCGGACGCGCTACTAGCAAGTTCGCTCCGAGGAGCATCGCTCAGTTGCCATCGACTACTTCCTGCGCTTGCGGCTGTAGCAGAGGACCATCCGCCACTAAATCTCCCCAATGGAATCGCCGGAGTCCGTAATATATTCTGTGGAGCGAAGGCACCCTGCTGAGATGCAAGAGGTGGATCTTGGGCCGCCACCGTCCCTACGGCCAAAACCAGAATGCCGATGAAGACAACAGATAGCGGCCTCACGCACTGGCGTTGTTTTCGCTTCCCATCTTTCGCGAACATTCCGCCCTCCAGTCTTGCGCTTGATGTCCGTTTTGGCTTTCGAGATTCATTAAACGCATCGTGTGTCTGAGGCGTGGCTAACATCATGCATCCGCCACCAGAGCCGTTATTTTGAGCCGCATCTTCCGGTTGCTCATCAAAAGTCGTGGCGAGATAGTTTGCTGCAGGTTTTGATTTCGACGAAGGACGAAGTCTGCTCTACCGACAATGTAGGAGGTTGCGTTTATGTCATTCCTAGCGTGGGTTGTGTTGGGTCTACTGGCCGGCTTCATTGCCAGCAAGATCGTGAATAAGAAAGGCGAAGGATTGCTTCTCGATGCCGTACTCGGCATCGTTGGCGCCGTCGTGGGCGGATGGTTGTTCGGCCTCTTTGGAGCTAGCGGCGTGACTGGTGTAAACCTATACAGCCTGCTAGTAGCTGTGGCCGGCGCGATCGTGGTTTTGTTCGGATACCACGCAATTCGTCGGGCCGTCTAAAGGTCGGAAGAACGGGCGCCATCAATCCATTCACTATGCTCGGGCGTCTTCTTAGGAAAAATTAATAAATCAGCGAATGGTCAAAGCGCATCTGTTGATCCATTCATATGCTTGACTCTACTCCTGATTCTCCACCTCTCGTTGATCGGCGCGACGGCGAACATCAACTGTGGCTTGCGATGCGGTTGGCCTATGACAACTACAGGGACGCTTCGGAGACGCTGGACGCCGCAGCTTCGCGGGCACCGATTTCAATCTCGTCCCCGGAAAGAGCCCGGGGAATCGAGACGCTGGCAGCCAAAGAGCGCATCGAGTTCGAGCGGTACATCGAAACGAGACTGCAATACTCGGAGTTCGTTCGCGATCGAAATAACTCGACTGCGATGCACTCTAGCGTTCAGAGGACTGCCAACGATCCGACTGCCCCCAAACAGCGTCAAGATGAGCCCGCATTGTGGCTCGGACGCAGGACTTCCAGGATTGCTCTAGTTGCCGCTCTGCTTTGTACCACGGCTTTCATCCTGCGCGAGCAAAAGCGAATCCACGACCTGGATGTCGCTCGCGATGAAATGAGCGCGACGCTGAATCACACCCGGGACGATCTCCATTCCCTGTCGCGGCAGCTGAGCGCCTTGAACATGCCTCATCATTTGGCGTCTCGGAAGGCTATCAAAGCAGCGGCAGCATCTGTTCGCCCGCAGCGCAATTCTGTGTATAAGAGCGCGGCAAGAAATCGGGTTGTCGTGCAGCCCCGGAATCGCATACCTGCGGCGCTCTCGATACAGCAGGCTCCCTACGTGCCGGGTTCCAGGCGCGCCGGGGTGGCTACGCCAGTTGCCGGGAACTACGAGGTACCCATTGGATCTGCGAAGTCAGGACGCCGCAGCTACTACCGGTTCACACTCACGCCGTCCACGCAGTTCAAGCAGGTGGGCACAGTTGGTCTTTCACTGCGGAAGGTGGATCTCAAGCAGAAGTATTTTGATTTATGCCTGCTGGTGGAGAATTCTAAAGTCGAGAAGAAGCATGTGAAACTTAACGTGCCAGTCTGGATCAACCTGGCAGACGGCTTCCAGCCCGCCGCAGTGGTTGCCACTCGAATCGGACAGAATTATGTACAGGGTTACCTTACCGAATCCAGTAACAAGAGGCCGGAGATAACTGCATCGAACCAAGCTCGACAGAGAGTGCGCCGAAGGTCGTAGGATTAGCCCGCAGCCCGGTGAAGCACTCAGGGTTGCATCGTGGCACCTAGCACGCCGTGGTAGATCCAGATTCCCGCGATCAAAGCCAGCAGCGTCACGGACACAACGGCCAAGGTTCTGATGAGCGGCGTCAGCTTGCCAAGCCGTGTAAGAATGACCTGTTGTTCTCTTTCCAACTGCCATTCAGCAGGGTCCAGGAACAACTGATCCTCTTCTTTCATCGCTACCAAGGATCGGTAGATCAGCAAACCCGCCAGGGCTATGGTGATGCTGCCCCAAAACACCCAGAGCGCAGATAGCAAAGAAACCACAAGAACAGTCTCCTTTCCGAGGGCCCGACCCGACGGGCTAAACGGTGGCAACGTCCCGCCGTCGCTTATAGACAGAACGCGATTGATCGCTCGGCTTCCACCCGCGCCGCCACAGGAAGTGGAAGTCGCGGCGGCCATCTGGAGACCTGATCATCCATATCTATAGTTGAATCCGCAAACGCCGGCAAAGAAAAACTTAAGACTCGAACCCTCTGGCCCTCTTTCAGTCTTTGTAAGAGAATTTCTCGGCCGTTTCGGAACCGAATAGCGTCCCGATACTGGAAAGGCGAGGCGGTGAGTTCTGTAAAGGTCACCTCCTCGGTGCCGCGAATGCCGATCTCGACCTGCAGGCTTTGCGGGATGTCCGATACCAGAAGGCGAGCTCCTGGAGGAATGCAGACCGCGACCACACTTTGGGAGTTCCGTGTGCCACCTGTACGCCATAAGTCGGTCCATGCATTTCTCAGACGAACAGTCAGCGGGCTTTGATCGGCTGGCAGCTCCGCTGGGGAAGCGAAGCCAATGGCGCCAAATGCGAATCGGTGAGCAACCAGTTCTTCACCGGCCCTTGCTAAACGGTTTGGAAAAGACATCAACGAGTAATCGCACATGCATTATTTCTCCTCGAAACCTAACGATGGATCCCTGGCGAAGTAGTTCTACAATGTTTGAACCGCCCCAGACCAGTTCCTAAGCCGGGAGGTTGGCTTCACCGGCGTGAGCGCTCAATTGGGCGTCGCGCGGGTGCTTGACTGTGTCCCCCTCCCGGCATTGACAAAGATGCTTTGTCGTACAGGCTTGAGGTAGTTTCTTAGTCCTCTGTTCCCTGCAGTTTGATCGGGGGATCCAACCGGTCGTTAGAAAATGAATCACGCTCCAGGGTCTTCCTGTCCAGACTAGCGGAATAGAAAATCGAGCATGGATCGGTTTTCTCTCGGTAGCGAGACTGGAGAGCATTATGAGCCGAACGATGATGTTGCTGGCGCTGGCATCGGTAGTGTCACCCGGAGTCGCGCAAAAGGTTCGGGTGGATTACGATCATGGGTGCGATTATTCGCGCTACAAGACGTATCGTTGGGTAGCGTCGCAAAGAGCGCCGTCTGACGCGCAATTCCCGAATCAGCTAATGCAGGAGCGCATAGTAAGTTTTGTGGGAGAAGCGCTCGCAGCCAAGCGTTTCACGCGTGTCGCAAACGGCGGGGACCTTCTGGTTGGGTACGACGTGAAGGTCACTGCGGAGCCGGAGTTTACTACCTTTAGCGACGCCGCAGGCCCCGTCTGGGGCTGGGATGGTTTGGGCTGGGGTGGTTGGGGGTGGACTGGTTGGGGGTGTTGTGGTTGGGGCTGGGGTAACGGATTCTCTACTACGACTACACAAACCCATTGGATAGGCACGCTCGTGATCAGCCTTACGGACCCAAGTCAAAAGCAGCTCATCTTCCAGGGCGTGTCGACCGACGCGATCAGCTCAAAAGCCGAGAAGAATACTAAGAGGCTTCAAAAAGGCATCCAAGAGATCTTCGAGAAATATCCTCCCAAGTAAGGGCGTCACAAGCCGAAGGGACGCCTTTGGGTTTCCAGAGTTCCCCAGGAGGAGGCCCCGCTCGTGCTCTCCACTTTCAAGAACATTTGTTAGGCCGGAGCAACCCTGGCCGCATCGATGAGGCAATGAACACTAAATCGGAATCCGCAAGGCTTCAAGAAGCACGCGCGTCCAGCGTTCCCTGGAAGAAGTGGGGGCCATACCTAAGCGAGCGGCAATGGGGGACCGTTCGCGAGGACTACAGTCAGGATGGGAATGCGTGGGACTACTTCAGCCACGACCAGGCCCGCTCGCGGGCATACCACTGGGGCGAGGATGGCTTGGCCGGTATCAGCGATGATCGGCAACTATTGTGCTTTGGCGTCGCGCTGTGGAATGGTCGGGACCCCATCCTTAAAGAGCGCTTGTTCGGCTTGACAAACCATGAGGGAAATCACGGTGAAGATGTCAAGGAATACTACTTCTACCTTGACAGCACACCCACGCACTCATACATGAAGTACCTGTATAAGTATCCTCAAGCCGCATTCCCGTATGATGACCTGGTCCGGACAAACAAGCTGCGGAGCCGTAACGAGATGGAATATGAGTTACTAGACACAGGCGTCTTCGAAGGCAACCGCTACTTCGACGTGTTCGTGGAGTACGCGAAGAACGCACCCGAGGACGTTTTGGTTCAGATCAGTGTGTGCAATCGCGGCCCGGAGACCGCCACGCTGCATGTCCTACCCACTTTATGGTTTCGCAACACATGGAGCTGGTCGCGCGGCGCGCCAAGGCCCGTTCTGAAAGCAGTGCCGGGCGTAGTAGGAGCTCGCGCTATAGCAGCGGCCCATCCCGAGCTGGGCGACCGGTTTCTTTACTGTGAAGCAGATATGCCCCTGCTCTTCACGGAGAATGAAACCAACAACCAGCGTGTTTTCAATTCGCCCAACGACACCGATTATGTCAAGGACGGCATCAACGACCACTTAGTATCGGGGAAGAAGGGTGTTATCAACCCGGAACTGACTGGCACGAAAGCCTCGGCGCATTATCAAGTCACGATCGAGTCGGGGAGCATGGCCACTATTTGGCTGCGGCTGTGCGACCGACCACCCGCCTCGATGGGCGAACCTTTTGGGGATCAGTTTGCTGAAATCATCCGAACGCGCCGGCGCGAGGCGGACGAGTACTATCGAGCCATCACCCCGGACTGGGTTAGCGAAGACGCGGCCCGTGTAATGCGCCAGGCATTGGCAGGAATGCTTTGGAGCAAGCAATATTTCAGCCTGGACGTGGACAAATGGCTCGAAGAGCATGGCGCCGACCCGATGCGCCCAAGCGCTCCGCACATTCGCAATAGCGAATGGTTCCACATGCTGAACGAGAGCATCATTTCAATGCCTGACAAGTGGGAGTATCCCTGGTATGCCGCCTGGGACTTGGCATTCCATGCCATCGCGCTGTCCACGGTGGATGTGGACTTTGCGAAGGAGCAACTCGAGTTGTTGCTGCAGGAGTATTTCTTGCACCCCACCGGACAGATCCCCGCCGACGAATGGAATTTCGGCGATGTGAATCCCCCAGTGCATGCCTGGGCCACAATCTTCCTGTACCGGACAGAACAGGCTCTTCACGGCGAAGGCGACATAGATTTTCTTAAGCGGTCGTTTCGAAAGCTGATGTTGAACTTCAGTTGGTGGATTAACCGCAAAGACCGCTTCGGCAGGAACCTCTTTGAGTGCGGTTTTCTCGGTCTGGACAATATTGGAGTCTTCGACCGAAGCGCTCCACTGCCCGGTGGCGGCTATCTGGAACAAGCTGATGGGACCGCATGGATGGCATTGTTCTGCCAAAACATGATGGAGATCGCGGTGGAACTGGCTTGCGTCGATACCAGTTACGAAGATGTGGTGACGAAGTTCCTCGACCATTTCCTCTGGATCGCTCGGGCTATAAATCAGATTGGACCGAGCGGCATGTGGGACGAGGAGGAAGGGTTCTACTACGACATCCTGCGGTTTCCCGATGGGGGCGCAACCCGTCTAAAGGTGCGCTCCCTAGTGGGTCTGCTGCCTCTCTGTGCCACAACGGTTATCGAACCGTGGCAGAGGGAGCGGGTTCCACATACAACCGCGATTTTCAGTGAGCGGGTTCGACACATGCCGGCACTGCTGGAGAGTATCCATCCCACCGGCCCAGGCTATCGCGGTGTGGCGGACCGAGGAATCTTTGCCCTCGTCAGCCCCCAAAGACTGCGCCGGATCCTTTCCCGAATGCTCGATGAGAATGAGTTCCTCAGTCCGTACGGGATCCGTGCACTTTCCCGCTACCACGCCCAGCACCCCTATGTAGTTACCGTGCAGGGCCATGAACAGTGGGTGACTTATGTTCCAGCCGAATCGGACTCCGGCTTGTTCGGGGGTAACTCAAATTGGCGCGGTCCTGTGTGGATGCCGGTGAACGCGTTGGTGATCCGCGCTTTGCTGTCGTTTTACCTTTACTATGGCAATAACTTCAAAATCGAGTGTCCCACTGGGTCGGGTCGTTGGATGAATCTCTTTGACGTAGCCCGAGAGATTACGAATCGGCTGATCCTAATCTTCGTACGCGACCAGTCTGGGCAGCGGCCGGTTTACGGTGGGACCCATAAGTTCCAGACGGATCCACACTGGAAAGACTACGTGTTGTTTTATGAGTACTTCCATGGAGACAACGGAGCGGGCCTGGGGGCGAGCCATCAGACCGGCTGGACTGGTTTGATCGCTAGAATGATCGAGTTCTTCGGCCGGATCGATGGAGAAAAGTTTCTTGCGGGCGGCAGGGAAACGGCTTTTGCGATGAATGAACCATCCGCGGTTCAGTCGGATGAACTTGCCTCGGTCTCGCGCAGGCCTTGAGGTGCTCAGAACCTGCCGTGACCAAAGCCCTTCAACGTGGTTGTCGCTGATCCTGAGCAGGCGCGTCGTCAACCGGCGCTCCGTAGGTGACGATCGAGCCCCCGCTGAATTCCTGGCAATGTTCCAGAGTCATCGTGTTCCATAAGTAGTTGCCTCGCTGATCGAACGAGGTCAATTCAGAATGGAGCGGCAAGAGAAAATCTGAGTTTCCGATGTGCACAATCTTGTACCGCATCGATTTTTCGACGGAGCTGATTCCCACTGATGGCGCGACGTGATCCGTCTTCCACTCTAGCCGCACCATGTCCAGCGTCTCGGCGTCTACCCAGAAAGAGCCGTGATAGGCCACCATCGCGTCCGCGGAAACACCCTGCTTGACAAGCAATCGGCTGGTCTCGAGTGGCACACGGAAATTGTAGCGGAAGGTTTTGTGTCCGTCCCGCTTGCAAGGCCCGGCGTATGTGAACGTCGCCCCATCTCCTATGAACACATCGTCGTCGTGGGAACCAAACGCATCGTTGCCGATCATGCCGTGCGGTACAATCTCGCTGATCGGTTGCTCCGCAAATCGCGCCTCTCCCGGCCGTGAGAAGAGTTCCCTGTCGCCCACGAATGCCACATCGAGCTCCACGCTGTCGCGGCGATCGGAATTGATGGAACCGACGGTTCGTACCAGTCGATCGATCACCACATGACACGTGTAATTGTGTAGCCGCGACAGATGCTCCGCTACCTTGCTGCGGATGCGCTGCAACAATACTACGGGATCCTCGGTGGCTGGCATTTCCGCGGCGGACGCACTCGTCCAACCCGACAAAAGGGCAAGACCGATGGTCAGCTTGACGAGCTTGCGGATGCTGTGGGAAGGCACACGCCCGGCGTCAGGGTCTTCGCGTTGTTTGGACATAAGGACTTGGCTCCCCGGGGTTGAGGGTCCTATAACCGGACCTCCTCTGCCCCGCGAAGCCCAGGACAAACCATCGTTGGTTGCCCGATGACTATGACGCTCGCTCAACGTGACCGACTTAGAGAATTCGGCTTCCGAGCTCTGCATCTCCAGGATCGGTCGCAGCGGCGGCCGAGATCACAGATTCAGGCACGATCTGGCACCCCGCCCGCGCCGCGATTGCTCCCATCGGAAACATAGATGAGCCTGGCAGGGGCGTATTTTTTGGACATGCGAGCCCATTAAGCGATAGATAGGCCAGCGCCTGCGCGGCCGATCGTGTTGATTTGTTTCGGGCCGCAGCTACGCGCAACCCCGGAGGGGTTACAGGTTGGCAACGGATCGGAGCCTCAACTCGTCTTAATTGCTTCGTACCTAAAAAAGTAAGTCCATGAGCATCCAAGTGCATCACTGGGGGATCGCCCTACTCGCGCTAGCCCTCTCTCTTCCCGCATCGCCAGCCCATGTCGAAACATCGGGCAGGGTACCGAGCATCGTCGAAGTACCTGGTATCCCCAACTTCCACCAAGTCAATGACCATGTCTTCCGTGGGGGCCAACCCGCGGCGGAAGCTTGGCCCAGCCTCGCCAAACTGGGAGTAAGAACTGTTGTCGATCTGCGCCGGGAGGACGAACATTCCACGGCAGCGGAAGCCCAGGCCGTGGCGGCGGCCGGAATGAAGTATGTCAACGTACCGATGAAGGGAGTCGTTGCCCCGGCAAACGGTCAGATCGAACAAGTCCTCGTGCTCCTGAAGTCGCAAGACCCAGTATTTGTCCATTGCAAACGCGGTTCAGACCGCACCGGCGCTGTTATCGCCTGCTACCGTATCGCGCACGACCGCTGGGACCGGAAGCAGGCTATCCGCGAGGCCAAGTCCTTTGGCATGGCATGGGACCAACTTGGCTTAAAGCATTACGTCATGATGTTCCAACCCACCTGGTAGCACCCATCTGAACGCATACAGTTCCGGCCGCAGGGCCGCGAACTACAAACCAGCACGGGGTGCCTATTGCCTACCGCGAGACCAGGCGGGGAGAAGTGTATTCACACGCGGCCGGTCGCCGCGAAAGCAAAATTCCAAATTTGAGGTAACATGAAACGCAGTTCCATTAGAAAGTTAGCTCCACTATTTCTCGCATATTCGGCGTTCGCCGAAATGGCGATGGCGCACAGCAGTCCGGTAGTGTGGACCGCATCCAGCTTGCATCGTGTCGGAATGTCCGATGCGGCTGGGAGCGGAACCGAAGTGAACCTCTCGGCGGCGCGCGACGAATACCAGTCTTTTCAGATTGTGGTGGGCGGCGCATCCAACGGCCTGAGCAACGTTAACGTGAAGATCTCGGACCTGGAAGGACCGGGCGGGGAGGCGATCCCACGAACCAACTTTATCTTGTATCGCGAAAAATATGTTCACGTAACCGCGTCAAGTCCCAACTGGGGCGGATCAAACAAGCCCCTGGGTCCCGGCTGGTATGCGGATGCCCTCATTCCATTTACCGATCCCGAGACCGGCAAGCCGCTTTCCGGCGCGACTCTGACCGCTGTACCGTTCGATGTAAAAGCAGGCAATGATCAGCCGATCTGGGTAGATCTTTTGGTTCCTCAGAACGCCACGCCCGGCCAATATTCGGGGACTTACACCGTGACGAGCGATCAGGGCGACTTCACGGGCCGAATCTCACTTACGGTCTGGAATTTTAGTCTGCCGGCGACTCCCTCGCTTAAGTCCTCATTCCTCTTCAGTCACGCGGGAACAGTGGAAGCGCAGCAGGAATTGTTGCGCCACAAACTTTCGCCGTCCGCGACTCCGGCCAGCCAAATGCCTCTCATGAAAGGGCGCGGATTAAATGCAACCGATACAGGCCCCTTTAGCGGAGCCGACGTGGGCAATTGCAAGATGGCGCCTGCCCCATCGGTGAGCGAATTCAAATCCCGGACGGCTGGGCAGCAACCGGGAGTCCTGTTGTACGACTACAGCGCTGATGAAATCGGTCATTGCACCAACCTCTATCCCACGATTAAGCAGTGGGCGTTCAACATGCATCAGGCCGGCATCAGCAATCTGGTTTCAATGTCCCCGACCCCTGCGTTGTATAGCGACGGCTCCGGAACAAGCCGCTCCGCGGTGGACATCTGGGTGCTGCTTCCGGTGATGTACAACAACGCCAAGTCAGAAGTTGACCAGGTTTTGAAAAAAGGTGATTCGGTTTGGTCCTACAACACGCTTGTGCAGGACGCTTACTCCCCAAAATGGGAGATCGATTTCGATCCGGTCAACTTTCGTATCCAGCCGGGCTTCATCAACCAGAGTCTGAACCTCACAGGTCTGCTGTACTGGCGGATCGATCGTTGGACGTCCGATCCCTGGAACAACGTAAACAATACCGGCGCCTTCAGCTCGGCCAACTATCCGGGGGAGGGGATGCTCGTGTATCCGGGCCAGCAGGTCGGAGTCAAGGGAGTCGTCGCCTCCATGCGGCTAAAGTGGTTGCGAGACGGCGTCGAGGACTACGAATACATCCAGATTCTGAAAAACCTCGGAAAGGAAGACGTGGCGATGCAGATCGCGCACTCCGTTGGACCGGACTGGACGCACTGGACTCGCGATGCGGGCGCAATCGAATCGGCACGACAGCAGCTGGGACAAGCCATCAATCAAATCATGAACTCGTCGGCTCGTCCGGTGACCGCCAGCACTTCCTCCGGGAATGGCGCCACGAGCGTCGCCGGGTCGAGCGCTGCTCCATCCGCCGCGACTACGCAGGCGACGGCAATCGATCGCTAGGCCGCGCCCACCAGACGTAAAAGGTGGGCAGCAGGAACGTGCTCATTATCAGATCGACGATGAGTCCGCCCACAATGACGATCGCGAATGGCCGTTGGGAATCCGATCCAATGGCATGAGAGAGTGCGGCCGGCAGCAGACCCAAAGTGGCCACTAACATGGTCATCATGATTGGCCGAAGCCGCCGCACCGCTCCTTCGATTGCGGCGTGTTCAATCGAATATCCGCGCGCACGCAACTGGTTGATGTACTCCACCATGATCACGCCCGTCTGAACCGAAGCACCGAACAGAGCCAGAAAACCAACACCTGACGATACGCTGAAATGGGTACCGGTGATATACAGCGCGAGCAAACCGCCCACCCGCGCCACGGCCACGTTGACCAGATGGAGGCAGGCCCACTTGGCGGATCCAAATGCGGCGTAGATAATCAGGAAGATGAGGGAGATGGTGGTGGGCACGATCATCAGCAGTCTTGCCTCTGAGCGCTTTTGGCTCTGGTACTCGCCCGCCCATTCAATATTGTAAAGCGGTGGCAGCCTCACTCCCTCGTTGACCTTGCGCATGGCTTCTTCCACGGTGCCGCCCAAGTCACGGCCGCGCACACTGTAACGGATGGCAACGTAGCGCGAGTTAGCCTCGCGATAGAGCTGCGAAGCGCCGTCCTTGACCTGGATTGTGCAAAGCTGCGCCAGCGAAACGCGCTCGCCGGAGGGTGAAAGCAACCGAATATTTCCGATCGCTTCCCTGGTATCGCGAAAGCCTGGAGAGTAGCGTGCCACTAGATCGAAGCGCTGCTCCCCCTGCAGGACCTGGCTGACAGCGTTACCACCTACCGCGGTTTGGATGGCGTCCTGCACATCCGCGACGTTGATCTGAAAACGGGCCGCAGCATCACGATCCACGGTCAGATTGAGATTCGGTTGGCCAGTCACGCGGAACACGCCAAGGTCATCGATGCCCGGAACGGTCCGCATGACGCTAACCATCTCGTCGGCCTTCTCTTCCAGGATTTTGAGATCGTCGCCATAGATCTTGACAGCAAGCTCTCCCTTGACACCGCTGACCGCCTCATCCATGTCATCCGCAATCGGTTGTGAGAAACCCCAGACCACACCCGGGAGTTTTTCCAGTTGCCGATCCATGGTGTTGATCAGTTCTTCTTTATCCTGATGGAATATCGGCCGCCACTCTTCTTTGGGCTTGAGTTCGACGTAGTACTCGGTGTTGGAGAAGCCAGTGGTGTCGGTTCCGTCGTCCGGGCGGCCGACCTGCGAAACCACCTGCGTGACTTCCGGGTAGGAGGCGAGTAGGATGCGCGTCCGGTTCATAATATTGGTACCGTCCGTGAGTCCGGTGCTGGGAGCGCTTGTTCCGCGCAACCAGATGGCTCCCTCGTCGAGGTGCGGCAGAAACTCGGAGCCGATGCGCTCGCCGGTCAATAGCCAGGAACTGCAGCACACTGCCGCCACCGCCGCGCCGACCATCACCCAGCGATGCTGTGTAGTCCAGGTCAAGGCGCGCCGATACCCCGTGGTAATCCAACCAAGTAACGGGTTCTGCCACTCGCGGGGCCGCCTGCGGAAGAGGAGGGTTGTCAGAACCGGAGCAATCAGGATTGAAAATGTCATTGCCCCGAGGAGCGCGAACGCCACGGTCCAGGCCATCGGCCGGAATAGCCGCCCCTCCACTTGCTGCAGGGTAAAGATGGGCAGATAGGCCGTAAGGATGATAGTGATAGCATAGAAGACTGGCCGCTGCACCTCGTGCGCGGCGTTGCGAATCCTCTGTGGAATCGATTGCGATCCCTCCTCTTCAGAAACCAGGTGGCGGAGGATGTTTTCGACCATCACCACCGCGCCATCTACCACCATGCCGAAATCCAGGGCGCCCAAAGACAGCAGGTTGGCGGGGATATGCCGAAGATCGAGGCAGATTGACGCAAACAAAAGGGCAAACGGAATCGTCAGGCCAACGATGAGCGCGCTGCGAAGGTTTCCGAGAAACAGGAAAAGAACGATAGAGACCAGGATAAAGCCCTCGGTGAGGTTGTGTAGCACCGTATGCGTCGTGTAGTGCAGCAGGTTGCTTCTATCGAGGAACGGCACCACCTTAACACCGGGAGGCAGAATGTGGTCGTTTAGCTCTTTGACCTTCTTGTTGATCGCTTTCAGCGTGGGTTCGGCGTAGGCGCCCTTGCGTAACATGACGACACCTTCCACCACGTCATCGTCGTCGATGATCTTCCCATCGGCACGGTGAATCGCCTTGCCAATCCGCCCTAGCCGGATCTTGGTGCCCTGCTCGGTGGTCGCGATGTCCCCAATGCGAAGCGGCGTTCCATTCTGGGTCTTGAGCACAATTTTCCGGATGTCATCCACATTTCGAATCAGACCGACCTCGCGAACGTTGACTTGCTGCAGTCCGACCTCCACAAAGTTGCCGCCGGAATTGCTGTTGTTGCTCGACAGTTGCTGCTCCACCTGGCTCAAGCTGAGGCCGTAAGATACGAGCTTATCGGGATCGATCTGAACCTGATATTCCTTGGTGAGGCCGCCGAAGCTGGACACGTCCACCACGTTGGGTACCGAGCGGAATTGTTTCTCCAACGTCCAATCCTCGAGCGAGTTCAGCTCCATGAGATCGTACTGCGGATTCGTGCTTTCCAACGTGTACATGTAGATCTCGCCCACCGGACTGAAATCGGTCCCGATCTGTGGTTTCAGGCCGTCGGGCAACTCTGCCCGCGACAGCCGTTCCAGCACCTTCTGCCGGTTCCAGTCATTCTCCGAGTCATCGTCAAAGGTCAGAGTCAGATTGGAAAGCCCGAACATGGAAATGGACCGCAGGTGCACGAGGTGGGGGATGCTGTTCACGGCTATTTCGATCGGAATCGTTACCTGCTGTTCTATTTCTTCGGCGGCGCGTCCGGGCCATTGGGTGATGATCTGCACATAGTTGTTGGCGATATCTGGGTATGCTTCCACCGGCAGATTGTGAAACGAGATGATGCCCCAGATCGTCAACAACACGCCCGCTGCCAGAACCAGAAGCCGATTGCTCAACGCAAAATCCACGATCCTGCGAATCATGCCCTAGTTCTCAACCGTGTTCTGCAAATCCAGCGCGTCGGTGACCACGTGCTCGCCGGGCCGCACGCCCGAGAGGATCTCCTGTTGGCCGGGAGAGATCATCTTTCCGCTCCGCACCTCCATGCGACGAAAGGTGTTTCCGCCTTGCGGCACATATACCCAATCGCGGTCATGCAAGTGCAAAATGGCGGACGCCGGGAGCACTGCGTAGACTTGGGTCTCCAGACCCTGGAACGTCGCCTCCACGAACATGCCGAGGCGCATCAAACCGGGATTCTCCACTTCGATGCGGACCTTTGCCGTGCGGATATTCGGATCGAGAATCGGTCCGATGTTGCTCAAACGCCCCTTGTAGACCCTGTTTGGAAAAGCATTCAAGCGAATATCAGCGTGTTGGCCTACCTGTACAAAAGCCAGGTCGTTCTCATACACATCGCAGAGGATCCAGACGTGGGAGAGATCGGATATGGTGAACGCGTTCGGCGATGCCAAGCCTTGCGTGCCTGCCGCGGCGGTCACCTGCTGGTCCGTGATCACGCCCGCGACTGGTGCCGTGACGTCGACCATATCCGTGGGATGGTCCTTGTCCGCGCCGAGTACCCGCAAGTGCTGGATGGTGGTGTCCAGCGTGACGTCGGCCTTCTCTTCGGTGTCCTGAGCTACTTCGAGATCCTTCTGGGCAATTGCGCCCTTATCATATAGAATCTTCGAGCGCGCGAGCTGAGCGACTGCGAGCTTCTCATCGGCGACTGCCTGTCGGTAATCCGAGAAGGCTTGGGAAATATCGGCGCTTTGAACGCGCATCAGGAGTTGGCCCTTCGCCACCGTGTCGCCCAATCGCGTGCGGATCTCGAGAATGCGTCCCGTTGCAATCGAGATGACCGGCACATTACGCGAAACATCGGCGCTCACCACGCCGGTAACCTTCAATTCCGGGGCGCTTGCGTGACGGGTAGCGGTGGCCAAAGAGAATCGCTCTGGATGATCCACCTTCACGAGACTGGCTCCGTGCTTGTGCTCCACCTCGGCCGGCGGCGGTTCCCCGGCGAGAGTATCGGCCTTTACCTTGCGGTCGCAACCTGCCAACAAAAGACTCAGCAGTGCGGCAATCCCGGCTTCCACAAAAACGATTTGCCTCATTGGATGACCTCGCGTCCGACCGCGACACTCATCTGGGCCGCTGCGGTTAAATAAGCCCCCACCAGATTCACATAACCCAGTTGGATGCTCCGGTAATCTTGCTGTGCCTGCAAGAAATCGAGAAGCGACGCCCCTCCATGCTGATAGGCGAACGAGATCGTGTCCCGCACCTGTACCGCTTCGTCCAGATAGAGGGACTTGTAGGGGCGCAGCAGGATAAGATTACTCTGTATCGCGACGTATGCGGAATCGACGTCGCTGAGCACCTGCGCCTTGATGGCGTCGACGAGCCGTTCGTTCCGCCCGATGTCCAGCCGCGTTCGCTCCTTTTCGCCCTGGTTCCGATCGAAAATGCGCAGTGGAATATTGATGCTAAAGCCGACAAAGGTCGGGATGTCCGGGGCCTCGCGGCCCAGGTCCCAACTGAAGGTGGGATCCGTGGAGCCATTGGAGATTGCGAGCCGGTAATCTGTCCTGGCCTTGGCGACGGCCTGCACCGCGGACCGCAGGTCCGGCCGGGTGTCGAGCGCCATCTGCCGGAACTCTTCCAGCGGCGTGAGGAGCTCCGTAAAATCGAACGGTCCGCTGACGTCCAGCCCCTCTATCGGGGTGTGGTCGTTGAGCAGCGCGAGGAGTTGGATCTTGGCAGTGCGCAAATTGACCAGGGCAGTCTGCACGTCGGTTTCAAATTGAACGCGTTGCAACTCCAGCCGAGCGAAGTCCACTTTTGCGATATCTCCCGCCTTCAGGCGGTCGCGGCCGACAGCCAGCACGCGATCGTAATAGTCGAGGCTCTCGCGAGCGACAGCCAGCACGGCCTTCTGCTCGAGCACCTGTACGAACGCCGTGCGGAGATCGAAAAGAAGAGTTCGTTCCTGATCGGCAAGTTGTGAAACGGCGATAGTGGTGGCGCCCTGTGCGCTCTCACGCCGTAATTCCCGCTTGTGCTCCCGCTCATGCAGGTAGCTTCCGGAGACAAATGTCAGAGTATTTGCAAACGGCCGATAGGGGTTGCCGGTGAAGGGATTCAACTGATCCACCGCGGTCGTGAGGTCGGGATTGGGACGCAGGAAGGCTGTAATCTCATCGGCGCGCGATTCCTGAACTCCGATCTGGGCCGCCCGAAGCGTCGGATTTGAGGCTTGAAATTCCCGTTTAGCCTCCTCCCAGGTCAAGGTCTTCTGCCCAAAGGCCCCGCAGGCCATCCAGGCGGCCGCCCAAATCCCTAGCGTCACACGCCGACTCAGGCACCGCATGTCCCCTCCCTCGAAGCCCGGTGCCATCACACCAGATGAGAAAATGCCCGCTCAACGTTCACGTGCGCACCTCTCACAAAGTCACTTATTCCTGACGGTACGCCCGCGATCGACATCCGGACCTATAAACAGGAGATGCGATTAACACCCAGTTGCCGCAAAAAACATTGGCGAGGCAACTCGTGGGAAGGTCCAAATCAGGCAGCGCAACTGATCTCTCGCGTCTCTTTACCGCTCGAGCGGCGCATCCAGCGGTACCACTCGCCACAGTCGGCTACTGGCATCACTAAGAAGGGAAGCGGATCGTCGAAGGCAAAGCAGGCGGACTCTTGAATACCGCGTAAGGATTTCGCCCAGTCCTGCAGCGTTAAAGTATGATCACGCCAACCGCGAAGAGCCGAGAACAGATCGAAATCCTCAACGATCCACTTGCGCCCTTCCGCGGCCTGTGCGGGAGGCACCGGCTGTCCTGTGAGGTGCAGATAGAGTGCGCGAGCCACGTCCATCCCGTTAGTGGCAGTAAACAGCCGGAACGTGCAACCAATGCGCGGGTTCACGTCCAGAACCTTGTATTGCCGGTCGCGCAGATCGTACCGGTATCCAATATCGAGAATTCCGTGATACCGGATCAACTTCATGAACTCGGCGGTCGTCCTTTCAACTGTCTCATTGCGAAGACAGACTCCCAAGCTGGTCACTCCCGTATTCACCGGAAACCGGCGGATCTTTTTGCCAGTCACACCAAACGCGCATCGAGAATTCTGATCGAAATAGCCATCGAACATCCAATCCTCGCCGGGGATGAATTCTTGGACTAACAGATTTGGCTCCCCGGGATCTCCGGCTCGGGCGTAAAGCTCAAGGAGCTCACGGCTAGACTGGATTATGAATTTCGTTCCACCCGCGCGCGAGCGCAAGCGTTCAGCGTCGATCGCCTTGACCACCACAGGAAAGTTGGCAGTTTCGACAAAGCGGTGCACGTCTTCCTTGGAACGCGGAACCACCGACTGGGCAGTCGGCACTCCGTTTCGGCGGGCAAGTTCTTGCATCTGGCTCTTGTCGCAAAGCGTGCGAACCAGCCTGCCATCTTGGCACTGGAAGCGAAACTCTGATTGCAGAGCCGAGGCGTGCTCTGCTACCCAGATGGCTCCGAGATCCGTAGTAGGGATCAGAATCGGCCGGCCAGTCAACTGTCGCCCGATTTCCAGCAGGCGGTCCACGGATTGACTTGGAGCAGCGCTCTCGATATTTAGAACGAAGTGACGGAGACAATACCGCGAAATGAAAGCTGGCTCCCAATGGGCGTCGATGCAGTAGACCGGCACTCCCAGACGTCCAAGGCTGCGCGCAATGCCTAAGCCGCCATGACGCGCTGTCTGAAGAATCGCGACTGGTGTTGAACAGTCTATTGTTTCAGCCACGTTAAGCCATCCACAGCTGGCGCTCCGGGAAGCCCTGCCGGGCTCGCGCTCACAAGCGGCGCCGCGAGTTGCCGTTGCGAGACCATCTTTACCTCTCCCTTCTTGACTGTGAACACGGCATGCAGATCGTCAATGTGCGTCAGAATAAAGTTCAGGTCGTTGAGCCGGCCGGTCCGCTTGAGGAAGTCGACGCTGTGACTGCTAAGGCACGCCGACGGCGGGGCGTCTTGCCAGCGGTCAACTAAAGAAGCGGTTCGCGGATCTTCCGGCAGGTAACCCTTGCTTATCAGCGCCGCTGCGATCCAAGCGCAGCACAATTGGTCTTCCTCTCTGAACTCACCCTTGCTTCCCGCGCCGATGACAGCAACACGAGGATGACGCTCGGATAAGTAGCTGGCCAAAACGGAGTAATTGCGAAAGCAACTCAAATAGACAGCTTCGCAAGCGGCCGCTTCATGAATGACCCTGGTACCTGAGGAGGAAACCAGGACCAGGGGGCGGTGTGTGTCGCTGCGGCCGCTGAGTTGGGCGGGGCTATTGTCCATCTCAAAACCCGCCGGTATCGTCCCGCTGGATTCACCAGCAAGCACAGGGTCTTTGAATTTCTGAGCCAGCGTTAGAGCTGCTTCGATGGTCGGAGACGGAAAGCACCGACGCCCAGTCGCCACAGAGGTAATCGCCGTAGTCGTGGCGCGGATTACATCAACAGCGACAATGGCCCAACCTGCCCGATAACGCCGTACGCTTTCGGGCAGGCAATCGATTACAACCGATTTCTTCATAGTTCGCCCCTTTTTGAGTTTCAGTTCATATGATGCCGGCGCAGGTGTGGTTTGAACAGCCGCTCACGAAGCGCGTCGTGCCGGCGTTGTGACTGCACGCGGACGGAGGTTCTCCTTGCCAAACGCGTCAGAGTGCAAACCCCGCCTGTAGATCTCTACCCGTAGCAGCTCCTCCAGCCTGACATTGCAAAGCCGAACTCGTGGCCCGAAGTGATCGAGGAGGGCGAACTGGCTGGGCTTGTTGGGAGCTTCGAACGTTACCATATCCAGGCCGAATTCGCTCGCGAACCGGTCCGCCAAGTCGGCGTTAAAGTTTCCGTTGTCGTCGAAGAGTCCCACGCCCTTGGCGCTCTCCCGAGCTTCCACCACGAGTTCGCGTGCGCCGGCATCCAGCCATCGGCGGCCTTGACTGATCAATTGTTGGACGGTATCTGAGTTGAAGGCGCCGGAGTGTTTCTTGCCGAGTTCAAACTGTACGTCGAGCCCTCTCCTTCCCGCCAATTTCACCACTTCACGCGCGCCTAACGGCATATCGGTGAAACCCTCGCCGCACTCGATCCGGGTGAAACCGATGTCAGCGCAGAGGTCCAGGTACGGCAGCAGGCAATCCTGCGCAACGGCAATTTCGAATGGCCCTCCACCCGTAACGGTGGGAACATGATATTTCGCTGCGGATGTAACTTTTCGTCGCGTGGCGTTCTCGCTTGCTACCATCCAGCAAGCCATCGATACTTTCAGAATCGCCATCAAATGCGAACTTTGCTCCAGATGGCCTTCCAGGGTGACCGGGTCATAACCGGGATCAAATGGACTGGTTAATGGAGGTAGATCAGAAACGCCGATGAGATTCAGATAATCACGAGTGTGGAGATTGTTTCTCGGTAGCATGTTGTTTCCTTTAAGGATCTTCTAAAGAGGTGCCGCGATTCTCGCGGTCGGCCTCGCACCATCGGAGGCGTGTCCCAAATGGAATCGCGGAGAGGTATCTTGCAAGGCGTTCTCCATTCGGGCAGCGACTTGACCCATCGTCAAGATTTCGACATCGCCACGGTCGCGAGCTTGAGTCAGATGGTCCAGTATGTCGTCTAGCAAGGCAAACCCGTGGGGGGACTCCGCCAGATTTTCGGGATGAAGACAGAAATGAAATATGCCGCGGTAGCGGGCAGCAGCTTCCAGCCCGCGCCGGAAACGTTCGCGACGCGATGGCAAGGCGAGAAATCTGGTCCTAGATGGTCCGATCGGGTACAGGAATAAGGAGGAGGGGATGTTCCACAGACCTGGAAGAGTCTCTCGCGGCCACACCAGAGGAGGGCTGGCGCAGACTAGTTCATCCAGAGCGCGCAAGAGCGCTCCCGGAAGGGTGCGCCCCAGTTCGCAAGCCAGTACCGGAGTTCGGCCCCGGTAACAGCGTATGCCGTGCCCGGGGAGCAGCATGTGATATGCCTCCTCTTCCCGTCCAAAGGAAAAGGAAAGCGGGTGTACCAGAGCCTGTTCCAACGCCTTCACGCCTTCAGCTAGTTCCCACCTCACCACGTCACGCGTCGCCCTTCCATCAGTCCATATGAGATGCGTCAACCCTCCATGCAGCCCGATCTCCTGGAATGGACGAGACTCGCGCAGGCGCTCCACAAAAGATCGGCGATACCACATTGGCGCCGTCGTCTCATGGCCGCTTGGGATACCGGCGGTCCAATCGGCTGGCAAGCCGGCCATTCGAGCGTCGCGCGCCCCAGCGCTCCCGCGAAGCGTCATGCCGCCCACGACAAACCAAGTCGCGCTCAAACCGGCTGCGCACAGGCATGCCAGCAGCTTTTCGTGCGCCTCGATGGCGCCCGGGTACCGGCTATGGAATTGCGGCTCATTCAATTGGTCGAAATATCCCCATATCTGCTCGGTATCGAATGACAGCATGACCACGCCACGCTGAAACAACTTGTGAGTTTCGTATTGTTCGACTTGCATGACAGATCCGGAGTACGTCAAAAAATGTCTGTTGGCTCAGCCTGAAGTGATGCCTGCATGGAGTTGGAGCCTGCACTAGCTATCCCCGCTTCACGAGCGACGTCGTGCCCGGAAGCAGGCAAACCCGAGCAACCCGGTTGCACGTTGCGGCAAGCTAACAGGCTGGCACGAAAAGCCCCCGCGACGCCGTCGATATCTTGGCTGCTTAAGGCCGCGTGGTTCGGCACGGTGATCAAGCGATCCGCTATGGATTCCGCCTGCGGGCAAGTGCCAAGATAACCGAACCGCCGGCATTGTTGGACCACATCACAATAAATCATGGAGGTGTCGACAAACCGCGTCCACATACCGGCCATCACCGCGGCCCGTTCCCTGCGATCTCGCAGCAGCACGGGAAAAAGATGATAGTTGTATCGCGCCCCCGGGCGTTCGAGCGGAAGCACGACGTCCTCGATCGACTGGAAATGCGAGAGCAGTCGCAGACTGTTTGCTCGCTGCCGCTCCACCCTTTTTGCGAACCGTGAGGCTTGCCGGCACGCCACGGCAGTGTACGAATGTTGGATCGCTTTCAGATCCAGACTGGGCTCTAGGATGGCCCATTTCTCCGCCCATCGGCGAATCGGTTTCCCAAGGATTCCGTAGAGTTGCCTGGTAAAAAGCAAGGCCTTTGCGGCCTGAAGAGTAAGATTGCGCAGCTCCTCGATTCGCGACGGGGCAGAAAGAGCTTCTGTCGCACGAGCTAGTTTGCGCGCCAAAGTCGCGTCATTCACGACCGCGAGTCCTCCGCCGCCCGCCGGCCAGTACTTGGTGGAGGCAAAACTGTAGAAGCTTGCCAACCCGAAGCTGCCGGCTATACGGCCGTTCAGGTAGCTAAGCGGGGCGTGAGCAGCATCTTCGATCACGGGCACGGCTCCGGCCGCCAGTGTGAGTGCGGGCAAATCCGCCATCTGTCCGAACAGATGCACCACCACCAGCGCGGAAAACGTTCCGCGCGCGGCTTCCAGCGACGTCGGATCCATGGTCAGGAATTTGGGGTCCACGTCGATGAAAACCGGACGATGGCCGGCAGCGACGATGGCACTGACGAGCGAGGGGTCTGTAAACAGCGGGAGGGCGACACCAGATCCCGCTTTGAGTTCGAGCGCGGTGAGCAACAGCCGAAGCGCTTGTCTGCCGCTGCGCGTCCAGAATTTAGGACTGTCGCCCAGCAGATCGAAGGCGTCGGGAGGCGTGGCACGTCCAAAAATCGCCTTGAGCCCGGCTCCAAAATCCTGGGGCGTGTAAGGCAGCCCAAAGCGGGGAACTGTATGGAAGCGAGATATCAACATGGATTGGTACCGGGCCTGGACGAGCGCGCGCCTTCAAGCACGGTCTCGAGCGTTTCAAGTTGTTGGCTTTCGCGTCCCAAGCGGCGCAGGCCCCGAATGCTTGCCCGCACAGCGGACCGATTCAAAACGAAGTTGAGCGCCGGGTGAAGTTGAATAGCCGAGCGGTGGGGAACCATCTCGTACCCGAAGCGCAGCTTGTATTCATGGAGCCCGTCGGCAGCGAAAAGCGGGACATAGCCGTAACAAACTGCTTCTATAGAAGGATCCGCGGCGGCCTGCCTGGTAACGGCGTAGGTAAGCAGGTGATTGGGGAAATCGGAAAGATCCTCCTGGCGTGACATCTGGTGGAGAATGTGTAACCATCGCCCTTCACGACACGTGACCATGTACGCGGCCATACGCGGGCCCGCGAAGACCGCCGGACAAGTAACTTCTGGACAACCAAACGCGGCCTCGACCAGTCTTTCCCACTGCCGGGGATCGCCAAACTCGGGATCGTACCGGCCCTGGCGCGCCATGGTGCTAAGATTGAGCGCCCTGCCTTGGGCCAGGAGTTCGGTTCTTTCAGCAGTCCTTACCTCGAAGCATTGCAGAGCGTGCCGGACTCTAGGTCTGTGTTTCGCGTGCAGTGATCCAATGTCATAGTTGCACTGGCGGTGCACATAGAGGCCGCTTTCCAGGCCACTCCAGCTCAAGGAGGGGAACCGGGCACCGAAGGCCCCGGTCTCGCGGATCATTCGCCGCAATTCCAGTGGATCGGGATTAAGCATGGATTGGTACGGGAGACTCATTAAAAACCGCCCCGGAAGGGTGTACCAAAGCGCGCTACAGGCTTTGACAATGTGGCGTCCCCGCAGTTCCATGAACCGTGCCAGGACACTTCCCGGAAAAGTGGCGCGTGCGCATCTTTCTACCGACGGAGTGGGCCCACGAGTATTCCTTTGGGGGAGGAGATCCGATTCCACTAGAGCGTGAGAAATCAAGGCGTGCCTCCTCTGCTTATAGGCCTAAAAGCTCCTACTGCTCATACGCGACTGGCGGAACAAATTGCTCCGCCACGGCGGCTCGCGAGGACTTTCCGTTTTTCTCGCTACTTCCGTTATCACGCCTGTCGCGCGACACCAACGGAACAAGCGGGCCATTTGACGCACTTACGGGAAGAGCTTCTTTTGCTGAGTTGCGCGCATACCTGGTGGCTGGTTTGTACTCGGGCACCAATCTTTGGATGTGTGGGATAAGTTCGAGTTCTCTCCTGGTGGCGAGGAGGACCTCGAGTTCAGCGATCCAGCTCGCGATTGTGTCCCAGCTCAGAGATTGCTCGCGCATGATATGGATCTTGTCCAGGTAGGTAGCCAACATGCTGTCGCTGTTGTTGTAGATTTCTTCCAGCAGCTTTTCACCTGGCCGGAGCCCCGTAAACTCGATGTCGATGTCCTCGTACGGAACCTTGCCCGAAAGCCGAATCATGGTCTCGGCGAGGTCCACGATGCGAATCTGTTCGCCCATCTCGAGAACAAAGATTTCCGATCCGTAGCTCTTGGCCGAGGCTTGCACAGCCAATGACACCGCCTCAGAGATAGTCATGAAGTAACGGCGCGCCTCGGGGTGGGTCACCTTCACGGGGCCGCCGGCGGCGATTTGCGCCTGGAAAATAGGGACAACGCTTCCGTTGCTGCCCAGTACATTACCGAAGCGAACCGAGGCCCGCTTGGTTCCCCCGTTCTTCTGCCAGCTCGCGGAGACGATTCGTTCGCACACCCGCTTCGTGGCGCCCATCACGCAAATCGGGTTGACAGCTTTGTCCGATGAAATCATCAAGAGACTACGTACATTCTGGTGACGCGCGGCGCGCACGAGATTCCAAGTGCCGATAACGTTGTTACGCGCGGCCTCAAGGATATGGGACTCCATCATGGGAACATGCTTGTACGCTGCCGCGTGGAAAATCAATTCCACTCCGTGCTCCTGCAGCACCTCGGAGAGACGTTCTGCATCGCGGATATCGCCCAGCGCTGCTGCCAGCTCTAGCCGCGGGTACTTTTCCCGGAGTTCGTTCTCGATCCTAAAGAGGTCACTCTCCGCCTGATCGAATGCAACCACGCGGGCAGGTCCGAAGCGGGCTATCTGGCGGCACAGTTCTGAACCAATGGAACCCGCGGCCCCCGTAACTAAAACCGAGCGATCGGATATGCTCGCCCGCACCGGTGCCTCATCCAGGTGCACGGGTTGGCGGCCGAGAAGATCATGAACGGACAGACTCCGCACCTGAGCGGTTAATACCTTCCCGCTGAGCAGTTCCTCGATGCCCGGGATCGTCCTGCAAGGGATGCGTGCAGCGCGGCAGTTGGCCAGTGCCTCACGCATCTGGCGCCCGCTGGCCGACGGCATCGCAATGATGACCTCATTGACGGGCCAGCGTCTGCTCAGACGACGGATGACGGACGAAGCCTGGCGCCCCGTCCCGAGTACGGGCACACCCATGATGAGCGCGCCTTGCTTTAGCGGGTCATCGTCCAGGAAGCCCTTGACGTCGTACTGGCTCCTCTGGTTGGAGCGGATTTCATGAACCAGGTCAGCTCCAGCCGCGCCGGCTCCATATATGATGATTCCGCTGCGCTCCTTCCCCGAACGCTCCCGGAGGAAAGGTTCATTGTGGATGCGGACCGAAAACCGCACCAGGCTCGTCATCAAAAAACATAGGAACATGTCGATGAGGAAAACCGACCATGGCATCGTCGGCCCGATCCAGAACATCGAGACGGCGGCAAATAGCGTGGAGCCAGCGAGGTTGCCGAGGAAGACGATATACAAGTCTGGAACACTCACGAATCGCCGCAAGCCGCGGTAAAATCCAACCCAGTCGAAGATGGGCAGTTTCACCAGAATCGCAATCAGTATGGCCTGTCTTAGAATCGGAGCCAAGCCGGCCGGGATCGAAAAGTCGAAACGGAGCAGAATGGCGGCCGTCACAGACAGCCCGACAGCGGTCAGGTTGCAGGCCCGCTCAAGCCAGACATCAGTATGACGATCGTTTTTCATAAGTCTCTCTGAGAGGATCCGGAAGCTCAAGCGCTCGGGGCGCGATAGCGGCAGCGGGAGCTCCGGGCGCCACGAACCTCACTTGCCTCGCCCGTTCCAAGATCTCCCGTACAGTTTGCGCCACATAGTGGACTTGCTCCTCGGTCATCGCGGGATACAACGGCAGCGAGACAATCCGCGGATATAGACCCAGCGCACAGGGACACTTAGCGTGCGCCAGCGGGAGCTGTGCAAAAAAGTGAAGGAGTGGAATTGGGATGAAGTGCACGCTGGTGCCGATGCCTTTTCGCCGCAGCTCGCGAATGAACTCGGACCGATCTATCTTGAGTCTCTGGAGATTCAGTCGAAGAATGTAGAGATGCCAGGCATGACGGCCGCTGGGGCTATCCGGTGGAAGCTCCACTTCTTCGATTCCGGCCAATGCGCGATTGTACATGCCGGCATATAAGGTGCGACGTTCGATAAAGCTTTCGAGCTTCTGGAGCTGATGGATGCCGATGGCCGCCTGAATATCGCTGAGGTTGTACTTGAACCCCTGCGCAAGCACATCGTAGTGCCACTCTCCGTGGTCGCCGTAACGATCCCAGGCGTCTTGACTGGTACCGTGCAGCGATAGCATTCGCATTGTTTCGGCCAAGCCAGGCCGATGCGTAGTGATCATGCCCCCTTCCCCGGTGGTTAGGTTTTTCGTGGCATAGAAACTGAACGCAACGGCATCGCTGGCTGCCGCGACTTCCGTGGGACCGGACCCGATAGGCCGGCCTTCGTAGTACGCCCCCGCCGCGTGCGCGGCGTCTTCGATCACATGAATGCCACGCTCACGGGCCAAGGCCCAGATCGCTTTCATCTCGCACGGCAATCCGGCCAGATGCACAGGGATTATGGCGCGCGTACGGTTGGTGATGCACTTCTGGATATCTTCAGGATCGATGTTGCCGTCCGATCCGATATCGGCGAGCACGGGAGTAGCTCGGACGTGGAGAATGGCCTGCACGGTGGCGCAAAATGTCATCGGCGTAGTGATCACCTCGTCACCCGGCCCAATCTGGAGACCGGCCAGCGCAAGGTGTAAGGCAGCCGTAGCGGAGTTCACGGCGATGGAATATGGCGCGCTGACATACTCTCTGAATTCATGCTCGAAGCGAGCCGCGCGTGGGCCGGTTGTCAGCCAACCGGACCTCAATGTTTCAGCTACTTCGGTGATCTCTTCTTCACCGATCGATGGGCGATGAAAGGGAATGAAACGTTCACTCATTTCCGACTCCAGCACCAAACGTTCTCTTGATGAGATCCGAATCCAAGCTCTCTGCAAAGAAGCTGAAACGAATCGTCAGAAAGATCAACTTCAGGTCGAGCCAGAAGGATCTCGATACGAGGTACGCGATATTCAGAAGAAGCTTTGCTGGCAGGACACTCTCGCGGTAGAACGTGTCGGGATCGCGGGACGCGCCTAGTACTAGCTCCTCGTCGCGATACAGGAGCGTTGCCAGATCCGTGATTCCCGGCCTGACTTGCAAGACAGTTTGCCATTCCGCCGCTTCGAAATGCACGTGCTCTGGCACTTCCGGCCTAGGTCCGACGAGGCTCATGTCTCCTTTGAACACATTGAAAAGTTGGGGTAGCTCGTCTAGCTTGTACTTTCTAAGCCTCGCGCCAGCTCTCGTGATGCGATCATCTCCCGCTGCTGTAATCACGCTCCCGTGGCTGCCGGAACGCATCGTTCTAAACTTCCAGATCCGAAAAGGCTTGCCGTTTCGTCCGACTCTGGTCTGGGTGAAGAAGACGGGTGGACCGTCGTCTAACATAATCACCAAGGCGATCCCAGCTAACACAGGCGCGAGGAACAACAACGCCGCGGCGGAACATGTCGCATCGAAGAATCTCTCGAAGGCTAGTAACAGCCGTATTCGGGGCGTTCTATTCATGCACGCACCCCGCAATTTCGCCCACTCCCAGGCCATCGATGACGTATTCGTTCATCCAGCGTCCCTTGCGCTGCAGGAAGCGCTGCGTGTGTTGGAATCCGACTTGCCGATAAAGCGCATTCGCCGGTTCGTTGCCGTCTGCGTCAGTAGTTAGATAAACGCATTGCGCGTCCATAGAACTGGCCCATGCCACGAAGGCCTGCACCAGAGCCCGGCCCAGTCCATTACCGCCGGCTTCCGGCGCGACTGCAATCGAAGAGAGCTCACAGGACCGGGCTGGCCCTTTCGACGCCGAGGTTTGAACCCGTTGAACACCGTACAGCATGCCGCTGGCAAGAGAAGGGTGGCGAACCAGAGCCGATAGTGCCGGCAGCGCGAAGGTCCGCTTATTGCGCCACATCAGCCTATAGAATTCGGGGGGTTCCACAAAACCGCACACGAATCCTTCGAGAGCACCACCGCGCTCACTCACCAGGACGATACCTGCACAGTAGTGAAGCACCAGGGCATAGTAACGGCGTAGGAACTCGTTGCCCAGTCGACTTAGAAAGAAATTGCTGAAGGCTTTCTGATGAATCGATACTATTCCTGGAAGATCCTCGGCGGTAGCTTGACGGACCAAGTGGGTTAGACCCCTGGCAATGCCACCCAAGTGGTCGTTTATCGGATATCTTCGTGTCATGAGGTGCACTCTCGGTTCAAACATGCGGCTCACCAGCCCCCAGCGCCTCGGACATGCCTCGAGACCCGGTAAGGCAAGTCTCGGCCAAACCCTTCGCTTGCACTAAATCGAAGTACAACTGCTTATAAGCGTTCAGCATTCTCTCTTCGGTGTAGTGGCTCTCAAACAGAATTCGCGCGGTACTTCCAAGGCTATTCCGCAGTGCGGCATCCTCTCGTACCTGCAGAATCGCTTCGCAAAGGGCTGCCGCGTCGGCCGGCGGAACGAGGCGTGCGATTTCGGCCTGACAAGCCAGTTCCCTGTGACTGCCGATGCTGGTCGCAATGATGGGCTTGCCGGCAGCCATGGCCTCCAGCAAGGCAATGGATAAGCCTTCCCGAAGGCTGGGCAAAACCACCAGATCGCACGCAGCCAGCAGATCGCTAACATCCTCCCGAAATCCGAGAAAATTCACCCAGTCCGCGATACCCAGATTGCGGGCCAGCTCCTCCAGTCGAGCGCGCACTGGTCCATCGCCGGCAATGACAATGCGGAATTGGCGTTCAGTCCGTACGAGAATCGCGGCCGCTGCAATGAGATACTCGAGGCCCTTGTCCGGGGCCAGCCTTGCCATGCTCAAGATCAACATGTCGCGCTCCGCGACACCTAACCGGCGACGGAGCTCAGCAGGTGGTACTGTAGGATTCGGTAAGGCGGCGATCCCGTTCGGAATCGCGAGGATCTTGGATGGCTGACAGATCCCCAATTCAAGCGCCCAGCGCCGATGAAACTCACTGACGGAAACGATCCGATCGCACCATCGCGAGGCGATACGTTCCAAAGTGGAATAAAAGAACCGAGTCGAACGCGGACTCTGCTCGTGGAAGGCGAAGCCGTGCACGGTATGCACAATCACTTGAACACCTGCGAGGCGGGCTGCTAGCCGTCCCACAAATCCGCCTTTAGATGTGTGGGTATGCACAATGTCGTAGTGCTCACGTCGCAGGAAGTTGCAGAGGCGAACCAGACCGGCCAGATCCCAAAGCGGACGTATGTCGCGCCGGATAACATCCAAGTTTGCCAAGCCCAAACCCTGCTGCCTCACGGCTCGCTGGAAAACAAGATCGGTGGTGAGAATGTCAACCTGCCAACCCTCAGCCTGGGCGACTTGGCCTAACCGGAGGATGATGCGGCCAGCCCCACCAAAGCGAGAATCGCCGATAACGTGGAGCAGCTTGACCGGGTTCCTTCTTTTATGGGTAAGCATGGGTGTCTTTACGGACGGACAGGAGCGAAGGTGTTCCGCCTCACGCCGGGATGGCCCATCGGCTGGAGCGTGAGAGAATAGGCCGAGCCGATCAAGCCTAAGACCAGCCACCAGTATCTTTGATAGAAGGCCTCAATCCCCATCGCCACCCCGATCATTGCGACGTGGGCGAGAAAAAGCGCCAAGGCAAGAGGTTGCCGCCTGTGGGGCGCGAACCGGTAAGCCAACCAAGCTGTTGTGAAGAACCAACCCAGAAACCCTAGGAACGCAACCACGCCCACGATTCCGAAATCAGCCAGAAACCACATCACGCTGTTGTGCGCAACCTCTCCAACCGCCAACCGAAAGCTTCCGAGTCCGCCGCCGAGCAGCGGATGATAAACGGACACTTGCAGCGCCTCGTGAATGAGATCGAGCCGCTGCTGCACCTGCTTTGGGCGGCTGGCCATTTCTTCGAAAACGGGCAAGAACCGGCTTCCCATCAGGAAAACCAGACACGGCGCTGCGGCCACAGCAGCCATCAAAGGTCGAACCGCAACCGCGGGCCGGATCGCTAAGAAAAGCAAGAATGCCAGGCCCAGGCCCAACCACGCTGAGCGCGAAAAAGTAAACAGAATTCCTAAGTCCAACGTGATCCTTGAAAACCAGAGCATGGGTCGCCGGAAAAGCGGCGCTTGGCCCCACGAAGCGCCCTCGCAGATCATCAAGGCGACTACGAGAAGACCGCCGTAGGCATTCGGATCCAGCAGCATCCCCGAAAGCCGGAGGCCCTCGTAACGTGTGAATGGCGTCGCGACCTGAAAAAAATAAGCAGCCAGAAAGCCGCCGATTGCGAGGAGATTTTCGGCCACAACACTGAGTGTGAACACCCGAAGTATTTGTCGAAGGTCCTCCCAGTTAGTGACCAGAGAAGTGATGGCGGCATAACTGAGAAAGGGGAGGAGCAAGCCGGCATCCTTATTTAAAAGCTCATAGCGGTCAAGTTCACCGAAACTCAGTGCGGCGACTAGGGAGCCGAGAGCGAAGGTCAACAGGATTCCAACGTGCCATATGGTCCATGCCGACCTGCGAAGCTTCAATTGTGCAGCTGCCAGTATCAGGACCAACACCAGGAAACAATCAGCCGGGGCAAAATTCAGCCGGGGCCCGACCTCGAACAGATAGGGGAGCAACGCAACATAGCCCACTACCAAAAGGCGAAGAATGCCAACTGCTGCGGTTGGACGCCTAGCCGGTGTGCTAGCCGCGAAGGAACAAGTCATAGGGCTGAATTCCATTCGTCGACGCCAGTGCCTGGTATCTGGTGTCCTGCGATCTGCTTAGCGTGGACCAAGAACAAATAACTAACGACGGCGGCAGCCAGAAGAAGACGTACCACCGCTCCAACAACCATGGCCAGGGCGCCGCCAGCCAAGCCGGAAGTGGGAACCAATCGCCAACAGGCCAGGGCGCTAGAGCCCATTACGAGTGCGAACATAGGGACTTGAATCCTGAAACACCGCGCTGACACGATCCCGCTGGTAAGCACGCCGCCGACGCAGTGAATTGCTGTCGCGAGCATCAACACAATGAAAACCTGAGAGGCGGCGGCATACTCACGGCTATAAAACATCGCGAGGAGCCGAGCGCCCATGATCCGCGCGGCCGCCAAACCGACCAGCCCGAGAACGCCTCCTATGGCCGCGAGTTGTAGAAGGTCTGAGCGAAATTCCGCGAGTTGCCCGCTGGCGTAGAGCCTGGACATACGCGGTATGGCGCATTGCCCAAGCGAGTCGCTCACGAGCGTTATCGCCACGGTAGCGTAAGCCAAGGCCGAAAAGATTCCAAGTTCATGCTCTCCCATCCGAGACTCAATGAAGTAGCGCGGCATGTTGAGATTAATGGACGCCATAGTCGTAACGAGCCCCATAGGGAGCGCCAGACGCATTAGGTTCCAATGACGCCGGAACCCTTTTGTTCGATACTCTGGCTGCCACGAGTTCTTCCAGATCGAAGGCTGCTGGAGCTTTTCTGAGAGCGCCACGAAGCGGCGCCCCCGGCGAAAGTCGAAGAGCAGGAGAGCCGCCAGCCAGACCAAAGCCAACGCAATGGACGCCCAGAAAATATTGCGAGTCAGATAAAGCCCGGCGCTCAGCGCGAGGACGGAAAACACACCGCGGAGCATCATCGACGCGCCGGTTTGGTCCAAGCGATCGTTTAACTGAAAGAGCCCGTAATGAATGTCGCTTAGCGCTTCGATCCCCTTCGCTAGCGCGACCGCCAGAATAACCATCGTAGTTTGGCGCTCGTAGTGTTCTAAGCAGACAATTACGCCGATCACCGCTATCGCGGCCAGAGTCATAACACTGCGAAGTTGCAGGTATTCCCCGAAGGAGTAAAAACGTCTCGCGTCGCTTGCCTGCACTGCTCGGAGATGAAGATTCGTGAACATCACAACGGGCGTGGCGATGGCAAGCCCCAATGAGAATTGCCCAATCATGAAGGAACTGCCCAATTTTGCCAGCGCGACAATCATGCCCCATTGGCAGGCCGCGTACACCACATTTCCGGCCAGAGCCCAGGCAAAATTTGAACGCAGCGAAAGGCCCGACACGATGGGCACCACCATCGGAACCGACAAGACCGGGTGTCCCTCTGTCTGTGACCCAATCTTGACCTGCAATCCCGGCAAGGCGGTGCCGGGCGCTGCATCTAGAAGTAACTGTTTTGCACTCACGCAAGTCCTTGCCGATCGAGGCCGTAGGAGGAAATGTAGGGGTACATATCGCTTTGCGACGGATCACAACGGTTGAGAATGACTCCCATCATGCGACTTCCATCCAGCAAGAGCCGCCGCACAGCCGCCTGTGCCGTTCTTCTGTCGGTGTAATTCGCTCGCACCACGAGCAGCAGCTGGTCGGCGTAGCGCGCCATGATCCTGGCATCGGCGAACTCAAGACAAGGCGGAGCGTCGACCAGCACATAATCGAATTCCTGACGGAAGCGCGGGAATAGCCGCGCCAGGCGGCCGGACCATAAGAGGGCGAAAATGTTGTCTACGCACACGCCGCTGGGTAGCAGGTAAAGGCCGGGAACCGTGGTCCTTTTGACGAGCACGTCCAGCGGAAGGTCCTCGATGGCGTTCTTCTCGCGCAAGACGTCGCTCAAGCCCCAGCTATTGGCCTGATCAAAAACTTTGTGCAACCGCGGACGACGCGTATCTCCGTCGATCATCAACACCTTGCTGCCAATTTCTGCCAGGCCGATCCCTAAATTGCTCACCACGGTTGTCTTTCCTTCGGCCGCCTGTGCACTCGTGAAAACAAGGACAGGTGAATGGTCGCCGTGGCGGGCGCTCGACAGTATGGACGCCAGCGTAGCGCGAAACGACTCTGACAAGCCTGGAAGCTGTTGATCCATAGCTGCTCGCTCAATCGCCATGTCCCCGTCGCTGAATTGCCTCGGGCGACGCCCTAGCAGGCTTTGGTTCGCAATCTGAGGGATAGCCCCAAGTTCTGGAAGAGTCAAGTACATCCCAGCCTCGCCTGGCGTGCGCAAGAACGAGTTGCTCTGCTCACGTAGCATCACCCAACTGGCCGACAAGATCAGGCCGGCGAACACGCCGATCGCCAGGTTGAGTGGCCAATTCGGTTTGTAGGGTTGCATGGCTGCCCGGGCTGGGCCGAGCAACCGGATATTTGACTCGGGTACAGCGGCAGCGATGCGGGCGTCATTGACCCGCTCCAACATGGCCTCGTAGAATCGGCGGTCGGCGGCCACCTCCCGATTGAGCGTGTTAGGGGACGTAAAATTGCCACTCGCGCGCTCCTCTCCTGCCAGTTCAGCTTCCGATCTGAGAAGACTGGTTTTGAGAACATCAAGCTGCACACTAAGTAAATCGTGAGTCTGCTGCGCGGCATGCTGTTTTACCTTGATGCTTTGTTCGATAAATGTCTGGGCCAGCGTATTAGCTACATCGGCTGCAAGCTGCGGGTTACGCGCGTCGTAGATAATCTGAATGATGCGGCTGGTCCGAGACGACACGACCTTTAGGTTCTTCTTCACGATCTCGACAGCATTCTGCAAGCTCGGTACTGATGCCAGGCCTGAACCTCCGAGCCGACCGAATTTTGGCCAGACGCTGAGGCCAGGCGCGAATTCCGGCTGTTCTGCAAGGCGGAGTTTTCTCACGACCTGTTCAATCAAAGCGTCCTGCTGGAGGGCCTCAGCCTGCGTCTGTATGTAAGTTCCCGAGTCTGAAGTTGAAGCGACCGTGGGATAGATATTGCGGGCGTTGAGGAAATCCTCATTAACTCCCTGAATCTCCAGCGAGGCCTCGGATCGATACAAGCGAGGTTGGGCGAGGCTGAGGAGTATGGCGGCGAGAAAGCATACGCCGGTGGCACACAGCAGGGTGACCTTGTGACTATACAAAGTCCGAAGACAGTCGATCGCGCTCCATTCCCGCCGGCCTGGGAACTCGAGGCAGGGGATCTGCCCATTCAGCTCAGGCTCCGGCTCCAGACAAGAGTATTCATGAAGCTGAGGGCCGGAACCCGGATTAAAATGGATATTCAAGATCGACCGCCTTGGAACGGATCACTTTGCGAATCTTCGGTTGTCAGCCCTCAGCCGGACGAAGCGCTGTCGGGTCGCGCTTCTCCTGTGACCGATTCAGGATTGTGCTCCACACTTACTTGATCCCGATTGATCTCGAGCAGCACGGACCGCTGGAGAAGAGTTACGGACAGAACCAAGTTCACAGACTGCTTAACCCTTACGAGAATTCCAACGACACCTGACAACACGCCTTCTTCGATTCGTACCCTCTGCCCGACCCGAAGAAATGGAAAGGGCTGGAGCGGAAGTTGTGCCTTGATGGCTGTCTGCAAAGAAGCGATTTCCGTTTCTGAAAGAGGAACCGGCCTGTTCCCCGTGCCCAGGATATGAGTAACTCCAGGAGTAGTCAGAATTGGCAGCCTGGTCAGGGTACTGAAGCGGCAGAACACGTAGCCGGGAAACAACGGCAGTTCAAACTCCTTAGAACGCGCCCCGTAACTATGCTTTTTCTTATATAGCGGCAAGAACGTTTCAAATCCCTTGGCATCCAGTGTTCTAGCCACCGCCTTGTCAAAACGCGGCTTCACTGCGAGCGCGAACCACTGCGGTAGGCCCATTTCAGAGACAGGATGCTCGTCATCGGCGGATTCAACCCGGTAACGTAAAATCTCGTTAGATTGTTTGTAATCGGGCATAGCTACCGCTTTCTCAAGTGTCGGCAGCACTTTTTTCGAGTCACTGCGCATGAGTCTTCGAGCGATCTCGCTCGAACCCTAACCCTCGGCCACTGCCGAGCCCCGACTCACAGTGTTATAGACTTCACTTATTGAATAGAGCGCTTTTTCTTGGGGTGACATTGCTTTAGATACTCCCGACGCAGGGATTGTGTATCTCATCCCATACCGTTCCTATCCAAAAAAAGTGGAAGGCGATTCGCTGATGTCGTCGCTGTCAGCGTTGTACGCCGCTCGTAGCACATGGACATGTTTCCTTGCCGATCGAACCCACGCCTCGGCCAGCTCCCGATACTCCCGCTGATGCACTTCTCGACTTTGAATGTCTTTATGGATGACTCAGAGGCCGCGCTGTCCTAACGATTCCCTTTCGGACTCTGCTCACCTTCGTGCTCCGCCCCGTCAGCATCACCAAGCGGTTGTCAGCCGGCGGAACAATCTGAAGTGCGGCACATCAAGATGAGCTGCGCGATACGCTGAAGTCCCCGATCGGGGAATCGCGAAAAATAAAGACGTCTGGGATGCTAGGAGCGGTGCGGCGCCAACGGAAGCGGCAGAGGTGTCTAGCACGGGCGCAGTTGGCCGAATAAAATAATACACCCCGATAGCGTTCTCGTGGATCTAAGTGCTTGGTTTTGATATTAACGCGAACATGTTGTCCTCTTCGGAACATGCGCAGAATGAACTGCATTGCCACTTGCCCGCGAGCTGACGCTAGCACAAAAGCGTGACGCGATTGGGTAGACGGACCATAACGAGAGTGGCCGTGGGCCAGCTCTTGCCGAACGATCGGACAGTAGTTGAGGAATATGAACCGCAACTCTAGAGTACTCACGATCCTGATTGGATTGGCCGTAATTCTCGCGGCGCAGCAATCCAGCCCGAAGGCAAAGAAGCCCGCGAACGCCCCACAACAACAGGCACCAGCGCGTGATCCGGACGACCGCTGGATCTGCCGTATCGGATCACAGCACGATTGCCACTGTCCGGCAATGATGGCCGAAGCGCAAGAAGCCGGTGTGAAGCATTGTGCTGACACGAGCAAGACGCGGCAGGAATATGTGGCCTGCCTGGGCAAGTTGCCGTCGAACTGCGATGTTATCCAGAAACCGGACGAAAAACACCCGGAGCACACTTGCAGGCGCAACTGCAAAGCGATCGCGGGGTGTCAGTGCGACGACGGGCCCGTATGTCGTGGCCCACAGGTCTGGCATCCGCCCCAGTCTGATGACGATAGCGAACAAGTTCCATAGCGCCAACAGGCGTTAGCTTGGATTGGTTTCAACCACCGTTCGACCGACCACCGATAACAACAGCATCGGCCTCGATCGTCATCTGGCGTTTCGCAGCCGCAATCGCCTGCCGGTCGTCCCCGTAGACGGCGTGGAGCAGCCTGTCTGTCATCGTCGCCAGCTGCGCGTCCGTCAGGCTGCTTAGGTCGCCGTTCCGGATACTGGCTTTCGGCCCGAGGTGCTCTTCTTGGAGACCCTGAAGCTGATGCTTCAGTTCGTCCCTTTGACGTAGGATTTCCCGATAAGTGTCCAAGCGCGGCCGATTAGATCGGGCGCAGAGCCATTCGAACTCCGGGACCGTGATTAGCCTCGCGGCCAATAACTGCGAACGCATCGAACAAACCAGATCAAGCAGGCGCTCGTTGGTCACTTTACGGTGAGACGGACGCTCCTTCTTGGGGTTCTTGCTTTTTGCTCGTCTGCGATTCAGGGCGCCGTCGCGATATTCCAGCAACATTTCTACCAGCTCGCAAGAACGAATGGCCTGGCAGCAGTCAGCTGCCCGCCGCCAACCAAGATGGACACGGTCTGCAGTTGGTTCTATTCTTTTTCGGGTCGTCTGGATAACAGTAGAGCCGCTGAACTGATCTGACGCCCACTTAAAGCACGCAGCCTAAGCGCGTCGGGGCTAGCATACGAAGATCAAAGTCGAGAGAGACATTCACTGCAGAGAACGGCGAGTAGCTGTTCCGCGGTGGAATCGTGGCGCCGGTTGCTGCCGTCGCAATCGAAAAAGCGGGCTCCCCGTCGTGCGGCGCCTCTCGCGAAAGTGTCTAGGGCCTCTCCCTCTAGAGGTTTGGATCTGGATTCAATCACGGCTCGTTTGCTAGCAGGGCACTGGAGTCTAACTGACCGACAACTCCTCGATTACAGCCTCCACAAGTGATTCCAGCGCCGCCTCTACTGGTCCGGACAGGACGGTTCCCCATTGTGTGGATGCAGTCTGAATACCCAAGAGGACAATCTGGGGCGGCGGATCGGAAACCAGCGGAAGAGCAGTGATCAAGTCCGCCACGGCGAGTTGGTGGACGCTTCCACCGCAGGGCTGGCCACGCAGTTCGTCACCGTTCATTCGAACTACAGTGCCTGCTGGTTTGCCTACATCCACGGCGTCGATCAAGAGCAAGCGTGTTGCCTCACACACATACCCCAATAGCTCTAACCCCATAGTACCGGCATCGAGAAATGTCACGTCCCGCGGGACTCTTGGATCTTTCTGAAGCTGACGGAGCGCGTGGACGCCTACACCATCGTCGGAGCGAATGGTGTTGCCGATACCGGCTACGATCGTTTTGTGGACCTCGAAAGGTCTAGAACTACAGCTCAGATGGCGTCTCATGATGTGTATTGACGGCCGAAACCATGTCCCCACGCAAGTCGTCAGACACAAATTTGTATCCACTAAAAATGCTTTCCATCACACCCATCTTCTCTTCCGCTGATATCAGCAGCGAGCTATAGATATGGTGCAGAAAGAACATCCAAAACGCGAACATGACCAGAAAATGGATTTCGCGCAGATACTGAATGTCAATCAGCCGGGGAAGCCAGCCGACCAAGAACGCCAAGGACGGCTTACCCAGAATGTGGCTGTAGAGCGCAAGGCCGGTCAGGATCTCAACCAGGGCAAGAGCATAAACTACGCTGTAGGCGGCTCCGGCCAACGCATTGTGACCTATGTTCGGAACCGGCCGCCAGCGTAAGAAGCTATAGAACTTGGTGGTCTCGACCAAGTCTTTCCAGCGTTCCCGGCGCGTGGGCACAAACTGGTCCCAATGCGCCCAGCGATTACCCCTGAACATCCAATAGATCCGCAGCAGGACAAATGCCAGGAACACGAAACCGGCCACCTCATGAGTGAACCGCATGGTCCCCATCACGTAACTAGCCCTTCCTACGGAAATCACGAAAGGACGATAGATGTAATAACCCGTGACGGAGAGCACAACCAGTGCCAGCACAATCAGCCAATGGGCGACCCGAACCGGCAACTCCCAAACGTAGACTCTTGTCTGGCTCGAGGCCGAGGATCGTGACCAAGGTTTCATAGTTGTGTGCTACCAGGCCGATAGTGTTTGCGTGCATCCATGACGTGCACCGCGCACGCCAGGCAAGGATCAAAAGAGTGGACCGTCCGGAGGATCTCGAGTGGGCGATCGGGATCCGCGATCGGTGTTTTCAGCAATGCGGCTTCGTAGGGTCCACGCTGGCCCTGCGGATCACGCGGGCCGGCATTCCAAGTGGTCGGAACCACCGCCTGATAGTTCTTAATGACCTTGTCCTCGATCTCCACCCAGTGGCCCAATGAGCCTCGCGGCGCTTCGTATGAACCGAAGCCTCTTGCCGACCTGGGCCAGGAATCCGGATCCCACTTCTCGCCATTGTGGACTCGTAGATCCCCTTTTTGCAGCTTGCCGCCCAGCTCTTGAATCCAGTCGACTAACTGGTTAGCCATAATCTGGCTCTCAGCAGCACGCGCAGCAATGCGTCCCAGAGTCGAAAACAGAGCGGACGGCGGTGCTTTCAGCTTCGCCAGGATGCTGTCGATCAGGGTCTTCACGTCCCGGTTCCCGGCAGCGTACGCCACTAGCATGCGCGCCAGAGGCCCGACCTCCATGGGTTTGCCTTGGTAGCGCGGCGCCTTTAGCCACGAATACTTCTGATCCACCTCCAGGAATTCGTAGGGTGGCTTCGGACCAGTGTATTTCGGTTTAGTCTCACCCTCGTAAGGGTGCTTCGCTGCGCCATCCCCCTCCGAGTACTCATACCAGGAACGGGCCACATACTCCGTGATGTTGGCTGGATCCACCGGATGAACCTGCGAAAGGTCACGATTGAGAATGATGCCTCTGGGCAGTGTGTAAAGGGACAAGTTCTTGATGCCGGCCTTCGGATAGGCGCCATAACTAAGAAAGTTTCCGGTTCCCTCACCACGCTCGAACCAATCGCGGTAGAATCCAGCCACTGCCAGGACATCCGGAACGTACACCTGGTCCACGAAAGTTTTGGCACTGCGAGCTACTTCGAGGAGAAAGTCGATTCGTTCAGGATTTATCGTGGCCTCTGGCTCGTTCGGGTCCAAAACCGTGGCCATCCCGCCCACGAGGAAGGTTTGCAAGTGAGGGTTCTTGCCGCCAAGCACGGCGTGAATGCGGATGAATTGTCTCTGAAACTCCAGAGCCTCCAGGTAGTGCGCCACGGCCATCAGGTTGGCTTCCGGAGGCAGATGGTAGGCGGGGTGTCCCCAATATCCTGCAGAGAACAGGCTGAGCTGTCCGCTGTCCACCAGTTTCTTGACTCGTTCCTGTACCGTTTTGAAATATGTCTTGCTCGATAGAGGCCATTCGGAGATGGATTCCGCCAATTGGGACGTCTTGACCGGGTCTGCCTTCAGCGCCAGGGTGACGTCAACCCAATCGAGCGCGTGCAGATGATAAAAGTGGACCACATGGTCCTGAATCAATTGAGCGCCGGAAATAATGTTGCGAACGATTCGGGCTGCGTCCGGGATTTCTATACCCAGAGCATCTTCGACTGCGCGCACGGAGGCCAGCGCATGGACCATCGTGCAAACCGCGCAGATACGCTGCGCCCACAGCCATGCCTCGCGCGGGTCCCGACCGCGCAAGATCAGCTCAATTCCGCGAAACATCGTCCCCGAGCTCCAGGCATCTGAGACAACGCCCCCATCTACTTCCGCTTCGATGCGCAAATGGCCTTCGATTCGAGTGACGGGATCAACGACGACACGCGCCATACCGGTCTCCTAAGTTCGCTCGGAAGAGGAGGGTCTCGTAGACTCGCCACCTGTTTCCTCAGGTCTCGTTTTGGCGCGAATGGCGCCGCCAATCGCCTGCGCAGCCACTGCGCCGGCCACAACTCCTGTAAGCGTCCAGCCGATTTCCTCGGCTGTTACGTCAACCCCGAAACCCGGCACCTTAGGCAGCGGCTTATAGAAAGGCGATTTGGTATCCCAGAACCGGTACGAGGCACAGGCGATGCACCCATGGCCGGCCTTCACGGGCCAACTGGTCTGTTCGTTCCAGCGGACGGTGGGACAGTTGTAGGTAGCCTCCGGGCCCTTGCATCCCATCTTGTACAGGCACCACCCCTTGCGATGGCCCTCATCGCCCCATTCCTCGACAAAACGCCCTGCGTCATAGTGAGCACGCCGCTCGCACTGATCGTGGATAACCCTCCCGTAGGCAAAGAGGGGTCGGTTGTATTGGTCGAGTGCTGGCATCTCGCCAAATGTCAAATAGTGCACCAGCACGGCCGCGCTATTGGCGGGGTTATGGGGACATCCGCCCAAGTTGACCACCTTGATTCCGGGCACAGCTTCCTCAAGCCCAATCGCTCCCGTGGGATTGGGATTCGCTCGCGGGATGCCCCCATCCCATGCACAGGCGCCCATGGCAATGTTGGCGGCCGCGTTGGTGCAGACGTGGCGGGCTATGTCCAAGGCAGTTCTTCCTGCAATAGTGCAGTACACGCCTTGGTCGGCGGTCGGAATGGATCCCTCGACCACGGCAATATATTTTCCCTTTTCTTCCCGCACTACTCTTTCCAGTGCCGCTTCAGCTTGCTTACCGGCGCCGGCCATGATTAGTTCGTGATACTCCCAAGAAAGCAGTTCCAACACAAAGTCCGCCACAGGAGGGTGGCTAGACCTCAGCATGGATTCTGAATTGCCTGCGCAGTCCTGGAATTCCAACCACACCAGCACGGGCCGCTTGGTGCGTCCTAGAGCGCTTGCCACCTGGCCCACGTAACGCTCCGGAAGCGCGAGAGTCGCAACCATCAGCTTACAGAAATAGAAAAACTCGCGGCGCGAAACACCGCGCAACGCCAGAGCCCGAGGCAGGCTCTCATTCAGTGCGGGCATCCGTCCACCTCCCTGGCCGAGGTCAGGTCACCACACAGGCCCGGCCCAGATTGATCACGCGCGGATCGGCGTCGTACGCCTTGTCGCGCTTGCCGAACGCATAGCCGCCGACTGGCCGCGCCACCCAACACTGCAACGGCAAGAAGAGCTCGGCCTAAGCGACGGGAAGACCCCCAACTCAATAACTCGTTACGTGCACACCGTCGAATACGAGAGGCCCTGATAGACGGATGCCGTGTTTGGTCTCGAATGCGCATACGTTGAACCTGATCACTGCAAAAGCATGTGATTGATTCGGCGTGCCGTGATCCCGATGCATTAAATTCATCTAGGACAAAGTGACCTTCCACCGTGGCCCTTCATCATCAAACAAGCAACCAATCAGGAAAAAGGAAAGTCGCGGTAACCCTCAAGTTGTACACCTTCGACCGGCGCTTACGTCTCAAATTTCAAACACGCATCCGCTAAGATCGCTCGCAGCGCTCTATCGCGTCATTACGACGGTGTCGTGCGCCCACAAGCATAGATCGCGTCGGAGGATTCTCCGCGAGACCAGACCTTAGAGGAGCTTTATGATCGAGAACACCTATCGCAAACCACACGATGGCCTCTAGAAGTCTTTCGCCCAAATTGCCCAGAACCCCTCGGCTGGCGCCAAGCACCCTTTTGAAAGTTCTCTTAAGCGCCGTTGCCTTGTCCGGTCCCCTGCTGATAGGAGCCCCGCAACCGGTGCAGGACGTGTCGAGAGCCACGCTAGGAAACGGTCTTCGAGTGGTCATCGTACACACCTCCCTGGCTCCAGTGGTGACAACAGTAGTGAACTACCTGGTTGGATCGAACGAATCCCCGCCGGGCTTCCCGGGCACGGCTCATGCACTCGAGCACATGATGTTCCGCGGCAGCCCGGACCTGTCCGCCGATCAGTTGGCCAACATAGCTGCTGCGATGGGGGGCGACTTTAACGCCGACACTCAGCAGTCGGTGACGCAGTATGTTTTTACCGTACCGACGCAAGACTTGGACGTCGCATTGCACATTGAATCCATACGAATGCAGAATCTACTCACTACGGACGCCCTTTGGGATCGTGAGCGCGGCGCCATTAAACAGGAGATCGCAGAGGATCTTTCGAATCCCGAGTACGTTTGCTACAGACAACTTCTGTCGGCGATGTTCCGGGGAACTCCCTACGGGCACGATGCGTTGGGGACGCGGCCTTCTTTCGATGCGACCACCGGAGCCATACTCAAGAAATTCTACGACGCGTGGTACGCGCCGAACAACGCGATCCTTGTAATCGTCGGAGACGTCGATCCCGAATCGACGTTGAACGAAGTGAAAAATCTGTTCGGCTCAATTCCTGCGAAGACGCTGCCCTCGCGTCCGCAGGTCCAGCTCCAGCCACTGAGACCTGAGACTTTACGGCTCACCACAGACCAGCCGCATGGGTTCGCGGTGGCTGCATTCCGTTGGCCCGGCTCGAATAGTCCCGATTTCGCAGCCGCCAAGGTTCTGGCCGATGTACTCGGCAGCCAGCGCGGCAGCCTCTACGATCTCGGGCCGAGAGGCAAGGCGTTGAGCGCCGGGTTTTGGCTTGAGAGCTTGCCCCAAGCGAGCCTAGGCTACGCTATGGCTTCGTTTTCGGCCGGTGAGGATGGCATGACACACCTCCGTCAAATTCGGAAGATCCTTCAAGACGTCGCGAAAAACGGAGTTCCGGCGGATTTGGTCAGTGCTGCAAAGCGGCACGAGGTCGCCGACGCGGAGTTCGAAAAGAACTCCATATCGGACCTCGCCATGCTATGGTCTGATGCGTTGGCGCTCGAAGGACGGCAGTCTCCCAGCGACGACATTGATGCGATACAGAAGGTCACCCCCGAAGACGTGCGTGATATCGCGCGACGCCTTCTGGATCCGAAGCAATCGATCTCGGCAATTTTGACGCCTGGAGCCTCTGGCCGGCCGATCTCATCAGCGTCATTCGGTGGAACCGAGTCTCTTGCGTCTGCGAACAACACTACCGTCCAGCTCCCTGACTGGGCGCAGAAAGTGAATCTGCTCACCGTCCCAGTTTCGACTGTGCATCCCCAAGTCACAACATTTTCGAATGGCTTGAAGTTGATCGTGCAACCGGAGACGATCAGCGACACGATCACCATCTTCGGCTATATCCAAGACAATTCTGACCTAGAGAGCTCCGAGGATCAAGATGTCAACCAGGTACTGGATGAGCTGCTTTCCTATGGCACGGTATCGTTGGACCGGATCGGGTTTCAAAAAGCTCTGGACAACATCGGCGCTAACGAGTCCGCCGGCCTGGATTTTTCACTCGAAGTTCCGGCCAGCAATTTCGAGCGCGGCATCGCGCTCCTCGCCGGGAATGAATTGCATCCGGCTCTGCCTGCCAGCGCGTTTAGAATCCTCAAGCGCCAGCTCGCAGCCAGTGTGGCGGGAGAGCTGCAGAGTCCAGCCTATCTTAGGCAACAAGCACTAGAATCGGCCCTCTTGCCGAAAGACGACCCTGGTCTTGATTCCGCCATGTCGGGTAGTGTCTCACTCTCGCTTGCCGATGTCCGCAACTACTACCGGCGCGCGTTTCGGCCCGACCTGACTACGATAGTCGTTATCGGAAAGGTTACACCGGAACGGGCCCGTTCGGTCATTGAACATAATTTCGGAGCTTGGAAAGCTCTTGGCCCGAAACCCAGCAGTCTTTTGCCTCCGCTTTCGGCTAACCCACCATCAAATACGGAAGTGCCAAACGCCAGCCGCGTCCAAGCTGACGTCACTCTCGCGGAAACGTTGCCAGTGACCCGGTCCAACCCTGATTACTACACTTTGAATCTCGGAAGCCACGTCTTGGATGGAGGATTCTACGCCAGCCGGCTGTCTCGTGATCTTCGCGAGAATACCGGACTTGTATACTCTGTCTCCTCGACGCTCGACGCGGGTCCGACCGGCGCCTTCTATACCATTAACTACGGCTGTGACCCTCGCAATGTGTCGGGGGCGCGTGCAATTGTGAATCGCGATCTGAAGGAGATGCAAACTCGTGCAGTCTCCGAAGAAACGCTGAACCAGGCCAAGGTCCTGCTTCTCCAGCAGATTCCACTTTCGGAATCCAGCGTGCAAAGCATCGCGGATGGTTTGATCTCACGCACCAAAGACGAGCTTCCGCTGGACGAACCAGCCGAGGCGGCACGGATCTACCTAAAGCTCACTCCTCGACAGGTTCAAGCTGCGTTTGCCAAGTGGATTCGTCTAGACGACCTGGTCCAAGTAACCGAGGGCCCAAGTGCAAAATAGACCACATCCCGACCAGATATGAGTCTCGTATTAAGACCTAAGCCGGCGATTCGTTCCGAGTTTGGATACTACGGTTCCTGGGATCAATCGAAATCCTCGATCAGAGGCGGCGCGCAACTCGTACGAGAAATTGCTAGGGCATAGCTTCATCTCCTCACTTGTAGGACGGGCGCCGTTACGTCAGGTCCTGAGCAATCCGACCTACCTGAGGAGAGAACCCCTCGGGTGCCTGCCAAGTAAATGCCGCTAGGTGGGCCAACCTGGCATCAATGCTGTTGGGAGGTTAATGGTAGGCCGGCATACTGGGCGCGGTCAAGCGGACGTCAGCTCCTTCGCGGCGCAGGCCCGCCCAAGTGTTATGCCCGGCACGTTGACCTCCCTGCGCAGCATTGACTTCAATTCGGAATAAGTGTCAGGCGGAGATTCCTTCTCGTAGGTGGGCTTTTTGCAATACCTGCTGCACAACGCCACGGCGGTTCGGCTACGTTAGCCGCCTGTGCTCGATCTCGTAGTAATTCCGTCCACCCCGTTTTGGAGGGCCACCAGGTCGTCATGGATACGCGCAATGGAACCGCTCAGCTCACCCCTCGTTGAATCCAGCCTGCTTTGCAAATCCGTCTGTGTCTGTTGTATCTGGTCCTTGGTGCCTGCGATTTCTTGCTCCTGTCGCGTGACCTGTGCTCGCAACTGGTTAAGCCGCTGGTTGTCGTTGCGCCGGGGTGCCACTCGCCGAGGCGTGCGGAGGGTTCGCCGGACAGGCTCTGGAGGAACCGGAGCTGTACGCTGAATTTCGAGTTCCGGACAGCTTGCATGTGACCGATTCCAGCTGGGACTCCATTTTGGCCATCGTTGCGCTGAGCGACTGATTGCCGGCCGCAAGCTCGGCCGTTTGCCGGCGCTCGCGCGTGAGTGAGTACGGGCTCACGGCGGTGTCGGTGATGATTCGTTGTTGCGCAGCGGGTAAATCGCCCATACGGTCAAGGGCGTTTCTTCTCCCCTTCAATCTAACCGCACCGAAGAAGCAGAAGCCTGGTCGCTGGTATCAAAATTGCCGTTCATGGGACCTCGTAAAAGATGGCGGCATAGCAGAGGAAAACTTAGCTCTCCCTGACGAAACGACTGCCCCGGATCAGCATCCTACTTATAGGCGTATTGCCAGGCACCATGGTGACGGCGAAGCAAGTGAAGCCCATCGAACTTCTCCTTGTTGAAGACTCTCCAGGAGAGATCCTGCTGATCCGCCAGGTGCTGGCACGGGAGTCGGTTCCGGTGAGCATCCACGTGGCCGTCGATGGAAAGCAGGCCAGTGAGATTCTAACCGCCGGACAGTTCAAGCCGGATCTGGTGTTGCTCGACCTGAATCTCCCAAAACTATCCGGGTTGTCGGTCCTGGAACATTGTCGGCCACATGTTCCAGTCATCGTGTTCAGTTCCTCAACCAATCCCGATGACATACAGCGTTCCTTCCAGCTTGGCGCAAGGGACTTCGTTCCCAAGCCGAGCGATCCCGAATCCTACAAGCGGGTGGTGTCGTACATCGTGCAGACCTGGGCTGCCCAAGACAACGGTGCCGAGTTTGCGGGTTAGTCTTTAACCCGTGAGCCATCATGAGCCATCGGTTCAGGGTCCTCAACCGACCATTCCCAACCAACCGAATAGATGTCAGTCTGCTTCCTCACCAGAGCTTCCATCGCAGCCATTGTGGCCATACGCTGCCCTCACAACGGCACGTACACTCCTCACTCGATCCAGGTTCACGTATCGCTCATTGGCGAAGGAGTCGTCAGATCATCTAACAGTTCGATCCTTTCGGCTCTCTCCATCCAATCCCGCTAAAACACCCACACGCGATTTTCACCACAAGTTACCTCGATCACCACGAGGCCCGGTCGTATCAGCTCATGAGAACCGTGGCGACTCATGGCCATCATCGATAAGGTGATCCGATATCCGAGCATAGCTGTCGCTACCTCCGTATGTGATCGCGCGTCGGTAGCAAATTTATCACACTTATCGATGCAATACCGGATGGCGGAGATTTACTGTTTCTTTTTTCGTTTACGGCGGTTTTCTGTCCGTTCTGGGAATACTTCCATTGCTCTTGGTTGAATCATAGAACAAACATAGCAACGCGGCTGTCCCGAGCGTTCGCCCGAAGTTTAGTGTTCAAAACAGAACTCGATCACGACGTTGCGGGGTGCCAAAAAGTGCTGTACAAAACTGCAAACTGTGGAAGTTCTAGATTTAATCGAGACACCCGTAACATCGCCTACCGGTTCGGCGTCTATCACCGATTGTCCTTCATACACGAAGCTATCCTGCGGCAGCCCCGGAGGGCGAACATGGACGAAGTCGGTCCGTCAAAGTCTCAGCAAGCGGATGCTCTACGCAATGCCGTGCACGAGGCGTACGAGTTAGTTCAAAAAACTCATGTCGAATACGAACATGCAGTGGCTGTTGCGGCTGATACGGACGTTTCGTCCGAGGGACTGCTTGCCCTTCGACAGCAAGGCCGAGATTACGCCCAGGCTGTGAGGCAATACTCAAACGCCGTGATGACTTGGCTGAGTTTTATGGATACGCTCCGAGAGAACGCAGCCAAGTTGGTTTGCAAGAGCAGGAGGGGCTGATGCACGATTCCTATGGGACCTCGGAGGAATCGGGCGGATTGTCCTCCGGGTCCCAATATTCCCAACCCACGGTGCTTCGCCAGGAGGCTTTGTGCCTGCGGCTGAGCCATCAGAACCCGGTCGCCACGAGCACAAGAACGAGGCTAATCGAAGCTGAGCTGCTCGGTATGTGATGGCGGCAGAATGGTAGTACGCGCTGCCGCAGGCACGCTCTGAGCCGACGATACGGTAACGGTCACACCCTGGAACCTGCACACTAACGAAATTAGGAGCCCGAAGGCTCCCGATTCATCGACTCAACTGCCGATAGCGACCCACGAACGCGAGCTGCGCGACCAGTTGAAGCGGGCGCGAGATGCCTTCATGCGCAAGTTCCTAGAAAATGAACTTAAGCGCAAGCGCCAACTGACGCGGATTGCTCGAGAACGCTTGGGACGGTTGCAAGAAGATCGCAGACTGGGGTTGCACGAAGCTGTGCACCGCCGAGGAGGTCGGGCCGGTGTTGATGCCGGCGGGGCTGGTGAGAAGACCGGCAGGCGCGACGTCGCTGATGTATCCGCCGATATATTGGGGATGGTTGAAAATATTGATGAAACGCGCCGAGAACTGGACCTTCTTGCTTTCGGTGATGTTGAAGCTCTTGGCGATGGTCATGTCCACATCATTGATGGGAGGAAGTTGCGCGGTGTTCCGGCCACCATTGGGAAGCGTGCCCTTGGGCGCCTGGATGTATCGGGCGTTCGGATTGTTGGCCAGGAACGCCACGGTCTGGCCAGCGCTGTTCATGAGCGGTGTCGCTCCGGCTCCTACGCCCGGCGTCCCGTTCGGGTTGACGAATGCCCGGTCGCCGGCCGAATCGCCGTTCAGATTCGAGTCGACTCCACTTTGGACGTCGACCAGAGTGCCGCTCTGATATGTGTATACAGGGACAAATTCCCAATTACCGACGACGTTCTTCATGAACCAGTTCCCTTGCTTGAAGAACGGTAGATCGTAAAGAGCCTCCAACGTGGCACGCTGGCGGTGATCGAGCGCGGAGCTGGACCGGTCAGCCGCGAGGTTGCGTGGGTCCTGCGGCCGGCGTGGCGTCGTGTAGGTGCTGAATACGTCGGCTGTGGAATCGTCAATCGCGTGGCTCCAAGTGTAGGCTGCATCCATTTGCAACCCATCGGAGAAACGGCGAGTCAAAGAGTTCTGCCAGCCGTGGTAAATAGAATTACCCCAGGGCATGTAGGCCGTGATGATACCGGTGAAGCCGGCTGCCAGGTAGCCGGGAACGATATTTCCCCCGGCATTGTAGGCGGCTGTCAGAGAGGCAAGTGTGTTGGTGAGGCCGTTCAAAACGGCCTGACTGGGGGCAGTCAGGTACAAGGGCAGCGCATTCGAGGCGTTGACCACAGATTGGCGGTTCAACTGGTCTTGCACCGAAAGAAAGACGCTATGCGTTCCAACATAGCGGGTCTCGAAAGTATAGTCGTGATGGAAGACGTGCTGGACCCCGACATTCCAGGCGCTGGTTTCCGGCCGAGTCCCGTTTGGAACGTAGCCACCGGTGCCCGCGCGGGCCTCGGCTTGCGTGAGAGTCGCACCGGTCGCGCTAGGCGGGATGCCGCCGTCGGCCAGGAAGTTGCCCTGATTCAATCCGGTCACGTCGACGGTTGTGACAGCCTGGGGCGGAAGCGTGAGCAGCCCTTGGTTGTCATAGAGAACGTCGTAAAACAAACCATACCCGGCGCGAATCGAGGTATTGCCGCTGGTGCCAGGTGAGTATGCGATGCCGATGCGGGGCATAATCGCATTCCCTTGGGGTTGCGGTACTCCGAAGGTGATCAGTCCTGGAACGTTGGAGATCGCGTTTCGGTTTTGCAGCCTTTCACTGTATGGGATGGTTTGATACTCGTAGCGAACCCCGAGGTTCAAAGCCAAATTCGGCCGTATTTTCCAGGTATCGCTGGCGAAGAGGCCCGAAAAAATCCGGTCGCCATAATACTTCGAGTTGCCCAGCGAGCGCTGCGCGATGTAATCGGGATTGTAGTCGAACAGATAGTCCGAAAGATAGCTCCACTCGTAATCGCCCCGCGACCGCTGCGTGAAGGTTTGCGGCGAAATCTGCTTCCAGCCATCAAAGCCGAATTTGAAGCTATGAGCACCCTTCGTCCAGGAGATATTCTCGGCTAGCTGGTACTGGTTCTGAATGCCGCTTTGCGGTGCATTTGGGTCGGGGCCGAATGTATTATTTACGCCGCCGAGCTCAAACACGTCGATATTCGGGAACGCATCCAGCCCCGGCCAACTGATCTTGGGGACGCCATAAGTGTTGGAGTAACGGTTGTAACCGAACCGGAACTCGTTAACGATCGCGGGGCTGAAGCTGTGGAACTCCGACAACGTTGCCAGATAATAGTTGTAAGGCACGGTTGTGTAGAAAACCGATGGGAAGCCAGTGGTATCGATGAAACCAGTGCGGTTCAGGATAAAACGGCCCCGAAGTGAATCCGTGTCGGAGATATTGTAGTCCATGGCAGCCACTGCGTTCTCGTAGTTTTCATAGGCGGGCGATGCAAACGAAACCAATCCGATTGGCACGGTTACAGCAGTCGCAGGGTTCTGCTGGCCGAGACTTGCATTCCCAGGGCCGACCAGAGGATAAGCGGCGTCGTTGCAGGCCCCCGGCATTGAGGCCGCCGGAGCCGTCCCCAGATACTTCTTCAACTGGGCCAGGCTGGTTTGATTGATTCCGGCAAAGCCGGAGATCGAGTTGTAGCCGGCGGCGGTTGGAGCGCAAACCGTTCCAGTAGCGCCCACGGTGCCAACCGGGTTGAACTCGTAGTTGACGAAAAAGAACAGCTTGTTCTTCTTGATTGGCCCGCCGAAGGTGCCGCCGAAGCGGTTATTGTCGTACCGCGGACTCAGCGGGGTGCCTTGGACAGCATTCAGATTGTCGTCGGCTAACAGGTTGCGGTTAATGAAGTACTCGTACACCGAGCCGTGAAATTCGTTGGTACCGCTCTTCACTACCTGGTTGAATTGGCCGCCGGAGGAGTGGCCGAAGTCCGCACCGAACTGATTCGTCAAAAAGGTGAACTCCTCCACCGCATCGTTCGGAATCGAAACTAACGGACCGGTTACGCTCCCGCTATTGTTATCGACGCCCTCGATGGTGAAGTTGTTGTTGCGCGGGCGCTGGCCTCCGACGCTGGGACCAGTGCCTACACCTACCGCGCCGCCAGTGCCGACCCCAGGCGCCAGCAGCGACAGGTTAATGACACCCGAGCCGCCGGAAGCACTGGGGAGGTCCATCATCTGCTGGGTGTTGAAAGTGTTCTGAAGTTGCGCCGAGGTCGTATCGATCGATACTCCAGCGGTGACTTCCACCGTCGTCGTGGCGGCGCCAACCTGCAGCGTGATGTTCGCGGTCGAAATCACATTAAGCGAGATCGACACATCTCTGAGCTCTGCTTTGGAAAAGCCTTTGGCGATCGCGGAGACAGAGTAAGTCCCAACTGGCAAGTTATAGAAGTGATATTCGCCGGCGGATGTCGAGGTTGTGGTCGTCTCGGCGCCAGTCATATCATTGTGCGCAACCACGGTAGCGTTCGGCACGCTCGCTCCTGTGGCGTCGAGAATCGTGCCGGTGAGGTTGCCGCTGACCAACTGTGCGGAAGCCGGCACGCACCCGAGGCACAATAAAACCGCCAAAACCAAAAACAATCGTCCCAAAAGTTGTTTGTTCATTTGCATCCTTCACGCCCGTCAAGCGCACGCTCGCGTCGGAACTTCAAACTGCGCCTTCCTCCCGCCACGCTGGCTAGTATTGGCTCAGATCGCGGCGGATCGCCCAAACAACGATGAGGCTGCCCAGTATTTGGCTCTTTTTTTTTGACCGTGTACAGGATGAACCGGCCGGGCGCAAGGGCACCAGTTTCGTGCCTCCCCTTCTGTAAAAGGCGGCCTTCCGGATTACTTACGACTCTATCCGAAGCGTCCCGTCCCCGCCTGTGTCCTGCTCCTCGGCGCTTGTCCGGCGGGACGCTTCCGATAGAGATCTGACGTCATGCAGGCACAACCGCTTTCGGACGGCAACCTTGGAGCGGCGGTCAATGCATGGACAGAAAACAAACGACTTGTGCTCGTTTCGCCGCGGAATTCTTTACGCCTGAGGTTACCGCGGAGTCATCACTTGAAAGACGCCAACAGGTACTTTCAGCATGGGAACAGGCGATTCAGATGGGAAGGAACTTAGAACGCACGCGCAATCGAGCAGGTGCTGAAGATACTCGACGCTATGCGACTACAACGCACGCGCATCAGTTCTGAATCGCGCCAGTACTTCGGCCAGAAGGCGAATTCGCCGCCATTAGCGGGCGCCCTTGGGATTGAAAGGAAAATGGGACTCCGAACAATCGGTCGAAAACTGACAACGGGAACCTGGACGCGTCTCGCACAGATGCTAGTCCTGGGTGCCCTTTCCTCAAGTGGTCAGGTAAGCGTCTTGACCTATCACAATGATTTGGAGCGAACAGGGCACAATCTCGAAGAGCGGATTCTTACCCCATGGACAGTAAGTTCGCGCCAGTTCGGACCGCTCTTCAGTGATACGGTGGACGGTCAAGTCTACGCCCAGCCGTTGTACATGCCGGAAATGAACATTCCGGGCAAAGGAGTGCATAACGTCGTATTTGTCGCAACCGAACACGACAGTGTCTACGCGTTTGATGCCGATCGCGGCGCCACGGCGCCCCTGTGGCATGTAAACTTCACCAATTCCGCGCTGGGGATCTCGACGGCGACAGCCGAAAGCTTGCAATGTGAATCCATTGCACCCGAAATCGGCATCACCAGCACGCCTGTGATTGACCCCGCCACGGGAACGCTGTATGTGGTTGCTATGACGTCCGAGCACTCCCCAGACAATTACGTTCATCGCCTGCACGCCCTGGATGTAGCGACTGGCGCCGAACGGCCGGGTAGTCCTGTCGTGATTGAAGCTTCTGCTTCGGGCATGGGCGATGGGAATACGATAGTGAAATTCAAGCCCTGGCTCTATAAGCAGCGCGCCGGCTTGCTCCTACTGAACGGCGTAGTATACACAGCTTGGTCATCTCACTGCGATGCCGGCAACTACCATGGTTGGCTAATCGGCTACGACTCGAAGACGCTCCAACAAGTCGCCGCATTTGTCGTCACGCCAGATTGGTATGAAGGCGCCTTGTGGCAGGGTGGCGCGGCACCGGCTGCGGACGGGAACGGCAACATTTACGTCGTCTCCGGCAATGGGACGTTCACGGCTGATCACGGCGGTTCGGATCTGGGTGAGAGCGTCATCAAACTTTCGACCACAAATGGTCTTTCCGTAGCGGACTACTTTACTCCATTTAACAACGTCCAGCTAAGTGAACATGAGTTGGATCTCGGCTCTAGTGGAGCGCTCTTGTTGCCCGACGGAACGGGAAGTGCGGCGCACCCACATTTGTTGGTAATTGGTAGCAAAGAAGGCCGCGTGTATGTTATCGATCGCGACAATATGGGACATTTTCAGCCCAGCAACGATTCTCAGATCGTTCAGTCCCTCTCATCCATGCTTGGCCCCGTGGTGGGCATCCCCGCCTACTTTAACAACACCGTCTATTTTTCCGGCGCCAACGATGCCGTAAAGGCATTTTCGATTAACACCGGCCTTCTCTCGGAGAAGCCCATATCGCAAAGCCTTTCCTACTTTCCAGCTCCAGGCACGGTCCCCAGCATCTCCGCGATGGGCTCCAGAAATGGCATCGTCTGGGTGATCGATTCCACCGCTCAGCTTCACGCTTTCGACGCCACGAACCTAGAAAACGAGTTGTATCGCGGCAGCACTGGTTCTTACGTAAAGTTCTCAACTCCGTCCATCGCCAGCGGCAAAGTCTACGTGGGCACGATGAACAGCCTGGTCGGGTTCGGGCTACTGAACGCGGCTAGCGTCGACGCCATTGTGAACGCCGCCAGTTTTCAACCCGGACCTGTTGCGCCGGGTTCGATTGTTTCGATCTTTGGCTCCAACTTAGTGCCTCGCGCGACGACTGCTCGAACTGTGCCGTTGCCAACCGAGTTGGAGCGTTTCTCGTTACTGGTCAACGGCATTCCATCCCCAATCCTTTTCGCAAGCCCAACCCAGGTGAACGCTCAGATTCCCTACGAGGTTTCAGTTGGGCAGGGAACTGCGATTGGGATGGCCGGAGGAAATCCTTCACCACCCGTAACATTAACGATACAGCCCTCAGCTCCAAGCCTGTGGCTTATCAGCCAAAACCGAGCATTAGTGCAAAATCAGGATGGCGCCATCAACGGTCCGGAACATCCCGCATTGGCTGGCAGTATTGTCACTGCGTATCTGACAGGACAAGGAATGCTCGATGTTCCAATTCCGAGTGGTAGTGCGGCTCCTCAAGACCCGCTAATCGGCGCTGCGGCGCCGGTCTTGGCGACGGTAGGTGGCCTGGACGCCGAAGTTACGCTCGCCGGAATGGCTCCTGGCGCGGTAGGAGTATTTCAAGTGAATCTTCGGATTCCTGCGCTCGTGCCAGGCGACTATCAATTGGCTGTAGAAGTCGGTGCCTCAATCAGCAATACCGCCTTGCTCACGGTGGGGCGATAGTAGAATGACGTCGGTAGCCATAGCGGCGGAAATCTCCGACAACGGCCTCAATTGAGAGGAGTTGGCTGGATAGCGTCCCTTCGGCAATCTCCCGGATGGCAACAGGGCCTCTTGTACATTAAAAATAGAACCCCGGACGGCCTCCTCGAATCTCATGAAAGCTATGATTGACACGCTAGTTCAAGAAGCGCCTGCCCGGAAGGGCACGAACGTCCAGAATATGGACGCCGCGTCGAAGCAGGAATGGTCTTATTCCGTGGGCATTCAGGCGTATGTTTTCGGACTCCCGCTAACTATCTTCGAGCGGGAACGAAAGCTGCGCTTGGACCCGGTGGCACTAGAAAAGGCCAAGAAGTTCGCTCCTGCCGCACCGATCAATCGCATCGGTCACATGAAGGCCCTGGCAACCGCCGATGACATCATGCCATACACCCCTAACAACGACACAGTCTACAGTGGCGCACTGGTTGAACTCGCGGAGGAGCCTGTCATCCTGACCGTCCCGGAAATTCTGGACCGCTACTGGTCTGTCGAGGTCGCCGACTGTTATACGGAAAACCTGTTCTATATCGGCACACGAGCAACGGATGGCAGGGGCGGTAATCATGCATTTGTGGGCCCCCACTGGAAGGGGACACTCCCAGAGGACATCATCGAACACAGAGTTCCGTACAACAGCCTCATGTTCGCCCTGCGCATCGGCGTTCTTCCCAATGACAATGCGGATCTGAAAAAAGTCATCGGCTTGCAAGAGAAGTTCGCTTTGACGTCCCTGGGCAACTGGGCTGATCCCAAGAAGCTCGGAATCGCCAACGTCCCCAAACTTCGCAATCGTCCGAATTACAAAGGCGACTTGGCCTTCTATCAGGCACTGGCTGATCTACTGGCGGAAAATCCCCCTTCAAAGCAGCACGAGGCGGCTCTCGTCCTGCTCAGCCGGGCCGGCATCGTTGTTGGGCAGCCCTTCGATCCAGATACGTTGGATGAACCGACGCGCAAGGGACTGGCCCGCGCCGCTCTGATAGGTCCAGAGATCATGAAGTGGAAGGTGAAGTATCGCGGCACGCCGTATCCCACTCGTTGGAACAATCTTCATCCTGGTGATTACGGTGTTGACTACCTGGACCGCGCCGCTGGCGCCCTGGAGGGCCTATTTGTGCATGACCGTCAGGAAGCAGTCTATTTCAGCACATATGAGGACGGGGATGGCACGCTGCTGGATGGGGAAAACGGCTACGTCCTCCACTTTAACAAGGATGAGATTCCACCAACGCGGAAAACCGGTTTCTGGTCCATCACCATGTACGGGTCGGATTTCCAACTGGTGAAAAACGCGATCAACCGCTTCTCGATTGGCGATCGAACCAAGGGGCTGGTTTATAACGAGGACGGATCACTGGACATTTGCGTGCAACACAACGCGCCGGACAGTTCGGACAGCAACTGGCTTCCCAGCCCACCGAGCGGACTGTTTCGACTCAATTATCGTATCTACCTGCCCGTGAAAGAGGCCAGCAATCCGTCAACATTGAGCAAGTATCTTCCTCCACTAAGGAAGGCCAACTGACCGGCCAGAACGGGCCCAGCCAATGGCCGGTCGCGCCGCCCCTTGCTCTTCTTCGTCCTGCTCATCGTTGATTTACAACTGCTATGCAGCTCTATAGCGAGCTGGCTCGGTGGATGTTCTCGCCGAGCGTCGTTTACGCCATGCCAGATAAATCGTCGTGAGGACCATGAAGACAACCAAGTAGGGAACTAGCACCGGCAGAGCTTGCTGCGGGCTAAAGTTTAAAGTCGCAATTGTCATCGCTAATCCAGGATGGCGGGCCGCGCTTTCCATAGCCAAGGTGGTTCTCTCTGCCGCGTCGCCCGGGCCGAGCCAGTGACCGATGGCCATGGACACTGTAACCACAGTCGCCATTACAAAATAGGACCTCAGATCCATCTTCAGCAGGAGGCCATAGGTGATCGCCACAACGCAGAGAACCAGGATGAGCAGCACAACTCCACCAACCCTGGCCAGCGCCGGCCCGACCGTGCGAGCGACCTTAGGGAAAAAGAAGCGGATCAAAATGCCAAGACAGACCGGAACGAGGATCGTCATTCCGACCACTCTAGCCACCGCAAACACACCGACCTCGGCTTGAAAACCTAACGCCGTTGAGAGGAGGTCTAGGGTGATTGGCACAGTGATTAGCGCGAGCAACGCGAGGCTCAGATGAAGGCTGGCCATATAGGCGAGGCTCCCTCCCTTTTTGGGAACCTTGACGAGCATCATCGGGGCGGCAGGCGATGCCACCAGGATCGCCAGTCCGATCGCGACGGCGGGCGAGGGCTTGAGCAACAGAATGACAATAAGCGCAGCTATGGGGACCAGAAAGAGAACCACCATGAGAGACCGGAACATCAGAAGGGGACGCTCTTTGAAGAGAGCCAACTGGCTCGGGACGATGCTCAGTCCCTGGGCGAACATGCTCACCGCAACCGAGAGTGGCAGAGCGATCCTGACTGTCTCGAGGATGAGTTCTTTCATGCTGGAGTCCCCAGCCTCACTTACTGCCGCGGCGTGATCACCTTCACGCGTGCTTTCCAGATCGATAAGAATGGTTTGTGGCCCTGGCGTCCTCGGCCAGACCGATCAGCCTTCGTGAGTTAACGTTGCGCCGCTTGAATTAGCCAATCAATCTTGGATCTGACCTTTCAGGCGCCGACAAATGTGAGATTCACTCTCGGTCTTTCGGACGCAACAAATTGACATCCGGTTTGCTCCTTTTTCGACGCCTTTGGTGTCGTTGGGGCTCTCGCAACCAGCTCCAAGTGCGATGCGACCGACGCCGGCAGGCCTGCACGCTTTCTATATGGTGCCGTTTTGCGAGTAGATCTACGGCCGCTGTTATTGGCGGAGCACAGTGAAGCGACTGATCGAATACCCAAGCGCACCACCCATGAAGACATCCGACAAGAAATGAACCGAGAGCGAGAGCCGTGAAAATCCGACAGCCGAGGCTAGGCCATAGGCAACGTAAGGCACCCAGCGATGGTTTCGATATCGTCGGGCGATGATCGTGGCAACAGAAAACGCCTCTATGGTGTGCCCGGAAGGAAAACTCCCGTCTCCCTTTAGATAAAGAGAAGGTGAGCCGCCCCGCTTCTCAAACCAGGAATCGTTTAGGTTTCCGGAGGCCGAGAAACCGGCTGGCTTGAGCCGCTTTGTGGCATCCTTCAAAACCGTCGTCAATATCGCGGCATCAGCCATAGCTTCACCTGCAAGCAACGCCGTGTGTTGCATCTTTGAGTCTCTGCGGATCAGCCCGATGGCAAACAGCGAGGCCGGAACCGCACCAGTGCCGATAGCCGCGGCGTTGCTCGTAAAGATGTTATTGAACCCATGAAATGTCGGCGTGCGGCGGAAATATCCCGCTTCGCTCGGGTCCAGAAGCACGAGTCCTGCCGTGATCCCCAGAACAGCAGCGGTGGGGGTCCAGTTTTGACCATGCATAAGTCTGGCCGGAAAAGACCAAATGTGCTTTTGGTCGCCGACCAAGTTGGGGTAGAGAAGTTTCCAAGAGACTGGCCGATCAAAATCGGGTGACGGCGATTGCTCTGGTGGCCCTTCCGCCTGCGGTTCGTTCGGTGGAGGAGCCGCTGGTGAGTTTTCATTGGGTGCCGTTATTTGAGCTGCCGTCCGACTTGGAGTCACAAGAGTAGACATGGCCATCACGACCACAACTGCGAGCTTCCCGGAAATTCTCGCGTCGCGTCTGAACTTGATGGCTACGCCAACCAGAGAAAGCAGAAAAACTAACAGGCTCAGAAAAACTAGCAGCACCTGTTGATTGTGTTGGCAAGCCGTGGTTGTGTCAATGATCGGGGGGTTACCGATTCACTCAATATCCTACAATCCAGCTTGTAGACTTCCCTGAGGCAACTGCCCCGTCGGGGTGCTATCGCCGCCCGGCTGCGAAACCGGCGGGACGCCCTTGCCGGGCGGATCGATCTCGGGGAGCCCGCGCGACCGAAGCGGAGTCACTGTGATCCGCGCTTTCGGGTGGCACGGTGCTTACTAGGGTGTTGGGTGCGGATTCGCGTCGTCCCGGTTGTCTCGAAACCATGGCCTTCGAAACCGCAGAAGATTCGCCAAGGTCGCCGGAGGATTGGTCAGAATGCGCGTGGTGTCGATGACGGCTCGGTTATGGAACCGATTCTCGATGGCCACCTGGACGTGCTTATCCGTCCATTGAAAGCCAATTATTAGCACCGTGCCCCCAACTTCATTCATGACCAGATCATCCAGGCCGGTCCGTGGATGACAATACTCGTGGAATAGGTTGCAGTAATAGGGTTCGTTCCACCAATGGGCCGGGAGACCCACATGACCGATCGATGCCTCGCTCACTGGTCCAAGTTTCCACTGCACCGCGTCGAGCGTAGCAAAAGCGAAGGCTTGCAACAGAGCCTTTCGATACGCTGCGCTATGAAAGTCCTGCTCCGAAAATCGCACCCGGTCATCATTCTGCCAGAAGATGCCCTCCACAACAGCGCCCTGCAGAGGGTGGCCGAGATAGGACGTAAAGAACCTATCTCCGTCGTTCCAGAGGCCGTAGCGGTACTGAGCAACATCACTGAACCACTCCTTGAAGAATTTCCCGCTCAGTTGATCACGCGTCTTGGCCTCCTGGAGGATTCGTTCGGACTGTTCGATGCCAATGTCTAGCCACCACTCGCTGATGACTGCGCGCCAATGAATGCCCCTGTCGCGCTCGGCGACCAACGCTCCAGGATCGGCCGGACGCTTCGGACGCCCAACCTGTTGAGCGGGCACTTCACCGGCATCGAACGGAGCGCGGGGTTCAGCCGGCAGGGCGTTTGAGGAATCCGAAGGGCAGAGCGGCAAGAACCCGGCCCACTCCGGCTGCTTGAGCAACAGCAGCATGTCTTTTTCGTACGAGGCTACAGCATCTCCCTGGGCCGGCTCGATCTCCGGTTTCACTTGAGCGGCGATGCTGCAGTCGCTCTCGGCGACCACACCGCTCACCGCGTTAGGATAACCCGCCCAACTCGCCGCAAATAGAATGCCGATGCATCGCAGAGCAGAGAAATGTTTCCGCTGCTTCGTAGTTTCGTGGTTGAAGTTTCTAGACATCTTTCCGGCTCGTGAGATCGATAAGATTCGTTTTCTTTTCCAAAGCCGGCCCGTCGATCAAATGCGTGATTCTCGTCGGACCGGCCGTCTGTCATCGACCTATGCTCCGTTGCTGACGCGCGTTTCCGAGAGCCTCCGCAAGACCAAGGCTCGCGGAGAATGGGCTTGCCATTTAGTGTGCCCAAGGCGGTGGTTGTTCCTTTGCTTCGGTACGTTCGCCTACCTGGAACTGGTCCCAGTTATGAACCCGAGAAGCCAATTTGTGATTTCACGGACAGAACGGTCGTGACGCTGATTCAATCTCGACCCAAGACGGCTTAAGTCTTGGGGTGAAACGCTGCTTTAGTGTTGGCTCTGGAACATGCGCGCCGCTCCTTGAGGTCGACGAGAACTTTCCGGCGCTGACGTTCGCTGAACTAGCCCTTCAGGAGCGCGATCCGAATCTCTCGTTGTGGATCCGAAGCCGATACTTCCGCTCGCTTCGCTCCGATCCGCGTTTCGACCAGCTCCTCGGCTGCATGAATCTCCGCCGATAGCGCGAGGGGCCGCGCAATTTCCAATACGCCTCCAGACCCGCCTGATTCGGAGTAGAATACGTGGTGCCTCGCAAGCGGTGTACACGCCGCTTCGATGCAGCGGAAAAGGAGTTGCCTTCCTCATGTTTCGTTGGAAATCAGCATCCTGGTCTTACCCCTTTGCAACCGGCGACGCGGGCCGCGACCGAAACGCTCGAACTCTCCAATTCGCTTGTTTTCTGTTAGCCTTCACGGCCGGCGTGCTCGCACTCTTGAATGTCCTTCAACACCAACCTGGAGAAACGCCAGTGCTGGTTTACGCTCTGTTGGGCTTCGTCTTCGCTGCGCTGGTGAATCGCACAGGGAGGTGGGCAGTTGCAGGGTGGACTGGGTTTGCGGCCGCAGTATTGACCGCAGTTGTGCTGGTTTTCCAGGCACGCGACGGATTCCGAAGTCTCGCCATGCTCATTTTTCCAGGCTTAGTGTTAGTTTCCGTGTTGCTGCTTCGTCGCGCCTACTATTGGGTGACCGTAGGTATCATCCTGGTTGCGGTGACAGCACTAGGGATCGCCGATAAATACGGTCTTACTCATGCAATACCGGGGGTGCGTAGTCCCACATCGTACGAGTCCATATTCTACGTAGACCTAATGTTTTTGGTGTTTGCCCTCATCGGTAGCCGGATCGCCCGCGACGCCCAGAGCAACGTCGTCGACCTTCGTTCCGGCGTCGCGCAATTGTCTGCTGCGAACCTCGAACTCGCACGCGCCAACGAGGCGCTGCGTCAAAGCGAAGAGCGTTTCCGAAGCATGGCCGATGCGGCGCCGGTAATGATCTGGGTATCAGCCCCAGACAGGATTTGCACTTTCGTCAACAAGCGCTTGCTGGACTTTACAGGCCGCTCAAGGGAGCAGGGACTGGGCGTCACATGGGCACAGGATGTGCATCTAGAGGACCGGGACCGTTGCCTCGCCACTTACAACTCGTCGTGTGACGCCCGCCTCCCGTTCGAAATGGAATATCGGTTACGGCGCGCCGATGGGGAATATCGCTGGGTTCTCGACCACGGCACACCGCTATACCGTGGTGGTGAGTTCGCTGGATTCATCGGCTGCAGCATTGACATAACGGATCAGAAGCTGGTCGAAGACCGGCTGCGAGCTAACGAAGCCCAGTTCAAAGACGCGCAACGTCTCGCCAAGGTCGGGAGTTGGGAGCGATACATTGAAACCGAGAGGATCGACATGTCCGATGAGATGCTTCGGATCCTTGGGCTGCCGAACGATACAACAGTAAGTTTTCAAAACTGCTTTAACCGTGTCCACCCCAAGGATCGAGAATCGATCCTGGAAGCCTCCCGCAAGGCCCGTTTGACTGGCGCACCCGTCGTGTTGGAGTACCGAGTCATCCGGCCGGACGGCGCACTGCGGTTTGTGCGCTCCATTGTCGAAGCGATCAAGAACGATCAAGGCGATCCGGTTCGCCTGGCCGGGGCAACTCAGGACATTACTGAGCAAGTTGAGGCGCAGGACCTCTTCCGCGAAAGCGAACAACGCCTAAAGAATGCAGAGCGGCTTGCGCATGTTGGCAATTGGCAGTGGGATCTCAACAGCGACAACGTGTCTTGGTCCGAGGAAATGTTCCACATCTTCGGCCAACCACGCGATTACACGCCAAGTTTCGAACGAGTTCTGCAAGCGGTCGTCCCGCAAGACAGGCAGCGAGTGGAGCGTGCGGTAACAGATCATCTTGCCGGTAAGGGAGAATTTTCTATCGAGTTTCAGATTGCCCGCCCCAATGGCGATGTGCGTATGATCGCCTGTTATGCCGAGGTAGCAGTGGATGAGGAAGATCGACCACTGTATCTCCACGGTGCCTGCCACGACCTAACTGATCTTAGACGCGCACAGAAGGAGGACTTTGCCAGGCAGAAGTTGGAGAGTGTAGGAACACTTGCCAACGGAATTGCCCATGATTTCAATAACCTTCTGGGTGGCGTGCTGGCTCAAGCCGAGCTGGGGCTGGGCGAGCTAGCCGCCGGATCGAATCCCGACGCGGAACTAAAGGCGATCCGGGACGTCGCTCTGCGCGGCTCGGAAATCGTCCGCGAGTTGATGATCTATGCTGGCAAAGAGAGTGCAGTTCTCGGATTGACAGACGTTTCGCAGATCGCCGAAGAGATGCTCGAGTTACTCAAGGTTTCGGTGTCGAAACACGCCGTGCTAAAGGCGGATCTCAGCAAGGATCTTGCGGCCGTCCGAGCCAATCCTGCACAAGTTCGGCAGATCTTGATGAACCTTGTCACCAATGCTTCCGAGGCGATGGGAGATCAAGATGGAGTGATCCGCGTGACCACGAGCTGCGTGAAGCTAGACCAGGATTCCGGGCCAGTCCCGGATGGCTTGGCTCAAGGCGATTACGTGCAGCTCGAGGTCTGCGACACCGGTCGCGGCATGCCCGTGGAGACGCAGGCCAAGGTGTTCGACCCCTTCTTTACAACCAAATCCGCGGGTCACGGCCTCGGGCTCGCGACAGTCCATGGAATTGTCCGGGGTCTCGGCGGGGCGATCAATCTTACCAGCGAGCTGGGCAAGGGTACGACGTTTCAAATATTGCTCCGGTGTGCCGAAACCACCTTCAAGCCAACCAGCGATGCCATATCTGGAATCGAGGAGTTGGCACCTCCATCTCGGGAGGCTGCCGTTCTGGTTGTGGAAGATGAATATCCGTTACGCCGAGCTGTTACAAAGATGCTTCGCAAGGCTGGCTTTGAGGTGTTCGAAGCGGCCGATGGCTCTTCTGCCATCGATCTTCTTCGTGCGAATGGGAGCAGGATCGATGCGATTCTGCTGGATATGACCATCCCTGGGGCTTCGAGCCCCGAGGTTGTCGCCGAAGCCGCGAAAGTTCAGCCAGACATAAGAGTGATTCTGACCAGCGCGTATAGCGAGGAGATGATGAGGGACGCACTGAGTGCGCCTCAAGTCCGGGCCTTCATTCGCAAGCCGTTTCAGTTCGAGGACCTCGTGAAGACGCTTGAGAATACCTTATCAGCAGGCTCAGAATCGTTAGCGGGATAGCAGCGCGGCAAGCATCGCGGTAACAATCGCGACCGGCCAAAAGCTCGCGTAACCCCTGGAGTATTGACGCTAGCTTTCGGAGACGCTACACTCAGGCCACATCAAGATCATTGCGCCTGATCATCATCGTACAGAGCGTAGTGAAGTAGCCCCCAACTGGGTCGTCCTTTTCCGCGTGGGGGTGTTCGCGCGAACTTAGAGGCGGGGTTATGCTCATAGCCCCGCCTCTTTATCGCTTCGGTTGTTTCTCTGAGGCTTCCTGACAGCCGCGCTCTGGGTGATGGACTCGCGCAAATCCACGCTGATCGGGTAATGGACCAAGGTTGTCTTAACCGGAGAGTGGAAAGATATCCCGTCCATTCCTGGATGTTTCATCTCGCCTCCTCTTCGGGCCTCTGTTCGTACACCCAGTGGTACGAGATTTTGCGATTCGAGCGGAACCTCGGTGATCCGCCCTGCGCAATCGGCAGGCTTCAATACAACATTGGACATTTGGTCCATGATTTTTCGAGGCCGGCGCACTCTCAATCGGAACGGGCTTTCGAGGCGCGGCTCACAGATACCAGTGCGCCAGTTTCTGAGCTTGATCGGATGGACAGAGAAGGGCATTGACGTCATCGGCAGCCATGGACAAAGAGGACGGGAGGAGATCATCCGGACTGTGATATGGCCGGGAAATCAACACGAAGTTCGTCCAGGGCCCAGCATCCGCCGAATTTCACCAGGGACAACGCCGTTAAGTGCAGGCTGCGCAGCCGTTGTAACCCAGCGGGCAAGGAAGAAAATGAATCCGGCGGCCGTCTGTCGAGTCAATGCCCAGGAGGCTCCGTTGTTGGATCGACAAACAATTCTGGATGCGCTCCACCGCGTGCGCGAGTTTGTTCAGGCCGGCGATTCCTATTGTGTTCGGCTATACGGCAAGGCGCTCATTGATGATCTAAGACTGCTCGCCAAACCGCTCAAGGTCTCATTGAAAGTTAGTTCCTGCAGGGCCGTGCCGCCTGGCTATGCGGCCGATCAGATAGGCCTATCGCCGGCGGCGGTCAGGGCCACAGAAAAGCTCGTCCTGGATGCGATCCGCTCATCACAAGCTGGGGACTACGTGGCCGCTGAAGCTTCTATCCAAAAGGCGGATCGCCGGCTACGGATCGGATGACTCTGTGCAAGACGGAACGGCGGCGTTATGCGCGCACAAATGTACCTGCGGCTTGCGCAGCAGGTCAGACCTCGATTCAAAGAAACTACCCACCCAACTGCCCACCCACGAGTGTACTTTTAGTACTTAAAATGAAGTTTCTTGCAAAAATATTTGCCTTGCACTCAAGGAGATAGCAAAGGCCGCAAGCTTCGGGACCAGGAGGTCGGTGGTTCGAATCCACTCGCCCCGACCAAATTCCTTCTCCTTCCGAGTTCGCTAACACCCCGGACGTATGATAGGTCCAGGAGCAGCGCGCCGTGCCCACGCGTCAAACCCAGGTTCACACTCAACTCGGCCAAGCCGCAGTCCGGATCTTCGCCGCCAACGATCGCATGAACCAGATTCTCATCGAACAGCTCGACTCTGCCGCCTGGCGAGCCAATCCGCCCGGCCAGACCCGCACCATCGCGGCCATCTTCACCCACATGCACAATGTCCGCTCCAAGTGGATCAGGCTCACTGCTCCGCACCTGAAGGTTCCACCACAACTCAACCGCGCGCACTGCACACCGCGCCAGGCCCGTGCCGGATTGGCCGAGAGCGCCGCCCGCTGCTCCCAGATGCTCGCCGAAGCGCTCGGCGGAAGCGGCGGCCGCATCGACAAATTCTTGAGAGACGGCTGGGCTCGCCCCTGGCCGGTGGGCCCGGAAATGCTCTGCTACATGCTCTGCCACGAAGCCCATCATCGCGGCCAGGTGTGCATGCTCGCGCATCAGCTTGGATCCCCCTTGCCGAACGCGATAACGTCCCGGCTCTGGAATTGGGAAACGCTGTGGAAAGAATCTGGCTCGCCGCGCGGCCCGGGCTTCGATTAATAGAAGCTAGCCGCCCCGCCTCGCACGCGCCGCCTTGCGCATCAGCCTGGCATGCAATCCCTCGATCAGCGATCGGACCACCCACTCGAACTCCGCCTCCCGATTGTGTTTGCGATGGAACACCAACCGCGCGTTCGGTAGCCACGCTAGCGTCGCTTCGCCCGGACTCCGCAGCTCGCCGAAGACCAACTCCTCCTCCACCACGCCGATGATCGCCATGCTGCTCGTCGTCGCCGCCAGAACCGCCTTATCCATTTCCAGTCCGCTCTGCAGCCATAGGCTCAACCAATGCTCGGTCATGTGCAGCATGTCCGGCGTCCACACCTGGTAGGCGAGGGCCTCATAGCACAGTGTATAGGCAATCATATACTACGTAAGAATGGATCGACACGGAGCACGCCGGCTTATTCAGTGTTACCGCGCGCCTCGCGCCGCCGCCGGCAGGTCTGGATTCACCTGTGAGCCGCCGCCCCCGTCTTCGGCGTACTGCGATCCAGTGTCTGCCGGTGAAGCACCGTACCCGGAAGCGCGCAGCTGAGTCTGCTCGGCGCGCTCCAGCTCGCCAACCAGCAGCCTGGCAACTTCGGCGACGCTGGGTTCCTGTACCAGCGTCAGGTGATCGCCGGGCACTTCGTGGAACACGAAGCCATTCGGTGCCAGGTGGTTCCACCCGAAGGCTGGGCTGAAATAGCGGCCGCGCGGCGAATCGGAAGCCCAGATGTGCACCATCCGTCCGGCCCACGGCAGAGGATGATGACGCATCATGGCTTGTGTGTGCTCAGGAAGCGGGTCCGAGGCGTGACCTAACATCGCGTTCCAACAACTGGACCATAACCCTTTCGGCTGGCGGCTAGCAACGTAGACTAAATGCCGTCCGCGCCGCCAAAAACGGACCCAAGCCAGGTGAGCAGCGCTGAGCGGCGGCAGAAAAATGCTCCGCACATCCAGCATCGCCGCGAAGGAAACCTCACAGCCCTGTTGCTCGAGCTGCCGCGCCATCTCCAGAGCGATAACTCCGCTAGCGCACCATCCGGCCACGGCATAGGGTCCTTCTGGCCGGAACCGCCGCAGAACGCTGCTGCACTCGGCCGCCAATTGGTCGACAGAGCGTTGCGCCGCGGAGTCCTGTGCAGCAGGAATTGGAATTCCAAATAAAGGATGATCTTTTCCCAGATGGCGCGCGAGTCTCACGCCTTCATATCCGGGGTGAATCCAAAAGAGTGGAATACCGTCTCCGCGCGGCTGAATGGGAATTACATCCGGCTGGCGTTCCAGGCGCTCCGCACCAGGCATGTCCGAGCAAGCCGAGAGCATGGCCGCCAGGCGCGCAATCGTAGGCGCTCCCAGGAGAGCCGCCAGATCCAGCTCCCGCCCGAATTCCTCATGGGTCCGCGTAATGAGTCGCGTAGCGGTCAAGCTATCCCCGCCCAGTTCGAAGAAGTTGTCCTGCCTCCCCACGCGAGGAACGCCGAACAGGTCCGCCCACAGCGCCACCAAACGTCTCTCCACCGGGCCCACCGGCTCGCGGAAAGACTCGGTCAAATCCAGCTGCGCCGGCTCCCGTTGGGCCAGCGCCCGCCGGTCCAGCTTGCCGCTGGGAGTCCGCGGCATTTCCGGCAGCGTCACGAATGCCGCCGGTAGCATATGATCCGGTAAGTGCCGCGAAAGGTGCGCCAGCAGATCCTCCCGGCTAGGCGCCGGTCCTCGTGCCGTCAGGTATGCCACCAGACGATCCTGCCGCTGCTGGCTTTGTACGATCACGGCGCATTGTTGGACTGCGTGGTGCCGCGCCAGCACCGCTTCGATCTCCTCCAGCTCGATACGGTAGCCGCGAATCTTAACCTGGCGGTCCCGTCGCCCGGCAAAGACCAGGTTCCTGTCGGGCAGGAAATACGCCAGGTCGCCGGTTCGATACAGCCGGCCCTCCCCATCGCCGCGGAAAGGATCCGGCAGAAATCGCTCGGCCGTCAACAGGGCGGAGTTCAGATATCCTCGCGCCACCCCTGCGCCGCCGATAAAAAGCTCACCCACCACTCCCGCTGGAAGCGGCGACATGCCGCCGTCCAGCACGTATGCGGTCGTATTAGCGAGCGAAGTCCCGATCGGCACGCACGACTGGCCCTCCCAGGCGGAAGAACCCGCCTCGTAAATCGTGGCCGTTCCGGTTGCTTCCGTCGGACCGTACGCGTTGAACCAGCGAATGCCTCTTCCAGTTAAGCGCTTCCATGCCTGGAACACCTCGGGATCGACACGCTCCATGCCAGCGACTACGGCGCGCAGCGAGGTCGGCAACGTGAATCGACCATCCGACAAGGCCGCCACCAGCTCGGCCCACCATGTGCTCGGAATCCCCGTGATCGTAATGCGCCGCTGGTCGAGAAACCGCAGAAAGTCTCCTGCCGAGGTCCCCACGCGTGACAGACCAAAAACCAAGGCCGCGCCGTGCGACAGATAGTTGAAGACCTCGGCCACGAAAACATCGCTCCCCACGGATGCGAATTGCAGCCGCCGGTCCGCTTCCGAGATCCCGTAAACTTGCGATGCTGCCAGGGTGTGGTTCACCAGCGACCGGTGAGTCACGAGCACCCCTTTTGGCGTACCCGTGGAGCCCGAAGTAAATATGACGTAAGCCGCGTTTTCAGGCGTGGCAAGCGGAGCGAGATCCGCGTCGCTTTGGCTGGCCATTTCCTGCTGCAATCGCTCCCAGCTCACTACCTCACAGTGCCCGGACCCCAGGTTCACTTCCTCTGAAATCGCGAACTTCGGACGCGCGCTCTCCAACATCTGCGCCAGACGCTCCCGCGGCAGACCCGGCTCCAAGGGAACAAATGCGGCGTCGGCTTTGAGAGCAGCTAAAATCGCGATAACTATTTCAGGCGACCGGTCCAGACAAATCACGATTCGTTCTTCCGGTCCGGCGCCTCTTGCCCGCAAGCACCTGGCCAGCCGGTTGGCCTGTGCGTTCAGGTCCCGGTAAGAGACGGATCCGCCGGGTGCTTCGAGAGCGGTGTTTTCGGGAGTTCGGCGGACTTGCCGCTCCACCAGACCGTGAGCGCAGCCCTGGAAGTCGAAGGGAACCTGTGTCCGCCGCCGGAGGAGATCGCGCTCTTCGCCGGGCGTCAGCATCTTCAAATCGCCCACGCGGCTGTCCTGCTGCCTCAGGAAGCTCTCCATCAGCGTCTGCAGGTGTCCGGCCATGCCTGCCACCATCTCCTGGCCGAACAAACGCGTGTCGTATACGATGTCGAACGAAAGCACCGGCTTGCCATACACGGCCAGTGTGAGCGTCGAATCAGTTCGCTGCAGCCGGGTGAACTCGCGATTCAGCCACGCGCCCCCGAGTTTCCGCAAAGTTTCCCCGGCCGGTTCGCGGTCGAAGTTCAGCACGGTATCGAAGAGCGGCTGACCGGGCGGAAGGCCGCTCCACTCCCGGATCTTATCGAGCGGAGCCTGCTCGTACGCTTGCATGTTTGTCCAGCCGGCGCGAATCTCTCTGAGCCATGACACGAGCGGTGCGTCAAGAGGCGCCGCCACCCGAACAGGGAGCGTATTGATGAAGAGACCGATCATGCCGCTAGCTTCCGGTATGCTGGATTGCCTGCCGGCGCGGGTAGCTCCGAAAACCACGTTCCGCCGGCCGCTGTACCGGCTCAGTAGTAGAGCCCATGCGCCTTGAACCAGCGTGTTGACCGTGATGCTGTGCTGTTGTGCGAAGCCTTCCAACGCTTGCGTTAGCTCATCCGATAGGCGCACGCTCCTTCTGCCGGGCCCCTCGTCACCGGTCCACCATGGGGTTGAGATGCGATCCACCAAGTACCCGGTGGTCTCTCCCAGACCAGCAAGATTGTGCTGCCAGTACTGCTGAGCTGCCCTCCAATCCTGCCGCTGCAGCCACTCAACCTGGGCGGAGAATGGCCGGCTCTGTGGCAGGCGGAGATCGTCTCCGCGCGAAAGCGCTTCGTAGAAACCGAACCATTCCCGCCAAGCGATGAGATAGGAGCGGGCATCCAGCAGCGCGTGGTGCATGCTCCAGATCAGCGTGCACGAACCAGCCCAGTGAATCAAGGTGACCCGCGCCGGCACACCCGCCCCAAAGTCGAAGCCGCGATCGCGGTCGTTGCGCAGCCAAGCAGCCAACTTCAACGGCTTTTCGTCCCTGGCGGCGCGGCTCCAATCCAGCTCTTGCCAGGCGATCTCAGCGAGATTCACCCGCTGCCGAAGCTTGCCTCCGGAATCGATTTCAATGCTGGTCCGCAGCGCTGTGTGACGCTCAGCCATCCTCTGCCAGGCACGCTGCAGCAGATCGAGATCCAGGCGCTCCGGCGTTTCGCAGACCTCCTGGATCAGGTAGACGCCGGTTCGCGGGGCGCGCATGGACGCCAGCACCATGCTTTGTTGCAGGGAACTGAGACCCGCTCTCGTCAACTTCCGCCTCGCCGCGGACTCAGCACCAGGCGCGGGCAGCGTTCCCCGTCATAGTAAGAGGGAAATGAAATCGAAATTTCATCGAAGCATTCCGACAGTATCGCGCGCGACTCCGCCAGGGTAGGAAACGTATGCACCGTGTCTGCGTTCCGGTAAAGTTCCATGGTATCGATCTCGTTCTTCAGCCAACCGGTGCGCGCGATCAGCAACGGCTCCGCCGTTTTGCGGCCTGCCCAGAATCGATAGACGACGTTCACCCCGATACCCTCCCCAGTGCTGCGCTGCAGGGCCATCAACAGGCGGAATTTGAACTGCGTGAAGGTAGGGATTTCCCCGCGCAGCGCGTCCTCGAAAACCTGTTCGGGCCGCTCGCGCACCTCGGGTTGGGCGTAACATCGCAGGATGAAGATGCCTTCGGGCTTTAGCGCGGCGCGGATGCTTTGGGCGAACGCGCGGCATCCGTCCGGATACCGCAAACAGTTTATCGACCCGTCGCCGATCGCAATGTCGCAGGAAGATTCCCGCCGTGGCAGGGCCAGCCAGCTGCCACATACCGCCCAGCGCATTCCGGGAACGTCCCCGGGCCACACCGCCTTAGCCATCGCGCTTGAACTATCGATCGCCAGCAACGAGAACCAGGCCGGCCATCGCATCGTGGCGATATCTGGTGTGACCCCGAGAAGCAGCGCCTGGGTCGCGTGTGGATGCCTGCCGGCGTACGCAGCCACGGTCTCCTCGAGGTATCGAATATCCTCGCCAGACGGCCGCAGCGGCGGACGGGCTTCCGCATAGGCGCGTGCCAGGCCTGTCCAGTATGAATTCGCCGATTTTTCAACGGCATCCATTCTCTCTGTTTTTTCTCCCGACATTCTACACTGCCTCGCACTGCGAACGTAACACGTCCGCCATCACGGTCCGCTCCCATCATGAATCGGCCGTCACCGTTATAGCAGCCCGTCACGGCTGCCTAGCGATGCAAGCGTTGGAACCGGAAGCAGAACATTGCATCAAACAAAAAGAAATTGCGACATTTGCCAGAACTCTAAGGAGGTAATGATAATGCAAGCCAGATTGGATGTTCGCCACGCTCCGCCCGGAATACTCAAAGCGATGCTGGGACTCGAGACCTATCTCTCAGGATGCGGCCTGCCTCGCGAATTGCTGGACTTAGTTTATCTTCGCGTATCTCAGATCAATGGCTGTGCCTACTGCCTGGATATGCACAGTAAGGATTTGAGAGCCGCCGGCGAGACTGAACAGCGCCTTTATCTGCTCGACGCCTGGCGCGAGGCCCCATTCTACAGCGACCGCGAGCGCGCCGCCTTGGCTTGGGCCGAAGCCGTAACCCTCGTGACCGAAGGACATGTTCCCGATGAAGTCTATGAGCAGGCGCGCGCTCAATTCTCCGATGGCGACCTCGCAAATCTGACTCTCGCGATCGCTGCTATCAATTCCTGGAATCGCCTCAACATTGCCTTCCGAACGGTCGCAGGAAGCTACCAGCCGGCAACCACCGCGACGCTTGCGGCCAACGCCCGGAAGTAAAGAGGTTCCCTAAGACCCCCGAAATCGCCGGCCGCCAGTGGGATACACTGGCTCGGTGCGCCTGCGTCCACCGGATCCGGAGTACCTCAAGCTCCTCCGGCCTTACGCCGAAGCAATTCAAAAACTCGCGCTGGCCACGCGAAAAGTGATCCTCGAAGAGGCTCCGGATGCCAGCGAGTTCGTCTACGAGGTCTACACCATCGCGGACCATTTCACGTTCACCGAGCGCCCTAGCGACGCGTTCGTGTTCACCACCACGCATGCCAATTGGGTTAACCTCGGTTTTAACTTCGGCTCGCGCCTCCCCGACCCCGGCGGACTGCTGCGTGGCGACGGCAAGTGGATTCGCCACGTCCGGATCGCGCAGGCCACGGATCTGAATGCTCCCGCTGTTCGGGAGTTGGTCAGAGCCGCCATCGCACAAGCCGAGCGGCCCGAATCCAAAGCAGAGAAGCCGCGCACCGTTGTGCACACCGCTCAATCCGCCAGGAAGCGCTCCACCTCAACCCGGCGACGAACCTAACATCATTTGCCCAACCCCGAGTGAATCACGCTCTCCTTCGCCTCGCGTCTGAATCAGCCATCCATCTTTGCTTTCGATATGGCGGTATTCATTCCGCTGGATGAGTGGCAGACCAAGGCCTATTCCCAGGCCGGCCGCGAGCAGGCTAAGAAAGAAAAGGCGAGAAACCCGTCTCGCGCTCATCAAGTAGCCGACGACGCCTCCGAACAGCGGAGCAGGAATACCCAAGAAGAGCCACATCACGAAAGCGAGCGGCCAGAGGTTGCAGCACTTCGGATTTCGAGAAAGGTCCGAATAGATTTGAAAACCTACACCCAGGAACGCGGCCACGGCCGTGCTCAATACGGCGCTGAGCCATGCTCTAGGAAACAAACCCGCGAGACCCAGACCAATGAATAGTAGAGCCGCTTCATACCACGTCAGCTCCCAAAAGTTGTGGGTCAATAGTCGGGAATACTGAAAGAATAGAAATCCGCCCGCTACCAGACCGCTGGCAATCGCGCCGAGCTTCGTGAGCATAGACTCACCTCCTCACCCCCCTCAAGAATTGCGGCGTCCCGTGAAGCAGATGTCCAATGGCTCAGAGGGACAGAAGTCCATTATGGGAGATTACTCTCACCAGGTGACATTGAGCTCAGCTTGGGCGTCCGATTGACGAGCATCAATATCATGCACCGGCCCCAACGGCGCTCGCATCGAATCCCGCTAGGAGGTATCTATGCAAGCTGCGGTGGTTCCTGCTGTGAACAGTTCGTGGCAGGTCAAGGAAGTTCCGCAACCTCAGCCCGATGCCAATCAAGTGCTCGTGAAGATGCACGCCAGCGGCATCTGTTACACCGACGTCCATCAAACACTCGGACACTTGCCCGGATCGTTTCCCCGAATCCTCGGCCACGAGCCGGTCGGCGAGATTGTTGCCGTAGCTCCCGGCGTCACCACGCGAAAGATCGGCGACCGTGTCGGTACCGCCTGGATTCAATCCACTTGTGGCCGCTGCGAATGGTGCCAGCGTGGCCGCAGAATGTTCTGTCCCTATCTGAAGGGTACCGGGATTGAAGCACCAGGCGGACACGCCGAATACATGCTGATGAATGCCGATGCAACCTATCTGATTCCCGATCAGGTTTCCTATGAGCAAGCCGCCCCCATCTTTTGCGCTGGTTATACCGTCTATGGCGGGCTCCGCTGGGCCGATCCCCAGCCGCATGAGCGCGTGGCTGTGCTCGGAATCGGCGGGCTGGGACACTTGGCCGTGCAATTCGCGAAGGCCGCCGGCTTTGAGACCATCGCGGTTTCGCACTCCCCCGACAAAGACAAGATGATCCGCGGTCTCGGCGCCGATGAAGTTGTCCGCGACGGCAAGAGCCTTGCCGCGGCCGGAGGCGCGGATATAATCCTCAGTACCTCGAATTCGACCAAGTCGATGGTGGACAGCATACAGGGATTGCGGCCCGACGGCCGGCTCGTCACCATGGGCGCAGACGCCGAGCCGCTTTCGGTCTCGCTGATGGATCTCATCTCGAAGCGCATTCGAATAATTGGCAGCCAGCAAAACGGCCCCGAGTATCTTTACGAAGCGCTCGATTTCGTAGCACAAGGAAAAGTTAAAACAATTGTGGAGACGTATTCATTGGCGGAAGCGCCGAAAGCCTACAACCGCGTCGCGGAGGGCAAGGCCCGCTTCCGCGCTGTCCTCACAATGTGACCGCGAGGAAGGAGCACATCATGCCTATCCCTCTGATCTACGGCGTAACTGTTGCCTTCGGTTTTCTCGCTTGGGGTGTTTTCGCCGCACAATACATTTGGCCGGTGATCAGTAAACGGGACCGCGCCGAAGCACTCCGGCCGATCCTCGTGTTGCACGGATTCAGGTATATCGGTCTCGCAGCCCTGATCCCCGGTGTCGTTTCTCCGGACTTGCCAGCTACCGAATTCGCCCGCGATCTCGCCTATGGCGATCTGGCCACCGCCACCTTGGCCCTCATCTCGCTCGCCGCTTTGAGGACCCAATGGGCAGGAGTGCTCGTCTGGATCTTCAACATTTTTGGGACTGCCGACCTGCTGAATGCGTTTTACCAGGGCAGCCGCATTTCGCTCGCCGATACGCCGGGCTCTCTGGGCGCGGAGTATTTCATCCCGATCTTTGGGGTCCCTCTCCTCCTGGTGACCCATGTTCTTGTGTTCAGGCTCCTGATGCGAAAGGAGACGCTGAAGCACCAATCCGTGAGCGCCTCGCGCTGAAATTCCCCGGCTGCCTGGGCCGATCAGGCATAGTTAACTTGTCCGGCCCAGCGCAGCGTTGATGCTCGGCAACACCTCGACGGGTCTGCTGGTCAGGCCTGGCGTCCTACGGTTGCAGTCCGTCCCATGACCAGTGTGGGATGCCGAGGCCGTTCGGCACATCGTCGGCGGACCGGTGGTAGCGGGACATCGTGGTCGTGGTCGCCCAGGCGAAGTAGTCGTGCAGCACTTGTCGCAAAGCACCGTTGTCGGCTAGTCCGGCATCGGCCAGAGCCTGATCGAAGCAGGCAATCGCGCGGCGGTTCATTTCATCGTGCTCCCCGTTCCCGCTGTGCATCTTGACTACGGTGGTCTCGTCACCATAGGAATCGGAATACGTGGTCGGGCCACCGAGTGCCTCGGCCCAGTAGGCCGCGAGCCGCTCGACGTGTTGGGGGTGGAAGCCGTGGCTGAACGCATGGCCAACCACGTCGTCGGCCATCACCCGGCGATGCCAGGCCTCGGCCAGACGGCGCAGGCCGTCGCTGCCACCCGCCGCCTCGAAGACAGTTTGCATGCCTCCATAGTGACAATCGTCCCGCGTCTATGCAAGACCAGCGCCCGCCGCGTGTTCCCCCGCCGAAATCCACCTGATCCACGAAATGATCGCCCCCAAGTGGCGCCTCCAGCGCTTGGCCAATCCCTCACCCCCGCGTTCACCCGGCTAGCCAACTCCAATTCCTACCCGTTCCTCCATCGCGGCGGTGAAACTCCCCCGGGGCGACTGCGCCGACTCTAGCGTATCCTAGGCCTAGGAGACTTGGAGGAGATCGGAATGGTAAGGATAATCCCAGCGGCGCTCCTGCTGAGCCTGGTAGTACAGGCGCAAAAAACTAACGCCCCCTATCCCAGCATGGCCCCGCTTGACCAATACTTGGTGGCGGACCGCAATGCCGAAATTGCTCTGTCAAGAAGTGCTGCCCCAAAGAGCATCGCGGATAACGCGGAGGTAATGGTCCTGGAGCGGCAAGGGTACAAAACGGTAGTTAAGGGCACGAACGGTTTCGTGTGTATGGTGGAACGCTCGTGGACCGCAGGCTTCGGGGATCCCGCATTTTGGAATCCCAAAATCCGAGGGCCGATCTGCTTCAATCCACCGGCCGTGCGAACTTACCTCCCCATGGTCGTCGCGAGAACCCGGCTGGCCCTGGCGGGGAAGTCGGAAACGCAGATGCTCGATGCGATCAACTCCGCTCTCGATAAGAAGGAACTGCCCGCGCTCGAAGCCGGTGCGATGTCCTACATGCTGTCGAAGCAAGGCTATCTGGACGATCAGGCTGGGCACTGGCATCCGCATTTGATGTTCTGGGCCGAACGAACCGAACCTAAATCCTGGGGCGCAGGGATGCCGGGCTCTCCCGTGATCGCCGCCGATGAGATTCCAGGCCGGTTAACCATATTCATGATCCCTGTCGGCAAGTGGTCGGACGGCACACCGGATTCCCACGATGAAAAGTGACCGTCCATCCGCCTTGCAGACGAATAGGGGCGGCCACCGGCGCTAAGATTTGAAGCGTGCCGAACGTTGACATTCGTCGCAGCACGCTCGCCTCGCCCGACGCGGCCCAACTGATCTCTAAACTGAATGCGGAACTGACGGCGGCGTTTCCCGAACCAGGCGCCACTCATTTTTCGCTCAGTGGCGCGCAAGTAATGCTCGGCGACGGCGCGTTTCTGGTCGCCTATCTCGACCACCTGGCCGTCGGCTGCGGCGCGTTGCGGCGGTTAGACCCGGCCACCGCTGAAATCAAGCGGATGTACGTGGACCCATCCGTCCGCGGCCAAGGCATCGGGCGTGCCCTAGTCGAGGCCCTCGAGCGTGAGGCGCGCCTACTCAGTGTAACGAGGATCGTGCTGGAGACGGGGACGCGTCTTGCACCCGCGATAAAGCTATACGAGACGATGGGGTACGCCCGCATCCCGCTGTTCGGCGAATATCTCTCGTCGCCAGACACGAGCCTCTGTTTCGGTAAATCGCTCGCGTGACCAGGAAAACGCGCTTGTCACACGAGTGACGCATCTCCTCCGCCTCGATCCCCCCTCCGCCACAACCGTTTCCCTTCGCCTCGGCGTCTGAATCAGGAATCCCACCGCTACATTGATCCACCGGGTGACCAATCTCTTCCCTTACAAAATCCGATCCGCCCGCATCAATGGCGCAAACCAAACCCTGGTCCCGCTCACCGGGGAACCCCGCCGGATCCACTAGCTCCTCACCTCCTCGAACGCCGCTCCCGACCAATCTCCGCCTTGCCACTACACGTTAACGTGGTTCGTAAACGCTGCGGCGTCAGGAAGGATCTATATCCCACTGTGCTCAGCAGAAGTCAGCAACGGGCGTTATGCGTCGACTTGAATCGCGGCCCGTCCAACGTCCGAGCGGCGCGTCATCCAGAACTCAGGAAATAAGTTCCTAAAAGCTAACACGGTCCGCAACGCTACTAGGAACTCGGGACCGAACCAGAGGTAAGAGTTATCCTGATGTTCCTTAGGTCATGTTCAGGACGCTCACCGTTTGAGACACTTTCGGCATCATACAGAACAAAATCTGATATGCAGAATCCTGAAATTGAGCCCCCGGAAACAGTGACGTTGATCACGCCCTGGATGGTGCCGTTTTGCATTGAAGAAAGATCGGCGAAAGTGCTTCCGAACTCGCTCGAGTAAGAATAGGTTCCCTCGTAAAGCAAGGGCGACGACGCAACGAGTCCCAAGAGGTTCGTGCCGTTGAAAAGCTCGGTCAGGATTACAGGAGCCCCAGTGACCGTCAGGGAGTCGTTGTTAAAGAAGAGAAGGAGATTTGATATGTTCGCGATCGACGTGAAAGTAGCTGTGAGCACGTCTCCAGGAGCAAGCGTTGACGATTGCGGCGCGTTCGCGAGTGGCGTCACAGTCAGATTGGCGGCCGCTATACTCGCGCCGTAAAAAGCGGCGATGTCAACCGCTTGACTACAGAAAACGGTTCCGGCCGAAATCCGGAATGTTATCGAGGTGGCTCCGGCGGGCACTGGCATGGTAGGAGGGACGAATGCGGCTGGCCCGTTGGCCGAAAACGAGATCGCCGATCCTCCGGACGGCGCTGGCGCCGTCAGCACGACTGTTCCTGTGACTGTCCCTTTACTCACCACTGAGTTTGAGGATAGGGTGAGGCTTTGAATCGCTACCGCACCTGCTCCAGGCTGCAGTGAGATCACGACCCCAGCTTGCGTCTGCGCCCCCCCCACTATAGCTGCGAGTTGGAGATCCCCTGCTCCGAGGCCAATGGGGAGGGTCACGTTTATCTGATAGAGACCGGCTGCTGTCAAACCCGTAAACTGAGGTGTAACGCTGATGTTATTGATGAGAAGATCGACGGGGCTGGACGTCGGAGCTGAGCCGAATAGTGGTCGTCCCGCAGAGATAGACGGCGTGGTCGGTCCGAGGCCGATAGCAAAAAGCTCAAGAGTGTCCCCGGCTTTAGCCGCGACTGTGGGATAGCCCAGGGAATTTCCCGTCGGCCCCAGAATGTCGTACCCTCCCCCGCCGTAAGCTCCCGAGCCGTCCGGCCTCAGAATGAGGCCAGCCACGTGTGTGCTGTCCAGTAAAAGGAAAGACGGCGCAACGGAAGCCAGAGTCACCGACCCGGTGGCGGTTCCGCTCGCAGTTTTTACGGACACGGTGACAGTACCGGTTGACGAATCGTTAGGCGCTTGCAGATTGATTTGTGTAGGACTCACAAACGATAAATAGGCTGGCTTGTCATTTATCGTCACGCTCGTGCCACCTAGAGATGTGGGAAAATCCCCATTCCAGTACACCGTTGAGCTGGCAAGACCGCTACCGAAAACCGAAACCCATTCGCCGGGCTGAATCGTCGATGTTGTGCTATCCGCTGGGACGATGCCGCCAGGTGCGATGAATGGAGCCCCCGATGGCGGCTGTGCTGGAGCGATACCAGCTATGACGGCAAGGATGATCAAAGTTTTCAAGAATTGATTCATGAGGAAGCCTTTGGTTGTTGGTTCCATCTCGGCATGGGTAACCAACGGAAATAATTTCTCTCTTCTTGCTTGATTTTTCATGGTGTCAGCTTAAGCTTCTTCAGAAGTTTCCCGATTTTACCGCGAATCAAAAGACGGGAGGCCATTTTCACTGTAAAGGCTGGCCCTGACTCGCGGCAGGCGCTTATAAACCCCCCATCCGAAAGTTGGCTAATCATTGTGCGATTCCTCGTGGGGGTGGAGCCCGTCCGATCGCAGAGATTGCTGCGGATTAAAGGGGTGGTTGGAAATCCACTTGGACGCGAAGTCGCTAGGCTTGATCGGAAGTGCACACGCGTCGGTCTATACGGCACGCGGAGCGTCTACCGCGGCTTCGTTCTAGTCGCCATCTCGGACTTTGGCCCGGCCAGTGGTCCCGGGCCCGGGCTTCTGAGCTATCGATCCACGCCAGTCGCGTAGCGCTTAGTAACGGTTCGCAGGAATGCACATGAACGGTCAACGCTCGTTGCCTTGATGTGCGCTGGTCGACGCGAACCGGAAGTCACATCGCAGGAAGTTTCAGGATCCAAAATGCGCTTGCCACCGAGTGACGCGTCTCCTCCGCCTCAATCCCCCTCCGCCACAACCGTTTCCCCTCGCCTCGGCGTTTGAATCAGGCATCCCACCGCTACATTGATCCACCGAGGTGACCAATGTCTTCCCTTACAAAATCCGAATCCGCTCGCATCAATGGCGCAAAATCCCACGGCCCCAAAACCGAAGCCGGCCGCAAGCGCTCCTCCCAAAACGCTCTCAAGCACGGTCTCACCGCCCAAACCCTGGTCCTGCCCACCGAGGATCCCGCCGAATTCCACCAGCTCCTCAGTTCCTACCTCGATCAGTTCCGCCCCGACGGCCCCGCTGAGTCCGGCCTGGTCCACGAAATGGTTGCCGCCCAGTGGCGCCTCCAACGCCTGGCCATCATCGAAACGCAACTCTACATCGAATCCATGGAGCACGCCGAAGAAAACGCCGACCGCCCGCTCAGCCCGGCCGAGTCCCTCGCCGCTGGGTTCACCTGGATGGCCAGCTCCAATTCTTTCAACGTCCTACAGCGCGCCGAGTCTCGCCTGGAGCGCTCCTACTCCCGCGCCCTCCGCAACCTGATCCAACTCCAGCGCCTGCGCCAGTCAGCCCAGCCGCCCGGCAAAGCCACACCCGGCGAAAACGAAATTTGCAAAAACGAACCCACCGCCCCCGCCCCAACCAACGGATATTTCGCCGGCGCCAACCCCGCCAGCGACGCGACAACGCCGGACGCCACCGCCCCCGGCCATCGCCACGATCAGCCCTTACAACATCACGCGCTTTCAGAACTGCCAGCCGCCACACTCGATCATCCTCTGTCGAGAGAACAATTAGTGGCAAGTAAAGTATAGAATTGACTGAGGATGTTGAAGCGGCTCTACATCGATAATTTCAGGTGCTTCGTTAACTTCGAGTACCGTCCAGCCAGGAGACAACTTATCCTCGGGCGGAACGGATCTGGCAAATCAAGCCTCCTTCAAGCTTTATTTCTGATACGCCAGTTTGTCGCCCGCGGCGATCGCGTCGAGGACCTCTTTCATCTGAGCCAGTGGACGAAGTGGCAGAGCACGCCTAAGCAAACGTTCGAAATCGAAGCCGACCTGAATGGAAGATACGTGTACCGTCTAGAAGTAGAACGCGTCGGCGAACCTCCCAAGCCCCAGGTAGCACTGGAACGAGTGGAATTGGACGGCAAGATCATACTGGAGTTTGCCGCAGGCGAAGTGCGCCTTCAAAGCGGAGACGACGGCAAGCAAATCACGTATCCGTTGGAACCAGATCGCTCCGCACTAGCCACCGTCAGGAGCAACAACCGAATACTCACGGACTTTAAACAATGGGTCAGTCGATTGTATTGTTTCCGGCTCAATCCGTTCGCAATGACCCTTAACGCCGATGGCGAGAACCTATACCCTAATGTTGACCTCTCGAACATCGCGGCTTGGTACAGACATCTCGCGCAGGCGTATCCAAGTGAGACTTATACTCTGCTATCGAGCTTGCGAACAGCCCTGGATGATTTCAATGTTCTGATTCTTGAGCCAGCTGGAGAGAACGTGCGGTTGCTCGTCGCGGAGTTCGGCAAACAACCCGGCGCGAGCATACGGGTAGGTTTCACCCAGTTATCGGACGGCCAGCGATGTCTGATCTGCCTATACATAGTTCTGCATTTTGTTTTGGCCAAAGGAAGCACCGTGATAATGGACGAGCCGGATAATTTCGTAGCCCTCCCCGAGATTCAACCGTGGCTGATGGAAGTTGCCGACATGGTTGATGAAGGGTGCGGACAGATTCTCGTGATCTCTCACCATCCCGAGTTGATTAACCAATGGGCGCTAGACTGTGGAGTGCAACTTGTGCGCGACGGAACCAGTGCGGTTCGTGTCGAGTCCTTTACTGGTGACCCCGGCAGCCCACTGTCGCCGTCCGAACTCATCGCCCGCGGTTGGGAGCGTGGTTAGGATACCGCAAGTCGTCGTTCTCGCTGAAGACCGGCGACAGCAACGGTTCATCCGATACTACTTGAAGAGAGTATACGGCGACACCATAACGCCGAGATTAGTTGAGCTACCCGGTGGTAGGGGTTCCGGTGAGCAATGGGTGCGAGAGCACTATGCCTTGGAAGTTCAAGCATATCGTTCAAGGTCCGCAAGGGCGAGCACGGCTCTCATCGTGCTCATCGATTCGGATCGCGGTGACCTCGATGGGCGCGTGCGGCAACTGAGAGAGGCGCTGCTCCAGGCACACTTCGCGCCTCGCGCGGACGCTGAGAAAATTGTGCACCTCATTCCCAAGCGCAATATAGAAACCTGGGTTCTCTGTTTGGACGGCGGGCCAGTTGACGAACAGGACGACTATACGAGAGAGCAGGGCATCGATGCTAAAATCCCTGCGGCCGCCAGGACGTTCTTTGAGTGGAGCCGCCCTCACAGTTCGGTGCCACCGCACTGCGTCCCGTCATTGCACGCGGCCTTCCCGGAAGTGAGGAGGCTTGAGTAGGATCTTGACGAAAACGACAGAGCCCTGCCGGGTTGGCGCCGCATCAGCTTCAGCACACTCTGCCACGCAGATTCCCGGCCAGCCTGATATCCTAATCTATTAGGCTCACTCGCAACCGATAAGCTCGCGCGAGCCCGAGGTTTCACCATGTCAGGACATTCTAAATGGGCGACCATCAAGCACAAGAAGGCCGCCACCGACGCCAAGCGCGGTAAAATCTTCACGCGCATCATTAAGGAAATCATGATCGCAGCCCGTTCCGGCGGCGATGCCGACGCTAACCCTAGACTCCGCACCGCCATCACCGCGGCCAAAGCCGTCAGCATGCCGCAGGAAAACATCAAGCGCGCCATCATGCGTGGTACCGGCGAGCTGGAAGGCGGGCAGATCGACGAGATCATGTTCGAAGGCTATGGGCCCGGCGGCGCGGCCGTCCTGGTCGAGGTAGCCACCGACAACCGTAACCGCACTGTCAGCGAAATCCGCCACGTCTTCACCAAGAATGGCGGCAATCTGGGCGAGCACGGCAGCGTCTCCTGGATGTTCGAGCGCAAAAGCCAGATCATCGTCGAGAAAGACAAGGCTGGCGAAGATCAGCTCATGGCCATCGCGCTCGATGCCGGCGCCGAGGACCTGCGCGACGGCGGCGACAATTGGGAAGTCATCTCCGCGCCTGAGGCGCACGAGGCCGTTCTCAACGCCATCCAGGCCGCTGGAATCCCAACCCCCTCGGCCGAAATCGGCCTGATCCCGAAAAACCTCATGAAGCTGGAGGGCAAGAACGCCCAGGCCATGCTGCGCTTGAGCGACGCCCTCGAAGAGCACGACGACGTGCAGAACGTTTATTCCAATTTCGACGTCGACGAGAAAGAGATCGAGGCGATGGCCTGACCGCCGCAACGGGTGCGTTGCGGGTCATTTAAGAGAGCAATGCGCATTCTGGGCATCGATTGCGGCACTGAGTACACCGGATACGGCTTGATCGACAGCGACGGCCGTTCCCACCGCATGGTCGACGCCGGGTTCATTCACACCCATTCCAAGGAACCTCTGGAGTTGCGTTTGTTGGCTATCGCCGCCGCCCTGCGCCGCATCATTGCCGCCCACCAGCCCGAATCGGCCGCCGTCGAAGAAGTCTTCTACGCGCAGAACGTCAAGACCGCGTTGAAGCTGTCGCATGCGCGCGGCGTCGTGCTGCTGACTATCGCCGAGGCCGGCCTCCTGCTCGGCGAGTACTCGCCGCTCGAAATCAAAACCAGCGTGGTAGGCTATGGTCGCGCCGAAAAACACCAGGTCAAGCGCATGGTGCATTCGCTCCTCGGCCTGGAGCAGGAAATCGAATCCGAAGATGCCTGCGACGCCATCGCCGTAGCCATCTGTCACGCCACCCATGCCTCCTATCATGCTCGAGTGGGAGCAGCGCGATGAAACTCGCCGCGCTTCTGCTGCTGTTTGCCGCATGCGCTTGCGCCGAACCTCGGCTGGTCTACTCCAAGTACTTCAAAGGCAGCGTTCCTGAATACGTCGCCATCACAGTCGAGCGCAGCGGCGCGGCTACTTATCAGGAAGCCAAGGAAGACGACGATCCCATCAAGATTCAATTGTCCGCCGCCGACACCCAGACCCTCTTCGATCTCGCCCAAAAGTTGGATCACTTTCAACATCCCCTGGAGTCCGGCCTGAAAGTCGCCAACATGGGAACCAAGACTTTCGCGTTCGAGGACGGCGCCGACAAGCACTCCGTCGACTTCAATTATTCGCAGGACTTGAACGCGCAGGCCTTGCTCGATTGGTTCGAGCGCATCACCGAGACCGAGGGTCACTTCGTCAGTCTCGACCGCACCGTGCACTTCGACAAGCTCGGCGTCAACGACGTGCTGCTCCAGTTGCAAATCACCTGGGATCACAAACGCCTGGTGGACCCCCAGCAGTTCCTGCCATTGTTGGATCGCATCGCCAACAACGAGAGCTTCCTGCACATCGCGCGCGAGCGGGCCGCCGAAATTGCCGAGGCCATCCGTAAGCCTGCGCCGGCATCCGATAAAACCTCGCTGGAGAAAACCCAGCCATGACGCGGTTCGGCATTTTGCTCGCCCTCGCACTGCCTCTCGCCGCGCAGATCGCTCCAGCTCCGGCCGAGCAACAAGCTCTGCGCCAAGCTCTCGGCGAAGCCGGCACCAGTCCAGTCGAGGTGGCGCGCGCCATCGAACGCCATCTGAAGCAATATCCGGACTCTCCGCAGAAGCCCGACCTCGAACGCGCCCTGTTCAAGACCGCCATGGACCTGAACGACGACCGCCGTGTTCTCCTCTACGGCGAGGATGTGCTCGCGCGCGACCCCGACAACCGGCAATACTTGCAGGCCCTCACCGCGGCCCTGTTGCGCGCGGGCGAGCGGCCTGGCGTCGAACGCGCCTTCACTCACGCTCGTCACTTGGAAGAATTGATTCGCGCCACGTATAAGGACGACAAATTCGTCCCCGGCGGCGGCCGCGAGGTGGCGAAACGCAAGGACGAATATGACCGCGCCCTGGCCAGCGCCTTAATCTTCCAGGCGCGCGCGCAGGGCCTTCTGGACCACAAGGACGACGCCATCCAACTGGCCGAATCCAGCTACAAGATTTTTCCGAGCGTCGAGGGTGCGCGTGAAGCGGCCCGCTGGCTTTCCGCTTCCGGCCAGGACCGTGAGGCCATCCAGTATTTGGCCGAAGCGTTCACTATCGCCGGCCTCCAGTCCGCCGATCTCAATGGCGCACACGACCGCGCCAGCCTCAGCGAGCTCTATTCCAAACTCAACGGCTCCCAGGCGGGCCTCGGCGATCTGATCCTGAAAACTTACGACCAAACCGCCCAGCAGCTCGCCGATCGCCGCGCCGAACTGCGCCAGTTCGATCCGAACAATCAGCTCAAGGATCCGCTGGCCTTCACGCTATCTGCTCCGGACGGAGACAAGCTCGCGCTTTCCTCGCTTCTAGGCAAAGTCGTGGTGCTCGACTTTTGGGCCACCTGGTGCGGGCCTTGCCGCGCTCAGCATCCTCTGTACGAAGAAACCAAGGCTCGCTTCAAGGACAATCCCGACGTGATGTTTCTGTCCATCGATACCGACGACAACCACGCCCTGGTGAAACCTTTCATGGAATCGCAGAAGTGGACCCAGAAGACCTATTTCGATGACGGCCTGCAATACCTGCTGCAGGTGTCCAATATTCCAACCACCATCATCTTCGGCAAGAAAGGCGAGGTAGTGGACCGCATGATCGGCTACCTTCCGGAACGCTTCGTCGACATGCTCACCGAACGCATCAACGACGCTTTAGGCAAGCCGATCATGCCAACTCCCGCCCACGTCATCAGTCAATGATCGAATCGTACTTCCAGCGCGTAATCTGGATCGTGCTGGATAGCGTCGGTGTCGGCGAGATGCCGGATGCGGCGGCGTATGGCGACGTGGGCAGCGATACGCTCGGCAACATCGCGCGCAGGCGCACGTTGCACCTGCCCAATCTAGCCCGCCTCGGCCTCGGCAACCTGAAGCCACTGCCGCACATCCAGCCCGCCCCTTACCCAGCCGCCGCGTTCGGACGCTGCGCGCTAGCTTCGCCCGGCAAAGATACCACCACGGGACATTGGGAGATGGTCGGTATCCATCTCGCCAAACCGTTCCCACTCTATCCCCACGGCTTTCCTCCTGAGATCATGCAGGAGTTCGAAAGCCGCATTGGGCGCGGTACGCTCGGCAACTGCGCCGCCTCCGGCACCGAGATCATCAAACAACTCGGCGAGGAACACATGCGCACCGGCAAGCCCATCGTCTACACTTCCGCCGACAGCGTCTTCCAAGTTGCCGCCCACGAAGAAGTGATCCCGCTCTGGGAGCTGTACAAGATTTGCGAAACCGCCCGCGATATCTTGCGCGGCCCGCATGAGGTCGGACGCGTGATCGCACGCCCCTTCGTCGGCCAGCCCGGCAGCTTCACGCGAACGCCCAACCGCAAGGACTACGCCGTGCCGCCTCCCTCAGGCATGCTGCTCGATCAACTGGAAGCCAATCAGATCGACGTCTTCAGCATCGGCAAAATCTTCGACGTGTTTCTCGGCCGCGGCATTCAGGAACACGAAAAGACCAAGAACAACGCCGACGGAATGGCCAAAACGCTGGAGGCGATGGATCAGGTAGAGAAAGGCCTCATTTTCGTCAACTTGGTCGACTTCGATCAGCAGTACGGCCATCGCAACGACGTCGAAGGTTATGCGCGCGCGCTCGAAGAATTCGATGCCTGGCTTCCTATCGCTCGAGCGCAAGTTGCAATTCGACGATCTGGTGATCATCACCGCCGACCACGGCTGCGACCCCACCACCCCTTCCACCGACCATAGCCGCGAGTACGTCCCCCTGATCGCCTACCGCCCGCGTAAAATGGAAGGCATCAACCTGGGCCTGCGCCGTTCGCTTTCCGACATAGGCCAAACGGTAGCCGAAAACTTCGGTACCAAAATCTCTCAAGGAGCGAGCTTCCTGGCCGCCATCGCATGAGCGGCCACTCTCGTCACAACCTATGCGCCGCCCCATCATGGCAGGCAACTGGAAGATGTACAAAACGCCGGCCGAGACCAGCGCGTTTTTCGAGAAATTCCGCCCGCTCGTAGCAGCGGCGCAACATTGCGAGATCGTGATTTGTCCGCCCTTCATCGACCTCGCTGCCGCCGTCGCCGCGGCGCGTGACACGCGCATCGAGATCGGCGCGCAGAACCTGTTCTGGGCACAGGAAGGCGCCTACACCGGCGAAATCTCGGCCCCGATGCTGAAGGCTGATCGGCTGCCGCTGGGTTCTAGTCGCCCATAGCGAGCGCCGCCAATACTTCGGCGAGACCGATGAAACCGCCGCCAAGAAAATCACCGCCGCGCTGGACGCCGGCCTGACGCCGGTCTACTGCGTGGGCGAAACCCTGGACCAACGCGAGTCGAAGAGAACTGAGCAAGTCATCGAGACGCAATGCCAAGCCGGCTTGGCCCGGCTCACTCCCGAGCAATTCGAAAAAATCGCAATCGCCTACGAACCGGTCTGGGCCATCGGCACGGGCAAAGTCGCAACGCCTGAAATTGCCGCCGACGCCCACCGTTGCCTGCGCGGCCAGGCGCGTAAATTATTCGGTCCGGATCTCGCCGCTGCCTGCCGCATTCTCTATGGAGGCAGCGTGAAACCGGACAACATCCGCGGCCTGATGGCTCAGCCCGAAATCGATGGCGCGCTGGTGGGCGGCGCCAGCCTGGACCCGGTGTCCTTCGCGTCCATCGTAAACTTTTAACTATGCGATTCGGGCTCATCTTCCTCGCCGCCGCGCTCGCCAGCGCGGAGACACCGAAATTGCCCGAGCCGTTTCAGTCCGTGGTCGATCTTTCGCACGCCGCGCCGCCGGAATTTGGCGCGGACGCTCTCCTGCGCCTGGTCGAGTCCGGCAAGGTCACTGACCTGGACAACCGCCGGGACCTGGTGGAACAAGCCTTCAGCCTGGCGGTTTCGGCCACCTATCCGCTGCGCAAGCGGCACTTGCCCGGCACTACCCTGGACTCGCGCGCGGGCTCGCTCAGCCAGGCCTATGGCATGAAGCTGGACGCGCTTTCGCTTGAAAGCCGCGCCGTGTCGGACATGGTGCCGATCGATCCGGCCGAAGCGCGCAAACTGATTCTGGAGATCCCACCTCCCGTTTTTGAACCGCTCTCCTGCGACGACGCGCTGTTCTACGATGTCTCGGATTTCTACCTGGCCTTGACGGCGGTCGTCAACAGCAGCTTCAGCGCGCAGGAACGCGCCAAGGAAGAACACGTCAATTTCCTGCTGGGCTACGTCGGCCAAGTTTATTCGCCGGCGCAGCTTGTTCCGCTGGCGCAGACCATCCGGAGCGCCGGCGTCACCAACGAGCAGCGCGAGGTCCTGTGGGCCCGGTTCAACGCGCTGCTGCCCAACCTCCAGTCCGACGACCGGTCGTTATTCGGCCGTGCTGGCCGATTCGCCGACCGGGATGGACTTCGTTGTGGCCGCGGTCCGCCAGCACAGCGCCGGCTGCAAAGGCGATTCGGCCGGCTCACCTGCGAACGGCGCTATCCAGGTGAGCAACCCCGTGAACAAGTCCGGCTCGACGCCTAAGGTTGAAGCGTACTGGCAGTCCGCCGAAGCGCAGCGCATGATGGACGGCGGCAAGAAGCTGCGTTTCGGCGACGGGGGAAGAGCCCTCACCGAAGCCGAGCGATCCACGCCCGAGTGGCAGCAGCGATTAACCGACTATCTCAGCGCGCTGGCCGGCTGGAGCCCGGACTCCGAAAAATCCGAGGCCGATTACTACAACGAAAAATGCACCGTCTATATCGCACTGGTCGAACTGATTCCGCCCGGCCCGCAGCGCGACAAGATGCTGGAAACCTTCATCGAGTTCATCGGCAATTCGCCGCTGGAGCAGCAAAGCCCGGTGGAGTGGTACAACCAAGCCAACTTCATGCTGGAGCGCGTGCGCGGCTCGCGCGACGGCGAGGCGGCCAAGGTGCTGGAAGCTTTCGAACGCTCGGGCAACCCGGTCCTGGCCCTGGAAACCGCGCTCGATAAAACGCTCGGCGCCAAGTTGCCGGCCTGGGCCACCGGCTCGCGATAATTTAGTCCTGAACGAGAACTTCCGGTTCAGCCACCGCTCGAAGCGACTTCTTGCGCTGCCGCTTCATGTTGGCCAGCGATTCGCGGAAGCGTTCCATGTAGATGTAAACCACCGGCGTGATGTACAAGGTCAGGGTCTGTGAAACGACCAAGCCGCCGACTACGGCCAAGCCGAGCGGACGGCGTGCTTCCGCGCCCGCGCCGAGTCCCAAGGCGATGGGCAGCGTTCCCATCAGAGCCGCCATGGTGGTCATCATGATGGGGCGAAAGCGCACCTGGCAAGCTTCATAGATCGCATCCGCGGGCGCAAGATTTTGCACGCGCTGCGCTTCCAGGGCAAAATCGATCATCATGATGGCGTTCTTCTTCACGATACCGATCAGCATGATGATGCCGACAAAGGAGTAGATGTTCAACTCATCGTGGAAAATCAGCAGGGAGGCGAGCGCACCCAAGCCCGCCGATGGCAGTCCGGAGAGAATCGTCAGCGGATGGATGAAGCTCTCGTACAGAATGCCGAGCACCATGTAGATGACCAGGATCGCCAGCACCAGGAGCAAGCCCATGCCTTGCAAGGACGACTGGAACGCCGCCGCGACGCCCTGGAACGAAGTATTGATGTCGGCCGGCAGCGTCTCGCGTGCTACTTGCTCCACCCGGCCGACAGCGTCACCCAACGAAGTTCCCGGCGTCAAATTGAAGGATATGGTGACCGACGGCAATTGTCCCAGGTGCGTCACCGACAATGGGCCAACAGTATTGCGCGGTTTGGTGACCGCATCCAACGGCACCAGCTTTCCATTTGAGGAGCGGATGTAGACCAGCCGCAGCGCGTTGGGATCCATCTGGTAGCGCGGCAGCAGCTCCATGATGACCTGGTAATCGTTGGTCGGGGTATAAATGTCCGAGACTTGTTTGGAGCCGTAGGCGTCGTACAGCGCGCCCTCGATTTGATCGGAAGTAACGCCCAGCGCCGAGGCGCGATCGCGGTCGATATCCACAACTACCGAGGGGCTGGCTACTTGAAGATCGGTGTTCACGTCGAAGAGTCCGGGGACATCGCGCAGCCGCTTTTCGAAGTCAGCCGAGGAACGGTATAGCTCGTTTAGATTCTGCCCCTGTAGCGTGTATTGGTAGAGGCTGCGGCTCTGCTGGCCACCGATGCGGATCATGGGTGGATTCTGAAGATACACCCTGACTCCCGGGATCGCATTGAATTTCGGACGCAGCTCCTCAATGATCTGCTCGGGCGTAAGCTTACGCTCGGAGCGCGGCTTGAGACGAATCTGGAGACGGCCGGAGTTGCCGGTGCCGCCGCCAGGCCCTCCGCCCGAGGCGCTGATGGCGGAGAAGAATCCGTCAAAATTGGGGTCCTTGTCGACAATATCCGCCGCCGCCAACTGGGACTTCACCATGGAATCGAAGGAAGCTTCCTGCGACATTTCCGTGGTGCCGGTAATCTGCCCGGTGTCTTCGTTGGGGATGAATCCTTTGGGCAAAAGCGTGTACAGCCAGATGGTAGCCACCAGCGTAGCCGCGCCTACGCCCAACATGGCCAAGCGATGGCGAATGGCGCCCCGCAGCGTCCAACGGTAGAACGACAGCATCCCATCGAACACGCGTTCGGAGGCTCGATAAAGCGCGTTATGCTTCTCGGTGGGCGGCCTCAGGAACCGGCTGCAGAGCATGGGCGTGAGGCTGAGCGACACGAAACCGGAAGTCAAGATCGCCGCCATGATCACGACGGCGAACTCATGGAACAGGCGACCGATAATCCCGCCCATGAACAGCACGGGAATGAAGACCGCCGTCAGCGACAGGGTCATGGACAGAATGGTGAAGGCGATTTCCTTGCCGCCTTCCAGTGCCGCCTCCAGGCGCGACTTGCCCATTTCCATGTGCCGGACAATGTTCTCCAACACCACGATGGCGTCGTCCACGACAAATCCGACCGCGAGCGTCAAGGCCATCAAGGAAAGGTTGTCGAGCGTGTAGCCCAGCAGCGACATCACAGCGAAGGTTCCAACCACCGACAGCGGCAGCGCCAGGCTGGGGATAATGGTGGCCGAGATATTGCGCAGGAACAGGAAGATCACCAGCACAACCAGTACGATGGCCAGTTGCAAGGAGAACTTGACGTCGTTCACCGAGTCGCGGATGGACTGCGAACGGTCGTACACCGTGTCCATATTGATGGCGGGCGGCAACATGGCGCGAAATTCGGGGAACAGCGCCTTGATTTTGTCGACGACCTCGACGGTATTGCTGCCAGGCTGGCGCTGGACGGCGAACATGATGGACCGGGTCTTGCTGAACCAGGCGTAGCTCTTGTCGTTTTCGACGCTATCCAGGACGCGCCCCAAATCCGCAAGCCGAACCGGCGAGCCGTTTCGATAGGTGACGATCATGGGGCGATACGCCGGGGCGTTCATCAGTTGGCCGGTGGCCTCAACCGTGAAGGCCTGATGAGGGCCCCATAAGGTTCCGGCTGGAATATTTACGTTGTGGTGCGACACCGCCTGTTCCACTTCATCGATGCCAATGCCGCGCGCCGCCAGTTGGCTGGGGTCCAGTTGAATGCGGACCGCATACTTGGCCGCGCCGAACACGTTAACCTGTGCCACGCCGCTGATGGTGGAGATGCGCGGGGCCACCATGGTCTCGGCATACTCGTCCACCACCTGCAGCGAGAGCGCCTTGGAATTCAACGACATGAACAGGATGGGCTGGTCGGCGGGGTTGACTTTGCGAACCGTCGGGGGGGCCGGCATGTTGGGCGGAAGCCGGCGCAAGACCGCCGCGATGGCGGACTGCACGTCCTCGCCGGCCGCATCGATGTTGCGGTCCAGCACGAACTGCAAGGTGATGTTGGTACTGCCTCGCATGCTGGACGAGGTCATGGAGTCCAGGCCGGGGACCGTGGAAAACTGGCGTTCCAGCGGTGTGGCGACGGAAGCCGCCATGGTCTCGGGGCTGGCGCCGGGCAGGCTGGCCCCCACTTGCAGGGTGGGGAAGTCAATAATTGGCAGATCGTTGACCGGCAGCGTGCGGTAGCCGACGATCCCGAACAGCAGGATCCCCATCATGACCAGCGCGGTCATGACGGGTCGCTTGATGAATAACTCGGTTATGTTCATGCTGCCTTGTCGAACCTACACCCGTTGCCTGTCAATTTACTATAGGCGAACACGCGCGGGCCGGCGTTACCTGCAGCCAGCGTTTTCCTGCACTTGACCAACGGTTACGCTATAAGGCGAGTATACAACGGCGCACCTGTCGCGCTGCGCGAGCCAGTAGCCCTTTAGGGCTATCGCGCTGCTCGGGTACGGGTTTGCCTGAAGCGCGATCTGCCAGAAGTGACTTGACGAGGGTCACCGCCGTTCATGCTTGCTTGCTCGCCCTTTGTGATACGGCGCGCCTCGATCCAACTGCTTCGGCGATGATCGCCGTGACGAAGCTGTTGATACTGACACCTTCACGCTGCGCTTGTCTCGTGAGCTTGGCATAGAGAGTCCGGGGCAGGCGCTGGCGCCATTGAGCGGCCTCGATGCTGGGTTTCGGCAGTTTTCTGCCCGACTCCCGAAATACTTCTAGGCAGTCGCGTAGCGCTTCCCTGCCGTTCGCGATCGCCTCTTTGATCGTCTCGCCGTCGGACATGCATCCAGGTATGTCCGGATACTCCACCAGATAGCCGCCACCCTCATCGGCTGATAACGGACGAACTGTAAACTGGTATTCGTCCAGTTCTCGATTCGAACGTGCTCTCATGATTTTCCAACCTTTCCAATGGCGTCGATGAGCGCCAGAAACTGTTTGATGTAGACCGGCTTTATTGGACGGCTCGCGGGAACCGAGACGATTTCGCGAACACCGGGAGCGCTAAAGATCACGTGACTGCCGCCACGACCGGGCCTGCGCCACTCAACGAAATTAGCTTTCGCTACCATCTGCAACTCTTCGATGCGCCAGCCCACTTGGCTCTTGCGCATCTTCTGGAGTGTTTTGGCTGCGGACACACAACCCATGATACCGCATCCGGTATCAACATATCTGAGCCTGACTGCAGTTGCCTGAACCGGTTTACCGAAATATATTGCGAATCAACCTGCCTCTCTCGATCGACAGTCTCCCCATTTCTTGCAATGTCGTTAGGGGGACCGCGCCTAGTAATGCGACAATCGAAAGCTGTTGCCAGCGGACCATAGGCCCTTAGTACGCGCTGAGCATGTGGTGCCAAGCACTCGGTGGAGTCCCATTCGGCGATGCTGCCGCTCACCAGCTCGTCAGATCTGGCACATTGGTAATAGGCACAATTTGAACTGGCCTGGTTTCCTGTCAAGGAGCGTGTCGTAAGTGTGGATCGTTGAAATCGCGCTAAAGCGTCCCTACACCTTCATCGTGCTGGCCCTGCTGATCCTGTTGGTCAGCCCCATCGCGATTCTACGGACGCCTACCGACATCTTCCCCAATGTCGACATTCCGGTGGTGGCTGCGCTTTGGAATTACAACGGGCTGAATGCCGAGGACATGGAAGAGCGCATCGGGTCCTCGTATGAGCGCTCGCTGACCACCTCGGTCAGCGACATCGAGCATATCGAATCGCAAACGGTCCAAGGGCGCAGCATCACCAAGGTTTTCTTTCATCCGGGCGCGAAGGTGGACGTAGCCATGTCGCAAATGACGGCCGTGGCCCAAGGCGCGGTGCGGCAGATGCCGCCGGGCACCACGCCGCCGTGGGAGAAGACGGGAGTCCCCGTCCACTTCCACTCTTCGACGATCTCCGGATCTGCCTGGCGTAAGATTACGCGCACCGGCAGAGAGCGTCTTCCCGCGCCAGTCGCCGAGTTCCTTGATCTTTGATCTTTTCGTCGATTAATGCGGAGGCGGATTCGGCCGGTACTGGCGTTTTCATGTACAGCTCCGACTCTCGCACCATTTTAGCGGCGCTCGACGTAACCTGCAGCCTCCGAAAGTGGAAGCCTCTTCTGGTTGTCGGCTTGGGTAGCACGTTCACCGGGACACGCTTCCCACAGGCCCCAGAAAGCGCGAGAGTCTCTTCAGGACCGCGTCCCTGTCCTTCGCAAGCTCGCACTCCCATACAACTGAAACCTTCCAGCCAAGGTCCTGCAAGCGTTCTCTCGCGGCCGCGTCGCGAGTGGTATTGCGCGATATTTTCCCCGTCCAGTAGCCCGTATTCGTTTTCGGAACACGCTTTCCGCGCGCACATTGATGTCCGTGCCAGAAACACCCATGAATGAAAATCACCTTCCTGCGGCCGCTGAAAACCAGATCGGGGCACCCGGGCAAATCGCCTCGGTGCAGACGATAGCGATAGCCCTCAGCGTGAAGCATTTGGCGGACGCGCATCTCGATGCCGGTGTCTTTGCTTTTGACCGCCTGCATGGTTCGCCGTCGTACCGTTGGCGACTCCATCGTCCTTTAAGACCTTCGTATGGCCGTGAGCGCGGATTCCTGCACTACTGTTCCGCCACGCCGCACGCGCGTCTTGCGCATCGTGTCAGCTCCCTGGTGTTCAACCTCGAAATCGACGTAGTTGACCTCTTCCGGCCTGCCGCCAAAGCATTCGTGAAAGGCTTTCAGGAGATGAACGTCATCGAGACTCTGGGCGACAGGGTGGGGATTGTTGCGAGGACTCGGGATTGTGGCCGGAAAGCCGTAAATGCACGCGGGCGGCAAAGTGTAGTGAGCGACGGTCGTCACTCGTCACTCCCGCCCCTTTCGCCGATAATTCTGCGGCCTTCGCGTTTCGCCTGCGCGACGTTACGCTCGGGCCCATGTCTTTTCGGCCGCCCCACCTATCCAAACCGGGGATATGGACAGCATGGTCCGCAACCGGTTAAGATGCACCAAAGTCAGAAGTCGGTCAACGTTCCACGAGTGCTTCGCCGTTGGAGGCGGGCGGCCAGTAATCGGGCTGATCGGATAAGCGCTGGATGACTAGCTCTAAAGTGAAGACATGGTGCTGAACTCACAACGCATTGCGCCCAGAGAGAAGCTGATTCTGGCCGGTTTGTACCTATCAAAATACGATTCGATTGCTCTAAAGAAACTCGGCTTTGAAAGCTTTGTGGAGGCGTTCAACGTAATCGGGTACGCGTTGGGGTCAAGACCCGCGTCCATTAAGAATTACCGCGATGAGTTCGATCCGCTGTTCCCGAATCGCCGCAAAGGTTGGCATAAGCGCCCGATCCGCAAGTACTGTCTGAAGGTGTTTGAGGAATATCAGGACTTGGACTTCGAATCATTCACCGGTCTGATCAAATCCTTTGTTGGATATGATGACAACCTGATGAGCGAGATTCAGATGCGAGAGGAACAGGACGAGACCGAGTCACAGTTCGCGAGGAGACTGATCACGGGCCTGGCGGCAGAGCAGTATTTTGAATCAGTTCAATCCGGTCTCCCTGAATTCAAAGGCTACGCGGTTGAAAACACGACGCGCCTCGGGTGCGGATACGACTTTCGGCTACGAACCGAGAGACACAAGGATTTCTTGGCTGTGGAAGTCAAAGGTCTTAAGGAACGAACCGGAAGCCTGGTTTTAACCCCCAAGGAACACCAAGTTGCTATGATTTTGAAGGACCGCTTCTTTCTTTTCGTCGTAAAAAACTTTCAGGAAGTGCCGTTTCATGAAATCTTCCGCGACCCGCTGTCAGGCGGGCTCCGGTTCAAACGAACCGAGAGGATCACGGTGCACATTTCGTGGGTCGTTAGCGTGTAGCCGCGGAAGTACTTCTAAGGAGGAGGCAGCTATGCTTGCCCTGACAATTTCCCTCGATACTGATTCGAGGGGGACGACCGCCGTTGAGACCAACACTGGAATGAAATTAAAGGTTCTAGGGATCATCCTCAGGCTGGAAGAGATCGGGAGCGCTGTATCGCAGAAAGGTGTCACAGGACAATGACGAAGCTAGCGACCGCAGTTGAAACGGTTTCTGCGTTCCTAGCCGCCGAGCTAGAGATGCGCAAGGATTCCGGCCTGAAGGCATATATCGCGGAGGCCCGTCGGGCCGTCAAAGCGTTCGACGCCATAGCCAAGGCCGCGAAGAAAGCACAGGCCAAACCGTCCTGAGAGAATTCGTTGCCAACGTTCAGGCCGAGGAACGAGTCGGCTTGTTCGATGGCTCGGTTGATATCGCTCATCATGGCGAGCAAGTCGCGCGTAGCTTCCGTCGAAAACCACGAAGTGCTGGCAGGATTCTCCTCGATGATGTCCTCCAGCGTGACCTTGCGTTTCGGTGGAAGCGGTAGCTTCCACAATTTCCATATCTGCTTGGTCTTTACGGGCAGCTTTTCGTAAGCGGTCTTGAGCGCAGGCGTATGCCAGGGGCGCGTCCAGGGGCCAATGCCGGTCAGATCCTCCGGTATCGTCATGTCCTGGTGAACGCCAACGATGAAAAGCCGGGGCCGCGATTGCCGCACGAACAGCGCGGCGTCCGCCACCACGGCACCCACGGCGTAGCCCGCTTGCTCGAATCCTCCGCAGATGGCCGCAAAATCCTTTGCGTCATGCGACGTGAGCGTTTCGCACACATTCTCGAGGGCATGCGCAACGCTGGACGCGAACAGCGTGGTCATCCTCGCGCATGGCGTACTCGAGCGACTTCTCGTCGTGTCTTTATGGCTCGCATTCTTGTTCTGTTTTCATGCGAGTAGTTTCGCCGCAGCGTCTTGATTGGCCGATCTCTTCGAAATGAGCCGTCGAAGGACATGACCTTTCCACATCCAAAGCCCCGAAAGGAGCATTACAGGAACGACCACAAACCGAACACGGGCGGCGTACTGCGGAAGTTGTTCGAACGGACTATAAATATACCCGAGTATCGGAATGCTGAAGACGATGTGAATCCAGCGAACAATCGAACGTTTGGTGGCATCTTTCATGGTTCATGTGTCCTCCATTCACCTCTTTTGAGCCGCCTGAGGCGGCCGATTCGGCGTTTCAACACCGAACTGCTTGGCGTACTCGGCGTTCAATCGCTGCCAGCCACCGAACTTCATCGCCTCACCACCAACGATGCGGCCGATGGGAGTTCCGCTGAGCAGGTCGATCCAGAACATCGAGAGACAATCGTGGCGGCATCGCGAACTCGGCGCCGCGGGCCTTGATCCGCTCGTAGTCGCCCTTGACGTCGTCGGTGAAGAACATGGCCGCGGGCTGGCTCTGTTGAAAGATCGCCTGCTGATACGCTTTGGCTGCGGGGTTGTTGTTCAGGGCCAGCTGCAGCTCAGTGCCCTCCGGCTCCTCGGGCGAGGCCACGGTCAGCCAGCGATATGGGCCCTGACTGAAATCGGTCTTCTTGGCAAAACCCAGTACCTCCGTATAGAAGCGCAGGGCCTTGTCCTGGTCGTCCACGTATACGCTGGTCAATTTGATTTTCATTTCGTTTCTCCTATGTCACGTGCGCGGTTTGGGCCGCGTCGTCTTCTCGCTGTCTTCCTTTTCGTCTGTGTTGATTGATCCATGCGGTCGAGGTGGCGTTCGAGAGCATCCACGTGAGCGGACCAGAACCGGCGGAACGGAGCCAGCCAGGCATCCACCTCCTGAAGTGGTTCAGGTTTCAGCCGGTAGAGACGGCGCTGTGCGTCCACCGTGGATTCCACGAAACCGGCCTCGCGCAGCACTCGCAGGTGCTTTGACACGGTCGGCTGCGGCATACGAAGCTGACGCTCGATCTCTCCAACCGACTGTTGGGACGAGACCAGCAGGCTCAGTATCGCGCGGCGGTTCGGCTCGGCGATGATTTCGAAAACAGATTCCACTCTCTTGATATACTCCACAGAGCATATGCGTGTCAAGGTATATAACGGTGAGGGGGGCCCAGGCGACGGTTTCGCTCGGCGGGGATGGACCTCGGATGCGGGAGCGTGCGCGAAAGGCGGTTCCTCACCAGCTCTTCAGATCTGGCACATTGGTAATAGGTAGAATTTTGGACTTGCCTGGTTCTCCCGGTCAAGGAGCGTGTCGCAGTGTGGATCGTTGAAGTCGCTTTAAAGCGCCCTTACACGTTTATCGTGCTGGCCCTGCTGATCCTGTTGGTCAGCCCCATCGCGATTCTGCGGACGCCCACCGACATCTTCCCCAACGTCGACATTCCGGTGGTGGCTGCGCTGTGGAATTACAACGGGCTGAACGCCCAGGACATGGAAGAGCGCATCGGGGCATCGTACGAACGCTCGCTGACCACCTCCGTCAGCGACATCGAGCACATCGAATCGCAAACGGTGGAAGGGCGCAGCATCACCAAGGTTTTCTTCCATCCCGGCGCGAAGGTGGACGTGGCCATGGCGCAAATGACGGCCGTCGCCCAAGCGCGCGGTGCGGCAGATGCCGCCCGGCACCACGCCGCCGTTCATGATCATCTACAGCGCCTCCAGCGTACCTATCCTGCAACTGGCGCTGTCGGGTCCGGGACTTTCCGAGCAGCAGTTGTTCGATTTCGGCGCCAACGTCATTCGCAACCAGCTGGTCACGGTGTCGGGCACCGCGATCCCCTGGCCCTACGGCGGCAAGCAGCGGCAGGTGATGATCGATATCCAGCCGCAATTGCTGCAGGCCAAGAACCTGTCGCCGGCCGACGTGGTCAATGCGGTCACGAATCAGAATCTCATCCTGCCTTCGGGGAGTTCTAAGATCGGCGAATTCGAGTACGATGTGGGCCTCAACGCCAGTCCCGAGACGATTCAGGAATTGAACGACCTGCCGGTGAAGGCGGTGGGGAACACCACCATCTACGTGCACGATGTGGCGCACGTGCGCGACGGTTTTGCGCCGCAGACCAACGTGGTGCGCCGCAACGGACAACGCAGCGTACTGCTGACCATCATGAAAGTGGGCAGCGCGTCCACGCTGGACATCGTCAAACAGGTCCGCGCCATGCTGCCGCAAATCGCCGCGACGCTTCCGCCGGAGCTGAAGATCGAACCGATCTCGGACCAATCCCTGTTCGTGCGCGCGGCCGTGAGCGGTGTAATTCGCGAAGCCATCATCGCGGCCTGCCTCACGGCTATCATGATCCTGCTGTTTTTGGGGACCTGGCGCAGCACGCTGATCATTGCGATTTCGATTCCGCTCTCGATCTTGACTTCGCTGTGCGTGTTGAGTGCCCTGGGAGAAACCATCAACATCATGACGCTGGGCGGGCTGGCGCTGGCGGTCGGCATTCTGGTGGACGACGCCACCGTGACCATCGAGAACATCGACCGCAATTTCGACGAAGGCAAGGGCCTGCACGAGGGCATCCTGGACGGCGCCGCGCAGATCGCGCTGCCGGCCTTCGTCTCCACGCTGTGCATCTGCATCGTGTTCCTGCCCATGTTTTTCCTGACCGGCGTCTCGCGGTTCTTGTTCGTCCCGCTGGCCGAAGCGGTGGTGTTCGCGATGCTGGCTTCGTATGTTTTGTCGCGGACCTTGGTGCCGACGCTGGCGATGTATCTGCTCAAGGTGGGGCCGCATCATAGCAGCCGTCCGGCCGCCTGGAATTTGCCGGCCCGCTTTCAACGGGCTTTCGAGCGCGGCTTCAATGCCGTTCGCGATAGCTATCACCGCACGCTGGCCGCATGCGTGCGTCACCGAGGCGTGTTCGCGACCGCGTTTCTGGGCTCCTGCGCCGCGGCGTTTCTGCTGCTGCCCTGGCTGGGGCAGGATTTCTTTCCCTCGGTGGATGCGGGCCGCTTCAATCTGCACTTCCGCGCTAAAACCGGAACGCGCATCGAGGAAACGGCGCGCCTGGGCGATCTGATTGAGACTTCCATCGAGCGCATCATTCCGCCCGCGGAGTTGTCCAGCATCATCGACAACATCGGGCTGCCGTACAGCTCGATCAACATGACCTACAGCAACTCCGGCCCGATCGGCACCATGGACGCCGACGTGATGGTGACGCTCAATCCCGGGCACCGTCCGACCACCGACTACATCCACGAGTTGCGCCGAGTTCTGCCGCAGCAGTTTCCCGGCATCGCGTTCTACTTTCTGCCGGCGGACATCGTCAGCCAGATTCTGAACTTCGGACTGCCGGCTCCGATTGACGTGCAAGTGGTGGGTCCGAATCTGGAAGCCAATCACGAGTTCGCCGACCGCCTGCTGACGCGGCTCCGGACCGTACCGGGCGCCGTGGATCTGCGGGTGCACCAGTTGTTCGACGAACCCCGTTTTCAGCTGGACGTGGATCGCACCAAGGCTGCCGAAAGCGGACTCACGCCGCTCAATGTCGCGAACAATCTGCTGGTGTCATTGAGCGGCAGCTTCCAGACCACGCCTTCTTTCTGGCTGGATCCGCGGACCGGCATCACTTACAGTGTGGTGACGCAGGCGCCCCAGTACGCCGAGTCTTCGCTCAGCGATCTGGAAAATATTCCGATCAGCGCGCAAGACGGACGAAAGCCGGAAATCATGAGCGACATGGTTACGAAAACCCGGACCACGACGCTGGCGCTGGTTTCGCACTACAACGTGCAGCGGACGGTCGACATCTACGGCTCGGTTCAGGATCGCGACTTGGGCGCGGTGGCCGGCGATCTGAATCGCATCGTGGACGCCAGCCGCAAAGAGCTTCCGCGCGGATCGCAGCTTACCGTCCGCGGCCAGATTGAGACCATGACCAGCTCCTACCAAGGGCTGCTGTCGGGGCTGGCGCTGGCCGTGGTCCTGGTCTACCTGCTGATTGTCGTGAATTTCCAGTCCTGGCTGGATCCTTTTATTATTCTGACGGCGCTGCCGGCGGCCATGGCGGGAATCATTGTTTTTCTTTTCATTTCGCGCACCACGCTGAGCGTTCCGGCTCTGATGGGCGCCATCATGAGCGTAGGAGTGGCAACCGCCAACAGCATTCTGGTGGTGAGCTTTGCGAAAGAAGTGCTGGCGCGCGACGGCGATCCGGAGAGAGCGGCCATCGAAGCCGGCTACACGCGCTTCCGGCCGGTTTTGATGACTGCCATGGCCATGATCATCGGCATGATCCCGATGGCGCTGGGCATGGGCGAAGGCGGCGAGCAGAATGCGCCGCTGGGCCGCGCGGTGATCGGCGGATTGATTTTCGCCACCATTTCCACCTTGTTTTTCGTGCCGGTGGTGTTCAGCATGTTGCATAAGAAGCGTGCGGCCAGCGATGCTAGATAGTGAGCGCATGATCGAAGTTCCTACCTATCCCAAGCCGGTGCATACCCGGCCGCGTTCGGGTTTGGCGCGCGCCGTCAGGATCGTGCTGGTGCTGGTGGTGCTGGCCGTGGCGGCGGGCGTCATTTACCGGGGCATCCGGTCGCGTATCAGCACGGCCACCGCCGTGAAGCAGGAAACGCTGTACCTGTCGGTTCCCAGCGTGTCGGTGGTGCATCCGAAGCTTGGCTCGGCGACCAACGAGGTTGTACTGCCGGGCAGCATTCAGGCTTTCATCGATTCGCCGATTTATGCGCGCGCCAGCGGATACGTGAAGCAGTGGTACACCGATATCGGAACGCGCGTGAAGGCGGGCCAGGCGCTGGCGGAGATTGACGCACCCGAGCTGGATCAGCAGGTGACTCAAGCCAAGGGCGCGCTGGCGCAGACGCAGGCAGCGGTGGAGCAGGCGGTGGCGAATCTGCAGCAGGGCCGGGCCAACGAGGAACTGGCGCGCGTCACGGCGCAGCGCTGGAGCAATCTGGTGACGAAAGGCGCGGTGTCGCGGCAGGAGAACGACACGTATCAGGCGCAGTACCAGGCGCAGGCGGCCAACGTGGAGTCGCTGGCGAAAGCCGTGGCCGCGGCGCGCAGCAATTTGGACGCGGCTCAGGCGAACCTGGGACGGCTGCAGGACCTGCAAGCTTTCAAGATCGTCAGAGCGCCTTTCGATGGCGTCATCACCGCGCGCAACACCGATTACGGCGCGCTCATCAATGCCGGCAACGGCGGGCTGGCTCAGGAGACTGTTCCACATTGCCGCCATCAAGAAGCTGCGCGTGTTCGTGAATGTTCCGCAAGCTTATGCGCGGTCGGCCGTGGCGGGCACTCCGGCGGACTTGACGCTGGCCGAATTCCCCGGACGCCGGTTCCGCGGCCAGTTGGTGCGCACGGCCGAAGCCATGGACGCCGGCACTCGCACGCTGCTGTCGGAAGTGGATCTCGACAATAGCACCGGCGAGCTGCGGCCCGGAGCCTATGCGGAAGTGCACTTGCTGCTGCCGGCCAGCGTGCGCTCGGTGATCATTCCGGTGAGCGCGATCCTGTTCCGCAAGGAAGGCCTGCGCCTGGGGGTCCTGCGCGAGGGCAACAAAGCCGAGCTGATGCCGGTAGTGCTGGGAAAAGATTACGGCAATGAAGTGGAAGTGGTTTCCGGGATCACGCCGGATGACCAGGTGATTATGGATCCGCCGGATTCGCTCATGTCGGGATCCGTGGTGCGGGTGGTGGCGGCCAACGCGTCGGCGCACAACTGACGTTTGCCTCGGGCCCGCCAATAGATTATCATCCTCCTAGATGGGCAACCCTTTGGGGTGTTGCTCATGCCCGGAACCGCGACCTGCTCATTGCGGTTCCGGGCTTCCCCCCAGCTGGAAGCCAGCGCTCTGATCCGCTCGCCCCTGGACGGCTATAGAATTGCGCAGGCTATAGAATTAAGATACAAACGGACGATCAGTAACCATGACCCCGGAGCGGAAGGAGCGCACGCGAGTGCTATTTCGCGCCGCGCTGGACATGCCGCCCGAGAAGCGGTCGAGCTTTCTCGCCGGGCAATGTTCAGACGCAACGCAGCGCGAAGAAGTGGAGACCTTGCTGGGCGAACACGAGCGCGCGTCCGGAGCAGATGGAGAAAGCCCGCCCACCTTGGTGCTGAGCCGGCACGAGCGCCTGCTGAGCGGCCGTTATCGAATCGTCCGCGAAATAGGGCAAGGCGGATTCGGCACCGTCTACCTGGCGCGCGATGAGCAGCTCGAAAACAGGGCGGTAGTAGTCAAGACCCTGCTGGTACAGAACAAGACCGATCCGTGGCTTGAGAAAAGGTTCGCCGAAGAAGTGCGAGCGCTGGCGCGGATCGATCATCCCGGCGTAGTCGGTGTGCTGGACCAAGGAAAATCCCCGGATGGCACGCCGTTCGTGGTGATGCAGTATGTCGAAGGCCAGACGCTGCGAGCCGAATTGGCGCGGGGAGCGCTGCCACTGGCGCGCGCGGGCGAGATCGTGCGGCAGGCCGCGAATGCGTTAAGCGCGGCGCACGACAAGAAGGTCTGGCATCTGGACCTGAAGCCGGAAAATATCATGCTGCAGCGGAGGGCGGGGGGCGAGGAATTCGTCAAGTTGATCGACTTCGGCATCGCCCGAGTCCGCGGCGACGGCGACACGACATTGCTGATGGCGACGCGCCTGGTGGGGACCCAGGCCTACATGGCCCCCGAACAGTGGGATGGCAAACTTTCGGCCTCGAATGATATTTACGCCCTGGGGGTCATTGCGTACGAGCTGCTCACCGGGAAGCGTCCTTTTCCTGACGACCCATTGTTGGAGCTGATTGCGGCGCAGGTGTCAGAGCACTTCATCCGGCCGCGGGATCTCAATAGATCGATTCCCGAAGCGGCGGAGGAAGTTTTGTTGAAGGCTCTCCGCTACAAGAAAGAAGATCGGTTTCTGGAGGCGCGCGAGTTTGGCCAGGCGCTGGCGGACGCGCTGGCGCGCCCAGTGGCCGAGGCATCGGCTCCTGTTATCGAGGAGCCGGATAGCGGCGCGGGAAGTGGTGGCGCAAAGCGGCGCTGGATGTGGATGACGGGCGCTGCAGTGACGGCTGCGATCCTGGCCGGCGGATGGTTGGAGAGGGACTGGTTGACATCCGTGTCTCGCGGCCGGCTCGCGTCCCCTTTGAGCCGCGGCGCGGCGAAACAAACCGCAGTGGCGGAAATACCGCCGCATGCCCATTCGGGCGCTGGAACAAAAGACGAAGCCGGACGAGCCCGCGCAGCCGGGCACTTTGTATAACGCCTTAACCGACGCACCGCCGTCGAACGTGGTGGGGCTGACGGAACCCGGATCGGCACAATCAATCGCTCCGCCTCCGGATGCTCCCGCTTCTCCGGTGGCTCCGGCCAATCCCCCTGCCACATCGGCTCCGGGCTCGGCCGCGCCATCGACTCCTGCTCCGGCCGCTCCCTCCCATCCGCCTGCTGCCGCTGCCCGGAGATGGAAAGACCGGGCTGAGTACGATCTGTATTCCGCCGTTACGAAAGAGACCGACCCCAACGCCCGCCTGGCGCTATTGCGGCAATGGGAGACGCAGTATCCCGCGAGCGATTTCGTCATCGAGCGCCGGCAACTGGAGCTCAGCGCATACTCCTGGATCAGCAAATTTCAAGAGGCGTTCGACGTGGCAAAGTTGATTCTGGCGGATGATCCAAAGAACTTCTCGGGCCTGTATTACAGCATGCTGTACGCGCCCATGGTTACGCGATCGAATGCGACGCCGGAGGCCCTGGCCCAGGGCGAGCAAGCTTCCAATGCATTCCTGGACCTGATAGCGCGGCGAGGCACGCCGGCGAATATGACGGAAAAGGACTGGAAGGCGGTTCGCCCGCCCGTGGAGGCGGTGGCGCATCGGACGCTCGGTTGGGTGGCCTTGAAGCGCCAGAATTGGACGCTGGCGGAAGCCGAAATCCTGAAGGCTCTCGGCATCCTTGGCGCCGACGGCTTCGCCGACTACCTGATGGGCTCCGCGCTGGTGGGTTCACGGGATCCGCAAAAGGTATCCGCGGCTTTGTACTATTTCGCACGGGCGGCCGCTTATGACGGGCCGGGCGCGCTGGGTGCGGAGGACCGGAAGCAGACTCTCGACTACGTGACGGCGCAATACAAGAAGTTTCATGGCAGCGACGACGGCTTCCAGGCGCTGGTGGACGCGGCCCGCACCCAGGTGTTTCCGCCGGCCGGATTCAAGCTACAGAGCGCGGCCGAAATTGCGGCGGCCAAGGCTGGCAATGCCCAGTCGCCGGTTGCCTCGCCGGCACAGAAGTAAGGCGCTACATCTCGCGGCGATTCTCGAGCGACTTGCCCATGGTAACTTCATCGGCGAATTCCAGGTCGCTGCCTACCGGGATCCCCATGGCGATGCGCGTCACCTTCACGCCCAGCGGCTTCATCAGGCGCGAGAGATAAACGGCAGTGGCCTCGCCTTCCACTGTAGGATTGGTGGCCAGGATCAGCTCGCGTACTTCGCCGGACTGGACGCGTTCCAGCAGGTTCGAGATGCGAAGCTGATCCGGGCCGATGCCGCGCAGCGGGGACAGCGCGCCGTGCAGGACGTGATAAAGCCCGTTGAACTGGCGCGTGGTCTCGATGGGCAGAATGTTGTGCGGCTCCTCCACCACGCAGATTACCGAGCGGTCGCGGTGCGGGTCGCGGCAGAAGTTGCATTCTTCGGCGTCGCTGATGTTGTTGCAGGCGGCGCACAGGCCGAGCTTGTCTTTAACGTCGAGCAGGGCCTGGGAGAGCGCTTCGGCTTCTTCGCGCCCGTGACGAAGAACATGGAAGGCCAGGCGCTGGGCGGATTTTTGGCCGACGCCGGGAAGACGTTTGAATTCCTGGATCAGGCGGGCTAGCGGTTCAGCGTAGTCGGGCATGGGTGAGGCTAAAGCTTGGGGATACCTGCGTTCACAAGAGTGTGAACGCGGCACGCAGGAGTGCGTGCGCCACAACTCATCAGAACATACCTGGAGGCAGCCCGAGGCCGCCCAGCAAGCCGCCCATCTTCTGTTGCGTCTCGTCGTCGACTTTTTTGGTGGCCTCGTTGAACGCCGCCATCACCATGTCCTGCAGCATTTCGACATCGCCGGCCACTTCGGGATCGATCTTGACGCGGGTGACGTTTTTCTTGCCGTCCATGCTGACGGCGACCATGCCTCCGCCCGAGGTGGCCTCCACGCGGATTAGCGCGATCTCCTCCTGCATCTTCTTCTGCATCTGCTCGGCCTGCTTCATCATGGCCTGCATGTTTCCGGGAAGTTTCATGGGTCTCGGCTACTCCTTTAGATTGCGCACCACGCGCACCTGGGCGTCGGGGAAGATTTCCTGAAAGCGGCGGACCTCGGGGTGGGAGAGCGCGCGTTCGGAAGCGTCGTCAGGAGGCTTGTTCAGCGCGGGCGGCGCGCCGGCCTGGGGCGTTCCGAGCTTGATTTTGACGCGCATGGGCCGTCCTGCGATCTTCTGCACAGCCTTCAGGATATCCTTTTCGTTCATGGCCAGGCGAAATTCCTCCGGCGTCGTGAATTGCAGTTCGTTGCCTGCTTCCGTTACGGTGGAGTGTTCGATGGCGTCGGCGGTGAATTGCATTCCGAGTTCGAGCAGGACCGCGTGCAGACGGTCGCGCCAGGCGTCGGGAGCAGGGGCGGAGGCCGCAGGAGCGGAGGTCACGGGAGCGGGCGGATCTGGCGCGGGCGCGGTCTTGGGAGCTAGTGGCGGTGCGGAGCGCGGGGCGGGCTTCTCGGCCGGAGCTGGCTTCTCAGATGGTGGCGCGGGTTTTTTCGCCGCCGGTTTCGCGGGCGCCGAGCCGCCGCCCGATCCGAGCGAGGCCAGCGCTTCTTCGATGGGCAGAAGCTTGCCGGCTTGCACCAGGCGAAGCAGGCCGATTTCCAGATGCAGGCGCGGCTGCAGAGAGAACTGCAAGTCCTTGAACAAATCGAGCGTGAGCTGGAGGTAGCGCGTCAGATCCTCTTCGGAGAATCCGGCCGCGATTTCAACCAGGCGCTCCTGCTCGCTGGGAGAGGCGGCGATCAGACGCGTGTTGGCGCCGGCCACTTTGGCTACTAAGAGATTCCGGAAATAGCGCGCCAGCTCGCGGCAGAAATGCTGCAAGTTGCGCCCGTTGCGATCCAGCTCCAGCACCAGGTCGAGCATGCGGCGCGAGTCCTGGGCGGCCAGGGCTTTGGTCACCTCATGCAGGGAGTCGAGCGAGAACATGCCGAGCAAACCGCGCACCTCGGCGGCATCCAGCTTGACGCCGCAGCAGGCGATGGCTTGATCGAGCGCCGACAAAGAATCGCGCACGCTGCCTTCGCCGGCCTGGGCCAGGACGCTGAGCACTTCCGTGTCCGCTTCGATGCCTTCTTTGACGCAAATCTCCCGCATGCGCTGGAGCACTTCCTCGAAATCCACGGAGCGAAAGCTGAATTGCTGGCAGCGCGAGGCGATAGTGGTGGGGATCTTGTGCGCCTCGGTGGTGCATAAGATAAAGACCACCCACTCCGGCGGCTCTTCCAGCGTCTTGAGCAGCGCGTTGAAAGCTTCGCTGGTGATCTGGTGCGCTTCGTCGACGATGAAGACCTTGTAGCGGTCGCGCGCCGGACGAAAGCGGACATTTTCGCGCAGCTCGCGCATTTCGTTGATGCCGCGATTGGATGCGGCGTCGATTTCGATCACGTCCATGGAGTTGCCCTGCGCGATCTCCAGGCAGCTGGAGCAGACGCCGCAGGGAGTGGCGGTGGGTCCCTGGATGCAATTCAAGCAGCGCGCCAGGATGCGGGCGACGGTGGTCTTTCCCGTGCCGCGCTGACCCGAGAGGATGTAGCCATGCGCGATACGCTGCTGCGCGATGGCGTTTTCGAGCGTGGTGCGGACGTGCTCCTGGCCGATCAGTTCCCCAAAAGACTGGGGCCGGTATTTCCTGGCAATGACCTGGTACATGAAGGCGTTGGCTGGAGAAAATGCCAGACCCCGGGTGATCCGCGGCACACGGCCTAAACCGCTACCGTTGCTTCCTTCCGGACCTGGCGGGGTTCACAGCCGGCCATTGCACGAAGCCCGGAGCCTGACAACCATCCATGCTAACATGCGAGCCTTACTGGCGAGCCGAGCAGTAGTGGGCGAGTTTGAAATTCTGTGCCGAGGCGGCTGGCGGTTCGGCTGATAGCGCGTTATCCGGCCGGGGGGGACGTTCACCGCCGTCTCAAAAGGCTACGATGAAAGGAGGGTAATCACATGGCAACTATCGACTGGTCCCAATGCCCTGCCGTGGAGAGCATCCCCGATAAGGTTAGCGGTGCATGGGTGTTTAAGGATACGCGCCTGCCCGTTGCCACGGTCATCGAGAACCTTGAGGACTTGAGCGTTGACGAAGTGATGGAACAATTCGACGTGACCCGGGAACAGATTAACGCCGTCCTCGACTTCGTAGCCCGGAGCTTAAAAACTTCCATACCGGAGCGGCAACCCGCGCCTGTTGATGCTCATCCTGTTTGACCACGGAACACCGCGCGGGCTCATCCGGGCGCTCTCCGAGCATACCGTCATGACGGCCCAATCCAAAGGGTGGGACAGGTTAAGCAACGGCGCTTTGCTGAACGCGGCGGAAGAAGCCGGGATTGATCTTCTGCTTTCAACCGATCAAGGCATTCGCTACCAGCAGAACCTTGCGGGCCGCAAAATCGCTCTGGTCGTTTTGACCGGCGCGGCCAAATGGTCCCGCGTCCGGCTACACATGGACCGTATAACTGCCGCCGTTGCGGCCGCCCGACCCGGCACCTATACCGAGGTTGAAATTCCCTTCAGCTGAAACCGTCGCAAAGCTGCCCCGCTTGCCGATCAGTTGAAGTGATAATTCACGCCGACGCGGAAAATGCTGGCGGAATTATCGAGCACAATCCCCTGTCTCGAGGGCAAGTTGGTAGTCGTAAACCCCGTAGGCCGTTCCAGCATCTGCAAGTACAGGTACTGTAAGCTCACGCTGAACTTCTGGGCCACGAATTGAAATCCACCTGGAGGTGATGGCCCGGGCTAGGCCAGTAGAATCGGAGGACCTGGCGGGGTTCACAGCCGGCCGTTGCACGAAGCCCGGAGCCTGAGAACCATCCATGCTAACATGCGAGCCTAACTGGCGAGCCGAGCAGTAGCGCGTAAGTTTGAGATTCTTTTCCGAGGCGGCCGGCGGTTCGGCCGATAGGGCGTTATACGACCGGGTGGACAGTCCACGCCGTCTCACAAAGGTTGTTTGTGAAACTGCGCCTAAAGGAGGCATGTGAGCATGAAGAACCTGTTCGATGCGACGGTGGCGAATCAGGTAAAGACCCGGCTGGGAAAATTGGAGCCACAAAGTGAGAGGCGCTGGGGCAAGATGACGGCGGCGCAGATGCTGGCACATTGCTCGGTGAGTATGCAGTGGGCGGTGGGAGAAGTGGTGCCCGAAGAGGGAGCGCTACCCGCACGTCTATTGGGGCGGCTGGTGAAGCCGATGGTGTTTCGGAACGAAGACCCGCTACGGAAGAACTCGCCGACGGCCAAGAGCCTTATTGTGGCGGACGAACGAGATTTGGGCAAGGAACGGGAGCGGTTATCGGGATTGATTGACAAATTTGCGGCGGGAGGGGAGGCGGGGTGTACGAAGAATCCGCACAGTTTTTTTGGGAAGATGACGCCGGAGGAGTGGGCGATCTTAATGTACAAACATCTTGACCATCATTTGCGGCAGTTTGGGGTGTGACCGTCTCAAAAACGGTAAGTCTTGCGACAACCTTCGAAAGCCCGAGAACAGCGCCTCTGACCCCCTACCAGCCGCGCCGCGGAGTTCGCACCTGTGATATCATCCCGTTTCCAGCATCAGATCGGAGGCCCGGCCGGCGCTCGCAATTGGAGTTCGGGCCCGTTCCGCCGATCTATTAGGTGATGGCTCGCGCCAGGTTGGAGCTTGGCTCGCACCGGCGATTGGATTGAAGCGCTTCATGAGATTTATTGTTGAAGCTATTGTAAAAAGGCGTCTTGTTTGGCTAGCCGTGCTCGGATTTGCGGCCCTGGCCGGGGCTGTCTCGGCCCAGACGCGGCTGAGCTTGCAGCAGGCCGGGTCGCGCGTGGCTCCCGACTATGTGCCCGCTTATGAAGGCCAGGAAGTGGTGGTGGCGGGGCAGGTTTCATCCCGCCCCATCCTGATCACGGACTCCTTGTACTTGCCCATCCAGGACGAAACCGGGTACGGGCTGATGTTGCAGGGGGCGGAGTGGCGATTTCGCAGTCTGGATCCGGGCGATTGGGTAGAAGCGCAGGGCACGCTGGTGCGGCGGGGAGGCCGGCCCATTCTGGTGCCTCGCGATGTCCGGCGGCAGGGACATACGGACCCGCCCAAGCCTCGTCTATCCCGGCCGGATGAGCTGGCCTCCTTCCGTTACCTGGGGGTCCTGATCACAACCGAAGCGATGGTGACGGACCTGGACCAGAACACCGGCGGAGACCTGCTGTTCATCGGTCCAAAACAAAAGCGTTTGAGTGTGTTTTTGCCGCGGGCGCGTCGCGATTCGGGCCCGCAGTTGAGCGGGTTCCGGGAAGGCGACCGGATTCGGGTTACCGGGATCGCCAGCCAATACTGCACGCTGCCACCCTACGACCAATATTTTCAGGTATTGATCCCAGGCCCGAGCGCGGTCGCGATTCTGGAGCGGGGCTGGCTGATCGAGCCGCCCGTGCTGCTGGCGTCTCTGATAGCGGCCGCCGCGCTGCTGGCGATCTGGTGGTTCCGCGAGAGCCGCATGTCGGCCATGCGGCGGCAGATGCGGCTGCTGAACGGTTTGGGCGAAGCGGTGATCCGCGCCACCTCGCCGGCGGAGATTCTGCGCCGCCTGACACTCACGCTGCCCAGCCTGTCGAACGCTTCCGGAGTTGGGTTGTACATTCTGAATCGCTCCACCAAGCTGCTGGAGAGCGTGCATTCGACGGCCGCAGTTACCGAGACCATCGATCTGGAGTCGCCCAAGGGAGCCATCGCGTCCGCAGTGGCGGCATGCTTCCGCAACCGCGCCCCGCTGGCGATTCCCGATACACGCCGCAGCCCACATTTCCGCAAGGAAGAGGGGGTCATCGGGCCGCGCTCCCTGCTGCTGGTTCCGATGCTGGCGCAGAGCGAGTTGACGGGCGTGCTGGAAGTCCGGCACGCCGAGAATTTCCACTATTTCAGCCAGGCCGAACAGGCGGCCATGCAGCATCTGGCCAATCAGATTGCCACCGCGCTGACTCTTCAGGAGCAGCATTCCATCCGGGAGCAGCTGTTTCGCAGCGAAAAACTAGCCGCGGCCGGGCAGCTGATTTCCGGGGTAGCCGACGAGCTGCGCTCGCCGCTGGAGTCCATCGTCGATCTGGCGTCCAGCATCGAGGCGCGGAATGGCCAGCATCCGGATGGGGAGCTGGACGCCATCCGGAACGAGGCGCAGCGAGCCTCCGAGATCGTCTCCCGCCTGGTATCGTACGGCAAAGTAGAGCAGGCCGAGGTCAGCCGCGTGGACCTGAACTTGCTTTTGTCTGGCTTGCTCAAGTTTCGCGCGCCGGAGTGGAAGACGAAAGGCGTGGAGACGCAGGCGCAACTGGTGCCGAAGCGCGCTATCGTCCTGGGAGCGGCCGGGCAGCTGGAACAAGTGCTGCTCAATCTGCTGGTGGATGCGGAGAAATCGGCCGCCGAGGCGGTGGAGAAAACCATCCTGGTGTCCACCAGCCTGCTGGCCAAGCGAGTGCTGGTGGAGATCTCGTTTCCGACGCGCTCGGCCGACGTGCACCGCACCGATGTGGTGGACGGAGATCCGGCCGGATCCGGGGCGCTGGGCCTGAGCGTATGCCGCGGCATCATCCAAAGCCACGGGGGCGAATTCCGGGTGCTGCGCGTATCTCCGACGCAAGCGCGATTCGACGTGGAACTGCCGGTGGTGGAGTTCGCGCCTGGCGCGGGCTCGGGCGAGCTGGCCGAATCCGGGCGCCAGCTCACGGTGCTGGTGGTGGAGCCGGACACGCGCGTACAGCGCCAGTTGGTCCAACTGCTGGGGGCGCGCGGCGACCGCGTAGTGCCCACATCCAGCGCCGAAGAAGGCGTGGATATGGTGGAGCGCCTGCATTTCGACATGGTCCTGTGCGCGGTGCGCCTGCCCGGCCTCAATTGGATGGAGTTCTTCGAACGGGTGCAGCGCAGCGTGGGAGGCTTGGTGTTGCTGACGGACGGGTTCAATGACGATGTGGTGCAATCCTTCCGCGGCGGGGAAGCCTTCACGCTCAGCAAGCCGATTGACGAGCGGGAGTTGCAGCGCATCTGCCACAACGTGGAAGAGCGCGCGGCGGTTAACAACTAGCCCGCTGACGGCGCCTGGTGGACTCCCGATTCCTTTATAATCAGAGCAAGGTTTCTTATGCACCGGCGGGCTTTCCTGGCTACCACTCTCGTTTGGCCGCTTGCGGCTCAAGCTCCGGCTCCGCAAAATCCGGCGTCCAGCCCAGCTGCGGGCGCGGCGGCCGAGTCCACTGCAGCTCCGGGCGCATCCAGCCAGGCGCCGCCCATCAAGGTGCAGGTCAACGAAGTGATTGTGCCGATCACGGTGACCGACGAAAAGGGCCGTTTCGTGAGCGACCTGGATCAAAAGGATTTCCATATTTTCGACGAGGGCAAGGAACAACAGATCCAGTTTTTCACGCGCGAGCGCAGCCAGCCGGTGGTGGTTGGTTTCCTGATCGACGTGAGCAACGCCAGCCGCCTGCACTGGAAGAACTATGAGGACGCGGCCACCGAGCTGGTGCAGAATCTGGTGCCGGGCGACAATCCCAAGTTCAGCGGATACCTGATCGCGTATTCCAATGACGCCGAGCTGGTGGTCAACACCACCACCGATCCCGAGCCGATGGTGCAGAAGCTGGAGAAGCTGAAGCCCTCGGGCGGCTCGGCCCTGTACGATGCCATTTACATGGCCTGCACCAGCCGCAAGTTGGTGCAGGGCGAACCCATCGAGCCGCGGCGCGTGCTGGTGATCGTGGGAGACGGCCACGATAATGCGAGTAAGAAGACGCTGGAAGAGGCGCTGGAGATTGCGCAGCGCAACCTGGTGACGATTTACGGCGTCAGCACGGTCGCCTTCGGCTTCGCAAACGAAGACGATAAGAACCTGGTTCAACTGGCGGAAGAAACCGGCGGGCGCGTGGAGTACCCGCTGGAGAAGGTTTATTCCGACGTGTCGGGCTACTTGTCGACGCCGTCCGACGACGGCAATTACACCTATCGCTTCGGCACCGGCGGTTATGCCTCCGAGCTCGCCAAGGGATTGTACAAGGCGGTGGAGGCGGTGGCCGGCGAAGTGACCACGCAGTACATCATCCGCTACATTCCGGATTCGTCCGACCAGAGAAAGCAATTTCGCAACATCGAGGTGAAGGTGAATCTGGGGAACGTGAAGGTACGGGCGCGGAAAGGGTACTATCCGTTCGCGCCTTAAAATCATTTAGCCACAGATGTTCATGCGTTTCTGAGCACCGCCGATAAGCTAGATACAAGATGCCAGCGACTGCCATTCAGACTCGCCGGGGTGAGTTTTCCATCGTGCAGGCGGAGTTGCCCGGGATGGGCGTCGTCAACTTAGGTGTGCTGCTGCAGGACTCGGAGTCGGACACGTTGTTGCTGCGCTTCCGCCGGGATCTGGAGTTACTGGCGGATGAGGAAGATCTCGAAGTGCTGGCGGGGCTGGCGGATGACTTGAGCGCCAAGGCGCAGGAGCTGGGCGCCGGCCGCTTGTTCGAATACCTGGAATCGACTCTATCGGGGACCGTGCGCATCACCGATCGCGAGCCGGTGCTGGTGGAGGATTTTTCGCGCGCGCTAGACCGGCTGTACCGGCAAAACGTCCCGAGCAAGGTGCTCGAGTTTCGCACTCATCTGCCGCGCTATTCGCTGCAGGTCGCGGCCGGGCCGTTTCTCGAGAATCGCGAGGTGACCGAAAAGGATTGGATTGAAACGCCGGAGGGTTTGCGCCTGGAAAAAGGAATGTTCGTGGCCGAGATCGCCGGCCGGTCCATGGAGCCGCTGATTCCGGACGGATCTTTGTGTGTGTTTCGCCGCGGCGTGGCCGGGTCGCGCGAGGGCCGGCTGGTGCTGGTGGAGAATCTGGAAGTGTCCGGCAACAATCGCTACACCGTGAAGCGCTACCGCAGCGAGAAAGCAAAAACCGGCGGCGAGTGGCGGCACACGCGTATCCGTCTGGAGTCGCTCAATCCGGATTATCCTTCTTGGGATCTCGATCCGGATGAAGAGAAATACCGCATTTTGGCCGAGTTTGTGCGGGTCCTGGAATAGGTCCTACTGGGCCGCCAGCTGCCGGACCACGTAGGGCAGAATTCCGCCGTTGCGATAGTACTCCGCTTCCATGGGCGTGTCGATGCGAACGATGGCTTCGAAGCGTTTCTCCGCGCCGTTATCGGCGGTGGCGCGGATGTGCGCGCGTGCGCCCGCCGAGATGGCCAGCGGAATGCCTTCGATGGAGTAGCGCTCGAAACCCGTGAGTCCCAGCGACTCGCGATTTTCACCCGGCAGGAATTGAATGGGAAGAACGCCCATGCCGACCAGGTTGGAGCGATGGATGCGTTCGAAGCTTTCGGCGATGACGGCGCGCACGCCCAGCAGCAGCGTGCCTTTGGCCGCCCAGTCGCGCGAGGAGCCGGAGCCGTATTCCTTGCCCGCGATGATCACGCAGCGGCGTGCCTTCCTCCTGGTAGCGCACCGCGGCGTCATAGATGAACATCTTCTCGCCGCTGGGGACATGCGTGGTCCAGCCGCCCTCGGTTCCGGGCGCGAGCATATTGCGCAGGCGGATGTTGGCCAGCGTGCCGCGAACCATCACTTCGTGATTGCCGCGGCGCGCGCCGTAGGAATTGAAATCGGCCGGCTTGACGCCCAGGGCGATCAGATATTTTCCGGCCGGGCTGTCGGCCGGGATCGAGCCGGCGGGGGAGATGTGGTCGGTGGTAACGGAGTCGCCCAGCATGGCCAGCACGCGCAGGCCGGTTAGGTCGTGCACGGACGTGGCTGGATCCACCATGTGGTCGAAGTACGGCGCCTTGCGGATATAGGTGGACTTGTCGCTCCACTCGTACAGATCGCCGAGTGGAACCTTGACGCTGTTCCAGCGCTGGTCGCCTTGGAAGACTTCCGAATACTCCTTGTGGAACATTTCGGCGCGCACGGAACGCTTCACGATGGCGGCCACTTCGTCGGGAGTGGGCCAGATGTCCTTCAGATAGACATCTTTTCCGTTGTCGCCGGCGCCCAGCGGTTCGTGATCGAGATCGATGTCCACGCGTCCGGCCAAAGCGTAAGCCACCACCAGCGGAGGAGACGCGAGATAGTTGGCGCGCACCAGCGAATTGATGCGTCCTTCGAAGTTGCGATTGCCGCTTAGCACCGCGGCGACCGTGAGCTTTTCCTTTTGGACCGCTTCGGCTACCGGCTCGGGCAGCGGTCCGCTGTTTCCGATGCAGGTGGTGCAGCCGTAGCCGACCAGGTGGAAGCGGAGCTGTTCGAGATAGGGTGTGAGCCCGGCGTCGTTGAGATAGTCGGACACGACTTTGGAGCCGGGCGCGAGGCTGGATTTAACCCACGGCTTGGTGTGCAGCCCTTTCTCGACGGCTTTTTTCGCGAGCAATCCGGCCGCGACCATTACGGACGGATTGGACGTGTTGGTGCAACTGGTGATGGCGGCGATGACCACCGAACCGTCATGAATGGTGGACATCGAGCCGTTGGTGCGCACCTCGGCCGAGCGCGGCGCCGCGTTCAACGTCGCCAGAAAATTCTTCTTGACGTCCGGAAGATCGATGCGATCCTGGGGGCGTTTCGGCCCGGCGAGCGAAGGAACGACGGTTGCGAGATCCAGCTCCAGCGTGTCGGAGTACTCGGGATCGGGAGAATTTTCAGTGAGGAAGAGGCCCTGTTCCTTGGCATAAGCCTCGACCAACGCAATTTGTTCGGGCGGGCGATTGGTGAGGCGCAGATAATCGAGCGTCTGATGATCGATGGGGAAGAAGCCGATGGTGGCGCCATACTCGGGCGCCATGTTGCCGATGGTGGCGCGGTCGGCCAGCGGCAGCGCGGCCACTCCGGGTCCGAAGAACTCGACGAATTTTCCTACCACGCCTTTCTTGCGGAGCAACTGCGTGACGGTAAGGACGAGATCGGTTGCCGTGGCGCCCTCGCGCAGCCGGCCTTTGAGCTTGAATCCGACTACATCCGGCAGCAGCATCGAGATGGGCTGGCCCAGCATGCAGGCCTCGGCTTCGATTCCGCCCACGCCCCAGCCCACTACGCCCAGGCCGTTGATCATGGTGGTGTGCGAATCGGTGCCCATCAGGGTGTCGGGATAGGCCAGGCCTTCGCGCGGGTCGGTGAACACCACCGAAGCCAAATATTCCAGATTCACCTGGTGCACGATGCCGGTGTCGGGGGGAACGACGCGGAAGTTCTGAAACGCTTTCTGTCCCCAGCGTGAGAAACGCATAGCGCTCCTGGTTGCGCTGGAATTCGAGCAGCGCGTTGACGCTGAAGGCGTCGCTCGAGCCGAATTTGTCGACCTGCACCGAGTGGTCGATCACCAGATCCACTGGGATCAGAGGATTGGCGCGCTTGGGATCGACGCCCATGCCGCGCAACGCGTCGCGCATCACGGCCAGATCCACCACGCAGGGGACGCCGGTGAAATCCTGCAAGAGTACGCGCGCCGGGCGGAAGTTGATTTCCTGGGCGGGCGCGCCGATCTGCCACCGGGCGACGTACTCGATATCGGATTTCCTCACCGAACGTCCGTCTTCGGAGCGCAGCAGGTTTTCGAGCAAGACTCGGATGGAGTAGGGCAGGCGCGAAATCTTCGCGGCACCGGATTTTTCAAGCTGGGCGAGGGAGTAAATCTGGAACGAGGCGCCGCCGGCCGCGAGCGTGGACCGAGCGCCAAAACTATTCAGCGTGGGCATCGACTTTATTGTAGTGTGGCGCCTGTGCTCGTGCGTAGGAGCGTCCGTAATCGCGGCTGGGCGTTCACACGAGTGTGAACGTGGCACGCACGAGTGCGTGCGCCACGGTACTACACTGGACTGCACTATTCGTAACGCAAGGCGCGCATGGCGTCCACGCGGCTGGCACGCAGCGCGGGAATATAGCCCGCCGCGCAGGCCACGGCAGCCAGCGAGAACGCGGCCACCGCCAGGGTCATAGGATCATGCGGGGTGATGCCGAAGAGTTGGGTTTGGACCAGACGCGTCAGTGCCGCGGTAGCCGCCAAGCCGGCCGCCAGTCCAATCGCGACCAGCAGCAGGACTTCCCGCATCACCATCCAGATCACGTGTTTTTCAAAAGCTCCCAGGGCCATGCGGATTCCGATCTCGCGCGTGCGCCGCGCCACGGTGTAGGCCATCACGCCGTACAATCCGATCACCGCCAGCAGCGTGGCCAGGAACCCGAACACCGTGGACAGGCTCGCGACCAGGCGCTCGGTCAGCAGGGATTTTGAAATTTGTTCATCCAGCGTTCGCATGGCCCACAGCGGCAGATTCGGATCCATGCCGCGGACCTTGGCCCGCACGGCGGAGAAGAACTGGCTCGGGTCCATCGTCGTCCGCACGTACACTGTCATGCCGCCCATGTCTTTGGAAGCCTGATACGGCTCGAACATCTGAATGGGAATCTCGTCGCGCAGATTGGTGTACTTGATATCTTTGACCACGCCTATGATTTCCATGTCGGTCTTGGTGTTGGGATCGATTCCGAAGCCGACGTGGCGGCCGAGCGCCCGGTCCGGCGAACCAAAGAATCGCTGGGCGAATTTTTCGTTCACGATCACCACGAATGGCGCGCTGCCGTCGGGCCGCGTGCCGTGCTGCTGCCAGCGATTGTCCTGCGGCCTGAAATCGCGGCCCGTCAAGATTGGCACGCCCAAGGCCGCGAAATAACCCGGACTGATCGAGTTCATGTAGGGATCCGGTGTTTCTGTGGCTCGGGGATGGTAGCCCTCGATAGTGACCCAGTTGTCCCATTCGTTGTCCTCCAGAATGCGTTGCGCAGCCAGGCCGACGGTGCGCACGCCTGGAACCGAGGCGATGGAACCGCTCAGTTGCTGGTAGAAAACTCTGGCCCGTTCGGTGTCATAGCCGTTGAGTGTCGGATCGATATTGAAAGCGACCAGATTTTCCGAGGAGAACCCCGGCCCCAGATCGCGCAGATTGCGCAAGCTGCGAACGAACAGACCCGCGCCCACCAGCAGCAGCAGCGACAGCGTGACCTGGGCCGCTACCAGCGCCTTACGGAAACGCACGCCTGCGCCGCCGCCGACGATGCCACCCACGGTGTCTTTGAGCGTGGGGGCGACGTCCGGACGCGTGCATTGCAGCGCGGGCACGAATCCGAAAAGCGTACCGGTTATCAGCGCCACTGCGGCTGTGAACAGAAGAATGCGCAGATCGGGCGCGGTTGACAGCTTGAGGGAGGTAGTATCGGGGGGAAGAAAAACGAGCAGCAATCGATCGGTCACCAGCGCCAGAACGAGACCTAGGATTCCGCCGGCCGAAGATAGCAGCAAACTCTCGACCAGTAATTGCCGGACGATGCGGAACCGGCCCGCGCCGATGGCCAGCCGGATGGCGATCTCTTTCTGCCGCGACGTGGCGCGTGCGATCAGCAGGCTGGCCACGTTGGCGCAGGCTATCAGCAAGACTCCCGTGGTCAGCGCCATCAGGACCCACAGCGGCGTAGTTAGCTGCCGGCGCAAATAAGAACGGCCCTGGGAGCCGGGCAGCACGTCGATGATGTTTTGCAGGAATCGCTGGCGAACTTCCGCCGAGGCGTTGTTGAAGGCCGCCTGCTTCACTTCCGTTTCGAGCATGCCGTGGAAGAATGGTTGCAGCGCCGCCTTGGCTTGTGTGGCGCTGACGCCGGGCTTGAGCCGGCCGAATGCATTCACCCAGCGCTGGCGGCGATTCGTAAGAAAGGTTGAGGCATCGTTATACGGGATCGCCTGGGCGACCATCATCAGTGGAATGAAAACCTGCGTGGTGAAATCCAGCTCGACCCCGTCGAAGCCGCGCTCGGCCACGCCGATGATGGTGAAGCTGTGACCGTTCATGAGCACGGTTTTGCCGAGAACATGCGGGTCGGCGGCGAAGCGCGTTTTCCAATACTCGTAGCTCAGCACCATGACAGGATGGCCGCCCGGAACGCGGTCGTCATCGGGCGTGAAAGTGCGGCCCAGTGCCGCGCCCACGCCGAGCACGGGGAAATAACTGCCGGATACCAGCTCCGCGGCGGTACGCTCAGTGTGCCCTTCAAAACCGAGGCTGACGCGATTCTCGAAGCGGCAGAACATCCCGCTGAACACGGTATTGTTCTCGCTGAAGTCCTTGTACATGGGATAGGAGAGCGCGTTGTAGCCCCAATTGCCGCCGTAGTGGAAGCCCTTCATCGCGAGCAACACCAGTTGGGAGGGATCTTTCACCGGCAGCAGCCGCAGCAGGATCTGATCCACCAGGCTGAAGATGGCGGTGTTGGCGCCGATGCCGAGGGCGAGTGAAAGAACGGCGACGGCCGTGAAGACCGGCGACTTTCTTAAAGTCCGCAAGGCGAATCGCACATCACTCAGCATTCCCGAGCACCTTTCTCGCAATCGTTAGACTGTGGCGCGCAATTCCGGTTGGCATCGCAATCTTCAATACCGGATCAGCAGCGAAAGGTTACCGTTGCGGTTGCGCTATTGTGGAGAACTGAACATGCCACGAAACAGGCTTATTCTCGCGGCGTTTCTGGTGGCTGGCCATCTCGCCGCGCAAATTCCCGCCAGCCTCTTTGACGGTTTGCGCTGGAGAATGATCGGACCTTTCCGCGGCGGCCGCGCGATCACCGCGAGCGGCGTGGCGGGCGATCCGGCCACGTTTTATTTCGGTGCGGTCGGCGGAGGCATCTGGAAGAGCACTAACGGCGGCGTCACCTGGATGCCTATCTTCGATGGCCAGAGCGCGGCGTCGATCGGAGCGCTGGAAATCGCGCCATCCAATCCGAAAGTCATCTACGCCGGGACCGGCGAAGCGGACATCCGTTCGGACCTGTCCTCAGGCGACGGAGTTTACAGATCCATCGACGCCGGCCAGACCTGGACGCACATTGGACTGGCCGGCGCCAGGCAGATCGGCCGCATCGCGGTGCATCCAACCAACCCGGACATCGTGTACGTCGCCGCGCTCGGCCATGCTTACGGACCCAACGAAGATCGCGGCGTGTTTCGCTCCACCGACGGCGGGCGGAGTTGGCAGAAGATTCTCTACAAAGGTCCGAACATCGGCGCGACCGATGTGGCAATCGAGCCCGAGAATCCCCAGGTGATTTACGCCACGCTGTGGCAAGCGCAGCGTCCACCGTGGAGCGTGTACGGTCCCATCGAAGGGCCGGGGGGCGGGCTTTATAAATCCACCGATGGCGGCGACCACTGGACCCAGCTCACCGGCAACGGCCTTCCCGAGGGACCGTGGCATCGCGCCGGAGTTGCAGTGGCGCGCGGAACCCAGGGCCGCCGCGTTTACGCCTTGATTGACGCGGTCGCGGCCACGGGCTTGTTTCGTTCCGATGACGCTGGACGAAGCTGGAGCCGCGTGTCCAACGACACGCGCATCGACAGCCGGTCCTGGTATTTCAGCGGCGTCACCGTGGATCCGAAAGATCCGGATACGGTCTATCTGCCCAACGTCGCGATCTACCGCTCCACCGACGGCGGCCGGAATTTCACTGCGCTCAAAGGCGCGCCGGGCGGCGACGATTATCATTTTTTGTGGATCGACCCCACGGCTCCGTCGCGCATGATCCAGGCTTCCGATCAGGGCGTCAGCATCAGCCTGGATCGCGGCCAGACCTGGTCATCCTGGTACAACCAGCCGACCGCGCAGCTCTATCACGTCATCACGGACAATCAGTTTCCGTATCACGTTTATGCTTCGCAGCAGGACAGCGGAACCGTCGCGCTGCCCAGCCGGACGGATCACGGGCACGTTTCGGAATACGACCGCTGGTCCGTGGGAGGCGCCGAGAGCGGCTATATCGCGCAAGATGCGGCGAATCCGAACATCTTTTACGTGAGCAACACGTACGGCAGCCTGGATCGTTTCGACAAGCGCACCGCGCAGGCGCAGAACATCACGCCGTGGCCGCTCGCGGCGGGCGGCGATATTTCGCAGCGCAAGTATCGATTTCCCTGGACCGCGCCGCTGGCGATTTCTCCGGTGGATCATGCGCTCTACTACGGCGCTCAATATGTGTTGAAGACTTTGGATGGCGGGCTCACCTGGCAAACGATCAGCCCGGATTTGACCGGTGCGCCGCACAATGGTTCCACGCCGGCGGCGGGCGAGACGAACATCGAGAACGCTAAAGAGCGCGGTTACGGCGTCGTCTATACCATCGCGCCTTCACCGCTCGCCGCCGGGCAGCTCTGGGCCGGAAGCGACACTGGTTTAATCCATCTCACGCGCGACGGCGGCAAGACCTGGAGCAACGTCACGCCCAAAGGGCTCTCAGATTGGAGCAAGATTACTCACATCGAAGCGTCGTACTTCGCTGCCGGCGAGGCGTACGCAGCGGTGGATCGGCATCGGCTGGACGACCTCCAGCCCTACCTGTTCCGAACACGCGACTTCGGAAAGACCTGGGCCTCGATCACCAGCGGAATCGGTCCGGCCTCGTTCCTGAACGCCATCCGCGAAGATCCGTCTCATCGCGGATTGCTCTACGCCGCGACGGAAACTGCCGTTTATGTTTCGTTCGACGACGGCGATCATTGGCAATCACTGCAGCTCAACATGCCGGCGGTGTCGGTGCGCGATCTGGCGATTCATGGCGACGACCTGGTGATCGCGACCCACGGGCGCTCTTTCTGGATTCTCGATGATGTTTCGGCGCTGCGCCAGGTCAATGCCAAGGTGGCTGATTCGGATGCGTGGCTGTTCAAGCCGGCCACGGCGATTCGCATGAATCCGGAAAGCTTTCTCGGGACGCCGTTTCCACCCGAGACTCCGCAAGCCGAGAATCCGCCCGATGGAGCCAGCTTGGATTACTATCTGAAGTCCGCTGCATCGGGCGAAGTTACGCTGGAGATTCTCGACAGCAAGAATGAAGTGGTGCGGCGTTTTTCATCGAATGACAAGCCGGTCCCGAGGCGGCGCCGTGTGGCGGTCGCCGACTATTGGTTTGCCCCGCCTCAATCGCTGGGCACGCGGGCCGGTATGAGCCGGTTCGTATGGGATCTCAGATACGCGCCCGCATCGGCTGAAGCTAACGGAGGCGAAGGCGAAGGTGGCCCACCGGGACGCGGGCCGCAAGTGTTGCCCGGGGTCTACCAGGTTCGGCTCACAGTGGCCGGCCGCGCGTTCACTGAGCCTTTGAAAGTGGCGCTCGATCCGCGATCCAGCGCGACGCCCGCGGATCTCTCCAGGCAGTTCGATCTGGCGTTGAAGGCCTGGCGCGACGTCAAAACGACTGCCGGCACGATGCGGCAGTTGACGGCGCTGCGGCGGCGCGTCGCGGAGATCAAGAGCCAGCAGGCTACGAATGCGGCGCTGGTTTCATTGGCTTCCGAGATCGACACGAGCGCGGCGCAAGTCCTGGGCGGCTCGGGCGGACGGGGCGCATCGGGCGCACCTTCCGGGCTCGGCGCGGCAGAGTCCGAGCTGAACGCCGCTCTGGGTGTGGCAGAAAGCGCGGACCGCACTCCTCCCGCCGCCGCTTACACGCTGTACGAGCAGGGAAGCCGCAGTTTGGCCCAGCAGCTGGCGGCCTGGCAGACGTTGAAGAATGGCAAGCTGGCCGAGCTGAATCGCGCGTTGCGCGCCGCGAACCTGCCCGCGATCGACCTCACGGCCGCGGCTCAATAAACGCTGCTATCCTCAAAATCATGACCAGGCTGCGTTGGTTGCTGCTGTTCGTCGCGGTGGCATTGTGCGCCGCGCCGGCCCGCGAGTCGCAAGGCGACGCGCGACTGAAGAAAGCGTTTCGCCGGCCGGAGCTGAACGGTTGGACTTTCGTCCACCTGGAAGGGACGCCGGCCGAGATCGGATTCCAGCACGGTTACCTGTTGGCGTCCGAGATCGCCGACGCGGATAAAGTGATCGTGCTCGGTCTGACGCACGATTCGAGAAAAGACTACAGCTTTTTCCGCAACGCCGCCGAGAAAGTGCTGTGGCCGCGCATCGAGCCGCAATATCGTGAAGAGCTGAAAGGCATCGCCGACGGGCTCAAGGCCAAGGGCGTGCCGCTGGATCTCTGGGACGTGGTCGCGCTGAACGCCTGGCAGGAACTCTCGCCTTACTACACCAATTGGTATGACCAGGAGCACAGGATCGCTTCGGTGCATCGCCCCGTGCCCGAGCATTGCAGCGCGTTCGTCGCCACCGGCAGTTACACCGCCGACGGCAAGGTCGTCATAGCCCACAACAATTGGACCGAGTATAAAGAAGGCTCGCGCTGGAACGTCATCTTCGACATTGCGCCTTCGCGAGGCAATCGCATCCTGATGGACGGGTTGCCGGGCATGATCCACAGCGGCGACGATTTTGGTGAGAACAGCGCCGGGCTCGCAATCACCGAGACTACTATCGGTTATTTCGAGGGCTTCGACCCGAACGGCGTGCCGGAGTTTGTGCGCGCCCGCAAGGCCATGCAATATGCCGCGTCCATCGACGATTTTGCGCGCCTGATGGAGGAAGGGAACAACGGCGGATACGCCAACAACTGGCTGGTAGCCGACAGCAAGAACAACGAAATCGCGAGCCTGGAGTTAGGTCTGAAGCATGTCACGCTGCGCCGCACCAAGGACGGCTATTTCGCCGGAGCGAACTTTCCCGAAAATCCGGAGCTGATTCGCGACGAAGCGCCGCAGTTCCCCGAGAAGGATATGAGCATCAGCGCCAACGCCCGCCATGTGCGGTGGGAGCAGCTCATGGCCGCGAACCGGGGCAAGATCGACGTCACGATGGCGCAGCAATTCCTGGCAGATCACTACGATACGTTCGGGCACGAGACCATGCCGAGCGAGCGGACTTTGTGCGGGCACATCGATCTCTCGCCGCGCGGTTCCAAACCCTGGCTGGACGAATATGGACCGGCAGGCTCGGTGCAGAACAAGGCCGCCGACGCGGCGATGATCGCGCAAATGGAGCTGACCGCGGCGATGGGCCATTCCTGCGGCCTGGACTTCAAGGCGGCGGACCACTTGAAGAAGCATCCGGACTACGCCTGGGAGAAGGATGTGCTGCGGGATCTGGATTCGCATCCGTGGACGACGTTCCGCTGCGAGCGGTAAAGGCGGTTCGGAAAACTGCGGCTACGCAGAGGCGGCTAGCGGCGGGCGTTGATACCCTCCCAACGCTGTTTCCAGATGCTGTGCCACCGCTAGCGCGACGTCTTCCCGCCACGGCCGCGCGACCGACTGTACTCCGATCGGCAAACCCTCGGGCGACGTTCCGCAACGCACCACCGCGCCCGGCCAGCCGGTGAGGTTGTAGGCGATGGTGTAGCTGAACGCGGGCAGCACTTCGCCCGCCAGATATTCTCCATGCTTGATCGCCGGAAGAGCGTTGGTTGGGCAGAGAATCAGGTCGTATTTTTCGAGGAATGACAACATCGCGCTGCGATACATGTCCGCGCGCGCCAGCATCAGCTGCAGAAACCCGGCCGAGCGATGCTCAAGTGTGGGAGACAACATGGGTGTCAGGATGGGGTGCGTCTGTTGAGTGCCAATCGCGGCTAGCAAGTGTTTGAGATTTTCGCCCGCATCCGAGTTCGCGATCCCGAGGAAAATCTCCATGCATTGTTCGATTCCCGTGGGTTTTGCCTCCTCCACCGCCGCACCGGCATCGGAAAGGGCCTTGGCCGCGTTCATCACCGCCGCCTTGGTCTCCGCGGTGGGCGCCATGATCCCATTGTCGGTGTGCACTGCGACTCGCAGTCCCTTGATCGAAACCGCACGAGGGTCACGCAGCGGAACATCTTCAATTCGCGCGTCGATCCAGTCAGGCCCAGAAATCACAGGCAGCGCGGTTACCAGGTCTTCGACCGTGCGCGCCATGGGGCCGGAGGCCGAGAAGAGCGAGACCCATCCGAAGGACGGCGGGAAATAGCCGGTCATGGGCGCTCGGCCGGTGGTGGCGCGAATCCCGGCGATTCCGCAGAAATGCGAAGGCAGGCGGATGCTCCCGCCCAGATCGGCGCCAATCTCGATGGGACTCATCCCGGCTGCGATGGCCGCGGCTCCTCCGCCGCCGCTGCCGCCCGGCGTTCGCGCGACATTATAGGGATTGTTTGCGCGCCCGTGGACCAGGTTGTCGGACTCGAAGGCCAGCGACAATTCCGGCAGATTGGTCATTCCGATTGGAATCGCGCCGGCCGCGCGCATACGCGCGATTACCGTGGCGTCGCGTTCCGGGATGTAGTTGGCGCGGCCCAGCGTCCCGCCCGTGGACGGCACGCCGGCCACCTCCCAGGCGTCTTTCACCGACATTGGAACGCCGTGAAACGGTCCTGCGGTCCGGCCCCGAGCGATCGCTTCATCCGCTTTCGCCGCGGCCGCACGCGCTGAATCGGCGAGTACCCGCACCACTGCATTCAAGCGCGGATTCTCGCGCTCGATCTGCTTCAAATGCGCTTCAACCACCTCGCGGCTGGAAACTTCCTTGCGACAAATGGCGCTGGCCAGCGACGTGGCAGAAGCGAACGTAAGATCTTTCATGATCACCCCCACGACACTGCCATTATATATTGCGCCTTGCGGGATCTCGCTCTTGCATAGCGCAACCGGCGATCGGCTCAGAAGATCAGTTTCAAACCGAACTGGATCTGTCTCGGCATGGTTGCCAGAGTCGTGATTACACCGGCCGACGAGCTGATGGCGCCATTCGAAAACACAGTGGCGTTCGGGGTGCCGAAGTTCGTGCGATTCGCGAGGTTGAAGAACTCGGTACGGAACTGCAGCGTCGACCGCTCGGTGATGAGCGTATTCTTGAACACCGAGAAATCCAGTTCACCCAGCCCGGGGCCGGTGTAGACGCCTCTTCCGAGATCGCCGTAGGTTCCGAAAGCCGGCAGAACGAACGCGTGCGGGTCGAACCACTGGATCTGCTTGCCCTCAATCACCGGCCCGGTGAAAGCTGGATTCAGCGAAGGCCGGTCTGGGTTGCGTATGTCGCCATCGCCGGAGCGATTGGAGCCGATCAGCGGAGTGAATGGAAATCCGCCCAGTAGCGTCGCGATGGCATTGACCTGCCAGCCGCCGAGCAATTTCTCTTCGACTCCGCTGGCGCTTCCCAGCCAATGCCGTCCATGCCCGAAGGGAAGCTCGTAGCTGGCCGACATGCTGGCCTGGTTGGTGATGTTCATGGCGGCAGGCCCCCAGTCGCGCCGAAGGTCGTTCCGATTCATAATCATTTGCGGCTGATTGTTGGCTTGCGCGATGGTGAGGCCCGAGTCCATGTCCAGGTTCTTCGACCAGGTGTAATTGCCCCGGAACAGCAAGCCGTTCGTCAGACGCTTGCTGACGTCGATCTGCAACGCGTTGTAGCTGGTGTTGCCCTCCGTGTTCCAGAAAAACCCAGCGCTCAAGTAGGGATTCGGACGCGTTCCCACGGGAATATATTGCGCGCCTTGTGGGACGTGGCTTTGGGCCGAAGACGCGGCAGGAGTTCCACTCGTCGCCACGCCGCCGGCCTGGCAACCTCCGGCATTCGAGCAAATCTGAGCCGGAATCGAATTCGGATCGATGCTGATCAGGCCATGATAACCAAACGAGCCGACGTAGCCTACGCGTAGAACCGTGCTGTGACTGAGTTGTTGCTCGACCGTGAAATTCCATTCCTGCACGGTGGGCGTGTAGGCGTCCGGCTGCACACCCTGCGGTGCATACAGCGCGCACTTGGCCGGAGCGCCGGGTCCGCAGGTGGGCGGCGGCGGCGTGAATGGAATGATCGGAATGATGGAGGCGAGCGGGCCTGAGAACGTCAGCGAACCGTTATAAGGAGGCAACGAATTGAGCAGGAAGCTCAGCGCGTCGATCATCGAGTAGTAAGTGCCGAAGCCCGCGCGGACGGCGGTTTTGCCGTTGCCAAACACATCCCATGCCAGGCCCACTCGTGGGCCTAACAGGTGCGTCGCATTGTTTTGTGTATAGGCTGAGGCGCCCACACGCGGGTTGGTCTCCAGAACGCCGTTCGAGTCGGTAATGTAATTGGCGGCGCGCCCCGATTCTTCATTCCACCCGGTGGTGAATTCGTACCGAAGGCCGACTTGCAAGCTGAGGTTCGGGCGCAGCTTCATGGTGTCCTGGATATACCAGGCGCCGAAAAGGCTTCGCCATCCCAGCTCGTTGGCGGTGGGAATTACCTGGAAATTGCTGGTAGTGCCCTGCAGGAAAGTGGTCAAGCTGGCAAAGGTGGCCACTCCAAGCTGCCGCGAACCGGTATCTTCGTTATCTTGCATGCGCTGCAACCACACGCCTGCACTGATTTGATGAATGCCCTTGCTGATCTGCACGTCGTCGCTGTAAGTGAACAGATTGCGCCGGTTCCATACGCCGGCATTGTTGTTGGGACCGGCCGCGGTGATGGTGCCCGATCCTGAGGTGGTGACTCCGCCGCCGACCGTTATGCCTCCCGGCCCGGCTCCTTGTACAAACGAAAGACCAGGCGCAATGGACGGCGAGTTACTCGCGTTCAGGGCGAATGCCGCCCGCGAAAAACCCGCGCGCACAGTGTTTAGGATATTGGGCGAGATGACGTGTGTTTCCTCGAGGCTGGCCACCTGGCTCTGCAGGGGAGTGTAGGAGAAGAACAACGGATCAGCCTGTGGCGTCAGGTTGGTGCCGTTGTCAATGGTGTAGGCGCCCGACAGCGTGTCGCGGCTTCCGATGGTGTAATCGCTTCGCAGCGTGCCAAAGTCTTCACGAATTAGCTGCTTGGGATTGTTGTACGACAGCGCCGCGCCGGGCTGGCCGGCAATAGCGGGCAACTCCGCGCCGTTGGGCGCGGGCCAGAAGGACAGGTAGGGCAACATCGACTGGTTTAACTTGGCTACCGGCGTCCCATTCGGCAACAAGCCTTGGCGAGCATTAGCGTCCGGCACGATACTCACGCTTGAAACCGCCAAACTCTGCCGGAAGCCTTCGTAGTTGCCGAACAGGAAGAGCTTGTTTTTTTTGAGCGGCCCGCCGAGCGCGCCGCCGAATTGGTTTCTACGGAAGGGCGGAACCGTTCCGTTATCGAGAGCACCCGGAGAATCCAGCGCGCTGTTGCGCAGGAACTCGAACAGCGTCCCATGCAACTGATTGGTTCCGGATTGCGTGACCACCTCCACCTGCGCGCCGGACCGTTTTCCATACTGCGCGCCGTAGGTGTCGGTGAGCACGTTGAATTCGCGCACCGCATCGATGCCCAGCAGTTGTCCGCTGGCTCCTCCAGGCGTGACTGCGAGCTGGCTCGATCCCGTGTATTCGATGCCGTTCAACAGGAACTCGTTATCGCCAGGCCGCCGGCCAGCCACCGAGAAAGTGTTGCCGTCGCTGGTGCTGGTGTTCGCGCTCTTCATCGCGCTGTAGTTGATGGCGCCGGGATTCAGCGCAATCAGGTTGTCGAAACTGCGGCCGTTCAGCGGCAGATCCTTGACCTGCTGTTCGCTCACCACGCCACGCACCGAATCGGTGGTGGTGTTGACGACGGGAGCTTCGGCCGAGACCAGCACCTGCTGAGCTATCTCGCCGACCTCGAGCTGGATATTCACCACGGCCTGCTGGCCCACTTCCAGGTTGACGCCCGTGCGCACCGCTTCCTTGAAGCCGGCCTTGTTCACGCGGATCTCCTGAGGGCCCACCGGTAACGAGAAGATCCGGAAGTTGCCGCCTTCGTCGGTGGTGGTGGTGCGCGTCGCTCCCGTTTCCAAACTTTTTACGGTGACGGTGGCAGCGCCGACATCCGCGCCGGTGGCGTCCTTTACTTTTCCCGAAATAGCTGCCGCCACTTGGCTCCACGCTGGTATGGCGCCCGTGGCGAGCAGGACGAGAACCAAGAGCCTTACTGACAGCCGTCGACTTGCAGAGCGAACCAGGCGCTGCTTCCTCACACACCCTCCTCTTTTTGACAAAAGCGAGTATATCCATTGTGCCATCGTGGCGGGTGAAATGCGCGGATAACTTGCGCCACGAGCAAGTCTGGCCCTTCTAACTGCCGGCGCCCCGGAGTACAATAAGCCCATCCGGAGGGCCGATGAAGACCAATCACGAAGACTCAGCGGCGATGGACCGGCGTGACCTGTTTCGTCAGGCGGCTGCGCTGGTTGCCGGAGCAGCCGCGAGCGTCGGAACCGCCCAAGCGCAAGACCCGGGCGCGGATGCCCGCCTCTTCCCCGGCTTTCAAGTTTCCAAAGTCCAGACCTCCGGCGCCAGCATCCATGTTGTATCGGGAGGGCAGGGCCCGCCGCTGCTGCTGATGCACGGCGCGCCGCAATCGCACGCCACCTGGTACAAGATCGCGCCCGATCTGGCCAAGGAATACACGCTCATCATGATCGATCTGCGCGGCTACGGCGACAGCAGCAAGCCGGAAGGCGGCAAGAATCATGAGAATTACTCCAAGCGCGCCATGGCGCTCGATGGCGTCGAGGTGATGAAACACTTCGGCTACGACAAGTTCGCCGTGGTGGGCCACGATCGTGGCGGACGCGTGGGACATCGCATGGCGCTCGATCACTCAGATAAAGTCACCAAGCTGGTAGTAATCGACGTTGTTCCCACTTACAAGCTTTTTCACAATGTCACCAAGGAATTTGCGACAGCTTACTATCATTGGTTCTTCCTGATTCAGCCCGCGCCCTTTCCGGAAACGCTGATCAACAACAGCATCGATTTCTACATGGGCCGCGGCACGGGCGAGGCCCATCCCGAGTATGTCCGCACCTTCAAGAATCCCGCCACCGTGCACGCCATGTGCGAGGATTATCGCGCCGCGGCGTCCATTGATCTCGAACACGACGAAAGGGACATGAGTCGTAAAGTTGAATGCCCGCTGCTGGCGCTGTGGGCGGCGAATGGCGCCATGGGCAGGATGTACGATGTTTTGTCGACTTGGAAAGAACGGGCCGCCAACGCGTCCGGCAAAGGACTGCCGGGCGGCCACTCGCTGCAGGAAACGACGCCGGACCAGACGCTGGCCGAGCTGCGCGCGTTCCTGCGTGCCTGAAAGAAGGAGGTTCTTATGGTTTACGATGCTTGCAGCCGCCGGGAACTTCTGGCTTTGCTCGCAGCCGCCGCGAGTGCGGCGAAAGCCTTCGCCGATTCGGATACGCCTTTGCAACTGGCCGCACTCGATCACGTCGCCATTGCGGTGACCGACGTCGACCGGAGTGTCTCGTTTTACTCGCGCATCTTCGGCAACACGGTCTTAAAAGACAAGCGCAGCACCAGGCGCTATCTGAAGCTGGGTCCTTGCTATGTTGCGATCGCGCCTCCGGCGCAAGGGCAGCCGGCGCATCGGGTGGATCACATTTGCGCAGGCATCCAGGGTTTCCAGATGGACGCGGTCAAGAAGATTCTGGCGGACCGCGGCATAGCCTCGCGCGAAAGCACGGTCGGTTTGTTCGCCAACGATCCGGACGGCATACAGGTCCAACTCTTCACCATCGATTCCTGGAACGAGCTGTCGTCCACGGCTGCTCCGGAATCAATTCCAGCCGCCACTCCGATTTTCCGTCCCACTGGCCTGGATCACCTGCTGCTGCGCGTCACTGATCCCGAAAAATCCGCGGTTTTCTACGCCAAAATCTTCGGGCCGGTCACGCAGCGCGCCAACAACCGGACCTGGTTCCAATGCGGCAAATCGAGGATCGGCCTGATCGCTGCCGACCAAGATCACCCGACCGGCGTCGATCACTTCTGCGTCTCGGCCGATAAATTCGACTATGCTGCGGTAACGAAAAAACTGGAAGAGGCGGGAGCCAAAGTGCAGCCTCCGGAAGTGGCGGGCGCGCCCGAGTTCCGGGATCCGGAAAACATCCTGGTGCAAGTGATGGCGGCGCGCCAGACGCCGTCGAGATAGTTGTAGCTACTTCTTGGGGCGGTGCCCATTGCCGCCGCGCCGCAGCGCGTCGATCAGCCCTTGCAACTTAACTTCGGTCACCTTTTGCGTCTCTGCGAGCTCCTTGTGCTTTTCGGTGAGCTGTTTGATGGCCTCTCCCTGCTTGACGATCATTCGCATGCCGGTCTGAATGAGCTTCAGGATAGCAGCGATCTGTTTGTCGGCTTTGGCTTGTCGCTCTCCCATAGCCGCAATCTGCGTTTCGGCTTTGGCCTGCTGCTGCAGGATGAACTCCATGGTCTTTTCGACATCCATACGCTACGAATCCAGTATAAACTGCATCAGCTCGCGCTTGACGGGGTCGCTCCCTTTTCGATAGCCTGACGATTCGAAGCCATGTCATCGTTCGATGTTCCCTTGGAGCGCGGCCGATTCGGTCAAACCGCGCGGCGCGACTTGTGGTGGCTGTACCCGCTGCTCACCTTTCTCGGTCTTGGTGCGTTCGTCGTCTACTCCACCTGGGCGGGCATGCAGGGCAAGAATTATTTCAGCGCCCCCTACCTTTCTCCGATGTACGCCCCGCTTCTGTTCGGACAACCGGGCGAGGGCGCGTGGTTCGGCGCCATGCCCGCCTGGATGCCGGGCTTCGTCACCGCCGCCACGCTGATCCTGTGGGCGCCCGGCGGATTCCGCGTCACTTGTTACTACTATCGCGGCGCCTATTACAAAGCGTTCTGGGCCGATCCTCCCAACTGCGCCGTCGGCGAGCCGCGTAAAAGCTATCTCGGCGAACGCTATTTCCCGCTGGTCCTGCAAAACATCCATCGCTACTTCCTGTATTTCGCGCTCCTGTTCCTGGTCCTGCTTTCCTACGACGTCTACAAAGCCACGCAGTTCCCCAACGGATTCGGCATCGGCGTCGGAACGCTGGTGCTCCTCGTCAACGTCATTCTGCTAGGCAGCTACACGCTAGGCTGCCACTCGCTGCGCCATCTGGTGGGCGGCATCATCGATCAGTTCTCGCGTCATCCAGCCCGCAAGAAAACCTATGACTGCGTGAGTTGTCTGAACCGCCGTCACATGCTGTTCGCCTGGCTCAGTCTGTTTTGGGTAGGGTTCTCCGATCTGTACGTAAGGATGTGCTCCATGGGCATCTGGACGGATTGGAGAATTCTCTGATGGCCGATTATCAAACCTTCGAACATGACGTCTTGGTGATTGGCGCAGGCGGCGCGGGCTTGAGCGCTGCGGTGGAAGCTTCCGCGGCCGGCGTCAACGTCGGAGTAATTTCCAAGTCCCTGCTCGGCAAGGCGCACACCGTCATGGCGGAGGGTGGAATCGCGGCCGCCATGGCCAACGTCGACGACCGCGACAACTGGCGCGTCCACTTCGCCGACACTATGCGCGGCGGCCAATACCTCAACAACCCGCGTATGGCCGAGCTGCACGCCAAGGAAGCGCCGGATCGCGTGCGCGAGCTGGAAGCCTGGGGCGCCGTGTTCGACCGCACCAAGGATGGCAAAATCCTGCAACGTAATTTCGGCGGGCACAAATATCCGCGCCTCGCGCACGTGGGCGACCGCACCGGCCTGGAGATGATCCGCACTCTGCAAGATCACGGCATCCATAAAGGCATCGATTTTCACATGGAATGCACCGTGATCACGCTGCTCAAGGAGGGCGAGCGCGTGGCGGGCGCATTCTGCTATGGGCGCGAGCGTGGCCTTTTCCAGCTCTTCCGCGCCAAGGCCGTGGTGTTGGCCACCGGCGGAATCGGGCGCGCGTACAAAATCACCAGCAACAGTTGGGAGTACACCGGCGACGGGCACTCGCTGGCTTACCACGCCGGCGCGACGCTTAAGGACATGGAGTTCGTCCAGTTCCATCCCACCGGCATGATCTGGCCGCCCAGCGTCCGCGGTCTTCTGGTGACGGAAGGCGTGCGTGGCGAAGGCGGGATCCTACTCAACAACCAGGGCAAACGTTTCATGTTTGATGACGTGCCGCCCAACTATCGCAGCCAGACTGCCGACAATCCCGAGGAAGGCTGGCGCTACACGCAGGGCGACAAGAGCGCCCGCCGCCCGCCGGAGCTGCTCACGCGCGACCACGTGGCCCGGTGTATTATGCGCGAAGTGCGCGAGGGGCGCGGCAGCCCGCACGGCGGCGTGTATCTCGACATCGCCTGGATCAAAGAAAAGCTTCCCAACGCGCCGGAGCACATCAAGAAAAAGCTGCCCAGCATGTATCACCAGTTCAAGCAGCTCGGCGATATCGACATCACCACGCAGCCCATGGAAATCGGGCCCACCACGCACTACATGATGGGCGGCGTGAGCGTGGACGGCGACACGCAGATGTCCGACGTTCCCGGCCTGTTCGCCGCGGGCGAGTGCGGCGCGGGACTGCATGGAGCGAATCGTCTGGGCGGCAATTCGCTTTCCGACCTTCTGGTGTTTGGAAAACGTGCCGGCGACTACGCCGCGAAATTTGCCAAGGGGCACGGTGCGGCTAACGTGGACATGGCGCAAGTGGACCAGGCCGCCAAGCAATCGCTGGAAGCGTTCGAGCGTACGGGCGAAGGGCCGTATCAAGTCCAGCACGATTTGCAGGACCTGATGCAGGACAAAGTCGGCATCGTGCGCCGCCAGGACGAGATGGAGCAGGCCTTGGAGGGCATTTTGAAGCTGTGCGAGCGAGCCAGGCATGTCGCCGTGGGAGGCAATCGCGAGTACAACCCTGGCTGGCACACAGCGCTCGATCTCAACAACCTGCTGACTGTCTCGGAAGCTATAACGCGCGCCGCGTTGCAGCGCAAGGAAAGCCGCGGCGCACACTTCCGCGACGATTTTCCGGAGAAGGATGAAACCTTCGGAACTTTCAACCTCATCGTGCGAAAAGGCAAGGACGGCGAGATGCAGGTTTCGCGCGAGCCGCTGGTGCCGCTGCGCGACGATTTGAAGCAGGTCATCGAGGAGATGAAGTGAGCACTGCAACTTTTCGAATCTGGCGCGGCGACAAGAGCGGTGGCCAGTACCACGACTACACCACCGAAATCTCCGAAGGCATGGTGGTGCTGGACGCCGTGCATCACATCCAGGCCGAGCAGGCCAACGACCTGGCCGTCCGCTGGAACTGCAAAGCCGGGAAGTGCGGCTCCTGCTCGGCGGAGATCAACGGCATGCCCAAGCTGATGTGCATGACGCGTCTGAACACGCTACCGCTGGAACAGCCGGTCACCATCCAGCCCATGAAGACTTTCCCGCTGATCCGGGACCTGGTCACGGACGTGTCCTGGAACTTCGGCGTCAAGACGCGCATCAAGAAATTCAAGCCCCGCAAGCCCGACGCCCCCGACGGCACCTGGCGCATGGCGCAGGAAGACGTCGACCGCGTGCAGGAGTTTCGCAAGTGCATCGAGTGCTTTCTCTGCCAGGATGTGTGCCACGTCCTGCGCGACCATCATAAGCACGACGAGTTCATCGGGCCCCGATTCTTCGTCTACGCCGCGGCGCTGGAGATGCATCCCCTCGACACCGAAGACCGGCTGGAGGACCTGCGCAAACTCCAAGGCATCGGCTACTGCAACATCACCAAATGCTGCACCAAGGTCTGTCCGGAAAGCATCACCATCACCGATAATGCGATCATTCCATTAAAGGAGCGGGTGGTGGATCGATTCTTCGATCCGCTGGCCAAACTGTTTCGAGTTTTCCACTCCGATTAGCCGGAGCTTCTATGCAGTTCGAATTGAAACCGATCTCCCAAGGCGGCATCGCCGAGGCACTCGAAAAAGCGGAGCGCTACCGCCTGTTGAACGAACCCTCTCTCGCCGAGAGCATTTGCCTGGATGTGCTGCACGTCGATTCCGGCAACCAGCCAGCGCTGATCATGCTGCTGCTGGCTCTCACCGACCAGTTCGGCCACGGAGGCGCGCCCGCACGAGCCCGCGAACTTTTGCCCCGCCTGAAAGGCGAATACGAGCGGCAATACTACGCTGGCATCATTTGGGAACGATCCGCGCACGCGCAGCTTCGCAAAGGCTCGCCCAACGCCGCCTTCGCCGCCTATGAGGCGTTTTGCCAGGCCATGGAGTGCTACGAGAAGGCCGGGGCCATCCGGCCGGCGGGCAACGACGACGACATCCTGCGTTGGAACACCTGCGCGCGAATCCTGATGCGCAACCCGAACCTGCGGCCGCGGCCCGATGAAGCCTACGAGCCGGTGTTCGGCGAGTAACCGAGAGAGTGCCACAGGCTTCGCCGGCGATTTGAATTTTGGGCCTGGCTGGGCTATTCTGAAAGCTGTACACTACTCGAAGGAATCCAGTTAGCGAATGGCAAACACTCTTTCTGCCCTCAAGCGGATGCGGCAAACCAAGCGCCAGATGATGGTGAATCGTTTGCGCAAAACACGTCTGCGCCACCAGATCCGCTCTTTCCGCCGCCTCGTTCAAGAGAAGGACGCCAAAGGCGCGCAGGCCGCGCTGCCGGCGACGTTCTCCATAATCGACCGCTCCGCCAAGTGGGGCATCATCAAGAAAAACACGGCGGCGCGCTACAAGAGCCGGCTGCAAGTGCGCTTGAAGGCGCTCGCCTAGCACGCTCAGCGGGTCAGGCTGAAGACCAGTTCTTCCATCACCACGCGATCGTCGGGCCGTGTGTCGCGCAGCGCCCGGTCAGCGCGGAACACGCTCTGGATGGCTTGCGCCAGCTTCTCGCCCGGAAACGCCGCGACGGTTTGATTCACCTGCTCGGCCCGATCGCGCCACATGCGGATGCCCTGCCTGGTGAAGTGCGCCTGAATCTGCTGCGCGCTGCGCAGGCCGGACTCGTGCGCCACCATCGCCAGGCGAAATTGCGTCGCCAAGAACGTCAGGGCCAGCGGCAGATATTCGCCTTCGCGCAGCAGAATATCGAGACTGAGCAGCGAGCGCTTGCGATCGGCGCGTCCAAGCGCGGCCACCAGGGCGAAAATGTTGGACGCTTGCGCATTCGGAACCAGGCGGGCGATGTCATCGGCCGTCACTTTGCGAGCGCCGCCGGTGTACAAGCTCAGCTTCTCGATTTCGCTTGCGATGCGGCTGGCGTCGGCCCCCAGAGAATCCACCAGCAGCCCAATCTCGGCCAACCCGATTTGAAGCCCGGCTTCTTCAGCCAGGTCCTGCGCGAGCCCGCGTGCGGCTTCCAACGTGTAAGGGCGAAACTCCACCACTTCCGGAATGGCTGAATAGAATTTCTGGACCCGTTCGATCTTGGCGCGGTCATCGCCTTCGAAATCGTAGCGGTTGCATTCAAACACCAGCGTGGCGCCCGCATTCGGATGGCTCAGATATTCGTCCAATTCGCCGGCCGGCGAATCCTCGGCCGCGCTGCTTCCGCGCCCGCGGGGCAGGGCAGCCTCGGCGCTCGAAACCCAAACGACGCGATTCATTGCAAACAGCGAGAGCGAACGCGCGTCGTCGAGAACAGCGGGTAGCGGCGTCTGAGCGAGATCGTGACGCTCCACTCCGTTCTCGCGCTCGTCCGGCCTCAGCATCCGCTCGATCAGCGCCTGTCGGCAGCGCCTGAGATCGAACAACTCCGGCCCGATGAACAGGTAGGCCGGCGCGGGCGCCCCTTTGCGGATTCGTTCCAGGAACTGTTCGGGGCTCAAAAATTATCCAGAATGGAGGTGACCACGTCCCGGGCCACGCTATGGCACAGGCGTTCCAGCGCCGGTCCGCTCTCTTCGAAATATTGGTTGGTGTTGGTCACCGAAACTTCGTAACGGTCGTGATATTCATAGTTCGGCCGCGAGAAGATGACCTTGCCCGTGGCGCGCTCGGTGAGGCTCACTTGCATGGTGACGTTCACCTGCAATCCGCTGGCGCGTCCGGTAACTTGGTCGAACAGGATGGGGTAGGCGATGAAATTGACCACCGCACCTCGCAACACCGCGTCCGCTTGGGTGGCGTCATTGACGATTTGATAACGCGTGCGTGCGATGAACTCCTGGCTGATCGCCTCAGGCAAGCGATCGGTGAGTTTGTAGCGCAGCGTGGTGTTGCCGAAGGGCGGGATGGCGATGGTGTGGATATTCTTGGGCACCAGGTCGGCTTTTCCGGCCACGTGGTATCCGCAGGATGCCAGCGGCCAGACCAGAACCGGCGCCAGCCAGCTCAGCACAGCTAGTCTACTTGACAACTTCACGCGCTACCTCCGCGGCGTTCTCGGCGGCGATGCGAAGATTATCCGCCACCATCCAAAACCAGCACGCGCGGCTCTGGTTGCGGTCCGGCGCGATGGCTCCCACCGTGATACCGCTCTGCCCGGCCACGCCGATGTTGGTGGGCGGCTCGTGTTCCTTGCCTCGGACGTCGATTTCACTCGACGCGAGTCCCTGCTGGATGGTTTCGAGATCCGCAATCGCCTCAAACTCCACCCACAGCGACATGCTGTAACCATGAAACACGGGTGCCTGAATCAAACGCAGCGAAGGCATCGGCACGGTGCCGGCGCCGGCCAGCAGGCTGGCTAAATGACGATCGATCTTCGACTCAATCACCCCGAGCGAGTGCGGCGAATCGGAACCGAATTGAGCCAGCATGTTGAAGCTGACCTGCGCGTCGTAAACGTCCTTCTGAAGGGGCTTGAACGACAGCAGGCCGACGGTCTGTTTCTGCAGTTCATTGATACCAGCCTGTCCGCGCTCGCTGGCCGGCTCGAAGATGTGGATGACGGAGCGCCCGATCCGGGCGGATTTCTGAAGCTGGATCAAGAACAACCCGAGCGCGATCGCGGCCGGATGGGCGATGGCCTGGATGGCTCCGGCAGCCTGATAATCCGGAGGTTCCACCATCGGCGCGCGCAGCCGGGTATCGGGGCGGTCCTCCAGCGCGCCCGTCAAATCGATGAGTACCGGCGCGCGAGCAGCGCCACGGATCTGATCGTACACCTTGCGGCTGGATTCGGCGCTTCCGGCCAGCACGATTGCTTTGGCCCCTGCCAGGTCGGAGGCTGTGAGCGAGCTCATGACCAGCGGCTCCTCGCGGCCGCGGGTGATGACGCTGGTGTCTTCGCTCTCTTCGGAGGCGATCAGCGTCACGTTAGCGCCGAAATCGCTCGCCTCCAGCAACTCGCGAACTTCCTTGCCGAGCAGCGATTCGCCGCCAACGATGGAAATATTCGATCTCGATGTGCCGCGGTGAATATGCATCTTAGCCGGCCTGGTGCTCCGGTTGCGGTGGTGGCTGATGCGGACGGAAGCGGCGGCGGATGATGCCGCCCGCGCGAATGAAAATCCCCGTGCTGACGTACAGCACCGAGAGCGCCAGCAGCACCGGCTGCGAGTAGTTCCAAACCAGATAGATCAATGCCCCGAAAAGGATCACGGTGAGCGGCGAGCGCGGCCCGGTGAGGCTGATTTCCTTGAAGCTGGGATAGCGCCAGGTGCTGACCATGAGGAACGAGAGCAGGGCTAGCAATGCGAGCCACAGCGCGGAAAAAATCCACCACTCCAGCGGCACGCTGTCGGATGCGTATACCACGGCGGCCACCATCGCCGCCGCGGCTGGAATCGGCAGCCCCACGAAATACTTCCGGTCCGCCCGCCCCGGATTCTTAGGAACCGGATTGGTCTGCACGTTGAACCGAGCCAGGCGTGCAGCGCCGCACAACAGGAACAGAAAAGCGATGAAATAACCGGCGCGGTGGTCGGGCAGGAAGCCGCCGGGGCTGACGAACTGCATGCCCCAGCAATAAGCCAAGACCGCGGGCGCGATTCCGAAAGTGATGACGTCGGCGAGCGAATCCATCTCGCGGCCGAAATCGCTGACTGTGTTGGTGAGGCGCGCGATGCGGCCATCCAGCCCGTCCAACACCACCGCGATGCCGATGGCTTTGGCGGCCACTTCAAAATTTGGATTGGAACCAAGCTGGCCGCTGGCTCCGAACAGCGCGCCTTCGATGGCGCGAAGAATCGCCAGGAATCCGAGAAAAATGTTTCCGGCCGTAAACAGCGTGGGCAAAGCATAGGCCGCGCGGCGCGGCCGGCGCGTGGGCGACCGAGGATCGATGAATCGTTCCTTGAAGCTGAGCTTGGCCATCAGACTTGCTTTCTGCGCGCCAGGATGCTGGAGCCTCCCTGCACGTGCTCGCCCGGCTGCACCGTAATTTCCCACTCCGGCCCGAGAAAGACGTCCACGCGCGATCCGAACTTGATCAGACCGACGCGCTGGCCCTTAGCGACCTGATCGCCGGTCTGCTTCCAGAACACGATGCGGCGCGCGATCAGTCCCGCGATCTGCGCGAAGGAGACACTGGTCCCGTCGCCCTCGATCGCCACCGTGTTGCGCTCATTCTGCGAGCTGGCAATCTCCCGGCTTGCGACTTTGAACCCACCCTTGGTGTATTCGACTTTGGAGATGGTGCCGGCGATGGGCGCGCGGTTCACATGCACGTCGAAGATGTTCAGGAAAATGCTGATGCGCGTGGGCGCCGATGGATCCCTCCGGATGCCCACCACTTTGCCATCGGCGGGCGAGACAACCACCGGCCCATCCGGAATGGCGCGTTCCGGGTCGCGGAAAAAGTAAAGGCAAAAAAGAGACAGCGCGAAGAATGGCAGCGCGAACCACGGCCGCGTGAGGTACCAAACCACGGCGCCTCCGGCGGTCAGCGCAACCGCGTAATAAATCCCGTCGATCACCATCGATACTTCTATTGTACGTGTGGTGCGAAACGGGTACGCGTCGAGCTGTTAATTTCTGGTGACAGGAGGCCAGGGCACGCTTTCGCGAGACTCCCGTTATCCTTTTACATCGATCCCGGCCGGGCTGCGATACGAGATGCGAATCGTGCCGGAAACGGGGACGCCGAAGGAGGTGGCTGGCCAGAATTCGGTGAACAGCAAATTGTTTTGGATGCTCCGGCGGAGTTGTTCGTTGTCGGGCCCGGTGGAGCTCACAATCGTGTAGCCGGCGATGCAGCCGTGGTCGTCGATATTGACATCCACCACCGCGTCACCACCGAACGCGATGGGCGCCATGTACTTCACCATCGGTTCCGTCAGGAGCATGGTGGGCGGATCCCAGAGCGAAGCGGTCCGCGCCATGGCATAAGTCGGCATGAAGGTGGGCACGAGCGCGCTAAACAAGAAAATGGCCGAGCACAGTCCGCCGGCAGCGGGCAGCGCCAGCGGCCGCATGAGATTATCCAGAGCGAGCGAAAGACGGTCGCGGAACCGCGGCCAGCGCCCCGGCCCGCGCACTTCGGCCCGGACTTTGGAAGCAGCCACGCGCAAACGCAGCGTCAGATCGGATGGCGGGATCCTGCGCGGCAGCGAGCGCACGGCTTGACTCAGTCGTTGTTGTTGCTGGGACTCGAGCGCGCACTCGCGGCAGGCGTTCAAATGCCGCCGCATGGCCTGACGCTCCGCCACCGGCATGGCGTTATCCAGGTAAGCGGAAATTCTGCTTTTTGCGTTCCAGCACTTCATAATCATTCAGCCAGCGGCTGGGCAGCCCATTGCACGCTCGCCTCCGGCTCCAACCGCCCTTCCAAAATTCTTCGCAGCGCCTCCCGCCCCCGCAGGATGCGCGACTTCACCGTACCGAGCGAAACCTCCAGGACCGCGGCAATCTCGTCGTAACTGAGGTCCTCGATGTCCCGCAATACCACCGCCGCTCGAAACTTTGGATTCAGCTTTTCGAGCGCAGCTTCCACCAGTGCGCGCGTCTCGCGGCCGGCCGCCTCGTCGAACGGCGAACGGCTGGGATCGGCAAAACTGTCGGCGTGAGCCAGCGCGTTCTCGTCCGGCCCGAATGCAACCTCCTGGCGCTGATGGCGCGAAAACCAGCGGCGATGATTGTAGGCCTCATTCACCGCAATGCGGTAGATCCAGGTCTTCAGACTGCTGCCGTGCCGGAACGATCCGATGTTGCGGAAGATTTTCAAGAATACCTCTTGCACGATGTCGGCTGCGTCGGACGGATCGTTCAACAGGCGGCAAACCAGATTGTAGACCGGCTGCTGATAGCGCTGGATCAAAATTTCGTAAGCGTTGTCGTCGCCGTGGCAAAGCCCCGTGATGAGTTCGTCCTCCTCAGGCAAGGAGAACAGGCAGGTATCCAGATGTAGACCAACGGTTGTATCCGCCACGGTGTCTACCTAGATTGTAGCCTCAAACTTCGAAGCTGTGTCTCTAGTTTGATTGGACACCGGGGGAGGGGGGAAAGTTCCCTATCGGCTAATTCGCGGCGAGAACGTCCATGTAATAGCGTTCATATTGCGGAATAATGCTCGAGCTGGCGAAGCGCTCTACTGCCGTATGGCGCGCGGCGGCGGCCATTTTTTGATACAGGTCGTCATTCGTCAGCAATTCAACCACTCGCGCGGCCTGCGCCGCGATGTCGCCCACCGGTTCGAGGAATCCGTCCACGCCGTGGGTGACCAGCTCCGGAACGCCGCCCACGCGCGTCGCTACCGGGGGCACGCCACAGGCCATCGCTTCCAGCGCCGCCAGGCCGAACGATTCCATCTCGCTCGGCATCAGCAGCACGTGCATTTGCGGGAAGATGCGCTCGACGTGATCCTGTTTGCCCATGAATGTGACGTGCTTGTCGACTTGTAGCTCGCGCGCCAGACGGTGCGCTTCCGGCCGGTCCGGTCCGTCGCCGACCATGTACAAATGGGCGGGCGTTTGCTTCAGCACTTCGGCCAGGATGCGCACGCAATCCAGCACGCGCTTCACTGGGCGGAAATTGGAGATGTGCATCAGGCGCTTCTCGCCGGCCGGGCGTTCCGGGGCGGGCCGATACAGGTCGATGTTCACGAAATTGTGAATCACGCGAATCTCGTTTGGGACGCCGAATACTTCGTAAGTGTGCCGGCGGAGATCGTCGCTGATGCTGGTGATGCCGTTCGATTTCTCGATGGAAAACTTGGTGATCGGGAAATAGGAATGATCCGCGCCCACCAGCGTGATGTCGGTGCCGTGCAGCGTCGTAATAAATGGCAACCGCTTTCGAGGCGCTACCATCTGCTGGGCGAGCAAGGCGGCGATCGAGTGCGGGATCGCATAGTGCACATGCAGCAAATCCAGGCCATAGTCTTCCGCCACCTCAGCCATGCGCGAGGCCAGCGCCAGGCAGTACGGCGGGTATTGAAACAGCGGATAGGTGGAGACCTCGACTTCGTGATATTCGATGCGCGGGGTGCCGGGGTCCAACCGGATCGGATTGGCGTAGGAAATGAAGTGCACCTCGTGCCCGCGGCTGGCCAGTTCCAGCCCCAGCTCGGTAGCCACAATCCCGCTGCCGCCGTAGGTTGGATAGCAGGTAATGCCGATCTTCATTGCAAAATCCGGGGACAGTACACGCGTTCCCCAATTGTTTGTCGCTTTGAAATCATGGGGCGGCACCCGAAATTGGGGATTGAGTGTACTGTCCCCGGATTTCTGCCAGGCCGATTTGGCCGTGGATGCCGTGGTCTGGCGCTGCTACATCGCCGCCGCCGAACCAGACCCGGACGTGGCCGTTTTCGACCAGCACCGTGGGATCGCATACGACCTTGGAGTCCCACGGTTGGTCGCCCGCAAAAACTTCAGGTAGCTTTTCCCACCCCACCCCATCGCGCGAACGCGCCATCCCTAACCGCCGCACTTCGCCTCGATCGCGTCCCGTGTACAGCATCCAGTAATACCCATTCGACGCCCAAACTGCCGGCTCGCCCAGGCCGTTTTCGTCAAACGCGCCATACTCGCCGAGTTCCAGAATCGGATTGCTTCGCAGCTTGTACCACGTTACGCCATCGCCAGACCGCGCCACTCCCAGACGCTGCCGCCGCGCGCGATCCTGCCCCAAATAAAACATGTAGTAGTTGCCGCCGGCGCGGATCACATATGGATCGGCGACCCCGCGCTCATCCCAAGCCCCGCGCGGTCCCGGCCCCAGCACCGGCGTACCCTGACGTTGCCATTGGTGGCCGTTCGACGAACGCGCCAGCCCGATTTGGGGCGGTTGCCCGGCCTGATAGTAGTACAGGATTTCGTTCGTCTCAGCCAGCGCCGATCCATTGGCGGCCCAGTAGTCGCCTTCCCAAGTGCGCGGATCGGGCGACAGCAGTTGGCCTTCCTTGCGCCAGGCGATTCCGTCCGCCGACACCGCCAAGCCCGTATGCCAGGTCCTGCCGTCGAACCCGGAGTAGAAATTGTAGTAAGCTTCGCCTTGCTTGATCACAGACGGATTCAAGACATCCGAGGAATCCCAATCGCCATCGCCGCCGCGCGTCAAAACCGGTTCAGCGCGCGCCTCCCAGCGCCACGTGACACCAGGTCCGCCGGGTTGTGTGGGAAGCGTGAAGTCCTGATAACGTCCGCACGCGGAGAGAAGCAAGCTGGCAAAAACAACCGTCGCGCCCCTCACGTCGCGAGCCGGATCTTGAGGCCCGCGCCCTGGCCCGGCTTGGAATCGAGCGTCATCTCGCCGCCCAGCGTGCGCACGCGCCGCTTGATGCTCATCGGTCCCAGGCGCAACAGCTCCAGCTCATCCAGCGTGTACTTGCCGCTGAACGGGAACCCGCCGCCGTTGTCCTCAATGGCGATTTCCAGCGCATTATCCGATTTTGCGATGCTCACCGCGACCCGCGTGGCGGCCGAATGCTTTTGCACGTTGTAGAGCGCCTCGCGCACGATCTGCAGCAGCTCGAGCGAAACTTCCGGTTCGGCCGGCTCCAGGAACTCCGCGCTGACGAACGTGGTCGGTATGCCGCTGTCTTTCTGGAACTGTTCCACCACGCGCCGCAGCGTCGCCGTCAGGCTGCCTTCCACGTCCACCGGCCGCATGCTGCGTACGAAGCTGCGCAGCTCGTTGACCTGCGTCTTGCACAATTCCTGCAACTGCACCAGCTCCTCGGTGGCGGCGGTTTGATCGCGCAGCAGCAGCTTGCGGATAATTTCCAGCCGCATCTGGAAACTGATGAAGCTCTGTAGCGGGCCATCGTGAAAATCGGCCGCGATACGCTGGCGCTCGGCCTCGCGGGCCCGTTCAGCATCGTAGCGGTAGAGCACGGTCTGGCGCGATGCATTCGAGAGCCGTTCTTCCAGGTACTCGCGCTGGATGGCCAGGACACAGCCCAGAATTCCCGCAGCGATCAGAGCCGGGCGCAACATTTCGGCTCCGCGCAGCGTGGGGATAGCATACAGCAGCGCCACAGCCGCGGTGGCCACGATCAGCGTCTTCCACCATTTGTGGAGCGTGACCGCCTCCAGCAGCACGTACGCATAAAAGACGGAACTGACCCAATAGTTGTATGCCCCGCCGCTGGCCGCCGCTAGAAAGAAGAACGCGAAATCCACAACTAGCGCCGCGGTCGGATAGCCCCAATCCTCCAGGCTGCGCCAGAATAGCGCCACGCAAGCGTAAGCCGTATAGACGGCAAACAGAATGACCGAATTGGTCCAGATGAAGCTGGAAGAGATGAGCTGCGTAGCCAGGCAACTCATCGCCAGCAAGATCCGGATCAGGCTCAGCAGGCGCCGCCAGGAGGTCGGTAGCATCGGAATTCAGGCCTTACGCACGGCAACCCTATTGCTGCAAATAAAGCCGCACGTGATTGCTTTGCTGTCCCTCCGCTTCCAGAACCAGATCGGAGGAGCCGGCATTGGCAATGCGCGGCAGTTGGATTTCGACCAGATAAAAGCCAACGTACCCTGGCGCCAGTGTCGCCTGCGTCACCTCGACGGGCGTGCCGTCCAGATACGCACGAATGGGCGCTACCACGCGCGGTGGATCGTTGAGGGGCGCAGCCAAACCAGTCGGCCAATCCGGCGTCACTAGCCCCAGCCCGGTGGCTAGAACCTGAACGCGGCTGTTCGGGTGCGCCGGCTTGGTTGAATCCAGCAATACGCCGGTGGAAGCATCCAGGATCAACGGCGCGCCTTCGGAATCGACAAAAATCGCCGGGGACACCGGCTTCAGCGCCAGACCAACGGTAAAACGTCCCGCGGGCGCTTGCACCGACAACGCGATGCTATCGCCTTTAGCCTCGAATGGCACTTGGATCTGAGAGGACGCCTCCGATGCGTCCAGAACGGGAACGGTCGTGTCGCCGCTTGTGGCCGATTGCACACGCGTGCCAAGAACGCTGAGCAGCGCACCGGGAGCGGCCGGCCGCAAGGTTAAATCCGCGGCACTCACCACTCGCGCGTCGCGCAAACGATGCGGAGCGATCGCGACGTACACTCCATATCCCTCCAGCGCCGCATACAGTTGATTGGCCCCGGCGTCGAGCTGGACGTCGGTGGCCGCCACCGCGGGAAGATTCTGCGCCAGCGAGGTCCAGGCAGTAGCGCTGCCCGCGGCTGCCAGATCGGTGGAGGTGAAGAAGACACCCGCATCCGTCGCCACATAAATCGCGCCCGAGGTTCGATCAGCGGTCACGCCGCGCGCCACGGCGTTATCGGGAAGATTCGACGTGATGTCGTCCCAGAAGATCCCGCCGTTCATGGTGCGGATCACGTAGGCAGGCCGCGCTTGTTCCGCGGAGCTGCTCGTGCGCGCCCCTAACGTTGCAATCGCCACTCGCGGATCGTTGCGATCCACCCAGATCGCTTGCACGGGTCCAGCATCGCGCGTCGCTCGGAATGCCGTGCCCCACGAGGTTCCGCCGTCCGAGGAGACCAGCAGCCGGCCTTCAGAATCCCCGGCGTAAATAAAATCCTTGGCGGTCTGGATCGCCGTGACGGTGCGGGCCAACACTTGCGATAACGCGGATTTGAGATCCTGATCGCGTTGTACGTCGGATGGATCGAGCGGCTTCCAGGCGGTTTTCTCGCCCGGCGCCCATTCGATTTCCGCCGCGCCGCCGGCCACCGACAAGCGTACGCCGCGCGTTCCCGCAGGCACCGCTACCAGATGGCCCGCCGGAAGATTGGGCAAAAATTCGTTCAGCCCGCTCCAGGTCAACCCTCCGTCCACCGATCGCCAGACTCCGCTTGCGGCTGCTACCGTTACCTCGTCGGGATCGCGCGGTGACGCCGCTGCATCCGCCAAGCCGCCGCCTAAGATTGAGACTCCCTTAAAGGCCGTGAGATTCGCCCACGAGGCCCCGCCATCGTCCGAGCGATAGACGTTGCTGCCCGCGGCATAGATTCTTCCGGACGATGAGGTTTGAGCTAGCTTGATTCCGGTCTCGGGGAGCGTCGCTGCCGCCGGATTGGCGTGCATCGGGGGTACTACCCGCGGATCCTTGACTTCAGTCCAGCGCTCGAAATCCGTGGTTTCGTACGTACGCCCGCCCGAGGCTTGAGCAAACAGCACTGAGCCGTCGGGCGAGTACCAGACCCGGCTCACCGGACCGGTGGCAACAGAAGGCAACCCTAACTCCATCGCGGAGTTGCCGATGTGCCGCCAGTCGATTTGAAGGTTCTGGGCCTGCGCGCCGACGGCCACCAGGATGCCGATTAGCGTAAGTAGCCGGATTGTGGCCCTCCGACACATAGATCGAGTCTATTGTAACCCGTTTCGCCTTTCTTCCCTTCCAAAAGGTCTGAATCTAAGCCAGTTTTCCACAAAGAATCCAATCGGACATCTTCTTGCTGAGCACTTTTGATGGTAGACTGTCTTCTGAGCAGTTGGGAAAGCTTCGGGTGCCATTAAGCCGCATAGTACTATAGAATGGCATCGGCTAGACCGATGTATTTCTTTATGGACCACAGGGGAGTAGCGCCGTTACTCGTTGGGCTATTCGTAGCCATCACGGGTATAGTGTGCTCAGCCCAGCCGCTCTCGCTCTCAAACGATCCCGCTGCCCAAGTTATCTCTTTGAACGGACAGGTTTCGGTCTTGCGGGACGGCGAACCTTGGGCTTTAAGTATTGGCGACAAAGTTCTGATCCAGCAGGTCATTGTCACTGGTGCGGACGGCTTTGCGAAGTTCCAGGTTTCCGACGGAAGCTTCTTTGAAATCTATCCGAACTCGAACGTGATCTTCCGGAAGAATCCGGGCAATCTGCGCGATCTTTTGGACCTGATCGTCGGCCGGGTGAAAATACACATCCAGAAGTGGGGTGGGCAACCTAACCCAAATCGGATTTTGACACCCACCGCGGTGATCTCGGTGCGCGGCACCACTTTCGACGTGGCCGTCGATGACGACGATGAGACTACGCTGGTCACGGTGGAGGAAGGCGCCGTCGATGTCCGGCATGCCCTGAAGCCGGGCGTGACTAAGACAGTGAACGCGGGCGAATCAATCCAGGTTTACAAGAACGAGCCCATATCGCAAAATTCGATCGACAAGAACGCGCTGGCGCGGCGCATTTTGCATACGGTGGCCGACGCCGCGCGCGTTGCGATCATACAGGGCCGTACAGCCGGACTCACTACCGTCACCAAGATTCCGTGCGGCGGCTGCGGTCAAACCGCACCCACTCCGCCACCGGCTGTTCCGCCACCGCCGCCGCCCACCGCGCCGCCACCTCCGGTCCACTAATCTCCTGTTCACCTCGGGCTCGCGCGCTCGGAGCGCGAGAGAACTGTGCCACACTGATTAGGGAAGGTCAATGATGAAGCCAGCTTTCTGCATTCTTCTTATGCTTCTATCGGCCCTGGCGTTGGCGCAAACTGCCGCGCCGCCGGCCGGCGTTTCCTCCGAGTGGGATGTCCGAAAGTTGCTCGACAGCCTGGACGCTCAGGCGCAGCATTTGAAACCCGTCATGGATCAGATCAAGCCGGAGACCTGGGTTGCCAAAGGCGCGCCGCAAGCCTACGTGGCGCAGGGGAAAGCGGCCCAAGCCGAGCTGGGCTACCTGCTCACTTCCAGCCAGGCGCTCTCGCGAGACCCCGAGAAGTTGACGCTGGCGCTGGATACCTACCTGCGCATGCAAGCCATGGAATCGACGCTGGGATCGTTGATCGAGGGCATACGAAAATACCAGAATCCCGCGCTGGCCGATCTGGCTCAAGCCCTGGTAACGGAAAACAGCACGAATCGCGACCGGCTGAGCCAGTACCTGCGCGATCTGGCGGCGCAAAAGGAGCAGGAGTTTCAGGTGGCCGATCACGAGGCGCAACGTTGCCGGGGAATGCTGCTCAGCCAGCCCGCTCCCAAGAAAGGAAAATGAGGCGTCCATGACGGTGGAAGCAGCAGTCTTCACGTGTAGCATTTGCGGCGAGCCATCCAGGGATATTTGCGTATATTGCACCAAGGACGCCTGCGCGAATCATCGTTGCGAGCGTTGCAAGCGTTGCAGCGATTGTTGCGAGTGCGAAGTGCCGCTATCGGCGGAGGAGGCGCAGCAGGTGGAAGAGTCACCGGCGCCGGTTGAAGCAACGCTGGCTGCCGGCGAGCCAGCCACAGCCCCAGTCGCTTTCGAAGCGCCGCCCGCGGCTGAACCGGCGCCTCCCGAACCGGAACCCTCCGAAGGGACCACCGCGCAGTCCGGCCCGAGCCAATGGCCCTGGCTTCCCGAAGAAAACGGACAATGAACCGCGCTTGCTGGTGGTTCTCGGTCTGCGCCAGCGCCGCCCTGCTCCTTATGCCTCTCCACGCCGCTTCTCGCATCCTGGTACACGGACATCGTGGCGCGCGCGCCATGTATCCGGAGAACACCATTCCCGCGTTCCAGTACGCCATCGGAATCGGAGCCGATGTGCTGGAAATGGACGTCGCGGTCACGAAAGACAACGTGCTGGTGATTTCGCACGACCCGCATATCAACAAGGAGATCTGCACTGGCCCGCACCCGGGGATCGCGATTCATGAGCTGACGCTGGCCGAGCTGCGCGAATACGATTGCGGAGCCTTGAAAAATCCGCACTTCCCCAAACAGCATCCCGTTCCCGGCACGCGCATTCCGACGCTGGACGAAGTGCTGAGCCTTTCGGAAGGCAATTCGGTACAGTTCAACATCGAGACCAAGAGCTTTCCGGATCATCCGGAGCTGACGCCGCCGCCGGAAGTTTTTTCGAAGATGATGCTGGACGTGATTCGGAAGCACAAGCTGGAATCGCGCTCCATCGTGCAGTCGTTTGATTTCCGGACGCTGCTGGCCATGAAGCGGCTGGCGCCCGAGATCCGGCTCTCGGCCTTGTGGGAAGGAGCGGCGCGGCCGTTTGTCGACATTGCGCGCGAAGCCGAAGCGGGCATCATCTCGCCGGCCTTCCACCTGGTCACGCCGGAACAAGTGAAGGCATCGCACGCGGCCCACATCGAAGTAGTCCCGTGGACCGCCGACACGCCGCAGGATTGGCAGCGGCTGATCGACGCCGGCGTCGATGCCATCATCACCGACGATCCCGCGGAGTTGATCGCGTATCTAAAGCAGAAGGGCTTGCGCTAAGCGCCGGGTTCTACATTCCAGCTTGCTTCTGGGCCATGGGGCCGATGACCGGCAGAACGATGGTCTCGCCGTTGTAGGTCTTGAACATCATGTAGAGCCAGATGACCAGAGCGCCGATCCAAACGCAGAAGCCGAGCAAGAGCGAGACGATCGCGCCCAGAACGGGGATATGGCCGAGAATGATGGAGACAATTGTGATGCCGATCCAGATCACGAACCATGCAAGGTTCAAGAAGATGGACTGGAAGGCGTGGAATCTCACATTGCGGTTCTGATTGTAGGGCGCCAGCACCAGGAATAGGATTCCGGTAATGAAGCCGAACAGGTAGCAAATGGCGCCCGCGGCGTTGTCGCTGATGCCCGCGGATGCCGCTTGAGGTTGCATACCGGGCGCGGCAGTACCGCCTGGAGCGCCGGCGCCCATCGGTGCACCGCCACCCATCGGAGCACCTCCGCCCATGGGCGCGCCTCCGCCCATCGGCGCACCTCCGCCCACTGGAGCACCACACTTCTGGCAAAAGCGCCCGTCAACTTGCGCGCCGCAATTAGCACAAAAGGCCATGGTCTTTCCCCCGTAGTCACTCTATCCGAAGTTACCTTTGTTACGCAAGTACGCTGCGGGCCACACTCTCATGGATTGAGTCGGAGAACATTATGAAATTCATACCTAGTCAATTGGTGGCATACGCGGGCAAATGCGGCCGGCCTGCTCGCGGCAGCGCCACATGCTGAAGAGACCACAACAACACGGCGCTCGAGCAACTTCTGATGCCGAAGCATATGCCAGCGGCGCCGTAAGTCTGGCAGGGGCTTACAAGGCTTTACGGTACTTTACTGGATCGCGATAAACCCGCCGGACGGGTTCGCGTCTGTTGAAGTAGGAGAACCAAACCATGCAGATGTTAAGTAAGAAATTCGCCGCCATTACGGCGGTGGCCGCACTGGGGGCTGGCAGCCTCGTCTTTGCGGCCGAGACGCAAGTCCGGCGGCATTTTCACCGCAACGGAGCGCTGATGCAGGTCCTGACCGATTCGCAGAAGGCTCAGGCCAAGACGATTTTTCAGCAGGCACGGCAAACGGCCAAGCCGGTCCGGCAGGAACTGATGGAAAATCGCAAGTCGCTCCGAGCGGCGGTCCAATCCGGTAGCACGGATCAGATCCAGAAACTGTCGGCGACCGAAGGCAGTGAGATGGGCCAACTGATGGCTATTCACAGCTCGGCCTTTTCGAAGGTGTATTCGAGCTTGAGTCCGGATCAGAAGCAGAAGCTGTCTGAACTCCAACAGGCTCGTCGAGAAGCCTGGAAAGCGCGGCGTCACGAAGCGGCGGCCAAGAGCGCCAGCTGAGTGAGGTTGCTAAAGTGGGCCGCGGAATGGCTGCGGCCCGACTTGCTAGAATCGTTTCTCTTTGACCATCTTCATCGCGATTATTATTTTTTTGCTTTTGCTGGTGCTGTGCGGGATTGCCTATCAGGCGATCGGCGCGGCACGGGATCGAGGGCGGTTTCCTGTGCCCGGGCGAATGGTCGACATTGGCGCGCGGCGGTTGCATCTGATCGAGAGCGGCGGTGGCTGGCCGGCTGTGATCCTGGAATCGGGGATTTCGGCGTCTTGTCTGAATTGGACGCGTGTTCGAACGGAGGTTGCGCGTTTCACGCTGGCCTGCGCGTATGATCGCGCTGGCCTGGGATGGAGCGACCCGGCGGATTCGCCGCGACTGGTGTCGCGGCTGGTTGAAGAGCTTCACGCGCTGCTTGGCGCCGCTGGTATTGCGCGGCCCTATGTGCTGGTTGGCCATTCGTTCGGTGGATTGCTGGTCAGCAGGTACGCCGTCAGGTATCCGGATGAAGTGGCCGGGTTGGTTTTGGTGGATCCGCTGGCGGCTGGAGAATGGTTGCGTCCAACGCCCGAGCAGTCGCGCATGCTGGGCCGCGGGATCACGTTGGCGCGGCGCGGAGCCTGGCTGGCGCGCATGGGCGTGGTGCGATTCGCTCTGGCGCGGTTGACCGGCGGCGCAAGACGCGTGCCGAAGGGCATCGCGCGCTTGACCAGCGGCGGGGGTCAGTCCTTCCTTTCGAGAATCGTAGGCGAAGTCGGAAAGATGCCGCCTGAGGTGTGGCCCATGATCCAGGCGCATTGGTGCCTGCCGAAGAGTTTTGAGGGGCTGGCGGCGGCGCTGGAAGGGCTGACTGGAAGCTCGGCTGAAACTGCTCGGATCGTGCTGCCGCATGCGATTCCGTTGACGATCGTTTCGGCCTCGCATTGTACCGCGGCGGAGTTGGCCCACCGAGACGCGATGGCAACGAAGTCTGTGCGTGGGAGGCATGTCGTTGCGTCCAAGTCTGGGCATTGGGTTCATCTGGATGAGCCGGAGCTCGTCGTGGAAGAAATTCGGGCGTTGGTGAAAGGTACAGGTATAGCGTCCCCATGAGTGGGGACGCGGCACGCATGAGTGCGTGCGCTACGGGGCAATCGCGACCGTGACGTTGCTTTGGCTGGTTGCGGTTCCCACCATGATCACGACTGGAACTGGTGTGCCTGTAGGCACAGTCGCTGGTATCATCGCGTTCACCTGCAGCACGCCGGAGGGTTCGCCTGGGGCGGCGCCTGCATAGAGGACTTGTGCATTTTGGCCGGCGATCTGAACCGTCACCGGCAACACCGGCATCGCAACGGGGCCTTGCGCGATGAATCCATCGACACCGGCCGGGTTGGTTTGTCCTTCGCCGGTGGCGAAAATGCTCACGATCGTTCCCGGTGCTGCTGGGTTGGTCGTTGAATTCACACTACCGTCCTGATTCAGGATGGCTCCCTGACCCGCTTTGTCCAGCACGAAGATGCCGGGAGCGGAAGCGGCCACCGGAATTGTGACGGCGCTGGAGCGCTTGCCCAGGTATTCGGCGAACACCGAGGTGGTGGCTTCGCCCGCGATCCCGTAAGGAACGATGGCCGAGACTTGGCCGGCGGAAGAATAGATGATGGGCGCCGGGAAGCCGTCGAACAGGAGCTGCGTGGTGGCCAGAGTGGAGGCGACTCTTCCGAACTCGTCGAGTTGCAGATTGGCGGCAATCAGCGGGCCCAGCGCGGTGCCGAAAATCGTCACGATTTCGCCGGGGGCTACGGGTCCATTCAAGAAGCTGGCGCCATTGACAACTGAAACGAGTGAGGGCAGCTGCTGGGTGACCATGACTGTAATCGTGATGGGAATAGGCGCGGCGGAGTCCGGTCTGATGACCGCCGTTCCGGTGAAATTGCCTGGCGGGAGGCCGCCCGTGTCGATGCTGGCGGTCACTGTCTCGGGCGTCGTGCCTTCCGCGGGAAGAACAATGAGCCAGTTGTTTCCATCCAAGGTGGATGCTGAAGTGGTGAAGTGGACCGGACCCGCGCCGCTTGCCAGCACGATCTGTTCCTGCGTCACGGGCGTGTATTTCTGGCTGGCGGACGCTACCTGACTCACGGAGAACGAACTGGGGCTCTGAAGAATCACGGCGGGCGCCGACATGACTGTTAGGGTTACGTTCGCAATCACAGGACTGTTCGAGGCCAGCGAGCTGATGACGATTGAGCCGGTGTACGGGCCTGGTTTCAGCGCGGAGTAATTCGCCACGCCGACTGTGAAGCTGCCCGGCGTGGTTCCCGTGCTGGGGCTTTTCGCAATCAGCCAGTTTCCGCCGGAGTTGATGTTGAGCGCTACCGAGTAATTGAGAGTACCGGTGTTGGCGGCGATCGTGATGGTCTGATCCGACGGTGGAGCAGCCGTTCCGTTCTGGGCGGTGAAGGTTAGCTGCGTTGGGCTGACCGTCATGGTCTGGGAGCCAGAGGCGTTGCCAATGAGGATAGTGAAACTCGCGCTGGCGGCGTGGCCGCACGCGTCGGTGGCGGTGAGCGTGAACGGAAATGCGCCGGAGGATTGCGGAGTGCCGGCGATGGAGTGTGAGCTGTCCGGATTATTGGTGATGCTCAGGCCGCCCGGCAGCGATCCCGAGCTGACTGAGAAGCTGACGTTGGATGAGAACGGTGTGATGCAAAAATTCGCGGTGGTCAGCGGTTGTGAATACGACTGGCCGACGGTCCCATTGGCGAAAGACACGTTGGTGATGGCGAAGGAGCCGGGCCCGGTTCCGCTGTTGACGGTAATGCTGAGGCTCTGTGAGGCTTGGTGGCTGGCGGCGTCGGTGACCGTCGCAGTGAATCCATACACGCCGGAGCTGGACGGAGTGCCGCTGATCACGCCCGAAGATGGAGTAAGCGACAGGCCACTCGGGAGCGAGCCATTGATGGACCACGTGTAGGGCGTTTGGCCGCCGGTTGCCGCGAGTGTTCCGGAGTAACTGGCGCCGACGTTGCCCACGGGCAGATTCTGAGTGGTGATGGAAAGGCCTCCGCCGCCGGTTGAGACCGCGGACTGATTGACGGTGTAGGTTTGGCCGGCGATGGTCAGGGTTCCCGAGCGCGCGGTGCCGGTATTGGCCGCGACGGTGTAGGAAACAGTCCCGTTGCCGGTGCCACTCGCGCCCGAGGTGATGCTGATGAAGTTCGCGTTGCTTGCCGCAGTCCAGGCGCAACCGGAAGTAGTGATCACATTCACGCTGCCAGGTCCGCCGGAGGAGCTGAAAGCTTGGTTGGCGGCGGAAAGCGAATAGCTGCAGGCCGCGCCGGGGGTGATGTCCAGATTGAATGTGGGGTTATCGTTGAAGTCGCCAGTTACTCCGACCAACTGTGTGCTGCCAGGAGGGCCGGTAAGTTTCAGGTCGCAGGTGGCGGTGCCGCTGGAGTCCGTAAGCGGGGTGCCGGCCAGAGCGTTGCAGGCGGCCGGGGGAGTCAGAGTTGGATCCTGAGCGTTAGCGACGTGAAGGCCGACATTGGGAATGCCCTGGCCGCTCTGAACCCCGCCTTCCGCGTAGACGTGGACCACGACAGCAGCGGGGATGGTGGTTCCGGAAGGGGCCGTCAATGTCGCGCCGACGGTGGGAGTTCCGACGACTACACTAACGCTGCTGAGGTGCTGCACGGTGGTGACGGCGAAGTTCACGGTGCTCGATCCGGCTGAAGCGGTGACAGTGGAAGGCGAGTAGGAAAGCAGGGTATTGATGCTGGTGGCGCTGAAGATGATGCTGGCCAACCCGTTGCTATCCGTGGTGGTCGAGGTGCTGGAAAGCGACCCTTGCTCTCCCGCTGTAATGGCCCACGTTACGATGACGCCGGAGGCCGGCTTTCCGCCGGTGGTGGCTTGAACGACCAGCGGCGCATTGGTTTGGAATTGCTGGGCGACGATCTGGCCGTTTCCGGAGACCATCGACAAAGTCTGGGCGTCAAGCACGGGGGCGGAGAGCGCACCGGCGGCGAGCATCGAAAAGGCGAATAGATTCGCGAGAGAAGTCTTAAACAGATTAATGCGAGTATGGCGAAACATGATCACTTCTTAAATGGGGGAGATACACGAACGGCGGACGCGCGTTTACCCTAGGTTAGCATTCTCCGGACACGCATCGCCCGCCGATGAAGACGGCGCGTGCGGACTGGATGCCGAAGAAATATGGTATCTCGCGGTAGTCGGCGCAATCGTGGATGACGAAGTCAGCGAGTTTGCCGGGCGCGAGCGATCCGATTTCCTGGGCGCGGTTGAGACTGCATGCGGCGTTGAAGGTGGCGGCGGTGATGGCTTCGGCGGGCGTCATTTTCATTTGCGTGCAGGCGAGCGAGAGGATCATGGGCAGGGAGGGCGTGGGCGAAGAGCCGGGGTTGAAATCGGTCGCCAAAACCACGGCCAGGCCGGCGCCGATCAAGTCGCGGGCCGGCGGGTAGCGGGTTGAGCCGAGCGCGTAGACCGAGCCGGGGAGCAGAATGGGCTGGACGCGGGCGGCTTGGAGCGCCAGAATGCCGCGCGCGTCGATGTGTTCCAGGTGATCCGCGGTAGCGGCGCCGAGTTCGGCGGCCAGGGCGGAAGCGCCGGAGTTGGAGAGCTGATCGGCATGGATGCGCAGGCCGAGGCCGAGGGCGCGGGCGGCGGAGAGGATTGCGCGGCTGTCTTCGACGGTGAAGACTGTCGGTTCGCAGAAGACGTCGCAGTATTCGGCGAGTTTGGAGGCGGCGGGGAGCATTTCGTGAATGACCAGGCGGACGTAATCCGATTTGCGGCCGCGATATTCGTCTGGGATCTCGTGCGCGCCGAGGAAGGTCGGGACGGTGCGCAGCGGATGGAGGCGAGCGATCACGCGAAGCAACTTGCACTCGTCTTCGAGTGTGAGGCCGTAGCCGGATTTGGCTTCGATGGTGGTGGTGCCGTTTTGAAGGAACCAGCGGACGTATTTTTGAGCGGCGGCGAGAAGATCGTCTTCGGTGGCGGCGCGGGTTTGGCGGACGGTGGAGCGGATGCCGCCGCCGGCGGCTGCGATCTCAGCGTAGGTTCTTCCGCTGGCCCGCTGCTCGAATTCGGCGGCACGGTTGCCGGCGAAGACCGGGTGGGTGTGGGCGTCGACGAATCCGGGCATGACGACGCGCTGGCCTGCGTCGATCACTTCGCAGATCGAGTCGACCAATGCGGCGATTTCGGAGCGCCGGCCGATTTGAGCGATGCGGTCGTCTTCGATGAGCATCGCGCCGTCGGGGATGATGGCGAGATCGCGCAATTCTGCGCCGATGCGCGGGCGTGGCGGGCCTTGCAGCGTTACCAGTTGCGAGCAGCCAAGGACTGCCTTTTTCACTGCTGAGGGTCCATGGGCATGCGGATGCCGCGCTGGTGCGCAACTTCGATGGCCTGGGCGTATCCGGCGTCGGCGTGGCGAATAACTCCCAGGCCGGGATCGGTGGTGAGGACGCGCTCCAGGCGCTGGGCGCAGGCGTCCGTTCCGTCGGCGACCACGACCATTCCGGCGTGCTGCGCGTAGCCGATGCCGACGCCGCCGCCGTTGTGGATGGAGACCCAGGACGCGCCCGCGGCGGTGTTGAGCAGGGCGTTGAGCAGCGGCCAATCGGCGATGGCGTCCGAGCCGTCCAGCATGGCTTCGGTTTCGCGATAGGGCGAGGCGACGGAGCCGGCGTCCAGATGGTCGCGGCCGATGACGATAGGCGCTTCGATTTTTCCGCGGCGCACGTAGTCGTTGATGGCCAGGCCGAACTCGGCGCGCTCGCCGTAGCCGAGCCAGCAGATGCGCGCCGGCAGTCCTTGAAAGTGAATGCGATCCTTGGCCAGGCGCATCCAGCGCGCCAGCACCGCGTTGTTAGGGAAGAGTTCGAGAGCCAGGCGGTCGGTGGTGTGGATGTCTTCGGGCGAGCCGGAGAGCGCGGCCCAACGGAACGGCCCTTTGCCTTCGCAGAACAGCGGCCGGATGTATTCGGGGACGAAGCCGGGAATTTCGAAGGCATCTTCGACGCCCGCGGTTTTGGCTTGCGCGCGGATGTTGTTGCCATAGTCGAACGTGACTGCGCCCATTCGTTTCAGGGCGAGCATGGCGCGGACGTGTTGCGCCATGGCGTCATATGAGCGGCGCGTGTATTCGTCCGGGTTCGAGCAGCGCAGCGCGAGCGCGTTTTCCAGGCTCATGCCGTTGGGGACGTAGCCATTGAGGGCGTCGTGCGCGCTGGTCTGGTCGGTGAGGATGTCGGGGACGATGGCGCGGCGGACCATTTCGGGAAGCACGTCGGCGCAGTTGCCGGCCAGGCCGACGGAGAGGGCGCGGCTGTGATGGCGTGCGTCGTTGAGCATGTCGAGCGCCTGGTCGAGATTCGTGGACATGCGGTCGCAGTAGCCGGTGTGAAGGCGTTTTTGGATGCGGGCAGGGTCGACGTCGATGCCGAGAAAGCAGGCATCGTTGAGCGTGGCGGCGAGTGGTTGAGCGCCGCCCATGCCTCCCATTCCGCCGGAGACGATGAGCTTGCCGCGCAGCGATCCGTTGAAGTGCTTGGCCGCGGCGGAGGCGAAGGTTTCGAAAGTGCCTTGGACGATGCCCTGGCTGCCGATGTAGATCCAGGAGCCGGCGGTCATCTGGCCGTACATGATGAGGCCGAGGCGCTCCAGGCGGTGGAACTCTTCGTAGTTGGACCAGCGGCCGACGAGGTTGGAGTTGGCGATGAGGACGCGCGGGGCGGCGTCATGGGTGCGAAAGATTCCGACTGGTTTGCCGGATTGGACCAGTAGCGTTTCGTCGTTGGCGAGCGAGCGGAGGGAGCGGACGATGGCTTCAAACGATGCCCAGTCGCGCGCGGCCTTGCCGGTGCCGCCGTAGACGATCAAGTCGTCGGGTTTTTCGGCGACCTCGGGGTCAAGGTTGTTCATCAACATCCGGAGGGCGGCTTCCTGATGCCAGCCTTGGCAGGAGATTTCGCGGCCGCGTGGGGCTCGGACGAGAGGCACGACTACTATTTTTTCACGAACGCGGTGTCTTGGTTATAGGCCGGCGGCGCGGACCAGTTGCGTATCGGCCTCGAAGTGGAAGTAGGCGATGCGGCGGGCCTCGTTTTGACGCATCAGACGCTGCCTGTGGGCTTCAATTTCGGGTTCCGAAAAAACGAAGCCATCCTGGGCGGGTATCGTAAAGAATTCCTTTCTGTTTGTGGAGCGCTGCCGAGCTAGGCATACACCGATGGCATTGAATCAGGTAGGTCGTCGATGCCGATTTCAGGTGGGTGGCTTGCATACACAGGTTCTGCGAGGGACTCGATGTGGTCGGTGAGGATCCTATTCTGGGTGTCCAGGCCCCCATTTTCGTAGGCCTTTGAGCGTTCGGCGACATGTAATTCCTGGGCTCCGATCCTGAAACAGCGACGAGAAAGCGGAGCCACAGCGACCGGTACGGCCTTCGCGATGATCTTTCGGTCGGCGTAGTCGCCTTGCGAGCCGAGGTAGAGGGCGGCTCCCGCTGCTTCCGGGTCGTTAGGGTCGGAGGAGAGAACTGCATGGGCTCGACTAGCCAGATCCCCACGCTTCAACTGGCGCTGAGCAGCTATCCGCCAGAGATGGTACTTCTGCCAGGAATATACGAGGAGGGGCTCGGAAAGAAGAAGACGACACAACTCGGCCTCGTGCTGATCCTTAAAAGGGGCAACCTCCAGATAGCTGCAGAATGTCGCACTCTCGGCAGGACGCGTCACGAGCAACTGAAGGACTGAATCGGTTATATGGAAGCCGTCCGGAAGCAACACGTTTCTGTAGCGCCGAAATGACACGATTCGATTTAGGCAAAACCTGAACGATTTCTCTCCAAACTGTCTGGCTTCGATGAGACTCTCCGTCTTCCGAAAGAGCACGTCGACGATGGCATGAGCCGCTTCGCGCGTCTTCAGTCCAACAGCGCGCTCTATGCTGGCTATGTCGGGATCCTCGTCCGCCAGATGTCTGGCGATTTCAGGCGACTCGGGCGATAGTAGCTGGGTTTTTGCCGCGTTCAAACCGAGTCCTAGATCTCGCAGGTGTGCTACCAACTTCATCAGAGCGACTCGGGCATCCGCCTCAGTCTTAACTACGATTCTTATATCATCCATGTACCGGAACATCGGAAAGCCTTCTCGCTCCATCACTCTGTCTACGCCGTCAAGCACGACGTTTCCAAGGAACGAACTGGCATCGATGTTCTGGGGGAGTCCGTAGCCGCTGTAGGGACTCCATCCGTAAAGGCATCGCATCAACGCATTAGCACAGGGAAGTAGGTCGTGGCTATTCGTTTCGCCGATGACGTTCTCCAGTTGCTTCCGAAGAACGCTGTACCGAATCGCTTCGAAATAATGGGTGACGTCGGTGGTGACTAAGTGCGATCCTGGTTGCGCAAGTAAGGCACTCTTGACCGCGCCCAGGAATTCCTTCCAACGCTGGACGCCGGAGTGAAACATGACTTTATGTTCAGGGCTCCGCAGCCTGTGGGACAGGACGCGGGGACTGAGACAGGGGTCGACTGCGGCGCTGAGCTTGTCGACGAGAGCTTGGTAGATCAGCCGGTCGAGCCCTGTCAATTGAATGGAATCGCGGATTGTGAAGTTTGCTTTTGGGATAGCGGACGGAGTGCCGCGGTGGGGTTGAAATGCCTCCAGTGAGGGTGCTACCTGAGAGAGGTCCTTACCACATACTTTGAGCAGGTCCTCATACCGGAGTGGATCGGGCCAAAAGTCGTCCTGAACGTCCTGGCGAAGGCGTTTGATGGCCAGCGTCCAGTTGAGATCCAGAACGATGAGGTTGATGGGCTGCATTTATGGCGAATTGACGACACTTTCCTCGTTCATCCTCATAAGGACGTGTTCTTATAATGATAAACTGCCGGGGCATGCGGCGAAACATATTGGCGTTGAAAATTAAAAAGTGCAAACCGCGCCCATCTGGATTAGCGCCCGTCGAGGAGTTTATGAGTGGGCCGGCAGGAGAGAAGGAGTGGGGAAGGGCTGCGCTGCAGAGTTCCGGATCGTGGAGGGACGCAGGGTCCTTGTGATCGCATGCTTGGTACCAGGCGCGGTTCCGAGTGGACGATAAACGATTCACGGCAGGCTCGGAAACCGATGAAGGCGGGCGACGCCGATGCTTCGTTTACGGTCTAACGGCTGGTTTGCAACCAGTCGGTGATCAAGTTGGAGAGGTCAAGGAAGGTAAGTTGGTCCGGCTCCAGCGCAAGGACCCTGCATATGTCTGGCAGGTCGTTCTGGAACTTGTGGTAGTGCTCTATGATCTCTCTTCCGCCCGGTAGAGTCGTGCGCTTGGATGTCAGCCGTAGCCAGTCGCGAACCTCGCGTATTGCGCGCTCTGGATTGCCCCCGTGGGCTCGGATATCTTGTCCGGAGATGTCTGAAATAAAGGTGCGATAACGGTACGGATCGCTGTCGAGAACTAGAGTCCGCTTCCTGCTTTGTTTGGGTGGCCCGAAATGCTTGCACCCGAGGAACAGCCCGAGTTCCAGTGGCATGTTAAATCGGGGAAGGCCCGTAACCGCATCCAATGCGACGGCGGACAGATCGTTGATTCCGAATCGGCACTCCTCAATGATTCGTTCGATTTTGGAGAGCCGAAACTCCCCCGCATCGTCTTCTTCAAGGGCGGAGCGAGCGACGAAACCAAGATCATAAACGCTGAAGACAATTGCGTTGAATATTGGCCGGTAGCCGGGATCAAAAGGACAATTGATGAAGACGTCGCTATTTCTTAGGCGAGTGTTCACGGAGAGGGCTGGAATCGGATTGGACTCGTGCGAGTGCCACTTTGCCCACGGCTCGCGCGATCCGGGTGGCCATGCGGCTTTTTTTCGGGGGAGCTTGGATCCGAGTCATTCCATGTGTCCCGTACTCTCGAATCTCACCGTCTTTCCCGTGAACCACGAACTGTCCGGCTCTCTCGCTTTTGACACTTTCTTTGGCGGCGTCGACAGCTTCCCGTTGAGTTGGAAAAATCTTAGCGGACTTGCCTTCCTTCTTTACGGCCCAGGTTCCGTTGGAACGATATACATGAACCGTTTTCGCCGCCATGTTTGTATTGTACTCGTTTGTATCGCTAACGTTGGAGAGTTACCGGAACGAAGACGAGAGAGGGCGAGACGACCTCGGGCGAGCGTTGCTCGAAATTGAGGATCGGGACAATTGGCGACAGCGTCGGCGATTAGCAGGTGGAAAAGCGCGTAGTATCCAGTTGAGACCGCTCGGCGCAAGCTGGGTTGGTGCGCTTCGTCGGGATGCAGGTTCGCCATCTCCTGTGCGAATCGGAGTAAGTCGTCCGGATAGGCCATTCGTTCAGGCCCAAGTCGGTTCCTTCATTCTGGCCTGCTCGCTTTGGGTGAGGAAATTGAAATAGGGGAGAACGCCCCAATCTTCCAGAGGCCGAATCTGCTGGATGATGGCCTGTGAGATTCGCTTGGTGAACGAAAGGAGTTCGGGTCGCGGGATGGAATTGTCAGCCAGCATGATCTGAAAGAAAACCGCGGGTTCGCCGTCCCAGTCGGTCCCCAGCGTCGGCGTCATGCTCAGCACCTGAGGCGGCAGGGCTACTTCGGCGATGGCCGCGAAGAATTGGGCTTGGTGAGCAAGCGCCCTGGCGATGTACACGACTTCATTATCTCTCGGATGCAACGAAAGCTGCTGTCAGACCTCTTCCTGACGTTTCATCGCGCGGAGTTTTGGCGCTCCAAGGTTTCGCCCAAGTGGTGATCGGCGCGAATGACATATTCGATCGTCGGTGGGTCACAGGCGATACGGGCATCTCAATGAAGTCCGCCGCCATTTCGGAAGGCAGGCGGCGCATGAAATTGGGGAATGAGTATACTGTCACCGGATTTTCTCACCGTTACTACTGGAACAATTACCAGGTAAGAAAGTCATCTGTGCAGGGGCCGGCTGGCTGCTTGCTGATTTTTTACGCTGTTCATACCGGGTACAGCGGCGGCCAGCCGGTTGGTTTCACATCCCAGTCGCATAAGCTGCGGGGACAGCAGTTCTGGTCTAGTACTCCTGGTCAGACACGTGCGCACGGTTTCATTGTGAATGCGGAGGCGATTGAACTCGGGCAGATCAGATCACAATTTCTGAAACAAGCGGTGCTGTGGGTGTGCGAATTGGCCGAGCGCGACCGGCTGGAAGCCAACCATGCGGCGGACGAGTTGCGGCGCTATTTCGATTCCGTGTTGGATAGTCTTCCCCCGGAAGACAGGGAAGAGCTGTCCGGGCAAATCGAGGCGGTGTGCCGGCAATTAGGTCAGTTGGAACTGTTCTCGTCTCGCTAGGTGCGCGCGTTAGCGGCGGACGATTACTTCGCGCAGATGGTCGCGCGTGAGGAAGAATTTTACCGATTGGAATTTCTGGAAGAGTTTTTCGAGGCTGCGGTTGTTGAAATAGTGCGTCGGACGGACCACGCCGCGCGGCGTGAGCGACATGCTTTTGGGGCTCAGGATACGGTAAGAGTAGAGCGGCGCGGAATTGTTTTTTTCCTCGGCGTGGAAGAAGGCCAGCAGCGATGCGCCGGGGCGGAGGACGCGGAACAAATGTTCCACGGTTTGTTCCAGCAGCGGCGGAGCGAGGAATTGCAGGGTGTCCCAGAGCAGCGCGCCATCGAAGCTCTGATCGGCGAAGGCCAAGGTCTCTTCGAGAAAAGCCGCGGCGCGCTGGGGATCGGCCTGATTGGCTGAATAATCTCCCGCTCCTCCGAAGGCTTCCTCCATGGCGTGCACGACGTCGTTGGAGTAGATGCGATGGCCGAGGGCGGTGATGAAGCTGATATTGGCCTGGCTGGCGCCGGCGAAATCCACGATCGAGAGATTCTGCTCGTCCTGGATGGAGGAGAAGAATTGTTCCAGGCCGTGGCTGGCTCGGGTTTGCGGCTGGGGCAATGCCGCATTCTTGCGCGACGAAAACAGAGAAGCCGACGGCGATTCCGTTTTCGTACGGTCTTTAAGCAAGTCGCTCCTTGTTTGAACAGGCGTTTAGTGCTTGGCGTCGCCGCTGGCGGCTGGAGCAGCGGCGGCCGCGGTAGCTACCGGAGCGGGGGAGGGGGCTGGCGCGGGCCTGGCAGCGGGTTGTGCGGCGGCCTTCACTTCCGGCCGGACGATGTCGATGCTGCCTTTGAAGTAGGCGCCGTCCTCGATAACGATGCGCGTGGTTTTGATGTCGCCCACCAGCTTGGCGTCTTTGCGAATGTCGATCTTGTCGGAGGCCTCCACGTTGCCGTGAATGGTGCCCAACACCACCACCTCGCGCGCCTTCACGCCGGCTTGCAGCTTGCCATTGGGGCCGACGGTGAGGCGATGCTCATGCAACTCCACCGAGCCGTCGATTTCGCCGTCGATGGTCAAGTCTTCGCGGCTAAAAATTTGGCCTTTAATCATGACGGATTTTCCGATTACGGCCGGGCCGCGCGACTCAGGAAAGTGTTGGGCGGGAGCGGGAGCGCTGGACATGACGGGACTCTCCTTCACTGGACTGGTGGCCGCGGGCATGGCGGCGGGCTTGGGTTGAGGCTCTTCTTCTTTACGTTTATTCCACATTTACTATGATCTCCTCCTAAGAAACTAAGGATGCAACCATCGTACTACGGCTTTGGAGCATGCGCCAGTGGAATTGTTTGGCGATGTGGTCAGTGTTTCACCTTAGGTTTTCACGCTGGGGCGGGTGCTGTCACGGGCGTTGGCCGTGTGGGCAGAGTGGTGGGATTCCGGCTGAGTGAGCGCCACAGCGCGGAATGGGATAATGGTAGTCGTGTCCAAATCCCGGGAACTTGAACAGCGGCTCGCGCGGACCGAACAACAGCTGGCGCTGCTGCAAAAGATCAGCCGCTCGATGGCCAGGCCGATGGCGTTGCAGCCGGCGTTAGACACGGTGGTGACCCTGGTGGTGGATTTTATGGAATGCGACTCCTGCCTGCTGTACCTGCTGGATGGCGGCGAGCTGGTGTTGCGGGCGAGTAATCGCGCGCTTCCCACGGCGGTGGGAAAAGTGAAGCTGGCGTTGAACGAAGGATTGACCGGATGGGTGGCGCGAGAGAAACGACTATTAGCGATTTCGCGCGAAGCCTATCATGATCCGCGCTTCAAATTTTTCAGCGATCTGCCGGAGGATACCTACGAGGCGTTTCTTTCGGCTCCCATCATTTCTCGGCGCGGCGTGGAAGGCGTCATCAATGTCCAGCACCGCGATCCGCATCCGCACAGCGGCATGGAGATGGAGCTGCTGACTACGGTGGGCGAGCAGGTGGGGTGTTTGCTGATGCTATCCAGATTGGAAACCAAGGACGCCGAGAGAGGCGCGGACCTGATGTATTCGAGCAGTGAACGTGTTCATGGCAGCTAAGATGCGCGCTGCCGTTCCAGCCTTATTGGCGCTCCTGATTCCTTTCGCGCGGGCCGAAGAGCGCTGGAAGATCCAATATTTCTACGATAAGCCGGATGCGGTGTTCAACATCCGCGACATGGCGTGCCCGTCGGCGCAGCATTGTGTCGCGGTGGGCGCGATTGTCGGGCTGAACGGACGCGTGAAGGGCGCCACGGTGACCACCTCCGACGGCGGCCAGCACTGGACTCTCGAAGACTTCAGCGAGGAACCGGTCTCGCTGTTCCTGCCCAGCGAAGGCAAGGGTTGGATGGTAACCGACCGCGGAATCTGGACGACCGAGGAAGGCGGGCGCGGTTGGAAGAAGCTGGGGGCGATGAAGGGAATTGTCCAGGTCTATTTTCTGGACCAATCGCACGGGTTTGCGATTGGATATCCGAAGGCTATATTCGAGACCACCGACGGCGGGCTGAAATGGGACAAGCTGGCGGAGGCGCAAACGCCGGCCAGCAAGCCGGAGGACACCATCTACGATTGCATCGCGTTCAGCGGGCAGCAGGGCGTTATCGTGGGGCGCGCGATGACCGACAAATATCAGCGCTATCCGGTTTGGCTGGTCCCGAACGCCGAGCGCGTGCGGCAGCAGAAGCAGTCTGAAGTGTTTCTGCTTCAAACCTTAGATGGCGGCAAGACCTGGAAATCGTCGACCGAATCGATCGTCGGAGATATCACGGAGCTGCGCTTCATGCACGACGCCGACGCGCTGGCGCTAATTGAATATCACGATGTGTATCAGCTTCCGTCGTCGGTGCTGAAGTTGAAGCTAGGCGCGCCGGGGTCGCGGATGATTTTTGGAGAGCGCGACCGGGCGGTGAGCGACGTGGCGTTGCTGCCGGACGGAGGAGCGTTGATTGCGTCCGTTGAGCCGCCGGGCAATACCAATCAGGTGCCGATTCCAGGCAAGCTGAAGATCCTCCGCAGCACCAATCTCAGGCTGTGGGAGGAGATGGATGTGGACTATCGAGCCGATGCGCAACGGGCCACCATCGCGGCGCCGGACGCGCAACACGCCTGGGTAGCCACCGATACGGGTATGATTCTGGGGCTGGAACAAAAGAACGCCGCCAAGCCGGCCGGCGATTGAGAACAAGTTAAGCGGCTGCTGTTTTATCCACATTTTCTCCACACGCGGAATCTTGTAAATTGCTGAATCCACGGTGAATAAAACCGTTGGAAAAGCGATTGTCATACGCAATTAACGATTGACTCAAACCGGGATTCAGGGCAACATGGACATGGTTCCAAGAGGTTCAGAGAGCAGAAAGCCTGGTGAACGGTAGCGAATCTGGAACGATGATCCGAGAGCGGGTAGTTATCAAAAGTAATTAACGCTAGCGGGGAGCGAAGGAAAAACGGGCCGGGCACAAAGGTAAGCTTCTCAGACTCAGCCGCTGACCGAGCGCTACGATCCCGAGGGATGAAAGTCCTGGAGGGGAGCGAAAGTTAGAGGGACGTTTGAGAGTTCCGAGCTTGGAGGACGGCAACGGGTTTTGGGCGCGGAAAGCCCCCGGAGACGTGAAGAACGTAGCCGAGGGTGGGAGCCCAAGACCGAACGGGCTGCTAAACGAGTTCGGAATTAAGGCCGAAGGGATAGGCCAGGAGCGCTGACCTCGCCACGGTGGTTCTCGAAAGAGGACAGTCGTTGCGGGCGAGCGAAAGGCTGTTCCGAGGCGAAGGCTTCTAGCAGGTAGCAAAGCAAGCGGGCTCTGGCGCACCGATCCGAGGCGGGATAAAAGCCGCAGCGGGGAGCAAGAGGGCAGCGTTTCGGCTACACTGCATGCCAAGCTCTGGCCGCGCATGCCGGTCGGGAGAGCGGGCTGTTCGATGGGTCACTTGGAACCATTTCTATTTTTCCTCCCGGTTTTTCTCTTCTCCCAAGGCGTGACCTTCTGATTTCAGGTGTGCTCCGACTATCTTCGATCGCGGTTTGAAAATTGGCTGGTCTGGTCGTTGTTCGGATTCTCAAAAAGAGAGATGGCGCGGCGGTTTTCTCCAGGGCTGAAATCTTCCCGGCTCGTACCTCGCCAGATCCCATAAAGCAGCGGGAAACACACACCGATGAAAAGAAGGGATCCCACTGGTTGAGGCAAATTTGCGCCATGTCGTCCGAAATGGACAGGCGCGTGGGCGATGACAACGTTGTAGAGCATGACGCCAGGAATTGCTGAGAGAACAACGCGGAGGCCAATCGGCAACTGCTCGAAGGAGTTCTTACGGGTAAGCAGGCCCGTTCCTCCACAAATAGCGCAGTGACCCTGCCCGTAACACGCTCGGCACTTTGGCTCAGGGTCATTCAGGTGCACATTGACGCCTGAGCCGTTGCATTGTTCGCATCGCCCACAACCTTGACAGTCGGGGCACGAATAAGTTCTTAGTCCAGGCATCGGTTTTGATCTAACGTTATCATGGGTGGGCTAACGGCGGTAGTGGATGGTTGCCAGCGGTTTCGTGATCGCCTATCGTAGGGTGATGGTCGCCGAAGAGAAAGCGAGCCTGGCTAGAGTGGTTTCGGTTGACTCTTCGATCATGCATGGCACTCCTTGCTTTACGGGCACTCGTGTTACCGTCCAGACGCTGCTTGACTACATCGAGGACGGCGACACACTCGACAATTTCCTCCGAGACTTTCCAACCGTCAAGCGCGAGCAGGCCATTTCATTCCTCGAACTGGCTAAACAGCAACTGATCGAGTGCGTATCCTCTTAGACGAATGCGTGAACCCCCGGTTCGCTCAGCGCTCACCGACCAGACGTTCGCGAGCCGCGGTGATTCAGGACTGAGTCTGTGGCCGGCAGCGGGTGGTTGCGTGGAGGCCGGGCCTGCCGAAACATTCCACACGTTCCTACTTCGCGACCGTAGCGGTAGCGGCGGCGACGTAGTTCCGGCGGTAGTTCTCGAAAGCTTTCGATAGTTCTTGCATGACCGCGCCCTGGTTGCGGATTTTCAGGCCTTCGATTTCCGATACCGGCAGGAAGTCGCGCGTGGTGGAGCTGATGAAGACTTGGTCGGCCGCTTCCAGATCCTTTGGAAGCATGGTTTTTTCCAGGACCTTGATTCCAGGCGCCCGGACTTCTTCCAACGCCAAAGCTCGCGTCACGCCGGGAAGGCAGCCGGAAGTTAGGGGCGGAGTCCAGACTTCGCGGCCGTGCAGCGCGAAGATGTTGGCTGAGGTGCACTCGCTCGCTTCGCCGCGTTCGTTGAGCAGGAGCATTTCATCGAAGCCGCGCTGGTGCGCTTCTTCATACCAGGTCAGATTGTGGGCCCAGGAAAGGATCTTGGCGCCGGCGAACTCGTTTTGCGCGTAGCGGGCGAACGGCTTCACGGCCAGGCGAACGCTATCGCCCCAGGGGTTGCGATTGGTGGTGAAAGCGATCAGGTCGAAGTCGCGGGTTTGATCCGGGCCTTCGAAGAATCCGCCATGGTTGCGCACCACGGCGACACGCAGCGTGGCGTTAGAGGCCGAGTTGGCCTCGATTAAACGAATCAGGCGCGATTTCAGCCAGGCGGCGTCGCTGGGAAACGGCACATGCATGAGCTGGGCATCGTGGCGCATCCGTTCCCAGTGGCGCTCGAAGGCGAATAGCACACCTTCCTCGACGCGGATGGTGCTGAAAACACCCCAGCCGTTTAGCAGACCGGTCTGGCCGGCCGAGAGGGTTTTCGAATGCGTGTCGAGGACTTCGTCGTTGTGTAGGAAAAGGCGGTGCAAATTTGATTTTAACGAATATCCACCTTAGGATGTGCCGAGGTACATGACGTGGATGTAGGTGCCGAGACGTACGTTGTAGGCCAGATACCAGCCGACGTGGTCCGGGTCGTCGTAGATCACGATTTGATCGGTGTTCCAGAGCCAGTCGCCGGCATAATCCAGGTCGTAGGGCGCGACGCTGAAGTAGAAACCGCCGAACCAGAAGCGCCCTGGGCCTCCGCCTTCGATGCGCCAGACATGCGATCTGCCGAAGCCGCCGGTGAAGTGTCCATGCTCCCAGGGGCGGTCGAGGTGGTAATGGGGATCGTCGCGGCCGGAATCGTGTCCGATCCATTTGCCGTTGGAGTGAACGTGGGGGGCGTCGGGATGTCCGGCCTTGTCGGCGAAGCTGCGGGCGGCGGGAGCGGCGGGTGCACGGCCTTGCTCAGGCGCCCGTTGCTCGGGCTGTTGTGCCCGGGACTGCTGCGGAGGCTGAGGACGGGCTGCTTTTTGCTTGGTGGCAGGAGGGCCGTGCGACGGAATTTTGCCGCCCACTTCGCGGTTGCTTTGTCCGCCACCGCGTTGCTGGCCGCCTCGTTGTGCGAAGGCAGGCGCGAGTGCCAACAACACTAGCATCGAAACCCCAACTGTAATTCTCATGTGTCCAGTATAGAGGACCGGCGGTCATGCAACATTAAACAGCAGCTTGAAGCCGTAATCCATGTGCAACTGTTGATGGCAGTGAAACAGAGTCAAGCCTTCCAGCGCGGGCGTAAAGTCCGCTTCAATTTTCTTGAAACCCTTCAACAGTAAGACGTCCTTTAATATGCCGCTGATTGCCTGGCCGTTCACGCTGGTCAATTCGAAACTATTGCGATGCAGGTGCACCGGGTGGGCGTCGTCGGTCTGGTTGTCGAAGACCAGGCGGTAGCGGCGGCCTTTGTGCAGGACTTGCGGTTGAGCGTTGTCGTCGTACTGCTTGCCGTTGATGGTCCAGTGATTGAAGGCTCCGGTGCCGCCGTTGATCTTTCCGAATGCGAGCGGAATGGTTTCGTCCGGATTCGGAGCAGGGCGGTTGTCGGCGAAGATCGAATAGTCCCAGCGCTTTTTCGCTGGCTTGATCCAACGCGGCTGGCCGGTTTTGCCAGCGTATTCGACCACGATGCCCATGCCGTTCATGCGGTCGTCGTCTTTGGGGGTTCCCAGGATCCAGACGCCGGGGTTTTTCATTTCAACCACGGCGGAGATGCGCTCGGCTGTGCCTAGTTCCAGAACCTCGACCGGCTGTGGATGCGGCACGGGGTTCCCATCCAGAGCGATTACTTGGAAGACGTGTCCCGCGAGCGCCAGTTGGATGTTTTCGGTGGCGCTGGCGTTCAGGATGTGAAACAGAACGCGCTGGCCCTCTTTGACGCGCAGCGGCTCGCCGAATCCCAGACATTTTCCGTTGATAGTGAAGCGCTGATAGCCGATCTCCCAGCCATTCGGCTTTTCGTCTTTTTTCTGAGCGGCCATGCGGGCGCGCTGCTCGGCATCCAGCTCTTCCTCCTCTTCTTCAGCGGTGGTGAAAAACGGCTCCCATTCGTGAGTGGCGAGGAAGAATTCCTGATCGTACCGGCCGGGGTTGCTTTTCGGTTCGATATATACGAAGGCGAACTGGCCACTATAGGTTCCGCGGCTTAGATCGGACATCGGCATGATGTGGGTGTGAACCCAGCGGGCGCCGGAAGCTTGCGGCGTCAAGCGATACCGCAAGTGTCCATGGGCGGGGGCTACCAGGCTTTTTTCTTCTTGAGCGCCGTCGACATCGGCCGGGATGATCTGGCCGTGCCAATGGACGAATTCGGGGGTGTCGGTATCGTTGATGAGGTCAACCGTTGCGGGCACACCCTCGTGAAGACGTATAAGAGGTCCTGGAACGCTGCCGTTGTATCCCGTGGTGCTAATGGTGTGTTCTTTCGCGATGTCGACCAGAACGGGGCCGATGCGCAGCGTTACGTCAGCCGGGCCAGAGGGCGCGGATTCGTTGGCGGGGGTGGTTCGATTGCAGCCGTCCAACAGCACGCCGGTTCCCATAGCGGCGGCGGAGAGAAAATCACGGCGTGTATGCATAGGTCCAGTGTAAATCCGGGGACAGTACACGCATTCCCCAATTTCCCGACTTCGCCGGGGCTTCAGAATCCTGTAAAATAGTGGTTCGCAGCTTGGGCGCACTCGGCAGATACCCGCTGACGCGAATGCTCAAGCAACAGGGGACAGCAAAATGCCAGTTACACAAGCGGGGCTCGAGGGCATCGTCGCCGCCGAGTCCAGCATCTGCTTTATTGATGGAGACGAGGGAATCCTCAGCTACCAGGGCTTCAATATTCACACCCTGGCCGATCACGCGACCTTTGAGGAAGTAATCTACCTGCTTTGGCATGGGCGTCTGCCAAAGCAATCGGAACTGGACGCGCTGAAAGCGGATCTGGTTCGATACCGGCCGATCCCCAAGGAGGTGACTGCTTTCTTAGGCACCGTGCCCAAGTCGCCGCCCATGGACGTGCTGCGCACCGCAGTGTCGATGCTGGCGCTGTATGATCCGAAGGAGCGCGACAACTCGATCGAAGCCAGCGTCGAAAAGGCGACGCGCCTGATGGCGCAAACCGGGACGATCGTGACGACGTTCGATCGGTTGCGCAACGGGAAACCGGTAGTTGAGGGCGATCCAAAGCTTGGCTTTGCGGCCAACTTCCTCTATACACTCACGGGCAAGAAACCGGACGACGTGATGGAGCATGTGTTCGACATCGCGCTGATCCTGCACGCCGATCACGAATTGAACGCGTCTACGTTTGCGGCGCGCGTCACGGCGGCGACACTCTCCGATATTCATTCCGCGGTGACGTCGGCCATCGGCGCGCTGAAGGGCCCGCTGCATGGAGGCGCGAACGAAGAAGTGATTCGCATGCTGCTGGAGGCAGGTGACGAGAAGGCCGCGGTGGCCCACGTCCAGGACATGCTGGCCAACAAGAAGAAAGTGCCGGGCTTCGGACATAGGGTTTATCACACCGAAGATCCGCGCGCGACGCATCTGCGCGCCTTATCGGAGGAACTGGGGCGGCGCACCGGGCACCTGGATCTTTATCTCACGTCCAAGAAAATCGAAGAAATGATCAAGCAGCAGAAGGGGCTCAACGCCAACGTGGACTTCTACTCGGCGTCCACCTACTACTCGCTGGGTATTCCGATCGATATCTACACGCCGATCTTCGCCGTGAGCCGCATGTCGGGATGGACGGCGCACGTGCTGGAACAATATCGCAACAATCGGCTGATCCGGCCGCGCGCGGATTATATCGGCAAACCGGTGGGCGAGCGCTGGGTGCCCATCGCCGAACGTTAGTTCTTAGCCGCGGCTGAACGCAGATAAACGCTGATGCTTGATTTGTCTCAATTCCGGGCCAATCTGGACGCTTATGCAGCGCGTTTAGCGACGCGCGGGTTCCAGTTGGACGTGGCGCAGTTTCGGGAGTTGGACACCGAGCGGCGGGCCGCGGTGACCGAGGCGGAACAATTAAAAGCGCAGCGTAACACGGAGAGCCTCGAAATCAGCAAGCTACGCAAGCAAGGCGTGGATACCAGCGAGCAGCAGCAAAAGGTGCGGGCGATGGGCGAGCGCATCGCCATGCTGGATGAAAAGGTGAAGGCGCTGGATGAAAAGTTTCGCGAGCTGCTGGCCGGGATTCCCAACATCCCGCACGAATCGGTTCCGATCGGCCGGAGCTCGGACGACAACGTCGAAGTGCGGCGTTGGGGGACGCCGCGGCAGTTCGATTTCGAGCCTAAGGCGCACTGGGATCTTGGGCCGGAGCTGAAAATCCTGGATCTGGAGCGCGCCGCCAAGATCACGGGCGCGCGCTTTGCCGTCTACTGGGGCGTGGGCGCGAAGCTGGAACGCGCGCTGATGAGCTTCATGCTGGATGTTCATACCAAGGAGCATGGCTACACCGAAGTGTTTCCGCCCTGCCTGATCAACTCCGCGAGCTTGTTTGGCACCGGTCAGCTCCCCAAGTTCAAAGACGATTTGTTCAAGGTAGAGAATACCGATTTTTGGCTGGCTCCGACGGCGGAAGTGCCGGTAACCAATTTATTCCGCGACGAAACCTTGGACGCTGACCAGCTTCCCATCCGCCTGTGCGCATACACGCCGTGTTTTCGGAGCGAAGCTGGATCCTATGGGCGGGACGTGCGCGGAATCATTCGAGTGCACCAATTTCACAAAGTGGAGATGGTGAAGTTCGCGCCAGCCGATCAAAGTTATGACGAGTTGGAGAAGATGACCGCCGACGCGGAAGATATTCTCAAGCGGCTGGGCCTTCCGTTTCGCACTGTAGCGCTATGCACCGGCGACCTGGGGGCATCGGCGGCCAAGACGTATGACGTAGAAGTATGGCTTCCCGGTCAGAATGGATACAAGGAAATCTCGTCCTGCTCCAACTGCGAAGCGTACCAAGCGCGGCGCGCCTCGATTCGCGCCAAGTCCGGCAAAGGCAAAGCGGAGTTTGTGCACACGCTGAACGGAAGCGGGCTGCCGATCGGACGCACCTGGGTGGCGATTATCGAGAATTTTCAGCAGGCCGATGGCAGCGTGATCGTGCCGGAAGTTCTGCGGCCGTATCTGGGCATCGAGCGGATTCAAGCCGAGTCACAAACGTTCCACTAAAATTGTTGCGCCGCAACGCGTTCCAATTCAAAAACTTCCTGGGATGAAGCGTTTCCGGCGCGTGTGTCTGGCGCGCGGAATGCGCTTACTCTGAAGCCGGATTTGTGCTCCTCGCCGATCCGATCTCGCACCTTACTGGAGGCTGCATGTTCCGTTTCCGGCGGTGGCTCTTGTGCGCCACCTTGGGGTTCGGCCTGAAGCTGGGGGCCACTCCGCCTCTGACGACCATTCAGGACGTCCTGTTCAACTCGGACGGGAGCCGTTTCAACGGCGTGGTCACCATTTCGTGGCAAAGTTTCGAGGCCTCGGACACCAGCAATATTGCGGCTTCCGTCGAACAGCTGCAAATCACCAATGGCATCCTGTACGTACAGCTTGTTCCCACCACCAATGCCGACACTCCAGCCGTTTACACGGTACAGTACAACAGCAATGGCAGCACGGTTTATACCGAAGCCTGGGCGATTCCGCCGAGCAGCACCGCGCTTCGCGTGCGGGATGTGCGGCTGGCGCCGGGGACGGTGACCGGGTCGGCTCCAACGCCTTCCTCGCCGCCCGCGCCGTCGACGACGCCTCCCGGGCAATCCACCAGCTTGCAGATCACCGACGTCACCGGGTTGCAGAGTGCGTTGAACATCCGGCCGACGGAAGGAGCTTCGTTCGCTGTGTCGCGCGCGGCCGTGATTGATGCAACCGGCGCGTTGGATGGCGCGACGGGGAATCTCAGCGACTGCCTGCATGTGGACGGGACAACCGGCCCATGCGGAACGGTGAGCGGCGGGGGCACGGGCAGCGGAACTTTTGTCGATGCAGAGTTCCCCGCGGGAACAATGAATGGCGTGAATACCGCCTTTACGCTGGCGAATGCGCCCGCTCCGCCAGCTAGCCTGGAGATTTTCCGCAACGGGCTCTTGCTGAAGCAGGGAAACGACTACACGCTTTCCGGCTACGCGCTTACCTTTCTAGGCGGGGCGGTCCCGCAAGCAGGCGACAATTTGCTGGCTTCCTATCGCGTTTCGGTGGCGATTACGGGGGTGGGATTCGTGGATCTGGAGACGCCGTCGGGAACCATCGATGGCGTCAACGCATCCTTTACTCTCTCGCAGGTGCCGAATCCTTCGGGCAGCCTGGAGGTGTTTCGGAATGGCTTGCGGCTGACGTCCGGCTTGGACTATACCGCCAGCAACAACACCGTTACTTTCGCTTCCGGATATGTCCCCCAAATAGGGGATGTTGTGATGTGCTCTTACCGAGTGGCTCAATAGGTGGGCTAGGCGGACTAAGGCTTTTGATGCGGCGGCCTGCTGCTATCTTTTGATTGCTCCGGCCGCCCGGATGCTGCAAGATCGTAGGCGTAGGGGATTAGCGAGAGGGTTGAGACAGTTACCGGTTTCGTGCGCCTTGTGTGGGAATGATCGAGCCATTCTAGAGGCGGTGACCGGTAACTGTCTCAGTTCTTTTTTGCGGCGCGATGCTACTGCCAACCGCCGCCCAGCGCGCCGTACAACTGCACCACGGAATTTAGCTCTAACAGGCGAAGTTGCGCCAGCGTGAGCTGGCCGCCGAATAGATTTCGCTCGGCGTCGAGCACCTGCAGATAACTATCCAGGCCACCGCGATAACGCAGGTTAGACAGGCGGACGCTTTCCGAGAGCGCCGTGACCAGCTTTTCTTCTTCCTGGCGCTGTTGGAGTGCTTTGTCATGGGCGACCAGGGCGTCGGCAACTTCACGTAGCGCGGTGTAAATTGCTTTTTGGTAGGAGACCAGCATCTCCTGCTGCTGCGCTTCGGTAAGTTGCAGACCGGCTTTCAATCCAGCGTGGAAAATTGGAAGCGTGGCGGCGGGACTGATGCTGGCCATCCGCGCCGGGCCGGTAAGTAAAGCGGAAAGAGCGCTGCTTTGGCCGCCCAGGAATCCCGTGAGCGAGATCTGTGGAAAGAACAGAGCGCGCGCGGCGCCGATCTGGGCGTTGGCGGCCATGAGGTTGTCTTCCGCCTGGCGAACATCGGGGCGGCGTTCCAGGAGCGATGCTGGAAGGCCGGCTGGCAATTCGGGCGGTCCAGTGAGCTGTTCCAAGGTGGCGCCGCGCTCGATGGCAGCGGGCGCATTGCCCAGCAGCAGGCTCAGCGCGTTTTCCGACAGGCCGATTCCGCGCTCGGTGCTGGCGATCTGAGCGGTCGCGGTATACAAGAATTGCTCGGCCTGATGCACCTCCAGTCCGCTGGCGGCTCCACGCTCCTGTCGAAGCTGCATGAGCCGCAAGCTTTGCTGAGCGGCGTCGCGGGTCTGCTGGGCGATTTGGAGTTCCAGATCCTGTTCTCGCATGCCGAAGTAAGATGTCATCACGTCGGCGATCAGCGAAAGGATCACGCCATGACGCGCTTCTTCGGTGGCCAGATATTGCGCCCGCGCGGCTTCGGTGAGCCGCCGGACGCGGCCCCACAGATCGAGATCCCAAGCGAGGCTCAGGCCGAGTTGGGTATAACTCGCCTTGAAAGGCCGACCACCGGGAAACGGGAACGCTCCGATCGCGGAAGCCTGCGATGCTGTATATGACGCCGGCAGGTCGAGCGTCGGAAACAGTTGCGCGCGCGTAAGGCCGGTCTGGGCGCGCGCTTCGAGCACGTGTTCGGCCGCGATTTGGACGTCGAAATTCTTTTGGAGCGCCGTTTCGACCAGTTGCTTCAGCGTGTCGTCATGAAACAGGTCGAACCATTTCGTATCGGCGATGGAGGCAGGACTGGCGGCCGCGGGCGCATTGCGGAATTGGCCGGGCAGGGTCTCCGGCGGCCGGTGATAGTTCGGGCCCACCATGCATCCGGAAAGGCCCACCAGCAAGGCGATGGCTGGCGGAAACAGACGCCAGCGTTTCATTGAGCGACCGTCTCTTCAGCCGGCTCTTCCTGCCTGGCGCGGCGCTTGCGGCGTTCGGCGATGCTTTCAATCACGTAGTACTGCACCGGCACAAAGAACACGGCGAGCAGCGTGGCCGCGTTCATTCCACCGAAGACGGCGGTTCCGAGCGAGCGGCGCGAGGCGGCGCTGGCGCCGGTGGCAATGAAGAGCGGCACGACACCGAGAATGAAGGCGAACGATGTCATCAGAATCGGCCGGAGCCGCAGGCGCGCGGCGTGCAGCGCCGCTTCCCGAACCGGCATGTGATCCCGCGCGTGGCTGTCCTTGGCGAACTCGACAATCAGAATCGCGTTCTTGGCGGCCAGTCCGATCAAGGTGACGATCCCGATCTGCGTGTAGATGTCGTAGGGATAATTGCGAAGATATACGGCCAGCAGCGCGCCGAACAATCCCAGGGGCAGGGAAAGCAGCACAGCGAACGGGATCGACCAGCTTTCATACAGCGCCGCCAGGCAGAGGAACACGAGCACGGTGGCGAATCCGAAGATCACACCTTCGTGCCCCTGCGCGAGCTTCTGCTGATAGGTGGTGCCGGTCCATTCGTATCCATAACCCTGCGGAAGCGTCTGCGTCGCCAGTTTCTCCATCGCGTCGATGGCTTCGCCAGAGCTGACGCCGGGAGCAGGTCCGCCCAGAATCTGGATGGCGCGGAAGCGGTTGTAGCGGAACAGAACTTCCGGGCCGGCGCTGCGCTCGACCGATGCCAGCGTGCCCAGCGGAACCATGTTGCCGTCGGCGCTGCGGACATAGAAGCGGTCGATATCGGTAGGGCGCGCTCGAAACTGCGGCTCAGCCTCAACCAGCACCTGCCAGGTGTGGCTGAAGCGGTTGAAGTCATTTACGTACAAGCCGCCCAGGAAGGTTTGCAGCGCATTGTAGGCGTCCGTGACCGGGATACCGAGCGTCTGCAGTTTGTCCGTATTCATGTCCACCTTGTACGCGGGAACGGAGGCGCGAAAAGTGCTGAGCATGGGGCCCAGTTTGGGGTACTGTTTGGCGGCATCGATCAGGCTGTCGGCGACGTCGCTCATCTGTTGCAAGTCGCCGCCGGCGCGATCTTCGAGCATGAACTGGAAACCACCTGTGATGCTGAGGCCGGTAATAGGAGGCAGGCCGAAAGCGAACGTCATGGCCTCAGGGACTTGAGCGAAGGCGGCATTGGCGTGCTTGATGATCTCGCTCAATTGAAGATCCGGAGTTTTGCGTTGATCCCAGGGATCGAGGTCCATGATGATGGCGGCCACGTTGGAGCTGCTGGTCTGGGTGGCGAAATCGGTTCCTCCCATCACGAACCAGGAGTGCACGCCTTTCAGGTGCGCGACCTGTTGCTCGATTCTTCGGACCGCGGCGTCGGTGCGGTCCATGGAAGCGCCATCGGGCAGGCGGACCGAAACGAAGATGGCGCCCTGGTCCTCGTCCGGCAGGAATCCGTTGGGCAAGGTTCTAAACAGCCAGGCACCGGCGGCCCAAAAGCAGCCGAGTGCAAGCAACGCGAAAGCGGAGCGGCGAATCATCGCACTCACGCCGGCGATGTAGCGGTTGGTCGCCCAGCCGAAGCCGCGATTGAAAGCATCGCCTAAGCGCGCCAACGGGCCGCGCGAAACTTTGTGCGGCTTGAGCAGCATGGCGCTGAGCGCGGGACTCAGCGAGAGCGCGCTGAAGGCCGACAGCAGCACCGAACAGGCGATGGTCAAAGCGAACTGCTTGTAGATCTGGCCGCTGATTCCGCCCAGAAACGCCACGGGGATAAACACAGCCGCCAGGATGAAGGCGATGGCGACCACCGGCGCCGACACCTGGTCCATGGCGCGCACGGTAGCTTGGCGCGGCGCAAAACCGTCGTCGATATTGCGCTGCACGGCTTCCACCACCACGATGGCGTCGTCCACCACGATGCCGATGGCCAGCACCAAGCCGAACATGCTGGTGATGTTGATGGAAAAGCCTAGCAACGGGAACAGCGCCATGGTGCCGATGATGGCTACCGGCACGGTGAGCAGCGGAATCAGAGTGGCGCGCCAATTTTGAAGAAAGATAAAAACCACCAGAATGACCAGGCCCACCGCGAAGAACAGCGTCAGCACGACGTCGCGGATGGCGGCGCGAACGAACACCGTGGAATCGTAGGGGATGTCGTACTTGACGCCGGCGGGAAAACTCTTCTGGGCAGTATTCAGAAAAGCCTTCACCTGATCGGCGGTTTGGACGGCGTTGGCGCCCGGGGAGAGAAAGACGATGATGCTGCCGGCGGGGTGGCCGCTCAGGCGATTGAAACTTGAATAGGATTGCGCCCCCAGCTCGACGCGGCCGATATCGCGAACCCGCACCAGGGAAGCGTCCGGCTGGGCGCGAACGATGATGTCGCCGAATTCCTGCGGGTCAAGCAGGCGGCCGGGCGCGGTGATGGCGTATTGAAACGCGGTGCCGGGCGGGGCGGGCGCGGCGCCCAGGGATCCGGCCGGATTCTGGCGATTCTGCGCGTTGATGGCGTTGCTGACGTCGGTGGCGGTCAGGCCGAGCTTGGCCATCTTGTCCGGATCCACCCACACGCGCATCGAATACACCAGCGGCGAGCTGAGGCGCGTGTCGCCCACGCCGGGCAGGCTGCCGATCTGGTTCAGCAAATTGATTTGCGCGTAGTTGGTCAGGAATACCGGGTCGTAGCGTTCATCGGGCGATGTGATGCCGACCACCATCAAGAACGCGCTCGAAACCTTCTTTACCGTGACGCCTTGGCGCTGCACTTCGGGGGGCAGTCGCGGAAGCGCCAGGTTCACTTTGTTCTGCGTCTGTACTGTGGCCGTATCGGGATTGGTTCCTTGCTTGAAGGTGACGGAAATAGAAACGGAACCGTTGTTGGCGCTGCTCGACAGGAAATAGAGCATGCCGTCCAGGCCGGCGAGCTGCTCCTCGATCGGCTGGGCCACGGTCTTTTCGAGATCGATGGAGTTGCCGCCGAGATAATTGGCGGTGATCTGAACCACGGGCGGCACTACTTCGGGATAGGTCGCGATGGGCAGATTCGGAATCGCGACAGCGCCGAGAATAATGATGACGATCGCGATGACGATCGCGAAAACGGGCCGGCGGATGAAAAAATGCGCCATATGATCAGCTCGCCGGACGATCGCCGCGGTAGGGCTTCGGATTGACGCCCATGCCGGGGCGGACGCGCAGCAGGCCCTCGACGATCACGCGATCGCCGGCCTTGAGGCCCTGCGTGACGATCCAGTTGTCGCCGGAACGTTCGGCGGTGGTGATCATGCGCAGCTCCACTTGATTGTTCGAATTGACCGTGTAGACGCTTTGCATGTTCTGCAACTGCTGGACAGCGCGCTGCGGAACCAGCACGACGTTCTTGCGCATTTCCGTCTGAACGCGCACCTTCCCGAACTGTCCCGGTAGCAGCGTTCCTTGCGGGTTGGGGAAACTGGCCTGCATTTCGAGGGTGCCGGTTTTGGGATCCACCTGGTTGAGGGTGTTGGTGATGTAGCCTCTTTGAGGAAACTCGCTGTTGTCGGCGAGCACCAGCGTGAGCGCCGATTGCGACAGCGTGCCGCGTTTCTTGAAGGCGAGGTACTGCGATTCGGTGACTTTGAAGCGCACCCAGATGGGGTCGAGCGGCACGATGGTGGTGAGCGGCTGCTGGGCGTTGGCGTTGACCAGCCCGCCGACCGGAACCAGCGTGTCGCCGATGAGGCCCGTGATGGGTGCGCGAATGGTGGAATATTCCAGATTCAGGTTCGCGGTGCTCAGAGCGGCGCGCTGCGCTTCCACCTTGCCTTGGGTAGAGGCGATCTGCGTTTGCGTGGACAGGCGCGTTTGATCGACGTTGGCCTGGCTGGCGCGAACGGTGGCTTCGCCGGCCCGCAGCGCGGCAACCGCGGCATCCAGCTCCTGCTTGGCGGCGGCTTCTTCCTTGACCAGCGGCGTCAGGCGCTCATAATCCTGCTGCGCTTTGACCAGGTTGGCTTGTGCGACGGCGAGACTGGCCTCAGCCTGCAACAGCGCCACCTGCTTGCGCGCGAAATCCAGATCGGCTTCGCTCTGCGCCAGGTTGCCCTTGGCCTGCGCGACCGCGGCTTCATACGGGCGCCGATCCAGAACATACAATACGTCGCCGGCGTTTACTTGCTGGCCCGGGCGGAACTGCCACTTATCGATATAGCCGTCCACGCGTCCGCGCACTTCCACGCTGTTGCGGGCGTAAGTTTGCGCGGGGTATTCGGAGAAAATCGGAACGTCGGCGGAGGCCACCTCGGTGACCATCACGAGCGGCGCGGGAGGCTGGCTGCCACCGTTGCGGCTCTGCGCGGACGAAGTGCAGCCGGCCAGCGCAATCGCGGCCAGCGCGGCGAGCACCGCGAACGTAGGACGGACGTAGGTAGCGACTCGCTGCATGAAACTTGGCGTACTCCTATGGATGTACCAGGCTGCTCAATCGATCCAGAATTCCTGTGAGGAACGGCGGTGAGGCCGTGAATCCTATTTTACGACAAAGGCAGCGGCGGATGTTTGAGGCTTTAGGGGCGGTGTCTGAAACGGGTGTTTGCTATAGACCTCTCGTCTTCTTTAGTCTGAGGTGGATGGACGTACACTTCACTGCGGATCAGAAAGCTTTCCTCCGCCGCGCAATTGAAAGCGGACGACTGCACTCGGAAGAAGACGCCGTACAGGAAGCGCTTACTTTGTGGGAAGAACTTCTTCTGACCCTTGACGATGCCCGCGCTTCCTTGGCTCGCGGTGAACGCCGCGTGATCACCGAGACGTCCATGCAGCAGCTTGCCCAAGAGGTGAAGGAACGCGGTCGGGCCCGGCTTCTCTCTGAACTCACTGCACAGCGGTAATCGAGCACCCGGGGTTCTTGAGGCGATTTCCTACGCTAAAGATCGGTTCCAAATCCTCCCCTGCGAACCAGGTGGCTATGGTTCAATTAGTCTGGAATCATGAAGGGCGTTGAAGTATCCGTGGATGGGAAGATCATCGGAGTTTTCGTTCCTCCTGAGGGAGGCCAATTTGTCGCGTCCGTGGCCAACGTCCCCCGCACGCACATGCGCGCCCACGTCATGTCAGGCAATGATAATGAAAGTTGGCAGTGGCAGCTGCCTGATGTCCAGGAGGGGCAAACGATCTCTTTTCGCATGATTGAGGCGGATGCTGGGGCGGGCGTGCCACCGCAATTTGTCCGTCAAAGAAGCCCGGAGGAAATCGCCGAGACTAAGCGCCTAGCAGCCGAAGGTTTGGGCGAGCAATGAGAGAGCGGGACGCCAAAAAAGGGTCGCATAACAGTTAGTTCTTGGATCGCTCGCTGACCGCGGGTCGCACGTCTCAAGATTCGTCAAGCCTGCGGGAAGGCATCCTAACGCTCGCGCTAAACGTGCGACCTCGGGCTGGAACTATAATGAACCTCATGCTGCGTACTTGCGTGTTACTGATCGCTCCTCTGGCCTGTTTTGCGGCTTCCAACATGCCGCCCGACGCGGACCAGCGGCTGGCGCACGACATATATAAGGAGATGATCGAGATCAAGTCCGGCTTCAGCACCGGGGCAACCACGCCGGTGGCCGAGGCGGTCGCCAAACGGCTGCGCGCGGCGGGCTTCCCCGATTCCGACATTTTCCTGGGCGGTGCGATTCCCACTAAGGAAAACATCGTGGTGCGCTTTCACGGCACCGGAAAAATGAAGCCGATCCTGCTGCTCGCGCACACCGACGTCGTAGAAGCCAAGCGCGAAGACTGGTCGCTGGACCCGTTCGTGTTCACCGAGAAGGACGGCTTTTACTACGGCCGCGGCACTTCCGACGACAAAGCGCAAGCCGCTATCTGGGTGGCGAATCTTCTGCGATTCAAGCGCGAAGGGTTCAAACCGGATCGCGACATCATCGTGGCGCTGACGGCGGACGAAGAAGGCGGCGGCCCGTACAACGGCGTGACCTGGCTCATCAAGAATCATAAGGACCTGATCGACGCGGACCTTTGCCTGAACGAAGGCGGGCGTGGCGAAATGGTGCACGCCAAGCGCATTTCCAATTCCGTGCAGGCGGCGGAGAAATGGTATCTCGATCTACGTTTCGAAGTCCGCAACAAAGGCGGGCACAGTTCCGTGCCGGTACCCGATAACGCGATTTATCATTTGGCGAATGCGCTCGCGCGTGTCAGCCAGTTCAGCTTCCCGATGAAGCTGAACGAAGTGACGCGCGCCTATTTCGCGGGCATGGCGAAGATCGATACGACGGGTGCGAGCGCCGATCTGGCGAAAGTATCGCAAGGGGATCAAGAGGCGATGAAACGGATCGCGGCGTCCTCGCCGGCCTGGAACTCGATGCTGCGGACAACGTGCGTCGCCACGATGCTGGAAGGCGGGCACGCGCGCAATGCGCTCCCACAACTGGCCGCGGCCAACGTGAACTGCCGCGTGCAAGGCGACGATTCGCTCGAGTACGTGATGGACACTCTCAAGAAAGCCATCGCCGACGACCAGGTGCATATCTCCGTCACCAACGAGGAGGAAAACTCGCCGGGTTCGCCGCTGCGGCCGGACCTGATGCGTGCGATTTCGCGCATCACCGATTCGATGTGGCCGGGCGTGGTTGTGCTTCCCACCATGAGCACGGGAGCAACCGATGGGCGGATGCTGCGGCTGGCTGGAATCCCGACCTATGGCGTGCAAGGATTCTTCGGCGAGCGCGACGACAACCGCGCGCATGGCCGCGATGAACGGATGCTAGTGCAGTCGTTCTACGAAGGGCAGACGTTTCTCTACGACCTGGTGAAGACGTTGTCGGTGGCGCAGTAGGTTAAATTGGCCGGATTCGCAAATTCGGAGGCGGTTGGCAATTCCCGACGGCAGTTGCTGATCGGTCTGGACGCCATGGAATGGTCTCTGGTCCAATCCTGGGCAGCGGCCGGCGCATTGCCCACTTTCCAACGCCTCCTCACGCAAGGCGGGCGCGTCGAATTGGACAGTGTTGCCGCCCAACTGCCGGACAGCGTGTGGTCCACCATCTATTCGGGAATGGGTCCCGGCCATTTTGCGAAATATTTTTACGTCCAATACGACGCGCGAATCGGCGGCTTAAAAATGATGGATGACGATTCCATTGGCGCTACGCCTTTTTGGCGCTACCTGGCAGAGGCCGGCCGGCGCGTCTGCGTTCTGGACGTTCCGAAATTTCCCGTGACCCGCGCGGAAGGCGTGTACCTGGCTAACTGGGGCGCACACGCCTCCAAGACCGCGCGCGCGTCGCATCCCCCGGAATTGCTCGGCGAAATCAAGCGGCGCTTTGGCTCGCACCCGGTTGGCGAATGCGATGCCGTTGACCCGAAGCCCAAGGCATTGGCCAAGCTCCGCGACCGGATTTTGGCAGGTGTGCGAGTGCGTGGCGAGCTATACCGGTGGTTGCTGGCGCGGGAGCGCTGGGACCTGTTTTTTGCGGCCTTCTCGGAAGCACATTGCGCCGGGCATCATTTCTGGCAGTTTCTGGATTCGACTCATCCGAACTACGATCCGTCCGATCCCTACGGTTTCCGCGATACCTTGCAGTCCGTTTATGCAGCCATCGACCGCGAGCTCGGCCAAATCCTGGAACTGGCGGGCCCCGATACGCGCTGCCTGGTCATGTCGGGCCACGGCATGGGTCCCATCTGGCACGCCTCCTGGAATCTGCAAGAAATTCTGGATGTGCTGGGATTCGGAAAAATTGGAGTGCAGGCGCGCGTTGAGGATGATCACGTCGCCCGCGCCAATCCATGGCGCTTCATCAAGAAGGTGGTGCCAGGCAGACTGCAGTACGCCATCAAAGCGATGCTGCCGGCGGCCATTCAAAACGAGCTGATCTTTCGCTGGTACGCCGGGCCTCGCAAGTGGGACGGTTGCCGCGCTATTGCGGTGCCGAACAATGATTCGGTGGGAGCCATCCGCCTGCTGGTGGAAGGCCGCGACCGCCATGGATTGATTCCGCTGGCCAATTACGAGAAGTGTTGCGACGCCATCGCCGAGGAGTTATACAAGCTGTGCGATCCCGTTAGTGGGCGCAGGGTAGTGCTGAAGGTTAGCATGTTGCACAGAGAATTCGACGGCCCACATACGGATGAGCTTCCGGACATGGCTGTGTTGTGGGACCAGAGCTTTGCTTGGGATCAGATAGAGTCGCCCGCCTTGGGACGGCTTAAGATTCGCATGCAAGACAACCGCAGTGGGGGCCACACGCCGCACGGATTTCTGCTGGCGCGCGGATACGGAGAGAGCCCCGGCCAGGATCTGGGACGCGCCACGCTTTACGACGTCGCGCCCACCGTGCTCAGCGCGGCCGGAATCGAGCCACCGGTCGCCATGCGCGGGCGTCCGCTTTTCTCCCAGGGCTCGTTGATTCGCGAGACGATCAGAGGCTAGGTCACAATCCTACTGACCTGGCGGCTGGACCCTCGTTGACTGGACCGAGATGTTCGCCGTATCACTTGCGCCCAGCATGGTCACCACTATCGGAACGTTATCGCCGTTGGTAACGCCGGCGGGAACCTGCACGTCAATCTGATACTCGCCTGCATAGCCCGGTGCGAGTCCCGAAAAGAGAATCTTCGCGGAAATGCCGCCGATGGTGACGGTCGGTTGAGTGGGTGTTTCGTAAAGCACGCTGCCGTCGGCGGGCGGATTCTGTCCAGCCGGCAGAGGCATTCCGGACGGGTCGCCGTTGGGGGTCGCCAGCCCGAGCCCGGTCAGGTAAAGCGTCAGATAGTCGCCAACAGCCGCCGGCTCGCCGCATTGGACCAGGGGGTTGGTGCTCGCGGTGCATCCCGGCAATCCAAGATTGGACGTGGTGGACGCCGGTAGAGCCAGCCAGGCCGAGTTCACAAATTGCGCGATTGCGAATTGCGTGCTGGTCTGAGGATCGGTGAAGCGGTAGAAGCCCGGGCTAGCCGGAACCATAGTCAGCTTGTAATTGGCGTAAGTCGCCGAGGACGTCATCAACTGCACATTAACAGTGCCGGAGGTGGGCAAGTCGGCGGGAACCAGCAGGTCGATCTGCTGAGGAGAAGCGCCCGGCAAAAGATGAAACAGCGTCGCGGCCTCGCCGTTAAAGCTCACCTGGACGCCTTCAGACTGCGTGGAAGGAAAGAGGCTCAGCTCATTTGTCGTCGCATCGCCAAGCCCGTTGGCAAACATGCTGGCGATGGAGCCGGGCGCGATGGCGCCGGGATTCGCAAACGAGGCGTTATTTACGACGGCCGAAGTGCCGGCGAGCGCAAGCGTGACGTCGCTGGCGCTGGTTTGTCCTCCAATCGAGATGAGCAGAGGCACAGTGCCTTGTACCCCTGGGGGGACCGTGAAAGCTACCTGGTACACGCCTTCACTACCCGCGGTAATGGCGGCGGAAGTGACGGTTGCATTCACGCCGCCGACCGTTAACGTGGGCGTTGTCGCTGTCGAGGCTGTAGCCGGCGCCTTGCCGGTTGGCGTGGCGGGAGTCGTCGGTCCCAGTCCAACGGCGGAGGCCCGCAGCGCATCTCCGGGACGGGCGGGAGTGTTGAAGCCGACGGGAGTATTCTGGTTGCTGCCCGCAGCCGGGTACGCCGCAGCCAGTCCGGAGCTTGCGCTGCTTTGAGTCAGAAAGGCAGGAGCGGTCGCGGCCAGAGTCATGGGGAACGGCAAGGACGGCGCTCCGTTCACCGTAACCGTGAGCGTCGCCGCGCCGGGAGAAAGCTCGAATGGGATCTGGATGGCGAATTGTTTGGACGTGACGGTGGCATTCAAGATGGGGGCGTTCAGGCCTCCTATCGTCACCAAGACGCCGGCCGCGCTGGTTCCAAAGTTTGCGCCGTTGATTGTCGCCGTCAAGCCCGGACACAATTGCGTGCCGAGGGAGACGCTGTTGGTTACAGAGGTGATGGTGGGCATCGGTCCGGGTGAGGTCAGAGAGACTTTGAAAACTTCGTTGCCGCTGTTTTCGAAAAATGTGGAAAAGAAGAAATCTCCGGTAAGCGGATCGATGGTCGCGCCCTGCGCACCGGTCAGGCCGCTGATAAAGACCTGGCCGGTCGAGAGGATGGGCAGACCGTTGGAATCGACCGAGTAGGCCATCACCACGTCGCCCGAGTATTCGGCAACCAGCATCATCTGACCGGAAAACCCTGGCATTCCGGCCGGCACATAGATAATCCCCTCGGTCCCTTCGGTATTGTCGGAGCTGGTTACGGTGGCCGAACAATTTCCGATGTCATAAGTCCCCGACATGTCGGCAGTAAGGGTAGTCGAGCAGAACTGCGACGTACCGATACTGTCGATGACCAGGCGGCCGGCGGCGGCGAAACCGGCGGGCACGATCTGAAGGCTGCCCGTGGAGGGTGACACCGGAGCAGGGACGGTTTTATCCGGAGAGGTGTGGCCGGGCTTGATTTCACCAATCTGGTTGAGCTTGTACTCGGTGAAAAGCAGGTCGCCGTTGGGTGCGTAGATCAGACCTCCATCGATGTTCGGCGCGCTGGCGAAGGGGGCCGGCGATCCCAGGCTGGTGACATGATTGGTGGTTGCGTTTCGAGTCAGCGGAACCGAGTAAATCTCGCCGGTGCTTTTAGTCGAGCCTCCGCCTAGAAGCAGGACATTCGGTTTTCCGGACTGAAAGAGTAGGCTGCTGTACGGAGCCGGTACGCCCGACACGCTGCCGAGATCCGTGATCGAGTACAGGTTCGAGAAGGCCGGTCCCACCTGGGCGCAATTCGCCACCGGCCCCAAGGCAATTAGAGCCAGAAACGCGCTTGAGTATTTCATACACCACCCCTTTAGAACTCCCTAAAGGAGATGACGGAATCGGTGGGGGAAGTGACTCATGAGGGCCAGCGCCCAGGCGCTGTAAAGCACGTCAACCCTTATAAGTCATCATTAGTCCGGTCGCGGCGCATGGATTGGCCGAGGCCGCCCGCATTCACCCACACTCGTTCGTGCTTGTCATAAACCGTTATGGCCAAGCTGCGCGTCTCGGAAATAAAAACGTTGTCGCGCGTGTAGCGGATGTATCCTCCGATGGAGTGCGCTTTCTCAGGCCCGGCGTGAAGCACGCGCGAGTCGGCGAGATGCATGGTGTAGCCGTAGTGGCCGACACCGCCGCCCGCCATCGCAAAGAACCAGCCCGGCTTGCCGTCGGCGGTCACGATGTTGGTTTTTCCTAGCCCGCGTTCGTAATCCGCGATGGTGTCATGCTCGGCCGCCAACGCGTTAATCTCCGCGGCATCCGGCGCCCCGGCTATAACCAGGCGGCTCTTGCGTCCCTTGGAATTGTAAGGCTCCATCGGCTTGCCGGACCAGCCCGAGAGGAAGAACGTGGTGGCTCCGGGCGCGCCTGCGATGCTGGCGGTCTTTTGCGCGCGCCGCCGATTGCCTTGCCCGGTGCCCCATCCGAGGTTGGTCAGCAGGTCGTAGTCGTGATCGCCAAACGCCGCCATTCCGGTGCGTCCCTGGCGCAGCATGGCCTCTTCGGCGTCGTTATACTTCACGCCAATATATTCGGTGGGCGTAAAAATCACCGAGCTAAGTTGAATGCCCCATTTGCCATCGTTGTTGGTGATGGCATAAATGCCCTGGTTGATTCCGAGCCGGTAGCCATCGGCGCGATAGCGTGCGTAGCTAAGCTCCAGGCCGACGTTCACGGGGTTGAAGGTATGGACCTGCAGCACGTCCATGATGTCGTAGGAGCCCGGCCGAAGCTGGCTGTCGGGCGCCGCGCTTTCGTGAATCGACGGCGGTGGATTGCGGATAAATTCCTCAGCGGTTTTGTAGATCAGCGGCTCGATCCCTTCGTAGCTGGCGTAGGGGAAATGCAGCGTGCGGGCCACCGCGGCCATGTCGCGCTCGTTGAAGGCCGCGAAGTATTCAGTGAGCAAGCGCATCGCTTCCGGAACGGACGTCCGGTAATAGACTGGGAACCGCGCATCCAGCATACCGCCCGGCTTGATATTCCTGGGCTCGGGAAGTTCTTCGGTGGCGGCCGCGCGCATCTGGAGATCTTTCTTTAAGTCGTCCTCGATGCCCGCCAGCATGTCGCGCCGCAATTGCTCGCGAGTCGCGCCTTCGACCGGACTCGTCCGCGATTGCGCGAACAGCGGCGCCGCGGTTGCTCCGAGTAATCCCGCAGCGGCGTGTTGCAGAAAACTGCGCCGGCCGGAGCCTCTGGTTTCTGGTTTTTTATCCGCAGTCATTTTCGAAATTCTCCTTTGTGGTTCATCAACTGGGGCACAAGAGGGCTTGAACCACATATCTTATATCGAAACTGCATGAGGAGAGGTTCAGCAGTGTTAGCATCCTGAGGCGTAAAATGGCAGAGTGATGCCAATCTTCTCAAGCAAACAAGATTTCTTGTTCTCGGCAGTCGCTGCCGTTTTGCTCGCGTACGCGAATCCGTTGCTGAACGCTCAAGATGAGACTTCACGCGCGGTTGCCGGAGGCGGCATTTCTATCCCGCAATGGACCGGCAAGATCGACGCCAACGAAGAGCGCGGGGGACGAAAATTGAACGATGCGAAGCTCTCCAAGGATGGCGACACATTCCATGTCACCACTGGCCCGGCGGTGTCGTATTGGAATCCGGCCAACAAGGCCAGCGGCGACTACACGGTGAAAGCCACGTTCACGGAGCCAAAATACATGAACCTGAACAGCCATCCGCACCCGTACGGCATTTTCATCGCGGGCAACGATATGGGGACCGCTCAGCAAAGCTACCTCTATTGCGCGGCCTATGGCAACGGCTATTTCATCGTGCGCGGCTTCGGTCCGGGCGCATTTCAGATGAACGGATTCCGGGGTGAATCGAACGCGGCGATCCACAAAGCCGCGGGTCAGGGCCAACCTGTAACGCAGGAGATCGCTCTTTCCGTCAAGGGCGGCAAGGTCGAATGCTCGATCAACGGAACCGTTGTCGGGAGCTACGACAAGTCCGCGCTGGTTACTTCCGGAAAGCTCAAGTCGACGGATGGTGTTTACGGGCTTCGCTTCGCCCATAACACGGAAGTCAACGTGACCGGATTCTCCAAGAATTAAATTCCGGACTGCTCACAACACGGGCGAGTCGTTCCCCAGCAACGCCCGCCGAACAATTTTGATGGGCGGAATGCCCTGGGCCACGAACGCGTCGTGAAATTCCTGCAAGGAATATTTCGAGCCCTTCAGATTCTTGTAATCCTCGCGGAGTTTCAGAATCTCTAGTTTTCCCAGCGTGTACACCAGGTAGGTCGGGTCGGAGGTGCCGCGCTTGGCCTCCTTCTCCGCCACGGGCCGCACCTGGTAACCCTCGTTGACGAAGAAATCGCGCGCCTGGTCGATGGTCATCTTCCCGGTGTGCATTTGGATTCCGGCGATGTAGCGCGCGTCGCGCAGCAACGCATCTTGCAATTGTCCCAGCCGTAGCTTGGGATCGCTGTTGCCGTAACCTTCATCCAGCATCATCTGCTCGGTGTAGTGCGCCCAGCCTTCCGCATTGGATGAGCACCACAACAGCTTGCGCGCTTTAGTCGCCACGCGCTGCAGCCACAAAAACTGCGTGTAGTGTCCCGGATAAACCTCGTGCACCGCCGTGCTGATAACTGTCCCGCGATTGAAGCCTTCCAGATACTCTTCCACTTCCTTGGGCGGCCAGCCGGGGTCTGGAAGAGTGACGTTGAAGAAAGCTTCCTTGGCGACCTCCTCATAGGGACCCGGAGTGTCCATAGATGCGGTGGTTAGCGCGCGCATGAATGGAGGAGTCTCTTCTACAATCGGCAACACCTGCGATGGAATGGTGATAATGTGGCGCTGCTGGATGTAATCGCGCAATCCTCCTAGCACTCCGCGGAAGGTCTCCAGCAGCGTGCCGGCCGGCGGGTGATCGCGCTCCAATTCATCCAGGATCTGCTGCGGTGTCCGCTTCGGATCGATCTGCGCCGCCACGCGCTTGAACATCTCCTGGTTGCGATGCAGGTCCTGATAGCCGATCTCCAGCAGACGATCGAGCGGGATGTCCACCATTTCGTCGTACAGCAGTTTCTTGCGATAAGTCTCGGCGCCGATTCGAAAATCGCCGTGGGAGCGGGGGAGAAGATCGTTTTTGAGATAGGCCTGGTAAGCGTTCAACGCGTCGATGACAGCCTGATTGGTCTGCTTGAATTCCGCCATCAAAGCCGCGTCGGATACTGCTCTGAAACGCCTTCGGCACGTCGTTCTGAAAGAACGACACGATACCTGGCAGCTGATCGAGGGCGATTTGCGTGTATATCTGGGGCGGGTTCTTCAGATTCTCGCGCGCGGATTGAAAGACCCGCGGTATCAGCTTTTCGCGCGCGATCACCGATTTCAGCCGATCGGCGGCCGGCGCGAAATTACGGCTCATGATGAGGAATATCGCGTTGGTCACGCCGGAGGAGTAGGTATCCGGGTTCTTTTCCCAACCGCGAACGGTCTCCAGATTCAGGAGCGTCCCGCGAATCTGGCTGAGCACCAATTCGCGGTCACTGGCGATGAATGGCGAGAGTCCCCGCGAATCGAAGTTTTGGACCTCGGCTTCGAAGCGGTGCAAGGCGTCGGTCTGAGCCAGAATTTCCGCTCTCGACGCGGACGAAAGCTGCCGGTCGTATTGGTGAAAGCCCCAGGCCGTGCCTGCTTCGGGCTCGAAACGGAGCACTGCTTGGTCGAAAAACCGGTCCGCCAGCCGGTTGAATTCCGCGTCGCGATTCTGGGCGAAGGCTGCGACTGAAAGAGCGAAGAGGAACACGAGAGCCGATGGTTTCATCGACCCAATTATAGAAGAAGGGCACGCGCGAGGCGTGCCCCTGGACGGGCGAAACTTACTTGCCGGTGGCTGTGCCTGCTGCGCCGGATCCGAAGACAACCTTCGTGGTCGTACCACCCAGATCGATCTCCATGATCTTGGAATCCACTGACGCGTACGAGGTGTGTAAGTACTTCTGGTCGCTCTTTTGAACCGTCGCTGGAACTTCAACCACGGCCTTGCCCCTTTTGAAGACCGCTTTGTCGCCGGTCAGCTCGACCTGGTAGTTGCCTGCTTTCAACTGCTTGTCTCCCACCGATTGCGCGGTGTCGAGGGTCAGGCTGTAGTGCGAAGATGCCGCGCTGGCCACTGCGAGCGCGAGCGTGGCTAAAGTTAGGGTCAGTTTCGTGCATTTCATTTGCTTAAAGCTCCTTAATTTTAAAATGTTGTGTTACGACGACGGAGTACTTACGATTCGGATGGGTTTACTTACCCTCAATTACAAGAGATGTTTCCTGACAGGGGACGGTGCGGAAATCGTGGCACCAGTTTGATTGTAACAGGTCATGGGAGGAAGTGCAAAGTTTCGAGAGACAACCGGTGATTTAGCCGTTTCGTCTCGCGATTAGTTCACGCACTTTGGAGACGAGATCGTGAGGGACGTTCATGACTGTTTCAGATGGCTCAATGCCAGCCTCATCCTCAAGGAGCGCCTCCTCTTCGGTCTGTTCCTCATAGTAGGCGAGTACTCTCCGAACCTTGTCTTCGTCCCATCCGGTTGGAGATTTGCTTTGCTTCATAGTTGCTTGTTTCTTCTTCGCCTGCTAACGCAGCAAGCGGCTTGCCGCTCAATTCATAAGCCGTGCTAACGAAGACGCTGTCCGGGGCCGGGTCGGGTCACCGGGCTTTTCCAGTACATGAATGACCTCGTCCTCGCTAACTGCGTGGTTATGAACATGTGGAAAGCCAAGTGTTTGGATCAATGTAGAATCGTGCCTGCAAGCTTCTTCGATCCCATTCTAGCTCACGGGTACCAGCGGTTAGTTTATTGTCGGAACTCGAGGAATTACTACAATTGAGAACGATGGCTGAGCGTGTGATTGTGGTCGATCCGGACGTGATGAGCGGGACGCCCTGCTTTCGCGGGACGAGGGTGCCGTTCAAGAATTTGATCGACTACCTTGCGGGCGGGCGCTCGCTGGGTGAATTCCTGCGGCAGTTCCCGACGGTGACGCGCGAGATGGCGGTTCAGGCGCTCGAAGAGGCAAAGGACTCGCTTCTCGCTAGAATCGCGTAATGCGTCCTTCACTGATCTTCCCATACATGGGAAGATTGAATCTAGTGAGGATACGAGGCCGTGACAGGCTGGCCGAGTTCGCTGAGGAATTTAAGGATGCCAGGGCGGCGCTCAACAACTGGGCTAACGTCGTCGACGTTGCTGACTGGAAGAACCCAGCAGATCTTAAGAGAACTTTCGGCAGCGCGAGTTTTGTTGAGGGTAAGACCGTGTTCAATATCGGCGGAAATAAGTATCGGCTGATTTCTATTATCAACTGCGAACTCAAAACCGTATTGGTCACTCATGTTCTCACGCACGCGGAGTACGATAAGGGCGGTTGGAAGTAAACATGGCAACGAAGACATTTGACTTGGCCGCTTATGCTCGTGCTTTAGCGATCGTGCGTCCTCGGGTCATCAGAACCAAGGCCGAGCACAAGCGCGCTTTGCGGGAGATCGAGAAGTTGATGGGCCGGCCTCGCTTGAGCATCGAGGAGCGCGAAGTGTATGAGCTGTTAATGCAGTTGACCGGCGACTACGAAAGCAAAACATTCCCGCGGCAGCGCTCGACGCCAGTGGAACTGATTGAGTTCTTGTTGGAACAGAACGGCCAGCCACAAAAGGTGTTGTCGCCGATATTTGGCGGCGAGACGCATGTGTCCGAGGTGCTGCACGGCAAACGTGCTATTGGGATTCCTCAGGCGGTGAAACTCGGGAAACATTTCAACGTCGATCCTGTAGTGTTTCTGGAGTTGCGGTGAGTCGCTCTTCCGATGGTGACGGAATCGGTTCCGTTGGGCTGCGAGAAGCCGCGGACCGTTATAGCGTTGCCACCAGATCGTCGATCTTCTGGAAGCATTCCTTGATGCCCAGTTCCATTCCGGATTTCAGGGCGACGTCGCGATCCTGTTTGCTTTGGAAGAGCATGTTCAGCGTCAGCGTGGTCTGGCCGGCTTTTTCATCGAAGGTCAGGGTTACGATAGACTCGGCGCCCGGCATGGCTTCGAAGACTTCGGTTCGCTGCAGGCGGCGGGGCGGGTCGATTTCGTGAAACACGCCGGAGAAGGCGATGTCCATGCCGTTTCTTGTCACTACCCAGCGCCAGGCGCCTCCCACGCGAAGGTCGATGTCGCAGACTGTTACGGTGGTTTGGCGGACGCCGTACCATTTGCGGACGTGCTCGGGCTTGGTCCAGACGTCGAATAGGACGCGGGCTGGGGCGTTGAAGACGCGGGTCATTGAGATTTCGCGATCCGAGGGTAGCGTGAGGTTGAGTTCCTGCTGTAAAGTGTCAGTCATTGTTGCTTCTCCTTTTCGGTGATTTCGGAAAGATAGGCGTCCAGGCGCTGGAAGCTTTCTTCCCAGTTGCGTTTGAATCGTTCCGCCCACTTTGCTACGTCCTGGATGCGCTGGGCGTTGAGCCGGCAGGGACGGCGTTGCTTGTCGCGGCCCTGCACCACCAGGCCGGCCCTTTGGAGTACCTTGAGGTGCTTGGATACGCCGGGGAGGCTCATTTGCAGAGGTTGGGCCAAGGTGTTGACGGTGGCCTCGCCGGTTGCGAGCTTCGCGACGATGGCGCGCCGGGTGGGGTCGGCCAGGGCGGCGAGGGTGAGGCTGAGCGGGTCGGCTAGGCGTGGCATATTTGTCCAAACAGTTGCTTGCGTTTATGACTTACTTTGCATTATAAAGTACTTATGAATCCATCCAAACGTGTCATGGCCGCGGCGGAGCTGCTGCTCGTCTTTCCGGCGGCGCTCTTCATGACTGCGGCGGTCGTGCGCAGTCTGCAGCCGATCGAATACGAGCCGGCGCGCACGGCTCAGCGCATCTTCGATTGGTACGGCGCGCGGCCGCACATGTCGCTGTGGGTCGTTCTCATCGCTCTGCCGTTGGCCGTGGTGGTCAGTGGCTGCGTGTCGTTGGTACGCAGTTGGAGCAATGACAGCCAACTGCGGGAGGCCGCGCGGCAAACGGTCGCGGCCGTGCGCGCGCATCTGGCGACTCTGCTGGTGGCGGTGGCGGCCTTGATCGCGGGAGGAATCCTCGCGTTTATCGCGCTGCATTTGTTGGCAGATTGACGGCCGTCTGGAGGACGGGCGGCGAAATTGGGGAATGCGTGTACTGTCCCCGGATTTCTGAATTTATTTTTGCTTTTTTGACTGTTACTTACCTGAACCATCTTGCGTAATTGGCACGCGCTGGGGCGTACGCTTGCCGTGAAGCAAGAATGGTCAGGATCTTATCCATCGACGGGGGCGGGATCCGTGGGATTATTCCGGCCATGTTGCTGGCGGAGATTGAGCGGCGTACCGGGCAGCCCATCGCGCGCATGTTCGATCTGGTCGCGGGGACTTCAACCGGCGGCATCATCGCGCTGGGCTTGACGATTCCCAAGTGTCCGGGAGCGCCGCTGTACGGCGCGCAGCGTTTTGTCGAGCTGTACGAGCAAGAGGGTGCGCGCATTTTTCACCGCTCGCTGCTGCGCGCCATGCTGGCAGTCGACAATTTGACGTGGAAGAAATACTCCTCCGGCGGCATCGAACAGGTCTTAGAGGAATACTTCGGCGATTCCCGGCTGCGCGATGCCGTCACGAACGTGCTGGTCACCAGTTATGAGATCGAGCGGCGCTTTCCGTTCTTCTTCAAGAGCACCAACGCGCGCCGGCGGGCGGAATACGATTTTCTGGCGCGCGAGGTGGCGCGTGCGACGTCGGCGGCGCCCAGTTATTTCGAGCCTATGAAAATTTCCAGCGGAACAAATTCGGAATACTACACGCTTATCGATGGCGGAGTGTTCGCCAACAACCCGGCGGCGTGCGCGCTGGTGGAGGCGCGAGCCACGCTCGCCGGGTCCGACTATCTGGTGGTGTCGGTAGGAACCGGTGCGTTGATGCGCAGCTTGCCGCTGAACCTGGCCAAGTATTGGGGTGCGGCGCGCTGGGCCAAGCCGCTGCTGGATATTGTCTTCGACGGTGTCAGCAGCACGGTGGACTATCAGCTGGACCAACTGCTGCCCGAGATCACCAGCCAGGTGCAGCGCTATTACCGGTTTCAAGTGGCGCTGGATGGCAGCAATCAGTCGCTCGACAACGCCAGTCCCTCGAACATCACCGCGCTGAAGGGGCTGGCCGGCAACCTGATCGAAAGAGAATCGGCGAAGCTGGATGAACTGTGCGAGAAGCTGACGGAAGCGGCTAAATCTGGGTCGCAAAAGGAGTGAAGCGTGTGTCGTAGTCGAACTTGTCGACGCCTTCGGTTCGCTTGAGGAATCCGACGATCCAGTAGGTCAGAGGCGTGGCGAGCACTTCGTAGACGACTTTGAAGAGGTAAGCGGAAATAATCAGGCGGATCATGCCTGGGACGGTGACTTCGCCGGAGAAACCGATGATGACCAGGATTACTGTGTCGACGGCCTGCCCTACCACGGTTGATCCTACGGTGCGCGTCCACAAGTACCGGCCTTTGGTCACCAATTTCATCTTGGCGAGCGTGAAGGAATTAGCGAACTCGCCGCACCAGTAGGCGATCAGGCTGGCGATCACCAGGCGCGGGACCTGATGGAACACGGTTGCGAAGGCTTCCTGATTTTTCCATTCGGGAGCGGCCGGGAGCGCCACGATCAGGTTGCCCAGGATTGCCATGGTGGCGTTGGCGACGAAGCCGATCCAGATTACGCGGCGCGAGGCGCCATAGCCGTAAACCTCGGTGAAGACGTCGCCAAAGATGTAGGTGATGGGGAAGAGGAGCTGCGCGCCGCTTACGCGGAAGGGGCCGAAGGCGCAGATCTTCTGGCCGACCAGGTTGGAAATTACCAAAACGACGATGAAGATGCTGGCTAGAAGGTCGTAGTATTTGTAGACGCGGGTGGGTTCGTTCAATTCTAGATTATGACCTAGAATGCGAGGACTGCAATGCTGCCGTCGGTCTGGAGCTGGTCGCCGGTGGCGTTGGAGAGGCCGGGCGGAAGCTTGCGCTCCACCAGCGAAAGGCCTTGAACCAGGCCCGTGAACAGCAGGTCATTGACTACTTTGGCGCGCTCGTGGTCGATCTGCGGATCGATTTTGTGGGTGAAGCTGTGGCTTTCCTGGGAGAAATCGATGCCCGTATCGTGCGTCGAGGCGGCTTCCCAGACATCCTGGCCGTGGAACTTCTCCGGGCGGTGAAAGATGCGGATGTGATGGCGGGCGTTGAAGGTGTCGGTCGCTTTTTCGAACACCATGTCGGGAGGCGCGCCATCCAGGTACAGGATGGAGACGGGCGCTTCCTTGTAACCCCGATCTTCAGCCATGGCGCGGAATGTTTCCAGTTTGGATTTATCGTCCAGGCGGTCGGCGCGCGTCCAGCCTGCTTTTTCGAACGCGGTCTCCAGCTGTTGCTCGCTCGCGAGGAACATCAGGTTGATGACGTCGGAGGGCTTGGCTGGTTTTTGGGCCATGGTTCGGAAAGGTTCGCGGGCCACCAGTTGCGCAAGGGCGTCCTCGGGTTGGATGGCATTCACGGAGAGCCCGGAGTTAGAGGCCGTCCAGTTCAGCGGCTTGGTAAGCGTGATGGTCATCTCCACGCCCGGTTCATAGTCGATGTTGGCGTCGGTTTGCTTGAGGACCGCTTGCTTGACGGTGCTCAGAAGGTCGCCGAATCCTGGATACTTTTCGCTTACCTTATTAATGCCCTGATCCAGGCGCGCCGAGCCGGTATCCGAAGGTTTGATGCCGGTGATCAGCCCATTGGAATCCACCGATTCGCGGGCATTGTCGACGCCGGTGACTTTGGCGTCCAGAGTGGATTTTCGGGCGCCGTCGGCGATTTGGTCGAAGGCGAGGCTAACCGAGGCCTGCTGATCTTTTTGATCGGCGGCGGTGACGTTCACGATGTGGCCGCTCAGTTTCGCGCCGGCCGCCATGGCGATGCGTCCGTCGACCACCACCGGCGCGATGACCACGGCGTCGAAGTGTTGGCCGGCTTTGCCAGAGGCGGTGTTCAGAGCCGAGGTCAAGCGAATCTGGATTTCAGTTCCGGAGGGAATTGGGGCGGCGGCGAGAAGGCCGGTCGCCAATAGCAGAGTGATTCCGGGTCTCACAATAGTTATCCTACCGTGAAGCAAGCCGCGTGGAGGGCGGTTGAGCTAAGGGGCGTGCCTGACTCGGGGCGAAGATCGGCGACACCGCATCCCGCACGGCCGCGCACTTGCTCGACTCTGGTAACCTGTCCATTCAGGGCGTGGAATGAATCTTTCCGGCGAGGAATTGGAGAAGCTCCGGCTGAAGTTGCGCTTCAAGGTCTCCTACGAGGTCGGCTTCGCTTGTCCCGACGTGGAAGACATCGTACAGGAAGCCATCGCTCGCTGGTTGGTTGCCTCCCAAAACGAAAAGATCCGCAATAGCGAAGCCGTGGGGGCCTTTCTCAACGGTATTTGCCGCTATGTTGCCCGCCGCTTCGGTCTGAACCGCCAACGCCATACTGTCGAGGGCTTGTCAGCGTGGTGGCCGGCGCGGGTCGTCCAGACAGCCAGAACGAGCAGCCGGGCTTTTAGGGAGAATCCTGTTGCTGGCTTAAGGACGCGGAATATCAGTAAAACATGATCGGCCGCGCTGAATGGACGACCCCAAATAAGTGACTTACGGCATGGGCTTAAGCAGTTGGGAGTCAACGCTCGCCAATTGATTTTAGTGGTAACATCTTATCCACAGCATTCAGCGCTGTTTTATGGACACGGGAGTACCGTCAGCCAGTTACGAAATGGCTTATGTCTTGTTCATGGACATTGTAAGCTACTCGCTTCGGTCTATAGACGATCAGACTGAACTCCTGACTCTTCTCGAGAAAGCTGTACGAGAAAGCCCTGAATATCAGCAGGCCTTTGCAACGCAACAGCTGATTTCGCTCCCAACCGGAGACGGAATGGCGCTGGTGTTTCTGCGCGACCCTGTCTCGCCGGTCAAGTGTGCGACCGAAATTGCAGAGTCTCTTCGACGTCACCCCGAGATGGAATTGCGTATGGGCATTCACGCCGGTCCCGTCTGCCGCCACGCGGACATAAAGGAGGAAGTCAATGTAGTCGGAGGCGGCGTAAACATGGCGCAGCGGGTGATGGACTTCGGCGACTCCGGGCACATCCTGCTGTCGCGGAACGTCGCTGAAGTTCTTCAGCAATTACGAGGGTGGAGCGATTGCCTGCAAGACCTCGGTGTTCAAGAGGTAAAACACGGCATAAAGGTGCATTTGTACAATCTCTGTAAGGATGGAGCAGGAAGTCCGGCCTTACCTCGCAAGCTGTGCAACGGTATAGGCCCGCCGGCTGCCACTTCCCCACCAAAGCATCGAACTGGGAGTGCCTCGAGTTCCGCTAGTTCCCTCAGAAAGCAGCAAGGCGCATCGCTCCGCAGACCTCGTCCCAAACAAGTTGTACCTTTCCTTTCGAAAGGCGTGTTGCTCATGTGCGTAATTTTGTTGTTACGCGCCGGCATAATGCGGTCCCCCGTGAGACGTCATTTGAGAAACGCAGAGAACACGATGCTGCAGGAACGCCTCATCTCCCACTACTGGTCGGTAAAGTCCGATAAAGATCTCCGCCTTCCGGTCATCGTCGACATCTCGGAGACCATCCCCAGTCTCCCGGGCCACCCAACGGATATTGAAGCATTGAAGAGCTTGATCAATGCGCTGCGCGAATTATCGCCCGCAGCGATTGGAATCGATATTGACTTCTCGCCCGACCGTGGACTTATTAGACCAACGGACTGGAATACCTTCAGCCAATGGAGCCGACTGACCAGGCCGGATGATTCCAGGCCACTGCCCGTAAAACTTGGCGTGTTTCGGCGCCTCTATGACGTTCCGAAGAACTGGTTAGGTAGATCTGAATTCCGTTCGCTTGCTGCGGGCATGGCTGTGCCGGAGGACCATCAGAATAACTACTACTACGTTCAGGCCAGAGAGAATGAAAACGAGCGCCTACTACAGTTGGCCGCCGCACTCTACGAGGCTTCAGACGGAAAGAGGCCCCCTTCCGGAGGGGTTTTACCGAAGCTCCTCACTGAAACCGCTGCCAATCATCGGTATGGCGTCTATGTCGTGGACTACTCGTATCTGCAGGAGATCAACGACCACCAAGTGATTCGATACGTGAACCCGCAGCTGCTCAGGGCCTACCAGGACCAAATCAGAGACAATGTCGTGTTTGTGGGCGACGTCGGACGCGGCGAAGACAAATTTGCTTTGGCCCACACTACGGAGCAGATATCAGGCGTTCTGATTCACGCCTGTTCGTTGATGACCTTAAGAAACGGGCCACTCCGTTACATAGATTCACGTCGAAGCATTGCTCTCGATGTTACATTGACCTTCAGCAGTCTGTTCTTAGTTATTTTCCTACCATTCGTCATTCAGCCTAGGAATCCTGACTTTCACGCGGCCGAAACACGCCTGTGTTGGATTGTCGCGTTTCTCGTATTCTTACTGTGCTATGGATGGATCGGCTGGGCAGGTATCTTCTGGCCCGATTTCCTCTGGATTAGCATAGGGCTGCTCATCTACCCCCTCTTCGCCGAGCCAGTGTGGCGCCTGCTCAATCGCAACTACGAAACCATCTGCTCGTTCTTCCGATGGATCTTTAAAGGAGAGTACGGCCATGCTCACTAAGCGAATTTCGAGCATCGTTTTACTTCTAATAATGAGCGGCCACGTGGAACTCGCTCAAGACGAAAATCACTATTGGCCGATAATAGGTGTGCCAGACGGAAAATTCTACTATCGGAACAAGCCTGACGAAAAAATTCCGTTGAGCGGAAATTTCACGCCCCTCTTCGAGACTTCGGAAGTCTGGTGTGAAGCCAAACCTTGTGAGCTCAACTATGCGTCTCGACAGTCCGAGGAGCCTCAAAAGCTAAACATTAACCTGATTCCCAAGAAATGGACATCCCTGACAAGCGCCACGCCAAAGCCGGAACCCCCGGTAATCCCCCTCGCTGTGGAACTAATCAATACTCTAACCGGCAGGGCTGGACGAGAGAAAGGAGGTCTCTGCTCAGGCTCGATGTCGGTTCAGGCTCCCGCTTGCGAAGAGTTGATCGACGTTGACAGTTTCAGCCTGGAGTGGACCCCGCCACCCGACGTCAAAGGCCGCGTTCAGATCCGGGTTACGCAGATGGACTCCGCCGGGAGTCCCGTCGACGAATTCCCGCCAGTCGTTACGGAGATTGAAGACGGACACTACAGCAGTTCGTCACTTCGAGAATATCTCTCGAGAATCCAAAGACACGACGGCCGAGTAACACTTCGAATTGACTTGGCGCGGTCGGAGTCTGAGCACGCAACGCGTGTCGTGCAGGTCCCTAGCGTTCAGGAGCAGGAGCAGTTCCGTAGGAGAATGCGTGAGATGGAGGTGCCGAATACCACCCTTCGCGCACTTGGCCGCATGTGGGTTGCGCTGCAAGATAATAGGTGGACGGTAGCGGCGCGCGAGGCCCTAATTGTCAAGGAGAGATCCAATGTAGGCACGGAGTTACTGACGTATGCGTTGGTCGGATTGTGCCGATCCAGCTATGACGACAGCCGTGAGACCCTCCGAGCAAGAATGGTGGCGGTCGGAGTTACCAACGTTTGCCCAGCCAACTCCAACTCCAGAACGGAAACTGCCGCCAAAGATACAACCGAGCCTCCCAAAGCTAAGCGGGTCGGAATCGCGCTACTTATCGGGAACTCTGATTATCCGGAGGATCAGTTAGACGCGGTCCGTCACGATGTCGAGGGCATGGCCAAGGTACTCACAGAGCTTGGTTTCGAGGTGGTCGAAGCCGAAAACCTGGACACGGCTCAGGAGTTTCGCCAGACCACAGCCAATTTCCTGTTGTCAAAGGGGGCCAATGCGGACGACGTCGTCTTTGTCTATTACAGCGGGCACGGCATGCAGTTCAAAGGGAAGACCTATCTCCTAGGCAAGAACTACGCGCAACTTGGCCGCAGCGCGCTGGCGGTACTTTCGAATGCCTACAAACTTGACGATCTGGTAGATCAAATCCAGACTGATGCGCCTGCCTTCGCCCGAGTCGTGGTATTCGACGCATGCAGGAACAATGTGTTTGCAAATGAAGATACCCAGGAAGGAGATGTCGCTTTCGGCCACAAATATCCAAACACGTTCATTCTGCTCGCCAATCGACCAGGTAAGACCGTTGCCGCCCGGGCCACGGGCGAATTCCACAGCCCCTTCACGGAAGGACTGATCTATGGGCTTTCTCGGGCCAAGGGCGGCTTGGTTGAAGTCTTCCAGCTTGCCAAGGAGAAGACGGAGGTACTGAGTCCGGGACAACAACCAGAGTTGCTAACGAGCGATCCGGAGCGATTGGATCGAACTATCCTGTCTGGCAGCGGCAACAAGGCGAAAAGCGATCGTCCGAGAGAAATGATCCAGAAAGCATGTGCGTACTATCATAGCCGCGCCTGGGATACTTACTTGCCGATGATGCGTGTAGCCAACGCATTGGTTGAGGACTCCGCCATGCGCTCGCACATCAGCGCTGAAATTCAATTCGCTGAGCTAATTCAGAAGGCGGAAGTGGAGGCAGCGCGCAACGACAACAAACAGGCAGCTCAATCATGGAAGGAGGCTGCGGCGCTGTTCCCGAGTCGAAACTGGGTGAGAATGAAAGCCGCGTTGGCCGCCTTGGCAATTGACGATGTTCAAAGCGCACTGGAGGAGTTGGCGGAGATGCCCTCCGGGCCAGATGGGAGTATTCCCGACCGCGCCGATTTGCTTTGGGCCGAGCTAGCTGCAAGCTTTCCACAGGAAGCACGGCTGGCAAGGGCCGTTGCCACCAAGGCTCCGATGGCTGAGGAACCAGAATGCGTGGTGCAGCAATGAGCCCGGAAAACATTCTCCGTGTGGTGGCTCGATCTTGCGTGCTGGCGACAGTGCTCGCTGGAATCGGCAGTACGGCCACAGGCCCACATGTGGGACAGCAGATGGTGTTGGTCCTCTGTCCACAGGGGGGTGCCTGCATGCTGCGAAACATTGCCTCTTTGAACATCGATGGCAAAAACAGGTTACGCCTGGTTGACGTCGCGCCCAGCGTGGTCTCGGCTTCGATTATTGTAAGGCGTTCCCAGCAAATAAAGACAGCCGAAATCCCCGGCGCAATTGTTCGGAACGCCAAGACCGGGATCATCAGCACGGCCCCATGGACTGGTCGCGCAGTGCAGGTGGTTCTACCCCCCGACCTCGGGAAAGCTGAATCGGTGGACGCCGCCGCGATATGGAAGAGTGTCAACATCGGCTACAAAGAATCGCCGAACGAGAAGCAACCGCACAGCCTTCAGGCTGACACCTTTGCAGGACTGCTGCTGGCCACCGACCCAGCGAAGGAAGTGGTGGCCATGGCGAAAGGCCTCCTGAATGACGAGCAGTTTCCTCGACGACTCGATCTGATTCGAGGGGCGGCTGAGTTCGCGAAAGACTCAGAAGACTACCGAGCATGGCGCGCAGACGTTTCCGGACAAATGACCAATGCCTTGACAGACTATCAAAAGAAATTAGGCGAGCCCTCCCAACTTGTGGCAACACTGGAACGTGGTCTGAAGGCTTCGGCCGTTCTCAACCAGATTTCGCAGCCGAGCGCGAATGAGCTCAAAGCGCAGGAGCAACTCCGCGAGACATACGACTTGCTGCAAAAAGAGAAGGCCATCGCGGCGGCCCTGGGGAAGGCGCGCTACTGGGACGAATTTGCGGCGAAGCTGAGCGAGATAGGTTTGGCGAAATGGTCGTTTCCCGACTTGGTCAAGCTAGAGCCGCAGGCTCTCCGTCAGGCATCCCAGGAGCACCTAAAGGAAGCACAAACGTTTGAAGTTCACAACACACTGGACCGATCGCTGGACGACGCACTCCTCGCCTTTCACCTATTGCCTTGCGATGCGGAAACTACGAAATACTTGAGGCAAGTGCAAGGTGACTTCTTAGAGAAGAACAAAGGGCTGGAGAGCAAGGCTCTGACGCCGGCAAAACGCAAAGAGCTCGATCGGCTCGTGAACGAACTCGATGGATCCGAGGACGAGAGACCGGAATACGTTTTACAGAAAATCCGCGAAGGACCAACTGATGCCAAGTTCTATGCTCCGCTACAAATGCTTAGGGCAAAAAGCCTGATGAAGCTCGCTCGTCTGACCGAAGCTCAGGAAGTGGTTCGAGACGTCGTCAGGAATATTCCGTTGGAACCCGGACCGAAGAAGGAGTGGGCGCAACTAGACGGCAGAATACATGCACGCTTGGAAGACGACTTGAGTAAGGCTCGAACGCAGGTTGAGGAGCTGATGCGCCAGGAGAAGTATGACCAGGTCTTGGACCTGTGCGCACGGGCTCTGACTATGGATCCGGAAGACTTCTACTTCCTCGATAAGCAGGTGCGGGCCGCGGCTCTCTTGAAGAAGATGGACTTCGCGAGAGAGAGAACAATTTGGCGAATGGAACACGGAAATGCCGCCTGCGCAGACGGTCCGGCATTGGAGGGTTTGTTGACCCTATCAATGACTTCCGTCGAAGATCCCGGAGTCCAGCACGCTGCCGGCGGAATCAAGCACTGGATTACCGGTGAAGATTACCCGGAAGGCAGCGTGTACTATGACCCTTTGAGCTTGGGCTTCCTTCCCCGCGTAAAAAGGATATATGAACAGAAGGTGGAGGAAACGTTTTTCGAATGGCGAGAATTTCAACTGGCCTGGGTGGAAACAAAACCCGTGGGTCAAGCCGAGCACGCCACATTCTCTGCGGAGCCGCAATATGCGCCCGGTAGCGTGAGGATGACCGCGATTGGACCGCGTGGGGGCGGATCTTCGTATCAGTTGATTTATCTGAACAGCCCGAACGTCAATGTTGCTTTGCTCTCGAAGGAAAAGCACAAGTCCGTCGCCATGGGCTGGGCGCCAAACCCGTTCTTTCACCCCTTCTATTGGAAAAAACTTTTCCTGTTCGAACTCACCTACGATGACAAGGGTAGAGTGATTAAAGCAAAGCCCTTCGTTAGCGATGCGAACCAACGCCTCGACAGCCACAGTCAGATCCTAAACTTTGAATGGGAGAACGGCTCAAATCGCCTTCGGCGCATCAAAGGAGAATTGGGCTACGAACGAACCCTAGTCTACGACAGCAAGAACAGACTGGTGGAGGAAAAGATCACGGATCCGAAGGGGAACGGTAGCATTCGGTATCAATATACAGGGAACAGACTCACACCCAGGGAAGCGGTCTGTCATTCGAACTTCTACGACAAAGGCAAGAAAATTATCGAGTTCCGGACTGACGAATGAATCGCCGGCTACGCCTGGGTTGCGCCGCTGCCGAACCTACCTTCGTCGCGCGGAGCGCCGGAATATAACCGGCCAGCATCGCGGGAGAAGTCAGTCGGAGGGTAGAGACAGCGAATACAGTGCAATCCAGTGGGCCGCGTGAGAGTGAAGACCGACGGCAGTCCCATGGCCGAGTCTGTTCCGGCCAAACGCAAGGCGCGCCAGAACGGCTGCCAAATACCAGCTTCCACCGCTCCGGGCTCTAATCAGGTGGCTTCCGAGCGCTGATGATTTGTAAAAAGAAATCTGAAATGGAATTGCCTCCCACGGGCGAGTTCCGATCCACGCATCTTTGGGGCCCCACGATGCAGAGGAGCCGCGGAAAGCCCGTTGCTGAGCAATGAGCCTGCGCTGAATTTCTTTCAAGGAATTCGTCCCAGCGGTCAGAGGATCGAACGCGCATCCCGCACGGCCGCGCCCTCGCTCGACTCTGGTAACCTGTCCATTCAGGGCGTGGAATGAATCTTTCCGGCGAGGAATTGGAGAAGCTCCGGCTGAAGTTGCGCTTCAAGGTCTCCTACGAGGTCGGCTTCGCTTGTCCCGACGTGGAAGACATCGTACAGGAAGCCATCGCTCGCTGGTTGGTTGCCTCCCAAAACGAAAAGATCCGCAATAGCGAAGCCGTGGGGGCCTTTCTCAACGGTATTTGCCGCAACGTGATTTCGGAATACCGGCGGCGCTCGCAGCGCGATGAACCGATGCCCGAGGTGGTACCGGAGCCGCCCGGCCGGCATCTCGCCGAGGCCGACCTGTTCGAGCTGCGGCAGGCTATCGCCCTGGGCCTGGCACAGCTCCCCGAACGGGATCGCCGAATCCTACGCGCCTTCTATCTAGAAGAAAAGACTAAGGAAGAGATCCTGGAACAAACCGGCCTTACGGACCAGAACTTCCGCGTGATCCTATTCCGAGCCAAAGAAAAATTTCGAGCGATTTATCTCGAACACACGAAACATCAGGCCGCCTCGCGTCACTCAAGTATATGAGCACGGAGTGGCACGGCGATCCGGAATACCGCGAGGAATTGATCCGGAAGTATCTGCACCGCAGGCTGGCGCCCGAGTTGGCAGACCGGTTCGAAGACCATTACTTAACCTGCGACGAGTGTTACGACGAGATGCGTGCCACCGAACTGCTGATCCGGGGCCTGGGAGAGCCCCTGCTGGAGCGGAAGCGCGTACAGGACGTGACTGTATTGCGCTTCACCCAGGATTCTCAGCTGCTGGCCGCGTCTCTAGAACTGAACGAGCTCGCCAATGCCATCCGCCTGCAGAAAGACACCAAGGTCTTGATCGATCTCAGCAAGGTGAGCCGCATCGACAGTACCGGGTTGGGCGTGCTGATGAACTGCTATTGCCACGCCGTCAAGAATTCGGGAGCCTTGAAGCTGTTGAATCCGGATGCTCCGGTAAAGAAAGTCTTGAGCATTACCAAGATTGATGCGGTTTTGCAGTCCTTCGACGATGAGACCGCCGCGATTGCAAGCTTTCACGGCTTGCCTGCGTAACGTTTCAGCTATCCGCCGCCAGCGGCGGTCTCCTCCTGCTTGGCTGCGAGCTGCTCCATCTCCCAAATGTCGCGCCGGCTTCGTCCGAGCAGAGGGGCTAAGGCGAGCTGGCCGGCGCGGCCGATCTGCGATTCCAGATAGCGCAGTTCCTTCAGGTGCCCGGCCAACTCCGGGTCAGGCGCAACGGGGAAACCCATTTCGCGTCGCAGCAGGTCGCCTTTGGCGCGCGCGCTCAGCTCGAGCGAAAGCTGCAGGTAAGAGAGCATGTCGCCGAGAATGTCTGGCGCGAAAGTGCCCTCCAGCGAAGTGAGGTATCGTCCGGCGCGCGAAGAGCTGAATCCACCGCCCGTGAGCGACTGAAGCAAGTCGATATCCTTGTCCAGCTTGGCGCCGAGCCATTTTTCCAGCGCTTTTTCGCTGCGCCAGAAGATGACCGACATCAAGACCGGCAGCATCACCAATACAATCACGGCCGCGGTGACCGGTCTCCAGAGCGGCTGATTGTAGAGTTCGTGGATGAAAACCGCGATAGCGAGTCCGGGCAAATACAGCAGCCAGGATCGGGAGGCGCGAATCTCGCTCAGATTCACGGAAACGATTCCGAAGATGGCCGTTGTCCCGCCGTGCATCATGGCGGTGCCGAGCCCTCGGATTGCGCTGGTCAGCAGCCCCGCCGCGCTGACATCGGGAAGGTAAGTGACGTTTTCGAGCACCGCGAAACCCGCACCCACCGCGAACCCGGAGATCGCGGCGTCCACCATGAAACCCACTCTGTTTCTGCTCAGCAGCCAGGCGACGTATAGCGCCTTGGCGCACTCTTCGACCAGTGGCGCTCCGGAGCGCGCCCACATCGATGACGAGACCAGTCCGGATGCGTTGACAGCGGTATTCAGCGCATAGCAGATTAGCGCGACGCCGGCCCCGATCGCCACGCTGCGCAGCACCCGCCGAAGCGTCAGCAGCTTGTAGGTATCGATCAGTTCCAGTCCGAACAGAAACAGCAGGACCGGCAGCAAGCCCAAGGCGGCGTGGGCCAGCAACAATCGAATGGAAATCGGAAGCATCAAAGAATGCGAAGCGAAACCATATACTGGGTCGAGATGTGGCCGTTGTGGTCGGCCGCCGCGGCGTAGCCGCCGGAAAGAGTCGTGTTCAAGTACGTAAACATAACGATGCGGAGATCCAGCTGCGTGCCCAGATTCGCGAAGTAACCGCGGCTCGCCTCGCTGGTGAAATTGGTGAACAGGCCGGAGGAAAACAGGCTCAGGCGTGCCCAGTTCATATACATCCAGGTGGTTCCCAGTTCCCGGAATCTCTTGGGCGGCAGGTTGTATTCGCCCAGGATTTTGCCGAAGCTGCGCGCGCCGATGGCATCGATATCCACGCCCGGAAAACTGTAGTAATCGCGATAGCGGCTGATCTCGCCGTGGTCGACGTAGTTATTGCCGTAGTCGCCAAAATAGAAGCTGGAGAATGGGCTGGTAAAATCGCCAAACGATTTTCCCGCCGAAGTACGAATCCAGAATGAGCTGTTGCGCGGGAGCAGGAAGCCGCGATCGTAGTTCGCCCAGATATGGGGAAACGAACCGCGGCTGTAGTAATAGCGCGAATAAATACCCCAGGCCGTTCCCTTTTCATCGTCCACCGCGCCCTGCGACCGGCTGAGATCGGAGTACTTGAGAAACAGGTTGCCTTCGAGCAAGTTGGGCGTGACGGTGGTGACGTTCTGGTATTCGGGCAGAGTGTCCAGGCCCGAATATCCCGCCACGTTCCATTCCAGAGACAGCGTCCGCGGCGTGTCGTAAATGAGGAACTGCGAATGCCCAACCTTTAGCGATTCTCCTCTGCGGCTGAGCTTGGTGGGACCGAAGAGATCGTAAAAATCGGCGTAGTTGTAGTAGCCGCTCACCTTCCAGTCCCAGAAATGCGCGTCGAAGGAAGCATGCATGCGTTCCTTGTCCGGCAGGCTGGTGTCGGGCGAATAGCTGAGGTCCACATTGACGCCCACCAGCCGCAAACGGTCGGCGAATTCGGCGCGCATGCCACCCGCTTGCGAGTCTTTGTAGCCCTGCGCGATCGGATAGGCCGAAATCAACTGCACGTTGCGGATCGGATCGTAAGCTCCGGCGCGCGTGATCAGTTTTTCTGACGCTGCTTCGGGGGGTGGCGGAGGAATTTTCCAGTTGCGCAGCACCGGATATTTCTCAAGCAGCGCCTGGCCCAGATATTTGACTGCGCTGACGTCCTCCAGCGGCTGCGTGGGCACGCGCGCCGGCACGAAGCCTTTGCTGGTATATTCGAATGCGATCAGCGAGCCGTCGGCCAACGGCACCGGACGGAACAGGCCGGTTTCGGCGTTGCTGATCGCCTCCATTTTCTTGGTCTCAAAGTCGTAGCGGAACAGGTTGGAAGCGCCGGTGTAGTAAGACGATCCATACAGGTACCGCCCATCCGCAGAGAAAACGAAATTGCCGGGCGAGTTGTATTCGAAATCGTAGAGCACTTCGTACTGCGCCGCGGGCTCGCGCAACTGGGCGATTTGAAAGCGGACCAGCTTCTGGCGTCCGTTGACATCCGTGACCGCGCCCGTCAGGTACTGGCCGTCCGGCGAGACATCGATGTCGAAGATGTCGGTTCCGTATTCAAATTCGCGGCGGGTTTTGAACTCATTGTAGGGCGGGGAAAGCTCGACCAGGCTCGACAAGCCGTTGTTGTGCCGCACGCCCCATAAAGAGTTGTCCTTGGAATCGAACGCCAGGTCGCCGGTGCGGAAATCTTTGAACAATCGGCGGGCGTAGTGAGTTTCCACGTCGTAGACATTCAGATCGCGCCAGTCATTGTTGTCGGTGGTGTAGTAAATCTTCCGGCCTTTCGGATCCCAGGCCAGTGACGTTACGTAGTAGAGCGCCGGACCCTTGATGTCCTTGAGCTCTTCGACGCGCCCGGTGTCGAGATGCACCGCCGATACGCTGGCCATATGCGCCGGGTAGCGGGCGCCGGCATACAGGACGTTGTCCTTGGCGTCGTAATAAGCCCGCGATACGGAACCCAGGGCGCGCTCGGAAAGCCGTTGCGGCTTGGTTACGGGATATTTGCGGATATCGGCCAGGTTGGCTTCCTGGAAGCGGCGCTCGTCGGCGATCCATTGCTCCCAGGCCTTCTCCATCCCCATTCCGTAGACCTGGGAGAATCGGGCGCCGAAGTAGCGGCTGGTGTGCTCGCCGCGCGTGACCCATTGCATCAACTTGTCGGGGCCGAACGTGTAGCACAGCCAGGTCATGAAACGAGTGCCGTAGAGATATGAATTGGCGCCGGTCTGAAAGTCGGCGGCCGTGCCTTCCGATTCCAAGCCCACCACGTGATAAATGTAGGCGTCGTCGCGCACCAATGTGCGGAAGACCATTTCGTCGTAGCCACCCATGGCGCGCCCGAGCCCGCCGGACATCCAGGTCTCCATGAACGTGGCGATGCCCTCGTGAAACCAGCGCGTGGCGTAATGGCGCGGGCTGGTGAGCGAACTGTACAGGACCGAAACCGGATCTTCGTCGGTAGGAACAACCTTACCGAAGAAAAACGAACGGAAGCGGCGATCGACGCTATTGGCCTGGTCGCCCATCACCACATGGATCGACTCGTGATTCATGATCCAGGTCATGCGTTCGTTGGCCGGGAGCGTTTCGTAGGTATAGCTGAACGGCGCGATGCCGACGTCGATGAAATTCGTGGGGACGGTTCCGGCTGCCCCGTGGCCGTAGTCGCCGAAGTCTTCTATAAGGACGGTCACTTTTCGCGACGGTGTGAAGTGAAACTGGTTGCGCTCGAAGGTAAGGGCGTTCTCGTAGGCCCGAATCAGGTGAGTGACCAGGTACTCGTGGGCGGGGCTATAGTAAAGAACCTCGATGTGTTCGGAAGATTGGATGAAAAGCTTGGGAAGGGTGGCGCCCAAAAGCGGGGTACAAAAAAGAAGGAGTCCCGCAATCCAACGCGGGACTCCGTTAATTATCCTACAAGTTCGGTGAAGCAAGTACTCCAGTGTAGCGAAAGACCTATCGCCTCGCTATTCATGCGGATGCATGCCCGCTAGAAGCTGCGAAGAGCTTTGGCTCAGTAGACTCTGCCGGAACGTACCATTCACCAGGAGCTGGTTGAACAATTGATTGTTCACCAGTTGGTTGAGCGCCGAGGAAGCCATCACCGCGCGAAAGTTCACATTTTGAAGCAGGGAAGTGAAGGCGCTCGCACGCATCAACTCATTAAACGCGCTATTGTCCTTCAGCGCCTGGTAATTCGAGTCCTGATGAAGCGCCTGGACGTTCAAGTCCTGGGCTTGGGACTTCTTCATTTGTTGCCTGTTGGATTCCGCCAATGCCCGCGCTAGAGCGTCGCTCCTCATGACGTTCATGAACGCGGAGTTCCGTACCATCGCTTGAAAGCTGCCGTCCGCCAGCAACTGCGCGAACAGTTGATCGCTCTTGAGCTGGGCAAAGTTGCTATCTCTCACCAGCTCTTGAAACGCCGGATTCTTGGCGAGCGACTTGAACTCGCTGCTCTCGAGGATGGCCGTGGTGGCGACCGGCGCCTGGCCTGGAGCCGCGATATCGGCCGTGTTTACCTGGCTCTCGCGATACACGTCGCGCTTGCCGATAGCTCCCTGCGTTTTTTCCGAACTTACCCGCGCACTCGAGAAATACATAAGCGCGCCAGCGGCGATGATGCCGCTCCCGATCAGGATCGAAAATCTCCACTTACGGAATGTCGACATCGTGTCATCCTCTTTTCTAATGTTGTTGGTCATTTGCTTGGGGGCCTTGTCATAGAGTGACACAGCCTGGGCTGGCGTTACAGGGGCGCAAAAAAAGTTTTGGGCTTTCAAGTACCAAGCAGATCAGGGCGGGGAAATCGGAAGGAGACCACGTTGCGGTCCTGCTCGCGCCGATAACTAGGAGAATCAACAAGATGCCGGACAAGGAAAATCCCCAGTCCACCCACGGGCAGATCCTCGAGTTTGTCTCGCCAATCCGGCTCTTCCTTTTCTAAGAAATTGAAAATGCGGCCTTTATCTGACACCTGCACGAGCAGCCTGCCGTCCGGTTCGATGGCGTAGGCCACCTCGACGTCTCCAGTTTCCGGGTGATAGGCATAACGCGAGACGTTCACCAGAAGCTCTTCGAGCACCAGGTCGAGCTGATCCCGATCGGCAGCGGTGAGTCCGGCAGCTGCGGCCCCGGTATGGGCAAACTCCAGAAAAGCTTGCAACGAATTGAGGCTCGCCGGCAGGCTGAGCCGTCGAAATGCGGGCTCCATCACAGCTTGGCGATGGCCTCGTCGGTAGACTGATAGACCGGGAAAAGCCCGATCAGCTTGGTCATCTCAAATACTTGTCGGGGCAGGCCTTGCAGTCCACACAGGGACAACGAGCCGTCCAGCGACTTCAGCCGCTGCGCGACCGTAAGGAAAGATCGCAATCCCATGCTGCTGACGTATTGCAACCCGCTCAGCTCGGCGATCAGGTACCGGGCGCCTTGCGCGATCGACTGCTCGCAGGCTTGTTCAAACTCCGGGGCGCTTTCGGCATCCATCCGCCCTGTGACCTTGAGCAGGACGGCTTTGTCGAGTTGGGTGGGTTCGATTTGCATAATTTAGTGGCGACAGGCCTCGGGGTGAGGGCTCGGATGTCATTATGACACTAGTGCGCGGGGGTTCCGTCTGAAGAAGTAGCCTTGTGGCTACGATAAAGCTAAGCAGCCAAATCGCTAGCTGGGCTCTCGACGACAGGAGGAATGACCAGGAACTTAAGAGTCCCGAGCTTTTCTTCACGGTTCAAACAGATTTCGCAATCGAGCAAATGCGAGCCGGGTGGCAAGTTGCGGGCGAGACTCGTCAGCTTCGATCGAATGGCTGCCAAGGCAGCTTCCTTTTGGGGGCTATCCGGCCACTCTTCGACGATATGCAACCGATGATGTTCCGTCTTGAACCATTGGAAGTGCATGTCACCTTCCTCCAGTTGTGACAGAGCACGCCGATACCCAACTGCGGCTGGTCTCTGGCTGCTTCGAAGAACTGCTTGATTTTACTGGGGTTTGTTGGCCCGCGGCTCAACTAAAGCAGCGCGAAGCGTCCGTATACGCTTCCTGCGATTGATCTTCTGCTTGCGCTGGCGGCCAAAACGGGACTTATCGCCATTATGGGCTGACATTATGTCCTCCAAGATAGCACAAAGGTGAGAATTCCAGGCTCCCTCGCGCAGCGTCTGGCTGGTATCAGGTGGTCCATAGTATGACAATCGAGACATGGATCAAGCGACGCTCCAGCTTTGCTTTGAAGCACAACGCGCGGCTTTCCGGCGCAAAATGCCGGGCTACGCGGAACGTCGCGAGGCATTGCGCTCGCTGGAGCGGGCGCTGCTGAAACACAAAGACGAAATTGTCGCGGCTATCTCGGATGACTTCGGCGGCAGGGCGGCTGAGGAGACCCTGGCTCTGGAACTGTTTCCGACACTCGCTGAAATTCGGTACGCCATCGCGCATCTGCGGCCCTGGATGAAACCACGCCGCGCTCCGGTCTCGTGGCAGTTCTGGCCGGCTCGGGCAGAAATCTTGTACCAGCCGCTGGGCGTGGTGGGAATTCTCGCGGCTTGGAACTACCCGTTGTTCTTGAGTTATGCACCGCTCGCCAACGCACTCGCGGCCGGAAATCACGTGATGCTAAAGCCATCGGAATTCGCGCCGCGAACGGCGGAGTTATTACGCTCGATTGCTGCAGACCTGTTTTCGCCGGACTACGTCGCGGTGGTGCTGGGTGAAGCCGAGACGGGCAGCGAATTCTCGCGGCTCCCGTTCGATCATTTGCTTTATACCGGGTCAGGCCGCGTGGGGAAACTGGTGATGCGTGCGGCGGCTGAAAACTTGACGCCGGTAACGCTGGAGCTCGGTGGCAAGAGCCCGGCCATCATTCATCCGGATTATCCTTTGCGTAGAGCCGCTGAACGAATTCTCGCGGGCAAGCTGTACAACGCGGGCCAAACTTGCGTCGCGCCCGACTACGTTCTGGTGCCTGCCAGCCGCCGGGCCGAATTTGTCGAGCTCGCGCGCGAGATCGCGACTCGCATGTACCCGCGTTTGACAAAGAACGCCGACTACACGCGCATCATCAACGTCCGCCATTATGAGCGGCTCGCCTCGCTGCTCGAGGACGCGCTCAGCAAAGGAGCCAAGGTGATCCGCATGAATCCGGCGGATGAAATCTGCGACCAGACCAACCGCGTGTTTCCGCCCGCGCTCCTAATCGATGTCAACGACGAAATGTCCGTGATGCAGGAGGAGATATTCGGGCCTGTGCTCCCCGTGGTGCCCTACGAGACGCTGGACCAGGCTATCGAATACGTCAACGCCCGCCCGCATCCGCTCGCGTTCTACTATTTCGATGAGAACGGCGGGCGCGTCCAGCAGGTTCTGGAGAGAACCTTGGCGGGCGGGGTTACTGTGAACGATTGCATCTTTCATGTGGGCCAATGTACGCTGCCGTTCGGCGGCGTAGGACCCAGCGGCATGGGCCGCTACCACGGTTTCGATGGCTTCGAGACGTTTTCGAAGAGAAAAGGCGTGTTCCTGCAAAGCCGCTGGACTCCGCTGAGTCTGCTGCGTCCTCCCTATGGCGCGGCCGCGCGGCGCATGCTCAAATTCATTGTCGGAGCGTAGCGCGAGGCAGCTCGCGGCATCAAACGTGCCTGTCAGATTGAAGTTCCATGTCCGCAACAGTTCCTGATTTCGATTTCATCGTCATCGGCTCGGGCTTCGGCGGCAGCGTCGCGGCCCATCGCCTGACGGAGAAAGGCTATCGCGTCGCGGTGATGGAGATGGGACGGCGCTGGACTCCGGAAAATCTGCCACACACCAATTGGCTGATCTCTCGCTGGATCTGGCGCCCGCGGCTGGCGTTGCGGGGATTCTTCAACATCAAGCTGTTTCGCCACGTGCTGATCCTGCAGGGCTGCGCGGTGGGCGGCGGATCCATCACGTACGCCAACACGCTGCTGGTTCCCAAGGATTCGATTTGGCAGAACGGGTCGTGGGCGGGTCTGGCGGATTGGACGGCGGAAATGCCGGTTCATTATCGCGCTGCGATGCGGATGCTGGGCGTGGTGGAGAATCGCATTCTCGGTCCGGCGGACCATCTGCTCAAGAAAGCCGCGGATTCAGCCGGCGTGGGCGATACTTTCTATCGGACTCACGTCGCGGTTTTCCAGCCGCCGGAAGGTGAGGCGGGCGGCAAAACTTATCCCGATCCGTATTTCGCAGGTGAAGGCCCTGCGCGCGCGACCTGCATCGGATGCGGCGGCTGCATGGTGGGATGCCGCTACAACGCCAAGAACAGCCTTGACAAGAATTACCTTTATCTGGCGGAGAAGCGCGGCGCTCGCGTATTCGAGGAGACGCGTGTGGTGGACGTGAAGCCCGTGAACGGCAAGCCCGACGGCAGCGACGGATATGAAGTTCGCACCGTCAGCTCGACGAATTGGCTCAAAAAGAATCCACGCCGTTTCACTTGCCGCGGCGTAGTGTTTGCGGCATCCGCGCTTGGCACGATGGATCTTCTGCTCGGGTTGAAGGAAAACGGCTCACTGCCAGCGCTCAGCGATCAGCTCGGAAACCGCGTGCGCACCAACGCCGAATCATTGATCGGGGTGCGAGTGCCTGGGATCCGCGAAGATCTTTCGACGGGCATCGCGATCGGTTCCGGCATTTATCTGGACGAGCATACGCACATCGAAGCGACGCGTTATCCCAAGGGTTCCGATGCCATGGCGCTGATGGGCACGCTGCTGACCGGCGGACGTCCAGGCTGGGGACGGATACTGCTGTGGCTCAGGAACCTGGCAGCTTCGCTGCTCCGTCATCCTTGGAAAACCGTGCGCTGTCTGCAACCCTTCGGTTGGGCGCGCGAGTCGCTGATCCTGTTGTGCATGCAGACGCTGGAAGGCCACATCGACATGCGTCTGGCGCGGCCCTGGTATTGGCCGTTCGGCAAAGTGCTGGTGAGCCGCGGCAAGAAAATTCCCACGTTCATTCCACACGCCAACGAATTCGCGCGCCGGGTGGCCGGCATGGTGGGGGGAACGCCCATGAGCATGGTCACCGAGATTCTGTTCGATATCCCGGGGACGGCGCATATTCTGGGCGGCTGCCCGATGGCCGGGTCGCCGGAGGCGGGCGTTGTGGATCATCGCAACCGCGTCTTCGCGTACAAGAACATGTACATCTGCGATGGATCGGTGCTTTCGGCCAACCTGGGGGTGAATCCGAGCTTGACCATCTGCGCCATCACCGAACGAGCCATGAGTCTTTTGCCGCAGGCGTCGGAGACGGATTGGAACGATTTCGCATCCTCGGCTGAAACGTCCGCCGCTCCGCGTACGTTGTATATTTGAAGCACCACGTTGGGGAAGCCTGGATGAATCGCGCCGTTATTCTGATCGCTAGCTTCGCTGCCGCGCTGCCGGTCTGGGCGCAGGACACGAACATCGTGTTCCACAGCGATGTGGCGCTGGTTCGCGTGGACGCGCAGGTGGTGGATCGCGACAATCGCGCCATCACGCATCTGCGGCAGGAAGACTTCATCGTTCGCGAAGAAGGCCGTCCGGCGACGATCCGTAATTTCTCGAGCGAAGAGATGCCCATCGATGTGCTGTTTCTTCTGGACGTCAGCGCCAGCATGCGCCCCCACGTGCAGCGCATTGCGGATGCCTCTGGCCAAGCGTTGACCGTGCTCGGCAAAGACGATCACATGGGGATCATGGTTTTCGACCGCGCGACGCGCGTGCGGCTTCCATTTTCCGGAAACCGGCAGGATGTGCAGCGCGAGTTTGACCGGCTGTTGCGGCAGGAGCGCTTCAATGGCGGCACCGACATTACGCGCGCCATGCTGGACGCCGCCGATTACATCCGACGGGAAGGGCGTCAGGAAGCGCGGCGAGCCATTGTCATTTTGACTGACGATCAGACTGAATTCGACCGCGACGACGCAGCGGTGTCGCGTGCGTTGGCTCGAGCCGATGCGGTGATGTGCGCGCTGATCGCGCCTGACGCCATGGCGGGGCGGCAAAATCCAGGCGGAGGCGGACAGCGGCGCGGAGGTTGGGGCGGCGGGCCCGGACTCGGCGGACCACTGGGCGGCGTCATATTCGGCGGCCCGCGTGGAGGTGGACCGTACGGCGGCAACCGCGGAGGCGGAGGCGGGGGGCCGCGAACTCAATCGGCCGGAACCTCGGAAATCGCGCGCGATTCAGGCGGCGACAGCATGTCTGTGAATGACGCCTCCGCGCTCGAAGAGACACTGATGCGCTTGCGCCAGCGGTATGCGCTCTTCTTCAGCCTGCCGGAAGGCGTGGTGCCCGGCCAGGAACACAACATCGTGGTGGATCTCTCGGCCGACGCGCGCCGCCGCTATCCCGATGCGGACGTGCACTACCGGCGCGCGTACATGTCCGGCAACCATGACCGGGACGACACGCCAACCTTGGTGCGGCGCGCCCCCGCCGACGCAGGTTCTGCGACTCCGTCCGTGAGTTCTGCGCCAGCGAGCGCTGTATCGAACGACGCGCCGGCAACCACGCGCCGCCGCCGCGTAGCAGTGAACCAGGACGGATCGCCCATCGCGACTTCGTCGGACGACTCGCCCGCTCCCGTCCAGCCCGCGCCCGGCGACACGAAGAGCACCACGCCAACGCAAAATCCCAGCGGCTGGCCCAAGGCTAATCCGCCCAGCCAGCAATAAACGCGGCCCTCCGTTTGTCTCCCGTGCAGCACAGGTTAGTGTGTGAAACACGCCGCAAAGGCCGTTAAAAGGACGGCGACAAACGCGTCAGCACGCGGCATAGTCCTGTAAAGACGTTTGTGGGACGTTCTCTGGAGCAGGCGCGGAACCTGGATCGCGGGGAAAGACTTCCATCTGAGATCACAATGACGTTTGAGGATCCGTCCGATCTGGCGCGAATTCTTTTTAACGGCAACGGCTGTGCGTGCTTCACGCTGTTCGGGCGAACCCCACGACCGTCTTTGAGCTTGCAGCGCGCGAGGAGTCCAACCCCGGGCACGGACGAAGGCGGGTGATTGCGCCACGAGCTGCGAGGTACCAGCTCGTGGCAACAATCTAGCTGGTCACTTCGTGCCGGACGAGCCTGTCAGCATGTCCCAGCGCGCCGAGGCCTTCTCCAGGAACTTCGGGACGTCGCTCTCCAGCATCAAGCCCTGGCGCACCAGGGGCTGCGCGGCTGCTTCCACCTTCTTGAGGTATTCTTCGCGGCTTGAATAACGTTCCTCGATGGACGGCCGCGGGTCGCCTGACTTTGCCCGCTCGGCGCGCGTGCGCGCGAACGGAATCATCGAGCCCACCATGTCGAACATGGCGTCCGGCGCGCCGATCGCGGGATCGCGCAGGTCCCAGCCCGTGTAGGTGGCAAGCGGCACCACCTGGTCCGGCAGGCGAATACCCGACGTCTCGTTGCCGTCTTTATCGACTTGTGGAATCAGAACTGTGTAGCGGCCTTCGATCTTGGGCGGCTCAATCGAGTCAATGCCCTTGGAGCGGAAATCCGGACCGTAGTCCAGGCGGAAAACCGGTGTCGGCTCCTTTGGAAGCGCGATGCCGGGGATTTTCGGGAAATTCAGCGCCGATACTTGGACCAGATTGTCCTTTCCAATGCGCGGGATCTGCGACGCGGGCGGTTCGGCGCCGGTGGTAATCCAGTTGTTCATCGCCACCAGCAGCGCGCGCATCGCGAAGCGATAATCCTCGGGATTGGGCAGGTTCTGCGTGACTGTGCGAACCGGACGCGCGTTGGCGCCATGTTGCGTTCCGGCCAGGTAGTACATGCGCGTGGTGGAAACCGGCGCGACGTCTTTTTTCCCGTCCAGGCTGGTATGGATCAGCGCCGCGGCGCGTCCCCAATATTCGAACGACCCGTTGGTGTAGAACATTTTCGGAACAACGTGTTGAGCGGCGGCGCGGGCCAGCATCGAGTCCGTCACACCCTCGTCGGTCTCGGGCGAATCGGTGAACGGGAACCGGTCGACAGCGTAGAGCAAATTCAGCCTGGGCATGCCATCACGCGAGGGCTGCGCGAAGCGGTAATTGAAATTGCCACGCCCGGCGCCGGCCACGTGCGGCCAAACGCCATCAAAGACCTGGCGGCCCTGCTCATCGGCGTTGAATCCGTCGTAAACGTAGTTGCGCAGGAACCGGCCGCTCTGCGAAGTCCCGAACGCGATGGCGCGCTTCACCTCGCCATTCTGCTTGATGTAGGAAATGTAGTCGCGCACCGCGGCCGGCCCGAGCCCAACCACGGCCGGGTCCTTGCCGGTGTAGACCACATCGTAGATGCGCCCTGGCTCGAAGCCCGCCGCGTATTCGACGTGCGTGCCATCGGCGCTGAAGTGCCATTGGTCGCGCGGGATCGTAGTACGCGGCCCATCGATCTCATCGCGCACCGTCAGGATGCCGCCGTTCAGATCGGCGACGGCGTAGGGAACTTGAGAGCGATCGCCCAGCGATACGGACGTCTCGCGCTTTTCGGTCACGATCTGCGACCGTACTGGTCCGGTGATGCCTTTGATCGCCGGCGCGTACAGATGCATCAGGCCCGCGCGCGGCGGAACGTCCCACTCCCAGCCCACCCAGACCAGCGTGTAGCCGGATTCGAGCAGCATGGGGTCCGGATCGTCAGCGCCGAAGTCGAAAGTGTTTTGGAGGCCCTTGCCGCCGCGATTCGAAATCTCCAGCAGCGCGGTGCCGTTGGATTTCTTAGGGTCCTTGGGACGCAGCACGTACAGGTCGGAGGAAAATTCCACCAGGCCCTTGGCGTTCACCGGCGCCAGACGAATGTCGCGGATGATCTGGTTGTTGGGAAGCTTGGGATCCACCGCGAAGTACACCTTGCCGGTGATCCGTTCGTAGTTCGCTTTCGGCAGATCAGCCCGCTCAGTTATTTCGACTCGCGTGACGGCCGCTTGTGCGCACAAGGCGGCAAAACATAGCGCCAGAAGGTTGCGACGTAGCATGGGATTATTCTACCTCTTGACTTGTTAGGACAGGATTAGCGCAATACTTGGCAGGTCGACGGGGGCCATCGATAATGGGGTGTACCTTCCGCGCCCGCGTCCGTCCAACATCCGAAAGGTCAATTCATGGCGCTTCGTTACGCTGTTGCCTTACTTTTATCAATCCCGATGGCGTGGTCCTTCGATCCGGCTGGTGTCCTCGCTTACTCGACCTATCTGCGCGATGGATTCACGCCGTCCGCGGTCACCACCGACGCCGCCGGGAACGTGTACATCGTGGGATCGGTGATCGTGGATGCGAGTGCCGGCCAGCTTGCGGCGATGGTGATGAAGCTGAATCCAACCGGCACGCAATTCATCTACACTCGGACGCTGGGCGGCTCGCTGAACGACACAGGGTTGGCGATCGCGGTGGATGGCGCAGGCAACGCCTACGTAACCGGCTTGGCCAACTCGCCCGATTTTCCGGTGACCGCTGGACGTACCCTCGCTACTCCGCCGTCCGGCCCCGACGCATCCGGACTCAAAGACGCGCGCACGTTCCTGGTTAAGCTCGACCCGCAAGGCTCGATCGTATTCTCCGATTTTCTGGGCGCATCGGTTTACAATTTCGGACAAGCGGTGGCTGTAACGGCGCCAGGCGAAATCCTGGTGAGCGGCACGGCCAACAGCGGTTTCCCAGTTACCGCGGGAGCATACAACGCCACGGGAACTGGCCAGCGTCCCTACCTTCTGGAACTCGATCCAACCGGCGCCACCGTGAAATTCTCGGCGTTCGGCATCGGCGGCAGCGCGCTGGCGACCGACGCATCCGGGAACATATATATGGCCGGAAGCACATTGCTGCTGGACTATCCCACGACGCCGGGCGCCTACCAGCCGGTGTTCAAGTTGGTCACGATCTGTTACGGGTTCTGCCGAATCGCCTTCCCGGCCACCAATCAATACCTCACTAAATTGGATCCAACGGGAACCAAGCTGATTTATTCCACCGCGGTTCCTGGCAACAGCGGTCAGACCACCAACGCGGGACTGGCTGTCGACGCCGCGGGCAACGCCTACTTGACCGGGCTCGCGTTCGGATCCTACCCGTACAGTGCAAAACCGCCTGACACGCCGGAAGTCCGGCCATTCTTGACAAAGCTCGACCCGGGCGGGCAACGGAATCTGTTCTCAGTCGCTATCGGCGGCGCGGGGGTCGCCCTGGATGAAAAAGGACACGTCATCGTCAGCGGCTCGTACAACAACCTGAATCTGTCGGGGGGAGTTCCATTTCCTCAAGTCCTTCTTCCCGGCTTGCCGCCCGGTGTCACCGCGCTGCCGCAGCAGTGCCAGGAAAACGATGTCACTACCACCAGCCAGGCGTATGTGAGCCAGGTCGATTCCGAGACCGGCAACGCGCTCAGCACGGTCTTGGTGGACGCTTCCAATCTCACTGCGATCGGCGTTGCGCTGGCGGGATCCGCGGTGTGGCTCGCCGGAATAGCGGATCAAGCGGACGTGCCCATCACGCCCGGCGCCCTGGCGCCATTGCCTCTCAAGGCCGGCCTTTTCCCCGGCGCGTATCTGGGCCAAGCCGATTTCTCGCTAACGTCCGCAACCGGCGCGCCCAGCATCGCTTGTGTTCTGGACGCCGCGAACACAGCGCGCGCCGGTCCGGTCGCAATCAACCAGCTGTTGACTTTGATAGGCCAGAATCTCGGACCGGACCCAGGCGTCGCCGCTACAAATAGTACGACCACGGATCTGGGCGGCGTCAGCGTCGCTTTCGACGGAAATCAGGCGCCGATTCTGTATGCTTCCTCATCGCAGATCAATGTCGCCGTGCCATTCGCCGCCGGTGGTCAGAACTCCACCGTGATGCAAGTCACCGTGAATGGCGTCTCCGCTCCGCCGCGCGAGTTGCCGCTCGTGCCGATGGTCCCCAGCCTGTTTGCGAATCTCACGACGGTTGCCGAGAGCTGCGCCGGTCAGGGCACATTCGAGCCCGCGGCGTTTGTGCCGCTCGCGCTGGGCCAGGATGGCACTCCGAACTCTTGCCAGCATCCAGGCGAGCCTGGTGATGTAGTCTCTTTCTTCGTGAACGGAATTGGAGGGCAATCCAGGGGAAATAACACGTATGGTCCCTATTTCGGTTCTTCCATTCCAGTCGTAGCCCAAATCGGTCCGTGGTCGGCGGAAGTAGTCGCGGTGACAATGGCGAACGATTTCGTGTGGCGCGTGGACGTCCAGGTTCCGGCGCTGCCGCCGGGAACTGCCGTCACTGAGTTCCAGGTTCGATTCTTGATCAACTCCGAGCTGGGGCCGGTGGAGGTGGGTCCGATCGGTGTAGGGAGCGTTGACGCACCGCTGGGAGTTCCCGACGTCATGATGATCTGGGTGGGGCCGAGCGCGTCCTAGTCGTGGAGCTGCGGCACATTTTGATACGCTCAGATTTGCCTATGAAAAGCTATCGTCTTACTGCGTTCAGAAATCCTCTCGAAATGAGCAGCGGCCCCGTGCCTGAGCCGAAAGGGCGCGAAGTGCTGCTGAAGGTGGTTGCGTCAGGCATCTGCCATAGCGATATCCACGTCTGGGAGGGCGGCTACAACATCGGTAACGGCAAAATGTACAGCGTCATGGACAAGGGCGGAATCGCGCTTCCCTTGACCCTGGGACATGAAGTGGCGGGCGTGGCTTTGAAAGCCGGTCCGGAATCCGCGCCCGTCGCGCTCGGGCGCCAATATCTGGTTTTTCCCTGGATCGGCTGCGGGCAGTGCGCCACTTGTCTGGCCGGGGATGAACACCTGTGCAACAAATCGAGATCGCTTGGGATTTATCAGGACGGCGGCTATGCCGACCACATTCTGGTGCCCGACGCGCGTTATTTGCTCGATCTAGACGGACTCGATCCGGTGACCACCGCGCCCTATGCCTGCTCGGGGCTGACGGCGTTCAGCGCTCTGAAAAAAGCGGGCGAGGTGATCTACAACGAGCCGATCGCGGTTATTGGAGCCGGTGGACTGGGCCTGATGGCGGTCGGATTATTGAAGGCTCTGGGCGGCAAGGGAGCGGTGGTGGTGGATATCGACGAGGATAAGCGCAAAGCGGCGGTGGCCGCGGGCGCCATCGCAGCCGTCGATGGAAAAGCGGGCGACGCATCCAGCCAGATCGCGCGCGCGGCCGGTGTGCGGCCCCGCTTCGTGGTGGACTTCGTGGGAAGCGAGCAGAGCGCGGCGCTGGCGTTCAACGCGGTGGCCAAGGGAGGAAAGATCGTGCTGGTCGGCCTGTTCGGAGGCGCGGCGCCCTGGTCCCTGCCGATGATTCCGCTCAAGGCGGTTACGATTCAAGGCAGCTACGTCGGCAACCTGGCCGAGTTGCGAGAGCTAGTGGATCTGGTTCGCGCCAAGCACGTCCCGCCGATTCCCATCACGCGCGCGTCGCTGGAGCGAGCCGACCAGATGCTCGGCTCGCTGCGGGAAGGCAAAGTGGTGGGGCGCGTGGTGCTTACGCCGTAAAAATCCGTCCACCCAGCGTCCCCATGAGTGGGGACGCGGCACGCACGAGTGCGTGCGCTACGGCTTTATTTCGCGGCGACCCCGCGATCGACACAACTGAAATTGGCCGCATCGTCGGTGCTGCCGCTGCCGTTGTACTTGGCCACCTGCGGATACTTGCAGAGCGGGCGGGTGCGCGCCACGCCGCTTGCCGGCGACATACCAATGTACTTGGTCGCGATGATTTGTTCCGGCGCCGTACCCTGCTCGACCCAGCGCTGGATGGCCGCGTCGACATCGTGCATCGGATCGCCGCCGGTCACCGCGCCCTGGCCGAAGCTATTGGGTCCCGGGCCGCCGCCGCAATGTTGCATGCCGGGCACCATGAACAACCGCACGAATGTAGTGGTGTCCTTCGCACCCATTTTGGAGACCACGTTCTTGTAATAGTCGACGGTGGCCAGCGGCGGGATGGCCGCATCGCTCCAGCCGTGATACATGATCAGCTTTCCGCCGCGGTCCTTGAATTTCTTCAGATCGGGATTGGTGGCGTTCAGTTTGCGGGCCACGCTGTCATCGGCGACCTTCATGTCGCGGTCAGTCTTGAAAGTATGGTAGTCCCACTTGGCGTCTGAGTAAACCATGTTCTCGAAGAAGTTTGTTCCAAAGGCGTACTGCAGGCTCTTCTCGCGCGCCGCGCCGGTGATCCAGCCGCCCCAGCCGGTCATGCCGGTCTCGCCGCCGGGCGAGTATCCGGGAAAAATCTGCTGGCCCTTGACATCCTTAAGGCCGCCGTAAATTTTTTCGAGCGTCGAGATTTGCGCGGCCGTGAGGCACTTGTCGTTCTCCGCGCCCGCGCACAACAGCTTCGAATAATTCGGGTGACACATGGTGGGATCATCAATGACGCCGTCCTTCACGCCGTCCAGAGCATCGCATGCTTCCAGGTTGGCCCCTTCGATCAATGGAAGCTTGCTGGCTGGGATGTAGCTCGAGGGATCGTTGAGCAACGCCACCAAGTCGTACACCGCTGTGCTAAGCAGGTGCGTCCAATTGTAGGCCGGCGCGCCCGCCACGATTCCATCGTAATCGGCCGGATAGCGCTGCGCTTCCATCAACGCCTGGCGTCCTCCGTTGGAGCAGGAGCTGAAGTACGAGCGCTTGGGCGCGTCGCCGTAGAAGGCGTGGATGAGGGCCTTGGCTTGATCGGCGGTTTCGTGAATCGCGCGATAGCCGAAGTCCGTCACTTTCTCGGGATGTCCCAGCGCCCAGGCTGCATCGGTGGCGCCGGCATGATGGCCGGTATCGGTGGAAGCGGTCGCGTAGCCGTGCGCTACTGCGGCGCCCATCGCGCCGTAGCTTATGGAGCCCGCGTATCCGCCGTTGCCGATCCCTTCGAACTTGCTGTTCCAGCCGGAACTCGGCATCCAGACTTCGAACTCGATGTCGGAGTCGGCCGACGGCTTGATCGTTCCGGCAACCCGGCAGAAGGCCGGCAGATTCGGAATGGCCGGATTACCGGGCGGCGTAAACGAACCCGCCGGTACGGCTTCAGCGGTCTTGATGGTGGTGTTGGGAAGATTCAGCTTGGCCAGTGCATCGCAACCGGTAGGCGCGGCCTCAATCGCGAAAGCGCCCAGCGCGAGCAGACTGACAATGGCAACGTGGCGAGTCAGATTCGTCATTCCTACATTATGCCCGAGATCGCGGTGGTACACTGCGTTTCGAAGGCTAATCGGGCGCAACAGAGGCCAGAACCGGGTCCGCAAGAGCGAGACATGTCGATCCGCAGGATGGAACTGGCCATCCGCCCCATGGACCGCCCCGAACGACGCATGTAGAAATTCGACCGCCGGTTCGCCAATACGCGCAAATTCGTCGAAGCGGCCACGAGATCGTCGCGCGACTGCCGCAAAATCAGAAGGAACTCGTCAAGTCGCAAAACGCTTTCCTCGACTCCCTCCGCAAGGGCGCAACAGCTCACAGAGCTCGCCTAACTTCTGGCGACTGACGGTATTCGCTCGCGCGCGGCCGGGTCCAAAGTGTCGCAGTGCTACACTTCTCGTTAGGCCGGGTAGATCGATGCAAAAGGCAATCGTCCGCTTAGCTCCCCTGCTCCCCCTGTTCGCTCTCGCCTCTTACTGCTACGCGCAGCCAATCCGCGGCGGCAGGATTCCTGTCGATTGGACGCAGGCGCGAATCCAAGATACTGGCGAAGTGCTGAATATCGTTTTGAACCAGGCCGAGGGCATGGATTGGATGGTCGGAGTCAAAGTGAAAGCTGAGGCTGAAAATACCATCTCGGTCGGCGACGGGACCCGCGGACTCGTGTTCCAAAGGCTCACGGGTCAACCCGAGACCCAACCCAAGATTGTTGGCCACGCTCTGGATCAGATGAGCGTCTCCGGGTCCTCGATTTCGATCTCTGGCGGTGCAGACGGCCAGGTACTGATTGTATACGTCGAGCTTTCGCACGCGCGCGATATCACCATCCGCGACGCCCAGGGGCTGTCGAACTTCGCGCGCGTGAGCGATGGAATCTTGATCGACAACGGGAACGTTCTCAAGAACTCCCTGCTCGGACAAGGCGAACTCGTGCAAATTGCAATCCTCGGCCTAAATTCCATTCGGAGGAGCTTTGGATGGGGCCCTGCCGTTGCACTGGCTTCCCCGACTTGGCCCGAGCCACTGCGCGATGAATTATCTCTGCGCTTGCATCTCAGCCAGAAAATAGATTTCGAACCGGTTTCGCCGCCGTCCTCGCCAGTCAGATTCTACGCCCAGTTGACCATCTCTCCGGTTGGCGACGTCAAGAACGTGGCTTTCACGGATCAACCGCAGCTTTCAGCCAACGCGATCAAGGCAATCAGGTCCACGATTGCTCGGTGGGTGTTTCTTCCGTTTCTCGTCAACGCGTACCCGGAGGAAGTTACCGCCCAAATAGTGATCATCGTCACACCCGAAGGCACTGTGCAGGCTTCGATCTCGCCAAACACCGACCGGCTGGGCTTGCCTTGATGTTCGGGCCGCACGGCAGCGCGTCTCCCAGCACCGCCGAATCCAGACGCTACACTGAAAGTACGTGGAAGAAGAGGTCTTAGGGAAGGCTTACGACGCGCGCCTGATGCGGCGTCTGCTCACTTACATCCGGCCGTATAAGCCGGAACTGGCGATCGCGCTGGTGTTGCTCACGCTGAATGCCGTCCTGCAAGCCATCGGCCCGCTGCTCACGGAATTCGCGGTCGACCGCTATCTGGTGCCATCGCCGCATCGCCATCCCACACCGCTCGATCCGTACGTCTCGACTAGTCCCTGGACCGGCTTGGCTCAAGTCTCGCTGCTCTACCTCGCCGCCGTCGTTTTCGGCATGCTGTGCGACTTCGGCGAGCAATACCTGATGCAGTGGATCGGTCAAAAGGCCATGTTCGACCTGCGGCGTCAGTTGATGGCGCACCTGCAGCGCCTGGATCTGGCTTACTACGACCACAATCCCGTGGGCCGCCTGGTGACGCGCCTCACCACCGACGTGGACGCGCTCAACGAGCTGTTCTCCTCGGGCCTGCTCATGATTTTGGGCGATGTCCTGATGCTCAGCATCGTGGTGGCCGTGATGTTCAATCTCAGCCCAGGCATGACCGGTTTGCTGCTGGCCGTCATGCCGCTGGTGGTGCTGGTGACGGTTCGATTCCGCCGCTCGGTGCAGCAAAGCTACCGCCGCATTCGCGTCGCCATCGCCCGCATCAATTCCTATCTGCAGGAACACATCAACGGCATAGCGGTCCTGCAGCTTTTCAATCGCGAGGCCCGCAGCCGCGCCGAATTCGAACGCATCAACCGCGACCACATGGACGCGTACAAAGACGCGATCACCGCCTATGGCTGGTTTTACCCTTGGATTGAGTTCCTGGGGATGCTGGCGCTGGCCTTCCTGCTGGCTTATGGAGGTTTCCGCATCCGGGGCGGCGCGCTGACGCTGGGAGTGCTGGTGGCCTTCTTCCAATATGGGCTGCGATTCTTCCGGCCGATTCAAGACCTCAGCGACAAATACAACATTCTGCAATCCGCCATGGCCGCCTCCGAACGCGTCTTCAAGTTGCTGGACACGCCGCCGCGGATTGAATCGCCGGCTCAGCCGCAGCCGTTCCCGCGCCTGCCCGCGGCCATCGAATTCGACCACGTCTGGTTCGCATATAAGGACGAGGACTGGGTGTTGAGCGACGTCAGTTTCCGCATCCAGGCCGGCGAAACCATCGCCGTGGTGGGCCACACCGGCGCCGGAAAAACGACCATCACGAGCCTGCTGCTGCGCTTCTACGAGATCCAGCGCGGCTGTATCCGGATCGGCGGCATCGACATCCGTAACTTCGATCTGGAACAATTGCGCAGCCAGTTCGGCGTGGTGCTGCAAGATCCGCATTTGTTCACCGGAACCGTCGCCAGCAATATTCGGCTGGGCACCTCGGGCATCTCCGAAGAACGGCTGGAAGAATCCGCCGATCAAGTCAACCTGCTGGATTTTATCCGCACGCTGCCGGAGGAGTTTGAGCAGCCCGTCCGGGAACGCGGCGCGGGCTTCTCCACCGGCCAGAAGCAACTCATCAGCTTCGCCCGCGCGCTAGCGCACAACCCGCGCTACCTGATCCTGGACGAAGCCACCTCGAGCGTCGACACCGAGACCGAGTTTCGCATCCGCGACGCCCTGGCGCGGCTGGTGGAAGGGCGGACGTCCATCGTGATCGCGCACCGGCTGTCCACCATCCAGCGTGCCGACCGGATTGTGGTGATGCACAAGGGAAAACTCCGCGAGATGGGAACTCACCAGGAGCTACTGGCGCTGCGCGGCGTCTATTGGACTCTGTACCAGCTTCAGTATAAGGATCAGGAAGGCGCGTTCGCCCCCGAAGCCGTGACGGGTGACTAGACTTGTTACCTCCACAGTACCGGTCAGCTAATTAAAGTATTCCCGTGCGCCCGGGAAACTGATATGATCCTTCCAAGGCCGATTGCGGGTGTTCACGTTGGTAAATCGGCCGACCGGACGAAACGCTCTCATGCGATAGCCGGACATGCCTAGACACTAATCGGGCACTTTAGACAACCAGGAGAGGAGTTCCTATGCGCTCACTTTTAGCTTGCTTCGTTTTATCCGTGGCCGTTCAGGCTGCGACGATTAATACCACCATCACGGTAACTAACGCGACCCTTACGCTGGGCCAGAATATCGTCATATCGGGCCCATTCACTACCGCAAACGCCAACATTGGCAGTGGGATTTTCACTGCAACCCTCCCCTCCTCCAGTTTGACCAGCGGCGGCGCGGCAGCCGCAATGTTTACAGCCGCTCTGTCCAACGGTACCGACTCGTTCACGGGCACAGCTACTTTACCGCTCGTACTGTTTACGGGAGCACAGACCGGGACGGGTTCGGCCACCGTTACCGGAGGAACGGGCGCCTATGTGAATGCAACCGGCTCATTTCCTACGGTGAGCTACAGCGTGAGTGGAAGTCTTCCCAGCCTCACGGTTAGCTTCACCGCCGCAGGCACGATCACCACCGGCGGATCTGGCGGGCCGCCCCCGCCCACGGCTCCAACCATCACGGGAATTTTAAACAACTATTCCTTCACTCCACCTGGTTTTCCCAACTCCGGCATAGCACAAGGCGCGCTTTTCATCATTCAAGGCACCGGGATGGCTGATCCAAGCGCGAAGGCGGTGCTGCAATCCAGCGCCAGCCCTGGCCTCCCGACTACGTTGAATGGCGCCAGCGTCAAAGTGACGGTGAACGGTACGACGACCATACCGGGGTTCTACTACGCCATTGCCGCCCAGCTCGCGCTGGTGCTTCCATCCAACACGCCGGTCGGAACCGGACAAGTCACCGTCACGTATAACGGCCAAAGCGCATCGTTCCCCATCCAGGTGGTGCAAAGCGCTATGGGATTCGACTCTTACTATCAAACCGGCGCCGGTCTGGGCGTCGCCACCGACAACGCCACCGGGGCGCTGTTCAACTACACCAACTCCATTCCTCCCGGCACCACAGTTGTTCTGTGGGGTTCCGGACTCGGCGGAGATTCCACTCGGGACACCACATTCGTCGCGCCACCCACCGCCATCAACAACCTCGCGCACTTCTATGTAGGCGGCGTCGAAGCGTCGATAGCTTATCAAGGCGCGTCAGGTTACCCTGGCGTCAACCAGGTCGACATCACCATCCCCACCAATGCTCCCACGGGCTGCAACGTGTCGGCGGTGGGCGTGACCGCGGCTGGGGTTCCTACCAATTTCATCGCGCTGCCAATCGGGACCGGAGTTTGCGCGGACAGCTTTTTTGGAATTACCGGCACAGACTATCAAACGCTTTCCGGACAGACCACGGTTAAGAGCGGGTTCGTCGCTCTGGCCCATACGGTTTCTCCGGCAAGCAACGGAAGCGGGACAGACACTCGTGATATAGCGATTGCCGAGTTCGACAGCGAAACCGGCACTGCGTATTCTAGTGGCGGCGGCGGAACCGTTTCGATTCCGGGCTGCACCGTCACGGAGACTCCAGGCACAGGCGGCGGTACCTCCACCACGATAGGCCTGGACGCCGGAGCCATTACTGTCGCAGGCCCCAGCGGCAATGCGACGCTCATGGGGATTCCTCAGATAAAAGGAACCTACGTGGCGCAGCTGGCTGCCGGATTCATTCCGACATCGGGTGGGACATTTAACTTCCAGGGTGCCGGCGGAGCAGACGTCGGTTCCTTCATGACCTCGGTCGTTTTCCCCAACCCTATCCTGACTTGGACGAATGACACTTCCGACGCAACGGTCACCCGGAGCTCGGGCGTGCTATTCACCTGGACCGGTGGTTCGCCCAACACATATGTCATCATGAGCGGCGACTCCTCAGGCACGGTGAATGGCCAATCGGTGTCGGGAAGCTTCACGTGCATCGCTCCGCAGAGCGCGCTGCAGTTCCAAGTGCCGAGCTATGTAACTGGGGTCCTGCCCTCCGGCACTGGCACGTTGTCACTCGCGAACTACACCAACTACCAGACCTTCACGGCCACAGGCATCGATAGAGGCATTTCGGCCGGGTTCTCATCTGAGCAGATTGACACGACCTATCAGTAGCCCAAGGCTAAACGCGCGGGCCGGATTGTGAACTCCCGGCCCGCGCGTTGAACTCCTTCCGTTCGCCACTTTCGGGTTCGCAGGAACCGACGCTAATTCCCGTCTCGATTTCTTGATGCAATTTGTGCATACTTGTCGCATTACCAGACGGAGGGGGAGGAACATTGTCCACCACTCGCGGTATTTTGATGATTTTAACTTTGGCCGTGCCCAGCGCCGTTTTCGGTGACATCAATGCGACCATCACCCTGAACTCCGGCCAGATCCTGGATCTGGACACGGGCTCCGTCGTGACCTCCGGCGGCGACGTCCTGTACAACGCCCAAGGCATTACTCCGCAAGGCAAAGCCACAGCGCTTTCGCTTGGCGAAATTCCATTCTCGGTTCCCTCGCCCGGCTACATCCAGTCGTTCTCGTCCCATCTTGTTTCCGCGCCCATTCCCAACAGCATGCTGGTAGCGAATGACGTGGTCATCTGGAAAACCAACGGAGGCAACTACGCCAAACTCGTAGTCACGGCCAACACCGGAACTTCCATCACATTTCAGTATCTGACCTACGGCGCCACGGCCAGCGGCGGCGGATCGGGACCCAACATCACGCTGGTCCAGAACAACTACAGCTACCTTGTGCCTGGCGCTCCCAACTACGGCATCGCACCCGGTGCGCTTTTCATCGTCAAAGGCACCGGCTTGGCGGCGGCCAGCGCGCAGGCGGTGCTGTGGGATCTCTCGAAAGGCCCGATTCCCCAATCGGCGCCGGATTCGAACGGCACCAGCATCACCGTTGTGGTAAACGGAACCAGCGTGCATCCCGGCATCTACTACTACACTGCGACGCAGGTTGCCGCGGTGCTTCCCTCCAACACGCCGGTCGGCAACGGGACCATCAGCGTCACATACAACGGCCAGACCAGCCAGACCGCAAGCATCGCAGTCGTCACGAGCGCCATGGGATTCGACACGCTGTACGGCATCGGCTCCGGCCAAGCCGTGGCCACCGACAACGCTACCGGCGCGCTGATCAGCTACGCCGCGTCCGCCAAGCCGCAACAGGTGGTGGTCCTGTGGGGCTCGGGCGACGGCGCCGACACCACCAACGACGACCTGAGCTATCCGGCCAAGCAGGATCAACTCAGCTACATTTCGGCGCTCTATATCGGAGGCGTATCGGCGAAGATTCTTTACCAGGGGCGGTCGCAATTCCCGGGCGTGGATCAAATCGACGTAGTCATCCCGGACGGCGTCAGCGGCTGCTACGTCGGCGTCACGGCTGTGAGCGGCACCGGCGGCAGCGCCGTGGTAAGCAACTCGGTCTCGATGCCGATCGAGCCCAACGGCGGCGAGTGCAGCGATCCTGGACTTGGTGTTAGCGGCAGCGCGCTCGCATCCTTCAGCAGCATGACCGGAGTGAAGACCGGTTCGCTGACCATCAGCCAGCAGACTATCGTGTCCGGAACTCCGCCCGTCACCATTATCAACCCAGCCGGGGGTGGCTTATTCCAAGTCAGCCAGGGCGGACAATTCGGCGCGGGCTATTCCGCAGCGTCGCCCGGAAATTGCTACTACATCGTCCAGCCCGTGAGTGCCGGACCGTTCCCTGCGATCCAACCGCTGGATGCAGGCACGATTGTCCTGACCGGAGGATCGCCTTCGCCCATCACCATGACCAATCCATCCACCGGCCAATACTCCGCCGTATTTGCCTCCGGATACACGCTGGCCGGCGGAACCTCGTTCACGTTCAACAATGGCGCGGGCGGAAAAGACGTAGGCAGTTTCAATGCAACCTTGGTGGTGCCGAGCCCGCCGCTCACCTGGACCAATATGAACTCCATCACTTCGGTCACTCGTTCGCAGGGCGTCAAGATCAACTGGTCCGGAGGCGATCCAAACAGCTTCGTGACGATTTATGGACAATCCATCTCGGGCGGCGTGACGGTGTCGTTCATTTGCATTGCTCCGCAGCCCGCCCTAACATTCACGGTTCCTCCCTATGTCACCCTCGCGCTGCCCGCGGGCCCGGGAGGTTTGTATGTGTCCAACTTCAGCACGCCCGTGAGCTTCACCGCGCCGGGACTGGACTATGGTTCCCTCACTTATTCGGAGACCAGCGCCACCATCGGTGTCAAGTTCAATTGATGCTTCGGGCCGCAATGCTCGATCACAAACTCGGGAACGAGAAGACCGGCTCGATATCGACCGGCACGTTGTTCGCCGACTTGAGAGATGCAGCCAGATCGGCCGGCATCTTGTCGTAGCGATTGAACCAAGCTTCGGCCCTGACGCGCGCGCCGGTCGCTTCGATTTCGAGCAGTTCCTTCGTCAGGCCGGCGATCGCGCCCGGGATCTTCGCATAATCCACTGAATACTTGCCGCCCGCGCGCACCACCGCCTTCTGCTCGGACAGATAGTTGAACTCCATCATCTCGGCGCGGCCATGCGCCTCCGCGGTCCCGTAGCGCACGGTGCGAAAAAGACCCGCCACGTACGAAGCGTAATATTCCTCGGCGCGATTCTTCGCGAGCGCGCCATGATCCATCAGCCATTGCAGCCCGAACATTCCGGTGACATCCGCCTTGGCTTCCTCGAGCGGCGAATACACCGGACCGATCGCCTCCGTGATAGGAACCTGTTTCCCGTTCACTCGCGAGTACGCCGGGCCCAGACCATGGCAAATCTCGTGTAAAACCGTCGAGGCCATATAGCCTTCCGCCGAAGCGCGCGCGGCCTGCGACTCCGGCATCAGATATTTCGCCAGCGGCAGGATCACATAGTTCACGCGCGCGTCCATGAAGTTCTTGAAGAAAATCTTCTTGGTTCCCTTGGCTTCGTGGATGCGCGGATCGTTCGGCAGATTATCCGCCACCGCCTGATAGCCGTGCAGCAGGTCGCCGGCGCGCAGCGGGGCGTCCATCACTTCCATCGGCGTCAGTTGGCCGCGCTTGGACGGCAGGTCGGCTTTCGCCAGCGGCAGCGCTTCCTGAATATCCGGGACGTATTTCTGATACAGCGCCAGCTTCGCGCTCTCCGGCTCGTTGCGAATCAGCAGCGAGACGCCCCAGGATGTCTTCACGCCCAGCACGTCGTCGAGATAAGTTTCATAGGGCGCGAAGATCACATCGATCTTCGGATTACGCAGATCCACCCAAGCCAGGTCGCTTGCATAGTAGTCGTCGCTCAGCAACGCATCGGCGCGCATCCGCAGAAATTTTGCGAACGCCTGGTCCTCGCTCGAGTCCGGCCGCCTCGCGCAGCAGACGCGCGGCCGGTTCCAGGGCCTTCTTGTACTCGACGTGATAGGGAATCGCATCCAGCTTCTTGCCGTTCCAACGCAGCACCGTGTAGGGACTGTAGATGGCATCCTTCTCGGCTGGATGCGCCTTGACGTAGTCCTCGATCTGCGAGCGGGTGAGCCCTTGGCGGATAGATGTTTCGGCCAGGCGGAATCGGCTTCGTGCCCACGAACGGCTTATTCTCGTCGATCAGATCAAAGCGCCCGCCGTTGATCGCCAGCAGGCGCTTCAGTTGCGGATCTTTGGTGGAACCATACAGCGCCAGCCCTTCCGGATCGCTCTGCTGCCAATAAATGGATTCGATAGAGCGCGAGGCTTCAGCAAGCTTGGCGACCACCTGCCGCTGCCGCGCGTCCAGCTCGGATGGATCGTAAGGCATCTCGACTTGCTTCCAGCGCGCCAGGCGCTGCGCAATATCGGAACCGGCGGGCGCGGCGAAAGCCAGCAGCAGTATAGTGGCGAGTAGCATCGCCTCCATTCTACCGGGGCAAGTGAAATCTTTGCGCACGTGCCAGTGGGCCAGCGCGGCTTTCCTCCTCACTCCTTCACCTCCTCGGGCGATACGTTTCCAACCGGAGACGCCCACGTTTCCGAAGCGCTAGGGGATCTGTGAAGGCCGTTTACTACTTACTGTGTCACGCCTAAAACTGCGTAGCAACTCGCTCACGGCGAGCACTGCAACAAGTGTAGTCACAAAGATTCCCGTGGCCCACCACTCATTCCACACGAAGTTCGCTCGCGGCAATTCGCGCACACTCCAGTTCCCAGGCCATACCTGACGAAACGGTCGAGGGAACACAAGGTAGAAATAAAGTGGCAAAGAAAAATAGCACGCAATTAGCGCAATCATCGACGCGGAGCGTGTGTACTTTAACGTGACGATCGATGCTAAAAGAAACAAAAACGCCGACGCGATTTGGTTTCCTGCAAGCGAGCCGCTTGCGAACTCAGTCCCTGCAAAAGCTAACACAGCACCAGCGTGACATCGCTTTTCCTACCCGCATTTCAATTTAACTTATCTCCTCAAGCTAGGACACTTTCCCAACACACAATGGCACAGACGAGACATCCTGTCGCGAGCAAGACTTTTCGTCTCATCCACTCGTCCTGGCATCCGCGAAGCAATGAGCGCAAGTGCATCGTACAACCTTGGGACCGATCGGCGCTGCGAGCAGCCCATTTGAACGTGGGACCCTGATTTGCTTTCGTGTGTCTGCTTACACCAGCGGCCTCCACGCGGCTGCCGCTATTCCAGATCGAAATCAATGGGATCTGGGCTCGGCCCTGTGACTCCAAAGATCTCTGCCGGGCCGGTGGCCGGTTAACGAGGACCAAGGCAAACACTCCCGCTGTGCTGGTCGGAGGCGTTCCGGCGCAAGTGACGTTCTCGGGACTGTCGCCGCAGTTCGCCGGTGTCGATCAGATCAACATCGTGGTTCCGCAGGGAGCGGGAACTGGGGATGCGGTGCCGCTTCAGATCGAGATGGGTGGGATTACGACCAGCGACCAGGTGACCGTCGCGATACGCTAGCACACCCGACCCTAATTCTTTAAGTGCTGACAGTTCACGGTGCCGAATCGCCGGTAGGGTGCGCGGGCGAGGACGCTTGATGAGGCTGTGATAAGATCGACTTCCTCCGGAGTACGTTTGTGTTGCACACCAACTAGCCCGCCAGGCTGAAGACCAAGACCTGGGTTGTTGCCTTCCTGCTTTGTCCTGCCTCTTGGGCCGAAGCACAATGATTCCGGCATATTCCGCCGGCGGGTATGCCCGGATGTTGGCGAAGTCCAGATCCAGCGTGACCAGGACTCGTCCTTCTACTTGAGACGCAGCCGCTAACGCTGAATCGTCAGCCCCTGTCAAACCTTCACCGGTAACGGTGTCAGCTTGGAATCCGCCATGGCTTAGAATCTTGGCACACTCAGCCGGCAGATTTTCATCGATCTTCAGCTTCAAACAGTATGTTCCAGAGGAAGGTCAAGCGTGCCTTCGCGTGCGAGTTCGGCCGCGTAGGCGAGGGCGGCTTGGATGTCCGACTCCTCAATAGCGGGGTAGCTTCTCATGATTTCCGCGCGGGGTACGCCTGCGGCAATGTTATCGAGGATCACGGAAACCATTACGCGCGTGCCACGGATACACGCTCTTCCGTGACAAACTGCGGGGTTAATCGTGATGCGCTCCTGCCAGTCCGCCATGCCTCATTTTACCTCTGGCGAGCGGCACTCCAATAGAACAACTCAATTCCCCCGATTCCAATCCTGAGATGCTCTCCAGGGAAGTAGTAAGACCATGGCGAGAATCATGGCCTCCATCCTACTGGCAACTGCGCGCCCACCGCCCTGTTTGACATCGCCGGCCGTGCGGTTGTAGCCTCTCGGCTAGTGAGCGGGAGCAATCAGCCGACCGTGTGGGAGCGCTGGGTGCGGCAACCGCAGAAGATCTGGCTGCGTCGCGCGCTCTTTCAAGTGCACTTGTGGAGCGGCATCGCACTCGGCCTCTACGTCGTCATGATCAGCCTGACCGGCAGCCTGCTGGTCTTTAGCAACGAGCTCTTCAGAGCGGCCACGCCGGAGCCGATCATCTCAAAGAGTTTAGAACCACGGCTCACTGACGCCCAGCTCACTCAGGCAGCTACGCGCCAGTACCCCGGCTATCGGGTTGTGAAAATCGGCCGGGCGCTGGATCCTGACGAGGCCGTGGATGTCTGGCTGCGGCACGGCGAAAACATCCAGCGGCGGCTGTTCGACGCTCGTACCGGCAGCGATATGGGCAAGTCGGTCCCGACCGCCATCCGGCTCATCTCGATCCTGCTCGACCTGCACGACAATCTGCTGGCCGGACCAATCGGGCGCAAAGTGAACGGCGTCGGAGGGCTGATCGTGCTGGTGCTTGCCATCACTGGCCTCGCGATCTGGTGGCCGGGCGTCAAGACTTGGGGCCGCAGCCTGACCGTGCATCGCGGCGTCGGATGGAAGCGCTTCATCTGGGATTTGCACGGCATGATCGGTTTCTGGACCCTCGGATTCATTCTGGTGTTCGCGCTGAGCGGTGTGTACCTCGGCATTCCCCAGCCTTTTCAGGACCTCGCCGACCGGCTGGAGCCGCTCACGCCCGCGAACGCCGGTACACGCATCGGCGACCGGGTGATTTACTGGCTGGCCTACCTGCATTTCGGCCGCATCAACGGCATCGGGATTCCTTGTGCCGGTCCGGGCTTCTGCGATCAAACTACCAAGGCGATTTGGGCCATATTCGGACTGGCCCCGGCGGCGATGTTTGTGACCGGCGCGATCATGTGGTGGAACCGTGTGCTGCGCCCCCGCCTGCGAAGCGCGCGCCCCAAGGCGCAATCTCCTGTAGCCTGATTCCGCGTTACCTACCATTCCCTGCGTGAGTGCCAATTGGTACAATCTCACCAATGGCCGATTCCGTTTGGAGCCCGGCTTCGGCCGCGCGCGCGCAAGCCAGCGCCGTACTCCCCGCGCGCCACTCGGCTGCGGTTCGCATCACCCACTGGCTCACCGCGGTTACGTTCCTGGCCCTGCTCGTCACCGGAGTCGAAATTCTCATTTCTCATCCGCGCTTTTATTGGGGCGAAACCGGTAATATACTGACTCCGCCGCTCTTCAGAATTCCGATTCCCGCTTCCCGCGATATGGTGCCCACTGGCTACGGCTATGTGCTTCCGGATCAGAACGGCTGGAGCCGCTACCTCCATTTCCAATCCGCCTGGCTGCTCGTGTTGACCGGTTTCGTCTACCTGGCCTGGGGATTTTTCAGCGGGCATTTCCGGCGGGATTTGCTTCCGGCTCGGGCGGACTTATCCGGGCGGGCACTTTGGGGCGTAGTCGCCCAGCATTTGCGCTTCACTCCCGCGAGCCAGGACGACGCCTGGTCCTACAACGTGCTCCAGCGGCTTACATACCTGTTCGTCATTTTCGTTCTGTTTCCATTGGTCGTCTGGACCGGCCTGGCAATGTCTCCCGCCTTCGTCTCGGCCGTACCCGCGGCGGTCAACGTTTTGGGTGGCCAGCAATCGGCGCGTACTATTCATTTTTTTGTCTCGATTGTGCTGACACTCTTTCTTTTCGTTCACGTCATCATGGTTTCGTTATCCGGATTCGGAAACCGTATGCGGGCCATGATCACCGGCCGGGTCGGCACAGAGAGGGAGCAAGGATGAGCAAGTATTCAAGACGTCAAATCATCACCGCCAGCTTGGTCACCGCGGCGGGCGGCTCTGGACTCGCGGCGGCGGCGATGCTGGCGCGCCGCTACGGACTGATCCCGCCCGATGGCGCCGGCCTTTACGGCCCGGGAGAAACGCTGACTTATGCCGCGCAGCGACTGTTGACCAGCCACTCCATGGCGCGTGAATTCGCTCCCAGCCAGATTTCGAAGAAGCCGTTCGCCAACGAAGTGGCTCCTCCGACCGACGCCTTCAGGCGCCTTCAGCAGGCTGGGTTTGCGGGCTGGCGGCTCGCGGTGGATGGATTGGTCTCCCACCCGGCAACTTTTACGATTCCTGATATCAAGAGCTTTCCCCAGCGCAGCCATATCACGATGGTGCAGTGTGAAGAGGGCTGGTCATACATCGCCGAGTGGATCGGCGCGCCTCTGTCGCATCTCCTCGACGTCGTCGGCACTCTCCCGCAAGCCCGCTACGTGGTGTATCGTTCGATTGAACGTGACACCTGGGAAAGTATCGACATGGCCGATGCGTTGCACCCTCAGACTCTCATCACTTACGGCATGAATGGCGGCGAGCTTCCGGTCGGATTTGGCGGACCTCTTCGCATCCGCCTCGCCAGGCAACTCGGCTACAAGAGCGTCAAATTCCTTACCAGCCTAACCGTGACCGATGACCTGAAAAAATTCGGCAAAGGCTTGGGCTCCGCGTCGCCGGAGGGCGGCTACGCCTGGTACGCAGGCATCTGAAATCGTTAGCGGGGAAACTTCACTTTGAAGGAGCGACCCATGGATTCGAAAAAACCTAATCGTCGTGGATTTCTGAGAGATGGCGCGGCGCTCGCCGGTCTCACCGCCGGAGGTGCGCGCGTCGCGGCCGGCCAGACGCAGGGCCAGCCTGCCAAAAAAATCGAAGAGCTCATTGCATATGGCGAGCGCTCCCGCTTCGTCACCTCCACCCGCGTGCCCGTGGTCGACCGGCATTCTCCGGATGAATTCGGACTCACGTTTCACGTCTTGACTCCGCTTCAGGATCAGTTCGGAATCATCACGCCGTCCTCGCTCTTCTACACCGCAACGCATCGCGGCGCCTTTGTTCCCGATATCGACCCGCGCGAGCATCGCCTCATGATCCACGGCATGGTGGACCGGCCGCTGGTCTTCAGCATGGACGAGCTGAAGCGGTTCCCCTTCGTGTCGCGCATTCACTTCGTCGAGTGCCTTGGAAACCGCGCCAGAGCGTCGCATAAAACCGTTATGGAAACCCACGGATTAACCAGTTGCGCCGAATGGACCGGGGTGCCGTTGTCCTTGCTGCTAAAGGAGGCCGGCGTACAACGCGGAGCGTCCTGGATCGTGGCCGAAGGCGCGGAAGAAGTGAAAGGCGCATCCAGCATCCCGCTCGCCAAGGCCATGGACGACTGCCTGGTCTGCTATGGCATGAACGGTGAGCCCATCCGCCCGCAGCAGGGCTTTCCCCTGCGCCTGATGGTTCCAGGATTCGAAGGCATTTACCAGATCAAATATCTGCGACGAATCAAGGTCGTGGATCAATACTACATGACCTACGACGACTACGGGCACATCACTGCGGACGCGAAAGCGTCTGCGCTGAATCACCAGATCGGACCGAAGTCGGTCATCACCTATCCTTCCGGCGGCCAGCAATTGCAGGGTCCCGGATTCTACGAAATCACCGGCCTGGCGTGGTCCGGCGCGGGCGCGATCCGCAGCGTCGAGATTTCCACCGATGGCGGCCGGAGCTGGAAGAATGCCGGACTTCGTTCCCCGTCCTTCCCCATGGCGCACACCCGATTCGGCTTCGATTGGAAATGGGACGGGAAAGAATGCGTGCTCATGTCGCGCTGCACCGACGATCTGGGCACGGTGCAACCCACGCGCGCCGACATCGCGAAATACTGGGGCCAACCCGAGGACAAAGTCCGGATTCAGGGCGCCGACAATAGCGTTCAACCCTGGCGTGTAGCCGCCGACGGGAGCGTCCACAATGGACTGGCGTAGGGTGCTCCTGGCAACGGCGATCCTCGGGATCTGTCAGACCGGATGGACGCAGTCGCCCACCTACGGCCTCGGCAAGACTCCGGCTCCGGACGAAGTCCGCGCCTGGGATATTTCCATCAGCCCCGACGGAAAGGAACTCCCGCCCGGACACGGCACTGCTAAAGAAGGTGCGGCGCTCTATGTCCGCAAGGGCTGCGCGGGCTGCCATGGTCCCAGCGGATGGTCCGGAGGCCACGCTCCCACGCTGATCAGCAGCAAGAATCACCCGCCCAATTCGGTGCCTTGCCTGGCGCCTTGCGTGAACGACTCCAACGCCATGGCGATCCACTCGCCGTACGCTACGACTTTGTGGGATTACATTCATCGCGGCATGCCGATCGGAAGAGAGGGCACGCTCACGCCCAATGAAGTGTACGCCCTCACCGCCTTCCTGCTGTACAAGAACGACGTCATCAAGGAAGACGAAGTCCTGGACCAACAGAACTTGCCGAAGGTCAAGATGCCGAATCGCAACGGATACGCATTGCCTCCGCCGTATAAACACGGTGAGCCGAGGCTCGCGGGCTACCCATAAAGTCTTGCGATCCGTCCAGCTCTTTTCGGCAATTCAGTTCACGTGCGCCGGGCTGCTGTTGTGCGCGCAGGTGTCCGCTCAGAACATCTTCACCATCACCGGCTACCCTTACACGCATCGCGACACTGTCGACAGCCATGCGGCTCTCAGCGCGCCACTCGGTTCGGTGTATGGAGTGATAATCGACAAACCGACCGGCCGCCCGCTTTTCAATGATGAGTACCTGGTGCTTCGGTTTGAGCCGAATGCATCGCTCCTAGCCGTGGCGGGGATGGGTCTTTTCAGGATCCCTCCACCACAGCAAGGCGGGCTCGCCCCGCTCAGCACCCTCCCGGCGAGCTTTCTAAATCCTTTCGTGCTGCGCGGCATGGCCGAGGACAGCGCTGGCGCGTTGTATCTTTCTGACGCGGGCGCTGGCCGTGTTTACCGTGTTGCGCCGGATGGGACGGTCACCACTTTCGCCGGCGGCGGTGACCAGATGCCCGGATTCCAAAGCGACGGCGGGCCTGCCACCGCCGCGTTGCTCCCATCTCCGCGCGGCCTGGTGTTCGATTCCAAAGGCAACCTCGATATCGCCGAGGTCTTCTGCGACTGCATTCGGCAGGTGACTCCCGGCGGGATCATTTCTACCGTGTACACCGCTCCACCGCCGCTTGCGTCGGCCCTCATCCGAAACCTGGAAGGCCTGGCCATCGATGCGCAGGATAATCTGTATGTCACCGAATGGTACGGGCATGTGGTGGTGAGAGTGTCTCGGGATGGATCGGCGACCACCATTGCAGGCACTGGATCGCCAGGCTTCAGCGGCGATGGAGGGCCCGCCAACGCCGCGCAGTTGAATGGCCCGAGCGGAGTAACGCTGGATGCAAGCGGCAACATCTACATCGCCGACACACTGAACAATCGCATCCGCAAAGTCGGCACAGACGGAAACATCACTACCATTGCGGGCACCGGCCCATGTGGAATCGTGGGCGACTACGGACCGGCGCTGGCCGCCGAGCTTTGCCAACCCGCCGAAACTGTCTTCGACCGTTCTGGCAACTTCCTGATCGCCGATTACGGCAACCGCCGCGTGCGCGAGATCTCGCCGGACGGAAGCATCGTCACCATTGCGGGCAATGGCAAGTTCGACACCGGTTCAATCTATTCCGGATCCAATGGCGATGGAGGCCCCGAACTTCGCGCGACGTTTTCCCAGATCGGTGGCGCCGCTTTCGACCCGCAAGGAAATTTGTACGTAAGCGATCAGCGGGGCTTTATTCGCAAAATCGCGTCCAACGGCATGGTCAGCACCATCGCGGGCAACGGTCAGAACGGCTACAGCGGCGATGGAGGGCCGGCCCTCCAGGCGCAACTCGTCTACCCAGGCCCTGTTTCCGTGGGCCCGGACGGCGCCGTGTACGTAATCACCGGCGACAGCCGGGTTCGCAAAATCACTCCCGACGGAAATATCAATCTGGTGGCTGGCACTGGCACCGGAAACGGGCTCGTTCGCGACCAAGGCGACGGCGGCCCGGCCGTGGATGCGACTCTGAACGAACCGGGCGGCGTGGCCTTCGACCGGCACGGCAACATCTACATCGCCGATACATCCAACGCGCGCGTGCGCAAGATCGACTCGAGCGGCATCATCACCACCATCGGACCCACGGGCCAGCAAGGCGTCGATTATTACAACGCCGTCGCGGTGGACCCGCAGGGCAACCTGTACGTCGCCTGGACCCACGCCTTGCCCACCGCCGTTTACGCGACCGTGAATCGCGTGAATCCGGACGGCTCGTTCACGCGGGTTGCCGGCATCGGCCAGGCGTGTTCCGGCTCAGGTCAATTCACCGATGACGGCGCGCCCGCGCTTCAGGCCCACCTGTGTGCGGTCACATCCATGACCATGGGCCCGGACGGCCTGCTGTATTTGTCCGAAGGCTACTATTCGCTCCTGCTCCGCGTCGCCGCTGATGGAACCATCCATCGCGTGGCCGGCAACACGGCCGCAAATTATCCCGGCGACGGCGGGCCGGCGCTGCAAGCTAGTCTGCACGGCGGCGTCGGCTTTTCGCCCCAAGCAGTCACATTCGATCCGGCCGGAAACGTGTACATTCCCGAGGCCGGGATGAACCTGATCCGGATGGTGACTCCGAAGTCCTACGCGCCGGTGCTGTCGCCCGATCACATCGACGCCACTGGAGCGCTGACCCAAACCGTCGCCGTCTCGGCGAATTTCGCCGAGCCGTTTCCTTATGTCGTTAAGGTGACCACCAGCGACGGCGGCGCCTGGCTGCAGACCAATCGCACTTCCGGACTCAGCGGTGAGTCAATCATCGCAAGTATCCAACCGGCCGGCCTGGAACACGGCCCTCATACCGGGAACATCGCCGTTATTTTCTCGGCCCCCGTCGGCGCCACGCCGATCGAAGTGGATCTACCGGTTTCGTTGGATCTTCCCTAGCTGCCCCGCCAGGCGAAAATTAGTGTATCGACTGGATAGCCTCCAGGCTCATCGCGCCGTAATCTGGAAGTGGAGGTAAATACAATCGATGCAGAGAATGTTACTAACGGTGGGGCTCTCGGCGATCGTGTGCGCCTCTATGGCCCTGGCAGCCAGCACCACCAAGACCGTTGTGCATCACACGATGCCAACGCGCTGGCAGGCCCAGGATCTGAAGGGCACGGTCAGCATGGTGGATCCGCAGCAGGATCTAGTGGTGGTTCGCGATTCCAGCGGTACGCCGTTTGATATTCAGGTTCAGCGGTCGACGCGCATCCTGAACGGCCAGTCGCCGGTGAAGTTATCGCAACTGTCCAAGAATGAATCCGTGGATGTGAGATTCGTTCCCGAAGCGCGCGGCGACATGGCGCGAAAAATCGAGGTGCAGCGCTAAAAGCTTCTTGGAGGTCCCAATCGGAGTGGGCTCAGCCGCGAACTCTTCGTTCTCCTCTCAAGTTCGAAATGTTTCGCCGGCTGGGTCCACAGGGGCATGGGGGCGCGGTCGTTTAGTTGAACCAACTATCCAGAGGTATGCCGCTGCCTTCAATGATTGCGCGCATCGTGCCCAGCGGTGGAATGCGGCCCCGATGGTAGGGAACGATGACCTGTTTTCCTGTGGCGGAATTCCGCCATTTCTGATGACTGCCGGAGGTTCCTGCTAGCGCGAAGCCTCCCTTTCGGAGCACGGCGATCACTTGATCTAATGTGACCCGAGGCGTTCCCCGATCACCCAACCACGACGTCAACCAGCTTCGCGGTCTCGGGCAATTCCAATGCGGAGGGCTCCAAGTACAGGCGAATCGCTTCCTCGATATTTTTGCGCGCTTCGGCCTCAGTGTCGCCCGCCGAGGTGCAACCAGGGAGCTCGGGGCAGACTGCCGAGTAGCTGCGAGCAATCGGGTCGTACTCTAAAACGACGCGAAACTTCACGTCTTCAGTATAGTTACTTTGGCTGCCGCCTTAGTGGTCGGCCTGATACTCTTCCAGCCACGCCATCTGGATCGCCTCCAGCTTCGCTTCGTTCGACTTCTTCGGGTCGTCGTCGAAATCTGCCAGCTCCGTGATCCATTTGTGCAGGTCGGTAAACCGGATATTGGTCGGATCCACATCCGGGAATTTCTCGTACAGCGCGATCGCGATGTCTTCTCTTTGATCCCAGGTGAGCTTCGGCATCAGATCTTGGTCCCTTTCAGAGCGCCGCGCACCGCTGTGTTCATCATGGTTTCGGCCAGCTTCAGCGTGGCTTGATTCACCTGCTCGATTTTCAGCTTGATCAGGTCCAGATTCTCGGAGTGGTACACCAGCAGCAGCTCGTTGACTGCTCTGTCGATTGCGGCCCGCTCCTCATCCGTCAGCTCGAAATAAGCATCGTGCCGCCGCGCTTTTTCTACCGCGGTCAGAATGGTGTCAGCCTCCACCCGGGCTTCTCGAACCTGGCGCTCGGCGAAGTCCTGCTCGGCCTTTTCGATGGACTCGCGAATCATCGTCTCCACCTGCTCGTCGGTGAGCCCGTAAGACGGCTTCACGTCCACGCTGTGCTCTTTGCCGGTGCGCTGGTCGCGCGCGGTGACGTTCAGGATTCCGTTGGCGTCGATCAAAAACCGAACCTCGATGCGCGCCATTCCGGCCGGCATCGGGTCGATGTCCTTCAAGTCGAAGCGCGCCAGGCTGCGGCAATCCTTCACCAGCTCGCGCTCGCCCTGCACCACGTGGATCAGGACGTTGCGCTGCCCGTCGACGCCGGTGGTGAACGACTCGGTGGCGCTGGCTGGAATGGTCGAGTTGCGGAGGATGAGCTTGGAAACGACGCCGCCCATGGTCTCGATCCCCAGCGAGAGCGGCGTGACGTCCAGCAGCAGCTTGTCCTCGACCTCGCCCGACAAAATCGCGGCCTGCACCGCGGCGCCCAACGCCACCACTTCATCCGGATTCAGCTCGGTGTGCGGCTTGGCGCGGAACAGATTTTCGACTGCGCTCAAAACCAGAGGAATGCGCGTCGAGCCCCCCACCATCACCACTTCGTCGATCTGCTCGATCTTCACCCCGGCATCTTTGATGCACTCGCGGCAAGGCACCAGCGTGCGCTCGATGATCGGCGTAATCAGCTTGTCGAAGAGATCGCGATGGATCTCGCGCTGATATTTCTTACCGCGGTATTCCAGCTCGATGTTCGTCACCGGCACGAACGAGAGACGCTCCTTGGCCTGAATGACGGCGCGGCGCAGCCGTTGCACGCCTTCGTTGTCACGCGACAAGTCCTCATGCCATTCGCTGGCCACGTCTTCGAGCGCGATCTTGAGCAGCCGGTTGTCGATGTCGTCGCCGCCCAGATGCGTGTCGCCGTTGGTGGCCAGCACCTCGAAAATTCCATCCTGCAGCTTCAGAATCGAGATATCGAAGGTGCCGCCGCCGAAATCGTACACGGCGACGATCCCGTTCTTGCGCTTGTCGAGGCCGTAGGCGAGCGAGGCCGCGGTCGGCTCGTTCACCAGGCGCAGAACCTCGAGTCCCGCGATGCGGCCGGCGTCCTTAGTGGCTTGCCGCTGCGCATCGTTGAAGTACGCCGGTACTGTGATGACTGCCTTCGACACCGGCACGCCGAAATACGCTTCGGCGTTCTGCTTGAGCTGGCGCAGCACGAACGCGGAAATCTCCGGCGGCGTGTAAGTGCGCTCGCCCAGCTTCAGGTGAATCACCGACTCGCTTCCGGGCGCGATGCGGAACGGAAAGAGCTTCAATTCATCCTGTACGTCATCGAGTCCGCGTCCCATCAAGCGCTTCACCGAATAGACGGTGCGCTCGGGCTGCGTGAGAAGCAACTCGCGCGCGGGATTTCCAACCACGACTTCGCCCTTCGGCGGGACGGAAACCACGCTCGGCACCAGCTTGTCGCCATCCGCGCCGGGAATGATGCGCGGGCCCGTGAGGTCCATGAACGCAACCAGACTGTTGGTGGTGCCGAGGTCGATGCCGACGATATGTCCGGGAGCGCCGAAGTCGATTTCCATATCAGGTTTGAGGCGCCAATTCCGTATGAACTTCGTTGAGAAGGTTCTGGATGTATTTGCGCCGGTTCAGAACGCCGCGAATCTCGGCCAGCGTTTCTCGTTTTCGTGCTCCATCGTATTTCTCGAACAGCGCTTGGATCTGCCGGTCAACATCGCCCAGCATGCCGCTGAAATTCGTCTCCGCTTCTTCCAATTGCGGCCGGGCGGAATTGTCTCCGCCGCGCATTTCTTCCAGCGCCATGTTCAGATCGAACACTTCCTCGAGTAGTTCCGGAGGCACATCTTTCCCGCCCTGCTCGCCAATGTCGAAGCCCTCCAGTTTCAGCAAATATTGCGCGCGCTTGATCGGGTCCTTCAACGTCCGGTTGGCATCGTTCACCGCCGACGACATGTCCAGCGCCCGCTCGCGCTCGGCTTCGGATTTCCTCATGAAACGGTCCGGATGCAGCTGCCGGCTCAGCTCGTAAAAGCGCTTCTGCAGATCGTCCAGGGAAATATTGAGGCTGCGCGGAATGCCAAACAGCTCGTAATAATCGCTCACGCTGAAAACGACGTGCCGCAGCCGCAACTCTTCTTGGCGTGCGGATTGTCGAATTCGAAGCCGGAGTGAATGAGCGAATCTTTCCAGTCCAGCGTCATGCCGTCCAGGTAGATCATGCTCTTGGGGTCGACAAAAACCTTGACGTCATCGAATTCGAAAACTTGGTCGGTGGCGCGCGGCTTCACGTCAAACTTGAACAGATAGCTCAGGCCCGAGCACCCGCCGCCGAGCACACCCAGGCGCAGTCCGCCCTGTACGCCATGCTTGGCGAACTGTTCGCGGATCTTGGAAACCGCTTTGGGTGTGACGGTGATCATCTGACTACCGAACCCCAATTAACTGGATGCGACGGCTTCGGTCTTCGTCGCGGCCTTCTTCTTGTAGTCGCTGATGGCGGCCTTGATGGCGTCCTCGGCCAGCACCGAGCAGTGGATCTTCACCGGCGGCAGGCTCAGCTCGTTGACGATGTCGGTGTTCTTGATCTGCAGCGCTTCGTCCACCGTCTTGCCGTGCAGCCACTCGGTGGCCAGCGACGAGCTGGCGATGGCGCTGCCGCAGCCGAACGTCTTGAACTTGGCATCCTCGATCACGCCGGTCTCCGGATTCACCTTGACCTGCAGCTTCATCACGTCGCCGCACTCCGGCGCGCCCACCATGCCGGTGCCGACGTTCGGATCATTCTTGTCCAACGAGCCGACGTTGCGCGGATTGTTGTAGTGATCTAGAACCTTGTTGGAATAAGCCATCTGGGTTGCCTCCCTAGTGTGCGGTCCACTGGACCTTCGTTAAATCGATTCCTTCTTTCGCCATCTCGTACAGCGGCGACAGCTCGCGGAGTTTCTGCACCACGTCGATCACCTTGGCGGCGACGTAGTCCACTTCCTCTTCGGTGTTGAAGCGGCCCAATCCGAAGCGGATGGACGAGTGCGCCAGGTCGTCGCCCGCGCCCAGCGCCTTCAGCACGTAGCTCGGTTCGAGCGTCGCCGACGTACAGGCCGATCCGCTCGAAACCGCAATATCGTTGATCCCCATCAGCAGCGATTCGCCTTCCACGTAAGCGAAGCTGATGTTCAGATTATTCGGCAGCCGGCGCTCCATGGTGCCGTTGATGTAAACTTCGTCCAGCTCTTTTTCGAGCTTCCCGCGCAGTTTGTCGCGCAGGTACGCCAGCCGCTTGGACTCTTCCGGCATCTCGGCATTGCACAAAGCGCACGCTTCGCCTAATCCCACGATGCCAGGAACGTTGAGCGTTCCCGAACGCATGCCGCGCTCGTGCCCGCCGCCATCCATCTGCGCCGTAATCTGCACGCGCGGGCTCTTGCGCCGCACGTACAGCGCGCCGACGCCCTTGGGACCGTACATCTTGTGCCCGCTCAGCGACGCCAGATCGATGTTGTCCTTGATCACGTTCACCGGGACTTTGCCGACGGCCTGCGTAGCGTCGGTATGCAGCAGCACGCCTTTCGACTTGGCGAGCTTGCCGATTTCCGCGATCGGTTGCAGCACGCCGATTTCGTTATTCGCGTACATGATGCTGATCAGGATGGTCTTGTCGGTGATCGCGTCCTGAAGCTGATTCAGGTCCACCAGACCGTTGGTCTGCACCGGAAGATAGGTGACGCGAATGCCGTCCTTCTCCAGCCGCTTGCAGGTGTCCAGCACGGCCTTGTGCTCGGTCGCGGCGGTGATGATGTGGTTGCCCTTCTCGGCATACATCTCCGCCACGCCCTTGATGGCCAGGTTGTTCGATTCCGTGGCGCCGCTGGTGAACACGACCTCCTTCGCGGTGGCGCCGATCAAATCGGCGATCTGTTTGCGCGACTTCTCCACCGCCTCTTCGGCTTGCCATCCGAAGCTATGATTGCGGCTGGCCGCATTGCCGAAGATGTCGGTGAAGTACGGCATCATCGCGCTCAACACGCGCGGATCCACCGGGGTGGTGGCGTGATTGTCCATGTAAATCGGCAGTTTCATCTCGTTCCTCATACAACCGGCGGCGTGATGGCGAGGCCATACAGCCGCTCTGGCGCTTTCGCTGCATCCGGCTGAGCCGAAGAATCCAGCGACATATCCGCAATAGTGATGCTCGCCAAAAGCCGCAGGATTCCCTCGTGGACCTTCTGCAGCGGGTCGCGCACGATGCACTTGTCGGTGTGGCAGCAATAGCCGTGCTCGGTGAAACAAGCGGTCAGGAAAATCGGGCCGTCGATGGTCCGAATTACCTCCAGCGCTGTAATTTCCTTGGCCTCACGAGCCAGCCTGTAGCCGCCATTGGTTCCATGTTCCGAAACCAGAAATCCCTGCTTGGCCAACTTCTGCAAAATCTTCGACAGCAGCGCCACCGGAATCCCGTAGGTGTCGGCAATCGCTTTGGCGCTGGAACTCTCCGGTCCATTCACGGCCAGGTGCTTGAGGGCAATTAAGCCGTAGTCGGCCTTCTTGGTAAGCTTCAGCATTCGAACCAGGACCGGATTGGTCCTAGTTCATTATGGCGCAATCGGTAACATGCGTCAACTATAAATGTTTCAACTAGTTAGGCTATCTACGACCAGAAGCGTCCTAAATGCTGAATCCAAACCAGATGAAGCCGGGCCCGCCCTCGATTTTAGCCCTTGGTGTGAGGCTTCACGCTGCCCGATTCCAGGCACAACCAGGCCGCGTTCACGATCGCCGGCCCGGCGAGCGCAGCAGTTTCGGCCCGCACGATTTCGCGCCCCAGCGACACCGCTTTCCATCCGGCCGCCGCAATGACCTCGCGCTCGCGATCCGTCCAGCCTCCTTCGGGTCCCACCAGCAGCGCCACGCGATCTTGCGGCTTGCGCTCGGCGGGCAGCGCTTGAAGAATGGGCGGCGCGGTGCGTTCTTCGAGCACGTAACGATAATCCCCGGCGGTCGTGAGCGCGGCGGGCAAGCTGACACACGCTTCGATCTCCGGCAACCGCGCGCGGCGTGACTGCTCGCTGGCCTCGCGCGCGATTCGCTGCCATCGCTCCAGCCGCTTGGCCGCGGCCCGTGCCAGCCCTTTTTCGCTGCGCTCCGCCTCGACGGGGACGATGCGCTCCACTCCCAGTTCCGTGGCCTTCTCAACAATCCATTCGAAGCGTTCAAACTTGATCAGCGAGACCAGCAGCGTGGTGTGAACCACAGGCTCGACAACTTCCATGCGCTCCAGGATCGCGAACGACACCACATCCTTGCGCGCGGACTCGACCTGGGCCAGATAGACATCCCGATTGTCGGAAATCTCGAATTTCTGCCCGGCCTCCACGCGCAGCACGCGCGTCAGATGGTGCGCATCTTCACCTATAATCCGAGCGTGGCCGCTGTGCACTGAATCCACGAAAAAGCGGCGGCGCGCCATGTACGATACTGTACGCCACGGTTGGGATGTGTGGGAACAGCCCCCTAGCAACAGGCCGGCGATGAAGTGCGGGCGTTCCCGGCTGTCTCAATAAACAGCTCTCGTGGCCGATGAGGTGAATCGGAGGAAGCTCGCGATGAAGAACTGGACATTGACTCAAAAAGTCGCAGTGCTGCTGGGAATCAGTTGGATGTTGGGCCTAGGCTCGGCTGGCTTGCTGCTTTTCCGGGCCAACTCCATCGCGGCGGCATATCAAAAAGAGATGCGGACCAGCGACCGCGCGCGAGTCATGCAACTCACCTTCAAGAAACAGGTGCAGGAGTGGAAGGACCTGCTGCTTCGAGGCAGCGACCCTTCCGCCCGGCGCCAGCACGCGGACGCGTTCCACCGGCAGGAGCAGGCCGTAATATCCATCGCGGCCGAGCTCAAACCCAGTCTGAGCGGCGACGCACAAGCCACCATCGATCAGTTCATCGCCGCGCATCAGACGCTGTCAGCCAAGTATGAATCGGCCTTGAAATTGTTCGAAGATGGCAACGGCCAGAATTTTCATGCGGTGGATGTCCTGGTCAAGGGACAAGATCGCGCGCCTACGGACTTGGTGGACCAGGTAGTTGCATCGGTGGCCCAACGCGCCGAGGAGAGCCATCGCGCGGTTCGAAGAGAATCGTTGGCCACGGCGCTGTTCGTCGCGATCGTGGTTGCCTTGATTGCGGCCATATCGGGCGTTGTGCTCCGCCGAGCGTCTGCGGCATTACGGCGCTCCGTGCGGGAGATAGCCATGAGCGCCGAACAGGTAGCGCTGGCCGCCGCACAGGTCTCCTCCTCCAGTCAGACCCTGGCGCAAGGAGCAACCGAACAGGCCGCGTCACTGGAAGAAACCTCTGCTTCCACTGAAGAGATCGCTGCCACCACGCACCGCAACGCCGAGGCCGCCCAGGAATGCTCACAGCTCATGCTGCGAGCACAGGAGATCGGCAAAGGCGGGGGCCAGGCGGCTGGCCAATTGGCGCAAACCATGACCGCCATCAATGTGTCCAGCCAGGAAATATCCAAGGTTCTGGCGGTGATTGACGGCATCGCCTTCCAGACCAATATTCTGGCCCTGAATGCCGCGGTGGAAGCAGCTCGCGCCGGTGAAGCGGGAGCGGGTTTCGCGGTAGTGGCCGATGAAGTCCGAAGCCTGGCGCACCGCTCCGCCGAGGCGGCCCGGAATACCGCCGCTCTCATCAACACCAGTGTCACCAGCGCTAAGGAAGGGAGTATTAGGCTGGAGGCCGTGAATCGTTCGCTGGGGCAAAGCGCTCAAATTCAGATCGATGTACAAACCGTCGCAGACAACGTGACCAAGTACAGCGACCAGCAGCGACTCGGAGTGGACCAGATTGTCAAGGCCATCCAGCAGATGTCGCAAGTCACCCAATCCACGGCAGCCAGCGCGGAACAAAGCGCTGCGGCGGCCGAGGAATTGTTAGCCCAATCGCAAAGCATGCAGGCCAGCGTCAGCAATGTGCTCGCCATCGTAGGGCGCGACCAGGGCTAGCCCGTTCGCGCATTGCGCCGGCCCCGAGAATGGATGGAACTCCGTCCGCCCGTCCGTCGTATACCACAGACAAATGCTGGTCAAAGAGATTCGCCAGGCTTTTCGGTTGCTCGCGAAAAACCCAGGATTCACCGCCATTGCGGCGCTTTCCCTCGGCCTTGGCATCGGCGCGAACAGCGCCATTTTCAGCTTCGCCGACGCGCTGACGCTGCGCCCACTCCCGGTGCCGGAACCGGACAAGCTCCTCACCGTTACTACCAACACGCCCGACGATCCCCAAGGCGCCACTTCTTTTCCAGACTATCGCGATCTGCGCGACAAGAATCAATCGTTCGCGAGCCTCGCGGCCTTCCGCCTCTATACGTTCGGATTCGCGCCCTCGCCCAGTGTGCAGCCGGTAATGCGTCTCGGGTTTCTGGTGAGCGACAACTTCTTCCGCACCGCGCAGATCCAACCCGCCTTAGGACGCGCCTTCCTTCCCGAAGAAGGAAAAGTGCCAGGCCGCGACCCCGTTGCCATACTCAGCTACGATTTCTGGCAAACCCAGTTCGCATCGGACCCTGGAATTGCCGGCCGCACCGTCCGTTTGAACGGTATCGATTTCACAGTCATCGGCGTCACGCCACAAGATTTCACCGGAATGAGCCCCGTGCTCCGTCCCGCTCTGTACGCCCCCCTCGCCATGGTGCAGCGGCTGAGCGCAGCACCCAAAGATCCACTGGAGGACCGGACCGACCGCAGTCTTGAATTGAAAGGCCGCCTCAAGCCGGGAGTCTCGCGCCAGCAGGCGCAAGCCGAGCTGACCGCGATCTCTCAGAATCTTGAAAAATCCTATCCCGAGACCAACCGCAATCGCAAAGCTACCGTCCGAACCGAACTTCAAGCGCGCGTGCAGCAGGATCCTTATGACGCCTTCCTGGCCGTCATGCTGGGGGTGCTGTCCGGCCTGGTGTTGCTGATCGCCTGCGCCAACATCGCCAACCTCTTGCTGGCGCGCTCCCGTGCGCGTTCACGCGAAATCGCCATCCGGCTCGCTATCGGCGCCGGCCGCGGCCGCTTGGTCCGCCAGCTTCTGGTCGAAAGCCTGGTCCTGGCCTTTCTCGGCGCCTTGCTTGGTCTGGGATTCGCCTACATCGGAATCCGCTTCCTGCGAGGCATTCCCATCCCCACCGATCTGCCGGTGGTGCTCGCGTTCCAGTTGGATCACCGCGTCTTGCTGTTCAGCCTCTTTGTCGCCATCGCGAGCGCTCTGGCGTTCGGTCTCGCGCCGGCCTGGCAAGCAGGCAAGACCGATCTGGTCTCGACCCTCAAGTCCGCCGGACTCACCCAAAGCGCCCGCCGCCGCACCATCGGCCGCAACGCGCTAGTCGTCGCGCAAGTCGCGTTCTCGCTCATTCTCCTGGTGGCCGCCAGCATGATATTGGATGGATTCCGCAAATCCCTGGTCATGAATCCAGGCTTCCGCACCGATCACGTGATGCTGATGGACTTGGACACCTCCTTCGCTCGCTACAGCGACGAAAAATCGCGTCAACTCTACCGCAACGTCCTGGACCGCGTGCGCGCCCTGCCTGGCGTCACTTCAACCGCGCTCGCCCAAAGCATTCCGCTCACGTTCGACCAGTCCAATTTCGCCCTGATCCCAGAAGGCTATCAACTGCCGAAAGGGCAAGAGACAGTTACGGTGTTTGGCGACTCCGTGGATGAGAATTATTTCTCCACCATGCAGATTTCGATTCTCCGTGGCCGCGGGTTCACCGCCAACGATAAAGCTGACACACGCCGCGTCGCCGTGGTGAACCAGGCCTTCGCCGAAAAATATTGGCCGCACCGGGACCCCCTCGGCAAGCGCTTCCGCCTCAAGAACAGCGCCGGCCCGTTGGTGGAAGTCGTGGGAGTGGCCAGAACCACGCGCTACTTATTCATCTCCGAGCCGCCCATTCCTTACGTCTATCTGCCTTACCTCCAGCAGCCCTCCAGCGCTATGACAGTGCTAGCGGGCACGGCCGGCAATCCCGCGGATCTCGCTGCGCCCATGCGCGGCGTAGTCCGTTCTCTCGATGCCGATTTGCCCATTTTCAATCTTCGCCCGTTCGCCGTTCTATACCATCAGCGCAGCGTTTCGACCATGCTGATGATCCTGCAATTGGTCGCCAGCATGGGATTGATTGGACTCACCCTCGCGCTGATCGGCCTGTACGGCTTGATCGCGTATTCGGTCAGCCGACGCACGCAGGAGATCGGCATCCGCATGGCGCTGGGCGCGCGCCGCATGGACGTTCTCCGCATGGTCTTGCGGCAGGGGCTGCTGCTCTCCGGCATCGGGATCGCAATCGGCTTGGTGGCCGCCGCGGGCTTGCGCAACTTGATGGCGCTGGGCCTGGTCGGATTGGGTGTCACCAGCCCCGCCGTGCTGGTCATCGTGCCGCTCGCGTTGGTCGTCGTGACCATGTTGGCCTGCTACTTCCCGGCCCGCCGCGCCTCCCGCGTGGATCCGTTGCTGGCCTTGCGCTACGAATAAGCCAGCGCCACTCTTATAATGAACGAGAGATGATCGCCACCCTGCGCGGCAAGCTGACCGAGAAGCATCCCAATCAAGCCATCGTGGAAGCGGGCGGCGTGGGCTACGACGTCCTCATCCCGGTCTCTACGTTCTCGGCGCTGCCCGACACCGGCGCCGAAGTGAAGCTGCGCATCTACACGCATGTCCGGGAGGACGCGTTCTCGCTGTTCGGTTTTTACACTGCCGAGGAAAAATCCATTTTCGAGAAGCTGATCTCGGTGAGCGGCATCGGCCCATCGCTCGCCATCAAGGTGCTTTCGGGCATGGCCGTTTCCAGCTTGATTCCGGCCATCCGCAACGGCCAGGTGGACCAGCTGGTGCGCATCCCCGGCGTCGGCAAAAAGACCGCCGAGCGCATCGTGCTGGAGTTGAAAGACAAGCTGGAAGGTCTCCAGGTCGACGGGGTACTGGGAGTCGTCGAGAGACCCGCCGCGGCACTTAGCGCGCTGGACCAGGACGTTCTGTCAGCCTTGCTCAACCTGGGCTGCAATCGCGCCTCCGCCGAAGCCGCCGTGCGCAGCGCCAAGAACGCCGGCGCCCCGGCCGAGTTCGAGCCGCTCTTTCGCCGCGCGCTCGAGCTGGTCCGCTGATGTGGCAACTGCGCCGCGCTTGCTAACCTAGAACCACATGCGAGAGCAGGGAATCGCGTCGCCCGCCGCACTGGAGGGCGAACGCCAATTTGAGGCCGCGCTCCGCCCCACGCGCCTGGCCGACTTCACCGGCCAGCCCAAGCTCAAGGAGAACCTCGCCATCGCGATCGAAGCCGCCAAAAAGCGCGGCGAAGCCATGGACCACGTGCTGCTCTATGGTCCGCCCGGCTTGGGCAAAACCACCCTTGCTCTGATCATCGCCGCCGAGCTGGGCGTCGGATTCGAGCAAACCTCGGGCCCTATTCTGCAGAAGAAACTCGATCTCACCGGCGTGCTGACCAACATCCGCCCGCGGCAGGTCTTCTTCATCGACGAGGTTCACCGCCTGCTCCCGGACGTAGAGGAAATTCTCTACGCCGCTCTGGAAGATTTCCGCATGGACATTCTGATCGGCACCGGTCCGGGCGCGCGGACGCATTCCATTGCGATCCCGCATTTCACCGCCATCGGCGCCACCACGCGCCAGGGCCTGGTCAGCGCGCCGCTGCGTGGCCGTTTCGGTCTGGTGCTGCGCCTGAATCATTACGGCGTCCCCGAACTGACCGCGATCGTGCACCGCTCCGCCCAGCTTTTGGGCGTCACGGTGGATCCGGACGGCGCCGAAGAGATCGCTCGACGCAGCCGCGGCACCCCGCGTATCGCCAATCGCCTGCTGCGCCGCGTTCGCGACTACGCGCAGGTTCGCGCCGAAGGCCACATCGATCTTCGCGTTGCCACCACCGCGCTCGACCTGCTCGAAGTCGACCGCTTCGGCCTGGACGAAATCGACCAGAAGATCATGCTCACCTTGCTCGAAAAATACAGCGGCGGCCCAGTGGGCGTGAACACCATCGCCGCCTCCATCGACGAAGAAGCCGACACCATTGAAGAGGTGTACGAGCCCTACCTCATGCAGCTTGGCTTTATCGACCGCACGCCGCGCGGCCGCGTGGGAACCGATCGTGCCTTCGAATATTTCCAGATTCCCCGCAAAATGCGCGGCAGCGTGCAAGCGCCGCTGTTCTAGAAAGTTTCGTGAAGACCGTCTATCTGGCGCTCGGCTCCAACCTCGGCGATCGTGAGGCTCGTCTGCGCGAGGCCGTCGCGAAACTCGAAGCCGCGGAGATTCATATCTTGCGGCGCTCGCCGGTCTATGAAACCGAACCGCAGGATGTTCGCGACCAGGGCTGGTTCTTGAACGCCGTCGTGGAAGCCGAAACGGGGCTGTTTCCGATGCAGTTGCTGGCGCGCACGCAGAAGATCGAACGCGAAATGGGCCGGCAGCGCGTCCAGGTCAGTGGCCCGCGCACCATCGACATCGACATCCTGCTGTATGGAAATTTCGTCATCTGCACGCCGCAGCTCGAAATCCCGCATCCGCGCATGACCGACCGGCGCTTCGTGCTCGAACCTCTGGCGGCCCTAGCGCCTGATTTGCGCCATCAACAGGCGGGCCGGACCGTGCGGGAAATGCTCGCGGAAATTCAAGGCCAGCGAGTGGTCCCAACCAACATTACCTTGTAAGCAGCCACTTGCGGTCCCGTGCAGTCATCTTTTCCGCAGCTATGCGCAGCAGCAGGCGCGGCGCAGTCGCACGCCAATCGTCCAGGAACTCGACCACCTCTCGCGGCTTCTTCGGATACGCTTCTTTTAAGATCCAACCCACGCCTTTCTGCAACAGATCGTCGGTGTCGCGCTGCAACATCGTGCAGATTTCAAAAATGCTCTCTGTATTTCGTCCCGCTTTGGCTTCCTGTAAAAGCGCAACCGCCGCCGCCCGCCGCGTCCAGCGATTCTTGGATTTGGTCCAGGGCGCCAGCTTTTCGATCAACCGCGGCTGGTTCCGGATAGCCCCGGCCAGCAGCCAGCCGGCCAGTCCATCGCAGTGTGCCCAGTTTTTCACGTACCGGTTGAGCCATTTCTCGAACATCGCGAATTCGCGCTCGCCGAAATCCTTCGAGAATCGCCGGTACACATGATTGACGATGACTCCTTCTTCCAGCTTGCCGCTCTCCCACAGGGCCACCATCAACCGATCGCGCTCTGATTTCGGCCAGCGCTTGACCTCCCGATACACCGCGCTCGAAATGCGGTGCAGCTTGCTGCTTCGGACGCCATGCGGATCAACGGGCTCGCGAAAGAAGTTCCGGACGCCGGCCGCGAAATCCGGTTCCGCCGCCTCTCGAAGCTGTTGCTGGACGCTCTGGAGCAGCGCAGTCGCACTGCTCTTAGTTTTCGCGCCCACTCGCAACCTGCGCCAGCGCGACCGGCTGAGCCGATTTCCTCCAGACGAAATACACTGGAACTCCGGTCGCGATAAAGCCCAGCCCCGCCAGCGCCGGACCCGGCCGTGTGATCAAGGTGTTCGCCAGAAACCACACCGCCACCGCCAGGAACAGCAGAGGCGTTACCGGATAGCCCCACATCCGATACGGCCGCTCCATCTCCGGCCTAGTCCGCCGCAGGATCATCAAGCCCAGCACCATCAGACCGTACGAGATCCACATTGCGAACATGGCGTAGTCGGTCAGCGATTCGTAAGTTCCGCTCAGCAACAACACAATCGACCAAACCGCCTGCGCCGCCACCGCGAAAGCCGGCGTACGGAAACGCGGATGAATTTCCCCGAAGCGCCGGAAGAATAGCCCGTCCCGCGCTTGCGCGAAATAGATTCGAGGACTGGTGAGAAAAGATCCGTTGAGCGTTCCGATGATCGAGATCAGGATGATCACTGACACCAGCGTGCCGCCCACCCCACCGAGCACGCGCTCGGCGGCCGAAGCTCCCACGTGATCGCTGGCTGCAATCTCCGGAATCGACAAAACGTGCAAATAGGCGACATTGGCGAGCGTATAGATCGCCATGCAGATCGCCAGGCCCAATGCCAGCGCCAGCACGATATTACGCTGCGGGTTCTTGATTTCGCCCGCCACGAAGCTTACCGATACCCAACTGTCGTACGCCAGCAAGCACGCGATCGCCGCCACGCCAAACTGGCCGAGCGAAAACGTCGAGGAAGGCGCGGCCACAGCTTGAGCCGCCACATGCCCGCGATAGAGCAAGCCGCTTCCGATGATGATCAGCAGCCCGGCCACTTTTGCGGCCGTGAAACTCTTCTGCACCAACGCGCCCGCCGAAACTCCGCGATAGTTCACCGTCGCAAATACAACGATGACAGCGATGCCGAGCAGCTTCGACTCCCACGGACCCAGCGGAATGAAGTAGGAGACATAGAATGCGAGCGTCACGGCCAGCCACGAGACCTGCGCCGTGCGGCCCACCATGAACATGGTCCAGCCGAACAGAAATCCACCGATCGGCCCGTAGACTTCGCGCAGGAAAACGTATTGTCCGCCGGTGGCCGGAATCGCCGCGCCCAGCTCGGCGCAAGCCAGCGCGCCGAAAAACGAAACCACACCCGCGAGAATCCACAACGTCAGAATCGCGCTGCTCGAACCGAGGCTGCGCGCCACCAGGTTCGGAACCACGAAGATCCCGCCGCCGATGATCATGCCCACCACGATGGCGAGCGCGTCCAGGAACCCGAGCTTGCGCTGAAGATCTTGGCTCATTCGCGGCAAATCCCCCGCTTGCTCGATCGGATGAATCGCACCAGGTGGCGCGTGTGCTCCGTATCCAATTCCGCCTCGATCCGGCCCAACGCGTCTTCCAGCTTCAGCGCCGAGCGGAACAAAATCTGATAGGCCGTTTTCAACGCCGCGATCTGGTCGCGCGTGAATCCGGCGCGGCGCAGACCCACCAGGTTCAGCCCTTTCGCTGTCACGCGGTAATCCGAATACAGAAAAAACGGAGGCAGGTCGCTGTTGACCCCCGCATTGCCTGCCACCATGGCCAGCCGGCCGATCTTGGAATACTGATGGATTCCCACGCCGCCCGAAATGAAGGCCTGATCCTCGATCTCAACGTACCCCGCCACCAGTGCGCAGCTTGCGATCACGCACTCGTTCCCGATCTTGCAATTGTGCGCGATGTGCCCCGAGGTCATGATGTAGTTGCGGTCTCCGATCTCGGTGCTGCTTTCCGGTTGCGTGCCGCGCGAAATGGTGTAGTGCTCGCGAATGACGTTGCCGTTTCCAATCCGCAGGTAGCTGCGCTGGCCTTTGAAGTTTTTGTCCAGCGGATCGGTGCCGAGCACCGTTCCGGCCGAAATCTTGTTGCGTTCGCCCAGCGTGGTCCAGCGCTTCACATAAACGTACGGCTCCAGGCGCGTGAATGCGCCGATTACCACGTCTGGTTCGATCACGGCATACTCGCCGACCATTACCTGCGGCCCGATGAGCGCGTCGGCGTGCACGCGCGCCGTGGCTGCGATCACGGCCGAAGGATCAACCGGCATAAGTTTGTATGATACAGGGGTCGGATAGGGAGGCGGTGGCTTGCGCGTCAAAGAAATTGCGGATCACTTGAAGGCGGCGTGGGAAGGCAACGGCGATCTGGAGATTGTGAGCGTCGCGCCGCTGGAGTCGGCTGCGCGCCAGGACCTGTCGTTTGTCGGCAATCGCAAAGCCGCTGCCGCAGCCACTCAATCACTCGCCGGCTGCCTGCTGGTTCCTGTTGATTTTCCTAAAAGCCGCACCTTGATTCGTGTTCGCGACCCGCGCGCTTCGCTCGCCTCCGTCATCCCGCTGCTTTATCCACCCGCTCCCGCGCCCGCAGGGGTGCACCCCACCGCCGTCATCGCGCCCGGCGCCCAGGTTGCAGGATCGGCGTCCATCGGCCCGTACGCAGTGATCGGCGCTGCAACGCGCATCGGCGAGCGCTCGCGCATCGGCCCCGGCTGCGTGCTTGGCGACACTGTCTCCCTCGGATCGGATTGCCTTCTGCACGCCAACGTCACCATCTACTCGAACGTGACCATTGGCGACCGCGCCGTGCTCCATTCCGGCTGCGTCCTCGGCGCCGACGGTTTTGGATTCGTGCGCGCCGGCGATCATTACCAGAAATTCCCTCAGATCGGCCGCGTCGTCATCGGCCACGATGTCGAGATCGGCGCCAATTCCTGCGTCGACCGCGCCGCCCTCGGCGTGACCGAGATCGGCGATGGCTCCAAGCTCGACAACATGGTGCACATCGGCCATAACTGCCGCATCGGGCGCCACGTGGTCATCGCCGCGCAAACCGGGCTTTCCGGAGGTGTCGTCGTGGAAGATTACGCGGTGATCGGCGGCCAGGTCGGGATCGGCGATAAGGCGCGCATCGAGTCCGAAGCCGTCCTCGGCTCGGGCAGCGGAATCCTCACTTCCAAGATTGTTCGCAAAGGGCAAGTGGTCTGGGGAACGCCCGCGCGCCCGTTAAAGGAATACTTGCAGCAACTGGCGAATCTTGCTCGTCTGCCGGAGCTTCGCCAACACGTCCAGGAACTGGAGCGGATGCTGCGCGAGCAAAAGGGAGAATCCGCGGAAAAATCCTAAGACGCGCCCGCGGCCGGCGCCGCCGATGCCGCCGGTTTTCGAATCGCCGACGCTGCCCCGGCCAAGGCCGACTCGGCCTGGGCCACTAGCTCCTGCAGCCGGTGCATGTGTTGCCGGGCTTGCAGCAACTCGGGCGGAAGCGTCATCTCCACGTAGTACGCGATGGCCTCGATCGCACTCAGCGGCTGGCGCAACTCATGAACCAGTTCCCGCAGTGCCTCTTTAGCGGCTGCAGCTCCGGGATTCGTCGCGGGCGGTTGGAAATAGGCAGGTGGTTCAGCGCGGACAACGGGCGCGGCGGTCATGTCGTTAGGAAAACCTCGTCCCTAGATTGCACCTAGCCCCAGCGAGTAGCAGCTTGAGAATGAGAGGTGCAAAAAATTTATACCGCCAAACTCACCGGCACGTCAAGAGAATCACAAAAATATTTTTCCAGTTCGCGCAAGAAGATGATTAGCGTGACCTGGACCACGCTTCACGCGCGCTGCGATGCCACCCACATCGCCGGGAGTGTAATCCACTTTGGAAATCGTCCACGCCGATCGCGGCGCGATGCGGCTATCGTACGAGCACACGGCTCCACATCGCTACTCCGTGATGGCGCGATGCAAGTGTCCACGTGCGCACAGCTCGGTTCCGTTGACTCGGGGGAATGCCGGCGGTACGATTAGAGCGTTTAGGCGGAGGGTCCTCGGTTGGGGCACAGAAGACAGCCGGTGCGCGTCTATCTAGCGGCCATCGCGATGCTGGCGATGTGCCAGCCCCTACGCTCCCAGTTGGTCCAACTTCGCCATTGGACCGGGCAGGGCGTGGCGCCGGTGTTTGAAGGCTACGATACCAACCCGGACGGCTCCTTCAATATGTGGTTCGGATATATGAACCGCAATTATGAGGAACAGCCGGATATTCCCGTCGGGCCTGACAACAATTTCCAGCCCGGACCGGCCGACCGAGGGCAGCCCACCCATTTTGCCATCCGGCGGCACAAAGATATCTTCAGCGTCACCGTGCCGAAAGATTTCGGAGAGACCAAGCTGATCTGGACGCTCATGGTGCATGGGCAAACCGCGCAAGTGACCGGGACGTTGAATCCGGTGTGGATCATCGATCGCAAATACACCACGCGCGGCGCGAACATTGAAAATCCGTATTCGAACACGCCGCCGGTGGTGAGCGTCGAACCGATGGAAAAAGCCATTGGAAAGACAGACACGCTCTCGTTGGCCATCTCGGCGACGGACGATGGCCGACCGGTGCGCAACGGCAAACCGATCGGAATGACGATGGAGTGGGAGAAGTACCGCGGGCCCGGGAATGTGACGTTTCAGCCGGCCAAGGGCAAGCTCTCCGACGGCAAGGGCGTCGCGGTGGCGAGTTTTAGCGAGCCGGGCGAGTACGTTCTTCAACTCGTGGTGGACGACGGGTCGGGTGAAGTGGCGGGCAATTTCGGGTATCACTGCTGTTGGACCAACGTGAACGTCAAGGTAACCGTAAAAGGGGGAGCGGAAAATGTTAGCTCGCAGCGCTAGTCTAATCGGAATCGCGCCGATCCTGATGTTTGTGGCTCAAGCAGCCGACACTACGGGCACCAGCGGTGTCAACCGCGCGGTGACGTTTAGCAAAGACGTCGCGCCGATCTTCCAGAAAAGTTGCCAATCGTGCCATCACGCAGGCACGTCGGCGCCGATGCCGCTCATGACTTACGACGAAACGCGTCCCTGGGCCCGCTCCATCAAGGAACGCGTGGCGCGGCGCGAGATGCCGCCCTGGCACCTGGACAAGACGGTCGGCATCCGCAAATACAAGAATGATATTTCGCTCAGCGACGACGAAATCGCGACCGTGGTGAAGTGGGTGGACAGCGGCGCCCCTCAGGGCAATCCGGCGGATATGCCGAAGCCGCTGGATTTCAGCAAGGAGAATACCTGGTTCATCGGAACGCCGGACTTGTTGGTCACCACCGATGACTTCAAGATGTACGCCAAAGGCTCGGATTGGTGGATCGATCAGTTCGCCGAAGTGACCCTGCCCGAAGACCGATGGATCAAGGCCATGGAGGTGAAACCCAGCAATCGGCGGATCGTGCATCACGCCGTGGTGTACGCTATCGAGCCGGACGCGCCCGCCGGTACGCCCGAGTCGGGAATCCAGTTGACCGAATACGCCGTGGGCAAGTACGGCGACACGTTTGCCGAAAACAGCGGCCGTCTACTGAAGAAGGGAACCAGGCTGCGCTTCGACATGCACTACAACGCTTCGGGCTCGGAGCAGTCCAATCACACCACCATTGCGTTCCGGTTTTATCCCAAAGATTTCGTCCCGAAATATCAGGTCAGATCCTATGCCGTGCGGAACATTCCCAACGACGAGCTGGAAGTGCCGCCGAACACCGTGGTCCGGACCGACGGCTATTTCCGCTTGACGAAGAACGCCCGCATCGATTCGTTCCAGCCGCACATGCACATGCGCGGCAAAGGTATGACGCTGGAGGCGATCAACCTGGACAACACCACCACCATCCTCAGCTCGGTGGATCACTTCGACTTCAACTGGCATATCAACTATGTCTATGACGACGATGTCGCGCCGCTGCTTCCCGCCGGCACCGTGCTGCATATGATCGGGATCCACGACAACACCGCGGCGAATCGGCGCAATCCGGATCCCAACATGTGGGCCGGTTTCGGCGAGCGCAGCGTGGACGACATGGTCCAGGTCTGGATGGACATGGTGTATCTGGACGACGCCGAGTTCAAACGGCTGGTGGAAGAGCGAAAAATCAAGCAGGGCGCGAGCGCGTCGTTGCCCGCCGGAACGCGGTAAGTCGCGCCCTAGTTGAACGGCACGCTGATCGAAGACTCCGTCTCGGCCACAGCGGTCGTGTAATCCAGACCGGTGGCCTGGAACTGCTGATTGTTGCTCTGATTGATCAGGTTGATACCACCGTTACCCACCGGCGAGGCCAGCAGCACGTACGACGGAATCGTAAATTGCCCCGCGCTCACCGGGACGTAGCAGATAAACGTGCCGCTGACGCTGATCGTGGTGCTGCCGCCGCCCACCAGCACCCACGTGCCGGGTATTCCTCCCGTCCAGGTGACCGTGAGGTCTTGATTGCGATTCACGGAAGTGATGGCCGCCTGATTAGTCCAGACCAGTGGGCTGGGATCGGAAACCGTGACGCTGAACTTCCCAATATCCGGGCCACCAGTTCCCTGGAACGTAAACGTGGCGCCCGTCTCCGGGAAAAAGCTGCTAGGAAAGCTGGACGTGTAGGTGAGGACCCCACCCTGAGTGACTTTCGGGAGCGGCTGCAGACCGGTCGGCCCGGTGATCGACAGAGTCCCCGCGTCGAGATAGCTGATGGTTCCAATCAGGTTCACTTGCGACTGAAACACCAGGCATCCGCCCTCGGTGACGTAACCGTACCCGTAGGTATTGGGCTGATTCTGGTCGCGTATGAACGTCGCGCTGGCAAATACAGACTGGGTGCCTTTCTGGGTGGTGTCCAGCACAACCGCGAGCGTTCCGGACGTATAGTTGGTCTGGCCCCCTGTGGTGTTTAGCCCATTGCCATCCAGTCCTCGGATCGCATCCTGACAAACCCCGCCGCTCTGGGCAACCGGGATAGTTACGGTGTTGCTTACGAATGTGCCGACCACTCCGACGATGGGCACGCCGCATCCCGGTACCACCTTCGACGGTATCTTTACATCGATCTGCGTGAGCCCTGGATACCCGGAGCCGCCGGCATAAAGGACCTGCGCCTGGATGCCACCGATGTAGATGATCAGCGGAACATTCACGGCGTTGGGCGAGCTGGTAAATTCGGTGTCGCTGTCGGCGGTATCGGCGCCCAGGCCCGATCCCCACAGCGTGATGATCTCATCCGGCGCCGCGGACGTCGTGTAGCCGAAGACATTGCCGCTGCTGTCGGTGGCTACCACAATCCCCTCCGATAATCCCGAAAGCGTGTCGAGTCCCAGGGCGCTCTGCACAACCTGGATTGTGAAATTCGCGCTGGTGAGGCCGTTATAGGTCACTGTCAGGGTTCCGTTCCCGACCGGTGTGCTGGCCGGCAGCACCGCTGCGATCTGGCTCGCGATCGCGTAGTACATACCGGGATGCGTGGTCACGCCGTTCACTGTCACGGAAATGCTCGCGCCGTTTAGACTGGTCGGAATGCCCGGAGCCGCGCTAGATTGCAGCACCGCTTTGGCCGTCGGATCCGCCAGCCCCGTTCCATAAATCACGAAGATGGTGCTCGGGGCGATACCGTAGTTCGGCAAGCCCAAGGCTACGTTGCTGTAGTTGTTCTGGATTTTCGTGATCGTCGGAGCGCCCGCTTGAACGCCACCCGTAGCCCCGTACGTGAGAAATTGAAACGTGATCGACGAGTTGCTAAGCGCTGTGATCAGAACCTTGGCAAAGTGCTTGCTGTTGTCGTAGACGGCGAAAACCGTGTTGACCGCCAGATCGGGGCTGACGATGGGATTCTTGCTGTACACACCGGGATAAACAGCTTTGAGAGCGGCTTCATCGAAAAGGGCATACCCGCCCGGTCCAACACCAGGAGCCACGGTGTAGCCCAGAGCGTTACCGGCAAAAGTGATGCTGGTGCCATTGAACTGCAAAGTCTCCGCCGGTGTTGGTAATCGCACCGTTCTCCAAGTTGAAGTTCTGGCCGCTTTGCAAAGTCACGTTCGACTGCGTGAAGTCGGCCAACATCGCCGCTGGGCAGACCAAAGCGGCCGCAGCTACGCCTAGATAACAAAAAAAATTAGACATTCCCCTCCACCTTGCAGGCTCAAAAGTGTCCATCGTACTACAAATGAATCGTAATCCGGGTTTCTTTCAAAAAAAGGATGACGCGGGTTCGTGCCCGCATGGAAAGTGCCGGCCTTGGGGCGCGTTGAGAGCGCCCATGCACTCGTCTGACCGACTTCGAGCCGAAAATTGTGTATCCTTGTCACTACCGGACTATCCGGCCGAAGTAGGAGCTTGAAAGTCAGGGAGGAACAAAATGTCGAGTAAAACGAGCGTGCCAGTTCTTGTGGCTCTGTTGGCCACCTCTATGACGGTCCCGCTGTGGGGGCAGACCACGGGCAAACCATCCACCAAAAACGGCGAGTGGCCCTATTACACCGCCGACGAGAAGGGAACCAAGTACTCCCCGCTCGATCAGATCAACGCGTCCAACTTCAACCAGCTGGAAGTGGCCTGGCGCTTTAAGACCGACAACCTGGGCCCGCGTCCGGAATACAAACTGGAAGGCACGCCGCTGATGATCAAAGGCGTGCTCTACACGACGGCCGGAACTCGCCGGTCAGTCATCGCGCTGGATCCCAAAACCGGTGAGCTGCTATGGGCGCACAACATGCGGGAAGGGCGTCGCGCTGCCATCGCGCCGCGGCAGCTCTCCGGCCGCGGCCTGTCTTATTGGACCGACGGGAAAGGCGATGAACGCATTCTGTACGTGACGCCGGGCTATCGCCTGGTCGAGCTGAATGCGAAAACGGGCGCCGAGATCAACGCGTTCGGCGAGCACGGGGTAGTCGACCTGAAGGTTGGAGCAATCACCGGGCTCGACAAGCAGATCGACCTCGAAACCGGCGAGATCGGCCTGCATGCCACGCCGCTGATCGCAAAAGACGTGGTGATCGTGGGCTCCTCATTCAAGGAAGGCACGCAGCCCATCACGCACAACAACACCAAAGGTCTGGTTCAGCGCCTTCGACATCCACACCGGCAAGAAGCTTTGGCAGTTCAATACGATTCCCAAGCCGGGCGAGTTCGGCTATGACACCTGGCTGAACGATTCGGCCGAAGTCAACGGCAACGCCGGCGTGTGGACGCAGATGACCGTGGATGAGGAGCTCGGCCTGGTCTACTTGCCGGTGGAAGATCCAACCTCCGACCAATATGGCGGCCATCGGCCGGGCAACAACCTGTTCGCCGACAGCCTGGTCTGCGTCGATCTGAAAACCGGCCAGCGGAAGTGGCATTACCAGGTGGTGCATCATCCCATGTGGGATTACGATCTGTCGTCGGCGCCGATCCTGGCCGACATCAACGTCAACGGCAAAGCGATCAAAGCCGTGGCGCTGCCGAGCAAGGAAGGCTTCCTCTATGTTTTCGATCGCGTCACCGGACAGCCGGTGTGGCCCATCGAAGAGCGGCCGGTGCCGAAAGGCGATGTGCCGGGCGAGTGGTATTCGCCGACGCAGCCGTTCCCAACCAAGCCGCCCGCCTATGCGCGGCAGGCCATCACCATGGATGAACTGATCGACTTCACTCCGGAGCTGCGCGCGAAAGCGACCGAGATCGTGAAGATGTACCGGATGGGTCCGATGTTCCTGAATCCGGTGGTGAGCAAGGTCGGAGGGCCAATCGCTGCGCTGACCATTGGAACGCTGGGTGGCGGAACGAACTGGCCGGGCGCGGCCTACGATCCCGAGACCCACACTGTTTATGCGCAGGCCGCGAACGCCGGAGTATCGCCGCTGGGATTGATTGAGCCTCCGGCGGGATTCTCCGATGTCAGATATCTTGCCGGGGTAGCGGGCCGGCCATTCCGGCTGAACGAAGGTCCGGGCTTTGGCAGCGCGGCGGATGCGCCGAAGATCAGCGAGAGCCAGGCACGCTTGAACGCGATCCTCAAAACGCAAGGACAATCCCAGGAATCGGCCAATGGCGCTCCTCCGCAAGGTGGCCGCGGCGGCGGTGGAAACGGTCTCAGCGTGGATGGGCTGCCGCTGGTCAAGCCGCCTTATGGTGTGCTCTCGGCGATCAACCTGGATCGCGGCGAACTGATGTGGCAAGTGCCGCACGGCGACACTCCCGACGTGGTTCGCAATCATCCCGCGCTCAAGGGACTCAACATTCCCAAGACCGGCCAGCAAGGCAGCGTGGGTCTGCTGGTGACCAAGACGCTGGTCATCCTCGGCGACCCGCAGATCACCACCACGCCGGAGCATCCTCGCGGCGCAATGCTGCGGGCCTATGACAAGGCCACCGGACGGCAAGTGGGCGCGGTTTGGATGCCGGCTCCGCAGAGCGGGTCGCCCATGACCTACTCGGTGGATGGCAAGCAGTACATCGTGATTGCCGTCAGCGGCGGAAATTATTCCGGCGAGTTTCTGGCCTTCAGTCTGCCTTCGGGCGAATAGGCGATTCGACTTACACGTTCTGGGCGAGTGCGACATCGCGCTCGCCCCGTTCCACGTCGACACTGAGTAGAACGAACAATCCGGCCAGGAAAAATATGATGAGCGACAAGATCGCGATCCGATAGCTCCTGGTAAATTGCAGCGCCAAGCCGAAGAACAGCGGGCACAGCCAGCTGGTCCCCTTATCAGTCACTTCGTAGATGCTGTAATACTCGGCTTCTTTGAATTTCGGAATGAGCTGCGCGTAAAGCGATCGGCTCAGGGCCTGGCTGCCGCCGAGGACCAACGCGACCACCGCGGCCATGATGAAGAATTGAAGAGTGGTCCTCACTTCCAGATAAATGTAGATCAGCGTTGCCGACCAGATCACCAAACTTACGGCCACCGCGCGCTTGGCGTTGATGACGCGAGCCAGCGCGTTGAATCCCATGGCGCCGAAGAACGCCACAAACTGCACCATCAGAATCGCCATCGTCAGCTGCGAGATGGGAATCTTGAGTTCGTCACTGCCGAATTGCGACGCCAGCGCGATCACGGTCTGGATGGCGTCGTTAAAGAGCAGAAAGGCGATCACGAATCGCATGGTCTGCGGAAAACGCCGCATCTGGCCGATGGTGTGCGACAATTGCCGGACCACGGTGGCGATGGCGCTCTGGCCGGCGGCCAACAGGTGCGCCGGACCGCGATTGTGCAGCCGCACCAATGTCGGAACGGTGAACAGTGCCCACCAAACGCCCGCCGAGCAGAGGCTGATTCGAACCGCCATCGAATCGCTCATCCCAATCCTGCTTGCATTGAGGTAGAGCAGCAGGTTCAGCGCGAGCAGCGTGCCGCCTCCCACATAGCCCATCCCCCAGCCCTTCGACGACACGTTGTCGCGATCTTCGCGCGGAGCGATTTCAGGCAAGAAGGAGTTATAGATCGCGACGCCGGCGCCAAAGCTCACGTTGGCGATCAGGAACAGCGCACCTCCCTGCAGGTATCGGTCCCCTTGCAGGAAAAACATGGCGATCGTGGCCCCGGCGCCAATGTAAGTAACCAGGCCAAGCAGCTCTTTCTTGCGCCGCGAATAATCGGCCACCGCGCCCAGCATCGGCAAGAACAGCACTTGCAGGATGACGGACAGGCTGATCAGGTAGCTCCAATAGCTGCGCGCGTCGATGTCGATATGCAGCGGATGCACCATGCCGTGCGCGTCGGCGGCAGCCTTGGCCAGCACCGTCAGGTAAGGGCCCAGGAATAGCGTGACAACGGTGGTCGAAAATGCCGAGTGCGCGAAGTCGTACATGTACCACCCGTGTTGTTCGCGGGCGCTGTAGTCGCTCATGGGGTTGGTCCGGCGTCAGTCTTGAGCCGCGGCGGCTTCCAGCGGCGCTTCTAGAGAATGTTCGGGCGCAGGAAATTTTGCGGCGAAGACATATCGGCCGGAAATCGCGGCCGCGAACAACGCAACGATGGCCATGATGAACGCCGCGGCATATCCATACGCGCTGGCGACGATCCCGGCCGAAAATGAACTGGTCCCCACGAACAGATCGTAGAACGCGCTGAGCACACTGACCGCCGATCCGCGCTGGCCTTCGGCGGTATGGCGCAGCACCGTGGACGCGACCGAAGCCCAGGGAAAAGAAAAACCGAAACCTAAGCACCCGGCCCCGATGATAGCCCCCACGAATCCAGGAGCAGTCGCCAGGACGGCAAGACCCACGGCCATTCCAAACAGGCCAAAGTAAAACGTAATGCGGGGATCGATCCGATCCGGCAAGCCGCCGAGGAAGAATCGTGAGAGCAGCACGAATCCGGCGTAAGTAGAAAATGCCGCCGGGCCCGCGTTGCCATGCCGCGCCAGGTGCAGGATGAGGAAGCCGGTGATGACCGGATAGTGGACGTTCACGAATCCAACTGAAATGCCGGCCGGGATCAGATGCCGTTGCAGCCATTGGCGCCTGCGTGCGTGAGCGGCGGGTTGGTAGTCCTCCGGCACCCGGCTGAGCAAGGCTGCAGCGGTGAGCGCGGCAATCACCTGGAATCGGGCCGCGTTGGAGAACGAGCCGAGCAGTTGCCCGATGAGTGGTCCGGCCGCGTAGCCGCCCCAAATCCCGCTGCTCAGGTATCCCAAAGCCCGCGCGCTGCGGTGCACTCCAGCGACTTCGATGGCCCACGCCGCAGCGCCCGTGTACAGACACGCTTCCCCAATCCCTTGCAAGGTTCGGCCAAGGTACAGACCGCCCAGGCCCCACGGCAGCAGGTAGGACAGGCCGGCCAAGGTGCAGCTTGTAAGGCCCGTCAGGAAGGCGCGCTTGCGGCCTTTCCGATCCGCCAGCAGCCCTACAAATGGACGGCAGCTCAAAGCGACCACCGAAAAGGTCCCGATGATGAAGCCGACCGCGCGGTCCGATCCGCCCAGGTCGTGACGTACGTGGGGCGCCAAGGCCGGCAGCACCGTGCCGAATCCGAGAAAGCCGAGAAAGGTGGCCGCGATTAGACACCAAAAGCGGCCGCTAAGCCGTTCGGAGGACCCCATTGCTCATGATCGCATGCCTCGGTTTGCCGGGCCAACCCGCTGGCCGTCACGGCTGGTCGGTGAACACGACCCTGCCTCCCACCATCGTCATCACGATATGCGTCTTGCCGATCTCTTCCGGACGCACGCTAAAGATGTCTTGAGAAAGCACCGCCAAGTCGGCTTCCTTGCCGGCCTCGAGCGTGCCGACCCGGTTTTCAGAGAACTCCGCGTACGCGCCGGCCTTGGTGTAAGCCGCCACCGCCTGCTCCACCGTGACTTTCTGATCCAGCGCATTGTATTCGGGAGGCGTAGGCGTGGGGCCATGCATCGTGACGGGGCGGCGCACCTCGCGCATTAGCGCTTGTTGGATTCCGGCCATCGGGTCGGGAGGCCAACTGCACGGCCAGTCGCTGCTGAAGCTGAGCAACGCCCCGCTTTTTTCGACGCTCCCGAATTCGTTGGAGCGATCTCCGGCGAAACCGCCGCAACAAAAGGCCGGTTGCATACCTACAACGGTCGACAGCTTCGAAAAGCGCCGCATGTCATCCGTCTCGACATTGAATACATGCTCCATACGAAGGCGGCGATCTTTAGAGCCGTTGGTCTTTTCCAGATCCGCATAAGCATCCAACACCGCATGAACCGCGCCGGCCCCGATGGCGTGGGTGACAATCTGATAACCGCGCTTGTCCAGCTCGATCAAGAGCTTTCGGTACTCGGCCGGGTCATAAAACATCGGCGGGGGATTGCCGACCCCATCCGCGAAGAACTTCACTAGGTTCGCTGAAACCCAGTCGTCGTGATAAAGCTTGCGAGCCTTGTCGAGGTCGGCCAGGAACTCCGGCGTCCAATGATGATTCACGGCTACTTTGCCGAACCCAGTGCGTGTGCGAATGGTCAATTCGCCGCGATCGCGCAGCGCCGCGAAAGCTTCCAACTCCGCCAGATCTCCCGTTAGCTCCACCACGCTGGTAATGCCGAATCGGTTCAGGTAATGCTCGGCGCCGCGCAGCAGAGCCATACGCTGATCGAGCGGCATCGGCGGCAGCGCATTGTTGATCAACTGCATGGAAGACTCGCGAAATACGCCGGTCGGATGCCCGTTCGAGTCGCGCACGATGAATCTCTCGAGCGTCGCGTCCGCCACGGGTTTATTGCTAATTCCAGCTAGCGCCAAGGTCTTACTATTGACCCACAAGGCGTGCTCGCTGGTGGCGTGAATCACCAGCGGCCGGTCGGGCACGGCACGATCCAACAGCTCCAGCTTTGCCGCGGAATCGGGATTAGTGGGGAAACTCGCCCTTCCGAACAATACCTTCTCGTCAGGATGGCTGGCCGCGTAGACCTTGATCGTGTCAACGAAGGCATCTTCATCGCTGGGAGTGATGTTGAACTCCGGAGTCGACAGATTAAAGCCATGCAGCGCCATGCCCCCATACAGCACGTGCTCGTGAATATCGATGATGCCGGGGATCACGGTTCGTCCCTGGAGATCGACGACCTTGGTCTGGGATTGCCGATAGCGCGAAATTTCGGCATCGCTGCCCACTGCGTCGATCCGGCCGCCGGTGATCGCCAGGCCCTCAGCCCACGGTGCTTTCTGATTCTCGGTATAGATGTGGCCGTGGAGTAAGATCGTGTCGCTGGCAAACAGCGACGCTCCAAAGAGCAGCGCCGCAAGGCCCACAATCCTACCCAACACGCTCAACGGTCCCATGTTGAGAATGATACTTCAGGAGGCCTGACGGATTGGCTAGGAGGGTAACCCGCCTTACTCATGGGCACTCAGCCGGAATGGTATCTCAGTCGAAGATTCTTGAAAGAATCGAACTGCCTCCTTCATTAGATTTCAGTCGCCTGGAAGTCGGTCAGGTGAAAGCCTTAATCGCAGGGAAAACGCAGGTACCATCGAGCCTTGACAGCAGCACTGCAAGCGGACATACTGGGTGCAAATCATTCACATCGTTGGGATGCGCCCGCGCGCAGGCTGCTCGATTACGCGGGCCCGCCAATTCTTTGGAGGAGGAAATCAGGATGAGATGCGGTTTGTTGGGAATATTGGCTCTGGCGGCCACAGTGTTTGTGGCGCAAGCTCAGGCACCCGCGGCAGCGCCGAAAGCGGCTCCCAAAGCAGCTCCTAAGGCTGCAACCAAGGCTGCGCCTAAGCAACCTTCGATGGTCGATTCGGTGATCGAATCGGTGAAGGCGGGACTGTCGGAAAGCATCATCATCAAGACCCTTCAGAGGGACAACAAGCCTGCCAATCTCACGCCAGCCGACCTGGTGAAGTTGAAAAACGCGGGAGTGTCGGAAAACATCATCAACGTGATGCTGGACCCGACCAGCGCACCTGCGGCGCCGGCTCCAGCGCCTGCTGCGGCGGCTGCACCTGCACCGCCTCCTGCACCTGCGGCGCCAGCCCTCGCCCCTGAGCCAGCTCCGGCTGCGGTTGCTCCCGCAAGCGCACCCACGGCCGCAACGACGCAAGCGCAGAAGAAGCGCGTGATGGTGGACGAGTTCGACTATTCCACCGTGAAGAGCTCGGTACAGGCGGTCTTTAACACCCAAGCCGACATCGGAAAAGGCATCCGCGCCATGCTGGTGAAGCGCATGGCCGACGCCAACAATGTCGTCATCGTGGAGCGCGCCAAGATGGACACGTTGATCAAGGAGCAGGACTTCAACGCCGGCAACCGCGTTAAGAAGGGCTCGGGGGCGCGCGTAGGGAACATTTCCGGAGCTGACGCGCTGCTCACCGGCGACATCGTGATCTTCGGCCGCGACGACAAGAAGACCAACATCGGAGCCGGCGGTTTCGCCCGCGGCCCGTTCGCCGGGATCCACATCAAGAAGGAAGAAGACAAAGCCGTCGTCGCCATCGACTATCGTCTCGTTGACTCCGAAACCTCCGAAGTAATCGCCACCGGAGAAGCGCGCGGAGAGTCGACCCGGAAAAGCAGCGGATTCGGCGGAATGGCCGGCGTCTTCGGATCCGGCGGAGGAGGCGGGGGTATCGACATGACCAGCTCCAACTTCGGCCAGACCATCATCGGCGAAGCTACCCAGGATTGCGTCAACAAGCTGGCCGACATCCTCAAAGAGCAGACCGCGACCATGAAGAAGGCCGTGCGCGAGGTGGAGGGGCGCGTGGCCGACGTTTCCGGCAACACGCTGGTTCTCAATGTCGGCTCCGCCGATGGCGTCAACGTGGGCGAGACTTTCGAGATCTTGCGGATCGTCCGCGAAGTGAAAGATCCCGTGACCAAGGAAACGCTGGACGTGATGACCGAAAAGTCCGGCGAAATGACCATCACCAGCGTGCGCGATAAAATCGCCACAGGAAATTACACGGGAACCAAGCCGGCCATCGGCTACATGGCGCGCAAGAAAATGCCGGCAGCGCAATAGGCCATCGAGGAGATCTGCATGAATTCGAAATTGTTGATCGCTCTGATGACGGCTGGCGCGCTGATGGCGCCGGCTCAGACCAAGAAGGCTCTCTCCATCGAGGATTTCGACTATTCCACCGTCATGACTGCCGTGCAATCGATCTTTGGCACACAGCAGAACATCGGGCAGGGCATCAACGCCATGCTGACCAAGCGCATCGCGCAGGACGGCCGTTTCACCGTGGTCGAGCGGCGCAAGGTGAACAACCTCATGAAGGAGCAGGATTTCGACGCCAGCAATCGCGTGAAAAAGGGCACCGGCTCGCGCGTCGGCCAGATTCGCGGCGCGGACTTGACGCTGATGGGAGACATCGTCGTGTTCGGCCGGGACGATCGGCGCGTTAGCGGCGGGGCGGGCGCAATCGTTCCAGGCGCCGGCGGCGCGGCCGGCGGGTACAAACAGGACAACAAGGCCGTGGTTGTGCTCGACTACCGTATCGTCGATGCCGAGACCAGCGAGGTGGTGGCCAGCGGCGAGGCTCGCGGCGAGTCTAAGCGCACCAGCAAGGGATTCGGCGCGGCGCTGTTCGTAGGCGGAATCGGTGGCGGCGGAGCCGTGAACATGGCGAGTTCTAATTTCGGCGAGACCATCATCGGTGAAGCCACCATGGACGCAGTGAACAAGCTTTCAGTGGATATCAATCAGGCGCCGCTCAACGGCGGAGCTGAAGCCCGTGAGAACGACTTGGATGCCCTGGTGGCCGATGTGAGCGGCGCCACCATCACCATCAACGCGGGTACGGCAGCGGGACTGAAACCCGGCCAAACCTTCACCGTCTATCACAAAGGCAAGGAAATCCGGGATCCAACTACGCATGAAGTGCTGGACGTGCAGATCACGCCGCTCGGCCAGATCACCATCACTGTCGTGCGCGACCGCATCTCCATGGGAACTTACTCGGGAGCGGGCGCTCCCGTGGTCGGCGACGTCGTAAGGAAGTAGCATGAAAGCCGCGGTAATAGCCCTTGCACTCGCGTGCGCGCCGATGCTGGCGCAAGACCAGCCGGCGAGCAGTCCGGCCAAGCCTTCGGCTGAAATGCGCGAGGTGCACCACCGGCTGGGACTAGTTGCCACGCGCGCGATTGCCTACTTCCGCTCCATGGACTCCATCGAAGAGCATCTGGAGGCCATGGGCCAGGAGCTGAATCCGGACCTGGTTAGCCTGCGTACGCGCATCGAAGCCGCGTTGGATGCGACCGACGCGGCCATCGACAAGAACGACGCCAAGAGCGCCAATGAGTCGCTGGACCGGGCAGAAGCCTTGGTGAAGCGCCTGGCGCAAACGCTGGGAGGTTGACGATGCGTTTTACTCTGGCGCTGTTTCTGCTCGGATGCGCGGCGGCGCAGCCTCCCAATCCTGCAAATCCTGCCAATCCTGTTAACCCCAATCGGTCGGGGCGGGGCATCGCCGGGAATCCGCTGTGGCGGCGGAATCTACTCGGAGCCATCGGACAGCAGCCGGGCCGGGCGACTGTGCGGGATGTCGAACAAATCGAACAGTACATGCTCTCGGCTGCTCCCTACTGCATGTCGCTTACGCCCGGCGACTACGAAGCGAACCGCGAGTTGGCGCGTCAGATGTCCGCTTATTTGATGACCGTGAACACCATGGCCACCGATCCGCAGACCCGGGCGGCCGCAGTGCGAGCCTCACGCGCGGTCGCGGTCTTCCCCTGCGCATTTCCGCAAGACCAACCCAAGCAAGCGCCCAGCGCTCCAGCACCGCCAAAACAAGCCAGCGAACCGCCCTTCGCGCAGAAAGCGCCGGAGCTGGAAGGCGTCGCCGCTGCGGACAAAGAAACCGCCGCCGACTTACGGCAACGCTACGAAACCGACGCGGCTAAAGCTGCAGCGGCCTGGCGCAACGCCGAGACCATGCGCCAGAGCCTGGCCGCCCGCGGCATGTCCCTCAACGCGGACACTGCGGCCGCAGTCAGCCGCTTTCAGCTTTTCTTCGAAGAAGCCGCCACAGCGCTGCGCGATCACAAGTGGGACGACGCGCTTTCAAGCCTTCAGGCTGCCGAAGCGACAACCCAAAAGGTCGGCAAAGCAGTCGGCCAGTAAGCCCGCTGCGCGCAGTGGCAATTCGCTAGGATGGAATTAAAGGCGCGACGATGCAGAAACAATATGTCACCGTTGTCGAGGGCGCATATCGTGTGGGCGACACTCGGGTATCGTTGGATTCGCTGTGGTCTACCTGTTCCGCGAAGGCATGTCCGCCGAGAGCATGGTCGAAAGCTATCCGACTTTGACTCTCGAGCAAGTGCACGGGGCTCTTGCGTTTTACCTGGCAAACAGGCCACAAATTGATGCGTATCTGGCAAACGGCCAGCGAGCGGCAGAGTCACTACATGCGGAATCGGCGCGCACCAATGCAGAACTGATTGCGAAACTGCGGCGCGCGCGCCATGACCGTTCCAGCTGACGCCGAAGAATGGATCGACCGGCTAGTCTGGATTCCGATCTGAGGCTCACTTGGCGCGCGCCTGCAGTGCCGTCCCTTCTCTTAGCTCGTCGTTAGCGCGGCGCACTACCATATCGCCGGCTTTCAGATTCCCAAGCACCTCTACCAGGTCGCCTTCCGTGACGCCTTTCTTCACGTCCACCCACTCGGCGTGCCCATCGTGATCGCGAATCACGAAGGTGCGCTCGGTGGTCGTAACGACGCTGGTCTTGGGTACCCACAACTCCGTGCCCTGCCCGCGGACCGGCCATTTGACGCTGGGATACATGCCCGGAGCGAGCGTTCCGTCGCGGTTCAAGACGTCCAGCTCCACCGGCATGGTGCGGGTCTTTTGGTCCAGCGCTTCCGGGATGCGCGCGATCTTGCCCGAATACGCGCGATGTGGATACGCGGGAACGGTGAACTCAACGCTCGCTCCCCGAACAATGCCGCCCACGTCCTCTTCTGGAACCGGAACCACCACGCGCAAGCGCGACACCTGCTGGATCACCAGAAGAGAGGGATCCGAAGGCGGTCCCACCAAAGCCCCCGGATGAACCAGACGGTCGGTCACTATGCCATCGAACGGCGCCGTGATCTTGAGATAAGCCAGCATCACCTTCAGAGCGTTCGCCGCCGATTGCGCCGCATTGCTGGCCTTTTGCCTGGAGTTGACCACAGCCTGCGCCGCATCCACTTGCTTCTGCGCCAGCACCAGATCGTTTCCCGCGATGGCTCCCGGCGTCTTGGCCGCTTCCTGAGTGCGCTCATAAGTGCTCTGGGTGGCGGACAATTGCGCTTCGGCTTGCAGACGATCTGCTTCCGCGGCTTGAACTTTAGATTCCGCCTCGGCGATTTGTGCGTCCATTTCCGGAGCCGTCAAATTGATGAGCAGTTCGCCTTCTTTCACCGCGCTGCCGCGGTCCACCAGCACTCGTTCGACATAACCCGGCACTTTCGCGTGCAGCGACACGCTGAGGTATGGCCAGATCTCGGCGGGTAAATCGGCGGTTCGAGACACCGGCTTCGAGACCACCGGCGCGAGATCGCTCGATTGCGCGCGCGCCGGCCATGCGGAGATGGCTAGGATGCCAGCCGCGATAAATAGTCTAGGTCGCATCATAATATCGGCTCGCAGGATCCATGGGATTCAGAGATGGAGAAGTAACGGACGCACGCCCTTGTAGAATGGCGTAGATCGACGGCAGAATGGTCAGCGTCGCGAAAGTGGCAACGACCAGGCCGCCGATGACGGCGCGGCCAAGCGGCGCGGCCTGTGGTCCGCTCTCGCCGAAGCCGATCGCCATGGGCAGCATGCCGAAAATCATCGCGGCGGCCGTCATCAGGATCGCGCGCAGACGGCTGCCCGCGCCGATGCGTGTAGCTTCCAACGGCGGATGATTTTCGTGACGCGCGCGTTCAGCAAAAGTAACCAGCAAAATCGAGTTGGCCACCGAGATCCCGATCGCCATGATGGCGCCCATGAAGGATTGAATATTCAGCGTGGTTGCCGTGAACCGCAGCATCAGCAAGACTCCGCACAGCACCGCGGGTACCGTCAGAATTATCGCCAGCGCCAGCCGCACCGATTGGAAATTGGCCGACAGCAGGAGAAAAATCACCGCCACGGCCAGCAGCAGGCCGATCCGCAATCCGGAAATGGTCTGCTGTAGCGCGGGAATTTCGCCGCGCGTAACAACCGTCACCCCGCGAGGCGGAGCGCCAGCCGCGGCCACGGCTTGGCTGATTTTAGGCGCAGCCTCGCCCAGCGTGATGCCATGGATGTTCGCGGTGAGACTTACCACTCGCTGGCCGTTGTAGCGGTCGATCTCGCCCGGCATCGTGTTCGGCTTCAAACTGGCGATGTCGTCGAGCAGAGGCTTCGGACTTCCGGCCGGCATCACCGGAAGGTTGCCGACCTGTTCGTAGCTTTGCACCTGGTTCTGCGGCAGCTCCACTTGAATCTGAAATGCGTTGCCCGAATTTGGATCGCGCCAATAATTCGGATCGGTGAACCGCGAGGAAGACGTCGCCGGCACAACCGAATGCACTACGTCGGCCATGGTCAAGCCGAACTGGCCGGTACGATTGCGATCGATGTTGATGTCCAGCGTGGGGTAATTCATCTCCTGCGCGAACTGCAGATCGCGAAGGAAGTCGAGCTTGCCCAGGCACGCTTGGACCTTCTGCGCGTACTTGTAATCATCCTGCAGATTGACACCCTGGACCGCGATTTCGATCGGGGTCGGCGAGCCGAAGCTCATCACCTGCGTGACAATATCGCCCGCCTCGAAGGAAACTTCAGCTCCGGGAAGCTCGCGCTGCAAGCTGGCCCGCAAGCGTTCACGCAGGCCTTCGCCGCGGGGTGCATCCGGCTTAAAAGCAACCTGGATGATCGCGTCTTGCGGTCCGCTGGTGAAGAGATGGATCAAGTCCACCGGATAGCTGGAAGGAATGAGGCCCACAAAATCGCTGGTGATCTGGATGTTGTTTTTGCCCGCCTCGCGCTGGATCACGTCCAGAGCCCGCAGAACAACGCGTTCGCTCTCCTCAATCCGCGTGCCGGCCGGAGCGCGCAAGCGAATCCGATACAGTGGCGCGTTCACATCCGGGAAAAGCTCCGTTCCCATCTGCGGAACCAGAAAATAGAGCAACGCGAACGCGGAGACGAGATAAACGAAGGTGAGTGGCCAGCGCAACTTCAGCACGACCTTCAAGTAGCGGTCGTAGAACCTGCGCAAATAACCAAAAAGGCCCTCCCCTTCTTCTCCGTGATGCGCTTCTCGCATCATCCAGGTCGAAAAAACCGGCACCAGGCTGCTCGACAGCAGATACGATGCGATCATCGAGAACGCCACCGCCAGAGACAACGGAACGAAGAGTTGGCGGCTCACGCCAATCATGAAGAACGACGGTACGAACACCGCCAGAATGCAAGCCATCGATAGCAAGCGCGCGACCGCGGTGCGGCTGCATGCTTCCACCACCGCCCGCGCGCGGGAGACCCCCGGCAGCATCTGGGTATGAATATTCTCGATTTCGACCGTGGCTTCATCCACCAGGACGCCCACTGCCAGCGCCAGTCCTCCCAGCGTCATGATGTTGATAGTCTGGCCCGTCAGCCAGAGCAGGATCACCGCGCTCAGCAAAGCGAACGGAATGTTCATGACCACGATCACGGCGCTGCGCCAGTCCCGAAGAAAAATCAGCACCATCAAGCCCGTCAGCGCCGCGCCCAGCAAACCCTCGATCACCAGGCCCCGCAGCGAATTGGTCACATAGGGCGATTGATCGAATTGCAGGCTTACGTCCACGTCTTCCGGAACCGCTTTCTTGAAGGTTGGAATGGCCGCCTTCACCGCGTTGATCACGGCCAGCGTGGATGCGTCCGAGCGCTTGGTGACTGGAATGTAGACGGTTCGCTTTCCGTCGACGTGTGCGTAGGCGCTGACGATATCGGTTCCGTTCTCCACCGTGCCTATGTCGCGCAGGTAGACGCTGGTGCCGGAAACTGGGTGGATGGGCGTGTCCAACAGCTCCGAAAGATTCGGGCCGAGCGCGGAATTGGTGCGCGCGATCCGTTCGATCTTGCCGGTCCACATGTTGCCCGAAGGCATCACGACACTCGACTTGCTGACCGCCTGAATAGCTTCTTCCGGAGAGATTCGATATTGCTGCAGCTTGCTCGGATCGAGCGTGACGACAATCGTTCGCTGGTTTCCTCCAAAGGGAGGCGGCGCCGAAACGCCCGGGAGCGTCGCGAATAAAGGCCGCACGCGATTGATCGCGTAATCTTGCAGCTCTCCCTGCGTGTGACTGGCGCTGTTAAAAACCAGCAGCCCCACCGCCACGCTTCCCGCATCGAAGCGCGTGATAAACGGCTGCACCGTTCCCGGCGGCATGAAGGACCGCGCCCGGTTCACGTAACCCACCGTCTCCGACATGGCCTGGCTCATGTTGGTGCCTTCATGGAACACCAGCTTCATCAGAGCCGCGCCCTGGATGCTCTTGCTCTCGACGTGATCGATGCCGGTGATGTAGAGGAAGTGATACTCGTAGTAATAAGTCAGGTAGCCTTCCATCTGCGCCGGGTCCATGCCGGTGTAGGGCTGCGAGACGTAGATCGCCGGATCGCCAACTTGCGGGAAGATGTCTACCGGCATTCGTCTGGCGGCGAGCACGGCGCCGATCGCGATGGCAATCAGAAAGACGACCACGGTAACCGGTCGGCCCAGAGCGGCTAGAACTAATCGCATACTGCACTTCCCTGGAACGTCATTGTGTCGCCTCGGCCAGGAACGGCTGAATGTCACCCCGAGCGGTCTCAACTTGCAGGCGTCCGCGCCAGACGTTCAAACGCGCCAGCGAATCGTCGATCTGGGCCTGGACCAGCAGTCGCTGCGCTTGCGCGACATCATCGATTGGGGCAAGGCCAGCCTGGTAACGCGCGGTCGCTTGTTGGAGCGCGACGCGGGCCGAGGAGACTTCCACCGGCGTATTCGCCACCACGCGCCGCGCCCCGTTGAGCGTCGCCAACGCAGTATTGAATTGCGCTTGCAGATTGGCAGCGATCACCTGGTATTGCGCTTGCCCGGCGCGAACGTTAGCCGACTGCATCGCTTCTTGCTCGTGGATAGCGAACTTGTCCATCACCGGGAACGTGACCGTCAGGCCGAGGCCGTAGTTTTGAGTCGTGGGCGCGAGCCCGTTCAGCCAACCCAGCCGTTCGCCGTTGGTCAGCATGCCGGTGCCGCGCGCCGCCGCCAAACCCTGTACGGAAAACTGCGGATAGTATTCCCGCCCGAGCGCCGTGAGTTGCGATTGCGCCTGCGCGATCGCGGCAGTTTGCTCCAGCGCCAGCGGATTCGACGCAGTCTGTAGCGGAGCTTCGGCTCGCTCTGCGGGCAGTTGTTCCACCAGCTTGCCGCCGCTTACGTTTGACTGGGAGTCAGCGCCAACGAACAGGGCCAGCGTCGCGCGAGCCACGTCGATGGCTTGCTCAGCCTGCGCGACCTGAGTTTGCGCGGCCGCCAGTTCGGCTTGCACCCGGGATTCGTCGGCGCCGGGGCGCAACTGCGCCGCTACTTGAGCATGAATCGTCCTGAGCAGGACTTGCCAGCTCTCCACCGCTGCGCGCGCGGCCTGCGCGGTTTGCTGCGCGGCGATCACGGTCAAATAAGCGTCGGCGGTGGCGACCGAAACGTCGTACCGGGTACGATTCACGCTGGCCTGGGCACGCTCCCGCGCCGCCGTGGCGGCCGCAACATTGGCGGCGCGCAAACCAAAGTCGAACGGCTGCCAGGTGACCAGAACGCCCAAGCCGCTGTCCCAAACCGTGCCGAGATTGTTGGCTGGCACGCCGTCCACGCCCGGAATGATGCCTTCGGGCAGCAGCAACCCATAGAAGGTATTGCGCGTCGCGCGATTCACTTGCGCGAGCGCGTCCACGCGCGGCAAATAAGCGGTCTGCGCCAAACGAATTCCGGCCGCCGCCGCGTTCATCTGCTCCTGCGTCACGCGGATGGAAGGATAATTCCGCAGCGCGTCTTCCACCGCCTGGGTGATGGTCAGCGGCGTTTGCGCGGGAGCCGGCTGCGATCGCAGGTCGCGCGAAAGCGTCAGAAGCAACAAGAAACAAACAGGCGTGGCGGCTGGCCTCCGTAGACGCCGCGCACAACGCAGCGGGCCGCGATTGTTTTCTTTGCTGAGGGAGCGCATCCCGCGCTGTACGCTATTCATTTGCCCTCGATCAGCTCACGGAATAATTCGCGCACTTTGCTCTTAGCCGCCAGGAGCGCTTTCTTTCCCTGCGGCGTGGCGCGGTAGACTTTGCGCAAGGATTTTCCGTTACGGCGCTCGCTGGACCTCAGGTAGCCTTTCTTTTCGAGGCTGTGCAGCAGCGGGTAAAGCGTTCCCGGACTGATGCGATAGCCGTGCCGCGCCAGCTCCTCAGCCATCCCCAGCCCGAAGATGGGTTCCTCCACGGCGTGATGCAGCACGTGCAACCGGATCAACCCGGAATACAGGTCGCGGTCGGCTATGGCATCATCGAACTTCGTCTTCGCCATTCGATGACGATTATCCTAACACAGAATGTTGCTACGAACGTCAAAGAACCGGACCCTCTGGCTCGATTACAATACTTCAGTGGCCGCCAACCCGCGCATCATCGTTACGCTGATGGCTGCAGCGCTGCTCAGTACCGCGGCACTGGGCGCGGACTACGTCGGATCGGCCGCGTGCCGCGCCTGCCATACCAACATTTACGAGCGCTGGCGCAAGACGCCGATGGCTAGCGTGGTCCGCGACCCCCAGCAATCGCCGGGCATTATTATCCCGGATCTCTCAAAACCCGATCCGCTGGTTAAGTTCGGCCTGAAGGACATCGCTTTGGTCTACGGCAGCGTCTGGAAGCAGCGCTACTTCACCAAAATCGGCGACGATTATTTCGTCCTGCCGGCCCAGTGGGACGTGACGCATAAGATCTGGCGTCCGTACATGGTCGCGAACGGCACGGATTGGTGGGCGCCGCTGTATCCCGCCGACAACATGAAGCGCCCCACCAGCGCGCTATGCGACGGCTGCCATTCCGTAAACTTCGACATCCATACCAAGAAGGTCACCGAATGGAACGTGGGCTGCGAACGTTGCCATGGTCCGGGAAGCGATCACGCCGCGCAACCCGCCCGCACCAATATCATTAATCCCGCGCGCCTGGATTCGGTTGCCGCCAACGACATCTGCATCCAGTGCCACTCGCAGGGGCGCCCGCTAACCAATCCCATCGAAGGAAAATACTACGATTGGCCGGTCGGCTACGAAGTGGGCAAAAAGCTCCAGGATTTCTGGACGCTGGAAGATCACAAACTCGGCGAAACCACCTTCGCCCACTTCCCCGATGGCACCGCGCACAAGAACCGCATGCAAGGCAACGATTTCGTTCAAAGCGTCATGTACACGCGCGGTGTGAAATGCTCCAGCTGCCACGATGTCCACGGAACCGAAAATGAATCGCAATTGCTGAAGCCGGCCAACGTGATGTGCCTGGAGTGCCACGGCCCCGGATCGCCCAACGGCCCGCACACCACCACCATTTCCGAACACACGCATCACGCACTCGCGAGCGCCGGGAGCGACTGCGTTGGCTGCCATATGCCCAAAATCCAGACCACCATAGCCGATGTCATGGTCCACAGCCACACCTTCCGCTTCATCGGGCCGGCCGAAACAAAGCAGTACAAGATCCCGAACGTCTGCAATCTGTGTCATCGCGACAAATCGACGGAATGGGCCGCGGATGCCATGCGGCGGTGGCCAGACGCTTCGCCCTGGCGCTGAGGCTGGGGGCGGAAAACGGTTCAGTCCTGCCCGACTTCGGCGACGGCATAGGCAGAACGTTCTAGTACCAACGTACCCCTAGCTTCCCCCTCCAACGCGGGGAATGATGATTATGGACGCAATGCCCTCTGGATTCTATACCGACTACGATCCGGCCGATTTCTACGTCTGGACTCCGCCCAGCAAAGCGCTGTCCATCCATTTGCGGTTGGCCATGGTCAAGCGTCTGGAGGACGAACACCTCAACGTGGCCGCCCTCGGCACCCGGCAGGAACTGGCGGGAGTGCTCCTGGGCTACTCGCTGACCGCGCCACAGCCCGCATCCTTTGTAGAGGATTTTGTGGTGCTTCATGAGCGCGACGACGTAAGCCCATCCTTGGGTTTCCGCGGAGAGCTTCTGGCCCAGAGGCTGGGCGCGCTGGCCCGCCGCGCGGGATTGCAGCAAACCCCGATCGGCTTCTTTCGATGGCAGCGCGGCGGTTGGCTGAGCCTCTCCGACCTGGATCTGGAGGCAGCCAATCGCTACTTCTCGAATCCCGAGGACGTAGTCTTGCTGCTTCGCTACAGCGCCGGCCGTGGGAATGAAGGCGCCTTTTTCTGGCGCGAAGCCGGAGTCGTTCGCTATCGCGACGCACATTACGAGTTTCCGTTCAGTGCAGCCAAGTTGGCTCGGCCCATTCCGGCGCCGGCGCCCAAACCTGCGCTGCCACCTCAGCCTCAGCCTGCCAACCAGAAGCTGGAGCCATCTCCGCTGGCACAAGCGCCCAGCCAGCCTCGCGGCGTCGCGCGCTGGATGCCCGTAGTCCACACCGCCGCGATCGCCATGATCCTTACCGGGGCCGGAGTGGCGGCGCTCGAAAACTCGCACAGCGCCCCTCCCCACCCCGAGGCCGAGCCCCAGCGCACCGGCTACCAATCGTTGCTGGGGCTGAACGTCACCGCGCGGTCGGGCCAGGTTCTAATCCAGTGGAATCGGGAGGCGCCGGCCATTCAGGGCGCCCAAAACGCCGTGCTGCGAATTGTGGATGGCCCGGTGACGGACGTCACTCACTTAGACGCCCAACAACTTCGCGACGGATACGTCGCCTATCAGCCCTCCACCACGAATGTCGACATCCGGCTGGAAGTAAAGACACGGGCCGGCGGTACCGCGGCCGAATCCGTGCGGTTTGTCGGAACAGCCCACGGCGGCTGACCGAACCCATTTAGTCCTCAAGCGCCAGTTCCGGCGTAGTACGTAAGAGTACCCACGAACCTTTCCCCAGTCAGCCAGTTCCCGTTTGATAGAGATGGGATGACCGATTTCGATTACTCTTCGGAACCGCGCCGCTGGCTTCGGCTGATGCCAACCATCGGCGTCGCCATGGCTGCGATTTTTCTGGCCGGTTTCATCCTCGACGTCAGCAACGCACGCCAGGCCAAGAAGCTGTCCGCCGCCGCGTCTTCGGTCGATTCCAGTCCCTTAGGCTTAAGCGTCACAGCGGAATCGCAGCAGATAGAGATTCTCTGGAACCACACCTCCAGCGCCATTCACGATGCCGAAAACGCAACCATACGAATCTCGGATGGAGACCTCTCCGAAGCGGTCCCATTCGACGCCCGCCAGCTTCAAGATGGATCATTGGTGTACCGCCCTCGGACCAACGACGTGAGCGTCCGGATGGAAGTTCACGAGCGGGACGGCCGCCAGATATCGGAGTCGGTGCGCGCGGTGACGACGCCTTAGGCGGGCCGTGCCTAGGAAGAAGCCGAGGCGCCCTTGGCCCGCGCTTTAGCCTTCAATCCCAGCGCGCCTAGCATCAGCTTTCCGAACACCCCGCGCCGGCGATTGTCCAGGAATAACCACGACAGTACGCCGACCAGCGGTGGCGGGCGGAACCCCGGATCCACCTCACGCCGCCTGGCCAGGATTCCAGCCAGCGTCTCGCGCGGCCGCTCCCGAAAATCGTCCAGCATCGCGGTCTGGTGGACGCAGGAGATGGTGCAGAACGGCGCACATCCTTTTTGACGCGCCGCCTCCCGCCGCAGATCCTCCACCGTGTAGCGGTCCAGCGGAATTCCCGGCCGCCCGCGCTGTTGCGAGCAATAGTGCACCAAGCCGTCTTCGCAGATGTACAGGAAACGCCCACCCGCGCGGCAATGCCACTCGGTCTTGAGCCCTCGGCTGATGTTGTCCTGAAAGCTGTCGAAGTGCGCGAAAGAAAATAGCGACGGCTTCCGGCGCCGGAACTGCTCGTAGGCGGCCTGCTGGGGCGGGCTGAGCGGAGTCAGTTGTCCGGACTGATCGTGCAGAATGCCGACCGTGCTGCTGAACCCCAGCTCGCGCGCCCGCGCCGACACAGCCAGCGCGTCCTGCGGATTGTGAATCGCCGCGCCCAGCACCGAGTTGATGGTGACGCCGAACTCGGCCTCACGAGCCAGCCACTCCAGCTTGCGGTCCAGAACCTGGAGGCTCTTTTTCGAAACCTCGTCCGGCCGCACGTTATCGATGCTGATTTGTAAATAGTCGAGACCGGCCTGGTTGAAGCGCCGGATGCGCTCCGGGGTCAGCAGCAGGCCGTTGGTGATCAGCGTCGCGATGGCGCCGCGCTCCCGGATGCGGCGGATAATTGCGTCCAGGTCCGGGTGCAGGGTAGGCTCGCCTCCGCTCAGCGTGATAATGGTGGCGCCCAGCTCGCCCAGCCGGTCGATTCGTGCCAGCATCGCATCCAGCGGCACCGGATCCGACACCCGGTCGTATTCGTTGCAATAGGTGCAGTCCAGATTGCAGCGGCGGATAGGCACGATCTGGACCAGGATGGGATGGGAATCCGACTGCATGGCCCGCGCGAACATCCGGACTTCCCGAATGGTCCGCCCAGTTTTCTTGGAGTGTTTCCGGATTGCGTTCAGCACCTTTCCTTAGTTTGACCCAACGAAGGCCGGCCGCGCCGGCCTGCCAAGCCTTGCACACTGCCGGCGGCAAGCGGATTTTTCAATTAAAAAAGAGACACATTGAAACTTATTCGGGTTTTCCGACACCTAATATTTCACCGGTACTTTGACGATTAGGTTTTTGTTATGACGTTTCATGGACAGTCCGTTCTCTCTTGCGTGTGGGGAGTCACCCACGCAGCCGCGGCCCCGGAATCGCCGGCCGCGCCCGCCGAGATCAGGCAGCGATCCGCCCCGCGCAGTACGCCGCGGTTGCGCGTATTGAGCTTGGTGCGAAAGCTCCGCCCGTCGGGTTCAAGCGGCGAAGTTGGGCCGGCCAACCCGCGCTAGCTGTTGCCGAACGCAGCGCCCGTCCGCAGCTTCTCGCCCGACCCTTCTCTTCTATACAGAAATCGCCAGAAGAGCCGAATAATCAATAAGAAGGAAGTGAACGCGAGGTCCAGCCAGAGTGCCGGAATGTGTTGAAGTTGCGCCTGCAGCACCCCCAAGTCACCACCAATCCACCAGTTCCCTCGCCGCTCTTGGTGCGCGAACCCTCGGGCTCTACCAACGCCTGGCCGAGAGGCGGCTGGTTGCCTGTTTGTTCGTGTGTCTGTTGACGCTGGGCGCGCGCGCCGCGCTGCTGCCCTGGGTCCACGTTCCCAAGCCTGTCTATCAGGACGAGTTTAGCTACCTGCTGGCCGCCGACACCTACGCTTCGGGCCGGCTAGCCAACCCGACGCCTCCGTTTTGGGAGCATTTTGAATCCTTCCACATCATCATGCACCCCACCTATGCTTCGAAATACCAACCGGTCCAGGGGTTGGTCATGGCCTTTGGCGAGAAATTCTTTGGCCAGCCGTGGATCGGAGTCTGGCTCAGCGCGGGACTGATGTGCGGGCTCACCTGCTGGATGTTGCAGGGCTGGGTCGCCCCGGGTTGGGCGCTGCTGGGCGGATTGTTGCTGGCGCTGCGCATCGGCATCTTCAGTTACTGGATGAATTCCTATTGGGGCGGCGCGGTGGCGGCCATTGGCGGCGCGCTCATTTTTGGCGCCCTCCCCAGAATCGGGCTGCGTAAGCAGTTCGGCCACGCCGCGACACTCGCGCTCGGCATGGTGATTCTCATCAACTCGCGACCCTATGACGGAGCCGTCCTGACGGTGCTCGCGGCGCTGTGCCTGGCGTGGTGGCTTCTGCGCAAGAACCAGACGCCGTTTGTTTTCGCCATGAAGCGGGTTGTGCTGCCGATCGCCGGGATTCTGGCCGTCACGGCGATCTTCATGGCGTATTTCAACTACCGCGTCACCGGCAATCCGTTCGAGCTGCCCTATCAGGAACACGAAAAGCAATACGCCGCCGCGCCCGTCCTGGTCTGGGGCGCGATGCACCCGGAGAAGACCTATCGCCACGAGGTGATGCGCCGCTATTGGACGGAGTGGGGCATGTTCATCGTGAAAACGGTGCGAGCCAATCCGCTCATCGCGTTTACGATTCAGATCATTACCATCTACAAATTTTTCTTCGGCATGTGGTGTTTGTTGATTCCACCCCTGCTCTGGCTGTATCCGATGAAAACACCCCAGGAGCGCATGGCGCTGGTTCTTCTGGGAGGCTTCTTGATCGCGCTGGCGCCTCTGACCGGGTTCAATCCGCACTACGCCTCGGCAGGCACCTCGCTTCTGTACCTGTTCTTCCTGCAGGGAATCCAGCGGATGCGAAGCTGGCTCTACGGGCAGAACAGAATCGGGCTGGCGATGGCTGCGTTCTTTCTGATGCTGTTTCCATGCCAGTTCGCCAAGCATCTATGGAGCGTGTTCCACGACGGCGCCTACGTGCGCCCGGTGGCCGTGGCCCGCGAACACGTGACGCAAACCTTGCTGGCGCAGCCTGGGAGTCACGTAGTCTTGGTCCGCTATGCGCCCAAGCATTGGGTGCACTACGAGTGGGTTTACAACCTCGCCAACATCGACACGCAACGAATCATCTGGGCGCACGAAATGGGCCCGGACTGGGACCGTCCGTTCGCGGAGCACTATCGCGACCGCCACATCTGGGTGCTCGAACCGGACCAATCGCCGCCCAGGCTGACGCCGTATTCGATTAGATAACTGCAATCGGAAACAAAGTCTAAAAACTCCTCCGGCCCGATTTGTCGCCTGAGTGGCCCGACGAACTGGGTACGGCGCGCTTAAGGAGTTAAGCTTAACTGACTTAGGACTAGTATTGCCCCGAAATAGGAGGAAAGTAACTGGTACTCCGGGAGGCCCTTTCCTCATAGTAAGAGCTGAACATCAACGGTAGGATAGGGAATACTAGTTAGACACGAAAGATAGACGGAAATCGTGACTTTAGCGAAAACTTTCAGAGACGCGAGGATTTTGCTGCCGACGAATAACTAAGACGCAAACTCCTACCCGACCAAAGGAGAACCATGATTCGAAGATTAGTTACGTCTTGGCTAGCTTTCCTTGGGCTTGTGTCGGCTGTGAGCGTCATCTGTAGCGCGCAGTCACTGTCCCCATTGACGCACCATGTGCGGGAAGCGCTTCAGAATGGACAAGCGCAATATGTAGAACACCTCCCTGCGACCGAGACCATGCGATTGGTGCTCGTGCTGCCGCTCCGCAACCAAGTGGCGTTAGATAGCTTCTTGAACGACCTCTACGATCCTTCCAGCCCGTCCTACCACCAGTTCCTGACGGTGGGAGAGTTCACGCGGCAGTTTGGGCCTAGCCAGGTGGATTATGACGCCGTGATTCGTTGGGCCCAAACCAACGGTTTTCAGGTGGTTGGCACTTCGCGTAATCGCATGAATGTGGACATCACAGGGACGGTGGAGAAGATTGAAAGCGCCTTCCATCTGAACATGGGCGTCTACAACCACCCCACCGAAAGCCGCACATTCTACGCTCCGGACCGGGAGCCCACACCGGACCTGGCGGTTCAACTGTGGCGCATCGCGGGCCTGGACAACTATTCGATCCCGCAGCCCACGCTTATGCATAGAAATCCCGGTACGAAAACCAGTGCAACGATCGGCTCCGGCCCCTCGGAATCTTATCTCGGCAGCGACATGCGGGCGGCATACTACGGTGGATCATCGCTTACCGGGAGCGGCCAGTCACTCGGCTTGGTGGAGTTCTTCGGTACCGATCTGACCGATCTGAGCACATACTTTGCAAACATTGGCCAAACGAACACCGTGCCGATCACGCTCCTCTCCACGGACGGGACCAGCACAAGTTGCGTTTATCCGGCCTGCGATGACGCAGAACAGACGCTGGACATGACTCAGGCGCTCGGCATGGCTCCGGGTCTCTCCAGCCTGGTGATGTACGTGGGATCCAGCGATGCGGCGATCTTTAACGCCATGGCTACCGCCAATCCACTCAACGCACAGTTGAGTTCTTCGTGGTCGTGGAGCCCGGCGGACCCGAACACCGACAAACCCTACTTCCAGGAGTTCGCGGCGCAGGGTCAGAATTTGTTTCAAGCGTCCGGCGACAGTAGCGCGTGGAAATCGACTTCCAAGATTTATCCGGCGGACGATGTCTATGTCACCTCGGTTGGGGGAACGGATTTGATCACCAGCAGCCCCGCCGGCCCCTGGGGTTCGGAAACGGCTTGGATCGACGGCGGCGGCGGTATTTCGCCGGACAAGTTTGCCATTCCTTCCTGGCAGACCGCCACGGCTAGTGGATGCTCCGGCTGTTCCAAAACCTATCGCAACGGCCCGGACGTTTCCGCCAACGCGAACTTCAGTTTTTATGTCTGTGCCGACCAAACTACCTGCACTGCCAACCTGTATGGAGGAACCAGTTTTGCGGCGCCCATGTGGGCCGGCTACCTGGCACTCATCAATCAACAGGCAGTTGCTAACGGTGGCCGCTCGCTCGGCTTTATTAACCCTACTCTTTATAACGTTGGCTTAGGTTCGGCCTACAGCGTCAATTTCCACGACATCACCGGCGGATCCGACGGTCACTCGGCGGCGCCCGGCTACGATTTGGCCACCGGCTGGGGCAGTCCGAACGGGATCGGACTGATCAACTCACTCGCCGGAGTCTCGTCTACGCCGAGCTTTTATCTCACCGTCACACCCAGCGCTCAACAGGTCCTCACGGGCTCAGGCGGGAGCGCCACTTACACGGTCACGGTGAATCCCACGGGTGGCTTCGCCGGCACCGTCAGCTTTGCCGTAGCCGGACTGCCTTCGGGCGTTACGGCGAGTTTCAATCCGCCGACAGTGGCCGGATCGGGTTCCACAGTCGTCACAGTAAATCCGCCTCTGGGGACCACCACTGGCGCATACACACTCACCGTCTCCGGAAATAATGGAATCATTAGCCAGTCGGTCGACATTTCACTCACGATCTATACTCCCGCCACAGCGGCTTTCGCGAAGTACGACCTGGCCACGCAGGGGACCTGGAAGGGGGTGTACGGGTCGAACGGGTGGGCGATAGCGAACGACTCTACGAACTTTCCGACGTATGCGCAGGTGAACTTCAACGGAGAGACTGCTTACAGCTGGGCGTCATCGACCACGGACGTGCGGGCCCTGGAGTCTGGTACGGCGAGCGGCCGGATTGCCTCCACCTGGTACTCGTCGATCCACCTTCACCATCGACATCAATCTGACTGACGGCAACGCGCATCAGGTGGGCCTGTATGCGGTGGACTGGGACAACCTGGGGAGAGCCGAGACGATCAGCATCGCGGATGCGACCAGCGGGACGGTGCTGGACAGCCGCAACATATCGGGATTCAGCAACGGGGCGTGGCTGGTGTGGAACCTGACCGGCCACGTGACCATGACCGTCACACTGGCGAACAATCCCAACCCGAATGCCAGCGCTGTTGTGAGCGGGCTGTTCTTCGATCCGGCCGGTCCTCTGACGCCGGACTTTCTGATCTCGGCGACGCCTTCTTCACAGAATGTCACACGCTCGTCGAGCGCGAACTACACGGTGGCCATAGCGCCGGAGGGCGGCTTTGTAGGGACGGTGGCGCTGAGCGCGAGCGGATTGCCGAGCGGCGCGACGGCAAGCTTCAGCCCCACGTCAATCAGCGGATCGAGCACGGCCACGCTGATGGTGTCGACCAACAACGCGGTGGCCGGGGGAAGCTACCCGATCACGGTGACCGGGGTGAGCGGAAGTCTAACGCACAACACTACGGTGACGCTGGTGGTGCAGGTAGTGGTGCCGGCTTCGGCCGTGTTCGACAGGTACGACACCACCAATCAGGGGACCTGGAAGGGCGTATACGGGTCGAATGGTTGGGCGATATCGAACGACTCGAACAACTACCCGGCCTACGCGCAGGTGGCGCTCAACGGGGAGTCGAGTTACACCTGGGCGTCTTCGACCACGGACGTGCGGGCCTTGCAGTCGGGCGTGACGAACGGCCGGATCGCCTCTACCTGGTACTCATCGAGCAGCTTCAGCATCGACATCAATCTGACGGACGGCAACATGCATCAGGTGGGGCTGTACGCATTGGATTGGGACAACCTGGGCCGTGCCGAGACCATCAGCGTGACGGATGCGACTAGCGGGGTGGTGCTGGACAGCCGCAGCATATCCAACTTCACCAATGGGGAATGGCTGCTATGGAGCCTGGCCGGCCACGTGACCATGACCGTCACAAAGACCGGAAACGCCAACGCCGTGGCGAGCGGCCTGTTCTTCGACCCGGTAGCCGCATTGACGCCGGACTTTGTCTTTTCGGCCACGCCTTCGTCGCAGACGATCGGACACTCGGCCAGCGTGAATTACACGGTGACGGTGTCGCCGGAGGGCGGTTTTGCAGGGACAGTGGCGCTGAGCGCGAGCGGACTGCCGAGCGGCGTGACGGCTAGTTTCAATCCCACGTCGATCACTAGCTCCGGCACCGCGACTCTGACGCTGACCACTAACAGCACGGCTCCAGGTGGAACCTACCCGATCACGGTGACTGGGGCGAGCGGAAGCATAACGCACAGCGCGACAGTGACCCTGGCAGTACAGGCATCGGCGGTGTTCGTGAAGTTTGACACCACCAATCAGGGGACCTGGAAGGGCGTATACGGGTCGAACGGTTGGGCCATCGCCAACGACTCCACCAACTTCCCGGCCTACGCGCAGGTGGCCTTCAACGGGGAGAGCAGCTATACCTGGGCGTCCTCCACCAGCGACGTCCGCGCTCTGGAGTCGGGTGCGACGGGCGGTCGAATCGCGGCCACCTGGTACGCTTCCTCCAGCTTCACCATCGACATCAATCTGACAGATGGCAATGCGCATCAGGTGGGGCTGTACGCGTTGGACTGGGACAATCTCGGGCGCGCGGAGACGATCAGCATCGCGGATGCGACCAGCGGGACGGTGCTGGACAGCCGCAGCATATCGGGATTCACCAACGGAGAATGGCTGCTGTGGAACCTGACCGGTCACGTGACTATGACCGTCACACTGATCGCGAACTCGAATCCGAATGCCAGCGCCGTGATAAGCGGCCTGTTCTTCGACCCGGCCGGCACTTTGACGCCGGACTTCTTGATCTCGGCCACGCCTTCCTCGCAGACCGTGGCACGCTCGGCCAGCGTGAACTACACGGTGACGATATCGCCGGAGGGCGGTTTTGTAGGGACGGTGGCGCTGAGCGCGAGCGGATTGCCGAGCGGGGCGACGGCTAGCATCAGCCCCACATCGATCAGCGGCGCAAGCAGCGCCACGCTGATGGTGTCGACCAACAACGCGGTTCCGGGTGGAACTTATCCGATCACGGTGACGGGCGTGAGTGGAAGCCTAACGCACAGCACTACGGTGACGCTGGTGGTGCAGGTGGTGGTACCGGCCTCGGCGGTGTTCGACAAGTACGACACCACCAATCAGGGGACCTGGAAAGGTGTTTACGGCTCGAACGGTTTGGCCATCGCGAACGACTCCACCAACTACCCGGCCTACGCGCAGGTGGCGCTCAACGGGCAGAGCAGTTATACCTGGGCCTCGTCCACCACGGATGTACGAGCCTTGCAGTCGGGGGTGACGAACGGCCGGATCGCCTCAACCTGGTACTCATCGAGCAGCTTCAGCATCGACATCAATCTGACGGACGGCAACATGCATCAGGTGGGGCTGTACGCGGTGGATTGGGACAACCTGGGCCGTGCCGAGACCATCAGCGTGACGGATGCGACTAGCGGGGTGGTGCTGGATAGCCGAAGTATCTCTAACTTCGCCAACGGGGAGTGGCTGCTGTGGAACCTGGCCGGCCATGTGACCATGACCGTGACACTGACCGCGAACTCGAACCCGAATGCCAGCGCCGTGGCGAGCGGCCTGTTCTTCGACCCGCATCAGTAGTTTTCGACTAGAGAGGGCAAGGGCACGTCCCTAGTACCAATCGGTTCGCATCGCAGCAGTTACATAGCAAAAGTTTAGTTGAGCGGCAGTTGCTAAGTTGTTCTCGCGCGCTATCGAGCCTTGATGGCGCGAAAGTTGCTCCCCCTCTTTTCCTTGTATACAGAACTCGCCAGAAAAAGCCGAATCATAAATAAGAAGGGCGCAAGTGCGAGGTCCGCAAGAGTGCCGGGATGTCTTGAAGTTTCGCCTGCATTGCCCCCGCTGGCTCATGACGGCGCCTATATCCGGCCAGCGGTAATGCGCTGACTGTTGATTATCGGCAATATTGTAGACCCAATCGCGGTGGACGCCATCTGGGCACATGGGATGGGCCTTTGTGCAGCATTATCGCAACCCGCAAGCCTGAGTGTTGGATCCAAATGGCCTGTAGCCTACGCCACCGGTCCGCTGGCGCTGTGCGGAGATTGCGGCTCAGCCGCTGGCGGGCACCACACAACGGTCTATTGGAATGCGCTGGAGAGACCGAAATAGTCAGGAGAGAGCGACGGTCACTCAGGCACGCTTTATGACGCTTCAGAAAGTACACAGTGATGAGGCTGCGTTTCACGATCGCTGGGCAAAAGCGACCAACCTGGAGAATGTCCTCGTGCACGCATCTTTTGAAAGCCCTACGGCGCTGGAAAACGCTTTCATTTTGCAACAGATGGGTCCGCTGAAGGGGAAGCGCGTCCTGGACATCGGGGCGGGCCTCGGAGAGTCGTCTGTATACTTCGCACTGCAAGGTGCGCGGGTTACTTGCACGGACGTATCGGCAGAAATGGTCGACTTCGCCTGCCGCCTCGCCCGGCACAACGGTGTCGAGTTGGAGGGTGTGGTCGTCGCCGGTGAACACCTGGATGTCCCTGAAGACTACTTTGATTTTGTTTACGTCGCGAACACGATTCATCACGTGGGTGACAAGCGGCAACTTTTCCAGCAGATTCATTCCGCTTTGCGTCCAGGGGGGAGATTCTTCTCGATTGATCCGCTGCGCTACAACCCGGTCATTCGGATTTATAGGCGCATGGCAACTGACGTGCGGACTGCCGACGAGGCTCCTCTCTCCTTTGACGACGTGGAGCTCATGAAAGAATATTTCCAAAACGTACAGCACCGGGAATTCTGGATTTTATCACTGGCCTTATTTCTCAAGTACTACCTCGTCGACCGAATTCATCCGAATCAGGATCGTTACTGGAAACGAATTTATCGCGAGCGTGTCGGGGACCTCTGTTGGTGGCTTCCGTTGCGCAAAGCCGACGATCTCTTGACGCGCGTGCCCGGCGTTCGCCGATTGGCCTGGAACATGGTTGCGTCGGGCGAGAAACCTCGTTAGCACTTACTCATGAGGCGGCCGGGGCGGTAGAATTCGGGCGGAATCCAGCTCGTTGCTTTTCCGTCCCATTCTTACGTTGCGAAGCGCGCCGAAGAACTGCATCCATCCGTGACGGCCAATAAAAGTATCTCCCACGAACGCCGGGCCGAGCTGTAGATACCGCGGCGGCTTGGCTTCCGTTAAGAGATCACCCGTGTGGCCTAGCGGTTGCGCGTCGAGCCAGACGGCCCAACCGGCTTGCTCCCGCCGTAACGACATCTCGTGCCAGAGCCGATTCGCGAGGATGTCTGGTCCACCGGCCGGAAGGTAAGAGCCATCCGTGGATCGGATTACGACGCGGCCATCCTGAGAGACGTAGATTATCGGCTCCATGGGAACCGTTTCTTCGTCTGACGTTATGGCTTTCTGGGGAATGGAGAGGACCAGCCCAGGGCCGTTGGCCCGAAATCCGAATGTGAATTCGGCGCCTGCGTTGCTGGTTAGCAGTTCCCCTGGTACGCCAACCGCTGCTCCGGTGCCGTCAAAGTCGCGCACCCCGTTCAGGAGGTAATCATCCTTCCAGAGTGCCTCGACAGGCGTATTGCCGCGAATCGCATAATTTCCCACGGTCCGAATCCCGCGCAGGCCCTGGATGTATGCAACGAGAGGCTCCTGGGCGAGGCTGGAAGGCGTGATCAGCGGGCCGTCGCGGGTCCACCACTCGGAGGCTGCCTGGTTGTAGACCGCACAGACCTTGGTGGAACGGCTTACTTGCGCAATGACTTCACGCTGTTCATCACTCGTCAAGTGAAGCGGCCAACTGCTCACGAGAACGGGAGAAACATGCAGCTCTGGCCCCGGCTTAGCCCACAGCAGCAGGCTATCTAGGCCAGGCTGCGTCACGATGGCGTCGCAATACCGGCTCGTGCTTGCAACGATCCAGTCAAAGTCAGCTCGCAGCGCCAATGGGACCCGAATCAGGTTCGAGTCGCCGAATCCAAGGCTCGGTGTTCGTGAATAGGTGGTCCATAGGCCGAGCGTGAAGAACGTCAGCGCGTACAGCGCCAAGCCCCCTGCGAACACAGCTACAGGGGCCGCAAACCTCGGAAATCCTCGAGGCGCCTGTGAAAGCTCCAGTGCCGCGTCATGAAGCAACACCAATGAGCAGACACACAGGAGCAGGGAACTCCACGCCGTCTGGGTTCCGACAATTGGAAAGATCTGCAGTACCTGGGAACATGCCGTCAAAGCCAGGAACAGTCGCGCACTGCGATTTCGATCACCGATGGCCCTCCCGGGAAAAACAACCAACCAGCATACCGGGCCAATCAGAGCCAAGTAGTATCGACCGTCGAACACGACCATCAGCGCGAACGTGGACAAAACCAGCGCCATTTTCAGTACGCTTTGTGACGGTGTCGGTCCCGCATCCGCAGGCCGCCCGATGTAAATTGCCTGGCGAAGGCTGATCCACCCGAAGATGGCCAGGATTGGGAGTGTGCATATTCCGAAGGACATCGGCCTCAAGAAGACCTTGGAGTGTTTGGCTGCCGTAATAACCGTCCCCTGGAGGATATCCAGCAAGCGAGAACCGTGGAGCGTGGTCACGGCCAGAATCGCGACGGCTCCGGCGGCGGCCGATGCCCCGGAAATTGCGACATGCTTCCAGCCCAATCTGGGCGGTAGTGGACGCGCGAAGGCCGCATAGCCCGTGAGAAACATGACGGCCGTGGAGACGAGTAGCAGTTGCCACTCCGGCGCCCAGGCTGCGCGCATTAGTAGGGCGGGGGTGGCGGTGAAGGCCGCAAGGAACAAGACAGAACCGGCTCGCCACCGCTTTCCGCGCGGGAGCGACGCGAGCATCCAGGCCGAAAGGCCGAGCACGTAAAAGGCACCAACGTTGATCTTGGTACCGAGCAGAGCTGCGCCGATTAGCCCGAGCATGGCCACGCGCAGACCGTCGCCCAGCCAAGGAGTCTCGGTCGAGGCGACCAGCACCGCCAGCGAGAGAAAAAGAACGATAAAGTCTTCCGGATGGCCGGGGTTAAAGCGCAACGGGAAAAGATGCGTGCCGACTACGATCAGACTGCCAATCGCGAAAAACCGGCTCCCGGTCAGGTTCCGGATGGCGAGAGCCAGCGCGGTAGCGCTCAGCAGCCACATGCCCCACACCCATAGCCTGACCGATTGGTGCGTGACGGCAACGCCTAAGGCTTTCAAAACCAGAGCGCGAACCAGGTACGGCAGCGGGCCGTGGATTCCGAATTGGCCAGTGTACAGCGGAACGCCTTCCGAGACCAGACGGGTCACTGCCACGTTGTACCCCTCGTCATCGTAGACCGAGGCGAATCCGAACACGCTGACGTAGGCGAACGCCGCAACGAGCGCGAAGGCCAGGGCTGCAAATACTTTCGAACTAGTTGCCAACAGGCAGGTTATCGACCAATTTCGGGGTTCCCTTTAATGCCCGATACGGCGCCAAGGCGTGAGGTAAAGTTCGAGTCCATTCCGGTCGAATTCCTGATAGGGTTCGGATCGGAGTTTCTATGACCTGGTTCGCGAGGCGCGGACGCCGTCTTGATCCTTGGCAGAGGCGCTGCTCACCGATTTGCCATCCATGATTCTGTCGCTCGTCATCCCGATCTACAATGAGGCGCAAGCGATTCCTCACTTGGTGCCGTCGCTTCGGTCTGTCCTGGACCGGCTCAGCTGCGAGTACGAAATTGTATTTGTCGATGACGGTAGCGCGGATGAATCTCTAGCTTTGATCGAGGAAGTCGCGAAGCAGGACCCGCGCGTGAAGGTGTTCGCCCTCTCGCGCAACTTCGGCCATCAGGCCGCGATCACCGCCGGGCTAGATTTTGCGGAAGGCGACGCGGTGGTGGTAATGGACGCTGATCTGCAGGACCCGCCGGATGTGCTGGTGCCGATGTTGCGGCATTATGAGGAGGGATACGATGTCGTCTCGGCTCAACGCGTCCAACGCGATGGCGACGGCCTTTTCAAGCGCTGGACCGCTAAGTGTTTCTACTGGCTTATGAAGACTATGGTGGACGAACGCCTCCCACCAGAAGTCGGCGATTTCCGCCTGTTCAGTCGCGAGGCCCTGGTCGCTATCCGATCTTTCCGAGAGCAGCACCGCTTTATGCGCGGCTTAGTATCTTGGTTGGGACTCCGAGAAGCCATCGTCCCATTTGAGCGCCACAGTCGCGTCGCAGGTAAGACCAAGTACCCGCTGTATCGGATGCTCCGCTTCGCCTGGACTGCCATTTCTTCATTCTCGGCCTTGCCGCTCCGAATCAGCACGGCCCTGGGCTTCTCTCTGTGCGTCGGTGGAGTCATTTATTTCTTTTACGCGCTTTATCTGGCACTGACGCTACACACTGCGATTCCTGGATGGACCTCGATCGTCGCGCTGCAGTGCGTATTCTCCGGCGTCACACTATTGGGTCTTGGCCTGATAGGGGACTACGTGGCGCGCATTTACGAGGAATCGAAAGGTCGGCCACTATATGTGCTGAGCCGCGTCGTGAATGCTTCGGTTCGGCCGGGCCAGGCACGGCGTGCGGTCGTGCTGCCGAGATGCGAGGCGCCAGCCAGCGATCTCGAATTGCTCAAGGGCGCACTCGGCAAACCTGAGGACAAGGAGGCTGAAGCACCAGTACTGTATTCAGGTTAGCGCAATTAGGAAGTTCTTCGGAGGCCCCTTGGACCGCCTACAGAAACGCCGCCAAACCTCCGATTCTTCAAGAGGAAAGGCCTGATCGGGAGGGACCCTTGGCCATTGGAATACTAGGCGGCGGGCTGGCTGGCATCGGCATCGCGGCGCACCTGGAAGAAGACTGCGAAGTCCTGGAGAAAGAAAGCCGTGGCGGCGGGCACTGCCTGTCCGTCCAGGAGCACGGCTTCACCTACGACGCCGGCGGTCCGCACATCATCTTTTCGCGCAACCAGGAAATGGTCGACTACATGGTCGCGCTGCTCGACGGCAACGTGCACCGCGCGCGCCGCAATAACAAGATTTTCTACCAGGGCCGCTACGTAAAGTATCCCTTCGAGAATGGCTTGTATGATCTTGATCCACAAGATCGTTTCGAGTGTCTTTACCACTACATCAAGAACGACTACCCGCCACCCAAAACCAACTTTAAGGAGTGGATCTACCACCACTTCGGCAAGGGCCTGGCCGAAAAATACCTGATCCCCTACAACGAGAAAATCTGGAACGTGCCAGCCGAAGAGCTCGGCCTGGAATGGGTGGAAGGCCGCGTCCCCAAGCCCCCGCTCGAGGACGTCATCAAGGCCGCCGTCGGCGTCGAAACCGAAGGCTACACTCACCAGCTTTATTACAACTATCCATCGCACGGCGGCATCGAAGCGCTCCCGCGCGCCCTCGCCAAACGCGCGCGCAAGATCACGCCGGACTTCAACGTGGGGCGCGTCTGGAAAGAGCACGGCCAGTGGTGCGTCACCGACGGCCGCACCACTAAACGCTACGAACAGATCGTGTCCACCATTCCCATTCAGGAGCTGGTTCGCGCCGTGAGCGGAACGCCTGAAGACGTTATCGCCGCCGTGGATTCGCTGCGCTACAACTCGCTGATCACGGTCGCGGTCGGCCTGGATTCAGCCCGGCTGCCCGATTACACCGCCATCTACGTACCCGATCCGAAGATCCGCTTCCATCGGCTGTCGTTTCCGGCGATCTTCAGCCCGCACAATGCACCTCCGGGCAAGTCCATCGTGGAAGCAGAAATCACCACCAACCCGGGCGACGGCACGCACGAGATGTCCGACGAAGCTATCCTCGCTGACGTCATCGCAAACCTCGAAAACATGGAGCTGATCCGCAAGAGCGAGGTCTGCTACGGCCGCGTGCTGCGCACCAAGTACGGCTACGTTGTGCAGGATGACAGCTACCGCCGCAATCTGAAGCATGCCAAGGCCTACTTCGAGCAAATCGGGCTTCCGCTGTGCGGACGCGTGGCCGAGTTCGAGTACATCAACATGGACGTCTGCATCGAACGCGCCCGGAAAGTGGCACATACTCTCAGCGTGCCGCGATCGCAGTCCAGTGAACGCCTGGAGGAACAACCGGCATGATCTCAGTCGCAATGATCACGATGAACGAAGAGAAAGCCGTCACCCAAGTCATTGAGGACATCCGCGCCGCTCTCGGTGAGCGCGAGCACGAAATCGTGATCGTGGACAGCAGCAAGGACCGCACTCCCGAGATTGCCAGCGAACTGGGCGCGCGCGTAATTCGCCAATTCCCTCCGCAAGGCTACGGCCGCGCCATGGCTCGCGTGCTGAAGGAATCGCGCGGCGACGTAGTGGTCACGCTGGATTGCGACGGCACCTACCCCACCACCGAAATTCCTCGTATAGCGGACATGGTACTCAAGGGCGAATGCGACCTGGTGAATGCCTCGCGCCTCCAAACCCGTCCGGCCAGCATGCCGCTCGCGAACTACTTCGCCAACTGGCTGTTCGCTGTGACCGGCCACGTTTTGCTGGGCGTGAAATCCACCGACCTGCACTCGGGCATGCGCGCCTATTCGCGCGAAATCATTGAAGCCGTGGAAGTTGACCCCAACGGCCCGGCTTTACCAGTGGAGCTGCTGTTGAAGCCCGCCCTGGCCGGCTTTCGCATCCGCGAGATTTTCATCCCCTACGGCGAGCGCATCGGCGTCACCACGCTGGGCCGCTTTGAGTCGACGGTCTGGACCTTCCGCCGCATCCTGAGGCTGGCCTTCACCCGCATGCCGGTACTGGCCGGCCAGAAGTTAGAAACGCGCAACTAAGGCGGAATTTCCCTACTGAAAAGCGCGCGGTAAGCCGAACTATTAGCAGGAGTTCGCGCACGCTTGACAAGTTTAACGGACCTTCTCCACGCAGTCACGGAACAGAAGAAGCAGACCCCCGCGGTGGTCAGTCTCGGATTCGCGGCGACGTTCATCGTCGAAACCATCGCCATCCTCGAACAGTTGGACGTGGCCGAGATTGAGCGCATGGCCACGGCGCTGGCGCACGTCCGAAAGGCCGGCGGACGGCTCTTCATTCTGGGCGTGGGAGGTTCGGCCGGGCACGCGGGCCACGCCGTCAACGATTTTCGCAAGCTGTGCGGTTTTGAAGCCTACGCCCCCACCGACAACGTTTCCGAATTGACCGCGCGCGCCAACGACGAAGGCTGGGAGACTTGTTTCTCCGCCTGGCTCACCGGATCGCGCATCAGCGCGCGCGACGGCGTGCTGGTGTTCTCCGTCGGCGGCGGCAGCAAGGAAAAGAACGTTTCGGTGAACATCGTGCGCGCGCTTGAAACCGCCGATGCGGTTGGGGCGCACATCTTCGGAATCGTCGGACGCAACGGCGGATTCACGCGCGAAGTCGCGGAAGCCTGCGTAGTTGTTCCAACCATCGCCGCGGAGCGCGTTACGCCCCATACCGAAGGCCTGTGCGCCGTGGTTTGGCATCTCCTGGTGAGCCATCCGGAGTTGCAGCGCGCCGCCACCAAGTGGGAGTCGGTCGCGGAGTCCGTCGCGGAGCCGGTCGTGGAGCCGGTGCGATGAACGGAGCCGGTGCGATGCAAGGCCGCCGATTCTTCCTGGCGGGCGGCGCGGGTTTTATCGGCAGCCATTTCACGGACCGCTTGCTGTGCGACCGCAGCGTCGAAGCCGTCACGCTCTACGACAACTTCTCTTCCGGACGCCAGTGGCACTACGCGCACCACGAACACGACCCCAGGCTGCGCGTGATCCACGGTGACGTAAAGGATCTGGCGCCGCTCGAGCGCGCCATGGAGGGTCACGATGTGGCCATCCACCTGGCTTCGAATCCCGACATCGCACGCGCCGCCACCGAACCCGACATCGATTTTCGCGAGGGCACGTTTCTCACGCAGCAGGTGGTGGAAGCCATGCGGCGCACCGGCGTTCCACGCTTGCTCTACGCCTCGGGCAGCGGCGTCTACGGCGACCTCGGAAACTACGAGGCCGAGGAGGACTACGGACCGCTGGTCCCGGTCTCCACTTACGGCGCGAGCAAGCTGGCCGGCGAAGCGCTGATCGCCTCTTACTGCGCCATGTTCGGTCTCACGGCCTGCGCCTTCCGCTTCGGCAACGTCGTAGGCGCGCGGCAGACCCACGGGGTTGGTTTCGATTTCGTTCGCCGCCTGCATACCCAGCCGGACCGGCTGCGCATTCTGGGCGACGGCTCGCAAAGCAAATCCTACATCCATGTCGAGGATGTCGTGGAAGCGGTGCTGATGGCCCACCGGCTCACCCCGGCCAACTTTCAGGTCTACAACGTCGCCACCGGCGACTACATCACGGTCACCGAAATCGCCCGCCTGGCCATCGAGGTCATGGGCCTGGCGGAAGACAAAGTCCGCATCGAATACACCGGCGGCGACCGCGGCTGGAAGGGCGACGTCCCCATCGTGCGTCTGAACACCGACCGCATCCGCAGTCTGGGCTGGGCTTGCAAACGCACATCGCGTCAGGCGCTGTGCGCGGCGATTCAATCCATGCTCGCTGACGCTCGCTTAGGAAGGCTCTGAAGCATGCGGCGCGCTGTCTTTCTGGATCGCGACGGCGTGGTCAACCGCGCCCATGTCCGCGAAGGCAGGCCGTATCCTCCGCCTTCACCTTCTGAGCTGCGCCTGTTGCCCGGCGTCCGCGAAGCGTGCCGGCTGCTGCGCGAAGCAGGCTTCGCCCTGATTCTGGTCACCAACCAACCCGACATCGCCCGCGGCAAGGCCAGCGCCGTCGAAGTGGGAGAAATCCACGCGCGCCTCAAGCGCTTCCTGCAACTGGACGACGTGCGCGTGTGCCCGCACGACGACCAGTCCAATTGCGCTTGCCGCAAACCAGAGCCCGGCCTGTTGCTCGAGGCCGCGCGCCAGGCCAACATCGATCTCAAATCCAGCTTCATGATTGGAGACCGCTGGCGCGACGTGGAGGCCGGCCATCGCGCCGGCTGTCAGAGCATTTTCGTCGATTACGGCTATCGCGAGCGCCAGCCCGACGGCCCCTTCCTGCGCGTCCGCTCGCTGCGCGAAGCCGCCAACTGGATTTTACGAACCGTCCAAATGGGAGTGCCGCAACATGTCTGACCGTATTTCCGCACTACGCGTGAAGATTTTCTCCGACAGCGCCGACCAGGGCGATATCGTCGAGCTGGCGCGCCAGCCGTGGATTAAGGGCTTTACCACCAATCCGACCTTGATGCGCAAGGCCGGCGTCACGGACTATGAATCCTTCGGACGGTCGCTCACGCGCCGCATTCCGGACCGCCCGTTTTCCTTCGAGGTCCTGTCGAACGACTTCACCGAGATGGAGCAGCAGGCGCGGCGCATTGCCACCTGGGGCGAGAACGTGTATGTCAAGATTCCCATCACGGATACGTATGGCCAAAGCGCGGCCCCGCTGGTAGAGCGCCTGGCGCGGCAAGGCGTCAAGGTCAACGTAACGGCGGTGATGACGCTGCAGCAGGTGGACGCGGTCATGGGAGGCCTGAAGGATGGCCCGCCCAGCTGCATCTCGATCTTCGCCGGACGAATTGCCGATTCCGGCGTTGACCCGCTGCCCATCCTGCGCGGCGCCTTGGCCCGCATGTACGACCATCCGCAGATCGAGCTGATCTGGGCCAGCCCGCGCGAGCTGTTCAACATCGTGCAAGCCGACGCCATCGGCTGCCACATCATCACCGTCACGCCGGACCTGCTGAAGAAGCTCCCGCTGCTCGGCAAGGATCTGACCAAATACTCGCTCGAAACCGTCAAAATGTTCGTCGACGACGCGCGCGCCGCGGGTTTCGCGCTAGAAACCCAGGATGCCCCGCGATCCTCGGAACTGATCCCGGCCGAATAATCTCCCGCGCCCTCACCGGCTCCTCACGCATCGGATACGATGCGAGGTAGGCCAGCGCCGCATCTTCGCGCGGCCTATCAACCTGAGGAGACTTATGGATCTGGGCATGAATAGCTACATCACTCTGGGACGCACCGGGCTGCGCGTCAGCCCCTTGTGTCTCGGCACCATGACGTTCGGAACCGAATGGGGATGGGGCACCGAGGAAGACATCTCCCGCGCGATCTTTAACGGCTATGTCGAAGCCGGCGGAAATTTTCTGGACACCGCCGACGGCTACACGCTAGGCAAGAGCGAGGAGATGCTGGGGAAGTTCGTCAGCGAGCGCGGGCTCCGCGACCAGCTGGTCATCGCTACCAAGTTCACCTTCAACGCTGCCCGGGGCAATCCCAACGCCGGCGGCAACGGCCGCAAGAACATTTATCGCGCGCTCGAAGGATCTCTGCGCCGCCTGCAAGACCGACTACATCGATCTGTACTGGCTGCACGCCTGGGACACCGTAACGCCGGTGGAGGAAGTTGTCTACACTCTGAACGACCTGGTCCGCGCACGGCAAAATTCGCCACTACGGCTTCTCCGACACCCCCGCCTGGTACGTGGCGCGCGGCCAGACCATCGCCGAGAAGGAAGGCAAGGAGCGCATCGCGGCGCTGCAACTGGAATACTCGCTGGTGGAGCGCAATATCGAGCGCGAGCACATCCCGGTGGCGCAGGAGCTCGGCATCGCCGTCTGTCCCTGGAGCCCGCTGGCCGGCGGGCTGCTCAGCGGCAAATACAGGCGCGAGGGCGACAGCGGAACGGGCGAAGGGCGTTTGGAGAAAACCAAAGCCAATCCCATCATCAATCGCTTCAACGAGCGCAACTGGCGCATCGCCGAGCTCCTGGCCGAAACCGCAAGGAGCCTGGGAAAGCCGCCCGCGCAAGTGGCGCTCAACTGGGTTGCGACGCAGCCCGGCGTCACCTCCACTATCATCGGCGCCACCAAGCTGGAGCAGCTCAAGGACAACCTGGCGTCGCTCGAGTTTGTGATTCCGGTGGAAGCTCGCGCCCGCTTAAACGAAGCCACTGCGCCTCCGCCGTTCCACCCCTACGCGTTCTTCCAGCCGCAGATGCAAGCCATGATCAACGGTGGCATCAAGCTGCAGCGTTGGATGCCGGCCGACGTGTAGCATCGGCGGGCGCGGCGGGACTAAACAAATAGCAGGTATCCTGTAGATTAATGCTATGAAGCCGCTGCGCACCGGCATGCCTCTCGAAGAACGCGTTGAGGCCCAGGGTCACCTGATCGACTCCCACATCATGGAGCAGATCTTCGACACCGTGGTCGAGTACCAAGGACGCTTCGAAGTAGAACAGTTTCGCATCGGCCGCACCAATAGCGAGCCTTCCTACTTGCGGCTGAAGGTGGGTACCGACGACCCCGAGTCGATGCGCCTGATTCTTTCGCAACTGCTCGGCCTGGGCTGCTCCATGGTGGATACCGGCGATGCGGAGCTGAAGCCGGTGGCGCGCGATTGCTGCGCTCCGGACGATTTTTACTCCACTACCAACCATCGCACCTACATCCGTCATAACGGGGAATGGATCGAAGTTCAGAACCAGCGCATGGACGCTCTGATCGTGGTGGAAGAAGGCCAAGCCTGGTGCCGGCGCTTGCGCGACATCCGCGCGGGCGACCAGGTGGTCACTGGGATGCGCGGCATCCGCGTCGTCCCGGAATCGAAGGAGCGCGACCGGCTGGCGTTCGCTTTCATGAGCAACGGCATTTCCTCCGAGCGCCAGGTGGAGACGGCGGTCAAGCAGACCGCGGCATTGCTCGAACAGACGCGCGCGGCCGGTAACAAGATCGTAGCGGTGGCCGGCCCGGTGGTGGTTCACACCGGCGGCGCTGCGTCGCTGGCGCGTCTCATTCGCGAAGGATACGTCCAGGCTTTGCTGTGCGGAAATGCGCTGGGCGTGCACGACATCGAAGCGGCGCTGTTTGGCACCTCGCTCGGCATCCGGCAAAGCGATGGCCGCCAGGAAGAGCACGGGCATCGCAACCACATGCGCGCGATCAATGCCATCTACCAGTGCGGCAGCATTCGCGGGGCGGTGGATAGCGGACGTTTGCGGAGCGGCGTAATGTACGAGTGCGTCCGGTCAGGCATTCCCTTCGTGCTGGCCGGTAGTCTGCGCGACGACGGCCCGCTGCCCGACACCATCACCGACATGAACCGCGCCCAGGATGCGTACGCCGAAGTATTGAAGGGCGCGGGGCTGGTGCTTTGTCTGGGCTCGATGCTGCACTCGATTGCGGTCGGAAACATGCTGCCCAGTTGGGTCAAGATCGTGTGTGTCGACATCAATCCCGCCGTGGCCACCAAAGTCAGCGATCGCGGGACCGGCCAGGCGGTCGGCGTGGTTACCGACGTTGGCCTGTTTCTGGACCTGCTGGCGCGCACTTTGATTCCCGCCGCGGCTTCCGCACCATGAAGCGCAAGTACACCGAACAGCACGCGCGCGCCGGCGTGCACGCTAAACTGCCCGGGATCGAAACCTGGGAGAACCAATACCCCGGCTACGAGATCGAAATCGTGATGCCGGAGTTTACTTCGGTTTGTCCCAAGACCGGGCTTCCCGATCACGGCGAACTGACGCTCCGATACGTGCCTGATAAGCTCTGCCTGGAACTGAAATCTCTGAAGATGTACACGCTGGCGTATCGCAATCTCGGAATCTTTCAAGAGAATGTCGTAAATCGTTTTCTGGAAGACGTGGTGCAGGCGTGCCGCCCGATTTCCGCCAGCGTCACCGGCGAGTTTACGCCGCGCGGTGGCGTGTTCACCAGGATCACCGCCAGTTGGAGCAGGGATCGAAACGGGAAACATGGACGAAAAGGGTGAAGAGCTGGCCGCGATGATCGCGGAAATCCGCGAGCGCGTCCGCGCCCGCCATCCCAACGGCGCAGCGCCCGGAGATATCCCCGTGCCTGACCTGCTGCCGCTGCTGCACGCGCGCGATGCGGCCGACGCCAAAGTGGCCAGCATCGGCACCGTGAATCCTCGCGCGCCGGGGCTGGTGAATTCCATCCTTCAGCGGGTGAAGCGGCTAGTGGCGCGCGCGCTCGATTGGCACGTCCGCGAGCAGGTGGAGTTCAACCGCGCTGTCATGGCCTGCGTGCAAGCCACGCTCGAAGCGTTGAACGAAGGCAATCGGACGATGTCCGCGCTGGCAGCGCGGCTCAACGAAACATCCAGCCGCTTCCAGTCCGAAACGCAGGCGCTGCGCGCGGAAGCTCAGGAACTGAAAGATATCCGCGCACGCTGGTCGGAGTGGCACGTGCATTGGGAAAAGACGCTCGCCAACACCGAAATCCAGTTCCTTCGCAGTGTCGCCGAGTTGCAGGGCTCTTTCCATCATCGCGTCACTTTGATGGACGGCCAGTACCGGGAGCAGATCAAAGCGCAGCACGCCGATTTCGAGGGAGCGCTGGCGCGCAGCACCGAGGATGTCCAGAAGCGGCTGTGGGGTAACCTGGAGGAGATTCAGAAGCGCCTGTGGGAAGACCTGGCGAAGTTGCGGGCCGAATGCGACGCCGTGGTTCACGCCGAGTTGCGCGTGTTGCGGCAGAAGATGTCCGTCGCCAGGCCGGTTGAGCAAGCCGCTGCCAGCGCGCCGCTCGCGGCGCCGGCGGCATTCGAGTCGATTGACTGGCTGCGATTCGCCGACCGATTCCGCGGCTCCGAGGCCGACATCCAGCAGCGCCAGCGCATCTACGCCGCGCGTTTCCGCGGTAGCGTGGGCGTGCTCGATCTGGGCTGCGGACGCGGCGAGATGCTGGAGATTTTGCGCGACGCCGGTATTTCCGCGCGCGGCGTCGATCTCAACGAAGACTCGATCGCGGTTTGCCGCAGCAAGGGCCTGGACGCCGAGAAAGTGGATCTGTTCGCGTATCTGAGCGCGCTGCCGGATTCATCGCTCGGTGGCTTGATCTGCTGCCAGGTAGTCGAGCATCTTCCTCCCGAGAAATTGCCGGAATTGGTGCGCTTAGCGCATGCCAAGCTGCGCGCCGGCGCTCTGATCGCCATCGAGACCCCCAATCCGGAATGCCTGGCAATCTTCGCGACGCACTTCTACATCGATCCGACGCACCGGCATCCCATTCCACCGGCGCTGGCAAGCTTCTATTTAGAAGAGGCGGGTTTTGGACGAGTGGAGATTGAGCGGCTGTCGCCCGCCATCGACAGCATGCCGTCGCTGGCCGAATTGCCGGAGGCGTTCCGCAAGGAATTTTTCGGCGGCTTGGATTACGTCGCCTTCGCCGTCAAATTAGGCTGACCGGCTAATCGGTTATACAGTTCTTTCTGGCGCGCCGCGATCTTGTCCCAGTCGAAGTCGCGTTCAACGGTGCGGCGCGCCTCACGTTCCAAGGACTCGCGCAGGGCACGATTCTCGAACAACTCTGCGATCGCACGCGCCATTTCGTCCGGCGTGGGAGTCACCAGAACGTTGCGGCCGGGATCGAGATCCAGGCCATTGACGCCGGCCGGCGTGCTGACGATCGCCTTGCCCATCGCCATCGCTTCCATGATCTTGATGTTGGTTCCCGCGGAAGCAACCAGTGGCGCGACCACAACCACTGCACGCTGGTAGGCCGGCCGGACGTCCGCGACGAAGTCCTCCACTTCGATTCCCGGCTGCGTCAGGTCCAACTGGACGCGGTCCCGGTAGCGATCCAGGAAGTAATCGTGCCGCGATCCGGCAATCACGTGCAGGACTGGGCTGAGTGGCTTCAGCCGAGGCCAGACCTCGCGCAGGAAGAAGTCCAGCGCCAGCACATTCGGAAGGTGGGCGAAGGACCCGATAAAGAGCAAGCGCCACGGCTCGGGTGCGTGCGCCGCGGGTTGGAAACGGTCCAGGTCGACGCCGTTGGCGAGACAAACTGTCTTGGTTTCCGCGACACCGTGCGACACGGCCAGCTTGCAGTCAGTCTCCGACATCGTGACCACGCAATCCACCTGTTGCCAGGCGGCTGTTTCAAAAGGAATCCAACGCTCGAGTTGGTGGTGTAGTTCCCAGTCGTCGCCTTGCGCGAGCAATTGGCGGTACAGATCGAACGTCACGTCGTGCTCGACCAGGATCGTTTTCGCGGGCGGACAATCGCCAGCATACTGCGCCATTTGCGTGAACTCGAGCTGCGCGATGGCCGGCTTCCACTTGCGAACGGTTTGCTTCAAGGCCGCGTGAAAAGCCGGCGAATCGAACTCTTCCACCACATCCGGCCGCGCCGAGGAAGGCAGCAGGTGCGTCCCGGGACGCTTCACCAGCACGATTTCGCAGCAGATTTCGAGCAGTTCTTTGGGAGCTTCGAGACTCTCGCCGGCGAAAGCTACCAGAACCTGATCGAAATCCTGCGCCGCGCGCCGCATCATGTTGTACATGCGGACCGCGCCGCCGTGAGCCAGCGGAAACGGCAGGTATGGACTGGCGATTAACACAACCGGCCTGTTGCGGGATGCACGGCCAGGCGTCACAAACACCGCGCCGCTTCCGAGCGCCAGAATCTCGCTCTCAGGAATCACCGGTTTCGCTACACGAGTGACCCAAAATGGCGCGCGCCAGGCCATGCCCAAGGCGGAGGCAGCGGCGCGATTTGCCGCCCCCGGCGCGGCCAGGAGATTCAGCCGCTCAATCGCTTCGCGCCACAGCCGGCGGAACACCGCAGGCTCGCCGACCGCGCGCGCGAGAAACCGCAGATAGTTCAATTCCAGAGTGCGCTCCAGATATTCGCTCGAAAAATAGCGCGAGGTCGTGGCCCGGTGGCGGTGCTCCACTCGCGCGCCCGCCACAAACACCGACGGCCACGCGTGTTGCCAGGCTCGTAAGCCGATATCCAGATCTTCGACGTAGGCAGGCTGATAAGCTTCATCCATGCCGCCGAGCGCTAGTAGCTTTCCGGTATCGTACAGCGAACATCCGCCGCTTCCGTAAAGCACGTAGCTCAGGTCTTCACCTGGAATCGGGAGATCGCAGCGCGCCGGGAAGTCGGCCGGCTTGCGATCGCTCGCCAAAGGCATCACCGCCTTGCCGGTCTCCTCGCGGCGCTGGCCCGGAGGAAAAAATATCTGTGCGGTAGCGCAGAACAGGTCCGGAAGTTTTTCGAAGGCCGCGAGCAGCGCCGTGAGAAAACCTTCCTCGATGAGCATGTCGTTGTTGAGCAGACAAACGTGTGAGTAGCGCGCCTTGTGGATCCCGGCGTTGACCGCACGGGCGAACGAGAGCGGCGCCGCGCTCTGCTCGATCGCGATGTTTGGATAGGTCTGGCGAAGGAAATCGGCGGTTCCATCGTCCGAACCGTTGTCCACCACGATGATCTCGCCGGCCATGCTTCCAATCTGCCGGACCACGTCGGGAAGCAGGCGCGCCAGCAGCTCTTTTCCATTGCGCGAAGGAATCACCACCGTCACGCCGCGCGGGCGAGAAGCGGTGCTCAACGCGATCTGACGCCCAGGCACCACCGTCTTGAGCGCCGCGACAAACAGACCGGCGACCCGCCCCAGCAAGGCCGCCAGTGGACGCCCGAACGCCCACGGATGTGCGAGCCTCCACAGCAACGTGTAGACAGCGCCGCCCGGCGAGAATTCAAAGACCAAGAAATTCCGCGCCCTCCACAGCAGATGCCGCAAAATGGTGCCGGCCGATCGCGGCCGCAGCATGAAGTGTCCGAAGTTCTCGTTCATCCCCAAGAAATTCCAGGGCGAGAGGAAAAAGCCGATCAGGCGCATCCGCCAATAAGGCATGCGCGGCTGCAGAACTACCGCCGAGAGGCGCACGTGTTGGTCGCGGAAGTGCCAGCGGATCAGCGCGAGATTGTCGAAGAATCCGCGCGCCACCGGGAAGCGAATCCAACGCTCGTGCTCGACCGGAAATTCCGAAACCACCACCAGTGGAAGCTCGGGCAGAATGTCGCGCATGTGCTGCACAGTGCCGAGAATCAGAGCTTCCGAGCAGGAAGCGAACAGGACTTTGACCGTTTCGCGCACGACCGCGCTCAAATGAGAGCTTGCCGCCGTGCGTCGAGCGCGTTGTTTTGACGGTCGCTCCAGAGCGCGAGCGCCTGCACCGCGAAAGCTGTGGACACCGGATTTACATAGGGCAGCGGTTGGCCGAGCTTGCGGCCGAATCCAAATCCACCGGCCACGCGCGGGTCGGGTGAATCGAGCTGAAATGCCGCCGCTTGTTCAGCCTCGTGAGCCGCCGCCTCGGAATCGAGCGGCGCGACGCCCAGGCTCTCGCCGAACAACCGCGCCCGCAGCAATTGGGCGTAGACATCCGAGCGAACGAATTGCGGCGCGATCTCGCGCAAGTAACCGGCCACGCGATCCAGACCCTCGCGAAAAGCGTGGGCGCATTCCGCGCGATCGAGCACGGGCAGCAGGCCCTCCAGAAAGTACGCGTAAGCGTGCAAGCGATCCATCACTTTTTCGCAATTGGCGGCGCCGGGAAGAAAAGTGCCTTCGGCGGATAGGGCCGCATCCAGAGCGCGCTGGTAAGCGCGGAGGAAATCCGATTCGGCGCTGCACTCAAACAGATCAAACCAAGCCAGCGCGGATTTCAATTGATAACAACCGGGCGACGCCGACCAGCGCGGTTGGTATGGCAATGGATTCTTGTCCGGGAGGGCGAGAATCGGATGAATCGACGGGCCGGAGCAAAAGTCCGTCAACATGCCGCGCCCGGCCGCTATCGCAGTGTCCCGGAACTCGGCTTCGCCCGTTGCGCGCCAAGCGGCCAGCAGGCCACGCACGATGATTCCGCAGTCAAAAAAATATGCAAAACCTCCGGACTCTGCGCCGTTCAGGCCGCGCTCGAAGGGAAAAGTTCCGAGCGACCGGTCCCAGGCCCTTCGAGTGAGAAAGCGCGCGGCGCGCACGGCTCGTTCCAGATATTCAGCATCCCGCGTGCGTTCGTGCAAGAACACTAGCGTGCTGACCGCGTAGCCGGTGATCTCGGTCGAGACGGCCGCGTTCTTGAGTAGGTCGGAGCGGTAATACCGCGCCACGCCGCCGTCTGGCTCCTGAATTCCGGACTGGAGAAACCAACGGCCGGCCGAGGCGATCAGGGTGTCTATGGCTGGCAAGAAAGTCCCCGAAGGAAAAGCGAAGAACTCATTGTAGCATCCAGGCGCCGCGGCGCGATCAACACGGACACGGGCCCAGCCTAGCGAGCGACGGGCGGCGAATCGGCAATGGTGGATTCCCCGCTGGGCGGCTCTTGACAACTTTGATGATTCTATTATGATAGAAGCATGGAAACATCGCGATTGAAAGCCGACGCCGACACCGACCGGACGGCCAACTACGCGGATATGTTCGCGGCCCTCGGCGCGGAGCCCCGGTTGCGAATTCTGCGAGCGCTCCTGGCTGCTCACCCGGAGGGCATGGTGGTGGGTGAGATTCAAAACGAGCTGGGGATTGCAGCCTCCACGCTATCGCATCACTTGGAAAAACTGAAGAACGAGGATCTCATCGCGGTGCGGCGCGAAAGCACTTTTCTTCGGTACACGGCCAATACGGCGGTGCTGGAGGAGTTGCTGGCCTTCCTTTATGCCGAGTGCTGCACCCGCAACAAGGCGATCAAACCTACCAAGATCACTCAACTTTGCAAGTAGGAGAAGAGCATGGCGATCAAGATGAAAGTCCTGTTCCTTTGCACGGAGAACTCCTGCCGTACCCAGATGGCAGAGGCTTTTCTTCGAGAGCTGGCGGGCGATGAATTCGAAATCGTGAGCGCGGGCGCGGAAGCGGGTCGGTTGGACCCGCTGGCGGTGGCCGCGCTGCGCGAGGTCGGCATCGACATCTCGTCGGCACAAACGAAAATGGTTGATCCGTACCTGCGCCAGCGATTTCACTATGTCATTACGCTGTGCGATCGGGAGAAGGAGCGGTCGTGCCCAATATTCCCGGGCGCAATCTGGCGACAGCACTGGCCCGTAGAAAGTCCCGTGGCGCTACGGCAAGCGGGCCTCGATCAAGGCATCGCGGTGCGCCACGCCCGCGACGAGATCCGGCGTCACGTGGTCGAGTTTGTCGAAAAGCACCATCACACCGAAACGGCGAGAGGATGATAAACATGAACGTAAAAGAAACAGTACGAGAGAAATACGGCGCGGCGGCGCGGCGCGTTAAATCCGGCGGCAGCTCCTGCTGCGGCTCCGCAAGCTCATGTGGTTGCGCCGATCCGATCACTTCGAACCTCTATGACGCGAGCGAAACGGGCAATATTCCGGAAGAGGCCGTGCTCGCTTCACTCGGCTGCGGTAACCCGACCGCGCTTGCCAACCTAAACCCCGGCGAAACGGTGCTTGATCTCGGCTCCGGCGGCGGCATCGACGTATTGCTTTCCGCCAAACGCGTGGGACCTACGGGTAAAGCCTACGGCCTCGATATGACCGACGACATGTTAGCGCTCGCTCGCGAGAACCAGCGGAAAGCGGGAGTCGACAACGTCGAGTTTCTTAAAGGCGAGATCGAAAACATCCCCTTGCCGGACAACTCGGTGGATGTCATCATCTCGAACTGCGTGATTAACCTGTCCGGCGATAAGGATCGTGTCCTCAGCGAAGCGTTTCGCGTGCTGAAGCCAGGAGGCCGTTTCGCGGTCTCCGACGTGGTTGTTCGGGGCGAGGTGCCCGCCGAAATACGGCGCAGCATGGAGCTGTGGGTTGGTTGCATTGCCGGGGCGATGGAGGAATATGAATACGTCCGCAAACTGGCGAAAGCCGGATTCGAATCGATCGATCTTGAGCCGACCCGCGTCTACAACATCCAAGATGCTCGTCAGTTTCTGACGGGTGAAGGCATCGATGTGGACGCAATCGCGCCGCGGGTTGAAGGGAAATTCATGAGCGCGTTTATCCGCGCTGCGAAACCCTCCTTCCGTAGCAACTCGCCGAAAGGATGCTGCGGTCCGACATGCTGTAGCTAAGACTCCCCGCGCCTGAGCTGAAATGACTCGCATCGGAATCAACGGATTTGGCCGGATGGGCCGGCTTGCCTTCCGCGCCGCATGGGATTGCACTGACCTGGCGGTCGTGCATATCAACGAGATCAACGGGGGGCCGGCCGCGGCCGCGCATCTGCTGGAATTCGACAGTGTCCACGGCCGCTGGCCGAAGCTGATAAAAGCCGGAGCCGGCGAGGTGACTGTGGAGGGGCGTCCGATCAAGTTCACGTCGGAACCAAAGCCGCATGAAGTGCCCTGGGAAGGCAGCCAGGTCGACATCGTCCTCGAATGTTCGGGCAAGCTGCTCACGCCCGAGGTGCTCGAACCCTACTTCGAACGCGGCGTGCGCAAGGTGATCGTCGCCGCGCCAGTCAGACATCGGGGCGCACTGAACATAGTTATGGGCGTGAACGACGGGCTTTATGCACCCGCTGAGCACCACATCGTCACCGCCGCGTCCTGCACAACGAACTGTCTGGCTCCGGTGGTGAAGGTGATCCACGAAGGAATCGGGATTCGGCATGGGGTGATTACCACCGTCCACGACGTAACGAACACGCAGACCATTGTCGATCTTCCGCACAAAGATCTGCGGCGCGCCCGGTCCTCGCTGATGTCCCTCATTCCCACGACGACCGGCTCTGCAACGGCGATTGGACTGATCTATCCCGAGCTGCTGGGCAAATTGAATGGCATCGCGATCCGCGTGCCGCTGCTCAATGCCTCGCTGACCGACTGCGTCTTCGAGGTGGCCAGAAGCACCAGCGCCGCCGAAGTGAATCAGCTCTTCAAACTGGCGGCTGAGACAACGCTGCGCGGAATTCTCGCGTACGAAGAACGGCCGCTGGTCTCGATTGACTTCCTCAACGACCCGCACTCGGCGATTGTCGATGCGCCATCGACCATGGTCATTGACGGAACGCAAGTCAAGGTACTGGCCTGGTACGACAACGAATGGGGCTACGTGAATCGCATGGTCGAACTGGCGCGGAAGGTGGCGGCGCAACTTCAGGTGCGCGCGGCGGCATCGTGACGTACTCGTCCCAATGAACAACATTCGCAGCTACGCGTTGGTGACGGGAGCGTATTGGGGCTTCACCATCACCGACGGCGCGCTTCGGATGCTGGTGGTCCTGCATTTCTACAAGCTCGGCTACGACAGCGTCTCCATCGCATTCCTGTTCCTGTTCTACGAGTTCTTCGGGATCGTGACGAATCTTTTCGGTGGATGGATCGCGGCGCGCTCGGGTGTGAAGGTCACGCTGTACGGTGGGCTGGGTTTGCAGATCTTTGCGCTTCTCATGCTGGCGCTCCTCAATCCGCATTGGTCCGAGGCCTTGTCGGTGGCCTACGTGATGGCGGCACAAGCGCTGTCCGGCATCGCGAAAGATTTGACGAAAATGAGCGCCAAGAGCGCCATCAAAGTGATCGTACCGGGTGGCGCGGGCGGCGCACTGTTCAAATGGGTCGCGCGCCTGACCGGCTCCAAGAACGCACTCAAAGGCGTGGGATTTTTCGTCGGCGGCGCGCTGCTTGCGGCGTTCGGGTTCGTCGGCGCTTTGGTGGGCATGGCGGGAGCGCTGGTCCTGGTACTGCTTGCTACCGTGGCGTCGCTATTGGGCGACTTGGGACGCTCCAAGAAGAAAGTGAAGTTTACCGCGCTCTTCTCGAAGAGTTCGGAGATCAATTGGCTTTCCGCCGCGCGCTTGTTCCTGTTTGCTTCGCGAGATGTGTGGTTTGTCGTCGGCTTGCCGGTATTTCTCAGCCAACTTGGATGGTCTTTTTATGCCGTGGGGGCGTTCTTAGCGCTTTGGGTCATCGGTTACGGCTTTATCCAGGCCGGTGTACCGGAGATGCTACGGGCTTTTGGGAGTGGTGACGCGATCGACGGCGCCGGCGCTCGCCACTGGGCCTTCGTCCTCCTGTTCGTCCCGATCGGCATCGCGGTCGCGTTGCAAACTGGCGCACCACCCGGCCTGACGCTCATCATCGGCCTGGCGGTTTTCGCGGTTGTCTTTGCGATCAATTCCGCGGTCCATTCCTATCTGGTGCTGGCTTACACGGATGAGGATAGCGTGGCCCTCAACGTCGGCTTCTATTACATGGCGAACGCCGGGGGGCGATTACTTGGCACCTTGCTCTCCGGCCTGGTCTTTCAGTTCGCCGGATTCGAGGGTTGTTTGTGGGGTTCTGCGGCGCTGGTGCTCGCGGCCGCGGTTTTGTCGCTGAGCCTTCCGCGCGGGCACGCCGTCTCCTTAGCTACCGTAGATCTCGGAGCCAGCGAGTGAACAACTCATTCGACTACGCCGGAATCTGATGTTCCGTGATCCCTGATTTGGAAACGGAGAAACTCATAGATAGCGGCGAGCGCTTCACGGTTTGTAGTCGTAACGCGAATTTGAGCGCCGCTTTCGGTTTCCTCGAAACGATACTGGATCTCCGCTTTCAGCGCTTTCATCACAGCCACGCCCGGAGGGTTCTGCGCATGAATCAACATGGGAGCTGTAAAATCGCCGGCCGCAAACATTTGTGCAATGTGACTCAAATGCTTCCGAATCTGATCGCGGCTTGCGGTATCGTTCGGGTCATTCGCCTCTACCTGAATAGCCCCACCGTCGGAAATCAGGTGGAAGTGATGCGTAGTCTTCTCGTGATCAAAGCCCATCACTTGATCGCCTCTTCGATCGACATCGGCGTGGTGCTGATCGTGGCTTTGAGCCGTAGAATCCTGGTCATGAACTTGCGGTGCAGCGGCGGATTGGTCTGGCGTCTCACCCTTCGGCGGATTCCCCATCATTCCGCTATGCATGCCGTTCTGCATCATCGCTGAGTGCATGGCAGCCATGCCGCCTTTGACAAGGTCGCTTACCTCCAAGGCGTGCTTCTGGAGCGTTGCCACCGTCTCCGGATCGGTTGACGTTTGAACGACGATGGCTCCTTTTGCGGTGGTCTGAATGGAGGTATGAACTTTATCGGCATTTCGGAAAAGTGAGTGCACCGATGGAGTCTCCATCGGCAAGCCGGGGTCTTTTCCCGCGCTCATATGCCGATCCATCCCCAAAACGTGTGCTTGGATGATCGTTGCAATTTCCGGATCGTCCGATTCCGTGACGGTGCGAATGCCGTCGGCAAGATTAGTGACGGTTCTGTGGATTTGATCGTGGTTGACCATTAACTCGTGGATCGCGCGCATCTCCCCCATGGATGAGGAATCGTGGGACATCATGCCCGCTCCCATCCCCCGCGTCCCACCCGGCGGCGTGGTGGGCTGCTGTGCGGTTGCCACCGCCGCCATCGAAGCAAAGACAAAAGTTATGGACAGCACATATGTGCGCTTCATCATTTTCTCCCGTTGATTTCGTTCTTCCGGTGGAAGGGGCGGGCCAGCGTTGATCGAGGCGTGCCATTAGGGCGCGCTAGAGTTTCCAGCAGTCCGACAAGTTCACCAGGCTTTTGTTTCTGTAGCCGGATGTCCCAGTCCTTTATTAGGATGCGCAAGCGATTTCGAACCGCCGTTATGTCGCGCAACAACACTTCCATATGAGCGAGTTTGCCCGCGGCAAGATCGCGCACCTGACGGCAGGGCGCGCCGCCCCGGTTCCGTACTTCGAAAACGCTGGCCAGTTCATTCAGCGTGAACCCAACTGCCAGTGCACTGCGAACTAAGCGAATACGTTCTATCGTGTCGAAGCTGTACTCCCGGTACCCGTTTGGCGAGCGGTGAGCCGATAACACTCCAACTCGCTCGTAGTGCCGCAAGGTATCGGTACTCACACCAGCCAATTTGGCGAGTTCGCTTGAGCGCAGGAAACGACGCTTCGAAGATCGCTCCATTTCACTCCGAGTATAAACGCCGGAATGCATTCCAGGGTCAAGCGTCGTCGAGGGCTTTGCTTTGGTTGGAAACAACCTTGCTTCACTTCAAACGCTCTATTGTTGGATCGATTCCAAGTAGGCGACGAGACTCTTGAACTGGTCGTTGGCGGCCTGTTCACTAGTGGGATTCTTCGCGTTGAATAGATCCCCCCAAATGGGCATCTCCCGAGAGCCATGCGCGGGAATGTCCGCCCAACCGCCCAAAATCTCCTTCACTCGTGCGGCCGGAAACGTACCCCCATTCCTCTTGGCGAGCAAAGTTAGGTCGGCGGGCGCAACTTTGAGCGAACCGACCGCGGGACCGTTGCCTTTGGCATCTTCTCCATGACAGGCGCCACATCGATCCATGAAGATATCGTGGCCGCTAGGGCCAATCGGTGGGTTCTTTCTCGCCGCAATGTTTGGCACCAGCAAGATCGTGAGTCCGATAACAATCAATACCCTGTAAACGGATTTGCCGATTCTGGACATAACAGTCGCTCCTTTGTCCGGTCGTGACAGACAGACCTGGTCTTGTTGAATCTTCAGAGAGCGGTGCAATTGATAAACCATCGACTGGGCGCAAGTTGCTGTCTTGTAAACTGTGGACGCTGCGCTTCGGGAATGGCTTGCCCGGCTTCGGGAGCCTTCATTACCGGCGCTCTCAAAGCTTGGCTCCTTTATTGCGAGTACTTCGTCTTACTGGTAACCGCTGCGCTTAAAGAGCAACTTGTGCGTGTATTTCCCCTGGCGGGGTGTAATCGCGCACCGAAAACCGGCGGACGATTTGGAGAAATACGCACATGATGGCAGAAGACATCGCCGTGAAATCGGAATCAGCGGGCGGATTGGGCCTGTTTGAGCGTTACCTGTCGCTGTGGGTGGCGCTCTGCATGGGCGCGGGAATCCTTCTCGGCAAGACTGTGCCGGCCCTGGTTGCGAACCTCCGCCAGCTTGAATTTGGAACAGGCAGCCAGATCAATGTTCCTATTGCCGCGCTCATCTGGCTCATGATCGTTCCGATGATGATGAAGGTCGATTTCGCCTCCATCCGGCGGGTCGGCCAGCAGCCCCGCGGCCTGTTCGTAACGCTCTTCGTCAACTGGCTGGTGAAGCCATTTTCGATGGCGTTCATCGCTTGGTTATTCTTCCGATATATATTCGCGGCATGGATACCGGCAGCCGACGCGGATCAGTACATCGCCGGCTGCATCATTTTGGCCGCGGCCCCTTGCACGGCGATGGTCTTTGTTTGGAGCTATCTGACTCAGGGTGACCCGGCCTATACGCTGGTTCAGGTCTCGGTGAACGACCTGATCATGTTGCTGCTGTTCGCTCCCATCGTTCGCTTCCTGGTGAACGGCGCCTCCTCGCTGCACGTGCCTTTTCAAGTGCTGTTGTACGCCGTTGCGATTTTCATTGTCATTCCACTGGTTGCGGGAACTCTGCTGCGCCTGTACTTTATTCGCGCACACGGGAAGAAATGGTTTGAGAAGCAGCTTCTGCCACGCTTCGCGCCGGTGAGCATGATTGCGTTGCTGGCAACCCTGGTGCTGATCTTTGGATTCCAGGCTGACAACATCCTCGGAAAACCACTGCATGTGCTGCTGATCGCGGTTCCGATCCTGATCCAGGTCTACTTCAATTCGTCGCTGACTTACGGATTGATGCGGCTATTGAAAGTCCGGCACGCGGTGGCGGCGCCCGGAGCCCTGATCGGCGCAAGCAACTTCTTCGAGCTGGCGGTGGCAACAGCCATAGCGCTCTTCGGACCGGGATCAGGGGCTGCGTTGGCGACAGTTGTAGGCGTATTGATCGAAGTGCCTGTGATGCTGTCGGTTTGTTCGTTCTGTAATCGCACGCGGCATTGGTTCCCCGGCCCAGAGACAGCGAACGTAGTTTGAAAGCATTGGAGGCAGCGTTCGTGAGAACCGAACCGCAACCAGGGCCGGCGCGCTGCACCGCGCTACACTAGGGGTTGACCGCGTCATCGCGGCGGTCTCTTACCCTCCTTGCCCAGCCAATACGTCATCGGCATCGACCTCGGAACCACCAACTCCGCGCTGGCATACGCGCCGCTATCAGACGATCCGCGCGAATCCTCCCCGGTAACAGTATTTTCAATTCCTCAACTGGTGAACCCGGGCGAGTCGCGGGACGAGCCGCTGCTTCCATCGTTTCTGTATATTCCCGGTCCAGCTGATTTTCCCGCGGGAACACTCGGCTTGCCCTGGGACCCGTCGCCGCGCTTCGTGACGGGCATGCTGGCGCAGAAACGCGGCGCGGAAGTGGCCAGCCGCCTGGTGGCTTCCGCCAAATCCTGGCTTTCTCACTCGGGCGTGGATCGCACGGCGCCGATCCTTCCGCCCAACGCTCCCGAAGGCGTGCCGAAAATTTCGCCGGTCGAGGCGTCCCAACAATATCTGGAACACTTGCGCCTGGCCTGGGATTCGAAAATGCCGGACACGCCCTTCAGCGCGCAAGAGATCCTGGTCACGGTGCCGGCTTCCTTTGACGCGGTAGCGCGCGAACTTACGCTGCAGGCGGCCGAGAAGGCCGGTTATCAGAATCTCCGGCTGCTCGAAGAGCCGCAGGCCGCCTTTTATGCCTGGCTCGAACGGCACGCGGACTGGCGCGAGCGCGTGCAGGTGGGCGATCTGATTTTGGTAGTCGACATCGGCGGCGGCACCACTGACTTCACGCTCATCGCCGTCACCGAGCAGGCCGGCGACTTGCAACTCGAGCGCGTCGCCGTGGGCGAGCACATCCTGCTGGGCGGCGACAACATGGATCTGGCTCTGGCGCGGCTCCTGGAGCAACAGCTTCAAGAGAAGGGAACCAAGCTGGACGCGATGCAGCTGCACGCGCTGTGGCAGCAGTGCCGGATCGCTAAAGAGCGTCTGCTGGATCAATCCAACAAGAAGCGGGAGGAAGCTGTCACCATTCTGGGCCGTGGCACCGGCTTGGTCGGCGGAACGATTAAAACCAAGCTGCTGCGCGAAGATATCGACCGGATCCTGGCGGATGGCTTCTTGCCGGCAGTTTCGAGTCAGGACATGCCGCAGCGCCGGCGCATGGGTTTCGCCGAACTCGGCTTGCCCTATGCGGCGGACGCGGCTATCACGCGTCACCTGGCGCGCTTCTTACGGCAACAGGCGGCGCAATCGGAGCACGGCGCCGTGCGGCGCACCGCTAGCGGACTGGCCGCGCCCACCCACGTTCTCTTCAACGGCGGGGTGTTGCGCGCCGACCTGGTACGGGCGCGGATCCTGGAAGTTCTCAACGGTTGGCTGAAGCAGGAAGGCGCTGCCCCGGTGACGCCACTGATCGGCGAGGACCTGATGCACGCGGTTGCGCGCGGCGCTGCCTATTTCGGCTTGGCACGCGCCGGGCGGGGCGTGCGGATTCGCGGCGGCATCGCGCGGACCTACTATCTCGGCATCGAGAGCGCCATGCCCGCGGTGCCGGGTATGCCCACGCCGGTGAAGCCGCTCACAGTGGCGCCCTTCGGCATGGAAGAAGGCACGTCCCTCGAGCTGCGCGGCCGCGAGTTTGGACTGGTCATCGGCGAGCCCGCCGAGTTCCGCTTCTTCCAATCCGCCGTCCGTAAGAACGATCCGCCCGGCGCCTGGCTGGATACCGTTGGCGAGGATCTCGAAGAACTCTCCCCCGTGGAAGTCACTCTGGCCGGAAACGCAGGCGAGTTCGTGCCCGTCACACTGGAAACCGTGATCACGGAAACCGGCCTGCTGCAGCTCTGGTCGGTGGCCCGCGACGGCCGGCGCTGGAAGCTGGAGTTCAACGTCCGGGAGAAGGTCGGCCAGGCCGCAACCCGCCCTTGACCCAAGCGCCGGAAGGGCCTAGAATGATAGCTGTACTAGAGTCATGCTAGGGTGGGTGAATTGCATGAAAACAAAGCTGTTCCTGATTTGCGTGTCCGTGGCGGCGATAGGTACCACGCCCGCCTTGATCAACGCAGCGCCGCAATCCGATCAGAATAAAAAGTCATCGGACTCCTCCTCGCGCGAGACGGTCGCCAAGCCGATGACCGACAAGCAGCGCAAAAAGCAGGAAGAGAAGCTGCGCAAAGAACTGGAAACCCCCTACAAGAAATGGCTCAATGAGGACGTCGTCTACATCATCACCGATGAAGAGAAGGCCGCCTTCAAGCGCCTGAGCACCGACGACGAGCGGCAGCAGTTTATCGAACAGTTTTGGCTGCGCCGCGATCCCACCCCGGATACGGAAGAAAACGAGTTCAAGGAAGAGCACTATCGCCGCATCGCCTACGCCAACGAACACTACCCGTCCGGCATCCCGGGCTGGAAAACGGATCGCGGCCGGATCTACATTGTCTACGGGCCGCCGGACGAGATCGAATCGCATCCTTCGGGCGGAACCTACGAGCGGCCGTACGAAGAAGGCGGCGGCACCACCTCCACCTACCCGTTTGAACAGTGGCGCTACCGCTTCATCGAGGGCGTCGGCAGCAACATCGTGATTGAGTTCGTCGACACCACCATGAGCGGCGAATATCACATGACCATGGACCCGTCGGAAAAAGACGCTCTGCTGTACGTTCCCGGCGCCGGCCTGACGCTGGCCGAGCAGATGGGAATGGCCGACAAGACGCAGCGCTTCAACCGCACCGATGGAACCCACCTGGGCACGGGCACCGATCCGTTGCCCGTCAGCATGCAGGAGTTCGAACGCATCGAGCAGTTCGCGAAACTCCAAGGCGCTCCCAAGGTGAAGTTCAAGGACCTGGAAGAAGCGGTCACCTCCAGCATCCGTTACAACCAGTTGCCGTTCAAGGTAAAGGCCGATTTCATCAAGATCACGGATTCCACCGTACTGGCCATGATCGCGATTCAATTCGAACGCAAGGACCTGCAGTTCCAGCAGAAGGACGACGTTGCGACCGCCAAGGTGAACATTTTCGGCCGTGTGACGTCCATTGCCGGACGCATCGTGACCACGTTTGAAGATCCGGTGGAAGTTCCAGTTCCGGCGGCGATGTTGGGAAAGGTGATCCAGGGAGCCACGGTCTATTCCAAAGCCGTGCCGCTGGCCCCCGGTATGTACCGGCTGACGGTCGTGTGCAAGGACATCGTGGCCGGGACCCTGACCACTTATCCGATGGCGCTGAATGTTCCCCACTTTGACGAGGAAAAGCTGGGCCAGAGCAGCCTGATTCTGGCCGACTTGATCGAGAAGGTCCCGACCAGCAGCATCGGAGCGGGACAGTTCGTGGTGGGCGACACGAAGGTGCGTCCCAGGATCAACGATATCTTCAATCGCAATGAGAAGCTCGGCATCTACGCGCAGTTCTATAATTTCCAGCCGGACGAAAAAACCAAGAAGCCGAACGGGAGCATCCAGTACGAGATCACCAAGGTCGGCCTGGACAAGCCCGTGCTCGACTACACCCAAGACGTAACCACTGTTCCGGCCGCTTCCGCGCAGCAGGTGACCGTGGAGCAAGTGCTCGATCTGAAGTCGCTGGATCCGGGCCAGTATACGTTGAAATTGACAGTGGTGGATAAGAACCGCAATCAGACGCTGACACCCACCGCCAGCTTTACGGTACAGTAGGGGAGAGAAGGGACGAGGCTCTCGTCCACGGTAGACCGCCAGCATGCAAACCGGTCGCACCAAACTCGCAGCCAGCTTCATTGCGGTGCTGACATTGTCGGCGCCGGCCGCGCTTCCCGCTCCCGCCTCGAAGCTCTCGGGCAGCATCGCAGGCTATGTTCGCAGCGTCTCCGGGGTGCCCCAGATGGGCGCTACGGTTCTGCTGTTCAACCGCTCGGAACGGATGATCCAGCAAGCCCTCACCAATGAGCGAGGCATTTTCGGCTTCGAAGCGCTGAAGCCGGATACCTATTCCATTCGCATTTCTCTCGCCAGCTTCATGCCGGCCGCCAAGCACAGCATTTTGGTGCAGCCTGGCATGCAGAGCTTGCTGTACGTGGATCTGGCCAGCGTTCTGAGTTCGATTGAATTGGTTTATGCTACGCCCGGGCAAGGCGCTCTGATGAGCGATGACTGGAAGTGGACCCTCAAAGGATCCGCCGCCACGCGGGCCGTGCTGCGTGCGCTTCCCGATGGCAGCACTTCCGACTCGAGCCAGCCCGCCGGGCTGTTCTCGGAAACGCGCGGGTTGTTGAATGTTTCGGCTGGCGACCCGGGCTCCTTGGGCAGCACGTCCGCGCAAGCGGATTTAGGCACGGCTTTCGCGGTGGCCACTTCTTTCCTGGGCCGCAACCAGCTTCAGGTCAGCGGAAATGTCGGCTACAACCAAGGCGAAACCATGTCATCCGCCGGCTTCCGCACCAGCTATAGCCGCGATGGGGTAGGCCCGGAGATCGCCATGACCGTGCAGCAGGTTTATTTGCCCACGCGTCCTGGCATGAGCCTTTACGGCGGCGCGCCGGAAGGAATCCCCGCCATGCGAAGCATGTCGCTCACCATGCACGACAGCCTGGCGTTGACCGACAAATTGCGGCTGGACTACGGCGGATCGCTCGATTCGCTGAGTTTCCTGGGAGACCTGGGTTACTCCAATAAGTTTGGACGCTTGACCTATTCCTTGGGCAACAATAGCTGGCTGCGCGTGGCCTTCAGTTCCGGCGCGCCGCCTGAGGAATTGATGTCCTCGGGGCGCGCGAGCGATGGCGATGGCCGCAGCGGCGACATGGCGCTGGCGCAAGATGTCGCGGCATTGTCGCAATTGCCCCGCATTGCTCTTCTCAACGGCCACGCCGCTCTGGAGCGGTCGCAGAATATCGAGGTGGGCTACGAAAAGCGCCTGTCCGCCACCACTTTTAATGTCAGCGCATATCGCGAAGATGTCAGCAACGCCGCTATGACAATGGTCGCTCCCGACGGCGCGTTCGCCGCCGCGGATCTGTTGCCCGATATCTCCTCGCGCAGCAGCATCGTGGATGCGGGCAGCTATCAGCGCACCGGCTTCGCGGCTTCCGTGGCCCAGGCATTGGGCGATAAGGTTATCATCGGCACGTCCTTCGGGCGAGGCGGCGCCTTGGCAATGGATGATCGCGCCTCGGCCGTGACCACTGGCGATGAATTGCGGTCGCGGCTGCAAGGCACGCAGCGCTTCTGGGCCTCGGCGCGCGCTTCGGCAAGAATTCCCGTCGCGGGAACGTTGATCAACGCCAGCTATGAGTGGATGAATTACAACGCCATCATGCCGGATCATTTCTATTTGACGCAGAACAACTATCCGGAGACCGGTTTGAACGTTCAGGTGCGCCAGCCGCTGCCTGCTTTTCCGGGTATGCCCGGACGCCTGGAAGCCACCGCTGAATTGAGCAATGGCCTGGCGCAGGGATACCTGCCGGTGTCACAGGGCGTGCAGCAGGTGCTCCTGATCCAGACCCCGCGATCCTTGCGGGGCGGGCTCAGTTTCATTTTTTAGAACACGCGGAGGCTGTTCCAACTTTACTTTCTTGCGCCGCGCCGCGGCTTCTTCAATCGCGACTGGCGTAGCTTTTCCGATTTGCGCTTGGGCTTGCTAATGATAAAGGTTCCGCTTCCGTGGCTCTCTGCTGAGTAGGTTTTCTCGTTTACCATGAAGGTTCCATTGTTACATGAAACGACTTCTTGTAGTCCTTCTCGCATCTGCACTTCTTTCAGCCGGCCCTGCGCCGCCGCTATTTTCCGAAATCGGCGCCATGGAGCAGGGCTTATCGGACATCACCGGGCTCCAGTTCCGACGCACCATCCCGTACGCGGTGATGAACAAGGATCAACTGCGCCGCTACCTGGAGCAGCGAGTCAAAGACAGTATCAAGCCCACTGAAATCCGCGCCGAGGAGCTGACGCTCAAGCTCCTGGGATTGGTTCCCACCGATTTCGACCTGCGGCAGAACACCGTGGATCTGCTGACCGAACAAGCGGCCGCTTTCTATGACTACAACAAAAAGAAACTGTTCATGTTGGAAGCGAGCGGCGGCACGGACGAGGAAATCGCTCTGGTCCACGAACTGGCGCACGGGCTGGCGGACCAGCATTTTCCGCTGGGCAAGTATATTTCCGAGGGCATGCGCAGCGACGATGCCGCCACAGCGCGCCAGGCCGTGATGGAAGGGCAAGCCTCCTGGCTCATGACCGCTTATCTTTCCAAGAAATCGGGTGGACGCGGCGAAGTCTCCGACGCCGTGCTGGACTTGATGACCCATACCATGGAGGTCTCGCCCGAAGAGTATCCGGTGTTTTCCAAGGCTCCGCCCTACATTCGAGAGATGCTCGTATTTCCCTACGCCGACGGAATGCTGTTTCAAAACGCGGTGTTTCACAAGCTCGGCCAGGAGTCGTTCGCGGAAGTATTCCGGCATCCGCCCACCAGCACCCAGCAGATCATTCATCCGGAGCGCTATCTGGAGCACTTCCAGCCGCAGATTCCCGATCCGCCGGAAGCGCCCGCCGCGCGCCAATTCCGGAAACTGGCGGAGGGCACGCTGGGCGAACTGGACTACCGTATCCTGCTGACACAGTACGCAGGCAAAGAGCCAGGAGAACGCATGGCGGCGCACCTGGTGGGAAGTTCCTATGCGCTGCTGGAGCACAAGCACGGCGGCTGGCCCGCGCTCGCATATGCCTCCCTGTGGGACTCGCCCGAATCAGCCAGAAAGTTTCTTGAGCTCTACGTCCAGGTGCTGCGTGGAAAATGGAAAACGCTGGAGATCGACTCCCAGACTGACTCCCTGATCGCCGGACGGGGCGACGGCAAGTACTTTCGGGTCTGGACCCAGGGAGCGGCGGTCAACCATCTCGAAGGCTGGCAATCTTCGCTACACTAGAACCATAAGGAGCTTCCGATGCGATTGATCCGAGGAGCCGTCCTCCTGTTTGCGGCTGCATTCACTCTAGGGGCGCAGTCTCCACCGATCCTCCGGCCATCCCCCGAGTTCAAGATTAAATCCATCGACGGCAGCCAGATCACGCTCAGCAGCTTTCGAGGCAAAGTGGTGGCGCTGCTGTTTGTCTTCACCACCTGCCCGCACTGCCAGCACGCCTCCGAGGTGTTCACGCGGCTGGCGGCCGAATACGGCCCGCGCGGTTTCCAGCCCATCGATGTGGCATTCAACACCATGGCGAATCTGTACGTGCGCGACTTCGTCAAGGACCACGGCGTTTCGTATCCGGTGGGATTCGACACGCCGGAGAACGTAATGGGATACCTGGGCTACTCGATCATGGACCGCTATGTGGTGCCGCAGATTGTTTGGATCGATCGCAAGGGCAACATCCGCGCGCAAACTCCGCCCATGGGCAACGACGACAAGATGTACCAGGAACCGTACTGGCGCAGCATGATCGAGACGCTGACCAAGGAGCCGATGAGCACCACGACGCCCAAGACCACCACGCATCGGACCACCACCGCCAAGAAGGCGCCGTAAGCGCGACGCTATAATAACCACAGGGCGCCCGTAGCTCAGTCTGGATAGAGCGCTTGCCTCCGGAGCAAGAGGTCGTAAGTTCGAATCTTACCGGGCGTACCACTTCTCAAAGTCTCTCCATCAAGAACTATCGAGCGGCGCGGCCGCTTCTGCAGCGAAACGCGCAAAGACAGGTTCGACCTCAATCCGGAACGCTGCGCGGCCTCCCAGAGTGACATATCGCGGGCGTAATTCGCGGCGCGTCCTCTGTTACTCGGACGTTATCACCCATTCACAACAAGCCTTCAAATTCACCGTTACGGCGCGATGATCGAGCGGCGCAACCAATCTAATATTCGAGAAGCATTTTTGTAGGAGGTAACTCATGCTAAGAACGACATTAATCGCCGCCTTGTGCTGCGCCGGACTTCCCATCTTCGCGCGGTCCAATACGGCTCAATCCACAATGTCCAGCAGCAGCTTTGTGCGCAAAGCGGCGGAGGCGAATTACGCTGAGGTCCAACTCGGAAAGTTGGCGCAGGACAAAGCAACCAACCCGGCGGTCAAGGATTTCGGACAACGTATGGCGACGGATCACTCCAAGGCGAACGACGACTTGAAGCCCATCGCCAGCAAAGACAACATAACGATGCCCGACAAGATGACTGCGAAAGATCAAGCCTTGTACGACCGTCTGGATAGGCTGTCAGGCCCGCAGTTCGACCGTGAATATATGCGAACCATGGTTCGCGACCATCAGTCCGACGTCTCCGAGTTCCGCCACGAATCGGAAAAGGCGAAAAATCCGGACGTGCGCTCGTACGCGTCAAGCACGCTGCCGGTCCTGCAGGAACATCTTCGCTTAGCGCAAGACGCGAATGCCAAGCTGGGAACCAGCGCGAAGAAGTAGTCGTAGACGATTTCCAGTCTATTACTGAGGAAGCGTATAACGTTCGGTGATGAGCCGATGCAGCTTGGCCCGGCTTTCAGCCGCGGTCAGAGTGCGTGTGTTCTCGAAAGTCGAGGTAATCTGAGCGAGTTCCTCATCCTTGATTTCTTTGCGGAACCACGCCGAATAGTCACCGTTGCGCAGATGGAAGAGCCAAGTTTCATCGTCCACGCCGTTCATCATGTTCAGGAACGTGATCAAATTATACGCGCGAAGGTTGAGCTTGCCATTCGGCCCGCGGAAATAAAAACTTCGGTCCGGTGCAAGCTCTCCTTCGGCGTATTTGCGCCTATGCCGGATCTGTAAGGCCTCCGTGGAAAGGCTGGAGAATGCGAATGGCTGGCTGTCGCCCGGAGACCAGCCCAAGAGCTCCTTCTGCCTTAGCTGAACCCGTCCGCCGTCTGGACAAGGCAGACCGGCATGCGAGCAGAATACTTGCAAAGTTTGAAGCGGCTCTTCGCCGGCGATCACCACTAAGTGCGTTCTCGCTAAGGTACCAGCCGGCAAGCGCTCCGGATTCACCGTAATCAAAGCTAGCCCGCTCGCGAGATCGCCGGAGTACGCTTCCAGATATGACTCCGATGAGGCTGGACCCGTTTGCATAAAATGATGCGCCTCATCCAGGATCAAGCAGTGCGGACGGCCTGTCTTGCTTCGCAAGTCCTGCAGATGGCTGAACAGCGTCTGAAACATGGCGGGCCGGTGCTCATATTCCAAGCCCAGCAAATTAACGATTACATTCTGCGTAGGCGTGCTCAGCGCTTTCACGATCTCGGGGACGGTTGGGACGTGATCGGCGTTGCCAAGGACGACTGCGTCGTGAAACAGCTCGTAATCGCCCTCCGCGTCGATCGCACAGAATTGGTATCCCGCCGCGAAAAGACTTTCCAGAAACGATGTCGTGAACGTGGACTTACCCGCTCCGGAAGGGCCGCACACCACCTTAATGCCGCAGGCCGGCGCCCCAACTTCCCGGCCGTCCCGATCGCGCCCGATCAGAATAGATTGCCCCAGCCGCGCGCCATGGCGCGCCAGATCATCCTCGATCATCTGGTCGATCAATTCCACCACTCCACGTCCGTACCCTTGTGTCGTGACCAGATGTACGCGATCCTTCACCGTCGGCAGCGCATTGGCAACGGCGGCGGAGAACTCGCAAGCCGCCAACAAAGCGTGGTCGTTCTCGGCATCGCCGATCCCCGCGACATTGTGAATCGACAGCCCCAGCGTCTTGAGCGCCGCCGCCAGTCCAGTGGCCTTGTTGACGCCGGACGGCAGAATCATGAGCGAGCCTTTATTGAAGATGATGTGCAGCTCCAGGCCGAGTTCCTGGATCGACTCCAGCACGATTTGCTTCTCGATCTGCGAGGTCGCCACAATCACGTGTCCCACTTCGATCGGCAGCCGGGTTCGCTTTCGTAACAGCTCCACCAGCGCTTCGGGCGGGCCACTCGCCAGCATGCGCTCCGAGCTGGTGGCTGGGTTGTAGAGTGTGCCGCCGTTTTCAGCGACGATGCAATCGAATTCCCCCAGGCAGGGAAACACGTTGCGCAGGGTCCTCAGCGTGCGGCCGGTGACCAGAATGGCGCGCCGGCCCGTTCGCCGCAGTCTCCGCAGCGCTTCGATGGTTTCGCTGTCGACCAGTTCGTCCTTTGCCAGGGTTCCATCGTAGTCCGTAGCCAACGCGGCGAATCGCATCCATTCACCCGAGAAGTCCGTCAAACTTAGAGACCTGCCGCGGCGCGGCCGGCACCGGCCCAGGCTGCGCGCAACGACACCTCCCTGCCTGGCACAAGTAGTCCATTACACTATTTGACACTGCTTGGATGGCTTCCGTTACGCGTTCCGGCGCTGCGTCTCACTGCGGCCGCTACATGCGTGCCCTGAAATGTTTGAATGCGTCCGGCCGCCGGCAGTGCTAAGATGGTCGCTCGGACTCCCACTGCAATGATCGGTGCGACTCTCCAGCACTATCGGATTGAAGCCAAGCTTGGGGCTGGGGGCATGGGTGTTGTGTACCGCGCGCTCGATACCCACCTGGACCGCCCGGTTGCAATTAAAGTCCTGCCTTCCTCCGCCGTGGGCGACGCCGAGCGGCGAGCGCGTTTCGCCCAGGAAGCCAAGTCCGCCTCGGCTTTGAGCCACCGCAACATCATCACCATTTACGACATCGATACCGCCGAAGTGGACGGCCAAGCGGTGGATTTTATCGCGATGCAGTTCGTCGCCGGCAAGACGCTGGAGCAGCTGATCGGCCGCAAGGGCCTGCGTCTCACCGACGCGCTGCGCTACGCCATCCAAATGGCCGATGGCCTGGCGGCAGCTCACCAGGCCGGCATCGTGCATCGCGACCTGAAACCGGGCAACGTAATTGTGGATGAGCACGGCGAGGTGAAAATTCTGGACTTTGGGCTCGCCAAGCTGACCGAGCCTGAGGAACCGGACGCATTCGCCGCCACCGAGAGCGTACACATAAAAGCCGAAACGGAAGCGGGCACCATCATGGGGACGGTCGCCTACATGTCTCCGGAACAGGCCGACGCCCATAAGGTGGATGCGCGCTCGGATATCTTTTCATTCGGCGCGGTGCTGTATGAGATGGTCACCGGACGGCGCGCTTTTCCGGGCGGGTCCAAGTTCTCCACGCTGGCCGCGGTTCTGCATCGCGATCCGCTTCCCTTGCGTCCCGGCGAGGACAACGTCCCGCATGATCTGGAACGCATCATCCTGCGCTGTCTGCGAAAAGATCCTCAGCGGCGCTGGCAGAGCATGGCGGATGTCAAGGTCGCGCTCGAAGATGTCCTGGAGGACGTCGAAACAGCGAAGCCCGAAGTTGCCGGCGGCGTCAGCAAGCCCAAATTCGGGCTGCGGATGCTGGCCTGGGCCGGTTTGGTCGTGGTGGCGCTGGGAGTCGGCGCATTTCTCGGCTGGCGGACGCTGCGTTCGCCGCTGCCCACCTTCGAGCGGCTCACCTACCGGCGTGGCGATGTGGCCGCCGCGCGCTTCTCGCCGGACGGACAGACGGTGCTGTTCAGCGCGCAATGGGGCGACGAGCCCATGACCATCTTTTCCATGCGCTCCGGCAGCCGCGAGTCGCGTTCGCTGGATCTGCCCGAAGGCCGGATTCTTTCGATCAGTTCTACCGGCGAGCTGGCCATCCTGATTGGCGAATCGTTGGCCAGCGCGGGAACATTGGCGCGCGTGCCGCTCTCCGGTGGCGCGCCGCGCGAGGTTTTGGAAAATGTGAACGACGCCGATTGGTCACCGGACGGTTCCAAACTGGCCGTCTCGCATACCCTGGGACACTCCACCCGCATCGAGTACCCCATCGGCAACGTCTTGTACCAAAAAGAAGGCCGCCCGCCCTACGATCTCCGCGTCTCCCCCAAAGGAGATCTGCTGGCGTTCTTCGAATACGACGACGCCATCGGGGATTTCGCCGTCACGGTTTTGGATCTGCACGGCAAGAAGCGCGTGCTTTCGCGCGGCTGGCGAGGATCGCTGCACTTGGCCTGGTCGCCAAAAGGGGACGAGGTCTGGTTTGGCGCTGGAGGAAAAGACGGTGCCAGCCTCGGGATCCACGCCGTGAGCCTGGACAACAAAGAACGCATGGTGGTCCAGGCGCCCGCCCTGATGGCGCTGGACGACGTGTCTCGCGATGGCCGGGTTCTGGCCACCACCGAAGATACCCGCATGGGCATCTCCGTGCTGACTCCCGCCAGCAAGGAGGAGCGCGATCTGGCCTGGTTCGATTACTCGCACGTTTACGATATTTCCGCGGACGGAAAAGCAATTCTGTTCGTCGAGTCGTCCTACGTTCGCGACCGGAACGCCGCCATTTATTTGCGCAAAACGGACGGTTCTCCGGCGGTTCGATTGGGTGATGGCAATATACCGGCGTTGTCTCCGGATGGAAAATGGGTGAGCAGCGTCGTGAGCGAGGGCATTCAAACCCGGCTGACTCTTTTGCCGACCGGCGCGGGCGAGGCACGGTCGCTCGAGGCCGAAGGCATTCATTACGGCCGCGCCGAATGGTTTCCCGATGGCCTCCGGATCTTGTTCACCGGCAATCAGGCGAATCGCCCGCCCAGAACGTTCGTGCAAGACGTGCGCGGCGGCAAGCCGGTGCCGGTCACGCCGGAAGGGACCATCGCGCGCGCTGTTTCTCCAGACCAGAAGTACGCGACCGTTACCGCCGGAGGGAAGCTGAGTCTGGTTCCGCTGGCCGGCGGAGAGCCGAAGGTGATCGGCAGCATCGATCCTGACGAATCCGTGATTCGCTGGAGCGGCGACGGACGCTACATCTATCTTCGGCAACTCGAAAAACCGTACTCCATGAAGATCAGCCGCCTGGACGTATCCACGGGCCGCAAGGAAAGCTGGAAAGAGTTGCAGCCGCCGGACCCGGTCGGCGTGCGGATGATCGACGTCGCGCTAACGCCCGACGGTTCCTCTTACGCCTATTCGTTCCAGCGCGACATCGTCACGCTGTTTCTGGTGGGGAATCTCAAGTAACATCAGCGGTGCGCGATCACCAACAGCGATCGCGCGCGCTTTACAACGCAAGCCAGCGCGTGCTGGAGATTCACCGGATCGAGTGCGGCGAAGCTTTCGTCCAGCACCACCAGATCGGCATCTTGTAAGAGCGCGCGCGCGATGTACAGCCGGCTGCGCTCGCCATGCGAGAGCTGCCAGCCTGTTTCGCCGACCATCTGCAACAGTCCGGCGGGCATACGCTCCATCAATTCTCCCAGCCCCAACTCGCGGCAGATCGCCTCGGCTTCCGGGAAATCCAGCGGGCTGGGCGTCTTATGTCTTCCCATCATAAGATTGAATGCGAACGTTTCCGCCAGGACATGATTTTCGTGGAATTGCGGCGCAGCGGCGATGTGTTTGCGCCAGGAAGTGTCGCCCAAAGCCTGGCGGTCGAGGCCGTCGATGAGTACCTCGCCGGAGGCCGGTTCGCGCAGTCCGGCCAGCAGCGAGACCAGTGTGGATTTGCCGCCGCCCGATGCGCCTTCCAGCACCACTCGCTCGCCCGGCGCGATGCGGATGCTGCAGCCGCGCAGGACCTGCGGAGTTTTGTCGCTGTAGCGGAAAGTGAGATCGCTGGCGTCGATGACGCCACGGGTGGCCGCGGTGGCCGATTCCAACGATCCGGCAACTTCTCTCCGGGCGGCCGCATGAAACAGCACCGAAACGCGCTCCCAGGCGACGGCCGCGCCCGCCACCTGCCAGGCTCCCGAGGCGCAGCGCTTGAGCGCGCGATAGGCCAGCAGCATTCCCCCCACCGCGATGGCGATGCGCGCAGTGGAAGCATCGCCACGCACGAACGCCGGCCCGAGGCCGAGTAACGCCAGCACCAGCCAGCCTCGCGGAACCAAGGCCAGTAGCGCGGCCGTGGAGTCATCCAGGACCTGGGAAGATTTCAGATAAGCCTCCAACGCTTCGTCTTCGCCTTGGTGCCAGCGATCGGGCGGGAGTTGAGCCAGACGCGTGCGGTGCCCCACCATGCTCTCCACCAGGTCATGCGTCATGCGGAGGCGGACGTCGGTCCAGGACCGGTTGCGCTGGTAGTAACGCCAAGCCATCGCAGCCGCGGCTGCCAGCCACACGATGAGCAACCCAGCTTGCAGTGCGCCGCCCGCCCCTAAGCTCAGCACCACAACCGACGCCGCAATCTCGATGAGCGCGACCAGAGCGAGAAAGCCTCCGCTCAGCGCGAGCGCTTCCACTGCCTCGGATTCAAGCACGCGCCCCAACAGTTGGCCGGCGCCCTGATGGCGGATGCTGTCGGGATCGAGTTTCAGAGCGCCCAGGAAAAGACGTTGCTTCAAGCGCGCTCCGGCGCCGATGGCCAGCAACCCCTGCAGCCAGGTGATTAACACGCGAAGGGGAACCAGTGTCAGCAGCAGCAGCGCCCAGAGAAACATCCAGCTTTGATCGGCGCGGCGGCTAAGAACGTTGGAGCCGACCACCCACCAGGCAAGAATCCACAAGCCATATTGGAGCGCGTGTGCGCCTCCCAGCAGCAAGAGCCGCTGGGGCACGCGAGCTTGTTTGAGTTGCCGCCAGAAATTGGTGGATGGCGGCAGCCGGAGCAGCCAGATGCCGCCGATGCGCGCACCAGTTAAGCGTTCGCGCAGGATCGCATCGCGCGCGCGTGCCTGGCTGCGCGGCGGAACTCCGGCGCGATCCAAAAGTTGCTGGACCTCTTTTTGGAGAACTGTCTTCCGCTCGCCACACAGCAGTGAGCGAACGGTGGAGGCCGAGATGGAATGCGGCTGGAGATCCGGGCCTAGGGCTTGAAGTCGTTTGCCGGGGAGCAGCGCGAGGAACGCGTCGCCCGCGGCTTGCGGCACTCGGATTAGCGCCGGGCCCATGGCGGGCAGTTGGCGTTCAAGGTCGGGATACGGGGTCTCCGTAGATTGGACTTCGACGCCGAATGACTGCGCGGCGATTTCCAGCCAATCGTTCAGCAACTCCGGGTTCTGCTGAACCGCATCGTGCGGCGCCGTCGCGAGTGCCGGAGCGTTACGCGCGAAAGCGTGCGCCACAAGGACGTGCAGTGCTTCGCCGAGACGGGATGCGGGCCAGAGAAGATCGTTCATGGCTGGATCAAGATGCCGTCCTCCAGGCGAAGCCGGCGCCAATCGCCGCCCGACCACAGGCCTTCGCGTACTTGATATTCGGCTACCAGCATTCGGGCGAAGCGCGATTCAGGATCTTCCGAGAGCTGGCGTGGGTTGGCGTCTTCAACGATGCGGCCTTCGTCCAGCACCAAGACACGCTCGAACGCCAGCGTCTCCGTAATGTCGTGCGAAATCGAGAGCAGGGTCGCGCCGTGCCACAGCTCGCGGGCGCGCTTCAACAGTGCGCGGCGCTGGTTGAGATCCAGGCCGCGGAACGCTTCATCCAGAATCACCAGGCGCACGCCGGGACGAAGCAGGGCGCGTCCGAATCGCACGCGCTGGCCTTCGCCGCCGGAGACCAGGCCGCCGCCTTCACCCAACGCCGTCGCCGCGCCATCGGGCAAACGCTCCAGGACTCGGCGCAAACCGGCGGCATCGATCGCTTCATCCACCGGCATGCGGGGCTCGGCAGCTAAACCGTATTCCAGATTTTCTTGGAGCGGGCGATTCCAGAGTTGCACGGCGGGATCCACCCAGGCGATGTTCGGCCGTAGCTTCTCCACTGCCGCGGCATCCAGCGGTGCGCCGTCAACCAGCACGGTTCCCGACGACGGCCGGTGCCAGCCCAGCAGGATTCCGACCAGGCTGGACTTGCCCGCGCCCGACGGGCCGACGATGGCGACGTGTTCTCCCGCTTCAATTGAAAGCTGGAGATCCCGCAGCACGGTGTGCCCGGCTACGGTCACGCTCACGTTTTCAAAAGCGATGGACGCGGCGGCGGATCGGGGCGCCTCAGACACCGCCACGCGCAGCGGTGCGGTCTGTTCGAGAGCGCCGAGGGGCTCGAGCAACCGCAGCGTCACGTTGCGATACGCCGGATACTGCCACGCAAGCAGAGCCACTTCCTGGCCGAGAGCAGGCAGATTGAGCGCCCAGTAGACCAGCAACAAAACCGCCCCGGTCTCGCCGCTACGCGCCAGATGCGATGCGAGCAGCCAGATCGCCAGGCCGAAGCCGGCCACGAACTGCATTGTTTCAAGAGAAATCACGGCGCGCTGCAAGCTCAAGCCGGCCCGCGCCCATTCGCTTAGCAAGCTTTCGTGCTCGCGGCGCAGCTCGGATTGCGCGCCGTGCGTTCGAATCGCCACCAGGCCCAGCAGAGCGTCGAGATAGAAGTGCGTGAGCGCGCCGGTGTGGGTGCGGAAACGCAGGTCGCGCTCCATCAACCACGGCTCGGACAAAATCGGAATCGCGACGGCGGCCAATGCCGCAAGAATCGCAATAGTGGCGCCGGCCGGATCGAGCCAAATGATTCCGGCCGTGGTAAAGACAATCTCGAAGCTGTATCGCAGCAGCGCACCGCCCAGCTCCGGAAGCCGTCGGATGAGATGAATGCTGTGGCTGCGCTCGGCCATGTCGGACTTCAGGCGGCTCTGAAAGTAGCGGTCGCCCAGGCGCGGGATCTTGCTGAGAAAAGCCAGGCGCAACCGGGTTTCAAGCCGCCGCCCATATCGCAATAGATTGCGGATGAGCGGAATTTCGAGCAGCAGGAGTGCGAGCGAAAACGTCACAACAGCGGCGATGGCGCCCAATCTTTGAGGCGCGAATGGCAGCGCACTGCGGATGTCCAGCAGCGCGCGAAACAGCAAGGCTTCAAAAATCACCGCGATGCTGGCGATGGCCATTGTGGTAAGCAGAACGGCGGGTGTAAAGGCGCCGTCGGCGGCCAGCAGGCGCAACAATTCACGCCCCGGACGGGTGGGCGGCTGCTGCAGCGCGGCGATCAGCTCGGGCGACGAAGGGGTGTGCTGTTTTCTGGCCGCCTCCGGCCAAGGTCCCACGGCGCGCACCAGCACGGCGCCACGCAACAGGAGTTGATCCTCGGCGGGCGCGGGACGCACGGACCAATAGTGATCCGGAATGGCCGTGTCGTTTTCTAGAAACGTTTCCAGCACCCGGGCGGCTTCCCGCGCATCGCGAATAGCGCCCGAGCGCACAATGGATGCGAGCATCCTGACTCCGGCATCGAGAGCGGCGATTCTTCTCCAGCCCGAGTCCGCGATGGCCGCGCTGACTACGCGCTGCGAATGCTCCGCGATGTGAAGCTTATCCATGCGCCGCCGCAGCGGGCGCAAGAAGTCCTCCGACCCCGCGTACTCGCGCCAATCCGCCGCGGGCACGGCCATGGTGTGGATGTACAGTTCCGACAAAAAGCGGGAGCTGTGTGTCCAGCGGCGGCCGGTGGCGGGATCCATAACCTGCACGAACGAGCCATGACGCCGCCAGACGATGACAAAGTGGGTGATGCCGTTCGGCAGAACGACCACAGCGATGGCGGGCAACGCGCGGGCTTCCTCCAGCAGCACATGATCGGCGGGCAGCATGATCTGCTCGGCCTGGAGCCCAAGCTGGTTGGCGACGGTTTCCAGCGTGTCGATGGACGTGCCGTCGACGTCGGTCTGGCAAGCTTCGCGCAAGCGGCCGTAATGGACGTGGATGCCGAATCCGCCCAGCAGGCTCTTGAGCGCCGCCGGGCCGCAATCCATGTTGGAGGTCTGCACGACCTCCGGCACGACCAGGCGTGCGCTCGTCTTCATCGATTCGCGCGGCCGCTGGCGCGCAGGACCAGAGTGGCAGGAGAGACGCGCTCCACTTCGATGGCGGCTTGCGCGTTCGCGCCCGCCGGCGGCGCGTTCTGGGTGAGCGGCAGCAGGATGGCGCGGACCTGGCCGCTTGCGGCGTCCATGCCGATGGCGATCACTTTGGCCGGAATCGTGGCGCCATCGAGCTGCAAGCGTTGCGTTCTGGCCAGGCCGCACATGATCGAGCACGCGCGCCGGGAACGTGGCGATGAACCGGTTGGGCTCGACACGCACGTCGCGTGAAATTTCATACTGTGGGACGCCCGCCGCGACAAACCACCAGACCCAGCCGCCGAGCAGCGCCAAGACGAACACCAGAACGAGGTTTGAGATGCGAAAGCCGTCTGCGTCGAGCGCGCGGAGAGTTCGGCCGAAGGCGATGGGTCCGTTCATGCGCTGCGCGGTTGCGCCGGTCGACTGGCTGGCATGCTTTCTAGAGTGTAGCGCGCAGAGTGTGAGCTTTTGAGGTTGGGCGGTGTCCGACGTATACGTTGAGTCACCCGCGGGGTGCGCTGCAGTCGATTTGATGCAAGATAGCGCATCGGGCTGGGGTGAAGGGATTCCATCCAATCAAGACTGCGCCTCAACTGCTTCTAGATGCGACCAGATGACACAGATGGCTAAGCACAAAGGTCGAATATTTCCGGAGGCCAAGTCACTGCGCTTTCTAGGTGCGGCCGACCACTCTACTCATGCCGCAACGCAGTCAACGGGTCGGCGCGGACGGCTCGGACGGCGGGCGGGAGAGAGGCCGCGATCGCGGCGAGCAAGGTGATCGTAATCGGCACCGCGAGGCTCGAGAAATCAGTCGGCTTTACGCCGAATAGCTGGGATGCAAGATAGCGCGCCAGCGAGACCCCGGCCATGATTCCGAGCGCGATTCCGGCCGCTATCGGCGTCGAGGTGCTGGCGACGATGAGGCGGACAACCGAAGCGTGTCGAGCACCGAGCGCGATGCGGATTCCGATTTCCCGCGTCCGGCGAACGGCGGCGTAGTTGATCACGCCATAGAGTCCGACCGCGGCGAGCAACAGCGCGACAGTGGAGAAGAATCCGGCCAGAAGCGCGAGCAGGCGTTCGCTAATGAGCGTATTGTCGATTTGGGACTCGAGCAGTATGCTATTGCTGACCATTAGCGTGGGCGCGACGGATTGGATTTCCTTGCGAAGCGAGCCCAGCATGGCAACCGAGGTGGAATCGGCGCGAACGTTGACAGTGGCGCGCGTGGCGTCGCGGAGCGGAGTGTAGATGGAGGGCCGATCGGGCTCGCGCAGGTTGTTGTAATGAATCGTTGCGGCTACGCCGACGATTTGGCGGCGGACGGGGTTGGGATCTTCGCCGATGGTATCGAACATTTCGCCGAGTGGATTCTTTCCCGGAAGAAAAGCATCGACAAAGGCCTGATTCACGATGACGGACGCGGAGCCGCGCAATATTTCCTCGGGAAGAAAGTCCCGCCCGGCGATCCAGCGGATCTGCATAGCGTGGAAGAACCCGTCGGACACCGGAATGTCAATCGGGCGAACGATTTCGTTGGCACGGCCAGCGAAGCGGATGAAGGGCGTCATGATCCAGACCATGTCGCCGCCCATGGGCCGCTGGGCGGTGAGGCTCGAGCCCAGGACGCCCGGGAGACTGCGGACGTGTTCGAGCAGTTTCAGGCCGGGTTCGGGGTGGCGATTGAACGGATCGCGCGGAGCGAGGTCGAACAGGACGACGTTGTCGCGAGTGAATCCGGGATTGACGGCGATCAGTTTGCGGAACGAGAGCAGAAGGAGTCCTGAGAGGAATAGAACCGCGACGCTGAAACCGATCTGCGCGGTCAGCGTCCAGCGCAAGGATCCGATGCGCGCGGATTGCTGCATTGCGCCGCCCTTGAGCGCCGCTTCGGGTCGCGTGGAGGATGCGCGCAGCGCCGGCGCGAGGCCGAACAGGATGGTGCTGAGAACGCTCAGCGCCGCGGCGAAGGCTAACGACCGAGAATCGGGCGCGACGTCAAGGAAAGCTGGGAACTCGGAAGGTCCCAAGCGCCCGACAATCGCTGGCGCGGCGAGAGCGGCGCAGATCAACGCAAGGACCGTCGCGATGAATGCCAGTTGCCCGCTTTCGATGAGCATTTGTTGAATCAGGCGCGAGCGTGCTGCGCCGAGCGAGGTTCGGAGGGCCATTTCAGCGTCGCGTGCTGATGCCCGGGCCAGCATGAGATTGGCGACATTGGAACAGGCGAGCAAGAGCAGGAGCGCGCAGATGAGCGCGAGGATCTGGAACGGCCTGCGGAACTGCACGCGAAAGAGCGAATCGCGTCCGCTGCCGCGAGAGGCGTCGCGGATGATGAGCGGCTGACCGGCGAACTGTTTCAGTTGATCGCCGTGCAGGTTTCGTGGAGAGCAGGCGCGGCGCCGAGGACCGTTCGCGGGCGCGCGGAGGCTTACATCGAATGAAATTCAATTTCCAGGCTGACCCGCACCGCGATCGGCTTGTCATCCTTGCGCGCGGGAGCGAATTGCCACTGCTGGACCGCATCCACCGCGCTCTGATCCACGTCCTTATCGATCCCCTTGATGACGCGGACGTCGCGCGGAACGCCGTGCGAACTGACGATCAACCCCACCGTGACCGATCCTTCCAGCCGCACGCCTCGAGCCGTTTTGTAGTTCGGGCTGACTTGCTTGGTGACGCGCGGCGGGCTCATCCCAGGACCCAGATCGTAAACTTTCTCGTCTGCCTCGGCGCTGGATTGTTTATCCTGAGCGCGGGCTCGCGCAGAGAAGCACAGCAGCACGATAAAACACAAAACTTTACACGATCTCCACGCCCGTTGCGGTGCCATCGCGAAACCACCGAACCGAAACCACCAAACCGATGATGCGTGGAGAGACGTCCCTCGGCGGGAACTGGTTACAATGTTCGGGGGCGCAAACAACATGAGTTTCGATCCACTTCTTGCCCCGATGCCAGGAACAGCGCACCGGGAAATCGGCGGCGTGCAGCTCGATATCGCCGCGGCCGGCTCAGGACGTGTCAAGCGGACTATCTACCCGCCTGGGTTTCGTTGGTCCACCCACATGAAGCCAGTGTCCGGAACCGATCTCTGCCGGCACGCGCATGTCGGCTTTCTGGCGCGCGGCCAGATCCATATTCAATACGCCGACGGCTGCATGCTGGAATTCGCCGCACCTCAGGTTGTAACCATTGAGCCGGGACACGATGGATGGGTGGTGGGCGACGAGCCGGCGGTCATGATCGAGTTCGATTTTGAAGGCGAAACTGCGCGCCGTTTCGGGATGCCTTCCGCGCATCGCCACGCCTGAAAGGCGGAATCAAGTTGCGAGCCTGCGCGCCAGATCGAGAACTGTCTCGTGCAGCTCGATCGCTCGAAGCGCCTCCGCCGCGCCTTGCCTGGCCTGGCTCGCATTGAGTTGCCGCTCGGCTTCCGCGAACGTTGCCTTCGATTGAGCGGTAGCGCGGTTCATCTCGTCCTCGGCGTCCCGGAGTTTTCGAGCAGATCGCATGATTTTCTAGATCCGCTTCCTCACCCGCATAGGCCTTTTGCAAAGCCTTGCTCCAGGATTTCTTGGCTCTTTCGACCTCCCGCTCCAAGACTTCGGTAGCCGATTCGATACCGGATCGCACCCGATCCTTATTCGTTTCCGACGCCCAGGTCCACATGCCCCACTCCTGGGCTTCTTGAAGCAGTCCCTTGGTCTCTTGAACCACACGGAGCGGCATGCGAGTGCTCAGCGATGCCGCCCGTATTTTTCGTGCGCCGAAACCCAGTCTAAAGACGAAATCGCCGCGCCCAGCGAGATCTCGCCCGCCAGCGCCACGCCCGCCACGATTTCGGCCAACCGGTTCACTTTGCCCTTTCCGGAGCAACCCATGATTTCGAGACATTCGCGCTGAGTCGGAAGGCCGGTTCCGCCGCCATGCGTCGCCACGATCAGCGACGGGATGGTCAAGGATATATACAAATCGCGTTCCGGCGTCAGCTCGCAATAGATCACGGCGGCCGATGATTCCGCCACATTAGCGACATCCTGGCCCGTGGCGATGAACATCGCAGTGATCGCGTTGGCCGATTGCGCGCCATTGTTGTTCGCCCCCGAAAGGAACGCGCCGACGTTGGCGACCCCGTAGTGATACACCAACTTCTCCGGCTCGACGCGCAGATGTTGGATCAACACGTCGCGCCGGATGGTCGCTTCCGCGGTCACGCGTTTGCCGCGTGTGCGCATCACGTTCACATGCGACGCCTTTTTATCGGTCGCGAAATTCGATTCGAGATAGAAGTTCGTGACCCCCTCATAGTGATCCAGTATCCAACTGCACGCCGCAAACGTGGCACGGCCCACCATGTTCTGTCCGGCCGCATCGCCGGTGCTGTAGTTGAACCGCAAGTACACGAACTTGTTCGCGACATAGGGGTCGATGTACTGCAGCTTAGCCACCGAAGAAGTAGATTCCGCTTGCACGCGGATGTCGCCTACGTTGGCTTGCACCCAGTTCACGAAGTCGCGACAGGCGCGTGCATCGCGAAACACAAACACGGGCGCGCGCTGCATGGCGTCGGCCATCACGGTCGCTTTGACGCCGCCGCACAGTTTCAGAACCTTCATCCCACGGTTGTAGGAGGCCACCAGCGTGCCTTCCGAAGTCGCCAGCGGAATCAGAACGTCACCCTCCGCATATTCGCCATGGATTTCCAAAGGACCGGCAAAGCCGATCGGCACCTGAGCCACGCCACAGAAGTTTTCGCAATTGCCGCGCGCGGCGTGAGGATCGAAAGAATATTCGAACAAGTGCCGCGGCTGCACGCCACTCACTTGCTCGATTAAGACCTGGCGCGCTCGGATAGCCCCGGGACTATAGTCGTCGACCTCATCGCGCGGAATGTGAAGCCCCGGTTGTTCTTCCTCCGCGATGGTATCTTCCACCTTGAATTCCAGCGCGCCAAAGGGCCGCGACTCGAACGCGATATCGATCTCGTGCTTGCCCATATCGAGCGTGGGCTCATCCGTTTGAACCGTAACCACCGAACTCAGCGGGAAGGGAATCGGATGCCCGGCGTCCACCTCGATTGGGTTCAAGGCGCGCCCGTCGGCCAGATCCAGCCGGACGTGGTCGAGCGCGAGCACTTTGCCGTCGATGGCGATGGATCGGACGCCCACCAGCTCGGCGTCGCTCAGCCGGTTCTTGATGGCGAACTGCGCGCCCTCGCCGGTATTCTTCAGGCTGCGGAGAGTGTAGAGTTTCTTGAGTAACAAGCTTGGAATTGTCATTGGGATGCCTCGCTGGTGGAAGCGGTCGATCTTGTAGAAGCAGTAGACGTGCTTGCAGCGCGGAGTGCCGACGCTCCCCACCGCGCTGGATACAACAGCGCGCTGCGCTGTAAAGAAAATAAGTCGGAGAACGAAAGCGGCGGGTGATTCAGGCCGAAACTGGCCAGGCCGCGGACGACGAAGTCGCGAATCAGAACGCTATTGATGGAAACTTTGGATCCGGCGATGTCATAGAGCACGCCGTCGAGCGTAAACAGCGCCTTCTGGAACATGGCCAGCGCCGCCGGGAAACGCACCCCGGCCAGCGCGATGCGGTCCAGCAACTCCAAGGCGTCCGTCCCGCCTAAGGACCTGCGCGGCGCCTGTTCGAAGAACTGCGCGACCGATGCGCGGATCAACTCGGCCTCCGCCGGATTCCCCGCGCCTTGATTGGATCTTAGACGCCCGATGGCTTCCGCCACTCCCGCGGGGCTTCGCAGGATCGTCATGATCACCAGCATGGCGAGCTGGCGGCGCGACTCCCGGTCCAGCCGCTCGGTTAAAGCCCAGTCCAGTAGAACCAGCTCGTGCCGCGTTTCGTCGTACAGCAGATTGCCCGCGTGCGGGTCCGCGTGCAATATGGTTTCCGTCTCGCGCGAGAGCAGCGGTACGGCGATCAGCGCTTCGATCAACTGCTCCGCGACTGCCAGACGCTGGTAGCGCTGCCGCGGGAAAGCCTGCGTGACTTTGACGCCCTGCTCTTCGCTCATAGCCGTGATTTGCGGCGTGCACAGCGGCGCGATGAGGCGCGGCACTCGAACCCCAAGCGTGAGCCGATAGGTGCGCAATGCGTCGCGCAAAGTGGCCTGCTCGGCCACGAAATCCAATTCGTGTTCCAGCAGCAGCCGCACTTCGGCCACCATTTCCGGAATATCTTGCGAGGCGAACTCGTAGCGGCGGCCGGCAGTCAGAAACTCACTCAATTCCTGCAGCAGCGCCAGATCCTCGGCGAAGCACCGCGCTACATAAGGCTTACGAACCTTGAAGACCCCGCGCTCGCGTTTTCGCGTGTCTGGATTGCGCCACGTGAATCGCAGGATGGCGCTTACGCTGGCTTCGCACAGGATACTCGAGTCGAGTTTGACCGCATACTTTCGCAACCGCGTGCCGAGCTGCCTGAGAACGATCGAACGGAGACCGCCCGGAGTCATATCCGACATCCCGTTCTCCAGCTCCGAGAGCGCATTACGCAACGGATCGCCCAGCTGGCGGTGACGAGCGATCACCTGGCCCATTTTTTGGATGCCGGGCATTTTGGAAATCAATAACAGCAAGCGCGCGCCCGGCGCCGTGTCCAAAGGCAGGTCGACTTGTTCCACCAGCTTGGTTGCAAGCCTTGAAACCGACAGCCGCGAGAAGACAAACTGAACCGCGTCGCGCACCACGGGCCGCCACTGGGCATAGACGTCTGGCACCAGCGAGTGGATCGGCACGGCCTGAGAAACCCACCGCCCCACCTCCTCGCGCGTGGCCTGGTCCGCGGCTTCCAGCGTGGACCGCACGGCTCGGATGCGGGCCGCCTTCGGATGCTTGCCGAGGCAGGCTTCGATCAGCGGACGCAATCGCTCCGGCAGACTTGCGGCGAGCAACCGTTCTCGAAGTTCGGGCGCAATGGGCAAGGAAACACCAGGCTGTTCACAAACAACCGGCAAGTCGGCTGCCAGCGCAGCGCGTAGACGCCTGCCGCGCGGAATATGATGCGCAGGACTGGGTAGCGTAGCCGCTGGGCCAAATCACCTTGAAGTTCTGCGCCAATTGACTCACGATGCTCTACTATGGCAACGATTCTTCACTCTCGCACGCGGTATGAAACCTGCTTGAATCTCCACCAAAGCGGAGTTCTGCCTATGCTACAAAACCACGCCGGCGAGAGGCTGGGGCCCTTGGATTCTTTGTTCCTGTACATCGAGAAAAAGGAAATGCCGCTGCATATTGGAAGCGTCTTCATTTTCGATGGCCGGCTCCCAGTCGACGATTTGAAGTCCTTGATCGAAACCAAGCTGCCTCTCATTCCGCGATACCGCCAGCGTCTCGTGTTTCCGCCGCTGAATGCGGGCTATCCGACTTGGGAATACGACCGGGAGTTCAACCTGGATCGTCACATCCAGCACGCTCGCATCCGTCCCGGGACCCAAGCATCGCTGGAAAACCTGGCCGGCGAGATCTTCAGCCGCATCATGGATCGAGACCGGCCGCTGTGGGATCTGACGGTAGTCGACGGTCTACGCTGCGGACGTAGCGCGCTCATCGCGCGGGTTCACCATTGTCTGGTGGACGGCATCGCCGGAGTGTCGCTTATGAATCTAATCATGGACCATAGCCCGGAACCAGTTCCCAGGCCACGCCAGCGGCCATCTCACTCACCACCTGCGCCCGAGCCGGGAACCAGCCTGCTGGATGCCATGATCAGTTCCTATTCCCATGCGGCGGGCCGTCTTTTTTCCTTGCAGTCGGCTGCGTTGGACGTTACTCAGGAGTTGCTGGGCGAATTTGTTCAAGGTTCGCTCGGGCAGCCAGTCGAGACCGTGACGGAGCTTGGCAAGCCGATGCGGGACTTTCCCTTCAAGGCGCGCTGTCTCGGGCCGCGGCGAGTCTCTTGGACAGAGTTTGCCATGGACGAGATCAACGCCCTCCGCCAGGTTGACGGCGTCAAGGTGAACGATGTCGGGATGGCTATCCTGGCCGGCGCCATGCGGCGTTACGCGCGCGCCCACCGGCTAAGCGTGGCGGATCGCGTATTGCGGCTGATGGTGCCCGTGAATCTGCGCACCCCGGATCACCACCAGGGTCTCGGAAATCGTATTTCACTTGTACCCGTGAATATCCCGCTCGATATCGGCGATCCTCGGGAACTCTTGCGCCTCGTCCACCGCCGCAGCGAAGCATTGAAGCATGCCCACGCCGCCGATTTGGTTGTGCTGGGCGGCAGCATGCTAGCCGTCATGCCGGTTCCGGTCCAAGCGCTGCTCACCGGGCTGCTCTCTAACGAGGTGCCCGTCCTACCTTTCGACATGGTTTGCACCAACGTGCCTGGACCGCCGGAGCCGCTGTATCTGTTAGGGCGAAAGATGCTGACCTACTACCCTTACGTGCCGATCGGCGATTTCATGGGTGTCTGTTGCGCCATGGTCAGCTACAATGGCGCCTTCTATTTCGGTCTGACAGGCGACAGTGCGTGTGCTCCCGACCTCAACCGGCTGCGGGATTTCTTAAACGACGCTTTCGCCGAGCTCAAGGCTGCGGCCGGAATCCCACCTGCGCGCCGCCCGCGCCGGAAACCGAAGGCGGTTCACGCCAGGGTCCCGGTCGCCAGTTCGGCCGAACTCGTTGCTGCGAAATGAATCGCGGCGGATCGCGCTTTTTGGGTGTGCCAATTTCCCCTGAGTGCAATGCCATTTTCCTAGTACCCGCTCTGGCTTTGAACCAGGCCAGTGGAAACTGACTTGCGCTTAGATTCCGGGTTCACTGCAATCATCATCGCTTTTGGGCAGGCGCTCGGCTGTGCCCGAGAACCAGAGAGAGGACTCTATGCAACAGGGAGTTGGAATCGCTGAAAGGCTGACCGTGACCGGCAACGTTGCCCGTCTGGACCTGGAGAATATCGAACGATTTGGCGTTTATACGCGGCTCTATTACGAGGACTGCAGTTACACTAACGCCGAAGAGTTGCGTTATGCGGGGGCGCTGGCGCGCGTCCTGCATCACTACGGCGTGCGGCGGGGCGACCGGGTGGTTGTGATGTTGCCCAATTCGCCCGAGCTGACCGCGGCGTTTCAAGGGATCTGGACGCTAGGGGCGGCCATTATCCCGGTGATCCCGCAGTGGACCGCCGGCGAAGTGGGGCATATCCTGCGCAACGCCGAACCCGAGGTTGCCATAACCATTCCGGCCTTGGCGCCACGGCTGGAACAAGCCAACGCCGAGATCAAGACGCTGAAGCATCTGCTGGTCTTCGGAGACTGCGAGGTGGCTGGCGCCGACAACATCCTGGGAGCGATCCAGAGCGCGTCACCGATCGAGACGCCGGCCGACAGCGTACCCTCCGATCTGGCGATCCTTCTCTATACCTCCGGAACCACCGGAACGCCCAAAGGCGTCATGCTCACGCATGAAAACGTGAGCGCTGGTTTGGAAAGCACTTACCAACAAAACCCGAATCTGGCGCGTGGCACGATGCTGAACGCGCTACCGCTCACGCATGTCTTCGGCATCCTGGCCCAAAACATCGCCAACCGTTGGGGTTGGAGCACGGTTCTGATGCGCCAATTCGATCCGGTCAAGGCGCTCGAAGCCATCGAGCGCCACAAGGTGACTTACTTGCCCGGTGTGCCGACCATGTTGATGTATCTGCTCGGACATCCGGAACGCGCCAAGCATGACCTTTCCAGCCTGACCCGCATTACCAGCGGCGGAGCAGCGTTGCCCGAACGTCTCAGGCAGCAGTGCGAGCAAGTGTTCCACTGCCGGGTCGATCAAGGCTATGGCCTGACCGAATCGGCTTCGGTGGCCACCGGTTACGAGGTGGAGCGGCCCTATCGTCCGCGCTCGGTCGGTGTGGCTACGCCGGGCGTGGAAATTTGCATCCTGAACGATCAGAACGAGCTGCTTTCCTCCGGCGTCCGGGGCGAAATTTGCCTAAAAGCTCCCAACATCATGGCCGGCTACTGGCGCGATCCAGCGGCCACCAAAGAAGTGCTCAAAGAAGGCTGGCTGCATACCGGCGATATCGGATACCTCGATGAGGAAGGCTACCTGTTCATTACCGATCGCAAGAAGGACCTGATCATCAAAGGAGGCGAGAACATCTCGCCGCGCGAGATCGAAGAAGCGCTGTATCTGCATCCCGCCGTAGCGGAAGCGGCTGTCATCGGGATGCCCGACGCCGTCTTTGGGGAAGAGATCTGGGCCGTGCTGCAACTCAAAACCGGAGTTCAGGCCGCCGAGGAGGAACTGCGGCTGCATGTTTCTCAGTATGTGACGAAGTTCAAGGTGCCTTCCCGGGTTCTCTTCCAGCCCATGCTTCCCAAGAACCTGACCGGCAAGATCCTGAAGTATAAGATTCGCGCTCAGCTACTGGCCGACCTAGGCTTACTAAGCTAGGCCGCAAAGGGCGCGCGGGCGCCCTCATTTCAGCAAAGCAAGCAGTCCGCGCGCTCCGTTTTGCGGCTGTTTCTCATAAGCCCGATCCGGGGACGGGTCAAACAAAAAGGGCGGATCGAAATCCGCCCTTTTTTTTGCGTGGTTTTAAATGGAACTTACCGGCCGGCGACGTTCTTTCCAAACTGGAAGGCCGGTCCGCACGAGAAGCGGATGGTATTGCCCGCCTTCAAGATGTCGTTGAACATCTGGTCATGTGCGAAGTCCGCCTGGAAACGAAGGGCGAAATGGTTGGTCACGTTGACTTCGAAGCCCCCTCCGAAGCCGTAGAAGTAAGTCCAGTCCGTTTTCTTCCCGGTGGGCGTCAACTGGCCTACGATGGCCGAAGCGATCGGGTCGCCCGGCTTAGGAGTCGCCACCGCCTGGATCGCTCCCAGGTTCGGCCGCACAAAGAAGGTGACCGATTGGAAATGACGGAAAGGGATATCAGGACCCATTTGAAATGTCTGCGTTCTGATGTTGGTCGGTACGGCCAGATTGTAACCGGCCGGCACCAGACCCATTGTTTCGAGCGCCCCCAGTTGCTGGCCGAGTTGGGTCGCGAGCGACGGGATCAGCATGCCTGACTCGAGTACATTTCGGCCCGAGGCCACGGAATAGTCGAATCCTAGGGTGACCCACGTTTTCGCGCGGTAGCCGAACTGTCCGTTAAAGCCTGGTTCGGCTAGATTAATACTCGGCTGTAAGATATCGGTGTATCCTCCATAAACGTCCCAACGGCCGACATAGTTTTGCTGGCCGAAGGCATACGAGGTAAACAGAAGGCACGAAAGCAGCAGGATGCCTGCCAGCCGTACCTTCCGGCTTACTTGAAGTGCGTATAGATATTGCATAGGTCTCTCCTGACGATGATCTCCCGGCTTGATTGGTCTTGGTTAGCGAAGACTGTCGAATTAACCTGCAATCGGCACGCCACGCGGAAAACTCCGCCGGGCGCAGGAGCGGCGCTCGGTTTAGCGCTCTAGCTCGACTTCCACCCGTTCGCATAAGCGGGTGAATCGAAAAGTGCGCTCTATGTTGGGACTTGAGATCTTCAAACGCAGGCGGGCTCCACGGGCAGTGACGGCCCTCCACAGCCAGACCAGCAGATTCAGGCCGACAGAATCGACCATGTGCGCGGTCCGCAGATCGATTTCGAGCCAGTCGAAAGTCCCGGCTTGGAGGGACGGATTGTGGAGCACGTCTTCCAAAGCGGCGCGCAGACCGTCGGCGGTGGTACTGAGCACATCGCCGGCGGTCTGGAAAACTACGGTCTTCCGGTCCGGGTCGTAGGTCATTTGAGCGTCAGTGGTTAGCATGGGTTCACCTTGAAGTTTTCTCTTCCCTGGCCGGATGCAGCGGGAATTCCATGGTTACTTCGGCGCCGCCACGGCCGACCGAAACGCGCGGGGCATGGGCATGCATCAGCAGCAGGCCGCGGTGATCTTCCACGGGTTCGTCCCGGTCGCGAGCGGTGTGCTGGGCGACGTCGAAGTCGTAGCCTGAGCCGGGGTCCCAAACTCGCGCGCGCAGCAACTGGCGGGACGATTCATAGAGCACCTGGAAGCGTCCTCTTCCCTGGGGCGAGCAACCATGTTTCAATGCGTTGAGTACGGCCTCCCGGGCGCACAACACCAGGTCGTAGCGAACGCTCTCGCTGAGCGCGGGCAGCGCCAACTGCAAGCTGCGAACCCAGCGCTCCTGCACATGATCGATGCTGGCGATGGTTTCCGGCCCATAATCCTCGGCGATCAAAGGCTGAACATATTGAGGCGTCCGGGCATCGGCCGCCGCGCCCGGCCAGATGCGCGCCACCAGCACGTCGTCCTGAGCACCTGCCACGAACTGGGGAGGCTCTCCAGCGTGCGCCTCCAACAAGGTATACGCCACGCTCAGGGAACTAGCATTCAGCGTTTCAGCCAGGTCCTCCAGGCCATCCGTCCACATCCAGACTGGCCCGGACGGAATCCCCACGCGATCGAGCGTCGGTTCGGAATCCGCGAACCAGCCTAATGGGGGAGAGGAACGCGTTCCCATGGTCCGAACCCAGCCCTGCTGATCGACAAAGACCGGGGGCGGTCCGCCGTAATTCCAAGCGCTGACACTGCCTGAGCCGCGATGTATTTCTAGCGCGCTCACCGATACCGAGGACACTTGGCCGGCCGGCTCATCGAGCAGCGCCCGATTGTATTCGCCCAGAGCTTCCGGCAGCGCCTGTCCGCTCCTCAACATGCCGCTCAGCATTCCGTGAAAATAGGCCGACTGTGCCAGGGCGTGGAGGTCATGGCCCGCCGCATCGCTCATCAGGAACACGTCCTGGCCGCCCGGCAGGCGATGATAGGCGAGAAAATCCCCACTGCCGTCATAGCGTGGGTGGAAGCGGTACTCCAAGGAAACATCGCCGCTGCGGAGCATCCGGTCGAGCATGGCCTTTTGAAGTTTCCCGGCCTGTTCCACCTGGTGGCGCATCTCGGCGAAGGCGCGGCGCTGGTCGGTTATGTCCGACGCTCTGGCCGCTGCGCGGCGAATGTCGGCGGGCCCCAGCGGCTTTCCCAGAAAGGCGCAGACGCGAGCCTGCAAGCTTCGCTCCAGCAGCCATTGTTCCGGTGAAGCGGTGATCATGACGGAGGCTAGCGTTGGATACCTGCGGTTGAGCCACTCCACGAACTCGATTCCATTGCAGCCCGGAAGACCGTAATCGACCAAAGCGCACGCCAGCGAACCTGCTTCCACACTGTCGAAAACGGCCTGCGCAGAGCTCACGTCGGCCACGCAAATAACCTCGTAACCCGCTTCTGTGAGAGCGGACTCTGCAATTCTGCGGAAGATCGGATCGTCGTCCACTACCAGTACGCGCCGTGAAGTAGCCTTCAGCACGCTTTTCTTATCGGAACAAACAGGGTAAACATGACCACTTAAAACTCGAAGTGCGTCGTCAGTATTGCTGTTGCTTCATTTGCATCGCCACGAACGAGTCGATTTCGCTGACCAAGCCATTGAGGGGCTGGTCATCGAGCGAGAATATTGCCGCCGAGGCGGAGAGAGAAAGCAGCGCCATGCGAGAGCTTAGCTCGAACTCGCGTGCCAGTTTTATGTGACCGATCTCCGTTCTGGCGCTGCGCAAACAGTCCACAGGGCCGAAGATGGTCAGGAAAGAAGGGCCTGTCCAGCGAAAGAGCCCCTTGCTGTGCAGTTTTTCTTGTATTTGCTGGGCCAGATAAGTGCAGTAACAAGTGAGCACCTCATCCGCGGTCCGGGTTCCGTACTTTCGGGCCAAGACGTAATATCTGTCCAGTACAAACAGGGCCGTAAAGAGATGCGGCTGCCGCTGGCGCATGCCCTCTATTACCGCGGTGGCGCGGGCCCTGGTGGGCAGGCCTGTCAGCGGATCGGTGTCCGCTTCGCTGTTCTCCGATGGGTCCGAGTCGCGAGACGAGATGCCGGCCGGCCAGAAAACCAGCGACACTCCGGCGGTCTGCTCGTGTTCATTGCCGATGAGTGAAACCCGCTGTTCGACTTCCGTTTCGCTTCCGGACTTGGAAACCAGGCTCAGCAGGCCCTTGGGTTCATCTTCCTGGTGGCCGCCGAGCGCCGAACTCAGCAGATCCCCGGTGATCGACACTTTTCCGGCGTTGCATAGCGAGAGGACTCGTGTGAGGTCTTTTCCCAGGGCGTCCGCGCTAGCCCAGCCGGTCAACGATTGAGCGCGGGCGTTCATCATGTTCACGCGGCCGGAGCGATCGGTAGTGATAAGTCCGACCGTCAACTGATCCAGAACGCTAGTGAGCCGTTTCTGCTCCAGGCGCTTGCGTCGCTCGAGGTCGGATTTGTGGACTGCCATTCGGACCGTGGTTCGCAAGGTAGTTTCATCAAACGGCTTCACCAGGTAACCAAAGGGTTCGGTGGCCTTGGCGCGCTCCAGAGTTTCCTCATCGGAGTGGGCCGTAAGATACACCACGGGAAGGTCCAGCTCTTGGCGCAGCGCGCGAGCGGTTTCGACACCATCCATCTTCCCAGCCAGGCGAATATCCACCAGGGCAAGGTCCGGCCGATCTCGCCGGGCTATTTCGATGGCTTCCTCTCCAGAAGCCGCCACGCTGGTCTCATAGCCGGCACCGGCCAGGGTACTTTGGATATCCCTGGCGACCAGCTTTTCATCCTCCAGAACTAAAACACGCGCCATGCGTAACTCCATTCCCGCGTTCCGGCGCTTGGTCCGGGACAACGATTCGAAAAGTGGTTCCGCTGGAAGGTTCGACCGTCCACGACCCTTTTAATTGAGACACCATATCGTCCACCAGCTGCAGCCCGAGAGTTGTGGCTTTTCTGAAATCCAGGTCCGCTGGCAGCCCCACGCCGTCGTCGCCGATCCGGAGAATGAGATTGTGCCCCTCATCCTCGTCCAAGGCCAGGCAAATCTCTCCTCCAGAGCTGGGAAACGCATACTTGCAGGAATTGGTGATGAGCTCGTTGACGATGAGTCCGCAAGGCGTCGCGATCTCGGAGTTCACCCAGACGGGCTTCAATTCGAACCGCAAGGCGATCTCTTGAGAGCGCCGGCTCACGCGCAGAACCTCGGCGGCCAGAGTCCTGAGATAGGAGCTGAAGTCGATGCGCGAGAGGTCCTGGGACTGATAGAGCTGCTCGTGCAGCAGCGCCATGGCCTGCACGCGCGCCTGGCTGTCGCGGAAGGGCTGGCGTTCCTGGCTGCTCTCGATGCGGGCGGCCTGCAAGCTGAGCAGGCTGGATACGACTTGCAGATTATTTTTGACGCGATGATGGATCTCCTTGAGCAAGGCGGTTTTCTCCCGCAGCGCCACACTTTGCGCTTCCGATTTCCTGCGCTCGCTCAAGTCGCGTCCGACACCGATGATCACCTTCTGGCCGTCCCAAATTCCCGGGCTCAGCTTGACCTCGACTGGAATCTCAGTCCCGCCGCCCAGCAAGGTCTCCAAGACCAGGCCCAGCTCGTTGGCGGGAGCGGGCAGGGCGTCGAATCGATTACGAAGGTCGGCTGAGTATACATCCGCCAGGTGCTTGCCGCGCAACTCCGGCTGACTCCAGCCCAGGCGCTCCAGCACGGATTGGTTGGCATCCAGGATGTACCCTTGCAGATCGGTGATAACCAGAAAATCGTTTAAGGAATCAAACAGAGCCCGGAGTTGCCTCTGGCTGGCCGCCAGCGCTTCTTGAGCCTGGATGCGGACAATGGCGCTGCTGATCTGAGCGGCGATGGTTTCGAGCGCAGCGCGGCTGAAGTCGGGTATCTCGCGCGAGGTATGCGAGCTGGTGACCAGCCAGCCGATGCATTGGTCTTCATGCAAAATGGGAACTGTGGCGCGCGCCAGCACAGTCTTGCCAGCGGCGCTGCTGTCAGAGGCCTGGGCATTGAGAGTACAGACGGGTTCACCAGAACCCTCAGGCCAGCCGGATCCTTGCGAGTGGGTGGGCATCGAGCCTACGGACTCGGCCGCCACGGGGGCCGATGAGCCCTGGTCCACCAGAAAGATTTCACCGCTATCCATCTCGGCCAGACGGATGGCTGTCTCCAAGCAGGGCCGCAAGGCCTGGCTCAGGTTGCATGCGGTGGCCAGCCGGTCCCCCAGGTAACGCTGCGCGTCGGCGAGCTCCAGGGTGCGCTTGAGCACGGTGAGGTCTTCGATGGCTCCCTCCAGGTAGAGCGGCCGGCCATGCCCATCGCGGACCGCGCGCAATGTCGCTCTAGCGCTGCTTTTCTCTCCGGTCCGTCCCTTAAACTGATCCTCGAAGGTGACGGGCGCGTCGCTCTGCAGCACTTGGGCCAGCAGTTCGGTGCGGTGTGACGGATTCGCATATACTTCCCGCACATTGGACACAGCGGCCACCAATTCATCGGGTGAAGAATAGCCCGCCCAACTGGCCAGGGCCTGATTGACCTTTAGCAGCCGTCCATCCAGGCTGGTTTGAAAGAATCCGAGCCCCAGATGCCCGAGCAATTCGATGTGGCGCTGGTCGCTCTGGGACAGAATCGCCTCGATCCGCCGGTGCTCGTCCAATTCCTCAGTAAGTTTGGCTTGGGATCGGCTCAGCCGGCGATTGAGATCCAGAAGCACGGCCGCCGCGAGCATCGCCAGCAGAATCAGAGCGAGCTCCCAGGCGCGCCGGGGCTGCCCTGCGGCGCCTTGAGCTAACAGGGGCGTCCTAACGAAAAGAAACAGTAAAATCCACGAGAATCTCAAAGTCCGCTCCGCTTACTTTATCGGCGGGGGGAAAGGGACTGTGAATCGGACCGGCTAACAACCGGCTTTTAGGCGACTTCCGAGGCGCTTGGCGGCCTGAGCCTGGACGGGTGAGCTACTGGGCGGCGGGCTGCTTCTTCCGCTTTTCCTGCAGGTCCTTAGACTTCAGGATTTTCTTTTGGAAGCGATCCACGCGGCCTTCGGTATCAATCAACTTCTGGCGGCCGGTGAAGAAGGGATGGCAGTTGGAGCAGATTTCCACCCGGATATCACCCTTATGCGTGGATCTGGTTTTGAAGGTATTTCCGCAGGCGCAGACGACGTTCAGTTCTTCGTAGGCAGGATGAATGCCGGATTTCATGGTATGTGAATCCTTTCGCACCGCTGGCTTGCCCAGGCGCGCCAGTGGAGATTTCAGTATAACAAATACGAACCCCCGCATCGCCAGAAGCGGTGCGGGGGTGAGTAGCCTAGGTTAATCCCAGGAATTACTTATCTTCGCGCAGGGCAGGCGGCCGGTCCACAGGAGCAGCGGCCTCGTCACTGAACGAAACCTTAACGTTCGAACGGTCGACCTAACAGTCGGCCACCTCGCGCGTGGAATTAAAGCTACCGTCACTACTATTACTCATGTAGACTGGACCACCTCCTTTCTCAGTGATGCTTTCATCATAAGACCCACTGTTCGGGGATGTCAAACAATTTCTAGCACAGCACTACATGTAGGTGTGGGGTGTTGTCCGGGCCACAATGCGTGGGTTCGTTTGTGCCAAAAAAAACGCCCCGCACTGCTACGGGGCGTTTGACGAAAACCAAACCAAATAGAGGCAACTCCCCAGAACCTCAAAACTTCAACCCTTGAAACTACCGCGTTTATAGCAATCTGGACGCCAGGACCTAAATGATTCCAAATGCAAGGGAGGGCTAGAGGAGAATCCAGATTCTAGTAGCGAGAGGCAAATTCGGGTACCGGAATCAGAAAGCTGCCGTCCCGTGGACCATAAGGGGGAGTACAATAGCCACTGGTGTTGAGTCCCGCTCCATCGCGGCTGGATCCAGCCAGCGAATCCCCCGTTCGGGACGGCGCAGCCGACCGGCTCTCGCTGTTTGCGTTTTTCTTATGCGGCATCTCGATGTCATTCCTGGGCGCCATCCTGCCGGCTTGGCGCTATCACCTGGCGGCGGGATTCACTGAGGCCGGCAACTATTTTCTGAGTCTGGCGGTGGGGTTTCTGGTATCCACCGGGAGCTCGCGTGCGCTGCTGGCCCGCAAGGGTCCCAAATTCGTGCTGGTGCTGGCGAATGCGCTGGCTTGCGGCGGGTTCCTGGTTCTGGCTTTCGCGGCGCCGCCCGCGTTGGTAACGTGGCGCCTGATCGGGCTGCTGTGGATCGGAATTGCCGCGGGCTGGCTGAACACCGCGATGTTTCAAGTTACATCGCCCTTGTATCGCCGCGACCGAGCCTCGACAACCAACCTGGCCGGCGTGCTGTTCGGTGCGGGTTGCCTGCTGACGGCGCTGTTGGTTGCCGGCACGTACTATGTCTACACGGTTACCAGCATCCTGATCTTCCTGGCGCTGATTCCAGGGTTTTCAGCCGGGTTGTACGCGCAGTCCAGGCTGCCTCGTACGGTGGTCGCGGAGCGCTCCGAGTTTTCTCGCGTTTGGCGCGACTTCAAGAATCCGGGCGTAGTCCTGTTCGCGCTGCTGTTGTTCTTTCAGTTCGGCAACGAATGGTCGATCGCGGGCTGGCTGCCGTTGTTTCTCATCCGGCGTTTGGGGATCAGTCCGGAAGCGTCTCTGTTGATCCTGGCTCTGTACTGGGCAGTTTTACTGGTGGGCCGGATTCTGTCGCAATTGATCATGGAGCGGGTGAGCCGCGCCGCGCTGCTGCTGGGTTCAATTCTTTCGGCGTTGCTGGGGACCATCGTGCTGGCGTCCACCAACAATCGCTTCGGAGCCGTGATGGGAGTGCTATTCGTGGGCGCCGGCTACGCGTCCATTTATCCTCTGATGGTGCAGAAGATCGGGCATCGCTTTCCGGAATATCGGGCCGGCGTGTACGACGGGCTGTTTGCGCTGGCCACCATGGGTGGTCTTCTGGCGCCCTGGTCGCTTGGATTTTTCGCCACGGCGTGGGGTATTGAGGCCGTCATGATGGTGCCCCTGTTGGGCGCGTGCATGGTGTTTATCCTGATGCTGCTGATCCTGCTGGAGGCCAAGTTGAGCAGCTTAGCGGAGGTCAAGGAATCCGGATCTTAGCTTTCGCTCCGCCCGCGCCGGTGTAGGTGAGTTCGAGCGAGCGGATGGCTTTGGGGTCGCCATCGAAGCGGAAGAACAAGTATCCGCTGACGGGTTTGCTGGTGAAACCCTCCGGCAGAGCCGCTTTCCGCGGTGGTGCGCTGGTGGAGGACTGCTCCGGATCTAGGCTGATGGGCCGGCGGGGCATGGACGATTCGAGTTCCTGTGTCTTGTTGCCGGATGGCAGAGGCATGGGCGGGCCGCCGAGTTGCACGGCGCTATCGCTGGAGGAAGAGTCGCGAGAGGCCGTGAGAGATCCGCTGGAGGAGCCGGGCGTTTGCGCGCTGAGCGTGGCCTTGCCGTCCACGCTCAAAGTGAATTGATTCTTAGAAACCGTCAGGCTTTTGCCGGCTTCCGGAAAAACACCGACGTCTATAACGAGAAATTTCCTGGCGGGATAAATACCCGAGCCGCTGGGAACGCCCTGGGGCAGATATTTGGCTCCGATTTCGATTCCCGCAATCTTGGTCCGCGGCGCGTAGTCCGTTGCTTTGGGCGTTTGCGCCAGCAGGGTTACTGACACGACGAGCCAGAGGGGAATTACACGGATCGGCACGAATTCAGTATAACCCTGCCGTTCGCGGTTGCGAGTGGCCTAGAATGGCAGTGTCATGCGTTGTTTGCTGTGGTTCTGTGTGACACTCCTGCCGCTCCGGGCGGCGGACAACCTGGGCACGCGGCTGGATGCCATGCTCGGTTCGCCGCCTCTGGCCGGGGCATCCGTGGGTCTCGAAGTAGTCCGGCTCAGCGATGGGAAGGTCCTGTATCGACACGATTCGGGACACTCGTTCGTGCCCGCGTCGAACATGAAGCTGTTCACGAGCGCGCTGGCGCTGGTGCGGCTGGGGCCGGATTTTCGTTTCAAGACAGAGATCGTCTCCGAGGAGCCGATCGATGCGGCCGGAACGCTGGCGGGCGATCTGGCGCTGGTTGGCGGCGGCGATCCCAGCCTGTCTGGGCGGAGCTATCCGTATCAATACCAGCCCGGGGCGGCGGCGGGTTCGGCTTATTCGTTTCGCGCCATCGAGGAACTCGCCGATCAATTGATGGCGCGCGGGCTGAAGCGCGTGGATGGCGACATCGTCGGCGACGATCGGCACTACGTCTGGGAGCCGCGTCCGGGCGGCTGGTCCACGGACGACGCGGAGTGGGAGTATGGCGCTCCGGTGAGCGCGCTGGTTCTGGACGACAACAGTTTCGGGTTGACTCTGCGGCCCGGAGCGCGCGACGGCGAACTGGCGCAAGTCTGGCTGCGGCCCGCCTTCGAATATTTTTCGATCGACAACCGCGTCCGCACGGCTGCTGGAGGGGAGCGAAAGGTGGAGATCGAGCGGGCCGGCCGGCAGGTGCATCTGCGCGGAGTTCTGCCGGCGAGAGATCCGGGGATGACGGAGCTGCTGGCGATTGACGATCCTGCGCAATATGCGGCCGAGGTGTTGCGCGACGCGCTGGAGCGGCGTGGAGTAGCAATTCACGGGCAGGCGGTGGCGCGGCATCGTTTCGCGGACGAGAGCGCGGATGAGCCGGGCGCCGCGTCTGAGGCGCGCGTGGTTCTAGCCAGTCGCACTTCTCCCCCGCTGGCCGAACTGCTGCAGGTGACCGATAAAGTCAGCCAGAACCTGCATGCGGAAGTGATGCTGCGCGAGGTGAGCTTCTTGAAGAAGCAGCCGGGCAGCCGGGAGGCCGGACTAGCTGAGCTGCAGGAATTCCTGCGCGAACTCGGCGTGGCGAAAGACTGCTGCCAGTTCACGGATGGATCGGGGTTGAGCCGCGGCACGCTGCTGACTCCGGCCGCGGTCGTCAGGCTGCTTGCGTACATGTACAAATCCAGCTATCGCGAGGTTTGGTTGAGCCTGCTCCCGATCGCGGGCGCTGACGGAACGCTCGCGGAGCGCTTTGAAGATCATCCGGAGGCGCGAGCGATTCACGCCAAGACCGGAAGTCTGGCGCATGTTCGGGCCATGTCGGGTTACGTAATCGTTCCGGGGCGCGATCCGCTGGCGTTCTCGCTGCTCGTGAATAACGCGACTGCGCCGGGGCCGGACGTGAGGCGTGCGATCGACCGTATCGTGCTGGCGCTCGTGGAGTGAGTCGCTTGTTGCTACAGTGGTCGGGGATGTTGGTGATAGCGTCCTTTGTCATTCACTGCTTGGGTTCGTAAGCTGACCAGGCCCCAGCGGTCATGTGCGATGGCGCGTTGTGGAACAAAGTAGATCGACGTGGTGTCTAACACATAGAAATATCGTGTTCACCCGGCGCGTCTTCCTATTCGTCGCCTCGATGGTCCTTTCGAACTCCCTGGTGAGCGCTTGTACGTGTTCGAACTCTACACCCGTGCAGAAGACCATGGAGCAATACGCCCGTAGAACTGTTTTCACCGCGCGCGTGGTCCAGTCCGTCGGAGGAGTTTACGATTTCAATGGCGAGCGGACTTCCGGCCAGGTGATTGCCATGGTAGAGCGCCGCTATTGGGGTTTCCCGTCGTACTGGCCTGGGATTGTGATTTTGGATGGCAGCGGCCTCTGTGGAATGGGAATTCTCGAAGGGCAAGAGTATTTTGTTTCGGCATACCGCAGTGGCCGCTACGGCGTGTTCCTGGTCGGCGGGTGCAGCCGAACGCAGCCCCTGAACACAGCCGTTGATGTTCGAACCCTGGACGGGTCACTCTGCGTCGGCCAAGGAGGCACGCTGATTGGACATGTGTCCTATTCGGTGGAAAAAGACGGGAAATCCGTTCCAGTTCGAAATACATTGTTGACCTTTCGCGATTTCTACGGAAAGGCATACGTGACCCGCAGCGATGATGAGGGCATATACGAACTCGCGCACGTTCCGCCTGGCCCTTACACATTGGACTCACGCATTGGGCCCGATCGATATGCTTCGGGCGGCGGTGAAGTGCGTCCCGGAGTATGCATGGAGTCCTCGGTGTACCTGAGGCCGTACACTGTAACCGGCCGATTGCTTTCCGGGATTGCTCCGCACGTTCGTGTGTTGCTTATGCCGGTGGATAGCGGAAAAAACGAACTCAGTACCGCGGTCGGTCTGGACGGGCGATTTTATTTCAAAGCTGTCCCAGTAGGGGACTACTTTTTGGCGGCCAGGTTCGATCTTGTAGGTCGAAAAAATCAATGGACTGACATCTACTATCCGGGCTCTAGGACCCGTGATAATGGCGCCAGAGTGCACATATCCGAGCAAACGCGAGCGCAGTCATTTGACTTCAATGCTGACGCAATCCCGTTGACTCCGGTACCGATCCTGGTGGAATCCCCGGACGCTTCGCATCCAATACGCGTGGTGATCCGGCTGCTAGATTCGGGTGGCCACGCCGTCAACCAGTTTGGCGTTTCCACTGGAGGTCCCGTAGCAGTCCCGGTTATTCGTGGCGAAACGTACGATTTGAGCGTGCTCGGCTCTGAAGACTACCGCACTCTATCCAAGACCATTCGAGTCACGGCCGTTCCGGGAATGGCGATAACACGGATTTTCCTAACCGGCAGCCGGTGACGGTGCATTCGACTTCGCTGCGGCCAAAAACCGTTTTCGAAACACAAGAGCGCAGATGAACGCGCATAGGGAGCCAAAAAAGGGAGCCAACAGATCGAACGCCGTATATCCTAGATCTCGAAGGCTCTGCACCTGGCCGGTCCAAACATCGAAGAATGGGAATAGGCAGGCGAGAAGAAAACCAAGGATCGCGGCTTCGACAACAAATCGCCTGGGGGAACGGACGCGCCGCGCGCGCAGGTACATCAAGCTGCTTCCGGCTAGTCCAGCGAAGAGTCCGAAAGATCCGCATGAAATGGCCGTAAGCGGGGTTAGCCACGCGGCAGCCTTTAAAAATTGGATTGGGTGCCAACTTTGTGTGCTCTGGACTTGTTGTGGCGCAACAAGGCCATTTCCTACAACTTTGTCCTCTACCCCAGCTCCGCCGAACAATGCGATCGCCAGGGCGGCGGTCAACGTGACGAGCACGGTGTTAAAGGCCCCTGCCTTAACAATCAGGCCGAGACTCCGGTACCGGGAATTCTCGGGTTGACGCAGCATATCAGTATTGACACCGATCAGACCGTCGAAGATCCCGATTTCATCCGTTGGCGGCGAAATCGCTAGTCTGTCGCGTAAAATGGCTATCTAGCGTTATGCAGCACAAAAAATCTGAAGAACTGTTTGCCTGCGCCCAGAAGCTGATTCCGGGCGGGGTCAATTCGCCGGTCCGAGCATTTCGGGGCGTGGGCGGCACGCCGCTGTTCATCGCGCGCGGGGAAGGGTCGCGGATCTACGATGTGGATGGCAACGAGTACATCGATTACGTCGGATCGTGGGGGCCGCTTATCCTCGGCCATCGCTTTCCGCCGGTGATCGAGGCGCTGCGGCAGGTGCTGGAGATCGGGACCAGTTTCGGGGCGCCTACCGAGCGCGAGGTGGAGCTGGCCGAGCTGATCCGCGAGTGCGTGCCGTCGGTGGAGATGGTGCGGCTGGTCAATTCCGGCACGGAAGCCACCATGAGCGCCTTGCGCGTGGCGCGCGGATTCACGGGGCGCGATCTGATCGTCAAGTTTGAGGGCTGCTATCACGGGCACGTGGATTCTCTGCTGGTGAAGGCCGGCAGCGGCATGGCGACGCTGGGCATCGCCGATACCGCCGGCGTGCCCGAGGCATTCGCCAACACCACGCTGGCGCTTCCTTACAACTCGGTGGAGGCGGTTGAGACGGCTTTCCGCGAGCGGGGCAGCCAGATTGCCGCGGTGATTGTCGAACCGGTGGTGGGCAACATGGGTTGCGTGCCGCCGCGCGCGGGCTTTTTGGAAGCCTTGCGGCGCATTACCGAGCAGCACGGAGCGTTGCTGATCATCGACGAAGTCATGACTGGATTCCGGCTGGCGCTGGGTGGAGCGCAGGAACTTTACAAGATCAAGCCCGATCTGACCACGCTGGGCAAGATTATCGGAGGGGGTCTGCCGATCGCGGCCTATGGTGGGCGCGCCGATGTGATGAGCAAAGTCGCGCCGCTCGGGCCTATCTATCAGGCTGGAACGCTATCGGGGAATCCGCTGGCGGTCAGCGCGGGGATCGCGATGCTGCGGCATCTGAAAGCGCACCCGGAGATTTACAACCAGTTGGAACGGCGTACGGCGCAACTGACGGCCAACCCGCCGGCGGGCGTCACGGTGAACCGCGTGGGATCGATGTTCACGTTCTTTTTCACGCCTGACCCGGTGACGGATTGGGAATCGGCCAAACGCGCGGATACGGGCCGGTTTCGGAAGTTCTTCCATTGGATGCTGGAGCGGGGCGTGTATCTGGCGCCGTCGCAGTTCGAGGCGGGGTTCGTTTCGGCGGCGCATAGCGAAGAGGACATCGCGCGTACGGTTGCGGCGGCGCGGGAGTTCTTCGACGCGGCGGATTCCGGGCGTTAGGGCGCCCCCAGGCCCTGCCCGCCCCGGCAAGGGGTAAAATGGGAGGTAACTATGAGCCAAAGCATGGCGGACCCAGCCGAACTTGGGTTGGCGGCCGCTAGCATAGACCTTCCGGCTTGGAAAAAAGCAATCGGAAGCACGGCAGCAGTACTGCTGGCCATTATCTTCTTCAGCTCGGGCGCCTGGAAGCTGTCGGACCCGTTCCGCTGGTCGCAATTCCTGAGTGAGTTCCACGTGCCCGGGGCGTTGGCACTCCCTGGCACCATTGCGCTGGGGATCGCTGAGACGGTGGGCGCGGTACTGGTATTGGTGCCGCGTTTCCGGCGGTGGGGAAGCTGGCTGGTCGGGCTGCTGCTGGTCACCTTCATCCTCTACATTGGCGCCAACTACGCCACGCTGGCGGGCAAGGACTGCAGTTGCTTCCCGCTGGTGAAACGAGCGGTCGGGCCGGGATTCTTCGTGGGCGACGGCCTAATGCTGGCTGGGGCGGTGCTGGCCGGCTGGTGGGCGCGGGCGTCGGAGAATCTGAGAGCTGCCGCGGTGATATTAGGAGTTGTCGCGGTGTTCGCGGGCGTGTCTTACGGCGTGAATTCGGCGCGCGAAACCGGACTCAAGGCGCCGGCTTCGATCACGGTGGACGGCCAACCGTTTGCTTTGGACGAAGGCCGCGTTTTCCTGTTCTTCTACAATCCGGAATGCATGCATTGCGATGCGGCGGCGCGCCGGATGTCGAAGCTGAATTGGAAAGACACGAAAGTGGTGGCGATTCCGGTCCAGGATGCGCGCTTCGCGAAGGCGTTTCTGCACGATACAGGACTCAAGGCCGGCACATCCACCGATCTGGAACTGTTGCAAGGCACCTTCAAGTTCGTGGACGCGCCGTATGGCGTGGCGCTGGAGCGCGGGCGCCAGAAGGCAACGATCGCCGCGGCCGCTTTTGAAGATCCGGAGCCGGCCGCGACGTTGCGCCGCATGGGATACGTCGAATAGCGGCGGCTCTTAAGACCCGTCCTCGCCAGGGTTGTCCGGCACCGAATCATCGTAGGGAGCGGCCGGACGGTCCAGAAACTCCACCAAAGCCTGAGTCGCGGCATCCAAGAGCGCGGGTGCGAGGCTTAGGAAGTCGGTTCCCGGATAAAGCCGCCGGAGTTGGAAGCTCCAGCGCTTCTTGTACGCGGCGGTTCGTTTGAGCTGAGCTTTGGGGCTGAGCGCGCCCAATCCGCCCAGTTCGATCAGCGCGTTCACGAGCACGCTTTCGGAGCGAATCAGCACGTACAAGCAGCGGCGGCTCTTGCTGAGCCGCTGAACCGAATCGATAATTTCGGGCGTACGCCTAGCCTGGTAGTAGCGCGTAAGATCGTAGCAGCCGGCGTGGCTCAAAAGGTTCTCAGTGCGGATCAGCAACTCGGGGAGGCACTGCTTGGCGCTGCGAAAGACACGCGCCAGGGCGGCCGGATTCAGGACATCGTAATTCAGCTCGGTGCGCATGCGGGCGCGGAAGGGGCGGCTGGACCGATAGATGAGCATGGGGTAGGCCTTCTTGGTATCGCGAAAGTTTTCGAGCTTTTCAAAATATGCGGCTGGGACGCGATCGCGCAAAGCCTGCTGGAGCGCTACCGAGATGCGGGCGAAGGCGGGGAAAAAGTCGGGACTGCGCTCGTCTGGCGCGCGCAGCCAGGCTTCACCGGGTTGGGGGAAGTTGTAGGCGGGATCCTCTGACAGCATTCCATGAACCTGAGTCCTGGAAGCAGTCTACAGAACGTTGTCCAATTCGGCCGCGTGTGGTTCTGGTTCCGGAGGCGGAAAAGTCGCCCGAAGAAACACGAAAGAATGGAGATAGCACAGAGCAAAAATCCTTGAGACGGTACGTGACTCGAGAATACGTGTACGCTCGGGAGCAGTTAACTTGCGGCGCGAGCGGACTCGGAGCTGCTCAATACCGGCTCGCCCGTGGCCGGCTCCGCAGCAGGCGCGGGTGCGTCTTTGGATGCGGCTTGCGGCAATTCGAGGTGAGCTGTGAAGTGAAACGTGCTGCCTTGTCCAAGCTCACTCTCGAGCCAGATTCTGCCGCCCATCATGGCTACCAGCCGGGCGGAGATGGTGAGGCCGAGTCCGGTGCCGCCGTAGGACCTGGTCATGGATTCGTCGGCTTGCGAGAAGGCGTGGAAGATGATCTCGCGCTTGTCTTTCGGAATCCCGATGCCGGTGTCCTTCACGGCGAAGTGCAGGCAAACTTCGTGGGCGTCGATGGATTCCACGCCCACGCGCAGGGTGACCTGGCCGAAGTGGCTGAACTTGACCGCATTGCTCAGCAAGTTGACGAGCACCTGGCGCAACCGGCTGGGATCGCCGCTGACGTGATTGGGAACGCGCAGGGCGATTTCATCGTTGAGTTTCAGATTTTTTGCGCGGGCCTGGGGCGTAAATGCGCTGATCGTCTCCGAGATCAATTGGCGCACATCGAAGGCGGTGTGGCCGAGATTGACGCGGTGCGCTTCAATTTCCGAGAAATCGAGCACGTCGTTGATGAGATTCAGCAGTGCCAAAGCCGAGGTTCGCGCCGTGTCGAGCAACACGCGTTGCTCGGGAGAAAGGTCGGTATCGAGGGCCAGCTCGGTCATCCCGATGATGCCGTTCATGGGGGTTCTCAGCTCGTGGCTGACATTCGCCAGAAAACGGCTCTTGGCCTGGTTGGCGGACTCGGCCAGTTTCTTTGCGGATTCCAGTTGCAGCCGGTCATCGAAGGCTCTGCGATATTGCGCGTTGAGATGCCGGCCCTGCACCAACAGGAACACGGTATAGATCATCCAGAGGCCGCCGATGACGTAGCCGTCTCCTCCTTGCCAAAACGCAACCAAGGTACACGGCAATAGCAAGGGGACCAAGTGCCCGTATAAATAGAGCAGGCGTGGTGTGAGCGAAATTAGAGCACCGGCGCTCAGCCCCAGCGAGCAGAAGGTGACCAGCACGGAATTCCAGCTGATGTAGCCGTACCAAACGTAACAGGAGGCCGCAAAAGTTCCCCAACTGAACGAGAAAACCAATTGGCAGGCGCAGAATGCCGCGCGCCAGCGCCAGGGCGCACGCTGGTAGAGCGACTCTTTGGCAATGATCAGGAAGAGCCGCACCAGGCAGGCAGCGGTGGCCAAGGCAGTGAAGGCGGTGATGGCGGCGGGATGGTCCTTGAAGTAGGTTCCGGATAGAACGATGAACTGAATGGCAACGATGCTGGTCCAAATCGCGGGGATACCACGCCGGGCGATGTCGGCGTCCTGCTCGAGGGCGAGGTCCACCGTTAGGGCCTGTAATTCCGGATTTTGCACGTGACTTGGTAATCGGCAAGTTATAACAAAAGCTTCAGTTATGTTCTAAAACAATACTTTTGGAGCTTGCTTTGGTAAGACGGTTAACGATTTTCGTTGCGCTACGGCGGAAACCTTAGTTTGGAGTGGGTCCGCGGACCTAAGCTGGCCGGAACACAAGCAATTTTGTAAGACAGGCGATTTGCGCCGGCCGCCCGGTTGGAGTCATAATCGGCTCGTAAGTTCATCATGGACGGCCAAACGATCGATCATTACAAGCTGCTCGAAAAGCTGGGCGCCGGCGGCATGGGAGAAATTTATAAAGCCGAAGACACCCGGCTGCATCGGGTAGTCGCCATCAAAATCCTGTCGCCTGCGGTGGCGGCCGATCCGGAGCGGCGCAAACGTTTCTTACAGGAAGCTCAAGCGGCATCGGCGCTGAACCATCCCAATATCATCACGGTCTACGACATCGTTTCGGAAGCCGCCACGCAGTGCATGGTGATGGAGTATGTGGCTGGAAAGACATTGCGGGACGCCATTCCGCCGGGTGGGCTTCCGGTTGCACAAGCGCTGCAGTACGCGGTCCAGATAGCGAGCGCTCTGGGCGCCGCTCACCTGGCTGGCATCATCCATCGCGATTTGAAGCCGTCCAACGTGATGATCACGCCCTCGAATCTGGTAAAGATTCTGGACTTCGGGTTGGCAAAGTTCCTGGACCCGCTGCCGTCCTCGAGTGAGGCGCCGACAGTGGACCAGGCGCAGCTCACGCGGGAAGGCTCCATCCTGGGAACGGTCAGCTACATGTCGCCGGAGCAGGCCGAAGGCAAGCGCGTGGACGCGCGCTCGGACATTTTCGCGTTTGGTTCGGTGCTGTATGAAATGCTGACGGGCAAGCGCGCTTTCGAGGGAACTTCGGGGATTTCCACGCTGTCGTCGATACTGCGCGATGAAGTGAAGCCGATCTACGAGATCGCGCCCGACGTTCCGCCGTTGCTGGAGCAGATTGTTTTGCGCTGCCTGCAAAAGGATCCAGGGGCGCGCTGGCAATCCATGCAGCAGGTGGCGGGGGCGCTCAACACTTTACAGCGGCAACTGGATCCGACCGGTCAATACGCGCCGCCCTTGTCGACGTCGGCTTTGTCGGCCGCACCATTCTCGGCGCCGGCGTCTCCGGCCTCGGCGATGCAGGCTGCCGCCAATCCAGTTTCGGCTCCGGCGGGTGGGCCGCCGCCACTGGTATCGAGCGTTCAAAGTCCGGGCGTCGCGACGGCTCCGGGTACGAAGCCGCCCTCCGGGTTGCCACCGGGGCAGCGCGGTCCTTCGAAGCTGATCGCGCTGATTTACGGCCTGATTGGCATTCTGCTAATGGCGGGAGCTGGAGCGGGCGGATGGTACCTGTGGAAGACCGGCAAATGGAACGTGCAGAATAAACCGGCTCAAACTGCGAATGTTCAACCGGTTAATCCCAAAGCGCCTGAGAATCCACCGCCGACGAATCCAGCGCCCGCCGCGCCGGAGGCGACTACTCCCGCGGCTCCGAGCATCGAACCGAGCAGCCCTGCCGAGACGCCGGCCACGGCGACGAAGAAGCGGGCCAGGGTGGCGAAGAAGACCGTGCCGATTGAAAAGAATATCGCACCGCCGCCGGTAGCGGCTCCGGCACCCGCGCCGGCTCCGCCGAGCCCGCCACCGCCGAAGGCCGTCGAGCCGTCGCCGCCCAAGGCTCCCGCAGCTCGTCCGATCCAGATGGTACCGATCCTGGTCGGCGACGGCCTGCCATTTCGGATGACATTAGCTGGCGATGTTCCTCTGAACGCCGAGGAGGGTACCACGGTCCGGTTTATCGTGGCCGAGGATTTCGTCGCGAACAACAAAGTGGTCATCGCGAAAGGTGCAACTGTGACGGGAGAGGTGGCCGTGCCCAACGGCAAGAAAAAATTCCTGGGCATCGGCGGCAACAAAATGGCGTACGAGCTCCAAAAAGTCGACGGAGTGGATGGCAAGAAGCTCAATGTTCGAGGCACGGCGGGGCGCAACGCGGACGGGCCGGTGTTACATGCCTTCGAAACACCGAACGGCCGCAAAGCCAAGGGTTATGCGGCGCTGAAAGGAACCGAATACATCGGCTATACCGAAGGCGACCAGACAGTTTCGGTGCGTAAGTAGAATCGCAGAACGCCGTTTTCACGATTCTGTCATTAAAGTTCTGACACGCTTGGCCCCGCACAGCCATCTTAGTAGATGGCAATTCATTCCCTCGGAGGCAGCATGGCGACGATATCGACGGAAGCGCCCAGCGTTCCTCAAGGACCGTTGTCCGCTGATGAAGCGCGGAAGATCGACGCGTATTGGCGGGCTGCGAACTATCTTTCGGTAGGACAGATCTACCTGTACGACAATCCTTTGCTCACGGAGCCGCTGCGCCCCGAGCATATCAAGCCGCGATTGCTGGGGCATTTCGGCACCACGCCCGGCCTGAATTTCGTTTATGTACACGCCAATCGCGTCATCAAGAAGTACGACCTGAACATGATTTACATCTGCGGCCCGGGACACGGCGGGCCGGGGATGGTTGCGAACACTTGGCTGGAAGGCAGCTATTCGGAATTTTATCCGAACATCGGGCTGGACGCCGAGGGAATGAAGCGGCTGTTCAAGCAATTTTCGTTTCCGGGCGGGATACCGAGTCACGCCGCGCCCGAGACTCCCGGTTCGATTCACGAGGGGGGCGAGCTGGGTTACTCTCTGCTGCACGCCTACGGCGCGGTGTTCGATAATCCCGATCTGATGGCTTGCTGTGTCATTGGCGATGGGGAAGCGGAAACGGGGGCGCTGGCGACCAGCTGGCATTCAAACAAATTCTTGAATCCCGAGCACGACGGCGCGGTGATTCCGATTCTGCATTTGAACGGGTATAAAATCGCAGGGCCCACCGTGCTGGCGCGCATTCCGTCCGAGGAATTAGCCGAGCTGCTGCGCGGCTACGGCTACAAGCCGTACATTGTGGCCGGGCACGAGCCGGAGCCGATGCATCAGTTGATGGCTTGGACGCTGGATACGGTAGTGGAGGAAATTCGGGCCATTCAGAAAGAGGCGCGCGAGCACGGATTCTCCGAGCGGCCCCAGTGGCCGATGATCGTGCTTGAGACGCCCAAGGGTTGGACCGGCCCGAAGGTTGTCGACGGTCTTCAGATTGAGGGCACGTTTCGCGCGCATCAGGTCCCAGTTACGGAGCCGCGCACCAATCCGGAACACTTGAAAATCCTGGAAGACTGGCTGAAGAGCTATCGCTCCGAAGAGCTGTTTGACGATACCGGCGCGCCGATCCGGGAGCTACGCGAGCTAGCGCCCAAAGGCCAGCGCCGCATGGGAGCGAATCCGAATGCCAACGGCGGGTTACTGCTGAAGGATCTGCATCTGCCGGATTTCCGAAGTTACGCCGTGGATGTTCCCAAGCCGGGCGTAGTGGTTTCGGAGGCGACGCGCGTGCTCGGGAAGTTGCTGCGCGATGCCCTGAAACTCAACCGCGATTCTCACAATTTCCGCATCTTCGGCCCGGACGAAACCAGTTCCAATCGCCTGGAGGCAGTGTTTGAAGTGACCAGCCGCACATCGACGGCCATCGTTCTGCCCAATGACGATCACGTCTCGCCCGACGGGCGCGTGATGGAAGTGCTGAGCGAACACATGTGCCAGGGCTGGCTGGAAGGCTATCTGCTGACCGGGCGGCACGGTTTTTTCTCCTGCTACGAAGCTTTCGTCCACATCATCGATTCCATGTTCAACCAGCACGCCAAGTGGTTGAACACGACGCGAAGCATTCCATGGCGGCGTCCCATCGCGTCGCTGAATTATCTGCTGACATCGCACGTGTGGCGGCAGGATCACAACGGCTTCAGTCATCAGGATCCCGGCTTCATCGATCATGTGGTGAACAAGAAGGCGGACGTGGTGCGCGTCTATCTGCCGCCGGATGCCAATTGCCTTCTTTCGGTGGCCGACCACTGCTTGCGGAGCCGTCATTACGTGAACGTGATCGTGGCTGGGAAACAGCCGGCCTTGCAGTATCTGGATATGACGGCCGCGATCCAACATTGCACGGCGGGCGTCGGCATTTGGGAGTGGGCCAGCAACGACCAGGGCGGGGAACCGGACGTCGTGATGGCCTGCTGCGGGGACGTCCCCACGCTGGAGACGCTGGCGGCCGTGGATGTTTTGCGCAAGCGCGTTCCGGACCTGAAGATTCGCGTGGTGAATGTGGTTGACCTGATGACATTGCAGCCTCAGAGCGAGCATCCGCATGGGTTGCCCGATCGGGAGTTCGACGCGATCTTCACCACTAACAAGCCCATCGTGTTTGCATTTCACGGTTACCCCTGGTTGATCCATCGCCTGACCTACCGGAGGACGAACCACGACAACATGCACGTGCGCGGATACAAGGAATGCGGGACCACGACGACGCCGTTCGACATGACGGTGCTGAACGATCTGGACCGTTTTCATCTGGCGGGAGACGTGATCGAACGGGTGGCGAAGCTGCAAGGCGTGGCCGGGCACGAAAAACAATGGCTACGGAACCGCCTGATTGAGCACAAGCTGTACATTACGCAGTACGGCGAGGACATGCCGGAGATTCGCGACTGGCATTGGCCGGCATGATGTGCATTTGTGGCGTACGCACTCGTGCGTGCCGCGTTCCGACTCATCGGGGCGCGGCAGTTGAACGCATTTCTGTGTCGGACGCTACGGCCAGTTGGGGTAAAGCTCGTCCCACGCCGAAAAGCAGGCCGCTTGGCGTTCGCATGAGTGCGAACGCGGCAAACACGAGTGTTCGCGCCACACTCTGATGAGAATCCTGGTTCTCAATGGCGGATCGAGCAGTTTCAAATGCTGGTTCCGCAATTTGCCGGATGGAGTGTTGCCGCCGGAAGCGCCGCAACCGGAGTGGAGCGCGCGAGCGGACTGGAGCGGCCGCGCCGGCGCCGCTGAGATCAGCATTCTGCGCGAAGACGGCGCCAAGGTAGAGCGCCAGATTCAAGCGGAAGCGCCGGCCGCGGTGCTGGAGCCGGTGCTCGAATCGCTGTGGAAAGGCGAGGCGGCCTGCATCGACGGCGCCGCCGACATCGACGTGGTTGGCCATCGGATCGTGCATGGCGGCCCGAAGTATCGATCCAGCACGCCGTTGAGTCCCGAAGTGCGCGCCGCGATTGCCCGGGAAGTGGAGTTTGCGCCGGCCCACAATCGCTTCGAGCTGGAGGCTGTGGAGACGGTGGATCGCGTGGTTGGAACGGGCGTGCTGCAAGTGGCCGCGTTCGATACCGGGTTTCACGCCACGTTGGAGCCGCCCGCGTACGTATATGCCGGGCCGTACGAATGGCTGGAACAAGGCGTGCGTAGATATGGATTCCACGGCATCAGCCATCAATACGCGTCGCGGCGCGCGGCCGATCTGCTGGGCCGCGATGCGCAGTCTCTGAAGATCGTAGTTTGTCATCTCGGCAATGGCGCCTCGCTGGCCGCGGTGCGAGACGGAAAGAGCGTGGACACAACCATGGGATTCACGCCGCTGGAAGGGCTCATGATGGGGACGCGCTGCGGGTCCATCGATCCGGGCATCCTGATTTTCCTTTTGCGGCATCGCGGCTACACGGCTGAACAGCTGGACCGAATCCTGAACCAGGAGTCGGGGCTGCTGGGTGTTTCGGGCGTGTCGGCGGACATGCGGCAAATCTTGCAGGCGATGGAGAGCGGCGATGCGCGGGCGCGACTGGCCTACGATATTTACGCGCACCGGCTGGTACGCGAGATCGGCGCGATGCTCGCGGTGCTAGGCGGAGTGGACGCGCTGGTGTTCACCGGCGGCGTTGGAGAGAACTGCGCGCCGCTGCGAGAAACCGTTTGCGCGCGGCTGGGGTTTCTGGGATTGAAGCTGGACGGGGCGAAAAACGCTGAGCCAAAATTGGATCAGGATATTTCGGCCGCTGATTCGCTAGTGCGAGTGCTGGCGGTTCGTGCCGAGGAAGAATGGGAAATCGCGCGAGAGTGCCACCAGCTGGCCGGGGCGCGGCTCAATCTCCGGCCAGGTTGACGGTGTTCGTCTCTGGCGTCACGCCGCGGCGTTCGCGGGGAATCCGCAGACAGAACCGGGCGCCTGGTCCGTTGGAATCGGCCCACATGTCGCCGCCGTGATCGAGCAGCGTTTGGCGCGATAGTGCCAGACCCAGGCCAAGTCCGTTCTTCTTGCCGGCCGTAACGAAAGGCTGGAACAAGCGTGCGCGGACTCCCGGGCTGATCCCGGGTCCGGTGTCGTGGACTTCGACCACCAGGCTGTCTCCTTCTGTTTTGGACCGTACCGAAATGGTTCCGCCGGTCCGGATGGCTTCAATGGCGTTCTCGAACAGATTGGAAAAAACACGCTCGATGCGCGCGCGCGCCATGGGGCACTCCTGGCCGTCCAGCAGTTCGGTGCGAAGCTCGATGTGGCGAGCCTCGGCCGAGGGAGCGACCACGGCCCAGGCGGCGGCAACCACCTCGCTCAGGCTGCACAGCTCGCTCGAATCGGAAGTTCCGCGCGCCACGTTCAGCAACTGCTGGAGCATGTCCTGGATACCACGTGAAGCCCGATAAATGTTTCGGGCCAGGCGCTTGGTCTGCTCTTCGCCCAGATTGCTGTCCATGAGCATTTCCGCGCCCGCGTAAATGGCTGCCAGCGGGTTACGAAGGTCGTGCACGATGGAAGTGGACAGCTGTCCGATGGTGGAGATGCGTTCCTGGCGGATCAACTCCTCGCGGGCGCGGCGAATGGAATCGCACATGGTCTGGAAGGTTTCAGCCAGGCGCCCCAATTCATCCTGGCTATGGACGGTGACGTTGTAGTCGTAGTTTTCCTTGGCGATCGCGGCGGCGGCGCGGTCGAGCTCGGCGACGGGCTGCATGATCTTGCGCGCTACAAAGTATGTCACGGCCAGAGTGGCGATCAGAGCCAGCAGCCAAAGAGCGAGGATCTGCCGCTGTAACGCCATCAGCCGCTGGCGGGCGCCCGCAAAGGATCGCAGTATGAAGAGCTGGCCGACGGGTGCGCCGCTGACGTCGACCAGCGGCTGGGGCAGCGCCAAAAAATCCGACACTGCACTGACGCTGGAGATGTTCAGCAGGCGCGGGGCAATGGCCGCCGCCACCGCGGGCGCCAGCGTGGACGTCACCACGCGGCCGTTTGAAACGAAGACGAACTCGCTTCCACCGGTGGAGTCCTTGAGAGTCTGAGCGACGCCCTGATCGACGCGATAGCCGGCCACCAGCACATTGAGGAGCACCGGCCCGTTGGGCGACTGGACATAGACCGGCGTCACCACCACTTGAAAGAGCTCGTCGCCCCGAGGCACAAAGCCGGAGGCCTGCTTGGGGAAAAGGCTGCGGGCGGACTGTACCATGGACAAGTCGCCACGCGGCACGAAGGCGGCCGGGCCGCCCAGGCTGGCGATGGCTCGGCCTTGCGCGTCGGATACGAGGAAGAACTCATCTTCGCTGGAGACCTTGGACCAGAGTTCCCCGGCGGTGTCCTGGATGGTGGCTTGATCCCCGGTGCCGAACGCGCGCCGGATCACGTCGGAAGTGCTCAGGATCTGGCTCACGGAAGCGAGCAGGTTGGCGCGCGCTTTCCACAGCGAATCGTAGGCTTGAAAGCTGGCCTTGGCTTCCTGTTCGACGCCCGCGTAGGTGGTGCTCACCACGCTGCGCTGCACCAGCCACCCGGTGATGGCGAAGGCCGCGGTCATCACCAGCGAGGTGGGAATCAGGATCTTCCACAGCAGTGAGAGTCGGGAAAATTTCACGGCTTCGATCCTGGATAGACGCCGGAATCGGTCAACGGCGAATATGCTTTCCCGTATTTATTCTTGTGTGGCCCTTCGAGGAAACCGCTCTCGGATACCGAGATGGCTGAAAGTTGCACCTGCGAATCGGACACCTCGACCGTATGTATAAGTGCGGCCAAAGTCTGCTCGGTGGCTCGTTCGTGAAAGACGTGCAGGCGATAGGAGCCGGGCGGCACGTCCGAGATTTCGAAGCTGCCCATCTTGTTCGATACCGCGAAATAAGGCGTTCGAAGCACGACAATGACGGCGCTCATGGCGGGATGAATGTTACAGAAAACCCTGACTACGCCCTCGCGGCGGAACGCGATGGCGCGGCTGGTGCCCGGCGGATACAGCCCGATATCGAAGATCTGGCCGTCGTAGTTGGAGAAGGCATTGTGGAAGATCGGGTCGTAGTTTGGAAAGTCCACCGTGGTTCCCACAGTGATGGCGAGCACGTGCGGCGAGAAGGTTTTGTTTTTCTGAATCATCTCGGCGTGGCGCGCGGCTACGGGGACGGCGGTTGCCCCGCCTAGCGGTTCCAGCCAGACGACGACGCCTGAATAATCCTGATGCTTGCGCACATTCGGATCGTGGGAGAGCAACAATTCGACGTGTCCACTGACGGTTGCCGCGCGGGTGGTTGGAGCCCAGGCCAGCATCGCTAAGAGGCCAATCCAGACGGCGAATTGTGCTTTAGAAAAGATAAGCCACCGCCAGATCATAGTGATCGTTGAGCCGGTTCCCGACTTGAAAGTAGGACGTACGCACCTGCCCGCCCTCCAGACTCACGACGACATTGGGCGCCAGGCGGTACATGACGTTGGCGAAGTAGGCTTGGTTCTTAGCGATGAATCCGGTCACCAAGTCGCGGTCGGCATCGTCCTGCTGTCCTCCGTAGATGTCGAAAGCCAGCTTCTGGGTAATCGGGAAGCGCAACTGGGCCCAACCACCATTGCTAAGCACCGAAAGCCAACGTCCACCCGGCAGTATGTCATAGCCTTGCCGCAGGCCGCCCAAAACCGCGACATTGCGCCCGTGGAAGTATGTTCCGGAAAATTCCAATTTCTGAAACGGACGGAAAAACCAATCCAATGAATAAATGTTGGAAGGTAGTTCGAATCGGCCGACATGATTGCGGTTCACATGGAAGCCGCCGGCGATCTCGAGGCGGCCTGTCTCGCCCCACTGATGCCACAGTTCGAGCCGGCTTTCCGCGCCGGGGCTTGAATCTTCGGTCTGCTGGCCGGGCAACTGGGCGGCATAGGAATTGGGGTCACTGGCGGTGTTCAGAAGGCTGGTTTGAAAAACGCCCACCTGCGCTTTCAGGCCGGTGTCGCGATCAAACGAGTAGCGTTGCTCCAAGCGAATCTGGGGCTGCCACAGCCACAGGTTGCCAGCGCCGGTCAAAGGCGAAACACCGACTTGAGCGTAGGAATCGGGATCGCGAGGCGAAATAATGGGCTTGTCCTGGCCAACCGTGAGAGTGGTGTTGGTCCAATCCAGATTGATTGCGGCCGTGCGCAGCCGGACCATATGATTGAGCGACGAGGTGGAGCCGCCGAAGAAATCCATGTACAGCGACCCGCTGACCTTGCCGCCGGCGAAGGTGTAGGGGCCGTCGAACAGCAGCCCGAGTGTACTTTGCCGCAAGGTTCCGCCGCCGGTGGCGTCGCCGTAGGAAAGAGAGGCGATGGTGGGGTTGTCGGACTGATTGTTGAAACGGCCATTGGTGTAGGCATTGAACAAGGCCATGCCCGTGATGCGGATGGGAAATTTTTGCGAAGCTTCCACTTTGGTTTGAGACAGCTCTTCGATGCGGCTTTGTTGCACTGCGCGCGCTTCGTCCGGAGACGCGTTTGACTGGGGCGGCTGGCCATCGGTGGAAGTTGGTGCGGACACGGCCGCTTGCGCGGCCACGCCGGGAGCGCGCAGGGCGGCCAATTCCTTGCGCAAGGCGAGAATTTGCTCCGCCAACGCCTGATTGGTTTCCTCCAGGTGTTCCAGGCGCGACAGCACCTCCCGCATTTCCGGCGTGTCTTGGGCCAGCGCCACATCCGTTTCGCTGGCGAGAACCAGGAACGCCAGACAGGCGGCTGAAGAATATCGAACTAATTTGCGTGTCATTGTCCTGAAGCTCCTCCAATTTCTCTCGCAAGGCGGCGAGTGAACGAGGTATTTCGAAGCCATAGCCGGGCTGTTCGCCGGGCGCTCATGGCACGAACCGGTATCCTACACCGTGGACTGTAAGGAAGTGACGAGGCGTGTTGGGGTCGGCCTCCAGTTTTTGGCGCAACCGAACGACGTGGGCATCCACGGTGCGCGTGTTGGGAAAAGATTCATAGCCCCACACGGAATTGAGAATCATGTCGCGCGTCAGCGGACGGTCCGGGTTCTGCAGGAAATAGCTGAGCAGATTGTATTCGGCGGGCGTGAGTTTCAACGGCTCGCCACGCTTGCTGACCACGCGGCGTTCAAAATCCACGGAGACTGTCCCGAACTGCGCCACCTTGCGCGCTTCGGGCGAGGTGCGGCGCAAGACGGCGCGAATTCTCGCCAGCAGTTCGCGGGCGCCGAAGGGCTTGACGACATAATCGTCGGCTCCGATTTCCAGAAGCAGAACTTTGTCCACCTCTTCGCCGACGGCGCTCAACACGATGATGGGAGTCTTCAAATTGGCGGCGCGCAGTTGCTTGCAGATTTCGATGCCGCTCATGCCGGGGAGCCGCAAATCCACAATCAACAGGTCCGGCTTCACGGCCATGGCGCGCTCAAAACCAGTTTTGCCATCCGAGACCAGAAGCGGGCTGAATCCCTCCTGCTCGAGCATGATGCCGATGGTGTCGCGCAAGCTTTCGTCGTCGTCAATGACCAGGATGTTGGACATGAGGCTACTCTTCGAATCGTAACCTGTCCGGGCGGTAAAAAACCGGGGTTCGTAGCGGTGGGGATGTCACTGTTATGGGGTTTTTACCAAAGATTTACAAGTTACCAACGACTATAAGCGCGGCTTGGCGGCATGATGGACCTGTGGAATAGGAGCTTGTGTGAGCCCTTGTGCGCCTTTGCCAAGCAGTAAAAAAGCGGGAGCTGGCGAACCTTCGCGCGGGTTAGGCGAGCCGCCGGAAGTGAGCGGCGAGCCGATCAAACGCCGCACCATTGGACCCTTCACGCTGAGCGAGCATTTCCATCCGGTGGCGCGGAGCCTGCCCAGCCGCGCCAATCGGGAGGCTTGCATCACGTTCGTGATCGAGGGCACGTTTCGCGAGAAATATGCTAGCGGGTCGCTGGTGTGCCGGCCGGGCGGTGTGCGCTTTCTGCCGGCCGGAGTTCAGCACACCCATGAGACCGATTGCGAACTTCGCTGCCTGGAGGTGCGCAGCGCGCCCGAGATTCTGGACCAGCACGCGCGCCAGTCGGTGGTTCCAAAAAGGCCGGCGCAGATCAATAGTCTTTCGACCACCTGGCTGGCGAATCGTTTGTATGCCGAATTTTCGCGAGAAGACACGGCATCGGCCATCGCGATCGAGGGATTGGTGCTGGCGATTCTAGCGGAAATCGCGCGCGTCGACACCCGGCAGGCGTCGCGGCCCACTCCGGCCTGGCTGCGGCAAGCCACGGAGATAGTGGAATCCCGATTTCTGGAGCGGCTCAGTTTGGCGGCGATCGCGTCCGAGGTGGGCGTGCACTACGTGCACCTGTCGCGCCAGTTCCACAAATACAACCAGTGCACGGTGGGCGAGCTGATCCGCAGGCGGCGCGTTCAGTACGCCTCACATTTGCTGGCGCATTCGGAAACGCCGCTGGCCGAGATTGCGCTGATTTGCGGATTTTCCGATCAAAGCCACCTGTCATTCCTGTTCAAACGATACATGGGTGTGAGCCCGTCCAAGTTCCGGAGCGTGGCGGCGAGGGAAGGCGGTTCGCCAGCGCGGCTGGATCGCGACGCCGAGCGGGTGGAACATGCCGTTTGCGCCGCAGGCGGGCCGAAGTAAGGCGCACCGAAGTAAGACGAAGGCTCAGCGCTGCGCTTCGCCGTGCGGACGCTGCACTTCGCCGGGGCTGAGCTCATCCACATAACACCACATCCAGCGCTCGCCGGGTTCAATGGAGCGTATCACGGGATGGCCGGCGGCGTGAAAATGCTTGGTGGCGTGCTTGTTCTTGGAAGAGTCGCAGCAACCCACGTGACCGCAGATCATGCATAGACGCAAGTGCACCCAGGTATCGCCGGTCAGGATGCAATCCTCGCAGACGTGTGTGCTGGTAGTGGTGATTTTGATTTGGTCCAGATGCGAACAGTGGCTTGCCATTGGGCCTCTCTTAGCGCGACGCGTGCTGCGAGCCAGAGGGAGCGCGCTCCAATGCCGCGCGATCCCACTTGGCCAGGTTCGCGCCTGCTTCATAAGTGGATTGGAGAAACTCCATCAGCTCCCGCTCGGGGGATGATGCGGTACGGATATCGTCGTACATCAAGACGAATTCCGAAAGTCCGGTGTGGTACAGGGCGGGCGCGGGGCGAATCGGATAGGTTTTGAATCCGGCGGGTTCGGGCGCGGTGTAGGAATAAAACGCCGGACCCTTGAAATCGCCTCCGCCGGGCCAGAATCCGGCGCTGCTGACTTCGTGCGAATAGGCCTCGCGCGAGATGACGTCGGGACGCGGGGGCGCGGGGCGTCCGGAAAAACGGGTGACCGCGAGATCGAAGCTGCCCCAGAAAAAATGAACCGGGCTGCATTTGCCGATGAACCGGGAGCGAAAATCTTTCAGCACGGCATCGGAGGAAACCAGGATGCGCCAGAACCTGTGGGCGTACTCGGGATCGTAGGATTTGTGTACTTCATCCTCGGCAAAGGGGATCGGGTTCGCGACCTCGTCCGGGCTGCCGTGGATCTTCACCTCGATATCGAGCGAGTGCAGGTGTCCCATGATCTCGCGATAGAAGTCAGCCACGGAGCGCGGCCGAAGGTCCATGGTCTTGACCGAGCCCTCGCTGGTTTCGATGATGAGCTGGTGCGCGATAAAGTCGAAACGAATTTCGAAGATGCGGTGTTGATAAGGGATGGGCGATGTGGTCAACCCGCGCGCGGACACGTAGAGGGCGACGTTCCACCACTGGTTGACCAGCGGCGTGAGCGTCATGCGGATGTGTCCCACGATCTGCATCCACATGTGCAGCGTGGTGTAGGTGTCTTGCCAGGCTTCGAGCGGCAATTCCGGCCATGCATCGACGGTCATGAAAGCGCCCTCCGCGCGTCCGATTTAATTCTACACAGGGAGAGTCGTCACTTGAGGCGGCGGATCTCCGAAAAGGGCTTTAACTGTTGGCCGGTTCAAGACGACGATCGTGCTGACGCCGATCAGGGTGCCCCAAGGTATATAAAGACAACTGGCGCCGGCGACGACAATGCAGAATGTTCGGCGGCGATGATCTTTAATGTACCGGCCTGTTAGAAACGCGACAACTGTTCCCGCTGCGCCGGCGACCAATGCCGCCGCGCCGGCGCTGAGCATAATCGTTCCAAAGACGCGTGTGTCGGCCTGAGAACTCTGTGGTGTTGGTGGGAAGGCGCCGGAGGAGATCAAGCTGCCGAAGATGAGAAAAAAAGCAGTCGGCAAAAGAGAGAAGAAACCTGTGATGCCAGCCAGGATGTAGTAGCACAGCGTCAAAAGGCGTAGATGTTCTTGATCGCGATCAATCAGTTCGCCCATGCTTAGCTAGTCTACTCCGGACTCACATGCCGAGGAGGTTCGTTTCGAGCTTGCCGTAGCCATGTTCTTCGGCCCAGATGTCCAAGGCGACGGCGGCGATTTCGTCCACCAGCGGCACGGCGTGGCCGTCTTTGGTCAGGTCGATTGATTTGAGATAGACGTGGCAATTGTCGCAAGCATCCACGCGGACGGCCGGGAATTCGCCAGCGGTGTAGATGGGCAGCTTGTCCTTATTCTCTTCGCCGCAGTTCCAGCACAGCACGCGCCGAAAAGGCCATTCGGTGGAGCAGACCGCGCACAGCAGCCAGCGCTTGGCGCCGTCGCCTTCTCCGTGTAGAACTCCGGCCACGGGCCAGGAGCTGCAGAATGGACAAGTGCGAGCTTCCGGCAAAGCCTGCACGTCGCCGCGCGAAGCCAGATACTCGGCGTACGGCTGCAGTAGCACGCGCGCGAAGAAACGTCCGTATGGATCGGCTGCCAGCGTGTGTGCGGCGCCGTCTTCCCAGGCGCAACCCAGCAGGTCCTCACCGGCGGCGCGATTTGGAAGGCGCTGCGTGCCTTGGCCGGCCAATCCCGCGGGCCCCGAGCGACTCACAAGCTCGATCAGTCGCGGAAAATAGGGCGCCAGCGCGCGGACGTCGGTCTCGGCTCGCGCGCGCAGCGTTTCAAAAATCGGTTTCTGAAAAATGGCAAGCTCGCGATAGAAGCTGAGTAAGTCGCGCGCCGCCGGATGGGTCTTCGAAAGTTGATCCGCCCGATGAATGCGAGCGTCGAAACTCCACTTCATTCCTTGGGCGGCGTGCCGCCGGTGACGCGCATAAACCACAATCGATGGTGCGTTCTGGCCCAGGCCCGCGAGACGAACCCGGTGGTGATGGCGGTCATGCTGCCTGGCACCAGGAACATGCCCATGTAGATGTGAATCAGGAATCCGCCGATAGTGGCGAGCGCTGCGATTTCGTGAACCAGAATCATCACGCCACGAACCCAGGAGGCTTGGCGCGGAATGTATTCGGGCAGCCACAGGAAAACGCCCGAGAGCAGCAGCAACAGGGCGCCGTACACCATCAGCCAGTAGAACAATTTTTGCCCCGCGTTAAAGCGGTCGGATAAGGGAAGCAAGTTGTCGCGATTGGCGGCGTAATTCTCGACGCGGTCCAGCCAGCGCTTGTCGGTTTCGGTGATTTCCATGTCGCGGCGCCAGAGATTGTTCATCCACAGCGTGCCCATCAGGAACAGGACACCAATGATGGGATGCCAGAAGCGCGAGGTGGGTCCTCCGCCCAGCACCGTGGCGAGCCAGTACAGATGCGGTGAGTAAAACGCGAGGCCGGTGGCCAGGCAATACAGATAGGTCAGGCCGGTGAGCCAGTGCATCACGCGCTCGCGGAACGTGTAGCGCTCGATCTCGCCCAGCGAGCGCATGGGCCGAACGTCGCTTGCGGCGCTCACTTTTTCTCTCCTTTGGGCGCTGGCTCCGGCTCATCTTCCACGCGCTTGGGGCCGAAGCGGACGTAGTGCAGCACCAGACCAACGACGCCGGCGGTCATGGCGATGTCGCCCAGCCACTTGAGCGGGCCTTTCCACAGCCGCACCATCAAGGGAACTTGCGGATTCTTAGGCAACCCGCCGTAGCGCTCCGGATGCTCGATGTCGTGCAGCACGTACATGACGTGCGTGCCTCCGACGCCTGCCGGATCGTACACGCCCGCATTCTTGTGCGACGTCTGTTCGCGCACTTGTTTGGCGCGCTGGTCGGCCAGCTCCTTCATGTCGTCTTTACTGCCGAAATGCAAACATCCGGTGGGGCAGGCTTTGATGCAGGCCGGCTCCAGTCCCGCACCCACGCGGTCCGAGCACAACGTGCACTTGTGGACCTTCTTGGTCTCGCTGTTGAACTTGGGAATATTGAACGGGCAACCGGTGACGCAGTACTGGCAGCCGATGCAATGTTCCTGCTGGAAATCCACGATGCCGTTGGAATACTGCACGATGGCGCCGTCGGCCGGACAGGCCATCAGACAACCTGGCTCGGCGCAGTGCATGCACTGATCCTTGCGCATCAGCCAGCTCAGCGTGCCGTCGCTGTCGACATGCTCGTCGAACCGGATCAGATTGTAGTAATTCCACGCCAGATCCGGCATGGTCTGGTAGGTGTTGTCGAAAACCGTTTCGCGGAACGGATAGCCATTCCACTCCAGGCACGCCACCTCGCAGGCCTTGCAGCCGATGCAGGTGGTGACGTCGATTAGCTTGCAAACGTCGTAGTCGCGCGAGGTGTCGCGTCCGGGTACCGGGCCGGCGTGTCCCGAGATGGCCTTGATTTGCAGTGGTCCGTTGCTCATGGCTAGGCCTTCTCGATCTTCACCAGGAAACCCTTGAACTCGGGCGTATAAGCGTTCGGATCGGTGACGGTCGGCGACAGCAAGTTCACGATCGACCGTGGCACCTTTCCAGCGTCTTCTTGAATGCCGCGGAATCCCTGATGAATCGGGATGCCGATCTGATAAACCTTCTTGCCGTCGATCGTCATGGGACGAATGCGGCGAGTGACCATGGCTTTCGCCACGTAGGTATCGCGCGCGCTGGTGACCTTGACCTTCTCGCCGCCGGCGATGCCCAGTTCGTTGGCCAGCTCCACGGGAATTTCGACGAACATTTCCGGAACCAACTGGACGTTCACCGGATTGTTCTTGGTCCAGTAATGATAATGCTCGGTCAAGCGATAGGTAGTACAGACCACGGTGAAGCCCTGCTCGGGCGTCCCGTATTTGTCCATGTTGGTGGTGTACTTCTTCACCACTGGATTGTTGTTCTGCTTGGGATGCAGAGGATTCGCAACCGGGCTTTCGAAGGGCTCGTAGTGTTCGGGGAACGGGCCGTCGGCCATGCCGGCCAGCGGCACGAATACGCGCCCCACGCCTTCCGGATTCATGATGAACGGACCCATGTGATCCTTGGGCGGGGAGTCGGCTTTGAAGTCCGGCACGTCGTTGCCGACCCAGCGCTTTTGCGCTTCGTTCCACCAAACCTGGCGGCGATCCGGGTCCCACGGTTTGCCGTTCACGTCGCAGGAGGCGCGGTTGTACATGACGCGGCGGTTCATCGGCCAGGACCAGGCCCAGTTGGGATAAATGCCCAAGCCGGACGGGTCGTCGGTGCCGCGGCGCTGCATCAACGCTCCGGCTTCGGTCCAGGAGCCGCAATATAGCCAATTGCCGCTGGAAGTGGAGCCGTCGTCGCGAAGGAAGGCAAAGCCTGGCAGTTGTTGTCCGGCTTTGATGACCTGTTGCGTGGCCGGATCGGTGACGTCGCCGATGGCGCGGCCATTTATTTCTTTCGCGACTTCGGAAAGCGATGGACTGGCAGGATCCGTGTAGTTCCAAGTCAGGTTAACGATCGGATCTGGAAATTTGCCGCCTTCGGTCTGATACAGCTCGCGAACCTTGAGGAAAATGCGCGCCAGGATCTCCTGATCGAGCCTGGCATCGCCAGGTGGAGGCAGCGCGGGCCATTTCCACTGTAGCCAGCGCGCGGAGTTGACGAAGGTACCGTCCTTTTCGGCGAATCCGGCGCCGGGCAGCCGGTAAACCTCGGTCTTGATATTCTTCATGTCGTCCGGCGTAATGCCAGGCGATCGCCAGAAACCGCTGGTCTCATCCGGGTAGATTTCGCACACCACCAGCCACTCCGCTTTCTTCAACGCATCGATGTTCTTTTGCGAATTGGGGCCGATGGCGACGCCGTTCATGCCGAACGCGATGAGCCCTTTCACTTTGCCCTGGTACATGTCGTCCCAGATGTGCACCCAGGAGTACTCGCGGTCCACTTTCGGCAAATAATCAAATGCCCAGCCGTTTTCCTTAGTAGCTGCGTTGCCGTACACGGCCTTCATGTAAGAAACCGCGAACTTGGTTGTGTTCGACCAGTAATTCCACGAATCCCATTCTTTCGGCTTAGAAGAAGTGGGGGTGATGCGCTTCATCCAACCGGCGAAGTCGTGGTCGTTCGGGTTCGGAACCTTGAGGTAGCCCGGCAGGATGTCGAAAACTCCCGCGATATCGGTGGCGCCTTGGATGTTGGAGTGGCCACGCAGCGCGTTGACGCCGCCCCCGGCGCGCCCGACGTTGCCGAGCAGCAATTGCAGCATCGCGGCGGTGCGGATGATCTGCGAACCGAAGCTGTGCTGCGTCCAGCCGACGGCGTAGATGATGGTGGCGACCTTCTTGGCATCGCCGTCCTTGCGGATGGAGGTGTAAAGGTCGGCGGCCTTCAGGAATTGATCTTTCGGGATGCCTGTGATGCGCTCCACCATTTCGGGCGTATAGCGCGAGTATTGTTTGCGCAGCAGCTGGTAGACGCAGCGCGGATGTTCGAGCGAAGTGTCGTAAGCGACGTCAGGCGGTAGCGACGCCGGTGCGGGAGGTTGGCTGGGCTTGGACGCAGTGGTCGCCGGAGGGTCAGCCTTCGGAGCTTTGCCGGTCAGGTTTCCACCTTCTTCGTAGTTCCAAGTCGACTTGTCGTAGACTTGCGTCGCGGGATCGAAACCGGAATACAGCCCATCGTCGGGCAGCTTGAATCCTTCCTTCACCACGAAAGCGGCGTTGGTAAAGTTGACCAGATATTCCTTGGCCACGCGCTGGTTCTCGAGCGCGTAATGAATCACACCTCCCAGAAACGCGATGTCGGCGCCGGCGCGGATCTGCAAGAACATGTCGGCCACCGCCGCGGTGCGGGTGAATCGCGGATCCACCACGATCATCTTGGCGTTGCGCTGGCGCTTGGCCTCCACCGGCCACTTAAATCCGCAAGGATGGTTCTCGGCGGGATTGCCGCCCATGATCAACATCATGTCGGTGTTCTTGATGTCGATCCAGCCATTCGTCATGGCTCCCCGTCCGAACGTTGGCCCCAAACTGGAGACCGTGGGGCCGTGTCAAACCCTAGCCTGGTTTTCCAGGTAGCAGACCCCCAGGCTGCGCATGGTTTTGACCACGAGATAGTTGAATTCGTTGGTGTCGGTACAGCCGCCGTTAAAAGCGATGCTTTCCACACGGTTGACGGTGCGGCCTTGCGAATCGGCCGTGATGAACGTATCGTCGCGCGTCTTCTTGATATGCGCTGCAATCTCGTTGATGGCCTGATCCCAGCCGAGGTCTTCCCAATGATCGGAGCCTGGCCGGCGCACTTGCGGCTTGAGCAAGCGCCGGTTGTTGAGGATGTCCTGCATCAGCGAGGAGCCTTTGGGACACAGCGTGCCGCGATTAATGGGATGATCGGGGTCGCCTTCCACGTGCACCACTTGAGCGGTCACGTTCTTGGCTTTGTCGCCGATGGTGTGGATGATAACGCCACAGCTCACCGAACAATAAGGGCAAGTGGAGCGCGTCTCCGTGGTTCGTGCAATCTTCAGCTCCTGCGCTTGCGCGTAGGCCGGTTTAACGTCGAAACCGAGGACGGAAGCGACCACCGCGCCGCCGCCCGCTTTTAGGAAGTTTCTGCGTGTAGGATTCAACTCGCTTCCTCCTGGAGTTGACGACTAGTCCGGATCGAGTATATCACCGGTGTAACGCCGGCTGTGTTACGACAACGTTGACATACTGCGGCGCGGCCGGTATACAGATCAATGTTCACAGGCTGCTTTAATTCACTTAGAGCTAGAACCATATCCGACCGCAAGGTTGGCATGCTCGCCCCGATTGTCGAGGCGAGCCGGGTGCGACGTCCCTACTCAAAGGATGCGCGTGGCGCTGTAAATGTGTCGGCTCTGTGTTGGTAGTAACCTCGGTCACTCCAGCGTGCGCCCCACTTACTGGAGCAGGCCGGACATGGCAAAGTAACGTGACTTTCCGGCGCGACAAACGACAACGTAAGTCGACAAGTCGGGGATTCGGCCACGATGTCTACGCATGTTCATATTGACCCCCAACTCGATTTCGTGTTATCAACTACATAGCGCCTAGATGACTGGACCCACCAATCTTCTCTGGTACAGTGCGGTGGCCATCAAGCTTCTCTTCTGTCTGTATCTCGTGTGGACGAAGCTGGTCAAGAGGCATCCCATCTTCACTCTGTATCTTGGTTGTGCTGTACTCCGGTCCCTGGGCGCGATGCAATTTCCTGCCATGGCCGATGGCGCGCTGACCCAAGCCTACACATATTTCTGGCTGTGGACCGAGCCGTTGCTAATGCTGCTTCAAGTTGGCGTAGCTCTGGAGGTGCATGGCGCGCTGTGGAAGAACCATCGGACCATGGCTAAATCGGCGCGGCCGTTGCTGCTGTTCTCATTGCTGACCGCGCTGCTGTTTGCGGCACTTCCGGCCAGCGCAGAGATTCGGCGCGTCAGCGGGGTTCCATTGCAAGTTGTGATGGCTTTCGAGTTTCTTGCGAAACGTTATCTTTCTACGGTGCTGGCGGTGTTTCTGATCATGTCTGCACTTCTATTTGTCTTGGTCGTGCGAAACAGCGTCAAAGGCAGTCTGTTCCAGCACGAAAACATGTTGACGGTGTATTTCGGGATCTACGCGGTCGCGTATCTCGTGGTCAACATGGGTTGGAAGTCGGTCCTGCTGGTCAACAATCTGATGCTCTCCGCTCTGACGCTGTGCCTGGTGATATGGCTCAGCGTGTTCCGGCCTCATCAAGAATCACTGGCCTGATGTGGGATTTCGGAGCAGCGTTAGGCTGCCCCGAAACTCTTGAGACCATTAACGCGCCTGGCAGATCGGGGGGCAGGTGGGAATAGGATCGCCGAAATGCGTCTGGGTCGACGGACCCGCGGCCTCGAGGACGAAAATGCCGGCTGCCGCTAGGGCGAGCCAGAATGACAATGTGAGCTTCTTCATGGGTGATTCTCCTTTGAAATGTTTTCCAGTTCGGCCACGCTCAAAGCCTGCCGGACTGTTATGGATAGTTCGCGTCCCACACTATCAAAAATTCGACGCTGATGCGCAAGCGGCGGCGTTCCATTACTACTAGACATATCGCAAAAGTACAGGATTTGCCTCAAATGTTTCCAGGACAGGAAACATCGTCTCTGTTGCGGCGTGCGGCGACGCCACGCAGTTTGCAAAATCCTTAGGTCTTTACCAGCATATTCCGAGTAGTTCCAGAAATGCAAGCTGACTTAGGCGAATAAGAAGCCCGTCTGGCACTTAGTCACCCGCGCACCAAGAACACGTGCCGGCGGCGGGCGGTGGATGCCACGCGGAGCCCTTCGCGGCCGGTGGCTGCCGGCTGCGCGCACGGCGCCGGGGGCGCTATCTCTATGCAATGTTTTTGGGAACCTGCCGTCTGGCAGACTCGTCTACTAGTTCAAACGAAGCAGCTAGTCTCCGTGCGGCGACCCTTTCCCCAACAAACCAACCCCGCACGGAGACCTTCCGTTTGCTAACGATTCGGCACCAACCTCGTCTCAATAGTACGTAGCAGCTAGTCTCCGTGCGGAACCCTTTCCCCAAAAGCCAACGCCGCACGGAGACCCGCTAATGGCGAGCCGGCCGTTTTCTCCGTTACAAACGGTCTTGAAGTAAGTCCCTAGACGATTTTCTGGCGAGTAGCGGCCGGTTCAGGTAGGCGATCAGCGGCGCCATGGCGCGAAAACGATCCAGGATTTCGTCGTACAACTTCGAGCTGGTGGCAAGCGAGCCATCCAGCGTGGTGTCCAGAATCCAATCCTTCATCTTGATCCAGGCGATGCCCGGATGCGCAGGGTCGAAACCCTTGGGCGCGCGCGTCAATTCATCACCCTGCAGTTGTCCCACCAGCGCGCGCGTTTTCTGGTTGGCCAGGATCCGACGGAGCTCCCCGTGCGTCTCGGCGATGTGCGTGCGGATCAGGAGCATGGTGTCGGGCTCGGGATGGTAGATTCCTCCGGCCACCTCGATCTGATCCGGAGCAACGCTGAAATAAAAACCGCCGGTTTTCAGACGTTCCGGCCCGCGGCGCGAGAATGAAGCCGCAACGTGGGTTTTGTAGGGCGTCTTGTCGGCGCTGAAGCGGGTGTCGCGATAAATGCGGAAGACCGCTTTGGCCGGATCGGTCACATAGTCCGGCGCAAAGCGCTGCAATCCCGTGTTGAGCGCCGACACCAGCTCCAGCATGGGCGCTTTCAGATGCTGCTCGTACAGATGTTTGCGCGGCTGGAACCAATCGCGGCGATTATTGCGTTTCAGGCTACGCAGAAACTTCGGGGCTTCCTCCGGGAAGCCGGGGAATCCAAGAGACAATGGCGCACTCCTCCCGCGCCCGCCCGAGCGCGTACGTTAGTATGGGTTAAAGATGTCCGTTCGACCAGAAACGATCGAGCGCCTGGCCGACCTTCCCAATGTAGCGATCTCCCAGGGAGCTTTGCTGAGCCGGTACACACGATTCGGAATCGGCGGTCCCGCGGACGTGTATGTGGAAGCGCGGGACGAGGACAGCTTCATTCGGGCGCTGGACCTGTCTAAATCGAGCCGCGCCGCGTATGCGGTGATCGGCGAAGGGACCAATCTGATTGTCTCGGACACAGGATTTTCGGGTCTGGTCCTGCGATACACGGGCGGCGGAATTGAGACCGGCGGCGAGATCGTGAGCGTTCAAGCGGGAGCCGGGCTGCAGAAGGTGGTGGATCATTGTGTCTCCGCCGGATTGCGCGGCCTGGAGACGATGACCGGGATACCAGGCTCGGTGGGTGCGGCGGTCTATGGAAACGCCGGAGCCTACGGGCACTCGATCGACGAACGCGTCCGCGGCGTGCGCTTCTTTGACGGAACCGCGATCCGTGTGCTGAGCAATTCCGAGTGCCAATTTCGCTATCGCGAAAGCGTTTTCAAGCGGCACAAGGAGTGGATCATATTCTCTGCGGAATTGGCCATGGACGCAGCCAATCCGGCCGAGCTGCGCAAAACCGCGGACGAGATTTTCCAGATTCGCCTGGCCAAGTATCCCGCCGACATGAAATGCGCGGGCAGCATTTTCAAGAACCTGCTGCTAAGGGAGTTGCCTGAGTCCGTCCAGCGCCAGGTGCCGGAACGCGTGATCCGGGAGGGGAAAGTGCCATCGGCCTATTTTCTGGAGCAGGTGGGGGCCAAGGGCATTCAGAACGGCGGCATTCGTGTCGCCGACTATCACGCCAACCTGATTTACAACCTGGGCAATGGGACCGCGCGCGAGTTGTGCGAGATCGTCTCCTGCCTGAAATCCCGAGTCCGCGAGCGCTTCGGCCTGGAGCTGGAGGAAGAGGTGCAATATATCGGTTTTTCGCCCGACGGCGCCGCCTAGATTTCCGGCCCTTTCGGCAGCCCTGTATTATGTGGGTAGGACAGCCGAAGTATTAGTAGAAGGACTTCCCATGAATCGTCTGATCGTTGCCGGGCTCTTGTTCTGCGGAATTTCAGCAGCCGATGAGCGGAGTGTGCCCGTCATTGTGGAATTATTCACCAGCGAAGGCTGCGCGAGCTGTCCCGCCGCCGATGCTTTGCTGGAGCGGCTGGAGCGAACGCAGCCGGTGCCGGGAGCGCGCATCATCGCGCTCGAAGAGCATGTGGACTACTGGAACCAGCTCGGTTGGAACGATCCGTTCTCTGCGCCGCAATTCCACGCGCGCCAGAACGAGTATGCTCTGGCTGCACACGTCGAGAACATTTATACACCGCAGATGATCGTGAATGGCCAAGTCGGATTCGAGGGCAACGACGCCAATCGCGCGTATGAGGAGATCGGACGGGCCGCGCAGTCCGTGCAGGCGCCCGGCACTTCGTTGGATTTGTCCACCGCGCCCAATGCGCGCGACCCGCAGCTGATCGACCTGACTGTGCGCATCGGCAATCCGAAAACCGCGAAGCTGCAGGAAGCTAATCTCTACCTGGCGGTGACCGAGAGCGAAGTGCGCGTGCGCGTCTCCGGCGGCGAAAACGCGGGCCGGACGCTCCGGCATTCGGAGGTGGTTCGCAGCTTCAACGCTATCGGCAGGATCGATCCCAAGGGCGCCAGCGCCGGCCAAGTGGTCTCCACTCTCAAGCTGCCTCGGGAATGGCGGCGCGAGAATCTGCACGCGGTCGTGTTCGTGCAGGAAAAGGGGACCTTCCGCATAACCGGCGCCGGCTCGATCGATCTGCGCTGAGCCGAGAACCGGGAGGCGGGAATTCTGGTACCATCAGTACAATGAGAGTTTATTTCTGCTGCTTGCAAGGCAGCCTTTCTGTTTCGCGCCGCTGTGACCGCGCTTGTCGATGATCCCGTCTAGATATCCTCCCCGCCGGCCCAAGGTTCGGGAAAACGTGAACGAGGCGATTCGCGTGCGCGAGGTTCGCGCCGTGTTCCCGGATGGCAGCGTAGAAATCATGCCGACGCTGGCCGCGGTGCGCAAGGCGCAAGAGCTGGGGCTGGATCTGATCCTGATCGCCCCCACCGCCGAGCCGCCCGTCGCCAAAGCGATGGATTACGGGCAATGGCAGTACGAGAACAAGAAAAAGCAGCACGAGGCCAAGAAGAAGCAGCACGTCATCCAGGTCAAGGAACTGAAGTTCCGGCCTAACACCGACGACCACGACTACGAGTTCAAGAAGAACCACGCCATCCGATTCCTGAAAGAAGGCAATCGCGTGAAGGCGGTGGTGCAATTCCGCGGACGCGAGATCGCGCACGTCGATCTCGGTAAGAAGCTACTGCTGCGCTTCGCTCAGGATCTGGCGTCGCACGGCGCGGTGGAGGGATCGCCGCGGCTGGAAGGACGCAACGCGCACGTCATCATCAGTCCGGTGAAGGCCGTCGCAGTCGTTAAAGAAAAGCCCAAGGAATCGCCGAGCGGGCCCTCAGGAACCAGTTCTCCCCAGGTTCAATAGAACAGATATTTGCGCCACTGATCGTCGCTGCGCGCCAGCAGACGCATCAAGTGCCGGCTGGTGTGCAGGCTGAACGGACGCGGCGCGCGCGCCAGCTTCATTCCCGCTTCTTCCGGCGTGCGGCTTCCCTTGTGGTTGTTGCAGGGATGGCAGCAGGCCACCAGATTTTCCCAAGTGGTTTCGCCCGCGCGCGAACGGGGAACCACGTGGTCCAAGGTCAGCTCCGACGATGGAATGGTGCGGTGGCAATACTGGCAGGTATAACGGTCGCGCATCAGGATGTTCTTGCGCGACAGCGCCCGAGTCTGATGCGGGATGCGGCGATATTCTAGCAGACGAATTACCGAAGGTACGCGCATGGCGTGCCGCGCCGAGTGCACATGGGCGTGCGACTCCTCCTCGGCCGAGGCCACGCCCTTCAGCACCAGCACCAGCGCCCGGCGCGCCGCGCAAATGTTGATGGGTTCGTAACTGGCGTTCAGCACCAGGACTGGTTTCTGTAATCGATCGAGACTAGGCATCAGTTGTCTGCTCCCGAGGGATTCGAATCGCGAGTCAAAAGGTCAAAGTCGATGCGCCGGTCCGCGCGCGCCACCGTCAGAAGAGTGACTTCCGCGGCGCCGGCGGCTTTCAATGCGCGCGCGCAAGACGCGGCCGTGGCTCCCGTGGTCATCACGTCGTCTATCAGCAGAACTTTCTTACTGCGCAGCGCGATCTTGTTCTTGGCGCGGAAGGCGCCGGATACATTGAAGCGCCGCTTGGCGTTGGTCAGGCCGGCCTGCGCGGCCGTGTTCTTGACGCGCCGCAATGCATAGCTCACCGGGACGTGCGTGCGCCGGCTGATCTCGCTAGCCAGCAGCGCCGCTTGGTTGAATCCGCGCCGCCAGCGCTTGCGCCAATGGAGCGGCATCGGTACGATCACATCGAAGCTGCGCTCGCGCGGCAGGGCGGAGGCCAGCAGCCGTCCCAGCGGCTTGGCCAGAGGCTGAACCCGGCCGTACTTGAACAGATGAATCAGCTCGCGCAGCTCGTCCTCGTAGAAGCCAAACGAGTAGGCGGCGTCGAACCCTCGCAGGCCGCGCCGGCATAAGGCACAACGGCCTTCATCATCCAGCGGGAAGCGGCTGCGGAACGGAGAGCGGCACTGCACGCAGAAGTACTCGGCATCCAGCGCCTTGGGCTTGGCGAGACAGCTCGAACAGACCGGAATGCGCGAGAGATCGTGCAGGGGCTGCGAGCAGATCCGGCACTCGTCCGGGAAAATCAGAGAAAAAAGACGGCCGGAGATCTTTCGAACCGAAGGAGGGGCCAAGTCCAGCGAGGCAGTTTCTGTGGGGCGGCTACTGCTGAAGACTCACCTCCAAAACATTATTTTACACGATTGCGCTGGGCGCACGCACACAGCGGACGGCACCTTAGTTTCGATCAAATTCCACTACGTCCACGTCGGCGAACGGGCCGAGGGTGTGCTCGCGCCAATCCGCAAACTCCGCGCGGCGTCCGAACCATTCATGCCAGTAGCGGACTTGTGGCCCCCAGCCGTAGATCAGGAATCGGCGGGATTGGAAAAGCGTGCCGTTTGCCAGCGCGGCGGCGAACGATTCGGCCTGCGGGGAGTTTTCGAATGGAAACAGATAAATTCGTCCGTGAATTGGATAGACGCTCAAATAAGAATATAGAAATCCAGGCAACGGATAAGCGGGAGTCCAGACCGGCGGCCTGGCCTCGATGAAGGGGCTGATGCAGATCACGGGAATTTCGCCGGAGCCGGCTTCGGCTCGATTCACTGCCGCCGCGGCCGCGCGCCAGTCCGAGTCATGGTGCCGGGGCCAAAGCTGGCGCCATTGTGCCATGAGAAACAAGGCAGCAATGGCCAGTGCGGCGGAAAGAAGACGCCACGATCCGGCCGGCAGGAAGCGGGCTGCTGCGGCGGTGGCCGTCAGAGCCGCGCCTGGTAGAGCCAGGTCGAGATAGCGACCAACGAAAATACTTTCCCCGGTCAGCCGGGAGAAAAAGAAGAGCAGGACCGGCTGGCATAGCCACCATGCGGCGATTAGAACGAGGGCGGAAGGGGTCAGCGTGAGTGGTGCAGTTTCCCATCGCCAAATGCGGCGGGCGAGCCAAGCGCCTGCCGCGCAGGCAAGCATCAGCGGGAGTTCGAGTGACCGCAGGAATTGCACTAGCGATGGCGGAGGTACGATCACGTGCGCAGTGGCTTCGCGCAGCAAGCTCAAGGTCTGGACGGAGACCGGCACAAGCGCTACCGCCCAGAGCGCGAAGACCAGCACAGCGCGCGTCCGGCTGACCGGTGTTTTGCCAGTGGCGAGCCGTGTGGCCGCGTACAGGGGAAACACCAGGCACGACGGCCAGAACAACAGGTGCATGTACAGCACCGAGCTTGCGCAGACTACGAACAACAGCGCGTCCAGCCATGCGGCGGTATCCAGCCATCGAATCAGAAACAGCAGGGCGGCGGCGAACAGGCACATGCCCAACGCATACGGCCGGGCGTTCGCGGCTTGATAGTTGAAACCAGGCAGGGCCAGGCACGCGAAGACTGCAAACCAGCCCGACTCCGGGTGGATCAGGCGAGCCGAGATCCTCGCGAGGAGCGGCAGAAACGCGAGCATCGCGAGAATGGATGGGATGCGCGTGGCCACTTCCGAAAAACCGAACAAGGATCCCCACGCGCGGATAATCGAGTAATACCAGGATTGCCAGGCCTGCGGCGCGACCGCCTGCAGCGAGGGGTGATGGGAACCGAACTGTGCGACAAACACTGTGGCAGTCTCGTCGAGCCAGAAACTCGACGCCAGCGGCATGAGCCAAAGCCGCGTGATCAGTAGCGCCAACAAGACCGGCAGCAGCCAGCGGGGAACCTTGGGCATCTACTTCACTTTAGATGCATCGGGTTGAGCTTGACCTCAGCCATCAATAATACTCTTCGGCTCCAGTTGCAACTCATTTGCTGATTTTCGTTGACACGATGGTTGCAATGGATTAATCTAGGACCGAAAGAGTCGGGTATCCCAACCGACGAGTTGCGACTGAGTTGCAGAAAGGTTGAAGTGTCAATAGTAAGATCGAGTTGCGGGCCAGTCGCAAGCGGAAAAAGAAAGTTAGGCCTGGCCGATGAGCGCATCCATCTGGCCTGTTTTGAGTGCGGGCGGATCCAGGAGTTCGCCGGTCCTTTGTTCGAGGAACTGAAGGCGGAGATTTCGCGCCAGAAAGAATTTCAGATTCACGTGGTGCGATTGGAGGTGGGCGGCCGGTGCAGTTCGTGCCGCGATTCCACCACCGTCATGAGGCACGAAGGGAGGCCTCCAACAGAAACGGTAGAGCGAAGGCTTAACAGATAGCACAAAGGCCACGCGGCTGACTTTTGGCGAAGCGCGCCCACGTGGCCTTAGAGAATCGACAACCCGCGGGCTGGCGACCGCTTTCATTGTAGGCTTGCCAGCCGCGACTTTCAAGGATGGTGGATAACTGATGACTGGCAGGCTGGTAAGTAGACCTTCGCACGGCGCTCTGACCGCGGCTGTGGCGCTGGTAGCGTTCATGTTTCACTTCTGGGGATCTCCGCTTTTCGCGCAAGAGAGCCCTTATATCGTTACGTACGATCATCACCTCGAAGAGCCCGGAAATCTTGAGGTGGAGTATTTTTCCACCTTCGGGACGCAGCGTGCGGGCAACGACTTTCATGCGTATTGGGTCGAGTTGGAATACGGCGCCACCGCCTGGTGGACCACCGAATTCTACGTGGATGGGCAAACGACGTTTCGTGACAGCTCGCTCTTCACCGGCTTTCGCTGGGAAAACCGTTTCCGGCCGCTCCGTGCGGAGCACTTCATCAATCCGGTGATCTACATCGAGTACGAGAACATCGGCGAGGCTGACAAGATCATCAAGGAAGTGGAAGGACATGATGTCGAGTCCGATCACGCCGATTTGAATTCCGCGCTGCGGCAGACTCACAACCACGAACTCGAATTCAAGCCTATCCTCTCGACCGATTTCAAAGGCTGGAATTTCGCTTTGAACCCGCTGGCTACCAAGAACCTGTCACCCAACAATCCTTGGGAATTCGGTTATGCGATGGGGATCAGCCGCCCTTTGGCGCTGAAGGCTTCGGCGCAGCACTGCACTTTCTGCCGAGAGAATTTCATCGCAGGAATAGAGATGTATGGTGGTCTGGGCGACACGCAAAGTTTCGGCTTGCACGACACGTCGCATTACCTGGCCCCTGCGGTGGCCTGGAATCTCCCCTCTGGTTGGACGCTACGTATCTCGCCGGGATTCGGCCTGAACGATAACAGCCATCGTCTTCTGTTGCGCTGGGGCCTCTCCAGGGAATTCTCCGGGTTCGGAGAGATGTTCCGCGGCCTGTTCGGAGGGAAATCATGAAAACCGACCCGGTATCGAGGCGGCTCGTGTTGGGAGGAGCGTTTCTCCTGGTTTTCAATGCTGCAGCCACGGCGCACGAGCGGCGCCCGCGAAATGACGAACCCCTCGACGTAGTGCTCGCCAGAGTTCCCGAGAAAGCGCGAGCCAGGCGCAATGCATTGGAAAACGACCCCGAGGCGGCCACCGCGGGGAAGAAGCTCTTCGAGCAACATTGTGCCGAGTGCCATGGCGAGACGGCGGGCGGCTCAAAGAGAGGCCCTAGCCTGCGCGCCGGCGTGCAGCAAGCGACGCCGGGAGAGATCTTCTGGATTGTGACGAACGGAATTGTGCGTCACGGAATGCCGGCATGGTCGAAACTGCCCGAGCCGCAGCGCTGGCAGATTGTCACTTTCCTGCGCGGCCTGTACCTGACCGGTGCAGAACGGTGCCTCAGATAAAGGAACGGCGGGCCCGATCGATCGAGCCCGCCGAGGGTTAGCAGTTAGACTGCGGGTTGGTTACTGAGCGTGCATTGCGTCGACTGCGAACACCGCGCCAGAGGCATGGCACACATCACAAGCCTCTGCTACCGACCCTCCCAGCGAACCGACGTTCGACTGGAAGTGGATGGCGTCTGACTTGGCAGCGTGACAGCCACTGCAAGCCGAAGTAATGGGCGGCGTCGGATTGATGTAGTACTGTCCGTTCGTCACCTGATTTTTGCCATCCGGCAGATTCTGCTCGGAGCTGTTGACGTGGCACATATAGCACTTCTGGGTGTCGCCGGGAGTTCCCTCCCCGTTGAAGGGAGCGTATTTTACATTGCTGAAATTATCCACACGTCCGTTGTGGGTAATCATTATGTAGCTGGAGCCCAACGCGGCGAGGTTCGAGCCGGTGTGAATGCGGTGGATCAGGAAGTTAAAGTTCAGCGCCTGCGGAGGCTGGGCGAGAATGGTCGGGTCCTTCGATTGAGCGCGCGTGGCGCTGTCTGTGAGCGAAGGATTGTGGCACATGATGCAGTATTCGGGGTCATTTCGTCGTGCGCCATGCCCCTGTGAGATTTACGTGGCACCCGTTGCAATTCGCTTTAGCAACCACTTCGCGGCGCGATTGTACGGGTGAGCCGTCAACGGAGAAGTACACCACTTGATTCCTGGTGCCGCTCTCGACTTGCTGAGCGGTGGTGGTGCCTTGCAGAATGTTCTCCAGCCGCTCGGACTCCACCGCGATGGCGTAGGTTCCCGTGGCATTAGCTGGTATGGCATTCGCGAAGGTGAAGACGCAGTTGCTGTTGGAATCGCAGGTCGCCACCGTCCCGTCCTCGGAATCGTAGCCCGGCGTGGTGGCGCTGCCGAAGGTTGTGTAGCCATAGTCGCTAGTTGGACCGGCCAGCGTAAAGCCGAGATCCTCCAAAGCAGACATCGGGAGCGCGTTGCCTTGAGTATCTTGTATTGTGAAGCTGACCACGGGATTCTGGCCGGCCGAGGTGTTTGTCACACCGGTAATGGTGATCTGGTCACCGGTTATCAGAGGATTGGGGTTCTGCGGATAGGTCGCAGCCGTGTCGGAAGCAACAATGTGGGCTCCCTTGATGGACGCATCGAAGGGCAATTCACCTTGCGGAACGTGGCAATTGTGGCACATCGAGTCGTCTGGCTGGGGTCCGCCGACGTGGTTGACGCCGGTGGCGAAATTGATGTCATCGTGACAGGAGCCGCAAGCTTTGGCCGTGGGTTCCATCAGGTACGCTGTGGCTTGGGCGGCGCCGGTCTTCTGACTGTGGCAAACCTCGCAACGTTGAACGCTGGCAGGATCGACCACGGTGGAAAAGTCAGTGGGGATGTTCATGTAGCCGAAGATCTTGTAAGGAACGCCAGGGGTCGTTGAGGTGCCAACCACGCTGGGCAACGACGCTCCGTCGTGGATCCTGTGGATCATCACCTTCAGGTCGAGGGAGTTGCCGCTGGTGGGATCGGCGTTCTGGGGCTGGTGGCACAGCACGCACATGTTGATGCCTTGGGCGTAGCCGCCGTGGAAGGCCAACACGTCGTGGCAAGTGGCGCAACTGCTTGTACGGATGACGTCGCGAGTGACCGTCACCGCCGTGCCATTGGGGACAAAGTTGAACGTGGCGCCGGCGTAGTTCGAGCCCAAGTTGAACGTTGCAAGGTTGCGGTTGCCCGCGACACCGACGGTGTTCGTAAGGGTAGGGTCAAATCCCGCTGGGGCCTTGGCAGTGAAGGTATATGTGTACTGGCCTGGGCCGACTTGTGTGGCTGGGGTTCCCAGTTCGAAATCGGGGCGCGTGATAGTGCCCAGCGCCGCGCCGTTGGCTGAGCCAGTTGTGTAAGCCACATATTGCTCTTGGCCTTTGGGGATATAGGCAGCTTCATAGGCCAGGGAAATTACGCCCGGCGTTGTGGCGCCGGTCGCATCCAGCGGTAACCCATTGGGATCCGCGAGTGTATAGGTAACGCTGATGGTACCGTCGGTCGCAATTTTCGCGGAGTTGATGGTAATTACCATCCCCGGATTTACAAAAGAAAGCAATTTTGGATCGGCATAGTAAGCCTTGTCATGTTTTGTGAACGGATTCTTACCGGCGCTCTTGAGTCCAACAGCGGCGGTCAACACGGCAAGGAGCAGTAGAACAATTGGTTTTGCTCTTCTACAAGCGAGAAAGGACATAGTTAGGCGAGCTCCTCGCGCTGCCTGGGTGCAGTTGCCCAACCAGCGGCTTTCAACGCATAAAGGTATTGCAAACAATCAGATGGCTTTACGCGACGGCGACACTGAGCAATATTGCGGTAGGGGCGTTGGGTTAAATGCCACGAATTGGGTTAATAACGGACTGGCTTTAGCAGGGACCGGGCTAGTGAGCGGGAACAGCGTCGCCAGGAGAGCGCAGCCGATAGATGGCGGTGTGGCGTACAGTTTGGAGCAAACGCTGGATGTCTGTAATCAGCATGACGTCGGCGACCACGAATTCGTGGCCTTTGCGATCGAAACGGTCCACAATGCGGCCGCGAACCGAGATTTGATCGCCCGGTTTGGCGGCGCTCCAGTTGCGAAGATCGCTGGAGACATGGATCCAGGGGCCGAGGCGGAAATTCTGGATCAGGATGTCGTTTGATAGCTGGAGAAGCCTATCCTGGGCAGCGGACTCCAGGGTGGTTGTGAAGCTGCCCAGCAGCGCGCCCGGCCGTACCGTTTCAAAGGTTGGAACGGGCCGTTGGTCGCGCGAAGGCAGGGGTGCTTCGGGAATCGTTTCGGGTGGCTCGGCCGGCTTGGGGCTGGCAATCGCGGAGCTGCGGGCGCAAACGGTTCCGTCCTCACGCTCGGCCGTGACCGCGATGGAGCCATCGTCCAGAGTTTCGGATTTTACGATCACCTGGTCGCCGTCGTAGAACGGTTCGAGGAGGCGCACTTGCATGCTGCCGTGCTCAAGCCATTCGGGCGCGCGGGCGATGATCGGCTCGGTCATATAGCCGTAGACGGTGACGCCGGCGACCAGACCGGCGCGGAAGCCGTATTGGGCCGCGACGTCATCGGCATGAATCCTGTTCTCCGAATCGCGCGCGATGTTGACGGCGCGCACCCGATGGATGGGAAGAGCGTGAGTCACTAGACCGTTGTTGTTTCGGCGATCCGCTCGGTGTAGCGGCGCTCCACGTAGTTGTTCAGGATGTCGATGAATTCGGCCACGATGTGATCGCCGCGCAGCGTAATCGAGAGCTTGCCGTCGACGTAGACCGGCGCCACCGGTTCCTCGAACGTTCCCGGCAGCGAGATGCCGATGTGGGAATGCTTGGATTCGCCGGGCCCGTTGACCACGCAGCCCATCACGGCGACTTTCATTTCTTCGACGCCGGCGTACTTGCCCTTCCAAAGCGGCATCTGCGCCCGAAGATAGTTCTGGATCTGGTCGGCCATGTCCTGGAAGAAGGTGCTGGTGGTGCGGCCGCATCCGGGACAGGCGGTAACTTGAGGCGTAAAGCTGCGCAGCTCGAGCGCTTGCAGGATCTGCTGGCAGACGATGACTTCGTCGGTGCGGTCGCCATTGGGAAGCGGCGTGAGAGAGGCGCGAATGGTGTCGCCGATGCCTTCCTGCAGCAGCACGGAGAGCGCGGCGGTGGTGGCGACGATGCCTTTCGATCCCAGGCCGGCTTCGGTGAGCCCCAGATGCAGCGCGTAATCGCATTGCGCGGCCAGCTTGCGGTAGACCACGATGAGATCCTGGACGCCGCTGACCTTGGCGCTCAGGATGATCTTGTCGCGTCCGAGCCCGTAGCGCTCGGCGGCCTGCCCGGCGTAGAGCGCGCTGGCGACGATGGCGTTGATGGTGACTTCCTTGGCGTCCAGCGGCTCGGGTAGGCGCGAGTTTTCGTCCATCATGCGCGTGAGCAGGGCCTGATCGAGCGAGCCCCAATTGACGCCGATGCGCACCGGGCGGTCGTACTCGATGGCGGCCTCGATCATGGTGCGGAAATTGTCGTCGTGCTTCTTGCCGATGTTGACGTTGCCGGGATTGATGCGGTACTTGGCGAGCGAGCGGGCGCAGTCGGGATATTTCTTGAGCAGGATGTGGCCGTTGTAGTGGAAGTCGCCGATGATGGGCACGCGCACGCCGAACTTGTCGAGCGTGTCGACGATCTTGGGCACGGCCTGGGCGGCGGCTTCGGTGTTGACGGTGACGCGGACCAGCTCGGAGCCCGATTGCGCCAGCGCCATGGTCTGGTTGACGGTGGACTGGACGTCGGCGGTGTCCGTGTTGGTCATGGACTGGACGACGATGGGGTGGTTGCCGCCGACCCAGACGTTGCCGATCTTGACCGGAACAGAACCCCGGCGCGTGATAGCAGCCATAAACCTCCGTGAATTCCTTATTGTAGCGTGTGGGGTAAGCTGGAGACATTATGAGGTGCTGCTTCGGGATCGCTGTCGTTCTGACGTTTTGGACTCTAGCCGCGGAAGGCCAAGACGAGACTAGTATAAGCGGAATCGTCGTCTCTGACGTGAGAGACTCTCTCATCCCAATTAACACCGTCCGAGTGGAACTGCACAAACAGAGCGACGCAGCCATTGAGATAAGAGCAACGGATGATGCTGGCCGTTATGCTTTTGCGAACCTTCTGCCAGGTTCATATGACCTCAAGCTTGCAGCCCCGCCCGGCGGTTTTGAACCGAGGTTAGTCGAAATCAAGGGGATCGACGTCAATTCCGGCGAGCGGAAGGAACTTCCAACCATTCGTCTGTCTTGGGCCGGAACATGTCAGGCGCCGATTGCACCCAGCCAGATAACGATACTCAGAACGGCTTCGGCGCCGAAGGTGACAGGTATCGTGGACGAATTCAAAGGCTCGGTGCTTTCAAACGTCCACGTGCAGTTAAGAAGCTACGCCGACCTGCACCATCCGGTATCCATGACAACCGGCGCGGACGGACACTACGAATTCCGCAACGTGGCTCCTGGCAAGTACACGATTTCCACGCAGGCCCCCGGACTGCATGATCAGGGCTTCGACATCTACGTCTACCCCGGATTCGACGTCGTGATGCCGAATGCTCGCGTGGAACGGTGCGAGACGCTGGATTGCGTCCGGCCGTTCGGTCTTTGCGAGTGAGTGCGCGGGTCGACCGCTGGTCTATGGTCCGAAGGTAGCAGTTCCTCTGGCGTACCCCATATTAAGGGTGCTTGCGCAGTCGAAGAGCGCTCGCGGAAAGAACCGCGAACCCTTTTGTCAACTCTTCGGCGTGTTGCTCGAATGCTGCCGCTACAACTTCAGCTTTCAAGTCTGGTTGCAAGCCTGCCAACCGGATGAGTAGTACGCCGCAGTGGAGTAAGCGCTGCCGGAAAATGAGTTCGCCAAAATCTTTATCCGCGGTGAGCAAAATCGCATTGGTTTGCCGACTAACGGAGAGGACGTGTTCGTCATCGATGCCGGGATCAACTTCGGCAATGTACAGAACTTCGTGCCCATTCGCGCGGAGGCGGCCCACAATCTGGCCGTCGACGCTTTCGTCCGCAACGAGCCTCACCCCACGGCTTTCTCGATCGGGTAGACGACGTCCGCCCGTAGAACTTCGGCCGCGAAGGCGATCGCAGCGCGAATTCCTTCCTCTGTCAGGCGACTATGCTCAGATAAAATCTGCTCTACAGTTTCCCCGGCCGCGAGCTTTTCAAGAATCAACTCCACGGTGATTCGTGTCCCCGCGACCGTTGGTTTGCCCAGCATGATCTTGGGATCAGAGGTGATCAGATTGTGAGGCATTGGGGCCGTCTCACCTTTAGTTTACAATGCAGACGTCATGAGCCCAACGTGGTACGCCCTTCCATGTAGGTGCCGCGCTCCGTGTTCGGCGATCAGTTCACGCCGCTTCAGTTTTGGGGAACACCTGCCTCGACCGAAAGTGGAAGCAATTCGATCAAGTCGGCATCGGCGGCCGTCGCATCCGGGTTGGGGAGCGGCAAGGCTTTGCCCTCCTCCAGGTAGACTTGCGCCATGTCGGCCAAGGCGCTTGCGATCATTGATCGCGCATCGGCTAAGTCGAAGCCCTGGCTTACGACTCCCGGAAAGTCCAAGACTTCGGCCACAACCATTCGATCCTGGCCTTTGGGGAGGAAGTATGCGACGTGGTAGCGCAGCATTATTTTCAGAATAGCGCCGCGAAGGCTAGAGCGCTGGAGCCCGCCGCTTGCGTAGCTCGGCCGTCGCCGCGCGATGACATTTCAAGCACAGCGTGCGGATGTTCGCCAGATCGCATTCGCCTCCGCCTTCCACCACTGGCACGATGTGATCGGCGTCCCAGAGGCTTTTTCGGGAGCGCGGCTTGAGGCCCCATTCGAGCAGCGTCCGGACACGCGCGGCTCCTCGCAGGCGCTTCAAGTGAACCCAGGCCGCTTCACAATCCAGCAGACAGGCGGCGCAGACTCCTCGGTCGCGTTCGAAGACCTTTTCGCGCAGGTATCCAGGATCGGTCCGGAGCCGCCACTCCTCCACGCACCAATCGGAGCAGAAAGTATGCCGGCCCTTAGGTACCTCGAGATTGCACCAGCGGCAGAGATTGCGTCCGTTGGGGCCTTTAGGCAGACTAAGGCGATCCACCCAGCCGCCCGGCATAGATCTCTGAGTACTCACGGGCAACTCTCGGGAACAAGATCGCGCGCGGCGGCATCTAAACTCATGGGAACTTGCAGCCGTGTCCCAATTCGGATATACTCCCGAATTGCATCCACTGCATGTGGGTATTGTGCCATGTCTGCAGATAGGGTGATCCTTAAGGAATCCGGAACGCACAAGGGGAGGCGCCGCGTGTTACATCAACCATCCAGATATTTGCTAGTACTGGCCATGACCGGCATGCTTGGGCTGGCTCCGGCGCGGATGCTGGCTCAGGCTCAAGCTCCTTCTTCGCAGGAACCGCAGAAGAATTGGAAAGACCGGGCGGAGTACGATCTCTACGACGCGATCACCAAGGACACCAACCCCAAGACCCGGTTGGATAAATTGCAGCAGTGGGTCAAGCAGTATCCGAAGACGGATTATATCCAGCAGCGGCGAACGCTTCTTCTGACCACCTACTTCGCCTTGAATCAGGCCAAGGATGCTGTGGGAGCGGCCAAGGAGATCCTGGCGGACGATCCGAAAAACTTCAGCGCTCTTTACATCATCGTGAACTACACTATCCCGCTGGCGGGAAATCCTCCTTCCGCCGACGTGATGGATCAGGGCGAGAAGGCCGCCAATACGTTGCTGTCCAGCATCGACACGCCGCCGGCGAATTTCACGGCCGATCAATGGAAGGCGCAGCGGCCCCAAGTGGAAGAGCTGGCGCATACCACCATCGGCTGGGTGGAGATGCAGAAAAAGAACTGGACCGCCGCCCAGGACGAATTTCAAAAGGCGATGAAGGTGGATCCCAATAGCGGGCAGCTGGCCTACTACATGGGAACCTCGATCGCCGAAGAGAAGGATGTCAAGAAAATGCCCACGGCGCTGTTTTATTTTGCTCGCGCCGCGACGTATGAAGGACAGAGCGCACTGAACCCGCAAGGCCGGCAGCAGGTGATGGATTACGTGAAACGGGCGTACAAAGGCTACCACGGGTCGGACCAGGACTTTGACAAGCTGATTGCGGCGGCCAAGGTTTCGCCCACGCCCCCGGCGGATATCGGCACAACTATAAAGAGCGCTCTCGAGATGGCGCAGGCCGAGCAACAAAACGAGGAAGAATGGACCAAAGCCCACCCCGAGGAAGCGCTGTGGAAGAGCATCAAGGAAGCGCTCAACGGGCCGGACGGCGCGAACTATTTCAACATGAGCATGAAGGACGCGCAATTGCCGACGCTCAAGGGCAAGGTGGTGAAGTTGGAGCCGGCGGTGAAGCCGAAGACCATCCTGATCGCCATGGAAGATGGAAAATCGGACGGCACCATGGCGGATGCTACCTTGAAGTTTGAAGCGGCGCTGCCGGGCAAAGTGGATGAAGGCACCGAGCTGAGTTTCGAAGGCGTACCGGACAGCTACACTACCAGCCCGTTCATGGTGGTCTTCAATGTGGACAAGGACAAGCTGCACGGCTGGACGGGAAAGAACGCACCCGCGGCGCCAGTTCATCATCGCGCCGCCGGCGCCACCAAGAAGTAGGGAAGATTCGGATTTTCGAGACGGTTGTTGACAAAGACGCTTCAGGCACTTTCGCCGGAGCGTCTTTTTTTGTACTCTAGTACTACTCTCTGGTTTGACGGTACTGGTTGACCGGTTGACGGAAGAGCACTCTAGACTAATCTAGAGAATTGGAGGCGGCTAATGTTGAAGCAGACATCGAGATTCTTTTTGATCGGTGCGGTAACGAGTGTGCTGTGCCTGCCCGCGCTAGTGCTGGGTCAGGACGCAGCGAAGAAGGGGCCGCAGTGCAAGGACCAGCAGGAATGCGATCTTTATAATTCCATTCTTCAAGACAACAACCCGAAGACCAAGCTGGAAAAGCTCCAGCAATGGGAGAAGGCGAACCCGGACACGCAGTTCCTCCAGATTCGCCGCACGCTGTTGATCACGACGTATGCCGCCAACGGGCAAGCCGCGCAGGCTCTGGGAGTGGCCAAGCAGAGCTTGGCTGCCGATCCCAAGGATTTTAACGCGCTGTACTACACCATGCTGCTCACGCAGCCGGCCTACACCGCCAATCAGCAACCCGCGATTCTCGCGGACGGGGAGAACGCATCGAAATCATTGCTAGCGACTATTGATACTCCACCGGCCGGTGTTGCCGCCGATCAATGGGCCAAACTTCGGCCGGCGGTGGAGGTTCTATGCCATCAAACCTTGGGATTCGTGGGGATGCAGAGAAAATCGTGGGACGCCGCCGAGGGCGAGTTTAAGAAGGCGCTGCAGTTGAATCCCAACAACAGCGCGGTGGACTTCAGCCTGTATGTCACGCTGGCCAGCAAGAAAGAGAACTCCAGTGCGCTGTTTTACTATGCGCGCGCGGCCAGCTATGACGGTCCGGGATCGTTGGCGCCGCAGCAGCGGCAAGCCTTGCAAGCGGATCTGCAGAAGGTTTACACCACCTATCACGGCAGTGCAGGTGGCCTTCAGGAACTCCAGGCAGCCGCCAAAGCGCAGCCTAATCCGGCGGATGGCTTCCATATCGACAGCAAGGGCGAGCTGGCAAAAAAAGCCGCCGAAGCCGATATCGCCAAGCAGGAACAGCTTGCCAAATCGAATCCTGAGCTGGCGCTGTGGAAGAACATCAAGGAGCAGCTCAACGGCGCGGACGGCGCAACTTATTTCAACTCCAGCATGAAGGACGCCAAGCTGCCGACGCTGCGAGGCAAAGTGGTTTCGCTCGAACCCGAGAACCGGCCCAAGACCCTGGTGCTGGCGCTGGAAGACGGTGTCACCGGCGACGCCACGCTGAAGTTCGAGATGGCGCTGCCCGGCAAGGTGGATGCTGGAACCGAGTTGACGTTCGAGGGAGTGCCGGACAGCTACACCACAAGTCCGTTCATGGTGGTCTTCAACGTCGACAAAGACGATCTGCACGGATGGACTGGCAAGAACGCGCCGGCCAAGAGGGCGCCGGTCAAGAAAGCCCCGGCGAAATAAGCGCCGCTAGCCTGGGTCCGCCAGCGCCTGCTCCAGGTCGCGTGCAAACGCGCGCAGTTTCTGGATCTCTTCGGCTGTGGCGGGCTGCTCGAAGCCTTTTCCTACGAAGAAAGCTAGCTCGCCGCGCCAAACGAGTGCCGCGAAGCCTCGTTCGGTCATGGCGCCGGGAGAACCGATGTTGCCGAAATTGTTTTCGCGGCGCTCGATGAACGCGACCAGGCCGTCGCGCTCCACGATGAAATGGGATGTAATGTCCGCCGGAACGATCTGGAAACCGGCCGCTGCCAGGCTCTCGATCCGCGTGTTCACATCTTGTAGCGGCCGAGATCCTCGTCGTCCAGGCTCTCCAGCCACCGGCGCTGCTCTTCGGTATTGATCTTGTCGGCGGCCGCGCTGGACATCTTCGAGCTCTTGAGCACCGATTCGTCGACGTAGATGGGACAATCCAGCCGCAGCGCCAGCGCCAGGGCGTCGCTGGGGCGGGAGTCGACGCTGATCAGCTCGCCATCCTTATCCAGCCAGATGACTGCGTAAAACGTGTCGTCCTTCAGCTCGCTGACGACCACTTTACGGATTCCTGTTCCCAGGCCGTGCAGCAGCGTCCTGATGAGATCGTGCGTCATGGGGCGGGGCGTGGCAACCTTTTCGATCTCCAAGGCGATGGCGTTCGCTTCATAGATGCCCACCCAGATGGGCAAGATGGCGTTCCCGTTGGTATCCTTCAGCACCACGATGGGCATGTTGCTGACGGGATCCATCATCAAACCTCGGATCTTCATTTCGACTTCCATATGGTCCCCTTTCTCTTTAGACGCACAGTAGCGCTTCGCCGGCCAAAGAATTCGGACCCGCGCGCGTGATCCGAACCTGCGCGAACTTCCCGATCAATGTTTGGCCGTTCTGTGGACCTGCCTGTTCCGGATGAATGAAGTTGAGAGTGCGATTTTGAGTAGTCCGGCCGATCCATTGACCCGTGGCCTGATTATACCCCTCCACGAAGGCCTCCTCGGCGGTTCCTACCAGCTCGGAATTGCGGCGGATCTGGATGGCGCGCTGCTTTTCCTGGAGGATGGTCAGGCGCCGGGTCTTTTCTTCTTCCGGGATCTGATCTTCGAACGCCAGCGCGGCCGTGTTGGGCCGGCGGGAGTACTTGAAGCTGAACATCGAATCGTATTCGACCGCGTCGATCAGCTCCAGCGTGCGCTCGAAATCGGCTTCAGTTTCGCCCGGAAAACCGACGATGATGTCGGTGGTGATCGAGATATTGCGGCGGGCCGATTTCATCCATTCGATGCGGCGCAGGTACTCGTCGCGCGTGTAGAGCCGCTGCATGCGCTCCAGCATGCGATCGGAACCAGACTGCACCGGCAGATGCACGTGGTTGCAGAGCACCGGATTTTCGTCAATCGCATCCACGATATCTTTTACGAAATCGCGCGGATGCGAGGTAGTGAAGCGGACGCGGCGGATTCCGTCGACTTGTCCCATCTCGCGCAGCAGACGCGCGAAGTCCCAGCCGGCCGGAGACGGGTCGCGATAGCTGTTGACATTCTGGCCGAGCAGTTGGATTTCCTTGTAGCCCATGGCGGCCAGCTCGCGCGCTTCTTTCAAAACGCCGGCGCTGGTGCGGCTGCGTTCCGGGCCGCGCGTAAACGGCACCACGCAATAGGCGCAGGATTTGTCGCAACCTTCGATGATGGTGATGTAGGCGCGATGCGGGTTGTCGCGCCGCGTGAACGCGGTCTCGAAGGCTTCTTCGGTGTCGAGATCCAGGCCGGTCACGCGCCGGTTGCCGGATTCCAGTTGGACCAGCATTTGAGGCAGCTTGGTGTAGCTGGCCGAACCCGCCACCAGACTGACGTGCGGGGCGCGCTCGAAGATCCGCTCGCCTTCCTGTTGCGCCACGCAGCCCAGCACGCCGAACATTTTGCCCTTGCCATGTTCCTTCTTGAACTGCTGCAGGCGGTGAAAGACTTTCTGCTCGGCTTTGTCGCGAATGCTGCAGGTGTTGTAAAGGATCAGGTCGGCCTGTTCGAGCGTTTCCACTTGCGTGTAGCCTTCCGAGATCAGCGTTCCGATGACCTTTTCGGAATCGTGCACGTTCATCTGGCAGCCGAACGTCTCGATGTAGAAAGTTTTCATCTGTCGATTCAATTCTATTGTAGCGACGTTGCGGGATTTGGAGCGGCAGCGGCTGGCAGCGCCGGCCGTCAAGAGCGCGGGCCGCACTTGCGTAGTTGGTCCACTTGGCCGACGGCGGGGCATTTCGACGGGTCGGCGACAATACGCTCGGATAGATTCGTAAACTCCGCTGTTTCAGGCAGGATCTGTCGGTGCCGTGTGCCACGACGAGTAACGCACAGGCACTCGGGGTCGGATCGAGGGCTATCGCCCGTCTATGAGGAACGTCCGCATTTCACGTATCAGAATCTGCTGCTGCTCCTTGTCGAACACGAAGCCGCTGTGGGTTGTGTTGTGCAATTCGACGACGCGTCCCTCTTTCATCTCACGTTTGAATCGGTCAATCTGTTCTCGACGGTATGCCCTTCCGTAGTCGTTCCAGAAAGCGAGCAGCTTGGCCTTTGTAGCGTCATCCCAAGCGGGCGACTTCGGAGCCTCATCGTACGTGACGAAGAAGCCCAAGGCTGGTGCGGTGATTCGCTTGTAGTCAGGGTGGTACTCATTTGAACGGGCAATAAGCGCCAAGGTTGCACTGGCAGCACCAGGCAGAGGGGGTAGATTCAGTTGCGCCTTTCGGCCTAGTTCAGCATTTTCCGCTAGGTCGTATGCCGCATCCAGATAGACAAGCTTCACGACCCGTCGCGGGTACAATACCGCGAACTCGGTCAGTTCATTACCGGCCATAGAATAACCGACGAGGGTCGCACGCTTAATCTTCCTCTGATCTAAAAAGGCTCTTATGTCTTCAACCAACTGCGACGTGTCGTAGCCGGCATCAGGCTTGGCCGATTGCCCCTGTCCACGTCGCGTGAGGCCAAGTACGTGGAAGTGGTCCGTGAACTTAACCGCCACGGGTTGGAAATCGTTGGCAGTTCCGCCGAGGGCGGTCAGAAACAACAGCGTCTCTCCTTTGCCGCCCCAGTCCAAGTAATGCAACCTGACTCCGTTGACAGTTGTGAATTGTGCGACAGGCTGCTCACTTGTGGGTTTATCGTTGACGTCTTGTGCATAGACCCCTGCGGCCAGTGTCAGAATTGCGATGGCGAAGGGCCAATCCGCAAGCAATCGGCTCGCACTCTTCATATCCAGTAGTTGAGACGTGGGTGACGCACAAATACTTCCCGTTATCTCGATGGTTTGACAGACGCGGCTCCGAGCTACATCTCCCGCACCGGCGTCACATAGAGGATTCATCTCGATCTGTCGCCAAGAGCTTCGCAACCGTTCGCGGACGGGCGAAAGTCACTGGGCTGGGACACGCCCTATCCGCCGAACTGCCGCCCGCCTTGGCAGGCCCCGAATTCCAAACTCACCCACTACCGCACGTTGTATACTACACATCCATGAGAACCTTTCTCGGCTCTGTCGCTGCCTTGATGCTGCTGGCGCCCCTCCAGGCTCAGCTCGCTCCGCCCAACGACGCCGGCGTTTCGATGGGACACGTGCATCTGAACGTCACCAACATCGATGTTCAGAAAAAATTCTGGACCGAATATTTCGGCGCGGTGCCGTTGAAGAAGGAAGGCCTGCAAGGCGTCAAAGTGCCCGGCATGCTGATCCTGTTCCGCCAGCAAGCGCCCACCGGCGGATGCGAGGGAACCATGATGGATCATTTCGGCTTCAAGGTCCCGAGCACTTCGGAAGCCTTGAAGCATTTCCGCGCGGGCGGGATCAAGGTGCAATCCGAGTTCAAAGGCACGGAAGGATTTCCCAACGCCTACGTCATTGGTCCTGACGACGTGAAGATCGAATTGCAGGAAGACACTTCGCTCACCGTTCCGGCGGTCGCCTACCATCTGCACTACATGAACGCGCCTGGCGATCAGATCAAGCTCATGAACTGGTACGCGGCCAACTTCGGCGCGGTGATCAAGAAGCGCGGGCAGCACGACGCGGCCGACATTCCGGGAATGAATCTGAGCTTCGGCGTCACGCGCAACCCTCCCACCACGCCCACCAAGGGGCGCTCGGTGGATCACGTCGGCTTCGAAGTGAAGAACCTGGAAGCGTTCTGCAAAAAGCTGGAGGCCAACGGCGTGAAGCTGGACGTGCCGTATCGCAAGGTTCCCGCAGCCGGCATCGCGATCGCGTTTTTGACCGACCCGTTCGGCACCTACGTCGAGCTGACCGAAGGGCTGGATCAGTTCTGATTCAGCGCTAGCGGTGAAAACGTCCGACCAGGACGGCTTTACCGAGGATGTGCCCCTGCATCGCCTTTAGGACGTCATCCCGTGTGGCGTCATCCGGAACATCGAGCTTCGCATCCAGGGCAAACAGCTCCCAGGTGTAGTGATGATGCGGGCCGACGGCCGGCGCACCGGGGCCGCGATAACCGATGACGCCTCCGCCGTTCTTGCCTTGCACGGAGCCGTCCGGACGCTTCGCATCCGGCGCAACAGCTTCAGGAAGTTCGCGCGCGTCGCCGGGGATGTTGATCACCAGCCAGTGCAACATATCGTTGAGCGAGCGCCGCTGCGCGACGTCGGGATCGTGCATGATCAGCACGAATGCGGCGGTGTTCGCCGGAACATTGGTCCACTCCAGCTTCGGAGAAACCGGGTTCGGGCTCGACTGCGTGTACTTGGCGGGGACTTCGTCGCCGTCGGAAAAAGCTGGAGTGGTCAGCGTCATGCCTGGGCCTGCCATTCCGCGGCCGGCGCCTCGTTGCTGCGCCAGTCCTGGGAGAGCCGCGACACCCAGCGCGGCGACAGAGAGCGTGAGGATGCGTGTGATGGTCATACGTTCCAGCCTATATCCGCCAATCGGGAGTTGCAACGCGCTCGCGCGTGATTTGCGCGACGGTGTGGGTTCCGCAATTGCCCATGGTGAGCTTCAGCTCGGCGTTTAGGATTTCGAGCACGCGATCCACGCCCGGCTGGCCGAAGGCGCCCAGTCCCCACAGATACGGGCGCCCAATCCCAACGGCGCGCGCGCCCAGCGCCAGGGCTTTGAACACGTCGGTGCCGCGGCGGAATCCTCCGTCTACCAGCACCGGAATGCGCCCACCGACTTCGGCCACCACTTCCGGCAGCGCCTCAATCGTGGCGCGCCCGGTTTCGGTGGAACGGCCGCCGTGGTTTGAGACCAGGATGCCGTCGATGCCGTGTTCCAGGCACAGGCGCGCGTCTTCGTGCGTGTCGATGCCCTTGATGATGAGCTTCATGGTTGTGGCCTTGCGCAGCTTGTCGACGAAATCCCAGGTCATGCTGGGGTTCTGCGTCGAGATGCCGGTGAGGTCGATGCCGTCGTACATTTTGCGTTCTTTCGACGTTGGGCCTTCCGGACCGTGGCACGCGGTGCACTGCATCGTCATCGAACGGCGCAGGCGCTTGAAAGTCTCGCTGTTACGCCCGGTGGTATTGTCCACCGTCAGCGCCACCACCGGGCATCCGGCCGCTTCCACACGCCGCAGGATCTTCTCGCAAGCATCCCAGGACGTGGGCGCGTAGAGCTGATACCAGGGCGGCCGGCCGAGCGCCTTCGCGACGTCCTCAACTCCGGTAGAGGTCGCGGTGGAAAGAATCATGAGCGAGTTGCGAGCATTCGCGGCGCGCGCTACGGCCAGCTCGCCTTCGGGATGATACGACCGCTGGCCGCCGGTGGGGCAAACGAAAACCGGGCTGTCATAGGTGCGCCCAAAAAGTTCGACATGCATGTCCACTTTGGTAGCGTCTTCCAGGCGGCGCGGCCGCAGCTCGACGTGTTTGAATCCTTCGCGGTTGGCGTGCAATGTCGCATCGTCGTCCACGCCGCTGATCATGTAGGCCCAATGCGGCGGAAGCACTTTGCGGCGCGCCGCTTCTTCGAACTCGAACACGTTGAGCGCTTCCTTGGGGTTGGAAATGACGTAGGGCGTGTCCGCGGCCTGCCAGGCGAATGCCTTCGCGCCGGCCAGCGCGGCGACGTATGGACTCCCGGCCAGGAACCGGAGAAACTCGCGGCGATGCTGCCACCGCCGCTCGCTCGACGAAGAGGAAGAGTGGGTCGTCATGGGTAGCCATTTTACGCCAATCGGGACGCGAGTGATATGTTAGAGCGGAGCGGGACAAGCGCATGGCCGAGACCAAAAAAGAACGAATCGCGATTCTGGGTGGCGGCGTCGGCGCTATGTCCGCCGCTTTCGAGCTGACCAGCATTCCCAATTGGCAGGATCGCTACGAGATCACCGTCTACCAGCTGGGTTGGCGGCTGGGCGGCAAAGGTGCGAGCGGCCGCGATCAGAGCTACGCCAATCGCATCTACGAGCACGGCCTGCACCTGTGGATGGGTTTCTACGAAAACGCCTTCCGCCAGATTCGCGACGCCTACGCGGAGTGGAACGCGAAAGGCTACCAGCCGCCGCCGCTTTGGAAAGACTACACGGAAGCCTTCCTGCCCCGCAATTACGACGTCGCCATGGAAAACATGGAGAAGAAATGGCGGCCGTGGGTGCTACTTTTTCCTCAGAGCCGCTGGCAACCCGGCCAGGATATACCGGGACTCAACGCCCCGCTCGACATGTGGGACATGGTGCTGCGCATGCTCAGCATGATGCTGCTCGCGTTCCTGGGCGCCAAGTGGCAAACCGGATTGCGAGGCTGGCTGCTGCGCTTGGTGGGTCGGATTCTGCTCTGGATAGCTCAGCACCTGGGACCGAATCCGATCGTGCGCGGGCTGGTGCGATTTGTTGGGAGCCGCGTCAGTGGTCCGTGGCTGCTTCCCGTGCTTCTCTTGTTGGGCGTCGCCGAGCATCGCGCGGGCGATAAAGCCCGGCCAAAGCATCAGGAAACGGTTTTGAATCTGCTGGAGCGGTTCGCCGCGTGGTTTGAATCGGACGCGAAGAGCAAACAGAAACGCGCCGACATTGCGCGCCGCCTTAGCGTGATGCTGGACGTGGGTGTCGCCCTGGTGCGCGGCGTTCTGGCCGACGATGTACTTACCCGCGGCTACGATTTTCTGGACGATCAGGATTTCCTCGAATGGCTGGGGCATCACGGCTGCCAGGAGCCCGATAATCCGATCACGCGTTTCTTCTACGATGCCTGTTTCGCCTATCGCCGAGGCCGCGACGAGTATCATCCCGATGTGCCGCCCCAAGAGCGCATCGGGCTCAACATGGGCGCGGGCGCGGTGTTGTACGGCCTGCTGCGGCTGGTCGGCACCTACAAGGGCGGCATCATGAACGTCATGAATGCCGGCATGGGCGATACCATCTTTTCGCCGTTTTATCTGGTGCTCAAGAATCGCGGCGTGCGCTTCAAGTTCTTTCATCGCGTCACACGGTTGGGGCTGGCCGAGAACGGGCGGGACATCGGATCGATCGACGTTGAGGTGCAGGCGGAACCGAATCAAGCCGAGTACGATCCGCTGATTGTCGTCAACGGCGTGCCGTCCTGGCCGAGTGAGCCGCTCTATGATCGGTTGAAGAACGGCGACGCGCTGAAGCAGCACGATCTCGAATCCTACTGGGATAAGTCTCCACCGGTGGACAGGCTGACACTCAAGCGCGGTGAGCAGTTCGATAAAGTGATTCTCGGAATCTCGCTGGGCGCAGTGCCGTATCTTTGCCAGGAATTGATCGCGCACAACCAGCGCTGGCGCGCCATGGTGGATCGAGTGGAGACCGTCAAGACCCAGGCGTTCCAGATGTGGATGAATCGCAGCGAAACGCAGATGGGCTGGAACCATCCGCTGCCCATTCTCACCGGATTCGTGGAACCGCACGACACCTGGTGCGCGATGGATCACTTGATACCGAGGGAATCCTGGCCCGCTTCAGCGGGAATCCAACAGATCGCCTACTTCTGCAATGCCATGCCGGAGTGCACCGCCGCGCAGTGCCCGGCCACCTGCACGCCGCTCCATCGCGCGCCCGATTGCCCCATCGCGGGAGCGATGGACAATCCCGACTTCCCGCGCGAGCAGGACGAGATGGTCCGGCGCACCGCCATCGATTTCCTGAATCGCGATGTGCGCATAGTATGGCCGCTGAGCACCGATCCCAAGAATCCCAACGCATTCAATTGGGACGCGCTGATCTGCCTGCGTGGCAGCCGGGGCGAACGCGCTTTCGACGAGCAGTACTGGCACGCCAATTACGAACCCACCGAGCGCTACGTGCAGAACATTCCCGGAAGCACGCGCTACCGGATGCATCCGGCCGAGTCGGGGTTTGACAATTTGTTCCTGGCCGGCGACTGGACCTACACGCCCATCAACATCGGCTGCGTGGAAGCGGCTTGCATTTCAGGAAAAATGGCGGCCTGGGGAGTTTCGGGGAGTCCTAATTTCATTTACGGACCGATGGGCTACCCCGAGCCAATCGATCAGATTCATTTTCGCGACTGGCCCCAAACTTCGGCCGCAGCCAAAGGAACGGGCTGAGCCCCGCGCGCTTTACAGTAGGCCGGCGCCACGCAGCCACAACCGCCGCATCGCATCCAGGTTGTGCACGCCATAGGAGCGCAATTTTTCCTCGGCGCTGCGTGTCATGGCCGCGCCTTCTTCGCCGCCTCGCAGCCGGCCCAGTTCCCGGCGCAGGATCTCGGCCAGCGTGAGCATGGACAGTGCCTCGAAGGTACGGGCGGCCGATTGCAAATACTCCATGGCTTGATTCCGGTCCGCGCGAAACTCAGCTACGCCGGCCAGGATGGCCTCGCCCATCGCCGGACCATGCGCCAGCGTCAGGCCTCGCAACACCGCCGCGTCGCGTTCCGCCGAGCGCAGGAACTCGCTCTCGTCCCGGCCCTCCTTGCGCGCCTTTTCCGCCATCGCCAGAGCCGAGAGCCCGCGCCACTGCAGCATGTACGCGGGGATATTTTCCAGCAGGTGGAGGAACACACGGCGCGCCCGCTTCCAGTGATCGTTGGCGCCTCGCCAGGCCGCTTCCGCATCGTCGATATAGAGATCGATCCAGCCGTGCCCCAGGCCCGCCATCATTTTCTGAAGCGTGTATTCCTGGGCCGGCCATAGCGACATGGCTTGCTCGTGAATCGCGGCCGCGCGCGCGGGATCGTCCTGGCCGAGCAGGCCGAGCACGTACGGCTGCGCGCCCACATTCGCCGCCGTGAAGGCGTCGCCGCGGTTCAGCGCGTCGCGAAACCAGAGCGGCGACATGGCGGCCAGCTGTGCGCAATTTCCCAAGGAAACCAGGTCCCACAGAAGATAGGTGCGGGTGGCATTCAATTCGAAATTGACGCCCGAGCATTCTGAAAGAGCGCTCTCGGCCTCCTCCAGCAACCGTTTTCCTTCGGCCCACCGTCCGAGTTCGTAGGTGACCATGGCGCGCGCCATTTTCAGGAAGGCGCGGTTCAACGGTGTGTCGCAAGTGCCGATAATTTCGTCGCAGCGCCCCAGAAGCTGTTCGGCGCGCTTGCGTCCGCCTGAAAAAGCGGCAGTCACGACAGCTTCCCACGCCAGCGCCTTCAGAGCTCGCCCTGAGTCTCCAGCGCGCAGCGCCAGCGCGAGCGAGAGAGCGCTGAAATAAGTTCCCGCATAGGGATTGATGACGCTCAAACCCAGGCTCATGAACTGCGCCACGTCGATGGCTTCCAGTTTGCGCGCCAGATCTGCCCCGCCGCGAGATTTCGCGAGCCGGTCGCCGCGAACGCGAATCCAAATCAGCAGCGCGATTCGTCCCGCTACCGCGACCAGAGGATTTCGCGGCATCCGCAGCCCCGCGCGCCGCAGAACTTCCTGGAACGCCTCGGTTCCTTCCCGGGCATGCCCGCAGATGCAGAACTGATACGCGGCCTTGCGCGCCAGATCCGAGCGACTCTCAAAGCCGGGCATGGCCAGCAGTTTCTGGTAGCGCTGCGCCGCTTCCAGGCTGAACCCGGCGTTCGCCTGTGCGTCCGCCAGCAATTCCCACAACTGCGGCCACTCTTTCGAATCTTTGTCCGCCAGGTCCAGCGCGCGGGTGTACAGATTCACGGCCTTGTCGAACGCCAGCGCGGCGCTCGCGGCTTCCGCGGCACGGCGGTAATAAGTGCGAGCGCGCTCCGGTTGGCCGCCCAACTCCAAATGCACCGCAATGGATTCCGGCTCGCCGGTGTGCGACTCCTCGAAAGCCTCAGCCAGCGCGCGATGCCGTTCGCGCAGTTGCTCAGGCGCCAGGCTGGTGGCGACGCTCTCGCGGATGCGGTCGTGATACGGTTCCACGTCGTCGTCCAGCGAATTTCCGCTGGTGCGCACCAGCCGCATGGAGCGCAGCAACGACATGGCCGCTGGATCGATCTCGCGACTGCCGGCCGCCAGGTAGGCGATGGACTGGCTGACCGGCTGCGCCGCCACCGCGATGGTCTCGAGCAAAGCCTTGGGCGCCGCGGGCAGGGAAGCCACGCGTTCCAGAATGACCGACTCCAACTGGATGACGCCCGTGACGCGCTCTTCGGCCGCATTCTGAACCAGCTCGCGCACAAAATAGGCGTTGCCTTGCGACTCGCGCGCGATGGTATCCACTAGCGCCGCGTTCTCGATCCCGCTCCCAGTGAGCAGGCGCTCGGCTAGCTCGTGAGTTTCTTCGCCATCGAGCGGAGCGAGTTGGATGCTGAATTGCGCCACCTGTTGGCTCTCCATGGTGGAAAGCAACGCTCGCAGCGCCAGGCTTCGTTCCAGATATTCGCCTCGATAGGCGACGATCAGCAGCAGCACGGGTCCGTCGGGTTGACGCAGGATTTCGGCCAGCAGATCCGCGCTGTCACGGTCGCCCCACTGCAGGTCGTCGATGGCCAGCACCAGCGGCACATGATCGCCCAAGCGCGAGAGCAGCTCGCGCACCGCTTGAAACGCGCGGCGGCGGATTTCGTGGCGTTCGAGCGCGGCTGATGAACGTGCGCGGGCCGACGAGACTGCCTGTAGCCGGCCCATGACCGGGAACAGCTCCACTAGCAGCGCCACGTCGCGCGGCATCAGCGCGGCGGATTCCACTTCGGGCAGACGCCGGAGATAAGACGTCAGCGCATCGATCAAAGCGTCGAAGGCCTTGTATGGGACCGACTCTTGCTCGTAGCAGCGTCCTGTGAGCACCGCGGCGCCTTCGTTTTCGCGCAGTTGTTCCAGACATTCCTTGAGCAGGGTGCTTTTGCCTACGCCCGATTCGCCCTCCACGCTCACTACCGCCGCTTGACCTGCGCGCATCTTCTGAAATGCCGCATGCAGGGTGGCCAGCTCGCGCTGCCGTCCGACAAACAAGCGCTTCTCCGCCGGTTCGTGCGGGATCGGAGGCGCGGGGCGGGCCACTCCCGGGCGCGCTCGCAGCCGCTCGATAATCTCCGGCGCATCCGGCCGGCCAGCAGGATCCAGTTCGAGCAGCGCCACACACAGGTCGTTGAGATCCTCCGGTACGGCTGGAGCGGACTCCCGCGGAGGAACCGGTCTCACGCTCTTCTTCAGATGGATGATCTCGTGGGGCGAGCCGACGTGCGGGAACTTTCCAGTCAGGCACTCATACAGCATCACGCCGGCCGAATACCAGTCCGTCTTCGCCGATAAGGATTCTCCCGCCGCCTGCTCGGGTGACATGTAGGCTGCCGAGCCGGCAAAAGCCGAGGTCATGCGGGGATCGGCGGGCGCGAAGTCCTGGACCAGGCCGAAATCGAGAATCATCGCGCGCCCCTGCGGCGTTACCAGGACATTGGAAGGCTTGATGTCGCGGTGCACCTTGCCTTCGGCGTGCAGAGCCGCCAGACCGTCGACCACCTGCGACAGCGCCTCCCGCAGCCGTTCGTAGTCGCACTCGCGCGCGGGCTGGGATGGCGGCGCCGCAATCAATGTCGCGGTTTTCATGGATATGGCGGTGGCCGTCTCAAACGCCGGTTCCGCGGCCCTTTTCGCGGTGACGTAACTCAGGAAGTTGACGCCCTCGACATACTGCATGGTGAAGAACCAGTCGTCGCCTTCGTTCAACAGCTCGAACAGCGTGACCAGGTTGGGATGGCTGACGCCGGCCAGCGCGCGAAACTCGTTCTTAAAAAGATAAAGCGAGTTGGGACGAAGTTGCGGCAGCGTTTTCAGCGCGACGCGCATGTGGCGTTCGGTGTCCAGCGCCTCATAGACCACGCCCATGCCGCCCGCGCCCACACGCCGAATGATTTGGAAGCGGGCGTTACCCTGGAAATCGACGGCCATCACGTCCAGCTAGGCGCCGGTGCCCTTGGCTTGACCGCTCGGGTTCGGCGGCTGAGAAGGCTCGGGAGGCTGCGGCTTGTCTCCGGGTTGTCTCCTCATCTCGGGAGTCGAAAAAAGATTCGGCTTGCCGCGCCTGAAACGCCACGCATCCAGCGCCTGCCAGGGCTGCATGTACCAGGGTTGATCGAGCGGCCACACCTGCGCTCGGGGAGCGGCCGACCCATCGCGTTCCAGCAGCGCGTTCACGGCCCGCCGCGCCGCTTCGTTGGCGCCTTCCATGGTCGCCAGATCCGTGTAAGTCCGGACGTAATCCGACGCCAGGAAGAAATTGTCGAAACCGAAATCGGCCTTGGGGCGGAAGCGGTGCGAGCCCACGGTATTGATGAACAAAGGCTCCAGGTTGACGTGATCGCCGTAGGGATTTTTGTAACCGGCCAGCTGCGACTTCGCATACGGATCCACGCGCTCGAGGTTGATGCAATCGTCCATGAAAAATTCCGGAACTTCTTCCGGCAGCACCTTCTGTCCGTTCACGTTGTGCGAGCGCTTGAGCTGCGCCCACACTTCGGTTGCGATCTCTTGGTGCGTGCAGTCGCAGGCCTTCTTCTTGATCAGGATGCCGGCTGTGTTCCATTCCGAAATATCCACCGACAACAGGCAACGTTTTCGGCCATCGCCGCAGGTTGTCAGCTCGAACTGCTTCCAGAACTGAATCTGCGAGATCCCGGTGAGCGCCCAGGGCGTGCTGACATACAGAACGTGCCCGTTGACCAGGGGAATGTCGTGATCCAGATAAAACTGAACTCCATTCATCCAGCGCGTTTGAAGCTGCATCACGCCCGCTAATCCCGGAGCTTTGGCGAGGAATTCTTTGCCGGAGGGAAACGAGAGGATGGTCGTCATCCCATCCACCGGGATCGCCGAAATCGCGTAATCGAAATCCTGACCGTGAGTCAAAAGAGTTTTTACTCCTTTCACGTCGACAGTGATGGACCGCAGTCTGGGTGCGTCCGGATAAGCTTCGAATCCGTACACCAGCTTGCCCAGCTCATACTGGACGCCCAAGGTCATCAGATAGCTGACCCAGGGAAAAATCCAGGCGATGTCGGTAGGAGCGCACAGCAGACGGTCGTCATGCCGCGTCGGATCCAGCATGGGATAGATCATCTGGCAGAACACGGTGGCGATAGTTCGCGTGCTGCTCGTTTGGGCCTGCATGGCCACCAGCGAACGGGTCAGGCCCTGGCCCAGCAGCTGCTGGTATGCCAGCGAGCGATGCTCGGCGTCGATGAAGGTCCAGTACGCAATCCAGTCGTATTCTTTGTTGACGCGATCCATCGAGGAGCTGGCCATTACCCACAGACAGCGCAGGAAATGCAGATTGTCTTTCAGGCTGACTCCGTTGCTCTCGGTGAGCATGTGGAAGAGCATTTTCCACTCGGCCCACGTTCTCGGGAAACCGACTATGCTAACCAGCGGGGGATGATCGAAGCGCGCCAGCATCGATTGCGTGGCGGCAACCAGATTTCCCGCGACATTCTCGGTTTTATGGAACGGGATGCGCTGCATGGTATTGATGACATGCCGGTAGAAGCCCGGAAAAAACCGGAATCCATGCTCGCCGGGAAGGTCCTGCCGCTGCTCGATTCCGGAATTCGGCTTGGGAATGCTGCGCGCTTTGCCGCCGAAGGCGTTCATCCGTTCGTAAACCGTGACCTCATAGCCACGCTCAGCAAGCTCATGCGCCGCCGTGAGCCCGCCCACCCCAGCCCCCAGTACAACTACGCGCTTTGCCACACTGCTACCTCCGGGTTTGTAACTGTAGCATAACGAAAACGCAAGGAAGATGCGGGAAACGCGGCGGTTCGCTCTCAGCGCTTCAGATGCTCAGGACGGGGCAGGGAGACTCGCGGACGATGGCGTAGAGATGCGACCACAGGCGGCTCATGGCGCCCTGGCAGTGCCCGCGGCCGGTGATCACCAGGTCGGCTTTCTGGCGCAGCACCACCTCTCGCACTGCCTCCGCTATGGGTGCATCCATTACTGTTGCGCAAGCCTCGATGCCTAGATTCACCTTCAGCTCGCACAGCCGGTTGTGCGCTGCATCGATGAGTTCTTTCCGATAGGGACTAAACTCGGTCCTCCCGAGAAACGGCGTCTGGACGGCATGCAGCAGAGAGAGCTTGGCGCCATAAGCGCCGGCCACCGCGACCGCACCCTTCAACACGGCTTCGGCCTCGGCGGAATCGTCCAGCGCGCACAACATGGAGCAGTAAGGAATGGCCGGTGAGTGGTCCGTCAGCGCCGACCCGATGCCAGTCCATACCACTGTAGTAGCGTCATGCAGAACCTTGGCCGTCACCGAGCCCAACAGAAAGCGCCGCACCGGGCCATGACCATGCGTCGCGAGCATGATGAGATCGGCCTCCTGCTGCTGCGCCACTTTGTGGATAACGCAACCCGCTTCACCGAGCTCCGTCACCAGATCCACATGCCGTCCCTGGAACATATGCTGCGCGAACAAATGCAGCCGCTCTTGTTCGGCGGCCTGAACCTGCTCGGGAAAATCGGGATCGATCAGATCCTCCTGGCTGCCCCGCAGCATGGCCGCGGCCAGTGGTCCATAAGCATGCACCAGCGTTAGCTCCGCGTCGAAATGATGCAGCATGTCCTGGACGTAAGGAACCACCGCGAGGCAGGGCTCGGAGTAGTCAACCGGAAGCAGGATCTTGCGGAAGGGCAGCATGGCAATTATCTCCGAAGGAAGCAGGTGCAGTTTGAGAACCAGCTCCAAGCTCGTCCGGACCGCGGGAATTCGCGGGGAGTTGTGCAATTTGCCCCAGGGTTGGGGCGCTCCCAGTGCGCTTCAGCGCGCAAGTTATGCGGCGGCTAGTGTGTTGGCGATGCCGGTGAAAACTGCGGCGAAGCGCGCGATGACGTTGACGTCTACAGCCTCCGGGCCGCGATCGGCGGGATTGTGGAACAAGGCATTACGCCCGATGATGGACATGTAGCGCCCGCCGCCGCGGTGCACCACGCCTGCCTCGCCGCCTGGAACCGTCCCGCGCGGAACACGCCGGTCGATACCCAACCCGGCCCCCTGCATGGCCTTGGCCATGACAGCTTCCATCTCATCGTCGGAAGCCTGGATAGTGTTGCCGGGATCCTGCGCCGCACCGATGTTGGCGCCGAAATGAATCCAAGCGCGGCTTTGTTGGATCAGGGCCGGCCTGCGTTCGGCATAGATTTCGATGCCGCGCTGCCCGATCTCATGCCCGCTCGAAGCCACGAACAGAACATCGCGCGCCGGTTTGGCGCCGCGCATGGCGCGTATCAACTCCAGCCAGCAGGCGATGCCGCCGCCGCGCTCGCTCGCGCAAGTCCACCAACCGCTGCGCGGCGTCATGATAACCAGCGGCTGAAGCGACTTGTCGGCGCCCGCGATGCTCGCCGTCACGTTAAACGCCTCGGCTGGCGAGCGTTTCACCTGAGCCACCAGCACTGCTTCCGAACCGCTGCGGGCCAGATCGTCCAGCCATGCTTTCTCTTCGCTTGAAACTTGAACCACCGGGGGACCAAACGGATGGAGGAAGCTTTCGGCATTATTGGGACAGAGCCCAGGGCGTCCGCCGCGGGTCACCAGCACGATGGCGCGATGGCGATTCTCGCGGCGCGCCTGCCCGAGCGCACCGGCTCCAGAAGTGTTCGGCGGAGCCTCCGCCAGACCGATCTCAGCGCTACTCCCCAACGGGCCCAGCCGTCCGTGAACTCCGTCAGCCGCGGTGAACGCGCCGTCAAACAGAGGCAAGCCCTCAACGCGCCGGCCCGCGGCGCCAACCGATGCAGCCACCGGATCGACGCGGCTCAGCTCGAAAATTTCGCGCGCCGGCTCAAGCCCCGCCTCGCGCACTTGAGCCATCAACCAGTCGCCCGAGACCCGGTCGACTTCGGTTCCAGTGCGATGGATGCCTTGCTCTTCGAAGGACTGGATAATTTTAGCGATGCGTCTCTGCGCTTCACCCGGGGTCGGCTGCGCCAGCACAGCAACAGGTCCAGCCAGCGCCATCCACTCCCGCCGCGTCAACAGCATCCTCCGGCCATCATAGCCGGTGTTCGCCTCCAGCGAAAGCGCCTATCTGGGCTTCACCGAAACGTTGCTGTTCACTTCCGGCTCGCGCGTCCAGGTCTGCGATCGCCCAAACAACGATGCGCCCAGAAACCCTCGCACCGAAAGGACGTCTCCCTGCTCTTTGACCCTCACCTTACAGCGATAGATTTTCCCGTTGTCGGGATCGAGAATATCGCCGCCCGAGTATTCGTCGCCGCTCTTCTTGAGCCCGCGAATGATGGTCATGCCGACAATGAGCTGATCCTTGCGCTCGTCGGTACACAGATCGCAGCGCCGTCCGGCCCGCTCCGGATTCAGGCTTTTCTCCACGCGCCCGAAATACTGGCCGTTTTCCTCCCAGATGAGCACGATCGACCGCGGCTGACCGGTCTTGTCGTCTACCGTGCGCCATCGCCCCACGGGCGAAAAGCCAACCCCAGGATTTGAGGCAAAAAGTCCAACCGCAGCTAGGCCAAGCAGCGCGCAAAAGCGCCACAAATGTTTTCTCCCAACGTTTGATTGCATAAGAATCCCTCCGGAGAATCGAAACCGCACCACTGCCTGGCCGAGCGCAGCGGAATCCTGCGCAATCGGGATGCGCGATCTCGCGCTGTCAGGACTGGGCTAAGGCAGAATCGCGCCTGGATGCAGAGAGCCAGCCGATTCTCAGCCGAAAAGCTGCACGGCGACTGCCAACCTGCTTGCACCCCACGTTTTGCACCGAGGTTGGATCCTGTATCACGCCAATAGCCTGTCACGTGATGCAGAAGCGCCGTGAAGACTGGGAAGCCGGCACCCGCCGCCGGCCATGGGATAATTGAGTCGAAAGCGAGAGGACGTCATGACTGTGAGGCTGGAACTCAAGCCCGAACTGGAAGCAGCCCTGGCTGATCAAGCGAAGGCGAAAGGTGTTCCGCTGGACGCATACTTGCTAAACATGATTGAAGAGCTCGCTCAAGCGCGGGTGGCCCCGAAGCACAATATAGAGCGGTTCCGCGCGGCGCTTGACCAGCTCGCACAGATGGGGAAGAACCTTCCACATCTCCCGTCTTCCGCGTTCACTCGCGAAAGCATTTACCAGGATCATGACTGAGGCGCGGCGTGCCGTTCCTCGCCGATACGAACATTCTCTTGCGCCTGGCGGAGCCGGACAATCCGGATTATGCAATCGTTCGCGGCGCGGTCGATAAGCTGGTTGGCCGCGGCGAAGAACTGTGTTACGCAGCCCAAAATCTGGTAGAGTTCTGGAACGTCTGCACTCGGCCCGTCGCACAAAACGGCTTTGGCTTGTCAACAGGCGAAACGGATGAGCGCGCGAAGATCATCGAGACCGAGTTCCGGTTCTTACCTGACGGCGAACGCGTCCATGTTGAGTGGCGTCAATTGGTCGTCCGCTACGCCGTGACTGGCGCGAAAGTACATGACGCCCGGCTCGTGGCCGCCATGTTGGTTCATGGTGTGTCCAATATCCTCACGTTGAACGACCGGGATTTCGCGCGGTACTCCGGTATATCGGCTATTCACCCACGAGCCGTTGTTCCGGCCGCCTGACCGTTCAGGGCAGACGTTGGGGTCAGAACCTGAAACGCGTCTACCGATCGTTCGCGCCGAGTTGGATATAATGGCTTCACCGTGGACATCACACGCCGCAAAAAGTTCCAACCGCGGCTAAGCCAGGCAGCGCGCAAAAGCGCCACAAATGTTTTCTCCCGACGTTTGATTGCATAAGAATCCCTCCGGAGAATCGAAACTGCACCACCGCCTGGCCGAGCGCAGCGGAATCCAGCGCAATCGGAATGCGCGATCTCGCGCTCTCAGGACCGGGCTAAGGCAGAATCGCGCCTGGATGCAGAAAGCCGGCCGATTCTCCGCCGAAAAGCTGCGCGGCGACTGTCAACCTCAAGCAGCGCTCAGGTCGCCTCACGGAGTTCGAATTCGGCTCCCAAGTTCCGGGGCGATGGATCGAAAGTGTCCAAGGTTCCAGGTGTAAATGGTCTGAGCCCTGATCTTGGCCGCGCAAGCCAAGAGCAGCGCGTCGTAAACACGGCCGCTCGTGAAGCCTTGCTCGGCCGACATCTTGATCGCCTCAAAGTATTCGCTATCGTCCAACGACACCAGCGTAAGACGGTCCCGAACTTCGCCGACAAACAGCATGACTTGCTCGGGCGGAATCGGCGGCTTGACTGGCAAAGCTGTCATGGTCGCATACACTTCTGCCAGAGTATGGATGCCGCAAGCAGATCGACCTCTGCTCGCGGCGCTCAAGCGCTTCAAGCTGGCTAAGTGGTCCGGATGGCCCGCCCAAAATGCCGCGATCAAGACTGATGTGTCGAAGAACTCTCTCATCGCATCAGTTCTCGAAGACGCTTCTCCCGTTCACGATCGATCAGATCGGGAATGGAAGCCTCGGCGGGTTCGCCCTGATACACCCAAATTCCGCGTTCTTTTTTCAGCGCGGCCTGTGGACGCAGCGGCCGAAGGGTGATTCTTTCCCCCTCGGTCTCCAATTGGAGCGTGTCGCCGGGAGCTAGATGCATTTTCTCTCGGAGCGGTTTCGGCAGTACCACGCGGCCTGCTTTGTCGAGGGTGAGCTTAGTAGTCACAATGGCATAATGACGTGGTTCAACCCATTTGTCAATGGCATGATCTGACACGGCCCATGTGATCGAATGCGTCGGCCTCGCCCTAAGCGGGACGTATAATGGCTTCACCGTGGACATCACACGCCGCACTTTGCTAACGCTGGCCCCCGCGTCCCTAACCATGCCCCTTATGTCCGATACCAACGGCTCCGCCCCGCGGCCCTTCCGCGTCGCCATCCCGCAGAAAACCATCGACCACATCCTGGCGCGAGTTCGAGAAGCTCGCTGGCCTGATCGCCTGGACGCGGACGACTGGCGCTACGGCGCCAACTGGGATTACATGAAAGAACTCGCGGCCTATTGGACTACGCGCTTCGACTGGCGCAAGGCCGAGGCGCGCCTTAACAGCTTCCCTCAGTTCAAGGCGCGCGTGGAAGACTTCGACATCCACTTCTATCACGTGCGCGGTACCGGGCCGCGTCCGCTGCCCATCGTCCTCACGCACGGCTGGCCGGGCTCGGTGGTGGAATTTCTCGACGTCATCGCGCCGCTCAGCGATCCGGCGCATCACGGCGGCTCGGCGGCGGACTCGTTCGACGTGGTTGTTCCCTCGCTGCCCGGCTTCGGATTTTCCTCCAAACCGCCCGGCAAACCCGTTGGACCACCAACCACCGCGCGCCTCTGGCACAAGCTCATGCGCGATGTCCTGGGCTACTCGCGCTACGGCGCGCAAGGCGGCGATTGGGGTTCAGCCGTAACCACTCAACTCGCGCGCCAGTTCCCGCAGGACCTGGCGGGCATCCATCTCAACGCCGCCTCCGTGCGTCCGGCGCCCGAAGCGGAGCAAACCGAGCAAGAGCGCGCCTGGTTACGCGCGGCCGCCGCTTACCGCGACACCGAAATGGATTACCTGCGCGAGCAGCAGCGCAAGCCGCAGACCGTCGCCTTTGCGCTCACCGACAATCCGCTCGGCACAGCCGCCTGGATCGTCGAGAAATTCAAAGTCTGGAGTGACTCCGGCAACAACATCGAGCAAGCCTTCACCAAAGATCAAATCCTCACCAACGTTATGCTGTACCTGGTCACCGAAACCGAAGGCACCGGTGTTTGGTACTACCGCGGCTCGGCGGATGAAGCGCGCGCCGCGCAAGGCCAGGCCGCCACAGGAAAAATCCAGGTTCCCACCGGTTTCGCGGCTTTTCCGAAAGAAATGACCGCGCTCGAGCCGCCGCGCAGTATGCTGGAGCGCGACTTCAATCTCATTCACTACACCAGCATGCCGCACGGCGGCCATTTCGCCTGCCTGGAACAACCGGCGCTCATGGTCACCGATATCCGCGAGTTCTTCCGAAGCCTGCGCGGCTGACCGCCTAAGGTAGGAATGGCCGCTTAGTGGCCAGCGGCTTGAACTGCGTGCGAGCGCAAGTCAGCGGGCTGCTCCACCGCCAACGTGTCCACCGGACCCAGGGCCACAATCGCTTTGGGTAGCAGCCCTCCCAGGACCACGAACAGGACGCAGGCCGTCAGAACCCAGCGTTCGCGAGGCAGGGCATCCGCCATTACCGTGAAGCCGGTTCGGCGCTTGCCCAGGAATAGCCGTGTGAACAGACGAAAAACGCTCACGGCATTCATGGCGATCGCGATCGGAAGCAGCAGTCCGGTTTGCGGGTGCGATACCAGCGTTCCATGAATCAGCAAGTCTTGCGAACAAAAACTCAGCGTGCCCGGCAAGCCGACCAGGGCGAGGCCAAATATGGCGAAGAATACCGCCAGGCGCGGCGCATGCTCGGCCAAGCCAAGATTGCGGCTGGCTGTCAGGTTTTCTCCGAAGCGTACTTCCAACAGCCGCAAGATTCCAAACAGGCCCATCGTGGATGTCGTGACCACGAACCAATGCACCAGCGCGCCGGTCATTCCCTCCGCCGTCCTGCTCTCCAGCCCAGCCAGAATGCACGCCGACTGGCTGAGCGCGATCAGTGCGAGCAGGCGGCGAGGCGAATTCTCGGTGAGCGCGCGAATGGCCACGTAGAGAGCCGTGATAAGGGCGAGGTAGGAAAGCACTGGAAACGTAGTGCGGGTCGCGTCGGGAAACAGCGGCACAATCAACTTCGCCACCAGCAAGGCGCCGAAATGGCCGTTCAGCAAAAGGGCGGTAGGAATCGCGGGACCTCCCTCGGCTGCGTCGGCAACCCAGGCGTGCGCCGGACAAATTCCTTTCCGGAACACCACCGCGGCCACCAGCAGCACAAAGGCGGCAATCCCGCCGGGGTTCTGATCCCTCAATCGATCGATGGACAGGCCGTGCCCGTTTAGGGCGATGAAGCCGACCGCCAGCGCCAGCGCAATGCTCGAAAGCAGGAGCCCCAGACGCGGCCGCCACGTGCTGGCTGCGAACAGCAGCCGCAAGAAAAAGGGGACGGTCGTGAGAATCCAGGCGAGTAACAGGACCAGGAGGTTCCGTGTTGCGTAAGCCAGCAGTGTGGATCCGAGCAGGAAGAGCATTCCTGCGATCGTGAGCGGCTGGCAATCGCGCCGCGGAAGCACCAGTATTGCGACGATTGCGAGGCACGAAAACAGCAGCATCAATGTGGGGCCTAACCGGTCGTGGCCCGCTGTGGCGTAAGCCAGTGCAACGGCGCTCGCCAACACCGATACCGACGCGGCAACGCAAGCGATGGCGCGTATTTGCCGTCGCAGGAGGGCTGTCAAAATCGCAGCGAACCAGGGAACCGATATCGCGGTGACGCTGAGGATCAATTCCAGATCCATCTCAATCGCCCCCTTGACTGGCGGGACTTTGTACGGAAAGCGCCACCTTCTCGCGACGCCTTACGGACTGCTTCATTCCCAAGTCGTCCAGCTGGGCGAAAAGATTGGACAGGCGAATCAGAGGATAAATAACGAAACGGTCGAGGATGGTATCCAGATGGCCGCGATCGAGCGCCCAGCGGTAAAGCCACAATTGAACAGACCGCGGAAAGAGTTCCTCCAGATGCTTCCCGGTGGGCGCGAGTTCGCCTCCAATCGCGGAGTGCATTTTGTGATAGTCGTGCAGCATGGAAGGCGCGCGCAGGAACTGTAAGGTGCGGACCGTGGCGTGCCCGAGAACGTGTGCCACGGCGATCCACTTCCAGCCCATTCCGATTTCGGCGAAAATCACGCCCACCTGCGTCAGCGACGCATAGGCCAGCGATGTTTTGGCATCGGTGCTGGCCCGCCCCACGATGGTGCCGTGAATGGCCGTGACCAGTCCGATAAAAATTACCAACCCGGAGGCCAGCGAAGAGCGGGCCAGCATGGGTTGAACCCGGAGCAAGAGGTATGCGCCGGCATGAATCGAGATCGCCCCGTAAAATATCGCGCTCGATGGCGTGGGGCCTTCCATGGCGCGTGGAAGCCATCCCGAGAACGGAACCTGAGCCGCTTTTCCGACCGCCGCAACCAGCAGAAGCAGGCAGACCGCGACGGTTTGCGCTTCGGTCAGCATGGGAAGGCCGCTGTCAAAGGACGCGGTTCCGGCCCAATGATGCATCAGGAACACGCCCACCAGCAGCCCGATGTCGCAGGCGCGATAGACGGCGAAGACGCGCAGGCCGTTCTCCACCGGCGACGCCCGCTGCTGAAAAAAGGCAATCAGCAATACCGACGTGATGCCTACCAGCTCCCACCCGCCTACCAGCAGGTCGAACGAGCCGGCGGCGAAGGCCAGCAAAGATCCGAAGGCAAAAAGGTGCAGCAGCAAAAAGAACCGCAGAAAACCGCCCTCGCGATGCAGATATGTCGCGGAGAACTGCCCGATCAATCCGGACAGCACGGCGGTCAGGGCGAGGAACGGCAGCGAGAGACGGTCCGCCATCAGCACCAGCGGGAAATGATAATCACCGACAGCGAACCAGTTGCCGAACGACACGATCACGGACGGAGCGCCGCTTGAGCCGAGTATCCAGACGACTACGAGGAGAGCGAAAACCGAGGCCGAGAACGTCACTCCGGTGATCCTGGATAGCAAGCGCTCGGAGGGAATCCAGCCCAGCAACCACGACAGCGCCAACGCAACAGAAAGCGATGCCGGGCGCCGAGACCGCCAACAACAGCGCGGCTTGCGAAAGGTTCACTCTTAGTGTCCTCCTGCTTCGCTTTGAATCCAGGCCATGGGTAGATGTTGGATCTTCCCGCCGTACCACTCTTTCGAAGAGAGAGCCACCGGCAGGCGTTCCACAGCGCCGTCGAACTCCTCAAAGCCGCTTTCCCGGTAGCCGCTTTCCCGGTAAACATGGATTCGTCCCGAGTCCGGGTCGATGGTGGCCGCGCGAATCCACCGATTAACCAGCAACTGCTTCAGGGCGGGGCTCGCGTTCATCGCTTTCATAAGCAGTTCAGGCGACGTCTCGATCACGAACAGGATGCGGACCGGCTCATGGATTTCCACCATCTGCCAAGGCAATCCAGTTCGCAAGTCGCTGGCATGGCCATCCATCACGCCAACCAGGCCCGTCACATTGTGAGGGAGTTTGGTGCCGCACCCGTAGCGGCTGTTATCGACGAAAGAGAAGTAGTATTCGAGGCTAATGCCCGCACAAACGGGAACCACGGCGGCTAACACCGCGAGGAGCCTTTGGCCGTCGGGATCCTGGCCGGCGTCGTAGGAAGCCAGGAACGCGCGCCGATCCAGGAACAGCCCGCGCGTCAGGCGGCGCCGTCCTATGATGCATACCGCATTGGTGCAATGCCCATACTCAGGCCGCGGTTCGGCCAGATGCTCGCTGCGTTCTTCCACGTGCCGCAGCGCATCCTGGAATGAGGCGTCCGGCGAGCAGGATTCAAAGCGCCGGGAGCGTTCGTGTGCGTTTCGCGCCTTGGCCTTGTCCAGGGACGCGCGAATGCGATCCAGATCGGCTGCATGCGTCGCCGGGAGCGCTTCGAGATCGTAGAGTTCCACGTCGTCGCTGCAGGTATCGTGATATCCGCCGATGAACCAGGTATCGGCGGGAATCTGGATGCCTCGCTCCCGCAGACGCTCGCGCACTTCGGGGCGGTTCGCCATGGCCGCGAAGAGCCGGGCGTTGGGTCCGCCGCGGCGTCCACCGCACGCCCCGCAATCGTGGGCCGATTCGTGCGGGTTGTTCAAACTGGTGGATCCGTGACCGAGCACCACCACCAGGCGGGCGAATCCATCCGTCAAGCCGGCCGGACCCAAAACGCTGGCCACTCTTTCTGTTTTTTCGGCGGGTGCGAATCCCGTCAATAGTCCCGTCATGGCGCCCTGCGATTGCGCCGTGTTCCGCATCAGAGTCAGTTCGGTTCGAGGCTCGGGCAGGAACGCCTTGTTCATCCACTCGCGCAATTGGGCGTAGCGTCTGGGCGCCAGCAGGTGGCCGATGAGCGGCACGGCCGAAAGCAATCCCAGGGCGCTGGTGGAGAGCCAGCCGCGCAGCAGCGTTTTCGAGGACAGGAACGACTGCCGCATCAACCCGCCCAGCAGCCGCCTGCGCCACCGGCGCTTTTCGAGCAGCGCGCTATCTTCTGCCTTGGGTTGCTCCAGGACCGCGTGGCGAGGCTTCACTACCACCGGGCAGAAGGCGGCGCTATGCGGGTCGTCGATTCCCTTGATAGTCGATGGCCACGCCAAAGTATCCAGCCGAGCTGAACGTCTCCACATCCGGGTCCACTTCTTCGAGCGCGCGCCGCATGGATTCCTCGCGCTCATCAATGCAGAAGAACACCTGCGCCGCCGGCCGGGCTGCGAATTCGGATAAACCGCGGTAGCTCCGATGGCTTGCGAGCCCGCTCAGAATCTCGCGCTCGTGGCGGCGCTCATAGGCCAGATGAAAGATACGGCGGCGCTCCAATCCGTTGCAGCTTTTGACTTCATTCAGGAACGCCATCCACTCGGCCTCGGATAGCCTGGCTACTTCGTCAGCCGAAAGCGACACCACACGGGCTGCGTCATAAACGCGGGCCGCGCGGCTGAGGCGCCGTTTTTCCTGGGTCTTGAGCGGGCTCTCCTCAGGGGCGGCTTCAGCGGCTCCCATGCGCGCGGCCACTCGGGCCATGCGTCAGCCGCACTGCCAGAAAGTCCATCAGAGAGGCGGGCACCGATTCATGCTGAGCCAGCGCCGGGAGCCTGCTCGATTCTCCGCATCAACCCCGCCCAACCGGGCAGCGCCAGCAGCTCGGACTGAAGCACGTTTTCCCAGTCCGATTCGTGAACATTGTGGGAATCGAGATAATCCAACACGGCATCGGTTGCGGAGAAGGCGAGATGTTCTTGCCGGCGAAACTCTTCATCCAAGCCCGTCAGAAATCGAGGGAAGATGCCGCCGCGCTGCGACAACAAGGTCCGTACGCTCGAATAGAAACCCTGCTCGCGGCACGGCATGGACCAGTACGCCATGCCCTGATCCAGAAACACGGAGCACAGCCGGATCAGCCAGGGGTGGATGATCTCGTCCACGGGGCTCCCCGATGCGGGCTCTTCCTCGTGAGCGGCCGTGCGGGCCAGGCACGCGTCGAACAGGGCCCGCAGGGCGCGCTGCCGAAAATCCCGGGCCAAGTCCCCCTGCTCGGAGCGCCACATGATGGTGGCCGCATCAAACTCCCGAACGCCCGGCGTCATCATGGCCCGGCGCAGCGAGCGGCGGCTGAGCCGCGGGAAGACCAGCGCGTCCGGTTCGCTATCCAGCACCGCGTCGATGTCTTCCAGACGAATTCTGCCGCGCGTCAAATCGGCCCGGTAGGCCGCTTCGCTCATGTACGGTTCGGCGTCGAACAAATGCCAGGCCTCGACCACGGCCTGTTCGAAGGGCAGATGCTCGAAAGCGTGCAGTGTGTTGTGATGAACGAAAACCCCGATGGGACCCTGCATGGGAAGCAGGTGCGCCGCGTGGTCCAGCGCCTGCCGCAGTCGATCGGGTCTCAGTGGCTCCAAGGAATTGCCGCTCACGCGACCGCCGGTGAACTTCGGTGGGCGCAAGGTCGCGAAGAGACAGTCTTAGCGGGGTACGACACCGCACACTGTAGGGGATTCAACAGCAAAATCAAACCAGCGTACTTTCATTGTAAATGAAGTTGCCGATTCTCGCGGAGCAAGATTGGACCTGGCGGCGCATACGTAATCATCGCGGCTTTTCGGGCGAATCGCTCACACTCTCGCGCGGGTTTATCTTAGATGTATGGTCCCGGTATCTGAGACCGAGGAACTTCAGCTCGCCGATGCTGGAGGAGGCGGACCGCCCGATCTGGGCCCCGGCGACGGTAGAGGCGGCGATGGCGACGGAGGCAGTCCGGACCCGCGCTATGTGCCGGGCGCCGGTTTGTTGGCCATGCGGCTGGTTCTGGTCTCGGTTACAACCTTGTTCGTGACCGTGGGCATCGCCTACTACGAGCGCGCGCAATCGCCCGTCAACTGGCAGCACATCCGCGTGCCGCGCATGCTGTGGGTCAGCACGGCGCTCATTCTTCTGAGCGGCTGGATGCTGGAAGCGGCGCGGGGCGCGTTCGAGCGGCGCGACAATGCGCGCTACATGCAATGGATCGAGTTCACCGTGGGCGGCGGCTTGGCGTTTCTAGCCTGCCAGGTGCTGGCGTTACGCGAACTGGTGAGCCAGGGGATTTATTTGCGGCACAATCCGCACAGTTCCCTGTTTTACGTGCTCACCGGCGCCCACGGATTGCATCTGCTGGGCGGGATTGCAGCGCTGTTTTATTTGCTGCTGTGCGCCATGCGGATGCCGGAGCGCTCGCGCTTCCAGTTTCTGCGGCAGCGCAGCCGGACCGCGGTGACGGCGCTGTATTGGCACTTTCTGACCGTGTTGTGGCTGGCGTTGTTCTTAGGGCTGCTGGTTTGGCCGTAAGGTCTGGTCAGCTGGCGGTGAAGTAGGTCTGGGCGAATTCAGGCTTTTGTTCCACGGCCTGCTTCCAGCAATCGCGAGCCTCGTCCTGCTTGCCCTGGCTCTTCAGGATGTGGCCCAGGTTGAGCAGCGCTTCCGGGAATTCAGCGCGCTCGGAAAGCGCTTCCCGATACAGGCGGGCGGCATCGTCCAGTTGGCCGGACTGATGCAGCATGAGACCGGTGTTGTAGAACAGCTCGGGGCTGCGCTCGCCTTTCTCGATCAGGCTGGCCTGATGTTGCAAAGCCTGGTCGAAATCGCTGCGCTCCACCGAAAGAGCGGCCAGCGCGCGCAAGCCGTCCACCGACTCTGGATTCAAAGCCAGCACGGTTTCGAAGGCCTTGGCCGCGCCCTCCAGATCTCCCGTGCTCCAACAGGCCAGGCCCAGGTTGGATTGCGCTTCGATCCAATCCGGCCGCTTGTCCACACAAGCCAGAAACGCTTCCACCGCGCCCCGGGAATCGCCACCCTCCAGACGCAGAAAGCCGAGACGGAACCAGAGCTCTTCGCTCTCCGGGCTGCGATTGAGGATCTTGGTGTAAAGCCGTTCGGCGGCTTCCTTGGCGCCCTGCTTGTCGAGCACCAGGGCTAGATTCTGCTGCACTTCAACCAGATCCGGCGCGATTTGAAGCGCGCGTTCGTAAGCGGCCTGAGCTTGGGCTAATTCACCGGACTGATGGTAGACCACACCCAGGTTCACCTGCGCTTGCTTGGCGTCGGGACGGAGTGCAACCGCTTCGTGGTAGGCCTGGATGGCCTCCGGCAGGTTGCCGGTGTTTTGATAGGCCACGCCGAGATTGAACCAGCGATCGAAGTTGGCCGGAGTAAACTCGCTCAGCTTGCGGCAGCAACTGAGCGCAGCCCCGTAGTCTTCCGATGCGAAGGCGCAGGCGGCCAGACCCTCCAGGGCGGCTTGGGAGTTGGGACGAATTTTCAAAAGCTTTTCGGAGCAGTCCGACACGCGCGCGTAATCTTGGCTGGCCAGGCCGATGGTGATCAGGTTCACCAGGCATTCTTCGGCGTTGGAGTTGCGCCCGAGCAGCGACTCATAGATGCGCGCCGCTTCATTGGCGCGTCCCTGGAGCTGCAGGGTGACGGCCTTGCCGAACAGAGCGGTCGGGTGATCGGCTTCGGTGGAAAGCACCTGGGCGAAGCGCTCGCCCGCCGCATCGATTTTGTCGACGTGCAGAAGCGCCACCGCCAGGCCCAGCAGGGCCTCCAAACGGTCCGGCTCCGCCTCCACGGCCTTCTCGAAGAATTCCACCGACTCCTGCCAGCGCCCCAGCCTTTCCAGGCACACCGCGATATTCAAGTTGGCGTGGGCGTGGCGCGGGTTCATGCTCAGAACTTTGGCGTAGGATTTGGCCGCCTCTTCGTATTGCTCCAGTTCAAACTGGATCTGGGCTTTCGCCGACAGCAGTTCCAGGCTGGCCGGTTGATTCTCCAGAGCGCGATTGATTTCCTCCAGCGCCTGCTCCAGCTTTCCGTCCAGATGCAGGGAAACGGCCTGCGCCAGAGACGTCGGCCGTGCCTTCGCGTCATTGGCGAAGTTCGAATGGTCTTTAGTCATGTCAGTCTTTATCCACTCCTGCCAGGCCGACCGGCGCCAGCATGGCGCACAGCCGTCCTAATGCGTCGTATTGGTGTGAAACTTCGACCCACCGCAAGCGGGCCCTCTCGCCGCGGCTGCAAAAGAATCCTACTCCGCCGGAGGGCAGCCGCTGGTCGGAGAAGAAATCCACCACCTGGCCCTGTGCCAGGATGGTGAAATCGCTGCCGTGGACTTCCACGCGAAAACGGTTGAGCATGTCGGCGCGGATCGAAGAAGGCAACGGTTTCTCGACATGCGGCCCTTCCTTGCCCTTGATGACGGCGTAACGAACCAGGCGCATGCTGGGGACCGGGCCGGAATCCACTTCGATAAACTTAACGGCGTAGTAGTTGTCCAGATCGCGAGCTCGAAACGCGCAGCCCACCGCTTTCTGCTCCACTTCGCCCAGGAACTCGAAGGTGTAATCCCGTAGATCTTCGGTCGGCTTCAGGATGGCCAGAGGCCCCGGCTGGACAAAGCCGTTCGCATCGAAGGACCAGGTGTTGGTGAGACCGGAGCGGCCTCGCCACGAGTCCAGGCCGGAACGAAAATCATCCGTGATCGCGATCGCGGCCCGATTGGCGATGCGCTCTTTCGCGAAGTGCCATTGCTGGGCGATTACCTGGCGCGCGCGTGCGCGAAAAGCCTCGCTTTGGCCGGGACTAAAGTGGATGTGCACCCCGGGAGCGGCCAGCGCGCAAGCCAGGACCGCCAGCAAAGGCAATAGCAGCGCCATGGCTCTCAAGTCGGACGGCGCGGTCTTCCAGGCGGTTGCCAGCCACTGCCAGGGGCGCGATAGAACCGATTTGCGCCGTCCCGCGGCGGCCCTTGTGAAAGCTGGCGGTGGCGCCGGCTCCGGCGGTGGCTCTTCGGCCGTTTCAGAGCGGGCGCTCAAGACGTGTTCCGCTGGATTTGGCGGATTGCTGAAATCCATGGGCGGAGCTTGCGCCGCAGCCGGGAGCGCGACACTTTGGGCCAGCGGTTTGGGACGATCGGGCGCCACCCCGGAGTCGAATGCGGTCGCAAACTGTTGCTCGTCTATCGGATAGCCCTGCGAGTCGGCCTGCGGAAGCCCCTGGTACGCTTGCCGATGCTCATCACTGCAAAACTCACCATCGGTGAGGCTGCGAAGAGGAGCAAGTTTGCTATTGCAATACTTACACGTCATCGGCCTGTTATCTCGTCTCCTATGTTAGGGCCGAAGCCGGACGAATTACTACGCAGGAAAACCCCTAAGGAGGGGAGGGAATTGTCCGTAAGGACGGTGCCGGCTTAAGGGAGCTGTATTAGGCCACCGGCCAGCGCGGTACCACCGCTAGATCTCGGTTGGCAGAGAAAGAGATGCTTTAGCCAGAGCAGTTTGCAGAACATCCGTGGCTTGATATTCCGCCAAGTCGCGCGAGATGGACAGCTCGGTGATCAGCATATGCCGGGCCCGGTCCAGCATCTTCTTCTCGCGGAATGAGAGCGGCTTTTCGGTTTGCAATAGCAGCAACATTTTCAGCACTTCCGCGATCTCCAACAGGCTGCCATGACGCATCTTATCGGAGTTTTCCTTGAACCGATCTTTCCAGTCCCCGTGGCACTTGCGGGAGCCCTCGGCCAGGAAACTGAGGACGCGCGCGATTTCTCCGTTCCGTGTGACTTTGCGAAGACCTATCTCCTGGACATGCGAGAAGGGCACCAACACGGTCGTGCTGGTGTAGGTCAGGCGCAGCAGATAGAATCGCTCCACTTGAGCGCCGAATATCCGGCTGCTAATGTTCTCGATCGTCCCAATCCCGTGATTGGGATAGACGACCTTCTCACCGATCTGGAACAAGGTCATACGCTGACCGTTACACCCCGTCTGGTGTTATGTGCCCTACGGAAAACCGGCTACAAAATCTTAAAGCCAACCAAGTGACTTGTCAATAGCCTTGGGTAAGAGGCAGAAATCAGAGGGCTGCGCGATTTCACGCTCTTACACTTTCCTGTAGTGGCATATCCTAAAAATCGAATCCCGAGTCCGAACAGATTTGTAGAAGGCCGTAAAATCTTGTATTCTCATGAATAAGCTGGAGCGTTGTTCCTGGCATTCCAAGTGCTTCATAGCAAGCTCAAAAGGCGAGCCCAAGGTGTCTTCGAGCGAGTTGTGATGGAGAGGGCTGGTTGAGGGATCTCAAAACCCAATTCGTGAGCGCGCTGCTGTTCATCCTCACCGTGGCCGCGGTGTGCTTTGCCATCATCAACTTCCGCCACCAGAAGATCGACACGCTGCCGGAAGATGGCGTAGTCTGGGTGGATCGCACCGCCTCTGACGGTCAAGACGTAGTGCGAGCCTTGCACGTGACGGCGGGCGGGGAAGCCGATAACGCGGGCATTCGCGCCGGCGATACACTGCTCGAAATCTCCGGTAACCCAATCCACAAGAGCATCGATGTTCCGCGGGTTTTGCAGCAGATCGGATCGTGGAGCCAGGCGCGTTACGAGTTGCGCCGCGGGAATGTCCAGCTTCCCGCCCTGGTAGTGATCGGCGAACGAGTGCCGGACCGGGCCATTTATTACCAGTACGTGGTCGGCGTGGTCTACCTGATGATCGGGTTGTTTGTCTACTACCGGCGTGTCAGCGCGCCCCGATCGGTTCACTTCTACGTTCTGTGCCTGTTGTCGTTCGTTCTTTCCTGCTTCCACTACACCGGCAAGCTGAACGCCTTCGATCAATCCATCTACTGGGGGAACATAGCGGCTTCGATTTTTGCGCCCACCGTCTTTCTGCATTTTTGCCTGGTATTTCCCGAGCGGGTCAGGTGGCTGGCGCGGCGCGGGAGCGCCCTGCTGCTCTATATTCCCGGCGCGTTTTTGATGGCCGTCTATGTTCTGGTCGCCAAGGGAATGCTGAGGGTGGCGGCCTCGCCCATCGAAGTCAATTGGTTCCTGGACCGGGCAGCGCTGTTGTTCTTGAGCGGAGTTTATCTGCTGGGCACGCTGGTGCTGGCTTTGAAGGCCCCGGGAGTGGACGATCCCCTGGTGCGCCGCCAGCTCAAGTACCTGCGCAACGGCGCATTGCTGGGTGTGGTCCCATTTACCGCCATCTACGCCATCCCCTACATCCTGGGCGCGCTCCCGAACCACTACCAGAAGATGGCCGTGCTGGCTTTGATCCTGGTTCCGATCACCTGGGCCTACGCTATTCTGCGTTACCGGCTGATGGATGTCGACATCATTTTCCAGCAAGGCTATGTCTACACGCTGGCCACGCTGGTGGTGCTGGGCGTCTTCTATGGCCTGATCTTTTCCTTTACGCGTCCCGAAGATATCAGCCCGGCTGCGATTGTGGGATTGATCCTGTTTGCGACTTTTATCTTCCAGCCCATTCGGGATTGGTTGCAGGAACAACTGGATCGATATTTCTTCTACAAGGATCGTTACGATTACCGGCGGACCTTGATCGAGTTTGCGCGCGAGCTGGGGTCGGAGACGAATCTGGATGAGATGCTGCGCTCGGTGGCCGACCGGCTGGTGCATACTCTGTCCATCCAACACGTGGCCTTCTTTCTTCTGGACGAAAGCGAGGACCGGTTTCATCTGCACATGGCCCTGGGGAACCGGAAAGAGCGCCAGAAACAGGCCCAGGAGCTGGATCTCAGTTTTCTCACCGCCCATCCCGATAAGCCGTATTTGTTCTTCGAGCGGACCCGGCGCTTGCTGGACGTGGTCTCGCACGAGTGGCCCATCTCGGTACGCAGCAGCATTGCCGACCTGGATCTGACCTACTACTTTCCCTGCACGGTGCGAGGCCGGACCATCGCCTATCTGGGCTTGAGCCGCACCGATAAGGGCGATTTTCTCTCCACCGACGATGTGGAGCTGCTGACCACGCTCTCCGGCTCGGTCAGCATCGCCATCGAGAACGCGCGGCTGTACCGCTCGCTGCAACACAAGGTGGACGAATACGAGCGGCTGAAAGAATTCAGCGAGAACATCGTCGAGTCGATCAACGTCGGGATTCTGGCGGCGGATCTCGAGGATCGCGTGGAGAGCTGGAACACACAGATCGAGCGGCTGACGGGCACCCCGCGCCAGGCTGCGGTGGGGCAGCGGCTGGCCGACCTTTTTCCGGCTGACTTGTGCGAACGGTTCGAGCAGGCCCGCGCCGCCTCCGGCGTCCACAACATTTACAAGTTCGTGCTGCAGGCTGCGGCCTCAACGAATGGGAACGGAAACGGAAATGGAAATGGCGCCTCGCGCCCGGCGCACATCCTCAACATCGCTATCGCTCCCCTGGTCTCCAAGGACCTGCAGCAGATCGGGCGCTTGATCATTTTCGACGACATCACCGATCGCGACGAGCTGGAGCGGCAACTCGTGCAGGCCGATAAGCTCAGCTCCATCGGACTGCTGGCCGCGGGCGTGGCGCATGAAGTGAATACGCCGCTGGCCGTGATCTCTACTTATGCGCAGATGCTGGCCAAACAGATCTCGGGCGACGAACAGAAGTCCAAGCTGCTGGACAAAATCGCCAAGCAGACCTTCCGGGCCAGCGAGATCGTCAACTCGTTGCTCAACTTCTCGCGAACCTCCACCACGGCTTACGTCGAAGTGGATTTGAACCGCGTCATTCAGGACACGCTAAACCTCATCGAACATCAATTGGACAAGTCGGCCATCGACGTGAAACTGGACTTGTCGGAAATCTCGCTGGCGGTGAAGGGCAATTCGGGCAAGCTGCAGCAGGTGTTCCTGAATTTGTTCTTGAACGCCCGGGACGCCATGGAATCCGGCGGCCGATTGTCGGTGAGCACCTGGACCGAGGACGGGTTTGCCCGCGTCGAGGTGGCCGACAGCGGGCCAGGGATTTCGCCTGAACATCTAGGGCGGATCTACGATCCGTTCTTCACCACCAAGGCCGCACGCAAAGGAACCGGCCTGGGGCTGGCGGTCACCTACGGCATCGTACGCGAGCATGGCGGTAATATCAAAGTGGACAGTCGGCTCGGCGCCGGCTCCCGCTTCCAAGTGGAACTTCCTCTGGCCAGAAAGCCGGTGCATGCCTGACTCGCTCGCTCCTGATGCCCCCCTTCCCTTAACTCCCAAACGCATTTTGGTGATCGATGACGAAGCCGACATCCGCGAGAGCCTGGATGCGTTGTTGAGCCAGGATGGCTATGCCGTGGAACTGGCCGAGGGCGGGACCGAAGGGCTGCGCAAGTCCGAGGCCGGCAACTACGACCTGATCTTGCTGGACCTCATGATGCCGGACCGCTCCGGCATGGAGGTGCTGAAAGAGATCCGCGAGCGCGATAGCGAAACCCCGGTCTTCATGATCACCGCTTACGGTTCGGTGGAAGTAGCGGTGGACGCGCTGAAGAGCGGCGCCAACGACTATTTCTCCAAACCCTGGGACAACGAAAAGCTGCTGATCGAGATCGAGCGGATGATCGCGCATTCGCGGCTGGAGCGCGAGAATGTTCAGCTCAAGCGCGCGTTCCGGCAACAGTACAATTTCCCCAACATCATCGCCAAGCACGACCGCATGCTGCGCATCCTGGACCTGGTGACTCAGGTCGCCCCCAGCCGCGCCAACATCCTGATCACGGGCGAGACCGGTACCGGCAAGGAGTTAATCGCCAAGGCCATCCATGCCAATTCGACGCGCGCCAATCAGGCCTTCGTGCCGGTGAACAGCGGCTCGTTTCCGGCGGATCTGCTGGAATCGGCCTTGTTCGGGCATGTCAAGGGCGCCTTCACCGGAGCCATCGCGACCCACAAGGGATACTTCGAGACCGCCAACAAGGGCACCATATTTTTCGACGAAATCGGAACCATTAGCCCCGAGACTCAGGTCAAGCTGCTGCGCGTCATTCAGGCGCGCGAGTTCATGCCGGTGGGATCGACGGACACCATCAAAGTGGACGTTCGCATCATCGCCGCCACCAACGCCGATCTGAAAAAGCTTGTCGATGAAGGCAAGTTCCGCGAAGATCTCTACTATCGGTTGAACGTCATCAACCTCACCCTGCCTCCCCTGCGGGAACGCAAGGAAGACATTCCCCGGCTGGTGGAATATTTCTTCGACAAGTACAGCCGCGAGAATGAAAAGTTCCTGGACGCGGAGAACCACAGCTCGCTGCATTTCGAGCCGGATGCGCTGCAGTTGCTGATGGACTACAACTGGCCCGGCAATGTCCGTGAACTTGAGAACGCAATCGAGCGGGCAGTAGTGCTGGCATCGGATCCCACCGTTGCCGTGGATGTTCTGCCGGACTCCATCTTGCAAGCGGCTGGCGTCCGAATCCGCCGCGATGAGAGCGGCACGCTGCCGGCTGACGCTAACTTGTTCGAGGTGGTGGCGGACTTCGAGCGGCGCAAAATCATCGAAGCGTTGGAAGCCGCCAATTGGAGTCAGACCGAAGCAGCCGAAAAGCTGAGTATTCCTTTATCTACGCTCAATCAGAAAATCAAACGCTTGAATATCGACGTGCGGCGCAGAGGCAGTGCCGGCGGCGCAGGCAGCGCGCAGTAGAAAGGTAACCTGCCATACATTGTGTTACCTTGACACAGTTCGTTCACATGAAGTATCCTTAGCCTTCGTCTTCACTTCATCGGGAGCCTGAACTCTCGAGGGTACTCTCCGGCCTACGGTCCACCGCGTCTGAAGTAAAAACTGGATCGTGCCGAATAATCTGAGGAGATACGTGCCACATCAGCCCTACTTTGTGGTTGTGCTCGCGCATTCGCTGCACGGGCGATTGCGCCGTGTCCACATTCCCCATAAAGCAATTTACACCGCTTTTGCTTTTGTCCTGATTGGCTGCCTTTCGATATTTGGCTTTCTCTCCAGTTATTTGCGGATGAGTTGGAAAGTAGCGCATTATAACTCGCTGCGCCAGGAAGTCGACTCGCTGCGGCAGAAGTATCAGGAGTTGCAGAAGGTCACGAATCAGAAGAACGAGCAGTTGGCCACCCTCGAGACCTTTGCGAGCGAAGTGTCGGTAGCCTACGGACTCAAGCGCCGGCCCGAAGGCTCAACGGATGTTTCGAATGGCGTGACGCTGGGGCCCAGCTTCCCGCAGTCGTTGAATGAATACAACTTCCTGCAATCGGCTTCCATTTCGACCTTGTACCGGGCGTATCCCAAGCAGTGGCAGGTCCACGTGCGGCCTAGCTTGTGGCCGGTGGAAGGACGGCTCATGAGCGCGTTCGGCGGGCGGACCGATCCGTTTTCCGGCGAAGGCGCCATTCACACCGGCGTCGATCTGCAAGCCCCCATGGGAACACCGGTGCGCGCCGCTGCCGACGGCATCATCGTGTATGCCGAATGGAGAAGCGGCTACGGACGGCTGGTCATCATAGACCACGGTAACGGTCTGCAGACTTATTACGGGCACTTGTCGCAGTTCGGCGTGGTGGAAGGCCAGGAAGTGCGGCGCGGCGACATCGTCGCGAAGTCCGGCGCCAGCGGACGCGTGACGTCTCCCCATTTGCACTACGAAGTGCGCATGGGCGGCACGCCCGTCAACCCTTATCCGTTCCTGGCGCGCTCGGCGGTGATTCTAACGGCCCACACGCCTGATCTGGGCTTCTAGCGGAGCCCAGGCGCCTTTTCTAGTACCCCTTTCCTTGAGCTAAGCTGGGAGCACGCCGGAAAATCCGGCGCGTAGCGTTCAAGAACGGAGACTCAACATGAAGACCGTTGCGTTGCGTTTCTTCGCCATCGGAATCGGGGTCGCGTTGCTCACTTCGGCCTATTCGCGCCTGCACACCTCGGCCGTGATGACGGAAAGCGCCCAGGCGTTTCTGGCTTCGCTCACTCCGGAGCAGCGCGCGCAGGCCACCTTCGCTATGCAGGACGACGAGCGCTTCGACTGGCATTACATCCCCAAGCCGCGCAAAGGGCTGCCGCTGCGCGACATGACCTCGGCGCAGAAACAGCTGGCGCATGCTTTGCTCGCCGCGGGGCTGAGCCAACGCGGCTACATCAAGGCCACCACCATCATGAGCCTGGACGAGGTACTGCGAGTGATGGAGAACGGCAAGGGTCCGCAGCGGGATCCAGACGGATATTTTTTTACTATCTTCGGCCAGCCGTCGGAAACCGGAACCTGGGGCTATCGCATCGAGGGACATCACATCAGCCAGAATTTCACGGTGAGCAACGGCAAGGTTCAGGACGCGCCCAGCTTCTTCGGATCGAATCCGGCCGAGGTGCTGGATGGCCCGCGCAAAGGGCTGCGGGTGCTGGCGCGCGAGGACGATCTGGGACGCGAGCTGATGGCGTCGCTTACGCCGGAGCAGAAAAAGATCGCCGTCGTCACCCAGAAAGTTCCGGACGATATCCTGACGGAGGCCTCGCGCAAAGCCGCGCTCAAAGGCCAGCCCAGCGGCCTGGAGGCTTCGAAGTTAAATGGGCATCAGCGCGAATTGCTCGAGAATCTGCTCGGCGAGTACGTCGGCAACGTGCCCGAGCAGGTCGCCGAGCTGCGCCAGGAGCAGATCAAGAAAGCCGGCAACAATCTGTACTTCGCCTGGGCGGGCGGCGAAAAATACCGCGACCCGCACTATTATCGTATCCAGACTCCCGCCTTCCTGATCGAGTTTGACGATACGCAAGACCACGCCAATCACATTCACAGCGTGTGGCGGGATTTCGACAATGACTTCGGGCTGGACCTGCTGAAAGAGCACTATCAAACCAGCCATCGTTAGCACTTTGGTTCTTAGCCGTCGTGGATTCCTGTGTTCGCTGGCCGCCGGCACTTGTTTTGCGGGCGATAAAGGACGGGTTTTTCCCTCGGACTTGCGGCGCTTCAAGGATCTGGCCACCGAGTTCGATATTTTTCGCCTGACCGATCCCGCCTACCGGAGTTGGCTGCCTCGATCCGGGCGCGCCATTTCGCGGCATGCGGGGTTTTTGTTCTATGCCAGCGACCGTTCTGGAACCGTGCAGGCTTATCGCCTGGATTTGAAAACCGGGCAGTCGCACAGCCTCACTGAATCGAGCGCCCTGGTTCCGGACTCGCTCGCGCTTACTCCGGATGAGCGCAGCTTCTGCTACCTGGATGGCGAGTCCTTCATGCTGGGGAATCTTTCCAATTTGCGGACGCGGGAAATCTATCGCCTGGAGAGCGGCTACCAGGCCGGCCGCGGGTTGCATCTTTCCGAGGATGGGTTGTATGCGGCTGTAGTGGAACAGAAGGCCGAGGCGAGCCGGGTGCGCCTCATCACCATGCGGACCGGCAGCGCCACGACGGTGGCGGAGTCACCCGATGTTCTTGCGGACCCTATGCCGCGGCCGCGCCGCGCGGGGCTGTTGTACCGGCGAGGAAGCGACCAACTATGGGTGGTGAATTTCGACGGCGCCCAGAATCGCCAGTTGCGCCTTGCGCCGGGCGGAACGGGGCCGGCGTTCTGGTCGGCCGATGGCAGGGCAGTCCTGTATCTGAATATTCCGGCGGACAAGACCAAGCTTCACAACATTCGGGAATACATTCCAGACACGAATGAGGACCACCTGGTTGCCAACACCACACAGTTTATCGCGTTCAGCGGCAACGGGGATTCCAGCGTGTTCGTGGGGGCCAGCGGGAGCAAGGCCTCACCTTATCTGCTGTTGCTGGTGCGTTCGGTGAAGCGGGAATTGACGCTGTGCGAGCATCGCGCCAGCGATCCCGCCGAGACCAACCCGGTGTTCTCGCCCAACAGCCAGCGCGTCTTTTTTCAGAGCGACCGCGATGGGAAGATGGCCATTTATGCCATGGCGGTGGACCGCTTGGTTTCCGAGACCGAGACGGAGGATCGTTAGGCCTGAGTCAGGCCAAAATTCCCGGGTCCGGCAGGAGTTCCGCCGCGGCGGAGGAGTTGCGCAACACGGCTTCGAGCAGCGCGCGCGTGTCTTCCGTGCGGGGAGCGCGGAACATCTCGCGGGTTGGGCCGGATTCGACGATGCGTCCCTGGCGCAGAATCGCGATGCGCGAGCACAAGGACGCCACCGCCAGAAGATCGTGCGAGATGAACAGCATGGCCATGCCGAGCTCGCGGTTCAGCCGGCGGAAGAGCGCCAGGGTTTCGGCCTGCGTGATGGCGTCTAGAGCGCTGGTAGCTTCGTCGGCGATCAGCAACCGCGGCTTGTGCAGGGTCGCCATGGCGATCAGCACGCGTTGTGCCTGGCCCACGCTGAGCTGGCGCGGATAACGCTGAAAGAACGCTTCTTCGGCCGGAAGGCTGACCAGCTCGAACAATTCCAATGCGCGCTGTTTCCAAGCTCGCGCGTCCGGATTGTGGGCGCGCCAGGCTTCCTCCAGTTGCGAGCCGATTCGCAGCACCGGGTTGAGCGAGGACAACGGGCTTTGCAGGATCAGGGCGATATCGCGGCCGCGGATGCGCCGCATTTCGCGCGGCCGCAGCGTCAGAAGATCGCAGCCATCGAACAGCACTTCGCCGTGGATGGTTCCGCCTTTGTGATCGAGCAATTGCAGCAAGGCCAGCGCGATGGTGCTCTTCCCGGACCCGCTCTCTCCTACCAGCCCCAGGATCTCGCCCGCGCGGATTTCCAGCTCGACGTCGCGAAGCACGCCGGGCTTGTTGGGATAGTCCACCGAGAAGCGCGCTGACAACAGTGGCGTCATTTCTGGCTCGTCATTTCTGGCTCACCACGGCCGGCCCGAGATAAAGACGTTCAGCGTTCCAGTAGATTTGCGGACGCAGCAGCGCCGGCGTCACATTCTTCAAGTTGGGCGAAACCGCCGAGAGCGCATTGGGATTCACCAGGAAGATCATGGGCGCTTGATCGGCGACAATCTGCTGGACTTTATCGAAATACACCTTGCGCTGCGCGACGCTTTGCGACGCTGTTTGGGCCAGCATCAGCTTATCGATCTCGGCTTCCCAGGGAGTGGCGGGACTCTTCTGGCTGGGGTTCCACTGATGGTTCTCGGCCGAACTCAGCCACAGGTTCATCTGGTCATTGGGATCGAGCCCGACGTTGGTGAGCGCCATCAGGACCGACTCGTAATTGAAGCTGCGCGTGATGCGCTCAATCAGGGACGGGAAATCCAGCGTCACGACGTTTAACTGGATGTCGAGCTTCGCGAGGTCTTGCTGGATCAACGTCAGCATGCGTTCATGCAGTTTGTTGCCGGCGTTGCTGATCATCGAGAACTCCACCTTGTGGCCATCCCGGTCGACCAGGCTATCGCCAGAGCGGTGAAAACCGTCGCGCTGCAATTCTTCCAGCGCCGCCGCTGGCGAGTAATCGGGAGGCTTGAGCGCGGCGTTCAGCCAGAATTTGTTGGCGGGCGAGACCGGACCGGAGGCCGGGCGCGCGTGTCCTTTGTAAACGATGCGCACCAGGTCATCGCGATGGATGGCCTCTGAAATCGCGTGGCGAAAGGCCGCCGAACGGAACCAGCGCAGCTTGTAATCGGCCAGCGGCGCACCGGCAGCCTGATTGAAGAACACCAGCTCGGAGTCGAGCGAAGGCCCCGCGTCCACCAGTGAGTGCGGCATCTGCGCCGAGAGCCGGTCAAACATATCCGGATCCAGCTTGTTCACCATGTCCAGCTCGCCGCGGCGGAAGCGCAGCAGCTCCAGCTCGCGATTCTGCTGGATCTCCAGCCGGATGGAATCGAGATAGGGCAGAGCGCGGCCGCTTGAGTCTTTCTTCCAGTAGTTCGGATTGCGCTGCAGCAGCACATAGGCGCCCGGCCGGTACTCGGCCACCATGAACGGCCCCAGCACCGCCGCCTCTTTACGCGGCGAGCGCGAGGACAGGATGGCGACGCCGTCGAACTGGGAAGCCAGCGCGGCGATCGCGCCGGGGAATCGCAGCGTGGCTGAATACGGTCCCAGGCACTTGGTTTCCACCGCTCCGGGCGTGGAGCGGAACGCGTCGCCGGTAGACGAGTGCAGCGCAGGATCCATCAATTCGCGGATGGTGAATTGAACGTCTTCGCAATCGAACGGAGTGCCGTCGGAAAAACGGACGTTGGGGCGCAGTTCAAAATCGATGCGGCGGCCGTTTTCGAGCACCTTCCACTTGGATGCGAGTTCTCCCTCCAATTCCTGCGTGTAACGGTTCAAGCGGATCAGCACGCCGCCGGTCAGGTAGCGGATGGTTTCCGAATTTTCGTCTTCCACCAGCAGCGGATTGAAAGTCTTCGGTTCGGCGCGCAAGGTGAAGCGCAGCTCGCTCGCGGGCTGGGCCAGCGGTGCCAGAAAGAGTGCGAGTCCGAGTACGTATCTCAACATGGGAGCGGATCCTCGGTCCGCAACAGGAGTTGTAAGCAGCTCACCACGGCGATCAGCAGCACGGCCGGAGCGAGCATCCAGGGGTTTTCGAGCACCGCCGTGTAATTTTCGAGATCCCTCAGCAGTGCGCCCCAGGAAGGCAGCGGCTCCGATACACCCAGGCCGAGCAAGCTCAGATTCGCCTCGCTCAGAATGAACACCGGGATGGAAATCCAGAATTGAGCGGCCAGAACCGGCCGCAGATTGGGAAGCAAGTGGCGCCAGAACAGACGCACCGGCGAAACGCCGCTGGCGCGCGCCTGCAGCAAGTAGTCGGAGTTGACCAGCGTCCGCGTACCGGCGCGAATGATGCGTGCCGGCGACGCCCAGCCCAGACAACCCAGCAGCAGGAACGTGAGAATGACGGAAGCGACCGGCGAAGTGTTGAGCGGCATCAAGGCGCGCACGGCCAGCAACAGGAACAACCACGGCAAGGAAAGAAACAGGTCGATGCCCGTGGTTACGATGCGCTCCCAGCGGCCTCCCAGATAACCGGCGGTGCCGCCCAGGAACGCCGCGATGAACGTGGAAAGCAGCGCCGCCGCCGGAGCCAGCAGCAGCGAAACGCGCGTGCCGTACAGCAGGCGCGCCAAGCGGTCCCGGCCCAGTTCATCGGTGCCGAGCGGAAACTTCGGCGATGGCGGCGCGCTGATGGCGTCCCGGAATTGCTCGGCATAAGATGGCGCCAGCCAGCCGGCGGCCAGCGAAGCCAAAGTTACGACACCCAGAATGATCAGGGCGGCTTTTTGGGTCCGCGACAGGTGTCCGCTCATGCCGCCGTCCTTCGGGATGCGAGAGCCAGGTCGGCCAGGCTGTTGACCACCAGCGTCACCAGCGCGATCAGAACGGTGATGTTCACCAGCAAGGGCAGATCGCGCTCCAGCGCCGCGCGCCAGGCCAGTTGTCCGATGCCGGGCGTGTCCGAGACTACTTCGATGGGGATCGAAGCGCCGAACGCCAGGCTCACCGAGATGCCGGCCAACGCGGCTAATTGCGGCGCCGCCGGAAGCACCACGTGAGCCAGCAGAACGCGCAGGTTGCTTAAACCTTTGGCCTCGGCCGCCAGAACGTGTGGCGATTGGTAAGCAGACACTAACAGATTCTTGGCGTAGCGGTACACGTGCGGGAACACCACCAGCGCGATGGCCCACTGCGCGCCCCGCCCGATCCACACAAAGAGCAGTGCGATCACGGCCGCGGGCACTGCCAGGCACAAGCCGCTGAGCATGGACGGCACTAGATTCGAACCAGGTTTGCGCCACGCTACGCTCAGTAGCGCTAATCCCAAGCCGATGCCGATTCCGCCCACCACGCCGTAGAACAGCGAAATCAAGGTCAAGGGCAGCCGCTCTTTGAAGAGTTCCGCAACCGGGCGGTTCAGCGATCGGGAAAAGCCCAGGTCGCCGTGTGCTAAGCCCGTCAGATAATGCCAATAAAACAGCGCGATGTTGTTCTCGGCGGAATGTTCGGACCGGATGGCTTGCAGACTTTGGGCGCTGAGGCGACTGTCGAGTTCCCGCTCATCCACGCCAAAACCGGGTCCCAGGCGCACCAGTGTGGCGCCGAGCAGTCCGCCCAGCAGCACCGTCAGCAGAATCCGCCGGAATTGGCGAGTGAGGACCGCCAGCATGAGTTTGCGTTACCAGGCTCCCGTGGGCTCGAACTCGAAGCCGCGTGGAACCATCTTGAATTTCTGCTTTTGCTTGGCCAGGTACATGCGCCGGTCCGCTTCGCTGAGCAGGCGGTCGGCATCGACGCCGTCCTCGGGAAATATGGCATGGCCGATGCTGAGGCCAAGCGTCGCATCGTTCCCGCTGATGAGCTGCCCGGCCTCGGCCGTGATGGCTTGCAGGCGCTGGATCTTCTGCGGGATCTGATCGCGCTCCAAGCCGGGAAGAACCAGCACGAACTCATCGCCGCCCATTCGGGCGACATAGTCGTATTCGCGGCAACTTTCTTTCAGCCTCTCGGCCACGCTACTCAGCAGCCGGTTGCCTTCCAGGTGGCCGAACTTATCATTGATTTGTTTGAAGCCGTTCATGTCGCACACCAGCACCACCAACGACGAATCCAGGCGGCGGCAGCGGGCCAGCTCGCTGTCCAGGTGTAGAAACAGGGAGCGCGCGTTGGGAAGGTTGGTCATGTAATCGGTGGAGGCGGTGCTTTGGGCCTGCTGGAATTGCAGCGCGTTTTCTATGGACAGAGCCACTTTGTGCGAAACCGCGAGCAGGATGCGCAGATGATCGTTGTTGAAGGCTTCGCGCTCGGAACGGTAGAGAGTGAGAACGCTGATCGTTCCGTTGAGACCGATCAGCGGCACTGCCAAAGCGCTGCCCATGGTGGTGAATTTGGTTGCATCGTTGAGATAGCCCGGTTCAGCGGCGGGATTGCCATTCACGATGGGCTTGCGATGTTCGGCCACCCATCCCGACAGCCCCTGGCCCAATGGAATTTCGAGCGACGAGAAGAGGCTGAAGTTTTCCCCCGTGACGTACTCGGCCCGGAGTTTGCCGCTGCGCAACACATAGATCGCCATCGCGTCGTAGGGGATCATTCTCTTCAGGCGCAGGGCCAGCAGCGACATGGTGTCGTTGAGGCTGAGCGAATTGCCCAGGTCCTGAGTCAACTCGAAAAGATTCTGCACTTCCTGGCGCGCGGCCGCGATGGAAGCCAGAAAGTCGGCCGGCTTATCGTTGATTTGCGCGGCCGCGGGTGTTTGGTTATCGGCGCTCGCGCGCGGCTCGGAGCGCTGCTCGATGGCCAACTCCATGCATGCCGCACTCTCGGCCTGATTGGCCTTAGCCAGCGCTTCCAGCTCGCGATAGCGCCGTTGCAGAATTTCCACCACCTGGGGATCGAAAGCCTTGCCTGAATCGGCCGCCATTTTTTGCACCGCTTCCTCCAGCGGCAGCGCCCGGCGGTAGTTGCGGTCCGATGCCATGGCATCCACGAAATCCACCGCCGCCAGGATGCGCGCGCCCATGGGGATGTTCTCGCCTTTCAGCCCATCCGGATAACCGGCTCCATCCCAACGCTCGTGATGGGCGCGGACAATGGGTGTCACTTCATACGGAAATCGGACGCGCTCCAGAATCTCGGCGCCCACCACCGGATGGATCTTCATCTTCTCGAATTCTTCGCGAGTCAGCTTTCCGGGTTTGGAGACGATGTGCTCGGGCACGGCCAGGTTTCCGATATCATGCAACAGCGCCGCCGCCCGCAGGCCGGCCAGTTGATCCGGACCGAAGCCCAATTCCTTTCCGATCTCGACGACATACGTCTCGACGCGCTGCAAATGGTCGTAGCGGGCGTGATCCTTGGCATCGATGGCCAAAGCCAGGGCTTCAATGGTTCGAAGATGTAGGGCCGCGGCCTCCTCGGCGTGCTTTTTCTGGTCCTCCAGGCGAGCCATGTAGCGGAAGTAGGAGCGGTAGATCAGATAAGCGGCCGGCGACGCCAGCAACGCCGTTTGCCATCCCACGAAATGATCCATGGCCGCGGCCACGCCCACCAGCAGCGAGCCGACCAGGTAATAAGGAAACGCCCAGAAGTAACATTCTTTCCAAACGCGCCGCAGCGATTTCCGTTCCGTAATCGCGACTGCCGCGGCCACCGGAAACGTATTCATCCCGAAGAAGGCCACCGTGGCCACCATCAGCTTTACGGGCGTCTCCAGGTGTCCTAGCTGCAATAGGGGGGAGTGATAAGCCTCGCTTGCGACCACCACCGTGATCGCCATGCTGCACACATTGAAGAGCACCTGCTCCCACTTGGGCTGGTAGAGCTTTTTCCAATAACATTGCACCAGCGTGGCCCCGCAGCCGATGACCAGCGCCTCCGGCACGCTGAGCTCCACGATGGCGAACAGGATGAATATGAACAGCACCGATATCGACCCGGTGATGCCCGGAAGCACCGCTTTTAAGCGCGCCGCAAACAGCGACAACGCCATATAGCAGGCGAAACGGATCAAATTTTGGGATTGCCAGTGCGAAAGAACCATCGCACCCAGCAATGCGCCGATCAGCACAACCGCCAGAATGTAGAGCCTGCCGAGGATTGGGATTTTCATCCGATCTGCCAGTACCCCCAATAAGGGATGCGTAAATGCAGGTCCACTGCCAACAGACAGCGCTGCCTATCCACTTGATTCATCGGCCAGTAATATCTGGAACAATAGCCGGGGAATGAGACAAAATGTCCGGGCTGAATCAGACCGGGATAATCTGTCGCAAAGCCGGCTCGCTTCCGGCTCTGCACGAAATCGGTGCTTCGACCGATAGATCTAAAACTGAAGTACTATGCAATCTCGCGTCAAAACCGTCGAAAAGCGGAGTAGCGGCCATGGTCTCGCAGGTCAATACCTTTCTGGGAATGCAGGCGATTGTGTCGAGCCGTGCCATGCAGCAGGTCTTCGACCTGGTGCAACGCATTGCGCAGACCAACGCGGCGGTCTTGATCACGGGCGAGAGCGGCTCGGGCAAAGAGCTCATCGCGCGCGCGGTGCATCATTTCTCTTTGCGCTGCGCCAAGCCCTGGGTGGACGTCAGTTGCGCCGCGCTCCCCGAGCATCTGGTGGAGAGCGAGCTGTTCGGTTACGAAAAAGGCGCTTTCAGCGGCGCCGATTCTCCTAAGCCCGGGCTGTTCGAGCTGGCCAATCATGGCACCTTGTTTCTGGATGAAGTCGGCGAGTTGGAGCCACGCATGCAAGTGAAGCTGCTGCGTGTTCTGGACGGGGTGGCATATTACCGCTTGGGCGGGGTCCGCAAGGTGAGCGTGGACGTGCGCGTGGTGGCCGCTACCAATCAGGATCTCGAAAAAATGGTCGAAACCGGCCAGTTCCGGGGCGATCTGTACCACCGTTTGGGGCAGATCTGCTTACGCGTCCCGCCCCTGCGCGAGCGCCCCGAGGACATCGTGCCGCTGGCTGAGCATTTCCTGCAGCAATCCAATCCGCACTTATCGTTTTCCAGTGACGCGCTCAAGGCCCTGGAGTCGCACACCTGGCCGGGAAATGTTCGAGAGCTGCGGAACGTCGTCACCAAAGCGGCCGTGCTGGCGCTCGACCAGGAAATCCACGCGGAAGATATGCTTCTGGCACAGCCCAGGCAGGCGAGCGATGCGGGGAGGGTCACGGTTTCCACCGCTTCGGATCTGGATGGAATGGAAAAGACCATGATCCTGCGCGTGCTGGCTCAGACGCATGGCCATCAACAGCGTGCCGCGGACCTGCTCGGCATCTCACGCCGCACGCTCAGCCGGAAACTGAAGCTCTACGGAAGGGAGGCGGTGCGGCAATCCTGCGCTTCCTAGCGCTCTGCCGCGGTCACTATGCCAAGCCCTCAAGATCGCCGCTCCGAACAACGCCATGCGGGCCATGGCACACTGAAGCTTTCCTTTGACGATCCCGCCCCGCAGGAAGTCAATGGCGAACTGCTGGATTACAGCACCAGCGGTTTCCGCGCCGAGCACCCCTACACGGCGCTGCACGCCGGCCAGGAAGTGGAGTTCCAGCATGCCGTCGCCGTCGGGCGCGCGCGCGTGATGTGGAACCGCATCGCCAATGACCGTGTCGAGACCGGATTCCTGGTCATCAAGTAACTTCGCTCATCAGTGACCGACGCCCGGAACCAGCGCGACATCCTGCAACGAAATCGGCCGCAGATAAACACCCCGCGGCCGGCGTTTCCACCAATCGTCGGATTGCCGCCGCTCGGCAAAATTCGTAAACGAATAGTCGAATAGCAGCGCGCGCACGTACTTCGGCGCCGAGGCAGGAAACGGGTTCTTCAAAAGCAGGCCGGTCACGTCCGCTGAATTCTGGAGCAGCCGCACCATGAAATTCACGAACCACGGCTCGGAGCGGTAGCCCGATAAGGCTGCGAACCACATTTGCCAATCCAGACGCGGCTGATAGGGCGCCACCCAACGCGGCGCTCGCGCCAGGTCGCCCGGCTTGTAAGCGAACTCGTAGTCGAGCCAGGTCGTGCCATCGTTCGAGCCTTGGACGATGATCTCCTCTCGCTCGGTGGTCATCACCGCGAACAGGCCGTAGGTGTTCACGATTCCGAACGGCGCTATCAATTCCACCAGGAAGCTCGGTGGTTCGGCGCGGCTGGCGAACATGCCCCACAGCTCCATGCCGCTCAGCAGCAGAATCACGGCGGCAACGATCTTCGCCAGAACAGGGTAGGTTCGCTTCTTCCTGCTTCCTAAAGGCAATCTTTCGAGCATCGCGTCGTCCAACAGGAACAGGCATAGCGCCATCGCCAGCAGATTGAAAAAGGCATAGTTTCCGGTCAGAAAGATCAGTAATTGAAATAGCAGCAGCGCCACCGCGGCCAAGCGCCGCCAGACGCGCGGCCCCAGGATCAGGAATACCACCGCCAGTTCGATGAAGAACACCACCGCCGTGGAGGCTCGCTGGAACGAGAGAGGGAGCTGGTACATATACCAGGCGATGGGTGTCGGCAAGGGCTGGGTCAGGTAGTGAAAGCTCATGGCGCTGAGGTCGCGCCAGGAAGCATCGTGACTCATCAGCTTTACCGCTCCGGACAGAAACATGAGCCGGAACAGCAGCCAGCGGAACAGAAAAATGACCCATTTCGAGCCGCCTAGAAAGATGGCCAGAAAGCCCGCCTCGAGCAGCAGCGCATCCCATTGAAAGCTGAGAAAATTTTGACCGATGCTCGACAGCGACAAGTACAAAACGTAGAGACAAACCAGCGCCACCCGCTCCAGCCGGCCGAATAACAGGACCAATGAAATGGCCGCGCCCGTCCAGCAAACCGCGCGCAAGAAGACATCGCTGGAGGCGAGCCAAAACACACCCGGCGCCATCCAGTAGGCCCGCACGCCCAGGACGTTCCTGGCTTCAGCCAGAAAATGCCCGGCCGGAAGAATGCCTCGCGCCCCCGCCAGCCCTGTAATCTGCACCGCTAACGAGGCAAACGCGCACAAATAGATCAGCGCCAGCGCCCGCAGGAAGAACCATTCCACCCGGGCGTAGCGCAGCGGCGCGACGCGGCGGCCGAAGGTGAAACGCGTTACTTGATAAAAGAAATTCCGGTGGCCGGCTATCACGCGGTAGGTTGCTTCCGAGGCCGGCGCGAACCCCGGAACGCGATCGTACAGCCAGGAGAGCCATCCCACGCCCGCATAGGCCAGTGTCGCAAAGACGGCTCGCGCTCCCGACAAAACCTGGCCCGAGGGCAGGATCAGCTGCACGGCCTGCTGAAATTGTTCGAAAGGAATCTCGGGAAAGTTCGCACTCACTTCCTGGGAGGGCGCATAGTCCAGGGAGTCTCCAGTGAGCTGTTTCCAGTAGTCGATCCAGATGCGGCAAAAACCGCAGCGGCCATCGAAGACCACCATGGGTTTTGCGGGCATGCTTTAATAGTGTAATCGGTGGCTGGTCCAGGCATTTCAGTTTTCATAAGGACTGTGAACCGTTTTACGGAAGTGATAGAATTAGTTGAGGGTGCAACCTTTGTGCGGCGTCCAAACGTCTACACACAAGGGAGACGGCTGCGTTGAAGCGAGAGGTGTTGTAGAAAGACATGGCAGCTCACGACGGACCAATGGGATATCCCGGCGCGAATAATCCGCAGGGCGGCTCCGACGCTGACGACCATTTAAATCGGTTGCTGGCGGCAGAGGGCGAGCCTTTCATTCGTTCATTCATCCGGAACGTCAAGGAAGCGATTCATCCTCCTAAACTTCCCCCCTTGGAAGTCACTTCCAAGCCGGTAGCGGTGAAGGATATCTGGGGCTTCTATGGCGGGGAGAAGAAGAAGGCCGGCCTCGGTTCGATCGTCATTCACGTGACGGTCGTGTTTTTGCTCTTCGCCATCGGAACCAACAAGACCATTCAAAAAGTAGTCAAGGCGCAGATCGATCTGATCGCTCCGGATATTGCCCCCTACAAGCCGACCGTGAAAAAAGATCAGATGCATGGCGGCGGCGGCGGTGGCGATCGATCCCCCACGCCCCCCAGCAAAGGCAAGCTCCCGAAACTCGCAACCAAGCAGTTCGTGCCGCCTGAAGTGGTGATTCGCAATCCCGATCCGAAGCTGGTGATGGAACCCACCATCATCGTGCAGCCGGATGCGCCGATTCCGAAAATCAACATGGACGCGCTGGGCGACCCGCTGGCGAAGTCGGGCTTGGCATCCAATGGAACCGGCTATGGCGGCGGCATCGGCACCGGTCATGGCGGCGGCGTTGGTCCTGGCTCCGGCGCCGGTTTTGGCCCTGGATCCGGCGGCAATATGGGCGGCGGCGCGTACCGCATCGGCGGCGGCGTTTCTCCACCCACGCTGCTTTTCAAAGTGGAGCCGGAATATTCCGAAGAAGCGCGCAAAGCCAAGTTCCAGGGAACCGTGGTTCTGTTCGTGATTGTGGATGAGAACGGCAAACCGCGCGACCTGAAAGTGATTCGCCCGCTGGGCCTGGGGTTGGACCAAAAGGCCATCGAAGCGGTCGAAAAATGGAAGTTTGCTCCTGGTAAGAAGGATGGCAAGCCGGTCGCGGTCCAAGCCACCATCGAAGTCAACTTCCGTCTGTTGTAGCCCGCTGGCGCTTCTAACGAATCAGGTTTATCGCGTTACTCGCGGCCAACCACTGCTCGTTTGTAGTACGATTGCATAGTCATGCTGGTTGAATTGGAAAAACGCGGCGACATCTGTGTGCTTCGCTTGCACGGGCGCTTCGCCACTGGAAAAGATTCCTCTTATCTGCGCGGTAAGACCCTGGAAGTCAAGAATTCAGGCTGCTCGCGCGTGCTGGCGGACTTTGCCCAGGTAGAGTACCTGGATTCCACCGGCATTGGGTTTCTGATCGAGATTTTTACCAGCGTTCTAAAAAATGCCGCCGGCTCCTTTGTGCTGGCCAATCTGAATCGCCGGGTGCGCGAGGTGCTGGAACTCACCCGCCTGGCCAACGTCATGCCGATTTACCCCAGCGAAGAGGCGGCCTTTGAGGCGCTCAGCAAGAGCCCGGGCGTCTCGGCCAAACAGGCCAGCTGAGCCGCGAAATCAATTGCGTCGAAGTTAGACTCGTGCCGATATACTTACTAGTCCTTCTAAGCATACGGATCCTGTCTCCCTAATTTTGAATGGGAATCACCAATGGCCCTGGCGGCCTGGTGTTGATCTGCTGGGGTGAACTCACGCCGTTCACCGTGATCCCGATCGGATAAACACCGTCTGAAAGTTGCGGGACCGTGAAGTTGATCTGGAACTCACCCACAGCCACCAAGCCCGCGAACGAAGCTGGAACCGTGGTTGGCCCGACCGTGACTGTGACGCCGCTGACAAGCTGAGGCGTGGACACTACGCCAGCCGGGGTCGAGGCCAGTCCCGTCGCAAAGAGCTGAACTACATCCCCTGGTTTCGCTTTGCGGAACGCGGCATTGACGCTTGGGTCACCCACGAGTTTGCCATCCAGAAACACCCCAGCCGGGTAATTCGTCCCGTTCACGATCACCGGAAAGATGCCAGGTGAACTGGCCGCCGCCGCAGCCGTAATGGTGTTGCTGGTTTGCCCGTTGTTGGTCACCTGCACAGAAGCCGTTCCGCTCACCCCGTTGGGGATCTGGAAACTCACTTGCGCCGAATCGATGTAATACACTGCCGCTGGAGTGTTATTCACCGTCACACTGACACCATTTAGGGATGTCGGCAGTTTATTTCCCAGACCCTGAAAATCCGCAGCGCCCCACGTCCGCGTCACGGGACTCAGCCCCGTGCCCTTCAACTGCGCCCACGATCCCGGCACCAACCCGCCGCTATCATAAGTCGCCCCGTTGGCGAGCGACCCCGATGTCAGCGTCGGGGCCGGCGGGCTCGTCGTGATTGTGAACTGTCTTGACGAGAACTGCCGGCCCGGCCCCGGCGTGCCTCCGCCCTGGCATCCCCACAGGTAGAACACATAGCCGGTGGTCGAGAGGTGCGCGGGCTTCTTGCCCAGGCTCATGAACGTCGGATACCACCCGTTGTACGAGTCGCACGAGCCCGATGTATCAAACTCACTCCAGGATCCCGGTATCTCTTGCGGCGTCGACCACTGCGTCGGATCCGACAGGTTGTTGCTGGTGGACCAGAACCAAGCCGCGCCCCGGTTTCCCGGTCCGTTTGGACCCAGCGCCGGATCGTTCCCCGACGGGCACACGAAGATCAGAAGATACTGCTGCGTGTCCTCGACGTAGCTGATCGACGCGCCGAATTGTGTCTGCGCTGGTGCCTGACAGTTCTGGAACGCGCCCGTCGGGATGATCGATGGTTCCGCTCCGCCTAAACCGGCCGAGTTGAACCCCTGCCCGTCCCATTTCTTGAAGTTCAGCGGAGCACTGCCTGCGTTCAACTGCGCCCGCCCCACATGAACCGTACTCCAGGTGGCATACACATACGGATTCTGGGCGCCGCTCACATCGTCCACAAACCCGGCGATCTCCTGTTCCCCGAGTTTGGCCGTGAGTGGCTGCCCCGCGGCCATGAGCGAAGCCAACGACGTAGGCGGCGTGATCACCGCGTAACGGCCGTAGCTTGCCGGAGGCGTCGACGTGCAGTTGTTCCCCATGCAGACGTTGCTCCCCATCGCACCCATGGGCATATTCGGCCCCTGCGTCGTATTGACATCTGGCAGCGGGACGAAATTGAAGGTGGGTGTGCCGCGATACGTCGGCCAAGTCTTGCCGTGATCCAGCGAGGTCGCGACAGCCAGCGAAATATAGTCGTTCGTGGTGCTCGAAACAGGTCCTCCGGCTGAGCCGATGCAGGCGTTCGTGCCCTCATAAATCATCAGCAGCGAACCCGGCGCGCCGGTAGAATCGATCATCACCGAACCGGAGGACGCATAGTGCAGATCGAATGTCTGGTCCTGGTGCGCCGGATTCCCGTCCGGCACGGTCGGGCAGACTCCGCTTTTCATCGCGGTTTCGAATACCGGGCCGAAGCCGGTCGAGTAATTGCCGTACCCGTCCGCGCTTGGAATCTCCAGCACCCATTGCCCGTTATTGTCTGGTCCTGCGCTCCCGGAGAGCACGCTTACCCCAATATCGGCATGGCCCGCGCTACCGGTTGCGAGGAAGAATAGGTAGTCTTCGTTGGTCCCCAAAGTCCCCGGCGCGAAGACAGAAGAGTGCTCGTCGGGAACCGGCCCGAACCCATTGGTGCTGTTGATGGAACTTCCCTTCGAGCCCAATACGAGTTGTTGCGTGTCGAAGCTCCCGCTTGGACACGACCCCTTTCCGGCACTTCCCGCTGGATTGCAAATTGAAATCGATTGAATCACCTGAGGCTGCGTCCCCTGTGCCTCCAGCAACGTGCCCCGCCAGCCCGAAAATATGACGGCGGTCGCTACAGCCAGCGTGCTGCTAGAAACTTTCATCATCCCTCCTCGCAAATACGCAAGAAGCCTTGTCCTCCCCTGGAATAACCCAACGAGCTAGCCCACGTTGTGGCTTAAGTCGATTCTTAGGCGATAGTATTGACACATTCTAAACCGTACGTTGACGGCGCGCTTGCTGGCCCGTGTTTATTTCCGGATGACGGGTCATCCGGAAGTTATCCACCCACCTGGGCGATATACCGCGGCTGACTCGGACAAGTGCCAAACCTTTTTGTCTGGCTGGTCGGGGATCAGATTACTAAAGGGAAGTCAGATTGCGTCAGTCCATTGCGACCAACCACGCCCGATCCCTGACCTGGGCCGACCGAATTGCCCCAGAAGACCCCCGCCATTAGAGAGGCTATGGATAACGAGCCCGCCGCCCACGACCGGACCAACCCGGCTCCCCAGTGACGCTTTTCCAACTCGCATAATCGCCAGCCCCTCAGCAATTTCGCTCGCCCCGCCCACACCCAGCCCCGCGCCCCATGCTATGTCCAAACCGAGGCAAAAACAAATGTCAGCACCTGCAAGCCCCGTCCTGGACCGCGCGGCCGACCGCGCCATCGACCAAAACCGAATGCGCGCCGCCGCTTACCGCGCCGCTGCCGCCAGCCCAGCCTACGATAGCCCAGCCAACGATAGCGCCACCGCCGGCCGCGCCGCCATAAACCGCGCCGCCGTGAATCGGGCCGCCGTGAATCGGGCCGCCGTGAATCGGGCCGCCGTCAATCGGGCAAATGCCCAGCACTCCACCGGCCCGCGCACCGAAGCCGGCAAACAGCGCTCCTCGCTCAACGCCATCCGCCACGGCCTCACCGCCCAAACCGTCGTCCTGCCCTCCGAAGATGCCGCCGCCTACCAATCCCACAGCCGCCAGTTCTTCTCCGAATACCAGCCCGCCACACCCACCGAAACTCAGCTGGTCCAGGAACTGATCGACACCTCCTGGCGCCTCAATCGCATCCCGCTGCTCGAAGCCGACCTGCTCGCCCGCGCCGCCAATCCGCCCGACGACCAGGCTCGTATCGACTTCGACATCGTCGACGCCCACCGCCTAATCGCCGGCATCAACGTGCAAGGCACGCGCCTGTCGCGCCAGTTCCAAAAAGCCCTCGACAAACTGCGCCAGATCCAGGCCGAGCGCCAGGACCGCGAGCGCCGCGACCTCAGAGACGCCGCCGCGCTGCTGGAACTCTATAAGCACAAACAACAACCCTGGGAGCCCGCCGAGCATGGCTTCGTTTTTACCAAACAACAAGTCGAGCGCGCCTCCCAGCGCATGCTGCGACAAAACGAGGCGCGCCACGTCGAATATGTCCGCTTCCACATGCCTCCCCAGATGCAGCCCGGCTATGACAAGCACACCTACTGACCGGCGCCGCTCCGGCTAAGCGACGGCTTACTTGATCTTGGGCGGATATTTGTCGAACGATTTCTTCACCATGCTGTCCAGCTTGCCCTGTAGCTTGGTGGGATCGCGCTGCTCCTCGCTCGCGATGGCGCGCCACACCAGCGAGCGCGTAGTTGGGTCGCGCAGGTCGATCACCAGCGTTCCTTCGGCGTAAGGCACGCGCACGATTCGCGTGCCCCAACCGTACCAGCCCGCCGGATACGCTTCGGTCTCCACTCTGCGCGCCGAACCTAGCGTGTAGCGCACGTTGAGATCGGATCGGCCGGTGGTCATCTCCAACCCTTTCGCACTGAGGCTGCGCTCGATATCCGCCTCGATCTGCTTCTTCACCAATTCGCTGTTGAGCGCCGGATTCCGGCTGTTCAGATTGCCGGCTCGAATGGCGAAGGTTTTGAATTTCGCGAAATCGGCGGCGCGGTCGAACTCGACGTTGATCTTTTGGCCGGAAGCTGCCAGGGCGCAGGCAACAAGAAGCGCAAAGGGCGCGGCGCGCACCGCCGTACGTCTCAGGAACTGCTTCGCGCCGCGCTCCGTTTTGCGCGAGTTCCTCAGAAGCCCGAGTCTATACATGACCGTGACTTTAGCACGGGCGCCGCAGACGACGGCGTATCCTGGAAGGGATGAAACAACTGGCGTTGGATGCACTCGATCTCGCCTTGAGGCCGGGCGTCACGTATGCGGATGTCAGGGTCATCGAGAGCCGTGAACGCGAGCTTTCAACCAAGAACGGGCGGCCGGGAAATGTTTCGAGCGCCGAATCCACCGGCCTTGGAATCCGCGTGCTGGCCGATGGCTGCTGGGGTTTCGCCGCTACCGACGATCTGACCAAGCCCGGAGTCGAATCCGCCGCCCATCTGGCCATCGGCATCGCGCGCGCCAGCGCTCTGGCCAAAAAACGCGACGTCGCCCTGGCGCCGGAAAATAAATACGAAGCCGTCTGGGTCTCGCCCTGCCGGATCGATCCATTCTCGGTCAGCGTCGAAGAACAACTCGCGCTGCTTCTGGCTGTCGATCATGAGCTGCGGCGCAATGCGGGCGTAACGCTGGCTTCCACTGCCATGAGTTTCAGCCGCACCCGCCAGATGTTCGTCTCTTCGCTCGGAAGCATCATCGATCAGACGCGCACCTCCAGCGGCGCGGGCTTCGAAGCTCTGAGCTTCCGCGAGAACGAAATTCAAAAGCGGTCCTATCCGAATTCTTTCGGCGGCCAGCATCAACTGAGAGGCTATGAGATGGTTCAGGAGCTGGCGCTGCTGGACCACGCGCCCGCGATCGCCGAGCAAGCCGTGGCGCTGCATTCGGCTCCACAATGTCCCGAGGGCCGGTTCGACCTGATCGTGGACGGCAGCCAGCTCGGACTTCAGGTGCACGAATCCATCGGCCATCCCATCGAACTCGACCGCGTGCTGGGTTCTGAAGCCAACTACGCGGGCATGAGCTTTCTCACGTTGGACAAGCTGAATCAGCTCCGTTACGGCTCTGACATCGTGAACGCCGTGTGCGACGCGCGCCTCGAGCATGGGCCGGGGCTGGGGACCTTCGCGTTCGACGATGAGGGCGTTCCGGCGCAATCGGCCGATATCATTCGCGCCGGGAAGTTCGTCGGATACATGACCTCGCGCGAGACGGCCGCGGCCATCGGCGAGGAGCGTTCCAATGGAACCATGCGCGCCACCAGTTGGGCGCGGCTCCCGCTCATCCGTATGACCAACGTCAGTCTGCTTCCCGGCGAGCAGACGCTGGAGGAGGTTTTCGGCGGAGTGAGCCACGCCATTTACATGGAGACTAACCGGAGCTGGTCCATCGACGACAAGCGCTACAACTTCCAGTTCGGCTGCGAGATCGGCTGGGAAATTCGCGACGGCCGGCGCGTGCGAATGCTGAAAAATCCAACCTACAGCGGGATCACGACGGAGTTCTGGAACTCGTGCGCGGCCATCGCCAATCGCGATCATTGGATCTTGTGGGGCGTGCCGAATTGCGGCAAGGGGCAGCCGGAACAGGTGATCGGCACCGGCCACGGCGCCAGCCCGGCGCGTTTCCACAATGTCGCCGTCGGAGCTGCGTATGGCGGATGAAGGGACGGTCCTTCTAACGATGGAGCAGTGCCGGCGCGCGTTCGAGGAGGTGCAGCGAGCCGCGCGCTCGTCCGGCATCGCAGACGTCGAGGCGTTGTTCGCCGCGCATCGCGCCGCCCTCACGCGTTTCGCCAACAACACCATTCATCAGAACGTGGCCGAACAGGCGCAATGGCTGTCGGTGCGCGTGGCCGTGGATCAGAAGACGGCGCGCGCCACCACCAACCGTTTTGACACCGAGTCGATCCACAGGGCAGTGGACGAGGCTATTGTGCTGGCCCGGTCTGTCGCGCCCGACCCCGAGCTTCTACCGCTGGCCGAGCCCGCGCCCGCACCCGAGATCCAGCGCTTCGACGAGGCTACCGCCGCGGTGTCGCCCGAGGATCGCGCGCAGGCCGTAGCCCAAGCCATCCGGCTGGTTGAGGGGGCAGGGCAGACCGCGGCCGGAATTTATTCCACCGGCCAGAGCTGCGAAGCCCTGTTCAATTCACGCGGCGTTGCGAGCTGGCACCGGGAAACGCTGGCCCAGTTTTCGATAACCGCCATGGCCGCGGACAGCTCCGGTTGGGCCAAAGCTTCGGCGGTGGCGCATGACGCCTTCCATCCGGTAGCGCTGGCACGGAGCGCCAGCGACAAAGCGCGTCTGTCGAAAAATCCGCGCGAGATCGAGCCCGGCCGATATACAGTGATTCTGGAGCCCGCCGCCGTGCTGGACCTGGTGGGCCAAATGTTCGGCGATTTCAGCGCCACCGCCATGCACGACCAGCGCAGTTTTCTCACCGGCCGCATGGGTACCAAGCTGTTCGGCGACAACATTCATATTTCCGATGATGTCGCGCATCCGCTTCAGGCTGGCGTCCCCTTCGACGGCGAAGGCGTCCCGCGGCGCAAACTGACGCTGGTGGATGCGGGCGTGCCGCGCGAGTTGGCCTATTCGCGAGCCAGCGCCAAGCGCGCGGGCGTCGCACCCACCGGACACGGTTTCCCGCTGCCCAACGATGTCGGCGAGGCGCCGCTGAACATCGTCATCGCCGGCGGCGATACGCCCGTTGAGCGGATGATCGCTTCCACCGAGCGCGGCATTCTGGTGACGCGCCTGTGGTATATCCGCGAAGTGGATCCGTTCGAGAAAATCATGACCGGCATGACGCGCGATGGCACGTTTCTCATCGAAGACGGCCGCTTGAGTTGCGGGCTGAAAAACTTCCGCTTCAACCAGGGAATCATCGAGCTGCTGAACAAGGTCGAGGCGCTTTCCGTGTCCGTACGCGCATCCGGCGAAGAAGCTTTCGACATGGTAGTACCGGCCATGAAGGTGCGCGACTTCAATTTTACCGAAGTAACCCGCTTCTAAAAAATCCGGGGACAGTACACTCATTCCCCAATTTTCATTGGCGATAGAATAAAAGCAGCCCGATGAGTTTACATCATCACAGCCACCAACATCGGACCGGGCGGGTTTTGAATTGGTCTGTAGCTGCGACCATTCTATTCGTCATTGTGGAGCTGATCGCGGGGCTGCGCTCCGGCAGCTTGGCGCTGATCTCCGACGCCGGCCACAACTTCACGGACGCCCTGTCGCTGGTGCTGGCAGCCATCGGGCTGTACCTGGAATCGCGGCCGGCCGATAACGTCAAAACCTACGGCTACCATCGCGCTGGCGTCCTGACCGCCTTCGTCAACGCCCTAACGCTGGTGGGAATCTCGATCTTCATCTTTTACGAAGCCTGGCAGCGCTTATTCCACCCGCGCCCGGTCGAAGAGTGGACCATGTTCTGGGTGGCCCTGGCCGCGGTGGCCCTCAACGGCGGGATCATGTGGAGCCTGCACCGCGACAAGGATCGTGATCTGAACATCCGCGCTGCCTTCGTCCACATGTTGGGCGACGCCATCAGCTCCATGGGAATTGTTGCCGGCGCCTTGCTGATTCACTTTACCGGCCTGACCGCGATTGACCCGATTTTGTCGATCCTGATCGGCGTGCTAATCATCTGGACCGCCTGGGACATTATCCAGGAGTCGCTCAACGTGCTGCTGGAAGGCCTGCCGCGCGGCATGGAGCTGGCCGAGGTGACTCAAGCGTTGCAGGGCGTCGAGGGCGTGATGGACGTGCACGATCTGCACATCTGGAGCCTGGGATCGAGCGCGCACGCGCTGAGCTGCCACGTTTTAATCCAGGATATGCCTCCTTCGGAAAGCAATTCCATCCTGCACCGCATCAATGATCTGCTGTGCAAATTTCATATTCACCACACGACCATTCAATTCGAGCACACCAACTGCGCGCTGTCGGAGACGCCTTGCTCGCTGCTGGTGACCGCGCATCAGCACGAGCACGAGTCCTGACAGCTCGCCTTACTCTTCTTTACATTCACGCCGTGTAACATCGGCTAGCCGGCTGTCATCATAGACACTGGGATTAGAATCCTTAAGGAGAGGACAATGAAGACTAAGATTTTTTTGGGTGTGTTGGTGTGTTTAGCGGCTTGGGTTGCGCTGGCGGCCGACCCGTCCGGCAAGTGGACCTACGAGACGCAGGGCCGCAATGGCCCGCAAACCGTAACGCTGACGTTGAAAGCGTCCGGTGACTCGCTGACCGGCTCGGTCTCGGGCGGGCGCGGCGGCCCGGTGGATATTTCCGACGGCAAAGTCAGCGGCGATGACATTTCGTTCAGCGTGGTACGTGAATTCAACGGAAACCAGTTCACCACCAAGTACACTGGCAAGGTCTCCGGGGACACCATCAACTTGACCATCGAAGGGCCGCGCGGCGGTCCGCAGACAGTGACTGCTAAAAAATCAAGCTAGCTGGCAATAGCTAACCACTCTTTAGTGCGCGCTCCGAGCGCGGCGGCGGTGAGCGGCTGGGGATAGAGATCGCCGATCACCGCCAGCGAGTCGGCGCCGGCTTCCAGCACGGAGCGCGCGGTTTCACGTGTAATGCCTCCGATCGCGGCCAGCGGTTTCTTCGTGATCTCGCGAAGCCTGCGAAGTTCCGCTAGTCCTACCACCGGATCGGGATTCTGTTTGGATCCGGTCGCGAAAATGGGGCCGATGGCCAGGTAGTCGACTGGTTCAGCGTCCGCGGCGCGAAGCTGCTCGCGGTTGTGCGTCGAAAAACCGATGATGCCCTCAGGCGCTAGAATCTTTCTGGCATCCGCGGGTGCCAGGTCGTCCTGGCCGAGATGCAGCGCGGCGCCCAGCAGAGCGGCCAGGTCCGCGCGATCGTTCATCACGAAGCGAGCATTCGCGGCGCGGCACAACGTGGCGACCCGCTCGGCTTCCTCGAACACGGCGCGCGAGAAAAACTCCTTGTGCCGGAATTGCAGGATGCGCGCGCCCGCATCCAAGATGGCCTCGGCTGCCGCAGTTGCGCTCAAGCCGCGGCTGGCTAGCACGCCGGTGTCAAGGACCGGATAAAACGCCGGCAGCCGGAAACCGTTCATGCCAGCCCTCCGCGGGCGGCCAGCGCCAAAGCTCCGTACAGCACGCTGTCGTCACCGAGCTCGGCCGGAACCACGTCGATGCGCGCGCGCGACCAAGCGGTGATCTGGCTGCGCAGCTCCGTACGCAACGGGACGAACAGAGCCTGGCCCGCCTTGCTGATGCCGCCGCCGATGACGATGCGCGCCGGGTTCAGCAGCATAATGGCGGCCTTCAGTCCCAGCGCCAGATCCGCGGCGTATCGTTCCGCGAAGGCCGGATCGCGCAGCAGTTCATGCGCCGGACGCCCGTGATCGCGCTCCAGCCACAGGCCGCAGCACATTCGCTCCAGGCACCCGCGCGCTCCGCACAGGCACTCGGGCCCGTCCGGCCGGATGCTGAGATGCCCGATTTCGCCTGCGTAGGAATCCGCGCCGCGGTAAACGCTCTCAGCTTCCGGGATCAGCCCTCCGCCGATCCCGGTTGAAAGAGTCATATAGAAAAGCGGCCGATAGCCGCGCCCGGCGCCATACACGGCCTCGCCTAACGCGCCCAGGTTGGCATCGTTATCCATGCTGGGCCGCACGCCGGCCAGTTTTTCGATCTCGCGCGGCAGATCGAAATTGTCCCAGCCAGGTACGTGCGTGGATTGAACCACGCGCTGTGCCAAAAAGTCCACCGGCCCGCCGAACCCGATGCCGCAGCGGGCAATGTTATAACGAGCTTTCCAATCCGCGCAGATCGCCCCAATTCGATCCAGCATCGAATGCGGACCGCCCGCCCGGTCCGTGATCCCGCCCGCGCGCTGGATTATACGCTGGTCTTCAAACATCGCCAGGGCGAATTTGGTGCCGCCGATATCGATCGCCAGTGTAATCATCGCGCGGCCGCGGGCGGTTCAAGCCTGAAACAGCGACGAAATCAGTTCTTCGCGGCACAGGAAATTGGGCACGATATAGTCGGCGCCCACGCCGATCAGCCGCTGGCGCTTCCATTCGTCCACGCGCATGCAGGCCGGTTCTTCGCTGGCCACGCCCACCGCGACGCCGCCGATCTTCTTGACTTCCTCGATCTCAACGTAGCCATCGCCGAAGACCAGAAAGTGGTGCCCCTGAAATTCAGCCGACGAGAGAATGCGCTGGATCAGAATGGCTTTCGAAAAGCTCTTATAATCGTCCAGCGCGCCGTACACGCCGCCTTCGAAATACTGCGTCACGCCCAGCAGCCGCGCCTCTTCCTGCATGAAGACCTGGTCGGTTCCGCTGGCTAAGTACATCTTCAGGCCCCGGTCCCGAAGCTGTTCGAGCAGCGCGCGCGATCCAGGTACCAGATAGTCCTCGGGATCGGCCTGGCCTTTCTGGAGCGCGTCCACGCGGTTCTTGATTTTTTCCCAGAGCCGGTCCAGATACATCTGTTTGTAGACCAGCGGCGCTAGCGGGCTCCCGCCGCGCGACTCGACCGCCTCGGCCAGCGCCATCATTTGATAGATGGTTTCCTTGCCCGTGAGGCGCCAGACAAAATCCTCCACCACGGATTTCAGTTGTTCTTCCGTCTCACCGCTTTTCAATTCCGTCAGGATCTCCACCATCATGGGGACCATGACGTTCATCCAGCCGGAGCGGATGAGGGAGAGAGTCCCATCGAAATCGAACAGCACCACTCGGGCGTCTCGGGCCGAAGCGCCCGGCCTGATGTTTTCGACCATGCCTTTTCATTGTAGGGGCTGAAGGCAGCGATCGCCCGGCCCAGGCGGGCGATCCGGGGTGGGCGCGCCCGGCGTCCGGGTGGGAGCGACTACGCGGTGGATAGTCTCGAAAAGCGCCGTGATATCTATCGGTTTAGTGACTACGGCGTCCATTCCGTGAGCAATGCACTGCTGGTGTTGCGCGCTGGAGGCGTGCGCGGTGACCGCGATGATCGGCGTCCGCGCCAGCGAGCGCGACTGCTCCTCCTGGCGAATCAGCAGGGAGGACTCCAGGCCATCCAACTCCGGCATTTGCACGTCCATCAGGATTAGATCGAAATGATTCGCGAGGAAAGCCTGGTGGGCTTGCCGGCCGGTGCTGGCGACGGTCACCGTCCAGCCTTTGCGTTTCAGGATGCCGGCGGCCACCTTCTGGTTTACGAGGTTGTCCTCGGCTACTAATACATGCAGCTTGGGCAACGCGGATAGCGGGACCGTGTCCCGGGCGGCATGATTCCGTTCATCAGCCGGCGCAGCCTCCAGTGGCAGCACCACCGAGAAACGGCTGCCGGTTCCAGGCTCGCTTTGGGCCGCAATCTGGCCGCCCATCAGGGTTACCAGACGTTTGGTAATGGTGAGCCCCAGGCCACTGCCGCCGAATCGGCGAGTGTGCGAACCGTCCGCCTGCGTGAACGCTTCGAAAATTGCCTCCAGCTTGTCCTTGGGAATGCCGATTCCGGTGTCGCGGACCTCCAGGCAGAGCATGCCCGGCGCGGGCGCGGAAACCGCCACGCCGACCTCGCCCTGCAGCGTAAACTTAACCGCGTTTCCCACCAGGTTGATCAATACCTGCCGCAACCGTACCGGGTCGCCCAGCACGTTCCGCGGGCAATCCGGCGCCACGTCGATCGTCAAGCGTAGGCCTTTTTCCTTCACCGCCTGCTCGAAAATTCGCAGAACGTCGTGCAGCATTTCTCGCAGGTTGAACGGAACGGAATCGATCTTCAACTTGCCCGCCTCCACGCGCGAAAGGTCCAGGATGTCATTGAGAATCGCCGTCAATGACATGGCCGCGTTCTTGGCCAACTCCAGCTGGTCCCGCGCTTCTCGATCCTCGCAGCGGTCCAGCGCCAGCGTGATCATGCCGGTTACTCCGTTGAGAGGCGTTCGAATCTCGTGGCTCATGTTGGCCAGGAATTCGCCTTTCAGGCGCACGGCTTCCTCAGCCTTGTCCTTGGCCTTGCGCAGCTCCTGGTTCACCAGGCTTCTTTCTACCACCTCCTGCTCCAAACGCTGCCGATGCTGCGCCAGTTCGTCGTCCCGCCGCACGATTTCGTCCACCATGGTGTTGAACGAGCTGGCCAGAACGCCCACCTCATCGGTCGACTCGACGCGAACTCGTTGCCGAAAACTATGCGACTCGGCCATGGCCTGCGCGGTTCTGGCGATGGCCAGGATCGGTCCCGCCACGCGATGCTGCAGAATGGCTACCAGAATGGCGGCCATCAACAGCTTGAGCGCCACAATCAGTGCGGTGCCCCGGAGATATTGGTACAGAACCGACCCGACCGATGGCAGCTTCGCAACCAACCCTATGGTGCCCACGCGTTCACCGGCGGCGACGATGGGGCGCAAAATAACAATGGTTTCCGAGTGCCTGCGGATTCCGTCCTCACCCTGCGGCCTGCAGCGTCCGGCCGGCTCGCGCTGAAAAGACGCAAAACAGTCTCCATGCCCTGCGTACAGAACCGCCTCGCGGATGCGGCTATCGCTGCGCAATGAGGCCAGAATTTCGTCGGCGGCCTTGGCATCGTTCAGCATCAGGGCCGGTCCCACCTGGTCGCCGACCACGCTCGCCAGCGCAGTCACCTCGTCGCCGGTCTGTGCCCAAAAGCGCTTCAGATCCCAATAGGTGAACGCGGCCGCCGCGATCATGGCAGTCAACAGGCTGCCCAGGATGGTGATGGTGAGAAGCTTCCGCCGCAGGGAAGACGATTGTCTCACGATCGTTCTCCCTTCTTGCGGCTGCGGATCTGGCCGAAACGAAGCAGCCGGGAGCTGATGCTGACGCTGCAGCGCTCCAGGGCCTCCAAGCTCACTTCGAAGGCCATGTGCCCATCCAGGACGAACAGGTTAACCGCTCCGCCCCAGTCCAGAAAGTCTCGGGTTTCGCCAATGGTCAGCACATGGGCGAGCGCCGGGATTTGCAGCGCTGCTTTGGTATCCAGGGTCTTGTCAGCGGAGAAATAGACCACCTGGCAGGAGCGCTCGGTGGCGTTCTTCAGCTCGACCACATGAATGGCGTGATCGTTGACGGATTTGCCTTCCACACTACGGCGCAGCACTGCCGCGAATTCCGGCCGGCCGACTATGCCTACCGTGAGAGCGGCGTTGGCGGGTAAAGCCTGGCCCCAGTCGCCATACCGCAGGAAGCTCAGCACCACCGCCGCCTTCAATTCGTCTTCCGGCTCGTCGGCTCGCGAGCCAGCCGGAAGCAGCGCCGCCAGTACCAGGCAGGTCAGTAGCCGTGGTGTGGTGATTGAGAGCATTGCGCCCCGTTCTCCCGCGCTAAAACCTCTGTACCCATCGCACTAGAAATGTACGCCGCGTGGGGATCGAGACGAAGGGCGATTGCGCGTAAGTTTCGATGATCTCTCTTCCAGTCAGGTCTTGCATGCTGAAGCTGAACTCTGTATCGCGAGCAGGCCGCCAGCCCACACGCGCATCGAACAACACTACTCCGGGAAGATCCCACACCGTATTTCTGGATTGCGCCCGCGCCGTCAAATCCAATTGCCAATGCCGCGAGAGGTCGTATTGCGAGCGGATCGCTCCCTGATGACGGTAACTGGAGGTGTCCAGCATCCACATATGATTGGGCGGCATCCGCGGGCTTTCATCCAAGTAAGAATACGAAGGCAGCAGCCGCCATACCGGCGTGACCTGCCAGGTGGCGGACGCTTCCCCGCCGTAAGAGCGGGCCGTCGCGGCGTTCACTGCCATGAGGTTCATCGAAAACTCGGGCATCCCGTCGACGATCTGCAACTGAAGCCCTGGCGGATACGCCACCGCGGTGAGAGAGGTGTAATAGCTCCAGAAGGTCGCCAAATCCGCCGACCAGCGCTGTCCCGATTGAAACCGGTAGCCGAGCTCCAGGCTGTTTTCGACCTCCGGCCGGAGGGAGGTTGATCCTACTAGATGCTCCTGGATGGGCAGCGCTCCGAGCATGTAATCGCCTTCATCCGCTGACAGACCCCGGTCCACGCGGCTGGGCACGCGGACCGCGCGTGACACAGCCGTCCACAGCGACTGCCGCTTGCTGGGTGTATATAGAAGACGCACGCTGGGCTGGAAATCGAAGCGTGCATAGGAGGTGTAGTCAACGCGCATGCCGGCCGAGGCCAGGAGCCGGCTGGGGATCAGCTGAAACTCGTCCCGCAGCACGGCGTCGCCGAGAAAATACCCGTCGCTCGGTGGTTGAAAGCCGGCGAAACGCACGGTGTAAGTAGAGTCCCAATAATGCTGGAACCCGCCCCCCCAATACACTTCATTGCGGTCGGAAGTCTGCAGCCGCTTTTGAAAATCGATGGTCAGGTTGTTTAGATCGCCTCCCAGGAAAGGGTAGTCGATTTGGTTCTTGTCGAAGCTGAATTGCAGACTGGACTCGTCGCCGGGCGAATTGGTGTGAGTCCAGCGTGCCAGCACGAAGCCCCCGGTTCCGCTGGAGGAGGCTTTCCCGAAGTCCATGCTCTGGCCAATTTGCAGCGGGTAGCCAACCGCATCCTGCCGACCCAGCGCGAATACGTCCCCTTCCACGGTCATTTGGTCCTTAGCAGACAGTTGACCTTCCAGGCGGAAGCCCATCCGTGCCGATTCGGTGTTCAGGTCCGTGATAGGAGCCGGATTGTTGTACACGACCCCCGGCATCTGGGCGTAAGATCCCCTGGAAGAATCGGCCGGATTCTGGTCTTCCAGCTTGGTCCACACTTGATAGGCGAAACGCTCCGTCGGCGCAGCGCCCCAGCGCGCCAGCACTGAGCCGTAGACATCGTTTCCAGCGCCCACGCTGATGAGGCCCCCCTGGGTGTCCCGCGCTTTCTTGGTGATGATGTTGATGACTCCGTTCACGGCGTTCGGCCCCCACATTACGGCGCCCGGGCCGCGCACAATCTCGATGCGCTCGATGTTCTCCAGCGGCACATCGATCATGTCCCAAAGAACGCCTGAGAATAGCGGCGTATAGAGCGACCGGCCGTCGATCATCACCAGCATCTTGTCGGAGAAAAGCCGGGAGAATCCGCGCGCCGAGATGGACCACATCCGGCCATCCACCCGTTGGACAGTGAGGCCTGGCACCCCCTGGAGCGCCTCGGGAATGGAGGTCGCTCCCGAGCGCCGGATGTCTTCGGCCGTCAGGACGTAAACGGCCGCCGGAGCTTTGGAAAGCTCCTGGGCCTTGCGGCCTACCGAGGTCACTTGCAGTTGAAACAAGTCGTCCACGCTGAGATTGGTGAGATCATCGGTCGGCGCGCCTACGCGCTGCGCCGAAACAATCCCGGCCGTTGTCAGGGCCAGGGCGATGAGGAGCCGCCCGCTCATATAGCCCTCATCGGCCAGCAGGGTGGTCTTTTGACTTCCTTATGAACGTTTTCGAGCAGGCTGACGGCGTCGCCGGCATGCGCATCCGAAATCCCCAGGCAGCTTGCGCCCCGATGGCGCTACCTGCGTTCTCCCGGCCTGCCGCTCCGGATTTGGCCAAAGCGCAGCAACCGGGAACTGATGCTGACGCCGCTGCGTTCCAGGCCGTCCAAGCTGACTTCAAAGGCCATGTGCCCATGGAACACGAACAGGTTAATCGCTCCGCCCCAGTCCAAGAAGTCCCGTGTTTCGCCCATGGTCAGCACGCGCGCCAGCTTGGAGCTTTCGAGCGCGGCTTTGATTTCCGGGTTGTTGTCGCCGGCGAAGTATATTACCCGGCAGGCGTGCTGCGCAGTGGAGTTCTTCAGCTCGACCACCTGAACGGGGTGACCGTTGACCGATTTGCCCTCCATACTGTGGCGCAAGACGCCGGCGAATTCCGGCCGCCCGAGCACTCCCACGGTGAGCACGGCGTTGGGTTGCAGTGCCTGGTCCCATTCGCCATATCTGAGGAAGCTGAGCACCACGGCGGCCTTCAATTCGTCTTCCGGCTCTTCGGCTAAAAAGGCTCCTGGAGCCCACGCCAAAATTGCCAGGGAGGCTAGCAGCGGTGCTGATGTAGTGGCGAGCATGGCGCTCCGTCGTCGCGCTAAAACCTCTGTACCCACCGCACTAGAAATGTGCGCCGTGTGGGAATGGACGGGAAGGGAGACTGCGCGTACGTCTCCACCACTTCTCTTCCGGTCAAGTCTTGCATGCTGAAGCTGAACTCGGTATCCCGAGAGGGCTGCCAGGCCACACGCGCGTCAAACAACACTACGCCGGGAAGATCCCAGACCGCATTTCTGGAATGGACGCGCGCCGTCAAATCCAATTGCCAATGGCGCGAGAGGTCGTACTGGCTCCGGATCGCTCCCTGATGGCGGTAACCGGAGGTGTCCAGCATCCACATATGGTTGGGCGGCATCCGCGCGTCCACATCCAAGTACGAATAGGAAGGACGAAGGCGCCAGGCCGGCGTGAGCTGCCAGGTGGCGGATGCTTCGCCGCCGTAGGAGCGAGCCGTAGCGGCGTTCACGGCCAGGAGGTTCAGCAGGATTTGGGGAACCCCGTCCACCAATTGCACCTGAATATGTTGCGGCATGGCAACCGCGGCCAGAGAGGTGTAATAGCTCCAGAAGGTCGCGAAATCCGCCGACCAGCGCTGGCCGGATTGAAACCGGTATCCGAGCTCCAGGCTGTTTTCAACCTCCGGCCGCATGGATTCCGATCCCCACAGCTGTTCGCGGATCGGCAATTGGCCAATCATCAGATCGCCCTCATCGGCCGCCAGATCGCGGTCCACCCGGCTGGGCACGCGAACCGCCCGCGATACGGCCGCCCACAGCGATTGCCGCGCGCTGGGTGTATACAGAAGCCGCACGCTGGGCTGATAATCGAAACGGCTGTAGGAAGTGTAGTCAACGCGCATGCCGGCCGAGGCCAGCAACCGGTTGGGCACTAGTTGAAACTCATCGCGCAGCACCGCGTCGCCCAGGCAATAGCCGTCGCTGGCGGGTTGAAAGCCGATGACGCCGCTGCTGTAAGTGGAATCCCAATAGTGCTGATATCCGAAGCCCCAATACACTTCATTGCGGTCGGAGGTTTGCAGCCGCTTCTGAAAGTCGATGGTCAGATTGTTTAGATCGCCGCCTAGGAAAGGGTAGTCGATTTGGTTTTTATCGAAGGTGAATTGCAGACTGGATTCGTTGCCGGCCGAATTGGTGCGAGTCCAGCGGGCCTGCACAAAGCCTCCCGTGGCGGATGTGTCGCCGCTCTCGAATTGCATCGACTGGCGAATCACTTGGGGGTACCCCACGGCGTCATCCCGCCCGAGTTTGAAAACATCCCCTTCCACGCTGACTGCGTCCTTGTCCGATACCTGGTCATCCACGCGGAAACCCAGACGCGCCGACTCGGTGTTCAGGTCGGTTATGGGTGTTGGGTTCGGATATATGACCCCCGGTATCTGGGCATAAGATCCCCTCGAAGAATCGGCCGGATTCTGGTCCTCCAGCTTGGTCCAGACCTGGTAGGCCAATTGTTCTGTCGGCGCCGCGGCCCAGCGCGCCAAAACCGAGCCGTACACATCGTTTCCCGCGCCCACGCTGACCAGGCCGCCGCGTGTGTCCCGAGCTTTCTTGGTTATGATGTTGATCACCCCGTTCACCGCGTTCGGCCCCCACATCACCGCGCCCGGGCCGCGGACAATCTCAATGCGCTCGATGTTCTCCAGCGGCACATCCAGCATGTCCCAAAACACGCCCGAAAATAGCGGCGTGTAGAGCGACCGCCCGTCGATCATCACCAGAATTTTGTCGGAGAAAAGGCGGGCGAATCCACGCGCCGAGATGGCCCACCCCCGGCCATCCACACGCTCCACGGTAAGCCCAGGCACTCCCTCCAGCGCCTCGGGAATCGACGTTGCTCCGGATCGCAGAATGTCCTCTGCCGTCAGAACATAGATGGCCGCCGGAGCTTTGGAAAGCTCCTGCGCCTTGCGGCCTACCGAGGTCACCTCCAGCTGAAACAGGTCGTCCACGCTGAGATTGGTGAGATCATCGGTGGGCGCGCCTACGCGCTGCGCCGAAACTATCCCGGCTGTCGTCAGAGCCAGGGCGATGAGAAGCCGCCTACTCACAACAGCCCTCATCGGCCTGAAGAACGCTATTTTGAGTTGGCGATAAAGGCTTCCCGGATCGCGTGCTGGCCTGCATCTCGCTGTGCTAACATCGGTTCAATGCGCCGGGGTACGGGCAGTATTGAGATTCTTCCGTCCATTCTGGCGGCCAACTTTGCCCGCTTGGGTGAGGAGATCGCAAGTGTCGAGCAGGCTGGGGCTTGCATGCTGCACGTCGACGTCATGGACGGGCACTTCGTACCCAACATCAGCATTGGAATACCGGTGGTCGAGTCCATCCGGAAAATCACCCGGCTGAAGCTGGATGTTCACCTCATGATCGCGGATGCGGACACGTACGCCCCCCGGTTTATTGAAGCCGGCGCCGACCATGTGCTGGTCCATCAAGAGGCCTGCCCGCACCTGGACCGGACCTTGCGGCTGATTCGCGACCACGGGGCGCTGGCGGGCGTGGTCTTGAATCCAGCCACACCCATAGCGACCCTGAGCGAAGTGCTGGATTTGGTGGACCACGTGCTCATCATGAGCGTTAATCCGGGTTTTGGAGGGCAGCAGTTCATCCCCAACGCCCTCCATAAGGTCCAGGCTTTGGCCTGGAAGCGCAAGGAGTTAGGCCTCAATTTCGCCATCGAGATCGATGGCGGCGTGACACGGGAAAACGCGGCCGATATCGTACGGGCTGGGTGTGAATGGCTGGTAGCAGGGTCGTCCATTTTTCACACCCCCAACCCGGCGACGGCTTTCTCAGAATTGCAGCGAGCGGCTCGGGAGGCCGCGCTGGTCAGAGTTTAGGGTAAGCTTGTAGGTTAATTTCACTATGGCTCGATACATTCTTTCTAGAACGCGCACAACGGAACGCCGCGGCAGCGCGCTTTGGCGGAACAAGGGAGCCGCGGCGTCCTGTGCGCTTATTCTTTCCAGAACGCGCACAACGGAACGCGGCGGCAGCGCATTTTGGCGGAACAAGGGTGCCGTCGCGTCCTGTGCGCTCATTGTCACGCTCCTGGTAGGATTGTTGTCGTCCTGCGGTTTCCGCCGCCACAAGTACGACGATCCGATCACCAAGGACACCCAGCAGCCCGATAAGGTGCTCTACGACCGGGCCATCAATGACATCGAGCACGGGCGTTTCGAAGTAGCGCGCATCACGCTGAACACTTTAATTAATACTTACGACCAGAGCGAGTTCCTGGCCAAGGCCAAGCTCGCGGTGGCCGACAGTTGGTATCGGGAGGGCGGCGCGGCCGGCTTGGCGCAGGCCGAGGCCGAGTACAAAGACTTCATCCTCTTCTATCCCACCATGGAGGAAGCGGCCGAGTCCCAGCAGAAGATTTGTCTGATTCACTATCGCCAGATGGAAAAATCGGACCGGGATTCTAATCAGACCTTACGCGCCGAAGATGAGTGCCGCCAGTTGGTGGTGCAGTTTCCCAACAGCACGTTCGTTCCGCAAACGCAGCAGCTCCTGCGCAACATCCAGGAGGCGCTGGCCGATGGCGAATTCAAAGTGGGAGCTTTCTACCTGAAGCGCGGGGACAACTCGGCGGCCAGCAGCCGGTTTAACCATTTGGTGGAGCAGTATCCGCTCTACAGCAAAGCGGACGAGGCGTTGTGGAATCTGGGCCAGTCCTACGAGAGATTGGACGGAGCCAAAGGCAATCGTTTCCGCAAACAGGCCGGCGATGCTTACGCCCGCATCGTACGGGATTACCCGCTGAGCAGCTTCGCCGATGACGCCAAGAAAAAGTTGAACGACATGGAGCTGCCCGTGCCTGAAGCCGATCAGGTGGCCTTGAACCGGATGAAATGGGAACAAGAGAACCGCCAAAAGCAAGGACTGATTTCACGCTCTACGGATTTCTTGCGGCGCGGCCCGGATGTGAGTGAAGCCGCGCGCAGCGGTGCGCCCGCGATGACCACGCTTCGTCCGCCGGTTCCACCCACCGTTCCGCAAACCGCGGCCGCGGGCGCCGGCGCCTTTACGGGCGACGTGACCGCGACCCAATTGAGCGGTCCTTCGGCGTTGGATAGCAAGCCGGACGCGCGTGCCAATCCGCCCGGTGCCGCCGAAGCCAAGCCGGATGCCGCCGCACCCGCGGCTGGTGCGTCTTCGGCTGCCGGAAGCGCGCCTGCTGGAAGTACAGCCTCGGCCGATACCGCCCAGGCGCAAAGCTCGCAAGCTTCCTCGAACGCCACGCAAAAGGGCAAGAAAAAGAAAAAGGACAAGAAGCAAAAACCACAGCAGGTGATTCCCGGCAACCCGGCCTCCCAGCCGGCCTCCGGCTCCAGCTCCGGCAAGCCCTGATGAGCCGTGTCCTGCTGGCCGACGATAGCCCGCACGCGCAGCGGATGGGCGAGCGGATCTTGCGGGAAGAAGGCTACGAAGTGGTCAGCCTCACCGATGGTGAGGCAGCGCTGAAGCGACTCAGCGATTTCGATCCCGATTTGATTCTGGCCGATGTGTTCCTGCCCGCCAAGTCGGGCATGGAGATTTGCCGCCTTGTCAAAAACGATGAGGCGCTGCGGCATATGCGCGTTGTTCTCACGGCCGGGCTCTTGGAGCCGTTTGACGAAGAGGAGGCCCGGCGCGCCGGCTGCGATGCGATTCTCAAGAAACCCTTTGAAGCGTCCCGGCTGATCGAGACCATCCAGCCTCTGGTGAAGGAGGCGCAGCTGGCGCGTGGGCTGTTTGCCGAGGCGTTCGCGTCGGCGCCCGCGTCGCCGGTTACGAGTGAATCGGCGCCGGCTCCGGCAGCACCTGCTTCCGACATCGATCCCGAGCGCGTCCGAGCGGCCATCACGCTCGCGCTCGATGCCGCGCTTCCGGCCATGATCCAGGAAATCACCGAGCGAGTCCTGATAGCATTGGGTCATTGAGCTAAGCTCAATACCAACATGCCCGACAACAGTTTCGACGTCGTTTCCAAAATCGACTTGGCGGAAGTAAACAACGCCATCCAGCAAGCGCTGAAGGAGATCGTCACGCGCTACGATCTCAAGAATTCGAAATCCGACATCCAGCTGAACGAGAAGGATCACAAGATCCTGCTGGAGAGCCTGGACGAATTCAAGCTCAAGGCGGTGAACGACGTCTTAGAGCAAAAACTGGTGAAGCGCAAAGTGCCGTTGAAAGGCTTGACCTATGGCGCAGTGACGCCGGCGGCCGGGTCCACCGTGCGGCAGGAAATTTCGCTGCAACAGGGCATTCCGATCGAGAAGGCGCGCGAGATCGTCAAGCTGATCAAGGACAGCAAGAAGAAGGTGCAGGCGTCGATTCAAGGCGACCTGGTGCGCATCTCGGGCCGGGATCGCGACACGCTGCAAGACGTGATCGCGCTGCTCAGAGGGCAGGACTTCGGCATCGACGTGCAGTTCACCAACTACCGCACCAACTGATGGCGCGCAAGATTGAATCGCTGTTTCTGGCCGGGCCGGCGGGGAAACTGGAAGCCGTGCTGGAGGAGCCCGAGGAGGCCGCGCCGCGCGAAGCAGTGTTGGTCTGCCATCCGCATCCGCAGCATGGCGGCACCATGCATAACAAAGTGGTGTACCGGATCGCGCGCGGCATGCGGCGGGCTGGAGCAGTGGTGCTGCGATTCAATTATCGCGGCGTGAACATGAGCGAGGGCCGCTACGATCAGGGCATCGGAGAAAAGGAAGACGCGCGCGCGGCGCTTGCGTTCCTGCGCGGGCGCTATCCGGAGTTGCCTTTTTCGCTGGCGGGCTTTTCGTTCGGCTCGCGCATCATTCTCAGGCTGGGCTGCGAACTTGGCGGCGCATCGCGGTTGCTGGCGGTCGGTTTCCCCGCCAGCATGCCGGATAGCGCGGGCCTCGGCCAGTGCGGCATCCCGCGCGTGTTCATCCAGAGCACGCATGACGAGTTCTGCCCAGTCCCGGCGATGGAGGCGTACTTCGCGACGCTGCCAGAGCCGAAGCAATTAATCTGGGTGGAAGCCGCCGACCACTTCTTCGCAGGAGCGCTGGACAAGCTGGAAGAAGCGGTGCTGCAGGTTGCCAGAAGCCAACCGCCATCTTAAAAGTCTCTCCATGCGGAGCAGTTGATCAACGCCACAAAGCTCGCTCAATTCGAGCGATTAACAAGTGAGAACCTGCTGGAGTCGCTCTTGCCGGGCCGCCCCGGCAGCCTGAAGGCGCGCCCCGATGGGACTTTGCTCGACGGCCGCCACCGCCTTGCCGTCCTGCGGTCCCGTGACGTTGATGTGAACGCTTTACCGAGAGAAATAGTGAATAAAGGTAATCTAGAAGGCGGAGAGTAAATGTCCACCGAATTCTACCGCATCGACGGCCCATGGCCTGGCAGCTTGGCCATTTCCGCGCGTCCCCGCGGCGGTGACTGGCTGGAAGACGAAGTGAGAGGTTGGCGCGAAGCCGGGTTTGATGTGATCGTGTCGTTGTTGACCCCTCAAGAAGTTGAGGAGATGGAACTCGCACAGGAAGCGCGATACTGCGAGCAGAACAACATCGATTTTGTCTCTTTCCCAATCGTCGACCGAAGCGTGCCCGAATCGCGCGCCGCCGCGTTAAACTCATCCAGCAGATCGAGGCGGACTTGGCACGAGGAAAGAGAGTCAACGTCCACTGCCGGCAGGGCATCGGCAGGTCCGGATTTATTGCTGCGGGTCTGCTCGTCTTCAAGGGCTCACCTGCGGCCGAAGCAGTTCGGAGAGTTAGTACCGCTCGCCACATACCGATCCCGGAGACAGCTGAACAGCGGGAATGGATCGATGCCCTGGCGCTTAGCCTGAGTCCAGCCTAAATTGGCCTCGTCTTTCGCCATCCTTTCCTGAAAACGACTGATACCTCTATTCAAGTTGTAGGCTATGATTTCATTCAAAGGCATGCCCGCGCCTGCTCCTATTCGTTTGTCGAAGTCGTCGTTCGTTGCTGGTGTCCAGTGCCTGAAGCGGCTTTACCTTCAGGTGTACCATCCGGAACTTGCCGACGAAGCCGATGAAGGACAGGAAGCCCGCCTTGAACAGGGAAACGAAGTGGGATTCCTTGCGCAAAGAAGGTTTCCGGGGGGCGTGGTCGTCGGCCTTAGTGAAGGACTGGACGCCGCGCTGGCGAAGACGGCTTCGCTATTGGACGACGCTTCTGTGCCCGCCATCTTCGAGGCAACCTTTCAGCATCAAGGTGTTTTGGTCCGAGTGGATATTTTCCAACGCCGCCCGCGCAACCGTTGGCGACTCATCGAAGTAAAGTCTTCGGTTGAAGTCAAAGAGCACTACTTATATGACGTGGCGATTCAGAGTCATGTGGTTGTGGCGTGTGGTCTTGATCTCTCATCATCGTGCCTGATGCACCTGAACCGCGACTATATTTTCGACGGCCACCATTATGACGCTGCTGTGCTGTTCAAGATCAGAAACATAACGAGCGAAGTCCGGAAACTAGACAACGATCTACCAAAGCTGCTGAAGGTGCAGCGGAAAGCCTTGGCGCAAACAAGGGAGCCGGAGGTCTCGCCCGGTCGTCAGTGCTATGAACCCTACCAATGCGAGTTCTTCGACCACTGCAATCCGCCCGTCCCGGAGAACCACTCTTCCTTCCTCCCGAGGTTGAGCCAAACGAAGGCTCAGGATCTTTGCGATCTAGGGATTAGTCTGATTCGCGAGATACCCGACGACTTTCCGCTGACTGAGATTCAGAGTCGCGTGCGGAGGGCGGTTAGGACTGGGAGACCATGGGTAAGCAAGACGCTACAGAAGGAAGTCAGAAGGCTGAAGTATCCTCTCTACTTCATGGATTTCGAATCGCTCTATCCCGCGATACCCCGGTTCGCCGGGATGCGCCCGTACGCGCAAATTCCTTTTCAGTGGTCGGTTCATTTGCAGAGTACGCCCGATGCTCCATTGGAGCATTTCGAGTTTCTTGCCGACGATGACGGAGACCCGCGCCACGACTTTATCGACTCGCTATGCCAGGCCTTGGGCAAGCGGGGGCAGATCGTCGTTTACAATGCTGGGTTTGAGTCCCAGCGGCTCGAAGAATTAGCTGGATGGCTACCCGCTTACGGCGAGCGGATCAAGAGGATTCGACAGCGCTTGTGGGATCTCCTGCCGTTCGTAAAGCGCCACGTGTATCACCCGCACTTCAATGGGTCATTCTCGATCAAGGCGGTGCTACCAGCGTTGGTGCCGGAACTAAGCTACGAGGGCATGGAGGTGTCCGATGGTGGTGTGGCCGGCCTGGCGTGGGAACGAATGCTTCGCCATGGTACCGATAATGCGGAGCGACACCGGTTGAAGCTAGCGCTTCTGGCCTATTGCCGTCAGGACACGCTGGCCATGGTGAAGATCCTGGAGGCACTCAAAGCTCTCAAGCCCGTGGCCCAAGTTGGCGGGGGACCGTCCGCTGACCCGATGGCGACTTGAACGCGGCGCGAACTAACTTCTTGATCTTCGGGCGTGATCGAATCGCAGAGATCGACCATTTGAACAATTGATCTAAATGCTTATCGAACTCAGGTATTTGGCTTTTCGTCAGCTCTAGATAGATTTCCGGAAGTTCGTTGTCACCCGGTTCCCAACTCTGATGCTTAAACCGAGGGTTCAACGCCGCTGCCTGAATTTGCTCCGCGACTGCCGCCCGCAGCTTTAGATCTTTGAACCAGACATAAATGTCCAAGCCCACGGACCATTCCAATCCGTCAGCCGGGTCCTTACTCCAGTAAATGCGCGACGAGAACTCGGTGCCGTCTTTGTTCAAAGCCCTCGCGCCAATCGCTTGAGTCGTAGTGTCGTGATAGGTGTTTCCATCAGTATCGCCGAGTTCTCTCTCATACCCAAAAGCGGATGCCAATGCTTCAACGTGTTTGTCAAATACTTTCATGCATTTCTGTTGAACCAGTGCTCTGAATTCTCGAAGCGCAATGTCGGCCTCGGGGTATGACAAAACGCACTTCACAAAGTTGGAATTACCAATCATGCGTGATCCTCCAGATTGATCGCTCAATATAGGCGATGACTCTCGGTGCAGTAATGCTAGAGCCGCCGCCGTCGTGAGTTACAGAAAGGCCCAGCAAGTTTTGCTCAACAGCACCCGCAAATGCCAACATTGATGCGGGAAGCAAAAGGTGGGATTTATTTCGCCTTGCCAGCAGTAGTGATGCGAGCTTCCTCATGGAAAGCGCCACATGCTCCCATGTCACCACCTGCCAATCCTCCGGGCCATCGGCTTCAATGCTGTTCGCAACAAGAAGGACAGCCTTTCGGCGCGCGGCAAGTTGCTCCCTCTTCAGCCAGTCCATATACGTCGGAAGAGTTTCGGTTCCCGTCGCCTGCTCGAACGATGTTCGCTTCACTTCAATCAGGAGTACGCACGCGTTTTGAATAGTTCACAACAATATCCAGTAGCCTCGCGCCATTGTCTATCGCCTTCTCGCGCTTAACTGCAGATATGGAGGCCCGCTTTCCAACGGATTTCGCAAACGGAGTTCCGTACAAGTTGAACAATCGAAGCGTCGCGATTGGGTCGTCGAGTTGTTCAATCAGCCATGCGAGCCAGTCGGAATAACTGACCTCGTGCGTTCGATTCGGATCGAGCCATCGGTTTCTTCCGATCGACAGGCGAAAAGGGTCCTCCAGCGGTGCAAACAACTGGCTAGAGTCCCGGATCGCTTCCTTAAGGGCCGATGAGGAACTCCGGGACAGGCTCGTGTAGGCTTGGATGAAGGTTGACATGGCTTGCGCACGCCTCGCTTCGGCATTCGTATTCCTTGCCTCCAGCCAACTGCGCCAGCAAGAAACGAATTCCAAGTAGCCCGCCATGGCCTGTCCACCGAGGATGATAGCAAAGTCTGCGAGCGAATCAGCAGTGCCGAATAGACGGTCCTGAAACCGACGTGCGCTGCATGTCAACGCAAAGTAGAAATGTCCTATTCTCCGCAAAGTAGAAATGTCCTGTTTTGAGTTCGGAGTGGAGGGGTAGGGTTTAAAGTGTGGATGATTCTTCGGGAGGTCGCGCTCCTGGGGAAGATTCAAAGCCGATGCGACGGAGTTGGCTCCGAAGTAAACGGCGGCAAGCCCTCGGTCAACCGGGCCCTGCGGGGTACCCTCCGAGGGTTTTGCTTTTCTTGCCCAGCTTACTTTGGTGAAACTTCTGAGCGGAGGCTTTGAATAGAGAAAACGCGACGATGGTCGGGCCGCCTCGGCCCGGCCTACCCAATGGGTTTCGCCGCAATAGCGGAAAGAGCCGCCTTGTCGGGATGCGTGAAGCGAAAGTTCTTCATCCACTGACTTTTCGGTCGCGGCCCGGAGACCCGCTGGTGGGGCTTGCTGGCGGGTGCGGCTACTTTGGGGCGCACCGAACATTCGCTCACTGCCAGGTAGCGGTCGCGGAAGCGAACGGCCATCGATCCGTCCAGCCGGATCTCGATCCGCACTTGGGCTCCGCGCAGACCGGCACGAATATCGGCGCGGGCGATCCGGTAGGTCTTGGTGTCGAACTGGATCGTATAGCCAGTGCCGACTTCTCTGCTTTCCACGTAGCTCAACGAAGCCGCAAGCGAATGGTCCTTGGCTAGCGGACGATGTGCATCGGCAGCAGTGGCCGGCACGACAGCTAAAGTCTGGTTCCACCAAGGGACGAATTCCGTTTCCAGATAGGCATTCGCTTCCGCCAAAGTCTTGGCTTCCACCACCCGCAAGCCTTTCACCAGACGGTCCTGTGCCGTCTGAAAACTCCGTTCCACTCGTCCCTTGGCCTGCGGTGAATGCGCTGCGATCCAGACGATTCCCAGCTCCGACAGTGCCCGTCCAATCTGCGTGGGCGGCAGCGGTGCACGTTCGTCGCGAGGCAGCTCTTTGACATCTCGCGCGATCTTCGGCGCGGTCTGAAACAGACTCGCCTTGTCGGTGTAGAAGCTGACTGGACGTCCATGCTGCTCCAGATAACTCCACAGCAGACGCATGTTTTCCGCGGTCGAATCGTGCAGCACAAAGCGCGCATGCAGCCGGCTGGTGGCGTCGTCGATCATGCTGATCAGGTAGAGCTTCGGTCCGCGCTCTTCCAGCCACTGGTGCTCGCTGGTATCCCATTGCACCAACTCCCCACATCGCGACCGCCTCTGGCGCCACGGGTGGACCTTCATCACTTTCTGCTTCCGGGACCGCCAGAGCCGTGCTTCGATCATCCAGGCCCGGACCGTTTCGCGACTGACTGTGATCTGGTGACACTTGCTCAGATACTCGCTGGCCAGCGTGGGACCGAACCCGCGATACTTCTCTTGCCCCAGGATCGCCACTGCCTTGGCCTGGCTCTTCTCGTCCAGTTTGCGGTTGGATCTTTTTCCCCGCCGTCCATGGACGACCGCCTGGTCGCCCTCGCGCTTCAGCTTTACCAGCAGCCGCCGGATATGCCTCTCGGTTTGTCCGATCTCTTGGGCAGCTTGACGCTGAGTGATCAGCCCCTTCTTGGCTTTCTTCAGAGCGATCAGCCGATCTCGATCTCGCTGGGTCATGAGAAGTGTTCCTGATTCCACCTCCCCAGCCTGACCCCGTCAATAGGACATTTCTACTTTGCGCAATTAGGACATTATCATTTTGCGCCGACACCGACGTGCGCTGCAGTGGACAACCCGCTTTCCCTTTGCTATCTTAAATAAAGCGATCCAACGCTAAAGATTCAATACTCAGTGGGAGGCAGGAGTCTTTTGGTTCTCTGCCGTCTGCACCAATGAGGAGACATGCCGAAACAAGGTAAAAAGTTTCAAGCTGCGTCCAAACAGGTCGAACACCGGCCCTACCCTCTGAACGAAGCCGTTCCGCTGGTTCAAAAAATCAAGTTCGCCAAGTTCGACGAAACCGTGGAGCTGCACCTGCGCCTGGGCGTCGATCCCAAGCACGCCGACCAGATGGTGCGCGGCACCGTGGTTCTGCCCAACGGCCTGGGTAAGAAGAAAACCGTTCTGGTCATCGCGTCCGGCGACAAGCAGCGCGAGGCTCAGGAAGCCGGCGCGGACTTCGTCGGCGGCGACGACATGGTCGCCAAGATCCAAGGCGAGAACTGGACCGATTACGACGCCGTCATCGCCACGCCCGACATGATGCGCTCGGTCGGCAAACTCGGCAAGGTGCTCGGCCCGCGCGGCCTGATGCCCAATCCCAAGACCGGCACCGTGACCATGGACATCGCGAACGCGGTGAAGGAAGTTAAGGCCGGTAAAGTGGAATTTCGCGTCGACAAGACCGGCGTGATTCACGTGCCGGTGGGCAAAGTGAGTTTCGAAACTCCCAAGCTGCTCGAAAACGCCTCCAGTCTCATTCAGGCTGTGATCAAGGCCAAGCCCGCCGCGGCCAAGGGAAAATACGTCAAGAGCGTCACCATCTGCTCCACCATGGGGCCCGGCGTCCATCTGGACGTCACATCCTATAACGCCAAACAGGTCTAGCCTCGAAGGAGCCGGGAACAACATGAAGAAGAAATCGGACAAAGAAAAAGATCTGGAAGCTCTGAAGAAAGACTTCGAAAAGATCAACAACATCTTCCTGACAGGCTTCGAGAAGCTGACGGTGCAGCAGGACTACGAGCTGCGCAAAACCGTGCGTGGCGCGGGCGGCAGCTACAAGGTCGTTAAGAACAACCTGGCCGAGAAGGCCGCGAAGGGCACGCCGGCCGAAGGCATCACTGGCAATCTCGCGGGCATGACCTCGATGGCCTACACGATGAAAGATCCGATCGCGCTCGCCAAGGCGCTCACCGCCTACGCGAAGGCCAACCCGAGTTTCACCTTCAAGGCCGGTTTAGTGGAAGGGCGCGTCATCGAAGTAAAGTCCATTCAGGAACTGGCCTCGATGCCGTCGCGCGAAGAGCTTCTGGCGAAAGTTTTGTTTTTGATTCAAGCCTCGGCGCAGCGCCTGGTCACTGCCTTGGGCGGCGTGGGACGCAATCTCGCGGTAGTGGTTGATCAGGGCGTCAAGGAAAACAAGTTTTCACAATAAGGGAGTAGACAAGACAATGGCGGACATCAACGCAATAGCGGAACAAATTCAAGGGCTGACGTTGCTCGAAGCGTCGCAGCTCGTCAAGTTGTTGGAGGAGAAGCTGGGAGTTTCGGCGGCGGCTGCGGCTGTTGCGGTTGCTCCGGCCGGTGGCGGCGGCGCGGCTGCAGCCCCGGCGGCGGAGGAGAAAACCGAGTTCAACGTGATTCTCACCGCGGCCGGCTCCAACAAGATTAACGTCATCAAAGCGGTTCGCGAAGTCACCAATCTGGGTCTCAAAGAGGCCAAGGATCTGGTGGATGGCGCGCCCAAGCCGATCAAAGAAGGCGTGAACAAAGAAGAAGCCGAGGCCATCAAGAAGAAGTTCGTCGACGCCGGCGCCTCTGTAGAAGTGAAGTAAGTACCTTTTATTTATTCACTTTACGGCGGCGTAGCCGGGTCCAGGCGAGTTCTCTTCAGCGCGCGGCGGCGCCGTCCTCAGGCCGGATTTGACGAAGTGTCTCCGGTCTGCTACATTGATATAGATACTGGCCGGAGACCGACCCGAAATTCTTCTTGTGAACCAAACATCCTGCGCAATGGGTGTGCCGTTCCGCGGAACAGGCACCGGGCTTTGCCATGCTCGTTTTTTCCCCGCTCGGAGTGCCGCCCGGAGTGCATGGATACGATCTTCTGGCTATAGCGGTCTGACATTCTCCCGCTGTCCTTCGTTCCCTAAGCTGGTCTCGGACCTCGACGACGCCAATCACGCGGTCGGCGGATGAGCCGGCAGGGAGCAACGGCAGCGGTATTTTAGTCTTCATTTGATTTTGCGAGCCCATCGGCCGTAGGAGTGAAAATGGAAAATCTGGCAAACGGCGCTACGCGCGAGCGAGTTGATTTCTCCCGGATCAAGACTTCGATCCCTATTCCCAACCTGATCGAGGTCCAGAAGAAATCCTACGAGCGGTTCCTGCAGATGGATCTGCTCCCCGGAGAGCGCGAAGACACCGGCCTGCAAAGCGTGTTCAATTCCGTGTTCCCGATCTCCGATTTCCGGGGATTGAGCCAGCTCGAGTTCGTCGACTACGCCATCGGTAACTGGGAATGCAAGTGCGGCAACTTGAAGGGGCTGCACCACCTGCGTTCCACCTGCCGCAATCCCAGCTGCGGCGGCACCATCCGCACCGACCCGTTCCATGTGGGCGACGTGCTGTGCCATCGCTGCGGAACCTTCAACAAAAACATCGTCACCTTCTGTAATCGCTGCGGAGACCCGGTTGGCCTGCAGTTGAAATACGATGTGGCCGAGTGCGAAGAGCGCGGCATGACCTACGCCGCACCGCTCAAGGTCACCATCCGGCTTACAGTCTTCGACAAGGATCCCGAGACCGGCGCCAAGAGCGTCCGCGACATCAAGGAACAAGAGGTCTTCTTCGGCGAAATTCCGCTGATGACCGACAACGGTACGTTCATCATCAACGGCACCGAGCGCGTCATCGTTTCACAGTTGCATCGTTCTCCGGGCGTGTTCTTCGAGCGCGTTCCCGCGCAAGGCTATTTCCTCGGCAAGATCATTCCCTATCGCGGAAGCTGGGTCGAATTCGAGTTCGACAACAAGAACCTGTTGTATGTCCGCATCGACCGCAAACGCAAGTTCTACGGCACCGTGTTCCTGCGCGCGCTGGGGCTCAAGACCGATTCGGAAATTCTCAAGGGGTTCTACAACGTCAGTGAAGTGAATATCAAGGGCGAGAAGCTTTTCTGGAAGCTTGCGACGAAAGAAGACCTTGACAAGGGAAAAACCGACAGCCTCGTTGGAATGAAGCTATCCAAGGCCATCGGAACTAAGAACGAAACCATCGTCCCGCAAGGGCGCAAGATCACCAAATCGCTTTACGAGGCCATTCAGAAGGCAAAAATCGAGCAGGTAGAGATCGATCGCACCGATCTGCAGGGCGCCTTCATCGCCTCCGACGTGATCGACATGACCACCGGCGAAGTGCTGGTGGAAGCCAACCACGAGCTCACTAACATCGAAAAGCTCCAGCAGAACGGCATTACCTCGTTTGAAGTGTTTTTCCCCGATCGCGACGATGCCGGCAACGTCATTTCCGTCACGCTGAGAAAAGATCCGGTAAAGAGCCAGAACGACGCGCTGCTTGAAATCTACCGCAAGCTGCGTCCGGGCGATCCGCCTACGCTCGACACCGCCACCCAGCTTTTCCAGGGCATGTTCTTCGACCCGCGCAAGTACGACTTCTCGCGCGTGGGCCGCATGAAGTTCAACATCAAACTGTACGACAAGATCGACGAGTCTCCGCTCGACAAACGCACGCTGGATCAAAAAGACTTCACCGACACCATCAAGTACCTGCTGAAGCTGCGCAGGGGCATCGGCTCGGTGGACGACATCGATCACCTGGGCAATCGGCGCGTGCGCGCGGTGGGCGAACTGCTCGAAAACCAGTTCCGCATCGGCCTGGTGCGCATGGAACGCGCCATCAAGGAAAAAATGTCGGTGTACCAGGAAATGTCCACCGCCATGCCGCACGACTTGGTGAACGCTAAGCCGGTGATGGCCGCGATCCGCGAGTTCTTCGGATCCAGCCAGCTCTCGCAGTTCATGGATCAGACCAACCCGCTGTCGGAGATCACGCACAAGCGGCGTCTGTCGGCGCTTGGACCGGGAGGTCTGTCACGCGAACGCGCTGGATTCGAAGTGCGCGACGTGCATCCCACGCACTACGGCCGCATCTGCCCCATCGAGACGCCGGAAGGTCCCAACATCGGCCTGATCTCGTCGCTATCGTGCTTTGCGCGCATCAACGAGTACGGCTTCATCGAGAGCCCCTACCGCCGCGTCCTAAAAGGCACGGTGGTGGACGAAATCAAAGTTCTCAATCCCGGCGACAGTAACCATAAGGTTGGCGACGTGATGACGCGCGGCGAAGCCGACAAAGCCAACCGCGACCTGGGCGCCAAAAAGCAGCCCATCGAATTTGAAGCGCACTGCGATTATCTCTCGGCCTGGGAAGAAGACAAGTACATCATCGCGCAGGCCAACGTTCAGTTGGATGAGAAGGGACACATCGTCAACGACCTGGTGAACGCTCGCCAGGCCGGCAACTTCGTCCTCAAGCATCGCGACGAAATCGAGTATATGGACGTCAGCCCCAAGCAGTTGGTCTCGGTGGCGGCCAGCTTGATTCCGTTCCTGGAGAACGACGACGCCAACCGCGCGCTCATGGGTTCGAACATGCAGCGCCAGGCTGTTCCGCTGTTGCGAGCCGAAACTCCGTACGTCGGAACCGGTATGGAGCATGTGACCGCGCGCGACTCGGGCGCGGTGGTGATTTGCAAGCGCTCCGGCATCGTCGATTCGGTCGACTCCGAACGCATCATCGTGCGCGTGGAAGGCGGCGGAGCCCACGAAGGCCAGCTTTCCCGTGAGGTCGGCGCTGACATTTATCAGCTCACCAAGTTCAAACGCTCCAACCAGAACACCTGTATCAGCCAGAAGCCGATCGTGCATCAGGGCCAGAGAGTCAAGAAAGGCGACGTACTGGCCGATGGTCCCTGCACCGATCAGGGTGAACTGGCGCTCGGCCGAAACGTGCTGGTGGCGTTCATGCCCTGGCGCGGGTACAACTTCGAGGACGCCATCGTCGTTTCCGAGAAGCTGGTCAAGGAAGATTACTACACTTCGATCCACATTGAGGAGTTTGAAATCGAAGCGCGCGACACCAAGCTCGGCCCCGAGGAAATCACGCGCGACATTCCGAACATCGCCGAGGCATTCCTTCGCAATCTCGACGAAAGTGGGATCATCCGCATCGGCGCGACCGTGAAACCCGGCGACATCCTGGTAGGCAAAGTCACGCCCAAAGGTGAGACCCAGCTTACTCCGGAAGAAAAACTTCTGCGCGCGATCTTCGGCGAAAAGGCCGGCGACGTGAAAGACGCGTCGCTGTATTGCCCGCCGGGCATCGAAGGCACCGTGGTGGACTGCAAGGTTTTCTCGCGCAAGGGCGCGGACCTGGACGAGCGCTCCAAAGCGATTCTGGAAACCCAGATCGAGCGTCTGCACCGCAACCTGCAGGACGAGAAGCGCATTCTCAACGACGAGCGCGCCAAGCGGCTCTCCGATCTGCTGGAAGGCAAGGAAGTCCTGGCCGACCTGCACGACGAAAAGACCAATAAGAAGCTGCTCTCCAAGGGCATCAACCTGACGGGCGACGTGGTGGAAAAACTGCGCGCTCGCGATCTCAAGCGCATCAAGTTCCCCAATAAAGACGTCCGGCTGAACGAGCAGATCGACGAAATCGAGGAGATGACCTCGCGCCAGATCGCGGTGCTCGAAAAAATCACCGAAGAGAAAATCGCCAAGCTCCGCAAGGGCGATGAGCTGCCTCCGGGCGTGATCAAGCTGGTGAAGTGCTACATCGCCATGAAGCGCAAGCTTTCGGTCGGCGACAAGATGGCCGGCCGGCACGGCAACAAGGGCGTGATCGCGCGCATCGTTCCTGAAGAAGACATGCCGTATCTGCCCGACGGCACGCCGGTGGAAATCGTGCTCAACCCGCTGGGCGTTCCTTCGCGCATGAACGTCGGACAGATTCTCGAAACGCACTTGGGCTGGGCCGCGCAGGCGCTTGGGTTACACTTTGCAACGCCGGTGTTCGACGGCGCAACCGAAAAAGAAATCAAGCAGGAACTCAAGGAAGCTAACCTGCCGAGTTCCGGCAAGGTCCAACTTTGGGATGGCGTCTCGGGCCAGGCCTTCGAGCAGCCGGTTACCGTCGGCTACATCTACATGCTCAAGCTCTCGCACCTGGTGGACGACAAGATCCACGCCCGTTCCATCGGCCCGTACTCGCTCATCACGCAGCAGCCGCTGGGCGGCAAGGCTCAATTCGGCGGACAGCGCTTCGGAGAAATGGAAGTGTGGGCGCTCGAAGCCTACGGCGCCGCATACGTGCTGCAGGAACTTCTGACGGCCAAGTCCGACGACGTGTACGGACGCGCCAAGATTTATGAAGCCATCGTGAAAGGAGAGGCCGCCGCCGAGCCCGGCGTGCCCGAGTCGTTCAACGTCCTGATCCGCGAGTTGCAGTCGCTGTGTCTGGACGTGGAGTTGATGAAGAAGCCGCGTGAGATAGCTGATACAGCGCTGGCGGCCGACTAATTAATGAATAAGCCGCGGACCGGCGTCCCCCGGAGTCGATCCGCGGCCAAATAAGGAGAAATAATGTACCGTTCCTCTCCCTACGACAGAGCCAATTTGATCGCCGACTTCGATTCCATCCGGATCTCGCTCGCTTCGCCGGAAAAAATCCGAAGCTGGTCGCATGGCGAAGTGACCAAGCCGGAAACCATCAACTACCGCACCTTCAAGCCGGAGCGCGACGGGCTGTTCTGCGCCCGCATCTTCGGTCCTATCGCCGACTGGGAATGCTTGTGCGGCAAGTACAAGCGCATGAAGCACCGCGGCGTGATCTGCGACAAGTGCGGCGTTGAAGTGACGCTCTCGCGCGTGCGCCGCGAGCGCCTGGGACACATTGAGCTGGCCAGCCCCTGCTCGCACGTCTGGTTCTTCAAGGGCCTGCCCAGCCGCATCGGCTACCTGCTCGACATCACTCTGCGCGAACTCGAGCGCGTGCTCTATTTCGAAGCCTTCGTGGTGGTCGATCCCGGCGAGGTCGCCGAGCTCAAGCGCGGTGAAGTGATCACCGACGAGCGCAAGCGCCAGCTCGATCAGGATTTCCCCGGCAAATTCGTCGCCATGATGGGCGCCGAGGGAATCAAGGAACTGCTCAAGAAAGTCGCGGTCGAAGATCTCAGTCTCGAAATCCGCGAGAAGATGAAGACCGAGGTTTCGCAGCAGAAGAAGCTCAAGTACGCCAAGCGCCTGCGCGTTGTGGAGAGCTTCCGCAAGTCCGGTAACAAACCGGAGTGGATGATTCTCGACGTCATCCCGGTGATCCCGCCGGAGCTTCGCCCGCTGGTTCCATTGGATGGCGGCCGCTTCGCCACGTCCGATCTGAACGATCTCTATCGCCGCGTCATCAACCGCAACAACCGGCTCAAGAAGCTGATCGAGCTGCACGCACCCGACGTGATCGTGCGCAACGAAAAACGCATGCTCCAGGAAGCCGTCGACGCTCTGTTCGACAACGGCCGCCGTGGACGCGTGCTGCGCGGCGCCAACAACCGTCCGCTGAAATCGCTCTCCGACACTCTGAAAGGCAAGCAGGGCCGTTTTCGCCAGAACCTGCTCGGCAAGCGCGTCGATTATTCCGGCCGATCCGTTATCGTGGTTGGTCCCGAGCTGCGCCTGAATCAATGCGGGTTGCCCAAGAAGATGGCGCTCGAGCTATTCAAGCCGTTCATCTATCATCGCCTGGAACAGCGCGGCCATTGCACCACCATCAAGCAAGCCAAGGAACTGGTCGAGCAGCAGGATCCCGTGGTGTGGGACATCCTCGAAGAAGTCATCAAGGACCACCCCATCCTACTCAATCGCGCTCCCACGCTGCACCGCCTCGGCATTCAAGCTTTCGAACCGGTGCTGGTGGAAGGCAAGGCCATCAAGCTGCATCCGCTCACTTGCACCGCGTTCAACGCCGACTTCGACGGCGACCAGATGGCCGTCCATATCCCGCTGTCGCCCGAAGCGCAAATCGAAGCCTCGACGCTGATGCTGTCTTCGAACAACATCCTGTCGCCCGCGCACGGTTCCCCCATCGCGGTTCCGACGCAGGACATGGTGTTGGGCCTTTACTACCTGACCAAAGCGCGCCCGGGCACCAAGGGCGAAGGCCGCACCTTCGCTTCCACCGACGACGTGCTGATCGCGCTCGAAATGGGTGAAGTGGAAACCCTCACGCCCATCAAGCTGCGCTTCACCGGCAAGGTGATCGATCTGCCCAAGGCGTTCGACAATCAGAACGTCCTGCACACCGAGCCGATCGAGTTCAACAAACAGTACATGGATACGACGGTGGGACGCGTGATTTTGAACGACGTTCTGCCGGAAGAGATGCCCTTCATCAACGGGTTGTTGAAGAAGAAAGGTCTCAGCCAGCTGGTCCAATACGCCTATCTCAAGTTCGGCTTGCCGATCACCGTGGCGATGCTCGACGAAGTCAAAAAGCTCGGCTTCCTCTACGCCACCCGCGCCGGTATTTCCATCGGCATCGACGACATGGTGGTGCCCGGCGAAAAAGCCAAGCTGGTGCGCGACGCCGAAAAAGCCGTCATCGAAGTCGGCCAGCAATATCAGGAAGGCGCCATCACGCAGGGCGAAAAATACAACAAGATCATCGAAATCTGGTCCAAGGTCACCGAACGGGTCTCGGACGAAATGTTCAAGTCCATGGAAGAGGATGACCGGACCGGCCGCTATCTGAATCCGATCTACATCATGGCGGACTCGGGCGCGCGCGGATCGAAACAGCAAATCCGCCAGCTCTCCGGCATGCGCGGCTTGATGGCCAAGCCCTCGGGCGAAATCATCGAGCAGCCCATCACCGCCAACTTCCGCGAAGGCCTGGACGTGTTGCAGTACTTCATCTCCACGCACGGCGCACGCAAGGGCCTGGCTGACACCGCCTTGAAGACCGCCGACTCCGGCTACCTGACCCGCCGCCTGTGCGACGTGGCTCAGGACGTCATCGTCACCGAAACCGATTGCGGCACCAGCGACGGCATCTACGTCGAACCCATTATCGAATCCGGCGAAATTATCGAGCCTCTGCGCGACCGCATCGTGGGCCGCGTGGCGCTCGAAGATCAGCACGACTACGAAGGCAACCTGATCGTCGGACTGAACCAGGAAATCACCGAGGACCTGGCTGGCGCCATCCAGGCCGCCGGTATCGAGCGCGTCAAAATCCGCTCGGTGCTGACCTGCGAATCCAAGCGCGGCGTCTGCCAGCTCTGCTACGGCCGCAACCTGGCCACCGGACGCATGGTGGAACGCGGCGAAGCGGTCGGCATCATCTCCGCTCAGTCCATCGGCGAACCTGGAACGCAGCTCACCATGCGAACGTTCCACGTCGGCGGCACCGCCACCGGCTCGGCCGAGCAATCCAAGCAGGACGCCAAGTCCGATGGCTTCGTGAAGTTCCTCAACGTCGTGACCGTCAAAAATGCCAAAGGCGAGCTGATTGCCATGAACCGCAACGGCATCCTGGCGATCATCGACGACAAGGGCCGCGAAAAAGAACGCTATCCCGTCGTGTACGGCGCTAAGGTGCTGTTCGAGGACGGCGCCAAGGTGAAGACCAACGCCATTCTGCTCGAATGGGACCCCTACACCTTCTCGATTCTGACCGAAGTCAGCGGCAAGGTTCACTTCAAGGACCTGGGCGAAGGCGTCACGCTGCAGGAGCAAGTGGACGAAATCACCGGTATGTCGCAATGGGTGGTTACTGACTCACCCGACGAAAAGCGCGTGCCGACGCTGATCGTTCGTCCGGAAGGCGGCTCGCGCTCCGAAGAGAAACGCTACCTCATGCCGACCCATGCTCACTTGATGGTGAGCCACGATGACCTGGTCCACGCCGGCGACGTGCTCGCCAAAATTCCGCGTGCGACCACCAAGACCAAGGACATCACCGGCGGTCTGCCGCGCGTGGTCGAGTTGTTTGAAGCTCGCAAGCCGCGCGAAACCGCCATCATCGCCGAAATCAACGGGGCCATAAAGTACGGCGAAGTGGCCAAGGGAATGCGCAAGATCAGCATCACCGCCGACGATGGCGAGCAGCGCGAGTACGCCATCCCGCGCGGCGTCCACATCAACGTCCAGGAAGGCGAACGCGTGAAAGCCGGCGATCCGCTCATGGATGGCCCGCGCAATCCGCACGACATCCTGGCCGTGCTCGGCGAAAAGGAACTGCAGAAATACCTGGTCAACGAAATCCAGGAAGTCTATCGTCTGCAGGGCGTCAATATCAACGACAAGCACCTGGAGGTGATCTCACGCCAGATGATGCGCTGGGTGAAGGTGGACGATATTGGCGACACCGAGTTCCTGCCCGAAGAGGTGGTGGACAAATTCAAGTTCCGCGAAGAGAACCTGCGCGTGGTGGAAGCGGGCGGCCGTCCGGCGACTGGTAAGCCGGTGCTGCTCGGCATCACCAAGGCGTCGCTCTCCACCGATTCGTTCATCTCGGCGGCGTCCTTCCAGGAGACCACGCGCGTGTTGACCGAAGCCGCCATCAACGGCAAAGTCGACTATCTGCGTGGCCTCAAGGAAAACGTCATCATGGGCCGTTTGATTCCGGCCGGAACCGGCATGGAATACTATCGCCAGGTGAAGATCGCGGGCGAGGACGTGGTGGAAGAAGAGCCCATCGCGGAAGAAGTTTCCTTGGCCGGCGACCTGGGCGGCTACGAAGACGAAGCCCGCAGCGTCTACACCGGCGGCCTGACCGAGGAGCCGGGCGAAGAAACGCTGGCGGAATAAGGCCAATACGAAACGCTTGACGACGGCAGGTCCAAACAGGCCTGCCGTTTTTTGTTGCAGTGCCGACTTACACGGTTCTCGTGTTACACTGAGTTCGTGAAGAACGTCACGATTAGCCTTGACGAGGAGCTCGCCCACTGGGCCCGCCGTAAAGCCGCCGACGAGGACATCTCCGTCTCGAAGCTGATCGCGCGTATGCTTGACCGTGAGCGCCGTGCTTCGGATTCGTACTGGCGCGCATACGAAGAATGGAAGAAGCTAGACTTCAGGCTTGACGCTTCGAAGCGTATGACGCGGGAAGAAGCTCATGAACGACGGCGGCGATAAGTACTTCGTCGATACCAACGTTCTCCTCTACGCGTACGATATCAGTAGCGATCAGAAGCGCCGACATGCCAGAAAATGGATGGACTGGCTGTGGCAGAACGCTGCCGCGCACGTGAGTTGGCAGGTCTTACAAGAGTTCTATCACAACGCCGTGTTCAAACTCGGCGTTAACACCGATGAGGCGCGTGCGGCGGTGAAAGCTTGGTCGCAATGGAATCCGCCGGACGTCACACTCGGTTTGCTCGAGCGCGCCTGGTACTGGTCAGACCAGGCGAAAATCTCCTTCTGGGATTCGATGATCGTCGCTGCTGCGGAACGTTCCCGCTGCCGTTGGCTACTAAGCGAGGATTTTCAGGCCGGGCGCCGGTTCGGCGATCTGACTGTGGTCAATCCTTTCGAGCACGAACCTGGCAGCGCCGGACAGTAGCGAGTTCTTCAGGTGCCTGCCGTTTTTCTTCTGGTAGAGTTGAAGTAGCAACCAGACTTTTATGAACCCTGATCTCGAGCAGCGATTCGATCAATTCGAGCAGCGATTCGAGCAACTGGCCCAGTTGATATCCTCGGTCAGTGAAAGTCTGCATCGGGAGATGCATGATGGCTTCCGTCAAGTGACTGAAAGATTCGATTTGATGGAAACCAGATTGAATCGCCACGGTGCCTTGCTGCAAACCGGCGCACGCTGGAGCGCCCGCATGACTAGCTGGTGCGAAGACACCGACAAATTGCTGATCGATCGCGACAAGCGAATCGCCGATCTGGAGCAGCGCGTTCGCGAGCTCGAGCGGAAGCGCAACGCCAATAACTAAACTCTCGGTTAGTATTCAGGAAGCACGATCTTGTCCACCAGATCGCGGCTGAATGCGGTCCGGGCAATCCAGGGGTATCTCACAAGATTCATCACCTGGTTGCGAATGAACATCGCCGCCTTTGATTTAGGTCCAAATAGAACGCGCAGGCGGAGCGCCGCCTCTTGCTTTTGCCGCACGAAGGGCGCAAAGAGCGCCTGGTACCTGGCGAACGCTCTGGCGTAATCGCCATCGGCGCGATGCAGTTCGCCAGCCAGGATATAAGCCGCCACCATCGCCAGCGCCGAACCCTGCCCAGCCAGCAGCGACACGCAGGAAGCCGCATCGCCGATTAGCGACACCCGCCCTTGCGTCCACGATCCCGGATGCGCATCCATGCGAATCTGGCTGACGCGGTCGAAGTAGAGATCACTGGCGCCGTCCATCCTTTCGAGAATCTCCGGGCATTCCCAGCCGCTCTTTCCGAAGCGTGACCGCAATAAGGCTTTTTGCGCGGGAAGATCGCCGGCGGATGTGCCACCGGGCTCGCTATCGGCAAAAGTGAAAAGGAACATGGTGCGATCGTCCCGCATCGAAAATCGCATTACCTGCTGGCCGAGTTCCGTGAACATCAGGTACATCAATTCGTCTCTGGGCTGGTATCCGTTGATCTGGAAACCCGCCACCATGTAGCCCAGGTATTTCTCGAATGGTTGTTCGGGGCCGAAAACCAGCTCACGAACCCGCGAGTGTTGGCCGTCGGCTCCTATTACCAGGTCGAATTCGCGCTCCGCTCCGCGCTCGAACGTGACACGAACTCGCTGGCCGTCCTGCTCAATCCCTGACACGCTATCGCCGAAAATCGTTTCGACCTTGTCTTGAATCGTGCAGAAGATTGTCGCCGCCAGATCGCCGCGCGGGAGGCTGAGAAAGCGTCCTCCCATGACTTCAGAAATCCCCTCGGTCGGAAAGCCTGCCACTTTCTTCCCGGACGAATCGACGACCCTTAGCTCCTGGATCATGTAACCTCTGCGCCGGATCTCTGGCATCAGTTCCATGCGCTCGGCGATGTCGAAACCCGCGCCCCAGAAGTCGATGATGTAGCCGCCGGTTCGCAAGTGCGGCGCTCGCTCGACAATCGTGGGTTGAAAGCCATAGCGGGCCAGCCAATAGGCCAGCGTAGGTCCTGCAATTCCCGCACCCGAGATCAGGACTCTCATGGCGACCGGCGCTGAACATCTCCATTGTACGACTCAGCGCTCGAACCTATTCCCAGCGGAGCGCGCGCACCGGATCAACCAGGGTCGCCCGCCGTGCGGGAATGTAGCCCGACAGCGCCGCAACCAGCGCAATCACCACCGTGGCCAGCGCGATGTTCAGCGCGTCGTTGGGTTGGATGCCGAACAATTGGGATTTCGCCAGCTTGGTCAGACCGAGCGCCGCGGGTAGACCGATCGCAATGCCGATCGCGGCCAGCGCCAGCACTTCTTTCATGACCAGCCAAACCACGTCGCCTCGGGCCGCGCCCAGCGCCATTCTCACGCCGATCTCGCGGGTCCGTTGGGCCACCACATAAGCCATCACGCCGTACACGCCGATCGCCGCCAGCAGCGTCGCCAGAATTCCGAAACCGGCCGAGAGCGCCGCTACCAGTCGCTCAGCGATCAGCGACTCCTGTTGCTGCTTCTCCAGCGTCTCCATACCAGCGACCGGCAGATTCGGATCCAAACCGTTCACGACCCTGCGGATGGAAGAAAACGCCTGCTCGGGTGGACGCGTAGTGCGCACGTAGCCCGTCATCCCCAGTACGAAATTCACCTGACGATAGGGCTGGTACACCTCGACTGGAACCTCCTCGCGCATGCCTTCATACTTGGTGTCGGCTACAATGCCGACGATCTCGATATCCAGCTTGGTCCCCGGATCCCCACCCATGCCGAGGTGCCGGCCGAGAGCATTGCCGTCCTTGAAGTATTTCTTGGCGAATTTTTCATTGACGATGCACACCTGCGGCGCTCCGCGGGCATCGGTCATGCGAAAGTCGCGACCCGCCAGAATCGGGATGCGCATGGTCTTGAAGTAATCCGGCGAAATGAACTGCATATGCGGATCGGGAGTGTTCGTCGGCGTGTTCGCGAAGCCTTCCACGGCCATGCTGTTGTCCCATTCGTCGCCGCTAAGAACCGGCATGATCGCCAGCGCCGAGGATTCCACGCCGGGAATCGCACCTAGATTCTCATGCAGCTGGCGGTAAAAATCCAGACTGCGTTCGGGTTTGTACCCGCTCTGCGTGGGATTGATCTGGAATTCCAGAAGGTTTCCGACCTGAAACCCGGGATCCAGATCCTTGAGGTTGCTCAGGCTTCGTATGAACAAGCCGGCGCCAATCAGCAGCAGCAGTGACAGCGTGACTTGCGCCACCACTAGCGTCTTGCGAATTCCCACCGACGTTCCGCCGGCGATCGAACCAACCTGGTCTTTCAAAGTCCCGGCCAGTTGCGGGCGCGTGGATTGCAGCGCGGGCGCGAGCCCGAAAATGGCGCCAGTCAGCAGCGAGACGGCCAGAGTGAATAGCAGGATGCGCGCATCCGGCGCCGTGGAAATCGTGATGGGAGAATCGCCCGCGGGCAGGAAACCAAGCAGTGCCTGATCGATCCACACCGCCAGCACCAGCCCGGCGATCCCGCCCGCCAGCGCAAGCGTAAGGCTCTCGACCAACAGTTGCGACACAATGCGCCGCCGGTTCGCGCCCAGAGCCAGCCGCACCGCGATCTCCTTCTGCCGCGCCGTGGCGCGCGCGATCAACAGATTCGCCACGTTCGCGCACGCGATCAACAAGACCAGCCCGACAATTGCGGTCAGCACCAGCAGCGCGCTCGAGAACTGCTGCCGCAAATCGGAATCCCCCTTGGACGCAGGCAACACGTCCATCCACATCGTTAGAAAACGCTGCCTGGTTTCCGGAGCTGCGCGCGCGAAGGCCTTTTCCCGCACCTCCATTTCCAGCATCTGGTGGAACAACGGCTGCAGCGACGCCTTGGCCTGTGCGGTGCTCACGCCCGGCTTCAGTCGCCCAAAAACATTGACCCAGCGCCCGCGCCGCGACGTGAAGTTGTAGTCGAACTCCGCCCCCACCGGGTCCATCTGCGCTTTCATCATCAAGGGAACGCGGATCTGCGGCGACGCCCCCGGATTCGTTCCGTCAAAACCGGCTTGGCTGACTCCGATGATCGTCAACGGATATCCATTTACCAGGATCTTCTCCCCGATCACGTTCGGACTCCGCGCGAAACGGCTGACCCAGTATCGATAACTGATCACGGCCAGCGGATGGCCGCCGGGCGTCTTGTCGTCTTCCGGCGTGAACAGGCGTCCCAGCGCGGCGCCCACGCCGAGCACCGGAAAATACGTGCCCGAAACCAGTTCGCCGTCGACGCGCTCGGTCTTGCCGTCGGCGCTCACGCTCATCGACGAGCCCCAGCGCGCGAACATCCCGTTGAACACCTGGTTGTGAGCGCTGAAGTCCTGATACATGGGATAAGAGAGCCGGTAGCGGCCATTGTTGCTTCCGTAATGCGGTCCCCGGCCCCACAGCAGCACCAGCTCTTGCGGATCTTTAACCGGGAGCAGCCGCAGCAGAACCTGGTCCACCAGCGTAAAGATGGCCGTGTTGGCTCCGATGCCGAAGGCCAGCGACAGCAGCGCCACCGTAACAAACAAGGGAGATCTCCGAAAAGTCCTCAGCGCATACCGCAGGTCTTGGAGCAAATTGCCCATGATGTGAATACTCCGCGTCTACAAGAACGTTACAGAGCGGCAAAAGTTAGGCGGCAAGCGAACCCAGGCGGATGGTCCAGGGTGAAATTCGAGCCACGCGAAGCAGGTCCATGCCGGTCCACGGATCCGCCTCCAGCCGCGCCACGATCTCATCCGCCGTGGACGCCCGAATGATAAGCAGGACATCCGATGTTCCTTCCAGCGGCCCTCCCAGAAGCACGAAGCCTTCCCGTTGTGAGCGCGTTCATGAACGCCGCGTGCCCGCGCCAGTCCGCTTGCTGTTCCAATGAAAGCCCAGCCTGCCAAGCATCTCCGCGCGAGCGAATTACGGCAAAAATCCTCGTGTTCTCCATGACCTTCCTTTCAAGTGTAGCTGCCTGCGGCGCATTGATAGAATCAATCGACGCCCATGACTCTCGTCGCTTTACTACCGGCCACCGCCGATAACACTGTGCGCGGGATGAAACTGCCGGTGTATGTGTTCGCGCTCATCGCGATTGTGAGCACGGTGCGGAGCCTGATCCATCTTTTGGCGCCCGACGGCGGCGCGGGCAGCATCGCGGGCATGGATCTGAATGTGGCGGGTGCAAACGGCATTGTCTTTGCTTTTGCGCTGTGGGGCAGCTCGCAGTTGATCTACGCTCTCATTCAACTGGCCGTCGCGTTTCGCTATCGCTCCTTGATCCCGTTCATGTACGTGCTTCTGATTCTCGAAACGCTTCTGCGAATGCTGGTGGGCCGCATCAAGCCAGTAATCTTTGCGCACACTCCTCCGGGAGCGATCGGAAACTGGGTCATCCTGCCGCTGGCCGCGCTAATGCTCGCCCTCTCTCTGCGCCGGGAGCCGATGGCGGTCGCGCCGTCGCCGCGAACCACTTCATGAACCACACCCGTATCAATCACTGGACTCAATGGCTGGAGTCCGTTCTCACAGACTTGCGCCATGGCATGGTGCTTTTGAGACGCGACGCGGGCGTCTCTAGCCTGATTGTGGCCGTTCTGGCGCTCGGAATCGGTGGCAATGCGGCCATCTTCACTTTGCTGAAGGCCGCATTTCTGGATCCGTTGCCCTATCGCGACGCGGGCCGGCTAGTAACCATCATGGAGCACTTCTCCAGCTGGACGGCCAGCACTTCCGAGTTTCTGGAGATTCGCGCGCGCAGCCGCACACTGGAGCAATTGGCGTTCGCCGAGCACCTCGATATGCAGGTCTCTGGAACCGTTGAGCCCGTGCGCGTGTTCGCCGCGCGCGTGACCGCTTCGTTCTTTCCGCTGCTAGGCGTGACCGCCGCCCGCGGCCGCACACTCGCGGAGGAAGAGAATCAGCCAGGCCGCGCTCCCGCCATCGTACTTACGGACGCATTTTGGCGTTCGCGAATGGGCGCGGACCCACGCGTCCTGGGCCGGACGTTGCGCCTGGACGGCCAACCCGCCGTGGTCGTGGGCGTGCTCCCGCGCGGCTTCCACTTCGACTATCCCACGCTGCGCATACCGGAGCGGGTAGACATCTACGTGTCTTATCCAATCGAGCCCGCTATACCGCTTTATCCCAGCAGCAGCGGCCGCGGCATCGCGGTCCGCGTGATCGGTCGCTTGCGCGCGGGCGTGACAGAGGCCCAGGCCGCGGCGGAACTGAGGAGCATCGGGCACGCTCTCGTACGCGAGCACCCGCAGGCGTACGGATCCCGTGACGGCAAGCCGAGCCAATTCACTTTTGACACCCTCCCGCTGCGCGACGCTATCGTAGGCACCCAGCGATCGCTGTTGTGGCTGCTGCTGGCCGGCGTAGGCGTGCTGCTGCTGATCGCGTGTGCGAACACGGCTCAGCTTTTGCTGGCGCGCTCGCTGCGGCGAGGACGCGAGATCGCGATTCGCGCGGCCCTGGGCGCCGGCCGTCCGCGTTTGATCCGGCAGTTCCTGCTGGAAGGACTGGTGCTCGCCTCGTGCGGTGGAGCGGCCGGTTTGCTGGCATCCGTCTGGATGTTGCGAGTGCTAATGGCAGCGCTTCCGGTACGCGCTCCGCTGCTCGCATCGTCCCATATCGATTGGCGAGTCACAGGATTCACTATCGCGGTGTCGCTCATCTCCGGTCTCCTCTTCGCCATCATCCCCGCAGTGAAGGGCAGCCTGTGGACGCTCGGCCCGTCGCTCGGCTCACGTGTGAGTGGAGGCGAGGGCAACCGTTGGCGTTACGTCATGATCGCCATTGAAGCCGCCCTGTCCATGTTCTTGCTTTGTGGCGCGGGACTGGTAGCGCAGAACTTGTGGACGCTGATTTCCACGCCCGTCGGCTTCGATCCCAATCACGTGCTCGCGATGCAAATCAGGCTGCCGGCCAGCCAGCAGAACATGCCAGACCAGCGAGCGCAGACGATGTTTCAGGAGTATCTAAAGAAAGTCACCGCGATCCCAGGAGTAGAATCGGCCGCAACTGTCACGGGTCCCCCGCTTCGCCCCGCGCGCGGCGGACTATTTGAAATCGCCGGACAAACGGACAGCAACGGAGCCCTCAAGACCGTGCTCGCGCTGTCCAGCCAAATCAGCCCGGACTTCTTCCGTACTCTGCGCATTCCTCTCCTCGCCGGCCGTACCTTCCGCGATGATGACGCCGGCCAAAAAATCAGCGTTGCGATCGTGAATCAGGAGGCCGCGCGGCGCTTTGGACTTGATCGCAACGTAGTCGGCAAACAGATCGTCGACGTCGGTCCCATCACGATCATTGGCATGGTCGGCAATGTCCGGACGCGCGCTCTCAATGCCGCGCCGTATCCAGAAGTCTATTTGTCTTCAAAACAATTCTCGTGGGGCAACGTTTACCTGGTGGTACGCTCGGCCATGCCCGCCGGACAACTCATGAAGCAGGTGAAAACCGCGCTGGTGTCCGTCAATCCTGACCAAGCGGTCTTCGGGATGACCACGATGCAGGATCTCATCTCGGACGCGGTCAGCGAGCCGCGTTTCGACGCCTGGCTGATCGGCGCGTTCGCGCTGCTGGCTGTCGCGATGGCGGCGGCCGGGATGTACAGCGTGATCGCCTGCCTGGTGTCGCAGCGGACCAGCGAGATCGCCATCCGCATCGCGCTCGGAGCCAGCCGCGGCGCAATCGCGCGGACCATTCTGGGCGGCACCAGCGCGTGGGTCGCCGCGGGATTGGCGTGCGGGCTTGCGCTGGGTCTGGCGACGCGAAGCGTGGTGCGCACACTTTCCAGCGCGACGGTGCAAGGCTCGCCATGGATGTACGCGGCAGTCGCGCTGTTCTTCTTCGCCGTCACGCTAGCCGCGGCGGGTGTCCCGGTGCGCCGCGCCAACCGGATGGACCCGGCCGCCGCGCTCAGGTGCGATTGAGATCTGTTGTCAGCGCGCCGCGCGCGTCCCGCCGGACGCAGCCGACGACGCGATCTTGATGGCAAATACCGGCACCGCCATGTCGGCAGCATCCCGCACGTTGCAGTACGGATCTTTGCCGAACCCGTACCAAAGCACCGCATCCGCCGGCAACTTCCCCTGGACGTACAGCAACACCGTGCTGGCCTCCGCCGGATCCACGCGCGTCTTGTAAATCATCGGAAGCAGCGCGCCCTTGGAATCGTGAATCGAAAATCCGGAGATGCGTCCATCCGATTGCAGCCGCCCATTGACGCCCGAAAAGGAAACCTTCACCACGCCGTTATCGAGCGCTGCCTCCATCGGACGCGGGCCGCGCTTCATCTCGCCGTAGTTTTTCAAGCGCGCGAACAGGTCGATCGAAACCAAATCCGCCAGACGCCTTCCCAGGCGCTTCAAGTCCGGCGTGCTGATGTGAATCGTGTCGTCTAGCTGCAAATCCACCGCGGCCACCATTCCCGAATGAGGAACTTCGGACTCGACCCGGAGTTGCGCCAGTTGCACGCGATTCCATTCCGTGACGTTGGTGTTATCGATATGCCGGCCGATCTGCACGTAATAAAAAGGAAGATCCGGTTGATTCAGATCGGTCCGCACGGCTTTGACGAAATCCTCGAACTTCTGCAAAAACCCCGGCTCTGCCTTGATGTTGGCATCCGATTCACCCTGATACCACAGCACGCCGCGCACATGCCCGCCCACCGCCTGCACGCGCCGGAACATCGACCCGTACAGCGAATCGCCTTCGCGATCTTTCCAGGCCGGGTTCCACTGATCCATCGAAGTGCCGCCATGAGCGCACGGAATCAGGCCGACCGGGATGCCGGTGCGCGTCATCATTTCCACCGCAAACGGCAATCCCAGCCCCGCGCCTTTCTTGCGATTCGCTATGTAAGTTTCAAGCGGCTGCCCCATGAGCCGCTCCGGCTGATTCTGCGCATTCAATGGCCAATGCACCGGATCCACCGCGCTCACCACGGTATGCAGCGGTTCCTCAGCCTCCCTCCAGTGATCCGCCATATCGAAGCTGCGCACCAGCGGCGCGGGCTGCTGCACATCCAGCAAATCGCCATGACCCTCCATGTTGGATTGCCCGGCCAGTACCCACAGGTCGCCCACTAAAAGATTGGAGATGGAAACCGTCGAAGCTTCCGCGTTCAGGATTCGGACTTCCAGACGGTACGGCCCTCCCGTCGGGATGCCTTTCAGCTCTCCGCTCCAGTGCAGCTTCTGGATTTTGCCGACCCGTGCCCAATGGAACCCGGCGAGTTCGGTGGCGCGGGCGTCGAGCAGCCGGGCCTCCACGTCCTTGCCATCCACTTTCTTGCCGGAGGCCGTGCCGCTCAGTACGATGCGCCCGTTATCATCCATGTCGCGCTGCAGGACCTGATTGTCCGCCGGCCCGGTGGTGATGTGAAGTTCCTGCCCAAACGCCGCCGTCAGACAGAAGATCAAGGCAATGATCGAATGTCGAATGCGCATCAGGATTGCATTGTAGCAAGCCAAAAGGCCCCGACTCGACTACACGGAGACCAACGAATGTTTTAATTCTATTTGACGGCCGGCTTCACTTCCACCCGCCGTGGCGCACCGCTGAGATTGCCAGTCGCCTTAGCCGCATCCTGCTCGGAGACTTTGATGTTGTTTACTACCTTGATGGCGCCGGCGGTCTTGGCCATGCGCGTGGCCGCACCCTTGTGCTGCATCACACTCGTCGTGCCGGTCCAGGTCGCCACGCCGTCTTTGATGTGCACCTGAAAGCCTTCTTTGCCGATCTTGGATTTGGCCAGCTTGGCCTTGATCGTGGCTTCGATCTCGGCGTCGCTGAACTTGCCCTGGCTGTGCGACTTAGTAAGTGTTCCCGCTTGCGCCACCCAGGACCAGAGCACCAGCGAGAGAGTTGCTAAAAATGTCCTCATGCCGGATTAGTGCATCCCGGCGGCTTTCCTCGCATCAAAAAGTGAGCCGCACAGTAACGTTACACTTAAATTGATGTCAGCGGGTACCACAGTTCCGGCTTCCGTCGCCCCGCCGCAGGTGCAGGCGGCCGCGGGCACCGCTTTCGGCATCCTGGGCGCCATCAGCTTCTGCCATCTGCTGAACGACATGATGCAGTCGCTGATTCCCGCCGTCTACCCGCTGCTCAAGACTTCTTACCATCTGGATTTTAGCCAGATCGGCTTGATCACGCTGACTATGCAGCTCACCGCGTCCCTGCTGCAACCCCTGATCGGGCTCTACAACGACTACCGCGTCATGCCCTACTCGCTGCCGCTCGGCATGGGATTCACGCTGGCCGGACTGTTGATGCTCGCTCGGGCGCCCCGCTTTGGAATGATCCTGCTTTCGGTGGCGCTGATCGGCATGGGTTCTGCGGTGTTTCATCCCGAGTCGTCGCGCGTGGCGCGCCTGGCCTCGGGCGGCCAGCACGGCCTGGCGCAGTCGTTATTTCAAGTGGGTGGAAACGCGGGAAGCTCGCTTGGTCCGCTGCTGGCGGCGTTCGTCGTGTTGCCGTTCGGACAGCGCAGCTTGGGCTGGTTCGCCACCGCGGCCTTAGCCGCCATCCTGGTGCTGACGGGCGTCGCGCATTGGCATCAGGGTCGCCACACCGGCGAAAAGCGCGTCGAAGCACGCCATGCCGAGCGCACTCTGAACCTTTCTCCGCGCCGAGTGGCGGTCGCACTGAGCGTGCTGGTGATGCTCATCTTTTCGAAGTTCTTTTACCTGGTGAGCCTGAACAGCTTTTACATTTTTTACTTGATGAACAAATTCCACATGCCGGTGCGTAGCGCCCAGCTTTATCTGTTCATCTTTCTGGGCTCGGTGGCGGCCGGAACCATCGTCGGTGGACCGGTGGGCGACCGCATCGGCCGCAAGTACGTGATCTGGTGGTCGATCCTGGGCGTGCTTCCGTTCACGCTCATGCTCCCGCACGCCAACCTGTTCTGGACCGGCGTCCTCACGGTAGTGATCGGACTGGTGCTGTCCTCAGCCTTCTCCGCGATTCTGGTTTACGCCCAGGAGCTGCTGCCGGGCAAGATCGGCATGGTCTCGGGCTTGTTCTTCGGCTTGGCGTTCGGCACGGCTGGAATCGGCGCCGCATTTCTAGGCAAGCTGGCCGACTCCACCAGCATCATCCTGGTCTACCAAATCTGCGCCTTCCTACCCGCCATCGGCCTGCTGACCGCGTTCCTCCCGAATATCGAACCAGCCAGAGCGCGCCACAAGTCAAGCTGACTCGCACTGAGCCGCTTCCCGCTCGTCGATACGGCCAGCAACACATTTAGAGTCAAGGTATTATACAGACTAATCGAAGTGTTTCTTTACTCTACTTTGCCGGCCCAGCCGCCTTCGTCGCAGCGCGCCACGCCCGAATGATTGATTCCTTTGCGGAAACTTGCAGTACTCTCACAGTACTCTAGGCGCGGCAGAGTTATTGACTCTAATTCTCGCGCCAACGTAACCTTGTTATGCTACGGAGGAAAGACGCGTGAAACGGTTCTACTTATTGTTTGCCTTATTGACATTCGCCCTAACCGCGTTCGGCGACACCTACAACAACTTCACCGGATACAGCGATTATTGGAATCCGCTGGGAAACCCTAACACAGCCACTTATGGCGAGACATTTAGTGCGCCCACCGATGGCGCGGATTTCTTGACCAGCTTCAGTTTCTTCATGGGGACCCCGACCGTCGCTGGCGACATCGTTTTGAGCGCTTACATCGCCACCTGGACCGGGACCGAAGCCGGCACCTTGCTGTATACCAGCCCGTCGGTGGATTACGCCAACACGGGCAATGCGGAACTGACTTTCAACAACATCGACGTCAATCTCAACTCGGGCGCTGATTACGTCGCCTTCCTGAGCGTCTCCCAGTATTATGGCGACTCGTCCGGAGAAACGCATGTATCCCAAGGCGGGACCATCCCGGGTGGCGGCTTCGTTTTTAGCAACAATGGAGGAGATTTCGCCAGTCTTTTCAGCAGTAGTTGGAGCGGCCCTTTCTCGCCTGACTGGGCAATCGACGCCGAGTTCAGCGGCGTGCCTGAGCCGGGCACTCTGATCCCGCTCGGGGCCGGGCTGCTCGCGATGTTTGCTGCCGCCCGCCGGCGTTTGAAGAATCCGCCGCAGGCTTAGGCCTGCTCCGTAGCTAACGGATGAGCTCAGCTGGTTCTCTTGCCGCACCGCGCTATACTCGGAGCGAGCGGGTCTATTTTATGGCTGTGGTTCACGTCAGCCGCATCGCACTCCAATATGCCAGCAAGTTACGTATAGTCAGGTACTTCCAGGCTCTCGCTATTGGCTGCACCCTGCTGGCCCAGCCCCCGTCGTCCCACCTCGCCACGCCTGGTGACACCGCCCCGTCGCTCCGCTTCCGAACCTTCAGCATCATGGACGACCCGCGCCACGTCGGCGGCGAAGCTTACCGCATCCTGGTCCCAGCCGGCTGGCGGATTGAAGGCAGCGTCATTTGGAAAAACGGCGCGGCCGATCCCGCCGCCCCTTGGATTAAGTTGATCGGTCCGGCCCACCAGGAGATCGGCATTCTCCCGCCCACCACCTTTATTTGGAATCCGCAGGCGCTTGGGCCGCGCTACCATCCGGGTTCCTTTTATTCCGGGACCGAGGTCCAGCCGCCGATGCTCGACCCAGTGGAGTGCATCAAGACCATCATCATTCCGCGCTATCGCCGCAATCTCGATAACGCCGACGTGGTCAAACAGGAGCCGTTGCCCGAACTCGCCCAAGCCGGCCGCCTGAAGTATCCGCAGCCCGCCTACAAAAACGCTATGTTCCAGGCCGGGAAGATGCGCTTCGCATATGTCGAGAACGGCATTGCAATGGAAGAAGACGTCTACGTGCTCATTGCCGCCGTGCAGTTTCGCGCCGGCCAGACCGTCGCGACGAGCTGGGCGCCCGATGAGATTCGCTACTCGAAAGCGCCCAAAGGCACGCTCGATGCCCAGCTTCCTTTGTTTGAAACCGCGATGTTTTCCATGCGCCCGAATCTGCCCTGGTGGGCGCGCGTCCAGGAGGTTTCTGAAGAACTCGGGCGCCTGCAAGCGCAGATGGGAAATTCGGCCGCAACGCAGGCGGTCCAGCAACAGGCGAACGCTGCCGACCGCGCCCTCACTGAGCGGAAGCTGGCCCAGAGCGGCAAGCCGATCAGCGACGAGCTCATCCAGCGTTACCAGAACCGCCAAGCCGCCATGGACCGCATCAACCAGACCTGGGAGAGCACCGTTCACCAGGTCGAGGTATATCGTAATCCGAACACGGGCGAGAGCGCCGAGTTGCCCTCCGGATACAGCGCCGCCTGGGTAAATAAAAGCGGCGATTACCTCCTCAACGCAAGCGCGAACTACGATCCGAACTCCTCCAATGGCCCGTGGACGCGCCTGGAAAAAATCAGCCAGTAGCTAAGGCTTAAGGCCGCAAGATCCGATATTCTGAAAGAGCCAATTCTAGCCAGCAGTCTGGGGAGGTCTTTTGAAACTTACAGCTTCGATCAGTCTTGCCGCACTCGCCTGCGCGGCGCTTTTACTGGCCGATTCACTCAACGTCAAGCCCGGCCAGTGGGAGGCCACTTCCACGGTTCAAACCTCGGGTCTGCCGCCAATTCCGCCGGAAGTCTTGGAAAAGATGACGCCCGAGCAGCGCCAGATGATGGAGCAGCGCATGAAGGGCAATCAGACTCCGCGCACTACCACCAACAAGGCCTGCATCACAAAAGAACAGATTGAAAAGGGATTCGACGTCGGCGAAGGCGACCAGTCCTGCACCCGCACGGTTGTTTCCTCCACTTCGAGCAAACAGGAAATCAAGATCGAGTGCACTCGCGGGAACAACAAAACCACCGGGGTGATCCGCATCGAGGCCTCCAGCTCGGAAAGCGTCAAAGGCTCGGGCCAAATGAGCGTCACGGCGAACGGACACACCATGAACATGAACAACACTTTCACTGCCAAGTGGCTCGGCCCGGTCTGCGAGAAGGACTCGAAGTAGTCTCAGCGCGTGGAGTCGATGGGCCGCGCCGGGATCGGCTCCGGTACCGCGGCCCCATCGGCTCGAGGATCTGAGGCCGCGAAGTTCGTTCCGGTTTTCGAATCATGCAGGATCGCCTGCCCGCGTCCGACTGATCTGAACGTGCCAATTCTAGCCAGCAGTGTGGGAAGGGTCCTTTGAAACTTACAGCTTTGATCAGCCTGGCCGCACTGGCCTGCGCGGCGCTTTTACTGGCCGACACACTCAACGTCAAGCCCGGCCAATGGGAGGCCACCATGACGTTTCAAGCCTCGGGCCTGCCGCCGATTCCGCCGGATGTCTTGGCAAATATGACGCCCGAGCAGCGGCAGATGGTGGAGCAGCGCATGAAAGGCAGTCAGGCTCCGCGCACCACAACCAACAAATCCTGCATCACAAAAGAGCAGATCGAAAACGGATTCGACGTCGGCGACAAGGACCAGGCCTGCGCCCGCACCATTGTTTCCTCCACTTCCAGCAAACAGGAAATCAAGATCGACTGCAGTCACGGGAACGAAAAGACAACCGGGACCGTCCGTATCGAGGCGTCCAGCCCGGAGAGCATCAAGGGCACCATACAAATGACCATGAGTACCGGCGGCGGCCGCAGCATGAACACGAGCGACACCTTCAGCGCGAAGTGGATCGGCCCGATCTGCGAGAAGCCCTCGAAGTAGTCTCAGCGCGTGGAATCGATGGGCCGCACCGGGATCGGCTCCGGCACCGCCGCGCCGTCCGCCCTCGGATCCGAGGCCGCGAAGTTCGTTCCCGTTTTCGAATCGTGCAGGATCGCCTGGCCGCGTCCGAACGATTCCACGTACTCGCGCCGGATCTGGATGATGTGGCCGCGCTCGGAGAGCTGCTGCAAGGTTTGCTCCGGCACGCGGGATTCGATAGACACTTCGCAACCCGAAGCGCCGCCCTTGGCAAAGCGCGGCGATTCCAGCGCCTCCTGGATGTTCATCCCGTAATCGACCAGGTTCGAAACAAACTGCGCATGCGCCAGCGGCTGCACCGCGCCGCCCATGATCCCGAAGCCGATATGCTGATCGCCTTTCTCCATGAACGCCGGAATGATGGTGTGGAACGGACGCTTGCCGCCAGCCAGAACATTGGGATTCTTCGAGTCCAGCGTGAAGCCGCCGCCGCGATTCTGTAGCTGGAAGCCCATGCCTTCCACCGTGACCTTGGAACCGAAGGAGCTGTAAATACTCTGGATCCAGCTGGCGATGTTGCCGTCCTTATCCACGATGGTGAGATAAGTCGTGTTGCTGCCGATCGGGTCGCCGTTCTCCACTTTGCAATTCGCGCGGTTCGGATCGATCAGCGCAGCCCGCTTGCGCGCGTACTCCTTCGACAGAAGCTGAGCCGTCGGAACGTCGTAAGTGCGCGGGTCGGCATCGTAGCGATGCACGTCGGAATAGGCCAGCTTCATGGCTTCGATGCGCTTGTGCATCTCCACCGGGCTGAACGGTCCCAACGCCGTGGGTGGCTTGGTCTCCATGATATTGAGCATCTCGAGCGCCGCCATGCCTTGTCCGTTCGGTGGCAGCTCGTAAACGCGCCAGCCGCGGTAATCGATCGAAAGCGGCTCTACCCACTCGGGCGAAAACGCCGCCAGGTCCTCGGCCGTCATGGTCCCGTTCAGGTGTTGCGACGTCTTGAGAATCGCTTTGGCGATGTCGCCCTTGTAGAACGCGTCCGGTCCTTGATCGGCGATCAGCCGCAGCGCGTGGCCCAGGTCGGGATCGCGAAATATTTGGCCCGTCCTGGGCGCCTGGCCGCCCGGCAGAAACACCCGCGTCGATTCGGCGTTGTTCTTGAGACTGCGGATTACACCGGCACTATCCCAGATCTCCGCGATGCCTTCGTGCACCGGATAACCTTGCTCGGCGAAATAGATGGCGGGCTGGAACAGCTCCCTCCAGGGCAGCTTGCCGAAGCGTTGATGAATCTCGTACCAGCCGCGCACCGCGCCCGGCACAGTCACACTGTTAATGCCCTCTTGCGGCATGCGCGTGATGCCCTGCTTGGCGAGAAACTCCGGCGTGAGCGCCTTGGGAGCGGGTCCGGACGAGTTCAGGCCGGTCAGCTTGCCGGTCTTCGCGTCCCAATACATGACCCACAGGTCGCCACCGATGCTGGTCATCAGCGGCTCGGTGACGGTCAACACCAGATTGGCCGCGATGGCGGCATCCACGGCTGTTCCGCCGCGCGCCAGGATCTGCGCGCCGACCTGGGACGCCAGCACCTGACTGGTCGCCGCGATGCCACCCTGGTTGATCACCATGGAGCGGCCATAATTGCGGCCTGCCCCCAAAGTCTGAGGTTGTGGTCCGCCTGCCTCCTGAGCCTGCAGCGCAAGAAGCGTGAATAGAGCCAACGTAGCAGCGCGTAATCCGGTAGTGGCCATGGGTTCAGTATACAATTGCGCTACACTGGCGGCATGATCCGGATTCTGGCTCTTCTGGCGGCCTTCTCGACGCTCCTATCCGCTCAGAAACTCTTCCCGCCGCTGCGCATGGTCGGCAACGTTTATTATGTCGGCGACGAAGACCTGGCCAGCTACCTGATCGTCACGCCGCAGGGCGACATTCTGGTCAATACCGGCTACGAATATTCTGTTCCCGAAATTCGTTCGCGCGTGACTGAGCTCGGATTCAAGTTGTCCGACATCAAGATTCTGCTGGTGACGCACGCGCACAGCGATCACGCCGCGGGCGAAGCCGAGATGAAGCGGCTCACTGGCGCCAAAATGGTCGCCATGCAGGAAGAAGTCGAGCTGCTAGAGACCGGCGGCAAGACCGATTTTCTGTTCGGAAATTCCAATTGGTTCCCCCCGGTGAAAGTGGACCGCGCCCTCAAGGATGGCGAAAAAGTCGAGCTGGGCGGCACGGTTTTGACTGCGTACCTGCATCCCGGCCACACCAAGGGCAGCACCAGCTACGCCCTGGACGTCGCCGACGGCGGGAAAACATATCATGTTCTGATTGCCAACTTGGCCAACATCAACGACGGCACGGTGCTGTTGCACAATCCCAAATATCCGAACATCGTGCAGGATTTCGCGCGCACGTTCCAGGCGCAGGAGCAGTTGCACTGCGACATTTTTCTTAGTTCACACGCCGGCCAATTTGGACTACTGCGCAAATGGCGCCCGGGCGACAAGTACGATCCGAATCGTTTCGTCGATCCGGATGCCTATCCGCGCGCCGTGGCGCGAACCGAGGCAAAGTTCCTCCAACAATTGCAGGAAGAGCGCGATGAAGAGAAGGCCTGGAAGGACCACCTGCAGTTCAAGGACACGGTTCCGCAGCAGTTCTAATGCTTGGACGATTGCGACTTGGAAACTGTATTAAGGTTCGTCAGGGCACATTAGTATGCCACTAACACAGGAGCTAGTGCAAACGACGGCATTCCCTTACGGTTATCATCAGCAAGTCAATCGGGCGTAAAGCGTGTGGTTCACCTGAGTAGCATTGGCGCCCATCTAAATAAGTCTCATTTCTTCTTCAAAGCCTGACGAGGCGGCGTGGAGAGAAGCAGCTATTCTAAGTTGACCGGATCGCTCTAGGAGGATATTCCGCATGCCAAGTCGGCTAAGCATTTTATTTAGCGTTCTGTTGAGTTCGGTTTGTCTGCTAGGGCAGGTCAATAACTACCCTTACGTTGTCAGGAGTTTTGCCGGTTCTTTGCCAGCCGGGCTTGGGGACGGCGGACCCGCGACGGCCGCGCTGCTCCTCTCCATTGAAGCAGCGGTCCCCGATTCTCAAGGGAATCTTTACATCCTCGATTCAGGAGCGAAAGAAATCCGGAAGGCCGCCATCGGTGGCAATATCGATACGGTCGCTTCGGGCGTCCCCGGATATAATATGATCCTGTCGGGCGACGGCAATTTCTATGTCGCGGCGAATGCGCAGGTGTTTGAGGTGTCCCCCAGCGGGTCGCAGATAGTCGTGGCCGGAACTGGGATGTTCGGTACCACCGGGGACGAAATACCCGCTGTGAACGCGCAACTGCAGGATGCCTTCGGACTGGCTTTGGACGGATCGGGGAACCTGTACTTCACCGACGGCAATAGAATTCGGGAAGTGACTCGTGACGGCATCATTCATACGATTGCCGGAACAACCAAGGGGGGATACAGCGGCGATAGCGGTCCGGCCGCTGCCGCTCTTTTGAACCAACCTCGCGGCGTGGTGGTGGACAAGTTGAACAATGTTTACATTTCCGACGGTGGAAACCGGGTGGTTCGAAGAGTCTCCGCCAGCGGCACGATCACCACCTTTGCCGGAAACGGCAGTAACTTCGGCAGTCCGTCGAATGGCCCAGCGACAGCCACATCTCTGGGCAGCATAGTCCTGGAGGGCGGAATTGCGGTTGACGCGTCCAACAACGTGTATGTCGGAAGCCAACAGGCGAACGTAGTAATGGAGATCACTCCGGCGGGCAATCTGACCATCGTGGCCGGCAATGGGAGTCCGAACGGCCCGTTGGCGGCCGGCTCCGCCACCGGCCTGGTTCTCAGCTACGTTCAGAATGTGAGCGTCGATGCAAAGGGTAACTTGTTCATCGCCGACTACGGCACTAACAGGGCGTTGGAAGTATCCGGCGGCCAAGCCTCCGCGGTCGCCGGAACATTGCACTACGGCGGTGACAACGGAACGGCCGTCTCCGCGCTGATCAATCAGCCCGCTGGTTTCGCGATGGATGCCCAAGGTAACGCGTACATCGCGGACGCGGGCAACTACCGGATCCGTAAGGTATCGCCCGGTGGAACCATCACCACCTACGCGGGAAATGGTTCCTATGGTGCTCCTGTGGTAGGCGGGCAAGCGACACTGTCTCCCTTGCAGTTGGTAGGTTCTTTGGCGGTCGATTCGCAAGGGGCAGTTTATTTTGCGGAAGGATCGTCGTTTTTTGCGAACCAAGTCTTCAAGATAACTGCCGCGGGTGTATTGCAGCTTGTCGCGGGCGTGGCGTCGAACGTCGCGAGCGACACAGGAGACGGAGGACCCGCAACCAAGGCGACATTTGGCGACATCTCGAGCATAGTGTGCGACTCCTCTGGTAACGTCTATATCGCGGACAATCTTGGGAACCAGGTGCGCAAGGTTTCGGCGGCGGACGGAACTATTTCCAACTTCGCGGGTTCCGCGCAGTCAGGCTATGGCGGCGACGGCCAGGCTGCCACCGGCGCCAAGCTCTCCCGTCCGGGCGGGTTGGCCATAGACGGATCGAACAATATCTATATCGCTGACACCGAGAATTTTTCAATCCGAATGGTTTCACCGGGCGGCACGATTTCCACCGTGGTCGGGAATGGCACTACGCTGGGCACGATCCAGAGCGGCCAGCCCGCCAGTTCCCCGTTTGCGCAGGTGAGTTTGGTGGCCGTGGACAACGCGGGCAATCTTTATGCTGCCTTCAATTTCACGCTCTACAAAATAAGCGGCGGAACGGTCACACAGATTTCCGGGGCGGGGACCAGTCAGCCTGTGGCAGGGATCTTTGCGAGCGCCGTTTCGGACGTTGTTCTTTCGCCCGTCACCCCCGCCGCGGAGCTGGAATCCGGCGGGCTCAGCGTCGATGCCAACGGCGATCTTTACTACGCGGGTCGGTATTACAGCTCGGTCTGGAAGCTGGTGCTGGATTCGCCTTCCGGACTGACGACATCCGGCGATGAGCAGACGGGACAAGTGGGATGGACCTTACCGAACCCCTTGCAGGTAATCGTGAACGGGCGCGCGGGCGTGCCAGTTCCCGCGGTTCCCGTGAACTTTGCCGTCAGTTCCGGCGACGCCACGCTCAGTGCCGCCAGCGCCGTCACCGATGCCACCGGTAGCGCGAGCGTGCAACCGACGCTTGGCGCCACCGCGGGCAAGGTCGTAGTGACGGCCATGGCCGCCGGCACCAGTCTGGCACCGGTTCAATTCAACTTGACCACCATCGCCGCACTCCCGGGTGGCGCGGTGACGTGTACCATCTCCGAGGCACCCTCGATCACCTCGGTCAATTCCCTCAGCGGCTTCGGCGGATTCTCCTACTTCGCTCCTGGTTCCTGGCTGGAAGTCCATGGGTCGAATTTGGCGGTGGACGCGCGGACGTGGTCCGGCTCCGACTTTCAGGGTGCCAATGCACCCATCAGTCTCGACGGCACAAGCATCTCGATCGACGGAAACGCGGGGTTCATGGAGTACATCAGCGGCGGGCAGATCGATGTCCAGGCTCCGGCCGATTCGGCCACAGGTCCTGTGAAGATTACGGTCACCACCTGCGCCGGAACCAGCGCCCCGATCACGATCCAGGAGGCAGCGCTGGCGCCCGGAATGCTTGCGCCGGCAAGCTTCCATGTAGGGGGCAAGCAATACTTGGTGGCGTTATTCCAAGATGGAGTCACCTACGTCGGCAACAGTGGATTGATTCCGGGCGTGCCCTTTCGCCCAGCGAGCCCGGGCGATGTGATCGCAGCTTATGGTATCGGCTTCGGCCCCGTTACGCCCGCAAGTGTTCCCGGCCTGGTAGTCGGCCAGCAGAACAGCCTTCCCAATGTGACGCTCAGTTTCGGGTCCACGCCAGCGACATTCACGTATGCGGGGCTGGCCCCTGGCGTGGTCGGACTATATCAGTTCGACATCACGGTTCCCCAGGTCGCGCCCGGCGATTATCCGATCAGCGTGGTTGTGGACGGCGTGCCGGTGCCGCAGTCGCTGTTCCTGACCGTACAGTAGGGGAATCTCCCGCGCGTCGAGGAAGTGTGCCCAACCGATGGGCGCCAGATGTCGGACGCGACGAGTTTGCCGGCCGCGCTAGCAGCGGCGCGATCCGCATTATCTGTGCTTAAGCCGCGCGGTCGATTTCGACTCTCCGGCAAAACCGCTCAGGAACGTCGGACGCCGAGTCGAGGCTCGCGGTTAAGACCTGCTTAGGGAGCAGCAGGGCAACCGGAACCATGGCCAAGTACGGTTCTAAGGACAAGATGTCGTGGGTGTCGCCATTCGGCATTGCCTCTGATTGCTGAAGAACTTGTAACACCGCTGGTTGGCACAAAAGTGCGGCACCTGGCGAGCGAAGAACTGGCCTGTAACGAGGTTGCCAGTATTTTGGGCGCCGCTATTGGTAGCCCGATTATAAGCAGGGTTGATTAAAGACCCCTTCTAATGCGTTGAACCGAGATATCTCTTCACGTCCGGATACAGCAGTTCGTGCACTGCAGGCCGGTCAAGATCGGTTGTGCGAACTACTCGCGCGGGCAGATCGATCTGCTTGGGCGGCGCGACACCGTGCAGTTTGTCGACCAGCGTCTTGACCGCCTGGAAGCCCATCTGGAACGGGTCCTGGACCACCAGCGCGCTGATGGTTCCGCCTTTTAGATCGGCGATCAGGTCGTCGCTCGCGTCGAACGCAACCAGCTTTACTCTGCCCGCCAGGCCACGCGACTTGAGCGCCAGCGCCGCGCCTGCGCTGCTCGGCTCCGACGACGCAAAGATCGCGGCCAGATCGGGATGCGCGGTGAGCATGTTCTCGGCGGCTTCCATCCCCTTAGAGCGGGCCGACATCGAGAATTGGCGCGCGACGACTTGGATGTTCGGGAACTCGGACTTCATGACGTCCTCGAAGGCGCGTTCCCGATCCATGGTGGAGGCGCTGCCCGGCGCGTTCATGACCATCGCGACCTTGCCTTTGCCTCCGGTCAGAGCGCCTAGCTCGCGCGCTCCCAACTGGCCGGCCCGATAATTATTGGTGGCCACGAACGTCATGTAGTTGCTGGAATCGACGCCCGAGTCGAACACCGTGACGGGAATGCCAAGCTGGGCCGCGCGGTCGAGCGAACGATTCAGCGCCTTGCGCTCGGCCGCCGCCACGGCCAGCCCATCGACGTGCTGGGCGAGCATGGAGTCGACGATCTGCATCTGGCGGTCGTATTCGGTCTCCAGCGCGGGGCCGTTCCAGAGGATCTCGACGCCGAACTTTTGCCCGGCCGCAGCGGCGCCCGCGTGCACCGAGACCCAGAACTCGTGCGAGTTGGCCTTGGGGATCACCGCGATTCGCTTGGTCGCGTTGCGATTGCAAGCCGCCAAGAGGAAGGCGGCTGTGACGAAGACTAACTTACTGCGCACACCAGCCTCCGTCGATCAGAATGTCGGTGCCGGTGATGAACGAGGCCTCGTCCGAGCACAAGTAAAGCGCGAGCTTGCCGACTTCTTCCGGCTGTCCCCAGCGGCCGAGCGGAACGCGCGAGCTGAACTGGGCGTTGTGGGCCGGGTCGGCGGCTAGCGGCGCGGTCATCTCCGTCACGAACGGGCCGGGGCTGATCGCGACTACAGTGATCTTCTCGGGCGCCAGCTCCAGCGCAAGCGCGCGCGTGAAGCCGAGCAGGCCGGCTTTGCTGGCCGAGTACGCGGTGCGCTGCGGAAGCGAAATGTGGGCCATGATGGAGCTGATGTTGATCACGCGCCCGTAGCCTCGGCCTTTCATCTGCGGGACGAACGAGCGGCATATCAGGAAGGCGCTGGTGAGGTTGGTATTGAGGACCAGGTTCCAATCCGCCAGCGAGAAATCGACGCACGTGCTCCGCACCACGGTTCCGGCGTTGTTGATAAGGATGTCGACCGGCCCGAGCTTGGCGGGGACGTCGCGCGCCAGCTGTAGGACCTGCTCTTCGTCGCTGACATCGGCGCGAAACACTTCCGAATGCGCGCCCAACTTGCGAGCTTCCTCGGCTACAACGGTGAGCTGCGTCGCGTCACGCGAAACCAGCGCCAGCCGCGCGCCCGCTCCGCCCAACGCCAAAGCCATCGCTTTTCCGAGTCCGCGGCTTGCGCCGGTGATGAGAGCTACACGTCCGTTGAGTGTCATAAGCGCTCATTGTAGCGGGCTGGTGGCAGCGGTGTTCCAGCGTGCTACGCTCGGACGTATGCGTTCGGCCGATCGCGTCGTTTGCTTGCTGCTATTGTCCGCGGTTTGCGCCGAAGCTCAGCCCGATGTGGCAGCGATCCTAAAGAAAGTGAGCGAATTATACAAGGGAGCCGCGCAATACGAAATGATGGCCGAGATCATCGGCCCCAAATCCGATCCCCAGACAGCCGACAAGCCTGGTCGTGCAATCTTCGCGTTCAAGCCGCCGAATCGCTACCGAATTGAGGGAGCGCCGCCCGGCATATGGAGCGTTGCTCCGGAACTGAGCGGCGGAGTAGTTATTGTTCACGATGGTTCTGCAGTCTGGTTCTATTTTCTCAAGGCGAATCAGTACTTTTCTGTTCCCGCTGCTGCTCTGATGCCTGATGCCCGCGGGGGCTGGGGAGGCCTGAGGCCGGAGGCCGTCGATGATTTCACAATGTCACCATACCGCGGAGCGGACGCCGTTGAGGAGGCAAAATACCTGCGCGACGAGACGATTGACTACGCGGGGGCCAAGGTTGACTGCTACGTTGTCTCAGTTTCGCTGCGGAAAGGCGGACCGATATACACTTGGTGGGTGGACAAGAAAAGCTCTCGCATCCTGCGTGAGGATCACCCAGGCGTAAGCATGGTCTTTACCAGCATCAAGCTCAACGAATCGCTTCCCGATGACTTGTTTAAATTCGTACCGCCGGCAGGCGCGCAAGAGATAAAGATTCCGCCGCCCCAGTAGCTGCGTTAAACTGAATACAGCGTTGCCTCGCCTCTGCGTCGATCGCCGCACGACGCTTTTTCCAACTGCATGCGATCGGAACCCGTACGCTATTTGTCGCAGCCGGCGGCTGTCTCGATGGACGACCGCTGGTACGAGATTGCTAATCTCGAGCATCCTTGGATCACGCGCCGCTTTGAGGTGCTGCGCCGGCTGGCCGGCGATCTGATCTCGCAAGCCACGGCCATCGCTGAAATCGGATGCGGGCATGGGCTGCTGCAACGCCAGATCGAGGATTTCTACCAGGTCGAGGTCGCCGGATTCGATCTGAATGAGACCGCTCTCAAGCAGACTGCCTGCCGCTTTAGTCCGGTCTGCTGCTACGACGTGCGCGAGCAGAGTCCCGAATATGAGGCGCGCTTCGATGTGATCCTGCTCGCTGACGTTCTGGAACACATCGCGGACCAGGAGGCGTTCCTGCGTGCGGTAAAGTTTCACCTTGCTCCCGGCGGCGGCGTCGTAGTGAACGTGCCGGCGCTGCAGTCGTTATACTCCGGCTACGATCGCGCCGTTGGACATTTGCGCCGCTACCGGATTGGCTCGCTTGAGGCCCTGGCGCGGCGGCATGAATTGACGCTCGCGCGATACACCTACTGGGGGTTTCCGTTGCTACCGCTGCTAGCCTTACGAAAACTGTGGATGCTGGCTCGATCTGGCGAGGGCGAGATCGCCGCGGGTTTCGAAACTGGCGGGCCGGTGCGGGATCGCGCGTTGCTATGGCTGTCGCGCTGTGAGCCAATCCCGCAACAGTTGATCGGCACGTCGCTGATGGCCGTCTTGCGCAGCGCCGGCTGAGCGTTTCTAAAAATGGGCCGCTTCAACAATCCTCAAGCCGTCCTGCCGGCCGAGCCGCCTGCGCGCGTGGCGCCAGTCGTGGCTCTCGAAGCGTCCGATGCCAGCCTGGGACAACGCGCTGGATTCGCGTTGCTGTGCATCTTCACCATTTCCGGCTACGCAAACGAATTCGCCACGCGATTGTTTCATGTCAAAGCCTACATCTCGACCGCATCCTGGGTCCTTCTGCCGTTACTGCTGTTGCTGAGTGGGAATGTCCTGCGCGCGTTTCGCGATCCGATCGGCCGGCTATGGGCGTTGTTCCTGGCATGGATTCTGCTAGCCACGCCGTTCAGCGTGTGGCGCGGCGGATCGGTGACACTGCTGCTCGATTACATCCCGCACGGCTGGATCCAACTGTATTACTTCGCGGCCTTCGCTATATCGGTGCGCCATCTGCGGCGCCTGATGTTTTTCCTGATCGCTTCCGACGTGCTGCTGCTGATTGACTGCTGGTGGGGCGGGTCAATGCAGACCGGCCGGCTGGAAATTCCCGATAGCATGTTTTTCCGCAACGCCAATGACCTGAGCTTGCAGTTGCTCATCGCGGTGACCCAGTTTCTATATCTGCTTTACCAGGGTGGAGTCTGGAAGCGTGTGGCCGGCGGCGCAGGAATTGCCGCGGCGGTGGTATTCATGCTGGAGACCGGGGCGCGCGGGGCGTTCCTGGCAGCGTTGGTTCTCGGAGTGGCGGCGCTGGCGCTGACGAAGAATCGAATTCGAACCATTCTGTGGGCGGCTCCAGTGGCTGCGGCTGCTTTATTGGTGGCGCCATCCGGCGTTTTTCATCGCGTCACCCTGATTGGATCGCAGCCCGATGCCGTCGCTACCGACGCTCTGGATCAGGCCGCACTTGGATCGCAAGCCCAGCGGCTGGCCCTGCTGCGTCAAAGCGTGAAATACGCGTTCTTGCATCCGTTGCTGGGCGTCGGACCGGGGCAGTTCGCCGTGGCGGCGTCGGAAGACCTTAAGGGGGAAGGGAAGCCGGCGCCGTGGCTTGGCACGCACAATTCCTACACCGAAATTGCCAGCGAGTGCGGGATTCCTGCATTTCTGCTGTATTCCGGCGTAATTGTTCTGGTGCTGCGTTCGAACCTGCGCATCTACCGGCGGGCGAGTGGCCGCGACAGGGACGGCGTCGGCGCGCTGGCGTTCTGCCTGATTGCGAGCACTCTGGCCTACGCCGTGGACACACTGTTTTTCCATGTGGCCTACAGCAGCTATCTTCCGGCCATCGCCGGCATGAGCATCGCCCTACGGCTGGCGCTGGAGCGTGGGAGCGAGACCGCATGAAGCACGCACTGGCTCTGGGTGCGATTCTGGCGGTGTTCGTGCTCTTCGCACGGCGAGAAGTCTTCTCCTGGCCTTATTACTACGATGAAGCCGATTACATGTTCGCCGCCTCGCTGGGCTGGGCAAACTATACCGATCATCCTGCGCAATCGCTCGCCGATTACATCCGGATCGGGCTGAGCGACGGCGGTGATCCCGCGCTGCGCGCCACGCTGTCGGCAGAGAGCCGTGCGGAGTCCGATGTGAATTTTTATCGGCATTGGCACGGCCCGCTATATTTCTACTGGCTGGCGGGGCTGGCTCCGCTGCATCTCGACGAACATGCGACGCGAAGCTTCTCTTACATCTTTCCGGTGCTCACCGCGCTGGTAATTTATTTCGGGAGCCTCTGGCTCTTTCCAGGGGGCGACTTGGCCGCGGTGTTCTGTTCGGCTTTTTATCTCTGGAGCTATGCCACCGTCTTTAGCAATGAGATCGCGCCGCATCAGTTGTTCGTGCTGTGCACCGTGACCGCTTTGATGCTCTTAATGAAGTGGCGCGCAACGGGCGATCGCCGCTTTTGGTATGGCGCAGTGGGCGCGACGGCTTGCGCGTTCTGCACGCTGGAGGTGGCCTTCGTCCTCGTTTTGGTCATCATCGCTTGCGGCGATAGGCGTCGCATTGCCAAGTCCCTATTTCTGTTCTTTGCGACGGTTCTGTTTCTGTGGCCCGCCGCGGTGCTCAAGCTGAGCTTCCTCAAGGCGTACCTGTTCATGGCGTATCTGGCGCTGGTGCGCAAATCGCCGTGGGGCGAGGCTGGGTTTGTGGAAACGTGGCGGCGCCGCCTCGTGGAATCGCCTTGGGAGTGGATACTATTCGGAGTCGCGGCCATTCTATATTTCCGATTCTGCGATTCCGCTATGCGAAAGACGCTCGCGCCCGTAGTGCTGTATGGCGTGCTGATGCTGGTTGTGCTGCTGCGCGTCAACACGGAAACGCCGCGCTACATGCTGCCGTTCCTGCCGGCGTTTCAAATCGCGACCGGTTTCGTGTTTGCTTCTGTCTTGAAGAACTGGAAGCCAGCCCTGCGATTCGCCTCAACCGCTGCGATCCTTTTGCTGTTGTTTTGGAATACCTACGCACAGCTTCGAGCGCATCCCATCCTGCCCGCGCCACGGCTGGCTGAAGTTCTGGATCGGGTGCGTCGAGAGAAGCTGGACGGCCAGAGGTTGCTCGCGCCGCAAAACGATTTGCCGATGATTCATTATTATCTGCCCGGCGTAATCGTGAGCGGGTATGCCGACCAACGCGAGCGCTCCCTCATGCTGGCGCAGGACAACTTCGACGCGGTTTTGTATCCCGGCTCGCCAGTCAGTCTCCGGAGACAAACTTCGGGTTCGCCACACTATCTCTCTCGACGATGAGAGAAAGCCCAACGGGCGCCGGAACCGGTGCGCCAGAGCGCAGCCGCCGCTTCGTTTCTAACGTGCTATGGAACTGGCTGGGCACCGCGGTCAGCCTGTTCATCGGGTTCGTCTTGTCGCCTTACTTGATTCTCAAGCTGGGCGCGGACGGCTACGGCGTGTGGGCCATCACGTTTTCCCTCGTCGAGTACTACTGGTTCTTCGATCTGGGTTTTCGATCCGCGACGGTGAAGTTCGTGGCGCACTATTCGGCCACCGGCGACGCCCGGAACGTCCGCGCGGTGATCAGCACGGCTCTGGTTTACTCGACCATCGCGAGTGTGGTGGTGCTGGGCGTGGTGTTCGCGCTGGTGGCCTACGTCCAGCGATTTTTCCAGGTCCCGGCCAGCCTGCGCGGCAGTTTCCAAACCCTCATAATCCTGATCACACTCAACTGGTGCCTCGGACTGGTGTTCAACGTGTTTAACGCTGTCTCGAGGCGGTGCAGCGCTTTGAATACTCGACCAAAGCGTCCATTGTGTCGGCCGCGGTGCGCGCCGTCGGTTGGGCGCTGGCGTTGTACTTGGGCTACAAGCTGGTCGCAATCGGCGTAATCGCGATCTTGAGCCAGGTTATCGGCTACGCCGCAAATTACTTCTACTTCCGCCGAGTCTTTTCAAGCCCGCGTGTTTCGATTCGTCACGCGAGCTTCGGTACGTTGCGAGAGATGGCGCGCTTCGGAATCCACACCTTCGTGATGACGATTTCGAACCAGCTTCTGAATCAAGGCGCGCCGATGCTGATCGGGCATTTCAGGTCGGCGGCTTTCGTCGGCTTCTACAACTTGCCGGTGCGGCTGCTGCAGTACACGGTGGAGTTGGTGGGACGGATCGGCATCGTGACCAACACCAATGCGGCTGAGCTGGCGGCGCGGGGCGGTTCGGAAAGCTTGAAGGGGCTGGCGGTCTTCACCAACCGCTATTGCCTGGTGATGTTCATGCCGCTGGCGATCCTGCTGTGGACGCACGGGCCGCGGATGCTTGCCTTTTGGGTGGGCGCGCAGTTTGCGAGCCACAGCGCGGCGGTTTTACCGATTCTGGTCGCGGGGTACGTCGTGGGGGTGGTGGGACAATTCAGCGCTGGAATGCTTTTGCAAGGCCTGGGAAAGCATCAACGCTATGCGCGGAGTCTGCTGGTGGAAGCTGTTGCCGCGCTGCTCTTGCTCGTGGTTGCGATTCCGCGTTGGGGCATTGTTGGGGCGGCCTGGGTTTCGGCCTCGCTCATGATTCTGAACCGAGGGCTGATTGTCTCGCGGCTAGTCAGCAAGACGATCGGCGTGCCGTTTGCGCAGTACCTGTGGAGCGTGTACGCGTGGCCGGCCTTGGCGATGCTGCCAGTGCTGGCGCTTTCTTTCTGGCTGCGGTCAACCATTCTGCCGGGGAACAACTGGATGCAGATTCTCGGGGCGGCAGCGATCGTCGGCCCGGTCTACTATTTATTGGCGTTTTTCGTGGCTCTGGAGCGCGAGCATCGAAACTTGTTGGCAAGCTGGATCGGGAGCCGATGGCATCCGGTGCTGGCGAATGGAGTGGCGCATGGTTAGTGAGTATCCGCGTCTTTGTGTCATTGTCCCTTGCTACAACGAAGAGGAAATGCTGGAAGAGTTCTTCGCGGCCGTGACGCCTGCCTTGGAGGACGCGACAGACGGTGAGTGGTCGATCCTGTGCGTCGACGACGGCAGCCGCGACCGCACGTTCGCCGTGATCGAGCGATGGCATCGGCGCGACGGGCGTATCTCCGGGGTTCGCTTGAGCCGCAACTTCGGCCATCAAGCGGCGCTGTCGACTGGCTTGGCGTACGCGCGCGGCGAGTACGTCGGCATCATGGATTGCGATTTGCAGGATCCGGCCGAGGTGCTGGTGGAGCTTTACCGGAGCTGCTTGCGCGATGAATTGGATGTTTGCTACGGGGTGAGGGGCAGGCGGGACGCGCCTTGGTTGCTGCGGGCCGGTTATTCCGCTTTCTACCGCATTATTCAGCGCGCCGCCGATCACGAATGGCCGCGCGATGCCGGCGACTTCTGCGTAATGAGCGCGCGCTGCCAGAAAGCGCTGCTGGCGCTGCCTGAACAATCGCGCATGCTGCGGGGTTTGCGCTCGTGGGTGGGTTTCCGGCAGGCAGGGATTGTCTATGACCGGCCGGCGCGCCTGTGCGGCGCGAGCAAGTACAATCTGCGAAAGCTAACCGCGCTGGCTTTGCAAGGACTGATCTCCTTCAGCAGTGTTCCGTTGCGGCTGGCGAGCCTGATGGGAATCGCGATGGGACTATTTTCGGTCGCGTTCGGCGTGCTGGTGTTGGTCAACCGGCTGTTCCCGCGCTTCACAGTGCTCGGCTATTGGGTCGGCGCGAATCCCGGCACGGCGACGCTGCTGGTGTTTCTGGCTTTCACGTTGAGCGTGCTCTTCGTGTGCCTTGGGATCATCGGCGAGTACCTGGTTCTTCTGATGCAGGAGATTAAGCGCAGGCCGGCCGCGATCGTAGCGTCCGTAATCGGCGACGTGCGGCCTTACGATTCCGCTTACGCGCTGCTGGACTCGAGCGCGCAGCCGTCGCTCTGGACGGTGACCGCGCGCTAGCGGCGTTGGTAGAGCTTCCACCGCTCCGACTCGGCGCGCAGACTGAATTTACTCTCGATGGTGGGCAGATAGTTTCGGAACAGTGCGGCTGCATCCGGCTCCGATGATGCGGGATGTTTCGGAACCATCACGATGTCAGCCGATCCGAACAACCATTCAGGCGACGGCTTGTGTTGGTCGTTGAAGGTGTGATTGAAGGCCAGAGCCGGTGTGCCTCCTTCGGGCGGGCGGCGCAGCAGGGCGTAGGGAAACGGGTTCACCATGTCTAAAGTGAAGACCGTTTCGTCTGGCCGCGACACGCGCAAGATCAGATCCACGCCGTCGTTCACGTAGTCAACGTAAGCCCGGCCGTTGCTGCGTTGATCGGCGTCGGTTCCGTCGGGGGTGTCGTAGAGAATCAGATTCCGAAGATGCGCGGCGTGGAATCGCGCGAGTGCAGGCGACGGTGCGAAAGTCGATGAGGGCGTATGCGAGGCCGCTGGCGTTGCCGATCGCTATCGGCGCATAGCAGATGAGGCCTAGCAGGATGAGCAGCGTCTCCGGTTTGGGAAAACGAGGCGCGTTCGATGAAACGCGTGCCATTGCCGCGCGGCCTTGTTCGACTAACAGTAGCGCCAGCAGCGCATTCAACGGGTAGCCGCTGGGCTGCGCATTGGTGGCGAGCAGAAGCGCGCCGCCGAGCCACACTAGCGCTGCCACCAGCAGCGGCCGTACGGTTGCGGTGATGCTCGAAACCAGCACGGCCAGCAGGGCTAGCGGAAGAAAGTCGCCCAGGCCCTTGAAGAGCGACCAGCGTACGTTCCACAATGACAGGCTCGAACTTCGCGCGGCACTCATCAAGCGGAGATCGCTCCAGAAGGCGGTAAAGTCGAATCGCAAGTAGGCCATCATGGCGAGACAGGCGGCCGACAGACCGATCGTAATGCCAAGGAGGCGTTGCGGACGTGGGTGTTGCATGATCATCGAGCAGGCCGCGAATCCCAGCGCAACCAGAAAGTAACTGGGCTTGAGGAACAGCAGCGCGGCCGACGCGAGGCCGGTGGAGATTCCGCTCAGCCAGCCGCCCTCGCCGGGTTGAAAGCATTCCAAGACAACCAGGCCCAGCAGCGCGTAGCTGTAGCGGTTGTAAAGCATGGCGTGGCTCAGCGCATTCGGTGTCCAGCCAAGGGGAAACGGCGCCGCTGCGATGAGCGCGACTAGAATTCCAGCGAGTATGGCCGGAATGGCCGCCATGCGCCGCCGGCTGATCGCATATCCCCAACAGCCGGCGATTCCCGCGACCAGGGCGCTCATGTAGCCGATTCCGTCCGGAGAATTGTGAGCGAGCTTCAGCCCGGCCGCCGCGAGCAGCGACAGGAGTGGACCCATGCTGGGATTGAAATCGATCTCCGGACGTTGACCGTTCAAAACGCGCCAGCCTGCGTCGAGAAAGATGAAAATGTCGTGGCCGAAGATGCGCGTGTGGACCGCGCCGGCGACTGCTGTTGCAGCGCTGATTAGCAGGACCAGCAGCACCGCGCAAACGTCAGCGAGCGTGCTGGACGGACGCGACCAAATCGCGGTCAGTCGGTCCAGCCAGCGCGCGATCGTAAGCCGCTCCTACTGTTCCACCGCGACCATCACCGGCGAGGTGGTGATCTGGCCGCCGTTGTTACGCTGGATGATGTAGTAGGCGACGCGGCCGGGAATGAGATTCATTCGAATGCGGCAGCCGGCGCTGCAATCGGCGTACTTCACCGGTTCGCTCGCCCAGCCGAACGGGCCCGCCACCGCGCCGCCCGGTGAACCGCTACCGAAAAAGATTCCACTGAGCACCGCGTTGATGCCGGCCACGTCGGTGATCTTCAGTGTGACGTGCCCGCTGAGGTTCCAGACCAGATAGATGCCGCCGGCGAAATTGGTGATGGACCGCGTATCCAACACCGCGCCGGTGGCGGCGTCCAAAATCTGCGCAGTTTCCGAGCGATTACCCAAGTCCCAATCCACAAAATAGAAGGCGGCCTTGTGCGCGGCGCCGTCGGTGAAATTGAGATCCACCGTAAATGAATTGGAATTGTAAACGCTGGCCGCGACCCTGCCAGGACTGCTGACTCTTTGCAACCCTCGAACGTCGGAGGTTTGCGTGGCCCATGTGTACGGCGTGCCGCCGACGGCCACGGTCACGTAGCTGGGGTACAGTGTGGAGTCCTGAATGACATTATATCCGTCGGAGCCGTACAGAGTTTCCCAATTGCCTTGTGTCGCGGTGTCGGTGTTGACGTAGCTGGCGCTATTGCCAGGGTTCTGAGGCGGGGCGGTGGCCGTGGCAGGCGCCGCGCCGTTTGAGCAGCCTCGCTCGGCGCGCGGCGTCGGGAACAGGCTGGACGGCGATCCATCCACCGGGCCGTTCTCCGCGTAGCCCCAGCAGATTCGCACCTGATCGCCCGGCGAGCCGGACAGCGTGACATCGTGCGCCGCGTAACTGGTTCGCACTTGCGAATCCTGCGCGGGGAAAGGCGGCATCGAGACTGCGCATACTTCCGAGCGCACGCCGTTCAGCCACCAGCAGGGCACGAACATCCACGCGCCGTCGGGGCTCAGCTTGGGCGCCGAGAATTGATACTGGCCGCCAACGGAGGTGAACGCTGTGGACAGCATCCTCTGGCGCAGCCCGCCGCCGTCGAACTTTCCGGAAACATCGATCTGTTGAATCTTGCCCGCGACCGGCGAGGCGTTGAAGAAGCAGGGCGCCACTTCTTCGTATTGATTAGTCAAACACTGGTCCTCGCCGGCCGCGTAGGGAACGCTGACGTAGCGGTCGCCGGCGTTGGAATCCGCTCGGCATTCGCCGGCTTGAATCGCGAAGCACGCGGCAAAGGTCGTAGCATCGGTAATGGTGTTGGTTGCCGTGTTGGGACTACTGATGTCTTTCAGCAAAAACCGGCCGCCGAAAAGCACGAACGGGACCTGCTTAGGATCGGGAGGGCCGCCCGAATACGGATCCGTGATCTTGTAGACCTGAGCCGTGCCCGCGACCGGAGTCAAAACGCCTGCCACGCCGGGGCTCGACCGGTATTCCGGCCCGTTGCCCGACGGCGGATTCAGATGGCGGTAATTCACCACCCAGCGGCGATCCCAGGGCGATGCGGCGAGCTGATCGTTGTTCATGTATTGCTGGATGAGCCCCGCGTATCCTGAGCCCGACGCCGCCCACGACGGGCCCACCGCAGCGATGTCCGGCAGAGGCTGCATGATCTGCTGCGTAATGGGCGAGTCGTAGAAGCCCGCGTATTTGGTTTGATCCTGAAGATCCACCGCGACCGCGATCTTGTTGTTCGGGTTTGAACCGGGAACCTGAACGCCGTGCACCAGCACTAGCGCGGGGTTGTCCGGAAGCCAGGTCGCTGACGGGTCGGTCGCGTCCATCATCCAGTTGGCCGCGGCCACAATCCAGTTGGCGGTCATGGCGAGCGACAGGCCGTCCGGATGCACCGCGTTGAGGGTGGCGTAAGCTGGTTGGGCATTGTTCGGCCACACGCCGCCGCCGCGCACCAGCCAGAGATTGATCTCCGACGCCGAGATCACATCTTTCTTGGCGACGATGAACACTTCGTCGTAGTCGTTGTAATTTTCGTTCGGCCGCACCCAGTCGCCCTCGGCCAGGTTTTGCAATTTCGACCAGGCCGCGTTGGTAACCGTGGTCCCGTCAGTGCTGGTGCAGGGGAACTGTTGCGCTTCGGTTTTGCCGCCGGGATAGATGGCTTGCGTGCCGGGCGTGTGGCCGCAAGGCTCCGACGACACCTGGACCTGAATGCAGTGATTGCCGGCCGCGCCCAAGTTGACCAAATACGCGGCGATGCCGGTGGGACACGCATAAGCTTCGTTGGCCGCCATGGAAGTGCCCGCGCCCGTCCCCGCGAAGGTCCAATTCGCGGTTTGCCCGAAGCCTGCGCGATTCACCGCCGCGACCGCCATTTCAAAAGGACCGTACAGCGCGTTGCCGGCGCTGGCCGCATTGGGATAAGGATGATCGAGCGTGAGGGCATGATATTTGCCGATGCCGTGAATCGGGCCGTGGACGTAGCCCCAGCGGCCTGGGTACTTGGAGAAGCTGTCGAAGACCTGAACCAGGTTTCCAGTGGTGGGGTCGAACGCGCCGCAGACTCGCAGGTTGCGATCGCCGGCGCCCGTCGCGCCCAGGCAGGTCAGCGCGTATCCGCCAGTCACGGTGACCTCGCCGATGGCGAATCCCGACAGATCGAAGCCCGGATTGTACGTTGCGTACGCGCCGACAATCTGCGAGCGCAGGTCCATCGGCGGGTTCGCGGAGGGATTGGTTAGATTCGTGTACGTAAAGCAGGTCGGCACGGGATTCGAATACGTGACGACATATTGCTGCGCACCGGCCCAATTCTTATAGGCCGGACTGCATCCCGGTTGTGTCGGATCGTATTGCGCGGAGACCAGCAGCGCAGTAGCGCCGGAATTGTAGGAGGCGCTCGCCATGAATTTGCTGCCGTCGGTGGGATGCCATCCTGCAAAGGCGATGTTCGCGCCGTTTGGAAAACTGGCGCCGTTGGATGTCCAGGACTGGTTCGCGGGGACGCCCGATGGCCCCAGCGGCCGCGATTCGCCCAGCGGCGTGCCGTTCTGATCTTTCGAGATGAACAGCCAGTAAGCCGTACCTGCCCATTCCTGCGAGAAAGTGCACAGATAGCCTTGGAGCGCGTAGCCGGAATAGGGATTGCCCGCCGCATCGTTGGTGACGGCGACCGAGTTCGAGTTGCAGTGCTGCGGCGTCGCGTCTTCTAGCACCGACCATGAGCTGGACATGTCGGCTTCGAATCCAAAGCTGACGCTGACGGACCCGCTCCCACCTGGGCGCACAATCTGAAATCCAAAAGCGCGTCCTTCGTAATTTGCCGATGACGGGCATGCGGCGCTGCATGTTTCCACCGTGGTCAATTGCACGGCGGACTGAATCGACGTGATGGTGCAGTAGTTGTTCGCGCAACCCCACGCCGACGAACCTTGGATGTAAATCTGGCTACCGGCAGGCCAATTCACGTCGAAGGCGTTTTCCGAGGTGTAGGCCTGGCCGGGATTGGTCAGCGCTACGGTGTTACCGCTAACGCTCACGGTTCCCGGCGTCGGAACCACATCGCCATGCAGCGGTGTATAGCCCCAATTGGCGAACACCGGGGCGGGCGTTGGGGCCGGAATCTTGACCGTGCCGGTGGCTGCTGGCGTGCTTTGCAACGTGACGCTGAACTGTTGCGACAGGCACGGCAGGCCGGCTCCTTGCGCCAGACAAACCGCCAGCGTGTTGCTTCCATCCGCTGCGGCGATCGCGGCCGCGTCCGCCGAGCCGTACATGTAAAGAAGAAGATCGTCGACGTTGAAGCGGGGGTACCAGTTGTTGAAAACGCCGGTTCCCGTCATTTGAAACGCGGGAAGAGGCATGAAGATCTTGGCCGCGCCGGTGCAGTTGGCGTAACTCGCGCCGGAGGCATTCAGATTCGCCGCGTTGGAACACGCGCCGCTAGCGACCACGCCGGTCGCCAAAGGAGCGCCCAGACCGTCGGTGCTGTTTTGACTCGCTGCATAAGCGTCGCCCGCAAACGTGACTCGCTTTACCAACTGCCCGGTGAGCGGATCCGCCAGGGCTTGATTTCGTTGGCTTATGGTCCAATCGAACTGCGGATAAGCGCGGTTGTCCCAAGCGTTAGGATCGAAGGGCGGTTGTTCCGGATAGAGGCTGCCGAGCGGCAGCGTCGATGTAGTGAACGAGCCTTGAGCAGTCTGTGAATCCACCAGATCGGTGATCGTGTAATAGTAGACCGTCTGTGCGGCCAACGCCCGCGAGTGCAGCTTTCCGTCGCCGGCTTTTTGAGACGTCCGCAAGCCGGCCACGAAGCTGACCGTTTTCCCGACGATTGCCGACCCGGCGCGATTGCATTGCTGCGAGCCGGGGAACAGCGTCGCGCTCAGGTCGTCAACCGCGTACGTCTGTGCCGCATCGCTGAAGACCTGGACCGTGCACTGCGATGGATCGCTGACCGTGAACGACAGCACCGCTTGTGTTGCGGTGGTTTGGATTCCAACTTTACCGGGCGCGCTGAACGAGGGAACGCAGTACAAAAGGGCTGCCAGACCACACAGGACTCTATGCATCGCTGATTCCTTACCAGGTTGTTAGTGCGGCGCGGAGCCAAGTATTCGCAGCTACGCACACGTAATAGTAGGAAGTGTCGACCGACCAGGCGCCCTTGGTGCAGGCGGTGGAAGAAGCCGGCGGGACGGGCACCCACAACGTTATCAAGGTCGGGTCAATGGAGAGCGTGGTTACGCCGTTGGCGGTCGCGCCGGCGAGACCCGTGCCGGCCGCAATATTGGTGGTGCTCTGGAAAGCTCGCCAATCCGTGCCGCCGGTGGCGTCCCAGGCGCCGTTGGTCGCGGTCCAGGTGAACAGCGGAATGGAGTTGGATGGAAAAGCGGTCACGCCCGGCGCCGCCAGACATCCCGACGCGCAGGTCAGGGTCAGGTTGTGGCCGACGGTGAGGTTCCCGCTCGGATCGAGATAAATGTAGGCCGTGCCGGTGCCGGCGCTGATCGTGACTGAGGTGGAACTGGTGTAGGCATGTGCCGCGCTGCCGAACCGCACATTGCACGGTGTCGACACCGAGCAACTCGCGCCGATGATTAGCGTGGTGGCCGACGTCCGTGCCGCTGCCAGGTCTGAAAGCTGGCTGGCGGACTGCGCGCCTGTGCCCGCTTCAAGCGTCCAGGTGTTGGCCGCGGTGCAGCCGTAGACATTGGCGCCGGCGGCCGCATTGCTCAGGTAGAACATCTCGCCGACTGAGCACGTGGAGGGCAGCGCCGTACCCGATTTGAAGGGCCGCGTGCTGGTGGCGCTGGTGAAATCCACGTTCTTGCTCTGCGCGCGCAGGTCAATCGCCGTGGGGGTCTGGCACCAGGCCGGGTACACGAGAATGGGAACAATCAGAAATCGCTGCAACACTCGACGCGGAACCTCCTCCATGCGGGGAGTATAAGACTCGCTGGCCGGGCGGCCGAGGCTATGAAATTGATTTCATTGAGTGAAATATCTGTGAACGGGGTTTCCGGCGGGAGGCGTTCCGAAATATTGCTTGACAGCGCGGTGATTTAGTACTAATTAATTAGTATGCGACCGCGGCACACAACCTTAACCGGGCAGGAACTCGAAATTATGAAGGTGGTCTGGCAGCTCGAATCGGCCACCGTGCGGCACGTTTACGAAGAGCTGCTCAAGAAGCGGCACATTGCCTACACCACCGTCATGACGCTGATGAACATCCTGGAGAAAAAAGGGCACCTCAAGAAGCGGCAGCAGGATCGGGCTTACGTTTATGCTCCGGCCAAGCCACAGAAACAGGTGATCGGGGCCATTGTGCGCGATTTCGTGCAACGCGTTTTCAATGGATCGGCCGAGCCGCTGCTCCTGCACCTCATCGAAGACGAACAATTAACCGCCGGGGACCTGGATGAAATTCGGCGCGCCATCCGCGCCTCGAAGCCTTCCGGAGGCGCGAAGACAAAATGAACGGCCAATTATTCTTCGACACGCTGATGGTGTGGAGCGCGCAGATCTGCGTGCTGGCCTTGGCCGGCGGGCTGACGATTCGCTTTCTGCATCAACCCAAAGCACGCCTGTGGGCCTGGCAGGGGGTGCTCTTGCTCTTGCTGGCGCTGCCATTGATCGAACCTTGGCGCGTACCTTTACCCGAAGCGCTTCCGGCGCTGATCGAAGATATCGGGGCGGGCGCGGGGTTGCGGCAAGCTCTCGGTCCGCATGCGCACCACTGGAGCCGCGCGGATCTACTGTGGGTGATTGCGCTCGGCGCCGTCTTACGCCTGGTCTGGATCGCGGCCGGGCTGCTGCGTCTCGGCCGCTTTCGCAAGGATTCGCGCCAGTTGTGCGCGCCACCAGTGCCTTTTGGAAGCGCGTCGGCGCGATGGTACGTGCATCCTGAGCTCTCGGGTCCGGTGACTTACGGCTGGCCCCGCGCCTTCGTGCTCCTGCCGGCGCGCTTTGAGGAGATGGAAGCTTCCATGCGCGAGGCTATCGCCTGCCACGAGCTCATTCACGTGGTCCGGCGCGATTGGCTTTTTGTCATGGCGGAAGAATTGATTCGCGCCGCATTCTGGTTTCACCCCGCGGTCTGGTTCATCTTGAGCCGGATTCAGTTGGCTCGCGAGCAGGTGGTGGATCGCGAAGTGATCCGCGTAACGCGCGACCGCGATCGCTACCTGGACGCGCTGGTCGCGGTGGCCGAACAGAAGATTCAGCCGGATCTCGCTCCGGCTCCCTTATTCCTTAGAAAACGCCAGCTGGCCCGCAGAGTGGCGGCTGTACTTCAGGAGGTTTCCATGTCCCGCACGCGCCTGGTCGCGACGCTCGCGACGATTTGCTCGACGCTTTTGTTGGCCGCTCGCCTTTCGATTTGGCTCGTCCCATTTTCTGTCCCGGCGCAAGAGCAGCCGGACGATCCTGGAGTGGCTGTCGACGCCGGTGCTACGCTGCTGCATCGCACTCCCATTCACATTCCCGCGAATGTAACGGCGCGCGGGGTCGTGGTGGTGGAAGCGAGCCTGAACGCCAAGGGAGAAGTGAGTGATGCGCGTGTCTTGAGCGGGCCGGACGAGCTGCGTAAGCCGGTATTGGAGAGCGTGCTCAATTGGCATTATGAGGCCGGGCCTGCGTCGGTGCAAGTGAAGATCAAGGTTGGCGATGTCGCAGCGGTCGCGCCCGCGCCCGGACGGGACGTCTGGTCCGACTTATTATCTTGACCCTGCGTTTGCGAGCGGCCAGTTCCCAGCGACTCTTACCGCTATTAATTTCAGCGGAATCAGCGCCGAAGCCCAACAGCAATTGCGTGGTGCCTTGCCGTTTCATGAGGGCGACCTGATGCGATATGAGGATCTGCGGCAGATGGACAAAGCCGCCGAGGAGTTCGATTCGCATCTAAAGATGACAGTTCAACTTCCGGGCAAACACGAGTTCGCCCTGCTCTTCGATCTGCCGGGGGCCCGCTCTGATTCGGGCACTGCAGCCGCTTTCCCTCCACCAGCGCCCGGAGTCCAGCGCATCCGCGTGGGCGGCAATGTGCAGCAGTCCAAGCTGGTGAACAAGGTCATGCCAAAATATCCACTCGAAGCCAAGCAACAACACATCACAGGCAAGGTGAGTTACAACGCCTTGATCGGCACGGACGGCCAAATCGTCGACCTGCACCTGATCACGGGAGAGGCGATCCTGGCCGATGCCGCGCTGCAAGCGCTCAAACAGTGGACTTATCAGCCCACGCTGCTCAACGGCAAGCCGGTCGAGGTGGTAGCACAGATCGACGTGAACTTCACGCTGGCAAACTAGCGGTTGTAGTAAGCTCAGACGAAGCCGGGTATCCCGGCCTGGCTGGAGGTTCCATGAAGAGCTTGCTGCGCGCCAGTTATGTTGCAATCGGTGTGGCATCGATTGCATTCGGACAATCGATTCCCGACACCATTGACGGACATCGCGCCGCTGCGAAAGCGGCTGCTGGACAGGATCTGATCGGCATTTACAATCGAGCCTGTCCGGGCGATGCTCCCACCGCTGCACGAGGTCCAGTGGCAGGCAGAGGCGCTGCCGCGGCCCGGCGTCCCGACCCTCCGCGCGAGCAATGGTACGCCGAACCGGTTAAGGTATTCGACAACCTGTATTTTCTTGGCACGAAGATTCACGGCTCCTGGGCGGTGACGACCTCGGACGGCATCATCATCATCGACACGCTGTATAGCTACGCCGCGGAGCCCGAGATCGTGGAAGGCTTGCGGAAACTTGGGCTGGATCCAGCCAACATCAAGTACGTGGTGGTGAGCCATGGCCACGGCGATCATGACGCGGGCGCGAAGCTCCTTCAGGACCAGTTCCATCCGCACATTCTCTTTAGCGCCGCCGATTGGGACTTGGCGGAGCGCGACACGCGCAATCCGATCCCGCGCCGCGACATGGTGGCCACGGACGGCGAAAAGCTCAAGCTCGGCGATACCACGATCACCCTCTACATCACCCCCGGCCACACCCCCGGCACCATCTCGACGCTGGTCCCCGTCAAGGACCTCGGCCGGCCGCACCTGGCTGCCGAATGGGGCGGAACGGCGCTCAGCACCGCAACGCCGATTCCAATGATCGAGGCCTACATCAAGTCCGCCGAACGTTTCCGCGACGTCGCCGGGGGAGCCGGGGCCGACGTGATTATCACCAATCATTCGGAATTTGACAATTCGTTCGCCAAGCTGAATGCGCTCGCGACGCGCAAGCCGGGCGATCCGAATCCCTACGTGGTCGGCAAGCAGACCGTGCAGCGCTACCTGACTGTCGCCGAGGAGTGCGGAAAAGCGATGCTGCTGGCAGCCAAAGCGCAGCAGCACTAACGCACAGCGCGCCGATTCTGCAGTCGCAGGATGCTATAGCTTAGTCCGCCGGCGCAAAGCGATAGACGCTATCAAGAAGATTTGCCCGGTGGAATCGCGTTGACAAGTTCGAGCCATAGTTCGAGAGCCAAGTCGTGTTGAGCCTGATTGCTTGAGACACGGACGCAACTCACTGTAGTAGCGCTCCCTCAGGATGTCCGGCTTCAGGTAACCAAAACCTAGGCTATAGTCTATTGACAACTTCTACTTTAATAGTCTATGATTTATCAGGATAGATAATAACAATAGACTATAGGCTATGAACAAAGCAAGGCTCGCAGCCCAATCACGTGCCATTCTCGACGAACGCTTCAAGGAACTAGGCGCGGTCAGGCGCTATGCTGTGCCCGTGCGGGGCTGGATCAAGGCTGTCCGCGAAGCGCTCGGGATGACGACGGCGCAACTGGCGGAGCGGCTGAAGGTAAAGCAGCCTACCGTCGTGGCCATCGAGCAATCCGAAGCCAAGGGAAGCATCGAGATGGCCACGTTGCGGCGTGTCGCTGAGGCCCTCGACTGCACGCTCGTCTATGCCTTCGTTCCGAACAAGCCTCTCGAAACCATGGTCCGCGACCGGGCGCGGCTGTTCGCGCGCCGGCGCCGGGGGCCGGTGGAGCACTCGATGCTGCTCGAAGACCAGGCGGTGACAGGGAAGGACGCCGAAAAGCGTCTCGACGAGATTGTGCGCGAGACGAACCCGCGACTGTTCTGGGACTAGACGGTGGACGATCTTTTCGAGCGGCCCGATGACGCGACGCCGCTGACGCCTGAGGAACAGCGTGAGCTAATTCCCGCGCACATCGCCTATCGCCGCGAACTGAATGAAGCCGAGCAGGAGAACATCGCCCGCGCGCAGGACTGGGCGCTCAAAAGCCGCCGCGATGTGCTGGCCGAGAAATTTATCAGCGACCTGCACAAGCAAATGCTAAGCGACGTATGGCGATGGGCTGGGAAGTTCCGCAGGAGCGAGCGCAATCTCGGGATACCGTTCTACGAAATCCCCGCGGCACTGCGCCAGTTGCTCGATGACGTGAAAGCTTGGATCGAATACAAGTCCTATACGCCCGATGAAATCGCGGTGCGCTTTCATCACCGACTCGTGCAGATTCATCCTTTCCCGAACGGCAACGGTCGCCATGCCCGGCTGATGGCCGATCTTCTCGTCATGAGGCTCGGCGGCGAGCGCTTTTCGTGGGGGAGCGTCAGCCTGCAGACTGCCGGCGATGTGCGCGAGCGCTATATCGCGGCGCTGAGGGCAGCCGACAATCACGACATCGGGCCGCTGCTGGCGTTCGCGCGGTCATAGTCCTGATAATGGTGATGATCGCAGCACCATTTCAGAAACGTCCCCCGTTCTTTTCGCTCCCGGAATACTCCCGAGAAACTCGCCTTTTTTACCGAGAAAGTCCCGAGCTTCGCTTCGATAATTGCCGTGTGTATTCAACGCGAGCGCCTGAAGGTTGTTACTGGGGATGCTATAGTCGGAGCATCAGGTCCGTGGTTTCTCCCGGCGCTTTTGCGAGCACGCCGCCGGGAACCGGGACGCCGCCCGATGCGCTGATCCGGCGTCTCACCATCGGCTTCTGCCTGGTGGCACTGGTGCTCGGCGCTTTCCAAGCCTGGACGGCGCGCTTCGACATGAATCCGGACGGCATCCAGTATCTGGACAACGCCGCCGCGTATTGGCATCGCGATTTTCACAACGCCCTCAACACGCAGTGGAGCCCGCTTTATCCTTGCCTGATCGCCGCGCTGAACGCCGTTGTTCACCCCTCGCGCGAGCAGGAGTTTCCTGTGGTGCATTTGCTGAATTTCTTCCTGTTCGCGATGTCGCTGGCGGGGTTTCTGTTTTTCGTGCGATCTCTGCGCCGGCTCCTGCCGCTCTCGTGTGCTGCCAGCTTGTTTCTGCTGACCTATTCCGCGTTCCTGTATTGCTCGCTGGATTTCACCAGTCTGGGTTTCGTCACGCCCGATCTGCTGGTGAATTTCTTCGCATTCGTGGCCGCCGGATTGCTGGTGCGGATCGCCGCCGGGGACCAGCGTGCCAGCCAGTTCGCCGCGTTGGGTGTGACGCTGGGTCTCGGCTATCTCGCGAAAGCGCCGTTCCTTCCCATCGGAGTCGTGTGCCTTTTGATCGCCGGTTTGCTTGGCCGCCGACGGATGCTCTTGACGTGCGCTGTTTTCGCGGTGACGGCCGCTCCATATGTCTGGGCGCTCTCGGAAGCCAAAGGCCGTTTTACATTCGGCGATAGCGCCAAGCTCAACGTGGCATGGCATGTGAACGGCCTGCCCAATTCCAACTGGCAGGGTGGTCCGGGTGGCAACGGCCGACCCGTTCATCCCCCCCGCCAACTTTCCACAGAACCAGTGATCTTCGAATTTGCTAAACCCATCGTGGGCACCTATCCGCCCTGGTACGATCCGGGCTACTGGAACGAAGGCGTGCGAATAGCCTATCGTCCACGCGAGTTCGCGCGCGCCATCGTGGAACAAGTCCGTCTGTACGGGTATTGGCTGCATCATCGCCAGCTTCCGCTGCTGTTCGCACTACTGGCGCTTTTTCTTCTGAGCTCCAGCAAGAATGGTGTAGCTGGCCGCCTGAAGACTCTGTGGCCGGTGCTCGCCCTGGGTGCGATGCCTTTTGCGATGTACGCGCCGGTTCACGCCGAAAGCCGCTACCTGACGCCGTTCTTTGTGCTGTTGTGGACCGCGCTGTTCTGTGCCGTGCTAGAGGACCGCCGCATTTCACTGGCAATCGCGACCACCGCGGCGCTGTTCATGCTGGTGGAAACGTCGACTGCCGCTTTCGCCGCCCCTAACGAGCCACCGGCGCAATTGCACTTCGAAATCGCCCGCGAGCTGCACGCACTCGGTCTCAACTCCGGAGATCGTGTCGCGATCGTTCACGGCGACCTCCCCTACTACTGGGCGTGGCTGGCAGACGCCCGCGTGACGCTCCAGATCTCTTTTGACGACGCAAACTATGCGCGGCGGCAAGCCGAATGGACCAAAGCCGCCGGCGTCCTTTCGTCCCAAGATGCCGCCTTTCTGGTTTCTCCGGCCCTGGACGGGGTGACTGACCAGCCCGGCTGGCGCCGATTGGGAACCAGCCAAGTTTTCGCGTACCCGGTCCACCGCTCCCGCGCGTATTAACCAGTATGGTTTCGGCCATCGGCCGGGTGTGGCATCATTAAGAATTCGGATTCGGTACTTACTTCACGTTTTGAGGGTCTTCTGACTTCATGAGGTTGCAGCTTTACTTCCCGGCGCTTGCGCTGGCCAGCGTTTCTTGTCTGTTGGCCCAGCAGTACACCATCAGCATCATTGCTGGAAATAACACTTCCGGATTCTCTGGCGACAATGGGGCCGCGACATCGGCGCAGTTGAACCAGCCCGGCGGCATGGTGGTGGATTCTTCCGGAAACATCTTCATCGCCGATAGCGGCAATCACCGGGTGCGAAAAATCTCCAACGGCACCATCACCACCGTGGCCGGCAACGGCTCGCCCGGCTACACGGGGGACGGAGGCGCGGCCACCAGCGCGGAGCTGAACAATCCCACCGGTCTGGCATTGGATTCCTCCGGCAATCTATTCATCGCCGATGCCGGCAACAACTTGATCCGCGAAGTTTCCTCGAAGGGAACCATCACCACCTTCGCCGGCAACAACAGCATGGGCGCCGGCTATACGGGAGACGGCGCGCCGGCCTTGCAGGCGCAATTGAACGCTCCGACCGGCGTCGCCGTGGATAAATACGGCAACCTTTACATCGCCGATTCGAACAACGACGTCATCCGGCTGGTTGCCGACGGCTACATCAGCACGTTCGTGGGCGGGTCAGCGACCACCGGCCAGTTGCATCATCCCGACGCGGTGGTGGTGGACCAGTACGTGAATCTTTTTATCGCCGACACCGTGGGCCGGAGAATCGTGGAGTTCACCGACACCAACAATTTCGTTGTGCTCGCCGGCAATGAATCCTACGGTTATAACGGCGACGGCATTCCGGCCACGCAGGCTTCCTTATACGATCCGATGGACCTGGCAGTCGACCCGCTCGATAATATTTACATCGCCGACACTATCAATAGCCGCATTCGCTTCGTTTCCAATAGCATCATCACCACCATCGCGGGAACTGGCTACCCGGGTTTCTACGGCGATGGAGGCCCAGCCACGCAAGCCGATTTGTATTTCCCGCGCAGCGTGGCGTTGGACAGCGCGGGCAACGTTTACATCGGGGACAGCACCAACAATGTCGTGCGCAAGCTCACGCCGGTGGCGCCGGCCACGGCTAATGCGGTGGTAAATGCCGCCAGCTACGCGCCTCGGATTTCGCCTGGCTCGCTGGCCACTTTGTTTGGAACGCATTTGGGCGCGTCGGTTACCATTGCGAGCGCTCCGCTGCCTAACACGCTGGCCGATGTTTCGATCACCGTGAATGGCCGCCAGGCGCCGATCCTCGCCGTGACTTCGACCCAGGTCAACTTCCAAGTGCCTTGGGAGACGTTACCGGGGAACGCGGAAGTGATCGTGAGCGTGAACGGTTCCGCTGGCAACACGCTTACTGTGCCGGTGCTGGCTGCCGCGCCTGGCATCTTTTCTGACGCCTCCGGACGCGCCAGCGCACAAAATTCCGATTACTCGTTGAACACGGCCGCGAATCCCGCCAAAGCCGGCAGTACGATCATGGCGTATCTGACCGGCTCCGGTCCGGTGAACGTGGCGATGTCCGACGGCGCGGCCGCATCGGCGAGTCCGTTGGCGAAGGCCATGTCGCAGACCAGCGCCAGCATCGGGCCGCTTCCAGCTCAAGTGACTTTCGTGGGCATGGCGCCTGGATTCGTGGGGCTCACGCAGATGAACATTGTGGTGCCGGCGGGCCTTGCCTCCGGCGATTATCCGCTGAGCGTGACGATCGGTGGCCAGACCAGCAACGCCGGGACCATCAGCGTGGCGCAGTAACTTCTAGGGAACTTGCGCAAAACGGAGCGCGGCGCGAAACAGTGCCTGCCTGGTTTGGTGGTGCGCGCCGCACCCTTTGCGCTTTACTCGTAGCGCAAGGCATCCAGCGGATCGATGCGCGTCGCGCGCCGGGCTGGAATCCAGACCGCCAGCAAGGCGACCGCGCTGAGCAGCAGCGGAACGATGACGAAAACCGCGGGGTCCCAGGCTTTCACGCCGAACAGGAAGCTCGCGATAAGACGCGAGAGTCCGAATGCGGCGGCAATTCCCACCCCGACGCCGATCAAGGCCAGCGTCATACCTTGAAAGACGACCATTCTTCGTACGTCGGCGGTCTCGGCGCCGAGCGCCATGCGGATGCCGATTTCCTGCGTGCGCTGCGCCACCGAGTAGGCCATCAATCCGTAAATCCCGATGGCCGCCAGCAGCAGCGCCGCGCCGGCGAAGACGGTCAGCAGCAGCATGTTGAAATCCTGGCGAGCGGTGGATAGCGCCACCACTTCATCCATGGTTCGGATGCGCGCCACAGGCAAACCACCGCTGGCCTCGCGCAGCGCGGTCTGAATCGGTTGGCTCAGCGAATACGGCGGCACGCGCGTTCGCACCACCCACGTCAGAGGTCCGATACGGCGGTTCAAAGCGGTAACGCCGTCGGTAACCTGCGCCGCCGGAACGTACATCATTGCGGGCGGGTTGCGATTGAGGCCGTTGTCGCGCGAATCGGCGACCACCCCGACGATCTGCCGGGCGGGTTCCTCAAACTCGGGTCCCACACCTTTGCCGATGATCAAGCGGTCATTCAATGGATCGCCCTTCGGCCAGAAACGCTTCGCCATGGCTTGGTTGATAATCACCACCGGAGGCGCGCTGCCATCGTCGCGTTCGGTAAAAGCGCGGCCGCGCAGTATGGGAATCTTGAACACGTCGAAATAACCGGCCGAGATGCTCGCCCACTTGCCTCCGCCGTGCGACGGCCCTTCCAGCGGCCGGCCCGTGATGATGAACGGCAGCCCATAGCCGCCTTCCAGCGGCAGACAGCACGTGGTGCTGGCAGCTTCGACGCCTGGCAGCGCTTGCATGCGTGGAATCCCGTCGCGGATCAGCTCGGCTAAGCCGATGGTTTTTTCGAATCTCGGGCTATCGAGCGACATTTGCATAGTCAGCACATTGTGCCGGTCGAAGCCGGGATCGACCGCACGCAATGCCAGATAGGTCCGGATCAGCAACGCCGCGCCGATCAGCAGAATCAGCGCCAGAGCCATCTCGGTAATCACTAGCAGCGAGCGCGCTTTGTTCTGACGAAAGCCTGTTCCCGAGCGGCCGCCGGATTCTTTGAGGACAGATGTGAGATCGGTGCGCGAGGCCTGGAAGGCCGGAATCAAGCCGAACAGTATTCCGGTGACCAGCGAGGCGAGCAGCGTGAAGCCGAGGACGTGCGCATCCATTGCCACGTAGGCGTTGTGCGGCCCCAAGCGGGGAATGCTTCCAGGGAAAATCGGGAGCAGCGCCCGGATACCGATCACGCCCAGCCCTAAGCCGAGCGCCCCGCCGGCTAAAGCGAGCACAATACTTTCAGTCAACAACTGGCGAATGATCCGGCCGCGCCCCGCGCCGATAGCCGCGCGGATGGCGATCTCACGGCGGCGTCCCGTGGCTCGCACCAGCAGCAGATTGGCGACATTGGCGCACGCGATCAACAACACGAAACTCACGGCTGCGGCGAAGACGAACAGCAGATCGCGCACGCCGCTGACCACCAAGTCGTGCAAGGGCTGAACGCTGAAGCCGTCCTTGGGGCCCATAGCGAGATTGCCGGCGAATTTCCGGCGGAACTGGTCGGCAGCCAGCTGAAGCTGCGCGCGCGCCATGCCCAGCGTTACTCCAGGCTTCAGCCGCGCGAAAGCGGTGAAGTAATGCGCCTGATCCGTGCTGTTGGGATCGATCTGAAAAGGAACGTACAGGTCAATCGGCGGGTCTGCCTCCATTTTGTTCTCGGGGGCCGAGATTCCTACTACCTGATATGGATCACCGCTGAGTGAAATGGTCTTGCCGACGATAGACGGATCGCCTCCGAAGCGCCGCTTCCAGAACTCATCGCTGAGCACCGCGACATGCCCGCCGTGCGGCCGGTCCTCTTCTTCCGTGAAACTGCGTCCGTGCGCGATCGCCAGACCAAACAGCCGGAACATGGAGGCGGTGACGCGGGCGGCCTGGATCTGCTCCGGCTTATCGACGCCGGTCAGGTTCATGGCGCCATTCGAGACCGCCGAGACATCCTGAAAAACATTGGTCTGCTCGCGCCAGATATTGAACTTCGTCGCCGACGCGCCGGGCCCTGAGCCTCCCGGTGACGTCAGCGTGAAAATCACCAGCCCGTCCGGATTGGGATAGGGCAACGGCCGGAGCAGGACGGTGTTGATGATGGAAAAAATCGCGGTGTTGGCCCCGATGCCGAGCGCCAACGCCGCCACGGCCGTGATGGTGAAGCCGGGGCTATGGAGAAACATCCGCAGCGAGTGCTTCAGGTCTTTGAGAAACGCTTCCATACTCTAGGCGCCGCGGACTAGTTCCAGAAACGCTCGAGCAGCGTGACTCAAGCTCCGCTTCGCAGGATACACCAATCGAATATGACGGTCCACGTTCAGTTCCGTCACCTTGATTTCGCGCAACACGTCCTGCTCGACGTCCTGCTCCACGGTCATGTGCGGCAGGAACGCCACGCCTTCGTTGCGCTGCACCATCTTGCGGATGGTCTCCACCGTGGGCATCTCCACATCCATGTTCAGCGGAACCTTGTGACGCTGAAACTCCTTCAGCACCACCGCGCGATACGGCGACAGGACATTGTGCGCGATGAACGTCTCCATGCCCAGCTCGTTGATGCTCACTTCCTTGCGTCCGGCGAAACGGTGCTGCGGGGAGACGACGAACGCCAGATGGTCGGTGTAAATTATGAGCGTCTGCAGCCGGTCGTCTTCCGGATCGTAGCTGATCACGCCCAGCTCCAGTTCGCCGTCAATCAGCTCGCCCGGAATCTTGCTCGACAGCGACCGCCGCACCTGCACCTTCACTTTCGGATATTGACGCCGATAGCGCTCGATGTGCCCTAGCAGGTATAGCGAAGTCGACTCATTCGCTCCCACCACCAGCCGCCCGGCCGAGTTGTCGCGCAGCTCGGCCAGCGCATTTTCCAGTTCGCCTTCCAGATTCTCGAACCGGCGCGCATACTCGTAGACGATCTGCCCGGCGTCGGTCAGCAGCAGATCCTTGCCCGAGCGGTCGATCAATTTCTCCTGTAAATCCGACTCAAGCTTCTGAATCGCAAGGGAAACCGCGGGCTGCGTGCGAAGCAGTCGCTCGGCTGCACGCGAAAAGCTCTTCTCATCGGAGACGGTCAGCAACACCTTCAGGGGATAGAGTTCCATAAGCGGCGTTTATAAGATCATCATAACTTATTTCAACTCGCATCATTATAAATTTGCCAAATCGGCTTGGTCCTGCGGATAATTGAAAAAACGAACCTAGGAGGATTCATGGCGAACCGAGTCTACATCTTCGACACTACCCTCCGCGATGGCGAACAATCGCCCGGCTGCAGCATGACCGTACCCGAGAAGCTGCGGCTGGCCCGAAAGCTGGTGGACCTTGGCGTCGACATCCTCGAAGCCGGGTTCCCAATCGCCTCCGAGGGAGATTTTGAGGCGGTGGACGCGATCAGCCGTGAATTCTCCTGGGCTCAAGTGGCGGCGCTGGCGCGAGCCAACACGCCGGATATCGAGCGTGCTATCGAGTCGTTGAAACACGCTCGCCGGCCGCGCATTCACACCTTCATCGCGACCAGCGAGATTCACCTCAAGTACAAGCTGAAGAAGAGCCAGCAACAGGTGCTGGACGAAGCGGTTGCGGCCGTGGAACTGGCGCGCCATTTCACTGAGGACGTGGAGTTTTCAGCCGAGGATGCCACGCGCACCGATTTTGATTACCTGGAAGAAATTTGCCGCGCCGTAGTTGCAGCCGGCGCGCGGACCGTCAATCTTCCGGATACGGTCGGCTATTCGGTACCGGAAGAATACGCGGCTCTGATCGCCAGAATGGTGCAGGTGCTGGGCGACAGCGCCATCGTCAGCGTGCATTGCCACGACGACCTCGGCCTGGCGGTTGCCAACTCCCTCGCGGCCGTGCAGGCCGGAGCGCGGCAGATCGAATGCACTGTGAACGGGATTGGCGAGAGGGCAGGGAACGCGGCGCTGGAAGAAATCGTGATGGCGTTCAAGACGCGCCGCGACAAGCTGCCGTTTGAAACCAAGATCGTGACTGAGCAGATTTACTCCGCCAGCCAGCTTCTGGCGCAGACCATCACGTTCGGGCCGCAGCCCAATAAAGCCATTGTGGGAGAAAATGCTTTCGCGCACGAGGCGGGTATACATCAGGACGGCTACCTGAAGGAACGCACCACGTACGAGATTATCGAGCCGCACACGGTGGGCGTTCCGGAAACCAAGCTGGTGCTGGGCAAGCACAGCGGGCGTCACGCGCTGAACAAGCGCGCCGCGGACCTGGGATTCGATCTGAATCGTGAGGAGCTGGACGCGCTGTACGGGCGCTTCACCGCGCTGGCCGACCGCAAGAAGGGCCTGCGCAACGAGGAGATCGTGTCGCTGATCCACGAGGTGCTCGGCCAGACGGCTGCGGCCGCGAAGTGACGTGGCGTACGCACTTGTGCGTGCCGCGTTCACACTCGTGTGAACGCTATGCTGAAGAGTCACCGATGGGCGTCGGCATGAGTGCCGACGCGGCACGCACGAGTGCGTGCGCTACAACGACATGCAACTGAACGTTCTCATTCTGCCCGGCGACGGCATCGGGACTGAAGTCACTTGCGAAGCGGTCAAAGTTCTTGAAAAAGTCGCGAGCCGTTTTCAGCACCAGTTGAAGCTAACCGAAGGGCTGCTGGGCGGCATTGCGATTCATAAGACGGGGACGCCGCTGCCGCAAGAGACCATCGATCGGGCGCTGGCCGCCGACGCTACGCTGATGGGCGCGGTGGGCCTGCCGGAATTTGACAACGCGCCGCCCGAGAAGCGTCCGGAGCGCGGACTGCTCGGCATCCGCAAAGTCCTGGGTGTTTATGCCAACCTGCGCCCGGTGCGTTCTTATAAAGCGCTGCTCGATTCCTCGCCGCTCAAAAACGCGCTGGTGGACGGCGTCGACATGATTATTGTGCGCGAGCTGACCGGCGGCATCTATTATGGAACTCCGCGCGGGATCTTCAACGATGGCCCGGAGCCGCGCGCGGTGAACACGATGGCCTATACACGCTCGGAGATTGAACGCGTCTCGCGCATGGCCTTTCATCTGGCGCGCAATCGCCGCAAGAAGGTCACCAGCGTCGACAAATCCAACGTCATCGAAACTTCGCAACTCTGGCGCAAAGTGGTGATCGAGGTCGCGGCTGAATTTCCCGACGTCGCGCTCGACCATCTGCTCGTCGACAATTGCGCCATGCAGTTGATTCTGAATCCGCGCCGCTTCGACGTTCTCGTTACCGAGAACATGTTCGGCGACATCCTCAGCGATGAGGGGGCGGTCTTGGCCGGCTCGATTGGGATGCTGCCTTCGGCCTCCATCGGCGACCGCAAGCCCTCCGGCGTCTGGGTCGGCCTGTATGAACCGGTGCATGGCTCGGCGCCCGACATCGCCGGGCAAAACAAAGCCAACCCGTTCGGGGCCATCGGCTCGGTCGCGGCCATGCTTGAATATAGTTTCGGGTTGAAAGAAGAAGCCTCGGCCGTGAACCGCGCCGTCGAGGCCGTACTGAACTCGGGCCGGGTCACTGCGGATCTGAAGCCCTCCGGCAAGCCCGCGACGACATCGGAAGTAGGAGACGCTGTATCGAGCGCAATATGAAACCGCGCACCATCATCGAAAAAATCTGGGACAACCACGTCGTCGCGCAGCAGCCTGGCGCGCCGGCACTGCTGTTTATCGATCTGCACTTGACGCACGAGGTCACGTCGCCGCAGGCTTTCGCCGGACTGCGACAGCGCGCTCTCAAAGTCCGCCGCCCGGATCTGACCATCGCGACTGCCGATCACAGCACGCCGACCACATCCCGGTCGCTGCCGATCATCGACAAGGTCGCGGCCGCGCAGGTCGCACAGCTTGAAACCAATTGCCGCGAGTTCGGCATCCGCTGCTTCGGCCTGAATAGCGACCAGCAGGGCATCGTGCACGTCATCGGTCCCGAGCAGGGTTTGACGCAGCCCGGCATGACGGTGGTTTGTGGCGATAGCCACACGGCCACGCACGGCGCATTCGGCGCGCTCGCGTTCGGCATCGGCACTAGCCAAGTAGAGCACGTGCTGGCTTCGCAATGCCTGCTGCAAAACGAGTCGAAAACATATCAGGTGCTGGTGGAAGGCTCGCTCAAGCCTGGAGTGACGGCCAAGGACATCATCCTGTCACTGATCGCGCGCATCGGCATCGGCGGCGGCACTGGTTGCGTGTTCGAATACTGTGGGCCGGCCATTCGTGCGCTGTCGATGGAAGAGCGCATGACGGTTTGCAATATGTCGATCGAAGCCGGAGCACGGGCCGGACTGATCGCGCCCGACGATACGACGTATCAGTACATGGCTGGACGGCATTATGTGCCGAAGGGCGCGGCTTGGGATGCTGCCGTTGCGCGCTGGCGCTCGCTGCCCACCGACGAAGGCGCTTCTTATGACAAGACCATTAGCATCGATGCTTCCGCGCTACAACCGATGATCACCTTCGGAACCAACCCTGGCATGGGGATTCCCATCACGGCTTGCGTGCCGGATCCGGCGGGCGTCTCCGATCCCTTGGAACGCGATTCACTCGCCAAGGCGCTGCGCTACATGGATCTCGCGCCGGGAAAGCCGCTGCTGGGGCATCCGGTCAACGTGGTCTTCATCGGAAGCTGCACCAACTCGCGCATTTCCGATTTGCGCAACGCCGCGCGCTTGTTGAAGGGGCGCAAAGTGCATCCGGGCGTCCGCGTCATGGTGGTCCCCGGCTCGCATCAAGTCAAGGAACAGGCACAGGCCGAGGGGCTCGATCAGATTTTCCGCGACGCGGGCGCCGAGTGGCGCGAAGCCGGCTGCTCCATGTGCATCGCGATGAACGGCGATCAGTTGCAGCCCGGCGAATACAGCGTTTCCACCAGTAATCGCAATTTCGAAGGACGGCAAGGCAAGGGCGGGCGAACGTTCTTGGCGAGTCCCCTCACCGCCGCGGCCGCCGCGATTACCGGCGCCGTCACCGATGTCAGAGAGTTGTTGTAATGATCAAGTTCACCGCGTTCGAAAGCCGGATGGTTCGGCTTCCCATCGACAACATCGATACCGACCAGATCATCCCGGCGCGATTCTTGAAGACCATTTCCAAGGACGGCCTGGGCGACCAGCTGTTTTACGATTGGCGCTACGATGCCGCTGGCCAGCCGAAGCCGGATTTTATTCTCAACACGCCCGCTGCGAGGAGCGCGAAGATTCTGCTGGCCGGCGACAACTTCGGCTGCGGCAGCTCGCGGGAGCACGCACCCTGGGCTCTGACCCAATACGGCTTCCGTGCGGTGATCAGCACTTCGTTCGCCGACATCTTCCGCCAGAATTCGCTGAAGAATTCATTGCTGCCGATCGTAGTGCCGCGCGACGTACATGCGGAGTTGTTCGCACATCCGGACGCGACGGTCAAAGTAGACCTGGCGACTCAAACGCTGACGCTGCCCAGCGGTCGAGCGGTGGAGTTCCCGGTGGACAGCTTCGCCAAGCACTGCCTGCTGGAAGGCATCGATGAGCTAGGCTATATTTTGCAGCAGACGCCCGCGATCGCAGCCTTCGAAGTAGCGCATCCCGCCGCGATTAACACTCTGGCTTGAGCATCTTTTGAATCGAGAACATCACGAATGGAAGACCCGCTCGGCCTGGTAATGACCGGCGGAGGCGCGCGCGGCGCCTACCAGGCCGGCGTTTTGAAGCGCATCGGCGAGTTGGAGCGGGTTCGCTCGGAAGGCAATCCGTTTCCCATCATCGGAGGCGCTTCCGCTGGCGCCATCAATGGCGCGGCGCTGGCCATCGGCAGCGACGATTTTTCCACCGCGACCGAGGTCTTGACCCAACTGTGGTCCGGCATCCAACCGTCCGACGTTTTTCGCACCGACGCATTTTCGCAGGCGCGCAATTCGATTACCTGGATCATGGATCTTTCTTTCGGCGGCGTTCTGGGCGGAGGCAACGCGCAGTCTCTGCTGGACGCAACGCCGCTACGGCATTTTCTCAGTAAGCACGTCAAATGCGACCGCATCCAGACCAACATCACCCGCGGGCATCTGTACGCGTTTGCCATTTCGGCCACCAATTACAACTCCGGCAAGAGCTATCTCTTCATCCAGGGCAAGAAGGGGCATCCCATCTGGAACCGCGTGCGCCGCGTGACCATCGCGACGAAAATCACCGTCGAGCATCTCTGCGCCTCGGCCGCCATTCCGTTAGTGTTTCCACCGGTGCGGCTCGAAGTCGGCCAGGAAGCCGCGTTTTTCGGCGATGGATGCATTCGCTTGCAGCAGCCTTTGAGCCCGGTGATCCGCCTAGGCGCCGACAGGATTCTAGCGATCGGCGTTCGCGGCGAAAACACGGAGCATCAGAACGAATCGCAGCCAGGCCACAAAAGCCCATCGCTGGCGCAGGTTCTGGGAGTCCTGCTCAACGTCATGTTTCTGGATCATCTGGCCGCCGACGTCGAGCATCTGGAGCGCTTGAACGAACTAATTCGCATGGGCCGGATCGGGTCGGCCGGCAAGGACGGGCCGGAGAAGATGCGTGCCCTGCGCGCCTTGATCGTCACGCCCTCGGTGGATTTGTCAGAGCTCGCCGCGCAACATCAGAAGGACATGCCGTACCTGCTTTCGTACTTCATGAGCGGCCTGGGGCGCGATGCCGAGTCCTGCGCCGATCTGATGAGCTATCTGCTGTTCACGCCGCGCTACACCAACGCGCTGATCGACATCGGCTACCACGATGCCGACGGGCGAATTGATGAGATCGAGGATTTTCTGTTTTCGCCCGACACAGGACGCAAAACGCCTTCCGCGCGGAAGCGCAGCCGAGCTTGATTTCCCGCGCGCGGGGTCGCAAGTGGGACACTAGAAGCATGGCGCGGGGTTGGGAAAGCAAGTCCATCGAATCCCAGATCGAGGCGGCCGAAGAGCGGAAGAGCGCTGCACGTGCCGCCGCGATCGACGCGGCTCAAGTCGAACGAAAGCGACAGCACGATAGCCTGCTTCTATCGCGCACGCGTATCCTGCACGATCTCGAACAAGCCCGCAATCCGAGGTATCAAGAGACGCTGAAAGCCGCGCTGAAACATCTGGACGACAAACTGGCGGAACTTAAATAGTGCGCTTTCGCCTCGCGGAACCGGCCGATCTCGAAGCCGTCACGGCGCTAATCAATCTGGCTTTCAAAGTGGAACGCTTCTTCGTCGAGGGCGATCGCATCCAGCTGGACGGCGTCCGGGAGTTGGCAACGAAAGGCCAGTTCATCCTGATCTACGACGCTGAAAATCTGGCGGGCTGCGTCTATGTCGAAATCAAGGGCGAGCGAGGTTATATCGGCCTGTTGTCGGTAAATCCCGAGCGGCAGCGATCGGGCATCGGATCGCGCCTCATGCAGGCGGCCGAAGAACATTGCCGCGAGTCCGGCTGCCGCTTCGCCGACTTGCGAATCGTGAACATCCGCCAAGAATTGCCGGGGTTTTACAGGCGGATCGGCTATCGCGAGACCGGAACCGCGCCTCTGACGGCGGGAATTGTTACGAAGATTCCTTGTCACTTTGTGGAAATGACGAAGGCGCTCGACCGCGCTAGCGAAGCCGCCGGTTAGCTTAAAGCGATCACCGCGATCCCATTTGCGGACACCGCCGCCGATCCCCCGCCGGGCCCGCGTCCAGGTTTCAATTGTTTAGATTGGCAGCTTGCTTGCGCGAGCCATTCCGAAACGGCGACCATGACTCTTGTGACCAGCGAAGTTCAAGCCGCATCCAACAAAACCGGCATGTTACGCATCCTGGTGGGTGACGATCAGGCGGACGTCCTGGAAGCGCTGCGCCTGCTGTTGAAGGGCGCAGGTCATCAGAGCGTGCTGGTGGATTCTCCCCAAGCGCTGCTGCGCGCCGCCCGCTTCGAGCCGTTTGACTTGATCCTGATGGATCTCAACTACGCGCGCGATACCACGTCCGGCGCTGAAGGCCTAGATCTTTTGTCGAGTCTACAAGCGCAGCACAACGTCGCGCCGGTCGTGGTCATGACGGCCTGGGGCAGCGTGGATCTGGCGGTAGAGGCCATGCGCCGGGGCGCTTGCGATTTCGTGCAGAAGCCCTGGGACAACGCGCGGCTGCTGGAGACCGTCCGCAAACAAACCGCGGAGGCAGCCGAACGATTAGAGGCGCAGCGCAGCATCAAGTCCGAGATGGAGATCGCCCGCCATGTCCAGCAGAAGCTGTTCCCGCACGAAAGCCGTCGCTTGGCCACGCTGGATTTCGCCGGCCAGTGCCTGGCGGCGCGCGAAGTCAGCGGCGACTACTACGACTTTTTCGACGCGGGCGAGGACGGTCTCGACTTCGTGCTGGCCGACGTTTCCGGCAAAGGTGTCGGGGCCGCGCTGCTGATGGCCAATCTGCAAGCTTCCTTTCGCAGCCAGCCACGTGAAGCGCTCCGGCATCCGGCGGAAGCTCTGCGCACGGTGAACAAGTTGTTCTACGAGTCCACGCCGCCCGAGCATTTCGCCACGCTGTTCTTCGGCCATTACGACGACCGGACGCGGCGGCTTACGTACGCCAATTGCGGCCACCTGCCGCCACTGCTGGTGCGTGCCGATGAGTCCATTGAGCGGCTCACGCCAACGGCTACGGTGATCGGTGTATTCAAAGATTGGAGCACCGAAGAACGCGCCGTCGATCTGCACCCCGGCGACACGCTGGTGCTGTTCAGCGATGGCGTCACCGAAGCGGGCATCGACCACGGCGCCGAATTCGGCGAGGACGGGTTGTTGTCGCTGATCGCGAAAGCGCGTGGCCAGAGCGCGGCAGCGCTGGTGGAAGGAATCATCGGCGCGGTCTCCGGCGACCGCACCGACGACGTCACCGCGGTGGCGCTACGCGCGCGATAATGTTGGAGTGCTCCGCTACCTTTCTCTTGCGTGGCTCTCCTGCGGCCTGATGTGCGCGCAAAATCTCAAAGTCGATCACGTCACCGTCGCGGGCCGCGACTTGCGCGCGATGCAACGTGCGCTCGAAGCCGCCGGTATCAAATCCGAATACGGCGGACCGCACTCCAATCACGCTACCGAGATGGCGCTAACCAGTTTTCCCGACGGTTCGTATCTGGAACTGATCGCCATCCAGTCCCAGGCAGACCCTAAAGCCGTGGCCGCGCATGAATGGCGCAAGTCGCTCGAAGGCGATGCGGGGCCGACCGCATGGGCCGTTCGTCCCGCTGATCTCCAGGCTGAAGTCGAGCGGTTGCGGAAGGCAGGCATATCCGCAAGCGAGCCCAGAAAAAACGGTCGCAAGCGGCCCGACGGGGTCCAACTGGACTGGGAGACGGCGCAGATCGGTCCTGGCAACGGCACGTTTTTTCCGTTCTTGATTCACGATTTCACGCCGCGCGAGCGTCGGGCGTATCCGAGCGGAAAGCCGACCACGATGCAATGGACCGGTATCAGCAAGGTTGTGCTCGCGGTCAACGATCTCGATAGTTCCGCCAAAGAGTTCCAGCGCGCTTACGCTCTCGCCGCTCCCGAACGTCAGGACGATCAAGCCTTCGGCGCCAAGCTCGCTTGGTTCCGCGGCACGCCCGTGGTGCTGGCCGCCCCGCTTTCGCCGCAATCCTGGTTGCGCGCGCGCTTAGACCAGTTCGGCGAAGCTCCCTGCGCGTTCGTCGTCGGATCGGCCGCCGGTATTACCGGCGGATCTCGTCCTTCGAACTGGTTTGGAAAACCCGTCATGTGGGCGGATACCCAGCGTCTTGGCTGGCATCTTGGCTTCGAAAGCAAATGAGATTCGCGCTTATTGTGTTGATCGCCGGCAGCGCGTCGGCTCAGTTGCCCATCGATTCCCAGCTCAGCTCCGCCATCGCGCAGATCAAAGCCATCGACAACCACGCTCACCCGGTTCGCCCCACTCTCGGCACCGATAAAGATACGGACTTCGACGCGCTGCCGGTGGATTCCATGGAACCCTACACGGAACCGATTCGAACCCGCGCCGGCTCGCCGCTAGTTCTCGAAGCTGACCGCGCGCTGTTCGGCAACGCCAAGGATTTCCGCGCCCGCAAGCGCCAGCTTCTCCAGGAAAAGGGCGAGGCCTACGCCAACTGGGTGCTCGATCAACTCGGCATCGAGACCATGCTCGCCAATCGTGTCTCGATGGGTCCCGGTTTGGCCGCGCCGCGCTTTCTTTGGGTGCCGTTTGAAGACGCTTTGATGTATCCGCTCAACAACGGCAGCCAAGCGGCCAAGAACTCGGACCGCAAGAGCTTCTTTGCCGACGAGGACCGGCTGCTCAAGCGATATCTCAAGGAATGCGGCTTATCGGCGCCGCCGGCCACGCTGGATCTTTACTTGCAAAAGGTCGTCACCCCGACGCTGGAACGTCACAAACGCGGCGGAGCAGTGGCCGTGAAGTTCGAAGCTGCTTATCTCCGGCCACTGGAATTTGCCGACGTACCTCGCTCTGAGGCCGCGCGCGTCTATGCCGGCGCGCGTGCCTTGCCCGCGTCTGAAGCAGAATACCGGAGGCTGCAGGATTTTCTGTTCCGCTACATCGCGAGTGAATGCGGCCGCCTCGGGATGGCCGTCCACATCCACGCGGCCGCGGGAGCGGGCGGATATTTCGATGTCGCCGGAGCAAATCCAATGCTGCTCCAGTCGGTGTTCAACGATCCCAAATTGCGCTCCGTCAACTTCGCGATGCTGCACGGCGGGTGGCCTTTTACGCACGAGGTCACGCCTCTGCTTTCGAAACCCAACGTCTACGCCGATTTCTCCGAGCAGACCTTCATGAATTACCCTCGCGGCGTCTCGCAAGTGATCCGCGAGTGGCTGGAATATGCGCCCGAAAAGGTTTTGTTCGCCACTGATGCGTATCCGTTCTCGGAAGAAATGGGCTGGGAAGAAGCCGGCTGGGTGACCACTACGACCGGCCGCCAGGCACTCGGCTTGGCTCTCACCGAAATGATGCACGATGGCGAAATCACCCGCGAGCGCGCCTCGGAACTGGCGCGCATGGTGCTGCGCGACAACGCGCGCAAATTATACAAACTGAAATAACGATGTGTGTCGAGCAGTCGAGCGGCTTCGCTCTGACGGCCCAAGTCGCTGAACTGGCCTGCTACTTGATGCCGACCACCATCGAATCCGGTCCCGCCAGGTGTTCCACTCGGGTCTCCCGGAAACCAGCGCCACGCATCCAGTTCTGGCAATCGGCCCCGGTGTAGTCGAAGCCGCCGGGTGACTCGATGAGCATGTTCAAGCTCATCATCAGCCCGAACGCGTTCTTGGAACGGTCGTCGTCGATGATGGCCTCGTAAACAATCAGCGCGCCACCGTCCGGAATCGCGTCATAAGCCTTGTCCAGGAGCATCCTTTTTGTGTCCAGGTCCCAATCGTGCAGAATATGACCCATGATCACGACATCGGCTTTTGGCAGCGGGGCTTCAAAAAAGCTGCCCGCGGCGAATTGCAGCCGCCCGGAGAGTCCCAGGCCTGCCACGTAATCCTCGAAGATCGGGCCGACCTCGGCCAGGTCGAATCCGGTCCCGCGGATGTGCGGATGAGCCAAGGCAATCTGGGCCGCCGTGTCGCCTTGCGCCGTGCCCACGTCGACGAAACTCTGGTAGTCTTTCCAGGGGAATCTCGCCGCGATCGCCAGCGCCGCACCGCGGCTGATTCCGCTCATGGCCGCCAGAAACTCCCGCAGCCTGCGCCGGATCGGCGTACAGCGCTTCAAACAGGGCTGTATCGCCGGTTCGAACCTCGTTCTGCGGCTTGCCGGTGCGCAGCGCTTCCGTAAGATGCCCCCAGAAGCCGTACAAGCGATGATTGGCCATCTCCAGCACTCCACCCATGTACGAAGGTTTCTGCTTATCCAAAAACAGATCCGTGGCCGGTGTGTTGGAATACTTCCCATCGCGTCTTTCCAGGAGGCCCAGCGCTACCAGTGTGTCCAGAAAATCGTGCGCCGCCCGAGGGTGCAGGCCCAACCGGCCGCGCACTGTTTCCAGGTCCTTGGGACCGTGCGCCAGCTCCGTGAAAAGGCCCATCTCGACCGCGCTCAGAAGTGTCTTGGAGGCCCAGAAGCCCAGGCCGACTTGCAAAATGTTTTCCGGTGTCGGGTGCTCACCCATGCTGATCTCCTTTGAAAAATTCGATTCGCGTGAGTGTAACACGCAGCGTGCGCGCGTAGTCGGCCGCTAGGCTCCCACACTGCGAGGGGTCGCGCAAGGCAGGTCGGCCGCTTTCCACGCGTCGAAGCCGCCGATCAGATTCGCGATGTCGCGGAACCCGGCTCGCCGCAAAATACTGGTGGCGATCGAGCTCCGATAACCACCCTTACAGTGGACCACCAGAAGTTTGTCGCGGTCCAGCTCCGCTAACCTCGAGGTCAGCTTTCCGAGTGGGATGCTCACCGAGTTCTCAATCACACCGCCGGCTACTTCTCCGGGCTCGCGCACGTCCAGCACGGCAATCCGGTCCGGCTCCTGATTCCTCAGCTCGACGAAATCCTGAACCGTAATTTGTGGGATATAGTCCAGCTCGAAGCCGTTCTTAATCCAACCCGCAACGCCATCGGCCAGGTATCCAACCACATTCTCGATTCCGACGCGCGCCAGACGCAGCTGCGACTCGCGCACGTGGTCCGGATCTTCTCCGGCAATAATCAGCGGCGTATCCAACCCAAGAATCCGCGCCGCCCACGAAGCATACTGCCCCGTGAGGGCGACGTGCACCGACCCCGGCACGTGCGCGACGGCGAACTGCATGGCCGGCCGAGTGTCCACTACGACCACTCCGTCCTGCTGCAGCCGCAGAACTTCCGGCGCGCTCAGCGCGGCCAACGGTGGCAGGTCCGACAAGGGCGCCGCGCCGCGCCGGTTCAGATCCACTTCCCGCGCAAAATACTCGGGACGCGCCGGAAGATTGTCGGTGAGAAGGTGTACGAATTCGTCGCTGGTCTTGCGCCAGCAAAGCGTAATTCGACTCCCGCTGCTTGCCGATGGTGGAGGAGCTTTCCGAACTCATTTGACGGCCGCACAGCGAACCCGCGCCATGGGCGGGAAAGACCTCGGTGGTGTCTGGAAGCGTCAACAGCTTCTCATGAAGGCTCCGGTACATGATCGCGGCCAGCTGCTGCGGAGTATGGGTCGGCGAAAGATCCGGCCGGCCCACATCGCCCACGAAGAGCGTGTCTCCGGTGAACACCGCGGCGGGCCGATCCGGTGCGCCGCGGTCGTTCATCAGAATGCAAATGCTTTCCAGTGTGTGTCCAGGGGTGTGCAGGAACCGGAGGCAACAGTCGCCGAAGTGAAGCTCGTCTCCGTCCTGCACGGCAACGTGAGGGAATTCAGCTCCCGATCCCGCACCCAGATAGATTTGCGCTCCAGTGCGTGCGCCCAGTTCGCGATGTCCCGACACGAAGTCGGCATGCAGGTGAGTCTCGATAATGTATTCGATCTTCCACCCCTTGCTGAGCCGCCGTCTCAAGATAAATTTCCACATCGCGCTGCGGATCGATGACCGCAGCCACGCCGTTCGACGCAATCATGTAAGAGGCGTGGGCCAGGCAGCCCAAATAGAATCGCTCCACTTGTACCGGTTGCATGCTGATTCTCCTGGATAAGCTGCGGTCTATCGCGGTTGTGCAATCAGCCGCAGATAGGGCAGGATTCGTTTCAAGCCGGCCGGATATTTTTTGTTCGCCTCTTCGTCGGAAACCGCGCCGGAAAGAACCACGTCTTCGCCCGGCTGCCAGTTCACCGGTGTCGACACCGGATGTTTCGCCGTTAGCTGGATGGAATCGAGCGCGCGCAGCACTTCGTCGAAGTTGCGGCCCGTGCTCATCGGATACATCAGCATCAGTTTGATCTTCTTGTCGGGACCGATCATGAATACCGTGCGAACGGTGGCGTTGTTGGCGGGAGTCCGGCCGGCGCTCGTCTCGCCGGCATCGGCCGGTAGCATTTGGTAAAGTTTCGCGATCTTCAGCTCCGGATCGCCTATCATCGGATAGTTCACCTTGTGTCCCTGGCTCTTCTCGATGTCGACCGCCCATTTGCTGTGATCCGCCACCGGATCCACGCTGAGGCCGATGATCTTGCAATTGCGCTTTTCAAACTCCGGCTGAAGTCCCGCCATGTAGCCCAGCTCGGTGGTGCAGACCGGCGTGAAGTCTTTCGGATGCGAGAAGAGCATGCACCAGGAATCGCCCATGAACTCGTGGAAGCGGATGGGTCCTTGCGTGGTTTCCGCCTCGAAATCGGGCGCCATGTCGTTGATTCGCAATGTCATACGTTTGTCTCCCTTTGTTTAATTTTCTCAATTTCAGCGCCCGCCAAGATCTTTGCGTTACGCTGATAGATGTTTTTACAACGGCTGCCTTACGTATACCATGGACGCGCGCTGAGCCCGGCATGAGTTTTCGATGAGTGACTCCGCCACTATTCTGAGATTCGACGTTTTCGAGCTGGACACCTTGGCCGGCGAGCTGCGGCGGCAGGGCGACCGTGTCAAGCTGCCGCCACAACCATTCCGCGTTCTGGAACTCCTGGTTCGGCGCGGCGGGGAAGTTTTGACGCGGGCCGACATCCGTGAGCGCATTTGGTCCGACTCCTTCGTCGATTTCGAACAGGGCCTGAACTTCTGTATCCGCCAGATTCGCGAATCGTTGGGCGACACCGCCGACGCACCTCGTTTTATCGAGACGCTGCCTCGCCGCGGCTACCGTTTTCTGCTTCCCGTGGAAACGCCGGCCGCCGTGGAGCCGAAGGCCATCCGCAGTCTGATCGTTCTGCCGTTCCGCATGCTGCGGCCCGATCCTGCCACGGACTTCCTGGCGTTCAGCTTGCCCGAAGCGTTGACCACTTCGCTGTCGGCGCTCAAGTCCCTGGTGGTGCGTTCCAGTCTGGCTGCGTCGCGATTTGCGGCCGGAACGCAGGATCTGAAAACCATCGCGGCCGAGGCCCACGTCGATCTGATCGTTACCGGTACGCTGCTCTCAACGGGCGATGAAATCCGCGTCACCGCGCAACTGACCGACGCGGCCACCGGCACGCTGATGTGTTCCCATTCCACCCAGACTTCCATTGGCCACGTGTTTCGTCTGCAGGACGAGCTGACCGAGTGCATGCTCGAGGCGCTTTCCCTGCAGCTCACCACTCGCGAACAGCGGATCCTCAGGCAGGATGTCCCTTCCGACCCGAAGGCGTACGAGTACTATTTGCGCGGCAATCAGTTCAGCCACGATTCCAAGCAGTGGGCCGCGGCCCGCGATCTGTACTTGCGATGCGTGGAGGCCGATCCCTGCTATGCGCCGGCGTGGGCCCGTCTGGGGCGCATCCACCACGTCATGGCCAAGTACCTCACCACGGGAGCCGGAGAGGGCTGAAGCAGGCGGAAGCGGCGTTCCGGCAAGCGCTGGACCTGAACCCCGATCTCGCGATCGCGCACAAATTTTACGCGCAGTTGGAGGTCGATCTGGGCCGCGCGGGCGATGCCATGGCGCGCTTGCTCCCCCGGACGCAGGGCGCCGCGGATCCGGAGATCTTTGCCGCTCTCATCAGCCCGCTGCGTTACTGCGGTTTGATGGACGCATCCGTGGCCGCCTACGCGCGTGCCGTGGCGCTGGAACCTGCCATCCGTACCAGCGTTGTGCACACCTGGTTCCTCCAGCGGGACTATGAACGTGTCGCGTCCACCAGGATCGAGGACAATGCCTACATCGTGGCGCTGTCGCTAGCCGAGACGGGACGCGGCAATGAAGCGGTGGCGGCGCTGCGGACTCTGGAAGAAAAGATCAAGACGCGTATGCGCGACTTCATGATGGCCGCGCGGACGTTGATCGAAGGCGATGCGGAGGGCAGCATCGCCGCCATCAGGCGCCTTCTCAATTCCGCGTTCAGCGATCCGGAAGGGCTCTTGTACTTAACGCGGCATTTGGCGCGCTTGAGTCAGGTCGACGCCGCCCTGGAGCTTTTTGAGCGCGTGGTCGAGGGCGGAATCTTTTGTTATCCCGCCATGTCCAGCGATCCGTGGCTCGATCCGATTCGCAAGAGCCCGCGTTTCCGGAGGCTGCTCGCGAGGGCGGAGCAACAGCACCTGGCCGCGACAGAAGAATTCGCCCGGCTGGAAGGGAATCGGATATTGGGTATCGGGACTCTCGCCACCACGGTTTGATCTGAAATTGGCGTTCACAGTGCGTATCCCGTGAGTGGATGCACTTACCCCATCGAGCTGTCGTACCAACGCAGCACTCGCAGAGCGCGCAGTGTGTTCCAGCGGCTTGCCCTGCCGGCGCCGGCCTCCATCTCCAAGGGAATATATTCCGGATGAACGAGGTTGAGCGGCCAGCGGCCGTTCTGGTGGCGGCGCTCAATCACGATTTCGATGGCCTCACGGACACGGCTGTCAGGTTTGACACCTGCATTCCGTAGATAATCGAGTCCGCGCAAGACATCGTAGTGCCAAAATGCCGGGAAGGAGAAGCGGAGCCAGTGTTTGTCGATGACTTCGCCGGTTCGAAGCGAGCGAAACATGCGGCGCTCGAGCAAGTAGTTTTCGGCCCTCTGGCGGGCCTTCGTAACGGCCGCCGATTTGCGGCCCGCCTGTTCGTAGTCGAGCAGTCCTTCGAGCACGCAGATGGTGGTATGAAACGACGAGCGCCGGCTTCGGGGTGCCTCGCAGTTCCAACCGCCATCTTCGAGTTGCTCGCCCAGGAGTTGCTTTGCCAGTGCGTCGTTCGGTTCTTTGAAATACGAGCCGAGGCCGAGAATTCTGCCGTTGATGCAGGGCTCCGTTTCGCCGTGCAGGAAAGGGCGGTTGTGGAGCCGCCTGAACACGAGCCGCTGGTCGACGCGCTCGATCATTTTGCGAGCCTGCTTACTGGCGGGATCGAGGCCGAGGTCCTTCAAGACGGCCAAAGTGTACAGGGTAATCAACAAGCCGCGCTCGTCCTTCGGCAAGTCGTCTCTCCAACCGCGGGGACTGCCGCCCCACTTGCCGGAAGGAGATTGGAGCGCGAGAAGCCGGGCTCCCCAGCCTTCGGTTGCAACGCGCGACCGCTCGGCGGCAATTGCGCCGGGGGCTTCACCCGTGAGGTCCCTCATCACCTGCCAACGGACAGCCGGGTCGGAATCGAGAAGCCATTTGAGGTGGGCGGGCCGGGGCGAGTAGTCGCGGAGGCGCATTTTCCTATTATCGCGAGTGGTGTGCACGTCATAACCACAGCGCGATTGCTTGACACTATTCGACAATGGCTTTTAGTCTGGAGCAATGGAAGTGAAGCTGACACCCAGTCAGGAAGTCTTAATCCAGCGCGCGATTGAGCAGGGGCGTTATGACTCTGCCGAAGAAGCGGTGCGAGACGCGATGGCCCGCTGGGAGGAGCGCGAGCGTCAGAGGATCGACTTGACCACCAGCATCGGCCGCGCTGAGATGGAGCTCAACTCGGGATGCTATCGCGACTACACTGACGATACCCTTGCGCTCTTGGCCGAAGAGTTGAAGAGCGAAGCGCGAGAGCTGCGCGCTTCCGTGCAGTCTCGATGAACCGCTACCGCCTGACCAGTCTGGCGCGGCAGGACATCCTGGAAATCTGGCTGAAGATGGCTGCCGAGAGCGTGGATGCAGCCGACGCCTATGTGGACCGGCTGGTCCGCCATTTTCGCTTGCTGGCGGACTATCCGGGTTCCGGGCGGCGGCGCGCGGAATTGGGCGCCGGGTATCGAAGCGTTTCCGTAGACGAGTACGTCGTGCTTTTTCGCCTGGTGCGGTCGCAGGTGCTCCTGCTGCAAGTGGTCCATAGGGATCGCGACAACGAATTCAGCGCGCCTTACGGATCGCAGTAGGCGCTGCGGCTACCGAGAGCTCTCCCTGATTCGGCACGATCCCCATGTTAGTGTAGGATTGAAAAGCGCCCCAGCTCGTGTAATGTGGAGCGCTTGAATAGGAGAGATGACGATGAAATTGGCGACAGCGGCCTTGCTTCTCCCGCTCGCATCGGCGGCCTGGGCCCAGGTCAATATCGGCGAACTGAAGCCCGAAGCCAGCCTGCCCTTCAGCATGACAACCGTGGCCACCTTTAACTTGCCCTGGCGGCTGGCGTTCCTGCCCGATGGCCGGATGCTGATCACGGAAAAGCCCGGGCCCGTTTGGCTGGTGAACCAACAGGGCGAGAAGATCCAGGTGGGCAATACGCCCAAAGTCTATTTCCAGGGCCAGAGCGGCATGCACGGCGTCTTCCTCTCCCCGCACTACGCCACCGACCACAAAGTCTATCTCACCTATGCCGAGCCGGGTGACTATGGCGGGGGACTGGCGCTCGCCCGCGCCAAACTGAACCTCAGCGCCACCTCGGCGACGCTGGAAAACTTCGAAGTGTTGTGGCGCCAGCTACCCACCGGCAAGGGCGGCCAGGAAGGCGCGCAGGTGGCTTTCTCGCCCGACGGCCAGTCTCTGTTCCTGGCGGTGGGCGACCGCCAGCGCATGATGCCCGCTCAGGATCCGAATCAGCCCGTAGGCAAGATCCTGCGTCTGACGCTGGACGGCAAGCCCGCCCCCGGCAATCCCAACTTCGGCAAAACCGGCGCTTCTACCATTTCCCTGATCGATCCGCCCCGTGACACCGAGACCGCGAAGGACGCGAAAGTAGTCAGCACCTACACTTTTACAAGCCCCAACTTGACGCCGGCGGAAACCTGGGCCAGTGGCGTCCGCACGCCGTACGGGTTGGCGTTTTCGCCCAGCGGCGAATTGTGGGAGGTGGAGCATGGCCCGCGCGGCGGCGACGAGCTGAACCTGATCGAGAAGGGCAAGAATTATGGCTGGCCGCTGGTATCCTTTGGCAAGAATTATGACGGCGTGCCCATTCCCAATCCCGACCTGAGGCCCGACCTGGCGATGCCAGTGCTCTATTGGGCGCCGGTGATCGCGCCGGGCAATCTGATGTTTTACAAAGGCACCCAGATCTTCCCGCAATGGAACGGCAACGGCTTCGTCAGTGGCCTGTCAACCAAGTCGCTCAACCGCATCGTCTTTGACGGCCATGGCGGCGCCAAAGCCGCCGAGCGCTGGGAGGTGGGCCACCGCATCCGCGATGTGGAAGAAGGTCCCGACGGCTCGCTGTGGATGCTGGAAGACGCCAATCCCGGCGCGCTGATCCATGTGACACCGCAAGCGATCACTTCGCGTTAGGTAACGAGCAAAAGGGCCGGAGCGACTCGGAGAGCCGTTGGGCGCCCGGCGCACCTAATAACGGCGTCCACGAACCTAAGGTTGCAGGCCTGGGTGCGCGGCATCGCGATCCATCCAGCGCTGCGCGAATTCGGCGACTTGGCGTCCGACGGTGGCAAGCTGCTTAGCGGCGGTTGGATCCAGGCAGGCGCCCGCGGGGTCGAAAATTCGATCGGCGATATTCAGACCCGCGCCCAGCGGCGTCGGCCAGCCGCGCAACGCGTGCACGATGGAGCGGAGCGAGTTGAGGGCCGAACCCACCGTTTGCCAGCCGCTGGCGGTGATGATGCATCCCACCGCGCGGCCGTCCAGATAAGGGCGCCGGTCATTGCGCAGGTCCTCCAGCAAGTCCAGGGCGTTTTTGACCAGCCCAGAAATACCGCCGTGATAACCGGGGCTCGCCAGGATCAGTCCATCCGCTTGCCGGACCGCTTCCACCAGCTCGTGCTGTTCGGCATTGCGGTCGATACGTTCCGGCGAATAAAGCGGCATGCGCGCCAGGAACGGGCCCGGGAAGAGCATGGTGCGCGCGCCCTCGCGTTCCGCCGCTTGCAAAGCAAGATGCAGAGCCAGTTCGCCCGTTGATCTTTTCCTGGTGCTTCCGCCGATGCCGACAATCAGGGGCTTCATGGCAGCGCGAGCGCGCTCCGAGCATTAGTTGAGATACGCGGCATGAATAGCCTTGGTCACCTCCGCGGTTTTTTCGAATGCCACCATGTGGCCGGCCTCCGGAATCATGACCAAGTCGGCGCTCTTCAGACCGGATTTGAACGCCTGTGCATAAGCCGGCGGCACCAGCCGGTCGCTTTCGCCCCAGATCAACAGCGTTTTGGCGCGGATGCGATACAGTCTGCCCGCCAAGCCGCGTTCGGGAATCGGAAACAGGATCTTGCCCGCGGCTCCAAGCTGGCGGGCGTTGCGCACCAGGAAGGTCTGGAGAAATGAAGGATCGGTCAGGTCAAAATTGGCGCCGATAGCTTTCGCTCCGGCCTCGGGGTCGTGAAACAAATATTTCGGAAGCTCGAACGGCATGGCGGAAAACAGATCCGGAATGGGATGATCGTCCAGCCACAGGCCGGCCGAGGCGATGAGCGCCAGCCGCGAGACGTCATGCGGGGCTATCGCGGCCATTTCGCTGGCGATCATGCCGCCCATCGAGAATCCGACCAGGATCGGATCGCGCACGCCGAGTGCGTCGACGACGTCCCAGGTGTGCAGCGTGAAATCGAGCATGTCGCGCAGTTCGGCGCACTCTTCGCTGTCGCCGTATCCGGGCAGCAGGGGCGCGTAGACGTGGAATTTTTCCGCTAGCGCGTTTAAGAAAGGCAGGTCCAGTTCGGCGCCGCCTGCGCCGTGCAGAAATACCAGCGGTTTGCCTTGGCCGCCTTCGTAATAGCGGACCGGTACGCGCGCGGTCCCGACGGTTTTGAGTTCCATAGCGATTCTCCTCAGGCCTCCTTGCCGGCCAGCTCTCCGAGTTCTACAGAGGCCGGAAGGCTCCCTGGCCGCACGCGCTTCGCGAGCGGTTTGCACCAGAACCGGTCGTCCTTCGAGTATTCAGAAAATTCCTGCGCGAACCTGGTCCGCAATTTTGGCATCACCTTGTCGGCGAATAGTGTAGTCGAATACATGCACTTCTCTTTGGGCATGTCGCCGACGTGCAGCAGACAGAAGACGTGGCCCACATGCAAGCGTTCAATCAAGTCCTCCATGCGCTGGCGCACGGTTTCGGGACTGCCCGCGATGATGTGCCCGCCCTCCACCAGATCCTTCCAGGTCAGGTTTTGAAAGCCGGCGAGCGGAGCATATTGCGAAAGCACGCCCTTCTGAATGGTCTTGATGGTCCGATAGCCGGGCGCGTCGGCGAAACCAGGATACACGTGCAGGCAGCGATTGTAGAAATAGTTGACGTGCGGCGCATAGAGCCGCTCGGCCTCGGCGTCGGTGTCGGCCACGCAGATGGTTTGCGCGAACCCGGCCCGGAAGGGTGAATTGTCGGCGTTGCGCTGGGCGACGCGCTCCCAATAACCGTCCATCAGCGCTTTGGCGCGCAGGTAGCCGGTGAAGCTCAAGTAAGAATACGAATAGGTATTGTCGATGCAGAAATCGTAGGTCTCAATCGAGCCGCCGCCCGGAATATGGATGGGCGGATGCGGCTGCTGGATTGGCCGCGGCCAGATGTTCACGTAGCGCAGCTTGTTATAGCGGCCGTTGAAGGCGAAGGGCTCGCGCTCGTGCCAGGCACGCATGATCAGCTCGTGCGCTTCTTTATATTTCTCGCGCGTCAGCGCCGGGATCTGGCCGTAGCAGAAGTTGGTATCCATCGACGTGCCGACCGGGAAGCCGGCCACCAGGCGTCCGCCCGTGATGCAGTCCAGCATGGCGAACTCTTCGGCCACGCGCACGGGCGGATTGTAGAGCGCGATGGATGCGCCCAGCACCAGCAGCGCAATGTCCTCGGTCCGGCGCGACAGAGCGGCCGCGATCAGGTTGGGCGACGGCATCAGGCCGTAACCGTTTTGATGATGTTCATTCGCGCCAATGGCGTCGAAGCCGAGCTTGGCGGCAAATTCGAGTAGATCCAGATAAGTGTTGTAAACTTCGTGGCTCTTGACCGGATCGAACAGCTTGGAATCGATATCCACCCACACCGAGTGGTGCTTCTCGCGGAAATCGTCCGGCAGATAGGGCCACGGCATTAAGTTAAACCAGGTAAATTTCATAGATCTCCAAAGGGCGGCGTCGAAACAGCCGTAGTAAGTCGACGGTGTAACGCGGCGGGACCAGCGTATCATAACGACAGCCGGCCTTGTTAGACTAAGCATTGAGCCTCGCATCGAAACCTCGCGTCTCCGTCGTCAGTTACTTGAACACCGCTCCGCTGGTCTGGGGCATGCTGCATGGCGAGCAGCGCGGCCTGTTCGAGCTGGAGCGGGCGATCCCTTCTGAATGTGCCGACCGCCTGAGGGACGGGCGCGCCGACATCGGCATCGTTCCTTCGGTTGAGCTGAATCATCAAAAGCTGGATATTATTCCCGGCTGCGGGATCGCCTGCCGCGCCGACGTGCGCAGCATTTACCTCATTTCCAAGGTTGCGTTTGGGCAGATTCGGACTCTGGCGACGGATTCGAGCTCCCGTACCTCGGTTGCGCTCAGCCGTATCGTGCTGGCGCGCAAGTACGGCGTCGAGCCGCGGGTTACCTCTCTCGCGCCGCACCTGGGCTCGATGCTGGAGCTTTGCGACGCAGCGCTGATCATCGGTGACGCTGCGCTGGTTCTCAATCCGGCCGAGCTTCCGTTTCGGGTCCTCGATCTGGGCTCGGAGTGGACCCAAATGACGGGCCTGCCCATGGTTTTCGCCGTTTGGGCGGCGCGCGCCGGTTTCCCGACGCAGGATCCCGCGCCTTTCGCCGCATCGCTCCGGTTCGGCCTGGAACATATCGACGACATCGCGCGCGAAGAGCACTCCAAGCTCGGCATCACAGAAACGCTGGCGCGCGAGTACCTGACCCGCAATATCGTTTTCGAGCTTGGTGAGAGGGAATACGCGGGGCTGAATCTTTTTCTACAATATGCTTCGGAGCTGGGGAACCCGGCTGAAACCAGAAAGGTTACGGCATGATGACGCGCCAGGAGGCGATCGAGCTCTTCCGCAGTGACGACCTGATCGGGATCGGCATGGCCGCCGACGCGGTCCGCCGCAAGCTGCATCCGCACGGCATCGTCAGCTACATCATCGATCGCAACATCAACTACACCAATTTCTGCACCGAATATTGCAGCTTCTGCGCGTTCTACCGGCCCATGGGACACGCCGAAGGATACCTGCATCCCAAGGAAGTGATCTTCGAGAAGATTCAGGAGACCATCGATCTGGGCGGGACCGGAATCCTGATGCAAGGCGGACTGCACCCGGAGCTGAAGATCGAGTGGTACGAGGATTTGCTGCGTTCCATCAAGCAGCGCTTTGGCGACCGCATTTGGAATCACTGCTTTTCAGCGCCGGAGATCGTCAACATCGCCGAGGTGAGCGGGCTGACCTTGCACGACACTATCGCCCGGCTGCGCGACGCGGGCCTGGAATCGATCCCCGGCGGCGGCGCCGAGATCCTGGATAACGACGTGCGGCGCCGCATCGCGCGGCTGAAATCCTCCGCGCAGGACTGGATCGACGTGCATCGCACCGCGCACGCGCTTGGCCTTCGCACCACCGCCACCATGATGTTCGGCTGTGGCGAAACCATCGAGCAGCGCATGAATCATTTCGATATCGTGCGCCAGATCCAGGAAGAGACGGGCGGGTTCACGGCGTTCATCCCTTGGTCGTTCCAGCGCGAGAACACTTCGCTCGGCCGGTTCGTGAAGGAAGAAGCGACCGCGGTGGAGTATCTCAAGACGCTTGCGATCTCGCGGCTGTACCTGGACAACATCGTGAACATCCAGTCGTCGTGGGTGACGCCGGGGTTGAAGACCTGCCAGGTGGGTTTGCGGTTCGGCGGCAACGACGTGGGCAGCATCATGATCGAGGAAAACGTCGTATCGGCCGCCGGCGCGCATCACCGCGCCAGCGAAGAACAATTACGGCGCTTGATCCGCGATGCCGGATTCATCCCCAAGCAGCGCGACACGCTGTACCGCACGTATTTCCTGAACTAGGGTTGCTCGTCTAGCGGCTCTTCGCCGATGCGAGTGAGCGTTTCGTTTACATCTTTCCATGGCAGACGAAATCCCCGCTCCTTAAGTGAGGCAAAATCCCCGCGGAGAGTGGCGGACGACAGAAGTTGAAGTTCGTGAAATCGCGTAAGAACCCAAAAAGTGCCGTGGACGTCCAGCCTGTCTCTTTCAGCTAACACGCGGCCCCAGGAATCATCCACGATCACCTGGGCGCCCACCTGGGCGGCTTGGACTACCGCTTCCACCTCACCGCGATCTTGCGCTCCGAGGCGCTTCCGCTCCGCTAGGAGGAATTCCACCGTCCCCGTCTCGTAATTGTCGCAGCGTTCAAAGAAGGCATACAGTTCGAAGAGCGACTTGACGCGATCTTTGGTAGCTCGAACTCTGAACAGTTCATGCCGGACAGCCTTGGGAACCAGGACCTGAGAGAAGAGAAAGCTCAACAGCGGAAGCTTACCGACATGTTCTAGAGCAATCACACACGAGCTGTCGATCGTACAGCGTGGAAGACGCATTCGCGTTTAGCTGCGATCGCCAGTGGCAACGATCAACAATCCAAGAGCGAGCAATCCAATTCCCACGAGCGCCTTTTGCGCACTTCGCTCTGACTCGGCTGCCCTTAGGTGCCGCACGATGTCGATCGAAGCCTGAGTCGGATTCGCGGGATCGATTGTGACCAGACTGCTCTTGAAGTAGGGCTCGAACGCCGGTACGAACGCGGGCGAACACATGATTATCGTTTTCTTGCCGGCGGTCACTGCGGCGTTGAGTTCCTGGTGACATGATTCCGCCAGTCCAGTCTCGATCAGGCCCAATACCACATCGGCCTGCTTCAGTTTGTCGAGAACGTCTTCATCCGGTATTGCTGGACCTTGTCGGGTGAAGGCCGGAGGCACAAAAACAGTCAAACCATTGACGGCGGCCAACGCCTGCAGACGGAGAGCAGTCACCTGGTCGGCGATGTTCCCGTATGAGATGAATACCTTCATTTCGTCTGCTCTAATTGTAGTCATTCGGTGCGACCGGCATGGACCGTCGCGGGAACTAAACGCGTCGAATCCAATCGCCGGAGATGATGCGGCGGCCCTCCGGCGGGGTTCCTCTATACAAATACACCCAGGCGAGATGCATGCCCGAGGACAGGTAAACTCGCTGCGGCACTCGCCCGAAACGTGGGCCTTCATAGGCGTCCAGCTTCGCGAGCATCGTGTCGGGCTGCGCCAGGCGAAAAACCTTGCCGCGTACCCAATCGCTCGGGCCGTTTGAAGGTGTAGCGCCAGGATAGCGGTCGAAGTTGTAGAGACGTCCTTGCATGCGGGCGTTGCCGACAAAACGCGCTTGCGATTCGAGCAGACGGGCGAAGCGATTCTCCGACGCGCGCCGCAGCGTTCCATACACGAAAAGGTACGCGAGCCTCACGAAGAGGCGCTGGCCGCTGCCGGCAACGAGCGGTAATAGAAAATCAAATCCAGCTTCGGCGGCGGGTGTCCCATGGCTCGCAGGAAGCCGGCCACCGCGCCGCGATGGTGCGTGCCGTGATTCACCAGGTGCAGCACAATCTGCCAGGCGGGTTGCTGGTACGGATTTCCAGCCATATCGCGAAACGAGATATTCTCCATAACCTGGGCATCGCTCAGCCCGGCCGCCCATTCCTTCCAACCGCGATGTACTGCCGGCCAGGCCTCCTGCAGTCTCGCGAGGTCGCGATCCTCGGGCTCAATAAAAGCAGCGGGCGCCTGGCCGTGAATCCGGCGGAGCCAGACGCGGTCGGCTGCGAAAATGTGCACCAGGGTTCCCAGGACGCTTTTGTCCGCGGTTAGAAAATCACGGTTCAGCTCTTCGGGCGAAAGCTGGCGCGCGGCGTCGAGCAGGAGCCCGCTGGCCCAGGCGGTGTAATCAAGATGACCGCGAATTATATCGGCGGATACAGGCATACTTCGATTATGGCTGCTCGGTGGCCCAGTAGCGGGAGCAGGCAAACTCGGTCCCGATTCCGGTAGCGAGCAGCTGTTCCTTGCGGTCCTGAAGCAGCCGCGCCGTCCAGTCTGTGAAGCCGCCGTCAGTTACCGGATAGCGATTGCCATCCGGAGCGAGCGGCGAAATCCTGAGACAGAGCCCGCGATAGTATCCGAGACCCTCCAGCCGCGCCAGGTTGAAGCGGAACCGAGCCTCGGGAAATTCGGCCGCCAGCGCGTCGAAGACGGCCGTCTTCACGCGGGCCAAACGATGTCGGACATCAACGCCGGGCAGCTCCGTGGCCGGATCCTCCACGGCTTCGGGCAAAGTGACCTTGCGCTCGGCCAGGAATCGCTCGGATTCACCGGGCTTATGCGCCCGAATCGTCGCTCGAGCTTCTTCCGGGGACACTCCTGCCGCTGACAAAAGATCCTGAACCACCGCTGCATCCGAGACCTCCACCAGCGGACTCGCCAGGCTGAATCCAACGCCGTTCAGAGCACGGCACAATTCCAGATAGAAGCGAATATGTTCGCCGAAATGCTCGATCTCGAAGGTGTGTGAACCGCGGTCGCGTCCGGCGGTCACCAGCGCGAACAAACGGAAGTGTGGCGTGTATCCGGGGAAATCAAACGGCTGGAGACGAATCACGCGCGCGCTGGCGCACAGACGGACGGTACCCGCGCGCAGTTTGACATCTTGACGCCTGCGAGCACATTCCAAAGCCAGGGCCGGCGTGGGATCGCCCAGCACTTCCGCATTGCGGATGGTGGTGAGCACGTTGTTCTGATCGATCTCGCCCAGCACCTGGTTCAAGCCCAAAGGTGCAACCGGCGACAGATCCAGCGCTTCGAACGAACCGGCCACCGTGAAGGCGACTCGGTCGAACAGGTTCAACCGCCGCGCGCTGACTCGGGACGGGGCGAGGAGACCCCGCCCGGACGCCGCCATCAAGTCGTGCTCGCGCAATTCGCCGGCTCGCTGTTGGAAGACGTGCAGCAACAGCGATTGAAGGTCGCTGCCGCTAAGATCCTTGGCTAGAATGTCAGCCAATCTGGGCACGCCGGTAGCGGCAGCGATTCGCCCCAGGATCTTGGAGGACATAGGGCTAGGATAACCCTGATGATCCGCCTCGCGGCTGTCGATATTACATAAGTCTTACAAAGCATTGACCCAACCCCTGTTATTGTGAAATTGGAACTTCCCGAAAATCTTCAGGAGCCCTACTTGAGCGGCGAAATCGTCAACATCTATACCAACAAGAGACCGAACTGGTTGATAATTCTGGTCTTAACAGTGCTTCACCTGGGGGCCGCTGCCGCCCTTTTCATGTTTAGCTGGCGCGGGTTGGCTGCGGCCGTGGTCCTCTACTGGGTCGCCGTCGGTTTCGGCATCAGCCTCGGGTACCATCGGCTGCACACGCACCGCTCTTACAAACTGCCGCGTCTGCTGGAATATTTCCTGGCGGTCTGCGCCACGCTGACGCTGGAAGGCGGGCCCATCTTCTGGGTGGCGACGCATCGCATCCACCACCAGTTTTCCGACAAGCCCGGCGACCCGCATTCTCCGCGCGACGGCGCCTGGTGGTCGCACGTCGGCTGGCTGCTGGTTGGCGAATCGAAGCACAACAACACCAAGCTGATGGCCAAGTACGCTCCCGATCTGGCCAAGGACCGCTTCTACGTCGCATTGAACAACTACCACTGGATTCCGGTGATCCTGCTGGCGGCGGTGCTGTTCGCTTTTGGCGGCCTCCCCTTGATGCTGTGGGGCACTTGCCTGCGCATCGTGGTTGGATTGCACGCCACCTGGCTGGTCAACTCGGCGTCGCACATGTGGGGCGGGCGGCGCTTCAATACTCGCGACGATTCCCGCAACCTGTGGTGGGTCGCGCTCATGAGCTTCGGCGAAGGCTGGCACAATAACCACCATGCGCATCCCAGCTCGGCGCGTCACGGCCTGGCTTGGTATGAGCTGGATCTTTCCTGGATCACCATCAGCATCCTGAAATTCTTCGGTGTCGCGAAAGCGGTGCGCGTCGCGAAGGTAGATAGTCCGGCCGCCGAGCGGGAAGCCGCCTAACGCGGCGAAAGCACCGGTTCCCACGCTAAGCTGAGAGTATGGTGATTGCGGGCCGCCGCAGATCCATCGTCTACTCCATCGGCCTGGGCGCGGGCCTCATCGCCGTCATCCTGCTGCTGTACATCGGCTGGGTGCTGCTCAACTGGCGCACCGGGATTCTGCTTTTCTTCGGCATCCTGCTGGTGACGGTGATCATCACCGGCGTGGTCCTGAATACCACGTTTCTGGTGCGCGAGGTGCGGCGCAATGAACAGCACGACGCGTTCATTAACGCCGTCACGCACGAGCTAAAGACCCCGATCGCCTCCATCCGCCTTTACCTGGAGACTTTGCAGACTCGCACCGTGGACGAGTCGAAGCGCCAGGAATTCTATCGCACCATGGTGGAAGATAGCGACCGGCTGCTGGCCACCATTGAGCAGGTGTTGCGCACCGGCAGGGTCGGTTCCGCGACGCATCACAAGTTGAATCGCGCGCGGCTCGATCTGAACGGCGTGGTGGAAGAATGCCTCACCAAGGCGCGCACGCTGCACCACGTCTCGCAGGAATCGATCGAGTTTCATCCAGGGCCTCCGGCCACGGTCTGGGCGGATCCGGACGAGGTTCGCGCGGCGGTGTCTAATCTGATCGACAACGCCGTCAAGTATTCCGGAAAGCAAGTGAGGATCAGCGTGGAGACTGCGCCTGTCGATGGCCGCTTTGTCAGAGTGCGCGTGAAAGACGAGGGCGTCGGCATCGCCAAGATGGAGCTGAAGCAGATTTTCAAGCGCTTTTATCGCGTTCCCGGGCCGTTAGCCACGCGCATCAAGGGAACTGGATTGGGTCTATTCATCGTCCGTTCCGTGGCCAAGAGGCACGGCGGTCGGGCTTGGGCAGAAAGCGAAGGGCCGGGCCGCGGCAGTACGTTCGTGCTGCAACTGCCAGTCGCCAAATGAACCGGGTTCTGGTAGTCGAAGACGAGCAGCACCTAGCCGACGGCTTGCGATTCAATCTGGAGGCCGAAGGCTATCAGGTCCGCTTGGTAGATACCGGGGAAGCCGCGCTCGAACTGCTGCGCGTCGATCCGGCCAGCATCGACGTGGTGGTGCTGGATGTGATGCTGCCCGGCAAGGACGGCTTCACGGTAATTTCAGAAATGCGCCAAGCCGGGCTGTTCATCCCGACGCTGATGCTCACCGCGCGCGGCCATCCGGACGATGTGTTGCAAGGCTTTGCCGCCGGAGCCGACGATTATCTCGCCAAGCCGTTCGAGCTAGCCATTCTGATCGCGCGCATCCGGGGCCTGCAACGGCGTAAGCAATGGCTGCAGAGTTCCGCGACTGCCGCGACGACGCCTGTTGTCAGCGCACCGGCGGCGTCCGATGACACTTTCCGGTTCGACGGCAAGTATGTCGATTTTGAGCGGCTGGAGCTGCACGTCCGCGAGCAGGTGTTCCCGTTGACGCTGATGGAAGCCAATGTGCTCCGCTACCTGATCCGTCACGAGGGCAAGCACGTTTCGCGCAAGGCCATGCTTTCCGATGTGTGGGGTTTGCACGAGGACACCGACACGCGCGCCATCGACAATTTCATCGTGCGCTTGCGGCGCTACATCGAGGATGATCCGACCAAGCCGCAGCACCTGCAGACGGTGCGTGGCGTCGGCTATCGATTTGTCGCGCAGCCTCAAGGCTGAAGCGCGAATTCACTTCGTTTTTCTTACGACCTCGAGCGTTTGCTTGGGCGTGGGTCCGGTGGTGGTGGAGGCGGCGGTGGCGGAGGCATAAACGGAAACAGCGGGGCCCTAGGGCTCGTCCGCTTAGCCGATTTCGCTCTTCGTACCCATCGGTCGGCCTGATCGACGTCCCGTCGATACTCTTCGGACGTGTCGCGAAGATCGGCCCGCTCGCGGATGAAAAGGCCCATATAGGTCATCGCGTCCGCGTATTCAGGATCGATCTTCAGCGCGTTCTGGAAGTCGGCAGTTCCTACTTCGATTAGCCGGTTGTATTTCTCTGATAGCGCATGCCGCAATGATGCGGTCGGTAATGGGCCCGGTTGGTCGGTCCGTATTCCCACGGTCGCCCGGGCCTCCCACCATGCCGGGTACCACTTCGCCCAGACAATTACGCCGAGCGAGTAGTACGCTTCGTCATCTCGGGGATCTATCGCGATTGCGCGACGATACCAAGAGGCAGCTTCGTCGAGTTTCAAATTCTTTTGGGACACTTCCGTTATGCCAAGCGCCTCTTGATACGTTAGAGAAGCCAAAGCGCTCACGGCGATCTTCTGGGTGGGATCGCGGCGTACAATTTCCTGAAATTCGGCTTTGGCTCTCACGGCCAACTCTGTGTTCTCGGTTGGCTGTGCGTTCGGCACGTATTGCGATAAAAGAGCCTGTGCTAAGTACAAACGCGCCGCAATATCGTTGGGACTCAAATCGACGACTTTTTGAAAAGCATCGGCGGCTTCAGCGTACCGTGCGTTCTTGTACGCCTGAACACCCTGATTGAACAACTCTCGCGAATCTTGGGCGATTAAGGCCAGCGTCATTGCGAGAAAAATGGCTAGCCATCGCATAGGCATTTCTTTAGACCATCATGGCACCGGAAAAGTTCCAAAGCTTCGGGGAACTTATAGCGGGCGGCCTTCGTTTCAATATCAATGAGCTTGCGTGATCAAATCGTCAAGCAATTCTCGAAGCCCACTGGCGTCTTCGGCGCCCTGGTCGGCCGCTCGATGGCGTTTAAGAACCGCGAACGCAGCGAATGGGTTGCGTCGCTCCTCGATTTGAAGCCCAGCGAGCGCGTGCTCGAAATCGGTTTCGGACCGGGGACCGACATCGCGCGGGCCAGCCGTGCGGCTGCTTTTGTCGCCGGACTGGATCATTCCGAGGCCATGCTTCGGCAGGCCTCTCAACGTAACCGCGATGCAATTCGTGACGGCCGCGTCGAACTGAAGCTGGGCGTCGCCGGCCAGTTGCCGTACTCCGATGCCCAGTTCGACTGCGTCTTCGCCATCAATTCCGCACAGTTCTGGAAGGATCTGCCGAAACCGCTGGCCGAGATCGCGCGCGTGCTGAAACCCGGGGGCCGCGTCCTTCTCGCCGTGCAGCCGCGCAACAAAGGCGCCACCGAAGAGACCGCTCGTCAAGTCGGCTTTGGCCTCAGTAAGGCGCTGACCGCGACCGGATTCGAAGACGTCTATTGCGAATTTCGCGAAATGCGCCCCGTGTCGACGGCAGCCGTTCTGGGCCGCCGTCCGGCGAAATAGCCAGCAAGTAATCCGTGTCATCCTGAAAGGAATGTCCCGGTGTCTTTGTTGGTTGGTCTTGGTGTCTTTCGGCACGCCGCTGCTGACGGCACAAATCGGCGCGACGGCGCAACTTTCAGGCGAACTCACCGACCCTTCCGGTAAGGTGGTCGCCAATCAAACCATTACGGTCCGGAACCCCCAGAGCGGGCAAACGCGCACCGTTCAAACCTCCGCGGATGGACGGTACGAAGTGCTCGATCTCGCCCCAGGCCGCTACGAAATCAGCGCGGAGGCATCGGGATTCGCCCCCCTGCATGTTCCGATCGAGCTGACCGTCAACCAGCAGGCCATCGTAAACCTGCAATTCCAGCTCGCTCAGCAGCGGCAGGAAGCCACGGTCACGGGAACGCCTGAGGTCATCGAACCCACTCGCACCGAGCTCAGCCAGGTGGTCGCGGAGCGCGAGATCGAGAACCTGCCTATCAACGGTCGCCAGTTCCTCGATTTCGTCCTGCTCACGCCCAACGTCTATACGGGCCGCACCAACATCTCGAACCCATCTTCACCGGGCGAGCCGCAGCAAGTGGATCTCTCGTTCGCAGGCCTGCACGAATCCACCTCGATGATTCTGGTGGATGGCGCCAACAACATGAACCGCGTCTTTGGCCGCGCGCGCTCGGCGCCGTCGGAAGAGGCCGTCCAGGAGTTTCGCGTTCTCAACGATAACTACCTGCCGAGTCTGGGCCCGGCCGCGGGAGGCATCGTCAACATCGTGACCAAGTCCGGCGCCAACGACCTGCACGGATCACTCTACGAGTATTTCCGCAACAACGCGATGGACGCTCGCAACATCCTCGCCCCACCCGGATTCGACGAATTGCGCCAGAACCAGTTCGGCGCTACGCTGGGCGGCAAACTGATCCCGGACCGGCTATTTTACTTCGTCAATTACGAGGGCCAGCGCCGCGAGGAATCGCCTTTCTATTCGTCGATTCTGTTGAACAATCTGCCGGCCATCAATCGCGCGCTCGCGGGATTCGGGCTCGCTCCCGAAGTTCTAGCCGGCAAGCTGCGCCAGATCAACTATGACGAGACCTTGGCGCGTCTGGATTACGCGGCCAGCGAACGCACGCAGATGAGCCTGGAGTATCGATTCCGCGCCGATCGCGACACCAACCTTCCCGCCGCCACCGGGCAGCTCAGCGCTCCTTCCGATTTCCGCAACGCTACGATCAACGACCACGATGCGATCTGGAACTTGACGACGACTTTGTCGCCGCGCCTGCTCAACCAGGCGTTGGTTCAGTTCGCGCACCGCTCCTTCGATTTCCCGCCGGTCAGCTATGAGCCGCAGATCGAGATCGCCAACACGCTGGACTTCGGCCGGCATTTTAACGCCATCAATGCGGACCAGGAGGCGCGCGTCGAGTTCGCCGACAGCTTGAGCTACGTGCGCGGAGGCCACACCTTCACCTTCGGCGGCGATTTTTCCTACGACCACATCGGGTTCTTCTACGATCCCTTCGATCCGGCCTACGCTGTGTTCCCGAATCTGAGCGGGTTTCTCGGCGTCGCGCCTTTCGCTGGTCCTTTCGCCGTGACGTTCGGTTTCTCGGAAGGGGCCGACGGCACGCGCCCGGCGGCGCCGCCTGGTTTTACAGGGCCGGCCAACCTGCCAATCTTCAACGCTCAGACTCATCCCGATAATGCATCCCAAAGCTACGCGCTGTATGCGCAAGATCAGTGGCGCGTGACGAAGAAACTCACGGTGAACTACGGCTTGCGCTGGGATCTGGACCACATGCCACCGCAGTACTTTGACACATACTACAAGAACTTCGGGCCGCGCGCGGGCGTCGCCTACAGCTTGCTAAACGACAGGATGATCTTGCGGGCGGGCGCAGGCAGGTATCAAGGCGAGGCATACTCCGTTCCGTATCTCATCGCGATGGTTGCCGGTGAAGATTCCGACTTCGGCCTGGTGCGCGCCAACGAAGATTACTCGGTCTCCACCAACACTCTGCACAGCCCGTTCTACTCCAACCCGGCTCTTGCCACGTCCACTCTGCTGCAATTTCTCAAGACTGGCGACTATCCGGTGCTGAACCCGACCAATTTCAGCCCCGCGCAGCAGTTCATCTCGACCATCAAACGCTTCAATCATGGCGGGCCATTCAGCTATCAATGGAACGGCCAGTTGGATTTCCAGATCAACCACACCACGACGCTCTCGGTGAGCTACTTCGGTTTGCGCGGGCTGTTCCTGCCGAGCGCCATCGGCGGCAACGTTGGGCCGACCAATCTCACACTTCCCGATGGGCGAGCCAACTACGCCATTGCGCCCGGCTCGACGGTGGCGCGCACTCTCAATCCGCTGATTTCGCCGCTGTCGTTTTTCTACGACGCCAGTGGTCAATCCAGCTACCAGTCAGGCACCGCGACGTTGAACAAGCGGTTCAGCCGTTACTACTCGTTCACCGTCAACTACACCTGGTCGCACACCATCGACAGCGGAGGCGATCCATCGTTGAACGGAACTCCGCAGGATGCGTATCGCCGCAACCTGGAGAAGGCCAATTCCAAGCAGGACGTTCCCCAGCGCTTCGTCGCGCTGCTGGATGCCGAGACGCCCGAGCGCGGCTGGCTCCGCAATTTCCGCTTCGCATTGATTGAAAGCGCGCAGGCCGCCAGCTTCTACACCGTTTTCGCCGGCACGGACGTCAACCACGACGGCAACGCCAATACCGACCGGGTGGGGCTTCTGGGCCGCGACACCTACCGCGGCGATGCGCTGATGAATCTGGACGTGCGGCTGGCGCGTGTGTTCCGTTTCAACGAAAGGGTCAATGCCGAGCTTCTGGCGGAGGCGTTCAACATTACCAACACGTTGAACGTGACCGACATCAACACCGTCTACGGCGCCGCCGACCCGATCGGCCCGATTCCGCAGCATTTTGGCGACGGCACTACTGCGGCGCTGTCGAGTTTTGGCAGCATACGTGCTACCAACCCTCCTCGGCAGATACAACTGGCTGTGCGCGTCAAGTTCTGACTCTCATGAAAATTCTTATCGTGTACGCTCATCCGGAACCGAAGTCGTTCAATGGCGCGCTGAAGGATCTAGCGTTCGACGTGCTGAACGGCGCGGGGCATGAGGTCCGGGTCTCCGATCTTTATGCGCTGGATTTTGACGCGGCGGGTGGCCCGGTGGACTTCATCGCTCGGGATGACGCCAGCTGTTTCCACTATCAGCGCGAGCAGATCCACGCCACGGAGTCCGGCCTTTTCGTCCCTGACTTGAAGGCGGAAATGGACAAGCTGGTGTGGGCCGATTTCGTGATTTTCCAGTTCCCGCTGTGGTGGTTTTCGCTGCCCGCCATTCTCAAAGGCTGGGTGGATCGCGTCTTCGCGATGGGATTTTCTTACGGCCCGCAGCAAAGGCATGAGACAGGCGTTTTCCGCGGCAAGCGCGCTATGCTGTCCTTCACGACGGGAGGGCCGTCGGCGACCTACGTTCCGGGCGGTGCGAACGGCGATATCGATGAGCTGCTGCGCCATATTCAATACGGAATGTTTCACTTCGTGGGCATGGAGGTGCTTCCGCCCTTCATCGCTTACAGCGCCGCGCGCGTCAACGGCGAGCAGCGCGCTGCGTATCTGGAGGCGTATCGTACCCGGCTGCTGAGCCTGGAGTCGACCGCGCCGATCGAGTTTCGTAAGGCCGCCGGAGCAGGGTGATGCCGGGTGCGAGCATCCGAGCGTCGTTCGCGGCCGTTTACGACCGCCTGTACTCGGAGCAGAGCCAAGCCCGCTTGGAACATCTGATCATGGACGCCAGCGTCATCGGATTCCTGGTGCATCTGGCGCTGATCTTTCTATCGCGCACGCTGGCTCATCCGCCCGCCTTGATCGCGGCGGCCGGGAAAAATTATCTGTCCACGATCTATACGCCCTTCAGCGTGATCCTGTTTTACGAAGTGCTGATGCTGATCGCGGCTTTGCCGCACTCCACCACGCAATCCATCGCCAAACAGTACGAGATCGTGTCGCTGATCTTCATTCGCCGCTTCTTCAAGGACATTGCCGAACTGGACGATATCGGGAAGCTCGCGCAACTCACGCCGGACGTGCTGCCGGTGTTCTTCGACGTGCTTGCGGGCCTTTTTATGTTCCTGCTGGTAACCGTGTTTCTTCACGCCGCGCGCCGGCGTGCCGTGGCCGACACCACGCCAGAGGAGTCGCCCGAGCTCAAGCGGTTCATCTCGCGCAAGAAGCTCATTGCCGTGGCTCTAACGATTCTGTTGGTTTCACTCGCTGCGTACAGCATGTGGGAGTTCGGCGTCGACATTTCCCAGGTGCTTTACCACGGCGCGAAAGAGCGCCTGGATCCGAATACTTTCTTTTACACCGACGTGTTCACCGTGATGATCTTCACCGACGTGCTGATCGTCATTCTGTCGCTGGCCGTATCGGACCGATACGAGCTGGTTTTTCGCAACGGCGCTTTCGTGATTTCGACCATTCTGATCCGCTTTTCTCTCACGGTCGCGCGCCCGTTCGCCGCCGAGCTGGCGGTGGCCGGCATGATTTTCGGAATCCTGACGCTCCTGATTTACAACTACCACACGCGCATCCGGCCGCTGGAGCGGCGAACAATCTAGAGTCGAAACGCCGCGCTCGCCAGCAACCCGGCGATCAACAACACGCCGAACTGCATGTGCAGCTTTACGCCGCGCAGCCAGACCTGGTGCAATTGCTTCGCCTCCGTTTCGCGTAGCGCGGAGCGAACCTGTCCGATGGCTTGCGGAATCGCGAGCACAATCAGCAACGACGGCCAAGGCAGGATTCGAGCCAGCACAGCCAGGATGACAACCGCGAACGCCACCGCGTCCATTGCCGCCAGCGCGTACCCGGCTCCGCGGCGGCCAAGCAGCGTCGCCAGCGTTCGTTTGCGGTGTACGACGTCGGTATCGTAATCGCGGAGGTCGTTGGTATGCATGATTCCAGCCGCCAGCAAGCCGATCGGGATCGCCGCCGCGAATGAGCCGGTCGTGAAGCTGCGCGTCATCACGTAGTAGGCCCCGCACACCATCACCGGCCCCATGAAGATGAACACCGACACGACGCCCAGCGCCAGGTAACCGTAGCGAACCGGCGGCCCGGCGTAGAAGTATCCGGCCGCCACCGCCGGAATGCCCAGCAGCAGGATGGTCCAACCGCACAGCCAGGTGAGCAGCAGCCCGCATAGGATGCCGGCCGCGAACGCGAGCAGCCCGCCACGCCGCACTTGTTCAGGAGTGAGTAATCCCATCCTAAGCACTGCGCTCGAACCGCGCGGATCGGATACGGGATCGTTGGAGGCCTTGTAGTTGTAATAAACGTTCGTCAGATTCGTTCCCGCTTGGATGAGAACTGAGCCCAGCCAGGCCAGCAGGAAACGATCCAGGTAGAAGCGTCCATCATGCAAAGCCAGCGCCGCCCCCACTGTCACTCCGACGGATGAGATCAACAGCGAATTGACGCGGCACGCCTGCAGCCAGACCTTCATATTCCTACGCCGATTTTATCTCCGTCCACAAGCGGTCGCGCAGCCGTTGCGTCGACGGCTCGACCGTTTTGGCCCATTCACCGCGCGCGACCACCTCCGGGCCGGGATAGAGTGTAGGATTGTCGCGAAACGCAGGTGGAAGCAGTTTGCGCGCGCCGGCATTGGTGGTCGTGGTGCGGGCAGCCAGGGCGTTCGCGGCGGCGATATCGGGGCGAAGCAGAAAGTTGATGAATTTGTGCGCCAGCTCGGGCCGCTTGCTCTCGCGCAAAATCACGGAGCTGTCCGGGTACACGGCGTAGCCTTCGGCCGGATACGCGAATCCGATTTCGCTCGATGCATCCATGGCCTGCTGCGCGGTTGTGTTCCACATGTGCGCCGCCAGCACGTCGCCGCTCACCAGTTGATCGCGTACTTCCGCGTTCAGATAAGCACGCAATAGCGGTTTTTGGCGGATCGCTTCGGCTTCTCCGGCGCGCAGCTCGCCTGGATCGGTCGAATTGATGGAGCGCCCGAGCTTTTTCAGACACGCGCCCATGGTGTCGAAGGGATCGTCCAGCATCGTGATGCGGCCGCGCAGCCGTGTGTTCCACATGTCGGCCCACGCGCGTGGAGGCGGCGTTAGCTTGCGGTTGTAAGCAATGCCCGCAGCGGTCACCATATACGGGACCGACCATTCGAGCCCCGGGTCCCAGTCGGGCCGCTGGAATCGCTCGTCGATCTGGCCGAGATTACTCAGCAAACTATGATCGATCGTCGCCAGGAGTTGATTCGCCAGCATCGGCTTCACGATATAGTTGGTCGGAAACACGATGTCCCAACCGGAATTGCCACTCATCACGCGCGCCAGCATTTCTTCGTTGCTTTCATAGACGGCGTAGCGCACGCTCACGCCGGATTCAGCCTCGAACTTCGGAACGGTATCGGGCGCGATGTAGGCGGACCAGTTGAAGACATAGAGACGTGGACGGCGATCCAGGCTGCAGGATGTCAAGCCTGCAGCGGCGCCCACCAGAAACGTGCGGCGGTTCATTGCGCGCGCAGCCTTTCTGAGATCAGAATCAGCGATCCGAAGCCGAACACGATCAGCGCCGAAATGGCGTTGACCACCGGGTTCACGCCGCGCCGAGCGATGGCGTAGATCACCATCGGCAAAGTCTCCGAATTAACGCCCGCCACCAGGCTGGTGATGACGTAATCGTCGAACGAAACTGTGAACGCCAGCAAAGCGGCCGCGACCACTCCGGGCAGAATCATCGGCAACGTGACATAGCGGAAGGCTTGCCATTCGTTCGCACCGAGGTCGAGGGCGGCCTCCTCCAGTTGCGCATCCACGGTGCGAAGCCGTGCGATGACGACGACCACAACGAAGGCAATCGAAAACGCGACGTGCGCCAGAATCACAGTGTGCATGCCCAGCTGCACGCGCAGAATCCGGAACAGCCATTGATAGAACGCCAGCAGCGAAATGCCGGTCACGATCTCGGGCGTCACCAGCGATAAGTACAGCGACCCGGTGAGCAGCGGCGCGTTCCGTTTCCAAAGTCCATAGGCGCACAGCGTGCCGATTACCGTCGCGGCCAGCGTCGCGACCACGGCGATGACCAGGCTGTTCCACGCGCCTTCCATCAGCTGCGTGTCCTGCAACGCGGCCGTGTACCACCGCAGCGAAAAGCCTTCCCAGACCGTGAAGCGCGATTGGTTGAAGCTGAAGGCCGCCAGGATCAGAAGCGGAAGATGCAGGAACAGATAGGCCGCGAGCGCATAGATCGAAAGCGGGAGGCCGGGGCGCTTCACACCAGGCCCTCCGGCGTCCGGCGCGCAAAAAGCCACAACAGCGCCATCACCATCGCCATCAACGAGAGCGAAATTGCCGCGCCGAACGGCCAGTCGCGCGCAGTGGTGAATTGATTCTGGATCAGGTTGCCGATCATGACGGACTTGCCGCCGCCCAGCAAATCCGGCGTGAGATAAGCGCCCAGGCAGGGGATGAAGACCAGAATCGTGCCGGCGCGAATTCCTGGCCCGCACAGCGGAATGGTAACGTGCACCAGCGTGGCCCAGGGACGCGCGCCCAGGTCCGCCGATGCTTCGAGCAAGCTGCGGTCCAGCCGTTCCAGCGTCGCGTACAGTGGCAGAACCATGAACGGCAGATACGAATACACCAGCCCTAGAATGACCGCGCCGTCGTTATACAACAGCGGCAGTGGATCGTGAATCAGTCCGAGCTTCTCGAGCGCGGTGTTGATGAGTCCCGTGTCGCGCAAGAGAAACATCCAGGCGTAGGTTCGGATCAGAAAGCTGGTCCAGAACGGCAGAATCACCAGGCTCAGATACAAGTTCTTGCGCGTTCCGGATCGCGAAATGAACAGCGCCAGCGGAAAGCCCAGCAGCAGGCAAACGACGGTGGACAATCCCGCGATCCAAACCGAGCGCCAGAGAATCACCAGATAGATTGGGTCCGCCAGGCGCTGGTAGCTTTCGGCGGTCCAGGGCAGGGAAATGCCGCCGTAGGTGCCGCGCGATTCGAAGCTGTAAGCCAGAATGATTCCGAGCGGCGCCAGAAACAAGAGCAGCATGACGGCCCACGAGGGAGCCAAAAACCATGCGCGCAGCCGCTTCATACGAAGCGCAGTTCGTCTTCCGGCCGCCACCAGACGAAGACGGATTCGTCGGGGTTAAAGTTTTCGACGAACCGCGAGACCTCGGCCACAACCGGCTGCCCGCTCTCGAGCCGGGCTTCTACGTGCAGGCAGTTCCCCAGAAAAGTGGAGCGAGCTACGGTGGCCGGATGGGAGCGAGTTCCTGAGTTGGGCGCCGTGCGGGCGATGCGCGTGGCTTCCGGCCGCACGCCGACGTCATCGATCCAGTTCACCGCGCCCAGGAAAGAGGCCACGAAACGCGTGCGCGGATGAAGATAAACTTCTTCCGGCGTCCCCACCTGCTGCAGTTCGCCCCCGTTCATGACACCCAGCCGGTCCGACATCGACAACGCCTCTTCCTGATCGTGCGTGACGAATAGGAACGTGATGCCGACTTGCCGCTGGATTTGTTTCAGCTCCGCTCGGACTTGTTTGCGCAGGTTGGGATCGAGCGCCGACAATGGCTCATCCAGCAACAGCACGTCGGGCGTGAGCACCAGCGAGCGGGCGAGGGCAACGCGCTGTCGTTCGCCGCCCGAGATCTGGGACGGAAACCGCACTTCCTTCCCCGCTAGCTGGACTAGATCCAGCACATCGGCGACGCGTTTTTCAATGTGATTCTGAGGCCGGCGGCGCAAGCCGAACTCGATATTTTCCCGCACGGTGAGGTGCGGGAACAGTGCGTAGCTCTGAAAAACGGTGCTGACGTTGCGCTGATAAGGCCTCAGGTGTTGAATGGGGGCGCCATTCAGCAGAATCTCGCCGCTGGTCGGTTCTTCGAATCCCGCCACCAATCGCAGCGACGTCGTCTTCCCGCAGCCGGACGGTCCCAGCAGCGAAAAAAACTCCCCGCGCGCGACCTCGAGATCGAGCTTGGTGACCGCGCGATGCGTGGGATAGTGCTTCGAAACCTCGCGAAGCTCGAGCACACTCGAAGAGCTTGTCACGGCGCAACAGATAAACACAGATGATCTCAGATTTTCAATCCGAGCGCATCTGTGTTCCCGGGTGGCCTGGACTTACCTTGCGGAATTGAACCGCTTCTCGATCTCCGCCCAGTTCACTACGTTCCACCAGGCCGCCATGTACTCGGGCCGCCGGTTTTGATATTTCAAATAGTACGCGTGCTCCCACACGTCCAGTCCCATGATCGGATAATGCCCTTCCATAACGGGACTGTCCTGATTGGCGGTGGAAATAATTTCGATCGCGCTGCCTTTCTTGATGAGCCAGGCCCAGCCCGACCCGAACCGGCCCGCCCCGGCGGCGTTGAATTTTTCCTTGAACTGGTCCAAGCCGCCGAAGGTGCTGTTGATGGCCTGCGCGACGTTCCCCATGGGAGCGCCGCCGGCGTTGGGCGCCATGATCTGCCAGAACATGCTGTGGTTGATGTGCCCGCCGCCGTTGTTGCGCACCGCCGTCCGAATGTTCTCCGGCACGATGGCGCAGTTGTTGGCCAGCAGCTCCTCAACCGTTTTGCTCTGCAATGCGGGTGCCGACTCCAGAGCCTTGTTCAAATTGTTGACATACGCGCCATGATGTTTGTCGTGATGGATCTCCATGGTCTTGGCGTCGATGTGCGGTTCGAGTGCTTCAAATGGATAGGGTAGCGCTGGAACAGTAAATGCCACGATGGTCTCCTCCTTAGTTTGCGCCGGTGAATCCACCGGCTTTTTCAAAAGCATCCGCGAGCCGGAACATGCCGGTCTCGTCAAAGTGTCGCGTAAGAATTTGCATGCCCACCGGAAGGCCCGCCGCGGTCTTGCCGCATGGAACGCTCATGCACGGAATCCCGGCCAGGTCTCCGGTGATGGTGTAAATGTCCGAGAGATACATCTCCAGCGGATCGTCGAGTTTCTCGCCCAGCTTGAAAGCAGGGAAGGGTGATACCGGCGCGACGATCGCGTCTACTTCGTTAAAGGCGTTGCGAAAATCCTGGGCGATCAGCGCGCGCACCCGCTGGGCTTTCAAATAGTAGGCGTCGTAGTAGCCGTGGCTGAGCACGTACGTTCCCAGCATGATGCGGCGCTTGCATTCGGCGCCGAAACCTGCGCCGCGCGTCCCGCGGTACATATCGCTCAATGTTTCGCTTTCTGCGCGAACTGTGTAGCGGACGCCATCGTAGCGCGCCAGGTTTGAGCTGGCCTCCGCCGTACAGATGATGTAGTAGCAAGCGACGGCGTACTTGGTGGCGGGCAAGCTGATTTCGTGAATCTCGCAGCCCAGGGTTTTGAGCAAGCTGATGCCTTTGCGAATCAGGTCGCCCGACTCGCTGGTCAACCCTTCGAAGTACTCGCGCGGCACTCCAATCTTCAGGCCGCGAACGTTGCCGTGCAGTTGCGCGACGTAATCGGGCACCGGCGCGAAGGCCGAAGTGGAATCGCACTCGTCGCGGCCCGCCATGGTCTGCAAAACCAATGCCGCATCGCGCACCGTCCGGCCGAACGGGCCGATATGATCGAGCGAGCTGGCGAAGGCCACCAAGCCATAGCGCGACACCCGGCCGTAGGTCGGCGTCACACCCACCACGCCGCAAAAAGACGCCGGCTGCCGGACGGATCCGCCGGTGTCGGAGCCAAGCGCGACCACGGCCGTACCCTGCGCTACCGCAGCCGCCGATCCTCCGCTTGAGCCGCCCGGCACGCGGTCCGGCGCCGCGGGATTCCGCACTGGTCCAAAAGCGGAATTTTCGTTCGAGGAGCCCATGGCGAACTCGTCGCAGTTGGTTTTGCCGAGGATCACCGCGCCGGCCTGCTCCAGCCGGATCACCGCGGTCGCGTCGTAAGGAGGAATGTATCGCTCCAGCAAACGCGAGCCGCAGGTAGTTTTGAGACCCTTGGTAACGATGACATCCTTAACGGCCAAAGGCACGCCCGCCAGCGGTCCTGCGTCTTCCCCCGCCGCGAGGTTCTTGTCGACGCGTTCGGCGGCGGCCAGCGCGCGCTCCGGTGAAAAGTGCAGGTAGGCATTGGTCTTCGGATTTTCAGCTTGCGCGAACTCCAGCGCCGATCGCGCCAATTCGGCTGCGCTGAACTCGCGCCCGATGAGACCTTTGTGAACCTGTTCGACGGTTAGCGTCGCCAGCCCCGCGACACCCGCGCTCATCGCTCGATCACCTTAGGAACTTTGTAGTAACCGCCGCCCGCCAGTGGCGCGTTGGCGAGCGCTGCCTCGTTGCCGATTGGCGCGCGCTCCCGGTCTTCACGCAGCGTGGCTGTTTCCTCCGCTTCGTACAGCACCTGGGCCATGGGCTGAATATTAGATGTATCCAGCTCGTTCAAAGTGTCAATGTGCGTGAGGATTTCGTCCAGATCCTTAGAGAGGCGCGCGATCTCCGGATCGGTGAGTTTCAAATTGGCGAGATCTGCAACGTAGCGGACTTCCTGCTCGGTGATCTTCACGCCGAAGCCTTTTTCCTGGCTTGCTTGTAAACCCGGCGGAAAATCGAGTCTTCGATGAGATCGGCCTCGTCCAAGGATTTCCGCGGGCTGAGGCTTTCGGCCTGCTGCGGCGGCCGCCGGGGGGTTGCGATACGAAATTCCAAGTCGCGCACGATTCCAACGCCCAGGATGTCGATCAGCTTCGGCATAATCTGGAACCGCAGATGGAAAAGCTGCTTCTGCCAGATGGCGTCTTCGGTTTCCACGATCAGATTGCCGCGCACCAGCGCCTTAGGCCAGGCGTGACGGGCCAAACGCTTGCCGACCACGGCCGTCCAGGCGGCGCACGCCAAGTCCTGGTGCGAGACGGCGTCCGGAAGTTTCATTTTGCCTAGCGATCGTCCGACGCGTTCCATGTGAGCGAATTCAATTTTAACACCGGGGGAGTGCCGTCACGCAGGACGGAAGCTCTTCAGTTCGAGGGCCGGAATCGAGCGGAAATGGCGGATGTTCCCGGTGACGAGAACAGAGGCGGTTTCACGCGCCGTTGCAGCGATCAAGGCATCGGCAAGTTGAACGCCGTCTTTCAGTGCATGTTCCTCTACCAGCGTTGCAGCCAGATGGCTGACGGACTCGTTGATGGGGAGCACGCGGAAGGAGTTCTCATGAAAGAACGCACGCATGGCCGCGATCTCAGCGTGGGAGCGCGCGCCCTGATAGAGCTCCATCAAAGAGACGATCGATATGGAGCGCTCGCGCTCCACTTCCAAGATCTGGGCCGCTCTTGGATTGCCGCGGAAGAACCAAATCAGGACATCTGTGTCGAAAATCATTAGGGTCAGAGGTCGAAGCTGCGGCCCTTCCTAAGTTTCCGCACAAAGCGCGCGACGTCCGCTAGATCTTTCCGGTTCTTCCACATTCCGAATGCTCTGTGATCCTGAAGCTTCGTCTTGGCCTGCGCCAAGGAAGAAGGCACGATCCGAGCCTTCTCCTTGCCTCGGTATAAGACCGCGACGGTCTCGCCGCGCTCGACCGCCTTAAGGACGTCCTTGGTGCGATATCGGAGATCTAAAATAGTGGCCTTCATGTCTACTTCTAAGTATACATGAGTTGAGTGGCTCGCCAGCTACTGCGCCGGAGTCGGTACAACACATGGCTGCGCAATAAATGCCCCTCGGGTACGTTGGGATGATCGAAAGCATCGGCTGGATTCCGAGTCATGCCGAGCTTCTCCATCACGCGCCGCGAGCGCAGATTCGCAGGGACCGTCATGGAGACGAGTTCTTCCAGGCCGGCCACCTCGAAAGCGTAGCGGACCATTTCCCGAGCGCCTTCAGTGGCCAAGCCGCATCCCCAATGCTCTGCCGCCAGGCGCCAACCGATCTCGACGCAAGGAGTGAAATGGGCCTCAAATGACGGAACAGCCAAGCCAACAAATCCGGTGAACACGCCCGTCTCGCGCAGCTCGGCCGCGCACAAACCAAAGCCGTGCTTCTCAAAATGCGCTTGGATTCGATCCGCGGCCTGATCGCTCTCTTCGCGAGTCAGCACGCCGGGGAAAAACTCCATGACGCGCGGATCGCTATTTATGCGCGCGAATGGTTCACGATCCGAGGTACGCCAGCGCCGAAGAGTCAGCCGCGGGGTGGTCGCTACGGTCATCGGACCTACGGGGCGGCCGGAAGCTTGGTGGTATTTGAGCTTCGCCCGCTTTGCGTCACTACCAAATCCACATCGGACGAGCTGAGGCCGGATGGTACCTTGAACGTGATCTGATAAAGACTCACTGACCCCGGAGTCAAGCCGGCGAAGGCGATATCGCTCGCGGGTACGACGTTGCCATCGACGGTCAGGGTTGGTTGATCCACAAGCTGCGCCAGCGGGCTGGACGGTGCGGCGATACCCGACGCAACCGGAGGATTGGTTGCGCCCATGCCCACCAGGTACATGGTCACGTATTCGCCCGGTTTGGCCGGATTGGCGGCGTTCACCAGCGAGTAGTCGGCATTGTGCTGCGCGATGATGTGTGCGCCGTCCTGCACGTTCGGCGCAGGACCGTCCAGGTACGTGACGATGCCAGGCGCGTCTGGAATTACGGTGATGGTGTCCGGCACCGTGAGCGCCCCATTGACGCTCACGATGATCGGGTACTGCTGGTTGGCCGCCAGCTCGCTGGGGATCTCGACATCCAGCTGGCCACTGCTGAGATAGTAGAGCGGTACCTGGTTAGGCCCTACCAGGGCGAAGGTTCCGTTGAATGATGTCGGAATCGGAAGCACGCCGGGCGAGACACTGGTGGACGCCAGATTCCCGCCGTAAACTTGCGCGATGGTGCCCGGCGCCAGCGGGTCGCCGACCACGGGGTTCACGTTATTCAATGTCCCGCCGGTGACCAGAGTGGGAGCCGCGGCCTGATTCTGCGATACTCCGCCGGCTAGTTGCATGGTGGCCGGCGCCAGCGTCCCGGCGTTCGCATTCAATGTAACCACCATCTGAGCCGAGGTCGTGCCGGGCTGCCATGTGGCTGAGTAGCTGGCGTCTTGGCCGCCATTAAGTAGCGACACCGGCGAGTCGCCATTCGAAAAACTCGCAACCACGGCGCCGCTGGTCACGGCATTGGCGCAATCGTCGTTGAGCTGCACGATCAGCGTGGCGGGCCAACTGGCCGGTATGGAAAAGTTGTTTACCAGGCCAGTCTCGGTTAGAGCCAGCTTGCTGGGCGTGCACGTGACGGCGCGCGGCGCTTGGCGCGCGGATGCGGGCGCGCTTGCCTCCGACGTGCCAACAGTGCTACCGGCAGGCAACACCACCGCCGTCACGTTCACGGTCCGGACTGCCCCGCTAATCGAAGCGCTGGCCTGTCCGGAGTAGATGCCAGCCGTCATGCTGGCTGGGTTCACCGAAACCGCGAACGTTCCCGCCGTTGCTCCGCTGGTCTGGCCCGACGCCGGATTCACCGCTAGCCACTTTCCGCCATCCGCGGTCGAAGCCGCTGCCTGGAAGGTGACGGCTTGCGCATCGCTGGTATTCACGGCGACATTCTGCGGCGCCGAGGCCGCCCCGCCCGCCGCCACCACAAAGAACAATCCGGCCGGATTGAGATCGGGCACTGGCGGAGAATTGGCCGCTGCCAGATCCAGGACCACCACAACATACAGCGGCGAGTTGTGCGCATTCGGATCGCTGATGCTGATCAGCGCGTAGTGGGCTCCTGGCGCCAGTTGCGTCGCATTTTGGGCCAGGTTGACGGCAAGAAAACCTGGAGTGGAGGGGGTCGCGGTTCCACTGGATGCGCCGAGCGATACCGTATCGGAACCGCTTACGATCTTCGCGCTCCAGTTCACCGTTGAAGCCGGGCCTCCCAAATCCAGAACCTTCAGTACCTGAGTGTTGGAGAATCCGCCCCCTTGATCGGCCTGATAAAGGAGACCGGTCACGTCGACGCCCAGGATCGGTCCACTCTCGGCGACGAACAAGGACAGGGGAACGTCGACGCTGCCGCCTGCATAGGCAACGTGGATCGTATCGTTGTAGCTCCCCACCTTGAGCCCCTGCGTGTTGATCCGGACCCGCACGAATGCGGCCGAGTTCCGCTCGGTCTGGCCGGAACCGGGGGTGAAGCCGGAAATCCAAGAGCTGCCGTTCAGGTCCGTTACGCTGAACCCGGCCGGCGCTCCTCCAGTGTTGGTGATGGCGAGGTCCTGTTCCAGAATTCCGGGCGTCTGCACGCGCGCGCCGAAGCGCAGCACGGAAGGAACCACCTGTAACTGTGGACTGGCCACTGTTAAGTTCAGGTTGACCGCGATATCAGTTTCGTTGTTGCTCTGATCCAGGATCCGAATCCGGCCCGAGGTGCTGGCGGCCTGAACCCCGCTTTGATCGACGCTCACCAGAAGCTGCGCGGGCGCGGTTCCGCTAGCCGGCTTGACGGTTATCGCGAACGGCGGCTGCGTGTTCGGCTGCCCACCGTCGATCACCACAGTAAACGTTGAAGACGCCGTCGTGGCCAGCGCAATCGAGAGCGCCTGCGGGGGCGGCGCATCGCCTCCGGTAATACCGGAGAAGTTCAAGCTGAGAGGCGAGACCTGGAGCAGCGGTTGCGCGGCTACGATCGGAAGCTGAAACGTCTTTTGGGTTTGCGCGAGAATATTGTCCTTCAACGTGGCGGTGAATGTGTATACCCCGATGTCCTTGGTCTTGGCCGTTCCGTGGATCAGGCCACTGGGCGAGTCCAGTGTCATGTCGGGTGCCGGCGTATCCCAGGTAAACGAGTAGTAGGGAGTTGTTCCCCCGGTAGGCATCAGAGACTGGGAGTAGGGCTGGCCGACCGTCGCCGCCGGAAGAGGCGAAACCGCGCCTATGGCGAGCTGCGGGTTGATCGCGATGGAAAATTCGCTGGTCGCGCTTACCTTGCTTGAGTCCGTGACGGTGATGTTAAAGAAATAGGGATTCGCACCCGCGGTGGTGGGGGTACCAGCGATCAGACCCGACGTGCTGCCCGCCGGTGGATTGCCGATCGACAGTCCAGGCGGAAGCGAGCCCGAGTTAAAGGGACCTATCGAGGAAGCGGCATATGTGTAGGGAGGCGTGCAACCGGTCGCGGATATGCCAATCGCCTGCGAGTACGGCGTATTGACATCGCCTGCCGACAGTTGGGAGCCCGTGATGAACGCAAGCGTACAGGCTGAAATGGTTATGTTGAAACTACCGTTGCCCCCATTTGGCCCGTCGGTGACGAAGATATCGATGGGAAAGGACCCCGGCTTACTCGGAGTGCCCGAAAGCTGTCCGCTGGGGCTCAGATTGACTCCTGGTGGGGGGCCGCCCGTGTCGGGGTTGTAGGACCAGTGATAATTTCCGGGATTTCCGCCGTTGGCCGTGAATTGGAAATTGTAGGGAACGTTGACCCTACCATCCGGAGGCGAGTTGGTGATCGTGATCTGGGCGAACACGCTTCCGCAAAACGTAACAAAGCTGGCAAAGGTGAGAATCAGCCGCCGCACAATAGCCTATTTTACTGAAACGGTACCTCTGGAACCATCGGACATTTCCGTACGTCCTATTACAGTGAGAAGCGTAAGTCAGTCTTAACCTTCTCCTCCTCTGGTAGGCGCGGCCCTCCGACATCGGGCCGCGCCTCTTTGTTTTAGGAGAAAGCCTTAGACTTTAACAGCTTCCGAGAACTTCTCGAAGAACTTTTTGATAATGTGTTTGGCCGTAGTGTCTAGCAGCCGCTGGCCGACGCTGGCGATGGTGCCGCCTACCTGGACGTCTCCGTCGTATTTCACTTCCGTGGAAGCGTCGCCGTTCGGGGCCAGGTTGAGCAGCCCTTCGCCCTTCAGAAAGCCGATCTTGCCGTTACCTTCCACCATCAGCTTGAAGCTTTCCGGCGGATGCTGATCCGACAGCTTCACCTTCCCGCCGAACGAGCCGCCGATGCTGGCAATGATCACCTTCATCTTCATGTCGTACTCGTCTTCGCCCGTCTTGTAGAGCTGGTCGGTACCCGGCATGCACTTGGCCAGAATGTCCGGGTCCTGGAGCAAAGTGTAGGCGCGGTCGCGCGGCGCGGGAACGGTGAAGGTACCGCTGATCTTCAAGCCGTCCTCGAGAACGCGATCGCCAGCGCGCGCATGGTGTAAACCTGCGCCAGATGCTTGCGATAGTCCGCCGAGGCGTGCAGGTCGGAATTGGCATCCACGCCCGAGGCCACCTGCGCCGAGGCTTTCTGGATGTCGGACGGGCTGCCGGCCGTGCCCTCCAGCGCTTTTTCCACCGTGGTCGCCCGGTAAGGCTTGCCGCTCAGCCCAGTGACTCCGACGCGCGCCATCGCGATCTTGCCGCCGGATTTGCGGATGCGCGCCGCCACGCCGACGATCGCGAATCCCGACGCGGGTTGAAGCATCTTCTGGTAGCTGGTTCCCACCGACTGGTCTTCGATCGGGACAATCACCGCCTGCACGATCTCGCCCGGTTCGAGCGCGGTGGTGAAGGTGTCGACGAAAAAGTCGGCGATGGGAAGATCCCGTTTGCCCTTGGAACTGACCAGGCTGACTCTGGCTTCGAGCGCCAGCAGCGACGCCGGGTAGTCGGCGGCCGGATCGGCATGCGCGATGCTGCCTCCGATGGTGCCCACATTGCGCACTTGAATGTCGCCGATATGCGAGGCTGCCTCGGCCAGCAGCGGGCACTTTGAGCGGATCAGCGGCGAGCTTTCCACTTGATAATGCGTCGTGGTGGCGCCGATCCGCAGCATGCCGCCTTCTTCGTGAATGAAGTTCAGATCCGCGATGCGGCCGATGTCCACCAGTTGCCCCGGCAGCGCCAGGCGCAGCTTCATCAGCGGGATCAGGCTCATACCGCCCGCCAGCACCTTGGTGTCTTCTTGCGCCAGCAGCCCGAGCGCGTCCTTGAGACTGGCTGGAGCTTGGTACTCGAAATTTTGCGCGATCATGCGCGGCCTCCCTTTTGGATCAGGTTCCAGATTTTTTCCGGCGTCATCGGCATGTCAATGTGGCGCACGCCCAGCGGGCTGAGCGCGTCCACGACGGAATTAACCACCGCCGGCGAGGCTCCGATTGTTCCCGCTTCGCCAACGCCTTTGACCCCGAGCGGGTTTACCGGTGATGGCGTCACAGTGTGACTGGTCTCGATCCAAGGAATGTTGCTGGCTTTCGGCACCGCGTAATCCATCAGCTCGCCGGTGATGAGCTGGCCATTGTCGTCGTAGACGGCCTGTTCCCAAAGCGCCTGGCCAAGGCCTTGCACCACGCCTCCATGCACTTGGCCTTCGACCAGCAGCGGGTTGATGATATTGCCGCAGTCGTCCACCGCGACGTAACGCTTCAGAGCAATCGCGCCAGTATCGCGATCCACCTCGGTCACCACGATGTGCGCGCCGAACGGGAACGCGAAGTTGGGCGGCTCCCAGAAGTAGGTGGCTACCAAGCCCGGCTCCGTGTTCGGCGGCAGCTTCATAGCGCGATAGGCTGCTCCCGCGATCTGTGCTAACGGCAAGGACTTGCCGGTTTTATTGTCGACGCACCCGCCGTTGGAGTAGGAGACGTCCTCGCTCTCCAGCAGCATCGCTCCATATTTCTTGATCTTCTCCTTCAATTCGCGGATCGCAAAGTACATGGCGGGTCCGCCCACTGCCGTACCGCGGCTGCCGAACGTGCCGATCCCGTACGGGGTTATGGTGGTGTCTCCATGCAGTACAACGACGTCATCGATGCCCACGCCCAGTTCGTCGGCGGCGATTTGCGCGAACGTGGTTTCTTCGCCCTGGCCGTGCGGGGAGATGCCGGTCATCACCGTGACCGTGCCTGACGGCTCGATCTTCACCGTGGCGCTCTCCCAGCCGCCGGCCGGGGTCGCGGGCGAAGGGCCGAAAGCGCAAATCTCGCCGTACGTCGACATCCCGATGCCCATGATTTTGCCGTCGGCCCGCGCCTGTTGCTGCTCTTGCCGAAGTTTTGTATACCCGACGATGTCCAGCGCCTTCTCCAGCGGCGCGGCGTAGTTGCCGCTGTCGTAAGTTAACCCGGTAGCCGTGGCGTACGGAAACGCACTGTTGGGAATGAAGTTTTTGAAGCGGAGCTCGGCGGGATCCATTTTGAGTTCAGCCGCCAGGATGTCGATCATGCGCTCGATGCCGTGCGTGGCCTCCGGCCTTCCGGCGCCACGGTAAGCGTCCGTAGCCATGCAATTTGTAAACACGCCAACGATATCGGCGCGAATGTTCTGGCAGGCATACAGGCCCGGCATCATCAGAACGGAGAGCGTCGGGATGGCAGGGGTCAGGGTCTCAAAGAACGCCCCCAGATCCTGAACGAGCTTCAGCTTGATCCCTAAAATGGTTCCATCGCGCTTGGCCGCCACTTCGTAATAATCCACGTGACCGCGGCCATGAATGGTCCCGGTGAAGTTCTCGCGCCGCGACTCGATCCACTTCACCGGCTTGCCGATCTTCATCGAGATGAAGCTCATGAGAGCTTCTTCCGCATAGACCTGGATCTTGCTTCCGAATCCCCCGCCAACCTCGGGTGCGATGACGCGTACGTGATGCTCGGGAAGTCCTAACATCATTGCCAATAAGGTTCGCGCGAGATGTGGGGCTTGGGTCGAGAGGTGCACGGTAAGCGCCTTGTCGCCCATGCGCCAATCGGCAACACAACCGCGCGTTTCCATCGAGGTTGGGATCAGCCGCTGGCTGGTGATGCGCTGCTTGACCACGACCTCGGCTGCGGCGAAAGCCTTGTCCACCTCGCCGCCTTCCTGATGAAACGTGAAGGCAGTATTATCAGGCCATTGCGGATGCACCGCCGGCGCGCCCGGCGCGAGCGCTTTCTCAGGGTCGGTCACTGCAGGCAGCGCCTCATACTCCACTTCCACCAGATCAGCGGCGTCACGTGCGATATAGCGGTCCGTCGCGACGACCACCGCGACCGGATGTCCCACCAGGTACACCCGATCGATCGCCAGCAAATGGTGATGGGGGACGCGCAATCCGGGTAGCGATGCGCCGCAGGGCACCGGTGCAACGTTCTCCGTGTCCTTGCCGGTGAAGATAGCGGCGACGCCCGGCAGCTCCAGCGCCTTCTTGATGTCGATCGACTTAATTTTCGCCGCGCCGTGAGGGCTGCGCACGATGCAGGCATGATGCATACCCGGCATCTGGATGTCGTCCACGTAAGTCGCGGTGCCGGTGATCAGGCGCGGGTCCTCGCGCCGGCGGATACGCTTGCCAACTAGGGTGTCGGTTTTGGTAATGGTCGTGGCCATGGTGTCCCTCCGTTACGCTTTCCCCGCGGCTGCTTTCACCGCGTTAACGATGTGCTGGTAGCCGGTGCAGCGGCACAGGTTGCCTTCCAGGCCATGCCGGATCTCCTCTTCGGTGGGGTTCGGATTGCGCTCCACAATCTGCTTGGCGGTCATGATCATTCCGGGCGTGCAAAAGCCGCACTGCAGCGCGTGCTGGTTCCAAAACGCTTCCTGCATCGGATCGAGCGTGCCATTGGCAGCCAGGCCTTCGATGGTCAGGACGTTGCGGCCATCGGCTTGGACCGCGAACATGGTGCAACTCTTGACCGCTTTGCCGTCCACATGCACTGTGCAAGCCCCGCATAGCGACGTCTCGCAAGCGATGTGCGGACCCGTAAGACCGGCCACTTCGCGCAGATAATGAATGAGCAGCATACGCGGTTCCACCGTGTCGCTGCGCTTCTTTCCGTTGATAGTGATTGTGATGTTTCGTGTCATAGGAGAATACCAGCGGATATGACGATACCACAGAGCGGCGCGCTTTGGCACCCCAGTTTGGGGTCAGCGAACTACGCCAGCCAGGGATTCAAAACCGCCACCCCAGCATCGGCGAAGTGCGACACATTCCGCGTCACTGTCGTGAGGTTATAGTGCAGAGCGGTTGCGGCCAGCAATCCATCGACGATAGGCAGAGGCCTTCCTTTTTGTTGCAGGCTGGCATCTAGCCAGCCCCACCTTTCGGCCACCGCTTCATCAACGGGAAGAATTCGGCCCGCGAAACGTGGCTTTAAGTTCACTTCCAACCAAGCCTCCAGTGCCGCCCTCCGTTTGCCTTGGGCGAGCACGGCGATGCCTTTGCGAATCTCACCGAGTGTGAGGGCGCTTAGGTACAACAATTGTTCGTCGGTGGAATCCAACCACTGGGCCACACGCGCATCGGGACGAATACGGACTGCTTCTGAAACGCAATTCGTGTCGAGCAGGAAGCCGCTCACAGCTTGATGTCTCGGCTCGTTTCCTTACTGCGCTCGAACTCCAGTTCCAGCCCGACGAGCGGCGACTCTTGAAAAAACTGCATGAGACTCTTGGGTTGCCGCGAACGATTCACGAGCTGCTCATACTGCTCCACCGGCAACATGATGACGCCGTCCTTGCCTTGGCGGGTGATGAGTTGCGGCCCTTCCGTTCGGGCCAAACGGAACACTTCGCTAAATTTGGCCTTAGCGTCCTGGAGCTGCCACACCGATCTCCGGGGTGGCGCCTCCGCCTTGCTTCTTGACTTCTCGGTTCTGATGGGGGCTGGTTGAGCTTTTGTCATATCCATCCTCACAACACTAGTCTGACTAGTTAGATTATGGCGCAAAGCTGCCCCGTTGTCAATACCCGGGGTCACCGGCTACGGTGCGCTAGGCAGCGCGCACACGAAATTCTCAGCCTTATCCGTGCTGCCCGATCCGGTCCACTGCGCTTCCATGGGATACGGGCACAGCGGACGCGTGCGATCCACGGCGCCGTTGGTCAGGTGCGCCGCGATAATCTTATCCGGCGCAACGCCGTGATCCACCCACTGGTCCAGCGCCTCCAGCATGTTGAAGCTGGCCGTCCCCGGACCGCCGCCGCAATGCTGCATCCCCGGCACCATGAACAACCGGTAGAACTCGCGCGTGTCGCGCAGGCCGTGATTGCCGCCACGGCTCATGGCCTTCACCACGCTTTCGTAATAATTGACGCTGTTGAGCGGCGTAATGTCCGGATCGCTCCAGCCGTGATAGTGAATCAGCTTCCCGCCATTCGCCTTGAACGCCGTCAGGTCGGGGTTCATCCCGTTAAACATGGCCCCCACCTTGGCGTCGGCGAAATCGATATCGTTGTCCAGGCCCTGCGGCGAGTCGAACTTAAACGTCCGATAATCCCAATCCGGATTCTCAAATATTACAAACTTCAAAAAAGGGACTCCCAAGTTGCCGTGCCCGCTCTTGCCGGGGCCTGTTCCGCTCACCCAGTTGGCCCAGCCGCCCGGACCAGCCTCGCCGCCCGGCAGCAGCGGAGGATAAAGCTGATCGCCATCCGATGTTCGCAGGCCGGTCCACAGCTTCTTGACCGCCTCCACCTGCGCGCTGGTCAGGCACGTCGCGGCATCGCCCTGCTTGCAGGCCAGCGCCGCCGGATCGAAGTGGCACCGCCGCGGATCGTTGAGCACTCCGTCCTTGATTCCGTCCAGCGCGTCGCAGGCGTTGTTCACCGCGTCGGCGATCAGCGGCACTTTGCTCGCGGGAATGTAACCGTCGCCGGTCATGGCCAGCGCCACCCACAGGTGTCCGCCGATGTAGTGATGCACCCAGTTGTTGGCTGGGTCGCCGGCGATGATGCCGTCGAAATCGCGCGGATAGCGTTGCGCCTCCTGCATGGCTTGCTCGCCGCCCGCCGAACATCCGCTGAAGTAGGATCGTCCCGGCGCATTGCCGTAAAACGCCTCCAGGATCACCTTGTCCGTTTCGGCCAGCGAGTGGATGGCCCGATGCGCGAAGTCCACCACGCGCTCGAAATGTCCCAGCGCCCAGCTTCCATCGTTCCCATTTCCCTCATGTCCCGTATCGGTGCTGCTGGTCGCATAGCCCAGCCGCAACGGCGCCACCATCGGCGCGTAGCTGATGGATCCCGCCAGCCCGCCGTTGCCCACGGTCAGAAATTTCCGGTTCCATTGCGCCGGCATCCACAACTCGAACTTGATCTCGGGTGCGATGACGCCTGCCACGCGACAGAAGTCGGGAACCTCGACGGTCGCATTGCGATTGCCAGCCGACGGCAGCGTAAACGATCCGGCCGGAACGGAGGTCGCCGAGTTGATGGTCAGGCCGGGCACGGACAGGCTCTTAACGGATTCGCACGGCCGCTGGCCGAAGGATGGAAGAACGGCGATTATCAGCGCCGCGAACGCAAGGGGAAAGCGATAGCTCACTGGGTACAGCCTCCTCTGCTGGTGTCTGGCTAGCTATTTTCGCACGAATCGAAGGCCGCGGCTCAGCGACATCGCCACTCCGGTCACTCATCGCGATACCCTCATAGAGCATGTCCCAAGCACTCGCGCTCGAGATTACACCCCAGGACATAAAACGCCGCGTGGATGCAGGCGAGCGCCTCACGCTCATCGATGTGCGCGAGCCCTCGGAATTTCAGACCGCGCGCATCGCCGGCGCCGAGCTGATCCCCATGCGCACCGTTCCCGCCCAACTCCAGCGCCTGGAAGCCGCCGCCGATGATTCCACGCTGGTGGTCTTTTGCCATCACGGCGTGCGCAGTCTCAACGTCGTCAACTGGCTGCGCGAGCAAGGCGTCGCAAGCTGCCAGAGCATGGCGGGCGGCATTGACCGCTGGAGTCTCGAGATCGACCCAGCTGTCCCGCGCTACTCCTGAGCGGCTTGAATCGCCCTTAGAGACTTTATTCCGCCCGCCGCCACTACCTCCCTACAACCCTGGATTACCGATGCGCGCGCTCGGAGTCATCATAGTCGCGCTCTTACTCGCGGCCGCTTTTCTAAAGGCCGAAGCGCCCGTCTATTCGGCCGAGAGCATCGTCAACTCCGCCGATAATCAGCCCGGCGTCCTGGCTCCCAACACCCTCGGCACCATCTACGGCCAGAATCTCGCTTACGGTACCAAGGCCCTTAGCGCCGACGACGTGCAGGGTGGCATGTTACCCACGGTGTTCCCCGGCACCGGAGTGCACGTGCTCATCGGCAACATCGTCGCGAACCTGATTTATGTTTCGCCAACGCAAATTAACTTCCTGGTGCCGCCGAATCTGGCGATCGCCACCGTGAACCTGCAGGTGGTGGTGGATAGCTGGGCCGGTCCGGCGATCCCCATCCAGCTGGCCGCCGCGGCGCCGGCGCTGTTCATGCTCGATGCGCAGAACGCCATCGCGACGGAAGCCGATGGGTCCCTCATCACCCCTTCGGCGCCAGCCAAACCCGGCGACGTGATCGTGCTTTACGCCACCGGCCTCGGCCAAACCATGCCGCCCGTTGTGTACAGCCTGATCCCCAAAGCAGCTGCCTCCCTGACCGAGATCGTAAACTTCACCGTCACGCTCGACGGTGTCGCAGTCGACCCCAGCGCCGTCGCCTATGCCGGCATCGCACCGGACTTCGGCGGCCTCTACCAGATCAACCTGATCCTGCCCGCTTCGGTAGGCGCCAATCCGCAAATCTGTATTGGGTTCGCCGGCTCGCTCAGCCCCTCCGGTGTGACCCTCCCGGTCCAGCCATAAATTCGAAATCGGCTGTAATGCTAAACTGGACAACTTGGCACGTCATCAATTCGCCGTCATCGCGCTATTGGGCCTAGCGGTCGCCTCCATTTTCTGGATTCTGCTGGATGTCGCCGGCGCATATTCGCACAGCACCAATACATATGGAGTGGACAGCTTTGAAAATCGCTTCGGCGACCTTCCCAAGGCCGCGACGCCCAATACCGTATTCGGCTACGTTTCCGACAATCGCCCGGATGATCCCAGCGATCAGGCTGAATACTATCTGACGCAATACACGCTGGCTCCGGCCATCGTCGTTACCACCACCACGGAGCGCGAAGTTGTCGCCAACCTGCACTCGGCGAATCCGGACATGAAGGCCCTTCAGGCCAGACATTTGATGACGATCCGAAATTTTGGCAACGGCATTCTCCTCTGCCGCAATCTGTCTGTCAAATGAGCTTGCTTTACCTGGTCCTGTTTTGCGCCGCCGGCTTCGGTCTGCTGCGATTGTTGTTTCCCGGCCAACCGCGGCCGTCGTTGCATAACGCGCTGAGCCTCTCGCTCGGCGCCGGAGTCGGCCTGGGCATCGCCTCTTGCTTGTATTTCATCTGCCTGAACCTGGCCGGACCGAAACTTGCGCTGCTGGCCATCGTGGAAGGAATCTTCGTCCTGGCGGCCGTCGTCTTGGGTCTGCGCGTCCAGGCCCGCGGCGCCGAGTTCACCTGGTCCGATGGGCCGCCTCCCGCGCGCTATCTGACCGTGCTATTCGCCGCGGCCGGCGTGCTGGGGCTCGCGCTCTTCGTCACGCATTCCGCCACCAAACCGCACGGCGAATGGGACGCCTGGTCTATCTGGAATCTGCATGCGCGCTTCCTCTACCGCGGCGGCGACTTGTGGAAGAACGCGTTCTCCAACCGCATCGCCTGGTCACATCCGGACTACCCCGTGCTCTTGCCCGGCCTGATCTCGCTGTGCTGGACCCTGGCGCGCGCCGAATCGACTCTGGCGCCGATCACGGTTGCGTTTCTCTTCACTTTTGCGACCGCCGGATTGCTGATCTCATCGCTGGGCATTCTGCGCGGACGCGTCCAGGCTTTCATCGCCGGAGCCTTGCTGCTTGGCACAGTGGAGTTCGTCGAGGTCGGCGCCATGCAGTACGCCGATGTCCCGCTGAGCTTCTACATTCTCGCGACCGTGGTGTTGCTGTGCCTCCAGGACCGCCATCCCGAGGACTTGCGCTTCACCCTGCTGGCGGGACTCACTGCCGGCTTTGCGGCCTGGACCAAAAACGAAGGCCTGATGTTTGTATTCGTCGTGATCCTGGCTCGCGCCATTGCGGTGCTGCGCTTCGGAGCGCGGCCGCTGCTGGTTCGCCAGCTCGGCTCGGTTGCGGCGGGTCTCGTGTTTCCCCTCGCCGTCGTAGCCTTCTTCAAGCTGCGCCTGGCTCCGCCCAACGATCTGGCCTCCACGCGGCCGGCCGACATCATCGCGCACGTTACCGATTTTGGCCGCTGGATCACGGTGCTCCAAGGCTTCGGCAAGCAGGCTTTTTTCTTCGGCCAGATGGCGGTCGAGGGCGTAGTGGTGCGCGGCTTCCTGATCCCCATCGCCCTGGTGCTGCTGTTGTACTGGCTGCTGGTGCGTTTTCGCGTGCACGAGCGCGACCGCTCCTCGGTAGCTACCGCGGCCCTGACCGTGGCATTGATGCTGGCCGGCGATTTCGCCGTCTACGTTTTATTCCCCAGCGATGTCAATTGGCAGATGAGCACATCGTTGGACCGGCTGTTCCTGCAACTGTGGCCGGCCGGCTTGTTCGCTTTCTTTATGGCAGCGAATGTGCCGCAGCTGGCGGCTAAGCCCGCCGCCGAGAAATCCAAACCCACCCGCCGCGCCGCCAAGCCGCAGCGCAAAACCGCTGAAGCCCGTTCAGGACGCGGTTAGCATCGTGAGCCCGAAACGTATTCATGTTGTCCTCCCAGAACAACTGGTTAAAGATATCGATATGTTTGTCGGCAGCCGCCGGCGCAGCAACTTCTTGAGCCAGGTCGCCGAACACGAACTGATGCGGCGGCTCCAGATCAAGGCACTGGACGAGGCCGCGGGCGTCTGGAAGGATAAGGATCATCCTGAGCTCAAGCAAGGAGCAGCCAAGTGGGTGAAGAAGCTTCGCCGCGGATCTGATCGCCGCTTTCGGAAAGTCTCCGCCCGCTGACGTGCCTATTTCGCTTGCCTGAAACCAGTCCGAGCCGGGTTGCGTTTAAACTGAAGAAGGGGATTCTTATGCATCTGCGTATCGTGTCGGTTGCCTCGCTCACCCTGGTTTCTGCTTTCGGCCTCGCGGCGCAGGGTCAGACCCCTCCGCCCGCTGCTCCGGCGCCGGATAGCGCCGCTCCAAGCAAAGAGCTGGGAACGAAAGCCGCCCAGGCGCCGGACGATTTCTTGATTCCCACCGGCACCAAAGTTCCGCTCAGCATGATCAATAGCGTCAGCACCAAGAACGCCAGCGACGGCGACCGCATTTACCTCGAGACGGTCTTCCCGATTCTCTCCAACGGCCGCATCGTGATTCCTCCCGGCAGCTATGTCGAGGGAACCGTCACCGAGATCAAACGCCCCGGCCGCGTGCGTGGCCGCGGAGAACTCTTCGTGCGCTTCGATTCCCTGACGCTGCCCAATGGCGTGACGCGTGACTTCCGCGCGCGCATCGGCGCCTTGGACGGACGCGCCGCCGAGACCGTCGACAAGAACGAGGGCAAGATCAAAAGTGAAGGCGACAAGGCCGGCGACGTGAAAACCATCGGAGAAGCCGCCGGCGCCGCGGCTGGAGCGGGAAGCCTGGCAGGGGCTGTCGCCGGACATCCGATCATGGGTGCGGGGCTGGGCGCAGCCGCTGGCGCTACCGCCGGTCTCATGTATGTGCTGCTCTCCCGCGGCCCGGACGCGATCCTCGCTAAGGGCACAACCATGGACATGGTGCTCGATCGCCCGCTGCAATTCAGCGCTTCGGAAATCGATTTCAGGAATGCACCGCCTAGTCCGGGCCACTTGAGCGACGGGCCTGGACCCGCGCCCAGCGTCAAATCGCAAAATTCGCGCCGCTGGCCGTATTAGGCGAACAGCTTCTTCAGTGGAAGTTTGAACCCGGGCAATAATCTCGAAGTCAACGCCGCTCCCACTTTGAGCGCCTGGTTCGGTAGAGTAGGTCCAGTCCAGATCTCGACTTCCCGCGAATCCGGATCGACCAGCCAGACTTCTTTCACCCCCGCCTCGAAATACTGCTTCAACTTGCGGTGAATCATGCGCGGTGTTTCGGATGGCGAGAGCACCTCCGCTGCGATCTCCGGAATAATCGGGATCACTTTGGCGTCTTTCAGTTCCTCGTAGCGGTTTCCCAGAATCACAGCGACATCCGGAGATCGGCGAGTATTAGGAGAAAGTGCGTAGAGATTCTCCGAGATCAGAGCCTCGCCAATTGGATTTTTCTGGAAGTAAACGTAGAGCTCACAAGTTAGCTTCGCAAGTACGCGGTTATGCCGATACGCGGGCTTGAGCGTCTCGATCAACTCGCCTTCGTCGAGTTCGTAGCGCTTGTCTTCCTCGAACGGGTAGTTGTCGAATTCCTCGGCTGTCAGCAGAGTCTTCGTGGCGCCCATATCTTCAGTCTATACGTCTCAGAAAGTAGGTAGGCTCCAGCATGCCGGACGGCGGATAGACTTCCTCGCCTGTGTACTGGAAGCCAAGTTTCTCGAGTACTCTTCGCGACGCGGCATTATCCGGATGATGACCGGCGAACAAGGTTTTCAGCCCTAGCGATTCAAACGCAAACCGGATCACCGCCCCCGCGGCCTCTTCCGCCATGCCGCGTCCCCAATAGGCGCGGTGCAGATGAAATCCCAGCTCGTAAATCTGTTCCTCCATGCGATACGGTTGCAACCCGCCGCAACCCACGTGCTCGCCGGTCTCGAGCAGGAAGATGGGCCAATATTGCACGCCATAGTCGCGCAGGTATGCCAGGTGGCGCTCCAGCCTCTGGCGGATCTGCTCGTTAGTAAATGGCCCGCCAATGAAGCGAGCCACGTCCGGATCTCCCCACAATTGCTGCGCCAGGGGCAAATCCTCGCTCGTCCAATAGCCGAATCCCAGCCGCTCGGTCTTCAAGAAATACTCGCGCGCGCCCGACATGCACTCTTAAGAATACTGGAGCGTTTGACAGTTTTGAGATAATCGAAATAGCGGCGGGTCGCTGGCCGCCCTCCCTGTAACTCCCTTGGAAGATTCTATACTCATCCGTGGCGCGCGAGTCCACAATCTCAAGAACGTCTCGCTCGCCATTCCGCACAATCAATTGACGGTCGTTACAGGTGTGTCCGGCTCCGGCAAGTCTTCTCTGGTTTTCGACACCATCTACGCCGAGGGCCAGCGCCGCTACGTCGAGTCGCTGTCAGCCTACGCGCGCCAGTTTCTGGAGCGCATGGAGAAGCCGGATGTGGACGAAATCGCGGGCATCGCACCGCCCATCGCGATCCGGCAGAAGAACACCACGCGCAATCCGCGCTCCACCGTGGCAACGTCTACGGAGATTTACGATTTTCTGCGGCTCGCTCTACGCGCGCGTCGGCCGCAGCTACTGTCCTCAATGCGGACGCGAAGTTCGCCGCGACACCGTGGACCAAGTCGCGCAGGAGATGCTGGCTGAATCCCGCCGGCTCCCGATGGTACGCGTTGTTTCCCGTGCGTCGCGCCGCAACCACCGAAGCTCTGCGCGACCATCTGTTCGAGCTGCGCAAGAAGGGCTTCAATCGCCTCTATCAGAATGGCCGGGTGTTCGAGTTCTCGACGCCCGAATCGTTGCTGGATATCGATTTCAACCAGCCGCTGTTCATTCTGGTGGACCGCTTTGTCATCTCCGCCGATCTGCACCAGCGCCTGGTCGACACCACCGAGATCTGTTATCGCGAATCGGGCGAAGTGATTTTCGAGGAAGCCACGCCGCAGAACCCGCCGCCGCGGACTCGCCGTTTTAGCGAGAAGTTCTCGTGCAAGCAATGCAATATCGAGCTGTCGACGCCCGAGCCCGCGCTGTTCAGCTTCAACAATCCCATGGGCGCGTGTCCGCGCTGCCAGGGTTTCGGCAACACCATCGACTACGACGTGGACCTGGTCATCCCGGATCCCAGCCTCTCGCTCCAGCAAGGCGCCGTCGATCCGTGGACCAAGCCGCAGTACGAATGGTACACGGCCGCAATTCCGGAAATCCTCGCGCGGCAAGGTGCGCTGGAACGTCCCTTACTGCGACCTCAGCAAGGAAGAACAGGCCGCCGTGCGCGAGGGCATCCGCGATTTCTTCGCCGAAGTGGAAACCAAGAAATACAAAGTCCACGTGCGCGTGTTCCTCAGCCGCTATCGCGGCTACGCCGAATGCCCGGATTGCCGGGGCGCGCGCCTGCGCAAAGAAGCCCTGTACGTCAAGGTCGCGGGCAAGACCATCGCCGAAGTCGTGAGGCTCAACATCGCGCAAGCCTGCCAGTTCTTTCAGTCGCTCGAGCTTTCGCCGGAAGAAGCCGCCATTGGCGACAAGATCCTGGTGGAAGTCCGCCAGCGCTTGAAATTTCTGAACGATGTCGGGCTGGACTATCTGACGCTCGACCGGTTGTCGTCCACGCTTTCCGGCGGCGAAGCGCAGCGCATTCAATTGGCAACTTGCCTGGGATCGCGCCTGGTTGGTGCCTGCTATGTTTTGGACGAACCGTCCATCGGCCTGCACAGCCGCGACACCGGCCGCCTGATCCGGATCCTGGAAGAACTGCGCGACCTCGGCAACACCATCGTGGTTGTGGAGCACGACGCCGACCTGATGCGCGCCGCCGACCATATCATCGATCTCGGTCCCGGCGCCGGCGAGCTGGGCGGCCACGTGGTCTTCGAGGGTTCCTACCGGAAGATCATGTCGGATGGCAACGAGTCGCTCACTTCGCGATATTTGCGCGGCGATCTGCACGCCGCGCGCGTGTCCGTCCGCCGTCCCGTGGACCTAAAGAAGACGCTGAAATTCCACGGGGCCCGCGCTCACAACTTGAAGGGCATCGATGTCGCGATCCCGCTCAACATGATGGTCGCGATAACTGGCGTGTCAGGATCCGGCAAATCCACCTTGGTCCACGACGTGATCTATCAGTCGCTCCAACAGCGGCTGCGCCAGCCTGCGCCGGAAGGTTTTTGGGAGGAGATGCAGCAGAAAACGGAGAAAATCACCTGCCGCCGAGTCGAGCGCGCGGAACTGTTGCGCGAGGTGATCCTGGTGGATCAGTCGCCCATCGGCCGCACGCCGCGCTCCAATCCCGTCACCTATATCAAGGCGTTCGACCTGATCCGCGAAATCTTCGCTTCCACGCCCGACGCGCGGAAACGCGGCTATAGCTCCGGCCACTTTTCGTTCAACATTCCCGGCGGCCGCTGCGAGAATTGTCAAGGCGACGGTACCGTGACTGTCGAGATGCAGTTCCTCGCCGATGTCGAGCTGGTGTGCGAGGAGTGCAAGGGCACGCGCTTCAAGAGCGCCATTCTCGACATTCGCTACAAGGGGCTGAACGTCCACGAAGTGCTGCAACTGACCGTGAAGGAAGCGCTCTCGTTTTTCCACGATTCGCCGCGCTTGGTCAATCGCCTTAAGATCCTGGCCGATGTCGGCCTGGGCTATCTGAGGCTGGGGCAATCGGCAACCACGCTGAGCGGCGGCGAAGCGCAGCGCGTCAAGCTAGCCGCGCACCTGTCGCAAGCCACCTGCGCGGGGGCCTTGTACATCTTCGACGAGCCAACCACCGGCCTGCATTTCGACGACATCGCCAAGCTGCTGGCCGCATTCAAGCGGCTGATCGAGAACGGCGGCAGCATCCTGATTATCGAGCACAATTTGGACGTGATCCGCAGCGCCGACTGGGTAATCGACCTGGGCCCGGAAGGTGGCGAGCGCGGCGGCGAAATCGTGGCCGAAGGAACGCCCGAACAAATCGCAGCCGCCCGAAATTCTTACACCGGGCGATACTTGAAAGAATACGCCGCCAACGCCGCGCGGTGACAATGAAGGGTCTTCTGTCCGCGTTGATGTCAGCGCAATTCGACGACTCGATCTCCGGCCTCTAGTCCCGCCTCAATCTGTGGCCACACGTGTTCGACGGCTGCGAGGAGCGTCTTCCTGCGGCAATTCCCAAGGCGAACCCAGACGAGCCGTGCTTTCGCGGAGGGCGCGTTCGCGAGGTATAGAAAATCCTCGTCTTTACTGATGACGACACAATGGTTCTGGGTAGCGTACTCCCAAATTCTCGCGTCGGTTGCCTGACCTAGTCCGACATCAAGTACATGCTGGCACTCCACGCCACGCGAGGCCAGGTATCGTGCTAGCGCTGCGGGTAGTTGGTTATCTACCAGGAATCTCACTTTGCTTGAAGGACAGTGTGATCGGTTTGATAGGCGGCATACTCGATCGCTGCGTAGATATCCTCTTGCTCAAGGAAAGCATAGTCGGTGAGGATCTCTTCAAAGCTGGCGCCGTTGGCCAAAAGCTCAAGAACATCCGTAACGCGAATGCGTTGTCCCCGAATACAAGGACGTCCCCCGCATTGGCCCTGTTCAATGGTAATTCTATTGAGCCGATCCTCACGCATCTTCGTCCACCCTTCAAAGATACGCCTTACTTACTCTAGGGGCAAGTGGCGGGACAGTGATCTTAAGGATCAATCGCGGATTGCCGAACGCGGAGAGAGTGTGGCGGCGAAATGGTCGCGCAATGACCGAGTTCACACTGAGTGAACGCTTGGCTCCCAATTGCGAGAAAATGGAAGTTTGATAGTATGTGGCCGGCCAGCTTACTGATTCTGTTCCTGGCGTTTCAAACCAGCTTCTACGAGCTCGGCATGAAGGCGCTCGATGACAAACGCTATGATGCCGCGGTCGAGAATTTCACCAAAGCCATTGCCGCCGATCCCAAGGACTTCACGGCGTTCTTCAACCTCGCGCTCGCTTACAGCTTGCAGGGAAAGGATGCTGAGGCCGTTCCGCAATACAAGAAGGCCCTGGAGCTAAAGCCGGACTTGTATCAGGCGAATCTCAACCTGGCAATCTCGCTGCTGCGGCTGAAGCAATATGCCGAATCTGTGCCGTATCTAACCAGCGCGGTGGCCGAAAAACCGAAGGAATTCCGGCCCAATTACTACCTCGGAGCGGCGTTGCTGGGCTCGGGCGATTTCGAGAAAGCCCAGCAGGCTTATGTTGCCGCGCTTGAAATCGATCCCAAATCTCCGGATGCGGAACTGGGCTTGGCGCATGCTTTGGAAAAGCTGAACCGGTTAAGCGAAGCTGCGCCGCATTTTGAGAAGGCCGCCGAGCTGAACCCGGCCTATCGCAACGATCTGCTCGATCTCGCTTCTTTGTATGAGCAGCACAATCAGGCCCAGGACGCTATGGCGATCTACCAGCAATTTCCCGACAACCCCGGCGCGCAGGAGCATCTGGGCCTGCTGCTGCTCGCGGCCGGACGTGTGGCGGACGCGATCCCGCATCTTGAAATCGCCGTTGCCAGATCTCCAACCACGGCCAATCGCGCTGCGCTCGCCACCAGCTATTTCAACACCAACCACGCCGATAAGGCCCTGCCGCTGGCGGAACAGTTACTCACGGCCGAACCCAACAATTTCGACATTCTGATGTTGCACGGCCGCATTGTGCGCGATCAACGCAAGTATCCGGAAGCCGCGCACGATTTTCACCTCGCGGTTACCTTGAAACCGAACGAGTCCGAAGGCTGGAGCGAATTGGCCACGTCTCTCATAATGGCTGAAGATTACCAGGGGACGGTGGATGCGCTGGACAAAGTCGCGGCGCTGCACGCCGAAAAGCCCGGGCACGTGTTCTTTCGAGCCTTGGCCTTGGATAACATGCACGATAAGAGAGGTGCGCTGGCCGCATATCAGCGCTTTCTAGCGATGAGCAATGGACAAAGCCCCAATGAAGAGTTCAAGGCGCGTCAAAGGGCGAAACTGTTAGAGAGAGAGCTTAAGTAATAGTGATTCTTCTGCTGGTATTGTGGTTGGCTTTCGGCGATATCGCCGCGGTGAAATCAGAACCGGATCTGGAGAAGCGATCCGACCTCGCGCTGGCCAACGCCGACCGCGACATGGACGAAGCGCGCCAGGCCTATTCGGCCGGCGACCAAAAGGCTGCGGAAGCCGCGATTAACGAATTGACTGAGTCCATCGAGGTCTGCTACGACGCGTTACAACATGCCCGCACGCCACCGCGCAAAAGCAAGTATTACAAGCGCGCCGAGCAGAAAGTGAATGCGTTGACACGGCGTCTCAGCGGCTACCGCGACGAGGTTAGTTACGACTCGCGCGCGCTCGTGGAAGCGGCCCTAAAGAAGGTATCGGACGTGCATGATGAGCTCATCGCCGACATCATGAGCAAGAAGAAGTAGGATAGATAGAAGAGGCGTTTTATGCGGATTGGAATCATCGTTGCTCTGTTGCTAGCCGCAGGTGCGTTCGCGCAAGAGCGGGATTTCCTCACGGCGGACGAAATCGATCAGGTTCGCGACGCGCAAGAACCTAACCTACGCCTCAAGCTGTACGTCCATTTCGCCCGCCAGCGCATTTCGGAAATCCAGCAATTCATGAGCAAAGACAAGGCGGGCCGGTCCGCGCTGATTCACGACGCCTTGGACGAGTATTCACAGATCATCGATGCCATCGACACTGTTGCAGACGATGCGTTGAAGCGCAAGGTCGCGATCGATGAAAGCATGAAGGCCGTGGCGGCTGCGGAAGGCGAAATGCTGGCCGTGCTCCAGAAGATCCAGGATTCCAATCCGAAGGATCTGGCTCGCTTCGATTTCGTCCTGAAGAACGCCATCGATACGACTACGGACAGCAAGGAACTTTCTGAAGAGGATACGCATACGCGCGCCACTGAAGTCATCGCGGCCGAGAAGAAGGAAACGCAAGAGCGGAAAGCGTTGAACAACGTCGGGGACAAAGAAGAGAAGAAGTCCCTGGCCAAAACGGAAGGCGACGACAAGCCTAAGCGCAAGGCTCCGACGCTGTACAAGCCGGGCGAGAAGAAGCCGGACGATCAATAGGCCGCCCGGCCGGTTGCTAGGCGGTGCGCATCAGTTCCGACTTGTCGCTGCTGATGGCGGCCTGTGCCGCGGCCAAGCGCGCGATCGGGACGCGATAGGGCGAGCACGAGACGTAGTCCATCCCAACGCGGTAACAGAACTCGACCGAGCTCGGGTCGCCGCCGTGTTCGCCGCAGATACCGATCTCGAGTTTCGGATTGGTCGCGCGGCCGAGCTTGACGGCTTGCTCGATCAGCTTGCCCACGCCCGGCTGGTCGATGGACTGGAAGGGGTCGGCGGTGAAGATTTTCAGCTCTTCGTATTTCTTCGAGAACTTGGTGTAGTCGTCGCGCGACATGCCGAGCGTGGTCTGCGTGAGATCGTTGGTGCCGAAGCTGAAAAACTCGGCGACTTCGGCAATCTGGTTGGCGGTGAGAGCGCCACGCGGGATCTCGATCATGGTGCCGATCATGTATTTCAATCGCGACATGCCGGCTTCTTTTAGAACTTCTTTGGCGACCCGCTCGACGATCTCTTTTTGCATCGCCAATTCTTGACGGAATCCTACCAGGGGGATCATGACCTCCGGAATTACTTTGATGCCTTTCTTGGCAACCTGCGCAGCGGCTTCGAAGATCGCGCGGGCCTGCATTTCTGTGATTTCCGGATGCACGATGCCCAGGCGGCAGCCGCGGAAGCCGAGCATGGGGTTGAACTCGTGCAGATCCTCGACGCGCTTGAGCAGCAACGGCAATCGCTTCTTCAGTTCGCCGACGGGGATGCCGTAGGCCTCCGACATTTTCTTTTTCTCTTTGCTGCTGGCGTGGGGCAGCACGGCGAGATCGACCATCAGGTTTTCGCGCTTCGGGAGAAATTCGTGGAGAGGCGGATCGAGTGTACGGATGATCACCGGGTAGCCGTCCATGGTCTCGAACAGGCCCACGAAATCCTTGCGCTGCATGGTCAGCAATTTCTCGAGCGCCTTCTTGCGGGTCTTTTCGTCTTCGGCCAGGATCATGGCCTGCATGTGTGGGATGCGGTCGGAGGCGAAGAACATGTGCTCGGTGCGGCACAGTCCGATGCCTTCGGCGCCGAACTCGCGCGCGGCTTTGGCGTCACGAGGAATGTCGGCGTTGGCACGGACGCCGAAGTCGCCGCGAAACTTGTCGGCCCAGCCCATGAATTCGACGAATATCGGCGAATGCGGATCGGGGTCTTTGGTCTTGGCCTGGCCGAGGTAGACGTCGGCGGTGGCGCCGTCGAAGGAGATCCAGTCGCCTTCTTTCACCGTGATGGTTTTGGCGCCGGCCGTGACTGTGAATTGATTTTTGTGCTCGTCTATGTTGAGGGCGCCTGCGCCGACGACGCAGGGCAGGCCCATACCGCGGGCGACGACGGCGGCGTGGCTCGATTTTCCGCCGACCGCTGTGAGGATGCCTTCGGCGACTTCCATTCCGTGGATATCGTCGGGCGTGGTTTCCTTGCGGACCAGAATCACTGGACCGTGCGCGGCTTTTTCGACTGCTTCTTCAGCGGTGAAAACCGCGCGTCCGACGGCTGCCCCCGGTGAAGCGTCGATTCCATTGGCGAGTTTGGTGAGCGACTTGAGCGAGGCGGGGTCAAACAACGGATGCAGCAACTGATCAAGCTGGTTCGGGGCTACGCGCAGGACGGCTTCGCGCTTGTCGATTAAGCCTTCCTTGACCATTTCGACCGCGACCCGCACGGCCGCCATGCCGGTTCGCTTGCCGTTGCGCGTTTGCAGCATGAAAAGCGTGCCGTGCTCGATGGTGAACTCGAAATCCTGCATGTCGCGATAGTGTTTTTCGAGATTGGTGGTGATCTCGCGGAGCTGGCGATAGGCGCCCGGCATGATGGATTCAAGATCGGCGATGGGATGGGGCGTGCGGATGCCGGCTACCACGTCCTCGCCCTGCGCGTTCAACAGAAATTCACCCCAGAACACTTTTTCGCCGGTGGCGGGGTTGCGGGTGAAGCCGACACCGGTGCCAGAGTCGTCGCCTACGTTTCCGAACACCATGGTCTGGACGGTGGCGGCGGTGCCGAGATCGTCCGGGATCTTTTCCATGCGGCGGTAGTTCGCCGCGTTCTTGCCCCACCAGGAGCGAAACACCGCGGCAACGGACATGGAAAGCTGCTGGCGAGTGTCTTGCGGGAAAGGTTTACCGGTTTCTTTCTTGACCAGTTTCCGGTAATCGTCGAGGATTGACTTCAGGTCTTCGGCCTTGAGATCGGTGTCGAGTTTGACCTTGGCTTTTTTCTTGCGCTCGTCGAAGATGTGGTCGAACTTCTTCATGTCCATGTCGAGCGCAACCTCGCCGAACATCTGGATGAAGCGGCGGTAGCAATCATAGGCGAAGCGCGGGTTGTTGCTGGCGCGCGCCAGGCCTTCCACCGTTTCGTCGTTCAGGCCAAGGTTGAGAATGGTGTTCATCATGCCGGGCATGGAGAACTTGGCGCCGGAGCGGACGCTGCAGAGCAGGGGATTGGAAGCATCGCCGAGCTTCTTGCCGGTCGCGGTTTCGAGCTGGGCCAGCGACTCCGAGATTTCGGAGTCGATTTCTTTCGGGATGGTGTTTTTGTTTTGGAAATAGATGTTGCAGACTTCAGTGGAGATGGTGAAGCCTGGGGGGACGGGCACGCCGGCCCGGCTCATCTCGGCCAGGCCTGCGCCTTTTCCGCCGAGTACGTCTTTCATCTTGCCGTCGCCATCGGCGCGGCCGTTTCCGAAGCTGTATACGTGTTTAGTAGGCATGGAGGATTCTCTTTTCTGGGGTACAGCGTTCACATGAGTGTGAACGCTGCACGCACGAGTGCGTGCGCTACATCGTGCATGCACACTTTCTCATCAGGTGATCCTTTAGGTTCTTCATGAGGAAGACCTTTCGGTGACGATCTCCGAGAAGTCGGCGATCGTCGAGAATTCCGTAAGAAGGTTCTGGAGTAGGGTGAGGCGGTTGAGGCGGACTTTCGCGTCGGGTGCGTTGACAAGCACCTTGTCGAAGAACAGATCAATCTTCGGACGGAGCGGTCCGATTCTGGACTCGAGCGGCTCGCCCTGAGTACGGCGTACTTGGTGATACAGATCGCGCTCTGGGCCGTCTTCGAGCAAGGCGGTATCGAGCGGACCGGTATTGTAGAACGAAGCTTGTTTGAGAATGTTCTTGATGCGTTTGAAGCTGGCGGCGATGGGCTCGAAGTCGGGCGTTGTCCGGATGGCTTGGACGCGTTTAAGGCGGGCGTCGAGGTCCATCAGGTCTTGCCATCCGGCGGACATACAGGCGCGGACCTCGTCGTAAGCGAAACTGCGGACGTCGCGGAAGTAGTATTCGACGCGGTCGCGCATGAACTCGCGTAAGTCGTCGCCCATGCCGGGGAAGGCGAATTTCACTTGGCCCTCGACCACGATTCGCACCACACCCTGGGCGGCGCGGCGGAGGGCGAATGGATCGCGGGAGCCGCTGGGAATCAGCCCGACATCGAAGCAGGAGCACAGCGTGTCCCATTTATCAGCGAGGCTGAGCAGGCGGCCTTCGGCGGTGGAGGGGATTTCGCCTTCCATGCTAACCGGCTTGTAGTGGTCGTAAATGGCGCGCCAGACCGGTTCGGGCTCGCCCTGGGCTTTGGCATAGAGGCCGCCGACGATGCCCTGGAGGTCGGTGAACTCCTTCACCATGTCGGTGGTCAAGTCGGTCTTCGACAGCAGCGCGGCGCGTTGGGCGTTCTTGTTGCCTCCGAGCTGCGCGACCAGGTGGACCATGCGCTGCGTTTTGTCGAAATACGAACCCACCTTGGCTTGGAACGTGACGTTCTTGAGATCCGGCAGGCGGGCTTCCAGTTTCTTCTTTTGATCCTGCTGCCAGAAAAAGCGGGCGTCGTTGAAGCGGGCGCGCAGGACGCGCTCATTGCCGTGGCGGACCAGGCCGTCCGGATCGGCGTTGGTGTTCATGACAGCGATGAAGTGTGGAGCGAGGTTGCCTTGGCTATCTTCAACGGAAAAATACTTTTGGTGGTGGCGCATCACCGTGATCAGGACTTCGCTGGGCAGTTCCAGATATTGCGAATCGAAGCCACCCAGGATGGCGCTTGGGAATTCGGTGATGTAGGTCAGGGTGTGGAGCAGGTCGGGGTCGGGCTTGACGCGCAGGCTTTTGCCTGAGAGCAGTCCGGCGATCTCGGTTTCGATCTTCTCGCGGCGCTTTTCGGCGGAGAGGATCACGCCGTTGGTGCGCAACTGTTCGTCGAAGTTGCCGATCGTCACCATGATCGAAGGCCTTCCCAGCAGACGATGGCCCGCGGTTGTGTTGCTGGAGTGGACGCCGCCGATTTCGAATGGAATCTCGGAATCGCCGAGCAAAGTCACCAGCCAGCGGATGGGACGGATGAAGCGCTCGCTGCCTTTCCCGTTCCAATACATGGTCTTAGGCCACTGGATCTTAAGAATAAGATTCGGCAGCTCGCGCGCCAGGATCGCGGCGGTAGCTTGGCCTTGGGTTCGTTTTGTCAAAAAATAGTATTCGCCCTTGGGCGTGGTTTGCGTGATCAACTGGTCTGGGGTCGCGCCCAGCTTCTTGGCGAAGCCTGCGGCTGCGCCTGGGCCGGCGGACTTGGGCGGGCCGGAAACCAACTCCTCGGTGTCGAGTTGACGCTCGATCAGGTCCTGTGCTCGAAGCACCAAGCGACGCGGTGTCGCGTTAACGGACTTCACCTTTCCGCCCAGTGCGTGCTGATCTAGCAACAGTTGAAAATCGTTCTGCAACTGATTCAGGGCAGGGACAATCATCCAATCAGGGATCTCTTCTGTCCCGATCTCTAGGAGAAACGGGTAGAGGTTCATGCGACCGCCTCTTCGGCCGGTGGTGGGTTCGTTTGTGCAATCCAGGCCTTGGCGACACCGAGCGCGAGGCGGCGGACGCGCCCGATGACGCCCACGCGTTCAGTGACGCTGATGGCGCCGCGGGAGTCCAGGAGATTGAAGATGTGGGAGCACTTGAGGACCTGATCGTAAGCCGGTAGAACCACGTCGGTTGTTTGCAGGAGCCGGTGGCATTCCTTTTCGTGCAGGTCGAAGAGCTGCCAGAGCATTTGGACGTCGGCCAGCTCGAAGTTGTATTTGGAGAACTGGCGCTCCTCTTCGAATCGGACCTGGCTGTACTTGATGCCGGGCGAGCCTGACTCGCTTCGCGCCCATTCGATGTCGTAGACGCTGTCGACGTTTTGGAGGAACGCGCAGAGGCGTTCGAGTCCGTAGGTGAGCTCGGCGGGGACGAGGTCGAGATCGAAGCCGCCGCACTGCTGGAAGTAGGTGAACTGGGTGATTTCGAGGCCGTCGAGCATGACCTGCCAGCCGATGCCCCAGGCGCCGAGTGTTGGGGCTTCCCAGTTGTCCTCTTCGAACTTGATGTCGTGCTTGGAGAGGTCGATGCCGATGGCGGCGAGGCTGCCGAGGTATTGATCGATGACGTCGGCGGGCGAGGGCTTGAGGATGACCTGGAGCTGCTGGTGCTTGTAGAGGCGATTGGGATTTTCGCCGTAGCGGCCGTCGGCGGGGCGGCGGCTGGGCTGGACGTAGGCGACGCGATAGGGGTCGGGGCCGAGGACGCGCAGAAATGTTTCGGGGGCCATGGTGCCGGCGCCGACTTCGACGTCGTAGGGTTCCTGGATGATGCAGCCGCGGTCGGACCAATATTTTTTGAGGGCGAAGACGGTGTCCTGGAAGGTGGGGGTGGTGGGGGTCATAGCGGCCTCCGCGTCGGGAGGTGGTCGGCGGGCCTGGGGACGAAAGTAGAGTTTGTAGGTGACGTTCAGCGACATCGCTTCTCGAGTTGATCCAGATTGAGCTGCGAGTGAACCGGCTCGCAGGAATAAGGTTCGAAGTTGGTTCTTCTTTATGATGATACGACAGGAGCGTGGGCGGGATGGCACGGTCAGCGCGTGGTGGCCAGGGCCAAGGATACGACAGCGCGTGAACGCACTCCGTGGACGGGCATGTTTGTGCGATATTCGAGCTAGTGGCAGCATCCTCGAGGGACGAGTACCTAATCAGACTTTTTCTTTCCGCACACGAGAACGGCTCGTGGGCAGACGCAAACCCTGCGAAGCCGGATGCAATGGATCGGACGAGGCCGGCTATCGACGGCCTTGCGACTAGAACATCTGATGGCAGTAAGCTCGCTATCGAACACACATTGATCCAAGCATTCGTCGGAGGACGGTTTGATGACCACGTTTTCGGAACAGCCTTCCAACTCATTGAGGGCAGTCCGGCTCTTGCGCTACCTGGGCGCATTCTCAAGGTCATTGTTCCCGTCCACGCCATACCAAGGGGCTGTGACTGGAAAGGTGTCGGAGTCGATCTGCTGGAGTGGTTGGTCGGGCACCATATGGACTTTCCCGGCGCTGGACGGTTTTGGCGCGTCATTCCGGTCTGCCGCGACTCAAAAGGCGGCCCGTTTACCCTGGCAATCGACATACGGACGGAAAGGCTTGAAGGACTGCCAGGCAGCTGCATGATCGGGCGTGGCGCGGTTCCTTCGGACCTTGGCAAGGTCGTAGACGAGGCGCTCAGAATGAAGGTGCCGAAGCTTGCAAAGACGCACGCCGATAAGCGCATTTTGCTCCTGGAGCTCGATCAACTTTTGTCTGAGCGTGCCGTGTACGAAGAGGTTGAGAAACTTGCACAGCTACATCCGGGTCTGGGGATGGTTCGCGAAATCTGGTTCGCGGATACAACTGGTGCCACGTCGCACGATGTGATCGTCTTCCGTCTACACGACTCGCGCGGGTTAGTGGAAGAGATGAGTTTCAAGAACGGCGTCTTGTGCGCGAAGCGGGATGACCGATCGGATCTTGAGTCTTTGCAACTGGACCCCTGGTAGCAGTGCCTCAGCGTGTCCGCAAGCTATTCCACATCGACGCCCGCCGTCCTGAGCGCATCCGCTAGGCTCTCGGCGTTTACGAGCTCAATTACCACTTCCCCGTTCGTGAGCACGATTTCTACCCTAGCTACGATCCGTCTTTGCTCGGCTTCGGCACGACCAGCGCCGGCCATAGTCGCGCCTTGCCAAATGAGCCGCGCTTTCTCTATATTTGACACGAATAAGGCGCGGCCATCGTGGAGAATTATCTCTCTTTCCCGCATGCAACGATTGTAGCTTGCCCTGTGCTTGGCTCTGCCACAATCCGCGGCTAAGGTGGCGCCGGTCGAGAGCATGATATGATTTCGGATTCGGAGGAGGCCTATGCGCACTTCTGTTTTAGCAGAGTTGTGTCTCCTGGCTTCAGGGTTTGGCCTTGTCGAAGCTCAGTCCGTTCAGCGATTGCAGGACGTGCACAAAATTTATGTAGACTCCTTCGGCACGAGCGAGGGAGCGGATGTGGTCCGAAGCAAGATTATTTCCCGCCTAGTTAAATCCGGTCGTTTTGAGGTTGTACAGTCTCGCGAACGGGCTGACGCGGTTCTCGCCGGTGCGAGCCAGATCACAAAGACGTCGCATTATTCGGCCAGCAGTAGTGGGAGCGCGTCGGGCGGCACGCGCTATCATGCGACCGCAGGCGTGCAGATTATTGGAAAGGACGATAAGATCCTTTGGGCCGATGATAACTCAAGTGGCGCATTTTCTCGGAGCGCAAGTTCCAGCCTTGCTGACAGGATAGTGAAGGATATTCTTAAAGAAATTTCGAAGGAAGAGAAAAGCAAATGACACTGGATGGGGCGGATTTGTCTGTACGCGTGCCTCACGTATCAGCGGATTGAGCACACACCTGGATTCAGAGTTCCTCGTATTCAAAGCCGAACGCGTTGCAAACCAGTTTGAACTTTCGTAACAGATCAGGATCGTCCCATTTACTGCCGTACATGTTCTTCACCGTGTCCAGAGCCGCTGCCAAGTCATCGCGATTGGACGTCGAGAAGACGTGATTGATGATTTGGTCTCGACTCATGTTCGCATAGCGCGGGTCGACCAGGGCGAACATTTTTTTCCAGCTATGGTCCGCAAGGCCCAGTGAGTTGACGAGGTTTTGCAGCCTGAGTAGTGCGTTCGCGCCGATGGACGATCCCTCCTTCCTTTTGTCGCAATAAGCGTACCATCGATCTCTGAGAGCTCTCAGGCGATTGGGCGTGAGGTTTGTGGTCATCGTGCTCTGTGAGTGGGCCTGACCGTGGCAGTTCGGACACAAGGGCACGATGTTCTCTACGTCGTTGTTTGTCGGATCGCCGTCGAGATGATGGAAATGGACGAACGGCGTCTGGCAGACGCAGCAGCGGTTATTAGCTCGGCCCAAAATCTCTAACTTCGTCTTCTCTGCGATGGGTATTCTTTGTGGCATTTAGGGTGGAACGTCTGCTCCTCGCCTCAGACGTCGAGCCTACACTTCGCGGTCCACTGCTGGCGGACGCTGCTGGAAATAGGTGAGCTGGGTGATTTCGAGGCCGTCGAGCATCACCTGCCAGCCGATGCCCCAGGCACCGAGTGTTGGGGCTTCCCAATTGTCCTCTTCGAACTTGATGTCGTGCTTGGAGAGGTCGATGCCGATGGCGGCGAGGCTGCCGAGGTATTGATCGATGACGTCGGCGGGTGAGGGCTTGAGGATGACCTGGAGCTGCTGGTGCTTGTAGAGGCGATTGGGATTTTCCCCGTAGCGGCCGTCGGCGGGGCGGCGGCTGGGCTGGACGTAGGCGACGCGATAGGGGTCGGGGCCGAGGACGCGCAGAAATGTTTCGGGGGCCATGGTGCCGGCGCCGACTTCGACGTCGTAGGGTTCCTGGATGATGCAGCCGCGGTCGGACCAATATTTTTTGAGGGCGAAGACGGTGTCCTGGAAGGTGGGGGTGGCGGGGGTCACGCGGCCTCCGGGGCGGTGAGGCGGAGGGGGGCCTGGGGGCGGAGGTCGGGTTTAGGGAGGACGTTCGGCGACATCGTTTCTCGGGTTGATCCAGATTGGCTGCGAGGGAACCGGCTCGCAGGAATTTAGGGTTACGAGTGGTTCTTCTTTATGATGATACGACAGGTGGGCGGGTGGGATGGCGAGTCAGGCTGCTTGGTGTGTCGTGAGGCGACCAGCCTGGCGGACGCGCAACTAATGGCGCGCGCTCTCGGGCGGGCGGGTTTGGGTGGCTCTTTAGAGCGACTAGCTACGAGTGCCAAAGGACGCGCTTTTGCGAAAAGTCGAATATCCACACTCGTTGAAACGGCCCGCTGGTAACCAAGGCCTGGAGGTCCAACGCCGCGTTGTTTACGAGCTTGTCGAAAACCAGTGGCTCCGGCGGCGATTGTGTGCGGTAGTAGAGCAATAGTTCGACGGGCGCACCGCTCGTTCTGTACGGCCTGCTTCGCTTCTTCGCGGTGATGTAGCTAAAAGGGCGGTCTTGAGAAAAAGCACAGGGCCTCGGCTCGTTCCGCCTGATTGCATGAGCCATGCTTTCGGCCACTGGCGGGTCGATGATTTCCCCAAGTTCGAAGTAGTGTCGCTCTCCGCTGACCGTGCACCGAATGTCCGGTTCGGGGCTTACGGCATTCGTGCCGGATCCCGATTCGACGCGCGCTTCAGGAGCGGCTGCAGCAAACGCAGTGAAGACATCCATCTCTTCGATTTCAGTTTTCCGGCCGTTGGGTAGTGCGTCCCAATACGCGCGTTGCTCTCTGAACTGTTTGGCCACAATTCTGGCCTCAGGCGTTCGATTCGCTTCGATCCGCGCCAGCAGCCTTGCGCGTTCTTTGCGAAATTCCTCTGGAGTGGGCATGGTCATCCTCCTCAGCCAGCGTCACTGTCCCACCCATAGCGATTCCCGTCTAGGTCGAGCGGGACAATGTGGGGGATTGGTAAGCCGGTTTTCTTCCGAACCTTCCGGAGCAAGTGGTCTTTCGTCCGTTCTCCCACGAAAATGCTTAGCAAAGACTTCGTAGCGTGCAATTGACCACGCCGGTACTCAAGCTGAGCGCTATCCGGGTACTTTGCTTCGAGGTCGGCCATTGTTTTCACCTGCCATTCAATATTGCGGGTGAGAATCGTAACGGCGTTGACTGCGTTTTCCATAATCGCCCTAAGCATGCTGGCTCTGGGGCAGCGTTCCATTTCGGCGATGCGATCAAATTGTTCCAAAATGTCCTTCGGCACACGGAAGGAGACGACTTCGACTTCTTCGGTCTTGGGCGGCATAGTTATATCATAGTCTTTTCGACTACAGGTTGCAAAAAGCCAAACGCGATCGTGTCGCGGCAACAATGCAAACGAGCCTTGATCCATCGTTGCTAGCGTCGATTATTGTGCATCGTTACCCATGGCAGGCGGTGTGTCAGTCGTGTGCCGTATTGCTAATATAATGTTGTGGGCAATATCGAATTTGCCTGGGACCGGCGCAAGGCGCGGTCCAACTTGGTCAAGCATGGCATTTCGCTCGAGGAAGCACAAACGGTCTTTCTGGACGAGAGTGCCCGCTTGATCGATGATCCCGATCACTCTGAGCAAGAGGCTCGATTCCTGCTGGTCGGCTATAGCTCGGAGGCACGCTGTCTGGTGGTGAGTCACTGCTACCGGGAATCCGATTCGGTGATCCGGTTGATCTCAGCGCGACCGGCAACGAAGGTCGAGGAAGCGATGTACTGGAGACTGAAATGAGAGCGGAATACGATTTTTCCAAATCGCGCAAGAATCCCTATGCCAAGCAGCTTAAGCGTCAGGTGACGATTCGGCTGGATACCGCGGCGATCAAGTACTTCAAGGAAATGGGGGCGGAGCTGGGCGTGCCGTATCAGAATCTCATTAATCTGTTCCTAAGAGACTGCGCGATGCACAAACGGCGGCCTAGCATTCATTGGATCGAGGGCGCGCCCAAGCAGCCGGCGCAACGATAGGGCCGGCGCGTCAAGCGCTGAGCTTTTTCTTGGCCACAAGCGATACCACTTTGTGCTTGGAGCGGCGCTGGCGTTTTCTCGCCGCTGCGATAATGGCCCGGACATCGAACCCATGCTTCGCGGCCTGTTCCTCGCGGATGCGGCGCACTTCGTCAACGATCGGGTCTTTGAGCATCGCTATTCTCCCCAGAGCTCTTCCGGTGTACAGATAACCGGACATTCGAACCCGTGATCCCGGCAAATGACCGCGATTGGCTTGGCGATCGCGGCGTTCGCAATATGCACGCAGTTCCAGGTTATCAGGAAATCCATGCCATGCACGGCTGCTACCGCGATGTGCGCGGCGTCGGTGGCGGCCTTTCTAGGGAGTTTGCCCGAGGCCAAAATGGCGGAGGCGAGCATCGATACATCCAGCGTCGCGTCCAGCAGCGGAAGCGCTTGGATCAAGCTCAGGCGTGCACTGGCGAGCGCAGGGTCTCCCGCACTTGCTTCGTCAATGACGAATTGCGACGCGTAAAGTTGAAAGGCTCCACTTTTGTGCTCCCACCACTCTTGTGTGATCTGCTGGTGCGCGGCGATGATCAGGTCCCTGCTCGGCCGCGACGTCAAGTAGCTTGGAATGGTCGTTTCCACGTAGACGCGCGGCTTCATTCCATGATGCTAACTGATTTGCGGGCCGATGAGGTCGCATTCGAGATCGCGACTAGAAGGATTTCTAACGCGGTATTCTCGTAGTAAGAATGCTTGTTCCCGGCGCCATAACCAAACAGCCTGAGATCAACGCGGCTGTTTCCGAGGTCGCGAGACTGCTCGCGCCGGATGTGCAGCACATCCGCTATGACATCGCTCAGGATTGGAGCGGTGACTGGGCAATCTTCTTTCGCGTCGTTCTATCGGATGAAGCGAGCAAGATGCGGCTCCGCGATATCACGACGAAGGTCGTTTCGCAGTTGGCGGCGCGTCTGGATTTCTCCGCGATGGGTCTCTTCGCGTACCACAACTTCAGGAGTGTTTCAGAACAAGCGGTGTTACAGGAAGAAGCTTGGGCATAGCGAATGCCATTTCCCGAGGACCTGCTTCAGCAGGCGTATGATCTGGCGTCCAAGGAGCCAGAGAATCCGAAGCAGGCCAGTCTTCGCCGGGCGGTGTCCACCGCTTACTATGCGCTGTTTCACTTGTTGATCGATGAAGCTGTCGGCAAATGGGCCATCGAGAGACAGCGGAGTATTCTTGCGCGGACCTTTGAACACGACAGGATGAAGACAATCTGCGACGACGTTTTGAAGAATTTCAAGAGCGGCGGAAAGGTCCCGCCTGAGCTTTTCACGGTTGCGCAGAGTTTCATTGAGCTACAACAGCATCGGAACACCGCGGATTACGACAATTCAAAGCAGTGGTCGCGTACCGACGTCTTAAACGCGCTGACGCTGGCCACCGACGCTTTCAACGCGTGGATCGCGATCAGAGACCAAGATCTCGCGCAGGACTTTCTATTGCAATTATTCCTGCCGAAGTTGCGAAGGGCTTAGTTGGTCGTTCGGCGGTCCCAAGCGCGTTCCCGTTATTGATCGTTACCTGTAGCGCTAAGTTGAGGGCGACGCCTGCGGAGGTATTGTCTGGGAGAGCTGCCCCATTGCCGCTTGAAAGCCGCACTGAAGGCGCTTTCCGATTGGTATCCGAGCGATGGCGCAACCGAAGATATCGGTTCGCGTTTGTCCTGGAGGCGATTTGCAGCCAAGGTCATTCGCCACCGCGTGAGATAAGCCATGGGAGGCTCTCCTACAGTCTTCTTGAAGGTCTGGGCGAACGCCGTTCGCGACATTCCCGCGGAATGAGCAAGCTCCGCCAGTGTCCAGTCATGAGCCGGGGTCTGATGCATGCCGGAAAGCGCTGTTCTCATGCGTGTGTCGGCCAGGGCGAAGAGCCAGCCAGTACCTCGTTGCGCGCCGTCGGAAACGTGCAAACGAAGAGCCTCTACCAGCAGCGTATAGGCGACCTGCTGCGCCACCAGGGTGCCTCCAGGCTGAAAGTCGCGCATCTCGCGCAGCATGCGCTCGACTGCCCACCGTATGGACTCCCGGTGCGCATCATCTTCCAACCTGACGATAGGCGGTAATACATCCAGCAGAAAGCTGGCGTCGCCCTCGAGTGCGAAGTGGCTTCCAAGGAGAAAGAAATCGTCTCCTGGATTGACCGAGAGGACGCCGTTGTACCTTCTTCCGACTACAGAAAGGATTGCGCGCGCGTCCACGGGTGGGAGGGTGACGTCGCTTGCGAGCACAAACGAGCGGCCATGCGGCAGGAGCAGGCAGTCTCCCGCACGCAGTCGAACGGGCTGTTCGACACCGTCGACCGATAGCCAACACTCTCCGGCGACAACCGCGTAGCACTTGATGCCTTGATACGCGGGCAAGCGAAGTGACCACTGACCGCCTGCGGTGAGGCCGCCTGTCACATACGTGCGAGGTTTCAGGAGCGACAACACGTCAGATAGTGGGTCCATAGGGGAATTGTACGATTACGACGAATCTATGAACGTACAAGCATTGAGCGTACATGTCGATGACGATAGAGTTAGTTTCTAGAAAGCCGAAGGGGTGCTCTTTCAGCAGCGGCTTTCAGGAGGAGACAGGAATGCACATCTTCGTTACCGGCGGCTCCGGACTTACCGGTCCCTCGGTCGTCACTGAACTCATTACGGCCGGCCACACCGTCACCGGACTGGCACGATCCGATAAGGCGGCCGCTCGCCTTCACGAACACGGGGCAAACGTTTTGCGCGGCTCGTTGGAGGATCTCGACATCCTGCAGGAGGGTGCTCGGGCTGCCAGCGGCGTCATCCACATGGCCTTTGGCGGCAATTTCGCCGATCCCGAGGATATGACTCGGCGGGATTGCGCGGCGATCAACGCGCTTGGACAGGCCTTGGCTGGGTCCGGCAAGCCGTTCGTCAGTACATCGGGCACGTTGGTGATGGAGGCCGGACATCTCAGCACTGAGCAGGATCCGCCTGATGCCGAGTCGCTCGGCAGTTTTCGAGTGCCGGGCGAGCAGACCTGCCGCGCCTTCGCCGATCAGGGAGTGCGATCCAGTGTCGTGCGGTTGGCGCCAACCGTTCACGGCCCAGGAGACTACGGGTTCATCCCATTTCTCATCGCAGCCGCTCGTAGAACGGGTGTCTCGGCATATATCGGTGACGGCGCGAATCGATGGCCCGCGATCCACCGTCAGGACGCGGCCACTCTCTTTCGCCTGGCCCTCGAGAAGGCGCCGGCGGGCAGCGCTTTGCACGGCGCGGGAGAAAGCGCGATTACGTTCGAGACGATCGCGCACCTCATCGCGCGAATTCTCCGGATACCCACCGCCTCTTTGACGCCGGAGGAAGCCGCCACCCACTTCGAGAATCCATTTCTGGCCAGGTGCTTTGCCACCGATGCGCCCGTCTCCAGCGCTTATACGCAACAACTGCTGGGCTGGAAGCCCACCCACGCAACCCTCCTTGAGGATATGGAGACGGGCGACTACTTCTCGTCGCAATTCGCCTCACCCTTCAGCCATTCATCACGGGAAAAGACGACACAAACCTCAACAAACTGACATACACCGAGGAAACTTTGATGACCGAACACAATCTCGCGAAAGAGACCATGCGCAGCGTGCGCTTCCATCGGTACGGCGAACCAGCGGACGTGCTGCGCATGGAAGAAACGATGCTTCCAAAACCGGGCGCTAATCGCATTCGCGTGCGCGTGACCGCCTGCGGGCTGAACCCGGCCGATTGGGCCCTTTGCCGGGGTTTGTTCGCAAAAGATCTTCCGCGGGGCATCGGACTGGAAGTGTCCGGAACTGTGGATGCTTTCGGTGAAGGTGTCCAGGGTGTCGCTGTGAGAGACGCGGTCTTCGGACCTGTGGACTTCGTGACTGCTGCCAGCGCGGGAGCGTCGGATTTTGCGATTCTGGAGCACTGGGCCCGCACTCCAAAGGGCCTCGATCCGATTCACGCAGCCGCGCTGCCGATGGCCGTCACGACAGCTTTTAGCACCCTCGACGCAATGGGACTACAGGCTGAGCATACGGTGCTGATCAACGGCGCGGGCACGATGATGGGGTTCGCTGCTGCTCAGATTGCGCTGATACGCGGTTCCCGCGTCATCGCCACGGCCGGTGACACCTTTGCAGATCGACTCCGCGGGCTGGGCGCTTTGGTCACTCCGTATGGTGACGGCATGGTGGAGCGAGTTCTTCAATTGGCCGGCAAACCGCCGGACCTGATCCTAGACACGGCGCCGGTCGGCGGCGCGTTACCTGCGCTTGTCAGGATTGCAGGCGACCCTAAGCGTGTGGTCACCATCAGCGATTTCGCTGCGGCAAAGGAACTGGGCGTCCGCAGCAACATTGAAGAAGTTCGCACCTTCCGCTACGACGTCCTGGGCAGGTTCGCGCAGCTCGCCGCGGATGGAAAATTCACGATACCGATCGCCCGCACATTCCCGCTGCAGGATTGGCGCGCAGCACTCGACGTTAGCCAAAGCCAAAAGGCTCGCGGCAAACTCATCCTGCTGCCTTGAAGCGCGGATCAATTCGTTTCGCCTGATCTCTAACTATGCAACTAAGGCGCGCATGTTCACCTGATTGTCCCCCCTTTTCGCACGCAGTGGGCGGGTGGACCGCTCGCGTCGCAGGTCGGGTTACGGTCCGGGCGTGGCTCGGCTGGTGGTGCGAAGGATGTTGAGACTGCGGGAAGCCTCCAGCTCGCTAGACCGGCGCCGTCCTGACGTGGAAGCGCACTCCTTCACGCTGCTGCAGGAAGCTGACGACCTCGAAGAGATTGTCGGCGCGCGGATTGCCTGAAGGCCCCAGCATGCGCATCAGGCTTTTGGAGGGAATGTGCGTGTGCTCGGCGACCTCGGCAAATCCGACCGTGGCGTTAATGTAGTCGCGAAGAATGGTCTTGGCGGTCGCTATGTCGCCGCCGAGCATGCATTCGACGCCTTCGCGCAGAAGCGCCTTGCGGAACCTTGGGTCACGTTCGGCACGGGCACGGATGGTCTGCTTGAAATCACGGGTCAAGGCCATGGTTGTCCTCCTATTTCCTCCGGTTATAATCCTGCCAGCTTGCCAGGGCGGCTTCGATGTCCTGCTGCTGGCGCTTTTTCATACCGCCGCCCAGCAAGATTACGAGGCGCTCTCCGTCCTTGCCGAAATAAACGCGGTAACCCGGTCCGAAATCGACGCGGCATTCGAACACCCCTGAACCGACGCCCTTCACGTTCGAGAAGTTTCCCTGCGCCAAGCGCGCCAGTGCGGTTGCCACCTTGGCTGCAGCGTGGGCGTTCAGGCGGTTGAACCAGACCGCGTAAGGGCTCCGTCCGTCGCGGTCGTTGTATTCCCGAACGTCGAGCACCCGTTATGGTAACATATTCGTTACCATTTTGGTACGGGCGAGTGTTTCGCCAATAAAGCAGGCGAATTCGCTTGGTACAGGGTCGCGCTCATAGCGCCTCCAGGGCGGCGGGGGTGCGGAGTTTGCGCTCGGCGTGCTCTTCGATCAGGCGGTTCAGGAGGCGGCGCAGGTCGCTGGCGGTGTCCTTGGTCCAGGGGCGCGGGGCGAGGGCGTGGATGGGCGTGGTCAGCATTTCGTCGGCGATGGCGGCGGATTCGGGTTTGACGCGCAGGTCGGGGAGGAATCCGGCTAGGCGCACGGACCAGAGGCCGAAGTAGGTGACCGCGGTCCAGGGGTTGCCGCCGGCGCGGAGGAAGTCCAGGACGGCCATCAGCAGACGGAAGTGGCGTTCGTTGGTTTCGTTAGGCGGGAGGAGTTGCTCTGTGACCTCGGCCAGATAGTCGAGAGCGACGCTCGCTTCGTAGTTCGAGGCTAAAGTGAACTGCGAGTGGATCAGCTCGCAGGAGTTCAGGCTTACCAGCTCGCGGTTCTCCTTTTGATAATACGAGACGTTGGCGTGGGAGAGGCGTTCGAGGCCGGAGCCGAAGGAGGATTTGGGGCGGCGGGCGCGGCGGGCGATGCCGCGGAGCTTGCCCTGGTCGCGGGTGAAGAAGCTGACGATGAGGTCGGATTCGCGGTAGGGGTAGGTTTGGAGGATGAAGGATTCGCTCGAGCGAGCGGGCATGGGAGTAGAATTCGCTAGAGTAACAGCTCAGACAGAGGTTTTTGCGACATCCATTCCGGGCGATCCGGCCGAAATTCGGCAACCAAGTGCTGGCTCAACAATATCAGGTATGAGTAGAGGTCGCAGAGACGCGAGTGACGTAACGTATTCAGCCACCCGCGAATGGCTTTCCTTTGCCAATCTAGAAGAACGCCTCCGGTCTCTAGGAGCGGCATGTCATCGCGACGGGGGTATTGAATCGCCTCACCTAAAACCTTCGGCAGCCAGGACGCTCCTCGGCGGCCTAACGCACGTCACTATTCCTTCAAGGACCGCGGTCGATCTGCCGATGGCAAGACTGGAGGTCTCGACGGTATGCCAACGACGTGCAGGCAAACAGCTTTTCAAGCGATTTTTGCGCTTCTAGAATTGGCCTCATCCGACGAGTCCAGATTCCCACCGACCCTGCTCTTCAATGAAGGCTGGCTGCTCCGCCTGGTGCTGTCTGCGGCAGAAAGGGGTCTGCCATGCCTTCCGTTTTCCTTTCACGAAGCATCGCGGTGGTTCTCGGAGGCGCTACTATGTTCAGCATTCTTACCGCGCCATCGCGGCGACTCCCTTGCCGAATCGTGGACGCATGCCGATGGAGTGGTCGGACATTTTGAATTTCTGCCTGAGAACAAAGCCGGGTTGACGCTCGACCCGACAGGATCTCAGTTCGCTGTGATGGAGGCGAAAGTATTCAGCGGACTTTCCAAGGGTACAAAGCGTGCTCCTGCCTTTGACCAAGCCGCACGAAACGTCGCATGCATGGCTGAAACGCTGTATAGATCGGGAAGACCAGTCGAGCAGTGGAGTTGCTTGGCATTCTGCGTCCTCGCACCTCAAACACAGATCGAAGCAGGGGTGTTTACGCCGGCACTCACCAAGGAATCCATTAAGGGCAGGATCGCGGCCAGGATCGCAGAGTACGAAGAGGAATCCAGGGTGAGCAGGGAGGTATGGTTCGAGTCCTGGGTCTGCCCGCTTCTTGAACATATTGATATCCATTGCCTAGACTGGGAATCCATTATCGATTCGATTCAGTTACACGACGCCGAATTCGGCGAAGGTTTGCAACGGTTCTACGAGTTGACGCTGAAGTTTAACCGGCGTCCGCCGTGCCTGCAGGCCGACCGGTCGTAGAATGGTGGTCTACGTCGGGAGCAACGCTATTGGAGACGAGCACGAACTGCGAGTGAACCAGCTTGCAGGAGTTCAGGCTTACCAGCTCGCGGTTCTCCTTTTGATAATACGACCGTGGGCGTGGGAGAGGCGTTCGAGACCGGAACCGAAGCTGGATTTGGGGCGGCGGGCGATGCCGCGGAGCTTGCCCTGGTCGCGGGTGAAGAAGCTGACGATGAGGTCGGATTCTCGGAGGGGCGAGGACGAAGGATTCGCTCGAACGAGCGGGCTTGTTGGGGCGTACAGGATCGTTACTTCAGCGCTTCGTTAATCTCGATGTCTCGCTTCAGGACGTCGGTCAGGAGTTCGGACAGTTCAACGCCCTTTTGTTCGGCTTTCTTGGAGAAGTACTGCCAAACACTTCGTTCAATCGAAGCGGGAAGGAAGACCTTCGCGTCGGGCGGGATGTGATGGAGACCGCGAACGCCTTTGCTAAAGTCTACTTCAGCTGGTATATCGTCATCCTCGATTGGTTGATTGCTCATTGATTTTCCTCGTACTGACGAATTTCGGCTGACGTCGCTCGGCGCGCAGAAATGAGACGGACTGTCGTGGTCGGCGGTTCGGATTCAGACGAAAGATAAGCGACAAGGAGGATCTTGCCGTCGCTAGCTGATCCGATAGAAAGCCAGCGCTCTTCGGTTCGGCTATGCGCGGAGTAGTGAGTAATCCGGGGTCGGCGAAGACGGTCGATGCGAGTTGGAAGGACACTCGGTGCTTGAGCACGTTGGTTGCGGCTTTGATGTCATCCCACTCGAATTGATACTGGCGTTCATCCAAAACTGGTCTAGTCTTATGCTATCGCAGGCTCGCGCGGAGGCTGTTCTAAAGTGAACTGCGCGTGGACTAGCTCCGCGGCCGGCTTCGCCGTCTCGCCAATGAGGAGCGTGTCGCGGGCTTTCGTTTTCGGGGCCTGTGGGTCTACTATGGGAGATAGGAGTTTGCGATGAAAAGCCTACTTACGTCCGCAACGGTTTTGGGCGGCGCGATGCTGATCTGGGCCGGTAGCGGCGCCCGTCTGGCAGCCGCGACTGCGCCCACCTTCTCCAAAGATGTCGCGCCGATTCTGTACAAGAATTGCGCTACTTGCCACCGCCCCGATGAAACGGCGCCGATGTCGCTGCTTACCTATCAAGATGCCAGGCCGTGGGCCAAGTCGATTCGTCAATACGTATCGAGTGGAGTCATGCCGCCCTGGCACGCCACGGAGGCGCGCGGAGTGTTCTTGAATGACCGCAGGCTGACTGAGGGTGACAAGGAAACTCTGATTCACTGGGTGGATGCGGGCGCACCGGAAGGTGATCCCAAGGATCTGCCGCCAGCTCCCAAGTTTGTCGACGGATGGCAAATCGGGAAGCCGGATGTGGTGCTGACGATGGCCAAACCTTTTGATGTTCCGGCGAAAGGGACCATCGACTACCAGTATTTCACCGTCCCCACCCATTTCACCGAAGACAAATGGGTGCAGGCGATGGAGATTCGGCCGGGTGTACGCGCGGTGGTGCATCACGTGATCGTTTACATGAAGGAGCCGGCGGGAACGCCGATGGAATCCGGGTTCATTCCGGTGTTGCCAAAGATGCCTAAGAGGGAGCGGCCCAATGGAGCCGCTGCGGAGAAAGAGGAAGACCAAAGCCCGGGCGTGTTTCTTGCTGGAACGGCGCCAGGCGCGCCGCCTATGGTTTTTCAACCAGGCGAAGCGATCAAGATCCCGGCTGGCTCGACTCTGACTTTCCAGGTGCACTACACGGCTAATGGGAAGGCCGCGGCGGACCAATCGAGCATCGGTCTGATGTTTGCAAAGGAACCGCCCGCTCGGGAAATTATTGCGAGCGCATTCCTGAATCCGCTGTTTACGCTTCCTGCCGGCACACCCGATACGGCCGTGGATTCGGCCATCGAATTCAAGGAAGACGCGCACATCACGTCGCTGATTCCGCACACGCACCTGCGGGGCAAGAGCTGGGAATACCGCCTGATCTACCCGGACGGACGCTCGGAAGTGGTGCTGGAAGTGCCGCACTACGATTTCAACTGGCAAACCTGGTACACCTTCGCCAAGCCGCTGGCAGTGCCTAAGGGCTCGCGGCTGGAAGCCACGGCGCACTACGACAACTCGGTAAACAATCCGTCCAATCCCGATTCGAAGGTCGACGTGCATTGGGGCGACCAGACCTGGGAAGAGATGCAGTTTACCGGGATCACGTACTACGTTGACCATCCCACTGCCGTAAACGCGACCGCGCAGAAGTAGGTAACAAAAACGGGCTGGGCGTTTCGCCGGCGATTCGGGGCCGGTGGGGCATCACGTTTCTCGTGCGGCCAAGAATAAGCCCAGGCCGATCATGACTGCGCCGGTGGCTCGCTGTTGGTTGTTTCGGGCCCGGCGAGATGCTAGCAGGCGCTCTCCTATGGGGCCTGCGAACAGCGCGACCACTACGTCGGCGGTTGAATTCAGGATCACCGTGATCGTGCCTAGCAGGAGAAACTGCGCGAAGACGGCGCCGGCTTTCGCATTTACAAATTGCGGAATGAACGAGAGAAAAAAGAGCGCCGTTTTGGGATTCAGAAGTTCGGTAACAATGCCTTGTGGGAACGGGTTGCCGGGCGTTGCTTTTGCGGCGATCAACTCGGCGTGGCCGGCACTGCGAATCATGCGGATTCCTAAGTAGATCAGATAGGCGGCGCCAGCCCAGCGCACTGCCTGGTAGGCGATGGCCGAAGTTGCCAGCAGAGCCGAGATCCCCAAAGCTGCGGCGAAGACATGGACGAAACCGCCCAGCAACGTGCCGAGCGATGAGAGAATGCCTGCGCGCCGGCCGCCTGCCAGGCTCCTCGTCAAAACATACATGATGCCGGGTCCGGGCGTGATGGCCAGCAGGATCGAGGCGGACAGAAATCCAATGAATGTGGGCAGCGGGATCACTTTTTTCAGTGTACGACTGCGAACGGGGTGCTACTCTGGCTTTTCCTATGTCCAACATCACTACGGAACGCCGCGGGCACGTGCTGCTGATGGGGTTGAATCGTGTTGCTAAGCGCAATGCCTTCGACCCGCCGATGTTTCACGACCTGGCGCGCGCGTACGGGTCCTACGAAGCGGATCCTGAGCTGCGATGCGCGGTGGTGTTCGCGCACGGGGCGCACTTTACCGGCGGAATCGATCTGGCGCAATTTGCCCCGCTGTTCGAGCGCGACGATCCGTTCATGCTGGACGCCGGGCAGATCGATCCGTTCGCCATGCGCAGCCATTTGTCGAAGCCGCTGGTGATGGCGGTGCACGGGATTACGTTCACCATCGGGATCGAGATGTTGCTGGCTGCGGATATTCGGATCGCTGCCAGCGACGCGCGCTTCGCGCAACTGGAGATTGCGCGCGGGTTGTATCCGCTGGGTGGCGCGACGTTCCGGCTGGTTCGCGAAGCCGGATGGGGGAACGCGATGCGCTACCTGCTTACGGCGGACGAGTTCGGGGCTGCGGAGGCGCTGCGATTGGGGCTGATTCAAGAAGTGACTGAGCCGGGGCAGCAAGTGGAGCGGGCGGTGGCTATAGCCGAGCGGATCGCGGCGCAGGCGCCGTTGGGCGTGCAAGCGACGCTGCGGTCGGCGCGTCTGAGCATTGTGGAAGGCGAAGCTCGAGCCGCGGCGCGCGTCCGCGAGGATATGCCGGCGATTCTCGCGAGCGATGATTTTCGCGAAGGCGTGGCCAGTTTTCGCGAGAGGCGATCTGCCAATTTTACGGGTAGGTGACGCGTCCTAATGGGCCGGCTGCATGTTTTGCGCTTTGTACGACTGCGCTGCGGCTGGCGAGGAAAGGTAATCCAACAGGGCCTGCGCTGCTGCCGGGTCCTTCGCATGGGAGGACACGAATCCGACCAGAGTCGTCGAAGGCGAAATTTCTTTGGGCAACGGCCCCACGACGTCAATGCCGGGCTCTTTCATTTCGCTGACGAACGTCAGGCCGATATCCACTTCGCCGGTTGCGACCATCCGCATGGCTCCCGCTCCGCCCTGGGCTCGTTTGAGTTTCGGCTGCATCTGTTCGGCGATGCCCAGCTTTTTGAGCGTTTCATCGAAGCTGATGCCTGCGGCAGCGCCACCTGCGGGGTTCGGGTATGAGACTGCCTTGGCCGCCAACAGCGCGCGCTTGACGGCGTCGGGTGTTGAGATGTCCGGTTTGGGTGCGCCTTGCCGCACCGCGACTCCGACAGCTACACTTGCGAGCGGTTTCGCGCTGCCGGGGACCACGTGTCCTGACGCGAGCACCTCCGGGTACGGTGGTTGGACAATCGGTACGTCGAAAGCCTCGCCGCGGGCCACCTGCTGTTTCGTTCCCAGGCCGGAGCCAAACGTTGCTTTGACCTTGTGCCCGGTCTGGCGCTCGAAATCCGGGATGAGCTGCTGGATGGCTGCGCGAATGCCGCCCGGCGCAATCAGTGTGACCTCGCTCTGAGCATGGAGCAACGGGCTGCTCAGTAATAGAAGCATAATAGCTGGCGGGTAAGATTTCATGGTTGGATCACATGATACATCGGAGGACGAGCCTATGGCGGTGGGGCTGTGTGTGACGTGTGAGCACGTGCGGCGTATCACGTCCGATCGCGGGTCGCGATTTTATCTTTGCGAATTGTCCAAGACTGATTCCCGTTTTCCGAAGTATCCGCGGCTGCCGGTGTTGAGCTGCGCCGGGTATGAGCCGCGGAAGGAGAAAGAGTAGCTATTCTTCGCGCAGGGCCAGCATGGGATCGATGCGCGTTGCGCGGCGGGCCGGGATCCAGCAGGCGAGCGAGGCCGTCGCAAAGACCAGCACGACCGCCACAAACACGAGCATAGGGTCGTTGGACGTGAGGCCCGCCAGGATGTTGCGCAAGACGCGAGCGACCGCGAGGGCGAGAACCAGGCCCAGGGCGATGCCCAGCGAGGCCAGCAGAATTCCGCTGCGGAAGACCAGAGCTTGCACATTGCGCGGGCTGGCGCCGAGCGCGATACGGAGGCCGATTTCCGAAGTCCGGAGCGAGGTGGTGTAGGAGATGACGCCGTAGACGCCGGCGGCGGCGAGCAGAAGGGCCAGGCAGCCCGTGATAGCGAGCAAGGTCATGATGAAGCGGCGGTCGGCTACCGAGTCGCCGATGAATTGCGACATCGACGCGCTGAGGAATACTGGCTGCTTGGGATCGACGGAAGCGACGGCGAGACGGACTGCCTGGGCCATTTCTCGCGCCGGGCGTTCGGTGCGAACTACAAGAAAGTCAGCGTAGCGGTAAGCCTTGTCTGTTTCGTACACGTTCAGGCCGATTGGCTCATCGAGTCCGGAGTGGCGGATGGTTTGGACGACGCCGATCACGCGCTTGCGCTCGCGGATTGTTTCGCTGTAGCAATTCATGCAGATTTGTTTGCCCAACGCACTCTGGCCCGGCCACAGCCGGCTGGCGACGACATCGTTGATGATGGCTACGTCGCGCCCGGGCGTGCGGTCGTCCTCGCGGAACCAGCGGCCGTCGAGCAGACGGATGTTCATGGTCTGGAGATAATCCGCGCTGACGTGGTCGAATTCGGCCATCTGTCCGTGGTCCGGCAAGATTGCGTCGGGGTCGTCGGCGCGGCTGACGGTGCCGCCGTTGTTTTCGCCGCTGAACGGCAGCGCGTCCACCAGGCCGGCGGATTCGACGCCGGGCACGGCGCGGACGGCATCCAGGATGCGGCGGAACAGCGACTCGTGTCCCTCGATCGTCTGGTATTGATCGGCTGACGGGGCGATGATGGACGCCAGCACGTGTTGGGTATCGAAACCCGGGTTGGTGCGCAAGAGCTGCACGAAAGTCGCGGTCAATCGGCCGCCGACGATCACTAGTGTTACGGCGAGGGTTACTTCCGCAACCACCAGAGCGGAGCGGAGGCGATTGCGGGCGGCGCCCACGGAGCCGCGTGAACCGGATTCGCGCAACGGGACGGCTGGGTCGCGTTGTGAGGATCGGAGAGCGGGGGCGAGGCCGAAGAGAATTCCGTTGAGAACGGCGACGGCAATGGTGAACGCCAGAACGCTTCCATCGGCACGAGCCGCAGCCAGCCGCGGGATGCTCATGGGCGCGACCGCGGGCAGCAGGGTCCAGGCGAGCGCGGCGAGCCCGTAACCGGCCAGGCCGCCGACCACAGCTAAGACGCAGCTCTCGGTGATGAGCTGGCGCACGATTCGCTTCCCTCCCGCGCCCAGGGCGAGGCGGATCGCGATCTCGCGGTGACGGGCGAGTGAGCGCGCCAGCAGCAAATTGGCGACGTTGGCGCAACCGATCAGCATAAATAGCGCCGCGGCTCCCATGAGAAGCCACAAGCCGGTTTGCGCAAAGCCCAGGGTTTGTGCGCGGAGCGGCGTGAAGTGAAGAATGTGTCCGGCATTGGTGCGCGGATAGAGGCGCGCGAGCTCGGCGCTGATGGCGTCCAGATCCGGTTGCAGGCCGGCTGAGGAGACGCCGGGTTTCAAGCGAGCCACCGCGCAGTAGCCGCCCATGCGGCCGAGCTTGACCGGATCGACCGCTTCCGGCGCCCAAAAATCCATGTGCTGCGAGGGCGTTTTTATGATGGCGGTATGTCGCAAGGGAAAATCGAATGCGGGAGGCATGACGCCGACGATGACCCAGGGGTGGCCGTTGATCTCAATGGAGCGGCCGACGATGCCGCGGTCGGAGGCGAACCGGCGCGTCCACAGGCCGTAACTGAGGATCATCTCCCGCTCGCGTCCGATTTGCGTTTCCTCCGGCAGAATGTTTCGCCCCAGCATGGGCTTCACGCCGAGCATCGGGAACAGGTCCGAGGAAACATACAGGCCGTATAACGCTTCGGGCGGGTTGTTAGCGTCGCCGGTGAGATCGACCAGCGCGTAGTGGTACGTGGCAAGCGACTCGAAGGAGTGATTGGCGCGCTTGACGTCCTGCATGTCGGCCCAGGACACCCAGTCGTAGTGCGGGCGGCTGCGGGTGTAGTCAGTGCGGAGCTGCACCAGGGCATCGGCGTTTTTGTAAGGCAGCGGTTGGAGCAGGACGGATTTTATGGCCGCGAAAACGACGGCGGTGGCGCCGGTGGTGATGGCGACGGAGAGCAGCGCGATGGCGGTCAGTCCGGGGCTGCGGCGAAAGAGCCGGAGAGCCTGCCGGACGTCTTGCAGAAGAGACACAGTGTCGAACTCAGGCGCCAGTTGATTTCGTGGATAACGACCGGGCTGCGGTGAGAGCGGCCTCGTAATTGGGATGGTCGGCGACTTCTTTCACATATTCGACGTGCTGGATGGTGTTGTCCTTGTCGACCACAAAAATGGCACGGCTCTCGATGCGCAGGTCCTTGATCATGGTTCCGTAGCGTTCGCCGAAGGATCCGGAGCGATGGTCGGAAACCATCTTGACTTTGTCCACGCCGTAGGCGCCGCACCAGCGTTTTTGCGCGAACGGGAGATCCATGCTGATGGTGTAGAACTGCACGCCGGGCAGTTTGGCGGCCTCTTCGTTGAAGCGCTTGGTCTGGGCGTCGCACACCGGGGTGTCGAGCGAGGGCACGACGCTGAAGATCCGGACGTCTTGCCCGGTGCCCGCCAGATTTATGGGTTGGAGCGAATCGTTGATAGCTTCGAAATCGGGTGCTTTATCGCCGGCCTTCAGCTCCGGCCCCACTAGAGTCAGCGGGCGTCCTCGCATGGTAGTTGCTCCGGGTCTTTCCACAAATCCTCCTAATAAATTCGGAATTTGATTTCGACTTATTGTAGCAACTCGTCAAACTTGGAAAGCTCGTTTGTGGGGAGCTGGCAGGTGTAATTTTGGCAGACGTAGGCGGTGGGTTGGCCATTGATTTCGCGCATGGTGGCGGCTGCCGGGAAAAGCTTGGCGAGCTTGCTGCGGGTCTCGTCGGAATCGATCAGGAGGGCGATGGTGCGCGGGAGGAAGCGGGCGCGCAGCGCGCCGAGGAAAGCTTTGGTGAGTGGGGCGTCGCGCGGGCCGGCGATGACGACCTCGCGGCGCGGCGAATCATCGTAGTCCAGCGCGACCAGCATTTGCGGAGATGCGACCGGCTGAGCCGAGATCTTCGGTCCGAGGGCTTGCAGCGTGTGGTCGGCGGATTCGCGCAGGCTGGACCGATCGGTGATGTGCGCCAGGCGCAGCAGGTCGAGTACCGCGATGGAGTTGCCGGATGGCTCGGCGCCGTCGTAGTCATCCTTGAGACGCAGCACCAGGCTGCTGTCGCCCTCGGCAGTGCTGAAGAATGCGCCATTGATCGAGTCCTCGAACAGCTTCCCCATGGTCGATGCCAGCTCCAGGGCAAGCTCGATGTGGCCGGGATCGAAGTCGGCTTCGTACAGATCGAGGAGCGCGGCGATGAAGAATGCGTAGTCGTCTAGGAAGCCGGGGATGGCGGCTTCGGAATCGCGATAGCGGCGCAGCAGAGTTTTGGCGCGCGGATCGTACATTTTCGAAAGGATGAATTGGGTGGCGTGCTGCGCGGCGGCGAGGTAGCGCGGTTCGTCCAGGACTTGCGCGGCCTTGGCGAAGGCGGAAATCATGAGGCCGTTCCAGGCTGTGAGGATTTTGTCGTCCAAGTGCGGGTGGATCCGGCGGGAGCGAGCTTCTAGAAGTTTCGCTTTGGCCTCGTGAAGTTGAGTGGCAACGTAAGGATCGGGTTTTTCGCGAAGATACAGAATGTTCTTGCCGGTAAATTCGCTGTGCGGATCATGATAGACGTTGCCGTTGTCTTCGACGCCGTAGTGCTTGGCGAAGGGCGCATAGAGAATCGATCCGAGTGTTTCCTGGAGTTCCGCTGCGGTCCACACGTAGAAGGCGCCTTCGCCTTTCACTTGCGGATGCGCGGGATCGATGACGCTGTCGGCATCTTCGGCCGAGTAGAAGCCGCCGTCGGGATGAGTCATGTCGCGGAGCACATAGTCCAGCGTGCTGCGGGCGATGCCGGAGTAGAAATCGTCGTGCGTGATCTGGAAAGCTTCCAGGTAGGAGATGGCGAGCTGCGCCTGGTCGTAGAGCATTTTTTCAAAATGCGGGACAAACCAGCGCTCGTCCACCGAATAGCGATGAAAGCCGCCGCCGAGCTGATCGTGCATGCCGCCGTCGGCCATAGCGCGCAGGGTGTCCAGCGTCATGTCGAGCGCTTCTTTCCGATTGGTTCGGACGTAGTAACGCAGCAGGAAATTGAACACCACCGGGCGGGGAAACTTGGGGGCCTCGCCGAAACCGCCATGCTCGGAATCGAAGGTGCGGCGAAAATATTGGAACGTGGAATCGAAGACGCTTTTATCAGGGAGACCGCTTGGGCCGGGTGCGCCGCCGGCGTAGCGCGCAAGCTGCGACAGGGCTTCGGCGCTGGATTCGACAATACGGTCGTGCTCGTTTTTCCAGGCCTCCGCGACACGCTCCAGCAGCGTGCCGAAGCCGGGACGTCCATAGCGAGTGTCAGGCGCGAAATAAGTTCCGCCGAAAAACGGCTTCAGGTCCGGGGTAAGGAAGACAGACATCGGCCATCCGCCGCTGCCGGTGGCGGCTTGCACGTAGGTCATGTAGATGCGGTCGACGTCGGGGCGCTCTTCGCGATCCACCTTGATGGGGACAAACAGGCGATTCAAGAGCGCGGCAATGTCCTCGTTTTCGAAGGACTCGTGCTCCATGACGTGGCACCAATGGCAAGTGGAATAGCCGACGGAGAGGAAGATGGCCTTGTTCTCGGCGCGGGCTTTTGCGAAGGCCTCCTCGCCCCACGGGTACCAGTCGACTGGATTGTGGGCGTGCTGCTGGAGGTACGGGCTTTTTTCGGAGATTAGGCGGTTGGGCAATGGGGGCTCTCGTGCTACCAGCGATTACGGAGTTGTGGAGAGGTGTGGTTGAAGACCACGATTTGCGTCCCCATGAGTGGGGACGCGGCACGCACGAGTGCGTGCGCCACCGGTCGCTTTTTGGGATAGGGCATGGTTTATTTTGAGCTGGCGATGTCGAGCACGGTGTACCAGAGGAACTGCAGCATTTCGTGGATGGAGCTTTCGAGCACGCGCTCCTGGTCGGAATGCGCGCCGTGCAAATCGCCCTCGGACTCTTCGGCGACATGTCCGAAGCCATAAGCCTGCACGCCCTTGGTGCGGAGCTGCGCGTTGTCGGTGGCGCCGGTAAGCATGGTGGGGATGGTGATGGCTTTGGGATACATGCGTTTCTGGGTTCGCTCCAACGCCTGGAACATTTCCGAGTCGATGCGTGAGGGCGGGGCGGAGGGACGGTTGCGCGACGGGTCGGCGATTACTTCGACGGCCGGGTCGTTGACGACGCGACGCATTTGATCGTAAAGCTGGTTCATGTCTTCGTCGGGAAGCGCTCGGATGTCGAGTGTGGCTTCGGCCTGCGAGGGGATCACATTGGTGCGGAACCCGCCTTGGATGATGGTGGGAACGATGGAAGTGCGAAGCACGGAATAGTTGCCGGGGTCGTTTTCGGCGAGGTAGCGCTGGATTTCCTCAGTGTGCGCGGGATCGGCGATGTGATTATAGCGATAGGCGTCGTCGGGAGGGCTGATGGTTGCGAGGCGCTCGAAATAAGTGCGCGTGGTGTCATTCAGGCGCATGGGCGGCTGCCAGGTTTGGAACTTCGCGACGGCGCTCGCGAGATGAAGCACCGCATTGTCCTGGCGCGGGCGTGAGCCGTGGCCTGCGGTTCCGTGCGCTACCAGGCGCGTGGCGCGCGGGGTCTTCTCCGTAGTCGCGATGCCGACGTAGAGTACTTGGCCGTCGCGCGCTACGGTCTGGCCGCCTTCGGCTAGCGCGAATTCGGCGGCGATGTCGTTCCAATGCTGATCCACCAAGTAGCCGATGCCGAAGCGCGAGGTGCCTTCCTCGCCCGCCTCGGCGATGAAGATGACGTCGCGGTCGAGCTGGACGTTCAGGCGCTTTAGCAGCAGCATAGTCATCAAGCAGGAGACCACGTGCGACTTGTCGTCGCTGGAGCCGCGGCCCCAGATGAAACCGTCCTTGCGGAGCGCGGCGAACGGGTCCACCGGCCATTTGTCGCGCTGCACTCCGACCACGTCGGTGTGGCCCATGATGATGAGGGGGCGCTTGGAGCCGTTGCCCTTGATGCGCGCGACCAGGTTGGCGCGGTTGGGATCGAGCGACCAGACGTTCGTGGAGATGCCGGCCCGGTCGAGGATCGGCTTGAGATAATTCACCGCTTTCGTTTCGTCGCCGGGAGGGTTGCTGGTGTCGATGCGGATCAGGGAGGTGAAGTAGTCGATGGTTTCGGGCTGGAGCTTGGTCCAGTCGACGGGATAGCGGTCGGCGGCGGGGGCCAGCGGCGCGAACGAGCAGATGGCCGCGACTAGGGCAAGCGTGAATCTCATCCGCTTCAGCATAGCGTTCTGGTGCGGGCGGGACAACCGGTCAGCGCCGGAGTGTCAGCGCCGGAGGGTTTCGACCGGGCATCCGCGAATGGCCACAGCCGCATCCGATTCATCGTTGTGATAAATCACCTGCAATTTCTGTTGTGTGATGAACTCCTGGCTGGTGGGGAGAAATATCGCATAGGCGTCTCGATCCGGCGGCAGCTCGCCGCTGGTGGATCCGGAGAACTCCTTTAAAGAGCTGGTGCCGTAATTCTCGCGGTAGAAATTAAGCGGAAGGTGGTAGCGCCAATCGATGCCGAATTTCTGGATGCCACAACGCTGATGAAGATCGGACATGATCCAGTACAGTGTCTTGGTGTCGCTATCGAATCTCCATTCCTTGAAATATCCCAGCCTGAGACAGCCTATGAAGTAGAACGCGGTAACAGCGAGAACCGCGGTGCCGCACCAGCGAGGAATGTCTACTCTTCCGGAGCGAAGCCCGTAGGCGAGAGATCCAACAAAAGTTAAGGTCCAGAGCGGAAGGAAGAAGAGGCCGGTTCGGTCTTTGGGTAGAGGCATGTGAATGATTTTGAAGGCGAGCCAGTGGAGCAACAAGGTCGCTGCAGAGATAAGCGCTACTAGGCGAGCGAAATTGCCGAGCGCTTCTGACTTGGGGTCGGGATTTCTCCAGCGGTTGATTTCCATGAGGCCGAAGAAGAATAATCCGGCGATGGCGGTGATCCAGGGCCCGAGCCGCTGAATCGGGCGCAACCCGCGAAGGAGAAGCGGATTTATCAGGTTTGGATTCAAGTCATCGAAAGTTCCGTTGGCAAAGCCGCTCCACATCTCGGACATTTGCTTCGATCCGAAATAGAGTTCGCCTTGCGGCCAATTCCATACCACGGAGCCACAGAGGATGAAGCCTACCAGCAGCCCAGGTAAGTAAGTTGCGGCGGCGAGGCCCAGGTATTTGCTGTTCTGACGAACGGTCCATAAGAAAAAGACCACGAGAGTGGCGCCGTTAGCGATTGCAAACGAGAAGTTGGCAGAGCAGGACAATGCAAGCAGGATCGAGACCCAGGCGCATTTTCTTGGGAGCGTCCCGCTGTCGCCGGAGCTTCTCATCGCGCTCGCAATGACAGCTACGGCGGCAAGAAAGAACCCGATGGCGAGACTATATCCGCGGGCCGCGACCAGATAGTCAAGGATCATAGGGTTGTAAACCAGGCAAGTAAACAGAAGCAATTGTAGAAGCCTGCGATTGGTGACGAGCGGACAAAGATATAGAGCCGAGCCAATGTAAGTAATGGCGCCCAATATGGCTGGTAACCGCACCGTTAAGTTACTTACGCCGAAGACGGTGGTGGTGAGCCGCATTAAGACTGAGTTCAGGACATGGTTGTCAGAGACCGGCCACCAGTGCGAGGGCTGTGCGTTCCTGGCGTATTGAAGGAAAGAGTCGGCTTCATCCAGGGTGATCGATTGCAGGCAGGCGCGCACTGCCACGATGCAGGCGGCCGCGATCGCCAGGCAAAGCAGTGCGCCGCGACCGCGAAATAGGCGCGAAGACATTTCGAGCAAAGTTCATCTTATCGAGTTAAAACGTGAAGCGGAAAACCGGCCGGCTATTTTTCCAGGACGAAGTTGCCGACGAACAGTGCGTCGATGCCGGAGGAATAGAAGCTGCGCACGGCATCGCGCGGCGTGCACACTAGCGGGTCTGCGAACAGGTTGAAGCTGGTGTTGTAGAGAACCGGGAGGCCGGTCGCTTTGCCGGCCGCGTGCAGGAGGCGGTGGTAGAGCGGGTTGTCATCGGCGGCGACGGTATGCACGCGCACTGCGTCTTTGGCCATCACGGCGGCTTCGAAGGTTTTGTGATGTTTGGGCCGGACGCGGCCGACGGTCGCCAGGTAGCGCGCGTTCGGGCCGGTTTCGAAATATTCGCTGGCCAACTCGGCCGGGACCGATGCGGCGAACTTGCGGAAGGGTTCGCGATGCTTGATGTAGATGTTGAGATTTTCGGTGGAGTATGGGTTCAGCGGCGACGCCAGAATGCTGCGGTTGCCGAGCGCGCGCGGGCCGAACTCCATGCGGCCTTGCATCCAGGCGATGATTTTCTCGTCATTGAGGCGGCGCACGGCATCGGCAATCAGCTCATCGGTGGTCAGCAAGTAACGGAAACGCAGCTTGCAATTCTCAATTACCTTTTTGATCTCTTCGCTCGAATAGCCGGGTCCGAGGCATAGGTCGTTTAGCGAGGCGCGCTTGGTTTGGCCGCAGACGGCGTTCCAAGCGTAGAAGACGGCACCGAGCGCGGTTCCGGTATTTCCGGCAGCGGGCTGAACGAAGACTTCCTTCGAAGCTTCAAGCGAGCTGATGAGCAGCGAATTCAGGCCCAGGCCCCCGGCAATGCACAGCCGGTTGGAAGGCCCGGCCATGCGGAGGACGGTGCGTTCGACGGCGCGCTGGAGTCCGGCCGCGAGCGGAGCTTTGAGTTTCGCGGGAATATCTTCGCCGTCGGCGAGCCCCAAATGGCGATAGAACTTTTCGCTGAAGCCGCCTTGGCTGAGCCGGTCCGAATCGAAGTAACTGCGATTGATGGCCGGCCACTCGGAGTTGCCGAGGATTTCTTCAAATAGCGGCAGGTAGGAGGCGCCATCGTCGGCGGTAGAGAGCCACTGGACCTTGTGTTCGTCGGCTTCGGCCGCGAAGCCCAGCAGCTCCGTGACGCGGCCATAGAGATCGCCGAGCGAATCGGGATAATACAGATCTCGCTCCAACTGGATTTGATTGCCGGAGGCACGCCAGCGCGCGGAGGATCGAAAATCGCCGTCGCGATCGAGCGTCAGCACCGTGGCTTCGTCGAAACCGGACGGGTAGTAGGCCGAAGCGGCGTGCGCGGCGTGATGTTCCACCATGACGATCTGCGCGCTGGGAAACTGAGACCTCAGCGTGAGGTGGGTATCGTGCGAAAAGGGCCGAACGAGCGCGATGCAGTTAACGTCGGACGCGGAGATGGCCGCCAGGCGCAGCGCCAGGGCCGTGGCTTCTTCCGGCAGACCGGATGACTTTAAGTTCCGCGCGACCTTTTTTTCTTCCACGGCCGCGAGCAATGCGCCGTCCTTGAAGACCGCGCAAGCCGGATCTTTTGGAATACCGCCGAGCCCGAGAATGATCATTTATTCTTCTTTTCGATCTTGGCCCAGGTGTCGCGCAGCGTCACGGTCCGGTTAAAGACCAGGTTTTGCGGCGTGCTGTCGGGATCAACACAGAAATAGCCGAGACGCTCGAATTGATATCGGTTGCCGGGCGCGGCGGACGCGAGACTGGGCTCCAGTTTGGCGCGGACAACTTCGAGTGAGTTGGGGTTCAGATTGGCTGTAAAATCCTGGCCTTCGGGCGCGTCGTTTGGATTTTCGACCGTGAACAGGTTGTCGTACAAACGCACCTCGGCGTCCACGGCATGCGCGGCCGACACCCAGTGGATGGTCGATTTTACCTTGCGTCCGTCGGGCGCATTGCCTCCTCGCGTGGCTGGATCGTAGGTGCAATGAATCTCGACCACGGCGCCGCTCACGTCCTTCACGACACCCGTACTGGTGATGAAGTAGCCGTAGCGCAGCCGCACCTCACGGCCGGGCGAGAGCCGGAAATATTGCTTGGGCGGATCTTCGCGAAAATCGTCCTGCTCGATGTACAGCACCTTCGAGAACGGCACGGTGCGGGTGCCGGCGGCCGCGTCTTCGGGATTATTGATGGCCTCCATTTGCTCCACTTGGCCTTCCGGGTAGTTGTCGATCACCACGCGCAGCGGACGCAGCACGGCCATGGCGCGGAGAGCGCGCTTGTTCAAGTCCTCGCGCAGGAAGTATTCGAGCAGACCCAGCTCGGTGGTTCCGTTGGTTTTCGAAACGCCCACGCGGCGGCAGAAACTGCGAATCGCTTCGGGCGTGTAGCCGCGGCGGCGCAAGCCGGAAATGGTGGGCATGCGCGGATCGTCCCAGCCGTTCACGAGTTTTTGTTGGACCAGTTGCAGCAGCTTGCGCTTGCTCAACAGCGTATACGTGAGATTCAGCCGGTCGAATTCGATCTGCTGCGGATGATAAATGCCGAGCTGTTCGACGTACCAGTCATAAAGCGGGCGATGATCTTCGAACTCGAGCGTGCAGATGGAGTGCGTGATGCCTTCGATGGAATCGGACTCGCCGTGCGCGAAGTCGTACATGGGGTAGATGCACCATTTGTCGCCGGTGCGGTGATGCTCGGCGTGCAGGATGCGGTACATCACGGGGTCGCGCAGATTCAGGTTAGGCGACGCCATATCGATCTTGGCGCGCAGGGTGCGTGCGCCGTCTGGAAATTCGCCAGCCTTCATGCGTTCGAAAAGATTCAGGTTCTCGTCGACAGAGCGGTTGCGATAAGGGCTATCCTGGCCTGGCTCCGTCAGGGTACCGCGCTGCTTGCGAACTTCCTCGGCGGAGAGATCGCAAATGTAGGCCTTACCGGACTTGATGAGCTGCACGGCCCACTCATAAAGCTGGCCGAAGTAATCGGAGGCGTAGAACAGGCGATCATCCCAATCGCCGCCCAGCCAGCGCACGTCCGCGATGATGGACTCGACGTACTCGACTTCTTCTTTGGAGGGATTGGTATCGTCGAAGCGCAGGTTGCACTTGCCGGCGAATTCCTGCGCGAATCCGAAATTGATGTTGATCGATTTGGCGTGGCCGATATGCAGATAGCCGTTCGGCTCCGGCGGGAAGCGCGTGTGCACTCGGCCGCCGAATTTGTTGGTCTTCAGATCGTCGAGGATAATCTCGCGGATGAAGTTGGACGGAGACGGCGGTGCGCCGGGCATGGCAGCGGGCGCGGTGTCGGTCTCGTTTTTGGTCGGGTTCATATCCGGTTACCTGTCAAGGAAGCTAGGTCCTATTGCAGCATCGATATGGCCTGATCGATGCGCCTCAGCGAAGTCTCTCGGCCCAGCACTTCCAGTGTCTCAAACAGCGGGGGCGCAGCTTTGCGGCCGCACACGGCCACGCGGATGGGTTGGAACATTTGGCCGGGCTTGATCTTCAGCTCCGCCGCGGCGGCGCGCAGCGCGGAATCGAGCGCGTCGTGCGAGAAGTCCACCGCAGTCAGGACGTCCCGCGCGCGCAGCAGGGCCTCCAGCGCCATGGCCGCGTCGCCTTTCTGCGGGATCAGCTCGGCGGGATCGTACGGCGCGAGTTCGTCGCGGAAGAAGAAGTCGGCCACCGTGTTCACTTCGCTGAGCAACCGAATGCGCTCGCGGATCAGGTGCGTGATCTTCAACATCTTGCCGGGTTCCACCTGGTGCCCTGCGGCGCAGACGAACGGCGTCAGTTGCCGGGAGAGCTCTTCGATCGGCGTGGCGCGGATGTACTCGGCATTGAGCCACAGCGCCTTGGGATCGAAGGGCTCGGTGTCGCTGAAGTTGACGACGGCGTTGTCGCGATTGATGCCTTCGAAAGAGAACGCCTGGACAAGTTCGTCGCGGCTCATCTTCTCGCGGTCGTCTTTCGGCGACCAGCCCAGCAGGCACAGAAAGTTGATGTACGCCTGCGGCAGGAAACCGGCGTCGCGATAGGTTGTGACGCTGACCACCGGGCCGTGCTTGCGCTTGGACAGCTTCGAACCGTCGGGGGCGATCAGCAGCGGCAAGTGCGCGAACTGCGGAGGCTGCGCGTCCAAAGCTTCAAAGATCAATACGTGCTTGAAGGTGTTGGTCAGGTGGTCCTGGCCGCGGATGATGTGGCTGATGTGCAAATCGATGTCGTCGGCGCAGGAAGCCATGTGATATGTGGGCACGCCGTTGCTGCGCAGCAGGGCGAAGTCTTCGATGTCGGCGGTGGATTTGGATTGATGTGCGTAGACACCGTCGTGGAACTGCACGCTGCGCAAGTGGCCGCGCGGGACGCGGAAGCGGAGCACGAATGGTTCACCCGCGTCCGCGCGGCGCTGGCTTTCTTCCGGCGTGAGCTCGCGCATTCCGGGATTGAACAGCCAGGCACCATCGCCGTGGGGTTTCTCATCGGTCCCGGCGTTGGCCGGGGTAAAGTCCCGATAAGCCAAGCCTCTTTCGAAAATGCCCCAGGCCATTTCGCGATGCAGCGCGCCGCGGTCGGATTGCCGGTACTCCTCGTCCCAGCCGAGATCGAGCCACTTCAAGCCGTCGAAAATAGAGTCGAGCGACGCTTGCGTGTTGCGGTCGATATCGGTGTCGTCGATGCGCAGCACCATGATGCCGTGGTGGTGGCGCGCGTACAGCCAGTTGAAGATGAAAGTGCGGGCGCTGCCAATGTGCAGGAAGCCTGTGGGCGAAGGCGCAAAGCGGACACGCGGGGTCGCAGTCATGAAATTTCAGGATACAGGATCATCCCAGGCGTTCGTGAAGTTGCAGCAATTCCGGGATGGACAACTGCTCGGCGCGCTTTTTGGTGGCGGGAATTGAGTCCAGCAACTCGCGGCCGTAGTAGGGCGCCAGGTTGTTGCGGATGGTTTTGCGCTTGTGACGGAACGAGCGGCTGACAAACTCTAGGAACCGTGCGTGGTCCGGGGCGGGGAAGTCGTGTCTCGGAATCAGGCGGACCACGGCCGAGTCCACCTTGGGGCGCGGGCGGAAGGCGTCGGCTGGAACAGCGAACAGCAATTCCGGCGCGCTGAGAAGCTGGGTCTGAACGCTCAGGAACCCCCAAGCGCGCGTGCCCGGCTGAGCGGTCAGGCGTTCGGCTACTTCTTTCTGCACCAGGAAGACGGCTTGCACGAGGTTGCCGCCGAGCGCCAGGGTTTTCTCGATAATCGGCGACGTGATGTAGTACGGCAGATTGCCGGTGACCGCGACGCGGCCCCACTGCGCCAGGTCGGCCTTCAAGACGTCGGCCTCCAGGATGGTGAGACGCGGTTCATCGCGAAATTCGGCGCGCAGATAATGCACCAGCACTGGGTCGATCTCGATGGCGATCACGCGGGCGGCTCGCGCGAGGAGGTGCGTGGTGAGAGCGCCACGGCCGGGTCCGATCTCAACCAGCGTGTCCGTGGCCGCGGGACAAGCTGCCTCCGCGATTCGTTCCAGAATCGACTGGCGCGCGAGAAAATGCTGGCCGAGTCTGCGTCCCAACCGTTAGAGTTTCCCGCCGTTGGCGCGAATGTAGGCGTCCACTTGCTGCTCCAGCAGGTCGAGCGGAACAGTGCCGGTGTTGAGCACCACGTCGTGAAAAGCCCGCAAAGAAAACTTGTCGCCTAGCGCTTTCCGGGCTTTCTCGCGCAGCTCGACGATCTTCATTTGGCCGATCATGTAGGAGCAAGCCTGGCCGGGGAACACGGCGTAGCGTTCCACTTCGCTGGTTTCGATTCCGTAGTCGATGCCTTGCTGGCGCGTCCAATGTTTGGCGTGCAGCCCGGTGTCGACGACCAGGCGCCGGGCGCGAAACAGGGAAGCGTCCAGCTGGCCGAGGAGCCCTTCGGGATCGCCGTCGTACCAGCCCGATTCGGCGGCCAGGCGTTCGGCGTAAAGGCCCCAGCCCTCCACCAGCGCCGAGATTCCTCCGAACGCGCCGATCTGCCGGAATCGCGGGAGATCTTTATTCTCCACCTGCAGCGCGATTTGGAAATGGTGGCCGGGCACGGTCTCGTGATAAATCAGAGTGCGCAGTCCGAATTTGGTCATGCGCTCGGGCCGCAGAGGGATTTGAAACGTGCCGGGCCGCGAACCGTCGGCCGCCGGGGAATTGTAGTTGGCGGCGGCATTGGCCTCGCGGAAACGCGGGAATGGCTGGGCCACGACGGGAGACTTGGGAACCTTGTCGAATAGCGAATCGGAGCGCTTCTGCGCGTCGCGCAGGATCTGGTTCACGTCGGCCATGATCTGGACGCGGCCTTCTTCAGTCTTGGGATAGCCAAGATCCTGTTTCAATTTTTCGACCCGATCCTTTACCGAGCCTTCCGTCCGGCCCAGGCGGCGCAGAATGCCATCCATTTCTTTTTCGATGCGCGCCACCTCGCGTAGGCCGATGTCGTGGATCTGGTCGGCGGTCAAGTGCGTGGTGGTGTATCGATTCAGGAAATACGCGTAGGCTTCGGCGCCACCTTTGAGCCGCCACAAACCCGCGTCGTCGGTGGAATGCGGAAGCTGGGCTTCAAGCGCGGCGACGCCTCGCTTCCACGCCGGGTAGACTTGCGTTTCGACAATCTTCGCGGCTTCATTGTGGAGCTCGGTGCGGCGCGCGGGGCTGAGGTCTTTGATCGCGTCTACCTTTTGCGAAAAGATCGCCGAGAACGGATTTTGTGCCGGCGGCTGATCGACGAAGCTGCTCATCTGCTTGATGGTGGCTTCGAGGATGAACTTCGGCGGGATCACGTTCTTGGCCGCCAGCCGGCGCGATTCCGCTGTCGCCTCGTCCATGCGCGTGCCCACTTGTCCGAGCGCCGCAAGGTAGTTGGCCGCGTCTTTCTCTGTCGCCAGCGGATGCCGGACCGTGAGCGCTTCCACCAGGTTTACGTTTGCGCCGCTCATCTGCTGCAAGGGGAAGCTGTAGTCGAGGTACGGCTCTTCACGGACCACCAGGTCGAGCTGCCATTGCATCAACTCGGCCGAGACACGCTGGGTTTCGTTGAGCTTGGAGCGATCGAATTTTGCGAGATCGGCGAGTCCCCTGCGCGCCAGCTCGATTCGCGAGCGCCGGTAGACCAGCGTTTCCGGCGTTAGCTGCCGCTCCAGGCGGTCCTGCTCCTCGCCGGTGAAATAGCGCGAGGAGGTGGCCAGATTGGGATTGCTTCGAACCCATTCTGCGGTGAAATTGCGGAAGAAATCGTCGATGTTCGGCTGCTGGGCGGGGAGCAGCGGAGCAAGCAAAAGGAGGGCGGCAGCGGCGACGGGAACGCGATGTTTCATAGCGCTTCGAATTCTAACTTAATTCATACCCATGATCGGCGATTTGGACCCACAGCGTTTCGGACTGATGGCCATGCAGCGCGAAAATTTGCCGCACCAGGTCGCACACCTGTTCGCAGCCTTTTTCATAAAACACCAGGATGGACGGACCCGCGCCGCTCAGCGCGCAACCCAGCAAACCGGGCGCGCGCAAGTTGACCATTTCTTCCAAGCCCGGCACGAGCGAGTAGCGGTAGGGCTGGTGCAGGCGATCCTCGAATGCGATCGGAAAAGCGGCGGTGGTTCCCGTGGCCAATGCGGCCACCAGCAGCGCGCTGCGCTGCACGTTGAAAATGGCGTCCTGGCGGGAATAGCAGTCGGGCAGAACCTTGCGCGCTTCGCTGGTGGGCAAACAAAAATCCGGGACCACGACGGCCGCGCCGTAGCGCGCAGGCAATTCCAGGCGCACCGCGCGCGCGACGCCGCCCGCATCGATGGCGCTGGCCACGATGGAGCCCAGCACGCACGCCGCGACATTGTCCGGATGGCCCTCGATGCGCGCCGCTTCGTCCAGAATGCGGTGCGGCTTCCAATGCAATTCCAATAATTGATCCGCGATCACTACGCCCGCAGTGAGGGCGGCGGCGCTGGATCCAAGCCCTTTTCCAATGGGAATGTCGTTGTCGATCTCCAGCGCGATGGGTGGCAACTCGCCGCCGACGTCGCGGACCACGGCCAGCGCGGTCTGCCAGATGAGGTTGTCCGCGCCGGTGGAGATTTGATCGGCATCGCGCCCGCGGGCTTGGATCGACAACCGGGCCGCCGGCTCGAAGCGGCAGGTCAGATAGATGCCGAGCGCCACGCCGAGGGCGTCGAATCCGGGGCCGAGATTCGCGCTGGATGCAGGAACGCGGACTGTTTTGACGGTAGCTCCCATTTAAATCCGCACTACCTTTCCGGTGCGGCAGGATTCATAAATGGAGAGCACAGTCTGTAAGGCGCGATAGCCATCCTCGCCGGCCGAGAGCGGCTCGCGTCCGCACGAAATCGCATCGGCGAAATCCAGAAACTGGCGCTCGAACGGCGCGATGGGCGTGGCCATGGGGTCCGATGCGCCGGAAGCGGGATCGCCTCCCAGAGGCGGCGGCGCGCCGCAGTCGCCCTCCACATGCCACGTGGTCAGCTTATCGCCCGAGATGACCGCCGTACCCTTGGTGCCGTGAAACTCCAGGCGTTCGTTGTAACCCGGCCAGAAGGCCGTAGCTGCTTGAATCACACCGGTTGCGCCGGAGGAATACTTGACCAGCGCCGCTAAGACATCCTCGGCCTCGATTTTGTGGACCGCGCCCAGACGCCAGTAGCCGAACACCTCGGATATGCCGCCGGTGAGCCACAGCAGGAGATCGATTTGATGGATGGCCTGGGTGATCAGCGCGCCGCCGCCCTCAGTGGCCCAGCTTCCCTTGATGGGGCGCGAATAGTAGGCAGCCGAGCGATACCACTTGACGTACGCATCCGCCTGAACGAGCGTTCCCAGCCGTCCCGCTTCCAGCGCGCCGCGCAGGAACAGGATCGAATCGTCGAAGCGGCGCTGGCTCACAACGCCCAAGTGAATCCCGGCGTCGCGCGCAGTGTCGATCATCTGGCGGGCAGTCTCCAGGCTGGTCGCCATCGGCTTCTGGACTTGAACGTGTTTCTTTGCCTGGGCGCAGGCTTGCACGGCCTGCAAGCGAAAATCGGGGAAAGTGCAGACGTCCACGTAATCCACGTTGGGATGCCGGCAGACTTCCTCGTGGCTGGGTACGAAATCGCAGCCGTAACGTTGGGCGAACGCGCGGCCGTTTTCGGGGTCGTTATTCGTGCAGACCACCAACTCGAAGCCAATGTTGGCGTAGGCCTGCGCATGTTTCTGCGCGACTGCTCCGGTACCGATGATTCCTACACGCACGGCCAGATCCTGAATGGAGTTCTTAGCTCTTTGAGCGGAACGCCGAGGCCGCCGGGAGCTAATTGTCGTTATTGTCCCACGTCTCGCGCCGGGTTCCGGGATATCGGTCAGGCTGAAGCTTTGGCGAGCGTGTTATCTTTGAACAAGAACGCCTTCCTTGCAGCGTCTCCGGGCCGGTAGCTCAGTTGGTAGAGCATCGCACTTTTAATGCGGTGGTCGCGGGTTCGATCCCCGCCCGGCTCACCAAAACAACTCGCGTAATTTCAGTCAATTGACAGCCTCCCTTTTCCTGTGTACCTCTGGTGTACCCTTCGTCTCAGCGAGCACGATCGAGCGATACGGCGGGGACGCTGTACAGCGGGCCGATTACAGTCAGCGCCACGACCACGATCAAAGCCATCGCTTATGCCAGCGGTCTGGCCGACAGCGCCGTGGAATCGGCGACTTATACCATTCAGCCTCCGGTAGCAGCGCCGACGTTCAATCCGGCGGGTGGGATGTACCTAACTACGCAGACCGTGACCATAAGCACGACGACCTCAGGAGCCTCGATCCGCTACACCACGGATGGCAGCACGCCAAGTGAGACGGCCGGGACATTGTACACGGGGCCGATCACGGTAAGCGCGAGTATGACGATCAAGGCCATTGCCTACGAAAGTGGAATGACGGACAGCGCGATAGCGACGGTAAGCTATGTGATTGTGCTCTGGTACAACAGCGCGTGGGGTAACCGGAAACCGATCACCATCAACCACAACCAGGTGTCGGGCAGCTCCAGTCTAACCAACTACCCGATGCTGTTCTCGGTAACGGACACGGCGCTGGCGAGCGCAGCCAATGGCGGCGGGGTGGGCAAGCCAGACGGCACTGATATCTTGTTCACTGCCGCAGACGGGACGACCAAGCTGAATCACGAGATCGAGTCCTACAACCCGGTCACAGGCCAGTTTATCGCCTGGGTCCAGATTCCTACGCTGTCGAACACGGCCGACACGGTGATCTATGTTTACTACGGCAATGCCTCGGCCACGAATCAGCAGAACCCTACGGGGGTATGGGACAGCAACTACCAAGGCGTCTACCACCTCGGAAACGGAACCACGCTCAATGCCAATGATTCGACCGGCAACGCCAACAATGGGACTGATTACGGCGCGACGGCAGCAAGCGGCGAGATCGGAGGCGGCGGGTCTTTTGCGAGTGCGTATATTGATACCGGCGATCCGGCTTCGTTGCAGATCACCTCGGCCATCACGCTAGAAGCCTGGGTGCAGTTCACCGGAGCGTTCGGATCGAACTATCCAAGGATTCTTTCTAAGTTCACTGGCTCGACTGGATATGAACTCCTCATGGCGGGTAGCAGCGATATGACGCCGAATCGTCTTTATCTGCAGACGGGAGTGAATGGGTATCTGCAGAGTGCTCGCGCCGACAATGCGATCACTCCCAATACCTGGTATCACGTGGTTGGAACCTATGACGGTTCTACGCTGAAGCTTTATATCAACGGCTCGGTGCAGGGATGGCAAAATCAGCTAAGTGGCGCGATTGGCAGCGACACTTCTGATTTCAACATCGGCCGAGGAAGTTTCGGAAATGGCTATTGGACCGGATTGATCGATGAGGTTCGGGTGTCCAACACAGCCCGCTCGGCTGACTGGATCGCGACCGAGTACAACAACGAAAGCTCGCCCGCGACCTTCTACACGGTGGGTGCTGCTTCTGGATCGGGCGTTGTGGAGACGCCGGCTTTCAACCCGGCAGGTGGGACATACGCATCGGCGCAGACGATAACGATCAGCACGACGACGCCAGGGGCATCGATCCGCTACACCACCGATGGCAGCACGCCGAGTGAGACGGCGGGGACGCTGTACAGCGCGCCGGTAACGGTCACGGCTACGACCAGCCTTAAAGCCATCGCCTACGAGAGCGGTTTGCCGGATAGCGCCGTGGCAACGGCGACGTATACGATCCAACCTGTGGTGGCGGCACCCACGTTCAGCCCAGTGACTGGAATATATAACTCAGCGCAGACGGTGACCATCAGCACGACGACTTCCGGAGCCTCGATCCGCTATACCACTGATGGGAGCACACCCAGCGAGACGTCGGGGACTATGTACAGCGGACCGATCACGGTGAACGCAAGCGTAACGATCAATGCCATCGCCTACGAAACCGGGATGACCGACAGCACGGTGGCCTCGGCGAGCTACACGATTGCGGGAATGAGCTGGTACAGCCCGTACTGGAGCGACCGCAAGTCCATCATCATCGCGCACAGCCAAGTGTCGGGATCTTCGAATCTGACCAACTTCCCGGTGCTGATCTCAGTAACGGATGCGAATTTGGCGACGGTAGCCAATGGGGGATCTGTCGGGATAGCCGATGGCAGCGACATTTTGTTCACCGCTGCCGACGGGGCGACGAAGCTGAATCACGAGATTGAGAGCTACAATCCTGGCACGGGCCAGCTGATTGCCTGGGTGCAGATCCCGACGGTGTCGCCGACGACTGACACGGTGATTTTCATCTACTATGGCAATGCATCGGCTACGACCCAGCAGAACCCGACGGGAGTGTGGGACAGCAACTACAAAGCGGTATATCACTTGCCGAATGGAACCACGCTCAGCGGAAACGACTCCACCTCCAATGGGAACAACGGAACGTTGGCCAACTCGCCCGCAGCAACGTCAGGAAAGATTGACGGTGCGGCCAGCTTCAATGGGTCTTCCACGCAGTATATTGGCACGCCCTACGCGGGGCCGGCGAGCCAGACGCCGTTCACGGCGTCCTTCTGGATAGCCACCACGTCTACCAGCCAGCCTTCGGGGAAGAATACGGCGGCCATCATGGGATGGGGCAACGGCGGCACCTGCGGCAACCCCGGTTATTTTGTCATTGCATCGGTGGACGGACTGGGGCATGGCGCCGACAACACCGGTTTACAAATCGATTCGCCTTGTGTTGGTTACCAGCAATGGCCGAACGCGATTGTGTACGACGGCAATTGGCAATACGTGACTCTGGCTTGTAACGGTTCGACTTGCTCGGCCTACCGCAATGGCGCGTTGCAGAGCGGTACCGCCAACCAGCTGGCGGTGGGGACCGGGAACAACGTCAAGATCGCGATGGGGGATTTTAGCGATTCGGGTCCGTTCACGGGGCAGTTGGATGAAGTGCGCATATCCTCGATCATGCGCTCGGCCGGGTGGATTGCGACCGAATACAACAACCAGAGCTCGCCGTCCACGTTCCTTTCATTCGGCTCGCAGCAGGGATCATGGGAACCGCCGCCGGTAGCGACGCCGACGTTCAGCCCGTCGGCAGGGACGTACAGCTCAGCCCAAACGGTGACCATCAGCACGACGACTTCGGGAGCGTCGATCCGCTATACGACCGACGGGAGCACGCCCAGCGAGACAACGGGGACCCTGTACAGCGGACCAATCACAGTGAACGCGAGCGTAACGATGAACGCTATTGCCTACGCCAGCGGGATGACCGACAGCACGGTGGCGACTGCCAGCTATACCATCAGCAGCTGGTACAACGCGGGCTGGAGCAACCGCAAGCCGATCACGATCAGTCATGGCCAGGTATCGGGCAACTCAAGTCTGACTAACTTCCCGATGCTGTTCTCAGTTACCGATACGACGCTGAAAAGCTCGTCCAATGGCGGCGGGGTGGGCAAGGCGGACGGGACTGATATTTTGTTCACCGCCGCCGACGGAGCGACCAAGCTCAATCACGAGATCGAGTCCTACAATCCCTTGACCGGTCAGTTGATCGCCTGGGTGCAGATCCCGACGCTGTCGAATGCGATCGACACGGTGATTTACATGTATTACGGAAATGCGGCAGCCGGAGACCAACAAAACAAGACTGGAGTGTGGGATAGCAGTTACCAAGGCGTGTATCACCTCGGAAATGGAACCACGCTCGAGGGCAGTGACTCGACGGCGAATGCCAACAACGGGACCGTTACCGGCGCTACAGCGGCCACCGGTGAGATCGGCATAGGTGCGAGCTTCAATGGGTCGGGCAACTACATTGATCTGGGAAATCCGTCCAGCCTACAGATAACAGGCGATGCAATCACCTTGTCCGGTTGGATCAAGCCCACCAATGCTAATGCTAGTCGCTGGGAACGTCTCGCTGTCAAAGCAATGCCTGGCAATAATGACCCCTTCATCAGTTATGGGTTATATCGAACCGATGGAGCCTCAACGGTCAACATGGGTGTGGCCACGGGAGGGGCAGGCTCGCTCACTAGCGTAACCGGTGGCACGCTGAGCGCTGGAATCTGGACTTACGTTGTCGGAACGTACGATGGCAGCAATATCCGGCTGTATGTAAACGGCTTGCCAGCTGGTTCCGTTGCGAAGAGTGGGAATATGTCCGGGACGTCGAGAGACGTTATTCTTGGCGCCGACACCGAAATTAATTCGGAGTACTTTAACGGCGTGATGGACGAACTTCGTGTCTCGAACATCGCCCGGTCAGCCGGCTGGATCGCGACCGAGTACCGCAATGAGAGTTCGCCGTCTACGTTCTATACGGTAGGAACGGCTTCAGGCCCGGGAGTTGTTGGAACGCCAGTCTTCAGCCCAGTGGCCGGAACGTACACGTCCGTTCAAACGGTGAGCATCACTACGACCACTCCGGGGGCCACGATCCGGTACACGACCGACGGCAGCACGCCGAGCGAGACGGCCGGGACATTGTACAGCGGTGCGATCACGGTGAGCGCCACAGAGACGATCAATGCCATCGCTTACGCCAGCGGGATGACCGACAGCGCAGTCGCGTCGGCAAGCTACACAATCCAACCACCGCCCTCAGTGGCGACTCCCACGTTCAGCCCAGCGGCCGGGACTTATGCTTCGGCGCAAAGCGTGGCCATCAGCACAACAACCTCTGGAGCCTCGATCCGCTACACGACTGATGGCAGCACACCGAGCGAGACAGCCGGAACATTGTACAGCGGACCGATTACCGTGAACGCAAGCGAGACAATCAAAGCGATTGCCTACGAGAGTGGGATGACCGACAGTTCGATCGCATCGGCGACATATACGATCCAGTCCGTCGTCGCAACGCCAACCTTTAGTCCGAATGGCGGGAACTACACAGCCGCTCAGAGTGTCTCTATAAGCACGACTACTTCCGGCGCCTTAATCCGATATACAACCGACGGAAGCACGCCGACCGAGACGGCTGGGACGGTGTACAGTAGCCCGATTACGGTCAGCGCCACAACCACGATTAATGCGATCGCCTATGCGAGCGGTATGACCGACAGCGCGGTGGCTTCCGCAACCTACACGATTCAACCGGTGGTCGCGACACCTGCGTTCAGCCTGGCGGCAGGAAGCTACAACGGGGCGCAGTCGGTGACAATCAGCAGTGCAACTTCTGGCGCCATAATCCGCTACACCATCGACGGGAGTTCGCCGAGCGAAACAAGGGGCACAGTTTATATCGGACCGGTCAGCGTGAATCGCTCTATGACTCTTACGGCGATTGCTTACGCCACCGGCATGACGGATAGCGCTTTGGGCACCGCGGGCTACACCATCGTGGCGGCTGCGCCGATGATAACTTCAGTGTCACCTACCACTGGAGCGCCCGGCTCGACCGTCACAATTTCCGGGTCGGGTTTCGGGTCGACGCAAGGATCAGGATCCGCATGGCTCGGGACTACCCTCGCTACCGTGGTCAGTTGGAGCGATTCTCAGGTTGTCGCCACGGTTGCTTTGAATTCCACGTCGGGAACGGCACAAGTGCAACAGGGAGGTGTGTGGTCTTCCAACACGGTGCCGTTCAACGTGAGCGCGCCGGCGATCACAAGTGTCAGCCCAGCGAGCGGCTTGCCGGGAGCCCAGGTGACCATCACAGGCTCGGGCTTCGGCGCGTCACAGAACAACGGCCAAGTCATGCTTGGTACAGCGGCGGGTGTGGTGCAAAGCTGGAGCGACACCCAGGTAGTCGCCCAAGTCGGCACAGGGGCGACGTCGGGAAATGCCCAAATATTGCAGAACGGCGTCTGGAGTAATAGTGTGGCATTTACGGTTCCATTGCCGACGATAACCGCCATCAGTCCAACCTCGGGCGCCAGCGGAACTTCCGTCACTTTTACTGGTAGCGGTTTCGGGTCGACGCAGGGAACCGGCATTGCGTGGCTGGGCGGCGCCAATGGCACGGTGCAAAGCTGGAGCGACACCCAGGTAGTTGCGACGGTCGCCCCATCCGCCGTAAGCGGCGTTGCGCGTATTCAACAGAACGGCGCCTGGAGCAATGCGAAGACCTTTACCGTGCCCGGCGGCAGCGCAAGCCTTCTGCCCAGTTTGCTCAACATGGTGGTGGGCGATACACACACGATCCAAGCTCTTGGCCCCAATGGGCAGCCCGTCACTGGATTGACCTGGACGTCGAGCGATACCACCGTCGTGAGCCTGTCGACCGACGACCCGCCAATCCTCACCGCACTCGCGGCCGGACATGTGACGATCACCGCCGGCGGCGCGTCCGCCGACGTGACCGTGTCTTCGGTCGCTCTAGCTCTGGGCACGGTTCTCTGGTCGAATCCAGGCGACGGCTCGGGGGTCACTTCCATCGTGCCGGCCGTACCAAGTCCAAACGGCGTCGCCGACGTGTTTGCGTTTCAGAACGACAACACGGTGCAGGCCATCACCAGCGACGGAACCACGGCCTGGAGCGCGGATGTAAGCAATAGCCTGATTACGCTGCCGGACTTCAACGGCGGTCTGGTTCTCTCCAACTTTGCCCCTGGCCAGTGCTGCCAAGTGGTTTCGGTGGTCAGTTTGGATGGCATCACGGGGCAGCCGCGCTCTTCTTATGCGCCTCCCAGTGGAACGAACCTTGGCGGGGCCGGCGAGATGGCCGTACATACGGATGGGACTATCTTCGCGCTTCAGGCCAGCGCTCTGAACGCCGATGGGTTTTACACTGTGGTGTCGGTGATCGGCATTGATCCCAGCACGGGGGCGCAGAAGTTCAGCGTACCCCTGGTGACCGACAATCCGCCAAATTCGCCCAATCCATGGGACGGTCATGTCGATGCCGGACTGATCGTGGCCGGCGACGGGTATGCCTATGTGGCGTACGACTATGGAGTCGGCAACCCGGACGGCAACGGGTTCCAGGGTTACTACTTGAACCTGCTGCGGGTGGATAGTGCCGGAGACACGGACACGATTCCCATTCAAGGGGTTCCCCCTCCCGGTCCGAACTTATCGGTCTTGTTTCCTTCCAACTTGATCACCAACGCCGATACGGGAGTTGTATTGTCGTTCGAGGTAGAGCCGGTCGCCAACCCGGAATACCGCGTAGGGCATGCAGCGCCGCGAGACAGCAGCGTGCCTCCGCCAGTGTACAGTCTGGCGATCACGACGGGAACCAGCGTGAGCATTGTGAGCGGGCCGCAGATACCGAACCAGAATGGGCCAATTGTGCCAGTGTTGCAGGACCAGGATGGTTCCTTCGTTGGAACGGTCGGAGTGGGGGATCCGAATAACCCGACGAATTACATGGTCGCCTTCGACACCAGCGGCAACGTGCGCTGGACGGTATCGAACGACCGGCCCCAGATCGCGACTGCCGATGGAGGAGTGATAGGACAATCAGGCATCACGTACGATCAAAGCGGAAATGCAATCGGGCAGAGCGCTAATCTGCCGGTGCAGTCGATGACGGGGAACGACTATCAATTAGGTTCAGTTGAACTGCTCTTTTTGCCGCCAATCCTCTTTGCCCCAACGTTCGCGGCCGTACAAGGCGGAAGTCCGCTCGGGTCGCTGACCTTCATCCCCAGCCTAGGGAGTATTTACCGATCGCAGCTTGCCGACATCGCCAAGGGTTACGTGGGAAACACGAGCCAGTGGGCCGGGGCGAATTACAACGGGCAGGCCACGTGCAATTTGTTTGTCCGCGATTGTCTAAATCAGACCTCAAATGCCACACAACTTAATATCCCGTCTCCAGTGCGGCCAAACCTATTTTGGTACCAACTCAACTATAGGCATCCATTCTTGGCTGCCGACTGGGCAAATGAATCAGTTAATGGCGGGTGTTGGAAACCATTGCCGGCGGGACCGGATGGAGCATTGCCTGGAGATGTCATCGCCACTGGTGGTCCACCGGATGGCACGGGACACGTTGGCATTGTAGTTTCGCCGAACGTTGGGGCCCCACTTTACATCGATGCTTCAGCAGCGGACGTTGCGCCGTATTTCTGGACTCCGGCGCAACAGGCCGGCTTCACACCGGGGACGATCACCCTGACGGACTACGGGTTTCGTCTCCCCGGCTTCGACCCTACGAATCCCGCGGATGTGCAAGGTCTAAAGCAAGATTCTCACGTAAGAAGGTTCGCGTGCTACTGAAGCCAAGTAGAGCCAAATGAGACAAAAGATACTTTCGGCGGCGATATATGGAGTTACGGCGATTTCTCTCTGGACATTCTTCGACACTCTCGATGGAATGGAGCCAAGTAACCATCCACCAGCGGTGGCGATAGTACAGCTCTCGCGTATTGCGATTGCGGCGGTGATTGTTTTCGCACTGGGATGCCTGGCATCGGCTTTTTCGTTGCATTACGGGCTGGCCTGCGGAGTTCTCGCTGGTATTTTGTCATGGCCCTACTGGTTGTACATGATTGCAACGTTTCGTTGGAAACAATCGATGTCTCTTCTTAACTCCGTAGTGGGCCGCCCAGAACTCATCGCGATGTTCATGCTGACGATCGCAAGCTGTTATACGATCGCGCAACTACAGGTATGGTCTCGAAGACGCGCCGCAGCCGGCTCGCCTGATGGCGGGCCGAACTGAAATCCCCTGTAGATGAAATCGAGGATGCGAAATCCCCCGAGGTCAACAAAGCTCAACAGCCTTCAACAAGCGCCGCGCATCTCGCTGAAACAGGACGCTTTGAAAATAGGCGACTTCTGGAAACGGCTGCGAACCGACTTCTAAGCAGGTGGTCGCTGGCTGAACCCAACGGTGCCTAGGACGTCCCAACGAGCTCACGGGCGGCTCCTTAGACCGAAGAATTATTTTCCTCAAGCAGGTTGAGCTTAGTCCTTAAAGGAAACCCTTTCCGCCTGGGGCCCGTGAAGTCCTTAGCGAACGCTATGTCCGGATTTGCTGTGGTACGGCTTTGAACAGTGGGCAGGACTGGTAGTGCCAAAAAGCTCTTCTGCCAATCAGATTTTCCCGTGTCGAATCGACGAGGCGGAACGGGCGGCTTAAAGACGCGTCAAAACCTGATGTTTACGACACACGGCGCTCTTTCGCTCTCGCCCAATCGCCGGATGCAAGCGGACTCCCATTCCTAATCGTGTCCGGCTTGACAGGGCGATGCCTGGGAGGCCAACTTCTGCGTGGCCGACCTCCATCCGGAACACCTTGTCAGAGACTGTTTTGCAGGCGCTTCTATTTTTGAGAGATTTGGCGGTCGCCAGTCTTTGCAGCGCGTGTGGCTCACCTGTTGTTAACAAACTGGCCAACATCTCCGGCCAAAACCATAGTATTGTTGTCTTGGACAGTCCTAACGCCGGACCGGATCTGCCTTCGCTGGAGCGTCCGATCCAACGGGCCGACAAAACATCCAGCGACCTTTATGAAAATCCTACTTTACAATCCGGACAATGGCGTGACTGGAAACTTCATGCCGCATCTATGGATGTTCCTCCTTCAGGCACGCACTCCTCCGGGCCATGAGGTCTTGCTCCTGGATGGCAACGCGCAACCGATGAATGACGCCGAGCTCGTCCGCTTCGTGAAGGACCAGAAGATCGGTCTGGTCGGAATCGGCGCCATGACGCGGATGATTGCGCGGGCTTACCGGGCGGCAGACGCGCTCCGCGCCGCTGGGGTCAAGGTAGTGATGGGCGGACCGCACGTCACGGAGTTACCGGACGAAGCGCTGGGGCGTAGCGGCGGACCTCGCCATGCGGACGCCGTGGCTCTCGGGGAAGCCGATGAGACATGGCCGAAGATTGTCGGAGATGCGGCCCGCGGCCAATTGAAAGATGTGTACGCGCCGGTGGACGATTTTGGCCAGGATCGCAAACCCGACCTTGGAGAGTACCCGAAGATTCCGTGGGAATCTCTCGATCTCGATCAATTCAACCGAATTCCCGCGGTCTTCCGCCCCATCATGAGACGCTTTGGGGTCCAGTGGGAACAGTTCCACATCATCCCCATTGAATCCGGACGCGGTTGCCCCTATGGATGCGAGTTTTGCACCGTCACGGGCTTCTTCGGAGACTCTATCCGGTTTCGATCCAACCAGAGCGTCGTGGAAGAGATGCTGCGGTTGAAGGCATGCGCGCGTCAGCACCGCGGAAAGGTGGCCGTCTTCTTCGTCGATGACAATTTCGCCATTAACGTGAAGCGCACGAAATCGCTGCTTCGGGACATCATCGCCGCCGGCGCACAGCTTGCCTGGGTCGCGCAGATCAGCGCCAACCTCCTGCGGGACGAAGAACTAGTCGACCTGATCGCGGAGTCCGGTGGCAAGTGGATCTTCATCGGCATGGAGTCGCTGGACCCTGCCAACCTGGCGAATGTAAACAAGAGCTTCAATAAACCAAATGAGTACCGTCCTGTGCTAGAGCGATTGGCGCAGCGCCACGTTTACGCGATTACGTCCTTCATCTTTGGCCTCGATAATGATACGGCCGGCGTCGCCGAACGCACCCTGAGCCAGCTTCGTGAATGGCCACCGGGGCTGCCCGTCTTCGGACAGATCACGCCGTTTCCATCAACTCCCCTGTACACACGGCTCGCCAAAGAAGGGCGGCTTACTCGTCCCACGCACTGGCTAGATTTTGCGCCATTCCACATGGCGCACACCCCTCTGAAGATGACCATTCCTGAAGTCCATACCGAAGTGCAGTACGCATGGACCAATTCTTACAGCCCCGCCGCCACGAACAGAGCACTCGAATCCATTGCGGACGAGCCAGTGCCTTACAAGATTAGTCACTTAGTGGCGCGACTGTGTTTTCGCGGTATCTACTTCCCTCAAAAAGGTGCGTTAGCTTGGGTGAAGGTGCTCTTGGAAAACCGGAGTGCCATTCTCCGCATCATCCGCGGTTCCTTCACGAACTGGCGCGGATCAGCCGCCCAGGGAGTTCAGCTGGAGTTCGATGCGGGCGTGGGTCGCGAAAGGCCGACGTTTATCGATGATCCATCGCAGGGCGACGTGAACATTCCGGTCGTCTGACGGCGTTACTCGGAAACTGGTACCTTCCAGAGCCACTTCGTTTCTAACGCGCTTGGCGACTCGAATTCGCCACCATTCCTGAACCATCTGGTTTTGAAACGGTTCCTCGGGTGCTCGTTTCGTGCTTACTAACGAACGCGAAAGTCTCTCTGGAATCTGCAAGGTTTTTGGCACACCGACTTGGCCAACTTCCGAGTAGGCGGTTACACACTCGGTGGTGATTATTTCAGGTTGGCGCGTGATTCGGGCGCAACCTGAAGTTGGCACATCGTCGAGTTGGCGACTGCGCACTAATCGTGCTGCAGGGCTAGATGCAGGATCTTACGCCTGCCAGGCCGGTGGAGTAGTCGGCGCACGAGCTTGCTCGGAGCGCCGCGGCGAATGAACGTAGAATTCGCCGCGGCGACGCACACGGCTAGTGCCGAACCGACGGGTCGGGATGCGCGGGAGTCGCTCCACAGACGAATCCAGCCGAGGGATCGAGATTACTTACGGCTTGCGTCCGGCCGGTCTCCGCGTCCAGACTAACGAAACGGTCATTGATCGAATCAAAGGCATAAATTGCGCCGTTCACGTTCACAATCGTGAGGAGCCCCAAGTCGGTTGGAGCAACTTTCGTGGTAACCCCCGTCTTTGGATCGATCTCGTACAGCGCGGCCGATATCACGGCAGTCTCCGACCCGTTCGTCAGATCGACCTGGCCGCTATCGAAATTCGCATACAGTTTTCCGCGGAAGCTGAACAGGCTTTCATCGTATAGGTCGAGCTTCCCGTTGGATGGGTCGATGCTGAGAGGCACAAAAGTGATCCGGGGAATGCTTGTCGGCCCAATCAGCTTCGTTGCGCCGGTAGCCGGGTCCAGGGAATACAGGTTCTGGCTGAAGTCCAGCGCGTAGTATTTGCCGTCGTGAAGGCCCAGAGTGACGGCCGAATCCGGTCCGCACGGGGAAGCCGGCGTGGTACAGTCACCCAGTCCGGTTGCACCGACCACAGACGCCACGCCGGTTCGCGGGTCAATGGAATATAGGTTGCCTGAATACGCCATGCTCAAAAGAGACCCGCCCTGCGCCGGCGCAAGAGCGTGTCCCAGATCGGATGGCAATGTAGATCCAATCTTCACGTAAGCGCCGCTCCCCAAATGCACAGCCATGAATCCCGCCGCTCCGGTTACTGGGTCATTCGTCAGTGCATATACCAGCGGATTTTGGCTCGGTCCAGGACCGTCATGCCTCGAACGGAGGCGCGCCGGCTGCGCCACTGCAAAGGCCGCGAGCAAGCTGCCGGCCATTATCGAAAAAACGATTCGCTTCATGTTGATTTCCCTTTAGCCAAGCAACCTTGCCGGTCACCTGGCTTCCTTTCGCTCGTACAGGCGGAAACTGGCGGCCGAAACGGCCATGAGTGGGATAATTTTTTTGTGCCCGGGAAAACTGGCCTTGTGTGATGCACGATCCCACGGAAATCACAGACCTGCTCAAAGCCTGGAGCGCCGGCGATCAGGCTGCGCTCGATCAGCTGGCTGAGCGTGTGTACGGCGAATTGCGCATTATGGCTCGCCGGTTCATGCGGAACGAGCGACCGGACAAAACCCTTCAGACCACGGCTTTGGTCCACGAAGTTTATATCCGCCTGGTAGGCGTAACTAAGGTCGAGTGGCAGGAGCGTGCGCAGTTCTTCGCCATGACGGCGCAGATGATGCGGCGCATTCTCGTGGACGCCGCTCGTGCCCGGAAGTCCCAAAAGAGGGGCGGCATGTTGCACAAATTGAATTTTGATGAGACAGCCATCCTGTCCAAGGCCGAAGATCGATCCATACTTGCCCTGGACGAGGCGCTGACAACGTTCGCACAACTAGCGCCGCGGCAGGCCAAGGTGGTCGAGTTGCGCTATTTCGGCGGACTAACAGAGAAGGAAATCGCCACTGCGTTGAAAGTCTCGGCGCGAAGCGTCCGGCGCGATTGGGATCTTGCCCGGGCATGGTTACTGCGGGAATTAAACCGTTAATCTAGAGAAAGCATCGGAGCGGAGGATGACCCCGGAGCGTTTCCGGCAAATCGAAGAGCTGTACCACGCGGCTCGCGAGAGAACTGGCGCCGAGCGCGCGGCGCTCCTGGCCCATACGGATCCCGAAGTGCGCCGCGAAATCGAATCTTTGCTGGCGCAACCCGCTGGTGGCCAATTCCTTGATCAGCCTGCCCTCGCGAACGCCACCGAACCCGGCGATTCGACCGTCACCGCTTTTATGGCTGGTGCATGCCTGGGGCCGTACCGCATCGAAGGCAAACTCGGCGAGGGCGGCATGGGCGAGGTGTTTCGCGCGGTGGACACTCGCTTGGGCCGCGCCGTCGCCATCAAGATGGCTCATGAGCGATTCAGCGCCCGTTTCGAGCGCGAGGCGCGTGCGATTTCGTCACTGAACCACCCCAACATCTGCACGCTCTACGATGTGGGCGCCAACTACCTCGTCATGGAGCTGGTAGAAGGCGAGACTATAGCCGCCCGGCTCAAGAGCGGCCCGCTTCCCGTGAAAACCGCACTGCTCTATGCCTCTCAGATTGTGGCTGCGCTGGCAGAAGCTCATGCTAAGGGCATTGTTCATCGGGATCTCAAGCCGGGCAACATCATGATTGCGAAATCCGGTGTGAAGGTTCTGGATTTCGGCCTGGCGAAATTGGAACAGGAGGATCCTCTTACCGGCAGCCACATGGTGATGGGCACGCCGGCTTACATGGCGCCAGAACAAAGGGAAGGCAAACCCGCCGATGCGCGCTCGGATATCTATTCGTTGGGCTGTGTTCTTTATGAGATGCTGACCGGGGCGCGGCCCACGGAACGGCGTCGCATTCGGCCGCGAGGGCTGGAGAACGTGGTGACGCGCTGTCTGGAACCGGACCCGGCGCGGCGATGGCAGTCGGTTACCGAGCTGGAGCGGGCGCTCAGCACGAAGAACGTTTCAAACCGCTGGAAGCGGGTCGCTACCGCCGGCGCGTTTGCTGCGGCGCTGGCGACGGTCGCAGTTGCAGGCTGGTACTTTGGCACCCGTCAGCGCCCGCTAACATCGCCTTCCGAGTACGTCCAGATCACCGATTTCAGCGACTCCGCGTCCGCCCCGGCCCTTTCATCGGATGGGCGCATGGTGACTTTCCTACGCGGCGCAAACCCCTTCCTCACTACCGCACAGGTCTATGTCAAGCTGCTTCCGGATGGCCAGTCGATGCAGATCACAAATGATCCGAAAGAAAAATACAATCCGGTGTTTACACCCGACGGCTCGCGCGTCGCCTACACGGCCATCGATAGGCAACAGAATTCCTGGGATACCTGGACCGTGCCGGCCACTGGGGGATCGCCGAACCTGCTGATGCGAAACGCTGCGGGGCTGACATGGATAGGAAATGGCCGAATCCTCTTTTCGGAAATAATGAGCGGGACGCTGCTGCACATGGGTATCGTGACCTCCCAAGAAAGCCGGACAGAGGAACGGAAGATTTACTTCCCTGAGCACGAGCGCGGTATGGCGCACTATTCGTTCCTGTCACCAGACGAAAAGTCCATATTGGTGGTCGAGATGGATCCCGCATGGCTGCCTTGCAGGCTCGTGCCGGTGGGAAATCCTTCCCAAGGTCGGCAGGTTGGGCCTCCGGGCCCGTGTACCGCGGCAGCGTGGTCTCCTGACGGGAGGTGGATGTATTTCAATGCCGAGATGAAAGGAGCTACCCGTTTATGGCGTCAGCGATTTCCCGACGGGGCTCCCGAGCAGATCACCACGGGGCCGGGCGAGGAGGAAGGGCTGGCCATGGCGCCGGACGGGAAATCCCTGATTTCATCGGTGGGTGTTCGAAAGAGTTCCATATGGATGCACGATGCTGCCGGGGAACATCCCCTCTCCCCCGAAGGGTCGGCGACCTCTCCCAAGTTTTCCGCCGACGGCAAACGCGTGTACTATCTGCTGCAAAAAAACGCTTCCAACTCCAGGGAACTGTGGTCGACGGAACGCAGTTCGGGGACATCCAATGCCGCGCTGCCTGGCGTTTCGCTCATCGATTTTGACATCTCGGCCGACGGGCAGCAGGTGGCGTTTACGGCCGGCAGCGGGTCGGACTTGCGGATTTTCATAGCGCCTTTGGACCGGAGCGCGCCGCCTCGTCTGGTGGTGCGTGGCGGAGACAGCGTTAGTTTCTCCGGTGCGGACCAACTCGTTTTTCGGCAAGTGGAAGCGCACGCTTTTTATCTTGCACGAGTCAAAACGGATGGAACAGGTTTGGAACGTGTTCTCGACAAGCCGATCGCTGATATGGACTTTGCATCGGCGGATGGGAATTGGGCGGGTGTGGCGGGTATCGGCGGGGTGGACGGCACGGTTGCCGTCTCCTTAAAGAAACGAACTCAAACACTGGTCTGTGCCTCTCTTTGTGAGCTGCGTTGGTCCAACGACGGTGCGTACCTATATGTAATCATGAACCCCACGCCGCAGCGATCTAGCCCGACTCTGGTCTTTGCGGTTCCTCCGGGGGCCGATCTGCCTGCTTTGCCCGCGCGGGGGTTGGGGCCTGACGCCGCTGAGGAATTGCGAGGGATTCCAATCATCTGGGAAGACTCGCCGGCACCCGGACCGGACCCGCAGACTTATGCGTTTGAGAAACCGGATTTCGTCGGCAACCTATTTCGGATTCCGCTACATTGAGACACGACTGGGAAGTAGCGACTACGATTTCGCTGACCGAGTGGTTTGTGAGCCTGGCCGGTTGTCTTATTTGAACCCAAACAGGGCACCAGACTTGCTGCAGTAGGTTATTTCGGGGTCATTCTCAGAACTCGGCCCCTCACGAATCAAAATACAGCTTCCCAGTGGCCCTAAGGATGCAACGACTCAAGTACACGGCAAACTGCTAGCCTCAGGCTAGTGCGCAACATTCTGTCCGGTTGCGGCCACTCGGAACCAATTCCTGTTGCGACTCTATTGACGCAACTCGTAGCGGTCACTGGGCGTGTAGTGGCCTACTCGGACATTGGCCGAGGCGAAGTGACTGCAGATTCCAGTCCTCTCAAGGTCGTGTCATTTTCTCATCGGCACAACGATGCGATCCGCTCTGTCGAGCGATCGTTCTTGCCCATAAATGATGGGCCAATCTTCCATTAGTTCTGTTTATGGACGGATGGCCGACCATCCATTCCCTATCCGAACAACACATTTCTAATGACTTGCTTACAAGGGAGTTCCGCAGTTATCGGCGTGTGACGCTATTTCCCGACCGGTACCATGCGCCGCACGTAGTCGAAGAAGTTCAGGAGCATCACCGATCTCATGCTCCCATTTGAGCGCTTCCGCAGATTCCACGGGCGTCACCACCAGCACGCGCTTGCCGTCCGGAGCCAGATCCCACATCCCGTTACCAGCTGCCGCGCCGAGTTTGGCGATCCATACCCGGGGTTTCTCCGCCACGAACGTGTAGTCTTTCACGGTGTAGCTCGCGGCCATGAACTGGTCGCCGATTGGTAGAGCAGATCGTGTCCGGTGCGCGACCAACGTGGAATCGTGCCGCCGTTGTTCGAGATCTGCCATTTTCCACTTTGCCCGGACGATGGCGGTGGAAACGCCCGTACGTACACTTCATTCTTCCCCGATTCGTTCGATTGATACGCGAGCCATCGCCCGTCGGGCGAAAACGACGGGTTGATCTCGTTAAACGGCGTTGATCTGCCTGGGTGGCGACCTCTCGCGGGTCCCGTCCGCCGGCGGGACACCCGTACCGGTGACGAAGCTGAACCCGGATGAAGGACCTGCCTTGTCGAGCGTGCGGTTTCATGAAAGCGCTTGTCGTAAAGAGGGCGGAGCCGCCGCAGGATTTTATCGAAAGATATTGCCAGATGATGGAAAACAACCGTGATCGATTTATGCCCAGGTTTATGGAACTTCTCCTCCAACATCGTTATTCGGGGTCATGTACACACGCCGGTAGTGGACTGTGGCACCCGGAAAACGTGAAAGGAGTGCGTCGGAAAGTGCTACTTCTATGGCGCGTTCCTCACCTTGCTTAACGCCTTCAGGGAGATTGAAGAACAATGTGAAGCGCTGCCGTAAGCGCTGAAGCGTCTCTTGCAGTGAAGAGGCCTGCTCGACCGGTATGGCCTCGCCGCCCGAACTGTGGGCAATTTCAGCGGTGCCGGCGGATTGGGTATGAGTACCCCCGTATCCGCCCGGACCCCCAACCAGGTTGCGGAGTCTGCCTCGCCGCAGTCCAATTCCTGGAGGATAACGACCGAATCGCAGGGCGTCCGGCGCGATTAAGGCGCACATAACGGTATTTGCCGCAGCCAAGGCCGTCGAGACGGCTCCTTCGTTACGATCCAATTCTGTTTGATCATCCGTCAAGATGATGATGGCCCGCCTCGCGTCGCGTCGACCTTCACGCTGCATATACCCGGCCGCCACGAGCATCGCACGAGTAATATCGGTCCCGCCGTTGAATCGCTCTTCCCACAGCAGACGATCGATCTCGCCGCGCCAGTCCTGACGGCTATCGCTAAGGGGCAAGCGTAGGCGTGTGAATCGATCGAACACCATGATGCCCATGCGATCGCTCTGGTCGAGCACTGTGAGGGCCTGTCGGGATGCTTGAGCGATGCGCTGGACATGGGGTCCCATACTCATGCTGACGTCCAGCAGGAGCAGGACGTCCAGTGGTACGCCTTCGCGGGCAAACTGGCGGATCGGTTGTATGTGTCCATCCTCGCGAAGCACGAAATCGTCGACCCTCAGATCAGGAATGACGCGGTTAGACCCATCGACTACTTGAGCGTCGATTCGGACCAAGGACACATCGGTGCGAAACACTGCCTCACTATCTCCGGGTGAAGCTGATAGTAGGCTGCCACCTGAATAGGCGACCAACAAGGAGCAAGCGATTCGGAGCATCCTTCCCATCCTTTCCTCAACGAGTCGCGAAGGAAGCAAACACACTCGCGAGCCGTCGGCATTCACGGTCTTGTGACACTCGCCTCACTGTTTCTCTCATCGCAGCCGACTCTGGAGACGAGGATCGCAGGACCATAAAGTGTGTTCAAAGATGCACACATTAGCAGTGCGATTGATTTTTTTGGCTACTTCGATCCCTTACAGTGCGAGGGTGACCCGAACCTACTTGAAAGTTGAGCGGCGGACCTGCCTGATTCCTTAATGGAATCGCGAGGTACCGCGGAGCCGGACCAACGGAATTACCTTCTGGCACAAGTTGTACGAGTTTTTGCGCTTGGAGCCATCTCAAAGCCAGAAGTGCTTCTCGGTGGGGCACTTAGGTAGCGAGCGGCACAGCACTCCGCGTGCGACGAAAACCCATTTCAGAGAATGTAAATCCCAAAACCAGGCCCAGTAACAATGAGTGTCGCCGTCAAGATGACGCCGAAGTCCTCGTGAACCTCCTCAATTCGATTTCTGAGTTTGGAACTTACCGCCTCGGAAACCCACAGCAGCAGGAATGACACGGCGAACACTAGAGGAGGCTCCGTGGAGTTAATCATTTCTCATGACAGTCGCTTGAAGCGTCTTGCCGACGCCTGCTCGTCCGATAACGGCGATCGCCCACAAGAACGGATGTTGATGCATGGATACTTGCAAAGTGCCGCTACGATCAAAACGAAAATCGTCCAGACTGGCACCGCGGTCCATGGTTCAAAGGCCGCTTCGCAGCTTCAGTGCGGGGGCGTAGCGGATTTAGACAGATTTGGACGAAGAATGTGGATGTCAGCGGCGGTCCCTGACCCCCCTGTCTGGGGTTTACGCTTCATAAGGTGCTGTTCAACCCGCATGAGGTGTAAAAACTGTCAATACCGAATGACTTCATATGCCTTCGACACCAGCTCCGCCATCAGTGCGGCGGAGTCATCGACCAAGTGCGTGGGTTTAGGATCTAAGTCCACAAAGGAAAGCTGCTGTTCCTTCATCGAATCTGTGGAAGCAATGATGGGCACTCCGGCGGCCTTGACTTCGCGCGCCAACCTCACGATCTCAGGCGGCCGGGCTAGCAGCTTTCCGTGATCGCCTAGAACCTGCACGCCGCGGCCTCTTACAAGCAAGATCACGTCTTCTACATGACCGGACGTTTTGACGGCCTTGACATCCTCAAGGCAAAGCTTCACCTCTACTAGATCTTCAAAACCTGTCGTCAGCATAAAAACCACTTTCGCACTAGGGTTGCGAACAGCTGTGTTGGTCTTGAAACTGAGTACCTGATCGTTCTCGGCTCTACCTGAAATACAAAAGATACCCACGAGTGTTCCCGCTATGGCGAGTCCCCGCGCTGCGAATCGACCATGCTTGCAAATGTCCATGGTGTGCTGCTCTCTTCTCTGTGTTTTGATTCGACGGCGCACTGACTAGCCTTACTATTTACACAACCTGCAGGCTGCATCGGGCGCCGAAATGAGACGCGATGTCTGAACGCCCGCGCCCCTTCAAACAGCCGCCGTCCATCAGGCCGCATTTTCGCTGAGTTTCCGGCAAAGTGCTCGGCCAGTGTCGGTTAAACGGTATCGTGGAGTGAAGTGCTTAAGTTTTGCGTCAAATGAGTTGTCCAGTTCCAATAGCCCCGCGCTCCTGAGCCTCTCGAGGCCTTCTTGCGCTTCGCTCCGGAGAGCCGCGCGCGCATACCCTGCCCCGCATAACATCTTGAATAGATCCCGCCAGTCTTGACCCACCTGATCCCTCCTGCAGCGTTACGGAAGCCGCAAAACTACACACGAATCGGGATGCGTTCTTGGAATGGGGAGCTTTATCATATGGAGTGGTCAACGGGTCAGCACAACAAGCCGTAGAAGTCAGCCCAAAGCGCTGAACGTGACAAAGTCTCTTCTGCTGGTGAGACCTCATAACCAACCGAACACGCGGCGCAGCTCGCCCAGACTGCTGGTCGGATCAGTTCCATGTGGCAAGACCATTCGAGATTGACACGATGCCTCGAACCTTGCCGACACGCTCCATGACCCGCCGCGAATCCGATAGCGCGCAACTTCACCTTCGAGCGTGACCCTACCAGACCCCACCAGAATGCGAATCGAACCTCCATCGCCACCAAGGGCATACCGCCTCAGCACAGGTCGCTGTCGATCGCGCCGAGTACGGCGAGACGGACTTGGTTATCGGACGGAGAGTCCGGCAGCAGCGTGATTTTGTTAATCACGCATGCGAGAAGCGGCTTCTTAGTTTCGCAGAACTCGCTTCCTAAACGAGCCTACTATCTGGGCAACTGGAAGTTCACGCCACACGCCCGGTTTAACTGGAGTGTGAGGTCGCGATCGACGGAACGAATTGACGATTGTTTCTGCTCGCCGTCCTCCGTCGTGAAGTTGAGCGTTCCATTGGTAAACGAATCGTCCTGTACTACCCAAAGGTTGTTCTGATATGTCGGCGGGATCTTACGCTCTCGATTGTCTGCTGGGACCGCGATCCGGTAAAGCGGGTTTGCATTCGCTGGCGGGCAGGTATGAGCGGGTCCATGGTACTCAATGACCCTCGGAGGCGATTGTTGTAGAACCGGCGTTGTGGGCCCATAACCGTAATAAATAGATGGTGGAACGTAGTTCGAGTGACCGTAGTCGGGGTAGCCGCCGTCAGGATAATCCCACCCTGCAGCGTAATCCGGCAGGCCGAAGCCGCCAAAGCGATTCCCTGGAAAGAATCCGCCGCCGAATCTTCTAAATCCAGGGTAAACGAATCCGCCGCGATAGCCTGGGCCGACAAGACCCTCGTCGAGACCACCCGTTCCACCGCGAAAACCACGGCCGCCACGTTGAGCAACGCCAGGTATTATCAGAATGCTGTAAACGAGCAGGAACCCCGCAACTCTTCGCATGATACCAGCCTCCACTCGAGTTAATGCGCTGTGCCGAGGTTGACTTAGTCCGGTATTCTTGGGCCCGCCATGCTTGGGCTAGCCTAAGCAGCGTTGAGGAAGAACGTGCTCCGCTCAAGTGTTCACGCCAGACTTATGTCAAACCTCCCGGTTGACTTGATGCTGCCTAGCCGGCCGAGCGGCATTTACTTGGTTTGCGCGGATCATAAGAATTGGAAGAGACCCCCATTTCACCGAGTGGCTGAATCGCACCGCTAAAGCCCGCACGGAGTCAAAAACCACCACACTGTTGCAGCAGTGCTACTTCTTATGTTCTTCAGTAATCTTGACGCTAATCTTGCGACCGTTGTGGACGACTCGGCATTTTTGATCTTCTTCGTCGACTATCGATCACTCACGTCGTTGGGTTTGCCATGAGCAAATTCTCTGAGCCAGCAGTAGCGTCGCCGCATCAAATGAATAAAGGAACATTTTGTGAAGCGAACGGCCGAATTAACCTCCACCGTTGTTGCTGGGAAGAAGCGACACTTGGGACTCCGGCTAGTTGTGCTTCTGCTTCTTCTTCCAGCTGCCTTGATCGCCGGTTACACATGGGTGGCGCTGCATTATTCCTATTCATCCGGCGAGCGCACGGGCTACGTTCAGAAGATTTCGAAAAAGGGCTGGCTCTGCAAGACCTGGGAGGGCGAGCTAGCCATGACCACTGTCCCGGGCACGGCCCCGCAAATCTTCCCGTTCAGCGTTCGAGATGACGCAATGGCTCGCAAAATCATGGAAGCGGCGGGGCAGCGTGTTGCGCTGGTCTATGAGCAGCACAAGGGAGTGCCCAGTTCCTGCTTTGGCGAAACGGAGTATTTCATCACCGGTGTTCGACGGATCGGCCAGTAGCTCACAAGCCGTGCACCTGCACACCCCATACTTGATGCGCACCGGCACGGCCATTCTCGCAATGTTCGCCGCATTTCCTGCTCGCGCCGCAACCGCCGGAACTTCCCTGGACCGAGCATCGCTCGACGGTACAACGCTTGCACAGAACTACGCTCGGGAGGTCCGCCCCCGCCTCACTGTCCCCGATGCCGAACAGAAGGCTTGGGCACACCTTCTTTCAACGCTCCTCGCGGACAAAGATCTCTCCCCGCAATACGTCGTCCTCGTTGACCGCAACCCCTTCATCCAGGCGGTCACGATCTACTGGATGGCGCCAGACCGCACGTTCCACTTCATCGGCGCCTCCCCCGCCTCCACCGGCAAGCCCGGCAGTTTCGATCACTTCATCACCCCTACTGGCATCTTCGAGCACACCATCGCCAACCCCGACTTCCGCGCCGAAGGCACCCGCAACGAGAACGGCATTCTCGGCTACGGCCGTAGAGGTATGCGAGTTTACGACTTCGGCTGGCAGCAGGCCGAGCGCGGGTGGGGCTTCGGCGGCGAAGCCACAATGCGCCTCCAGATGCACACCACCGACCCGAAGCTCCTGGAGATCCGTCTCGGCACTATCCAGTCCAAAGGCTGCATCCGCATCCCCGCCACGCTCAACACCTTCATTGACTGCCACGCCATCCTCGACGCTGATTACGAACAGGCCATGGCCAGCGGCCAGACATTCTGGGTCTTATCAAGAACACGGCAACCAACCCCTTGGTCCGGTCGCTATCTCGTCATCGTCGACACTGAGAGAACCTCCCTGCCCCCGTGGTCGCCCCTCCGCCGGAGGCGATAACTTGTTTCGTCCGCCCACGATCGCCGCCATTGGCATCATTACCCTCGTGCCCGGGAACACGCAATCGGCAGGCAAGAACTGGCATCGCCTCGACAAATGTTTATCGGAGGCATCTCGATCATGGGGGCAGGCCAGTGGTCATCCATCCGAGCGGGATATGCAGGATTCATTTACGTTTAGCCGATCAAGAAACCGATAGGTCCTGGATGACGGCCCATACGGAAGTTTGTTTTTGCCAACTGTCTCGTTTGGGACCAGATTTAGGCTATGATAGCTTGTCGAATTCCGGCGAAGCTGGTAGCTGGTGGTAGCGCCAAGCGCTCGCACGAATAAGGGAGAGATCATGGCGCGAATTTTGCTGCTTGGCTTGGATCCGGAGACTGTCGATTTTTCTGACCCTGCATTGCCGCCGGGTATGACTGCTGAGAAAGTTCGCGCCGGCATCACGGTTGCGCTGAAGCAGTTCACCGAACGCGGATGGGAATCCGACGTTGGTTTTATCCGGCCGGACGAAACCGCCGGGCCGACGGTGGAGCGTCAGTTACGTTCGGCGAACTACGATTGTGTGGTAATCGGAGGCGGCGTGCGCCTGCCGCCCCGGCACCTTGCATTATTCGAAGTCGTCATCAATGCTATTCGTAAGGCTGCCCCAGGCGCAGCGATTGCGTTCAATACACGGCCCGATGATAGCGCCGATGCCGCCGCCCGATGGGTAGCTGCTGGAAGCCGCGCTGTATAGTCGGCGTAAACAAAACCCGGGCGCCCAGGCTCAAGCTAACCGTCGTCAAGAAGTGGATACGTCCTGAGTGACGGCCTATCCGTCCCCTACTTCTTCAAACTGGGGGTTTGGCGTAGCGTTGAGCTTCGACAACCAAACGTCAGTTTTGTCCATCCAGTAGCCATCGACTAGACGCGCTGCCACGGCTTGGATCGGGCAAGGCGTCCCGAAAGACTTCCGCGAAGCGCTTACCTGGTACGGCAAGGATTTCGAGCTGGCACCCGTACCCGCCTACTGAGACTCCTGCAATGATTTGACTCGCCCCCGGTATCGTTTGCGTCCGTTTCCTCAGCGGGCCAAGTCCCGATGATCCGCGCACGGCGTATCCCGATGCTCGGCAACCTTCTTACAAGTCTCGTTCATGGCGATCTCTGCCCTAACAAGCGCGGCAGCAAGTGATGGCGAGACGCGGACTAAGGATTACCAGTACCATTGTACGGCTCAAGATCGACAATTCTATGAGGCACAATACTAGCTGGGACATCCCTCTAATCTAGGTGGATAGAAAACCTCCAAGAACTCCGAAGACGACGCAGATCGGACTCGACCTGCTGGGGCTTGATCCAGGTATCCGCGAAGCGGTTAAGGTTTTACGTGACTCCGGTATCGATACGGTTTCGTCTTGCGAGGGACGAAAGAATCCGGGATACCATCCGAAGCGGGATGGGCCACATCATGGAGATTGGCCCTACGTAATCCTCAGCGGGACCACCGCAGATGCTTTTATGGCCCTCGGCGTTGTGCTCAGGCAAGGATTGCCCGTCAGGTCCATAGAGCAAAGCTGGTTCGTTTATCCAGAGGCCCCTAATGTGCCAGTCGGCCCCCAGTGGCGCATAACTTTTTGGCAAAAGCACTCCTAGCGGTTTTGGTCGTTCAACTTCTTGCAATCATCGCAGAGTCTATAGCTGCCCGTGCCGGTACGACGCTCATTCGCTGGAATATCGCGCCCTGGAGGACAGTTGCTGTTGTTGTGATGGACGCGCTGAGTGACTGGCTTCGCGACCTCGTTGACGGAGTAAAATGCGGCTACTTGTGGCATCTCGGTTCTCCTTCGCGATCGGAACTCAGATGCGGGAACCTAAGCACACGATGCAATATTTTTTCTGAGCCCACACAGATTTAGATGGAATGAGAAGGCCGGTCCCTCGGCGGGATGCGATACGCTCCCAATGAGAAACGCACTCAAGTGAGGACCAAAAAGGAAGCGAACGGGAAGCTGACGGTGGGAATCGATCTGGGAGATCGAAGCAGTCGTTACTGTATCTTGGACGAACAGGGCGAACCAATGGTGGAAGGCAGCATGGCGACGACCAGGAAGGGCTTGGCCCAAGTGCTCGGTTCGAAACCGCGGAGCCGAATGGCGCTGGAAGTAGGAACGCACTCTCCCTGGGTGAGCCGGTATCTGGCGGATCTGGGCCATGAGATCGTGGCGAACGCGCGCCGGGTTCGGCTGATCACAGACAGCAGCCGGAAGGATGACCGGTTGGATGCCAAGACCCTGGCACGGCTGGCACGGATCGATCCAGAGCTGCTGAGTCCGATCCGACACCGCAGTGAGCAGGCCCAAGCGGATCTGATCGTGATCCGAGCGCGGGCAGCGCTGGTAGAAGCGCGCACAATGTTGATTAACTCCACGCGAGGGTTGACGAAGTCGTATGGCGAGCGTTTGCGGAGTTGTGGCACCGGCCAGGTTGGTGCGGCACTGGCCGAAACACTCAGCGCACTACCTGTTTCCGCGTACCGAATCACCGACCTTGGTCGTGCCATCATTCGCCAGCAGTAAAAAAATGTCGAGCCACTTCCCGCGAGGCCAAAAGCCCACACAGATTTAGGACATTACCAAGGAGTACCTGAGGCGGAATTGGCGCTATGGTTTACTATAAACAGTCAACAGGCCTCAGCAAATCCCGAGGATTCAAGCTGTGGGCTCCGCCTTGGTTTGTCAAACCGACGAACTGATTCCTGACCTGAATGGGGCCAGCAACGGCCCGTCTTACTCGATTGCGACTCTTCGGAGTAGTTTGAAGTCCGTCAACATTTTTCCGGTCCCAAGGACCACGCTCGCCAGAGGGTCCTCGGCGATCGACACGGGCAACCCCGTCTCTTTCCGTATCCGCTGATCTAAATTCTTTAACATTGCGCCGCCACCCGTCAAAACAATTCCGTGGTCGCTGATGTCAGCACCCAGCTCCGGAGGCGTCTGTTCCAGCGCAACCCGGATCGCATTCACGATCGTGGCCACGCACTCGGCTAGTGCTTCCCGAATCTCGCTGTCGTCAACGATCAGGGTCTTGGGCATTCCCTCGATCAAGTTCCGGCCTCGAATTTCCATCGTCAGAGGCTGCTCCAAAGGAAAGGCTGACCCAATCTGAATTTTGATGGCCTCGGCGGTGCGCTCACCGATCAGCAGGTTATATCTGTGCTTCAGGTACTGCATGATCGTGTTGTCCATCGCGTTCCCCGCAACGCGTACTGAACGGGAGTAGACAATACCGGAGAGAGAGATGACGGCCACGTCGGTGGTGCCGCCGCCGATGTCCACCACCATGTTGCCGAAAGGCTCGCTGACCGGAAGGCCGGCGCCGATCGCCGCCACCAGGGCCTGTTCCACCAAATACACTGCGCTGGCCCTTGCTCGGTAAGCCGAATCAATGACGGCCCGTCTTTCCACCTGGGTTATTTCGCTGGGAACGCCGATCACGATGCGCGGATGCACCAGCAGCTTGCGGCCGTGCGCCTTCTGGATGAAGTAGTTGAGCATGCGCTCGGTCACTTTGAAATCGGCGATGACGCCATCTTTCATGGGTCGGATGGCCACGATGTTTCCGGGCGTGCGGCCTAACATCTCCTTGGCTTCCTTGCCCACCGCCACTACTTCGCCATTGGTCTTGTTGATGGCCACGATGGAGGGTTCGTTCACGACGATCCCTTTCCCCTTGGCAAAGACCAGCGTGTTGGCAGTGCCGAGATCAATCGCAAGATCGGAAGAGAACAAACTAAACAGCGATCGAACGTTCATGTTGAGGCTTCGAGGCCGAGGTCATCCAAATTGAAGGTGCATCTCCTACATCGCGAATCGTGCCGTATTAGCTTCGGGCAAACACAGGCGGTCCTCAATCCAGCCGACTGTGAAAAGGAAGAGGCCGCTTTCGTTGTGCAACAGTGTCTTGCCTTCGATTTCGGGGACAGCCGAAGGATGGTAGGTCCGACCGCTAACCTACGAACAGCAACAGTGCTACAGGTCAAAGAGTGCGCCACGCACCTTGAAGGCGATGCGCCACTTCCTTTAGGGTCAGTTGGAAAAGAAAGCCATCTTGTACCGAATGTAACCAGCCTGAGCATGCGAGGTGCCGCTTTCCTGACCCTGAGGGTCGATCCTAACCAGGTCTTCTAAGACTGTTTGCGGTACGCCCTCACCTTTTAGCACCGGATCAGAACCCGGGTCCCACGTCCCTTTGGCGATAGTTTTCCACTGGCCACCATCCTGGGACATAGCGATTTCCACGCGGAATCTTGCCATGTCATGATCGTAGCAGTTACCGCTGGCCACGCCAGCCGATAGCCACCTGAGACCCGCCGTCAGTGGATGCAAACGTCCTTCACGTCTACTGGCGTCCGTGCTCGCAATGAATAGGCTCCGATAAGTGGCTAATAAACACGGGCGTGCAGCATTACTCAGAATCTTGTTCACGGTTGACCCGCAGCGTTACATTTTTTTTGGTCAAAACCATTCCCTTTCGGCGCAACATTGGCTGTCGGAGAAATGGTGTTAAGAAACCAGTAGATGGGTTGTGCCGAAACGTTTCTGAGCTGCTTTCCGGCTCGCATTGAAACCTCTGTGTTTGCGAGCGTGCTGACAGACTTTCGATTGTGCACGAAAGAACGTTAGCGGAACGGCCGAAGGACACGCTTCGAGCTTGTCTTTGACCGCTGACCGCTGACCGCTGCCGTGACCGCTACCAGGACGGATGCCATCGGGCACAAAAGCCGTGCCTAAATAAACTTTTGCGGTTTTGTTCATGCCAAGGCAGACCGCTCGGGCTATCCTTAGCGCGCGAAACTAGCCTTACCGGGACGTGATGACCCCGTGGAGAAAGGACCCAATCGCCGAGCGATCGGCGAAGCCTAGACTAGTCTAATCTAGGGAAACCCTTTTTAAGTGTTTAAAAACCGTTTAAAACTAAAGAGGCACGACTCTCTGAACCGCAGTGCAGAAAGCATCCAACGGAGCGTCACCGGTACGATTGGTTTTTCTCTACGTCGCCACACTCAGCCCTTCCGCGGTGAATATCAGGGATGCATTAGTTGCGGGTGCAAAACCTCGACTTTTTGGCCCGCAGTTTGTTTTCGATAGCAGCGCCAACGGCGCGATGGTGTTCAAGAAATTCAAACACTTAGAACAGGGCTCAAAAACCGGCTTTGCGCAAAGTGAGCCGCCTTGACTCCAATTCGGTGGTTACGAGAATGAACAATCGAACAGAAGGGTGGATGCCGCCGGTTTAGCCGCTAACCAAAACGAAAGTTCGTGCCCGCATCATCTAAGGACACCGCTGCCTGGCAGGCCCGCCGATTGTGTAAGACAGCCCCGGCGCGAGCTCGCGGGCCGCGACTGGCGTCTCTGATCGTGGTATCCGTGTCTAAATTCGCCTGAGGTTTTTGTCAAGGGACCGCAAGTGGAAGACGGGTTGTGGCAGACATGGGTCTAAGCTCACTGAGGGTCCAATCTCGGCACAGACGACCTGATCAATGGAATTCCGATTTTCGAGCTTGTCTATAGTACTGTACAATACGGCTCCGAAAACAACCGAAAAATACTAAGAAATTCCTGACGCACCAACAGGAACAGCACAAATGGGCTCTCGACTGCTGCGGCTACCATCGTCAGATATCGAGGCGTGCTAGCAACGGAATGCCATGACAGCAAAACGCTACGATAATTGCCATTGTGAATCTCTTGGCCATAGTTCGAAGTCGGTGTCGAAATTGACTCTAGGGTTTGCCGATCCCGAGCTGGCGAAATCGTCCCGTTGGACCTCGGGATGGTGGCTCGGTGATAAAAACTCGATCTTCAAATGACACATCGAAAGCCTAGACTAGTCTAGTCTAGAAAAATTGGCGCAAACTGGCGCAGTGTGGCGCAACCCTCCGAAACAGACCACGAAGAACATGCTGCGCAACGAATTTTTAACGGTTGGTCTCGATTTCGATCGATTCTTGCTCACATTGAGAAGTTGCCTGGAACGTAACGGCATCAGCGGCTACCGAGCCTGCATCAATATCAGAAGCAAGCGAAGCCGCTTGCCAAATACCTGCCAAAACGTCTTCTGAAGGGTTTTGGCATGCCTAGGGCTTCTCGTTTGGACTCTGACAGGCCCTCCGCACACTCGCGATGCTAACCCCGGTTGTCTGCGCGATCTTGCGCCATGACAAACCCTGTGCTCGCAGTTGGACCACCTCATCACGCGAGAATACTGCTCTGGGCCTCCCGATCGGTTTGCCACTGCGCGTTCCTCGTTCTCGCGCATAACGTAGGTCGGCCACTACCCTCTCCCGGATCACGCTGCGCTCCAACTCGGCCATCGCGGCGATAATTGTGAACATCGCCTTCCCCATGGGTGTGCTTGTATCGAGCGCCTCCTCGTGTGACACAAAGTCGATGTTCAGTGACCGGAACTCTTCGAGAGCAAGAACTAATTGCTTGACACTTCGCGCGAAGCGGTCAAAACGCCAAACGACCACAACCTCAAATGCGCCGCGCCTCGCGTCGGCCATAAGTGTATCTAATCCAGGCCGGCGCTCTTTGGCACCGCTGGTCCGGTCAGAATAGACGCGAACGGGCGTCCAGCCGCGATTAGTTATCAAGTCCAGAATCGGTTTCTCCTGTACAGCCGGGTCCTGGTCGAAAGTACAGCACGCGCCATGCTTCGTTTTGCTTGCGGTGCTGACACGCAGATAAGCACAGGCGCGCGTCATGCGGCACCCGCCCAGTTTCGTGTGGCCAATTGTGTGGCCAATTTAGATCGCCGTGGGTTGTCGTACTGTGTTGTGCAGAACGGAGCCAGCTTGTGACGTGAACGGGTTACAACTGACGCTAAGCCTCGTGCTGGCTTTTGAGTCCCGTGCGGCCCGTGATGATCTACACCGGCATGGGTTCTCTCAACACATGCCCCAGATCGTGCTTCCTGCTTGATGCTAGCGCGCCTAAATGAGCTTCTTTCGACCGGCTCACCCGCCGCTCTACTAGCGAATTCGTAGTCCGTGTACCCGCCGTGTACCTCACTTCGGCGGAAGTATCGATTTTGGCGTTTTTGGCAACTTGTGGAATCAATAAGTTGCGCGGTATCAATCAGGCGTTCGGGTTCGATCCCCGCCCGGCTCACCAACCGAATCAATACTTAGTTCACCCTCGATTTTGTTCGGCGTCTGGCGCGCCTTTTTCTGTCTCCGAGCTTACTAGCGTCGCGCCGTCCGAAGCTGACATCAACGTTGCGGCACCCGCTTCATCTGCTAGAACGTTTCGCCGTCCTCGATCGGTGTTTGCGATGCTCATGTAGCAGGCGAAATCCGGTAAACAGGTGGCGGATCTGTTCGCGCAAGGGATGAAGACAATCGAGGGGCTGGTGAAGGCTCAAGTGGTCTGCCCAGGTTCTATCGATTGATGTTCGCCGTATTACGTGATACCATACGTATATACACGATGCGCTTCGAATGGGATGAGAGCAAAAACGAGGCCAACCAACAGAAGCATGGTGTCACGTTTGAATTTGCGGCGCTCGTGTTCGATGACCCCAATTGCCTCATTACCCTAGAGCGTATAGACGACGTAACCGGACAGCGGATGCTTCAAGCGTCGTGGTTCTAGTAGTTGCGCACGTTTACAGAGAGGACTACCATGGCGAAGAAATCATCTGCATTATCTCGGCCCGAAAGGCTGATAAGAATGACATCCGAAGATATCAAGCGCAGGAAGCCGACTAAGCAGGAGACCGCGCGGATCAAGCGCATGGCAGCCAAGCAGGCGGCTGGCGACGATTCGGACATCGACTACTCAGACATCCCACCGCTGACTGACGAGCAGCTTCGAAACGCGATCAGGTTCCGTGACCGGCATAAGAAGATTGCGGTGAGTGTACGCCTGGACCCGCGAGTGCTTAGGTGGCTGAAGACGAAAGGGACTGGGCATCTGACAAGGATCAACGACATACTGATGAACTTGATGGAAGCTGAGGCTCAGGCCGGTCGGCGGTGATCTGAGTAAGGGTCTGAGCAGGCCTCGCCGACTGGGTTGGTGCGGCTTGCGGGGTCTCGCTACCTGCTCGCTGAACCTGTTCCCGGCGCCGTTTTGGACTCCAAATCCGCGATAAACGCCCGCGCCTCGCGCATGGCTTCATCGGTGAAACCGATATGGCCGCGATCGGTGTAGTGAATAAACTTGTGCGGCACGTGCGCCGCCGTGAGCGCTTTGTCCATATCGATCGCTTGTTGAATGGGAACGGAGCGGTCGTCGTCCGAATGTAGGAGCAGCAGCGGCTGGGTCCGCGGGCCGATATTGTGCAGAGGCGAGGCAATGCGGCGAGCCTCCTCTAGCGATGCACCCGCCAGTGTGGTAAAGCCGGTGCTCGCACTGCCGGTTATGGGCGTCCAGAGATTCCCCCAAGACAGCGTGTTCAGATCGTAGGCTCCGGAGAAGCTGATGGCTGCCCGGAAATCCTCGGATTCTTTGTCCCAGCCACCCGTCTTCCCGTACGGCCCCTCGCCCAGAGTGGCGGCGAGAGCGACTTCATGTCCGCCCGAAGAGTTGCCCATCAGGTAAATCCGGCTGGTATCGATGTGGTATTCCGATGCGCGGGCGTGCACCCAGCGGAGAGCAGTGTACATGTCCTGATAGCACGCCGGCGCGGGCGTGGAATTGACGAGGCGATAGTCAATATTCATGGCGAAGAAACCGTCACGCGCCCAGCCGTCCTGCTTGGCGTAATTCTCGTCGCTCCTTGAGCCGGCTCGCCAGCGGCCTCCGTGGACCATGAGAATCGCAGGTAAATGATCTTTACCGGCAGGGTACGCGATGTCAGCCAACAGCGCCGCCCCATCGGCCCGCCCGTAGATAACGTCTTTCTGCGCCATCACTCCTCTGGAGTCCTGAGCCACGGCGGTCAATACTCCCGACGCTGCGGCGGCGAAAAATGGAACGAGCCTGTATAGAGTCATACGCCTCCTTGCTAATCCGTATCCGGCAGCGCGCAGGCGACGCATTCGCCGGAGTAATTGCCGCCGTTGACGGCCACGACAATGTACTGCTTGCCCTGCCACATGTAGGTCATAAACAGCGTTCGGAAATCATTTTACCCGAGTGCCGCGGTGTTTGCGCCAGTATGCTGTGTCTGTCACCAACATGACGTCACCCGGATGCGGTGGTCGCGGTTTCGATCCCGGCCCGGCTCACCAAAAACAAGAGATGCCATCTTGCGTGAGCCAAAAATACCAAGTACCTGGGATATTCTCGCGAGGCGGCTTCCATTACTCTACCCTTAGCGCCGGACAGGCCCGCTCAAGGTTCGAGCTGCTATGCAACTTGTAGCGCATCTCCGTGTTAAGTCCGAGATTCCCGCCGTTACGGCGACGGCCGATCACAAGTTCGTAAGCATTCCCTCTGGTGCGACGATCGAGACTTCGGATGATCTGGTTGAACCTGGATTCATTCGTCTGACATTCGAAGGCAACGATTTACTCGCGTTTACACGGGACATTCGGGAGCGAACCGAGATACTTCCTACTCAGTAACCGGATTGAAAGACGTGTTCGAGCTAGTGCTTGAATATTTTTTCCTTCACATCCGGCCAGAACTCGTAATAGGTATTCACGCCCAGCCGTCCGAGGAACCCCAAGCCGATGCGAATGGTCGCGTGCCGGACGGTCGCGTCACTGTCCGGGCGCCAGGCGTTCGACAGGAAATTACTCCCGCCGATCGCGGCGTAGCGAGCATACGCCGGCACGATCCGCCCCTCGCGGTTGCGCGCCATGAATGTCATTTTGACAATGTGGCCGGCGCGCTGCACAAATGGCTGACCATCCGCACGAGTGTAGCGCGGATCTTCACCCCACACCGCACCCAGACCCGACTCCATGGTGTTGCTCACCGATACGCCGATGAGACGGAGTCCAAATCGGCTTCCGAAGCCCTCCAGGGTCGTGCCATATTCTTTAGGCTGGTGGAAATAAGTTCCCCAGCCGGCATTGATCAACCCGACCCCGAAGCTCGGCAGGTTAATCGTGTTCATGATGGCCCACTCAAACCGGCCGCCTCCCGTAATGGGCTGGTACGTGGATGGTGTCGTTTGGGCCGCTGCCGCGACCGCCAGAAGCGTCAATGATAAGGCCTGCGTCAGGACTCTCATGCGTTCAGACCATGGACCGTCCCGCCCATTCCAGCCTTTCGTGGTGTCAGCAGCCCGTCACACTTTATATGCCGCATGGGAGCTTCTCGTGATCAAAGCGTTAGCCCTGACTATCGGCCAGACGGTGGCTTGGCGTCTTCCGCGCGGGCGTTCTTCAGCATGCTTTCCATGCTGTGAAAATTTCCCTCGTGGCAATCGTATTCGTACAACGGGCCCGGCGCCGTGAGCCAGGGAACCTCGCCCGTCCAGGCGCGAGTGAAGGCGGTCGAATCGTCAATAGTGAACTGGTAGAGAAGCGTATGCTCGCCGGTTCGGCTGAAGCGCTCGATGACGTGCAGATTCTCGTCGGAACCGCGGAAGCTGGACTTGCCATTGAAGTTGGTGGTATCAACCACCAGCGTATCGCCCTCCCAATGTCCTACCGAGTCGCCCATCCAACTGCGCACCTGGGGCGGCTGATGCGCGCGCCCATCCAGAGGAATGACGCGAACGTCGTGCACCATTTCGATGTAGATCGAAACATATCCCGGCGACTGTACGATGCGGTAATTGTTGTTGTAGAAACTCGACATCATGGGCGGACCGTCGGTGGGCCAAATGATGCAGCGCTCATTCAGGGGCCGGTCTTTGACAGTGTCTATATGTCCGCCGCGCCTGGCTTGCCGGAGCGCGCGTTCCGCGGCTTGCGCCTGCGGGGTCAAGGCGGGAATTTTTCCATCCGGCGGATCGATCACTATAGAAGTTCGTCTGGTCTCGACGATTTTTGAGCCTGAGTCCCACCAGGCTAGTCGTATGGGGCCGTTCACATCGTTGGTGAAGCTTTCCTTTTGGTGCTGGACGTAATTCTTCTCGTATTCGGAGGCTTCCTGCTCGGTGAGAAACGGTTTGTTGGCGAATTCGGCGGGCCGCTCCATCGGAGTTATGGTGGCGTTGGTCCAAATGCCCTGCAAGTCCGGCTGGCCGTCTGGCAAATGCTGGAGTTTCCACTGGGCTGGAGTTTTTGCAGCCGAAGGGTTGCGGGCTAATGTCTGGGCCTGGCTGCCCACAGGCAGTACCGCGGCGGCCGCGAGCACGCTCAGATACACCATTAACCGGCTACTCATCCGGAACCTCCTTTAGAACCTTCCCCGCCGGACATACGCTACAGTATAGCGAGTCCACAACCAGAAAAGACCTATGCCGAAGGGCGGCACAGGAATTGCCGACGAAATGCGCATTGACGCTGGATCGCGCGAATCAGATCGTCAGGACAAACCCGCCGTCCGGTGTTAACGTAGTGCCGGTAATGTAACTGGCATCATCTGAGCAGAGAAAAACAATAGAGCGTGCGATTTCTTCAGGGCGCCCGGCACGTCTTGAGTGCACGCGGGTCGCCAATATGTTGTCGTAGAGTGCGTCGCCGAAAAGCGCGCGGCCCCGCCGGTGCATAGGCGTGTCGATGATCCCGGGACAAAGGAGATTGACGCGGATACCTTTGGGAGCCAATTCGGCTGAGACGCTGGTTGTCAAGCCGATCAGCCCGTGCTTTGAAGCGCAGTACGCCGGGAAACCGGCCGTCCCAAGAAACGAATTGACTGACCCTACGTTGACGATTGCGCCACCGCGGCCGCCTGCCAGCATTGCACGAGCCTCAAACTGCATGCACAGAAACGGGCCCTTCAGGTTGGTAGCTAAGACCTGGTCCCAGGCCTCCTCCGGAAAATCTGTGATGGCCGCTAGCGGCCCCTCGTATCCGGCGTTGTTGACCGCGTAGTCGAGCCGTCCGAAAACGTCTACAGCCTAGGAGACCGCTCTCTGGACGTCTTTGGCGATCGCAACGTCCGCCACGACGAAACTCGCCTGTCCGCCGCGCTCCTGTATGCGGTGAGTGAGGTCCGCCAGTTCCTGCTCGCGCCGTGCCCGCGAGAACAACCTTGGCTCCGCGAGACGCGAAGGCTTCGGCTGTGGCCCAACCAATCCCGCTGCTCGCACCCATGATCAACGCTACTTTGTCATCCATCATTCCCGTTATTGTAGCGTTTGACGAAAATCCCCTCGATCATCTTGCGATCTCCGGAACATCCGATCCGCGCGCACCGCATAGTGCTTAGCCGTGGGCTCGATACGCGATAACAGCGCCTTTGCCTCGGGCTCGAAAACCGGGACTGTTAAGTCCGGACCGGCGAATAGCTTCACGGCTTCGAGCGAATCGAAAAAATTGATGACTACGAACTCGGTCTCAGCGTGCTCATCGGATCGAAGCACGTAACCGCCGCGATAGCCCATGACGGCGCTTAAGCCTGGCAGGACTTTGTTGTTGAGCAGCGCTTCGTAGGCGTCTGCATCTTCAGGTTTGGTCCACCCTCGCCAGTGGCGTGCAATCATTCGGAGCCTCCCAGCCGAGGATACCCCGGCAAAGCGGCTTGCTATGATGGACCTTCGGCATGGACGCAATCAAGTCGGACTTCGCTCCGCTGTCTGACGCGGTGACGCGGGGGATTCGCGTGGAAGTTTTGTCGCGCTACGCGCCGCAGAATTCGCGGCCGGACCACGGCGAGTGGATATTCGAGTACACGGTACGGATCACCAATCAGGGCAGCGATACGGTGCAACTGATCAGCCGGCACTGGATCATTGCGGATGCGGCCGGGCACACGCAGGAAGTGAGAGGTCCGGGTGTGGTGGGACATCAGCCGGTGCTGGCGCCCGGCGAATCGTTCAAATACTCGTCCTGGTGCCCGCTCGAGACGCCACTGGGGACCATGCGGGGCACCTACCAAATGGCGGGCGCCGGTGGCGAGCAGTTTGACATCGAGATCGCGCCGTTCGGGCTGCGGGCGCCTTACACGGTGAATTAGGCCGGTCCTCACAGGCCTACAATCAAAGCGTGAATTACCGGATTGAGAAAGACACCATGGGGGAGATGCGTGTGCCTGCCGATGCGCTGTACGGCGCGCAGACGCAGCGCGCGGTGGAGAATTTTCCCATCAGCCGGCTCAGGTTTCCACGCGCGTTTATCCGCGCGCTGGGGATGATCAAGAGCGCGGCGGCGCGGGTGAACGGACGGATCGGGCAACTGCCGGTGGATCTGGCTGCCGCGGTCGAAAAAGCCGCCGAGGAGGTGGCCGCGGGCCAGCACGACGGCCAGTTCGCGGTGGATATTTTCCAAACCGGCAGCGGCACCTCTACCAACATGAATGCCAACGAGGTGATCGGCCATCTCGCGAAGGCGCATCCGAACGACCAGGTCAATCGCGGGCAATCCAGCAACGACGTGATCCCGTCGGCGATGCACCTATCGGCCGCCATGTTGGTGCGCGAAGAGCTGCTGCCGGCCATGGGTTTGCTGGCCGGCTCACTCGAACAGAAGGCCGACGAGTTCCGCGACATCGTGAAGATCGGGCGCACGCACTTGCAGGACGCCGTGCCCATGCTGCTCGGCCAGGAGTTCAGCGGATACGCGGCGCAGGTGGAGAACTGCGGCGCGCGCCTTGTGGCTGCGCTGGAAGGAATCTACGAATTGCCGCTGGGCGGTACCGCGGTGGGCACGGGACTCAACGCGATTCCCGGTTTCGCCGCCGCGGTCATCGCGGAGCTGGCCGAACGAACCGGGCTGCCGCTGCGCGAGGCCCGCAATCATTTCGAAGCGCAGGCCGCCAAGGATGCGGTGAGTTTTCTGAGCGGGGCGCTGAAGACTTACGCGGTGGCGCTGACCAAGATCGCCAACGACATTCGATGGCTGGCCTCCGGGCCGCGCTGCGGTCTGGGTGAATTAAAGCTGCCGGAGACGCAGCCAGGGTCGAGCATCATGCCGGGCAAAGTGAACCCGGTGATCGCCGAGAGCGTGCTGATGGCTGGCGCGCAGGTGATCGGTTACGATGCGGCCATCACCTGGTGCTGCGCGTCGGGGAACTTCGAGCTGAACGTGATGATGCCGGTGATGGCGTACGATCTGCTGGAATCGATTGATCTGCTGGCGGCCGCGTCGAGGAATTTCGAGCAGCGTGCGGTGCGGGGGCTGGAGGCGGACGCGGCGCGTGCCTCCGGATTCGTCGAGCAGTCGCTCGCCATGTCCACCGTGCTGGCTCCCGAAATCGGCTACGAGCGCGCGGCGGCCATTGCCAAGGAAGCCTATCGCAGCGGCCGCACGGTACGCGAGGTGGCGCGGGAGATGAGCGGCATTCCCGAAGACCGGCTGAAGCAGTTGCTGGACCCTCGCAGCCAGACGGGCCCGGCGTAGCTATTGACGCGTAGCTATCGGCGCGCGGCGACACGCAGCAGCGTGCGGTAAATCAGATCCGTGCCTTGCTCCAGCGAATCGACCGGGACGCGTTCGTCGTTGCCGTGCATGCGGCTCAGGTCGTCGTTGGAAATCGGGTAGGGGTAAATGCCGTAGACGGGTACGCCGCGGCGCCGCCATGCGCCTGCGTCGGTGCCGGCCTGGAACAAGTACGGAGTCACCGGGACGCCAGGCCATAGCTGACCGGAGCTTTCGGCCAGCGCGCGATACAGGTCGGTGCTGGTGGGGGATTCGGTGTTGCCAGGTACGGCGTTCGGCGACACTCCTTGAAATGTCACATCCACGTTCGGATCGGCCACCACTTTCTTGATTTCGGCAATCAGATCGGCTGCCGTGGTGCCGGGGATCACGCGGAAATTGACGGTGGCCTGCGCGGAACTCGGAATCACGTTGCCGCGGAAGCCCGCGTTCAAGAAAACCGGCGCGATGGTGTTGCGCATGATGGCGTGCAGCAGGTAGTCCTTGCTGATTTCGCGGTCGGCGCGCGCGATGACGGCGGGATCGTGGCTGTTGACCAGATCGTAAAAATACTTTGACTCGGGCGGCTCGCTGGTCTTGGCGAGCGTCAGGAAAAATTCGCGTGTGCTTGCGGTCAGCTGCGGCTTGGTATCGTAATCGGCCAGGCGCGCCATCGCTTTCGACAGGCGGAAGATGGCGTTATCGGGACGCGGCATGGAGGAATGCGTGGAGATGCCGTGCGCCGTCAGCAGCAGTGCGATGGAGCTCTTGTCGGCCGTCGAGATGCTGACATACCGCACCTTGCCGTCGGAGCGCTTCATGATCCAGCCGCCTTCGTTGAGCGCGAACTCGCAATCCATCGCGTCCCAGTGGGATTGGGAAAGCCAGGTGGTGTTGTAAGGCGCGCTTTCCTCGTCGGCCTCGATCATAAAAATCACGTCGCGCCGCAGCGGAATCTTGTTGCGCGCCAGGCGCATTACTGCCTCGGCAAAGACCGCCATGCCGCCTTTGAAATCGATCGCGCCGCGGCCCCACACGTAGCCGTCTTTGACGACGCCGGCGAATGGATCCACCGACCATTTGTCGCGCTCGACGCCCACCACGTCGGCATGCGAAGCGAGTAGCACCGGCCGCGCGGAGCCGTCGCCCTTGAGCCGCGCGATCAGGTGCGATTTGCCCGCCTCAGGCGTAGGAACGATCTCCACCGTGAAGCCGAGCGCCCTCAACTTGCCGGCCATCAACTCGTCAAGCTGGGCTGTTCTCCCGGGCGGGTTGCTGGTATCGGCGCGGATGAGCTCGACCAGGAGATCCGCGGTTGGCGTAGCGGCCAAGGCCGTCACACCGCTGCTAAGACAGAACGCGGCGACAGTGATCAGGCAACGCATGCTTTGCTCGCGATTCATTATCAAGGAACAGCGGCCACAGGGTCAATTCGCACCGGCCGGGCGTGCCGCAATGTATGCTTGACAACAGGCCCACGAACATGGGATTTGTTGAAAGCGTCGTATCTCCGAGTTGAGGAGCCGTTTTTATGGGTTCATTGAACCGCTGGTGGATCGCAGTCGCGGGCGTGTGCTTGCAAATGGCCTTGGGCGCCGGCTACGCCTGGAGCGTGTTTCGCATTCCGCTAGTGAACGCGAATAAGGAATACGGCTGGAGCATCGCTGAGGTTTCGGCGACCTTTACGATCTGCTGGTTCTTCCTCGGATGCATGGCGGTCTTGGGCGGGCTATGGATGAGCAAGAGCGGCCCCAGAGTGGTCGCGATGTTCGCGGGTCTGCTGTGGGGCGGCGGCGTGTTTTTGGCGAGCTTTTCCGGGCACAATTTGTGGTGGCTGTATCTTACTTATGGCGTAATTGGGGGAACTGGGCTGGGGATGGGGTACATCGTTCCCATCGCTGTCCTGGTGAAATGGTTTCCCGAACACCGCGGGCTCATCACAGGGATTGCGGTGGGTGGTTTTGGCGCTGGATCTCTCATCGCCGCGCCGTCGGCCGGCAAGCTGTTGCAGACGGTCGGGTTGATGCCGACTTTTGCGTATCTCGGCGTTGCGTATGGCGTGGTGGCGATCTGCTCGGGCTTCTTCATGCGAAATCCTCCCGAAGGTTGGAAGCCGGCCGGCTGGAATCCCACCGCGGCGCAAATGGCCCAGCGATCGGATCGCGACTACGCACTGCCGGAAGCGTTGCGAACCTGGCAGTGGTGGGCGCTGTGCGGGCTCATGTCCATCAACACCATGGCGGGATTATCGGTGGTCTCGCAGGCCGCGCCGATCTTTCAGGAGATCGGCAAAATGAGCGCCGCGACGGCGGCCAGCCTGGTGGGCGTCATCAGCATCGCCAATGGACTGGGGCGCGTATTTTGGGCCTGGGTCTCAGACCTGACCGGCCGGAAGACCGCCTTCATCATCATGTATCTGATACAGGCCATCCTGTTCTGGACGTTTCACTCCATCGGCTCAGCCACCCTTCTTTTCATCGTCACCTTCATCATCGTGGTGTGTTATGGCGGCGGGTACGGAATCACGCCGGCCTTCTCAGCGGACTATTTTGGAGCCCGCAACATCGGCGCGATTTATGGGCTGATGCTGCTGCCCTGGGCCTTCCCGGCGGCTTTCGGCCCGCTGCTATTTGCTTATCTGAGACAGTCGACGGGCGGCTACAACCAGGCGCTGTATCTGATCGCGGGGATGATGACGGTATCGATGATCTTGCCGGTCTTGGTCTCGCCGCCACGCGGCCACAGAGCTACGCCGCAATCCGCGGCCGGTAACGTGGCATTCCAGGCTGTATCCGGAAGCGACAGCAAGGCCTAGCTGGTGTGTGGTTTCGCGGCAGGCTAGAAGCGTCGCAAGGACGCGAGCACCGCGTAGCTGGTTCCTTTACCCGGCAGGACCACGGCGTGCACCGGGCGCCAGTAGCGGTCCAGCGCGCCAATGTAGCGCGCATCCACCGCGCCCTCGGCCATCAAGACCACGTAAACACGATGCCGGGGATACCAGAGAATGTGGAATTGGCGGCCTTGTGTATCCGATTGCCAGGCGTCGCGCGCAGGCGCGCCGAGCGAATGGATGACGGATTGATAATCGTCGGAAGCGCTCAGGCCCAGGTCTTGCTGCGCGAGGGGAGCGTAGAAGGCGCGCGTGGCAATCAGGCCGCCGCGAAACAGGCTGATGGCCAGTACGCACCCGGCCAAACCCAGAGCCACGCCACCCAGTACAATTTTCGGGATGCGAGAGCGGGGGCCGTCCTCCAATCGAATTCCGACCACCACAGCGGGCCCGGAACGCGCGGGAGCGGGCCGCGCGGCAATTGGATCGGCGACGCCGTCGTTTACCGCCAGCGGCATCTGGATCACCCGCCGCTTGGCCGGACACACGGCGCCGGCGCGGTATTCCAGCTCGGCCAGCAGCCCCACGATCATCACCGGCGCTTCCACGCTGGAGACATCGCCCACGTAACGGCGGGGGATGGAAACGGTCTCGTTGCTGCCGGTGTTGCGCACCAGCACTTCCGACCAGGTGGCGCTCTCGTACAACCATTCGTTGTGCCGAATGTTTAGAATCGCGGGATACAACGAAAACGGCCGCGCGCCCAGTTGCGCGATCGGTGGCGGAATGGATGGCCCCGGCACAACTCTTATCTTATAATAAGGCGTCGGGAACAACGCCTCTAAGTCGGTGCTCCCAGCCGCGGACTGCACCGGTTCCGTAAAATTTCTTATGGCTGTTACCTTGTAACCCGCTCGGGAAGTCATTAACTGTAGCGAGCGTCGGGACAGTCAGGTGAATTCGGGGCTGTAGGCGAATTCGGGGTAGTTAGGTGAAATTATGGATACGACCGCAACTGATTTGCGGCCGGTTGGGGAAGAGGAGTTTCGTGTAGCTCCCCCCTCTAGGCCGCCCAACAAACCTAAGAAGCGTGGTGTCATCTGGGTCCTGTTCTTCGTAATCATCGTAGGAATAACGGCTTACGCTGTTTGGAGAGTGCGTCAGCCAGGTCTCATTCCACAGACCAACCAAGGTGGCCGGGGAGGTTTTGGCCGCGGGAGAGGCGGTTTTGGCGGGGATGCCCTACCAGTGGTGGTCGCCAAAGCCCGCTCCGCCTCCGTGCCGGTCTACCTGGATGGGCTGGGCAACGTGACCGCTTTCTATACGGTCACGGTCAAGTCCCGCGTGGACGGTCAAATCATGAAGATCAATTTCCAGGAGGGCGACTTCGTAACAGAGGGCCAGATCCTCGCCGAAATCGATCCGCGGCCGTTCCAGGTCATGCTGGCCCAGGCTGAAGGTACGCTGGCTCACGATCAGGCTTTGCTCGAAAACTCAAAATTGGATCTGGTGCGCTACCAGACCCTGATCGAGCAGGATGCCATTCCGAAGCAGCAACTGGACACGCAAAAGGCTCTGGTGGCGCAATACGAGGGCAACATCAAGCAGGACGTAGCGAACATCGACAGCGCCAAATTGCAGTTGGTGTACGCCAAAGTCACTGCGCCGATCACCGGCAGAGTCGGTCTGCGCCTGGTGGATCCCGGCAATATCGTACACGCCTCCGACGCCAACGGGATGATCGTGATCACGCAGCTTCAACCGATCTCCGTGTTGTTCACCATTCCCGAGGATAGTCTTCCGGCCGTCATGATGAAACTTCGCGCCGGAGTTAAACTCCCAGTCGACGCCTACAACCGCGACAATTCCCAGAAGCTGGCGTCCGGAACATTGTTGACGGTGGACAACCAGATCGACAACACCACGGGCACCTCCAAGCTGAAGGCCATTTTCGACAACACGAATTTCGAATTGTTCCCGCAGCAGTTTGTCAATATTCGCTTGATGCTGGAGACCCTGCAGAACCAGACCGTGGTGCCCACGGTTGCGGTTCAAAACGGCCAGCAAGGGACGTTCGTTTATGTGATCGACGAGAATCAGACCGCTCACTTGCGTCCGGTCACCCTGATTTCTTCAGACCAGTCGGGAGCCAATATCAAGAGTGGCCTGCAAGTGGGAGAGCAAGTGGCCGTGGACGGCGCCGACCGCCTTTCGGATGGCTCGAAAGTTCGGATTCGCGAGGCCGGTGAAGTGGAGCGGCAAGCCGCTTCTGATGCGGCCGCCTTTGCAGCGCGTGGGCGCGGAGGGCGAGGTGGCAGACGCGGAGGCGGTGGTCCTCAAGGTCAGGGCGGTCCCGGCGGTCAAGGTCAAGGCATGCCGGGTGGGCAGCGCGGGCCGGGCGGACAGAATTTCAGCAATCCCGATGGCGGCGGCCGGTCCAACGGCCAGCCTCAAGGCGCCGATGGCCGCGGACATTTCCCTCAGGGCAACCCTGGCGGGCGTGGGCGCGGCCGCGCAAATTAAAGGAACGCGGTAATCAGTGAGCCCCTCGCGCATTTTCATCCAGCGGCCTGTCGCTACCTCCCTCATGATGGCGGGCATCGTGCTCGTCGGCGTGGTCGCCTACACGCAACTACCGGTCTCGGCGTTGCCACAGGTCGACTATCCGACCATCCAGGTTCAAACCTTTTATCCCGGCGCGAGCCCGGAGGTGATGACGTCCGCGGTAACGGCTCCGCTAGAGAAGCAGTTTGGCCAAGTGCCCGGGCTGAACCAGATGACGTCCATCAGCTCCTTTGGCAGCTCGCTCATCACCTTGCAATTCACCTTGGACCTGAGCATCGACGTCGCCGAGCAGGAGGTGCAAGCGGCCATCAACGCCGCCGGCACTTATCTTCCTACCTTGCTTCCCAATCCGCCCATCTACAGCAAGGTCAATCCGGCGGACGCTCCGGTTCTCACTCTGGCCATCACCTCCAAGACCGTGCCGCTCATCAATGTCGAAGAGTACGCCGAAGTGCGCATGGCCCAGAGAATTTCTCAGCTCAAGGGCGTCGGGTTCGTGAGCATCAGCGGCGGACAACGCCGCGCCGTCCGGGTCCAGGCCAATCCCACTGCTTTGGCTTCCTACGGCCTGAGCCTGGATACCCTGCGGACCGCGCTGAGCAGCGCCAACGTGAATCAGGCCAAAGGCAATTTTGATGGAAGAGATCAGGCCTGGACGATCAACGACAACGACCAGCTGAGTTCCGGGGAACAGTACAAACCGATTATCATTGCCTACCGGAACGGCGCGCCGGTTCGGCTTTCTGACGTAGCCACCATCATTGACGCTCCCGAGAACACCAAGCAAGCGGCCTGGGTTAATACCGATCAAGCCATCGTACTCAACATTCAGCGCCAGCCGGGCACCAACATCATCAACGTCGTCAATTCGATTCAGGCGCTGCTGCCGCAGATCCGCGCCTCCCTGCCTACCGGCGTGGACGTGCGCGTGATCACGGATCGCACCACCACCATCCGCGCTTCAGTGAAGGATGTCGAATTCGAGTTGATGCTCACCATCGCGCTGGTGGTGATGGTGATCTTCCTGTTTATTCGCAGTCTTTCGGCCACCATCATTCCCGGCATTGCGGTGCCGCTCTCGCTGGTTGGTACGTTCGGCGTGATGTATCTGCTCGGCTACAGCCTCGACAATCTATCGCTGATGGCGCTCACGATTTCAACCGGATTCGTGGTGGACGACGCCATCGTGATGATCGAAAACATCTCGCGCTATATCGAGATGGGCGATTCCGCCATGCAGGCGGCGCTCAAAGGTTCGGCCGAAATCGGATTCACCATCGTGTCTCTGACGGTTTCGCTGATCGCGGTGTTAATCCCGCTGCTGTTCATGGCGGACGTCGTGGGCCGCCTGTTCCGCGAGTTTGCCGTAACCTTGGCCGTGACCATCGTGTTCTCCGCGTTTGTCTCCCTGACGCTGACGCCGATGATGGCGGCGCGCATCCTGAAGCACAAGCCCGAACACGAGCGCGGCGCCCTGTACCGCTGGTCGGAATGGTGTTTCGTCAAGACCATCGAGCAGTACGGCAAGATGGTGAAAGTTGTGTTGCGTCATCAGACGGCGACGTTGCTGGTAGCGCTCGGAACGCTGGTCCTCACCATTTACCTCTACGACGTCGTCCCCAAGGGTTTCTTCCCGGTGCAGGACACCGGCGTCATCCTGGGCATTTCGCAAGCGCCCGAGACCATTTCCTTCCCGGCCATGGCGCGCCGGCAGCAAGAGCTGGCCAAGGTGATTCTCACCGATCCGTCGGTGGAGAATCTGACCTCGTTCATCGGCATTGACGGTCAAAATACCACCTTGAACAGCGGTCGCATCCAGATCACCCTCAAGCCGCTCGAAGAACGCCAGGGCGTTACAGCCAGCGATGTCATTCGCCGGCTGCAAACGAAATTGGCCGCTCAGGTTCCAGGAATCGCTCTTTACATGCAGCCGGTGCAGGACCTCACCGTGGAAGACCGCATCAGCCGCACACAGTATCAATACGCGCTGGATGCCCCCGACAAGTCGATTTTGGACGAATGGGTGCCGAAGCTCGAAGACCGGATGAAGCAAATCCCCGAGCTGCGCGACGTGGCCAGCGATCAGCTCAACGGCGGCCTGGGACTGCGCGTGACCATCGATCGCGATACGGCGGGCCGGCTCGGGATCACGCCCCAGAACATCGACGACGCGCTCTACGATGCGTTTCGGCCAGCGGCAGGTCTCCACCATCTTCACGCAGTCCAACCAATATCACGTGGTGCTCGAAGCGGGGCAGCAATGGCAAACCAACGCGTCCGCGCTGCGGGACATTTATGTGCAGATCGGGGCGGCCTCGCAGAACCTGGCCTCCACCATCGCCTTGGCCGGAACCAATACCGCTCTTACGGGAGCAGCGCCTATCGCTCAGGCGCCGCTCGGCTCTTTCACCCGAGCCGTCCCCGTCCAGACGCCCATTACGATCAACCACCAGGCGCAGTTTCCGGTGGTTACCATGTCGTTCAATCTCGCGCCGGGCGCCTCGCTGGGAACCGCGGTGGATCATATCCGGCAGGCCACCAAGGGCCTGGGAATGCCAGGCAGCATCGAGCCCACTTTCCAGGGCACGGCTCGCGCTTTTGAGAATTCGCTGGCCAATGAATCGCTCCTGATCCTGGCGGCCATCGTCACGGTCTACATCGTTCTGGGAGTTTTGTACGAAAGCTATATTCACCCGCTGACGATTCTGTCCACCTTGCCCTCGGCCGGCGTGGGCGCCATCGTCGCGCTGATGGTGTTCCACAAGGATCTGGACGTCATTGCACTCATCGGCATCATCCTGCTGATCGGCATTGTCAAGAAAAACGCCATCATGATGATCGATTTCGCGCTCGAAGCCGAGCGCAACGAAGGTATGACGCCGGAGGAAGCCATCTATCGCGCCTGCTTGCTGCGCTTCCGTCCTATCATGATGACCACCATGGCGGCCTTGTTGGGCGCGGTGCCCCTGGCTTTTGGCAGCGGCGTCGGAAGCGAGCTTCGTAAGCCCCTGGGCATCACCATCATCGGAGGATTGCTGATCAGCCAGGTGCTGACCTTGTTCACCACCCCGGTCATTTATCTCTGGTTCGGCCGGATGGCAAGCTGGGTGGCACGGCTGCGCGGAAAACGGCCTGAAGACGACGTTGTTCTGGCGGAGATATGAACAGCATTTCCGCGCCATTCATCAAGCGGCCGGTAGCCACCACGCTGCTGATCATAGCGATCGTGCTGGCGGGGGCCGCGGCTTATACGCTGCTCCCGGTGGCGCCGCTGCCCCAGATCGATTTCCCGACCATCTTTGTCATGGCGGGCCTGCCCGGCGGAAGCCCGGAAGTCATGGCGGCCTCGGTCGCTACGCCGCTCGAAAAACAGTTCACTCGCATTGCCGGCGTCACCGAGATGACCTCCTCCAGCTCAGTCGGCTCGGCCACCGTGGTCTTGCAGTTCGACTTGAGCCGCGACATCAACGCCGCCGCGCGCGACGTCCAGGCCGCCATCAATGGCGCGGCGGGTTATCTACCCGCCAATCTCCCCACTAATCCTCGCTACCGCAAGGCCAATCCCGCCGACGCGCCGATCATCATTCTTTCGATGACTTCCGATGTCGTGCCCAAGCCGCAGCTGTACGATATCGCGTCCTCGATCTTCGCGCAGAAGCTCTCGCAGGTGAAAGGTGTGGGCTCGGTCAACGTCGGCGGCAGCGCTCTTCCGGCCGTCCGCGTCGAAGTAAACCCGCAACCGGTCTCCAAGTACAACGTGGGGCTGGATCAGATCGGAACCTTCCTGCAAGGCGCCAACGCGAACAAGCCGCAGGGCGAGATCTCAGACGACAATATGCGCTGGGGCCTCTCGGCCACCGACCAGCTATTGCAGGCCAAGGATTACAAGGATCTGATCGTCGTCTATCGCAACAACGCGCCGGTGCGCTTGTCGGACCTGGGCCGCGTGGTGGATGGCACCGAAGATGTCCGCAACATGGGCCTGTCCAACGGCAAGCCGGCGGTACTGTTGCAGGTCAGCCGCCAGCCCAACGCCAACATCATCGACACGGTGGACCGCATCAAAGCGCTGCTGCCCCAGTTCCGGGCCACCCTGCCGCCCAACGTCCAGCTCAACGTTGACACCGACCGTACGCTAACCATCCGCTCTTCGGTTCATGACGCGCAGCGCAACATGATCATTTCCATCGTGCTGGTGATCCTGGTGGTGTTCGTGTTTCTGCGTAATGTGCCTGCCACGATCATTCCCAGTATCTCAGTCCCGGTTTCGCTGATCGGCACTTTTAGCGTCATGTATCTGTGCGGATACACGCTGGACAACTTATCGTTAATGGGACTGGCGATCGCTACTGGATTCGTGGTGGACGACGCGATCGTGGTAATCGAAAATATCACCCGCCACATCGAGCATGGTATGAAGCCCATGGCGGCGGCCTTGCGGGGCGCTCAGGAAATTGGCTTCACGGTTCTATCCATGAGCATCTCGCTCATCGCGGTGTTCATCCCGATTCTGCTGATGCCCGGCATCGTGGGACGCCTGTTCCGCGAATTCGCGGTTGTGCTGGCTGTGTCGATCTTCATGTCCTTGCTGGTTTCATTGACCGCCACTCCCATGATGTGCGCGCGCATGTTGAAGGGCAACCAGAAACACGGCAAGCTGTACAACTTTGGAGAGCGGATCTTCCAATGGGTCCTATCCACCTACGGCTCGGCCTTGCAGGTGGTTTTGAATCAGACCGTGCCGGTCCTGATCGTGCTGGGTCTCACCGTCGGGGTTAGCGTATATCTTTACATCAAGATTCCCAAGGGATTCTTTCCTCAGCAGGACACGGGCCGATTACAAGGGAACGTTCAAGGCCAGCAGCACATCTCCTACCAGGCGCTGTCTGAGAAGGTCAAGTGGTTTGAGGAGCAGGTCAGGAGCGATCCCGCGGTGGAAGTGGTCAACGTGACCGCCGGCTCCAACGGGGGCGGACGTGGCGGCGGCAATAACGCCAACATGAACATCCAGCTCAAGTCTTTCGAGGAACGTGGAAGAATTACCTCCGACCAGGTGATCGGGCGTATCCGCCAAAAAACGCAGAACATGCCCGGGGCGATTCTGTATCTGCAAAACTCTCAGGACATCCGCATTGGCGGCCGTCAGAGTAACGCGCAATATCAGTACACGCTTCAGACCCAGGATCTGGATCTCCTCGCGCAGTGGGGTCCTCGCGTTCTGGCGCGCCTGTCTCTGCTTCCGCAGCTCGTGGATGTCAGCTCGGATCAGCAGAATTCGGGGCTGTCCTCAAAGGTGGTGATCGACCGCGACACGGCTTCGCGGCTGGGCCTCACCGCGCAAGCTGTCGACAGCGCGCTCTACGATGCCTTCGGCCAGCGCCAGGTATCCACCATGTACAAGTCCATCAATCAATATCACGTGGTCCTGGCGCTGCAGCAACAATGGTGGGAAAGCCCGGCGTTTCTGGACCAGATCTACGTACAGACGCCCCGCGGTTTATCTATTCCGCTGTCCACCTTCGCTCACTTCAGCGAAGGAATCACTCCACTCTCGCTGCCCCATCAAGGACAGTTCCCGTCCACGACGATTTCCTTCAATCTTCCCGATGGCGTCTCCCTCAGCGACGCGGTGAACGCCATCCACAAAGCCGAACTGGACATCGGGATGCCCGCCAGCATCACCGGTAAGTTCGCTGGAACCGCACAGGCGTTTCAAGACGCCTTGTCCAGCCAGCCTATTTTGATTGGAGCCGCGCTGCTGGTGGTTTACATCATTCTCGGGATGCTGTACGAGAGCCTGATTCACCCGCTCACCATCATCTCGACGCTGCCTTCAGCGGGCGTCGGCGCCTTGATCGCGCTGGTCCTGTTTCGGACACAGCTCACCATCGTGGCTCTCATTGGAATCATTCTGCTGATCGGAATCGTGAAAAAGAATGCCATCATGATGATCGATTTTGCCCTGGCGGCCGAGCGAAACGAAGGCTTAAGCCCTCGCGACGCAATTTTCCAGGCTTGCATGCTGCGATTCCGCCCCATCATGATGACCACCGCTTGCGCTCTTTTGGGCGGAATGCCTCTGGCCCTGGGCCTGGGTTCCGGTTCCGAACTTCGCCGCCCGCTCGGAATCACCATCGTCGGCGGCCTGCTGGTGAGCCAGATGCTGACCTTGTTCACCACGCCGGTGATTTACTTGTCGCTGGATCGCCTGCGCCTGCGTTTCAAGGCGCGCAAGCCGGAGTATCGCCATCGGCCCAGCATTCTCATTCCGGGAGGGGCGGCAGGAGACTGATGAACCGCACCTGGATAGTCGCGCTGGCTGCCTTGCTATTCTGCTCGGCTTGCACGGTCGGCCCGAAGTACCAACGGCCCACCGCGCCCGTAGCCCCCGCTCTAAAAGAACTGGCCGGCAACGACCAATGGAAAATGGCCACCCCCAGCGACGAGCTGCTGAAAGGCAAATGGTGGGAGATCTTCGGCGATCCGGAACTGAATCACCTGGAAGAGTTGATCGACATCAACAACCAAACCGTGAAGCAGGCGGAAGCGCAGTTCCGCCAGGCCCGTACGTTCATTGATCTGAATCACGCCAACTACTATCCGGTTATCGGATCCGCGCCCTCCATCACGCAGAGCGATAGCGGGAAGAACGCCGGCCGTGGCCTGGGCGGCACCTCCCAAAGCTTCTCCCTGCCCGCAACCGTCAGCTGGGAACCGGATTTGTGGGGACGCGTTCGTCTGGCCGTCGAAGCGGCTACGGAAAGCGCTCAAGTCAGCGCGGCCGACCTCGAAAACATTCGCCTGAGCACGCAGGCTTTGCTCGCGACCGATTATTTCATCGTGGCCGGCAATGACATGCAGCAAGCTATCCTGCAAAATACGATCGAAGCGTACCGGAGAAATCTGCAGTTGACGATCAACCGCTTCAATGGCGGCGTTGCATCCAAGAGCGATGTAACACTGGCGCAGACTCAGCTCGCTGGGGCGCAAGCGCAAAGCACCGACCTTCGAATCGTGCGAGCCACCAACGAGCACGCCATTGCCGTGCTCACGGGTCGAGCGCCCGCCGAGGTCAGCATCGCCGTTCGAAAAATCGGTGCGCCTCCGCCTCCTATTCCGGTAGCCGTGCCCTCGCTGCTTCTGGAACGCCGCCCCGATATCGCGTCTGCCGAGCGCCAGGTGGCCGCCGCCAACGCCAACATCGGGCTGGCTCAAACAGCGTATTATCCGACGCTTTCTTTGTCGGCCACCCCTGGTTTGCTGAGTACCGGCCTGGCGAACTTGATCACCTGGGGCAGCCGGGTGTGGTCCGCGGGTCCAGCCGTTTCGCAAACCCTATTCGATTTTGGACGCCGCGATGCTTCGCTCAGAGGCGCGCAAGCCGCCTATGACGCTACCGCGGCCAGTTACCGGCAAACGGTCCTCTCTGCTTTCCAGGAGGTGGAAGACGATCTCGCCAATCTTCGCTACCTGGCCGAGGAGGCAATCCAACAGCAAGAGGCTGTGACAGCGGCAGAACAAGCTTTAGATCTCGAACTGGCTCGCTACCGTGCGGGAACCGATTCGTACATTAACGTAATCACCACGCAAGAGATCACGCTCAGCGACGAGCAAGCTGCCGTTTCAATCCTGCAGCGGCGCATGTTGGCGGCTGTCGATCTGGTCAAAGCCCTGGGCGGTGGTTGGGACGCCTCCGCACTTCCTAGCCAGGAGCAGATGCGTTCGGTTCGAACCGGCGGGTCCTAATTTCGCGGCTCCGAGCCGGCGTTGCGGTGAAAAATCTTCTGCCGAATATCCGGCCAGAATTCGGGCAAGATATTGAATAGCGCCGAGGCCGCCAAACTGGTGCCAAAACGCTTTGCTACTTCGGCCGCATTCACGCTGGCCGCGGGATAATAGGCGTTGGACAACCCAATTCCCATGCTCATGCCGAGAATGCCCGCGTAGTTGAACGTCGCTTTTCCCGAGTCCGTGCGCGTGACCGCAACACGAGCGACCGCGTGTCCTATGCGATGCCAGAAAGGAAACTCCGGCCCAATCCGAAAATAACGCGGATCTTCGTGTAGCAGCGACGCCAGCAAAGCGTCCGAAAAGAAGTTCTGCGAGGTGATGTCGGCTACTGCCGCGCCGAAGCGCTGCGCGTACGCACTGCCGCCGTAGCCGTACTTCGGATCGTCATTGTCGCTTTGGGAGATGGCCGCCCCCGCAGCCGCCGATGCCGGCGTAAATGGGTCAAACGTCTCCTTGGCGAACAGATTGAACTTTTGTCTTACTGTCAAAGCCGACACCGGTTTGTGCGGATCAGAGACCGTCTCGTAATTGGGGATGATCCCAAGAATGTGCTCGTCGCTGATGGGCGAGGAGACTTGAGCGTCTGGGTCAGCGTTTTGCGAAAGTAGAATGCAGGATGAAATAGAACCGAGCGCCAACAACACCGAAACTTTTAGGACGCGGGTGTTTAATACAGTGCTTCACTTGTCCTCCCGCCTCGCCGCCGAAAGCATGCAGCTATATTGACGGCGGGCGAGGCCTTCTGATTACATCCCTTGAGTGGCCGGCCCGGCTTCGCCGAGCTGGGCTCTAAAACGAGAAACTAGGACGATGCCAACTCTGTCCGCGGAAGCCCTCACTCGATTTGCGTACCAACTGTTGACCGCCGCGAAAGTGCCGCACCAGAAAGCCGATCTGGTCGCGCGATCCCTGGTGGCCGCCAATTTGCGCGCCGTCGATTCGCACGGCCTCCAACTACTACCTTACTATCTGGAGCAAATTCAGATGGGCAACATCAAGGTGGATGCCGAGGGGCACCTCGCAAGCGAGCACGGCGCCTGTCTGGTATACGACGGGGAGTGCGGCATCGGCCAATGGATTTCGGAAATTTGCTGCGGCCACGCCATTCGGCTCGCGCGCGAACACGGCTTGGCGCTGGTGGTGGCTCGGGAGTCGAATCATTTTGGAGCCGCGGCGTTTTGGTCGCAGCGCATGTCGGCGGCAGGCTGCATCGGGATTGTCATGTGCAACGCCACTCCGCTGGTCGCGCCCTGGCAAGGCAAGGACCCGCGCTTCGGCACCAATCCGATTTGCATGTCGGTGCCGGGGCCGAACATTTGGCTGCTCGACATGGCCACTACCACGGTCGCACTAGGGAAAATCCTGAACGCGCAGAATCACGGACGCGCCACCATTCCGGAAGGCTGGGCCATGGATTCCGAAGGCGTGGCAACCACCGATACCCAGACCGCGCTCACGGGCCTGCTAATGCCGCTGGGCGGCTACAAAGGAAGCGGCCTGGCGATGATGGCTGAAATCCTGTGCGCGGTGTTGAGCGGCGGCGCGATGTCCACCCAACTCGGCGGCCTGCGCGTGAAGGGCCAGCCCATGCGCACCAGTCAATTGTTCCTGGCGATCGACGTGGCGCGCTTCATGCCGCTGGCCGACTTCGAGCGCCGCATGCAGGAGCTGGTCGCGATGGTCAAGTCTTCAAAAACCGCGCGCGGCTACGATGAGATTCTGGTGGCCGGCGATCCGGAGTGGCGGGCCGAAGAGCTTCGCGGCAGTCAGGGCATCCCAGTGTCGGAGGGCGCATGGCAAGGCCTGGCCGCGGCTGCGCAACAATTGGGCGTGGCGTTACCGGCGGAAACAGGCGTCATCTCCGCGCCGGAATTCGATCAATCGTGACCGAAGCGCTGGCCGATGCGGCCGGGTCTGCGGTGCTGGCCGCGCTGACCGTCACTTGAGCCGGTGACGGCACGACATTGGGAGCAGTATACAGTCCGGTGGAGCTAATCTTGCCCACCGTGTTGTTGCCGCCCGAGATGCCGTTAACTTTCCAGCTCACCGTGGTGACGGCTGCGTTCTTAACGGTGGCCGTAAACTGATGAGTTTTGCCGACGCGAACCGCGGCGCTCTTTGGAGAAATGGTAACGGTCACAGGCGGCGGAGGAGGCGGCGCGCCGGTGATGGTGACGGACGCGCTGCCAACCGCCGAACTCAGCGCTTGACTGGTGGCGTGCACCGTCACATTAGCCGGTGAAGGCACAGCGGACGGCGCCGTGTATAACCCGCTGATCGAATCGATGAAACCCACCGTGCTGTTGCCACCCACGTGGCCGTTCACATCCCAGGTGACGGACTGGTCCGCATTTCCAGAAACCGTGGCGCTGAACTGGCGCTGGGCGTTCACCGCGACGCTGGCGCTGGGCGGGTTCACGCTGACCGATACCGAGGTCTCCAGCGCCTGCCCGGAATTGGGGTCCACCATCAGCGGCGAAACGTCCACGGCTTCGAAATTGGAGCCGTCAATGCTGGTCAGCGCGTGCAGATCGTCATTGTTCCAGCGCGCGTCCGGCGCCCCGGAGATGAACCACGAGGATCCGTTATCCGCCAGCATCATCCCGTAGCGTTGCAGCGCAGTGAGGATGATCTGGTTGGTAGCCGAAAAGTGCGAAATATCGAAGCTCGCCTTCAGCCGGAAGCGCGCTCCCATGGGCGGATATTGCGCTCCGGTCAACGATGATGCGTAGTGACGCGCCGGCCACACGTACGCCTTCTGCGTCTGCGGCACGGTGAAACGAATGGCGTGCCGAATCGCTCCCGCTGCGATTTCGTCGTAGCGCACCAGCCCGGGAAAGATCGGCAGGCCTGCCGCATCGGCCGAGGTCCACGTCGCCGGGCGCAGCGCATCGGACAGCAAATTGAAAATTGCGCCGGAGCCTCCTTGCCAGCTGGCGGCCTGCGGATACGCAGCGTAGATCTCGTACAGAATGCAGTTGTCGGTATCGATCGAAATGACGTGCCGATCGCCAGTGCTCGCGCTCCCGCCTTCGATCGGCGCGTTCAGCGGCACTGCGTAGGGCCCTGGGTCGCTCTCGCTCTGATACGTGAAGGCCGCCGGATATTTGGTCTGCGTCCCTGGAACGGTGATGTAGGGAATCCCGATCGGCTCCCCGTTATAAGTCCCCGAACCGAAATCCGGATGCAGCGGCGAAGAAGGTCCGATGGTGTTGACCCAGGTGGACGAGCTCGGATGCACGGGCAATTGGTCCACTCGCGTGTTCCAGATATTGTCCGCAGGCAGCACCGTGCAATTTCCGATGGTGGGCGCTTGTGCCGCGGCGAAGGTCGCCAATCCTGACAGCGCGATAACCAAACCCAGGGATTTTGCCATAGCCCCTTCCAGGAGTTCCCAGAATATTCCCGCTAGGCGGGATAGACAATCAGGTAAGCGCCTGAGACGAGGCTTGGTAGTACCGAGAGCCGGCTACGGTAAACCGAATACGAAAAGCGAGTTGCCTGCCGTGATAGCCACCTGCTGCTTGCCGTCAATCGCGAATGAAACCGGATTGGCGCGGATTCCTGCGCCCAGTTGCAATTCCCAAAGCGGCTTGCCGGTGTCGGCGTCTAGCGCAAAGAAATTGCCTTCCTCGGCGCCGCCGAACACCAGGCCGCCGGCCGTGGACAACAAACCTGCCAGCGGCGGCGTGAGAAGTCTGAATTCCCACTTCAGTTTTCCTGTGGTGCCTTCGAGTGCGCGAATCGCGCCATAAGCTTGGTCGCCGCTTTTCACTTCGCCGCCTCCGCCTGTGTAGGCCGTGCCGTCCTTATACTCGGCTTCGCCCTTGTAGTAAACGCCCGCGATCTCGCGAGCGGCCTGGTAGAACAGCTTCGTCTTCGGACTATACGACGGACTCCACCAATTCGCGCCTCCCGCGATGGCCGGATAAACCAGCGTTCCTTCCACCGTGGGATCGGCATCGCGGCGCGCGAACGGTCGGCCCTTGGCATCCAGCCCGTCGGCCCAGGTCTGTTTCACATAAGGAACCGCCGTCAGGAACTCGCCAGTCTGCCGGTCGAGCACGTAGTAGAAGCCGTTGCGATTCGCCATGGTCACCACTTTGCGCGGGCGGCCTTTGACGTCGGCATCGAACAGAATCGGAATCTCGGTGGCATCCCAATCGTGCACGTCATGCGGAGTGAATTGGAAATGCCACTTGATTTTTCCGTTGGCCGGATCCACGGCAATCAGAGAAGAAGTGTAGAGATTATCTCCGGGCCGCGTCTCGTCGTTCCAGTCGGGCGCCGGATTGCCGGTGCCCCAGTAGACCAGATGCAATTCGGGATCGTACGATCCGGTTACCCAGGTCGAACCGCCGCCATGCTGGTAGCTATCGCCACCCCAGGATTCCGAACCCGGCTCGCCTTTCGTGGGCACCGTGTAGGTGCGCCACACGCGCTTGCCAGTCTTGGCGTCGTAGGCGTCCAGGAACCCGCGGATGCCAGTCTCGGCGCCGGAAATGCCGACCAGGATCTTACCCTCCACGGCCAGCGGCGCGGCGGTGATGTAATAGCCTTTCTTGTTCTCATCCACCTTGGTGTCCCAACGGACAATTCCAGTCTTGGCGTCCAGCGCGACCAGGTGGCAATTCACGGTTCCGTAGTAAACCATGTTGTCCAGCACGGCCACACCGCGATTGACGGGCGGCGAACCGATGATGATCACGTCTTTGGGAATGTCGGGTGTGTAGGTCCACAGCGGCCGGCCGGTTCGAAGATCCAGCGCCGTCGCCGTGCTGGGAGGCTCGGTGATGTACATCACGCCATCGAACACAATCGGAGACGTCTCGACGATCCCAGTGTGGCGCATCTGATAAATCCAGGTTGGCTTCAGGCCGCCGACATTTTGCCGGTTGATCTGATCGAGCTGCGAGAAGCGCTGCGCCTGGTAATTGCCCGAGTAAGTGACCCAGGTCGACGGATCGCTGTTCGCGGAGGCGATGCGCTGATAGGGAACCTGAGCCCAGACGCAGCCGGCGGTCAACATCAAAGCCTTAAGTGTGGATCGCGTTTTCACTTCGCACCTCCCAAGCTGCCAAGATAAGCCACCAGGTCGTCCAGATCCGCGCCTGAGACTTTGCCTTTGTAGTCCGGCATCAGAGTCTTGCCCATCTGTTTGTCAAGTTGCTTCAGGCCGGCTTTGCGGAATGAGTACAAACGTCCGCTGGCGTCGCGGAGCTGAATGGTGAAGGAGTCTTCGTTCACCCGCACGCCGCGCACTTCCTGGCCGCTCTGAGCGACGACTCGAACGGGAAGAAATTCGTCGAAGCCACGCCCCGGCACGGCCGTTACGCCGCGGGGCAGGGCAGCCGCCGGCTCGACAATAGATTGCCGAAGATAATCGGGCGCGCGGTGTGCGCCGATGTCGGTGAGCTCGGGACCCAGGATGCCGCCTTCTCCAGCGATGGTGTGGCAGGAAGAGCAGCCCTGCCGTTGGTACACCGCTTTGCCATTGGCCGCATTGCCGACCGCCGCGGCGCCTGCCGTGCGGCCCAGCGAACGAACGAAGACGACCATCGCGGTGAGTTCGGCATCCGTGAAGCGTCGAATGCGCGGCATGCCACGGTCCGGAATCCCGTCTCGAATGACGGCCCGCAAGGCTTCGTCATCAGGCGCGTTGGTGAGCACAGGCCGATTTAGATTTGGCCCTTCTCCACCCGCGCCCGACAGTCCATGACAGCGGGAACACATGCCCAAGAAAAGCTGTTTGCCTTTTTCGAGGTCGGAAGTCTGGGCCCAGGCAGCCGTCGAAACCAAAACCAGCGCAGCGGCGAATCGATGGATGAACATAAGTAGATCCGTTGGTTCCAGTTTTATATCACAATTCGGACCGCTGGGTGTTTGGACGTGCTTCTCCTGACGACTACTGGTTCCCGCGGCTTGTCAATGCGAACTCGAGCCAGATTGCAGATCGAGCACAAAGGCCAGTGCCGCCTTTAGCCTCTTCATCACATCGCTCGAAATACGGCCAATCTTACGTTCGAGCCGGACAGTCGGCACAGAACCTAGTCCCTGAACGTTCGCCACCGACTCACGGTCTAGAAACGAAAGCTTTGGTAGCGGCACCTCGTACGAACTGTGCCTGTACTGGGTGGTGAGGGGCACGTAGAGCACAAGCGCTCGCGGCGCCCCTGGGATCCTCCCGCGAGACGATCACCACGGGCCGCGTCTTAGCAGCGAGACCCGAGATCTGCCAACCACACCTCACCCGGTTGGGGGCTCATCGAGCAGGTCGAGGACCTCCTGTTCGGCGACACGAGAGCGAGCGAGGTCTAGAAGATCGTGATCGGCTAACTCGATGACCTCTGCGATTCGCTCTCGAGCCTCGGCGGCCGTTTCCGGCTTCCACTCGCGCAACCGAGCGTCCAACTTTTCTACCAGGGCGTCCACGAATAATTCCTCAGTTCTTAGTTTAGCTCTCAGGTGCCGTTCTGTTCGGAGACCACGGGCCCGATGTACACTGTAAATCAAGTATGGACGGAAGCTCGGTATTACTGCGCTGGGACCCGCAGTTTAAGGCTGTTGCCCCGATCACTTCATCCAAGACTATTCGGCGGCGTTTTTGATGATCGAGCGCCTCGTCGCAGCAGGGGCAGCGTACGCTGTTACTGACAGGGACATCTTCACAACGAAGGATGCCCTCGATCGTACGCCGGAGATCATGCGCAAGCGCCTCTTGATCGTGGATTCCGACGAGTCAAGCCGAATGACTTCCGCCCTCATGAAGCCAGTCTTTCACGAACTCGGCATCGAAGAAGTGCTCAGAGGAGTCTCGCTCAAATCTGCCACCGATGGGGAGGGACTTCACACCGCGGCAGCGACCCTGTACTTCGCTCTGCCTGATTATTTGCTAGCTTGCCGCGAACGACTGCACCTGGGTTTCCCTTTGGAGGAGATCCGGACAGCAATCGATCGGCTTCTGGACGGCCTGCAAACTCCACCCGCCCGGGCAAATGTTGCGACCCTGTCTGGGGTGTTCGCGTCTTACCGCGCTACCACCGTCGAGGGCCTCGAGATGCGGTCGACCATGATGCCTGGCGCCGCCGATCAGCGATAGATCTTTTCGAAGACGAACTGTACCGCGAGATGTCGGGCGCAGGATGGCTTATGGGCTTTCCGGCCAAAATCGACCGAGCATTCGTTGTATTCAGTAGATGCGCCCGTCAGGTAGCCAAGTCTCCACTCTTCAAGCCGATTGTGACTCTGACATCCAAGGTCATAAACTCGGCTGCACACATCCCGGTGCCGGATTCTGAGGTCGCGTCGTTAATCGCAGAACGGGGATTCATGCCCCCAATTGTTCCGTTGACGAACTTGCGGCGGAAGGCCCGAGATGCTTATCTGAACGCAAACCCACCCGTCCTCATGCACCCCAACTTGAAGCGAGACGCCCGTTAGGGCTGGGCGACATGCACTACCCGGACCGGACGGAGTTCCAGTTTGTCCCTCGGTAGTCCGCTGCAATGTCTGGAGTTCCCTCCTTTGCATCCCCGCCTCGTTTCTGTCACCATTTCTATAAGCAGGCTCGGAAGGAGTTCGGACATGCCTCAGAGAGTGCCGACTGGCGCGCTTTTTCCCGCCGCCATCTCGCAGACCGCCGGACCGGCGGCTTGGCAAAACGACCTTACGCCTATCGCAGCGTCCGACTGGAACCACGACTTTGCGGCGCATCTCATCGAGCGCGCCGGCTTCGGAGGCACACCGGACGAGATCCAAGCTCTGGCCAAAATGACGCCCGCCCAGGCCGTCGCGCGTCTGGTCCGCTTCGAAGGCGCCGACTCCAGTCACCTGCCGCCTTTTGACCATTCCGGCGTCCACGACCCCGGCCTCGAACCGTTTCCCCCCAGCCGCCCCGCCGTCACCGATGAGGCCAAAAAAACGGGTGAAGCGCTCGGCATCAAGGTCAAGCCCGCGGGCAACCGCCGCCTGCAGCCCGTCGTCAACGAATTTTTCTATTGGCTCCGCGCCAGCGTGCTCGAATCGCATCGCGTCGCTTATTGGTGGGCCAACCGCATGCTCACCAGCCCGCGGCCGCTGGAAGAAAAAATCGCGCTCTTCTGGCACGGCCATTTCGCCTCCAACGAAGGCAAGGTCCGCGATTATCGGAAACTCCTCCAGCAGGTGGAGCTGTTCCAGCGCCAGGGCACTGGCAATTTCGGCAAGCTCCTGCTGGCCGTCGGGCAGGATCCCGCCATGCTCGTCTTCCTGGACGCCGGCGTCAACGTCAAAGGCGCGTCCAACGAAAACTTCGCCCGCGAGATCATGGAGCTGTTCACCATGGGCGTGGGCCACTACACCGAAAAGGACATTCGCGAGGCAGCGCGCGCGTTCACCGGCTGGAATTGCGTGGACGTGAACTTCGTCGTCAACAAAGACCAGCACGACGACAGCCAGAAAACCTTCCTCGGCAGGACCGGCAACTTCGACGGCGGCGACATCATCAACATCATCCTGGAGCAGCCCGCCACGGCCGATTTCATCGCCGCCAAGATCTATCGCTTCTTCGTCCGCGAGGATCTATCGCCGCAGCTTCAGGCCAAACTCGGTTCCACGCTGCGCGATGCGCATTACGAAATTACGCCGCTGCTCGAAAAGATTTTCCTCTCGCGCGATTTCTACAGTCCGGCTTCGGTCGGCACCGCGATCAAAGGCCCGGTCGAGCTGGCCATCACTACCTACCACAAGCTCGGGCTCACCAGCGTTCCCGGCGTCCCGGATTTCAACGGCGCCACCGCGGCTCTCGGCCAGCAGCTTCTTTCGCCTCCCACCGTCGCAGGATGGAATAGCGGCCAAAGCTGGGTCACTCCCGGTCTGCTGCTCGAACGCGCCAATTTCGCCCGCGACGTTCTGTTCCCCGACTATCTCCTTCATCCCGCCGGATCGCTACGGCAGCCCCGACATCCGCAGTGTGGCCGACCGCCTGCGCCGTGGCATGGACATCTCGGACGCTACCAAACCAGACACTAAGACCGGCGACCTGGCCGAATCCAACATGGCGGCCGACCGCGATGAGGACTTCAACACTCGCTACGGCAGCTATCGCGGCTGGCAGATGGCCATCGAACGCGTGAAAGCGATTCCTCGCGACACGGCTCACGTGAACCTGTCTCAAATGGTCACGGATGCGCAACTCAAGACGACCGGTGACGTGGTCGATTACCTCATCCGCCGCTTCATGCGTATTCCGCCCGCCGGCGACGCGCGCGAGAAACTGGTTGCCTTCTTAAACAATGAATTGGGCACGTCCGACATCGCCGCCGCCCAAACCTACATGGAAGACTCACTGCGGCTGGCGCTGCACCTCATCATGAGCCAGCCCGAGTATCAACTCGCCTAGGAGCCGAACGCCATGAGTTGTGATTGTTTCAAGTTTCCGAAAGCCAGCCGTCGCGACCTGTTGCGCGCGAGCATGTACGGCGTCAGTGTGAGCGCGGGTTCGGCTCTGCGCATGAGCCTGTTCGGACAAGCCGCCGCGGCGCTCGCGCAAGAGCCCAGCTCCAACGGCAAGATCCTGGTCGTGCTGGAACTCTCAGGCGGCAACGATGGCTTGAACACGCTGGTCCCCTACGGCGACGACGCCTATTACAAACACCGGCCAAATCTCGGCATCCCGCGCAAACAACTCCGCTCCATCGACGACCATTTCGGTTTCAGCCACGGAATGGCCGGTTTCGAAAAGCTCTACAAGAGCGGCAAGCTGGCCATCGTCCACGGCTGCGGCTACGAGAATCCGTCGTTCTCGCATTTCACGTCGATGGCCTACTGGCATACGGCCGCGCCGAACAGCGGCGAGCCGTACGGCTGGGTTGGGCGCCTCGCCGATGCCATGGCTCCTGACGCGCCGCCAAATTTTCTGGTCGATATTGACTCGCATCAGTCGCTCGCGGTGCGCAGCCGTCTGCACGTACCCGTGGTCTTCGACGATCCCAATAAATTCACCCGCGAAGTCTTCGCCGAAGAGCGCGGAGTCTCGGACTCGGCCATCCCGACCGTCAAGGTGGACAATCCTTCTCAGCGTTACCTCCTGGACATCGCCCGCAGCGCCCGCAGCTCATCGGCGCTGGTCCGCGAAGCCTGGGCCAAGTATCGTTCGCCCGTAGATTACGGCATCGTAGGCCTCGACCTGCCCAAGGTCGCCGCGCTCATCCAGGCCGGCATGCCCACGCGTCTCTATTACACGTCGTACCGCAACAACGCGTTCGACACGCACGTCTTCCAGGCCGATGTGCACCAGCGCCTATTGACCTATGCTTCCGACGCGGTGTCCGGCTTCCTCACGGACCTCGAACGCATCGGCCGCGCCGATGACGTGGTCGTCATGGTCTTCTCCGAGTTTGGCCGCCGAGTTCCCGAAAACGTCAATCTCGGCACCGACCACGGTACCGCCAATCTGATGTTCGTCGCCGGCAAGCAAGTGAAGGGCGGCCACTACGGCAAGGTCCCCAGCCTGACGGACCTGGATGCAGGCGACAACCTCATCTTCACCACGGATTTTCGACGCGTCTACGCCACCATGATCTCCGGCTGGCTCGGCTACCGCGACACGCACACGCTGCTCAAAGGCGATTTCGAAGCATTCGACCTGTTCCAAAAGCGCCAGGCCTGAGATGTGGCGCACGCACTCGTGCGTGCCGCGTCCCCACTCATGGGGACGCCGAGCGCGAAGCTAGCTCCCTTCTTCATAGAATGGAACTATGCTCAAGCCGACCATCTTCCGCGAATACGACATCCGCGGTATCGCCGACTCCGAACTGTTAAGCCCCGATGTCGAACAACTCGGGCTCGGCCTCGGCACCTACCTCGCGCGCCAGAGCGGCCGAAAAATAAACGTCGGTCGCGATTGCCGGCTCAGCTCCACGCGCTTGCGCGACGCGCTGGTCAAAGGCCTGCTAGCTGCTGGCTGCGACGTCACCGACATCGGCACCGTCCCCACTCCGGTGCTCTATTTCTCCGCGCAGCACCTCAATGCCGACGGCGCCGTCATGATCACGGGCAGCCACAACCCGCCCGAGTATAACGGCTTCAAATCCGTGTGCGGAGCCGGCACGCTGCATGGCGAAGCCATCCAGGAAGTGCGCCGCATCATCGAGCGCCAGGACTTCGAGCGCGGCACCGGGCGGCTCACGACGGCCGATGTTACCGGCCCCTATGTCGACGAGATCGCCGCGCAGTTTCGCTTCGATCGCCGCATCAAAGTGGTCGCCGATGCAGGCAACGGCACTGCCGGCCCGATCATGCACCGCATTTTCGAAAAGCTGAACCTCGACGCCACGGAGCTGTTCTTCGAAATGGACGGCAATTTCCCCAACCATCACCCTGATCCCACCGTACCCGTGAACCTGACCGCGCTGATCGAAAAGGTCCGGCAGACCGGCGCGCAACTTGGCATCGCCTTCGACGGCGACGCGGACCGCATCGGCGCGGTGGACGAGCACGGCAACGTCGTCTACGGTGACATGCTGCTGCTCATCTACGCCCGCGAAATCCTGGAGCGCAAGCCCGGCGCCACCTTCATCGGCGAAGTGAAATGCTCGCAGTTGATGTACGACTTCATCAATCAGTGGGGCGGCAACGCCATCATGTATAAAACCGGCCACTCGCTCATCAAAGCCAAGATGAAGCAGGAACACGCCGAGCTGGCGGGCGAAATGTCGGGCCACATGTTTTTCGCCGACCGCTACCGCGGCTACGATGACGCGCTGTACGCCGCCTGCCGCTTGATCGAGATCGTCTCCAAATCCGGCCGCCCGCTTTCGGCGCAGCTGGCAGGGATTCCTAAGACCGTCTCGACGCCCGAAATTCGCGTGGATTGTCCGGATGAACTCAAGTTCGACATCGTGCGGCGGGTCGCTGACCACTTTAAGGGCACACGCAAGACCCTTGACATCGACGGTGTGCGGGTCATCTTTCCCGAAGGGTGGGGTCTGCTGCGCGCCTCCAACACGCAGCCGGTGTTGGTGATGCGCTTTGAAGCCGCCAACGAACATCTGCTGAAGCAGTATCAGGCCGAAGTAGAAGAGGTTCTCTACGAAGCCAAGCGCGGAGTTAATGTATGAAGCGCCTGCCAATTCTGTTCATTCTCGCGGCCGCAACCGCTTTCGCTCAACAGCGCAGTGTCGTGTTGCACGCCGCGCGTCTGCTGGATGTGGAAACCGGAAGAATCTTCGGGCCCGGAGAAGTGCTGGTTCGCGGCGACCGCATCGCCGAGGTGGGAAATAAGGTCTCGCATCCTTCAGAGGCTGAAATCATCGATCTGGGCGACCGCACTCTCATGCCTGGCCTGATTGACGCGCATGTGCACTTGTTCCTGCATCCGGGTGAAGAGGACATGCAGACGGTCGAAGAATCAGTCCCGCAGCGCACCATTCTCGCGACGCTGGCCGCACGCGACGACCTGATGGCCGGCTTCACCGCCGAGCGCGATATGGGGACCGAAGGCGCGGGTGCTGCCGACACCGCCGTGCGTAACGCCATCAATAAAGGCCTGATTCCCGGCCCGCGGCTTCGCATTAGCGGCAATGCGATCGACATCCTCGGCGGCCATGAAGATGCCAACCGCTTCAACCCCGCGCAGCATGTTCTCTCCAACGCCGACTACGCCAACAACGCCTTGGAGATCGTGAACGTGATGCGCGAGCAGTACAAGCTCGGGCGCCGATTTCACGAAAATGTATGAGACCGGGCGCGATTCATTCGTCGATGGGAAATTTTCGACGCCGTATCAATACACGGAAGCCGAGCTGCAAGCCGCGGTGCGCGAGGCCGCTCGTGTAGGAAAACGCGTCGCGGTGCACGCTACCGGTGAGCCAGGAACGCTCTACGCGGCTCAGGCGGGTGTCGTATCCATCGACCATGGCGACCAGCTCAGCGAGGAAACCATGCGGCTCATGCGCGAAAAAGGCATTTTTGCGGTTCCCACCTTCGCCATTTCAGAGTACTTCGCCGAGCACGCCGCCACGCCGGAGCAGGGCGCCGCGCGGCACCGCTCGCTCGATTATCATGCCGGCGAATTTCGCAGACAGCTGGCAGCCGGAATCCAATTCGCAATGGGCTCCGACGTCGGCCCGTTCCCGCATGGAACACAAGCACGCGAATTTGTTCTGATGGTCAAGTACGGCATGACGCCCCTGGTTGCGATCCAGGCCGGCACGCTGCACGGTGCGAAACTGCTGGGCTGGGACGGCCAGATCGGTGCATTGAAGCCGGGCTACTTCGCGGACGTGATCGCGGTCCAGGGCGATCCCAAAGAAGACATCAGCGCGCTCGAAAAAGTGACCTTCGTCATGAAGGGCGGAGTAGTCTACCGCCGCTAATCGCCGGTTGCGGTGAGCGCGAGTTCCTGCGCCGGTCCGTTCACCGGAGGCGGTGTCGAAGGCGGCTGCTCGAATCGTACCGAGACCAGTTTCGATACGCCCGGCTCCTGCATGGTGACGCCGTACAGCGACTGCGCCGCTTCCATGGTTCGCTTGGCGTGCGTGATCACGATGAACTGCGTCTTTTCGGACATCTCCTTGAGCAGCCGCGTGAGCCGCTCGATGTTGGGCTCATCCAGTGGCGCGTCCACTTCGTCCAGGATGCAGAACGGGCTCGGAGTGTAGTGGAAAATCGCCATCAACAGCGCCATCGCGGTCAGCGATTTTTCGCCGCCCGATAGCAGCAGGACGTTCTGCAAGCGCTTGCCCGGAGGCGAGGCGACGATGTCGATGCCCGATTCGGCGATATTTGTTCTCGTCAGTGAGGCGCATCTCGCCGGTGCCGCCGCCGAAGAGGGTGCGGAACAGGATACGGAAGTGCCCGTTGATGGCTTCAAACGCCTCGCTGAAGCGCTTGCGCGATTCGACGTCGATGTCGTGGATGGCCTTTTCGGTGTCGCGAATGGAATCCAGCAGATCCTGGCGCTGCGCATTCAGAAAGTCGTAACGTTGCTGCGCTTCCTGGAATTCCTCCAGAGCTTGCGGATTCACCGGGCCAAGCGCCTCGATGCGGGCCTTGATTTCCTGGTATTTCTGCTCGGCTTCGGCCAGCGCGGCATCGTCGAGAACGGCTTCTTCGCCGGCCGCCAGCTCTTCGAGCGCCGTGTTCAATTCTTTCCGGCTGGTTTCGTCCAGGTACTTCAGCTCGGCCTGTTTTTTCACCAGCTCCAGTTCGATCTGCGCGCGCTTCTCCTGCGAAGCTTTGGACTTCCAGCCGCAATTGCTTGAGCGTTTCCTCGATAGCCGCAAGATTCCCGCGCAGCGTGGTTTCCTGTTCGGCCAGGCGCGCGACAGCTTCCTCGGCCAAGCGGAGCTCTTCGACCAAAGCGGCGGCTCTGCGGTCCAGTTCGATATTGTCGGCCAGCAATCGCGCCCGCTCAACACCCAGGCGTTCCAGATCGATGGTGATCTCGCCCCGCCGGGCCACGATTTCCTGAATTTGTGTTTCGAAACGAGCCTGCGCCGCGCGCTCCGAGCGCCGCCGCTCTTCGAATCCGGCCAGATCGGCGCGCAGAGCGGCATGTTCTTCCGTCAATTGATGCGCGGAAGTCTGCAATTCTTCGAAATCGGCCCGCGATTGTTCCAGCACTTGTTCTTCGATGGAGCGGGCGGTTTCTTTTTCGTCCAGCAGCTGCTGATCGCGCTCCTGCTGCACACGGGCGCGGTCGCCTTCCTGCCGAAGCCGTTCGAGTTCCAGCCGCGCCACCGACAGTCGCGAAGAGGCGCGGGCAAACTCCTCAGCCATCTTGCGATGCTCGTGATCGAGCGCCAGCGCTTCTTTTTCCTGTTTCTGCTGCAGCCCGCGCAACGCTTCCAGATCTTCGCCCAGCACGGCGATTTCGCGCTCCAGCTGGTCGAGCCGCGCCGCAGTCTCGTCGACGGCCAGATGCTTGGTCTGAACCTCGCCAGTCAACTCGCGCAACTCGCGCTTGAGCGCCAGCGGACCGCTGCCGGTTTTCTTCCCGCCACTGACCGCATGGCCGTGATAGCTGACGCCGTCGGCAACCAGGAAGAAGAAATCAGGATGCTGTACGGAAAGCTGCTGAGCAGCGGCGCGATCGCGCGCCAGGAAGCAACGGGCCAGGCGCGGCAGCAAATCCGGAGGAGCGGTCGCGAAGCCATTGGTGAAACGCAGATGATCGCCTAGCCGCCCGATAATTCCGTCGGCCCCCTCCAACTCCGGGGCAGGGGATTGCTGCTCGTCCGGTTCGGGATGCACCAGGAACGTCGCGCGCCCATCCATGTCGGTGCGCATGATGTCGATGCCGCGCTCGGCCTCGTTCCAGTTCTGGACGACCACGTATTCGAGTTCCTCATGCAGGAAATCTTCGGCGGCTTTTTCGTAAGACGGCTCGACTTCGATGAAGTCGGCCAGCACGCCGGCGGGGCGGAATCCTTCGGCTTGGCCCTGTTCGATAGCGGTAAACAATCGCTTGACACTTTCGGTTGTATACGCGCGATGTGAAAGGATTTCTTCGAGCGAATCCTTGCGTGCTTTGAGGCGTGACGCCTCGGTCTTGAGTTGGTCAAGAGCGTGGCGCGCTTCAGCGGCGGAGGCCTTGCGCTGAGTCAGTTCGTCTTCCACGCGGTGCTTGCGGTCGGCGATGGAATCGAGCTCCAACTGCCGCGCCGCCATTTTTTCCGACAGCTCGGCCTTTAACGCTTTGAGCCGGTCCAGATCCCCGACCGCGGTTTCCTCGTCATTGCGGCAGCGCGCCGAATCGCGCTCGACGGCGGAAAGATATTCGCTGATCTGCACCAGTTGATTCTTCAGCGCGGATGCTTCGCCCAGCAGACGCAGCACGGTCTGGCGTCCGGTTTCGAGCGTGCGCGTGCGGTCTTGCAGCGCTTGCTGGACCTGTTCGCGTTCGGCCGATTTCAAGGCCAGCCGCTGGCGCGCCGATTCGGTTTGAAGTTCCAACTCGGCCACCGCGGCCAGATGCGTCTCGAGATCCTGCTGAAGCTGGACCTGCTTCTTTTCGAGTTCCTGCGTTTCCGACTCGCCCTGCGTCAGACGCTGCTCGATGGCCCCGATCTCCTTGGCCTGGGATTCGAGCTTGCCGCGCGTGCGTTCCTGATCGAGCTGCAAATCCGCGAGCCGCTGGCGCGCGGCGGTCAACTCGGCATCGTTCCGGTAGCAAGTTTCTTGAAGCGTGGTGTGTTCTGTTTCGCGCTCGGCCACCTGGATCGAGAGATTCTGGAAATCCGCATTCGCCAGATTCAGATCCAGCGCGGTTTTGGCCGCTTCGCGCTCCAGCATGCGGTAACGGCCGGTGAGCGAGCGCCGCAGTTGCGTGACCAGCTCACCTTTCAGCTCTTCATACCGCCGCGCCTTCGAAGCCTGACGCTTCAGCGAATTGACCTGACGGCTGACTTCTTCGAGAATGTCGAAGACGCGCGAAAGATTCTGCTTGGCGCCTTCGAGTTTCGCCTCGGCCAGGCGCTTCTTGGTTTTGAACTTGCCGATGCCCGCCGCCTCTTCGACGATGGCGCGGCGATCCTGCGGCTTGTTGCTCAGAATCTGACCGATGCGGCCCTGTTCGATGATGGCGTAGCTCTCCGGCCCCAGGCCCGTTCCTATGAAAAGGTCCTGAATGTCGCGCAAACGCGCGAGCTTGCCATCGATCAGGTATTCGCTTTCGCCGGAGCGAAAAAGGCGGCGGGTGATGGTGACTTCGCTCGGCTTGTGATCTGCGTGACTGTTGCCGTTGACATGGCCGTTCGCTTCATGATGTAGATGGTGCCCGGGATGATCCGAGGAAGGATCCACTAGCGTCATCGTGACGGAAGCGAGCCCGAGCGGTTTACGATCTCGCGTGCCGGCGAAGATAACGTCTTCCATCCGCGTGCCGCGCAGCGACTTAGCGGACTGCTCGCCGAGCACCCAACTGATGGCGTCGCTGAGATTGGATTTTCCACAGCCGTTGGGCCCGACGACGGCCGCGATCCCCGAACCGTTGAACTTCATCTCGGTCCGGTCAAAGAAGGACTTAAAGCCTTGAATCTCTACCCGCTTGAGTTTCAGCAAAACGCTTACCTCTCCCAATTATTGCATTCGGGGGATGGAACTATGGTAAACCGGGCGGGGCACAAAGTAAAGCGGGTAGCAACCAATATTTAGTGGCATCACAGCGAAGAGTACTACATATGCCTAGGCCAGAGTCGACTTGGGTTCGTTTGTGCAGAAAAGACAAAGGGCCGACGCTGGTGAGCGACGGCCCGAAAGTTCAAGGGATACTCCTAACGTTTAGAAATTGAAGCGCACGCCGAGCTGAACTGCCCGAGGACCGCCCGAACCGAACGTTTGGGCGGTACGCAGGGTCGGTTGTCCAAAGCCATAGGTCTGCGCCCCGCACGTGGTAAATGCACCATTGGTCAAGGAGCAACCTCTCGCCAGCGGATCGAGCTGGAAGCTGTAGCCCGAAAGATTGGCGATGTTGAAGGCGTTGAACATCTCCGCCATGATCGAAAGCTGATAACGCTCTTTATACCGGAACGTCTTGGTCAGCCGGAAATCCTGGTCGAAGAACGGATCGCCGAACTGGTAATCGGGTGGTAGCACCAGTTGTGGGAGCGTATTTCCTTTGGTGTCCTTGGTACCGGCCATAGTGTTATTCCAATTGGTAACGGCCGAAACCAATTGGGACTTGCCGCAGGTTATGCCGGCGCAATTGTAATTGAGGCCCGGAAGCGGCTCGGTGCTTCCGTTGTTCACGGTTCCGGCAAGATCGATGCCATTAATTACCGGCGCCACCGGCGAGCGGCTGACTATCGAGGAGTTCATGCTGAGCGTGAATCCCCAGGGCAAGTTGACGGTGCCCTGGAAACCCAAATTTTGCCGCGGAAGGATGGTACCATAGCCGGCCATCCAGTTGGTGAGGTTCCATATGCCACCGGCATCGGTATTCAGGTTCTGAAGCGCATAATTGACGCTGAACTGATAGCGGTTCGAGAAGCGCTTTGAAAGCCTCACTAGCAGGCCTTCATAGATTGAGCGTCCCTGATCGGTCCATTGGGTGATCGAGCCGTTGGAACACTCCACGCCGGGCGTGAAATTGGGCTTCGCGCAAGCGGGAATAACAGGCAGGTGAACGCCGTTGATATAGCGATTGAAGAGGTTCACATCGAGTTCGCCGAGGCTGAGGTTCTCTTCTTGCCGCCGCGCCCAATCGGCGGTGAGGACCATGTTATGGCCCAGATCCTGCTGAACACCGAGCGAGGTTTGATAGCTGCGGCCCAATGGATTCGAGCCGGGAGGATAAATCTCAACACCGGTCTTGGCGACGTCCACGTTAGTTACCGTGTAAGGTCCGCTCTTGGGCACATTGCCTTCAAATAAAGATTGGATCCCCGGCAACTGATCCTGGAGGACTTGCATGAATTGCCCGACGGTCAAGTTGGTCAAAGCATTAACAGGAATCGGTGCGCCTACGGGCAGCGGGGCGCCGCCCGCGCTAAAGTTGAGGATTCCGGGGAATTCGTTGGTGAAGTCGCTGGGGCTCAGGGTTAAGCGGCCGTCGCCGAGCGGTCCGATCACGGCCGGTTCGCGCAGCTTATAGTATCCGGGCGTGCTGTCCCAATAGATGCCGCCGCCACCCCGGAACACGGTCTTCTGACTCTTAAAGGGGCTCCAGGCGAATCCAAAGCCGGGCTGGATTTCTTTGAGGTTGTTGCCAGTCGGGGCTAGGTTGTTGGCGCCGTAAATGGGCGCCAGGAACTGCGACTTCGGCAGATCGGAGTTATAGAAGCCAGTCTGAGCATTCCATGCCAGACCATAGTTCAGGGTGAAATTCTTGGTTACCTTCCAGGTGTCCTGGAAATAAGCGCGGAACTGATCGAAATGCTGGTTCTGATTGAAATCGTAGGGAGAGGGCGTGGAATCGCTGCCCACTCCAATGCCGGTGAAGATTCCCGGAGTCAGGCCATAGAACGGCAGGTTCAAAAGGTCCTGGTTGGATCGGATCACAGTTGGAAGCTTTGGGAAGAGAGCGTTGAAAGTCGGGGTTCCGAGAGCGCCCAGCAGCGTGGCTCGTGTGAACTCCGGCCCAGCGGCTCCAATGCACGCGGGAGTGCAAAATCCCCACAGCCCGCTAGTCCTGGTCGGATTGGCATCGCCGCCAAATTTGAATCGGTGCGAGCCCTTCTGCCAATCCAGGTTTTCGCTCACCTCGAAGCGGCGGGTTGCGCGCGCTTGCGGCGCGTTCACATTGGGGCCGATCGCAGCGTTGCCGAATCCGAAGTTGGTTCCAATGATGCTCAACAACTCGGGTACCGTTTGGCTAAGGGGGCTGCCGGCCGGCGAAACGCCGATGCACGGAAACACGCAGGAGGAGGGAGGAGCCTGCAGATTCTTGTTGCTCCAGTAATTGTATTGGAAGCGGACGTCGTTCACTAAATTGGGCGTTAGCGTGGACGTCCAGCCGATGATGCTCTGGTCCGCCCAATTGGTGTTGTTGGCCCAATTGGAGGGGTTGCCGTTGGAGAAAACATCACCAAATCCATCATTGCCGTCATGGGAGTATCGCAGGAACAGACTGTTCTTGTCGTTGAGGTGATAGTCCAGGCGGAAGGTGATTTCCTTGTCTTCGTACGGGCTGTTGAAGATCCCGGTGAGCGGCGCCAGGGACGGCTGATTTCCCTGCACGGTGAATGCTTGCACCTGATTCATGAACTCATAGTTAAAGAAGAAGAAGAGCTTATCCTTCTTGATCGGGCCACCCAGAGTTATGCCAGGGTTGCGCCGGATGAAAAATGGATTCGGATCCAGAGCGTTGCGCTGCAGAGCCGGGTATGCGGCCATGTTGTGATCGCGATAGAAGAAGTACGCACTGCCGTGAAAGTCATTGCTACCTGAGCGCGTGACCATATTGATCGCGCCTCCGGAGGCCACCGGCGTGGATAAATCGAAGTTCACTTCGGACAATTGAAATTCCTGCACCACGTCCTGAGGGAAGTTCATGGAAGACTGTCCGCCGCCGGTGTCGATGTTATCGGACACGTTGCCGCCATCCACGGTAAAGACGGTCCGGCTTCCAGCACCTAAAACGCTCACGGTGAACAGCGAGTTGAACTGCGCGGTCGAGCCGGGGCTGATGGTGACGCCGGGCTGTAGCGCGGCGAGCTGCATGTACTGGCGCCCGTTCAAGGGCAAGTCCTGAATCTGGCTTTGCTCGATGGTGCCTGCTACGGTGTGGCTGTCGTAGTTGATCGCAGCCGAGGCCGCCTCCACCGTTACCACCGACTTGGCTTCGCCCACGGTCATGGGCATGTTCACCGTGGTGGTGACGCCGGCCTGCACGGTTGCGCCGCGCTCCAGCGTCCGAAAGCCGCCGGCTTCAACCCGCACGGTGTAGTCGCCGGCGAGCAGGGCGGGGGCGCTGTACAATCCTTCTGCATTGGTTTGAGCGGTTCGGGCCACACCTGTGGCCTTGTTGCTGATGGTTACGGTTGCGTTGGGTATCACCGCGCCGCTTTCGTCGGTCACGGTTCCGGTGATGATCCCGGTTGGAGCCTGCGCGAACGTGGCAAGACAAACGAGCACACTTAGCAGGCAGAGACGTACTGCACTCAACATTGAGCACTCCTAAAGCGAAATTTGCGCCCTAACCTCGAGCGTTGAAGCGAAGACCCTGAACCATCACATTTTCGCTCAAAGAAGAGGAGCCGTCAAGAGACAGTAGGTGGCATCGTAGCGGCCACCGAAAGAAAAAGGCCGGCGCGTTGGACGCCGGCCCAGTACTAAATCCCTGTTACTGAATCGCTGCTAACTTCCTTAGAATTGGAATCGCGCGCCCACCTGGAACGCACGCGCGCCACCCTGACCGAAGGTTTGGCCGATGCGGCCGGTAGGCTGGCCGAAAGCATAGGTCTGTCCGGGGCAGTTGGTGAAGGCGCTGTTTGGGGTCGTAAGACTGCAACCCGGAGCGAGCGTGTCCAGCTGGAAGCTGGGATAGGTCAAGTTGGAAATGTTGAAGGCGTTAAATACCTCGCCGAGGATGCTTAGCTGATAGCGCTCCTTATAGGTAAACGTCTTGGTTAAGCGGAGGTCCTGGCTAAAGGTCGGATCGCCGAGCTGATAGTCCTGCGGCAGGACCAGCGGGCCGGGATTGGGAGCGCCGGCGCCTTGAGCGCTGGGCTTGCCCGCATAGTTGGCGTTGTAGTTAGCGACTGCCGCCGCAAGCTGCTCCTTGCCGCAGCTAGCACCGAGACAACTGAAGGGCATACCTGGAAGCGCTTCGCTACTGCCGGAAGGAGCCGTGCCCGGCAGGTCCAGGCTGTTTACCACGGCCTCCTGCGGTAACCGGCTGACGATGGAGGAATTGACGCTCAACAAAAAGCCCCAAGGCAGGCTTATCGTACCCGAGACGTTCAGGTTTTGATGGGGCAGATCCTGGCCAACGCTACTCAGATAATTCAGGTTGTCCAGAACGCCAGCGCCGGTCGCATCCGTGAGGTCTTTTTGGAACGCATAGGAGACCAGGAACTGGACATGATTAGAAAGGCGCTTGCTGACTTTCAAGAGCAACGAATCGTAGTGCGCCACGCCCTGGCCATTCCAGAAAGTGATGCCGCCGGTGGAGCAATTGTCTTTCGGATTGAAGTCGGGGCTGGTCGGGCACAGCGGAATCACTGGAACCGGAGTGGCCGAGCCCAGGTAGCGCGTAAAGAGATTCTGATCGATTTCACCCAGGCTGATGTTCTCGCCTACCCGCCGTGCATAGTCAGCGGTTAGGACCATGCCCCAAGGCAGCTCGCGCTGAACGCCGATGGAAGTCTGGTAGCTGCGAGCCATCGGATAGTGCGTCGGATAAATCTCTACGCCCTGATGCTCGTATTGGATTTCGGAATACGGGAACGCCCCGGTCCTGGGGAAATTCGGCGGGGCCAGAAGAGCCGATACAGCAGGCAGCTCCGTATTCACCAGATTTTCGAACAGTCCTACGGTCATGTTGGTCAAGGCGTTGATCGGCAGAGGGTCGCCGATGCCTATCGGCGACCCCGTGCTCAGGTTGAACATGCCGGGATAAATGTTGGTGAACGCGCTGGCGGCCAGCGTGTTCCTGGCGGCTCCAGGGGGTCCGAGAGCGCCCGCCTCGCGCAGCTTGTAATATCCGGGTGTGCTGTCCCAATAGATGCCGGCGCCGCCGCGGATCACCCACTTCTGGCTCTTTCCCGGGCTCCAGGCGAAGCCGAGTGCGGGCTGCATTTCCTTGGTGTCGTTCACGGTCGGTCCCAGGTTATTGGGTCCAGTGCCGAGAATCGGAGACAACAGCGCGGGCTTGGGCAATTGCGAGTTAAAGAAACCGGTCTGCGCGTTCCACGCCAGGCCGTAGTTGATCGTAAGGTTGGGGCGAATCTTCCAGACATCCTGAATGTACATTCGCCATTGGTCGTAATTTTTGTTCTGGTTATAGTCGTAGCCCGCAGGTAGAGGAACGTTCCCTACTCCGATGCCGCTGAAGATTGCGGGATTAAGATTCCACACCGGAAGGTTGAGAACATCTTTGTCAGTCTTAAGGGTAGTGGGAAGGGTGGGGAAGAGGAGGCTGACAAAGTTCGCCGGCACCACCGCGTTTAGGAAAGTGGGTGAGACGGCGCCCACGCACATGGGCGTGCAGAAGCCCCAAAGACCGGCCGAGTAAGTTGGGTTGAGGTCTCCTCCGAACTTTATGCGGTGGTTACCCTTTTGCCAGCTTAGATTGTCCACCAGTTCGTAGCGTCGGGTGTTCCGCGCCTGCGGAGAATTCAAGTTTGGACCTAAAGACGGCTGATTGCTGCCAACGAAGAAGTCGACGACGGGCAAGCCGGAGCCGGTCCCTGCCACGCAGGGCGCCGAGCAGTCCGATGCAGCAGCCGGGTTGTTATGGTTGTTCCAGTAGTTGTATTGAAGGCGCAGATCGTTGACGATGGTGGGGGTGAGAATCGTAGTGAGGCCCAGGATGGTCTGATCCGCCCAGTTGATGTTATGGGGCCAGCTGGACGGGTCTCCGCCGAGTTCCAAAGCCGGTCCAAAGCCATCGTTTCCGTCGTGCGAATAGCGCAGGAACATGTTGTTCTTGGAGTTGATGTGGTAATCGAAACGCACGGTGATCTTCTTGGCCGCGTAGGGGCTGGCGTAGGTACCTTGCAGTGCCTGGAAAGCGGGATCGGTGGTCGTGTCGGTCTGGGCTTGCACCTGGTTGAGGAATTCGTAGTTAAAGAAGAAGAACAGCTTGTCCTTGACGATCGGCCCGCCCAGCGAGACGCCCGGATTCCGGCGAATAAAGAACGGGTTTGCAGGGCCGACACGAAACAGGTTGGGGTAAGCGGCCATGTTGTGATCGCGGAAGAAGAAATAGCCGCTGCCATGCCAATCGTTGCTGCCCGAGCGCGTCACGACGTTGATGGAGCCCGAGGTCTGAATGGGATTGGACAGATCGACGTTCAACTCCGAGAGCTGGAATTCCTGGACCACCTCCTGGGTGAAGTTCATGGATTGGCCGCCGCCGGCCACATCGATATTGTCCGAAACGTTGCCACCATCCACAGTGACCGGGGTATTAAAGCCACTGCCGAGAACGTGGACATAGAACAAGGCATTGAACTGGCCAATTGTCCCAGTGCTGATGGTCACGCCGGGTTCGAGCGCGGCGAGCTGAATATAGTCGCGGCCATTCGAGGGGAGATCCTGAATGGTGGCGTGCTCGATGACACCGGCGATCTCGTGCTTCTCGTAGTTCATCTGGTTGGAGGCGGCTTCGACGGTAACCACTTCCTTGGTGCCGCCCAACTGCATAGGCATGCTCACCGTCAAGGTGCTGCCCACCTGGAGCGTCGCGTCGCGTTCCAAGGTTCTGAAACCGGAAGCTTCGGCTTTAACCTGGTAGTCGCCGGCCAGCAACGACGGAGCCGAGAAATAACCCTCGGCATTGGTGGTTGCCGAACGGGTAATTCCGGTGGCCTTGTTAGTGATCGTAATGGTTGCGTTTGGAATCACGGCGCCGGACTCGTCGGCCACCGTACCCACGATTGTTCCCGTACCTTGGCCGAACGCCAACGTACAAAACAGCAGCGTTAACCCTACGAATGCAGCAATAGCTCTGAACATGGAGAACCTCTTCTTTCCTTGGAGGTAAAACCGAGATGCGGCACTGCTCTTCCGCTGAAATGCCATGAACTGAATAGACTTATACCCTGTGTGCGCAATTGGGATTCATTTTGTAGCAACATCAATTGTTTGTCAAGCAGAATTAACGTTCCGAGGGGTTAAAGCGAAAACGGTAGCGCCAACGGTTGCTGCAGCGGTTGGGGGGAAGCCATATGAACCGAAGAACTTACCGGGCGTGAATAACTTAGGCTGACATGTGAGTGACATAACAGTCCCAGTACGCCTATCCGTAGCTCCTGGCGCGCGAATGTTACTGCGTCACATTTGAGGCTGAGTAGCTTTTATAGCTGTCTGTAGGCTGAATGGAAGAAAGGCCGCGCCGGTTTGGCACGGCCTCTGATCGGCTTAGTTAGAAACTGAACCTTGCGCCCACTTGCAGCGCTCGCGGACCGCCCGAACCGAAGGTCTGAGTTACGCGATTAGTGGGCTGACCGAAGTTGTAGGTTTGCGCAGCTGCGTTAGCATTCTTACTGTCCAAAGTATACGAACCTATGGTGAGGTTGGATATATTCAAAGCATTGAACATTTCGGCCAGCACCGAGAACCGATAGCGTTCTTTAAAGGTGAACGTCTTGGTAAGCCGAACGTCCTGCGAGAATATCGGAGAGCTTAACGCGTAGTTGGACGGCAGAGCGAGCTGCTTGGTTGGGTTGGCCTGATTCCAGGTACTCACCGCATTGGCGAGGTCGCTCTTGCTGCATCCAGCGTTCAGGCAGTTAAAGGCGAGGCCGGGCAGAGGCTCTGAACTGCCCGTCGGATCGGTTCCGGGAAGGGCTAGGCCAGATACCACTGGCGTCACCGGACTCCTGCTGATGATGGAAGAATTGATGCTTAGCTGGAAGCCCCAGGGGATCTGCACCAGTCCGGCGATGTTCAGGTTGTGATGCGGTAGATACTGCCCATAGCTGGACATCCAGTTGACCGCGTCCCAGGGATTCTCGTCCAGGCCTTTCTGGAATGCATAGGAGGCCGTGAACTGAAAGTGGTTGTCTAAGCGCTTTACGGCCTTTATCAGCAAGCCATCGTATACTCCACGGCCCTGGTCGGTCCAGAAGGTGATGGGTCCTGTGGAGCATTCCTGGCCCGCAACGAAGAGCTGTGCCGTGGCGCATTTCGGAATGACGGGGCCGGGACCGTTTTTCGGACCGGCGGCGAGGTTGAAGTGATTATAGTCCTGCTCGCCGAGGCTATAGTTTTCCGCTTGCCGGCGGGCCCAGTCAGCCGTGATCACGTATCCATGGCCCAGATCGCGCTGGACACCGAGCGAGGTCTGATAGCTTCGCGCCAATGGAAAGCTGGACGGGTAAACCTCGACGCCCTGTTTGGCGACGTCGATCCCGGTAGTGGTATACGGTCCGCTGGTTTGAACGGTTGAAGGGAACAGCTTGGCTGAGATCGCCGGAACCTCCTGATTCACCAGGTTCACGAATTGCCCGATGCTCATGGTGGTCAGCCCATTCAGCGGAATGGGTGCGCCGATGGGGAGCACCGAACATGGCAGACCCGGAATCGGACAGGTGGAAGGGCTGCCGCCGATCACGAGAACACCGGAACCGTTAAACGGACCGGGAATATTGTTAGTGAACGCGCTGGCGGCGAAGGTGAGGCGTCCGTCGCCCAGGGGCCCGATTACGGGGGACTCGCGCAACTTGTAATAGTAGGGGGTGCTGTCCCAGTAAATGCCGCCGCCGCCGCGGATGACCCACTTCTGACTCTTACCGGGGCTCCAGGCGAAGCCGAAAGCGGGCTGAAATTCTTTGGTATTGTTCTGCGTCGGTCCCAGATTGCCGGCCCCGAGGATGGGCGCCAGGAACTGCGGCTTGGCCAAGTCGGAATTGTAGAAGCCGTTTTGTGTGTTCCACGCCAGGCCGTAGTTCAGCGTCAAATTCGATCTTATTTTCCAGGTGTCTTGGAAATACATCCGGTATTGGTTGGCCCACTCGTTTTGAGCGCGATCATAGGGCGCCGGCGTCGAAACCGGTCCTACAGGAATCCCGCTAAAGATACTGCTGGCAATATTCAGGACTGGCAGATTCAGCACATCCTTATCGGTTTTGAACGTGGTTGGAAGGTACGGGAAAATCGCGTGTGAAACGGCTTGGCCGAACAACCCGTACAGGTAGTCCGGCGAGAACGCGCCCACGCACATAGGGGAGCAGAATCCCCACAAACCGTATGTCCGGGTCGGATTGAGGTCGGTGCCGAACTTGAAGCGATGCGATCCCTTTTGCCAGCTCAAGCTCTCGATGAGTTCGTAGCGACGCGTAATCCGAGATTGCGGTGCGTCAAAATTAGGTCCAGTCGCCGGTAGATTGGAGCCAAGGAAAGTGAACACGTTTGGGAGGCTGCCCGCAACGCACGGCGCCGAGCAATCCGAGGGGACGGATTGCAGATTTTGATTGCTCCAGAAGTTGTATTGAAAGCGGAGGTCGTTGACGATGGTCGGCGTCAGGATGGTGGTTAAACCGACGATGCTCTGATCGGACCAGTTGATGTTGTGCGCCCAGTTGGACGGATCTCCAAATTCCAAGGCCTGTGCGTAACCGGTGTTGCCGTCGTGCGAATAGCGCAAAAACAAGGTGTTCTTAGTGCTTAGATGATAATCGAATCGCGCACTCAGCGTTTTGCCGGCGTAGGGGCTCCCGTAGGTGCCGGTCAGCGGGGAAAGAAACGGCGAGGTGGTCTGTGTAGCCAGAGCCTGGACTTGATTCTGGTACTCGTAGTCAAAAAAGAAGAACAGCTTGTTCTTGATGACGGGCCCGCCGATCCACCCGCCCGGATTGCGGCGGACGAAGAACGGATTCGGATCTGCCGTGCTCCGGATCAGGTTCGGATACGCGGCCATGTTGTGATCGCGGAAGAAGAACAATCCACTGCCGTGGAAGTCGTTACTGCCAGATCGAGTGACCACGTTGATTGCTCCGCCCGCAGCAACCGGCGTCGAGAGATCGAAATTCACTTCCGAAAGCTGGAACTCCTGGACGACCTCCTGCGAGAAGTTCATCGAAGAGATGCCCCCGGCGGTGGTGACGTTATCGGAAACGTTGCCGCCGTCCAGGGTGATCACGGTGCGGTTGCCGGCACCGAGCACGCTGACAGTGAACAGAGCATTGAACTGGCCCGGGGTGCCTGTGCCGATGGTGACGCCTGGCTCCAGCTGCGCCAATTGCAGATAGCTGCGGCCGTTCAGTGGCAGTTCCTGAATATCCTGGCGTCCAACGACGCCCTGAATGGTGTGGCTTTCGTAATTGACCTGCGCGGTGGCCGCCTCGACCGTGACTACGGACTTAGCCTCGCCTAACGACATAGGCAGATTCACAGTCGTGGTCACGCCGGCTTGAACGGTCGCGTCGCGCTGCAGAGTCCGAAACCCGGGAGACTCGGCACGTACTTCATAGTCGCCTGCCAGCAGGGCCGGGGCGCTGAAAAGACCTTCGGCGTTGGTGGTTGCCGTGCGGGCCCCGCCGATGGTTTTGTTCGTGATGGTTACCGTTACGTTAGGAATCACCGCGCCCGTTTCGTCGGTGACTACGCCAGTGATGATCCCGGTGGGAGCTTGAGCGAATGCGACCAGGCAGGTCATCAACGCCAGCAGAACACACAGAGATATTACTCTTGACATGGAGTACCTCCAGGTAAGTCGCTTGAGGCGATTTGACTTAGGCCTTGGATTTTCAAAATGTGGTCCATTTTGCATCAGTTGTCAGCGCGTTGTCAAGCATATTGTTAGCTGCCTTTCTAAGAAATTGAGCGGAATTGTCGCAACCGTAGCGCCAACGGTCGCCACAACGGTTGTCTGAAGGATTCCGAGCAGTTCTTTAAGGCACGCTTGAGACTAACTCGCTCTTGGGGTGGCCACGCGACGGCGCGGCGCCGGTGTCAGGACCTAGAAGGCTCTCAAAGTCTGCGCGCGAGGGGAACTTCTGAATCGCGAAGTCGACCACACTCAGCGCCGTGCTCATGTATCGATCCAGCGAGCCGGTGTTCAGGACCATTCGGGCCACGCTGAAGTTTCCGGCCACCAGGAGCGCTGCCAATGAGCGAGCATACAGATCGCTTTCCGGATCCTTTCCGGCCTCGCGGCTGAGCTCGGCTGCCAGAGCGTCCTCGTACTGAATTTGTATCTTGAGCGATGCGGCGGTTAACGCGGGGTCCGATTCGACCAGCTTGGTGTATCGCAGCAGGTCGCCACGCCGGGCTACTTCGGTGGTAGAGGCCTCGATGAAGTCGCGCCAATATTGCAAGACATTGATCTTGCGGTTGGGGTCCATCAGGCCCTTTTTAAAGTTATGTAGCGCGACCTGCCGGAACGCCAGAGCGATCTCTTCCTTGGAGCCGAAGTAGCGCAGCACGGTCTGCTTGTGAACGCCGGCCTTGCGCGCTATATCTTCCAGCGTGGTAGCGCCGAAGCCTCGCTTGCCGAAGAGCGTGTCGGCGCACTTCAGGATCAGCCTGCGGGTGTGAATTTTCTTGCGATCGCGAAGGCCGGGTTTCGCGTCCATTCGGACAATATACAGGTTGGGCGAGGGTTAGGGCAAACTCGGAAGGGACCGAAGGGACGGGCGGCGGAGGGGGCTTACAGGCCGCGCGGGCTACAACAATTCGCGGGTCAGTTCCTCGAAGTTGCCGGGTGTGATCAGATGGAAGCGCAGGGCCAGGCGTGTGAATCCACGCAAGGTGCGGCTCATTTCGTCGCTCGGAATTTCAGGACTGGCAAGAAAAAGACTGCCCGCTGCAACCCGAAATGGGAGCACTTGCCAGTCGCGCACTACCTGACGGGGCAGGGAACGAGCCACGTTCCTGTTGATCACCCAGGGCTCGATTCGTCCAGCGGGCAGGCTGTGCTGCAGACTCAGGGCTTCATACAATTCGTCTTCGCTGAGCTTACCGAGCGCGACCAGGTATTCACCGAGCCGCATCCCAGCCGGCAAGGTTTTGAGTGCGCTCGCGACATCGGCTTCCGCCGCATAACCGGAGCCGGCCAAGATCTCGCCCAGCCGGCGTTTATGCTGCTCGAGCGCGCTGCGCGAAGGATAGGCGTGCTCGGTTTTCAGCCAGACCAGGGGCTCGCCCAGCAGGCGCGCCCGAAAATACCGGTACAGGGCGCGGAAGGCTGCGATGGAATTGATCCAGTTGGCGCATACCGCTCGCACCGGCACACCCAAGGCAAAGAAAGCGCCATATAGCCGGATGGCGCATCCGATCCGCACACCGGTCTGGATGGCCTGGATCGCAAGTGTGCCGGCCAGCAGCCAGGGATGCGAGGTCTGTTGCGCTAAGCGCCACGGAATTCCAGTGAGGCGGGCGCCCAACCAGGAGAGGCCTCCATAAGCGAACAACAAATTGGTGAACAAGCTGAGCGGATTTCCAAACAAACCCTTGCGATCGCGCCAGAACCAGTAGACTTCAGAGAAAGTTCCGCGCCAGCCATGGCGCTCCCAAGTCTGCAGCCCGATACCGGTAATCCAGCGCGTGCGCTGGCGAATGGCTGAGCGCATGCTCTGCGGGAAGAACTCGCGCGTCGCCACCAGGTCCGCGCCGGAGCCCGACAACGGAACAAAAACCTGCTGGCAGCCCAGCTTGTGCAGCCGCAGGCCATTTTCGTAGTCCTCGGTCAGGCTGGATGGCTCGAAGATCAGGTTGTGCTCGGAGGTGGCCAGCTTTTCGAGCGCTGCGCGCGTATATCCGGTGCCCACTCCATTGGACGGAATAAAACTGCGCATGAGCTGGCGCGCCGGCATATCCTTGAGCTGCCATTCGGCGAATTCGTCGCAGTAGACGGAGTGGACTACGCTGGGGAACGGCGTGGCGAGAGGCAAGACGGGAATCTGCACCATGTCGTAATGGTCCGAGTAAGCGTTGATTTGGGCCAGCGCTTGGGGATGAATCAGATCTTCGGCGTCGTGCGTGACGACGATCTCGAACCTGGCGTCATGGTGCTCCTCGAACAACAGCATGCGCTGGTAGATCCAGTTCAGGCAGTCGGCCTTGGAGGTCGGGCCGTCGTGCGGGCAGACGGCCAGATGAACGTGCGGGAATCGCAGCTCCAGATCGCGGACGGCGTCCAGCGTGGGCTCGTCGTTGGGATAAGCGCCGATGAAAAAGTGATAGTTGTCGTAGTGGATGGCGGCGACGTTGTGTTCCACCATGCCGCCCACCACGGCGTGCTCATGCCACAAGGGCACGAAGATGGCGATTGATTTTTCGTGCCGGTCGCCGGAAGCGAAACGCAGCGCCGTATTGGTCTTCGTCCAACGCCCTTTGAGCCAAGCCCAGAGACAAACCACATCCAGCGCCAGGTCGTCCAGCCCGCTGATCAGAATGGCGACGGCCGCGGGTACCAGGCACGCTGCCACCTGAGCGTCCCAAGATAACCACCAGGATATAAAGCCGTTCATCACTTAGGGATTAAGTGCGGACGGGCGGCGAAATGTCTCGGAAGTAGGGGGCAAACTTCGCCCGGGCAGGTATCATTTGGGCCCTAGATGGTGTCTGGATACTGTTTGGGCGGCGCCATTTTGCCGATGCTAGGGCGAAATGCAGACCCTTCGGCCTGTAATATTCCTCCCGCTGCTCCTGGTACTGGACGCGTTGGCATTTGGACAGGTCCCGGACAAGCCGCCGGCTATGACGCCCAAAGAGAAGACGCTGCTGGCTGCCGTCAACGCCTCGGTCGAGTGGAAGCCCAGCGATCCTCGGGTCGCCAAGAGCTATCAGGATCTGGCCGATTTCTATTCTTCCCAAGGCCGCTACGCCGAGGCTGAGAAACTGTACAGCAAGAGGCTGGAGCTGGCCGAGGACGCCTTGGGCCGCGCGAACCCCGAGCTGATTCCCGCGGTGAACGACCTGGCCCGTGTGAACTTCGCCCAAATGAAATTCGCGCGCGCCGAGGAACTGTACGAGCGCTCGCTGCGCATCATGGAACGCGAGTACGGAGATGACGATCCCAAGCTAGCTTCCTTCGTCGAGGCGGTGGCGCAGGCCTACGAATCGGATTCCAGATTCCCGGAAGCGGAAAAGTATCTGCGGCGCGCCATCGCTATTCGAGAACGTGCCGCCGGCGCCGGCAACGTCGCCACGGTACCGGATTTGCTTCGATTGGCGCGCCTCAGCGTATTGCGTCAAAATGCCGCGGCAGCCGTGACTCTGTATCAGCGGGCGCTCGCCATCCAGCAGAAGACGCTTTCGCCCAACAGCGTGGAACTGCTGCCGGCGTTGGACGCTCTGGTGAATCTGAGTGTGGATCAAAAGCGTCCGGCGGATGCCGAAACGCTGCTGCGCCAGACGCTCGCGATTCGCGAAGGCAGCGTGGGGCCGATGCATCCCGAGGTGGCGGCGAATCTGGATCGACTGGGCGCTCTGGTGGCGGATCAGAAAAGATACGCCGAGGCCGCGCGCATTTACGAGCGCGCGCTGTTCATCGGGATGAAGTCGCTTCCACCCGACAGCCCCGAGTTGCTCGACAAATACCAAAAACTCGGCGCGGTCTACGCCGCGCTGAATCGTCCGGTGGACGCCGAGCCTTTGGTGCGTCAGGTTCTCGTCGCTCGAGAGAAGGAAATGGTTGGCAGCCTCAATACCCTGGCCGGCATCTACATGAGCAAGGACGATCTCAGCCAAGCTGAGCCGCTGTACCGGTTGTCGCTGTCGATTCTGGACAAGCGTGGGCTGCTGAACGCCAAGCGCTCGGCGACGGCCGCCGATACGGACTTGGATCTGTTAACCCAGACGGCGAGCCAATATGTCGAGCTGCTCAAGAAGATGCGGCGCAAGCCCGAGGCTGCCAGGCTGGAAGCCAGAATCCGGCAACTGACTGGAAGGCCCGCCCAGCCTCAGCCGAAAAAACGCGCCAGTTGAGATGGGGCGAGCCGGCGGCGGGCCGGACTCAACGCGGAACTCCGGTGATACAATTCCGAGGTACGTTCCGCCGTGCCCGATCTGAAAAAGCTCGTCGCCGGGTTAAAGCGCCACCATGGCGAGCCGAGCGTGCCGCCCGCTCGAGGCCCCTTTGAACTCGTGCTGTGGGAGAACGCGTGCTACCTGCTGTCGGATGAGCGGCGCGCCACTGTTTTTAAACAACTGCAGCAGCAGGTCGGCCTAACCCCGACCGCGATACTCAAAGCTTCGCGCGACGCTCTGCTAGGGTTAGCCAAGCTGGGTGGCATGCGGCCCGAAACGCGCGTGTTTCGCTGGCGCGAGATCGCCCGCATCACGATGACCCAATTCGGCGGCGATCTGAACAGCATTCTCGATCAGCCGTATGAGAAAGCCAAGAAAGCGCTCAAGCAATTTCCCAGCATCGGCGATCCCGGCGCCGAGAAGATCCTGCTGTTCTGCGGCGCTCCTCAGGGCTTGCCCCTGGAATCGAACGGCTTGCGCGTGCTGACCCGTGTAGGGTTCGGCCGCGTCTTGAAGAGCTACGGCGCCACGTACCGGTCCGTTCAGGAAGAGTTGCGCGATCAACTGGCGCGCGACAACGCGGCGCTGGTTCGCACGCATTTGTTGCTTCGCCAGCACGGCAAGACTTTCTGCCGCACCAATGCGCCGCTGTGCCGATCCTGTCCCGTCTCGCAGTTCTGCTCGTTTCCCACGAAGTGAGCGGGCGAGTACAATCGGGAGGGGGTTCGTTTGCCGTTCATACAAAATCAAGGCGCTAAGATTTACTGGGACGAACAAGGCACGGGCGACCCGGTGCTGCTCATCATGGGCCTGGCTTATCCGTCCGATGCGTGGTACCGCACGCGTCCCGTGCTTGCCAAGACGTATCGCACCATCGTCATCGACAACCGCGGTGTGGCGCGAAGCGACATGCCGCCGGGCCCATATCCGATCGCGCTCATGGCCGCGGACGCAGTGGCGGTGTTGGATGCCGCGGGCGTGGAGCGCGCGCACGTCTATGGCATTTCGATGGGTGGCATGATCGCGCAGGAGTTGACGCTCCAGCATCCCGAGCGCGTCCGGTCGCTGATCTTGGGTTGCACGGCGGCGGGCGGGCCCACCGCGATCGGGGCCGAGCCCGAAGTCACCAAGGTGCTCATGGCGCGCGGCGTCATGACTCCGGATGAGGCCGCGGAAGCCGCCATTCCGTACATTTATGACGCCGGAACGCCGCGTGCCAGAATCGACGAGGACTTGAATGTCCGCCGTCCCTGGCTGGCCCGTCCGGAGGCATACATGGCGCAGCTACAAGGCATCCTGGCTTGGGAATCCTACAGCCGCTTGCCGCAGATCACGACGCCAACGCTGGTGGTCCACGGCGAGAATGACCGCTTGGTGCCGGTGGGGAACGGCAAGCTGATCGCCTCGCGCATTCCGGGCGCCAAGCTGGTGCTGCTTCCGAACGCCAGCCACATCTATCCCACCGACCAAAGCGAAGCTTCCGACCGCGCGATTCTCGAGTTTCTGACGGCGCAATCGGCGCGAAGCAGCACGGCTTAAAGACGGCCCGTCAAAGCTCGGACTTCGCGCTGGACGCGAATTTCAGCTCGCGGACTACGCGCTCGCGAACAGCATTGTACTCGCAGCCTATCAGGGCGATCACAGCCAGCAAATACATCCAAACCACCAGCGCGATCGCGGCCCAAATGCTTCCATACAAAACGCTGTAGTTCGCGATATTGCGCACATACCAGGCAAAAACGGAGGTCGCCGCCAACCACAGGAACGTCGCCAGGAGCGCGCCCGGCCAGACGCTGCGCAGTTTTATGGGGCGGTTGGGGCCCACGCAATAGAGCATCCCGCTGATGAACACGGTGGCGGCCAGCGCGATCAGATAACGCAGCGCGCTGAACAGCAAAGCGATTCCGGTTCGCAGCTCGGCGTCCGGAGGCAGGCCCAGCCAGCCCAGCATCCAACGCTCGGCGCGAGTGCCGAACACGATCAAGGCCGACGATCCGATACCCGGCAGCGCGACGATGAAAACCAGCAGGATTGCGACGGCGCGTTGTTTCAGAAACGGACGCCCGGAAGGCAGGCGGTAGGCGGCTTCAAAGCCTTCCATCAACGTCATCATGGCGCCGGAAGCAGCCCAGGTGGCCAGCACTACCGCGGCCAGGAACAGCCACACCGGGCGCTGGCCGCGGCTGATGAACTGATTCCGAACCAAATCCTCGGAGCCGGGAGGAACAACTTGAAACAACAGGCGCGTAAGCGCGCGGGCCACGGACTCAGCGTTCACGCGCGCCAGAATCGCCGCAATGGAGGCGAGCACCGGAAAGAACGCCAGTAGCGAAGAGTAAGCCGCGCCTTTGGCGATGCCGAAGCAGTTGTCTTCATAGGCCGCGACGCAGGCTTGCCGCAGAACTCCCCAAAAGACCATCAGGCGGCCGGGACGCTCCAGGTATAAACGCGGCGAAGCCAGATTCATCTATCTCCGATTCTATGCCGAGAGCACTGCGCGATGCCGCATCGAGGAACGAGCGCGGAAGGTCCTTCTTCCTTCTCCGGCCGATCAAAGTTATGATTTGAGTTACAAGATGGGTGATTGCCCGGCCGCCAGCGTGGTGATGACCGCGTATAACGTTGCGCCGTTTATCGGCGCCGCGATCGAATCCGCCCTGGCGCAGACATTTCGCGACTTCGAGCTGCTGGTCATGGACGACGGCTCGATGGATGGCACGCTGCGGATCGCCGAGGGGTTTTCCGACCCGCGCCTGCGCGTGCTGCGGTCGCCGCATCGTGGCGCAGCGACGCAGCTCCGCCACGGCATCGAGCAGGCGCGCGCGCCGTATCTCGCTCTGTTGGATGGAGACGATCTGTGGAGCCCCAACAAGCTGGAGCGGCACGTGCAATTTCTCAATGCGCAGCCGCGCGCCGACCTCACCTTTTCCTGGTCACGCATTATTGATGAGGAGGGCCGCGACACCGGGCTCACCTCGCGGCTATGGGACGGGCCTATTTCGTTCTCCGAGCTGCTGGCGGACAACGTGATTGGGAACGGCTCCGCATTAGTGCTGCGGCGCGAAGCTCTCATGGCGGCGGGTGGCATCGACGCGGCATTCGCCGCCTGCTACGACCTGGATGCCTGGCTGCGCATTGGCGCGCTACGGCCCGGAAACTTGTGGGCGGTCCCGGAGTTTCTGACTTTCTATCGAAGACGCCCCGGCCAGATCACTGCTGACGTAGCGGTGGTAGAGCGGTCCTTTGAACAGCTCTTGCAGAAGGCCCACTGGTTTGCTCCGCGCCCCGTGGCTCTGGTGGAAGACCGGGCGCGATCCAACATGCAACGCTTCTGCGCCTATGGCTGGTATCAGGCCGGTCTTTATGGCCGCGCGCTGGGCACCATGACTCGTTCTTTCCGCCGTGCTCCGCGGACTTTTTTCGCCGATCGCCGTAATTGGGAGATGACTGCTGCCGCACTCAGCGGCCTGCTGCTGCCAGCCGGCCTGCACCGGCATATCACGGGCGCTGCGCTAAGGGCGACGCGTGCCTGAGGTCTCCGTCGTTCTTCCGATGTACAACGTGGCGCGGTTTGTGCGCGAGGCCGCCGAGTCGGTACTGACGCAGTCCTGGCGGGACCTGGAGCTGATCGCGGTGGATGATGGATCCACCGACCGGACGGTGCGCGAGATCGAACAGATTGCTGATCCCAGAGTGGTGCTGCTGCGACAGAATCATCGGGGCGCAGCCGCGGCGCGTAATACTGCCCTCCGTTGCGCGCGCGGACGTTATATCGCCTTCGTGGACGGTGACGATGTTTGGCTGCCCGGCAAGCTGCAGCAGGACGTCGCCTATTTGGCTGCGGATCCGGAAGCGAATCTGGTGTTCTCAACGATGCGCATGGTGGATGAGAGCGGCCGGGATCTGGGACGCACGATTCGCGAATGGTCCGGCACCCTGACCCTGCGTGACCTGCTGATCGAGAATCGGATACCCACGCCTACCGTCGTTATGCGCAGCGAGGCTGTCCGGCGAGCCGGCTGGTTCGATGAGGAGCTTCCGGTTTCGTCGGATTTCGAATATTGGTTACGCGTGTCGACGCTTGGCACGCGCAGCCTGCACGGACGGCCGCAAGTCAGCGCGTTATACCGGACACGGCCCGGCCAAGTTTCGAGTAATTGGCAACGGCGGCTCCAGGTTCGCCGGAAGATCATGGGGAAGATGCGAGGGCTTTATCCGGATCTTGTGTCCGAGGTCGAGCGCCTGACCGAAGCCGGTTATCACCGTGCCTTGGCTGCCACGGCCTATGAAAACGGTGAAATACCGGCAGCTCTGAAGCTTTTTCGGCAAGGCATGCGTCATGCGCCTGCATTTCTGCTGGCCGACAAGCGGACGTGGTTCCTCGGTTCGGCGTTATTGTCGGCGTGCTTGCTGCCGCGCGGCGCGCATCAGAAGCTGGAGCAATTCGCCAGGACAGCCCGGGCTTCCTGGCCTTGAAATCGTCCCACTGAGGATCTTGCGCCGGAACAATGAAAGCGGACCAGCGGCAGGCCCGATACGCGAAGGGCGGCGCGGTTAGTGCTGTGCATCTTGACGGTAGATCACTCCTTCTTTCATGACGAAGAAAACCTTTTCGGTCTGGCGGATGTTTTGAGTCGGGTCGCCTGGCATGGCCACGATGTCGGCCAGCTTTCCGGCTTCCAGCGTGCCGATGCGATTCTGGACGCCTAGTAATTCCGCATCTTGCGACGTGCCGGCCCGCAAGGCATCCAGCGGGCTCATGCCGAGATCGGCCAGCAGGTGGAATTCCTCCACGTTGCGCCCGTGCGGATAAACCGCGGCGTCCGTGCCGAGCCCGATGCGAACGCCCTTGGCCAGCGCTCGTTTCACGGTTTGGTTGATGGCTTCGATGGCCGCGCGCATCTTGGCCTCCACCGGCGGCGGATACATACCTTTGCCCAGCTTCTCGCGTCCTCCCTGGGTGGCCATCAGCGTAGGGATGAAGAAAGTCCCGCGTGCTTTCATCATGTCCAGCGCGGCGTCGTCCAGAAACGTGCCGTGTTCAATGGAATCGATACCGGCCCGGATGGCCCGCTTGGCACCCTCGGCGCCATGCGCGTGCGCGGCGGTCTTTCTTCGCAGCGCGTGCGCCTCGTCGACGATGGCGTTCAGTTCTTCTTGCGTGAGCTGCGGCGAATCGACGTCGTCGGTCAGCGAAAGCACGCCGCCGGTGGCGCAGGTCTTGATGACGTCCGCGCCGTACTTGACATTGAAGCGCACGGCCTGGCGAGCCTGGTCGGCGCCATGGATCACGCCGTCTTCGATCCCGGTCTCGCGTCCGAAAATGCCGAAGCGGAAACCGTTCTGGTCGTCGCAATGTCCGCCGGTCGATCCGATGGCGTGCACCGAGACCAGCATGCGCGGCCCGGGTATGACGCCCGCGCGCACGGCGTTGCGAAGTCCGACGTCCATAAAGTCATGCGAGCCGACATCGCGCGTGGTGGTCACGCCCACCATGAGCGTCTTCTTCAAATTCTCGGTCGCGAGCAGCGTTTGCTCGGGTATCGTTTCTTGCAATCCGTCCAGGGCCGACTGCCGATAGTCGTTGCTGTACATCATCGACAAATGCGTGTGCGCGTCGATGAAACCGGGCGAGAGCGTCGCATCGCCGAAATCGATGGTTCGCGCCCCCGCGGGCATCGGCGCATCCTTGCCCACCGCCAGAATCGTGGAACCGCTCACCACCACCACTCCGGGCGTAATCATCTTCTGGCCGTCGAACATCCGAGCGGCCTTGAGAACGATGGGTTGCGAGAAGCCGGGCGCGCAGAGGCCCGCGAACAGACAAAGCGCGAGCGCGCGTTCGAAATAGGCGAAAGTCATGGTTCGTTTAGTTTACTTGGTCGCGGCTTCCTGCTGCGGTTCCTCGCCCCAAATGTACTTGGCAAACCAGTCGTAGTTGTGTTCCATCACGGCGCGCTGCTGCTTGGGCTTGTTGATGGGATGCCCGAAGCCTTTGTACAAAATCATTTTCACCGGAACGCCGCGATCCTTGAGCGCCTGGTACAGCTCGAACGAATTGGGCGGAGGAACGCGCTTGTCCTGATCGCCGTGCTGGATGAGCGTTGGAGTTTTGGCCTTGTTGACGTAAAAGATCGGCGAAGTTTTCTGATAGATCGTAGGATCGTCCCAAGGCGTCGCCTTCAAATATTGGCGCGTAAAAGGATGAATGTCGGTGTTGACGTAGTAAGTCATCCAGTCCGAGATGCCCGCGCCCACCGATACCGCGCGAAAACGATCGCTATAGGTAGTGATGAAGGCCGAAATGTAACCGCCCTCGCTCCATCCCATCGCCCCCACCCGGTCCTTGTCCACCATGCCCTTGGCGATGAGATAGTCGACGCCCGAGATTACATCGGCGTAGTCACCAAGCCCGAGATTGCGGACGTTCAGCGCCCGGAATTTTTCGCCATACCCGGCCGAGCCGCGATAATTAGGCTTCAACACCAGCGCTCCTTTGGCGGCGAAGCGCTCCACCGGATAGTAACGGTCGGCTGTAGAGACCAGCGTGTCCATGCCAGTGGGCCCGCCGTGAATCACTACCAGCAGCGGATATTTCCGCGAGGGGTCGTAATCGTGCGGCTTCACCAGAACGCCTTGAATGGTTGTCCCGTCGCTCGATTTCCATTCGATCATCTCGCGCGTAGTGAGCTGAAAATCTTTCCATTGGCTGCCCATGTCGGTTAGATAGCGGGGAGAGAAATCCTTGACCGAGGAAACGAAGACTTCACTGAAATGATTCGGCATGGCGCCCAGGGCAGCCATGCTGCGATGGTCTGGGGTGAAGGAGGCGTCGGATTCGAAAGAGGCGTCGGGTGAGGTGATGCGATCGACGGCCAGGCTGGTTGGATTTACCCGGAACAGGTGCGCCGCGCCTTTCTGGAACGCGGAGAAGTAAATGCCGTCCGGCCCCCAGTCCACTAGGTTCGCATCCTCATCGAACTTGCCGGTCAGGACCTTGGGCTCTCCGCCGGAAGCCGGAATGATGGCGATGCGCGGTATTGGCGTAATAGAAGAAAGGATCGCCGCTGGAAGTCTTGAAGGCGATTTGGCGCCCGTCCGGCGACCAACGCGGCTTGCGATTCGGTCCGCCTGAGTCCAGCAGCTTCTTGACGTGCTTGTCCGCCAGGTCAACCAGGTAGACCTGCTCGCTGCCGGACGAACTCAGAGCCGGATCCCGCTGCGCGCTGAACGCGATCAGCTTCGAATCAGGCGACCAGGAAAATGTTTCGACGCTGAACTTGTCTCCTTCGGTGAGCGGCTCTGGCTTAGGTTTCTGCTTCGGGTCGGATGCGATTTCTTCCGGCGCCTTAACCAGCCACAGACGCATCATCGCGTAGTCGCCTTCCACCACTTCGAAGTCGCCATACTTTCTCTTTGCGATCTTTCTTGGCTTTGGACTCCGGCCCCGTGGACGTGTACGCGATGGCCGTGCCGTCGGGCGCCCACTCGAACTGCCCCACGCCGTCTTCTTCCGCGGTGAGCTGTTGCGGCTCGCCGCCGAGCGGGTTGATCACGTAGATCTGGCGCTTGCCGTCGCGTTCGGAAGCAAACGCCAGGCGCTTGGAATCGGGCGACCACTTGGGATTCTGGCTGGATTTTTTCGCGCTGGTGAGTTGATATCGCTCGCCGGTGGCGATCATGGCGACCCAAATCTGCTGCACGAACTCGTCTTCTTCCCAATTGGCTTGCTGCACGGTGTAGGCGACGAATCGCCGTCCGGGGAGATTTGAGCGCCGCTCACCGATTTCATGCCGAGCGATTGCTCGATGCTGGGGGTTTGTGCGAAGGCGGTGAGCGCGACCAGAAGGCTGAGAAATAGCTTGGCCATGTGGCCATTATAAAGAAGACGCCCAGTACACAGAAGCGTCGCCGAGCGGCCCGAGAACCGCTCGGCGAGCAAAGCGCCGTGCGCTAGGCGACTGCGGCAGGAGAGGTCATCTTGGCGGTAGCCGGATGATGTTTCTCCACGCGCGTATCCGAAGCCGCCCTCCCCACCATGGACTGAAGCTCGGTAACGATCTGTTTGAGGGCCTCGGCTTGCGCGGACAATTCTTCGCTGGCCGAGGCGCTCTCCTCGGCGTTGGCCGCGGTGGTTTGGGTGACGCTGTCCATCTGTGAAACTGCCTTGGAGATTTGCTCGATGCCGCGAGCCTGCTCCTGGCTACCCAGGTTTACCTCGTCCACCAGCGTTTTCACCTTTACGGCGCTGTCCGTGATGGCGCGAATTACCTCGGTGACTTTGTGGAGCTTGGTGCTGCCTTCGTTCGATTTGGCGATGGACTCTTCGATCATCGCCGCCGTGTCCTTAGCCGCCTGGGCCGAGCGCTGCGCGAGGTTGCGAACTTCGTCGGCTACCACCGCGAATCCCATGCCGGCTTCGCCCGCGCGTGCCGCTTCCACCGCCGCATTCAGAGCCAGGATGTTGGTCTGGAACGCGATTTCGTCGATCACTTTAATGATTTTCGAGATTTTGTCGCTGGAGGTATTGATCTCCTGCATCGAACCCACCATCTCGCCCAGAGTGCGGTTGCCGTCCTGGATGTGCCGGTCGACGGCGGCCATCATCTCGGCCGCCACGCGGGAATTCTCGGCGTTCTTACGCGTCATAGAGGTGATTTCTTCGGCCGAGGCCGAGGTTTCTTCCAGACTCGCGGCCTGTTCGGAAGCCCCCTGAGCGAGTGACCCGCTGGAGGAGGCCACCTGCGAAGCAGCGCTGGCGATTTGTTCGGAGCCGTCGCCCAGATCCACGGCGGCATGCCGCAACTGCCGGGTGATGCGCTGGATCGCGACGAAGACAAACGGCGCCACCAAAAGAGCGGCCAGCGCCAGGATCACTGCCATCCAGCGCCCTTTGGAAGCGTCGTTAGAAGCCGTGTTCTGGGATTGATCAATCAGGCGGGCCTGACTCCCCCTCAACTGTTCAGCGTCCTTCTCCAAGGTGTCCAGCGCTTTGGACGAGTAGTCCGTGTACTCCTTCAAGGCGTCAGTATGCTTGCCTGCCATCGAGGCCGTCGCTACTTGCTCAAAGTAGCCTTTGAACATTGGAAGCTGGGCTTCCATCTCCGATCCAACCCGCCGTTCCTCTTCCGTCGCCAGCAGCGGTTTCAGTTCGTGCAGCAGTTGCTCCGCCGTCACGTCCCGGCTTTCGAACTCGTCCTTGTTGGCCTTCACCTTGTCCGAGAGATTGTGCATGGCAAACAGCATGACTCCACGCTGGCAAGACCGCATCCTGAAAAGAGTGGCCTGAATTTGATCGATGGCCGCGAGCTTCTTCCCGGTAGCCTGCATTGTTTCATCAGAGTCGTGCCCTAATCTTCCGGTCCAATAGATCGCCGAGCCGCCTAACCCCAGCGCCACGATCAACATGATTCCGAGGCCGATTGTGAGCCTTTTCCCAATCGTCATTTTCGCCATTCTGAGTTCTCCTCCGACCGCGGGGGTCGTCAAATTACGTATCGGACTCAACGGAGAGTTCGTGAGCCTCGCGGCGCGTTTTTTGAGAGCGATTATTTCCGTCCGGCATCCACTACACCGGATGCCGTGAAGAATCCGCTCATCCTGCCCCTGTTAGCGTTAGCCGCGGGAATGTTTGCATCGCATGTGCTGGTGTTCGGCCTTCGCGGCCTCGCCTTAGCCCTGGGCGCATCGGTCGTGCTGGCGCTCCTGGCCCACTGGCGCACGCGGCGTCTGATCATCCCCTGCGGCCTGCTTGTAGCAACACTGGCTGGCGCGATGCTCGAAGCAGTGCACCGTCCCGGCCGGCCGCCTGAAATCGACGCTGGCGCGCGCGAGGTCGTCCTCCTGAACGGCTGTGTGTGGAGCCCGCCCGCGTTTTACGAAGGCCGCGACCAATTCACCGTCGAACTGGCCCCACAAGCCCGCGCCCAGGTCAGCATGATCGTTCGGGACGGTGATCCGCCGCCCGATTTGCACTATAGCCAGCTGGTCGAGTTCGAAGCTCGCATCCGGCCCACCCGCAATTTCCAGAACCCCGGCGCCTTCGACTATGAAGCTTACCTGGCGCGCTCTAACATCTATTGGACGGCCTCGATTCCCGCGGGCGCGCGTCTGACGGTTGTCCCGGGCCGCTGCGGGTCGCGCTTCCGCGCCGCGATCTTCGCCCTGCGCACGGCGGCACTCAACCGAATCGAGCGGCTCTACGCCGGCAATCCCTACGCCACCGGCATGATGGAAGCCACTCTAATCGGCGAAACCAAGAAACTGGAAGGCATCTGGACCGACCATTTTCGCCGCACCGGCACTTACCACATGCTGGTGATCGACGGCCTGCACATCACGGTGCTGGCGGCGTTCCTGCTGTTCCTGCTGCGCTTGTGCTTCGTCCCGGAGATGAGCGCGCTGGCTTTGACGGCCGCCGGCGCCTGGCTGTACGCGCTGGTCTCGGGCTGGAACGCGCCGGCGGTCCGGGCCGCGGGCGGATTCACCCTGTACGTCGTGGCCCGCTACTTCTACCGGCGCGGCCGTTTCTTGAATCTCCTGGCCGCGGCCGCCATCGTGTACCTGGTCGCCGATCCTGGCCAGCTCTTCGAGTCTGGTTTCCAATTGTCCTTCCTGGCCGTGGCCGCGATCGGCGCGCTGGCTGTGCCGGTGCTCGAAGGCACTTCGTCCCCGTATGCGCGCGCGCTTTACGGTATCGCCGAACCCAGCCGCGATCCGCGCCTCGAGCCACTCGCGGCACAGTTCCGCCTGGAGCTGCGGCTGCTCGCCGAAACTCTGCACGCCTGCCTGAAAATTCCCGAAACGTGGCTGCTACACGCGCTGGCGGCCGCCGGGCGAGTGCTTTTCTACGCCTACGAAATTGCGGTAATCTCCACCGCGATCCAAATCGGGGTCGCTCTGCCCATGGCGCTCTACTTCCACCGCATCTCGCTCACCGGGTTGTCGGCCAATATCTTGGTGGTCCCGCTGCTCGCGTTGGTTGTTCCCGCCGGGTTCGTCGCGGTCTTCACGGGCTGGCATTTTCCCGCGGCGCTAGCGGCTTGGCTTTTGAATGCCGGAGCGATGGTCGCGGATTGGCACCTGCGCTTTGAGCCGGACTGGAGGGTACCCGATCCGCCGTTGTGGCTGTCGCTGGCGCTCACCTCCGCCGTGTTGTTGCTGGCCTGGGCGATGCGCCGCGCGCGCTGGCTGGCCTGGGCCTCCGCCGTCCCCGTACTGGCCCTGTTTGCATTGGTGTATTGGCATCCGTTCCCGCCCGCCGTGCACCCGCGCCAACTCGAGTTGACCGCGATCGATGTGGGCCAGGGCGACAGCTTACTGGTCTCCTTCCCGGATTCGAAGCTCATGCTGATCGACGGCGGAGGAATCTTGTCCTTCGGCCGCGCCGCCAAGCCGCGCTTCGATATCGGCGAAGACGTCGTATCGCCGTATCTGTGGACGCGCTCCATTCGCAAGCTCGACGTGGTGGTGCTGACACACGCGCATGACGACCACGCCCGCGGCCTGCCCGCCGTCATCGAGAATTTTCATCCGGCCGAGCTGTGGACCGGTGCGACGCCACAGAGCGACGCTTGGTCACAAGTACGGGCCGCGGCGCAATCCGAGGGCGTCAAGATTCTCGCGATGCAGAGCGGGCGGGACTTCGATTTCGGCGGCGCGCGCGTTGCGATCCTGTCTCCGCCGCCCGATTACGCCGCCGGAGACGCGCCGAAAAACAACGATTCACTCGCCCTACGCATCAGCTACGGCAACCGCTCGTTCCTGCTGACCGGCGACATGGAAAAACCCATGGAGCAGCGCTTGCTGATTTCCGGCCAACCGATTCGCGCCGACGTGTTGAAGGTAGGCCACCACGGCAGCAACACCTCCAGCACCGATCCATTTCTGGACGCGGTCGCGCCGGTGTTCGCCATAATTTCCGATGGCTTCGCGAATTCGTTTCATCATCCGCACCCGCAGGTGCTGGCGCGCCTGGCGGCTCATCGCGCGGACGTTCTCCGCACCGACCAACAGGGGCTCATCACCATCCGCACCGACGGCCGCAGGATGTTCGTCGAAACGTATCAACCCGGCCAGGCGGCCCGTCGCGCCTATGCGCTGGGAGCAGCGTCGCCGGAGCTGTGATCGGCTTGGCTCTATGATGACAGTAAGCCATGCGGCTGGCGCTGTTCCTCCTACTGGCGGCTTTCGGTCTGTTCGCGCAGGATGCTGCCACCTTCCGCAGCGACATTTCGCTGGTTCACGTGGACCTGGAAGTCACCGACGGCGACCGGATCCTGACCGGTTTTCACCGCGAGGATTTCGTCGCTCTCGATAACGGGCAGCCGCAGACCATCCTCTACTTCGCGCAGGACGAGGAGCCGCTGGACGTTATCTTGCTTTTCGACATCAGCGGCAGCATGCGCCCGAACGTCGCCCGCGTGGCCGCTTCAGCGCAAGCGGCGTTTTCTGAGCTGCGTCCGGGCGACCGCATCGCCGTGATGACCTTTCAGACCCGCAGCCGTATCGTGGCACCGTTCAGCGAGGATCTCGGCGCCGTCCAACGCACTATCCAGCAGGACGTGGTCGAAGGCAGATTTCGCGGAGGCACCCGTCTGCTGGCAGGAGTCGACGACGCGGCCAAGTACTTCCTCGAGCAGCCCAAAACACGCCGCCGGCGGGCCGTGCTGATTCTGACCGACAATTTTGGCCAGCGCTCGCGCCGTTCCAGCACCGTCGTGCATCATCTCTGGGAAGCCGACGCGTCGTTGAGCGGCTTGATTATTCGCAGTTCGCTCGACGCCGCACTCAACACGGCGTCCACCGTTATGAATCCCGCGGTCGGGCTGTTGCTCCGCGAAGGCATGCAGGGCGTGGCGGAGAAGACCGGCGGCGACACGATCAAAGCCGACGACGCCGGCCAGGCATTCCAGGAAATGATGCACCGCATCCGCCTCCGTTACAGCCTCTATTACGCGATGCCCGCGGCCCAGCCGGGCGAGCAGCGGCAAGTAAAGATCGAACTCTCCGCCGAGGCGCTGCAGCGTTCTCCCAAAGCGCGCGTTCGCTCGCGCAAGGGCTACCAAGTCCCCGCCAAAACCTGACTACTCCGTGCCCGCCGTGATAAGGTGATGGCGATGGATCTCAGCAAGCATTGCATCGTAACACCCGGCCGAAAACTTCGCTTGAAGAACTTCGATCCCGACGACACCTTCGGGAAAAAGCGCAACGACGACGCGCATCAGAAATCTCTCCGCCGCCTGCGGGAACTGCAGCATCTGCTTTACGCCGACAAGCGCTACGCGCTCCTGATCATCCTGCAAGCGCTCGATGCCGGCGGCAAGGACGGAACCATCCGCCACGTGATGTCGGGCGTCAATCCGCAGGGCTGCGAGGTGGTCTCATTCAAGGCCCCCACCAGCGAGGAGCTGGCGCACGATTTTCTCTGGCGCATCCACAAAGCCGTTCCCAACCGCGGCAACATTGGAATTTTCAACCGCTCGCATTACGAGGATGTCTTGATCGTCCGCGTGCACGATCTGGTTCCCAAGGAGGTCTGGCGCCGGCGCTATCGGCAGATCAACGATTTCGAGCAGATACTGACGGAGAACGGCGTCACCATTCTCAAATTTTTCCTGCACATCAGCAGGGAAGAGCAGAAACGGCGTTTTGAAGCCCGCATCGAGGATTCATCGCGAAATTGGAAACTCTCGCTGCCCGACTTCGAGGAGCGCCAGCATTGGGATGATTACACCGAAGCCTACGAAGAGGCGCTGCAGCGCTGCAGCACCCAATGGGCGCCCTGGCACGTCATCCCGGCCAACAAAAAATGGTTCCGCAATTACCTGGTGGCGGAATTGGTGGTGCAGGCCCTGGACCGCATGCGGTTGAAGTATCCGCCGCCCAGCGTCGACATTTCCAAGGTAGTGCTGGAGTAGCGGGCTCTATCAGCCGGCCACGCCGCGCTTGGCTTTTAATTCCGCCAGCAATCGCTCCACTTCATCCTGCTTTTCGAGCGACGCCAGCCGATCTTCCATGCTGTCGGCCGTCAGCTCCGCTTTCGCCTGGCTCAGAGCTTCGCTGCGCTGTACCTTGCCCTTCATGCGGTCAAACGCCGCCGCGCTGGACATATCGCCCGCCGCCATGCGCGCATCACCGGCTTTGTTCAACGCCCGCGCGCGGCGATGCTGCGCGATCAGCACATCGCTCTTGGCTTCGGCCTCTGCCAGCTTCTGCTCCAGCTTCCGCAGAGCCGTCTTCAGATTCTCCACCTGCACGCCCTGATCGGCCACCTGCTGCGCGAAGTTCTCGGCCAGTGAATGATAGCTCATGGACCGCTCGATCGCCGCCCGCGCCAGGTCATCCTCTTTTTTGTCCACCGCCAGCTCCGCCTTGCGAACCCACTCCGCGGCTTTCTCCTGATTCTCCTGCCGTTTCTTTTCGAGCAGGTGCTGATCGGCGATCGCGATCGCCACCTGCGTCTTGACCTGCAGCAACTGGTTCTGCATATCCAGAATCACCTGCTTGATCATCTTCTCTGGATCCTCGGCCTTGTCGATCAGGTCGTTCAGATTCGCCCGTACCAGTGTTGCAACCCGCTCCATGAGTGCCATATTCATTACCTCCTAAGATTTTGTGTCCGTGCCTAAGCCGTTGCCCGGTTTAGGGCTCTTATCGCCAATGCTTCTCACCTTGCCCAGCAGATCGGACATCTGCATGCCCGAAAGCGTTTCAAACAACGCCGGAATTTGCGCCGCCATCTTGGTGATGTCGCCCGTGATCTTGCTCATGCCGGCCGAATCGCCATTGCCTGTGGAGACGATGGTGATCTTATCGACGTTGGCGAGCGGCGACGCCAGCGCCTTCACCACCTCCGGCAGACCGGTGAGCAACTTGTCGATCACCGCCGCCTGGTTGTACTCCTGGAACGCCTCGGCCTTGACGTTCATGGCCTTGGCTTCCGCCTCGCCTTTTTTGAGGATGATCTCGGCTTCGGCTTCGCCTTGCACGCGGATCGCCGCGGCGCGCCCTTCCGCTTCCGCCGTGAGCCGCATCTTTTCAGCCGCAGCCAGAGTCTCGATCCGTTGGCGCTCCACCTCGGCCTGCTTCAACGTGGTCGCGATCAATTCGTTCTCGCGGCGCTTAATCTCGGCCTCTTGTACCTTGATCTCGCCTTCCTTCTGCACTTGCTGGACCCGCACCTGCTCGGCGATCACTTGCTGTTGCATAATATTGCCCTGAATGTCGTAAGCTTTATCGGCCTGCGCCTGCTGCTTCTTGGTCACTTCGAGATACTGCGCCTTCTTGATTTCCAAATCGCGCGTCGCCTCGGCCTGCTTGGCCTGCGACAACGTCTCCGCCAGCACGCGTTCTTGATCGGCCTGCGCCCGTGCCACCGCGGCGGCCCGCATGGCCTCCGCTCTTTTGATGGCTGTGTCGCGCTCGGCCTCGGCCGCTGCGATGTCGGCATCGCGCTTGATACGTGCAATGTCCGGCCGGCCCATGTTGGCGATGTATTCGTTCTTGTCGCGAACTTCCTTGATGGTGAACGAAATCACTTCCAGGCCCATCTTGCTCATGTCATCGGCGCAGGTGGCGCGCATGCGGTCGCCCACCATCTCCGGCTCCTTGACGATCTGCTCCACCGAAAGCTGCCCGATGATGCCGCGCAGATGGCCCTCCATCACCAGCCGGATCAGCGCCTCGCGATCCTGATCGGTTTTGCTGAGGAACTGCTCGGAGGCAGTCTTGATCGATTCCGGATCCGACTTGACTTTGATCTGAGCCACCGCTTCCACCGTGACCGCTACGCCCTGCTTGGTGTACAGATCCTGCGGCGGCGCCACGTCGAACGACATCAGCTCCAGCGATAGCTCCCGATAGGTTTGCATCATCGGAAAGATAAAGGTGCCCCGGCCAATGACGATCCGGGTTCCACCCCAGCCGTAAACCACCAGTGCTTCGTTGGGTCCGGCTTTTCGGTACAGCCTGGCGAACGTCGCCAACACGAACAGCGCCGCCAAAGTTGCCAGCAAGAAAATCACAATCGCTTCCGGAGGGATGCGCATTTTCAATTCTCCTTATTGGTCCGCTGAACGCGAACCGCTCGTTTCACTCAGCTCTTCCCAGCGGCGAACCCAGGCCACGCCTTTCTCGAAGCGCGTGACCACAACCTCCTCGCCCTTGGGGATGGTTTCGCCGTTCTCACTGCGGATAGCGGCCGAACGCCGCGTCCCCGCCTGCGAGAAAATCATCTCGCCCGTTCCGCCCGGACGCACCGGGCTGCTGACGCGCCCCAGCACGCCGACCATCTCGTAATCGGCCGGGTCGAGTTCCTTCTCGTCCGCCAGTACCACTTTGACCAGAAACCAAAACATCGCAGCCGCGCCGGCCAGGCCGGTCACGCCGGCGATACCCAGCGCCAGCAGGGCCCAGACGCTCGAATAGCGAGTCAACAGGTAGCCGGTAGCGCCGAACCACGCCAGAAAAATGACAATCGTTCCGAAATTGATGGGCGAGTTCTGGCCTCCTCCCGCGCCATGGCCCGGGTGCACATGCAAACTCGGTATATGCAAAACTCCGAAGCCCGCCAGAAACGACAGCGCGCTGAAGAGAAAACCGATCCAAAAACATCCTAGATAAAAACTCTCCCAGCTCATACCGCCTGCCTCCGTGGACGAGCCGCGCTCTCGGGCTTAAGCACCTCGAATAATCGCTCCGCCAGGCCCGGCGTTTCCAGAATCGCTTCCAATAGCAGCAGGCATTTCCGTGAGTCTTCGTGCTTGGCCAAGCTCAACAACGCCCGGCTCACTTCCGGATTGCGGCGGAAGCGCTCGGCGCCGTCCACCAGCCATAAATCCAGTTGGTCTTCGAGCGTCCGCACATCGGAAACCAGCTCGGTGTGATACCCTTCCGGGTCGTTCACCAGGTAACCGGGATGCACCTTGAAGAACCGCGCCAGCAGCATGCGAGTCGAATTGGTCAGATGCGGGCGCGCGCCGCTTTCGATTTGCGACAAATACGACTGGCTGATGGACTGCCTCAGCTCGCGCTTCAAGGCCCGCACTATTTCCTGCTGCGTCATCTCGCGGCGAAGCCCGCGCAGTGTGCCCTCCACCTCGCGCAAATAGCGGATTTTCTCGCCCAGACTCATAATTGCAATCTGCAATCATGGTATTGCAATCTGCAATTGCTGTCAAGCCCCCTTGTTTGACCCGCCATCCCTGGACCCTTCCCACCCCGCCCGTTTACAATAAGGGCTTAGGAAACAAGCAACTATGTGGACCGGCGAGTATAGCTTTGTGCTCCGGAACCTGGTCGAAAAAGACTTCAAGGTCCGCTACCGGAACATGTCGCTGGGCATCTTCTGGTCGCTGCTGAACCCGCTCATTATGATGGCGGTCCTGACCTTCGTCTTCACCCAGATTTTTTCTAATTCCAGCGGCGCCAATTATCCCCTCTCCGTGCTCTGCGCCCTGGTCCCGCTCAGCTTTTTCCAGGTCGCCTGGGTCAGCGGAACTTCGTCGCTGCAGGAAAATGCTTCCCTGATCAAAAAAATCCCGGTTCCTCGCCAGATTTTTCCCATCGCTAGCGTTCTGTCGAACTGCCTCCACCTGATAATTCAAATCGGCCTGCTGCTGGGCGCCGTGCTCATATTTGGAAGCGGCGTGAACAGATATTGGCTGTGGCTGCCGGTGATCTGGGGCCTGGAAATTCTGTTCGTGCTCGGGCTCACGCTGGTTTTCTCGGCCTTGAACGTCTACGTGCGCGATACGCGCTACGTGGTGGAGTCCGCCAATACGGTGCTATTCTGGCTGGTTCCGGTGTTCTATTCTTTCTCGCTGATCCCTCTTCGCTATCACGAAATCTATCAGCTGAATCCTGTCGCGGCCGTGGTCCTGATGGTGCGAACCGTCTTACTCGACGGCAAGCCGCCTCTCGGCCACACCTTGACATTGCTGACGGTGGTCTCCTTCGGAATGCTCGCCGCCGGTCTGGTCGTCTTCAGCCGGCTGACGAAAGGATTTTACGAACACCTGTAGACTGCCATGAGCGCCATCGAATTCCGGCACGTCTCCAAGTCGTTTCCGCGCGTCACCGGCCAGCAACTGTTGCGCACTCACATCCTGCGCTGGTTCGGCTCCGGCGCGCACCACGCCGAATTTTTCGCGCTCAAGGACGTCTCATTCGAGATGCAGCAAGGCGAAAGCGTTGCTATCGTCGGAAGCAATGGCGCGGGCAAAAGTACGCTGCTGGGCTTGGCCGCGGGTCTGGCGATACCCACCACCGGCAACGTCACGATACACGGGAAAGTCAACGCGCTGCTCGAACTCGGCTCCGGCTTCCACCCCGATCTGACCGGCGCGGAGAACCTCATCCTGAACGCGGCTCTGCTGGGACTGAGCCGCCGCAAGACCATGGAGCGCGTCGAGCAGATTGTCGAATATTCCGGCCTCGGCGAATTCATCAACGAACCGCTGCGCACTTATTCGAGCGGCATGGTGGTGCGCCTGGGATTCTCAGTCGCCATTCAAGCCGACCCCGACATCCTGCTGATCGATGAAATCCTGGCGGTCGGCGACGCGGCGTTTCAGGAGAAATGCCGCCGCACTTTGGACGACCTCATTCACGCCGGCAAGTCGCTGCTGTTCGTCTCTCACTCCGCCTACGCGGTCCGCGAGATGTGCAAGCGCGCCATCTGGCTCGATCACGGCGCCGTCATGATGGACGGCGATGTCTCCGACGTGCTCGACGCCTACGAAGGCCGCGCGGTGGCTCCCAAGGAAATCCCGGCCGGCAACAGCGGGCACGAAGCTTAACCGAGTCCCGCGCTCGGACACCAGCGCCAATTTCAACATTCACGAGAGGGCTTAACGAAGGAGTTTAGGCCAAATCGCGGTGATTACCGGTGCGGCGAGCGACGTCGAATGAATACCAGTAATACTAGTCCGCCTGAATCGCTTGCGTGGACCATGTGCACCCGCTGCCTGTTTTTAACCTTCCCGACCGCCAGGCGTTGTGACATAATTGGCGGGAGCATAAAGGAGATCCATGTCCACGTCCCCCATTCTGCGGAGATTTCAGCCTTTCGCCGGCGGAGCCGTTGTTCTCGCGATAACGCTCTCCCTCCCGGCTGTTGCCGCCAATCTTTGCGTCAACCCCGGCGGCTCCGGTGGGTGTTATTCCACCATTCAATCCGCAGTCAATCACGCCGCGGCCAATGATGTGATCAAAGTCGGTCACGGCACCTACAAAGAGGGTGTTGTGATCGGCATACCGCTCTCGCTGATCGGCTCGGGTGCGGGCAAGTCCACTATCGATGCCACCGGCCTGCCCAACGGCGTACTGATCGATGGCTTCGACCATGCCGGTCTCCGTAACGTTGTGGTCACGGGATTCACGGTCGAGAATGCGCAATTCGAAGGAATTTTGGCTGTCACTGCTACCAACGTCACCGTCAGCAACAATAGCGTGATCAACAACGATAAGAGCTCTGGGCTGAGTTTCACCGGCGCCGCTACCGGCTGCCCCGGCCAGCCCGGTTACGAGATGGACGAAACCGGCGACTGCGGCGGCGCCATTCACCTGATTGGGGTTTCCAACAGCACTGTTTCGGGCAATTACATAACCGGCAATGCGGATGGCCTCCTGATCAGCGATGAAACCGCTATCAGCAAGGGGAATCTCGTGACGCACAACAACATCGTCAACAACCCGCTGGAGTGCGGCATTGTGCTAGCCTCCCATCCTCCAGTCGGCTCCTCCGGTCCCTATTTCGCGCCCCACCATGGTGTTGTCGGCAACACCGTCAGCGAGAACGTCTCCACCGACAACGGCGTGACAGTCGGTGGCTCCGGCGTAGGACTCTTCTCTGATGGCAACGGTCCGGGCCGAGTTTCGGAGAACGTCATCAGCCTCAACACGCTGATCGGCAACGGCATCGGCGGTGTTAGTCTGCACACTCATGTCGGTCCCGCCTTCGGGGCGCCGGCCGACAATATGGACAACAACATCATCACCGGCAATTACATCGCGCGCAACCTCGCGGATACCTTTGACACCGCCACTCCCGGCCGCGTCGGCATCAACATCAACAGCGGCGGCGGCGGCTCTCCCGTCACGGGCACCGTGATCACATTCAACCTCATCAGCGATGAGGACGTCGATATCGCCATCAACACTCCCGCGAAGGTGGAGATTCATCTGAACAGTCTGCTGGGCAGCGGAGATATCGGAGTCGCCAACATCTGTGCCTTTGACAGTGCCGTCTGTGGAGGAGTCATCGATGCCACCTGGAATTACTGGGGCTGCCCGACCGGTCCTGGCGCCGGCGGGAAGTGCAGTTCGGTCCCCCCGATCTATGGGGCGAATGTTCTATTCACGCCCTGGCTTCCGTAGCCGGTCGCGAACGGTCACAACTGATCGGCATTAGCCATCTCACTTTGGACGTGTAACGTTTTTCTGGCTCAGGGCCCTAGGCTCGCGTCGCCGCCGGAACCTGCTGCTCCAGTTTCGCCTTCACCTGGCTCTCAATCCACGGATACGTCCTCGCCAGCCCTTCTTCCAGCGAAATCTGCGGCGCCCAGCCCAGCACTTTGCGCAACAGCGTGTTGTCCGAATTGCGCCCGCGCACTCCCATCGGCCCCGCGATATGTTTCTTGCGAACCGAAATACCAGCGATGCCCGCGATCATATCGGCCAACTCGTTGATGGTCACCATCTGTTCCGAGCCCAGATTCAGCGGCTGCCGGAAGTCGGACTGCATCAACCGGTGCAGGCCCTGAATGCAATCGTCGATGTAGCAGAACGACCGCGTCTGCTCGCCGTCGCCCCAGATCTCGATCTCCGGATTGCCGGTGAGCTTCGCCATCGCGATCTTCCTCGACAACGCCGCCGGCGCTTTCTCGCGCCCGCCTTCCCACGTGCCCAGCGGACCGAACATATTGTGGAAGCGAAAAATCCGCGTCTCCATCCCATAGTCCTGCCCATAGTGCAGGCACAGCCGTTCCGTGACCAGCTTTTCCCATCCGTACGCATCCTGCGGCTGGGCCGGGTAGGCGTCCTCCTCTTTTAACGGCGCAACATTCGTCTCAGTCTGCTTGAATTCCGGATAAACGCAGGCCGACGAACTAAACAGATAGCGCTGCACTCCATTCTGACGGGCCGCTTCCAGCGTGTTGATGTTGATCAGCGAATTGTTGTGCAGAATCATGGCGTGATGCGCGCTGATGAAGCCCATCCCGCCCATATCCGCCGCCAGCCCGAAAACCTGATCGACGCCGCGCGTCGCTTCGAGCGCGCTCTCCCATGTGCGCAGATCCGCCACCAGAAATTCGTCGGCGGCGGTGGGCGCATACACGGGCTTCTTCAAATCCGCGCCGCGTACCCAGCAGCCTTGCTGCTTCAAGAAATTCACCAGGTGGTGACCGATGAAGCCACCCGCGCCGGTCACCAAAACTCGCGAACTCATGCTGTCTGCCTCCAGATCTGTATTTCGATCACCTTGATCGCGCTGCCCCTTCGGCGGCGCGCGCACGCTGTCCTGCTCGGGCCGCAGCCGGGCCGCGTCCGCAAGCTTGATAACGCGTCGCCGGCTCGAACACCGCCGGTGGAAGCAGCCGCCACCAATCGAACACCGCGGGCGCCGGGTTGGATTGGCGAAGATGCTGCGGCCGCAGCGACTGGAATTGCTTCCACGGTGTCGCAATCACCAGCGTGGCCGCCTGCGCCGCGCACGCTTCCATGGACTCGGCGAATTCCACGCGCCCGTTCAGCACCCGCCGCGCGTTGTCCATCGCGGCCGGATCATACACCACCACACGGTATCCGTCTTCGGCCAGCAACGACGCCAGCATCAGGCCCTGAGACTCCTCGATAACATCCGTGTCCGGCTTGTATGAAAGACCCAGGATTCCCACCGCTTCCCCGGCCGGCGTCGCCGCCACGATCCGCTGTTGAAGCCGCGTCACCTGACGCCGGTTCACCTGGTCAGTCGCCTTGGCGAGCGTCGCATCCACCGCCTGCATTTCCGCGAATCGCGCAAAGGCCGTGTTGTCCCGCGGGAAACAAGGTCCTCCGTAACCGGAAGCCCCTTTCAAATATTTCCGGCCGATGCGCGTGTCTAACCCCAGCGCCGCAGCCACCACTTCCGAGTCCGCTCCCGGCACCTTCTCGCACATTTCCGCCAGCATGTTGGCATAAGAAATCTTAGTGGTGACATACGTGTTCACCGAAATCTTGGCCAGCTCCGCATTCACGAAATTCATCCGCGCCACCGGCGGCCGGTTCCGGCAAACCGTGTGATACAGTTCCTCCAGAATCGAACCCGCTCGCGGGTCGGACTCGCCAATCAGCAGCATGTCGGGATTCGACATGTCCTGAATCACGCTCCCCAAGGCGATGAACTCCGGGTTGTAACACAGACCGAAGTCTTCGCCGCACTTTTTCCCGGATATTTCCTCCAGCAGCGGCAGCACCTCCCCGCCGGTCGAGCCGGGCATCACCGTACTGGTAATCACAACCAGGTGGTAAGCCGATTTGTTTCGCAAAGCCAGCGCGATGCCTTCCACCACTTTCAAAACATGCTTTAAGGAAAACGTTCCATCCGGTCCGGAAGGCGTCGGCACAAGTACAAATGTCAAATCGCTCTTCGCTACGGCCACGCTGAGATCGGAAGTTGCGGACAATTGTTCCGCGCTTCTTGCGATGAGTTCGCTTAACCCCGGTTCACTGACCGGCGCCCGGCCCGCATTGACCGCATCTACGTACGCCGGATTCAGGTCCACGCCGACCACTTGATGGCCGCGGTCCGCCATCACCGCAGCCAGCACGGCACCCAACTTCCCCAGTCCGACGACAGAAATATTCATTTCGCTACCTTCGATGTTTCAATGATTTGGATTCAAGACGGCCGCTGTCACGGCTTAGATCGTAAGAGCGTTAACAAAACTCCAAGTTTAGCAAAATCGAGCGAATTCCGGCAATTTCCTTTTGTGCATTCACTAGTACCGGGTGGTACCGCGTCGCGTAACTCGGCGCAGCCGGCCAGCATCCAATTCAGCAGTGCTCACCTGCCCGAAGTGCAAGTCCTGCGACTTCACTCTGTCCCAGAGAAAATCCTGGGAAAGGCCCTTTCGAATCCTGTTCATACGCGCCTTTCGCTGCAGGTCTTGCGGACAACGAAGCCTGCTTTACTATGGGCCGGTGTTTGCTACCCGGCTGCCTCAGCGCCTTCGGGAGGCGTCGCTCGCTTTGCGCAAGCATCTCAAGGCTTACGCTCGCCGCGTAAGAGTATCTTGAATCGCCGATGTAACGTCCTCAATCTTTGACTTGTCCCACTAAAAGGTGACCCCTAACTTCCCGACCGGTTTAGACCCCGATCCGCTGTGGTACAAGGACGCCGTCATCTATGAAGTCCACGCGCGCGCCTTTTCCGACGGCGACGACGACGGCATGGGCGATTTCCGCGGCCTCAGCGCCAAGCTGGATTATCTGCGCGACTTGGGAGTCACCGCCCTCTGGCTGCTCCCGTTCTTTGCCTCGCCCTGGCGCGATGACGGCTACGACATCTCCGACTACAAGGATGTCCATCCCGCCTACGGTACCTTGCGCGATTTTCAAATGTTCCTGAAACACGCCCATCGCCGCGGCATTCGGGTGCTCACTGAAATCGTCCTCAACCACACCTCCGACCAGCATCCCTGGTTTCAGCACTCCCGCCGCGCTCTGCCGGGAACCCGCTGGCGCGACTTCTACGTGTGGAGCGATACCGCCGAAAAGTACAAAGACGCCCGCATCATCTTTCAGGATTTTGAAACTTCCAACTGGACCTGGGACCCGGTGGCCAAAGCCTACTTCTGGCATCGTTTCTATTCACACCAGCCCGACCTAAATTTCGACAACCCCCAGGTGCAGCGCGCCATCTTGGATGTAATCGATTTCTGGTTGGACATGGGCGTGGACGGATTCCGCCTGGACGCTGTGCCCTATCTTTTCGAACGCGAGGGTACCGCCTGCGAAAATCTCCCCGAAACCCACCAGTTCATCAAACGCCTGCGCGAACACATCGATTCCAAGTACAAAGACCGCGTCCTGATCGCGGAAGCGAACCAATGGCCCGAGGACGCCGTGGCTTATTTCGGCGCCGGCGACGAATGCCACATGGCGTTTCACTTCCCCCTGATGACCCGCCTGTTCATGGCCATCCGCATGGAAGACCGCTTCCCCATCATGGAGATCCTTCAGGAAACGCCCGCCATCGGGCCAACCAGCCAGTGGGCCCTGTTCCTGCGCAACCACGACGAGCTGACGCTGGAGATGGTCACCGACGAGGAACGCGACTACATGTATCGCGTCTACGGCCGAGACCGGCGCATGCGCCTCAACTTGGGAATTCGCCGCCGCCTGGCGCCACTGCTCGAAAACGACCGCCGCAAGATCGAGTTGATGAACGCCCTGCTGTTCTCCTTACCCGGAACCCCCGTCATCTATTACGGCGACGAAATCGGCATGGGCGACAATATTTATCTCGGCGACCGCAACGGTGTCCGCACGCCCATGCAGTGGAGCGCAGACCGTAACGCCGGCTTCTCGCGCGCCAATCCACAAAAGCTTTACCTGCCCGTCATCATCGATCCTGAATATCACTACGAAGCCATCAACGTGGAATCCCAGCAGAACAACCCGCATTCGCTGCTGTGGTGGATGAAGCACCTGGTCGAGCAGCGCAAGCGCTTCAAGGCCTTTGGCCGCGGAACGCTCGAGTTCTTGCGGCCTTCCAATCGCAAGGTGATCGCCTTCTATCGCCGCTATCAGGACGAAACCATCCTGGTGGTGGCCAATCTTTCGCGCTTTCCACAGTATGTCGAGTTGGATCTCTCGGACGCCAAGGGAGCCACCCTGGTAGAGATCTTCGGGCGCACGGATTTTCCGCCTGTAAACGACCACTTCTACAACCTCACTTTAGGGGCCATGGGCTTCTATTGGTTCTCGCTCGAGGCTCGCCAGGCGCACCAGGAATCCGTCGCCACCGCCGCCACCCGCGCTTCTTCCGCTCATCATCGTCGAATCCTGGGACCAGGTATTTGAGGGCCGCAGCCTGGCCACGCTGCTGCGCCGCCTCCCCGCGTTCCTCAAGACCCGCCGCTGGTTTCAAGGCAAGAATCGGCCCATCCGCTCCATCGATATTGCCGATGACATCCCCATCCCCGACTCATCCGCGCACGTGCTGCTGGGAACCGTGGAGTACAACGACGGCGATCCGGAAACTTACGTCCTGCCCGGGTCGGTCGCAACAGGCGAAGCCGGCGAGCAAATTAAAGCCAAGTTGTCGGACGTCTCCGTGGCAGAGCTCCAGGCGCAAGACGCCTCCAAAGGCGTGCTCTATAGCGCCGTCTGGGACCCGGCCTTCTGCCAAGCCCTGCTTGGATTGATTGCTCGCAGACGCCGCTTTCGTGGACGCGCAGGCGAGTTCGTGGGCGCGCACACCCGAGCGTTCCGCAAAATTTGGGGCGAAAGCCATCCCGAGCTGGGCCCGGCTGTGCTGAACGCCGAGCAATCCAACACCGCCATCTCTTATGGGCGCCGCTTTTTGCTGAAACTGTACCGCAAGGTGGAATCGGGCGTGCATCCCGAGCCGGAAATGTGCGCCTTCCTCACCGAGCGGGGCTTCGAACACGCAGCGCCGCTGGCGGGAACCATTGAGTACCGCGCCGCCGAGGGGGATGGCGATCCCACGGCCGTCGCCACCCTGTGCGCGTTCATCGAAAATCAAGGCGACGCCTGGCACTATACGCTGGATTCCCTCAGCCAGTTTTTCGAGGCCGGCCTGGCCAGAAGAGAGTCCGACTATACCGGTCCCGAGATGACCCGCCATCCTCTCGAGTTGCACGCCGCCGAGTTTCCCGCGCACGTGCACGAGCTCCTGGGCGCCTACCTGGATTCGGCGCGTACCATTGGCGAGCGGACCGCCGAACTGCATCTGGCTCTCAGCTCCGAAGCCATCGATCCCGCTTTTTCGCCCGTAATGTTTACCGATCACTATCGCCTGGGCTTGCAACACAGCCTGATCGCGCTTTCCAATCAAGCTTTTCAATTCCTGCGATTTCAACTGAAGAGCCTCAGTCCCGACACCCAGGCGGAAGCTCAGAAGCTGCTCGACCAGCACGATAAACTCCGCCAATGTTTCCGCTTGATCGCCGACCGCCGCGTTTCCGCCGTGCGTATTCGCATCCATGATGATCTCCGCCTCAGCCGCCTGCTACATACCGGGAAGGATTTCGTGTTCATTGGCTTCGAAGGACGCGCGGACCGCCCCTTGAGCGAGCGGCGCATCAAGCGATCTCCCTGGCGCGATGTCTCGAGCCTCATGATGTCATTTCAATATGCCGCCGATGCCGTCTTTTACGATCAAGTGCCGGGCGTCAAACATCGTCCCGAGATCGGCGCCGCTCTCGAATCGCTAGCGGCCTATTGGCTGCAATGGACCAGCGCGGCATTCCTCAAGGGCTACCTGAGCCGTGTCAGCAAGAATTCTCTGTTGACGCGAAGCGATGCGCACGTGCGCCTGCTGCTGGATGCCTTCTTGCTCGAACAAGCCTTGGAGGAAATCCGGGAAATATTGCGCGACGAACCGGAGCGCGTCAAGACCCCGATCAAGATGCTCCAGCGCATTCTCGCGGCAGCCACACCGTAAGTCCACCCACAGTAGGATCCGGACCTTTTCAACGGCCAGGCTGGAAAAAGTTCCTGTCCGCAGTCTGCCGCTGCACGGACGAAACTACACAAACCATCGCATTTCAATCGAATGCACCCGGCCCTGATTCTGGCCTTCGGTTTGCACAGTTGCTTCAGTTAGCTCGGCATGCGCCTAACTTCCAAGCTCTCGATTTCGCTGATCGCCAGCGTGGCCGTCGTCTCGCTGGCTTTCGCCTACGCCCAGATGCGAGCCAGCCGCCGCGGCTTGGATCGCGAGTTGGAACGGCACGCGCTGGTGTTGGCCGAGACCCTATCCAAATCCGCCCAGCCGCTGTTGAAGAATCATTCCTACCGCGACCTGGAGCGCCTGGTCGATCAGTTCGAAAACCGCGAGCAGATCGCCGGCGTCGTCGTCTTGAATACTGGCCGGTGAGCCCGTGGCCGTCAGTTCGCGCCTGGCTCCGCGCCTGGATAGTTATCCCGAACCGGTCCGCCAAGCACTCCAGGACAGCCTCACGCACGCCGGATTCGTCAGCTTAGGCGGCGATCCACTGCACGTCATCGCCATGCCATTGCGCGATGAGCCGCTGGTCATCGGCGTCCTGGCAATCTTTCACGACGCAGCCTACATCCAGCAGCAATCCGCCGCGCTATGGCGCCGCGCCTTGATCGGCGTGGCCATCCAGACCTTTCTCATCGCACTCATCACGCTGCTGACCATTCGCATCGGCATCGCCCGCCCGCTCAAGCGGACCACCGAGTGGCTGCGCGAATTGCGCACCGGCACCGAGCCCAATGCTTCGGAAATGCCGCAAAAGGGCGAATTCGCGCCCTTGACGCGCGAAGCCTCGCAACTGGCATCCAGCCTGAGAGAGGCCCGCGCCGCCGCCGAACGCGAAGCCTACTTGCGCGAATCGGCTGAGTCCAATTGGACCGCCGAACGCCTGCGCGTATTCGTTCGCGGACGTCTCGGCGGCGACCACTTGTTCGCCGTCTCCAACCGCGAACCCTACGAACACGTCCATCGCGACAACACCATCCAGTGCCGCGTCCCGGCCAGCGGGTTGGTGACCGCGCTCGAACCGGTCCTGTGCGCTTGCGAAGGAACCTGGATCGCGCAAGCCACCGGCGATGCGGACCGCGAGACGGTGAACGAAGCCGGCCGCGTTCGCGTGCCGCCGGAAAACAACCAGTACACCCTGCGCCGCGTTTGGCTCACCCAGGAAGAAGAGCAAGGTTTCTATTTCGGCTTCGCCAACGAAGGTCTGTGGCCCTTATGCCACATCGCCCATACGCGTCCCATCTTCCGCTCCAGCGACTGGGAAGCGTATCTCACCGTCAACGAACACTTTGCCGACGCGGTGCTGGAGGAAATCGCGCGCGAAGAAAGCCCGGTGGTCCTCGCGCAGGATTACCATTTCGCACTGCTCCCCCGCATGGTCAAGCAGCGCCGTCCGGACGCGCGCGTGGCCATCTTCTGGCATATCCCCTGGCCGAATCCTGAAGCCTTCGGCATCTGCCCCTGGCAGCGCGAGCTCTTGGATGGCCTCCTGGGCGCCGACTTGATCGGCTTCCACATCCAGGCCCACTGCAACAATTTCCTCGATACCGTGGACCGCTCGCTCGAATGCCGCATCGACCGCGAGCATTTCTGTATCACCCGCGATGGGCACCGCACGCTAGTCCAGCCATTCCCCATCAGCGTGGCCGTGGATCACGTCGAAACGCCGGTTCATAACACCGAGCTTCCGCACCTGGAACGCGCCGGCCTCCTGGCCAAGCTCGGAGTCCGAGCCACCTATATGGGAGTCGGCGTCGACCGCATCGACTATACCAAGGGCATCCCCGAACGCTTCCGCGCCATCGAGCGATTTCTCGAAAACTGCCCGGCCTATCGCAACGAGTTCACCTTCGTTCAAATCGGCTCACCCAGCCGCACCCACATCACGCGCTACCAGGACCTGATGCAGGAAGTCATTGAGGAAGCCGACCGCATCAATCGCCGCTTTCAGAACGGAAACTGGAAGCCCATCGTTCTGCTCACCCGCCAGCACAGCCACGAAGAAATCCTGCCCTACTACCGCACCGCCGACGTCTGCCTGGTCACTTCGTTGCACGATGGTATGAACCTGGTCGCCAAGGAATTTGTCGCCGCGCGCCACGACGATCAAGGCGTGCTGGTTCTGAGCCGCTTCGCCGGCGCCAGCCACGAGCTCGCCGACGCCCTGGTCGTCAATCCCTACGACGTCGAGGAGCTTTCCCAGGCCATCCACCGCGCGCTCGAAATGTCCCCCGAAGAGCGCGGCATCCGCATGCAGCGCATGCGAGCCGTGGTCAAAGAGCGCAACATCTATCGCTGGGCCGGAAGCCTGATCGGCGAACTGTGCGCCATCCGCACCGCCGCGGCGCCGCGCAAGCCCACGCTGGTCCGATCCGCCGTCAATTGGCCGTGAGCCCGTCTTTCCGCTCCTTCCGGCTATACTAGTAGCATCCGCTTAAGGCTCCTCCTGGGGAAACGTGCATGCTAACCGACCCGTCCCAAAAATATCGGCCATTTGATCCCGTCGGATTGTCCAACCGTCAGTGGCCCTCGCGCACCATCGTGAAACCGCCGGTCTGGTGCAGCGTCGATCTGCGCGACGGCAATCAGGCCTTGATCGAGCCCATGGATTCCGCGCGCAAAACGCGCATGTTTCTCCAGCTGGTCGAGCTGGGATTCAAGGAAATCGAGATCGGCTTCCCCTCCGCTTCCCAAACCGATTTTGACTTCTGCCGCGACCTGATCGAGCGCGATCTGATCCCGCGCGACGTAACGGTCCAGGTGCTGGTGCAGGCCCGCGATCCTTTGATCGAGCGCACGTTCGAAGCGGTGAAAGGCATTCGCCGCGCCATCGTCCATCTCTACAACTCCACCTCCACCCTGCAGCGGCGCGTCGTTTTCGCCCTCGATCGAGCCGGCATCAAGGACATCGCCACCAGCGGCGCCCGCACCGTGCTCGAATGCGCCGGACATTTCCCGGAAACCGACTGGGTGTTCGAGTATTCCCCTGAAAGTTTCACCGGCACGGAGCTGGATTACGCGCTCGAAGTCTGCGAAGCGGTGATGGACGTATGGCGCGCCACGCCGCAAAACAAGACCATTCTCAACCTGCCCGCCACCGTCGAGATGTCCATGCCCAACATCTACGCGGACCAGATCGAATGGTTCAGCCGCAACACCACCAAGCGCGACTGCATGATCTTGAGCGTTCATCCGCATAACGACCGTGGAACCGCCGTGGCCGCCACGGAACTGGCGCTGCTGGCCGGAGCCGAGCGCGTCGAAGGCACTCTGTTCGGCAACGGCGAACGCACCGGCAACGTGGACATCGTCACCCTGGCGATCAATATGTACTCGCAAGGCCTGCACCCCGGCCTGGATTTCTCGCGCATCAACGACGTCATCGAGTGCGCCGAATTCTGCACTCAACTGCCGGTCCATCCCCGCCACCCGTACGCGGGCGACCTGGTCTTCACCGCGTTCTCCGGCTCCCATCAGGACGCCATCAAGAAAGGTTTCGCCGCCCAGAAATCCGGCGAACAGTGGGCCATCCCCTACCTGCCCATCGACCCCAAGGATCTGGGCCGCAGCTACGAACCCATCATCCGCGTCAACAGCCAATCCGGCAAAGGCGGCGTCTCCTTCCTGCTGGAGCGCGACTACGGCATCAAACTCCCGCGCAAGCTGCAAATTGAATTCAGCCGCGTGATCCAGCAGATCACCGATTCCACCGGCCGCGAGATCACCTCGGCCGAAATCTGGCGCGCCTTCAAATCCGAATACCTTGACCAGCAAGCGCCGCTCTCTATTCGCGAGCATTCCGAGCATTCAGCCGGCGACAGCGGCGAACTGCGCGCCACCGTGAGCGACGGCACGGCCGAGTACGCCATCTTCGGCGAAGGCAACGGCCCCATCGACGCCTTCGTGCACGCCCTCAACAAACAGTTCGACCTCGGCGTGCGCATCCTGGATTACGACGAGCACGCCGTCGGAAGCGGCGCCGACGCAACCGCGGTCTGCTTCGTCGACTTGCGCGCCGGCCAAAGCGATCCGGTAATGGGCGTCGGCATGCACCGCAATATCTTGACCGCCTCGCTCCAGGCCATCACCAGCGCCCTGAACCGCGCCCTCCGCGATCAAATCATCTCGCTGCCAAAAACCAGCGTCCAAGCCGGATCCGTTCCCGCCTAGCAGCTGGCTAAGATTCTTAGAGCTATGTCTCGCGTGCGCGGCATGGTGGTCAGTGGGCAAGCTGACTTCGGCGTCTGGATCGAGCGCTTAAGCGCCTTATACCAGCAAAAAACGGGCATGCGGCTTTATCCCGGCACTCTCAATGTCGAATTGTCCGCTCCGTACTCGCTCCCTGAAAACGTCATCCGTCTCGAAGCCAGCGAATATGGCGGACGTGTTTCTGTCAGCATCGTTCCATGCCGGGTGTTTGACCGTCAGGCATTTCTACTGCGCACCGATCAGAACGAACAGGGCGTAGGACATCACGCGCGAAACATTATCGAGATTGCCACCGACGTCCGGCTGCGAGACGCCTATGAGCTCAAGGACGGAGACTGGATCGAGATCGAATTTCCTTAGGCCGGCGTCCGGCAAACCTACTAGCCGATGGAATCGCAAAACAGGTCAGATTCGCGACTTGCCTGCCGTCACAACAAAGCGGATAATTGTTACATAGGATATGTGTAACCGACTTTTCTCAGCTACCAGCTTCGCCGCCCTTACTGCCCTGGCGTTGATCTCACTCACGGCCATCCCCGCGACGGCCCAAACCGCCAATTCCAGCGTCCGCCGCATGCCCGATGGACACCCGGACCTGCAGGGCACTTACGACCTGGCCACCATGACCCCGCTGGAGCGCCTGCCCGGCCTCCCCGCTAGTCTAACCAAGGAGCAGGCCGAAAAGCTTCAGCAGGCCGAGGCGGCTCGCAGGAAAGCCGACAACGGCGAACTACCCAAAGCCGGGCAGGCCAAGCCCGCGACGTCGTACTTCGGTCTCCTGGAGCAGCTCGGCGGAGGCGCTGTCGGCGGATATAACCGCCTGTGGCTGAATCAAGGCACCACATACACCGTAGTCGACGGTCAGGTCCGGACGTCGCTGGTCATCGATCCTCCGGACGGCAAAGTGCCGCCGTTGAACGCCGCTGCCAAGAAGCGGCACGCCGATTCTGAATCGCTGCCCACTTCCGATGCCGCCGAGGAAAATAACCAGGATGCCGTGGCCGCTGCGAGCCGTGGCGAATACGACAATCCCGAGCAGCGGCCGCTCAGCGAGCGCTGCATCCTCGGATTCGGTTCCACTTCCGGCCCCCCCATGCTGCCCGACTATTTCTATAACGACAACCATCAGATCGTTCAGACGCCCGACACCATCCTGATCCTGAGCGAAATGATTCACGACGCGCGCACCGTGCGCATGAACGCCACCCACCTCGACAAGAAGTACCGCCTCTGGATGGGCGATTCGGTGGGCCACTGGGAAGGCGACACGCTAGTGATCGACACCACCAATTTCAACGACAAGACCCGCTTCCACGGTTCGACGGAAAATCTCCACGTGATCGAGCGCCTCTCGCGCATCGACGACAAGACGCTCTTATATCGCTTCACCGTGGAAGATCCCGCAAACCTGGGATCAACCCCTGGACCGGCGAACAGACCTGGCCGGTCACCGACAAGCCGATCCTGGAGTACGCCTGCCACGAAGGCAACTACGCCCTGGGCGACGTAATGCGCGGCGCACGCAAGCAAGAAGCCGAGGCAGCGGCAGCCAAAACTAAAAAGTAACGAGTCCCAAATAATCGACTCCACGATTCAGTGGGATCCGCGCTCGTGTTATGCTTCTTCGGTGAGACGAACTTACGATGCGGGTACGGTTCAAAGAGGCGCCTCCAACAAAGGACCAAATCGACGACATTCTCAAGAACCGTGCTTCACGGGACGATCAGCGGTACTTCGTACAACGCCTCAGGACCTCCTGCTACCTCGACGACCAAAACAGACCCCTAGACCCCAGGGCACGCCTTCTTGCGCAGTACCGAAAGGACGGGCTAGTTCTGTTCCTCGGAGCCGGCGTCAGCCTTAAGAGCGGAATTCCGAACTGGGATCAACTCATCAAGAGATTGCTCCCAGAAGTCGGAATCACAGAGGATTACGAAACCGTTAAGCGTGTGCTTCCGTTGCTCGGGCGCAAATGGTGCCCCAAGCCCACGTAAGATCAGGCCGCGAATTGGATGACTTCCAGTTCGGACGACCGGTCCACCCCCGCCAAGACCTCCTCTACACGAACCATCGTTGCCTGTTCCAACTCCACCTCGCCGCATTGACGACACTGTAGCACCGGCAATGCCTTGAGAATCACGATGGACGAGTCCCCGATCTTGAACGGCAAGTCAGTCACCCGATTCTCAAGCAGCCCGCCACAAACCCGGCATCTCATTTCTGGACCCTCCTAACTCGAAATCCGGAATCCCATTCTTCTGCCGCCGGCAGGTACATCGTGACGACTCGAATATTCCTATCATCCACATCCGCGGCAATCTGCACGTGAAAAACGCGACCTTCGCACTCGCCCCTCGCGAGATAGGTGGGAAGGTACTTGTCATCCGGATATGTCTCGATAATCTCCAGCGATTCGGCCCCCTCCATCAGCATCTCACTTCCAAGCGAGCGTTGTTCGAGGCGCATCGTAACGTGATGTCCACCGTACCCGCCCTGCGGATAAACACTCACGGATGAACTCCAGCGGTTGTTTGGGAACGGAAGCCCTGATCAATCCCCGATTATAGGCCGTATTAGTAATCCACCTAGGAGGAGCATCAACACGGCGGGTAACAGGGGCTTCATATTGTGCACGCTCTTCCTCACTCAGCAGCCCTTCATTGACTCGCTCGGCTAGCGACTCGACCCGCCTCTGTGTATCCGGGGCTATCTGGAACTCAGCCACGCGCCTGGCCGACTCCGCATCCAGACATTCGCTCAGCGGATCCAGAAGATCCGTCCAGTACGCGGTTCCTCGCCCAGCCCTTCAGTTCCAACAAGGCCTGTGCTAGAATTCTGATCCACGCGGCATTCTGAAGGATCGAGCCGCATGCACCGGAAACTACCATGTCTTTCTACGAAAAAGGTCCCGTTCGCATCCACTATGAAGAAGCCGGTTCCGGCTTCCCGCTGTTGCTCATCGCCGGCGGGGGATTGAATTCGACCATCTCCGGCTTGAGCCGCGGCAGTCCCTTCAACCCCATCGAGGAGTTCAAGGCGGAGTACCGCTGCATCGCCTCGGACCTGCGCAACGCCAACGACGGCCAGTCCTCCGGCCCGCTTGAGATCGACCGGCCGTGGGATGCCTACACCGACGACCATCTCGGTCTGATGGATCACCTGGGCGTCCAGAAGTTCATGGTGCTGGGCTTCTGCATTGGCGGCCCCTTCATCTGGAACCTCTTGCGGCGCGCGCCCGATCGTGTGGTCGCGGGCGTGCTGGCGCAGCCCAGCGGCTCGCGTCCGGAGGCGCGCGACCTTTTCTACGAAACCAATAGCAAGGGCTGGGGTCCGGATTTGGTCAAGCGCCGGCCCGAAATCACGATGGAGACGGTCGACAAATTTCTGACCAAAATGTACCGCAACAACCCCGACTTCGTCTTCACTGTGACACGCGATTTCGTGCGCCATTGCCAGACACCCGTCCTGATCCTGCCGGATGATATCCCGCCACATCCCTACGCCGTCGCCATGGAGGCCGCCATGCTCGCGCCCAACGCCGAAGTGAGCATCTTCCCGTGGAAGGAGCCCAAGGAGCGCATTCCCCTGGCGGTGCGCCAGATTCGTTCCTTCCTCCGTGCACATCGCCCGGCTTCCGCGTAGACGGAACGCGGACTGCAGTCCCAGTAATTGGTAGAGTGGTTTGCTATGAAACTCACGCGAGCAGAGTCAATGAAGCTGATCGCAGCCACGGCCCTGGGCGCATATTACTCGCCGCCTGCCAAAGCCGCGCCTTCCCGCCTTCGCCTCATCGTGCTCGACGTCGGCGGCACCATCATCCAGGACCACGGCGATGTACCCGAAGCTCTGGAAACCGCGTTCGCCAAGCGCGGAATAACCGTAAAGCCGGACGAGATCGCCAAGTGGCGCGGAGCATCGAAGCGCGAGGTAGTCCGTCATTTCGCCTCCGAGCGATCCAACGCAACCGGCGCCAAATTGGACGCCATCTGCGACGCGATCTACAAGGATTTTACGGCTCAGGCCATTGAGGCATATCGAAACGTCCCGCCCATCGCAGGCGCTGAAGACGCGTTCCAGCGATTGCGCGCCGAAGGCATCCTGCTGGCTTCCTCCACCGGTTTCGGCCGTGAGATTTGCGCCTCCATTTTTCAACGCCTCCAATGGGAGAAGTATTTCGCGGCCATGATCACCAGTGATGATGTCTCGCAGGGCCGCCCATCTCCTTACATGATTTTTCACGCCCTGGAGGCCGCACGCGTCAGTAATGTCGCGGAAGTGATGGCGGTCGGCGACACGCCTCTCGATTTGCAAGCCGGAACAAATTCGGGTGCCCGTGCTGTAGTCGGCGTCTTATCCGGCGTGGGAAAGAAACCGCAGCTGGAGCGCGAACCCCACACTGATATTCTCGAAAGCGTCGCCGCGCTGCCCGCCCTCATCGCCTCGAAATACAGCGCGTAGCGCTACAGGCGCCCCGCCACCACCCGCGCCAGCGCCGCCGTCTTATCCCGGCCCGGAACGAATTGCTGGAATCCCAGCAAGAAAAACTCGTCGCCTTTCAGCACCATGACGGACTGCCCGGCCGCCACCACCGTCGCACGGTCCCCGATGCCCTCCACCGGTTGCATCGCCACCGGCGCAATCTCCTTGGTCCGCGTCTGAACCGTTTCTATTTTGTCCCACTGTTCCTTACCGCCCTGGCGCCACACCTGCAGGCTGAACGCGTAGTCGCTATTTTTGTTATCGCCGTCTGCCTCGTTCAACACGCCCGCCGCGCCGCCAATGATCTTCTCCAAATTCTGCTGTCCGCTCTGGGTTTCAGGATCGCCCATTCTGGTCAAACCCGACGCGAGCTCCTCGCTCATCAACCGCCGCCGCTCCGCCGCAGTTACCCAGTATTTGCACAAGGTGCCGCTGGCGCTGGGCTCTGACTCGGCACGATCCACCGCCACGCCCAGAATCCTCGCCGCTTCCTGACCTTGCAGCAGACTGCAGCCGCTCCCTTTCGACGGCGCAAATGTCCGCATACTGCTGGACGACGCACGGCTGGACGTGTCGCCGTCCACGCCATAGTCTTTCTTCAGTTCCGAGATCTTCTGCTTGGCGCGATATCCGACGTAAACGATGCCGCCTACGCCGATGGCGCCGAACAGCATCACCACGCCCAGCACGATGAAGAGGATCTTCGCGCCGGAACTTTTACGGACGGCCGCGGGCGCAGCCACAGGCTGGAAGACTGGCGCCGCCGCTGGAGGCGTCACGTTCTGCGCCTGCGCGGGACCTCCCTTGATTGCCGCCCCGCACCCCGTACAGAACTGCCCGCTCACCGGGGCTCCGCAATTCGAACAAAAACTTGCCATCATTGCCTCCCGTCACAATCGACTCACCAAGCCGCTCTCGCAAGGATAATAAACGATAAACGCGCAAGCAGTCCAGCCCCCCTTCACGTCCCAAAAGCCGCTCAGTCATACCGGAGAGCATTGGCAGGGTCGACACCAGCCGCGCGGCGAGCAGGAAAATAGCCGGCAGCCAGAGCCACACACGCAAGAATCAGCACCACCAAGGCCGACGAACGCAGATCCGTCGGCCGTACTTCATAGAGCAGGTGTGCCAGAGCGCGCGTCACCACAAGTGCTGCAATAATGCCGCCGGCCACGCCCCATGCAAGAAGACTGCATACTTCCCTCAATACCATGCCGGCGATCGCGCGCCGCTCCGCGCCCAGCGCCATTCGAATGCCGAACTCACGTGTGCGCAGGCTCACGGTATAAGAAACTACTCCGTAAATGCCAACCGCCGCGAGCAGCAGCGAAAGCGTTCCAAAGAGCCCGATCAACGCCAGCGTGAACGTGCGATCGGCGTACGACGACTTTACGTATGACTCCATCGGCAGAATGTGCCAGATGGGCTGGCTGCTGTCGATTTCTTGAAACGCTCTGCGGATCGCCGGCACCATCGCTGCGGGTTCGCCTCGCGTGCGCACCAGCATGCGGTAGTAAGACTCAATCTGTGCTTGCGGCAGGTACACACCCATGTCGCCCTCTCGATCCAGCGATTCATTCCGTACATCGCCAACAATTCCGACGATCGTCGCCCACGGTCTGCTCCCTGCCGGACCTAAGCGAATATGCTTGCCAATAGGATCTTCGCGCGGGAATAGCGCGCGAGCGCACGAATCGCTCACGATGGCCACCGCCGGCGCATGCAAAGTATCCTGTTCCGTGAAATCGCGGCCTCGCCTGAATGGGATCTTGAGGACCTCGAAGTATTCGGGTGAGACCAGATAACTGTTGACCACAGGCGCTTCGATTTCGTTCGGTAACGGCCGCTCCTGGATATGCAGATCGCTCAGGCGTGGTCTGCTCAAAGGAAACTCTTGCACCATCGCAACGCCTGCAACGCCGGGAATCGCCCGTACTTCTTCTTTAACTCGCCGGTAGTAGCTCATGGCCGTGTCCCAGTCCTGATCACGATTCCCATACACCACCATGGAGAGCGTGAGCACGTTGTGGAAATCGAACCCAGGCTTGACATTGAGGAGGAGCACCAGGCTTCTCGTTAACAGGGCGGTTCCGATGACCAAAACAAACGCCAGCGCGATTTGCGCCACCACCAGCAGATCGCGGAGTCTCGAATGCACGCGCCCGGAACCAGGCTGAGTGAATTGTTTGATGGCATCGATTAAATCGGCGCGTGAGGCACGCAGCGCCGGAACCAGGCCAAACAACACGCCGGTAACCAGGCTGATGGCAAGCCCGAAGGCGAGAATGGAAGGATCGGTCCCAATCTCGTCCACTCGTGGGATCTCTCGGGGCGCGATGGGCCGAAGTATAGAAATTCCCCAATAGGCCAGCAGCATGCCGGCCAAGCCCGACAAAAGAGCGAGCACCAGCGACTCGGTGAGCAACTGACGAATAATCCGGCCTCTCCCGCCGCCCAGCGCCGATCGAATCGCAATTTCCCGCCCGCGCGCCGTCGCCCGTGCCAGCAGAAGATTCGCCACATTAGCGGCCGCGATAAGCAGCACGAAGATCACCGCCGCTAGCACGATCCAGAGCGTCACCCTCACGCGTCCAACGAACGCGTGTCGCAGCGGTGTGATGGTCACGCTGGCATCCTGAGGATAGTCGTCCGGATATTCGCGAATCAGCGTGCGCATAATGCTGTTCAGATCCGCGCGCGCCTGCTCCACCGTGACCTGCGGCTTCATCCGCGCCATCGTCGTCCACCCACCGCAGTTCCGGCACAGATCGGATGGATTTCTTCCCACAGGCATGAAATACTGCGGCCACTCGATGGGATTCGACATGTGCGGCGCGTGAAAGATGGCGGGTAGGATTCCAATCACCCTGACCTGCACTCCTAAAGCCGCAAAGTCGAGAGTGCGTCCAACCGCGTTTGGATCTCCGCCGAACAGGTCCAGCCACAAGGCGTGAGTCAGAATAATCTCATGGTCGTGGCCAACAAATTCTTCGTCGCGAAGAAACGTCCGGCCAAATTGGACCTGCGCACCGAGCGTGTCGAAAAAGTCCCAACTCACCCGCATACCGCGCAGCACTCGTGCCTGGCCATTTTCAAAGATGACGTTCTGCGAATCGCCATAAACGGACATGCTTTGAATCAGCCGGCTCTGCGTTCGCCAGTCATCGACGGTTGCGAAACTGGCAGGCGCCGACTGCGGAACAGCGCTGCTCGCGATCCCCAGCGTAACCACGCGATCGGGCTCGCGATAAGGCAACTGATTCAACAAGATCGCTTTGACGACGCTAAAGATCGCGGTAGTCGACCCCATCGCGACGGCCAGCGTGAGAACCGCAACCGAAATCAGGCCGGGACTCTTGCGCCACGAACGAATGGCAAATCGAACGTCTAGCGCAGCCGCTTGGAGCCAACCGGGAAAGAAGCTCATCGCCTTGCTGATTCTATCGCCAAATCTGAGATGGGTCGCGTCAGTCGTCGAGGCTCAAACGCGATGAATAGCTTTCATCGCCAGCACTGGATCATGCTCGATGATGCTCAGAAGTGCGGCCGCCGGCCCCGTGGGCCGTCGCCGCTTCTGTTCCCAGTTTTGAAGCGTCTTCACGCTTACGCCGATCAATCGAGCAAATTCCGACTGCGAAAGGCTGGTTCGTTCACGAATGATCCGCACGCCCGAAGATCGGATTACGGTGCGCCGCGATGGCTTTCGCCGCCCGCGCAGAATTGCCCCGGCTTCTCGTACGCTCCCCAACAGTTCTTCAAACATCTGTTTTTTCATGTCCGAACTCCTTTTTGACGACTCCGGCGAGCTCTGCAACCTGTTTCGGCGTCAGATCCGCCGCCGCGTTCTTAGAGTACGCATAGAGCAGCAGGATCACGTCTTTCTGTACCGCCCAGTAATAGATGACACGGGCGCCACCTCTCTTTCCTCGCGACCCAACCGCAACTTGAACCTTACGTATCCCACCACCACCCTTGATGAGGGCCCCAAGTTCCGGATTAGCGGCGATCCGGGACTGAAATCCGCGATACTCCTCGTCACTTAGCAGATCGGCAATCTGCCTCGTGAAGACGGAGGTCTCAATCAACTCCACTCGATTGCATTATCCGCCAATGGCGTACAAATAATCAAGATGCCGGCAGCTAATCATCGCTCGGGGAAGCCCGCCGATTGCTTTGCCCGTTCGGCCTGCAGCAGATGCCGGCTCTGATGCTTCGACACGATTTCCAGCCCCGTTCCGACCGTGAATCGAAGCATGGGAATGAACGGATTCTTGAATCGAATGCGATTGACGTCGTACTCACTGGCCCTGCAAACCAGTTCTCGCACTACTTGGTTGCTCCGAAGAAACAACTCAAGAACGGACGGTTCCACTTGCTTGCCCGGTGCGATTTTCTGGGGCGCTCGAGCTCGTTTGCCCTCCGAAGACGGCTCAATATAGTTCCGAATGAACCAGCGGCCGAACCAGCCCGGAACAATTTCTTGAACTCGACGACTTTGCTGGCCCTCCAAAGAAGCCGAGATTGCCGGCAGATAAACTTGGTTGGTCGCGTACAAGTGCTCGATGCACTGGCCGATGCTCCAAGCATCGGGTCTAGGCCTCCAGTTGAGTTGCTCGGGGCTTAGCGCCATCGCCAGACGTTCAGCGCGCCCATCGGCGGTGTCCAGCTCCGAAATCAGCCGCTGCGACCAACCAGGAAATGCATTCTGAGTTGCTGCCACCACGACTCATAGTACACTGCCCAATCCGGGGAAAGCCCCGAGTCTTCGCACCCCGTCAGTGTTGATCACCCCAGATCTTATCGCGTCCAACCTTTGGATCAACCGTCTACAAGCCGGTCGTATTCGGCGTGCGTACCAATCCAAACCCAGCTAATCGTGTCTCCACGGAGCGCGCCCAATGCGCGATAGTGATCGCCCACGCGGATGCTGAAACGATCGGTTTGCCCTTGCAGTCTGCGGAAACGCAAAGATGGATGCCCAGGATCACTTCGCCAGAGGCGGTAGTTCTTGATCGCTAGATCTTGAACGTCAGCAGGAAGGGCCCGGAACAATTCCCAGAACCGCCTGCTCGCGACAGAATTCACTTCTGGGGCGGCCACCCACGCAGTAGCCCCTGCGTGGACTCATCCTCGATCTCTTTAAACAGGAAATCCAGCTTGCCAGACGAAGAATCGCGATCGATTTGGTCGTCCCACCGCTTCTGCTCACGTGCACGGAGCCATTCGAGAAGACGTCCGTACTCGTCCGGACCCAATTGTGTGATGGCCGTTTCGATTTCCTCAACACGGTCCATACTCGCAGTTTAGCATCACACCTCGGTATGCCTTCTCCCGATCAGTCACCCACCCGAGCTTGCGAAGTTCGCTTCCACACCAATCACTTCCATCAACCCACCCCTCACCCAACCCCGCTCCCGTGCTATGCCCAAGGAGAGGTCACCAATTATGTCAGCTATCCCAGCCATCGATCGCGCGGCAATCAATCGCGCTAACTCGCAGCACTCCACCGGTCCTCGCACCGAAGCCGGCAAGCAGCGTTCGTCGCTCAACGCAATGCGCCACGGCCTGACCGCCGCGTCCGCCGTCCTTCCTTCCGAAGATCCGGCCGCTTACGAAACCCATCGCCGCCAGTTCTTCGCCGAATACCAGCCCGCCACTCCCACCGAAACTCAACTCGTCCAGGAACTCATCGACACGTCCTGGCGCCTCAACCGCATCCCGCTGCTCGAAGCCGAAGTGCTCAACCGCGCCGCCAATCCGCCCAACGAGCAAGCCCGCATCGACTTCGACATTGTCGACGCCCACCGCCTGATCAACAGTCTCTCGATCCAGGGACACCGCCTCTCCCGCCAGTTCCAAAAAGCGCTCGACCAGCTTCGCGACATCCAAGCCGGCCGCCGCGAGCGCGAGCGCCGCGAGCTCAAAGAGGCCGCCGCCCTCCTCGAACACCATAAACACAAAGGGCTCCCCTGGGAGCCCGCCGACGATGGCTTTGTTTTTTCAAAGCAACAAGTCGAACTCTTCTCCCGCCGCCTGATGCGTCAAAACGAGGCCCGCCACGTCGGATACGTCCGCTTCGACATGGCCCCGCAGATGCAAAAAACCTATTGACCCACCCCCTCGCGCCGCCGCGCGCCCACAATCATCCAGCCTGACGTTGAACCTCCGCCCCAACCATGCTTCAATATTAGTTACACTCCTTCCCGAGAACGTACTGGAGGAAAATCCGAATTGAATCAGGCAATCCTCGCCCTGGAGGACGGAACAGTCTTCGAGGGCAAGAGTTTTGGTGCGCCAACTGACCGCACCGGCGAGGTGGTCTTCAATACCGCCATCACCGGCTATCAGGAAATTTTCACCGACCCGTCCTACGCCGGCCAGATCGTCGTGCTCACCAACCCCCAAATCGGCAACTATGGTGCCAACGAATACGACGAAGAATCGGCCCGCCCTTACATCGAAGGCTTGATCGTCCGCGAATTCTCGCCCATCGCAAGCAACTGGCGCTCGGAAGAAACCGCCGGACAATTCCTCACCGAACAGGGCATCCCGGTGGCCGCCGAAATCGACACTCGCGCCTTGGTGCGTCACCTGCGGACGCGCGGCGTCATGCGCGGCATTCTTTCGGTCCAAGGCGGCGACCCCAAGGATCTGATCGAGCGTGCCCGCCAATCCCCATCCATGGCCGGACTCGATCTCGCGACGCGCGTCTCCACCGCATCCCCCTACCAGTGGGACAAACCAGTGCTTCCATGCTCCCCCTCCGAACCAACGCCGGCCGCTCCCGAGCCCTGGTGCCACGTCGTCGCCTACGATTTCGGAATCAAGCGCAACATCCTGCGCCGTCTGGTGCATGTCGGCGCGCGCGTCACGGTTGTTCCCGCGCTTACTCCGGCCGAAGACGTCCTAAGCCTGAATCCCGACGGCATCTTTCTGTCGAACGGCCCCGGCGACCCCGAACCGCTGCAATTCCAGGCGCAGCAAGTCCGTAAGCTGATCGGAAAGAAACCCATCTTCGGAATCTGCCTGGGCCATCAAATCCTCGGCCTCGCGCTCGACGGCAAAACCTACAAGCTGAAGTTCGGACATCGCGGCGCCAATCACCCGGTGCTCAACAAAGTCACCAATAAAGTCGAGATCACCTCGCACAATCACGGCTTCGCGGTCGACCCCGACTCTCTCAACCAGAACGACATCGAACTAACGCACGTCAACCTGAACGATCAAACGCTGGAAGGCTTCCGGCACCGCAGCGAGCCGGTCTTCTGTGTCCAATACCACCCCGAAGCAGCCCCGGGCCCGCACGATTCCCAATACTTATTCGGCGACTTCATGAATTTGATCAAAGATTTTAGCCATCGATGAACGCGTAATCCTTAGATGCCGCGCCGCAACGACCTCCACCGCATCCTGATCATCGGCTCCGGCCCGATCGTAATCGGCCAAGCCTGCGAATTCGACTATTCTGGCGCCCAAGCCTGCAAAGCGCTCAAATCCGACGGCTACGAAGTGGTCCTGATCAATTCGAATCCGGCCACGATCATGACCGACCCTGAAATGGCCGACCGCACCTACGTCGAGCCCTTGAGCGTCCCGTTCGCCGAGGAAGTCATCCGCCGGGAGCGCCCCGACGCTTTGCTCTCCACCGTGGGCGGCCAAACCGGACTCAATCTCGCGGTCGCGCTGGCCGAAGCCGGTGTGCTCGACAAGTACGGCGTCGAGCTGATCGGCGCTAAAGTCGAATCCATCAAGAAAGCCGAGGATCGTCTTCTATTCAAAGACGCCATGCGCCGCATCGGCCTGGACACGCCGCAATCGCAGCTGGTCAACAACCTCGACGACGGCGAAGCCTTCGCCAACCGCATCGGCTACCCCGTCATTCTGCGCCCCAGCTTCACCATGGGCGGTTCCGGCGGCGGCATCGCCTACAACCGCGAAGAACTCTACGAAATCCTGGAGCGCGGCATCGACCTCTCGCCCGTCCACGAAGTCCTGATCGAGCAAAGCGTGCTGGGCTGGAAGGAATTCGAGCTGGAGGTCATGCGCGACCTCGCCGACAACGCCATCATCGTCTGTTCCATCGAAAACTTCGACCCCATGGGCGTCCACACCGGCGACTCCATCACCATCGCTCCCGCGCAAACCCTCACCGATCGCGAATATCAAATGATGCGCGACGCCTCGCTGCGCTGCCTGCGCGAGATCGGCGTCGACACCGGCGGATCGAACGTGCAGTTCGCCATCGACCCGAAAACCGGGCGCATGGTCATCGTCGAAATGAATCCGCGCGTCTCGCGCAGCTCCGCGCTGGCCTCTAAAGCCACCGGATTCCCGATCGCCAAGATCGCCGCTAAGCTCGCGGTCGGCTACCGGCTGGACGAAATCAAGAACGACATCACCAAGGTTACCCCGGCCTGCTTCGAACCCACGCTCGACTACGTCGTGGTCAAGATCCCGCGCTGGCAGTTCGAGAAATTCCCCGGCGCTGAACCGGTTCTCGGCACGCAGATGAAGTCGGTCGGCGAAGTGATGGCCATTGGCCGCACTTTCAAGCAGGCGCTCGCCAAAGGCATCCGAAGCCTCGAAACCGGCAGGTCATCCGCTACCGAAATCTTCGATCCCAACCTGATCCGGAAGCGCCTGATCACTCCCAACCCGGAGCGCCTGAACTACATCCGCTTTGCCTTCGAGCAAGGCTGGACGGTCGACCAAGTTCACGAGATCACGTTCATCGATCCCTGGTTCCTGACCGAAGTGCATGAGATGGTCGAGTCCGAAGCCGCGCTCGCCCGAACCAATCTCGAAACTGTTTCGCGTGAGCAATTGCTCGAAGCCAAGCGCGATGGCCTCTCCGACACGCGCCTCGCCCAGCTCTGGAAAACCGATGGCATGTCGGTTCGCCGCAAGCGCAAGCAGCTCGGCATCGCGGCGGTTTTCAATCGCGTCGATACCTGCGCCGCCGAGTTCGAAAGCTTCACGCCCTATCTCTACTCCAGCTACGAGTCTGAAAACGAGTCCGCGCCGTCCAACCGCAAGAAGGTCATGATCCTCGGCAGCGGCCCTAACCGCATCGGACAGGGCATCGAGTTCGATTACTGCTGCTGCCACGCCTCCTTCGCCCTTCAGGACTTCGGCCACGAGTCGATCATGGTTAACTGTAATCCCGAGACCGTCTCCACCGATTACGACACCAGCGACCGCCTCTACTTCGAGCCGCTCACGCGCGAAGAAGTCCTGAACATCTTCGATGTCGAAAAACCCGACGGCGTCATCGTTCAGTTCGGCGGCCAGACTCCGTTGAATCTGGCCTTGCCGCTCAAGGCCGCGGGCGTTCCCATCATCGGAACCGATCCGGCCGATATCGATCTGGCCGAGGATCGCAAGCTGTTCGGCAGGCTGCTCGACGACCTGAAAATCCCATCGCCTGAAAACGGCGCCGCGACCAGCGCTGACGAAGCCTGCGCCGTCGCGCGCCGCATCGGTTTTCCGGTGCTGGTGCGTCCCAGCTACGTGCTGGGCGGCCGCGCCATGGTGATCGCCTACGACGAAGAAATGGTCCGCCGCTACATGCGCGAAGCGGTGGTCTTTTCGCAAGACCGTCCCGTGCTGATCGACCGCTTCCTCGAATCAGCCACCGAAGTCGACGTGGACGCCCTCGCCGACCAGAGCGGATCGGTCCTGATCGCCGGCATCATGGAGCACATCGAGGAAGCCGGCGTCCACTCCGGCGACAGCTCCTGCGTCCTTCCGCCGCAGGCTCTTTCCGACGACGTTCTGCGCGTCATTCAAGACTACACAGCGAAACTCGCGCGCGAGCTGCACGTCATCGGCCTGATGAACGTGCAGTACGCGATCCAAAATGGCACGGTCTACGTCCTGGAAGTAAATCCGCGCGCTTCCCGCACCGTGCCCTACGTCAGCAAAGCCACCGGCGTGCCGCTGCCCAAGATCGCCGTCGGCCTCATGCTCGGAAAGAGCCTGGCGGACTTCGCCGTGCTCACCAACGGCCAAACTTCTGGCGTACTGCCGGTCACGCAGTGCTTCGTAAAATCGCCCGTGTTTCCGTTCGCGAAATTCCCGGGAGTCGACCCGGCCCTGGGCCCCGAGATGCGTTCCACCGGCGAAGTGATGGGCGTCGGCGAAAACTTCGGAGAAGCTTTCGGCAAAGCCCAGCTCAGCGCCGGCACGCCTTTACCCGAAGACGGAGCGGTCTTCATCAGCGTCAACGATCGCGACAAACCCGCCGCCGTGGAAGTGGCCCGCAAATTCGCCGCCTTTGGTTTTTCTCTGACCGCCACGCGCGGCACCGCCGCCGTATTGCGAGCCGCCGGGCTTACCGTAAAAACCGTTTTCAAAGTGAACGAGGGCCGTCCTAACGCGGTCGACCTGCTGAAAGCCGGATCGCTGAAACTCGTGATCTACACCACCACCGGTGGCCACTCGTTCAGTGACGAGCAAGCCATCCGCCGCGCCGCGGTCGCTTACCGCATTCCCTGCATCACCACCATCAGCGGCGCCAAAGCCTCCGTCGAGGCCGATCGGATCACGCCGCCGCGATCCCATTCGCGTCTGGAGCCTGCAAGAAATTCACCGCCCCGATGGAACGCGCCCGGCTAGCGCTGGCTGACTTCTCCGGCCAACACGTGCTGCAGGAACTGCTGGGACTTTCCGCGCGGAATGGTCAGCGGCTTCCAGTGCGCGTGCTGGAAATGCTTGGCGAGAAGGACGATCTGGCCGCAATGATAGGAGTAATGACCAACCTGCCGGTTGATGGCCTGCATCACCGAGTGCGCTTCGCCGCGAATGGTCACGGTGCGCGCGAGGTCCGCCTCCGAGAGCGGCTCAAGCGCGCCGAAGACATAGTTCCAGCCGTCTTCCCACAGCTGCATCAGAGCATCGCGCGAAGCCGGCGGATCCACAAACTCCGAATCGCGATTCCGGTCCGGCTTCTCGCCGTCGGTGGTGAGAAAATCCCTGAATCGCGATCGCATGTTGCCCGCCATGTGCTTGACGATGATCCCGATGGAATTGTTCTCACCATCTAACTCTCGCAAAAGGTCCTGGTCTGTGACTTGCTCGATTGCTCGCTCCGTCAATTTTTTGTATTGGCGAAACACTGCAATGGAATCTTCGATATAGGAGGTGGTTAATTTCAGCGCCATGCTTCATTATCTTGCAACCGCCCACAGCATAGCGCTATCTACTGGTACATGAACATTGGCATCATTGGTTCCGGTAACGTGGGCGGCGCGCTCGGCACGCGGTGGGCGCAAAAAGGACATCAGGTTGTATTTGGCTCGCGCGGCCCGCAAGGAAATGACATAAAACAACTGGTTGCGGCCGCCGGCAAGAACGCGCGGGCGGCGACGCTGGCAGAAGCCGCTGCCAGCGACGTGCTCCTGCTCGCCATGCCGTGGCCGGTCGTTAAAGATCTTTTAGCAAGCCTCGGCAATCTCACCAACAAGATCCTGATCGATGCTTCGAATCCGTTGCTGCCGGATCTTTCCGGCCTTGCGCTCGGCACCACCACGTCGGCCGGCGAACAAGTGGCCGGATGGGCGCGCGGCGCGAAAGTAGTAAAGGCATTCAACATCATCGGCAGCAACATCATGGCTGACGCGTCCTTCAAAGGAGAGAAGCCGGTGCTTTTCTATTGCGGCGACGACGCAGCCGCGAAAAAGACCGTTCATCAACTGGCCGAGGAGATCGGATTCGACCCCCAGGATGCCGGGCCGATCAAACAAGCGCGCCTGCTCGAACCATTCGCGCTGTTGTGGATCTCGCTCGCTTTCCAGCAGGGCTGGGGCAGGGAATTCGCGTTCCAAGTATTGCGGCGCTAAGCGGCGGCCGCGAAGGCCAGGCGGACTTCCATCCCCTCGCCGCTGTTCACTTCGATTTGCGCGCCGAGTTGCTGTGCCAGTGTCCGCACCAGTCTGAGCCCGAGCGACCGCGTGTTCACCCAGTCAATGTCGGCCCGCAGCCCGACGCCGTTATCAGCCACCACCAGCCGCGTCGAGCCATTGGAGAGTCCCCGTAGTTCGATACGGATTTTGCCCTCGCGCCCGTCCGGAAACGCATATTTCAGGGAATTGGAAACCAGCTCATTAATGATGAGGCCGCACGGCACAGCCGCGTCCAGATGCATCGATAGCTCATCTAGATCGGTCTGCAAGTGGATTCGCTCCGGAGCGACTCCGTAGGAATGGAACAGGTGCGCGGCCAGTTGCCGGATGTACTCGGGAAAATCGATCAGCGAGAGGTTGCGTGATTGATACAGGCTCTCATGCAGCAGCGCCATGGAGTGCACCCGGTCCTGGCTTTCTTGAAACATCTTGCGCGTCTCGGCATCGGCCACCGCGCGCGACTGAAGGCCGAGCAAGCTCGAAACCACCTGGAGGTTGTTCTTGACGCGATGATGAATCTCCTTGAGCAACGCTTCCTTCTCGCGCAAGGACGCACGGATGCGCTCCTCGTTGATCATGCGCTCGGTGACGTCGCGTAGAATGACGGTGAACATGGTTTGCCCGTCGATGAGCACCTTGGAAATGGAGGCCTCGGCGGGAAATTCCACGCCGTTCTTGCGACGCCCCCGGATTTCGCGGCGCTCGCCCATCCGCCGTGCAGCCACCGGGGAAGCCGCGAACTCCTGGATGTGCCGCTGGTGACTCTGCAGCGCGCTTTCCGGCAGAAGGATTTCCAAGGATTGGCCACTGATCTCTTTGGCCGAATAGCCGAAGATCTTCTCGGCGCCCTGGTTGAAAAGAATGACGCGCTGCGCTTCGTCCACGGAAATGATCGCGTCGTCGGCCAAGTCCAAAATCCGCGCTAGCGGATCATCCGAACTCAGCAGAGCCGAATCCTTGAATGCTGGCGAACTGGAGCGGTCCGATTCAGGCTCGGATGGCTTCATGACTGCACTCCTTACGTGCAGGCCACATTCCGGCCTGGCCCGACGCGGTCCAGCGTCCAGCTGTCGCGCGGCGCACGCACGCCTACCTTGAAGGTCCCTAAGCTCAGCTTAAGCCACTTGATACTAGCACGGACCTAGCACTATTACCAGGCCAAAACGACGGAAAGACCAGAATGGGCATTTAGTGCCCGAAACTGGATAAACTAGACTCAGATGCACTACCGGCGAATTCCCGCGTTTTTCCTGGGGGCCTGGATCATGGGCAGCCTGTTCATGATCTTTGTAGCCATACAGAACTTTACGATGGCGGACACTCTTAGCAATCCGGACACCCACAGCGTGCTTCGCGACATGGCCGGCCGGCTGAATCAGGTGTTCTTCGTGAACTGGGAGCGGATGGAACTGGCGCTGGCGATCGCGTTGACAGCCATTCTTATTCTTGGCGTGCGCAGCCGGGTGCAAGCCAGCCTGTCCGGAGCGTTGCTGATCCTGGTGGCGATCCAGCATTTCGGAGTGACGCCGCAGATGCTATCGCTCAGCGCTCACTTGGATAACGCCGCGACGGCGGAGCAGTTCGGCAAGCTGCACGCCATGTACGGAATCATGGAAGTCGTAAAACTGGTTGGTCTGTCGACTCTAGCTGTCATTCTGCTTCCGAGCTGGCGCAGGCGCAGTGCCTCCGTCGAGGTCCAGACGGTCGATTACGCCCACCACGGCCATGTCGATGGGTGACTCGGGCCGGCCCACGCTGGTCATGGCGCTGAAGCCTTCGGTCACCAGCAGCACGCGGTCGCCGACACCTGCGTCCACTGCATCCAAGGCGATTACGGGATCGCCGCGATTCGAGCCGTCCAGCTCCAGCGGCTGCACTACCAGCGCCTTGCGTCCCTGATGGCTAGAGTGCTTGTGCGTTGCAACCAGCTCGCCGATGACGCGCGCGATCAGCATCTAGCTGCGCTGCTCCAGGTGCAGCTCATCGACGATTCCCACGATGGTGTTGTCGGCGGGAACCTCGGCCGGCAGAAACGGAAAGCTGGCTTCCTTGCCGCGGCACCAGTAAATCAGTTCGCCCGCACCAGCGCCGACGGCGTCCAGCATCACCAACTGTTTTCCGGTAGCGCTGAGGTCGGGTTTCAAAGGCTGCACGATCAGCAACCGCTGTCCGATTAAGGCGGGATCTTTGGCTGTCGAAACTACGCGCCCGACGATGCGGCCTAGAAACATTTTATTTTCACTTCAACGTGACCGTATCGACAATTCCTACGATGCTCGAATCCACGGGCTTATCCTTGCAGCCTTCGGCCATGCGGGCCGAACTTCCCGACACCACGATGACGGTTTCCTTGAAGCCGGCGCTGACCGTATCCACGGCGATGACATAACCCGGCTCATCCTTACCGTCCGGCGCGACTGGTTTCACTACCAGCAGCTTGAAACCTTCCAGGCGGGGATCCTTACGAGTAGCGACGACGGTGCCCACCACGCGGGCCAGAATCATGGATGCCTACTTAGCGCCGGCCGCGGCTTGTGCTTTGCCGATGGGCAAAACGTCTTCCAGGCTGGGATGGGGCCGCGGGATGACATGCGCGGAGATGAGCTCGCCCACGCGCCGGGCAGCGGCCGCGCCCGCATCGGTGGCGGCGCGAACCGCGGCTACATCGCCGCGCACCAGCGCAGTCACATAGCCCGATCCGATTTTCTCCCAACCCACCATCTGAACATTGGCGGCCTTCACCATGGCGTCGGCGGCTTCAATCATGGCCACCAGACCGCGCGTCTCAATCATCCCTAACGCTTCACCCATTCGGCCTCCTGGACTACATTACGTCAGCACGCCACGCGCGCGCAATGCCTCGTCGATCAGTGCGATCAATTCCTGGCGCGTCATTTGAATGCGCTCCTTGGCCTGCTCGACATCTTCGGCCACGACGGGGCGGCCCGGCTCACCGCCGGCGTGCGGCTTGATTCCGTAGCGCGTTCGCGAATCAATCAGTTTATCAACCTCCTGCCTGGGCAGAACCTTGGGCCCGCCCAGCAGCTCCGCCACCAGCGTGATGCGCGCGAAATGTTCCACCGTCTCCATCTTGAAGAAGGCTTTGTAGACGTCCTCGCCGTAGCACACCAGGCCGTGATTGCGCATCAGGATGGCATCGTATTGCGGGATGTAGGGGAGCATGCCTTCGGTCAAGGCTGGAGTGCCCGGGGTTCCGTATTCGGCCAATGGCACGCATCCCAGACCGATGATCACTTCCGGCAGCAGCGCGAGCGTCAACGGCCGGCCGGCGACGGCGAATCCGGTAGCCACGGGAGGGTGCGCGTGAACCACGGAAAATATGTCGGGCCGCATCCGGTAAATCGCCAGATGCATGGCGATCTCGCTGGTTCGCTCGCGCGATCCTTCCAGCTTGTTCCCGTCCAGATCGCAGACAATCAGATCGCCGGCGGTCATCATTCCCTTGCTGATGCCGGTGCAGGTGCACAGCATGCGATGTTCATCCAGGCGGACGCTGATGTTGCCGTCGTTGGCCGCAACCCAGCCCTTCTGATAGATCAGTTTGCCGACATCGACGATGTCTTGCCGGTAGTCTTGTTCCGTTTTGCGCATCCGCACTAAACCCGTTGCGCTCTCGCGGGCAACGATGGATTACCAATTGTAGCAATCCGGATGCGTCGTCTGAGCCGCTACAATAAGTCCAGTGGACAAAAGACGGATGTGCCCGAATTGCCGGGCGTTTGTGACGACCAGCGATCGGAAGTGTCCGTATTGCGAAGTTCCGCTCGGCACGCGCGCCGTCGATCGGCGGCAACCGGGAGAGATTCTGGGTGGGTTGATTCCGCACGCGCGCTTCACGACCACGATGATTCTGCTGATGAATTTCATCTTGTTCGCCGCCGATTATTTCAGCCAGGGGATCGTCGAGCGCTGGGGCGCGAGCATGCCTGCCTCGCTGATGGACGGCCAATGGTGGCGCTTGATCACCGCGGGGTTCTTGCACGGCGGCATTCTGCACATTGTTATGAATTCCTGGGCGTTGTACGTGGTGGGCGCGGAAGTGGAACAGCTGTACGGCACCAGCCGCATGATCGTGTTCTACTTCGTGTCGACTGTGAGCGGCTTCTATCTCAGCTCGCGCTTCGGTCATTTTTCGGTGGGCTCGTCGGCCGGGATTTTCGGACTGATTGGCGCGATGATCGCATTCGGGATCACGGACAAATCGCACTTCGGTTCGCTGGTGAAAGGTTATTACACGCAGTGGTTGATTTGGGGTGTGATCATCAGCTTTATGCCGGGAGTCGATTTCATGGCGCACGTGGGAGGCTTCGCGGGCGGGTTCGTGGCGGCGTACCTGGCCAGCACGCCGCGCGCGCGTCTGATGTGGAAAGAGCCTCTGCTCAAGGCGCTGGCCGGCATCTCGGTAGTGGCGACCGCGCTGGCGTTTGGGATGCTCTATCTGGCAATCTCGCAGGCTTAAGCTGCTACTTCAGCGCCAGCGTGCTTTCCGGATCGGGGCGGAAAATCAGATAGCGCAGATCGCCGTCCTGACTGCTGAACCAATGCGGAGTGCGGCCGGGAATGATGATCACGTCGCCTCTGGAAACGTGCCGACTGGTGCCTCCCTCGATGCGCGTGCTCTGAAATGTTGTACTGCCGGCTCGCAAGGGATGCGGATCGGGGAGCGTGCCGCCGGTTACCAGCGTCGCGTTGCCGTCCAGGATGTAATAGATCTCGGTGACCTTGGTCTGGTGCAGATTGGCTTCCTGCTTGATGGTCTTGGGCCGGAAGACACCGAAGACGCCGACATGATATCCGCCGACATCCACGATGCGGATGGGCCGGTCGCTCACGACATCGCGGGGCAGGGCATCGATGAACTTCTGAATATCCGCGTTGCTGACATCGGTGGCCGGCAGCGGCGGAGTTTGGGCCAGCGTGGCAAAGGCCAGCAACATCCCTAAGACGAGCAGCGTGTTCTTCAACATGGAAATTCTCCTGTACTGGAGGATTGGAATCCAGTGCTGACAGTCTATCACCGGTCGAGCAGTCGCTCAGCGGATCAGGTTTTCGAGGATCCGATGCGCCAGGCGAAGAGTTAGGGGCTCGATAGCGACAACGGCCAGAACGGCGAGCGCGGCAGAGGCGAACATATGCAGACGGCGGTTGGCGGCAGCAGGGGTGGAGGCCGGGTGAAGCAAGCGATTGACGCGGGCGTGCAGCTCACTACGGTCGGCGAGGAGAGGCGCGACCAGGGCTGATTGAGGTCCTTGAATGCGCGCTACTCGCACGAGAGCTTCCGCGAGCAGGAGTGCGCGGGCCGGATCTCCCGACACGGCGCGGTCGTCGGCGGCGCGTTCGGTGAACTTCGCCCAGGCTTCCTCGATCCGGCGCGATGGGGAAACAAACGGCAGGGCGCCGGGCGCGCAGTGCATGATCAGGCGTTTTAAGTTGTCGCGCGACGTGCGGTGGGCTTCTTCGTGGTGCAGCGCCGCGGTGAGCTGGCCGCTCGATAATGTGCGCAGCAAGCCGCGAGAAGCGATCAGGCGCGGTCGAAGAATGCCTGCGAGCGCGAGGAAGGGAACGTCGCTTTGGATCACCCAAGCCTTGGCGGCGGCATCGCCGAGGCGGTCCGGACGTCCCTCGCGCCGCCAGCGCCGTATGAATCGATACGAACGCGCTGTAGTGTACAGGAATCGGCCGGCGGAATCGAGCCACACCAGGATCGCGAGCGATGCGGCGCCCGCGCACATCCAGCCGACCTGCTCTTGCGCGGAGGCTGGTTCAAGCCATAGATAGCTCGGGATGCAGACCGCGGTCACGGCCAGGCTGGAGATTGCCAGCGGGAAGAGCCGCAGCAGGAACAGAGCGCGAGCCGCGGAGCGTGGTTGGAAGCGCTCGGCCATCCGGACTGCCCGGCGCGAGATGAGAGCGACAGCGGCGCCGGCGGCCAGATGGACCGCAAAGAAGCAGGCCAAGGCGAGCCAGGCCAGGCGCCACCAGTAAGATGCCATCATGACTTGCCTCGCTGGTCGAGCTCGCGGCGCTTTTTGCGAATGGTTTCTTCCAACTCGTCGAGCAGGGCTTGGTCCTGATCGGCGGCGGCTTCAACCAGGCAGGAAATCAGCAACTGGCCGGATGATTTTGGTCCATCGAGGAAAGCTGCCACGAAATCGCCGGTCTGTTTCTTGTCCCAGGCGCGTCGCGAAATGCGCGCTGAATAGACGAAGGCGCGCTCGCATTTCTGGCGTTCCAGGAGGCTTTTTTTGAAGAGGCGGTCCAGCGTGGTCATGACGGTGGTGTAGGCGAGCGGACGCGCCAGTTTGGCGGCGACATCGTTAACCGTGCTCGCGCCATGCCGCCAGATGATTTCCATCACTTCGGCTTCCAGGGGGCCGAGCAGGGACGCGCGGCTTTTCCACAGACGGATCATCCAGCCTGAATTCTAACAGTCTTTAGCGGCCGGCCAAGACTTGATTGGCGATGACGGCCTGGCCGAGCGCGATACCGCCGTCGTTGGGGGGGACTTTGGAGTGGAGGAAGACTTCGAAGCCGTTGGAGCGCAGGTCGGCGGCGGCGCGTTGCAACAGGTACAGATTCTGAAACGTTCCTCCGGTGAGGCACACGTTTCGAACGCCTTCGGCGGCGCGCAAGCGGCGGCACATCTCGACTACGATGGCCGCGATGGTGTTGTGGAACGCGGCGGCGATCCATCCCAGCGGCTTGCCGGCGAGCACATCGCGGACGATGGCCTCGATGGCAGGACGAACGTCGATCTCGGCGGGCTCGGCAGCGGAGATTTCGAACGGATACGCGGCGTCGACACCCGCGAGCGCGCTGGTTTCCAACTCGATGGCTGCCTGGGCCTCGAAATTGACCTCGTCGCGCACGCCGGCGATCGAGGCGACGGCGTCAAATAGGCGTCCGCAGGCCGAGGTGGGCACGGTGTTGATGTTGCGCTCGATCATGGCGCGGACTGCGGTTAGTTTCTTGGCGGGTATGCGGCGGAGCAACGGCAGATCGAGCGTGTCAAGGCGCGGGCCGAAGGTGTCGAGCAAGTAACTCAACGCCAATCGCCAGGGTTCGCGCACGGCAGTGTCGCCGCCCGCCAGAGGGATGTATCGGAAATGGGCGCGGCGTTCGAATCCGGCGAAATCCGCCAGCAGGAATTCGCCGCCCCAGATCTTGCCGTCGGTACCGTAGCCGGTTCCGTCGAACGCCACGCCAATCACCTTGCCGCTGAGGCCGTTCTCGGCCATGCAGCTTGCCACGTGAGCATGATGGTGCTGGACGCCGATCTTCTCCACGCCTTCCATTGCTAGCGCCAGCTTGGTGCTGAGATACATCGGATGCAGATCGTAGGCGGCGGCGATGGGCTGGATGCGGAACAGTTCCTGCATGCGGTCCAGTGTTTGCTGGAAGAAGACCAGGGTTTCGTAGTTTTCCAGGTCGCCGATGTGCTGGCTTAGGAAGGCGTGGCGCTCCTTGGTGAGGCAGAATGTGCTTTTCAGTTCGGCACCGCAGGCCAGGATTTCGACGACGGGGAGATTCAGTGCGACCGGAAATGGAGCATAGCCGCGCGAGCGGCGGAGGACGCGTTCCTTGTTCTCGAAGATTCGGACCACCGAATCGTCGACGCGCGTGTGGATGTCGCGGTTGTGAAACAGGAAAGCGTCGGCGATGCGATTCAGGCGGGTGGCAGCCTCGCGATTGCCGGTGACGATGGGCTCCTCGCTGAGATTGCCGCTGGTCATTACCAGCGCCTGGAATTCGGGCGGGGCGTCGAGCGAATCGCCGAACAGCAGATAGTGCAAGGGCGTGTAGGGCAGCATGACGCCGAGTGTGTTGTTGCCGGGGGCGAGCGCTTGCGACATGCGAGCGCCGTGGCGGCGCGGCAGAATCACGATGGGGCGGCGAGGGCTGAGCAGCGCCGATCTCGCGGTGTCGGACACGAGGCAAAAATCCTCCGCACTCGCGACGTCGGGAACCATCAGGGCGAACGGCTTGTCGCTGCGTTTCTTTCGCTCGCGAAGGGTTTCAACGGCGCCATCGTTGGAGGGATCGCAAGCCAGGTGAAAACCGCCCAGTCCTTTGATGGCCAGGATGCGGCCGGCGCGCAGCAGGCGGCGAACTTCGCGGATCATGGCGAGGCTTTCGGCTGGGCGGTCGAAAACAACCGGCGCGCTCAGGTGATCCGTCATGACCAGGGCGAGGGACGGTCCGCAATCCGGGCAGGCGTTGGGCTGGGCGTGGAAGCGCCGGTCGGCCGGATTCTCGTACTCGCGCAGGCAGCGCTCGCACATGGCAAAGCAGGCCATGGTGGTCAGCGGACGGTCGTAGGGGATTTTGCGGGTGATAGTGTAGCGCGGGCCGCAATTGGTGCAGTTGGTGAATGGATAGCCGTGGCGGCGATTGGAGGGAGTGCGGAAGTCGCGCATGCAGTCGTCGCAGGTGGAGACGTCGGGCGAAACCGGGACGAGTTTACCGGGCTCATCCAGGCTCTCGCGGATGACGAAGCTGGTGTATCCGGCGGGGCCGAGAGTGGTGACGGCTACATCTTCGATCTGGGCGAGCGGCGGAGCGTCGCGATTGAGAGCGCGGACGAATTGATCGAGTTCGGTTTCCGAACCTTCTGCTTCGATGACGACGCCCGCCGAGGAATTGAGCACATAACCAGAGAGCTGAAGGCGCTGCGCCAGGTTGAATACGAAGGGACGGAATCCGACACCTTGCACGATTCCACGAATGTGGATGTGGCGTCGAGTGATGGAATTGGCCGCTTCGCCCGTGGACATTGGTCAGGTGGGCCTGGCGTCCCCATAAGTGGGGACGCGGCACGCACGAGTGCGTGCGCCACAAGCATACCAAATGCTACGCTGGCCTTTTATGCAGCTTTGCGAGATTTTCGTTGGGCTTGGCGAGGCGTCTCTGGCGCAGCTCCTGCGGAGCGTATCGATTGGCAAGCTGAGAACCTATCAGCTTTTCGATCGCATGAAGGCGCGTATGCACGTGGCCAAGCTGAATTCCGAACATATTCGAAAGGCGGAGCCTCGCTTGTGGGCGCGGCTCAGCGAGCATGATGAGGATCTGGCGACGGATCTTTCGCAGGCCATTCTGGTCTCCCATATGGACATGATCAAGGCGGTGCTGGATCACCTTGGCATTCCCAATCAAGACGGGTTCTTCGACAAAGACATGGATGGGGCGAAGTATCTCACCGACGGCTGGCAACAGAAGGCTTTCGAAGAGTTCAAGGACAAGTATCCGGCGCCGCTGCTGCTGTTCTACATCAATCATCTGGGCTGGGAAGTCGCGAAAGCGGAACAGGTGTTCCAACCCGCCGCATGAGTCTCGACGAACAAATTCAGAAGCTCGCCTCGGAGGCGGGCGCACGGATCGGCCAGGCCCAGGATCTGGACGCGTTGGAAGCGGTGCGTGTGGATGTGCTGGGGCGCAAAGGGTCGCTCGCGCAGATCAGCAAGGAATTCGGAAAGCTGACGCCCGAGGAGCGTGCCAGCGCCGGCAAAGCCCTGAACGCTGCAAAACAGGAACTGGAGACCGCGTTTGAAGCGCGGAAGGCGGCGTTTTCGAATCAAGCGCTGCATGAGCGGCTGCGCACGGAGTGGCTGGATCTGACGCTGCCCGCGCCGGGTCCGCTTCCCGGGAGCCTGCATCCGGTGACGCAGATCCAGAACGAAATCGAGGACCTGTTCACGTCGCTGGGATTCGCCGTGCTGGATGGGCCGGAAGTGGAGACCGAGTATCACAACTTCGATGCGCTGAATATTCCGGCCGAACATCCGGCGCGGGACATGCAAGATACGTTTTGGTTGGAAGGCGGCAATCTTCTGCGAACCCACACTTCGCCGGTGCAGGTGCGCGGCATGGAGAGACTGGGGCCGCCGTTGCGAATGATAGCGCCTGGGCGCGCGTTCCGCAATGAAGAAGTGGACGCGTCGCACGAGCACACGTTTTACCAGGTGGAAGGCATGATGGTGGATCGCGATGTCTCGGTGGCGCACCTGATCTACTTCATGAAGACGCTGCTGAGCGCGATTTTCCGCCGCGAGGTCACCGTGCGGCTGCGTCCCGGATATTTTCCGTTTGTCGAGCCGGGCTTTGAGCTGGACGTGCAATGTCTGATCTGCGGCGGCCCGGGGTGTCCGGTTTGCAAGCAGAGCGGGTGGGTGGAGCTGCTGCCGTGCGGGCTGGTGCATCCCAATGTGCTGCGGATGAGCCGGATCGATCCGGATCAGTGGGGCGGGTTCGCGTTCGGCCTGGGTCTGACGCGGCTTGCCATGATGCGTTACGGCATCGACGACATTCGCCTGATTCAAGGCGGCGATCTGCGATTTCTGACGCAATTCTGAGCGCGAGCGATGAAATTCTCATACAACTGGATTCGCGAACTGGTTCCGGCGCTGGAGCAGAAGCCGCAAGAGTTGATGCGCCTGATCACGATGAAGACGGCCGAGTGCGAGGGCTTGGAGGAAGTGGGCGGGGCGTTGGCGGCGGCTTCGGTGGCACGCGTGGTCAGCGTGGAGCCGATTGCGGGCAGCGATCACAACCGCAAGGCGGTGGTGGAGACGGCGCGCTACGGCTCTAAGACCGTGGTTTGCGGGGCTCCGAATTGCCGTGTTGGTCTGGTGACGGCTTACATTCCGGCGAGCGCGAAGAATATCGATGGCGTGGAGAGCGATGGGATGCTGGCGAGTGGCCTGGAGCTTGGCATCAACCGGGACCATGGCGGCATCGTGGAATTGGCGGTCGAGGAATTGTTCGCCGCTGACGCGATCGTCGAAGTGGATAACAAGTCGCTCACGCATCGGCCGGACCTGTGGGGACATCATGGCATGGCGCGAGAGGTGGCGGCCATTACGCATCGTCCGCTGCGAGACCCGGTGCGGCTGGGGCTGCTGCCCGCCGATCCGCCGGCGATCGGCGTGGAGATTGAGGACTTGACGCTGTGCCCGCGATACAGCGCGCTGGTTTTTGAGAATGTCACGGTGCAGCCGTCGCCGCTGTGGCTGCAATACCGGCTGGAAGCGATCGGATTGAACGCGATCAACAACATCGTGGATGTGACCAACTACGTGATGGCGGAGCTGGCGCAGCCGATGCACGCTTTCGATGCGGATAAGCTGCGCGGCGAGACCATATTCGTGCGCAGCGCGCGGGCGGGCGAACGGATCACAGCTTTGAACGAGGAGAAGTATGAGCTGGCTCCGTCCAACCTGGTGATCGCGGATCGGGAAGGGCCGATCGCGATTGCGGGAGTAATTGGAGGGCTGGATAGCGCGATCGGGCCGGAGACTAAACGGCTAGTGCTGGAGAGCGCGAATTTTCAGGCGGCCAGCGTGCGCAAGACTTCGGTTGCGCTCAAGCTGCGGACCGACGCGTCCATGCGATTCGAGAAATCGCAAGATCCTTTGAACACGGTGCGAGGGCTGGCGCGGGCCATCGAGCTGCTGGGAGAGGTGTCGCCGGGCATCCGGCTGGTGGGCGGGGTGGCGGATCGCAAGGCTGAATTCAAGGCGCCGGCGCCGATCGAGGTCAGTGTGGACTGGCTGAGCAAGAAGCTGGGACGTCCGCTCGGGGTGGACGAGGTTCGCGCGATTCTGGAATCGCTCGAGTTCGGGGTGCGGGAAACCGGACCCGGGCATTTTTCGGTTACGGTGCCGAGCTGGCGCGCTACCAAAGATATTTCGATCAAAGACGATCTGCTGGAGGAAGTAGGGCGCATGGTGGGCTATGAGTCCATTACGCCGACGGCGCCGCTGATTGCCGCGGTGGTGCCTCCTGAAAATCCGGCGCGCTTGTATCACCGAGGTGTTCGCAAGATGGCGACCGCACAAGGATTCACGGAAGTTTACAACTATTCGTTCGTGAGCGAAGAGATGATTCGCGCGTTCGGATTTGTTTCGGGAGAGCATGTACGGGTGACGAATCCCATCGCGTCCGATCAGACGCTGTTGCGGACCAGCTTGCTGCCCGGGATCCGGAAGAACATTATTGAAAACAGCCGGCGGCTGAATTCCTTCCGGCTATTTGAAATCGGGCGGGAGATTCATGGGCGTAACGAGGGGTTGCCGGATGAGGTGCCGCATTTTGCGGCTGCCATGTACGAGCGCGAAGGAGACGGGAGCGCGGGGCTGTACGAATTGAAGCGGCTGGCCGAATGCCTGATGCCGGAGTGCGCGGTGCGGGCGGTTCAGGCTCGGGCGTTCGAGCATCCGGAGCGCGCGGCGATCGTTTCCTGGCGCGGCGAGGATATCGGCCGGCTGTTTGAAATGCATCCGTCGCTAGGAGTGGAAGGCCGCGCCGCGGTGCTGGATCTAGATCTGGCCGCGCTGTTGCGTTTGGACACTCAGGAACGGCGTTATAGAGCGCTGCGCCGCTTTCCAACCAGCGCGTTCGATCTGTCGGTGGTGGCGGCCCTTCGCGAACCGGCTGGAGAAATCGAGCGGCGCTTGCGCGAGGCGGCCGGAAGCGACTTGGTGGACATCGAATTTGTCCGGCAGTATACTGGCGCGCCGCTTCCGGAGGATCGCAAGAGCATCTCCTACCGGCTGACGGTGGGAGCGAATGACCGGACGTTATCTTCCGATGAAGTGACCGCGATTCGAAACCGCGTGATTGAAGCGTTGCGGCGCGACGGGTTCGAACTGAGGATTTAGTGCACGTGCATGGGGTCGCCGAAGCGGCCGATGATGCGCTCGGCGCAGAGGCGGCAAGCCTCTTCCTCGTCGGGGTCGCGACCTTCGGAGAGCAGCACCTGCTCGTCGTGCACGGCCATGCTGCGGCCGCACACCCAGTCGTCGCCGTCACGAGAGTGAATATGGTTGAAGTCGGTCAACGCGGAAGTCCTTCGAGTAGGATGATTAGCCCAGAATAACAGATCGATCGAAAGAATCATGGATGGAGCGCCAGGGTTGGAGTGCGAAGGCGGCAGCGAGGAGTGCGTTCGCCACTACAGCCACCACAACCCTTGAACGGCACATATGCGCGTGATATAGTTGCCGCGAGGAAGGCGGCGGCATGAATAAACGGAAAACCTCACGGCGAGACTTGCTTTTGGGCTCTGCGACGGGGCTGGGGTCGGCCTGGATTGCCACGCAGTGGTCCGGGATTGTGGAGGCGCAGGAGCACGCGGCGCGGGCGGTCAAGTCGGGCACGCCAGCCAAGCTGCAATATCTTTCTCCGGAGCAGGCGGTGGAGATCGAAAGCGTCGCGGCGCAGATCATTCCCACCGACGATACGCCTGGGGCGCGCGAGGCCGGCAGCGTGCACTTCATCGACCGGGCGCTGGCTACGTTTGACCACGAGAAGCAGGCCGTATACGCGCAGGGGTTGAAAGATCTGGAAGCGAAGACCCGCGAGATGTTCGCGGGCGCGACGAAATTCTCGGCGCTCAGTCCGGCGCAGCAGATGCAACTACTCAAGTCGATCGAGCGAACGCCGTTTTTCCAGCAGGTGCGGTTGCATACGGTGGTGGGGTTCTTTTCGAACCCCGAGTACGGCGGAAACGCGGAGAAGGTCGGCTGGAAGCTGATCGGCTTCGAGGACAAGTTCGATTACAAGCCGCCGTTCGGCTATTACGACGCCAACCAGCAGGCCTGAGCCGGGAGGACAGCGATGACGAAATTCAAGCCAACAACTCAAGTAGATTTTGTGATTATCGGAGCGGGCGCGGCCGGGGGTGTGATGGCCAAGGAGCTGTCGACGGCTGGTTTTCAGGTGGTGGTGCTGGAGCAGGGTCCGTATCTGCACGAGAGCGACTTCACTTATGACGAGAAGCGCGTACGCGATACGCCCGCGCTGGTGAACGATCACGCGCTGCAACCCAACACGTTTCGCAAGAGTGAGCAGGAAAAAGCGGTGCTGTCGCCGGCCATCAGCTACGGCCGCTGCGTCGGCGGCGGCACGGTGCACTACACGGCGACGCACTGGCGGTTCCGCGAGATCGATTTTATGGAGCGCAGCAAGCTGGGGCCGGTGGCCGGCACTGGCTTTGCCGACTGGCCGATTACGTACGCGGACCTTGAGCCGTACTATACGAAGGCCGAGTGGGACATGGGCTACTCGGGGCTGCGTGGCGGGAGCCCGTTCGAATCGTTCCGGACGAAGGATTATCCGCTGCCGCCGATGCCCAACAAGTCGTCCGGCGTGCTGCTGGACCGCGCCGCGCATAAGCTGGGGCTGCACACGTCGCCGGTGCCGGTGGCGATTCTGTCGCAAGCCTACAAAGGGCGCCAGGGTTGCGTTCATTGCGGGTTCTGCGAGTGGTTCGGGTGCAAGGTAGGAGCGAAGTCGAGTTCGCTGGCGGCGCTATTTCCGGTGGCGGAGAAGACCGGCCGGTGCGAGATCCGGCCGAATTCCTACGTGCGCGAGATTGCCGTGGACAAAAGCGGACGCGTGACCGGCGCGGTGTATTTCGATGCCCGGAAGAAAGAAGTGATGCAGAGGGCCAAGGCGGTGGTGCTGTGCGCCAACGGGACCGAGACGCCGCGGCTACTGCTGCTGTCGAAGTCGAGCCAGTTTCCAAATGGGCTGGCGAATTCGAGCGGCGTGGTGGGGAAGCACCTGATGTTCGGAACCGGGGCCAGCGCGCACGGGCTGCTGGACCATCCGCTAAATGAGTTCAAGAGCGTGCAGGCCACGCGGTCGATTGAAGACTTCTACGATTCGGATCCCAAGCGCGGGTTCTATGGCGGCGGACGCATTGACGCGCGCTACGGGTTCTCAGGGCCGATCGGGTTCGCGCTGGGCGGGTTGCCGCCGGACGTGCCGCGCTGGGGCGCGGAGTTCAAGAAAGCGTGCAAGGAGTTCAACCAGACCGTGACGCTGCAAACCTTTGCCACGTCGCTGCCGCTGGAGACGAACAACATCACGCTGGACCCCGAAGTGAAGGACGCCTGGGGACTGCCGGCCATGCGCGTGACGTATCGCGATCATCCGGACGGCATGAAGACCAAGGAATTTTTCCGCGCCCGCTCGCTGGAGATTCTGGATGCCATGGGCGCGGCCAAGAAGTGGGCCGGGCCGGTGGGCGAGACGCGTAGCGGCGGCCATCTGATGGGGAGCTGCCGCATGGGCAACGATCCCAAGACGTCGGTGGTGGACAAGTTCAACCGGGCGCACGATGTTCCGAATCTATTCATCGTGGACGGGAGCAGCTTTGTGACGAGCGGGCGGAATCATCCCACCTGCACGATTGAGGCGCTGGCGTATCGCGCGGCGGAGAACGCGATCAAGATGGCCAAGAACGGGAGCTTAAAGGCCCCAATTACTTCGTAACCTTTTGAGCCTCAGGACGGTCTACCTACTGCCGACCTTTGCGGCCGGAATCTAAAAATTTGTCTATCGTGTGCCTCGGAGGTAACCATGCCACGTCGCAGTAAGGGGCTTCGGTCCCGTAGTGTCTTCACGGTTCTCGGTGCAGTCCTGGTCTTTGGAATCTGCCAGACAGTCCAGGCGGCGACCTTGTGTGTCAATCCAACCGGTTCGTCCGGATGTCAAACCACGATTGGGAAAGCCGTCAGCGCGGCGTCCGCCGGGGACACGATTCAGGTGGCCGCGGGCATATACAAGGAGGACGTGACCATTGGCATGCCGCTGTCGCTGATCGGCGCCGGAAGCGCGACTACGATCATCGACGCGACCGGCCTGGCCAATGGCATCGTTGTGGATGGCGTTGACAACGCCGGGCTGAGCAATGTAGCCATTACCGGATTTACGGTCCAGAACGCGAATCTTCAAGGCATTCTGGTGGAAAACGCATCCAACGTGACGATTTGGGAGAATCAGGTACTCAAGAACGATTTGTCCTTGAACGTTTCGGGCAGCACGCCGAGCTGTCCTGGGCTGCCAGCTCCTCTGCAGCAAGGCGAGGCATTCGATTGCGGCGAAGGAGTGCATTTGACGGGAGTTGATCACTCCGTAGTGTCGAATAACGTGATTCAACACAACTCGGGTGGAATTCTGATCAGCGACGACACGGGTGCGACGTTCGAGAACGTGATCACTGGCAACGTGGTGAGCAACAACCCGCTGGATTGTGGAATCACGATCGCCTCGCACAGTGGAAAGGGAGTGTACCGAAACACGATTTCGAACAATCAGTCGATGAATAACGGGAATAAGGTTCCTGGCGCGGGCGCCGGTGTGGGCATTTTTGCGCCAGGACCGGGCAGCCAGGCGTATGGCAACGTGGTCATCAACAACACACTCACCGGCAATGGTCTGCCTGGCGTGGCTATGCACAATCACGCGGCGCCTCCCGGAGCTCCGGCGGTCAATCTGAATGACAACATCATAGTGGGCAACGTCATCTCGGGCAACGGCGCGGACACCGACGATGCGGCGACTCCGGGTACGGCCGGCATCAACATCTTCAGCCTGGCGCCCGTCACAGGCACGGTCATATCGGAGAATTCGATCAGCGACCAACACATCGGCGTAGAGTTCAATGCGCCGTCCGGGGGCGTGCTGGTGTCGCTGAATAACATACTGGCACCGCTCGGGATCAACAACGCGAACGGAGGCACCGTGAGCGCCGCGCAGAATTGGTGGGGATGCGCGCCCGGACCGAATGTTGGAGGATGTTCTCTGACCTTGGGATCGGGAATCACGTACACGCCAGTGCTCACCAGTGCGTTCAGCACCAGCCAGCTTCCGAGTCCTCCGACCGGTCCGCCGCCGCCCGGCCAGACGGGAGTAACAATCGTCATCACGGGGCCGGGTGGCGCGACGTCGGCCACCAACACCTTCCAGGTGTTTTTGAACCAGGTGACGTTGAACGCATCACAGTCGACGTCTACCAACGCGGGGACTTTGTCCTATTCGTGGTCAGTGGCTCCTGGATCTCCAACCGGCGGGGGAATCGTAGGCGCCACAACGGCCACGCCGACCTTCCAGCTTACGACGCCTCAGACCTACCAGTACACCTTGACGGTGACCGATTCCACTGGGGCGAAGGCGACCGCTACGGTTACGGTGCAATACATTTAAACTTGCGGCACGGCGCTATACTAGCGCCATGCGAACTACTCTGCTTTCAGTGATGCTCGCGGTGTCGGTGCAGGCCGCGAGCATCGATGCGCGGGTTAAGGACGGTTACGCCGACTCGAACGGGGTGAAGATTCACTACGCCAGTTTGGGGAGCGGGCCCCTGATTGTGATGATTCACGGGTTTCCGGATTTCTGGTACACGTGGCGCGATCAGATGGCGGCGCTCTCGGACAGCTATCAGTGCGTGGCGATCGATCAGCGCGGTTACAACCTGAGCGATAAACCGAAGGGCGTGGAGAACTATCGCCTGCCGCTGCTGGTGGGCGACGTGGCGGCGGTGATCAAGTCGCTGGGGCGCGACAAGGCCATCATCGTGGGGCACGACTGGGGCGGGATGGTGGCGTGGAATTTCGCGCTGATGCATCCGGAGATGACCGACAAGCTGATCATTCTGAATTTGCCTCATCCGCGCGGGCTCATGCGCGAGCTGGCGCACAATCCGGAGCAGCAGAAGAACAGCCAGTACGCGCGGAATTTTCAGCAGCCGGATGCGGCGTCGAAGGTGACGGCCGAGGCGCTGGCGGGGCGCGTCAGAGATCCGGAGGCGCATGCCAAGTATCTGGAGGCGTTCCAGCGCTCGGACATCGAGGCCATGCTGAATTACTACAAGGCTAATTATCCGCGCGAGCCGTACGCCGAAGATACGTCGCCGCTGGTAAAGGTGCAGGCGCCGGTGCTGATGTTTCATGGGCTGAAGGACACGGCGCTGCTGGCGGGCGCGCTGAACAACACCTGGGACTGGCTGGATAAAGATCTGACGCTGGTTACGGTGCCGAATGCGGGGCACTGGGTGCAAGCGGATGCTCCGGATCTGGTGTCGAAGACGATGAAGTGGTGGCTCGCCATGCGGTGAGGTGGGGACGAGCGCTACTCGGGGTCGAGGAGGTGTATAGTGACTAGATTCCACCGAAGGAGGTGAGCTGAATGCGGCGCAATTGGTACCTGGGTGCGGGGTTGTCCGCACTGATCGTGACGCTGGGCGTGGGATCGTCGTTGCTTTCGCGAAAGGCCGTGGTTCAGGCCGCCGGTGTTCAGGCGCCGCGGTTTGAAGTGGACCCGCTGTGGCCCAAGCCGCTGCCCAACCATTGGATTCTGGGGCAGACCATCGGCGTGTCGGTGGATGCGAACGATCATATCTGGATCATTCATCGCGCCGGGTCGCTGGAGCCGGGCGAAGTGCACGCCACCACCACTCCGCAGATCGCGCAATGCTGCGCGCCCGCGCCGCCCGTGCTCGAGTTCGACGAAGAGGGCAATCTGATCGGCCACTGGGGCGGCCCGGGACCGGGTTACGATTGGCCTGATTCCAATCATGGGATCACGGTGGATTACAAGGGCAACGTTTGGATCGGCGGGAATGGACGCGGCGCACCTCCGGGAGGCCGTGGACGTGGCGGCCGCGGTAGGGGCGCGGCGACCGGCGATCAGACCGCTTATAACGAAGGCCAGGTCGGCGGCACGCAGTCCTTCAACGACAACATGATCCTGAAGTTCACGCAGGAAGGGAAATTCCTGATGCAGATCGGCAAGCCGAACCAGAGCAAGGGCAGCAACGATATCGCGAACCTGCGGCTGCCGGCGAAGATCTTCGTCGATCCGAGGACCAACGAGGCCTACATCGCGGACGGTTACGGCAATCATCGCGTGATCGTCTTCGATGCCGAGACGGGCGCGTACAAACGGCATTGGGGCGCCTATGGGCACAAACCGGACGACACCGATCTCGGCCGCTACAATCCGAATGACCCGCCGGCGCAGCAGTTCCGCAATCCGGTGCATTGCGCCGAGCTGTCGCACGACAATCTGCTGTATGTCTGCGATCGCGTGAACGATCGCATTCAGGTTTTCCATCCGGACGGAACGTTCGTGAAGGAGACATTCATCGAGAAGCAAACGCTGGGGTCGGGATCGGCCTGGGACATCGCGTTTTCCAAGGACGCACAGCAGAAGTACATTTACCTCGCCGATGGAGAAAATGACCGCGTGCACATTTTGGATCGGGATTCGCTTCAGGTCTTGACGACCTTCGGCGAAGGCGGGCGGCAGCCGGGCGAATTTTACGGGGTGCACAGCATCGCGACCGATTCGAAGGGCAACATCTTTACGACCGAGACGTATCGCGGGCAGCGCGTCCAGAAATTTATGTACAAGGGACTGGCGGCGGTCACCAAGGCGGACCAGGGCGCGGTTTGGCCAAAGAAGTAAGCGCGCCGGTTTAAGATTCCGGCAGCGTGAAGGCCAGGTATTCTCCCGGATGGCCAGCGCCGCTGATCGGCACAACGATGTATTGGCGGCCGTTCACGCGATACGTCATGGGAGTGCCGCTTACCGGGGCGGGCATCCAGACTGAAGCCAGTTCTTTTCCGGTGGCCTTGTCGTAGGCGCGCAACATTGCGCCGCGCGGATGTTCGGACTTGGTCGTGAACATCGGGTCGCCCGCGATCACCAATGTCTTGGTTACGAGAATGCCGACGTAGCCGGCCTGGCCGGTGCGCGGGATGTTCAGTCCTTTGAGCGCGGGGTGATTGCGAATGAAATCCGGAGTTTCGCCGTGCGCGATCTGCCAGGCGAACTCGCCCTGATCCATATTGATGGCCGTGATCCTTCCATAAGGAGGCTTCATCAGAGGCAGGCCTTGCGGGTTCAGGCTGGCGTTGCGGCTGGCGGGAGAAGCGGCCTCGGGCGGGGCAGCGCCGCGCTTGGCACGCGGAGCATCCGCGCCCACGTTCTCGCCGGGACCGGAGACGTAGCGCACGCCGGTGTCGGCGAAGCCTTCCACATAGTCGATGTCGGAAAATTCCCGGCTGGGCGGAGGCATGAGCGCGACCGGTGGCAGCGAGACGAACGAAGGTACGTAGGCGATGTGCGTCTCGGGGTCGTAGGAGAAGCCGGGCCAGTTCATGCCGCCGGAGGATCGGAACGATCCGATGGGGCCGTCAACTTTGCTCACCACGGTCGGCGTGAAGACTCCGCCGAGCTTGTATTTCGAGGTGGCGCGGATGGCTTCCTGGCGAAGCTCGGGCGTGAAATCGATGAGGTTCTCTACCGTGACGCCTTGATAATCGAACGCGGGCGGCTTGGTGGGGAAGGGCTGCGTGGGCGAATACCATTCGCCGGGGACGTCGCCTTTCGCCACCGGACGCTCTTCGATGGGCCAGACGGGCTGGCCGGTGACGCGATCGAAAACATACATGAAAGCCTGCTTGCTCGATTCGAGAACGGCTTTGATCGGCTTCCCATTGACCGTGATGTCGGCCAGTACCGGCGCGGCTGCGATGTCCATGTTCCAGATGGAATGGTGGACCAACTGGTAATGCCATTTGCGCTGGCCGGTCTTCAAGTCGACGCACACCAGGCTGTCGGCGAACAGGTTGTTGCCGGGGCGATGCCCGCCGTAAAAGTCCGACGACGGTGTTTCGACCGGCAGATAGGCGAGGCCGAGTTCTTCGTCCACGGCCATCTGCGACCAGACGCCGGTGTTGCCGTTGGTGGCCCAGGATTCGTTGAGCCAGGTGTCGTTGCCGAATTCGCCGGGGCGCGGAATGGTGTTAAATTGCCAGAGCTTTTTTCCGGTGTGCACGTCGAAGGCGAGCACCATGCCTTTGGTGTTGTTGTGCGTCTTCGGAGTGCCGCCTTCGCGGAAAGAGGATCCGACCAGAACCACGCCGCTTTTGGTGACGGCGGGCGTCGCGTGCAGGCCGATTTCGCCATTGACCAGGTCGATGGGCTGGCCGGTGCCGTAGACCGCGAAGCGTTTCATGTCTATCAGGCCGGAGTCGCCAAAGGTTTTGATGGGCAGGCCGGTCTTGGCATTCAGGCACACTAAGCGGTAGCCCTGCGTGACGTAGAGGATGCGATCGTCGCCGTGGCCGTCGGTCCAGTAAGAGAGGCCGCGGCCGGAGAGCTGGCGTGGAGACGCAGCGGCGCGGGCGCCTTCGTGCTCGCCGTGGACCCAGAGCAACTCGCCCGTAGCGGCATCGAGGGCAACCACCGCGCGGCGCGATCCGGCAGTGGCATAGACCACGCCGTTCACCATAAGCGGCGTGCCTTCCAGCTTGTATTCGGGGCGCGTTCCCAGGTTGTCGGTATGGAAACGCCAGGCGATTTCGAGTTTGCTGAAATTGGATGCGTTGATCTGATCGAGCGGCGAGTAGTGGTAATTGCGCAGATCGCCGGCGTAGCTGGGCCACTCGCCGTCGCGGGTGCCCGAGGGCCCTGAGCGGAGGCGGGCGCAGCGAGGCAGAGTGAGATCAAGCAGGCCGCCGTCAATGCAGATCGATAAGCCAATCTCAACATGGATGCCCCTTTCCAGGCATCAGACCACCCCACTATCTGGCAGCCTGGGCGATTTTGTCAAGCGCGTTGCGGTCCGCCTGGATATGGTTATATGATTCTGACATTCCCGAGCGACCTCGGAAGGAGAAAGCCCCATGCAAAGATACGGAATCGTCTGGAAGGCAGTGGTCACGGTGGCAGGTGTTGTGTGCGCGCTTCTGGCGCAGGACCCTAAGCCGACGTGCGATGAGTGCCCGGCCACTTATATCAACAGCAGTGAACTTCAGGCGTATGCCAAGCGCGCCATGGACAACCGTCTGGTGGATCAGCAGGTGCGAAGCGTGAATGTAGGAAAGAGCCAGGTGGGCATCGGAATCGTGTATCGCGGCAAGCTGGATCAGCCTGGCAAGAATGCCGTGGCCGAGCACGATTTTATCAGCGAGGTGTATCACGTGATCGAGGGCACGGCGACGCTCGAAACCGGCCCGGATCTGGTGGGCGCCGAGCAGCGGCCGAACACCATGCAGACGGTACGCGAGTTCAATGGCCCCGGCAAGAACGCGGCGTCGATTCGAAACGGCGTCACGTATCATCTCAAGCCGGGCGACGTTATCGTGGTGCCCGCCGGGACAGGGCACCTGTTTACGCATATCGACGACCACATTCTTTATCTGATGGTGCGGATCGATCCCGACAAAGTTGTCCCGCTGAGGGATGAAGCCGCGTCGAAGGCTTATTTGGCGAGCCCGGTGAAGCGCGGAGGCGGCAATTAAATCGCATCTTGACCAGCGATCCCTTCATCAGCGATTCTAGTTAAACAGCCGTTTGTTGGATCCCAAGGAGCGAGCGTGGCCAAGGTCTGCCCACAGTCGAATGCCTAGAACAATAAGAACCCTCGTCGTTTTTCTGTGGACAAGTTTTGCCAGCCTCGCATTCGCGCAGGCCGGCGGATTGCGCGGCGTGGTGGCGGACACCTCCGGCGCTCCCGTTCCTGGCGCCCAGGTCACGGTTTCGAACGACGCCGGAATCAACAAAGTGGCCGTCACCAACGACACGGGCGCGTACCTGATGAACGGGCTTCAGCCCGGCAAATACAGCGTGAAGGCTTCGTTTCCCGGAATGCAGTCGCAGCCAGCAACGGCCGAGGTTTCCGATGGCATCGCGACGCTCGACATCACGCTGCGAGTGGTGCTCGAAAAACAAGAGGTCACGGTGCAGGACAGCGTCGGGCCGCAGGTGAGCACCGACGCGTCGTCCAATGCCAGTGCGGTGGTTTTGAAGGACGAGGCGCTGGATTCCTTGTCGGACGATCCCGACGATCTGCAAGCCGACCTGCAAGCGCTGGCGGGACCCGCGGCCGGGCCCAACGCGGCCCAGGTTTATATCGACGGCTTCACGCAAGGCGATGCAGTGTTGCCGAACAAGGATGCGATCCGGGAGATCCGGGTCAATCAGAATCCGTTCGCGCCGGAGTTTGACGCCATCGGTTACGGGCGCACGGAAATCCTGACGAAGCCGGGCCGGGACAAATTCCGGGGCCAGGTGTTTTTCAATTACGGGAGCGACATTTTCAATTCGCGCAACCCGTACGCGCAGGAAAGGCCGCCTTTTAATCTGACGGATTTTGGCGGAAGCGTAGGCGGCCCGTTGAGCAAGAACGCCTCGTTTTTTCTGGATGTCGACCGGCGGCACATCGACAACGGAACCGCGATCGACGCTGTGACCTTGGACCCGACCACGCTGGCGATCATGCCGTTCACGTCGGTATTTTCGGCGCCGCAAACGCGCTCGCGCATCAGTCCGCGGATCGATTACCAATTCGGTTCGAACAACACGCTAACGTTCCGCTACGCGATCAGCGACAATTCCACTTTGGACAATGGCGCAGGCGGGTTTACGCTGCTGTCTCGTGCCTACACTCAGAGCAATCTGGAGCATGCTTTCCAGGCCAATGAAACAGCGGTCTTGAGCACCAAGGTGGTGAACGAGTTTCATTTTCAGTTCTTGCATCAGCACTGGCATCAAAATTCGCCGGACACCGATCCTTCGGTCATCGTTGCCAACGCCTTCAACGGCGGCGGGCCGTTCAATTCGGCCTATCAGTATATCCACCATCACTACGAGCTTGACGACTATGTGACGATGGCCGAGGGCGCCCACACCTGGAAAATGGGAATCCGCGTGCGTGCGGTGTCGATCCAGGACACATCCACGCAGAATTTCGACGGCACTTACACGTTCGGCGGCGCCTATGCTCCGATTTTGGATTCCAACAATCAACCCGTTGTGCCGGGCATCGTTTGCAATCAACTGACACCCACGCCGGGCTGTCAAACCATTAGTTCCATCCAGCAATATCAGCGGACGCTTGTATTCCAGCGGATGGGATTTTCGCTGCCCCAGATTCTTGCGCTGGGCGGCGGCGCGAGTCAATTCTCGATCAACACCGGGAATCCGTTGGTATTGGTGGGCCAGTCGGATACCGGCCTGTTTGCCGGCGACGATTGGAGAGTCAAACCGAATTTCACGCTGAGCCTGGGCTTGCGATGGGAGACGCAGACTAACATTCACGGGACGCTGGATTTTGCGCCGCGAGTTGGATTCGCGTGGGCTCCGGGCGCCTCGGCTAAAGCCGCTCGTCCCAAGACAGTGTTTCGCGGCGGGTTTGGAGTCTTCTACTACCGGTTCAACGAGCAGAACATTCTGGTCGCCGAGCGTTTTAATGGCGTAACACAAAAGCAGTTTGTCGTCGACAATCCAAATTTCTTCCCATCCATTCCGTCTGCCAGCGATTTGCAGCAATTCGCAACCACGCAGGCCATCCACACTGTAAGCCCTCTGCTGCAGGCGCCGTACGTGCTGCAGTCGGCCCTGGGCATCGAAAGGCAGATTCCCGGCAACACCACCATTTCGCTGAACTACACCAACTCGCACGGGCTGCATCAATTACTTTCGCGCAATATCAACGCGCCGCTGCCGGGGACTTACACCGGCGTGGCGGGCAGCGGCGCTTATCCGTATGGCGACGTGGGGCCGATTTATGAGCAGGAATCGGGCGGGCTATACAACCAGGATCAGCTGGTGGTGAACGTGAACTCGCGCGTGAACCGGAACATTTCGCTGTACGGGTTTTACGTGCTCAGTTACGCGTGGAGCAACACGGACGGCATCAACACGTTTCCGGCGAACCAATACAGCCTGGCCGGTGAGTATGGGCCGGCGGCCACCGACATCCGCCATCGAGGCTCCATTGGAGGCACCATTGTGGCGCCCTGGAATTTGCGGTTCAGCCCGCTGATTGTGGTTCAATCGGGCCCGCCCTTCGATATCATCACCAGCCAGGATGTCTACGGGGACACGTTGCTGAGCGCGCGGCCGGGTATTCCGACCAATCTGAACAAGCCCGGATTGATTCAGACCCCGTACGGGATGCTGGATCCGAATCCTTCTCCCGGCGAGGCTATTCTGCCGCGCGATTTCGGGCGAGGGCCGGGATTGTTCAGCGTGGATTTGCGGCTGGCGAGGACCTGGGGACTCGGGAGTCTGAAGAACGGAGCGCGCGCTAACCGCAATGCATCCGGCGCTCCGGCCGCGGCAGCACCTGCCGCACCAACGGCGGGCCCGGCGGGGCGCGGCGGAATCGGAGGGTTTGACAACATCAGCAGCGGCGGTGGCGGAAGTTCGTCCGAGCGGCGCTACAGTCTCACGGCTTCGGTATCGGCGCGCAACATTTTCAACCACGTCAATCCGGGGCCGATCATCGGCGACATCAACTCTCCGTTGTTCGGGCAAGCCAACCAGATTGCCGGCGGCGTGGGAGCATACTCGGGTTATTCCGACAACCGGCGCCTGGAATTTCAGTTGCGACTCGGGTTCTGATTCTGCCTCGGGTTCTGATTACTGGAGGAACCGCGCGGTCTTGATGTAGTCCATTTTGGGGAAGCGCGGCACCAGGTATTCGTTGGTCTCGCCTTCCAGCCGTCCGGGGTCGATCTCCTTGCCTTCGGGACGAAACTCGCCGTAGCCCCAATAGAGCTTGTCGATCACGTCGACGCCTTCGACAATCTTGGCGAAGGGGACGAAGCCTTGCTCATCGAGCGCGGAGTTGTCGGCCAGGTTGATGAAGATCTCAGTGGATCGCGTGTCTGGGCCTGATTTGGCGAATGCTAAGGTGCCGCGCAGATTTTTCTCTTTGGGTGGGTCGTCGGGGATGACCAGCTGCCGCCATTTATCGTGTACGTCGAAATCGCGATGCACGCCGAATTGAGCGATGAAGCCCTTCAGCACGCGAAAGAAGCGGCCCTGGTCGAAATAACGGATGCGGACCAGCTCGTGAAAGCGGTCCACGCCGCGCGGCGCCCAGGCGCGATTCGCTTCCACGACGAAATCGCCTTGCGAGGTTTCGAATTTTACGCGGAAGACCTCGGGGACAACGACTTTGGGCGGAGGTTTCCGGCAGGCGATCAGAGACAGCGCGGCCGCTGCAATCAGGGCAGCCGCAAAATGTTTCGAGGCTGGACAATTCATCAGTGCGTCATCGAATAGACAAGATAGTTGATGCCGTAGCGATACGCCAGCGCGGTCATCTGTTCGGGATACAGGGGCGAATCGGCGTACTCCCAGGCGTCGCCCACGTCGGTGTTGAAATTCACGGCTACGACCATGCGGCCGTGGTCGTCATACATCGCGCGCCAGGCTGGCGCGGTGCCTTCGGGTTGATAAACGCGGACGGATCCGCCGGGTCCGATGCGCAAATGGCGTGTGCCGGGGATGAAGGTGCGGTCCTTATCGTTGATGTCGTAGAGCACGTGCATGACCGGGTCCGTTTCGGAGATGTCGGAGATGGCGTGGCCCGGGAGGACGCGATTCATGGTCTCGCGAAACACCTCCCATTGCTCTTGGCCCCAGAAATCATCCACCACGATGAAGCCGCCGCGCAGCAGATATTCGCGCAGGCGCTTCGTTTCGGCGTCGGTCAAGCCCCACCAGCCGGTCTGGGTGGCGTAAATCCAGGGATATTCGAAGAGCCGATCATCGGTGAGGCGCAAGTGGCGCGGATCGCCGGTAGCGATTCTGGTGAGCCGCTCGACGCCGGTGCTGAAATGGTCGTCGGCGTCGGGCCAATCCACCAGCCACCAACCCTCGCCGGTGCCGTTGCGGGAGGCATAACTCCAGCGCCGGTGATATTCGGGCAGATCCGTGTATTCGACGCGAATGAAATGAAATTCAGCCTGAGACGCGAAGTTGGGGCGGGGCGCCTCATCCTCGGGTTCTTGAACGCGAAAGCGCTGGGCGAAACCAGCGAAGCTCGCTAAGAGCAAGCTAGCGCCCGCAACTGCAACGCGCGCCTTGCCGCTCCTCATCAGCTCCCATGTTAGCTAGTGTGTGCCGGCGGTGCTGGTGGAAGCTGGCGCGTCCTCCCGCAAGAACTTCAGCAGCGCGGCGTTGAAGACCTCGGGGGCCTGGATATGAGGCACGTGGCCGAGGCCTGGAAGCAGCGCCAGCTCCGCGCCGGGAATCGTGTCGGCGATGTGCTTGGCGCGCTCGGGAAAATCGGGCGTGTCGGCGGCGCCGCCCAGCACCAGGGCTTTCACTTTGATCTTCGCCCAATCGTAGACGACCGGATCCTGATAGGTCATCTGTCCGAGCAGGACGCGGACCATCGCCAGGCGCGGCCAGTCGGCGCTGAGCGTCGGCGCATAGAGGATGCGCACGAATTTCTCATACTCCGGCTTCCATGCGCCGGGCGTGTGGAAATAGTAGTGAATGGTGGCTGAGTCCTGCGTGTAAAGCTGATCCTGTGACTCGGACATGGTGCGCTTATACGCTTCATCCGCGGTCTGCCAGGGCCGCTGGTAGCGCGTGTCGGTGAGCCCGATGGGATTGTAGAGGACCACACGCTCGGTCATGTCCGGGTACGACGCGGCGAAACGCGCGGCCAGCATGCCGCCGCCGGAATGTCCGATGATCACGGCCTTGGAAACGCCCAGGGACTGGAGCAGTTTGCGCGTATTGTTGGCCAGATCGTTCCAGTTGTAAGGAATGACCGGCTTGGACGACCGGCCGAATCCGATCTGATCCGGCACCACCACGCGGAAGCCTTCCTTGCGCAGCAACTCGATGGGGCCATCGAAATAGAAGCCGCCGAAGTTCATGCCGTGCAGCAGGACTGCGGTGCGGCCATTGGGGCGGCCCTCCGGCTTCACGTCCATGTAGGCCATGCGGACGTCCTGGCCGTACAGCGTCAGCGGGAGGAAGGAGACCGGATAAGGATACTCGACCTCTTCATAAGTAATGCTGCCCGGCTTGACGTCGGTGGGCGCTTTCAGTAATTGGCCTTGAGCCAGAAGCGCGGGTGCTGCGCACAAGAAGAAAACGAATGCTGCTCTCATTGGTGATCGCCTCTCGAAATTGTTACTGCTTCACTTCAACCAGCTCGATGGCCTCGCGGCTGGGGCCTTCGATCATGACCGCGCGCGTGTCGCCGAGCTTGTACGGTTTGGCTTTGATGAATTTGACGTTTTCAGATTTCAGCTTGGCGATCCAGGGGTCGAGATCGGGCACGCTAAGCGCGAAGTGATCGTACAGTTGCCCGAGCGTGCTGCCGAGCGGCTTGTCGCCCTGATTGATGTACCAATTCAGCGAGACGTCGTCGAACAGAACGCCGGCGCCGGGAACGCGATACATGCCGTCTTTGTCCAGCGCGGGCCAGCTCTTGTCGGGACCGCGCGCGACCTTGCAATCGGCCTCGGTGTGCTGCGGGCCTCGGCCCCGGCCGGGTCCGCGCGCGTTGAGGTGTTTCTCGTACCAGAGTTGGGCGCAGAACGGCTCGTCCTGATACATGTGCACGTGGTTGAATCGTTCGACAGGCATGTTGCCCTGGTATTCGATGGTGGCGTGGTCGGGCCCATCGAGATAGGCGAAACCCGCTCCGCCGGCCGGTTTCACTCCGGTGGCTTTGGCTTCGGCGATCTGGGCCTTGCTGCGGCCCAGTGTTCCGCCCGTGCCTGGCCAGGTATCGCTGCTGACCCACACGGAAGCAACGCCGTCGCCGGTGTAGAGCGGGAGCAACGGGACGTGGTTTTCCAGGTACATCTTGTTGCGCTCGCGAACGTCCGTGACGTGCCATCCGAAATGCCAGATCGCGCTTTGCGGCACGATGGTGGGCGGCTTGCTGACTTTGTTGAACAGGACGTACACCTTGCCAGACTTGAGCACCGGCTGTCCGCCCCAAGTGGCTTTGGAGGTGGAGGGGAATTGTTTGGTGTAGTAGTCGATGGCCGCTTCGGGGTTGGTCGAGTTCAGATGCAGATGATGGAAGCCGGGGGGCGGAAGCGCGCTGGAGCCGGTGGACTGCGCGATGGTCCAAGACGCAAACATGGTTCCTAGGGCGATGGTCAGAACTAGCGTTTTGGTGGGCATAATCTTTACCTGTTTCAGGAAGTTTTCGCGTGCGGTGGCTTGAAAAATCCGGTGATGCACGAAGAATTCGATTATATCATCGGCTTGCGGAGGCCAGCGTTGGCGGGTGACGATTTGATTTGGCCGCGGAGCAGGCGCGCGGGTTAGAATCGTACCGGCACACCATGAATTTCTTGAAAGACAGCCTCATTGAACTGATCACCCAGACTTCCACCAATCTGCCGCCGGACGTTCGCGTGGCTATGGGTTTGGCGGTGGAATCTGAGACGCCGGGCACGCAGTCGGCGCAGGCTCTCGGGATCATCGCCAGCAACATCGATATGGCGCAGCAGGATGAAGGTCCGATCTGCCAGGACACCGGCATGCCGACCTTCATGGTTCACACACCGGTGGGCGTGAATCAACTGCACATCCAGCGCGCGATTCGGGAGGCGGTGGCGGAAGCGACTCGGCGCGGAAAGCTGCGTCCCAACTCCGTGGATTCCCTGACCGGCAAGAATAGCGGCGACAACCTGGGGACCGAGACTCCGGTGATTCACTTCGAACAATGGGAAGAAGACGAAGTGGAAGTGAAGCTGATTCTGAAAGGCGGTGGTTGCGAGAACAAGAATATTCAGTACTCGCTGCCCTGCGAGCTGGATCACTTGGGCCGCGCAGATCGCAATCTGGAAGGCGTTCGCAAATCCATTCTGCACGCGGTATGGCAGGCGCAGGGGCAGGGTTGCGCGCCGGGTGCGGTTGGCGTGTGCATCGGAAGCGATCGCGCGCACGGATACGCGTTGGCGAAGAATCAGTTGTTTCGAACGCTGGACGATGTGAATCCTGTTCCGGAGTTGGCACGGCTGGAGTCCGAGGTGATGGAGGAGGCCAACCGGCTGGGCGTGGGCGCGATGGGCTTCGGCGGGCAGGTTTCGTTGATCGGATGCAAGATCGGGGCCGCTAATCGTTTGCCCGCGAGTTTCTTCGTGTCGGTGGCTTACGATTGCTGGGCGTTCCGCCGTTTAGGCGTGCGGCTGGATGCCTCCAGCGGCGCCATCACGCGCTGGCTGTACCGCGATCCGAATCGCGCTGTGGAGCGGATGGCTCGGGCGGAGGGGTTTCCGCTGAGCGGCCGTGAAGTGGTGTTGACCGCGCCGCTCTCTGAGGACACCGTGCGCGCGTTGCATGTGGGCGATGTGGTGTTGATCACTGGCGAAGTATTCACTGGGCGCGACAATGTCCATGCCTATCTGATGAAGAACGCGCCGCCGGTGGATTTGCGCGGCGCAGTGCTGTATCACTGCGGGCCGGTGATGTTGAAAGAGGGCGACGCGTGGACGGTGAAAGCGGCCGGACCCACTACCAGCAGCCGCGAGGAGCCGTATCAGGCGACGGTGATCGAAAAGTACGGCGTGCGCGCTGTGATCGGCAAGGGCGGCATGGGTGCAAAGACGCTGGCGGCGCTGAAAAAATCGGGCGCCGTGTACCTGAACGCCATCGGAGGCGCGGCGCAGTACTACGCGCGTAGCGTCGACAAGGTGCTGGGCGTGCATCTGATGGAGTTTGGAATTCCCGAAGCGATGTGGCATTTGCGCGTGAACAACTTCGCCGCAATCGTCACGATGGATGCGCACGGGGGCAGCCTGCATGCGGAGATCGAGAGGGAAACTGGGGAAAAGCTGGCGCAACTGCAGCACGTGGAGTGACGCGGGGATCGAAGACCATCCGGCCGGCGTCTAAGAAACGCCATTCTGTTTCAAGAATGCGGCGTAGCCTTTGTCGCATTCGCAAATATGATCCAGCAACCAGTTCCTCAGGAAGTGCATTACCGGCGCGCCAGCGTTTAGCTTGCCTTCCGCGTGCCGCTGCGCCAGGCTGTGGAGCTGATCGATCAGCTCCGCGTGCCTGCCATGATGCCCGGGTAGCTCGGGATAATGGTGTTTCTCAAGCAGATCTTCCTCGAACTGGAAGTGAAACTTCGTGTACAGGTTCATCTCCTCGAAAACGTGGCCAATGAAGTCTCTGGCACGGCCCTCCAGCATGGCTTCCTGTAATTGGCGGATCACTGTGACCAGGTACCGGTGCTGCTTATCGATAGAGGTTATGTTCACACTATAGTCCGGTTGCCATTCGATCAACACAGAGGGCGACAGAAGCATAGACTAGAAACTCCTTCCCACGGACAAGGTGGCGTTTTGCTGCGAAAGGTCTCTGGGAAATTCGACGAGGACGCGTGGGAGTTGTTGGAAGGTCGCGCGTGCCTTCGGCGCTGAAAGAGAGCTCAAACGATGGCTGCGACGCTAGAACGTCTGCTAGAATTTGAAGTAAAGCTAGCTTCGCGGTCCCGGCCAGGTAGCTCAGCTGGTAGAGCGCAGCCCTGAAAAGGCTGGCGTCGGCGGTTCGATTCCGTCCCTGGCCACCACGTTTTCAAAGCACTTAGCTTCAGTTTCCACCGTTGTCCCACTACTGTCCCACTTCCATTTTCAATTCACTAGCGCGCTTAGCCGCTCGACAGCCGAATCTGTGATTCGGGCAGATCCTGTTCGTATATCTCTGCCGTTGTCGTATATCGGGCATGCCGCATCAGTGATTGGCGGTCTCGCGGAAGCGCTCGACCTCTTCGTCGCCGAGCACGCCTCAGAACAAGCCTTCCAAAACGGCAAACCCGACCGCGCCATCGAAGTTCTTCAAGAGCTCCTCGATGAGCAGAAGATCATCGGCCACGAAAAGGGATGGTACCTGCAAGAGATGGCCCGGTACGCGCACGCGTTCGATAAGACGCGTTCTAATGAACTCCAAGTCAGCGCGCACAAGCTCAACCGTTACTTGCTCAAACCGCGCAGTCGAACTGGTCCAAATTCGACGGTCTCCGCGCGAGGTGCAGCGTGGGCATCGGGGATGCCGGGACCCTAGCCGGCAAATTTGTCCGTCGCTGCGACCAGGGCGCGAGTATTAGGCGGGTCAAAAGCGCTGTGGCCACTGTCGGGAGTGATGATGAAGTCGGCTTCGGGCCACGCGCGGTGCAGCGCCCACGCGCTCTCCATGGGGCAGACCACGTCGTAACGGCCCTGCACGATTACCCCGGGGATGCCACGGATGCGCGAGGCATTGCACAGCAATTGGTCGTCGGTTTGGAAAAAACCCTTGTTGAAGAAGTAATGGGCCTCTATGCGCGCGAAGGCTAGCGCGAACTCATCCTCCTCGTAGTGACCTGCGAAGGCGGGATCGGGTAGCAGCTTCGAGGTGGCGCCCTCCCAACCGCTCCAGACCTTGGCCGCCGCGAGTCGCACGGCCGGGTCATCGCTGGTGAGGCGGCGGTAATAGGCGGAGAGCAAATCAACGCGCTCTGCCTCTGGGATGTGGGCGAGGTACGGTTCCCAAGCATCGGGATAGAGGACCGAAGCGCCACGTTGGTAGAACCAGTCGATTTCCTGCTTGCGGAGCAGGAAGATTCCGCGGAGGATAAGTTCGGTGACACGATCGGGATAGGTTTGGGAATAGGCGAGGGCGAGAGTGGAGCCCCAGGATCCGCCGAACACCTGCCAGCACGCAATGCCGAGATGGTCGCGAATTTTCTCGATGTCGGCGACGAGGTCCCAGGTAGTGTTCGCTTCGAGAGATGCGTATGGCGTGCTCTTACCACAGCCGCGCTGGTCCATGTTCACGATGCGGTATTTTTCGGGGTGGAAGAAGCGGCGCTGTTTGGGATCTGAGCCACCGCCGGGGCCGCCGTGCAGAAAAATCACCGGCTTGCCGGCGGGATTACCGCTTTCCTCGAAGTAAATCTCGTGGACCGGTGAGACCTGGAGCTTACTCGTGTTATAGGGCTCGATCGGAGGGTAGAGCCAAGTGGCGGAATCCTTCATCGGGGCTGCGGTCATTGCGTGGTTGGGCATCGTGGGCAGTATACCTTTTGTCTCCCGGTAACTTCTTACGAAGGGCTGGATTGTGATCGGAGTGACTCCACAACGAACTTGGCGTTCTCGTCCCGACCTGCACCGTTGCCGCCCCGAAGTCGGCGAAGCAGCACGCCTCGGCCTAAGGCAAAATGGTTTGGGCAGGTAAGCTGGGCGATTATGAGTCGCGACTATGGGCAGAGTGTTTGAAACTGGTAGATCAGCGCACCCTAGACCATTGGATGCGATTACCGCACCGCCTACCTTGAATGGTGAATGTTAGCCGGCTCGGTACATTGATGATGGGAAATATTGACGATACAACGCACATGCAGCGTCATGACGAATCCCGAAGCAGCCGCCAGTCGCAAGCTCGTCGAAGGCGCGGGCTCCGAGATGGATTCGAACTTGCCCTCGTTCATTTCGCCGGTCTGCCGTGCTCCAGGCATAACGCGACCAGATCGGAGACATTCGCTTCGCCCACGCACATCACCGTATCTGCGGCGCCCCAATAGATCTTGACAGTTCCATCGGGCTCAGGAACCGCGCCGCAGGTGAACACGACGTTGTGCACATATCCCGTGATTTCCCAGGGATCCTCTGGTTGCAGAATCCATGAGTCCCCCACGCCGATGATCTTGGCGGGATTCTGTAAATCATGAAGAGCCACACCGAGACGATAGACCGATCCATCCATGGTCTGGAAGACTCCGTGATAGACGGAGAGCCATCCCTGGTCCGTTTTGATGGGCGGCGCGCCGGGTCCGATCTTCATTTCATCCCAGTGATACTGCGCCGGTTTCATGATGAGTTGGGATTCGCCCCAAAAACGTAGATCCGGGGAATAGGAAATCCAGATCGACCACGGAGCGATTTCCGAATGAGGACGGTCGAGCCTGGCATATAGCCCGTCAAACTTCTCGGGAAAGATCACCACGTTCCGATAATCCGCTTCCGTGATGAGGGAGAGCCTTTCCACGTGAACGAAGTCGCTGGTCTTGGCGAGCGCGATCCGCACTCCATTTCGCGAGTAAGCGCTGTAGGTGATGACGTACTCCTCATCCAGCGGAGTCACCCGCGGGTCCTCGACACCGAACTCCTCATATTCGGCAAAAGGGCCGTCCTTCGCAGGGGTCAGAAAGGGCTCTGGATCGGCGACGAAGCGGAATCCGTCGTAGCTTCGTGCCAACCCAATAATGGACCGGCCCGTGCGGAGATGCGAGCGGAACAGCATGATATATTTGCCATGATGTTTCACCACTGCCGCATTGTGAACGGTTTCGACTGGATACGGGATATCCCGTTTGGTGAGGATCGGATTCTGACTGTACCGGCGGACAATATCCGGGGTCATCTTGGCCTCCGCGCTTCTAGATCGAAAATCGTAGAGTACACGTGTTCGTACGCTTCCACCATCGTCGGAATGGAAAACATCTTCTGAACTCGCTCGCGGCAGGCGGCTCGATCGATCTCGGGAATCCGATCTAGGGCCAGGACCGCTTCGTCGACGCTATTCACCAAAAATCCCGTGGATCCGTCTTGGATCACCTCGCGGCAGGAGCCCAAGTCCATCGCGATAACAGGCACGCCAGCGGCATTGGCTTCTGCCAGGACAAGTCCGAATCTCTCCGGGATCGTGTTCAGATGCAACAGCGCTCGGGCGCGCGCGAACAGCTGATTCTTGCCCGGCACGTCCACCGGCCCGATGTAGCGGATCGTTCGATCAAGGTGAGGCTCCACCTGCTCCCGGAAGTATGTTTGATCTTGGATAATGCCTGCGATGATCAGGGGCAGCCCACTCAGGCGAGCAACTTCGATCGCCAGATGGACACCCTTGTCCGGGTGAATCCGACCGAGGAAGATCAAATCACCGCCGCCTGATTCCTGGAACGGGTACAACGCGAGGTCGATTCCGTTGTATACCGTCGCCAGGTAATTCAAGCCTGGCGCGCGATCGGAGTTGCTGATGGAAACGAAATATCCATCGCGATACTTCTGATAGACCGGCATGATTCCGGGCGACGAGAATCCGTGGATGGTAGTGAGGACTGGCGTCTTCACCAGCCGAGTGTAGGACAGCGCCATGAAATCGTAGTGGCTGTGGATGAGGTCAAACGCAGCAGCGTGCTCGAAGGCTTCGGAGATGTGAAGGTATTCGGCTACTTTCGGATCCGCGGTGCGATCCTCCTCATATCCCTTGTCGACCACTGCATGCAGGCAAGCGCGGGTTGTTGAATCCCGCGTGGCGAACAGAGTAACGTCCCAGCCACGCGCGACGAGTCCCTCAGTGATATTGCTAGCCACTGTCTCCCACGCGCCGTATTGTCGAGGAGGTGTTCTCCATGCCACCGGCGACAGGATAGCCACTCTTTTGTTTGGTCTTGTCATGCTGGGAGATGGCCGCCCTACTCCATGGCGGCCAGCACCTCGGCGAGCGGCACGGTTGCGAAACCGGTGGCGTGATCGGCCAGGCCATACGGAATGATCAACTCGCCCTTGTGGAGCAGAGCGCCGCAAGTGTAAACGACATTGGGCACATAGCCCTCGCGCTCGTTCTGGTTGGGCTTGAGTAACGGCTCGCGGAGTCGTCCGATCACCTTGGCGGGGTCGTCGCGATCGAGGAGAAACGCGCCGATGCAGTACTTTCGCATCGGACCAACGCCATGGCTGAGGACCAGCCATCCGGCATCGGTCTCGATAGGAGATCCGCAGTTGCCGAGCTGTACGAGTTCCCAAGGAAAAGTAGGTTTGAGGAGCACTTGGCGCTCGTTCCAGAAGTGGACGTTATCGGAAAACATCAGGTAAATATTTTCGTTGTCCTGGCGCGAGAGCATGGCATAGAGGCCGTTGATTTTCCGCGGAAAGAGCGCCATGCCTTTGTTCTGCGCGGCCGGACCGTTCAGCGAAATGAACCGAAAACGGAGGAAGCACGAAGTCTCCACGAGTTCCGGCACCACGACCCGGCCGTCGTAGGCAGTGAAAGTCGCGTAGTAGATGTGTGTGCCGTCCTCGTTCTGGAAACGTACGAAGCGTGCGTCCTCGATGCCATTGCGCTGCGAGGGAGTGGCCGGAAAAAGGACGCGTTCGGATAGCTGCTGCTCTGGCTGGAACTGAACCTCGTAGTTGGACCGCGCCAGCATCCATATTCCTTGCGCGGCGGTCTGATCTTCCAGCGCCATTCCGTCCGGCAGGCGGAACTGTTCTGCTTGGAGACTGGCGCGAAGTTCCTCCAGCGTGAACGACTCCCCGAGTTTGTTTATGACCCGGCGTGCGAATTCGCTGGTCAGCTCCAACTCGGCAAGTTTCCGCGCGAACAGCGCCTTCTCATACACGGGGTTCGGGATTTGACGCGGTTCGGTGAGGAAACCAGCGGGCGGAAATACCTCGATCCGCCGATCGGGATGAATGACGCCGGTCCGAAAGGTAATGGAGGAGACGTGTCCCTCCCCGGTCGCTCGCAAGCTGAGGATAAAACGCAGAGTGCCGGGCGGCAGGTCCGTTTGATCGGGGTGCGGGACGATGGAGGGATTGAACAGGGCAGCGGATTCCAGGGAGTATTCAGCCAGGAAATAGGAGCCGATCAACAGTTTCCTTTGTTCAGACAGTTTCTCATCGCTTAACAGGACATCGCGCAGTTGATTGAACCGTTCCAGGAAAACTCTGCGGATCTGCTGGTGCCGTTCGCAGAACTCGGCGCAGATCTCGTCCAAGAGGGGACCGACCTGGTCTTCCGGAAGCGACCTGATTCTGGAGACGATTCTGTCTGTCCGTTCGGGCCCCCCTGGACTGAATGGACGCAGAAGGACGCGCGACTGGTCGGGCTCCAGGATGGTGGGCGTGCGATTGACGTGGATTACGCTGGAAGCGGTCATTACACTCCGATGGAGATCGGCTCCTTAAAGGTCGTTAGCATGTTTTGCGCCAGGCGCATTTCCGCCAATGAAAGCAGAAATGCCAAGGTGGATTCAGCTCCCTGGTTCCCATTGACCCGATCGACATGCAGCCCATCGCCACAGCCGCCGCTGTCGGGAGAGTAAAGTTCCAGGCCGAGGTCGTTCCAGCCGATGAACCAGTCGAAGGCGCGTTGTGCCTGTTCGTACCACCAGACCTCCGACGTGGCGCGATAGGCTTCGAGACATGCCGAGACCATGGCTTGAGCCTCGATTGGTTGTTGGTCAAAATTGGCGCGAGCGCCGCCTCGCCGGTAGAAACCATTGCTGCCGATCGGCCGAAAGTGGCCTTTCTCAGAGATTTGTAACTCGTTCAGCCAGCGCAATGCGTGTAAGCCTCGCTCGAAGACCTGCGCTTGACCGGTGGCGTGTCCGCTCAGAATCAAGGCGTGGGCAAGCTTCGCATTATCGTAGGACAGCTCCTCTTCGAACCAGCACCAATCTGGCTTTGCGTTGCTTGCGAGAAGTCCCATGAGCCGGCACGTGAGCGTCTCGCGAGTCTGGTTGACGAGGCTGTCACCGCTTAGGCGGCGCAAGTATTCATGGATGCCGATTAGGCCGAAGGCCCAGGCCCGCGGCGACGTGAAATCCGTCAAGGCTGGCAATGCCTGCGCGAAGAGTTGTCCAGCCATCATCTGGAAACTCCGGAACGGCGAACGTCCCACAGCAACGCCCAGGGCCCAGAGCGCCCGGCCGTGACAGTCCTCCGATCCGCGCTCGTCGAGCCAACGATGGTCAAAGCTCAAGTGGTTGTGGAAGCGTCTGGTATGCGTATCAAATGCGTGATGAAGAAAAGCGGCGGAAGTGGTGGCTACGCTCAGCAGTTGTTCCGGTTCTTCGCCCAGCTCATCGAGCAGCACCGCCAGGATAAACGCACGGGCGTTATCGTCGGTGCAATAGCCCTCTGAAAAATTTGGAACGCCGAAAATCGCGTGTTGGAAGACTCCGGTGGAATCGGTCATCCGCCAGAGATGATTCATTTTCAACTCGGGGAGTTCCCGCGGCCTCTGGTCGAGTGTCTTGCTGAGCAGGGATTTTCGCGAGAGCGCCGCTCCCTCCAGTCGCGATGACTCAAAGGAACGCATATATAGGCGTGCGACATTGCTCCAGACCATCTCCCGGCCGATCCGATAGGCGTTCTTGCGCATGGCATGCCGTCGCGTGTCGTCCCGCAGCAAGGCACTCACTTCGTGCGCGATGGCGGGAGCATCGCGGAATGGCACCAGCACACCGCGGTCGTCTGCAAGCAGTTCTTGGGCGTGCCAATATGGCGTGGATACTACTGCCTTGCCCGCGCCAAACGTATAGGCCAGCGTTCCTGACGTGATCTGCGCTTCGTTGAGGTAGGGTGTTATGTAAAGGTCGGCAGCGCCGATGAACTCCTTTAGATTCTCAAGCTCCACGAAATCGTTGTAGAAAATAACGTTTTTCTCTATTTTGTTCTTCTTGGCCAGGAGTTCGAGGCTCACTCGGTAGGCTTCCCCATGCTCGCGCAGTTCGTTGGGATGGGTGGCGCCCAGCACGATATAAACCACGTCCGGAAACTCCGCGAGAATTTCTGGTAGAGCGTTGAGCACATATTCGATGCCTTTGTTGGGCGAAAGCAGGCCGAAGGTGAGCAGCACCACCTTGCCTTCCACACCAAACTGGTCCTTGAAGTAGGTCGGATCGACGAAGCCCACGTCTGGAATCCCATGCGCGATGAGATCGATCTTTGCCGGCGGCGCCTCGTAGACGTCCTGCAACATCCGCCGCCCGCGCTCAGCCATGACCACGACGCGTGTCGAAAGCGCGATTAATTCCTGCATGACGCGCCGTTGCTCGGGTCTCGGCTGACGCAAGACAGTATGCAGCGTCGTGACCACCGGCATCCTCAACTCGCGCAGGAACGCCAAAATGTGACCGCCGGCGGGCCCGCCGAAAATGCCGAATTCGTGCTGCAGGCAGACGATGTCTACGTTGCTGATGTTGAGGAAATCCGCGGCACGCAGATAGGAAGACAAATCCTGCTCCTCAATCTCGAAGTGAACCACTTCCGGATACTCGTAGCCACCTTTGATGTCATTAACCGACACACAGAAGCATTGGCTTTGGGGGTAAGCTGCGGCGACAGCGGCGAGAAGGTCGGACGTAAACGTGGCGATGCCGCACTTGCGCGGCAAGTGGTCGCCGACGAAAGCGATCTTGCGAACTTTAGAGTGTTCTTGCATAAGGTGTCCCATTGCGAAGGAAAAACGTCAAACCAACCGAGGAGTTGTATTGTTATCGACTTGGATCAGGAAAATCACCCGACGCGCCATTCGAGGAAAATGTGGCAGTCTTGGCCGATGATCTCCTCGGCGATCATGCGGAAAAGGCGTTCAGCGGTTTGATTGACACTAATAATTTGCAGATAGAAGCGAGTCCGCAACCCTGGGCAAACCTGCGGCTCAGCATCGGAAAACGTGACTCGAGCGGTGCTCAAAAGACACCTCCTTGGCAGCGCAACCGAAGTCTGGCGAACCGCCAGCAGGGGAAAACAGCGAAATGGGTTGAAGGGGCGACGTTTTGCGCGGCCGCCCCTCGGCTGTATCTAGCCGGCTAGTAGCGATTGTTTCGGCGCTGGCCGCCGCCGCCAAATGAACGCTCCGGTTTCGGACGAGCTTCATTGACGTTCAGGGCTCTACCGTCGAGGTCTCTGCCATTCAGTTCAGCGATGGCGCGATCGGCATCCGCGTTAACGCTCATCTCGACGAATCCGAACCCCCTCGCCTGGCCGGTATCCCGGTCAGTGACGAGATTCACTCGATCGACGGGTCCGTATGCCTCGAACAGAGATCGCACCGCGGCTTCGGTGGCCCCAAAGTTGAGGTTTCCCACAAAAATATTCTTCATGCTTTTTTCCTTAGGTCTAAGAGATTCGTGAATAGGGGCAGGATCGGACGAGGGCGGTTGGGCCGGACTAATGCGAAGATGCCAAAATTGTTGAGCTCCTCCAGCGTACCACGAAACTCCTGTACTTCACTACAGTCGGTGAACTAGCACGCTGGATTATTCCGTGGCGCCCTTGACAAGCCCGTTTGACTTAACTCATGATAGTTAATGGCTGAGCACTCCTGCCCATTCGCAAACCGTCTGAACTAAGTCCGGCGGTCTGATTCCTTCTTCTTAGGCCCACCAACACAACCCTGGAGGTTGCCATGTTTGATGCACAGAAGAAGTCTATCGGAAGCGGGTACACAGCTACGGTAGCCCTGCTTTCCATGGCCTTTGTCTTCATTCCCGCGATATTGATCGTCTCGCGTCCATTCGGGTATTTCGTTCTTGCCCTGGCGATTGGGTGCAGCGCACTGTGCGCGATATTGGCGTGGACGCTCTGGAGGAAGTCCTCGCGGAGAACCATCCCCGCGATCGCAATTCAAAAGGGGCGAAGCGAATTGGCCAAATCCGGGCTTCTCGCGATTCCATTGTTGTGCGCTGCATTGGGCACGCCAATGGTCCGCGCGGCCGACTTCTCGAGCTATCGCGGAATTGAGTTTGGCATGAATCTCTCCGCAGCGGCCGAGCAGGCCGGAACAAACCCAACCGAAGCGAGAACAGTTCACCAGCGGCCGGCCGTGATTCAGGAAATGGACTACCGGTATGGCTCGCTGTCCGCGGGTCGCACGGAGGCCGACCCCGTACGAGACGCCGTGTTGTCTTTTTTCAATGGAGAGCTCTTTCGAGTGGTCGTCACCTACGATCGCTTCAAAATTGAGGGAATGACGGCAGAGGACTTGATCCAAAGTATATCGGCGACCTACGGGACCGCCACCCAGCCCTCGGCTGAGATTGCCTACCATTCCACCTATGGTGAGATTGCACCGGTCATCGCGCGATGGGAGGACTCGCAATACGCATACAATCTGGTCCGGTCCGGTGATCAAACCAGTTTCGCGTTGATCCTCTATTCGAAACGACTGGACGCGTTGGCGCAGGCGGCGATCAACGAGGCCGTTCGTCTTGACGCACTGGAGGCGCCGCAGCGGGAAATCGAGCAGCAAAAGAGACGTGACGACGAACAACGCCTCTCTCTGGAGAAGGCCCGGTCAGCGAACAAAGCGAACTTTCGGCCCTAGGCGCCTATGGTCTCGCAGCTCAATAGTCGAGTCATGGGGCCCGGAAGCATCCTGGTCAGAATTGGGACGCCGCTACCAGGCGATCAAGAGCAACGGGGGCATGCGACGGTGAAGCGTCAGTTCAACTTTTGGAGGCAAACAGCATTATGAATATTCGACCCTTATACGACCGCATCGTGGTGAAGCGGATCGAGGAACAAGAATCCACGCGGCACGGAATCATCATCCCCGACTCTGCGAAGGAGAAACCGCAAGAGGGTGAGGTGATTGCCGTCGGGCATGGCAAGAGACTGGAGGATGGCAAGTTGGCTGCTCTCGACGTCAAAGCCGGCGACCGTATCCTCTTTGCAAAGTACTCTGGCAGCGAGACCAAGCTGGATGGAACTGAGTACATCATCATGCGCGAAGACGACGTCCTCGGCATTCTGGATTCGGCCGCCAAAGCTGCCAGGAAAGCCAGCTAGCTCCAATCAACGAATAAGGAACCATTTATGGCAAAACAAATCATCTATAGCGATCATTCCCGCCAAGCGATCTTGCGCGGTGTCAACCAACTGGCCGAGGCGGTGAAGGTTACCCTCGGCCCCCGGGGACGTAATGTTGTTCTCGAAAAGAAATTCGGTGGACCAACCATTACCAAAGACGGTGTTACGGTGGCGAAGGAGGTCGAGCTGAAGGATCCGCTCGAGAATATGGGCGCCCAGATGGTGCGCGAGGTGGCGTCCAAGACCTCCGACGTCGCCGGTGATGGCACCACCACGGCCACGATTCTGGCCCAGGCGATTTTCCGCGAGGGCGTCAAAGCCGTGACGGCGGGCGCGAACCCGATGGCTGTCAAACGAGGCATCGACAAGGCGGTCGATGTGGTCGTTGAAGAAATCAAGAAACTCTCCAAGCCCGTCTCCGGCGATATGATCGCGCAGGTTGGCAGCATTTCCGCAAACAGCGACTCCACCATTGGCAACATCATCGCCGAGGCAATGAAGAAGGTCGGCAAGGACGGCGTGATCACGGTTGAGGAATCCAAGACCATGACCACCGAGCTAGCGACCGTGGATGGCATGCAGTTTGACCGCGGCTATCTCTCACCGTACTTTGTAACCGATCCCGAGCGCATGGAATGCGTTCTCGAAGATCCTTACATCCTGATTCACGAAAAGAAGATCAGCAGCATGAAAGACGTGCTTCCGCTTCTTGAACAGATCGCTCGGGCGGGTAAGCCGCTCCTGCTGATCTCCGAGGAAGTGGAAGGCGAAGCCCTGGCCACGCTGGTGGTCAACAAGCTCCGGGGAACGCTGAATGTGTGTGCGGTGAAAGCGCCCGGCTTCGGCGACCGCCGCAAGGCCATGCTGGAAGACATCGCTATCCTCACTGGCGGCAAGGCTATCATGGAAGAGACCGGCATCAAGCTGGAAGGCGTTCAGCTCGAGGATCTGGGCCGCGCCAAGCGCGTTACGGTGGACAAAGACAACACCACCATCATCGATGGGGCCGGATCGCAGAAGAGCATCGAAGGCCGGATCAAGCAACTCCGGACTCAGGTGGAGGATACCACCTCGGATTACGATCGCGAGAAGCTGCAGGAACGTTTGGCCAAGCTGGCCGGAGGCGTCGCGATCATTCGGGTCGGCGCGGCAACCGAGACCGAGATGAAAGAGAAGAAGGCCCGTGTCGAGGACGCTCTGCATGCCACTCGCGCGGCCGTCGAGGAAGGCATCGTGCCTGGCGGTGGTGTTGCGCTGCTGCGGGCATCCATCGCGCTCGAGAAGCTGAAACTCGAAGGCGACGAGCAGTTCGGTGTCAACATAGTGCGCCGCGCTTGCGAGGAGCCGGTCCGGCAGATCGTAGTCAACTGCGGGACTGAGGGCGCCGTTGTCGCCGAGAAGATCAAGAACCAGCCGCATCCGAATTTCGGCTTCAACGCTTCCACCGAACATTATGAAGACCTGGTGAAGGCCGGCGTGATCGATCCCACCAAGGTAACGCGCACGGCTCTGCAGAATGCGGCCTCCATCTCCTCTCTCATGCTCACAACTGAGGCCATGGTTTGCGCGGCTGTGGAGGAGTTGGAAGATTAGCTGCTGCCGCGGCAGTAGCGGCAAGGAAACGAAATGGACAAAAGACTTCAAAAGCGACACATGCGTCAAGTCTCGCGCGCGAAAGATCACGTTAGACTCTCGGTGCCCGACCTGAGAACGCCGGAAGAAGTTAGGCTCGCCCGCGAAGCGAGCCGTCCCACTGATGGGCGAACCAAGGGACCGCAACCGCACCTGCGGAATTCGATGCCGGTCCGAAATAGGGCCATCTCTCCGTCCGGCAGTGCGGCGAAAGCCGACGCGTAGCCGGGCTAGTGACGAAAGGAGGCGACGGTTGCCAGTGTTATCTTCACGCTGTCCACATTGCCGATCTGTCGAGTTTAGAGGCGTAGGCGTACGAAACGCGATTGAGAGAGCTCTGCACTGGATCCTTTTGCCCTACCGGTGCGAACTCTGCGGCCGCCACTTCTTCCTGTTTCGATGGCAAGCTCCCGTCGGAGAAACCGCCTAACCTGGAAACGGGGATAACTTCGGTGGTTGCCGGCGTCCCTCTGCATGACATGGTCCGAGTATCACGAATTTACCAAGCACAGCGTTGAATCTCTGAGGCGCCGGTCGCATGTACTCGACTGGGCGAACATGCCCGATCCGTTCCGTCAGTACGAGGGTGTGCCGGTACTAGATCTGCCTGCAGATCCACCCGTTCTTGAAGCACCAGCACTCGCAGTCCTTCACGACATCTCTGGTAGCACGTCTGCTGGCGACAGTCCGACTTTCCTTTCGGGACTGCTGTTCTATTCTGCTGCGATCAGCGCTTCCAAACGTGTTCCGTCCACTGGATACCGGTACGCGTTGCGCGTGAATCCATCGTCAGGGAATCTGCACCCAACCGAATTGCACTTCATCACGCGCGGTCTGAAGGGGTGGCCGGATGGGCTGTATCATTACCGTCCCTCCGAACACACGGCCGAGCAGCGAGCCCTGGGCGATGTCCGCCTGAATTGGGCCGGTAGCGCTGCGCCGATCGTGTTCGTCTTGACGAGCATTGCGTGGCGCGAGGCGTGGAAGTACCGTGACCGCGCCTATCGTTACTGCTTGCTCGACATTGGGCACGCCTGGCAAGCTCTCGCGCTGGCCGCACGAGCCGCCGGATGCGACAGCCTTGCGATGGGTCATTTTGAGGACGACGCCGTCGCGTCGTTGTGCCGCCTGCACGAAGATGAGTGGCCGATGCTCATTATCGAGCTGCGTGGCGGCTCGATCCCAGTGCGCGAACCGGACGCCTGCGGGACCATTTGGTACGGTGGGCATGCGAATCAGCTTTCCCGGGTAAGAACCCCTTACCGGCCGATCGATGAGATTCACAGCGCCACGAAACTCAGGGAGATGTGGCGCTCCATATCACGCGCCGATCCGGCTCCCGTTGGCTCCGGCGAGATCAGACTGCCTCCCCCGGCCGCATCGAGCCTCGCGTTTGGAGACGTCGCGAGAAAGCGGCGTTCGGCTCTCGACTTCGTGGGTGGAATGAAATCGATGTCGCCGACGCAGCTTTCGGCCATCCTGGCTGGGGCGACCGTACCCCTTCTTGCAGATTTTTCCGGTACACGTTTCGTCCAGCTGTATTTGTATGTTCATCGCGTCGACGGCCTCGAACCTGGCGTGTACAGATTCTGGCCTGAGCTTAGCGAGTTGGAGCGGATCAAGAGTGGCGATCAACGCGTCGTGGCCGCGGGCCTAAGCCTCGGGCAAGAGCTCGCCGGTAACGCGTGCGTGACGCTTTCGATGATCGGTGATCTCGAGCGTGCTGCCCGCGCCCATGGTGACCGCGGCTATCGGTATGTGCACTTCGAAGCAGGCGCCATCGGCCAGCGGCTGTATCTCGCCGCGGAAGCGCTTGGCCTAGGGGCGACCGGCATCGGCGCGTTCTACGATGAGGAGGTGCGCCGTTATCTCAACCTGCGGCCTGAGCAAGGACAGGTGGTATACCATTTCGCGATCGGTCATCCGATTCCCGATCCGCGCCTCGAAGCATGATATGGTCGGCATTCTGGTGCACGGCGACAATCATTTCATCGTGCGCGGCCCATTGCCGGACCGCGAGGCCGCACTCGCACTTGCTCGACACTGGTCCTTCATTCAGATCGGAGCGAGCACACCGACCCTCCTCGATGGATGGCAAATCGTCTCACGAGAGTTCCGAGATAACTTGGAATGGGCCGTGGTCGTACCAGGCGACGGTGAGATGTCTCCCGCAGTAACGACGCTGCTCGACGAGCTATTGGTGCGTGGAATCACCTTCCGCGACTTCCGGTTGGGACCTTGGAAGAACAAGTGAGCTGTCAGCTAAGCACGCCACGCCCACCGAGTCCGCTGGGAGTCTAAACCCGCCGCGGCTGCGTGCACTTACGCCGGCTGCAGATGCGTCTTTGGAACTTGTTTTATAGCCTGCCGGAGCCAGTCTTCGAAGCGCGTCTCGCCGAGTCGCGCGTCGTCGTTCGGAACCAGTGTCCTCTCGCTCACTTGGATGCCGTAGTAGCGCGCCTGTGGGTCGGAGATGACCTCGCGCGGATCTTTGCGCGCAGCCAGGTCCCGCCGGACGATTTTGTCCAGATGAAACTGTTCGGGCCCACCTATTTCCACGGTGCCATTCACAGGTGAGCCGGTTGCGATTCTGTCAAGGGCGCTGGCGACATCGTCGGCTGCCATCGGCTGGAAGAGGACGGGAGGCAGGCGCACTTTGTTGCCCTCGGTGGAAATGTCGGCGATTTTCTGTACGAATTCAAAGAACTGCGGCGCTCGTACGATTGAGTATGATTTCGAGGAGGCTTTGATCAAGTTCTCCTGAGCAAGTTTCGCGCGGAAGAAGCCGCTTTCGAGCAGACGTTCGGTTCCTACCACCGACAACGCGACGTGATGTCCCACGCCCGCGGCCGCTTCATAGTCGAGAAGATTACGGGTTGATGTCTCAAAGAACTTCAGCACTGCCGCATCCTCCCAGGAAGGGGAGTTTGTTACGTCGACGACCGCAGAGGCGCCCTTCAGCGCATTTGCAAGTCCCTGGCCTGTAATGCTGTTGACACCTGTATCGGGCGACGCGGCCACTACTTCCTGACCATGCTCACGCAGCTTTTTGACAAGCTTCGATCCAATGAGTCCAGTACCGCCAATTACTACGATTTTCATGATGGTCCTTTCCGCAGCGATTGCCGTCACTTGTCCGACCTCAGCATCAGAGCTCAGGGGCCGGTGTGCCGCTCTCGCTGCCTGTGTTTGACGCGAAACTATGCGAAAACGTGACGGCCGGGTCTGTGCATGCTCGCCGACTGTAATGGCGCTCGTAACCTTGGCCTAACCGCACCAACGCCCATACAGACCGACCACTCGACCGATGCTCTCTTCCGGATCGAAGTTTAGGCCGGACCTTGCATTTCTGCGTATCGCAAGAGGGCTCTCGATTTCCGGATTGATCTACGCTCCGTGCCTTCCTTGGCCGCCGGCGAATCGCGCGGCGCCGGCCTGCGTCTCGCCGCTTTGTATGACGTGCGTGCCGCGGCGAAATTCGTTGCGGATTGCTTCCTGGGTGGGGAGCGACCATTGCTCGTAGGCTGAGAGGCGGTCCGAACGGAGGCAGGTTTGCGGGAGACGAGCCAGGCTGCGGGCCAGTTCTAGCGCGGCGTCGAGCGCGTGTCCGGGCTCGGCGAGACGATTGGCCAAGCCCATTTGGAGGGCCTCTTCGCCAGAGACGCCGCGGCCGGTGAGGATCAAGTCCATAGCGCGGCTGTGGCCGATGAGGCGGGGCAGGCGGATGGTGCCAAGGTCAATCAGGGGGACTCCGAAACGGCGGCAGAAGACGCCGAAGACGGCATGGCGCGCGGCCACGCGGAGGTCGCACCAGAGCGCAAGTTCCAGGCCGCCGGCCACGGCGTAGCCTTCCACCGCTGCGATCACGGGTTTTGAGAGCAGCATGCGGGTTGGGCCCATGGGGGCATCGCCATCCGGAGAGAGGCGGTTGCCTTGCCCGGCGGCGACGGCCTTCAGATCGGCGCCCGCGCAGAACGTGCCGCCTGCTCCGGTGAGAATCGCGACGTGAAAATGCGGGTCGGAATCGAAGTCGCGGAAGGCGCCGGCCAAGGCCTCGGCAGTGGCGCCGTTCACGGCGTTGCGGACTTCCGGGCGGTTGATGGTGACCAGCAAGACGTCGTCTTTCGCCTGAGTTTGGATCAAATTCGACATTATTTTCCTTTCACCGCCGGTGCGGCTGGAAAGACCTACAGTATACTGGGCTCAGCTTCCGGTTCGCGATGGTCCTTTCCAGTCCCACTTACTTTGCGTTCCTGGCCAGCGTGTTTTTCGCCTTTTGGCTGGCGCGTCGGTACCGGCTGGGCGCGCTGGCGGTGATTCTCTTCGCCAACTACTTTTTTTATGCGCGCTGGGATCTGATTTATCTGGCGCTGATTCCGCTGGCTTCGAGCTGCGATTTCTTCATCGGGCAGGCGCTGGGGCGGGTTCAGCATCCGCTGTCGCGGCGTGGGCTGATCGCGTTGAGCATCGTGATGAATATCGGGCTGATCGTTTCGGTAAAATATTCGCCGCGTCTGCCCTGGGTTCTGCCGCTGGGGCTTTCTTTCTACGCTTTCCAATCGCTGACTTACACGCTGGACATTTACCGGCGCGATGCGGAGCCGGCTTCGAGCCTTCTGGCGTATCTGGCGTCGGCCAGCTTTTTCCCGACTACGCTGGCCGGGCCGATTACGCGCTTGTCGAACCTGATCCCGCAATGGTCGAAGTGGCAAATGCTGAGCGCGGAGGACGGCGGGCGGGCATTGTTTCTGATCGGAATGGGTTTGGTGAAGAAGCTTTTGATCGCCGACTTCCTGGCAGAGAATGTGATCAACCGCGTGTTCGATTTGCCGAAGCTGTACTCGGGCACCGAAGTGTTGGCCGGCGTCTATGGATACGCTTTCCAGCTCTACTATGATTTTTCGGGCTACACGGACATCGCGCTGGGCTCGGCGCTGCTGCTGGGGATCAAGCTGCCGGCCAATTTCAATCAACCGTACGTGGCGCAAAATATCGCGGACTTTTGGCGGCGCTGGCACATCTCGTTTTCCAACTGGCTGCGGGATTATCTGTACTTCTCGCTGCCGGGCTTGCGATCCCGCTGGAAGATCTTCGCGTACTTGAACCTGGTGGTGACGATGGCGATCGGCGGGCTGTGGCATGGGGCGAGCTGGACGTTTCTGATCTGGGGCGTATGGCACGGATGCGGTCTGGCGGCGCAGCGCTGGTGGCAAGCGGTGCGGGGGAAAGCCGCGCGGAGCGAGCATCCAGCGGCGCGGATCGGCCGGACGCTGGTGACGTTCCATTTTGTTTTGATTAGCTGGGTGTTCTTTCGCGCGTCGAGTGTCGGGACGGCGCGGGATATTTTCGCGCAAATGTTTTCCGGCACTGTCTCGCTGGCGAATGTAACTCCCGCCTTTCTGGTGGTGCTGGCGGCCGCGATCTGCGCGCACTTTGTGCCCAAGGGATGGTACGACGCGGGCTTGCGATTCTTTTCCGCCGCGCCTTACTACGCCCAGGCCGGGGCCATGGCGCTGCTGGTGGTTGCCATTCAATATGTAGCGGGCAGCGGCTCGGCGCCCTTCATCTACTCGCGGTTCTGACCATGTTGCCTAAGAAGACCACGCTGACGATCCTGACGTTTGCGGCGTTGGTGTTGCTTCTGAGCCTCGCTAAGGTGGCGCGTCCGATCGCGCCTGGCGCGATGGTGGATTTCCAGCCGCGCGCGAGCAACACGGCGGAACCTGTTGCGCGTCCTTCCAGCCCCACGCGCGCTACGCCGTCGCGGCCCGCGATCGCGACGCCCGATTTAATCGACGAGCATGAAAATCTAAAGGCTTTCTACCAGGCGCTGTGGCGGACCGAATCTAAGCTTCCGGGTGCGGTGACGCGCGTGCTGCACTATGGCGATTCGCCGGTGACGGCGGATTCGATAACGGCCGACGCGCGCGCGCTTTTGCAGCAACACTACGGAGATGCGGGGCACGGGTTCATTCTGATCGCCAAGCCTTGGGCGTGGTATGGGCACCGAGGCGTGGATATTTTGGGAAAGGGTTGGCATATCGAAGCGGCCACGCAATCGCACGCTCGCGATGGACTGGTTGGCCTGGGAGGCGTCAGCTTCGAGGGTGCGACGGGCGCGGCTTCGCAGATCGTGCTCGGGGAAGATCACGCGCGCATGGAAGTGGAGTATCTGCGGCAACCCGGAGGCGGGCGGCTCGGGATTCTTACGGAAGGGCGGGCAATCGGCGAGATTGAAACGGACGATGTCGCCAAGCAGGCCGGTTTTCAAACGATCGAGCTTCCCGCGGGAACTCGCAACATCGATCTGGTGGTGGAGCGCGGACCGGTGCGGCTTTTCGGCGTGAGCTTTGAAAGAGATGATCCGGGCGTGATCTACAATAGTCTTGGACTGAACGGCGGGCAGGTTCAGGCCGTGGTGCGATATTTCGACAGGGCGCAATGGAGCGTCGAGCTGCAACATCAGCGGCCGGATCTGGTGGTGCTGAATTACGGCACGAACGAGAGCATCTATGCCGATTACATCGAGAAATCTTACCCAGGCGAGTTGCGCGAGGTGATCGGGCGCGTGAAAGCCGCCGTGCCGAATGCGTCGGTCTTGATCATGAGTCCCATGGACCGCGGGCAGCGCGACGCGAGCGGACGGATCGTCACGGTACCGTCGCTGCCGAGGCTCGTTGAGATCCAGCGTCAGACTGCGGCGGAGATGGGTTGCGCGTTCTTCAACACATTTCAGGCCATGGGCGGCGAAGGGACCATGGCGCGCTGGTATGAAAGCCAGCCGCGGCTGGTGAGCGCGGACTTCACGCATCCATTGCCGGGCGGCGCGCGCAAGGTAGGCGTGCTGCTGGATCAGGCGCTCGAAGCCGGCTACCGGCGATATCAGGCGAAGTATCGGCGACAGCTTGCGCAGGAATCGGGCGCCGAGGCGAAGCCTTAATGCGGCTGGCGGCGACATTGGCGCTTGGTCTGGCGGCGTTTCCAGCCTGGTCCGATACTCCTACCGCCGCTACGACACCGTCCAAGAAAACCACGAAGAAGAAGACGGTGCACAGGAGAGCCGCGGTGGTGGCCGTGTCGCCGGCGGTTCGACATGCAGCGTTCGAAGCAGTTAGCGCGCGCGCTGCGGCTACCTCGGACACGCTGGAGGATGCTGGCGCCCTGGTGCCGTTCTTCGAACAGGTTTCGCATGCGGCCGCTAGCGGACCGGTTCGCATTCTACAGTACGGCGATTCGCACACCGCATCGGACGACTGGGCGGATGAAATGCGCCAGGATTTTCAAAAGAAATTCGGCGCGGGGGGCCCGGGATTCACGCTGCCTGGCCATCCTTTTTTGGGGTATCGCCGCTTCGACAGCCGCGGCGCCAATTCGCGCGGTTGGTACACGGACGGTTTGGTGACGCGCAAGGGCGATGGCGTGTACGGGCTGGGCGGAATCAGCTTGACTGCGCACGCGCCGGGGCAAACGGTGAGCTTGTCGGCTGAATGCCAGCAGCTCGAATTGTATTATCTTCAGCAGCCCGGCGGAGGACAGCTTGAACTGTCGGTGGACGGTGCGCCCGCCGGGGCGATCGACACGAACGGCGAATTTGCTCCCGGAATCTATCGCTACACGCCGGCGCCGGGTCCCCATCAATACATGCTGCGGACGATGAGCACAGATCCGGTGCGGCTGTTCGGTTGGGTGGCGCAAAACCAAACTGGAGTGACTTACGAAACGCTCGGGATCAATGGCGCGCAGGCGGAAATGCAGCTGGCATGGAATGCTTCCATTCTGGATGGCGAGATCGCCGATCGCGATCCGGCGTTGATCGTGCTGGCGTACGGCACCAATGAAGCGTTGAGCAGGAGTTGGACCGAGGACGGATACCGCGCCGCGTTGAAGGAAGTGATCCAGCGGTTGCGCGCGGCGGCGCCCTTGGCGAGTATTCTCCTGGTGGGTCCTCCGGATTGCCAATACCGGCTTCGCAATGGGCGGCGCTTGCCGTTTCCGCATCTGGATCAAGTGATCGAGATCCAGCGGCAGGTGGCGCTAGAGAATGGCTGCGCATTTTGGGACTGGCGCGCTCGCATGGGCGGCGCCGGATCGGTGCGTCAATGGGTGCAGGCCGGCCTGGCGCAAGGCGACTACACGCATCTCACGGGGCAAGGGTATCGCATGCTGGGCGATATGCTGTTTTCCGAGATCATGGCACAGTACGAGCGGTTTCAGAACGCGATGGCGGGGCGAGCCAATGGACAATAGAGAACGAATTGTCGCGATCCTGAAGGACGTTTCGAAGAAGTCCAGCGTTCCGGAGGCGGGCGAATCGCTGTTCGATTCGGGCTTTCTGGATTCCTTCGCATTGCCCGACATGGTGGGCGAGCTAGAGCGCGAGTTCGGCATCACAATTCCAGATTCGGATTTGCATCCACGCAAATTCGAGTCGATTGAGCGCATCGAAAGTTACCTCGAGAACAGGAAGTAGCGCGTGGCGACGATCAAGGCTTTTGGAGCCTACCTGCCTGCACGCGTTGTCAGCAACGACGAACTGGCTGCGCGGCTGAAGTGCGAAGCGGGGTGGATTCGCGAGGTCTCTGGAATCGAGGAGCGGCGTTACGCGCGCGACGACGAATCCGTGGCAAGCATGGCGGTGGAGGCGGCGCGGCAGTGTTTGGAGCGCGCCAGATTGGCGGCCAGCGATGTGGGGCTGCTAATCGTGTCGTCGGGATCATCGGGGCGGCGATTTCCCGGACCGGCAGCGGTGGTGGCGCGCGGGCTGGGCCTGGATCAGACGCCGGCTTTCGATCTGCCGCTGGCGAGTGCGGGCGGGCTCTTTGGCATGGCGCTGGCGGCGACGCTGGCGGATCGCTATGGCCACGTGCTGGTGGCGGCCTCGGAGAAAATGTCCAGCGTGGTCGCGCGCGAACCGGCTGTGGCTGGGGTCGCGATCTTGTTCGGCGATGGCGCGGGCGCTTGTCTGATTTCTCGGGAGGGCGGATCAGCGCGCATCGTGGATCATGCGCTCCATTCCGACGGCGCGTTCGCTGATGATTTGCGGCTCGAGTTCGACGCGCCGCTCGAGATGAACGGGCGCTCGGTGATCATGCAGGCTTCGCGGAAAATTCCGGCCGTCATCACCGAGGTTCTGGACCGCAACCAGAAAACTGCGAGCGCGATCGAAGTGTTCCTGATGCATCAGGCGAATCAGAACTTGATCGATCGCGTGGCGCGTTCGTTGCAGGTGGAGCCGGGGAAGTTCTTCTCGAACATCCGGCGCTACGGGAACACGTCGTCGGCCTCGATGCTGATCGCGGCTTCCGAGTGGTGGCAAGATCCGGGACCACGGACCGGCCAATTTGTTTGCTTCGCGGCGTTTGGCGCGGGATTCCAGTGGGGCGCGCTGCTGGTTGAAGGCTGTTGAGCCACCGCGCCAGGCTTTCTATCAATCAGACCACTGGGTGATTATCGGCGCAACTCAACCACAGTTTCCAGGTGGAATGTTCGAGGGAAAAGGTCCACTAACGTGATTTTGTGGATGCGATAGGCGCCTGCGATCAATCCCTGTAGGTCGCGCGCCAGCGTTGCCGGGTCGCAGGATACGATGACCAGGCAGGGCGCTCGAAGGCGCGTCAGATCGGCCACGACGTGTTTGGCCAGGCCGGCGCGCGGCGGGTCGGCCAGGATTAAGTCAGGGCGGTTTTGCGAATTGGCCAGGTATTCTTCCACGGTGGTGTTGTGGCTGGAGACGCGGTCTCCGAGGTTGTGCACGAGGTCGCGGAACGCGCCGTGTCCGGACTCGACCGCCGTAACCTCGCGGAACCGGCTGGTGAGAGCTTTCGCAAACAAACCGACACCGGCGTAAAGGTCGAGCGCGGAATCTCCCTGGTGGTCCGCCACGGCGCACTGGATCAGGCGATCAATGAGGAATCGATTTACCTGGAAGAACGAATTGCGGCTGACGCGGAATCCTTGATAGTCGATCGGGCCGCTGGCGCCCAGGGATTCGAAGGTCGAATAGACCGCGCGCGGGACTCGGTCGAGGACGTTGATTTGGACTTCCGTCTCGTTGGTGAACAGCTCCACTGCGCCGCTGAAAGAACCTAGCTGCGGGAGGTGAGAATTGAGGGCCGCAATGGCTTGATTCAAAGCCGGTGAAGCAACTGGACAGCTCTCAATCGCGCACAAGCGCCTGGATCCGTGTTCGAAGTATCCTAGGGAGCCGCGATCGATATGGAGCTGGATGCGGTTGCGATACTGCCAGGGCTCGGCGGTGATGGCGGCGATGTCGTCAGCGAAGTCGATCTTACCGACGCGGCGCAGCACTTCGCGCAACGCGGCGATCTTTTGCTGCACCTCGATGGCGTAATCCAGATGCTGATAATGGCAGCCCCCGCAGCGCTGGAAATACGGGCAGGGCGCGGGAACGCGGGATGCCGCTGGTGAAACCACTTCGAGCAGGCGGCCCCGGAACAGGTCGTTCTTGACTCGCTCCACTTCGGCGCGCACCGTCTCGCCCGGCGCCACGTAGGGAATCAGAACAACCTTGCCGTCCAGGCGCGCCAAACCCTCGCCGCCGTACACGAGCTTTTCTATGCTGAGAATCTCTTCGGTGGGCAAGCCTGAGTGTACCCTACGGTACCATGGATGATTCAACATGAAGGCGCGCATTTTTTCGGGCGTTCAGCCGTCCGGTAACCTGCACATTGGGAATTACCTGGGAGCGCTGAAGAACTGGGTCCAGATCCAAGGCGATTACGAGAGCATCTTCGGGATTGTCGATCTGCACGCGGTCACGGTGTACCAGGACCCGGCGGAATTGCAGCAGAAGATTCGCGAGACGGCGGCGCTGTTTCTCGCGGTTGGAATTGACCCGAAGCTTTCTTCCATCGTGGTGCAGTCGTCGGTTCCGGAGCATTCCGAACTGGCCTGGATGCTGACGTGCGTGACGCCGGTCGGCTGGCTGGAGCGCATGACGCAGTACAAGGCCAAGGCGCAGGCACAAGAGACAGTCGGCGACGGGCTGCTTCAATATCCAGTGCTGATGGCCGCGGACATTTTGATTTACCAGGCCGCGATCGTGCCGGTGGGCGACGATCAGGCGCAGCATCTGGAGCTGGCTCGCGATATCGCGCAGCGCTTCAATTCGCTGTACGGAGAAACATTCGTGATGCCGGCCACGCATTTGCCGGCGGTGGGATCGCGCGTGATGGGGCTGGACGATCCCGAGAAAAAGATGAGTAAGTCGGCTACAGGGTCCGGACACGCGATTGGATTGCTCGATCCGCCGGATCAGGTTCGCAAGAAGATCATGCGAGCTACAACGGACTCACAACCTCAGGTGGACTTCGAGCATCTGGGCGCGGGCGTGCGGAACCTGATTGAAATCGCCCAGGCGTTCATGGGGTGGAAGAACGAAGAGAGCCAGGCGGAATTCAGCGGACTTCGTTATGGCGATCTGAAGAAGAAAGTAGCCGAGATTGTCGCAACGAAGTTGGAACCGATGCAGGCGCGTTATCGCGAGATTACGTCGGAGCCTGGCTATCTGGACGGCGTCCTCAAGCAGGGCGCCGAACGCGTCGCGCCGATTGCGAAGTCCACGGTGCGTTTGGCGAAGGAGCGAATGGGCCTATACACGGGCGCCTGAGTGCAGGGCCTTGTACTTCCTGAACAGAGCGATGCCAATCAAGCCGATGCCTGCGATGGAGAGCGTCCCGGGTTCGGGTGTGGGCGTCGGCGGCGGCGGAGGAGGATCTACGACGGTTCCGAAATCATCCAGCCCATAGCCGTCGTTCCTTGAGTTGTTGAGAAACCATACATCTCCGATCGGTCCGGAGGAAGTGATCGCTACGAAATAGAGGTTGCCGTCCTTGGCACTAGGATAAGGCGCGAAAGCGCTGGATTTGGTGCCATCGGCGGTTTTGATGGTAAGTGTGCCGCCGCAATCGTTCACATCGGTGATCATAAAGACCAGCGTGTCGAGAGAGGTTGACAATTGGATGCCGGTGATATCGTTGGAGTCGAGCCAGTTGTTGCCGCCGGGCGTGGTGTTGTAGCGGCCCGAGAACGGCGTATCGGCGGAATCGAGAATGGTGAACTGATCTTTCTTGGTGCCATTGCTCTGCGTGGGATCTCCGGGCTGGCTGCCAGGCGTCACGCTGAAGGTGCCGGCGCCAGTAGATAGGCTGCTGTAGCCGGTCTGATCGCTGGCGGTAAAGCCTTCAAAGGTTGCCAAAATATCCGCGTTGAAATTGCTGCCGAAGCTCGACAGGATCCAGGCGCTCTCTTCAGCATCGGCATTGGCGACGCTACTGGCGGACGTGATGGTAATGGTAGTGGCTCCGGCCGAGGCCGCAAACGAAATGAAGAGCATCGAAATTAGAGTTCGTTGCATAAGTAGCACCGCATTCAGGATGCGATGCGGGGGCGTCTCGCAGATGAGGAGTTCGATTCAAAACTATTTGGCGACGGTACTAGGAGAGACCCTAAGGTTAGTACTAATGAGCGATGTATCTTAATGAAAATCGTGGGACGGCACGGCTTCTTCGGCGGTATGTAATGGTTCGAAATGGCTGGCGCGCACGGTGAACACGCCATCGATGTTCTGCATTTCACCTTCGATGATGAGGTAGGAATTGTTGAGGATGGTGGGGCGCTCGCGGTCGAAGATATCGGGCATCACGACCGCATTGGAGACTCCGGTTTCATCTTCCAGGCTTAAGAAGAGCAGTCCTTTGGCGGTGCCGGGGCGCTGGCGGCAGATGACACAGCCGGCGATGCGGACCGGGCGGCCGTTGGGGACGAATTGCAGCTCGCGGGCGGGCGTGACGCCGAGCGTGTCCAGTTTTTCGCGATGAAAGGCTAGAGGATGTTTGCCGATGGTGAGCTGCGTGCCACGGAAGTCGGAGTTGAGGCGCTCGGTCGCGGTCATGGGAGCGAGAGGCGACTCATCGGCAGGCGCGAGATTATCGGTGAAAAGGGGACCGGCGGGACGGATGGCGGCCTCCGATTCCCAGAGCGCGGCACGGCGATGTGTGGGAGTTTGCGGAATGAAATTGAGCGCGCCGATTTCGCTGAGCTTGCGCAGCTCGTCTTTGCGTAGCTGGGGGACGCGATTCACCAGATCCTGAATGCTTCGAAACGGCCGTGCGGCGCGCGCGCGCAGGATCGCTTCGGCGGCCTGCTGGCGAAGGCCTTTGGCGTAATTCAAACCCAGGCGCACGCATTTGTCGCCGTGGTGTTCTTCGATGGTGCATTGCCAATCGGAGCGCGTGATGTCGATGGGCTTGAAGTGCAGGCCGTGGCGCTGGGCGTCCTTGACTAACGTGGCGGGCGCATAAAATCCCATGGGCTGGTTGTTGAGGATGGCGGCGGTGAACGCGGCCAGGTAATGACATTTCAGATAGGCGCTGGCGTAAGCGATCAGGGCGAAGCTGGCGGCGTGGGATTCCGGGAAGCCGTAGAGCGCGAACGAGGTGATGGATTGGACGATGGTCTCCTGCTGCTGGCCGGTGATGCCGTTGCGCGTCATGCCGGAGCGCAGCCTGGTTTCGATGTCGCGCATGCGGGCTTCGGAGCGCTTGAATCCCATGGCGCGGCGCAGCTCTTCGGCCTCGCCGCCGGTGAAGTTGGCGGCGATCATGGCGATGCGCAGCAGCTGTTCCTGAAATAGCGGGACGCCGAGCGTGCGGGCGAGCACGGGCTCGAGCGAGGGATGCAGGCATTCTGGTTTTTCGCGGCCCTGGCGGCGTCGCAGGTAGGGGTTCAACATTTGACCGACGATGGGGCCGGGGCGGATGATGGCGACCTCGACCACGATGTCGTAGAAGCGCTCGGGGCGCATACGCGGGAGGCAGGACATCTGGGCGCGGCTTTCCACCTGGAAAAGGCCAATGGTGTCGGCTTTTTGCAGGGCGGCGTAGACCAGCTTGTCGTCTTGCGGCAGATGCGCGAGATCCACTTCTTCGTGGTAGGACTCGCGAATGCGCTGGATGGACTCTTCGAGCACGGCCAGCATGCCGAGGCCGAGCAGATCCACTTTGACGATGCCCATATCGGCGCAATCTTCTTTGTCCCACTGGATGACCACGCGGCCGGGCATGGTGGCTGGCTCGAGCGGGACAACGGAATCGAGCTGGCCTTGGCAGATCACCATGCCGCCGGAATGCTGGCCGAGGTGGCGTGGGAGATCCTGGATGGTCATGTAGATATCCAAAAATTTCGCGATCAGGGGATGGTCGGGCGCGTAGCCGGCTTGGCGGAACTGGCGCTCGGCGGTTTCTTTGGGATCGGTCCAGCCCCAGGCGGGAATCAGGGCTGAGATGCGCTCGAGATCGGGCTCGTCGAAGCCCAGCACTTTTCCGATGTCGCGGACGGCGGAGCGGCCGCGATAGGTGATGACGTTGGCGGTCATGGCGGCGCCGAGTTTGCCGTAGCGCTCGTAGACGTATTGGATGGCGCGCTCGCGCTGGTCGCCGCTGGGCAGATCCAGATCGATGTCCGGCCATTCGCCGCGCTCTTCAGAGAGAAAGCGCTCGAATAGCAGATCCATCGAGATGGGGTCGACCGCGGTGATGCCGAGCGAATAGCACACGGCGCTGTTGGCGGCCGAGCCGCGGCCTTGCACCAGAATGTTGTTCTTGCGGCAGAACTCGACGATGTCCCAGACGATCAGGAAGTAGCCGGCCAGGTCGAGTTTTTCGATCAGAGCGAGCTCGCGCTCCACCTGGCGGCGGGCGCGGCGGTGCAGATCGGCCGTGAAAGCATTGCGGACATAGCGGTTGTTCACGCCTTCGTCGGTGCGCTTGCGGAGGAAGGTGTTCATGGTGTCGCCGGGTGGGACGGGGTAGCGGGGGAATTGGTAGCCGAGATCGGCCAAGGTGAATTGGAGGCGGTTGGAAAGCTCGCGCGTGTTGGCGATGGCTTCTGGAAGATCGGCGAAGAGGCGAGACATTTCCTGCGCGGTTTTGAGATGGCGCTCGGAGTTGATGGAGAGCAGGCGGCCGGCTTCGTTGATTTTTACTTTGTGGCGGACGCAGGTGAGGACGTCGAGGGCTTCGCGCGATTGGGGGGTGGCGTAGCTTGCGCCATTGGTGGCTACCAGCGGCAGTTGATGTTCGCGGGCGAATTCGACGAGGGCTTGATTGCGGGCTTCCTGGACGCGGTTGTAATGGCGCTGCAGTTCGACGAAGACGTTTTTTGTGCCGAATCGATCGAGAACGCGCTGGTCGCATCGGGCGAGCAGGCAGACCAGGCCTTCCGAGAATTCGGCGAACTCTTCCGGTGCGACCGCGCCTTCGCCTTTTTTGGCGCGCATCTTCATGCGCGTGATCAGGCGGCAAAGATTCTGGTAGCCTGTGCGATTTTCGGCGAGCAGCGGGTAGCGGTGGCCATCGGTGCAGGTGATCTCGGCGCCGATATGGGCGCGGATGCCGGCTTTTTTTGCGGCCATGTGGAAGCGCGCCGCGCCGGAGACGTTGTCGCGGTCGAGGATAGCCAGGGCAGGTTGATCGAGTTCGGCGGCGCGCGCCACCAGTTCTTCGGGAACTGAGGAGCCTTCGAGAAAACTGAAGGCCGAGCGTGCATGCAATTCGACAAAAACCGGGGACAGTACACTCTGTCCCCGATTATTAAAATTGGGATTGAGTGTACTGTCCCCGGATTTTTCAGTCATAAGCGCCTGCGATGAACCAGTGCTGATCTGGCTCGCGATAGATGCGGTAGAGTGCGCCGTTGGATAACGTGACGTCCCATTCGTCGCGGTTCCAGACGGTTTGGGTCCACCAGTCGCCTGAAGTTCGCCAGGGGCCGGCGGCGTTGAGGATTTTGCCGTGGATGCTGGAAGCGGCGAGGCGCGCGGGGCGATCTTGGTGAAGTTCTACCTGGGCTGGGAGCGGCGGGCGGAAATGACGGAAGGCCGCATGGTTGGACGGTGGCGTGGAAGTGGTGATTTGCGGCTGGCTCGCGACAAGGAGGTACGGGTGCGGATGATGCGTGTCCAGGAGCTCGGGCAAGCCGACGTTGTTTTCGCCGACGATGCCGCGGATACGTGCCAAGGTCAGCTCCAGCTTGTCCGGGGCCGGGGCGATGGGGAGGAAAATTCCGTTTTGGATGGTGCGCGGGAGCACGGGTTTGAGGCTAAGCGAAAGCGCCTGGGTCGCGGCTTGCGGCGGATGCGACTCCAGATCCATTTGCAGAAGTTTTAAGAGCGCTTTGCTGTCGCGCATCGGGACTGGCAAGCGCAGCGTGCGCATGTGTTCTGTTTGGTTGTCGAGTTCCAGGCGGATAGTGACTTCACCGGCCGCCATGCCATGCGCTTCCAGCTTTTCGCATTGCTCATTGAGCAGGCGCGCGATCAGAAACAACAGCGGCTCGAGCAGTTCCACCGGATGATCCAACTCGATGCGTTGGTCGTACGTGATGGCTGGCTGAAAAACGCGCAGCGGGCGATGGATGGCGCCTTTGGCCAGACTTTGCAGATAGACGCCGTTCTCGCCGAATCGTTCCGCGATGCCGGTTTCAGGGAGTTGCGCGAGCTGCTGGAGGTCGCGGATGCCCCAGGCATCCAACGTTTCGAGCATTTCTTCGGTGATGGGGAGATTCGAAATGTCCAGATGATCCAACTGCGGGTCGACCGTGATGCCGGTGAAGTTGCGCGCCGCGAGAATTGCGGATTCGGCTGTTTCGGCGATGGCGACGTTTACGCCGGCGCCGGCGCGCTGTGCGATGGATTGCGCGATCTGGTGCGGCGAGCCATAGAGACGCTTCAGCGCGTGGATGGGGAAGACAATGGTGCCGGGCGCGGTTTGTTCGAACCAAGGGGTGAAGGCCTGGGCGATTTGGGGCAGATCCGCGGCGGCGCCATGCAGACAGGCAAACATGTTTAGATCGCCTTGGCTTGAAAATTGGCCGCGGCCGGGCGCACCGGCTTGCGCGCGCTGGCTTCCAGTTCCACTCCGCGCAGCAATTCGAAGCCAGGCGCTCCTTTCCAGACGGCCTTCTTGCGCTTCATTTCAAGCATCAAGGAGGCGCAGGATCTGGCCAGCGAATCTTTTTCGAGCAGAGCGAGGATGGCCGGAGTGTTTTCGATGGCGCGGCGGAATCGATACCAGTAGGAGATGGGGATGCGGTTAGCGATGCGCGGCGTCACCTGGCAGAGGTCGAGTACGATCACGCCGAAACCGCCGGCGTGGAGCAGGGCATCGGCGGCTTTGAGCGCATGGCCGGCGTTGTGGCCACAGCGGATCCACAGAAGCTGGGAGAGCGCGACTCCGGCTGCGGCGGCCGAGACTGGGTCGAAGGAATCGTCTGTATCGACATAAGCGCAGATCTCGTATTTTGAAGTGGATGCAGCTAGAAGTGAATGAATTACAGTAGCGCGGCCGGAGCTTTCCGGCCCGATGATTTCCGAGATTGCGCCGCGCGGGAAGCCGTTGATGAGTTGGTCGAGCGAGGCGAGGCCGGTGGACAGCGTTTCGCGGATTCGTGCCTCGGGGCGGAATCCGAGCGTAGTTGGGAGAGCGGCGTTAGGGTTCATGCAGATTCGCCTTTTCTTCGCCATTCGTATTGTGGCGCGGCCGAGGCTGGATGTCAAGGGAGATCACAATAGTTTGTCTATTTTGTCTATAATGGACAAGAGAGTCATCTCCATGCGTTACGTTTCCGCAACCGATGCTAAGCAACGCCTGGCCGCTCTTCTGGATGCGGCTCAACGCGAGCCCGTGATCATCCGCCGGCAAAAACGGGATGTGGCTGTGATTTTGTCGCCACAGGAATACGATCGCTTACGAGCGCTCAACATCGCCGAACTACAGCGGCTTTGTGATCGGGTAGCAAAGAAGGCTGCCGCGCGCGGGCTTACCAAGGAAAAGCTCGATTCGCTGCTGGCCGATGAATAAAGAGCGAGTCGTACTGGATAACAACTTGGTTGTCAGCGGCCTGTTGTTGCCGGCCTCCGTTCCAGGCCAGGCGTTTCACCGCGCGCTACAGAACGGTCAGATTCTCGTTTCTGAAGCGACGCTCAACGAGCTAGCGGACGTACTCTCCCGGCCGAAGTTCGATCGCTATATCAGCATCAAGGACCGACAGGAATTTCTGCGGCTGCTGAGCCGCGTGGCGGACATCGCTCCAATTACCTACACAGTTCACGCCTGCCGCGATCCGAAGGATGACATGATGCTGGAAGCCGCGGTGAACGGCGAAGCGCAAGCGCTCGTCACAGGCGATCGAGATCTTCTGTCACTGAATCCGTTCCACGGGATTCCGATTGTCACGCCAGCGAAGTACATCAAATAATCGCTCGAATCGATTTGTCGAGGGCAACTATTGCTGTGGTTCTGTCTCGGCTTTTACACGCCTAAGGCGGGCGAGAATCTCCTGCTTTTCCGATACAAGGACGTCCGCATGGGCAGCCAAGTCGTATTTGTGGAGGGTCATGTATCGATCCTGGAGTAGGTACAGGCCGTCAAGCTGGAGAGACGCAGAGATAATGTATCGATGCGCGCCATAGTGGGCCAGATCGGTCGGCAGTTAAGAATATCTGTGCATTGGAAGTCGGTTCCTGGCTGAAGCAGAGCAAAATAAATTGCCCAGCCACCGACACCGCCGCTCTCCGCCGAGAACAGGAGTGCGGGCATGTCTTTCTTCAACTCCACCAACTCTACAGAAAGGATTATTTCCAAACTCTTTCGGAGCGGTGTAGCACTGACGTTGTGGTGGTCCCTCAATGCAGATGGACGCTGGGCCTTTGGGGAAACGACCTTCTAGTTCGTCACGTTCAGGTACAGTAATTGTCACTTGGCGTCCCATGAATCTCGGGAGGTCGACAACGGATTGCGCCTTTGTATTGTTCCAACCCAAGAACAGCAAGGCAGGCAGGAACATACTGAGCTTCGCTGTCATGTTCTCTTCATTCTAGCCGCCGGCGCCTGCGGGTAAAATAGCTGTATGACCTACTACGGATCAAAAGAACTGGCGGCGGGTTTTCGCACGGTGCGGAAGAACACGCTCGTGATTGCCGAGGAAATCGGCGAAGAACATTATGGGTTTCGGGCCGCGCCGAACACGCGCACGGTGGCATCGACGCTGATTCACATCGCGCTGACTCCGCGGATGCAGGAACAGATTCACGCGGTGGAACGGCGCAGCACGCTGGAAGGGTTCGATTTTCCCGGCTTCGTCACCAAAATGATGGCCGAAGAGCAGAAACCTCGCGACAAGAAGCAGATCGTCGCCTTGCTGAAGGACAACGGCGAGAATTTCGCGAAATGGCTGGACGGCCTCTCGGGCGATTTTCTGGGCGAGCGCGTGGCTTATCCCGCCGGAATGACGCCGCCTTCCAAGTCGCGCTTCGAGATGATTCTGGGCGTGAAGGAGCACGAGATGCATCATCGCGGGCAACTCATGCTGCTGGAGCGGATGATCGGGATCGTGCCGCATCTGACGCGCGAGATGCAGGCGCGTTTCGCCGCCGCGCAGTCCAGCCAGGCATCGGCCTGAAGCAGGTTACCGCACTTCAGCGGCGACCAGCTTACCTGTGTATCGTTCGGCACCTGCGACAGAGATGGTTCGCGCACTCGCGGCCGCGGCCTGGCGCTGGGGCTGCTCCAGAAGCTGTTGTGTAAGCTGGTAGCTTTTTTCGACGTAACGGGCGAGCGCGGGATCGGCGGCCGACAAGGCGCGCAACTGGCTGGAGAGTTCAGGCGGCCGCGTGTAGGCGCGGCGGCCGCCGCGAGCATAGGCGCGCAGTCCCATAGTCAGTTGTTTTTCGAGGATGCTGATGGAGACCGCCGGCGTCACGCCAGCGCGGCGCAGGGACTCCGAGGCCGCCATCACCAAGGGAAACAACAGGCTACCGGTACAGGTCAGAGCCGCCAGATAGAGCGGCTTGCGACCGCGCTCGATGGCCAGGCACCGCCGATCGCGATTCTCCACCAACCGTTTGGATTCCTGAATCGCGCGTTTGTCTCCCGAGACTAGATAGCGGAGATCCTGGAAACCGGGAATCGTGGTGATGGAGCCGATGGCGGCGCCACGAGCGGACAGTTCGCGCAATTCGCTGCTGTCGCGCCAGGCGCTGCACAGCACCACCGATTTTCCACGCCAGGAAATCCCGGCCGAGCATAACTCCGCCACGGTTCCCGCCAGCGCCTGGTCGGGGACGCATATCAGGATCAAGTTGCAGGCGTGGAACTCGCTGTAATCTTTGACGGGATAGCCAGCCCGGAGGCTGTTGGCGATGCGGCTGGCGAGCCGGAAGGACGACGCCTTGACCGGGCCCAGCATTTCGGAAAGCAACCAAAAACGCGCCAAAGGTGAGCCGCTGAGCTTACCCCCCGCGATCAGCGCTACCGACTTCGGCCTCTTCATAGCTTTTGGGAGACTTTAGCATCTTTATGCGATCACGTAATTGTGCGGCTTTCTCAAACTCGAATTTCTTGGCGGCCTCGCGCATGCTTTCTTCCAGGCCGGCGATGAATTTCTCGCGCTGATCGGGGGTCATCTCCTCGACTGGATCTTCCGGTTCGATGGGAACGGTGACGTAATCGCCCTCGGCGACCGCGACCAGGCTCATGTCGATGGGCTTGATGATGGACTGCGGGATGATGTGGTTCTCTTCGTTGTACTGTTCCTGGATGGCGCGGCGGCGATTGGTTTCGCCCAGGGCGCGCTTCATGCTGTCGGTGTAGACATCAGCGTAGAGAATCGCGCGGCCGTTCAGATGGCGCGCGGCGCGGCCCATGGTTTGAATCAGCGAGCCGGAGGAGCGCAGGAAGCCTTCCTTATCGGCATCCAGGATCGCAACCAGCGACACTTCCGGCAGGTCCAAGCCTTCGCGCAGAAGATTGACGCCCACCAGCACGTCGATTTCGCCGCGGCGCAAGTCGCGCAAGACCTTCATGCGGTCCAGCGCGGCGATCTCTGAATGCAGATAGGCGCAGCGCACGCCGACTTCGGTGTAGTACTCCGCCAGATCCTCGGACATGCGCTTGGTGAGCGTAGTCACCAGCACGCGCTCGTTTTGCTCCACGCGTTTGCGGATTTCGTTCAGCAGGTCATCCACCTGGCCTTTGATGGGGCGCACTTCCACCTGCGGGTCCACCAGTCCGGTGGGCCGGATAATTTGTTCCACCACCACGCCGGAGGACTTGGTGAGCTCGTAAGGTCCGGGCGTAGCGGAAACATACATAACCTGATTGACGCGATTCTCGAACTCTTCGAAAGTGAGCGGGCGGTTATCGAGCGCGCTAGGCAAGCGAAAACCGTAGTTGACGAGCACGGTTTTTCTGGAGCGGTCGCCGTGATACATTCCCCCCAACTGCGGGATGGTCTGATGGCTCTCGTCGATGAAGATCAGGTGATCGTGCGGCAGATAGTCGAGCAGGGTGGGTGGGGCCTCGCCCGGCAGGCGCCCGGTGAAGTGGCGCGAATAGTTCTCGATGCCGTGGCAATAGCCGATCTGGCGGATCATTTCCAGATCGAACATGGTGCGCTGGTAAAGCCGCTGGGCCTCCACGATCTTGCCTTGCTTTTCAAGCTGCGGCTGCCATTCTTCCAGCTCTTTTTCGATGCTGACGAGCGCCTGGTCGCGGGTCTGCTGTGTCATCACGTAGTGCGTTTTCGGATAAACGGGCAAGCGCAGGTAGGTCTGGCGCACCTGGCCGAGCAGCGGATCGATCTGGCTGAGACTGTCGACCTGGTCGCCCCAGAGCTCGACGCGATAGGCGAAGTCTTCGTAAGTGGGAAAGATTTCGATCACGTCGCCGCGAACGCGAAAGGTGCCGCGTGAAAAGTTGTGGTCGTTGCGTTCGTAGAGGATCTCGACCAGCTTCGAAATGATCTGCTGACGCGAGATGTTCTGGCCTTTTTCGAGCATCAACAACTGGCCGTAGTAGGCTTCGGGCGAACCCAGGCCGTAGATGCAGCTGACGCTGGCGACGATGACGCAATCGCGCCGCTCGAATAGCGAGCGCGTGGCCGAGAGGCGCAGCTTGTCCAGCTCGTCGTTGATGGTGGCTTCTTTTTCGATGTAGATGTCGCCGGAAGGCAGATAGGCTTCGGGCTGATAGTAGTCGTAGTAGCTTACGAAATATTCGACCGCGTTGGAAGGGAAGAAGGTCTTGAACTCGTGATAGAGCTGCGCGGCTAGCGTCTTGTTGTGCGCAAGCACCAGGGCGGGCCGGCCGGTTTTTTCGATGACCTTGGCCATGGTGAAGGTTTTTCCAGAGCCGGTTACGCCGAGCAAGACCTGGTGTTGCTCGCCGTCCACCGTGCCGCGAACGAGTTGGTCGATGGCGGTGGCCTGGTCGCCGCGAGGACGATAGTCGACGGCTAGATGGAAACCCATTTACTACCAGGATAACTGGTCGCCAGGGTTGCGTTCGAGCTGAGCGGAGTGCGGAGCAGAACTACTGTTTTTCCGGCCGGGGAGCGAATTCAGACGAAAGCCGCTGGGCCTGAGAGACCTGGGCGGGCTTGAGTTTCTTGGCCACCTGGTCGCGCTGGCTGGTGCAGCCGGCATTGCCTTTAGCCGAACAGATGTTCAGCCATTTGTACGCTTCCAGGTAATCGCGGTGGACGCCCTGTCCGGAGCCGTACATGGCGCCGAGATTGTGCTGAGCCTGGGTGTAGCCTTGCTCGGCGGCGCGGCGGAACCACTTGACGGCCTCGGCGTAATCTTGAGGAACTCCGTGGCCGTCCACATATAGGAGACCCAGATTGTACTGGCTAGCAGCATCACCATCTTCGGCCAGCGTGCGCCATTCCTTGGCGGCGGTGTTGAAATCACCCTTTTGATAGGCGGCCAGGCCCGTGGCGAAATCAGCCAGCGCCGGAACGACGAGGACAAGCGACAAGAGCAGACTGAGAGGGGACAAAATTCTCACGCGCACCTCCTTCTTCAAAGCATCGCGCACAACGCAGCGGGTCGCGATAGTCTCCTTTCCCGAGCGAGCACGCCCCGCGCTGTGCGCTCCTACTCTGTATTGAAGCATAGGAGACGAAATTGTTTCGGGCCGCCGCCGGCTCGGATCAGGCTTCTAATAGAAAACGCAGGGATTCTTCGAGGAAAATATCGAGGCGGTCGTGCTGGACCCAGTGTCCGGCACCGGGGACCTTGACCAGGCGATGATTCTTGATGACGGAAGCGCGGCCGTCGGTTTCCGGGTCAGCCGCCCAGCTCTCCATGCCCCAGAACAGCAGCACCGGGCAGATGATCTCGCTGAGGGTCGCGCGCAGGTCTTCGATGTTCTGGCCGTAGGGTGGGAAGATGCGCGCGTAGTTGTCGAATTTCCAGATGAGCGAGCCGTCGGCGTTCCAGTTCGTTCCGTGCAGCGTGAGATGCCGCGCCACTTCGTCGGACAGATGCGGATTGGCCTCTTTCATGCGCGCGACAGCGGCGTCCAGGTTGGGATAGCTGTGCGGCTCGCGCCGCTCGGTCTTGCGAATGGCTTCGATCCAGTTGCGCATGCGCTCCGGCGCGGGCTTGTGGATGCGATGGGTCAAGGGCAGTCCCATGCCTTCGATCGCGATGGCCTTGCGGACGCGTTCCGGGTAGATGCCGGAATAGCTCAACGTGATGATGCCGCCCAAAGAATGGCCGACCAGATAGATGGGAAAGTCGTTGATGATGTCGGCCAGGGCGGATAGATCCAGCGTGTGCTCGGCGATGGTGTAGAGCGCGCCCGGCGCCCAGGCGCTGTTGCCGTGGCCGCGCAGATCCATGGCGTAGACGTGAAAATGCTTGCGGAACTCACGCGCCACCCAGTCCCACATGCGGGCGTGATCGAGGCCGCCGTGGACTAAGAGTAGCGTGGGTTTTCCGTTTTGTCCCCAATCCCAGAATTGCAGTTTGAGGCGATGGGAATAGTAATAGTGAGAGACGGGTTCCAAACTAGTAATTGTAACGTCGGCGCGCGGGCTCTAGTGGCGGGCTGCTGATTGCTCGCGGACCTCGGCGTGGTGGCGCACGTCGATGCCTTTGATCAGGAACAGAACGTCCTCGGCGATGTTGGTGGCATGATCGGCAACGCGTTCCAGGTTGTGCGCGATGAACATCAAATCGACGGCGCGAGGGATGGTGGTGCTTTCTTCCTGCATGAAGGCGACCAGTTCCTTGTACACGGCGTCGCGCAGGCCGTCGACCTCGTCGTCGGAGATGAGCACGCTGCGAGCCAGGGCTTCGTCGCGCTTGACCAGAGCGTCCAGGCTTTTGCGGACCATGGTCTCCGCCAGGCTAGCCATCTTGGGGATGTCGATGAGAGGTTTGACGGGGGTGTCGCGCATCAATTGCATGGCGCGCTCGGTGATGTTCACCGCCAGATCGCCCATGCGTTCCAGGTCGCCATTGATCTTGATGACGGCCGTGAGAAAGCGCATGTCGCGCGCCATGGGCTGGTAGAGCGCCAGCAAGCGCGTGGCGAACTCGTCAATTTCGATGTCCTTCTGATTGATGAGCGCTTCTTTCCACAACACTTCCTTGGCAGCCTGCTCGTCGCGCTGCACCAGGGCGCTAACGCTCTGATGGATGGCCGACTCCACGAGCCCGGCCATTTCCAGAAGGCGCGCCTGCAATTCGTCCAGTTCTTCTCTGAAGTGAACCAAGGCTTCCTCTTTCCTCACTTTACCCGAATCGGCCGGTGATGTAATCTTCGGTCTCTTTCTTAGAAGGCCGCTTGAAAATGACGTCGGTCTTATCGAACTCGATCAACCTGCCCAGCAGAAAGAATCCGGTGAACTCGGCCACGCGCGCGGCCTGCTGCATGTTGTGGGTCACAATTACCTGCGTGCACTGGTCCTTCAGGGTGAACATCAGGTCCTCGATCTTGGCAGTGGCGATGGGGTCGAGCGCCGAGCAGGGCTCGTCCAGCAGCAGAATTTCAGGGTCAACCGCCAGGGCGCGCGCGATGCACAGCCGCTGCTGCTGGCCGCCGGACAGACCGTAGGCGGATTGGTTCAGCTTGTCTTTGACCTCGTCCCACAGCGCGGCGCGGCGCAAGCTGTGTTCCACGATCTCAGCCATGGGCCGCTTGCCAGCCAGTCCGTTGACCCGCACGCCGTAGGCGATGTTGTCGAAAATCGACTTGGGGAAAGGGTTGGGTCGCTGGAACACCATGCCCACGCGGCGCCGCAGCGCGGTGACGTCCATCCCGAGCACGTTGCTGTCCATCCAGCAACACGTCGCCGTCATAGCGGGCGCCCTTGATGGTCTCATTGATGCGGTTCAGGGTGCGCAGGAACGTGGATTTGCCGCAGCCGGAGGGGCCGATCAGCGCGGTGATGCGCTTCTCGGAGATCTCCACGTTGATATCGTGCAGGGCCTGAAAGCTGCCGTAGAAGAAGTTCAAGTTGGCGGCTTTCAGCTTTCCTTTTGGAGGAGGTTCGGCCGCAGGCGCAGGAGGCGCGGAAGGCGGCGCGGTAGTTTCATTCATTTTGGCAGACTCCGGCATGGCTCCCATCACAGATTATCCTCTTTGAGTCGCAATTCCACGGGACAGAACCCAGCGGCAGGCAATGTTGGCTATCAGCACTAGGACCAGCAGAACCAGACCGGCGGCCCAGGCCTGGCGATGCCAATCGTCATAGGGCGAAATGGCGTGCGTATAAATCATGACGGGCAGGGAGGCGGTTGGCTCGTTGAGGTTCTTGGCCCAGAATTGGTTGTTGAAACTGGTGAACAGGAGTGGCGCGGTCTCGCCGGCAATGCGCGCTACGCCCAGGATCATCCCGGTCAGGATACCCTGCCTGGCCGCTGGCACGATAACTTGCAGGATCGTGCGAGTCTTGCTGGCGCCCAAAGCCAGCGAACCCTCGCGAAGCGAATCGGGGACGGCCCGCAGAAACTGTTCGGTGGCGCGCAAACCGATGGGGACCATCATCATGCTGAGGGCAAAGCCGCCGGCCCAGGCCGAAAAATGATGCATCTTCACGACCACCACGGTCCAGGCAAAGATTCCGATGACGATGGACGGCACGCCGTTGAGCAAATCCGCTGTATAGCGCACTAGCATCGAAAATGTTTTGCCGCCGAACTCGGCCAGATAGATGCCGCCGAGAAAGCCTACTGGAATGCCGATAACAGCGGCCACCAGGATGAGTTCGCCGCTGCCTACTATGGCATTGGCCATGCCTCCACCTACCTCTCCAGCGGACAAAGGCAGCTTGGTGAAGAAGTCCAGGTTGAGGGAGCGCCAACCATTGAAGAATAGAAAACCCAGGATCAGGAACAGCACGGAGGATGTGACCAGGGTGCAGAGACCCGTGAGAGTCAGCATGATGTTGTTCGCGAGGTTGCGGCGAGCAGTGCGATTCATTAGTCCCGCTTTGATCCTTTACGCGTAGTAGCGACGATGAGCAGTTGCGCGGCGCCATTCAGGACCATGGTTACAGCAAACAAAACCAGCCCGAGTTCGACCAGGGAGCTGAGGTAGACGTCGCCGGTTGCTTCCGTGAACTCGTTGGCAATGATGGCGGCGATGGTGTATCCGGGTGAGAGCAATGAGGTATGAATACCGGTGTCGTTGCCGATGACCATGGTGACTGCCATGGTTTCGCCCAAGGCGCGGGCGAGCGCCAGGAAAATCGATCCGATGATGCCCAGCCTGGCGAAGGGCACAACCACTTGCCAGGTGGACTCCCACTTGGTGGCGCCGAGTGCGAGGGCGGCCTCGCGCTGCTCCCGTGGAACGGCCAGCAAAGCTTCCCGGGATATCGAAATGATAAACGGGAAGGTCATGATGGCTAATATGATGCCTGCGGTAAGATAGCCCACTCCGTAGGCCGGTCCCTGGAACAATGGCAAAGAACCGAGCGTGTCTTTCAGAAATGGCTCAATGTACTGGCGCATAAGGGGGACCATCGAAAGCCAGGCCAGAAGCCCGAGAATCACGCTGGGCACGGCGGCCAGCAGCTCCACCAGGAAGGTGCAGGCATTGGACAAGCTAGGCGGGGCGAGTTCAGCGAGAAAGATGGCCGCGCCCACTCCCAGAGGAACTGAAATCAGGAGCGCGAGAAGGGATGTCAGCACGGTACCGTAGATGAAAGGCAGCGCGCCGAATTGCACGGCCACCGGGTCCCAGGTCGTGCCGGTGAGAAATCCGAAACCAAACTTGGCCCGTGAAGGGGCGGAGTGAATCCAAAGCTCATACACGAGCCAAACGGTGACCACGAAAACGCTGGCTGCAAAAATCAGCGTGACGAGGTGTGCGATCTGATCCCCGTCACGCCAAAATTTCGTGAATCTCCGCGCCTGCGAAGGCGGAGGCGCGGTAGCTACAGCAGTTCCCATGCTGAACTTCTTACTTTATCAAAGCGACTTGCTTGTCTTCTTTAGCGACCACGGCTTTGGGCAGCGGGGCGTAACTGTAGCCTTGGGCGAACCCCTGGCCAGTAGTCAGCATCCACTGTAAAAACTCCGTAATGGACTTCTTCTTGGCGGCGTTGTCGATCTTGTCGGGAATTAGCAGCCAGGTAAAGGACGAGATCGGATACGCGTTCTTTCCGGGGGCGTTCGTAATAGACACGCGGAAATCCGCAGGCATGTCTTTGGCTGCTCCGGCGGCTGCCTCGGTAACGCTGTTGAAGTCCGCTTTCAGGTACGTGCCCGCTGCGTTCTTCACCGGACCATAGCCCATCTTGGTTTGCACGGCGTAGATCAGTTCGACGTAGCCGATGGAGTAGGGAGTCTGCTTCACCAGCCCCGCTACGCCTTCATTACCTTTACCGCCCAAGCCGACCGGCCAATTCACGGAGGTGTTGGCGCCCACTTTACTCTTCCATGTCGGACTGACTTTGGAGAGATAGTCCGTCCACACGAAGGTAGTCCCGCTGCCATCGGAGCGGTGCACCACGGTGATGTCCTGGTTGGGCAGATTGACGCCCGGGTTGTCTTTCTTCAGCGCCGGATCGTTCCATTTTTTGATGGTGCCCAGATAGATACCGGACAGAGTTTCAGGGCTAAACTTCAGATCACCGCTGACGCCAGCCACGTTGTAAGTTGGCACCAGGCCGCCCAGAACGGTGGGGAAGTGCAGAACGTGGTATTTGGTGATGGCCTTGATTTGCTGATCGGTCATGGGCATGTCGGAGGCGCCGAAATCCACGGTGCTTTCGGTGAGCTGCCGGATTCCACCGCCCGAGCCAATGGACTGATAGTTGATCTGGATATCCGGATGAGCCTTATGAAATTCCTCGAACCATTTCTGATAAATGGGAGCAGGGAAGGTAGCGCCCGCCCCGTTGATGGTTTCGGCGGCTGGCAACGCCAGCGCGGCGCTTAGCGCCAGAAAGCCAAACCAAAGAATTTGTTTTTTCACGTATGATCCTCCCCTTTGAATGAGGGCGGCTTCCACCGCCCCTTGCTCATGGACGCCTTAGAAGGCTGGCATGCTACCCGGCAACGTGTACCGGATATCAACATAAAACGTGTTGTCGTGAGCCGCCTCCGGGCCTGTCCCGACGAACCACGGCCTGCGCGTCAGATATTCGTACTGCAACATGTAGTTGATGGCGCCGTAGCGTGGATTCGACCAGGCGGTCTTGTTGAAACCGAGCGTGAACTCCTGGATGGCGCGGTTCTGACTATTTGGTGAACCGGTGTAACCGTAACCGACTGGCTTACCATTAGTATCGATAGCGGTATCGCGGCCGATGTAGATTCCGCCATAGTAGGCGTACCACAGCCAACTTCCAAGCCGGGTTTCAAAGCCATCCACTGTGCCGCCGGCATGCAGCAGGCTAATGGTGGAATTGGCATTCACGACCAGGTCCGGCGCTTGACCGAACAGGTAACGTCCGCCGCCATCACTCCAGTAATTAGTACTGATCAAGCGAAAGTTCTTGAAGATTTCGGCGTTTATGCCGAGCAGGCCACCGGCACCCGACTTGGTGCTAGCTTGGGCGGCCGGAACGTTGTTGGGGTTCACGATTCTGAAATTTCGCTCGACACCGCCGATTTCGGCGTGGAAACGCGAACTCGGATCGAAAGCGACCTTGGCGATGAAGTCCGGAGTGAGCACCGGAGCGCTGAATTGCAGGTTGCCCTGATCCAGTTCCGTGCCAGACAGGCTGGCCAAATTGGTCGGGAGGGTGATGGCTGAACCGCCGGCGTAGCCGCCGATATACTGGTCCGGGTTCTCGGCCGAGAATCCGAAGGTCACGGTGTTGCTCGGATGGTAGAGCATCCGATAACCGGTCTGGCGAGTCCAAGTCAAGCCCGCCATGTAATTCACGTCGAAGACTTGCGAGTAGAAGATGTCGCCCGGCAAAGCGGAGATGCCTTTGCGGTTCGGCGTCAGCATGCTCCAGCTTTGTCCCGCCAGGAATTCCAATTTATCTTTGCGCGCGTCCACCCAGTAGAGGCGGATGCGAGGAACGACCGCGCCATTGGTGACGGTGATATTGTTGGCGCCGCTGGTTCCGAGAAAGTCAAATTCGTTATACCCGATGAAATGCCACCCCTTCCAGTTTCCGTCGATGCGGAAGCCGAGCCGCGAGTTGGCGATGCTAAAGCGTGCTTCGTTGAGTTTGGCCTGAAGAGTGTTGTTATAGGGGATGCTTCCATAATTGCTTCCGATCACCGACTGCGCGTTCACGTCTCTGTCCACGAAGGTCGCGTCCATAAACCCGATGGGGACAATGCAAACGCTGCCGAAGCGCATATACGGTGGCACGTTGGCGGTATCCAGGGGCGCTTCGCAGGGATTGGCGGAAGAAGCCGCGGGTTGCTGCGCTGCCGCAAGCACCGACCTCGGCATGGGTACCGGTGCTGGCGCGGCAGGAGGAAGAACCGGCGTTGCGCTCGCCACCTGACCTAGGGTCTTGCTTGGCAATGTGAAGTTTTGGTTGTCTTGCGCCGAGGATGACGCACCAGCCGCAGGTGCACCGCCTGCGGGAGTGGCGTTGCTGATATGCTCCAGCACTTTCTTCTGATCTTCGAGAGTCAGCTTCAGCATGTCGATTTGCTTTTGCTGTTCGGCCAGTTGTGTTTTCAAGGCTTCGACTTCCGCTGAAGTCGATGCCGATGAAGCGCCCTGCGCCGCCAATGTGGCCGGCAGTACCGCGAGCAGGGCAGTCAGGCACCAGGTGAGTGGTTGTAGCGTTTTAGCTTTCATCGTCTCCATCCCAGAATTGGGCTCAGTTTCAGAATTTTGTTAAGGCTACGGCGCTGTAACCTAAGCACCGAACGTTGAGGATAGCCTCAACGGATTAGCCATACATGACAATCGGGTTAAAGTAGTGTTACAACCGAGGATTATTCTCAGGAGGGATTGGAAGCGAGGTTCTTATCTTTGGCGTAACAAATGTAATCGAGCTTGCAATCGGCGCATTTTGGCTTACGGGCGATGCAAAGCGCGCGGCCGTGATAGATCACTTGGAGCGGGAATACAAACCATTTCTCGCGCGGAATAGTCTTCATCAGGTCTTGCTCGATCTGGACGGGCTGGGTGCGCTTCGTCAGGTCCAAGCGCTGCGAGATGCGCTGTACGTGAGTATCGACGACGATGCCTTCCATGACGCCGAAGGCGCCGCCGAGAACCACGTTGGCTGTTTTGCGCGCCGCGCCAGGGATGGCGAGTAATTCCTGCATTGTTCTGGGAACCTCGCCGCCGAAGTCCGAGAGAATTTTTCGAGCTGCTCCGATCAGTGACTTGGCCTTGTTGTTAAAGAAGCCAGTGGACCGGATGTCCTGCGCCAGTTCGGCCTGATTGGCATTGGCAAAATCGGCCATGGTTGGATACTTGCGAAATAGGGCCGGCGTTACTTCGTTGACGCGCTTGTCGGTGCACTGCGCCGAGAGAATGGTCGCCACCAGCAGCTCCCAGGCGTTGCGATGGTACAGCGGGACTTTGACATCGGGATACATCTGGTCCAACAATTCCAAGATTTTTTGCACGCGGCGAGCTCGCTCGGCGGCCGTTTTGGGGCGGGGAACCAGCTTGGGAGGCGTGACTTTCTTGATCGCGCCATTTGTCACGCCATTTGTCACACTGGGGGTATCGCTTTTAGACTTTCTCGCCAGAGCTGGGTTCTCCTCTTCGCCGCTATCATCGCATTTGGCGGATGCCTGTGGGGTTCTTTCCATTTTGACGACTATTCGCTGTTCGCTTCCGATTTGTGGCGGCCGTTCGATATCCGGCCTCTGACGTATCTGACGTTCTGGCTGAACGATCTGGCGGGCGGCCAAAACCCGCTGGGATACCATGCGGTCAACCTGCTGCTGCATCTGGCGGCGGTGGTGCTGCTGTTCGACGTTTTGAGACGCCTGATGTCTCCGAAGGCCGCATGGATCGCAGCGGCGATATTCGCGGTGCATCCCTTTCAAGCTGAGCCGGTGAATTACATCTTCGCCCGGAGCATCACGCTGGCGACGGTGTTATGCCTGGCATCGCTCGCGAGTTGGATAGCCGGCCACCGGTGGTGGGCAGTGGCCTGGTTCGGCGGCGCGCTTTTAGCCAAAGAAGAATGCGTCGCGTTCCCAGCGTTGTTGTTGCTGCTGGAAGGCTGGAAACTTCGCGAGCGAAAGACACAACCGGAAATCAAGCGCGTACTCCGTCCTATCGTGGCGATGTTCGCATTGTCGGTGCTGGCGGGAATTCGCGTGTTCTTTGCGATCGCGCAAAATCCCGGCGCTCCGGCGGGCGCACAGGCGGGGATCTCCTGGCAGGCGTACGCACTTGCGCAAGGGTTGGTGATTCTGCGCTACCTGCGGATGCTGGTGCTTCCCTGGGGATTTTCGGTGGATCCCGATATCGCGGTTCCTCCGGCCTGGCTCGGCATCCTGGCTTGGCTGGCGCTGGCATTGCTCGCCTCCGCGGCGGCGATGTTCGCGCTGCGAGGTAAACAGGCCGGGCTTTGGTTGCTAGCCGGTTTCATCCTCTTGCTGCCGAGTTCATCGCTGCTGCCGGTCGCGGATCTGGCAGCGGACCGGCGCTTGTACCTGCCGATGATCGGGTTCGCGGCCGCGGCGGGAGTGTTGCTGGAGCGCGTGAGACCACCGATTGTGGTTGTGGGATTGGCGGTTTTGACCGCTTTTAGTGTGCTCCGGACACAGACCTGGAGCACCGAAGTTTCGCTGTGGGAGGACGCGGCGGCAAAAGCGCCCAATAAAGTTCGGCCTATGATCCAATTGGCGCGCGCGGTGGAACCGGCGCGTGCGATCGAAATTCTCGAAGAAGCGCAGAGGATCGCTCCGGACAATGCGCTGGTTCCGTCCGAAGAAGGCCGCATCTACTTGAGCCTGGGAAAGCCCGGCCTTGCGCTAGTGGCTTTTGGGCGCGCGTTGGCTCTTGAGCCGCGCAGCGCGGACGCATTGAATAACCGGGGCGCCGCGCTGCTCGCGCTGGATCAAAGGGCAGCGGCGCAAGCCGATTTTGAGCGCGCCTTGGCGATCGATGCCTGCCAGTTTGACGCGCGCCTGAATCTCGAACGGCTGGGGGTTGCCATCGCTCCGCCGGCCGGATGCAAATTCAGCCGCGAGCAACGAACCTTGCTGGGGAAAGGGAACTAACCATTCGCCGTAGAACAGCCCGCAAAACGGAGCGCGCGGGGCTGCTTGCTTGCTGAAATGCGGACGCCCGCTCGCCCTTTGCGGGCTAACTATTCGCCGTAGAACAGCCCGCAAAACGGAGCGCGCGCGCCGCTTGCTTGCTGAAATGCGGATGCCCGCGCGCCCTTTGCGGGCTAACTATTCGCCGATGGAACAGCCCGCAAAACGGAGCGCGCGCGCCGCTTGCTTGCTGAAATGCGGATGCCCGCGCGCCCTTTGCGGGCTAACTATTCGCCGATGGAACAGCCCGCAAAACGGAGCGCGCGCGCCGCTTGCTTGCTGAAATGCGGATGCCCGCGCGCCCTTTGCGGGCTAACTATTCGCCGTGGAGGACCTGGACATCCGTGCGCAAGGATTGCCAGTCCGATAGCGCGGAAGCAGGAATGTCGGAATCGAGAGCGGTCTTGATTTCTTGGGATTGATACGGTCCCAGCGAACGCAGGGGCGCGTGAATCACCAGGATCGGAGCGCTGCTGGGCCCCGCGTCCGACGATCTGACTACGACTTGGAGTGTAACGCCGGAGAGATCTTGCGCGGAATGATTGACGATCAGGAACCGGACTTGCTGTTTGCCGGTCCAGGTTGTTGCCAGGCGCAGGCCGGATATTTCGACCGATTTGTCCAGCGCTTCGGTATTTGGCGCCGCAGCGGTCCGTTGGCCGGTGGGCGTGGTGGCTTTGGCATCGTTCTGGCTGCTGAGATATTGCAGCGACGTCACGGCCAACAAGACGAGCAACGTGGCTCCCATCAGGCTGGCAACCCAACCGGGAAAAGCGCGTGGCTTGCGCGATCGTCCCGGGCCTTGCAATTCGGCTAAATTGCGAAGTTCTGGAGCAAGACATGGGCCGGCTAGTGTGAGTGGCTGGGGCTGTGCGCTGCGCCGAACCAGATGCTCAGCCGGCGGCGGCGGAAGCGGCTGAAGGGATTGCCGCGGTCTACGGAGCCAATCGAAGACCGGGGGCGCGGGTGCGGTTACAATTTCGGCCGGTGCGGCTAGAAGGCTGGCGGAGCAACACTGGCGGAAGGACGCTAGCACATCGCCGATAGCGGCGCGTTCGGCTTCGACTCCGGCGTGGATCGTATCCACGAGCGTTTCGGCTTGGAGCTGGATCGCGCCAAGCAGGGCCTCAGTTGCTTCCCGATCGCGGGCGTCGCGCGCGTCGACAGCGGGCTCCGGCGGCGGTTCCTGCGCGGCCAGCGGCGAAGGCGATTCCAACGCTACTGGGCTCTCGGCGAACGTGGCGTCTTCCCTCACCCCTTCGGCGGAGGTGGTTGGAACGAGCGGTTCAGGCTGTGCCGGCGGCGCCGGGTCCGGCGATAGATCCAACGCCAATTGTTGACCTGCTACAGCAGCTGGCTCGGGCTCCTCGAATTGCGCGCTCACATCGTTCGGCAAAAGGGCAGGTGCTGCTGGTGAGGGAACGGGCGCCAGCTCGGAATGAGCTTCTTCCTTCGAGAGAGCTTCGACGGCGGAGGGCGATTGGAGTGGGTCCTGGATTGCGGAATGAACTTCTGGCTCGAAAGCTTGCTCGGGTTCGCGAATCTGGTGCGCGGCGTCTAGTTCCGAAACGGCCGGCTCGGGAGCAACATTCGCCGCGGAGTCACAGAGAGCGGGTTCCTGAACGTCTGGACTGACCGTCAGATCCTGAGGCTCGACCACGGAAATAGCTTCTGGTTCCGACGCCCATGCAGCGGCGGCATCGATGTCCGGCACGGCCGTCGTCGACTCGGGAGACGCATCTACGGCGGAATCCTCGAAAGCAGACTCCTGAACTTCTGGACTGGCCGCCAGATCCGGAGCTTCGACGACCGGAAAAACTTCTGGCTCCGAGGCCCATGCAGCGGTTGCGGGGTGTAGTTCCAAAGATGCGGCTGGCGATTCCGGTTCGGGGCGCAGATCTTCGCGGTCCTGGGCGGCGAGTTCCTGAACTTCTGCACTGGCCGGCGGGTCCGGGGCTTCGATAATGGAAAGAACTTCGGGCTCCGAGGCCCAGGTAGCAGCGGCGTCGATGTCCGGAACGGCCGTCGACTCGGGAGAAGCGTCGGCCGCGGAATCACAGACCGCAGGTTCCTGAACTTCAGGACTGACCGCCAGATCCGGGGCTTCGATCGCGGAATTAACTTCCGGCTCCGAGGCTTGCTCGGGTTCGCGAGTCTCGTGGACGGCGTCGATCTCCGGAACGGCCGTCGACTCGGGAGAAGCGTCGGCCGCGGAATCACAGACCGCAGGTTCCTGAACTTCAGGACTGACCGCCAGATCCGGGGCTTCGATCGCGGAATTAACTTCCGGCTCCGAGGCTTGCTCGGGTTCGCGAGTCTCGTGGACGGCGTCGATCTCCGGAACGGCCATCGACACGGGTGAAGCATCTGCGGCGGAATCACAGACTGCCAGCTCCTGAACTTCTGAACTGGCCGTCAGATCCAGGGCTTCGGTCGTGGAAAGAGCTTCTGGCTCGAAAGCATGCTCGGGTTCGCGAACCGGATGCGCCCATGAATTGCCCGCAGCATCCTCAAAGGCAGGCTCCTGAACTTCTGGACTGGCCGCCAGATCCGGCGCTTCGATCGCGGAAATAACTTCCGGCTCAAACGCTACCTCGGATTCGCGAATCTGGTGCGCCCATGAGTCGGCCGCCGCGGGCACTTCGGGAGCGGCGGTCGCTTCGCAAGGAGATGGGACCGAAGGTGCGGTAGGCAATTCCTGCTCGGGGCTCTGAGCTTCCGGCTCCAAGGCTTGCTCGAGTTCGCGAATCTGATGCGCCCAGGAAGCGGCTGCGACGTATAGTTCTGGAATGGCCGTCACTTCATACGGCGATCCGGCTTGTGATAAGAGTTCAGGCTCTGAGGATGGGGCTGGAGCTGCAGCGACGGGTTCCGGTTCCGGAACGATGGTTTCGGACTCCGGAGCGATGCTGTCTGGTTCCAGTTGGGAAATCGCTGCCGGTTCGCAGGGCGACTCCGCCTCCGCCGTCGAGATATCGGAAGGAACAATCACCGATGACTCTTCTTCTGGCTGCGCTTCCGTAAGGACGGCGGCCTCAGTGTCGGGCGGCTCGACAGCGCCGGTTTCGGCTGTGCCCACGGACTCAACCAACGGCCGGACCAGCGAATCGACCGCTTGCTTCACCGGAATTTCGAGCGTCTCTTCGGCCAGCACCAGCAGAGCTTCCTCGGCCGGAGCACCCGGGTCTTGAACCACAAACCTGGCGGACAGTCCGGCACCCGGGTCGATCGGAGTTTCTTCGATCAGCGTCGCCGTCAGCGAAGCATGGGAGCCATGGCCGTTCTCCTGGGCCTGAACCGGCTGTTCGGCAACCGGCGCCAGCACAGGCACCGCGTGAATGGTCTCCAGGTTATGCGCCAGGGCCAGAATTCCGCCGTCTGCCTGACTCCGGCTAGGTGTTGTACCTGCCGAGGGCTGCCGTTCGGAAGCCGGCGGACAAGCGGGACACTGGCGGAGTGCGGGCGAACACTCGCGGCCGCATTCCGGGCAAGTCCAATACAGCATACATTACAAATTTAGGGCGAAAGCGGTTTTGGATCTGTCGGTGACTTACCCTACCTCATCCCTTCACGGGCCTTAGGTCGATAACCGACTGCACTTACTCCGGTTGGGGAGGGAAAATCTATTACAGAGGTCTAGTGCAGTTCCACCTTAGAAGTTTGCGGCAGCCTAAGACGCTGGGCGTCTTGGCGGGGACCTTCAACCCGCCCACCAGGGCGCACATGCAGTTGGTGGACGCGGCGGTCGGCTACCACGTGGACGAAGTGTTGTGCGTGCTTCCGCGGGCCTTCCCGCACAAGCAATATTTCGGCGCAACTCTGGAGCAGCGGCTGGAGATGCTGGCGCTGGCCGAGGAGGGCGGCTTACCCTACTCGGTTGCGACGTCGGAAGCGGGTTTGTTTCTGGACATCGCCCGCGAGTGCCGCGAGCACTATGGAGGCGGCGTGCAGTTGTCCTTTATTTGTGGCCGGGATGCCGCTGAGCGGGCCCTGAGCTGGGATTACGGGCGGCCAGGCGTGGTGGAGGACATGCTGCGCGAGTTCCAACTGCTGGTGGCGGCACGGCAGGGCGAGTTCGAGCCTCCGGCTCAATTCAAGGAGCGCATCCATCGGCTGCAGCTGCGGGCGGGTTATGACGCGTTGTCATCCACGGAGGTGAGAGAACGCATCGCGCGCGGGGACCCGTGGGAACATCTGGTGCCGGAGACGATTGTGGACCGCGTGCGCGGGATCTATTCGTGAAGGCTGGTGTCGAGGAAGGCGCGCAGCCGGTGACTGCGGCTGGGATGACGTAGCTTGCGGAGCGCCTTGGCTTCGATCTGGCGGATGCGCTCGCGCGTGACGGCGAAATGCTGGCCCACTTCTTCGAGCGTGTGTTCGCTGCCGTCTTGCAGGCCGAAACGCATCTTGATAATTTTTTCTTCGCGCGGGCTGAGCGTTTTCAGCACTTCGGCGGTTTGCTCGCGCAGGTTCAGATTGATCACCGCTTCCGACGGCGAGACCACGCGGCGGTCCACGATAAAGTCGCCCAGATGCGATTCTTCTTCTTCGCCCACGGGCGTTTCGAGTGAAATCGGCTCCTGTGCGATGCGCAACACCTTGCGCACTTTTCCGACCGGCAGCTCCATCTTCACCGACAGTTCTTCGGTGGTTGGTTCGCGGCCCAGCTCCTGCTGCAGCTGGCGCTGGGTGCGAACCAGCTTGTTGATGGTCTCGATCATGTGCACCGGAATGCGGATGGTGCGGGCCTGATCGGCGATGGCGCGGGTGATGGCCTGCCGCACCCACCAGGTGGCGTAAGTGGAAAATTTATAGCCGCGCCGGTAATCGAATTTGTCCACGGCCTTCATGAGGCCGATGTTGCCTTCTTGAATCAGATCCAGGAACTGGAGCCCGCGATTGGTGTAGCGCTTGGCGATGGAAACCACCAGGCGCAGGTTGGCTTCGATAAGCTGCTTTTTGGCGGATTCGGCTTCTTGCTCGCCGCGCTCGACGATCTGCAGCGTGCGGCGCAGCTCGGTGGAGGAGGCACCGCATTCTTCCTCCAGCTGCTGGATCCGCTGGCCGGCCTGGCGCAGTTCCTTGCGGAGATCGCGGGTGGGATGCCCGCCGTGCGTTGGTTCCTCGAGTTTGCGCTGGATCCGCGCAATCTCCCGCTCTAGCGGCTTCAGCTCCTCCACGGAGCGGCGCAGACGCCCGGCTAGTGCCCGGCGTACGGGAGCGATAAAGGCGATATTGCGGATGATGCGCGAGGTGGCCACCATGCTGCGCGCCAGCCCATAGCGCAGGCCGCGGTGCTGTTTGGGCTTCATCTGGCGGGAGACCGCCTGGAGCTTCTGGCGGAATTGCTGGGACTTTTTATAGAACTTTTCGATTTCGGCGATGCGCGCCAGCAGATCCTCGTGCTGCGCCGAGAAATCCTCGTCGCTGACCACGAATTCCGGCAGCACCAGCACATCGCGGATGGAAACGGCGCCGCGCCCCAGATCCTCTCCCAGCTGGATAATTTCGCGAATCACCAGCGGCGACCGTGAAAGCGCCTTGCGCACCGCCCATTGGCCGCGCTCGTTGCGCTTGGCGAGCTCGATTTCACCTTCACGTGTCAGCAGCGGGACGGTGCCCATCTCGCGCAGATACATGCGCACCGGATCGTTGGTCTTGTCGCCGGCTTCCTGCGCCAGCTCCAGGTCCGAGAAGTCTTCGGCTTCGTCCTTGGATTTCTCGAAATCGAGCTTGGGCTCTTCCAGGATTTCGACGCCCGCGCTGTCCAGATCGGTAAGCAGATCGTCCAGCTCGCGTCCCGCGGGAAACTCCTCAGCCAGCAAATCGTTCACTTCGTCGTAGAGGACGAATCCCTTTTCTTTGCCCGTCTCCATGAGTTGTCTAAGCCGGCCGAACTTTTCTTCCGTTGCCACTGGCACCCTTTAACCAGCGATCGCTCTGCCCTGATTCACTTTAGTGTACACCAACGCAAATGCCTCTCCGGCAGATAAAAGGCTAGCGGAAACCGAGGTCTCATGCTTGGATGGAACTCCTCTGCATGGCAGCCTGGCTGCGAACCTTTTGATCCAGCTCGCTGGCCAGCCGGATCGCCTCTTCCATTTTTCCCTCCCGTTCGGCCGTCTTGATTTGCGCGCGTAAGGCGGCCAGCTCGGTTTTGGGATCCTGTGCTTGAAGACTGCGCAGGCAGGCCTGTGCCTGCTGGTGAGCCTTCTCCTCCTCTAGCACTTCATCGGCGAAAATGACAGCCGACAATAGGTCCCGGTCCGCGTCGGCCAGGCGGCCCTCCAGGTCGGCAAAACGAAATGACGCAGTTTCCATGGCGAAAATCGCTTGAAACACACGCTTTGTCACAAACCGGTCGACCGCGGCCAGCGTGCGTAACTGCGGGATGGCCTCCGCGCGCGCGTTCTCGCTGACCAGCAGAGCGTTCAGCAACAGGCGTTCGTTGGGGGGAACCACGGGGCCGCGGGAGACGCTGCGGCGCTCGGCCGAGCCCTGGCTGAAATGATCCCGAATCAGCTTTTCGTCCACGCCCAGATAGTCGGCCACGTCGTTGGCGACTGCGAATCGCTCCAGACGATCTGCAATGCGCTGGATGGACGGCGCGACAAACTTGAATCCTTGCATGCGGCCTTCCACGCTGCGCATGTCGAATTTTTTGCGAGCGCGGTCGGCCAGCCAGTGGAAATAGCTGGGCGCTTTCTCCAGCCGGCTACGATAGGCCTCGGCCCCTTCGCGCTTGACGTATTCGTCGGGATCGAGATCGCCTTCCAGTTCCAACACGCGAACCTGGAAGCCTTCGTCCAGCAGCATCTGGATGGAACGCTCGGCGGCATTGGCCCCGGCGGCGTCGGGATCGAAATTCACGACGATGCGGCCGGAGTGTTTTTTGAGCGCGCGCACCTGAGTGTTGGTCAGAGCCGTGCCGCAGCTGGCCACCACGTTCCGGACGCCGGCCGAATAGACGCCGATTACGTCCATGTAGCCTTCCACCAGCACCGCGAAGTCGGCCTTGCGCACGGCATCCTTGGCGCGATGGAGATTATAAAGGACGTGGCTCTTGTGATACAGCGCCGTTTCGGGCGAGTTGAGATACTTCGGTTCGTCGCCTGAGCGCAGAGCGCGGCCACCGAAGCCGATGATCTTGCCCGATTCGTTGTGGATGGGGAACATCAGCCGCCCGCGGAAGCGATCGAAAAACCCGCTCCCATCCTGGCGTTTCATCACCAGGCCGGACACTTCCAGCTGTTCGGGCGCAAAGCGCGGCTCGAGCATGCGAATCACTTGCTGACCTGAAGCATCCGAGAGACCGAGGCCAAATTCGGATATCTGTTCTGGTGAGACGCCGCGCCCGGCCAGATAGTTGCGTGCTTCGGCGCCCGAAGATCCGGCCAGATTTTTTTGGAATGCCGCCGCGGCGGTTTCGTGCATCTCCATGAGCGCGCCGCGGAGCTTCGATTCAGGATCGGAGTATTCGCGCTTGGGCATGGCGATGCCGTTGCGCTCGGCCAGCAGCTTCAGCGCCTCCATGAAACTGATGCGCTCCAGCTCCATCACAAACTTGATGACATCGCCTCCCACGCCGCAGCCGAAGCATTTGAAGAACTGGTGGCTCAGGTGCACGGAGAAGGAAGGCGTCTTCTCGTTGTGAAAAGGGCACAGGCCCATGTAGCGCGGCGTGCTGCCCACGCGCTTCAGGCGTACGTATTCGCCGATAGTCTTGACGATATCGACCGAGGACTTGAGCTGCTCGACGAAATCCATTACGCAAGATTCCTAAACTTCAACGCTGTTGGCTGCGTGGCCCATTCCGAAGCGCTCAGGGGAGTTGCTCCTATAGTGACACACTGGAAGAGAGAAAGCGATGACGGTTCCCGAACCCGCGATCATCGGCGCGGCAGACTTGGACGATGCCATAGCGGCTGTGCCCAATTCCGACGCCGTGTTCCTGGTGCGGGCGGGCGATCGCTCGGCTTATCTGGCTAAGACCAGCATGCTGCGGCGCCGCCTGCTGCGAATCCTGAAGCCGGGCGAAGCGCCGCGGCGCTCTCTCAATCTGCGCGAAGTAGTGACGCGCGTGGAATATTGGCTGACCGGGTCGCGCTTTGAGTCCATGCTGGTGCATTACGCTTTGGCGCGCAAGCATTTTCCGGAGGACTACGAGCGATTAGTCAAGCTGCGCATGCCGGCTTACGTCAAGCTGATCCTGTCGAATGAATTTCCACGCACGCAGGTGACCGCGCGCTTGACCGCAGGGCAGGCGCTTTACTATGGCCCATTTCGCACGCGTGGCGCCGCGGAGTTGTTTGAAAACCAGTTCCTGGATTTATTCCAGATTCGCCGCTGCCAGGAGAATCTGGAACCGAGCCCGCAGCATCCCGGATGCATCTACGGCGAAATGAACATGTGCCTGCGCCCCTGCCAGCAGGCGGTGAGCCGCGAAGAATATCTGAGCGAAGTGGCGCGCGTGGAGGATTTCCTGGCAGGCGACGGTGCGGCGCTGTTGAGCGTTACCACGGCCGCGCGCGACCGGCTGAGCGAGGAAATGGATTTCGAAGCGGCCGCGCGCCAGCATAAGCGGCTGGAGCGTATCCAAGAAGTGCTGGCGCTGCGCGACGACTTGGTTTGCGGCATCGATCATCTTTATGGCGTCGCGGTGGCGCCGTCGACTGCGCCCGGCAGCGTGCTGCTCTGGTTTCTGTGCCAAGGGTCGTGGCAAGCGCCGCACGTGTTCGCGCTCGATTCACAGGTGTCGCTGGACGCGCGTTTGCGCGAAATGGTGGCCTCCATCCAGCCGGAGGCGCCGCCCTTAGCTGAGAAGCAGGAACATTTGGCGCTGCTGGCCCGATGGCATTACTCGACTTGGAGCGACGGCGAATGGATTGGTTTCCGGGGATTGGATGAGGTGCCGTACCGGAAACTGGTCCGAGCGATCTCCCGCGCGCGGCAGGCTGCCGGCGAATCCACCGTTCCCAACCAGCCCTAGTGCACCTTATTGTTTGGAGCCGTGCTGGCCAGCGATGTAGCCGATCAGACCATTCAGCTTGTCGGTAATCTCCGCCAAGTTTTGGTCTGTACGCTGCCGGAATCGTTCAGACTCCGTCCGCATCTCCAGGATTTCCTGTTCAGTTCGAAGACGGAAGGCTGTTAGCCTGGCTGCTTCTTCCTCGGTCCGCGCGATTCTTTCATCCTGGCGCTTTTCAAGATGCGTCATAACGACCATGGCGTCCTGAAGACTTTTGATCACCTCTTGCATTTGCTCGTTGCCCATGAGCTTGACTTCATTGTAGCGCGTGCTCCAGAAAGTCTCTCGCCAAATCGCGCACCGGCCGGTGCTCTCCGTCGACCGCGTAGTTCATGCGGCGCATCTGGTCGTCTGTGATTTTTCCCGACAGCTCCGAAAGAGCCTGGCGAAGCCCGGGATTTTGCGCCAGCGTGTCCGCCCGCACGACGATGCAGGCTTGATAAGGGGGGAAGGCGTGCTTGTCATCCTTCAACACGCGCACGTCCAGCTTGCTCAGCGCGCCGTCGGTCGTATTACCCGCCACCATGCTGACCTGCCGGCCGTCCAGCGCCCGATACAGGAGCCCCAGATCCATGGTCTTTTCCGCCGCCGTCCACTTGATCGAATATTTTGAGTTGAGCGCTGCAAACCCGTCAGGATGCGTGAGAAACTCGTAGCCGCATCCGAGAGAAAACCCGGCTGGATCGGAGGCCGCATCGCTGAGCGTCTCCAGATGCCGGGAGCGCGCATCGTCGCCGCGCACCGTCATTGCGAAGGAGCTTTCGAAGCCCAGCGGATCGAGCCATTCTAGCCCCAGACGCGTGTATTCGGCCCGCACGCGCTCCAGCACGATGGCCGGATCCGTGACGCCGCTGCCCTTTAAGATGTTGGCGAAGGCGGTCCCAGTGTATTCCGGATAAAGATCGATTTCCTTGGAAAGCAGCGCCTGGTGAGCCAGCAACATTCCGCCCAGGTCGAGCTTGCGATCTACCGGCACGTGCAACCGATTCTCGATTTGCTGCGCGATGATCTCGCCCAGAACGATCTGCTCGGTGAAATTCTTGGAGCCGACTACGATGCGCCGCTGCCGGGAACAGCCGGCCTCCAGCAGCAACGCGCTCAGGCAGCCGAGAAACGTTTTTCGATCCAACCGATTCCCCCGTCTGAGAGCAGCGCAAGCAAAGCCGCTGGAATAGCGCCTGCCAGGATTTGCGTGGTGTCCACCGAAGCGATGCCGCGAAAAATGAAAACGCCCAGGCCGCCGCCTCCGATGGCCGCGGCAATCGTCGCCGTGCCGATGGTGGTGACGGTGGCGACGCGAACGCCGGCCAGAATGGTGCGGGCGGCCAAAGGCAACTCCACTTGGAACAGAAGCTGCCTCCCAGTCATGCCCATGGCGATGGCCGATTCCCGCACCGCCGCATCCACTCCCAGGATGCCCACCAGTGTGTTGCGCAAAATGGGCAACAGGGCGTAGAGAACCAGCGCGACAATCGCGGTGCGTTTGCCGATGCCGCCGATGAGCGGGATCGGAATCAGAAATCCAAACAACGCCAGGCTCGGGATGGTTTGCATCACGTTGGCAAAGCCGAGCACCCAGCCACGCAGCGGAACTTTGCGGGTCAGCAGGATGCCCAGCGGAATGCCGATCGCGACTGCGATCAGCATCGATGCGACAACCAGCTCAAAATGCTCGACCGTGAGATCCAGCATGTCTCCCCAGATCCCCGGCCGGTTCATGCGCGCGATTCTGGCTGTTCGCCTTTCGCGCGTTGCTCTCCATCCAGCACGGCGAGAAACGCACGCGTCTGCGGCGCCGGCGATTTCAGGAATTGTTCGGGTGTAGCCAGTGTTTCCAGTCTGCCACGATCGAGCAGGGCGATGCGAGTGCCGATCCGTAGCGCTTCCCGGACATCGTGCGTAACGAAGATGCAGGTTTTCCGCAGCCGGTCGCGGAGCGCCAGGAACTGGTTTTGAAGTTCCAGCCGGGTGACGGGATCGAGTGCACCGAATGGTTCGTCAAACAGCAGCAGGCTTGGATTCGCGGCCAGTGCGCGCGCCACGCCCACGCGCTGCCGCTGGCCGCCCGAGAGCTGGCGCGGGTAACGGCTGGCGAACTGTGCAGGAGCGAGATCCACTTGCTCCAGCAGCTCACAGGTGCGTGAGGCGATGCGCTCGGCCGGCCAGCCTTCCAGTCGCGGCACCAATCCCACATTTTCCCGAACGGTGAGGTGCGGGAATAATCCTACTTCCTGGATGACGTAGCCGATGCTGCGGCGAAGCTGGATCAGCTCCCAGCTGGTGCTAGGCCGCCCTTCGATCAGAACTTCGCCCGAGCTGGGGAACAACAGGCCGTTTACCATTTTGAGCGCGGTGGTTTTGCCGGCGCCGCTGCGGCCCAGCAGCACCAGCGTCTCGCCAGTTTCAATGCTGAGGCTCAACTGATCGAGAATGAGCTGCCCGCCCGCGCTGAAGGAGACCTGCCGGAACTCGACCGCTGCCATCAGCGAGCCGTCCAGAGGCTCTCTACGAAAGGCCACTCGCGGTCCACCCATTGCGCTTCCACCCCGAAGCCGGAGCGTTCCGCCAGCCCGAACATTTCTTCCGGGAGGAACTTGTGGGACGACTCGGTCCAGATGGTTTCGCCCGCCCGGAATTGAACGGTCAGGCCGCAGCCGGGGATCGACACGGTTTGGTTCACGCGCGAAGCCAAATGCATCTCGATGCGGCGCTCGCGCTCATTCCAACGGGCCTGGTGCTCAAAGCTGCGCAGCTCGAAGTCGGCATCTAGTTCGCGATTGACGCGCGCGAGCAGGTTCAGATTGAAGGCCGCGGTTACGCCGGTGGGGTCGTCATAGGCCGCCAGCATCCGGGCTGGCTCTTTCACCAGGTCCGCGCCCAGCAGGAGGCTGTCGCCGGGCCGGAGCCCGCTGCGGAGATCCCGCAAAAACTCAATGGCGCAAGGGCGTTCGAAATTGCCGATGGTGCTGCCGAGAAACAGAACGAGAAGCGGCTCGTCTTTGGGACGCTCTTGGGTGACGGCGGCCATTCCGTCCAGGTAGGACTGCTGCAGCGGACGCACTTCGGCGATGTCCGACAATTCGCGCTCGCAACGGGCCAAGGCTTCCGAAGAGACATCGATCGGAAAATAGCGCACTGGATCGTGGCGATGGCGGAGCGCCGCCAGGATGGGCCGCGTTTTCCGGCCCATGCCGCTGCCCAATTCGATCACCGCGCCGCGCGCCGGGACCGAGCGAGATATTTCGCCGGCATGTTCGCGCAACAGCCGTTCGTCGGCGCGCGTGAGTCCGTATTCAGGGAGATGCGTAATGGCCTCGAAGAGTGCGCTGCCGAGCTGGTCGTACAGATACTGGGAGTGCAGCTCCTTGTGAGGCTTGCTCAGCCCCGCGCGCACGCTGGCGGCAAATTCGGCCACGCGCGGGTCTGGCGCAGACTTAGTTTTCTGCCACGCGGAAGCCGGCGTAGACATAAGGATAGTCGGGACGAAACCAATTCCGGAAGGAACGCCGCAGGAAGCAGGCGGCGGTGCGAGGCGAGGCTCCTTTCAGCACGTAGTGCTCCTGGTCGAAGAAGTTTTTCGAGTAGCCGAGATAGAAGGCAAACGGCTCAAAGCCGGGGAAGGGACCGAATTGCGTCGAGGTCCACTCCCAGCCGTTGCCGGTGAGCTGCGAGACTCCGAAAGCGCTGTCGCCCGCCGGGCTGGAGTCGACCTCGGTTGGGTCCCAGCCATGAAAATCGAAATTGCCGCGGCTTGCATCCGGTTGGGCTGCTCCCCACGGATATGGACGCTCGCGGCCTGGGGGTGTTGCATACGCCGCACGATGAAATTGCGCCTCGGTTGGCAGAACCTTACCGGCCCAGTGGGCGAAACTGGATGCTTCCTGATGCGTGACGTAAACCGGAGCGTTCAGTGGAAGCGGCATTTCACCGAACATTCCGCGGTAGAACCATTCACCGGCGCGCTGGATCCAGAAATAGGGTGGCGGCGCGCCGGCGCGGACGTAATCGAGATATTGGCCGTTGGTGACTTTGTACTTGCCGAGGTTGAAGGCCGGCACGTACACGCGATGCTCTGAGAACTCGTTGTCCCAACCGAATTCTTCGCGCTTCTGGCCCAAAGTCGCGTCGCCTGCGGGAATCTCGATCATCACCGGCTGCACGAGGCGGCCCGCGCGCCGTTGATCTATGGCCGGTGAAAGCTTCTGATCGTACGCCAGATTGTGGGATAGGTATGCCAGCGTTTCAGCGTGCATAAGCCGATGTTCGATGGCGACGTGCACGATCTGCTCCGGCGCGCGCTCGAGCAAAGCGTCGATGCTATCCCGGACGCGGCGGTTGTAGGCCAGCACTTCACGCACGCTCGGCCAGTCGCCCGCCTGATCTTGAGCAGCCTGCCCCACCGGCGGATCGATTCCAAACTCGAACAGCTGGTCGAACTCGGGCTGGAATGCTGAAACACCCAGCGCGTTGCGGGCGATCTGATTCCAGTCAAATGCTTCCAGGTGACCTAGATAAAAAATTAGCCGGTGACGTTCGGGAATCGGGCGGGAGTAGACCGCGGCAGGTATTAGTAAATCGAACAGCTCATCGGTGCGCCGCCTTGCTTGATCCATCCGTTCCGCAAGCGCCCGATGTAACAACGGTGCAGCAGCCGACATGATGCCTCCCGTTACGGCTCTTACAGGCTAGCATTGGAAAGCCGGGCAGGGGAAGTTAGTGGCGAGGTTAGATGAATAACCAGATACAAAAATAGCGGCACGAGTGGTAACCCGTGCCGCCGGAGACCGAAGTCAGGGGAAAAATCTTGTCTGTGTTACTTGGTGGCAGCGGACGGGGACGGCTGCGGGTTCTGCGCGCTTTGAGCTTCCCACGTGCCCTTGTTGCGATTCGTCTTCCACAATGCGTCGCCCCACCATTCATTCGACCGCGCTTCGGCATTGGCCTGAATGCGGCCTTTCTTGGTGGCGATGTCGTCGCGGACCTGAGCGGCTTGACTTGCGGTCAGATCGAAACTCAGCGTGCCCGTGGCGCCAGCGGCATCTTTGTAGTCGATCGTGAGGGTCTCTTTGGGATCGCGCGAGAACGATGGCACCGGAATCTTGCGCAGGATATGATGCGTTTCGCCCTTCGCTATGTCCGTGGTGGTGATTTGCTCGTAAGGAATCGTGTAGACGGACTGGCCATAGTTGAACCGCAGTTCCTTGGCATCGTCGTAATTGAACGCGCCGGTGGAATTCGCGGGAATCCCTTTGACCGTTCCTCCGACGTACTCGATGGGGCTGGAAGCTCCACGCAGCATAAAGGGTGGAAGCAGCGCGAAAACCAGGGTCGAAAACACAAGCTGGCGGCTTTTGAACATTAGTACCTCTCCTAGTGAGTACTATCGGGCGAGAGCTTGGCAGACTTTAGGCCGCCGCCAACTTACAATGAAGGCGCATGTCTGTCTATGATGAACGGCGGGAAGAGCTGGAAAAGCAGGAATTCATGAGGGGCGCCGAGCGCGGGCGTCTGGCGGTGACGTTAGACCTTTTGACCGATGCTCTCGTCCTGGTGGGCCAGCACGGAGTCTACTGCCAGAGCGCGCGCCAGCCGGGCAAGCCCGCCATGGACATCCAGATGATTTCCAAATGCCTGACCGACGCCAAACAGTTGGTGTCGGATGTGATGGTCCAGCTCAAGCGAAAGCCCACCCAGTAACGGTTACATCGCGTAACAGCGTAGTACTACTTAGTACCGCGAACTCGCGCAACGTCGTCACGTTCTGCTTCGAGAGACGCTCCAACCTGCGAACGAGAGAGGGCGGCAGTTCCATGCCCGGGGCAGAGCAAGCCCGTGCATAGACGAAGAACATCGCCTCACAGTGATCGTTTTACGGTACGGTCCTAAGTTTCGGAAGCCGAGATAAATTTTTCGATGGCATTGCCAATCGCCGCGGGCGTCGCGGAAGTTCTGGTAAATCCCATCGAGCGCGAGGTCTGAAATCAATGCAGTGGCGGTCTTGCGGCCACTGTGAGGAGAAAACTGTATGAAGAAATGGTTGATTTTGGGTGGGCTTCTTTGCCTGTTTGGAGGGTTGGCGCCGGCTAGCATCATTCCGACGTTCACCAACGAAACCGGAGGCGGCAGCCTGTTCACGTACAATTATGACGTCAATCTGGATTCGCTACAGAATCTCGTTAGCGGGAACCAGTTGTGCTTCGCCGATGTCTTCGGTCTGACCGGGACTCCCACGGCGTCGCTGAACTGGACTGCCGCAAACAACACCAGCTCGGCATGTCCGATAAACGCGGGCACGGGGGCTCCTGGGACGCCTACCAACACCGCGCCCTCGGTCTTGTACACCTATTCGGGACCAACGATCAACGGGCCCGCCGATCTGGGGACATTTTCGCTTCAATCCACCAGCGGAACCACAGGGTTAGTGGCTTACGGCGCGGTCGCACAGAAAATGTCCAATAGCCTGCCGACTGCCAACCAGGGTGACGTCGATGGGCCTTCCCCGGTGCCGGAGCCAGAATGGTCCGCGCTTCTCGGATTGGGGCTGGTAGCGCTCGCAGGGTTGCGACGCAAGTACGCCCGGTAGAATCGCGTGCTGAAAACATTCGACCGCCGGAAACCTTCGAAAAAGAAGCGTTTCCGTGCGGTCGTTTTGTGTCTGAATGCCGGTCTATTGAGGGCCGCTAGTGTTTCTGGAGGTGGAAATAATAAATCCAGACCATGATCAAGCCTACAATGCAGAGCGCCAGCATAAACAGCTTGCGGCCTAAGGACGGTTGGTAACCTTTGGGCTGCTCGTCGTCCGGCGATTTCTTGGTTGCCGAGGAGCTCACAAACTTCAGTATAGCGGCTACAGCCCCTGCAAAAAGGGATTCCGCTCTCGCTCCCGGCCGATGGTGGTATTCGGGCCATGCCCCGGAATCACCAGCACCGCGTCCTCCATCGGCAACAGCTTGTCATGAATCGATCGCAAAATCTGGCGGGAGTTTCCGCCCGGCAGATCCGTGCGGCCGATGCTGTCCCGGAACAGCGTGTCGCCGGCCACCAGCTTGTTCTCGGCCGGAATCCATAAGCTGATGCTGCCTTGCGTGTGTCCGGGTGTATGCAACACTTCAAATTCGGCGGCTCCCAGCGTTAGCTTGCCGCCCTCGCGCGCGTCCACGTCGATTTCGGTTCGCTCCGGCACGGGCATTCCCAGCCAACCGGCCTGCATGTCGATGGTGTCGTAAAGCGGCTGGTCGTTGGCATTCATGTAGACCGGCGCACCAGTGGCGGCCTTTAGCTTTTGCGCGCCCCCAATATGATCGATGTGCGCGTGCGTGATCACGATGGCCTTCACTCGTAGCGCGTGTCTTTCAAGAATCTCGAGGATGCTCTCGATCTCGTCGCCCGGGTCGATGACCACTGCTTCGCGCGTCTGTTCATCGCCGAAGATGGAACAGTTGCACTGCAGCATGCCGACCGGCAAGATCTCATGAATCATAATGGAATTATGGACCCAACCGTGCGCGCGGTGCTGGTAGTATCGATCCGCTGGATACACATCGCTTCGGTAGTGACTCTGCTGGGCGGCTTCATTTATGCCCGTTTCGTGCTGGCTCCGGCGCTGGCCACGCTTCCCGAGGCCGAGCAGAAGACGTTCGGATGGCGCGTCATCGAGAATTTTCGCCCGCTTATGTACACCGTGCTGGCCACGATTCTCGGCTCCGGCCTGTACAACTATCTCAGCAAAACCAGCTATCCGCCGCACTACCACATGGTCATCGGGATCAAGTTCCTGTTCGTGCTGCATATTTTCGCGGTCGCCATTTTGTATTCGCTGCCCGGCGCCGATCAAGCCAAACGCAATCGCTGGCTGACCGGGGTCGTGATCTCCGGCCTGATCATCATCGCGATTTCGGGCTACCTGCGTTGGATCTCCCTGCCATGACGGGCTACGACGCGCTTCGCAACCGTGCCGCCTGGCTGGACTTGTCGGCTCGCGGCAAAATCAAGCTGACGGGCGAAGATCGCGCGCGCCTGCTGCATGCCATGAGCACCAATCACATCCAGCAGCTCACGCCCGGAGCGGGCTGCTACGCGTTCTTCTTAAACGATAAGGGCCGCATCCTGGCGGACGCCAACATCCTGTGCCGTCCGGATCATTTTCTGCTGGACACCGAACCGGAGACGCGCGAAAAACTCTACCAGCATCTGGATCACTACATCATCGCCGATGACGTGACGATCGAGGATCTGACCGCGGCGACGGTGACCATCGCAGTGGAGGGCCCGGAATCGCGCGCGGTACTCGAACGGGCCGGGGCGCCTGTACCCGAGGGCGACTACGCGACCGCGGACTGGGGCGGCCGGCTGATCGCGCGTCTCAATGCCACCGGCAGCGCGGGATTTTTTGTCTTTGACGCTCTCGAGCGGAAGGCCGAATTGATCGCCGCCCTCGAAGCCGCGGGCGCCGAGCCTGGCGATGCCGAGGCGTCTCGCGTGGTGCGCCTGGAGCACGGCCAGCCGCGTTACGGCGAGGACCTCAGCGAACGCTTTCTCGCTCAAGAAGCCAATCAACCGCAGGCGCTGCATTTCAACAAGGGCTGCTATCTGGGCCAGGAAATTGTGGAGCGCGTGCGCTCGCGCGGGCAGGTTCATCGCGTTCTGATGCCGCTGCTGCTCGCCAGCCACACTCCGCCCGAGCCCGGCGCCAAGCTGCAGATCGGCGAAGCCAACGTGGCTGAGATTACTTCCGCCGCCTATTCGCCCGCGCTCGGCCGCGTGGTGGCGCTGGCCTACGTCCGGACGGAGCACGCGCGCCCGCACACCGCCATGACGTTCGACGGCGTGGCGGCGGAAGTCGTCTTGCCAGCGGCTCAGTAGGCGCCGCGCCCGTCTGCGCCAATAGTGCGAAAGCTGACGGAGATTGCTGGCCATCCAAAGCAGGCCACCACATCGGAGGAGCTGAAGAACTTACCGGCTCAGGCCGACGATACCATCAGTCAGGAGCACCAGAGCTGGCGGGTGCTCGTTCACGTGCACGAACCCATCGAAGAGATCTGACTCCCGGACTCCGGCCGGGCGCCCCTAATTCCTGGAGTTTTGCACTTTCGGAACCGAGAGGTACCCGGCGATGGTGTCCTTCTTGACGTCGTTCACCACCAGCTCGTACGGCTGCTTGGCCTTGGATGTCAGGAACTGCACCGGTTCGTTGATGCCGCGATCCTTTTTCTCGGTGGTCTTATCGTCGGCGGTCAGCTGGATGGTGTAGCGATTCTTCTTCGGATCGGCGTTCTTGAGCAGAATTGAGACATCTCCGACTTTTTGAAATTGTTTCTGCTTGTGAATCGTGAACTCGATGAAATTCCGCTCGCCCAGGGCTTTCAAGGCCGCCAGTTCCTTGCCGTTGGTTGCGATCAAGACACTATGCCCATCGATATCGCCGGTGGCGCGCTTCAACTCGGCCACGGTCTTTTCGAGTTGAGAACGCGTTGTAGCGACGTCGCCTTTTACTCCGGTGACGTCACTGCTTACCTGGGAGACCCTGGAATCCACGGTCTCGGTTTGCTCCTTCACCTTGGAAATGTCGGAAGTGAGTTGCTGCTGGGCCTGCTGTTGCGCGGCCACCAGTTGCGCGCGCGTCTCCTCCACTTTCTTCAGCGCTTCATCCTTGGCGTCCCCGGCCGCGAGGCTGGCCTGCCGGCGTGCTCTCTCGAGCTGGTCTTTCAGTTCGTCGACGCGCTTCTGATTCGCGCGCGCGGTAAGCGAAGAGGTCTCGTCCAGCTTATCCAGGCGCGACGCAGTCGCATCGATGTTCTTGGCCAGATCCTGCTTAACCTGATTCAGTTGCGTGTACAGATAAACGTTGGCGCCCGCCAGCAGTACGATCGCTGCGATCACCAGGCCGGTCTTCAACGCCGAGCTCCGGGGCTCTGGAGGAGGTGGGGCGTAATAAGGCGGCGCCGCGTATTGCATCGCCGGGGGGCCATAGGGGCCTGGCTGCGGCTGGGGAGCAGCGGCGCTGGGGTAACTGGGAGCGGCCGGTTGTTCCGGCGGCAGCGGACTCGGGTTCGGGAAAATGGACATTACTGTACCTCTAGGCGGTGCGTCACTATCAATCTAACAGGTTAGAGTCTGCAATTGCACCTTTCCGTTTCACTTTTCTGCGCGCCTAACCTGCGGCCGCGCAAAATCCAGATATTCCTGCTTGGGCGCTCCCGGCTCGAAGCAGCGCCGGCAGCGGGCCTCGTAAATACCCGCCGCGCCCACCACGATCAGGTCATCGGATTCAACCAGACGCTGGGTATGCTTGGCCGGATTGCCGCAGCGCATGCAGATGGCCAGGGTCTTGGTGATGGACTCGGCTAGCGTCAGCAGGTCCGGCATGGGTGGAAACGGCCGGCCCATGTAGTCGGTATCCAACCCCGCGATGATCACCTGTTTGCCGCTGTCGGCCAACCGGGTGGCTAGAGGGACCAATTCTTGCCCGAAGAAGTTGGATTCATCGATCCCTACCACCTCGGTGCGCCAGTCCAGGCGCGAAAGTATTTCAGCCGGATTCTGCACCGCTTCCGACTGCATGCGCCGCTCGGCGTGGGAGACGATTTCGTCGCTCGAATAGCGGTCGTCCAGAATCGGCTTGAATACCTGGACGCGTTTGCGCGCGATCATGGCGCGGCGCAAGCGGCGCATCAGCTCTTCACTTTTCCCCGAAAACATAGGGCCGCAGATGGCCTCAATCCAACCCAGATTGCCGGCGACAAAATCCATAAGCAGGTTGGCCGCATCTTAGCACGTGGCGCATCCCCTCCAGTAACATCGCGCACAACGCAGCGGGTCGCGATTGGTTATCTCTCCAAGCGAGCGAGCCCCGCGCTGTGCGCTTATCATTGGATCATGGCGCTGGCCGAACAACGCGTGATTGTCCCGGAGCTGCTGGATCACGCCAGTCCCGAAGATGCCCGCCCCGTGCTGGCCGACCTGGCGCGCGTGAACCGGTATTTCGGCGGACATCTCATCCTGCGCAAAATCATGAGCGGGTTGGCCGAGCGCGGCGAGAGTTTTTCCATGCTGGACGTGGGTGCGGCCTCGGGCGACCTCGGCGCGGCGCTTCGAAGCCGCTATCCGCGCGCGACCGTGGTCTCGTTGGATCGGTTAGGCTCCCACTTGGGCGACGCAGCGCAGCCGAAAGTGGTCGCCGACGCGTTTCAACTGCCGTTCCAGCCCGCCAGCTTCGATTTCGTCTTCAGCTCGCTTTTCCTGCATCACTTCTCCGACCAGCAGATCGTGGAGCTGCTCGGAAATTTCAAGCGGCTGGCGCGCCGCGCCGTGCTGGCGATCGACCTAGAGCGCGGTCCTTTGGCGCTCCGATTCCTGCCCGCCACGCAATGGCTTTTCGACTGGCATAGCATGTTTGTTCACGACGGCCTGATCTCGGTGCAGGCCGCCTTCAAGACCGGCGAGCTGCTGGCGCTGGCTCGCCGCGCCGGCCTGGAGCGAGCGCGTGTTGCAACGCATCGACCCTGGGGCCGTCTATCGCTGGTAGCGCCGGTTAGCTTGTGAGCCAATATTTTCTGGGAGTCGATGGAGGCCAGTCCAGCACCACGGCGCTGATCGCCGACCAGAGTGGACGGGTTCTCGGCATGGGCCGCGCCGGTCCATGCAATCATGCCGGGGCCTCCGAGGCACGTCAGAAATTCATTTCCGCGTTGACCGAATGCCTGACAGCGGCGAGCCTCGGCGCGGGTCTGGATGCGCCGCCGCGTTTCGCCTCCGCTTGTCTTGGCTTCAGCGGCGGACCGGCTGATAAGGAAGCCCTCGTAACCGGCATTCTCGCGAGCGACCGGATCATCGTGACGCACGACGCTCTGATCGCGCTGGCGGGCGCCACGGGTGGAGCGACGGGCATTGTCGTGATCGCCGGGACAGGCTCCATCGCCTTTGGCCGCAATGCCGCCGGACTTACCGCGCGGGCCGGCGGCTGGGGCTACGTCTTCGGTGACGAAGGCAGCGGGTTCGATATCGTGCGGCAGGCCCTGCGCGCCGCATTGCGCCTGGAGGAAGGCTGGGGCAGGGCAACCTCCCTGCGCGCCATGCTGCTGGAGGCGAGCGGGGCGCGCGACGCCAACGATCTGCTGCATCGCTTCTATACGCCCGAGTTCCCCAGGCCGCGCATCGCCGCCCTGGCTAAACTCGTGGATCAAGCCGCGCGCGAGGGCGACCTGGTGGCGCGCGAGATCCTGATGCGGTCCGGTCAGGCGTTAGCGCAGCTTGCCGCAGCCGTGCGGCCGCAGTTGTTCCAGCCGGCTGAACAAGTGCGCATCTCGTATTTGGGTGGCGTGTTCCGCAGCCCGGTGCTTCGCGAGCGCTTCTTTGAGTTGGCCGCCGGCGAGCCCGGCAACCATGTTGAGCCGCCTCTTTATGGTCCCGCCGCGGGCGCTTTGCTCGAAGCCTACCGTGCCGCGGGAATTTCCTGCGCACTCGCGGATGTCCCCGAGGAAAAGTCATGACTGCCTGGCTCCCGGACTACATCTGGCGCGAGGGCGCGTTTGAATCCGGTGTGGCGATGTTCGCGGATTCGAGCGGCCGGATCACGCATTTCTCCAGCGACGCCGCCGACCTCGCACAAGCCGAGCGGCTGCAAGGACGAGCCCTGCTGCCCGGGCTCATCAATACACACTCGCACGCCTTCCAGCGCGTGATCCGGGGCCGCACCGAACAGCGCAGCGGCGCCAATCGCGATACTTTCTGGACCTGGCGCGAGGCCATGTACCGGGCCGCCAATCTGCTTTCGCCCGAAGCGCTCTACCACGTCACGCGCATGGCGTTCTTGGAGATGCTGCTGAGCGGAATTACGACCGCCGGCGAATTCCACTACCTGCATCACGACCCGGCGGGACAATCCTACGCGGACCGCAACCTTCTCGCACTTCAAATACTTCGCGCGGCCGAGGACACCGGGCTACGAATCGCGCTGCTGCGTTCGGCGTACGTGCGCGGCGGTCAACCCAGGTTTCTGACGCCACGTCTCGATGAGTTCATCGCGGACACGGAGGCGCTGTCAGGTCAATGTAAACCCGGCCGTTCCTGGGTCGGCATCGCGCCGCACAGCATCCGCGCGGTTCCTCTCGATTACTTGTTGGGGCTGGTGCGATACGCGCGCGCCAAAGCGTTGCCCGTCCACATGCACGTAGCCGAGCAGCCCGCCGAAGTAGAAACATGCATCGCAGAGTACGGACTGCCTCCAGTGGCGTTGCTGCATCAGCACGGTATACTGGACGACCGCTTCACCGCCATCCACGCCATTCACGTGACCGAGCAGGAGATCGATCAGCTCGGCGCCGCGCGCAGCCTAGTCTGCGCATGTCCCACCACCGAGCGCAACCTGGGCGACGGAACTTGTCCGGCAGACCGGCTGACGCGCGCCGGCGTTCGCATCGCAGTCGGATCTGACAGCAACGTCCAAATTGATCTGCTCGAGGACGCGCGCGAGCTGGAATATCATCTGCGCTTGGAGCGTTTGGAGCGAGCGGTCCTGGACCCTGAAGCGCTCGCCGCGCGTCTGCTGGCATGTGCTACCGAGAGCGGCGCAGCCGGCCTCGCGGCACCCGGCGGGAAACTCGAAACCGGGCGTCCGGCCGACTTCTTTACCATGGACCTCAACGATCCGTCCGTCGCCGGCGCGGACGCCGAGTCGCTCGCCAGCAACATTGTCTTCTCGCTCCAACGGACCGCGGTCCGCGACGTTTACATCGCCGGCCAGTGCATCGTGCACGACGGCCATCATGCGCTGGAGGAACAAATCCTGAAGAACTTTGCCGATGTCCAGCGCCACCTGTGGAGCAGCCACCGACTATGCTAGTTTGTCCGAGGAGCACTCATGCGCAAGATTCTTTTTCTGATGACCTTTGCGGCTGCGGCTTGGGCCCAGGCGCCCGTAATCACCAGCTACACCGTTGCCATCCCCGGTGTGACCACCATCGGCCCAGGCACGGAAATCTATATTCTGGGCACCTTCGTGCTGCACTCAGCAGGCCGAGACTACACCATCACCGTGGGCGGCCAAACCGGCGGGATCAACGTTGCGGACGGCAGTGACTTCATTTCTGCGACGATCCCTGCTACCACGCCGGCCGGGGCGACTACACTAGTTGTCACCTACCAGGGCCAAGCCTCCAATGCCATTCCGATCACGATCGGCGTACCCCAGCCCCAGCTAGGAGGAGTTGGCGTGCTCATTTCCTCTCAGACGGCTCCTCCGAATTTTAATCCCTACTATCCGATCATCCACAACCAAACTCAAAAAAGTGTCACGCCGACATCTCCGGCGGCCTTGGGGGAAGTTCTGCAAGTTAACCTCACCGGGCTGGGCCCGGATGTTGTACCCACTGTGACGCCCACCCTCACGGTCGGCGGCCAAGCTGAGCAGATCATCCAAATCAATGTAAATTCCGGCCAGGGCCAAGAAGAGCTCTACTTTGGGCTCTCGCAAAATACTCCCATTGGTATCGAGCCGGTGGTGGTGACTGTGGCGGGCGTCGCCAGCAATACTGTGAATATTCCGGTCGGGTCAGGCCCCCTGGTTGGGTTCGTTCTGAACGGCGCCAGCTTCAAGTCACAAAATGTAATCGCGCCGGGATCGATCGTTTCGGTGTTCGGCGCCGGCTTCGGCAGCCAGGACAATCTCTCCGCATTTCCCTCCACCAATGTAAATGGATTGAGCGTGATGTTCGGAAGCACCGCCGCACCGATTTTCGCGCTCGCCGCCACCGGCGGCCAGATCAACGTTTTGGTACCCACCGAGCTGCCGACCACCGGAACTGTGGATCTGACCGTGCAGACCTCCGGCGGCACGTCCCCCGTGCAAACCATGACGTTAGCGCCCGGCGCCCCGGGGATTTTCTATTTAACGGACCCGCTCATCCTCACACGCCGTAACGCGATCGCAGTCACCGCCAACACCGCCTGGATCGCCATGCCCACATCGATGGCTAACAACCTGGGTTACCCGACCGGTTGCAGCAACGCCCTGAGCGTATGCGGCCAGCCTGCTAAGCGCGGCGATTACCTGCAGATCTACACCACTGGATTGGGCCAAGCCACGCCCAATGGAGATCCCAACGGTGCGGTTCTGCCCACCGGGTCTCTCGCGCCGGCCAGCGGCAGTCCTCTGTACGTCACCGTCGTTACGCCAACCGTTACGATCGGTGGCGAACAGGCGCCGCTTTTGTTCTCCGGCGTTGCTCCCGGCTACAACGGCCTGTATCAGGTGGACGTGCAAATCCCGGCTGACCTCGCTCCAGGCAACGATGTGCCGCTGGTGATCGTCATGGGGCAAGCTTCGGATTCCGCGACCATCGCGATCCAATAAACGCCGCGTTAGGCGAGCGCTTCTTCGAATTCGCTCTCCAGTAAACGCGAACAACGCAGCGCACCGCGAGCGTTTTCTGTCCCCATCGTGCGCGGCGCGCGCTGTTCGCTTAGAACTCGTATTCTGTCGGCGTGATGCCCTTGGCGCGAAGGTACATTTCCGCGGAGGCCCGATGGTGCGTGGTGTGGTCCATCATTCCCATCAGAACTTCCAGACCGGTCATGGTGCCTTCTTCGCCCTTGTAGGTTTTTGAAAGCTGCTCGGGAGTCAGCTTGGAGACCTTCGCAATAGCACCGTCGAAGCACTCGCCCACGAACGCGACCACGTCCTTTTTGCTCATGGACGCAGGCTTACTCCCCTTAGGCTTTTCGCCGGAGAACGACGCGAGAAAGAAGTCCAACGACTGCGATAGATGTACCAGTTGCTCGGCGAAACTCATTTGCGGCGGAGTGAGCTTGAAGTCGTAGCTCGCTTCAGGCATCTGGTTCGCGACTTTCATAGTAAAGTCCTTGGATGTCTTGAGGTGCTTCAAATAGGCCGCCTTCGCATCGGCTTGGGCAAAGGCGGGCAGTGACGCGGCAGCGAGCGCAAAAAGGTAGATCGTGACACGGGTTTTCGTGAGAGACATAAGTTGAGTATCTCATCAACGCGCTGGATTCGGCGCGTGTTGCGCCGGGGCTAGCGGACGGCAGGCTCGTATGCCAAGACAAAGTTGCCCGAGCTGAAGGATCTCGTCCACAACAATTTAAGCGGATAGCGTCTCGTGATTGCGCCCAATACGGTCTTGCCGGCGCCCAGCAGAATCGGCGTCACGATAAGGCGTATTTCGTCCACCAAACCCTGTTCCAGAAACGACGCCGCCAGGTCACTGCCGCCCACCCACAGCAAGCCGTCGCCGGGGACTTGCTTGAGCCGCGCCACCTCGTCCGCAATGGATCCAGTGGCCAGGTGCGAATTCCGCCAATCCACATGTTTCAGCGTGCTCGAAAACACCAGCTTGGGCGTGCTGTTCATTTCCTCAGTGACGCCTGAGTGATCGCCTTTTTCGGTCGGCCAGAATGCAGCCATCAGCTGGTAAGTTTTGCAGCCCATGATAAGAACGTCGGTGGCTCTCAGCGTCTCCACCGCGTAGGAGTTAAACTCGTCGTCTACAATGTGCCAGTCGATCTCGCGGTTTGGCCCCTCCACGTAACCATCCACGGAAACCGACATCTGGAAGATGACTTTTTTTCATGGGCTTTAGTATCGCAACTCAGAGGCCGGCATGGGGTCATTCAAACTGAGTATTCGCAATGGTAGGAAGTCTGGCAGGATAAGCAGTAGGAGCATGAAGACCGCCATCTCAATCGAGGAAGGATTGTTGCAGCAAGCCGATAAGGCTGCGCGCCGCATGGGCGTGAGCCGGAGCCGTCTGTTCGCGCTGGCAGTTGGCGATTTCCTGCAACGGCAACGACACGAGCAGATGCTGCACCAGCTGAATGAGGTGTATGCAGGCGGTGTGGAACCGGCGGAAAAACGACGGCTGAAAGGAATCAAGGCCAAGGTCCGCCGAGCTGCCAAGGAACGCTGGTGACCGAGTCTCCGGCAAGGACAGGTGTACTGGCCTGAGCGCCGCTGCATCAGACGCAGTGCCGAGAGATTGCATCCGCTGTTCGATAGGTTGTAATTCGGGCGTCGCAGGTCCCCCCGCGAGGCGGACCCTCCCGTCATAGAGTTCCCGCTCAGCCGCACAATTCGCGCCTCGAAGTAACATGTATAAACTTACGGTGTTAGACTATCGTGACTTCGCAAGGAGGAATTATGCCAATTGCTCGCGCTTTTGCCGACCCCGACCTGACGCCGGCCAATTTCAGCAGTTTCAGCAAACAGGAGATTTCCGCTGACGCTGCAGCCAAGGGACTGTCTCAATTAGAACCAATACCGCCGGCGAGGAACACGACTCCGATGGACTTGACCGCCGTCATCGGCGCGGCCACCACACAGGCCATCCAGAAGTCCGGCCAGATCACCTTTCATACCGTCGGCGACACCGGTGGAATTCATAACCCCGAATTTCAATTTGCAGTTGGCGACGCCATGGCCAATGACACTAAGAGCCGCGCGGCTTTCTGGTATCACTTAGGCGACGTGGTCTATTATTTCGGCCAGGACCAATACTATTTCGAACAGTTCTATGATCCGTACCGCAACTATAATGCTCCGATCTTTGCGATTCCAGGTAATCACGACGCAGCTGTATTCACCGGGGAGGGTTCGAAGTCGCTGGACGCCTTTGTAGCTAATTTTTGCACCGCCCAACCCGCTCACAATCCAGATGGCCAAGGAGTGTCGCGAACCACCATGGACCAGCCAGGTGTCTACTTCGCGCTGAATGCTCCTTTTGTCAAATTCATCGGGTTGTATTCGAACACCGGTGAAGGCGGAACGGAAGGAGTAATCTCAGGCCCAACCGTCGGCAATGCTCAATTGGATTTCCTAAAGCAGCAACTAGCAGCGGCGAAGGCCGAGCGAGCCAGCGGACAATGGCGCGCGCTCGTCATCGCGACGCACCATCCGCCCTTCACGGGCAGCCCGCAACACGTGCCCAGCCCCACCATGTTGCAACAGATAGACCAGGCGTGCAGCGCGGCGGGCATTCAGCCCGACCTGCATCTCTCCGGCCATGCCCATCTCTACGAGCGATACACACGAACGGTGGGCGGAAAACAGATCCCCTACCTGGTGGCCGGCATGGGTGGATATTACAACCTGCCCGGCCTAAAACCTGGGAAGCGTCCACCTGCGCCCAGCGCTCCCCAGTCCGGTAAGGACGCGAGCGGGAATCCTCTCCGGCTCGAGGTTTATAACGATACGAGCTTCGGATTTCTGCGGCTCACGGTATCTCCTGCGGCCATCACTGGGCAATTCGTGACGGTGGACCCAAGTTCAGGGAAAACAGGTAGCGGCGATAGTTTCACGCTGGACCTCAAGACCAACCAGGTTTCGAACGGTATCTCGGCCGGAGGTGGAACCTCCGGGCGGCGCGCAGCGAAAGGCGCCGCGGTTAAGCCGAAGAGCAGCGCACCCGCCACGAAGGCCCCGAAGGCCACTTCCAAGCCGGCAACCGCCAAAGCCAAATCGAGCGGGCGGAAAAAATAGTCTCGAGCGAATTGCTGCGCGCGTCACAGCCGTGCAGCCCGGCAATGCGCGATGCGTATAATTACTTTCATGACACGTTTCTTTTTCCTCGCCATAGCTGTCGCCGGATCGATCACCCTTTTTGCCGCCGACTCCCAATCGCCCAGCATCAGCAAGGTTTTCGATAACCAGGTCCGCCAGGTAGAAAGCGAAATCGGTTCGCTGGCCGAAGCCATGCCCGCCGAGCAATATAATTTCGCCCCTACCCAGGGCGAGTTCAAAGGCGTGCGCACGTTCTCGCAACAGATGACTCACATCGCGACGGTGATCTACGAAGTCTCCGCCGCTTCCCTGGGTGAAAAGTGCCCGGTGGAAGCCGGCAAGGATGAAAACGGCTCCCCGTCGATCCAAGGCAAAGAGGCAGTGGTTCGCTATTTGAAGGCCTCCTTCGCCTACGCGCACAAAGCCGCTCAAGCGCTCACCACGGCCAACATGCTGGATATGCTGCAATCGCCCTTCGGCAGTCAGAAAACAACTCGCCTGTCGCTGATAGCAGAGATCGGCTGGCACAGTTTCGACCACTATGGCCAAGCGGTCGAATACGCGCGCATGAACAAGATCATCCCGCCCGCCAGCCGCTAGGCGTCGCCGATGCCAGCTCTGCCCAAGCACGAATACGAAGTCCGGACCACATGGACCGGCAACACCGGACAGGGAACCGCCACCTACGCGAGCTACAGCCGCGCGCACGAAATCTCGATGCCGAACAAGCCGCCCATTCAGGGCACGACTGAGGTTCCACGCTTCCACGACGCCTCGCGCTATACGCCCGAAGAGTTGCTGGTAGCCGCGCTCTCGGCCTGCCATATGATGTGGCTGCTGCATCTGTGCGCGGACGCGAAAATAACCGTGGTGTCCTACGTGGACGACGCGCTGGGCAGAATGGCCACGCAGGGCCAGACCGGCCAATTCACTGAAGTGACCTTGCGGCCGGCGATGAAGATCGCCGATGCCAGCCGCGTCCAGGATGCCGTGGCGCTGCACGAAGAAGCGCACAAGCTTTGTAACATCGCCCGGTCGGTTAATTTCCCGGTGCACTGCTCCCCGTCGGTGACCGCCGATTTATGACCTCGCGGCCCGCCCAGCTCGACGATGCAGAAGCGATCGCGCGCATCTACAACGAAGGTATCCAGGACCGCATCGCCACCTTTGAGACGCGCCTGCGCTCGGCCGAAGACATTCGCGCCTGGTTCGACGGCGGACATCCCATCGTGGTGGTCGAAGAAGGCAATGAGGTAGTCGCGTTCGCGGCCACCTCCTCCTACCGGCCGCGCGAATGCTACGCCGGAATCGCCGAAACCTCGGTCTACGTGGTGCGCTCGTTCCGCCGCCGCGGCGCGGGCAGTTTCGCCCTGCTGGCCCTGATCCAAGCCGCCCAGCAAGCCGGGTTTTGGAAGCTTCTGTCCCGAATCTTCCCCGAGAATGTTGCCAGCCGCGGCCTGGTCCGGGAACTCGGCTTTCGCGAGGTCGGCGTCTATGAAAAACACGGCATCCTGGATGGCCAATGGCGTGACGTCGTGATCGTGGAGCGGCTGCTAAGCTGATTGCTACGGGCCGATGACAAGGAAGATGCCGCCCCCGTCCGGCAGCGCAAATCCTAGCATTCACAGGACTACCAGTTGCTCGCCTTACAAAGTGCCGGAGCGGATGGCTTAGTTTTCTGCAATAATTATGTTGGTGAGTGTCGAGAGCGCAGTAACGACGTTAATCGCAAAGGGGCGATTACGCCAAGTGCGCAATCTGCTCATTCAACAGGCCTCCCTATCCGTGGCGCTGGTGCTGGGCGGCGCGATTCTTCTGCTGATCCTCGGCACCCAGATCCTCAACTGGTACTGGCTGGTGATTCTGTTCGCAGTGAGCCTGGCTGTCAGCGTGTATCGGGGCCGCAACAAGATCCTGTCGCGCTATCGCGTGGCGCAATCCATCGACGCGCACCTGGGCTTGCACGATGCGCTATCGACTGCGTATTTCTTTGGCGAACATTCCGAAGGCATCCACTCCTCGCCTGAACTGGTCGCACACCAACGCGAAACCGCCGAAGATCTGGCTCGCTCCGCCGATCTTCGCCAAGGTGTTCCGTTCCTGGCGCCGAGAACCTTCTACGTCAATGCGGCGCTGGCCCTGGCAGTGGCTTCGATGTTCGGCGTGCGCTACGGCATCACGCGCAGCCTGGATCTGCGGGCTTCGCTGATTCATATCGATTTTGACGGGTTCCTCGGCTCCTCGCGCCAGGTTGCCGACGCCAAGAAGCGCGGGGCGATGCCGTTTGAAAAAACTCGCGAGAGCGATGCAGCCGCCGAGCAGTGGGAATCGAAAACGTCGGATCTCGAACCTCAGCCGGATACGCCGCTCGACACCATTGACGACACCGAGACGAGCAACCCCGCCAGCGCGGATGCGTCGGCGAAATCGCAAGCCAAGGGCAAGGAAGACACTCCCAAAGGCGACGATCTGCTCAACTCGCCGGACAAGGGGCAGAACGCCGAGTCCAACAACGATAACAAGGGTGAAGCGAAAGACTCCCCGGATGGCGAGCCGCAATCCGGCAAGCAGGACAACGCCCAGCAGAATTCCGACAAGTCGTCCAACTCCGGCGACAACTCCAGCCTGGCCGACAAAATGAAGGACGCGATCTCCAATCTCATGGCCAAGCTGAAGAGCCAGCCCAAGAACACCGAGGGCAAGCAGGGCGGCTCGTCGTCGCAGCCTAGCCAGCAATCGGCGCAAAAGCAGCAGAATCAGAACCAGCAGAACAATAAAGGCAATCCCGGCGAGCAGCAGTCGGAGAACAACGCTAACTCGCAGTCGCAAAGCGATCAACAGCAGAACGGCGCTCAGCAAACCGCGCAGAGCCAGGGTGCGGCGAAGAATTCCGACCAAACCACCAAGGACGGCAAGAGCGGAATCGGCCGCCAGGATGGGGACAAGAGCGCGCGCGAAGCCGAGCAACTGGCCGCCATGGGCAAGATCAGCGAGCTTATCGGTAAGCGCGCCGCCAATGTCAGCGGCGAAGTGATGGTCGAAGTGGCGTCGGGCAAACAGCAGTTGAAGACCCAGTATTCCGAGCGCGCCGCCAAGCACGCCGAAGCCGGCGGCGAGATCAATCGCGATGAAGTTCCGCTGGCCTACCAGCAGTACGTGCAGCAGTACTTCGAAGAGATTCGCAAAGAGCCGGCGGCGAAAGCCAAGCCCAAGAGCAACTGATCTGTAGCGCACGCACTCCTGCGTGCCGCGTTCACACTCGTGTGAACGCTAGCTGGCATTATTTCTTATCTTTCGTTTGCGCCACCGAATCCGCGAGATAATTAACAACCTTGGCCTCATCCCTCGCGACTTCATAGTACGCAGCCCTCAACAACTGATCTTTCCGGTTCAGCAACGTCTCCCGAATGTTTTGCTGCACGCGCGGATCGGTCAATTCGCGCTGGCCGGCCGGTTCTTTGGAATAGATCTTGAAGATCCGGTAACCTTCCGGCGTCTTCACCACCGGCGTCACCTGGCCCGGCGCCGCGGCTTGGATCACGCGCCGGATCTCCGGGTCTGCCCGCTCGAAAGCCGATTCGGGAACGAACCCCAGATCGCCGCCGTTGGGCGCCGACGATGGGTCTTCGGAGAAATTCTGCGCCAGCATGCCGAAGTCCTCGCCCTGGCGCATGCGGTCCGCTAGCATCTCGATTTTCTTGCGAGCCTGGTCGTCGTTCTGGGCTTTGTCGTTGCGAAGATTCCGCACGTTCGGATCCGGCGTCGGCGTCACCAGAATCTGCGCCAGGTGTACCTGCGGTTCCGGAAAATTGAAGCTGCTCTTGTTGGCGTTGTAGAAGTCGGTGACGTCTTTGTCGGAGATCGAAATGTGCGACGTGATCTCCTTGTTGAACAGCTTGGTCACGCTCAGGTCGCGTTTGAGCTGCGCCTTCATGTCGTCCACTGACATCTTGCGCGCCGCCAGCTGCTTCTGAAATTCCTCCTGCGTGTAGGGCGCCTTCAGCTCGGCGAATTTCGATTCGACGTCCGCATCCGTCGCCATGAGACCCAGCTTTTCGGCGCGCTGCAGCATGATCTCGTTGTCCACCAGCGTACGCAGCACTTCCAGTTTCTGGATCATCATCTGATCGTCGCTAGGGCGCTCGTTGGAGGACATGAACTGCGCCTGGAATTGTTTGTCCAGTTCGGCGAAAGTGATGGTGCGCCCGTTCACCGTAGCCGCGACATTATCCGGCGTAGCATGCTTGCAGCTCGCCAAAGGCAGGAGTGTAGCTACAAGAAGCGTGAAGGGGAGCAAACGAACCATGGGGTGACAAAACCATTCTAGCGGATCTCTGGTTTTATCGTCGTGTCACTCGAAACGAAAGCTGCGAGTGAGAACGTAGCCGGCCGCCAGCGCTGTCGCAAGGAACGCCGCAATGTGCGGCGTGACGGCCGCCGGCGCGTCGCCGAAGCTCATCAGTTTGTGAAGCGCGTCCATCGCCCAACCGGTCGGGAAAACCAGCGCGATCTTTTGCGCCCACGGCGGCGTAATCTCGATCGGCCACCAGCAACCGCCCAGCGCCGCGAGCACGTTACTCACCACCACGCCCAGGCCGATCACCTGGCCTTCCATGCGGGAGAAATTTCCCAGCAGCATCCCGAACGTCGCGATCATGGCGGCGTAGGAAGCCAGCACGAGCACCACCGCGCCCAGATGCCCGCCCCACTGAACTTTGAAAAGGATCGTGCCGGTCACCATTGCAAACAGGATCTGCACCAGGCCCAGGGCGAAGCGTGCCCCCCATTTCGCCAGCACTACCGAGCCGCGCGAGATCGGCGACGACGCCAGCCTCCGTAGAATTCCTTGCTTGCGCTCGACCAGAAGGGTAACGCCGCCGGCGTTCAGCAAAACCAGCATGGTAAACATGACGAGCATTCCTGGCACAGCTTGTTCGAACCCGATCGGCGCCACCTTGCGCGAGCCCGACGAGCTCACTCGAACCGAGATCCTGCGCGGCTGCGCAGCCAGTGCGGCCATCGACTCAGGCGTGGGCGCGATGCCTTTGCTCCTGAGCAGCGCTACGTCGCTCGCCAGGCTGTACACGGCGCGATCCAGCCGTGTCGTTTCGTAGTCCGCATTGATTCCCGAACCGGAGCGGACAAACTCGACCTTCGCCGGCCGGCCCGCGAGAATCGCATCGGTGAAATCGGCGGGAATGCGGAGCTGACGGAAATAATCCGGCTGCTGCACCAGGCGGAAATTGCGCTGCTGCAGGCGCGCGATCAACTGGTCGGCCAGGAAGCCGGCGCCGGCCGGTTTGACCACCGCGATGGGATCGGCGTCGCCGGAACGCCCGAACCCGCCCGAAATGCTCCCGATGAAATAGAAGAAGATCACCGGCATGACGAAGGTCCACAACAGCGTTTCACGCCGGCGCAGCATGTGGCCGAGATCGCGCGAAACCAGGAAGAAGACGTCTTTCAACATGCGGCTCTCCGAATGGTGCGAACGCTCACAAACCACGCCGCGCCGACAGCCAACAGGATCACGACAAAAGCCAGGGGCTGAAGCGAGCCCGCTAGCACGGCCCGCAGCTCGATCACGCACCAGCCATTCGGCGTCCACTCGCCGATCCGCGCGAAGCTGTGCGGCATCCACTCGAATGGCACGAAACCGCCTCCCAACATGACCAGCGGGAGGGTGACGAAGTTGGTCAGCAGGCTCGCAACGCGCTCGGACGATGCTGCCGATTGCACCAGCATGATCATCAGATAGAGCCCGGATCCGGACAGCGCAATCCAGAGCAGAGCAGCCGGAAAGCTCGCGATGCGCAGTTGCAGCAAGCCGTGCGCCACCGCCAGGCCGAACGCGCCGATCACGCTGAAGATCAGCGCGGACGCCAGCAACTTGCCCGCCAGAAATGCGCTGAATCGTGCCGGTGTGGTCGCGACTCTGCGCAGCGCGCCCGAGGTGCGTTCGCGCCAAACGTCCGCTGCTAGCGCTCCTGCGATGAAGAAAATTGCCATGAACAGCGCCCCTGGCAGCAGGATGGCGGCGAATCCTCCCGGCTGTTCCGTCTTGTCGGGAATCACGGTGGCCTGAAGCTGAATTGCGGGTTGACCGGTCCCGCCCTGGAGCGCCGCTGCGCGATCCAGCATGATGGCCAGCGACTCCTCGATGATGTCGGGCAGAACGCGCTGCGCCGGATTACGGATCAGATCGATGGTGACGGCACGGCCGGTCATGAATGACATCGAAAAACCGCTGGGAATGATGATCAGCGCCGAAGCCTCGCCGCGGTCCAGCCTTCGCCGGCCTTCGGACTGGCTGACCTGCTCAACCGTCAACATCTTGCCGAGCGCCCCTTGGTGGAACGCATTGGTGAGCATGGTTGCCCCCAGCGCGCGGTCCTCGTCCGCGATAAGCAGTTTGCCATGCGGTCCCGTTCCTCGAGGCCCAAACACCAGCGTCAGAATGACGACCACGAAGGTCGGAATCGCCAGCCACGTGAGGAGCGCAACCGGCTCACGGCGCAACCGGCGGAGATCCTTGAGCGCACTGATCCAGACAAAGCGCATGAGCTATTCCCGCAGCTCCGTGCCGGTCAGCTTGATGAACAGACTCTCCAGGCTGGGCTGGGTCAACGTCGTGCCGCGCAACTCCGATCCGTTCAGCGCGGCGAAAATCAGCGGGAGCCGGTGCGAAGCGTCACTCATCGACAACGCGAGATTCGCCTCATCGGCGTGGATTACTTCAACGCCCTCGACGCGCGCCAGCGCCTGCCGAACCTGCTCGGGATGAAACGCGCCGCTGAGCCGCAGCACATCGCGCTCACCCAGCAAAGAGCGAAGCTCGCCGAGCGTACCTTGCGCGCAGATCCGTCCATGGTCCACGATCGCCAGGCGATCACACAGCGATTCGGCTTCTTCCATATAGTGCGTGGTGTAAAGCACGCACGCCCCGCCGCGAGCCTGCTCCCGAACCAAATCCAGCAGCCGCACGCGGCTCTGCGGATCCACCCCGACGGTCGGCTCGTCGAGCAGCAGCACTTTCGGTCGATGCACGATGCCGCAAGCGAAGTTAAGCCGACGTTTCATGCCGCCACTGTACCGCTTGACCGGCTCTTTGGAGCGATCGAGCAGCCCGGTTAGATCCAGCACCTCGCGGATACGCTCCCGCAGCAGAGCTCCACGCAAACCCTGCGCGCCGCCCCAATAGGAAAGATTTTCTTCGGCGGAAAGATCGTCATAGAGCGCGATCTCCTGCGGCACCACCCCCATGCTCCGCCGCGCTTCCACCCCATCTTTAACCACGTCATGCCCCATCACGCGAATTCGCCCCGACGTCGGTGCGAGCAGCGTCGAGATGCATCCGATGGTGGTGGTCTTGCCCGCGCCGTTGGGGCCCAGCAATCCGAAAATCTCGCCCGCCCGCGCCGTGAAGCTCACGTCGTGGACCGCGGTGAAATCCGCGTATTGCTTGCGGAGCTGTTCCACTTCAATCATGACTGCCTCCAGGATAAGGCCAGATTCGCGTTTCCGCCGAAGCGCTACCGGTGAATGGCGGGTTTGAGCCGACGAGAGGCTACTTTTCGCCGACCAGAATCGCTTCCACCAGACCGTCGATGGTGAATTGCTTGGCCTCGGCGTAAACGGTCAGCCCCAGCGCGCGAGCGGTCTCGGAGGTCACCGGGCCGATGGAGGCGATACGAATGCCTCGGAGCGACTCGGGTTTCGCAATCGCCACCAGGTTCTTGACGGTCGACGAACTGGTGAACGTGATCCAGTCCGGCCGCTTCTCAGCGGAGAAGATCTCGCCAGCCCGTTCGGCGGCTTCGGCCGGAACAACATTGCGATACGCTTCCACTACTTCAATCTGAGCCCCCAGCTTGGCTAACTCGGCAGGGATCAAATCGCGCGCAACGGCAGCCCGCGGCAGCAACACACGCTTTCCTTGCAGCGGCTCGGCCGCGAATGCCTTCACCAGACTTTCGGCCACGTACTCGGCGGGCATCAGGTCGACTTTCAGGTGCAAACTCTCGACCGCACGCCTGGTCGCCGGACCAATCGCACAGATGCGCGCGCGCAGAGACCGCAGATCGTGCGGCGAACGGTCCAGGCGGTCCAAGAAGTACCGCACGCCGTTCACGCTGGTGAAGATCAGCCAGTCATACGTTGACAATCGATCGAGGGTACGGTCCAGAGGCCCGGGATCTTCCGCGGGGTGGATCGAGATAACCGGCAGTTCCACGGCGTCGGCGCCAAGCGCTCGAAGCCGGTCCGACAAGTCAGCCGCCTGATCGGGCGCACGCGTAACCACCACCTTGCGGCCGAACAGCGGCAGTTTCTCATACCAGCTCAGCTTGTCGTGCAGGCCGGCCACTTCGCCGATAATCACGGTCGCGGGCGGCTTCAGATGCGCCGCGTCGATCCGATCGGCGATGGTCGCGAGCGTGCCCGTGACCGTCTCCTGGTCGGGACGCGTGGCCCAACGCACCGCGATGGCGGGCGTGGCAGGAGACCGCCCATGCGACATGAGTTCGCGCGCGATGTCATGAATCGCCCCGATTCCCATGAAGATCACCAACGTTTCCGATTGCCCCACCTTGCTCCAATCGATGGCGGGAAGATCGTGGCCGGTGACGAACGTGACCAGCTTGGTGTGATCGCGATGCGTCAGCGGAACACCGCTGTAGGCCGCGATGCCCAGCGGCGACGTCACGCCCGGAACCACTTCGAACGCGATGCCAGCGTCCGCCAGCGCCTCCAGTTCCTCGCCGCCGCGCCCGAAGATGAACGGGTCGCCGCCCTTGAGCCGCACCACGGTCAGGCCGCGGCGCGCGCGCTCGATCATCATGCGGCAAATCTCTTCCTGCGGGAACGCATGTACGGCTTTTTTCTTGCCGACGTAAATGCGCTCGCAATCTTTGCGCGCCAGGTCCAGCAGGTGCTCGTTGGCGAGATGATCGTAGAGGATGGCGTCGGCGGCGGCGATCAGCTTGCGGCCCTTCCAGGTGATCAAATCGGGATCGCCGGGTCCGGCGCCGACCAGGTAGACCTTGCTCATAACCAGTTGTGGTAGTGGCGCACGCACTCCTGCGTGCAGCGTTCACACTCGTGTGAACGCTTGGGCCCGGCCGTCCGCAGGTGTTCGCATGAGTGCGAACACGGCACGCACGAGTGCGTGCGCCACATCCTACTCATGCGCCGTAAACCGCCTCAAGGATTTTGGCAGCGCCGCTTGCCAGCAGCTCGTCGCCCAGGGCGCGTCCTAGCGTAAGTGCGTCGCCAGCCGGTCCACCCGCTTCCTTGCGGATGACCTGCGCGCCGTCCGGTGAAACGACGATGGCGCGGATCTGGACGGTAGTTCCATGGAGCGTCGCATGCGCGCCGATTGGAACCTGGCACCCACCCCCTAACGCTGCCAGCACCGCCCGTTCGGCCGTCACTGCGATTCGAGTTTCGGCGTGCTCCAGGCGCCGGCAGATCTCGCGCGCTTGGCCTGAATCGTCGCGAGTCTCCACCGCCAGTGCACCCTGCCCAACCGCCGGACACATCACCGCCGGATCCAGCAAATCCGTGATGCGGGCCTCCCAACCCAGGCGCCGCAGCCCGGCCGAGGCCAGGACGATCGCGTCGTACTTGCCTTCGTCCAGTTTTCGTAAGCGCGTATCCAGGTTGCCGCGAATGTCAGAAATCTCCAGATCCGGCCTTATGACGCGCAGTTGCGCCGCACGCCGCAGCGAACTGGTGCCGACATGCGCGCCCTGTTTCAAACTGCCCAGCCGCCCGCCGACGATAGCGTCCCGAGGGTCCTCGCGTTCCGGGATCGCCGCCAGAATCAAGTCCGCTGGAAGCTCCGTCGGCATGTCCTTTAAGCTGTGGACCGCCAGGTCGATGGAATGGTCGAGGAGCGCTTCTTCGATTTCCTTGGTGAACAGACCCTTGGTCCCGACTTTCGATAGCGCCACGTCGGTGATCTTGTCGCCGGTGGTGTGGATGATCTCCAGTCGTGATTCAACTCCCAGGCCCTGCAACCGCGCCTGAATCCAGCGCGCTTGCCACAAAGCGAGTTGTGAACCCCGGGAGCCGATGGTCAGCATGCTAATCGCTCAGCCGAAAAACCTTTCGGATGGCGTTGACGAAGTGATGGCCGTCGGGTTCGTTGGCGTGGCGCCGCAGCTCGGAGATCGGCCCGTGCGCGACCTTGTTGATGATGCTCTTGGTCAGCGCTTCCAGCGCCTGTTCCTGCTCCGGCGTCAGCGCGCCAAATTTGCCGCGCATGCGCAACAGCTCAGTGGAGCGCATGTTCTCGAGCTGTTCTTGCAGGCCGATGATGGTGGGAACCACCTCGCGCGTCTTCAGCCGCGCCACCATGCGTTCCACTTCCTCGCGGATGATGGCTTCTGCGTCTTCGGCCGATTGCTGCCGCCCCGCCAGATTGGTGGCAACCACCTTTTGCAAATCGTCGATGTCGTACAGAAACACGTTGTCCAGCTCGTTTACGCTGGGCTCGATATTGCGCGGCACCGCGATATCGATCAGAAACATGGGCTTGTTGCGGCGGGCGTCCAGCACTTTCTTCATGTCATCGCGCACGATGATGTAGTGCGGCGCCCCGCTGGAGGTGATGACGATGTCGGCTTCCGGAAGAAAGCTGAGGAAACGCGTATATTCAACGATCTGGCCATCGAAGAGCTGGGCCATTTCAGCGGCGCGCTCCGGCGTGCGGTTGGTGACGAAAATCTGCGTCGCACCGCTGCGGCGCAGATGCCGGGCCGCCAGCTCCGACATTTTGCCGGCGCCCACGATCAGGACCTTTTTGTCCGCCAGCGTGCCGAAGATTTCCTTGGCGAGTTCAACCGCCGCATAGCTCACCGAAACCGCGCTCTCTCCGATATCGGTTTCCGAGCGCACCCGTTTGGCAACGTTAAACGCGCGCGTCAGCAGGCCGTCCAGAAAACCGCTCACCGCTCCATGTTCTTTGGCCAGCGCGTAGGCGGCCTTGAGCTGTCCCAGGATCTGCGGCTCGCCGACCACCATGGAATCCAGGCTGGCGGCGACGCGGAACAAGTGCCGAATGGCTTGGTCGTCCTCGAAGCGGTACAGATACGGAGTCACCCACTCACGTGCCACCTGGCGCGTCTCGGCGAGAAACTCATCCACGGCCACATTGGTGTCTTCGCACGTCAGCGCCACTTCCACGCGATTGCACGTGGACAGGATCATGCCTTCGCAGAAACCGGGCCTGCGCTTCAGTTCCAGCAGCGCGGCCGGCAGCGAACCTTGATCGAATGCCAGGCGCTCCCGCACCTCCACCGGAGCGGTCTTGTGATTCACTCCGGTGATCGAGAATCTCATTTGCTGATCACGTTTCGCAGGCCCACGTGCGCGGCCCAGGTTAGAGCGGAACAGCACACCACGGCGACGGCCATGAGTGCGGCTTTACGGCCTCGCCAGCCGGCCGTAGCGCGCAGGAAAACCATCGCGAGATAAAAGCCCCAGGTGATGAACGCCAGCGCGATCCGCGGCTGCGTGATCCAGGACGTGCCCGATTCGATAGCCGCCCAAGTGCTCCCCGCGATCACGCCCAGGGTGATAAAAACGAAGCCAAAGCTCATCGCGTTGGTCACCAGGTTGTCCAGCGTGCCGAGCGGTGGCAGGCGCGAAAGCAGGTTCACCTTCTTCTTGCGCTTGAGCTGGCGTTCCTGAATCAAATAGAAAATGGAAGCCACGGCCGTCAGCAGCAGGGCCGCATATCCCAGCAGGATCATCAGGACGTGCACCAGCAGCCAGGCGTTGCGCACGCCGGTGCTCGGCCAGGAGAGCATGGGCGTCTCCATCGCCCCCACCTCCGCCATCACAAAGACCAAAGGAAAAATGCAGACACTCAGACTGGCAAAGTCATAGCGCCAGTACACGTACAGGAACAGTACGGCTATAAGGAACGCCGATACTGTGGCGCATTCGAAGAAATTGTCCACCGGCAGATGCCCGACGGACATGGCCAGTTCGACGATCGCTACGAAGTGAAGAACGGCCCCCACCGAAAACGCAAAAAGCGCGTACTTCAAAAAGCCGGACTTCTTGCGGAGCAGAACCGCCAGGGCGTGCAACAGGCCGACGCCATAGAGGGCGGTCGCCACTCGCAACCAAAGAATGCCCATTTCATGCATTAAATTTCAGTATAGCCTGGAGCAAGTTTTGGCCCACAGAGACTATGATTGCGCAATCAGGCCCATATCCCCGTGGTGATAGTGGGAACGAAGTGGGAGGCCAGGAGAAACTGCGCAATATCACCCAATTTGGGCCACTGGCAGCGTCTAACCAGCAGCCCCTCAGATACTTACGGCTATTCTGTGATGTGTAAGCTTATCTTAAGCCATCTTCGGCTTTAAGACTTCAACTAATTCTTTGACCGCCGCCGCGCTCTTCTGTAGCGCGGCCTGCTCGTCCGCATTGAGCTTGATCTGGAAGATCTTCTCGATCCCACGCGAGCCTAGCTTCACCGGAACGCCCACGAAAAGCCCTTGAATCCCGTATTCGCCTTCGAGATACGCCGCGCACGGCAGGACCTTTTTCTTATCTTTCAAGATGGACTCGACCATCTCCACTGCAGCCGCCGACGGCGCATAATAGGCGCTGCCGGTCTTCAAATATTTGACGATCTCGGCGCCACCGTCGCGCGCGCGCTGCACCAGCCGGTCGATGGTGGCTTGGTCCAACAACTCGGTCAGCGGAATGCCGGACACGTTGGTCAGCCGCGCAATCGGCACCATAGTGTCCCCATGCCCGCCTAAAACCATCGCGGTCACGTTCTCTACCGAAACGTCCAGCTCCTGCGCGATAAAGGTGCGGAAGCGCGCCGTGTCCAGAACGCCAGCCATGCCGATGACGCGATTCTTCGAAAATTTCGAGATCTGGAACGCGGTCCAGCACATTGCGTCCAGCGGGTTGGTCACTAGAATGAGAATGCTGTTGGGCGACGCTTTGACGGCCTGCTCAGTCGCGGCTTTCACCACTTCGTAATTGGCGATCAGCAGATCGTCGCGGCTCATGCCCGGCTTGCGCGGGAATCCCGCGGTGATGACCACGATGTCCGAGTTGGCAGTCGGGCCGTAATCATTGGAGCCGACGATGCTGACGTCGTATCCCTCCACTGGGCCGGACTGCAAAATGTCCAGCCCTTTACCCTGCGGAACGCCTTCGACGATGTCGACCAGCACGACGTCCGCAAGCTCTTTTCCGGCGATTCGCAGCGCGCAATTTGCGCCTACATTGCCGGCTCCCACAACTGTGACTTTTTTTCGCATAGAATTTTCAAGGTAGGACAGGCGAGCGTGCCTGTCAAGACGACTACACGGAAAGGCGTTATTTTGAGTCTCTACTTCGAGGATTTTGCCATCGACAGCGTCAGCACCTCGCGCACGCGAACCGTGACTGAAGCCGATATCGTGAACTTCGCCGGGCTTTCAGGCGATTTCGTCGAGCTGCACATGAGCGAGACGTATGCGGCCACCGGCCCGTTCGGCAAGCGCATCGCCCACGGCGCGCTGATTTTCAGCATCTCCACCGGTTTGAGCATTCAACTCGGCCAAATTACCGACACTGTAATCGCGTTCTACGGCGTCGACAAGCTGCGTTTCACGCGGCCGGTGTTCATCGGCGACACGATTCATGTCGCCAAGAAAGTGGTCGCCAAGGAAGAAAAAGCCAAAGGCGGCGTCGTTACATTCGAAACTTCGGTGCTCAACCAGCACGGCCAGACGGTACTGGTGTATTACGACAAGGTCCTGCTGAAGGCGCGCGCATGAGCGCGCTCGCTGGCACCCTGGGCCTGGATCTGACCCGTCTGCTGCCCGGCGCGGTCGCCACCAAGCAACTAGTGGACTGGGGCGCCGAAGTGATCAAAATCGAGCAGCCCGGCGAGGGCGATTACGCGCGCCGCATGGCCCCGGCGGTGTTCGCGCGCACCAACGCCGGCAAGAAAAGCATCGCCATCGACCTGAAGAAGCCGCGCGGCCGGGACCTTCTGCTATCGCTCGCCCGCCGCGCCGATGTGCTGGTGGAAGGCAATCGCCCCGGCGTGATGGCTCGCCTGGGGCTCGGATACGAAGATCGTGCGCGGTGTCAACGAGCGGCTGATCTACGCCAGCCTCACCGGATACGGACAAACCGGTCCCTATTCGCAACTGGCCGGGCACGATCTGAACTACATCTCGCTGGGCGGCGTCATGGGCCTGAATCTGCCCGTGATCCCGGGCGTCCAGATTGCCGATCTGGTCGGCGGCTCCATCCAGACCGTCACCGGAATCCTGGTGGCGCTGGTGGAGCGCAATCGCACCGGGAAAGGCCAGCACGTCGACATTTCAATGTACGCGGGCGTGACGGCGTTGCTCACGGTGCCGCTCGCGATGTGGCAAGAGACTGGCGAGGAACCGGAACCCGGCAGCCTGCGTCTGAACGGACATTATGCCTGCTATAACGTCTACGAATGTTCGGACCGCCGCTGGGTGGCGGTGGGTGCTTTGGAACCGAAATTCTGGGCGGAACTCTGCCGCAGGCTGGGGCGTGACGATTTGATCGCGCGGCAGTACGAAGAGCCGCAGGATTCGCTGAGGGCGGAAACGGCCGCTATCTTTCGCACCCGTCCGGCATTCGATTGGTTCGAGGAACTGCGCCACAGCGATTGCTGCGTGACGCCGGTGTTGAAGATCAGTGAAGTCGCGCGCGAGGTGGCTCAGCCACCTTTTCTCCGCTCGCCCGATCTGGGGGAACACACAAATGAGCTTCTGAGCGCCCATGGGCTTACGCCGGCCGAGATCGCGGATTTGAGCGCGCAGGGAGTGATCGCATGACCATAAACTATTGTCTTCGCCGCGCCAGGGACTTCTATGGCGCTAATCTCGCGATCGAGTATGAAGATCGGTGTCTCACTTACCGCGAGTTCTATGCGCTGGCGGAGCAGTCGGCGCGCAAGCTCGCGGCGCTCGGCGTCCAGCCGGGCGATCGCGTGGCGATCCTGATGCTGAATTCCCCCGAATACCTGGAACTGTACTTTTCAACCGCCCTGGCTCGCGTCTTGATTGTGCCCTTGAACACTCGCTGGCACGTCAACGAAATTAACTTCACGCTCTCGGACTCGGGAAGTAAGGTGCTCTTTGTGGACGACAAGTTCGCGCCGCTCGTCGAGCAGATTCGCACGGCAGTGCCAGGTCTGGAGCGATTCGTCTACGCGGGCAACGGAGCATGCCCGCCGGGCTTGCTGGACTGGCGGACCGTCGCACCGGAAACCAGCCACCTGTTTACGGAGCCGGATGAAGACGACGTCGCCGGATTGTTCTATACCAGCGGCACCACCGGAGGGCCCAAAGGTGCGATGCTGACGCACCGCAATCTCTACTCCAACGCGATTCATTCGCTGCTCCCGCCCGGCGGCCTGTTCAACGAGGGCCGCTGGCTGCACGCCGCGCCGATGTTCCATCTGGCGGATGCAGGCGCGATCTTCGCTTTGACCCTGTGCGGCATCACGCATTGTTTCCTGCCTAGCTTCGATCCGGTGGAACTGATGCGCGCCATCGAGCGCTACCGGATCAGCACGCTGGTCCTGGTCCCCACCATGATCAACATGGTTTTAAATCACCCGGATTTCCCCAAGTACGATCTCTCCAGCCTGCGCCGCGTGGTCTACGGCGCGTCGCCCATGCCGCTGCCCCTGTTGCGGCAAGCCATCGACGCGCTGCGCTGCGAGTTCGTGCAGGGCTACGGCATGACTGAAGTGAGCCCGCTGCTGACCAGGCTACAGAACGAGGACCACCGCTTCGAGAACGCAGACCGCGATTTCGCGCCCGTGAAATCGGCAGGCCGGCCCGTGATGGGCGTCGAGGTACGGGTGGTGGATCACAACGATAAGGATGTCCCGGTAGGCCAGCCCGGCGAAATCATCGCGCGCGGCCCCAACGTCATGAAGGGCTATTGGAACCGGCCCGAGATCAGCGCCGAAGTGCTGCGCGGCGGCTGGATGCACACCGGCGACCTGGGCGCCCTGGACCAAGAAGGTTTTCTCTACCTCCTGGATCGCAAGAAGGACATGATCAAGACGGGAAGCGAGAACGTATATTCGCCGGAAGTGGAGTCCACCATCTGCGCGCATCCGGCGGTACTCGAAGCGGCCGTCATCGGCGTACCGGATCCGACCTGGGGCGAGGCCATTCGCGCCGTTATCGTACGCCGGCCCGAGAGCGCGCTCGGTGAAGCTGAACTGATCGCGTGGTGCCGCGACCGGCTGACTCATTTCAAATGTCCGACCTCGGTGGTGTTCACGGACTTGCTTCCCAAAGGCGGAACGGGAAAAGTGCAGAAGAACGTGCTGCGCGAGCGGTTCGGAGCCAGGGCGGCGGAGCAGTCTACTTCGCTTTGAGCGGCTGCACGCTGGCCTGAAGGCGGCGCATGCCTCGCAGCCAGCGGTCGTAGTCGGTGGCCTTGCGGCGGAAATATTCGAGCACTTCCGGATGCGGCAGAATCAGGAACTGTTCCGTCTCGATCCCTTTTACCACTGCGTCGGCTACTTCCTCCGCGGTCAGCGCGCCTTCCAAGAGAAACGACTCACCACCAGCGGCGTTTTCCAGCATCTTCGTTTTGACGCCTTGCGGGCACAGCGCCGACACTTTGATACCGCAATCGCCGTAGGTGATGGAGAGCCATTCAGCCAGCGCGAGCGCGGCGTGCTTGGTCACCGCATAAGGCGCCGAGCCGATGGATGTTAACAACCCGGCAGCCGAAACCGTTTGCAGCAGGTATCCTTGCTTGCGAGCCAGCATGCTGGGCAAAACGGCGCGCGCCGCGAAAATGTGCGACAGCACGTTGATTTCCCAAATCCGCTGCCACTCACGGTCCGGCAGGCATTGATCGCCTTCGGTCGCGATCCCGGCGTTGGAACAGAACAAATCGATACGGCCGTACTTCTTCAGGGTCTCGTCCACCAGCATCTGGATGTCCGCTTCACTGGAAACATCCACGCAGAAGTCCAGGCCTCCGGTCTCAAGGGCCACCTGACGCGCGGCCGGTCCGTCAAGGTCGGCGACCACCACTGCCCTCGCGCCTTCCGCGGCAAAACGCCGGCAGAGCGCGCGCCCGATCCCGTTTCCGCCGCCGGTCACGACCACGACCTGGTCCTGTAATTTCATTCCTCGATGATACAATGTGCACGCTGACACCATGCCCAACTCACGAAGTAGAAAAGTGCGGCGGAAACTTCAGCCGGTTCATCCCGGCCAGGTGTTGAAGACCGTCCTCGAAGACGCCGGCATCTCAGCCAATGCCTTGGCGCACGCTTTGCGTATTCCGGCCAACCGGCTCACTGAGATCATCAATCGAAAGCGCTCGATTTCCGCCGATACCGCGCTCCGCCTGGCCCGGTACTTCGGAACATCGGCTCAAATGTGGATGAACCTGCAAGCCAAATTCGATCTGGAGTCGGCCCAAGACGCCTTGGCGGATCGCATCAAGAGCGAAGTGCAGCCGATGAGGAAAGCGTCATAGCCAATCGCGATACAATGTGGATCTTTGACCGTTCCTGAGCTTCGCAAGACATCCGAAGGCATGCCATTCAACAAACTGCTGGGCGTCCGTATTGTGCGCAGACATTCCGATGGGGTGACCATCGAGTGCAAACTGCGCGACGATCTGATGAACGCCGCCGGTGTGGTGCACGGCGGCGTACTGGCCACCATGGCGGACACAGCCATGGGCATCAGCCTGCACAATCATTTTGGCGGCCGACGCCCCATTACGACCACCGAGATGAAGATCAACTACCTGAGGCCGGTGAAGCACGGTAAAGCAGTTGCGCGATCGCACATTCTGCGGGTCGGAAAGACGCTGTGCGTCGGCCGCGTGGATCTATTCGATGCTGAACGCAAGCTCTCCGCTGTAGCCATCGTCACGTACATAATTTTGGCTTGAGTTTCGTCTTTTTAATCGGTAGCCAACGTTATAACCATAACGATGCGCTGTCTTTGCTGGATCATTGCGATTGTGATTCAGCCGGCGTGTCTCATCACGATGTTCATTTCCGCGGACGAGTTCGTTGGCGGTGGAGACAGATTTAAAAAACAAGATCGCCGGCATTTCGAAGTTCAGGTTCTTCGAAAAGGAGTTATATGCCTTCCGGAGGTGAACGGGCTGCCCGGCATCGACGCGGCCAGAGCGGACGGCTGACGACGCCATCGCAGCCGTTCAAGGCGCGGATCAGGGTGCCCTCGTCACGAGCATCGCCCTCGATCATGTCTACTCCCGGCAGATCGGCTCTCGCCTTCGAAGCGATTCAGCTTGCCCCGGACTTTTTGACGGCGTTCTGTGCAGCCGCAAACACAGCGCGTGCGGACGTCGTACCCGCTACGTGCTCCGTACCCGTAATTCCGAGGTCCATCCGTCCCGCGTTAACGCTCTCATACATTTCTTCGGCAGGTCCAGTGTGGCCCTTCGGGATGCCGAACTGCTCGAACGCTTCCGCCCACCCTGCACGCGGGACTGCAAAGGCTTTTACGTCGAGTCTCAGGACATCACCCAATTGTCCGGCCACTTCATCCGCGCTTACCATCGAACCCAGTTCGATGACGCGATGCCCTGACCACGCCGGCCCGGTCAGAAGCGTTGCCACCTCTGCGCCGATGTCGTCTGACGCGACCATTGTCGATTTCCGGTTTGTAGGATTGTAGAAGACCGGTAGTGTTCCGCCTTGGGCGGCCTGTAAGCCGAAAAGAAAGTTTTCGAAAAAGCCGCCTGCGCGCACAAATGCGACCGGAGATGGCAGGTTGCGAAAACCTTGCTCCAAAAGTGATAAGGCCGTGATCATCCCCAACCCGCTTGTTCTATTCGCGCCCATCGACGAGAGCGCTACCACCCGCGGGGGCGCTACCTTGGTCAGCGCCTCGACATAGTTCGCAATCACGCCCTTTGCTTCTCTGTAATCAGGCGAGGGTGCCCATACAGCCGGCAACATAACAAACGCGCCCTCAACCCCTTTGAGCGCCGCCGCTATGGCTGTCGCATCGTCCCAGTCTCCATCCACCAACTCCACGCCTTGGTCTGCCCACTTCGCCGCTTTCTCGCGATTGCGCACAAGTGCTCGCACCTGTTTGCCTTGCTTCAGCAGATGCCGCGCGGTGGCGCCTCCAACTTTTCCAGTAATGCCCATGACTAAATACATGCTCGTTTCTCCTTGTTGCTCTTGCAGCGATACGGTACCGTATTTGTGCTCCGCTATAGTGGAGTGCTCTTCGAGGTGAAAGGTTGCAAGCGAAAACCATCTCCGCGTATTGCCGGTCCTTTTCGCTGACGCAGAAACTCTTTTGAATCAGCGTCACGGTCTTTCCTTTCGTAACCGTGTCCAGCCGGCAGGCGCCGGTGGCGGCAGGCGTGATCATCGCGTAGCTGGTGAGTTGCAGTCGATGATCGTGCGCGATTCCTTTGATCGCCTTGATGGCACTCTTTGAGTCAATTAATCCGCCCCGCCGCTGGGGTTAGACGGCAGGGCGGGGGGAGAGGGCCTGCATGCCGGCATCTCAAGCCGGACGTTGGACCAGCCGACGCATCGCGGCAAATATAGCCGAGGCACCGTTTGCGCGATCAGCAATCTTGGTTTCTTTGGGTACCCGTTCCTTCCCGGCATTCTGTGGAGGCTAAACGCAAGATGGCCGGTCCGACGATCGTAAAGTTCGCCGGGCCGGCCATAGTTCGTAATCGTGTTTACGCGGCGTGGTTGATGGGGTGCGTCTTGGCTAACGCCATCCGCTCCCCCATCCCTGGCACCGCGGTGCGCAGGACGTCTTCGATCCGCTCGGCGAAGATGAACTGCATCTCCTTGCGGACTTCTTCAGGCAGATCGCGCAGATCTTTCTGATTGCCTTTCGGCATGATCACGGTGTGGATGCCGGCCCGGCGCGCGGCCAGGACCTTCTCCTTCACTCCGCCGATCGGCAATACCAGGCCGGTCAGCGTGATCTCGCCGGTCATCGCCACATCGCTGCGCGCGGGCAGCTTGGTGTAAAGCGACGTCAAAGCCGTCGCCATGGTGACGCCGGCCGACGGGCCGTCCTTGGGGATCGCGCCCGCAGGAACGTGCACGTGCACGCCCGCGTCTTTGAAGAGCCGCGGATCGATGTCGAATGCGCTGGCATGCGACCAGATGTAACTCTGAGCCGCCTTGGCCGACTCCTGCATCACCTCGCCCAACTGACCCGTAAGCGTCAAGCCCTTGCCGTCCGGAAGCAACGTCGCTTCGATGTACAGAACGTCGCCGCCCGTTTCAGTCCAGGCCAAGCCGGTCGCGACGCCCGGAGGCAACTCGCGCCGCGCCTGTTCCTGATTGAATGGCTCCGGTCCCAGCATATCGGCCAGGTCCTCGGGCTTCACCACCATCGATTCGGTGCTACCTTCGGCAAAGCGCAGCGCCACCTTGCGCGCTACCCGACCAATGGCCCGCTCCAGTCTTCGCAGACCCGCCTCGCGCGTGTAGCAGGAGATGATCCGCTTCAACGTTTCGTCCGGAATGCTGCACTGTTCGGCCGTCAATCCGGTTTCCTTGAGCTGTTTCGGAATCAGATAGCGCTTGGCGATTTCGAGCTTCTCTTCTTCGCTGTAGCCGCTCAAGCGCAGCACTTCCATTCGATCGAGCAAAGGCTGCGGGATGGTATCCAGAGAATTGGCCGTAGTGACGAACAACACCTTGGACAGATCGAACGGCAAGTCCAGGTAATTATCGCGGAACGTCTTGTTCTGTTCCGGATCCAAGATTTCGAGCAGAGCGTGCGCCGGATCGCCACGGAAGTCGCGGCCCAGCTTGTCCACTTCGTCCAACATCAGCACCGGGTTGTTGGCTCCGGCCCGGCGCATGGCTTGAATCACGCGTCCGGGAAGCGCGCCGATATAAGTGCGCCGATGGCCGCGCAATTCGGCCTCATCGTGCAGACCACCCAAACTCATCCGCTCGAACTTGCGATTCAGCGCGCGCGCGATGGATTGTCCCAAAGAAGTCTTTCCGACGCCGGGAGCGCCGACGAAGCACAAGATGGGGGCCTTCGCGTTCGGATTCAGTTTCAATACGCCCAGTTGTTCCAGGATGCGCTGCTTGACATCCTTCAAACCGAAGTGATCCTCATCCAGCACTTGCCGGGCCCGCGCGATATCGAGCTGCTCCTCGGTGGATTTCTTCCACGGCAGCTCCAGCACGTAGTCCAGATAAGTCCGGATCACGTTGTAGTCGGGCGCGCCGGGAGGCAGTTTCTCCAGCCGGTCCAGCTCGCGCTTGGCCTCTTTCAGAATGTCTTCAGGCAGGTCGGCCTTTTCCAGCCGCTCGCGGAGCTGTTCGGCCTCGGCCTGTTCGCCGCCTTTTTCGCCCAGCTCCTGCTGGATGGCGCGCATCTGTTGGCGCAGCAGGTAATCCTTCTGCTCCTTGGTCATCTCGCTGCGCGCTTCGGTGTTGATCTTGTTCTTGAGCTCCAACACCTGGATTTCGTGCGACAGATAGCGATGCATCATTCGCAAAGCTTCCAGCCGCGTGGGCGCCTCGAGCAACGACTGGCCTTTATCGGCGTCCAGCCCGAACATGGAAGCCAGAACGAACACCAGCCGCAGCGGATCGTCGTTGGCGGCCAGCAGACCGCGGAGTTCTTGCGGCGCGTTGGGTTGCGCCAGGGTTAAGGCCGTTCCAGCTAATTCCACTAACGCGCTCTGCAGCGCCTCCACTTCCGCGTCCTTGTCTTCCGGCAGCGGCAACGGATGCACCCGCGCGTTCAAAAACGGTTCCGAATCATCCAGCTTGAGCAGAGCGATGCGCTCCATTCCGAGCACCATCAGCTCGATATGCTCCTCACCCGAGCGGTTGGTCTTTCGAATCACCGCCTTGGTGCCGATGGCATACAAATCGTTCTGAGTGGGATTGTCCAGGTCCGGATCGCGCTGGGTAAAGACCGCGATCTCCTTGGACTCCGTCGCCAGCGCCGCCTCCACCGCGGCAATCGAGCGGGCACGTCCGGCTGAAAGAGGCATCATCAGATACGGGAACAGAACCGCGCTCTTCAGCGGAAGCACCGGTAGGGTGTAAACAACGGTTTGATCAGACATATTCATTGCTCCTCTGCCTTTAGGACCGGCATGAGTGATATCTTTTGCTTGCCCATCTACAGCTTAGATGCGTAACCAGACAAAAAAGAAGCAGGTCCGTAGTCCTTTACTATCAACGGACCTGCTTCAAGGAGACTCAACTTTACCGAATCTTACTTATTCGGCACAACGACAAACTGGGTGCCTCCTCCCCGTTTGACGAGGAGCAAGGTCGAGTCCTTGGACGCTCCCTGGCGAACGGCCTGATTGAAATCAGCAACCGTGTTGACCGCGCGGTGGTTCACCTGCACGATCACGTCGCCCTGTTGCAGGCCGGCTTGCGCGGCCGGGGAGTCGTCTGACAGGTCCGTAATTACAACGCCGTTGGTTCCCTCCGGAAGCTGTAATTCGCGCCGGAGGTCGGAGTTCAGGGCCTGGACGGTAACGCCGTCCATGGCGCCTTTCTCGCCGCCGCCGGGGAGGTTACCCTGCGGACGGCCATTGGCTTCGGCTTCCAGGTTGAACTCGCCCAGAGTGACCGGGACATCCGTGTTCTGCCCGTTGCGGTCCACCTTCAGATGGATGGTGGTGCCGGGGGCGAAGCCTGCTACTTGCAGCCGGAATTCGTTCACGTCTTGAATGGTATTGCCGTTAATGGCCGTGATCACGTCGCCGACTTTCAGGCCGGCGTGCTCGGCGGGGCTATTCGGTTCCACCTGCGCGATGGCGACGCCGTGCTCGTTCGGAACGTTGAATTGTTTGGCCAGCTCAGGCGTCAGTTCCTGCGGCAGAATGCCCATGTAGCCACGCGTCACTTTGCCGTGCTTCATGATCTGGTCCATCTCGTTGCGAGCCAGGTTGGCCGGAATGGCAAAGCCGATGCCCTGGTTGCCGCCCGTTTCTCCAGACAGGATCGCGGTATTGATGCCGATGAGATCCCCGTGCGTGTCGACCAGCGCGCCGCCGGAATTGCCCTGGTTGATGGCGGCGTCGGTCTGAATGAAGTCTTCGAAGCGCTCGATGCCCAGGCCGCCACGGCCAGTGGCGCTGATGATGCCCATGGTCACCGTTCCACGGAGACCGAATGGCTCACCCATGGCCAGGACCACATCGCCCGGCTGCGCCTTGGACGAATCGCCAAAGGGCAGGGCAGTGAGGCCGGTGCGGTTCACTTTCAGCACCGCGATGTCGGCGTACTTGTCGGCGCCCACGACCTTGGCCGGATACTCCGACTTGTCGTTGAACGATACTTTCACGTCGGTGGCGCCGTCCACCACGTGGTTATTGGTCAGGATGTAGCCGTCGGGGCTAACCACTACGCCCGAGCCCAGGCTGGTTTCACGCTCCGACCGCGGCCGTTGCTGTTGCGGGGCGCGGCCGCCGAAAAACTGACGGAAAAATGGATCGTCGAACATGCCAGGCGTTTGCTGCTGCTTGACCATCTTCGACGAAGAGATGTTCACCACCGCCGGCATGGCTCGCTTGACGACCGGAGCAAAGCTAGAGAACGGCATTTGATCGGTGGCGGCGGCATGCACGTTAGAGACGAACACAGGGACGCCGTGCGTGCCGGTGAGGGTGGCGATCAACGCGCCCGCCAGCAACGCAATAACTGCTACTAACGCAACCGTGGATGTGCGGATTTGACCTTTCATAGTTTTCAAGTTTCCTTCTTGGAATTTCAAACTTCCTTCAGAACCGCTTCACGCTCGCGGCTCGCGTTCTTAGATTCAAAACTCAGCTTGCCCGACGGTTCGACGTCCACGAGCACCTGCTGTCCGTCGCGTACCTCGCCCGCCAAAATCCGGCGCGCCATTGGCGTTTCAATCTCGCGCTGGATAGCCCGTTTTAACGGACGGGCTCCGTAAGCCGGATCGTAGCCGGAGCGGACCAGATATCCGCGGGCGCGATCCGTTAACTCCAATTCCACATGCCGATCCGCCAGCCGCTTGCGCAACCCGTTGAGCTGGATGTCGACAATTTGTTTCAAATGCTCCTCCGAAAGCGAATGGAAAACTATCGTTTCGTCCACGCGGTTCAGGAACTCAGGACGGAAGTGGCGCCGCAGCTCTTCGAGCACGGCCTCCTTCATCCGCTCGTAGCCTTCGCCCGCGAAACTCCCCCGATATTCCAGAATCCGATGGCTGCCGATGTTGGAGGTCATGATCACGATGGTGTTTTTGAAATCCACCGTCCGGCCCTGCCCATCCGTGAGACGGCCATCGTCCAGAATCTGCAACAAAACATTGAAAACGTCGGAGTGCGCTTTTTCGATTTCGTCGAAAAGGACTACACAATATGGACGACGTCGGACGGACTCCGTTAGTTGCCCACCTTCTTCATATCCGACGTAACCTGGAGGCGCTCCAATCAGCCGGGCTACGGTATGTTTCTCCTGGTACTCGGACATGTCGATGCGAATCATGGCTTTCTCGTCATCGAACAGGAATTCGGCCAGGGCGCGCGCCAGCTCCGTTTTGCCCACTCCGGTGGGGCCCAAAAAAATGAAACTTCCGATGGGGCGGTTAGGATCTTTTAACCCCGAGCGCGCCCGCATGACAGCTTCCGACACGGCCTTGACGGCTTCGTCCTGGCCGATGACGCGCTTGTGCAGCTCGACTTCGAGGTGCAGCAGCTTCTGGATCTCGCCTTCCAGGAGCTTGGAAACCGGCACGCCGGTCCAGCGGCTGACCACTTGGGCGATATCTTCCTCGTCGACTTCTTCCTTGAGGAGACGGCGGCCGGACTGCTTCTCGTCCAGGCGGCTCTGCTCGGCGGCCAGCTTGCGATCGAGCTCCGCCAGCTTGCCGTATTTGAGTTCGGCGGCGCGGTTTAGATCGTACTGCCGCTCGGCCTTATCGATTTCGACTTTGGCCTGTTCGATCTGCTCACGCAGGGCGCGCAGACGCTGTACGGCGGCTTTTTCAGCCTGCCATTGAGCCTGCAACGCGGCGGAATCCGACTTCAGGTCCGCAATTTCTTTTTCCAGCTTCTTCAGGCGCTCCTTGGAAGCCGGGTCAGACTCCTTCTTCAGCGCCTCGCGCTCGATTTCAAGCTGCATGATGCGGCGCAACATTTCATCCAGATCCGCCGGCATGGAATCGATTTCGGTACGCAGCTTGGCGGCGGCCTCATCCACCAAGTCGATGGCTTTGTCGGGCAAAAAGCGATCGCTGATGTAGCGGTTGGACAGCACCGCGGCGGCTACCAGCGCCGAGTCCTTGATGCGAACGCCATGATGCACTTCGTAGCGCTCGCGCAACCCGCGCAGAATGGAAATCGTATCCTCCACGCTGGGCTGATCCACGAAGACGGTCTGGAAGCGGCGCTCGAGCGCGGCGTCCTTCTCAATGTATTTGCGATATTCGTCCAGCGTGGTGGCGCCGATGCAATGCAGCTCGCCGCGCGCCAGCATGGGCTTCAGCAGGTTGCCGGCGTCCATGGCGCCCTCGGCTTTGCCCGCGCCGACCACGGTGTGCAGCTCGTCGATGAACAGAACGATCTGGCCTTCGGAGGTTTGCACTTCCTTCAAGACGGCCTTCAGGCGCTCCTCGAACTCACCGCGAAACTTCGCGCCGGCGATCAGCGAGCCCATGTCGAGCGCGACCACGCGTTTCTCCTTCAATCCCTCGGGCACGTCTCCGCGCACGATGCGAGCGGCCAGGCCTTCCACGATGGCGGTTTTTCCCACGCCCGGCTCACCGATGAGTACCGGGTTATTCTTAGTGCGGCGCGAGAGCACCTGGATCACGCGCCGGATCTCCTCGTCGCGTCCGATTACCGGATCGAGCTTGCCTTGTGACGCCAACTGTGTCAGGTCGCGCCCGTATTTTTCCAGCGCTTCGTAAGTGGCTTCCGGATTCGGGCTGGTGACGCGCTGGCTTCCCCGGACGTCCTGCAGGGCGCGCATCAAACGCTCGCGGGTAATGCCAAATTCCTTGAACAGCTTTCCGGCCGCGCCGGTGTCTTCGGTGGCGGCCAGCAGAACGTGCTCCACCGAGGTGTACTCGTCCTTCAGGTGCTTGGCTTCCTCTTCGGCCTTGGTCAGCAACTTGGTGATGCGCGGCGTGACGTAGACCTGGTCCGGTGAGATGCCCTGGCCCGAGACCTTCGGAAGGCGATCGATTTCCTGCTGGATGCGCTTGCGCAGGGCATCCACCCGGACGTCGGACTTGTTCAGGATGGACGGCGCCAAGCCGCCTTCCTGGTCCAGCAGGGCCAGCAGAAGGTGTTCGACATCCACTTGTTGATTGCCATGCTGGACGGCCAGGGATTGAGCCGCGCGGACGGCGTCCTGCATTTTCTCGGTGAAGCGGTTGAAGTCCATAGGGGCTCGATTCTTATAGACGTTGCAAAGCTGAGTAGGTTACTATCAACTAATATCAGCTTACCACCAGCATGCTAGGCTGGCAAGACCCTCTGGCGAACCTCACTTTGGTGTTGTAACCAACACCCAGTCAGGTATTTAGATGCTACTTAAGGGGTTGCAGGTCCGCAAAAACGAACCCATCCCGCTCGACGATCTCTCCCACCTGGACTGCGACCGGCGTCCGGAACATCGGGCCATCATAGACAAACGAATGGAATTCACCGTTCTCGCCGCAGGGGTCCACAGTGGCGGGAAGGTCCTCGAGAAAGACCGAGTCGAAGTCGCGGCCCGCAAAGCCGGGGGACAGGACCTTGGGATCGATACAGGTGATTTTCGCGCGCAGACCGGCCTTCAGCATGGCGGCGGCGAGTTCTCCGGTTGGAAGCTGCCAGACCGGGAAAATAGGCTCCAATCCAGTCCCAGCGAGCTGCTTCTCCCGGTAGGCGCGGATATCGGCCAGGAACAGGTCGCCGAATGCGATGGCTTGAATCCCCTCGTCCAGGGCCCGGCGGCACACTTGGCGCATCCGGTCTTCATACTGTTCATTGGAACAGGGCCAAGGCAGAGGAACTGGCCACAACGGGAGACCGGCTGAATCCGCCTGTGCTTCCAGCAGCTCCCGCCGCACGGCGTGCATGGCCACGCGGTCGAACTGCTCGTTTAGGGTGGTGATGAGCGCCACTACCTGGAGGCCGGGATTCTGCCGCAGCAGATGGAGCGACCAGGCGCTGTCTTTGCCGCTGCTCCAGGAGAGCGCGACGCGTTTCACGCCACGGCGACGCGTTCTTGCGGTGCGACCGTGCGGGTGAGCCAGGCGTACAGTCCGAACAGCACGCCGGTATAGAATAGATCGCCTGCCAGGGTCCAGCCGAAGAACGGGATGGCGGCTGTATAACAGCTAGCCAATCCCGAGAGCGTCCGCGGATAGGACTGGAACCAGAGCCAGCTTCCAAAATTCGTGATCAGGAAGAATTGGATGCTGTTGAGAACCGTGACGCCTGCGATGCGCGACACACTCTTGGTTCCGCGCAGCCGCCTTCCCAGCCAGACGGAGATCAAAAAACTTCCGTACATGAAAAACTGGAATCTGCTGAAAGCCGCGACGCCGTAAAACGAGGCCACGATCGGATCGGTGATGGCCATTAGGGCCAGCGGAACCAGGTAGGCTTGCCACACCGGCAGACGTGCGCCGGCAAATAAGGCTGGTGCCGCCGACGGGCGCAAAATTCGGTGGATGCGGCGCCAGACGCGCCAGCGCGCCCAACACGGTAAGAGACAAAGCGACCGGCCGCCATGCGGTGTTCTTAGTCATCAATTGAGATTATATCCCGTTGAGGCGCGCGCGGAGGGGAGACCTATCTTTCGTGCCCTGGCATTCTTGCCAGTTGCGACTGGCCGGGAAAGCAGTCATTCTTTGGCCCTAACCGGTAGCTATGGCGAAATGCGTCTATTGCGGAGCGGACACACAGCTATATTCCAGCGGCGTTCCGGTCTGCCTGGCCTGCGCCGACGATCCGGACGCTGGCCGCAAGCCACCCTCTCGCGAGGAGGGCGAACCCTCCAAACAAAAAGACCGGCAGCCGCAGGAATCGTGATGGGCCGGCAGACATGCCGAAGAGTTTAACGCGGCCAACGCGCGATCCGGGCAGGCGCTGCGCAAACTGCAAGATCAACCGCGCCGCTTAGCTCCAACAAATTTTTTCAAGCCGGCAATGGCGATCAGGCCGGAGCCGATCAGCACGAACGTGGCGGCCTCTGGCGCCTGGCTTAAATTGGCTGTGCCGTACTGAAAATTGTCGAGCATCGCGCTGGTCGACCAGTTGTAGGTTGTTCCCTGCAGCGTCAGGGTTATGTTCGCGATGGGTGTGTCTGAGGTTACCCCCCAGAACGCTTCAGTCGGAGCTGCATCAGTAGGAACAGTGTATTGGTTGCCCGCTACCGTGATGGCGTAATTGAGGGCGCTGGGACTCACAGTAAACAAGTCCATTCCAAACGACGTGACGTTGGCCGGAAGGACGATCTGAATGTACGGCAGCGGCGAACTGGAGTTGGGCCGCTGCATGTCCTGCAACAAAGCGTCGTTGCTCCCGAAGTTGTAATACTGGGAAAAATTCGTATCTATCACCTGAATCCAGGAAGCTCCCGACGAAGTGTATCCGATGAACTCGACGCCGCCCGTGGTTAGGCCGGTAGAACCCTGATAGGTAGTGCTGGCGTCGGTGGGCGCCAGGCCTTCAAACGTAATAGCCGGCTGCAAGCTGGAAGCCGACTGCCAGGCGTTGGGATCGGTATAGGTGGTAATAGTGGTCGAGCGCGCCGGGAGGACGGCCAGCGTGCAGGCGATCAGAGTGAGAGCGGGAATGGTATGGCGAAACATGGACGACTCCGTTTCAAAAAGAGACTCCGCCGTATGGCGGCCTGCTCGAAGGGCTAGAGCTTCGAGAAGCAGGTAAAGCTTCATGCTTCCAGTTAGAAGGAATGCGTGAAACTGCTAAGTGTCGTCGAGAGGGAGTCGCTCTCCCGGAAAATCGCGAATCGGAATTAAATTGCTAAGCGGCTTTGGTCTTTATGTAGCTGGCGACCTTCTGATCGATTTTGCCAATGTGGTTAGCCAGCCAGCTCTTGAGGAAATGCATTAGGTCGATGCTCATCACCGCGCGGCCGGCGTTAAAGTCAGTCTGAAAAGCGATCACCTGTGAGGTCAGCTTCTCGTGCTCCGCTTTGTGCGCGGGATAGTCCGGATAGTTGTACCTCTTCATCAGCCCTTCCTCGCTGGCGAAATGGCCCTTGGTGTAGCTGATTAGGCTATTCAAGGTTTGGCTTAATACCTGTTTGCCCTTACCGGAGGCCATAGCGGTATGCAGTTCTTCGGCCAGTTGGAACAACCTTTTATGTTGCACGTCGATCTCTTGATGACCGACGCTGTAGATTTCACTCCATTGAAAGAGACTCATGCGTTTCATATCGGCGATCGGCACGGGTGCTACATATTCCTGGATGGAGTAGACCGCGGCGAGTCGTGGTCTAGCTGCGCAAGAGCACCGTCTTCACGCGTGGGGCGGTGAAGGGAACGGTCCGGAGCCGTACTCCAGTGGCGTCAAAAATAGCGTTAGCGAGCGCCGCGGCCACGGGCGCTGTGGACGCTTCGCCCGCGCCCAGAGGCGGCAGCGTAGGCCGGTCGATCAACGCCACCTCGATGGAGGGTACTTCGGGAAACGTCAGAATCGGGTAGCTGGCCCAATCGATGCTGGTGACGTGCGCGCGATCGAACTTCACCTCTTCGTGCAGCGCGCGGCTGAGCGTCTGCAGGATGGAGCCTTCAATCTGGTTGCGCAGCGAATCGGCGTTGATCACCAGGCCGCAGTCGTGCGCGCAGGTGACGCGCCGCACGCTGACCTTCCCGGTGGTGCGGTCGACGGCGACTTCCATCGCCATGGCGATATAGTTCTCGGCCTGCTTGTAGCGGACATAGGCGAAGCCCCGGCCCAGCGCCAGGCTGCCCTGCGCGAGCTGGGGATTGGGCGATGGCCGCGACTGCCAGCCGATCATTTCAGCGGCGCGCTTCACTACTTCGATCGCGCGCGGGTCGCTGAGGCCGCGCAGCCGGTACTCCACCGCATCCACTCCGGCCGCGGTAGCGAACTCGTCGACGAAGCTTTCGACCGCGAATGTGTTCGCGATTTTTCCCGGCGCGCGGAGATTGGAAATGCGCAGCGGCGACTGCTTCATCCAGTGCACCACCACGCGCACGTTGGACGCTGCGTAGGGAGGGTCGCCGTTCTGCGTGATCTGGCCGGCGCCCTGGCCGTGCGGCTGAGCTAGACCGGCTGAATCGACTCCCAGGAAGGCGCGGGTGCCCGGCGTAGGAGTCGGCAGCCACATTTGGGTGTCCCAGGAGACGATGCGGCCTTCGGCGTCGATGGCGCCTTTCAAATCCAGAAATTGCGCGGGACCCTTGGGATCCCAACCGTGCTCATCGTGACGCATCCATTGCACGCGCACTGGACGGCCCACGGCTCTCGAAAGCAGCACAGCATCGGCCGCGGCGTCATCGTTGCCGTTGCCGCCATAAGAGCCCGCGCCGTCGAAATAAATGATGCGCAGCTGGTCTTGCGGTATGGAGAAGATTTTCGAGAGCGACGTTCTCAATCCATGTGTGCCTTGCGTGGAGGTCCAGACGGTTGTGCCGTCCGGGCGGACGTCGGCGATGGCGCAGGAGGGCCCCAGCGAGCCGTGGCTCTGATACGGCCATTGGTAGCTGGCGGAGAACTGTTTGGCGCCGGGGGGCAAGGCTACGGCTGGATCGCCGCGTTTCACTAGGTCCTGGTCGCGGTCGAGCGGACCTTCGCGGATGGTGCGCTCCAGGCCCTGGTTGCCCGGAAGCCCTTGCCATTGGCTCCAGGTGGCTTTGAGTTCGCGCGCGGCGCGCACCGCGGCCCATTCGTCGGAGGCCACTACTCCCAGGAAATTGTCTATCCGGACCACGCGGACATCGGGGATCTTGCGAATCGACAACTCATCCACCGACAGGAGTTTTGCGCCGATCGCCGGAGGACGAATGACGCGTCCATGCAGCATTCCGGGCAGCTTAAAATCCTGCACGTAAGTGTGCTGGCCGGTGCACTTGCCGGGGACATCAGGGCGAGGCAATGGTTTGCCGACCAGCGCGTACTGGGTCGGACTCTTCAGTGGCGCCTTGGGATCAGTCTTCACTGAGAGGAGACGGCCGCCAATCAGTTTTCCGATATCAACGCCGTCGCCACCCTGAACGGGCCGCACTTGCTCGTCAACGAGAGTCAGTTCGCTTTCGGGCCGATTGAGCTGCGCGGCGCCAAGCTTGATGAGCGCCTGGCGCGCGGTGGCGGCAGCTTGACGGATTTCCACGCCACCCCGAGTGATGCCGGTGCTTCCGCCCGTTCCGCCTTGGTCCGGCGTGAGCAGCGTGTCGCCTTCCAGCATCGCGATGCGGTCCACCGGAAGCTCCAACTCCTCAGCCACCATCTGGCGAACAGCGATACGAAACCCGGTGCCAACGTCGACTTTGCTGGTGTAAATCGTGACGGAGCTGTCGGGATGAAACGCCAGGAAGCTATCCACCTGGCTGAGGTCGACCGGCTTGCCCGCAGGCTGCTGGGCCGCCGCTCGTTTGGGCAGCGCCGCACCGAAAGAAAAACTCACAATGACCGCGCCGCCGGTCCTGAGAAGATCGCGCCGTGAAATGGATGTGTTCATGGCTGCCATCAAACCTTCGCCGCTTTGAGCACCGCCGCCAGGATGCGCGTGTGCGTTCCGCAGCGGCACAAGTTGCCGGCCAGCGCCTGCTTGACTTGCTCCAGCGTCGGCTGGGGCGTTTCGTTCAGCAGCGACTTCGCGGCCATGATCATGCCATTGGTGCAATAGCCGCATTGGGCGGCCTGCTCGGCGATGAAGGCAGCCTGAACCGGGTCGGGCTGTTCGGGCGTGCCCAGGCCTTCGAGCGTGGTGATCTTGCGGCCCGCGGCCTGGCTCACCGGCGTCACGCAAGAGCGCACCGCTTTACCGTCCATAAGCACCGTGCACGCCCCGCACTGTCCGAGGCCGCAGCCGAATTTCGGCCCGTGCAGATCGAGCGAATTGCGCAGCACGTACAGCAGCGGCTGCGAGGGATCCCACGATTCGACCGCGACCGCGCGGCCGTTTACCTGGAGACTGTACTTGGCCATCGAGCCCTCCTCAATCAGAGCTGTGGAGCACTCCGTCTTTTGTTATACCTCTTATACCCCAAGCATGAATTTGTCGACGACAACACTCATCTTCGCTAAGGGCCAAGAGACAACCAGCGGCTTATTGGCTCATCTATTGGCGCCAAGTTCACATTCCCGCAGCCGTTTAGCTATTTGTTGTGGCGTGAAATGAAGCTCGTAGTAGGATTGGGCCGCGATAGACATTGAGTGTCTAAGATGCGGCTTGCGAAATAAATCTTCCGTGGCGCTAATGAGTTTCGCAGCGTCGCCGCCACCTACGGTGCGGACGCAGTCTAGCTCCTGCCAGAAGGACTCTGACAACTCACCCCGAGTTGTGATTATCGGGACACCATTCGCCAGCGCTGCCATGGCGCTGCTCTTTCGTCCGTTAATTCCATCGGGATAGGGCTGAAGTAACAGATCGCAGGCACGCAGGTAGACAGAAACGCGAGCGGCCGAAACGTCGCCGGTCGCGGTGATTCTCGCTCGTAAGTCAGGATGCGCGGCGGTGAAAGCGCGTAAATATTCATTTGTATTGGAGCCGATCAAGAGGGCCTTCCGGTTCTCGCTCGAACGCAACAGCGAGGGGAGCAATCTGTCTAACAGGTCCGTTACGCTCTTCGGACAGGTCCCGAAATGGCCAATCAACACCTCGTTTCTCAGCAGAATGCTTCGTCGGACTTGCAGGACTTCCGCTGCGTCGCCGGCGACCGGGATGTTCGAAAAAACTGGAAGGTAGTCTATGCCTAGTGAATGTCCCAGTGCCCAGCGCCGGGCGCCTTTGGTCCAGGCCTCGACGGGACTCCAAACTTGAGAGGCGCTGCGCAAGGCCAGCGCCAACATGACGCGGTGAACGGCCGCATAAGGTTGATATTTCCATAAGCGGAAGCTGAGCCCATACTCATGCAGTAAAAGCACAATCCGGTCGCCATAGCGAGCAGCGCGTCTCCAAAGCCAGACACAGAATGGCACGTTGAGCGAACGTCGACCGAAGCCATGCGGATGGTACATCAACAGGATGCGCCTGGGGCGTCTCTGGCCGGATGCCCAGGCTTGGTTTAATTGGGCCAATTCGTACCTGGTGAAGTCTTGAAAGACGCGGTACACCCGAACACCGGGTATTTCCGGCGCTTCGGCGGCACTTTGTGGGCACCAAACTGAGACGGAATCGCCGTGCAAAACAAGTGATCGGGCCAGAATAAACGTGTAATCCGCAATGCCGCCCGGCTGAGGAGGATAGTGGGGTGTGACGATGTCCCAGTCCAGCGGCATGACTAATATGCTTTAGGAGCCGACCTTGGCCTGGGACAGGCGCTGCCGCGCGAATGCCAGGTCGGCTGCGTCATTTATCCCGCGAGCCTCATCGGGACAACCTGCGGCCACGATGTGGATATGCCATCCCCGCTCTGTTAGGAATGGGAGGAATGGCAGAAAATTAATCTCGGCGGTTGCCGGACCTGTGCTGCACGATGTTCGAAATTGGAGCCACATGTCCAGGAGTCCTTGCGTGCGTAGTGCGAAGATCCCAACGTCGCTATAGCCGTTTGCGTCCACGTTGTCCGACTCCCGAGTTTGTCGGATGCGAACCAGGCGCTTGGCGTCGTCAAAGTCATACTGCACATATGGTTTAGGCACCCGAACCAACGGGACGGTACAGCCCGCGCCGGACATACGATGTTCTTCTAAAGTGAGCTTCAGCGTCTTGGTGGAGAGATTCGCTTGGTCTCCCCAGATCACCAGAATCGAGTCGAACTCCTTCCAAACGTAACAAGCACTGAAGATAGCGTCTCCCATCCCGGTGGCCTTCTCTTGTATGACCAGCGATATACGAGAGCGCTGGTCGTCCGCGGCGAGAACGTTTTCAAAAGATGAGAGTGCTTGTGGCGAAAGTACCACCACGATTCGGGCCACGTTCGGGATCAAAGCCTGACGCAACACCGACCAAACAGTTGCGTGGTCGCTTAGAGGCGCTAGAATTTTGGGCACGCTCAACCCGAGCCGGGTACCCAGCCCAGCTGCAGGTACGACCCCGCAGATGGTCACGTCAAAGCCCCCTTCGACCAGGAAGAAACGCCGATCGTCTATCCTCTTTCAGGCTCCAACAGCCGCGAGCGAGTGGTTGCTGCGGAGCTCGAACAGTGTCCGGGCAACAGACAGTCCACAGTGCAGCGCAGGTGCATCGGCGGCCCGGAAATCTCCTTGAATGACTTGAATATTCTTGTATACCTGTGGGCCTCTCCACCTAAGAGCGCGCGAATCGCCGAGATCCTGGCGATCGCACAAGAGATGTGTGATGAGGCGGTCGCGATTGTGGATGTCGCCCAGCAGCTCCAACGCTCTGTCAACCAAGTCGGCCACACTTAGGCCCTGAATCTCGTGATCGTAGTCCAAGTTGGCGATGAAGGCCCTAGTGCGGGCCTTACTTGCCTGGATGGCGGCGCCGAGGCCGAGCGTCCGGTAACTTGGGTATAGCGAAGAATATTGCGTGCCGGGACCATAGATGATGAGGTCTGCTTCTCGTAGCGCTTGATCCGCCTCTTCTGAAAGCTCCGCCTCCGCTTCCCAGGATTTCAGAGTCTGCCGTTTTTCGATGGTCGCCTTTGTCTCGAGTTCCTTTTTCCGGTCCGAGGTAAGTTCTTGCCGCAGCAAAAACAAATCGACGACGGGTGAGGGCCCCTGCGGACCCACGATTTCCGCTTCGCGGTACAATACTTCGCCGTCCGCTTTCATTGCCGCCAAGAAAAGCGATTCGCCTCGATTTATGTTCAATAGTCTGCCTCGCGCCTCGCATAGCGTCGCCAATGCCTGCACGGCGCGATTGAAGTTATTACCTACCGCTAGGTAAGCGCCGGTGAACAGCAGGTTCCCGAGGGAACAATCATCAAGAGCCGGCGTTTCGTGACGCTGTTCGCAATGATGCAGAAATTGTCTGAGGAATCCCAACAACTCCAGCCGGCGTGCGGCGCGCAGCGCTCCGAAGGAGTTCGACAGGTCGTCCAGGAAAGACGCCCGATTATCACCTCTGACCAACGCGTGCAACCGGGCCTCCACCATCCGGGAGCCACCTTGAGGAAATCGATGGTCGAGAATTCGTTGAAGAGCACCGACTTCTGGCGCGCCCACTCCCACGAGTGCAGACAAATTCTTTCGGAAATCGGATGGGCCCAGCATTCCAGGGAGAAAGCGCCGCAGTTCACCACTGGACTGGCCATCGTCATAGCCGTTCACCAGCAGGGTGAGGCGTGTCGCAGGATAGTTCAACAACTGTCTCAGGATCGACCTGCTGCCGCGCCCACCGCAAAACAAAACCACACGTCGGTAATTCCGGAGGAGGGAAGGTCGGCTGCGGTTTGGATGCGGCATGAGATCTACACTCTCTTGCTCGACCTCGCGATTTTCGCTGCTACGAGCAGAAACTTCCCAGAAAACAAGATAGCGCGTTTAGAACCAGTCGGCAACCAGAACCGGCGTCATTTTTGTCACTTGTTCGCAAACTCAGACGGAATATCACTACTTGCGTATGTCCACCTTGGGTATACGGCAAGTTCTTAATCGCGAGTTGGTCACAAACCCATTTCTGATAGATTCTGGACATGCGCCGTGTTCTCTTTCATTTTTCCAACTCCTTCGACCCCGAGCAGAAGGTTGGTGGCGCCGAGATAGCCGCACTTGCGATTATGAAACGCCTCCCGAAAGAGGGCTGGCAACCTTACGCCCTGATGCATGCCGAGGGGCTGCTAATCCCGCAACTCGAGCGGCACGGGATTCCCTGGAAAATTGTGCCCTTGACGCGCCATGTAACCGACTTCAGCCGAAATCGGTCTCCTTCGGCACGACAGGCGATGGGCGCGGCCGCTAGCATTGCAACATTAGCATGGCGCGTATGCCGGGCAATCCGTGAATGGAAGATCGACTTGGTTCATGCGCACCATATGTATGGTTACCTTAGCTGTGGAATTGCGGCACGACTGTGTCGCGTTCCTTGCATCTGGCACCTCCACGAGAGCTGGGAACCCGGATTTGTCTGCGGCACCCTGTCGCGGCTCGGCCCATTCGTAGCCGACCACGTCATTACCATCGCAGAATACGAGACAACGACCGCGGCGCAACTAGTCGCACGCGTGGGACACACCTTGGTTCCAAACGCGTTCGACTTCGACGAGTTGGCGGCGGCCCAGAAACGCCCGTCAGAAGACGTTCGTGCGGAGTTTGGTATTCGGCCTGATCACATTCTCATTGGATACGTCAGTCAACTGGCGCCCTACAAAGGGCAGCGTACGTTCTTGCAGGCATTCGCCTCATTGGCCCAAAGCGATCCCCGCTGTCGCGCGCTGGTCGTAGGTGGACCCAGAAAGTCCTACCAGTGGTTTCGCGACGCCTTGCTCCAGGATGCTCGCGAGCTTGGGCTCGGCGATCGCGTCGTGTTCACCGGTGTCCGGCTCGATGTCGCCGATATCATGAATGCGTTGGATATTTGTGTGTGTGTGTCCGAGAATCAAGAATTTAATCGAGTGCTGGTAGAAGCCATGTACTTCGCAAAGCCAGTCCTCGCTACAGACCTGCGCGGCGGCTCTATAGTCGTGGAGACTGGACGGACAGGAATATTAGTGCCGCCTTGCGACGCCATCGCAATGACGCGTGCGTTGGCCTGCTTGGTAGCTGATTCGGAGCTTCGCAAGAACATCGGGTCAAATGCACGCGAATATGTTCTGGCGACATTTCCGGATTGCAAGATCGTTCCGAAGTACGCGGAAGTGTATTCTCGACTTCTCCACCGGAACTCGTCCAGCGAGCCGTGAAATTAGCGGAGCGACGCCGCGACCTTCGCGGCGTATCCTTTCGCTTTCGATAGAATGAGGGCCGAGTCGAGCGTCAACGATCGGCCGTCGCGTACGATTGGCTTGCCGTTTACCGAGACGTCCTGGACGTCCGAACCTTTGAGCGCGTAGACGATTTGGGAATAGACGTTGTACAGCGGCACGGCGTGCGGCCGGTCCAGCCGCACCGTAATCAGGTCGGCGCGCTTGCCCGGTTCGATGGAGCCGATCTCTTTTTCGAGGCCGGCGACGCGCGCGCCCTCAATGGTCGCCATCGCGATGGCTTGTTCGGCTGGAAGCGCGGTGGGATCGCCGGTAGTCACCTTCTGCAGATTAGCGGCGAGATTCATTTCTTCCATCAGATCGAAATCGTTGTTGCTGCCAGCCGGGCCGTCGGTGCCGAGCCCCACCGGAATGCCCGCGGCGAGCAGTTTCATTACCGGCGCGACGCCGCTCGCGAGTTTCATGTTGCTGGATGGGCAATGCGCGATTCCCGTGCCGTGGGCTTTGAGGATCTTTATGTCGAGGTCGTCGAGCCAGACACCATGCGCGGCGATGGTGGGACCGTCCAGAACTCCCAGCGCGTCGAGCAGGCGGGTTGGGGTCATGCCGCGGACACGCACCGCATCGTCGTTCTCTGTCTTGGTCTCGGAGAGGTGAATCAGCAGCGGGACACCGTATTTGTTCGCAAGCTTTCGGGCGGCGCGCAGATCGGCGTCGTCGTTGGTATAAATCGCGTGCGGCGCGGGCGCGGGAACAATCAAAGGATCGTTCTTGTATTGCTGGATGAATTTCTCGGTGTATTGCAGCGCGTCCTTAGGCGTCGCCGAATCAGGCGACTTGAAGCGCACCATCGTTTCGCCCAGTACGCCGCGCATGCCGGCTTCCTTGGCCGCTTGAGCGACGCGGTCTTCGAAATAGTACATATCCACGAACGTGGTGGTTCCCGACAGCATCATTTCCAGACACGCCAGCCGCGTGCCCCACAACACAAAATCGGGCGTGACGTTCTTGGCTTCGGCCGGGAAGATGAATTTCTGCAGCCAGTCCTGGAGTTTCACATCGTCGGCGATCCCGCGCAGCAGCGACATGGCGGCGTGCGTGTGCGTGTTGATCAAGCCCGGCATGAGGAGCGCGTCGGGGCGGTCCAGCCGATGAGCGGCCTGGAACTGCCGGTCGATGTCGGCGCGCGTTCCCACTCCAACAATGCGCTCGCCGCGGATCGCGACTGCGCCGTTTTCAATCAGCCGGTGCTGCGCGTCCATAGTGACGACGTAGCGGGCGCTGTAAATCCAGTCGGCCGGCTCAGCGAACGCCGCCAGGCAAAACGCCAGAAAGAAAATCGCGCGCCGCAGCGAATTACAGAAACGATGCATCGAACGGCCTCGGGAAGAGATCCTTCATCCGCATTGTCTCGCTTTTTCCGCGTAGATTCGCCAAGGTGATTTCCACATCGCCGCAAAATTCCCACAGGATCTGGCGGCACGCTCCGCAGGGCGGGGTGAGCACGTCCGTGTCGGCCGCGACGGCGATGCGCTTGAACTTGCGCGCGCCTTCGGAAACGGCTTTGAACACCGCCACGCGTTCGGCGCAGATGGTGAGCCCGTAAGTCGCGTTCTCCACGTTGCACCCGGTGAAGACGCGCCCGCTCTCGTCCTCGAGCGCCGCGCCCACTTTGAACTTCGAGAACGGCGCGTGAGCATGCTCGCGCGCCGCCAACGCAGCCTCAACCAGTTTGTTCATAGATACGGCAGCAATGCTTTCAAAAATCGCACCAGCGTGTCCTGTACCTGCCGCCCGGTTTCCAGGACGTCTTCGTGGCTGATCTTTTGCGGCAGCACCCCCGCCGCCATATTGGTGACGCACGAAATCGCCAGCACGCGCATTCCCAGATAATTCGCGACAATCACTTCCGGCACCGTCGACATCCCCACCAGGTCCGCGCCGATGGTGCGCAGATACCGAATCTCAGCCGGCGTCTCATAGCTCGGACCGGTGAGCGCCGCGTACACGCCTTCGTGCAATTGAATTCGCAACTCGGCGGCCACTTTGTGCGCGGTCTCGCGATAATCGGCCGAATACGCTTCCGACAGGTCGGGGAAACGCGGGCCCGCGGCATCGTCGTTCGGCCCGATCAGCGGATTCGCGCCTTGCAGGTTGATGTGATCGGTGATCAGCACCAGCGACCCTTGCGAGTAGGAAAGATTGATGCCTCCAGCGGCGTTGGTAAACAAAATTGACTCGACGCCCAGCCGGCGCAACACGCGCACGCCCATGCTGACCTGAGCGGGCGTGTAGCCTTCATATAAATGACTCCGGCCGGCCATCACCGCCACCGGCAGCCCATCCAGTTTTCCCAACACCAGTTTGCCTGCATGCCCTACCGCGGTGGAGACCGGCCATCCCGGAATTTCCGCGTAAGGAATCTCGGCGCGATCGGCGAGCGCTTCGGCAAACGCGCCCAAGCCACTGCCGAGCACCACCGCGACCCGCGGCTCTAAACGGCTCTTCGAGCGAATGTAGGCGACCGCGTCGCGCATTAGAGAAGCATCCCGGCGATGCAAGCCGACATGAAGTTCGCCATGGTTCCGGCCGCCACGGCTTTCAGTCCGAGCCGCGCCAAATCGGACTTGCGCGTGGGCGCCAGGCCTCCGATCCCGCCGATCTGAATCGCGATCGAGCTGAAGTTCGCAAACCCGCACAGCGCGTAGGTGGCGATGGTGAACGAGCGCGGGTCCAGCTGATCCCTCATCGGGCCGAGCTGCTGAAAGGCGATAAACTCATTCAGCACCAGACGCGTGCCCAGTAGATTGCCGATCGACTGGCAGTCGTGGTACTTCACGCCCAGCAGCCAGGCGATGGGCGAGAACACATAACCGAAAATCTGCTGCAGCGTGATGTGGAAATAGCTCAGGATGCCGTTGCACAAGGCAATCAGCGCGATGAATGCGATCAGCATGGCGGCGATGTTTAGCGCCAGGTGCATGCCGTCGCCAGCGCCGCGCGCCGCAGCGTCGATGACGTTGATCCCCGGCCGTTCCACCGTGATCTTTACCGCTCCCGCGGTGGCGGGCTTATCCACCTCGGGCACCAGAATCTTGGCCAGCATGATGGTGGCGGGCGCGGTCATGATCACCGCCGTCAGAAGATGCCGGATCTCGACATGCGCCATCAATACATAGGCCGCCATCACGGCGCCCGATACATGCGCCATGCCGCTGGTCATGATGGTGAACAGCTCGGACTCAGTCAGTCCCGCCAGAAACGGCCGGATGGTCAAGGGCGCCTCGGTCTGGCCCATGAAGATGCTGGCGGCAACGTTGGTTGCCTCCGCCCCGCTCGCGCCCATAACGCGCTGCATCACCACCGCCATGGCCCGCACGAAAATCTGCATCACGCCGAAGTAATACAGGATGCTGAACAGGCTGGAAATGAAAATAATGATGGGCAGAACCTGGAAAGCGAAAACCACCGGCTGGCTCCCGCCCAATTGATCGCCGAAAACAAACGTGCTGCCGGCGCGCGAATAGCCGATCAGCGCATTCACTTTGTCGCTCGCGGTCTGAAACGCTCCCGCCGCCGGCGTGCGCAGCACAATAAACGCGAAAAGCAGTTGCAGGCCGACGCCCCAGGCGATTACCGAGGCGCGAATGGCGCGCCGGTGCGTGGAAAAGAGTACGCAGACCAGCAGGATCGCAAGAATCCCCAGCAGCCCGGTGTACCGATCCATGAACGGATCAGCTTACCACTTCAAGAATCAGCTCGCGCTCCTCGGGCGGCGTCGAAGAAATGCGGAAGGCATCCTCCACTTGCTGTGAAGCTTCTTCGACGTGTTCGTCGCTGGTGTAATACACGCGGCACAGAACCGCGCCGGCTTCCACCTTCTGGCCTACTTTAACTTCCAGGATCACGCCCACGGCCGGATCGATGGTGTCTTCCTTGGTGTTGCGGCCCGCGCCGATCATAGCGGACGCCATGCCGATGTCTTCGGCCGCGATTGCGCTGACGTATCCGGCGCGCGGCGATGAGATCTCGCGCACGCCAGTCGCGTTGGGCAGCAGCTCGAAGCGGTCCAGCACCTGCGGATTGCCGCCTTGCGCCTCGATTACTTCCTTGAACTTCTTGTAGCCGGATCCGTCCAGCAGTTTTTGCTGCGCCATCTCGCGCGCCTCGTCCAGCGTCGCCGTAATCTTGGCCAGGAAAATCATGCGCGCCGCCAATTCCAGCGCCAGCCGAGTCAAGTCGGTCGGGCCGGCGTTCTGCAGCGTCTGCGAAACTTCCATCACCTCCAGCGCATTGCCCACCGCATAGCCTAACGGCTGATTCATGTCGGTGATCAGGGCTTGAACGCGCTTGTCCATGCGGCGTCCGATGCCCACCATCATCTGCGCCAGCCGCCGCGCGTCCACCTGCCGCTTCATGAATGCGCCGCTGCCTACCTTGACGTCGAGCACCACCGCATCCAGCCCCACCGCCAGCTTCTTGGACATGATGGAGGACGCGATCAACGCAATGGACTCCACCGTCGCCGTGGCATCCCGCAGCGCGTACAGTTTGCCGTCCGCCGGCGTGACCTCCGGAGTTTGCCCGATGAACGCCAGCCCATGCTTTTTCAACTGCTCGCGGAATTCGTCGACGGTCAGGTCCGTGCGGAAGCCGGGAATCGCTTCCAGCTTATCCAGCGTGCCGCCGGTGTGTCCCAATCCGCGTCCGGAAATCATCGGAACAACCACGCCCGCCGAGGCAGCAAGAGGCGCCGAGATCAAGCTGGTCTTGTCGCCCACGCCGCCGGTGGAGTGTTTGTCCACTTTCATGCCCGGGACCGAGCTGAGATCCACCGTTTCCCCGGATCGGATCATGCAGTCGGTCAGCGCGCTCACCTCGCGATCGGTCATCCCGGAAAAGAACACCGCCATCAGGAACGCGGACATCTGATAATCCGGAATTTCATTCCGGGTGTAGCCGTCCACGATTGCAGCGATCTCTTCGGGCGCTAGTTCTTCCCCATCTCGTTTTCGGTGGATCAAGTCGACTGTGCGCATTAAGGTCTTCAGCGTAACATCTTATGTGTTTGAAAGTAAAGGTCGTAGTGAAGCCAGTCGGACAGGCGCACTACAAATTCCAGCGGCGTGGCACCCCAGAGGACGTGCGGTGCAACGCGAGCCGGTTGCGTGCCGGCCTGGATGAAACCACTGCTGTGCTGTCCAGGCCGCCGTTATTTATGATAGCCGAAAGTGATGGGGTAAAATTGTGGCACGCTTATGCCCTTGTCCTCCGGCGATCGGCTCGGCCCTTATGAAATTCTCGCGCCCATCGGGGCAGGCGGCATGGGCGAAGTCTACAAGGCGCGCGACACGCGGCTCGACCGCACGGTAGCCGTCAAGATCCTGCCCGCCGAAATGGGCTCCGACCCCGCTCGCCGCCGCCGGTTCGAACAGGAAGCTCGCGCGGTAGCCGCCCTCAACCACCCCAATATCGTCGTGGTGTATGACGTGGGCGTGCAGGATGATGTTGTGTTCCTGGTCCAGGAACTGGTGGACGGCGAACCGTTGCGCAGCCTGATCGACCGGGGCGAACTGACACTGCGCACATCCATCGCGCTCGCCAGCCAGATCGCCGATGGCCTGGCGGCGGCGCACCGGGCCGGGATCGTGCATCGCGATTTGAAGCCCGAGAATATTATGGTCACCTCGCAGGGCCGGGCCAAGATTCTCGACTTCGGCCTGGCACGGCAGTCCGGCGCCTTCTCGGGCGACGCCGAGGAGCGGACCAAAACCCTGGCGCATACACAAGAGGGCGCCATTCTCGGAACTCTGGGCTACATGTCGCCGGAGCAGGTTCGAGGCAAGACCGCGGATGCCCGCAGCGACATTTTCAGTTTTGGCGCAGTTTTCTACGAGATGCTGGGCGGCAAACGAGCCTTCGCGAGCGATTCGGCTGCCGACACACTGTCCGCAATTCTAAAAGACGATCCGGCTGACCTGCCCGACAGCGTGCCCACCGGAGCCAAGCAAGTGGCGCTGCACTGCCTGGAGAAAAATCCTGAAAGCCGTTTTCAGTCGGCGCAGGATCTCGCTTTTGCCATCCACTCGCTTAGCGGCAGCTCGACTTCTTCCGCACCGGCATTGGAAGCAGCTCCTAGTGCGCCTTCGCGTAGAACACCATGGCTGCTGGCGGTGACGGCGGTGGCCGGGATTCTGGCCGGTGTGCTGGTGAGCGCGCGCGTCGCTTCGCGTCCAGCGATTGATCTCCAAAAGCAGCACCACACACGGCTGGTCTCGGAGTTCTCAGGCGACGCCGAACCGGTCTGGGCTGCGGATGGGAAGAGTTTCGCCTACACCGGCCCGTCGGATCTTTTGATTCAGAATCTGGACGCCACCGCCCCAACCGCGCTGCATTCTTTCCGCGCCGCCGACCAGGTGTCTCCATTTTTTTCACCCGATGGCACCCACGTCTGGTATACCGCGGCGACCGACAACCGCAGCGTCTGGTCAATCGGAGCCGCGGGAGGCGATCCTCAGCCGGTCTTGCGGAACCTCGGCGGGTTCAGCGGCTTGGAAGGAGTTGCGCTTTCCCCGGATGGCCGAAGTCTGATCGTCGCAGCCGTGAGCGGGAACCAAACCACCTTGAACATTTCCTCGCCGCCGGGCTCTCCATTGCAGCCCTTTCCTGGCGCGCCGAATGTAAGCGCCACCTTCAGCCGCGCCCGCCTACGATTCTCGCACGACGGAAGTAAACTACTCGCCGTGTTCATGGGAACGCGCCGTTCGCAGGATAACGGACTTTGGGTGGTCGCATGGCCTCCCGGCAAGGGCGCCGCCAGACGAATTCATCCGGGTCTCTCCAACCAGACTATCGACAGCGCCGATTGGCTGCTCGACAATCGGCACATGGTCGTGACCACCATTCCGGCCGATAATTCATTGTCCGGAGGCGGGCTGTTTCTCATCGACAGCGAGTCGGATTCGATTTGGCCGCTAGCTGCGGATAACGCCGACGCCGCCGAAGTCGCAGTGGGTCCGGATGGGCGTATTCTATACGAGCGAAGAATCGCGCCCTATGATCTGGTACAGATACCCGTGGATGGCTCGGCGCCGCATGAATTGCTGGCTAGCGATTGGGCCGAAGCGTTTGGGGCATGGTCGCGAACGGCGGACGAATTCGTCTACGTCTCCGACCGCGGCGGGCAGTCGGCTGTCTGGATCTCGAGCGGCGATGGCTCCTGGCAACGACGGATTGTCACCTCCCAGGATGTGGGCGAGCCTGCGGGCGTCAGCTTCCGCTCACCGGAGTTTTCACCGGACGGCAAGCGCATCTGCTTTATCGCCGGACGCCGGGTATGGGTATCGCCCGCCTCCGGGGGCCAGCCAACTCCGGTGACGCCGGCCGATCAGACGGCCATCACCCCATCCTGGTCTGCGGATGGCCGATGGATCGCCTACAACACTACTGACGCTCTGATGAAGATTCAGGTCGGAAGTTCGGCGCCTCCGGTGAAAATTCTTGCCAGAACTGCATTGGTTGCCGCAGCTTGGTCCCCGGACGGCAAATGGATCACCGCGGGAGTTGACGGGCAGGTTGGTGTTGTGTCGGCGGATGGCAAGGAAAAGCGCGTGGTTTTCAAACGCGAGTACGGTCCATCCGCATTGGGCTGGTCTCGCGATGGGTCGACGCTCTACCTGCTGGACGGCGGGTTGGGTGACCCGGTTCACCTGTACGCAGCCGATATGACAAAAGGAGGGGCAGAGCGGGTGCTTGCGAACTATCCTCCGATGGGCGGCTTTTACTCTGAAATGTTCGAAGCTTCCGCCCGGCTGTCTCTTTCACGTGATGGGAAGTATCTGTTGGCGCCCAGATTCGACCTGCGCTGTTCAGTCTGGCTGATCGAGGGAGTCGAGCCGCCGCGCAGCTTCTGGCAGCGACTGCTGAAGTAGAAGCCAGACGCCGGCCGTGCTAGCATCCGTCAAGAAGGACTTGATATGCCGTTCGTCGACACCAACAGCCTGAAAGTCATCGAACGCCTCCCCGGCTGGCACGGACGCTATTTCCATTCGACCAGCATGACCTTCGCGCATTACGATTTCGAGCGCGGCTCTTCCATTCACGAGCACTTCCATCCGCAAGAAGAAGTCTATGAGGTAATAGAGGGCGAGCTGGAGGTGACCATCGACGGCGTGACCGAAATTGCACGCGCCGGCAAGATCGCCATCGTTCCCCCCAACGCCCGCCATTCCGTCAAGGCCCTCACCGATGGCCGCGCCATCATTGTCGACCACCCCGCTAGACCAGAGTTCGGCTGAGCAGCGCGCCGCCGGGCATATGCGCGCCCCGCGCCTTGACTTACGGGATCGCGCAGCGCCAAAATGAATGACCAGTTCATTCCCACATCAAGGAGTGCCCGTGAGACGAATCCCCCTTTTGTGCCTCTGTGCGGGCTGGCTGGCCGCGCCTGGCTTCGGCGCTTCCCGGCTGAGCCCCGGCGAAAAACGCGCCATGGAGTTGAACCCGGCCGTGGTCCTGGTGCAGGTGAAGTACAACGTCAACGGACAGTTTCAGGTCGGCAGCGACACCGTCAGTTTCGGGCCCTCCACGGTCGGCGGCAGCGGCAGCGGCTTCATCTACCGGCCAGACGGCTACGTCATCACGAACGGGCACGTTGTATCGGACGCGCAGATGAAAGATGTGGCGGCCCAGGACGCCCTGAAGCAGTACATCCGCAGCGCGGTGCTCACCGACATCGTCCTGCCTGAGTACAGAAGGCGCAATCAGACGCCCCCCACCGGAAGCGTTCCCGACATGATCGCCGCGGTCCACCTGCAGGCCTTCTACACCAAACCACTTTTGACGGTCACGCTCGCGAGCGGCGCCGAATATGCCGCCGATACCAAGCAGTTCAGCGACCCCATCGATCGCGGCGGTAAGGACGTAGCCGTGATCAAGATCAACGCCGGCAACCTGCCGACCGTGACGCTGGGCGACTCCAATAACGTGCACATTCAGGAGCGCGTTACGGTGATCGGCTATCCGGGCGCGGCCTCCAGCGAGGGCCTGACTGTTCTCAGCGCCGCGTCCAATCTCATCCCGAGTGTGACCAACGGACACGTTTCCGCGGTCAAGACCATGCTGGGCCAGGACGCCGTCATCCAATCCGACGCCGTTATCGGACACGGCAACAGCGGCGGCCCGGCATTTAACGACTCCAATCAAGTGATCGGCATCGCCACGTTCAAGTCCGCCTCCGAGGTCGGTTATAACTTCTTCGTTCCGATCAACACCGCCCTGGAGTTCGTCAATGCCACCGGAACCAAGCCGGAATCCGGTCTCTTCAACCAGCTCTGGGCCACCGCGCTCGATTCCTATGACGCCGGCAAATGCCAGACCGCCAAGAAGCAGCTTCAGAGCGTGTTGAACATCATGCCTAATGAGCCGGATGCTCTCCGCCTGATGGCTGCATCCGAGACCTGCGTCTCCCAGGAAGGCGTGATCGGACGCGCGATGGAGAGTTCCAGTTGGGCCATCTACAGCGGCGTGGGGGTGGTGGTTCTGGCGATCGCGTTTCTAATGCTGTCGCGCAAGAAGCCCGCTGCCGCAGTCGCCACGGGCCCGGCCCAGGTTGGCGCCGGCGCGCGCGGCTCGGGCGCTGGAACACGTCTCGAATCCGCTGGCCCCGCCGGTATAGCGCCGCCTGCCGCGGAGCGCCATTTCGGAAGCGTGCAAGTGACCGCCGGCGCGCTCTCGGGCAAGCGCTTCAACATCACCAAGGCTGGACTGCTGGTCGGCACCGACCCCGCCAAATGCCAGATCGTCGTCAACGAAGACACCATCTCCCACGAACATGCCTGGATCGTCCCGGTCGAGAATTCCGTGGTGGTGATCGACCGCGGGTCCACCAACGGAACCTACATCAACTCAGTGGACTCGCCGCGCGTCAGCAAGGTCGGTCTCCAGAATGGCGATCGCGTGTATTTGGGCAAAAAGGGATCGGTCGTCCTGACATACTTCAGCTCATAAGAAGAGGCTCGCCATGGCAAAATTCTGCGCGAATGGACATCAGATGGAGGACACCTGGACCATCTGCCCGTATTGTCAGAAGACCGGATACCAGACTCCGGCGGCGCCGCCCATGAAGACGCGACTTGAATCCGAGCCCGCGGCCGCACCCGCTCAGAGTCCGGCAGCAGGCCGCAAAACAGTGTTGCTCACCGATAAGCGAAAACCGCCCGTGGTGGGTTGGTTCGTGGCCTTGACCGGCGAGCAAAAAGGCGAGGATTTCCGCATTCGCGACGGTCAGAATATCATCGGCTCGGCGCCGGATGCCGACATCGTCTTGCGCGACACGGCGATCTCTTCCAAACACGCCAGCCTGCGCTACAAGGATCAGAAATTCTTCATCACGGACCTGGACTCCACCAATGGAACTTTCGTCAACGATGGCAACGAACCGGTGGCGCGCGAGGAGCTGAAGGACAACGACATCGTCCGCATCGGCGACGTGACTCTCAAGTTCAAGTGTCTGTGAAGTTCCAACCCGCGGCCGGCGAATCCGCGTAGCCCGCCCTCCGGAAATCACTATGCACATTCGCCCCGGCATCGAACTCGGCAATTTGACCGACACGGGCTGCTGCCGCGACGAGAACCAGGATTACTACTGCTACGCCGAGCCCGAGGGCGAAGAAGAATTCGCGAACAAGGGCCGCCTGGCGGTAATAGCCGACGGAATGGGCGGGCATGAGGGCGGCGAGGTGGCCAGCCGCATCGCTGTCGAGCACGTGCGCGACGCCTATCTGGCGCAACCGGACGGCGATCCCAGGGAAAACCTGATCGCGGCCTTCCACGACGCGCATAGCGCCATACAACAGTACGCGCGCGAGCATCCGGAACTGGAAGGCATGGGCACAACTTGTACTTGCGCCGTGCTCAAGAACAATCAACTTTATTACGGCCACGTCGGCGACAGCCGCCTGTACCTGATTCGCCGGGGCGCCATTTCGATGGTCACCGAAGATCATTCTTACGTTCAGGGCTTGGTCCGGCAGGGTATGCTCACCCCGGAAGAAGCCGCGGTGCATCCGCAGCGCAACATTCTCACCGCCGCGCTCGGCACGGAATCCGCCGTGCCCGCCGATTTTTCTCAAGAGCCCATGCCTCTCGCGCCCGGTGACGTACTCTTGCTGTGCACCGACGGCCTGCACGGTTTGGTTAGCGATCGCGACTTACTGTTCTGCGCGGGCGGTTCGCCGGCCGGCGATGCCTGCCAGGAATTGGTCCAAATGGCCAAGAATCGCGGCGGCTTTGATAACATAACTGTACAGATCCTGCGAATATTGTGAAAGTGTAGCCCGCGCCGGCGGCATTGACCAGTCGTAAAGGATGTCGATGTAATGGTCGGAACGCAAATCGGTAACTATCGAATTGAACAAAAGCTGGGCGAAGGCGGCATGGGAGTGGTGTATCGAGCCGTCGACGTCAACCTGGATCGCGTGGTCGCCATCAAGGCGCTGAACACCGAATTGCGGGGCAATGCCGAACTGGAGCAGCGCTTCCGCGCCGAGGCCAAGGCGCAGGCCAACCTGAACCACACCAACCTCGCGATTCTTTACGCCCTGCTGATCGAGGACGGCCGGCCCTGGATGGTGATGGAGTTCATCGAAGGCGAAACCATCGAGCAGATGATCCAGCGCCGCGGCCCCATCCCCAGCGAAGAGGCCATCCCGTTGTTCCGTCAGGCGCTGCTCGGCATCGGCTACGCGCACCGCATGGGCATCGTGCATCGCGACATCAAGCCCAGCAACATCATGGTCAACCGCCAGGGCATCGTGAAGGTGATGGACTTCGGCATCGCCAAGGTTCTGGGCGGCCGCGGCATGACGCGCACCGGAACTCAGATGGGAACCGCTTTCTACATGTCGCCCGAGCAGGTGCTGAATCGCGGCGTCGACATCCGGTCCGACATTTATTCGCTCGGCGTGACGCTGTACGAGATGCTCACCGCCAATGTTCCGTTCAGCGGCGATAGCGACTATCAGATCATGAGCGATCACGTGAACACGGCTCCGCCGCTGCTCACCAAGTTTTATCCCTACGTGCCGGCGGGCGTTCAGAACGCGGTGCTCAAGGCGATTGAGAAAAGCCAGGAATCACGCTTCCAGACGGTGGAAGAGTTTGGCGCGGCGCTGGAACGCCCCCAGGATTTTGTAGCGGGTTCAGCCATGCCTGCCGCGGCACGGCCCGGAGCGACGGTGGTGGAGAGGGCGCCCCAATACACGGGGCCCGGAATCCCGCTGCCGGCTCAGTTTATCCCAACGGTTCCGACGCCCGGTCGCGCGCAGGAGGCGCCATCCCTTCCGTCCAGATCGAAAGAAAAGATGATTCTGGGCGGAGGAATCGCCGCCGTGCTCATCGTCGCGGCATCGGCGGCCTGGCTCACCTTGCGGCCTGCTTCGAAAAAAGACACCAGCCTGCCGCTGCTGCCGCCCGTCGCCAATAACGGATCGACACTGTCTCCCCAAGGCGCCGGGGACAACGTGGTCGCGCTAAGCAATCAACCCCCGATCAAAGCCCAGACTCAGACCAGAGCGCCATCCGGCGGCGGCCAGGCTCCACAAGGCAACCAGAGTAATCCGAAGCCGCCTGCTCAAACCGCGCCACAACCGCCGCCGGCCGCCACGCCACAACCCCCGCCAACCGCCGCGTTGGCCATGATTCCAGCGGGGACATCCGTTGCGATCCGCATGATCGCAAGCATCGATTCGTCTCGCAGCCGCCTCGGTGAGAAGTTTGACGCCAGCGTGGTAGAGCCGGTCATGCTGGGCGGCGGAGTGGTCATCCCACGTGGAGCGGCGGCGCGAGTGGAGTTGGCCAATGCAACCCAGTCTGGACACATCGAAGGCCGCCCAACGGTGAGCCTCGAGCTGGTCTCTCTCGTTTTCGGCGGACACACCTACGCGGTTCGCAGCAACCTGTTCCAACAGCAGGGCGGCTCGCGAGGCAAACGCAGCGCGGAAGTGATCGGTGGCGCGGCGGCCGCCGGTGCAGCCATCGGCGGAATCTTTGGCCACGGCAAAGGCGCCGCCACGGGTGCGGTTGCGGGAGCTGCGGCCGGCACCGGCGTGCAATACGCCACCAAAGGCCCCGGCGTGGTGATTCCCTCCGAGACCCTGATCAACTTTACGCTGACCACGCCCATCAACGTCGTTCAATAACGGCGCCGCGGCACGGGACAATAGAGGTAGTGAGCACTGCACGCCATCTGCTTCCGATCTGCGCCTTTCTCGCGGCTGCGCAGCCCGGCTTCGCCTTCGCCAAACTCACACCGGAAACCGCTCGCGCGTTTGATCGTTACGTGGAAGCAGCCGAATCGAGAATGGCGCAGGATCTTCAACCCGTGCGCTTCCTGCACATGGATACCGCGCCCGACCTGAAGACGCGCGTGCGGGGCGGGGAATTGGTCATCCAGCCCGGCTCGACTGTCGCCGGCGCAAATGACATCCAGGTGCCCGGCGGATTGCTGCAGGATTGGCTGGGCATGCTGTTCATCCCCGGCGCCAGCATCGCCGGGGTCCGGGCTGTTCTCCAGGATTACGCGAACTACAAAAAGTTTTACCAGCCGGAGGTCATCGACTCCAAGGAAATCTCGCACCATGACGACGAATATGAAATTTTCCTCCGTCTGTACGAGAAGCACATTCTCACCGTCGTGCTGAACGCCAATTACCGGGTGCGCTACGGAATGCTCGACGCCCAACGCATGTACGTGACGTCGCACTCCACCCGCATCGCCGAAGTGAAAGATCCCAGGCGTACCTACACCGAAGAAGAGCCGCCCGGCGACGACACCGGGTTTCTATGGCGTCTCAATTCCTACTGGCGTTTTGAAGAAGCGGACGGCGGCGTCTGGGCCGAGTGCGAAGCCATCTCGCTCTCGCGCGACGTGCCTCTCGGCCTGGGTTTCATGCTGAAAGGTTTCCTGGAGCGGTTCCCGAAAGAATCGATGCTGAACACTCTGCGCGGCACCAAAGCCGCCGTCCAGGCCAGAGACAACCAGCCCGCCGAATCTAGGTAGAACAAGCCGCATGCTGCGAAAACTCGTCAAGCTACCAGATCGTGAGTACCCCGTACTGCGAAATCAATTCGTCCGGCGTGAGTATAGCGGCGCCACTCGTAATCGCTTGACATACCAACATTCGATCGAACGGATCGCGGTGCAACTTGGGAAGTTTTTGCAGGTACAACGCGGCCTCTTCCGTCAACGCCAGAGGCGCGATTCCATGCAGCTCTCGCTCCTTGGGAACGATTTCAAGGGGCGCCCCAGGTAACGGAAGAGCGCCCAGGGAATATTTCACAGAGATCTCCCATGCCGATACGGCACTGAGAAACACCTCGTTGTCAGGGTCGCGGAACAACTCTCCGGCCGCGTGGATAGGCGAGGCGAGCTAGAGATCACCCAAAGGAACGTACACGTGTCGAGCAGTAGCTTCACGGCTTTCCTTCAAAGGAGTCTAGAATCTCTTTGGGCAAAGGTTTAAAGAACGAGTTGGGAACCTTGATTCGATTTTTCGCCAGACCAATCGGGCGTTTGGCTTTTCTTGCGCTGCGGATGCCACGGATCTCGGCCACCGGTACGTTTCGTTTGCAAAGCAAAATCGTCTCGCCTTTTGCGAGCCGGTCGAGGTACTCGACAGATGCTTTTTCGCTTCGTGGATGTTCAGACGAATCATGATTTATTATCGAACTATGAAGTGAACTAAGTCAAGACGCAGATAGCTTAGTGAATCGCCGGCATCGGCTGCCGGTATTTTCCCTGAAACACTTCGCCGAAGATCTCCAGCATGCCGGCGTGGATGGCGCCGTTGTCGGCCAGCAGATGCGGCCCGCGCAGCTTGGCCGGTCCGCCGCGCATATCCGAACACTGGCCGCCGGCCTCCTCAATCAGTAAGATTCCCGCCGCCATGTCCCAGGGATTCAGGCCGAACTCCCAGAATCCGTCCAGCCGGCCGCTGGCCACATATGCCAGATCGAGCGCCGCCGATCCGGCCCGCCGCACGCCGTGCGTGATCATCGCGAGCTGATAGTAGAAGTGCACGTTGACGTCCTGATGGCGCTTCTTGCTCGGAAAACCAGTGGCAACTAGCGCGTCTTCCACGCGGCCCACGTTGGAAACCCGGATGCGACGGTTGTTCAAATAAGCCCCCGATCCGCGCTCGCTTGAAAACATCTCGTTGCGCTCGGGGTCGAAGATAACGCCCGCCACCAACTCGCCGGCCTGCTCCAGCGCTAGCGTGACGTTGTACATCGGGAAGCCATGCGCGAAGTTGGTGGTGCCGTCCAGAGGATCGACGTACCAGCAGTAATCGGATGTGCCCGTGTGCCCGCCGCCTTCTTCCGCCACGATGGAGTGCGAGGGAAAATGCGCGCGTAGCCGTTCGATCACCAGCCGTTCGGACGCACGGTCGGCTTCCGTCACCAGGTCGTGCTCGCCCTTCAGCTCGTAGCCGATGCGCCGCTCGAAAAATTTCGCCAGCAGCGCCCCCGCCTCTCGGGCGATCTCCGCGCTGATCTCTAGGTATGAAGGCATAATGATCGCAAGCCTAGCGCCCGAGCCCGCGCCAACGTTGCGTCTAGGCCTCCGGCTCTTCGTACAGATACTTGATGTCGTGCTTGAAAAGGAACAGATTCGGCTCGCCGTCACGCGTCACGCGAATGAAGTTGGTATCGAAGAACTCAATGATTCCGCTGACCTCTTCGTTGCTGCTAAGCCGGATGCGAACCGGAACTTCGTTGGCAATCAAGTGCTTCAGGTACTTCACTTCTTCGAAGGTCTGCTCCGGTGCCTTGGTCTTGGCTTTGCTCATCGTTTGCTCTTTACCGGCCGAATCCCTTCGCTCCATCGGCATCCCCATAATAGCCGCTGCGCGTGATGACGCGCAATTTGTTATTGGGTACGGTTACCTTCAGCAGGTGGAAGCGGTCCTTGGTCGGCGGCACATCCTTCGGATAAAAACCGACTAAGTACTGCGTTCGCAGCTCGCGCAAAATGTCGGCGAAGGCGCGATCCAGCTCCGGCGCGGAACTGGGCCGGAACACTCGTCCACCGGTTCCGCCGGCCAACGTGGTCAGCGCGTTCTCGCCGCCAATATTGCGTCCGGCACTGTTGCTGATCGGAATCACGACGATCGGGTACATGATAGCGTCGGCGCGCTGAATCGATTCCAGCGCCTCGTGAAAATCCTTGCTCGAAGTGGTGTCGCCGCCATCGGTCACGATCACCATGACGTGCCGGCCATCCCGATCCTCCAGCTCGCGCGACACCAGGTAGATCGCATCGTACATGGAAGTGCCACCCGAGGCCCGCACCTGCCGCAGCGCCTGCTCCAGCAAAACGAAACGCCGCGTGAAGCTTCGCAGCAGCGTCGTTCTCCAGTCGAAAGTGTACAGAGCCGCGGTGTCTTCCGGATTCCCCTCGCTGACCAGCGCCTTGAGAAACTTCGCCGCTGAATCCAATTCGTAGCGCAGTTCGATATTCACCGAAGCGCTGGTGTCCAGCATCAACGCCACCGAGAGCGGCTGTTCGGTCTGCCGCTCAAACACGGCAACTTCCTGCTTGACTCCGTTGTCATAAACGGCGAAATCGCTCTTATTCAACGAACCGATCAGTGCCCCGTTGAGGTCCTTGACGGTCACCAGCATTCTGACCAGGCGGACATCGACGTGAATCGTCGTGTCTTGCGCTGAAGCGCGCCCGGCTAGACACAGTGCGGCGATGAGCGAAAAGGCAGCGTGCTGCTTCACTTGTTCAGGACCGAATCGTCCCACTCCCCTTCCACCCAAACTTCGCCGTCGGCGAAGTGTTCCTTTTTCCAGATGGGGACCAGGCGCTTGAGCCGGTTGATGCCTTCGAGCGCAGCCTCGAAAGCCGGCTTGCGATGCGGCGCGGTGACGATGACGGCGACGCTGGTCTCGCCGATCTGCATGCGGCCCAAACGGTGCACCATCGCGATCCGGTCAATCGGAAAGCTACGCGCGATTTCGCGGCCGATCTCGGCCATCATCTTCACCGCCATCGGCTCGTAGCATTCGTAATCCAGGAATTTCGTCGCGCGTCCCTTGGTGTTGTTGCGCACCACGCCCTCGAAGTTCACAATGGCGCCGTCCTCGCCCCGCAGCAGCGCGCGCGCCACGCCGGCCGTGTCGATCGGCTCGCGCGTCAAGGCGAAAAAGTAGCCCTCGGCGTCGGTGATCTCGTGCACATAGCGCCCGGAGCCGCCGCTCACGGGAGGAAGAAAGGCGATCTCGTCGCCATCCTGCACCGCCGCCGAACGGTCCGAGAATTGATGATTACAAGCCAGCACGATACTGGAAGCCAGATCTTTCAAGCGTGGAAATTCCCTCGCGTAGCGGTCGAAAACCGATCCCAAGCGCGCGCCATCCTCCAACTCGATCTGGTCCTCGGCACGCCCCACGATATCCTTCAACATGCCGAAAAACAGGACCTTGACCCGCACTTGTGTCATCTTAACAGACGGTCCGGCGCGGCACCGTGGTTTCAGCGTTGTAGACTGCAAGTATCTCGCATGAAATCTTCCTCATCGCTGGAGCGGTTGCTGGACCGCCTGGAGGCCTGTAAGCGCCAGTTCGGGACGCCTGAACAGCGCGATCTGCCGCGCCTGCTCGAGACCCTGGGCCGCCGCCGTTTCTCCGACGCCCGCTCGCTAATCCGGTTCCATGAAGCGCTGCTTTTCTTCCGCGCCTACCCGGCTAATGCGCGTGTGGTGCGTATCACCGAAGAATTGCTCGACTCTTTCGCGGCCCGCGTGGATCGGCTGCGGCGTTCTGGCGTCGACCTGACACCCTTCGAAGAACCCGACGTTTCCGGTATCGCCGGTACCGCATTTTCCGCGATTTTTAGCTACGACATCGCCCGCTGGCTGGCCGATCGCCACGCCAGAGAGGTCGAGATTGACTGGGATGCGACGGATCCGGCCTTGCTGGGCCCTCTATTGTCCGGACTCAACCCGATGTTCGCCGAAGACGCGCTAGTGGAAGCCAACATCCCTTTTCGCGAGTGGTTTCGAGCCACCAAACACGGCCGCGGCTCCGATCTGCGCTGGCTGACCGCAACGACGGAGCGCCTACAGCTTGCGCCCGCGCTCTTCGATCATGCCCGGTTGGCCATTCGCTGGGAGCTAGGCGATTCTCCGGCGACTCGAACCCGCCTGCGCCTGGCACGAGACGGCCCGTTGTTCTATCACAAGCAAGCCCTGCTTCGCCGCAGCGACATCTCACTGGCCTCTGAGCTGGTCTCGCCCCCGCTTGCGCTCGAAAAACTGAGTCCCGCCCATGGCGAAAAAATACTGGACCTGTTCCGCTCCACCTCCGCCATGCGTTATCGCGAACTGCACGGATTCACCTATGGCGACCCATCTCGCATGGTCCGCGCGGATCTGGGCCGCGGCGTAGAGGTTTATATCTGCGGCGTCCCTCCGGAACACCGCCTGCCGCTGCGCGCCTATCATGCCGGAATGTACTTCAAGAACGCCGTGCCGATCGGCTACATCGAGTGCCTGAGCCTGTTCGACCGCATCGAGGTCGGCTTCAACCTCTACTACACCTTTCGCGAAGGCGAAACCGCATGGCTCTACGCACGGCTGTTGCGCGTGTTCCGGCAAATGCTCGGCGTCAGCTCCTTCGCGGTAGATCCGTACCAGCTCGGCTTGCACAACGAGGAAGCCATTGAATCCGGCGCATTCTGGTTCTATCGCAAGCTCGGCTTCCGGCCGGCGAATGTGCGAGTCGCGAAACTCCTGGAATCGGAAGAAGCCAAGCTGCGCGCCGATCCTTCTTACCGCACCCCCGCCGCCATCCTGCGCCGCCTCTCAGCCGGGTGGATGCTGTACGAAATGCCCGGCACGCTGTCAGGGGATTGGGACAACTTCGAGATTCGCCGCGTCGCCATGGCCGTCCCGCGCCCGCCGTTTCCAGCGCGAATCGAGCGCGCCAAGCGTGCCCCGCTGGAATCGTCCTATGTTCGCCTGCTCCAGCAGGACCCGCAATTACGCAAGGCCATCATCCGTCTGGGTTCCCGCCAACCGTAGCAAGGTTCGTGCCAGCTTGCGCCCCTGCGCTACGATGAAGCCGTGGAGCGGCATGACCCAACGGAGGTCCAAGCGGAGCCATCCTGGGTAGCTCTCAAGGACGACGAGCTGCTCAAATGGCGCATCTGCGATCTGCGTGTCTCCATCGCCGGAAGCGAGCTCGATCCCCGTGTGGCGCAGCTCTACGACGAACTGGCCGCGCGTGGCCTCAACTTCCGCCCGGCCTGCTATCTGGGCGACGAATGGTTCTCTCCGGAAGGCATGCCGGCCATCGCGATTCCGTTCTATCTGGCGCACCCGCGTCTCAAGGCGCTCGAAATGCATCAGATGCTCGAAGTCGAGGGTGGCACGCCGGAATGGTGCCAGCAGCTCCTGCGGCATGAATGCGGCCATGCCATCGATCATGCGTATCGCTTCTCCTCGAGCGACAAATGGCGCGCCGTCTTTGGAAGCCCCGAGGCCGAATATACACCCGAAACCTACCGCCCTCGGCCCTACAGCCGAAGCTTCGTCCGGCATCTTCCTAATTGGTACGCGCAGGCCCATCCGGACGAGGATTTCGCCGAAACGTTCGCGGTCTGGCTCTCCCTGCCGCCCGAGGAATGGCGCAAACAGTATCGTGGCTGGAAAGCTCTCGACAAACTCGAGTTCATGAACTCGTTGATGGAAGAAGCCAAGACCAAGACCCCCAGAAAACCGCGCGGCCGCCGCATTTCAGACGCGAGCAAGCTGCGCAAGACCCTGGAGCGCTACTACGCACAGCGCCGCAAACATTACGCCGAGGATTTCCCCGATTTCTACGACGCCGACCTGCGCACGATTTTCCAAAACGGACAACCCAACGGAGAGCCGGCCGCCCGCACCATGCGCCGCAATCGCGCCGCGCTGGTCGCATCCATCGTGCGCTGGACCGGACAGCATAAGTACACCGTGGATATGCTGGTGCGCAAGCTCATCGAGCGCAGCCAGAAGCTCGGCCTGACCACTCCGCTTCCTTCCGAGCAGGGGCGTTTGCAGTTCGAGCTGCCCGCCTATTTGGCGGCCCTGGTGACCAATCACCTGCACACCGGGCGCTTCAAGAGGTCAGTCTAACCGTGAAAGTGCTGGTATTGTTCGATCTGGCCCGCGCACCCGCCGCGGGCGAGACGTTTTCTCCCGAGACACTTCAGAAAGAGGAAGACAAGCAGACCGAAGCCGACGTCCTGGCTTGCCTGCAGCGCTTAGGCCATGAAGTAGAAACGCTGGCCGTGTTCAGCGACGTGGCCTCGATCATCGATAAATTGAAATCCTTCGCGCCGGACGTGGTCTTCAATCTCACGGAGTCCTTTCATTCCAACCGCGCGCATGAGCCCAATATTCCGGCGCTGCTGGAGTTGATGAAAGTGCGCTATACCGGCGCGCGTCCCGATGGTCTGATACTGTGCAAGGACAAGGCGCTCGCCAAGAAAGTGCTGGCCTACCACCGCGTGCGCGTCCCGCACTTTGTCATCTCCACCGAATCGCGCCCCCTGAAACGCCTGCGCCGGTTCGTGTTCCCGGCTTTCGTGAAGCCGGTGAGCGAGGAATCTTCAGACGGCATCAGCCGCGCCTCTTTCGCCAAGAGCGAAGAGGAAGCGCTCGAACGCGCCCGCTTCATTCAGGAGAAGTTTCATTGCGACGCGCTGATCGAGGAATATATCGAAGGCCGCGAGCTGTACCTGAGCGTGATGGGCAACCGCAAGCTCGCGGTATTTCCACCGCGCGAAATTTTCTTCGATCAGGTGCCCGACGCCGAACCGAAATTCGCAACCTACAAAGCCAAGTGGAACGACGCTTACCGGAAAAAGTGGGGCATCCAGAATGGTCCGGCTCGCGAGCTGCCCGCCGGGATGGAAGAAAAGCTGGCGCGCCTGGCTCGCAAGGTCTATCGCGTGCTCAAGATCCAGGGCTTCGGGCGCATCGATGTGCGGCTCACGAACGGAGCCGAAATCGTGACCATTGAAGCCAACCCCAACCCCTCCCTGGCCCGCGAAGACGACTTCGCCCAAGCCGCCGCCGCCGCCGGTATCGACTACGACACCCTGATCCAGAAGATCCTGGACAGCGCCTGATGCCCCGGAATCGGCCCGCGAGCCTCGAAGCGAAACTGGAAGCCGAGGAGCGTGAATACGTATGATCGAAGATATGGCGCAAGTCCACATCAGCGAGGCCGAGTTGGCGCGCGATCTCCACGCAGTGCTGGAGAAAGTGCGGCAGGGCGCGGAAGTGATCGTCGAGCGCAATCACCAGCCTCTCGCCGTGCTGCGCGCCGCTACTCCGCTGCGGCGGACTATCTCCGATTGCATCGCGCTGGCCGAACAGCGCGAAAAAGAACGGGGCCATGCCGTCACACTCGATCCGGAGTTTGCGGCGGACGTCGAACAGCTCGTTCGTAACCGGAAGCCCTGGAATCCGTCTTCGTGGGACTGATCCTCGACACCAGCGTAATCGTCAGGGCGGAGCGGCGAGGTCACAGCGTGGCCGAGATCCTCACCCAGATCCGCGAAAGATACGGCGAGACTGAGATCGGTATTTCGGTGGTCAGCGTTGCCGAGTTGACGCATGGTGTCGAGCGCTCCAAAAGCGAAGCACAACGGCAACGCAGCCAGGCCTTCGTCGACGATGTGCTGGCGACGTTTACGGTGTATCCAGGGACCGTCGAGATCGCGCAGCGCGTGGGCGTCATCTCAGCACAAGCAGCGGAGCGTCGCATTACACTGCCGTTCGAAGATCTGCTGATCGGAGCGGCCGCGCTGCAACTCGGCTTTGAACTGGCCACACACAATGTCCGCGACTTCGAGAGGATTCCGGATCTGATCGTGAAACGGCTCTCAGATGACATATGACAGTCACCCACGATCACCGGATGGCCGCGGCCTTCACCCCTTCGCTGGCCCGCGAGACCAGGCAGGCCAACTGTCTAGGCGGTAAAGACGTCACGGGTCGATTCCAGGATGGACCGGCGGCGAATGGGATTTTCGTCCAGTTCTACCGAGCGTCGCGTGAGCAAATCGACCGGGCAGCCGAGCAGCGTCTCGATCTCTTTGTGAAGATCAAAAAAGTCCCAGCCGATATGCACGCCCGGTTGAAACGTGACCAAAAGGTCGATGTCGCCACCCGGGCGGCGTTCACCCCGCGCCAGGGAGCCGGACACCTCCAATCGCGAGATGCCGTGGCTCCGGCAAAATGGCGCCAACCGGGACTTGATCTCGTCCAGCGTCGGCCCAAGCGCACTTTCAGGAGTGACCATGGTCGCCTTCCCATCTATAAGATAGCGCAATAGGCACGATCCCAGCCCCGTCGCAACTGGAGTGTCGTACCCGCTCTTCATCCTCTGAAATGTCCGAATCCGCTTTAGCCCTAACCTCTTCCTGGTAGCAGGGTGTAAGGCGATTTCCCCCGCTGCTTAGTACGAACATTCAATTTCAAACCCACCCGGTTGACGGGATAATCGCAATGAGGGGGAAATGCTTGTGAGCTACTTATTGAACAACCTCTGGCGACTTCAGCTTTGGAAAGAAACCCATGGGCAGGATTTGATCGAGTACGCACTCATGGCCGGCTTTGTGGCGGTTGCAGGCGGGGCAACCTTCCCGCCTATCGCCGACAGCATCTCGACGATTTTTTCCAGAATCACGTCCTCGATGAACATGGCCATTTCGCAGAGCTAGCGCCTGGCTCTCAAACGAGCGTCTTGTGTCCTCCACGAGGGCGGTCTCGCTGGCCGCCCTCCTTTTTTTCTAAGCCCACACGACGGCTTTGAAAATCCCGTAAAATAATGGTTTGGAACCGTTTGTCCCCCTGTTCCGAAACCCTCACCTGCTGACCATCGCGGGCAACTACTGGCCGCGGCCCGCCGATGAGCGCCGTTTCCCCGTCTCGGCCAAGCTCTATGAAACCGAACCCGGCGTGCAGGTGCTGGTGCATTCTCAGCATCCGCAAGCTGATCCGGTTGCGCAGGTGTTTGTGGTGCATGGCTTGGAAGGATCGAGCGATGCGGGATACGCTCGCAGTTTTGCGCACGCTGCCCTTCAGGCTGGCTATGCCGTCCACCGCTTCAACATGCGGAGCTGCGGGGGCACCGAACACCTGAGTGGCCGGGTCCTCTATCACTCCGGGCAAACCGGCGACCTCCTGGCCGTGCTCCGCCAGCTTCGAAGCCGAATCCCAGTGATCCTGGTTGGATTTTCGCTGGGCGGCAACGTGGTGCTGAAGCTGGCTGGAGAACTAGGCGAATCCGCCGGCGCGCTGGTCGCTGGCCTGGCTGCCGTTTCCGCCCCCATCGATCTCGCCGCCTGCGCCCGCCGCCTGTGCGCGCGCTCGAATGTCCTCTATTCCCGGCGATTCCTGAGCCGGCTGGAGCAGCGCATCCGTCTCAAAGAAAGCCTCATGCCGGGCCTCTTCCGCCTGGAGGATCTCGGCCGCGTCAAGACCATCTACGATTTCGATCACCTGTTCACCGCGCGTTCCTTCGGTTTCGGCACGGCGGACAACTACTACGCCACGCAGTCTTCCAATCAATTTCTGGAGCATATCCGCGTTCCAGCGTTGCTGGTGCAAGCCAAAGACGACCCGATGATTCCGTTCGAAGTCTATAATCATCCCGCGTTTTCAATGAATGACAATTTGCGCCTGCTCGCCATCGAGCACGGCGGGCACCTCGGCTTCGTCTCCAAGCAACAACCACGTCTCTGGCTGGATGGCGTGCTGGTGCAATGGATTAAGCAAGTGCGGAACAAAGTGACGGAGGCTTCCGTCTTATAAAGCAGATGGCTCAAACTGCGTCCTTTCGCGAAGCTGTCTCAGTAGCCGCGGACTCTCTGCGCGGCAGCAAACTGCGCAGCTTCCTGACTCTGCTTGGCATCATCCTGGCCACCACCACGCTGATCGCGGTGATGTCGGTGATCCACGGCATGGACGTCTACATCGCCAATAGCGTCTCCAACATGGGAGCCGACGGCTTTCGCATCGTGCGAATCGCGTTCCTAGGCAATTTCGATCCCAAGAAATTTCTGGAGATGCAAAAGAAGAATCCGCAACTTTCGCCGGATGAATTCGAGTTTCTCAAGAACAATGCCACCTTGGTCAAGGATTTGGGCATGGGCGCCAACCGCAGCGTGTCGGTTTCGCTGGGAACACAGTCGCTGACCGGCGTCCAATTGATTGGCGGCACTTCCAATTGGGCCGAGCTCTCCGACACCGAGGTCGAATCCGGACGCTACTTCACCGATTTCGAAAATACGCACCGTTCCACGGTTGTGGTCCTGGGCGCCGACGTGAAGAACAGCCTCTTCTCCGCTGCGGACCCGATCGGCAAAACCATCAAGATCGAAGGCCTGCCATTCACCGTGATCGGTGTGGCTGTGCCCAAAGGCAGCGTGTTCGGCCAATCGCAAGACGGCTTCGTCGGCATCCCGGTGGAAACGTATTTTCAGATTTATGGTTCGCGGGCGGGAATCAGCTATGCCGGCCGCGCGCTCGATCAGACCGTGCTCGAGCAGTCCAAGGATGAGATCCGCACTCTGCTTCGCGCGCGCCGCCACTTGCGTCCCAATCAGGACGACACTTTCTCGATTCTTTCCTCGGATTCGCTGGTGGGCGCTTGGGACCGGCTCACGGGCGCCATCGCCGCCACGGCGGTCGCGGTAGTTTCGGTCTTCATGGTGGTGGGCGGCGTGGTGATCATGAACATCATGCTGGCGGCCGTGACCGAACGCACGCATGAGATCGGCATCCGCAAATCGGTCGGCGCGCGCCGGCAGGACATCCTCAACCAATTCCTGGTCGAGTCCTCCATGCTGGCGGGAATCGGCGGCCTGTTCGGAGTGTTTCTATCCTGGGTGATCGCGCTGCTGGTGCGCACGCTCACGCCGGTTCCCATGGAGATTCCCATCTCGGCGGTCGCAATCGGCGTGACGCTCTCGGTGATTGTCGGGCTATTCTTCGGCGTCTATCCGGCGCAACGAGCCTCCAAGCTCGATCCTATCGAGGCCTTAAGGGTGGAACAATGACCTGGGTTGAGCTATCGTCCGCGATCGGCTTGGCGCTTTCTACGGTCCGCGAGCACAAAATGCGCTCGTTCCTGACCGTGCTGGGCGTCATCATCGGCACCAGCACCATTATCGGCGTCGGTTCCATCATCGCCGGCCTGGATGGCGCCATCACCGCCGTGATCCGCAGCATGGGAAGCGAGACGGCCGTCGTCTTCCGGTTTCCGATCGGCTTTAACAGGGCCAGCCGGGACGACCTCAAGCGCAAGGAGCTCACCTATGAGGATGGCGCCGCCATCGCCGAACGTTGTCCGTCGGTGCGGCTGGTCAGCCCCTACTTATTTCCGAATAATTTCGGATTCGGACCGCCGCAGATCAACTTGGCGCGCTACAAGGGCAACGAGCTCTATCAACCTGACATCGGCGGCACCGACCCGAGCTACGCGGAGGGAAGCGGCCAGGCCGAAATGAAGGAAGGGCGCTTCTTTACCGACATCGAGAACGAGCATCACATGCCCGTGGTCGTGATCGGCGAAGATGTACCCCGCGCGTTGATGAGTGGCGAGGATCCGCTGGGCAAATGGATCGATATAAACGGCCAAAAATTCCAGATCATCGGTATCATGCTGCGGCCGTCGGCATCCTTCCCCGGCCAGGACGACACCCGGCTCCTGGTGCCTTATTTCACCATGCACAAAATGTTTCCCGCCGCCAAGGAGAACATGCTGGTGGTGGTGGCCAAACCGGGCCGACTGCCGGCCGCTATCGATGAAGCGCGCGTCGTGCTTCGCATCCGCCGCCATGATGCCTACGACAAGCCGGATGATTTCTTCATTTCAACCTCCGACGAAATGGTGCAACAGTTTCACAGCGTGACCGCGATGGTGGCGCTGGTGATGGTAGTCTTGAGCTCCATCGGTCTGCTGGTAGGCGGAATCGGCGTCATGAACATCATGCTGGTGTCGGTGACCGAACGCACGCGCGAGATCGGCGTGCGTAAAGCCATCGGTGCGCGCCGCGCCGATATCGTCCTGCAGTTCCTGACCGAAGCGGTGGTGCTCACCGGACTCGGAGGCCTGATCGGCATGACGGTCGGCTGGATGATTTCTTTGGCGGCCCACTTTGCGTTTCCCGCGTTGCCCACTGCGGTGCCTCTGTGGGCAGCCAGTTTGGGCATAGTGGTTTCGGTTGCGGTTGGGCTGTTCTTTGGAATCTGGCCGGCCAATAAAGCCGCGCGCCTGGACCCGGTGGTCGCTCTGCGCTACGAGTGATCAGCTAGCCGCGCACGGGCGCGAAAGAGCTAATCAAGCTGAGATCACCATCAGTTCATCGATACTTTCAAAGTGACGCTTATTGTTCGTCAGGAGTGGAATCTCAAGAGACAGCGCAGGCCGCGATGAAAGCGTCTGCGGTTGTGATGGGCCTGCCGCTTCTTTCGGCTGAGTTGACGATACGAGCAAACGCGACGCATATCTGAAAACTGTACGGCACTACCGCGAATTGGCGGATGTGCGAGTCCAACTCAGCCATGCGTTTCTGGCCCCAATTCCTCTTCAGCGCACCGCGATACATTTCGGCGACAGTCATGAAGGAGATCATTGGCGTGCGATGAGAAGTTTTTCGTAGGCTAATGCCAACTCGTGGCGATTCAATAGGTACGACACCACGTCGGTGTCCAGCAAAATCTCGTTCAACGTCGGTTGCGCTGCTGTGTGCGGCCCGTTTCATGACGCCACCGGCGCACCTCGCGTGCAAACCAGTCCGCCTCAACGGGGTTGGGATCGCTGAACGTCCGAACTTGCCCCAGTCTTCGAATCGGCTGCACGCCCTGAGACCGCGCCAATTCGTCCGCCGATGCACTGGTCCAGAAATCGTAGCCCGACAGTTTGCGGCGAATGTTGGCAGGGGAATCGTTGGCTTGTCGAACCTTGCTGGCAGTTGCTTTCCCCAGAGTCGGGCCCGCCGCAGCTTCCGTGTAGGGAATAAGCATCGCCTTCTTCGGTCGTTTGCGTGTCGGCGCGCCTTTTGACATCGAATTCGCCCCTTCTATCATGACACCGAACACCGCCACGGGGCGTATGCTTATCCAACCCACCGACACGAGAGGGCTGACCGTTGAGACCGCCCCCGCGCTGCGACGATTTCCTTTGAAAATGATTTACTGCGCGCGACGAAGCTTGCCGCGCCTGACCGGACGCTTGGCCACGACAGCCGGCTCCATCAAGGGCTTGTTGCAATGCAGACAGCGCACGATGTCCGAGCGCGTCGCCAAGTGGCAAGAGCGGCAGTAGATCTGCGGCAGCGATACTGTGGTTAAAACCTGCAACATTTCTTTCTAGGTTTGTTTATCGACGCCGCGCCCGATTACTTTAGACAAAAACAGAACAAATTGCCCATTGCATCCGGCGGGAATGCGATGATGGTTGCAATAACTGTATGCAAGCGCACGAACAGGCCGGCTGGCTGGAGGCCGCACGCCGCGCCATGGACATCGAAGCGCGCGCCGTCGCCCAGGCCGCGCGCCGTCTCGATGGCAACTTGTCCCGCGCCGTCGAGCTGATCCTGGCGCATCCCGGCAAACTCGTGGTCACCGGTCTCGGCAAATCCGGCCACGTGGCCCGCAAGATCGTCGCGACGTTGTGCAGTACCGGAACCCAGGCCGTCTTCTTGCACGCCGCCGAAGCCTCCCACGGGGACCTCGGCGTCTATGCGCCCGGCGACCCGACCCTGATGGTTTCCAAAAGCGGCACCACCAACGAGCTGCGCCAGCTCATCCCGTTTCTGCGCGAGTTGCCCTCCGCGCGTATCGGGATTCTGGGTAATCCCGCGTCGCCGCTAGCCGCCGACATGGACGTGGTGCTGGATGCATCGGTGGAACGCGAGGCCGACCCCGGCAATCTCGCCCCCACCGCGAGCGCAACCGTGGCGCTGGCTCTCGGCCACGCTTTGACCGTCGCGCTCATGCGCGCCCGTAACTTCAGTCCCGAAGAGTTTGGACGCTACCATCCCGGCGGCCATCTGGGACGCAGCCTGCGGTTGACAGCCGCCCAGGTTCTGCACGGCCCGGGCGAAGTCGCCTGGGCGCACCTCAGCGATTCCCTGAAGCACGTGGTCATTGAGATGACCCATCACCCGCTGGGTGCGGCCTGCGTGGTGGACTCCGCCGGGAAACTGGCCGGGTTGATCACCGATGGCGATCTCCGCCGCGCGCTTGCAGGATCACGATGACATCCGCGGGCTCTGTGCCGCCGACCTGATGACCGCCAATCCCATTTCGATCGGCCCGGACGCACGCCTGTTCGACGCACTGCGCCTGATGGAGGATCGCCCTTCGCAGATTTCGGTGCTCCCGGTGGTCGATCCCGTGACCGGCGCCTGCCTGGGCCTGCTGCGCCTCCACGACATCTACCGCCCGTAGCGCACGCACTCCTGCGTGCCGCGTTCACACTCGTGTGAACGCCGTTGTTTGGTGTTACGACCGCCAGCGTCGACACGAGTGTCGACACGGCACGCAAAGTGCGTGCGCCACGATAATGAAGTTAAATGGCTCGCGAGACGCTGCTAGATTTCTTCAACGACCTTGCGTCTCTCTCCGACGAGTTCCTGATCTACGACGACGGTTTTCGCAGCCGGCATTTCCGCTATAGCGAGGTCGTCACGTTGGCTCGCGCGTTCGCCGCCCGTCTCCACGATGCCGGAATCGCAAAGGATGAAAAGATCATCCTGTACGGCGAGAACCGGCCGGAGTGGATCATCGCGCTATGGGGCTGCCTGCTGCAGGGCGTCGTCGCCGTGCCGATCGACTACCGCTCCGCGCCCGAATTCGTCGCCCGCATCGATGCCATCGTTCGCGCCCGCGCGATTCTCGTGGGCGATGAAGTCACACTTCCCGATGATCCTCGCATCTGGAAACTGGCCAGCTTGAGCGAAGCCCGCGCCGTTGCGCCCGCCCCGCCGGCCCCGATCGACAAGAATCAACTCGCCGAGATCCTCTTCACCTCCGGCGCGACCGCCGAACCCAAGGGCGTCCTCATCACGCATCGCAACATCCTGGCGAACATCGTCCCGGTCGAGGGCGAAGTAAAAAAATACATCCGGTACGAACGCCCCTTCCATCCGGTTCGATTTTTGAACCTGCTGCCGCTCAGCCATATGTTCGGCCAAGCCATGGCCACGTTCATTCCGCCCATGCTCCCCGGCGTGGTGATTTTCATGCGCGGCTTCAACCCCAGCGAGATCGTGCGCCAGATCCGCTCGCGGCGCATCTCGGTGCTCGTCTCGGTTCCGCAGATCCTCGAAATCCTGCGCGAATACTTGCAGCAGATCTTCCCGGAACTCAAGCAGCCGCGCGTTACCAAGCAGCATTGGCTGCTGCGCTGGTGGCGATACCGCAAAGTCCACCGCCTGTTCGGATGGAAGTTCTGGAGCTTCATCGTGGGCGCTGCGCCGCTCAGCCCCGAGCTGGAGCAGTTCTTCTCCGAGCTGGGATTCCTGGTGATCCAGGGCTATGGCCTGACTGAGACCGCACCCATCGTCACTCTGAACCATCCCTTCCATGCACGCAAGGGGACGGTGGGCACTCCCATCGCCGGCGTCGAAGTCAAGATCGCGCCGGATGGTGAGATCCTGGTGCGCGGCGAGAACGTAACTTCGGGCTATTTCCAAAGGCCGGACGAAACCGCGCGCGCCTTCGAAGACGGCTGGTTCCACACCGGCGACATCGGCGAGCTAATGGAAAACGGCGAGCTAAAAATCCTGGGCCGCAAGAAGGAAATGATCGTGACGCCCGAAGGCCTGAACGTCTTTCCCGAAGACGTCGAAGAGGTCTTGAAGCGGCAAAAGGGTGTGCATGACGCGGCCGTGATCGGAACGGACCGCGTCCACGCCGTCCTGATTCTCGATCCCGGCGCCGACTCCAACGCCATCGTGCAGAGCGCCAACCAGCAGCTGGCCGACTACCAGCGCGTCCGCAGCGTGAGCGTCTGGCCCTACGACGAATTCCCGCGCACCGATGGCACCGGCAAACTGAAGCGTCACGAAATCGCTCGCGGAACGCCGCCGCCGGCCAAGCACGCACGCCTGGACCTGAGCGTGCCGCTCGAATCCCTGACCTCGCTCGAACGCGTGGAGCGCATGGTCGCCCTCGGCATGGACGAATCCGCCGCCGCGCCCGAGTATTCCGCCGACGTCACCGCAGCCGATTTTCCTACCTGGAACCGCAGCCTCCCCGCTCGTATAGCTCGCCGTATATTTCTTCCAGGATTCCTCCTGCCGCTGGCCCGCATCTTCGCGCACATCCGGAAACAAGGCGTGGAAAACCTCCGCGATCTCCAGCCACCAGTGATCTTCGCCTCCAACCATCAAAGCTACATGGACGTCCCCGTCATCGTGAGCGCACTACCGTCCCGCTGGCGTTACTGCGTAGCCCCCGCCATGCGCAAGGAATTCTTCGCAGACCATTTTCACGGCCGCAGCTTTACGAATAGCCTGAACTACTACCTGTCTTCGCTATTCTTCAACGCGTTTCCGATTCCGCAGCACGAGCCCGGCGCGCTCAGCACGCTGCGCTACATGGGCGATCTGGCCAACGGCGGCGGGTGTGTCCTGATTTTCCCGGAAGGCAAGATGACCGACCGCGGCGAGATCGCACCGTTTCAGCCCGGTGTCGCCATGATCGCCTCCAAACTGCAAATCCCGGTGGTTCCGGTCCGTCTCGAAGGCCTCGACCGGGTGCTGCATAGAACCTGGAAAATGGCGCGCATGGGCCGCGTGAAGGTCGCGTTCGGCCAGCCGCTCCATCTGACCGGCAACGACTATCTGGCTCTCGCCCGCCAAGTAGAAGACGCCGTCCGCAAGCTCTGATTGCTTCAGCGACCGCTGGCGCGTTGGCTTCACCTGATAAGGCGTAAACGGCGCAGTACCAGTACGATTCACCTCCCTGGACTCGAAAAAACCCATCACGAACCGAGGTCTTTGCATGTATACTGAGTGGCAACTTGGCTCTGGAATGGAGAATCAAGAGCTCCCTGAAATGCGAGCCCCGACTCTAGCAGTGAGTACATCGCGAGGATCCTAACCATGAGCTCCCAAAATTTCCTTACTTACGCAGCGGTTCTACTCACACTCGTGGCCGTGCCGGCCGTGGGCAGCGAATGCTCAACAGCATCGAACTACACATCCCTGATGGGCTTGGGCTCAGGAGGCTGTACGCTCAATGACCTGGTTTTCAGCAACTTCGCTTTTACGGCGAGCGCTACGGGCACAGGCGTTGTGCCCACGTCCGACCTGATGACCTTCACGCTAGATAACCCTGGAACTGGCGGCACGGGCCAGCAGATCTGGGGCTTTGAGTTCGATCCAAATCTCAGCGTGCTGGGGATCGGGTCGGAGAACATTCAAATCCAGTACGACGTGACTGCCCCTGCGCTCGATATCGAGAGTATTCATTTGAACGAAACCGCTGATGCTTCTGGCAATGCAACGGCGACCGTGGCCGAGGGCCCGGACTGTGGAAAACTGACGATTGCTGGCGGTTGTACTTTTCTTACGACTCTTGCAGTAACTCCCTCTGATCCGCACCAGGACTTACTCGGTGTGGGCCCATTTATCACACTGCATGTTATCGAAGGCATTACCGTGCTCTCAATTGATCCGAACGGGACTGTCACCCTGTCAGGGGTTCGAAACGCCGTGGATGAGACCACCAGCGCTTTCCGGAGCCGACACTTCCAAGCCTGGTCTTGGCAGCATTGGCTTTGATTGGAATTGGGCATCGTCTACGCCCCTGTGAACGAGGAGTAAGTAAATGAAGGCGATACATTGTGTGACGATTCTGTTAGGGTTGTCCGCGCTGCCGGCTATGGCGGACCTGTGCACCAACGTGGCCCCCGCAACTTACTCGCAATTGGTATCGCTGGGCGCGACCGGCTGTCAACTGGGCGACCTGACGTTTAGCAACTTTGCATTTGCGTCGAGCGCCACGGGAACAGGGACGACGCCGACGGCAAACCAGATGTCCTTTATCATCGATGGCCCAACAACCGCTACGTCGACAGGACAGGAAGTTTGGGGCTTTGAGTTCGACCCCAACCTGGCGGTGCTCGGGATTGGGACCGAAGATATCCTGATTGAGTACGACATTACCGCTCCCACGGCTGAGATCACCACCGATCACCTCCTGGAGAACGTCTTGGCGATTGGGGCCGCAACTGGCGTTGTTGCGGAAGGTCCTGACTGCGGCAAGACCACCCTGGGCGGTCCTTGCGCGTTTCTCCCTACGCTGTCCGTAACTCCCTCTTCCCCCCACCAGGATATCCTCGGAATTGGACCATATATCTCCCTCCACGTGATAACAGACATGAGCGTAATCTCCGACTCGGCAAGCGGACTCGCGATCATCTCCGACGTGAGAAATGCGGTGGACCCAGTTCCTGAGCCTGCGACTCTTCCAGTTATGCTTGGGGCAGGGCTCGTCTTGGTTGGCTTCCTGCGGCGGTCTCAGCGGAAGAATTAGTTCTGTCTCCGGCCGGTCCCGAATTCGAGTTTAGGGGTTGTCGAACATCTCCAGCTGCTCTTTCGCCGCCGGCTTCGGCTTGCGCATCCGCAGCGGACTCCCCACCACGCCCAACACCTGGACCATCGACAGCGCCGCCTTGGGAACGAATACACGCTGATTCTGGAAACCAGGATCCGGAGGCACCACCGACAGCCCATACGTACTCCAGTTGCAGCAAGTTGTTCGACAGCATCCCGTCCATCACGTCCCCATCCCGGAAACGCATCCGGACCCACAGCCCTTCCATCTTGGGCCGGGTCGTAAACAGCCTCAACTCCTTGCGCGGCTCGCCTTGCTGAAAATCGCGGACGAAGCAGACCAGCTTGATCTCGGCATACGGCACCACGCTCACCGCGCCGCCCTGGCTCAGCAGCTCCAGCCCCTCGGCCTGAAGATAGCTGTTCGGATTCACGAACCCCGCCAGCGGCTCCCGGTCGAACCGCGTCACGAGCACTTTCTTGGTGGTCGATACCGCCAAATCTCCTTCAGCCCGCCGAGGCGGCTCCCTTCTCAGTTCAGCACTTTTCTTCCAAACAAATTTGCGAATATTGTATCATTGGCAGAATGCCGCCCGTTCCCGAGATATCGGCTCAGATCGGCCGTTTCCTTGATTTCTGCCGGGTGGAGAAGGGCCTGGCGCGGACCACGGTGGAATCCTATCGCCTTGATTTGGAACGATTTGCCGGTTCGCTTCAGCCCCGCGAACGGGCCGCCGACCCCACCCCGCTGCGCCGCCATATGGACTCGCTCTACAAAGCCGGCATGGCCAGCCGGTCCATCGCGCGGCACCTTGCCACGCTTCGCAATTTTTATCGATTCCTACTGGAGACCGGCGCCATCGGCTCCGATCCAACCGCTCTGCTGACTTCGCCCAAGCAGTGGCAGAACCTTCCTAAGTACCTTAATCAAAAGCAGTTAAGCACCCTGATCGCAAGCCCTGATTTGAACCGGCCGCAGGGCCTCCGGGATCGCGCCATGCTCGAATTCCTTTACGCCACCGGCCTGCGCGTTTCCGAGCTTTGCCGCGTCCGTGTGTCCGACCTCGAAAGGAACCTGGGCTACGTGCGCGTGCTCGGCAAGGGCAACAAGCACCGCCTGGTCCCGGTCGGCAAGGCCGCGCTCCAAGCCGTGGAAGACTATCTCACTTCCGGCCGCCCGCAGCTGCTGAAAGGACGAGGGAGCCCGTACCTGTTCGTCACCAATCGTGGCGGCGCCATGATCCGGCAATCTTTCTGGAAGCTGCTGGCCGGCTACGGCAAGAAAGCTGGAATTTTCCGCGGCCTCACGCCGCACGTCCTACGGCATACATTTGCGACGCACTTACTCGAAGGTGGGGCGGACCTGCGCAGCCTGCAAACCATGCTGGGCCACGCCGACATATCCACTACCCAAATTTATACTCATGTGATGCGGTCCCGATTGCGGAAGACCGTTGACGAGCACCATCCCAGGGCTTGATGAAGACGCGTAGCCTCCCCCAGAGAGTGAAGAGAGCGCATAGGACGCCGCCGCGTCCTTGTTCTGTGAAACCGCGCTGCGGCGGCGTTCCGTTATGCGCGTTTTGGAGAGAGTGATTCGATGAGCGATTACATGTTTATGCTCGAAAGCCACCTGAGCGCCGACCAGGCGCGCGTGGTTTCCGAGGTTCAGGGCGCCGCCACGCACGCCAACATGAATGTGTTCCTGACCGGTGGGGCGATGCGCGACATGCTGGGGGGCTTCCCCATCGTGGACATTGACTTTACCGTGGAAGGCAACGCGCTCAAGCTGCTGCCTGCCATCGCGAAGAAAGCGGGAGCGAAGGTCTTATGGGAAGACGACAACCGCAAGCTGGCCGCGCTGGCATTCCCCAGCGGCGTGAAAGCGACGGTCGGCATGGCGCGCCAGGAAAAATATCCCCAGCCAGGTGCCAAACCCACCGTGCGGCCGGCCTCCATCCATGAAGATCTGCGCGGCCGCGACTTCACCATCAACTCCATCGCCCTTTCGCTGAATCCGGCCTCGCGCGGGCTGCTGCTCGATCCCAACAACGGGGTCGGCGACCTGGACCGCAAGGAATTGCGCGCGGTCAGCAATTACACCTTGTACGACGATCCCGTGCGTCTGTTGCGGGTGCTGCGCCTGAAAGTGCGCCTCAGTTTCAACATCGACGAGCGCACCAAAATGCAGTACGACAACGCTCGCGAAGCCCAGCTTGAAACGCGCATCCCACGCGAGGACCTGCTCGAAGAGTTGCGCCACATCGCCAATGAGCCCAGTTGCGCCGATGTGGTTCATTTGCTCGAACAGGAGAAACTGCTGCATCTGTATTCCACCGCGCTCGAGGGCGCCAAGCTCAACATGCCGGGCTTGCAGAAGCTGCAAAAAGCTCGCCAGACGGTTCCTTTCGGCGTCGACATTCACCTGGAATCGATGGGTGTCTTCCTCTTCTTTTTGACTGAAAAGATGCCCGCCAAGGAGTCCGCCGCATTCGCAAAACATATTGGCCTGACCAAGCGAGAGATCGAGCAGTGGCAAAAGCTGGAGTCGCGGTCGAAAAGCCTGGAAAAAAGTTTGAAGTCGGCCAAGTTGCAAAAACCTTCGCTGGTGTATTCGCTCCTCTCCAAGGCGCCCGGGGATCAGATGCTGTTCCTGCTGGCGCACTCCTCCGAACGCCTGGTGCACGATCGCATCAAGAATTACTTGCAGAAGTATCTGCCCGCGGCGCAGGAAATCACCGAAGCGGACGTCGTTGCGACGGGGGTCAAGCCGGGAACTCCCAAGTTCCAGAAGGTTCGCGAGGAATTGATTCTCACGCGATTGGACGCCCGGCCGAAGAAAGTGCCTCCGCCGCCGGTAGTTGGTGCGCCACCCGCAACCGCCGCGCCCGCGCCCGCGATGGCGCGAAAGTAGCGGACCGGCTGGTGCTGGTTCTCGCATCGAATTCGCCGCGCCGCCGCGAGATCCTGACAGCGGCCGGCTTCGAATTTGTCGTCCGCGTGCCTGGCATCGCCGAAGAGCGGCTCCCCGGCGAGCCGCCCATCCAATACGTGCGGCGTCTGGCCGAGCAGAAAGCCTTCGCCGTTCCCATGAATCCGGGCGAGATCATTCTGGCCGCCGACACAACCGTAGTCGTTGAAGACCAGCTTCTCGAAAAACCGCGCGATGCCTCGGACGCCGCGCGGATGCTCGGCATTGCTGTCCGGCCGGGAGCATGAAGTCATCACCGGAATCTGCCTGCGCTCGGACACCCGGACGGTGGTTGACGCCGCGACCACCCGGATTCGCTTCGCCGCACTGACCCATGAGGAAATCGATGCCTACGTCGCAGGCGGCGAACCCATGGATAAGGCCGGCGCGTATGCGATTCAGGGCTTGGCATCCAAATTCATCGAGCGCGTGGAAGGCTGCTACTTCAACGTGGTCGGCCTGCCGATCGCGCTAGTCTACCGGCACTTGAAGAGCACGCTTGTTTCTCCAGGCCACGCAGGTTGTCACAGCGGAGATTCAGCGGCGTCAAGATGAAGTGCAAAAACTGCAAGCTGCCGAGCTGGGCGCCGTGCGCGAACGAACCCTTGCGCACGAGAAATGGTCGCAGAAAATGGAAAAGTGGTCAGAAGATTTCGGCCAGCGCATGGCAGAGATGACCGATAAGCTAGACGGACTCATCGGCTACGTCGATCGCTTGCCGAAGCAACCTCCGCCGCCACAATAGCGGCTTGGTCCATCCATAACATCCGATGTTCGACGAGGCCTTCGCCTTGGCCGGGCGGCAGGTCGCGCGGGGGCAGTGGGTCGGTTTGAGATTTGCCTGGTCCGTGCCGCTACCCCGGGCAATTTGGAGGTTTAGGCGTTTTTCCTCAAGTGACGCGACGGCGACCTATCGGGAGTAATCCCAACTAGCTATTTCTCAGAGGCCAGCAACGCACGCCTGTGGGTGCATGTGGCTCTCTGGGATCAACGTGCTAGTAGTCCGTCGCTGGATTGAAGGACTTCGTGGGAAAGGTCGCTGGAACCGAGGGAGGCATTATCAGCGGATTTGAGCGGCCAGCCTGACGCGTGTCGAATACTACAAATCCGACTCCCGGAGATCCCTTGGGCAGGGAGTAATCGTCCGCCGGATAGGCCGGATTGGTGAATCCCGGGTTCTGCACGACGCTTTGCGCATCCTCGCCGACGGTCTGTTGCCACCCGGAGAATGGATAAAAGGTCCAGGTGGCCTTATCGTCGGAACAAGGCGCATTTGGACCGGTCCCAGCCGCGGGCTGCACGTGGAAAGCTTTGGCGTCATTCGCGAACGCTCCGTCAGTCCGCCAGTAAAGGTTGTTGTTGAACTGCTGGAACGAGACGAAGGCAGCCCCGCCGGCATACCAGCATCCGCCCTGTACCCGGAACGGCGGGTTGGAACTCGACGTCCTGTCGAAATAGAAAATGTTGTTCGTGACGGTAAATTCCTGTGGGATTGCCGCCGGAACGCCATTCTGAAAAGGCCCTGACACCGAGACCATCGCGAGACTTGCGTACGCCAGTATGTTGTTCTTGATAATATTCGCTTCTTTCGGAGCGGCTGGCCCGTGTGGACTATACACCGCGGCTCCCGACACGCGATACACCAGATTATTTTCGACATCCACCAGGCCCGTATTGTCATCCATGTAAATCCCATGACCCCCGTAGCCGTTCGGATCCATAATCGACGCGTCGGTAACGTCGTGAATCTTGTTGTTCAGGATTTTATTGCCTGCGGCCGTGAACACGGAGTTTCCCCCGTCGATCCGTATGGACCCTCCGTCGTTCATGATTCCCTGCAGCAGGTTGTAGACGTGATTGAACGAGATGACATTATTGGCGTTGCCGATGCCGCTCGGTTTGGTGGCCTCGCCGATGCTCTGCGACGTCGAAACGGCGCAGTGATAGCCGTCGTAGACATCATTGTGGGTGTACAGATTGTCGTGCCCCATGCCTTGTCCGATGCCGAACGATGCCGGAATGACGCGCCCATAGCCTTCCACCACGTTGTTCTCGACAGTCGTGAGCTGCGGAACATTCGCATCCGTGTCGGCCATCACGAATGGATTTCCGATTCGAACGCCCAACGCCCCAATGTCGTAGAACGCGCTGTTCTCGACCACGTTATTGGCCACCACGGCATTAATATTGTTCGAGACGCAGTCTGGCGGCGCTGACGCGTTGTCGATGCAGGGAATGAATTCCAGCCCCGTGCCCGAGGTCTGCGTCACGATGCCCGAATCGAACGTAATATGCTGCGAATTCTGAAACGAAACCGCGGCGCTGATGTCCGCTTCCAATTCCGACGATACGTGTCCCAGCGCGGGCAGCGTGTAGTTGTCGTGCTCAAACGTCAATCCCTGGAAGGTCACGTATTGCAGGTTCGAGCCCACCAGCACCTGTGGTATCTGGGGAATGATGACGTTGGCCGAGTCCGGATTTTCGCCGCTGTTGGCCAGATAGGTCAAGGTCCAGGGAGTGGCCGAATGGTCCAGGAACCATTCTCCAGGCTGTGTCAGTTGATCCTGAACGTTCTCGATCAGGTACCGGTTTCCTGCGATGAATCCCGCCTCGGTCGGTTTGTTTTGCGAGATACCCGTCGGACCCGTCAAATAGACGATATGGCTGGTCGCGTCGATGCAACTTACACGCAGTTTGGACGTGCTGAACTGCTCGAACACCAGCAATTCCACGTCGCCCGCGATCGCCGGATTTCCCGGCGCCTGGCCGCAGGCGTTGCGCGCCGCCGGCGCCAGATTTTTCCAGGTGTTCGAGACCGGATCCGCCGGGTCATACTGCATCCGGTCGAAACATTCCCAACCCAGGTTCGGAATGTATACAGAGCACGTCGGACTCGGCGCCTGCGCGGGCGGCGGTGGAGCGTTTGCGCCATTCAAGTACACCGTGTTCGCGATCCGATAAAAGGTTCCTAGCGGGGAAACCGCACTTGCACCTAACCGGGGCCGCAGCCGCCGTACTCCGTTATAAAACAGAGTCTCGAAATACTGTGTCGATGCCGGCAGCGCCGCGGTCCATTTGTTTCCTCCGGCATTCGTCCAATTCGTCACCCGCACACCGCCGCTGAACACCGGCGATTCGCCTGGATAGTTTTGATAGACGATCGGAGTCGTTGCGGTGCCGGAATCAGCGGCGGTGAGCACTTCGGTGGAGGAAAGATAATACGTACCACCGCGAAATTGGACGGCGACCAGCGTCAATGCTGTCTTGCTGATCGATTGCACGGCGGCGCGGGCGCGATCGAAGGTCGCGAAGGGACCATCGGTGCTGGCGGCGTTAGGTGCGGCCAGCTGGCCGCTCCAGAGATCGTTGCCATTCGGCGAGACGTACAACGTCACCGTGGTGGGCGCGGGCGATGAGCCTTGAATCGTGATGAGCAAATCGGGCGAGGCCTGGCTGCCATTGTAAGTCGCAACGATGGGCAAATCGCCGCTAGGGAGATTCAAAGGAAGAACTACATTGAACTGGAATTCTCCCGGCGCGACCAATCCTGCGAACGTCATGTTCGCCGCGATGCCCCCGACGGTGATCACGGGGTACGGCGACAGTTCGCCGGATTGAACGCTCGATCCGTTGACGATGGGAGCGGACGTGGGTCCGAAGCCGTTGGCGTACACGAGGATCGTTTCTCCGGGCTTTGCCGGAGTGCTGAGGTTCGGATACAAACTCGCCGGGCCGACGATGCTGAAATCTGAGGAGTGCGTCGCAATCACATAGGGCCCGGAGCCGAACACGAAAAATGACGGCGACATCGGGGCGGCCTTCACCTGGAATCCGGCGCTCACGCCGGCATTCGTGGTGACGACGACAGTGACGGAGGCGGGCATCGAATCAGGTGGAGTCAGGATGTCGATCTGCGTGGGACTGATGTAGTAGACGAATGCGCTTTTGCCGTTGACGGTGACGCTGACGCCGTCCAGATTGGCCGGCATCTGGCCGTTCACGAAATCGGAGCCTTGCCACGGGCGAGTGTCGTTCGGCTTGGAGAGATTGGAGCCCTTGATCTCGACCCAAGTGTTGGGGGCGATGATCGGGACCTCGCCTTCGGCGTTGGCGACGAGAGAGATGATCGGGGCGTTTTGGGCCCACAGGGGAACCCAGATCAACGATCCCGCCAATAGCAGAATTTTACAGTGAAGGCTCAAGTCTGGATCCTCCGTTCCGGCAACGCCGGCTAAGCGCTTAAGTCACTCGGTATCGCGCTTGGGATAGCCGTCGCACATCGTCTTTTACTCAATGGATTCTATCGCATGACGGATTGCGTTGGAAACGGCCTAGGTGTTATCCGAAGCATGCTCCGATGCATCCCGTGAAACGCCGTCCACGGAAGTCACATGAGCGTATTGTCGCAAGCCTGTCGAAATGGGTCGCCCTCGCTTCAAACTCACCCAATACTCGCCGGGGCTCAGACCATCTCAATCCAGCTCCCACCTGCATATTTCCGGTTGGTCCCGCTGCTTGCGTAACTCTTCATCGTCCGCCGCCAACCACTTGCGCACCCCGCTCTGCTCATTGTCACCTCGGCGGGCGCACGCTGGCCTTGATGAAGGCCAAAGCCAAGCTCGCCTCCGAACATTCCCAACACGCGAAAAAATCTGCATAAACGAACCCACCGGGAGCCGCGCACTGCCAAGCCCGTGCCACCGGATCAGCACTGGTCGCGATCTCAAATTTGCAAAAACGAACCCACGCTCGGACTGCGATCCGTCATTTCATCAGATAACTATGACGATCCGTAGCAATAACATACAGCTACAATGGAAAGTGTTACAAGAATAATGAAGCTTCTTGTTACCCGGGACCCACCGAGGACAAGCCGAGCAACAACACTCACCGGCCGCGGCAGCGACTTGGTACACTCATAAAGTCTGAAGTTCTTCCAGGCCTGTGCCCTGGCTGCGGCGTCCATCGCGGCCGGGCAAGTCGCCGGCGCGCAGACCCTCTTCAATCCCGCTCCTTCGCGCATATTCGGCCAAGCTGTCTTGCAGCAAACCGGATTGCTCACCGCCACCGCGCCCAACCTGGTTGAGGGCAGGGAATTCGACGCTCCCCAAGGAATCGCGATCGATGCCTCTTCCAATCCGCCCATCCTCTACGTGGTCGACACCGGAAACAATCGCGTCCTGGCTTGGAAGAACGCGTTCGGTTTTGCCAAGGGCGATCGCGCGGATAAAGTAATCGGCCAGCGCGACTTCTTCACCACCGCGCCGCAAGGGCCGGGTGCGGATTTGAGCACGGGGCTCTATCAGCCGGTCGCCGCCGTCACCGACCATAGCGGCAATCTCTACGTCGTCGACGCAGGCAACAACCGCATCTTGCGATATCCGGCTCCGTTTTCGCAGACCGGCGACCTGCTTACGGTGGATCTTGTTCTGGGCCAACCGGACCTCAACAGCCGCGCACCCAACGCCGGTCAAGCCGCGCCTGGACCAAATACGTTCGCGTTCGCAACCAGCGCCGGGATCTACCGCTCTGGTCTGGCGTTCGATTCCTCCGGCAATCTGTGGGTTTCAGACCCTGCCAACAATCGCGTGCTCCGTTTCCCGTCTACTGCGCTCCAGAGCGGCGCGTCGAATCAACCTTCCGCCGGCGTGGTTCTAGGGCAGCCGGATTTCGCATCCAACGCGGCCCCTCAGAATATCGACCGGACCAAGAAAACTTTCCTGCTCGCCCCGTCCGGTTTGGCTTTCGATCCCAAAGGCCGGCTGTTCGTGGCCGACGACGCAAATCGCGTGGTGGTTTACACCGCGCCGTTCGCAACCGGCCAACTCGCCGCGCGCATCATGGGCGTCGTGCTTCCCGTTGCCGGACAAGCTGCGCCGCTGATCAACGAGAGCACGCTGGGTTCTCTGAAGGCCAACAACCAGGCGGCGCCGCCCGAAGGCGTTTTCTTCATCGGGTCCAGTCCCTATGTCGCGGACACCGGCAACGCGCGCATTCTCGGTTACGATCCGTTTGACCAATGGCCCAACGAAGGCACGGCTTTTTCGCCGCCCGCTAAAGTCGTCATCGGCCAGCAGAGTTTTGTTGGGAACGTGTCGAACCAGGGCCTGCCTCAACCCAACGCTGCTACGCTTGCCGGACCTGTCGCCGCCGCGTTCGCCGGAACCGACCTGTTCGTGGTCGACTCGGGCAATCATCGCGCCCTGGTTTTCCCGCAACAGTCCAACGGCGGCTTCAGCACGGCCAACCGGCTGCTAGGCCAGCTCGACTTTTCCTACAACTCCCCCAACTTGATCGAAGGCCGCGAAATCGGGTTCGCTCCCAACTCAGCCTCGTGCGTGGTCAACGGCGCTCTCGCGTTTCCCTCCGGCGGCAGCGCGGTGATCGACCCCTCGTCCACCCCTCCGCATCTCTACGTTGCCGATCCGCTCAACAATCGCGTGCTCGGGTTCCTGGATTACCGCCAGGTCAACGCGGGCGTGAAAGCGGACCTGGTGATCGGCCAGCCGGACCTGGTCACCGGAATCATCAACTACCCGACCAACGGCCAGACTACCGATCAAGGTTTGTGGTCACCGGAAGGTCTGGCGGTCGATGCGAACGGCAATCTCTACGTTGCGGACGCCTGCAACGCGCGCGTGCTGCGATTTCCGTCGCCCTTTAGCCAGCCGGCCGGCGCCGCGCAGCGCGCCAACCTGGTGCTGGGCCAGACCAGTTTCTTCGGCCAACCCATCAAGGATTTGAGCCGCCAGACCATGCGCAGCGCCTACGGCGTCGCACTAACGGCTGACGGCAGCTTGGTTGTCTCCGATCCGCTGGCCAATCGCGTGCTCTTCTTCCGCAAGCCGTCCGGCGGCGATTTTCAATCCGGCCAACCTGCGTCGAATGTCTTCGGCCAGGCCGACTTCGTTTCCTCGTCCTCTGGCGTGTTCAACGGCCCTCGCCTGATCGCGCTCGATCCTGACGGCCAGTTGTATGTAGCCGACGCCGGAAACAACCGCATAGCGGTTCTGCCCAGCGTACCGACGGCCGGCGACAATCCTCCCGTGCTTTTCGCCATCACGCAGTTGAGCAACCCGTCCGCCGTCGCCATCGATCCGGCGACCTATGAAATTTGGGTGGCCAACTCCGGCGCGAATCAGGTGCTGCGTTTTCCCGGATACCAAACCTACCTCACGAACCCGGCCGCGACCGCGACACTCCAAGTATTCGGCCCGGTTTCGGTCGCGCTCGATCCGTTCGGAAACCCCGTGGCCGCCGAGGCGCTCACCAACCGCGTGTCATTCTACTTTCCGGGAATCGATTACACCATCTCGGCCGGCGGCGTCACGGGACGGCTGTCCGGAAACGCCGCCAACTATTTCGGCCGCTTTGCTCCAGGAATGCTGGCGAGCATCTTCGCGTTTCCCACCGCGCAATTCGGCGATCAGACCGCCAACGCAAGCACGGTTCCTCTGCCCACCACGCTCGGCGACGTGCAGGTGCTGGTCGCCGGAGTAGCCGCACCGTTGCTGTACACTTCGCCGGGCCAGATCAACTTCCAAGTTCCCGCCGCAACTCCGGTTGGTGGATTGGTGGAGTTTCAAGTGGCGCGGGCCTCCACTGGTCAGGTGCTGGCGAGTTGGCTATTCCGCGTCGATGCGGCCTCGCCTGGCTTGTTCACGACGAATGGCTCCGGCACCGGTCAGCTACTCGCGCTGAATCAGGATGGCACCGTCAACGGCGTATCGAATCCCGCCAAAGGCGGTTCTTACGTCTCGCTGTTTGGCACGGGCGCGGGCGCACTGGATGGCATGCCGCCCGACGGCGCGCCTGCGCAAGGAACCATCGCCACGTCCCAGAACCCCAAGGTGTTCATCAACTCCGATTTCGTTCCCGACGCCGACATAGAATTCTCCGGCCTCGCGCCAGGCTTCATCGGACTCTGGCAGATCAACGTGAAAGTGCCCTCCAATGTGCCGCCCGGCGACGTGATCGTCTACATCACCTATGACGGCATCAACAGCATTCTCGATCCGAACGGCATCCGCCGCACCACCACCATCCGCACCACGCCGTAACCCGTGCCAACCCGCACGCAGGAGCCCCGTCCGCACCGCGCCAGAACCTACCACAACCCTCCGCATGAGCCCCCGTACCCTGTCCTAACCTGCGCCGAGCCTGATATACTCGCCCCAGATTCTCAAGGGAGGTGCAATTTGAATCGACGCGATTTTGGCCGAACAATATCGGGCCTGGCGGGACTTTCGATTGTCAGTTCATCCGGGGCTCGCGCCCAGGAATCCACACCCGTCGCCGAGACGGCTTCCGGCAAAGTTCGAGGCGTAATGCAGGAAGGCGTCAACGTTTTCAAAGGCGTCCCTTACGGCGCATCCACCACCGGCAAAAATCGCTTCATGCCGCCGCGCAAGCCCGACCCCTGGACTGGCGTGCGCGACGCGCTGCACTATGGCCCCAGTGCGCCGCAGGGCGACGGGAAGACGGTGGCGCGCGGCGTGGCGCCCATCGGCGAGGACTGCCTGGTGCTCAACGTCTGGACGCGCGGCCTCAACGACGGCGTTAAGCGCCCGGTCATGGTGTGGATTCATGGAGGCGGCTTCGCCACGCTCTCTGGCTCCAGCCCGGCTTATGACGGAGTGAATCTGGCTAAGCGCGGCGACGTGGTCCTGATCACGCTCAATCATCGCTTGAACGTCTTCGGCTTCCTCCATCTCGGCGACCTGGCAGGCGACCAGTTCGCGCAATCCGGAAACGTCGGCATGCTGGATCTGGTCCACGCACTGGAGTGGGTGCGCGACAACGTTACGCATTTCGGTGGCGACCCGGGAAACGTCACCATCTTCGGCGAGTCCGGCGGCGGGCGAAAAGTGTCCACGCTGCTCGCCATGCCGGCCGCCAAGGGCCTGTTTCATCGCGCCATCATCGAAAGCGGGCCGGGCGTGCATCTGCAGCCTCGCGACCTGGCTACCGAGATCGCCCTATCGGTGCTGAATGAGCTAGATCTTCCGGTCAGCCAGATCGGCCGCTTGCAGGAATTAGCGATGGAGAAAATCCTGGCTGCGTACAGCATCGTCGAAGGACGCTTGGACGCGCAGAGCCGCGACAAGGGTGTCATCGAGCAACACGGACTGGTACCAACCGTGGGCGTGCCAGACCTGCCGGAGAACCCCTTCGATCCTGTAGCGCCCGAAATCTCCGCCAATATCCCGCTGCTCATCGGCACCAATAAGCACGAGATGGCGCTATTCACGCGCGGCGATCCTAAGATCTACGGCCGCACGCTGACCGAAGAGGAATTGAAAGAGCGTGTGAAGGGGCTGACCGGCCCTGCCGCCGATCACGTTCTAGATGTTTATAACAAGGCCTATCCGGGCTCGCATCCGGCGGTGCGCTACATCCTGATCGAAACGGATCGCATTTATCGTTTCAATTCCATCGTGGTCGCCGAGCGCAAAACGGCGCAGCACAAAGCTCCGGTGTACACGTATCTGTTCGCGTGGGACACGCCGCCCGATCCCAAGATGCTGGCGCACCACGCGCTCGAAATCACGTTCGCGTTCGACAACACCAGCCGCGTTCCGGGCCCCTCGGGCGGGGGAGCCAAGCCGGCCGCGCTCGCCGACAAGATGAGCGACGCCTGGATCACGTTTGCGCGTACCGGCAACCCGAACACATCCAAACTTCCTCAATGGGCGCCTTACAATGTCCAGACCCGGCCGACCATGGTCTTCAATGATGAATGCCGCATGGTCAACGATCCCGGCGGCGCCGAACGCCATCTCTGGGCCACGACCTAACAAGCGAATCTTTTTGACGGCCTCCGGCGTCTTAGGAAAAGGAGGCGTCATGCCGAGAATTACGTGTGTAACGTGTTGCGCTGCGATGCTGGCCTTTTCAGCCTGGGCACAACAGAGCACCGATGAAAACGCCCCGCACAAAGGTCCAGGAGCGGCCAAGGACATCGGCGGCGGCGCGGGCAACGTCGGAAAGGGCGCGGCCAAGGGAGCCGGCGACGCGGCCAAAGGCGCCGGCAAAGGCGCAGGAGATCTGGTGACGCTACATCCCATCAACGCCGCGGGCGCGGTGGGCAAGGGTGCCGTTTCGACCGGAAAAGATGTGACCGTCGGCACCGCCAAAGGCACCGGCAAGGTGGTCCGCGGCGTCGGCAAAGTGTTCAAGAAGATCTTCTAAAGCGCGCTATTGCGTGGCTGATCCGCCGCCCTCGCGCGTTGCCACCGTCACGAACGTGCTGGTCCGGTTCAAGTGCATGTCGTAGGCTGCAATCTCGTAGGTGTAGACGGCGCCCGGCTGCACTTTCTCGTCCACGTAGGACGGATTCGCGCGGGAGACTTGTGCGATCTCCTTGCCGTCGCGCGAGACGGTATAGACTCCGACGCCGATGCCGTTGGGATCGTCGGTGATGCGCGGCCACGAAAGCTCCACGCTATGGGCCGAAGCTTTGACTTGAACATCGGCCGGCGAGAGGGGACCGGGCGCCAGGCGGTCGAGCTGGCCGAGGTCGACGGCACTCCAAGAATTCGATGCCGGAGCGCTGCGTACACCGATACCAGGCCGGCCGGCGGCGACTTCGGAGTCATCCAGCATGGTGAGATTCCAATGGTCCAACCACACGCCGATGTGTCCGTCGGCGCCCGAGACAGCGCGCAGCACCATCCCGTCGTGACAGGCAACCGGTTCCGAGTGCAGGCTGGTTACTGTTTCGCTGGAGCGCTTGGAAATCGCCAGCGTGGCCGTGCAGCCTTTCTCGGTGAAGGTGGGATTCTGAAGCTCGACGGCATAGAAGCTGCCAGCCGCGGCAGGGCCAGCGATGGCATCCGGCGAGGCGTGCAAGTAAATGCTGTAGACTCCGCCGGACTCTTTGAGATTCAGCGCGGCACGCACTTCGTATTCGCTGCTGCCATCCGGAACGGCGATGCGGGAGATGAGCGCGGTGCCGCTGGCCGTGCTGGCGTCGCCCTTGATGCTCCAGTTATCGGGCGACAGCGTCGAGAGCTTGTCCGAAAAATAGTAGCGATACCCGGTGGCGTCGGCCGGGCAACTCAACGTGTTGACGCCGGTCTGGATGGCAGTGTCTGTGCCGGCCAGGGCGGCGATGATGGCGTGCGTACGTCCGTCCTTGAGACTGGCCGGGGTCGCCGCATAGAAAGCGTATTTCCCATCGCCGATACCAACTTGCTGGAGGTCGCGACGATAGCTTGCAGCCGTCACGGTAGCGAAAGGCGAGCCGTGGATGCTGCCATCGTACAGATCAATCTGCAATCGCGAGGAAGGCTGGCTGGAATCCCAGGCCCACCCGCTGATGCCGGAACAGTCGGCTGTGTCCAACCATCCTGTCTGCTTGGGAGCAGCGGCTGAGTTCGGATAGGCCGGCAGTGTACTAAAGAGAAGTAAAAGTCCAACCACATATTTCATCGGAAGTCTCCTCCTGATCTCAAAGTCTATCTGACATTCTAGCCGATGAGGAGCCGGCAATTCGAGCATGAGCGGGGTCAAAAAATGCACGCCGCGGTTTTCTTTACAAGGCTGAGTCGTGCTGTCACGTTTCGTCACGGCTCTATAACTCGCTAAGAGCCCACGGGCTCGAAGAAGGCAATCATCTTGCATCCACGCCCGCGATGGAGGTGAACCTGATGAGAGGCATATGTGTAATGTCCACGCTTACGGTCTTGATTGGCGGTGTCGTCTTGGCCCAGGCGCCGGGTTCGTCACCAGTTCATGCCGCCGATCCACAGCCGATTTATCGGGTGACGGTGGTATCGCGCACGCTGCAGGCGGTTAACTACGCGCATCGCAGCGGGCCCACGCCGATCGATTTGAACGGCACGGTTCTGCTTCCGCACGCAAAGGGCGCGGCGATTGTGGAAAGCAAACGCGGAGAAATCAGCATTGACGCGAAGGTCGATCATCTCGAGGCTCCGACTAAGTATGGCACCGAGTATCTGACTTACGTCCTGTGGGCCATCACGCCGGAGGGGCGGCCGAAGAACCTGGGCGAGGTGCTGGTGGACGGATCGAACAAAGCGCACATCAACGTGACCACGGATCTGCAGGCGTTTGGGCTGATCGTGACCGCCGAGCCGTACTACGCTGTCACGGTGCCAAGCGACGTGGTGGTAGTGGAAAATGTCGTGCGGCCCGACACCATGGGAACGCGTGAGCTCGTCACCGCGCGATATGACCTGATGCCGCGCGGCGGCTATGTGTTGAACGTCCGGACCGGAGCGCCGGCGCTGCCAGAAGGCCGGAAGCTCTCGTACGACCAATACGAGGCGGTGTTGGAACTGTACCAAGCGGAAAACGCAATACAGATCGCGCGGTCGATGGGCGCCGACCGGTGGGCTCCGGAGGCTTTCAACAAGGCCGTGGCGCTGCTCGATCAGGCCCGCCAAACCAACGCCGGGACTGGGGATTCGCACATGGTGGTCTCGCTGGCGCGCGAGTCGGCGCAAACCGCCGAGGATGCTCGCGTGATCGCGTCCAAACACCGGGATGAAGATCGGCAGCGAGAGGCGCAACAAGCGCAGGACGAGGGCCGAATCCGAGCGGTAGAGAACGTCGAGCGCGCGCAGGCTCAAACCGCTCAGGCCGCCGAGCAGGAGGCAGAATCTGAACGCGCCGCCGCGGAGCGAGAGCATCAGGAATCCGAGCAGGCTCGCCGGGGAGCGGAGCAGCTCGCGCAGGCGCCCTTGCCGCCTCCGCCGGTGACTGGTGAGCCAGTCCAGCGGACCAAGTACGAGTTGAGCGGGGACCAGCGTAGGAATCGCGCGGAATTGCTGGCCGAGTTGAATACGATGCTGGTGACGCGAGACACTCCGCGTGGGCTGGTGGTTACCGTGACTGATCCGTACTTTGAATCAGAGGCGAGCGATGCGCTGCGCCCGGCGGCGACGGAGCGGCTGATGCGAATCGCGGCCATGCTCAAGGCGCATCCGGACCTGGTGGTTCGCGTAGAGGGCTTCACCGACGACCGCCAGCGCGGGGATATATGCGAACGGCGAGCGGAGGCAGTGCGGACGATGCTGGTGCGATATGGCGTTGCGCCGAACTCCATTCAGATGCTGAACTACGGAAGCTCACGGCCGCTCGAGTCCAACGCTACCGCTTCGGGTCGTGAGCAAAACCGTCGCGTCGAAGTCGTAGTCGCCGGCCCGAGCATTGGCGGTATGGCGTTGTGGGACCGGACCTATTCGCTGAACCGGTAAAGCTTCACTCGGCGGCCGGCTTGGGCGGGTAGGACGGCCGGCGATAGAGCATGCGCGGATCCATGTTGGCCGGGAAGGCCAGGTGCATGAAGACCGCCATCATTTCATCGTAAGTCTGATCGCCCCAGTGAACTTCTTTCGACGGATCCGGATTGAACGGATTGTTGGGCGAGTTGTCAAAGTACGACACGGCGTCCAACCGCGTGCCCGCAGGCAAGCGCAGGTCGCCTTCCGGTTCGTAAGTAATCTGCCAGTTGAAATCGTACTTTGGAACGCGCAATAACGGCTCCGTGCGGCCGTCCGGGTAAGTGACGGTCACCACGGCGGACTTGCCGCGCAGATGCATGTGCGGATTGACGCCGAGCAGGCGGACGTCAATGCCGAGCGTGGCCACGGCCTTGGCCTCGTAGTTGGGATCGCCGGGTGGAATGTTGAGCACCGGTGCAGCCATACCGTAGGTGATCACCTGATATTGGGGAGGCTCTTTGGCGAAGACGAAGCCGAGACGCGAGCGGTCCGAAGTAGCGGTTCCATTGGGCGTGTAATGCACTTGCAGCATGATGTCGGCGCCCGCGGGTAAACGCAGCGCGTAGCCTTTTGGCAGGACCAGCGGAGGGATGCCGGGCACGTACTCCGCGATGATTCCGTCGGAGCTGCCGTTTTCGGACGCGCCGGATGGCTTGGGAGTGGGGACTCCGGGTTTGACGCCGGTCATCCAGGGCGAGCCGGCGCGGCGCCAGAATGCGGCGACGTGATGCACCACGGCTCGATTGCCGGGCCGAACTTCGAAGGCCTGGATCCACTTTTCTTCTTTGAAGGCGGGGATCAGTATCCACTGGTAGTCGATGGTGCCTTGCGCGGGGATCTCGAACGCGGTGGGCATTTCCAGGACCATGTCGGGCTTGCCGATGGCCCAGCCTTCGGAAAACTGCAATGGCGCGGGAGCATCCTTCGGATCGCCTTCGGGCGCGCCGCTATCCACCCATAGCGCCAGCGTATCGATCTCGGTCTGGTTCAGGTGCCGATCATTGCGGAAGTGGCCGACCGATGCGTCCGCCATCCAGGGCGGCATCTTTTTGGTGACTACGGCCTGCTTGATGGCTTTGGCCCAAGGCCGCGCGTCGTTGTAGGTGAGCAGCGACATGGGCGCAGCCTCGCCGGGACGGTGGCAGGTTTGACAGCGGGCTCGGAGAATCGGCTCGACGTTTTTGTGAAACGTGACCGGAGCTTCGGCCGCGAACGCCAGCCAGGAGAATGCGCACGCAAAGAGGGACACTTGGTGGATACGCATGATCCCAGGATATCGCAGGGTTATGGCGCCACGTAGACAGTTCCAAGAATTCGCAACAGGCCCGTGATGGCTGACCCTAAGGGATTGACCAAGGAGTTGAAATCGTTAATTTCAAAGCCGGCCGTGCACACCGATGGATTCGGTGTCGGGCACGAGAAATTCGCTGTCGTCGCAGCAACCTGAAGGTTTACTTCGAGAACGAACGGGCCTTGTTGGCTGACGTTCGTGATCGACCATCCAGCGGCGGTGAAGAGTTGCGGCAAGCCGGCGCCGAGCCGCGGGTTCGGAGAGAGGCCGTTGACAAAAACTGAGATCACGGATCCAAGCTGCGCCGGATTGTTGGCCGAATTCGCCGAACCGTCCGCGTTGAGAGCCAGCGCTTCGAACTCCTCAAATTGCGAACTGTAGCTTCCAGGCACGACAAACAAGCTGGGATTTGCGAAGGTCACCGGGAACTGAAGCGGAGGCGACGATACGCCGTTCACCGTGACTTCGATCACCGTGCCGGCCGCACCTTCTTCGACGGGTGGAACGGCCAAGTTGATCTGATTCGGTGAAACGTATAGCAGCGGCGCCGGGAGAGAACCGAACGTCACGCTGACTCCGCCGAGCGAAGTGGTCGAATTGTCAGAAGCTACCACCGGTGTTGCCGGACCTAGATCATTTCCAAAAATCGTCAGTAGCTGATATGGAACGATCGGGCCGGCCGGCTCCAGATCCGCCGCATCGACGACACATCCAATCTCTGGTGTTCCCGCGGGCGGATGAGGCGCTGAGAAATTCACCGCGCCCAGATAAGCGCCCGGGATGGGGAGCGGAATCGAGTTCGGACTCGCGAGGGCATTCGGACTGAATGGGAAGTCCGGCAAGCTGGTGGCCCCGGTCATCCACAACGTAGTGCCCGACAACGCTACGCCCGAGAGCACCAGCGTGGAGCCACCAATGAATTGCGCCCCCAGAACGTTTCCGGAGCTGTCCAGTTGAGCGGCGTACGCAGACTTACCGTTCGTCATCGCGGGCAGAAAACACCCGGAGGGAACGTTGGCGAGCGCCGGGAGGGTGGCCGCGACATCATAGTTGAAATACTGGCCGAGTACACCGCCCACATATGCCGATCCGTTGGAGTCCACTTGTACGCCCACTCCGCCGACTGGGACCGAGTAAAGGAGCTTCTGTCCATTCGGATCGAGCTTGGAGAGAAACGGCAGCGCGGGCGTCGCGAGAAGGTCGAGAGCAGGAGCCAGGGGCGCCGTCGGAACAGGAACAGTGTAGGGATAGCCCGCGCCCGCCAATCCGGTGAGATAGACATTTCCCGCAGAGTCCACTGCCAGGCCTTGGTTGATCGTGTTGCCGCTGCCGGAGACAGCAGTGGAGAAGATCATTTTTGTGCCGGTTGAGTCGAGCTTGGTTACATACTGGTTCGGTCCTTGAAACATCGCCATGCAGGGAGCAAAACAAGTTTGGAAGACCGGGAACGTCGGCTGATAAGTGCCAGGTGTCGTGGGGTAAGTGAAAGAGCTGGTGATTCCAGCCATGTAGATGTTTCCGAAAGAGTCGAACGTGAGCGCGTTGCCTCCGATACCAGTTGCCGAGAAGATGAGCTTCGAGCCGGTGGGGTCCAGCTCCAACAAATAAGGTACGAAGGACGTGTCGCTGACGCTATAAACTCCGGCTGTGGAGGGAAAACCGGGTGCGACGCTGGTGCCGCTTACCAGAACCTGGCCGGAGGGGTTTACGGCAACGGCCTGCGCATAGCTGTTGGTCGATCCACCCAGGAGAGTGGAGAACGCCAGTTGGCCGTTCGGATCGAACTTAGCCACGAATGATCGCTCAGTCCCGGAGGAAGGGGGTGTGCCTAGATTGCTGGTGTTGGTGACGGGGAAGTCCGGCGATGTGGTAACGCCGGCGATATAGGCGTTGCCGGTGCTGTCCACCGCGATGGCGCTGGCTTTATCGTTGACTGATCCACCGAAATATCGGACGTAGAGGTACGTGCTCGCTTGCGGGTTTAGTTTCAGCACTAGAACGGTTTCCTGCGTACTGGATGCGTTGACGATGGCATTTCCGGCCAAGTAGATGTTGCCGGAAGAGTCCGTGGCGATGGCGGCGGGAGTGAAGCTATCGCGTAAATAGGTGGAATATGTGAGTGCGGGAAACGCCGGCGTCGTGGCGGCTAAGGCTAAACGGGAACAGACAAAGACCGGCAGCAAGCGAAGGAACATGGGGATTCTCCTGCGGGCGCGGGAAAACAAAGGGTAGCATTGTCGGACGGCGAATCTTTACATGTACGCGGGGACCTGGATGCCCAAGATGCCGAGCGTTCGCTCGAGCTGCGCGCCGAAGTAAGCGGTGATCCAGAGCAGGAAGGTGCGTTTCTCGCGGTTTTCCTCGGTCAGTACGGGGTAGGCGTGATAGAAATTGTTGAACGCCTGAGCCAATTGAAATGCGTACTTGGCGACGTGGGCCGGCTCGCCGGATGCGATCGCACGCTCGACGGCTGAATCGGCTTTGGAGGCAATGAGGAGCAATTGCCAAAAATCTTCGCTGGCGAGCTGCCGGGCGAATGCTGCGCTGTCGAGTTCGCGGGCGAAATCCGGGAGCGTTTCGCCGCGTTCTTCCAGTTTGCGAAGAATGTTGCGCGCCCGCACGGCGGTGTATTGCACGTAAGGTCCGGTTTCGCCTTCGAAGCTGAGCGCTTCTTGAAGATCGAAGGCGATCACGGAATTGCGTGTGTACTTCAGCATGAAGTAGCGCAATGCGCCGATGGCGATTTGCGTGGCGACCTGGCGGCGTTCAGTGGCGGGCGCTTCCGGATGGCGGGAATCCACTTCTTCGAGCGCCTTTTCGATCAGCTTGTCGATCAGATCGTCGGCCTTCACGCCCAGGCCTTTTCGTCCAGAAACTTCGACGTAGGGACGCTTCTTGTCTTCTTCCGGGATCTCGATGCCCAGCTCCACGCAGGTTCGGGGGGAAAGCGCGACCATCTCGTAGGAGAAATGGATGGAGTGCTCGGCTTGCTGGTTGTAGCCGAGAGCGCGGAGGCCGGCCACCACGACATCCTGCAGGTAGGACTGGCGCGAGTCGATCACGTTGTAGACGGAACTGGCGTGACCGAACTCATGCGCAGGTCGCGGCTGCGGCTCCGCGGTAGTGATGTATACGCCTCTGTCCGGCCACCGCAAATAGTAAAAGTCTTTGCCCGGTAGTAAACCAAACTTCCAGAGCTGATATGCAATATCTTTGCCCACATAGGTCACAGTGTTGTTCGAGCGCACGATGACCTTGCTGTCCTCGGTTTCCTCCCCGGTCTGCTCCTTGAAGGCGCTGGCCGGCATCACCCAGCAGCCTTTGTTCTTGCCTTCGATCTCGAAATAAATCGCCTTGCGCTCTTTCAGTTGGTCGAAAGCGGTTTCCCAAAACTTGAGCCACACGACATCGCTCTCGCGCGGGAGGAGATCGTAAGTCACGCCGAGCCTTGCCATCGTATTGAGGTGGTAACCGACGATCGCCTCGCTGATCTTCGACGCCAAGTGCACAAGTTCCCCTTCGCGGTGCTCAATAGCGTGCAGCGTGTGCTGGCGCCATTCCTTTAGTTCGGGGTGAGAAGAGACCTCCGCGTAGAGATCCCAGCAGTAGTAATCGAAGCGCTCGGTGCGCATGAGCTCGACGACTTGGTCGTAGGACATCTTCCTGAGGTAGTGGAAGCCGGCTACGACGTCGGCCACTTGGACACCGGTGTTGTCGATGTAGTTCTGGACTTCGACAGTGTGGCCACTCGCGCGCAGCATGCGAACGAAGGTGTCGCCCAGGACGGCGTTCCGCAGATGGCCGATGTGCGCGGCCTTGTTGGGATTGATGTTGGTGTGCTCGACGATAATTTTGCCGGAGACCGGCGTTGGCGGGTGGCCGGAATGTTGCAGGACGCCCAGACCGTACGCAGCGCGGTCCAAGCGAACGTTGATGTAACCGTTGCCGGCCACTTCGAGCGCCGAGACGCCGTCGAGGGTTCCGAGATCGGCTACGATTTGCGCCGCAATGGCTTTGGGGGCCTGCTTGAGTTGGCGCGCCAGATGAAACGCTACCGGGATCGCCAGCTCGCCGAAACTTGCTTGCTTGGGCTGTTCGAGTGCGCCGGCCGTTTCCACCCCGTAGCGGGATTGGACTTGTTGGCTTACGCGGGTGCTTATTTTCTTTTCGATGGTGTTGAACAATTTGGTCCTTGGCGTTCACACGAGTGTGAACGCGGCACGCACGAGTGCGTGCGCCACAAACCCGGGCGATATAATAAAGTGTGCCAAAGGTCACCATAGACGGCAAGACAGTGGAGTTTGAGCCGGGGCAGCTTCCTTATCAGGAGCACGGGAAGCCGGAGTCGATTCTGGACGTTTGTTTGAACAATGGCATTCATCTGGAGCACGCCTGCGGTGGGAACTGCGCTTGCACCACTTGTCACGTCATCGTGACCAAGGGAATGGAGAATTTGTCGGAGCTGGACGACGATGAGGCGGACCGGCTGGATATGGCGGCCGGGTTGACGCTGCGCTCGCGGTTGGGCTGCCAATGCATCGTTCAGGGCGATATTGAAGTGGAGATTCCGTCCTGGAATCGTAACTACGTGAGCGAGGGTGGCGGGTCCATGAATCTCGGGGACGCGATTCCGGTCGCGAAACGATAAGCTTCAAGAAAAGGTATCTGCTTGGCTCAGACTTCCTCGTTTGAACCTTATGCGCTGTCGCTGCTGCGGATCGTGGTGGGATTCACGTTCTCGTTGCACGGCTATCAGAAGCTGTTCGGCCTTTTCGGTGGGATGGGTCACGGCGCCGCTGCGCATCTGGCTTCGCTACTGGGTGTGGCGGGAGTGCTGGAAACCTTCGGCGGGGCGCTCATTTTTCTGGGCCTATATACGCGGCCGGTAGCGTTCATCTTGTGCGGCGAAATGGCCGTGGCGTATTTCCGCCAGCACGCACCGCAGGGATTGTGGCCGATTTCAAACGGCGGCGAGCTGGCGGTGCTGTACTGCTTTGTCTTTCTTCTGCTTGTCAGCGCCGGGGCGGGGCCGTGGAGTTTGGATCGCGCGATTCGGAAGAAGTAAGCGCTAGCCGCGCAACAGGCGGACAGCGTCTGAAAGGGCGTTGCCATTGGCGCCGGGCTGCGCGCCAGGACCGCCGGCTGCGGCTTCGACCGCTTGTTCTTCGCCTTCGCCGGGGGCCAGAAAAAGATTCGCTTCGATGCCGTGCTGCTTGGTGTAGAGGTCGTAGTAACGGCCACGAGCGGCGTAGAGTTGCTCGTGCGTCCCGCGCTCGATGATGCGCCCGGTTTCCACCACCAGGATTTGATCGGCGCGGCGGATGGTCGATAGCCGGTGGGCGATGACAAAAGTGGTGCGGCCCTGCATCAAATATTTCAGGCCTTCCTGGATCATGGCTTCGGACTCGGAATCAAGACTGGAGGTAGCTTCGTCCAGGATGAGGATGCGCGGATCGGCCAGGATGGCGCGGGCGATGGAGACACGCTGGCGCTGGCCTCCGGAAAGCTTGACGCCGCGCTCGCCTACGATGGTGTCGTATTTCTTTTCGAAGCCTTCGGCGAATTCGTCCACGCGCGCGATGTGGCAGGCGTGCATTATTTGTTCTTCGGTTGCGCCGGGGCGTCCGAAGGCGACGTTCTCGCGAATGGTCCCGTCGAACAGGAAGGTTTCCTGGAGCACGACGCCGAGCTGGGTGCGGAACGAGTCGAGGCGGACAGTGGACAGGTCGACGCCGTCGACGAAAACGGCGCCAGATTCGGGGACGTGGAAGGCCGTGACCAGTCCGATGATGGTGGACTTGCCGGAACCCGATGGACCGACCAGGGCGGTGACGGTATCCGGCTTGGCCTGGAACGAGACGTCGTTGAGCACCGTTTTGCCGGCGTCATAAGCGAAATTGACGTGATCGAAGTCCACTTCGCCGTTGATCGGCGGCAGGACAACGGTGCGGCGCGGGTCCTGATCCTCGGGGCGTTCGCGGAGAACTTCGCGCGTCCGTTCCAGGCCAGCCAGAGCTTCGGTGAGCTGTGTGCCGATGCCGACGATCTGAAAGACCGGTGCGATTAGGAACGCGAGCAGGGCGGTGAAGGTAACGAAGTCGCCGAGCGTCATTCGTTGCGGGACCGCGGTGATCTGGTGCGCGCCGACGTACATAATCACGGCCCCGACGACGCCCATCAGGACCGTCGCCGAAAGGCTCATGAAGGACGTCGCTGTCAGGCTTTTCAAGACGTTGTCGAGCAATCGCTGCACGCCTTGCCCGAAAACTGCTTCTTCCCGCGCTTCGGCGTGGTAGCCCTTGACGACGCGCACGCCGCCCAGCGACTCGGTGAGTCTACCGGTGACCTCGGCGTTGATCTTGGCACGTTCCCGGAAAATCGGCCGGATGGTGGTGAACGCTTTCATTACCGCAAAGGCGAAGACGACAATAATCACGAGCGCGATACTGGTCAGAAGCCAGCTATAGTGCACCAGGAATGCGAGCACCAGGAACGCGGTAAGCAACCCTCCGAGAAACTCAATCAGGCCGGTGCCGAGCAGGTTGCGGATTCCATCCACGTCGGTCATGATGCGGGCGACCAAGGTTCCAGATTTGTTCGAATCGTAGTACGACACCGGCAGGTGGCCGATGTGGGCCTGGACTTTGCGACGCATCTCGGCGATCAAGCGCTGCGCGGCCATGGAGACCGTTTGGGTGATGGTGAAAGCCGTGAGTCCCTGAATGATGGTGGCTGCCAAAACCGCGAGAACCAGCGGAGCCAGAAGCTGAAGCTGCTTTTTCGCGATGACATTGTCGATCAGGTACTTGGTGGAGATCGGCAGGATCAACCCGCAGAAGCGGCTGACGATCATCAATGCGAAGCCGATGGCCAGGATGCGCCGGCGCGGGCGCATCATTTCGCGAATGTCGGGCCACAATTCGCGCAGCCGCTCGGAGGACCGTTTTTGGGGCTTTTGCGGAGACACAGCTATATGAACTATTGTATGGGATGCGGCGTCCGAGGCGTCGGATGCGGAGAAACGTGGCTCATCTTTACTCGGGAACATCGGGATTCGCGTATGCCAGCTGGAAGCCCGATTTTTATCCGGAGAAGCTGCCATCCAAGAAGTTTTTGTCCTGCTACGCCGAGCGGTTGAATGCGGTAGAGATTAACTACACGTTCCGGCGGCTGCCCTCGGCTTCGACGCTGGAGAATTGGGTCGCGCAGACGCGGCTGGGGTTTGTGTTTCCACTAAAGGCGCACATGCGCATCACGCATATCCAGCGGCTGAAGCCATCGGAGTTTACGGAGGTGTTCTTTCGGGCCATCGATCCGTTGCGAGCGGCGCGCCGGCTGGGGCCGGTGCTGTTCCAGCTTCCGCCCGCGCTAAAGTGCGACGAAGCGCTGCTGGGCGAATTTCTGGCGACGCTGCCGCGCGATATACGTTGTGCGTTTGAGTTCCGGCATCCTTCCTGGCTGCAGGACGGCGTCTACCGGTTGCTGGAGAAGCACCGCATCGCGCTATGTTTGGCGGAGTCGGAGAAGCTCACGATCCCGGAAGTGGTGACGGCGGACTTCGTTTATTCGCGGCTGCGGATGCCGGAGTATTCGGTGGAGGATCGCAAGGAAATCGCCGGGCGTGTGGAGCAGTTGCTAGGGCAAGGGCGCGACGTTTACGTGTTCTTCAAGCATGAGGAGACGCCGGCTGGGGCGCTCTACGCCGAGGAATTGTTGAAGCGGTTTCCAGAGCAGGCGGGGGCGGCGGTCTGACAGGGCATGGCGTTCACACGAGTGTGAACGCGGCACGCACGAGTGCGTGCGCCACAATAAGCGCAACCACAATAACAAGAACCACCAGAACCGCGGGGTTAGCCTCTGGCGGTTTTGGGTTTGCGCTGGGTCTTTTGCTTGGGCTCTTCCGCCTCCAGCGTGGCGACAGACGCGGCCGGCTTTTTGGCGACGGCCAGGCTCTGTTTCAGCGCTTCCATGATGTCGATCACCTTGGCAGGCTCGGCATGCGGAGGGGTCACGACTTCCTTGCCCTGGATCTTGGCGTCGATTAGCGCCTGCAAATTGTCGCGATAGGTGTCGTGATACTTTTGCGGCTCAAACGGCGCGGCCAGTGACTCGACCAGCATCTCGGCCAGCTTGGTTTCCTGCTCTTTGACTAGCGTGGTGTCGGTGCGGAACTCTTCCACCTTGCGAACCTCGTTGGCGTAATACATGGTGTGCATCATGAGGCCGAAATTGCCGGGGCGGAAGATGACGATGTGCTCGCGGTTGTGCATGGCGATCTTCGCGACGCCGACGTAGCCGGTGCGCTTCAGCGTGTTGTAGAGCAGCGCGTATGGTTTCTCGCCCGCGTCATCGGGCGCCATGTAGAAGGAGCTTTCGAAGTAGACCGGGTCGACTTCGTCGGTCTTGACGAACTCCAGGATCTCCATGACCTTGGCGGTGTTGGGCGCCATTTTCTTGATTTCTTCGTCCTCGACCACGACATAGCGGTCCTTTTCGTACTCGTAACCCTTGACGATCTCGCTGCGCGGGATGGGCTTGTCTTCGGCCTGGCAGTAGATCACCTGCTTGATGCGCGAGTTATCGGTTTTATGAAGCTGGTTGAAGCTGATGCTCTCACTGCGTGCGGCGGTGAAGAGCTTAACGGGGAACGAAACGAGACCGAAGGTAAGATGCCCCTTCCAGACCGTGCTAGCCATGGCGACAACCTCCCAACTTAGATATTCATAGCATGAATGTCAAACATTTTCAATAGGGAACGTTTATTGACGAGGCTAGTTTTCCGTTGGCTTCGAGACGCTATCGATCACGATCATGTCGACTGGGCCTTTTTCCGAATCGAGGCGCAGGCCGAGTTGTTCCTGGATGGCGGTGAAGATCGAGGGGCGATTCGAGTCGGCGGGAGGGAATTTGAGGCTGGGGTCCGGGGGAAGGCCGATCGATTCCGGACCGCCCTGGCCGGGTTCGGGCGCCCACTCCAGTTGGAAGTCGTATTGGCTGGTGATGCCGGTTTTGTCGATCACGGGGCGGCCCAATTGCACAGAGAGCTGGTACGCGAGATTCGGCGGGCCTGCATTCTGAAAGCGGAGTGAGCCGAACCCGATTCGCATCCGCTCCTCGGGCTTGGGATCGCCGCCGGTGTGCGGCGCGAGCTTCGGTCCGCTCTTCGCTACTTCGAGCTCGTAGACCGGCATTTCTTTGCTCTCGCGGCGGACTTTTAGTTGGAAACGATCTTCGAGCAGGCTGCGCAGCATCGAGTCGAATTGGTCGCGTGGCATGAGCCTTTCAGACCCTTCGGCCTTGGCTTGAATGTCCCAGCGCTCGGCGCCGATCCAACTCGGGCCGCCGGAGACCTGGAACGCCTGCACGTCGTAAGCCGACATGATGAGCATCTTGAGCGTGACGCCGGTGGCGGTGAAGGTTCCGTTCTGCGGACGACGGAGCATAAAGCGGTTGTCTTTCTCGGCATTGGGCTTGATAGTGGCGACGTCGAATTCTTTCTTGGACTGCGCGAGTAGGCAGGGGATTGCGGCGGCGAAGAGAATCGCACGGCGAAGCATCTTGCTATTCGTGACGCGGCGGCCTGGATCACCGTGCAGGCCGACTTGCGATAATGGGAGCCTATGTCAGCTACTCGAGTTGGACCATTACCGGCCGTGAATCGGCAGTTTAAGCTCGCGGCTGTTCCTGTCGGCTATCCCAAGGAGTCGGACTTTTCGCTTGCCCAGTCGCCCATGCCTTCGCCGTCTGACGGGCAGGTGCTGGTGAAGAGCGCGTACTTATCGGTGGATCCTTACATGCGCGGGCGCATCACAGGCATTCGAACCTACGCCGATCCGGTGAATGTCGGGGACGTGATGCAGGGCGGGACGGTGGGGCAAGTGGTGGAGTCGAAGGCCGCCGGATTCGCTGCGGGGGACTACGTGACGGGCATGTGGGGCTGGCAGGAATTCGCGGTTGCGGACGCGAAGACCTTGATGAAATTGGACCCCAAGCTGGCGCCCATCTCAACCGCGCTGGGCGTGCTCGGCATGCCAGGAATGACGGCGTACTTCGGCTTCCTGGAAATTTGCCAGCCGAAGCCGGGCGAGACCGTGCTGGTTTCGGGAGCGGCAGGAGCGGTGGGATCGCTGGTAGGGCAGATCGCGAAGATCAAAGGCTGCCGCGCCGTGGGAATCGCGGGCACCGACGACAAGGTGGCGTGGATGACCAAGGAGCTGGGCTTAGACGCGGCGTTCAATTACAAGACGACCTCGGATTACATGGCGAAGCTCAAGGAAGTTTGTCCGAAGGGAATCGACTGCTATTTCGACAACGTCGGCGGCGCGATTACGGACGCGGTGTTTCCGCTGATGAATGTGTACGGGCGAATGTCGATCTGCGGCCAGATCTCGCAATACAATCTGGAGAAACCCGAGCCCGGCCCGAGGATACTGGGTTATGTGCTGGTGAAGCAGATCAAGGTTGAGGGCTTCATTGTTTTCCGCTGGATGAACCGGTATCAGGAAGGCATCGCGCAGATGGCGCAATGGCTCGGCGAGGGCAAGCTGAAGCATCGCGAAGAAGTCGTCGACGGGTTTGAGAACACGGTGAAGGCGTTCATCGGAATGCTCAAGGGCGACAATACCGGCAAGATGCTAGTGAAGGTTCGCTAAAGGCCGCTCGATCTGAGTCAGCAGGTGCGCGGGCGGCCGTAGGAAAGTGATTGCCAGATTGGTGGCGAACAGCGTTACGGCAGCCAGCTCGATCACAGCCGAAACCGGCAGCACGGACCAGGCTTGCCGCAGATAGCCTTCGTAGGCCGGAATCTCTGATCCGACGCGGAGCGCGCAACCAAGATTGAGCAGCGCCAGCGACGCGAACATCAGGTTCTTGCTGAACAACACGTGTCCGCCGCAGAAGGCCGGAAGAATCTTTTGGCCGATGGCGAAGACCATGGTCGAGAGAAAACCGACCGTGAGGGCGTGACGAGAAGCGCCCCAGATTCCGCCGGCCTGGTCGGCCAGCGCGGCGGCGACCGATAGCGTCGCTGCGATCAGGAGCCAGACATAGGCGACGCGCACGAACGCCGGGAAGCTCGCATGGACGCCGTTGAGTTTGGCCGGTTGGATGGCGGGCTCAAAGACGTGCAGGGCTGCGATGGCCAGCAGGCCTGCCACGGGAAGCAGCGCGGTGGACAGCGTGACGAATCCGAAAGACATCGCGATCGCGGCCAACCAGGCCGTGAGCAATGCCGCGTAGAGTGGCCGCGCGCTAGGCACTTTCAAACCAAGGAATACCGGCAGCCAGCGCGCATTGAATCCCCAGACCGCCGGGACCAGGAATGCCCAGGTGGGAAGCATCAACAGGTGCTGATCCAGTTCATGAGGAAGCGCCGGGCCGATGCCAAGCACTGCGACGTATGCTGTCACGCCAAAATTGACTACGAGCGTCGCAAGAAAACCGACTGTGGACGCGACAACCACCAGCATCCAGGGCTGCTTGGCGCGTGGTGCGTCCGCGGTTTGAGCCGGACGATGGCCTGAGACGGTTCGAAAGAAGATCAGGAACGCGCCCAGCTCCAGGGCGGCCGACACCGGCAAAAGCACGCGCCAATGCCACTCGCTGATGTTCACGCCCCAGCGCAGCGCCACGCCCGAGGTCCAGATCGCAAAGCACGTCCAACCGCGCGACACAGCAAACGTTGGGAGATTTCCCATCTTCGAAAGCGAGTAGAAACCGATGCCGAGGACGAACGTGCCCAGCCAGCCGAAAATCTGCGCGTGTCCGTGCGCCTGGATCCACGCCGGCGAAAGACTGGCGGCGGTGTGGGTGCTGCTAATGGAGAGCAGATTCCAGACGCCCAGGAAGGTTCCCGGCAGCAGCATGGAGAGCAGCCCGGCGACGATGTAGGCGGTCGCCAGCCGCTGGAGGCTTCGCTCGCGGCTGACGATCCCGGCGGCGCTCGGGTCCAGGACTGGGCTGGTTGCCGTCATGACCTTTTCTCTCGCAGACTGCGCTCCAAAACCGCGGCGCGCGGAAACAGGATGTTATTTTCAAGGTGAATGTGGTGGTGCAGGTCGTGTTCGAATTCTTCCAAGCCCGAATACAGCCGGCGATAGCTGGGGCAGGCACTCTCCGGCGGATGAAAATCGGCGGCGAGCGACCGGATGCGGGCCAACAGCGTGCCGGCATCGTCGTGTTCGGCCAGCATGCGCGCGATGGGCATCTCGACCGAGGGGAAGCAGGCTGATGGCAGCGGGCCATGGCCAAACGAAGCCGCTTCCAGTTTCTCCAGATATGGGAAAAGGATTTGTTCTTCTTTCATCAAGTGCGCGAGCAACTCCTGCGAGAGCGCGCCGAACAATTCCTGAATGCTCCCCAGTTCCGGATGCTCGCCGCCGTGATGCTCGATCACCTTTACGAACAGCGCCTCCAAGCGTGGAGACTCTTTGCGAATGAAACCGTGATGGCGTTCGACGATGTATTGGATCAGATCGGCCGACGCGGCGCGGCTCCATTTCTCTTTGCTGGATGGCTCGCCTTCGGACTGCGCTTGGCCGATGAGCTCCAGCGCGCGGTCCACCGGAACATTGGCGCGCTCGCAGGCCTCGCTCAAGGGCCGCTGGCCGCCGCAGCAATAATCGATGCCGAGCGACTCGAAAACCGGAACCGTGGCAGGATTCTCGATCGCGATCTCTCGAACCGTCTTCTCAGTAAGTGTCATGTTTTCCCTCTGAGATCAGGTTAGAGGCTGCGGCGGTTTTCGGCAGTGACTTAAGTCACCGGGCTCTGGAAACGATTGAACAGAAGCTAAATAACGGAGGCGAGATCCGCTTCCAAGCCTTCCGCATCGAGGATCACGACCTCGCGCCCATTGATTTCGATGAAGCCTTGGGCTTGCAGGCGGGCAAGGTTGCGGGAGACCAGCTCGCGGACGGTTCCGATTTGCGCCGCCAGCTCCTGGTGGCTGGCGCCGAGAGAAAAAGCGACGCCGCGCAGGGACGGGCGTCCTTCGTTCTTGGCCTGGCGCAGCAGCCATGAGATCAGGCGATGGCGGACGGTGGTGAAGGACAGCTCTTCGATGATTCCAACCAGGCGGCGGAGGCGCGCGCCCACCACTTGCAGGACCTTCAGAGCTACTTCGGGATGCTCCAGGCACATGGCTCGAAAATCCTTGCGCGAGACGAACACGAGTTCGGAGGGATCCAGGGCCGCGGCGGAAGCAGGGTAGTTGCCACCGTCAAAGACGGGCAGTTCGGCGATGGAGCTGCCGGGGCCTTCGATGGCCAGAACGTGCTCGCGGCCGTTGGCAGAGGTCTTAAAGATTCGGACGCGGCCGGAGGCGACTACGTAGAGGCCCGCGCAAGCATCGCCCTCGGAAAAGAGCAGTTGACCCGAAGAATAGGTTTTCAGGCTGGACCGCGCCGCCAGGAACGCCAGCTCGTTGTCAGTCAGAGGTGCAAAGAGTGCGACTGATTTCAGTATCAAAGCGATGCTAGTCTGTGCCATGGCTTGTGCCGCACGCACTTCTGCGTGCCGCGTCGCGACTCATCGCGACGCGAGGAGGCTGAGCATGTTTCACAGCGTTCACACGAGTGTGAACGCGGCACGCATGAGTGCGTGCGCTACGCACGTTCAAATAATCCCGCGGCGCCTTGGCCGCCGCCGATGCACATGGTCACCACGCCGAGCTTCGCGTTGCGGCGCGCCATTTCGTTGGCCATGGTCCCGACCATGCGAGAACCGGTCATGCCGAACGGGTGGCCGATGGAAATCGAACCGCCGTTGACGTTGAGCTTGTCGGGATCGAGGCCCAGCCGGTCGCGGCAGTAGACCACCTGGACAGCGAACGCTTCGTTGAGTTCCCACAGGTCGATGTCGTCTACCTTGAGCCCGTGACGTTTTAGAAGCTTCGGGACCGCGAAAACAGGGCCGATGCCCATTTCATCCGGCTCGCATCCAGCCACAGCGAATCCGCGGAAGATCAGCTTATAGGGGATGCCGAGCTGGTCGGCGCGCTCGCGCGACATCAGCAGCGTGGCTGATGCGCCATCGGAGAGCTGCGAAGTGTTGCCGGCAGTAACGGTGCCTTGGCCGCTGGTCTGATCGAAATGCGGCTTCAAACCCAGAAGCGCTTCGAGCGTGGTGTCGGGCCGGTTGCATTCATCCTTGTTGGCGCAGACTTCTTCGGTGCCGACCACTTGTCCGGTTTTCTTGTCGAGCAGCGCGCGCGTGACTTTCATGGGCGCAATCTCGCCTTCGAAAAATCCGTCGGCCTGGCCGCGCGCGGTGCGTTGCTGGCTGAGCAGCGAGTACTCATCCTGCAACTGGCGGCTGATCTTGTAGCGCTTGGCGACGACCTCCGCGGTGTCGCCCATCACCATGTAGATGCCGGGATAATGCTGTTCAATCCAGGGATTCTTGTTGGTACTGCGCTCGGTGAGCGAAATGCTTTCGGTGCCACCGCCGATGGCCGCGTCGGCGCCTTCTTGAAGAATCTGATGCGCGGCCATGGCGATGGCCTGGAGGCCGGACGAGCAGAAGCGGTTCACCGTGGTGCCGGCCACAGTAACGGGAAGACCGGCCAGCAGCGAGGCCACGCGCGCGACGTTGCTGCCTTGCGCGCCATGCGGCTGAGCGCAGCCCAGAATCACGTCGCCGATTTCGGCCGGATCGAGCTGCGGCGTCTTGCGGAGAACGTCGCGGATACAATGCGCCGCCAGATCGTCCGGGCGCGTCATATTAAAGGATCCGCGATAAGACTTCGCGAGCGCAGTGCGTGAACTGGCGACAACTACTGCTTCTCTCATGTTTAGCTCCTTGAATCCGCCGCGCTGGCTGCGCTACCCACCTGTTTGTCGAAGTCGGCGAAATTCTTGCCTTCCTCGGCCAGACGCTGGAGTAAAGGCGCGGGCGTCCACAGTGCGCCGTGCTGCTTTTCAAACTCGAGAATCTTGTCGTACACGTTCTTCAGTCCCACCGTATTGGCGTACCACATCGGTCCACCGCGATAGGCGGGGAAGCCGTAGCCGTTGAGATAAATGATGTCGATGTCGACGGCGCGCAGGGCGAAACCTTCTTCCAAAATCCGCGCGCCCTCGTTCACCAGTGCATAGATGATGCGCTCGACGATTTCGTCACTGGAAATGGAGCGCTGTGGAAAACCGGCGTCTGTGCGGGCCTGCGCAATGATCCGGCCGGCATCTTCGCTATGGATCGGCTTGCGGTTTTCGTCGTATTTGTACCAGCCGCTCTTGGTCTTTTGGCCGTAGTGTCCTTCTTCGCACAAGCGGTCCTCGATGAGCGGCTGCCGAACGCTGGTGTTGCGCGCGTCGCCGAATTCTTTTCGAATGCGCCAGCCGACGTCCAGGCCGGCCAGGTCGCCGGTAGCCAGCGGTCCCATGGCCATGCCGAAGTTGTAGAGCGCCGCGTCGACGGCGTCGGGGCTGGCGCCTTCTTCCACCAGGAATTGCGCCTCGCGCCGGTAAGGATGGAACATGCGATTGCCGACGAATCCGCGGCAGTTGCCAACCAGCACGCCGACTTTGCCGAGTTTCTTCGACAGCGCCATGCAGGTGGCGATCACTTCATTGGACGTGGCCTTGCCGCGCACCAGCTCGAGCAGGCGCATGACGTTGGCCGGGCTGAAGAAATGCGTGCCGATCACCATGTGCGGGCGCGAGGTGACGGAAGCGATTTCGTCGACGTTCAACGTAGATGTATTGGAAGCGAGGATCGCGCCTGGCTTCATGATTTTGTCGAGCTCGCCAAAAATCTGCTTCTTGAGCGCCATGCCTTCGAACACGGCTTCCACCACCATGTCGCGCTCGCCGAATCCGTCGTAGCTGAGCGTGGGGGTGATGCGCGCCATGCGCTCGTCCATCTGCTGCTGCGTGAAGCGTCCTTTGGCTACGGAATTGGCGTAATTCTTCTTGATAGTGGCCAATCCGCGATCGAGCGCGGCCTGATCTGTTTCCTTGAGCAGCACCGGGATGCCGGCGTTGGCGAACACCATCGCGATGCCGCCGCCCATGGTTCCCGCGCCAACCACAGCGGCCTTCTGCACCGGGATTTGAGGGGTGTCCTTCGAGATGCCCGGGATCTTGGCTACCTCGCGCTCGCCGAAGAAGACGTGGATGAGCGCTTTGGATTGGTCGGAGAACAGGCACTGCTGGAACAGCTCGCGTTCGCGCTCCAGGCCTCGGTCGAATGGCAGCTTGGTGGCAGCCTCGACGGCGTCGATGGCGGCCAGCGGTGCGATCAAGTTGCGCTGGCGTTTGCGCGCGGCATCGCGGGCGGCGGCGAAAGCGGGTGCATTGGTTTGCTCGTCGCCGAGCTTATCGGTCAAATCGCGGGTGCGGCGGGGCGGGGAACCGGCCTTCTCGCGCGCAAAGGCGAGCGCCCCGGCCAGCAGATCGCCGTCCACGACTTTGTCGACGATGCCGTATTTCAGAGCTTCGGCGGCGCCGATGGGGTCGCCCGCGGCGCACATTTCCACTGCTTTCGCGATTCCAGCCAGGCGCGGCAGCCGCTGCGTTCCGCCAGCTCCGGGAATGATTCCCAGCTTGACCTCGGGCTGGCCGACTTGCGCGGAAGGAACCGCGACGCGATAGTGGCAGGCCATGGCGGTTTCGAGGCCCCCGCCCAGCGCAGTTCCATGAATGGCCGCGATCACCGGCTTGCTGGCGCCCTCGACGCGATTCAAGATCACATTGAACCCGGGGCCGCGCTTCTGATCCGCGCCCGAGGTCATTTTTCCGAATTCGCGAATGTCGGCGCCCGCGATGAAAGTCCGGCCGCCGCCGATCAGCACCATCGCTTTTACGGTGTCGTCTTGTTCAAATTGCTCGATGCCGGCCAGAATTCCTTCCGGAACCCCCGGGCTCAAAGCGTTCACCGGCGGATTATTTACGGTGAGAATTCCGATTTCGCCGTCTTTGCTGGTTTGTACGAGTTCGTTCATCGGTTTGATTCTAGCGCATAGGAGTGCGCGGAGATAATTTACCGGCAGGAGGACTTGATGACCGTCTGGCTCGGGCTAATCGTAATCGAAGGGCTTGCGCGGGGCTGGGGCGTCGGGATTCTCTTTGGCCTGCTTGAAAAGCTCGTCGAACTTGCGCTCCAGCACTTGTTGATGGCTTTTATGTGCTTCGAACGATTTGTCGAATACCTCGCCGCGGCGGGCTTCCTCGCCCTTCAGTTTCTGGACCGCGGTCTCCATGTCTTCGATGGAGCGAGGCTTGGTGTGCTCCTGATAGCTGATGACGGACTTCAGTTCAGGGTCGATCTTGAGCGTCGCTTCGCAACACGGGCAGCGAACTTCAATCAGCTCGCTTTTGCCTTTCGCCATACCCGCATCTTAGCGCAACCCAGGGGGCGAGGCTATGGTCGCGAGGCCATGGGTGCGCGGCTATGGAGGTCTAGTGGCTTTCCTGGTAGGGAATCTCGCGCGGGCCGCCATCGAGGCCCTCGATACGGATGACCTTTTTCTCAGGTGGCGGGGGAGGAGCCGGTTCGGGTTTCACCACGGGCCGGACTTGCGCGAGGCCAGTGGCGGCTTGCGCGGCGGCCGGTTGCTTGCGCGAAGCGACAAAGATTTGCGCGTTCTTTTCCAACTCCTGCGGAGTGAGCCGCAGCGTGAGCTTGGCGAGCGACCCCTGTGCAGTGAACTTCATTTTCTTCTCGAGATCCACCAGCGCGGGCTCGCCCAGCTTGTCTTTAACCGCCAGTTTGACGATCCGCGAAAGCTCGCTAGCCATTTGTTTGGCAGCGGAGTTGGAACCGAGCATCATCGTGTAGTCCAAGGCGAGGCCGTCGCGCAAAGAGACGCCGAACTCGAGGCCCTGCGACTCGGCATCCGTGTCCGATCCTCTCAACAAAGCTGTTAACCGATCGGTGCCGAAAGCGCCCGGTGTATCGACGATGGCCCAAACGTCGTAGTTGGCATCCATGTCGGCCGCGCGCGCGACCGGCGAACCAGCGGGCGGTTCGGCCGCGGGAAAGGCAGCGCGGTCCAGACACGCGAAGATGGATCGGGAGTCGCCCATCAGGATGGTGCGCGAATCGAATAGCACGAAGGCCCAATCTTTCGGGTCCTTGCCCTGCGGCCGGTAGACCTGGAACGAGTTGTATTGTTGCGGCTTGAGGCGGTACTGGGCCAGCACCGTCCGGACCCTCGGCAGATCGAAATGTCCTGACACAACGACCAGCAGCCCAGCTTCGGCATCCGGATCATTGCTGTTCTTACCGGTGGAGGAGATCAGGAAGCGGTCGTCGACAGCATCCAGAAATTCGGTGCCTGGGAATGCGGCGCCGTCTATCCATTTTTCACGCAGCAGCTTAACGATGTGCGAGGTGCGGACCCGGCCCCAGTCGACGCTCAGCAATTCTTTTGAGTCCGGCGCGATGAAGCGCCATGGGCCTGCCTCCGACTGCGCGACGCCGAGCGCAGGAATCAGGCCAAGAGCCAAGAGCGCGAGCTTCGAGACCGGCGACATATCCTGAATATCTATCGGCGAAATCCACGCGCTTCTGCAGGCGTTCACGCGTCGGAAGGCGAACGTGGAGATGTTATATTAGGAAGGCTTCCCGCCTGCTCGGGGCCCGTAGCTCAGTTGGTTAGAGCGCTACCTTGACACGGTAGAGGTCAGAGATTCGAGTTCTCTCGGGCCCACCACTCCTTCAATCACTTGCGGGTGATCGCCTCCGATAAAGCAAGGGTCAGCGCAACCCAAGCGCAATCCAGCAACGAGGCAGAATCGGCCTTGCGCTGTGGTGCTATGAGTAAAACATCCCCCGGCAGAACTGTAGTGGAGGTCTGCATTGGCAAAAAACGAAAAGCCCATTAGCGGCAAGCCGTCCAAAATGACGGTCATGTTGTTTCAGCTGGAAGGAAGCGACGAAACTCTTCAAGAGGGCTTCCGCACCATCAACAACGCCATCGACAAGTTGTCGAATCCTGTGGTCCGTGTCATCGGACCAGCAGTTCAAACTCCTGCCAGAGGTATCGCGCAGCCCAAGAACGGCGATGAATCCCCGTCCCAAGTTCTCGACACCGAAGTTGTCGAGGAGGAGGTCGATAATGAAGAAGCCGCCCCTATTGCGACTAAGACGGCCAAGAGCGGCATAGCTCGCAAATTCGCTGTCCCGGGCGTCCTGGATCTCGACCTTACTGCGGGCAATCCGCCCTTGAAGCAGTATCTCGATGAGAAGAAGCCCGCAACTGACATCAAAGATACCTACTGATTGCTGCATGGATGAAGGAGAACCTGAAGATCGATGAGGTCGGCATTGACCACATCTACACAGGTTATCGAGCCATGAATTGGCAAGTGCCTGACGACGTAGCTGCTCCTTTGAGATCCATGAAGCAGAAGCAGTACGGGTATTTTAACAGCGGCAAAGAGAGGGGCTTGTACGCTATCAATCACATCGGCCTCGGCAAGGCTAGTGCGGACAATTAGAGGTATGTGGGCCGGTGAATCTCGAAGACTTGACCCGCGCCGTTCCGGGGTTTGACGGCCTTCAACACGTTGATCGACTCAAGCTGCTTGCTTGGTTCCTCCATACTTATAAAAAGATGGATCACTTCATGCCTGCCGATATCGGACGGTGCTTTGAAGAAGTCCATCTCTCCGGCCCCAAGAACATCCCCCAGCAGCTCGCCCAATTAGTCGCCAAGAAACCTCCAGAGCTCCTGAAGAACAGCCATGGATACCGCTTAGAAAAAAGGGTTCGTGATGACTTCGACAAGAAGTATGGACAACGAGCGATCACAATTAACGGAACTGCCGTCAAAGCTGCCTGATCTCGCTGAGCGAACATATTTGGATGAAGCATTGAAGTGTTTCAGCGTCGAGGCTTTCCGCGCCGCTATCGTCATGACGTGGAATCTCGCTTACAATCATCTCTGCGATCACATACTCAAGCATCACTTGGCTGACTTCAATACTCGTTGGGCAGTTGTATTCCCGGCGCACCACAAGAACGCCGTGAAGACAATCGTGGGCATTGACGACTTCGGTGACAACCTCAAGGAGTCAGAGGTCATCAAGATCGCCAAATCGGCGTCGATTATCAGCAATGACGTGGGCAAGATTCTGGAAGAGAAGCTCGGACGGCGCAACTCTGCGGCCCATCCATCCGGCGTCAAAATCGAACAGCTTCAGGCTGAGGAATTCATCGACGATCTGGTAAAGAATGTTGTCTTGAAGATTACCTGAGTTCGCTTGAACGAGAATGCGGCGCGCCTCCGATCAAAGCACGCGTGACCGAACTCGACTGCGACAACTTCCGCTGATGCACCTGTTCGGATTACAGATGAACATGAAGCCTCGGATGCGATCCACCTTCGCGCTTCCCATAGTGAGGCACGTGCCGACCCGAGGGCCTGACGGTCAATGTTGGCGTCGGCCGCCTGATTATCCCGTAAACGTATGGTTCCAGACAACATGGGTTGCTAAGGTTCGTTAAGCCAGAAAATTGTTCAAGCCCTGACCTTGACACGGTAGGGGTCAGAGATTCGAGTTCTCTCGGGCCCACCATCCTACGGCGGAATACAACCGACCAACCCATCGAGATGTTGCAAGTCGGGCCTGAATTAACAGACTGAGATGGGCCACCAAGTCTTTCAAGCAACCGCGGCGATCCCGTGCTTCGCGACCAGAGACAGGAGTTTGAGCGCGGGGCCGGAAGGCCGCTTCTCTCCTCGCTCCCACTTGCTGACCAGGTTCGGCGTGACGTTGAGGTAATTCGCGAATACCGTCTGGCTCACGTGCTCACGCGCGCGGATGGCCTTGATCCGTTTTGGCGACAGCTCCAGCACGGGCGTCAGGCAGGCGTCATCGAAACGCCGCATCGTCTGCTTGCCGATAGCGCCAACTTTCTGCAGGGCCTCCATCGTTTCGTGGATGGCGGCCATCGCCTCACTTCTATATTTCTTGCTCATGTCCCTTCACCTCCACAAAATCGCCGTCGTTGACCAACTCCGCGAGTTGCTTTTCAGTCAGCCGCAGCACATGGCGCGCGGCCTGCTTGAACTGCTTCTCTTCGTCGGCGTCGATGTTCGCCCTCTCGCTTTTTGCGAAGCCGTACACAAACACTGCGCGCTCACCCTGCCTAAACAGAATGATCGTGCGATATCCGCCAGACTTGCCCTGCCCCGGCCGCGCGATCCGCTGCTTGATAACGCCGCCGCCCAGATCGGCATCGACCTGCCCTTTTTCCGCGCGCGCTACTGCCTCCAGCAGAACGGCATCGCGCATTTGTTCCTTTCGGGCAAACCGCTGAAACCACCTGGTCTTGAAGACTCTTGGCTTGCCCATTCGGGATTCCACACGTTTTCATTCTATAGTACCCGGTACTAGGTTTCAAGTCTCTTGAGGCGAGCTAGGTCTTGCCGCCATGGGCCAAAGAAGCAAGCTGGAGAAAAGCTTGCCCGATTTGGCCCGCTGAATCGCAGAGCCGGAGCAGGCGGCCGGGTTATCATAAAATTCTTTTGAATGGGTAAGATCGGGCGAGCTTTGAGCGAATGGCTCCGGCGGCTTGCAGAGGCCGGCCGCGGCGTGCCGGGATATGGCGGGCAACCGTTCACGCCTCTAGACCCGTTCGATCAGATAGCGAAAATGGGGCGAGGAGTAAATATCCTCGGCTACGACCCCATCTGGAACGATTTTCGGCAGGCACGCCTCCGCGCGCGACATTTTCGACTCATTCGCGAAGGCGGATTCCAAACCGTTCGGATCAACCTCCAGGCGTTCCAGCATATGAATGAAGCCAATCGACTCAGCGCCGCATGGTTCCGGACGCTCGATTGGGCGGTACGCAACGCTCTTGCCAATGACCTTCAGGTGATCCTGGACGAGCATGACTTTGAGGCTTGCGGAGCCGATCCGGACGCCTGCAGATGCAAGCTTCTGTCGTTTTGGGAGCAGGTGGCGGAGCATTACAGAAAAGCCCCCAATAGCGTGATCTTCGAGTTGCTCAACGAGCCGAACGCCAAACTTACGCCCGAAGCCTGGAACGTGCTGCTGAAAGACGCACTGGCGATCGTCCGCAAGAGCAATCCGCGGCGCAACGTCGTGATCGGTCCGGGGTCTGAGAACGACATCAATCATCTCGATCAGCTGGAGCTGCCGGCGGACGACCGCAACATCATTGTTACCGTGCATTACTATCACCCCATGGAATTCACGCATCAGGGAGCGAGCTGGTTTCCGGCCACTACCAATCTTTCCGGTGTGACATGGGGAACCGATGAGGAACAGCGCCAGGTGGAAGAGGATTTTGGCCGTGTTCAGCAATGGGCGAAGAGCCAGCGCCGCCCGGTTCTGCTCGGGGAGTTCGGAGCTTACGACCAGGGGGACATGGATTCGCGCGCCCGCTACACCGCCTGCGTGGCTCGCACCGCCGAGCGCCTAGGATGGGCGTGGGTCTACTGGCAATTCGATTCAAATTTCGTCGTATGGGATATGGACAGCGACGCCTGGGTTCAACCGATCTGGAAGGCATTGGTGTCGTAAGGCGCCGTGCGGCCCAACTAACCCCCGTCGGGTCGTCTGAGCGTATACACGCCGTAGCCGGTCTTGGTTACGCACATGCCAAACTGGTTCGCCAAGGAGACGAGGTCGCTTTCACTCGGCACCCAGGCGCCGGCCGGCGAGCCGTTCATTTTTTCTGTTGTAACGAGTGATCCTTTCGGGGCAAGAAGTTCAAGATAGTTCTGCATGAGTTGCTTCCAATGCAGTTGACAGCACGCCTCGGCCGCGAACTCACTATCGACGATGATGTCGTACGCATCGAGCGGGAGACGAGTGCGGACCTCCTCTGCCGTTACTCCCGTGATATGCCGGCAGAACGAGGAAAGCCGCGATGCCAGCCTGGAATTCCCGATCCCGACGTGCAAAAGATTGCACTGCAGGAGCGAGGATTTCTGTAGGCTGGCCTCCAGGAGTAACTCATCAATCGTGGGAGGGCGTTTATCCCAGTCTCGTAGCCTTTGGCGCGGTGTCGGGTCTTTGTGGCCGCAGTTCTCCGGGCCGGACAGACCGGAGGAAGAGTTGTCGGATAAGACGGTTCCAGGCGCGTGCGCGGCATCGGAGATGGTCTCAGTTACTTGGCCAGGGGCCCAGGCCACATCAGCGTCGTACGTTCCTAGAATCAGACCCTGGTCGTAGTTGCGGCAGCACTTGAGAAAATTTAGCTGGTCGGAACGACCACCAGGCTTGTGGAGCGTTCGCCGGTCGTCGCCATGAGTCAGATGCAGGGCCGCGCCGGTCTGAACCCTCCGGAGCCTGAGCGCGTATTGCAGGCGCACCAGGATGTCATCGTCTTCCCAGCCCCAAGTTTCGAGATTCGAGTTATAACCTTGAACCGAGACGAGGTCGTTTTTCTTGGTGAGAAGTATTCCGGGACCGGCGCGCAGGTTGCCGAACGCATTCCGGCGGCTGGCCTGGTAGTGGATGGTCGTGCCATCCGGAAAAGTTAGCTCGAGAATCACGGTATTCACCAGCGTCGCCCCAAAGTTGCCTGCTACCGCGATCGGGTTCCCGGCGGATGAAGCAGGCTGTGACTCATGTACCCACTCGATGGTTACAAAGGACTGATCGTCAAGAGATGCTTTCGTGGCCGCGAGAGCGTCATCCAACAAAACGATATCAGCATCCAACGTGAGCACGGTATCGGCCTTGCTATGGGAGATGCCAATGTTCAAAGCCCGGGACTTGTTGAAGTTGGGAGCGGAAATATCCAATTGACGGACGCCAGCGACTTCGGATGCGGCAATGAGGCCGTGCAAGTGCGCGCTGTCGCCTCCGCAGTTGAGCACGAGCACCTCGGCAGCTTGCGCGCGGAAGAAGGGCGCATTGGCGGCGAGGGTCAGCGGCAGCTCATTGCGCTGGTACCACGGGATCAAGACAGAAAGTCCGGGCTTATCGCTCATCGCGGCGCTTGGCCCCCGATTTTTCCCAGCGCGAGATCGTGAAGAGATACCGAAAGCGCTCCCTGCCCGACCAAGCCAAACAGGGACCGGAGCTGCACTTTATCCGAACGGCGCCGGAGGCAGCGGGGATGCAGCACCATGCCGGAGTGCCCGTCCAGGGCGTATTGTGCTGCCAGCTTGTGCCGCACCAGCTCCGGATTAAAGGGGCGATCGATGGTCCAATCCCACACATCCTCTCCTGCGCGCCTCACGGGAATAGGAGCGCCGGAAAACGAGTTCGCGCTCAGGCAGGAGACAAATGTACCGCCCATGGAATGCCAGGTCTCAGGCAGCCAGGGAGGCAGGGCGTCAAAGGGTGGCGAAAATCCGCCGGTGAACCGGTTGGGGAAGGCCGCCTCAAGCATCCGTTTGCCTCTCGCGATGGCCTGGACTTCCTCCGGCGCGGGCGCAGCGTTTTCTAGAGAAAATTCGCAGCGGCGCCCGCTATCGGCGGTGCGAGGAACGTGGGCATAGCCGTGCTGCGAGACCTCGAACAACTTTCGAGAAGGATCGAAGCGATCGAGGAACTTCTCGTCGAACTGCATGAGATAAGGAACCACCTCCAGGGTAGCGTGCAGACCGCGTGTGGCCAGCAGGTTTAGCAGCCAGCCCAGCGCGGGTTCCTGGCACACCACATCGTCTACACGAATCACCAGCGGGACTCCGCGCTTCGGGTTGTTGCGTCTGATCGCGTGCGGTGCGGGTGGCGCCGTGGGGCACGCCTTTTGCCGTCCGAGAATCAAGCGGCGAAGCCCCCGCGGTTCGGGCACGCCGGAGTGCTGCGCAACAATCGCCTGGGCGATGCGGCGATACTGCGCGCGCCACTGGCCCTCAAACCAGAAGCTCTCGATATCGGGCGGAACCAAACCCAGCGACTTCATCCGGTTCAACCGCTCCGGCACAGGCTCGGCGTAGGTGGTACCAATCACGGGAATAAATGGTGTCCCGGCAGCGATGCACTCCCACGGAGTGTTGAAGCCCGCGCGGAGCACCGCTCCCTTCGCAATCTTCAGCAGAGCCGGCATCTGGTCTTCTTCGGGCACTACCTCGAATTGCGGCGGGATGGGGATGCGCGGCGGGAAGTAGGGGCCTTTCACGAAAAGCAGGCGGGCGCGTGATCCGGTTTTCTGGATGACCTCCGCCACTTGCAAGGCGCGGCTCAGGAAACGGACAAAATCCTGTCCTTTCGGGTCCCTGTTCTTAGCCCCGCCCCCGCCCATGCTGAAGACGCACACTTCCTCACCGCCGGTCAGGTGGTAGCGCTCCCGCACCTGGCGGACGGCGTCATCGGAAGCGGTTCGGTACAAGGGGCCAATGACGTGCCAATTTTGCCAGCCGGCCAATTGACGGCTCTGGGCTTGGTCGTAAGGCCAAGTAGGGGAATCCGGCGCATCGCACAAAAGGAAGGCCGAATAGAGGCCGCTATGGCTTTCGTTCAGACGGACCAGATACTCGAAAGACGGCGGACGAACCAGGAGCACGCGGCGAATCGTGGGCGGCAATTGAATGGGCGCTGGGTGGGTATCCTCGACGACCACTGCGGGCAAAGAAATATTCGCCAGCGAGTAGAGTTCGGAGGCTACACGCTTGCGGACCTCCTCGGGCGCGCCCCACAGCGAGGGCACGACGCGGACTGGAAACTGCTCCAGCCCCGCGGGCCGATATTCGCCCCCTGAAAAGATCACCGGCCGCTCGCCCACCGAAGCAAGCGCATGGCTTACTACGGTGCTGCGAATGATATGGCCGAGGCCCTGACCGTTCAGCGCGAATAACACGACTGCCACGGTCGTCCTCCTGGCCGCGCCGTCCGCGGGCACGAATGAAATGGCATCCTGGGCGCTAACTCCCCACTGCTCCGCGGCGCCGGTCCAACAGGTCCTTGACGGCTCGGAGATACTCCTGACGGCGGCGTTTGTTCATGCGTTGAAAGTTGTTAGCGTGAATGCGCCGGTAGACAATCGTTTCCGGGAGAACTTCGATGTTCACGCCAGCCAGCATGGCGCGGCCGTACCAGTCGAGAAAATCGCCCACGGAGTGCTCTTCGTCAAACAGTCCGACCCGATCGAACGACCGGCGCCGCGCCAGCATGGCGCCTTGCAATAGTCCCGGTAACGGCCGCAGCGGAACGGCCACGCGCCGGCGTTCCTCCGGCGGCATTTCGGGAGTGAAGAAATTCTGTATATGCCCAAACACCAGATCCAGGGCCGGATCGCGCTCGAAGCAGGCCATCTGGCGCTCCAGCTTGTCCGGGCTCCACAAGTCGTCATGATCCAGAAAACCGAGGAACTCGCCGGCCGCGGCGCGAATGCCTGTATTCCGAGCGGCCGGATGCCCGCGCTGGTCCTGTTCGATCAGGCGGACTTCGCTGGAATAGCCGCGCACGATTTGCGCCGTGGCGTCCGTGGAGCCGTCATCCACCACCAGGATTTCGAGCGGCCGGTGTCTCTGCGCGAGAACGCTATCCAGGGTTGCGCCGATGTAGCGCTGGCCGTTGTGGGTGGGGATTACGACGCTGACCAGTTGGTCCATTGGCTGGCGCCTTCCGGATCGCCGATGTATTCCTGAAAATCAAAGCGCCGTTTCTGGGCCGGGTCAACTTGGCCGGAACGAATCCGGTCCACCCGGCGCTTCATCACGAAGACGTGAGACTGCAGGTTTTTTCCACGCGAGATGTTGCTGGAGTGGCGGCGATAAATGAAAGACACCTCCTCGACGTTGATTTTGACAATGTCCTTCTCCCAGCAGCGGTACATCAGATCGTAGTCTTCTCCGAGCGCCATGCTTTCGTCCAGGCCGCCGCAGAGGTCGAACACCTGCCGGCGGAACAGGCAGCTTTGAATATACGGCATCCGGTAAGGGCCGCTGATCCGATCGCCACAGAGCTGGCGCATACGTCCCTGGGCGATACCTGCTTCCGGGTTCGCCAGGAGCGCGGAGTGAAGGCGCGCCAGATGTCCGGGCGCCCACATATCGTCGATATTGAGGAAGGCCAGAAACTCACCGCGCGCCTCGCGGATGCCCCGGTTATAGGCTGCGGGAGCTCCCTGGTGCGCCTGGCGAATGCACCGCACGAAGGCCGGCGGATTCAGTGGGACCGGGGAGCCATCGTCGACGAGCAACACTTCCTGGTCGGCGTACTGTTGGGCCTGGACGGATGCCAGGGCCGCATCGAGAAACTCGGCGCCGTTATACGCCGGAATTACAGTGCTGATCATAAGTCCGACCGGATAGCCAACTCACTACGGCCTCGCGCTGGTTCGGTATGGTTTCCAGAAACTCGCCGCGATGCTGTTTGTAGTACTCCCAAGGCAACTCCCGGAATCGCCCGAGTGCTTCGATTTCTTCTTCCGATCTGGCGTGCGATGGATCCAGACGGCGGATCAGAGTCAGCCCGGAAGGACCTGTCCGGATCGTGATAAGCTCCAGGCCGGGCCGATAGGACTTCAGAAACGGGACCACCTTCCAGACGTCCCCGGTATGAAACTTTGTACAGCGGTCCCGCGCGGCGGTCTTTTCGTCGAGCGGTATGGTGTCGTGAACAGCGATCACCGATTCAGGCCGTGCGTAAGCCTCCAGGTGAAAGATGTCGTCGAGGGCCTGTTCGAAGTGGTGCAAACCGTCGACAAAAGCAAATGAAAAGCGTTCGGCTCCGAAGAATTCGCCCAGGGTGTGCCGCGCGAAGAATTCGCCGCTGGACATGGCCAGCACTTGGGTCTTGGTATTCCAGCGATGCTCCACCTCGGGGCAAGGATCAATACCGACTGCGATGGTGGGCGGCATGGCCAGCATCAAGGATTGCCCGCGGAATACGCCGATTTCGAAATAGCTTTCCGGTCTCAGATCCTGGTGCAGCCATCGCAACACTTCATAATAGTCGGGCCCAGGGAAGCGCATCGAGGCCACGGCGTCGTGCATAACCGCTTGGCGCGGGTCAAAGTTCATCGCGGAGGCCTGCCAGGGAGTTCACGCCATCGCCGCGTCGGAGGGGGGCGGCCAACCCTCGTCGTCGACTTCGTGAATGGGGTCCAGAAGGAGCAGGCCCTCCAAATCCTTGAAAGCCTCCAAGCTGGGCGCAACGAATGGCAGCCCGCTCTCATTTCCGGGAATCCGGAGGGGACTCCGCGGTTTGCGCGCCTCGACGGGTGCGATCAGTTGTTCCTGGTGTAACTGCTCGATAAACGGCGCCAGCGCGGCCAGGATCTCAGCGGACGTTGCTGCGTACCGGATGGCAAGCGCGTCGGACAGCTCGGCCGCGGTGGCCTCTTCGGCCAACAAAACGAACGCGTCCGTGGCTACGCCCGCCATGCTGTGATATACGCCGGTGCCCATATGGATCGCGACCAGCTCATTGTCGAACCGCTCGTAGACCACCGAAGGGGTATTGATTCGAAAGCACGCTTCACCCATACCTCGTTATTATCCAATTCAGGGCGATGGGCATTCAAGCGGTACGTGTGGGTGATAAGTACTGCACGGTACTGTAGGAGAGCGAATTTCTTGCTATAGCCGTCCTAATCCGGTACGGGACTACTGTTTCGAAAAGCCAGGCCAGCGCCGTTACTATAATGGACTGCGCGCATGCACTACGATGCTTTATCCAGACGCTCGGCGAAAGCACGCTACATGCTGGCGCGGGCGTGGCATAGCACGGGTAAGCTCGCGGCGGCGATTACCGGCTATCGGGAGGCTCTGTCTCTGGAGCCTGGCCACCCGGAAGCCGCTATTTTCCTGGGCGCCATCCTGCAGAGCCAGCTGCGTCTGGACGAGGCCATGCAGGTATACCGACAGGCGCTGGAACACAATCCGAACGAGGCCCGGCTCCACAAAGGGTTTGTGAATGTCCTGCTGGCGACCGAGGGGCCCGATGCCGTCTTCCAGCACTACCGGCTCACCCGCAAGGATTCCAAGTACCTCAGTCTGCGGCCGGCGGAGATCCTGTGCTGCACCGTATTGAGGAACGAGATGGCTCGCCTGCCGTACTTTCTCGAATACTACCGCAAGAAGGGTATCGGAGCGTTTCTCGCGGTGGATAACGGGTCGTCGGACGGTAGCTTCGAATACCTGCTGGAGCAGCCGGACGTTTACCTGTGGCAGTCGGATCTCTCGTTTAATCGGGCCAACTTCGGCGCGGGTTGGTTCGAGCCAATTCTGCGCATGCACGCGCGGGATTACTGGTGTCTGATGGTGGATGCCGACGAGCTGCTCTACTATCCGGAATGCGAGCGCCGCAGTATCGTGGACCTATGCCATCGTTTGGACGCGCGGGGAAAAAGGGCCTTCAACGCGTTTCATCTGGACATGTATTCGGACGCTCCCATCCGGGACACACACTATGCGGCGGGCCAGCCGTTTGAGGAAGTGTGCCGCTACTTCGATGGGCGTTTTTATCACCGCTGCGACGAAAATGCCGGGCCCTTCCGTAACCAGACGGCCTACTATGGCGGGGTGCGCCAGCGAGTGTTTGGGGAAGCGGGCTATTATCTGAGCAAAGTTCCGCTGCTCAAGTACGATGAAGACTGCATCTTAGCCGGTGGCCAGCACTTTACCAATCTGGGGCCGGAGTTGATTGCGGAGGAGCGCGGATGTCTGCTCCACTTCAAATATTTCTCTTCCTTCCACGACCGAGTCTCCGAAGAGGCTCGGCGTAAGGAACATTATGGCGGCGCCATGCTGTATCAGGAATACGAGCGTGGCATGCGGGAGCAACCCTCGTGCAGCTTTTATGATCCTGTGCATTCGGTTAAGCTCGAAGACAGCAGGCAACTGGTCCGTTTAGGAATCATGCAGGCCGGCGAAAGCGCGGACGCAACCGCCGCAGTCGTGTTTCCTAGAATTGATCAGATCTCTTCCGGCCAGCGCCCGTTCTGGTCGGTGATGCTGTCGGTCTACCGCCGCACCTGCTATCTGGAACAGGCCTTGCGCAGTGTACTGGCTCAGGCGCCGGGGCCGGAGGAAATGCAGATCGAAGTCGTAGTGGAGGGCCCGGATGATTCGGCTCAGGCGGAGATCGAGGCCATGGTTCGAGCCATCGCGGGAGACCGGGTCAGTGTGTACCGGCACCCGATCCGCGCCGGGCATCCGGAGATATTCAATGTTTGCATAAGACGGGCGCAGGGGCTCTGGATGCATGTGTTGCACGATGACGATTGGGTGGCGCCGGGTTACTACGCAGCTATGTCGGAGGGTATTCTTCGCGAACCGGCGATCGGCGCGGCATTTTGCCGGCATACCTATGCCGATGAAAAAGGGCACAGCCTGCGCTTGTCGCTGCTGGAACGTGAAACCGCAGGTACGATCCCCGGCTGGCTGGACCGCATCGGAGTGTGCTGCCGCTTGCAGACGCCGTCGATCGTGGTCCGGCGTGAGGTTTATGAGCGGCTGGGCGGATATTGCCCTCAAGCGCGGTCGGTTTTCGATTGGGAGATGTGGCAGCGCATCGCGGTGCACTACCCAGTTTGGTATGAGCCGGAGCCGCTCGCATTTTTCCGGCAGAGCAGCGCATCCGAGAGCGCTCGAGCGATCGCGTCGGGTGAGCAAATCGCCGATACGCGCGCCGTCATCGAGATCGTCCGGAGCTATCTGCCCAGCGCCAAGGCGGACGCCTTGTGGCGGAGAGCTCGCGAGAATTACGCCTTGTACGCGTTTGAACTGGCGAAAAAGCAAATGGACGCCGGCAATCCGCGCGCGGCGATGGTGAATCTCGCGGAAGGTGTGCGCTGCAGCCGCTCGGACGAAGTGACAGAGAAGCTCTTGTCCTTCCTGCGTGCGCAACAAACGGGGTCATGAGGCCATCGGACGGCTCGCCGGCGACCGAACAGGAGCAAGCGGAGTTCTTTGAACAGCTCTGCGAAGGCTTCCAGGCGGCATCCGCGCGAAGTGGCGAAGTGGCGCGCGATTTCCGCGTGGCGGGCACTTCGGTTCGGCTCCGCTTTGCAGGGGACGCACTCATTTCTGCGATGGCGCCGGGACTTGCAAGCGCCGTGTCCGGGCTCGAAGCTGGGCCGCACTGCGAAATCTGCTTGTGGGATTCGGAGAGCACCGGCGCCCCGCTTGCGCCACGTCCGCGGCCGACGCAAGACTTCACCGAGCGCGGCAACATTTGGGGCTTCGATAGCTCGCGCTACCGTTCCGCTTACCAGTGGGGTGAGGGTTCGCTCAGTGTGATGGACCGGGAAACGCGGCGAGCAGTGTACTGGGTGCCCTCGCATAAGCATCTTCCGGTATGGGTGCAGGCCTCGCCGCTGCGCAGCATTCTGCACTGGTGGATGGAGCTCAACGGCCGGCAACTGGTGCACGCGGCGGCGGTTGGGCAGGGCGGCCGCGGAGTGTTGATTCCCGGCCGCGGAGGGTCTGGCAAATCGTCCACTTCTTTGGCCTGCCTTCTGGCCGGGCTGGACTTCCTGGGCGACGATTATCTCGCGCTGGCGCTCGATCCGGAGCCGTGTATCTACCGCCTGTATTCGACCGCGAAGCTGGACCCTCGGACTTTGAATCAGTACCCCGAGCTTCGAAGGCGCTGCCGCACGGCGTATCAGCCGGGTTTCGACAAGGTAGTGCTTTTCCTTGAAGAGGGGTACCGCGAGCAGCTGCGCGAGAGCCTTCCGCTGGATTTAGTTCTGAAGCCGCGGATCTCCGGAGCGCCGGACACGAAGCTGGGGCCGTCCGAGCCACTCGAGATCGAGCGAGCGCTGGCATCGGAGACCTTGGTGCATTTGCCACACGTGGGAGTCCACACATTGGAATTTCTGGAGCGCGTCTCGCGCGAGGTTCCGAGCTGCGCGATTCACTTGGGAACCGATCGTGCGCGCATCCCGGCTGCGATTCAGGCGGCACTGGAATCTGGGGCCAGCGTTGATGCAGCCCAGCGTCACCTGCGAGAGCGACGGCCGTTCGTGTCGCTGATTGTCTATCTCTGGCAAGCTGACCGCGAGGAACTAAGAACGCTTGCTGCGGAGATTGAAGCGCAAGGCTACTCGAGAACGGAGCTGGTAGTGATTTTGGGCGGCCCGGCTTGCTCCATGGCTAACGAAATCGCGGCGCTCGCTGGAAACGTTCGCTCTCTCTCTTTCAACGATCCGGTAGTGACTGCAGAGGCCTGGAACCGCGGCATCCGGGAGTCCTTTGCGGAGTTGCTGGTCTTTCTCCAACCGGGCGATCGGCTTCTACCGGGGGCCCTCGGAGCTCTCGTGAATGCTTGCGAGCGCGAACCAAAAGCGGCGTGGGTTCAAGGCCGGGTACTGTGGCCGGGACCGGAGAATCCACCGCCCAGTCCCCTGCGCGGCGCCTTGGTCCGGAAAAGCGTATTTCGCGAGTGCGGACTTTTTCAGACCGAGCCGCTATTTCAGGGCCGCGAGCAGGTGAAATGGATCCAGCAAGCGATGGGAAAAGGGCTGACCGGGAGCGCGCTCGACAGCGTTACGCTTCAGATCGCAAGTCCAGCCGCAATGGAACCTGGGACACCCGTTCGCAAGCCGGACCTGGGCTTCCTGAGAGGCGAACTGGCGAGACGCCGTGAGAAAAATCCGGAATGAGTGCTAAGGGAGAAAACGTTGATCAGTTAGACCGCCTGGCCGGATCGAGAAGCAGACTGGCTGGTTTGGGTCTGGTGGCGAGCCGCCTCATACTCCACGGTCCATTCCAGCTTCGGCCGTATCGCAGCCGCGATGTGACCGGTGAAATCACCTCGCGCTGTTCCGGGGCCCAGAGTGTCGACCGCATGAAAACCGACCGCGTCCACTTCCCGAAAATGTTCCACTCGCGGAAGGAACGAGTAGACACCCGCCGAGACCGTTATAGCGCCGGTGGTTAGAATATTCGGAGGAACCCAAGCGACCACGCGATAGATTCCAGGCGGTCTGGTCCGGCCATGCCATTCCGTATCGGCGTCGGTAGCCCAAAGCACTTCCGTTCCCCACTCGTTAAGCAGGCACAGGACGGGGAAGAGAGCCAGAGCAGTAGCTCGAACCTCGAACTCCATCTCGAGTCCCAGCTCCTGGCTCAGTTCGACCGCGGTCAACGTGTGCCCCGCGCGCGAACGCACGCGCACGCTGCGGAGCCTGGCAACGCCGTCGCCTGGAGCGTCTTGCGGATAAGTGCGCTCTCCCGGAATGGGGCCTCGGGTACTCATGTAGGACGCGGCCACTTCATGCACCGGACCGTCCTGGGCGAGTTTGCCGTGGTCGATCAGTAGAGCGCGGGTGCACAGCCGCAACACCGCTTGGATATTGTGGGAAACGAACAGCACGGTTTGCCCGTGTTTGCCCACTTGTTCGATTCGGTCCATGCATTTCTTCTGAAATTCCGCATCGCCGACCGCCAGAACTTCGTCCACCAGCAGAATCTCGGGCTCTATGTGCGCAGCCACGGAGAACGCCAGCCGCATGTACATGCCGCTGGAGTAAGTCTTGACGGGCTGGTCCAGGAAGCTGCTCACCCCGGCGAAATCCACGATCTCATCCAGTTTGCGGACGATCTCGCGGTGCTGCATTCCGAGGATGGCTGCATTCAAAAAAATGTTCTCCCGGCCCGTGAGTTCGCCGTGAAACCCGGAGCCCACCTCGAGCAGGCTGCCGACCCGGCCACGCAATTCGATATGGCCCCTGGTGGGCCTCATGATTCTCGCCAGGATCTTGAGCAGCGTCGACTTTCCGGCGCCATTGCGACCTAAGATGCCGAGCACTTCCCCGGGTTCCGCGTCGAAACTGACATCGTCGAGAGCCAGAAGGCTGGTGCTGTCAGGTGCGGGCGGCTGCGGCCGCGGCCGCGAGAACCACTGGTGGAGCATTCGATATTGCTGCCTCTGGTCGTTGAGTTTAAACTCCTTGGTCAGGCCGCGGACCGAAATGGTTTTCATACGCGCTCGGCCAAATCAGATTCCAGATAGTGAAAGAGGAAGGCCGCGGCGCAGGCGATGGCCGCGGCTGAGAGTGCGGATAAGAGCAACAGGTTCCAATCCGGCTGCGTTCCAAATAAGCAAGACCGCAGGGCCTCGATGACGCCGGCCATCGGATTCAGACCGATGAACGGCTGCAACCGCCGCGGTACCAGACTGACTGGATACATGATGGGAGAGGCGAACATCCAAACCTGCACCAGGAAAGGCAGGATATGCTTGACGTCGCGATAGATCGCCATCAAGGATGCCAGGGCCAAGCCCACCGACATCGCAATTCCCGCGGTGATGAATGCGATGAGAGGTAACAGCAGCCACTCGACCGTGGGGCGATAGCCGCGCCAGGAGGCCAGTCCCAGCAGGAACACGCCCATCACGAAATAGTCCAGTAAGCAGGCCGCCACCGCGGCGCCAGGCAGGATGGCCCGGGGAAAATAGACTTTATTGAGGAGACTGTGGTTGCCAGAAAACGTCGCGCCTGAGCTGTTAATAGCGTTTGCGAAGAACGTCCACGGAGCCATGCCGGCCAGCACAAAGAGCCAATAAGGAACTCCACCGGTGGCGGGCCGCAGCACGCGCGCAAATACCGCGCTGAAAATCACCATGGGGAGCAGGGGCTGCAGAACCGCCCAGACAATTCCCAGCAAGGTTTGCCGGTAACGCAGCGTAATGTCTCGCAGAGCCAGAAAGACGAAGAGCGTTCGGTAGCGGCGATACTCCGCGATTTTCCGCATTAGCGGAGCGCCAGAGTGATCGATTACCGTCAGCGTATTATGGGAAGGCTCTCGCATTCGGAGCGGCGCGGAATCGTACGTCATGAGTGCCCCAGCCCCTTTAGAATCCGCTTTCCAAGCCGGGCGAACGCAAACGTTCCAAGATCTTTCAACTGGGGCAAGTTGTAATGCAACTGGAGCTGGCGGGGAAAGGTCGGCATACCGAAGATCGGACTGCGATCCCGGTTGGCGCGGCGATGCCGCTCGAGATTGTAGGCCAGCACATCGCGCCAGTCGGGGCTATGGTGCGCCAAGCTCTCGAAATAGCGCCGCTCCCCCTGGTCCAGCGGCGCAGTCTTTAGGTCCTCGACAACATCTTCCGGTATCGGGGCCGGAAATGCCTCGCGCAGGAATGACAAAGAGGCGCCCAGCGGTATGGTGACGTGCAACTCCTTGGCCAGAGTTACGAGCCGCGTCCAGTTTATCGGATTGGTCCGCAGGATCGTGATGGCGTCGGCAATCCAGCGAATTGGAGGCATGTCATTGGCCCTAAAGCCGTGCACGCAAGCATGCAGGAGCTCATCGGTTGGATTGAGCGCTCGAGTTTTGATCGTGTTCACCGTAAGCGGAACGCTGCCGCTCCAAAAGGGCTGATCCGCGCCTCGAAATGTAGCCTCGGCGAGCGCGTGCCAGTGTAGATCTAACGTTCCGGAATCGCCGCGCGTGAAGCCTATCGCGTGGGTGTGACGGTAAAAATAACGGTTGGTTGGCGCGCTCGGAAGGTAGTAGCCAAAGGTCCATCCATTATGCAACAGCCGGCTCATGATCTCCGGAGCCCTCTCCTCGGGTACGAGAATGTCGAGGTCCGACGTCGGTCGAAGCGCCATATCGCGATAGTGCAGAAGGGACAGCGCCATGCCTTTGAGGACCAGGGTGGGAATGCCGTCTGCTTCAAACCAGGGCAGCAGTTCTTGCAGCCACATTAGACGCTTCTGATTTTCAGCCCAATATTCGTGGTGCACCGACCTCAGCTCAATTTGAAATCGCGGGGGAAGGGAGTGCTTGACGTTACGATAAACCAGCGGGAGCAAGCGCCTGGACGCCAAATCGATCTGGTGCAATCCAGGTTCAGTTCCTTCATTTCGAAGCAGGGCAAGCCAGTTGTTGGCGGCTTCAGCAGCAGCGGGTCCCTCTAGGAGACCAGCCCGCAGAAGCGCGAGTTGAGCCGGAGTGGCGAACTGGATCTTCCCCGGACTAAAGCGTTCGGTCATCCTTTAGAGATTCTAGCCTTATCTCGATGAGATACAGAAACCTAATAGGACTAGTACTAGTCGGCCCGGTGGCTAAACTTGAGCCGATGGAGCCGCGGATGGGGCGCCAAAACTTTTATCAATGGAAGGCTAAGTCTCAAGTAATGATTGCGTTAGCCGGATTCGTCTGAGGCAAATCCGTCGGGTCGGAATCCAAGCGCCGGGCTAGTTCTAGAAGAAACGGATCATGTTTACTAAATCGCCGGCGTGTTACAAGATACAGGAAGACCGCGAAAAATGATGGACCATCTTCTGGATGCGCTGTTGTTGCCGGAACCTGAAGGGCGGCAGGCCTGGGAAGAGTGGCGCGCCGCGGTCGATGTCGGCAACATACCGTACGCCAGCCAGCAGCTGTTCCCGGCCCTGAGTCCGGCCTTTCCCGCGTGGCTGGAAGGCGATCCTGCCGCTGGGATCTTCAAAGGCATTGTGCGGCGCGTTTGGAGTCAGAACCAGCTCCGATTGCGCAAGGCTGTGGAGGTGGATACTCTGTTGACGCAAGCCGATGTCCGTGCTGTGGCCGCGGGGCCGCTGGCGTGGTCACTTAGTACGCGGGCGCCGGCCATCCGGGACATTCCATACTTGACGTTCCTGGTGTCACGCGCGGATCTCCGCAAGGCGGCCGAGGCGTTGCTGCATGCCGGGTGGGAGCCTTATGCCGACTTGCCCTTCGAGCATGCATGGGATTGGTACGATCATGTCTGCTTTCGTCAGGAGAGCCTGCAATTGAATTTGCACTGGCGGCTGCTCGCGTCGCCGCCCGAGGATGCGCTCGAGTGTGAGGCGGCCTTCCTTTCGAGGGTCGAGCGCATCCCGTGGAACGACCACATGCTGTGCACAACTTCGAGGGAAGCCACCCTGCTGCACATTCTGTGTAGCCAGCGCGACGGCGATCTGCCGTGGGAGGCGGATGTGGCGCTGGCCGGCACTGCTGGGATTCATTGGCCAACGTTTCTGAAGCTGGCCCGGCGTTTCGCGCCAGCGGCGATCGATCGGCTGCGGGAGGTGCAGTGCTTCAGCAGCTTGGCTATTCCCCGGCTTCCGCCGCGTCCAGGCCCTGTGCGGCGCAAAATCCAGCATGCTTGGAAAGTTTATCGGGCCAACAGTTACTATCAGAAAAAGGATTTGAGCTGGCTCGGATTCGTCGAGTTTGTGGCGGTGTGGTTCGCCAAGAAATCCTGAGCTCGGGACATCGCAGCACGCAGAATGTTGTTGATACGTGTGGACTAGCCGTCTCCGTATCGAGCAGGAAAGCGACTTATCAAATACCGATCCGCTTGACTTATCCCTTGCGAGGTTATATACGTAAACCCCTAGGGGTGATCCAAGTGTCCAAACTGTCCACGTCGATCCTTTGCCTTGTTCTTTGCTTCGGAGTTCTGAGGGTCTTTGCTCAAGCACCGGTGGGAACTATCACCGGAACCGTAACGGATGCCACGGGCGCCGTAGTGCCCAGCGCGACCATCACCATCACCAACAAGGCCACCAGCGTCGTCCGAACGCTGACCGCCAACGCCGAAGGCTTGTATAGCGCTCCCGCACTTGTGCCCGGGGACTACGAAGTGCGCGCCGAAATGCAGGGCTTCCGCACGCTGCTGCGGGATGCCCAGGTTACGGCCGGCAGCACCACCACCGTCGACATGTCCATGACGCTGGGTACAACGCGCGAGGTTGTCACGGTGGAAGCCGCCACGGCACAGATCAATTACGACAGTCACACTGTGGCCGGTGTCATCGCGCGCGAGAGTATCCAGGACATTCCGCTCAACGGCCGCAGCTCGCTGCAATTGGCCTCGCTGGAACCCGGCGTGACCGTCAACCCCGGGGCTACTTCTCAATTCAACGCCATGTTCAACGTCAGTATTCTCGGCTCCAATGGCGGCGCGACTGCCGGCAGCGGCGTCGGCCCCCTGATCACAATGGACGGCGGCGTAATCAACGACGAAGTGGAAGGCGGCACGTCCATGAACTTCTCGCAGGAGGTGGTGCAGGAGTTCCAGATTCAATCGGTGAACTTCGACGCCGCCACTGGCATAGCCGCCGGAGGCGCCGTGAACATTGTGACCCGATCCGGCAGCAACGATTTCCACGGCAGCGCTTATTTTTATTTCCGCGATCACAATATGGCGGCTTACCCGGGCCTGAAGCGCAGCGCGTTCAATCCGAATCCGTTTTTTGCGCGCCGCAATCCGGGCGCATGGCTGGGCGGACCCGTTATCAAGGACAAGTTTTTCTTCTTCTTTAGCTACGAGCATCTCAATCAAACCTCGGTCATTACCGAGCAAAACGACATTCCCTCGCTGCAGCCGCTAAACTCGATCTGGGCCAGCCCGCTGCACTACAACTGGCTCACCGCGCGGTTCGATTACCGCCTGTCTGACAAGCACACGCTATTTGCGCGCTTCTCGCACGACGGCAACGCGGACTTCGGGCCGTACGCCGGCACGGGAGCACCCTCGGCCTGGATCCATAACAGCAATTGGAGCGACCAAAGCATCATCGGGTTGACCAGCGTAATAACACCCGTGGTGGTCAACGATCTGCGCGTGCAGTACCACTTTTGGGAGAACAAGGGACCCAACGCGACCGCGTCGGAGTGCCAGCTTCCCTGCATCGGTTCGGGTTTGCCGGGTATCGTCACAATGATCGGCTCCTCCACGTTTACGTACGGCGCCGGCAACGAAGTGAATGGTCCTCAGTTCCATCAATCGCGTTCTTACCAGCTCAGCGATACTCTGAGTTGGCAGAAGGGCACGCACCGCATCCGATTCGGCGCCGATTACGAGCAGATGCACACCGGTTACACGCCTTGGGACGTTTGCGATCCGGCCTGTGTCGCCTTGTATTCGCCGGAAGGAACGCGCGCTTTCGCGGGGGCGTTTCCGGCCGGCGCATTTGCCTCGCTCCCCACCACGATCAGAACCACCGCCGACTTGTTGAACGTCCCGGTTTTCAACCTGCCCGCCTCTCTCTACAGCGGCGTCGGGCTCGGAAATGGCAGCTATCCGAACTACTACGAGCACGACCAGGGCGGGGTTAATCATCGCATCCATCCATGGATCGCAGACACCTGGAAAGTCAAGTCCAACTTCACCCTGAATTATGGCCTCGGCTACGATCTCGAAACCGGGCTGTTCTCGACATTTTTCAAGCGGCCCGAGTATCTGTCCCCTATTTTGAACGGTCAAACCGGAGGCGTTCCTCCGGGGCTCGGTGGAACGCCTTCCCGCTACCTGGATTTCGCTCCGCAGTTTGGGTTTGCCTGGGCGTTGGGGGGCAGTAAGAAGACCGTGATCCGCGGCGGCGCGGGATTATATTGGGAGACCCAGCCGGTGTGGCAGCAATTCCGCCAGGATTCCTCGATCGGCCCGCTGGGCGACGGCCGCATCACGCTGGCAGCCAGCGCCTTCACCAACATTTTTCCCGGCAAGTACGTCCTGACCGCCTCGGGCGTGAAGCCTGTCAATATTGGCGATCCCGTACCGGTGAACCAGGTGAGCAACATCACTTTTGGCGAATTCATTCAGATCATGAACCAGGAGGTGCCCGCGCTCCAGGCGAAGCTGTTCGGAAATACGCCGAAGAGTGGGCCGTACACGGTGAGCAATATCGACGTCACCAAGCAGGGCGTCGAGATTTATCCTTCCGACTTCCCACTGATGCACAGCTACCAGACTTCCATCGGCGTGCAGCAGGATCTGGGCCATAACATGGTGATCACCGCCGACTATGCGCGGCGCCTGGCGATCCATCAAAGTCTCGGTGAACTCGATCTGAACCGCTTCGCGCGCACCGCCGATGGCCTGTCGCCGATCATTCCCCGTTGCGCTACGACTCCCGATTTCAACGTCGGCGACGAGTGCTCCACCGGCGGCGTCACGTTTTGGGTTCCCGAAGGACGTTCCGTCTACAACGGCTTGTTGGTGAAATTGGACAAGCGCTTCTCGAATCGCTATCAGTTCACGGCCTCCTACGCGCTGCAGTCGCTGGATTCGACCGCGGCGGGTGCGGGGCTGGTGAACCTGGACAACTACTTCGCCTCCTATGGCCCGGTGTTGCCGCGTCACAACCTGAACGTCGCCGGCGTGGTTGACATTCCCTGGGGATTCAAGTTGAGCGTCAATTCCTCGATTATCAGCTCGAATCCCGTCAATCCGATCGTCACAGGGATCGACTTGAATGGCTCCGGCAACACCAATTTCCCGCTATTCGAGGCCGTCCCCGGCCTCTCTTATAACTGTTTCAACGCCGGGTGCGGCAAGTCCGACGTCACCAAGGCGATCAACGCGTTCAATTCGACGTTAGCCGGCACAAAGGCACGCAATGGCGCGACCATCCCCAAACTGACGCTGCCGTCCGACTACGGTTTCGGGACGCCGATTTTCAGCCAGGATTTTCGCATTACCAAGGAGATCAGAATTAAGGAACGGTTCAACTTCATGGTGTTCGGCGAGTTCTTCAACGCTTTCAACATCGCGAACCTGACTTATTCGCCTACGCCGATTCTGAACAGCCCCGCGTTCGGCCAGCCGACCGGCCGCGTGGGCCAGGCCTCGACGTTCGGGTCTGGCGGACCGCGCGCGATCCAGGTTGGCGGCCGCTTTACGTTCTAACCATGCGCTCGTGGGCCTCTACGAGGCCCACGAAGCTACCTCCACGCCGCCGATGGCGCGTTTCACCAGGTTGCGCATCAGCGGAATTTTATAAGCATTGAACTGTAACGGCATGGCTCCCTGGACGGCGAGCTTGCCGGCCATCTCTCCGGTGGCCGCGTTGGCCGGCTTCCCTTTGATGGCATCTTCTACTGACTTCAAACGTAGCGGACGAGCCGCCGCGCCGTTTATCACCACGCGCGCGTCTTGGATCGAGCCGCCCGACACCTTCATGGCCGAGGCCACGTTGAGCAGCGCGAAGTCCCACACGTTGCGGTCTCGCACCTTCTCGAAATAGAACTGCGCTCCCGCCCAGGTCGCCGGAATGCGGATCGCGGTGAGCAGATCGCCCGGCCGCAGGATGTTCAGCCGCGTGATGTCGATGTCCGGACCGATGAAGTAATCCTCGGCATCAACAACCTTTTCACCCTTGGACGTCTTGATCACGAACTTGGCGTCGAGCGCGATAAGCGCCGGCGCCGAATCCGACGGATTCACCGCCACGCAGCGGTTGGCGTTCAGAATGGCATGCTCCCTGTTGCGCCCGGTGGGCGTGTCGGCGTAGCAGATGTTGCCGCCCGCGCGATAGCACGGCCATCCGGCGCGATAGTAGTGGCAGCGCGCGTCCTGCGACACGTTGCCGCCCAGGGTGCCTTGATTGCGGATCTGCGGCGAAGCCGCCAGCTCCGCGCCTTCCGACAGAAGTCCGAACTTCTGTTTGATGGTCGGGTTGTTGACCACCTCGGTCAGCGTGGTCATGGAGCCGATCTCGACCCCGCCGTCGGATGTCGTGCGCACGCCGCGCAGCTCATCGATGCCGCTCAGGTCCACCAGCACCTTGGGTTTCTTGATGCGGTCCTTGAGCCAGTCGAAGCTGTCCAGGCCTCCCGCCATCGCCCAGGCATCGTGCCCGTGCTGTTGGAGAAGTTTCTGCGCCTCGTCAGCCGATGTTGGCTGGAGCAAGTCAAAAGCGGGCATTACGTCTCGAATTACGGCCATGGCTTAGTCTCCTTTCCTTTTCATTCGCACTATATGTGGGCCATCAGCGGGTTTTGCATAGGCCGGCCCGCGTCGAGAGAAGCAATGATTGTATCCGGAAGGACTGGCGCGCGGCGGAACACTTCGTCGCCGACAGCGTCGGAGAGCGCGTTCAAGATAGCCGAGCAGCCGCCGCCGACCGGCGGTTCACCGATGCCGCGCGAACCAACGGGTGTTTCGGGATCCGGCATATCCAGCGCTTCCCACTGCATGTTGGATGGGATGTCGAGGATGGTCGGCGGTTTACTGTGATGGAAACGCCGCGAGAGCATCGCGCCATATTCCGGATCCATCACCCATTTCTGGCCGATGGCGTGGCCCATGCCGAGCACCGAGCGGCCCATCACCTGGCCGCCGAGCGCCTTGGGATGAAGCACGCTCCCGACGTCGGCGTACGCCAGGAAATCCACCAATTGATATTTGCCGGTTTCGACGTCAACCTCGACTTCGGCGAAGCTGGCGACGTAGGAAAAGGTTTGTCCGTCGTGTGGATACTTGTCACGAGCCGAGACGATCAGACCCTGGCCTGCCAGCGCGTTCGCGGCAGACCGCGTGTATCTGTTCACATCCGGGTTTACCTCATGACCATCGTAGATGCCACCCAACTGAATCGCTTTCTGAGCAGCCTGAGCCAGCGTCATTCCGGCGCCGCCGCCCTTGCGGAAGACACGTTCGTTGGCGACCTCGTAATCCGCCGGATTGCCGCCCAGGCTCTTGGCGGCGATCTCTTGCAGCCGCAGCTTGGCCTCCATGCCGACCGCGTGTGCGGCGCGGGTCATGGCGTGCGTAGTCTGGCTACCGCCCGACACACAGCTCCACGCAACGTTTTTACTGTTCGTGCCCCAGCACACGTCGCACTTGTCCCAAGGCACACCGAGTATTTCGGCGGTCACGCGATGCACATCGATGACAGCTTCCGTTCCGAGGTTTCCGATTCCGGATTGGAAGCAGATGCGTCCGTCGGGTTTGATCAACGTCAGGCCATCGAAGCCCGTAGAACCGCCGACGTAGCAACTCATGGAGACGCCGACGCCGCGCACTTTGGTGCCAACGCGCTTGGGAGTGCGCGCGATTCGCTCGCTCCAGTTGAACTTTTCCGCGCCGCGATCGAGCGCCTCCTTAATGAAAGCGCTGGTGGAGTACGGCCGCTTTCCTCGCGGATTCGCAGGTCCGAAGGGCGCCTTGCCTTCGGGGGCATTGATCTTCCGGATAGCGACTTGATCGATTCCCAGCTTGCGCGCAGCCTTGGCCAGAATCGGCTCCATCAGTGTGATGCCCTGCATGCCTCCGGGCGAACTCTGCGCGCCGCGCGGCGGAGTATTGGTTAGTACGGTGAGGCCGCGGAAGCGCATCGTCTCCGGCTGGTACAGCAGCGAAACAATGCGTCCAGACGACGGCGCGTCACCGACGTTATCGTACGGTCCGTTGTTGATGATCGAGAACATGTCGAGCGCGACAATACGGCCATCTTTCGAAAACCCGGCTTTCATGCGCCCGGTCAAGCTGGGCCGCGCCCGCCCGATGAAATGTTCTTCCTCGCGCGAGATCCGCATCATCACCGGTGCGTTGCATTTCTTCGAAAGCAGCGCCGGAATGATGAGTGATATGGCAGCGGTGCCTTTGCTGCCGAAGCCGCCGCCGGTATACTCGCTAATCACGACGACGTTGGCGGCGTCCATATTGAGCCAGCGTGCAACGGCGGGCACGGTCTGGATCAGGCTTTGCGTGCCGGTGTGGACGTAGACTTTGCCGTTCTGCCAATACGCCATGGTGCTGCGCGGTTCCAGGCACTGATGGCTGGTGTCGGGCGTGACGAAGGTTTCATCCAGCACTAGCGCGGCGTTTTTGAACCCGGCTTCCACGTCGCCAAACGACCAGGAATTCGCCGGATCCTCCGAAATCTGGCCCATCGGCATGCGGCCTTCCTTCGCCTCGGAGAAGTCCGCTTCGGTCCATTTCACTTCTTTGACCTCGATCGGACCGGGGGCCGCGCCTCGTCCTCCGCGTCCTTCGGCGCCGGGAGCAGGCGGCTTGCGATACCACGTATTGCCACCGATTCTCGGGTTGGGCCCGCCAGGCCGCAGCGCCTCGAGCGGATCGATCACGAAGGGCAGCGGTTCCAAATCCAGCTTGATCTTTTCGATCGCCTCGGCAGCCGTAAGCTCATCGACCGCCGCTACGGCGAGAATCGGCTCGCCTTGATACAGCGGCTCATTGGTCAGCCCGCGTTCGCCGAGCTTGTTGGCATGAATCACCTGGCCATTGTCATTGAGACTGTCGGCGGGAGCCGGAAGATCTTCCTCGGTCAGGATCGCCTTCACGCCGGGCATCGCCAACGCTTCGCTGACATCGATGTGGCGGACGCGCGCGTGCGGCATCGGGCTCAGCAGTAGCTTACAGAACAGCATTCCTTCGGCGCGATAGTCTTCGGCATATTTCGATCTACCGGTGACCTTGGCGTAGAGGTCGACAGTGGTGTAGTCCTTGCCGATCAGTTTGTGGTCTTTCCCATACACGGGAGCGGCCGGCGTCTTGTTCTCGGGCAGCTTACTAGGCATGATTACCCTCCCTTGCGATCTCCGCGCCGCGCATCAACGCGGTCAGGATCTTGTCATAGTCCTGGCATCGGCACAGATTGCCTGAAATGCCGTGCGCCAATTCAGCCCGCGTGGGATTCGGATTGGTCTTCAGATATCCCACCGTAGCCATCACGAAGCCGGACATGCAGAACGCGCACTGGAAGCCTTGTTCATCCAGGATGCCCTGTTGCACCGGGTGCAGCTTGCCGTCGGCGCTCTGGAGCCCTTCGATGGTGACAACCTTCTTATTACGTACGGTGTGCGTCAGCGTGGAGCAGGAATAGTGCGGCACATCGTCGATGAGCACGGTGCAGGCGCCGCATTCGGCCCGGTCGCAACCGATCTTGGTGCCTGTCAGCCCCACCTTGTAGCGCAACGTCCAGGCCAGCGTTTCCTGTTTCATGACGTCGACGCGGCGCATCTGGCCGTTGACGTTCAGGGTTATTAACCGCTCGCCTGCGCCCGCGGCCGATGTCGAGGTCGAGGCGCGGAACAGATAGGTGGCTGACGAGACTGCCGCGCCACCAGCGACGATGCCCTTGAGAAATTTGCGTCGAGAGACCGCACGCGGGGTCTCCTGAATTACGTTGAGGTTTTCGGCCATTTCACGGCGCCTCCTACCGCGACAGACCGAGTATACTGCGTTCGATCGCCGAGCGAAAGGGACAGTCTTGTATAACGCAGGATGAGCCTGAAGCGGGGATGTGTTTCTAACGCAGAGTGAGCCTGAAGGGGATCGAGTTTCGCATGCTGGGGATTGAACATCAGCGTGGAGAACACAGAGGAGTTAAGCCTGGAGCAGATCCGGGCGTTTTTGCAGGGTAGCCAACAGGTGCGGTTCGAGGCGACGCGGCGAGAGGAGGTCTACAGCTGGATGACGCGGACGCTGTGTCATCAACAGTACTGGAAGCAGAAGCGCAGTGCCAAGGGTCTGCTGCGGCAGTACATCGCGAGCATGACCGGATTGAGTCGAGCGCAGGTGACGCGCTTGATCGCGCGCTACCAAAAGGATGGTCAGGTGAAGGAGCGCAGTTATCGGCGCAACCGGTTCCCCGGCCGCTACACAGCAGCCGATATTGAATTGCTGGCAGCGGTGGATGAAGCGCATGAAACACTGAGCGGCCCGGCGACGCAGAAGATTCTGTACCGCGAATTTTACGAATACGGCGAGGAACGCTACCGGCGGCTGGCCGGCATCTCGGTGCCGCATATCTACAATCTGCGCAAGAGCCAGCCTTACCGCCAGCGTCGGATCGCCTATCAGAAGACCAGGCCGGTGCAAGTGGCCATTGGCGAACGACGCAGACCGAACCCGGAAGGCAAGCCCGGATACCTGCGCATCGACACCGTTCATCAAGGCGACCGGGAGGGGGCCAAAGGTGTGTACCACATCAATGCGGTGGACGAGGTGACGCAATGGCAGGTAGTGGGAGCGACGGCGCAGATCTCGGAAGCGTGGCTGATGCCGGTGCTGGAAGCCATGTTGCGGCAGTTTCCGTTTCGCATCCTCGGCTTTCACTCCGACAATGGAAGCGAGTTCATCAATCACACCGTGGCACAGCTATTGCAGAAGCTGTTGATCGAACAGACCAAATCGCGGCCGCGACACTCCAACGACAATGGCTTGGCGGAAGCCAAGAATGGAGCTGTGATTCGAAAGCACATGGGTTATGGCCACATTGCCGCCGAACACGCGCAGAGGATCGAGAAATTTTACCAAGAGCACTTCAATCCGTATCTGAACTTCCATCGGCCGTGTGGGGTGCCAGAGCTGATGGTGAATGCCAAAGGCAAACAGAGGAGAATTTATCGCTGGTACGCCACGCCCTGGGAGATCCTGCGGCAGTTGCCGGACGTGGCGCGACATGTGCGGCGGGAGATCTCACTAGCGGAGTTGGAGCGAACGGCAAGCGCACAAAGCGACACCCAGGCCGCCGCGGGCATGCAAGCAGCCAAGCGGAAACTGTTTGGGGGAATCCAACGACGGCGGACCGCATGAAGGCAATTGGAGCGGGCCTCCGGCCCTTTCCGGGGCTTCGCCCCGTACCCCACGGGGGCTGCGCCCCTGCGACCCCCGCTGAAAACCGTCAAAACCTTTCTGAGAAGAAAAAAACAAGGAGGCCTGGCGGCGGAGCTTCGCTCCCCGCCTTCAGGCTCATTCTTCAATTAGAAAATGCTGGGACCTGCTCCGTTACAAGATGCTACGTGTCCCTGGGAGTACGAGTGTTCTGAATTTTCGGTATCGGCGCGCTGTGGATCGCCGGCTGCTGTTTATTGCGACGGCACGAGCGCCGCGCCTTCCGGCGTCCCGCCAATATTTGTGGTGGTGGCGGTAAGAGTCCGAGTGTCGATTATCGTAACCGACTGGGCCATGCTGTTGTTGACGGTAACGTAGCCTCCGTCAGGCGAAATTAGGAGATCCATCGCTCCCGCATCGGCGGGAACACTTTGGATGGTCGCATAGGTAGATGTGTCAATCACCTGGACCGAGCTGGCTCCGCTGGAAACAAAAGCTCTGGTTCCGGTGGGATCAAATACGATGCTGAAAGGCTGGGTCACTCTTAACGTCTTCACGACAGTTCCGGTGAGAATGTCGATCACCTCGACGACGTTAAACCACGGATATGTGACCCAGGCGAGTGTTCCGTCCGGATTAATAAATACAGATTCGGGATAGTCGGTATCCAAGGCAATCTTTGAAGTAATCTGCTTGCTGGCGGTATCGACGACAGCCAGATAGGAATACGGCGGGGTCAGGTAGTTGGTGACCAGCGCATAGCTGCCGTCCGGCGAAATCGCTAGGCCGTCTGGAGCGAAGTTCGGGTCAGTGGTGGTTTGGATGGAAGCCGAGATCTTATTCGTTGCTGTGTCAATGAAGGTGATGGCCCCGCTATAGCTGGTCACGATGGCCTGGGAGCCGTCGGGCGTCACGCGAACCTGAAGCGGAAGATCCGGCACGGTGATTGAAGCTAGGAGCGCGACCGGGCACATGCTCAGTCGCTGAACCACGTTGTCGATATGAAAGACACGGAATATTGTGGGATTCACGCTGGAGTTGCAGGTCCACGCCGGCGGCGAAGTTACTTCGCTGGCCAGCGGCCCCGAGGGTAAATCTCGAAAAGGAACCGTAAATGTGAAGGTTGATCCTGCAGCTGCGGCGCGTGCCGAAAGTCGGGAAGGACCGGGCGGGCCAAAACGATCCGGAACGGGGCCGGTGGTTGATGCGAAGGAAGAAGGACCTCCCCAGCCACTTGTTGAACCGTCTGCCTGCATGCCTGGAACGGTCACGTCCTGCCCCATCCCGTTCCCGCTTTTGCAGTTTGTTTCCTCCGGATGCACCAAGGAAAGGCCCTTGACACTCGCCGGCCGGGCGGAGCCTCCGCTTTTATCGCACTCGCAGGGATAGCCGGCGTCCGTGGCGTGATCCGGAATCATCCTTCCGTCGCTATACATTCTGTACACAACGTAGAACATCTCGTTACCGTGGCATTCCAAGTAGGCGATCGATAGCGTGTACGGGCCATTGAGCAAATTGGACCAAGTGGTGATCCAGCCGTTGGCCCAACCGGGTAAGCCCGGTACGTTCTGGGCTTGGGAAGCGACCGTAAGAGCAACCATGAAGGTTAGGATCTGGAGTAATCTCTTCATTGCCTGGGTCTCCTATTGGAATGTCACCGTTTTTCCCGCTATATAACCGCCGCTGGTTACGGCGTTAGCAAGACCGGATGCGCTGAAGGTTGAGGGGCTGGTGGTCATCAGGTAGATGACGTCCTTCGATGCCAGCGGGTTCGCCCGTGCGGCAGGCAGAGCGGAGAGCGCCTGAGGCGGCACAGTGAAACTTGTCGCGCCGGCTGGAACAACGCAAAAGAACAGCGCGCTCGAGTTGGTTGGCAAATCGGAACCGACTCCCAGGATTTCGACTGGCTGGCCGGACACGGCGCCAGACCAGTTGATGGTTAGTGGCTGCGTTCGATCGACGGTGGTGATTTGATCGCGATTGGTCCAATTGAGCGCAGGCGGAACGGCGACCGAAGTCGTGAACCCCGGCACGTTCGCCCCGCCGTTGGTGGTGACCGAATATGTGCCTGGCGAGAGATACAGCTGGTTTCGCAGAGAGTAGAGCGGCAGATACGATCCCAGAGGAGCGCCGTTCTGGGCAGTGGTCACTGATTTCTGGCCGCCAGGACCGGAAATGGACAACTGTGTGCCTCCGTCGAGGGCTGAGGGTGGGGATTCGGGGACGTTCCCGCTTTGGAGAAAGTCACCTACAGCGGGATAAACGGTGCAGGTTCCCGCCGGCGGCGCCGACACGAACGGCAGAAAACTGAAAGGCCCGCTGGCAATATTCAGGGCCGAGTAAGTAGCGAAATCGTCTGACACGTCCACCGGCGCATTGACGCCGACGTCTTCGTGGACCGCCATCCGCATCAAAGTGACAGTGCCGAGCGAGCCGCCGCTCTGAACCGCAGCTGAGAGCGAATTGGAAGGATCGGAGCAGGCGCCGCCGTTCGCGCTGATGGCCAGGCTGGTGAAATTGCCCACGGTGTTGTGCGAAGTCCGGACGTACACCGGTACCCAGCATCCCTGCGGGGCATTGGCAGGAATCACGAAATCGATCTGATCCAAAGCGGAGCAGCATGGGGAGCGGCCGCTGTAGACGACCGAGGCTGGAGCGCCGCCCACCCAAACTTCCACCGGCGTCGCCAAATTGCCGGATGGTGGGGCCTGGTTGTCGGGAGCGGAGATCGGGCCGAGTCCGGTCAAGTACATCTGCTCGGTTTGACCCGGCGTCGCCGAGTTCTGGTAGCCGTTGTTGACGAGGCTGCCGTCGCTCTGCGCGTTTTGCAGCGCCGCCGGACCGATTCCTGTTCCTGTAAACGTGAAGACGCCGGGGCTGTCGTGCACGATGTACACCGGCGAAGGATTGCTCTTGCCGTTGTACGTCACCCAAACTGAGGACCAGCCCAACGGGGCATTGGACGGCATGATGGCGTTGATCTGGCCTTGGGAAACGTATACCGGAATCGCGTTCACGATGGTCGATCCCTGAGTGACCTGCATCGACACGCCCGAGAAAGTCGTGGTCAGCGGAAAGCTGCTTTGTGATGTTCCCTGGGATGGCCCGAGTGCGGAACCGAATATCGTGAAGAGCGACCCTTGAGCGATCGAACCTCCGGGAAGACCCGGGGTGTAGTAGCTGGCGGCGTTGACTACCCGATGTAGATAAATGGCGGGCGCGGCATGAAGTGTAATGGCTAGCGCCAACGCACCAGCCACGCGCAAGCAGGAACGGATCATCGACTGACCTCCGAATGCTTCTTATACCATGTATCACGAGTCTCTACGCCGCCACAAGATACCGGCCTGGCCGCCGACGATCAATGTCGCTAGCCGCCCGCCAGCAGGTGGAAGCCGCGGGGCTAAACCCGGCGTGCGGCGTAGACCAGAGCGCCCGTGAGCAGTCCGGCGCCGCCGATCAGGGCTTGGGTCGTGTTAATGCCGCTGAGCAGAACCATGGAGGCAACAATTCCCAACGCGGGCAGCAGCCAGCCGCCCGGCAAAGTGAATCTGCGCTGATCCGCGGGATAGCGGCGGCGGAGAATCGGAACCGCGGCGCATGTGGTGATCGAGTAAAGCAACCGGGCGATGGCGTTGAGCGCGGCCAGGGCCGCGAAGGTTCCCGATACGGCCAGCACTATGGTCGCGGCGGTGAAGAGAACTACCGCAACCGACGGCGTCCGGAAGCGCGGGTGTACGCGGCCGAAGATCTTCGGAAGTTGACCGCCTTGCGCCAGCGCGTACAGCATGCGTGGACCGACTAGAAGAATGGCGCTGTCGGTACCTGCGCTGGAGAGCAGTGCGCCCACAGCCATGAGGACTGCTCCGGAATGTCCCATGAATTGAGCGGCGGCGTCGGCGACCGGCGCGGCATCGTGCGCCAATCCTGGCAGCGTGCCTACACAAACAATCTGGACCAGAATGTAGACCACGGCGCTGAAGGTGAGACCAGCGATCAAGGCGAACGGAAGGTAGCGTCGCGATTCGATTACCTCTTCGGTAGGGACGCTGGCGAACTCAAATCCTCCCAGAGCGAACAAAAGCACCAGGCTGGCTTCTCGCAAGGGTCCGAAGGCCGGCGCGGGGGGAGGCAGCAGCGTGTGCCAATTGACGAAGAAAAGGCCGATGGCAACGAAGCCGAACAAGGGCAGAAGTTTTGCCACCGTAAAGATGTTCAGAAAGATTGCGCCGAATTGAATACCGACGTAGTTGAGCGCACCAATGGCGGCGATGGCGACGCCGATGACGAGAGCGCGCGGGAGGGGTTGGCCTAGCGCAGGCTGGAAGAACGCCACGTAGGCCGCGAAGGCGTTGGTGACGGCAGCGGCTCCGGCCACGCGGGCGAAGAGGAACATCCAGCCGACCTCGAAGCCGATGAAATCTCCGAATGCTTCGCGAGCGTAGATGTAGGGGCCGCCGGCGCGATCGTAGTAACTTCCGGCCTCGGCAAATGAGAGCGCGATCAGAATGGCTGCCGCGGCGGCCACCACGTAGGCGGTCGGACTCCCGCGGCCAAGCAGCGCGGCCACGGTAGCGGGCATCACGAACATCCCGGAGCCGATGACGCCATTTACAGCGATCGCGGTGAGGCCGAACAGTCCGACGGCTCGCACCAGCTGCGGCTGATTGTTCACAAGATCTGTCCTGCAATCCGCGCTGCAGTCAACGGAGCGAGCAGGATCCCGTTGCGGAAATGTCCGTATGCCAGCCAGACGTTGGTCCCTTTTACTTGCTCAATGTGAGGCTCGGGCGAATACGGACGGAAGCCAATCCAGCATTTCGATGGCGTCTTCTGTTCGAGGGCGGGGAATAGCCGCGCGGCGTCACGATGAATTTGCTCGCAGGTCCCAACGTTCACGCTGCGGTCAAAACCGGCGTCCTCTTCCGTGGATCCAGCGATGGTGAATCCGCTGGAGCGCTGTAAGACGTAGGTGTGCTCTCGCCGCAGCATTGGACCCAGCGATCCGGGCGCAAGGTCGAAGCCCACCAGATGGCCCTTGATCGGCTTTACCTCGGGTAGCGTTAGCAGCTGGCCGTGAAATGTGACGCGCACCTGCTGCGACCAGGCTCCCGCAGCCATCACGATCGCATCATGGTGGCTCGCTTCGATTTCTGATACAGGTTGATTCTCAACGATCGAGACGCCGCGGGCTTGGGTGACGCGGCCGAGCGCGCGCAGCAGGTCGGTGGGGTCGACAAATCCAGCGTCCGAATAAAAGAGCCCGCCAGGAGCAATCTCGACCTGAATCCCGTGCGAAGATTGAAAAGCCGCGCGGGTCCGCGCCTGGTCCGCGTCGATGAAGTGCCGGCATCCGCACAGTCCGAAATCCACGGGCATTCCGGCTTCGGCGCGGAGCTCATCGACGAAGGCCGGATACATTCGCATGCCCTCGACTCCCAGGTCGAACCACAGCGATGGTCCCTCGAATTCGCCTCCGGGTGCGAGCATGCCCGCGCCGGCCGCGCTGGTTTCACCGCCGAAGCGGCCGGCATCCACCAGCTTCACTTGAGCGCCAGCCTGCGCGAGTCGCCATGCGATCGAGCTGCCGATCAATCCGGCGCCCACGATCAAAACGTTCATCGCATCATTCTCTCATCCTGCCAGCGCGCGACGATGCGCTTACGAGCAGGCATCACGGTCGTATGGTAGGTTAATACCTCAGTGAAGGCGTTGATCATCGCAGTTCCGGCCGTCGCGTGCATGCTAATCACCGCCTGCGGTGGCGGATCGCAGCCTGCGGCGAACGCGTCAGGTCCGGATGCCCGCTTGGGTTTTTCGAGCGGCGCCATGGTTCAAGAACGCGAGGCCGAGGCGAAGTACGTTACCCAGATTTCGACCGAATCGATTTCCCAGTTTCACCGAGTGATCACGGAGCGCCCGCACCTGGCGGGATCGCCCGCATCGATGGCGGTGGCAGAGACGATTCGGCAAGGGTTGGAAAGCGCCGGCCTCGAAACCGAGGTTCACGAGTTTCAAGTTTATTTATCGACGCCTCGGTCCATCAACGTCGAATTAGTGGAGCCGGCGAAAGAGACGCTGAATGTGCGGGAACCCGCGAATCCGCTGGACCCGGACTCGTCGAATCCGGAATTGACGCTGGCCTTCGTAGCCTATTCCGCTTCAGGCGAGGTGCGAGCCCCGGTCGTGTACGTGAACTATGGATTACCGCCCGACTACGCCAAGATCGAGGCGGCCGGCGTCGACGTGCGCGGCAAAATCGTCCTGGCTCGTTATGCGAAGAGCCATCGGGCGGTCAAGATTCACACCGCGCAGGAGCACGGCGCGGCGGCCATCATCATTTATAGCGATCCCGCCGATGACGGCTACGCCAAAGGACTCACGTGGCCGGAAGGCCCGTGGCGCGCCGATTTTCAGTCGCAGGACGGGAATGGTAAGTACAGTTGGTTCTGGCATGGCGATCCACTGTCGCCCGGCGTGGGAGCGCGTGCGGATTCGCGCGTGCTGGATCCGGCCGCCGCGCCCACGCTGCCCCGGATTCCCGCCATGGTTCTTTCGTACAAGGAGGCCGCCAAGATTCTCGGCCGGCTGCGCGGCCCAGCCGTGCCTGCGAGTTTCCAAGGCGCTCTGCCATTTACGTATCGTCTGGGACCCGGGCCCGCAGTGGTCAGCCTGCATGTGCAAATGGATGCGAGCCGGCGCCCGATTCACGATGTCGTCGCCCGTTTGCGCGGGAAAAATCCGGACCGCTGGGTTGTGCTGGGCACACATCACGACGCCTGGACGTTCGGCGGGATGGACCCGGGAAGCGGAACGTCCGCGGTGTATGAAACAGCGCGGGCTCTTGCGGCCCTTGCCAAGCAGGGCTGGACTCCGGACCGCTCCATTGTCTTCACTTTTTGGGATGCGGAGGAGCCGGGACTGGTTGGGTCCACTGAATACGCCGAAGCGTTCGAACGGGAACTGCGGCAGAAGGCGATCGCCTACATTAATACCGACCTGTTCATGCAGGGGCATTTTTTTGGAGGCGGGACGCCCTCCTTGCGCGATTTTCTGGTTCAGGTCGCCAAAGATGTCCCAGCCATCAACGGGCGCGGCACCGTCTACGATGCATGGCGCACGGATGCCTGGCAGAAGCAGCCCACTGCGCGGCGGCGGCAAGGCTCCAAGGATTTCGAAGTAGAGTTAGCGGCTCTCGGCAGCGGCGCGGATTTCGTGCCGTTCCAGGATTACCTGGGGCTGCCTACGTTGTCGGTGCAGTACGATTTCGAGGGCAGCTACGGCGCCTATCATTCCAACTATGACTCACGCTATTACGTCGAGCACTTCAGCGATCCTGGTTTCCGCGTGGCGCGGAATCTCGCACAAGTCTTCGGCGTCGCTGTCATGCGCTTGGCTGACGCGGCGGTGCTTCCGTACCGCTACTCGCATTACGCGCAGAACATCTCCGGCTTTCTTGACGATGCCGCCAGTTGGGCCGTGGATGACGAGGGACATCAGATCGTAGACCTCAACTTGGACAATTCGAAGGCGCTGTCGGCGCAAATCGCCACTCGATCCGCGGCGCTCGAACGGCGCATCGACGAAAATGTTGAGAGCGGCCGCTGGCCCGACGCATCCACCGCGCTATTAAATGACCGGCTGATGCACCTGGAGCAAGCCCTGCTCGATGAAAGTGGCGGCCCAACCGAAAGGTGGTATCGGCACGTGATCTATGGCTGGAACATTTACTCGCTGTACGATGGCCAGCCGTTGCCGGGACTGGCGGAAGCGATCCGGTTGAAGGATCAGGCGCGAACCGCGCAAGAAACCGCGCGAATCGAGAACGCGTTGCGCCGTATGCTGGAGGAACTGCGGCAGGCAGGAGGTTGATTTGGCGCCGGACAAGGGTAGAGTGCAGGTTCAGGACACGTCGCTCGGGAAATACCGCGAGCCCGGCGCATTGTCGCGCCAGCTCTACGAGCGCGCATCGCGGGTGATGCCGGGCGGCAACACGCGGCACTCGATTGCGCTGGCACCCTACCCGATCTATGCAGCGAGCGGCAGCGGTTGCCGCATCACCGACGTCGAGGGAGAAGAACGGGTCGATTTTCTCAATAACTACACGTCGCTGATATTAGGACATGCGCATCCGGAGGTGACCGAAGCGGTGCAACGCCGAGCCGCGTTGGGAAGCGCGTTTACCATGCCGACGCCGGAAGAAGTGGAGCTGGCCGAGCTGCTCGCTTCGCGCGTCGGGTATGTGGAACAAATCCGCTTCTGTAATTCCGGCACTGAGGCCGTGATGCTCGCCATCAAGGCGGCGCGAGCCTATACGGGAAAAGGCAAGATCGCCAAGTTCGAAGGCGCGTATCACGGCGTGTACGACTACGCGGAGGTCAGCGAAGGTCCGACGGCCGAGGCGTGGGGCGATGCCGAGGCGCCCGCTTCGGTCATAGAGCCGGGCACGCCCGCGAGTGTGGCTCAAGATGTCGTCGTGTTGCCGTGGAACCGGCCAGAGATCTGCCGCCAACTAATCGAGCGAAATAAGGACGATCTGGCGGCGCTGCTGGTGGATCCGATGCCATTGGGAATCGGAATGATTGCGCCGCGCCCCGGCTTTCTCGAAATGTTGCGCGAACAGACGGCGCGCCACGGAATTGTTTTTATGGCGGATGAAGTTCTGAATTTCCGTCTGGCCTATCATGGCGCGTATTCAGCTTCTGGGATAGCGCCGGATCTGGTCACATTCGGAAAGATCATCGGCGGCGGATTTCCGGTGGGCGCCGTGGCAGGGTCGCGGCGCGTCATGTCGGTCTTCGATCACACCGGCGCGCTCAAGGTGCATCATGGTGGAACTTTCAATGCGAATCCGGTCACGATCGTGGCCGGCCTTGAAACCATGCGGCACATGACGCCGGAAGCATTTGACCGGCTGAACCGGTTGGGCGAGTATGTCCGCGAGCGCTTGCGGCGCCTGTTTCGCGACACCAATCGGCCGGCGCAAGTGTGCGGCGCAGGGTCCATGTTCGTCGCGCATCTGACCGCCGATGAACTGATCGACTTCCGCTCGCTGCGCGGCTTCTCGCGAACCAATCCGGTATACGGAAACCTGTGTCATAAGATGCTGGAGTACGGGTTCATCCTCTCGCCACGCGGGATTTTTGGATGTTTGTCGACGCCCATGACGCGAGGCCGAGTTGGATGGCCTGGTGGATGCGCTGGGACGCGCGCTGGTGGGTTACTCTAAATAAAAGGCAGGACGGGGATCCGCCCGCGTGACCGCACCCGCCGTTGAAGTCCCGGTATTTCGTCAGTGAGCGTTTTGACCACGCAAACAACCAAGCCGGATGCGCCGCGACTGGTGGCTCTTCGAGGGCCCGTCAAGGGCTCCGTGTTTCCGCTGCCGGAAGGTGAGTTTTCAGTGGGGCGGCACGCCTCGAATAACCTGTGCGTGGAAGAAACCGCAGTGTCGCGCCGCCACTTCGTCATCCACCGCAGCGGACCGCGCTGCACGTTACAAGATCTCGAAAGCCGCAACGGCACGTTCGTCAATGGCACTCCCGTTACGGAGCACGCGCTCCAGCAAGGCGATGAGATTCGTATCGGGGGATCAACCTTCTCTTACGTGGTGGACCCCGACCGGGTGGTGGCGCTGCCGAAGCCCGATTCCAAGACGCGCGAGCTGCGATTCGAGGACTCGGCTTATCTTTCCTCCAGCGAGCGCGGTGTTCTGCCTCCCTCGGCCCGCGCGCTGCACGATCTGCGGACTCTGCTGCGCATCACTACGATGCTGCATTCCTTTCAGGGCCTGCTCAAGTCCAAGCAGACGCTGGCGGCCGAGGTTTTGCGAACGCATCTCGAGTCGCTGCTGCCGGACATGATTCCAGCCACGCGCGCGGGCGTGTTTATTCCGGGCGCGGCGCCGGCGGCTTGGAAGCCCAACGCGGAAGTGTTCCAGCGGGCTTGCCAGGAACGCATCGCGGTCTGGCTGGACGATGCCGACCGCGCCGGCCTCTCGGCCATGGCCGCGCCGTTGATGGTGCGCGGCGAAGTGGCGGCCGTGATCTATCTGGAATCTGCCGACGCGCGGCAGAAATTCGACGAAGGCCATCTGCAGCTTCTGAGCGCCGTGGCGAGCATGGCGGCTGTCGCCTGGGAAAACGCGACCATTCTGGGTTGGCTGCAAGAAGAGAACGAGCGGCTGCAATCCGAGCTCAAGCTGGAACACGACATGGTGGGCGCCAGCACGAAGATGCGGGATCTGGCGCGCCAGATGGCCAAGGTCGCGCCTTCCAATTCCACCGTGCTCATACTGGGCGAAAGCGGGACCGGCAAAGAGCTGGTCGCGCGGGCGCTGCATCGCAACAGCCTGCGCGCCGGCGGCCCGTTCGTCGCCATCAACTGCGCCGCACTCACCGAAACGCTGCTCGAGAGCGAGTTGTTCGGACACGAGAAGGGCGCGTTTACCGGCGCTATCACGCAGAAAAAAGGAAAGCTCGAACTGGCCGCCGGCGGCACCGTGTTTCTGGATGAGATCGGGGAGCTATCCGCGTCGCTGCAAGCCAAACTGTTGCGTGTTCTTCAGCAACGGGAGATGGAACGCGTGGGCGGCACGGTTACCATCCCGCTCGATATCCGCGTGCTCGCCGCCACCAATCGCGACATTGAAGATGCGGTAAAGACGGGCGCCTTCCGCCAGGATCTGTTCTACCGCCTCAACGTCGTCAGCTTGAAAGCCCCGGCGCTGCGCGAGCGGCCCGACGATATCCTGCCCCTGGCCGAACATTTTGCCAAGAAGTATGCCGCCGAGTGCGGGCGCAAGATCACCGGGCTGGCTCCGGAAGCCAGGGCCCGTCTGCGCGGCTACGATTGGCCGGGTAACGTCCGCGAGCTCGAAAACGCGATCGAGCGGGCCGTGGTGTTAGGCTCCACCGATACCATCCTGGCCGAGGACCTTCCCGAGCAAGTTCTGGCCGCGCAGCCTGCGGCCTCCGGCGCCGGCCAGTATGACGCAGCCATCGACGCCGCCCGCAGACAGGTTGTGCTGAGCGCTTTCGAGCAGACCGGCTACGATCACGATGCCGCCGCCAGGATACTCGGCCTCCATCCCAACTATCTGCACAAGCTGATCCGCAGCATGGATCTGAGAGGCGCATTGAAGCGCGCCGCAAAATAAGTGCCGAACACCGGCAGACACCGGCCGAACGCTGAAACTATTCTGATGCGGTCTGATATCCTGAAGCTACGTGCGATTTTTTCTTGCTGTCGTTTTAGGCCTGCCTTTAGCCGCCGCCCCGCCGCCTTCTCTGCTCGACATCCTGAGCGCCGAGTTGCAGCGCAATTTCAGCAGTCTGAAAGAAAAGGCCGATCCGCCGCCGTACTACATGAGCTACACCGTGACCGACGATGAGACCGAAGTTCTCACCGCCAGCCTGGGCGCGGTGGTCAACCAGAACAAACGCGAGTTGCGCTACTTGGACGTCACGGTTCGGGTGGGCAGTCCGAAGCTCGACAACTACCACGTCGTGAAGGGTGAGCGCGTGCGCTTCACCAGCGGCTCCGTGATCCCTTTGGACAATGTGGCGCCTGCGATCGACCGCAGATTGTGGCTCGAAACCGACCAGACCTACCGGTTAGCGGCGCGGCGTTTGATCGAAATAAAGTCCAACCAGCAAGTCCAGGTTCAGCCCGGCCAGGACTCGGACGATTTTTCGAGCGAGCCTCCCGCGGTTTCCTCGGCGCCCCCGCCCGCCCTGGAACCGCTGGCCGCCGAGTGGGCCTCTCGGCTTAGAAAATGGTCCGGCGACTTGAGCAATGTGCCCGGCGTTCTGAATTCCGGAATCGCCATCGCCGTCGAGCGCCAAACCAATTACCTGGTAAGTACGGAAGGCAGCAAGCTTCTGCACGGGCGCACTTTTGCCAACATCTCCATCAACGCTCGCGGAAAAGCTCCCGACGGAATGGACGTCTCGGCATCGGAGGATTTTCAGGGCGCTGAGCTGGACCGCATGCCCAAACCCGAAGCGGTGGAGGCGGCGGTAAAACGCGTTGGCGCCGACCTGACCGGCTTGTTGCACGCCCCTGTGGTCGAGCCTTATGTGGGGCCTGCGATTCTTTCCGGCCGGGCCGCGGGCGTTTTCTTCCACGAAATTTTCGGCCACCGCATCGAGGGCCATCGCCAGAAGGATGAGGCCGAAGGCCAGACCTTCGCCAAAGCCATTGGAACGCCGGTCCTACCGGATTTTCTTTCAGTAGTCTTCGATCCCACGCGCCAGAGCATTGACTCCACGGACCTCAACGGTTACTACACTTACGACGACGAAGGCGTGAAGGCGCGGCCGGTCACCGTGGTGGACAACGGCATCTTGAAAACCTTCTTGATGTCCCGCGCTCCGCTTCCCGGCATCGAGCATTCCAATGGACATGGCCGCCGGCAGCCGGGCCTGGAGGTTGTCTCGCGCCAGTCCAACTTGATCGTGGAATCAAAGAAACAAGTGTCCGATCAGACCCTGCGCGAAATGCTGATCGCCGAGATCAAGCGCCAGAACAAGCCCTACGGCCTGTATTTCGAACAAGTGACAGGCGGCTATACAACGACGCAGCGGCGCGGATTGCAAGCCTTCACGGTGATTCCGCTGATCGTCTATCGCGTCTATCCGGATGGCCGTCCCGACGAGCTGGTGCGTGGAGTGGATATCGTGGGCACGCCGCTAGCGAGTTTTGCCAAGATCCTGGCGACATCCGACAAGCTGTCGGTGTTCAACGGTTATTGCGGCGCCGAATCCGGCCAGGTGCCGGTCTCGGCTGTTTCGCCTGCGCTACTGGTTTCCGAGATCGAGATTCAGAAGAAGGACCATTCCATCGACCGGCCACCTTTGCTCGAAAGACCGACGGGGCAGTGATGCGGGCGCTTTTGAGTATCGGCTCTTTCGCCCTGATCGTCGGGCTCTGCCTCTCCACGCTGGAGAGCCAGGAACCCAAAGCTCAGGATACCGATCCCGTCCTGCGGGCGATGCAGGATGAGCTCAAGCGATCCAGCGCGCTTCACATCGTGAATCTGGATCCGCCGTATTTCTTTGAATACCGCGTAGAAGACACCCAATCCTTCGAAGCCGCCGCGACATTGGGCGGTGTAATCTCCACCGGCGAAGCGCGCACGCGAATACCCATGGTTCAAGTCCGCGTGGGCGATTACAATTTCGACAACACCAATCACATCTACTCGGAGGCGTACAGCGGCGCGCGCTACGACCCCGGCCAATTGCCTCGCGACGATGATTACTCGGCCTTCCGGCAGGTGTTGTGGCTCGCCACGGATCGCACTTACAAGGCGGCCGAAGATGCGATCGCGCGTAAGCGGTCGTCGCTCAAGAACGTCAATTTGCCGGATCAACTGCCGGATTTTTCTAAAGCTGCTCCCGTCGAAGCGGTGCTTCCGGTCCGCAGAACACCGGCGGATGAAAGCCAATGGAAGGATCGCGTGGTGAAGCTGTCCGCTGTTTTTTCCCGATACCCCGCGGTGCTGAGCTCCGGCGTCGACGTGCAGATTTCGCAGTCCATCAATTACCTGGTGAACTCGGAGGGAACCGTCGAACGGACGCCCGAGAACCTTGCTACCGTGCGCATTCAAGCGCGCGGTCTGGCGCCGGACGGCACGTCGGTCCGGGACGGCCAGGTCATCGATGCACTGGAGGCCGCCGGACTTCCGTCCGAGACCGACCTGCTGCGCCAAACCGCTGAAGTCGCCGAACACGTGACGGCCTTGGCGCAGGCGCCGGCCGGCGAAGCCTACGATGGTCCCATGCTGTTCGAGGCGTCTGCCGCCGCGCAGCTTTTCGCCCAGGTGCTCGGCGACAACTTGAAGGTGACGCGCAAGCCGGTGACGGATGCCGGACGTACCCCGCCGTATCTGCCCAGCGAATTTGAAAACCGGATGGGAGCGCGCGTTCTTCCCGAGTGGATGACGGTGGTCGACGATCCGTCCCAAACCGAGTGGCACGGCCAAGGCGCTGGTGGGGCATTATCTCTACGACATGGAAGGCGTCCCGGCGCAATCGCTGACGCTGGTGGAACAAGGCCTGCTCAAATCGTTCTTCCTCACGCGCACGCCGGTTTTTAAAGCATCCGACGCTTCCAATGGCCACGCGCGCCTGGCAGGTTCGTTCGGCGCCAGGGCCCCCGGTTTCGGCAACATGTTCATCCGCTCGTCGGAGACCAAGCCGGCCGCGGACATGAAAAAGATCCTGATGGATATGTGCCAGCAGCGCAACAAACCGTACGGGATCCTGATCCGGAAGTTGGATTTTCCCTCCATGGCTTCGATTGACGAATTTCGCAGAGTGATCGCCGGGATGGGCCGATCCGGTGGCAGTGGCCGGCCCGTGGCTCTGCCGTTGCTGGTCTACAAGGTCTACCCCGACGGCAGGGAGGAACTGGTGCGCAGCGTGCGATTTGGCGGACTCAGCACCCGCTCGCTGCGCGACATCGTCGCGGTGTCGGATGAGAGCTACGTGTTCAATTTCACCGATTCCAATGCGCCACTGGCGTTGATGGGCGCGGGGAGTTACACTACTTCGTCAGCGGTAATCGCCCCGGCGGTGCTGTTCGACGAACTGGAATTGGAGCCAATCCAAGAAGAGGTGTCCAAACCGCCGATCGTGCCGGCGCCGCCGCTTACCTCAGAGACGAGTACATCGGCGCGAGCCGCGCGCACCGCACCGGCCGGGGATTAAGATGCGTTTGCTCAGCCGGGCGATCTTCCGCGAAGTGGCGCTGAGCGCTTTCCTGGGCACGGTCTTGTTCACGTTCGTGCTGTTCTTGCAGCGAGTGGGCCGCTTCTTCGAGATCCTGGTGCGCGCCTCGGCCCCGCCGCTGACGGTGGCGCACCTGTTTGTTCTGGCAATTCCGTTCACGTTCACCTTCGCAGTGCCGATGGGCGTGCTGGTGGGAGTGCTGATCTCTCTCAGCCGCATGTCCACCGATGGAGAGATCACGGCCATGCGCGCCGCCGGCGTCCCCAGCCGCCGCGTGATCGCACCGGTGATGGCCTGCGCCGCCCTTGCCACGCTGCTAACCGCCGCGTCTTCGCTGTGGCTCACGCCATATGCCACTTGGAAAACCTACCGAGTGTTGAACGAGCTGGTAGCCGCCTCCCTCACCGCCGACGTGCAGCCGCGCGTGTTCGAGGAAAATTTCCCCAATCGGATCATTTACATCGGCGACGTCATTCCCGGCGCCATCACGCGCTGGCGCAACGTGTTTATCGCCGACACTACGCCGTTGGAAGAACAAAAAAAGAGCGATCATGACCGCAGCGATGGCCCGCAAATCACCATCGCCTCCGACGCCATCGCCATTCCGGATGTGAAGCGCAACGAGATCCAGTTGTCGCTCCAGAACGGAATCAAATACGACGTCGGCAAGGATTTTACCGATTATTATGTCCAGGGCGGCCTCAAAGGCGATCAGATTCTCGCCGCCACCAAGCCCAACGAAGTGCACGCGCGCGGCTACACGGAATTGGACACCATCCCGCTCTTTTACAAGGCCTATCGCGACCCCACGCTCGACCACGACGATGTGGTCCAGGCGCGCGTCGAGTTGCACCAGCGTTTCGCGCTCCCTCCGGCCTGCCTGCTGCTTGCTCTGGTCGGGATCCCGCTGGGCGTGTCTTCGCGCAAGGGCGGCAAATCCACGGCCTTCGTCGTCACGGTCGCGCTGGCATTCATCTATTGGATGGGACTGCTTGCCGCCAACGGCCTGGCCAAGGACCAGCGGCTGCCCGTGCCTATCGCCATGTGGATTCCGAACGCGGTTTTCGCGGTGGTCGGACTTATTCTGCTCACTCGCCTGGAACGGCCGGGGGATCGCGACATCATCGGGACCCTTACCGGTTGGGCTTCGGCACTGTGGCGAGGCGTGCGCAAGAACCTTCCCGGCACGCCCTCCTTAGCCCCGCCTCAGCGCAAGGGCTGGCGCTTCTTTTTCATCCCGCAAGTGGTGGACACCTACGTTCTCCAAAGTTTTCTGTTTTACTTCGTCGTCCTCCTGATGAGCTTCGTGCTGATGATTCACGTCTACACGTTCTTTGAGCTGCTGAGCGACATCGTTAAAAACCATATCGCGTTAACGCGCGTATTCACCTATTTGTTCTTCCTGACGCCGCAATTGATCTACGACTCGGCGCCGTTCAGCGTGCTGGTCGCGGTGCTGGTGACGTTCGGAATTCTCACCAAACATAACGAGATCACGGCCTTCAAAGCCACCGGCATCAGCTTGTACCGCCTGGCGGTTCCGGTTCTGATGGCCGCTGTTGTTCTGAGCGGCGGCTTGTTCGCATTCGATCACTACTATGTGCCGGACGCGAATCGGAAGCAGGACGCGATCCGCAAGGAAATCAAAGGCAAACCGGTGCAGACTTACTTGCACCCCGAACGGCAGTGGGTTTTCGATCCGGGTCCAAACGACGATCCGCGCGTTTTCTACTACAAGTATTTCGATCCCTTCCAGAAGGCCATGATCGGGCCGCAGATCTTCGAGCTGGATCCCTCGAATTTCCGCGTGCGAAAGCACATTGCGGCGGAGAAGGCGCGCTGGGAGCCCGCGCTTCGCACCTGGATTTTTGAAAACGGCTGGAGCCGCGAGCCGTCGCGCCCGGACAGCTTCGTGAACTTCAGCGGCCAGGCGACCACCATGCCGGAAATCAACGAACGCCCGGATTACTTCCTGCAAGAGGTGCTGCAGGACCAGCAGATGAATTTCCAGCAGCTGGCCGCCTACATCAAGGACTTGCAGCGCAGCGGCATCGATACCATCACGTTACAGGTGCGGTTCTACCTGAAATTCGCATTGCCGCTGATTGCGTTGGTGATGGCGCTGATCTCGGTGCCCTTCGCCTTCATGACCGGAAATCGCGGCGCCATGGCCGGCGTGGGAGTGAGCTTTGCGATCGCCATCGCCTACAAGTCGCTCGAAAAGCTGTTCGAGCAGTTAGGCGACGTGAACCTGCTGCCGGCCACGCTCGCGGCTTGGTCGCCGGACCTGCTCTTCGCCATGGCCGGCATGTATTTCTTCACGCGCATGCGGACTTGACGCCGCAAGGCTTCAAAGCACCGCGACGGCTTCGATCTCCACCAGAAATTCCGGAAGGAACAGCCCGCGAACGACCACAATCGTAGCCGCCGGCGGATTCGCGGTATCGACGTATTTGTCCCGTACTTCGCGGTAGGCGAAGAATTGCGAGCGCTCGACGCTGTCGACCACATAGTAGTTCAGCTTGATAACGTTCTTGAAGCTTCCGCCCGCGGCTTCGAGCGCGCTGTTCAAGTTTGCGAACACCTGGCGAAGCTGGGCGGGATAGTCATTCTTGCCGACCATATTTCCGGAGGCATCCAACGCTACTTGTCCCGAGATGTAAATCAACTTGCCGCTGCTGACTTCCGCGACATGCGAATAACCCACTGGCTTAGACAGTTCCGGGGGGCTGAACACACGTATTTTCGACTCATTGGACATGCTGTGATTCTGCCACATTCCGCCGGCGGAAGGCTGAGCCGGGACGACTCCCGACCTTCGGCATGACGTACCTGCGCGTATGACCATCGGCTTACGGTGATTCCCCTGTAAGTAACTGCATCTAAGTAACTTTTGTTCTTGATGCGGTAGTGCGTCGAGGGTATGATCGCGATTGACTTCTATGGTACGCCTCACAACCAAGTTCTGGATCGCACCCCTTTTGGTACTGCCAATCATGGCCGCGGCGCCGGTGACGATTTCGCCTACACAAGCCTCCATCCGGGGAGGTTCCACCAAGCAGTTCCATGCAACTCTCAGCGGCGTAAAAGGGCCGGTCACATGGTTGGTCAACGGCGTGGCAGGAGGTAACGCGGCGCTGGGAACCATCACGAATGCCGGTCTTTTCACGGCGCCCGCAGCCGATCCAGGTGGCGCTCTCAGCATTCGGGCCTCGGCTGGAACGCCCGCCGTTTTCGCCGACGCAATGGTCACCTGGTTGAATCCAGAGCCTTCGATCACATCCCTGGTTCCCAGCGAAGTGAACGTGGGAACGTTCACGGTCAACTTGAACGGGAAAAATTTCGTAGCGGGGTCGATAGTCCAGCTGAACGGATCGCCGGTCGCGACGAATTTTGGATCGTCCACCAGCCTTAGTTTTCAAACCACGATGAACGCGGCCGCCTCTGTTACGGTCACGGTATCGAATCCGGCGCCGGGGCCGAGTACCTCGAGCGGGCGCACGCTGAAGGTCGTGCCTCCGGTCAGCGTTTCTATGGGCACCAAGGCCAGCGTGCGTCTGGGAACGACGCACAAGTTCTCAGCCACGGTGGAGAACGCTTTGAACAAGGCCGTGGTGTGGTCCGTCAATGGAACGCAGGGCGGTAGTGTGGCGACTGGAACCATCGCGGCGGATGGCACCTACACAGCGCCGGCGGTAATGCCGGCCAGCGGGCAAGTGACGGTGGACGCGGCGGCGGTGGCTCAGCCTTCCGCGACAGCGCAGGAGACGGTGACGCTGTTGAATCCTGCGCCCGTGCTCCAGAGTGTGTCGCCGGATCCTGTAACTTACGGCGCACAGACGATCACGGTCAACGGCACCGGCTTCGTCTCGGGATCGCAGATCAAACTCGGGAACACGGCGCTCACCACGCAATTTGTTTCTCCGACACAGCTAACCGCGCAGACGACAGTGAATCCAACGCCGGGCGGGCTTCTGGCTTTTCACGTCACCAATCCCAATCCGGGCGGCGAGACCTCGGGACTCCTGATTGTTCCGGCCGGCACCGCCAGCCCGTTGGTAAGCTATCTCGCGGCAGCACGATTCCTGGAGCAAGCTTCCTGGGGACCGGATGCAGCCGGCATCGCGCATGTGCAGGCCATTGGATTCGACGCGTGGTTGACCGAACAGTTGGCCGCGCCGGTCTCCACTTACAAAAGCTCGAACGACTCCTCGAACACGCTGGTGGACCAGCAGAGCGAATTTTTCGTCAATGCCATGCGCGGCACCGATCAGCTCCGCCAGCGCGTCGCATTTGCGCTGAGTCAGATCTTCGTTGTCAGCGGCCTGAAGACCGGAGAACCGCGCCAGATGGTTCCGTATCTGAACATGCTGGCGCAAGATGCATTCGGCACGTATTTAAACGTGTTGCACGATGTGACGCTGAGCCCGACCATGGGCGTTTATCTTGACATGGTCAACAACGACAAAGGCGACCCAACCTCCGGCACGGCGCCCAACGAGAATTACGCACGCGAATCGATGCAGTTGCTCAGTATCGGCACGGTGCTCTTGAATCCGGACGGCTCGAGACAATTGGACGGGAGCGGCAACCCGATCCCGACCTACGATCAGCCCACCATCACCAGCACGGCGCATGCGCTCACCGGATGGACGTTTCCCGGCAAAACCATCGCAACGGGCCACAACAATGAGAACTACAACGGCCCGATGATCGCGGTGGAAGCGAATCATGACGAGACCTCTAAGACCATCGTCGGTGGCATAGTTCTGCCCGCGGGGCAAAACGCCCAACAGGACGCGAACGCTGTGCTGCAGGCCCTGGCCACCCATCCCAATACCGCGCCGTTTATTGCGCTGCGGCTGATCGAGCATCTGGTCACCAGCAATCCCAGCCCAGCCTACATCGGCCGGATCAGCCAGGTGTTCACCTCCACCGGAGGCGACCTCTCGCAAGTGGTGCGCGCGATTCTACTCGATCCGGAAGCACGGCAAGGCGACGATCCAGGCAACCCGCCGATAGCAAACGGAGGCCATCTTCGCGAGCCGCTGCTGTTTGTGCTGGCCATGATGAAGAACCTGGGCGCGAGCGTAGTGAACCAGAATCCGATTGAAGCGCTGGCGGCCGGCATGGGTCAGAACTTGTTTTACTCCGGCAGTGTTTTCAATTACTACTCGCCGCTGTACCGGCTTTCGAGCGGCCTGCAGGCGCCGGAATTTCAGCTTTTGACCTCCGCCACAGCGCTGGTGCGCGCCAATGTGGTGCAGGACCTGGTAGCCAACAATCTGGACGGCGACATCCATTATGATTTGACTCCGTTCACTGCGCTGGCCGGCTCCCCCTCGGACCTGGTGGACGCCGTGGACAATGCGTTTCTGTATGGGCGCCTGCCTGCGTCCCTGAAATCGGATATCGCCACTGCCATCACCGCATCCACCAGCAGCGCAGACCGCGCACGCAATGCCATCTACCTGGTGGCGACCTCGTCGCTGTATCAGGTGCAGCACTAAGACGGAGAAGAATTCATGAAAAATCTGATTACTCGCAGAACACTGTTGCGCCTCGGCGCTGGATCGCTTGCCATTCTCGGCGCGGGCGGACGATTGAACCGATTCGGACGGCTCAACGCCCAGGTGGTCAATCCGCCGTCCAATTACAAAGCGATGGTGTGCATCTTTTTGTTTGGCGGAGACGACAGCAATAATCTGATTGTCCCGGTCCAGACTGCCTTGCAGAATTACAACGGATATTTCGCCGTGCGCGGAAGCACGCTGGGGCTCCCGTCCGGCACGCTGGCGCAGATTACAGCGGCGTCCGGCGATGTGTACGGCTTGCATCCATCGCTATCGCCATTACAGACGTTGTATCAGCAGAAGGAACTGGCGTTCGTGGCCAACGTCGGAACGCTGCTGAAGCCGATTACAAAGGACCAGTTCCAGCAGGGGCAGGCGCCCGTGCCGGTGAACCTGTTCTCGCACTCCGACCAGCAGTCCCAATGGCAGACCACGCCCGGCGCTACAACGGGCTGGGGCGGGCGCGCGGCCGACATCTTGCAAGCGCTGAATGGGACGTCCACGTTTCCAACGGGCGTATCGACGGCCGGCAACAGCTTGTTCCTGACCGGCCAGCAAACCACGCCGGCTTCGGTCACCAATGGCGGTCTGGGTCTGGACGGTTCGGATGGATCCGACGCGGCCAACGCGCGCGACAACGCCTTCCAGCAGATTCTCACCTTCGATAGCGGCATGTCGCTCATCCAAGCCGCCAACGGACTCACTTCCGACGGCATTCAGGCCGGCAAGGAATTGAACGCGGCGTTGTCCGGCGGCGCGGCGCTACAGACCGTTTTTCCCCAGAGCTCGTTGGGAGCCCAACTGCAGCAAGTGGCGCAGATCATGAAGGTCCGCGCGACCTTGGGCGTCAACCGGCAGATCTTCTTTGTTTCTCAGGGCGGTTACGACACGCATACCGATCAGTTGCCGCAACAGATCGGTCTGTTCAGCGATTTGGCGGCCTCGATGGCGGCTTTCTACCAGGCGACCGTGGAGCTGGGGCTGGCCGGTCAAGTGGTGACCTTCACCGAGTCCGAGTTCGGACGAACCTGCCAGCCATCCACCGGAGCGGGGTCGGATCATGCCTGGGGCAGCCATCATATCGTGATGGGATCAGCGCTGAAAGGCGCGGACGTATATGGCACGTTTCCGCTGATCGCGCTGGATGGTCCCGACGACGTGACGGGCCGCGGGGTGTGGCTGCCATCCACGTCGCTCGATCAATACGGCGCCACCATCGCCTCCTGGTTCGGAGTGCCGGATGGTTCGCTCACGACGGTGTTCCCTAACTTGTCGAATTTCTCGACTCAGAAGCTGGCGTTCCTCTAGAGCCGGGCACGCGCGATACTCATGACCGGTTCGCACCTCCGATGATATACTGAGAAAGAGTTGAGTCGGGTGTAAGTAAGCGGGTGTGAATACGGTGGCGCAGACCTTACCAGGCGTCCGCAGGTTCGGCAGATTCCTTCCCATCATTCCGGTTGTTTGCGTAATCGCAGGCGCCTTTTTCTGTCTGGCGGCTGACGACGAGAAAGTCTCGATTGCGCCGCGCGTCAAAGCGGCTGCCCCCGAAAAAACCGGACCGAACTCGGACCTGGACCGCCGGCCGGCGAACATTCGTGTCGACACCACGCTGGTCCAAATCAACGTTACCGTTACCGATCCGCTGAATCGCTTCGTTACCGGTCTTGAAAAAGAGCATTTCAAGCTATTCGAAGACCGCGTGGAGCAGAACATCGTTCAGTTTTCGAGCGAGGACGCGCCGCTATCCATCGGACTGGTATTCGACACTAGCGGCAGCATGGGGCCCAAGCTGCAGCAATCGCGGAAGGCTGCCGTGGAGTTCTTCAAGACCGCGAATCCGGAGGATGAGTTCTTCCTGGTGGAGTTCAGCGATCGGCCGGAGCTGGTGGTTCCGTTCACTACCGACACCGAGGAACTGCAGAATCGCTTGACGTTTACGCAATCCAAAGGCAAGACTGCGCTCCTGGACGGCGTTTATCTGGCCATGAACCAGATGAAGAAAGCGCGCAATCCGCGCAAGGCGATTCTCATTATTTCCGACGGCGGCGACAACAACAGCCGCTACACGGAGAGCGAAGTCAAGAACTCGGTCCGGGAAGCCGACGTCCAGATTTACGGGATCGGCATTTTTGAGTCGCTCGGTAACCGCGGGCGCACGCCGGAAGAGATGGGCGGTCCGGGTTTGTTGAGCCAAGTGGCGGAATTAACGGGCGGGCGAAGCTACAACGTGGAAAACGTCAATGAGCTGGCCGACATAGCTGCTAAAATCGGAATCGAGCTGCGGAATCAATATGTCCTCTACTACACGCCCAAGAACGCAACGCGCGATGGCAAATATCGCCACGTTCAGGTCAAGCTGGTTCAGCCGCGCGGCCTGCCGCCTTTGAAAGCCTTTTTCCGCCTCGGGTATTATGCGCCTTCTCAGTAGTTTTCTTCTGGCCTGCTCATTGTTTTTCGCTCAGCCTACGCACCCGCCGGCCGGGCAGCAGCCGCAGGAGGACCCGACCTTCCGCGCCGACACGCGCCTGGTGATCCTGCCGATCAGTGTTTCCGATAAGAACGGCAAGCTGATCACCGATATTCCCCAAAAGTCCTTCAAGGTTTATGAGAACGGCGCCGAGCAGCCCATCAAAGTCTTCAAGCGCGAGGACGTGCCCATCTCGCTCGGCATCATCATCGACAACAGCGGCAGCATGCGGGAGAAGCGACAGAAAGTGGAGACCGCATCCATGGACCTGGTGAAAGCCTCCAACCCGCAGGACGAGGTCTTCATCGTAAACTTCAACGATGACGCGTGGCTGGACGTCCCCTTCACCAGCGACATTAAGAAAATGGAGGAAGGCATCGCGAAGATCGATTCGCGCGGCGGAACAGCCATGCGCGACGCGATCAACCTTTCGATGGACTATCTCCGCAAAGAGGGCAAGAAGCAGAAGAAGGTTGTGCTGGTGATCACGGACGGCAATGACAACGCCAGTTCCATCAGCCTGGAAAAGCTGGTGAATCGCGCCCAGCAGGAAGAAGTTACGATTTACTCCATCGGGTTGCTGAATGAGGAAGAGCGTCGCGAGGCTCGCATCGCCAAACGCGCCCTGGATGAGCTCACTCGCGAGTCGGGCGGCATGGCGTTTTATCCCAAGGCGCTGACTGAAGTGGACCAGATCACCCTGCAAGTCGCGCACGAGATCCGTAACCAGTACACCATCGGCTACTCGCCCACCTTGCAGGCGATGGATGGCAGCTTTCGCCAGATCAGAGTGACGGTGAGCGGCGCCGGCCATCCCATCGTGCGCACCCGCACGGGCTACTACGCGACGCCCGATACCCCGGGCAAGAAAGCCGTGAGCCAGCTGCATTGATGCGCTTCCTATGGCGCGCTACACGAGGCTATCGCCTCCGGCCGTGGCGGAGTCCATATCTGCGCTGGCGCATCGAAACCTATTGGGGAACGCCCGCCGAGGAAATTAGCTTCTCGGATTTCTGGCGCTTTGCGTGGCAGCGCCGGAGCGATCTCCAGCGCTTCCTCCATTGGGCCGAGCGGATGGACTGAGCCGGCTAGCTAGCCCACAGAGGCGCGGGCCCACCTCATTGCGTCGGAGTAAGCTCGCCCGCGCCTTCGTTGTGGGCGATTTAGTCAAAAGTGCGCCGGAGCCGGATTCGGCATCGGGTGCGGTGGAGGCGCCGCGGGGCCAAAGTAGTTATCGTCAAGCGTGACCGGTACTTGCTTTTCGATCCGGTCCATCGCCTCGCGTAGCAACTGAGGCTTCAGTTGCTTTTCGATCTCAGGCTTGGCTTCCTCGAAGGTTTTGCTGGTTCGTTCTTCCACCTTGATGATGTGGTAGCCGTATTTTGTCTTCACCGGATCGCTGATTTTCCCAACCTGCTGGCTGAATACCGCTTGCTCGAACTCCGGAACCATTTGCCCACGGGTGAAGGGAGGCAGCGCTCCGCCGTTGGTAGCCGTCCCCGTGTCATCCGAGTTGGCTTTGGCGATGGCCGCAAAGTCTCCGCCGCCGGCGAGTTGCTTTTCAACGTCCTGCGCCTTGGCCAAAGCTTCTTCCTCGGTCAGATCTTTTTCGTTCGGACGAACGGGAACTTGAGAGCCCTTGTACCGGATCAGAATGTGGCTGGCTTTGACCTGTTCATATTGCGATTTGTGCGCGTCGTAATAGGCTTGCATGGCCGCATCATCCGGCTTGACTTCGTCGGACACTTCCCGCTGCAACGCATTGGCCAGGACCGAGTCGACCTGGATGGCCGCCATCTGCTTGGCTGCGGGAGTTTGATCCAGTTTCCTCTTGCGCGCCTCTTGAGCGAGCGCCATCAATTGCCCGAACTGCTGCGCTACCTGGCGCTTGGCCGCGGCGTTGGGAACCGGGCGGCCGTTATCGGCCAAAGCTGCCAGCAGCTCCTCAAATTGCGCGCGCGTGTATTTTTCGGCGCCAATCGTGAGAACCACTGCGTCCGGAGCCACCGGCGCGGCAGGCGCGACGAGTGCTGGCGCGGGCCTCGGCGAGGGTGTTGGCGCCGGAAGCTGCTGTTGCGCGAATGCGGTGCTAGCGAGGATCGACAGTGGGATACAAAATTGGAGTTTCATTGCTTTCTCCAATTGTAGCTGGCCGACAGTTGAAAGTTAAACGGGGTGCGTGAAAACCCGCTTGAAGCATCGGGGGATATATCGTACGATAGCATCGTACGAGCTAGCGCGAGCTATATCGCAGGAACAAAATGGGTAGACATTCTTGGGAATTACATGGGCCAGGCGGTTGGGGGGCTTGGGGTTATGCTCCCTGGGCGCAACGCGGCCGATTCTTCGAAGCCGGCGAGGTTCGGATCGCGATTCTTTCGCTGCTCTCGGAAGGGCCCAAGCACGGGTACGAACTCATGAAGGCGCTGGAGACGCGTTCCGGCGGGGCCTACAAAGTCAGTGCCGGGACGATGTATCCGTCGCTGGCGCAACTGGAAGACGAAGGCATGATCGTATCGGAACAGAAGGAAGGCCGGCGAGTTTATCAGCTCACCGATTTGGGCCGGAAAGAACTGGAGCGAGAGAAGGCCACCGCCGACCGGATCTGGCGGCGTGCTTCGCAGTGGGAAGATTGGGGTCAATGGATGAGTCCGGGAGTAGCGGTCATTTCAGGATCGATTGGCGCCTTGATCAAAGCGGCGTTTCGCACCATGAAGCACAGCGGTGACGATCCCGAGCTGCGGCGCAAGGTGGAAGAGATTCTGGATCGCGCGCGCAAGGATCTGGAGGATCTGTGAGCCCCGCGCTCGGCCTGGCGCTGGATGACTACCGGCGTTTCTATGCCGAGGAGATTGAGGTGGTGGCCGGGATTCGTTCGAGAGCGCTCATCCAGGCTTTTGCCAGCGTTCCGCGCGAGCATTTTCTCGGGCCGGGCCCGTGGAAACTCGGCAGTTTGGAATTCGGCGCGAGTCCGACGCCCCGTTATGTTTCCACCCCAGACGCCGATCCCAGGCGCATTTATCATAACGTCCTGGTTTCGATCGATGAAACACGACACCTGAATAACGGGCAACCCAGCGCGCTGGCGTCGTGGCTGGATGCGCTGGACATCCGGGAAGGCGAGCGAGTGGTGCATGTAGGGGCGGGCGTCGGCTACTACTCCGCCATCATCGCGCAGGTTGTCGGACCGCGCGGCAGCGTGGTGGCGATCGAGGTGGATGAAAAGCTGGCAGCACAGGCCCGCGAAAACCTGGCCGGCTGGAACACAGTCCAGGTTGTTTCGGGCGATGGATGCCACCACGATGCGGGGCCAGTGGACGTGATTTTCGTGAATGCCGGTGTGACGCACGCTAGCTCTTTATGGCTGGATCGACTGAAACCGGGCGGGCGTTTGCTTTACCCGCTGACGTTCGACGCCGGCGCGGGAGGGAAGGGATGTATGCTGCTGGTAAAGCGCGCGGGCGAATCCTACGCGGCGCGCTGTATCGGATTCGTGATGATCTATGCCTGCACCAGCTTGCGGGATCCGGAACTGAATGGCCCGCTGATGAAGCAAATCGGTTCGGGAAAGATCTTCTCAGTGCAATCGCTGCGCCGCGACCAGCACGAAGCGGACGATACGTGTCTGATCCACGCCAAAGAGTCCTGCCTTTCGTCGAAACCTATTTGATCAGAGCCGTGACATCCGCGGCGCCAATACCCTGTTCACCGCAGACCGAATAGAACAACGTCACCTTTCCGCCATCCTCAAACACAGCGGGATCGCGCAAGGCGTTCTCCGGGCCTTCGGACTCACCCGGTTTGGAAGGGATCACAGGAAGATTGGGGCATTCGTACGGCTGGCGGGGCGCGAGCACCTCGGCCGGCGACGACGCCTTCCAGGTGCGCCAATCGCCCTCCAGGGCGATGCTCGATAGCAGGATCTTCTCGGGCGCATCGCCGATGGCCGAAAAGAAGACATATAGCGTATGGCCGCGCAACAGCACCGCGACGTGACGGACGCGGGCGGCATACGGTGAGTTGTCGAACGGGTTGGGGCCGATTTCAAACGGGTCGAGCGGATCGCCGGTTCTTGCCAGCACGCCTAGGCGCGCCATCCCGTAGTAACTCCCGTCCCAGCGAAAGGTACGGAGGTAGGAGCTTCTCAGAGTTACGCCCGGCCGCGGCTCGAAATGAATGCCATCGCTTGAGACCGTGGTTTGAGTGAATTGCGCATAGGAGTTGTCGCGCATCCATTTGAGCGCCGCGATCGGCTCCGATGGCCATGGTTTGAGGTCGGTCCACATGCCATGAACGTACATCACGAGGCGTCTGTTGGATTCGTCGATGAACACTTCGGGCGAGGCGACATGCGTGTAGAGTGTGGGCGGGCTGTCTGGAGGGTCGGGTTGCGGGCGATAGAAAATCGTATCGCGCACTTGCAAAACACCCGGCTCGTAGATCTTCCAGGGTCCGGCGAGCGAGTCAGCGTAAGCCAAGCGGATGTAGGCGCCTTTGTGATGCGCGAAATACATATAGTAGCGGCCGAGCGGATGCGCGATCCAGCTTGGAACCCGAATTACGGACGGCCCGTTGACATCGTCGCCCAGCGACTTTGACGTGGAGACCGAGATCAGCGGGTTTTCGGGAAATCTTACGGCCGTCTGGGCGCACGCCGCGCCGCTGGCAGCCATCGCGGCGAATATGCGAAAGAGCGCAACGGGTGGCAATTCGCGGCCTTATTTGGAGGGAATGGGTTCGCCTTCGGTGGAAAACTCAAACGTCTCGCCGCCCAGGTGCGCGATCACCGTGCCCGGACCAAGGAGTTTGCCGCCGTTTGGAAAGAATACCGCTCCGTCGGTAGACTGGCCGGCCAGAAGTTTGGTGGTGACTAAAGCCAGGGCCGAGGCGGCGGCGCCTGCTCTGAGACGCGTCGATCCACCGTCGGCCAGCGCGCTTTGCCGCCGGGTTTCATAGCCGTTGGTGGTCTGCATGTTGATGTTGCCGTAGATGCCTTGCTCGTAAGTCGTTACGAGCTTGATCACATCGTGGCGGCTGGCTTTGTTAAGCAGGGACATGACGATGGTGAGGGCGGGCAACGCCTGCGCCACACTTCCGTCCTGCTTGCGGTAACTGAAGTCCTCTGGCTTCACCACCCAGGCGATGGGCGAGCCATTCGAGATGGAAGCTTGGAGGATTGAGTATTCCTTGAGATGCGACGGCAGATAGGCGAACATCACGGTCATGCCGCCTCTGGTCAAAGTCTTGTAATGCAGCCCATTGGACTCAAAATCGATGACCTGCGCCTGAAGCACTGCCGCCGAAGCGGCCAGCGAGAGCAGCGCGACGATCCTCATATTCCTATCATACGGCGGAAGATTCGGCGCCGATGTTACGTTGGATTTCAAGCGGGGCCGAAGAATCAGGCGGCCAGAGGGCTACGGTGGAAACCCTAGGATAAAACCCACCGTTACCAACCGGCTAAGGTCTTGGGCAGGCGCAATTAGTACTAAGGACCAATTGTTGAGGGGGTGCTAAAGCTTTAGCCTAACTTCAGGAGTGTTTGAATGCTGAGGAGCATCATCATATGTCCGGACGCGGATCTCAACGAACGGCTGGAGACGCTGTTGACCGAGATCGGCGCGCACGTGACGCGAACGCTGGACCGTTATCCTGGTTCCCTGGAGCTGCTGCGGGTGGTACGGGCGCACGCTCCACAGGTAGTGTTCGTGAGCACAGAATCGATCTCGAAGGCTTTGGAGATCACACGAGAGTTAGAGAAGAATACACCGGGTATTCAAATATTCGCTCTCAGCCGTTCCCTGGATGCGCAGGTGCTGCTGGAGCTGATGCGGGCGGGTATTCGCGAGTTTGCCTCGCTCCCGTTCGACCGGCAGGCCCTAATCGATGCGATGATCAGGATTCGAGATACGGTCGAACAGCGGCCGCCGGCGGTGCAGGCCACCAGTCAAGTCTTCTGCTTTCTTCCGTCCAAGGCGGGAGTAGGCACTTCGACCATTGCGCTGAACACCGCGGTCGCCATATCACGCCTGCCCAACCTGAACGTTCTATTGTCTGATTTCGATCTGAACTCGGGCATGCTTCGCTTCATGTTGAAGCTGGACAGCGGCTATTGCGTAACGGATGCCGCCGAGCACGCCTTGGAAATGGACGAGAGCCTGTGGCCGTCCATGGTGACCAAGGTCGACAAGCTGGAAGTGTTACACGCCGGCAAGCTGAATCCGGACTTCCATATCGAACCGACCCAGATCAGACACCTGATGGAATTCATGCGGCGCAACTACGACGCGCTGTGCTTTGATCTCTCGGGCAATTTGGAAAAGTACTCGCTCGAGATCATGCATGAATGCAAAAAGATCTTCCTGGTAGCCACGCCCGAGATCCCGGCCCTGCATCTGGCCCGGGAGAAGGTCCTCTACCTCAAGCATCTGGAATTGGCGGACCGGATCTGCCTGCTGCTGAATCGATGCCAGAAGCGGCCGATGATCACGTCGGCTCAAATCGAAGAGCTGGTGGGTGTTCCCGTCTACATGACCTTCCCCAACGACTACCAGGGCGTTCAACGGGCGCTCACGTTGGGCCGCTGGCTGGAATCAAGCTCGGATCTGGGCAAAAAGTTTACCGGCCTGGCCCAGAGCATGTTCGAGCAGAGACCGGGCGCGGTGCCGCTCGATTCCAAGAAGCGTTTTCTGGAATTCTTCTCGGTCTCGCAGACCCCCAGCACAAGCGCTGTGGTGCCGGTAAAGAAGTCCGTAGGCTAGACGCATCGTCAGCCAGCAGCTTGGGGCCGCTACGACGGCCCACCAGCTACTTCGCTATCCTCTCTAGTTGGAAAACACTGTCCTCCAGTGGGTTTCGACCTACGGCTACCTGGCCATTTTCTCGCTCCTGGTGCTGGGCATCGTCGGGCTGCCGGTTCCGGACGAATTTCTGCTGACTGGTTGCGGGTTTCTCATCTACCAAGGCCATCTTCAGCCGGTCCCGACATTTTTTAGCGCGCTCGCCGGCAGCATGTCGGGCATCACTTGCAGCTACCTCATCGGCAGAACGGTGGGCTGGAAGGTCTTGCATTCGCGCTACGGCAAGCTGCTGCACATAACCGACGAACGCATCCGTAGAATCCATGACTGGTTCGATCGCATCGGTCACTGGGCGCTGCTGATCGGATACTTCGTCGCGGGAGTGCGGCACTTCACCGCCATCGTTGCAGGGACGTCCAAGCTGGAATACCGGTCATTCGCTTTGTTCGCCTACAGCGGCGCGATCGCGTGGGTCAGCACCTTTCTGTTCCTCGGCTATCATTTCGGAAAGCGATGGGAGGAGATTCTGGGCCTGGTTGAGCATCATCTGAAGCTGTGGTCGGTAATTGCCGGTCTGCTGATCGCGGCTTACATTTTGATTCACTACTTGTATTTGCGCCGAAAAAAGACCCACTCCAGCTAAACGACAGCTCGCATCAACTGCTCGCTCCGGCTCTGACAGAGGTCCGTTATAGATGACGCTTCCGCCCGGCCTCGGTCTGCATGCAGCACACCGCTGATATGCCGGCGCTGTATTCTAAAAGCAGGCGCCTTCTTAGCTGCTATGACTACGAGGGTTGCTCCTCCAAGCGCAAAGGAACAATCGAACCAGAGGCGAAACAGAGTGGCCACGGCAGTCGCAGACCGTTTCTACAGTTCCACCGTCGGCAAAAAAGCCGTCATGGCGGTAAGCGGATGTATACTCTTTCTCTTCGTCATCGGGCACTTGATCGGTAACCTTCAGATCTACGAAGGGCCCGAGAAGCTCAATCGCTACGCTGTGTTTCTGCGCTCGCTGCCCGCATTGCTCTGGACGGTCCGCATCGTGCTGCTGGTGATGGTGGCGCTGCACATCTGGTCGTCTGTCCAACTGGCGTTGCGCAACCTGGAGGCACGGCCGGCTGGTTACGTCAAGAAGAAGGCTACGCAATCGTCTTACGCCTCGCGAACCATGTACTGGAGCGGCCCCATCATCCTGGCGTTCGTGATTTATCATTTGCTGGACTTCACCTTCGGCACGGTGAACCCACACTTCGTGGAGGGGGACGTCTACAGCAATGTAGTAGCGAGCTTCAGCCTGATTCCTGTATCGGCGTTCTACATTTTTGCCATGCTGCTGCTGGGCATGCACCTCTATCACGGCTTGTGGAGCATGTTCCAGTCGCTCGGGTTTTATCATCCGCGCTACACGCTGGTGCTCAAGCGGCTGGCGGCAGTGGTTGCAATCCTGATCGCCGCGGGCAACATCTCCATTCCGGTGGCCGTGATGGCGGGAGTTGTGAGATAGCCATGCAACTGGATTCGCGAGTGCCTTCCGGACCCATCGAAAAGCTGTGGGACCAGGCGCGCTTCGAGATGAAGCTGGTCAATCCGGCTAACAAGCGCAAGCACAGCATCATCGTGGTCGGCTCGGGGCTGGCGGGAGCTTCGGCGGCAGCGACGCTGGGTGAACTGGGTTATCGCGTGAAGTGCTTCTGCTTTCAGGATTCGCCACGGCGCGCGCATAGCATCGCCGCTCAAGGCGGGATCAACGCCGCCAAGAATTACCACAGCGACGGCGACAGCGTTTTCCGGCTGTTTTACGACACGGTGAAGGGCGGCGACTTCCGCTCGCGCGAAGCTAACGTCTACCGGCTGGCGCAAATCAGCGTGAATATCATCGATCAATGCGTGGCGCAGGGCGTGCCGTTCGCGCGCGAATACGGCGGCACGCTGGCCAATCGATCGTTTGGCGGCGCGCAAGTCTCGCGGACCTTCTATGCGCGCGGGCAGACCGGCCAGCAGCTCCTGTTGGGCGCATACCAGGCGCTGGAGGAGCAGGTGCATGCCGGAAGCGTCGAGATGTTCCCGCGCTGCGAGATGCTGGACCTGGTGGTGATCGACGGACGCGCCCGCGGCATCGTAACGCGCAACCTGGTTACCGGGAAGATCGAGTCCCACGTGGCTGACGCGGTGGTCTTGGGGACGGGCGGCTACGGCAACGTTTACTATCTGTCGACCAACGCTAAAGGTTCCAACTGCACGGCCATCTGGCGCGCGTACAAGCGCGGCGCGGCGTTCGCGAATCCATGCTTCACGCAGATTCACCCCACCTGCATTCCAGTCTCGGGGCACTATCAGTCCAAGCTGACGTTGATGAGCGAGTCGCTGCGCAACGATGGCCGCATCTGGGTTCCCTTGAAAGCCGGGGATAAGCGCCTGCCGGGCCAGATCCCCGAGACCGAGCGCGATTATTACCTGGAGCGGCGTTACCCGAGCTTCGGCAATCTGGTCCCGCGCGACGTGGCGTCCCGCAATGCCAAGGCGGTGTGCGACGAAGGGCGCGGCGTTGGCGAGACCGGGCACGGCGTGTATCTGGATTTTTCCGACTCCATCCGCAGCCTGGGCGCGGACGTCATTCGCGAACGTTACGGCAACCTTTTTGAGATGTATCAGCGCATCACCGACGAGGATCCGTACCAGGTCCCCATGCGGATCTATCCGGCCATTCACTACACCATGGGCGGGCTGTGGGTGGATTACTATCTCATGAGCACGATTCCGGGTTTGTTCGTGATCGGCGAGGCAAATTTTTCAGACCATGGCGCCAATCGCCTGGGCGCCAGCGCCCTGATGCAGGGCCTTTCGGATGGCTATTTCGTCCTGCCGTACACGGTGGGCGATTACATCGCCAACGCCAAACCCGAGAAGCTGGACACCGGGCATGCCGAGTTCGCGCGCGTAGAATCGGAAGTTGCGAGCCGTACCAAGCGGCTGCTCTCCATCAAGGGCCACCATACGGTGGACGACTTCCATCGCCGGCTCGGCAAGATTCTCTGGGATCACTGCGGAATGTCGCGCAATGCGGCAAGTCTGGAGCGCGCGCTGGGCGAGGTTCGCGAGTTGCGCGAGCAGTATTGGAAGGACGTGACCGTGGCCGGCAGCGCTGACGACTTGAATCAGTCGCTCGAGAAGGCCGGCCGCGTCGCCGATTTCTTCGAATTGGCCGAGCTGCTTTGTCTGGATGCAATCGATCGGAATGAATCCTGCGGCGCACATTTCCGCGAAGAGTTTCAGACGCCCGACGGCGAAGCGCAGCGCAACGACGCCGAGTTCTCGTACGTCTCGGCCTGGGAGTTTCAGGGCGATGGCCAGCCGCCCGCGCTGCACAAAGAGCCGCTGCAATTCGAGTACGTCCATCCCAGCCAGCGGAGCTACAAATAATGCGCCTGGTTCTGCATGTCTGGCGTCAGAAAAGCCCTGCGGCACGCGGCGCGATGGTGCGATATGAAGCCAACGCGGTGAATCCGGATATGTCGATGCTCGAATTGCTGGATGTGGTCAATGAAGACCTGATCCTCAAGGGCCAGGAGCCGATTGCCTTCGAGCACGATTGCCGGGAGGGGATCTGCGGCTCGTGCGGATTCATGATCAACGGGATCGCGCATGGTCCGCTCCCCGCAACCACGGTGTGCCAGCTCACCATGCGTCATTTTCAGGATGGCCAGGAACTTTATCTTGAGCCGTGGCGCGCCAAGGCATTTCCGGTCATTAAAGACCTGGTTGTGGATCGCAGCACATTCGACCGCATCATCGCCGCCGGGGGATACATCACGATTCCGGCTGGCAGCGCGCCGGATGGCAACACGATTCTGGTTCCCAAGGAGAACGCCGACCGCGCCATGGACGCGGCTGCCTGCATCGGCTGCGGCGCGTGCGTGGCGGCATGTCCGAATGCGTCGGCCGCGCTGTTCACGGGCGCGAAGATCGCTCATCTGGGATTGTTGCCGCAGGGCCAGCCCGAGCGGCACGAGCGTGCGCTCCGCATGGTACGCCAGTTCAATCGGGAGAATTTCGGAAGCTGCACCAACATCGGCGAGTGCGAAGCGGTGTGTCCGAAAGAGATCAAGCTGGAAGCGATCGCGCGGATGAACCGGGATTACATCGGAGCCAGTTGGGCCCGGCGGTGAAGGGCCAAGCCCTGCCTTTGCTTAATGACCATTAACGCGAACGCATCACGCGTCGCGAAGTCCAAGATGCTCTTTGCTAGATCCAGTGTGCGATGCGGTATAGCGGCAATCTTGTCGAAGAGCACACATGCCGCAGCGCGGTTGGTCACCGCAGACGCTTCCATAGTCTTGCGCACAGAATAGCCACAGAAGATTATCAAGGTAGGTGGCATTGCAATCAGATTCAGCGGCAAGTCGGGCGACCATTTGATACGCTTCGCACTCCGTCGGATAGCGATCGAAATATGAAAGTCTCTCCGGTCCCAAAATCCGCAGAACGTGCACGTCGGGCTTGCCGGCGGAAATCCCGACGTTCTTAAGATACTCCAGTGCCAAAGGGAAGCCGACCTCGATTAATTTGTAGCGGCCGGGTCCACTGAGTTGCTTGGCGATCAAGTCGGGATCATGGCTCGTGACGAAAGTATCGAGGCTGCCAAAGTCCTTCTCGATGAGCTGGAAAGTCGAAATGTTCTGCTTCAACGCCTGCATCTGCCTCCGAATGCGGCGGTTGCCGCAGCGAATCGCGCAAAGCTCTGTTTCCAGTTGATCGGGATCAGCCTTCTGGAGTGCAGATGGGTCGTAATCGAAAAAGATCTGACGTATCTGATCTTCATTCTCAGCAATTCGCTTCCATGGGCGCTGGTTACTGAGCTGCGATGACAAGAGGCCGCAAATATGGTCTCGAAGTTCGAAGAAGTAGCCATTCGCGCGTTTTTCGGATTCTGCGACTTGGCCGAAGCCCTTGATCTCTTGTTCGTAGTCGACTCCGCACGTTGTTAGAGTGTTCTGCAGGCCTATCAAGAGGGCACGAGCCGATGGCGGAAACATATCAACGAGCCCGATCTCTCAATTGAACCACGGAGGTGAGCGCTCTATGCTTCCTATTGCTTGCTTTGCGGTTGCCTGTGGACGGCCAACGTCAAGATGCACGCATCCATTGTTCGGGCCATCGCGGTTCGACGCGGCTCAAATGCGGTCATGTTACGACACCCTGTAGACATAAGCGTCGTCCACAAAGCGATCGCCGATCATTTGCCCGCCCAGACGCATACCTTCGACGCTCTTGGCCTTTCCGAAGATCTTGCGCAGCGTCCGAACAAAGGCACTGCTCATGCTGAGGATCAGGATGGGCGGGGTTTGTTCAAGAGGAATTCCTGCCGCGTCCAGAGCGCTATTCACCAATCCGTATGCCGCAACAAGATCGGTTTGATCAAACTCTTTAGAAGATAGTACGAGACGCCAATCTTCGTAATCTGGCGAGTAAAGCCATAATGCAACGCGCACCTTCAGGTTTGCATCGTCCAGAACCTTGAGAATCTCCGCGCCTTTTTCAACGTCAATGTTTACCAGTGCTGCTTTACCCATCGCAGTACTCCATGATTTGAATCCGTAACCGCCTCGACCAGGGCCCTCGTATCGCTAGCCGAATTCGTGCGGTAGCGGCTCTCTTCTGACCAAGATTTTACGACATCCCAATTGTTCCGAAACCTCAAGCTGCGCCTGGACTCGTCCACACGAGCATCGTCCAGATCCGCAACTCTGACAAGCTCGCGAAGATCGTGCTTGTAACTAGCCTCGACCTTCTTTCGATCGGGAAACTCGTGCCTCCGAGTACCTTTTGCGATGCAGGCCTTCAGCGCACACTCGACAGCGTAGCCGACCAAGTAATAGGCGCCATCGTGCAGACCGAGTTTCGCGAGCGCCTTCGCCTCGCGAATTCGGATCCGCGAGAGCCTCTGTAGATCGCGTCTGTCCACTCTCTCATGTTAGCTGGAGCCGCTCCCGGCCTTCTACAGGAAGGCCTCAGTCCTCAATTTTGATCGATGGGCCCTTCTTGCCGGATTCCTCCGCAGCGCGCCGCTCCACCTCGTGCGCGATGGCTACAAATGGCGCGCCGCTTTCGCCCAGCGTGACCGGGTTGCCGGAATCTCCGCCGATGCGCACCGCCGGATCGAGCGCCAGTTCGCCCAGAAATGGCACGTTCATCGCTTCCGCGGTCTTCTTGCCGCCGCCGTAGCTGAACACGTCGATGCGCTCCTGGCAATGCGGGCACACCAGGTAGCTCATGTTCTCCACCACGCCCAGAATCGGCACGCGCACCTGCTGGAACATAAGGATGGCCTTGCGCGCGTCTTCGAGCGAGACATCGGACGGCGTGGTCACCACCACGGCGCCCGTGAGCGGCGCGGTTTGGATCAATGTGAGCTGGACATCGCCGGTGCCGGGAGGGAGATCGATCAGCAGGTAATCCAGCTCGCCCCAATCGACGCCGCGCAAAAATTGCTGGATCACGCTGTGCAGCATCGGCCCGCGCCACACCAGCGGCTTGTCGCCCGGGTTCAGGAATCCCATCGACATGACGCGCACGCCGTTTTTTTCGAGCGGCTGGATACGCTCGCCGATAGCGTGCGGTGTCGCGCGCAAGCCTAGCATGAGCGGTACGTTCGGCCCGTACACGTCGGCGTCCATCAGGCCCACTGTGTGGCCCAGGCGCGCTAGAGCGATGGCGAGATTCACGGAAACGGTGGTCTTGCCCACGCCGCCTTTGCCTGATCCGATCGCGATCAGATTCTTGACGCCGGGTATCGGTAGTTTCGGTTGCTCAGCTTGCGCTGGATGAGGACCCATCAATTCGATCTTAGAACATAGTCCCATTCCGGCGCGGCACGATCGCGCGAGCTAGTCCAGCCGCGCTTCCGCGTACAGGTCGATTCGGCCCTGCGCCGAGGAGACGTTTCTGATTTTCATTTCGAGAATCGCGAACCAGCGCTGCGCTTCGTTCCAAAAGCGGAAAAAGCTCCAGCCGGCGGCTTGGAAAACGCGGCGATCCTGCTGCCACAGCAGCAGAGCTGTACCGTCGAAAAGCGCCCGGTGGCACAGGCCGCGAACGGTCCGGCTACGATCCGAGAGCGGGCGGCGAATCAAACCCAACGTCAGACCTTGGTAGTTTAGGTGAGCGGCTTCGTCCACCAGAATGCCCGCGCAAATAGAACGCAGCAGCTTCGAGCGTGTTGCATCCCGGAGCGCCTGGTAAAAAGGCATGGCCAGAACTTCCGCAGTGACCAGGACCGCCGCGCAAACGTCCAGCCCGGCCAATTTGCGCAAACGCCGGAAAGTCTCGTCGAGCCAGTGCGCCCGAAGCCGCGGGATGGACTGCTGATCGAGGAACCGCCCCAGAATCACGCTGTGGCGCTGCTCTTCTTGAATAAACAGCTCCAGAGCCGGAATGAACCAGGCGTCTCCGGCCAGCCCGGGCTGACGCAACGCTCTCTGCTTGAGACCCCGGCCGCGAGCCCACTCTCCGAGCTGAAATTGTTGAATGGACCGGGCGACATTCCTTCGCTCCGCCGCTGTCAGCATATAGGAGTCGCACCATGGAAGGGACTGAGCGGCGTCGCGACGCTCGCTGAAATGGCGATACCATCGCTCATACGGCGAAGAGCTGGTTTGAGGAGGAGCAGGGCAGGGCGACATGCTTCTCACTATAGAGTACTTTATATCATGAAGTCAAGGACCGGATAGACCATGTTATCCCTGGGCGGAATCGAAGCGGGCGGTACGAAGTTTGTTTGCGCGGTGGGCCACCCGCCGGACGAGCTGGAGTTGGCGGAGATCCCCACCACGACGCCGGAGGACACCATTGGCCGAGTGCTGGAGTTTTTCAAAGCCCGGACTCCGGTGCGCGCGGTCGGGATCGCCTCGTTCGGCCCAGTTGACCTCGATCCCCTGTCTGCGACATTTGGCTTCATCACCTGGACGCCCAAGCTGGCCTGGCGAAATTTCGATTTCGCGGGATCCATCCGAAGAGCCCTGCACGTCCCGGTGGCATTCGACACCGACGTCAATGCCGCGGCGCTCGCCGAAAGCCGCTGGGGCGCGGCGCAGGGGTTGGATACGTTCTTGTACCTCACAGTTGGCAGCGGAATCGGCGGCGGAGCGATGGCCAACGGCCGCTTGCTGCACGGCCGCGCGCATCCGGAGCTGGGCCACGTGCGAGTGCCGCACGATCTCCAGCGCGACCCGTTTCCCGGTAACTGCCCTTATCATGGCGATTGCCTGGAAGGACTGGCGGCCGCACCGGCGATCCAGGCGCGCTGGGGCCAGGATGCGTCCCGCTTGCCGGACGATCATCCAGCTTGGGAGCTGGAGGCGCGCTATCTGGCGCTCGGCATTGCGAACGCGATCTGCATGCTGTCGCCCCAGCGAATCATCGTGGGAGGCGGCGTCATGGCCCGAGAACAGCTCTTCCCCATGATTCGCGGCAACGTGGCGGAGCTGCTGAGCGGCTACGTCGACGCTCCCGATATTGTTCCTCCATCGCTCGGCTCGCGCGCCGGCGTTCTGGGCGCGATGGCGCTTGCGGAGGTGATGCTGATTGCAGATTCAGTTTCAACCGCGGGTGAGACAGCGTAGGATAATCTTGAGGAGATTTATGATCAAGCAACTTGTGCGGTTGACCATTCTGGCGGGCCTCGCCGTTCTCGCATTCGGACAAATCTTTATCGATCGCAGCATGCTGACCAAGATTCGCGCCGAGGAAACGGCCAACTCGCAGGTTGCGCCGGTATTCGAGATGTTCACCGTGAACATCGGGCCGCGGCTCACCGCATCGCCCGCACACAAGCGCGCCGCCGAATGGGCGCGCGACCGCCTGGCTTCATATGGATTGCAAGGCGCGCGCCTGGAGCCCTGGAAATTCGGCCGCGGCTGGACCATGGAAAAAGTCACGATTGAGATGATCGAACCGCGCTATCTGCCGCTGATTGGCTACGCCGACGCCTGGTCGCCGTCCACCAGTGGCGAGATCGTGGCCACACCCGTGTTTGCCGGCGGCAAGTCGCCTGAGGAAATCGACCGCAACCGCGCGCAGTACAAGGGCGCCATCGTCATGACGCAGCCGATGATGACTAACTTTGTCCGCAAGGACCGGCCGCAACCGAGCGCTCCGGAATATGTGGCTCTTTCGGCCGGTTATGCGACGGGAATCGGCCAGCAGCGCCCGGCCGGCCCGACTGCGGCACAGCGCGTGGTGAAGATTCTAGGCGAGGCTGGCGCGGGCGTTCTGCTCAAGCCCAGCATTGGCGAGCACGGAACCGTCTTCGTCACCGGGCGCGACTTGGGACCGGGCGCGGCGCCATCCATCACGCTGGCCGCCGAGCACTACAACATGATCGCCCGAATGCTCGAGCACAACATCCCAGTCAAACTGCGCGTCAATGTCCAGACGAAGTACTACGATGCCGACGGCGGCAACGCCTATAACGTGCTGGCGGAGCTGCCCGGCACCGACCCGGCGCTGCGCGACGAAGTCGTTATGCTGGGCGGCCACCTGGATTGCTGGCATACCGGAGTCGGCGCCACCGACAACGCCGACGGCGCCACCACAGTCATGGAAGCGCTGCGGATCCTCAAAGCCATCGATGCGCGCCCGCGCCGCACCATTCGCGTGGCGCTGTGGGGCGGCGAAGAACAGGGCCTGCTGGGCTCACGCGCCTGGGTTCGGCAGCACCTGGTAGGCGCTGCCAACGCGCAGGCTCGCGACAAATTCGACGTGTACTTTAACATTGACAACGGAACCGGCCCCATCTACGGTTGGTTCCTGCAAAACAACGAAGCCGCCAAGCCCATGTTCGACACCTGGCTGGAACCAATCAAGGATTCCGGTGCGCGCCGCAACGTCATCGAGCCGGTCGGCGCCACGGACCATCTGAATTTCGTCGCTGCGGGAGTTCCAGGCTTCAATCCCATCCAGGACTACGTCAACTACGACATCCGCACCCACCACACCAACATGGACATGGTGGAGCGCGTCGACATGAATGAGATTCGCCAGGCAGCCGTCGCGATGGCTTGGTTCGCCTACAACGCCGCCATGATGGAACAAAAGGTTCCCCGGCCCATCACAAAGTAAGCTCAACTAGTAATTGAAGGTAGTTCGATGAAGACTCTCGCCGCATTGATGTTTTCCGCGCTGGTGCTAACGGCGCAGCCCGATCTCAACTCGCTCAAGGAGTTGAAGTATCGCAATATCGGCCCGTTTCGAGGAGGCCGCGCTGTGGCTGTCGCGGGCGTGACCTCGCAGCCGAGCGTGTACTATTTCGGCGGGACAGGTGGCGGTGTATGGCGAACCAACGATGGAGGGGCCAACTGGATTCCTGTTTCCGATGGCCAGTTCAAAACCGGATCGGTGGGCGCGATCGGCGTTTCGGAATCGGACCCCAACACGGTTTATGTCGGCATGGGCGAGCCCGACATCCGCGGCAATGCTTCCAATGGCGACGGTGTCTACAAGACCACGGATGCCGGCAAAACCTGGAAGAACGTGGGGCTGGAGAATACCTATCACATCGGCGCGGTGCGCGTTCATCCGCGAAATCCCGACATCGTTTACGTCGCCGCCTTGGGCCACTTGTTCGGGCCCAATGACGACCGCGGTGTCTTCAAGACCATCGATGGCGGCAAGACCTGGAAGAAGGTCTTCTTCCGCAACCGCAACGCTGGCGCGGTGGATCTGATTCTCGACCCCAACCAGCCGAACGTGATCTACGCGGCTTTTTGGGACGTGCATCGAACGCCCTGGTCGCTCGAGAGCGGCGGGCCTGGCAGCGGCCTGTTCAAGTCCACCGATGGCGGCGATACGTGGACCGACTTGAGCCGCAATCCGGGCATGCCGAAGGGCGTCTTGGGCCGGATCGGCGTCACCGTTTCGCCTCAGAATTCCGATCGCGTGTGGGCCATCGTGGAAGCCGAGGATGGCGGCGTCTTTCGCTCCGACAACGGCGGCCGCGCCTGGACCAAGGTTAACGACAAGCGCAAGCTGCGGCAGCGCGCCTGGTATTATTCGCGCATCTTCGCCGATCCGCTGAAAGAAGATACCGTCTACGTTGTTAACACCGGCTTCTATCGGTCCGACGATGGCGGCAAGACCTACACGGCCATCCGCACGCCGCACGGCGACAATCACTACCTGTGGATCGCGCCGAACGATTCCAACCGCATGATCGAATCGAACGACGGCGGCGCTAACGTGAGCACCAACGGCGGCCGCACCTGGACTACGATTGACAATCAGCCCACCGCACAGTTCTATCGCGTCGCTCTCGACAACGATTTTCCCTATCACGCTTATGGCGCGCAACAGGACAACAGCACGGTGCGCATCACCACGCGCAGCGACGAGGGAGCCATCGACGTGCGAGATTGGTACGATGTCGGCGGCGGCGAAAGCGGCTGGGTGGTGCCCGATCCCAAGGATTCCCAGATTGTCTTTGCGGGCTCCTACGACGGCTTGCTCACGCGCTACGACCACCGTACCGGCCAGCTTCGCAACGTGACCGTGTGGCCCGACAATCCCATGGGCGCCGGCGCCGAAGCGATGAAGTATCGCTTCCAATGGGATTATCCGTTGCTGTTCTCGCCCAACGATCCGACCACGCTGTACGCGGGCGGCGACCACGTTTTCAAAACCAACAACGGCGGCGCAAGCTGGGAAACGATCAGCCCGGACCTGACACGCAACGACAAATCCAAGCAAGGCCCGACCGGCGGACCCATCACCAAGGACAACAGCAGCATCGAGTATTACGACACCATCTTTACGATCGACGAATCGCCCGTTAAGAAGGGTGTGATCTGGGTGGGTTCCGACGACGGCCTGGTGAACGTGACCCAGGACGGTGGCAAGCATTGGGACAACGTTACGCCCAAGGACCTGCCGCAATGGATCCAGATTAATTCCATCGAGGCCTCGCCGTTCGACGCCGGGACCGCCTATTTCGCCGCGACCATGTACAAGCTCGACGATTTTCGGCCGTACCTGTATCAGACCACCGACTACGGGAAAAGCTGGGCGCGTATCGATTCCGGCATCCCGCCGGGCGCGTTTACCAGAGTGATCCGCGAGGATCCAAATCGCCGGGATCTGCTAGTGGCCGGAACAGAAACCGGGATGTTTGTTTCATTCAACGGCGGCACGCTGTGGCGATCGTTCCAGCTCAACCTTCCGGTGGTCCCGATCACGGACTTAGCGTTTCAGAAGCGCGAAAAAGAACTGGTGGTCGCCACTCAGGGCAGAGCGTTTTGGATATTCGACGATCTACCTATTCTTTATCAACTTGTCAACAGTGATTTAAAGCAAGACTTCAAGCTTCTCCAGCCTGCGGACACCTATCGCACTTTGCGGGGCGGCTTCCGCCTGCCGCCCAACGCGCCCGAAGGACAAAATCCGCCGGCCGGAGCTGTCGTGTATTACTCATTCCGCGACAAGCCGCAGGGCGAGGTGACGCTCGAGTTCCTGGATAGTTCCGACAAGCTGATTCGCAAATTCTCGAGCGTCCAGGCGACCAAGCGTGCGGAGCCCGCTCCTGATGAGGAAGAGGAAGAAGGCCCCCGCCGTCCGCCGGGAGTCGATCGCGTCCCGGCAGAAGCCGGCTTGAATCGGTTCGTTTGGGATCTCCGCTACCCAGACGCGACTTCCTTCCCCGGCATGGTTCTGTGGGCGGGCGGCGTCCGCGGCCCGGTGGTGGTCCCCGGAACCTACAAAGTTCTGCTGACGATTGACGGCAAATCGCAGGTGCAGACTTTCCAAGTCAAGAAAGATCCGCGCCTCACGACAACGCCTGAAGACTACGCCCGGCAGCTCGAAGTTGCGCTGCAAATCCACGGCAAGCTGAGCCAGGCCAACGAGGGCGTCGTCGAGATCCGCGACGTTCGCAAGCAGCTCGATGAATACGCGGGGCGCGTCAAGGACGCCAAGGTGTCGGATGCGGCCAAGACGCTGGCCGGCAAGCTGACGGCCGTCGAGGAGGCGCTGTATCAGACCAAGAATCGCGCCAGCGAAGATCCGCTCAATTTTCCCATCAAGCTCAATAACAAGCTGGCCACGCTGCTGTCGGGCCTAGAGAGTTCCGACGATGCCCCCACGCTTCAAGACACGCAGGTCTATGAAGAATTGGCCAGCCAGGTCAACCTGCAGCTTGAGACGCTTAAGAAATTGATGAGCACGGACTTAGCAGCCTTTAACAAGCTGGTCCACGAGCAGAATGTCCCGGCCGTCATCGTGTCGGAACCCAAGCCGGCGGCGGGCACTGCACACTAGGCCCGGATTTCGCGTCATAATTAGTGTCATGGAAAGGTCCTATTCCAAGCGCTGCTCGCGTGCACGCGGCTTTTCGTTGATCGAGTTGCTAATCGTGATCTCGATCATTCTGGTGATCCTGGCGGTCGCGGTTCCCAAGCTCAATACCGCCAAAGAGAACGCCAACGAGATGGTAGTCATCCGGGAAATTCAGACCATCCATCAGGCCGAGACGCAGTACCAGTCGCAATTCGGCAAGTACGCGCTCACGCTGGCTCAGTTAGGCCCACCCACTAGCGGCGGTCCGGGACCAGAGGCCTCGGATCTGATTCCTTCCAGTCTCTCTTCCGGCGATAAGGACGGTTATACGTTCGTCCTCACCGCGACGCCACAAGGCTACACCGTAAACGCGAACCCCAAGGTTTACAACAGCACCGGCCGGCGAACGTTTTACTCCGACCAGACCATGACCATTCATCAGAACTGGACCGCCGAGGCGGCTAACGCTAGCAGTCCGGAACTGAAGTAACTCGTTCATCGGCGCGCATCGAGTAGGGCCGCAAAGTGTTTCTCACTTCGATTCCCATCGCGCGCACTTCGGCTTTTTCCGCTGCTGCGTAGTCCTGAGCTTTTCTCGACAGTTGCGCGGAGGCGCGCAGAAGCGGAATCAGAGTGGGACTGTTCTCGCCCAGCGTTTCTTGCCGGACTTCAATGGCGCGCCGATAGTGCTGCAACGCCTCGGCGTCGCGGCCGGTGGCGGCGCACAGTTCCCCGAGACGCGCCTGTACATCGCCTAGATGTTGCCGGTCGCGTGCGCCGGGCTGTTCCACAATTCCTAGCGCGCGTTGAAGGGAAGCTTCGGCTTTTGCGTAGTCGTGAAGCGGCATCAAGGCCGCTGCGAAGTTGCTTAGATGGATCGCGACCAAAGGATTATCCTTCCCAAGGCTTGTTTCCGCGATAGCCAGCGCACGTTCATGAAGTTTGGCGGAATCCTTGTAACGGTGTTGGCAGAAGGCGACTGTAGCAAGGTTCGAAAGCGCCGCTGCCAAGTCGGGTTGCAAGGGAGCATCCCGTGTCTCCAGGATCGCTACGTCACGCTCCAAGAGTTTTCTTGATTCTTTGTATTTGTGTTCTGCGATGTCCACGCTTGCCAGAGCGCTGAGGAACGGCGCAAGCCGTACATCTTGCGGACCCAGACGTTCGTTCAGGACCGCGATTGAGTGTTCCAGCGTTTCAGCCGCCGCTTTGTAATTTCCCTGGTGCTGATAAACTTCCGCCAGTCCCTTCCATAACGTCGCCATCTCCGGAGAATCTTCGCCGGAGAGCTTCTGGCGAATCGCGATGGCGCGCCGAAAAAGCGGTTCCGCTTGAGTGAATTGCCCCTCGCGGTTGTAGAGCTCGCCTAGATTGTTCAGCGCGGTCGCGGTGCGCAGATCCTCAGGGCCGGCGAGCTTTTCCAACATTTCAAGGGACTGCCTGTCGGCAATCTCAGCCTCCGTGTAACTTGCTTCTGAACTAAGCACCACCCCGAGGTTGCCTAAGGTGATGGCCGTTTGCAGTTCGTTATTGGGAGCATTCGCCCACATCCGGAGGGCGCGCCGGTTCAGTTGTTCGGCCTCGCGGTACTTTCCTTCCGCTGATTCAACCGCGGCTAGGTTGCTTTGACACAAGGGGGTTTGGGGATCGCTGCTTCGTTCGGCCAATTCCAGTGCTTGCCGGCCGGCGGTTTCCGCTTCGGCGTAGCGTCCCTGATTGAATGCCGTCTTGGAAGCCTCCAGCAGGGACTTGACTGTATCCGCACCGCCGAGCGGCAGCACGAGTATTGCAACCGCCAATTGCCCGCACAGCATTTTCGTTCGCATGAACAACCCTGATCGCGAAAACAGAGTAAGTCGGTATGTCGTACGGAATCTTGCCGAACACCAACGCAGCTTGCCGCGGGTTAGCGTGGGCTAAATCATTTTCGGCAATTCGTGTGCGTTTGTGGGACGAATCGTTCGCAATTGGGACGGGCTTAACTTCTCGGTTATTTGGAATCAGTGAATCGAACAAACGGACGATGTGTTGCGTACGAAAGTTATGCGTGAACGTCCATGAAACATGCATTCACGCGATCGAATTCCTAACCGATCGGTCTCTCTAGCGTCGAATAAGGAAGGCCAGGATCGAACTGCTATGAACGCGACGATTGCAATACCTCAAAAACAATTCACGGCCTGTCCGATTGTGGACACTTCGGGTACGGTCGTGCGGCACCGCGATGTCGCAGGTTTCGCTTTGACAGAGACTGTTTATCCGGAGGGGCTGGCTCTGCCGCCGCATTGCCACTCCCACGGTTATCTCAGTTTTGTTCTGTCGGGCAGCTATACGGAGAAGTACGCCGAGCGCACCTGCGTTTGCCCAGAAGGATCACTGCGCTTTTTGCCGCCCGGAGAGCTGCACGAAAACGAGTACGACACAAGGGTGCGTTGTCTTTTGGTCAAGATCGATCCGCTCATCCTCACGCGGCTGGGCGATCATGCGGCCGTGTTATCGAAGCCCGGCGAAGTGTTAGGCCTCGCGGCAGCGTGGCTGGCAAATCGCATGGTGCGCGAATTCCACGCCGAGGACGATGTCGCTCCGCTGGCCATGGAGGGCGTGCTGCTGGAAATCCTGGCAGAGAGCGCGCGTGCGATTGGCGAAGGAACCGGCTCGAACGCCCCGAGCTGGCTGCGCCGGGTGCGCGAGGCACTCGAGGATTCTTATCTGCTGGCGCCGAGTTTGGCCGAGCTGGCCGGGATTGCCGGAGTCCATCCCGTTCACTTGTCGCGCGAATTTCGCAAACATTATCAGTCCACGATCGGTGAGTATATTCGGAAGCGCCGCATCGAGCACGCCTCGCATCTGCTTGCCAACACCAGCACGCCCCTATCGGAGATAGCCCTGACGTGCGGCTTTTCCGATCAGAGCCACTTCTGCGCGATGTTCAAGAGCCATACCGGGCTGACGCCGGCAAAATTCCGCGATCAATCCGCGCGAACCTAAAATGCGCTAGACCCACCATGGCGCAGTCGGCTGGTCCCTGATCACGATCGCGTTGAGAAACGCCGCGCCCTTAGTGAGCCCCTCGTCCGGTGACATGAGAGTGTCTTCGTGCTCGATCGAGAGCACATAGTCGTAGCCATACATGCGCAGCGTGGAGATAAACTCTTTCCACCAGCCGGACGCATGCCCGTATCCGACGCTGCGGAAAATCCAGGCGCGATGACGTTCGTCGGTGTATTTCTTGGTATCGAGCACGCCGGTCTTCGGAAGATTGTAGTCGTAGATCTGCGTGTCCTTGGCGTGCACGTGTAAGATGGAATCGCCGAGCACGCGGATGGCTTTGATCGGGTCGATGCCCTGCCAGAACATATGGCTGGGATCGTAATTGCAGCCGATGGTCGAGCCGGCGATGGAACGCAGCCTGAGCAGCGTCTCGGGACTGTAGGCGACGAACCCGGGATGCATTTCAATGGCGACTTTCACGCCGTGACTTTTGGCAAACTGCGCGTGCTTGATCCAATAGGGCGCGACTTTTTTCTCCCACTGCCACTCCAGCAGATCCAGGTACTCAGGGGGCCACGGACACGTCACCCAGTTGGGATATTTCGCCTTATCGCTGTCGCCGGGGCAGCCCGAGAAATCGATCACCACCGGCACTTCGAGTTTTTCTGCCAGCAGCACTGTCTTCCGGCTGATTTCCTGATATGCCTTGGCCACCTCCTTGTTCGGATGCAGCGGATTTCCATGCGAACTGAGCGCGCTGATCGAAAAGCCCTGGTCGGCGAGCTTTTGTTTGAACTCCTTCAAGGCGGCGCGATCCTTCAGCATCGACAGTTTGCAATGCGGATCGCCAGGATAATTGCCGGTGCCGAGTTCGACGGTGTGAATATCGAGCTTCTTAAGTTTGTCCAGAACTTGATCGAGTGAAAACTGCGCCAGCAATGCGGTAAAGACACCAACTCTCATAGAGTGAAACGCTCCTGGGGCAGAATAGCACAGGCGCCGCGCAGGGCCGCTTCAACTCTGTGTGGCTTTGTGCTCGATTCCTAACTGCTGGCACTTCTTGTACAGGTGGCTGCGCTCCAGGCCCAGCGCGCGGGCCGTGTCCGTCATCTTGAAATTGTGTTTCTTCAGCTCGGCCAGAATCACCTCGCGTTCGTGGGTCTCCATGCGCTCGGCCAGGCTGCCGTTCCCGGCCGGATAAGATGACACTTCGGCCGGCAAAGCCAAGCGCACGGTGGCGCGGTCCACTCGATCGTCAGCCAGCAGCAGCAAGCGCTCCACCACATTTCTCAGTTCCCGCACGTTGCCCGGCCAGGAGTAGCGTTCCAGCTCGGCGTAAGCGTCAGGGGTAATCTCGCGCGGAGGCCAGTCGTTTTGCTCCGCTACGCTGCGCGCGAAGAAGTCGACCAACAGGTGGATGTCTTCCTTGCGGTCGCGCAGCGGAGGCAGCGAAATTGGGAAGACGAAGATGCGATGATACAGATCTTCGCGAAACTCACCGCGCCGCACCAGTTCTTCGAGATTGCGATGCGTGGCGACAACCACGCGCACGTCCACTTCGATGGAACGGTCACCACCAATGCGCTCGACCTCGTTTTGTTCGAGCACTCGCAGCAGTTTGGCCTGCATCATCGCCGGCATGTCGCCGATCTCATCCAGAAACAGCGTCCCGCCGCTGGATTGTTCAAACTTGCCCAGATGCCGCGTGGTGGCGCCGGTGAACGCGCCTTTCTCATGACCGAAGAGTTCCGATTCGATCAGCTCGGCGGGCACCGCGGCGCAGTTCAAGGTGACGAACGGCCCATTGCGGCGCGCGCTTTTGCTGTGCAGCGTGTGAGCCACCAGCTCTTTGCCGGTCCCGGTTTCTCCCAGGATGCACACTCGCGTCTCGCTGGCGGCGACGCGGTCCACCTTGGCCATGACGGCCTGCATGACGGATGATTTCCAGACCAGCTCCTGCCGGCCGGCTCGCCGCTTCAATCGCCGGTTCTCTTCTTCCAGGCGCGTTAGCTTTACGGTATTGTCGACCGTGACCAGCAGCTTCTCGGTGGAGAGCGGCTTCTCGAGAAAATCCACCGCGCCCAGCCGCGTCGCCCGCACGGCCATTTCTATGTTGGCTTGGCCGGATACCATCACCACCGGTGTCGAAATACCAGCCGCCTTCAGCTCCGCCAGCAGCGTGAGGCCATCCTTGCCCGGCATGACGACGTCTGAAAGGATCATGTCGAACCGCTGCGACTTGGCCAGTTCGAGTGCACGATCCGCCTGATCGCAAACTACCGCTTCATGCCCGGCCAGCCGGAAGGCGCGCGCCAGCGACGCCAGCGTGTTCGCGTCATCATCCACCAGCAACAGTTTGCTCATCGGTTCAGCTCGATTCTAAACGTTGTGCCGTGGCCCGGCTGGCTGTGCACGGAGATGGTGCCTTTATGATCGCTCACCACCGATTGCACGATCGCCAGGCCCAGACCGGTGCCGTGCTGCTTGGTGGTGTAATACGGCGTGAACAAGCGCTCGCACTCCTCGGGCGTCAGGCCTTCGCCGGTGTCCGATACCTCGATCGCCACGCGACTTCCACCAGCACCGTTGAGGTTCTGCGTACGAATTGTCAGCGTTCCGCCCTTGGGCATGGCGTCGAGGGCGTTCAGCACCAGGTTACGCAAAGCACGCCGGATCTGTTCGGGGTCAGCAGCGACGCTCGCCAGACTCGGCTCGGTCTCAACCCGCATTTCGATGGGGGGATGCCCGGGCGCCCGGATCTGGGCCTCAAAAAGCTTCAGCACTTCGCGCACCGTATCATTCAGATTCACAGGCTCCAGGTGCGGAGCGGGCATCTTCGCGAAATCGCTGAAGCGTCCGATGATGGTCTTCAGATTGTCCAGCTCGGCCAGCAAAGTGGTGGTGCTCTCGCGGAACACTTCGTCGAACTGCTCGGGACTGGCCTGACGCGATCGTTGCAGATTCTCCACCGTAATCTGCAACGGAAAAAGCGGGTTCTTGAGCTCGTGCGCCAGCCTGCGGGCCAGTTCTCGCCAGGCCGCCACGCGTTCGGCCTGAATCATTCGGTCGCGCTGTTCGGAAAGCTGCTCGGTCATGTGGTTAAAATCGCGCGCGAGCTGGCCAACTTCGTCGCGAGAGTCCACCGCGGCTCGCGTGTTCCAATCTCCGGCCGCGACCTGACGCACGCTGCCAGCGAGCGCACGCAGGGGCCGCGTTATCCGGCTGGCGGTCCAAAAGCTCAAGATCAAACCCAGCAGGACACCCGCGGCGCCCACACCCCAGGCGGTTGCCTGAATGGTTCGCTTCAGGCTGGCCAGCTCCGCGCGCGAGCTTTCCACCAGTAAGATGGCGAGCAGTTGTTTATCGCGCCCAATCAGCGGTATTGCGGAAATGCTCGCTTCGGCACTGGTTCTGGTCAGCTCGCGTGGCTGCTGCTGGACTTCCTGAACCAACCTTGCCGCGAGAGCCGATCCCACGGTGTCCGGCGCAGGACGCGGTTCGAAATTGCGATACAGCTGGACACGCATTCCTTCGGCCACCGGCAGCGAACTGAAAAATTCCTTATCGAGTTGCGAACCCCCGGCGACGTACAGAGTTCGTTCGCCTGTTTTTACGCCACGAACCGTCACCAGGCCGAGGGCAGCACCATCAGCGAGATCCTCGCGCTTCAAGAAAACGCCTTGGGCTTTCCAGTCGACCGGCTCGAGCAACCAGCTCTCCTGGTAGCCGAAACGCGCCGGCCACTCAGCCGAACTGATGATACGGCCGTCCGCGGAAACCAGTTCGAGAAAATTGAGCGACTGCTCGCGTGCCAGAGCCGCAGCTTCGTCGACATAGCGGCTGGTGTCGGGCTGGGGTCCGGCCAGGTTGACGGCGATTCGCTGGACCGTGTCGGAATCGGCGATGGCATCGATGCGCCGCGCCACTTCCTGGCCGCGCCGGTCGAATTCGCGCTGGAATTCAGCGACTAGCGCGGCGGTCCGCTGCGCCTCACGCCGCTCGAACGAGTTTGTCACCAGCGCGGAGACTACGGCAGCGACCACCCACACGGCTATCAGGACGGTCACTGTAATACTGAGGAAAAGCTTGGTTCGAAAACTCATGGGTCCACCCACAGGTCTTCCAGGTGGAGCAGTAGCGGATTTTTGCGCTCGGCTTCTCTGAAGTGGACTCGCGGCGTCAGAGCGTAGAGTTGGGGCAAGTGCAGCAGTGGGATGAGGCGATTGCTATCGAGCAATGCTTTTTCCGCTTCGTACAACGTTTCTGGCTTGGAGGGGTCGAACGAAGTCGAACGCTCAGGAAGGCCCAGCGACCGGGTCAGACTAACCAGGTCCGTCGCGGCATCAGCCGATTCGAGCGGTAAGTGCACTAATCGCAGTGCGCCGCTGCTGTTTGGCGACGGCTGAACAGTTAGACCGGCGTCGCGCGCGTTCAATGCGACGCGCTCGGCCACGGCCCGCGCAAACGAATCGTTGCCGGAATAGCTCAGCGCCAGCGGGTTGAGCTTGCTCTGGGAAACGAGCTGCCGCGTTCGGGCCACCTCAGGCGCGCTCTGGAACAGGAATTCGTATCCGCTCAACCACTGCGGAAGCAGGCCAAAGGCCGGCTCGCCTCGGCGCTGCGTCAGTACGTTGACGATGGAGCCGCGGTCGATCGCGAGCGCCAGAGCCTGCATAGCAACGGCTGGAACATCCGCCGCAACCAACGCGAGCAGCTCGCCTGGAGCCGACTGCCAGATTCTGGTTGCTTCCGGAAGGATTCGGCGCAGAGAGCCAAATGGAACATCGAAAACATCCGCGGACGTGCGGGTGGACCCGAGATTGATAATGGCTGAATCCAGAAATGGCCGCCCGCCCCAGTAGTCCTCGAAAGCGGCCAGCGCCAAACGCCGGCCCGGCTCCCAGGCAGTAACTCGGAACGGGCCGGTACCGATCAACGGGCTGTTTTCGCTCTTGCGAACGATGGCCGTGCGGGGGCTAGCCAGTTCGGTGAGCAGGTCCGGCAGAGGATTGGCCGACTGGATCACCAGGGTGGTTCCTCCCGGCGTGATGGCGACATCGCTGTACGTCTTCTTTAGCGCGGCCAGAAGAATCGGGGCGACGTTGACGGCGTTCAGAAGCTCGCCATCGTGAAACTTGACGTTGCTTCGAAGCGAGATGCGCCAGCGGCGGCCGTCGGCTTCACGTTGCCAGGACGCCGCCAGGCAGGACTCAAGCTCACCGCGCGAGTTGATGCGCACCAGCGTTTCGCCGATCAGAGTGGAGAGCATCGGAGGCACTTCGGACGGTTCCAAGGTACTGAACGTTCCGGAAAGATCCAGCGTGAGCATCCCGCCGTAATGCGGGCGTGTCCCGGCCGCTAAGCTGCCGGTCGAGACGCTACTCAGCGCAAGCCAAAGCCAGGCGCGAAGCCTCATAGTTTCCCGTCTTGGAGTTTCGAACCACTAGCGTGGCTTGCCCCGGCGTCTCCGCCGGCCACAGAGCTGTAACCGCGCCCGGGAGGGCCAGCGCTTCGCTCCGCACAACCGGTTGCCCGCTTATCATTTCGAAAACCTGCATCTGGTCGCGCTCCCGGTTGTCTGTGGGCATAGAAACGATCAACACGTTTCCGGAAACGCAGGGATTCGCAACTGACGAGAGATCGTTGCCCCAGGACTCGGTTCCCGCTGCTGTAACACCCGCGCGATCCTGGATGCTCTCGCTCGACGACGCAAACAAACCTTGCGCGGCGTTGTAGAACGAGCCTTTTACGCCCGCAGATTCCAGCACATTGCTATCGCTCACCCAGCGCACGGGTAGCGCCGCATCCTGAGGGTTTATGGGCCACGCCTCGTTGCCGGGCGAACACGTGAGCCCGAGTTGTGGCTGGAACTGACCGCTGCACGTGGTGCCGGGCACGAAGGCGTGGAGAGCTCCAGCGATAAACTCCAGCCGCCCGCGCGGGTCGCGCGCGACCGGACGGTCCAGGGTGAGAAAAGCCTGGCCATTCGGCGCCCACTTTCCATTCACCAAACGGAGATTTGTGACTTTCGTGGGGCTCAGAATCAGCAATCGCGAATCCGAGTCGAGGATCATGAAATCGAGAACCGCGTCCGATTGCTCCCAAATCGGCTTGAGGACGAGCCGCAAGGCTGGCTTGGCATCGCTTGGGAGCGGCCGGCTCCAGGGCAGCATGACGACTTGCCGCGGGTCTTTGCCCGATACCTCGGCGACGAACAGGAGGCCTCGCGCGTTCTCGGTCACAGAGACCCGCAGACGCGATTCAGGCGGCGTCGTTCCGGTCAGGTCCAAGCCGGTCTTGCGCAGTTCCTCCTCCAGCGCGCCCCGAAAACGGGACGATTCGGCCATGGCGAGCGGCGTCAGAACTTGGAATTCGAGTGAAACGGTTGCGCGGCGCGGCAGCAGGGAGGAGATGCGGGCCGCGAGCGGCGCTGCCGCCTCCGTCACGGGTTGCGCTTCCATCCTGGCCAGCGTGGTCAACCCAAACAATAGCGCGAACCCGACGCGGACCATCTGAAACATTATACTGTTCGCGTGTCATGAAGCCCAAGACAAGCTTCAGCAGCAGGAAGCTTAGCAGCAGAGCGCATCCCATCCCGAAGGCCACTGCCAAGGCTGTTTGCGGGAATCCGCCTAGCAGATTGAGCGCGGTCATTGCGCATCTCCCCCGCCTGAAACCATCGCTGCCGTCGTTGTGGCCAGCGGGCTCGGCTGGTCTCTGTTTTCACCGAAAGCTTCCGCCAAATCAGGACTGACCTCGGTTACCAACTCCACCGCATCGCCGACTTCCACGCGATTGAACAAGTCCTCCACGTCGCGATTACGCATGCGGATGCAGCCATGGGACGCAGCTTTGCCGATCGAGAGTGGCATGTTTGTTCCGTGAATCCCATAACCTTTGTAGCCCAAGCCCATCCAGCGCGTGCCGAGGGGATTGGAAGGTCCGGGCCCAACCACTTTGCCCGGGTGATACCAGGTGGGATGCTGGACCCGGCTCGCGATATGAAAGCTGCCATGAGGGCTGGGCGTGCCGGCCTTGCCTACAGCCACCGGATAAACTTTCACCACCTGCCCGTCCTCGATGAGGGCGACTTTGCGGTCGGGAATGCTGATCACCAGCCGGCGCGTCGCGCCCTCCGCGTACATCTCGGCGCTGGCCACAGCCAGGATTGCCACCAGTTTTATCGCCTGCATCGCTTTTCCCCTTTCTTGCACGCAGTAGGAAAAGCATGGCGTGAGCCGTTGGCTAAATCATTGATAATGCATTAGATATGTCGAGCGCTGTCGTGTGCCGCCTGACACAACGTGTCCGGGTGGCGACGGGACTCGACACCTACGGTATCGCTTGAAAGCCTAAACCAGCCTGGCCGAAATGGGCGTCGCACTAGTGATCAGGTAGCGAATGACGGTGAGTGAACTCAGATGCCGTACAGTTCCTTATCGATAGCGGCGCTGATGGGACGGCCATCGCACAGGCCTGCGACTCGGAGAAGGGGGTCGAGTCTTGGTTTTAGACGTTTCTTCTGCTTGGTGGCCGACTCGAAGCGCGACGGTGAGGCTTCTTCGCGCCCCCGCTCGTGCGGCGCCTCGGGCCGGCCTGTAGTTCGTTTCACATTGTCATCATACCTTGCGAGGGCGGGCTTCCACGCAGAACAATTTGCCCACCGTTTCGACGCTGACCACGTCGAAACCGGCTTCCTCCAGCAATCTGCGAACTTCACACTTGCGGAAGAAATAGACCGGGCATCGGCGAATGTATCCCAGGCGCAGCTTGCGCACCGGCATGCGCCAGGTCCATAAGCGCGGCCAGGCCGAGAGAAATGTTCCGCCCGTCATTTGGCGGATCGCCAGCAGGCGCAGGTGCGGAGCGGCGATGTAGTCCCACAAACCGATGGCGATGGTGATGTCGAAAACCCGGTCCGTCTTCCAATCCAGGATGTCGCTCGATACGAAGTCGCATTGTTGCTCGACGCCGCCACGCTCCACCAGGCTCCGGGCCATTTTCAGCATCTCCGGGGCGACATCGACGCCCGTGACCCGGCTGGCGCCGCGCTGCGCGAATTCGGTTACGAAGCGCCCCGAACCGCAACCGATATCACAAATGGTTTTGCCGCGAACGTCGCCCGATTTCTCCATGACCCAGTCGAACCGCTGGTAGATATCGCGGCGAAAGAAGCTGTCCAGAAAATGCGCAAAGGCGCTCTTGCCGGCGCCGCTGTAGATGGCGTCGAACTCGCGGGCAGCGCCATTCCAGAACCGTGCCACCGCGGGCATTGTGTCGCGTGTCATCATCGGGAACCTGCCGTTTGAAGTAAAGATGGGGCCGAGAAATCTGTCAGGCCGCTGCGGCGAAAACTGGTGAAGCGTCCAAGCGCGAGCAATTCCCGCAAGCGGCATTCAGCCCGGCTGAGATTCGTGTAGTGACGAACCCGCGACTTGATGGGGCCGTTCAAGCGAGGCTGCTGCGGATCGAATTCCCAGGGATGCACATAGCTCACGACGGTTAGTCCCTCCCGCCACGCCTGGCTGACACCCGCTTTGGTGTACCAACGCGGCAACATCCTTAAATACCCGCCTCCAGCCACTGGCAGGATCGTCCCGCCCGGCAAGCGGAAGGTCGCCAGCGGAAACTCCCGCAACTCGCCGAAGGGCGTCTCCAGCCGAAATGGACAACGGGGTGCGTCGCGAAACCCGTACACGTCGTGGCGCACTGGAAAAATGCTCGAGTCATACAGAAAACCAACTTCACGCAGAATGTCCATGGCCCAAGTGGAGCGAGGAGTAATGGAAAAACTGGGCGCGCGGTAACCATAAATGCGGACTCCCGCGGCCTGCTCGATAGCGTCCTTGGCACGCAGGGTGTCCCGCCGGAATTGATCCGGAGTTAGTTGGTAGACCAGACGGTGCCAATAGGAGTGACAGGCCGGCTCATGGCCGTGATCAACGATTCGGCGGACCAGGTGCGGATAGCGATCGGCCACCCATCCGAGGATGAAGAACGTCGCGTTGACGTGCAACTCGTCGAACAGATCCAGAAGCCGCAGCGTGTTTTGCTCCACCCGGCTGGGATATGTGCCCCAGGAGTCGCGCTGAATTGCCCGTGCGAAGCTTTGGACCTGGAAGTAATCCTCGACATCCACCGAGATGATGCTGGTGTCCACCACAAAAACAGTGGTCCGAACCGTGCAAAATTCTCTCGCGACGCGTGCCGGCTATTCCCACGCCATGCCGCGGCGGCGCGTGAGAGCGTGATAGAAGCCCAGAAACGCGGCCGCGTTGATCATCGAGAAATAGAAGGGAAGCATGAGGATTTTCGGTCTCAGACGCCACAGCGCGCCACTGGCCGCGAGCAGATAGAAAGCAGCCTGTGCGCAAATCGCCCCGCGATACAAAGGCACGGTTAGCAGAAGCAGATTTGCGATCAGCGCCGCAAGCATGGCCAATGGAACCAGCAGCCGGGCCAGCTTGTGCGAGACGAAGAAGAAGAGCGGCAGCGGGCGTAGCGGATGAATCAGCCGGGATGCTTCCCGGAGCTGCTGTATGTTGCCGGCTACGATGCGAATGCGGCGCCCGAAACCGGTCATCTCGCGCGCTTCTTCGTACACAATGGCCGCGGGCTCATAAACCGCTCGATAGCCTTTCGCCAGCACTGAGCTGAAGATGACGTAGTCGTCGTTGATGGTGTTGTCCGCCGGATAAGGATAAAGCTCCCGGCGAATCGCATAGAGGTGACCGTGCGCGCCGACCGTCGAAGCGACATCGGATTCCAGGATCTTTAGGGAGGTTTCGTATTTCCAATAGAGGTCCTCGGAAGCGCCGGTGCAGACGTCCCCGGCTTTGATCACTGTATAGCGGCCGCTCACAGCTCCGACATCCGGATCGGCAAAGCTCTGAACTAACCGGCGCAGCGCGTCGGGATAAAGCAGCGCCGTGGCGTCGGAGAAAACGATGATGTCTCCGCCGAGCTGCGGCACACTGGCGTTCAGCGTAGCCATCTTGCCGAGATTGCGAGGAAACGCCAGCACTCGCACGCGCCGCCCATCGGCGAAGCGTCGTGCGATAGCCACCGTGTCATCGGCCGATCCATCCGACGCTACCACGATCTCGATCCGTTCGGCTGGGTAGTCGAGAGCGAGGGCGTTCTGTATTTTGCGTTCGATGACGGCCGACTCGTTAAACGCGGGAATCAACAGACTAACGGACGGTGAGATAGGCGCTCGCCTGATCGGACGCTTGACGAACAGCCGCAGAGCCAGCAGCGTCAAAGGGTAGCCAGCGTAAGTGTAGATCACCGTGGCTACGGAGCTCCAAAAGACAAGGGCGGCATGCATATGTCACGCGCTCAAGGCCAGGGCCGCTGTTCTGGGCGCCTGAGTTGCACGGGTTTGCGCGTCGCAGAACCACAGCTCCAGCATGAGCAGGCTCCAGAGCTGATGGGAATGATCGCGGCGGCCCCGGTCGTGCTCGCCGAGTAAATGACTCACGAAAGCTGGCGAAACCATGCCGCGAGCCAAGAACGACGCGCTGCTCAGGTGATCCCACAGCAGGTTACGCAGCGGCCCACGAAACCAAGTCGCAAGCGGCACGCCGAAGCCGCGCTTAGGCTGACGCAGGATCTCACGCGGCAGGCGATCGCCAATCGCCTGAATGAAAATATCCTTGCCGCGTCCATTGCGGAGCTTCCAGCCGTGCGGAATACGCGCGGCAAATTCGGCCAGCCGGTGGTCCAGCAAAGGACAGCGCACTTCCAGCGAATTTGCCATCGACATGCGATCCACTTTCACCAGCATGTCGCCGGTGAGCCGCGCTGCGGTTTCGAAGTACAGCGCCTGAGTGAGAACATCGGCGCCCGCTCCCGGCAAGCAGTGCGCGAGTTTTCGAGCCAGGAAGCCGGAGTCGGCCGGCGGCATCCACTCGGGAGCTAGCAGGTTTCTAAGAAAAAAGTGCGGCGAAGCGTTTTCGAAATACCGATCCAGCGGAGTCGCCCGGCTGATCATGCGCAAATAATTTTTCCCATAGGCCGAATAGGGCAAGGAATCGGCCACTCTGGAAATCGCCCGCCGCGCTCCCAGCGGGATGCGGTCCAGCTTCCGCCAGCGCTGCACATTCCGAAAGCTTTGATAGCCTGCGAACAGTTCATCGCCGCCGTCGCCAGTGAGTACCACTTTGACGTGCCGGGCGGCGAACTCGGAGACCAGATAGGTGGGGATCGCGGACGAATCGCCGAAGGGTTCGTCGAAATGCTGCACCAATTTCGGAGCGAGCGCAGCCGAATCGGGCCGCACGACCAGCTCGTGATGATCCGTCCTCCATTTCCGAGCCGTGGCCGCCGCCAGCGGCAGCTCATTGAAACCGGGCTCAACAAATCCGATGGAAAACGTCTTTACCGGCGAAGGAAGCTGCGCTGCCATGGACGCGACCACGGATCCGGAATCGATGCCGCCGCTCAGGAACGCTCCCAGAGGAACATCTGAGACCAGGCGCGCCCGGACCGCATCGTCGAAGGCTTCGCGCAACTGCTCGCGCGCCGCACGTTCATCCAGGCCGGGATCGACCTCTTCCGACGGGCAGGGAAGCGTCCAATACCTGCCCTCTTCCACGCGCCCATCGGCGTGATAACGCAGCCAGCCACCTGGCGCCAGTTTACGGACGCCTCGATACGGGCTCCAGGGATCGGGGATAAAATTCAGCAGAAAATAAAGCTGCAGCGCGTCGCGGTCCAGCTCCAGCGGCACTCCGGCGCGTCGCAAGCTTTTCAGCTCGCTGGCGAAATACAGGCCGTCAGAGAGGGCGTAGTACAGCGGTTTTTTTCCAAATCGGTCTCGCACCAGAAGCAGCGAACGGTTACGCGAATCCCAGATGGCGTACGCGAACATCCCGCGTAGCTTCTGAATCCCGTCCGTGCCATGTTCCTCGTAGAGATGCACCAGAACTTCAGTGTCCGAGCGGGTCTTGAAACGATGCCCACGCGCGCGAAGCTCCTCGCGCAGCTCGCGGTGGTTATAAATCTCTCCGTTGAAAACCGTCCAGACGGTTCCATCTTCGTTCGAGAGCGGCTGGCGTCCTCCCGCCAGATCGATGATGCTGAGACGCCGCATGCCGATACCGCAGCGGCCCTCGACGTGGTAGCCCTGATGGTCCGGGCCTCGATGCCGAATCTCGTCGCACATCGCGCTGATCTGCGCAAGTTCGGCGTTCCTCTCGCGCAGGAAGTATCCGGCAATGCCGCACATAGCTTTTCCTAAGAGTGCGCTCTGTTCGCCGATTCTCTCAATTCGGTTGTAACCTGCTGTGCGCGTTAGAATAATCTCTTGCGGACGGCCGCGGAAATCGCTTTTCGCGTCCGGCAAGAGGCAGCGAACATTCGCCTATGGGCGCGGCCGCCGGCAGCACGCTTCGAACCGGGATGGTCGCCCCGATTTCCCGCACCCGACGCCCGGGAAGTCTCCGCGGCACTGGCAGGTTCGGACTTCGCCCGCCAAGTGATCGAGCTTGCCTCTAATATTCGGGCGCATCGTTTTCCAGTGCTGGGCTTGACGGTCGACACCGGTCCGGAAATCCGCTGGCGTCGCGATTACGAGCGCGGCATCGAGACTGGTCTGGATTATTTTCGCCTCATTCCCTACTTGGACGCCCGCCGTGCCGGCGATCACAAGCTGATCTGGGAGCTGAACCGGCATCAACACCTGGTGACGTTGGCACAGGCCTATCTGTTCACAAGTGACCAGGCTAACCTCTCTGAGATTTGTACACAGCTCGAAGGTTGGTTCGTTCAAAACCCATACGCGCGCGGAATTAACTGGGCCAGCACACTGGAGGTAGCGTTCCGCTCGCTCTCCTGGATCTGGATTCATCATTTTGTTGGCCAGCGCCTACCGGCCAGTTTCCAAGCGCGCTGGCTCAGCGAACTTTACTCGCACGCTTGCTTCATCGAGCACAATCTTTCGGTGTATTTCTCTCCCAACACGCATCTGCTGGGCGAAGCACTGGCGCTGCACGCCCTGGGATTATTCTTCGCGCCGCTTCCAAAAGCTCGCCATTTTGAAAGCCTGGGAGCGAAGATCATGCGAGAGCAAATGGCGCGACAAGTCCACGGGGACGGCAGCCACATCGAACGATCGACCTACTATCACGTCTACGCCCTGGACATGTTTTTGCTTCACGCCATTCTCAAGAAGCCCGGTCAGGACTATCTCGACAAGCTGGGGCGCATGGCCGGCTATCTGGACGCCCTTCTGGGCCCGTCGCGCACCTCGGCATCTCTCGGCGACGACGACGGCGGCAGACTGTTCCACCCTTACGGATCACGCGACCAATTCGGCCGAGCGACCATGGCAACCGCGGCCAGGGTACTGCATCGTGAAGACTGGCCCCAGGACGATCTGCACTCGCAGGCTTATTGGTGGCTCGGAGTCCAGGCGGCGCCGCAACCGAGCGAGCCATCGCGCGCGTCGTGTCTGTTTCGCGACGCCGGGCTAGCGATCATGGTTGCTGGCCGGAATCAAATCATCGTGAATGCCGCATCCTTCGGCCCCTGGGGCGCGGGCCACTCGCACGCCGGGGCGCTCAGTATCGTGGCCCGCAGCGGAGATGAAGAAATTCTGATCGATCCAGGGACGTACGCTTATACGGCCGACAGAGCTTGGCGCGATTGGTTCCGGGGAACCGAAGCCCACAACACCATTCGCATCGACCAGCTCGATCAAGCCGCCGCTGCCGGACCTTTTCGCTGGACCAATCATCCGGAAGTCAACGTACTCGCTTGGGACACGAACGACGGGCAGGACACGTTGGAAGCTGAGTGCCACTATCGCGGCTTTACGCATCGGCGGCGCGTCGAATTTCAGAAGCCCGGCCTCCTGATTGTCATCGATGACGTGTCAGGCCCGGGCGGCGAACACGATGTCGAGCAACTGTGGCATCTTGGTTCTCTTGAAGCCAGGGCTCGAATGACGCTCCCCGACGGGGCCGAATGCGTTGAAAGCTGGCGCTCCTCGACGTTCGGCGAGAAGCATCCCGCGCCGCTCGTTCGCGTGCGCCGGCGCGGCCCTCTACCACTGCATCTGGAAGCTCGAATTCAACTCAATCCGTGAGCAGATGCAACACTACACTGCGCCGATGCGGCCGCTGGCGATGCTCGAACAAGTACAGCCCCTGCCATTTCCCCAGCGCCAGGCTGCCGTCGCGCACCGGGATCGAAAGCTGAGTTTGCGTCAGCGCCGCGCGAATGTGCGAAGTCATGTCGTCCGGCCCTTCGGCGGTATGCCGGTATAGGCGCGTGTCTTCAGGAACCAGCCGCGTGAAAAAATCCGCCAGGTCCGCAACCACGTCCGGATCGGCATTCTCCTGAATCAGCAGCGACGCGGAAGTGTGCTGGCAAAATACGGTCAGCAATCCGCTATGGGCTTGTTGCGCATGCACCCAGGACTCGACCTGGCAAGTGAATTCGTACAATCCTTTCCCGTTGGTCGCGATGTGTAGCTGATGCGTGGCCTGCTTCACTCAACCGTGACGCTCTTGGCCAGATTGCGCGGTTGATCCACGTCGCAGCCCAGCCGCACTGCGATGTGATAGGCCAGAAGCTGCAGCGGGACGACTTCTAAAATGGGAAGAAGTAGCTCGTCGCTGTGAGGAATCACGATCACGTGATCGGCGAGCTTGGAGACCTCTTCCTGGTCGTCGTCGCACACCACGGCGATCACGATCCCGCTGCGCGCTTTCACTTCCTGGATGTTCGATAGCGTCTTCTCATACCGCAGCCGGCTGGCATCGCTTTTCCGGTCTCGGGTGCACAGCACTACCACGGGAAGGTTTTCGTCGATAAGCGCGTTCGGCCCGTGCTTCATTTCGCCCGCCGGATAACCTTCGGCGTGAATATATGAAATCTCTTTCAACTTAAGCGCGCCTTCGAGCGCGATTGGAAAGTGGACTCCGCGTCCCAGGTAAAGAAAATCCTCGGCCCGGAAGAGCTTCTTGACCAGCTCATCGTAAACGGCATCGCGTGAGAGCACGGTCTCGAGCTTCCCAGGCAACCGGATCAGCTCTTGCACCAGATCGCGCGACTGGTCCGGCGTCAAGGTTTCTCGAACTTGCCCAAGATAGGCCGCAAGAATAAAGACTGCGGTGAGCTGCGACGTAAAGGTCTTGGTCGCCGCCACGCCAATCTCGGGTCCGGCATGCGTCATCAGCGAGCCGGCGGCTTCGCGCGTCACCATCGAGCCGACCACGTTGCAGATGGCCAGCGTCTTGGAGCCTTTTTGCTTGGCCTCCCGCTGCGCCGCCAGCGTGTCCGCGGTTTCGCCCGATTGCGAGATCACCACTGTGAGCGTCTTGTCCGACACGATGGGATCGCGATAACGGAACTCGCTGCCGTAGTCCACTTCCACTGGAATTCGCGCCAGCTTCTCGATCATGAACTTCCCGGCCAGCGCCGCATGCCAGGCAGTACCGCAGGCCACGATCTTGATGTTCTCGAATTCGCGAAAGGCCTGGGGCGCAATATCCATTTCATCCAGAAAAATCCGCCCCGACTCCTGCCCCACGCGGCCCAGCATCGTGTCGCGCACCGCGCGCGGCTGCTCAAAAATCTCTTTGAGCATGAAATGCTTATAGCCGCCCTTCTCGGCCATGATCGGATCCCACAGAATATGAGTGACGGCCCGTTTCACCGCGCGCCCGTTGAAATCCGTCAGATGCACGCCTTCCGGCGTCAGTACTGCGATGTCGCCGTCGTTGAGGAAGAACATGTCGCGGGTGTGACTCAAAATCGCAGGCACGTCCGAGGCCACAAAATACTCACCATCTCCCAATCCAATCACTACCGGCGGACCCTGGCGCGCCGCGACGATTTTGTTCGGATCAGAACTGGCGATGATGGCCAGCGCGAAAACACCGGTCAGATCCCTGACTGCTTTGCGAACCGCCTCTTCCAAATGGCCTTCGTAGTATTTCTCCACCAAGTGCGCGATCACTTCCGTATCGGTCTCGGTGACGAACTTGTGGCCTTCGAGCTGAAGCTGTTGCTTGAGTTGCAGATAATTCTCGACGATCCCGTTGTGCACCACCACGATGTCGCCGGTGCAATCGCGGTGCGGATGCGCGTTTTCCTCGGTCGGCCGCCCATGGGTGGCCCAGCGCGTGTGGCCGATTCCATACGGCCCGTCGACCGGATTCACGCGGATGGCTTCTTCCAGATTCCGCAGCTTTCCCGACGCCCGGCGCACCGCCAGATGATCGTTACCGTTCAGGACCGCGATTCCGGCTGAATCGTAACCGCGATATTCCAGGCGCCGGAGCCCATCTAAAATGATGGGAACCGCCTTCCGGTTGCCGATGTACCCAACTATCCCGCACATGCTTTCAGAATACTAGGATTCCACAGAACGACGGAACTTCAACGCCTCTGAAGTACTATGACTTTCGCGATCAGCAATGCAGCTCCTGCCAGAAAACCGAGCAGGGCCTGGTACTCGCGATTGTGGAGATACAGCGGCCAACGAAAGTGTCCGCGGGTCGCGGTCGCGCTCTTCCAGGCGGGCCAAAGTGCACGCACTCGCTGGGCGTAAGCGGCAAAGTCCGGGAACAAACTCCTCAGGTGCTGTTCTTCCAGCTCGATGGCGGGCAAGTAAATCAGGCTAAACACGAGCGCAAACAGGACCGCCAGCAGCCAGCGTCGCGAGGCCACCACTAAGCCGGCAGCGACCAATAGCGTTCCCAGATACAGCGGATTGCGGACATGCGCATACGGGCCACCCACCGCCAGGCGGGTGTTTTTCTCCAGATGTCCCGCGGCCCAGGCGCGCAACAGCAACCCTAAGACTGAAAGGGGAAGCCCCCACGCGAGCGAGCGCGGATCCGGTTGCGAGAACCACGCGAACGCCGCGGCCAAAACAAAGCCTGTGGTAACTCTCAGACGCGCCACACGGTCCGCGTACGGCTTGGGAAATACGCTCATCCCCGCGTCATCTGTTCGTCTTGGCGGCCGAAAGTTTGGCTGCCAAAGCCTGCATAACCTGTTCCGCCGAAATAGCGCGCATGCTCGGGTCCGGATCCGCGCTCCTGCGGTAGCTGGTATTGGCTGAGGCGCTTCGCAGCACCGTGAAGCTGTCGCCGTATGGCCCATGCCTGGCCGGATCCGTAGGGCCATAGATGGCGACGCCAGCTTTCCCCAGCGCCGCCGCCAGATGCGTCGGACCGCTGTCGATGCCGACCACGGCGGTGGCCTTGCGCGTGGCGTGAATCAACCCGGGAAGTCCCGACACGTGTTTCCAGACGCCCTCCACGTCCACCGGTTGCGCGGTGTTCAACACTAACGGCAGGCCAAAATCGCGGCGCAAGCCTTGGGCCAATTCGCTGTAATATTCCAACGGCCACTGCTTTGCGCCCCAACCCGCCAGAGGGCTTGCCAGAATGAAATCGCCGGCTGGCAAGTCGCCTTCCGGAGCACCCGGCGGAAGCGGAAAAGTGTGCAGGATACTGGTGGCTCCAGCGGCCGCGGCGAGATCCAGATTTCGCTCCACGGCGTGATAGGAACGAATCGGAACCTTATCGGAATAAAACCAGGACGCGGGCGCCTCACGAGCATACTCGGCCGTAAATCCGAAAATGCGCTCCGGCCGAGCCACGGTAGCCAGCAATGCCGATTTGACCAAACCCTGAAAATCCACGGCTAGATCGAAGTGCTCGGCGCGCAGTTCCCGCCACACCCTGCTCCAATCGCGGAAAGTCCGGCGTTCGAACGTAATGATCGAATCGACGTATGGATTGCCTTCGAGCAGCACCCTCCACTGCGGGTCGATCACCCAGGCCAGGCGAGAGTGCGGCAGGCTGTGCTTCAAGCTGGCAACCGCCGGAAGCGCCGCCACCACGTCGCCCATGGAGCCTAACCGCACCACCAGAATACGCGGCCCGCTCAACGCTTTTTCTCCTTGCGATGGCGGCTCAATACGTGTTGTATGAAAGTCTCCGTGATGACCTCAACCGCGCCGGCATCGTCGGATGGCGGCTGGTCCGACAATACAACATAGTCGACCACCTTCAATGCGGCTACCAGTTCCGCTCGAGCGCGCTGTGCCAAGATCGGTCTGCGCGGCTCGGTCACTTCCACCGCCAGGAGTTTTCCGGGACTCGCGCACTGACGTAAGCGTCGCACGTGCTCTGCCAGCAAAGGGTCGAAGTGGCCCGAGACCCAGCAGATGGCCTTATCTTTCAGCTCCCGGCTGAGCCTGATCGGCCGCCAAGATTTTCGACCGTGTGTCCAAATCCGAAGCAACCAGTCTAGCAACTCGAATGTGCGTTCTCGCCCTGGGCGCCGCCCTGAACCGGGCCCCGCGCTTGCGCCTTCCAACGATCCCCCCAAAAGAGTCGGGGGAATCCCCCATCCGTACTATAGGAAAAAATCTCCTAAGCCTTAATAATTGCATTTACCTAGTACGACCGGTAGGGAGATTCAATGGACCTGTTGCTCGAAAACAGCCCGGAGAGTTGTTCCAACATTGGCCTGGACTGCGGAACTTGCATTCACCGCAGCGCCGCCAGTGTGGCTGCCATCTGCGGCGGCATGGAGCCTGCTGGCCTGCAGCAGATCTTTTTTCAGCTTTATCCTTCGCCTGGCTGCCATGCCATGGCGCAAGCTTTCGCGCTGGCTTATCAGGAATCTTCCGTCGCGCCAAAGCCGGTCCTGGCCTTCGCTTCTGCCGCAGCCTGACGCGCGTTCAAACTAGCGTGCTGCCTGCGCACGCTAAAATAGCAGCATATGACGGTCGAGATCGAAGGGGTCACTCTTCATCTGGCACATCCCGATGAACTGACAGTCACCTGGGTAGGTCAGGACGAAGTGATGCGCCAGTTGCTGGCTTCCTGGTTGGTGGTGGACCCCCAGGACGTTCCCATGAACCCGCGGTTGTTAGGGAAACCGGGCGTGGGCAAGACCACACTGGCTTACGCCGCGGCGAAACGCTTGCAGCGCGAAGTCTACATCATGCAAGCCACGGTGGACACGCGTCCGGAAGATCTGCTGATCACTCCGGTGATCGAAGGCGCGGCCAGGCTGCGCTACGTTGCTTCTCCACTGGTCACCGCGATGCTCCGGGGCGGAGTGGCGATCCTGGACGAAGGCAATCGCATGAGCGAGAAAAGCTGGGCCAGCCTGGCGCCACTACTGGACAATCGGCGGTACGTCGAATCCATCGTGGCCGGAATCAAGATCAAGGCGCATCCGTTGTTTCGCATGGTTGCCACCATGAACGATGACGCCTCCACCTTCGACTTGCCCGAGTACATCCACTCCCGCCTCCAGCCGCAGATCACCATCGATTTTCCGGAACGCCACGAAGAATACGCCATCCTCAAGGAAAACGTGCCCTTCGGCGACGACCAGATCCTGAACTACGTCACCGACTTCCTGCAGCAGGCGCACTCGGCGGACGAACGCTACACCGTGCGCGATGGCATCAACATCGCCCGTTTCGTAATGAAGCTCAAGCACATCGAAGACGGCCTCACTCTCTCGGCGCAGAGCGACGAACGCTTTCTGATGCGCACCGCCATTCTGGAAACGCTGGGCGATGAGGCGCTCAGGTATGTCCCACGCGCCTAGACCGTTAGAAGATCCCGGTAGCCTGCGGCGCGGCAACCTCGCGTATTTTCCCGTGGTGCCTGGGCGCGTTGAGTTCAGCATCGCCCTCAGACGAGCTATCCTGCGCGAGCGTCCGCGCATCGTGGCGGTGGAGCTGCCCGGCTCGTTCGAGGACGCGTATCTCCAGGCTCTGGCGCGGCTGCCTGAAATGTCGGTCATCGTTTATCCGGACGCGCATGACGAGGAGCGCGGCGTTTTTGTGCCCATCGAGCCTTCCGATCCCTTCTGCGAAGCCGTGCGCACCGGCCTGGAAGTGGATGCGGAAGTAATTTTCATCGAGCCCGACTCGGGCGACCGGCCGCATCTGCCCGATACCTATCCCGATCCTTATTCAGTCCGCTTCATCGGCATCGACAAGTACGTCGAAGCCTACCGCGTGCATCCGCAGGAGCGCAATGAGGAAATTGCCGCGCATGCCGCCGGCATGGCATGGAAGCTGCAGGGTGCGGACCCGCTGGCGTCGGTCTTCGTGGTTGTATCGTTGAATCTCCTGGACCCATTGCTCGACGCCATGGAAGCGCCCCAGGAACCTCCCCGGCACTCGCGCCCCGACGATATCCGTCTGTTGAATCCGCATCCGGATTGCCTGGCGGAAATTACCGTCGAATATCCTTACTTGCAGGCCCGCTACGAGCAGTATCGCCTGGAGATGCTCGCGGACGAGCTGATCGACCGCCCCAAAGTCCAGTTCGACCTGCTGCGCGAAGCGGAAAAAGAATACACCAAGAACACCGGCGACAAGATCGAATACTGGCAGCGCCGCATGCTGGCCCGCTTTACGCGCAACCTGGCTTCCATCAATGGCGACCTGATCGCCGGGGTCTTCGATCTGACCGTCGCCGCGCGCTCCGTGGTGGACGACAACTACGCCTACGAAGTTTGGCAGATGGCCAATCGCTACCCGGCGCAAAAGCCGGCCAGCAACCTGCTTGAGACCATCAATCTTTCCGGCGAAGAGGTCTGGCTCAACACCAAGAAGCTGCGGCTTCGCCGCCGGCTGCCGCGTCCCAAGCAGCGCCTGGTTCCACAAGCTTTGAAGCGCCGGAAGAAGGAAAAGTTTGAGGGCGAATGGGCGCAGAAGACCGATGGAACCGCCATTTGCTCGTACCCGCCGGAGGATTTGGTCATCGAAGATTACGGCCGTTTCCTGAAACGAAAAGCCAAGAGCATGCTTTCTGAAGAGCGCTCCCGCACGGAGCCCTTCACGACTTCCATCCTGGACGGCATCGATCTGCGCGAGACCATCCGCAACTGGCATCAGAACAAGATCTATGTTCGGCAACTCGACCGCATCGCCGGAGAAGTGGGCGCGGCGGTGGTGGTCTTCGACGAAGACCGCGATGAACGCTACCGCTATCTCACCACCTGGCTGGGCGAGCATCAGAATGAATCGGATATGGCGTTCTATTCCACGTTTCCGTTCGAGCACCTGGTGGGGCCAGGGATAGGCCGCGCCGAATACGGCGGCCTTTTGATGACGCTTCCGCCGCGCCGGATGGTAGACGTCTGGTCCGATCCTGACTACGATTTCGCGCAGAACAAGCCCGAGCGCCTGCTGCTAGCGGCTTTGGATTATTCGTTGCAACGCTATGTGGTCTACGTGGCTTCCAAGCCGCCACGCTCCATATTTCGCTCCATCGCCGCGCACCTGAACCGCCGGATAGTATACGTGCCGATTGGCGCGCTGAACCCGGCCAAGCTGAAAAAAATCCGTGTGGTCCACGTGCTGGACAGCTACGAGCGACGTACCGAGGCCAAAGAGTACATCTGGTAGCGCGGCCTACTGTGTGGCCACAATCTTGGATTCGACCTGGAATTTCCGGTAATTGCTCCAGGTCAGGTCTTGCTCCAGCGCGATCTTCTTCACCAGACCGAGGCGCCCCGATCCGCTGACTCGCTCGAACTTGGGCAGCCAGATTTCATCGTTGATGCGCGTCTGCTCGAACAGCAGCTTGGCTCCTGGGTTCAACCGCGCCAGGAACAGGCCATAGCTGATAGTGCCGGTGGTCTCCGCTTCGATGCGCACCCATTGATATTCGGCCTTGTCGATCCAGATCTTGCCCTTGATCTTCAACAGCGGCCGGGCATCGCGGCGCTTGGGCTGATAGCCCGGTTTGGGCGTCGCGGAAATCACCCACACATCCAGGCCGTCGATCTTGTCCTGGCCATCGATGCGCAAGTCGTAAAGGTCCGTCACCTCGCGCAAAAAGTCGCGATCTTTTTCCCGCTGCTTCTCCAATTGCTCCAGGCGGCGCTGGCGCTGGGCGTCCGTTTCGCCATCCAGCTTCGCCACGGCCTGGTCCAATTTCTGTTGTTGCTTACGCTGTTCGTCGGTCGTCAGTGGCTTACCGTTGCGCTCCAGCATTCGCCGGTGCGGCGCGCCGTAAAGAACCACGGTCTCCCACTTACTGCTTTCCGTAGACTTGACCTGGCCTTTCGAATCCAGGCTATGCTCGGTTTCGTTGGCAATCCAGGTGTAGTCCTTCATGCGAAGCCAGTTGGCCTGATCTAATTCCACCGATTTGCGGACGATTTCACGAGCGTCCTGCGCGCACACGCCGGAGACAAAGACGCTAGTCAACGCTAGCGTGCGCAAGCACCGCATGCCCGGTCAAGCCTCAGACCACTCGTGCCCGATGCGCGTCACCACGACGCGCTCCGGTTGGCTGCCGGCGGCTTCCACGAAGCGCTCCACCGGCTCGAAATACGGCTCGCGGCTGAGCTGGAAGGTCTGATGATGCACTGGAAGCAGAAACTCCGCGCCGCAATCGGCGCCCATGCGCCAAGCCTGCTCCGGATTGCAGTGCACGCGAATCCAGGGATCGTAAGCCCCGATCGGCATGATAGCCAGATCCACCGGCCGGGAGCTTCGCACCGAACGAAACGTGTCCGTTAAGGCCGTATCGCCGCCGAACACGACGCGATGATGCTTGGTCTCGATCAGGTATGCGTTGTATCCGCGATGCACGTCCGTATGCATGCGCGCGCCCCAATGTTTCACTTCGATTCCGCGAAGCGAAGCGGGGCCCACGCGCAGATGCTCGTCCCAGCCCAGTTCGTGTACGGACTTGTAGCGCCGCACCCGCAGCAGATCACTGGTATTCTTGGCGGTCACGACGCAGGTTCCCGAGTGCTCCAGCGCGCGCAAAGTGGCTAAATCGAAATGATCGAAATGGGCGTGAGAAAGCAAAATCAGATCGACGTGCGGGAGGTCATGACGCGAAATCGCGGGGGCCACCAGCCGTTTCAGCCCCAGCGTCACCGGGCCCACCCGGATGCCGCAGCGCAAGCCTAGCAGGGGATCCGTCAGGATGGTGAACCCGTCGAGCTTTAGCAGTACCGTGCTATGGCCCAACCAGGCAGCGTGCAGGCCATGATCCGGCCACTTCTTCGGATTCGGCAGGAAAGGCGCGGCCGCAACCACACGGCGGCGTTCGTTTTGAAGGCGGCGAAGAATTTGAGGCGCTGCCGCGCCGGCGAATCTGGCCGTTCCGGCAATCTGGACTAATCGTGATTTTCGACGGAGAAGACTGCGCTTCGGACCGCGTTGGGATGAATTGCTGGCCAACATCGCTGAGAGTTTCGCTCGGGCCGGTCTACTAACCTCATTATGACATCCAAGAGACTCGCTCTGGCAATTCTGGCCGCTTGCTCCATGCTGGTTGCGGGCGGCGATGGGGGTCGCGCCGAATACGTGGGTGGCACGGTCACGGACATTCCAACCGGCTGCGACGGCAGGGTTCAGGCTATGGACGCGCAGTATTTCGTCTTCTATTCCAAGAACGCGCGCTTTCGCGTCCCCTACGAGAAAATCAACCTGCTCGAATATGGCCAAAAAGTGGATCGCCGCTATTTGGCCGCCGTGCTGGTGTCGCCACTGTTCCTGCTGGCGAAGAAGCGGCAACATTTCCTGACGGTCGGCTATCAAGACGAAGAAAACCAGCAGCAGGCGCTCATTTTCAAGGTCGACAAGGATGACATCCGCGCCATCCTGGTGAGCCTGGAAGCCCGCACCGGCCGCCGGGTCGAATTCCAGGATGAAGATGCGCGCAAGGGCGGAAAGGGGTGAGTCATGTCCATTCTTTTGTGTGGTCTGTTGTTTTTCGTTCCTGTGCTGGTCCCACAAGACGAGGATGCGACGCCGGAAGACGCGAGCACGCAGCAGCTGGCTAAGGTGCGGCGAATCTACGTCGGCATTCTAACTGGCGGCGACGCGGCCCTGCAGATCCGCGATTTGCTCATGACCAGTTTGCAAAGAACCAAGCAATTCATCATCACTGAAGACGAAGATAAGGCCGATGCGGTGCTGAAGGGCTCTGGCGACGACGATGTCTTCGTTGACGTTCACCAGTCAGCGGAAGGGATCAACGCGCATTCCCAATTCGGCGCGGCCGAGAGTGAGTCCTCACGCTATAGCTCGAGCAGCAGTACCAACCATTCCGGCGGCATTTCGATCGGCGAGAACGATAGCCGCCGTTCGGAGGAGCGCAAGCACGAAGCCATCGTGACCGTTCGCCTAGTTAGCAAGGATGACGACGTGATCTGGTCGTCGACGGCCGAAAGCCTTGGGGGGAAATTTCTGGGCGCTAGCGCGGACGTGGCGGACAAAATCGCCAAAAGCCTGGCGGCCGATTTCAAGGTGGCCAAGAAGCTGGCGGCTGAACAGCGCCCGGTGGGTGTCCCGGAGGAAGTCCACACAGCGGCGAAACAATAGCAGCCGTGACCAGCAGCGCGCAAAGTCGCCCGCTCAGCCCCGGGCTGAAAAATTCGACCAAACGTACGCCGTGAAGTCGCGCGACCTGCGGAACCCCATGCGCTCGTATAGCGCGATTGCCTCGCGATTGGCGCTGGTGACCGTCAAGCTCGCTTTGCGGCAGCCGTGCCGCGCCAGCGATTCCAGCGAGCGGCGAATCAACTCGTAACCCACCCCGCGGGCCCGCACCGACTTCGAGACGCACACCTGCGTGATGTGTCCCACGTCGGAGTGGACCAAACTGCTGAGACAAATCCCGCACAATCTTCCCGAGCCTTGCTCCAGAGCCAGGAACGAAGCGGGTTGAAAGAAGCTTCCGCAGCCGGGGTACTGAATGATGTTGGTGAGGAACCTGCGAGCGCCCGCGGGCGACCGGTACTGATCGTTGATCTCGGCGTCGATGTGACCCTGGTAAGCAGTGGCGATCAAAGAAGCCGCGTCATCCTGTTTGCGCTCGGTCCAGCTATCGATGAGCACCGCGTACGACGGCCGGCCCGCAGGCAGGCGCGCCGCCTGGCCCAGGTCCACTTCCATGAATGTTCGAATGTACACGCGCAAATGGGCGCGCTGCGGCACCGCGATCCTCTGGCTGTTGCGCAGCATCATCAACTGCGATTCGATGCGCTGCACGTACGGCGTCTTGACCAGGGTGTCGACTACCGCACTCAGCAGGCGCTGCTCGTTTTCCGGCGAAACGAAATCCTGCATGACGTACAGATCGCCAATCAGACCTTTCTTCTCTTCGGACACGTAGTAGCAGTAGCCAATCGGATGCGCGTTGCCGAGCAAGGCGTAGCCGTTCAGGGCCTGCATGTCGAGAAAGCGGCGCACGAGATTCGCTGAGGCTCGGAAGTCCCAGTCCAGGGTGTCGCTCCAGACTTGGGTCTCCTCATCCAACAGCGGATCCAACTCACCCGGACGCAATTGGCGCAAATCGACGATGCGCGCCAGCGGCATGTCCGACACAGCAGCCATACCGCCAGCCTACACCGAAACTAAGGGCCGGCACTAGCAGCACGATCGGACCGCGCCGATTAATGGTTTGTTTTCACTGATGTGGGAGATCGCCGGCGGGTTTTTTGCTGGTGATCTCGTTGTAAGCGTCCTGGATTTGGTCGGGCAGAGAAGGACCCACCCAGTTCTTCACGCTATCCGGGAGTTGAAGCTCAGCGACTTGCTTTCCGCTTTGCGACTTAACCAGATCGTTCATTTTCTTTCCGCTCTTGATGGCCGCCTCGACAGCATTGTGCAGCTCGATCATGAACGCGCGCTGTCCGACCAACACTTCCCGCCCGCCGGCGGGTCCATGTCCGGGCAGGACGTGCTCGACGTTCAGCTTCAACGCGCCGTCGACGACTTTGGGCCAATTACCGATGTTTCCGTCCCCGGTGAAGTTGTACGGACCATTGGCCACCGCGTCGCCAGTGCACAGAACCTTCTCCTGCGGCAGATATACGAAGCCATCGCCGCGCGTGTGCGCCCATCCAAAGAAACGAAATTCGACGCGGCGCGTACCGTCGGTGATGACGTGCGGCGAATCCGTGAAGGTCTGCTGGGGCGGTTGCGGGCCAGGCTGCTTCATGTCGGCAACGTCTTTGCGCTCTTTCTCGCTGGCCTTCCACCGGGCCGGTTCGTCGCGCTTCATTTCATCGGCGACGCCCTGATACGCGATAGTCATCGCGCCGGCTTGCGTCCAGACCGCGTTGCCATAGGCGTGATCGCCGTGATGGTGCGTGTCGAAGACGTATTTGACCGGTTTTGAAGAGATCTTCTTGGCGTCAGCCATGGCGGCGCGCGCGCCACTCGGGAAATTGGCGTCGACGACAATCAGATAATCCTTCATCTCGATGATGATGTTGTTGCAGTGGCCTGCGTGCTCCAGATCGCCTTCACGGAACCAGACACCGGGTGCGATCTGCTTTAGGGTGTTGGGCTGAGCGTCGGTACGAGTCAGGAGAAAGGCGAGCGACAGCAGCACCGCGAAACCCGTGCTGAGAATCAGGCGACTGGGACGCATGCATGCGATTGTAGCTTAGCCTGGGCGTTAGGCCGGAAGCCCGTTGGGAACCATCGGCAGAGAGCGGATTCTCCGGCCGGTGGCATGGAAGATCGCGTTGCCTACTGCCGGGGCCAGAGCCACGATCGGAGTTTCGCCCGCGCCCGCGGACGGAAGATCTTTGCGGTCCAGCAGAACCGTTTCCAGCGCCGGCAGGTCGCTGAAGCGCGGCACGCGATATTTCGAGAGCTGGGCGTTCAGAATATGGCCGTCGTCGAAGTCGATGGCTTCAAACAAGGCGCCGCCGATGCCCATCACCACCGCGCCTTCCACCTGGTTCTTCAGATGCTCGGGGTTCACGATGGCGCCGCACTCGAACGAAGTGACGACGCGCTCGATTTTCACTTTGCCGCCGGGCTGGGCGATGGAAACTTCGGCGCAACTGGCGACATAGCCGCCTTTCTCGACGCCGCAGGCCAGTCCATAGCCGCGCAATGGCTGGCTCTTCACGCTCTGCCAGCCGAATTTCTCGGCGGCCGCTTCGAGCACCGAACGCAAGCGCGCATCCTTGAGGTTCTTCAAGCGGAATTCGAGCGGATCCAAGCCGGCCGCAGCGGCCAGGTCGTCCATATGCGACTCGCGTGCGAAATGATTGGCTGTGGCCGCGAGCCCTCGATACGAGCCCTGCCGCAAAGGCGAATCCGTGGGATGAAATTGGATCTTGCGATTGGCGATGTCGTAAGGTGTATCGATGCCCGAGGGCCCCGAATTGTAATTGTGAAATTCCCAGGCGCTGACCAAGCCATCCTGCGTGACGCCGCTGCGAATGTCGATGACGCCGGCCGGCCGGAAATAGGCGAAGGTGAATTCTTCCTCGCGTGTCCAGACCAGCTTGACTGGTTTGCCGGCGCTTTTGGCCAAGCGCGCGGCCTCGATGGCGCACTCGCCGGTGTGTTTGCCTCCGTAAGCCGAGCCGGTATCCGGCACAATCACGCGAATGCGGCTTTCCGGGATGCCAAACGCCTCCGCCAGTTCGCTGCGGACGCCGAAGGGCCGTTGCGTTCCGGTCCAGACGGTCAGCTTGTCATTATTCCATTCGGCAACGGCCGCGCGCGGCTCCAGCGGCGTGTGCGCGATGTAGGCGACGGTGTAGGTCGCATCCAACGTGTGCTCTGCCGACGCGAGACCCTCATCAATAGAGCCGTGCTCGGGGCCGGACGCCCGTCCGGCGCCGGGACCACCGCGTTTGAGATAGTCAAAAAGATCTTTGCTCGAAACCTGCATGGGAAAATTCCATCGGGATCCGATGGCAACGACGCCGTTGTTGGCCGTGCTCTCGTCTTCTGCCACCGCGCCGACAAAATCGCCCTCATGCACGACCATGGCGCCCGGTATCTGGCTCGTTTTCGAAGTGTCAAGACTGGCTAGCTTGCCATTCACTACGGGCGCACGTAAAACCCGGCCGTACAGCATGCCTGGCCGCTTGATGTCGCTGGTGTAGCGGTGCGCACCGGTGACGATATCGCGCGCGTTCACTTTGGGCGCCGATGTGCCCGCCAGCGTCCACTTATCCGCGGGAGTGACCACCGCGCCGTTGACCGTCTTAGTAATCTGCCGGCCCTTGGTGAGTTCACCAAACCCGATGGTTTCCCCGGTTGCGCTGTTCTTCGCCTTACCGTCAACTATCGAGACCGCGGCGCGGTCAGTTTTCCACCTCTCGGCGGCCAAGTCAATCAGCATCTCGCGCGCCGCTGCTCCCACCTTCTTGATCTGCGGCGCCATAGTCGGAGTGGTGCGGCTGCCGAACGTTCCCATGTCGTAAGGCGTGAGATCGGTGTCGGCCATCACGAGCTGAATGGACGACATCGGCGTGTGCAGCTCTTCGGCCACGGCCTGCGTAAGCGAAGTGCGGATGTTCTGGCCCACCTCGGTCTTGCCGGTATAAACCGTGATGGAGCCGTCTTCGGCGATATGCAGCCAGGCGGCCAGCTCGGGCGGACGCGCGTCGCCACGCATGGCCTGCGCGCGACCGGATTCCTGCGCATCGGCACTGCGGTCGAACACCAGGAACAAAATCAATCCGCCGCCCAGCAGTTTGAAGAAGTCGCGCCGCTCCAAATCGAAGCGGTAAGCCGGGCCTTCGCGCAGTTCGTAGCGTTCGAATTCAAGCATGACTGCCTCCCTTCGACGCTTCCGTGCCGATCTGGCGTTGAGCCATTTGAACCGCGGCGACGATGCGCGGGTAGGTTCCGCAACGGCAGACGTTGCCTTGCAACCCCGAGCGTATCTCGTCTTCGCTGGCCTGCGGCTTCTTGTCGAGCAGCGCCGCGCCGGACAGGATCATACCGGGAGTACAATAGCCGCACTGCATGGCGTCGGCCTCAATGAAGGCTTCCTGCAAAGGGTGCAGCTTGCCCTTCTGTGCGAGACCTTCGATAGTGGTGATCTGTTTACCGGCGGCCTTGGATACGGGCGTGATGCAGGAGCGCACCGGGATGCCGTCGAGCAGCACCGTGCAGGCGCCACACTGTCCCTCGCCACAGCCGTATTTCGCGCCGGTAAGATCCAGCTCGTCGCGCAGGACCCACAGGAGCATGCGGTTCGGATCAAGCACGATGCGGTACTGCTTTTGGTTGACCACGAGTTCCATGGCTTGATTTTACGCCCGTCGGAGAGCGCGTGGAAGGGCCGCCGTGCTATTGGACGAGCAACGTTACCAGGTTGGACGGTTTGTGGTCGCTCCAGTAGGATACGTTAAGTACCGGTTTGCCCCTGCGCGATGGCCGCCCAGCACAGAATCCACCCGCAGTGAGTCACCGTTCGGGATTGTACCTTGATCTGTGTAATAGCATGGATACTAGCGGACTGAAAGCAACCTCTTCTATGCCACAATGCGCATCTTGCGGAACCGATATTGCAGAAAGCAACCGCTTCTGTCCGTCCTGCGGAGAAAAGGTCAGCGCAGAGACATTCGCCACGCAAACCGTAGCCCCAGCGCGTCCAGTCACGCCGCGCACGCCCGGCAACGGGGGATCGCCTCGCCCCTTAAGCACTACTTCATCGACTAGCTCCGAGAGCCGGTTTCCTCCCGGAACGCTGCTCGCGCAACGCTATCGCATTGTCGCGCTGCTCGGCAAAGGCGGAATGGGCGAGGTCTACCGGGCCGATGACCTGACCCTCGATCAGCCAGTCGCGCTCAAGTTTCTGCCCCAAAGCGTCGCCAGCAATCAATCCGCTCTGGCGCGCTTCCGCAACGAGGTTCGCATTGCGCGACAGGTTTCCCATCCCAACGTCTGCCGCGTTTACGATTTCGGCGAGATCGAAGGCCAGGTGTTCCTTTCGATGGAATATGTGGACGGGGAGGACCTGGCGTCTTTGATTCGCAGGATCGGCCGCCTTCCCGCCGACAAGGGTGTCGAGATCGCCCGCAAATTGTGCGCGGGGTTGGCGGCGGCGCACGAAAAGGGAGTCCTGCATCGCGATCTCAAGCCCAGCAACGTCATGCTGGACGCGCGCGGCCACGTGCTGCTGACCGATTTTGGCCTGGCTGGCCTGGCGGACCAGTTGAGCGGCGCCGAGGTTCGCAATGGAACCCCGGCCTACATGGCGCCCGAGCAGCTGGCCGGCAAGGAAGTCACGGTTCAAAGCGACATCTATGCGCTCGGCTTGGTGCTGTATGAGATCTTCACCGGCAAGCGGCCGTTCGAAGCCAACTCGATGGCGGAGCTGGTGCGGGCGCAAACCGAGACCACACCGGTCAGCTTGACGTCTCTGGTCCGGGATCTTGATCCAGCCGTGGAACGCGTGATTCTGCGCTGTTTGGATCCTGATCCGTCGCGCCGGCCACCGTCCGCGTTAGCCGTGGCAGCGGCGCTTCCAGGGGGCGACCCGCTCGCGGCCGCACTGGCAGCCGGAGAAACCCCAACGCCGAAAATGGTTGCCGCAGCCGGCCAGGGATTGGGACTCCGGCCCGGTGTCGCCGTGGGATTGCTGGTGGTCGTGATCTTGTCTCTCGCGGGCTACTACGCGCTGGAGATCCGCCGAAGCGCTCTAGAGCGCATGGGTGCCAGCTATTCTCCAGAAATTTTGTCCCAGAAAGCGCAGGACCTGATGCGCACTCTCGGGTTCCGCGAGAGCGTCGCGGATCAGGCTTACGGTTTCGACTGGGACCAGTCTTTCATCAATTACGTTGAGGGTCATGACAAGCCGTCGCCCGATTGGAACAAGGCGCTCGCCCAGAGACCCATGCCGTTGCATTTCTGGTATCGGCAAAGTCCGTATCCGCTAACCGCCCTGAGTTATCACAGCGACCTGCTGACTCCCGGTGTGGTGGATCCGACCGATCCGCCACCGATCCTGTCCGGCATGATCACAGTCGAACTGGATCCGCAAGGGCGCCTGCGCTACCTGGAACGAATTCCCGAACAGCAACAAAAGCCTGTAGCAACTTCGAGTACACAGGTTGATTGGAGGCCGTTGTTCGCCGCCGCCGGCTTGGATCAGACGCAATTGCAGCCAACCGAACCATTGCAGACCTGGTTGGCGACATCCGATACGCGCGGGGCCTGGACCGGCACGTGGCCCGGGTCCAACCGGCCCCTGCGTGTCGAGGCAGCGGCTCTCCGCGGTCAACCCGTGGCCTTCTCTCTGATTGGCCCTTGGACGAATCCGGATCGAATGCCTAAGGATTCCACGGGAGGAGAGCGCGTCCAATTTATAGTCTTGGCCGTGCTCGCCTTCACCATCTTGTTCGGCGGCGGCTGGCTGGCGCGAAGAAATATGCGCCAGGGTCGAGGCGACCGCGTGGGCGCCCGGCGGCTGGCTGTCTGGATCGGTGGCGCGGAGATGGCGCTGTGGATCTGCGAGTCGCACTTCAACGCCTCCACCGGCACATTCGGTATGTTCATTCTCGCTATTTGTACCGCGATCTTCTATGGGTACACGGTCTACTTGATGTACATCGCGCTCGAGCCCCAGGTCCGCCGACGCTGGCCCCACACACTCATCTCCTGGACCGCTATATTGAACGGACAATGGCGAGACCCGATTGTGGGCCGCGATGTCCTGGTAGGCACTGCGCTGGGCATTGGCTTCCCCGTGCTGGGCAACGCGGTCAATGCGGCGCTTGGGTCGAATGTGCCTCCGCGTCTCGGCTCGACCGATGTCCTCCTGGGTTTTCGCAGTACGCTGGCAATTTGCTTCCAAAGCATGCCGCACGGTATCCGCGACACCCTAATCTTTGCCTTGCTGCTTTTTCTGCTGCGCGCGATTTTGAGGAATCAATGGCTGGCGATGGCAGCATTCGCCGTCATTTTCACGCTGCAAACCACCATCGGAAGCAGTCATTTCGTCATCGATAGTCTGGAGCAACTTGTCGCTTACATGTTGGTTGCTGCTGCCGCCTGGCGCTTCGGTCTGCTGGCGCTGGCTGTCTTTATCCTGGCGAATAACACCGTCGGAAACATGCAGGCCACCCTGCACACGGGAGCTTGGTATTTCGGCAACAGTCTATTTCTGATCGCTTGCGGACTGGCCCTTGCCGTATGGGGTTGCTACACATCCATGGCCGGGCAGAAGCTGTGGAAGACCAGCTTGTTCGAATCCTGACCTGCGGAAAACGGTCGCCCGCCTGCGCGAAAAGCCTTATTGACCTGCTTGCCTGGTCGAATCACACTGGCACTATGGGCACTTGGGGCACTGGGATTTTCTCCGATGACAATGCCGCCGATTTGCGGGAAGAATACCGCGACTTGATCGGCGACGGCGTGCCTGGGCCGGAGGCGACCGACCGGCTGGTCGCGCACTGGTCGCCGCGAGGAGATCCCGACCTTGAGCCGGTTTTCTGGCTGGCTTTGGCGCTAACGCAATGGAACTGCGGCCGTCTGGAGCAGCGCGTTAAAGACGAAGCGCTGCGGGTGATTGCGGATGGCTCGGCCATGCGGCCGTGGGCGGGCGGTCCGGACGAGCGCAAGCGGCGCGCGGTTCTGGAAGCGGCAAAACAGAAGATCGAGTCAACCCAGCCGGCCCCGCGCAAGATCAAGAAGAGGGTGCTCGACACGTGCGACTGGGAGCGAGGCGAACTGATCGCGTACCGCATGCTGACTGGCGATTACGTGGTGTTGAGAATGCTGGACCGTCATGTGGACCGCGGCGGCGCGTATCCGGAGTGCGAATTGCTCGACTGGCGCGGCCCGGGACTGCCGCTCGAGGGCTTGCCGGACACAACACCGGTACGGGATCTAAGAAATTATGGCGGCGGGAAGCGGTTCATGGTCCTATCGATAGGCCAGCGTTTCTTGAAGGATCGTCTGAAAAGACTCAACGCGAAGCACCAACTGGCGGATAACTACTCGCGCGTGCCGCGCGGGGGGACCAACCCCACGCGAGTCGTTTCATGGAAGGAATTTGACAAATTCCTCGAGAAGAGCTTTGAACTAGCGTAGATCTACGTGCCGAATTGGCGCAGATGATGATCGATGTGCCGGTAAGCCCAGATCAGCCAGTCAGCCCGGCTCATTTCACCGAACAAAGGATGGAAGCCATAGCTTTGCCGTGCGGCGAAGGCCGGAATCAGATCCTGGAGTTCTGCGCGATCGCGTATCCAATCCGAAGGCGGCGTGCCACCGTGGCCTTGCAGCATTTCCGGGCGCGTTGCGACACCGTGTGGCCAGGGCAGGGGAGTGTGTAGCGCCACCCATTTGAAAACGGTTCGCTTGAACAGATTACTGTCGGGGCTGGCGTATTTTTCGCCCGTTGCCACGCGGAAGGAATCGTTCAGATGACAAACCATCTGGTGCGCGGTCATCTGTCCCCATTGGCGCGTGGCCTCGGGATCGAGCTTCGCGATGCGTTCGCACAAGGCGCTCCGGGCGCCTGGATCAGCCAAAGTAGCCATGCCTCGGAATCAGTCTGTTTCGGCGAAGATTCTGCCGGCCGCAATCTCAGCGTTGATATGCCGCAGTTGTTGGCAAGCCTGGTCCAGCGCGCGCCACTGCGATTCCACCAAGTCTCGGGTAGGCGCGGGCAAGTTCGACTTGACCGCTGCTTCGTAAGCGGCGAATGCGGAATCCTCGCCCGTTTCGCAAGCCGCGATGATGGTCTTGGCGTCGCCGTGCGTAACGGCGGATCGCAAGGCAATCCAACCGCGATGCAGCGACGCCGCCATGCTGCCTGAATGACTGGGATTGGCGCCCAGCCGCTCCACTTCTTCGCGCAGCTGGTTGGCGAACTCAGCGCGACGGATGGCATTGTCGCTGAGAATGATATGCAGCTTCGTATTCTGGATGTGAGACGCCGCCGTGCGGTAGCCTAGTTCTCCATCCAGGCAGACTTCTATCAGCTTGTTGAGAGTCTCGGTTGCGGTGTGTGGGTCCGAACTCATTATCCTGATTGTAGTCGGTTCGCGGCACACCGCAAGCGCCACTGCGGCGTCAAGGCCTGCTAGGCCACCGCGTGCTTTTGCAGGAATTCCATCAGAATGCGGTTGTAGTCGTCCGGTTTCTCCCAGTACACGGAGTGGCCGGCGCCCGGCACCTTTACCAATTGCGACCCGGGCATGCTCTTGTGCATGGCCTCGATGATGGGCGGCGGGATGAGCTGATCCTGCTCGCCCACGATGAAGAGCACTGGAATTTTCTTGTCGAGCACCGGAGCAATGTCGGTGCTGGGAGCAGGCGCGCCGTTTGACGCGGGTGGCGCTGGATTGTACGCCGAGGTAAGAGAGCTGATCTCACGATACAGAAACGCGCGGGCCGGTTCCCGCTTGGCGAAGTCCGGCGCAAAAGCGCGATCCAGACTGGCCGGGCCCGGGGCCAACCGGCGCCGCAGCTCGCCGATTTCCGGATTCGTGTATCCACCCGTCGTATCGGACATGATCAACGCGCTCACACGCTCCGGATGCGCGGATGCGAAACCGAGAACCGTGGTGCCGCCCATGGACTGTCCGACCAAAGCGGTTTTTTGAATTCCCAGGTGATCCAACAGTCCGGTGAGATCCGGGACGAAGGCGCGGCGGCCGGGGCCGCCTTTGACGTCCCGCGAGTAACCGAAAGTGCGGTGATCGATGGTGATGCATTTGTACTTCTGAGATAGCACCGGGACCTGCTGCCACCAGCTCATGTGTGTACCGCCTGCGCCATGGGCTAGTACGAGGGGTGGGCCGTCACCGTGCTCTTCGAAATACATGTCAAAGTTATCCAGCTTGGCCGAGGCCAGATACTTGTCCTCGGCGTCCGCTCGGGTCGCCGATCCGGCTAACGCGAGAGCGCCAGTGCCTGCTGTCAGGCGCTGAAGGAAATAACGGCGGGCTAGGTCGTGTCGCATGGGTGCCTCCTGAGAGTTGCGATTGCTGCCGGCTGCTATTGTATCCGACCTGAAACGGATTTCGAGCGGCGTGCGCCGCGGTGGTCCCAAAGCATAGAATGATTCAATGACTTCAAGGAGTATTTCCATATGTTGAAACGTTCCACGCTTGCAACCGCCCTGGCTACGCTGATTCTGGGCAGCGCCACTTGGCTTCTCGCGCAGCAGCGCGGCGCCAGATTGACAGGCGACGACTATATCGAGATCCAGCAGCTTTACGCGCGTTACAACAACGCCATCGATTCCGGCGACGCGGAAGGCTACGCCGCCACTTTCGTTCCCGACGGAACCTTCAATACCTTCACTGGGCATGATGCGCTGGTGGGTTTCATCCACAACTGGCGCGACAAGATGAGCGGCGCCAATGTGCGCCATTGGAACACCAACCTCACCATCACTCCCGCGGCCGAAGGCGCCAGCGGGTCCGTTTACTTACTTCTGGTGAATGTCGGCGTTCGTCCGCCTGCCATTCAGGCCGCCGCCAAGTACGAAGACCAATTGGTGAAGACCTCGGATGGTTGGCGCTTTAAGAAAAGAGTGACTCACGGTGAGGGCCCGACGGCGGCTGCTGCGGCGGCGGAGAAGAAGTAGTCCGATCAAGAGGAGAAATTCCATGCGCGCAATTGCGATGTTCGTGACTTCTACGTTTTTCGTCGCCGGTGCGATGGCTCAGCCGGCGGCGCAACCCACCAAGACCTTTTCTTCCGCGGCGGACGTGCAGGAGCTGATCGCCAAAGCCCGGAGCGAACGCAAGGAGGGCCAGCCGATGGTGGCGGAACGCATCCTGCGCTTGGCTCCCTACAGCGCGAACCTGGAGTACCGCGCGTCGGTTGGGCCCGCGGCTATTCATGAAAAGGAAGCTGAGGTGTTCTACGTGATCGACGGAACCGCGACCATGGTTACCGGCGGCAAGCTGACAGAGGAAAAGCGCACGAATCCCGAGAATCTGTCAGGCACCGGCATCGAGGGCGGCGAATCACGCACGGTCGCCAAGGGCGACTTCATCATAGTCCCCGAGAACACGCCACACTGGTTCAGCAAGATCGATGGCGTGCTGGTGCTGATGACGCTGCACGTTCCGCGCCCGGTGGCGCACTAGGCTTACCGGCCGGCTTCCGCCCTACGGCACAATGGAGAATCCGCCAAAGGCCACACCGTCCACGAACGATTGCCCGAAGCCGAGAGTCAGCCCCGCAGCCGAGAATGCAGTCATGCTCGCCGGACCGCCGGGTCCATCCCCGGGCTGGAAGTTGAAGTTAGTCCCGGTTCCGGTGGGAAGCGCCAACAACACGTAACTCGGAATGGTAAACGTTCCTGCGCTCACTGGCGCCGTGCAGTCGATTCTGACGCCGACGTTATTCGCGATGAAGCTCGAGATCTGAATTTCAACGTGCGTAGGCGAGCTATTGGGCGTCCAGGTCACTGTCATTCCTTTTGACCGGGAAACCGTAAGGTTCGTTGGACCTTTCGGGCTCGTAAGAGCCGGCAAGGCCGGAATGGTCACGGTCGCGCTGAAAGGACCGATGTCGTTTCCGCCGGTCCCTGTAATTGTGTAGGCGCCTGGGACCAAAAAGGTACCCGCTGCGCTTAAAGTCACCTGATCCCCCGGTTTCCCAGTTGCCGTCATGCTCCCGTTCGGACCTGTAATAGTGAAGCTCGAACCGGCGTCGAGCGGCGTAGTATTGGTGAAGACCGGATTCCCATTGCCAAAGCTGGTTTGAGCGGTGCAGGTGCCGATCGGTGGGTTGGCAAGGTAGGTTGCCGCGAACGGTTGCAGCGGGGCGGGTACGGTGAATGTAAAGAAATTTGGCTGCATATAGTCCACGAAACCGGTGCCGGAGTTGTTCAAAAAATGGTCCAGCTCAGGCACTCCTAGCGGAACAGTACCGGTCACTTGCGCTGGGTCGATCTGCGCGATGGCCGGATCGACAATATTGCAACTGCGGCTCCCGGTCGCCACAGGCATCGCAACGGTATTGCTCACGAAGTTGCCAATCTGTACCGCGAGCGGCACCGCGCATCCGGTGGGGACGCCGTCCGGCACCGTGAAGACGATCTGATCTTCTCCAATGCAACAACCGGACCGTCCTTGATATTGCACTTGCGCCGGCACGCCCCCGAGCCACAGCTTGAGCGGCAGGTTCGGCATATTGACGCTCAGCCCTGCGCCGGAAGCATCGTCTCCGTTGACTGGGCCTAGTCCCGTAGCCCAGAGGATCAGCGTGTCGCCGGGGTTGGCAGCGCCGCACGTTGTATTCGGGCCTCCACAATTGCTGGCCTTGTAAGAAGAGACCAGGCTGTAATCGGCGTATGTCACGATACCCGGTCCTAGGCCGCTCGAATCGATCGTGAAGACGCCCAGATTGTTTTCCGCTGTGCCGTGCCCGGCCGGATTGCTGGTCTGGCCGTTGTAGGTGACCGTAAACATTGCCCCGCCCGTCGGCGTATTCGATGGCAACAGGGCCGCAACCTGGGTCGCTGACGTGTAGTACAGCGGCGCGGTTGCCGTAAAGGTGCCTGCTGTGATTGTCACAGAGGTACCGGCCAGGTTGGTGGTTTGGAACGGCGCCGCAGCGGTGGTGATGCTGTCCGGGCCCAATCCCGTCCCCTTGATGATAAAGATGGCGCCTTGCGCGATTGGCCCGTTAGGCCCGAACCCGAGATTGCTGGCCGCGTTCGCGATGAGCGTGATGGCAGGCGTCGCCGCAAGGTGCGGACCCGCGGCCAAGACTAGAAGACCTAAGAGAGCCGAGCGCGCAGGGACCCGGCTGTTTGCGCCTATTGTTTTCATTCCAGTAAACTCCCGGAGGGTGAGTATAATGGTGGCTATCAGTTTGTTGGGCTGAATTACGCCTGAAATTTTTCTGAGGAAATTCCCGCCTGCTGGGGACGTGGCTGATATGGCGAGGATTCTGGAATTCGGACCGTTTCGTCTGGACGAGGCGGAGCGAACGCTCTCGCGCGACGGCGCCAGTGTCAATCTGGCGCCTAAGACCTTCGACGTCTTGTTGGTGCTGGTTGCCAACGCCAATCGCCTGGTAGATAAGAGCAAACTCCTTGGGACCGTTTGGGGTGACGTTCACGTGGACGAAGCGGTCTTGACGCGCGCCATTTCCGATCTGCGCAAGGCGCTCGGACAAACTAGCGACCAGGTCTGGATTGAGACGGTTCCAAAGTTCGGTTACCGCTTCGCCGCGCAGGTCCACGCTCCGAAGGGCGGGGAAGCGGCACCCCGGGCATTGGGCCGGCGGCACCTTGCCTGGACGGCCGCAATCCTGCTCGCGGGTGGGCTCCTGGCGATCATGATCGGTTGGGGTAGTTTCCGTTCCGGCGAGCAGACCATTCATTCTCTGGTTGTCCTGCCGTTCGAAGCAGTCGGTGAAACCGGCGACAAGGACGCATTGCGCGTGGGATTAGCAGATGCCTTAATTACTCGACTGAGCAGCCTGGACAGGCTGATCGTACGTCCGCTCTCGACCGTGCGCCGATTCGAGCGCGACCCGGCGGATGCGCTGCGCGCGGCGCAGGATTTACACGCCGATGCAGTTGTCGAAGGAACCTTGCAATTCGGCGACGGCGAGGTGCGAGCCAGTGTCCGTTTCATTCGCGCCGTCGACGGTAAGGCCATTTGGGCCGAGACATTCGAGTCGCGCGCCAACCGGTTTTTTGCACTCGAGGATTCACTGACCGAGCAGGTAGCCGCGAAGCTCGCTCTCTTGTTGCGTGAGCAGGACCGTCGAGATGCCGCTGTGCGCCCTCAAATGAACCCCGAAGCTTACCGGCTGTATGTGAATGGCCGCTATGAATGGGCCAAGCGGACGCGCGAAGGCTTCGAAAAAGGCGCCGAGTATTTTCGTCAAGCCATCGATCATGACCCCGGCTACGGACGTGCCTACGCGGGACTGGCGGATTGCTATCTGTTTCTTGGGCTTTTCGGCTATGGGCCTCCGCTCGAGATGCTGCCTCAGGCCAAGGTGACCGCCTTGCGCGCGCTGGAGTTGGAGCCCGGTTTGGCCGAGGCGCACGCCACGCTCGGGCTAATTACGCAAAACCTCGATTGGGATTGGAAGGAAGTGGAACGTCAATACCGCGAATCGATCCGTCTGGCTCCCAACTATTCGACGGCGCACCACTGGTACGCGGAGTTTCTTTCCATTCAGGGACGCTTCGATGAGTCCCGCAGCGAGTTTGCACGCGCGAGAGAGATCGATCCGATCTCGCCTATCATCCCGGTTGACGAAGCGCAGTTGTATCTCTTCGAGAGGCGGTATGACCGAAATCTGGCGCTCCTGACCAACGCGGCGCATGCGGATCCGTCCTTCGGCGTGGCCCACGAGCGAACCGCGTTTACTTATTTAATCCAGGGCCGCGACGAGGACGCCTGGCGCGAGGCGATGACGCTGCCGGATTGCGCCTCGGAGTCGAGCGATTGCCGGCGTATGTGGACCGCCTGGCTCCCGCGGCGCAACCCGCAGGCCGCAGCCGCTGCCTTGACCGAGCTTGAATCCGGCGCCAAGGCTGGCCGCGTCCCGCCCTATGCCGTAATGTTTGGCCAACTCCGTCAAGGCCACACGGATCAGGCGCTGGACTGGATGGAGCGCATGTTGGAGGCACACGGAGTCTGGCTGATTACGGCCAAAGTGAATCCAATGTTCGATGGATTGCGCGACCAGCCGCGGGCCAAAGCAGTCTTGGCAAAGCTGCACTTGGACTAGCGCTGCGATTACTCGCCGCCCATCAGGTCTTCACCCAGGTCATTGGTGCGGTTTTCGAACTTGGTGAATTCTTTCAAGAACACGAGATTCACCTTGCCGATCGGTCCGTTGCGCTGTTTGGCGATCAGCAATTCCGCCAGCCCGCGCAGGCTTTCATCCTGCGGCTTGTAGACCTCTTCGCGGAAGATGAACGCCACCAAGTCGGCGTCCTGCTCGATCGAACCGGATTCTCGCAGGTCGCTCAACTGCGGCCGGTGATCGCCCTGGCGAATCTCCGGCGCGCGGTTCAATTGCGACAGCACCAGCATGGGCACCTTGAGGTCCTTGGCCAGGAGTTTCAGGCCACGCGAGATGGTGCTGATTTCCTGATTGCGGTTCTCGTAGCGGCCGCGCCCGCTCATCAGTTGCAGGTAATCGATCACCACCAGCCCCAGTCCGTGCTCGGATTTCAGCCGCCGCAGCTTGGCATGGATATCCATCAGATGCGCGCCCGAGGTGTCGTCGATGAAAAGCGGAGACTGTACCAGGTCCGAGGCGGCCTTGGCCAGCCGCCGGCGCTCGTCCTGATTCAGGTAACTGGCGCGAAATTTCTGCTGATCCACCCGCGCCGCGGCGCAGATCATACGCGTAAGCAGGCTCTCGCGCGACATTTCCAGCGAGAAGACCGCCACCGGTTGCTGTTCCCCAGGCCGCAGCGCGACGTGCTGCGCGATGTTGAGCGCCAGCGCGGTCTTTCCCATCGAGGGGCGTGCGGCTAGGATTACCAGATCGCCTTCATGCAAGCCGCCGGTCATCTCGTCCAGTCTGAGAAAACCGGTACTCAAGCCCTTGATGCGTTTGCTGGGGTCGAGGAAGGCGTTGATACCGCCGTCGAACTCTTCCAGAATCCGCTTGGGATTCACCAGGGAATCGGCGGTGCGCGTGTCCCCCAGCTTGAGCAGGCTCTCTTCGGCGCTGGCCAGAATCTGGTCGGGCTCGTCCTCGGCCAGCAAACAGCGATCGATCAGCGACTGCGAAGTGAAGATAATCCGCCGCAGGACCGACTTGTCCTTGACGATGCGCACGTAGCTCTCGAGATTGGAGAGCACCGGCAGGCCTTCGTCCAGCGAGACCAGATAGCTGACCCCATCCACCGATTCGAGCTGATTCTGCTTCATCAGCTCGTTAGCGACGGTGACGCGGTCGATGCGCTCGCCGCGCTCAAAAAGCTCGCCCATGCGCAAAAAGATGCGACGATGTTTTTCCAGGGTGAAATCGCCGGCTTCCAGCGCGCCGGCCACCTGGATGTACAGCGCATCGTCCATCAGGATCGCGCCCAACACGAATCGCTCCGCGTCGAGATTCTGCGGGAGTCCCCTTTCGAGCGCGATGTCAGGCGCAGCTGCCATAAGCCAACCGTTCTACATTAGCGAGCGCAGGGAAAAACCCGCAACGAAAATTTTGGAGCCGTTGCTTGAAGCAGTTACGCTCTTGAAATCGGCGTGGAAAACTAGCCGCACAGCACTCCCCGGCAACTTGTGGGAAACAATGAGGCAGAACTTCTTTTCCGCCGATTTCCACAGGGGAGAACATGAGCAGCTAATTATGTTTTATACCACGGAGAGCTATGCCGCAGCTAGTGCGTGTCAGATGCGTTAGGCTTGCTCGATGACTCACCGCGCCATGCGCGGGCGCGCTCTAGTGAGAGTCGCCGTCGTGGTCGACGTCACCACTGGCGGCGCGCGCCTCGGGACTAAGCTTGACCGTGTCTTGTGGCGGATTGGTCTTCTGTTGCGCCGGAGGCGGGTTGTGCTTGGGCGGCGTTGCACCTGATACTTGAACGCTCGACTGGGAATTGACTGGGCTGATCATTCTTGTTTACTCCTAATTACCCTTATCGGATGGAAGGCTTCGAGTTTGAACGTATTTTTTAGCCGGCCGGGCGCAAACCCCTTAGGATGACGTCCGCGAGAACAAAGAAAGCAGCCCGGAAAGCGAACTGCTCTTGCGCAGCGGCTCGGACGAGCCCCCCAGCCGGTCCACCAAAGCCGCCACACTCTTGCCGAAGCTGCTCGAAGGATGCATGGGCTTGCCCTCCATGAGAGCTTTCTGAATGGCGTCATAGTCGGCCGGCATGAGGTGATAGATTTCCGTGTGCAGCGCGGTTCCGATCACATCCTTGCTCAGGCCCATGTGCCGGTCATAGCGATTGACGATCAGCTTCACCTTATACGCCGGCACGTTGTTCGACTCTAGATACGTCAACGACCTTTGGACCGCCTGCAATGCCGTCAACTCGTTGGTGGTGACCAGGAAAATCTCGTCGGCGATCTGTGCCTGGCTCAGGTTCCAATCGCCGTACACCGAGCCCGCGTCCAGCACCACCACATCGTAAGCTCCACGGGCAAACTCGATCACCCGGCTGGCGTCGTTCACGTCGCCCATGCCTTCCGGCAGAAGCTCCGGCGCCAGCAAAACATCCACGCCCTGGCGGTTGGTGACCACCGCCCTCCAAAGATCGGCATCGATCTCCTGGGCATGCGCCAGTACGTCCATAAAACTGTAGTTGGACTTGATCTTCAGCAGGAAAGACTGGGTTCCCGCCAGCGGATCCAGATCGGCCAGCAGGATGCGCTTGTCGGGGAAGCGTTTCAGTTGATAGGCGAAATTCGAAGCCAGCGTGCTGGCCCCGCAGCCCCCCTTGGCCGGCATGACGGAATATACCTTACCCGGGTTCTTAAAACGCTCCGGCTGTAAGCGCGTGATCTTCTGCAAGGTGGCTTCCACTTGCTCCGAGCCAAAGGGTTGGATCAGAAAGTCACTGGCGCCTTGACGCAGGCAGCGCAGGCCAAGCGAAGGATCGCTCGTGGAAAGCACCGCCACAATGGGGAGTTTCGCGTCCGCTCGGAGCAGTTCCGGTATCAACGAGAGCGACTGGTCGGGCGGGTCGCTCACCTCCAGGAGACAGAAGCTGGGCTTTTGCGCCAGCACATCGACAATCTGCTGGCGATTGGGGAAGGTATTCAGGTTGTGACTCGAAAAGCTTGGCAAGTGACGGTGCAGTAAGGGGGTTAGGTCCCGAACTATCTTTTCAGTTCGGGCAAACAAAGAGGGCCTTCCAGCTACCGTGGAACTTGGCTTCGTCATGGGACATTGGCAGCGGACGTACTGCTCCCCGTCGGGAGTCCTACTGGTTCCATCGGCTAGAAGTAACAATAACATGAGAGCCTTTCAGCCTCCCGTGAACTAAAGATTCGAAAGCCGGAACCGATAAGGCTCGCTGGATTCTCCGAGTAGGACCGGCCACGAGCGATCGGCGCCGCGAAGCGCATGACTGGATAGTTTTCTCTTTTCAAACTGGCCATTTGCGCTTAAAGAGATAAACGAATGCCTGAATATAGCGTCAAGAAGACTGTTGCGGTTTGCGACACCCAGCCCGTTACGGCGGAAGGGCTGAGAACCCTGATCGCTCAGGAACCGGATATCGAATTCCTGGAGCCGCTGGATTCCCTCACCCTGGCGATGCAATTCGTTCACGCCAGGTCACCGCATCTTATGATTGTGGATAAGGGTTTCGGCATGCGCGCGCTGTTGGACTGGATTCATGAGCTCAAGTTGACCGACGCCACGCCGGCGGTGGTGGCTTGGGGTGTTTCTATGACCGAGGCGGAAGCCTTGCGCCTGTCTGCAGGCCGGCGCGCGAGGAATCATTCGGAAGACCGCCGACCTCAAGAGTCTCATGAGCTGCCTGCGAAGCGTCGCCAGCGGTCAAACCTGGATGGAAGAGTCGGTATTCCGCGAGTCCGCGAGGCAGGCCGATGGGTATCCTCGCTCGGACCTGACGGCGCGCGAGCAACAGGTGCTCGAGTTGGTGGAGCAGGGCTTTAAGAATAAAGAGATCGCGCTCGAACTCGGCATTCGTCCAGGCACCGTCAAGATCCACCTGAAGCACATCTTTGAAAAGACCGGCGTGCGCGGCCGCTATGGGCTGGCGATCAACGGCCTCAAGGACAAGGGGCTGGTTTCGCTGGCTTCGTAGCCGGCCAGAGCTTCAGTCCGGCGAAAACAGCGTCTGGCCGGCCAAGGCGGTTCGCAAACCGAACAACGCGATAGCCAGCACCACCACAGCCGTGAATACGATCTCGCCCGCGTACCACACCGATAGATCCGTGCTCAGCGGGAAGAAACCGGCGAAGGTGGTAATGAACAGGCTTAGCACCATCGCCAGCAACCCGCAACGCATCAATGTCAGCACCATCAGCCCGAAAAACAAAATATTGATGGGCCAGCCGATCAATGGGTTGGGCTCGTTCAATGCGATGATTCCAGCCAGTGCCAAAGTGACAGCGCCCGCCGCCAGCCACTGCTTGCGCAGGACGGCTCTGGCGAGGAAGATCAAGAAGAGAATGCCAAGCCCTTTGTAGAGTGCGTCGTTGATTAGAAACAAGCCTTCGCTCACCAAATTTCTGCCGCCCGACAGAACCGCCTGACGGATTCCGATCCGCACCGTTGGACCGGAAGCCAATCTGTAGACCAGACTGCCACCAGCCTGGACCAGGGCCAGCATGATTCCCACCGCGGTTCCCACCAAAACATCCCGGCCTACTAGCGGATCGCGCAACGTGCCCGCCAACACGCGGCTCCAGGAAATGAGGGTTTGCGGCCATCTGCGGCGTACGAAAGGCTCGAACGAGATGTAGGTAACGGCCACGCTGACGGCGCTAATCAAGGCTCGCATAGTAGCCATGAAGAACAAATCGGCTTCCTTGACGCTGGCGACGTGCGTGCCGCCAATGACCCAGACCAGGAGGCCGACGGCCAGGCAAAACAATCCCAAACGGACGGCGCCGCGCGTGTCGCCGCGGCCCAGCCTTAGGTTGTAGCGCGCGAACGGAATGGAGCCGATCATGACGATCAATTGCAGGACGATGTAGACCACCTCGCCGGGCGGCTTCTGGTCGCCGCTAGCTTGCTCGGGCGTGGCCGGCTTCGACCAAGGTCCGGCGATCAGGAAGTACACCGGCTTACCTTGAAAACCAGCCGCGTCGATGTGCAAAGGAATTTCGGGCGCCTCGGGGAAACTGCCGCTCCAGGCGGCGCGCGTGTCGAAGGCCACACTCGGAGTCCATTGCGGCGCGGCGGGTTGAAAGCGATTCATGTCCAGCGCGGCTGCCTGAAACAGCTCACTCCAATCCGGCGCCTTCGCCGGAGATGCGGCGTCGGCCAATTGCGGCGGCACGGCTTGCAAAAACACTAGCCTCCCCTGAGGATCGAGCAACACCGATCGCATTCCGGGCACGTCGTCCGGCGGATCGTTCTGGCGGACTCGAATTACGTCGTTGATTTCGTGCGGCGCCAACGGTGCCGGACTCGACCGGTACCAGAATCGCATCACCGCCGGCCGGCCCTTGGCCAGGCGTTGCCAAGGCGATCCTGGCAGCCGCGCCAGGTAACGCAAGGGATCCAGCCGGTAATCAAACCCAAACGCTTCCGACGCCGGCCGCTCGGGGTACCCGGCCTGCGCGAGAATCTCGCGCGCTTTCGCCGCCAGCGCTTCCGGCGGCTGATCGAACGGAATCCTCATGATCAGCTCGTTCTGTTGATGGAGGGTAGCCAACAGCGCGAGGCCAATAACCACCGCCGCCAGCCAGGCCACGGCGAATCGTGGCTTCAATCCTAAATTCGTTCCGGCTGCAGCCACCATTTCCGGCGACGGAGTCTCGCCGGCAGCCAGCGCGGCAGCCAGCGGATCGCCTCCCGGCAACGCACCCAGAACAGCCAGCGCGGATTGCGGGCGCTTGCGCGGATCCGGATCGAGACAACGCAGAATGACGCTCTCCACTGCCGGATCGATGTCTTTCACGATGGTCCGAGGCGCGGGAGGCAGACCCTCCTCCTGCATTTGAACCAACTCGGCACGCGTAGAGGCGCTGAACGGCCGCTTGCCGGTGAACATCTCATAGAGCACCACGCCCAACGCGTAGATATCGCTTTGCGCGGAGACTTCTTTGCCAAGGAGCTGCTCGGGCGCCATGTAGCCGGGCGTGCCATTGCGTGCTTCCAGGCCTTCGATCTGTCCCACCACGCCAGCCAAACCGAAATCGGTGATCAGCACGTGGCCTCGGCTGTCGATCATGATGTTGGCCGGCTTCAGGTCACGGTGGAGCACGCCCTTGTCGTGCGCCGCGGCCAGCCCGGCGCATAGCTTGCGCGCGATTTCGAGAGCCTTGTCGGAAGGCAGCCTGCCGATGCGCCGCAGCAGGGCGTGCAAATCCTCGCCATCGATATATTCCATCGACAGGTAAGGAAAGCCTTCCACTTCGCCTAGGTCGTAAACCCGGCAGACATTGGCATGCGCCACCTGGCGCGCGATGCGGATCTCATTGTGGAAGCGAGCCAGCGCCTTGGGATCGAGCGCCATTTCCTCCGGCAGGAACTTGAGCGCTACCGGCTGGCCCAGCCGTAAATCGGTGGCGCGATATACTTCGCCCATTCCGCCCGCGCCGAGGAGGCTCACGATCCGGTAGCGATCGCCCAGCAGCGTGCCGGGCAGGAAGCGGCCTTCTTCCGATGCATCCGAACCCGTGCTGCTGGATCGCGGCGTCGGTGGAGATCGCACGCCCGTGGCAGCCTGAGTGGGGATGAGCGATGCGGGCGACCCGGCTGCGATCCGCGCGCCGCATTGCCCGCAGAACCGCGTCGTGTCGGGATTCTCCGCGGAACAGCGGGCGCACGTCGCCATGGGTGAAACTCAACTCTAGCATCGCACGCGGTTGCTTCAAGCGCGAGTAGACGTTGCGATCGAGCCCTGCGGCGGCTTGATCAAGCTCAGCCCCGCGGCGATCAGAAAGTTAAGGCACAGCGCCACGAAACCTGCGCTCCAGCCGAAAAACGGATCGTGATTGCTCAGCGTGAGAAGAGCCACGGCGCCCACTCCGGCGATCAAGCCCGCGAATACTCCGGCCATCGTGACGCGTTTCCAGAATAGGCCCAAAACAACGCCCGGAAAGAACTGCGTGACACCGGCGTACCCGAGCAGGAGCAGGGATACCAGGGTGTTGGACCCATAGACAGCTAGGTAAAGGCCGATTAGGCTCAGTACAAGGACCATCCAGCGGGCCAGTTTCGCAACCGCATCGTCTGTCATTCCGGGTGCAAAAAGCGGCCGGTAGAGATTCTTGGCAAACAGAGTGGACGCGGCCAGCACCATGATGGCGGCGGGCACCATCGCGGTCAGGGCGCCGGCGCCGCCGATCACGCCTAGGAACCAGGGCGGGAAGGTCCGGCGAACGATGGTTAGCAACGACAGATCGCCATCGGCTAAGCCGGGCACCACCAGAACCGCGGTGAATCCTACAAAAAAGATAAAGGCGAGCGTAATCGTGTAGAGCGGCATCAGCACTGCGTTTCGCCGCACCGTGTCGGCGCTCTTTGCGGTGAAGTTGGCCGCGAAGCCTTGGGGCCACATGTAGAGACCGAGCGAAGTGAGCAGAACGGTGGTGATGTACCATGGGTGTCCCAGGCCGGCAGTGGCGCCCGGCATGGTCAGGTGGGCGGGGCGCGAGCGGGCAAGCGATGCGAACATGGGACCGATGCCGCCGAAGTAGACATACGGTACCCCTATTCCAATCGAGATCGCGGCCAGAAGCATCAAGGCGTCCTTCAAGATGCTCACCCAGGCGATGGCGCGGATACCGCTCGAGAAAACGAACGCCGCAATCACCACAATTGAGATCACCATCGCCGGGGTTCGCCCGATGGCATCGAAGCTGGCAATCGAGACGATGATGCCTAGCCCGGTAACCTGAAGTTGAAAATACGGGAGCAGAAAAACTACGCCAACGCCGCACACAAATGCCCCTAGATACTTGTTGCCATAGCGCATGTTGAAGAAATCCGATTGAGTCTGCAGCCTGTGTTTTCGTCCCAATTCCCAGAGCGGCGGCAGTATGAAAAATGAGACAACGTAGGCGAGCGTGATATACGCCAGGATGTACAGGGTGGGGCCGCCGCGAGAATACGCCCAGCCGCTAGCGCCCAAAAACGAGAAGGTAGTATAAATCTCGCCCGCCAGCAGCAGGTACATCAGGACCGGCCCAAAACCGCGGCCGCCGACACTCCATTGCTCCAGGTCCATCTTGCGGTGGATTCCGGCGACGAAACCGATCCCGGCGCCAATGGCGACGATGGCGAAGATCGTCGTCAAGGCAATTGCGCTGGAGCTCATTCGTCCTCGCTTTGGTCATCGCGCCGGCGGGCTTCCATGCGATAAGCCCCTATCAGACACAAAGTGGTCAATACCGTCCACGACAGTAACCATGCCAGATTGAACGGCAGACCGAAAATCATGGGATAAATCCGATCCCAGAGTGGCACCGAGAGACACATCGCAATGAAGGGAATCAAGCCGAGCAGCAGAGCGATCGGGGATGGTTTCTTCACCGGCACGGTTCAAATTAGTCTACAACGAGCGAACCGCGGTATCACTGTAGAGCGCGTCCAGTCGCATTGAAATCAGTGCCCGGTCATTCTGCTTTGACCGGCTTTCGGACGCCGCATGATGAAGGGAAGAGGCACCAGGCACCCAATCACCAGCGACATTACCCAAAAGCTGTTTTCAATGCCGACCGTGTTGGCCTGCTGCTGCACGCTCAGATACGCCATCGCCAGCGCCTTGTGAGCCGCGGTGGCGGCGTCATAGCCCTGCGCCACGAAGGTCGCGGTTAGTCCGTTGAGCATGTGCGTGAAGTTCGGGTTCGCCAGATTCGTATGCGCCGCGAAATTCACCTGCTGGGTCTGATTTTGGCGCGCCAAAAACGTGGTGAGCAGCGAAGTGCCGATGCTTCCTCCCATGTTGCGCGCGAAATTAGACAGGCCCGCCACTTGATTGTTCTTCTCACGCGGCACCCCGACGTAGTTCAGCGTGCTGATGGGAATAAATATCAACGGCATGAAAATCACTTGCGCCATGCGCAACAGCACGATGGTTCGAAAGTCGATTTGCAAACTCAGGATCGTCATGCGGTGCAGCGTTACCGCGGTGCCGAGAAAGCCAACCGCAATCAGAATTCGGGGGTCGATCTTGGTACCCGTGAGCCGTCCAGCGATAGGCATCATCGCCATCAAAAGGAATCCGGCCGGCGACAATGCCATACCGGCCTGCTCCGCCGTGTAGCCGAGACTGCTCTGAAGGAACTCGGGCAGCAAGACCGTCGAACCAAACAGCGCCATCCCCAGGGTGAACGAGAAAAACACCGCCGTGCCGAAATTGCGATTTTTCAGCAGACGCACGTCGACAATGGGATTGTCGTGATACCACTCCCACAGGAAGAACGCCACCAGCGCTGGAAGTCCGATACAGAAGCAGGTGAGAACCAGGCGCGATGCAAACCAGCCGGCCTCCTGCCCTTTGTCGAGGACGAATTGAAACGCCGACACGCCCAGGACGATCAACGCCAGCCCGATATAGTCGATCCGAATGCCAGCCCTTTTCTCCTCCTTCAGCCAAGGTGGATCTTCCACCAATCGCGACGTGAGAAATAGCGACAAAAGCCCGACTGGAAGGTTGATGAAAAAGATCCAATGCCAGTTGAAATTGTCGGTGATCCATCCGCCCAGTGTCGGGCCGACAGCGGGAGCCACAACCACCGCCATGCCGTAAAGTGAAAACGCCATCCCGCGCTTTTCGATGGAAAATGTATCGGCCAAGATGGCCTGCTCGGACGGTTGCAACCCTCCGCCGCCGGCTCCTTGCAGAATGCGGCAGATAATCAACATCGGAAGATTTCGAGAGATTCCGCAGAAAAAAGAAGACACCGTGAAGATCGTGACGCAGATCATGTAGAAGCGCTTGCGGCCCAACACGGTCGAGAGCCACCCGGAAACCGGCAACACGATGGCGGCGGAAACCAGGTAGCTGGTGAGAACCCAGGTGGCCTCCTCGTACGTTGCGCCCAGCGATCCGCCGATGTGCGGAAGCGAGACGTTGGCGATGGAAGAATCCAGCACTTCCATGAAGGTGGCCAGCGTCACCGTCAGGGCGATGATATAGGGATTGTACGCAGGCTTCCAGGTTGCGCGGCTATCTGCCGGCTGGTCCGCCATGTTTCACCCTTCCACTCGAACCTTGGGCTCAACCGACATCCCGGGCCGCAGCCGCTCCAGACCGTTCTGATTGGGTTTGAACCGCAGCCGGACCGGAATGCGCTGCACCACCTTCACGTAATTGCCAGTCGCGTTTTCAGGAGGAAGCACGCTCCCTATCGCACCCGTGCCTCCGCCCAGGTCCTCCACGTAGCCTTCGAAATCCTGGTTTATAGCATCCACGTGAATGCTGGCGGATTGTCCGGGCTTGATCCGCCTGAGCTGTGTTTCTTTGAAATTCGCAGTCACGTACACGTCGCCGATCTGCGCGATGGTGAATAGTTGCTGGCCTGCGCCAATGTGCATGCCCACTTCGGCGGATCGCTTCAGGACGACGCCCCCGACCGGTGCGGCGATTTTGGTATAGCTCAATTTCAATTCAGCCTGTTCCACTTGCGCTTGGGCGCCTTGTTGATTAGCCTGCTGCGATTGCACCGTGGCGCGCCGGATAGCCACCTGCTGTGTTCCCGTTTGCCGATACTGCACCAGCCGGGTTCGCACCTGGCTGAGTTGCGCCCGCTTTTGATCCACCACGCGGGCCGCGGACTCAACCGATGCGCGATTGGCTGCGACGTTGGCGGCCTGCGCGGCGGCAGCGGCCGCAACCTGGTCGTACTCCTGCTGCGAAACTTCTTCGTTCGCGATCAAAATCTTGTAGCGTGCCAGATCCGCTTGCGCGCGCGTGCTATTGGCCTCGGCTTCGGCCAGTTTGGCGGCGGCAACGTCGCGATCCCGCTCGGCGCCGGCGATGGCGGCTTCGGCGTTGGCTACGTCGGCCTCGGCGCCCGAGACGTTGGCTGTGTTTTCTACCTCTGCAATGGGAACGTTGGGTTGCTGCGCTGTCACCAGGCTCCTGGCCTGCGCGAGCTGGGCACGGGCCTGGTCCAGGCTGACCTGATAGTCCCGAGGGTCCAAGTCCACCAGCGGATCGCCCGGTTTCACGATCTGATTCTCATCCACGTAGACGTGGGTAATGGAGCCATCCACGCGCGCGCTGATGGAATTCAGGTGCGCATCCACTTGCGCATCGTCGGTGGTTTCGAACTTCTGGGATTGCAGCCAGAAATATACTCCGCCCACAGCGGCCGCCAGCAGAACCAGAAAAAAGATGATGAAGGCGCGGCGCCGGCCTGGTTTTTTTGCAGGCACGGGCTTGGATTCCAGAGCCGGGTTGGCGGGCGCGGCAGTGGTCTGCTTTTGCTGCAAGGTCTCTTCCGTCTTCATGGCTGGCTCGCTTTCAAAAGGTCCGGCATTTCCTTTTCGGCTTCACCGGTTGCCCGGGCCAACGCCAGCCGCGACATTTCAAATGAATAAAGACTCGATACGTATTCACTCTCGGCGCTGGCGACTTGTTCCTGCGCCTGCACCACTTCAACCGTAGTCGCAACACCCAGCCGGAACCGATCGCGCGATTCGCGCAGGGTCTCGTTTGCATATCCGCGATTTTGCTGCGCCAGTTGCACCTGGCCGATCGCCGTCTCCACCTCAATCAGCGCCGTGCGCACTTCCTGTTCCACCTGCCCTTGCTGATCGGCCAGCTCCGCCTTGCGTTGCGCCAAGGCTGTTTCGGCTTGCTCGATGTCGGCCTTCACGCGTCCACCCAGCCAGATCGGTACGTTCACGGAACCGGAGATGGCGAAGACACCGTGCGCGGAAGCCGGATTAGGACCTAATACGCCGTAGTCGCCATTGACGGACGCGGACGGCAGGCGCTCGGCCCGTGCGGCGGCTACAGCACGTTCGGCCGCTTGGATCTGCGCTTGCGCGGCCTTGAGATCCTGGCGGCTCGCAAAGGCGTGTTGAATCGCGGAGGCGGGGTCGGGAACCGTTAATTCCGGAAACCCCAGCGCCTCGCTCAAAATGATGTCGCGATCGAGCGGCAGTCCGATCAAACGAGCCAGACCAAGCTTCTCTTTGCGCACCTCCGATGTCAACGCGTTCAATCTCTGCTGCTGCGTCTCCAGTTCCACCAGTGTGCGCACCACATCGATTTTAGCGTTGGTGCCGGCCGTCCTTCGCACTTCGGCCTGCTGATTCACGGCGCGCGCATTGTCCACTTGAGCGCGTTGCGATTCGACGCTGGCCGCCGTGGCAAGAAGCTGCAGATAGCTGCCGGTTACAGCCAAGACCACCAATTCGCGAGCATCCTTGGCCGAAAAAAGCGCCGCACGCTCCAGATCCTTGGACGCTTGCCAGTTTCGCCGCTGCACCGGGTCCCAAACCGGGAAATCGAAATTGCCCTGCGCTTGCGAATAACTGAACGGGCCGACCACCGAAGGGATGGAGAAATTGAGGCCGGGCGGCAGGTTGAACTTGAATCCATATGCCGCCAGATTGACCTGCGTCACTGTCTCACTGGCGCTGGCTGAAATGTTGGGAAGCAGATAACTCAATTGCTGGGCGCGCTGCGCACTGGCCATGCGCGCGGAGTAATTGGCGCTAAGAGCCCCCAGATTGGTTTGCAATCCGCGCCGGACCGCTTCGCCGAGCGTCAACGTGATGGCGCCGGGTGGCGGAGTTTCGCCTGGAACGCTGCCATGAAAGCTGCCCCCGATCTGCGTGGAACTGGTGACGGTTTCCGCTCCGCTCGAGGTGGCCATTTGCTGGACAGAGACCGCACCCGCCGCATTTGCGCCGCCGGACAGAGGCAAGGGAACTGCGCGGCTGGAGCCCATGGGCGTAACCGCGCCGCCCGGCAGTTGAGCCAACACCGGGGTGCACAGAAGTAACACGCCCGCTATCGGCGCCAAGAATCGAGATCCGCCGCGGACTGTCCTTCTGATCACACCCACAATCTAACATAAATACATACGCGAATGTATATAATGAAAGTGACATGGCGAGTCATGCCCTAGCCCGGCTCCCGAACCCGGCGCACCCCAGCAAGCATCAGCAGCGAACCGATGCGACACGCAAGGCGCTGCTCGAAGCGGCCCGCCGGATTTTTGCTCGAGATGGTTTCGAGGCGGCGCGGCTGGAAGAGATTGCCGCTTCCACCGGCCACACGCGCGGCGCTTTCTACGCTCACTTTGAGAATAAAGAGGAACTGTTCTTTGCCTTGCTGGAGCAGGAAGCTAACCAGCGCTTGGATGAATTGCGCGCCATCATTGAATGCGTGGCCACCCCGCCAGCACGCCTGGATGCTCTGCGCGAGTTCTACGCCGAGCGCGCCTGGGATCCGCACTGGGTGATGCTAATGCTGGAATTCAAGCTCTTCGCGGTGCGGCACCCGCACTTGCGCGCGAGGCTCGCCCGGACACACCGGCGCATCCGCAAATCTCTGAACCTGGCGGCCATCGACCAACTCATGCCGCGCGGCATAAAGGGCGCCGGAAAGGCGCAGGAATCCAGGAAGGTGGCGCTGGAAGCTGTCCTGAACGGCCTGGTGCTGGAGCGCGCCTACGATCCGCGCAGAATTTCCAAAACGCGCCTGGCCGCGTTCCTCCGCCAGTTGTTCGACGCCGTGCTGACCTCGTAGCTGAACCGCTGCTCGGGCCGTTTTCATAATTTTCGACGACGCGCCTGTGATCGCCGGAGTGGCGGCACGTCGTCTAGGCTGACCGGGCATGCTTTGAGCACCTCCAGCCAGTTTTCCTTGGCTGGGAGGCGGCGAAATACGATTGCATCTTCTTCCGCATCGAAACGAGCCTCGAAATTCTCGCCGGGCGAAGCGGGAGCAAGGCCGGCCGGAACCGTCAGCCGCCGTTTGGAATCGAGCGTCACGATCATAGTGGGATTATCCGACATTACAAAACGCGCGCGGTAATTGAAGAAAATCGGAAATCCGCGGAGCAGCGAGTTCGCGTCGTGCCTTCAGTGTCGTACCCTAGAACCTTAGACACCTATGCCCGAATCTCCTATCACTCCGCGCAGCCAGGATTTCGCCGCGTGGTACCAAGACGTCGTTTTGCAAGGCGACATGGCCGAGCCGGCCGAGATCGTCAAAGGCTGCATGGTCATCAAGCCCAACGGCTACGCCATCTGGGAACTGCTGCAACGCGAGCTCGACAACCGCTTCAAGGCCACTGGACACCAGAACGTTTATTTCCCGCTGCTGATTCCGCAAAGCTTCATGCAGAGGGAAGCCGAGCACGTCGAGGGCTTCTCGCCCGAACTGGCGGTGGTAACCATAGCCGGCGGCAAAGAACTGGAAGAGCCTTACGTCATCCGCCCGACGTCGGAAACCATCATCGGACATTTTTTCTCCAAGTGGATTCAGAGTTACCGCGACCTCCCCATGCTGCTCAACCAATGGGCCAACATCATCCGTTGGGAGCTGCGCACCCGCATGTTCCTGCGCACCACCGAGTTTCTCTGGCAGGAGGGCCACACCGCGCACGCCACCCACCAGGAGGCTGAGCAAGAGGTGCTGCGGATGCTGGACATCTACGCCGAGGTGGCCGAAGAAGTCATGGCCATGCCGGTGATCAAGGGTGCGAAGACCAGCTCCGAAAAATTCGCAGGCGCACTGCGCACCTTTGCGATTGAAGCCATGATGCAGAATGGCTTCGCGCTCCAATCCGGAACCAGCCACGATCTCGGCCAGAATTTCGGCCGAGCCTTCGACGTGAAGTTCCAAAGCAGCGAAGGAAACCTCGATTATGTCTGGCAGACCAGTTGGGGCGTCAGCACGCGCCTGATCGGCGGACTCATCATGAGCCATTCCGACGACAAGGGGCTGGTTCTTCCGCCCAAACTCGCCCCGGTCAAGACCGTGCTGGTTCCGATCTACCGTAAGGATCTGGAGAAGGCCAGCGTGCTGGAGGCCGCTGACAAAATCGCCAAAGACGTCGGCGCCAAGGTGGATGCTCGCGAGGGACAATCGCCCGGCGCCAAGTTTTTCCATTGGGAGCGACGCGGCGTGCCGGTGGTGCTCGAACTCGGCCCGCGCGATCTCGCCTCCAACAACGTGGTGCTCAAACGGCGCGATACCGGAACCAAGGAGGTCGTGCCTCAGGCCGGACTCGCAGACCGGATCACCAGTACGCTCGATCAGATGCAAAAGGACCTCTACGCCGCGGCCAAGCGGCGGCTGAATGAGAACACCGTCATGGCCAACTCGATCGAAGACGTGGAAGCGATCCTGAAGGACGTCACGGCCGAAAAAGGCGGCGGCAAGTTCGTAATGGCGCACGTGAAGGATGACCCGGTTTGCGACGCGCGCATCAAAGAGTTCAAAGCCACCGTGCGGTGCATTCCGCTCGTGGACGAATGGGACGGGGCGGGGAAGTGCATCATTACCGGCGAGCCCGTGGATCGTCGAGTGGTGATCGCGAAAGCCTATTGAGTCGTGGATGTGACGAAGTTCCTGTTCTTGGCCGCCGCGGCCGGCTGTGCGATGCTGCAACTAGCCTGCGGATCGCTGGCCGACCGGCTGACGTTTCGCACCAAGGTGGCCGACGTTCAGCATCGGACCAATTCCTTGCTGAAAAACAAGCAGCCGGACGACTACGTCGAAATCACGCTTCCGGGCAAATTGCTGAATCCCTCGACGCCTGTGAACCTGATCGCGCGCAACCAGGCGGAGTGGAGCACACCCGAACACGCCGCTGCCTCGATTCTATCGGCGAACGCCGCCGGCGACACCTCCTGGATGCTCGAAAATTACGTTCCCTCCGAACGCGAGGCGGTCGACAAAAAGCTCTCCGACCCCGACGTTCTCCGCACCACCGTGAGCTATTATCAAAACCTCGGACGCGCTTCCATGACCGGCTCGGCCGAGCTGCGCGGGTTCACTCTGATATTCATCCAAGGCCGGGACGAAGACGGCGACGCGACCATACTGGCGCTGGTTCTGTCGAAAACTCCAAGCGGCTGGCGACAGACCGACGCCCTGGCTCATGACGACACCTTCGAAATCGTTTGGGCCGCCCTCCACACCGGCGGGGTACGTTGACAGCGCGCCCGCAATGCGAGAGGCTCTATATTTAAAGGACTAAGGAGGTTCTTGGATGCCACGTGGACGTCAAATGACAAGTTTGCTTGCGGCGAGCGTGATTGCAGCGGGCTGTTTTGCGGGAATGAGCGCGTACGGCGCGTCGGTCGAGGCCAAGACGGCGCCCGATATGAAGGAGCCCACCAACGATGCTCCCAATGCGTATCAAACTATCCCGAACTTCGTAAAACTGCCGGAAGGCCGAAAGATGGGCTCTACCAGCTCAGTCGATATCGACCGGGACGGCAAAACGATCTGGATGGCGGAGCGCTGCGGCTCCAACAGTTGCCTGGATCGTGCGACTGGTCAGATCAAGAATGTCGACACGATTCTGCATGTCGACTCGGATGGCAACATCATCAAGATGTTCGGTGCGGGCATGCTGATTTTCCCGCACGGAATCTACGTCGACGCCCAGGATAATGTTTGGGTCACCGACGGCCAGGACAATGCGCCGTTGCCGGCAGGCGGGCGCGGGCGTGGGGCAGGACGCGGCTCGATACCAACAGGCTCTATGGATCCCCCTGCTGGAGCGACCAAAGGCCATCAGGTATTCAAGTTCAGCAAGGACGGAAAACTGCTGATGACCATCGGCAAGCCCGGCGGCGCTGCCGTGCCGGAGTGCTGCTATCAACCCAACGACGTGATCGTTGCCAAGAACGGCGACATTTTCGTCTCCGAAGGTCACGGCACTGGCAAGGACGTTGTTTTCAAGTTTGACAAGAACGGCAAAATGATCAAGGAGTGGGGCAAGTATGGAACTGGCCCCGGCGAGTTCGATCAACCCCACGCGCTGGCATTCGATTCCAAGGGCCGCCTCTACATAGGCGACCGCAACAACAACCGCGTCCAGATCTTCGACCAAGACGGCAACTACATCGCCGAGCTCCACCAGTGGAGCCGGCCGAGCGGAATTTTCATCGACAAGCACGACAATCTTTATTCGGCGGACTCGGAGTCGGAATCGGTCTCGCGCAATCATAATGGCTGGAAGCGCGGCATTCGCGTCGGAAGCTTGAAGGATGGCAAGATCGTCACGTTCATTCCGGATCCGGCGGAGAAGGCCACGGGGACCAGCGCGGCCGAAGGCGTAGCCGTGGACGCCCAGGGGAATATCTACGGCGCCGAAGTCGGGCCGCAGGACCTCAAGAAGTACGTCAAGAAGTAAATTGTGGCGCACGCACTCGTGCGTGCCGCGTCGACAATCGTGTCGACGCTTATCGGCTCGGTGAGATGCTGATTAGTATCCATGCGTCTCACCGTCGCCATCCTGCTGCTTTCCTGGAGCGCCTGCGCGCAATTCAAAAGCACGGTTCCACTGGTAGTTGCGCCCACTACGGTCACCGATTCCAAGGGACACAACGTCGACGGCCTGACTACGGATGACCTGATCCTCTACGACAACAATGTGCCGCAGAAGATACAGATGGATTGGACCGCCTACCCGATCGACCTGGTGGTCGCAGTCCAGACCAGCGCCAATTCCGGCGCGGTGATTGACAAGCTCGGCGGCAGCGGCATTCTCTTCACTCAACTGCTGGCCGCGCAAGCCGGCGAAACCGCCGTGATCTCGTTCAGCGATGAGGTCAAGATCCATCAGGGTTTCACCGGCGATCCGGACTCCGTCATTCACGCCATGCGCATGCTGCGCAAGGAGGGTGACGACGCGCACATCCTGGATGCTCTCGATCAGTCTCTCGCGATGCTGCTCGATCGGCCGGCGGGCCGGCGGCGAATCATCCTCATGATCGCCGAGAAGCGCGATCGCTCCAGCAAAGCCAAACTGACCGAAGTCACGGAGCAAGCGCAACGGGCCAACGTCGCGATCTACTGGCTCACCTATTCGCCGTTCATGCAGCCTTTCACGGTGAAGTCTAAAACCGCTGAAGACCTAAAACCCGAAGCCGAGCGCATCAAGGTCCAACAATGCGCCTCGTGCCCGGCGCCCGACGAAACCGCGGTCCCGCTCGACATGGGCCCAGCCAGTCCGATCTATGCGATCGGCGAGTTAATACGCTTGCACAAACCGGATCTCTCCACTCTGTTCACCAGGACCACCGGCGGTCAAGCGGTCGGTTTTCTGAAGAAGAACGGCCTGGAGCAGGCCATTCAACTGGTGAGCCAGGAAGTGCATCGCCAGTACATCCTCAGCTTCGAGCCAAAGGGCGGCGAGGCGGGGAAGTTTCATGCCATCCGCGTGGTGGTCAAGGACCGTCCGGAGTTCCAAGCCAAAACGCGCGCGGGCTATTTCGCGCTGTGAGCATGTGGCGTACGCACTCGTGCGTGCCGCGTCGACAATCATGTCGACGCCTTGGTCACGGGACCTTGTCGCCGAGGCGTTCACAGGAGTGTGAACGCGGCACGCACGAGTGCGTGCGCCACAACATCAATCAGAATAGAATCATGACCGAGATTGCCTTGACCCCGATCGGCGTTGTCCACAGCCCGATTCATGAGCCGGTGGATGACGTCTGGGGCGGTGTGACGGCGCGTATCGAGCTGGATGCCTCGCGATTTTCGCAGGAATCCCTGGCGGGACTGGATGAATTCTCGCACGTTGAAATCGTTTTCGTGTTCGATCGCGTCGCCGATTCCGAAGTTCATTTCGGCGCACGGCATCCCCAGAGGGCGCATGGATTGGCCGAAAGTCGGCATCTTCGCGCAGCGCGGCAAGAACCGGCCAAACCGCATTGGCGTCACGGTCTGCCGTTTGGTTTCGGTGTGGCCACTCGCAATCGAAGTAGAAGGGCTGGACGCGATCGACGGTACGCCGGTGCTCGACATCAAACCCTACCTGCGCCAATTCGCGCCGCGCGGCGACGTTCACCAGCCGGCCTGGGCCACCGAGCTGATGTCGCGCTATTGGGAGGGCGAATGACGAAGCCGAAAGAAGACGCGCGCTTGGCGCGGCTCACCAAGATTTGCCTGGCGCTGCCCGAAGCCACACGCCAGATCATGGGCCGCCACGCCGGTTTCTATGTCCGCAAGAAGACCTTCGCGTATTTTCTGGACGATCACCACGGCGATGGAATCGTCGGCATCAACTGCAAAGTGCTGCCGGGCGACAACACGGCGCTCATCGCCGCAGATCCGCGCAGGTTCTACATGCCGGCCTATGTCGGCTCCAAAGGCTGGGTGGGCTTACGGCTGGACATCGGCAAGATCGATTGGGAAGAAGTCGCGGAACTGGTCACGCACAGCTATCGATTGGTCGCGCCCAAGCGTCTGGCCGCGTCCGTCAAAGCTGGTATTCCGTGAGCGCCGCGTAACCGCGATCGCCCCAGGGAATCAGACCGGGGGAATCTTCCGACCACCACACCAGCACGCGCCCGGCGAGCGTTGAGTCGGTCGCCAAACGAAACACGGCTGAGGCGACTTGGTCGAGCGCCAGCAGACGCGAAGGAACTCGGCGCTCGATGCGTTGTGCGGGCGTCAACGATTCCCAATAGTTCCGAACCTGCTCGGCGGCGATCCATCCTGGCGCGAGGCAATTCACGCGGATGTTCTCCTTCTCGCCCAGCCAGGCGAGCATCGTGGTCAGCCGGATGATGGCAGCCTTGGCGAGATCGTAACCGGGAACCGGATTGTGCCGGCCGTGCCACAGCCCCGTGATGGAGGTCATGTTGACGATCGCGCCGCCGCCCGAGCGCCGCAGCGCGTCGATCGCCAGGCGCGTGCCGTACATCGTTCCGAAAACGTCGGTCGGGAAATTGTCCGCCCAATACTCCAGCGGCTCATCGTGACGAACGTCTGGGCCGGAGGCGTTGTTCACCATCACGCCCAGGCCGCCGAAGGTCCGCTCGGCAAAAGCGATCAGGTCGCGCACCTGCTCTTCCGCTCGCACGTCGGCCGGGCAGAAGGCCGCGCGCCCTCCCGCGCTCTCAATCTGGCGAACCGTCTCGCGCCCGCCGGACTCGTTGACATCGGACACAACCACGTTTGCGCCTTCGCTCGCGAATCGCCGCGAAATGGCGCGGCCCGATCCGTCCGCACCCGCGCCTGTAACGATCACCGTCTTGCCACCAACGTCCATGGGCTCTGGCGAGGATACCATGGAAGAAAGGACCTATGAAGTTTCTCCGATTCCTCACCGCCGCCGGCGTCCTCGCGTCCGCCTTGGCTCAGGCCCCCAAGAAGCCGCCCGGCCGCAAGCCCCAGACCGAGGAAGTCCGGGCCACCGGCTGTGTCCGGATTGCTCCGGATGGATGCGTGCTGCTGAAGACGCTGGACGGCAAGACGACCTATGCTTTCCAAATCGCGCCCAAGCCCGATGCCGGCCTGGTCATCACCATACAGGGCGCCGGGCACCAGGGAGCGAGCCCCTGCAAGCAGGGCATCGTGATTGATGTCACGGATTGGGAGGAGACCGGTGAGATGTGCGCTGAGTAACGGCGCGCTATTGCTTGCGCTATTCGTCAGCGGCGCCGCGGCCGAGTCCAAGCGGCTCGACGCGACACACACGGTCGTGCTGGACCAGAACGCAGAAGAGACCCGCTTGTTCGTAATCTCTAACGAGACAAATCAGGAGTTGCTCCAGCTCGACGCGTTTCCGGCCAAGGAGGTCGCGGCGTCGCCGCGGCTTGAGGTGATCGCCCCAAACTCCGCCTATCTGCATTTTTATTCCGATTACGGCATCTACTACGGCAGCATCAAGTACATTCTTGATCTTTCCAGCAGCAAACCTCCGGTGAAAATCCGCTACGGCATGCTTGCGTTGACCTCGGTCGTACGAAGGAATGACAAACTTGACTTTTCGGCCTCGTTTAATCAGCCCGGCCAGATTTTTCAAGATGGCTGGCACGAGCAGCATGCAGCAATCATCGTCGAACCTCGCGATGCCGGGCTGCCCGCGTACCAGATCGTTGAAGGCGCGATCCCGGCCGAGCAAAGCGCCAGCCAGCCGGCGTCACTGAGTGGTCCGGGCGGGGAAGCTGTGCTGGTCCAGAACACCACTCCGCCGGGCCAGCCAGATCGGCCGTCGATCATTGTCGTGGAAAACAAACTGTTTCCCGCGCCGATTCCAACCATCGACCTCTATCGACGGGCGCTTCCTCAAAAGCAGGTACCGGGCGAAATGGAAAGCGACATTGGGCCATTCGTGCAAAACGGCGACAAGATCTGGTTCGCGACCACGTTCTACGACGGCGAGGGCACCTCCGGCATTGGTGCAATCGGCACATTCGATATCTCTACGCGCAAGTACCTGATGCGGTACTTGCCCGAGATCGCGCCGTGGTCCGGATCGGCGATTCTGCTGGATGGCGACGATCTATGGATTGGCCTGAAGCACCGGCCCGAGGGCGCCGAGATCGGCGGCGGCCTGCTGCGCTACAACATCCGCACCGGCTTGGTCAAGACCTTCGCAATTCCGGACGTCATCTTTACGATCGATCGAGCCGGCGATGCCATCTATTGCGGCACGTCACACGGGCTCTACATGGTGCGCGCCGGTCAGGTGACGCAATTGCGATTCGAGCCCAACGAAAGTGGCCAGCTCGTCATGATCCCGCGCGAGGTTCCGCAGCAGGCTCCGGCTCAGCCGACCGCGCGATGATCTCTTCGACAATCCCGGTGGTCGAGTAGCCGGGCTCGAGCGGCAGCGCCAGCACCTTGCCGCCGGCGGCTTCCACCTCTTCGCGCCCGGCGATGAAATGCGACCAGTCAGCCCCCTTGACCAGCACGTCCGGGAGCACGGCGGCGATCAGCTCGCGCGGCGTGTCCTCATCGAAGAATGTCACGGCGTCGACGGCTTCGAGCGCGGCGGCGAGTTCAGCGCGATCGTCTTGCGAAATAAGCGGTCGCGTCGGACCTTTCAGCCGCTGCACGCCGGCATCGGTATTGAGCGCCAGAATCAGAACGTCGCCGAGCGCGCGCGCGCTTTCAAGCAGCCGGATGTGCCCGGGATGCAGAATGTCGTAACACCCGTTGGTAAAGACGACGATCTTGCCAGCGCGCCGCCAGTCGGCACGGGCAGCGATCAGGTCGGGACGGCTGTAGACGTGGCCCAACGGTCAGTGTACCATCGGGACCAGCTCCCAATTTCGAGGAATTCTATAGAACTGTGCATCTCGTCAGCTGATAGAAGTGCGTCACCGGTTGAAGCCCCGCAATCTTCATTGCCGCCTGTTGCCAGGGTGCGTAAGGCTCAAAGAAAGAGTCTTGCTCCAAACGCCCCGTGCAGGCTTCCGATTGGATTTCCGTGGTGATGCGCTCGGGAGAGATGTCTCGCGTATTCCGGACGATCCAAACCGTCTTAGCTGAAGGCAATTGGCGCCGGACAGCTTGAATGCGGGGGCCTTCTAGGACGATATAGGAAATCGCCCTGTTCAAATATAGAGCCAGGGGATAAGCGTCGGTATTGTAAGCATCCGTCAGAATGAGATCGCCCGGTCGTACATCTTGATTGAGCTTTTCGGCGATTTCAGGCAGAGGGGCGTTATAACCCGGATTCAGGAAGTTCTCACGCCGGAAATACAGAACATCGGATGTGAAATAGGACAGCAGGAGGATGATTCCGATCCCATACCGCAGCGCGCGACTCCGCAGTTGAGAAATGCCCACTGCAACGGCAAGAGTCCCAAACGGAATCAGCCAGAGCAGCCGCGCCGGGATGAACGGGTAACTATCGAAATGGGCCACGGCAAGATAGCCGATGATGGCCGCTATGGCAAGCCATACAAAGAGCTGCTGGGGGGAAGCACAAGCGCGAATTCCACGAATTGCAAGCCATAGCAGAAGCGGCGACAGCAGGAGGCTAACCATCGCAAATGTTTCGCCGATAGTAAGAGACACCAGGCCGTAGCAGATCTTCAGAACGTGCTCCAGGATCAGATTGCCGGAAAGAGAATACAATGAACCGGTAGTTACCGCAGCCCATCTCTGGATGGCCTGAACAAGCGCTGCGATCCAGGGAAAGTATCCAAGCACAACGGCAGCCGAGAATGTACCAAGCTTGAGTAGACCCAAGGCGCGCCAGCTGGTTAAAACGAAAGCTCCGAATATCGCAAAGCCAGGCACGTAATGCGTGTATAGCAACGCAAGGATCGCAGCGACGCCGGCACAACCCAGTGTTTTCGAGTGTGGCTTTTGCATCCACAGCCAGAGCACGCTAACAGCCAGGAGGCTGAGCGCCAGTTGCATGGAATAGGACCTGGCCATTCGACCATATAGCAGCAAACAGGGTGAAAAAACGAACAACGCCAGCGCTGACCAGCGTGCGAACGGCTTCCAGGATCGCATCCAGAAAAAGTCCAAAAGCATCGTAGCAATCAGCATCCAGACGACGGAAAATGCCCGTGCAGCGGCAATTCCTGTCCACGGAAGCGGCAACTTCGTCCAAGCCCGTACCAATACGAAGTAGAGCGGCGGATGAACATCTCGCTCTACAAATGAAGTGATTTCTCGAATCGAACCGGGGATCAGTTTCAGCGTAATTAACTCATCACCCCAGACTGGCAGCAGGTCCAGAGACCGAAACAACAACAGCGCTTGAAGGCAAAGCAGAACAACTAGCGGAAGAATTCTTTTACGCAACCTACAAATTTTCTCATACGGGCTGGACAACGAAAGGATCTAATTGCCGACAACACACAGCCCGGCCGGAGCAACTACCGATAACATATATTATGTCGCCTTTCTCGGTAATGGGTCAGTTTCAAAAAAAAGAGCCCGAACTCGCTGGGAGGTGCTCGTTCGGGCCCGAGGGAAGAAATCGTGAATCTGGATTGCTTAGCGCTTAGCGATGGCCTCCACCGCCTCCGCCGTGTCCACCACCGCCGCCGTGGCTGCCTCCGCCGGAGTGCCCGCTACCACTGCTCGCGCGTCCGCTGCCGGAACTGGAAGTGCTGCGCCCGCTGCTGGAACTAGGCGAGGAGTAACTCGGCCGCTGCTGCACGATGGACGGGCTGATGCGTACCGGCTGGCCGCCGCGCGTAAAATTGTTTGCGCCTGGCTGCGTGCCCTGGAAACTGCGCCATCCGCCGCTCGAATAGGTCTGGGCGCCGCCTGCTGTTCCTGGAGGAGCCGTGCTGGCATTTCCATGCAAGGGCTCGCCAAAGCGGCCCCATCCGTGAGTCGCTTGCGAAGAACCGGCCGGGCTCGCCGAGGAACCACCCGCCGCACTCGCCGGCCGGTCGCCAGCCGTGCGCCATCCACCGCCACTAGCCGACGGGGAAGTCCCGTGCGAGTTCCCTGCTCCCGCGCCGCTTCCGCTCAAGTTCGAGCGCGACATTTGTTGCATGCCGCGCTGCTGCTGATCGAACGAGACATGGTCGACCCGCGGGGCCTGCGTGTGGCTCGCGAAGCTGCTCACCCGGCTCTGCGTGAAATTTCCGCTGGGCGCGCGATTGGTCATTCTCAGACTGGAATGATCCGGCGCCACCGGCACGGCTCCGCGCACCAATCCAGCCGACTGGATCTGGCTGCGATTCAGCGCCGTGTACTGCCCGCTGCGTCCGAAGTTGGCCGTGTTGACTCCCGTCACCGCGCCGTTAATGCGCGCATTGCGATACGTGTTGGCGATATTCACGTTGTTGACGATGCTCGAACCGTTGAACGCGCCGCCGCGGAATCCGCCGTAATAGCCGCGGCCCCACCAGGGATGGAACGCTTCAAACGGAGCCAGCGGAACCCAGCCGACGCCGCCGAATCCGAAACCAACCCCCACTCCGATTCCCCCGCCCCATCCGAAGAATCCGACCAAAGCCGGCGACCAGTAATAGCGCGAATACATCGGTCCGGGATACCAGGCCCATCCGCCCCCGCCCCAGAACCAGCGGCCGTAATGATACGGCGCCCAACCCCAGGGATCGTAGCTGACCCAGGTCCAGCCATAGTAGTCTTCCCAAACCCATTGGCCGTTCTGATAAGGAGCCCAGCCCTGTGGCTCGTTGGGCTGCCAAACCTGACCGTAAGTCGGATCCTGTGTCCAGCGCCCGTTCTGATCCAGATCCTCGGCGCCGGTTACATCCGGACTCACGCGCTGATAGCTGGTCGAGCGCTCCAGATAACGGTCGCGCTCTTCGTTCCAGCGGTCGAAGTTATCCTCCGGGACGGCTTGCGTGACCTGAAATTCGGTGTCCGCGCCGGAGCCGCGCGCATTCATGGTCTGGCCGGCTTGCATGCGTTCGCTTCCGCCCGCGCCAAAAATTTCCGTTTCGCCGGCTCGCACCGTAATCTCCGACGTTCCATCTTCGCGAACAATGATTCGATAGCTGCCCGGCTGCAGCGGATGCACCGCCACGCTGGGAGTATCCAGTTCGGTTTGCGCCTGGCCCGGCCGCAGAACGCGCAACGTCACCGTGCCGGCCGCCACTTGCATTTGATAGTTGTTGATGTCCATGCCCGTGAAGCGCACTTCCGAGTTGGGTCCGATGCGAATCACGTTGGCGAAATCCAGTTCCACTTCAGCGCGCGAAGACGAACCGGTCAGCACGCGATCATCGGCCATCAGGGGTCCATTGATGCCCGCTGCCACGACGTCTCCGGAATCTCCGCGGCGCACCGAGACGTCTCCGTTCAGCACGCTAATGCGCGCTACGGCCCGCCCGCGTTCGTATCCGCCGTCTGGTTGGTTGGGATCTTGCCCGGGAGTCTGATCCTGCGCAAGCAGTAACACTCCTCCGAGACTTACCACCGCAATCGCCGCCGCTGCCAGAATGCGCTTCATGGACGCTTCAACCTTCCCCATCCCTATGGCATTCAGATCGCCAACACTGAAGCCATTTATTTTCAGCGGAATAACCGACCATGACCGGCTTTCGAGGCTGGCCGAAAACCACCAGCGCTGCTCGGAAAGAGCCGTATTGTGTTACAGATGCAGGCCGAGTAAACTATAGTTAAATTGTCCCGGGCAACCACAGTCAATCGGTCTCTTCCCGAGGTCCACGCAAGCGTTGAGACCAGTCAGCCTTCCCTGTGGCGGCGCATGTTTGCCTTCGCCGGCCCAGCCTACTTGGTCAGCGTCGGCTACATGGACCCTGGCAATTGGGCTACCGATCTGGAGGGCGGCGCGCGCTTCGGCTACGAGTTGCTTTGGGTCCTGGTGCTATCGAACCTGATGGCGATTCTGCTGCAGACGCTCAGCGCGCGGCTCGGCATCGTGACGCAGCGCGACCTGGCTCAGGCTTGCCGCGAGACTTATCCCCGGCTCGTGTCTTACGCATTGTGGGTGCTCTGCGAAATCGCCATCGCGGCCTGCGATTTAGCAGAAGTGCTCGGCGCGGCCATCGCGCTCAACCTGCTGTTTCACATCCCGCTGTTGATCGGGGTCCTGGCAACCGCCGCCGACACGCTCCTGCTGCTGTGGTTCACCCGGCTCGGTATTCGAGTGATCGAGAGTTTCGTTCTGGCGCTGATCGCCGTCATCGCAGGCTGCTTCCTGGTGGAGATCTCCTGGGCCGGCTGGCCGGTTTTCAGCGAGTTGGCGCACGGCTTGGTGCCGCACTTGACCGACCGTACTCTCTACCTCGCCATCGCGATCCTGGGAGCCACGGTGATGCCGCACAATCTGTACCTGCATTCGGCGCTGGTGCAGACCCGCAGAATCGGAGCCAGCATCGCCGCCAAACGCACAGCCTGCCACTTCAACCTGATCGACTCCACCATCGCGTTGAACGGAGCTCTGCTGGTCAATGCCGCCATTCTGGTGCTGGCCGTCATGGTTTTTTTCAAGCGCGGCATCGTAGTCACGGAAATCCAGCAGGCCAATCAACTGCTATCGCCCCTGCTCGGCACCGCGCTCGCCAGCGGCCTGTTCGGCTTGGCTCTGCTGTGCTCGGGCCAATCCTCCACTCTGACCGGCACCATGGCAGGGCAGATTGTCATGGAGGGATTCTTGAACCTGCGCATGCGGCCCTGGCTGCGGCGCCTGGTCACGCGCGTCCTGGCCATCATACCGGCGGCATTCACCGTGTATTTCGCCGGAGCGCAGGGCACCTACCGGCTGCTGATCTTGAGCCAGGTGATTCTCAACATGCAGCTTCCCTTCGCCGTGATCCCTCTGATCCAGTTCACCGGCAGCAAAGAGCGCATGGGCGAGTTCGCCAATCGCCTCTGGCTCCAGGTGCTGGCCTGGAGCGCCGCGGCTGTGATCTTGAGCCTGGATATTTGGCTAGTGACGCTGACGGTTCAGGACTGGCTCCAAGGCGCCGGCCAGTGGAAGGTCTGGGTGGAATTGGGCCTGGTTCCGGTTCTGATCGGTATCGTCCTGCTGCTTGGCCTGGGTCACGCTGCAGCCCTTGTTTCCAGGATGGTTCCGTAGATTCGGTACGGCTCCCATCCAGTTGCCGCAACAAGTGGCCATTGATCTGGCCAACCCCGTGTACACCAAGATCCTGGTCCCGCTCGATCACACCAGCAAGGATCGGGACGCTATCGCGCACGCTGCCGCAATGGCAAAACAACACGGCGCCACTTTGTACTTGATGCATGTGGAAGAAGGCGTCACCAGCCAGGTGTACGGCTCGGAATCCTCTACCGCCGAGGTAGAAGCGGGCGAGAAGTACTTGCGGCAAATTGCGGCTCAGCTGGAAGGCCAGCAGGTGACAGTGCAGATGATCATACGCCATTCGCGCAACCCGATGAAGGAAATCGTACTATACGCCGAAGAGCTGAAGCCGGACCTGGTGGTGATGGGCGCGCACGGCCACCATGGCTTGAAGGACATCGTATTCGGAACCACCATCAACGCGGTGCGGCACAAACTGAAAGCGCCATTACTGGTAGTGCGCGGAACCGGCTGAAACGCTTAGTACCAATTGAATCTTTCATTTTGGCGTTATAATTAACGCAAGACCGGAAGAACGAATCGTATTTCGTTGGCTGCCCTACTGTAGGGCGACCATTGTGTCGAACGGATACACCCGGCCGGCTTTGACAGGGTTAATGCCCAATGCTTTCAATTACATGGGTTGGAAGGCCATTTGCTAACTCCGTGGTTGCTGCTATGCAAAAGCTGTTTGTCTATGGGCTGTTGACGGCCGCCTCGCTCGGGGCGCTGCAGGCCTCTACCCTGCAACAGCTCAGCCTCGACGACATGATTCGCCAATCCACGATGATCGTTCGCGGCAAGACGCAGCTTACTTACTCGGCCTTTCGCGGACCGCTCATTTATACGCACTATACCGTCCAGGTCACCGAGAATCTGAAAGGAACGGGCGCCAAGCAACTGGACATCGTCGTTCCCGGCGGCGTCAGCAACGGACGGCGGCAGAGCTTTGCGGGCGCGCCCACGCTGGTCAACGGCCAGGATTATGTGCTGTTCCTGTGGACCAGCAAGAGCGGCATCACGCAGGTGATCGGCCTTTCGCAGGGACTATTTCGCGTCACCACCAACTCCTCGGGCCAGCTTATGGTGGTGCGCGCGGCTTCCACCGAACTGATGCTGAATGCGGCGGGCCAGCCGGTGACGGATTCCGATTTCCAGATGTTGCTGGGAGATCTGCGCACGCGAATCCAGAGCGTGCTGAGCGGGGCGGGTCAATGAGCCGCCGCAGCCTGACACGCGTGGCAGCCGCTATAGCTGGATTGCTCGCGCTGACGGGCACCGGTTCGGCTTATTACTATTACTATTTCGCCGGCGCGCCCGCTCGGTTCGATTTGAACGCGCTGGTAAACAACACCATCCCCTTTTACATTTCAAACCAGGGACCGGCCGCGTTGACCTCGGGCGATTCCTTCCAGGCCGTAGTGAGTGAAATACGTTCGGCGGCGAACGTCTGGAACGGCGTGGGCAGCTCGGCTGTGCGTCTTTCCTACGGCGGACTGTTCAGTTTGGGGCGCATCGATAATTCGCCCAGCATCGACGTGCAGTTTTCAGACGACGTTCCACCGGGCTTGCTGGCGGTCGGTTTTCCCGAAAGCTTCGCCGCGCCGGCCACGGGTTCAAACGGCCCCTTCGTGCCCATTACGCGATCCTTTCTGCTGTTGCCCAGCGACATGACCAAGATTCCGATCTACGGCGCGATGCCGAGCTACAGCGAAGCGTTCTTCGTGACGCTGGTGCACGAATTCGGGCACACCATGGGGCTGCAGCACAGCTTGGCGTCAGCGGTCATGTCGACGTTGACCACCAGCGCCTCCAGCAAATCCTCGCCGCTCGGCGCCGACGACATTGCCGCCATTTCCCTGCTCTATCCAGCCGCGAACTATAGCTCCACGGTGGGCAGTATCAGCGGGCGCGTGACCCTGAATGGTTCGGGAGTGGGGCTGGCATCCGTAGTCGCGATTTCCCCTACCAATCAGGCCATCTGCACTTTGACGAACCCGGACGGTACTTACCAAATCAACGGAATTCCGCCTGGTCCGACGTACTACGTGTATGCGCACCCTCTGCCGCCACCGGCCAGTGGCATTGAGGCGACACCCGACAACATCTACTTCCCCTTCGACGCGAACGGGCAGCCGATCCCGCCCAACTACGACCCGGCCAGCAACACGTTTGCGGCGCAGTTCTATAGCGGGCCGAGCGGCACCAGAAACTGGCAGCAGGCGCAGGCGCTCCCGGTCACCGCTGGAAATACCATCTCCGGGATCGACTTCAATGTCAGCCCGCGCAGTTACGAGGCGGTGTATTCGGTAAGAACCTACGGCTACACCCAAGCCGGATTGTATGTCAGCCCGGCGCCTGTCACCTTAGGCGCTTCGGCTCCGGTCCCCATAGCGGCCACTGGCGGAGGGCTATTGCAGTCCAATCAAACTGTGACGCCCGGACTCAGCGTAAGCACTCTGGGAGTGGTGGCGCAGATTGGAGATTTGGAGGCGTATCCGCCGCCCTATCCATACATCGCCGTCTACGTCCTATATACGTCGTTCGGAGTTGGCACCGGGCCGAAGCACTTATTGTTTTCGACGCCGCAAGATTTGTACGTCCTGCCTTCGGGTTTCAACGCCGTGAGCAATCCGCCGCCGTCCATCAGTTCGGTAACTCCAACTTTCGATCCGGGCGGGAATCGTGCGGTGGTTATTGCCGGAACGAACTTCGATCAGACGACGAGAATGCTTTTCGACGGATTGCCAGGCGTGATTGAGACGGTGAATGCAGACGGATCGTTGCTGGTGACCCCACCGCCGGCGACGGGTGCCTACACCGCAACCGTGGCAGCGCTTAACTCCGACGGGCAAAGCTCGCTGTTCCTCACACAAACGCCTCCCACGTTTACCTACGATGCTGCTCCGGCGCCATCACTGGTGGTTTCGCCGAGCGTGCTCACCCCTGGTGCGGACGTTACTGTTTCCGTTGTGGGCACGAGCACGAATTTCATCGACCCCAATACCAACCTCGTCAACGGAAGCTTCGTGGGCTTCGGAACCAGCGACGTGGTGGTAAAGCAGGTCACCGTGCTGAGCCCGACGCAGCTTAGAGTGGTGGTTACTCCCTATGTCCCTCTGTCGACCAACATGATCAGCATCACCACCGGGCTGGGGATCATTTCTCAGGCGCTGGGCTATCAGGTGGTCGCCACCGATCCGCAGCCCTCTTCGAACTAGGGTCAGCGCGGGATGTGGTGCGCATCCAGCCAAGCCCTGGCGGCTGCCACGGAAGGAAAGCGCTGCCCGGTAGCTCTCTCCAGAACACCGACGGCAAAATCGCACACGCGCATTCCACCGTCTAGAGGCTGTCGATCGTTGAGAACGACGCTCAGCACGCGCACCTCGCGTGGGCTATCAGCTTCCGTACCGTACTGCCAGAGCACGCTGTAGAAGTTGCGGTCGAGGGTTTGGTATTTCCGGACCAGCGCGGCCAGTTGATCAAGCTGGCGGTCGCTTCCGAAGTCACGCAGCAGCGCGGCGGCGCCTTGAAGATCGGTGTAGTCTGCGTTAGGGCGATCGCAAACGCGGAGGGCGCGGTTGAGCGCGTCTGCGAGGAACGCCTTATGGCCGTTGCGCGCTAGTGTCCAAGCGATATAAGACGTGCCGCTGATGTCGTCTTTGAGAGCTTGACGTAGAGTCTCGACGAGGACGGGATGATCGCCGAATTCAAGTAGCGAGTTCGCGGATCCCCAGGCGTGGACCGGAGCATCGGCGATTAGGGTTCTGATCAAGAGGGCGTCGGTTTCTTGCGACGGCTTTAATACGCCAAGCGCGGTCTGCGCGATCGCGAGGCTTTGTGAGCCGGGACGCTCGGGTGGGATGCGGTCCGGCTGGAAGAGATCGGCGAAGATCGGGCGAGGTATACCAGTTGAGGCAACCGCACTGGTGGCGATCTCGGCCCAGCGGTCACGGTCGCCGGCGATCAGCGGGGCTAGTTCCCCGGCGACAGCGCTGTCTTGAGTCGCAAGGTAGCTGGAGGCGGCGAAGACTTCTTTCGGAGTTCCGTTCGCGAAGGCGTTGGCGAATTCCCGGAGTAAGAACGCGCGGGCGGTTGCAGGCGGTGGTTCCGTTTCAGTCAGTGTTGCGCGGGCTGGAAGCGTCGCGTTGACGCCTTGATCAGCGGTCAGTTTCCAGGGCGAAGAAGGATTGTCGTTTTCCTCGAGCGGAAGGATTACCGTTTCGCCCGGCTCCACGCGGGGCAGAGGCGGCGGTGAGCCGTTGATCATCTGGTGAGGCGGTCCGTACGCGTAGAAAGTTAGCTGAAGTTCGCCGACGGGAAGCGGCTTGCCGGAGCGCGAATACGAGCGCAGGACACGGACGTCGGCGGTCATTTGCCAGACTTCGTGATTCCATGCCGAAGACTGCTCGGCTGCGTGGGCTCCCTGGTGAACGGCGATGACTTGAACGGTTACTAAGACCGGCGCTCGCTCGGTCTCGTTCAGTTGCAAGATTTTGATAAAGCCGGCGTGAAGTGGAATCGCGCCGGCAACAAAGCTAGCAAGTAGTGCGCACAAGCGTGTGCGCGACATGCTTACTTGCCTTTGCTCAGTTTCCGGAAGTAGTCGGCTACAGCGTTGGAGTAGCCGGGTGGTATGGTCTCCGTGCCCGCGCTGCGCACCTGGTCGCCATTCTTCTCGTCGAGTTTGCGGCGCAACTCCAGTTCCAGGCGCTCGATGTTCGGAAGCACCTCGCGGCTGATGCGGCCTTCCAATTCACCCTTGTCCTGATAGGCGCCGTTCATGGCGTGCATCAGGTTCAGGTAGTCGGTCGCAAAATCCGGATTGTTGCGCATGAAGTCCCGAAGCCCATTCAGGTCGCGCTGGGATTCGCGATAGCCCTGATCGAGCGGCACGGTGCCGTTGTAGGGCTGCACCGGGCCCGGCCCGCCATAGGGACCACCAAACGCGCCGCCATTCCAGCCTCCATTCGGGCCGCCGAATCCGCCGGCTTGCTGGCCGTTGCCGGATTGTCCACCTTGTTGCCCGCCGGCCTGCTGTCCGCCTTGTTGTCCACCCTGCTGCTGGCCACCAGGCTGCTGACCGTTTCCGTTTTGCGCCTGCGACTGGCCGGGCTGTTGTCCTCCGGGCTGTTGACCGGCTTGCTGGCCTGGCTGGCCTGGCTGGCCTGGCTGACCCGGTTGTCCTTGACGTCCCTGATTTCCATTGCGGCCATCGCCTGGACGTTGCCCATTTTGCTCGCGGCCCTGCATGGATTGCTGCAAGCGACTGCGCGCCGCTTCGATCTGGGCCAATGCTTTTTCGAGATCGTCCTTGCCGGGGCCCGCTTGTTTTCCCGGCTGGCCGTTCTGCGCCAGCGCCGACTGCGCTTCCTGCAGCTTGTCGCGAAGCTGGTTCACTCCCGAGGTCACGGTAGATTCGCGAATCCAGACCTGCGGTCCGTAGCCCTGGCCGATCCATTGCGCGTTGCGGCGCATGTTCATCTCCAGCTCGGTCTGCTGCGCCTCAGACAGCGCTTCGCGCAGCTTGTTCGAAGTCGGATTTTGACCGCCGGCCAAGCTATGCGCCGTATCGGCCATCTGCTTTTCGAGCTGCTTGAGCTGATCGGCCATCTGCTGCCCTTCGGCCGCCATGCTGCGCGACTGGCGCTCCAACTGATTCGGATCGTTACCGCCCAGCATACGCCGCAGCCGATTCTGGAAATCGCTCTGCTGGCCGGCCAGCTGGTTGGCTTGTTGCACCATGCTGTCGATCTGTCCGGCAGCGTTCTGATTCTGCATGCCGTTCAGAAGATCGCGGGATTCCTGCAGTCCCTTGGCAGCGCGCTCCTGGTTGAGCCGAGTCTGTTCCGGAGTACTGTTCTGCTGATTTTCCGCGTTCTGCATGTCTTCGGTGGCGCGCTGTAACCGCTCGATGGCGCGTTGAAGCTGCGGGCCGGCGGTGGATCCCGTCTGACCGGAACTGCCCTGCTGCCCCGGTTGACCATTTGCCGATTGCTGGCCGCTCGACTGCTGGCTGGACTGCTGTCCTGACTGTTGCCCGGACTGCTGGCCCTGATTGGACTGCTGCGCCTGGTCGCGGCTCAGTTGCTCCATCTGCCGCTTCAGCTCTTCCGCTTCGCGACGCAGCATCTCCTGCTGCCAACGTTGCTGGAAGGCTTGCTGCTGATTCCTTTGCTGCTGCGCCAATTCCTGTTGGCGTCGCGCCAGATCCTGCAGCTTTTGCAGCGCCTGGTCAATTTCCTTGGCGCGCTGGTCGCTAGCGGACTGGCTGCCGGTCTCGTATTGATTCTTCTCCCGGTCCAGTTCGAGATCGGCGAGATTCTGCAGGTCACGACCCATTCCGCCGCCACCACCGCCTCCACCCTGATTGCCGAAGGCCACCTGGATGTCGCGGAACATCGATTCGGCGCGGAGAGCGTGCTGCAAGCCCTGTTCTTCGGGCGGAATCGCGTCGTTCCACTTTTGCGTCCGGATCTTCTGCGCGGATTCGGTCATGGATTTAGCCGCGCCTTCCATTTCCGTGGCGAAATTCTTGAATTGCGAATTGGCGTCCGCCAGCTCGCGCGCCTTCATGCGATTGGCGAGCGAAAGCGCCTGCTGCGCGAGTTTCTCTTCTTGCTCGGCCAGGAATTTCGCGTTGTCCGCGCTCTCCGACGGGTTCTTGGCGCCGGATTTCTGCTCATTCCATGTGGCCGCAATAATGTCCTTCTGGCGCTGCGAGATCTCTTGCGTCGGATCGTCACCGCCTCCGCCACCACCACCGCCTCCGCCGGCTTCCTGCGACTGCGAGTAGTTGCGCTCGAACGGCTCGGCCTGGATGAAATACATATCGGTCTTGGCGGTGCTGCGGGCATCGCGCGCGGTGGCATAAATCGTCACCAGGTCTCCCGGCGCCAGCTTATAATCTTCGAGCGCGATCAGGTACTTGCCTTCCACGGTCTTAGCGCCCTTTTGATTGAGCAGCGATACCGTCTTTTCCGGGCCGGCGTTCACCGAGTAATGCAGGTCCACATCGTTCAGGCCAAAATCGGCGGACGCGTTGACAGTGACCGTGACTTCTTCGATGGGATTCACTTTGGCGTCATGGCCGGGCCGGTCGATTTTCACCGTGGGCGCCAGAGCCTTGCGCGCCTCAATGAAGAAGTCTTCCGTCATGCGCACGTTTTCGCCTTGCTCGATAGCGGCGACGTGGTACATGCCATCCTTATTGATGGGCACGCGGGCGGTGATCCAGTTCCCTTCCCCGCCCTTCAGGTCGATCTGCTGAGAGTCGTTCACCATCAGGATGCCCTTGCTCAGCGGGCGGTCAGTCTGAATCGCGACTTCGGCCTCGGTACCTTCCACGGCGCGCAGGTCGCCGCCGGGATCTTCCACCGTATCTTTCATCCCGGTCCACGCGGGGTAATGATAAGTGACGCGAATCTTCTTGATCGACGGCATATCGATCACGCGCAGGTTATAGTGTTTGGACTGAACCGCGCCGGCCTCGGCGTAATACTCGACATTGGTGGCCAAGCCGCTGAACAGAAACTCGTAGGTGGATGCGCCCTGCGACGGCAGCATGTCGACCGGCTCCCACTTGGAAGCACCCTGATAACGAGCGAACAGCCGGACGCGCGGAGCTTCGAAACCCAGGAGCTGCGCGGTGACCAGTTGGTCGGCCTTGCGCCTCACCGTCCGGTCGCCGGGAGTGATCGCGATGTCGTAAAAAGCGTGAGTGATGCCGCTCTTGGGCGCGCCCGCCCATAGCAGAGAAGTTCCGTAGCCGAGATACCCCGGTCCGGCGAGAATCAACCACAGCAGGACCGCGACGGCGAGGCCTGCCGAGGTGAGAAACCCGAGAATCGGAGCAGTAGGCGCCAGGCGATCGGGCTGGCTCTCCTGGGCCACGCGCATAGCGTCGGAGGCGAGCAACTGCACGAACGGATCGTTAGAGTTCTCTTTTTCGGCTACCGTCAGCAGCCGCTCTTGGAAATCCGGGAATTTCTGCTCGGCACGCTTCGCGGCGTTGCGGCGATTGAGATCAAGCAGCGGGATCACTAAACCAAAAGCAATGGCGGTGGCAACGGAAAGGAATAACAGGATGCGGGCCACAACCAGGCTGGCTGGAGAAAACGCATAGCGATTGATGATCCAGACCAGCACGACGGTGGTCAAAAGGGCCGAGACCGTCACCAGGGAAGTGCCTTTGGACAACGCGAGCCAGCGCAGCCTGCCTTCCAAGCGACGCAAGTACGCGTTAAGTTGATCGAGGGCGTTCATTTACGCTGCCTCCTTCTCCACCGACAAATATCGGCTGGCGATCACTGATTCGATTATGGCGATTATTAACACTAATAGCAAAGCGTAACGCCATAGGCTCCAGGGACGCGGCTGATTGTCTGACGCGCCACCCACCGAAGAGGTCTCGGCGCCGCGGCCGGTATTGCGCCACAGGTCCAAAGTTTCTTGCGGGACCGGAGTCAGGTCCGATTCGCGGCGGTCGGCGTGGACCGCAACCAATTCCGTTCGGCCGTTGGTGCGGTGAATCTCGTAGTACCCTTCGCGGTTGACTTGGAAGGAAACCGCGGTGGTTGACTCTTTCAGCGAGAGGGGGTTCTTGCCATCCGGATCCAGCACTTCCACTGCGGCCCCCTGATCCTTGGCCGAACGCAGCTCAAGGTAGGAGTCAACCGTGACATTTGTCGACTGGTCCTGTTGGCCACCGAGATAGCGTGCACTCTCTTCGACAAAAGGCACGAAGGAGGCATGCAGGGGCAGGTCGTTCGAGATCCGGTCGAAGGTGGATGTGAACACCATGACGCGGCCCTCGCCAACTTGTTTTTCCAGTAGCAGCGGGAGCTGGTTGGTCAACCGCGCGATCACTCGCGATTGGCCGGGGTCGACGCGGATCACCTGGTAAAACTGCACACCATCCAGTTTGTTGGCGCGGCGCAGCGCGGGATGCTCGGCGTCCGCGTTGGCGACGATCTGGAAACGGTCGCCATTTTGCGACGCGTAACTGGAGCCTTGGATGGCTTCATTCGAGACCGGAACATGATTGAGCGCAGCCGATGACGGCCCCAGCGCCACAAACAGCGATCCGCCCGCCATGACGTAAGCGCGCAAGCTGTTTTCGAGGCCCGCGGGCATCGCGCCGACGTTCGAAAGAACGACGAAAGCGTACTTGGAGAAAGCTTGGTTGGCAGCCTGCTCCACCGGCAGCGGTTCAAGCACGAAGCCGGCCTCGGGCTCGGATTCGATCGCGGCGCGGTAATACAGCAGATCGCGGTCGTCGCCGGCTGGATGCAGGAACAGCACGGGATGCGGATCGGCGCGTTCGATGGCAAAAGCAAAGCGATCGTCCTGATGCAAAGAATCCTGCGGCTCGATGCGGATCTCGGCCTTATGGAATCCGTGCGGCGATTCGAGCGACAGAAACTCCGCGGTTACGCGGCCGTTGGGCGGAACTTCCACCGGCTTGTTTTCCAGCACCTTGCCGTCCAGCACCAGCGAAACGGTCCGCTCGGCTTTCTCGGATGCGCCGGTGTTGGCAATGACGGCCTGCACGCGCACTTTCTTGGGGTCAAAGATTTTCGCCGGCGCCGTGACACTTTCCACCAGCCAGTTGGGCTCTTTGGAATCGGCCACGGAATGAAAGATCAGGTTCGTGTCCAGGCCCAGGCGCAGATCGGCGAATGCGGGCGGAAGCGACGACTTCTGCATATCGCTCACCAGATGCACTTCGAGCGGAATGCGCGCCGATTGCTCGATGGTGCGCAGCGCGCGCGCCAGCTCTCCATAGGAGCTGCGTTCGTCCGACGGCTGGATGGACTGAATGGCGGCCTTGAGCTGATCGGGATCCTCCACCGGTTGCGTCATGAAATGCACGCGCGAGCCTACGGCCAGGACCTGACCGCGCTCGCCGGCGTTGAGATTGGACACGGCGCTCAAGGCGACCTGCTTGGCACGGTCCAGGTGATTGCCGTAGCGCATGCTGAAGGAATTGTCCACCGCGATGATGAGCATCTTACGGCCCCCGACGCTGGCCGCGGTACGGCTGACGAAAGGATTGGCGAAAGCCAGCGCCAGCAGGATCAGCAATGCCACGCGCAGCGAAAGCAGCAGAAGATAACGCAGCCGGCGGTGCTTGATGGAGCTTTGCGTGCGCTGCTCGAAAAACATAAGCGAGCTGAACGGATGCGGTGTGCTTCGGTATTGCCGCAGCAGATGAATCCACAAGGGCAGGCCGATGACGGCCGCGCCGGCCAGAAACCAGGGCGCCAGGAAGCCCATTAGAGCCTCCCCTTGCGGACCAGGAAGTATTCGAGCATGGCGTCGTCCAGCGGGCGGTCGGTACGCAGCAGAAAATAATCGATGTTCGATGAAGCGGCCTTTTTCTTGAGCGCTTCGATGTGCGCGTCGATGCGGGGCGAGTATTCCTCACGCGCGTATTCGGGCGAAACTTCGAGCGCATCCTGCGTTTCCATGTCGACCAGCAGCACCGGTTCCTTCAGCTTGGGGCGAATCTCCTCAGGATCGAGGACGTGGAACAGGATCAGATCGTTGCCGTGGAAGCGCAACGGTGAGACGGTGTCGATCACTTTCTGGGGGTCTTCATAGAAATCGGAAATGACCACCACGATGCCGCGCCGCCTTAGGAACTGCTGAAAATGTATGAAGGGCTTGGCGAAATCGGTGCGCGTGCCGAGCTCGGCTTTCTCGATGGCGTGCGCCACGCGCATGAACTGGCCTTGCCGGGTGGACGGCTGGACGTAGTTCGTTACGTCGTCGGCGAAAATGATTACGCCCGCCGCGTCGCGCTGCTGGTTGGCGAGATAAGCCAGCGAAACCGCTAGGTAGCGGCCGTAGTCGAGCTTGGTGATGTGGTGCGAGCTGTAGCCCATGGACGCGCTGGAGTCGAGCATGAGCGTGAGCTGGCTGTTGGTCTCGCCACGATAGCGCTTCAAATACATGCGCTCAGTGCGCGCGAATACGTTCCAATCGACGTGCCGCAGGTCGTCGCCGGGCGAGTAGGCGCGATATTCAGCGAATTCCTGGCTGAAGCCGAAATCGGGGGATTTGTGCAACCCGGCGACGAAGCCGTCCACAACCGTTTTGGCGACAAGGTCCAGGTGTGAGAGGCCGGCCAGAAGAGCCGGATCGATAAACCGCGTTGGAGTGCTGGGTAACACCGTATCTTTCTCGCTCGCAAGGAGTCTGGTGTCGACATCAGTGTCGGCACGGCACGCACGAGTGCGTGCGCCACCTCATTTTGGTTCCGGCTTCCACTCCAGCAGGCGCTTGAGGATGGCGTCGGAATCCAGCCGTTCGGATTCAGCGTGGAAGTTCAACAGAATGCGGTGACGCAGGATGGGAGCGGCCAGCGTGCGGATGTCTTCGTAGGCGACATGATACCGTCCGCGCAATAGCGCGCGCGACTTGGCAGCCAGCACGACGAACTGCGCCGCGCGAACGCTGGCGCCGAAGTTCACGTATTTCTTCACAAAATCAGGCGCGCTCTCATCGTTGGGACGCGTGGCGCGCACCAGCTCAACCGCGTAACGAGCGACCGTGTCGGCGATGGGAACCATGCGTACCAGCTGCTGGAAGCTGAGAATCTCCTCGGCATTGGTCACGGCGTCGACTTTGGCGACGCGCGTGGTGGTGGTGAGATCGACCACCTTCACTTCATCGTCGGCCGAAAGATAATCGAGCACCGTGTTGAACAGGAAGCGATCGAGCTGCGCTTCAGGCAGCGGGTAGGTGCCTTCCAACTCGATCGGGTTCTGCGTGGCCAGCACGAAGAAAGGCGCGGCGATCTGATACATGTGGCCGCGCACCGTGCAAGACAGCTCCTGCATGGCTTCGAGCAACGCCGATTGGGTCTTGGGAGGCGTGCGGTTGATTTCGTCCGCCAGCAGGATGTTGGAAAAGATCGGGCCCGGAACAAAGGTCCAACTGCGGTGGCCGGTCGCGGTGTCTTCCTCGATGATGTCGGTACCGGTGATGTCGGAAGGCATCAGATCGGGGGTGAACTGAATGCGCTTGAACACCAAGCCCAGCGTCTGCGCCAGCGTGCGAACCAGCAGCGTCTTGGCGGTTCCCGGCAACCCGGTGATCAGACAGTGGCCGCCCACGAAAAGCGAGATCAGGACCTGCTCGACCACCTCTTCCTGTCCCACGATGACTTTGCGTACTTCGCGGACAATGGCGCGGTGCACCTCCTGGAAGCGATCGATCCGTTCCTTCAGTTCCGCCGAATCGGCAATGGCTGTACTTAAAGCAGTGCTAAGAGTGGACATGGTTTTTATTTTGAGATTTCGAGCAGCAATTTCTGCGCCGGCTTATAGCTGGGCGCGGCTTCCAAAGAAAGCAACACCTGATCACGAGCCTCTTCTATCCGGTTCGCCTTTTGGAGCGCATTCGCCAGCTCATAATGCGCGCTGGCCTGGTCGAGCGGTTTCAAAGCCACCAGGGCCTGGTACTCGCGAATCGCGCCAGGCAAATTATTCTGAGCCAGCCACAGGTCTCCGAGCCGCTTATGCAGGTCCTGGTCTTCCGGATAAATGTAGTTTAGACGATTGAGCGTGGCGGCGGCTTTCTTGGCGTCGCCAGCTTGCTCCTCCATGGTGGCTAGGCGCTCCACCAGCAGCGGGCTGCGTCCGCCGATGGTATTGTATTTCTCGAGTTCCTTCTGCGCCGCCGCTTTGTCGCCCTTGGCCGTGTAAGCGTCCGACAACAACTCATACACGCTGCCGGGCTCGACGTACTCAGTGTAGTAGCCCTCGATCTGCGTCCCGACTTTGATCACGTCGTCATATTTCTTGGCGCGCAAGTCCCCCACCATCGCTTCGATGTTTTTCTTCCATTCGGCGAAGTGATCCACCGTGGTCTTGGTCTGCCCGTCCAGCCAGGCGAAGAACTGCTTGTCGAATTCTTCCGTCGAGAGTCCCAGGTCCTTCTGAATCACGTCGGGAGTCGATTCCAGTTTCGCGAACGATTGGATCATTTCCAAAATCTTCGCGTAGCCCCACTTCTCGACAATGAACGTGATGACCTTGCTGCCTTCATAGTAGGAAACGACAACTTGCGTGGGATAGGTTGGACGAATGAACCCGCGCTCCAATTGCGCGACGCCCAAAAGCTTCTTGCCCTGGATGGCTTGAATGTCCTCGGGATCCATGCGATCGCCCCAATCCGGCGACGCCGCGGTTTCTTCGTACACCGCCAGGCCCTCGGTGAACCAGCGCGGGACCCGGCCGTTGGTGGCTTGAATCACGAACACGTGGCTCATCTCATGCCACAAGGTGGTGGCCCAATGGTAGCTGCCGGGCGGGCGGCCGGATGGGCTGTCCATCGCGACCACGTGGCTGAACGTCACTCCCAAGATGCCGCCGATCCCGGGCATGCCCGCGGTACGGACCGCGAAGTCATCGTGATTGGGGTAGACTTCCAGCTGCACCGGAGTATTCAGCTTCATCTGGTACTTCTTCTCGTAAGTCGCGATGATCTTCTTCAGCTCGGCTTCAAAATAGGGATGCAGCAGGTCGGCTTCTTTGTTTTGCAGCCGAATAATCGTGTTATCCGTTTTGAACGTCTGGTAGTCCTTGTAGCTATCGAGCAGGCGCAGCGCGTTCACGGTCTCGTTGCTGGTGTACTTGGCGTTGTAGCACTGCTCGAGTTGTTCGCGCGCTTCCGCTTCCTGGCCCAATTGCATCAGCGTGATCCCGAGTTGAGAACGCGCTTCCCACAGCCGCGGATTCAAATCCAGCGCCTTGCGATAGGCTTGGATCTCTTCGTCGTAACGGCGATTGATGAAGAAAAAGTGCGCGGCTGTGGAGTAAGCTTCGCCGTACACGGGATTGATTTTCGAAATCCGATCTATCCAGGGCGATTCTTTTTTGTCATGCAGGAAATCGATGCTGGCATGGATCGCCATCCCGTCCAGCGCTTCGGGCGAGATCGTGATCGCCTTATCGGCTTCCTGGCCGGCCAGCGTTTCGTCGGTGTCTTCGAGAGCCAGAAACGCCAGCAGTTCGTGCGCTTCAAAAAGCTTCGGATTCAGATCCGCCGCTTTCTGAGCAAATTCGACGGCCTTGCTGCCGTAGTCCTGCGCGGCCACCAGCGCCAAGCCCAGATACGCGTCGGCATTTTTTGGGTCGATCTTCAGAGCTTCGCCGAATAGCCCGCTGGCTTCGTTCGGAACGAAGCGCTCCAGAAACAGCCGGCCCCAACGCACGCGGTATTCCGCATTTTTGGGATTGGCTTTGACGACGTCGCGGAATTGATCGTTAGCTTCTTTGTAAGCCTCAATCCCCCACAACCCTTCGGCGCGCAGATAGGGGTCGGAACCGTTGGCCAGACGGCCGAAGCAGGTCTGAGCTTGGCCGAGCTGGCCGTGGTGCCGCAGTGCGCGGCATTCATTTAGACTCTGAGCCGAAAGCGGGGCCGCCGCGAGAGCACAAACCAAGGCCAGGAGCTTCATTTGTCCAACTCCGCTTGCGTCTTGGCCAACTGCAGCAACAAATCGGCGAGCTGTTTCTTGTACTGGTCGGGCGGCAGCGCCGCCTTCTCGTATTTCAGCTTGTCGATCTGCTGCTCCAGGTCCTCGCGCTTGTCGAGCAGCGCCTTCTTTTCCGGCGTCGTGGCGGCCATTTGCGTCGACCCGAAGCGCAGCAGCGTGAAATGCGAAGCCAGCAAACCTTGGCCGTTTTCAGGCGAGGGCTTGCGCGCGCCATCGCCTTGCCCCGTATCTTCGAGCGTCGGATGCTCGGTGGCCAGGCGCTTCTGCGATTCGTAAAACTGCGCGGTCTTTTCGTTGGCGTAGTTGAACGCTTCCAGCGCCGTCACGGTTTCGTTCTTGTCGGTATCGGCGGCCGGATCGCGCAGCGCCTCCACCCAGTAGCGCGCAAAAACCGTCGCGTTCTTTTCGGTCCCGCTCTTGGTGGCCGTGATCACTACGCGGCCTTGCTTTTCCAATGCCGCGCGCGAGCCGCCGCTGGCGCTGGTCATATTCACAACGAGCTGCCGCGTGGCGGGAACGCGATCCAGCAGCGCCGCCAGCTCCACTCCGGACAAGTCCGGGCCCGGCAGATTGATCTTGTATTCGAAGCCGTCGAAGCTGCCATGGCCGATCAACATCACCACCAGCGCGTCGGCCGGTTTGCCTTCTTTCGCGATCTGCCCGAGAGCGCTCTGTATCTGCGCCTTGGTGGCTTGCGGTCCGGAAAGCGTGGTGACTTTGGCGTCCGGGTTGGAACGCACCAGCTTGTCGATCTCCTGCGCCAGAGACGTGAAGCGCTGTTCGTAATCCGGTTCACCGCCCAGGCCCGCGACCGTGACATAGAACGTTGTGGCGTGAGCCAGCGACGCTAGAACCAGCGTGGTTGCCAGTGCATAGACGGCGCGTTTCATACAACCCCCCACCTTCTGCGCAACAGCCACTCGGCGCAGCACAGCAACAGCGCGAAGAAGAACACCGCCGGCATGTCCCAAAGATCGCGTGTCTCCCGAACGCTGATGCCGGCTTCCGAGTACGAAATGTCTTCGCCCAGGCGGCTCACTTCGTTGGGTTTGTAATACCGGCCGCCGGTCTGCGAAGAAAGCTTTTCGAGCAACTCGCGATTCTGTTCCAAATGAAAATTCTCCGCTATGCCGTTTTCGCGGCGGAAAGTGACCACGTCGCGCCCCAATTCCTGCTGCCCGCGGTGCGCGGTGATTTCCGTGACGTAAGACCCGGCCCGCCCGGCATCCCAATCCGCCTGATAGACGCCTTGCTCGATCGGATCGGGGTGCAAATCCACCGTCTCGGTGGCGCCATCCGGACCCACCACGCGCGCCTGCACTTCCGCATCGCTGGTGGGCAGGTAAGTGGTGTCTCGAACCTCGGCGCGCAGACGCACATGCCCGTCGTCTTCCAGCACCGCGCTCGGCGTGGAAGCCACCACGCGCGTCGGGGTATCGCTCACCAGCCAGCGCAACATCTGACGCCAGAATATCTCATGGCTCATGTCTTCGAGCGGCTGCAACATCTGCCAGGTCCAATCGCTGCCGGTGGCAAACACCGCGGTGCGGCCGCGCCCATATTTCTCGGTCACCAGTAGAGGCATGGGTGAATGGCCCGCCACCGTCATTTCCGCCAGCACGGTCGCGCCCGGCTTGGGCGTGCCCACTTCCTGAAAACTCAACATATAAGGAAGCTTCTTCCAGCGCGCCATGTTGGCGTCGGGATTCTCATCGATGCGCGTGATCAAGCTGTCCCGGCCGGAAGGAGTCAGCTCTGCGGTGGCGTGCTCGCGATGGAACGTTCCCTTATGGTTGGGCAAGCGGACCGGAAGCAGATCGTCGAAGGGAGGCCGGTCGTAGCCGCCGTCCGCCAGCGCCGAACGGCCGCCCAAAAACAGCAATCCCCCGCCCCGCCGATCCACGAATTGCTGGATCAACTCCTGCTGCTGCGGCGTGAAATAGTTCGCTTCGATGCTGCCTAGAATCAGGCCCTGAAAGTCGAACAGATCTTCCACCTTGGTGGGAAACGGAAAATTCTCAAACAGCTCGGGATGTTTTTTGTCCGGCGTCTGCGTGTAATTCTTGTTCTGCGTGGTGCGCACGATGCTGTACAGCGCGATGTTCTTGTCGTCTTCCACCGCGCGGCGCAGGAATTTGTAATCCCAGCGCGGCTCGCCTTCCATATAAAGGATGCGCGGCGTGGACGAATCCACATTCAGCACGCGCGTCCGTACGTTGTTGAGCCGGTTCTCTTCCTGCGGCAGCGCATCGATTGAGAATTCCAGGTTCTTCACGCCCGCGTCCCCGGCATTGAATAAAATCGGCTCGGTTTGCGCCGCGCCGTCCCCCTTCAGTAGGATGTCGCGAGCGGCCAAAACCTTTCCGGACTCCCGCACCGCCAGATGCACCTTGTCTCCCCGGAACCCCGTTTGCCGGAAACTCACTTCAGCTTCCAGCCGCGACTTGGCCAGCGAGCGCCGCGGCAACTGCACGTCGGTAAGCTCGATGTCGCGCTCCATTTTCTCGCGCCCGAAGCCGATGGTGTGGATCGGAATCCTTTGGCGCTTGATGTCCGAGATGGTTTCGAGATCAATGCCGCCCGAGTTGTCCGCGCCGTCGCTCATGAGCACCACTGCGCCGATCGGCAGGCTGGCGGCGTCCGCCACCACTTCCTTCAAGCTGTCCCCGATGCGCGTGGCAGGCGCGCTGGCTGTCAGTTGGTCGGGCTTTTCCAGCCGCGACAGGTGATCGCCAAAGCGATAAAGCCGGACTTGAAATTTAGCCTGTAAGCTACTGAGCAGCCCGCTATTGAGCGTCTTCAGAACTTGGTCTCGGCGGGACTGGCCGTCTTCGGTGACCGACATGCTGCGGCTGTCGTCGATCACCACCGCGACGATGTTCTGCTGCGGCCGCAGCGTCGAGATGCTCAGCGCCGGCTGCCACAAAAGAAACAACAGCAGACATACAAAGAGCGACTCGAGCACCCACACCACCACCGTTCGCCCGCCGCGCATGGAAGGAGCCACCGCTCTGCGGCGCCGCCAGATCGCATAACCCAAGCCCGCCGCGGCGACCAGTAGCGTGAGAAATAGCGCCCAAAGCGGCCACTGGCCCAGGAACACAAAGGTGCCCTTGGCGAATACCGTGCGGGGATACTTAAATAGGAACTCAAACATCGGGGCTGACTGCCGGACTCCTTAGTGGGTCATCGCAATGAATGACGTAGCTGATAGCGATCGGAGAGCAATATTCGATAGCAGAACACTTCCGGAATTCCCTTTGAAACGCACCACCGCCGAACGACGAAACAGCCAGGGAGCCAGCGATCAGATACGTCCGGCCGCGCATGAGAGATTCCAGACTGCACTCAGAATAACACGCTGTCAGTGTTAGGTGCCGCGCCAGCTCACGCTGGTTACAAAATCTTTCGATCATAACTTCGACTCCGCCCGCCTCTCCGGAGGCACCTTTCGAATGAGAGACGCAGCCGTTCGGCTTCGGATGGATGCGTTTCCTGGAAGATTATGATTCAATAGACATAACTGTTACCGCCGCACATGGCGACGTTGCGACTCAAGTTCCGCAGAGATGTCCGGGCTCTGAACCGGCGCGTGCGCGAATGGCGAATGATCCTGATGGGGTTGACTTCCACCGCTCATCCGGTGATGGCCCACATCATTCCCATTCGGCGCTGCAACCTGTCGTGTACCTATTGCAACGAGTACGACGACTTCTCCAAGCCCGTGGCGGTCGACGTCATGATCGGGCGCTTGAATCACCTGGCGGCGCTCGGAACAACCATCATCACCTTCAGCGGAGGCGAGCCGCTGCTGCACCCTGAACTCGACCGCCTGATTGCGCACGTGCGGAGCCGGGGCATCATCGCCGGGATGATCACCAACGGCTACCTGCTGACTCCGCAACGCGTCCAGCAGTTGAACGACGCTGGCCTCGATCACATGCAGATCAGCATCGATAACGTCATGCCCGACGATGTTTCGAAGAAGAGCCTCAAGGTGCTGGACAAGAAGCTCCAGATTCTGGCCGAACACGCGCTATTTCACGTGAACATCAACTCCGTGCTGGGCGGCGGCATTCACAACCCGGAAGACGCGCTGACGGTGGGGCGCCGCGCGCTCGAACTGGGGTTCACTTCCACGGTGGGAATCATTCACGACCATGCCGGACAGTTGAAACCCATCGCCGATCGGGAGCGCGACGTGTTCCTGGCGATGAAGAGTTTCGAGAAGAAAAATTTCTCGCAGATCAACGGCTTTCAGGATGACATTGCGCACGGGCGCGCCAGCGATTGGCGTTGCCGGGCCGGGGCGCGCTATCTCTACGTCTGCGAGGACGGGCTGGTGCATTATTGCTCCCAGCAGCGCGGCTTTCCAGCCAAGCCGCTGGCCGAATACACGCTGGCCGACGTCCGCCGCGAGTATTTGACCCAGAAAGGCTGCGCACCGTTCTGCACGGTGTCCTGCGTGCACCAGATCGCCTACATGGACTACTGGCGCGATCCGCAGACCATTGCCAGCACCGCCCCCAACGAGCCGCTAGTCCAGATTCAATCCAGCAGCAGCCGGTAAGGAGGCCGCGCCTCCTCAGGGCCGAATCGATAGCATGACGCCGCTCTGCGTGCCGCGGCCGGCCACCGACAGCTCCAGCGGAGCATCGCCGGCGGGCAGTTGCGGAACCGTTAGATTGAACTGGTAGATGCCGGGATAGATCAGGTAGCCTTGGACATTGGCCGGAACGCCCCCCACGGTCGCGGTCACCAATTGCGCGGGCGGCGCCGCGTTGGTAACCAATTGTCCCGCGGCAACCGGCGGGTCCGATGGACCAAACCCGGTACCAAACAAAAGAATCACTTCTCCTGGCATGGCTGGTTCCGTGACCATGCCGGAAAGAAGATTGGGCGGGCCTAGATAGATTCCGTCGTTGTGCGCCGCCGCCGGGTAGCGCGACGTGAACAGGAACAAACTCGGCCCAAAATCTTCCTTGTCGGCCGTAACGATGTTGCTGGCCACACCCTGACTGGTCACCTGGACGTTCACGCCGCCATTGGCCGGGCCGTCCGGAACGATCACGTTGATCTGAGAAGGGCTCACATAGTACACCAAGGCCGGCAGGCCGTCGATGCTGACGGATACGCCGTCGAGTGCGGTGGCGAGTGAAGTCCCGCTGGTGCTCGCGATGGCCGTGTTTCCAGCCAGGTTTGTCCCCAGGATCGTAGCCCAGCCGCCGGACGAGATGGTGGCGCCGAAACCCGCGCCATCCACCACGGTCCCAATTTCCGGAGTTTGAGAACCCGCCAGTACCGTGAACTGAAAGGTGAGCAGCGGCAGCGCGGCAACCGAAGCGATGACATTGGCGGCTCCGGGCGCGTTGCCCAGCATGACATTCGCAGTCGCCTGTCCGGACGAATCGGTGGCGGCCGAGGCGGGCGACACGGTGGCGTCGCCGGCTGCGAAACTCACCATCACGCCGGTCAGCGGATTACGATAGGAGTCCACCACACCCACCACCATTGGCTGAGGAAGCGCCGTGCCCGGTGCAGCCGCCTGATGATCGCCCAAAACCCGATATGCCAGCGCTGGAGCGCCAGGTGTGCTCGGGGTCGACGCCGTCAGATTCGAGAAGGTCATGGTCCCGATTCCGTTGGCCGGATCCACACTGCCTCCCATGGCGATCAGCAGGGCATTTGAGAAATCATGAGAAGTCGGAACCGATCCGAGCGACTGGCCGTTCAAGCTTACCGTCAGAGTATTTTGTGCGTAGACCAGGGTAAAGGAAAGCGGCGCGGTGATGGATTGCCCGGCCGCCAGGCCCGCCTGCCCGAGGTCGTAGACGATTTGCTCAGGCTGGCTGTCGTAGTCGTATCCAGCCAAATACAACGAGCCATTTCGGAAGCCAAAAGCGATCCCTGAAAATCCATCCGCGTCCGGACCCGGCTGCGATGCCAGAAGGTTCAGGTTGTAGGTGGCGGCGGCCTGATCGCGCCAGCCGCCGGTACAGAGCCCGATCGCAAACGCCTGCGAGCGCCCTCCGGTGCTGCTTTCCGAATCGGCAACGGTTAGCGCGGTAATCGTTCCCGTGATCGTGATCTGGCGGCCGTCGAAGTTGGCCACCGCTTCGAGCGCCGTGTTCGGACCACCGGTTGCATCTGTATTCCTGCGCTGCTGTCCGCCGGCCGCCGTGATCCCGTCTGTCAGTACAAAGCCGAATGCACTCGGATTGGTGACAAATGCCGGCGGCGTCGTGTTGTCCGAATACCCGCCGAACACGCTGATGCTTCCGGTGCCCAGCGAGATCGTACCGGCCACAAGATGAAACGGCAAAAGCAGGTAGAGGACTACACGGTTCACTACCCGAACTATCGGTTGAAACCGTCCCTAACTGGAGCCCGATCCTCCCAGAGCCTGGTCCAGGTCGGCGATGATGTCATCCACGGCCTCGATTCCGGCGCATAGCCGCACCAGCCCGTCATGGATGCCCATGCGCTCCCTCTGCTTGGGCGCGATATCGCGATGCGAGGCGATGGCCGGATAAAGAATCAGGCTGTGGACGTCGCCGAGCGAGGTCCCGGGCACAACCAGCTTCAGCCGGTCCATGAATGCCATGACGTCTTCCTTGCGCGCGTCCTTTAACTCGAAGCTGACCACCGCGCCGTACAGGCCCTCCGGCAGCAGACGCCGGATCACGGCGGCGTCGGGATGATTCGGATCGGCCAGGTAGTGAACGCGCGAGACGCGCGGATTCGAGCTGAGCCAGGTGGCGATGCGGCAGGCGTTGGAGCACTGCCGCTCCACGCGCAGCACGAAGGTCTTGATCCCGCGCATGGTCAGATAGGCTTCGAACGGGCCGAGCACGGGTCCCACGGTCCGGCTCAGCGAGCGAAGACGTTCAGTATGCTCCTGGTCGGCGATGATCACGCCCCCTAACACGTCGCCGTGGCCGGCCAGAAATTTCGTCGCGCTGTGCACCGACAGGTGCGCTCCCAGCTCCAACGGCCGGACCAGCAGCGGGGTGGCGAAGGTGTTATCCACCAGCAGCGCTGCGCCGGCGGCGCGCGTCATTTCCGCGATTCGATCCATGGCCCCAACGCGCAGCAGCGGATTTGAAATGGTCTCCATCAGCACGCAACCGGGCTTGAGGTCCGCGATCTTTTGCCGCACCTCGTCCAGGTTGCAGACATCCATGAAATTGATTTCGATACCCAGCGGCTCCAGCACCTTGGTGAGCAAGCTGGTGGTAGCGCCGTATAATGCGCTTGCGGCCAGCACCGATTTGCGGCGGTCCATCAGCGCCGCCAGCACCGCGATGTGCATCGCCGCCATTCCCGAGGAACAGGCCAGCGCACCATGCCCGCCCTCCAGCGCCGTCACCAGTTCTTCGAGCGCCGTGTTGGTGGGGTTGTCGTAGCGCGAATAGCAGAACCCTTCTTCTTCGCGGCCCAGCACGCGATCCAGCTTGGCCGTGCTGTCGTAGATGTAACTCGACGCGGTATAGATGGGCGTCGTCACCGGGATGAACCCGCCCGGCGCGTTGGGGTCTTTCTTGCGATCGCCCGAGTGAACCGCCTTGGTTTCGATTTTCATGCCATCACTTCCTTTTCCAGCGCGCTCCTTCCTTGGTGTCTTCGAGAATGATTCCGGCGTCCAGCATTTGTTGCCGGATCTGATCTGCGCGCGCGAACTCACGATTCTTCTTGGCTTGCGCGCGCTCGGCGATCAGCGCCTCCACCTGCGCGTCGGTAATGCCCGCCTCGCTCGAGGAAGGCCGCAGCACGTCGAAAATCCGGTCGAACTCATCCAGCAGTTCCAGCGCCGATGGTATATTTCCGGCGCGAAACTCGCCCGCATCCATGGCGGTGTTGGCGTCGCGCACGTATTCAAAAAGCGACGCCAGGGCCTCGGCCGTATTCAGGTCGTCGTCCAAGCTCTCGCCGAAGCGCTGCGCGGCCCCGCCGGTCCGCTCCACCAGCTTCTCGTTGGTGCCTTCCGGGTAGCGGTCCGTCTCCAGGCGCAACTTGAAATTCCGAAGACGGTCAATCGCCGTCGCCGCGGCTTTCAGCCCGTCGAAAGTGAAGTTCAACTTCTTGCGGTAAGGAACCGAGGCCAGCAGATAGCGGATGGGCTCGGGCGCATAACCCAGCTCGCGCAGATCGCGCAAGGTGTAGAAATTGCCGGCCGACTTCGACATCTTCTGAGCTTCCACATTCAGAAATTCCGAGTGCAGCCAGAAGCGGGCAAAAGGCTTCGAAGTGATCGCTTCCGACTGCGCGATCTCGTTTTCGTGATGCGGAAACACCAGGTCCACGCCACCGGCGTGAATGTCCAGCGTCTCGCCCAGATACTTCATCGCCATCACGGAACATTCGATATGCCAGCCCGGCCGACCCGGTCCGACAGGGCTGTCCCAGAAAGGCTCGCCATTCTTGGGTGCCTTCCACAGCACAAAATCCCGCGCGTTGGCCTTGTCGTATTCGTCCACATCCACCCGCGCGCCGGCCCGTATGCCGCTGAAGTCGTTATGCGACAGCTTGCCGTATCCGGGAAACTTCGAGATCCGGTAATAGATGGAGCCGTCGCTTTGGTAGGTGTAGCCCAGGCGCTCCAGGTCTTGAATCGCACGCACCATGTCGGGAATGTGGTCGGTCGCCTTGACCAGGCGCTCGGGCCGCTGCAAACGCAGCGTAGCGGTATCTTCCAGGAACGCTTGCGTGTATTTTTCCGTGTATTCGGCGATCGACTTGTGTTCCGCCGACGCATTGCGGATGATCTTGTCCTCCACGTCGGTGATATTCATGACGTGGTCCAGTTGATAGCCGCGCACCTGCAGCCAGCGCCGCAGAATATCCTGGAACGTGAATGTCCGCAGGTTGCCGATGTGGACGTAGTTATAGACCGTCGGCCCGCATGTGTACATGCGTACGACGTTGCCGTGCAGCGGAGCAAACGGCTCGACCTGCTGGGTAAGAGTGTTGTAGAAGCGCAGCGGCATCCGGGGGTGATTCTTCATGGTAACCCGTAGCGCACGCACTCGTGCGTGCCGCGTTCACACTCGTGTGAACGCCGTGAAGAAGCTCAGCATCCCTTGCGGTTATCGCGCCGCCTGCTCTTTCCTGGCCTCGGCTTCCACCGCGCGCATCACCCGCAGTGTATTCCCGCCGTAGATCTTGCGGATGTCTTCAGCGGAGTAGCCTTTTTCGATCAACGCCCGCGTGAGGTTGGGAAATTTCGAAACGTCTTCCAGCCCCGTGGGCGTGCAGGAGACGCCATCGAAGTCGCTCCCGATCCCGGCCGCGCCAACTCCGGCGATCTTGACGATGTGATCGATGTGAGCCACCACGTCCTCCAGCGTCGCTGGTGGCACTCTCTTCTTGTACTCCGCAATGTCGGCGTCCTCGCCACGGACGCCGGGCAGCGTGCTCGGCTTAACCAGCTTGCCCGCCGCGGCCGATTTTTCGGACAAAAAGCCGCAGTTGAAATTCACCTGTACCACGCCGCCCTTCTTGGCCAGCGCCACGATCATTTCATCGGTCATGTTACGCGGAACGTTGCACAGCGCACGGCAGGAGGAGTGCGACGCGATCATGGGCGCCGTGCTGACGCTCAGCGCGTCCCAAAAGGTCTTGTCGGCGACGTGCGAAATGTCCACCATCATGCCCAGCCGGTTCATCTCGCGCACCACTTGCTTGCCGAAATCGGTAAGGCCGTTGTGGTGCGCCACCTTCGAATCGCTGATGTCGCCGGAAGAATCGGCCCAGTCGTTGGTGTTCGCATGCGTCAGCGTCATGTAACGAATGCCAAGCGCGTAATAATCGCGCAGCAGCCGCAGGCTGTCTTCGATCGCGTGGCCGCCCTCGATCCCCATCAGCGCGGCGATTTTGCCCTCGCGGTGAATGCGCTCGATGTCGTCGGCCGTAGTGGCGAGCACGAAATCGTTGGGGTAACGCGCGATGATGTCGTGCCTGACCGTGTCGATCATCTGCAGCGTCCGGTTGGCCGAGTGATTCCCCTGGACGTATTCCGCCGACACGTAAACCGCGAAGAATTGCGCCCCCACCCCGCCTTCCTTGAGCGCGGTGACGTTGGTATGTCCGTCGTGCTTGGCTTCCCCGATGTCGTAGCCATCGACGGTGCGGCTGGTGATGTCATTGTGCGTGTCGATGAGAATGGCCGAGTTGTGCACTCGCTTCACTTCCGCGTCGGACACCTGGCGGGTCTGCGCGAACGCCAGAGACACAATCACGGCAGAAGCGCATACGACTGGCGCTGGATGCAGTAAACGGATAAATCGCATGGCAAGTACTATGGTAGACCCCAGCAAGAACCTCCTCAAAGCGCCACTCAAAGCGCCGCGTGGTTGCCCGCGGCGTTCTCCGTGTTGTAGCCTGAAGCTAGCGGTGGAGTTCGCTTAACGCCGTCCCTGCGCGGCCAATAACTCCTACAGTGGTTCTCGCTGTGGGAGCTTGGTACCAGCCTCTCGAGCAAACCACGAAAAACTTATGACGCCAAAGGAGAGGCTAACACTTGGACCGATATTTTGTAGTGCTGGCGGGAGCAGGACTCGGAGGGTTGGCGCGTTACGTGGCTGGCACCTGGATCATGGCCAAATATGGAGGGCGCTTTCCGCTGGGCACTTTCATCATCAATGTCACCGGCTCGTTTCTGATCGGAGTGCTCATGATGCTTTTCACCGAGCGCCTCGATCCGCATCCCAACTGGCGGCTGTTCCTGGTGGTGGGAGTGCTGGGCGGATACACTACCTTCTCCAGCTTCGAGTACGAGACATTTCAAGCCGTGCGCGACGGCGCGAATTGGTTGGCCGCGCTGTACGCCTTGGGCAGCGTAGGCGTCGGATATCTGGGCGTGTGGCTGGGAGCGCTGCTGTCCCTGCGGGTGTGGCGATAGAGGAGACGCGATGCTAACCAATGGCCCAGCCAAGAAGGTCACCATCTTCATCAACGAAGAAAGCCAGCACCACATGCTCGCGCTGCACGACTCCATCATGAATTTTCTGATGCACAAGGGAGTCTCGGGCGCCACCGCCACGCGCGCTTATTCCGGTTTCGGCTCGCATCAGGAACTGCACACGCCCAAAATCGAGGTCCTGGCGCAGCACCTGCCCATCCGCATCGAGTTCATCGACACTCCGCAGAAAGTCGAGGAAGTGCTCCCCACGCTGTACGAAATGGTTTCCGACGGGCTCATCGAGGTCACCGATACCACCGTGATCAAGCACGCGCGCAAGTCGCCCAAGCCCGAACCCAAGCTGCCGCACCAGCGCCGCGAAGGTCACGCCAAGCTGTTGCGCGTATTCATTGGCGAAGCCGATAAATGGCACGGCGAGCCGCTCTACGACGCCATCGTGAAGAAGCTGCGTATGCTGGACATTGCCGGCGCCACGGTATATCGCGGAATCCTGGGTTACGGCGCCAAGGGCCACGAGCACAAGAAGAGCTTCTTTCATGTCTCGCGCGACATGCCCATCATGATCTCGGTGATCGACGGCCCGGAGAAAATCGCGGCCGCGGCGGAAGCCATTGAAGGAATGCTGGAGGACGGCCTGATCGTCATCTCGGACGCCGAGATAGTCCGGTTGATTCGCAGCCAAGCCATAGCGGAGGCATCGGATGCGTCCGAGTCAAAACGCTGAGCTGTTGCGGATTCACATTTTCGAATCCGATCGCTATCAAGGCAAGCCGCTGCACGAAGCGATCATCGCGAAATGCCGCGAACTGAAAATCGCCGGCGCCAGCGTGTTCGCGGGGTTGGAAGGCTACGGCGAGACCGCCGAGATTCACCGCTCGCACATCGTGCGCAGCGACCGGCCGATCGTGATCATGATCGTCGACACGCCGGAGAATATCCGCCGGCTGGCCCCGGTGGTCGAGAGCATGCTGGACACCGGGTTACTCGCGATCTCCGAAGTTCAAATGACCCGCGTCGAAAAAAACACACCACCGGCTTAGCTTGGGATTTCCCGAAGCGTCCGGAGCGGCGAGGCGATCAGCCAGAGGATAGAGAGCGCCACACCGATCACTGCGACCGCCAGCGTTGCCCGAATTCCAATACTCTGTGCCAGCGCGCCGCCCACCAGCGCGCCGAGCGGGTAGATGCCACGCGTCAGCAGTTGCATGGCCCCGTTCACACGGCCCAGCACATGGGCGGGCGCGACCGACTGGCGCAGCGACAGCTCATTCACGTTGAAAATGGCGAAGCTGATGTCGCCAAAGAGCTGTTGCGTTACCAGGAATGCCATCGCGACAACCAGCGGGCCGTGCGCGAGCACGATGAGTGTGTAGGAAACCACGACCACCAGCATCGTGCTGAAAAATGTTCGTCCGATTCCGAGCGCCCGCGCGGCTCGCGGTGCCACGCTCGCGCCGATCATCGCGCCCACGCCTCCCACGCCGATCACCACCCCCAGCGCCGCCGGAGGCATCTGCAAAGTTCGAATCGCGAACAGCACGTACAGCGTCCCAATAAACCCGAAGAAGAAAAACCCGCACGCGGAAAAGCACGCCAGCGGCCGCAGCAATGGATGCGAAAAGATGAACCGCAGGCCCGCTAGCGTTTCCTGCTTCCAATGTTGACCGCCCGAAGAGGGTTGACCCTCGGGCTCGCTCTTGCCGATCATCCACACCGAAACTGCCGAGACCACGAACGACAGCGCGTCGAATAGGATCGCGATTGGAGCAGTGATCAGTTGCACCAGCACGCCGGTCAGACCCGGCCCGGCGATCTCAGCGATGGCGCTGCTCTGCGCCAGCTTGCTGTTGCCCTCCAGCAATTCTCCGCGCTCCACTAGGGACGGCAGGTAGCTCTGATACGCTACGTCGAAGAACACCGTACAGAATCCCGCCAAGGCGATTACAAGATAAAGTTGCCCCATCGAGAGCCGGTGCGCGAAGGCCGCCGCCGGGATCGTGGCCAGCAGCGCGGCACGCAACACGTCCGCGGTAATCAAGATGGGCCGGCGCTTGATCCGGTCCGCCCACACTCCGGCGATCAAGCCAAATAGCAGCACCGAAGCCGCCCCCGTGGCCGCCAGGAATCCCATCTGCGCCGGCTGCGCGCCCAGCACCAGCACGGCCGTCAGCGGCAAGCCTTCGCGCGTGATCCGCGAGCCCAGTTCCGAAATGGTCTGCCCCGTCCAGAGTTTCAGAAAATCCGGATGCCGCCACAGGCTCTTACTTCGCGACTTGGCTGGAACGTTAGTGATACAATCCACCCTTCACATGAGCCTGTTAGCCGAATTACTCGCGGAGTTTCTCGGAACCATGGTCCTGATCCTGTTCGGCGACGGTGTCGTCGCCATGGTGCAGTTGTTCGGCCACCACATCCCCGGCGAAATCGTCAATGGCGGCTTTACCAACATCACGCTGGCCTGGGGATTGGGGGTCACCATGGGCATTTACGTCGCCGGCAAGATCTCGGGCGCGCACCTCAACCCCGCCGTGACCCTGACCCTGGCTGTTTTTCGCGGATTCCCCTGGCGGAAAGTGATTCCTTATTCTATCGCTCAAATCGCCGGCGCCTTCGTTGCAGCGGCTATCGTGTTCTGGAATTATCATCCGGCGTTCCTGCTCACCGATCCGAATCTGGATCACACCGCCGGCGTCTTCACCACCTTCCCGGCGTTTCCCGAAATCATGTCCGCCGGGTTGCTGGATCAAACCATCGGCACCGCGCTACTCCTGCTGCTGATCTTCGCCATCACCGATGAGCGCAATCAGCCGCCCGCCAACCTGCAGCCGCTCATGGTCGGCCTGATAGTAGTCGTGATCGGGATGGCCTACGGTGGAATGCACGGCTACGCCATCAATCCAGCGCGCGATTTCGGCCCGAGGCTGTTCACAGTTGTCGCCGGGTTCAAGAACAACGGCCTGACCGACGGCAAGCCGGTCTACTGGGTTCCCATCGTCGGACCGCTGGCCGGCGGCGTGATCGGCGGCTTGATCTACGACCAGGGCATTCGCCGCTTCCTGCCGAGCGTCAAAGCTTAGCTCGCCCGGCAGCGCGCCATCACCAGCGTGATGTCGTCGTGTTGCTCGCCGACGCTAAATCGGCGCACCTGGTCCACGACCGACGCCAGCATCGCCTGCGGATCGAGCTCGCGCGATTGCCGCAGCGCTTCCATCAGCCGACGCTCTCCGAAATCCTCCCCGGCATCGTTGAAGGATTCGGTGATTCCGTCCGTGTACAGCGTCAACGTGTCGCCTTCGCCGAGTTGGCACTCTCCGACCTCGCACTCCCACTCCGGAAAAATTCCGACCACGGTGGCCGTCGGCGCCAGCCGCTCGCAGGATCCACCGGTCCTCAGCAAGAGCGCAGGAAGATGACCGCAGTTCACATAGCGCAAGCGCCGAGATCGATCGTCGTATTCGGCGAAGAAGAGCGTCGCGTAAGCAGCCTCTGTTGTGTTCTCGTAAAACAGCCGGTTGACGGATTGCAGAAATCGCCCCGGCTCATCCACCGCCGTCGCGCACTGGCTGCGCAGGTTCGCCTGCAGATTGGCCATTAACAGCGCCGCCGCGATTCCCTTCCCTGCGATGTCCCCGATCACCAGCCCGAGGCGTCCTTTGCCGAGATCGATGTAGTCGTAGTAATCGCCCCCGACCTGTCGAGCCTGAACGCAGATGCCCGCATAGTCGAGCGTGCGAAGCCGCGGCTGCGTCTGCGGAAAGAGCCGGGCCTGGACCTGCTTGGCAATCTCCAGCTCTTGCGCCACGCGACGCTCGGCTTCTTGCCGCTCAGTCACCGCGCGGCGCTGCGCTTCCACTTCGCGTGTCACTTCATCAAAACCAACCAAAGCGAAAGAATTTCCATCCACATCGCGGAAGCGCGTAAACACGCCACCCCAGACCGGCTCTTCGGTGTCGGGCGCCGGTCCGCGCCCATAATGCACGCGCCGCAGCCGGGGCGTATGCGAAAAACGAACCCCACGCTGCCGCCACTCCCGATACTTAGCCGTCACGTCCTCGGTGACGAACACCACCCGCGTGGATTTCCCGATGAGCTGATACGCAGGCGAATCCGGTTGCGGCGCCACCAGCGCCAGCACCGCGGTCCCATCCGGCGGCGCCACCGCAACCCAGCGCTCGCCCGACTGGAGCTTGGCGTCAAATGCTAAAACGAACCCAAGCTGGTCGAGATAAAACCGCAGGCTCTCGTCCTGATCCCGCACGTAAACGTTAACGGCATGAATGCGCAGGTAAGGATCGGGACGTGGTGAATGAGAATTACCCATCGCCGTGATTATAAGGGGTTGCCTTGACCCCGCGATCAAAGCTGCGAAAATGAAGACAGAGCTATATGGCGATTACCTTGCGGCCGGAGCATGAACAGCGTTTCCTGGATGCTATGCGGGCAGGCGGATTCGAAAGCAGCGACGATGCCATGGATACCGCCCTGGAAATGCTTCGCTCGCAAAGCGAGTGGCTGCTGGAGAACCGCGCGGCCATTGAGGCCAAGATTCAACAGGGCATCAACGAGCTAGATCGCGGAGAGGGAATTCCCGAAGCCGAGCTCGATAGTTACTTGGCGAAACTAAAAGAAGCTGAGCCTTAGTGAGTCGCTATATCCTCGCGCCCGCTGCGGCTCGCGATTTGGAGCGGTCTGCTGGTCATCGCTGTGGATATCAGGCCTCGGAAGAAAGAAATGCAATGCCAGGATTAGCATTTTTTATGCAAATACCCTCTTGCATTTGCCCGACCGCTCAGCTAATCTGGTTTCAATGACCAGTCAGAGGACCATCGGCCTCATCCCTGCCCAACCGGGCTCGGTCGCCACCCTCTCGATTGGTCTTGTTCCGGAGCTTCTGCCTATTATTACGGTCGCCGTACCCGGCCCCGCTTGACGGGCTTCGGAAATTAGATTCCGAAAGGCCATCGGCGGGGAAAACGAACCCAGCCGATGGCCTTTCGTTTTGTAAGCCAGATTTTTTGAGCCAGGAGTGACTATGTCGACCAGTCCAGTGCATCGCCCGGCGGCACCCGAGTCCAAGCTGATGTCCGGGGCGAAAATTCTCCTCGAATGCCTGGTCCGCGAGAACGTGGACTGCATTTTCGGCTACCCGGGCGGCGTCACGCTGCCGCTATACGACGCCTTCTACGACCATCCCATCCGCCACGTCCTGGTCCGCCACGAGCAGAATGCCGCCTTCGCCGCCGAAGGCTATGCGCGATCCACCGGCCGCGTCGGCGTGTGCTGCGCCACCTCGGGACCCGGCGCGACGAATCTGGTGACCGGCCTGGTCGATTCCATGATGGATTCGATCCCGGTGGTGGCGATCACCGGCCAGGTTTCCACCAAGCTGATCGGCAGCGACGCTTTCCAGGAAGCCGACACGTTCGGAATCACGCGTTCCTGCACCAAACATAACTTCCTGGTCAAGAACATCGCGGAATTACCGCAAGTAATCCATGAGGCGTTCTACATCGCCTCCAGCGGCCGGCCGGGCCCGGTGCTGGTAGATATTCCGAAGGATGTTTTCCAGGCCCAGTCGCACTACACGCCGGTTTCCTCCATCCATCTGCCGGGCTACAAAGTCTTCACCGAAGGCCACACCGGACAGATCCGCCGCGCGGCGCAGATGATGTGGGAAGCCAAGCGCCCGTTCGTGTATGCCGGTGGCGGCATCATCGCGGCCGCAGCGTCGGACGAACTGCGCGAGCTAGTTGAATTGCTGGATGCGCCCGCCGTCAACACTCTCATGGGCCTGGGCGCGCTTCCGGCCGAGCATCCCAATTTCATCAGCCTGCCGGGCATGCACGGCAGCTATGCCGCCAACATGGGCATGAGCAATACCGACCTTCTGATCGCGCTGGGCGTGCGGTTCGACGACCGCGTCACTGGGCGGCTCTCGGCTTTCGCGCCGCACGCCAAAGTGATTCACGTCGACATCGATCCGGCCGAGATCGGCAAGAACCGCGCCCCGGACCTGCCCATCGTGGGCGACGTGAAGCGCGTCCTGCAAAAGCTGAATAAAGTGCTCCAGGAACTAGCCCCGCAGCACCGCGACCGCAACGCGGGAGACCGCGCCGCCTGGTGGCATCAGATTCGCGAATGGAAAGCCGAACATCCGCTGACGCCTGAGGTTTCCACCACCGAAATCAAGCCGCAGCACGTGATGCGCGAAATCGACCGGCTCTCGGGCGGACGCGCCATCGTCGCCTCCGACGTCGGCCAGCACCAGATGTGGGCCGCGCAATTCATCCGCTTCAGCGAGCCGCGGCTGTGGCTCAACTCCGGCGGGCTCGGCTCCATGGGTTTCGGCTTGCCCGCGGCCATTGGCGCGCAGTTCGCCTGTCCCGACAAAATGGTCTTCGCCATCGTGGGCGACGGCGGATTCCAGATGTCGATTCCCGAGCTCGCCACCATCGCCAACCACGGCCTGCCTATCAAGATCGTAGTCGTGAACAACGGCTACCTGGGCATGGTCCGGCAATGGCAGGAGCTGTTCTACAACAACCGCCTGTGCCAGGTGGAGCTGAACTCGTTCCCCGACGTCAAGCAGCTGGCGGGCGCCTACGGTTTCAAAGGCCGCACCGTCGAAAAGCCTCAGGAACTCGCCTCCGCGCTCGAAGAAGCGGTGCGCGAGAACGGCCCGTATCTGCTGAACATCCGCGTGTCGCCCTACGAGAACGTGTACCCGATGGTCCCGGCCGGCGGCGCGATCAATGAAATGGTGCTGGGCCCGCCCCAGCCGGTGGAGGCCTGAGCCGGTCAAGGTTTAATCATGCTGCAAGTAATTTCACTCTTAGTCGAAAACAAACCCGGCGCATTGATGCGCATCACCGGCCTGCTCAGCGCGCGGGGCTACAACATCGAAAGCCTGACGGTCGCGCGCACGCTCGACCCAACTCTTTCGCGCATGAGTATCGTGGTGGACGTCGAGCCGCAACTGCGCACCCAGGTGATCAAGCAAATGAACAAGCTGATCAATGTATTGCAGGCCACCGACCTCACCGACACGCCCGCGGTGAAGCGCGAAATGGTTCTGGTCCGTGTGCGTACGCAGATGAACAGCCGCACGGCGATCCTGAAGGAAGCGGAAATTTTCGGCGCGCGCGTAGTGGATTCGTCAACCGAAGGCTTCGCGCTCGAAGTCACCGGCGAATCGGAAAAGCTGGACGAATTCATCGACGTCATGCGCAGCTACGGCGAAATCGAAGTGACGCGGTCTGGCACGGTGGCGGTTTCGCTCGAAGCCAAGAAGCTACGCTTGTCGCCGCCCATCCCAAGAACCACGCCGGTGGAAGAAGCGGATACCATCCGAAACTAAAAGGAACTTATGGCAAAACGATTCTACGAAAAAGACGGCAATCTCGCGCTGCTGAACAACAAGACGGTCGCGATCATCGGCTACGGCAGCCAGGGACACGCGCACGCGCTCAACCTGCGCGACAGCGGCGTGAGCGTAGTGGTTGGCCTTCCGGCTGAAAGCAAGAGCGTGGCCAAAGCCACCGCGGCGGGGCTCAAGGTCCTCCCGGTGAGCGAGGCCGCCCAGACCGCCAACGTGCTCATGATCCTGGTGCCGGACCACATCCAAGGCGACCTGTACGCAGGCGAAATCGGGCCGCACATGCAACCAGGTAAGACGCTGATGTTCGCGCACGGCTTCAACATCCACTTTGGCCAGATCCAGGCGCCCGCGGGCGTGGACGTCTCCATGATCGCGCCCAAGGCGCCGGGGCATCGCGTCCGCGAGCTGTTCACCGAAGGCGTCGGCGTGCCGGCCTTGATCGCCGTGCATCAGGATTCCTCCGGACACGCGCACCAGGACGCGCTAGCCTACGCGCTGGCGCTGGGCTGCCTCAAGGCCGGCGTCATCGAGACGACCTTCAAGGAAGAAACCGAGAGCGATCTGTTCGGCGAACAATCCGTGCTGTGCGGCGGCGTCAGCGAGTTGATTCGCGCCGGTTTTGAAACCCTGGTGGAGGCCGGCTACGCGCCCGAGATCGCCTACTTCGAGTGCCTGCATGAATTGAAGCTGATTGTCGATCTCATCTACGAAGGCGGGCTGAGCTACATGCGATTCTCGGTGTCCGACACCGCCGAGTACGGCGACTACACGCGCGGCCCGCGCATCGTGAACTCGGAGACGCGGGAAGAGATGAAGAAAATTCTGGGCGAGATCCGCTCCGGCCAGTTCGCCCGCGAGTGGATTCACGAAAACAAGACCGGACGCCACAAATTTCTGGCCATGCGCGCCGCCGCTCAGGATCAGCCCATCGAGCGCGTGGGCCGTGAGCTGCGCCAGATGATGCCGTTCTTGAAGAAGAGGAAAGAAGCCGGCGTGCCCGAAGAACAGCAGGCCGCCGCCAGCACCAACAAGTAGTCTTATGCGCATCCAAACTTTCGATACAACGCTCCGCGACGGCACTCAAGGCGAAGCCGTCTCATTCTCGGTCGACGACAAACTCGTCATCGCGCAAAAGCTGGACGAGCTGGGTATCGACTATGTGGAAGGCGGCTGGCCCAATTCGAATCCTAAGGACAAGGAGTTCTTCCAGCGCGCCAAAGAGGTGAAGCTGAAGCATGCGCGGCTGACCGCCTTCGGGTCCACGCGCTTCGCCAAGAACAAAGTCGATCAGGACCCCAACGTCCGCGCCCTGCTCGAAGCCGAAACGCCGGCGGTGTCCATCTTCGGCAAGAGCTGGGACCTGCACGTCAAGCGCGCGCTCGGCATCGACGAAGAAGAAAACCTCAAGCTCATCTCGGAGACGGTCAAATTTCTGAAAGACGCCGGCCGCGAAGTGGTCTACGACGCCGAACACTTCTTCGACGGCTACAACGCCAACGCGGATTTCGCGCTGCGCACGCTGGAAGCGGCAAAATCCGCCGGCGCCGATATTCTCTGCCTGTGCGACACCAACGGCGGCAATCTGACGCATCGCATCATCGAAGTGGTCTCGGAAGTCCGCAAGCGCTTCGACGGCGTGCTCGGCATCCACACCCATAACGACTGCGACGTCGCGGTGGCCAACAGCATCGCCGCCGTCGAAGCCGGATGCACGCACGTCCAGGGCTGCATGAACGGATATGGCGAGCGCTGTGGCAACGCGAATCTGGCATCCATCATCGCCAATCTGGAGCTGAAGCTCGGCCACACCACCATCGGCCGCGAGAATCTCCAGAACCTGACCACCGTGGCGCGCTACATCGCCGAGCTGGCCAACCTGCCCATGCGCAACGACCAGCCGTATGTCGGCCACAGCGCCTTCGCCCACAAGGGCGGCGTGCACGTGAGCGCCGTGCTGAAGGATTCCGCCACCTACGAGCACATCAAGCCGGAGCAAGTCGGCAACCGCCAGCGCGTTCTGCTGAGCGATCTGTCCGGCCGCGGCAACGTCCTGTACAAGCTGAAGCAGCACGGCCTGGCCGAGCGCCTGGATGCCGAAGCGCGCCGCCAATTGCTCGAGCGCGTCAAGCAGCTGGAGCATCAAGGCTATGAACTGGAAGCGGCCGAAGGCACCTTCGAGCTACTGGTTCGCGAGGCGTTGCATCCGGGCTGGATTCCCTTCGAGGTGATCAGCTACGACGTCACCACGCGCATGATCGGCGGCACCACCGCCACGGTCACGCTGCGCATCCAGGACAGCGTCCACACCGCGACCGCCAACGGCCACGGCCCGATGAACGCGCTCGATCTTTGCCTGCGCCAGTGCCTCTCCACCGTCTATCCGAAGATCCAAAACGTGCGCCTCACCGACTACAAGGTGCGCGTGCTCGATTCCAAAAAAGGCACCGCGGCCAAGGTGCGAGTGTTAGTGGAATGGTCCGACCATCGCCGCAGTTGGGCCACGGTCGGCGTTTCCGACAACGTCATCGAAGCCAGCTGGCTCGCCCTGGTCGACGCCATCCGCCTGGAGCTGATGCGCCTGACCGAGCAGGACGAAAACATCGACAAGGTAGTCGAAGACTACTGCTGGGGCGTGTAAGTCCTATTGGGTTTGCACCATGCCGCTAGGCATTCCAGGCGCACTCAGCGTTTGAATCACCGTCAAGCTGCCTAAGTCAATCACAGAGATCGATTGGCCGTAGAAGTTGTTGGTCAGAAGCACTCGATCATCTAGCACGAAAAGGTCGGTGGGATTGTCGCCGACTTGGATCGACTTCACGATCTGGTAGGTTGCTGTGTCGATTACTTGAATGCTTCCCGGCGACCTGCATCCCAGGTAAGCCTGAGTGCCCGTGGAATTGAACGCCACGCCATAAGCCGGTCCCGGCAAATACATGGTGCGAGCTACCGTCATGGTGAGCGTGTCTACAATAATCAGGACCCCTTGAAATGGAAACAGGACATACGCCTGCGCTCCGTCCGGCGTTAGACCCACCGACTGCGGATATTGATACGGTAGCTGCAAGCTCTTGAGCAACTTGTCGGGTGATAAGATCCACACGGAATAGCGCGGGCGGCCCGGTTGAGTCGATGTAACTGGTAACGTACGCCGAGGAATCGTCCGGGCTGATCGCTATACCGGATGGATAAAAACTGGGCGTCGACAACTGCGTGGCCATGTTTGTGGATGTGTCGATAAAGTTGATCGCGTTGTCGTAACTGGTCACCACCGCCAGCGAACCGTCCTGCGTAAGAGCGACCTGGAGGGGATTCGACGCTACGGGTATTACGGCGACTGTCGGCCCGCGGCAAGAGGTGTAGCGTGTAACGGTTGCGCTGGAGTGATTCACCATCAGCACGTCCGGCGACATCGACGGGTCGCAGTTTGAATTGTCGGTGTATGCGGATGCGGGGTACGTTGGGTCAAAGGGAACATCGGCCAGAGCGGGAAGCAGGTTCGGCAGAGTGGACCCGCCACTGGCCTGTCGAGCTTGCGACCGCCTTGCCAGAGGTGCGTTGTAGGGCGATACCGTTCAAAGCGTTCAGAATCGACCTCATCGTGTCCTCATTGTCGTTGTCGAGCCCTTGCAAGTCCGTGCTCTTCGAGCAGTCCCTACCCTGCGGATCCGGCGGCGGATTGAACGTCCATCAATACTGATTATCCCCTTCACCCCCGCTGATCGTGAAGCGCAAAAAATTGACCTCATTGTTGATGCAGACCTCGAAAGCATAAAATCCCGCGAACCTGCCAGGTATCACTCCACGGCATTCGCGCCTCGTCCTCGATGATCTGCGTGTATCTCCCCCTCCCAAGATTCCGGGTCGTTTGTGCTGGGCGGCGGCGGAAGCGGTGGAAGCGACTGCGCGCCGATGCGCTGAATGTGGATTGCCGCGATCCCGATAAGAGCGCAACCGCCAGATTTGCTTGGTTCTCATTGGAACCTCACAGTCTTGCCGATCATATAGCCACCAATTGCGATTGCCGCGTTGAGTCCAGACGCTTGGAAGGGCACGCCGTTGGCTGCGGTCGCAGTCATAACGTAAATAGCGCCTTTGGATTTCAGAATGTTCGCCTGAGTCGCGGGCAGCGAGCCTAGAACTTCCGGCGGTATGGTGAATCCGGTGGCGTTCTTTGGAGCCGTGCAATAAAACACGCCCGAAGAATTAGAAGGACGGTCCATGCTGAAGCCCAGAATCGTTACCACCTGGCCGCTGGGAACGCCGCTCCAAGCAAGCGCGAGCGGCTGCGTCCGGTCTACTTTGACTAGGTCGGAACGCCCGGTCCAAGAAAGCGCAGGCGGCATGGTTATGTTTGCCGAAAACGAGCCGACATCCGTGCCACCTCCGGAAATGGTATACGAACCCGGGTTGAGAGTCAGTTTATTAGTGAACGCTGGAGCGACGGGGGCAAACGATCCTAGTGGCACTGCCCGGTCGCCGGTAAGAGGTTTGAGCGTGCTATTAGAGCCAGACCCGCTCAGTTGAAACGATGCGCCGGCGTTCAGACGCCGCGCGATGCTAGGAGCCGCCGGGATACCTTCTTTACCGAGCGCATCCCCGTGCGAAAAATACACCGTGCATGAGCCCTCCGGCGGCTGGCCAAACATCGGACTAAAGACGAAAGGCCCGCCCTTCATCTGGTCAAATTCGAACTCGAAAAAATCGTTGACGGAATCTACAGTCGCCCGAATGCCCAAGTCCATCAGAGTGTCGCTGCGGAGCAGTCGCAATATCCCGACGTTGCCCCCCGCGAGAAATTCGGCCGCCAGGCTGTTGTCTGGCTCCGAACAATTTTGACCGTTGGGAGCGACAGCGACCGTCACGGCATTGCTCAAGATCTTATGAGCGGTCCTCACGTAAACCGGTACCCAGCAACCCGAGGGCGCATTGTCGGGAATCTGTAGGACGATCTCGTCAAGTCCCGAACAGCACGGGGACCTTCCGCTGTATACCACCGTCGCGGACTGGCCTCCGATCCATGCCTCTACCGCTACCGGCAGGTTCCCAGACGGCGGAGCGATATTGTCCGGAGCAGTGATCGGACCCAGGCCCGTGCCATAGACAACAATTGTCCCGCCGGGCGCAACCGTAGCGGCTGGCGTGTTTGTCTGCACATTGCCGCCAGGCAGAGCGTTTTGTACTGCCCCCGGGCCAGAACCTGTTCCGCTCACGCTGAACAATCCGAGACTGCTCGATATCACATTGACCGGCGCGGGATTGGAGACGGTTCCGTTATAGGTCACTTTCAGCGATACCATTCCGAGAGGCGCATTGGAAGGCATCAGGGCGTCGATCTGTCCGGCACTCACATACACTGGGAGGGCAGCCACCGTGTTGCTTCCCTGCGTCACGCTAACGGACACATTCGCGAGCGTGGCTGCCAGCGGAAACGAAAATGCCTGCACGCCTTGAGCCGGCCCGATCGCCGCGCCATAAACCGCGAATAGCGACCCTTGCGCAATTGAGCCGGACGGCACGCCTGCGGGTGCGCTGCTTGCCGCGTTGATCACCCCGCGATAGTAGATGGTCGGCTGCGCAAATAACGCTGGGACCGGCGCAAGGGCAAAGCCAAGTACGATGATAAAATTGCGCATGGGAGCTATTCTAGTCCATTTTGTCGGTCAAGCGAGCTTCCAGCTTGGCTCTCCAGCTAATTTCGGGCGATTTGCTTTTCCGGCGCTAAAATAACGTTATGCCCGCTACGGCACTCGTCACCTCCGAGCAGTACCTCGCTCTGCCCGACCAATTCGACCAGCACGGCAATCGAATCAAGGACGAGCTCATCGGAGGTGAGATCGTCCAGATGCCGTCCGCGTCACAGCTACATGACTTGATCAAGAACGAAGTCGGTTCAATACTCGCCGAATTCCTCAAGACAAACACTCGCCTGGGCCTTAAGGCGCTGGTTGAGATTGGTTTCCGAGTTTCCCGGTACGACACCTGCGTTCCCGACGTGAGCGTTATAAAACGCGGCAGACTCGACCTTAAAGCGAGAATTCTTGACGGTGCGCCCGATCTGGCGATTGAGGTTGTTTCCCCTAGTGATACGGCTTTGCATCTGAAAGCCAAAGTGGATGCGTACCTGGCGAACGGGTCTTACTCGGTGTGGGTGATCTATCCCGAATCAAAATCTGTGATCATTTACAGGTCTGACTCGATGCATGAGTTCAGAGCTGATGAAGCAATCGAAGATGCGCTCCTCCCAGGCCTCTCTGTCCCGGTCTCCGCGTTCTTTCAACTGAGCTAGCGCACACCCGATGCGCTACTTCCTCTCCAAACGCCTGCCCGATTTTACCCGCGTCCTGCTGATCGAAAGCGGCAACCGCGAGCTTTTCGAAGAACTGCTTCCGGGCCTCTATGACCTTTATCCTGGAATGCATGCCGACTTGATCACCTGTTTCGGCGGCGTGCCCGACAATTTTCGGACCGACTTGGGGCAAGTCTATCGCGTCGCGGATTACCCGGGCCGCGCCAATCGCAAGCGCCTCTATCAGCAGCTCGCCGCTAATCAGTACGCCGTCGCTGGCATGATTTGCTGCGCCATGCCTATCATGACCAAATGGAAGTGGGCGCTGGCCGCGCGCCTGCCGGCCAAGGTTTTCATCCTCAACGAAAACGGCGATTATTTCTGGCTGGACCGCGGCCACCTGGCGCACCATCCGCCACTTCATTATTTTTCGCGCCGGGCTCACCGGCTCGGGCGCCGTCCGCACGCTCGCGCGATTGGTATCATTTCCATTCACGCTGCTATATCTGATTCTGTACGCAGCCACTGTCCATCTTCGGAGGAAACTACGAACCCTATGAAAGCAGTGTTTGTCGAGCAATTCGGAGGCGTCGAGAACCTGAAGTATGCCGACATCGCGAAACCCGCGCCGGCGCCCGGCCAAGCGCTGGTCAAGATCGCGGCCGCGGGCGTCAACTACATCGATGTCTATTTCCGCACCGGCCTGTATCCGGCACAGCCGCCGGTAATCCTGGGAAGCGAGGGCGCGGGGACCGTGGAGGCGGTCGCGCCCGACGTCACCAACGTCAAGCCCGGCGATCGCGTGGCCTACGCCATGTCGCGCGGATCCGACGCCGAATACACCGTGGTCCCGGCCTGGCAGTTGGTCAAGATTCCGGACGCGGTCGATTTCAACACCGCCGCGGGCGCCATTCTCCAAGGCATGACGGCGCACTACCTGTCCCATTCCACCTACCCGCTCAAGTCAGGCGAATCCTGTCTGATTCACGCTGCTGCGGGCGGCACGGGCCTACTGCTGGTTCAAATGGCTAAGATGCGCGGCGCACGCGTCATCGGCACCGTGGGCAACGAAGAGAAAGCCAAGCAAGCCAAGGACGCCGGCGCCGACGAAGTCATCATCTATACCAAGGAAGACTTCACCACCCGCGCCAAAGGCATGCACGTAGTCTACGATTCAGTCGGCAAATCCACTTTTATGCAGAGCCTGGATTGCCTGCGCCCGCGCGGGCTCATGGTTACCTTTGGAAACGCCAGCGGCCCGGTCCCGGACTTCCCGCCTTTGATGCTCAGCCAGAAAGGTTCGCTGTTCCTGACCCGGCCGTCGCTCGCCCACTACGCCGCTACTCCCGAGGAGCTCGCCTGGCGCGCCGGCGACGTGCTGAACTGGGTCGGACAAGGCAAGCTGAAGATCCACATCCATAAGGTCTACCCCTTCGCCGATGCGGCCCAAGCCCATCGCGACCTGGAAGGACGCAAGACCACGGGAAAGCTGCTGCTGGTCCCGTGATCCCTTTCAGCGAACTAAAGGTCGACGCACTGCTCGTCTCGGGCCTTCCCAATATCCGCTACTTGACGGGCTTCGCTGGCGACAATGCGCAACTGCTGATCACGCCGGGCTCGCAGACTCTGTTCACCGACCCGCGCTACACCATCCAGGCGTCCGAAGAGTCCACCTGCCCGGTGAAGATCCACTCCAAAGGCCCGCTCGATCAAGCCGTCGCCGATCGCATCCGGCGCAAAAAACTCAAGCGCATCGGATTCGAAGCCTCCCGGATCACCTACGACGTGTATTTGCGGCTCAAACAAGCCCTGCCTCTGGGCGCGACGCTCAAACCGCTCGCGGGCGTGGTCGAAAGGCTGCGCATTGTCAAATCCGACGAAGAGATCGCACTCATCCGCCGCTGCGTCTTCACTAACTCGAAGGCTCTCGAAAAAACAATCCCTTCCATTCGCCCCGGCGTCTCGGAAGCTGCGCTTGCAGCCGAGCTGGAATTCCAGATGCGGCGCTTGGGCGGTGAAAAGGCCGCCTTCGAAACCATCGTCGCCGCAGGCGACCGGAGCGCCCTGCCCCATGCCCGGCCCACTTCCCGGAAGCTCGGCTCAGATGAACTATTATTAATTGACATGGGCACTTGCCAGGACGGCTACATGAGCGACATGACGCGCATGCTGTTCCTGGGCCGGCCGAACAAACGCGTCACGGAAATGTACAGAGCCGTCCAGGAGGCGCAACTGGCCGGCATCGACGCCGTTCGCCCCGGTGCAACCGCGGCTCAGGTAGACCGCAAGGCGCGCCGCGTCCTGGAGTTACAAGGCTATGGTAAAGCTTTTGTTCATTCCACCGGACACGGCCTGGGGCTTGAAATCCACGAGGCTCCTCGCCTGGGCAGACACGACCAGACGAGACTCCAAGCCGGCATGGTGATTACAATTGAACCTGGCGCTTATATTCGCGGCTTCGGAGGCGTCCGCATCGAGGACACGGTCCTGGTCACGAACAACGGGTGCGAAGTGCTGACACCCACCAACAAGGAGTTAACGCTTCTCTAGCATGACCAACGAAGAGATACGCGAGCTGATCCAGCTCGTCACCGACACTGGCGTGGCCGAGTTGGAAGTGCAGCGCGGGGAGGATCGTGTGCGCATCCGCCGCGCCGTGGCGACGCACGAGATCACTCTCCCGGCCGCCCCGGCTCATCGCCAACCAAGTCCCTGCCGTGTTGCAAACCGTGCCAGCCGCTCCCGCTCCAGCACCGCCCAGCGCCAACGAAGTGATCGTGAAATCCCCCATCGTCGGCACGTATTACGAATGCCCCAAGCCGGGCGACCCGTCTTTCGTCAAAGTCGGCGATTTCGTCGAACCCGGCCAGGTGCTCTGCATTATCGAATCCATGAAGCTCATGAACGAGATCGAATCCGAAGTGGCCGGCACCGTCGTTGCCAAGCTCATGGAAAACGGCCGCCCGGTCGAGTACGGAGAAGCCCTGTTCGCCATCCGCCCGCGCTGATATGTTCGAGAAAATCCTGATCGCCAACCGCGGCGAGATCGCCGTCCGCGTCATCTGCGCCTGCAAGGATCTGGGGATCAAGACCGTCGCGGTTTATTCGGAAGCCGACCGCCACAGCCTGCACGTCCGCTTCGCCGATGAAGCCATCTGCATCGGGCCCGCCAAAAGCTCGCGCAGCTATCTCGACATTCCCTCGGTGATCAGCGCCGCCGAGATCACCAACGTCGACGCCATTCATCCCGGCTACGGTTTCTTGAGCGAGAACGCCGACTTCGCGCAGGTCTGCGAAACATCCGAGATCAAGTTCATCGGCCCCAAGCCCGACGTGACGCGCGCCATGGGATTGAAGCAGCACGCGCGCGCCGCGATGCGGGAATGCGGCATACCCATCCTGCCGGGCTCGGACGGAATCTTGAAAAGCCCCGAGGAGGCCCTCGAGATCGCCGAAAAAATCGGCTACCCGGTGATGTTGAAAGCTTCGGCGGGCGGCGGCGGCCGGGGAATGCGCGTGGTGCGGGAACCGGCTGATCTCGCCGCGTTGCTCACCCAGGCCCAGCAGGAAGCGCAGGCCGCCTTCGCGTCGCCCGATGTCTACATGGAAAAGCTGATCGAGGCGCCGCGCCACATCGAGTTCCAGGTGCTGGCCGACGAGCACGGCCACATCGAGATTCTGGGCGAGCGCGAATGCTCCATCCAGCGCCGCCATCAAAAGCTGCTCGAAGAGGCGCCATCGCCGGCGGTAACACCTCAGTTGCGGGAGGAAATGACGGCGCGCCTGCGCGAGGCCATGCGGCACATCGGCTACACCAACGCCGGCACCATCGAGTTCCTGATGGACGAAACCGGCAACTTATATTTCATCGAGGTGAACGCCCGCATTCAGGTGGAGCATCCTGTGACCGAGTCCATCACAGGGATCGATTTGGTGAAAAGCCAGATCTTGATCGCGGCGGGCCATCATTTGCCTGAGATCATCTCGCAGCCAGTCACCATTCGCGGCCACGCCATCGAATGCCGCATCAATGCCGAGAATCCGGATACGTTTGCGCCGTCGCCCGGCCGCATCACCGGCCTGAATCTTCCCGGCGACGTCGGCATCCGCGTCGACACTGCGGCCTACACCGATTACGTCATTCCACCCTTCTACGATTCGTTGGTTGCCAAACTGATCGCCTGCGGGCACGATCGCGGCGAAGCCATCGCACGCATGCGGCGGGCGCTAGAGATGTTCGTGGTTGAAGGCATCTACACGACCATCCCACTGCATCAGCGCATCATGCAGGATCCCGATTTCATCGCGGGCAAAATCGACACCACATTCTTGTCGCGCTACCACTAATGCCGCCGTGGCGCACGCTTCAGCGTGCCGCGTTCACACTCGTGTGAACGCTATGGTCGGAGCGTTTCCAATACCAAGTGCTCCCGATTCCCCCAGGCCACCGCAACCTCCAACGCAAACGCCAGCACTCGTCTCGTCTCCAGTGGATCAATGATCGCGTCCACATGCCCGCGGGACGCCGCATGCCGCGCATCCAACCAGCGTTCGTAATCCGCGCGCGTCTTCTCGATGCGTTGCTGCAGCTCCTCGGGAACCGGCTTGCCTTCCGCCCGCAGCTTCTCCAACTCAGGCCCGTGCACGGCTTGCACGGCGGCGTCGCCTTCCATCACGCCGATGCGCGCGGTCGGCCAGCCAAACGTAAAATGCGGATCGAATCCCTGCCCGGCCATCGCATAGTATCCGGCGCCGCTGGCATGATTCATGGTCAGGATAATCTTCGGCACGGTCGCGCAGGCCATTGTCTCTACCATCTCGGCGCCCGCGCGGATGATTCCGGCGCGCTCGGCTTCCGAGCCGACCATAAATCCCGAAACATCCTGCAGGTAAATCAGCGGCACGTTGGTTCGCTCGGCATTCTCGACAAAATATGCCACCTTGCGCGACGACTCGGTGTAGACGATCCCGCCGATGCGCGGACCGTGGTCAGTCTTGAGAAAACCGCGGCGATTGGCAATCAACGCTACCGGCCAGCCCGCCAGCTTCGCCTCGGCGCACAGCATTTCCGGCGCATGATGCGGCTGAAACTCCAGGTAGTCGTCACCATCGAAAATGCGCTCAATGACTTCTTCGACGTTATAGGCGAGCCGGTGATCGGACGGCAGCAAGTCATACAAGCCTTCCGCCGGTTTAGGCGGCGCAGCGCCGTGCGGAGTTTTCGCGGGCGCCGGCATCGCGCGGAATTTTTGGCGAATCAGCTCCAGACAAGCCGCGTCATCCTGCGCCATGAAGTGCGCCACGCCGCTGGCCTCGGTATGCATGCGCGCGCCACCGAGCGATTCGGCATCCACCACCTGCCCCACCGCGCCCTTCACTAGGTTCGGCCCTCCCAGCCCCATGAAGCTGGTGCCGTCCACCATGATGATCACGTCGCTCAACGCCGGAAGGTACGCGCCGCCGGCGATGCACGGCCCCATCACCGCCGCGATCTGCGGCACGTGCAGCTTGCGCCGCATAAGCGAGTTGTAATAAAAGATCCGCGCCGCGCCATATTGGCCCGGAAAAATGCCGTCCTGGTAAGGCAGATTGACGCCCGCCGAGTCCACCAGATAAACGATGGGCGTGCGGTTGCGCATGGCGATTTCCTGCGCGCGCAGAATTTTCGTGATGGTCTCCGGCCACCAGGATCCGGCCTTCACGGTGGCATCGTTGGCGACGATCACCGCCGGCCGCCCTTCGATCTTGCCCAGTCCCGTCACCACCCCGGCCGCCGGCGCCTGCCCGCCGTATTCGTCGTGGGCGATGAGCAGTCCGATTTCGAGAAACATCGCGCCCGGATCCACCAGCCGCGCGACGCGTTCGCGCGCCGTCAACTTGCCGTCGCGATGCTGCTTTTCGATCTTCTTCGCGCCGCCGCCTTGCCGCAACCGGTCTTCCAGCTGCTGCAGCTCGTCGACCAATTGGCGCATGTGACAGCTGGTTGTGGTGGGCACTGCTTTCAGAATACAGAATGGCTATCGTCTACGCTGCGCTACGCTGGTCTTATCACCATGCCCCGCATGCAGATCACGCTCGATCCCGAACTGCAGCGCCGCGCCCGTCAGCGCGCCACTGACTTGGGTTGCTCCTTGACGGAGTATGTTCGCCGATTGGTGGCCCGCGACCTCGGTGAGAGAAAGACTAAGGCCGACGTATCGATGATTTTCAACCTCGGTAATTCAGGGGGCTCGAACATCGCGAAGGACAAAGACGAAATGATCGGTCAAGCGATCGAAGCGGTGCACGGTATGAGACCCAAGCGTCCGCGACGCCCTAGATGACCGTTTCGTCGACGCCGCCGCGCGTTCACCATCCTGCACTAGATCTGGCCTGGTTAAAGCCCCATCTGTCAACTGCCGATTAAGAAGATGGGGACTTTATGTCCTACATCGAGTACGTCACCGCCGAACCGGAATCCGAGAACCCACTGGAGGATCTGGCCCGCACCAACCACTTCACCATGGCCGATCTCGAACAGAACCGCCAGGGCCGGATCAGCGATTCGCAATGGTTCCATTTGCTCATTCGGGCACTGCAGCCGGTTCGTCACACCGGCGGCGCACTGCTGGGCTGGCTGCTGGCCTGCTGGGTGGTGAAAATGTTCGTGCCCCGGATCGTGCTGTGGATCGTCGCTATGCTGGGCGCCAAGGGTATCGGCGTGCTTTTCGGCGCGGTAACGCTGGCCTGCGTCGGCGCATTCCTCCTGTCCGTTATCAAGAGTAGCCACACCATGGCGCTGCTCCTGGTTGACCTCAAGGCCGGTAAATCCGCCTGTCTGGAAGGGCGCGTTTCGCCCAGCAGTGAAGATGAAAGAGGCCTGGGCATGGCCCGCCTCTACGGCGAAAACCACACCAATTACTGGTACGTCGCCAAGAATGAATACTTCGCCGTGGACCAGGAAGCGCATGCCGCTCTTCCGCAAGGCAAGCAGTTCCGTCTGTACCACACCCCCAAGAGCAAATTGCTGCTCTCCATCGAGCCCAAGTAATTCGCGCTCCAGGGCGCATGCCAGCAACGGCCGCAGCTGTCTCTGCTTCAGTTCACGCTATGCTGAGTCCATGCTGGGAATCGATCCTCGCGCCGCGCGTGCCGCCTGGACCGTGTTTCTGCTGGCGTTGCTCATCGCCACCGCCTACGCCATCCGCGAAACCCTGGCGGTCTTCATGATCGCGCTCCTGTTTGGCTACCTGCTAAGTCCTTTGGTGGGCTTGGTGGCGCGCTTCACGCCCCAGCGCGTTTCGTTTACGTTTTCTCTGACCATCGTATATTTGCTGCTGCTCGGCATGATTCTCGGCCTGGCTCTCACCCTCGGCTCGCGTCTGGTGGACGAGGCCAACAGCTTTGCCACCCAGCTCCCCAGCCTTTTGAAAAACGGCCACGCGCTCGACCAGCTTCCGCTTCCGGCCTGGCTGGAGCCCATGCGCCAACGCATCGATCAGACGTTGCAGGATGAATTGAACAGCGGCGGCACCGACATTCTGCCTTACGCCAAGAGCTTGGGTGGCCACCTGATTACCGGCGCAAGATACATCGTCTATATCGTTCTGATCCCGATCCTGGCCTTCTTTTTCCTCAAGGACGGCCGCAGCATTCAAGAAGACATCGTCAACGGCCTGGTTGACGAAAGCCGCAGGCCGGTAGTCGAATCGATTCTCCAGGACATCGACGTTCTGCTGGGCGAATACATCCGCGCCCTGGTGCTGTTGTCTATCTCCAGTTTCACCGCCAATGCGCTTTTTCTGGGCATCAGCGGAGCCCCGTACGCCATTCTTCTAGCCGTCTTGAGCGCGCTCGGTGAATTTTTTCCTGTCGTGGGACCGGCGGGATCGGGCATCCTGGTGTTGCTGGTCTCGTCGCTGGCAGGCTATTCGCATCCTTTTTGGTACATACTCTTTTGGATTGCGTTTCGGCTGTTCCAAGACTACATGCTCTCCCCCTACATCATGAGCAAGGGCATCAAACTGAATCCGATGCTGGTGCTGTTTGGCGTGTTCGCCGGCGAGCACATTGCGGGCGTAATCGGCATGTTTTTATCCGTACCGGTTATCGCAACGCTGCGGGTCTTGTTTGTCCGTCTCCGTCGTTCCCGCGCCAAGGATCTGGTTGGCGTGAACCAGTAGCCATGAAGCGCCTGTTCTGCTTACTCGCCGGCGCGCTTCCGCTACTGGCCCATATGGTCAGCATGAGCAGCGGCGAGCTGAGGGTGGAAGGCGACCGGGCTCACTACGAGCTGCGGATTCCGATGTACGAAGTGGCCCACGTCCACGAACCGGAACACACGCTGCTAGAAAACGTGCGATTCAAAGGGGCCGGCGCGTGGGCCAAGCCGATCAATCCCTCCTGCGGTCAGCAGCAAGACACCTACGTCTGCACCGCCGATTACCAGTTCCCTGCCCCCGTGGACGTGCTGGAGGTCGAATGCACTCTAGCCAAGGTGACCGTCCCCAATCATGTCCACCTGCTACACGCCTATCGCGGAGACAAGAGCGACCAGGCGGTGTTCGATCTTTCTTTCACCTCGGCCGAGATTCGTTTCCGCCCCCCGACCGCGTTCGAAACCTACGCCCGCGAATCGAGCGCCGGATTTATGCGCGCCGCGGCGGGCTTGGCGCCGCTGCTATTCCTGGCAGGTCTGGCGCTGGCCGCCCGAAGCCGCCGCGAGCTGGTCGCGCTGGCGGCGTCCTTTCTGGTGGCCGAATCGCTGGCCTGCGTTCTCGCGCCCCGTTTCCCGTGGCCGCTTTCGCCTCGTTTTATCGAAGCGGCCGCCGCGCTGACCATAGCTTATCTCGCTTTCGAGATCGTCCTGCTGCCCGACTCGCGTCATCGCTGGCTGGTGGTGGGAGTGCTCGGCCTGTTTCACGGCGCGTACTTTTCCATGTTCCTGGCCCAGAGTGGATATCGCGCTCCGGCGTTTCTCTCCGGCGTTGCCTTGGCCGAGTTGCTATTGATAGCGCTGTTCGCACTGGCTCTTGCAGGGCTGGCGCGGCTCGCTGTCATGCGCCGCGCGGTCCCTATCGCAGCGTCGCTGTTGCTGGTCACCGGCGTGGTCTGGTTCTTCATTCGGCTTCGCGCGTAACCGTCTGAACGAGTCCTTCCCAGCGTCATACTGTACGTATGAAGAGCTTCGACAGCCTGACGGAGCGCGAGATCCTGGCGCTGGCAATTTCGCTGGAGGAAGAAGACGAGCGTGTCTACTCGGAATACGCCGAGGGCCTGCGCGAAAAGTTTCCAGCCTCGGCCGCGGTCTTCGAAGGCATGCGCGAAGAGGAATCGGGCCATCGCCGCCGCCTGATTGAGCTGTTTCACGAGAAATTCGGCGATCACATTCCGCTCATCCGCCGGCAGGACGTGCGCGGCTTCGTGCATCGCAAGCCGGTTTGGCTGATGCAGCCGCTGGGCCTGGATACCGTCCGCGATCAAGCCGCGGCCATGGAGGTGGAGAGCCGCCGTTTCTACGAAAAGGCCGCCGCACGCGCGCAAGACACCGGCGTGCGCCAGTTGCTGGACGACCTGGCGCAGGAGGAACGCCATCACGAGAATCGCGCCGAGGAACTCGAAAAAAAGGAACTCCAGCCCGACGTCAAGCGCCAGGAAGACGAATCCAACCGGCGCTTGTTCGTCTTGCAAGTAGTGCAGCCGGGCCTGGCGGGATTGATGGACGGCTCGGTCTCGACGCTCGCGCCCGTGTTCGCCGCTGCGCTCGCCACGCACAGCAGTTCCGACGCCTTCCGCGTGGGACTCGCGGCCTCGGTCGGCGCCGGCATCAGCATGGGCTTCGCCGAGGCGCTGTCGGACGACGGCAGCCTGACCGGCCGCGGCCACCCCTGGGCGCGCGGCTTCATCTGCGGTCTTATGACGGCGCTGGGCGGCATCGGCCACACGCTGCCATTTCTGATCACCGATTTCCGCGCGGCCATGATCGCCGCCATGGTGGTGGTGCTGATCGAACTCGCGGTCATCACCTGGGTGCGCCACCGCTACATGGAAACCCCGCCGCTGTCGGCCGCGCTTCAGGTAGGCTTAGGCGGCGCGCTGGTATTCCTGACCGGCGTCTTCATCGGAAGTTCGTAATCGATGCCACGAGCGCACTTCTGAGAAAATAAAAGCAGGCCTGGTCAGACGGGTGGTCGCTCGAGAAGCGGTGCAAACCGCCCATCGGGAGGAAAGTCCGGTCTCCAAAGGGCAGCATGCCGGCTAACGGCCGGGGGGACTCGTTCAAGCGGGTTTCACGGAAAGTGCCACAGAAAATATACCGCCGCTGGTTGCGCTTCACGGCGTGGCCGGCGGTAAGGGTGAAAAGGTGCGGTAAGAGCGCACCGCGGGCGGAGCAATCCGTCCGGCACGGCAAACCCCATGCGGAGCAAGACCAAATAGGAGAGGAGGAGCGGCCCGCTCCGTTCGACTCTCGGGTAGGTTGCAGGAGCCGGTCAGTAATGGCCGGCCCAGAGGAATGACCGCCGCCCGCAAGGGTACAGAAACCGGCTTATAGTCCGGCCAGGCCTTTCCCGTTGGTGTCCGGGTCTCAAACTGAACTACCTTCCTGACGATAGAAGTTTAAGAAGGGAACGAACCCAGCCGCTGCGGTGTCGAATCCATTATGGCGAGCGTCCTTGAAACACGCCAACCCGTTGCTCCCAGGATGACCGTGGCAGTTTTGAGACTCTGCACGGCGGCCGCGCTCATCGCGCTGTTCTCCAGAGATCCCGGTAAATACCTATCGAGCGTCGAGGGGCTCGCGATCCCCGCAGGTGCAATCGCATTCCTCGCAGCGTGTGTGCTGGTGTTCGTCAAGCCGAGACTCAGCCAGGCCATCTGCCTGGCTGCGGGACCGATGGTTCTATCAGTTTTTGTCAGGTCTGAAATAGCGCGCGAACCGTATAATTCTTGGATCACATTGAATTTTCCAACTCCAGGTTTGGGCGCGGTGTCGTTGTTTGTAATGCTGGAACTGCTGTCCGTCGCACTAGTCGTGACGGCGTCCGCCTCCGCGGCGCTCCGCTTGCTCCCGGCCCAGCTTCGGCTTGGGGAACGTCCCTTACGCGATCGCACGTGGCCCGCTCTTGTGATCAGTTTTCTGATCTTGGCCACTTGGTTCGTCCATTCGGTAACCCCATACAGAGTGCCCATCATCGCGGATGGCGGACGGGCCGAACTGCGGCTGTTGCACGTTCAGAAGCGCGGCTTGGAGTTTCATGAGAGCGCGGTCTGGGTAGTTCGAAACAGGCGTTTCGGCATCACACGGACGGACCGCAGACTTTTTCAATACGCGTTTGAGTCGTCCAACACTGGCGGGGCATTGCCGCAAGCCGTGTACGACCACATGAGTGCGATGCTCATCTCCCCGGATCTTCTCGAGTTGCACACGCCACTCGCAACCCCACTTTGGTCCTGGAACGCGGAAGGCTGGTACGTTGTTCTCGAAGACGCACGCCTTTTCGCTTTCACCTCGGAGTCGGGAAACAGGCCTCCGCAGGCTGTAATCGACCTGTTTCGTGAGATCGAGAAGCTCCAGGCAGGTGGCGAGCAATCGTTCACGCAGCGCGACGTGTGTATGGGCTTCTGCTACGGGCCAGCGGCGGCTCTGGGAATCGTGTATCCCAATCAATGGGTATTCGGATTAACGCGCACAACAAGCTTGTCAGGGCCGTAAGGTCCTCCGGCGTTTCAGAAAGGCCTACGCTTTCGTGCGGTAAGAGCGCACCGCGGACGGAGCAATCCGTCCGGCACGGCAAACCCCATGCGGAGCAAGACCAAATAGGAGGGGAGGAGCGGCCCGCTCCGTTCGACTCTCGGGTAGGTTGCACGAGCCGGTCAGTAATGGCCGGCCCAGAGGAATGACCGCCGCCCGCAAGGGTACAGAAACCGGCTTACAGTCTGGCCAGGCCCATCTCTCCTAAGGCATTCACCCTTGTTACCCAACCCGCGCCAACCGCCGATAAGAGCCTATGCCCCTGACGATCCACATTTGGGACGAGCGAATTCCTGGCACCCGGTCCTCAGCGCAAGCGGTCGTCGTGGAAGAATCCGCAATGACGGCCAAGGAGCTGATCCGTAGCCGCGTCCAGCAGGAAGTGGAACAGCACAACCAGTCTCTGCCTGAAGTCTTCCGCGGGCTGGTTCAACCTGAGGAATCGGAGCAAATCCTGAATGGATTTCGAATGAGAACCAAGCGGCCGCTGGATTGGAAGGTCCAGTTCGAGCGCGCCTGCAGCAGCTTTGAGCGAAATGGGTTCCTGCTGCTTGTGGATGGCCGCCAGGTCAGCGAGCTGGACGCGCGAATCGACTTGCGGCCTGATTCCGAAGTTCAGTTCGTGAAGCTCGTACCGCTGGTAGGCGGTTAGAACTCGCACATTGCGTTGCGACCTGGAGGACCACACGTGAGATTTCCGAGCCTCTCATACTTGCCTGGAATACGCAAGGATCAACTAGAGCCGTCGCCCGGCGCGAGTCATCACATGCGCGAGGTGATCGCAACACTGAATGCGTCGCCGCGCTCTTTCAAAGAACGCCAGACGCTCAAATTCCTCGAACAACCGTGGCAGGGGTTGAAGTCCGCTCCCGCCGAGCAACAGGTCGCCTTCCTGTTCGAGGCGCTCTCGAACATACCCTCGGCCAAGGATATTTCATTTCAGCTGGCTTTAAAGGGCTTGGCTTCAAACCTGCTGCGCGGGGGATTGCCTCTTAACACGCTGGATACCGTGCGAATGGTCGAAATGGTCTCGCAGCGCAGGGAGAGTTTCCCCTACAAAGCCGTGCTTTCCGCGCTCGAAAACGTCAGCATGACTCCAGCACTGAAGGACGCTCTGTTAAGGCTGCGTCCCATGATCGACATATGGCACGGCCGCACCGAGATGCAGGAGATCCACGAACGAATCGACCATCTGGTTCACGGCGCTCCCCCCGAAAAGCCAGTCGCGGCCGTCTGCGGCTGGACGCGGCACGTTTTCCAGGAAATCGACGCTTCGCCCAAGCAAATGCCCTGGCGCGCTCTTTTTCTCCACGCGCGCTCGCTCACCCAGAGCACCGCCTCGCGCAAGTGGCAAACCGAGGCCGTTGCATATGTCGAGAAAATCGGACGCGCGGAGTTCCTGGAGGCCGCTCATCGCTGGCTGGCGCTGGGCCCGATGCCCGAAATGCCGCCACAGCAGCAGGTGCCGGACGACGAGGCGGACTATCAGAAAGGCTTCATTTGGACGCTGGGCGCTTTGGGCGATGCTTCCGTTGCGGCCGACATTGCCGATTTCGCCTTCGCCTGTTTCCGCAAAATACCGCAGATCGGCGCCGTGTCGCATCGCGTTGGCAACGCTTGTGTGAATGCGCTTGCAGTGATGCCGGGCCTGAGCGCGGTGACACAAATCAGCCGGCTGGCCATGCGCGTGAAGTACGACGTTGCGCGCCGGTTGATCGAAAAAGCGCTGGCGGAGGCGGCCGAACGCAACCACGTGGGTCGGGATGACCTGGAGGCTATGTCCGTTCCCTCCTACGGTCTCGACAGTGACGGCGTTCGAACGGAAGTTGCCGGGAATTGCGAGGCCAGGCTGGCTATCGAAGACGGCGCGGCCGGGCTGACGTGGGCGAAAGACGGTAAGCCCGTCAAGTCTGTTCCCGCTGAAATAAAGGCGACCCATGCGGAGGTCCTCGCGGATCTCAAAAAGTCGGCCAAAGAACTACAGGCGGTTCTTTCGACGCAGCGTCTGCGGCTGGAGCGGCAACTGTTGTCACAATCCTCGTGCCCGTTCGACCGCTGGAAGGATTGGTATCTCCTGCATCCGGTCACGTCTGTATTCGCAAAACGGTTGATCTGGGAAATTGAAGTCAACGGCGCTGCACGGACTGCGATCTGGTGGCAAGGAGGTCTGGTGGATTGGGCTGGAAATCCCGTCGCGGCAGAGCCCGATTCCCCCGTGCGCCTGTGGCACCCCATCCGCGCTCAAGTCCAGGAAGTGCTGAGCTGGCGCTGCTGGCTGGAGGATCATGGCGTCCGGCAGCCCTTCAAGCAGGCGCACCGCGAGGTGTACTTATTGACGGATGCCGAGCGCGAGACGGAAACGTACTCCAACCGTTTCGCCGGGCATATCGTGCGCCAGCATCAGTTTTCCGCACTGTGCCGCGAGCGCGGCTGGCAGTTCAAGCTGATGGGCGAATGGGATTCGCACAACAATCCGAGTCTGGAATTGCCGCGGCACAATCTGCGCGCTGAATTCGAGGTCGATTTTTCCGACGGCGCGGAAGTCTCTGGGCACATGCTCTACACAACTATCAGCACCGACCGCGTTCAGTTTTTCAACATCGAGCCAACGCCACAACGCTTCCAACTGGTGCGGCGTCTGCCCCTGCGCCTGGCCGAAGTTCCGGCTGTGGTCTTCTCCGAAGTGATGCGCGATATCGACTTGCTGGTCGGCGTCACCAGCATTGGCGCGGATCCTGCTTGGAACCTGGATCGAGACGTTGCCCACGCGGAGTACTGGCAGCGCTTCGCTGACAGCGAGCTTTCCATTGCCGCGGAGAACCGCAAGTCTGTGTTGGAGACCTTGCTGCCGAAGCTCGCGATACGGGACCGCTGCCGCCTGGAGGGGCGCTACCTTCTAGTCCGCGGAGAATCGAATGAATATCGCATTCATTTGGCCAGCGGCAACGTCATCATGGAACCTGGCAGCCGCTATCTTTGCATCGTCCGAGGTTCCGGCGACAGCGCTGCGACTGTTCCCTTGCCCTTCGAGGGAGACTCGATGCTGGGCATAATCCTCAGCAAGGCGTTTCTGCTCGCCAACGACAAGGCGATCAAGGACCAGACAATTTTGCGGCAGATCCGTCACGCGTAGTCCACGTTCGTTGGTGCAGGACCGGCGAAGTTTAGTAAGATAGCCATCGCCATGCCACTAGACCCACAAGCCAAAGCTCTGCTCGATTTAGTCGGGATCACCACGCTACAGCCGGTCGAAACCATGACTCCGCAGGCTGTGCGCGAGCGCTCTAAGCTAATGCTCGAAGCGCGCAAGCAAATGGGAGTCGAGCCGGTCCACCAGGTCCGCGACATCCAGATCCCGGGACCCGCCGGAGAGATTCCAGTTCGAATCTACACGCCCGACGTTCCCCAGCCCGCACCCGCGCTGGTCTATTTTCACGGCGGAGGCTGGGTGATCGGGGACCTGGAGAGTCATGACGGTGTGTGCCGCGCGCTCGCCAAGCAAGTGCCGTGCGTGGTGGCGTCCGTCGACTACCGCCTGGGGCCCGAGGCGAAGTTCCCGGCGGCCGTCGAGGACAGCTATGCGGCGACGGAATGGATCGCGGCCCATGCGGGCGAATTGGGCATCGATCGCAACCGGATTGCCGTGGGCGGCGACAGTGCAGGCGGCAATCTGGCCGCCGTCATCTCGCAGATGGCACGCGACCGGAAAGGGCCGGAGCTTGTCTATCAATTGCTGATTTATCCGTCGACAGACATGCGCATGCTCTCGCCGTCCATTGAGGAGAACGCCGAAGGCCCATTGTTGACCAAGGCTTCCATGATTTGGTTCCTGGGTCATTACCTGAGAAGCGAGGAGGACAAGCTGAATCCGCTGGCATCGCCTGGGCTGGTTTCCGATCTGAGCGATTTGCCGGCAGCCTTCATCCTCACCGCCGAGTGCGATCCTCTGCGCGATGAAGCCGAAGACTATGGACGCAGCCTGGAAGCGGCGCACGTTCCCGTCCAGATCAAGCGTTACGCCGGCATGCCGCACGGATTCTTCAGCTTCGCTGCTGCTCTGACCACCGGTAAACAGGCGTTGGCGGACGTAGCGATACGGCTTCGCCAGGCGTTTGACATCCAAGGTCTCAGCGCTGACTCGGCTGCCTGAGGTGCCCCCATCAGCTGGCTCTCATGAGGCGCTTGCTTCACTGCATGGCTTTCGTTCTTGTGGTGGGCATTCAAGCCCTCGCTCAAAGCCCCGTCGCCGGCTGGTTTCCTCTCCATCCCGGCGATCGCTGGATCTATGAACACGTAACCCGCGATGAGAACGGCGGCGGCCGAGCCCATCTGGAAATCTACCGCTGGAAAACCGAAGAAACGATAGTCGGATCCTGGGCCACTCCACAGGGCACGCTCATCGGAAAACAAGTTCGAGTGATCGAAGGCGCTCTGCCTCCGTCCTATATTGCGTATCCGGATGAGGTCGCGTATCTGATTCGCGGCAACTGTATCCACACCCGCGAAGTGGATTGGGACCCGCAGCGCCATCAACTCACGGCGGACTATATCAAATTGCTCGAGTACGGCGCATACTCCGCTGGCTTTTGCTTCCCGCTGGTGATCGGTGACACATGGGGTGCGCCGCATTGGGCTCCGTGGCGCTCGGCGGCGGAGGCGAAAGATTGGCAGGTCGTCAACACGGATAAACGGGAAACCTTTCACATCACTTCTCTCTCGTCCTATCTCGGTTCCGGCATGTCAGCCGACGTCTGGTTTGAAAAAGGAACTGGCGTTGTTCGCGAGGATGAGATTCACCACGGCACCATCGGTGAGCTTCACACCCGCCTTCTTCGCTTCGAGCCAGCTTCGAACCGATAGGCGCGTCCTGTCAACTACCGTCAGGAAATCCGCCACGGTGCAGCACCATGGGATAGTGCGGCAGCGTCTTCGGCCGGCGGACCGAGGCGCGCCATCCGCCCGGGTGCGGCTCCAACCCGCTAAACAGAGGCGACCGCTCGGACGTCCCATCACCAACTAACGGCTCCAGCGCCACTCGCAAGCTCCGGATGGTCTGCTTGCCAAAGCGCGCCTGCCACCCTTCTTCGATGCTGGTGAGCCAGTGACGATATCCATCCTGCGCCGCTCGGCCCTTCCCGGTGAGGCGAGCGACTTTCGTGCGGCTGCCCGCTGACTCCGTACCGAGCACAACGAAGCCCCTCTTTCCCAGGTAGCCTATGGCCATGCTGATCGCCTCCTTCGACACGCCCGCCAAAAGAGGAAGGTCTCTCACGCGTACGCCTTTTTCATCCAGGACGCGCAGCACGTTGGCGCTGATCGCGAGCGACACATCCGACTGGCGCTCGAATTCCATTGCAAACGCCAGCACAACCCGCGAGAGCAGCGTTGACAAAGGAAGACCGGCCTCCTCGCACCTCCCGCGCGCCATCGTTTCAGAACCTTCTAGTCCTCTGCTGAACAGGCCGTATCCTAGGATCGGCAAACAGTCCGGCAGATCCAACTCCAGCTGGCTCACGACCGCCCATAGCGATTCGCGCAAGCGGTCGATCTCCGGCGCTCCGAACCGATCCCGCCAGCGCTGCTCGATGACACCGAACATCGGGCGCCAAATCTCCTGAGCCCGACGGCCTGCGGGTGTAGCGCGGACCAGCCAGGCTGCGCGCGGCGGCTTGGGCCTCGGATCCGCCGGATCAGGTTCCACGGTGATGTAGCCCCAGCGTTGCATTCCCGCCAGATTCGTTTTTGTTCGAGCGCGACGTTCCAGTTCCCGGACCGGCGTCCCCTGGTCGTCCAGCAACTGCATGCAGTTTGCCCACATCGCGAGCGATACCAGCCATGGGCCGCGCAGTGCTCCGGCCGTCGAGCCATGCCTGGTGGTCCGGTGCTTCATGTGCCTCTCGGACTCGTTGTCGAATTCGATGCTGAACGCAACCAACGCGTGCGACAGCAGAGTCGGCAGCGGGAGCCCGGCATCCATGCGGCAATAATCACATCGGACGCGATCTCAACGCAAGCGCAGCGCGCTCATCCCCGCTCCCGCGCGACAATGGATCTATGCCCGGCCCCTGGTCCCGCCTGCAAAACACGCTCGACCTCGGCGCGCGCCAGCAGGTCACCCGTGAAGGCTTGATTTTCTTTCTGACCTGCGTCCTGGTCGCTTTGGCCGCATTTGCCTCGGCCAACAATCTGCTGTTCCTGATTCTCGCGGTCTTGCTCGCGACGCTGCTGGTTTCCGATTTCATCAGCCGCCTCTCGCTGGCCGGCCTGGAAGTCGACTTCCTGCTACCCAACCACATCTGCGCCGGCCGCAAGCTCCTGGGACGCATCGTCGTTCGCAACACCAAAAGCTGGATGCCGTCCTTCTCAATTCTCCTCACCGCGTCGGCCGAAAGCGGCCTTTCGACGCCGCTCTATTTTCCCGTCATCCCGGGCGGTGCGCGGGTCGAGGAACCCGTCGAGCTGTTCTTTGCCCGCCGCGGCTCCTATCGGCAGAACAGTTTCCGTTTCTCCACGCGCTTTCCTTTTGGTTTCGCCGACCGGCGCATCAGCGTCCTTTTAGCGCGCGAGGTACTGGTTTACCCTTGCATCGACCCGCAGCCCGGCTTCGAAGATTTACTGGTCTCGCTGCAGGGCGAAATCGCATCCTTTTATCGCGGCCAGGGCCACGATTTCTATCGCATCCGCCCTTACGAAATTTCCGAAAGCGCGCGCCACGTGGATTGGAAAGCCACGGCCCACACGGGCGATCTGCAAGTCCGCGAATTCGCCCGCGATCAGGAACAGACGGTGGCATTTTTCCTGGATCTTAACGTTCCCGCCTCGCAGGCTGCCTGGTTTGAGTCCATGGTGGACTGTTGCTCGTTTCTGGCGTGGCACATGTCCGAGCACGGCTCGCGCGTCCGCTTCTGCACGCAGGAAGTGGATTGGCAATTGCCCGAGGAAGCCAACGTCTACACGATTCTGAAGTATCTGGCCGTGGTCTCGCCCCGGCAGGGCAAAACCTTAGCTGCGTCGCATGAGCGCAATGTATTTCAAATCGTGTTCAGCGCCGCACCGGATCGCCTGGTGGAAGCCGGCTGGGAGCTGGACGGCGGCAATCTACGCCTGCTCACGCCCGATCTTGCGATTACAGCGGCCCGCTAGCGCGTACGCGCCGGCCGCTGCGCTTGGAACCGGATCTCGTTCAGCACTTCGACCGCGTGCGGCAATTCCACCGAGCCCGGAGGAAACTGGTTGATGTTCAAAATGTAGGCCAGCAGATCCGCAACCACCGCCGAGCTCAACTTGCCGGCCTCAAAATTCAGCGGCATGTCTCTGTGGATGCGCGTGAATAAATCGCCCAGCTTCTGTCCGTCCCAATTGGTGAGGAACGTGCCACCCTTGAGGGCGGGTGTCTCGGCATCTCCCTCCAGGTCGTCGCCATGGCAGTCCAGGCAATGTTGGTTGTACAGCGGCAGGCCGCGCTTGGCCTGCGCCTCGGTATACACGCCGTCCCACACAGACCGCGCTCGATCCTGCCCACGTAGCACGGAATAGCCGGTCGACAGTACCGCCGCACACGCGATCACAACCAGGACAAGCCGAATGTTCATTGGCGGGGTTCGGGAAAGAACCCTCAGTGTAGCATCATGGAGGCTCTTAATCCCAAGGCCCTTCCAGCATCCAATTCCTGGCTTGCAACGCTAGGGATCTGCTAAACTCTGGCAAAGCCGTTCAATTTGAAACTGTCTAAGGGGTGCTGGGCCCCGCCGCCTGGAGATGTTCCTTCGGTGAATGTCGTCTGTCAGGACGTGACTGTCCGCTTCGCCACTCGGGACCGGGTGGTGACCGCGCTTCGCAACGTGTCGCTGGACGTGCGCTCCGGGGAATTTCTTTCGATCGTCGGACCCAGTGGATGTGGAAAAACCACGCTGCTCCGCACTCTGGCCGGTCTGATTCAGCCTCAAAGCGGCGTCGTGGAACGCATCTCCCAACCCACGCGGCGCAACCAACCAGCCCTGCTCGTGTTTCAGGACTATAGCCTGTTTCCCTGGATGACCGTGCTTCAGAATTCGGCTTTCGGGCTGGAGATGCAGGGAATAAACCGCCAGGAGCGGGAAGCCCGCGCACGCGACCTTCTCGACCGGCTGGGTCTGGCGGGCTGGGAAGGGGCGTACCCGCATCAGCTTTCGGCCGGAATGCGCCAGCGCGTCGCTGTGATTCGGAGTTTCCTGAGTAATCCCGGCCTGCTGCTCATGGATGAACCCTTCGCCGCGCTCGACTCGCTGACGCGGCGGACCTTGCAACAGGAATTGCTCGAATTGTGGGAACAAAATCATAAGACCGTGATCTTTGTTACGCACGACGTCGAGGAGGCCATTCTTCTGAGCGACCGCGTTCTGGTGATGAGCCGTAGTCCCGGCGCCATCGTCGCTGAATTCGACGTGGCGCTGGATCGGCCGCGCCGCCCAGGCGCCGCTTGGAGCGATGAAGTGCAGGTCCTGAAGCGAAACGTTTACCGGAAGTTGGGTTTTGAAGCGGAGGACGCGCGGCGTGCTGCACGAAGCTAGCTACTACGCCCGCATGGGGGCGGGCATGGCTCGGTATTTGCGCGCTCCCACGGAGGAGAATCCGCTGGAAGCCATCCGCGCGCGCGTCGAGAACCGCGAAACGGCGTTCCTTGAGACCGTCCGCCAAGCCGTCTTCCCCAACCCAGACCATCCTTACAGGGAAATGTTTCGGCTGGCCGGATGCGAAGAAGGCGACCTGGCGGACTCGGTACGGCGCCACGGCTTGGAATCGACTCTGCTCCAGTTGCGCCGCAATGAAGTCTGGCTGGATCACGACGAATTCAAGGGAATCAAGCCCATTGTGCGGTCCGGGAAGTACATTCCGTCGACCGCCCGAAGTTTTTGGAACCCCTTGGCGAAAGGCTTGCTAATAGCGTCCAGCGGCGGCAGCCGTAGCAAAGGTACACGCAGCCCGCGCTCGGCCGGGGAGTTGTTAGTTCGCGAAGCTCATCACGCGCTGCGCTGCCGGGAATTCGATTTGGCGGGACGCGCCCAGGCAGAGATCAAGGCCATTCTGCCTTCCACCACCGGTCTGAATCCCTGCCTGCGGGCTGTGCGCGCGGGCACGCCTATCGAGCGGTGGTTCGTACCCGGCGGAAGCTGGCGCTCTTCGTCGCATTACCGCCTGGCAACCTACGCGCTGGTGTTCTGGGCGAAGGCGCTGGGCGCCGCAGTCCCGATGCCCAGGCAGCTTCCTTGGAATGATTTCTCGCCGGTGGCTGAATGGATCGCAGGCCGCCGCGCCGATGGAGTTGCGTGCGTGGTAGGCGCCACCGCGAGCGCCGGCGCCCGCATCGCTCGCGCCGCCCTGGAACACGGCCTCGACGTCCGCGGCACCGAGTTCCTGCTAAATGGCGAACCGCTCACCGATGCCAAAGGAGCCGTCCTGAAGGCGGCTGGTTGCGATGCCTGCTCGCACTATGGCATCAGCGAAATTGGCGGCATCGGCAGTGGCTGCCGCCGGATGGTCAACCGCAGTTGCGTGCACCTTTTCCGCGACTCGGTGGCCGCTATCAACTATCGCCGCCGCGCGCCCTTCACCGATGTGGACGTTAATGCCATCCTCTTCACTACCCTGCTGCCCTCTGCTCCGCATCTCTTTATCAACGTGGACATGCAGGATTGCGGCGTAGTCCAAGCGGCGTCCTGCGATTGTTCTTACTCCCAAGCCGGCCTTACCGAACAAGTCAGCGATATTCACAGCTACGGAAAACTGACCGGGCTCGGCATGACGCTGCTCGGTACCCACCTCTCCGGGCTCATCGAAGACGTGCTGCCGCGGCGCTTGGGAGGGGGTCCGGGAGATTGCCAGTTGGTCCAGAGCGATTCGGGCGCTGATACGACACTCTCGTTGCGCTTGAGCCCACGCCTCAAGCTGGATTCACTCGATCGCGCGCGGGAATGCTTCCTCGACGAACTGCGCCAGGTGTATGGCGGCTCGCTGGCGGCGCGAACCTGGACGCATGCCAATGCCATTGAGGTTCTGATCGCCGAACCACTCAACACCCTTTCGGGGAAAGTGCTGCCGCTGCACCTGGTCCGCGAAAATGCACAGAGCACTCATGCTTCGTAGAACCGTTCTGGGCGCGGCCGGCGCGGCCACTTGCCTGGCGGTGGCTTGTCGCCGTTCCAACGCGCCCGGCGCACTGGACAAAGTGCGCGTGTCTTTGCGTCCCACGCTTTACATGGCGCCACTTTATCTGGCGCTGGAGTCCGGTTACTTCTCCGATGCGCGCCTGCAGTTGGAGTTGCTGCCGGTAGACGAAGGCGGTCAAACGATCGCCCTGCTGGCGGGCGGAAAGATGGACGTCGCCTTCGGAGCTCTGCCCGCCGCCCTGCCTAGCGCCGTCTCCCAGGGTGCGCTGGTCCGTGTCGTCGCGGGCCGCCGCCGCATGACTCCCGATTGTTCGGATACCGGCACTTTGTACGGCAACCGCGCCAAGTTCCCGCGCGGGCTGGCTAGCTTGCCGGACCTCAAGCAGGAAATTCGCGGCAAGCAGGTGGCGATCAACAGCCGCTCCAACGCCGCCGAGTTTTACCTCGAAACACTGCTCTCGAAAGCCGGCCTGGCTCTGGACGAAGTTCACATTCAAGCCATCCGTTTTTCCGAAGCGGTTCCCGCGGTCATCAACGGCCGCGTGGATGCTTTTCTCGCGCCCGAGCAATTCAGCGCGCAGACCATCGCGGAGAGTTCCCGGTTGGTTCGCGGAATCGGTGTGGCTCAGGTGCTTCCCGGATTTCAATTCACCTTCACGTTTTTCGGCGGCAACCTGCTCGGAAGCAGAACCGAAGTGGGCGTCCGGTTCCTCGCGGCCCTGCTGCGAGGAGTTCGCGATTTCGTGCACGGTAAGACGCCGCAGTTCCTCGACGACTTCGCGCGTTCCAATGGATTCGACCTCGCGCGAGCGCGCCTGTCCTGCCGCGGCGGTGAGACGCCCGACGGCTCGATCGATCGCCAAAGCCTTCGCCTGCTGGGCGAGTGGTTTGCCCGAAAGGGATACTGCCCGCCAGGCGTGACCGTCGATCAGATGGTCGACACGCGCTTCCTCCAGCAAGTCTATAAGCTGGGTGCATGAAGGCTAAAACGGCACTTTTCGCGCTTTGGTTTCCCGCTGCCGTCCTCGTTCTATGGCAGCTGGGCGCGGCCGTACGTTGGATCGATCCCCTGTTCTTTCCTCCACCCACTGCCATATTGGCGGCGGCCGGAAGAATGGTCTCGAGCGGCGAGCTCTTGAGGCATCTGGGCGCGACGCTGGCTCGAATGGGCGCCGGTCTTCTCGCCGGTGCGCTGCCGGGCGCATTGTTTGGCCTTCTGATAGGAACCGTCGGGTGGGTTCGCCGCTCCACTGAGCCAATAGTTTCCGCTCTCAATTCCACGCCCAAGCTCACGCTGCTCCCGATGCTGATGCTTTTCTTCGGTGTGGGAGAGACTGCCCGGCTGCTGCTGGTCGCCGCTGGCTGCTTTCTCACCATGGCCATACAAACCATGGACGCCGTGACCAGCGTGAATCGCGCGTTCATCGAAATGGCGGTCAACTACGGAGCGGATCGCTGGGCGCTTTGGCGCAAGGTCTACGTGCCTTCGGCGCTGCCGCAAATCTTCACCGGCGTGCGGCTCTCGCTGGGCCGTGCTCTGGTCATCACCGTCTCGGTCGAATTGGTTAGCGCTCAAAACGGCCTGGGCAGTCTGATCTGGAGCGCCTGGCAGACCTTCAGCATTGAAAAATTGTACGTCGGTGTCGCGGTGGCAGCCGCCCTCGGCGCCATCCTGCATTGGGGCTCCCAGCGGCTGGAAGTTCGCCTGATCCCCTGGCACGAGCACTAATCCGGATTCAGTCTGCGGGCAGCCACGGCGCAGAAGCAACAGGTAAACCGGCGGGTTGGAAGACGCCCCAGCGCGGCAAAGCAGCGCAGCAATCCCTGGATCACCGGATCCGCACGCCGGCCCAACACCCGCCGTATCGCCAGAAACAACAGCGTCGAGATGATTCGCGGATTATGAATCAGGCTCGCCGAACCGATGACCTCCAAACGCGCCGCATCAAGCTGCCTCCGCAGCTCGATTGGAAACGGCGTGTAGCCCAAGCGGAACGGCCCGGCGAAGCTCAACCACCGCAGCGGCCAGTACAACGGATTTAGAGGATTGTCCAACGTAAGAATGAGCACGCCGCCGGGACGAAGAACGCGCGCCAGTTCCCGAAGAGCCACCGCGAAGTCACGCTTCTCTTCGAAGTGGTCCAGCGTCGAACTCGACACCACCACGTCGATGCAGCCGGTCTGGAGTGGAAGCGCCCGTGCGTCGCCGCCAAGAAAGCAAATCCCCCGGCGGTCAGGGCTGCGCAGAGAGGCGCGCTCTACAATTTTCAGGTCGCTATCGAACCCGATGGCAAGATCGCAGCCGTGGCGAAGATCGAAGAGTAACTGATCGGCGCCATTCGCTTCTTCAAACAGGTCGGTCTTCACCAGACGGCCAGCCGGCTTGGTCGCCCACTTGGCCACCAGCTCCAGATGGGCCTCCCGCTTTTGCCGCGCCACCAGCGGGTCCAAATACCAGGACCGCGGCGCCTTGATCTTCGATTTGAGACAATCTCCAAGTTACCTAACCTGGATCGGCCCCGTCGCGAGCCGCGCTGTCCAACACAGTACCCCTGAGCTAGAATCAAGGCTTGCCGAATCGCCTTCGAGCAGCGCTGTGGCTCATCTGGGTCGTGGCCATGGCCGTCCTCACCGCCGGTGTGTTCCGCTGGCATCTGGACTACTTCCGCAGTCCGGGCCCTCAATTCCACCGCATGATACTGCTGTTTGTCCCCGCTTTGGCTGTGTTTGCGTGGGTCTACTCAGCCCTGCGACGGGCGGGGCTTTGGAAATGGGAGCCGCATGCTCTGGCCGTCCTGATCACGGGCGCTGGCCTCGCCTACGAACCTCGCGCGTCGGCCGTTATCGCGACGATGTTCCTGACCTGCAGCGCCATCGGGCGTTTCGCATTCCGCTGCCTGAGGCTGAAACTGGCCGGTCCGCTGGAGCGAATCTCGGTCAGCTTCGGCGCGGGCGCCGGCTTGCTCAGCGTTGCGCTCGTACTCTTGGGAATGCTACGGCTGTTTTACGCGTCCGTTTTTCTCGTACTCCTCTTGCTGCCGCTGCTGCTGCTTTGGCGGGACGCGTGGCAAACGCTGCTAGATCTGCGCGCTCTGTTCGAGCGCTGGCGAGCATCGCCGGACATTCGTCATCCTTTGGTGGGCGTCGCGATGGTCTTCGCCTTCGTCGCCGCGGTTTGCGCGCTGATGCTCGCGCTCGCCCCCAGCATCGCGTTCGATCCGGTGGCCATGCACCTGCCATCTATCCAGTTCTACGCTCTCACGCATGCCCTCCGTCCCGTGCCCGGCATCGACTATTCCTACTACCCGCAGGGTTTCGAAATGCTCTGGACCCTGGCCTATGTTCTAGCCGGACAGCCCGCTGCGCAATTGATGGCGGCGCTCTTCTTCCCCATATTTCTCATGCTGCTGGCGCGCTTGGCGCGCGATTGCGGTCTGGATCACGGCGCCGCGGTCCTGGCGGTGGTTTGCGCCGCAATGCTTCCCTTCCTGCATTGGTCCGGCAGCGCCATGAAGAATGACCTCGCGCTCGCGCTGTTCGAGCTGCTGGCTCTGTACTCGGTTGTGCGCTGGCTTGAGGACCGGAATTTCCGGTGGATTCTGGCCGGAGCATTTTTCTTGTCGCAGGCATTTGCGGTCAAGTACGTAGCCCTGTTCGGCGCCATACCGCTCTTCTTGCTTCTCGCCTACGCGATCCGGCAGCAGCCTAAACCAGCGCGCGCCGCGGCCGTCGTGGCCGCAATCCTGCTGGTGTTCGGCGCCTCCTGGATGCTACGCGCATATCTGCTAACCGGAAACCCAGTTGCGCCCGCCGGCCTCGCCGCCGTGGCCGGCTCCGTCGGCCGGCACCCCCCTACACTCACCACCAGGTGGGTGAGATTTGTCAAAAGTCCCTGGCACGTCCTGTTCGATGGCCTCGACACCTTCGAATCTCCACTGCCGAACCCCGCCGGTCTCCTGTTTTTTGCATTCGCGCCGCTGGCGTTGTTGGGTGGCAAGGTACGTCCTAAAACCCGCGCCCAGCTTGCTTGCCTGATCTTCGCCGGCCTGTACCTGGTCTACTGGAGCTACGTTTTAGTCAAGGTCCGCTACGCCATCGCAGCTTTTGGCCTCGCCGCCGTTTTAGTGGCCGCGTGGATGAAGGGCTTCTATGATTCGCCCGCCGCTGGACGCGCGGTGAAGCTCTCGCTCGTCGGCGCCGAGACCTATTGCCTCCTGATCGCCCTGATGGGCCTGATGATCGTGGATATCAACGGCCCCCAGCTCAGCTACTTCGCCCACCGCTTGGATAAGCCTGGATATCTGCGCGCCGCCATGCAGGCGTACGGCGCGGTCGAGTTCCTGGATCGTACCCACGCCGATCACGCCAAGGTATTCGGGGTCGAGAACCTCGCCCGAGCGTATGCGCCCGACCCGCTTGATTTCCAGGCCATGTGGTGTCCTGATGACGCTCCGTGCAAATCCAAGGACGTCGTTCTGAATACGCAACGCAACCGAGCCGAATATCTGATCCTTCCTGAAAACGGCAGCGTTCCTTCGGACGTGCTGGCCTCGCTCGGCCATCCCCAGCGCGTCTATCGCGACGCATATTTCAGCGTGTATCATTTGGCGCGCAACCGCGGCCAGGCCCTGCGCTAGACTGAATCGGAGGTTCACCACAGTGAAACGCGTAACGGGCATCGGCGGCATTTTCTTCAAAGCCAAAGACCAAAAGAAACTGAACGAGTGGTACGAAAAGCACCTGGGACTGAAGCCGGATCCGGGCGGTGGGGGCGTCTTGCTGCGTTGGCGCGAGATCGACGATCCGGAGCGCGTCGGCATGACGGTGTGGAGCGTTTTCAAGGACGATACAAAATATTTCGATCCCAGCCGCGCGCCGTTCATGATCAACTATCGCGTGGACGATTTGGATGCTTTGCTCGAAACCCTGCGCGCGGAGGGCGTCCAGATCGATCCCAAACGCGAAGACTTCGAATACGGCCGCTTCGCCTGGATCATGGACCCGGAAGGCAATCGCATCGAGCTGTGGGAGCCGCCAAAGAAGTGAGCGACGCGATAAACTTCGGCTTCACCCGACGGCGGGTGATTCAGGCCGCGGCCGCGATGCTGCCCTTCTTGCGCGGCCAGGCGCTAGCTGACCCGGCGAACATCCCCAGTTGGAAGACGGAGCTTCGCGAGCTTGCGCCCAATGTCTTCGCCTACGTGCAAGCCGGCGGTCCCGGCATTCCCAGCCTGAGCGTCTCCAACGCTGGTCTGGTGGTAGGTGACCGAAGCATGCTGGCGATCGACGCGCTGGGCGCGCCCCTGCACGCGAAGGCTTTCATCGCAGCGGCGAAGAAGGCGGCGCCCAACAAACCGTTCGAGCGCCTGATCCTCACGCATCACCACCTGGATCACATCGAAGGCAATCAATACTTCCTGCCGGCTGAGATCGTCGGACACGTCTACTGCCGCCGGGCGATCCTCGAGACCAAACTGCCGAGTCCCGTGTGGGAGAAGCGTGCAGGTTGGGCCGATGGCGGCGAACCACGCAAGCTCATCCCGCCCGACATCACGTTCACCGACAAGCTCACCTACTACTACAGCGGCCAAGTAGTGGAGTTGATCTTCAACGCGCCTGCTCACACCTGGGGCGACGTCATGATCTATCTGCCCGAGCACAAGATCCTCTTTGCGGGTGACCTGGCTTTCCACTATGTCGCACCATTTGCGCACAACGGTCACGTCACCAAGTGGCTGGAGGCTATCGACCGCATCATGGCCATGGACATCGAGACCATTGTTCCCGGTCACGGCCCGATCGGTGGCAAGCAGGAGCTTGCCGAAATGGGCCAGTATCTTGCGACGTTCAAGCGCGAGGCTCGCAAGCGCTTCGACGCAGGGCTAAGCCCGGGCAGAGCCGCCGCCGACATTTCGCTCGGCCCGTTCGACAACTGGATCGGCGCGCCGGATCGCATGGTCATGAACACCGTTCGCCTCTATCACGAGTTCGACGGCAGCATAGTTCCTGAGGTCGACACCGAGGGAATGCGGCTGGCGACGATCGAATATAACTCGGTCCGGTCCCGAAAATAGTTATGCCCCTACCCTGGCCCAAACTTCTGCAAGAATGATACTCATGCGAAAACACCTTCTCACCCTGCTCGCAATTCTGGCCGCTGCCGGTATCGGCTATCGCTTCGGCCAAACCACCACTGCTCGCGCCGCAAGCGGCCGCGTGTTCGAAATCCGCACCTACACCGCCGAACCAGGCAAGCTGGACGCACTGCATGCCCGGTTCCGCGACCACACGCTCGCTATTTTCAAGAAGCACAACATGACCAGCGTGGCTTACTTCGCGCCCACGGATGAACCGCGCTCGAAAGACACGCTGACCTATATCCTTTCCTTCCCCAGCCGGGACGCCGCGACCAAATCCTGGGCGGACTTCCGCAACGACCCCGAGTGGCAAAAAGTCTCCAAGGAATCGGAAGCCAACGGCAAGCTGGTAGACCATGTCGATTCGGTCTTCGCCCAAGCCACCGACTATTCACCGCTGAAATAGAAGCCGCAGCCTCACGCTGTGCCGCACCAGCCTCTGCGATAATGGTCTTGACCGCGCCCTTATGCCGCAGGCTGCCGATGCCTCGTTCCCACGGAGCCCAAGTCGGCTCGTCGAAGTACGCACTCGCGGCGAGCGTGCCGCCCGGCGCGGATTAAGGCGGTAATTGGCAGCCGATACCCAGAGTCCCGCCCCGGCCGAAAGCGTGGTTCGGTCCGCCGGCATCGTCTCCGTGGCCGTGGCCATGTCCCGCGTCACGGGCCTGCTGCGCGAAATCGTGATGGCCCGCCTGTTCGGGGCCGGCTTCGTCTACGACGCCTTCCTGCTGGGCTTCCGCATCCCCAATCTCACGCGCGACCTGTTCGCCGAAGGCGCGCTCTCTTCCGCCTTCGTCCCCATCTTCAGCCAGACCCTGGCGCAGAAGGGCCGCAAGGAAGCCGCCATTCTTTCCAACCTGGTCGCCACCGCGCTGATTCTCATCGTCGGCGTGTTCTGCGTTCTGGGAGTCATCTTCAGCCCCGCGCTCGTCGACCTGCTCGCCGAAGGATTCCACAACGTGCCCGGCAAATTCGATCTCGCCGTGCACATGACGCGCGTCATGTTCCCGTTCCTGCTCCTGGTCGCCCTCGCCGCTCAGGCCATGGGAGTGTTGAACGCTTGCAATCGGTTCGCGGTGCCGGCGCTGGCCTCGACATTCTTCAACATTGGCTCGGTGACGTTCGGCCTGATCCTGGGCTACTGGCTGGCGCCTTGGCTCGGCATTCAGCCCATCACCGGAATGGCTATCGGCGTGGTGTTCGGCGGCGCGTTACAGCTGGTTTGGCAGCTCCCCTCGCTCCGCTCGCAAGGCTTCAGCTTCCACCCCAGTCTCGATTGGAACCACCCCGGACTCCGCAAGATCATCGCGCTGATGGGCCCCGCCATTCTGGGCAACGCCGCGGTACAGATCAACGTCATGGTCAACACCAATTTCGCCTCGCAAATTCCCGGCAACGGCCCGGTGAGCTGGTTGGGCTACGCCTTCCGCTTCATGCAGCTTCCACTGGGCTTGTTCGGCGTCGCCATCGCGTCTGCCACGCTGCCTTCCATCTCGCGCAGCGCCGGCGCCGGCAATTTCGAGGAGTTCCGACGCACGCTTTCCAAATCGCTCGGCATGGTGTTCCTGCTGACTGTGCCGTCCTCCATCGGGCTGATCGTTCTAGGCAAAACGATGATCGGCGCTATCTATCAGGGCGGCAAATTCCACGCTTTCGACACGCAGCAGACCGCGCTGGCGCTCTCTTGCTACGCCATCGGCCTGGCCGGTTACTCGGCGCTCAAGGTTTTGAACCCCGCCTTTTACGCCTTGCACGACGCGCGCACGCCCATGCTCATCAGCCTGACTTCCATCGCCGTCAATTACGTCACCGCGTCGCTGTTGTTGCGGAAAACCAGCCTGGGTCATGCCGGCCTGGCACTCACCACTTCGGCAGTCGCGATCTTCGGCGCAATCGCCCTGTTTGCCATCCTGCGTCCTCGTATCGGCGGCATCTACGGCCGCGATCTCGGAATCAGCATTTTGAAGATAACGCTGGCGTCGGCAGTAATGGGCGGTGCGGTCTGGATGTCGAGCCACGGGATTCAGCATTGGCTCGGCCAGGGCCGCCTGGCGCGGCTCACGGACCTCGCCCTCTCAATCCCGTTCGGCCTGCTGGTCTTCTACGGGAGCTGCCGCGTCGTGCGCGTCGCCGAATTAGAACTGGCCACCCGCTCCCTGCTCGTCCCCATTCTCCGCCGCCTAGGACGCTAGACGTGCGCACTCCTTCCTGCGTGCCGTGTTCACACTCCTGTGACCGTTATCCAAGCTTCGGGTGAGATGCCTGATCAGCCTTTACGACCACGATCAGCAACACTCTAGCTCAGATTTCCACAAGCTTCTCGATGCGATCGATCCACGCGCCGAAATGATGACACTCCCTCCTAAGCGTGCCCAGCCCGATATGTTCCGTAATCAGAGGTCCTGCGACGGCTTTGCTGTAGTCTGGTACGAGCTTCTGAATTCTTTGCGCAGGCGAGAACTCTGGCCGGTCGTTGATATGTTCCGGGCTCTGAAACTGATCTCGTATCTCGCTTAGCTGCCGAACGACTTCCGGTCTGTCAGGGAAAGCAATCTCAAAGCTCCGGACATCCGAGAAAAGCAGGGCCTCAAACTCGCAGACCTGCAGATAGGGAAGGAACCGTGGGTGGGAGACGTCCGCGGCGAGGTGCCCCTCGAGGCACCTCGCTCGCTCTACCGGGTCGCCACCCCGAGGACAGCTAGCATATCCGGGAAAGTCTTGCGGGAGGCGGTACAGGTCGATAAGAGTCGTAAACCAGCATCCCGAATCTTGGTCCTGCTTCATCCAAAGCCCCAAATCCCTCTTCAATTGAACGTAACTCGAAATTCCACCGCGGAATGGTCGTGATCGCCTCCTTCCAGTCGTAACCCGATGGGCGTCTACGAAGACGCTCCTGGTAGCGAGTTCAGGAGCCAGAACATCGTTCACAAAGGCTTCCTCGGTTTGGCCCTCCACAACGGTATGCAGTCGTATCAACGGGACGGTCTTCCCCCAATAACATTCTTTTCCCACAGCTCCGAGAGGGTATACTGCTCCAGCCAAGAAGACAGCTCTGTCTCAGTCAAGCGCCGGAACGTAGATTCTCGGCCCACTCGATCCGCAACCACTATCTCCGAGGGTTCGAATCGGTCAATGAGTGAGACCGACTGCGTCGCTACAAGGACTTGTACATGCTTCGACGCGCTTCGTATAAGAGCGGCCAACACTTCAATCGCGTATGGATGCAAACCCAGTTCGGGCTCATCGAGAATCAGGACGTCGGACAGATCATTCTCGGGCTGCTGCAGCAAAGCGACCAAGGCCATGACTCGCAGCATCCCGTCGGACGCCTGCGAGGCGTTAAAGACTTGATCGGATCCCCGCTCTCGCCAACGAAGCAGCAGTCGCCCGTACTCAGGCTGAAACTCGAAGTCTGCAAAGAACGGAAGAATCAATCGCAAAGTTTCTACGATCCGTTGGTAGAATTTAGGCTCCTGCAATTGCAGACGGTAGAGAAACGGAGCCAGATTAGCGCCGTCCTCTTTAAGCCATCTGCCGTCATCGGCGCCCCATTTGTTACGCATTCGAGAGGTTGACGAAGTGTTATGGAATTGATGAACAATCATTCGGCGCAACATGCTAAGGATAGTGCGTGCCATCGGATCGCCCTGCTCGGCATCGGTAATGAGCTTTGCCTCGCGGTGTCCGGCTTCCAAGCTTCTAGGAGGTCTTTGACGTCCAGGGCGTTCGAATTTGTACCACTCTTCGGCAAACACCAGCGTGTCTCCAGCGGCGTGAAAGAGCCGAAAACCGTACTGATTGTCGCCCTGCTCCGTCTGGATTTTGAGAACCGCTTCTATTTCCCGAGTTTTCGCCGGTCCATCATGGAGTATTGAGCTGGCACCCCCAAGCTCAGCCACATAGGTTTGTAGATTGCCGGGAGGTGTCAAAGCCCACGCTAACATTCGAAAGAACGAGATGAAGTTAGTCTTCCCCACTCCATTTGGGCCAATCAACACGGCGATCGGACCTGGGTCAAAGTCATCTAGTGCCCGAATCGTTTTGAAGCCGCGCAGTGTCAAACCCGTTAGATGAGGGCGCATGGGCTTTCCTATTTTATTCGATCAGGCCGGAGTGTCCTAGACTTCCAGTTGAAGTACCCGATCATGGTCTTGCCATCGACGATGTTGCCGCGCCTGATCCCGTCCTCGATTTCCTTGGCCGTGAACCAGCGCGTCTCGATGCGTTCGTCGTCCATCGGTTTCGCCTCGCCGGCGGTCAGTTCCGTCGCCAGGAAGATGGTCATCTTCTCGCCAACGTAGCCGGGACTCGGATAAAACATCACCAGCTTCTTCCATTTCTTCGCCCGATAGCCGGTTTCTTCCTCGAGCTCCCGCTTGGCAGCTCGCAGCGGTGTTTCGCCCGGATCAAGCCGCCCAGCCGGAAGTTCCCACAAATATTTGCGGGCGGGTAATCGAAATTGCCGCACCAACAGGATGCGCTTGCGGTCGTCGACGGCCATCATCACCGCCGAGCCCACGTGATGCACGATCGCGCGCCAGATTTTGAATCCGCTCGGATCCTCGGCATGCTCTTCGTACACTGAGAACAACGGATTCTTGTATTTTTCAACCGACGATATGATTTTCATGATTTTCGGATCGCTTCGGCGAACTTTTTCAAGGGCAGCGCGTTCAAAACGTCGCCCGCTTCCAGCCACCCGCGCCGCGCCGTGATGACGCCATATTGCATGTTCGGCTTGAGATGCCGGGTCTGATGCGAGTCCGTATTGATGGCGAACTTCGCTCCGAGACCCTTGGCAGTCCGCACCAGCGCACTTGAAAGGTCCAGCCTTTCGGCGCTGCCATTGATTTCCAGGTACACGTTGCGCCGCGCGGCCTCCGCAGCTACTCGCTCGAAATCGAAGGGATACGCATCGCGATTCAGCAAAATCCGCCCGGTGGGATGCCCCAGCACCCGCACGTTAGGCGACTCCAGCGCGCGCATCAGCCGGTCCGTCATCTCGGCGGACTCCAGATTCATGTGGCTGTGCACGCTGGCCACCACGATATCCAGCTCGGCCAGCGCGTCCTCGGCGAGATCCATCTCGCCATCCTTGCGGATGTCGCACTCCAGCCCGGAGAAAATCCGTATGCCTAACCCATCCTTGTTCAGCTGGCGTACTTTTTTGGCAAACTCTACCGCGCGCTTCTCATCCAGACCATTCGCCATGGCCAGCGCCTTGGAATGATCCGTAATCGCGATGTATTCGTACCCCAGCGCTCGCGCCGCCTCGGCCATTTCTTCCAGCGTCGCCCGGCCGTCGGTCTCGAGCGTATGCATGTGCAGATCGCCGCGAATGTCTGAGAGCTCGATCAGCTTGGGCAGCCGCCCTTCCAGCGCCGCCTCGATTTCGCCGCAATTCTCCCGCAGCTCCGGCGGTATCCATGCCAGGCCGAGCTTCTCGTAGACTGCCTCCTCGGTTTCTCCCGCCACGCGCTGTTCGTCTTCCAACCGGAACAACCCATATTCGTTCAGCGTCAACCCCAGTTTCAGCGCGCGGCTGCGCAGAACGATGTTGTGCTCCTTACTGCCGGTGAAATATTGCAGCGCGGCGCCATAGCTTTCCTGCGCCAGCGCCCGCAGATCCACCTGCAAACCCTCCAGCCCGTATTGGATGCTGGCCTTGTTCACTCCCTTGCCCAGCACATTGTGCGCCTTGGGATGCTTGACGAAGCGCTCCAGCGCCTCGCGGCGCTCCCGGCCCGGTGACCAACAAATCCAGATCACCGATGGTTTCTTTTCCGCGCCGCAAACTTCCCGCCGCCGCGATTTTTTCTACGCCGGCCGTCTCCGCCAGATAAGGAATCAACTCATCGGCAACCTTCTGCCCGAAACTCAGCAAGAACCGGCCCACCCGCTGCCGGTATTGCGCAATGGACTTGAGCACCTTCTCTTCGAGCTTGGCGCCCATGCGCGGCAGCTCGCGCAGCTTCTGCTCCTGGCACAAGCGCTCCAGCTCATCGATGCTGGCGACCTTGTGATGCTCGTATACCAGCGCGATCCCCTTGGGCCCCAGCCCCTGAATCTTCAACAGCTCCAGAAGCGTGGGTGGAAACTTCGTCAGCAACACGTCGCGTTTGTCGAAAGACCCGCGCTTCGAAATCTCTTCGATCGCCGCCGCGAGGCCTTTGCCGACTCCCGGAATCTCCGTGATGTTGCGCTCCGGATTCGCGAGCATGTCCTCCACTCGCTCGGGGTAACCCTCGATCACCGACGCTGCGTTGCGATAGCTCCGGATGCGGAAGCCATCCTCGGCCGCAATCTCCATCAGATCGGCGGTCTCGGCCAGCACGCGCGCGATCTCACGATTTTCCATGCGCCCCGCTCGTAACCGCCTCCTGATACGGCTCCACGTGCACCAGCACATCCGCCACCCAGTCCAGGGTCTGGGTCACGCGGATGCGAACCTGAGTAGCAATCTCATGAGATTGGTAGACGCTCATCTCCGGATCCACCTCCAGATGCAAATCCACGTGCCACTTTAGACCGGTTTTTCGGGCAAAACATTTCTCGATGCCCTTGGCGCCCGGAACGCCGAGGGCGACGGCCCGGATTTGATCCATGGATTTCGCGTCGGGCATGGTGTCCATCAACTGTAACGTGGTGTCGCGGACCACTCGTACTCCCAGAAAGATCACGATCAGTCCCACCGCCGCCCCGCCAAAGTGATCGGCTGCCCAGAGCTGCTGCGGATTGATCAGCGCCAACCCGAGACCCACCAACGCCGTGGTCCCCGAGAGCACGTCCACCGTGTCGTTCCAGGCGTCGGCCTTGAGCGCCGCGCTGCGAATCTTGTGCGCAAAGCGCCGCTTGATCAGACTCATGGCGCATTTGATCAGAATGGACGCCGCTACCGGCCACAGCGCATACGACGCCGGTACATGCTGGCCTTCCCCGACGCCCTCCAAGGCTCGCGTGGAAATGAGCGACCCGGAAATCACCAGCATCAATCCCACTCCGAGACCGCTGAGTATCTCCACTCGGCCATGACCATAGGGATGCTCGGCATCCGGCGGACGCGCGGCCAAGACCAGCCCCAGCAACACCAGCCCCGATGCGAACACATCTCCGGCCGATTCGAACCCGTCTGAGACCACCGCGCTCGAGTGGGCCTGAAACCCGATGATGACCTTGGCCGCGGCCAGAGCCGCGCTCACCACCATGCTGGCAATGGCAATGCGCCGGCTCACCTGCTCCGCGTTCACCGCCGCCTCTTCTTGGCGCTCACCAGTTCGTAACTTCCACGCACTAGCTGCTCAATCTCCTTCCAGTTCAACCGGGTGTTCGCGCGCAGCGATACCCAACCATGCTGGCCCACGTACGGCGTCCGATAGAAGCGGTCATCTTCCAGAAACACCGGCTGCATTTTCTTGCCTACCTTTACGCAAATCGAGAGCATGCCTTGGTAGGTCTCCAAGACCGTAAAAGTCTTGGTGCCGACCTGGAAGGTAGGATGCCCAAAGGTTGTGGTTTCACTCGTTTTGGGCAGCATCAAACAGATTTCGCGTAGTTTGATCAGTATCTTTTTATCGTCCATCTGGAATCACTTACCAGCGTACCGAATTCCAGAAATCCGGGGACAGTATACGCATTCCCCAATTTCTGGGCCTTAGGCCCGTACGGCTAAAGTACTAAGGTGTTTCCGACGACTTAGTAGTATGCCCAGGGGACCCTCGGTCCGCACTTTGGCCGTTACGCTTGCGTTCGGATTCCTGGGACTGCTCGTCAACCTGCCCCACATCGCGATTCTGTCGGACGCGCGGCTGCTGCTGGGCGGGGTCTTCTATCTCGCCATTGCTCTGCTTTACGGCCCATTGTACGGGGCCATAGCGGCATTCATCAGCGTGCTGCCGGACTGCGTACTGGAACAGAAACCGGATGTAGCCCTGCTTCTGATACTGGAAGCGATCGCGGTTGGCTGGCTGGTCCGCCGAGGTTTGCTGGCGATTCTGGCCGAGCTTGCGTATTGGGCCGTGGCGGGCGCCCCGCTCGCCATCCTGCTCTACATCCGCCTGTTGCACTACCCGTCTCCCACCGGCTGGGCCACGGTAATCGCGTACGCCATCAACGGACTGCTGAACGTCATGCTGGCCGAAGTTTTGATTGGCCTCCCGTGGCTGAGGAAATATTCCGGGTCCCCGGGTGGTTTCGCGGCCGAGCGCCAGCCTTTGCGCGTCTACCTGACTCACGGTTTCCTTCTAGTGGCAACCGTACCACTGCTGCTCCTCAACATCGTGAATGGACAAGCTTACGCCAAGCGCCAGCAGAAAGACGCCTCCCAGCGCCTCAACGAGGCCGCCTCGGCCATCCGACAGCACATGGAAGAATTCGTTTCCAGCCATCAACTGGCGCTGCTGATGCTGTCCCGCGGCATAAGCAACGAGGGCCGCTTCGACGTGGCGACGCTGAACCGCTGGTTGGAACAGAACCACGCGCTCTACCCGGGCTTCCAGACCCTGACTGTGTCCGACAGCCAGGGCGTGCCCGTCGCGGTGAGCCCACGTAGCATGCCGGACGGCCAGCCGTCTCTCTCGCCGCCCCGCGCCATTTTCGCCGACCAAGCCACGCTGCGCGATCGCGAATATTACAAGCGCACCATCGCCACCCGCCGTTCGGTCATTTCCGATGTCTATCTGGGCCGCGTGGCCGGCCGGCCCACCGTTGCCGTCACAGCGCCGCTGTTCACGCCCAACGGCGATCTATTCGGTGTCCTGGTGGGATCGCTGCGCCTCTCGCATTTCGATGAATTCGGCGAGAGCTACCGCAATCTAGCAGGCTCGGAGATTCTAATCGTCGACCAGCACGACCGTGTCATTTATTCCAATCATCCGGCTTCGCATCCGGCCTTCGCGTCACTGGCACACTCGCCTCTGTTGAACGCGCCGTTTGGCTCCCGCGGGCGGGGTTCATTCGTCGTCAATCAGTCGGTCGGCCAGCAGCCCGCTGCCCCCTATCTGGCGAGCCAGGATGCTGAAAGCCTCACGGGCTGGCGCGTGCTGGTCTCGCAGCCGCTGGCCGAGATTCATCGCTCCACGGATCGCTACTACGGCATGACCGTGGCCTGGCTGCTGGGCGCCATCGTGCTTTCGCTGCTCTTCGCGCGCGTCATCGGAGCCAGCACCACCGCCCCGCTGGAGTTGCTGGTGAAACGGCTGCGCAAGTTTACCATGCAGGGCGAGCGTTACCAGAAGCTGCAGCTCCCTGCCCAAGCTCCCTCCGAGGTAGTGCAGCTGGTGGACGATTTCGATCACATGACGGTGCGGCTCAATGAGTCTTACGCGCAATTGCGCGAGGCCTTGGCGGACCGCGAGCGGCTCAACGGCGAGTTATCCGGCTTGCTGAACGACCTGGACCGCAAGGTTCGCGAGCGAACCGCCGAGCTGGCCGACGCCAAGCAACGCGCCGAGGAAGCCAGCCGCGCCAAGAGCGAATTCCTGGCCAACATGAGCCACGAGATTCGCACACCCATGAACGGTGTGCTCGGCATGATGGGCCTGGTGCTCGGCACGGAGCTGCCCGAAGAACAACGCGAATACTTGAGCCTCGCCAAGGCCTCCGCCGATTCGCTGCTTACGCTGCTCAACGACATTCTGGATTTCTCCAAGATCGAAGCCGGACGCCTGGAGCTGGAGTCCATTCCCTTCTCACTGCGCCGCTCGGTGTCGGAAGTGGTTACGTCGCTGGATTTCCTGGCGCGTCAAAAGGGCCTGGCCATTACAACTACCCTGCCGGCCGAGGCCCCCGATTCGTGGACGGGCGATCCTACGCGCCTGCGCCAGGTCTTGTTGAACCTCATCAACAACGCCGTGAAGTTCACTCCGTCCGGCTCGATTCACGTGCGGGCTTCAATCGAAGAAAATTTCCAGGACGGCGCCGTGATCCGATTCAACGTCAGCGATACCGGCATCGGTCTTTCCGCCAGCCAGCAGAAGCTGATCTTCGAGCCGTTCCGCCAGGCAGACGGATCCGTAACCCGCAAGTATGGCGGCACCGGCCTGGGTTTGGCCATTTGTTCCAGCCTAGTAAAGATGATGGGAGGTTCTATGTCAGTCACCAGCACGCCCGGCCAGGGCAGCACGTTTTCCTTTACGGTTCGCTGCCAGACAGCGCAGCAGCCTCAACCAGGCGATCCCAGTAACGCCATCTGGACCCCCGCCGGGCACCGCGGCGCCGTCAGCGGCCGGATTCTGATTGCAGAGGATAATCCCGTCAACCAGCTTCTGATGGTCCGTCTGCTCGAGCGCAGCGGTCATCAGGTTGTCGTAGCAGGCAATGGCCGCGCCGCGCTGGCCGCTATCAGCCAGCAAAGCTTCGACCTGGTCCTCATGGATGTGCAGATGCCCGAGCTCGATGGACTGGAAGCTACGCGCCTCTTGCGTCAAAGCGAGCGCGCCACCGGCAAGTATCTACCGGTGATTGCCATGACCGCTCACGCCATGCAAGGCGACCGTGAAAAATGCCTCAGCGCGGGTATGACCGCCTACGTGGCGAAGCCCATCCGGCCCGAAGAATTATTCAAGACCATCGAACAGGTGCTGGCGCCGGAAGCGGCGGTGGTGGGTTAAAGACTCGGGAGAATCGAGCAAGGCCTAGCCGGGAACTTGGCTGGCGCGTCTCCTCCCGCTCGGCGGCCCGGCCGGTACGCTCCACCCAACTCCCAGCACGAATAATCTAACATGCTCTCTGCCTTTTTGACAAGAGGGGAAGTCTGGCCGCCGCGCGCCTAATGTTTTGCCCAGGCCCATCCGGTGATTCGCCAACCGGATTGGGTTTTTTGCAAGGTGAGCGTGATGACGGAGCCGACTTCGCTGACTGGCTTGCCTTTCTGTTTCAAGGTGTAATCAACAGGCATGACCACGTAAGCGCGGTCCGCGGTGATGTCCACATGCCAAGGGTCGTGGGGCGTGACAACTGGATCCGTGATGGCATGCTTCTTGGCATCGGTGTCGAAGTCGCTGATCCACTTGGCGCAGGCGCCGGTACCGTGCCACTCGTGGGGCGGAAATTCATCAATGATGGATGTTTGGTCGGCGCAAACAGCCACCATCGTCTTGGTGTCGCCCTTGTTGAAGCCGTCGATAAACTGATGGACGGACGCCAGCACGGCGGTGCGTGCAGAATCGGGGGTCTGTGCGTGTAGGGATGCGACTAAGAAGAGCGCGACCAGCATTCTGTGCATACGCCTGAGTATAGCGGCTTAGGAGCGCCTTTCCCCTTATCGTAATGCTCGGGTCTGGCCCACCACGTCCCGGATCGCATCCAACACATCCTTCGGCCGATCGAGCCAGTGTTGCTTGAATTGGTCTAGCGGAAGTCGAAACCCTGTATCGGCGCGAGTCGCCCGTGCGCGAGATCCCTCCGGTCCATCTTTGATCGGCTGGTAGCACGTCCGCCCTGCAGGGTTCATGGGGTTAGGGACATCTCCTATACTAACGGTAGGATCATGGAACCGAGCACCGTCACGTTTGACCGGCGGCAGGTCTATAGGCCATTCCTCACAACCCTTAACCCATCCGCGCCAAGTATTTTGGGAGATTTAATCGTGGCTCCGGAACACGACCCGCGTGAGCCTGACCAGCCTCCCATCCACATCGCATTTGCGAATGCCGCTGAACTCACCCGGGGCGTTCAATTGGCTCTTGTTGGAGGCATTGGCTCTGGCAAGACAACGGAATTGTGGTTGACCAACAAGATCCTCAAACGGCATCGGGATGCGATAAATATTCTCATCGATCTGGCCGAAATCACTGACCTGAACAAACTGAACCCGGGGGCCGTGCTCATTGCCATTGGCATGCAGCTTTATCGGAAAATTAAAAGGCCCAGAAGTGAGGAGTCCACATCCGCTTTCAAGAAGCTGCAGGAGCTAGCTCACGGCACGACAAAATGGGTCCAGCCTGAGGATTCCGACGACTTCGCTCCAGGGGTGGATTTCGACGAGGACGTCGCGCTCGTACCGGTGCACACGCCAGGTTTGCTAAAACCCCGGTTTCCTGCCATTCACCGCGAGGTCGCAGACGTATTGGATTTAGTAACCGAGATTGCTAGGCCGCTGCTAGAATCGGACGCGCAAATCACAGTGATTATTGACGGGCTCGATCGCCTAATTCAGCCCGAGCGATTTAGGCAGTTTGCCGAGCAGGATCTACGAGCCCTCCGTGGCACTCCGATCTCGCTCATTGCCGCTGCCCCCCTATTACTTTGGTTTGATAAGAGCCGTTTTTTGCAGGACTACTTCGACGAAGTAAAGCATCTTCCGGCAGCAATCTCGGACCCGGAGGAGTCCGACTTTCTGAACCAGATTCTGCTTCGCCGAGGTGCTGCAGATCTGATGGATACGCACGAAATCTCTGAGATCAGTCGTTTCTCTGGTGGAGTTTTGCGTGACTTAATTACCCTTGCGCGAACATCTGCGGAGGCGGCCTACCGGGAAGACAAAGACCGCATCGATGCCAGCCACGTCCGGTCGGCTGTCAGACAACTGGGGAAGCGCTATCTTGTTGGACTGGGTAAGACCCATCGAGCCCGCATTCGTCGGCTGATAGAGAACGACGAGTTCCTTCTGGAGAGTCCAGTATCCAAGGAGCTGTTGGTCAATCGCCAAGTTCTGGAGTACTTCAGCAACGGACGTGATTCTTTCGCTGTACATCCGGCGCTCAAGGAAGTGCTCCAGGAGTCTTCATGAGTGACTTCTCCACGACTACAGCATTTCGCCTCATTCGGCGCCTCGCGTTGGGAGAGGGGAGCACCGCCATGTACCTGCTAATTCACGAAGAGGGTCAGCAGCCCATGGTTGAATCGGATCTACAGGCGGAGGCGGAAGTGCAATTCGGCGGTAGATTTCCGATTGGCTCGGTCTCGGATCTGCTCAACGAGCCAACGGGCGTTAGGCTAAATGCCAAGCATCCGATACGCGTTCTGCGGATCGAAAGTTGGTCGCCAGAACTTCTTGGTTTGCTAGACACACACGTGATTCGTCTGGAACGAAGCCAGGCGCAGCTCTTGTTTCTCACGACCGACGCGCTGTCCGAACAATTGCTTGTGGCGGCTCCGAATTTCCGAAGCCGCCTGACCGAAGTGCTACGAATCTTGCCGGATAATCCGGCAGGGGGCCCTCCGAATTGAGCTTGGAGGACGAGCTTCTTTCGATGGCTCGGGAACGCGAGCAAGGGTTAGATGCAATGCTCGCTACCATGTGGTTGGAACACCCCGGTCGGCTTCGCCGACAATTGCGCAAAGACCTGGCAGATCAAGTGGATCTCGGGAGACTGAAACACTTAGATGACAACGTCATCAATCTAGGGCCACCGACAAATAGCAGTCAAGAACTCCTCTGTCCTGGTGTTGAATTCAGGTCGAATTCCAAACTAGACTTCAAACTTGATTTGGAGGAACGCCAGCAGGGCTGGCTCGTAAGACGCTTCCAATTTCACTTGCATCTGTCGGGTCGCCACATCCCGATGATTAGAATTCATTTGAACGAGCGAGTGGGACACGATCCTGTTAGAGTTCCCCGCTGCCATATCCATATTGGCGACAGCCAGGCTCATATACCTTTTCCGATCATGAGTCCGCGGCTCATGGTGCATCTCATCTGCGAGCACATCGAGCCGGACCTCGGCGTGTAGCCAAAGAAAACCTTAAAGCCACCGCTCCACGGTGCTTCCTAGCTTTCGGATGCGATTACCCTCCACATCATCAGACTGGGCGGAGCGCCGGCCTACACATCACTCCAAAGGACGATCGTTTCTGCCGAGGTAGGAAGACTGCGTCTGATTGACGTCCGTTCGAGTCGTGCCGGCTAGCGCAACGCCCGTGCCTGGTCCACCACGTCGCGGATCGCCTCCAACACATCCTTCGGCCGGTCCAGCAGCAAATTGTGGCGCGCTTCGGGGAATACGCGCTGCTCGCCGCGTGTGGACAAGCGGACCAATTGTTTTTGCGCTTCAATCCAGGCTGCCTCGCTGGCGTTCTGCAAGCGCGCCTGGATCGGATTGTCGGGTGGATTCAGCCGGTGGCGCCCGGCGGTTAATACGATTAGCGGAGTGTCGCCGAGACTGCGGACCGCGCGCGCTTCCAACCGGCTCTCGTAGACCATCTCTTCTTTCAGGCTCTCGGCGAAGGTTCGGGTTTCGAATGGACTTAATGGGCCGGGCGGGAAAATCAGGCGCAGCACTCCGATGGGACGCAGGATCTGCGCCAGCACCGAAAACGCGTGGGGAAAATAAGGAACATAACCTCCGCCCGGAGGGACGATCGGCTCGTTCTCGTCCGTGTGAGCGGAGTCCACCAGCACCATGCCCGCGACTTCCGAGGGATACCGCTGAGCGTAAACACGCGTGCAGATGCCGCCGGAGGAAAGCCCGACCAAGACGTAGGGCGGCGCGACATGCACCTTGCTCAGCAGACGGTGCAAGTCATCTGCGATGGCGCTGGCAGGGTGCGGAAAAGGCGCGGCATCGCTCCAGCCTTGTCCGGCGCGATCGTACCAGCAGGCGCGCGTGTAACCCGAGACCTCGCGTTGAAATGCCACCCAGTCGCGGCCGGCGCCGCCGCTGCCGTTCTCGAAGATCACCGCGGGCGAGCCCTGCCCGACGCAGGAATAATTGAGCGAGCGCCCTCCGATATTCAGCGATTGGCCCACACGCGGCGGCAACGGATTGCGCCATTCGGCCACACGTTCATAGGCGAATCCCACGGCGCAGAAGCACGCCGTGACTACCGCGGCCTTCATTAGAAACGCGATGGCACGTTGCCGGAACCCAGGCTCTGGAGGCGCGTTGATCACATCCAGATAGCGGTGCAACCGGCCATACGCGCCATCGCCGCTAAGATCGAGCGGCGCAACTTCTCGTACCGGCTCCGCCTCAAACTGGACTTGCTCAAAAGGGTCGCCCGCGAATCTTGTCCAACGCCGTCTGGCCGCGATGATTGCGGATACAAGAATCGCGCCGAACAACAGAGTCCGGCCTGCCGATTCGAACATGGATCGTTCGGCTCTGGTACCGAGATCGGCGCCGAGCAGGAAGACTGTGCCGTACACCGGAAGCTTGATGCGTAAGTTCGATCCGCCCGGCACGTACGTGCAGGCGAAGGGCATTTTGCGAAACCCGGTCAGAGCAATGTCTACTACAAGCGCTCCAACGCCCAGCAAAATCAAAACGTGACCCAGCGCTTCCGGGCCGCCCCAGACGAACAAATAGAAGATTGACGCTACCACCCACACCGGCCCCGCCGCCACGGTGAACATCGCTTTCCGCACCGCCGCAAAATAGGCCTTTGGACTGTGGACCGCCGTGATCCGGAAAATCCAGTTAGCCTTCAGGGCAACAGGTAGCGCGAATGCGGCGCGCGTGCCGACCACCGCGAGCACGAGCAGAACAAATCCCGCCGCCATCATGGGAGTGTTGACCTCATACCAGTGCGGCGGTTGGAATCCGTAGCGGCGCGCCAAGGCATACATGCGCGTGTTTCCAAAGAGCAGCCCCTTGGCATAGCCGAGCGAAATCGCCAGACCCAGGCCGCCGAACACTGCCAGCAAATTGCGATGCATTCTGCTGCGCACCAGCGTCCGGCCGGCAAACAAGACCACGGCCCGATCGAGTGACCCTGGAATGCACTTCGCCACTGCCCAGCGGAGCCAGCCTGAGGCGGCGCGGGCGCGATCGGCCGGGACAATATCGGGCTCTTCCACGATCCGCCGGCTGTTGCGGTAGTACGACAACGCGTAAGTAACGGCCGCAATCGAAACTGAGACCGTCAACCAGATCAGCGCACGGCCAGCCAGCGGCGCGAAAACCGGGCGGCTGGAGATGTTCATCCGCTGGAATAATCCCAGAAACCAGAACGACGGCAGCCGCTGAGCTATCGCCGGAATTCCCTGGCTGACGTCCAGATCCAAAGGCCCGGGAGTCAGGAAATAAACGCCGAGGATCGCAAAAAATCCCGCCACTTGCAGCACGTTCGAGATCTTCAGGAACAGCCGGTAGCTGAACAGCAGCGCCGTCAGGCCTTGCAACGCAAGCAGCGTGCAGAATACCCACAGCCCGCTAGCCACCATCGCGGCCCAATACGCGAGAAACGTTCGCACGCCGCCAATTACGAATGGATACGCCAGGCCGGTGGCTGCATTCACCGCCAGGACACACAGGCCTAGTCCCGTGGCAGTGGCTGCTATTTTGGCGCGGAAGATGGTGCGCGATCGAATGGGCAGGCTTCCCAGAACCAGACTGTCGCGGCGGCTGGGAAAAATGGAGTCCCAGGCGAATACGGTGAACATTCCGGCCACCGCCATGGTGGTGCTGATGAGAAACTCCTGGTCGCCCCAGGAGCCCAGCGCGATCTCAGAAGCGGTCGCGCGCTGGTATTGAGGAATGATACTGATGGCAATGATGAAGCTCAACGAAACCAGCAGCGCGCCGATCTGCATCAGCAGCCGAGACGGATCGCCATGCGCGGCCACCAGCTCCAGATCCACAATCTGTAGCAGGAAGTTGCGATACAGAACCCGAAATTGCCGGCGCACTAAAAAACGATGCATGCGTCACAGCTCAATCAATTGGACGATCTCGCGAGTTATCCCAACCGTGTCCTGCTCGACCGCCAACTGCGCGAAGATCTCCTCCAGCGTCGGCAGCTCCATTAGGGCGCGCAGATGCTCGATGGAATCGTCGGCAGCCACGCGCCCCTTGTGCAGAATCACGACGTGCGAACAGATGCGCTCCACGACGTCCAGCTCGTGCGTGCTGAACAGAATCACCTTTCCGCGCCGCGCCAGTTCCTGAATCAGGTTGCGCAGCACCAGCGCCGAGTTGATGTCGAGGCCCGTGAAGGGCTCGTCCAATAAAAGGATCTCGGGATTGTGCAGAAGCGCCGCAGCCAGCAGAATCTTCTGCCGCATACCTTTGGAATACGACGAAAGCGCGACGTACCGGTCTTCGTACAACGAGAACAGTTCCAGCAGTCCTTTGATCTTTTCGTCCAGATGCTTCTCGGGCAACGCGCGCAGCTGGCCGGTCATCTCCAGAAATTCGGCGCCGGTCAGGTGCGGATAAAGATGCGGCTCCTCGGGAACGTATCCCAGGCGCATCTTGTGCGCGATCAGATCCTGCTCAATCGGAGCGCCCTTATAAAGGATGGCGCCGTCACTGGGTTCAATCAGACCGGTAATCATCTTGATGGTGGTGGATTTGCCAGAGCCGTTCGGTCCCAAATAGCCCGTCACTTCGCCGGCGCGCGCGGTGAAACTGACGTCATCCACTGCCGGAATACCCGAAAACCGCTTGGTGACGCCGCGCAGCTCCAGCATGTTCACGGCTTTCGACGGCTCAAAGAATGGAACAGCGCCACCGTCATGGTCAAGGTCAATGAGATCGCGAGCAGGGAGCCGAGGGCCAGGTACACCAAATCATCAAGCTGCACGAGCGTGTGCCGTGCCGCCAAAGAAGGGTGCGGCCTCATCGCGCTCATCCAGAACATCGCCATTACTGGTACGATTAGCGCCCCCGCGATGCTCCACAGCATCGGCTGCCGGACCCACTGGCGCAGCAGCGAACTGGCCACATCCGTACAGAATCCTGCCGCCTGACGGTCGCGAACGGCTTCGTCAAACACCCACATCATTTCTGCGGCGAAGTGGCGGCGAAAGGACGCGGGATGTAGGAATAGCAGGAGTCGATAGAGTGCGCGCCGCATCATTGGGCTCTCCTCGGCGGCGCGACTCGCAAGTTGCTCTTGGCGGTTCGGACTACGCCTTCCAGACGCTCGACCTCCGCGGCCAAGACGCGCCGGCCGAGCCGCGTCAAACGATAATAACGCCGCCGCTCGTCATCCTCTGCGCGGCGCCGCTCGAGCTCCTCAAGCAGGCTCAAGTTCAGCAGCTTTTGCAGATTGTCGTACAGCGTGCCGGGACCCGGCTTGTACTGCCCTTCCGACTGGCGCGCGATTTCCTGCATGATGCCGTACCCATGCCGGTCTTCGCTCGAAAGCGCTAACAGAATATGCAAGGCCGCCGGCGACAGCGGTAGGAATGGGCTCAAGTCATCCATATTCGGAATCCGTTATAACGGATTCCGAATGACTTGTCAAGCCCTCTACGCCGTTGCCCAGGCCCAGCCTCGGTATAACTCGGGTTATACTGTAGGCATGAAGACCGCCGTATCCGTGCCGGACGATATCTTTCGGCTAGCTGAGGCAACCGCCCGTCGCCTTCGGGTTTCGAGAAGTGAGCTGTACACCAAAGCCATTGCCGAGTTTCTTAAGCAGCAGGACACGCGGTCGATCACCGAACGCCTCAACCGGGTGTATTCACGCTACCCCGCGAAAGTGGATCCCGGCTTGCATCGCGCCCAACTGAAATCTCTCAAAAAGGACTCTTGGTAGAGACGGCTGGGGTTCGACGAGGCGAGATCTGGTGGGCGGACCTGCCTGAGCCGCGCCGTGCTGAGCCCGGGTGTAGGCGGGCCGTACTTGTCGTACAGGCGGACGCCTTCAACGTGAGTCATATTCAAACCGCAATCGTAGCGGTGATCACCACCAACCTGCCGCTAGCCGACGCCCCGGGCAACGTCCTGCTGCCGGCGCGCTCGGCGGGGCTCACGCGCGACTCGGTCGTCAATGTCTCTCAACTTCTGACCCTCGACCGCGGATTCCTGACGGAACACGCCGGAACGTTGCCGCCCCGTCTGCAGCGCTCGGTTGACGAAGGCCTGCGAGCCGTCCTGCAACTTTAGAGACTCACTGCCGGTCACGCATTCACGGCGCTCGATGACCAGCGATCCACCGGGGCACGTCTGGGCCCTTGGAGATCGTCATTCTCCTGGGTCTCAGTGCGAACAACTCATGACGAAGCGCTGCCTTAGGGCGCGTCGCTTCGAGCCATCGCTCGCTTAACGCGCCGGGAGCGAATCCCGCCTAAGAGAACCAGCGCGGCACAAGCGCACACCAAAAACCAGAGATAGTCCGGCTCCGGTACCACCGCAACAGGTGGCGGAAGCGGGCCGGAAGGCGTGATCGGCGGGGGTGGCGTGTTATTGCCCGGCGGCGTATTGTTGGTCGGCGAAGGATGGTGATGATGAAATATGGGCGGGATGATCGGCAGAAACGGAAAGAAACCGAACCCCGGATGCCCACCAGCCGCACCGCCCCCGCCTCCAGTGCCAGCCGGAACTATCGGCGCCAGCTCCGAGTGCGGCGCCGGCAAAATTGGCGCCGGGGCGACTACCGGCAAGTTCGGAAACGCCAGCGCGATGAGCGGAACCTCCACCGGTGTATTTAGCGTGCTCTCGCTGGGCTCACTGCGCCGCGTTGGCATCATAGGCAGCGCGGAATAGCAGTTCAGGCAGCGGCCTCGGGCAATGTGCACCCCATCGGTGAATACAGTTTCGCCAGCCTTGAGACGCAACTTCTTATTGGTCCAAAATACTTTCTCGCCGTAGCGGTAGGAGACATAGCCGACCAGATCGGAGGTCAAAGTGACTTGACGCAGGTTTTTCAGATCGAAGGCGGCGTATTGATCGCGCACCGCCGGATCGCTCATGGCTCGTTTGGCTTCTTGCACTGTTCGTGCGCCGCCCGGGACGATCGAGTAAGGAAAAACCTTCCTTTTCTCTTCGGTGACAACCAGGGTGGGCTTTCTGAGGACGGCGGGTTTCACGTCAACCTGCCCGCGCGGATGCACGGCCGGTGCTCGCCATGCCGCAACCGCGGCAAACAAGCCGACAGCGACGATGCAATCCGATGTAAGAGCGACGATTCGCTTGAGCCGCCGCGCTCTAAGTAGACGCAACAACGAAGAAGACCTTGGACCAAACCTCGAAATCGAACGCGGGGGAAACTCCTCTATTCGGGGGAAGTTTCTTCTATTAGAACACAGCCGCGTCATTTTGAATACTAAAAATTCGACGTGGGCAAAACAATGTTCTTACCGTTACGGCCCAGGTGAGCCGAGACTTATCTTCTTGTGAATAAAGATCTCAAGTGAAAGGTGACTTTTTGTACCGGACCAGGGTACTAGCATGCACTTTGCTCGCTGCCGGGTGGTTGACCGAGAACTAGCCGGGATTCAAACCGCGGCCGCCGCTTGCCGCACCGCCAGCCGCGCCGGAGAGAGACGAATCGCGGCGAACAGCCCGCAAGCCGCGGCCAGAGACAGCCAGGCGCCCGGCATGGCGCGATTTCCGGTGACGTGAATCAAGAGAGTGCATGCGGCCGGCGTGAAGCCGCCGAAAATCGCGGTCGCCAAGGTGAACGCGAGCGAAAACGCGGCGGTCCGGACCGCCACCGGCATCATCTCGGTCATGAAAACCACCAGCGCGCCGCTGTAGCCGCCGAACATGAGCGACAGCCACAGCTCGACTACCAGGAGTCTGGAAAAGGATGGCGCGCTCACCAGCCAGGACAGCGCCGGATACGCCGTCAGCAGCGTGAGAATGGTGCAGCCGAAGAGCAACGCGCGCCGCCCGATGCGATCCGACAGCGCGCCCGCGACCGGAACCCAGATGAAGTTCGAAAGTCCGACGCACAGCGTCACCAGGAGACTCGCGGTGCCGGTGAGATGCAGCACCGCGCTCCCGAACGTTGGCGTGTACGCCGTAATCATGTAAAACGAGACGGTAACCATGGTCGCCAGCATCATTCCCAGCAACACCAAGCGCCACTCAGAGGCGAGGATTCGAACTACGCCGGACATGGTGGGATGATGCTGGCGCGAACGAAACGCTTCGGTCTCGTCGAGCGAGCGCCGGAGCCGCAGCAGAAACGGAATCATCAGACAACCGGTGAGCAGCGGAATGCGCCAGCCCCAGCGGGTCATGTTGGCCGAGGAAATGGTCGCGGTAAGAACCAGACCGAGCAGCGCCGCGAACACGACCGCCAATTGCTGGGTAGCGGATTGCCAGCTCACGAAAAATCCTCGGCGGCCTTCCGGGGCGATCTCCAACAGGTAGACCGACACGCCGCCCAGTTCCACGCCCGCCGAAAGCCCTTGCAGCAGCCGGCCGAGCAGCACCAGTAGCGGCGCGAGCAGCCCGATGCGCGCGTATCCGGGAGTGCACGCGATGGACAGCGTCCCGATCGCCATCAGGCCCAGCGTTAGAAGCAATCCCGCGCGGCGGCCGCGATGATCGACGTATGCTCCGAGCACAATGGCGCCTAGTGGCCGCATCAGAAAGCCGGCGCCGAAGGTCGCGAACGACAAAGCAGCGAGGCGTAAGCATTCGTGTTTGGGAAAAACGTCAGCCCGATCGCGGCGGCGTAGTATCCGAAGACCTGGAAGTCGTAAGCTTCCAGAAAATTGCCCGCCGCCACGCGAACCACCGGCCAGAATTTCGATTCGTCCTTTCAGACCGTCTTCTCCTCGCGCGATTGCTCTAAAGCGTAGCGCAGCAGCGCACCCGCGCGGTAGATGGAGTGCACGAATTTGCCATAAGGCAGCGTCACGAACAGCGCCAGTACGATGGCCAGATGCACGGCCAGTAGCGCCGGCATGGCGGCTGTTGCGCGAAACGCGAGCAGCGCGAGACCAGTGGCGCTGGTCAGGAACAAGAGAGCGATAAAGGCGGTGTCCAGGCGGTTCTGTTGGCCGGCTCGCGTCGCCTCATCCTGCCGCTGCTTCAACCAAAAGAGTCCGGCCGGGCCAACCAGCAGTCCGATTCCTCCCAGAGTGCCCAGCACCACCGGCGCGCTTAAGTACGCGTAGGGCGCTTTCCAGCCGAAGACGTAATGATAGATGGCCGCGACGGTGGTGGACGCAAAGCACGACAGGAAGCCGTAGAAGGTTAGATGATGAAACCACCAGCGCGGGCGTGAGTGGCTTTCATCCGGATAAGTGCAGCCACGCCCTTGGCCGTCCAGGTACTTGAGCGTGAACGCATCCGAGGCGGCTCTTCGAAGCGCCGATGAATCCAAGAGCGCGGCGAGGCTCTGGCCGGATTCCCGCCAGAAGCGCACGAACCCGGCCAGGAATGCGAACAGCGCAAAAAGCGAGATTGCGCCAAGGACTCCAGCCATGGTTCCATGCGGAATCACACCGTAGAAATCGGCCGGGAGTCCGGGGCCATCGTGCGCGTGTTCGATCGCGATCCAAATGGCCAAGCCGATGAGGAAAGCAACCGGCACGAGCCACGCGCCCACTGGCGCAGGCCAAGCATGCTGGCGATAGGAAGCCACGCGAATTTCAGCCAGCGTCTTGGGGACATTCACCGCGAACTCGTGTGGTGGCGCATAGGGGCAGGCGTAGTAGCATTCCCCGCAGTGGTGACAGAGGTTGGCCAGGTAATTCAGGTCCGCGGTGCTAAAGGTCACGCGCCGTTCGAGCGCGGGAAAAACAGCACAGTAGCCCTCGCAGTAGCGGCAGGCGTTGCAGATGGTCAGGATGCGCGCGCCTTCACGCAGCGCCTCGTCAACCTTAGCGTCCGGCACGGCGTGCAGCCTCCAGTCCGGCAATGCGTCCAAACACGGTGCCGATTGTCATCCCGATCCCGGCCAGATAACCTTTCCCCAAAATGTTGCCAGCCATGATCTCGCCGGCCGCCAGCACGTTCGCTGCAGGCCCGCGCGCGGTCAGTACTTCGGCGTTTTGATTCACCTTGACGCCAAGATAGGTGAACGTGATGCCGGGCCGAAGCGGATACGCGAAGTATGGCGGCGTATCGAGAGCACGCGCCCAATGGGTCTTTTCGGGCGTAAGCCCGAGCGTCCGGCACTGGTCGAGCGTGGTGTGATCGAACGCGCCCGGTTGTGCAGCTGCATTGAAGCGTCGCACGGTCGCTTCCAGCGCATCGCACGGCAGGCCCAGACTGGCGGCTAGGTCCCGGATTGTGGAGCCACGCACTGCCGGATAAACGGAGGGCATGAACAACCCGAGCGCTTTCGAATCGATGATGGAGAAGGCCATTTGCTCGGGTTGCTGCGCCACCAGCCGGCCCCAAATGGCATAGCGCTTGGGCCACAGATCCTCGCCCTCGTCATAGAAGCGCTCGGCTCGCTGGTTCACGACAATTCCGAGCGGCAGGCAATCCAGACGCGTGACGATGCCGCCGTCATAGCGGGGCGCCCGCGCATCGATGGCCACCGCATGACATTGCCCCGGGTCCCCGACCGGCTGGACGCCTTTCTCCAGCAACAGACGCAGTACTTTGCCTTGGTTGTAAGGCGTGCCGCGGATCAGAAAATTCCGAGCAGGCTCGCCCCAGATTTCCTCCAGCCACCCCCGGTTGGATTCAAATCCTCCCGCCGCGGCCACCAGCGCCTTGGCGCGGATCTCGACCGTCTCACCGCTCCAAGTCACGCGCGCGGACTCGAAGCGCCCGTTCTGAATATCGAGCTCCAGCACCTCGGCGTTATAAAACACTCGCACTCCCATCCGCTCGGCCGCGGCGTAATAGGCGTTCAAGAGAGCCTTGCCACCGCCCAGGAAAAACGTATTGGTGCGATCCAGATGCAGTGTACCTCTCAGCGACGGCTGGAAATGAACACCGCGAGCGCGCATCCAATCGATCGAAGTCTCCGAGCCACGAATCGCCAGCCGGGCGAGTTCCTGGTTGGTTTCGCTTTCCGTCACGCGGAGCAGATCGTTGAAATACTCGCCTTCCGGATAAGCTTCCGACATGCGGCGCAGGTTACGCGTATGACGGCTATTGCCGCCACGAAACTCGCGGGGCGCGCATTCCACCACGGCCACGCGCGCTCCCAACTCCGCCGCGCTCAGCGCCGCGCACAAACCAGCGTTGCCGCCGCCGGCGACTAGAACATCGAATTCAGGAATGGGTTCGCTTCGTTGTGTGGCGCGATTCAATGGTGGCTCGTGTTTCGAAAGACCTTATCGTAACAAGGCGCCGCAGATGCTAGCCTGAAAGTCCGACTCGCATTTATGCGAATATCGCCACACTGCCACGCGCTAACCGGACTCGGTTATGTGCCACCCTGGAGCGTCAACGCCGGCTTCATCGCGGGGCGCGAGACCACTCTGATTGTCGATACCGGCGCCTGCGCGCTGGCCGCCGCTACCATCCACGGGTACGCTTCGGCCGTGCGGCCCAACAACCGTCTGGCCGTCGTCGATACCGAGCGGCACTTCGATCACATTGGCGGAAACAGCTACTTCCGCGATCGCGGCATCGATATTTACGGCCACGCCGAGCTTGGCCGGACCGAAGACGAGTTTCGAGCCGAGATCGACGAATTCAACAGCCTCATCGCGGATCCAACTCGCCGGACCCGCCGCGAAGCCGCCGCATTCTACGCAGGGACGCGCCTGGAGAACCCCAACCGTCCCATCGCCGAGGACACCAATCTGGACTTGGGAGACTGCACGGTAGAGCTTATCCTGACACCCGGGCACACCCCGACCAATCTGTCTGTATGGGTGGAGCGCGATGGAGTGCTCTTTTGCGGCGATTGCCTCGTCAATCGTTATTTGCCCAACCTTGATGCCGGAACCGCGGCCGACTGGCAGAAATGGCTGCATTCGCTCGACCGCATCGAGCAGCTCAAGCCCGCTGCGATCATGCCGGGGCACGGACCGATCTCTACCGGAGAGGACGTTGGACGTCTCATCGAGTCCGTACGGGGTGTTCTGGAGCAAGCCATCGCAGATGGATTTTCACCGACCTCGCGCCCGGCTGTTTCCTAATTCAAGTGCCCGGTGTAGCCCGCCATGGATTGCAATTGGCGCAAGATGACGCCGCGTGGAATTTTTCCAACCAGAAAGTCCCGGAGCCGGCAGGCCAACGGATTTTCAAGCTGAGCGAGTACGCCGGACTGGCGCGAACGAAGCACAATGGGGCTTGTCCTGGCTGTGCGCTCGGATTCATAACTTCGGAGAGCCGCTGGCACGCCCGAGTGCGTGGTGAGCATCCGCGCCAGCACCAGCGCGTCTTCGATGGCCTGGCAGCCGCCTTGTCCGAAATTCGGCGTCATGGGATGCGCTGCGTCGCCCAGCAAAGTGACCCGGCCGGAGCCCCAGCTCGTCAACGGATCGCGATCCTGGATGTCATTGCGCAAGATGGCCGATTCCTGCGTCGCCGCAATGAGCTCAGGTATGGGGTCGTGCCAGCCCTGAAACAATTCGAGAAGGTTCTGCTTGGCTCTCCCCGGCGCATCGGTTTCGCCTTGCGGTGTGTTCCGCGTTGCGAACCAATAGACTAAGCCGCCCGACATCGGCACGATCCCGAATCGCCTGCCTCTCCCCCAGGTCTCGGTCACACCCCAGCCCGCAATTTCGAACTTCGCTACAGCCCGCCAGGCGGTGTAGCCGGAATAACGAACCGGCTTGCCCGGATGAAGCTGCTCGCGAATGGCCGAGTGAATTCCATCCGCGCCGATCAGCACGTCACTCTGGACTTCGGCTCCGCCCGTGAAGCGCGCGATGACCTGCTCTCCGCGCATCTCGAACCCCGTGCACGCCTGGCCGAGCCGTATTGTATTTTCGAGCGGACCGCTCAGCATCTTCAGCAGGTCTGCCCGATGCAGCACCAGCATGGCCGGTGTCTCGCCGTCGCCCAGATGCTCCACCATCTCGTCGAGCGAGGTCTCGGCGATCGCCCTCCCGTCGGCGCGCAGTATCGCGGTTCTGGCGTAAGGCACGGAACGCGCCCGCAAGACTTCGCCGAGTCCAAGTTTCGCCAAAGCTCGGATTGCATTGGCCCACAAAGAAATGCCCGCACCTACTCCGCGAAGCTCGGTTGCGTGCTCGAAGATCTCGACATCGATCCCGGCGCTGCGCAAGGCCAGCGCGGTTGTAAGCCCGCCGATCCCAGCGCCCACCACGGTGGCTTTCACGACGACAGTCCCTCAGCTACGCGCGCTCAAGAGCCGGTGCGCCGCTGAAGTTGCGACAAGATCGCTCGAATGGTGGCCTGCTTCCGGGCAGACTCCGGCCATCCCTGAACGACCTCCAATCGATATTCGAGAAAACAAATTTCCGCTTGCCTCTCGGCTGGAGTGGTGTGGATGGAGCGGCTCTCCGCTAGTCTGGCTTTCCAGGCTTCCAGCTTCGGCGCTATGATTCCGACCGGCCCATCCACGGCTTTAATAATGACGCAACTCCTTTGCGACGAGTAGTCCTCTCATCGTACTAGCCTGCCCCAAGATTGGTACTGGACTTAAAGATTCTAAGGCGCCTGGATTAACGCTGCGCGGTCGACTTGACCACGGCCGCTCGATGCTTGAACTTCAGCATGTAGTTGTCCGGGAACATGTCATCGCGCCGCTCCACCAAATCGAAGCCCGCGTTGAGAAACTCGTCGGTGAAGGTGCCTTCCCCGGCGCGAACCATCTTCAAGATGTATTCAGGCGAGACGTGGTCGATGCGCTTGAAGTCGATCAGCATCAGCATACCGTCGGGACGTAGCGCCTTGTTGATCTCGGCCAGCATGTCGGCGGGATATTCGAAATGATGATAGGAATCGATGATGCAGATCACATCCACGGAGTTCGGCGCCAGCTTGGGCGACTTAGGATCACCCAGTACCGGCTGGAGATTGGGGATGTTTTCTTCCTTGGCGACTTTGGCGATATGGTCGATCATGTTCTTGGCGATGTCGACCGCGTACACCGTGCCTCCGGGAGCAACACGCGCGGCGATTAGACGCGAAAAAAGGCCGCTGCCCGCGCCGATATCGGCCACATTCATGCCGGGCTTGAGATTCATGGCGTCCAGAATCTCGAAGCGCTTGTCATAGATGGCGCGGCCTTCGTGCTCGAAGCGCTCCGTCCACTGGGAGGCGTCCGCGTCGAAGCTCTTGTTGAGTTGCTTGGCGGTCGGGGTGATGGTGGCCTGTTGCGCGACCGCCCAGGACGCGGCGCCGGCACAGAGCAAACCGGCCAGAAGGATTTGAAGCGCGCTCTTTTTTCCAAATGTTATCTTCATGGCATCAACAATATCACGGCGCCAGGAGCGTTTGGTGCGCGCACGTTGAAGATCGCTTGCGCTACGGAAGCGCGGCCAAAAGCGATTCGACGGGAGCGTTATCACCGAAGGTTTGGCTGAGGTGAGCGTAGCGGTCGACGTTGCCGGGGCCGAAAACGAAGCTCCCACCCAGTTGGAATGGATTCGCGCCCAGCTTGTGCTGGCGATGTCCACCCGCTGTGGCGCGCTTGCGGGAGGCCGCATTGTCGGATCGCAACAGGTGCAGGATGTTGGCGGATTTTAGGCCGGCCGCGCGGTAGGCCTGGCGATCGGCATCGACCAATAGCGGGAACGCGATGCCGGTTTCTTCGCGGAATAGGGTTGCGTAATGCGCGTCGCCCAAACCGATGGCCGCCAGCGTCGCGCCGCGCGCTTGAAACTTTTGTGCATGCTCGCGCAACTGCGCGACGTGCTCGCGGCAGAAGATTCATCCATAATGACGGAGAAACACAACCACCGCCGGAGCCGATGCCCACAGCGACCCAAGCCGCACGTTGTCGCCTTGGGAATCGGGCAGCGTGATTCCGGCCAGAGCCTGGCTGAGCGTGCTGGATGCCTCCGCCACGTTAGCGTGTGGGGACCGGCTGGAGAGCGCGGCTCTCGATGATGCGATCAATAATGCCGTATTCGAGCGCCTGGTCCGGTTCGAGAATGTAATCGCGATCCACGTCGCGCGCGATTCGCTCGGCCGCCTGACCGGTGGCATTGGCGAGGATCTGATTCAGCGATTCGCGCATGCGCAGGATTTCGCGCGCATAGATGTCGATGTCGGTGGCCTGGCCGCCCAGCCCGCTCATGGAAGGCTGGTGGATCAGAATGCGCGAGTGCGGCAGGCTATAGCGCTTGCCCTTGGTGCCGCAGGCCAGCAGCACGGCCGCCATGGAAGCCGCCTGGCCGACGCAATAGGTCACGATGTCGGGCTCGATCAGGTTCATGGTGTCGAGAATTGCCAGCCCCGCGGTGATGGATCCGCCGGGCGAGTTAATGTACAGCGAGATATCTTTTTCGGGATCTTCCGCGGCCAGAAATAACATCTGCGCGATGACCAGGTTCGCCACATTGTCGTCGATGGGCGTCCCCAGAAATATGATGTTCTCTTTGAGCAGGCGCGAGTAAATGTCAAACGCGCGCTCGCCGCGCGAGGTCTGTTCGACCACCATCGGCACCAGCACTGAATTCTGCATCGGAAAAAACTCCCTCCAAAACATCCATGATAGCGCGGCCAGCCAAGCGCGACGAAGTTTCTTGGCTTTGCTGAGCAGCCATGCAACTGAGGTGGCAGGGTAGAACATCCGGGGCGAAGTACTTACACGCCCGTAGCTTGGAGCCCCGGCGGGCTCTGAATTAAGTCGTTTCGCTGATTTCTTTTCAGCCGCGCTTGTTGCGTAATGCTACAGGAGATCACAATGAAGATACGACTGTTTGCTCTGCTGGTGGGATGTCTCCTGGTTTTGGCGCGGTCTGGCTCGGCTCAAGGCGTTACCTACACCGGGGAAGCCGTGGTCGCGCAAGTTCACGCGCTGGGGGTGAACGTTTCGCTGCAAGATACCGGCGCGTTGCCGAGCGCGGGCGGATCGCTTTCCACCGAGCTGGCTTCGGTGAACGTGCCGAATCTGGTCGACTTGCATCTGCTGTCGGCCAACGCGGTGGGCGAGAACAATCAGACCAATTCCGATGCCTCGGTCACCAACGTGACGATCACGGCTGCCAGTGTCAACATCACAGCATCGGTACTGACCTCGAACGCCACCGCGACCTGTACGCCCACGCTGTCGGGCTCGTCCACGATCGCGGCGCTGAAAGTCAACGGAATTTCGGTGCGAGTCACGGGCGCGCCCAATCAAACCATTCCTTTGCTGCTGGGATCCCTGGTCATCAACGAGCAAATCAGTTCCATCGTCAACACGCCCAGGTTCACCAGCGCCGACATGCTGGTGAACGCTTTGCATCTTAAGATCGGCGGTATTGCGGACGTGGTGATCTCGTCTTCGCACGCAGCGATTGCGTGCCCCAACGAAGCTCCCCAGTGAGGCGCTAAACCCGCGACTTTTACCCGGCGCACGGCTCGCTCGCTATCGCTGTAGCCATCGGCTCCTCCGGCCCGCTGTCTTGAGGCGGAGGGTCAGCCCCGATTTACGTTCCCGCCACCCCCCCACGCGCGGATTAGGCGCTGATGCGTCTTGCGACGTAGCATGGAATACATGAACGACACATTCTTGGCAGGACGAAATGCTTTAGTTACCGGCGGCACGCGCGGTATCGGGTTGGCGATCGCGGAGGCGCTATCTGGCGCGGGTGCGGGCGTCGTAATCTGCGGCCGTAATCAGGAGGCCGTCGATAGTGCAGTAAGACAGCTGACCAATCAGGCAAAAAGTAAAGTGGCTGGAAAAGTTGCCGATGTAAGAAGCAGCACAGAGGTAGCAGAATTGTTTTCCTTCGCGGATCGAGAGCTGGGAACGCCCGACATCCTGGTGAACAATGCCGGGCTTGGGATCTTCCAGAGCACTGCGAAGCTGAGCGTCGAAGACTGGCAAACCACGCTGGAGACCAATCTGTCAGGTGTCTTCTATTGCTGCCGCGAGATGTTGGCACGGGTAATGAAGCGCGCGGGTGGCTACATCATCAACATAGGTAGCCTCGCGGGCAAGAATGCGTTCGCTGGTGGGGCAGCTTACAATGCTTCGAAATTCGGCTTGAAGGGATTTAGTGAAGCGATGATGCTCGATCATCGATACGACAATGTGCGAGTCACTCATATTATGCCTGGGAGCGTCGATACGCAATTTAGTCCGAGCTCAGAGAGAGCGGACTGGAAGATAGCTCCCGAAGATATTGGGCAGATCGTGCTGATGTTGCTGAGAATGCCAGATCGAACGCTAGTGAGCCAAGTGGAGATAAGACCTTCAAGGCCTAGGAAATAAAGGGTTTGAACAGGCTGCCGCAGTATGGCATACGATTTGCTCAAGGAAATATGGGAGTAGAAGTGAAAGGGGCCCAGAAAATGTTACGGCTAAACGTTCCCTTAGATCCGACGAAGACCGGGCGTGAGGCAGAAGCTCTGGAGATGAGCTTGTGCCGGATGATCGTCGGCCAAGACGAAGCCATCCAGCAAATCGTCAACATCTATCAAATGTATCTGACGGGGATGACGCCGCCGGGCCGGCCCATCGGCAACTTCTTGTTCCTGGGGCCGACCGGTTCAGGAAAGACTCGCATTGTAGAAGCTACTGCCGAGTCCCTGATAAAGAACCCGCGCGCGGTCATCAAGATCGATTGCGCGGAATTCCAACACAGCCATGAGATTGCAAAGCTAATCGGATCGCCTCCTGGATACTTGGGGCATCGTGAAACGCATCCACTGCTAAGCCAGGAAGTGCTGAATCAGTATCACACCGAAACGTGCAAGCTCAGCTTTGTGCTGTTTGACGAAATCGAGAAGGCCAGCGATGCGCTGTGGAACCTCTTGCTCGGCATTCTCGACAAGGGCACGCTGACACTGGGCGACAATCGCAAGGTCGATTTCTCGCGCGCTTTGATCTTCATGACCAGCAACCTGGGCGCCACCGAAATGAGCTCGCTGATGAATCCCCGGCTGGGTTTCAATGCGGGAGCCAGCGCTCGCGAGTGCCAAAACGGGATAATCGACGAAAAGCTCAACGGCAAGATCACCCGCAGCGGTGTGGACGCGGCGCGCCGGAAGTTTACCCCCGAGTTCATCAACCGTCTGGACAAGATCGTGACGTTCCGGCCGTTAGGCACGCCGGAGCTAAAAAAGATCATGGATATCGAGCTGAACATGGTGCAGCAGCGCATCTTCAATACCTCGCCTGAGAAGAGCTTCGTGTTCAAGGCCAGCGACGAAGCCAAGGATTTCCTGCTCCGCGAAGGAACCGACATCAAATATGGCGCCCGGCATCTGAAGCGCGCCATCGAGCGGCTGCTTGTTCAGCCTATGTCGAACCTGATTGCAACCGATCAGGTGCGGGGCGGCGACTGTGTCTTCGTCGATTTCGATTCGGAGAGCGGCATCCTGACTTTCGTTAAGGAAGCCGAGGGTCTGGCGGTTCACGCCATGGCCGACATGGTCGACCGGTCTATATCGATGCCGGCCTTCGCCCTGGCGAACGGTGCATTCATCGAGGCCGCTAAGACACAAAGCGCCCGCTCTTCAAAGCGGGCTTAGAACATTCGGTAAGTTCGATAGCGTCGTCAGCGCAAGATCGCTGACGACGCTTTTCTCTTTATAGGGGTTCTTTGTTGAAACCGCTAGCTGGCGCACTCGCCGCGGCCAAGCTGGAGCGAATACTCCGCTTCGTCGCCCCAATCGCGATACATCTCCGGATTCAGATCCGCCGGCTTAGCCAAGTCGTTCGTCATGAGGCGGAAAGTCTCCACCTTATGCCGCAGCACGTACTCGCGGAATGATTCGGCGGGCTGACGGTTAGCCGTGTAGTGATCCAGGACCCTGCGCACTGCGAGCGGCGCCAGGCGCGCCGGAATGCTTTGAATCGCGACGCCGAACCGCATGATGCCGTTTCGGTCGTAGCCTCCACCCAAGAGCATCTGATAGTAGGGAACTTCCCTGCCCTCGATCTTGCGGGCGTTGCCGTAGAAGCCCAGGTCGGCGATCCAGTGCTGGCCGCACGAGTTCGGGCAACCGCTGATCTTGATGGCCAGTTGGCGCACCAGCGGGTCGCGATGTTGACGAACCTCTTCGGCCAAGGCCGAGCCGAGCGTCATCGATTTAGTCAACGCCAGGTTGCAACTGTATGCCCCGGGACACGTCGTGACATCTTCAATTTCGTGAGCGCCCGCCTCGGCCAGACCGATTTGGCGCAACGCGGCATAAACTCGACGCAAGTTCCTGAGCGGGATGTAAGCCAGAACGATATTCTGATCGACCGCGACTCGCAGCAGGCCGTCTCCGGCATCCCTGGCAATCAAGGCCAGACCACGCATTTGCGAACCGCTTAGATTACCTTGCGGAACCTTAACGGTGACGATGGCATAGCCGGGCTGCTTCTGTTGCCGGATGTTAGTCTCAAGCCAACGCTCGTACTGGGGATCTGAATGTCCGTTAGCCGTCAGAACCGGGAGTAACGCGCCCATGCCGGGCGGTGGTGGTACTGATTGAAAACCACCAAACCCCTCCGGGACCAGCTCAGGCGTCGGGATTCCGCCATTGGTCAGAATGTCGTCGTACTCTTTTTCGATTTGCTCCTTGACCCAGTCAAACCCGCGTTCCCGAACAACAAACTTTAGTCGGGCTTTGTTCTTGTTCTTGCGGTTGCCGTACTTACTGAAGACGCGGATCACGGCTTCGCACTTGGCTACTAAACGCTCTTCGGGAACAAATTCATCGAGCAGGTTCGCTTCCACCGGCAACGGGCCCAGGCCGCCACCCACCACCATACGGAATCCACGCCGGCCGTCGCGGATCACCGCGCGCAGTCCGATGTCGTGAATCGAGCCGACCATGCAATCTTCCTGGCAGCCTGAAAACGCGATCTTGAATTTGCGCGGCAGGCTGTCGGTCAACTCTTTGTGCAGGAACGCAAACGCCACCTTCTGCGCGTAGGGATGCACGTCGAAAACTTCGTCTTCGAGCAAGCCGCTCAGCGGGCAAGCGGTGACATTACGCACCGTGTTGTAGCAGGCCTCGCGGGTAGTGAGCCGGACGTCGGCCAGGCGATGCAATACATCGGGAACCTGGCTCAGCGGAACGAAGTGATATTGGAGGTTCTGGCGCGTCGTCAGATGACCCTTGCCGCCGCAGAACTCGTCGGCAATGCCGGCCAGTTGGTCCATCTGCCGGGCGGTCAAGATGCCTCCCGGCACCTTGGTGCGAATCATGTGAACACCGGCCTGACGCTGCGTGTAAATGCCGCGGCGCAGGCGCTGGGCGCGGAACTCGTCGTCGGTGATTGCTCCCGCCACCCATTTCTCGGCGTGCGCGCGAAAAAGTTCGATATCGGCTCGAACCGTCGCGTCGTAAGCTGCTTCGGTGCTGGCCGCGAGGTCGGATTCGGGAACGCGGAGCATTTCCGTGGTCGCCATGGCGATTACCTCTATCTCTATAGAGATTACTATATTTGACGCCTAATGACAATCCGGGAGTTCGCGGCCGGCGTAGTAGTTCAGTCCGTTGCGGAAGAACGCGCCGTCTTGCGGGATACAAGTGATTGATTCAGAAGAAGCTGCCCACCGGCCGCGGGCGGAGACGTCCTGGTCCAGCTTGGGAAATTCCTGCCAGATGAATCGGGCGATCAGGACGGTGTTGAGCAGGGCGATCAAAGCGAGAGAGGCGACTCGTTGGCCGCGCAGTTCGAGCAGTATACAAACCAAACCTAGGATTACGGCGGGGGCCAACCACGCACTAACGAAGTGAATGGGCGCCCGGCCGAGCCCGGAAACCAGCGCTTCGGGGAGTGCGTCCTGCGCGGTAGGAACCAGCCAGAGCAGTGTGGCGCTCAACCCGGTGAGACACACGAAGAACGTGCTTCGCAGCCGTATGCGATCGATTGCGATTCCCAGCAGCGCCGCCAAGGGCGGAAGCAACGGCAGCAAATAGCCAGGCAGCTTGCCGCGCGACACGGAGAAGAAGGCAAAACCGAAAACGAACCAGGCTGCCAGAAAAATAGCGCGCCGGTCTTGATAGAGTTTCCTGGAAAAGAGCAGGAGCGCGAGAGGCGTCCACGGGAAAAGGCCGGCCGCGAGAATGGGCAGGTAAAACCAGACCGGTTGGATGTGCAAGGTCTCGCCGCCGAAGAAGCGGGCGAATTGTTGGTGGCCAAAAAACTCGTCGGAGAACGCCGCTCCGTTGCGAGAAGCGACCAGGATGTACCACGGCGCTGCGATGACGAACGCAACCGCAAGGATCACCAGCAGCGCGCGGATTTGGCGCCGCAGAAACCAGAGCGCCGGAACAAAGAGCACCAGCGGAACCAACCCTTTGGCCAAAATCGCAAGCCCCAGCAGCACGCCCGCCGTGATGGTGCGGCGTGTGCTCGCCGGTGGCGCGGGCAAGAGCATGAGCATCGCGGCGCTGAAGGCCGCCGACATTGGCAGATCCGGCGTCGCGACGTGGCTGTAGGCCAGCCAGCCGATGGAGGTGGCTAAAATGAGCGCCGCAAACAACGCGGGGCGCTGGCCGAACTCTTTGCGAAGCGCGAAAAAAAAGTAGAGCAAGAACGCCAGGCTGACCAGCGCCACGGGGAGCCGGGGCGCCATCTCTGGGCCCAGACCTGCCTTGAACGCCGCGGCAGTCATCCAATAAATCAAAGCCGGTTTTTCAAACCACGGGTGGCCCCATAGCCGCGGAGTGATCCAATCGCCGGTTTGCGCCATGGCGCGCCCGATAGCGGCGTAGCGTGGCTCGTCGGGGCCGAGCAAACCGGTGCGCGTCAAACCGAAAAAATAGAGGAACCAGAGCGCGGAGCCGGAAAGAATTGCCAGCGGCCAGCGGCTCCACGACATTCGCTTGAGCAACTCCTAGTATATTTGGAGAGGACCGCCGTGGGCCTGCTCGAAATCGCGAAGCTTCCGACCGCCGAGAACGCGGTCATTCATCTGCACCCTGCCGACAATGTGGCCATCGCGCGGGTCGCGCTTTCGCCCGGGCAGGAACTGCGAGTAGATGGCCGCACGATTCGGGTCGAAGACGCGGTGCCGGCGGGACACAAGATCGCCCTGGCGCCGATCGGCACGGGTGAAAGCATCTTGCGATACGGACAGCGTATCGGGCGCGCCAGTGTGCCAATCGACCCAGGCCGTCACGTTCACACGCACAACGTCGCGTTCGAGGAGCTGTCGTTCGCTTACGAATTTCCCAACCAAGAACTGCCCGTACCGAAGCCCGCGAAAGATGCGCCGTCATTTCTCGGCTATGTTCGCGAGGATGGCCGGGTGGGAACGCGCAACTACATCGCGGTGGTCGCAGCCAGCAATTGTGCGGCGCACACGGCCGAACTGATCGCAGCGAGTTTCGATGGCGAGACGCTGCCTCCCGGCGTGGATGGAGTGGCGGCGTTTCCGCATGGCGAGGGCTGCGGGCATACCATCGGCCCCGATACCGAACAATTGCAACGCACGCTGGGTGGCGTGTTGAACCACCCCAACGTCGCGGCGGCCATCATCCTGGGCCTGGGCTGCGAGGTGAACCAGATCGATCATTACCTGGGAGCGGGCGCTCCGCGCACCGATCGCCTGGCGGGGATGACGCTGCAATCGAGCGGCGGGACGCGAGCGACGGTGGAAGCCGCGCGCAAGGTGATTGCTGACCAGATGGAGCGCGCCGCGACCGAGAAGCGCGTCCCGACACCGGCATCGAAGATTGTTCTGGGCCTCAATTGCGGCGGTTCCGATTCTTTCTCCGGAATCACCGCTAACCCAGCGCTGGGCGTCTGTTCGGACATGCTGGCCGCCGCCGGCGGAACGGCCGTGCTGGCTGAGACCACCGAGATTTTCGGCGCGGAGCATCTGCTGGTGCGGCGCGCGCGCAACCGTCAGGTGGCTGAGAAGCTGCTCGGGTTCATCGCTGGATACAAGGCTTATCTCAACCGCTTTGGCGGCAGCTTCGATGACAACCCCACGCCGGGGAACAAAGCAGGCGGGTTAACCAACATCCTCGAAAAATCCTTGGGCGCGGTGGCGAAAGCCGGTACCTCGCCGCTGATGGACGCAGTCGATTATGCCGAGCGCATCGAGACGCCTGGCTTCGTTTTCATGAATACGCCCGGCTACGACCCGGTGTCTTTGACTGGACTGGCGGCAGGTGGCGTCAACGCGATCGCGTTCACCACCGGTCGCGGCAGCGCCATCGGATTCCCCACCATTCCGGTGATTAAGATCGCGAGCAACAGCGCCACTTATCAGCGCATGCGCGACAACATGGATGTCAACGCCGGACGGATCGCGGACGGGGAAGCCACAGTGGCCGAAGTCGGGCGGGAGATTTTTGAATTGCTGCTCAAGGTCGCGTCGGGCCAACGCACCTCGAGCGAGCGGCTCGGGCACAAGGAATTTGTGCCCTGGCGCATCGGTCCGGTTTTGTAGCCCTATTGGGTTTGAGCTAGCAATTGGCGGGCTTCTAGTTCGAGATCCCCTTGCAGCGCGATGACCATATCCAACTGTTGCTGCGCGCCGTGGCGGTCTCCTTCCGCCAGCAGCGCCTTAGCCAGATAGAAGCGAGCCCTTTCAGTCCAGGGCGAAGCCGGCCCCGCGATCACGGCGCGCAGTTGCTCCACTCCGCCGGCGCGGTCGTTTGTGAGCAGCAGACAGATCCCGAGGTAGAACCGAGCCGGAACGAAATGAGGCTGGGCCGCGGCCACCGAACGCAATCCAGCTATGGCGCCTGCATAATCGCTCGCCGAGTATTTTTGCATGGCTTTTGTGTATCCGGCGGGCTCTTTCGGCGCGGATAAATACGCCGGAGCCTCGAACCGCGCCAACTCCTGAAGGCGATCGGCGGGTAGGGATTGGCCGATTGGAATGTGGCCATTGGCGGTGCGCCCTTCGCCGGCCTCTTTGCGCGACTCCGAAGCCAGCCACGCGAAGACCACCACCGCAATCGTCAATATGAACGCGGTGAAGGCGTAAATTGCGAACCAAAAGCGAAACGCGGGCTTGTTAGCTACAACCTTGTTCGACATGTAGGGTTTCACTTTCACGGTAGCAGTTCGCAGCGGCTGCGGACATATGTGCTATAAGTAGCCGTCATGAAGCTCCTTCTTGCTTGCAGTTTGTCTTGCGCACTGGTCTTCGGCGCCGGCTTACCCACGGCCGCTCCCGAACAAGCCGGCCTGTCGCACGAGCGCCTGGACCGGATCAACGGCATCATGCGCGAACACATCGCCCAAGGCCGTCTCAACGGCGCGTCGGGACTGATCGCTCGGAATGGAAAGGTGGTTTTCAAGGAGACCTGGGGCGATTACAAGCCGGACACCATCGTGCGCATGTATTCCATGACCAAAGCCGTGACCGGCGTCGCCGCGATGATTCTTTATGAAGAGGGGCGTTTCAATCTGAACGATCCGGTCTCGAAGTACCTGCCCGAGTTCGCGAAAATGCGGGTGGGTCATGAGGCGTTTGATGCATCCGGCAAGCGGACCTATTACACGGTGCTGGCCGAGCGCCCCATCACGGTGCGCGACTTGTTCCGGCATACTACCGGTCTCGACTATGCGGGACCGAAAGACGAGACCGGGGAGAACGTGTACAAGAAGATCGACATGATGGGTGGAGCGCCGCTGGTTCCATTCGATCTGGCCGAGGCGGTACGGCGCCTGGCCAGCGTCCCCCTGAACGATCAGCCGGGGACGATGTTCCGCTACGGCTACTCGATCGACGTGCTGGGACGCCTGGTGGAGGTCCTGTCGGGCAAAACGCTGGACCAATTTTTCGCCGAGCGCATCTTCCAGCCGCTCGGCATGACTGACTCGGGATTCTTCGTCCCGGAAGACAAATGGAAACGCTTGGCGGTGCTGTACGCGCCCAAGCGCGGTGGGGGCGGCATCCAGCCGTCCACGTCGCCCGCGCAGGAAAGCTTCAAGAAAAAGCCCGCGCTGCTGCTCGGCGGCGCCGGCCTGGTCTCGACGCTGGACGACTACTCGCGTTTCTGCATGATGCTAGTGAACGAAGGCCAGCTCGATGGCGTTCGCATTCTCTCGCGCAAGTCCGTGGAGCTGATGCATAGCGACGATCTCGGCAATCTGCCACGTGCCGGGGTGCTTCCGGACGGCTATGGATTCGGCCTGACCTTTGCGGTAAATCTCGGGCCGGGCAAGGTGGGCTCGGTCGGATCGGAGAGCGAATATTGGTGGGCCGGCGCGGCGGGCACGAATTTCTGGATCGATCCCAAGGAGCACATGATTGGGGTGTTTCTGATCAATGTCCTTCCGCCGACCGACATTCCCGCCGCCGATCAGTTCAAACGGATGGCGTATCTGGCGCTGGAGTGATCGCACTGTCCCGAACTCTAGCATCGCTTCTACTGATGGCCGAACTTGTGGTTGCGCAGCCCGTCCGCCCCAGAGCACGCGATCTTGGAATCAAGGTGGGTTCTCTCGCGCCCGGGCCGCTGGATGCGATCACGGACGTGGCCGGCGTCGCCGTAGGCCACAGCACGCTGATCCGCGGGAACGATGTTCGCACCGGCGTCACCGCGATTCTGCCTCACTCCGGCAACCTGTTTCGCGAGAAGGTGGCTGGAGCCGTATTCGTCGGCAACGCGTTCGGTAAGCTGATCGGCTCGACCCAGGTGAACGAGCTGGGCGAGATCGAGACGCCCATCTTACTTACGTCGACGCTCAATGTCTGGCGTGTTGCCGATGCGCTGGTGGATTACATGCTGGCGTTGCCCAGCAACGAAACGGTGCAGTCCATCAATCCCGTGGTGGCGGAAACCAACGACGGCTATCTGAACGACATCCGGTCGCGGCCGGTCGGGCGGGATGAAGTGTTCGCCGCGATTCGTGGGGCGAAGGGCGGTGCGGTGGAAGAAGGCGCGGTGGGCGCCGGTACCGGGACGGTGGCTCTGGGCTTCAAAGGCGGTATCGGAACCGCATCGCGGCGCGTGCCGTCCGGTTACACCGTCGGCGTCCTGGTACAAACCAACTTCGGAGGCGACCTGACGATTGTGGGCGCGCCAGTCGGTGCCGAACTCGGAAAGAGCGACCCGGAACGCAACAGCGGCCGAGGCTCGGTAATCATCGTGGTGGCAACGGACGCGCCCATCGACGCCCGCAATCTGAAGCGCCTGGGTGCGCGCGGCATGCTAGGGCTGGGACGCACCGGAGCATCAGGAAGCAACGGCAGCGGCGACTACGCCATCGCATTCTCCACTTCACACGCCCGCGAGTTGCTGGACAATGACGCCATGTCGCCTCTGTTCGTCGCCGTCATCGACGCCACCGAAGAAGCCATCTACAATTCCCTGCTCCGCGCAACCACCACAACCGGCCGAGGACACACGGTGGAAGCGCTGCCGATCGACAAGACGATCGAAATCTTGCGACGGCATGGCGCTGTGCCGTAGCGCTTTCGTTCAAGAGATGAACGTGAACGCACGCTTCTTCAGGTCAATTGTTGCTTGCGAGAATTCCAGAAAGAAGTCGACTCCCAAGAGTCCGTCAATCTTTTCTTGATATGCCGAAAGCGCCGCCGACAAATCCATCACCGAGACGCGCCGCCGCTGCCAGACCCACTGGCCGACCTCGAGCGTGACTTCCCGGCCGACTGCGTCGCCAATCACGCCAGCACCAGTTCGTGGTGCCCGAAGCTCGGCCGGATTTACCCCCGCCGCGGAAGGTCGCAAAATGGTGTGGCTGGATCCCGTGTCCACAATAAGAATGGAGGCCCGGTTATTGATGCGGGCCCGGACCAGCAGCGAACCGCGGTCCGCGGCGAAATCGAACGGTACTGTTAATTGTCTGCCATTTCCGTTCGCTGCCCTCTGTCCCCGGGATGGTGTCGCGAAGGCCGCAACTAACCAAGCGGCTCGAACCATCGTCTCTCTCCGGGTACACATGGGAAAATGGGAACTATGCCAAACGTTCCTCGTCTAAGTTCTTGAATGCGAATCCGCTTGGCAGCTCGCATGCACAGAGTAACCTCAGACCGGCGCCGAGGTACTGACGGAAAGATGCGCTTTTTGTGCGGTTGTTGATCCAACCATGACGAATCACGGCGTTTCTTCGATTCAGTTCGATGACATTCGGGTTGAACCGCGCAATTTTAAGGTCTTCAAAGCCGGCGCTGCCCTTGCGCTGGAACCGAAGACGTTTCTGCTACTCACCTACCTCATCGAGAACCGGGACCGGCTGGTGGACAAGCAGGAACTCCTGGACGCCATCTGGAAGGATGTGGCCGTTACAGAGAATTCCCTGACGCGCGAAATCGGCAAGCTGCGCCGGGCCTTGGGCGACGATCCGAAAGCGCCCCGGTACATTGAGACGATACATACCCGGGGCTATCGCTTCATCGCCGCTGTCCGAACGTTCGACGATTCTCCCGAGGAACAGACCCCTAGCGCTCTTCCCGTCACCTCCAGCGTCCTGCTTTCGCCGGCCGCCGAACTGGGCGGGCCTGAATCCCGGCGCCGCATCTCGAAGTGGCTGCCCTACAAGTTCTTCGTGGCGCTAAGCGCCGTTGGCCTGCTGATCGCTAGTGGATTCTTGTTGCGCAAACCCGCGGAGGGAACCAGGACGGCGGTGCCGGCTAAGCGAGGGAACACCACGCTGGCGGTGCTGCCGTTCCGATCCTTGAGCGCGGACCTGAACGATCGATACATAGGCCTGGGCATCGCCGACGCGCTGATCACGAAATTGGGTAATAGCATGCAGCTTTCCATCGAGCCGTTGAGCACGGTCCTGCACTATGCGGATGCAAAGCAGGATTCACTCGAGATCGGGCGCGCCATGCACGTCGACTATGTGCTGGAAGGCAAGTTCCAGAAGATCGGCGATCGGTTGCGCGTCACAGTCCAGCTGCTTTGCATTGCCTGTGATGCAAACTCGCACTGGGCAGCGAGCTTCGATGAGACATCCAAAGATCTCTTCAAAGTCCAGGACTCAATTTCGCAAAAAGTGGCGTCGGCCCTGCCTCTCGAGCTGAGCGGCGATGAACAAAAGCGCCTTGCAAAACGCGAAACCAGCAACCAGCAAGCTCAGCTCGCTTTTGCCAAAGGCAAGCTGTCGCTTAGCGAGGACACCCAGGAGGGCGCCGAGAAAGCCATCGAATACGAGCAGTCGGCGATCAGCCTCGATCCCGGATACGGCATGGCCTGGGCAGTGCTTTCGGATGGCTACAGAAGACGCGAATGGTACGGCGGATCTCCGGCCGATTTTCTCCCTCTCGTCCGAGCGGCGGCTAGCAAGGCCCGCAATTTGGACGAAGACGTTGCCTACACGCACTCCATGCTCGGCCTGATCGCTTACCAATACGACTGGGATTTCGGCACGGCGGAACGCGAGTATAAGCGCGCTCGAGAACTTCAGCCCTCTTGGATTCATCAATGGTATGCCCGCTATCTGCTGGCAATCAACCGTCCCGCGGAAGCTGAAGAAGAGTACGAGCGGTTCACCCAGGCAGCGCCCTTCTCGGTAGCCGGCCGGTCAAACTTCGCGCAGTTTCTCTTTCTCACCGGACAGTACCCCAAGGCGCTGGAGCAACTGCACCAGACGTTACGGCTGCGCCCTGACTATCCACCCGCGCATGAGTTACTCGGCTTGATTTACGAGCAGCAGGGATTGGCTGAAAAAGCCGAGCAAGAGTTCCAGAAGGCCAGCGATCTCTCGCACGGCCTGAACGGACTGGCAGCGCTGGGACATCTCTATGCGACCAGCGGCAGGCTCAGGCATACGCAGCAGGTGCTGGACGAAATGAGAGCGCAGAGGCATTACGTCTCACCGTTCGACTTCGCCGTCATTCACGCCGGCCTCGGCTACCACAGACGGGCTTTAGCGGAGTTGGAACAGGCGTACAAGCAGCGCTCGCTTTCAGCCCAGTCGCTCCGCTTCGATCCACGCTTAAACCATCTTCGCGGCGACCCTGACTATCGCGAGTTCGCAAGACGAGTGGGTGTCGACTGAGATCCCTCCCCGAACCGATACAGTGAGAAGGTGCGCTTTGAACTGCAAGCGACCTGTCCCGACACTGGCGCGCGCGCCGGCCTGATTCACACCGCCCATGGTGTCATCGAAACGCCGGTCTTCATGCCGGTTGGCACCCAGGCCACGGTGAAGGGCGTGACGCAGCGCGACCTGGCCGCTGAGCTGGATGCGCACATCATCCTCGCCAACACCTATCATCTTTTTCTGCGCCCGGGCCACGAGTTGATTCGCGCCTTAGGTGGCTTGCACGGATTCATGTCCTGGCCGCGCGCCATCCTGACGGATTCAGGGGGATTTCAAGTTTTCAGCTTGAGCGATCTGCGCAAGATCAGCGACGAAGGCGTGCTATTTCGCTCGCATCTGGATGGCGACGCGCACCTGTTCACGCCCGAATCCACGGTGGATGTGCAGCTCGCGCTGGGCAGTGACATCCTGATGGCCTTGGACGAATGTCTGAACTACCCGGCAAGCCACGAAGCTGCCAATCAAGCCATGCGGCGTACGGTGGACTGGGCGCAAAAAGCCTCGCTCCACCACCGGCGCCGCGTCGAAGAAACCGGAGCGCCGGGGGCCTTGTTTCCGATTGTGCAAGGATCGATGTTCGCCGATCTGCGCCAAGCCTGCGCGCGCGAGCTGCTGGAGTTGGACGCGCCCGGCTACGCCATCGGCGGGCTGTCGGTGGGGGAGCCACGCTCGCTTAGTCTGGAGATGACCGAAGTCACCGCGCCGCTCTTGCCGCGCGACCGGCCGCGCTACGTCATGGGCGTAGGCATGCCCGAGGAGCTGCCCGAATACGTCGCGCGCGGCATCGACATGATGGATTGCGTGCTGCCATCCCGCAACGCCCGCAACGGTTGCCTGTTCACGTCCGCGGGGCGCGTGGTGATCAAGCAGGCCCGCTACCGCGACGACCCGGCGCCGCTGGACCCCAACTGCGCCTGCTACACCTGCCGGACCTACTCGCGCGCCTACCTGCGCCACCTCTTCCAGGCCGGTGAAATCCTTTTCGCCACGCTGGCCACGCTCCATAACTTGAAGTACTACCTTGACAGAATGCGCCAAATCAGGCAGGCTATACTGCTTGGGAGATTTCGAAACTATCTGGACGAGGTCCGGAGCGCCGCGGTAGAATAAGATCATCCGTCCTCCGCTGTACTCACTCGTAATCTTCCGGAAATTCGAGCCAGTCCCGGTGGTACCTTAAGAATCGGTGAACATGTCGCCTCTCGCGGTTCTGCTGCAGCAGCCTTCCTCCAATCCGATCATCGGGTTTCTGCCATTGCTGGTGATTGTGGGGATTTTTTATGTGCTGGTTTTCATGCCCATGCAGCGCCAGAAGAAGAACACACAGCAGATGCTCAAGGGGCTTCAGAACGGCAACGTGGTACTGACATCGGGAGGTATCGTGGGGACCATTGTAACGATTAACAATGATGATACCCTGATACTACGGGTCAAGCCCGACAACGTGAAGATTCAGGTAGCGCGCAGCTCCGTGACGAGCTTGGTGACCGAAGCAACTAAGACTTAACCCGCATCCCGCGAGGATCTGCGGCAGAGAAATCAGAACTTAGAGTCGAGATGAAACGAAACATAAAGATCAAAGCAGTGGTCATCGTGGCGGTGATTCTGGTCTGCATTTACGGCATCATCGGGCTGCCCAAATCCAAGGCCGAGCTGGTCGCCAACTGGAAACACAACATCCATCTGGGTCTGGACTTGAGCGGCGGCACGCAACTGGTGATGCAGGTGCAACTGCAGGATGCGTTCAAGACCAATGCCGATCGCACCATGGATCGCATTAAAGACGAGCTGCAGAAGGACGGCATTCAGTTAACATCCATCGACCGCAACGATCCCAACAGCCTGGAGACTGCCGACAAGATCGAAATCGACATCAAGGGCGTCCCGGTGGCAAAGAGCAGCGCTTTCCGGGGCACGATCAGCGAGCAGTATCCGGAATGGATTCTCACCCCGCTCAACTCCACCGACTACAAGTTGACGATGAAGCCCACCGAAGCGCTCAAGCTCAAACAGGACACCATGTCGCAGACTACCGCGACCATTGAGCGCAAGATCAATGCGCTGGGGCTGGCGGAATCGTCGGTGCAGCCCACCGGCCGCAGCGATGCCGAAGCGGAACTACTAGTACAGCTTCCCGGTGTGGACGATCCAGGCCACGTGAAGCAGCTTCTGCAGACGCAAGCGGTGTTGGAATGGGACGAGGTGAAGGATGGTCCCTATAGTACGCGCGACGAAGGTTTGACCAAGCACGGAGGCATCTTGCCTCTGGGTACCAAGCTGGTACCGACAGAAACACGGGGCGGGCAGCAGAGTTGGTACCTGGTTTCCCGCAGCGCGATCGTTACCGGCACCGATATCCGCGATTCCCGGGCCTCGCAAGACCCCACCACCGGCCGCTGGGAAACGGGTTTCGTACTGGACCAGCAGGCTGCCAAACGATTTGAGAATTACACCGCCAACAACATCGGCAATCGCGCCGCGATCGTTGTGGATGGCCAGGTGATTAGCGCGCCTACCATCCAGAGCCGGATCTCCGATAGCGGCCGGATTACGGGCGCGGCCAGCCAGGAAGAAGCTTCCGACCTGGCCTTGAACCTGCGCGCTGGTTCCCTGCCGGCGTCGATTGTCTACGAAGAGGAACGCACCGTTGGCCCGTCCTTGGGAGCCGACTCGATCCGCGAGGGATTCCGCGCCGGCATCGCCGGCTTAATCGCGGTAGTTTTCTGGATGCTCTTCTACTACCGGCGTTCCGGCATCAACGCCACGCTAGCGTTGGTCTTGAACGCGGTCATCCTGGTGGCCGCGTTGAGCTATTTCGATGGTGTGTTGACCTTGCCCGGTATCGCGGGAGTCATCCTGACCATCGGTATGGCGGTGGACAGCAATGTCCTGATTTTTGAGCGCATTCGTGAAGAATTGCGCGCCGGCAAGGCTGTGGTTGCAGCCGTCGACGCCGGCTTTAGCAAAGCGTTTGGGACCATTGTCGACACGCACGTCACCACCGTGGTATCTTGTGCGTTTCTGTTTATTTTTGGCACCGGCCCCGTGAAGGGCTTCGCCGTCACACTGGTGATCGGCTTGGTGGCCAACGTGTTTACGGCGGTCTTCGTTTCCAAAACCATTTTTGACTGGGAACTCTCTAGTAAACGGCAGGTGACCGCTTTGAGTATCTGATCGAGCGCGGGAACTGATTCCCGCTAGCCGGTGTCTAAGGTTAGTAGAATGCCGGCACTACAACTGGGTTCATGGAATTATTTAGGAACACAAACTACGATTTCCTGGGCAAGAAATGGCCGTTCATCATTCTTTCCCTTCTTCTCACTGCAGCCGGCCTCACTAGTTTGGCGCTTAAAGGTGGCCCCCGCTACGGCATCGATTTCAAGGGAGGAGCGCTGATCAGGGTGGCGTTCGCGCAGCGTCCGCAGGTGGATAAGGTCCGCGCAGTGCTCAATGCTAAAGGCTTGAACGCCGACGTTCAGGAAGTTCAAGGCAAGCAGGAAGATATCATCGGCATCGACGTGCGCGAGGATCGAGCGTTGCAAAGCGCGCGGCAAAACATCGTCAACACGCTCACCGCGGCTTTTGGCCAGCCTGCCAACGGTAAATACAACCTGAATGCGGGCGGGGCCGACGCGCTGGCGAATCAGCTTCGCGGCCCGCTCCAGAATGCCGGTATCGCCATGAACGACCAGCAAGTGAACGATCTTGCCACCAACATCATCGGCTATCGGACCCAGCATTCCGGCCTGATTCGCGAGCTCGACGATCTGCGATCAGTACCAGGCGTGACTCCGCAAGTCCTGAACGTACTCAAGCAGCAGGTCTATCCCGACACGCTGGCAGTCGTCGGTGTGGATCAGGTGGGACCAAGGATCGGCGCCGAACTGCAGCATAAAGCGATTCTGGCCGTTTTGTACGCATTGGGCGGAATGCTGGTCTACATCGCCTTCCGGTTCGAGTGGATCTATGGCGCCGCGGCGGTGGTCGCGGTCTTTCACGATACCATCATCACGCTCGGCCTGTTTTCATTGTTCAACAAAGAGATTTCTCTGACCGTGGTGGCGGCCTTGCTGACCTTGGTCGGCTATTCGATGAACGACACCATCGTAACGTTCGACCGCATCCGCGAGAATCTCAAGCTGCTGCGGCGCGAGAAGCTGGAACCGATCATTAACTTAAGCGTGAACCAGACCCTGAGCCGGACGGTCTTGACCAGCGGTCTTACGCTGCTGACCGCCCTGGCGCTGTTCCTGTTCGGCGGCCAGGTGTTGAACGGGTTCTCATTTGCCCTGGTGTGCGGCATCATCGTTGGGACCTACTCGTCGGTCTACGTGGCCGCCCCCATTCTGGTCTTCTTTAACAATTTCATGGAGAGCCGCAAGCATCCGGCGGGGAGTGCGGCCAGCGCACCCAAGGCGCCGGCAGCCCCTAAAGTAGCAGCCGCGCAGCCCAAGGCTCCCAAGCAGAATGTTCGTGGAGGTACGGCCAAAGTGAAATAGCTCGGCCGCCTGGAGCGGCGCCGACGGGGATTCATAGACACTCGCGCTTTTTTGCAACTTTCCACGTTGTGCGGCGCTGGGTGAGGCGGTATGATAATTTCTGCCCTGTTGCGCAGCCCGGAATTTTTAGGAGGGTGATTCAATGCCTGAGAAGCTGTTCTCGCAGACTTTCGTAGAAACCACTGCGAAGACGCGCAAGACGTCGGCGGTGATTTTGTCGTTCGGGGGCCAAATCGTGGCGATCCTGATCGCGGTTCTGATTCCGCTGATCTATACCGACACGTTACCGCGCGCGCAGTTGACCAGCTTCCTGGTGGCTCCGCCTCCGCCTCCACCTCCGCCACCACCTCCGCCTCCGACTCCGCCTAAAGTGGTAAAAGTCATTCCGCGCCAGTTCGACGCTGGGAAACTGATGGCGCCCAAGTCGATTCCGAAAGATATCGCCAACATTAAAGAAGAAGAGCTGCCGCCGCCCTCCAGCGCGGGCGTAGTGGGTGGCGTGGTGGGTGGGATAGCGGGAGGAACGGGTGGAATCATCGGCATGATCGGCGCCGCGCCGGCCGCCGCTCCCCCTCCGCCTCCGGTGAAAGAAGCTCCCAAGGCTGCCACGCCACAGCGCATCCGCGTGGGTGGCAACGTTCAGCAGGCCAACTTAATCCGCAAGGTCCAGCCCATCTACCCGCCGCTCGCCAAACAAGCCCGCATCCAAGGCGTGGTGCACTTTACAGCGATCATCGGCAAAGATGGCACCATTCAGAATCTCACTTTGATCAGCGGGCATCCTCTGCTGGTGGAAGCCGCCCGCTCGGCAGTCTCGCAGTGGCAATACAAGCCCACGCTCCTTAACGGAGATCCGGTGGAAGTTGTCACGCAGATCGATGTCAATTTCACTTTGAGTCAGTAGTTAGTTTAAAATTCAACTCGCAGGAGAATAAGGATGTTTTTACAAACGCAAGTCTGGGCAATGCTGCTTTTGCAGGAAACGCCCGTTAGTTTCGACCCACGCAGCATGTGGGAAGCCATGGGGTGGCCGGCCAGAATCGTGGTCATTGTGCTGTTCCTCATGTCGGCATGGTCTATTGGCGTGATGATTGATCGCTTGATCGCCTACAACGGCGCGCGCAAGCAGTCCCGCCAGTTCGCCCCCGCGGTGGCAGGTGCGCTCCGCGAAGGCAAGCTGGACGAGGCCATCAAGATCGCCGACCGCTACAACAAGAGCCATCTGGCCAAGGTTGTGGTGGCTGGTTTGCAGGAATTCCGCGCTCACCAGTTGAGCTCGGAGATCCCCGGTGAAGAAATCGAAGCTTCCAGGCGCGCTCTGGAACGCGCCGAGGCCATCGTGCATGCCGAGCTGAAGCGCGGCGTTTCGAGCCTCGCCACCATCGGTTCTACTTCCCCGTTCGTGGGACTGTTCGGAACGGTGGTCGGCATCATCAACGCGTTCAAGGGAATTTCGCAGTCCAAGTCGACTGGTCTCGGCGCCGTCGCGGGTGGTATTTCCGAAGCGCTCGTCACCACCGCCGTCGGCTTGTTCGTGGCGATTCCGGCCGTCTGGATGTTCAACTACTTCACCAACCGGATTGAAGCGTTTGACGTCGAGATGGGCAACTCCAGCTCGGAGCTGATCGACTACTTCCTGAAACGCACCCAGCGCGCTGGGGCGGCGAAGTAGGATCGCTTTGAGTCGGACAGCGAGTTGAATTTGGGCCGGGGCGCGGGCTGATTCGTTTAGCCAGCGCCCTCCACCCAGCGAGGAGTCTCTTATGGAAAAAAAGCATGCACAGCCAGTGGTAGCCGACATCAACGTCACCCCTATGGTCGACGTGATGCTAGTGCTGCTGATCATCTTCATGGTCATCACGCCCATGCTCACCAAAGGTACTAGCGTCGACCTGGTGAGAACGCACAACGACATCGCCATGCAGGCCGCCGACAAGGAAGATGCCGTGTTGATCGCCGTCACACGCAACGGAGCAATCTTTCTTAGCCCCGGCAACGTGAAGTTGACCCAGGATCAAATCACGGAAAAGGTGCGCGATCTGCTAACCAACAAGACCGACCGTATGGTGTATGTCAAGGCCGACATGGCGGCCAAGTACGGCGTGGTTGAGGACGTGGTGGACAATGTTCGCGCGGCCGGCGTAGACCAGATCGGTCTGATCACCGAAACCATCCCGGATCCCAAGAAGGAACGGATGCTGCAGGAACAGCTGCAAAAAGAAAAGGCCGCCGGCGGATCGTAAGAACCGGGAAGCACGAATTTAAGGAAAGAAAAGAGGACTTTTTATGTCAATGGCAGTGGGTGGCCCCGGCGGAGGGCCAAAAGCCGATATCAACATGACGCCGCTCATCGACGTGCTGCTGGTGCTGCTGATCATCTTCATGGTCATCACTCCCCTGACGCCGCACGGGCTGGACGCGCTGGCGCCACAACCTCCCGATAAGAACAAGCCGCAGCCGCCAGACCAGCAGGACCGCACCGTGGTGATTATCATCGACAAAGACAAAGCGATGCATATCAACAACGAGGACACCAATATGAAGGCCCTTGGTCCTCGTCTGGAAGCCATTTTCAAGACGCGGGCGGAACGGGTGGTGTTCGTGAAGGCCGATCCGGATCTGAACTACGAGGTCGTGGCGCAGGCCATTGACATCGCGAAAGGCGCCGCCATCGATAAGATCGGTTTGATGACTCCTAAGGTCGAGGTCGGAAACTGAGCCGCCGGCCCGATCGGGGATGTTATCTGTGATGAAACATTTACCTACGACTATGAAGACTACAATATTCGCAATCGGAATCGGCCTGCTGGTTCTTGCTGGTACGGGCTGCGACAAGCTCAGGTCCCGCGACGCGCTGAATCATGGTGTTCAGGCCTATAAGAGCGCCAAGTATGCCGACGCCGTGGATTTCTTCAAGACCGCCGTCGCGCTCGATCCCGCCAACACAAGCGGCCGGCTCTATCTTGCCACCGCCTACATGAGCCAGTACATCCCCGGCGCCGAATCTCCGGAGAACCTGCGGTTCGCCAAGCAGGCCAAAGATGAGTTCCTCAAAGTGCTTGAAAAGGATTCCAGCGACAAGACCGCGCTCGCCTCGCTCGCCTCGCTCAGCTACCAGCAGGCGCAAGGCGAAGCCGACCTGGAATCTAAATTCAAGAGGCTGGATGAATCCAAGGAATGGTATCTCAAGCTGATCGCCGCCGATTCGCAGAACAAGGAAGGCTTCTACAGCCTGGCCGTGATCGACTGGCAGAAGTGGTATCCGTCCTGGATGAGGGCGCGCGCCGATGCCGGCATGAAGCCCGAAGAGCCCGGCCCACTGAAGGACAAGAAAGCCAAGGACGCGCTTCGGGATCAGTACAGCGCCATGATCGAAGATGGAATCAAGAATCTCCAGAAAGCTCTGGATATCGATCCTAACTACGACGACGCCATGGCCTATATGAACCTGCTCATCCGCGAGCGCGCCGATTTGGACGACTCGCCGGATCAGTACAAGAAGGATGTTGACACCGCCGACGGCTGGGTGCAGAAGGCTCTCGATACGAAGAAGATGAAGGCCGCCAAGGAAGCCGCCAAGGGCAACACTGGCATCATCGCCGACGGTCAGAGGTAACTGAACCAACTCGCCAGACTTCAGGGCGCGCAGGAGCCGAAAAACTCCCGTGCGCCTTTTGCTTTTAAAGCAGGCGTATTGGTTTGCCGGCTCTCTCGATCACGCTGCCGATTCGATAGGCCGCCGGAAAACGTCCTTCCAACGCGGCCGCATCGCGGTCCGGCAGCGCGATCAGCAACCCGCCTGAAGTCTGCGGGTCATACAACAAATCCGCAAGCTCCGATTGCCCTTCCACGCAGGGGGAGGCGAACTCACGATTGTTTTTCAACCCGCCCGGAATGGCTCCCTGGCGCGCGTAGTCCACGGCGCCCGGAAGGATTTGAACCGCCCGCGGGTCGATCTCCAGCGTCACCTTGCTGGCCCGGGCCATCTCGAGGGCGTGCCCGATCAATCCAAATCCGGTTACGTCGGTGCACCCATGCACGTCGAACTCAAGCATGGCTTCGCAAGCCCGTCGGTTGAGCGTCAGCATGGACTCTACCGACGCCTGGACGTCGGATTGCTTCGCCGATCCCCGCTTCAGCGCTGTCGCGATCACGCCCGTTCCGATGCGCTTCGTGAGCACCAATGCATCTCCGGGACGCGCGCCAGCGTTGGTTTTGATCCGATCGGGATGAATCGTTCCCGTCACTGCATATCCGAATTTCACTTCCTGGTCCTGCACGCTGTGGCCGCCAATCACGGCGCAATCGGCATCGTGAATCTTCTCGGCGCCACCGCGCAGGATCTCCGCGAGCTCATCCAGATCGCCTTTGGCGGGCCAGGCCAGAATCGAAAGCGCGGAGATGGGCCGCCCTCCCATGGCGTACACGTCGCTCAATGCGTTCGCGGCAGCAATCGCTCCGAAGGTATACGGATCGTCGACGATGGGCGTAAAGAAGTCGACCGTCTGCACCAAGGCACACTCCGGCGTCAGCTTGTACACGCCCGCGTCATCGGCCGTGTCAAACCCTACCAGCACATTTTCATTCGCCCACCTCGGGATGCGGGCCAATACCTGGTCCAAAACCTTTGGACTAAGCTTGGACGCTCAACCCGCGGCGGACGTCTGCGCTGTCAGTTTGGCTTTATCGGTTGCAGACACGCTATTAGGATAGCGTGCCGATGCTGCGGGTCCTATAACGAGCGCGCGATCAATTCCTTCATGATTTCGTTGGTGCCCGCGTAAATGCGCTGCACGCGGCTGTCGGCCCACATCCGCGCGATCGGGTATTCCATCATGTAGCCGTAGCCGCCGTGCAACTGGACGCATTCGTCCACCACCTGGCATTGCTGGTCGGTGAGCCAATACTTCGCCATCGCCGCGGTCGGGGTGTCGAGCTCGCCCGCGATCAGCCGCTCGATGCAATCGTCCAAAAAGACGCGCGCCACGCGAGCCACCGTCTTGCATTCGGCCAGCTTGAAGCGCGCGTTTTGAAACTCAATCAGAGATTTGCCAAATGCACGCCGCTCCTTGACGTGCTTGGTGGTGATGGCGACCGCCTGTTCCATCACCGCCACCGCGCCGACTCCCACCGTGAGCCGCTCGTAAGGAAGCTGCTCCATCATTTGATAGAACCCTCGACCTTCATCGAGCCCGAGCACGTTGTCGGCCGGCACGCGCACGTCGTCAAAGAACAGCTCGCAAGTATCCTGGCCGTGCGTGCCGACTTTTTCGAGAATCCGCCCCACGCGGTAGCCGGGCAGATTCTTAGCCTCCACCATCACCAGCGAAATGCCTTTCTTGGCGCTCTGCGACGTGTCCGTCTTCACGGCGAGGCAAATCAGGCTGGCATGCCAGCCGTTGGTGATGAAGGTCTTCGATCCGTTGATGACGTAAGTGTCGCCGTCGCGGCGCGCCGTGGTTTTGATACCCTGCAGATCGGATCCGGCCACCGGCTCGCTCATTGCGATCGCGCCCACCAGCTCGCCCTTGGCCATCCTGGGAAGCCAGCGGCGCTTTTGCTCCTCTGTGCCATAAGACAGGACGTAGTGCGCCACGATGCTATGCACGCCGGAGCCGAGGTGAACGCCCGCATAGGCCATCTCCTCGAACATCACCGCTTCGTGCGCGAACGTGCCTCCACCGCCTCCGTACTCTTCCGGAACGTCTGTCAGCAGCAGACCGGTCTGGCCAGCCTTGGTCCAGGCGTCCGCGTCGGGGCGGTGCTGCTCGCGCCAGCGCGCCTCGCACGGCAGGAATTCCTCGCGGATGAAGCGCGCCGCGGTTTTACGGAACATCCGCAGCTCGTCATTCATCCAGGGCGATTCGTACGGCGCGGGCGCCTTTCGCGGGGCGGCCGGGGCGGCTTCTTTTACGGTCATGCTTTTCCTCCTGATTTCGGCGGCTGTTTTTTCTGGGCCAGCAACATCGCGAGCATCAAGTACTCGCGATCACTGTGCGTGACATCGCCAGGAACCATCATATTCGCCAGGGCACGCGTTGTCGATTTCGTCACAGCCAGCGACATAGCGTCCTTGGACAGCAACTTCGCGGCCAGCGCTCGCGCCGATGGCAGCAGGTCCTGATCGGCGGCGATCCGATTGACAAAGCCCCATTGCAGCGCCTCTTGCGCGGAAAAGCGATCGCCTGTCATCACCAGTTCTTTGGTGCGGGCCGGACCCAGTTCACGCATCAGTTTCGGCAGGCCGTTCCAGGTAAGCGGTATGTCCAAGTCGATCTCGGGGATCGAAAACCAGGCGCTCTCGGCCGCCAGGCGCAAATCCATGCTGGCGAGGAACACCACCGCGCCGCCGACGGCCAGCCCGTTCACCGCGCCGATGGTCACCTGATCCAGATCCTCGAGAGCCGCCGACGTGCGGTTTCCCGTCCCGGCCAAATTCCGCGCTTCGAGCGGACCGGCCGGGCCTTCGCCCCATAGCACGCGATCCTTGAGGTCCGCGCCGGCGCAAAATGCGCGACCGGCGCCGGTGAAGATCACTACGCGAGTGGCCGTGTCGCCGCGCAGTTCCGCGCAAACATCCTGAAGCTCGTTATGCATCCGCGGATTGATGGCGTTCAATTTTTTGGGACGATTCAATGTAACGGTGGCCAGGCCCGGCAGCTCGGAATCCCGCTCGACGATCAGAGTTTCCACGAAGCGCTCCGCGACCTCAGAACTGGTACAGCATCAGGTACACCACCACTCCGGTTACGCTCACGTACAACCAGATCGGAAACGTCCAGCGAGCAATACGCCGGTGGCGCTTGAAGTCGGAACGCAACCCGCGCCGCAGCGTAATGATCGCCAGCACCGGCACGGTGGCCGCAAGAATGGTGTGCGTGGTCAGAATGCTGAAATAAACGTAACGAATCGCGCCTGTCTTGGCATAGTGGAACACACCGGCTTGAGAATGATATATCAAGTAGCTGATCAGAAATGCGACGGAAACGCCGAACGCGGTCAGCATAGTGCGCCGGTGTGCCTGAATTTGGCCGTTCCGAATGAAACGGTACGCAATCAACAATAAGACAGCCGCAGTCCCGTTCAGCGTGGCATTCACCGCCGGAAGACTGTGGACGTCGATCACGAGCGTTCCCGCGCCAGCGCGTTGATATCGTCGATGACCTTCGGGATCGCGCCGGGCTCGGAGGTCTCGTAATAGCCGCGGATGCGCGAGTGGCGGTCCACCAGCACGAAGCGCGTGCTGTGCTGGAGCGATGCGTCCAAATTTCCGAGCTTGAAGACATCCCGGTCCAGAGTCTGCAGCGCGGGCACCGGCCCCGTCAGGAAAAACCAGAGGCCCGGCGTGGCGCGATGCTCCTTGGCGTACTCGGCCAGCACCGCCGGCGTATCGCGCGCCGGATCCACCGTGAACGATACCAGCTTCACATCCGAAAGCTGGCCGATCGCGGTTTGCACTTCATGCATCTGCGACGTCATGCGCGGGCATGGGCCAGGGCATGTGGTGTAGATGAAGTCGGCCACCCAGATCCTGCCTGCCAGCGCTTGGCTGTCGAAAGGCTGGCCGTCTTGCGCCGTCAGGTGGAATTCAGGGACGTCGTAGAAGACCGGGAGCGCGCTGCTCCGCCAGGCACACGAACTCGCGGCGAAGCACAGCGCAGCGACAACAGCAAACTTCATGCGGGACGATCGAACAGCAGCAGACCGTACAGAACTGGCAGATAAATCACCGAGGCGAGCAGCACGCGGCGAGCTCTCTGACGCGTGCGATCGAAACTGACGCGCACACCGGCGTACAGGAATATCAGGCCCAGCGCAAGCGCTCCGAAAAAGTACACGTTGCCTGCCATGGAAAGATATTTCGGAATCAGGCTGATGGGAATGAGCGCGATCGAAAACCACAAAATCCGCCGCGCGGTGGACTCGCCGTCCGGTTCCACCACGGGAAGCATCCGGATACCCGCCCGCTCGTAATCTTCGCGGTACATCCAAGCGATGGCGTAGAAATGCGGGAACTGCCACAGGAACAGAATTGCGAATAAGACCCAAGCCTGCCAGGTCAGCGTGCCGCTTGCGGCGGCGAAACCTATGAGCGGCGGCATGGCGCCTGGAATGGCCCCGATGGTGGTGGAATGCGGCGAGCGTCGTTTGAGCGGTGTATACAGGAATAAGTAACTGAGCAAGGTGAGCGCGCCCAGGAGAGCCGCCAACGGATTGACGGCCAACTGCAGTTCAAAGAACCCTGCTGCGGAAATTGTCAGACCGAACAGCAGCGCCTTATCCTCGCCCAGTCTGCCGGCCGGCAACGGACGGGCTTGCGTGCGCCGCATCTTCGCATCGCCTTCGCGCTCGAACCACTGGTTCAGCGCCGCGGTGCCGGATGCCAACAACCCCGTACCGAGGATGGTGTGCAGCAGCGTGAGCCAGCTCCACCCCGGTTTGGCCCCAAAAAAGAAGCCAATGCCGGTACTCATCAGAATGAGCCAGGTGATTCGCGGCTTAGTTAACGCGAGGTAGTCTCTCATCAGACCACAAAAACTACAGTACCACAGTAACAATGAAGCCGCATCACGGCCCCACCACGATTCGGCCGTAGCTCGATTCCGCGTAGTGGTGGCCATCTGCAGCGATGACTCGAATGGCCAGGGTGTGCGAACCAACGGAGAGGATCGACGAGGGGATTCGCGCTTTGAACCCGCAGTTGAAATAGGACGGCCGTTGAAAGAATCCAGCCACGTCGGAGCGGGCGTACCCGTAAGCCGCGGGCACGGGGACCTGGTCGATGACGATCTCTACGCCCGCCGCTGCAGCGCCGGCTCGGCGGTCGATGGCCCACCCGTTTAAAGTAACCCGCGGCTCTTGGCGAATCGTAACGCCGGGCGCGAGCGCCTTTCTGTCAATCGAGTCCAAATAGTATGAGGGCAAGTCAGATGAGCGAGTTAATCGGGGAGTGATGGCTTCCAAGGGCGTCTCAACCTGGACGTCTCCAAGCACCCGCTCGGCATGTTCTTCCAGGACGACATCCGGATGTTCGATGTCGACGAAACTCCGAATCGTGTCATCGTCCGGATCAATGAATACGAAATAAGAGCGGCTAAAGTCAGCGGCTAGCGGTTGGTCCACCTGCGCCATAGGGCCTACGTCGAAGAACGAATCGTGAAAAACTAGAAGACGCTTCGAAGCTGCGTCTGGCGTGGCCAGCGCATATGCAAGAGAACTTGAAGGAGGAGCATCCAGGTCTCCCGGTAAGTTGGCAATTGCGGGAACGGATTTTGCCGCGCCCCGATGCGCCAGTAAATCAGAAGAGCCAGCGGGCGCCGGCAACCCAAGCATGGAGTCCAGGTCGTAAAAGCTCCGGCCCGGAACGGTGCGCATTTCGAAATATGGGCCTAACCGCAGTGGCTCCGAGCGCGGACGAATCGCTTTGAGCATTGCTTGATACCCGACGAAGAAGCCTCTGCCATTCCAATGGGCATCGCCGGGAAAGTAAAGATCGCCGGCAGGCTTCTGAGCTGCGAGCGCCTCTCGCAAGTCAACCAGATGGATGGGCGACCGGGTGTCCTTCAGGTAATGAACAATCTGATCGAGCGTGGTGTTAGTGGTGGAGCGAGGCCGGATATAATCGGGCAGTAACTCGGGATAAATCGTACTTTTCTCCGGCACTACAACATAGAAGTACGCGATGCCGCGAGCGGCCAGCCAACTGGATCGTCGTTCCACGATCCTCCGCCAGCGCTCGAGTTGTTGCTGCGACATGCGTGCCAGGCCGATCCGGTCTTCAAGGATTCCAGACATGGCAAGGAACAGCCACTGTGGCTGGCCGGGAACTGGGGCCCTGCCGAGGATCACGCGATCGGACGGCGATTGAAGGAAGCGATGCAGAACGGTGGCGGAAGCCTGCACCATGGAGGCGCGAAATCCTACGTGATCCTTGAAATAGGCGTCCAGTTTCGGAGGCAAATCTCGAAGGCGTTCCCGCCGCAGATCCGGGAGTGGCGCAAGATACCGGTTCTCTTCGAGCACGGGCTGCCGAAAACGCACAAGGAATCCGAGCAGGGGCAGGGCCAGCGAAATCGCAAACAACAGGATCAGCGCGACGCCGAAACCTGGGTCGATCCAGACATAGTTCGCCATGGGAGCGGTACGGAGACGCACCGCCGGCAAGTCTTTCGTGGTTCGTTCAGGCCGGGCGTGCGAAGAGGATGGTGTGCTCATGGAGTCGTTCAAAACCGGAAATAGATAAACGGATTGTATGTTCCGGCAACCACCTGGATGGCGCAAACCGCCAGCAGACCCGTTAATGCAGCCACTTGCACGGTGGCCACTGCGGGCGTCCAATAGCTCGATCCGGCGCGTGCTGCGCGCAAGGTTCGATCCAGCCAGGCGGATACCGCGGGAACAACCGGGGCAGATAGGATCGTACCTACAATCAGGGCGATGAGCGTCTCGGGCCTCAAGAACCATTGGATGGGGTAGGAGCGGCTGGAAGTCAATCCAGCCATGGCGCGCAAAAACGCGACGGCCTGCGAGAAGCTGTCCGCGCGAAACAAAAGCCAGCCGATTGCAACTGTGAGGAGCGTGTACACCCGGCCCAGCAAAGCGTGGCTCTCAACTATGCTTGAGAGCTTCCGATTTCGTTCAAGAACCAGGAAGAAGCCGTGGTAAAGACCCCAAACTACAAAAGTCCATTTCGCGCCGTGCCACAATCCGCATAAGAAGAAAACGAACAGCAGATTGCGCGCTGTTTTCCACTGGCTTCCCTTGGAGCCACCCAGAGGAATGTAGAGATAGTCTCGGAACCAGGTGGACAACGAGATGTGCCAGCGGCGCCAGAACTCGCGGATCGAGCGCGCGATGTAGGGATAGTCGAAGTTGAGCGGCAGTTCGAAGCCGAACATGCGGCCCAAGCCGATGGCCATGTCCGAGTAGCCGGAGAAATCGAAATAGATTTGAATCGTGTAAGCCCAAACACCCAGCCAGGCTGTTGCGGGAGTCAGCTGATCGGCTCGGAGCACGAAGATGCGGTCGGTGGCGTCGCCGACGATGTTGGCAATGAGAACCTTCTTGCTAAGGCCGATGATGAACTGGCAGACGCCGCGCGCAAAATATCCGGCCGAAACGGTGCGCCAAACCAGGGCCTTGGCGACATAAGAGAATCGCACGATCGGGCCGGCCACCAACTGCGGAAACATCAGAACATAACAGGCGTAGTCGATGAAGTTACGCGTGGGCGAAACCTGCCCTCGATAAACATCGATGGTGTAGCTCATCGAATGGAAGATGAAGAAGCTGATGCCCAGGGGAAGCGTGAGCTGATAGGCGGGTATCTGCAGCCCCGCTGGCTTAAGCAGCACGTTAAGCGCCCCGGCGGTGAAGCTGAAATATTTGAAGAGAAAAAGTATCGAAAGATTAACGCTGATTGCCATCGCCAGCAGGGATCGTTGCCGGACAGTCCTTCGCCCGGCTTGGCCATCTTCACCCACAGACATGGCGCGCGAGATCAGAAGCGCGGCGGCAAAGTCCACCGCCGTGGTGCCGATGAACAGCAATACCAGGTGGCGCTCACCCCAGTAGTAGAACACCAGACTCGCCAGCAATAGAAATCCGTTGCTCAATTGAATCCATTTGTGCGATTGACTCCCCAGATGGATCGGCAGGAAACAAATGCCGTGGTAAATCAGCAGGACGACCGGTAGAAATACGAACAAACATGTGGTCGAGCTAAAGACCATGGAGACAGACTACCATCGTCACGGGGAAAAGTTCTCGTGTTGGCTTGATTCGGCTTTGGACGATATCCTGCCGACCAGGGTTGGACGCGCTATAGTGAAAGCACTCTCGGAGGGTTTTTGTGCCTGACCTCACCATCCTGATCCCGGTTCTGATCATCGCGATCTACCTGTTCTCGTCGATCAAAATTCTGGCCGAATACGAGCGCGGCGTCATTTTCAGGCTGGGGCGCGTTCTGCCGCAACCCAAAGGGCCGGGAGTGATCCTGGTCTTCGCTCCTATCGATCGCATCGCGCGCATCTCGCTGCGCATCGAAGCCATGGAGGTTCCGTCCCAGGACGTCGTTACTCGCGATAACGTGACCGTCAAGGTCAACGCGGTGGTTTACTTTCGCGTGGTCGATCCCACCAAAGCCGTCATCGAGGTGACCAACTTCTTATATGCCACTTCGCAGGTGGCCCAGACCACTCTTCGCAGCGCACTCGGCGAGGTGGAACTCGATGAACTTCTCAGCCAGCGCGAAAAGCTGAACCTGCGTCTGCAGACTGTACTCGATCAGCACACCGGGCCCTGGGGGGTGAAGGTCACCGTGGTAGAAGTGAAGCAGGTGGATCTGCCTGAGCAGATGATCCGCGCGATTGGCAAGCAGGCCGAAGCCGAGCGCGAACGTCGCGCCAAGATCATTCACGCCGAGGGCGAGTACATGGCCGCTGAGAAGCTCGCCATGGCAGCCGAGCTGATCCAAAAACAGCCCGCTGCTATCCAGCTTCGCTACCTTCAAACGCTGGTTGAAATCGGCTCCGAGAAGAACACTACGGTTGTGTTTCCGCTGCCCATCGATATATTCTCGTCTTTAGGCATGGCTCTCGATCGGTTTGCGGGCAAGCGACAGGAAGGTTAAATCTCTTGGCAAAGAACGAAGACGGCGAATTTGAATTAATCCTGGGGAACCGTCAGCTCATCAGCGTTTTTCTCATTGTGGTGATCCTGCTGGGCGTATTCTTTTCCATGGGATACATTGTGGGCCGCAACTCGGCGCCGACGGTGGCGGAAAGCGCCCGGGACAGCAAGCCTGCCGTTATACATTGGCCCCCACCGGCCGATTCGAATGCGGCTGACTCGGCCAAGAGTCCGGCAGCGACAACTCCGGCACCGGAACCCGCGAGCCCCGCACCCGCCGATACCGGCACACATCCGGCCAGGGACGTCGCGCCTCCGGCCGCGGCGGCTCCAACACCTGCTCCTGCTCCACCTGCGCAGAAAGCAAAATCATCGCCCCTTCCGCCAGCCTCGCCTGCAGCGTCCGTCACCGCTGACCTCGCACCGGGCGAATATTGGCAGGTGGTGGCGACGGCCCGCCCGGATGCCGAGATCATCACCGAAACCCTTGGCAAGAAAGGTTTCCACACCGTCATGGCGCCGGCTCCGAAAGAAGGCGTGTTCCGGGTCTTGGTCGGCCCGCTCAAGGATGCGGCAACGCAGGCGCAAACGCGCACCGCATTGGAAGCCGCCGGATTCAAAAATCCGATCGTGCGAAAATATTGAGTTGTCTCCCGAAGCCCTGGTCCAGCTTTCATCGTCCTCGCCCGCGAGCCCGCGGCTGCCCGAGTGGCTGCGCAAAAATACGACCCATTTCCAATCCGTCCACGGCCTCAAGACTGAACTCCGCCGCTTGAACCTGCACACGGTGTGCGAATCGGCGCGCTGTCCCAACATGCATGAATGCTTTCATCGCGGCGCGGCGACATTCATGATTCTCGGCAATCTCTGCACGCGCGGATGCGGGTTTTGTTCGGTTCCCAAGGGCTCGCCGCACAAACAGGAATTTTCACTCGATCCGGACGAGCCCGCCAACGTCGCCCGCATGGCTGGCAGTCTCGATCTGCGTTACGTGGTGATCACTTCGGTCAATCGCGACGATCTCGCCGATGGCGGTTCGCACCACTTTGCGGAAACGGTGCGAGCCTTGCGCCGGGCGCTTCCGAGTGCGCGCATTGAAGTGCTGACGCCTGACTTCTGCGGCTCGCTCGATTCAGTGGCGCGCGTGTTGGACGCACGTCCGGACGTCTTCAACCACAATATGGAAACGGTGGCGCGCCTGTACCGCCGGGTTCGCCCGCAAGCCAACTACCGGCAGTCGCTCGAGGTGCTGCAATTTGCCAAACGGTACCGTCCGGAGATTCTCACCAAGTCCGGACTGATGGTGGGCCTAGGCGAAAAGCCAGCCGAAGTCGAACAGTTGCTGCAGGATCTGCGCGGCTCCGAAGTCGATGTCGCCACCATCGGCCAGTATTTGCAGCCCACGCGCCGCAACCTGCCGGTTATCGAGTACGTCATACCGGCTCAGTTCGATGCCTACCGCGACTACGGACTCTCCATCGGATTCAAAATGGTTTTCAGCGGTCCGCTGGTCCGCAGTTCTTACATGGCGGACCAGGTGAATGAAGAAGCCTCCCGCGTCACTGCTTAATTTCTCGCTGGCGCTGCTGACCGCCGCGCTTCTGATTTTCGTATTTCCCAACTGGATGCTTCCGAGCCGCGGTCTCGCCTGGCTCGCTCCGATCGCACTGACGCCATTGTTGATCGCGCTGGCTCGCGAACCGCGCCCCCTATGGCGGTTCCTGCTGGGCGAGTTCACCGGAGTCGTGTATTGGTTCGGCATCTGTTACTGGATCCAATTCGTGCTGGAGGTGCACGGCGGGATGGGCCGCTGGGGCGGCTGGGCGACGTTCCTGCTTTTCGCGGTCGCAAAAGCCATCCATCTTGGGGTGTTCAGCTTGTTCGCCGCTGTTTTGCTCGATACACGATTCGCGGTCCCGGCTATCGCCGCGCTCTGGACTGGCATTGAGCGCACGCACTCGACCTTCGGCTTCGCCTGGCTGGCGCTCGGCAATGCCGGCATCGACATGCCGCTGCCGCTGCGTTTGGCTCCGTTCACCGGCGTCTATGGAATCTCATTCCTCTTCGCGCTGACGGCGGCAACGGTTGCAATGATCCTTCTGCGGCGCGCCCGCCGGCCGGTGTACTGGTTAGCCATCGTTCCGGGCCTGTTGCTTCTTCCCGACCTTCCTCCCCGCGAGGCCGGCATCGAAACCGCGCTGATGGTGCAGCCGAACGCACCGGAAAAAGACGACTGGACGCCGCAAGAAGCCGCTACAATGCGCGATTCCCTGATCCAGTTCACGCTGGATTCAGCCCGCCAATCCGGCGCCCGTCTCATCATCTGGCCCGAGGCTCCCGCGCCGATTTACTACTACGACGATCCAACCTTCCGCAACGAAGCGGCACTTCTGGCGCAGACCACCCAGGCCTACTTCCTGTTCGGCACCGTCGCGTGGACGCCGGAACACAGCCCGCTCAATTCAGCCGTGCTGTTGCGGCCGAACGGCGATCTGGAGGGCCGCTACGACAAAATCAACCTGGTTCCATTCGGCGAATATACTCCCAAGTTGTTCGGATGGGTTAACCGCATCACGCCGGAGATCAGCGATTTCGTCCCAGGAGATCGTATCGTGGTCCTTCCGATCGACGGCCACCGCCTGGGCACCTTCATTTGCTATGAGGCGGTCTTTCCGCACGAGGTTCGCCAGTTCACCAAAGCCGGCGCGGAGTTGCTGGTGAATATTTCCAACGACGGCTACTTCGGCCACAGCGCGGCGCGGGAACAGCATCTGGAAATCGCTCGCATGCGAGCGGTCGAGAATCGCCGCTGGCTGCTGCGCGTCACTAACGACGGCATCACGGCTGTTATCGATCCGGCCGGCCGCATCACCTCGCGCCTTCCGATGTATCAACTCACCGAAGCGCGCGCGGCGTATCAATACGAAGACGGCCTGACATTCTACACGTCGGTGGGGGATTGGTTTGCCTGGGGCTGCCTGCTGGCCGCCGCGGCCGCGCTATTTTTCTCGCAACTGCCGCACTACAAAAAACCGTTGCGACCGCAGCCTACCCGTGCCGAATCACCAGAACGTCGCCGTCTTTGACGATGTACTCTTTGCCTTCCAGCCGCAGCAGTCCTTTTTCGCGCACGCCGGGGTAGCCGCCGTGATCCACCAGCGCCTGCCAGTTCACCGTTTCAGCGCGAATGAATTTCTTTTCGAAATCGCTGTGAATCGCGCCCGCGGCCTTCACGGCGGTGCTGTGCATGGGAATGGTCCAGGCGCGCACTTCCGTTTCACCGGCTGTTAGAAATGACATCAAGCCCAGCAGCGCGTAAGTGGCTGCGATCAACCGCTCCAGCCCGGACTCTTTCAGGCCGTAGCTCGACAGATACTCGCGCGCGTCCTCCGGGGAAAGCTCGGAGAGCTCAGCCTCGATTTTTCCGCAGATGGCGGTTACAGCAGTGTGTGTCCGTCCAGCCAGCGGGCCTTTGCGGTATTCCTCTTCGACTTCGCGCATCCGTGCGGCATCTTCTTCTCCGATGTTCAGGACGAACAACATCGGTTTCTGCGACAGAAATTGAAAGCCTCGAATGGTCTTTTCTTCATCGGCGGTCAGCTCCAGCGTCCGTAGCGCCGTATTCGACTCGAGCGTGGCTTTGGCGCGCTCCAGCAGAGCGTACTCGCGGTCCAGCTCCGGGCTCTTGGTCTTCTTGCGATCCTTTTCCAGCCGCTCCATGCGCTTCTCCACCACCACCAGGTCACTGAGGATCAGTTCCATTTCGACATCTTCGAGATCGCGAATCGGATCCACCGACCCTTTCTCGTGCGGTACCGTGTCGCTCTGGAAAAGCCGCAGGACGTGGGCCAGCGCGTCGGCTACGCGCATGCTGGCCAGGTAACTGGGGTCACGCAGGGCCTCCTTGGAAATGGCCGGGAAATCCAGGTACTCGACGGTAGCGTGCGTGATCTTCTCCGGCTGGAAGATTTTGGCCAGCGCGTCCAGCCGCGCATCCGGCACCTTGGCGATCCCAACGCGCGCTTCCATCATGCCGACGCGCGTAGATTCATGCACGCCGGTCAGAATCGTGAACAGCGACGTTTTGCCCACCATGGGCAGTCCGATAATTGCGGTTTTCATAGGAAGAGTCTGCTTGTGCGAGAATCCGCTTCGAAACTACAAAGGTACTTCAACCAGTGTGAGGATTTCTTGCAGAATCCGTTCGCTCAGCTCCGTGCTGCGCTGCGCGAGCGAGGCGCGCGCATTGATGGAGATGCGGTGGGCGAACACCGGAATGGCCAAACGTTTAACGTCGTCCGGAATCACGTACTCGCGCCCTTCCACAAGAGCCAGCGCTTGCGTAGCGCGATATAGGGCTTGAGCGCCGCGCGGGCTTACTCCCAGGGCGAGCGATTCATGCTCACGGGTTTTTTCGACGATGGCCAGCATATAATCCACCAGCGCGTCGTCCACCGCCACGCGTTCCACCTGCTCTTGCAAATGCAGCAACTCTTCGGTCGACAGCACAGCGTGTACGGTTTCGGCATGCACGCCGTCCTTGCTCCGCACGATCTCGCGCTCCGCCCCACGGTCCGGATACCCGATCCGGACGCGCATCAGGAAACGGTCGAGCTGGCTTTCCGGGAGCGGATAGGTGCCGTGATGCTCCACCGGATTTTGCGTCGCCAGCACCATGAACGGCTGTTCCAGCGGATAGGAGTGGCTATCGATAGTCACTTGCAGCTCGTTCATCGCCTCCAGCAGCGCCGACTGCGTCTTCGGAGTCGCGCGATTAATCTCATCGGCCAGCAGAAAATTCGTGAACACCGGGCCGGACTTGAATTCGAACGCCTGACTGCCGGCGTTATAAATGGTTACGCCCAGCACATCGCTGGGCAACATGTCACTGGTAAATTGCAAGCGGTGAAAACGGCAGTGCACCGAGCGCGCCATGGCCTGTGCCAGCGTCGTTTTGCCGACGCCGGGAACATCCTCTATCAGCAGATGGCCGCGCGCCAGCAGACACACTACCGACAGACGGACCACGTCCGGCTTGCCACGAATGGCGGAATTCAGGGCGGCTTCCAGTTCAGACAGTCTGGAGAGCGCCACCGGCGCCGCAAGCATTACTGACATTGTAGCGTGTCGACTCGCTCCTATCAGTCTAAGACGGAACAAAACAACCGTTTGTACGATGGGAAAGCCGGCGTCCCCCCCAAGTCTTTGAAATCAGGCTGTGCACAACCGTTGCCAGGGCCCGGCAAGCCGGGAGTGCGCCCCACCGCAGCAACCGTTGCGCAACGGTTGAAAACTTCCTAAGTTGCTGATTTATCTAATTTTTTGCAACTTTTGCTACGTACTATCAGTGTGTCTTTCGAATCTAAATCGAAAAGGAGAATCACCCCATGAAAAAGACCCTCGCAGTCCTGTTCGCGCTGGCCGCCAGCGCCGCTTATGCCGCATCCTCGTACCACGTGACTCTGTACAAGCCGACCACCGTCAACGGCGCCCAGCTCAATCCCGGCGATTGCAAGTTCGAGCTGCAAGGTGACAAAGTTGTCATCAAACAAGGCAAGACCACGGTGGAAGCCAATGTCACGGTTCAGAACGCTACTCAGAAGTTTGCGCTCACCTCGGTTGGCTACGATGAGGGAGCCAGCAGCCAGCTCCACGACGTCCGCCTGGCCGGTACCACGCTGAAGCTGTTGTTCGAAGGCGGCGCGAAGCCGGACGGCTCTGTTGCCGGTAAGTAACTCTGCAAATTTTGCGCGGGTGGCCACGGTCACCCGCGCCATGTCAAACTGAAATTATCCGTGGATAAGTGGGAGTCAATCGCCGAGCGCAAGATCCGGGAGGCGATGGAGGCGGGTGCATTCGACAATTTGCCTGATAAGGGCAAGCCCATTCCGCTGGGTGTCAACCCGTTCGAGGACGCGTCGCTATGGATGGCGCATCACCTGCTGCGGGTCAATGGATTCGCGCCGCCATGGATTGAAGAAGCGCGTGAGATCGACCAGTCCGCGGCGCGTTTGCGCGCCACCCTCAAGAATGGGTCGCCGCGGTTGATCGCGGAATTTCGCGAACGCGGCGCGGAATTGAACCGCCGCATTCTCACGTACAATCTGAAGTGCCCGTCCGCGCAGTTCCACAAACGGCCGCTCGATCTTGAGGCCGAGATCAAAGCCGTCAGAGCTTCGGCGGCGTCAAACGTCCCATCAAGTTTTCCAGACTGAGCCCCAGCGCGAGGAGTGTGCGGTCGGTTCCTGACGGGCCATCGAACTCCAGAGACACCGGTAATCCATTCTGCGTGAGCCCAGCCGGCAGAACCAATCCGGGTAGTCCAGCAGTGCTGCCAGGCGCGATGTTGCGCGAGATGGCCGCCGAGAACGACGTCTTTTTGCCGTCGAGAATGACTTCGTTTTGGCCAATCGTTGTGGCTGGAATTCTGGTCGCCGGGAATACGAGCGCGGTTACGCCGGTTCGGACGAAGTAATCGTGGAAACTCTTGTGAAGCTTCGGCAGATACGTATCGCGCGCCGCTGCGTAAACCTCGTCGGCGACAAAGCCGCTGGCGCCTTTCTTGGTCCGCTCGAAAAATGTTTTGATATCGGGGCTGGCAAGCGCAACAACCTGATCGAACGTAACGCTGGCACCCGAGTCTTGAAGATATTTAGGCAGAGTCTGGAAAATGTCATGCAGCTGAATCTGCGACGTCGTGCGCTGGATTAAGTCAGCCAGATCCTCTACCTCGCCTTCAACCAGTTCCACCCCCGCATCTTGAAGTTTACGAATTGCGGCGTTGGCGATTCGCTCGACCTCGGCGTCGAGGCCGGCGAACCAATATCCACGAGCCACGCCCAGCTTGACGCCCTTGAGCGCAGTGGCACGAAGCGGATTAAAGTCGCCCGTCGCCACGGCATCGAACAGCACAAGATCCCGCACCGTGCGCGCGTGAGGTCCCACCTGATCGAACAGCGCCGTGATGGGCGCGACACCGGACGATGGATACCGCGATGTTGTGGGGCGAAACCCCGCGATGCCGCACAGCGCCGCCGGAACGCGAATCGATCCTTCGGTATCTTCCGCCACACCCAAGGGAGCCATGCGCGCCGCGACCGCAGCCGCCGTGCCACCGCTGCTGCCGCCGGGAATCCGTGCTTGATCGTAGGGGTTGTGCACGGCGCCGAAAGCATGGTTATCGCTGGTCCACCCCAGCGACAGTTCATGCAAATTAGTCTTGCCCAACACGATTGCTCCCTGATCCCGCAGCAATCGAACAATCGCAGCGTCTTCTTTCGGGTGAAAGTCACGCAAAGCGGGGGTGCCGGCGGTGGTCCGCAGGTCTTTCGTGTTGACGCTGTCTTTGACGGGAATTGGCAGACCGTGCAGCCGGCCCAGGCTCGCACCGGATTTCCGCCGCTGATCGGCGGCGCGCGCGGCGGCGAGAACTTGTTCGCGGTCTAGCGTGATGAACGCATTCAACGCCTTGCCGCGTTCGCATTGCTCTAGCAGCACCTGAGCATAACGTTCGGCGGTCAGGCTGCCATCCCGCATCGCCACGACAGCATCCGAGGCGGACAGATCCAGAAGATTCGAGGAACTGCTAGAACGCTTTTGAGGCGCGGTCTGCGCCAGGGCGCTCGAAGCTCCCGACAGAGCCGCTGCGCCAACCACGAATTGGCGGCGAGACACACCTGCACGATCATCAAAGCGAGCCATAGAAGCGATCCAATTCAGTCTACTCGATCAAGGCAAAACTCCCCAAGGCCGCCGATTTCGTTAAGATAATCGAACGAGGTGTTCCGTGAAAACTTTACGCGTGATTTTCACCGTGCTGCTGGGATTAGCCGGGACGGGCGCGATCTGGGCGCAGTCCGGAAAAGGCGTCGACAAGTTGTACGTGCTGGATTGCGGCTGGTCGCACAATGCGGACGAGTCGCGCTGGACGCCTGGCGTGAACGTTGGCAAGCCCATCGACATGTCGGAAAATTGCTACCTGATTCACGATTCGCAGGGATACTTTCTCTGGGACACGGGCTACTCTGACAAAGTCGCCGACATGCCGGATGGGCAGGTGAACGGCGGAGGCGCGACCGTGGTGCGGCGCTCCAAGACACTTGCGGCCCAATTGTCTGCCATCGGAGTTTCGCCGTCGGACATAAAGTACGTCGGGCTCTCCCACACGCATCCCGATCATACCGGCAACGTCGAATTGTTTCCTCAATCGACGTTGATGATGCAAAAGGCCGAGTACGACGCTGCCATGTCCGCCAAGAGCCCTGCGATCGCGGCCACGCATCCGGTGATGAAGCTGGAGGGCGATAAGGATGTCTTCGGTGACGGCAGCGTCACCATCATCTCGACGCCTGGCCATACGGTAGGTCACCAATCTCTGCTGGTGCATCTACCCAAGACCGGTTGGGTGATCTTGACTGGCGACGCGGTGCATCTGAAAGACAACTGGGACAACCGGCGAGTGCCGTCCATGAATGCCGACAAGGAGAAGACGGTGGCCTCGATGCAGCATTTGGCTGACCTGATGGCGGAGCATCACGCGCAGTTGTGGATTAATCACGACAAGATGCAAAGCGATCAACAGAAGCACGCGCCTGAGTATTACGACTAAGGATGCAAGCTGGGTCTATGAAACATCTGTTGAAACTCCTTTCCCTGATCGCGATCCTAGCGCTGGTCGTGATGGCGCTGTTGCCGGCTCGCGTGCGCGTGCTGGCCCAAAACCGCATGAGCTACTCGATCGTGGGAGCCAACAGCGGCCATGTCACGCTGGGTCTTGCGATTCGAAAACTCGGCGTGTCCGGCACGTTCATGCAGGCTCCCGCCCACCCGGACGACGAGAACAACTCGTTGTTAGCCATGTTCGCCCTTGGTATGGGCCTGCGCTCGATCGACCTGCAGAACAACCGCGGAGATGGCGGGCAAAACGAAATCGGCCCGGAGCTGTTCCGCGACATCGCCGTCCTCAGAACGGCTGAGCTCCTCTCGGCGCACCGCATCGATGGAGCCGAGCAGTATTTCACGCGCGCCATCGATTACGGATATTCGTTCGATCCTCAAGAAGTGATTCAGAAATGGGGCCGCGAGGACATCGTCAGCGATTACGTCCGGCTCATCCGAACGCTCCGTCCGGATGTCCTGGTGACGATGAATATTCAAGGCCGCGGCGGCGATCGCGCGCATGAAGCTACCACGATCCTGGTTCGAGAAGCCTATTCTGCAGCAGGCGACCCGGCGAAATATCCGGAGCAACTGCGCCAAGGGCTGAGGCCATGGCAACCGAAGAAGCTCTACTTCTCGGCGCCGTTTCCACTGCCTGGCGCGGCTGGGCGCGGAGGACGAGGCGCCGGGGACGGTTCTTCCACTCCGCCGGTGAAGCTCACCCCCGCAAATACAAACACGTACGACGAGCTTTTGGGCCGCACCTATGCAGAAATCGGCTCAGATGCACGCAGCAATCACAAATGCCAGGGCGTTGGTGGATTGCCGGCCTTGCCCGGGTTCAACGCTGGACGCGGCGGCCGTGGGGGTCCAGCTAACGCTGCTCCCGCCGCCCCAGGCCGTGGCGGCCGGGGTCCGGCCCCCGCTGGTCCCCCTTTTGGCGGTCCGTTCGCTGCTGGATACCAGCTCATCGACACCACGATCCCGCAGCAAAAGGAGAAGACCGAGACTTCTCTCTTCGATGGCATCGATTTCAGACTGGAAGCCATCGCTCAGTATGCGGGCCCGAACCCGCCCGCCGCTTTGACCTCCGCAATCGCAACAATTGCAGCCGACGCCAAGGCAGCGCGGGCAGCGTTCGATTCCGGTAACGACGCCGCCACTCGACAACCAATCGGGGCCGGTCTCGCGGCGATCCGGGCCTTGCGCGCGCAGCTTTCAAGCATGGGACTCGATGAGGCGGCGCGCTATGAGATCGATTTTCGCCTTCGCATCAAGGAACGCGACTATGAGGATGCCGTGCTGGCGGCACAGGGCCTCTCGTTCGACGCCGTCGCAGATGATGGACTCGTGATCGCGGGACAGCCTCTCAAGCTCTCCATTCTTGCGGTGAACCACGGCCCGTCGGATGTCAACGTGACCGGCGTCTCGATCGCCGGCCTCGATGTGCGCACTCCCTGCGCGCCAGGCGCGGTGAAGAAGGATGCAGTCTACACCTGCACGTCCGAGGCGAACGTGCCAACAAATGCTCGTCTGACCACTCCATACTTCCATGACAACTACTGGAAGCACCCGGAGAATCAAGCCATTCAGATTTTCGATCCCGGTGTCGAGTTCGGCGTTCCTTTCGCGCGCACACCTTTCCGCGTGACGTTCCACATCCAGGCGGGCGACACAGCGGTCACCCGCGAGCTGCCCGTCGAATACCGATACATCAAGGATATTTACCTCGGGGACAAGCGCATGGAACTCAACGTCGTGCCACCGCTCTCCGTGGTCGTCACGCCCGCCCTGGCTGTAATTCCCGCGTCTGGCGGCGTCACATCTTCCGCGGTCACGCGTGAGGTGCACGTCTCTGTTACGAACGGGACGAAGGGCGCGGCTGAGGCTTCCGTTTCCCTGGACTTGCCGCAGGGCTGGAAAGCGACCCCCGCCAGTGTGCCGCTCAGCTTTACTCACGAGGACGAAGCCTTGTCAGCCAGGTTCGAAGTGGTCGCTCCAGCGCATGCGAAAATCGGCCAGTACGCGCTGCATGCAGTAGTCACTTCGCCGGCGTTCCCGAGTGAAAAGTTTTCCGAAGGCTACCAGGTGATTGAGTATCCGCATATCCAACGCCGCCAGGTAATCAAGCCGGCTGAAGCGACGCTCAAGGTGGTGGATGTAAAAGTGATCCCCAACATAGACGTCGGCTACATCGTCGGCGTAGGCGATCAGGTCCCTCCGGCACTTGAACAGTTGGGCGCCAAGGTGACCTTCATAAACGAAGACGAACTCGCCTGGGGTGATCTCTCCAAACACGATGTGATCGTCACCGGCGTCCGCGCCTATGAGCAGCGCGCCGATCTTCGCGCCTATAACCGCCGGCTTCTCGATTACGTCTCGCGCGGCGGGACGGTGATCGTGCAGTACAACAAGTTCGAATTCAATCAGGCGGAATACGGCCCGTATCCTGCGAAAGTGAGCGGAGACCGTGTGTCCGACGAGCTGGTGCCGGTCAAAATTCTTGCGCCAGCCGACCCCGTGTTCAATTACCCGAACAAGATCGGGCCGCCGACCTGGGCCGGCTGGGTGCAGGAGCGCGGGCTCTATTTTCTCGGAGAAAAAGATCCGAAGTACATTGATCTGGTGTCGATGACCGACTCCTTCAAGGACAATCCAGGCGTGAAACTCGGATCGATGGTCGAAGCCAAGTACGGCCGCGGAAGATGGATCTATCTCGGGCTGGGACTGTGGCGTCAACTGCCTGCCGGCACCGACGGCGCATACCAGTTACTGGCGAACCTGATTAGTCCAGCAACATCTCGCGCGGCGCGCTAACTTCACGCGTAGCGCAGCAGCGCCTTGAAGCCGTAATCCATGTGCGCCTGGATATGACAGTGGAACAACGTCAGTCCCGGCTGGTCGGCGGTGAAGTCGACGCTGGCGCGTCCATAGGTAGGCACCACGACGGTGTCCTTGACCACCCCCGACGTGGACTTGCCATAAATCTCCGCGATCTCAAGTTGGTGGCGATGCAGATGTAACGGATGCGCGTCATCGGTCCGGTTATGAAACGTCAGCCGGTACCGAGTGCCTTCTTTCAGCACGAATTCCTGATCGTGGGGATACTCTTTGCCGTTCACGGTAAAGCTGTTGAACTTGCCGGCGCCGCGCGGAATTTTCTCAAAGATCATATCTAGTTTGCCCGCGGGCGCTGGTTGCCCAGCGGGCCTGCCGAAGATCGTATAATCCCAAGCGGACTTGGGCGGCGCGGTCCATTGCGGCGTGCGGTGCTGATTGGCGTATTCGATCACGACGCCCAGGCCCCCTTCGCGCACCGGATCTTCAGGTGCGCCTAGGATCCAGACACCCGGCTGATTCATTTCGACGATGGCGTCCACGCGCTCGCCCGGCCCCAGCATCAACACGTCCACGGCTGCGGGCGTTGGCACCGGATTGCCATCCAGCGCGATGACGTTGAATTTGTGCCCGGGCAGCGCCAGGTGCCGGTTCTCGATTCCGCTGGCGTTCAGAAAATGAAACAGCACGCGGTCGCCCTGTTTGACGCGAATCGGCTCGCCCGCGCCGAGCGCTTTGTCGTTGACGGAAAAAATATCCGCCGCAACCTCCATGCCCGGCTGTCGCGTATCCAGCACCGCCGGCTTCTCGGGCTGCGCACCCATGGGATCCAGATCGTCGGTGTCCATCGCTTGATTGGTGAAATACGGCTCCCAATCCCGCAGCGCGAGGAAGTGTTCCTGATCGTAGCGGCCGGGATTGCTCCCTCCTTCGACGACCAGAAAGCCGAACATTCCGGTGTAACTGCCGCGATGCAGGTCGTCCATGGACATGGTGTGGGTGTGATACCAGCGCGTTCCCGCCGGCGTGGGCCTGAACTGATAGCTGCGGCTCCCGTGCGGAGGCACCACCGGCGTGCCCTCTTCCTCCGATCCGTCCACTTCGGAAGGAATCAGCAATCCGTGGAAATGCACGAACTCGGGCACGTCGGTGTCGTTGACGACATTGATGGTCACCGGCACGCCCTCCTTCATGCGCAGCAGCGGCCCCGGCGAAGTGCCGTTGTAGCCGATGGTGCTGATGATGCGGTTAGGCGCTAGTTCCACCGTGACCGGTGCGATCTTCAGTGTGAAATCGGTTTTGGCTACATCGGAGGAGGCAGTGGGCGACAGAAAGGATACTGGCTGCTGGCCCACGAGCGGGCTACTGGCGGCCGCGAGACCGGCGATTTTGAGGAAGTCACGTCGTCGCATGCGGAGTGCTGAAACGGTTCTTCGACCATGGTAACGCCCGCGCCGCCAGAGACCAACCGCGTTCGCCGCGAGCGCCAGCTTCACGTTATTCAAAAATCGGCAACAGCTTCGCCAGCACCTCATCCACGATCGCGTCGGGAACGCTTTCCACCTTCTTGCCGCCGCGCGCGCCGAGATCGAGGGCACGGGGCTGGTCGCAGCGAACAATGCCCATTGTTTTCGTTCCAGCACCCTCCAGCGTCACGGCGAAACCGGCCGTACGGGCGAAATTCCCGCCGCTCGTGATCGGGACAACCACGGACACCTTGGTTACGCGGTTGAATGCCTCCGGCGACACGATCAGGACCGGACGGCGGCCTCTCTGCTCGTGTCCCTGCGTGGGATCAAGCCCGACTAGCCAGATATCTCCGCGCTTCATCAGATCAGCTCGCCACCCGCGGGCCTGTCATTGAGCCATTCGCGCTCTTGCTTGCTGCGCGGGGCCTTCGGATTGCATTGGGCGAGCAGCTCATCAAGCGTATAGCGCGGCCGTTGCTGCGGCTCCACGACCAGCCGGCCGCCTCGCACCGCGAGTCCAACCTTTGCTCCGGGCCGCAGGTGCAGGATGTCGAGCAGCGCGGGCGGGACGGCTAACATGATCGACCCGCCGACCTTGCGCAGGTTTGTGGTGTGCATGAAGTTCACTCCGGTTATATTTTAGTATAACATTTGTCCCGGCTGCGGAGATCTTAGTCGGCGGTGGCACCCGGCCGCTAAAAGACTCGGCCCCCGCTTCTGCTACGCTGCAAGAGGCATAATGATCCTATGACGCTGGTGCGGCGCATGTTGACCCTTCCGCTGCTGCTCTCGCTCACGGTCGGGCTGTTTGCGTTTCAATTCGGTGGGCGATATCGCCGCTACGAATACTACTCCGGGCCGAACGTGCCCTCGGAGTTTTATTGGGCGCGCCTACAGTACACTTCCGGCGGCAGCAACTTCGGGTTTCGCGGTTATGGCGCCGGCTGGTACAGGGATTATCCCAAGGCCGACAACGATTGCCTGATCGCCCTGCGGCGTTTGACGCGCATCAACTCGCCGTCGCCGCTGAACGTAGCCGATCTCGATAGCGATCATCTCTTCGACTACCCTTGGATCTACGCGGTCGACGTGAACACCTGGACCTTCACCAATGACGAAGCCAAACGCCTGCACGACTATCTCATGAAGGGCGGCTTCCTGATGGTGGACGACTTCCACGGCACTGACGACTGGCAGCATTTCATGGCCGGCATGCGCATGGTCCTGCCCGACGCCGTGGTCGAGGATCTCAAGGACGAAGACGAAATCTACCACGTCCTGTACGACATCAACGAAAAGTTTCAGATCCCCAGCGAAGTGTATGTCAACACGGGCCGAACGTATGAGAAGGATGGTTACGTTCCGAAGTGGCGCGCCATCCGCAACAGCCATGGCCGCATCATGGTGGCGATCTGCGCCAACATGCATCTCGGCGACGCCTGGGAGTGGGCGGATAGCCCCGAGTACCCGGAGAAATTCTCCGGACTTGCGTTTCGCATCGTCCTGAATTACATCATGTACTCAATGACCCACTAGGATTGATGGGGCGCGCTTTTCTGGGAGCAGCCCAACTGCCGATGTTCGAGTTCTTCTTTAAATATCCGCGTTCGGTATATGAGCGTGGCCACTTTGCCCTTTTGGGAGCGTGGCCAACCTGGGTGCTCGTGCTACTGATCGTAGCCGCTGCCGCGGGGCTCGCGTTGCTCATCCGCCGTCACTTGGCGCAAGCTGCTCCGGTCATGCACAGTTGGCGAGCCTGGCTCATCTGGGGCTTGCAGTCGCTCCTGGCCGCGATGGTTCTAGTGCTGCTGTGGCAGCCTGCCATCACGGTCTCCGAGTTGAAACCGCAACAGAACATGATCGCCGTGCTCGTGGATGACTCCCGCAGCATGGCGATATCGGAAGACGGCTCCACTCGCCAGGCTCAAGCCGTCAAGGCGCTTCAGAACGGCGTTCTGCAAACGCTCAACCGCTCCTTTCAAACGCGCCTCTATCGTGTTGATGACGTGGCGGCTCGTATCGACAGCCTGAAAGATCTGCAAGTCAGCGCGCCCTCCACCCGCATCGGAGACAGCCTGAAGCAATTGAGCGCGGAGACCTCCGATCTGCCCATCGGCGCCGTGGTGCTCTTAAGCGACGGAGGCGACAACACTGGCAGTATCGGCGCTGACGCCATCAACGCGCTACGCGCCCGCCACATTCCCGTCCACACCGTGGGCCTCGGACGCGAGCGTGCCCAGCACGACGTGGAGTTGGATGATGCCGTCGTGGCTCCGCGCGCCTTGGCTGACTCCCGTCTTGCCGCCAAGATCACCTGGCATCAACGCGGATACGCGGGCGCCAAGGTGAACCTGACGTTGCGAGATGTCAGCAACCAGCCGGGCAAGATCCTGGCTTCGAGAAGCGTCACCTTGGGACCCGACGGCGATCTGCAGACTGAAACACTGATGTTCGATATCGGTAGTGCCGGCGCCAAAACGCTTCAAATTGCCGCCGCGCCGCTCGCTGGCGAGGAGAACACCGCCAACAACACTTTGACCCGCGTGGTCAACGTCGGCTCAGACGCACGCCGTATTCTGTACATCGAAGGCGAGCCACGCTGGGAGTACAAGTTTATCCGGCAAGCCGAAGAAGACGACCGCATGGTGCAGATCGCGTCCATGGTTCGCACCAGTCAAAACAAGGTCTACCGCCAGGGGATCGCCGATCCCAAGGAACTGGCCGACGGCTTCCCTGCCCGGGCCGAAGATCTTTTCGCCTACCAGGGATTGATCATCGGTTCGGTGGAAGCCGGCTATTTCACGCCCGGCCAGCAGGAACTGATCCGCGAATTCGTCGATCGCCGCGGTGGCGGATTGCTAATGCTGGGCGGTCAATTCTCGCTCGCCGATGGCGGTTGGAACGCCTCGAATCTTACCGATCTGATGCCGACCACACTTCCGGCCGAGGCAGGTACTTTTCATCGCGAGCAAGATCCTAGAAACGGCACCACCCACACCATCGCCGAGCTCGCGCCCGCCGGCGCCAACAGCATCATCACGCGCCTGGTGGACGATCCCACCGCCAACGCCGCCAAGTGGAAGCAGCTTCCCTACCTGATGGATTATGAAGACCCCGGCACTCCCAAGCCGGGGGCGGCCGTTCTCGCGAACATGATTACGCCCGAGGGCCGCAAGCTGCCGTTGCTGGTCACGGAAAACTTCGGTCACGGCCGCACCGCGATCATGGCCACCGGAGGCAGTTGGCGCTGGCAGATGAGCCTGCCGCTCGGAGATACGGCGCACGATTTGTTCTGGCAGCAGCTACTGCGGTGGCTGGTTTCCGATACCCCCGGCCACGTCAAAGCTTCGGTTTCTTCTCAGATGCTGCTGGATAGCGGAACCGTCAGCCTGAACGCCGAGGTTCGCGATCAACAATACAATCCGGCTCGCGACGCGAAGGTCGAAGCTCATATTCTGGGCCCGAGCGGTGTGAGCGCGTTGGTTGAGATGACGCCCGTGCCGGACACTCCGGGCCAGTTCCAAGCCGCCTGGTCCGCTCCCAGGGCCGGCGCGTATTTGACCGAGATCACGGCGCAGCGCACGGACCCCGATACACGCAAGTTCAAAGAATTGGGCCGCGACGTTCTCACCTTTCAGCGCATGGATGGCATCGCCGAGAATTTCCACACCGAACAGAACCGCGAGTTGCTGGAACAGCTAGCCGCACAAACCGGCGGACAATATTGGAAGCCCGCCGATCTCGGCAAACTGGCCGGCTCCATTCCGTATTCCGAGGCTGGTGTAACGATGCGCGAGACCAAGGATCTTTGGGATCTGCCGCTGATCTTCTTGGTGTTAGTGCTGCTGCGATTTTCCGAGTGGTGGCTGCGGCGGAAGTGGGGGATCGTCTAAATGGGACTCTTCGCCCCCTGGTTCCTTGCCGGCCTCATCGGGGTCGGGCTTCCCCTCTACCTGCATTTGTTGAAGAAGCTGAAGACCACGCCCAAGCCGGTGCCCTCGTTGATGTTCTTCGAGTCGCGCACGGTAAGCTCGACGCATCACCGCCGCCTTCGTTATTACCTGCTGCTGTCGCTGCGGCTGGCGTTTCTGGTGCTGCTGATCCTGGCCTTCTCAAATCCCTTCATCAATCGCAGTGCCAGCGCCTTCGCCAGCAACCGGCTGGTGCTGCTGGTGGTCGACAATTCGTTCAGCATGCGTGCCGGCACCCGTTTAGCGGACGCCAAGGCGGCGGCCATGCGCGTCCTCGCCGGGAAAGGCGCCGCGCGTGCCCAGGTGGCGGCGTTTGGCTCCGAGTTGCAGTTGATGAATCCCCAACCCACCGAAGACCAATCCGCGCTGCGCGCCGCTGTGCAAGCCATTCAACCGGGCGACGGCCACGGCAACTTCGCCGAGCTGGCGCACGCCGTGCGCGCGATGGCCGAGTCGATCCACACTCCCATCGAGCTCGATCTGTTCAGCGACATGCAGCGCAGCGAATTAGCCGGCACGTTCTCCGACATGGCGCTGCCCTCCAACGTGCAACTGGTGCCGCATGCCGTGATCGACAAGGCGCAGCCCAACTGGACGGTCGAATCCGTGGACGTTCCCGGACAAGTCTGGGGCAAAGACGCAAAACCGGTTCACGTACAAGCTGTGGTCGCGGGCTTCGGCACTCCTGCCGCACGTCGCACGGTATCGCTGGTTGTGAACGGCAAAACTACTGCCACCAAACCGGTGGATGTCCCCGCCAACGGTCGCGCCACGGTCGATTTTCCCGCGCTCGAAGTGCCCTACGGCTTCAACCGCTGCGAGCTCAAGATCGACTCCGCCGACGGCTTCCCGGCCGATGACCTGCGCCGATTCGCCGTCGAACGGTCCGACCCGCAAAAGGCGCTGCTGATCCATGGCTACAACGACAACCGTTCGCCGCTTTACGTCCGGGCGGCGCTCTCTTCGGCCGCGGAATCCGCATTTACGCTGGAATCGCTGGCCGTCAACGAAGCCGCCGATCGCCAGCCGTCTAACTACGCTTTCATCATTCTCTCCGATCTAAATAACCTGCCTTCGATTCTGGAAAATGCGCTCACGCAGTACGTCCGCGGCGGAGGCAGCCTCTTCATCGCCGCCGGCACCTCTGCGGGAGCCCGCTCCCAGATTCCGATTTTCGGCGCGCACATCATCGAAACGCGCGATTACACGCGCGTTCCGGATCGTTTCATGGCGGTCGGCTCGAGCGATTCCTCCTACCCAGCCGTGGCGAAAGCCGAGGGCTGGCCGGGCGTGAAGTTTTTCTACGCGCTCAACGTCGATCCCGGGAACGCGCGCGTGATCGTTCGCTTAGGCGACCAGACGCCGCTCTTGCTTGAAAAACGCATCGGCGAGGGCCGCGTGGTGCTGTTCACCTCCGGGCTCGACAATCTCACCAACGATTTTCCGTTGGAACCCGCCTTCGTCCCCTTCATCGAGCAGACCGCGCGTTATTTGGCGGGAAGTGAGCGCCAGGGCGGCGCTCGCTCAGTGGACGCCTACTTCGAGCTGCGCAATGCCAAAGATCAAACGCAGCCGGTCGAGGTCACCGACCCCGACGGAAAGCGCCCGCTCAGCTTGAGTGAGGCCAAATCCGCGCAATTGTTCCGCCTGACCGAAGCCGGCTACTACCAGTTCCGCCTCGCCAACGGCCGCCAGGATGAAGTCGGAGTCAACCCCGATCCGAAGGAATCGAACCTGGACGTAATCCCAGACGATGTCTTGGCCCTGTGGCAGGGCAAGCGAGACCAATCTTCGCAAGAAGCGACGGCGCCCGGCGCCGCAACCGCCCGCAAGATCCCGCAGACCCTCTGGTGGTACGTCATGCTACTGGTCCTTGCATCCGCCTTAGCCGAATCGGCCCTCGCCAGCCGCTACCTCGGCACCCAGCGGGAAGAGTAAATGGGAAACCAACCACTCAACCGGCGTAAATGCAGTTCAAACGACTAAAGGAGACGACAGAAATATGCGCTTTCTGATATCGGCACTTGTTTTGGGATGCACGGCCGCAGCAGCAATGGCTCAAACCAGCGATGGTGAGTACTATGACGCGTTGTCAACATCGATGGCCTCCTCCGTTAAATCAATGCGCGCCACCATACAGCGCGACCTCGCGGAAGCGGCCCAGAGCATGCCCGCCGACGAGTATTCGTTTAAGCCGACGCCTGAAGTGAGGACCTTCGGTGAACTGATCGGGCACCTCGCTAGCGCCAACTTTTTCTTCTGCGCTCAGGTGAAAGGCGAACGTCCCCCCATAGTCACAAACTACGAAAAGCTGACTGACAAGGCGGCGCTGGTCAAAGCGCTTACAGACTCTTTTACTTACTGCGACGGCGCCTACGATACAACGACTGACGAGAACTTCGGGAGTCCCGTGAAGCTCCTGGCGCCCAAGCCGATCCAGGCCGGACGCGGCGCGGTGCTGTTCTTTAACACCACGCACAACAACGAGCACTACGGCAATCTCGTCGTATACATGCGACTGAAAGGGCACGTGCCGCCATCCACCGCGCGGGCGAAGCAGGCCAAGCCGTAGCCCGGCCGCGCACCGGACGCCGCGCGACGGATCCACGAGCCCTCGCAGCATGTGTCTGAACGTGCTGTCGATATCGCGGGTCCGAGATCCTGGAAAAGAAGCAGTTTAGAAGACTTGCTCCACCCTTGCGAATATCGGCTGGTCTTGCCCAGTTCACCCCAACCAGTTCGGGCCGCCTGGGTAATATTCGATCGGGGACTCGACATGTCCGCGTTTTATCAGAGCCGCCAAGTGCGCGCATTCGCGACAGCACGAAGACTCGCGCTCGTTCTTGCAATGCATTGCAGATCGAAACAGATCGAGGACATGGATGTCGATCCTGCCAAGGGCATCGGGCGTGCGCTGTTTACGGCGCTCGAACAGTTTGCTACTTCAGAAGATCGACCTGAGTTGAAGTCGGCGCCTCTGATCGCCATGGGTTGGTCGGGCGCCGGATCACTGGTGGGAAGACTCGCTGGATTTCGGCCGGACCGGTACTTGGCTGGTGTCGCCTATGCGCCTGGACAATACGACCCGCTCGGGATGAATACAATCCAATTGCATGGCGAAGCTATCCGCAAGCCGCAGTTGATAATTGCCGGCGGCGCAGATGACCACGTTGGAACCGAGCGGCCGTATCGCTATTTCAGAAAGTATTTCGACCAAGGCGCTCCGTGGACGTTTGCGATCCAGAATCGAACCCCACATTGCTGCCTCGAAAATGCGCGGGAGCTAATTCTCGATTGGTTGAGCGACGTGCTCAACCTGTCTCCCCACGGAAAGCCGGCCGGGGAATTCGGTTACATCTCAGTGGAGCCATCGCAAGTCCTTGATGGCTGGAAAAACCCTGTTTTCAATGTAACGTCGGCGCGTCTCGGGAACAAAGCCTGCCAGCCCAAGGGCGAGGAACTCTGTGCAGGATGGCTCCCGTCACCGGCCTTCGCACAACATTGGCTCCTATTTGTTACAAGACCGACACCAATCGCGATTTGGCCTCCATAGCATACGAACGCATAACCGGATCGCAGCGGCCCGGACGATCGATTAGCCCATCTCCTGTGTCATGGTTGTGCCCACGATCGCCTGCTGCGATATGCTTTATATGTCGACACTGGCGGCGCCGTGGAAGGTTCCTTGAGTCTCCGCGAACAGCTTCACGCGTACATTGCGCAACTGGACAACGTCTGCGCCTGGAGTAGGCTGCGCTTTCCTGAGCTGCGGTAAAATTTAGGCAGTGGGGCGAATGACAAGCGTGGATAGCTATATCGATTGGGCCGGTTGCGAGTTGGTCGAGCAGGTACCCGGCAAGGTGTCGGGACGCCCCGTTGTGCGCGGCACCCGCATTCTTGCGGATACGATCGTTCAGGACGCTGAGCTTGGTTCTTCGGCTGGAAGAAATCCAAGAGAACTATCCCGACTTGTCACTTGCCGCCATTCAACAGCTCATTTCGTTTGCCCTCTCGCACCACGTACAACGCGTGCCGTGAGGGTTCTGTTCGATCACAATCTACCGCACAAACTAAGAACCGGCCTTGACGCGGCCGGCAAGCACGAATTCATCACCGCCTCTTACATGGGATGAGGCGATCTACAAACGGTGAGTTGCTGCGGATCGCCGAAGAAAGCGGCGTCGACGTTCTTGTTACCGGTGATCAAAGCCTTCTCAATGAGCAGAACCTTACTGGGAGGGGCTGGCGATTGTAGCTCTCTCAACGAACAACTGGCCGATCGTGAAGAACTACCTTCCTCAGATTCTCACCGCAATTGATAGCGCCGTGCCTGGTTCATTTCAGGCAGTCGACTGTGGCACATTCAGCCGGAAAAGGCCGAGCGGCGAGTAGGTTAATACGCGCGTGTGCGCGGCAAGCTGATCCACGACCCCACGCTGCGATATGCTTTATATGTCGACACTGGCGGCGCCGTGGGAGGTTCCTTGAGTCTCCGCGAACAGCTTCACGCATACATTGCGCAACTGGAACAACGTCTGCGCTGGAGCACTCTGCTGCGCGGCCTCGCCATTCTCACCGGCGGGGCGTTGGTAGCCACACTGCTGCTGGTCACCATCGCCAATGCGCGCGCGTTTTCGCAAGGCAGTGTAACCGCCGCCCGCTTCGGGCTGATCCTGATTGTGGCCATCGCCGCTGCCGCCGGGTTGGCGCTGCCTTTGTACCGGCTGACACGCCGCCGCGCGGTCGGAATCGCCGAAACCGCCTTCCCGCAATTCCAGCAGCGCCTCACTACCTTCACCGAACGCGACAGCCGCGATCCCTTTATCGAACTCCTGGCCGGCGATGCTCTGGATGTCGCCCAATCCGCCGAGCCCAAGGAACTGGTCACCGATCGCCGCCTTTGGATCTCGCTCGCAACCAGCGTCGCCTCTTTCGCCATTCTGGTCTGGCTGATCGCCGCGGGGCCGGGTTTTCTGGGTTACGGCGCCTCATTGCTTTGGACCGGTCCGCATCGCGACAAGCCCGCGCTCTATGACCTGCGCGTCACTCCCGGCGACGCCGTCGTGCGCCGTCACGCCGACCAGATCGTCTCCGCCATCCCCACCGGGCTTCGCTCGCCCAGCGTTAAGTTGCACGCCCGCTTTCAGAGCTCCGGCAAATGGGAAGAAATCGGGATGCAGCCTCAGGTTGCCGGTAATTTCGCCGGTGGGTATCAATTTCTATTCGCCGGTTTGCTCGACAACGTCGAATACTACGTCACCGCCGGTGCGATGACGTCCAAGCACTACAGCATTCGCGTCACGGATTTGCCCGCGGTGAAGCAGATTCGAGTCACGTATCATTACCCCGCTTGGACCGGCATGCCTTCCGAAATCGAGGAACGCGGCGGGGACCTCCGCGCGGTCACCGGCACGGAAGCCGAACTCGACGTCTCCACGGACCGGCCACTCGAGGCAGGCCAGATCCAGCTCGACAACGGGCAAAAGATTCAGCTCACCGGCGGCCAGAACAACGTCTATCACGGCACGGTCAAGATGGATAAGGACGGCGTCTACCACGTCGCCGGCGTGGAGCAGGGCCAGACCGTTCGCGTCAGCGAGGATTTTTTCATCGAGGCCCGCAAAGCTAATCCGCCTCAGGTTGCGTTGGTGCGTCCTGGCCACGGTGACTACCACGCCAACCCGATCGAAGAAGTCACGGTCGCTGCTAAAGCTACCGACGAATACGGTCTCAAAGGCGTGGAGCTGCATTATTCGGTGAACGGTGGCCCGGAGACCACCGTGGATCTGCTCCGCCAGAAGAACGAAAAGCAAGCCGACGGCTCGACCACGCTGTCGCTGGAGGGTTTCAAACTTGTTCCCGGCGACGTTGTCAGCGTTTACGCCACCGCGAAGGACGCCAACGCGGAAGCCCACACCGACATGATGTTCATCGAGGCCGACCCGTTTGAGCGAGATTTTTCACAATCGCAAATTGCGGGCGGCGGCGGGGGCGGCGGTGGTGGAGGCAATCAAACGCCGCAAATCTCGGAGCGCGAGAAGGAGATTATTTCCGCTACCTTTAAACAGCAGTCGGACAAAAACTCGACTAAACAGCAGGCCACCGACATTGCAAAGCTCCTGTCGGAGTCGCAAGCGACGCTGCACGATCAGGCTCTCACTCTTTCCGGCCGCCTGGAGGCTCGCGAGCTGACCGATGAAGTGAAAGCGATCAGCGACTTCCAGAAGGACATGATCGCCGCCGCGAATTCCATGGCGCCGGCCGCGCAACAACTGAAAGGGGAAAAGTGGAAAGACGCCATCCCCAATGAGCAAAAGGCTCTGCAATTCCTGCTACGCGCCGAGGCCACGTTCCGCCAAATTCAGGTTGCCTTTGGAGCGCAAGGCGGCGGTGGAGGCGGTGGAGGAGGGGCGGCACGCGATCTGGCCGCACTCTTCGATCTCGAGCTCGATACCGAGATGAATCAGTACGAGACACGGAAAAGCGGGCCTACCAGCGCCGAGCAAAGGGAGCAGCAAATCGACGATGCGCTGAAAAAGCTCGACGATCTCGCCAAACGCCAGGAGGACTTGGCGCAGCAGCAGCGCAACGCCCCCCAAACTGCCGAGCAGAAATGGCAGCAGGAGATGTTGCAACGCGAGGCCGAGCAGCTCCAGCAACAGATGGAGCAACAGCTTGCACAGAACGGCCAGCAGGGGAAACAGGGCCAAACCGGGCAACGCGGCCAGCAAGCCGGTGGTTCACCGTCGAGCAGTGGCGGCGCTGGCCAATCGTCCGGGCAGGATACCGGAGTCGCCAATTCCCAGCAGTCTGCCGATCAAGCTGATGCAAGCCGCCAACAAGCGGCCCAACGGGCGCTCGACCGTTTGCGTCAAGCCAACCAAGACATGCGGCGCGCAGCTTCGCAAAGTGCCAGTGCAGCCGACTCGCGCCGCGCGGCCGATCGCTTGCGCGAAGCCACCGACCTGTTGGGCGGCCTGGAGCAGCAGGACGCCACCGGGCGCCTTAATTCCCTGGCACAATCCGCCGATCAGGTAGCGGCTCAGCAAAAGAAGCAGGCCGATTCGGTGCGCGATTTGATGACGCAACTCAATGCAGCGCGCGCCGCCAACAAGCCGCCCAAGTATCCGACGCGCGAGGAAGTCGAAAAAATGGTCAACGATCGCCAAAAGGTGACCGACGACCTGGCGCACCTCACGCAGCAAATGCGCGACTCAGCGCGCGAGCTCGCGCCCACTCAACCCGCGGCTTCCGACAAGTTGCGAGGCGCGCTCAATAGCATGGACGAGAGCGACCTCAACACGCGCATGCAGCGCAGCTCGGATTGGCTGCGTACCGGCAATTTCTCCGATCAACTCGAAACCGGCCTTACCAGCGACTTGCAGAAACTCGGCCAGCAGGTCAAGGACGCCGCCCGCGCATTGGGTCAGGCTCAGCCCGGTTCGAAGGATGCCGCGATCAATCGCGCTATGGACGATCTATCGCGCCTGCGCGACCAACTCTCTGGCCTCGGCGGACGCCCCAACAACTCTCAACCTGGGCAGGGGCAGCGCGGTCCTGCCGGCCAGCAGTTCCAAACCGGCCAACTCAGCCGCGACGGGCAACCGGGTCAGGGTGGCCAACAGCCGGGGCAAGGCGGCCAACAGCCGGATCAATCCGGTAACCGCGGCGCACAAGGCGGCCAGGCAGGTCAGCAGGGTCAAGCGAACGGCGTCGGCGATCGTCAGGCCGGTCCGGTAGGCAATGCCGGCGGCGGCGCGACCAATCGCGATCGGCAGGCCTTCGGCGGCTGGGATACCGGCAACACGCACATCTCCGGGCGCGCGGTGACGCCGCAGCAAGGCCCCAACCCGGCAGATACGCAGCGCGAGATTGATCAGGGACTGAATCTACTGAACCAGGTTCGCGCCGTAGTGCAAGATAATCCCGACGCGCAGCGTGAACTGCAATCGCTGATCGACCAAATGCGCAATCTCGATCCAAGCCGCTTCCCTGGAAATCCTGCCCTGGTCGAGCAAATGCATCAGCAACTGGTCAGCGATGTGGACGCGCTGGAACTGCAACTGCGGCGCCAGCTCGATGAAAGCCACGGCGGCACTATTCGCAATACGGATCCCGCCAAGGTCCCGGCCGGGTATCGGGACTCAGTCGCGGATTACTACCGCAAACTCTCCACCAGCAGCCACTAGCGGTCCAATGACTTCTGCGCTGCAGCGAACAGGTATCAGCGCCGCGCTGGTGCTCATGTGCGCCGCTGACGTGCAGCTTGCGCATGCCCAGGAGTATGGGATCAAAGCCAAGCGGCCCGTGATCGCAGGCGCTTGCAAGGTGTGCCCCTGGGGCGCACTCGCTGAAATCTTGAAAGCGGCGATGCAGCCTTACGGATACGATGTCCAGATCTGCTACAACTGCGCGACCTCGGAGGGCCCGCGCGAAGTGGCGGGCGCGCTAAGACCCGGCGATATCCAGCGAGCCTACCAGGCGTTCCCGTTTATCGGGCGCGATCAAATGCCGCCGCCTCCCAACGCTCCCGTGGACTTCGGCGCAACGAGCGTTCAGAATCTGTGGTTCGCCTACCAGGGAACGCACGGCTACGCTCATGACAAAGAAGGGCCGCGGAAGAACCTGCGGCTGCTGGCTACGATTCAGGCGCCGAACTACCTCATTGTGGCGGCAAAATCCGACCTTGGCATCACCGATCTCAGCCAGGTGAAAGCTAAGAAATGGCCGGTGCGAATCCTGACCGACGGCAATGAAGTATCGACCACCGTGATGGCTTACTACGGGCTCACGCGCGAAGCCGTGGAGTCAGCAGGCGGAAAAGTATTGCGCGGCGTTGTTCCGGAGGACCGGAAGAATTTCGATGTCGTTATTCACGGCGGGACTCTCGGAAACGCCCCCGAGTTCAACGTTTGGTATGAGGTGAGCCAGAAGTTCGACCTTTCCTACCTGGAGCTGCCGCACGATCTTCTCGCCAAGATTGCGGAAGACCAGGAGATGGAGCTGCGCGACATACCGGATGGGCTGCTGCGAGGAATTGATCACCCTATTCCCACTGTCGCTCGAACCGGTCATGCCGTCTTCGGACGCGCGGACATGCCTGACGCTTTCGCCTACCTGGTGGCGAAAGCTCTGGACGAGCATCAGGACTTATTGCAATGGACTCACCTGAATTACTCCTACAATATCCGGACTGTTTGGAAGGCGTTTGGCGTTCCACTGCATCCGGGAGCCGAGCGTTACTATCGCGAGCGCGGCTACATGAAATGAACAGAAGCGGTTGCGCTGACAAAGGGGAGAGGGGCCTGATAGCAGGCCCCTTCTTTATGTTGCAAGTCCGCGCTCACCGCTCGGCCTGAGCCGAATAAAATTTCAGGCTTTCGCAGACGCGAGCAGCTTCTTGCCGGCCAATCCGGCGAGCAGCAATCCACCCAACAGGATCGCGCCGCCACGAGGCTCGGGCACCTGGCTACCGATGTCGATGTTGTCGACGCCGATGGCCGCCGGCCAATCCATGAACTGAATTTCAGTAACGTTGGTTAGGTTTCCCGACCAGGTCCCGATCCACTGAGCAGCCAGCTCGGTACCCAAGGGGGACTTAGTGGAGGAACCGTCGGTGCCTGAAGCCGCCGGGAAAGCCGCAAGCTGGGTGAACGTCGCCGTTCCACTGCCGTTAATGTAGAGCTCGAAATCGGGCAACGACGGGCAGGAGGAGGATTTCGGGCAGGATGCATCCGGAAAGATCTCAAAGTCAAAACTCTTGAGATTTACGGCCTGCGAGAAGGTCATGGTTATTCCGTTGGAGACTGTGCTGGCCGAATTGGTCACATTGCTGAGGAAATTGTCGTACGTGGTTGTCGGCGTCAGGGTTGAATTGTTGGTCGCTCCGTCTGAAGTGCCGAGGGTAAGCGACTTGCCGTTGTTCCCCACCACATGGCTGTCGCCACTGTACGTAGTGTCTACCGAAGCGCCGCTCACCGTAACGCAACCGACGCAGCCCAAGAGGCCGTCCATATATTGTGCGATCTGGGTGTCGGTGGAGCTCGTCGAGAGTGAGGGCGAATTGAAATTGAAGACGATATCAGCACGTGCGGACATGGCCATTCCGCACAGCAAAACAGCGCCCGCTAACAACATATTCTTAAGACTTGCGAACATAAATGTTTCTCCCTTTATTAGTTGCATCTTTCTCTTATTAGTCCTTCTTTGTAACCCGCTGGAATCATAACAGCCGCCTCTGACTTTCTTACTCGAACCTTGGTACTGCGTCGTACCACTACTCAACTAGTACGCTCACCTTCCTTTGCGGCAACCAAGCGCCCCGCACAACGCGCTCGTAGCGTTCCGTTGCCTCCTTCATAGAGGAGCTCGACCAGGCACACTGGTGGCGCAGAATCCAGCTTGTTCATGGACCAACTTACGCTTGAGACTTCGTAACCCTGGCTTAGTCTAACCTACTTTCTGAAAATTTAGGTAGTGCAGAAAGTCCTAATGGTCCTGGTACGCGCCAAGATAGCCGGATTACGACGATATGAAAGCGGCAGCGGCGCGTACTCAGTGAGCGATCCCGAGATCCTTGACCGAAGACACCGCGCTAGCCGATGATGGTCCTTCGGCCAGCAGTTCCATTTAGCCAACCAACCCAGGAGGAAACATGGAAGCTAGTGTCGTAGATCTTTGTGCGCTCGGCGAGGCGCCGCCGCTCGGAGTGGTTCCGCAAAAGATGCATGCCTTCGTGGTGCGTCAGAACCGGTTCGGCCAGCCGCGCGAGGCCTGGCAGCGCGAGATCATTCCTACGCCATCCATCGCGCCCGACGAGGTCTTGATCTATGTCATGGCCTCAGGCATCAATTACAACAATGTTTGGGCCGCGTTGGGCACTCCGGTGGATGTGATCGCGGAACGGCAGAAGAGCCGCGGCGAAAAGGAAGATTTCCATGCCGGAGGCAGCGACTGTTCCGGCATCGTCTGGTCAGTCGGCTCAGCCGTCACCAACGTCAAGCCCGGCGACGAAGTGATCGTCCACAGCGGCTGGTGGGAACCCAACGATCCCTGGGTATTGTCCGGACGCGATCCGATGCTGGCCGAGAGCACCCGGATCTGGGGCTATCAGACCAACTACGGAAGTTACTGCCAGTTCGCCCGCGCCCAGGCGCACCAATGCATCCCGAAACCCAAGGCGCTCACGTGGGAACAGGCCGGATGTTTTCTGCTGTGCGCATCCACCGCGTATCGCATGCTGATGGGCTGGGCCGGCAATGAAGTGGAGAAGGGCGACGTGGTGCTGGTCTGGGGCGCGGCCGGCGGACTTGGGTGCATGGGATTGCAGATTGTCCGCGAGATGGGTGGGCGCGCAATCGCAGTAATTTCCGATGACGCCAAAAAACAATTCTGCCTGGACCACGGCGCGCTGGGAGTCATCAATCGCAAGCAGTTCAGCCACTGGGGCGTGATGCCGGAAACCGACACCCCGGCCTACAACCAATGGATCAAAGGCGCGCGGGCGTTCGGAAAAGCCATTTGGGACATCCTGGGCCAGCGCATCAGCCCGCGCCTGGTGTTTGAACACCCGGGACAGGACACCCTGCCGACATCCTGCCTGGTGTGCGCCACCGGAGGCATGGTGGTGATTTGCGCGGGCACGACGGGCTACAACGTGACCATGGATCTCAGGTATCACTGGATGCGGCAGAAGCGCTTCCAGGGCAGTCATCTTTCAAACGACGAACAGGCCGCGGCAGTGACACGCCTGGTGGACCAAGGGCGCGTCGATCCTTGCTTGTCGCGGACGTTTTCGTTCGACGAGATCGGCTTGGCGCATCAATTGATGCTGGATAATCAGCACCCCTATGGCAACATGGCGGCGCTGGTGAATGCGCGCCAGCCGGGGCTGGGCGCGCGTTGATCGTACTAAGTTAATGCCCGCTTTCCCGGCCTAAGGTATCTACCTCAAAAAGTTGTCTCAATCGCGGCCACCAGGTTTCGATAGGACTACCGTATGCCAAAGTTTCCCGGTTGTGCAAGTGTCGCAGCGCAGGCTCTTTACGCATTTCGGAGAGGCGACCGGACAGGCCGCGAGAGCGCACTTGCGAGAGCCGAACGGTTAGCCCGGCAGTCGCCAGACTTGGACTCAAGCGAAGCCGAACGCATCGAGGCGCTGCACGGCGCCATCCTGGCGCTGAACGGCTCCCGCCAGGAGCAAATCCAGGCCGGAATTTATCTGTTGGAGCACCTGGCGAGCCGTCCACAGATAGCCTAGCGCCGCGTTTGGAAGGAGTAGCTAATGATACAGCTGACGCGGTTAAATCACGTGCCCCTTATCGTCAATGCCGACTTGATCGAGCACGTTGAGGTTACTCCCGATACCGTGGTAGCCCTCACCACCGGTCAAAAATTCCTGGTTCTCGAATCGGCCCGCGAGGTGGTGGAAAAAGTTGTGGAGTACCGGCGGGCCATCATGAACCGATGCCCGCTGCGGCAAGCAGAGCAGGCGGAGCTGATCAAGCAGGCCCAGTAGGAACACCATGGCGAACGGCGAAACCCAGTCTAAGAAGATTCCCACGCGTCCTGACATTGCGACGCTGGGCGGGTTGCTGCTCGCCGCGGGAGGCATTCTGGGAGGCTTGCTGATCGAGGGCGGAAAGCTCACCGACATCGCTCAGATTACGGCCCTTATGATCGTGCTGGGCGGGACCATCGGCGCGGTTATGGTGACCACTCCGCTAAAGACGCTGCTGCGCGCTGCTAAGTGTCTGGGGAGTGTCTTCTTCGAGCACGCCCAGTCTCCCGAGCACGTGATCGAAGAGATCCTGGGATATGCCACCAAGGCCCGCAAGAACAGCATCATGTCGCTCGAATCGGATTTGCCCAACATCGCCGATCCGTTTCTCCGCAAGGCCTTGACGCTGAGCGTGGATGGGACAGATCTTCAGGACCTTCGGAGCATGATGGAGCTGGACATCGCGATGCAGCACAAGCATGGCGAAGCCATGGCCAAGGTCTACGAGGCCGCCGGCGGCTATGCGCCCACCATTGGAATCATCGGCGCGGTCTTGGGTCTCATCCAGGTGATGAAACATCTGGAAAACATAGAGGAAGTGGGCCGCGGAATCGCGGTGGCGTTCGTGGCCACGGTCTATGGCGTGGCATCCGCGAACCTTTTTTTCCTTCCGGCCGCGAATAAGATCAAGGCCCGCTTTCACCACACTCTGGAACTGCGGGAACTGATGCTGGAGGGCGTGTGCGCGATCGTGGAAGGCTTGAATCCCAAGATAATTCGGGTCAAGCTGGACGCGTTCCTGGAAGAAGCACCGAGCGGAAAAAAAGAAGCGCAGGCAGCCCCAGCACAAGCCGCTCAGGCGGCCACCGCTAAGGGATAGCCGTGCCCAGAAAGCAGCCCGAGCCGCCCGAGAATCACGAACGCTGGCTGGTTTCTTACGCCGACTTCATTACCTTGCTGTTTGCCTTCTTTGTGGTGATGTTTGCTTCTTCGCAAACCGACAAAGCTCGCGCCAAGCAGGTCTCCCAGGCAGTTGAAAAAGCGTTGCAGGACGGGCATTCGGTCAGCGTTCCTCCCGCGGTCGCCAGGATCCTGGGCGGCACGGTGGACGACAAGGGGATCGGAAACGCCATGATGAAGGGGCCTGGCGGGGCGCAGCATGCCCTAAAAGAGAACCAACCCGACAACCTTATCGAGCTGTTGCCCTCCTTGGAGCGTATGAATAAGGAACTGGAAGCAGAGATCAAAGAAGGCAAGGTCGAGGTGCGGCTGGAACCGCGCGGCTTGATCGTTAGCTTGCGGGAATCTGCTTTTTTCCCGTCTGGGACGGATCGGCTCGCTCCGGAGTCCATGCCAACTTTGCAAAGAATCGCCACGGTAATCGGCCCGCTACCGAACGCGATCCAGCTGGAAGGTCATACCGACTCGATACCCATCCATAACTCCAGGTTCCGCAGCAACTGGGAACTGTCCTGCGCGCGAGGCATCGCGCTTCTGGACGCCATGACCGAGCGTTTCGGCCTGGACCGGGAGCGCTTCTCGGTAGTGGGCCGCGCCGACACCATGCCGGTGGCTTCCAATGCTACGCCGGAAGGGCGGGCGCGAAACCGCCGCGTGGATCTTATTATTGTCGACAGTCTCAAGCTGCAGAATTCCGCAAGCGCCAAGACCAGCGCCAATAAGTAGGACCCCTGGCGCGAGAGTCCTAGCGCCAGCCCACAATCAAACCCGACGCAGGGACGCAACCGGTGAGAAAAATCAAAAAACACTGAAAAGTATCCACGGCTCATCGACAAGACTACTGCGTCCGAGAAACCGGCGCGGTTCGGCGAGAGGCCGAACAAAACACGAAAGAGGATATCAATGTCAATTTCGCTTCAAACCAACGTAACATCGCTGTTCGCCCAACAGGCCCTCGCACAGAACTCGTCCTTCGAAAGCAACACCATTCAGCAGTTGACGTCCGGCTACCGCATCAACTCCTCCGGAGACGATGCCGCGGGTCTGGCGGTGGCGAATCAGTATGCCGCTAACATCGCCGAGCTACAGCAGGGCGTGTTGAATGCCAGCAACGGCACCAGCACCCTGCAGATCATCGATGGCGGCCTGAGCAACATTTCCAGCATCTTGAATCGCCTGCAGACGCTGGCGACGGAGTCTGCGAGCGCCACTTTCTCAGGCAACCGCACCACCTTGAATCAGGAGTTCCAGTCGGAACTTGCGGAAATCACGCGTCAGGCCAACAATATCGGTCTGGCGGCCGGCGGGCAGTACAACACCGTGAACAGCGTGTTCATCGGCGGCGGCAACAACGCTGCGAACGGCGTAGTGACGGTCGACCTGAGCGGCTCCGCCAACCAGGTGGATGCCAACGGTCTTGGAATCGGCAGTAGCAGCGTGGGCACCGGCGGCACCGAGCTCACGGGCAACCTGCTGCGACTGGACGCTCCTGGCGCGACCTTCTTGGCCGCCGGCAGCCAGGCCTTCACCTTCAGCCTGTATTCCACCAACGGCGGCACGCAGTCGGTCACCGCGACCGTGACCGGCGGGGCCAGCGGCGTGACTGAGTCCCAGGTGCTCAGCTCCCTAAACCAGCAACTCAGCTCTTATGGCATCACCGCCACTGTTGACGGCAACGGCCAAATCAATTTCGGCGGCGGTACGGCGTTTACCGTGAAGGCAGGTGCAATCGGTGCCGGAACTGGCATCGCGACGGCCAACAGCACGGCGACCAATACCGGCGTGTATGAAGTGGACGGCAACGCCGTCTGGGCCAATGCGGGCGCCGGCAACACGGAAAACCTGACCTTCCAAACCGGCTCGGGCTCCGTGACAGTGGCTCTCGCAACCGCCACCACCCCCAGCGTGGCGTCAGCAATCTCGCAGATCAATGCTAAGAGTGCTGCATTGGGAATCTACGCCGTGCTCAACACCGCCGGGACGGGAATCTCCCTCCAGAGCGACAGCAACTTCACCGTTTCGAGCGATACGGCCAATGCCACCCTGGGTGTTGCGGCGGGCGTGGTTCCAACCACGAACGCTCCCAGTTCCACCGGGACCCTGACCGGAAACGCCGTGGCTGCCTTGACGTCCATCACCAACGCCATCAAAAACCTGGGTCTGGTTCAAGGACGCGTCGGTGCGGGCGAGAACCTGCTCAACTACGCCAGCCAACTGGCCAACTCGCAGATCACCAACTTCTCGGCCGCCGAATCCGCCATCAAGGACGCGAACGTGGCCCAAGAGGCCGCCAATCTGAGCAAGGCGCAGACCTTGCAACAGTCCTCCATCGCCGCTCTTGCGCAGGCCAACGCCATGCCTGCCGCGCTTCTGAAGCTCTTGCAGTAAAGCTGCACTAAAGCTTCATTCAGGCTGGGCCGATCTCTATCGAGAACGGCTCAGCTTTGCTATTCAGCCTTCCTAGTGAGGGATCTTTATGAGCACAGGTTCCGTCAGCCCGTTAGCCTCTCTTCCGGACCTTAGCGTCACAAATCCGCTCAGCACGACCACCGGCTCCAGCAGCTTCTCGTCCGACCTTCAGAACGCAGTCAATCGGGCGCTTCAGATTGCCGCCCTGCCAGCGCAACTGGTTCAGGCGGACTTGAATCAGGTCAACGGCCAGTCTCAGGAGCTGAATCAGTTCAGCACGCTGTTTGCGAGTTTGCAAAGCTCCGTTCAGTCGCTCTCGTCGGCCACCAGCAACGGCGCACAAGCGGCCACGGTATCCGATGCTTCGATCGTGCAGGCGAACCTGACCGGGAGCGCATTACCCGGCACCTATAGCATCAATGTGTTGGATCCCGGATCTGAGTCGAGCGCCATGAGCGTTGCGCTGCAGCCGCCCGTAACGGATCCTTCCGGGCAAAGCATCAGCCAAAGCAGCTCGTTCACGCTGACCGTGAATGGAACCACCTACACCATCGAACCACCTTCCTCGAATCTGAATTCGCTGGCGCAAGCCATCAACGACAGTGGCGCGCCGGTCCAGGCCGTTATCGTGAACCTGGGCACGCCCGGGTCTCCCGATTACCGGCTGGTGCTTCAATCCACGGCGCTGGGAAACGTCGGCATCCAGTTAACCGACAGCAATAACAACACTCTCTTAAGCCCGTTGAATACCGGCTCCAATGCGTCCTACACGGTCAATGGACAACCACCCGCGGGCATCTCCACGGATAATGCCACGGTCACGGTGGCGCCGGGACTCAACGTTACGCTCGAGGCAGCGGGCTCGGCCACGGTGACAGTGGCCGCCAATCTCGGCGGCGTTACCAATGCGCTTTCGGCCTTCGTCGGCGCGTACAATTCCGTCGTCAGCGAAGTTCAGAAGAATGAGGGGCAAAACGGAGGGGCGCTGACCGGGAACGGCATAGTGCTGTCGATGCAACAGGTGCTGCAACAGATCGGCGCCTATAGCGGTTCCAGCGGCTCCATTTCGAATCTGACTCAGCTCGGCGTCACGTTCACGCAACAAGGCACGCTGGCGTTCGACCCGACCGTGCTGAGCGGCCTATCGCAGACTCAAGTTCAAGACGCCATTTCGTTTCTGGGCGATCCCAACACCGGCGGGTTCCTGCAGTTCGCCACGAATTCGCTCAACAGCATCACGGATCCAACCACGGGCGCCATCGCACTGCAGAATCAAGCTTATCAGACGCAAACTCAAAACGATCAGGCAAAATTGAACAACGATAATCAGCAGCTTACGCAACTGCAGAACAATCTGAATGCTCAAATGGCGCAGGCCAATGCGCTCATCGCGACCCTGCAACAAGAGAACACTTTCTTGCAGGGGCTATTCCAAGCCACAACCAGCAATAATCCGAATGCCACAACAGCCGGATGAGATCGCACAGGGGCTTCGGTCCGCGGTATTGGCGGCTGACTACGCTCTAGCCGGGCAGCTGGCCTCCGAATATACCAGAGCCTTGGCGGAATACTGGCAACGCTTGCCGGAGCAGGAACGCGCGGCCTCCACTCTGGCCGGGCAGGCGAGTGAACTCCTCACCTGGGCGCGCGGCATGACCATCGTGCAGCGAGCGATCCTGGGCGAGCAGTTGGCGGTGCTCGAAAAGTCCCTGCGCTACGCCATCGATCAAGCTCCGAAGCAGGTATCCTCGCTTCAGATCTCGCTCTAGCGTTCCGCCGAATTCTCGACGGCCGCCGTCGACTCCAAAACACCAGCGTCTCGCAAGTGGTTGCACCATCACCGGCCCGCCGCGGCACGCCGATTGCAACCCGACGGGCATGCTGGAAGGAGTCGGCGCGGGTGTCGAACGCTACATGAATCTGCTGAGCGCCCGCCAGAAGCTGGTGGCGTCCAACATCGCCAATGCCGACACGCCGGACTACAAAACCAAGGACTTCGATTTCCAGGCCGAGCTGGCCAACCAGATGGGTAACCAGAGCCCCAGCGCAATAGAAGTCTCGGGCCTTAAAACTAAGAACGACGGAAACAACGTGGACATGGACCGGGAGTCGCGCTTGCTCGCTGAGAATGCTCTGCGCTTCTCGGTGGCCAGCAATCTGGCGCGCTCCGAGCTGCAGTCCATAAAGACCGCCATCGAGGAGAGTAAATCGTGAGCCTCTTCTCTTCCCTTTCGGTAAGCGGCTCTGGCATGAGTGCGCAACGCGCGCGCGCCGAACTGCTGGTGGAAAACCTGGCTAACGCGGAGACCACCCGGACTCCCGAAGGCGGCCCGTACCGCCGCAAGGACGCCATCTTCGAGGAAGCCCCGGCGGACGGTTCCTTCTCCTCTGAACTTAGCTCCGCGATTGGGTCCAGCGCGCCGGGAGTCGCGGTCAGCCAAGTCATGGTCGACGACAGCCAGCCCGAGCTGCGCTACATGCCGGGACATCCGGACGCGGACAAGAATGGCTACGTCGCCTTTCCCAAGATCAATCCGGCCGAAGACATGGTGGACCTCATGGGCGCATCGCGGAACTATGAAGCCAATGTGGCAGCCATTTCGGCCGTCAAGGACATGATTCAGAAATCTCTCGATCTCTTCCGCTAATGTCGCCGATCAATCCCATTTCGCCAATTCGACCGGTCGCAATACCGGACCTCTCGCAAGTGAGCGGGGCCGGCGCGCCGCCCGGCGGGTTTCAGTCCGTGCTGCAGAGTATCGTCGGTGGCGTGGAGCAGTCTCAAAACCAGGCGCAGCAAGCCGTCAACAGCTTTCTCAACGGCGGGAACGAAGAGCTGCACTCGGTGGCGTTGGCGTCCCAGCGGGCGTCGCTGGAATTCGAGTTATTCACGCAGGTTCGGAACAAAGTGGTTTCGGCTTATCAGGAAGTCATGAGGATGCAGCTCTGAGCTGATCTTCTCCCTTACAAACATGGATCAAGCGAGAAAACTTTTAAGCGCCTTAAACGTGCGCCAGCTCATCACCATTGCAATTTGTGCGGCCGCTGTGGTGGGCGGCGTAGTCTGGTTCTCCCGCTACCAGCACGAAAGCGGCATGCGGCCCTTGTACTCTTCACTCTCGCCCGAAGATGCGAACGCCATCGTTCAGAAGCTCCGCGAAACCGGCGTGGATTACAAGATTGCGGACAATGGGGCCGCCGTGCTCGTGCCGGAGGATCGCGTTCCCGAATTGCGCCTGGAGATGGCCGGACTGGGGCTCCCCAAGACCGGGCGGATTGGATTTGAGATCTTCGATAAAACCAATTTCGGTATGACCGATTTCGCCGAACACGTGAACTACCGGCGCGCCGTCGAAGGAGAGCTGGAACGCTCCGTCAGGGCTTTGGCGGAAGTGCAACAGGCGCGGGTCCACGTGACCCTTCCCAAAGAATCCGTATTCTCTGAATCGCGCGAAGCCGCAAAAGCTAGCGTGTTGGTCGGGTTACGTCCGGGCACGCGGCTGTCCGCGCAGAACGTGCTGGCGATCAGAAACCTGGTGGCAAGCGCGGTGGAGGGTCTAACTCCGGAATTGGTGTCGGTCGTGGATATGAACGGCAACCTGCTCAGCCAGCCGCGCCGCAATTCGCTGGATGAGGGCGTCCAGGTGACCGAGGCGGCGCTGGAGTACCGGCAGGCCGTGGAGCACGATCTGGCTGTCAAGATCAACAACACGCTGGAGCCGCTGCTCGGAGCCGATAAGTTTCGCACGGGTGTCTCGGCCGACGTCGATATGACCAGCGGCGAGGAAAGCGAAGAAAGCTTCGATCCCAGCAAATCCGTGATGCTGACCTCGCAAAAAACCGAGGACAGCAACGGCAGCACACGGCCAGGTCCGGTTGCGCCTGGAACGGCTGCCAATCTGCCCCCGACGACCATTGCCGCGGTCCCAATGCCGGTCCCAACGCCGGTCCCGACGCCCGCCCAGACCCAGCAAACCGCGGCCAACGTTGGAACACCCGCCGGCGCCGGATCACCTGCCGCCGCCCCGGCAACTGCGACCGCGGATCCGCCCAAGCAAGCCGCAGCCCGGCCGGCTGGAACCACCACCAACTCCAGCAGGCGCACCGAAAGCATCACCTATCAATCCAGCCGTACCGTGAAACATGTCAAGATGCCGCAAGGTTCGATTAAGAAGTTGTCCATCGCGGTGCTGGTGGATCAGGGGACCAAGTTGGAGGGCCAGGGCAAGCAGATGCATCGCGTCGTACTGCCGCCGGATCCTGAAAAGTTGAAGGCGATTCAAAGCCTGGTCGGCGCGTTAGTAGGGTTTAACACCGAACGGGGCGATCAACTCACGGTCGAAGCGTTGCCGTTCGACGCCAGCTTAAACCTGGACCTTCCGACGGAGAACGCACCCGCCCCCAAGAAAACCGACGAGACCTTGTCGATTGAGACACTCAAGAAGAAGCCGGCGATTCTCTACGGCGCAGGCGGAGCCGTGGTGCTGTTGCTGCTTGTGGCTTTCTTTGCGTTCGGCCGCAGGAAGAACGAAGCCGCTGTTCCGGTTCAAGTGGCGTTGCCTGCTCCGCTGCCGCAAGCGATGCTATCGGCTTCCGCCGGCGCCGCGGGCATCGCTCCACCCGCCTCGACCCTGCCTGCGCTCATGCCCACAAAGTCGGAGCTACTGCTGGCCCAATTGCAAGACAACGCCAGGAAAGATCCGGAGGCGTGGGCCGGAGTGGTTCGCGGATGGCTTGCGGAAGAAAGAAATTAACGCGTAGGCCCATCCCATCATGCCCGGTGAGATTCTCAAAGAGCAGTACAGCGATTTTCGGCCGGTACTTTGGCGCACTGCTAAACAGCTGGCCGGCACGAGACCGCAGGATAGCCCTCCAACCGAACTCGTAATTGCGAGCCGCTTGGAACAGGCGCGGAGGGAAGGTTTCGCGAGTGGTATTGTGTCCGCCCAGCAAGAGGCGGAACTCGAGCTGTTGCCCGCGGTCCAAAAGGTTGCTCAGGCTGTCGCCGAACTGGCGCGCTTACGCGACGACGTTCGAGATCACGCCACAAACGACCTCGTTAAACTGGCCATCGCGATAGCAGCGCGTGTGATTCACCGGCCAGTCGCCGTGGAACCGGATGTACTAGCCGGCCTGCTCAAAGCCGCGTTTTCAAAGCTTCAGGCCCGGGAAATTGCCCGCGCTCGCGTCCATCCGGAATTTGAACCGGTGCTGCGGCGATGCCTGGACCAGAGAGGGGATCCGGGCAATCTTTCTCTGTCAACAGATCGCAGTGTGAAAGCCGGAGCGTTGGTCTTCGAGTTCGACGAAAAGCTGGACGCATCCATGGAAGCGGATCTCAGTGAGATCGAGCGCGGCTTGAGCGACAAACTGAGCGAATAGCATGGCGGCCTCTCCCATACCGCATCTGGCATCCTGCACGGCCGAAATCGAGCTGCTGCCGTGGGTCGGCGAGGTAACGGAAATGGTGGGCTTGCTGATAGCCTCCCGCGGTCCGGTGACCTCGATTGGCGACTTCTGTGAGGTTCGCACCGCAGGTGGCCGTGCCATCCGCTCCCAGGTGGTCGGTTTCCGGAACGAACGCGTGCTGTCCATGCCGCTCGAAGAAATCGACGGCCTGCAGCTAGGCGATCGCGTGATCGCCCGCAAGAACGAGTCGCAGTTGCGAGTTTCGCCCGCGCTGCTCGGCCGCGTGCTGGACGGTTTCGGCCTGCCGATAGATAGCGGCCCGCCCGTGCCGGGGTCGGAGACCTATCCGCTGTACACCGCGGCTCCCTGCCCCCTGGAACGGGAGCACATCAGCGAGCCGCTGGTCACGGGCATTCGAGCCATCGACGGCCTGCTGCCGTGCGGTAAGGGACAGCGCGTCGGAATTTTCGGCGGCAGCGGTGTTGGCAAGAGCACGCTGCTGGGCGCCATGGCGCGGCATAACGACGCGGACGTCACCGTCATTGCACTGGTCGGCGAGCGCAATCGCGAGGTGCGGGCATTCCTGGACAACGAACTCGGCCCGGAAGGCCGGAAGCGCGCCGTGGTTGTGGTGGCGACCTCCGATCGTCCGGCGCCGCTTCGCATCCGGGCCTGCTTCGTGGCGCTGGCGGTAGCCGAATATTTTCGCGATCAAGGCAAGAACGTCCTGCTGGTGGTGGATTCCGTCACACGCCTGGCGATGGCGCAACGCGAGATCGGCCTGGCCGCCGGCGAGCCTCCCAGCCAGAAGGGCTACACGCCGTCGGTCTTCGCCATGCTGCCCAAGATCTTCGAGCGTTCGGGCCATTTCAAGAAGGGCTCCATCACGGGATTTTTCACGGTGCTGGTGGAGGGCGACGATTTCAACGAGCCGATTTGCGACGCGGCTCGCGGAATTTTGGATGGCCATTTCGTGCTGTCGCGCGAACTGGCCTCCGCGGGACACTACCCGGCCATCGACATCCGGCAATCGCTCAGCCGGCTAACGCCACGCGTGGCCGCGCCCGAGCACCTGGCTCATATACAAAAGCTGCGCGAGGCCCTGGCGCTCTATCACGACTCGCAGGATCTGATTCAACTCGGCGCCTATGCATCGGGAGCCAATCCCCGCTTGGACGCCAGCATCCGGTGCCGTCCGGAAATCCTTAATTTCCTCAAGCAAGATTCGCAGGCGGTCTCCCCCTACCTGGAAACGCGCCAGAGGCTCGGCAAGCTCGCGGCCGCTTTGGGATAAAAGAGGCGGCCCATGGCGCAATTTCGTTTTTCTCTGGAAAAGATTCTGCGTTGGCGAGCGGTGGAACTCACGCGCGAGGAAGTCAAGCTCCAGCGCCTGATCCAGGAAAAAGCTCGCGTGGAAACGATGCTGGCGCGGGTGGCCAGCGAGCGGTCCGGCCTCTCCGCGTCTGTTACGGCCCTGCCTGGCCTTCAAGGCAGCGACTTACGCGCCGCGGCCGCGTATGATCTGCGCCTGCGCCAGGAGGTACAGAAGCTCACCGATACCCGGGCGCGCATCCAAGACAGCCTGGCGGCGCAACAAAAGGTATTCGCCGCGGCGAAGCTACGCCTGCGCCTGCTCGAGGAATTGAAGGCCCGCCGATTGGAGCGCTGGCAATATGAAGCGGCCCGCGAATTGGAGACACTGGCCTCGGAATCCTATCTGGCGGGATGGAATCGCGATCAGCCTTAGCTCGCCAGTGCGGAGAAGTGGAGATCGGATCCGTCCGCGATCGAAGCGCTTCCAAGTTTGTCCAGTAGCGCCCGCTCCAGCTCACCGAACTGCGTACTTACGGATGCATCCAGCACACCTTGCGACGTTTCAAACAGCAGATCGCCCGGGCTCAAGCTTGCATCCGCCATCAGCACGAGATTGGCGGGCGCTCCGGACTCTTCCAGCACCCTCGAGACTGTGGATTCGAGCGCCGGATGCATTCTAACCCGGCTGATCTCGCGCGACTGCAGCTTGGCTAGCGCCGCCTTCACCAGCCCCGCCATGGCAGCAGGATCTACGACGGTCTCGCGATGGATCACGCGCCTGGCGACGCTGACCGCCAGCCGCACCAGCTCCTGGCACGCTTCTTCACGAAGCCGCTGCCGCGCTTGTTCCAGTTCAGCGAGGGTTGTTGAGATGTTCTCCAGCGTAGAGGGAAGCAGCCGCTGTATATCGGCCCGCCCGCAGCGCAGACCTTCTTCCTGCCCTTCCCGCCGGGCTTGTTCGATCCGTTGTAAGAGTTCGTCCTCGGCGGCAGCGCCCGCGGCATTCCGCGCAGCAGCCAGGCTGACCGTACGCCAGCGCGCGCTCGCCACCGCCAGCGGATGTCCTGCCAGGACTTCAGACATACTGCTCGGCCCCGCCGCCCCGCAAGCTGACCGTGCCGTCCGCTTCCAGCTGATGCACCACCGCCAGAATCTGTTTTTGAGCCGCCTCGACCTCGCGGATTTTGATGGGGCCGGTGGCTTCCATGTCTTCGCGCAACATCTCTCCGCCGCGCTGCGACATGCATTGCAGGAAATGATTCATCAGCGGCTCACTGGTTCCCTTCAGAGCCACCGTCAGCAGCTTGCGATCCACCTTCGCGACCAGTTCCTTCATGGCGTTGACGTCCAACCGCACGATGTCCTCAAAGGTGAACATGAAATTCCGGATGACGTCGGCCAAGGTTTGCTCGTCGTTGCTCATGCTTCCGAGAATCTCCTCGCTGACCACCGATTCCATTCGGTTCAAGATGTCGGCGGCCGAGCGAGGCCCGCCACGCGCTTCCGTTCTCATCTCTCCCAGCGACTTCAACTTCTCGCTGATGACCGAGTAAATACGGGAGACCACGTCCGGTGAGACGCGGTCTAAGTGCGCAATCCGGACGACCACCTGGGAGCGCACCGGTGGGCTCAGATTTGTCAAAAGAGCGGCCGCGCGTTCCGCCGCAAGGTGCGAAAGGATCAACGCGATGGTCTGCGGGTGCTCGGATTCCACAAAGCGGCTCAACTGTTGCGGGTCCACTCTCTGGAGCGTGTCGGCGCCCTGCCTGCCAGTGGCGGGTAAGTGTTGGGCGATATGCTGCGCGGCAACCGGTCCGAAGGCATTGACCAGCAGCCGCTTGGCGACATCGGCGCCACCGCGCGCCACGTTGTGCGACACGGCCTGGGAAAATTCTTCCAGCACCGACTCGGTCTCATTGGGGTGCACTTGCGGCAGGCTGGCGATGGCCTTGCTCACGGTCTTCACTTCTTCGTCATTCAAGCGCGTGAGCACTTCGCCGCCCAACTTTTCTCCCAGGGCGACCAGCAGGATGGCGGCCTTGTGCCGGCCGGGAAGCTTGCTGGGCGCGCTCTCGATGAGATTCATAGTGTTTTTCTCGGATGGCTGGCCGCTTCAAGACAGGCGGGCAGCATGCCATCTCTGATTGGCAATTTCACCGCCATGCGGCTCTCCGCCGTTTCAACAGTTTGTGCGTTCAGGCTGTCTTGGGTGTGCCACTGCACTGTCGAGAAAGCGTCGCCAGGCTATCCCGATACAAGGCAATAAAGGCTGTCCAAGAAAACGCCGATGTAGGACTTACACTTCATCATGGAAACGCAGTGGATCAAGGCGGATTTTAAGACCGTTAGTCAATGGGACGGCGCCGGCGGCGACCAATTGCGCCTCACCAACGAAGCGCTGGCGAGCGACCTTAGCATGAATCTTTCGGCGTTCCTTCGGACGTCCGTCAATATTGGCTTTACCGGCGTTTCCAACACTGTCTTCAGCGAGTTCTTGAACGGCGACGACCTTTCCTGCTTTGCCGCGGTGGTCACTCGGCAACCTGAACATAAGCTGCTTATCCGCGCCGATTACAACGTACTGTTCCCCTTAATTGGCATCGCGCTCGGAGCGCAGGCAGGAGGCTTCGCCTCACCGGATCGCAAGCCGACCCAGATCGAGTTGCAGGTCGTGACGCTTTTGTTCCGCCTGATCCTGTCGGAGGCGTTTCGGGCCTGGGCGCCCTTGACGCAAACCCAACTGGAGGCGGTCACGGTGGAAGTGGAACCCACCCCCTCGCGGGTCCTTCCTGGCACCGAATTAATGTGCACCGTGAGCTTCCAAGTCGCTGTCGCGGATTGCACCGGTAAACTGACGGTGGCGGTCCCGGCCGGGCTTTTCACCGAATCCCCGCGTACACCCGAAGTTGTTCCCGCGCCGCTCACTAATCCGGGCGCGTCGGCTGAAAACCTCATGGAACTGATGATGCCGGCACAGATCACAATCGATATCTGGCTGGACCCATCCGAGATCCGGCTAGCGGACCTGCTGCTGCTTCAGGTGGGCCAGGTCGTCAAGCTCGACCATGCGGCCGACCAGAAGGTCGCCTGCACGCTAAACGGCCAGCGCGGCTTTGACGGGCAAATCGTGAGTACCGGATCGCGCAGGGGCTTTCTGATCGAGGGCTTCGCGAGTTGACCTGTTAGTCACCGGCAATCGCGGCGCCAATTAGCGCGCTGCCGACGGCGGCCGGATCGACGTTCAATTGACCATTTTCAAACTGCTGCTTGAGCTCTTGCACACGGCTTGCGCGGGCGGCAGCCCCGGCGCTCAGGGCTTGCTGCACCAGAGCCGCGGTGTTGGACAACGTAACGGAATCTTCGTGCGCTTGTCCGGCCGCGGTGGAGCCCGATGCGCCAGTGGAGTTGGACTCGCTGGTGGCGCGAGCGTGCTCCACCTGCACCTGCGCATTGCTCGCGCTACTCAACGAAACGATGTCGTTCATCTTAGGTTCTCTGAAAACTGCCGGAGCTGCTGCTCGGCCCCCAGAGTTGTCTCCGCGCCGGATCCCGCGATCCGAGTGATGCGTACTCCATAGGTCCCTCCGACGACGACGATCTCGCCCTCGGCGATCACGCGGCCGTTGACCACAATCTCCACCGGGTCGTTGACGGAACAGTCCAGCTCCACCACCGAACCAGAGCCCAGTTGAACGATGGAGCGAAGGCTGCGCTGCGCCCGGCCCATTCGGACGTGAATCTGCAGCTTGATATCCATGAGCAGCGGCGCGGCCGTTAGAGTGCCGGCAGGCGCTGCGTCCGCCAGGGGTTTGGTGGCCGGACTTGCATCGGCCTTCGCAAATACTTCGGTGGTTTGTTCAGTCTCATTCATTGCAATATCTCCCGATACGACGGCCAGGCCGCCGCGCTGTAACTTCTCATCCAATTCCACCCAGCGATTTCACTTTCACTTCCGGTGGAACTTCACTCTGCGAGAGAACCGCTACATCCGGAAACGCAGTCTCCAGCAATTGCTTTATAAAATACCGGGCGCTGGGCGACGTGATCACCACCGCCGAGGAGTCCGGCCTCTCGATCCTGCGCGAGAACTGCGAAACAATCTCGCGCGCCGTCTGCGGGGCCAGGCCCAGCACGCTGTTATTCTCGCTGTGCTCCACCGCGGATTCGATGGCCTGTTCCACGCCCTGCTCGGTCAGATAGGCGGTGATCTCGCGCTGCGGGCTTAAATGCGGCTTCACCACGGTACGCCGGATGCCCTGGCGCACGTATTCGGTGAGCAACACAGGATTCTTGGTCATCTGCGCTCCTTCGCTGAGCGCCTCCAGAATGGTTACCGAGTCGCGAATCGGCACGCGCTCGCGCAGCAGATTCTGAAGCACCCGCTGGACCACCGCGAGCGACAGCAGCTTGGGAACCAGGTCTTCCACCACCTTGGGATTGCTCTGCGCCACGCGATCGCAGAAATTCTTGGCATCCTGGCGGCTGAACAATTCATGCGCATGGCGCCGGACCAGCTCGGAGAGATGCGTGCCCAGCACGCTCACCTCGTCCACCACCGTGTAGCCCTGCGATCGGGCTGCCGTGGCGCGGCCGGTGGGAATCCATAACGCCGCCAATCCGAAGGCTGGATCTTTGGTGGGTGTGCCCTCCACGCCGCCGCGCACCTCCGCGTTTGGTATCGCTAATTCCTGGCCGCTGGGCAACTCGTAGCGGGCTGCCTCAACACCCTTCATCAAGATCGAATATTCGCGCGAACGCAGTGCCAGATTGTCGTTTACCTTGATGGCCGGCATTTGGTAGCCGAGCTGGGAAGCCAGCGTTTTCCGGATACCCGTGATGCGCTGCAGCAGCGGGGACTTGGATCCCCCCTCCACTAGCTTGACCAGCCCTAGCCCCACTTCGATCGAAAGCGGGTCCACCTGGAGCAGGCTTTCGACGCTCTCCTTGGCCGGCTTCTCTGCCGCACTGGTCGCGCTGGCCGCGTTGGCCCGCCGGCGTTGTTTCTGCAGCGCGGTCAGGCCCAGCCCGCCTCCCAACACCAGAAAAGGCAGCGACGGCAGCCCAGGAAACAGCGCCAGAACCAGCAGCACTCCGCTGGCCAGCAGCAAAGGCTCCGCTCTCCCGAATACCTGTTTGTCGAACAGCGCACCAAGTTTCGCGTCCGAGCTGGCGCGCGTGATTACCAGGCCTCCCGAGATCGAAATCATCAGTGCCGGGATCACTGTGACCAGGCCATCGCCGATGGTCAGCACGGTGTAGGTTTGCAAGGCGCGCTTCAAGTCCATGTCGTGCTGGAACACGCCAATTAGAAATCCGGCGATGATGTTCACGCCCGTGATGATGATGCTGGCGATCGCGTCCCGCTGGGTGAAGCGAGACGCGCCGTCCATGGCGCCATAGAATTCAGCCTCCGCGCTCAAATCCTTCCTGCGCCGCTTGGCTTCGCTCTCGTCGATCAAACCGCCGTTCAAATCGGCGTCAATCGACATCTGCTTGCCCGGCAGTGCATCCAAGGTGAAACGCGCGGTCACTTCCGAGATGCGCACCGAACCGTGATTGATGACGACATATTGAATGGCGATCAGGACGCAGAATATCACCGCGCCGATGATGTAGTTCCCGCCTACTACGAAGCTGCCGAAAGCTTCGATGACGTGCCCTGCCGCCGCAGTCCCGGTGTTCCCATTCAGGAGAATCAGCCGCGCCGACGACACGTTCAGCGCCAGGCGAAATAGCGTGAGCAGCAGCAGAACCGTGGGGAACACGCTGAATTCCACGGGCCGCCCAATGTACATCGCCACCATCATCACGATCACGGACATCATGAGGTCCATGACGATGAGGAAGTCCAGGATAAAACTCGGCAGCGGCGTAATCAGCGCCACCACGATCATCAGGACCGCGATGGGTACCGCCAATTCGCCCCAATTTGTAATCCCCAGGCCGTTGGCCGAGCGCGTGGCCGGGCCGGGCGCGACTACAGGAGCCGAAGCCATACTCGATTCAGGCGCAAACTTCCAAAGCCTTGAACTTGGAAATGAGTGTGGTCCGTTTCATCCTGAGGAGATCAGCGGCCCGCGACTTGTTGCCGCCGGATTTGGCCAGCGCCCGCTCCAGCAAGCGCCGCTCGATGTTCGCAATCAGTTCTTCGAAATTGATTCCTGTTTCCGGCACGTCGATGGCCGAGATGCCGGCCAGTTGAGGCCGCACCGGAAGAGCAAAATCGCCCGGATACAAAACCGTTCGAGAGCCGCTCAAAGCGACGGCCGACTCTAAGGCGTGTTCGAGTTGCCGGACATTACCCGGCCAGCTGTAGCGCAGCAGCGCCGCCATCGCTTCCGGAGCTAGCGACTTGGCCGGCCCGCCTTCCTGATCGGCGATTCTGGCCAGGAAATGCTCGGCCAGCTCGGGAATATCGCTGGCCCGATCGCGCAACGCCGGGATCTGCAACGCCACCACGTTCAGCCGATAGTACAGAGTCTTCGCGGAAGCGCTGATTGGCGACCGCCTCCAGCAGATTCGTGTTGGAGGCCGCAATCACACGCACATCGACAGGTACCGGCCGGGAGCTTCCGATGCGTTGAATCTCTCGTTCTTGCAGCACGCGGAGCAGTTTGGCTTGCAAGGACATAGGCAGCTCGCTGATCTCGTCCAGAAAAATAGTGCTGCGATGGGCTTGCTCGAACAGGCCCACTCGGGCGTTCACGGCGCCCGTGAAAGCGCCCTTGGTGTGGCCGAAAAGCTCGGCTTCCAAAAGAGTATCGGGCAGTGCGGCGCAGTTCACCGCGACCATCCGGCGCTGAGAGCGGTTGCTGGCGGCGTGAATCTTCCGCGCGGCGATTTCTTTGCCGCTGCCTGTATCCCCCGTGATCAGCACTGTGCAGCGCCGCGGTCCGATCAGATCGATAATCTCCGCCACCTGGCGCATCGAGGCGCTGGACCCCACCATTCTTGCGCCCTCGCGAGAGCCCGGACGGCTTTCTTCGATCGCTTTGTCGCCGTCATTGTTCATCACATCCAAGAGCGCCTGGCCTAAGTAGTAGGGCGGCACCGCACTGGCGATGTAGCGCGAAATGCCGAGGCGTTGGACCTCGGCGTCGCTTCTTCGTAGCGTGCTGGGCTCGTGCACTACCACCGGCAGTTCCGAGCGAAGTTCCCGGATCGCGCCCAGCAGTTCCTCCGCGCTCACAGCCGGCAAACGGCAGGCTCACCAGAATCGCGTCCAGGCTGCGAGTCTGTAGAACTTCGAGCGCCCCTGCAAGTCTGGTGGCCGGGACGATCTCGACCGTCTCGCAATCTTCGTGATTCGAAAAGATCTTATCGGAAGGCGCCTGATCGGCGATCCACATCACAACTCTATTGGCAAAGAGGTTGTTGTCCATTGTTGGTTTAAGTTCGTAGATCGGTTAATAGCGCGAAAGACTTGATAGATAATCGACACCCCAGATGCGGGGTGCGCAAACTCACCCGCTTATAAGGTGAGTGCTAGTCACATCCGAATTCTATCGACGGAGTCTAGTCATCGCATTGCCAAATTCTCGACGATATTGTCGGCTTCATCGCTGCAAATGCGCAATCTCTTTCTGGCGATCCGCATGCAATGGTTGGTTGCGGCCCACTGCGCATGAACACAGCCGAAGTATTGAACCGTTTCGAAAGCCTTCCATTCAGCTTGGAGGTCGAGGTGGGAGTTGTCGAGCTCAGCGTCCGCGACCTGCTGGATTTGAAGCCGGGCATGGTTCTGGAAACGAAACATCCGGCGGGGGCGCCGCTGACTCTTCTGGCGGGCGGCGCGCCAGTAGCTACCGCGGAAGTCGTATTGGTTGAAGACGCACTGTCGGTGCGGATCAAGGATCTCCTCGGCAGTGCCACCAGGATTGAGCAACGTGCGACCTAGCGCAGCCGGCTGAAGTTCGACGCTCTACTTCTTGCCAGGCGCAGCGGGCGCGGCCTTCGCTGGATGATCTTGCGTGTTTTGAGCCGAGGCTTCTTCCTGCTCGTCCAGCCCGGTGTTGCGCACGATGATGGAGATGCGCCGGTTGGATGGGTTGGTCGGATCGTTCTTAAGTAGGAGCCGTTGATCGGCGAAGCCACGCACCTGGCTGATCCGCGTATCCGGCAGTCCATACTCGAGCAAGATCCGCCGGGCCGCGTTGGCACGATCGGCCGACAGCTCCCAATTGGAATAATCGGCACGTCCGTAGGGCGTGGAATCGGTGTGTCCTTCGATGGCAACCTTGTTGGGCAGCTTCACCAGCTCGACCGCGAGAAGCTGCAGCAAATTCCTTCCAGCTTCCGTCGGCTTGGGGTTGCCAGTCTCGAAAAAAAGCCCGCGCTTGGTCTCCAGCAGATCGATCCGCAAGCCCTCGGCCGTGATCGTCATTCGAACCTGCTTCTGCAGGTTCTGGAAAATGGGGAGCTGTTTCAGCGCCTGTTCCAGCTTTTCCTTCAATTGCTGCAGTTGATTTTGGTTGAGCGTCAGCGTTTCGCTGACACCCGCGTTGGTGGTGCCGGTTTGACGGCCCTTGCCGGTCGGGTCTTGAAAGTACCCGCCCACCGCTTTTTGGACCTTCTCGCTGGCGCTTAGCAGCCACAGCACGATAAACAGCGCCATCATCGCGGTTACGAAGTCCGCGTAGGCCACTTTCCAGGCCCCGCCGTGTTCTTCGTCGTGGCCGGCGACCACCTTTTTTACAACGATGATCTTGGGGTGTGCCTTCGCGCTCAAGCGGCAGCCTCAGCGGCGGGTGTACCCGTCTTCCGGCAGGCCTTGTCCATCTCCTGAAACGACGGACGCACGTGATGCGGGATGGCACGCCGCGCGGCCTCCAGAGCCAGTAGCGGGGAGACGCCCTTCATGTACGCCAGCATTCCCATGCGCAGGCACAGGAAGTATTCGCTCTCGGCATCGGTTTGCTTCTTGATGTTGGCTGCCAGGGGTCCCAGGAATCCGTAGCACAACAGGATGCCCAGGAAAGTTCCGACCAGGGCCGCCGCCACCTTGTGTCCGATTTCTTCCGGTGGGCCGCCTAACGCGCTCATGGTGATCACAACCCCCAGTACCGCGGCGACAATCCCCAGCCCTGGAAGACTATCGGCCATGGTGGACAGCGCGCCCGCCGGCAGCCGGCTCTGGCGATGCAATACCTCCAGGTCGGTCTCCATCACCTGGTCCAGATCGTGCACTTCCACGCCGCCGGCCAGCAGCGTGCGCATGGTGTCGCAAAAAAAGTGCAGCGCTTCCTTGTTGGCCGCGAAATTGGGATGGCGCTTGAATAAGGCGCTCTTATCGGGCTCGTCCAGATCGGTCTCCAAAGCGGTCAAGCCGTTCTTTCGCGAAGTGCTGAAGAAATCGCTCAAGAAGCGCAACGTATCGAGATAAAGCGAGGAACTGAATCGGCTTCCCTTAAGTACGCTGACCAGGCTGGTGACGATACCCTTCAACAAGTACGGAGGATTTCCGATCAGCACGGTCCCGATGGCAGCACCGAGTATGATCAGCAGCTCGGCCGGCTGCATCAAAACCAGGAAGTTGCCCTTTTCCATCAGGTAACCTCCGGAAATGCAGCCCAGAACCACGACGATGCCGATGATTGGAAACATTCCTTACTACAAGCTCCTGCTTAGAACCAGAATTTGAATTTGCCTATTTAATCGGCATGGACGTTCTGGCTCTGTAGTGTGTATTTAGTAGATACAAGCATCCCCACAAATGCGGGTGCCTGGCTTTTCGACTCGCCGTCTACTCATCCGCCGAGTACCAGCGCAAGCATACGCGAACCTTTCCCCGCATGTTTTCCTCGACGTATTCCCAGTCTTCCGAGGTCTTCCAATGCCTTTGGGTGTCCTCACAATGGCTCAGGATTTTCCGGATGTCCCCGCGCGGGGCCGCCGCGAGATAGCCAAAACCGAGCGAGTGCGCCAAGCTTGTCCCGGCACGCACCGTAGCGACCAGTTTGGCGTGACTCCCCATCGCCTGACCGTCAAATTTACCGATGATCGCGTGCAGCCAAGCAGGCAATTTCCACGCTCCCGCCACCCAGATAGCCGTTTCAAAGTGGTCGAGCCCGAACAGCAGGCGCTCGTGTTCCAGGATGTCGAAGGGCTCGTCGGCCGCAAACATTCTATCGGTAAGGGCCAACAGATTCGAGTAGCGATTGGGATAGGCGGCTATCAACGCCATCCGGCCGATATCATGGAATAAGCCAGCCGTGTAGGCTAGTAATGCATCCTCTTGCCTGGGCAGCGCCACCTGCTCGCAGCATACCGCGCAAGCCAGAATATAGCGCCAATAGCGGTCGTCGTCGGAGGCTCGGATAGCGCGACGCAGATAGTCCCCCACCAGCACCGTCATGGCAATTTCGGCTAGCCGCAGCGAGCTGAGCTGTTTCAGCGGGGATGGAGCATCCGTCGTATCCTCGTCCGAAGAGCCAGTGGCCTGCATCGCCACGCTTGAAATCTCCGCCAGAAGGTGAGGCTGCGCTCCCAACACATCGAGCAAGCTTGTTTTCTCGACAGTGCTAGACGCGATTTGATCGAGAAGTTCGACCGCAATCGCCGGAAGCGGCTCCAGCCGCTCAATGGAACTGGGAGTGGCCATTTCAGGTCAGGTCCGCTCGGCGGCCTCCTGAGAAGCACTGGCCGCTATCCGACTTCTTATTAACTGTCAACAAGTTGGCGGCAGCCTGGAGTTCTTCGCCAGACCGGACGATCAACGGCATTGAGTCAGCTGGCATCATTTGAAAGTGTCTTCGAAACGGTCTTGGCCGGACACCCGGCGCGCGAGATCGTCCCCGCTCTAAGAGTCTTGCCGGATCAAGATAAGCAGGCAGTTCTGTGCACCGTCTGCGCGATTCGCGACGAGATTGCGAGGAACGGCCTGGAACATGGCGACGAGGTCGAACGGCTCTTGGAATCCGAGTGTCCTTTATTCGTTGCCGGCGTGGCAACCTGTCTGTTAGAGGATCAAACATGGAGACCCTGACCCGCCCAGCTTAGAAGCGTAAAGGGTGTGGCGCGCAGCGCCATACGTGTCAGGAACTGCTTCGCGCCGCGCTCCGTTTTGCGCGAGTTCATCAAAAGAATTCCTGGATGCTCGAAAATTGGGCGTCGAACTCATTCAAGACGTTTGCCAGTTGTTCGCCAAGTCCTAAGGAATCGGACATTTCCTCATCGGTCCGGGGCCCCGGCTCGAAAACGCTCAGGTGATTCCCGCGGCGCTGTACATAATAATCAGCCACGCTGATGATGCGGCTGAGGGGAATTCGATTGACGGCGGCCGAGCCTGGGTCTTGCTCCCAGCCGGCGTGATAGCGCACCGCCGCCTGAATTGGTTCCGGAAGATTCCAGGTTGCCAGAGCGTCGGCGGATAACTCAGCGTGCGACGTCCCCAGGATCTGCAATTCGCGCTCGCAGCCGCGCGGTTCCTCTTCCAGAAATAAGTGGGAGGTTTGATCGTACTCTTCCGGACATCCCAGTGCCACCAGCAGCCAGCCGAGGTCATGAAATAGTCCGGCCGCGAAAGCCCCTTCGCCATGATCGACTGGGAGTTTTTGAGCCAGCAGATCCGAAAGAATCGCCACACCCACGGCGTGCAGGTTGAAGCTCGCGAGCGACCAGCCACGCGGCGTTTTCACGTGGTTCCACATGCGCGCCACCGACATGCTGAGCGCGGCGTTTCGAAGTTTGTTGACGCCCAACATGGCCACAGCGTGGCGGACAGAATCAATGGTTCCGCGTCTGCCGTACAGCGCCGAATTGACCAGCTTGAGAAGGTTCCCAGCCAGCACCGGGTCTTTTTCGATGAGGTCGGCGATTTTGGCGAAGGACACGTCCGGCTGGGCCAGATTGGCTATCAGCCGGTTGAGAATGGGCGAGAACGGCGGCAACTGCGCCAAGGAGCGCAGGGCCCGTTCGCGGACTGGGCAGGTAGCAGACTCTGGCATATTCGTTCCCCGATTTCCGGCGCCTATCCGACCGGAAGATAGTCAAACAGCGTCGTGGTCGGCCGCTTGGCCTCAGCCGCCATGGCTGCATTGAGACTGGTGGTCTGTTGCGTCAGCTGCAGCGCCAGCGATGTGACGTCGGCGTCTTGCAGATTGCCGAGCTGTGTTTGGTCCTGCAACTGAAATTTTTGAGCCAAGTCAAGCGCCGAAGTGATGCGGTTCTGCGCGGTCCCATAGAAAGCAAGCTGCTGGTTCAGGTACGCGCTGGCGGACTGGATGTCGCCGATGGCCGCCGTGATGTTGGCGTTGTTCCCGCTTTGCAGCGCTAATTGCAAGTTATTGAGCGCCGCAAAAACATTCTGGGGTGTGGGATTGTTGCCGGCATCGCGGGCGTCGAAAATCTGTTGCGCGGTCAGCGAAACAGGAAACGTCACGCCGCTGGGGTCCGCGATCTGTTGCGTAGCCTGCGCGGTCACCAATTGTTGGACACCCGTGGGGCTGGCGGAGTCCAGTTGATACGCGGGCGAGCCGCTTTGGTCCCCGCTAAAGATATAAACGCCATTCACCTGCGTCTGGCTCAGACCTACCATCTGCGACAGCAGACTTTGCACCTGAGTCGCGAGCGCGCTTTGCGTACTTGGGCTGGCACCGCTGCTGGCTCCCTCCGTTCCCAGACTGAGCGCATTCTGCATGAACTGGATGGCCGACTGCACGCTGGAGTCCCCGGCATTAACCAGTGCTTGGACGCTGTTGAGGTTCTGGCTGACCTGGTTAACGTTCGCCAGATCGGCCCGCGACTGGAAAATGTCGCCTAACTCTTGGGGTGCATCCGAGGCTTGGTTCACCCGCAGCCCGGTTGCGAGCTGATTCTGTGTATCGGTTATTTGGGACTGCAGATTGTTGACATCGGCAACGAACTGCGCGTTGGCTGAGCTGAGGCCAGGGATCATAGATTGTTCCTTCCGAGCGCCTACTGAATCATGGTCATCAGCGCCTGAGTGATCTCATCCACCACGGTTACTACCTTGCTGGCGGCTTGAAAAGAGCCCTGCAACTGCACCAGCCGGACGGCCTCTTCATCCAGGGATACCCCCGAAAATTGCTGTTGCAGGTTCTTGGCTTGCGCCACGGTTTGCGCCTGCGCCGCCGCGCTGGTGTTGGCGCTGTTCACGGCATTGCCTACGCTGGCCGCCAAGGAGCCGAAATATTGACTGAAGCTCAATCCGTTGATCTGGCCCGCCGGGTCCGTATCCAGACCTGCTAGCTTGAGTGCGATTCCGTTGGAAACTTCGGGTGGCCCAGGATCGGTCGCGGCGAGCTGGCTCGGTTGAAAACCCGCGGTCACTTGCAAACTGGCTGCGATTCCGGAAGGAGGCGCGGAGGTGTAGCTGAACAGTGCGGTGCCGGATTGAAACGGCGGCACGGCGGTGGTCGAGCCTTGTTCGAGCAGGTTGTTCACCGCGTCGGCTAGACTTTTCGCGAGTGTGTTCAGTCCGCCGGTTTGCTGCCCGCCTCCGATCAACGACGGAATCAGGCTGTTCCGAACCGACAGCAGCCCAGCCAACTGGCCGGAGGTAACCTGTGCGGTGACATCATTGCCGTTGCTGTCCAGGATGGTCGCATTGGGTGGCCCGTTCACCGCATTCGCTACGTCGCTTCCCACCTGCAAGGCATCTACCTGCGTTCCGATGACCAGCGGAGTCTGACCGCCCAACAGCACAGTGACCGTTCCGCCCACACCCGGCAAGGTCTGGATATCGGCCAGGGTTGAGAGATTCTCGAGCGTGCTCTCCAGTTGAGCCGAAAGCCCCGGATTCGAGTCGCCGGCCGCAACGGATGCGTTGTAGCTCTGGATTTGCGCTGCATCCTGGTTGATTTGTGCCACCGTCGACTGCAGGTCCTTAGTGGTCGAGGCGCTGGCGCTGTTCAATTGCGACGCAACTGTTTGGAACGCGGCCGCGGTGTTTTGCGCTGCGCTGATCACTGCGTTTTGATACGTTGCGTTGGAAGGCTGAGTGCTCCATTGCGAAAAACTCTGGAACAGTTGAGTCAACGCGGACGGAATCGCGCTGTTCGAAGAAACATCCAGTATGCCCTGCAGAGGAGCCAGAGAAGTTTGAAGCTGTTGGAACTCGCCCAATAACGATTGCTGCTGCTGCACCGCCGCGTCGGCGAAGGCGTTGCGCGTGTCCTGAGTCTGCTCCGTCACACCTCCCACGACTCCGTTCGCGGACTGAATGTCAACTGCTTCCATCAGCGGGACCTGCTTCGCGTAGCCCGGGCTATTGGCATTGGCCACGTTGTTCTGGGTCACGTCGATGGCCTGCTGGAAGGCGCTGAGTGCGTCGGCCGCGGTATTCAAGGCTGAGAATAAACTACCCAAGACGTTTCATCCTTCCAAACTCACCCGGTTCACCAGAACCAAGGGAGCCGTTTGTCCCCGGCCGTTATAGCCGGCCCGCTTGCTCTGGATGGCTCCGATCCAGCTCTGAAGAAGCCGGTCGGTCTGGGCGAACAATTCCGCTAGGAGCCCAACTTCTCGCTGGATTCCTTCCAGGGCCGAGCGCAGCTCCGGATCCGCGTTCACCCCTTGCGACTTCCAGATCGCCGCGATGCACCCCAACTGCACTTCGACCTCCCGCAGGATCGCCGCCGCTGCCTCCCCCGCTTCCACCGAAGGCCGTGCCACTAGTTGTTTCACCTGCTCCAGATTCCGCTGAGCGGCCTGGATACACTCACGCACATCGCCGTATTGTGAGGGAACATCCACCGAGAGGGCCATTGCGACCGGCGTCACTCGCCGCTCATGTGAGCGGCAATCAAAGCGCGGCTCACCGAATTCGGGTCGACCGTATACTGGTTGCTTTCAACCCATTGTTTGAGCTGTTGTACACGGTCTGCCCGTTGGCTGGCCCCGGCGCTCAAGGCTAACTGAACCAGGCTGCTGATGCCGTTCAGTGCAATGGAATCGGAAGCGGCGGGCCCGCCCGAGCCTGCCGGAGCAGTAGAATCAACAACTTCGCGGGACGACCGGGCTGGCTGCAGCTCGATTTCCGGATTGGTTGTCATGTCGCCGCGGTTGATTCTCATAGCGTCCATAAAGGCGTCCCTGCTTGTATCGCAACTTCCCGCACGGTTTTTAGCCTTTTTTCAGCCCTTCTGTGGCCATCATTTCAGCGTTTTCATAGGGCCGCATGACTATCTTTTGCGCTTTGATCAGCAGCTCCACTTCTCCTTTCGAAAGGCGCAACTTCTGTGCGATTTCATCCGGCGCTTGGCCCGCCCGCCGCAGTTTGAGCGCCATGCTGCGAACAGCGGTACTAAGGTCTCCCTCCGGTTGCAGCTCGGCGCAAACCCGTATGTCGGCCTTCTCCAAATCCGCGACGCGCCGCTTCAATTCGTTTATCTGATTGGTCAATTCCGATGCTTCGGCCTGGCGCGAAGTCTCGCTGCTGACCAGGGCTTTCGCGAGCTTATTTACCCGGCGTTGCATCGCCCCAAAAAGGATCATGGTCAGCAACACGCCCGCGGCCGTGACCACAACCAAGCAAGGAACCAGCTCCAAAAACAGCCGCATCAGAGCCCACCCCGGCCGGCCGGCCATTTCTTGAGCATGTAGGCGCGCAGCCGGAGTACTGCTTGGGACTTCAGCTGGCAAACGCGCGTGGTATGCAGCCCCAGAATTTCCGCAATCTCCTGAAGGTTCTGTTGTTCCTGGTAGTACAGCGACAGGATGATCTTTTCCTGCTTGGGCATCTTGTTGATTCCATCCGCCAGCAAATTCTTCAATTCGGAGCGCTCCAAGATGCGAGCCGGCTGGCTCTCCTCGTCCTGAGCGACAAACCGGAGCAGTCTGCTCTCTGAAAAGCCGTCGCTGATTTCGTCCAGGCTGCCCAGACTCACGGCGCGCAGCTCCGACAACGCTTCTTGGTAATCGGCCAGCGGGATTTTCAATTCGGCCGCAACTTCTTCTTCGGTGGGCGCGCGTTGCACCCGCTGTTCCAGCGCCAGGATGGCGGATTCGATCTCCTTTAGCCGCTTGCGCTTGTGCGCCGGAATCCCGTCCAGTCCACGGATGCTGTCCAGGATCGCGCCTCGAATCCGGTACTCGGCATAGGTCTTCAGCTTGACGTTGCATTTTGGATCGAAAGCATCCACTGCCTGGATCAGACCAATGGTTCCGGCCGAAATCAGGTCATCCAGGCCGACCGCTCCGCCGATTTTTTCGTGGATTCTCAGGGCCAGCCAGCGCACGCTGGGCAGGTGCTCGAGAATCAAACGCTCCCGCTCCTCAGGCGAACCGGCCATAGCCGGGCAGAACCCCTGATTTGCCAGGACGTTGGTTGCCATCTATGCCGCCGAAACCGCCGCTGCTTTTTCGCGCTGAAACAGTTTGCCGAGCAGCGCGGGCCAGTTCGGCGATTGGAGGTCTTCCGGAATGCCCTGCCCGGCCGCCAGGTAGGAAAGCGGCTTGTCCGCTTCCAGTGCCGCGGCTAACACGGCGCCGCGCGATTCCGTCTCGTCCAGTTTGGTGAATAAAAGATAGTCCGGCTGAAACGCGGCGTAGCGCCGGATGTGAATCATCAGGTCATCGCGATTCATGGACGCGGGTAAGACCAGATGGATCTCTTTGGATGCCATCTGCCGCAGGAAACGGATCAGATCGCCGGCGAATTCAAAGTCATCGCGGCTGAAACCAGGCGTGTCGATGAGCAGGACGTCCTTGCCGCGAAACTCGTCCATGGCTTCTATGAATTCGCGCATGCTGTTGGCGGCCGTGAACCCGAAGCCCATGATCTTGGCCAGGCCGCGCAGCTTTTCCTGAGCCGCCACCCGGTGCGTTTCCACTGAAATGATTCGAACCGAAAGGCGGCGTCCCAGGCACTCGCGCATGGCAAACTTGGCGAGCGTGCTAGTCTTGCCGGCCCCGGGAGGGCCCACAAACACCACCGCGCGCTGGCCGTTTCCCGATACGGGAGCGAATTCGGGCGCGAATCGGAGCCTCTTGCGCAGGCTCTCAATCGCTGCGTCCCGGATGCTGGGGGGCTCCTCTCCGGCGGCTACCGTACCGCGGCTGTTCCAAACGTCGTTGGTGATGGACTGAATCATTTCATCGTCCAAGCCCGCTTCCGCGAGTTCGAGCTGGACCGATTTGATTCCTGGCTGGGTCTTCGGATTCGCGCCCGCGCCGCTGTGCTGCAGAACCAGCTTGATATTTTCGAGTTGGTCACGGAGCAAGGCGACCTCCCGGCTCAAGTCTTGATTTTCGGAGACCGGATCGGTGGCAGGGGTGTGGCTGGGGATCCCCAGGACTACCTCATAAGCTCCGCGGCTGCTCACTTCCGGCGCGGCGCGCCGGGAGGTAATCAACACCGCATCCGCGCCCAGTTCTTGCCGCGCGGCTTGGATGGCGCGCTCCACGGAATCCGCGAAATACGACTTGACCTGCATCGATTCAGCTTGCATCGCTCCTCTGTCCGGATAGACTCTGACCTGGAAAATACTGCGAAAAAGCATTTTGGAAGCCAAATGTTGCACGTTTGGATTGAGAGACTTGCGCGGGTGGTCCGGGACCGGCGCGTCGCCATCGTGACAGCAGCCGTCGCGTCTTCGACGCTCAGGCCAATGCGCGCCCATCCAAATCCCCTAAATCGGCGCCGCCGCGCATCGATAAAGGTTCGGAAGGTCAACCGTGAATCGTCAGAACGAATACTTGCTCACTCGCGTGCGGTCCGCGTCGCCGATGGAATTGGTCGGCATCCTGTATGAGACGGCCATTCAATCCACCGAGGAGGCTGCGGCCAACTTGCGCTCGGGCGACATTCTGAACCGGGGGCGCGCTGTCAACAAAGCGGTGGAGATCATTTTCGAGCTCCAGCGCTCGCTGCGCCACGATGTTCAGCCGCAATATTCGCAGAATCTGGCCGGTTTGTATAGTTACATGCAAAGCCGGTTGGCGGAAGCGCAGCTTCACAAATCGGAAGCGATGTTCCAAGAAGTCTCGCGCTTGCTTCGTACGCTGCAGGAGGGTTGGAGCGGCGCGATGGAGAGCCAGGCGGCCCACTCGCAAGCGCACGAAGCGGATCCTGAGACCGGCGCACCTGGCACGGCCAGTCCATATCTCCCGGAAGTTGTCAGTGCTTCGAAGCAGGCGCGGAGCTGGTGTCTGTAGGCTGATCGCGTTGCAGGTTGGCCGTCACCATCTTCGCGATCCCAAAAGCGCCAGTTGCGGCTAAACCTTGTGCTAGGCCTTGCTCGGCCAATTCAAGTGTCATCTCGCCCGTCTGATCGTCTTCGCCGTCGTTACTCGACAACCACCCGCCTTGCGACGAGGATCGGGCCGCCTTGAGAATTTCGCCCGCCATAACGGCCTCGAACTGCTTGGCTGTGTCAGCCAGTTTTCTGTCGCCCGAGGATGCCTTGTCCAGGGCCTGATGAAAAGTCTCTCCCTGATCCGAAGGAACAGCCGCTGGCAGCTTTGAATTGAGAAGCCCCGGTGCGATCGCCGCCGGCGGAAATTGTACGTTCACCTAGATCACTTCCACTTCGGATTCCAGCGCTCCCGCGCTGCGCAAGGCTTGAAGGATCGCGATGATGTCGCGTGGCGTGGAGCCAATCGAGGTCAGCGCCCGCACCAGTTCTTCCACCGTGGCGCCTTCCTTCAAGACCACATTCCGGGCCTTTTCCTCTTTGACGCCGACAGAAACCTCGGGAGTCACTTGTGCCGTGCCTTGGGAGAAGGCATTGGGTTGCGAAACGTCGTACCGGGTCTGGATTTCGACGTTGAGGTTCCCGTGCATGATGGCCACCGGGGAAACGCGCACTTCCTTGCCCATTATTATGGTTCCGGTGCGCTCATTGATAACCACGCGCGCCGGCCGGTCGGTTTCAACTTTCAGGACCTCCAGCGACGCCACAAACTCCGTGGTGCGCGTCGAAAATTCGGGAGGAATGGCCACGCTGACCAGGCCGGAGTTATCGGCATGCGCGATGGGCTTTGGCTCCGACGAGAAATGCTGATTCACGACATCGGCGATGCGGGCGGCGGTAGTAAAGTCGGCCTGGTGCAGTTGGAGTCGAACCTGTTTGACGGGCGTCACCGTGGGCGCCGCGCGCTCCACAATCGCGCCGCCGGGCACACGCCCCACGGTCGGATGGTTGAGGGTCTGCGTGTTTCCCGCCCCTCCGGCGATAAACGACCCCGTTAGCACCGGACCTTGCGCGATGGAGTAAACTTGGCCGTCGATTCCGCGCAGGCTGGTCATCAACAGCAGCCCGCCCTGGAGGCTGGCCGCGTCGCCCATCGCGCCCACCGTTGCGTCGATTTGCATTCCAGGTTGCGCGAAGGCCGGAAGCGTAGCCGTAACCATTACCGAAGCGGTATTCTTCACCAGGATGAGCGTGGGATCTACAGTGACACCCATCTGCCGCAGCAAGTTGGCCAGACTCTGCGTGGTGAAAATCGTCTGCTGCCGGTCCCCGGTACCTTTAAGCCCGACCACCATGCCGTACCCGATCAGCTGGTTCTCGCGCACGCCCTCTAAAGAGACCAGCTCTTTCAAACGCGCCGAGGATGTGTCGGCCGCAGCAGCCAGAGGCAGCAGCGACGCAGAGATCAGAACCGCTAGCGAAAGTGATTTCATGTCAGAAAGGCAAAATCCCCAGCAGCAACCGGTATAGGAAATTCGGACGGCGAATGGAGTCGTTGACCACACCCTTGCCGTTCACTAGAACTTCCATCTGTGCGATGCGATTCGAGGGAATACTGTTGGTTACATCCAGATCGACCGGCCGGATGACTCCGCGCACGGTGACCACCTGATTTTCCGAGCTCACCTGCACGCGTTTGGTTCCTTCAATCACCAGGTAGCCGTTCGGCAACACCTGCGCGACGCGCGCGCTCAAGTTGGCCGTCAGAACGGCGCCGCGGCTGGTCTCGCCTTGCCCCTGCAGCGCGGTCTGTGTGTTGGATTTGGCCAGATTGGCGAGCGGTCCGGTGGCGCGCGTGATCCCCCCGGCAGCGGTAATCGCGCTTTGCGCGCTGGAGTTGCGAGCCGTCTTAACGTCGCCGGTCGCCACGGCCGAGAAGGTTTCGTTCACGATGATGGTCACCAGGTCGTCTAACCGGCTGGCCTTGAGGTCCATGCCGAGACTGGAGAACATGGCCGCGGCGGACCACACCGAGCCAGCCGGATGCGCGGCCTCCGGAGAGCTGAAGTCCGTGTGTGCATCGATAATATATTTGTCCAGCGGCGAAGGCTCGGGAGCCGCTTTCTTCTTCTTATCCGCGCCACAGCACAACGCGGCCGGCAGCAGGAGCAGTATTCCGATTTGAAGTCTCATGGCGTCTCCGTTAGCATTGCGAATGGCCCGGCCATCACCAGTGCCTGATCCTTACCCTCCACGCGAGCGCGGAACGTCCTGCCGGTGCGCGGATTCTTCAGCGAAATGACATCGCCCTGTTTGCCGGGATTCTCGGCCACGGCCTCCAACTGCAATTGGGCCCCGCCGCAAATCGCCGTCACGGCCACGGCGTCTCCCCGCTGCACTTGAAACGGTTCGCGGAGATCCGTTCGCAGGATCGGCGTTCCAGGCCGGATGGCATGCAACGGCGTTCGCCCCACCACTTCTTCCAGGCTGCGGGCCAGATCGTTTCGCAACGGAAAATCGTCTCGTGTCTCCACGGCTAGCTGCTGGGCGCTCACCGGCTGGCCCGGCAAAAGCAATTCCTTCGGCACCACCCGCGCCATGTTGGCTGCGATCCGCACTCGCGCCCACATGGTGAACCGGTGCGCGCTGTGGTACAACACTTCTCCGCGCCAGGTAACCGGCGTGGCGGGATCCACGTTGGTCGAGGCCGACAAACCGGACAGCGGAAATGCGAGCTTCCCCTCCGGAACCTCGCTTTTGCTCATGGCGAGAATCGTGATGCGCGCTTCCGGCGCTTTTAGTGTCTCGCGTATCGCAGCCCGCACCGCATCCTCGGTCAACGGCTGCATTTTCCATTCAAAACAGGCTCGTGCATTCGCCGGCGTCTCCAAGCCATATTTTTTTCCAACACGCGCCAGTTCCGGGAATGCAAAGATGCGGCGGCCACCGGGCACCGGGGAAAACCCGATGACTGCATCGCCGGGGATGGTGGAAAACGCAGGCAGCGCTCTCGCCAGATCCTCGCCGGCGATCTGGTCGCCACGCACCGTTTCGCAACGGCTTGCGTTCAGAAGCACGCTCAGGACCAGAAGCCAGGCACTCATTGCTTGAGGTTATTGGCCTGTTGATACATCTCGTCGGCCGCTTTCACTACCTTGGAATTCGCTTCATAAGCGCGCTGGCTGACGATCAGGTTCACGAATTCCTGGACGATGCTAACGTTGGATTGCTCGACGAAACCCTGCATGAGGGTGCCCAGCCCCTCCGCACTTCCGGGCGCTCCCAGCACCGGAGCACCGGAGGCGTCCGTTTGCGCGTACAGGTTGCCGCCCAGGCTGTTGAGACCGGAGGGATTGGGGAAGGTCGCAAGTTGGATCTGGCCGGCCTGCGTCGAGGCGACCGATCCGGGTATCGTATAGCTCACAGTGCCGTCTGCCGCAATCGTAGTCGAAACTGCATTCGGCGGAATCGTAATCGGCGGATCCAGCAGGTTGCCGCTCGCATCCACCAGCTGGCCGGTATTGCTCAAGTGAAAACTGCCGGACTTGGTGAACGCCAGGTCGCCGGTTGGCTTTTGAATCTGAAAGAAGCCGTTGCCTTGAATGCACAGGTCCAGGGGGTTATCGGTTTCCGAAAAGTCGCCTTGCGTGAAGATGATTTCGTTCGAAATGGCGCGCGTGCCGAGACCCAACTGCAGACCGGTTGGGACGATGCTCTGCTGGCTGGCCGCGGCTCCCGGCTGGATCATGTTTTGATACAGCAGGTCCTGAAACTGGGCGCGCCGCGCTTTGAAACCGCTGGTGTTGGCATTGGCGATGTTATTCGCGATGTTCTCCACGTTCAATTGCTGCGCGTTCATGCCGCTGGCGGCGCTAAAGAGTGCTCGAATCATCTGAATCGTTCTCCTGACTGCCTAAAATGTGACGGACTCAAACTTTGGCCACCTCTTCGATGGCTTCACGGCCCATGTCATTAGAAATTGCGATGGCTTTCTGCATCATCTCGAACTGCCGCATCACGCTCACCAGCCGCACTGCTCCGTGGGCGGCGCTGACGTTGGAGGTCTCGATCTTTCCCTGGTTGATCTGCGTGCTGTCCGGGGTCACAGCCACCACCAATTCCGGATTCTGGAAGTAATTGCCGCCTTGTTTCAACAGCTCACCCGGTTGTTTGAAGTCCACCAGTTGCATCACGCCGATCGGCTGGCCGTTCTGTTGCACGGATCCATCCGGCGACACCACGATGGGCTGCCCCGGACTAGCCAACTTTAGCGGCTGGTTGTTTTTATCCAGCAGAGGATAACCGTCCTTGGTATCGAGCGTTCCGTTGGCGGACAGTTGGAAACTTCCGTTGCGCGTGTACAGCGGACCCGAAGGCCCTTGCACGACAAAAAAGCCTTTTCCAGACAGCCCGAAATCCAGAGGGTTGTCAGTCGGCTCCAGCGTTCCTTGCGCGAAATCCGTCCAATGTCGCTGGATCACCGGCAGCGTGGTCTCGTCGCCGTTGCCATCCTCGGCAGCCGCTTCGGAAACGAATACGGTGTGGAATTCGCTGTCGCCCTTATAGCCGTTGGTGGACGAATTGGCGATGTTGTTCGCCAATAGATCGAGCGATTGCATGTTGGCGCGCATTCCGCTCGCGGCGATCAGGCTGATCTGGTCCATGGTGCGATGCAGTGATTTGCAACCACCCGGCCAAACCCCGCGATCAAAGAAAAAGTTATAAAACTCCGTGAGTTTCGCGATAAGAGAACAGACTCTTCTCACGCGAATCCGTCGGATCTCAGTCAGCTTTCGGCGAGTTTCCGACGCTTGGAAATTCTAAGCCGCTGAAAACCTGCTGCTTTCGTTTTGGCTCGGCGCCTGCATATCTTCGCGCATCATGAATGCTGTTCCCGCGATGAGCGCCACGAGCGTGAACGTTCCACCGCCCGTTGCTTCTGCCTCGGCTCAGACCTCAGCGCCGGGAACCTTGAGCACATTCCAAGACGTGTATCAAAACCTGCCCTCGATGCAGGATCAAAACCACCAAAGTGACCAGCCGGCGGATTCCAAGAGCGCGCTCCTCAAGAAGAAGCCTCTCTCCGCGGATAATGCGAATACCGCTGCGGTCACATCCGGAACGTTGAAGAATGCCTCGCTGCCGAATGCGCCGCTAGCGCTGTCTTTGGGGCTGGCGTCGCAGCCTGCTCCGACGCCATCGCAAGAACCGGCGGCAGCTTTAGCGCACACGCCCGGCGCAGCACCAGAATCGACCAAAGGCCCCGAGTTAGCGGCAAAGCTTTTGACAGCCAGTGCAGGGGCGGCTTTCGCGCGCGGCCAGTCACCGCTTCAGAACTCGAGCGCGCAACCCGGCAACACCCAGACTGCACCGGAGAGGTTGCACCTCCCAGTCTCATCGCCAGCGTCCGAGACGCCATCGGCCGCGGCAATGAGCGTTGCTGACCCGAACAATTCTCGTCCACGGACGCAGAGCACACAGGACACGGCGGGGCTGGCATCCAGTTTCAACGCCAGTCCATTGGTGAACGGCTTACCTACCACTGGCCTTCCCAATGCCCTGCCTGGAGCAGCTGAACAATCTAACGAAGCGCCCGCCAAGTCAGCTCCAGAAAGCCCGGAAGTACCGGCCGGTACCGTCACGAGCGGAGCATTTCCCCTGAGCGCGCAGAACCTCGCTTTCACAATGCAGCTGGCACAGGCGGACGCTAAACCGCCGACGCCCGCGGCGCCGACGGTTGCCGCCACGCCAATTCCTGCGATTCGTCCGGAACTGTTAGCGCAAGTCGCCCAACTGCCGGCAGCCGAATCGAAATCCCAAACACCGGTCACGCCCTCGACTCCGCCCAGCACCGCGCCCGCCCGCAACTTGCCGGCGATCCAGGTCACACCCGGCGGCGGACGGCCCTCCTCTCATTCGGATTCCCCGTCACACGACGCCTTCGGAAATTCTGAATCGAGTGCACGCGATTCATCGAACCTCGCGAAGCCTGAAACGGCTAGGTTCGGGCAAGTTGCCGACAACTCGCAGAGTGCCGCTCCGGCCGCGATCCCGAACCATTCGCCGGGCGCCTCCGCTCAAGCCCTACCCGATGGCACGGCGTGGTTGGGAGTTGGAACGCATGCCGATGCCCGGCCCTCGATGAACCTTGCGGATCCGCCCGCGCCGGCCGCCCCTCCGGTCACGACACTATCCGAGCTGCAGCCGCTCAACGTGGCCCCTCCCAGAGTCAATCTCAATAACGAGATTCTCTTGAGTCTCGGTAATGGTCAATCATCGGCCGCCGTTCGCCTGGTCGACCGGGCCGGCACCATTAGCGTGTCGGTGCACGCCAGTGATCAAGATCTGCGGAATTCGCTGCGGTCCAATCTCAACGACCTCACCACGCAACTCAACGCGCAAGGCGTAAGGACCGAGGTCCTTAAGACGGTCTCGGCTCAGTCGTCTTCCGAAAGCCGCCAAGAGCAGGGCGGCCAACAGCAGCGCTCATCCAGCCAACAACATTCGTTATCTCAGAACGATCGTCAATCTCAGCGTGACCGCCGCGCCAACAACCAATGGCTCGACGAACTGGCCGAGCAAGCCAGTGCAAGTACCCTGCAGCCCGGAGGTAAAAACTCATGACCCCATCCAACCCCGTTACTCAACCGTCTACTCCGACTACCGGATCAACCGGGGCGGCCAACGCTTCGAGCGCCAACAGCAGCATTGGCCAACTCACGAACGAGAGTACTTTTCTCCAGCTTCTGGTGGCGCAGATCAAGAATCAGGACCCGATGAATCCGACCGACAGCATCCAGTTCGTCGGCCAACTGGTTTCATTCAGCCAGTTAGAACAATTGCTGTCCATCAATCAGAACATGCAGACTTTGGTGCAGGACGCCGCACCGGCCAACCCGGCGCCCACAACGCCTTCGCCTTCGTCAGGCAGTTCGAATTAACAATTTTGATAAGGAGCAACTCACAATGTCTAGCTTTGCAACACCCCTCAGCGGATTAACAGCGTCCACGGACGCTCTCGACATCGTCGGAAATAACCTGGCGAACCTGAACACGACTGGATACAAGGACAGCACCGTGTCGTTCTACGATTTGTTGTCCCAGTCCATCGGCGGCGGCGCCGTTCAGATCGGCGGCGGCGTTTCCGCAACGCACAGCACGCGCGTCTTCAATCAAGGATCCATCCAGCAGACCGGCGGCGCGTTCGACGCGGCCATCCAAGGCAACGGATTCTTCGTCCTTCAGGACACCGGTGGCAACACCCTGTATACGCGCGCCGGAAATTTCCAACTGGATGCGCAAGGCAACCTGGTCACCGGCAATGGACAATTCGTGCAAGGCTGGAGCATTATAAACGGCGCCATCAACACATCCGGCCCGATCGGCAAGATCACCGTACCGACCAATGCTCTTCAGGCTCCCGTTGCGACCACGCAATTTACACTGACCGGGAACCTGGAATCTGACGCTACAGTGGGGGCGGCGAATGGAACCTTCTCGGCGCCTATTCAGGTGGTCGACTCGCTGGGTACCACCCATACCCTCACCGTCACCTTCACCAAGACCGCGGCCAATAGCTGGAATTATGAGGTCGATATACCCGGCGAAGACCTGTCCGCCGGAAAAGCAGGCACGCCCTCGAAGCTGGCTAACGGGACCATCAGTTTCGATAGCAACGGCAATATGACTAGTCCCGCCGCACCCGGACAAATCGCCATTGCAGCCACGGGTCTCGCAGATGGCGCCACCGACATGAATATCAACTGGAATCTTTACGACACCAACGGCAATCCAACCTTCACTCAGTTCGCGCAGACGTCGGCTCTTTCCGGAAGCAGTCAGGACGGGAAGGCGGCGTCTCAGGTGACCCAGGTTTCGCTTTCTAACGGTGGATCGATCTTTGTGCACTATTCCGACGGCAGCCAGCAGGTGATCGGGCAGCTAGCGGTGGCGTCCATCAGTAATCCGTCTTCGCTTGTTTCGGTCGGTGACAGCAATTATGAAGTTGGATCGGACAGCGCCACGCCGGTGGTAGGCATGCCCGGCAGCGGAAATCGAGGGACCATCCAGGGCGGCGCATTGGAGGCATCCACGGTTGACATCGCCACTGAGTTCACTAACTTGATCGTCTATCAGCGCTCCTACGAAGCGAACTCGAAAGTCATCTCGACCATGGATCAATTGACGCAGGACCTGCTCAACATCCATCAATAGGAGCCGGGAAAGCGAACATGGATTTGACGCAACAGATCGCGATGGTGCTGGTTGTATTCGCGCTGCTCGGCGGTCTGTTGTGGCTGTTGAAACGGCGCGGGTCGCTGCAGTTGCCGGGCCGCCGGGCGAGCGCCCGCCTGGAAGTACTGGAACGCGTGCCGCTCACGCCGCACCACGCGCTGCACCTGGTTCGCATTTCAGGCAAGGTGGTTTTGATCGGGACCGCCCCCTCCGCTTGTACCTTGCTCGATCAGGCCAGTCTCGATGTCCGCGCCCCGCAAGACCTGCTATCCAGTTCCCAATGATTCGAATCTCATTTCTTTTGTGGTTGTTTCTATCTGGTGCGGTTGCCACCGCGGCGCCCAATGACGCGTCCATTCCCGTCTTCGGAAACGCTTCGGGAAAGGGTCTCACGCTCAGCACCCCGACCCAGATCGTCATCCTTTTGACGTTGCTGACGCTGCTGCCGGCGGTGGTGATGGCGGTCAGCCCGTTTCTTCGCATCACCATCGTGCTGCATTTCCTGCGCCAGGCGCTGGGAACGCAATCGGCGCCATCCAACCAGGTCCTCATCGGCCTGTCGCTCTTCCTGGCTTTCCTGGTTATGCAACCCGTGGTCATGGACGTTTACCATCGCGGCTGGGAGCCGGTGGAGAACGGCCAAATGAATTGGGAACAGGGTTTCGAGGAAGGCTCCAAGCCGCTCAAAACTTTTCTGCTGAAGTTCGCCCGCGAAAAGGACATCCAGACCTGCGTCGAAATCGCCAAGTCTCCTCCGCCGCGTACGCCGGCCGATCTGGACTTGAAGGTGCTGGTGCCCGCCTATATTCTTTCGGAACTGAAAGCGGGCTTCCAAATCGGAGCGGTTTTGTTCTTGCCGTTTCTCATCATCGACCTGGTGGTGGCTTCCGTCACGTTATCCATCGGTATGGTGCAGTTGCCGCCCGTCATGGTCTCGGCGCCCTTTAAGATCTTGCTATTCGTGCTGGTGGATGGCTGGAATCTGGTGGTCGGCTCGCTCTTGAAAAGTTTCTACTGAGGAATATGGGACCGGAAGCCGCAATTCACATTATCAGTCAAGCGCTCTGGACAACTTTCTTGCTGTGCGCGCCGCTGCTGTTGATCGGCTTCGCCGTAGGCATTGTCGTGAACATCATCCAGATCGCGACGTCGCTGCAGGATGCCGCCTTCAGCACTATTCCCCGCCTGGCCGCATTCCTGTTCGGCTTCCTGCTGCTGCTGCCCTGGATGACCAAGCAGATCACTTCGTATTCCATCGCGATATTCGGCGACTTGTCGCGCTATGCCCGCTAGCGCGGCGATCCATGTTTCGCTGTTGTACGCGTTCCTGTTGGTTCTCGCGCGCATGGCCGGAATCTTCACATTCTTGCCGCTGCCCGGATTCAAGGCCGGCCCTGACGCAGCCAAAATCGCGCTCGCAGTAACTCTGACTCTGGCTCTCTACGCGCGCTGGCCCGTTATCGCGCCACCGTCCAACATCCTGCAAATGGCGGGCTGGATGATTGCCGAAGCGGGCATCGGCCTGGCCACCGGTCTGGCGGTGTCGTTTCTCATCGAAGCGGTCACCATGGCCGCGCAGGCCGTCAGCACGCAGGCAGGATTCGCTTTCGCTTCCACCGTCGATCCAAACACCGAGGCCGATTCCACAGTGCTGATTCTCATTGCCCAGCTCACCGCAGCCATGTTGTTTTTCGCCCTGGGACTCGACCGTCAATTGTTGAGCATTCTCGCGCGCAGCCTGGAGACGCACCCTCCGGGCAGTATTACTTCCTCCCGCGCGAGCGCCGAAGCGCTGGTGATGCTCGGCTCGGGCATCTTCACAACCGGCCTTCGATTAGCTTTGCCTTTGATGGCGCTCCTGTTCCTGATCGATCTTTCGGTCGGCTTGCTGGGCCGTTTGAGCAGTCAACTGCAGCTGATCGCGCTTGCCTTCCCGGCGAAAATGCTGGCGGCCGTGGCGGCGTTGAGCGTGCTGGTGTTGCTGATTCCGCAAGTTTTCCACCAGTCCGCGAGCGTGGTTTTCGGCGTGCTGAGCAAATTTCTCGGCTTGTGACGAGATCGTCAACCCATGAGTTCCTCCGGTGAGAGAACCGAAAAAGCAACACCGCGGCGGCTGCTCAAAGCCCGCCGTGAAGGACAAGTTGCCTCCTCGCGCGATTTCGTCAGCGGCCTTCAGTTCGCTGTTTTCATGCTGTTGCTGGTCGAGACCGGCCCCAGGCTGATCGCCAGTTTGAAGCAATCGGCGCACGCGGTGATCAGTCAAGCGTTCCGGCCCGACCTCGGCTCCGCCGGCCTGCTCGACCTTCTGCATCAAGCCTTCTCTTGGACGTTGATTCCGCTGGCAACTACCAGCGCTATTCTGGTCGCCTCAGGCCTGCTGTTTCAGCTCGTATCCACCGGATTCGTCATCAGCCTCGGCCGCCTGACTCCCAAGGGCGTCAATTTCGACCCGATTTCCAAGCTGAAGACGTCGGCGCAACGGGGCGTGACCTCGGCCATCCAAGCCATCCTGCTGGTGGCTGTGTTCGCAGTGACCATCTATTGGGTAATCTCGCAGAACGCGGGCCGATTGTACTCCCTGCCGCTCATGAATCTCGCAACCAGCCTCGGCATCGTGCGCTCCATCTGCACGGACGTGCTGTGGAAGGCGGCGGCGTTCTTCTTGCTGATGGGTGTGATCGACCTGTTTCGCGAAAGGCGCCGGTTTGCCGGCCGGTTGAAGATGAGCAAGCATGAGGTTCGTGAAGAGCTGAAGGAAACGGATGGCAACCCGCTCATCAAGATGCGAATCCGGCGTCTCCAAAAAGACGCGCGCCGCCGCCGCATGATGGATGAAGTGAAAACCGCGACCGCCGTGATCGTGAATCCGACCCACTACGCCGTGGCCATTCGCTATCACCACGACAGCATGCCCGCGCCGGTGGTAGTCGCCAAGGGCAAGAACTTCCTGGCGCAGCGCATCCGGGCCCGAGCCATCGAAAACCAGGTCCCGCTGGTGGAAAATCGGCCTCTGGCGCAGGCTTTGTACAAGTCCGTGGATGTCGGCCAACAGATTCCTGCTCATCTGTATCGCGCCGTGGCCGAAATCCTGGCCTACGTTTATAAACTGATGGGCCCCAATCGAGTTTAGCGCTCAACGCCGCGACCCATGTATCCTCAAAAGGACACTGCGGTAAATTGGCACCGCTGACTGGAGATTGTCGAACAATGACGTCTGTTTGTTATACAGGCTTTCCCGTGGCTCCGTTTCTTCTTGCGCTTCTCGCCGTGCCGATATGGGCACAACACCAGGATCCTCCGCTGCCCAAAGCGCCGACCGATGTTAAAGCGGCCAGCATCGATTATGAAGACGTCGAGTACCCATACCCGGTGTCATACCTGCCTTTGAATATGTACGGTCAGGATGTGCGCATGGCTTACATGGACGTCCAACCGTCGGGTCCCTCCAATGGCCGAACTGTGGTTCTGTTCCACGGCATGAACTGGGGCGGCTTTTACTTCGGCGGCCCCATCGATGTGCTGCGCAAAGCCGGATTTCGCGTGGTGGTGCCTGACCAAGTGGGCTGGGGCCGTTCGTCCAAGCCAATCATGCCCTATAACTTTCACGACATGGCGCTCAACACCCGCAAGCTGCTTCAGTCCTTGGGCGTGACCAAGGCCGTGATTTTCGGACACTCCATGGGAGGAATGCTGGCGGCGCGCTTCGCCGCGTCGTATCCGGATATGACCGAGCTCGCGGTATTGTGCAATCCCATCGGCGTCACCGACGAGCGCTGGCAGCCGGACGAACATTGGGAAAACGCCGAGGACGATTACAAAAAGATGATGGCGATGACGCACGACCAGCTTTACCAGGGGTTTTATGCGAACATTCGCTGGTACTTCCCCAACGCCTGGAAGCCGGAGTACGAAAAATACGTTCGCATGCTCTATGCCCCGACCCTCAGCGGCGACTGGCCGCGGCTCGCCATGGTCCGCGCCATCTACCAGCAGATCACTTATCTCGACCCGGTGGTTTATGATTGGCCGCACATCAAGGCCAAAACGCTGGTGCTCTGCGGCGATTTGGACGGCCCCGACTATCCGCAGCAGGTAAAGCATCTGGCCGAGACCATCCCCAACGGCCATCTGGTTCTGCTTCCGAACGTCGGGCACGTGCCGTTTTTCCAAGTGCCCGACATCTTCTACCGGGAATTGCTGAAGTTTCTGAAAACGGACTAAGATCCGGGTAGCTCGACCGCGACGTCTTAGCGGCGCGGATACTCCACGCGCTCTAGAAACAATCCCGAAGCCGGTGCGGTCCACGCGGCGACGTCCAGCCGCGCATCAGCCTTGCCTTCCAGCAGTCCCGCGAAATCTTCGATCGCGATCTCGCCCTTTCCCAACCGCACCAGGACTCCCACCAGCCGCCGCACCATCCTCCACAGGAAATGCGATGCGGTGATGTGGAACAAGATGAGGTCGCCTTCCATCTCGATGCCCGCGTCCTCCACAACCACGATGGTGGATTCGTCCGGCCGCGACGGGTCGGGCGCTCGAAAACAGACAAAGTTGTGCCGGCCGATCAACATTCGCGCCGCATGCGCCATCGCGGCAGTGTCCAGCGGCTCCCGCACCCACCACACATATTTCTTGAAGAAAGCGGTCCGCCGTTTGGAGATCTGGTACACGTACGTACGCGATAAGGCGTCATTGCGGGCGTGAAACGCGTTGTCCACTTCGCTCACGTCGATCAGACAAACATCCGACGGCAGGCGCTCGTTGACGCCGCGCAGAACCTCGTCAACCGGTGGATAATGCCGCCGGGAACCCGGCTTGGGCCGCACCCTCAGATGCGCCACTTGTGCGCGCGCATGCACGCCGGCATCCGTCCGCCCCGCGCCTTGTAACTCAACTTCCACCCCCAGGAAGTCCTCGGCCGCTTTTCGCAGTTGACCCTGGACGGTGCGCGCGTTCTTCTGCTCCTGCCACCCGCTGTACTTGGTCCCGTCGTATTCGAGCGTAAGCTTCCAGGTTTTCAATCCCCAAGTGTAGCCGTTCGCCCGGTCGCGGATGCTATGATAGTGCGCTTCAAGGAGAGCCTATGTTCAAAGAATTCAAGGAATTCGTCATGCGCGGCAACGTGCTGGACTTGGCGGTGGCCGTGATCATCGGTGCGGCCTTCGGCCGGATCGTAACGTCGATGGTGAATGACATCGTAATGCCGCCCATCGGCTTACTGACGGGCAAGGTCGATTTCAGCAGTCTGTTCATCGATCTGTCGGGACAAAATCACCCGACGCTGGCTGCCGCCAAAGCCGCGGGCGCCGCAACCATCAACTACGGCACGTTCTTGAACACGATCGTCGATTTTCTGATTGTGGCGTTTGTGATTTTCCTGGTTGTGCGGCAGGCCAACAAGCTTAAAGCGCAGCCTGCTCCGGCCGCGCCCAACACCAAGGACTGCGGCTTCTGCTACACCAGCATTCCGCTGAAGGCCACGCGCTGCCCGAACTGCACTTCGCAGTTGGCGTGACCTGGTCAGGCCAGAGCCTCGAGTCCCTCGTAGGCGCAAGTCACTTCCATCGCCGAGCCCAGTTGATTCGCGAGCTCGCGCGCGCGCCTTTCCACATCCCCCAAAAAGTCGTCATCGTGCGATGGATCGTGATGCGTTAGCAACAGCCGGCGCACTTCCGCGGCAGCCGCCAGTTGGACAACGTAGGAAAACGAGCTGTGGCCCCAATTGCGCTTGGCGGGGTACTCTTCCGGCGTGTACTGCGCTTCGTGAATCACCAGGCCTGCGCCGCGCATAAATTCGGCGTGCCGCCTGTCTCCAGGATCGAGGATCGAATCGAGGAGGCCCGGCTGCGCGCCCTCGCGCCACACGTCTTCAGAGTACGGCTCATGATCGCTCAGGTAGCAAATGCACTCCGGGCCGGCTTGAATCCGGAACCCGAGAGTGGCGGAAGGATGATTCATTCGCTGCGCCGTGATTTTCAATCCGGCTATATCGTACGTCCCTTCGTTCAAGTCCCGGTATGTGATGCGCGCCGCTAATTGATCCAGCTCCACCGGGAAGTAATGATGCTCCATTTGTCCGGCCAGAACGTCGCGCAGGGAAAGATGCGAGCCTTCCGGTCCGTAGACGGCGAACGAATTGCCCGGCACAAACAGCGGCGCGAAAAATGGAAAACCCTGGATGTGATCCCAGTGCGTATGGGTCAACAGAATGGTGGCATTGATGGCTGAAGCCGCGTTCGCGACCATCTGGTTTCCGAGCAGGCGCGCGCCAGTGCCGCAATCCAGCACCACGCATTCGCCCGACGGCGTGGTCAGCTCGATGCACGAAGTGTTGCCGCCAAAGTGATTGGTGCCGGGCCCGGGCGTGGCGATCGATCCTCGGGTGCCCCAAAAGCGCAGCCGCATGCAGCCACGTCAAGTATACCGCGACCAGCTCTAATCTACGATGGACTCGATGGTCTGTGGCGCGTTCCCCTCCAGCCGGTTGTTGACAAAAATATAGGACGGCTCATGCCGCTCTCTGGCGCGCGAGATCAGCTCTCGCAGCGCGCGGCGCGCTTCCGGATTTGGATCCTGGATCTGTTTGTACGGTGAAAACGTCGCCACCGCCTGCTCGTAGGGACGGCCTTGCCGAAGCAGCGCGCGAGAGATCGTGAAATTGGCGGTGTACGCTTCCGGAAACCGCATCTGCACGCCCAGCGCGGGCATGCGCGTCCAGGCGTTGAGTACGTGAGCCATCCCGTGCCGGCGCAGGCAGGCGAAGTAATCGTGTCCTAGAAAATCTGGATTGCGGATCTCAACCGCGTAACGGAAGCCGGCGGGCAAAGACGCGAGAAATGGATCCATCTCCGCCAGGAACTCGCCGCCATCGCGATAGCTCTGCCTGGAAAAGGCCCCGAACTCAAAGATCAACACAGCGATGCGCTCGCGATAAGGCTCGAGCAGATCCAGAAAAGCATTTTGAAACAAAGCGGCATTGAGAAAGGACTCGTTCTTTTCACCGGCGCGCGGGCCATACCGCGGATGGGTTGGAAACGCCTTTACCGTGACCTCTTCGGGAACTTTGAAGGCGTACCGGAGCGACGCCGGCGCCGATCCGAACAGACGCCGCCAGTAGCTCTCGGAAGGAAATTGGTAGAAAGAAAAATCGCCGCACACGATGGGAAACGTTTCGGCGTACTCGTTCAGGCACTCGGCCTGGAAGCGCTTCTCAGAGAAACGGCCGCGCACCAGATAGCGGTCGCGCGAATAGATCTGGCCGATCCAGCCTTGGTATTTCCAGGAACTGGTGCCGATGTAGACCTGCTCGGACGCGAGCGCGACGAGCTTGGAATGCAGCCCCGCGCGATCGAACTCCTGCGGCTCTTCAAACAGCGAAAGGTTGTCCAACGCAGACTGCTAGTACGCGTGGGCGGAGCGATAGCCGTAGGGATCGGCGCCCGCTTCGATCACGCCGTCAGGCGTTACGCGCACGATCACCGGAGCCGCGCCGCTGTTCCACTTGGAGTGGAAGCTGACTTTGTGCCCGCGCGCCGCCAGTTCGGCGCCGACGGCCTGCGGGGTGCGTTCGTCCAGAATCAGATCGCCACGGTTCCAGGCGTGGTTGTCGAAACTCGAAACCAGGTGCCGGGTCTCATAGCGCGGCGCTTCCACGGCGGCCTGCGCGTTCATGTGAAATTCGATCACGTTCAGCATCAGCTGCATGAGACTCTGTTCCTGATTGTCGCCGCCGGGAGTGGAGAGAGCCATCAGCGGCTTGCCTTGCTCGGTCACGATGGTCGGGCTCAGCGTGACGCGCGGCCGCTTGCCTCCGGCCAGCTCGTTGGGCGATCCAGGCACCAGGATGAACTGCTGCGCGCGCTCGGTCAGCGGGATGCCGGTGTCGCCGGCGATCACCGAAGGCAGCCAGGCGCCGGAAGGAGTGGCGGAAAACACGATGCCGTCCTTATCGATGGCGTCCACGCAAGTGGTGTCGCTGGCCATCAGCTCGTCGTCGATCTTGGTGCGCGCGATGTCCATCTCAACCGGATGCTTGGCGGTTTTGCCGTTGATCGTGCCGGGGATGAAATCGAGCGAGGCCGTCCGGCCAATCAGCTTGCGGCGCTCGGCGGCGTAGCTCTTGGAGAGCAGAACGTCCATCGGCAGATTGGGATTGAATTTCGGATCGCCGTAGTAGGCGTCGCGATCGGCGTAGGCCAGCTTCAGCGCTTCGACGGACTTGTGAATGTAGTCGGCCGAGTTGTAGCCCAGCGAGCGCATGTCGAAGCCTTCCAAAATGTTCAGCGTTTCGAGCATGGCCGGCCCCTGGCTCCAGAAGCCGGGCTTGTAGACCTTGACGCCGCGGTAGTCGGTGGAGACCGGCTCCTCGGGTTCCAGCTTGAACGCAGCCAGGTCCTCGTAACGCATCAGGCCGTCGTTCTCTTTCATGAAGGCGTCGATGCGATGCGCGATTTCGCCGCGATAGAAGAAGTCGTGGACTGCGTCGATAGCGGCGGCGCGCGAGGCCCCCCCGGCTAGAGCTCTCTTCTCGGCGGCAGCCATGGATCGCAAGGTGCGCGCCAGATTGGGCTGATGGAAAATCTCACCGGGCATCGGCACTTGGCCGTTGGGCATGAAGGTCTTCTTCGAATCCGGCCACAGGTCGAAGAAGCGGCGCGAGCGGGCGATGGTTCCCGAGCGCATTTCATCGATGGCCAGACCGTCGGCGAGTTCGATGGCGGGCTGAATCACTTCGTTGAAGGATTTGGTGCCATAGTCGCGCAGGGCGACCAGACCAGCCTCCACCATGCTGGGAACCAGAGCCGGCATGATTCCCGCCACCGGAATGATGCCCTTGAGCCCGCCCGGATCGAGCGTCAGAATCTCGCCCGGCCTCGGCCTGCGCTCGCGGAACATTTGCGCGGTGGCGAGCTTCGGCATAGTTCCGACGCCGGCGATCGCGATCACCTTGCCGCTTTTGGTGCGGATCAAGATGGGCGCTTCCCCGCCGAAACCGAAGTGAGAGAACTCCGAAATCGAAGCAGCGTACATAGCCGCGACTCCGGCGTCCACGGCGTTGCCGCCATGGTAGTACATTCGCATGCCCGCTTCAGTGGCGTACTCACTGCCGGCGGCCACTGCGGCGTGAGTGCCGCGCGCGGCCTGCATGGCAGGTTGTTCGTACTCCTTGTGCTGAGCCAATGCGGCCGCGATCAGGCCAAAAAAGAGGACGCCAATCTTGCGCTTCATAGCTACGGTCATTATAATCCCCGAAGCTGCCGCACGATTTTGCGGCGGAAACAAGGCTGGTTATATTCCCATGACTTGGTTCAGCTCCGGCGTTGTCACACACCGGTCGAGGAAACCGAACTGGCCGGTATCGGCCACCTCGTGCGCGGCCTCGAGGAAACCGCTCATGGCGGCGCGATACAGGGAAGTCGCAAGACTGATCCGTCGGACACCGGCGGCGGCAAGTTCCCGCACGGAAAACGATTTTCCTTTGATTCCCACCATGAAATTGAAAGGCTTCGATACCGCTGCACAAACTGCGCGGACGGAGGCGAGGTCCGGCAGGCCGGGTGCAAAGAGCACATCGGCTCCAGACTCTTCGAAGGCTTGCAGGCGGTGGATGGTGTCGTCCAGGCTGGGGCTGGCATACAGGAAATTGTGTGCCCGCGCAGTCAGCATAAAGGGAAATGGAAGCGCCCGTGCGGCTTGCGCGGCCGCGGCAATTCGTTCCACAGCGAGCCCGGCGTCATACAGTGGACTCGCTGGGTTGCCGGTGGCATCCTCGATGGTGCATCCAACCAGTCCGACCTCGGCCGCAAGCCGGATCGTTTCGGCCACAACTTCGGGCGCGGCGCCAAAACCGTTTCCCAAGTCCGCGGAAACAGGCAGATCGGTGGCATCGACAAGCATGCGTGCGTGCTCGAGCGCCTCAGATCGCGTTAGCCCGTGATCTCTTCGACCAAGGGTGCTGGCGGCGGCAGCGCTGGATGTCGCCAGGGCCTGGAAGCCAAGACCAGCCAGAATGCGGGCGGAGCCGATGTCCCACGGATTCGGGATCACAAAAACGCCGGGGCCATCGTGAAGTGCACGAAAACGAGCTGCCTTTTCATTCTGGGAGACACTCACAGGGTTACCTCGCAAATTGATATTCAAAGTTTACTAACTTCAACAATCGATGCGAGGCCGGGCACGTTTCCATCAACTGACCGGTTAGCCCCCAAACCCGCAGTTGGATCGAAGCGTACCGCGAAACCGTACGCCCTTCCGAATTACCTTAGTACCTATCTTGCGCCTCCAGAGCTGTCGATGGAAACCAATGCGAGGTCTCGTGCCGCGCCTTTCTGTCTACGCGTGCGAATCACAACCAGTCACCGTCGAGGGGCTGCAGAAGGTGCTTGCCGAGTGCGAGGACCTGGAATTCGTGGGTTCGTCCACCAAACCCGCGGAAGCGATGGAGGCGCTCTCACGAGTGCGCCCGGACATCTTGTTGATCGACCTGGCCGGAGGCTTGGCGCCTGCCCTGCGTCTAGTTGGCGCCTTGCGCGCCGCCTCGTCTAAGGCCCTGCCTGTGCTCTGGGTTGTAGACCTGCCCGAAGGGGAAGCGTTTCGCGCCTTGCAGATGGGCGTGCGGGGCATTGTCAGAAAGACCCTACCGGTTAGCAAGCTGGTGGAATGCCTCCGGGAGGTCGCCAAAGGGAGAATCTGGATGGACGAGCCACAGCCGGCCGAGTTCCTGCGCACCCGCGAAGCATCGCGCCTGACTCCGCGCGAGAAACAGATCGTGGCGCTGATCTGCCGCGGGCTGCGCAACAAACAGATCGCCGAGAATCTGCACATCACGCCCGGCACGGTGAAAGTCCATTTGATGCATATCTTCGAAAAGACCGGCCTGAAGGATCGGCTGGCGCTGGCCGTGCGCGGCCGCGAGCTGATCGGCGCCGAGCCGTTCGCCGAGGAACAAGTTCTTAGCTAAAGGGCCCGGCGTTAGTGGCCGATCAAGCGAGGGGGGCGGAGAGACGCGCGCACCCGCACATCTTTTGGCTACCTCAACACCATCTTCAGCAACACCATCTTCCGTGTGGCCGTCTCAGGCCGAGCCCCACCGCGCTCCCGTGACGGCCGCTGGCGCCGAGCGCTGGATTCGTGCGCTCACGCCGTCGTTTGCGGACGCCTTCTTCGTGGCGTTGCTGGCCTGGTTGTTCATCTGCGGCGCTAACGGATGGAAATCGCTGCTGGGCGATGGCGACACCGGTTGGCATATCCGCACCGGCCAGTACATCCTGGCGCATCACGCCGTGCCCACGCGCGACTTGTTTTCTTTCTCAAAACCGAACGCACCCTGGTTTGCCTGGGAGTGGCTCAGCGACGTTGCTCTGGCGGCGCTGTTCCAGTTGGGCGGATTAAAAGCGATTACGCTGGCGGCCGGCACGCTGATCGCTCTGTATGCCACTTTGCTGTTGCGCTACGCATTGTGGCTGGGCGCCAACGCATTGCTCGCGGCCCTGTTCACGCTGCTCGCGGTGGGCGCTTCGTCCATGCATTTCTTGGCGCGTCCGCACCTGTTTACGCTGCTGTTCTTACCCGCGTGCCTGTGGCTGGTTCAGGCGGACCTGCGCAAGAATACCCGCTGGATTTGGTGGCTGATACCGGTGTCGGCGCTGTGGACCAATCTGCATGGCGGCTTCTTCATCTTTCTGGCCTGCTTGGCGCTGCTGATGGCCGGACAAGCCGTCGAATCCTGGCTGGGGCGCGCGCGCTGGACGGCGGTGTGGCGGCTCGGCATCCTGCTGGCCGGATGCACGCTGGCCTCGTTGATCAATCCTTACGGCATCCAACTTCACAAACACGTGCTGGAGTATTTGCGGTCCGACTGGATCCGCAACGTGATCCAGGAGTTTCAAGCGCCTACCTTCCGCTCCGAAGGCCAGCTCCAGTTTGAGGCGTTGCTCGTGGCCGGCCTGGTGGTGACGGGCCTGTTGCTCAAACAGCGCCGCTGTGGCGAGGCGTTCTGCATTCTGTTTCTCGCGCATTCCTCGCTGATTAGTGTGCGGCATGCGCCACTCTATGCCGCGGTGGCTGCTCCCCTGATCGCCGCGCAACTCAGCGTCTGGTGGGGAATTTGGGCCGAGCGCCTGCCGCGCCAGTCGGTAGTCCGGATACTCAGACAGATCGGTCAAGACATCCTGCCGGCTTTTCGACGCAATACGCTTTGGCCCGCGCTGGTCATTCTGGTTCTGGCCGCGCTAGATGCTCCCTTGAAATGGCCGCGCGATTTTCCCAGCGAGAATTTTCCCCTGGAGATGATCCACGCGCATGCCGACGTGTTGCAATCCGGGCGGCTGCTTACGACGGATCAGTGGGGAGATTACATCATTTATTCCTTCTACCCCAAGCAGAAGGTATTTGTGGATGGCCGCAGCGACTTTTACGGAGAGGCGCTAGGTAAGCAGTACCTCCACTTAACCCAGGGGGACTACGATTGGCGTGCGATTCTGGAGCGCTACCGCTTCCAAGTCGCGCTCTTGCCGGTGGAATTGCCACTGAGCACGCTGCTTAAGCTGGATCCGGACTGGCGCCTGGCGAGCGACGATCATCACACCGTCCTGTTTGTGCGCATAGGTCCCCAAAGGCCAACAAACTAAGTAGATCTTCGTTCTAAGCGGGCAGCAGACCGTACTAAAGAAATTGTCAGGTAGAGCTAATGAAAACCTCCCAGTTGGTCGAAGTTATAAGGCAGGAGAGCGATCCGGGATGAGAAGTACTCAGAATCTGCCAGGCTTCGGCGGCCGGCGTGCCAGCAGCACGTTGGGCGTAACAGGGTTGCCGCTGGAGTGGCTGGACGCACGCAGTTGGCGGCTTCCATCCGGCAAGGCCTTGGCGGAGTTCGCCCTCCAAGCCGGCTTTCTGGCGCCCCTGCTGTTTCGGCCAGAGCCTCCTCGGCCAGAGCGTTCTAAGACCAGCGGCGGATTGTTGTCCGGCGCAGCGTCAGTGCGGCCCAAGCCGCTACGCAAAGGGGAACCGCGTTGACCGCACAGGCCTGGATCGCAGCCGTGATAGGCGTCGCCGCAGTGTCGGATGACTTGGCGCGCCGGCAAATTTCCAATTGGATTCCGGCCGCGGCTTTTGGCGCGGGACTGATTTTGCAAACCGCGCAAGCGGGCTGGCGCGGGGCCGGCTCGGCGTTGCTCGGCGCGCTCGCCGGAGCCGCTGTTTTCCTGGTGTTCTATCTGGCGGGCGGCATGGGCGGCGGAGATGTGAAGTTGATGGCAGGCTTTGGAGCGGTGCTGGGAACTAAACTGCTGCTCCAGGCGGCCTTGTGGACCGCCGGCTGTGGCGGCCTCATGGCAGCATCCGTGCTCGCTGCGCGTTTTGTTCGTCAGCTCTGGGCAAGATTCGGATTTGGACAGAAAAACGCTGCGGCCGGCGCGGCCGCGCTGAGCAAGAGGGTAGACGCAATTCCTTACGCTCCAGCCATCACGGCTGGGGTTTGGCTAGCTTTGGTGCCCAAATGATAAGCCACAGAACCATCGCCCTAGGTTGGAATTGGCATCCGGGCGGGAGAGAGAGATATGGATCGTAGATTTATCACCGTGCTGGGAGTGAGCCTGCTGTTTGCGCTCGTGATCTCCAGTGTTTTTTATCAGATGACGGCGCGAGCCGGGAATGCCAAGAAGGCCGAGGCTCCGGTCGAGCTGCGGGACGTAGTCCTGGCGGCCAAACCATTGTCGGTAGGCACGACTGTCAAGCCGACCGATATCAAGATCGGCAAGATCCCGGTCTCTGCTTTTCCTAAGGGCGGCTTTTCCAAGCCCGAGGAAGTGATCGACCGTCCCGTGATCAGCAACGTTCTGATGGATGAAGCGATCCTGGATGGACGCCTGGCGGCGCGCGGTAGCGGGCTCGGTCTGGCGCCGATCATCCCGGTTGGAATGCGGGCCGTCACCGTGCGCGTCAATGACGTCAGCGGGCTTTCCGGCTTCGTTCTTCCGGGCATGCGAGTGGATGTGCTGGTCACCGGGAATCCACCCTCCGGAAACGGTACCGTGACCGTGACTCCGCTCCAGAACATGCTGGTGCTCTCGGCCGGAACCGCGATTCAGGCTGACGCCAAGGGGCAAGCCATTCAGGCCGCCACCGTGACCCTGCTGGCCACGCCGGAACAGGCCGAAATGCTGACTTTGGCCAATGGCGAGGGCCGCATCCAGTTGGTCCTGCGCAATGGCAGCGATCAGAACGTCGAACACATACGCGGGAGCCACGTGGCCGAACTATACGGCGCCGCCGCGGCAGCCCCGAAACCCTCCGGGGACGTCGTTCGTCCCAGACGCCGGCCGGTTGAGGCTCAGGAGATGCCTGCACCAGCGCCGCCACCGCCACCGCCGCCGCCCGATCAGATTGTAGTCATTCGTGGAACTCAAAAGTCCGTGGAAGTTGTGGGAGTTGGGGGAAGGTAAGCCATGCGACTGGTAAAGCCGATCCATTTTGGAACTGCGCTCGTGGCCGCGACGGCCGCCCTGCTGTTCGCTCAAGCTGGGCCCGAAGAAGTCCGTCTGACCGTGGGCAAGAGCATCGTCATCGACTATCCGGCCGATATCGCGCGGATCTCCACCAGCAATCCCGATATCGTGGACGCATCGCCGGTGACGGCGCGGGAAGTGCTGCTGCACGGTAAGTCTTTCGGAACCGTAACGCTGGTGGTGTGGAGCAAGAGCGGCCAGCGCAATTTCTACAACATCGATGTCGAACAGAACCTGGAACCATTGCGCCAGCTGCTCAAGGAAACTTTTCCTAGGGAAGATATCCACGTGCAGTCATCGCGCGATTCGCTTTCGATGACCGGCCGGGTCTCCAGCAAGGACGTCGCCGACCGCGCCGCGGCGCTGGCCTCGCCGTTCGCTAAGACCATCGTGAACAACGTGCAACTTCCGGCCGCGCCGGTCGAAAAACAGATTCTGCTGCGCGTCAAGTTCGCGGAATTGGATCGCAGCACATCCACGCAGTTTGCAGTCAACCTGGTTTCCACCGGCGCCACCAACACCATAGGACGAATCACTACCGGAGGAGCCCCGGCTCCGACACCCTCCGTCATCCAAGGCGGCGCGGGTCTGGCGGCCAATTCGGCCTTCAGCATCTCCGACGCACTCAATATTTTTGCGTTCCGTCCCGATCTGAATCTGGGAGCGCTGGTCAAGGCCCTGCAGCAGGAGAATCTGCTGCAGGTGATCGCCGAACCGAATCTGATCACCACCAACGGCAAAGAAGCCAGCTTCCTGGTGGGCGGCGAATTTCCCGTCCCGATTCTGCAGGGCGGAGCTAACTCCGGCGCTGTCACGGTCCAGTTTCGTGAATTCGGTATCCGACTGACCTTCAATCCCGTGGTAACCGAAAACAATACGCTGAAGCTGTACGTAAAGCCCGAGGTCTCTTCACTGGACTATTCCAACGCCGTGTCTCTGAACGGATTCACCATTCCCGCGCTGTCGACCCGCCGGATGGAGACCAACATCGAGCTGGGTGAGGGGCAGAGCTTTGTGATCGCAGGCTTGATCGACAATCAGGTGACCGAGACCCTGGCCAAGGTCCCCGGCCTGGCGAGTATCCCGATCCTGGGAACGTTGTTCAAGAGCAAGCAGCTCAACAAGAATGACACTGAATTGGTGGTTCTGGTCACGCCTGAGGTCACCATGCCCCTGCAGCCCGGCGAGGCCAAGCCTACTCTGCAAATGCCCAGAGAATTTCTGACGCCCGTGCTGCCGAATCCCAATGCCAAGCCGGGCAAGAAGTAGGAACTGAGCATGCTTGGTGCGGAAGAAAGGAACGGACAATGACGCGGCGGACGCCGGTTCTGACAGCCTTGTCCATCGTCCCCGATGGTGATCTGTCGGCCCAATTCGCTAGCGCCATTGAGCGCACGCGCTCATTTCAGATCCTGTCCGCTTTCGACTCTTACCCGTCGCAGCAAGCTTTGGAAGTGCGCCTGCGCCAGACCAGGCCAGACGTGGTCCTGCTGGACCTGGCCACCAATCTGGATCAGGCTAGCGATCTGATTCGCGCCATCGGGACGCTCAGCTTGCAGACGCAAATCGTGGGTCTGCACGTGCGCAACGATTCCGACGCCATCTTGCGGAGTTTGCGCCTGGGCGCCAGCGAATTCCTGTACGCGCCGTTTGACGCCGAGATTCAGAATGAGGCGGTCGCCCGGCTGCACCGGCTGCTCGAACCCACCCCCTCCGGGGAGACACAGCCCGGTACCATCGTCACGTTTTCGAGCGCCAAGCCCGGCTCCGGCGCCTCGACCTTGGCGGCCCAAACCGCCTTCGCATTGCGCCGGACCACTTCGAAACGGATTTTGCTGGCGGACTTCGATCTGATGGGGGGCATGATCGCTTTCTATCTGAAACTCAGCAACTCCAAGTCCCTGGTGGATGCATTGCAATCCGCCCATCAGCTCCAGGATTCGCACTGGCCTTCGTTCGTAGCGTCTTCGGAAGGCGTAGATATTCTGGCGGCGCCCGAGATCCCTTTTGTGGGCCAAGTGGACGCCGGAAGGCTGCACGCCGTTCTCGAGCACGCGCGGCTGAACTACGACTGGGTGGTGATCGACCTCCCGGTGGTATTCCAGCGCGTCAGTCTGATGACCATCTCGGAGGCGGACCGCGCTTTCCTGGTCTCCACCTCGGAATTACCCAGCTTGCACCTGGCGCGCAAGGCCGTGACTCTGCTTGAGCAATTGGGTTTTCCACGCGATCGCTTTCAAATCATGATCAACCGCATCCAGCGTCGCGACGAGATCACCGGCTCGGACTTCGAACGTTTGTTCAATTGCAGCGTGAGCGCCCGCATCCCCAACGACCATTTTTCCCTGCATCGCGCGGTCACTCTAGGCCAGCCGGTAGAAGGGCATTCCGATCTCGGAAAGGCCATTCAGACCCTGGCCGGGCAACTCTCGGGCAAGGCTGGAACTGAACGGAGAAAGACAGATTTGGCGGATTGGAGGACCGTGCCATCCGCGGTTTAAATAGAGAGCCATCATGTTTCCGAACTTAGAAACCAAAACAGCGCCTCAAATGAGCTGGGAGCAGCGCCTGCTCAAGAGCAGCGGCAAAACCAAGACGGCGCTGAAACCCGAATACCAGGAGCTCAAGTTTACGCTCCACCGCAAGCTGGTGGACAAGATCAACCTGGAGGCGCTGGCCGCCATAGACAACCAGCGCGTGCGCAGCGAAGTACGCCAAGCGCTCATCTCTTTGATCGATTCCGAGCCGACGCTGCTCAGTTCGCTCGAAAAGCAGCAGATTTGCGACGAGGTGTTGGATGAAGTATTCGGGCTGGGGCCGCTCGAGCCGCTGCTGCAGGATCCCTCCATTTCCGACATTCTGGTGAACACGCACAAGCAGGTCTACATCGAGCGCAAGGGTTTGCTGGAGCTTACCAGCGTCAGCTTCCGCGACTCGCAGCATCTGCTGCGAATCATAGACAAGATCGTTTCGCAGGTGGGACGGCGCGTGGACCAGTCCACCCCGATGGTGGACGCGCGTTTAAGCGATGGATCGCGCGTTAACGCCATCATTCCGCCCCTGGCGGTGGACGGGCCGCTGCTCTCCATCCGCCGCTTCAGCCAGGACAAGCTGATGCCGCCGGACCTGGTGGAGCGCACCGCCATGACGCAAGGCATGATGGAACTGCTCGAGGCCTGCGTCCGCGCCAAGCTGAACATCATCATTGCGGGCGGCACGGGCGCCGGAAAAACCACGCTGCTGAATGCGCTTTCTGCGTTCATTTCGCCCAAAGAGCGCATCGTGACCATTGAAGATGCGGCCGAGTTGCAATTGAAGCAGCCGCACGTAGCGCGCCTGGAAACGCGTCCGCCCAACCTGGAAGGCAGCGGCGCGGTGCGGCAGCGCGAGCTGCTGGTCAACAGCCTGCGTATGCGCCCGGACCGCATCGTGGTGGGCGAAGTCCGCGGCGAGGAAGCGCTGGACATGTTGCAAGCCATGAACACCGGCCACGACGGGTCGCTCACTACCGTCCACGCCAACAGCCCGCGCGACGCCATCTCGCGCCTGGAAGTCATGGTGGCGCTGGCCAACGCGAACATGCAACTGGTATCCATTCGCCAGCAGATCTCGAGCGCCGTGCACTTGTTGGTGCAGGCCGCCCGCCTGAGCGACGGCTCGCGCCGCGTCGTTTCGCTTACGGAAGTGACCGGCATGGAAGGCGAAGTGGTCACGCTGCAAGACATTTTTGTGTTCGAAAAGCGGGGCTTGAATCCGGACGGCAAGGTGGTGGGTCGCTTCGCGGCCACCGGAATCCGCCCCAAGTTCTATGAAAAGCTGCTGGCGGCCGGTATCCGGCTGCGGGCGGACCTGTTTGACGAAGTGGTGGAGGTCTGAGAGCCGTGTTTGTATTGATCGCCATCGTGGTCTGGGGTTGCGCGCTGCTGGTGTGGTGGGCTTGTTCGAATGCCTTCCGGCACTCGGACATGGACAAACTGAAAAGCCGCTTGCTCGGCAGCAACAAGCCGAAGACGGCCAAGACCAGCGTGATCGGCTCGTTGATTCAGCAGGACGAGACCAATACTCTGCTGGCGCTCAAGTTCCTGCGGCGCTTTCAATTACAAACCAAGTTGCAGGATCTGCTGGAGCAAGGCGGGTTGCGGTGGACCACGCACAAGCTGGTGAACATCAGCCTGGTGGCGGTGGTGGCGGGCTGGGCCCTGGCCTGGATGATCCTGCCGGGTCAATTCCGCAAAGTGTCCTACCTGGTGGCGGTGGTGGCGGGCGCGTTGCCGCTGCTGTACGTCATTCGCAAGCGCAATGCCCGCATGCGGCGTTTTGAAGAGCTCTTTCCCGACAGCCTGGAGTTCGTAGCCCGCTCCATGCGCGCCGGCCACGCTTTCTCGGTCTCCTTGGAAATGATTCAACGCGAATTCCAGGAGCCCCTGGCGGGCGAATTCCGCCGGACCTTCGAGGAGCACAACCTGGGTCTTCCGCTGGATGTAGCGCTTCAAAAACTCGCGCAGCGCGTACCCTCGCTGGACGTGCACTTCTTTATTTCGGCCGTACTGTTGCAGAAGCGGACGGGCGGAAATCTGGCCGAAATTCTGGACAAGCTGGCCTACGTGATTCGCGAAAGATTCAAGCTGCGCGGCCGCATCCGCGCCATCAGCGCGCACGGCCGCATGACCGGCGCCGCGCTGACCTGCATTCCGATCGCAGTGGCGGTCATTATGTTCTACACCAATCCAGACTACGTCCGGTTTTTCTTCCTGGATGATGTCGGCAATATCATGCTCGGCTGCGCCGTGGCCTTGCAAATCATCGGCTATACGATCATCAAGCAGATCGTGAAGATCGAGGTCTGAGCCATGCCCATAATGGTAGCTTTTGCAGTATTCGTCCTGTGCGCGGCCGGCCTGTCATATGCCGGAACCAAGCTATACGTGAAGCCCAAGGAAGCCATCGAGCGTATCGCCGGGACAGGCACACGCGAGGAATCGGCTCCCGTTCACCCCAGCCTGATTTTCCACGACATCGTCAAGCGCCTCGGCAACCTGGTACCGGCCTCGCCCAAAGACGTGACCGTCATGCAACGCCGGCTGATCCGGGCCGGCTACCGGAATCCGAACGCTTTGAAGATCCTGTACGGGGCCAAAGCGCTGTTCGCGGTGCTGCTGCCGGCCCTGACCGCGGTCGTGCTTCTGAACACCTCCATGCAGCAGACCAACAAGTTTGGATTCGTATTGGCGTCGATTGCGATGGGTTTCTTCGGACCTAACGAATTTGTACGGATGGCCGCCAAGCGCCGCCAGAAGAACATTAGCCGCGGCTTAGCCAACTCGCTGGACCTGATGGTGGTGTGCGTAGAGTCCGGCTTGGGCCTGGATCAAGCCATCATGCAGGTCTCCAAGGACCTCGAACACGCGCACGCCGAGATTAGCGAGGAGCTGGCTCTCGTCAACCTGGAGTTGAAAGCCGGTAAACGGCGCGCCGAGGCGTTGCGCAATCTGGCCGACCGCACGGCGGTGGAAGACCTCAAGAAGCTGGTGGCGGTGCTGATACAGGCCGACCGCTTCGGCACCGGCGTGGCGCAAAGTTTGCGCGCCCACTCGGATTACATGCGCGTGCAGGCCCGGCAGATCGCCGAAGAAAAAGCGGCCAAGCTGGGCGTCAAATTGGTGTTCCCGATCTTTTTCTGTATTCTGCCCTCCTTGTTCGTGGTTACGGTGGGGCCGGTGGTGATGAAGATCATCCGGGACTTGCTCCCGATGATGAACAACATGTAGCGGAATCATTTTCGCGGGAAAGGAGAAAAACGATGGATAGCTCGATGATTCGCATCGTTTGCGCGGTGCTGGCGGTCCTATTTCTGGGGCTGATCGTTCTGCGACGCAAGAAAAGCGCCGAGTAACGGCGCTGATCGGCTGGATTGCGAGCGCGTCTGAGGGGAGGCTTCCAGACGCCGGACGGATCCGGAGCAAGTTGAAAGAGCCATGGGAGGCGCGGTCTTCCGCCGCGCCTCGCCAACACCGGCTCCAAAAGAGCCGGAGAATTTTGTTTTTTTGGGAGTGCACGTTTATGCTGAGCAAGTCTTATCGCTGGAAGACTGCCCTGGCCCTGTGCTTCGCCGCCTCGGCCTGGGGAGGAACCTTCGGTACGGTGGTCCCGATAGGCGGTCAAGCCTCGGACCTGGCCCTGGATGAACCGCGGGGGGTCCTGTATATCTCGAACTTCACCGCCAACCGGATTGAGGTCATGTCGCTGTCAAACAACGCCATCCAGACCTCTATCAACGTGGCTGCCCAGCCCAGCGCGCTGGCGCTGTCTCCGGATGACCATTGGCTGGTGGTCTGCCATTACGGAAACGCGGCCCCGCCGGCCTCGTCGTCTAATGCGCTAACCATCATCGATCTCACCACCAACAACCAGCAGGTATTCGCGCTGGGAAGCCCGCCGCTGGGCGTGGCTTTCGGCATCGACGGCCAGGCGCTGGTGGTCACATCCACCGACTTCCTGCTGCTGGACCCGGCGTCGGGAACCACCACCGAACTATCCACCATCGCCGGCGTCGCAGCCAAGACGCTGCCGCAGCCAGCGGGCACCTTTCCAACCCAGATCGTGGCCGCCTCGGTAGCCGCTTCGGGGGACGGTCTGACCATCGCCGGATTTGGGGACACGCTGATTTTCCTCTATGACGTGACCACGCAATCCCTCAGCGCAGGCCTATACACGGCCAGCCCGCCGCTTGGCCCGCGCGCGGTCAGCGTCAGCCAGGACGGAACCTTTTTCACCACCGGCTGGGCTCTCAAAGACAGAGCCTTCTATAACATTTCCCAGTTCAACAACCCCTCCGGCTCCTTGAACATCGGCACCACCGCCATCGACCAGGCGCACAAGGTGATCTATGCTCAAATCCCGCCCGGAGTGACCACCACAGGTACGGGAACGGGTTCCGGGAGCACTACGACAACCCCACCCATCCTGCAGATCGTCGCTTCCGACAATCTGGAGGTGCTCAATCAGTTGAATCTTCCGGAGAATTTCGCGGGTAAGAGCATACTAAAGAGCGATGCCACGGTCCTGTACGGCGTTTCCGATAGCGGGATAATGGTGCTCCCGGTGGGCTCTTTGTCGCAGAGCCATCAGGTGACGGCCAGCCAGCCGGACCTGGTATTCCGCGGCAATTTCTGTAACCGGGCGGTAGCAACGCAAGCTCTGACCATTGTCGATCCGGGCGGCGGGAATACGCCGTTTACCATTTCCAGCAACACCACCGGCCTCAATGTCAGCCCCAACTCCGGTGTCACACCGGCCACCGTCACAGTGACCGTGGATCCGAATGTCTTCGCCGGCCAGCAGGGCACCGTCGCAGCGGCGCTTCAGATTCAAAGCGGACAGGCTGTCAACGCAATCAATCCCGTACGCGTGCTGATCAATTCCCAGCAGCCCTCCCAGCGCGGGGCGTTTGTCGACGTTCCCGGCACGCTGGTGGACATTCTGCCTGATCCGACGCAGAACCGCTTCTATGTTCTGCGCCAGGACCTCAATGAAGTTCTGGTTTACGACGGAACCAACAATAACCTGATTGCGACTTTGCGCACCGGCAACACGCCCAAAGGCATGGCCATCACCTTCGATCAGCGTTACCTGCTGGTCGGCTGTGACAACTCCCACTACGTGAACGTGTTCGATCTTCAAACGTTACAGCCCACGCAACCGGTTCGAATGTTCAACGGCGACTACGTTCAATCCCTGGCGGCCTCGTCCAACGCGATTCTGGCGGTCACGCGCAACGCCTCGGGCGGCAACCCCACCATCCATCAAATCGATCTGGGGACCCGCTCCAGCTCCCGTCTGCCATCGCTCGGCACTTTCCAAAACCAGGTCCCGCTGAACTCCGTCATGGCGGCTTCCTCCAACGGCGCTTCGATCTTCATGGCCGGATCGGATGGAACGGTCATGTTGTACGACGCCAACTCGAATTCCTTCGCCGCCTCGCGCAAGGATTTCACTTCCTTGTCGGGCGCCTACGGGGCCTCCAATTTCAATCAGTACGTCGTGGGCAACGCCCTGCTGGATTCTTCGCTGGTGCCCGCCGGCCAGATCAGCACCAGCGGTGGCTCCTCGTCCGGATTCGCGTTTGTAGACCAGACCGGCTACTTCACCACCGCCCCGGCGCCGAGCCTGGGCGGACAAAGCTCCGCGCCCGGAACCATCACGCAAGTCAATCTCGCTAGCCCCGGCTCCAGCGCGAACCTGGCCGTGGGCATGGTGGAAGCGCCGCTGCTCGGCACCCCCGGCGCGGTCTTCACTCGCACCGTGGCTCCGCTCTACGGCCGCAACGCGATCGTCAACCTGACGGTTTCCGGATTCACGGTTCTACCCTGGACCTACGCCGCCGCCGTCACACCACCGGTTCTTACGAGCGTGGTGAACGCCGGCGATTCCAGCAGCAATATTGCACCGGGCGGCCTGATCTCGATCTACGGCTCGCAACTGAGCCCGGTCAACTTGGCTACCTCTGAAATCCCGCTGCCCACGGCGCTGGCTAACAGTTGCATCACTGTGAACGGCGAACCCGTTCCGATACTGTTCGTTTCGCCCGACCAGATCAACGCACAGATGCCGTACGAAGCGATCGGCGACGTCACGCTGATCCTGCGGACTCCGGGCGGCGTCAGCAACAATCTCAACCTGCAGGTTCTCCCGGCGGCCCCCGGTGTTTTCATGTCCGGCGCAGCAGGCCCGCAAAACAACTTGCCGACCATCGTGCGCAGCGATGATGGCCTGTTGGTCACCGATTCGCATCCCATCCACAAAAATGGCAACGAATACGTGGTGATCTATCTGACCGGCCTGGGCCAGACCAACCCGGCCGTTGGCGACGGGTTGCCGGCGCCGGCCAGCCCGCTGGCCATCGCCCTCAACGTACCCACGGTCAGTTTGGGCGGCGTGCAGATTCCAGTAGCGTATTACGGATTGACGCCGGGAGAAGTCGGGGTCTATCAGATTAACGCGAAAATTCCAAGTAACATTCCGACCGGCCTGTCAATTCCGCTGACTATTACACAAGGCTCCGTCACAACCTCGGTTCCCGTGAGGGTGGTGGATTAGGAGAGAGGACACACACACACACAATGAAACATCTCGTATCTATTACGTTTTTGGCGTTGGCGGCCATCGCGCCGGCAGCGCTCGCTCAGAGCTGGGAGGTTGGCTTGGCCGGCGGCGGCAGCTTCTCTACCAGCCAGACCGTTCAGAACCCGGCCGGCAATGGGACGGCTGGCCTGGCCACCGGATTCGGCGCGAGCGGCTGGCTGGGTAACAATCTGAACAACCTGGTGGGCGGTGAGTTGCGCTACGACTACGAACATTCCGACCTCCGCTTGTCTTCGGGTGGAACTTCGGTCAACTTCGGCGGCATGACCAATGCCATCCATTACGATTTCCTGCTGCACTTCGCTCCTACCGAAGCCAACGTCCGTCCCTTCATTGCGGCCGGCGCCGGCGCCAAGTTCTTTTCCGGAACCGGTACGGAGCAGCCCTATCAACCGCTTTCGAATCTCGCTCTGCTGACCAAGACCACGCAGTTCGAACCAGTGATCTCGGTGGGCGGCGGCTTGAAAGTGAGCGTCAGCAAATCCACCATGTTGCGGCTGGAAGTGCACGACTACCTTTCGCCTTTCCCCACTAGCGTCATCGCACCGGGCCTGGGCTCGAAAATCGGCGGCTGGCTTCAGGACTTTGTGGTCAGCGCCGGCCTAAGCTTCGGCCTCTAAGGAGTTGGCGCCCTGCGCGCGGGACGAGCCCGCGCGCAGGCGCGCCTGAAAGCGCCGGGGGTCAATCACTCCGTTCCACCGGCTGTCCCGGCATCTGGATCGACTTTTGATGCCCTCTCTACACAAGCTTCGTAGCGGATGCCCCTATTTGAATCACCAAGAAGATCCGATTGGTAGATGGGGTACCGGCGTGTATCGGTACCACGAGTTGCTTTTGAACGGAGAAGACCGCGGGGCGCGCACCAGTCAGTCGAGCGCCCTGGAGTCCTTTTGAGGCATGGGTTTTCAAGCTACGCCATACACCGTCACTACGGCCCTGATGGTAGCCTTCGCTTTGTTTGTCATCTATGTGCGGATGAAGAACTGGTTGGATAGCAACGTCCCGCTATTCTTTTACCTGATTCTGATCGTCTACATGCGGGCCATCAATGGCATCGTGCCGGTGTGGCTGATCACGGCGGGCTTCTGCCTGACGATGCTGCTGCGCTTCGAGTTCCTGAATCCCTTTTTCACCAAATCCGTAAAATTCATGGAGATCTGCACGCTGACGTGCATGGCGTACCTGGGAATGCGGATGGTCCTTCAGATCTAAGTAAATCGCCCACAACGAAGGCGCGGGCGAGCTCACTCCGACGCAATGAGGTGCACCCGCGCCTCTGTGGGCTAGCTATTTCTCAACCGGCAAACCGGCCTCGCGATAGGCTCGCCACCCGCCGTCAAGCGAGATCGGGTTGGTGTAGCCCATCTTCTGCAGCGCTTCGGCAACCAGGGCGGAACGGAATCCACCCCCGCAATAGAGCACCAGAGTGGCGTCCTTCTCGGGAACCTTGGATTCGATGTCGCGCTCGATAATTCCCTTCCCCAGGTGCATCGCGCCCGCGGCATGCCCGGCGGCCCACTCGCTTTCCTCGCGCGTATCGATCAGCAGATGCGGCTGGCTGGAGGCAAGCATGCGCTGGTATTCGTCCATGTCGATCTGCCGGATGCGCGATTTGGCGTCGTTGACTAGCGCCAGAAATCCAGGATTGTGTGCCTTCGGCGCGCTCATATTCAACTGATCCTTTCGATGCGCGCACCCACGCGCGCCAGTTTCTCCTCGATTTTCTCATAGCCCCGGTCGATGTGATAGACGCGATCCACTAGCGTCTCGCCCCGCGCCACCAGACCGGCCAGCACCAGTGATGCGCTGGCCCTCAGATCAGAAGCCAGCACCTGCGCGCCAGTCAGCTCCGGTACGCCGGCCACCACCGCTTGCCTGCCTTCCACGCGGATGTTGGCGCCCATGCGCGCCAGCTCCTGCGTATGCATAAACCGGTTTTCGAAAATGGTCTCGGTGATGAAAGAGATTCCCGCGGCGCGTGTCATGAGAGCCATGTATTGCGCCTGCAGGTCCGTGGCAAAGCCGGGATATTCTTCCGTGGTCACATCCACGGCGCACAAGCGCTGCCCGGCCCGCACGCGCAGCGCGCCCGGCCGCACTTCGTCCACCTCGGCTCCGGCTTGCCGCATCTTGGCGGACAAGCGCGTCGACGTGCTCGGGAACGCAGCCGGAAATCACCAGATCGCCCTGCGTGATGGCTCCCGCAATCAAAAACGTGCCGGCTTCAATGCGATCGGCGATGATGGCGTGCTCGGCGCCGTGCAGCCGGCTTACGCCCTGAACGCGAATGGTGGAGCTACCCGCGCCCTCGATGCGCGCGCCCATTTTGTTCAGCAGCGCCGCCAGGTCCTGCACCTCCGGCTCGCGCGCGGCATTGCGGATCACGGTATCGCCGCGCGCCAGCACCGCCGCCATCAGGACATCCTCGGTGCCGGTCACGGTGATGCGATCGAAATGCACCTGGGTGCCTCGGAGCCCCTGCGGCGCCTCGGCCTCAACGTATCCATGTTCCTGATGGATGACCGCGCCCAATTGTTCCAGCGCCGAGACATGCAGATTGATCGGGCGCGCGCCAATGGCGCACCCGCCCGGCATCGAAACCCGCGCCCGGCCGCAGCGCGCCACCAAAGGTCCCAGAACGAGACTGGAGGCGCGCATGGTTTTCACCAGCTCGTAGGGCGCCTCCGGCCGGTCCAGCTTGGCCGCTCTGACCGTGCTACAACCGTCGCCCCGCTCGATGGAGGCGCCGCTATACTCCAGCAACTGCTCCATGGTGCGGATGTCGCGCACCTCCGGTATGCGCCGCAACACCACCGGTTCGTCGGTAAGCAGGCAAGCCGCCAGCGCGGGAAGCGCGGAGTTCTTCGCGCCGCTGATCGAAATCTCGCCCTGCAAGGGCTGGCCGCCGTGAATACGGAATTTGTCCATGCTAGGTTTTCAACGCCTCGGAAATTCGTCCGCCCGCCCGGGCGAGCTTGGCCTCGGCTGAACCGCGGTCGAGTCGCAAGCGCGCCATCACAATCGCCACCTTCACGTCTTCACCGGCCTCCCGCAAAAGCTCGCCGGCCCGCTCGTAGCTCACCTCGGCTTCTTGCGCGATGATCCGCCGGGCGCGATCCTCGAGCTTGCTGTTTTTCGGCTGCACATTCACCATCAGATTTCCATGCACGTGTCCCAGCCGGATCATCACCGCGGTGCTGATCATGTTCAGAACCAGTTTGGTCGCCGTGCCCGCTTTCATGCGCGTGGATCCGGCAATCACTTCCGGCCCGACCAGCGGCGTGATGGCGATCTCCACCGCGCGCGCCAGCTCGGAATCGGGCGTACAACTGATGCCGATGGTCAACGCTCCCAGCTCCCGCGCCGCCGCTACCGCGCCCAAAACGTAGGGCGTGCGGCCGCTGCTGGCAATTCCAACCAGCGCGTCGCGCGCCTGAAAATCGCGAGCCTGCAAATCCCGCCGACCAGCCTGCGGATCGTCCTCATTGGCTTCCGTGGCCCGAGCCAGCGCAGCTTCTCCGCCGGCGAGGATGGCCTGAACCATTCAGGAGCAACGTGAAACGTGGGAGGGCATTCGGCGGCATCCAGCACCCCGAGCCGTCCGCTGGTCCCTGCCCCGATGTAGAACAGCCGTCCTCCGCCCCGGATCACCGCCGTAATACGGTCCACTGCTTCCGCGATGCGCGGAATCTCATGCTCCACGGCGGGCGCGACCTTGCGGTCCTCCTGATTGATGATCTGAAGCATGCCGGCGGTGGTCTGCGAGTCGATGTCGCGCGAGGCGGGATTCACTTGCTCCGTCAGGAGACCGTCGAGCTTCATGAACGTTTCTTAACTCCCCGTCCGAACATGAAAAAAGCGCCGCGAGGACACTTCCTCACGACGCCTGATTCGATGCAATTCCGCTTGGCCAGCTTACACGCTAAACGAGCTGCCGCAACCGCAAGTACTCTTGACGTTGGGGTTGTTGAACTTGAAGCCAGAGCCTTCCATGCTCTCGACGTAGTCTACCTCGGCGCCATCCAGATATAGCAGGCTGGCCTGATCGATGAAGACCTTGAGTCCATCGAAACTATAGGTCTTATCAAGCATATTGGGAGTGTTCTCGAAGGCCATCGAGTAGCTGAAACCGGAGCAGCCGCCACCCACCACCGCAATCCGCAGCCCGGCCGGCCTGGGTTCCTGGGTGTCCAGAATCTCTTTTACCTTGCTGACTGCCGTGCCCGTCAGTTGAACCATTAGCGTGATCTCGCTTTCTTCAGGAAACTCCCCCGAATCTTCATTATCCACCGAAGTGTTGCCCCTGGCAAGTCTAGTGCGAACAGGCCTCTGGGACATCCGAGTCCCATCCAGCAACTTCGGTTACAATCCTTCTATTTCTTTCGATGCTAAACTCCCCCTTAGGATGCGAGATATCGCCCAAGCCGGCCTCCAAAGGATTGAAACCGCAATAGCTTGGGGCACGTCTCCTGGAGTGTATGAGTGGTTTGGCGGGCGCACTTCCTTTCCCGGCATCGGGGACGTACACCAAGGCGAAGGCCAGAGTGGATCACCGCAATTCTGAAGAAGCGGCCCTGGTGCGTCGTGTCCAGGCCCGGGACGAAATTGCGTTCCGCGAGATCGTGGAGCGGTACCAGGCCAAGGTTTTTTCCATCATCTACGGTATCCTCCGGAATCACAACGACGCCGAGGACATCGCGCAGCAGGTCTTTTCCAAGATCTATTTTTCGATCCAGAATTTCGATTTCCGCAGTTCCCTGCTGACCTGGATTTATAAGATCACCGTCAACGAATGCTACGACTATCTGCGCAAGAAGCGGGTGCGGAAGCTGGTCTACGAGAGCGATTTTACCGAGGAAGACGCCCAGCGCATGCAGAATACTGAGGCGGCCACCGATCAGGGACCCGCGGTGGATACGCAACTGGCGCGCCGGGATCTGGTGCTGAAGCTTTTGGCGAAACTCTCGGCCGAGGACAGAAATCTGCTGATGCTCAAGGAAGTAGAAGGGCACTCGGTGGAGGAACTTTCGCAGATGACGGGGATGAACGAGAATACCATCAAAGTGAAGTTATTCCGCGCGCGGCAGAAGCTGGTGAAGGCCGCACAGCGGCTGAATCGTGGAGCTGGCAAGTTTTAGAACGATGTGATACAAACATCAAAGCGAACAAACGGGCGATTCGATCCGTAAACGCGAAGCAAGTGATCTTTTTTGAGGGAAGAAGTTATGCACGAACCAATCCGGGACAACCTTGAAGAATACTTGAAGGGTTCCCCCAGTAAGATTTCGCAGGATTTTCATGCGCACCTGGAAGCGTGCCAGGACTGCGCGGGCGAACTCCGGGAGATGGAAGCTCAGGCCGAGCTGTTGCAGGCGCTTCGCTCCGGAAAAGAAATCGAGCCCAGCGCGGGATTTTATGCCCGCGTCATGGACCGCATTGAAACGCAGGGGCGCGCCTCCATCTGGTCGCTGCTCCTGGAGCCGGCTTTCGGCCGGCGCCTGGCGGTAGCGTGCGCGACGGTAGTGGTTCTGCTGGGCACCTATTTCGTCGCGACCGAGCTCAGCGAGCCCATGGTTGCCGTAGCTCCGACGGTGGCAACCAGCATGCCGTCCTCCGCGGATCTCAGCGCGCCATCTTCAGTAGAGCAGGCAGCCGATCGGAACAGCGTGCAGCAACAGCGGCAGCGTGACGCGGTGCTGGTGAATCTGGCCAGCTTCCACGAATAATCATGCTCGCCCCCGGCCGCGCCTCCTGGCAGAACCCGCGCATCCTCGCTTTGCTGTTTCTGATTTTTCTGTGCGGCGCCTTGGCGGGAGCTATCACAGTGCGCACCGGCCTGCATGAGAGGCTGCATCGCAACGCCAGCGCGACTTTCTGGAAAGACAGCAAGGATGCCGAGTTTTCCTACGACCGCCTGAAAAAGGAACTCAACCTCACACCCGAGCAGTCCGACCGGCTACGAACCATCCTGGATGACTTCGTGAAATATCACGACGATCTGGAAGCTCAGATCGAAGACATGCGCGCCACCGGACGAAACCGGATCGTGCAGATGCTGACCCCCGAGCAGCGCGCCCGGTTCGAGAAACTCTCTCAGCAGCTTTCTGCCAATCAATAAGCGCCGATACTCCCGCTGGAAACTAGAACGTGATCTTGGCGGCCAGCTGCAGGATTCTCGGGTCGAACGTCGTAGTCGGCGACAAAAACCCCGCGGCTGGCGAAAAAGTATTGGTGGCCGCCGAGAAGTTGTACTGCGTGGTCAGCAGCGAGCTGAAATTGGCGCGGTTGGTGAGGTTGAAGGCCTCGAACATCATTCTCAGCTTGACCCGCTCGGCATACAGCGCGAAGTCGCGCGTCACGCGCACATCCACATCCAGGAAATTGGGGCCTTCCAAGGTGTTCCGCCCGACGTAAGGCGGCCGGTCCGTGCGCGTGTTTCCATCGTTGTTGACATCGCCACCCGCGAAAATCGTATAAGGCCGCCCGCTTTGAACGGTGGAGATGGTGGATAGCTGGTAGCCGCCCAGTATCGCGCGAGCCACTCGATTCTGCAGCGACTTGGCGTAGTTGATATCCCACACGCCCGAGAAAACGAAGCGGTGCCGGACATCCGCGTTGCCGAGCCCGCGCTCCAGGTTGGGCTGCAGCGTATTCTGCGCGTTCTTCGCATCGTCTGTGCCGACCACTACCGATGTAAAGTCCGGAGCGTCGTCGATCACCTTGGAAAACGTGTAGGATGTCTGCACCTGGAAATTCTGCGAAAAGCGCTTAGTGAGTTGGATGAACCCGCCGTGATAGATGGAATCGGCATTGCTGTCGAACAGGCTGATGCGCCCGAAATTGTGATCCACGCGTCCCGGATGGCGATAGAAGGTCACGGGTCCGACACCGGCGATAGTACCCTGCACCGGCACTTCAGGGTAGAGATTGATATCGCGAGTGCTAGTCAGGTGCTCCCCGCGCACGCCCAGATAACCGATGGTTACGCCGTAGTTGTTGCCAAATTGCCGCTCCAGATTGAAGCTCCATTGCTGGGTAAGCGGCTGCACGTAATTCGGGGCAAAGACATAGATGTCCGGCGTCCTCGAGAGCGTCGGCGGGCCGGACAGGACGTTGGGATAAGTGGGGAAATTGTTGAACAGCGTGTACGTCTGCACCTGGATGCCATTCTGTGTGATGGCGGTCCCGGTGAGAATGGTGGGCGTTCGTCCGTAGTAGATACCATAGCCGCCGCGGATCACGGTCTTGCCGCTGTTGTCCAGGCGATAGGCGAATCCAAAACGCGGTCCGAGGTTGTTACTATCCAGAGGAATGCGCGCGGTATCCAAGCCCATGGCCGCGAGCCCGGGATCCGGATTGTGAACGCTCGGCTGGGCGTAGTCAAACAAGTCATAGCGCAGGCCATAGTTGAGTGTCAGTCTTTCGCTCACGCGCCAGGAGTCCTGCGCGTAGAAGCTGTACTCGCTGACATTCGGGTTCGACAAGGGACCTCCGGTGCCAGAGCCGGCGAAAGCCTGCGTAAAGCTGAAGGGCTTGTCGGCGGCAAAATCGGCCAGGCTGTTGAAGACGAAGGAGCCGCTGAAATTCCCCGGAAAGTAGTTCCCAATCCGCTGGAAATCCATGTCCACTCCGAACTTGAGCGTATGCCGGCCCATGACGTGTGAAAAGCTTTCGGCCCACTGATACGATTTGACGTTGGTGAAGCGCGGGCTGAAGCTGTTCCGTCCGATGGACAGCTCGGTGGCGCCGTTCTGCCGGATCACAGCCTCGGGCGCGGTGGAATTCGCTAAGCCCGGCTCATCGTCGCGCGTGAAAATGAAGCGCGATTCCAGCACGCTAAGCCCGCCAATGCTAAGCGTGTGGTCGAGGGCGATATTATCCGTGGTGACATTGCTGTTGCCGGTGTGCTCGGCGGCGCTGGATGGGCCGCTGTTTTCGAAATTTTCGCCGACAAAGCGATTAGCGTCGTAGCGCACGCTCAGCCGCTGGTTGTTGCTGAGGTTCCAATCCACCTTGCCCAGATAAACGTCGTTGTTCAGAGTATTGCTGTACGGCGTTAGGTATTTTTGCAGCGACTGCGCGGCTTGCTGGGACAATGGATCGGAGGGAACCGGCACTTGAAAGAAAACCGGGTTGGGAGTGGTATTGCGCTGGCCGTCGTAGTCGAAAAAGAAAAATAATTTGTTCTTCACGATGGGACCGCCCAGGTTGCCTCCAAACTGGTTGAAGTGGTAAGCGCGTCTGGGGATTCCGCGGCGATTGTTTTCCCACGAATTCGCGTTGAGATCCTTGTCGCGGAAAAATTCGAACACCGTGCCATGAAAGTCATTGGTGCCCGACTTGGTAATTACGTTGATGACGCCGCCGCCGGCCCGGCCGATCTCGGCCGCATAGCCGTTGGTGTTCACCTGGAATTCCTGCACCGCGTCCTGGCTGAAGCTGTACGGATTGCGCCCAGTGCCGGCCCGGCCCTCCGACTGGCCGAAGAAGAGATTGTTGGCGTCCGAGCCATCCACCAACAGGCTGTTGGACGTGCCCCGCTCCCCGCCGAACGATAGATCGCCGAAGCGCGTCGGATCGCGCGTCACACCCGGCGTGAGCACGGTGAAATCCAGAAAATTGCGCCCATTGATGGGAAGGTCGGCCACGGCCTGCGTATTGACCACGGTGGAGGTTTGCGAGCGCGTGGTTTCTACCACCGGCACTTCGGCGGTCACGCTGACCGTTTCCTGGGTCGCTCCGATCTCCAAGGCAATGTCGAGCGTGGCCACCGCTCCCACCGCCAATGTGACACCGGCGCGCTTGGCCGTTTTGAAACCGGATTGTTCAACCGTCAGGTCATAGGTTCCGACTGGCAGATCGGGGAAGTCGAACAGTCCCGCATCGGAGGTGCTGGTGGTGCGCGTCAGACCGGTGTTGGTATTGGTGGCAGTCACCTTCGCACCGGAGATAGCCGCGCCGCTCGGATCCGCAATGGTTCCGTTGAGCGTAGCGCCCCCAACCGGCGCCTGCGCAGAGACAATGTTGCTGAGCAACAACACACCGATGAGTAATGCGTAACCCTTAGTCATTAAGAACAATATAGACCAAGAAGCGGCCGCGCGGGGTGACAAAAATGTGAAAAGATACGGTCGCACATGCGGCGCTTCAACAGTTTCAGTTTCCTATTGCATCATGACTCGCCCGGTGATAAGCTGAAGGCGAACGTGGATTGATTTAGGTTCTGCCGCGGGGCAGGGCCGGCTAATTGCAACCACGATAAAAAGTGCTAAAGGTGAGTCGGTCTTCACGAAACTAAAACCCCTGGCACTTGTCCAGGGGCTTTTTATTTGGAGACCCCCTCGCCGTTAGTAGAGGAGAACTCTATGACGGTGCTCGACGACGCGGGCGAAAGCCCCGCATTGTTTGGCCAGGATGGCGAACTGGTTTCGGTAGGCGTTTCGGTTGAACCCAGGCTTTTGGAGGATCTGCTGGAAGCGCTGGCCGCCCTGGAATTCCCGATAAATCCCCAGCTCTACCACCACACCGCGCTGGTGTCGGTGGAATTTCCGGCCTACTCAACTCAGTTGGGAAAAATTCGAGCGGTGCTGGCGAGAAACGGTTTCGGCGCCGCCAGCTTTACCCACCAACCGGTGCTGGCGCGCACTCAGGGTGCCTAGCGGGCAGAGACGAACCGCCATCGGAGCAACTGCCTGAATGGCCCTTTTCCGCGGCTCTTACTCGGGAGCCGTGCGGCTTTTTTTCTCGGCGAGCATTCGCTCCACCGCCTTGTTCAGCCGCGAACTGACAGCTTCCGGAAGCACCTGCGGCTGCATGCCCTTATAGACCTTGATGGTCTTTTGAGTGGTGTCGAGGATCACAAAACAATTCGGGCATTCCGTGATGTGCGCCTCAATATGCCGTCGCAGTTCGACATCAACCGCGTCATCGAGATAGTCATTCAGCTCCTGCAAAAATTCCTTACAGGTAAGCAAAAACGTCGTCCCCTTTCCGCTTGAAAAAGCGCGTGAGCTTCTCACGAAGCTGGAGCCGCGCTCGTAGCAGCCTGCTTTTTACCGCTGGAACCGAAATCCCCAAGGCTTCGGCGGTTTCTTCTGTGCTCAATTCTTCGATGTCGCGCAGTACGAAAACGGTGCGAAAAACGGGCCTCAGACTTTGCACGGCTTCGTCCAAAATCTGCCCCAGCTCCTCGCGGGAGTACTGTTGTTCGGGGTTCTCGTCCCAAACCGCGATCTCCCGGACCACCGTGTCCTCGCCAGTATCGAGCGGCTCGTCCAGGGGCACGGTCCGGTCCGATTTGCGTTTACGCAGCTTCATGAGCGATTCGTTCACCGCGATGCGAACGATCCAGGTATAGAACTTGGACTGCCCCTGAAAGTCGCCCAGGTGCTCGAAGGCCTTGAGAAAGGTCTCCTGCAGGACGTCCTCGGCGTCCTCCTCGTGCTGCGTGATGTGCTTGGCCAACCGGTAAATCTTAGGCGAGTACCGGTTCATGAGCTGGTTGTAAGCCGCGGTGTCTCCCTCGCGGGCTTTAGCAACCAGTGCGGATTCGTCGAAGATGCCGGTTTCCGTCGTAGCAGGCATTCTTCTTCATGGTAACGCATGGAGGGAAGGTGCAGTCTTGTATAACGCAGGATGAGCCTGAAGCGGGGATGTGTTTCTAACGCAGAGTGAGCCTGAAGGGGATCGAGTTTCGCATGCTGGGGATTGAACATCAGCGTGGAGAACACAGAGGAGTTAAGCCTGGAGCAGATCCGGGCGTTTTTGCAGGGTAGCCAGCAGGTGCGGTTCGAGGCGACGCGGCGAGAGGAGGTCTACAGCTGGATGACGCGGACGCTGTGTCATCAACAGTACTGGAAGCAGAAGCGCAGTGCCAAGGGTCTGCTGCGGCAGTACATCGCGAGCATGACCGGATTGAGTCGAGCGCAGGTGACGCGCTTGATCGCGCGCTACCAAAAGGATGGTCAGGTGAAGGAGCGCAGTTATCGGCGCAACCGGTTCCCCGGCCGCTACACAGCAGCCGATATTGAATTGCTGGCAGCGGTGGATGAAGCGCATGAAACACTGAGCGGCCCGGCGACGCAGAAGATTCTGTACCGCGAATTTTACGAATACGGCGAGGAACGCTACCGGCGGCTGGCCGGCATCTCGGTGCCGCATATCTACAATCTGCGCAAGAGCCAGCCTTACCGCCAGCGTCGGATCGCCTATCAGAAGACCAGGCCGGTGCAAGTGGCCATTGGCGAACGACGCAGACCGAACCCGGAAGGCAAGCCCGGATACCTGCGCATCGACACCGTTCATCAAGGCGACCGGGAGGGGGCCAAAGGTGTGTACCACATCAATGCGGTGGACGAGGTGACGCAATGGCAGGTAGTGGGAGCGACGGCGCAGATCTCGGAAGCGTGGCTGATGCCGGTGCTGGAAGCCATGTTGCGGCAGTTTCCGTTTCGCATCCTCGGCTTTCACTCCGACAATGGAAGCGAGTTCATCAATCACACCGTGGCACAGCTATTGCAGAAGCTGTTGATCGAACAGACCAAATCGCGGCCGCGACACTCCAACGACAATGGCTTGGCGGAAGCCAAGAATGGAGCTGTGATTCGAAAGCACATGGGTTATGGCCACATTGCCGCCGAACACGCGCAGAGGATCGAGAAATTTTACCAAGAGCACTTCAATCCGTATCTGAATTTCCATCGGCCGTGTGGGGTGCCAGAGCTGATGGTGAATGCCAAAGGCAAACAGAGGAGAATTTATCGCTGGTACGCCACGCCCTGGGAGATCCTGCGGCAGTTGCCGGACGTGGCGCGACATGTGCGGCGGGAGATCTCACTAGCGGAGTTGGAGCGAACGGCAAGCGCACAAAGCGACACCCAGGCCGCCGCGGGCATGCAAGCAGCCAAGCGGAAACTGTTTGGGGGAATCCAACGACGGCGGACCGCATGAAGGCAATTGGAGCGGGCCTCCGGCCCTTTCCGGGGCTTCGCCCCGTACCCCACGGGGGCTGCGCCCCTGCGACCCCCGCTGAAAACCGTCAAAACCTTTCTGAGAAGAAAAAAACAAGGAGGCCTGGCGGCGGAGCTTCGCTCCCCGCCTTCAGGCTCATTCTTCAATTAGAAAATGCTGGTGCTAGTCGGCCCGCACGTAATCGGCCCGCGATGGTAGCCTCGTTAATTAGGTTCGAAGGAGAGTCGAGCAAAGTCGGGAATAGGTCAGTCGCGGGTTCAAAACGTAAAATGAACGAAATGTTTGTTAAAATAATGTCGTTATGCGACGTGAAGAGACTGTTCCTTGCAAGAATCCGAATTGTCCGTACCAGATGCGCGTGGTGATCGAATTGCCCACGTCCGGCGGCCCATCAGGTGGTGCGACACAGGTCCTAACCTGCCCACGCTGCCATGCGACCTACCAATACACGCTACCTGGAATGGTTCAAAGTTGCGATTGATCAAACGTTGTCGGAGAAAACGAATTGGGAATCCTCGATACGGCAAAAGACGTCATAACGCTCGTCCAGAAGGCTGACAACCTCGAACTGGTCAAGCAGGTCCTGGCGCTCAACAAAGACATTATGGTGATGATGGAGGAGAATCGTAGCCTGAGGGATCAGATCCGCGAGCTAAAGGAACAGTTGCACACAAAACAAGCGCTCGTTGTTCGAGGCAACCACTATTGGGTACGAAAGGAGGACGGAACTGAGGATGGCCCGTTCTGCACGGCGTGTCAGGACAGTGACCATAAACTAATACGAATGACGGAGGGCGCGACGCGGGGACACTTCTACTGCCAGGTGTGCCACCTGAAAGCGGTCAGGAGATAGTGGTTAGTCTTATCTCCAGGAGGTAGATCCGCATCTCGCCCGGACGTCCGAAAGGCGGCCGGACTTTTACGGAAGCGCAACGGTAAGCCCAAGCGAAACGGATGAAACCGTACTGGGGGAGCCAGGTAGTAGCCGGGCCAAGTAGGGCGAATAAACTTCAGCTTGTTTTTCCTGAAATGAAAGGGTGACTAATGCCTAAGAGGAAGACAGCTCCTGAGATAGATCCGGTGTCCTTGTTGAACCTTGCGCGCGAGTTCTACACCGCCGCTGACAGCATCAAAGCTGAGCTAGATTTCTTGAGTAAGCCGCTTTACTTCCTGCGCTTCCATGCACTGGAGCTGGCTTTTAAGGCCTTCTTGCGATCGCACAACGTCCCAACGATGGAACTAATGCAGAAGGACAAGGGACATAAGCTTACTACACTTTATGGGCAGTGCCGGCAGCGTGGGCTCGTAATCGGTCCTGAAGATCAAACTGACATCGGGAACATTGTGGCCCTCTTGGAGGAGGCGAACGAGTACCAGGGCCTCCGTTACTTTAACCCTGGTATTAAAGCATTGCCTAGGTTGGACTGGACGCGTGAAACTACGCATAAACTAATTCGAACGGTCGAACTGAAGTTGGGAGTCGGGCCCGAAACCGCTCCGGGGCCTGCAAAAAAATTAATTTTTGTTCTCGGCAAGCCAACGACAAATAGCTAAAGGGCGGACGGTTAGCAGGTCGCCGGAATCAGCGGATAGGCGTCAACTACCGACGTCCGCTGTGCGGCTCGACACATAGGTAACAGAACGTACCGGAGACATGGGTTACACTTTTTTCCCTGGCAAGGGGGCGGGAAGTGGGATGCCATGGAAGGAAAGTTCTGTTATGGATGAACGCATACGATTCGTGATTCGGCTCAAAGACGGCGAGAGCATGGCCGCCCTGTGCCGCGAGTTTCAGATCTCCCGCAAAACCGGCTACAAGATCTTCGAGCGCTATGAGGAATGCGGGTTGGAGGGGCTGACGGATCGGGCCAGGCGCCCCCACCGCTATGCCAACCAGCTGCCCGAGCAGATCGAAGCCGCCATCGTAGCGGCCAAGCGCGAGAAACCGCACTGGGGCGCCCGCAAGATCCGGGAGCGTCTCCTTCGTCGACTGCCGAGCGAAGTGAAGGTCCCAGCTCGCAGCACCATTCACGCCATACTGGACCGCCATGGACTGGTCGCGCGCGCCAGACGATCACGCACCCGCACCGAAGGAACGCCGCTTTCGGAGGGCGCCAGCCCGAACTCGCTGTGGTGTGCTGACTACAAGGGAGAGTTCATGCTCGGCGATCGGCGCTACTGTTATCCGCTCACCGTCACCGATCATGCTTCGCGCTATTTGCTGCTGTGCGAAGCCCTGGAATCGAACGCCGAAAAGACCGCTTTTACTGCCTTTGAGCGCCTTTTCAAAGAACGTGGACTGCCGCAAGCGATCCGCTCCGATAATGGCGTTCCCTTCGCTTCGCCCAACGGGTTGTTCAATCTCTCCCGGCTCTCGGTTTGGTGGCTGCGGCTCGGCATCTCGATCGAGCGCATCCGGCCCGGTCATCCGCAACAGAACGGCCGGCATGAGCGCATGCATCTGACACTCAAAGAAAGAAGCCACGCGGCCCGCCGGCGCCAATCTGCTGCAACAGCAAGCCAAGTTCGACGCTTTCCTCGAGGAGTTCAATAACGAACGGCCGCACGAAGCGCTCGACATGAAATGTCCGGCTGAGATCTACTCTACTTCCTGCCGCCCTTATCAAGGCATTCGGAGCTGCACTACCCGTTTCACGACAAGACGGTCGTTGTCACCAACTGCGGCCGTCTGTGCCTGTATCGCAAAAAGATTAATCTCAGCACTTGTCTGGCTGGCCAAGCCGTGGGCATCAAGGAAGTCGATGACGGAATCTGGCTCGTCAGCTTCATGGATTATGACTTGGGTTATATCGATCTGGAGGAAAAAACCTTGCAGCCCCTCAACAACCCCTTCGGGCCAAAAGTGTTACCTATGTCTTAGGTACATTCTGTTACCCATGTCTCCGGGCCGGACACCGCTGTTTGTGGCGGTGAGGGTGGGATTCGAACGACGGGCGCGGCGTTGAGCAGACTTGAGTTCTTTATTTCTCAACACGTTGCAGCCGTTAAAAACTGAGGTCCAGCCGGTCGGAAGTACAATATTGGTACAAATTGCCACAAACTCTCGCTCGAATTCCAGGGTGACCTCTTCCCCTTCGTGCTGCCCCCGGAAAATCAATTAAACTGCTTCTCGCGCTGTAACGCCGAGATGAGCGCACTACTTGTTGCCTATCAGCCCACCCACCGGGTGTAGGAATGCCCGTAGGAATGACTGTAGGAATAATTCCTACACCCAGGCAAACTACTGCGCGTGCCAGAAGGCCCGCGAAACTTGGGCTGGCGCTCAACTCGTGCGCCCACCGGTCGCCGGCTTAACCGCCGGCTGCCGCCGTTTTCCTAATGGCTCGCTATCGCTCGGGTCGCCCACCTTATCAGGAGGTCAGACCAAAACGTCAGCAGCCGGCGCTAACACCGCCCCTCGGCCATGTCCTAACGGCCAAGCCTCGGCTCCGCTCACCGCTTCGGGCGACCGGTGGGCGACAACTAATGGGTGTTGTGCAGAGAGCGGAGCTACCGCACCGCTCTCCAGGGCGTTGTGTGCGGTTCGTCTAACCGAACCGAAAAATTATCGATTGCCGGATCATTCCGGCAAAACCAATGCGCCAACTAATTTCAAAAAAATAAGGTATGCAACTGGTCCCCCTCAGGGGAGCTGCCTACTCCAAGCAGGCGGAACACCTCTCAATGATGCCCGCCTACTCCAAGCGGAGCGCTTTGAGATCGCTTCCCTTGTCTCTCCCGTCGTGCAGCTCGAAGCGCCAGCAACCAGGGTGTCGTGAGTTCCGATCGCCGGACGCTGGACGCCGCGCGGATACTCGTCGCATCCGGAGGCAGAGCGGAGTAGGCAGCTGGCGTATTGATACCAGAGACCCCGAGATTGGTCAAGGAAACCGGACATCCGTCAGCACACGCGCCAGCTACCGGCCTCCTCCTCCGCGCCTTCCCGCATTTCGCCGCCGATGGTAGAATCCCAAGACAAATATCCGAAATAGGAATGACGCCAACCACCGCCGGTTTTGAATTCACTGAGCGCGACGCGGAGATCGTGCATTACGTCCACCAGCTCCGGGTGGCAACCCTCGACCACCTGGCCGAGCTTACGAACCGCTCCTACAAGACCCTCGAACGCCGTGTCCCCAAGCTCCGCGACGAGCGGTATCTCCACCGACTGAAGCCGCGCCCGCACAAGGGCTTCTACATCGTCGGCCCCGAAGGTATGAATGTCCTCGTCCGTGGCGGCTATGCGCCCCACGATCTCGCGGACAAACGCCGACGCGAGCCTGAATGGAAAGACCTTACGATCCCCCACGCGCTCTTCGCGGCGAGCATCCACACGAAACTCCTTCTTCTCTCGCGACGCAGCCCCATCAAGCTCGCGCACTGGCAGCACGACAGCCCCGAACTCTGGGACACCGTGGAAACGTCCCGCGACGGTAAGCTGCCTGTTCGACCGGACGCCTACTTCGTCTTGCAGCACACGGATCGTCCGGGCGGAAAAAATAAATTACATTTTTTCCTGGAGGCGGACGTGGGCACGATGTCCCACAAGCGCATCGAGTCCAAGGTCACGGCGTATGCCGCTTACCACGAGCAGCAGCGCCACGTCGCAAAGTTCGGCATGAATTATTTTCAGGTTGCGATCGTTACGCAGACCATCGCCAGGGCGGAAAATCTGAAGGCAGAACTCCACCCCACGATGTCGGCCGCCCAGCGACGGGCATATCACATCATTCCGTTCGAAGAGTTCACGCTGGATGCGCTCCTCACCGGAGACCGCTAAGGTTTAGAATTGCTGGGTGTTTGTGGAGTGCTGCAGTGGACCCCGATGAAGGCGCCATGAAAGCGAGGCGAAAACACGAGTCACCGATAGGTATCCTTTGATTTGATGAGGATGGCTGAAATCTCCACTACTCCGCGATCGTAAAATTTCCTGAAAATAATCCGGTAGTCCCCTACCCGCTTTCGGAAACGCCCTTTCCACTCCCGACCCTGCAACGCCTTCACGTTGCTCCATTGGGATTCGTCCTTCTGCTCGAATTCATCAATGGCCCCTTGAAGCCGGTTCCGTACGTCACGCGGGAAATCCGAAAGCTGCTTTTGGGATTCCTTGGACAGTTCAACGCGCCAGCGCATGTTTGACGTCGCGCCAGGGTTTTGACTGGCCTCGTTTGAGCTGCGCTTCGCCCCGCCGCACAATCTTGGCTTCTTCGGGCGTCAAGGTGTCGCCTCGGTCGATAACACGCTTCGGCTTCAGGAGCACCCCGCCGGGCTTCTCTCTGAACGCCACTAAATCACCCTCACGCATGTTGAGCTTATCGAATATTTCCCGAGGGATGACCACCTGGCGCCGTTGACCAACGCGCCCGATCCGCTCTTTTGTAGCTGTAGGGCTTTTTGTTGCCATAGCTTCAGGTTATCTGACTTTCAGAAATCCGTCCAGGCCGTTGTGCTCGCAGCACCATCGCCTGTGCATTCATTCCGATGGCATCTCCGGTTAGAATTCGGAGACGCCCGCCATGCTCGATCACCTACCTATCGGCACGAAAGACGAAAACTGGCTCCAGGAAGCTGACCGGATTGTAACCATTTCTCCGGACACCCGACGCAAGCACCTCGCGATATTCGGGGCGACGGGCACCGGCAAAAGCACCCTGATTCGCAACATGATCGCCTGGGACATCTCGGCCGGCCCCGGCGTTTCGCTCCTCCACCCCCACGGCCAGCTCGTCGAGGATATCTTGGATCACCATATTCCGCGTTCCCGGACCGACGACGTGATCTATTTCAATCCGAAAGACCTCACCCGGGCGATCCCGCTCAACCTCCTCGATTCACCCAGCCGCGATTCGACCCCTTGGTCGTCGATAACGCCATGGGCATTTTCAAAATACTTTGGCCCGATGCTTTCGCCGTGGGCGCCGCATGGAAAATATTTTTAGGAACAGCTTCTATGCTCTTGTCGAACACCCTTCCCCTACGTCGCTCTGGAACCTCCCGCGATTCCTTACCGACAGGCACATCGCGCGATGATTTTTCGTAAGGTGAAGAATCCCATCGTCAAGAAATTCTTTCAAACCGAGTTCGATACCTGGACGGCCAGCTTCCGCGAAGAAGCCGTGTCCCCTGTCCTCAACAAGTCCGCGGCGGCTTCTCATCGACCCGCGGATGCGCGCCGTGATCGGCCCCGCGCATCAACGTTCCGGTTCCGATCCGTGATCGACGCGCGAAAGATTTTCTTCTGCGATCTCTCGAAAGGCGCGATCGGTCCGGATAATGCCCGTTTGCTCGGTTCGCTCATCGCACTACAACACAAGGTTGCGGCGCTCTCCCGCTATGACGTCCTCGAAGGAGACCGCGTCCCCCATCCGCTCTACGTCGAGGAAGCCCATAACTTCATCGGCGATTTCGATTCCTTTTTTTCTGAGACCCGCAAATATTCGGTTCCACTCGTGATCGCCACGCAAGGCATCGAATCCCTGTTGCGGGAGGACGCCTCCGCCGTGTTCACGAACTGTGGGACGCTCGTCTCATTCCGCGTGAGCGGGGCGGACGCTCTCCGGTTTTCCGGCGAGTTCGCTCTGGAGATCCCGGCGGCAATCTGCAAAACTTTCCCGATTACACGTTCTACGTGAGAACCCTGGCCTCGCGCACGCGGAATGAACGCATCTCCGCCTCCCCTACGACGCCCCATCTCGTGAACGCCTACCCACCCTTTTCCTCGCCTCCCCGCCCTGCTCGCCGCGAGAACATCGTTCGCACGAGCACCGAACGATCGACCCGGCCGCGTGCCGACTCGAAGCCCAGCTCGCCCGATTTCTCGAACGGAAGTTCAACGCCCCGGAATTTTCAAAGAAGAGGGGGAAATAGGTTTTTTTTTTTTTTTTTTTTTTTTTTTTTTTTCTTTTCTCTTTTTTTTTCTCTCTCTCTCTCTCTCTCTCTCTTTTTAAAAATAGGCGCGGGGTCGTTATTAAGATCCTCCGCGCCTAAACAGGTCCTGTTCGCCGCTCGCCTGGCAGTACTGCCGATACTCACGGCCGGGCTCGATTTATCGCTTAACATCCGCCGTACCTCAGCCGTTACCTCGACCGCACCGGCCGCACAGTTCCGGCAAACGACGACCGGGACCCGTGGCTTGTACCGGCCTTCGCAGAAATCTATCGCGTATTAAAGACCGACTGTTTCTGCGTGAGCTTCTACGGCTGGGCGAAAGTGGACAGCTCTTTTGCCGCCTGGCGAGCTGCCGGATTCCGGCCCGTGGGGCACTTGGCTGAGCGAGCGCGTCCTCCGAGCGGTTCGTGGGCTACGCTGGCGAGCAGGCGTACCTGCTTGCAAAGGGCAATCCCCAGCAGCCGGGGGAGAGAACTCCGGGACGTGCTCGCGTGGCACTACACCGGAAACCGGTTGCATCCCACGCAAAAGCCGGTGCCATCCTTGAAACCCGTAATCGAGGCGTTCACTCGCCGCGGCGGCAACCTCGGTATCGACCCTTTCTGCGGCTCCGGCAGCACTTGGCCGCCAAGATTTTGGGGCGGCGTTTCATCGGCATTGAGCTCGACGCCGGACACGCAAGACCGCCGAGCGGCGACTCTCGTAGTCCGAGGGGGCAGGCAAACCTGCCCTCTTTTTGTTGCGCAAGGGGAGGTGGGCGTTCCCCATACGATGTGGGAGGTGGCTGGAGGAGAGAAATAAAAAAGGCGGCCAAGAAGGAATGGCCGCCGTGTAACGAACGATAAGGTCAATCCAATCTTATATCACAGGCGCAAGGATCGTGTTGATCTCAGCTTCTGTGAGCTGATCCGGCTGCACGTCTCGAGGAGGTCCACGACATCCACCTGATAGACGCCCGCTTCACCGCTCCGCGATCTCTTGCGCCGCTTCTCTCCCCGCTTCATCGCCGTCGAGCATCACGACGACGTGGCCGAAATTTTCCGCGAGGAGTTCCTCTTGCGCTTTGCTCATCGTGGAACCCATGAGCGCGACGCACGGGAAACCCGCTTGCGTTACTTTCATGCAATCGAAGAAACCTTCGACGAGCACGACGGACAACTCCCCTTTCACGCGATGCAGGTTAAAGAGTTCGAGCGACTTGTGGAAGCCCGCCGGAAATTTGTAGCGCGGTTCCGATCCGTCGATCGATCTCCCAGCATACGCGACGAGTTCGCCCTCCGCGTTGTGGATCGGGATCACGATTCGATCTGCATGCTCCCTTTCCCGGGAAAAACTCCGACGCCGAATGTTTGCGCGGTCTCTTCCGTGAGTCCCCTCTCGTTCAGATACGGATGAGCGTGATCGATTTTCTGCAGTGTGAACGTGAGCGGCTTGTTTGATTCACTCTCCCCTACCTCATCATTGTTTTCTTTTGAAACAAGTTGCGCCTCCGGTTCCTTGCCCGCGGAAATTTCCGCGCGAGGTTCCTTGCCAACCGGCCGCGGTCTTTGCCTGCGGCCGGAACGAGAAACCACGTTTGCAGTTTGATCGCCGCGTCGCGGACGGAACACTGTTCCATCGCGGCGACGAAATCGAGAACGTTGCCGCCGACGCGGCCGCGGGCTTTGATGCACGACTGCGACTGGCACGCCCAGGCGCCGCCCACGCCTTTCGTGAGGGTGGCCGTGAAACTCTCTTTGCTCGTCTCCGAGCCGTGGGTTGGCAGCGGGCATTTGCCCCGGAGGGTGTTCGGTCCCGCATGCCGGAGGCGGATGCCGTAGTGCTCGATTGCCATCTGCAGCGAGACCGTCTTTTTGATCTCGTCGAAGCTCACCCAATCCATTGATTTGATTCTCCTTAGGGATGGTTGATGACCTGCTCCGGTAACCCTAAGGCTGATCCCCTCGCTGTCAAATTCGAGATCCAATTCTGCTGCTGAAAGGACCTGCATGGGCAAAGTTTTAACTTCGAGATGTTGCTGGCTCTCATTGCTTTTTGCACGCCATGGCTCTACACGGCACGCTTTGACGCTACGAACTGCACGCATTGACGCTACGATCTGCACGCTTTGGCGCTACACGCCAGCACGCTTTGACGCTACGGTCTGCACGCTTTGACGCTACAAAACGCGCCTTAAGCACCTGATATATCAACAGGTTAGGATTGCCTAACTCTTTAACTCTGTATAGACTTAATAACAACATCAACACAGCGAGATTGCTGATGTTGAAATTTTTCAAAAAGGAATGGAGACTGACCAAAATGAAATAGGGGAAGTGGGATCACCGGTCTTGACCACCGATCCGGAATCGGCGGCGCTCGACATCATCCGGACTGAAACAGTACTCTCCAGGCTTCCGATTCACAACCTCGCCAAGAAGGGGAATGTGAATATCCAAATTCTAAAAACGACCCCTGATGGCAAGGTCGAGTTGAAATGGATCGTGTCCTACAGCGACCGATATGGCCAAGCGCGTCAGCTCGCCTACAAGTTGGACACGATCGTCATCAACCATCACATCGATGAGCAGGGGAGACCCCTTCCTAAAATGATTTGTCTAGGAAGCCTTCGCGATGTTGCCGATCAGCTTGACCTCGGCGGAGACACAAATAAAGTTCGCCGAGCGCTTCGCCAAAATGCGAGCGCGTTCATCACGGCGAAATTTGAGTACCGAGGAAACGATGGCACAAAGAAAACCCTTGAAGCGGACTTTACTCGGTACAGCGTCGTCTTCACTGGCGAGCAACTTCCGGACGGGAGGAGGGCGGATGCCGTTTACATAATTCTCAATGAGCCTTACCGTGAAGTGCTCAACAACGCCCCGGTTCGTCCTCTCGACCGCGCATACATGAAAGAGCTCCCACCAGCGGCGCAACGGTTCTATGAGATCATCAGCTACAAAATCTTTTCTGCCATCAAGAACGATTATCCTCACGCAAAACTTGCATACTCCGAGTACTGTACGTTTTCAGCACAACTCCGGCACTTCGAACGCCAGCCCGTGCAAGACCAGATGGCGAAAATGATCCGCCATCACAAAGAATCGGGCTACATCACCGCCGTGAAATACGAACCGACGATCGACGCGCAGAACCAACCCGACTGGATTTTTATCTCACGCCAGGTCCGAAGGCTCACGCCGAATTCGCCGCCGCTCACGGAGGACGCAAGGCTCGAAAAACGATTGATGCCGAAGCAAGCGGAATATGGGATCACCAATCGAATCGTAGGCGAAGCGAACCGTGGCAACACGCTCCGAAATCGAATCAGCACCGACACACCGACATTAGATCCACAGCTCCTCGCTGAATTCACCCGGCGCGGCATCACCGAGAAAAAGGCGTTAGATTCTCGCAAATCTGAAGCCCGGCCAGGACACGTTGTCGCGCAGCTCGAACACGCGGAGAAACCGTAACGCTCGCAAACTCCAATCACCGCCTAATCCGCCCGGCTTTTTCGTCCGCCTCATCGAATGGAACACGCCGGTTCCCGACGGCTTCGAGACGAGCGCGAAGCGCAAAGCGCGCGAGGAGCAAGAACGAAAGGAACGCGAGCGGCGGCTCGCCGAGGACGCGCGGCGGGAACTCGAAGACGCGTATGAAACCTATTGCTACAACGCGGTCGACGAGTACATCGCCGCAAATCAACCGCCTATGGAGCCCTCACGGAAGCCCAGGCGCAGAAAGAGCGCGAGCTCTATCCAACCTCCTGGCCCCAGCTCGTCGTCGACAAGGCCAAGTGGGCGGCGAAAAGCGAGATCCGCAACCAGCTCGAGCTTCCGACGTTCGAGGAATTTGTAGCAGCCAAAAAGCACGCCACCGATTTTTCTTTGAAACTAGTTGCGCTCTCCCCGGATGCGGACTCACCCGCCGTGGATCTCGAACCCGCACCCGCAAACCAGGAGCCCGTGGCAGAGCTCGCGGTAACCACTGAGTCCCTACCTGAACCGCCCGCTGCCGATGCTGCGCCAGTGACCGCCGAGGATCACGCACCGGAACCAGCCGCCGTCGAGCCGCAAGGACCCGAGGGCGAGATTCCGGCAATTGCCGGAATACCGGACGAGACAACAACGCCAGCGGCGAGCGCCGATCCCGCCACCGACCTTATATCCCCGCCGCCACCGCCGGAACCAGGACTCGACCCTATCGGGCCGGAACTCGCCTGACGCGCTCACGGCGCGTTGCCGCCCTATATCGGGCGTGGAACGGGGTATGGGGTAGGGTATAGGGCAGGGTATGGAGTCGTCCCCATACCCAACCAAAACTACCGCACGGGCCGGAAGGTCCGTCCTTATTGCGCTCACCGCGCATAACTGGTCGCGATGGTGGCCGCCCCTACCGGCGGCTGCTACCGCTTTTCGCCTATCAGCGACTCCACTATCGTTCCGGCTCTCCACACTACCGTGCGTTCGAGCAAATCGGTAGCAGCCTCCGCTAGCGCGCCCGAAGGGATCGCCCACCGGCGACCCTCCGGCTCCAGCTTACCGCCTCCGGGCCACCATGCGCGGGAACTGATGGTAAGGGTCCTCACGCCTCGCAGTCCCGGCCATAGAAACCGATCTTGACTCGCAAACCAGGAGGATTCGAGTGCAAATCGGCAGTTTTCAGCAAGGCTGCGGCGCCGCGAGAGTCAACGGCAAAGGTTGCTTGCCTTACAGTAGCCACCTATTATTGGGAAACGGCGAAATTATTTCAAAAAATGGCCTATTCGGAAAGGATAGGACACGACTGGGGATCGCGGCTGGCTGTTGTTCCTTGCACACTGCGGGACATTGGTCCGGTTGCCGTCAGAGTACCATCAGTACCATTGACGTTGGCGAACTGAAAACTTTTTCTTGCGCGGGCGCGTTGGCCGGAGTTATTCTTTACACCGAACCCTGAAAAGATATTCATGCGCGGTATTGCGCTGCGTGGGCGACGGTCTTCGTATAATTTCCAGATTTCTGCGTTCGGAGGACATAACAATGAAGGCTCTCTGGTTATTCGTTGCGCTGAGTATCGGTGCGAGTGCCCAGGATACTCTGACCAACGACGCTGTAGTGAAAATGATCAAGGCGGGACTGGGTGACGGAATTGTGATCAGCACGATTCAGAACCAAGCGGGGAAGTATTTCCTGACGCCAGACGACTTGATCAAATTGAAAGGCCAAGGCGTTTCAGACAATGTGATAGCCGCTATGGTGGCAAAGGCGTCCGGAGCTTCCTCAACCGTTTCCACAAGTGGGCCTTCCGCTGATGAGGATATTCCTAAAGGCATAGACATTGGTGCGTATTTCAAGAAAGGCGGCAAATGGGAAGAGATGCTTCCTGAAGTTGTGAACTGGAAAACAGGCGGTGTCCTCAAGACTGTTGTAACAGGGGGAATCGTGAAGGGAGATGTTAATGGCCATATCGCAGGTGACCACAGCCGAAACTCTGCCGCCTCGCCGCTCGAAGTTCTCATCTATGCGCCAGAGGGCGTCGCGATCACCGAGTACCAGCTATTGCATCTGCACGAAGAAAAGGACTCCAGGGAATTTCGCACCGTGACGGGCGGAGTGATGCACGTTTCCGGCGGCGCAACTCGCGACGTCGTTCCGTTTGAGGGCAAAAAGGTGGCGAACCGGATGTATAAGGTATTGCTACCAACACTGGGAGCGGGAGAGTATGGATTCCTACCGCCGGGTGCCGTCACATCCTCTAATAGCGCATCAATCGGAAAGATGTACACGTTACGGGTTATCGAGTAAGGCTCACCGGATGCTACGAGCGTATCTAGTTGTGGTCTGCCTCGGCGCTTCGTTTACGCTTCCAAGTGACATCCGCGCACAAGGAGCATTGACCTCAGAGCGCTTGACCTTAAAGCAGACTCGATACCGGCTTCGAGCAGGTGACAGAGTAATGATCGATTCGCCGCCAAGTGACGCATCCTTCATTCTCAACGCTAAAACCCGCGAGTTACTATTGGCGGCTTCGATCGCAAAGGGGTTCACGCTGGGTTCGAACACTGCTGGTGATGTGATGTTAGGCGTGTCGCTCACCGTGCAGGCGGGGGATTACCACTTAATAGCCTCCGTCGTTGCTCCATCAGGTGAGCGTCGGGCTGCAAGGCTCGACGTCACCGTCGAGCCTTTTGCCACTCCCGCAAATACAGCGGGACCGCCGGTCGTGTTACTCGATGGCTTTCAACTGCCTTCTCTCTCGAGTTCTTGCCCAATGACTAGTGATTCAACCGGCACATTCGGGAATCTTCAGACGTACTTACAACAGCGTGAACTGTCGGTGTATTTCTTTGAAAATTGCACCGAGTGCCCAAATTGTCCCATTGAAGAACTGGGAAACAAACTTGGCGCGTTCATCAGCACTCTCCAAGTTCCCGACGTGGATGTGATTGCTCACAGCATGGGTGGATTAATCGTGCGCTCTTATCTTTCCGGCAAGCAGACAACCGCAGCAACGTTTCTTCCGCCAACTAATACGAACATCAGAAAAGCGGTTTTTATCGCGACACCGCACTTCGGTTCTTATCAAGCCGATAACCCGATCGCATCGACAATCTTCGCTCTAGGGAACCAATTGAACGAGATGAAGCGAGGGAGCCAGTTTCTTTGGGATCTGGCGAATTGGAACCAAACATCGGACGACCTCCGGGGAGTGGATGCCATCGCCATAATTGGCAATCTTGGGTCTTATGGGGATACACCCAACGCAAGCGACGGAATCGTGGCGCTGACAAGCGCGTCCCTTTATTTTACCGGCACCAGATGCACGAACCCGGATTCTCCAATATTGCCACGTCACATTTGACGAGGCTATAGGGTCCCTCGCAGGATGTACTGGTCCCGGCATCGCAGACAGCATAGACACCACAAGCCACCCGACGTATCAGATCATCAATTCGTTCTTACAGGACACAAACGTCTGGCTTAATACGGGGACTCCCCCAAGTGGTGACCAATACCTATCACAGTACGTGGGGGTGATGGCCGCGGCGAAGAACTCTCAAGATGATTACATTAACGACCTCACGTCTATTACTTTGAACCAAACCAGCTTAACAGCAGGCCCTAACAATCCTTACACAGCGGTTTATTACGACGATTGGTTATTGTCGGGCTCGTACACCATTTCACTTACGAGCAGTTCGCAGGGAGGTTTGAGCGGTGACGGCAATTGGAACACTGGCGGCGGATACAGTACGGCGTTGTTCAAAGTGCCGCCGGTCATTCACAGTGTCCAATCCACAACCAACACTGGTCGCTTCGGACTCACGGTTGCGGCTGGGGCAGATATTAAGATCTCAGGTTCCCACTTTGACTCTACGAGCATCGTGAAGGTTTCCGGCGCACTGCTTACATCCTCCGTTGTTTCAGATGTGCAAATCACAGCCTCGCTTCCGTCGTCACTCAGTGGGCTTCTCCCGCTCCAGGTGGTTACCGCGTCAGGGCAGGCGTCGATGAACGTCCTTGTTCTACCTACACTCTCTGCTGCTTCTGAAGAGGCTGTTACCGCAGTTGTGAATGCGGCGAGCGGGACTTCAGCCGCGATAGCCCCAGGCGAACTTGTCACAATAACTGGAAGCGGGCTTGGACCGGCGACCGGGATTTCTTTTTCGGTCGATCCCGTTTCGAACTCGGTCGCAGGCGCTCTCTCGGACACAAAGGTTTTTTTCGGCGGCTTGCCAGCCCCTATTACTTACACTTCAGCAAACCAAGTGAATGCTATCGTCCCCTATGAAATCGCCGGACAGTCACAGATAGCTGCCCAGGTAGTTTACCAAGGCGTAGAAACAAACGTTCCGACTATTCAGGCAGCGAGTGCAGCACCCGGCATCTTCACTTTGAACGGGGGCGGCGCTGGGCAAGCGGTAGCTGCGAATCAAGACGGATCACTCAACGCAGCATCGAATCCGGCGACTTCGGGATCATATTTAACGATTTATTTTACTGGCGGAGGACAAACAAATCCTCCCGGTGTCACGGGCTCGGTCACGGGCTCTGTGTTGAAGTGGCTAACGCAGCAGGTCTCTGTAACTGTCGGCGGCCAAGCGGCCACTGTGACTTTTGTGGGCGCCGCGCCGACCTTTGTGGATGGCGTCAACCAACTCAACATTCAATTGTCAGAAGCTACACCTCCTGGTGTTCAACCCGTAGTGATAACGGTTGGAGGTATAAGCAGCTCCTCAAGCGCGACCGTCGCGGTGAAATCTCCTCCTCCACCGACACTTCTCGATGATGTTACGTCAAATGAAGACGGCTTGGTGAACGGCGTCTGCAGCACTCCTCCTCAGATCAGCAGCTTCGCTGTTACATCTCCACAGGTCTGGGTATACGTTGATGTCATAGGAGCGCACGTTGGCGACTCTGTGCAGACGAATTTTCTGCGCCCTGATGGTGTGCTTTACGATGGTGAAACCGTACCGATTACAGCAGTCGGGCAAAACGGCTATGTGTGTGTCTCCTCGTGGATATTCATCAGCGGATATCCGGCCGCTGGTTATCCAGGAACGTGGACCGTACAAGGCTTCTGGAATCAGGCCAGTGTTCCTCTTTTCACCTTGAACTTCACTGTGTCGTCGTCTTCCACGAGCACCAGCCCGACGATTGGCAGGCAATCAACTACCAATCATTCCATAGGCGCATCAATGGCGGGCAGACGGAGGTAGGCCCCTGCGCATTGCGCATTTATTAATACGCTTGTATAATATAAAAGATGGAATATTTAAATCCATTATCATGGTTTTCATCAGATATTATTAGGCACAGACTTTGGATAAGCGCCCTGCTGCTTGGATTAGCCTGCGAGAGTGTCTTATATTATGAAACCCTCTCATGCGCCCAGCCGACAGCGGGTCTCGGCGGAATCTTTTGCTACGTGCTGCTATTTCCAGCGCTTCCAATTCTGCTTATCGTCGGAGAAATCATTCTGCGGGCGCTTTCCATCACTACAATTACATCGCTCCCAGGCCCAATCCTGGTCGTGCTCGAAGCGTTTGTTTTCATTTTGAACGTGGTGTGTATCGCACTCATTGTTTTCGGCGTATTGCGTGTTGCTTCGTTCATGATAAAGAAGTTGTTGAGCAGTCATTAGACTGGGCCGGCAAAGGAGGAGCTACTCATGCGCACCGCCTGGCTTTCCGTCGTTTCAGCCGTCCTACTTGTGGACTCAGCATTGCACGGGGGCACGCTATTCGAGGCCGACTACAGCAGCGGCAGGATTTACGAGTACAATGCAAGCGGCCAACAGAGCGTTTTCGCCTTCGTCGCTCCTGAGATCCGTTGTCGCGATCGAGAAGCACATTCCAACAGTGCTCGTCACGATTCCGGCAGGCGCGACGCTGCCGTGTTTGTGATTTTGGCCGTGGTTGGATATATCATGATCCGCTAACTATCCGACGTGGCTCTGACGACTCCGGCGCACGGGCTCGCTTGCACCACTACTACCGCCGGAGTATGATTCCCTGCGATGCGTAAGCGGTGCGCCGAATGTGGCAGCGCTGCCGAGGACGACGCTGTGCGGTGCGAGACGTCACCCGCCGCATCCGTAGTAACGATCTGGCTGCGACAGGCCACTAGAATTAAAAATTCCGCTGCGATGAAATGGGACTGAGAACTACGCGGATCGCACACGATCAAAACACCAACCGCTCGATCTCATCGAGCTCGACCGCATCGTTGCGCCGGTCGTAGAGGCCCGTCGTGCGGGCTGATTCGTGACCGGCCATCTGCTGGGCGACTTCAAGCTTGCCGCCATTTCGCAAATAGGTGGTGATCCCGGTTGCCCGGAAGCTGTGGCAGGAAATTTTTGTCGCGATGCCGGCCCCCCCAGCCTTCGCGCGGCGCTGGATCATAGCGTAGACGTTCTCTGCTCGCGGGAGCGGTGTGCGGCTCGGAGACCTTGCTGTGGCGCAGGGTCGGGAAGAGGGGAGCAGTTGGCTCCGCTCCCAGCCCGGAAACCTGTGAGCCACTCATCCAGATATAGTTCGAGGTTGTGATGGCAGGGGAGTTCGTTCACTTTGCCGCCCTTCTCGAAGAAGCCGCACCCAGCCGCGGCGGTTCTGGATATAGTAGTCGTCGACCTTCATTTGTACCGCCGCCCCTACACGCGCAAACGTGTACCCCATGAGCGCGAGGAGCGCCCGGTCGCGGAGGCCGATCAGCGTATCCGTTTTGATCGAATCGAGGAGCGTGCGCATCTCCTCAGCGGCGAGGACGGAGGTCTTCCCTTTCTTCACGCTATAGCGTGGTCCACGGACGGCGTGCGCGGGATTTAACGGGAATCACTTGGCCGGTGACGAGCCAATCGAAGAGCATCCGGATCGCCGCCAAGTGCTGCTTCACGGTCGGCTTCGCCCCGCGCGCGATCATCGAGATGCTCGACATACGCGGCAACATGGATTGGTTGAATCCCTTCGAGCGCGAGCTTTCGCTTCTCGCACCACACGGAGAACTGCGTGACCGCGACGAAGTATGCCCTCCGCGTGTTCGGATTGCGGATATTCGCCGTGAAAAATTCCCAAAACCGCTTGCCGGCATCACCACGCCGCAGGAACACGGTGGGAAGACTGCCGTTCGATTGGACGGCCGCGAGCTCACGATTCGATGCCGGTTCGAGCTCGGCACTCATGGACGCTGTGTATCGAAACCTCGACGTCCAATTCCGAACTCCTCAGGGCCCCAAAATTCGGCGGGGTCAATTTCAATAACGTCGTCCGGCACCGTATTTACGTCCTCGACCGGCCCCGGTTTCTCATTTTCGTCGCTTGTTTTGCGGAATACTCCTTTCACAATTGATATATGATAATGTCCTTTATGATACGTCGGGGGCGGAGGGTGTCAAAGAGCGGCTAACAGAGGCTGAGAGAATCGTCAAGAGCTAGTTATCCACAGGGGCGGCTTTTCGTGCAGCGTAGAGACAGGTTTCTTTAGACAGTAGTTATCGGCGATTCTCGCCGCTTTTTGTTACGCCACCAGCTTCTCAGCAAAAACGGCTGTCCGCATTCACTTCATGGGAACCCCGATCTGATTGTTTGTAAGCCATCGCACAATGATTGTGCTTTGCGACCTTTGGATCCTATCCGGGTCAGAGGCCGCTCAGGTTGCGTCGGAGTTAATAGCACGCATGGGTGAAATCAACACACGGAGTCTTTTTATACCGTCCGCAAGGCGAGCGCGACTTGGCCGAAGAGTACCGCGTCCCCTAATGTGTCGCACAATATCGTATCCGATAACCCCAATTAACCCAAGTCCAGTCAATAAGCTGAGCCAATTTGCTATTCTCATTTCCCCTCCGCCATCATAGTCGAGGATCATAGTAACCGGCCCGTCGAATCCCTCCACTTCCGCATACATAAATCCTAGAGGGTCTTCCCGGAGAGACACGCGCCTCGCATTGATTCGCGCATGCCAGCCGCGATGGAAGGATTCCTGAATGGAAATCACTGTGCCGGCAGGGAGACTCGTCTCTACTACCGCGGTATGTTCGTTGATCCAGCGGAATGACGCAGGAGGGAACCTTGAATCTTCCAGCGCGCGGACGTACGGCTCAAGCGGTTCAACATCAATACCGTTGATCGGCCTTCGCTGAACGAGGTCGGTCCGCCGCAACACATGAGCGAGCGAAATCTGATTGCTGACACGGTATAGGACATCTCCACCGTCGCGCCAGAGCACTGGAAGCACACCCTCGAATTTCTGCGGATGCTTGAAAGGTTTAAAGGCTTCGGTGCTGCCGGTTCCACTAGTACCCACGGCCTGTACTCCCAGTGCCTTCAACCAGAAAATTCCAATCTGCGCCTCCTGCGATCCGGAGGCGGCGCCCGAAAGCAGCTGGTATATTGCCATCGGAATCACGGGTAGTGTGATACCTTGATCGAAGCCGCCTCCAATCTGGGGAACGTCTGAGAACGCGTTCAACCAGAAGGATGACGAACCCGGAAGTAGGACTCGCCCGCCGGTCCAGTTATGATTTAGCCACTGGGCTGTTTTCCACTCTGGAGGTCTTAGTAACGTCGATCGGCTGGATGAGTTGGCGAGCGAACCGGCGGTCTATTCTTATCGGATAAATTAGGATGAGAACCAACGCCATGGCGATGATCCAACGCGCGCGGGAATCAGTTTTTCAACAGCAAGATTCCCGATAAGCGCAATGAGTATAACCAGAGCCATCTCCATTTCTTGGTGATAACGCACAGGTTGAGGGAGGATGGAAGCGCCGAACCATTCAAAGGCGAGCGGAGGCAGCGCCGTTAAGAGCGCGAAAAAAATGGCGAACAGCACATACCACTGCGCTGTTCTCGGCGAATAATTCTTAGCCCTATTAGGACGAGCAGAAGTCCGATGCCCCAAACAGGGAGAACTGCGTAGGCTTTACTATAGTCACCCCCAATGAGTCTGGCGTTCCCTTGAACCGTTGCGATCGTCGAGGGAGGGAGCCATGGCATCGCCAAGGCGTATGCTACAGCGGCTATTAATATTGCGAGCATTCCTTCCCGTAACGCCTCGCCAAAATGTCCAGACCTTGCGGTGATCAGCGCGACGATTCCCAACGCAAGAGTGAGTGCCCCTATCCAGTTCGTGACAGGATGGACGCCAGGCCACAGACGGCCATAGCGAAATACATGGGCCTTTTCCGCTGAAGGGCCAAATCCAGAAGCAACATTGTTAACGGGACAAGGGTAAGAGATGTCTGGTGCGGGCCATCGGCGTAGTAAACCAAGCTGAACAAGCGGCGTGGATGCATCCAGCCGCCCGTGTCGTGTGCAACAGAAGGCATAAGCCATGCCGAGGGCGAAACGACCGAATAAAACAATCCCGCCACAAAAGCCGCCCAGCAAGATCTCGAGGCCCTAATACGAGCGCAAACAACGTTACCGGGCCGAGGCAATAGAATAGACCTGTAACCCAGTGGTGAGCTCGCCGTGCTTATTCGACCGACCCACGCCGCTAAAGCCACCATCCAGTGCAATAACGGAGGATAGGTGTTCTGTGAAGGGATGCCACCGTACCAGAGGGGGAACCAAGACCGATCTCCCCAGTGGGTCAGCATGATCGGCTAATGCCGATATATGCTGACTCGTTGTCCACATCTGCCCGGAGTATTCAAGAACGAACAACTCCCGGCAGATGTAGAAATTTAGCAAGAACAACGCCATGGCAGCCGCTGCCAAAAGCTGATTCGACCTACCCCAAACCCTCGTGTTGCCCGGCCTGTTCACGCGGAGTCCCAGTGTCATCGCTCTGCTAACTCGACCGACGAAAGCTCATCATCCCCCATTCTGAACGAAGTGAGCGGACGCGAACCGCTGTAGCGGCAGCAATGGTATCATGTGACTGCTCCGCGGAGGAATACGAATCAACCTACTTGCCGACCCAAATTCCGGCCACATTCATTTGGAAGTGATTGTACGCATTCGTATTATTCGCGAAAGTTACAGTGGCTGCGGCTTTAGTAGTGGCTGTGACGTATCCTTCCTCACCAACTATCGAAGAGCAGAAGTTGCTGTCGAACCCAATGATGCCCGCCGACACAAGTTGAGAGTAACTAATCGACCCCGAGCGATATTGTGTATACGTCGGCGGAGGGCCGAGGATCAGCGTCTCAAAATGGCACTCGTTAGATGGGTCGGCAACGGGCCACTTCAAAGTAATATTGGCTTCCCGCATAACCAGTACCCACAACATCGTGGGCCACATATCCGCCGCCCAGGTTTGCATTTGTCAAAGTGTAGAACTCCAGATACCCTGTCAGGCCATTCAGGACAAATCCATATTCCCGGCCGCCATTGTAGCACTGTTGCTCGTGAAAAAAGGCTGTCTGCTCCAGATCGGGGCTTCCCGAATAGCCCGTCACATCACTTAAGTTGTAACCGAGAGTGGCCAAGACCGCGAGCCCTTTATACTGTCCCGTTGGCCAATTCCAGGGGCCCGATAGCTACGGTACAGTTGTCCCGCGACGCCAGTGGTTTGGCACGTAGAGCCGGAAGTTCCCGTCTCCCAAATATTTCCAGAGGAATCCTTCGATGAGTCACCGGCTCATGGTAGGAGGTGGTTGTGCTCGAAGTAACCACCGGATCGGGCGTAGTACTCGAGTTGAAAATAATGAATTGGGTGCTTGACTCGCTTGTGGTTCCGCCGGAATTCATGATCTGGGTCCAAGTTCCCTGACCATAGGCGGCAAGCACAGTAGCTAAACCTAGCAGCAAATAACGCATGTGTTTCTCCTTTACTCGAAAACGTGAGTCTCCATTAGTTAGCGGATGTGCGCGACCCGCTACGAAATCGGAACAACGCCGCACACTTAACGACAAATACCGGAGGTCCAGTCTAAGGCTAAAGTGCTTAAGAAGTGTGCCGCAATTGCCGCATATGGTCGCAGGCTCTTGTATGTGGAGCAATTAAATATTTCCTGGCCTCTTGGAGTCGCAAATATGTGCGGCGAACACCCTCAGGAATGTATCGGATAAACAGGGGGTTCCATATCGGAATTACGCGCCATCAACAGCCGCATGCCTGCTCCGCAACCGACACAGTCGTTGCTCCAGGATACGGTGGATACGTTCACCGATGTGGCCAAAATAGAGAGATCGAACGACGATGGCCGAGGCCGACGGCGATAGGGACCACAAAATACGAGAAGTGCCGACTGACTTGTCATGCGCGCCAGCTAAGGTAAACACCCTATTAAACATTTTACCCGCTATAAATGACAGGGGTTAGCTAATGCTGAGCCTTGTTTACAAGTGGTGATCTTGCTACAGCGCTAACCGTTATGTCCAGCTTTTATTGATCGCTCTTTTGCGACGGACAAGATAGCCAGGTATTTGGGTTGCGTATCGTCTTTATGCCCACGGAATTGCATTTGGAGCAGAATCGACCTCTTCTATTGTCCACAGAGCAAGTTGCTAATTGGCTCGGCATAGCGTGCCGGACTGTGTGTCTTTGGGCGGAGTGTGGCGAACTGCCAGGGGCTAAGATGGGAAGACAGTGGAGGTTTCGGCAGCACGAATCGAGAATTGGTTGGTGCATCGCCTTCACACACGAACATCTTCCGGCGAGAAAGCCTGACGCAAGCAGCCCGGTACACCACGGTAAGGTTTCGTTCGCGCTCGCCGGCATATTCGACGGTTTCATCTCGCCATTGTTCAACCTGCTACTGCGTTCGCGTTGACGTGGGGCCAAGAACGGCCCGACTCTGCCCTCGCCGCTCCCCCATGAAGGATCAAGATTGTTTATCGCGCAGACCTGAGTGTGCCCGGAAGCTCCTAGTCTACAGGCGAGCCACGATCCTTTAATACCTTCGCTCAAGCATTTGTGGATAATCGGACGCTTTGCTGATTCGAGAGGATGAATGGCGACTCCCCTATTTTTGGCACCACTCGTGCTACCGAAGACTTCCACGGTAGTGGTGTGCGAAGTTTCGATGCATTTCAGCCGACCCAGCGCCGACGCTCGCCACGGGTCGCTAACGCAAAATTATGAGTCTTCGTCTGACAAAGCGCGAACTCAAGTGCTGGCACTGCTCTTGCAAGGGAGAAAGGACCGCGCGATAGCTGCTCAGCTGGACTTAACTATTCGTACCGTGAGATTCCATATTTCTAACATATTCCACAAGAAGGGCGTTAGGACGCGCGCTGAACTCTTGGCTCGCGAATTGGGCAAATAAGTGAACATGAATTTGATTGATTGTGACAACATAACCGCCAGATGCCCTGGTCCATCGAGGTCGCTATGATCTCCATTGGTTCGCAGTCACCTATCCAAAGAGATAGTTAGATCCTAAGAAAGATAGACCGAACGTCGGCTGCCTCGTATTGTCACAAGTTGTCACTGCTCCGGCGGCTCAACCCGTAGCGCCCCGTGTATGCTCGGCTGCCAAGCCCGCGAGCCAGCTTCACCACGACCTTGCAGACGGGCTTCGGCGCCTGAGCGCACATGCTGGCTGCCAGCGACGATCTGATTCACGGCCATCCCCCATATCGCCGCCGGCGGCACCGCGGTTGCAGCCCATACTATTTTCCCGCGCACCCACACCTAAAGAATCTCGGTGAAGTTTCAGCGTAAGGGGGATGGTGAACACCGCCACGTTCACGGCACCGCGTAGGAGGCGGTGCCCGCTGGGGTTTCGGCGACTCCGGGATGCGACGAGATCGTAAAAGCTACTTCGGCTCCGCGTTGTCAAGCAGCTCACCCATCTGTCTTCCCGTCGCCCATCATCCAATCTGAGACAGATAAGGTCGGCTATTCTGCCGACAGTCCGAGGCCACTCCACAAGCATGTCCTTTTTCAACTTGCCGTCAAAATCTTGTAAGCCCGATCCATGAGCACGGCGGGGTTGATCTTCAATACCTTCGCCACCGAGAAGATGGTACGAACCGAAGGACTGTAGAGCCCACGTTCCAACATGCTGATATACGTTGGATGATAGCCGCTTTCGAGCGCTAACTTCTCTTGGGATATCGCAGCTTTCTCACGCGCTTCTCGAAGCGCCCTCCCGAAGGCGCGTTCTATGCTGCCTCGTTTTCTCGCCCGCATCTGAACCTAAATGGTCCAGTAAGCGGAGCGGTATGACCATAGAGTATACTCTATGATGAATGCGGGCCGTACTTGTAGCCCTGTTATCTTTCGGATTACTAGCGCAGTCACCGAACCCCGTCCGCAGCACTGCCGCGAATTTCAGTGTCGACCTGAAGGGCGCGCCGGACACGCGCTCGAATACGTGGGGAACCACAGCCTACGTTGTCTGGAAAGTCCCATTCTCCGTCCCCGCGGGAATGAAAGTGCGGGTACTGCGGGTCTACGGCGATTTCCTCGTCTGGCCCAAGGGAAAACCGCCGGAGGGGACCTATGCCGGAGCCCTCTTATCCCTCCATACCTCGTCGCCGGACAAGCCCGTCAACACAGTCTCTCCCTACCTAGTGGACAATTGTTTTCTGTATCTCCAGACCGCTACCGGCGGTTCGCCCGCACGTGCACCTTTCGATGACGAGGTTTCAGCAGGCGGGCTGCTCGATGACAACACTCTTTATGTGAAGGTCGCAGTCTGGCTCAATGACACGGGGCTTCCGGTCCACATGGAGCCCACGATGGTCATCGTCTATCGCCTCGAAGACACAGGCACACGCCCGCGCCGCTAATTTGCTTTACGATTTTTTCTTCTTTGCAGCCCAGTACGCCTTCATTCGTTTCGCTTGCGCTTTCCGCTGAGCTGCTGTGAATGTCCTTCTCCCTTTTGATCCATTTGTAGATTCGGAAATCATTGAAGGCATCGGATTCTTCGGTGGCCGTCCCCGCCGCTTCGTCCCTTGCAGCGCTTCGATCGCTCGGTTCAACTTGTCGCGCTCATGGATGAGCAGTGAGACTATCTGGTCAATGGGCATACAAGCGATGGTAGCACCGGCCGTAATTGCACCGACTGGACTACCTCACGCTTACCTGAATTACCGCTGGCCGCGAAGCCGACTAGCCTAGGCCGCCTTGGCAGGGGATAGAAATCCAATTCTTTCATGGGATAGTGTTTGACGTTGTCGGTTATCAGCGTGAAATGATTGTATAGGGCGACAGCCGCTATGGTCGTGTCCGTCGCAGCGAGAGCGATGCCTTTGCGGCTAAAGTCCCGCTTCAGCAAGCCTGCCAAGCGGGCGATTGGAAAAATGATCGGGCAATACTGCAATGTTTGAAGGAGTTCCTCGGTCCGGCTCCTCATGTGGACGCAGGCCAGCGTATACTTCGGCGACATTGATCGGGCAGCACGCCAACGTATGGCCCTTGTGCAGCAGGTCCGCGAGCAGTTGCGGCCGGTCATGCCTTTGATTGAGTGCGTCAATGATGACGCTGGTATCGAGGAGGAAAACAGCCATGGGTCAGCGGCGAGTTATCTTGCGAAGGCGTGCTTCGTCCTCACGCCGCAGCTTTCGAACCCACGCAGCAGCGCCTCGTTTGACTCGGGATGATCCTTGTCCTTCCAAGACCCTGCGGCGGCGTGCAATGCTTTGAGCTGCCGCAGCCGCAATAGTTCCTTTTCAGCGGCCTCGGAAAGAAAAGCACTCCGGCCGCGTTTGCCGACGAAGCGGTCGATATCGGTCGCAAGCCTTTCTGAAATGACAATGTGTGTGCGTTTGCTCATTAGAATTCAAGAGGAGATCGAATGGGCGCGACTAGGCCCACTCAAATGTTAAGGGAGCGTGCGCTGTTGTCAAGTGGAAGGACTCAAGACACGCACGAGAGCGAACCGCCCACCCGTCGCTTTTCATCCATTTCCCGTCGGTTCGGGTACGACCTGCAGAACTTCGTTTTACTCTTCACGAATTTTCAAGTGATCTTGCATCTCTTGGCTCCGTCGTGCCATGTACCGTCCCAGGAAATCCTGATGCGAACCATACGCGTATCCAATTCCGTGGCCCGTGCCTGAAGGGATAGAATCAAGTCGCACGGCCCATTCCAAGTAGTCGTAAGGTTGTTCGGCGCAATAATGGGATGCAGATTCAATTTGCCGCTCTTGCGCACACTACATATATCGAAATCCATGGCGCTCCCAATATTGTGCTTTAAGGGATTCGAGGCTTGGTTGCGGCACTGAATCGGTGCGGTAGCCCGCCAAGTGGTCCGCCAACCACCGCCGGGGCTGGCTCTTCGATCTGAAGCAAGCGAACGTCCACGTTCGTGGCGGTGAACCAGCGGCGGCCATTTGAAACAAGCAAGTGATAGTAGCGGGCTTCGTCAACCACTTGCCCGGTGGCCGAATTGGTCAATGTGATCTTTTCACCCTCCGTGTTGAGCAGCCCAATCGACAGCCTTGGTGGAAAGAATGTCAATCGAATCCAATTCCCGAACAATGCGACGATTACGCTGCCTATAGTCCCGATTGCAACGAAAACGTTTACGAACAGCGACCACCCGGAGTAGGGCTGTTGTGACTGCACTTGGCGCTCCTGTGAGTATGGATCGCCGACTAGTATAGCGGGTGTCACGGCCAAGGTGCGGGAAGTGTGATATGAGCTACCCGTCGCCCAAGTCCCGTTTTCTGTCAGACGAGACATAGAAAGCGCGGCGCACCATACGAATACGAGTCCTGCGCCTCTAGCGGATCATCCGGGTTGCCACCTCCATCTTTTTTATAGAATGCAAGAGCACAGTGATGCCATACTGGGCTTGCGATTGTAGGGGGTAGGAAAGCAAACTACCAAAAACATGAATGGAGAAACACAACAACTTACCCAACCCCAGCGCAACGCCCTTGCCGAGATGTTGAAGGAATGGGGCGATGTGTGGAATAGGGCTCAGAAAAAGTACGAGGAAACTCGTACCTCGCGGAAAGAGGCGATCATTCAGGAAGTCGCGGGAGACGGGGTCGCGAAAGCCAAAGACAACATCCTAGCGTTGCGGACTAAAGTGCAGGCTGCCGAGGACGAACTCAGGCAGCTTGGATTCGTGCTCGACGACGAAGGAATGTTGGATTTGATTTCCAGCAGCTCTCGCCTTGAGCGGACGATTGAACGTCGTCTCGATGCGGAGGTGGGCACCAAGGATAAGGTGCTGACCCGACGCTTTGACACAGCTCGCATCAAACTTTTGCTGGTCGCGAGCGCGGAGGAAGCGGAAAAACTTGTCGAGCCGCTTCTCAACTTTGAAGTCACAGTAAAATAAATTAATCCTTACCCCCTACAACGCAGGCCTATTCGTTTCCGGCAGGTTTCATTATGTCTTTGTTGTTTCTCTTCGGCTCGATGGACGCGGTGTCCGCGTGTGATCTTGTCGGCTATCCGGTTATCTGTTAAGGTTCCTAGAACGCCTCCCGCAAAAATTCCCAAACCTATTTTTCCAAAACAAATGGCCAACGGCTTTGAATCCCCTGAGTCGGTTAACAACGTAGGATCTTCCGAAGAATCCTTTGGCACAGGGCGCATAGAACGCGGTAACGAAAAAGAGCGTCACTGGCCACTCATAAACGCCGAAGAAAACGGATTCATCGAGAATACCGGAGGAGAGTTCGCCGGCTTCGTCGAGACCGAACATGGACGCCAGAAGTTTGAAGATTTGAGAGTAGACCGGCGTGCCTACTATGATAAGCGTGAGCGAGCCGTCATCGAAATGTTCGTCGCGACCGAAGGAGTCAATGAAGAAGGGGGCAACGAACTCCAAGGACCGGGCGAAGTTACCGGTTTTACGATAATGATGGTACGACGATCTCGCTCAGGGCATGAACTCGGGCGACCCGAGATTATTTCACTCCAACCCAAGGATTTTCCCGCAAGAATTATGGACATAAAGGAGCTCCGTCTCGTCGCAGGGGAGGTGCGGGATCTTCTGGTAGCGCACGCTCCCGAAGCCACGCCTTCGGAGTTGCCCCAGCAAGTGGAAGAACACCTTCAGTCCAAAGGGTGGCAGCACAATAAGCGATGAGATGCCCGCCGCTACCCTGCGTGACGGCCTTTCGGTCCGTGGTCCGATCGATACCGTGCTTCAAGCCAGTGCTTGAGACGAGCGCACTCCCGGATCACGTCATCTAACTCCGGGATCGTCGCGTCTACCTCATGTCGTTCAACGATCCCATCCTCAAATGTTTCCGCCAGAGCTTCGAGCGCCTCCCCGACTTCTTTTACGAGCCGCTGTACCGCTTTAAAATCATCCATATTTGGGAGGTGCTCCAATTGCGGCACGTGGTACGCCACCCGTCCCGCTTGGCGTTCGAGCTCGTCCAGTAATGTAAAATCCTTCAGCTCATGGCAGAGTTTAGGCAAGAGTTCGGCCGGAAACCATCGATCGCCGGCGAGCCAGTGCATCAAGCTGCGGTAATCCGGCCCCAGCTTTTCAGCAAGGCTGCGCGTTGAAAATTCGAGCTTTGACGTCCGATCCTGTACCACGCGGGACAAAATCTCGTGAAATGGCTGTTTAGCGGCCTGCTCCATCCGATACCTCGCTTTGAAAAACCTTAATCCTGCAATTCTCTTGCGTTCACATCTGCATGTCAAGTTGAACAGTCGATGTGAACGCTCAATTTGAATGCTCAATATCGGCAACACATCTGAGTCGTGAGTTCTCGCACGCCGCTTTAACCTGGTCCAGTCAGGAAATAAATCTCAATTCAGGAGGCGAGTAGAGATGGCAAAATTCAAAAACGATCAAGAGCGCGAGGCGGCTCGACTAAGGAACAAAGCGTTCACCGCCAACCGTCGGGCGAAAACAAGCACCGACGCAGCCCGTGTCTGGTTCTACCAAAACAAAGACGCGGCAATCAATGCTTCTTTAGAGGCAGGATACGCCATCGTCGATTCTGTCGACTGGTCGCAGCAGGACCCGGTGATAGGCATCACGTTTATAGTTGGCGGCCACCTGCACACCAAGGCCTCCTGTTTGAATCGAGGAGCTCGGCACGTCGTGAGGGCTTCAAACTAGTGGCCTCCCGCGCCGCAGAGCGATCGCCGCCCCGCCTAACTACTGTGGCGTTCGACTCCCCCGTTACAGGGTGGAACTAAGGAGAAACAACACGATATGCATCGCGACTATAGCACCTCCCAAGAGACGAGGCGATTCGACGCCGCTGCCGGGTTCCATCTCACGAACGCCGGAATTGATCGGAACGTGGCTCTCGCGGAACAGATTTGCGCATTGGAGAAAGAACGGATTCGGGTGGCCAACGAGTCCGACATCATTCTCTTGCAATCCAAAATTGAACCGCTCGTGCGTGCACGCCGGGAACTTCAAACCACGCTCGCACAAGCATTCAAGGCCACGACTGCCGACTTGGCGTGGCCTATATGGCAGACCATCATGCTCGTCATCTTTCTCGCGGCCGGGTTCGCCTTCACCCGCATGTCGTTCGAGCCATTCGATCTGGACCCGGAGCTGTTATGGATTTGTTCCGCTGGCATCTCATGCCTCTGCGCGTACGGGACAGCGGAGTTCCTCGAAAAAACAGATCTCAAGGTCATTCTTCTGGCCCTCTCCATCGTACTCTTTGTCTCAAGCCTTGCCGGCCTCACGATGCTGGCGTCGGTGCGCGGAGACCTCTTTGCACTCCACCTTCAGAACCTTCCGAGCGCCGGCGACGCGCAATCGACGGCGCACACCGATCGCGCGCTCGCCTTCTACGCCGCAGCTGGGCCGAAGATGCGCCTCTTTCTTACCCTGCTCAGCCTCTCGCTCGAATTGGCCGCGGGGCTTGCGCTCCATGCCGTGAGGGTTGCACTGAAGGCGCGCAGTCTCCAGCCATCGGCTGAGAGCCGGCGGCTCGAAATCGTCGAACAAGAGATCGGCCGAACCGAAGCAGAGATCCGGTTCCTGCGGAATGAGCCGGACGCGTTCGAATACGAATACCTCCGCAACGTTCACATCGGCCTTTTGGCGGGCGCCGTTCGGCACGCGCGATCTTCGAGAACGTGGCCGGCAACCGTCGCCTTTCTCGCCGTCCTAGGATCAGGGTTCACTCTTCGCGGGCAGCCGATCGATCTGTGGGAAGCCTTGGACTACAGCGCAACTTCCAAAGCTGCGGGCTATGACGGCAGAGTTGCGTGCGCAGAGAACATCGAGGCCGCCGCCCAAATCATCGAGACTCTCCCTCGCGGCTCACGAGTCACCGTCTCCGCGATCTCTGATCAGAGCTTCGCGCGGCCCTCTATCATTCTGGCCGGCGATGTTCCCGCCAGCCCCGGCAACCTGCGCGAATTTGATCAGGTCGTCGCGGTCCGGAACCAGCTTGCCGCCTCGCTCCTCACCCACGCAACGTTGATCAAACCCGAATTTCAAACGACGGATATTCTAGGGTCACTCATCGTGGCCGGCATGGCCTTCCGCGACGCGCCGCATATGCGTCATGTGCTCGTGATCCATTCTGATATGCGGCAGTCAGCCGTTCCCCTCGATATCGAGCATGTGCGCCTCGTTCCGCTCAAAGCCGCCCTCGCGACACTCGAACAAGAGCACCTGTTCGCGGATCTCTCCGGTGCGGACATTTTTGTCTACGGCGTCCACAGCATCGGTAAAGACATCAAATATTGGCAAAGCCTACGCGATTTCTGGACTGCTTATTTTGAGAGATGCCACGCCAGGTTACGCGCGTTCACCATGATGCGCGAGATTCCCGACTTTAATGAGTCACGATGACAACGCGAGAACACAAAGACGGCGCTTGTAGTGAAGTCCTTCACGCCCAGTCTGACTGAGTCACACACATGGACATTCTCAACACACTCTTCGGTTCGATTATGCTCTTGCTTCTTACCCTATCCGGGCTCCTGCTTATCGTGGCACCACCCCTGGGTCGACGATTGCTGCAGAACACAGTGGCGTTCGCTGCACTTCTATTCATGCTGCTGGTCGGCCTGAATACGCTTTGGCAGATCGTACGTTCTATAAATCCCCTAGCGCTTCTCTTTGGTACCGCCGCCGTGAGCACGCTCGCCTATTTCGTGCGCGAGCGCCGCCTGGGACGTTCCGAACGGCGCGAAGGATCTCGCCACACCGAGCGTTCGCCGGTCATGCCCCAGCATGCCGACGAAGAGGCTGAAGAATGACTCCGGCCTCCTGGTTAATTAGTGTGTTGTTCGGCTCAAGAATCGCGCGGGATACCCACAGGTACTTGGCCGCGATTACGCAAGAGCAGAGTCAGCATTCCCGCCGACATGTGTCTGCGTTGCTCAAACAGCTTGCGGAAAAGCCGGGCCCCCACGTCCTCTTGGGAGAAACTGACACCGGTCAGGCGGTTAAGATCCCGCTCGCTTTGCTAACGAGCGCCTACGGAATCATTACCGGGGGTACCGGTTCGGGGAAAACCATGAGTGCCATGCCCCTCGTCGAGGCAATTCTCGCAGCTTCCGAAGCTGACATGTCATTCGGAGTCGTTGACGCGAAGGGCGAGTTGTTCGAGCGGACGCTCTATTTCGTGCTCCGCGCGATCGAATCCCTCGCTCCCGAGGCAGCCGAACGGCTTCGCGAACGACTCGTCATCGTCGATCTCGGCGTCAACGATCCGGTGACCAGCCTAAACATCGCCGCGCCCTGGTCGGCCGCCGATCTGGATTACTTTGCGACCAGCCGCATGGAAACGCTCCAGGAACTCTTCCCGTCGGGAGACGGGCTCTCCCTCCGGGGCGGTTCCATCCTGAAGCACGTCATCAAACTCCTCGCTGAGCAACGAGTCCCGTTCAGCCATTTCGACCATGTGCTTTCCTCTGACGATTTCCGCGCGCAGCTCCTCTCCGCATCAACGGACGACGAACTGCGGACTTATTTCCAAGTCCATTTCCCTAGCGAAGGGCGGGCAACGATAGCTGCCGTCCGGGCCCGGCTCAACGCGACACTGCTCGGTTCGACGAGCCTCCGCCTCGCGCTGTCCGGAACGCACGCTCCCGATTTTCGCGCCCTCCAGGATGAGGGTGCCATCGTGCTCGTGAACTGCACCGGCCCGAACATTCCGCGAGCTGCGGCGCGCACGCTTCAAGGCTTGGTGCTTGCCGACATTCGCCAAGGAGTTTTCAGCCGCCGGAACCAGCGGCCATTCCTTTGGCTGCTCGATGAGGCGCAGAATTTCTTCCGGAGCAAGTACCTGCGCGACAACATGGTGGACTTGCTTACCATGAGCAGGAGCTTCGGTTCGCACTGCGTATTCCTGACCCAAAACCTTTCTACCGCAGTGCAGGACAGCGAGATCCTCGAAACGCTCCACACGAATATCCGCTGGAGCCTCACGCTGCGCGGCACCGCCAAGGACGCCGCCTTCCTGCAGCCGGCACTCCCCATTTCGGGACGGCGGCAGAAGCCTCGGACAAATCCTTATGCGCCGGCCGACTTCTATTCGCTGTCCGAGGAGCGGGTCTTGCTTATGCAGGATGTCGCCCACCTGCCGGATCGCGTAGCCTGGTGCTGGCTCAAATCGCTCACGGGAGAAGCCTTCCGCATCCGAACCCGGACGCTCGACATCCCGACCGGCTCACGTCTCAAAGAAGACATCGAACCCCTCCGCGGCGATCCTGCGATCGGGCGCAGATGCTCCCGCAGCGCGTATCTCGATGAGATAGCCCGCCGGGACGCGGGCGGGTCCTCTGACGAACACGTCGATAGCAACCGCGACTTGGTTGCAGAGCTGACCGAACTGTATCGCTCGTCCGAGGGTGCCAGTCAATGAAACGATGGCACATCGATGGTGCGTTGTTTGTCCTCGCAAGTCCCATTCTCGCGGTCCGCGCAGTCATACGAATCCTGCGGCACTTCACGTTTCTTCGGATGGCCATTCAGCCGACGCTCGCCTGCCGGACGTGCGGCGGAATAATCTCGCTGGTCGGCATGTGGAAATGCGGATGCGGCTACACGAGTGAAGGGCACGTGCTCCGCGATTGCCCGGTCTGCGGGTCGATTCCCGCCATGATCCGTTGTTACCGCTGCGGGGCGACGGAACCGGTGCGCCGATGAGAGTGACGGATCGGGATCGGCGGATGATTATCAAGGTGGCCACCGCGCGGTGGCTTACGACCACCCAAATGGCGGAGCTGTGTTTCTCCGGGCTCTCGCTCGAGATGGCACGGCGAAGAATCAGGCTGCTTCGTGACGTGCGCTATCTACGCTCCGTCCGGTCCAACGCGATGGCCGAAGCGATCCACGCCGTTGGACCCCGCGGCCCTGAATTGCTTGGCCAAGAACGCGCGCAGCGGATTCGGCTGGAGCGAGTACTGCCAAGAAACCTTGCCCATCTCATGGGGATCAACGACATCCGAGTCGCGGTGGAACGCGGCGCCGACGCGCATGGCATCACGCTCGCCTTTTTCTTCGCTGCGTGGGAGCTTCAAGCACACGGATGGAAGTTGCCGCTGATTCCGGACGCTGCGTGCCGCGTCGAACGCGGTCGCACTTCCGTCACGGCACTTTTCGAATACGACCGGGGCGAAGAGCGCCCGAGCTATCTGTTGCGGACCAAATTCGCGCGTTATCGCGCGGGCCTGCCCGGCTTCCCTTTTTCGCGCGTGATCGTCGTCACGGAGACGGTGGAACTGCGGGACCGGCTGCAGGCATATTGCGGAAAGCATCTCCCGAGTCCCCTATTCTCGTTCGTCAGCAAGGAAACTCTCATGTACCCAGGGCGCATCACGGAGTTGCTGCTATGACGACCGTTGCGCAGCCCGTTGCGTCGACACAACGATTTTGCGGGCGGAATGATAGGAGGAGCAATACGTTGCCAGGCCAGCCACCGGATCTTTTCACCGACGCGGCGGTGTGTTCGGAATTCAATCCCAAACATTCTGCGCGAGCCGACGTGTGGTCTATCTGCGAGGGCATTCTTCAGGCAAGCGAAGCTGCTATTCCCGACAAAGCCGATTTTCGCGCTGTCGTTATTGATCCGCAAGAGCCGTCGCTCTATGATGGGACGACAAAACATTTCCGACTTTCCCGGCAAGGGGGGTCGGAAAGCGTACGATTGCCGGCTCGCACCATCTGCCGGGGAGGTCGCATCTCAAGGAGATCGCAACATGCCCCAACGATGGGATGAGTTAAAATTCTACACCGTCCAGGAAGTCGCAAAATTTCTTGGCTACGGCGAAGACTGGGTGCGGACGGAGTTCCGGCGGGATTTGGGAACGTTTGAAGATGTGTTCCAATCCGGCGGCCGCCACAAATTCCTGCGCATCCGCGGCTCGGCCATAAGCCGCGTCGTCCGGCGGTTAGCGCAGGTTGCCGCCTGAGGGCGCGGGGCTTCGGCCCCGCATCTTCACTTCACTCGCCGCAATTTGGGCTCCGCGTAGACCTTCATCACCTCATCCTCAAGCTTGGCCTGAAGGGCTTTCACAAAAGGCCGGTAATGCCGCTCGGTAATTCTGATCGACGAATGGCCCAGGAGGAGTGAGACGGTTTCGAGCGATACTGCGTGCCGTTTGTCCGTAAGGAGTGCTATGGCGAACGTATCCCGGAATCGATGGGGGTGGCCATTCGTGATGCCCGCGTTTGTGAAGACTCTCGAAAGCGTTCGCCTCCAAAGGTCCGTCATGGTTTCGAGCCTGGTCGATTGGCCGCGCAGGAAATAGTACCGCGAACGCGTCGCAGTTTTCGAAAGTGCATCTTGGAGAACCGGCGGAAGGGGCACGAACACCCACTCTCTCGTTTTTGCCTGGTAGAGCGAAATCCTCTTCCCGTCGAAACGGTCCTTGGTCAAGCGCGCCGCGTCGGATATCCGCAGGCCCGTGTAGCGCAGCGTGAGAACGAACGTGCGCGTCCACGCATCTGGACAATGCTCCAGTATCCTTTGCATCTCATCATCCGTGAACGGCAAGGTCGGATTTTCCTCCGGATCGCCAACCTTGATGCCACGGACCGGGTCCTTTTCAATCCATCCACTGTCGAGGCAAACCCGGAAAAAAGACTTGAGCCGTTCCAGCTTCTTGCCCGCCGACCGATTCTTGTCTTTCCAGGTATGCCGGAATTCCCGCACGCGTTCGTGCGTGAGCTCCTTCAGAGTTTTGAAGCCGTTGAAGTCAGCGTACGTCTGGAGCCCATCCAGCAGGTAGCGGTATTTTCGGTAGGTTGCGACGGCCAAGCGTTTCTCGGCATCTTCTTTGAAAACGACGATCGCTTCGGAGAGCTTCTTATTCTCTGGAGTGTTGCGCTCCGGGCTCATCATTTGCCTCACCTTGGCTTCGGCGGCTTCCCATGAGCGAGTTTTGAGTGATTCCCGGATGGACGTGCCGTCGGGGAGGTTCCCCTGCACCCAGCAGGCGCATTTGCAGCGCTTCCAAAATCGGTCGTCAGCGTGGGCGCAAGCTTTCCGGCCGGTGGCAGCCTGGGCCTCGGTATGGCGGCGGTAGACGGTGAGCACGTGTACCTTCTGATTCAATTTTAAGGTACAACGCAAGTACAACGGCTCTAGCGAGAGTCGCTAAAGCCTATAAAACAGGAAAGTTAGCTCTGGCGGTGAGGGTGGGATTCGAACCCACGGAACCCGCAAAGGTTCAACGGTTTTCGAGACCGCCCGATTCAACCACTCTCGCACCTCACCGAATCTTCATTTTACCTGATTTCCCAATCACTTCCGGGAACTGTCACCAAGCCTTTTTGGTCTTCAAAACAGGCACTGTCACCAATTTGGCACCATTCCCTATCAATCCGACTGCGCGCTTCTTGGCCTCGCGGTTCGTGTGAGCGTAGCGCATCGTCACTGAAACCGACGAATGACCAAGCAGCTCTTTCACCGTCACCAAGTCGGCGCCATTTCTGGTGAGCCGCGAGGCGAAAGTATGCCGGAAGGTGTGCCAGGTGACATCGTCGAGACCAGCCTTGCGGCAGGCCTTCTTTAAGCCGAGCCAAAGGTCCTTCCACTGTCCTCCAGTCTCGGGGTTGTAAAAAACATACTCACATTTGCGCAGGCCCCACCAGCCGTTCACCACAGCGAGAGCCGTGTCGTTCAGCGGGACTTCCAGCATGCGCCGATTCTTCCGCACCAACATTTTGATGACGGAGTTGTCCAGATCCACCTCCTCCCATCTCAGGTTTATGATTTCACCAAGCCGAAGTCCGGTATTGATCGCGAACGTCACAAGGTCTCGCAGATACGGAGAACAGCACTGAAGAAGGTTCCCCTCCTCCGCCTCCGAAAGACAGCGGATTTGCAGATTGTCCTCTTCAAGGAACTTCACCCCTCGGACGGGATTCCTACCGAAGAACAACTGCCAGTGCTCAGCCATGTTGAACATATGCTTTAGCAACGCCACTTCCCGATTGATGGTCGCCGGACTGGCCGACTGTTTCAGCCTATCCAGCTTGTATCGCTCGATCTGCAATGCGCCAATGTCCCCAAGCTGCGTCTCACCCATAGCCGTATTCAGATGTGTCATGATCTGTTCGTCCCTGAGCCATGAACGCTTGTTGGCCTTAGCATAATCCAAGTATTGCCGCCCGAATTGCGCCAGCGTGATCTTCGCCGATTGGGCATATTGCCCCCGCTCGACATCGGATAAACGCAACGCGTAAAGCTTCTCGGCTTTCCGGCGATTTGAGGTGCCGGTGCTCTCCTGCACCCGCTTTCCTCGTATGTAAAACGTCAAATACCAGATCCGGCCTCGCTGGTAGAGTTTCATTCAGATGATCCTTCTACCGCTTGCCGATGTGTCGATTATAGGGTATTGACGGAGCGTTTCCAAGACTTCTTGATAGTCGAAGCGGACACAACGTCCAGCTTTGACGAAAGGGATGCGACGGAGGTATACCCAGTTGTACAGTGTCCCTTTGGCAACGCCGAGCCGACGCGAAAGTTCCTTGATGTCGATGAGCGTAGCGGGGAAGACCGCTTGCAGCGATGACGCATCTGCGCCAGAGAGGCGCGGGAGAAAGGGAGCGGCGTTTATCGACGTGTGGCGCTTCATAGATTTCGGGGAGCTTTGCGACGAAGTCCAACACTAGAGTAAGTTGAGCCCTGGTCGCTGTCCAATGTTCTCTTGATGCCACCGATGCGCGTGGCGGATCACGACCACATCCGAGATGGAAGGGCAGCGGCCATCCTGATCGTTTTCTGACTGGCTTTCGCTGAATTTCAGCTGTTCCTCTTTGCCGCAAAGCTCCGATGCGGTCCGAGCATTGAAGCTCAAGGTCAGGAAGACCTTTGCGAGAAACGTCTGCAAAAGAGTGCGCCACGACTCGCCGGGCAAGGTCGAGCGCAGAGAGCTGATAGACTGCGTGGCCACAATCGGACTGCACTCGGCTTACCGCGAAAACGCGAAGAATTTCTCGTCGCCCGTCGGATCACTCTCCCCACTGTGGCGAAGCTTTGATACTCATGGCAAAGAAAGAGGAATTCCCGGCAGCGATCAGCTGGTCGCACTCCATCCAGGGAATACGGTTCAGCACGGCTCGTCGAAAGTCGTGTTTCATGATAGTCCGCAGCTTCGGCTCGATGCGTCGCCAATCGTGATCGAACTAGCGCTTCATAGCCTCCAGTTGCTCGCGTTTGCGGACAACTTCCGGCGTGCCGGCATCGCCTCCGGCCTCCGGTGACGATGGAATACAAGAGATGATTCCGATCGAGGTGGCGGAGCAGTTCCACCGAGATGTTCGCCCGCATCTCGTTGGTTGAAGGTTTCCAGTCGAAGAGGAACTTCACAAGCCCGCGCCGGGCGAAGTATTCGCTATCGGGGACCAGGACATATTCCTGAGTTTGAAAAAGCGGCTCGCCTTCCTTGATTTTCATCTCCAATTTGTCGGGGTTGATCGCGCATTCGTATACATCGAAGCGCGTCACAAAGTCATAGTTGATCTAGTGCAGGAGGAAGATCAACTTGACCAGGTTAGTGTAAGCCTGTTGCCAGAGCGGTTCCTTACCGCGCCCGAGCAGATTGTTCAGGAGGCTCGCGATGCCATAGGCCAGTGCGTGGGCTTCGAGGTTGTTGTGCAGAGGATTAGCGATATGGGCAATCCAGGCTGATCTGAAAGTAATCATCCTCGCGGCCGTGGCGATATAGGATCTTCCGCACTTTGTGACAAGAGTCGCCCTTCACTTCAAGTACGAGCCCGGCGCACCGTTCGACATCGCCAGCTCGATACGCCAGGATTTGTTTGGCGAACGGATACATGCAACGACTCGTCTTTGCCGGAGCCGATCGCACCGAGGATGGCGATGCCCGCGTAGAGCCCGCGATCTGGAATCGTCAGCCAGCTCGGTTGCTCGACCGGTTCAGGCCGCTTCGGATAGTGCAGTTCCCCGACCACCAGAAAAGAGGCGGTACCTTTCCTCTGCCGGCGAGTACGGCGGTAGTGGTGTCACCGCCGGACCTCTTGATGCTGAACAAAAGGAATACGTAAAGCAAGGAAAACAGCACTGAACAGCCGATGAACGGTCGAGAAGGCATCGCCTGATAGAAGTGCACGACAGTGATGAAAAGCAACGGTTTTTCAGCTGTCATTAGTTCCAGGACGGCATTGCTATTGGGCAATAGAAAATACCCGCTGAGTAGAGTGCCGATTCCGGCTGTGAACATAAGGCTCAGCAAAGCTCGGCTATGTGGCGGATCATGTCTAGATCTCACTCGGCAATCGACAGGCGTCCCTGAAACGCTCCGTTCTTGGGTTTGCCACTCGCCTTTTTCTGCGATCGTTCCCCGGCTGCACCGCTGGTTGTGGCCGGAGGGCTGCCGGTCCCCTGGTCGGCGAGCCAAATAGTGAAAAGGCTTGTCATTGCGGAAGATGAATGTCAGGCATTGGTACGAGACATAGTCGAGCCCCCAAATCGAGGTACCTGCAATACTGTCAGAGCGCCTGCAGCACATCGTGGTCGAGCCGGATCGTGATCTGGTCCCGTTTCCTTCTTGGACAGTTTAGGAATGACTGTTGCCATGATGTCTAGTCCTTCGAAGGGATTCCTTTTCACGGTGAATCGCATTCGGATTTGGAATCAAACTGGAGGGGCAGGTGCGGGAGCGACCGACGAGTGAGAGTGAACGAGCGAGGGAGGTATCGTGGCGGATTATCGCCACGAGTACCGGGGTCGCTCCCGCACCTGTACCGGACGCGTTCACTGGGATTCTCGCGCGGAGTTGCGGCTTGACGTTGTTGATTTGGTTGATGCTTCTTGAACCTGCGGGGTGAATAGGCCGCGCGAACGCTATGGGGAGCAAGCTTCCCAAGGTAGGGTTCACAGGGTTCACCGCGCGCGTCGGGTAGTGGAAAGGCTGGAAGGCGCTGCTAGGAAGCGGCGTTGAGGGTTCCAAAAAGGTCATAATCATACTCCAGGATGCAGGATGTGAAGTTGATCCGCGGGGGCTTGGAGGCGTCTTGTATTCGGCGCGAAGTCCCTCGTCGCCGGCCTGTTTCCAGACCTCGTAGAGTTGGTCAAAAAAGGGGCCGCACAGAGTGTGGATGTCCTCGGCTAGGGCACGCATCTGCGCGCCATTGAGAACCCTGGTCTCTCGCTTTTCAAACAGCAAACGGTGTGGAAAATGCGCCAGTAGGCGACTCAAATCGATCGCAGGGATAGCACTCTCCCGCGCTCGGGACATGAAACGGGTCAGAGCTTTTTGCCCCACCTCAAATCGATCCGGTGAGGTAGTGACGAAGACCAGACCCACCGCCCCGAGAGCCCTGAAACAGGTTCCGGTAGTTGCGCAGGTAGGACCGAAAGGCGTCGGCGCTGAGCTGAGAGTCATCGACGTAAACAAACGATACGCTGGGCGGGTTACCACTCTCGACAAACTGTGGGAATCCATCCGGGAAGCAGCGGGTCGTAACTGTCCCGTTGGATCGAAAGAAACGTGCGGGCAGCGCTTGGGGATCGATCCCTCGGCAGTCAAAAAATAGGAGAGCCTCTCTTCCTGGGTCATCAAATACCGGCGCTCGGGATGCTCCAGAATGAAATCCAAACCCATCAGGCGGAGCCGGACGGTGGACGGCTGGTGCTCCCGGCGGTTGCGGCTATCTTCTTCTCCCAGGGCTTCATAGATCACTTTGGATTGCAGCCTGAATAAGTGCCGGTCCTCGCGGAAGATTTCACGAACCGCGTGGCCTAGGCCGAGCAATTGGTCGATGAAGTCCTGATCGCGCTTGCCTCTTCGGCCGTCAATTGCACGCAGGAACTGCCGTCGCACGAAGTATCCACTGTGAAGCGCAACGAGACGAAGAAACTGCGCTTCTGGTTGGCTGTATCCAAGGGCCTGAATAGTCCGAATCTGGGTTTCAATGCTCATGGTGAACTCCTGACATGGCTTTAAAGGGAGAGCACACTGGCGGTTAGTTCCCAGCCCTCCCACTGCGCGCGACGCCCGCGCGACGTAGATACAAATCCATAAATTTTGAAGCCGACGCGTGCCTTCACGTCCAAATGACCGCGGTGGTAGTGCTCGGTGGCGAGCTCCAAATCCACGTGATTGAGGTCGCCTTCCGGTGTTTCGTACTCCATGCGCAGATCAGCAATGCTCCAGTCCACGATCGGCAGGCGTTGCCTGTCTGCGGATTTCCCGTATGCGAACATCAATTCGGCGACAAACGATATCGATTAGGATGCGAGCTTGCGATCGCGCCAGTAAAGCCTGCAATACCCGAGCGGCTTGCTCCCCATGGGTCTTGCTGCACGCGCAAGGGCACAGCTGGGACCAGTGCGAGCATAGCCAAAACTAAGCCGAGGACCTCGCTCGTCTGGCCTGTTTCCAAAACAGATTTGCCCGCAGATGTGCAGACATAGGAACAGCGTTTTCTCATTAGCCAGCAGTCTGCTTTTGCGCTTCGGGTTCGCCTGCGAAGTTGACTTATTTTTTGGTTGCGAATCAGCTCGTGTGAAATCGAGCGTAACTGTGGATTCGAAACCTGTCCAATGTTTTGTTAGTAGGGACTGATGCAATTCAGGTATGAAGAAAAGGCCCGCCATCACGCGATGGCCGGGCCCTGGCGGATCTATGCCAGCCTCCTGAGAGCGTGTGCGTTCGCCGCAGATTGCTTGGAGGATCACGGGTGCGGTTTCTGAATCACGTTCAGCAATTCGCCAAGGTCCTGACAGCAGAGTTGGAGTGCGCCCAGCTCAAACAGCACTCGCGACCAATGATGTTCCGCCTTGCGGAGCCTCGAAGTGATTCAGAGCGCTTTCACTGAGTTTCTTGGCTTGATCGGTGTTCATGGGGTCACCTCGTGTGTGAGAAAAGAGGCCGCTTATGCGGCGGCCCCTTCGGCGTTGGTCTTTCCCCCGCGGTCTAGCTTGACGATGCGCGACACACGGATCTCAGTGATGGACCTCTTGGCCGGCGCGGCGTTCTTGCCGGAGTCTTTCTCCGTGTACTCGCGCGTGCGCAATTCACCCTCGATTTGCACGTGTGCGCCCTTCAGCAAGGTTGCTGCGAAGGAGGCCTGCGGCCCGTACACAACACATCGGTGCCATGTGGTCTGAGACTCGTATTCGCCGGTCTCCCGGTTCTTCCAACTGCGTTTGGTGGCGACGGACAGGGTAGTGAACTTGCTGTCGTTGCGAGTGCTGCGGCTCTCGGCGTCCTTTCCCAAAAAGCCCGTGATCATTACGCGATTGCTGTACATTTGCGATTCTCCTGTTCTGCTCCCGTTTCTCGCGGGGCACCCAAAAGCAAGCGGGGACGCTCCCTAGCGATCCGAAGTGCTTTGTTGGGGGGACCGGCCGGAATTCTGGCGACCGCAGGTAAGCGGACCCGCAGGGCAGAATTCAAGACGGGGGAGCCGACAAAGCAGAGCGCAGGGGAGTGACGGGCGCGGCCAGGCCGCTTTTCAGGTCGTCAATGCGCAGCGGTGCCCGAGAGAAATCGGAGGCAGCATATGGAGACCCGCAGGAGGCAATTCGCGCGTGATTACTGGGTGCTGTGAGAGGACGCGGAGGACCACACCTCGCTATCAGCGTGTTCGGAACCGGCGGCGCGCGGGCAAACGCGTGGGTCAAAACAGGGGAGCGGAACGAGTCCCGAATAGAACCGGGACGTGATCGGCGCCGGCTTCTTTTGATCGCCACCGGCACGAGGTAGAACGTGGCGCCGTTGCCTGCAACGGGGTGATCATTCCGCTGGTGTCAACCTTGCGGACGCGATTATTGGCATTGTCCGCGATATAGAGATTGCCTGTGCTGTCGAATGCAAGCGCTTCAGGGCCAGCGAGCAGAGCCTTGCTTGCCGTGCGCCCGTCGCCGGAAAATCCAGAAGAATCGAGGGCGCCGGCGATCGTGGAGATGAGGGCGGCGTTGACCTCCCGGACGAGGCGTCCGCTCTTTGTCAATCAGTGGACTGCCATCGTGACTAACGGCGTTGGCGCACCGGGAGCAGATATGGCGATCGGCACTGCATCTCCGCTGATTCCTGTTGGCACAGTGACATTGATCTGGACGGCGCCGTTTACCAAGCCTGGCGCCGACCCGGCATAGGTTATGTTAGCGATTTGCCCGCCGATCGTCACGGCGACAGGGCTGGCAAGCGAAGCTGACGACGTCGCAAGCATGCCGTCCGTTCCGAGCGGAGTGGTGGCGCCGCACCCGCTGAAGAGCGAGACGATCGATCCCGGTGACGCCGGGTGCGAGACCGAATTGATGCTTCCGTCTTCGTTCAGAATGGGCCTTGCCCATGGCCGCTCGCATCGGACGTGAAAAGACCAGGAACGGCCGGGATGGCGATCAGAGAATTCGTCATCGTCAACGAGCCTATTCCCTGATAACCCACCTGGATCGAAACGAGAGGGGGGAGGGCCGGGTGAGGCCAATGAGTCTGCTAAAGAAAAAGGCGTCATCCCGGCGATCTGAGTGGCGCTGGCATAGAGCAGGGGCACAGGTGCGCCCACGACAAGAAGCTGCGTACCAGCCAGGCTGGTAGGAAGCCGTCCGTTCGCGTCAAAAGACGCGCAGATCAGTTGTGCCGGGCCCATATTGGCACCGTAAACTGCCAGGATTTCACCGGGCGCAATTAAGCCGGACTGTCCACTGGCGGCGTTCGTCACGCCTCCGGGCGTGGCCGCAGGCAGAACACCCGCGGCAAGCGAGGCGGCATCGAGCTTCACGACGGCAAATCCGCCACCCGCTGTCTGATACGCGCCAGGTGTCGCCGGGCAATGCGGTGACTGGCCGAAGACGAGATTGGAAAGCGTCAGATAGAGATTGCCGGACTTGTGCATGTTCAGGGGAGGCTTCATAGGTCTGCCATAACCTTCCGTAAGGGTTGAGGCAAGTATTTTGCAGCAATAGCCTCATGCAGAATTGCACGGATTCAATTTCGTTCTTAAATCGTGCACTGGGTAAATCGATCAGTCCAGAAGTGTCGCGGGACAAAACCTAATGGATTTGAACCGCCATGGACCTCGCGACATTGATTTGTCCGAGTCAGAGGTTTCCCATTACCTTGGCACCATTGCCTGCGATAAAATCGACGAAACCGCTTAGTCGGAGAGTAGCAGCCCTGGACGCAGTGAATAGGCGCCGTTAATGGCTCTTAACAGGTACTTCCCGCAGATCGCACCTCTCGGCTGTGCCGCCCCAAACCGGATTAGCTTCCGGATGCCCCGTCATGCACAAACGCAAAGCACGCGAAAGTCTAGCCGCGACGACTCTCTCCAATAAATATTTGATCAAAGCCATGCCAGTTCTTGCCTGGCGATTGCGTGTTCCCTGGGCAGGAGGGAACGATGCGGATCATGGCGATGGTGGTGATGGCTGGGCTGGCCGGGATGAGTGCCCACGCGGAGCAAGCGGAGGAGACGGTAACAGTCTACCTGTCCAACAGTGTGATCGTGCCAAGTCCGGTGCTGTTTGTTTCCATGAACCTGGCGGCAAAGATGTTCGTTGCCGCAGGCGTGCGTATCGAATGGCGTTTCGGCCTGCCAGCCGATCTCGGGTCGGGTAGCGACCGGGCCATCGTGGTCCGGATGGCCAAGGATATTCCAGCGAACTATCTTCCGGGCGAGACGGCCGTTGTGCTTCTCTACCAAGGGCAAGATATCACTGTCTTCTACGACCGCGTGAAGCAAGCCGGCGTCCCTGCGGCGATGCCAACGCTCCTGGCGCACGTATTGGTGCACGAGATCACGCATATCCTGCAAGGGATCAACCGGCATTCCGACAGCGGCGTCATGAAAGCGCATTGGGCGGCGGGAGATTATATGGCGATGCTCCAGAAGCCGCTGCCGTTCACCGAAAAGGATGTTGACCTGATGCATCGCGGTCTGGCCCTTCGAGCCGAACGGGCGGTGGCAGCCACACGCTGACGAGGCCTGTGCAGCGATGAGGATCGCCGGATCTGGTACGACAAAAAAGAGGCCGTCACCCGCCCGAGTGATATACTTCGTGCAGGTTTCACCAGGTTGGGGTAATGACGCGTGCGCCGCGCTACATCACGCAACTGCTCAACGAGTGGGGCAACGGCGACCAAGCGGCGCTCGATCAGCTTATGCCGCTGGTTTATGCGGAGCTGCGAAGAATGGCCCGCCGCCACATGAACCAGCAGCGCCCCGGCCATACGCTGCAAACCACCGCCTTGATCCATGAAGCCTATCTGCGGCTGGCGGGCGATTCCCCCAGGCAATGGGAGAGCCGCGGTCACTTCTATGGTGTCGCGGCCAAAGCGATGCGGTGTGTCTTGGTGGACCATGCGCGCTCACGGCGCTCAGCCAAACGCGGCAATGCAGTGCGTCCCGTGACGCTGGATGAAGGCATCCATACATCCGGGGAACGAATAGCCGGGCTCATCGCGCTGGATGATGCGCTCACGGACCTGGCCAAGCTGCATCCGCGGCAGTGTCAAGTTATCGAGCTGCGCTTCTTTGCCGGCCTGAGTGTGGAAGAAGCGGCGGCGCTCCTCAAAGTCTCTCCGGAAACGGTGATGCGCGACTGGCGCGCCGCCAAGGCCTGGCTCGGGCGCGAACTGGAAGCACAGCCATGACGCCTGAACGCTACCAGCGAGTCGTTGAACTGTTCCACGCAGCCTTGGAAGTCGAACCGGAAGCTCGGTCCGCTTTTCTGGCCCAGGCCTGCGCCGGCGACAAGGACTTGCGCCAGGAAGTGGCGAAGATGCTGGCCGCCGACGCCAAGCCCGGTGGATTTTTGGACAAGCCGGCCGATGATCTGGCCGCCTCAGCGATGCGCCCTGGTGATCACAGATCGCTGATCGGCCGACGGTTCCTGGGCTATGAAGTGGTTTCACTGTTGGGCACGGGCGGCATGGGCGAGGTGTACCGCGCCAGGGATTCCAAACTCAAGCGCGAGGTAGCACTCAAGGTTTTGCCCGCGGCCTTCGCGCATGATCCCGTTCGCATGTCCCGCTTCCAGCACGAGGCCCAGGTGCTAGCGGCGCTGAATCATCCCAACATCGTCACAATTTACGATATCGATGCGTGCGAGGGCATGGATTTCATCGCCATGGAGTACGTCTCCGGGCGTACACTAGACCAGCTCATTCCCCGTCGCGGGATGAAGACGGCGGAGGTTCTGCGGTGCGCCGTGCAGACGGCAGACGCCCTGGCGGCGGCCCACGCCGCTGGCATCATCCATCGCGACCTGAAGCCGGGCAACATCATGGTGGGAGATAGCGGTTTGGTCAAAGTGCTGGACTTCGGATTGGCCAAGCTGGCTGAGAAGACTGGTCCGGAGGAAGCAACGGAGACGATGCGCCCGCCGTCCACCGAAGAGGGCCACATCCTTGGCACCGTCGCCTACATGTCGCCCGAACAGGCACAAGGCCTGAAGCTGGACGCGCGATCGGACATCTTCAGTTTCGGCGCGGTTCTGTACGAGATGCTCACCGGCCGGCGCGCATTCTCGGGAGACACCAACATGTCCACGCTGGCGGCGATCCTCAATCGTGAGCCACAGCCGTTGGCAGCGACCACACCGCGCGAACTGGACCGCATCGTCACGCGCTGTCTGCGGAAGGACCCCGCACGCCGCTTTCAAACCATGGCGGATCTGAAGGTGGCTTTGGAGGAGTTGAAAGAGGAATCGGAGTCGGGACGTCTCGAAGCGCCGCCAATTCCCGTCGTCTCCCGGCGGCATTGGCCGCTGGTGGGGGCTCTGATGGCGCTCGCGGTGATCGTAACGGTGGGCGCATGGTGGCTATGGAGCTCTCGTGGAAAAACGATGTCGAGCCAACCCAATCTGCGCCAGCTCACTTACGACGCGGCCGACACCAGCTTTCCAGCGCTTTTGCCCGACGCAAAGCTGGTGGCGTATCAGTCCGATCGCGCCGACCCGGGCAGGTACGACATTTGGGTGCAGCAGACTTCGGGCGGGCCCGCGATACGTCTGACGAAGGGTCCTGAGTCCTACGATGGACCGGTATTTTCCGCCGACGGCTCCAAGATCTACTTCTATTCATGGTCTTCGGGGATCTACGAGGTTTCGACACTCGGCGGGGACATACGGCTGGTCGCAGCCGATGGCGTTACTCCCAGTGTTTCGCCGGATGGACGCAGCATCGCCTACCTGGGGGGACCCCTGCGTGGTGATCTCTACGTCATACCGACCAGTGGGGGGCGCCCTCGCGCGGTCGCGTCTGGATATGAGTCGGCCATCTTCTCTAGCCCGTTCCCGGTGATCTGGTCCCCCGACAGCCGGCGGATCGCTTTTCGTGGGGAGAAGAATGGTCAACCGCAAACTAACGACTATTGGGTCGTCCCTGCCGATGGAGGAAATCCAGAAAACGTGGGATGGAGGCAATGGGCGATCGCCCGCGGAAACATCGGACGGCAGCGCTACAGCGTGGCTTCCAGGCGATGTCTTGATCATGTGGCTAACGATAGGCGATACGACTCGCACCTATCGCAAGCGATTGGTTCTCGGGGCTGGCGCTTGCAGGGTGAACCGGAGGCTCTGACTTTGGGGACGGCCCTTGATCTATGGCCGTCGGTGGCGGCAGGTAAGGTGGCGTTTCAAAGCGGAGGCTCCGCAGTGGCAGTTGCAAGCGGAGGCTCAGCATTTGGAGTATGGAGCCTCCCGGCTGATACCAATCAGGGCCGGGTGACCGGATCGTTGGAGAACCTCACGGCCGATAAGGCGGCCCAATGGGATGCGTCACTGACACCGGATGGAACTACGCTGGTATACAGCTCGAAGCGAACAATCGGCATCGACATCTACTTGCGGGACATGCGCAGCGGTGAAGAGCGCGCGCTGGTAGCCGACCGCGAACCAAAGGCAATGCCGCTGGTCAGCGCGGACGGATCCAAGGTGGTGTACGCAGTCCAAGTCTTCCAACCTGATTCCTGGCCTGTGTACGTCGTGCCGACCGGTGGTGGTCCGCAACGGAAGATTTGCGACGACTGCGGACCTCCACGCAGTCTGTCCCCCGACGGCAATCGATTTCTCGCGAGCAGGACAGGCCCGCAGGGCAAGATACATTATCACTTTAGTGAACATCGATTCCGGCAAGTCGACTGTGCTACTGCATCACTCTCGGTATGAGGTACTCGATCCGCGCTTTTCGCCGGATGGAAAATGGGTTGCGTTCCTGATGAGAGGTGACGTCGGTTCCCAGAACGTTGCCGTCGCGCCGTTCCGAGGCGAAGCCGACATACCCGAGCAGGATTGGATCGGCATTGGCTCAGCGCCACGCAGCTTCAACTACTCTCCATTCTGGTCCCCGAATGGTGAACTGCTCTACTATGTCAGTAGCGTGGCCGGCCAGAGCTACATAATGGCGCAGCGCCTCGACCACGACCGCCACCCCGCAGGCGCTCCGTTTCGCGTTTACCAGTTCTCGGGGCGACTTCATCTGACGCCCTCCTACTACGGCACGTGGACTGACCGTCTCACCGCCGTTCCCGGCCGCACTGTCGGCACCATAGGGGAATCCACTACTAACATCTGGCTGATGGACCTGCCGAAGTGATGCAGGTACTCCTGACGCCAAAAATCAAGTTGACAGGAAACGCCCTAGCCGAGAGTGGCAGCCCTGGTCGCAAGGAATAGACTCCGATAATGACCGTTAACGCGCTGGTGGCGCAGCTCTCCGGCGAAGATGACCGAACCTGTGTGCGCCTACTCCGGCAATGGAAGGGCCTGCCGGTAAGCGCCGGCTTCGGAAGTGGATGGCGCAGCGCCCGCCATTTTGTTCCTCTCCCTGCATAGTTTTTGGCGTTTCCAGCCGATCTCTCTGACAGACCATGTCAGCCCCACTCGCCGGTAAGTTCCAGGATCCCTATGCAATCCTGGGGATCGACCCAAAATCAGACTTGGAAACAATTCAGCGAGCGTACGCCAAGCTTGCGCAGAAATATCCGGACAAATCCGCAACGGGTAATCCCGAAGCGTTGGATGCCCTCAATTGGGCGTATGAGGTTCTCTCCGATCCGGAACAGCGCAGCACATTCGACAAAGTGAAAGTTGAGGGCCAACAAGCGGGCAGTCCCAAATTTTCCGGCGTCGACTTTTTTGACGCGCTTGGACGCGAAGTGGCCCTGCGGGCGGCCATTCTTTGCGTTCTATATGATCGGCGTCTCATCGAGCCCTCCAGCCCGAGTCTCTCGATACGGCACCTCGAGCTGATTGTGGCGGCCCCGGCCGTGCGGTTGAGCGCCGCGCTATGGTATTTGAAACAGCGCGGTTTGGCGGCGAGCGACGACAAGAGCAACCTGCAGATCACAGCGGACGGCATGGATTTTCTCGGAAGCAAGAGCCCGTTGCCCGAACATGTGCTGCCGTTCATTAAGACGACTGCAATCGCCATCTCTCAAACTCGGCCGCCGCAAGCGCAATCCGGACAAGCCCAATCGGAGACACCAGCAGTCAAGCGCGCTCGTGAATCGGTGCTCACTTCCCTGAACCGCGCACTAGCCAAAGGTTAGGATGATCGCCCCATGTTGGCTTGAATTCGATAACGAAGGGCGTTCTATCGGGAGTGCTCACGTACAGGAGACTTCGGGATGTCGGCACAAAGTGTACTGAGCACTGCCGATAGAAGTCTACTGAGCACTGCCGATAGAAGTCTACTGAGCACTGCCGATAGAACTCGTTGAACTGAGCCTATTTAGGTTTGGCAGGGCAATTGCTTGTATGGGTATTGAATCGATCTTTCGCAATTCCTTCGCTGTCGACCCGCCGAATCGATGGCTGAAAATCGACTCGAGTCGCTGTAGAATGCATCGTCGCAGTTGCCCTGCCAAATAATATCATCTTGAGCCCCTGCGGAGGCTTAGTTCAATGCTGCTTAACGATCACTTAAACGGTTAGGGCGTTTTTCGGGCATTCCGATTCCCTTTGCACCCCATTCGCAAAAGCAGTGCGCGTCACCAAGCCGGCCCGCCACCGATTTCAACGTGATCCAACACGTTTCTCAGCATGCTGTGCTTCTTGTCTAAGTCTGGATTGTGGCGACGGGCGTAAACGTAGTCGCCGACGAACCAACCCATGGCGCCACCTGCCACGACGTCACCGGGAAAGTGTTGGTGGGCCGCCAGCCGTGCACCCACAACAGTACCGGCGTAAGCATACGCCAAAAACTTCACCCAGAATTTGTCGTGGTATTCATGCGCGAACACCGACGCCAATGCGAAAGTCTCAATGGCGTGGCCGGAGGGAAAACTCGAGTTGTACCGTGGGCTGGTCGAGGCAAAGAAATGTCCTTCTCCCTGACCTTCATTCGGGCGCTCCCGATCGGCGATCGACTTCAGCGCCAGTTGTACTGCGGTTACATCGATCAACGTTTCAAACGACAATAAGCCCGTTTCCCGGAAGCGCTCGTTCTTGCCAGCGCTCCCAATCAAATAAAATGTGCCCGCTATCGGAATGAGCGTATACGCGTCGCCTAGATATGAGAGGTCGCTCCCTAAGTGAACGACCGTGGAGTTGGTAGGTATCGCCTTCTCGATGTGCTGATCCGCGGCGATAAGCCCGGCAGTGGCTGCCCCGAAGATGAGCCACCATTTCGCATCATTGCGGCTGGTATGAAACGGGCTGGTCCAGATTCTTTTTTGATCGACGAGGACGAACCTCGGCATGCGTACAAATGGATGCCAGTATCCTGTTTTTTCGAACAAGTCTGTGTCCTTGATGGCTTGCGTACCTGGTCCGACCCCGAGCACCGAACGATTTTGAGTTTGAGGCTGAGCACTTAGTGGCGTTTGACTCTGTGGGTCTGTCGCCGCACCATTGCTTACCTGGGCATCGTCGGCACCGGTCGGGATGGCCCCCGTTCGGCCATAGACCACAATCACGCAGCAGCACAACAACGTTGCGAGAAGTTTCACAGTTATCAATCCCTCGGACTTAGACGTCATGGCATTGCAAAGCGTTTTCATATGTTGAGGCGTTTGCAAGGTAAGAAGCTCGTGCTAACCGTTACCGCATTGCGCACACCATAAATCACGTAACGATGTGCCTCAGCATCAGGGAAAACTACCACGGCATCACAGTTGTGCTGTGGGACGCACGACGGATCTACTGCGGTAAGAACAGAACAAAGCAGACATTTTAGTCGGCTTGCGACCATTTGGGACGGGCCGTTCCTTCACCCCAAACATGAAGTCCGTCAAAGGCGGATTGTGGTCCATGGTAGCTATACAGCTATCTGCCCTGACACGCACGGCTGAAAATCTTACTTCGCATTGGTCGGCTGGAGCACAATTCGGAGATTGTTCGTGCTCGGCGATCGAGAAGCGATCCTCAGGTACAAGCTGCCCGACATCATCCTCTCGCGATCCGGATCCGAGAGCGTCTCGCTTCCAGCGATGGTTTGGAAGGCGTGGTTGGCAAGCACCCCGATGGCTGGACCGTTGCCGCCTTTGTCCACGCGGTGAATGGTTGCAGCTAGAAGCTCACCTTCCGGAAAACCGGTCGCGGTGACGTTGTACGTCAATTGGTTGGTGGTGGGATCGAAGGCGAATTTGGCTGACACCGTACCGTTTCTCCCAGGCGCCTGCACGCTCAATTGCCAGGTCATGAGTGGGACGGTTGATGCCCCGTGCAGCGGGGGCGTTCTGGCCGGAGGGCGGCGGTGATGCGTCGCCTGTTCGTAGGCGTAAGCGTAAGAGACCAGCTTTGCATCGTCAAAAGGCCGGCTTAATAGTTCGACGCCGATGGGCAGCCCATCGGCGGTAAAGCCGGCCGGCATGCTGATTGCGGGAAATCCCGTGGAGGCGCTGAGCTGGCACGTAGTGCCGCCTTGAGGATCCCCAATCATCGCAGGCCTTCGTGTGAGCGTGGGATAAACGAGCGCATCCAGCTTTTGGTCTTCCATCAGCTTCAGGATGATCTGTTGAACGGCGGCGCGCTTGGCCAGCGCGAGCTGGTATTCGCGAGAATTGCGGCCCTTAGAGGCCAGGCGGGCACCCATCCCCCCTGCCAATGCAACATGAAAAAGACCGCCCTCAACGATATCTTCGAGCGAGTGAACCGGCGGATTCCCGCTTTTCGCGAGGTAGTTTGCCAAATCCTCTTTGAATTCTGCATTGATCACCGACGAACCGTTCAGAGCGGCCGTGAGTTCGGGTAAGGGAACGGAAGTGGCGACGGTTCCTTCCTTCTTCATCTCCTCGATGGAAGCACGCACGATGCTGTTTACTTCCTGATCGTCCCCGGGCGAGCCAAATAGAGGCTCCAGGATTCCAAAGTGCGCACCTTTCAAAGCTGCCGGTTGCAGAGCGTTCATGAACTTCGGACGCGATTGGCCCGGCGGCAGATGCGTGGCTGGATCATCCGGATCCTCACCGATGGTGGCGTCTAGCATAGTTGCGAGGTCGGCCACGGAACGGGCGAGCGGCCCTCCCACATCCTGCGTGACGGACAGCGGAACGATTCCGGCGATGCTGGACAGCCCTTTGGTGGGACGGAGTCCAACCAGATTATTTACCGAGGACGGAATCCGAATCGATCCGCAAGTATCCGAGCCCATTCCGGCAGCGGCGAAACTGGCCGCGATGGCAGCCCCGGTGCCGCCGCTCGAACCGCCCGGATTGCGTGCCGGATCGTAAGGATTCCGCACCTGTCCGAAGGCCGAGCCGACTGAGGTGATGCCGGAAGCAAGCTCGTGCAGGTTGGATTTGCCGATAATCACTGCGCCGGCTTCCCGGAGTTTTCGAACCTGAAATGCATCGATCTCCGGGACAAAGCCGAACAGGGCCATGCTGCCTGCAGTGGTTTGCATGTCCGCCGTGCTGTAGTTGTCCTTCACGATCACCGGAATTCCGTGCAGCGGGCCGCGGGGCCCTTTGGCGGCGCGTTCGCGGTCGAGAATCTCGGCTTCCCGGACGGCGTTCGGGTTCAGTGTGATCAAGGCGTTGAGACGGGACCCTCGCTGGTCGAATGCCTCGATCCGCTTGAGATATGCCTCCACCAGGCCCTTAGATGAGACACGGCCTTCGGTCATCGCGTTTTGCTCATCAGCGATTGACACCTCCGTTACTTCAAAGGACTGTGAGCAGAGACGGGTGGTCTGGGCAAAGAAAACGAGGGTGACTAGAAAACTTCCGCCGGTTTTCATCTCGGAATAATATCAGCTTTGCCGCGGTACAAGCTAACGATCGGCATGCTAACGATCGGCATGGGAACGCGATCCGAAGCTCGGTGCCTCGAAAGCGGTAAGCGTTACCGCGATCGTTCTGGTCCAACTCACGCAATTGCCGGCAAGCGCCAAGAAAATAGACTCCGATAATGCCCATTAGCAGGACCTACTCCGCGGGCATTCCAAAAACCCTCAGCTTGATTCTATTGGCCGGGTGGCAGATCTATTGAACTTGGATTCATGGTCTCGATCATTCCAGAACCATTGTGGTTCTGGAAGAGTCAAGGACTCTGGATCAAGTGGCGTAGATCCGTGCGCTGGAGCATTAGGTCCGTCGAGGCTTTTTGGAAGGTGCCATCTGGCTAACCAATACCTTGGCGCACAAAGGCAAGTATTCCGACTTGCAAACGGTGCTCCCGGGCGGGAAGTCGACCGAGAGCTTCTGGATCCCCCCAGTGGAATCTAAACAGGTAGCGCTGCGGCTCAGCCGCTGACTCCGCTTCCAACTCGCGCAAAATCTCTTTCCGTTGCTGCCCATTCCGGGTGCCAGCCGGCGCACAGATGAACAATCTGTTGGATCTTCGAATTGTCTCCCGAATCCAGATGGAAGAAGCCTGTCGGATTCGCCTGAGAAGACGCCGTACACCGGAGGATGGATCAAAGCCTGGTTGATCGTCTCCCTAAGGTCGAAATCCCACGCTTTGCCAAAGCATAGCGGGATCATACATCCGGCCATCGACAACCACGCGATACACCTTGCGGAGATTGCGTATGTCTCGTAGCGGGTCACCGTCAACGAGAAGCAGGTCTGCCCGTTTGCCTGGTTCTACGGTGCCGCTTTCGCGGTCGAGTCCCATCGCTCGAGCCGATACGATGGTAGCGGACTCAATCGCTTCCAGAGGGCTCATACCGGCCTCCACATAGAGCTCAATCTCGCGATGCAGGCCGTAGCCGACCAGGCCCGTGTCGCTTCCCGGCACGATGGTCACGCCCGCTCGATGCAGCGCACCGATAATCGCAATCGATTGACTGGTGCGCTCGCGCATTTGCGCCGCCGTAGTGTTCCCGCCCATTCCACGGAACTTCGCTTCCAGAATGAACGGCGCCTTCAAGATGCCAGGCTCGAAGGAAGCGACGTCAACTTCCTTCGAATGATTGGCCATCTCACCCCACCCCGCCGTCGGGTCGATCACGGTGTGGTGATCTTTGAAAAATCGAATCGCGGACTGAGCGGCTTCCGAGCTAACGTCCACGGGGCCGCGTCCTCCAGGCGCGCGCATCACGTTGGTTACGTAGTTCAGATGATTGATCTGATCCATACCGGCTTCCACGCCCTGAAAAGCATTTAGCGCCTGCGGCACGTGACCGGTAACACTCATTCCCAATCGATGTGCTTCCTCGGCGATGGCCTTCACCACTTCGGGTGTCAAGAAGGTGTACAACTTGATCTGCTGAAATCTCGCGTCGCGATAGCGTCGTACCACAGCACGGCCTTCGTCTGGTGTTTCCGCCGTGATATGGCCGAAAGCTTTCAGGCCGCCCGCATCGACCAGTCCAGCCAGAAGCAATCGCGGGCTAGATCCGCCACGCTTTTCGATGGCGTCCCGTTGAGCGATCAGAAAATCGAATTCGCCGCCGCAGTCGCGAGCGGTTGTGATGCCCGCTGCCAGAAGGGCGGGGCCAAACTCGATTCCCGAATAGTGAATGTGCATCTCCCACAATCCCGGGAGCAGCGTGCGGCCCTTGCCTTCAACCACCGGCATGTCTCGCGGAATGGCGACGGAGCTTCGGGAGCCGGTGGCCTCGATTCGTCCGTTCCGCACAATCACGACTGAATCGGCGACCGGGGCCGCGCCCGTGGCATCGATGAGCGTCGCACCGGAAATCGCGTAGGAGCCAGGCCGCTCCGGTGGAACCTGTCGATCGATGGCGTCATAGTCGGCCATTTCTTGCGCCACTCCGCTGCGATAGAGTTGCGGCAGCGCGGAAATATATTCCGTGTTCACCGCTTCCATCGGCAAGCCTCCGGCGAACGTCATCGCCGCCGCTAGATCCCCGCTGGTGTCCATCCACAGGATTTCGCGGCCGAACATAAGACCGGCCACTGTGTAGCGTTCCAGGGCGATGTCCTTGCCGGTGATATGGATCGACTCTCGGCCCACGCGCTCGATGCGTAGCGGCTCGGAGGCTGGGCTCGCGCGCAGCGTCGCAAGGGTTTGTGGCCGGCTGTGAGCGTTCCAGTATCGAATCATCATCATCTGCAAAGCGAAGGGCGAGGGGCCAAAGAGTGTGAAATAGCTCGCCGGAGCAGTGACGGTTCGAATTGCATCTCTCTCCTTCACCGTTGCGGAGGTGCCTTCGACGTGGACCGATGCGGGGGGCTCGCTGACTTCCAGATCGAGAGGAGTGAAATCCGGCTTTGTTTTCAGGATTGTAGTCGAAGTTCGCTTATTTCCGCGATCGGAATATTCAAAGGTGCTGCGGAGAGTTAGTATCCCATCAGTCGCGCCAATCTCGTAGTGTTCCACGCCCACTGCATGTCTTATCATGTAGATCGTGAGTTCTCCACTCTCGGCGGGAAGGGATGCCGCTGCAAGTGTGAGGAAGAAGATCGCGCGCATTCATTTTAGTTTCGCGCAGTACCGAACAGCGAAACAATCTAGGCGCTGAATTGGGCAGCAGCGTGGCGGCCGTTGGTCGCTTGGTACTCAGTTTCCCCTTCCGATCTCGGCCTTGTGGTATGGGTGGTCTTTGCATGAGCTCCGATTTCCAGCTGGTTCAGATTATCGATGCAGCCCTCGCAGAGGCCGCACGTAGGAGTGGGTCATGGTTGGTGTGCCGGCCGGGATGCACTCAGTGCTGCTATGGACCATTCGAGATTAGCCAACTCGATGCAAACCGCCTGCGGCGAGGTTTGGCCGAATTGGAAACTCGCGATCCGCAGCGCGCAGCTGCCGTTCGCGGTCGGGCCCGCCAGGCCGCTACAAACTTCAGCGATGACGACCCGTGCCCGGCGCTTGACCCGGCCACCGGGACTTGTGATCTTTACGCTGCGCGGCCGATCACTTGCCGCTGCTTTGGTCCTCCGGTCCTTTGCGATTCTGGTGCAGTGGGTGTCTGTGAGCTTTGCTTTGACGGCGCGAGCGATGAGGAAATCTCAGCTTGCGTTGTCGATTTCGACCCCGAAGGCTTGGAATCCGAATTGATCGATGCGCTGGAGCGAGCGACAGGGGTGCGCGGAATGACCACAGTCGCCCTTAGTCTACGTTACGAAGATCGCGGCGCCGTTTCTTAGATGAGCCAATCCATCCACTCTAGCGGGAGCCCTGCGCTACGCTGGAGGAAGCCGTTGCATGCAGTCCCCAAACCCTCGCAAGCCCGAGGTCATGAGCCCCGCCGGCCATTGGCCACAGTTGCACGCCGCGATTGAAGCTGGTGCGGACGCGGTCTATTTGGGCCTGAAGCATTTTTCGGCCCGAGCCAAAGCGGGATTCTCACTCGACGAGCTGCCGCGGGTGATGCGCACTCTGCACGCCAGGGGAGTGCGCGGATTCATCACCTTTAACACACTGGTGTTCGAGCACGAATTGCCGGAAGCTGCGCGCACCATCGGCGCTATTGTGGAGGCCGGAGCAGACGCGATGATCGTGCAGGATTACGGCATCGTGCGGCTCGCCAGGCAGATGGCACCTGATATGGAACTTCATGCCAGCACGCAGATGAGCATTACCAACGTCGAGGGTGTTGAGCTGGCGAAAAGCTTTGGTATCCGGCGCGTCAATCTGGCCAGGGAACTGTCGCTCGATCAGGTCCGGGCGATTGTTGCGAAAACCGACTGTGAAGTCGAGATCTTTGTTCACGGGGCGCTATGCGTAGCCTACTCCGGACAGTGTTTCTCCTCGGAGGCCTGGGGCGGACGCAGCGCGAACCGGGGGCAGTGTGCCCAGGCGTGCCGGCTGCCTTACGAGATGCTCGTCGATGGACGGCAGCAACCTTTGGGTGATGCTCGGTACCTTCTTTCGCCTGGTGATCTTTTTGCCTTGGAGCAAATTCCGGAAATCCTCCGGATTGGCGTCGCAGCGCTTAAAATCGAAGGCAGGTACAAGGACGCGAATTACGTGGCATTGACGACACGCGCCTACCGCAAGGCGGTGGACGAGGCTTGGGCCGGGCGCAATGCTGCGATTACTCCTTCAGAAAAGCTGCAACTTGAGCAGGTGTATTCTCGAGGCTTGGGTCCGTTCTTTATGAGCGGGACCAATCATCAGTTCGTGGTCAATGGCCGGGCGCCACGTCATCGGGGCGTCTTGATGGGGCGAATCGAGCGCTTAGAAGCTGATCATGTGGTCATTGAAACCGGCGCCGCTCATGCGGTCGCACCCCTCAAAGCTGGTGATGGTGTGGTATTCGACGCCGCTGATTGGCGAAGCCCCGAGGAGCCCGAAGAAGGGGGCCGGGTGTACCAGGTTCTGCCGGAACTCGACGGACTGCTGGAACTGCGGTTTCGGAATGGCGCGATCCAGTTCGGACGCATTCGTCCAGGCGACCGGGTCTGGCGAACCGACGACCCCGATTTGGATCGAGCGGCGCGTCCCTATACCCAAGCTGCCGCGCCAGTTTCGCGGCAGCCTGTTGAAGTGCACGTAACGGCTGCGCCAGGTGAGCCTCTGATCACCGAGTGGTCGCTGGTGAAGCAGCCCCAGGCCCGCGTGACCGTAAAATCCTCGACAGCACTGACGGCAGCTCAGAACCATGGCCTCTCGATTGAGATGTTGCGCGAACAATTCGGGCGTCTCGGGAACACGGCCTACGAACTAGCGGGCGTCACTCTCGACACGAAGGGGGCCCCCTTTGTTTCGGCGTCGCAGCTCAACCAGCTGCGCCGGAGTGCCGTCGAACAATTGCAGACGCTGCAGAGCCAAACTCCGGCACGCACCGTTGGCGATCCTTTGGAAAGCGTACGCTTTATGCTCGACAAGGTGACGCCGTCGCGGGATCGCAATAGGCCGCTACCAGAGGACATACCCGCGCTACCAGAACTCCATCTTCTGGCCCGCACCCCGGAACAGCTCGAAGCGGCGCTATCGAGACGTCCGGCCAGCATCACGCTCGACTATCTCGATCTTTACGGGCTTCGACCTTCGCTCGAACGGGTGAAGTCGAGCGGCATCGCAGCGCGGGTTGCAACTCCCCGCATATCAAAACCGGGCGAGGAGCGTATTCTAAACTTTCTCCTCAGCCTGGATTGTACGATCGTGGTGCGATCGAGCGGCATTCTGCATGCCTTGCGTGAGCGCCGGCATCCACCGCTAGTCGGCGATTTCAGTTTGAACACCGCCAACTCTCTGACCGCTGAGATGTACTTGGGGCTCGGGCTCCTCCGGATCACGCCCACTCACGATTTGAACGGCGCGCAGATTGCGGAACTGGCGCGGAGAGCAGGTCCCGGGAGTATTGAGGTAGTGGCTTATCAGCACCTACCTGTCTTTCATACCGAACATTGCGTGTTTTGCCGCTTCCTGTCGAAGGGGACCAGCTATCGCGATTGCGGGCGCCCCTGTGAGAAGCACCTGGTCGAACTGAAAGACTCCACGGGCCGGGCCCATCCGGTGATGGCCGACGTGGGATGCCGCAACACCGTTTTTGGCGCAGAGGCGCAGGAGGCGAGCGGTTGTCTGGAGAATTGGCGCAGCGCCGGGATTCGTCATTTCAGGCTGGAGTTCGCCCACGAGTCCGCTGATCAGGTCCGCGAAGTCGTTCGAGCCTTCGATCTGACTCTCAAAGGGAGCATGACGCCGGATAACCTCGGCAAGGAATTGCGAAAGCTTGCGCCGCAAGGCACTACCGAAGGCAGCCTTTTCGTGTCGAGCGATTACCTCAAGCTACCCGTTCTGCAATAGCCTCATGGCCGGCAGCGACGTTGATTTTGACAAAGTCGGACTTCTCGCGATGCGCGGCGGGAAGATCCTTTTGTGCCGGAAGAAACACACGACTTCCTTGCTCATATTGCCGGGAGGCTGTCGTGAGCCTGGCGAATCCGCCATCGATTGCCTCTCTCGCGAATTGCGCGAGGAGCTGGGGGACGTGGCGGTAAGTGCAGTCGAGCTGGTTGGGGTTTACACGGATCGAGCGGCGGGACCCGAAGCAGCACCGCCGAAAACGGTTCGAATCGAGCTTTACCAGGCCGAATTGATCGGCGAACCGGTGGCTCACTCAGAAATCGCTGAGTTAGTTTGGTTCGGCGAGGGCGACGACTGCCTTCAGCTTGCTCCCAGCATTGCGCATAAGATCCTTCCTGATTTGCTAGCTCGAGGGATTCTCCCGTGGAGCCGGCCGGCTGCGTAACCGGCTAGCCAGGAGTGAGGATTCTATGCCGTTGCGACGACGTGCCAGTGATAACAAATTCGAGTAATATTGGTCGGTGGAAACTGGAGGTTGTCATGACAATTCCGAGTGACATTTCGCGGGGGCGTCTGGAGAGATACCCAATGAATCAACAGAGATGCGCCTCCCGAATCATTCACATCGTCCTCATCGCCGTGGCGATCCTGGCCTCGTTTTCGCCGCTCCCTCCCCTGGATGCCCAGACGACAGCGCCCAAATCGCTAGTCATAACGCATGCTGCTGTGATCGACGTTGTCGATGGCGCGGTGCGCCCCGACCAGACTATCGTCATCGCCGGCAATCGCATTGAGGCTCTGGGGAGGTCGACGGACGTCAGAGCGCCGGCGGGCGCCACTATCGTGGATGCGGCTGGCAAGTACGTCATCCCGGGCCTGTGGGATTCCCATGTTCATACCCGCTATCAAGGCATTCCTTCCCTCTCGCTGTTCCTCATGAACGGCATCACCAGCGTCCGCGACACGGCGGGACCCTGGTCGCACTTGGTGCAGATCAGGCAATGGAAGCAGGAAATTGCCCACGGCGAACTTCTCGGACCGCGCATCTTCGCAGCTGGGCCTCTGCTGGATGGCCCTAAGTCCCGGTGGAGTCACGGAGTGATCGTGAACTCTCCCGAAGAAGGGCGACGTGCGGTGGACGAGGTTAAAGAGAGAGGCGGCGAGTTCGTCAAGGTATACGACTTACTAAGTCGGGACTCTTACTTTGCCATCGTCGATGAGTCTCGCAAGGTGGGTTTGACTTTCGCCGGACATCTGCCTTTCGCCATTTCACCCGCTGAGGCTTCCGATGCCGGTCAGAGCACGATTGAACACCTCACCGGTATTCTGATGGGTTGTTCCACCCGGGAAGACGAACTGAGACGGGATCTGGTGGCAGGTGTGCGGGTTCCGGACTCGGTTCTGTTGGAAACCTTCAGCCCAGCGAAGGCCTCCGCGCTCTTTTCGAAGTTCGCTAAGAACCATACTGTGCAGGATCCTACTCTGTCGCTTTTCTGGACGGGCATCGAGGCCGCGCTCAAAGACCCTCGAATCCTGTCGGAGGAACGCCTGCAATACATACCGGCGAGTTACAGGGAGCAGTGGGAAGCTGCCCCCGGCAACGCCGACGTGACTATGCGCCAACGGGTCTTCGAGAAGGATAAGGAGATGGTCGCTGCTATGGTCAAGGCGGGAGTAGAGATTATTGCAGGGACCGACACTCTTAAGGCTTACCTGGTACCGGGATTCAGTCTGCAGGATGAACTAGAGCTCCTGGCACAGGCCGGCATGACCCCGTTGCAAGTGTTACAGGCTGCGACCGTGAATCCTTCTAAGCTCTTCAACTTTCCCGATCTGGGCACAGTCGAACAGGGAAAAATCGCCGATCTGGTTCTGCTGGACGGCAACCCGTTGCAGGAGATTCGGAATACGCGCCGGATCTTTGCGGTCATTGCTGGGGGGCGTCTGGTCGACAAGAAAGCGCTTGGCCAACTGGCGCAGGAGGCAAAGAAATCGGCAGCAAGCTTCAGTGGCCCGCCGACCGGCCGCTAGATGATGACCTTCCCACAACCCCGAGTGGACCATGTTGTCCTTGACACCCGCGACGGCATGGATGAAGCCGTCCTTGCCTTTGAGACTCTCGGCTTCCAGCTAACCCCGCGCAGCCGTCATTCTCTCGGCTCCATCAACCATCTGGCAGTGCTCGAGCCGGGCTACCTTGAATTGCTGGGGTTCGACCCGGCTTCGAATGTAGTTCGGGCGGATATTGCTCAGTTCCCGATCGGGCTGAACGGTCTGGTTTTCAATACCGAATCAGCCTGCGAGCTGTTCCGCGACCTGAATGCCCGGGGCGTTCCGGTTGAGGAGCCCGTGGCCTTTTCTCGCACCGTGAATCTGCCAGGTGGCAGCGCTGAGGCGAAATTCCGCGTGGTGCGTTTCAAGAAAGGGGCGGCCCCGTTTGGCAGGGTCTACTTCTGTCAGCACTTGACGCCGGAGCTCATCTGGCGGCGGGAGTGGCTTCGGCACACGAATGCGGCTACGGGCATAGAGTCTGTGTCGGTGGCGCTGCGCGACCCGGCAGCCGCGGCGGAGCAGTTCAGCGGAATATTTGGACCGGACACCGTTCGCCAGGCGCCCGGCGGAGCATGGAAGCTGGCGGCTGGGAACACCGAGATCGAGTTGTGTGCGATCGATTCTCTGCAGGCGCAGCTCGGTGGGGCGATGCCGCTGCCGCTGGGGCGAACGGATTTCGTCGCGCGACTGATTGTCCGAACAGAGTCGGTGGCACGGGCATCGGAAGTCTTGCGCGCCGGGGCGGTCCCGTTTACTCGGATTGAGTCCGGGCGAGTTCGGGTACCAGCCGCCTCCGGCTGGAATCTGGCCATAGAGTTCGTAGAAGTGCGGCCGTGACGATGATCCACCGCAATCTCGGAGAAGCGATCCATCGCGCCGGGGATCTCGATGCTCCAGCGCTCATGGATTATGGCCACGACGCTAGCGTCGACTCTTCTCGAAGCAGCTGGTCTTTTCGCCAACTGGATGAGTGTAGCAACGCCGTGGCGCGGGGCCTGCTTGGCACTGGACTGCAGCGCGGCGACCGGGTAGCCATCGCATCGGCGAACCGAGCCGAGTACCTGGCCGCATTCTTCGGTATCATGCGCGCCGGGCTGGTCGCTGTTCCGGTCAACATAAAACTCCCCCCAGCGGGAGTGCAATACATCATCGGAGACTCCCGCGCCAGGCTGGTACTGGCTGACGCCGAGCGGATGGAGGTATGTTCCGCCGCTATTCCACGAATTTGCTTCGACGGGAGAGGAAACGATTCGTTCTCGGCTCTTATGTCGCCGGGGCAATTCGATGGAGTGCCGCCCGATCCCCGCCAGCCTGCGATGTTTCTCTATACATCAGGATCCACAGGTAAGCCGAAAGGCGTTGTGCTGTCGCATGAGAGCCATCTTTGGGTGCTGGAGAAACGGCGCCGTCCTCCGCTCACGGAGCGGCAGCGTGTGCTGGTGGCCGCTCCGTTGTATCACATGAACGCGCTCGCCACGTCTCATGCAGCCATCGCCCAGGGAGATTCCGTAGTGCTCCTGTCAGGCTTTACGACGCGAAAGTATATCGACGCCATTGCCCGGTATCAATGCACGACCCTGACCGCGGTGCCCACCATGATCGCCATGATCTTGCAGCAGCGGGAACTGCTGCTCCATACCGATCGATCTTCGGTGCGCAATATCCGCATGGGTTCCGCACCGGTGTCCCCAGGACTGTTTCGTTCGATCCGCGAGTTTTTTCCCAAAGCTCAGATCGCTAATGTGTACGGCACCACGGAAGCAGGCCCTATTGTTTTTGCTCCACATCCCGATGGCCTCGAATCTCCTCAAGGCTCGCTGGGGTACGCACACCCGGACGTCCAACTCAGACTAAAAGCGACTACGGGGCTGGTTGCCGGAGAAGGCATCCTGGAAATCAAGTGCCCGGCTCTGATGAATGGATATCATAATCTGCCAGAACTCACTGCCGCGGCGCTGACGCCGGACGGTTACTACGCAACCGGCGACGTCTTCCGCCGGGATGATAGTGGCTTCTTCTTTTTCATCGGGCGGGCGGACGACATGTTCGTTTGTGGAGGCGAAAACATCTACCCGGGCGAAGTCGAAAGGATGCTGGAACTGCATCCTGGCGTCCAGCAAGCTTGCGTGGTGCCGGTCCCGGATGAAATCAAATGGCAGAAGCCGGTGGCTTTTATCGTTGCGCGGCCTGGCGTCGATGTCAATGAGAACGAGATCCGGTCTTATGCACTCCAGGCCGGGCCCGCTTACCAGCACCCGAGACGCGTATGGTTTCTCGACCAGCTTCCACTTTCCGGAACAAACAAGGTGGACAGGAACGCGCTGGCACTGGTAGGGATAGCGAAAATAGCATCCGAGCATAATCGAACATTCGAGGATGGAGAGCCACATTGAAAGCAATCGTATTGCGGAAGCAGGGCCCGGATGAATGGCCGCGATTGGAAGCCGATTTTCCGGACCCGTCGCCAGGCGAAGGCGATGTTGTGGTGAGGGTGCGGGCGACATCGCTCAACTATCACGACGTTTTTACCCGACGCGGCATGCCGGGAATCAAGCTCGCCTTGCCGGCGATTATGGGTCTGGATTGTGCCGGGGAAATTGCGGAGATTGGCCCTGGCGTGGATGGATGGTCGACTGGTGACCGGGTGCTGATCGATCCGAGAAATCGCGTGGAAGGCGGGTTGGTAGGAGAAACGATTCATGGAGGCTTGGCAGAACTGTGCCGCGCGCGAGCCCACCAATTGATCCGGATCCCAGATCAGATCAGCTTCGTCGAGGCGGCGGCTTTGCCTTGCGCCTATGGCTCGGCGCTACGGATGATGTATACCATCGGTGGTGTGTCCAAGGGCGAGCGTGTGCTCATCCTGGGCGCGAGCGGCGGAGTCGGCGTATGTTGCGTGCAACTCGCCAAGCTTGCGGGCGCTACGGCAATCGCGTGTGCGGGAAACGATGAGAAGGCAGCCAGGCTGACACAGTTGGGCGCCGACCGCACCATCAATTATCAGGACCGCGACTTTATGGAGGAGATCCATGCGCTCTATGGCAAGCCGGCGCGTCGTGGCGCCGGAACCAGCCAGGGCGTTGATGTTGTCGTCAACTACACCGGCGGCGATACGTGGGTCAAGTCTCTGCGCTGCCTTCGCGTAGGCGGGAGGCTGCTCACCTGTGGTGCGACCGCCGGCTACAACCCCACCGAAGACCTCCGCTTTATTTGGACATTTGAGCTGCGGATTCTAGGTTCCAACAGCTGGGACCGAGACGATCTTCTTAAAGTGATCGAGCTGTCGCAGAGCGGCGCGCTGAAGGCCGTGGTTGGAGGGACGTTCGCGCTGGAGGACGCAACCGAAGCGCTGCGCCAGCTAGAGAACCGTCAGATATTCGGAAAACTGGTGGTGACGCAATGAGCGATACCAGCATGGGCCGCGAGCAGATCCAGGAACGGCTGCTTCGGTCGCCTTTCAACGCATTCTTGAACCTAGCTGTACAATCCGCCGATGCGGAAAAGCAGGAACTTGTGATCCATCTGAAGATGCGCCCGGAGTTCGAACGTGTCGAGGGCTCTGGTCAGTGGCACGGTGGGCCTATTGCAGCAGCCATAGATGTCACGGGCGACTATGCGCTCGCCATGCTGGTTGGCCATCCGATCCCGACCATCAACTTCAGTGTGGACTACTTGCGGCCCGCATCGGGAACGCTGATTCTGGTCGCACGCGTCCGCAGGCGAGGCAAGACCGTGGGTGTTGTCGATGTCGATGTGCTTGACGAATCCGGCGTCCTCCTCGCCGTGGGACGAGCCAGCTATTCGACCGTGACTTCGTAAGCCGGCGCACCTCATGCCTTCAAGCAGCGGCCGCTCTGAAAAGCTCCTCACCGTCGCCTTTTACTGGGCAATGTGGCTCTTTGCCTATGCCATTCGTTACGTTCTGGGCGTGGCCGCACCTTTGTTGATGCAGGTTTACCACATCACTCCCCAAACCATGGGCTACATCCTTTCAGGATGGAATTGGTCATATACCGGTGGCATGCTCGTGATGGGACCCTTAGTCGATCGGTTCGGCGCCTGGATCGTCACCGGTGCAGGATCCGCTCTGTGGGGCCTCGCCACGTTAGCTCTGCCATTTGTGAGCCAGCCGGCATCTCTGTTTTCGCTGCGGATGCTGTTCGGCGTCGGACATAGCATGTTGATCGCAGCAACAGCCGCGTCGATCTCGCGCGAGTTTGAAAATAAGGAACGCGCACGAGCGGTGGCGGTTGCCTACTCCGGAAATCAGGTCGGTTTGGCGGCCGGCGCGACCTTCGCGGCCCTTATCATCGCGCGTTCTGGTTGGCAGGCTGTATTCTACTGGTTTGGCGGAGCTAGCTTGCTGCTTACAGCGGCCTGGGTTCGCTTCTATCCCGATAAGCGGGTCGGAAAGAGGAAAACACAAACCGGATCCGACGCGCAGGCACAATCCTGGTTGGCTTTCTTTCGGCACAGGTCCACGTGGGGCATCGCTTTGGGACAGATGGGATACCTCTATGCGCTGGGTGTCTTTGTGAGCTGGCTTCCCGGATACCTCGTTCTGGAGCGAAAGATGACGTTGTTCAAATCAGGAGTTGTGTCCGCGCTTCCGTTCTGGGCAGGTATACTCGCAACGCTGGCGGGAGGATGGCTCGGAGACTTTCTCGTGAAACGGGGAATAACAACCACACACTCACGCAAGGGAATTATTGGCATCGGTTTGACGGCGGCAACACTCTTCGTCAGCACTGCGGCTTTCGTCAGGCGGGACTGGTTCGCAGTCACGCTTCTGACTCTGTGCGTGGGGTGTCTGCGCCTGGCAACCGCGTCCGCCAACTCTCTTCCGATTGATCTGGCTCCTCGTTCGACAGTGGGGGCTCTCAGCTCGATTCAGAACTTCTTCGGCAACATTGGCGCCATCCTGGCTCCCATCGTCACTGGCTACCTGGTCAGTTTCACGGGGTCGTTCGAGATTGCACTGGTCGTTGCCGGCGGAATGGCCTTATTTGGCGCTGTCTCATATGTCTTCATCCTGGGTGATCTTGAGCAACATAGACGCGAGGCTGTCGTTGGCCAATAAAATATCCGAAGGGAGTGAGGTACAAGCAATGCTATGTCTTCTCGTCGTTCGCGCAACGGCGGGATTGTGATCGGGAAGACATTCAGAAGAAGAAAGACAGAATCATTCGGAACCGACGTTCGCTGACCATGTGATCGAGATTCATCACTGGCCGATCTCGCTTCGCTTCCGGCGTCGCCATGAAGGTCTCTCCGGTGGGGTAGACACCTTACAAACGAAATCCCTGCCGATGGAAGTGCATGGGGCAGACCGGTCGGAGGCGCTGTGGCGGCAGGCGGTTCGTTACTTGTGAGCCACGACGGCGCTCGGGTGATCTGCCGGGTAAGCTATACCGGCAAGTAAGGCGATCACTTGCTCAATTCCGGAGGAACCGGCGCCATTCGTTTTTGAAACCTACGACGAGGCCACGGTTACTGGAACCTGGAGCGCAAGGTGCTCGGAGACAGAATCAGCGGGGCATGGGCCGCCTTCTCGTCCGCACACTCTGCCCGAACGTGCGACCATGATTTTTGACAATGAATGCAAGGTTGTCAACGACCCTAATCGAGATGAGAGGCTGGCCATCCAAAACCTCGGACGGCCTTCCGCGGTCTAACAACCTGCGAATTGCAAGGAGGCTGTGATGACTAACGGACTTGCGGTGAGGCTAGCGCTCGTGGCGGCTCTGATCGCCGCGACTAGCACGTTCGGAGCGCGAGCCTACGCGCAACCCAATCCGTATCGCCAGGTGGACAACTGGGCGCAACTACCCGAAGGCATGAAGTGGGGACAAGTGATCTCGGTCGACGGCGACGCCAACGGAAACGTCTGGGTATTTCATCGCGGGGAGCCACCGCTGCTCGAATTTGATCCGTCTGGTAAGCTTCTTAAAAGTTATGGCGAGGGAATGTTCGTGCAGCCCCATGGTTTGTACATCGATCGGGAGGGATTCATTTGGGTGACGGACGGGCGAGGCAAGGACGGCAAGGGTCAACAGGTCTTCAAGTTCAACACCGAAGGAAAGGTGTTGCTGACGTTGGGCACCGCAGGGGTCGCCGGTGACGGGCCCAACACCTTCAACGCACCTTCCGATGTCGCGATTGCCGAGAACGGAGACATCTTCGTCGCCGACGGGCACGGCGGGGCGACCAACGCGCGCGTCGTGAAGTTCTCCAAAGATGGGAAGTTTATCAAGGCGTGGGGCATCAAAGGATCCGGACCTGGCGAGTTCAACATACCGCACACGATCGCGTTCGACTCCCGCGGGCGTGTGTTCGTCGGTGACCGTGGAAACAACCGCATCCAGATCTTCGACCAGGACGGAAAATTTCTGGAAGAGTGGAAGCAGTTTGGCAGGCCCAGCGGGATTTTCATCGCCCAGGACGACACGATGTACGTGGTCGATTCAGAATCGAACAAGGCGCGCAATCCCGGCTACCAAAGGGGCATAAGAATTGGAAGCGCCAAAGACGGCAAGGTGGTCGCTTTCATTCCGGACACCGATCCGAATCCCGACACAACCACAGTCCTGGGAGCCGAGGGCGTGGGCGTGGACAAGGCGGGAAATGTGTACGCAGCGCAGGTCGGCAGGCAAACCCTGACGAAATTCGTAAAGAAGTGACGTTCGTGCCAAGGCAACGTTCCTCTGCGCGCCTCGGGCTCTTGGGCTCAGATCGTCCAGTTCACGGGTTGACGGTAAAGTTCACGGCCTGGCTCGCGACGGCGCCCACAGTCACCACTGCGGACTGCACTTCCCAAAGGGAGCTGCCGGACACTGCCATTTAGAGGTGTCGGGTTGGCTGTTCCAAAGTCGCGTCGATCACCGCGCGCCCGGTGCCACCAACGGCGACAACTTCGCCTCTTCGGCGGCGATCATGGCCTCGATCTGGGCCACCAGGCGCCGGGCCCAGTACAAGGAAGTTGCTCAGGATATCCGTCAGTTCATCGAAGGAAAGGATTTCCCGAAAGACTCGGTGTATCGGGCTCCGCGGCCCTGAGTCAACCCGCGCTCGCCTACTGGCCGCGGCAGCTAAAGTTTGCCGCGTCGTCGACGCTGCCCGACCCTTTGTACACAGCGGTCTGCGGAAACGCGCAGAGAGGACGTGTGCGGGTAACTTTGCCTTTCACGCGCTGCGAAGCAAGCATGGTTTGCGGCGCTTCGCTGTTCTCGACCCAGCGATCGAGCGCGCTGATTTTGTCAAAGTCGTTGGGGCCGTCGCCGCCGCCGCAGTGGCCCATGCCGGGCGCGAGGAAGAGCCGAACGTTGCTGCTGGCCTTGGCCGGGCCTCCTAAGTTGTCCACAACGTCCTGGTAGTAGCCGATGGTCTGAAACGGCGAAACCTGAGGATCGGCGAATCCCTGATAGATGAGGAGCTTTCCTTTGTGCGCGAAGAACGGCTGCATATTCGGATCGGTTGCGTTCATGGGCAGATTTTCAGCAGCCCAGTAGCGTTCGCCATCTCTGACCAGATCGAAGCTGTGCCAATCCCAGCTCGGGTCTTTAAAGACCACGAACTTCAACTGATCGAGGCCAACAGCGTAGGGGTCTGGGCCGTTACCCATAAAGGTCCATCCGAGTTCACTGCCGCGCGGCAGAGCGGGGCCAAGCTGACGTCCGGTACGCGGATCCGTTACAGGCTCGTAGAGTCTGCGAACGGTCTCGACTTGTTTAGCAGTCAGACAGGTGGGGCTGTCCTCGCCTTCGCAGAGCAGAACCGCAGGGTCAAAGTCGCACTTTCTGGGGTCGGCGATCAGTCCGTCCTTCAAGCCGTCCTTGGCGTCGCACGCGTCGAGAACCGCCTGGTGAAGCATGGGGAACTTGCTCGAGGGAACCTGGTTGCCCTGTTCCTTGAACATGAGCACGCCGTCCCAGAAGCTGGTCAGATTGCGGTTGGCGGGCGCGCCGGCAATGATCCCGTCGAAATCGTCGGGGAACTTCTGGGCTTCTTTCAGTGCTTGCCGCCCGCCGGTGGAGCAGCCGTTCCAATAGGATCGCTTGGCAGCATTTCCATAAAAAGCTGCGACGATGGCTTTACCTGTTACGGTCATTTCGTGCTCGGAGCGCCAGGAGAAATCGATCAACTTCTCCGGATGCCCCAGCACAAACGACCCTCCATTTCCCGCGTGGCCCGTATCGGTTGAAGCGGTGGCGTATCCGTTCTTCACGCCTTCGGCCAGAGCGCTATAACTAATCACGCCGGCCCAGCCGCCGTTGCCCACGGCTTGGAATTTTTGATTCCAGCCGCTTGTCGGAAGCCAGACTTCGATTTTGATGTCTGAGTCGCTCGATGGCGTGAGCGTAGCGGAGACGCGGCAGAATGCCGGCACGGATTCATAGGGGTTGACGCCGCCTTGGCCGCCGCGTCCGTTCGGGGGCGCAAAGGCGCCGGCGGCTACGGTTTCCGCGAGGGTGATTTTCGCGTCGGGTAGCTGAAGTGAACTCAAGCTCTCGCAGGAGGCGGCAAGCACTTGTAAAGATGCGGCGCTGAGCAGGGCGGCACATACGAACGGTCGCATAGGGCGAATCCTCTCTGGGCCAGACGAGTCAGCGACAGTATATCAAGCGATAATGCGAGCTGACGGGAGCTTCGAGATCCAGAAGCTGGCCAGAGTTCGGCAAGTGTGCGCTCGGCTTGGGCAGCCTTAGCGCACAATCCGCCAGCGGGTGAGATCTTAGCCTCAATCTGGCCCAGTAGCCGCTTGGCCGATTGCTCGCTCAGCTTCGACGGGTCGCCGGCCCAAGCCGTCCCCGTCTTCCAACGAAAAGCAGATGGGGTAAGGGGCAATTTGCGTGGGCTGTGCTCATTCCGTCACGCTCTCGCTTTCCCCGTCGATCACCTGACCAGCCGAGAGCGCGAGCGCGTTCTCCTTCGCTTCCTCGATCGCAATCTTGGCCTCGATCTGAGCAAGCAGTCGTTTCGCTGATTGGTCGCTCAACTTCGACAGGTCACCGTCCCAATCTTCGAGCCTTAGCTCCACGACGCGTTTATCGCCGTAGTTTTCCGGATCGAGATGAGCCAGCAGAAAGCGCACCATCGCCGGGTCGAACACCTTTTTCATGAGCGGCTTGCCTTTGTACATCACGACCTTGCCGCCCGACACTACCGTCTCCTCGATCCCGTGCACCGCCATCTCCATCGCTTGGTCTTCGAGCATATTTGCGGCGCGCATACGAACCTCCGCAAACCGAGCCGGATAAGTTGGGTCCTTTCGCATCCAATCGTAGTGGGTTTGCCGGTGAACGTTCGCCCACCTCGCCGGGAAAGACTCGGAGGGGATCGTCGAGGCTATTCTCGACAGTGTGGTTCGTGCTCTGCGCGCTGGGGATAGGATCGAAATCCGAGGTCTTGGAAGCTTCGGCACGCGCCAGCGGCGGCCGCGCTTGGCGCGTAATCCGAAAACGGGCGTGCGCGTGGAAGTTCCTGCCAAACGCGTTCCTTATTTCAAGCCCAGCAAGGAATTGAAGGCGTTGGTGAATACTGACTCCACCGGAAAGCAATCCGTCCCACCTGAGAGCACTCACCCATAGTCAGTACCTTTAGCTATCACTGATCGAGAAGTGTGCATCGGGAGTGAAGCGCGTTTTTCAGGCCCAATCCTATGTGCACAATACCGGTGAGCCGAGGCTTCTCACTCCCGCAAAGCAGCAAGGCAAACAGCTTTCCCAAGTGATAAACATCGTCGGCTGGGAGCCACGCACCCGTCTTCCCTTCTTTAATGGCGGTGGGAGCAAACCAGGGCGCAAAGGCATTGGCCTTGGCTTCCTGTTTGCCGAGGCGCTGCCGAAGAGGGTAATACCACGTGTCGACGCACATGCGCTTAGTTCCCAAAGGATAATCTCTCGGCACCAGCATCTCGGCCACCGCTGGGTCGCGGACAATACTCCGAATTTTTGAGCGCACAAACTCAGCGGCGGTGTCGTTGGATTCTTGGTTAAACAGAAGGTCCGCATACGCTCCGTACATGGCCAGGCCGCCCCGTTGCCAGCGTCGCTCGTACTCGCTCTCCCGCTCCTCCGGCGCCACTTCCAGAGCCGACTTCACCCCTTGTTCAATTAGCAGTCCGAAAAGCGAGGTCCGCGCCTGCTGCCGGTACTCCGATCGGTGCGCACCCCAGTCAGCGGTCACATCCGGAGATATTGGCGCATTATGCGCCGGAATGCTGAAATTCGGTGTCCTTTGGAAGACGAAGAGGTGGGCCGCCTGCCGGGCTATGTTTGGAATCACTTGGATGGCGGACGATCCGGTTCCAATCACGCCGACCTGCTGGCCGGCGAAATCGACCTCCTCGCTCGGCCACTGAGCCGTGTGATACCAGCGGCCTTGGAACGTTTCGACCCCCTTGTATTCGGGCAGCTTAGGGGCGGAAAGGCAACCTGTGGCCATCACGCAGTATTTGGCGGAAATCTGATCGTCTCGATCCGGTCCGGATGATCCAGCGGTTCCCTATTTCGTCGAACACCGCGGACCTCACCCGTCGTGTCAAACTGGATGTCCCGCCTTAGATCGAAGCGATCGGTGACGTAATTCAGATAGCGCAGAATCTCTGGCTGAGAGGCATAGCGTTCCGTCCATCGCCATTCCCCCTGGAGTTCTTCCGAGAAGGAGTACGAGTACTCCAGGCTCTCCACATCGCAGCGCGCACCGGGGTAGCGGTTCCAAAACCACGTGCCGCCGACGCCGCTCCCTGCCATGTCTTCCGTGCCGACGTCGAGGCAAGTCCAAGCGTTCGTCAGGCGATGATAATGACATTTGGCGGGGTCGCCATTCGAATCCCGCCTGGAACTGTATCCAGCCCAAATGCCTGCCTCATCGTCATCGGTGGCTTATCATAGTGGCCGCGGCTCTCTAGAGGGCTGCGGTAGAAAATCTTGAGGCCTCGAAACCGGATGAACGGATATAGCTGGCTGCTGGTCATGCGGTTGTATTTGTTGACCTTCATCAAGGGCGTGCCGAGACCATCCGCATCCATGACGAGCTCCACGTTCGGGAAGGTTTTCAAGTCAAGCTTGTCCTGAATCATGTTGGGAACGCCGTCGTGAACCGCAGCGTCGCCGAATTGATGAACGATCAGAATCTTCTTCGTCCGCAGGTGTTCACGGCTGACCAGTTCATCCAGCATCTGTTGCGCCTGGTTGATTTCAGAGGCCGGCACCGTTCCCACCGGCGTCCCCGGCAGTGCATCTCCCGGGTAGACATGAAATTTGGGGTCAATCGCCACATGCACGTTGTCATTGTCGAGATAGCCCTTGGCGATCATGCGACGGATCTGTGTCACCGGGTCAGACCGGCCCAATTGCGTATCGAGAACGACTACCAAGCCGCGCTCCTCGGCCGGTCTGATGTAGCACTGAACCAGATTCACGCTTGAGTCCAGGTAATCCAGACAATCGCCTCGGCCTGTGCATGGTACCGCCAGCCCATAGATCAGTTGGACACCGGTTGCCACCGGCTTGCCGCCGTCGACCTCAGCGATTTCGTTCCGCAGGTCGCGCGTGCCCGCTTCCATGGCCGCAAAGTCTTTATAAGTACCGAGGCGGCCCAGGATCGGAGCCGTGTCGAAGCCTCGGCCATAAACCGTGAATAGGGTATGCGTCTCCAAAAACCCAACTGCGGGGGAATAATCCGCTGTCGCGAACCCTTCCGCTAGACCAATGGCGGTTACCAGCAGGATAGTAACGCGGCTTCTCGACATTTCCTATTGTCTGCAGCAGGTTGGGTTCCAACCTCTCCTACGGTGCAACAGGAACTTGTTATGTGCACTCGAGCCATTGTCAAAAGCCTGCCGGACGCTCGGCCGACACATTGAGTGTCCGCTCCAAAGCGAACCCCACGCGCCCAATCGTGCCTTCATCGAAAAGGCGTCCAATCAGTGTTACGCCATGGGGCACTCGCCGAGGCGGCGAGAATGTCGGCAGCGGATGCGCTGGGTCCGGAGCCCAATCGCTGCGGGCTTGAGACACCTCGACAAAACCGGCTCGTAACGTTAGAGAAGGGTGACCGGTGAAGTTGGTGATCGTCAGTATTTCGTCTCGCAGGGATGGAACCAGAAGCAGGTCCACGTTGGAAAAGATGCGGGCCATTTCGCCGGCCACGCTGCGGCGAAAGCGGTCGGCCTGGACGAAATCCACCGCGGACAGAAAGCGGGCCTGGCGAAACAGATTAGGCCAGGCATCCGGAACCTGCGCCTTGAGCTGCCGGAGGCCGCCTGCCAGTGTAAGTTCCTCAAATGCGGCCGCGCCTTCAGCGAATAGGATCAGGTTGAGCGAGTCATAAGGCCAATCTGGAAGCGATACCTCGGTCGGAACCATGCCAAGTTTTCGAATCGTTTCCAGAACGGCGCGATCGACATCGGTTGCGGGTGCCTCCTTCATCCAGCTCGGGATGTAGCCGACGCGCAGGCCGCTCACCCTCGCGGAAGCGTCGAAATCGAAACGGCTCGGAACGCTGGACACGTCGCCGGGATCCGGGCCGGAGATGGCTTCAAGGACGAGCAGCCCGTCCTCCACTCCCCGGGTCATCGGCCCAAGTTTGTCGAGCGACCAGCAAAGCGTCATGGCGCCCGTGCGCGGTACGCGCCCGTAGGTGGGACGCAGCCCCGTGATTCCGCAGCGCATGGAGGGGCCCACGATGCTGCCTCCGGTCTCGCTGCCGATCGAGAAGGCAACCAATCCGGCTGCAGTCGCTGCGCCCGGACCGGCACTCGACCCTGATGAGCCTTCTTCCAGAAGCCATGGATTCCTGGTTTGGCCGCCAAACCAGATGTCGTTGAGGGCTAGCGCGCCCAGGCTGAGCTTGGCAACAAGCACAGCCCCAGCCTCGCGCAGACGCTTCACGACCACCGCATCTTCGGTGGGCACACGGTCTCGATACGGTTCGGCGCCGTAGGTGGTCCGAATGCCGGCAGTATCTAGCAGATCCTTCGCGCCCCACGGTATGCCATGCAGCGGGCCGCGATAATGCCCGGCGGCAATCTCGCGATCGGCCTGTTGCGCTTGTGAAAGGGCGAGATCGCTGGTGAGCGTGATGACGCAGCGCAGCTTGGGATCGAACCGTTGCAAGCGGTCCAGATACAGGCGCGTAAGGCGCTCGGAGGTGAGCTGATGCGTTTCGATCCAGCGGGACAGTTGAGCTACCGAAGCGAACGCAATGTCCTGGTCGTTGGCCGGCAGGGCGCTTTGCGCGCCAAGTGACCGAACGAAGTGAGCGGGTTTAAGATCCGCCCGTTCTCCTGCCGATGCCGGTTCCCATCGCGACGCGGGCGCTACGGCCGCGGCCGGAGAGAACTTGCGAGGCCCGGTGCGGCGTTCGTAGAGCGGAGCCATCGAACTGCGCCAGTTGTGGGCCGCAGTGTCACGTTCCGACGGGCTGAGTTCAAACTGCATCAGCTGCTCGGCGGCGGCAAACGTGGAAGGCGAGACCGGCGGTCCTGCTTCCGGCGCAGTGCCGAAGGCTGGCGGGCTGCCCGCGGGAAGGCCTGTCGAATCTGCTGCCGGCTTGCGGCAGGCAACCAGCGACGTCATGAGTACACCGGATGAGCGGCTGAGAAACCTTCGGCGCGTATCGGACATGTTCATTCTGAATATTGTAATGGCGCCGTTGTTGGTTTGGCGCCGTTTTGAACCAACTCGATGTCGCGTTCGGACGTCAGTGGCTGCTTGAAGCTTCTGCACGGTGGCGTCGAAAGGCGGCGGGGGCGAAGCGAGATTGGGACCGCAGTCGTCCAGTTTCAACTCGATCACCTGCCGCTCACCAAATCGCTCGCGGCCATACGAGCGCAGCAGGAACATCAAAAGAACATCGGAATATTGATGCTCGTAAAGCGGTTCGCCGGCGACGTAAACCTGCTTGCCCTTGTACCGAGTCAATCTACCGGATTCGTCGCGAAGACGGAGAGCTCCGGAGTAAACCCCCGATCGTTCATTTCGAGAACCGCCTTGATCATGTGGGCGATATCTTCGCTCTGCAGTTTGCTGGGGTGGTCGGCTTGCGGAAACCCGGCCCGGCGTGCGAAGTCGGTGATCACTTCGCTGGGATTGATCAGGAACACGCGCACATTGTACTTGCGAAGTTCGGCGCGCCAGCACTCCGTCATCCCGCGCAGGGCGAACTTGCTTCCGTAGTATGCCGTACCTTTGGGCGCGCCACGCAAGGCAGCGGTGGAAGCAATATTGATCAAGTTGCCTCGCTTGCGCTCTTTGAATAGCCTGGCCGCTTCGCGCGACATGAGCATGACGCCAGTCACGTTGGTGGCAAAGACCGCGTCGAAGCTAGCACGATCCATGTCGGTCAGCTCCTTGAGCACCCCGATGCCGGCATTATTAACCAGGACGTCCAGATCGCCGAGCTTCTCTTTGACCTCCCGAAAAGTCCGCAGGACGTCGGCCTCGTTCGCAACGTCCGCCTGTATGCCCACGACGTCGAGCGAGCGAGCGGCTTCGGCCAGCCGTTCGGGATCGCGCCCGGTGATCGCTACGCGCGCGCCTGCCTGTGCAAGTACCTTCGCTGCGGCGCGGCCGATGCCGCTTGATCCGCCGGTAACCAGAACTACAGCGTTCTTGAGATGCATGTCTCTATGGTAGGGTAGGTCGGCCCTATCATAGTCGGCGGAGTAGCGTCACCTGCCCGTGGCCGCAGGAAGTTCCGACAACAGTCCCCCTTGAGATAGAGTGGCCGGTTTTTCGGAATGGTTGCCGAGTCCCCAAACTTGCTAGGTTCTGTCCGGATACGTCATCCATTCCCTTATCGACCTCTGATCGACTAAGTGTAGTTGAATCAAGCGATATGCCGTTTTTCAGTCGGTCGGTAAGCAGGCTTCTATTGCTATGAAATTTCGGCCCCGATTGGCGCGTGGAGAAAAATTTGGGTTAAGGTTCTAATGCGAGCGCGGTTGCAGGTTTTGCGCGTGCCCCGTCTCTTGAAAAGCACGGAAATCAATTCGAGAACGATCGATGGCGCGCTGGAGGACGAACTTAAACCTCGGCCATGTACAACCTTCGTCCGATAACCTGGTCTCGCAGCCCGGGATCGATATGGCTTGGTTCGCCGGAGGAACAGTTAAGCTCAGCACGTCCGCGTTTCGCATTTGATCCAGCGTCTGAGCAGTATATTGGGTTCGGACGAAAAGCTGCCCGTTCTGCGAATCGCGCCACAGTGACAGTATGAGCGCTCCCCCCGGTGGTGTCTCATCCGGCTGATATCCAGGAAGGGCCCAAGAAAGGCCGAGCATGCCGGAGATATTGGACAGATTCGTATCGTGACCAGACAGGATGAGCAGGGCGGTCTCGGGCTGCCCCAATGCTCCCGCCACAGTCTTGCCGGAAACGGCTTGCTCGATCGAAGCCAGCACGTGCGCGAGCAAGTTAGACCCACGCACACGCGCCAGGTAGGGCGTCCGCCGCATCAGGTCGGCATAACTACGATGCAGTTCGAGCGCCTGAAAGAGGTTTGCTTCTGTCAGACGGCCCCAGCCTAGCCCGGCGCCACGCATGCCGTTGGCACATTCGAGCAGAAGGTTTTCGCTCAATGTGGAGCCCACCGCGAATGGTCCGCTCAGATCGATCAGTTTGCTATGCAGCAATACGCCCATCTCAGCGGGAGGCTCGATCAGCTTCTTCGACGGGGGCTGGCCTCCGGTGAGTATGAACTGAAGCGTGTTAAGAGCCGCTCGGTGATCGGCTAGCAGTTTCTGCGGACCGGCCCCCAGACGATCTAGTACGGCCTTGGCAGCGAGTACTGGATTGGGGCTCCCGGTGCCCGAGAAGAGAGGATCCGGCTCGCCCTCGCGGCGGGAATGGATGGTGAACCCGCAGCCTGGCAGCAGCGACTCGGCCAAAGCGCGGCCGGTTTCCAGCGTGCGCTGGTCCGTGTCGGCCCAGATATACAATCGGCCTCTGTCGCCGCAGCCTGCGCTACTGAGAAGATGTTCCTGGGTCAGCCACTCGCGATAATATGATCCCAGGATCACCGCCAGCTTGCGGCCGTGCGAAGTCAGATACCCGGGTGGCACGCCCCAGTCGGGCCAGGGTTGCGCCGAATACTGATTCAGCCGCGCGGCATCCCAGGTAGGCGACCGCACTCCGTGCCGCGTCACGATGACTACGTACTTCAATCGCGGCGCCGCTTCGAGTTTCCACGCCCAAACCGCGAACGCGAGAATCGCCGCCCGGCATAGTTTACTTTTCACGATTTCAAGCTGTACCGCAGACCGGTTGCGTAGGTTGCCTTGTACTATTCTCTCTGATTGACGAAGATCGGGCTCCCGGTATAGTAGCCAAATACTTCGTTCGTCATGTTCAAACCGTACACCATCGCGCTCAACCCCTTCGCGTCGGAGTCAAGATAGCAGAGAAAGAGATTTGGAGGCTAAGGGGGAATTTTGCGCGGGCTGTGCTCATTCCGGTACCCTCTCGCTCTTCCCGTTGGTCACCTGACCAGCCGGGAGCGCGAGCGCGTTCTCCTTCGCTTCTTCCACCGCGAGCTTCGCCTCGATGCCGGCTAGCAACCGCTTCACCGATTCGTCCGTCAACTTCGACAAGTCGCCGTCCCAGTCCTCGAGCTTCAGCTCGATCACCTGCCGGTCGCCGAATTTCTCGCGGTCGTACGCCCTCAGCAGGAACATCATCAGGGCATCGGAATATTGATACTCGTAAAGCGGTTCACCGTCGACGTAAACCTGCTTGCCTTTGTACAGAACCGGCTTTGCTATACCGTCTTTTGCCCGCTGGACCGCCGCGTCTTCGAGCCTCCTGGCAGCGCGTATGCGCACTTCTTCAAACCGAGCACTCGTGGGTCTAATCACTCAAGATTTCGCTTGCTGTTTCTCCCAACCGGAGATGAATGTCACGACCGCAAACGATGCGGCAAAGGAGAAACGGAATGACCACAATCGAATCTGAGAACAGCGCGGCGTCCGAGCCCGCGGCTGCACAGCCGAAGGGCGGGCGCAAACCCACCAAGAAATCCAAGGCACAGAAGAAGGCGGGGCGGGGCTAAGAAAACGCCGGCTAGATGCCGTTCCTTGGGCCAAGAACACCTCAGGCACGTTGCTCGCGGCCGGCTGGCCTTGTTCGCCGAGGATCGCGGCGAGCTAGCAAAGCGGCCCTGCGCTCTACTCGCAGGCCGGCGGCCCGTGGGAGAACGAATACTCCGATAATGATCGATATCAGTTCCCCTCCCGCGTCTATGCTTCACCGGGCTGTCGTGAAACTTGTCTATTCGCGGCGGTTCGGGGCTTAAATAGATCACACTAATTGGCAGGAGAGATTATGAGCACTAACAAAGTTACGCTCCCGGGAAGCGAATGGCAGCCGATCGGCACACGGGTTGGCGATCAGCCCAACGGCGAAATGATCGAGGTCTCAGTCATCCTCAGGCCCAAGGTTCGTGCGGCTGTGCCTCGGACGGGCGGCGCGGTTGTCTCCCGGGAAGAATTCGCAGCGAAGCGCGGCGCCGATGAAAGCGCGATCGATAAAGTGAAACGGTTCGCCAAAGAAAACAACCTTACTGTTGGCGAAGTGTCGACTCAACGGCGAACCGTAAAACTCGAAGGAACAGCGGCCGACATGATTCGCGCGTTCGAGGTCAAGCTGGACAGATATGAACATGAGGGACACCAATACCGCGCGCGCACTGGTGGCATCAAACTGCCTCCAGACCTGGCCCCTCGGTGGAGGCAGTGCTGGGATTGGACGACCGGCCGCAGGCCAAACCCCACTTTCGGGTGCGCGGCGCAGGGTCGCGCCGGGCCTCGGCCGCCGCGGGGGTTTCCTACACACCCCGCCAGGTTGGTCAGCTTTATCAGTTTCCGCTCGATGCCGACGGAATTGGGGAGACCGTCGGCATTCTGGAACTGGGAGGGGGTTACAAGCCAGCGGATCTGAAGAACTACTTTTCTGCTTTGGGGATCAAGGAGCCAGCCGTCATTTCCGTCTCGGTGGATAAAGGGAAGAACACACGTACGAATCCGAACACTGCAGACAGCGAAGTGCTGCTGGATATCGAAGTGGTGGGAGCGCTGGTGCCTGGGGCAAAGATCGCCGTTTATTTCGCGCCCAATACATCGCAAGGGTTTCAGGATGCGCTTACGACCGCAATTCACGATACAACCAACAAGGCATCAGTGATTTCCATCAGCTGGGGCAGCGCCGAATCCACTTGGACAGTCCAGGCGATGACGGCCTTCGACTCTGCAGCCCAGGACGCTGCGGCGCTGGGCGTCACGATCTGCGCCGCCTCCGGGGACAGCGGGTCGAGCGACGGGGTGAACGACGGCGCCAATCACGTCGACTTCCCGTCCTCCAGTCCACATGTCCTCGCGTGTGGTGGGACAAGTCTCAAGACCGCAAACGGAAAAATCACGAGCGAAACGGTGTGGAACGACGGACCGCAGGGCGGTGCCGGAGGCGGTGGATTCAGCAATCAGTTTCCTTTGCCGGCTTGGCAAGCGAGTGCTAACATCAAACCCCCGTCCGACGGCGGGCGGGGCGTGCCGGACGTTTCCGGCGACGCCGACCCAGAGACGGGCTACAGAGTATTGGTAGATGGACAGTCGCTCGTGATCGGAGGAACTAGCGCGGTTGCACCTCTGTGGAGCAGCTTGGTCGCTCTGCTGAACGAAAAGCTTGGAAGGCCGCTGGGCTTTCTGCAGCCGGCGCTTTATGGACTGCCGCAAACCTCGGACGCTTTTCACGACATTACTAGCGGATCGAATGGAGCGTTTGCCGCCGGTCCCGGATGGGATGCCGCAACGGGCCTGGGTTCGCCCTCGGGTGAGAATTTGCTACAGGCGCTCTCGGGAGCGGGCTCAACCACTTCCGCCGCAAAGACAAAAAAGAACTAAGGGCTTGATGGATCGTGGCGGAATGGCCCGAATGCGCAGGCTCTGAAAAGTCGCTTGTGGGGGACGGTGATGAGTCATTCGGTGTCATGACTCGTCGGGACTAACAGGCCGTCTCTCATTCGGATTCCGTTCGATGCAACGTGAATTCACGGCTCGTTGGTAAAATGAATGCGCGCTTCACACAGCGCGAGGAAGACTAAGATCGCCGCTAATGCTGCTTAACGGGGCTGTGATCGACACGCCTCGCGCATTGGCGGCCGCCGCAAGCGAGAATCGCGTCGAACGGGGTGATCGAATCCTAGCGTTCGAGTGCCTTCCCGCGTTATCGTTATTCGGAAACAAAATCTATGCCCGTAGACGATCTGACCAGGCCACAGATACCTGAAGCCAATTCACAATGGGGGAAAAGCACTTCAAGCCCAGAGGAACGGGTCTTCCTTGAAGGCCCTCATGCACGTGGTTTTGAACTCGGACGAGCTTTACGGATCTTTCGCGAATTGATCCATGGCTTTCGTTCCCTCCACTTCGTGGGGCCGTGTATTACGGTCTTCGGGTCGGCGCGTTTCCCGGCGGCGCATCCCTACTATGCACTCACGCGCGAACTGGGAGCAAGAGTAGCGCAAGCGAATTTCACGGTCATGACCGGCGGCGGGCCGGGTTTGATGGAAGCGGCCAACCGCGGGGCGAAAGAAGCCAATGGCGCTTCGATCGGCTGCAACATTGTCCTTCCTCATGAGCAGAAGCCGAATCGTTACCTCGACAAGTGGGTGGAGTTCCGTTATTTCTTCGTGCGGAAGCTGATGCTAGTGAAGTACTCCTACGGATTCGTCGCGGCTCCCGGCGGATTTGGAACCCTGGATGAGCTCTTTGAAGTCGCGACTTTGATCCAAACCGGAAAGATCAAGAACTTTCCCGTTGTACTGTTGGGCGTCGAATACTGGTCGCCTCTGCTCGAGTTCCTGCGTGAATCGCCTTTGATGAACGCGGCCATCGACCCGAAAGATCTCGACCAAATGCTTGTGACTGACTCGCCATCGGAAGCAGTGTCCTTCATTCAAGGATGCATGACAGATTTTGGGTTGCGATATGTTCGCAAGCGACCGCGGAAGCTCCTGTTTGAGCGAGGCATCTAGACGATAACCGGCAGGCCACTTGACGATGGGCTACAGCTCAGCAGGATCCAGGGCCTCGTCCCTGCGAATCCACAAATCGCCAAGTAGTGGAGTCTTAGTGGGGAGACGACTCCTCAAACCAGTGCGCTTCAAAAGTGATCCTCTCGTACTTGTCCGGGCCGAAGCAGCCTAAGTCTTTCCCATTGACATCCCGCACGCGATAGCCCTCATCTTCTTCTTGAAACCCACCAATTCGCCGCCCCTCGGGCTCCCCGACCCGCGGGTAGATTCGCATTGTCTTCTTGACACTGATTCCCATTCCTCAATTGTCACATCCGGTTTCTATGAATTGATTAGCTCGCGGAATTGGCCATACAGGGTCGGCAATCCAAAGCGGACCTTTCTAGAAGGGAGGGTCTAAGGCATCGGTTTTGGAGTTGATTCCGGCCTACAAATACCCGTTTTCTTTCCCAACTTATTGCGCCAACGAGTCATGGGCGATAGGCGCGCCATGGCCGCGCATTAGATCTGTCCTAAGCCGCCATCCACATTTATTTCGATTCCGGTGATATACGATGCGTCCTGTGAAGCCAGGAAAGCCACCGTCGCGGCGACTTCTTCCGGCCTTCCAATCCGCTTCATCGGGACCCTCGCAGTAATTTCCTTGGCGAGCTCATCGATTTGCTCCTTTGGTAAGCCGGTCCTGCCGAAGATCGGTGTTTTAATCGGGCCAGGCGCAACTGCGTTGACGCGAATGCCCCGTCCAACAAGTTCCGCTGCTGCCGTTCTAGCCAGAGAGCGCAACGCAGCCTTGGTTGCGGAATATGCGCTCGATCCTGCGTTTCCTTTTTGATCCGCCACACTCGTGTTAAGGACAATCGACGCGCCATCGTTTAGAAGCGGCAAAGCCTTTTGAATCGTGAAGTACGCGCCCTTGACGTTGATATCGAACTCTTCGTCGAAGAGACCCTCTGGAGTCTCGGCAAGAGGCGCGAACTTCGCCACGCCGGCATTAACGAATAGCACGTCGATCTTGCCGAGCTTTTCGTCGACCTCGGCATATAGCTTTTCCAACTCCGCCGGTTTGGCTACATCCGCTTGCACTGCCAGCACGCCATTTCCAATCGTTCGGGCCGCTTCCTCCAAAGTTTGCTTGTTACGGCCCGAGATCGCCACTTTCGCTCCCTCTTCTTGCAGCCGCTTGGCCGTCGCCAAACCGATACCGCTGTTCCCACCTGTCACCACCGCTACTTTCCCGTCCAATCGCTTCATGTCATCTCCTTCCCAGCCGGGCCTGTCTATACCCTTGCACTTAGACGATGATCCGATGTGCTGGGATGCAGGGCTTCCGAGTCTCTTGAGAAGATTACGGCTCTGGTCACAAGGTGTATGTGTCCCTCCTCACATCGCGCCGAAGGGGGCTGCGGTTTACGAGACGCTTACAATGTTATGTGTTACCTACCTCCGGTCACCGCTTTGCGGTGAAATCAAAAGCACGTAGTTTACACGAACGATAAGGAAAACGAAATGTCAGGAGCACTTTTCCCCATGCTTGCGTCTAATCCTTGACGCACGCCGGCTAAACGTCTCCCTGGCCTCCAGCCGACGCGGTACCGAATTGTTCAAAAGGAGAATCCCATGTGTAAGACACTCCAGACCTTGACGGTAATCGCACTGCTTTGCGGTGTCACGGTTACCGGAGCCTTGGCCCAGACAAACGGCACAAGCTCATCCGCCAAGATGAGTAATCAACAGATGATGGACAAGATGAGCCACATGTCCAGCACGGAAAAGGCTTCAATGTTCGACAAGATGACTAACAGTCAAAAGATGGAAGCCATGAAAATGGCCGGGCACGACATGAGCAAAATGTCGCATCAGGAGAGCATGGAGATGATGAGCAAAATGACACCGGAACAAAAGGCCGACATGTTCGACAAGATGCCCATGGACACTAAGATGGCAACTATGAGAAAAACGATGAAAGAGCAAAAAGCGGCGAAATGATTTTCAGTGAGCGGGATCCTCTCGATCCAGTGCACGCTTTCTCATCGGTTCGCCCCATTCAGGGGTGAAGGTGTCGCCAGGAGACGCCGGATGAATACGCTGCAAAATAAACATTCGCTCGCTATCCGGTGGTTCCACTGGCTGAATTTTCCGCTACTGTTTCTGATGATCTGGAGCGGTCTGATGATTTATTGGGCCAACGATGTCTACAGAATCGGAGCCGGGAACACAACGTTGGTTCACTTTTTCCCAGGTTGGTTCTACCGGCTCTTCGCGCTCCCTTTTCACCTTGCTGTCGGAATGGCATGGCATTTTTTCTTCATGTGGGTTTTCGCGATCAATGGAATTGCATATGTGTGCTATCTGCTGTTCTCCGGTGAATGGCGTTACCTCTGGCCCGAACGACAATCGCTTCGCGATGCGATTCTGGTAACGCTATATGAGCTGCATCTTCGGAAGGAGCGGCCCGCGCAGGGCAAGTATAATGCCGCGCAAAGGGTCACGTATTCCGTGGTGGTTCTCATGGCTGCAGGCAGCCTGATTACAGGATTGGCCATTTATAAACCCCTGCAACTCGCCTGGCTGGATCGCATCTTGGGTGGCTATCAAGAAGCTCGTTGGGAACATTTCTGGCTCATGATCGGATTCGTATGTTTTTTCCTGATTCATATCATCCAGGTCATCCGGGCCGGGTGGGGCAATTTCCGATCCATGGTGGCGGGGTACGACCTCGTTCCTCTCGGGGAGCCTGTGGATGAGCATTCTTCATAGACGTAGAGATTCCCGCTCGCCGCAAACTCCGGAGCGGGAACTCGGCATCCGCACCCGAAGAGCCTTTTTTACGATGGGTGTGGGCGCGCTTGCAGGCTATGGAGCATGGCAGTGGTTACAGACGCGGCCCGAAGATGGTTCGATCCCGTGGCCGTTCCGGCGTATGCTGCGCTTCAACCAGAGATTAGAGCAAGACTATTTCAGTAAGCGTCACACTGCAGCCGTTTTTCCTGATCAACTCGTTCAGCCAATCCGTACAAACGGATTTATCGGACTCTCCCCAGATTACGATCGCGGACAGTGGCAGCTAAACGTCGATACAGGTCATGAGGCAGTGAGCCGTGTGACCCTGGATGAAATCAAGCGGCTCCCCAGAATCGAACAGACGACGCAACTGAATTGTATTGAGGGGTGGAGTGCTGTGATCCACTGGACCGGTGCGCGATTCTCTGATTTCTGCGCGAGATTTGCACCCGGCGCCTTGCATAAACGCTATGTCGGTATGCAGACGCCGAGCCAAGAATATTACGTGGGACTCGATATGCCGAGCGCCCTCCAGTCTCAGACGCTGTTGTGCTATGAGATGAACGGAGCGCCTCTCGCCATTGAGAACGGAGCGCCCCTGCGGCTGCGCATTCCATCCAAGTACGGCATCAAAAATATCAAGCGGATCGGAACCATCACGTTTACGGATCAGCGCCCGGCGGACTATTGGGCCGAACAAGGATACGACTGGTACGCAGGTCTCTAAAGGAAGAGTGGACAACACGTCCGGCCGCGTCACAATTTACAGGAAAGCCGACCGGCAATTGGTCCTTCGGCTAACAAACCCCAACAAGTCCAATGGGCCGGATCTGCACGTAGTGATGCTCGCGACAACAGACGCAGCGAACGACGCGAATTTTCTTGAGAGCAGCTCGAACGGTTCTGATACGGGTCACCTCCGAGAGCCTGCCGCGTCCAACCAAACGAGGTGAATCCATGAAGACAGCCGAAAAACACCATGTCCTCGTGCTGGGCGGCGGCACAGCCGGCAAAGTGTGGCCTGGACAATGGGCAACGAAGGAAGGCGAACTGCCGTCGTCGACCGCAAGTGTATCGGAGGATCCTGTCCCAATATTGCATGCCTACTAATCTCGGCGCATTTGTCGTCGAGACAGGAGAATTACCTATGAAGATCCGTGACTCAGTCGCTTTCGTAACAGGCGCCAACCGAGGTATCGGCCTGGCATTTGTGCAAGAACTACTCGCTGGCGGCGCGCGAAAGGTCTACGCCGCAGCGCGCCAGCCGGAGCGCATCAGCCTTGCTGGCGTTGAGCGCGTTCGTTTGGACGTGACGAACCCCGAAGACGTCGCTGCCGCGGCGAGGCAGTGCACCGACGTCAACCTGCTCATCAATAATGCCGGCATTGCGCTCCGGACTGGTTTCCTCGCGCCCGATTCCGTCGAGGCGGCCCGATCGGAAATGGAGACCAACTACTACGGACCACTGCTACTCAGCCGTGCCTTCACACTCGGGACAATGTCACCATAATCGGTTCTATAGACCGGGAGCTCGCCTCTGTCGGTGGACGGAGAACAACTACAACCTTCGTTTGCCCAATCTCGATGCGCTGAACAAGGGCGCGGATAGCTTCACGCTTAGTGGCCCAATCTGGATTGTTCAACTGCGAATCGAGGTGTCTCGAAAGCTCGGCAAGACGGCTCATCACCAAGTCAACGTGTGCCCGCCGGTCTTCATCAGTTGCCTGGGCACCAATCTTCGCATCGATGTCGGCTATACGAGCCTTCGTTCGGTTCATGCGAGACGTAAATTGGTCTTTATCAATCACGCCCTCTGCAAGACTGTCGATCAGGCGTTCCGCCCCGTGCCGCAGCTTCTGACGCTGCTCCCTCAGAGCATCGACATTCTCCGGAAACGCCTTGGCCTGATCGACGTCCGGGTCCTCCTGCTGCAGGCTTCCAGGGTTCCTCAAAATCTTGCAAACTTTCTCCCATATCTCAGTTTCCAGCGACTCAGCGCGGATTTGCGTGTTGTTGCAAATGCGCTCGCCTCCGAACCGGTAAGCATCTGTCCCGGTGCACCGATAGTAGCGGAAATCCCTCAGGACGTGGCCCTTCCCCCTTTGGCGGGTCGTCTTGCCGTAGAACGCATATCCGCAGAGAGCGCAACAGGTCAGACCCTGGAGAAGATGACCTGGCCTCCGCGGTCCCAATCGAGCACGGCTGCGATTCTCACGAAGTTGCTCCTGAGCCGCATTGAACAACGCTGGGTCAACAATGGCCGGTGCAGGCATAAATAGCCACTCCTGCCGATCGACCGCTCTTGCTGAACCGCTTCGTCGAGGTTCGGCTGGCCGGCCCCGGGACGGTCGCGGACGCGACTTCCTGGTACGCGGCATCATGTGTGTTTTTCCATAGGCCGGTGTCCCCTGATACACAGGATTCTGGAGAATGTGCCAGACGGTTTGGCGAGACCAGATGTGCTTTCCCGTCGCGGTCAGTCTACCGGCTCCCTGCAGGCGACGGCAGACCTCTCCGAGGGTGCAGCGTTCCCGTCCGACCCACGTGAAAATGTCCTTGACGACGCCCGCCTGCTCTGGAATCAGCTCAAACCTGGCCTGACCCTTGCCATCGTGAACGGTGATGTAACGATACCCGTATGGTGCGTTGGACATAACGTTCAGCGATCCGCTCTGCGCGGCGTGCTTCTTGCCACGCCGGCTCCGTTCCATGATCTTGGCTCGCTCGTACTCGGAAACGATGCCTTGCACTTGAAGCAACAGGTCGTCTTCCGGACTCTGCCCCAGGGACCGGTTTAGGAAAACGATTTCTACACTGGCGCGACGCCACTCATCGATAAGCAGGACCTGGTAAGCGTAGTTGCGGGCCAGTCGATCGGGTGAGTGGACGTAGATGCGATCGACGCCGCCGACGGCAGCCAGATCACGCAGGCGATCCATCGCAGGGCGAACGAGTGTAGCACCGCTGTATCCATCGTCGACAAACTGCCGCTCCCGCGGCACGGGTGAACCATCGGCCTGCGCACGCTCAGAAAGAGCGGCAAGCTGACTTTCGATAGTGTGCGCGGTTGCCTGCTGTTCACTGGAAACACGCGCGTAGAACGCAGCTCGAATCGAGTTCATGTTGCCTCCTGGCCGGAGGCTGGGCGATCTCGCTGCCGTGTTCAAGCCCAATGTCTCGCAGTCTGAATCAGTTTGAAAAGGAGAGTAACCCAGTGTCAGAAACAAGCACGCTCATCCCGTGCACCGGCAAAATCACGCGGGCGGAATTGGCGAATGTACCAACGCCGCTCGCAACAACAACCCATATTCCGATCCCTCACCTTGCGGTCGTGGAGGGTCTGGTGGAGACGCTCAGTCGCCGCCATATCGCCGTCGTAGGTGAGGAGTTCGCTGTGTCAAAAGACGGTATGGAAATGTTCGGTGTGATCGATCTCGAGACGAGTTTCGATGGATGCCGATTCGCGATCGGGATTCGAAACGCCAATAACAAGCGTTTCCGGCTGTCCTGCACCGTCGGCCTGCGCGTGTTCGTGTGTCACAACCTGGCATTTCAGGGGGACTATAACCCCGTCCTCGCGAAACACTCGAAGAACTTCTCGCTTGAAGACAGCCTATTGGTAGGCGTTGACCGAACGCAGCGGAACTTTGAGCCGATGCGGCGGCAGGTGGAAGCATGGCGAGAGCAACAGCTGTCCCCAGCAGCGGCAAAGCTGACCATCTACCGGGCATTCATCGAGGGTGATCTGGAGATCCCGAAACACCTGGCGCGGAGAGTCCACGAACTCTATTTCACCCCGCAGCATCAGGAGTTTGAATCCAGAACCATGTGGAGCCTGTCGAACGCGTTCACATCAGCGTTTAAGGAACTCGATCCCATTCCACAATTCCGGGCGACCGCAAAGCTCGGACGGTTTCTTGAAACTGCGAGGGAAGCGTGATCACGGCAGAACCACATGCCAGACTGGTTTGCTGGAACGGGCTCGCACCGCGGGTCCGTTCCTATGTAGACGCCTGATGACGCTGGCCCTGCCGACGCGTCGCCCTAGTTCGCAGGTATGGATCAGGCTCATGAACAGGTCTCCCACTTCCGAGCCGTGCAGCGTGCGATAGAACAACGCGTTCTTGCGATGCAGCACGGCGCGTTTGAGCGCGCGCTCGCAAGCGACGAGAATCGCGTGCTGGGAGATAACATCGGCCTGGCTCTTGAGCGCGCGCATTTCCTGGATCGTGCAATGCAAACTGTGGCGCGGACTCGCCGTGTAATCCGGACGGCGATTGTGATGGCGCCGAAAACGAGCTCGGAGGCTCGCCGCTGAGCCAGTTCTCCCACATTCGCGCGAAAGCGTTTTCGAGTTCCTGGACAGCCCGCTCGCCGTCGAACAGCGCGGAGCTTGATCGTGCCCGCGCCAGCCTTTGGCGGATGCCGGTCAACAGATCAGCCTCGCGCGCCAGTCGAAGGGCCATGCGTTCGTACTCTTCGATCGAGTAGGTGACGAGTTCGGGCAACCCGGCTGCGAGCAACATGGCTCCCGCGGTTCTGCCGGCAAATGTCTCGCCGGCGCAGGTCAACACCGGCAAACCAGCCAGCAGCGCGTGATACGCAGTCCCGACCGCATTGTAAGGCAAGGTGTCGAGGAACAGATCCGCGTGCCGGTGGCGGGCGAGATAGCCGGACATCGGCTCGCGTGCGGCGAAGACGATCCGCTCCGCGCCGATGCCCCGTTGCGCCGCCTCGCGCCGCAGATTATTCTGAACGGCGCTGTCGGCAGCCCCCAGCCAGAGAACGCTATGCGGGTTGGCCCGCAATAAACGCATCCAGACATCGAACATCGGCGGCGTGATCTTGTAGCTGGTGTTGAAGCAACAGAATACGAAGGCGTCTTCGGGCAGCCCGTAAGTGGAACGCTTGCGCGCGTCTTCGGCTATCTCCCAGCGGATCTCGGCCGGCCACCAGCCGCCCGTCAGATGAACGATCTTCTCCGAGTAGAACTGTTGTTGCGAGGACGGCGCAATGAACGGGTCCACCATGATGTAGTCGATGAACTCGGCGCCCATCGTTCCGAGAAAGCCGAGAAAATTGACCTGGATCGGCGCTGGCCGCGAGACCAGAATTCGCGGCCGAGCGAGCCGAGTGTATCCGGTCAAGATCGATCAACACGTGGACCCCGTCGGCGTGGATTTGTCGCGCGGCCTCGTCGTTTCCGACGGCGCTGCAGGTCGATGAAGCGGTCGAAGGCAGTTTCGAACCGCCGCCGCAGCGCGCTGCCGTCGTCCGGGCCATACGAGTACCCCAAGACCTCGAACCGCGTCCGATCGTGCCGCTCGATCGTCTCGGCGATAGCATAGGCTACGGGGTGGTCGCGAAAGTCCGCCGAGAGATAACCGAGACGGATTTTGCGCGGCGAGCTCGAGCGATCGTGGGTGAAGCGTGGGGGAAGCCGTGGGATCGGCCCTGCGCGATCCTCTGGCTCCATTGCTGCGCGCAGAGTAGCTGTTCGGCCGGCGTCGATTGCTGCGCCTGCAGGTTGAATGGCGGAACTAAACCGGGGTGCCGGCGCATGAGGTTCAGCACCTGCGCCGCCTCGGCTTCGCGTTGACGCCAATCACAAAGCTCCGCGTTCAGAAGCGCCACCTGGACGAGCGCATCGGGATAATCGGGCTTGAGCGCGAGCGCGCGCCTCAAGGCGGCGATCGCGTCAACAGTCAGCCCGGATTGGGCGAGTGCGCTGCCGAGATTCTGGTACACCTCGGCGAGGCTGGAATTGAGCAGCAGCGCCCGTTCATAGTGCTCGATGGCTTCTTTCGCGCGCCCCTGTTCCTGGAGGGCGATCGCCAGGTTATTGTGAACTTCGGGCCAGTCCGGCTTCATACGCAGTGCTTGCTCGAATGTGAGATGGCCGGCTCCAGCCTGCCTTCCTCGCGCAATGCATTGCCGAGATTATTGTGTGCCTCGGCGAGTTCCGGCTTCAACACCAATGCCCGCTCGCACGCTGCAACTGCCTCGCTCAGGCGCCCCATCCGCCGCAGCGCTTCGCCCAAATTGCTATGGGCCTCGGCCAGATCCGGACTGATGGCAAGCGCGCGCTGGTAGCTTGCCGACGCATCGGCCACCGCCCCTTCGCCCAGCAACGCGTTCCCCAAGGCGATGTGGGTCCAGGCATCGCCAGGCGCCCAGCGCTACCGCGCGCCGGCAGTGCCCAATCGCCTCCGCAACCTCGCCTTGCGCGGCCAGCGTCCGGACAAGATCGGCGTGCGCGGCGGCGTCGAGAGGCCGCAACCGTGTCGCCCGGCGATAGCAGATCGCGGCCCCCTCGGAATCGCCGCGTTGCTCCAGCAATCGGCCGAGCTGCCGGTCCGCAACGCGGCTCTCGGGATCGAGCGTGATCGCGCGGCGAAAGAGCGCCAGCGCTTCATCCGGTTGGCCCCGCTGATGGCAGATCACCGCCAGCCCCTGGATCGCATCCACGTTGTCCGGGTGCTTGGCCAAGACGGCGCGGTAGATCGACTCCGCCTCGGTCAAGCGCCCGGCGCGGTAATGCTCGGCTGCCGCTGAAACAGCCGATCGGTTCTTTCTCGACATGTGAGCCCTGGCTTGCGCCGCACCGCGCCCCGAGGCCGGCCGGTCCGCGCGCTAATAGCCGTAGAGGAGCTGGCCCAACAACGATGCCTTCGTCCAGGTCGGGTCTGCCGCGGACGTGTAGGCTTCCTCGGACGGAGAGACCTGAGGGGTTATTGATAGTTATGCTGCCGATCCCGTCCGCGTTCGCGACCGTGCCGGTAGAGCCCTCATCTGTAGCATAGCTGCCGGTGAACACCAGTCGAGCCGGGCTACTCCCCACCTGACAGGCCTGCCCCACAATATCCAGAGCCAGGACCGAGGACGGAGCAATCTCGATCGCCATCACTCCACTCGCTGGATAGCATGCGCCAGGACCGTTGTCGCCCTTCACGCCCTTAGTAACCGGGTGCGCGTAGTCGATCGTCTCCACCAGGGTGAACGGCAGGTTCGGCGACGGATTGACCTGCGATGAAGTTTCGGGGGACGTCTTGATTGTGGTTCCGGTGCCCGTCCCCGCGCCGCCGGCCGATGAGATCACGAGCTCACATACATGCTCGAGATCGCACTCCTTCCGGGAGTCCGGTTGCGTCGCCTCGCTGAGCGTGCCGAATGCCCACGCTTGGATGACCGCGCCCCCCGTCCTCGGAAGGCGTGCACGTAGAGGAAAAACAAAGCTGGTACCGTCGGGAAGAGTGACCCTGGTATCCGGCCTCGCAATCGGAAGACTCACCGCGCCGGCCACCACAACACGCATCAGGGCGCGGCCAACGCGACGGCGCGTGACGCGAGCCGACGCAGGGTAACTGGACGTATTCCACCACCGTTTCATAATTTTGCCTCCTACTGTTTTAAGCAACCGAAGGTTTTGATGGCGTAGAGTTTTCACCATCATGAGCCCTCCACCCGGATAAGCGCGGCGGAGTGAAACTATTTCAGATCATGAGGCCCCCACACTTTCTACCTGCGTCATCGGAGCTAGGAATTCGCTGGCGCGGGGGAGTTTTTTCGAGGTGAAAGTGCGATCTTGTACCAGTACTACCTGCCGGCAATCTGCGGGCACGGGCGGGATTGAATCGGCCTAGGGTAAATGGAACCAGAAGTGGAAATCCGACTTGGCCGGCCGCCGGTTGTGTTCCAAAGGGACGAAGCCGTGGAGCTCAGGGCTAGGGGAATGTCGTGGAAACTGATCCCGAAGCGGATGGGTGTAAGCGTGGCGAGTGTGAGGCGGGCATGTGCCGGTTCGTCCGATCGGTGATTCCTATGCCAGAATGCTCCAAGACGATTTTGGCAAGGCTGATGTGGGACTAGCTCAGGTTGGACTGCCGCGCAAGTCCACCGCTCTCGCCAATCGCCCGTCAATTCACGAACGGGGTAATGTCGCGGCCAACTGGGGATCGGTTCGATCCTGGCGGTTGAGGAAGAACAAGGTGTGACCCAGTCTGTCCTGAATTTGCTACATGTAAAACCAACCTGCGTTCTGATTACCGGCGCAAACCGAGTTTCCATCGCGCACCCCACGCTCTGCGCCGCCATTCGTCAGCACATACGAATTGCCGGATTGGGCAAAGCTTGCCTGCCTGACGGCGGGACGAGAGTTGCTCTTCAGCAGCCCGAGCCATTGCAAAGATTGTGACCTAAGGACGTACCGCCCTTCACGGCGCCGCCTGAGTTGTTGCTGATCACGTTGCCTTCAAAGCCACAGGCGATGCCGGGGCTAGTACAAGAGAATCCGAATCCTACATTGTCGACGATGGTGTTATTGACAGCGAGGCTTACAGTGTTCACGCCGTCTTGCCCGTTCTGGAACACGGTGTTATTGCTGGCGACGAGACCCGGTTTGAGCGCGGTGACGCCTTCGACGCTGCTGGGCGATTTATTCCATTGCCGCCATTGAAGCCGATAAAATTCAGGCTCACCGTTCCCGCCCCGAGGAAAATACCGTCCCCCGCGTTGGTTGTAACCGTACAATTGGTTATGTCTGCAAAGTTCGCGCTGAATAGCGGCTTCGAAAGCATTGGCATTGTTCGCCACCCGTAGGCCGTCAATCCTCACCCCGATCCCAAAGAGCCCGATTCCAGCGCCCCCCATACCGTTTACGGCGCCGTTGCTCACGCCAATATTATTGTTGTCGCTAACGATGCCGAAGCCGAATCCTGTCGCTGAACAGCGTACAGGGAAAGTGCCCGCCTGGCACGTCGCCGGTCCCAGGATGGCGAAACCATTCAGGTCAAGCGAGACGTTATCCGCGTTGATGTGAATGGCGTCCGTGTTGGCATCGGGGACAGTGATATTCCCCGACAGCCGATAGCTGCCCGATTGGCAGATGATGATGGGGAAGTGTCCGCCGGTAGGGCAGCCCGTCAATCCATTCGTAATGGTGCTCTGATTGATGAGCACAGTACCATCCACAGCCAGCGCCGCAGACGCAAATGCAAGCAGGATAGTCAGACCAAAGGTGATGAATCGCGGCATCTAGAGTTTCTCCTTTTCAAAATCAATTTCTAAGGCGGGCTCGGAACCCGCTAAGGGCGGCAAGGACAAAGGCCGACAGCGCTAGTGAGGATGGCTCAGGGACGGGAGTGACGCCATTCGCCGGCGTACCCAGAGTCCCCTGGAGATCGGTTTGGCTGCCGTCGGAAAAATTGCGCAAGAACTCGAACTCCGAAGGGCTGGCGGTTGGATCTCCAGACAATCCGCCCGCTTGCGCCGCCAGCGTGCTCGGGCTCGTCACCGTCCCCTGGAAGTAGAGAGTGAGGAAATCCTCCGTGCTGCAATTGGCGAGCGAAGAGCAGATCAGGAACGAAGTTGTGCCGGGCCCGAAAACCCCCGGTGAGGAGAACTCGAGGTAGTTCCCGCCAGCCGAGTCATAGCTGAACGTGTAGCTGTCAAATTCGAGCGTCAGGCTGGCATTCGTCAATACGTACGAGCTGCCGGATTGAGTAAAGCTTGTGGGATCGTAACTAAGAGCGATCGAGAAAGCATCGCCCGAGTTGATGGTGGATGGATTGCTGATCACCGGATCGCCGCTGCCAACCGCCGAGCCATCGGAGGTCAAGTTGCCGGTAATGGTGATCATGTCGGCCCTGGCGGTTTGGCCGCAAAGGGAGATGGCGATCGCACCGAGAGCGGCGATTGGGATTCGAACTTTCCAGATCATGAAACCCCCACATTTCTACCTGCGTCGCCGGAGCGGAAAAGTCGTTTTCAGTGGTAGATGTTTTTGGGGTGAGTGCGGATTTTGTACCAGTACTACTTGACGGCAATCTGCCGCTGCACGAAGGGATCATTCGGCAGCCTGCGATCCCAGCGCCGCGTCCACTCGAAAGCCTGGCACGCAATACGAGTGTAATTTGCGATTTGTGCCTTCCTCAATGTCGTAATCGCGTAGCACCGATTCGATATCCTTCCGCACCGGCGCGGCAACGGCCGGAAAGATTCCTCGGATTTCACCAGATCTTCCACTGGCCCGTGCATCGGGTACTGAAACACCGGCAGATTGGAATCTCGCACCAAGTAGAGTTCGCATGACGTTCATCACTCGACAAAAAGTCCTATCCCGCAGCGGGAAACCGCTAACCGTCGGCATTTTGCGGCTACGCGCGCGAACCACCGAACTCGTGTGCAGATGAAACTTCCCCTAAAACTTCCCTTGGTCATGACGCCGCAGCCTGTGACCGGTTACCAATGCCAGAGTCGCAGTTGACAAGAACATCCAGGTCGAGGGCTCAGGAACTGTTGAAGCGTCGTTCCCGATGCCCGGGCTCAGGGCGAGGCTGTAGCCCGTGGAATCGAAGCCAGACCCGAACGAGATCACCGGGTCCAGGGTCGCCTCCGCCGAGCTGGTCGAAAAAGGCTGATTGGTCGCTTGTACGGTGGCGTTTGCGTCCAGGAAGATGGAATACACCGTGTTCACTCTTGCTTCGAACGGCACTCCGTATGGACTTGAGGGACCGCCCGTGCAGTTGTGAAATCCTGTCCACGTGGACTCGCAGAAGCCGAATCCGTTCGGTGCCGCGCCCGTCAACGGGGCGTTATTGTAGATGGTCAGGTCGGTGGATGTGGCACCCGAGCCTTCCATTGCCAGGTAGACGAGGACGTTATCTCTTGAGGTCACCGGATTATAGCCATTCAAAAAAATCCGGTCCAAATCCTGGAATACCACGGTCCCGCCAGTTCCCTGGATGTAATGGGCTTCCATCGTTCCCCCGATCGACAACGGCACGAGCGTACCAGGGGAACACGTGAGGCAAAGGACCTCATAGGAGTACGTGACATTGGCGTCAGCGCTGGAATTTTGAATGGTGTGGTTGAGTGAGGTCGTGGCCGCGACGCTGAGGTAAGGCGCGGGTGCGGCCTGGAGCACGCTTCCCGCGCAGTTGGGAGCTCCGACAACCGCTGAGCAGCCCACCTGTAAGGTGGCAGGTCCCTGGGATGTGAGCTGCTGGTCGTAAGAAATGGAGCAATTGAATCCCCCACAGAAGCCCATACTCGCATCCACGTTGTATTGTGCCGCCGGCAAGAAGTTGATGGTGTCCGCGAGTGCAACAATCGCACCCAGCAGGAGCACGGCCGCCGCAACAATTCCACAGAGCTGGTATGGAAAACGCATAGAAATCCTCCTCAGCTTGAATACAGCGCTATCCTCTTTGGCCTAGCGAGGCGGCCTCCGAGCCCACCCATCACCAGGCCTGCAAAGCCCCCCACATTTCTACCTGCGTCGCCGGAGCGAAAAAGTCGTTTGACGGCGGAATTTTTTTGGGGTGTAAGTGCGGATTTCGTACCAGTACTACTTGCGCGCAATCTGCCGCTGCACGAACGGATTATTCGGCAGCTTGCGATCCCAGTGCCGCCACAGGTCCAGGCGATTTTGATCCAAGGAGCCGGCTTCGTCCGTCCGTCCCACGCGGCGGAGCAGCACGGAAAGCGCACCATCGAGCCGCGAGATCTGCGCCGCATTGAGTAAATCGTTCTGGAGGTCGGGATTGGACTTCATGATCCTGCCGCGCAAGTCCCGATAGGCTTCTATCGCTTGGTTGGGCTCGCCCGTCTCGGCGTAGTGGTCGGCGAGAGCCCGCGCCGCATTGTCCGCCTCGCTGCCAGGCTTGATAATCTCTGCGGGGTAGTCCTTGGTGTCCCGCAAGAGCCGAAACGCCGCGTCAATCCTAGCCCGTGCATCGCCCTCACGGTGAAGCCAGCGCGCGGCGTAGGACGAAGCTGCGAGTAGGGACGCTTCCAAGCGCCGCGCCTGGATATCGCTTGGGACCTCGCGGATCCTCATCAGGCTATGGTCATAGACCTCCAGAGCCTGTTTCGGGCTGCTGTGGCGCAGGACGTTGCCCAAGGAAAGCCCGTCCTCGGCCACGTCGTCGCGGCTCAGGTAATCTTTGGGCTCATTCGTAGCGTTTTCTTCGACGGCGTCGAACGCCTCCTGGAACAAGACGGCGGCCTCCCGCGGCTGGTTCAGGTCGACGCCGCCATCCTCCGCCAGAAGGAGACCTTCCTGGCTGCGGACCGCCGACAAGGTTAAGCGTGCATAAGGCGGCCAATAATACGCTGGCAAATCCGTCTGGTAGCGCCGATACTTCTCCCATTCGCCTCGCGCCTCCCGGGTCGCTTCGAGCGCGCCCTGGAAGTCCCCTAAATACTTGAGCGCACTTGCCAGCACGCCGAATGTTCCCGCGCGTGGCCCGGCAATCGTCGAATCGGTCCGTGAGATCTCGATGCCCGCCCGGGCATAACGCACCGCATCCTGGAAACGGTGCAGGCGAATGTGATGTTCCGCCAGACTTGCATAGATATAGGTCGCGGCGTTGATTTCACTTCCGGGTGAGATTTCCCAGGCGGACGAGTTGATCGAACCGCTCGCGCACTCTCGAAGCCCCGGTGATCACTTGCTCCGGCTGGCCTCCGGCGTCAGCGGCGGTTACACGATCATGCGCCGCGTTGGCCGACAGATAAATCGCGTAGCGGCTTCCGGGATCCGCGGCCACAATCGGATCCAGAAGTCCCTCCGCTTTACGCAAGTTCTCCACCGCGTCAGAATACCGGCCCAGGTTATTCCAGCCGGGGACGCCTTGAATGCGGGCTAACTGGATGTAGGATTCGGCGATCTCCAGGGCGAGCTGTTTATCGCGAATCGCATCGGCGTTCAGGCCCGCCAGGTACTGTGTTGCTGTAGCCACGAGTTTCGTTTGGGCATCGATCGCGCCGGGAAGCTTGTCGATTGTGCCGTAGAGATCGAATATGACCTGATGCGCCAGTTGGCGCAACTGGCTAAAGCGGCGTTCCGCTACGAGGCGCTGGCGGTTCGCCATGTACAGGCCAGCGGAAAGGCTAGCGATAACGAACGCCCCCGCCGTCACCGGCACCCAGTAGCGCCGCACGAACTTGCGCGCCCGATACCACGCATTTCCCGAACGCGCCCGCACTGTGCGCGATTCCAGAAAGGCTTCGAGGTCGTCCGCGAATTGTTCGACGGTTCCGTAACGCTCCTGCGGATCTTTGCGCAAGGCCTTGAGCAGGATGGATTCCAAATCGCCCTTCAGCTCCGGCGCCCAATGGCTGGGACGTGTCACTTCGCGCGAGGTGACCGTCCGCGCAATGGCCTCTGGCGAGTGATCCTCGAACTCGTGCGCGTGTTTTCCCGTGAGCAACAGATAGAGAACGGCGCCAAGCGAATAGATGTCCGTTGCGGTGGTGACTCTGCCGCCCTATCACCTGCTCGGGGCTCGCGTAATCCGGCGTCAGCATGCGCATGCCGGTGATCGTGGTGTCCGTCGCCACGTCGAGAATCTTGGCGATGCCGAAGTCGAGCAGTTTCGGCTCTCCGTCGGAGGTGACCAGGATATTGCTAGGCTTCAGGTCGCGATGTACGACCAGGTTCCGGTGCAGGTAGGCGACCGCTGTGCAGACCTTGAGAAATAGAGCTATCTTCTGCCGCACGCTCAAACCCCCGGCAAACGTGTCGATCGGTTTGCCAGCCACATATTCCATGGCCAGAAACGGCTGGCCGCTGGTGAGATGGCCGGCATCCAGCATACGAGCGATGTTGGGATGAGCCAGCGACGCGAGGATCTGCCGCTCCTGGAGAAAACGTTCGCGCAACGGATCGCCCGCGCCCGCCGGTAGCAGCTTCACGGCCAGGCGTTGGGTGACTTCGCCATCGGCGCGTTCGGCCAGATAGACCGCACCCATGCCGCCGCGTCCGATTACTTCCAGGAGCCGGTACGGGCCGGCGCGCCAGCCCTTACCTTCCAGCTGCGGAAGGGCACGGCTGGCGGCGATGCGCACGTTGAGATCGAGGAAGGAATTGGCGCCGGAGTCGAATGCCAGGAGCGCCTCGACTTCCTGGCGTATCTCCTCGTCCACCTGGTGCTCACCAAAATAGCGGACGCGATCCGCGGGAGACAGGTCCACCATGTCGTGAAACAGTTCTTCGACGCGGGCGTTCATCCGGCCATCTCCTTATGCAGCCAGGCCCGCGCCAGGCGCAGCTCACGACGAACGACATGCACAGAGAGAGACAACACCGTGGCGGACTCCTCGTCGGTCATGCCGCCGAAATAGCGCATTTCAACGAGCTGCACCTTCACTGGATCGGTGCGTCCCAGCCGGTCCAGCGCCTCGTCCATTGCCAGGAAGGACTCGTCGGGCTGTTGGCCCAAATCCGGAATGTCGGTCAACGGCACTTCCTCCATTGCGCTTCGCTTTTCCCGAGACCTCGCGCGTGCCAAGTCCACCAGGACCTGGCGCATCAGCCGTGAGGCGATTCCGTAGAAATGCGACCGGTTCTCGTAGGAGGGATGTTGGCCGCGCGCCAGTCGTAGGAACGCCTCGTGAACCAGCGCCGTCGTGTCGAGCGGGCGCGCTTTGCCTTCCCGCCGGAGGTGCCCGGCCGCCAGTTTCTTCAGCTCGTCGTAAACCATCGGAATCACGATATTTAGAGCTTGCTGATCGCCAGCGTGGACGCGCTGTAGCAACTCCGTGATCTGCATGGCCGTTCTGCCATAATACAGCACGGTGGGCCCGGCCGACACGTTTCCCTCGATGTGGGTACACACTGCTACCTGCGACAAAAGCGAGCAAATTTAGCTTATTATTTATCGGAGCGACGAAAAGAGCCAGCGCCCCCTCGTTTTCATGCGCAGGTTTGCCGAAAGCTCACCAGTTCTTCCAAACCACACCGAATGCAACGACACACGCAAGTCCTCCAGCTGAGGTCGAGGCGACTACGCCGGCTCCGGAACAGGAACTCCCCAAAACTGCCAGCCCACTTCCGTTTGTCGCCCTAGTAGGAATGTGCTCGCTCGGAGTGGCTTGGCTATTGAAGGCGGTTCGGAGCTACAACTGAGCGACCGAAGGGTGATAACTACACGACTTAGCTAAATGAAATTGAGGGTCGACTGGAGTGGAGTTGCGAAAGCACAGAATCCGCGCTACGCGCAGAACGCGATCGGCATTTCGAGCTGCGTTCAGCTGGGATTCTTTGCTTTCGCCTCTCACGAGCCTCGACCATAATTATTTCGACTATCAGTGAAACATACGCATGACACCCTTGCGCAGGAATTGAGGTGGCCCCCATGGCTTGGACAAAAGGTCGGCAGTCCTTAGAGGTGGTGGCGCGGTGTCAGAGGTGGTGGCGCGGTGTCGGAAACATTGTCACTGGCGTGTTTGCTCCTGCGCTGGCCAAGAACGGGGGCGGCGCCATCGTTAATCTTCTTTCTGTGCTGAGTTGGGTAGCGGCCGGGACGTATAGCGCTTCCAAGGCTGCCGAGTGGGCTTTGACCAACTGGCTACGGACCGCTTTACGCGAGCAAGGTACGCAGGTGGTGGGCGTGCATGTCGCTCTAGTCGATACGGATATGGCGAGCGGACTCACCCTTCCTAAGGTCAAACCTATAGACGTAGTTCGACAAGCGATGAGTGCAATCGAAGCCGGCCGCGATGAGGTGCTCGCCGATGATTTGACTCGGCAGGTCAAGGCTGGACTGTCGGATCGAGAGGGCATCTACCTCAACTTCGATCCTTTGCACCCTGTGCCCGCTGCGAGGTGAGAAGCTCAACGGCATACGACAGCGAGAAATTCGGCGAGAGCCAGGTGCTCGAGCATTAAATCTGTCGAAGCTGAGTGAATGGTCAGCCAGGCGCCCTGCCTTCGAGCCTTTTTGGTTGGTAAGCGCCACCAAGTTTACTCGGGTCTGCAAGGAGCCGGCGTTGTTATGGAATCGATTGCACCAGTTGTGCCATGGGTATGGGATGGGGTCCAAGCAGGTCGGAGAGAGCCTCCGAGAGCGTGGGGAAGCGAAACTGAAATCCGGTGGAGAGAGCCACTTGTGGCACCGTGCGATGGCTATCGAGAAAGAGGTCTGCACGCTCTCCCCACACCAGCTTCATCATTGTCCTGGACATGGGAAAGAGCCTGGGGCGATGAAGGGTGCGCGCGAATATCTTGGCGAACTCGCGACTGGTAACAGGATTGGGACTGGCGCTGATGAATGGGCCTGTAATGGTTTCCTGATCCAAGGCGTGTAGGATCAAGCGAGCGGCATCATTGATATGAATCCAGGAGAACCATTGTCCCCCAGGACCAAGCGTGCCGCCAAAGCCGCTGCGATATACGGGGAGCAGGGCAGCTAACGTTCCTCCTTCTCGCCCCAGCACCAGGCTCTGGCGCAGCAGCACCAGCCGGGCGCCAGTTTCGCGCACGCGCTGCGCTTCGGCTTCCCACACCTGGGCCAGTTCTGCAAGGAAGCCTCCAGTCCCAGGGGCCGCCTTCTCATCGACCTGCCGATCTCCAGTATCGCCCGCGTACTCGACGGCAGTGGAAGAAATGAAGGTGCATCCTTCTCCTCCGATCTTGCGGATGCCCTCCACGAGCGAGCGGGTCGCAAGCAGCCGTGTTTGGGTGAGCTCCTGCTTGCGTGCCCGACTCCAGGGCTTGGCAAAGATGGGATCGCCCACCAGATTGACCACCGCGTGGACCCCATCGACTGGAGCTACCGGATCACTGGCTTGCCATCTCCGAATCTCTACAGCAGATGGGAAGTGATGTGCCGAAGGCTGGCGCACCAGCGCAATGACCCGATCCCCTGAAGCTTGCAGTGCCTCCACCAGGTGGTGCCCGACCATGCCGTTAGCGCCTGCGATAGCCACCGTGCGGGATTCATCAGCTCTTGGTCTTGTCGTCATCGTCTCTTCCTTTCAAATTCTCTGTGCGCGAAATGCATAATCACTGACATCGTGTAACGGTATGCCAAACCCGGCAGCAGCATCTGCCGGATGTAGCATCTTTAGACCAAATGTTCCTAAGATTCGTTCAGGCGATACAAGGTAGAAACAACCGATAACAATGATCCCCAGGGCCATGAGAGCCGCCAGGATGAAGGGGATAGCGTTGTGCATAAAACCTCTCCTTGTTAAAAGGATCTAGCACCGCTGTTATGTGATGCAAAGCATTCGGAAAAGTTTCCACCGTCCGGTCGGACGGGATGATCTTAGCGGCGCTATACCTCCGTATCGATAGGAACGAAGCTGGCAGCGAACCGAATTGCGGAACGAAAACTGCGTGACAAGCAGGCCCGCCGGGCACAGCTCCGGAGCTGCGATTCGCGTTTTCCCAGCTCCTTGGAGTTGTTTCAGCTGCTGAGCTCGAAGCGAGAGGTTATATCGGAAGTGTTTTGGGCGAGCCTCCATGGTATCGCCGAGCTAACAAAGAACCAAGCGATTTCCGCGTAGCCGGCAGAAAGAGCGCGTAAGGGCGCTCGTCGAGCTCTTCAGTTTCCCAAGAGATGAGACGGCACAGGTGGTGGAAAGGCGATGACTGTCATAGGCGCGCTCTCCTCCTTTCGCAAGCGACGCGAGATGAGTACTCACAAGCGCGCGCGCTTGCGTCCGCCAATGGCTGCTTCGGGGCGGATCGTCAGAGACTCGTACACTGGCCGGAGACGGCGTTCGGGGAAGCTACCGACAATGCTGCTTATCGGGCTGTTTCCTTCAACTGTTTGGGACAACCCGCTGAACTCTTTAGCTCAAAAAGCATGTGATCGAGGCCGCGCTGCCTGATCCGAGTTATAGGCGACCTGCGGCCTTTTGTTGGGCTTTCTTCTGCCGCCTGGGAAGTCGAAATTTGTTTTTTGGAGGAAGCTTTCCCTTCTTCAAGGACTTTGTAGACGGCTTGGCTCCCGCGAGCAAAGGCTCGCCGCCTAAGACAGTCGCCGCGGACTCTTCCTTGCCTGCTATTTCTTTTTGTTTTGCCAAGTGAGCGAACCTCCACTCAACTGTACCCTGCAAGCGGTATGTCGTGCGGTGACTAGTGCCTCCCGTGCCTCCCCAGACGTTCAGCCGAGAGCGATAGAATCGATAGCCGGTGCACGAGTGGCAGAATTGATTCTCCCTTATGTTTCCGTAGCACGTTCTGGCGGGGAGTCTATTCCTCCTCGATAAGGTTTCATTCTCCGACGAAGTCGATAGTGACGACTCGTACTTCCTGATTCCAGCGGCAGTTCGAACCCGACCAAGGTGGACTTTTCTATGATGAAAGCCAGTGGCCCTTTCCATTTTTTCACCTGCCCGAATGAGTCGGCTTTTCTAAACCGCTAACTTGGCCGAAAATAACCTAAACCCGTTCGAGCGTCGAGGGCATCATGACGTCGGGGAACATTCCTTCTTCCGCCAGCCCTCTAATCGGCTGGTTTTTTTTCACACGCCTGATGCAGTTTCGGCCGCGGTCTTGGCTTCCTCTCGGGTGTGCCAATTCCGGGCCCAGCCTGGTGCGCCAGTCTTTCGGGATGCAATACTGCGGAACCTCGCCGTAGCCAGCCGCAATGAGGGCGTCCAGTTCCGCATCGTGCTCGGGGTCTCGAGAAAGACGCAGCCGGACGAACTAAACAGCGCTCCGTGATTCCGTTGCGCTTTGTTCCCATGCTGCCCGGCAAATGAGCCGCGCAGGCTGCAAATTCGCGCGCCAGCACCATGCGCAACCGATTACCGCTGCCAGAAGCTCTGGGCTGCTTCCAGCGGAACAGGCACACCGGAGTAGTAGGGCAAACGAGCTTCCACTGCGCGCTGGTCGTCATGAGCCAATCAGACCGGCACGGCCCCACCTAGCCGGCGGGGACATCTGAAAGTTATGCTTGAGGAGGAAGGCATAGTGAAGAGCGGGCGGCCCTATAGGAAGATCTTGCTGCCTATCGTTGAGCTGCTCCGCCAAGGTATCACCCCGGAGAAGATCGCCCTAAGCATTGCGTTGGGAGCAGTGCTCGGAATCTTTCCTGTACTGGGTTCGACGACGATTCTCTGCACAGCCGCGGCTTTTATTTTACGACTCAATTTGCCTGCCATCCAGGTCGTGAATTATCTTACCTACCCCCTGCAACTGATTTTTTTCCTGCCCTTTCTTCAGGCTGGTAGCCGGATCACCGGAACTGCGCCCATTACACTATCGATGAAGGGCGTGTTCGGAATGATCAAGTCTGATCCCTGGAACCTGATCAAAATGTTGTGGAGTGCGAGCCTTGGTGCCATGGCCATCTGGATGGTGATGAGCCCGCTCGTCATCGCAGCCATCTACTTCGCACTTGCGCCGTTGCTGCGCCGCGTGCGCCGGGGTATCGCTTCAGCGCGAGCCTGACACAGAGCGGTTGGGCTTTCCGCGCCAGTAACGTCCGCAGGAGTACTCTCGAACTCTCCGACCTCTTTGACTTGATGTTCCCGCCACTCAGAGGTACTGTCCAGATGGCTACCGTTAAGACGCATAGTCGTGCGCCATCCTATGGCACCCATCTGGCACTTAGCTGGGAACGCCGATCTGGGAAAAACTCCGCCTTCCCGGCGATCACTCACTTTTGTGTCAAAACCATTCCTTTCGACGCGCTCTCTCCGATTGGAAGTTATCCTACGGCGGATGTTGTGGTTCACGACGGCACTGATGGCTCCAGACGCTTTTCGGCACAGCGCGCGGAATCGAGAGCGTTATCAGCAGTAGCTCAAAACCGGATCACCCCGCGAGGCGAGTCTCAAAAGACCAAAGTTTTTTTGGAATGAATCGGAATGAAACTCAGTTTTGGAGCGGCTGTAACTGCTTGAAAACGTGGTGGCCGGGGAAGGAATCGAACCGCCGCCAGCCTTTTCAGGGCCGTTTACCGACAATGCTAAGTGGTTCAAAATCAGCGCAGGTGCATGCTAGAAAAAGAGTTACGAAACAACACCTTTGGGACCAATTGGGATGATTTAGGCTGGTTTCGCCTCGCCGATGTTCCCGTATTGTTCCCGCGGTCTAGAGAGCGTATTCAATCGAGAAAAATCATCAACGAATCCCTCGCGTGGGAACGCGGCCTCTGCGCGGCCCGATGTGGATGCGCGTGCTGCCGCTACGGTCTGTCGTCGTGACGTTTGCGGGAGAACTTTCGGTTGAGGTCCGAAGAGAATTCTTTGAGAATGTTGGCGGCCATATCGACGCCAACCTGCGCGCCGAGTTTCACCAGGGCGCTAGAAGCATCGCGGTTGTCCTGGTAGTAAGCGTTCGAAATCGCCACTGCGGTCGCGTTTCCCACGAACTCTGAATAATTGAACTGCATGCGGCCGGTATCGGAATGCGTCCAAAAGGTCTGTCCGATGGCGTAGCCCAGGCGGGACCAGCCGCTCCCCGTGCCGCGCCGGAAATAGCGTGGATCCTGATGCAGAAGAGTGGGGTAGATCGCCTCGGTCATGTAGTTGCCGATAACGAAGTCGGCATACGCGGTTCCGAAATAGCGACCGTATCCGGCCGCTCCCTGCCCAAATGATCGATTCGAGTTCGTCAACTGGGCCTGGCCCGCAAATGCAGCGGCCAGCATAACCGTGCCTCGATCGAAAGAGTCCTGAGTCGCGATCACGAACTTTTCGCCTGGAGTGAGAGGCTTGTATTGTGTCAGGCTCGGGGAGGTCCGGTAATTAGGAATGACGCCAAGAATGCGCTTATTCTCGCGTTCCGGTTGGTTGCGTTTTGCGATTGTGCCGGGTTGGACAGCAGGATCGGCGGTTTGCTGGCCCAATGCTAAGAAACTACAAGAGCAACAACCGAGGCCGACGAGGAACAAACTTCTCATTTCGTTTGGATGCGAATTCATGATCGCAAGTTTCACGCGCGGTTCCTTATCGCCTACAGCGTCGCGCTTGATGAACGGCATCAAAATACTGTGCCGAAAAGCCTTTGGGAGTTCTCGTCACGCCTTCATCCACTACACTCGCCAGAGGATACCCCGCTGACTGACTTGGCGGGCCGAAAGGAAATGATGCTGTTGAAAAACTCTTCGGTGATGACCCGGCCGTTCCTGAGTGGGATGGGGTAGATGCACCCACAATCCCTCAAACGACTGTCGAACTGGCCGAAACCTCAGTTAGCCTGCACATAGGCAAAGCAACTCAGTTCGTGCCGCCGATGATCCACTCCAAGAGCAAAATCAAAATGTCCCACATTTGATTTCTCCTGACCCTGCATTCACGAATCAGTCGATTCGGTTGCAGCCCGTAGTTGTCCTCCTGTTAAAGAAGATCGTGGCGGTAATGAAGAGACTTAAAATCTTAGGCTGAAGTTCGAGGGCTACCTAACACGAAAAAGGGAACACGATCTTGCAGATGGCCCGAGATCGATTCGAGGTGAGACTGAGAACTCTATCGCGCTCACGTAACAGGTGAAATGCTCGGATAAAGACTTAGTGATAAAAACAGAGGACGCCAACGAATCGCTCTACACGCCTGGACTTGGCCGCGCCCAGCGTGTCCAAACGCTCGAACTTACGAGAGAAGAGTGTTGCAAAGGGTCTTCACAAGATCCCCAAATTGAAACGGTTTGCGAATGAAGCCGCAGATCTGTGGCTCGCTAACAGGAAGCTTCAGCATATCTTGGCTATAAGCGCTAGTCAGAATCACTCTCGTATCCGGTTGATTCCGCGCGGCTTCAGCAACAACCTCTGCGCTCGAAGCTCCGGGGATGGTCAGATCCAACAAAATAAGATCAATTTTGCCCGTGCTCGAGCGAAGAATGTTGATTGCAATCGAGCCGTTGCCAGCCTCCAATACCTTGAAGCCCTCGTTTCGCAACATTCTTACAACAGGTTGCCGGAGTGGATCTTCATCTTCCACAACCAGCACGGTTAGGTCATGATTCGCCGGTACCGACTCTCTGTTTCCGGAAACCGGGCCAGCCACTGTACCAGTTGCCGGTTCAACACGAGGTATCAACACTTGAAACGTCGTACCTTTAGATGGTTCACTGACAACATGGATTGCGCCACGCAACCCTCGTACGATGCCATCGACCACCGCAAGACCCAGGCCGTGCCCTGCTAACTTGGTGGTAAAGAAAGGGTCGAATATCCTGGTCTTCGTCTCCTCTGACATGCCGCAACCCGTATCAGAGACGTCGAGTTGCACATAATCGCCGGGAGGCAAACGATCTAATAAGTGCCTTGACGAGCCCAGGTCTACTCTCACACATTTCGTCGTTATGCAGATTACTCCATCTCGATCGCCAATCGCTTCTGATGCGTTCATAACGAGGTTCATCATTATTTGTTGAAGTTGGGCACTACTAGCTCGGACGGCTTGATAGTCCTGGTCAAGTTTGGTTTCCAAAGTGGAGTGTTTCGAAACCGAAACCTTGAGTAGCGCAAGCATCTCCTGCACGGTCCGCGATACATCGACGAGCACGTTGGTCGCGCATTCCTTGCCTGCATAAACCATCAATTGGCGGACGATCTCCGAACCACGGATGGCGACGTCGCGGATCATCTTTAGCTCTCCGTCAGGATACAAACCAGAAGCGCACTCGGCCAGCGCGAGCTCTGCCTGAGCCACTACGCCGCCCAGGAGGTTATTGAAGTCGTGAGCAATGCCACCTGCTAGTGTGCCCACGCTCTCCAGCTTCTTCCTATCGAAATCTTCTTGCTCGGTACGCCTAGCATCGGTGACATCCTGACAGGCGCCAAACATGCGCCCGGAAACTCCTCCATCGTCCGTCGACACCTCGGCAGTACACATGACTGTCCGCGCATCTCCGTTAGGGCGGAGAAGCCGAAATTCGATGGAGTCTCCACGCTTCTCTGCAAGACAAGCCCTCATCCATCGTTGCACTCGCTCTCGATCTTCGTATGCCACGGCTTGGAAACAAGCCTCCCAACTTGGTGTGTAGCCTCGCGGTATACCGGAAATTCGAAACATCTCGTCGGACCAAGATAGTTCGTTGGTCATTAAATTCCAATCCCAATGACCCACATGTGCAAGGCGCTCTGCATTTTTCAAGCGATCTTCGCTGCTGCGCAGTTGACGGGCCGTCTCGTCCAACGAACAGTTGGCCTCGCTTAACTTCGCCGTCCGGGCAGCCACGACTGCCTCCAGCTCATGCTGCTTTCGCACGGCTGCACTAAGTCTCCAGCGCACGAATTGGATAATTGCCAGTAGCACCGATGTCAGAGCCAGCAGACGAGCCGACCACGTCTCCGTCCACTTGGGTTTCACCCGGAATTCCATCCGTGCAATATGCAGCGAGAAGGGTTCGTCGCGAATGCGACTACGCACCTCCAGGCTGTGCTTACCGGGTGCGAGCCCGCTAATGGATATGTTCCGCTCCGACGAATCAGTCCAGGGTGTGTTGTCTAACCGGTAAGCGAAGTGGACCAGTTGCTCGGCCCTGTAGTTTAGGGACGAAAGCTCTGCGCGGATGAGCCGTGCCGGCTCAAGAATCTCCCAACCGGCAATGATGGGATCCGCAACCAGCATCACAGGCGAGCCACCGTTCTGGGCATGATAGTGCGCGAGGCCGCCGCTGGTGCCTAGCCACACATCTCCGTTTGGATCGGGCCAGAACGCCTCTCCATCGCAATCGTTCCAAACTAAGCCATCTTCTGTCGTGAATCGAGTCCACGTGTTACCGGACAGAACGGACACGCCATTGGTGCTCCCGCGCCAGAAATTACCGAACGCGTCAAAGCCATGAAACGCCGTTCCAGGAGCCGCCCGCAGGTCGGCGGGCACTATCGAGTCGGCCCGGACAACGCGGTCCCCCGAGAGTTCCAGTCTATCGATTCCCGCGTCGTACCGATGTCGTAGCCATATTGAACCATCCTTGGCCAAAACCATGACATACGGGTTTTCTGTCAAGATGCCTTCGGCACGCCCGTGCTCACGCCACTGACCTTCGCGCAGGCTCCACAACCTTGTTCGGGTCGTGACCCAGATGATCCCCTGTGCATCCTCTATGATTTTCCACGCGGCGCGCCCAAATGATTCCGGCGTCTTCACGCGAATTAAACGGTTCGAGACCGACGGGCGCTCGTTGAGAAACAAACCACACCCGGTGGGTAACCACAACCGGTCACGTCGATCCACGAATACGTCCTCCGGATCACAAGGCAGGCCATCGCTGGCCCCTATGCGCCGAACTTTTCCAGACACGTTATCGATTCTTGCCAAACCACCCGGCTTCATCGCCGCCCATATAGAGCCGTCGGAGCTCTCGGCAAGCCAACGGACATTGTCGGCGCCTAGCCCGTCTCTTCTGGACCACTTCCGAATTCGCCCGGGACCGTCTAGGCGCACAAGCCCCAGGCTGGTGCCTACCCACAAGGCACCCTTCATGTCTCGCCGGATGTTCCAAACTACGTCCGAGGGGAAACCTTGGGAAGTATTCCAGGACTCCCAAACTCCTCGCCCGATCCATCGCGCCACGCCACCACCAATCAAACCAATCCATACCGACCCTTCGCGATCCTCCAGCACCGCTCCCGCATTTTCGGTGCGAAGACCGCGCTGCCGATTTATTACACTCCACCCCGCTCCGCTACGGATTGCCACTCCCTGATCCGTCGGAATCATGATGGAACCGTCTTGAGCTGCGGTCAGCGCCCCCCAGAATCCGCTCGAAGCAATATTCTGTTTTTCCCGCAAGAACCTGCTCTGCCTTGGTCCTCGGCGGTAGACGTTCTTGGGACTGCGTACCCACACCGACCCATCCGGCGTGATTTGAATTCCGTCCCACGAGTCTTCCGGAAGTCCGTGTTCCTTTCCAAATACGGAAATTCGGCCGGATTCTTCGAGACAAAGCGCCTGGTCACATCCGAACCATAGGTCGGCTCCGTCACGTGAGATACCGTGCATCGGCTTTCCGGCCAGCGCCTTGCCGAGCGGATAGGAATGCGTTGAAAACGATCCGTTAACGCCTTGCGACGTCTCGTAAATGCCAGTCTCTGTTGTGATCAATATGCCGCCGCCAACAGCATCCGTCATCACTTGGGCACCGCGCAGCATTGTGTCGATGCCAGGAATTACTTGAAACGCTTGTCCGTCGAAACGAAAGATTCTGGCGCAGGTATTGGCCCAAAGCGCGCCATCCGACGCCACGAATAAGCCGTGAACTTCAGTAGAGCACGGCAGTCCTTCCTCCCGCCCCATCAACTGGAAACGGGTACCGTTGTAGCGGTAGAGGCCAACTTCCGTTCCCGCCCAGATATAACCAGCCCGATCTTGAGCTAAAGATAGAACGACCAGGTTCTGAAGACCTTCGGCCGCCCCGTAAAAACGAAAACTGTATTCTTGACCCAGCACACCGGTGGCAAACGCCAACAGAAGTACCAGCGACTGGCCAAGGCTATCGGCTCGAACCAGCAATACGCATGCCTTTTTCCACGCCGACACCGTCCACCTTCCGAGTGGCGGAACACTCGGATAACCGGCAGTGCCTAACGCCGGGATCTCACTGAAATTGAACATCTTCGATTGATCTCCAGCGCGAGAAGCACTGCATCATAAAGTCGTCAGAGAGCGAGGTTAGAGACTTCAGGGATCAATTTTTAATCCGTTCTTCGGCCAGCTCTCTAAAACCGGCAATGATGCCGACGGCACGAATGATGATTCTTAATTTTTTGAAACCAACGCAGGGTTCTCATCCATCACGCGTGAAAAACCCTCGATAAACAGGTGGATAATTGGATGTCTCTGTTGAAGGCGCACGACTTCCACCTCCAACGGCAAAGAAATATCAGGTGCGTATCAAGCGTGTTTCAGGAACAGATCACGCCCAAGCGAACACGTCGAAGAGCGTCCAAACAGTGAGGCCATCGCACAACCTGATCTGCGTTGATATGTCTCCTGATTGGCCTCTGATATTTCGGCATCGGATCCGCTCTATGCCCTTCGGTTGCTTCAAAAAACGGCCTGTTCCGTGCCTGTTTTCGCGAGTGTCTCGGTGGCGATTGGCTCAGATGTGACGTGCGATATGTCGGAGCGACGTCCCAGTTTACGCTAGGTTGCGCCAGGTTACGCCGGACCCCTCCGGAACGCGACAGATGTTCTAGAGTAGTCTATTCTAGACTTGCATTAGGTAGTCGAGGGATCTGTTTCGCGCAACTAATAAGACGCCGTACCGTACAGTACAATACGTAGTCAAAAAGAACTCAGCAAATCAAAAAGAACTCCTCACCCGGCAGCGAGTCGCCCACCGTATGCTTCAAACGCGTTCGCGGTTGGGCCATAATCCTGGCGGATTCCCGTGCCAAAGCCTCTACGTGAATTTCGGCAAAGTAAAAAACGACCTGTTGGGTTGTAGTACGGGGGAGGCGAGCGGGGAGCCGCCGAATTCACAACGTAGGCCATGTACCCAAAGCAGGTGCCACAGGCGGGGCACCAAACCCTCCCTCGCAGCGAGGAGCACGAAGTGTGAACTTTCGGAACACACCTGGACGACATGGCCATGCCGGGCTTGTCTCGTGAATTAGAAGTGTGCCAAAAAACACTTCAAAGGTTTTCGTTACACCTCATCGACTGCATTCGCGAGACGATAACTCCTATGCCGAGCTAGTGGGCCGAATGGAAATGGTTTTGAAACAAAAGCGAGAAGTAGCCTGGATGCCGGCGGTTCATCCACTTTCCCAGACGAGCGTTCCCAGTCAAGTGCCAGATGGGTGCTAACAGATGGCGAACGATAATGGGCCATAGCGGTAGCTATCCGGACATTACCTCTCGGTGGGCGAGACTTCAAGCGAAGAAATCGTTCCTAGTCAAGGAGCGATTGAGCCCAAGCAATCCCTGTGTTAGCATAGTTAGTTAGCACTTACTAGTAAAGAATCCAACTGCATGCCTGCCAAGCCAGCACCCACTCCGCGCGCTCCGAAGATGCACAGCGAGGACCGGCGGCGCCAGCTTCTAAGAGTGGCGATCGATACCTTCGCGCGCCATGGATTCAGCGGCACCAAGACCAAGGACATCGCCGCGGCGGCCAAGGTCAGCGAGGCGATACTATTCCGGCATTTCGCTAGCAAAGAGGATCTGTACCACGCCATCCTGGACATGAAAGGAAGGAACGGCTCGGATCAGCGGATTCAAGAGCTGCGGACTTTCGCGACCCGCCGCGACGACGCCGGCCTGTTCCGGCATCTTGCAGCGCAGATTGTCGATTCGTTCCGCGAGGATCCTGCTTTTCAGCGCCTCATGCTGTATTCCGCGCTCGATGGTCATCTCTTAGCGCACCTCTTCCGTGAGCGCTTCGCCCTGCCGACGGGAAAGTTTCTGATGGAGTACGTTGCGCTTCGGCAGAAAGAAGGCGCCTTTCGCAAGTGCGACCCGGCCATGGCGGTCACGTTCGCTGTCGGACCCATCGTGCAATACGCCATGGGACAGTACCTCTTCGCCGCGAAAAAGCGTTGCCTTCCGGACGCGACAGTAATAGACGAACTCATCGAGTTGGTAATGGGCGGGATTATGAAACCGGGCGTCAAAAGATCCATCCAGAAGACCGGAAACGGACGAATATGAGAGTAGCGATGATGGCCGCAGTGGTTCTGGCGTTGCTCGAAGCCGGCTGCGGTGGGTCCCGAAACAGTCCCGCGCAAGGTGGGAGCGCCGAACCGGCCACGTCGCGCGTGCCAGTGGTGGCTGCTGTCGAGACCACGTCACGGATGGTCTCAGCTTCGGTCCAGGTCACGGGGAGCTTCGTGTCGAAGGAATCGTCCGACGTGGCGCCGGAGACGGCCGGCCGCATCGTCGAGACGCCCGTGAATGTCGGCGACTTCGTGAAACAGGGAGAGGTGATTGCACGGCTGGAGGACCGCGACGCTCAGTTGCGGCTGGAGCAAGCGCAAGCTTCCGACCAACAGGCCGAGGCTGCGGTACGCCAGGCGCAATCGCGAATCGGTCTCGGGCAAGGGCAGGACTTCAACGCCGATAACGTCCCAGAAGTGTTGTCGGCGAAAGCCGCTTATGACTCGGCGCTCGCTCAGGCGAAGCTGGCCGAAGCAGACGCACAACGTTACGAGAATCTGATAAAAACCGGAGATGTCTCGCGCAGCGCTTATGAAAAGGCTCGAACGCAGGCAGACACCGCGCAGGCTCAGGCGAATTCGGCGCACCAGCAATACGAAGCCGCTGTCAATTCCGCTCGCCAGAACTTTCAGGGCGTGATGACGGCGCAGGCATCCCTCTCCGGAGCACACGTGCAAACCGCCATGGCTCGGAAAGCGGTGGAGGATACACTGATCCGCGCGCCCTTCCCCGGATACGTCAGCGCCCGGCCCGTTGCCAGCGGCCAATACGTAGCGCTGACTTCAAAGATCGCTACCGTTCTGCGGATCACTCCCATTAAGCTCGAATTGCAGGTTCCGGAGTCGGACGCGCCGAAGATGCGAGCGGCGGCGCCGGTGGTGGCGAATGTGCCCGGCTATCCGGGGCGTGATTTTGAGGGAAGAGTCACGGCGATCAATCCCGCGGTGGACTCGAATTCTCGAACCTTTACGGTCGAGGCCGAATTTCCCAACAGCGATTTGGCGCTTAAACCTGGCATGTTCGCCACCGCGCGGGTCCTTCTTCCCGGCAGCACCGGGGGAGTCTTTCTGCCGCGCCGAGTGGTGATCACCGATCCCAGCACCAACTCATCGCAAGTATTTTTTATTCGCGAAGGAAAGGCGCGCCTAGCCGTTGTGCAACTCGGCCCGCCGGATGGAGACCTCATCCAGATCCTCTCCGGGCTTTCACCCGGCGCGATTGTCGCCACCGATCACCTGCAGGATCTCTACGACGGCGAAACAGTGGCGATTGAAGGTCGGCCTAAACCGGCCGGGACCGCCGCCACGAATACAGCAGGCAAGGGATAACAGGAATGCATAAACTAGCCGCAGTCTGCGTCCGCCGTCCGGTCTTCGCGACCATGCTGGTTCTTGCGCTGATGGTGGTGGGCGTCTTCTCGTTTTTCACGCTGGGGCTTGACCTGTTCCCCAAAGTGGACCTGCCTACCGTGGTTGTGTCGGTTTCGAATCCAGGAGCTTCCGCGGAAGAAATTGAGACGCAGATCACCAAACGCATCGAAGACTCTATCAATACGATCAGCGGCATCGATTCGATGATTTCCACTTCCGCCGAGGGGACATCCTCCGTAGTTGTCCAGTTTTCTCTCGACAAGAATGGCGATGTCGGCGCGCAGGAAGTCCGCGACAAGGTCAACCTGGTGATTCCGGACCTGCCCGAGACGGCCAAGACGCCGTCGGTGCAGAAAATGGATCCCGACGCGACGCCAATTCTGCAGATCGTCGTTTCATCGCCGCGCCCGCTACGAGAGGTTACTGAGATCGCAGACAAACAGCTCAAGCCACGCCTCGAAAACATCCCCGGGGTGGGCTCGATCCAGTTGGTAGGCGGCTTGAAGCGCGAGATCCGCGTCTGGGTAGACCCCGACAAGATGCGCGCCTACAATCTTTCGGTGGTTGACGTTGCGAACGCGCTCCGCCAGCAAAACATGGAGTTGCCCGGCGGCAACGTGAACGCGGGCGAACGGGAGCTATCGGTTCGCACGCTGGGCCGTTTGGTGGATGCGGCGCAGTTCGATGAGATCGCGATCGCCACGCGTGGTCCTTATGTGGTCAAACTGCGCGATATCGGCCACGCGGAAGACAGCGAGGAAGAGCCGACCACTGCGTCGCGTCTCGATGGAGCGTCGTCTGTAACTCTTACAGTGAGCAAGCAATCCGGCGAGAATACCGTAGCCACGGCGGAAGGGCTGAAAGCGCGGCTTAGAGAGATCCAGGCCCTGCTCCCGAAAGACCTTCGGTTCGAAATTGTGAACGATCAATCTCTTTTTATCGAGAGCGCTCTGCACTCACTCGAAGAGCACCTGGTGGAAGGAAGCATTCTGGCGGCCTTGATCATCTACATCTTCCTGGCAAACATCCGCACCACCCTGATCTCGGCGATCGCCATCCCAACTTCCATCGTATCGACGTTCGCGCTGATGGCGGTGATGAAGCTCGACCTGAATCAGATCACGATGTTGGCTCTCACACTGATGGTGGGGGTTGTGATCGACGACGCCATCATTGTTCTTGAAAATATCTACCGCTACATGGAGGAGAAGGATCTGCCGCCGTTCCAGGCGGCGATCGAGGGAACGCGTGAAATCGGCCTGGCCGTGATGGCAACGACGCTGTCGCTGTTGGCCGTTTTTCTGCCGATCGGCTTCATGGGCGGGATCGTTGGCCGATTCATGTCCTCGTTCGGCTTTACGGCATCTTTTGCGATCGCGGTCTCATTGCTGGTGTCCTTCACCATGACGCCGATGCTTAGCTCGCGATTCATCAAGGTTCCACCCAAGGCGGAGAGAGACGCCCACCATGGCTCGAAGGACTCGACGTTATTCCGGTTCTTCGACCGCTACTACCACAGGATGCTGGTGTGGTCGATGGGCCATCGCAAGTCGATTGTTGCACTGAGCCTGGCCGTTATGTTCAGCACGATTCCGCTCTTCCTCTTAGTTGGAAAAAGCTTCGTGCCGGAAGACGACCGCTCCGAATTCACGGTATCCGTGCGCGCTCCCGAAGGTACGTCGCTAGCGGCCACAATGACCATCGCTGAGCGCATCGCGCGCGATATCCGCGGGCTTCCTGGGGTGGTACACACGCTCACTTCCATCGGACAAACCAATGGCGGTTTTGGCGAGGTGACGGTCGGTGCCGTCAATCAGGCGTCGATCTACGTCCGCCTGGTGGATCAGGATAAGCGGCGTCTTTCGCAGCAGGCTCTGATGGTGCGCGCCCGCAACCTTATGAAGAGCTATCCTTCCAATCTCAAGACTGCCGTCTTGCAGACCGGCGGCGCAGGCGGCGGACAGGCGGACGTGCAATACGTGCTTACGGGCCCGGATCTGGACAAACTGAATGGCTACTCGGAAGCCATGATGGAAGAGATGAGGCGAACTCCGTTTGTCACCGACGTGGATAGCTCGCTGGTGTTCGGCAAGCCTGAATTGCGCATCGAAATCGACCGGCAACGCGCGGCGGATCTGGGCGTGCGAGTGAACGACATCGCCACCGCGCTGAACACACTGATTGCAGGCCAAGTGGTCTCTACGTTTCCCTCCGGCGGCGAGGAATATGATGTCCGGCTGCGCGCGGCGCGCGAGTATCGCACCAGCGTCGACGGGCTATCAAAACTGACGGTTTTCTCGACCAACAAGCAGGGCTGGGTTCCTTTGGATCAAGTGGTCCGCATTCAGAACGGCACCGCACCATCCAGCATCAGCCGGCTGGACCGCCAGCGTCAGGTAACGCTGAGCGCGAACGTGCTTCCGGGTGGCTCGCAAGGCGCCGTGATCGGAGCGATGGATGGCCTGGCTAAGGAGATTCACATGGATCCCGGCTACAGCACTGGCTTGCAGGGCACCAGCAAGGAGCTGGGCCGCACCGCCTATTATTTCGGCTTGGCTTTCGGATTGACGTTCATCTTTATGTACATCGTGCTGGCGGCGCAATTTGAGTCCTTCATTCATCCTTTAACGATTCTGCTGACGCTCCCGCTCGCGATCCCGTTCGGCATTCTGTCACTGCTGATCGCGGGCCAGACCATCAATGTGTTTTCGGCTCTGGGCATGCTACTGCTGTTCGGAATCGTGAAAAAGAATGCGATTCTGCAAATCGACCATACCAACGGCCTGCGCGCCACGGGCATGGAACGCTACGAGGCGATCATTCAAGCCAATCGTGATCGCCTGCGGCCAATTCTCATGACCACGACCGCGCTGGTGGCCGGCATGCTCCCGCTGGTGATCTCGAGCGGCAGCGGCGCGTCCACCAATCGATCCATCGGTGTGCTGGTGGTGGGTGGCCAGAGTCTTTGCCTGCTGCTCACGCTACTGGCGGTGCCGGTATTCTATTCACTCTTTGACGACATGAAAACCCTCCCCGTGGTTCAGAAAGTGTTCGGAAGAAAGCGGGCGGACGCGAAGGCTCGGCGTCGGGATACGGTGGTGCAACCTGCCCATTTCGGCTCTGAGGAGCACGCCCAATGACCGCACAATTCCGTATCCAGTGTGCTGGAATCGCTCTGGTGATGTACGCGCTGCCGGCGGCGTTCTCCCAAGCCTTGCAGCAACCGAGCCTTTCGCTTCGCAGTCCGGAAGCGAGCCAACGAACGCTCGTCCCGACCGTTCGACCTTTCCAATTGCGGCCGCGCATCGGGGTGGTGGCCGAGACTCCGCTCAGTTTGCAGCAAGCGCTGGCGCTGGCACTGGCCAACAACAAGGACATCGAATCTTCGCGGATCGATCAGGAAGAAGCCGTATACACTTTGATCGGCGCTCGGGGCGTCTTCGACCCGATAGCGAGCGGAAATGGTTTCTGGGAAAAGCAAGTGACCCCCATTGCCTCCGCACTGGGCGGGTCAGCCACTGGCGCCGTGCTGAACAAGATGTGGAACAGCGATCCGGCTGTCTCGGGAAACGTTCCCTGGTTTGGCGGCAGCTACCGAATCGATTTCTCCAACCAACGGACATATACAAACAATACGTTCGTCACTCTGAATCCGCAGTACCCGACGGCGCTCAACTTTGAATACACGCAACCGCTGTGGCGAGGTTTGCGCTACGACGGCAATCGACACGCCATCGATGTTGCCAAGAAGAACCGTTCCCTTACCGATGAACAGTTTCGCCAGCGCGTGATGCAAGTGGTGGAGCAAGCCGAACGGGGCTATTGGGAACTGGTGTACGCCTACAACAATCTGCAAGTGCAGTTGGAAGCCGTCGGCATCGCGCAACAGCAGGATGAGAGCAACCGCCGCCAAGAGCAGCAGGGTTTGCTGGCGCCGATCGATGTGGTGGCTGCGCAGACACAACTGGCCAACTTCGAAATCAGCGCGTTTACCGCCCAGACCGCGCTTGCCCAGGCGGAAAACGCGCTCAAGACGCTAATCCTGCCGGATCGCACCTCGCCGCTGTGGACGAGCGCACTGATTCCGACTACGCCTTCAGAGACGGCGCCTCCAATCACTCCTCTATCCGACGCCGTCCGGGAGGCGCTCACCGATCGGCCGGAAGTGGCGCAGGTGCGCATTTCGAGCGACATCAACAAGGACGACACGCGCTATTTTCGCGATCTTACGAAGCCTCAAGTGGATCTGGTCGCCAACTACGATCGCGCCGGGCTGGCCGGCATCGTGGTTCCCGGGCCCAATCCGTTAACCGGCGGATTTCTACCCATCGTCGATCGCCTCAACCAGCTCTCGGCAGCGAGCGGATTGGAACCAATCAACGTGAGTGCCCTGACTGGAACCGGCGCGCCCCCGGTGTTGATCGGCAGCTATGGCCAGGCCGTCGGCAATCTCTGGAATGGAAACTTCCCGACCGCCGAAGTCCAGCTTCGGATTTCGCTACCGATTCGTAACCGTACAGCAGAGGCCAACTTGAGCCACTCCTTGGCCGAGGAGCGCCGCATCAAAAACCAACGCGAGCAAGTTGAGCAAAACATCGAGTCCGAGGTCCGCACCTCCATCCAAAGTATTCAATCGGCCCAGGCGAGCGTGCAGGCGGCGCGCGTGGCTAGAGAATCCGCGGAGGAGCAGTATCAAAGTGAACAGCGCCAGTTCCGCGCCGGCACTTCAACGCTCTTTCTGGTGCAGCAGCGCCAAACCACGATGATCGCGGCCCGCAGTCAGGAGCGCCGCGCGGAGGCCGATCTCGCCGAATCCGTCGCTTCTTACGAACTCGCCACGGCCTCGATTCTTCGGCGGCACGACATCAATTTGAAAGTAACAGAACGCTAGAGCGTCACTTCGACGATGCGAGCTGGTCCATCCCCTGACCGGTCTTCGAGGAGAGTTGAATCACTCGCATGCCGGGACGCTATGTCCAAGTTAAAGAGCCCGATATGCAGCATTGAACTAAGCCTCCGGCAGGGGGCTCAGGATGATACTATTTGGCAGGGCAACTGCGACGATGCATTCTATAGCCACAACTCGAGTCGATTTTCAGCCATCGATTCGGCGGGTCGACAGCGAAGGAATTGCGAAAGATCGATTCAATACCCATACAAGCAATTGCCCTGCCAAACCTAAATAGGCTCAGTTCAACGAGTTCTATCGGCAGTGCTCAGTAGACTTCTATCGGCAGTGCTCAGTAGACTTCTATCGGCAGTGCTCAGTACACTTTGTGCCGACATCCCGAAGTCTCCTGTACGTGAGCACTCCCGATAGAACGCCCTTCGTTATCGAATTCAAGCCAACATGGGGCGATCATCCTAACCTTTGGCTAGTGCGCGGTTCAGGGAAGTGAGCACCGATTCACGAGCGCGCTTGACTGCTGGTGTCTCCGATTGGGCTTGTCCGGATTGCGCTTGCGGCGGCCGAGTTTGAGAGATGGCGATTGCAGTCGTCTTAATGAACGGCAGCACATGTTCGGGCAACGGGCTCTTGCTTCCGAGAAAATCCATGCCGTCCGCTGTGATCTGCAGGTTGCTCTTGTCGTCGCTCGCCGCCAAACCGCGCTGTTTCAAATACCATAGCGCGGCGCTCAACCGCACGGCCGGGGCCGCCACAATCAGCTCGAGGTGCCGTATCGAGAGACTCGGGCTGGAGGGCTCGATGAGACGCCGATCATATAGAACGCAAAGAATGGCCGCCCGCAGGGCCACTTCGCGTCCAAGCGCGTCAAAAAAGTCGACGCCGGAAAATTTGGGACTGCCCGCTTGTTGGCCCTCAACTTTCACTTTGTCGAATGTGCTGCGCTGTTCCGGATCGGAGAGAACCTCATACGCCCAATTGAGGGCATCCAACGCTTCGGGATTACCCGTTGCGGATTTGTCCGGATATTTCTGCGCAAGCTTGGCGTACGCTCGCTGAATTGTTTCCAAGTCTGATTTTGGGTCGATCCCCAGGATTGCATAGGGATCCTGGAACTTACCGGCGAGTGGGGCTGACATGGTCTGTCAGAGAGATCGGCTGGAAACGCCAAAAACTATGCAGGGAGAGGAACAAAATGGCGGGCGCTGCGCCATCCACTTCCGAAGCCGGCGCTTACCGGCAGGCCCTTCCATTGCCGGAGTAGGCGCACACAGGTTCGGTCATCTTCGCCGGAGAGCTGCGCCACCAGCGCGTTAACGGTCATTATCGGAGTCTATTCGTTTCGAGCACGGGTCGCCGATCTGCGAGTAGGGCGAAGGGCCCGCTTGCGCGCGGCGAGCCTTGGGGAACATGGCCAGCCGGCCGCGAGCAACGTGGCCTGAGGGTTTTGGCCCGAGGAAAGGCACCTAGCCGTGCGGCCGATAAGACATGCGAGCCATGAAGTGGTTTCAGCTACCGAGCCTTTCGTGCCGGTGACGTCACGGGTTCGTGACGTCACTGGATGCTGTACAAATCGGGAACGCTCCCGTACAATATTGGTGCGCGCGGACGGAGGGCGGCATGGCGATCAAGATCACCGTCAATGGCCAGACACATTCGCTCGACGTCGAGCCGGATACGCCGCTGCTGTGGACGATTCGGGAAACGCTCGGTCTGACGGGCACCAAGTTCGGATGCGGCATTTCGGCTTGCGGCGCGTGCACGGTCAGTCTGAATGGCCAAGCCGTCCGTTCATGTCAGCTGCCGGTTTCCGCCGCTGAAGGCGGAGAGGTCACCACCATCGAGGGGTTGGCCCGGGAAGGCATCCTTCACCCGGTGCAGCAGGCCTGGATCACTTACCAGGTGCCGCAATGCGGGTATTGCCAGTCCGGGATGATCATGGCGGTTGCCGCCTTTCTCGAGCAGCACCCGCAGCCGAGCGACGAGGACATCGATGCGTCGATCACCAACATCTGCCGCTGCGGAACGTTCGCCCGCGTGAGGCGTGCCATTCACGCCATCACCCAGCATTAACGAGGAGGCCGTTTTGAGGAAATGGACACGACGCGCTTTCATCGGCGCCGGCACCCTGGTTGGAGGCGGTTTCGTGCTGGGGGCGGGAGAGTTGCTGTTCGCGCCCAGCCGACAAAGCGTCGTATCGGCCGATGCCGCCGAAAAGGGTCAGCTCACCACCTGGATCACGGTCACGCCGGATGATCTCGTCACCGTTCTGGTCCCCCACTGCGAGATGGGCCAAGGGACGCACACGGCGCTGGCCATGATGGCCGCCGAGGAAATGGACGCTGACTGGAATCTGGTGCGGGTCAGGGAGGCACCGGCCCTCGATGCCTACGCCAACGCGTACATGCTGCGAGCCTTCGTCAGCGACATTCCCGCACCGCTCGTGCGGGGCGTGGACTACGGAGCGTATCGCCTGGCGCGCTGGTTCGGCACCCAGGCAACTGGCGGCTCCTCGGCCGTTCGCGGCACCGGGCAGTACGGCATGACCGTGGCGGGCGCCGCTGCCCGGGACATGCTGCTCGCCGCCGCTGCGGCACGCTTCGGCGTCAAGATGTCGGAGTGCAAGGCAATCCGATCGCGTATCGTCCATGAGAGATCGGGGAAGAGCGCGAGCTTCGGAGAGCTTGCGACGGCAGCCGCCGCGATTCCCGTCCCGTCGAGTCCGGCGCTGAAGCGCCCCGACGCGTACACCATCCGGCGCACTGCCCGGCCGCGTCTGGACATCCCCTCCAAGGTCGACGGTAGCGCGATCTATGGCATCGATTTCACCGTGCCGGGCATGCTCCACGCCGCCATCGAGATCGCGCCGGTCTACGGCGGCAAGCTCACGTCCGTCGATACCACCCCGGCCGAGGCGATGACGGGCGTGAAACGCGTCGTGCGCCTCGATGAGGCCGTCGCCGTCGTTGCCGACACGTACTGGCACGCACGACGAGCCCTCGCCGCGCTCAAGCCGACCTTCGACGACGCCGGTCATGGCGGCGTGTCGAGCGCATCTATCTTTGCCGCGTTCGACAAGTCACTCGGTGCCCCTCCGCAGATGCCGAAGAACGCGGCAAAGATCGTCACCGCCGACTACCGCGTCCCATTTCTGGCGCATGCGACGATGGAGCCGATGGTGTGCACGGCGCGTGTGGAGAAAGATCGCGCCGACGTCTGGGCGGGCGTCCAGGATCCACTCAATGCGAGGAGCGCTGCGGCCAGCGCGCTAAAGCTGAGCGTCGAGCAGGTGCGCCTCACCAACCTGCTGCTGGGCGGCGGGTTCGGCCGTCGTCTTCCGTTCACATACGACTATATCGACATGGGCGTGCGGATTGCCAAGGCGATGTCGCCGGCGCCGGTGAAGCTGATTTGGAGTCGCGAGAACGACATCCAGCACGACTATTATCGCCCTGCCGGCATGGCGCGATTCGCCGGCGCGCTCGATGCGAGTGGCGCACCGCTGGCTATCAGGTCGAGCTACGCAGGCGGTGGCGACGGCGAGTCGACGTTCATGCCGTACGCGATCCCCGACAAACATGCCGCGGCGCGCGATGCGGCCCACCCTGTTCGGACCGGCGCGTGGCGCTCGGTCCTGAACTCGCAGCATGGCTTCTTCAAGGAATCGTTCATCGACGAGATGGCGCATGCGGCTGGCAAGAACCCGTATCGTTTCCGGCTCGATCTCCTGAACCATGCGCCGCTCTTTCGCGACGTTCTCGTGCGCGTGGCCGCCTTGTCCGGCTGGGGCAGCCCGCTGCCGGAAGGCGAAGGCCGGGGAATCGCGATCACGCAGTGCTTTGGCTCGATCGTGGCCGAAGTGGCTCACGTGGCGGTGACGCCTGAAGGAAGACTCCGCGTTCCGGATGTGTTCGCGGTTGTCGACTGCGGGGACGTCGTCAACACCGACAGCGCGACGGCCCAAGCCGAAGGAGGGATTATCTTTGGACTGTCGGCCGCGCTGGTCGGCGAAATCACGATCGCCGAGGGAAGGGTTGTTCAGAGCAATTTTCGGGACCACCTGATGATCCACCTGGCGGACGCGCCTCGAATCACGGTGGAATTCATCAAAACCTACAGGCGGCCTGGCGGGCTGGGCGAGCCATGCGTGCCGCCCATCGCAGCCGCGGTAGCCAATGCCGTCTTCGCGGCGAGCGGCATCCGCGTGCGCGATCTGCCGATCAAGAACACGCCGCTTTCGCGACAGACCAAAACCTCGGCCTGATCGATCACGTCTGCGTTTACCGGATGCGCGCGCCGGGGAGCAAGCACAAGCCGAAGTGACGGGTTAGGAAGAACCGCGTACCTGCGATGACCTGAGAAATTGATGGGCCTCCGTTTTCAGCGCCGCTTGAAATTGCTGCCAGGTGTGCATCTCAACCTTTCGGGGTCTGGCATAGGCGTGTCCGTAGGCGGCCGCGGCGCCCATATCGGAGTCACCGCCCGCGGCCAGCGCTACGCCAGCGTCGGACTGCCTGGTACGGGCCTTTCCTGGCGCGAGTACCACAAGCCACCGGGGCCCGCGGCGCGGTGCGATCTCTGCGCACCGGGCCACTTCCACTTTCCCGCCTGGTTAGTCTTGGTCATCGTACTAGCGATCGTGATCGCGGTGATCGCCGTCAACGTCCTATCGAATAAGGCCTGATATCCACCATTAACGTAGCGATTCCGTAGTCTCTGAACCTGCGTTGTAAACGTCCCACCTACGTTGCATTGCGACCACTTACTTAGCGCTCGCTGACAGTCAATTTGATACCGTCCCGTGTTCCCAATGTGATCCGCGCCTTCAGCGTGATTTGCTGATCCTCGACATAACCCAGCCTGAACTGTTGCGCGATAGTCGCCAGCATGAGCGATGCCTCGGTCAACGCGAGCGCCGCACCGATACAAATTCGCGGTCCCCCGCCGAATGGCAGCCAGGCGAACCGGTCACGGCCGGCGCTGTTTTCTGGTGAGAAGCGGTCTGGTTCGAAGCGGTCGGGCTCGTCCCAAAGCGTCCGATGGCGATGCAATATCCAAGGCATTATGGCAACTTGGGCGCCTTTCGGTATGTGGCGGCCACACAGCACGTCATCGGCTACCAGCTTGCGAGTCTCAAGGCTTGGCGCCGGCGGATAGAGCCGCATCGCCTCCTGAATCACTTGTCGCGTGTAAGGCAGGTGCTCAAGGTCCTCGTGCTTAGGCGGCCTGCCCCTCAATACCGTGGCCAGCTCCTGGTGAAGTTTTGCCTCCGCCCAAGGATGCTTCGAGAGCAGATACCAGACAAAAGTCATGGCCACGGCGGTGGTTGCGTGTCCAGCGATGAAAATGATCACCACCTCGTCACGAACTTCCTGGGTTGTCATACCGGCGCCCGACTCAAGATCACGCGCAGCTACCAGACGCCCCAACAGGTCGGTCGGTCCCGCTTTCTCCGTTTCGGCTTTGTCGGCCGCCCTTGCCTCGATGAGCTTGAAGATCGAAGCGTCCAGTGCGCTGAAAATCGCGTGGATATGTTCCGTTTTCCGGCCCATCCGCCACGGACCGATCAACGGCAGCGCATCCAGTAAGCCGAACGTCATCGCCGCCGTTCCCTCCCGGAGCGTGTTGCCGACCAGATCGCAGATGCCACTGCTGTCGGACGAAAACATCGTTCTTGAAATGATCTGCAGCGTTAGTTCGGTCATCGCGGACTCGATGTCAATTACGGTGTTCGGCGCCAGGCCTTCCCACTTCTTCATAAAGCGAGTGGTGGTTTCGACCATCGCGGGAGCATGGGCGACAAGACTGCGATGATCGAACGACGGGGCCATGATGCGGCGGTGTTTGCGCCACTTCTCCCCCGCACTCGTGAGCAGGCCTTCTCCGAACGCCGCAGCCATGATTTGCGAGCCTTGTGGCTCCTTCGGATAGTTGCTCACATTGTCCACCAAGACCCGTTTGACACCCGCCGGATCGCTGACGATGAACATGCCGCCGAGGGCGCTCTTCAACTCGTAGATCGGTTCCCGGTAAGCCGCGGCTGGGACTCCTGCGACGCCATTCTCGCGCGACACGCGCATAAGTTCGAACAGCGACAAGGGCTTTTCCGGGGGAACGGGGGCAGCCAATGCCGCTGGCGGGTGGAGGTCCGCGGGGCTTATTTCGACTGTTCCTTTGGTTCCTTCACTGGATTGGCTTGCGTCCTGGAATTGCGTGCTCATGGATTAGAGCGTAAGCTCGAAGGTAGCAAGAGTCAGGGGGTATTCGGCCAATCGCCGCACCAGGCCGGTGAACGGCAGGCGATGACGCGCTTACCTTCCTGATTGAAGGGAGTAGCCCGGCGAAGCCCCTTTGCGATCGGCCTTAGGCCGACCGCCAATGGTCGGGGTTTTTCTTGTCATTCAGATGCCGGACGCGAGCGACAAGAGGAGCGTGACCCTTCGCTTTCGCCCAATCGATTGCTTCTTTCTGGGTTTTGAAAGTGCCGAGTTCATGGTTCGCATGGTCTTCGACCACATAATCCTGAATGGCCGACCCTTCAGGGCGACCCTTCGGATGGGCTTCGACGAAAACGTTCGCCATAATCTTCTCCCCTGACACTCTTGTCAGCACTTGAAATTATACGAAATAAAGGATTGCCTGATTGCTCCGTGCGACGATACTCGCTTCACCGTCGCCCTTGCAATCCACTTCTTAAGCACCGGATCAGAGGTGGTTATCGTCGAGAAAACCCAATAGGCGGGGCAGCCCGTTATCACGTATTATCGGACTCTGGTTTCACGACCTAGGCAGTCCGCTATGGCGCGCCGTGGATTTCGCTCGCATGGATTCGCGAAATCGGCCACCGATCCTCAGATAGCGGTGCGCCCTCCGTCTACGGCGAGCTTTGCGCCATAAATGAAACTGGCACGGTCCGTCGCCAGGAAGACAATCGCCTCAGCGATCTCGTCGGCTGTAGCCGGACGACCGGCCGGCGCCTGGGAAGCTAGCTGCTCAAGGCCCTCACCCATTGCGTCCGTACCTTCCGTGCGTGTAGGTCCAGGACTCACTGCATTAACCCGGACGCCGCTCGGCCCATATTCCGCAGCCCAAGTTTTGGTCAACAGATTGATGGCGGCCTTGCTCGAACCATAGAGGCTCATCCCGGGCGCTCCATAGTCTGCAGCCATGGTCGACAGATTTACGATTGCCCCTTTGCCTCTCTTAGCCATTAGTGGAGCCAGTTCCGCTACGAGGAAGTATGGCACCTTCACGTTGAGTGAAAAGACGCGGTCGAACCCTTCTTCCGTCATTTCATGCGTGGGCCCGAACGGATAGATACCCGCATTGTTGATCAGAATATCCACGCGCCCATTGCCGAGTTCGATCGCTCTCTGCGCCACGGCGCGTGCGCTCTCAGCATCTCGAAGATCAGACACAATGAAATCCGCTTTGCCTCCCGCTGCGCGGATTTCGTCGATCGTCTTCTTCCCACGCTCCGCATTGCGCCCCACAACCAAAACGTGAATGCCCGTTTGCGCCAGTTTATTCGCTGTCGCACGGCCGATTCCGCTCGTTCCTCCGGTGATAAGTGCTGTCGAAGTGTCGGTTGTCATGTGCAATTCCTTGATGGGAGCTACGGCTGATTAGAGTCATAGGCACGTACCCTGGTTTCAACAAGCTGGTAAGTTCGATTCAACAGTTCCTCCTTCCTGATAAATGCAACTATTTGGCCGGAGGCCAGGCCATCCGGAAGTTGGCGCGTCCGGAGTCAATTTGTCGTTTAACGCCCTAGCCGTAGAACTGAACGAACAAGTCCCGCGGAAGATCAATCCTAGAAAAAGGCGCTCGGAAAAGTAGCCCGTTATGAGCCATTATCGCCAGTTACTTTGGCGCTCGGTTCGTGAATTATGACACTCGCCACGCAGCCAGGGTTGCTACTGCTTGATTGTGGGTTAGATCCGGCCTAATTATTAATTCGAGTGTGGACACGCCGTCCAAATCAACCTCGTAGTCTTCGATCTCGCTCGTTGACCCTCCGGGACTGAAATTCCATTGCTGCCGCACAATCTCTTTGGCTTGCCCACCGTCCGCCGCGGACCATCGAATGGTGAATTCTTGCAGTCGCGTCTGGCTGGGTTCGACGAAGTGAAGTTGTATCCGACGGATTGGGAGCGCTTGATCAAAGATGAGGCGGATTTGTTGTTCCCCTTTTTGGGCCGCTCGCCAGCCCGCCCCTTCAGCGACGCTGAAAACGGACTCAATGGGAAAGTTAGGGTCCTCGGACGTGACTTCCACGGTCGCTATCTGTCCAAGGTCCATCCAGTTCAAGTCAGGCACGGACGTGGCAGCGGCCAGGCCCGAACTGACGATTCTCTTTCGCATTTGCCTATTCTCTCCAAAGCCAGTGCTTTTCGTCAGCGGGCCAACTTCATGTGCATATTGGCGTCCGATCCGTTAACGAAGGAGACAGGTTGGCCGCGCCGGCGACAACGCGCCTGATGAGCCATTAATGATGGCTATGGGATGACGAGGCCAACCAGAGCAGGCTGCCATTTGTCCGAGTCGGCGGTTTCACAGCCCGATCCTGTCAGCAGACCCTACTGGCGATCGTAGGCGGGGATAAGCCGGCCGCTCGCCGGCGCGTTTGTTCGGTCAATGGTGGCGGGCTCATTGTTCTGCATGGGTCTGTCAAGCCGCCCAAGCCAGGTCCATTATACAATCGCTAAAGCAATCTACCCTTAGAGTACTTGCTGCGCGAAGAAGGGGAGCCAGTGAGGGTTTGTCCGACATGCGCGACCGCCGTACCACGGGAGAATGAGTTCTGTGGGAAGTGCGGCACGCCAATGGACGGAGCACGAAGCGCCGCCACCAAGACCGTGCACCACCCACGCAGCTCCACTCCCCCCTCTTCCAATATGGATGAGGGCCGCTTCCCGCCGGGCACTCTCCTGACACAGCGCTACCGGGTAGTTAGCTTGCTCGGACGCGGCGGTATGGGCGAGGTCTACCGCGCCAACGATCTGCTGCTGGGCCAGGTTGTGGCCCTCAAGTTCCTTCCAGCTCAATGGACGTCTGACGAGGCCGCGCTCGCACGGTTCCGCAACGAAGTGCGCATTGCGAGGCAAATCTCGCACCCCAATGTCTGCCGCGTGTACGACATCGGAGAAGCCGAGGGTTCAACTTATCTCTCGATGGAATACGTGGATGGCGAGGATCTGGCCTCGCTGCTCCGGCGCATCGGGCGACTGCCGCAGGACAAGGCGCTGGAAATCGCCCGCCAACTCTGCGCCGGCTTGGCCGCCGCGCACGACAAAGGGGTGCTGCACCGCGATCTGAAACCAGGCAACATCATGCTGGACGCGCAAGGCCAGTTACGCATCACCGACTTCGGTCTGGCGGCCGTGGCTGGTGAAGTAAAGGACATTCGCAGTGGAACACCCGGCTACTTGGCGCCCGAGCAACGATCCGGCCGGGAGGTCACGGCGCGCAGCGACATTTATGCGTTGGGCGTGGTGCTGCATGAGGTTTTCACTGGGAAACGCCCCTCCGCGGATTTGAGCCATCCGGACTTAGCCCCCGAGGTGGATCGCGTGATCCGCCGCTGCCTTGCCGACGACCCGGCGAAGCGCCCCGCCTCGGCGCTGAGTGTTGCGGCCGCGCTGCCGGGAGGCGACCCGCTCGCCGCGGCGCTGGCGGCAGGGGAGACGCCGTCGCCCGAGATGGTTGCGGCTTCGGGAGAAACCGAAGGCTTGCGTCCCGCCGTCGCTTGGGTTTTGCTGGTGGGAGTCTTGGTATTGGTTGCTGCTGGGGTTTTGTTGAGTGCGCAGACCAAATTGTACCGGCGCGTGCCACTCGACAAGCCGCCGGCGGAGCTTGCCGAGCGCGCCCGGAATATTCTGCAGAGTGCCGGCTATTCCGAGCCGCCGGTAGACACGGCGATGGGGTTCTACGAAGGGAAAGAGTTTCTGCGCTATATTGCGGAACACGACAAATCGAAGACGCGATGGGACAACCTCGAAACCGGAGCTTTCGTGTTTTGGTATCGCGGAAGCCCCCGGCCGCTCGATTCGAATAGCTCTTCCCCGGATGAACCTATGTTGGGATCCGTGTGGACGGACGACCCGCCGCTCGATGTGTCCGGGATGACGTTGGTCCAGCTCAATCCGCTCGGCCGCCTCACGCAGTTGATCGCAGTTCCGCCGCAGGTTGAAAACCCGGTTGGCGTCGCAGCGTCAGTTGACTGGTTGCCGCTGTTCTCCGCCGCGGGGCTTGATCCGTCCAAGTGGGCGCCAGCACAGTCGATGTGGACGCCTCCTGTTTATAGCGACGGGCGCGCCGCGTGGACAGGGACGCTTACCGAGCGCTCCCACGTCCCGATGCGAATAGAGGCCGCGGCATACCGGGGCAGGCCTGTTTACTTCGAGCTGATCGGTCCGTGGAGCCGCCCCGAACGCATGCAGCCGTATCAGCCGACCGCCAGCGAACGGGCGGTTCTGGCGATTGGCATTGTTTTGTTCTTTTCGCTGCTGGCGGCCGGCGCGTTACTCGCCCGCCGGAACCTGCGCCTGGGCAGGGGCGATCGCCGCGGGGCATTTCGTCTGGCAGCTTTTGTCTTTGCGGCCTGGGCCGTGGCTTGGTTCTTTGGCGCGCACCACGTCTCGGATTTCGGCGAAGTCGGACTCTTCTTGGAGTTTTGTTTCCGGGGGCTTGCTTTTTCCAGCTTCATCTGGCTTCTCTATATCGCGCTGGAGCCGTACGTGCGCCGCCGCTGGCCCGCCACGCTGGTCTCCTGGAGCCGGTTGCTGGCGGGAGGGTTTCGGGATCCGCTGGTGGGACGCGATGTGCTTGCCGGCTGCCTTCTGGGGGCGTTTTCGATCGCTATCGTAAGGCTGGGATGGTTTTTTCCCTCCTGGCTCGGCTATCCCCCAGCGACCCCATATTCGGGACCACAGTGGCAGTTTCTGGGAGCGCGTACGATCATTGCGGATTTATCGAACCACTTGATTGGGGCGCCTTTTTACTGGCTGGCGGCTCTGTTTGTCCTGTTCCTTCTCCGGGCCTTGCTGCGCAAGGAGTGGGCAGCCGCGATCGCATGGGTCCTCTTATTTACGTTCTTACGCCCGCCAACGCTGGAGCTGTATGCTCCCGCTGTCTTGGTGACTGGACTGATCATGAGTGGTCTGACTGTGTTTCTGATGATCCGCTTCGGCTTGCTGGCTGTGGTGGCAAGCGAAGTTTTCAACAATCTCTTGGGGAGCTTTCCCCTGACGACCCAAGGGTCCGTGTGGTATGCAAGCATGAGTCTGGCGGGGATTCTGCTGATGGCCGCAATGGCGGGCTACGTATTCTATACCTCCCTGGGCGGCCGGCCGGTTTTCGGGCGCGCCGTGCTCGAGGAATAAGCTGGTGTTCGTGCGCCAGCCCCGCACGCAATTGTCCACATTGCTCCCGATAGGTTCGCTCCTGGAAAGTAGCTGCTCAAACAGGCATTCACTTGGATGGCGTGTCAGCATCTCGCACAACTCACCGACGACATTCCTGCCTTGCCTCGAAGTCGTATGGATTTCCCACTTGGCGAGTCACCGCGCATCCGGAGGTTGGCGGGCTTGCAGAATCGGCCTCCCGATCGCCGTAGTATTTGCCAGTTCCCGCCCACTGGACGAGAAGTGGCCGACTCGGACATTTGCCCTAACGTGGCTTCAAGCGCCCCGATAATTCACATTATCGGAACCTATGTCCGGAACCTCTCCTTTGCCGTGGCCCTGCCCACTTGATCAATTGGCCCGGAGGAACTACCGGGAGGGTCGGCGGTAAATTACCAAAAGGCCCTTCCGCCAATCAGGTTTTCGGTGTTGAATCGAGGACGCGGAATGGCCCGGTTTCAGTCGCATCAAAACCAGAACCTTCCGGCACAAGTCCGAGACTAAATGGCCAAGAGGTTCTAGTTCGGTTTTTCCCGGCGTATCGCTCACCAAATCAAAGGCCGAACTGTCACGTTTTTTGGGGTCTGTTTGTGAGGGTTATCATACGTTTGCGGAGCTGTTCTTTAAGGTCAGTGACGTTCGTGTATTCTGGGCAGTTGCGGTGTGCGACGTCGAAGTGGAGCTTGGTTCCAGTTTTGCGGAAAAGGTGGACACGTTTGCTGCGCGCGTGGGCGTGGCCGATTTCATAGTAGACATTGGGCCGTTCGCCTGTAAGATCCGCAATGAGAAATTCGTTAGTGTCGATCTCTTCAAGGATGCGGTCGGTGATGGCGCTCTCGTGTTCAATCTCGTCGGCGGTGACGGCGGTGATGCCGAATTCTTTGCATACGTCTTTAATGCCGTTCTTAATGTCTTCCAGTTCCGGCTGATTCTTATCGATTGCCATCATAACGAACGCAGTGTTGGGCCGATAGGTTGCAGTGCCCGCTGCCGTTCCTTGGATAATTTCTGTAGGCGATAGGAGATCGATCAGTTCACTGATACTTGTGGCGGCGGTGCTAAATAACTGAAGTGCGGTCGCCACAGTGGTAACGGATTCCTCTTCCTGGCCAGGTGGCGTGACGCCAAGGACTGTGCCTTCATCGTGGTGGACGTAGATGCCCCAGTGTCGGTATTGGTGAAAGTGGATGCTCGCTAGCATGCGTCGCGTGTTATGTCGCAGGTCCTGGAGGTCTGCTTCAGCGATAAGCGGTGATCCACGTGCTGCGCCAGCAATGTCGACGATAAGGCCTTTTATGGTAGCGCGTAGGTCTTCTCCCTCTCGGCGTAGTTCGGGGCTCAGAAGATCTTCCCAAATATTTCGGTATTCCTCGCCTTGATCTTGGCGCTCTTGGACCTTACTGAAGAAGTTTGTAGCCGCATCGCGGACCGTTCTGAGACGTTCCTTGAGCTCGGCTATTCCTTCCTTGTTGAGCATTCCCTGGCTGTCCCGATTCATGGATTGTACCCGATTTGGCGTTCTTTCCAACGGGAGGTGGGTCGGCGCGCAATTCTTTGATGGCTCTATGGGGACTGATTACTCTCGATTAGTCGCCAACCGCTTAGGAACGGCGGTTCCGCTCTCACCGGGCCACGAAGAAGGCGCTTTAGGAGCATTGCATTCTGGGCTGTATGACGTCAGAATTGAAGCCGCTTCACGGCTTGATAGTCGGCCTTGGACGGTTGAGTCTACAATGACTCAGTTATGGAAGCCAAAATTGGAAACTCGGCATTTACGTTAAGGAGCGCGCGATGAAGACGTTAGCCAGAATTGTTGGGGCCATCTTGGTCTGCCTAGTTTTGGCGCTGGTAGTGTTGCGTTTCACCGGTCTTAACCCGATCGGGGATACACCAGGCCCGGGGAATTACCCTGGGTTATGGCTCAGCGGAAGCGTCGTGACTACTCCGGTCACAGATTGGTCGTTCGCGAGCCAATATAAGACAGACAAGCTGCAGACGCGAACCTGGTACCTGATTCCGCACTCGGTAACGACAGGACACATCGTTCACAATGGCCAGCTCTATATCACATCCTTTTTCGCCGCGGGCTTGCCCTTTCCGCAAGGCAAGAGTTGGGTTAAGAATGTGATTCGTGATCCCCATGTCCGCCTGAAGTTGGGAAACAATTTATATGATTGTGTTTTATCTCATGTCACGGATCCGGACGAAAGAGCGGCCGTGCTTGGACCTAGGGCGACACAGAATCCTCAACTTTCGGCCGCAACCGCCACTGGTCCAGTAATGCACATATTTCACGTGCTGCCTCAGTGAGATAACGCGAATTGTTCGCTTCTGGTCCTTGTCGGAAGAGGCGCACGACTGGTTATTTTTATCGTTCGCCCAGGGTTGCGCTATGCAGGGTTCACTCGAAAGACAGTCGCTGCCGAAACCGATGGCACCTTCCATTGGGGATATTTTTTTCCCTTAGCCGCAAGCACGCCTGCTTTTTCAGCCGGATCGTCGACAACTGTCAACGTACGATCAAACACTTGGTCTGCTATCTTTAGGCGCACGCGGGGCTCACGGATTATGTCTTCAGCCCACAATCTGCCGCGATAAGAGGTCACATACAGATTGCCGTTATATACGGCGCACCAGATCGTCACCGAGTGAGGCAGCAGAAAGGGGGTCTGGGTCTGAATCTTGATCTCAGGAATCTTGTCGGTGTACGACCAGTCTGTGACTGGCGTAGTTACGGGGTCCCCCTTGATCCAAAGCCCTGGCACTCTGCACGACAAAGATCGATCGGTTGGTGGACAGCCCTTGGGTTCGAAACCAGTGAAGCTCAGTAGCAGCAGAAGCGCGACCAAGCCAATTATCGCTGCCCCAACAATCTTTAGTAGGGTTCTCATTCTCGGCTCCTAGAGGCTTTCCATGATGTATCCTGCATTTCCGTTCGGCTTTACCTATCGGGTCATTCTACACCTAACCGGTCTCCGCTTGTGCTGAAGGATTTTCTTGTTTCACGTGCTGGAACCTAGCAGAGCATTTCGAGGTCGCCCATCTTACCGGCGTGATCTGCGATGCTAAGTGCCAGCGGTTCCAGGAAAAGAGGACATGAGAATACTCATCGCCGGTGCCAATAGCGCCACCGGCCAAGCCATCCTGCGCTGCGGGTCGGAAAATGGTCCGGCGCCAAACGAGCTGGTCGCTGCGGTCCGCTCCGAACGAGCCGCCGACCAAATTCGAACGCTGCTGGGTGCGAGGAGTAGTGTGGTTCGAATCTCCTACGACGATCCCGGCAGTCTGGATCGGGCGTTTCATGGGGCGAATGCCATTATCCACCTGGCTGGAGTTCTCGTCGAGCGGCTGGGTTCAACGTATCAAGAGGCAAATGTTGGGCCTGGTCGCAGCGTCGTGGAAGCGGCAAAGCGGTGCGCTGCCGAGAAGTTTGTTTTGGTGAGTGCCACGGGGGCCGATGAGAAATCTTCCAACGGCTATTACCGCAGCAAGGGACAGGTAGAAACTCTGGTGCGTTCTTCCGGCCTGTGTTATACGATACTCCGTGCTCCGCTCCTGCTGGGGCCCGCAACCGAAGGAGCGGCAGCGCTCGCGCGGAATGCGAGCGGGCCCAAAGCCAGGCTGATCGGCGGCGGACGCAATTTTCAGCAGCCTCTCCATGTGGACGATCTGGCTCGGGCGGCGATTGTTGCGGCCCAACCTTCGGTTGCTCCCAATCGCACTTTGGACGTGGTTGGTCCGGTGTCGCTGACAGAAAGAGAACTCGTGGAGCGAGCTGCGCGCTGGCTCGGTCGCCAAGTACTCATTAGCTCGATTCCAAAGGGTTTGTTCTCGTTCTTGTTGGGTATTCGGCAACGCATGTTCGGTCCCGGATTTTCCGCGGACGCTGTAGAAGTGATCACCGCCAATACAAATTTGGACCCCCGTCCCGCAACGACCGAACTGGGAATCCATCTAACCGGCATCGATGAGATGATTAAGAATAGTTTGGGCCAAGGGCGAAAAGAATGAGCGAGCTGAGCCAGCCAACCAGCGTTCCAGCGGTTGCGGCTAGCAGAAAAGCCAAGTCATGGCAGCGGCTTTTGCCGCTCCTGATTGCTGCGGCGTGCTTCACCTATCTTTACAACAGCCTCAATCACGCTGCTACGGCGGAAGGCACCAGTCTCCTCTCTTATCTGGGGAAGAGCTTCGAGCGCGTCAATTGGTACCTCTGGCTCGCTCTGATGGTTCCCTACTGCTTCTTTTATCTGATCTTCGACAGCCTGATGATCTGGTGCGTCATCAACTGGTTTAACGCTAAGGTCAGCTACGCGGGTATCCTGCCTATCCGGGCCAGCGCCTACATCCTTTCCATGGTGAACGAGCAGGTGAGTAAAGGAGCTATCGCCCTCTATCTGAACCGCCGCGATGGCGTCCCCGGCTGGGAAGTCGGATCCAGCATGATCTTCATTACCTTTTGTGAATTCTACAGCCTCATCCTGTGGGCGACCTTCGGCGTGCTGTTAGGTTGGGACCGTTTCCAGCCAGTCTTCCACGTCATTCCGTGGATCGCCCTGGCCGCCACCGCGTTTTTCGTGCTTCTCCTGCTATTTTTCAGCGGAAGAATTCGTGCCGGTTCCGCTCTGCGCGACCGTCCGATCTTTCGAGCGCTCCGCCTCGCCAAGTTGTGGCACTACCTGGTCGTTCTGCTGATACGAGCGCCGCTGGTGATCACCGCGGTGCTCGTCTATACCGTGGCTTTGAGGCTTTTTGGCGGCACAGTTACCTTCGGTGAGATGCTCGGCTATTTGCCCGTGGTCTTGTTGGGTGCCACGCTGCCGGGTCCCATGCATTCGGTGGCCATTCTATTTTGGGTTTTACTCTTTCCCGACAAGCCCGGCCAAATGACCGCCTTTGGTTTGGTAATGCACAATTTTTTCATGCTGTTCAACGCCACCGTAGGCTTGCTATTTCTCCGACGGGCGACTCGAGAGCTCTTCGGGTAGGCTACTCAACCTGAGCCGCTGTGCCATGGATACCACCGTGCTCAGGACGAGTAACCAGCTTAGGATCATCAGCGGGAATTGGAGAAAACGAAGTCCTATTCGGATGAGAGCGTCCATACAACTTGGAACGAAGTAGAGGATGCCATTGTAGCGGCCGAGTTTGCTCCCGCGGAGCTTGGTCCGCCGGTGAACCCAGTAAGAATCGAGAACGTACTGGGCAAAAGCGGCAGTGATCAGGATAGGAAGAATCCAGGGAAACGCGCCACGAGCGGCTCCCGCAAACAATCCGGAAGTGACAAATAGAAAATCGCTCGCGTGATCGAACGTTCCGCCGAATGCGGTGACTGTGCCTCTTCGGCGAGCGATGGGACCATCCAGAAGATCGGTAACCACCGCCACCGCCCAGGCGCCGAGAGCCAAAATCGCGCTAGCCCTGTCTTCTTGTGTCATGTAAAACGCAAATGGAAGCACGAGAAGTAGGCGAATCGCCGTCAGTAGATTGGCCATCGCTCCCCACTTGGTTCCTTGACGCCACATAATGCCAAGCATACAGTGGAGTTGCCTTAGGTTAAAATTGGCAAAGGCGTCACAATGGCCGAAATAGGGATCGCTCGCCGCGTGGATGCCGCTCTTGAGCGTGGCCTCGACGGATGCGATCTGTCGCGCGCGGATGCGCGTTCCTTAATGGAAGAATGCCCGCTCGATGCGCTACTCGAGACCGCGGCTACGGTCCGGGACCGGGTTAAAGGCCGCTCAGTCAGTTATTCCAAAAAGGTCTTTATTCCACTCACCCATCTTTGCCGTGACTATTGCGGCTACTGCACTTTCCGAGCCGATCCTCAAGCCGGTGTGCAACCCTACATGCTGCCGGATGAAGTTCTTCAAGTGGCCGAAGCCGGCCGCCGCGCAGGATGCAAAGAAGCTTTGTTCAGCCTGGGCGACCAGCCCGAGCGAGTCTTCCCGGAGGCAAAAGAGTTTCTGAAAAAGTTGGGCTTCGACCGCACGCTCGAATACTTGGCAGCGATGTGTGAAATGGTACTTGAAAAGTCCGGGCTCTTACCGCATTCCAATCCGGGTCTGATGGGCGAGGACGATCTCCGCCGCTTGCGAGAGACGAACGCCAGCGTGGGCCTGATGCTCGAAAGCGCTAGCCCGCGACTGCTTCGCGCTGGGGGACCGCATTGGAAAGCGCCGGATAAAGTACCCTCTCTTCGCATTCGAACCATTGAGAACGCGGGACGGTTGTCGATGGCGTTCACCACCGGCATTCTGATCGGAATCGGCGAGACTCCAGAGGAACGCGTGGATGCACTCCTGGCGATTCAGGCTGTCAACAAGCAATACGGCCACATCCAAGAAGTGATCGTGCAACCGTTCCGCGCCAAGCCGGATATTCGCATGGCCCGGGCGCCGGAGCCTTCCACGGAGGAGTTGGAGCGCACCATTGCGGTCGCTCGATTGATTTTCGGTGGGGACATGAATATTCAATCTCCGCCCAATTTGCTCGCGGAAGACTATCCCGATTTGCTGAAGGCCGGAATCAATGATTGGGGCGGAATCTCTCCGGTTACCAAGGACTTCATTAATCCAGAAGCTGCTTGGCCTCAAATCTCTGCACTGTCAGCAAGATCCGCCGGCGCGGGATTCGTCTTGCGCGAACGGTTGGCAATCTATCCGGAATTTTCCTCCAGGCCAGAATTCGTAAACGCCCGCCTTCAACCGCACTTGCGGAAACTCCAGGCCGAAGACGGCTATGCTCGTGAAAGAGTGTGAAACATGTTGAAAGCGGCAAGCCTTGCATGGCGAGAGATTCCCTGGCAGCGCGCCCTTCAATCGGCGCGTCTTAACGTTGCCAACCCGCTGGAAAAGGCGCTTGCCGGAGTAGACCTTGGACTAGAAGAGGGCCTGACCCTGGCCAACGTCGAAGGGGATGACCTCGTGGCGCTCGTCAGGGTTGCCGACGAGATCCGGCGGCGCGTCGTCGGAGACCGCATCACGTACGTGGTGAATAGAAATTTGAACTTCACCAACGTCTGCATTGTTGGCTGTTCATTTTGCGGGTTCGGCCGAGGACCGGATTCCCCGGACGCTTATTTTCACTCCACCGATACTCTAGTGGCCAAAGCGGTAGAAGCGGTTAAACTCGGCGCCACTGAGGTGTGCATCCAAGGCGGCTTACCGAAAGATCTCGACGGCTATTATTACGTACAGCTTCTTCGGGCCATCAAGCAACGCTTGCCCGACCTTCATGTGCATGCCTATTCGCCCATGGAGATTACCTACGGCGTTGAGAAAACTCGCCTGCCGCTGCGCGACTACTTGCTGATGTTGAAGGACGCGGGCTTGAATAGCATTCCGGGAACGGCAGCGGAAATTCTGGACGATCAGGTCCGCAGGTCTTTGAGTCCCAACAAGCTGAAAGTGCGGCAGTGGATCGAAATCATCCGGACGGCTCACAGCCTCGGCATTCCCTCTACATCCACCATGATGTACGGCCATACCGAACTTCCGGAACATTGGGTAAGGCATCTGCTTTTGCTTCGCGATATTCAAAAGGACACCGGCGGATTTACCGAGTTCGTTCCCCTAGGATTCATCCATTCTCAAACCAAGCTTTTCCAGAGCGGACGCTCGCGCGCGGGCCGTTCGGTCCACGAGGATCTGATCGTTCATGCACTTTCGCGCATTTTGCTGAATGGCTACATCCCCAACATTCAAGTCTCTTGGGTCAAGCTTGGGTTTGAAGAATCCCTGGCCTGTCTGGAAGCGGGCGCAAACGATTTCGGCGGCACTTTGATGGAAGAGAGCATATCCAAAGCGGCGGGAGCGAATTTCGGCGAGTACGTCTCTCCCGGAGAATTCCGCGCCATGATCCGAACCATCGGGCGCATCCCAGCGGAGCGCGCCACGTCCTATGAAATTCGCAAAGTCTTCGCTCATCCGGACGCAGAGGAACGCCTGCCCACCGAACGAATGGCAATATTTGGCGCGACAAGTCACGCCGTAATGCAGACGACTGGCTACTGAACGAGCAGTTTTTTGAACCCTTCTTCGAGGGTTCTAATAGTTGCTTAATAAGTTTCGATGTCAAATGATTCAAACCGAGCCAACAATGCTTTCAACAGAGGCCATGTTACGTTTGTCGCTCAGCATCATGGAGCACTTCCGGTGCAACTTCAGTTTTCTGTTCGAAGTCGAATATCTTTCGGCCAAGTGGACCTCCGAGGGCGCTGCCTCGCCTTTCAATCTCCGCGGGCTGGTGGAAAAGCGTCGAACGCGTAGGCGCCCGGCATTCGCAGCCGCGTTTTCCGGCGCTAAGAATCATTTGAAGAGAGTTCGTGACATGTCGCTGAAAAGTCTTCGTATTATCGTAAGCGGCGGAATGCCGCTGAGTAGAGGTAGCGGCTTACTCGGACGAGATAACGAGTTCTCAAGCATTGTAGTGATGTCGAACGTGCCGAAACCATCAGATTTTGATACGCCTGCAAGCCAAGCCTTCGACCCTTTATGCTCAGTACAGAAGTATCTGAACGCGGGGGCAGGATTTAGGTACGCTCGGGGATTTCGCCGCTGACTTTCTAGCTGTCGTCAAGTCGCACGACCGACAGGCGGATGTTCTGCAACCGACCAGAACGCTTGGGAGACGCACGCAATCTTACCTGGGGCTTACGCAAAATAGTTCCTAATGCCCTCGGTTGGGGCTTCTAAGCTTGGGATCTTCAAGAGGATCGGCGGAACCGGTGGCGAAGCCGCGACTACGGTGCGCAAGAGGTTTCCTGTGCGGCGCCACCAGCCATGGAAGGTATGACCGTTGGTATCACGGACACGCAACGGGTACCAGGTATCCACCGCGCCCTCATCGTCTCCGTCAAGGCTAACAATCACACAACGGGTGTCGAGTCGAAGCCCCACGCGCAGCGCTTTGAGCATGCTCTCTTTCGCGCTCCAAAGGAGAGCCACAAGCCGAAGCCGGTCCGCCGCAAACGCGTGCGCAACCAGGTCTTGCTCTTCGACGGTGAAATAGTCGGCAACAAAAGCGTCGCTGTGCGGCTCGATTACTTCTAGATCACAGCCCACCGCTGACCCGGACGGCGCTACCGCGCAAACCGCCCGGCCGGCGCGGTGGCTGAGCGAAATGGTCGCGTCGGCTGGCCTGTTCGTAAAAAAGGCCTCCGGGGCGCCGGACCGTGTCGATCGTATCTCTATGCCTGCAAGGGCGTGACGGGGCAGATTCAGGCAGACGGCCAGCGCTCGTTTCGCTGTCCAACGTCCCAACCGCCAGTCGGCGCGGCGCTTGGCGAAGCGCATACCATTCAGGCGGACCAGTTCGCTCGCGCTTAGCCAATCATTCTCCGCAGGCACATCCACGTCGGTTTGTTCCAACCAGTACAGGTCCATCAGGTTTTCAAAACTTCGCAGCTAGCTCCTGGAGTTTTGGTTCCCCATATTTTTGAACACCGCGTTCAACCGCGTAGATGAGATAGGGGCGAAGATTCGAAGGCGGAATAATACTATGCAGCGCTCCCACTTTTAGGGCTCGATGAACGCTGTGCACGCGGTCGAACTCGTCTGCCACCTCGCCCAGCTTCTCGGAGTGCACGACCTTGAAGAGCTGGTTCCACTGGGCGCGCAAACGGCCTTTCTCTATACTGCCGGCTTGGGCCATGGCCTCTCCCAGCGTTTCCAGGCGGGCATCTTTCCGAGTTCTGGTTTCGACTTCACCTGCGAAAACAACGGCCGCTGCCGGCGCGCCGCCGATGACGGAGGCGTACGTTCCCTCCAGGGCCGCCACCTCGAGATGTTCGTTGAGTGCTTGCGAGAAAACAACATAAGCCCCCCCGTGATAGCGGGAGATCACGCAGAATATCATAGGGCCTTTGAAGTTCACCACAGCCCGCCCGATCTCGGCGCCGTACTCAAGCTGCAGTTTGCGCAATGACTCGGGCGAGCCGTCAAACCCGGACAGATTGGCGAGCAGCACCACCGGCCGATTGTTGCTGGCTGCGTTGATCGCGCGCGCCACCTTCTTAGAGGAGAGCGGAAAGAGCGTCCCTGCGCTCCATTCATTCGGCCCATCGGCGGGGACAAAACCTAAGCGAGTCCCTGGCCGGGATTCGATACCCACGAGGCAAACCGGATAGCCGCCCAGGTGGGCATCCCAAACCACCGCCATCTCCGCCGATCGCTGGCCGGCCCAACGCTCCAGTGGAAGATGGTCCTGATCGATGACCGCCAGCATGACTTTACGAATATCAAAGGATTTCTTGCGCCCCGGGTTGGTCTCGTCCGAGAAAATGTCGCCCACACGCGCGAAACCGTCCTCGCCTTCGTCAGTGTGTGGGCCGATAGTATGAGGATAGCTTCGCACGTCCCTCTCGACGGGATCGGTGGTCGAGGCGCGCCGGGGGAATCGCTCGCCCGGTGCTACGTAGGTGTGCTCGTAGTGGCGCAATAGAATGTGGCATGCTTCATCGATGTCGCGAGCCCAATACTGGGCCTGTCCGTTAGGCCCCATAATTCGATCGTATCCGCCAATTCCTTGGTTGTCCTCAGCCGATACGCCGCCCGAGTAGTCCAGGGCATGCTTGCCGGTAAGCACCATCGCCGCTTTCGGCGTCATCACGAGAATGCCGCGCGTGTGCATAAGCATGGTGGCTTCGGCATTCCAGTACGGCTGCGCTCCGACATTGATCCCGTTAATCAACAGGTTCACTTCACCGCCCGCCTGCGTGAACACGATCAACCGGCGTAGGACACGGGCGATCCAATCCATGTTCTCCACACCGCTATCCATCGAAATCTTCGCGCCGGCTGAGATGGGAAACCATTCCAGTGGCAAGCCTTCTTCTTCGGCCAAATCGAGCGCCGCGATAATACGCCGGCATTCGGGTTCGGCGAGCGCGCCCAGATCCTTGCTGGGATCTCCCAGCAGCAGCACGCGCTGCATGCCCTGGGGATACTTGTCAGTAAAGTTGCGGATGATGCCAACGATGATGTTGGCTTTGTTCTCGCCATAGGGACGATCCACCGGACTGAGCTGGCCTTCGACGTTGAGATCGTGCTCGATAAAATTGCCGGGCGGAAATTCAGCTCGCATGTCTTCCCGACCTGGTGTAAGCATCTTGACGATTTCGTAAGGGTATAAAAGGCCGCGCCGGCGCATGCGGATCACTTTTTGGTTGTACTCGGACAGGGGTTTTATCGGTTGCTGATTGGCCGCTGGCCGGAAGGTAATGAGCGCACCGGCGCCGGCCGGGATCGAGATACGAATCACCATATCATGCAGCTCCCCGGTGGCCGGATTGGGAACCCGGGCGCGTACTACCACCTGTTCCAAGCCCAGTCCATCGGTCGCGGGAGCCAGTTTCTGCACAATGTCGTGAATTTCGTCTGGCCTGAGATTAAGCGGCGGCCACACGTAGAGCAGTATCCGATTCCAATAGAAGCGCTCCTGTGCCGATCGCCGCGACTGAAACAGCCTGATCCCGGCGAGCGCTTCCGTAAACATGCGTTCCAGATGTGGTAGTTGCACGATCCGGCCCTGCTCATCTCGCACCGGCGTAAGATCGCGGACTTCCGCACATGCCAGCAGCCGTTCGTCTGTCGGGTTGTTATGGGCGACGCCGCGGAACAGATAGACATCTTCGACCGATGGCAGGCGTTCCAGCTTGAAATTCTTGAATCGCCACAGATGCAGCCGTTTGGACATCATGGGGTGGAGACCGCGTAAGATCTTGTCTTCCGCCAAAGCGCCATCCCTGGGGCGAAAAGTGAAATGCTGCATGGCGCTCATGCCCTGGCCGCCCGCGGGGCCGGCGATCGCCACCAGAATGCGCCGGATGGGGCGCGGAAACCCGGCGCCGTTGAGTAGGGCGTGAATTTCCTGCTGTGTAATCTCCGGATCGCCCAGCCGGCCGGAAGAGCAAGTGTAGAAATCAACGACAATGTCGTGGTCGCGCGGCACCGCCTGGATTAAAGGGACCATTGCCCGCGCCGCGGTCAAGAGCTGTGAATACTCGGCGTAGGTGGTGAAGACGCGAATCCGCTTTCCCTCCTGATCGTACTCGGCCGATACGAAATTGTGGCTGCCCGCAGCCACGCAGCGAAAGTCCATGAGCGTTCGAATCCGGTAGTACCGCGCCGTGAGCACCTCCAACATCAACTGGCGCAATACCGGATCTGCGTCCCCGAACCGCCGTAAGAACAGAGTCACGAGCGGTTGAGGACAATCCACCAGCTCGTGTATCTTTTCGCGGTGATCGGGCTCTTTCGGATGCGCGGCGAGATAGTTCAGTTGTTCCTCCGCTTTCGCGTAGATCTGCTTCCGCGCTTGATCAAACACGTGTTGATCGAAACAGCGATAGCGCACCTCCCGGGCCAGGTCGCTGACGGCGGGAAAGAGTCCGCGTGCCACGGAGATCATTCGGTCGAGGAGCGCCCGGAAGGATTCCCCGGCGTGGGGCACAGAACTTTCGACACGCTCCAGACGCCGCTCGAGCACACCCAGAATGGGCGCTATTTGCTGCTCCACGCGTTGGTGCGATTTGTAGATCCAGAGCAAACTCTCATCCAGGTCGGGTGAACGATCCAGCGTTCGCACGCCGTAATGCGCCAGCGCACGCCGCAGCGCGCTGACAAAGGCCGGCGGTAGTCCTTCGCCACGCGTGTCGAGCATGCGCAGGTAGGAAAAAAGGTAGGCTTCGGCGCTAGGCCCTTCACCGCTGGTGGAATCTTCCACCTCCGGTTGACGCTGGAATAAAGAGCATATGTCCACAAAGATGTTGAGGATCTCATCTTCGTCCCGTGTTATTTCGTCCCTGTTGGCTTGGACTGAACAATATTGGGCCCATTCCGCAACGAGGCGCGTGGTTTGCGTAGGATCTACATCGAAGCCCAGCATGAGTTGCCGGAGTTCCTGGAGGCTCTGGCGGCACGGGGCAAGGACAGTTTCCCCATTTCCGTCCGAGGTAAGCGAAGCGCTGAAAACCACCCGCTTCGTGCCCGCCACCGTATTGTCGGCAGCAGTGGATTCAATCTGCACGAGTGGGGTTCCGGTGTCGACCTGCACGTAGGGCGTGATCATCACCTTTCGAACTCTTCCGGAGAAGGGGGCGACGACCTGCATCTCCATTTTCATAGCCTCTAACACAACCAAGGGATCGCCGATCAAGACCGTGTCGCCCGGCTTCACGGCAATAGAAACCACTACCGCCGGCGACGGCGCATGCACCGCACCGTCATCCCGATCGATCCGGTGTGAAACGCCATCCACTTCGATCCGGTAATTCAATCCTTGGACTACCGAGACGATCCGGAAGCGCCGTCCCAAGCTAGTGAACCAGTATTCAAAAAGCCCCAGGCGGTCGAGGTCGGCATCGATGCACGATCCATCCACTTCCACACGGTACTGCCGGGGGCCGAGACGGCAAACCTTAAATGAGTAGGAATTCCCTCGATACCGCAGTTCCACTGTCCGGCCCACCTCGCTCCGCACGTGCGGCCGCCCGCGCAAGGCTGAGGCGTAGAACTGCGTCTGCTCCAGGGCCAACTGCGCGTTGTACTCTTCAATCGCCGCCTGCAGCAGAGCCACATCCGCGTAGTGCTTGGAGACGTGCTCGCCGCCCGCCGCCAAACGGTCCAGCCATCCGATATCTGCTTCCGCGTGCTGCACCTCGGCGCGGTTCAGCAATTCCAGAAGGAAAGCTTTGTTACTGGCGCCACCCTTGATGACGATCACGCTCTCGCGCAGCGCCCGCTGCAGCCGGGCAAGCGCTTCTTCCCGGGTTTGGCCGTAGGCGATGACTTTGGCGATCATGGAGTCGAACTCCGCCGGGACCGTATCGCCTTCCGCCACACCCGTGTCAATCCGCACGCCCGGTCCGGTCAAGATCCTAAACCGCTCAATAACGCCCGGGGCCGGAGCAAAACCGTTGTCGGCGTCCTCGGCATTCAACCGCACCTCGATGGCGTGACCGGCCGGGCGGGGAGGCTTTCCTTCCAGGCGGCCACCGCGCGCGACATGAATCTGAAGCTTCACAAGGTCGAGCCCGGTGGTACACTCCGTCACCGGATGTTCGACTTGCAACCTTGTGTTCATCTCCATGAATGAGAAGCGGCGGGTTTCCGGTTGATACAGGAATTCGACAGTGCCGGCGTTACGATAGCCCGCCGCCTGGCTCAGGCGCACTGCCGCCTCGCGCAGCGCCTGGTCTTGCTCTGGAGATAGCACCGGCGAGGGAGCTTCTTCGAGGATTTTCTGGTGACGGCGTTGGATAGTGCAGTCGCGCACGCCGGCGGCCCAGGTCGTCCCGTAATCGTCGGCAATGATCTGGACCTCGACGTGGCGCGCACCCAGCACCAATTGCTCCATGAATACGGTTGGATTCCCGAAGGCCTTAAACGCCTCCGCGCGGGCGCTCTCAAAAGCTTTCGGGAGCTCGCTCGCCGAATTGACCCGGCGAATCCCGTGACCGCCGCCTCCGGCCGTGGCCTTGACCAGGAGCGGATAACCCAAGCGCTCGGCATGGCGACAGGCATCTTCGAGCGTTTCCACCGGTCCACCGCTCCAGGGCGTCACCGGAATGCCCGCTTCCTCGGCCAAGCGTTTCGAGGTGATCTTGTCGCCCAGCCGCCGGATCACATCGCCATCCGGACCGATGAACGTAATGCCGAGCTCACCGCAAAGATCCGCGAATTCGGCGTGCTCGGCCACAAAGCCCCATCCCACCCAGACTGCGTCCGCGCGCGCGGTTAGCAACGCCTGTTCCAGCCGCCCATAGTCGACGTAACTGCTTTTGGGCTGATGTGTGCCCGGGTCAATGATCTGAGCGGCGCCAAGAGGCACCGCCTCGTCCGCCTCGCGGACGAACATAGCATGCAGGTCGGGATCGGTGAAGAGGGCGATCGTGCACAACCTGGCGCCATGCTCCTGATTGAATTCCCGGGCGGCATGGATGAAGCGCATCGCGGCTTCTCCGCGATTGACAATCGCCACGCGTTGGAACTTGCGCTGCATAGGCTTCACGCCAGGACGGCGTGCAGTTCTTTCGCGGGTTCGGCGTCTACGCCGTTGAACAGGGCCACCGTGCGGTAGCCGGTTAGGTGCACGTATACGTTTCCATTCGTATCCACAACCTGCGCATCGAAGCTTCCGTGATCGGGATCCGGAGTGGCCACGGCGTACAAGGGGCCTTCGGCTAGTTCCGGCGCGCGGTGCACGGAGACTTGATGCAGGTACCCGGGCAGGCCGGCCCGGCCGCGCACGCCCAACTCCCAGAGTCCGACGGTTTGGAAGCAAAGCTCCATCAGTCGTGGCGCCATAAGCATGGGCTGGCTGGACGGCTCGTGATCGCTGGGCAAACCTCCGGCCATCTGGCCAACAACCCGGTTTCCATCCGTCCACGCCCGCATCAGCACCTGATACGTCGGGCCGTGGAAGTACACGCGATAGATGTCGGCGGCTTCCTGGATGGCTCCGACTGGCAAGCCAGGCGCTAGCGCGGTCACCGCTTGGGGCCGCTGTTTCGTTAGCCGCACGCGGGCCGTGAAGTGCGTGGTTATTTGCGGCTCCCTCTGATTCGGGAGCTTCCGGCAACCGGTCAAACGGCAATCCGCCACCAACTTTTCGCCGTGCGGATGGATCACCACCTCAGTGGTCACCGTACGCGGCTCGCGCCGGTAGAATTTCAGGGGCGACTGGAAGTTCACCTCCTCAACTGCTTCGATATACCAGCCGGGAAGGATCGATAGGGCAGCTTCCGCAAATGCCTCGACGGCCATGACGCCGGGCAGCACCGGCGTGCCGTCGATTTGATGATCGTGCAAAAACGGTTGAATGGCCGGATCTAGCGTGGTCTCGATGGCGAGGCCAGAGTAAAGACCCATGCCAGCCAGCTTGCCGATCATCGGCCCTTGTGGCTCACCAGTGGCCGTATCCAGGCCGCCGGTGGCGTCCCATTCATTCAGTAGAATGCCGAGACGCTGGCCGATCACAATTTCACCGCGCGTCCCTCCCGTGGTCAATTCGCGGCGTATTAGCGGAATCGCTGCTTCGGGCGGCAGCATGTCGATGCCGGCCAGCTCCATCATTTTGGGGATGGAGCCGCGCGTGGCCATTCCGATGCCACCCCACGCCGTCCAATCGATGACGATGCCTCGCGTGGCTGGCCGGGTGGTGCGGAAGCTGGACGTGATCTTGCACAACAGATCGTTGGCGGAACTGTAATCCGCTTGTCCTCCGTTGCCGAAGCGAGCGGCCACCGAACTGAACGCCACCGTGGCCTCCAGGGGCATGTCGCCGATGGCATGCAGGAGATTAAACCAGCCGTCGCTCTTGACATCGAAGACCAGATCGAATTCACTCGGGTCCTTATCGCGCAGGAAGTGGCTGCGCTCTATTCCGGCTGCGTGCAGCAGCACGTCGATGCGTCCGCTGCGCTCGCGCACTTGCTGGACGACTTTGGCCACGGCGTCTGCATCCGTAAGGTTGACGCTGAAATAGTGCGCCGTGCCGCCGGCTGCGTGCACCGCGTCAATCGCGCTCCGGGCAGCCAGCGCCCGCTCCAGGGCCGCCAGCTCTTTTTCAATCCGCGCCGGTGTCGCCCGCTCGCCACTCGCCTGCAGGCGAGCGAACAGATCGCGCTTTAGACCTTCTTTATCGCTCACGAAGCGCTTCAGGTTGGGATCGTTCGGATCGGGCTCCGGTACTAGATCGAGCAGGTAGAACGTGCCACCAGAAGCGGCCGCCAAATCGGCGGTGATGGCCGAAACGATACTGCCTGCCGCGCCGGTGACTAGAAAGACCGTGTTCTTGTCCAGCGTCAGACCGGGCTGGCCGTTCGCCGCGGGCTGTTCTTCGAGACCTACTGTCCAGCGCAAACCATCCTTGTAACCGATCTCAAGCGCGCCGGGATCTCGCAGGGTCTCCTGGATTAGGATTTCGGCAAGCTCCGATGCCGTGCCCTCCGGCGCGAAGTCGACCGCTTTGACAAGGGCGTCCAACCGCTCTCGCTTATATGTTTTAGTGAAGCCCGTCACCGCGCCGCCCAGTGGTGCGACAGCTCCGGCGTCGTCGTAGCCATGCCGTCCGCCAAGCCTGGTGGCCGAGACGAGGAACGTGCCCGGCTGTGCGATCTGGTCGTACAAAATGCGCATGGTCGCATAGAGCGATTTCACGCGCACCCGCAGGGCTTCATGCCAGGTGGCCAGGTCCATGTCTTTGAGGTTTCCCTCATTGTCCAGTGCCGGCAGCCAGTAGACCCCCTGTACCGGGCCCGCGGCCAGCCAATTCCGGACACGATTGGTCAGCGGTTCGGCATGCGGCGCATCGTCGATTCGGAGGACTCCTACACCGAGCGTCTCTAATCGCTTGGTCAGGGCCTCCCCTACGCCACCTTTATCCGGCATGACGATCACGCGGCTGCCTGAGCCTAGCGTCACGCCCGTTGGCTTACATATGCTGAGCGGCGGGCGCAAGTTCGGTACAGGTACCCGGCGTGGAATACTGTTTGACGCGTCTAAACTGGCGAGGATCGGCCTGGCGAGAGTTGCCTCCCGCTTCTGTTCAGCCGGAGGCGCTGTCCGGCGGTCGTTCGCAAACCGGATCACGTGCGCCAATGTGGGGAAGTCGCGCAGCTTGAGATTCTGATCGCGGGGAATGTTGTAGATCTCGCGAATTGCGGCGAACATTTCCGCTTGTTTGACGGTGTCGATGCCGAGGTCCGCTTCGAGATCCAGATCCAAGTCCAGCATGTCCTTGGGATAGCCGGTTTTCTGGGTTACGATGTCCAGTACTCTGTCTTGAATTGAGTCGTCCGCGGTTGCTTGGGCTGCGGCGGGAATAGGCTCGGGCGTGGATGGGGGGCCGGCAAGGACGGGACGCCTGTCGTTCGCAAACCGGATCACGTGCGCCAAGGTGGGGAAGTCGCGCAGCTTCAGATTCTCATCGCGGGGAATGTTGTAGATCTCGCGAATCGCCGCGAACATTTCCGCCTGTTTGACGGTGTCGATGCCGAGGTCCGCTTCGAGATCCAGATCCAAGTCCAGCATGTCCTTGGGATAGCCCGTTTTCTGGGTCACTATCTCCAGCACTTTCTCCTTGATGGAGTCTTCCGTGGTTGCGGGAGTGGGTGCGTCGACGTTCGCCTGCGGGCACGGAGCGGCGACGGCCAAGTCGGGACGCCTGTCGTTCGCGAACCGGATCACGTGCGCCAATGTGGGGAAGTCGCGCAGCTTCAGATTCTCATCGCGGGGAATGTTGTAGATCTCGCGAATCACCGCGAACATTTCCGCCTGTTTGACGGTGTCGATGCCCAAGTCCGCTTCCAGATCGAGATCCAGAGCGAGCATGTCGAGCGGGTAACCGGTTTTCTCGGCTACCAGGGCCAGGATGCGTTCCTTCACCGGATCGCCGTTCGTGGCGGGTAGTGGCAGTGAAGACGGTTCGGGAGCGGCGGCGTTAAGCGGCGCTGCTCGGACAGTAGGGGATTCCCGAGCGGCATCGGCGGCCCGCGCCGGCGCCCCTGGGTCTCGCACACGCAGCGTGCGGTGAATTACTTCCAGATCCGCGGCCCGATCGCCCGCCAGCCGGCTCAGCCAAGCGTTCCAGGCAGTTGTATCCGCAATCCGATAGGTGTAGCCCAGAGCGTTCGGGCTGGGACGAACCCCATCCTTCGTCGCTACCCAGCGCAAAAGCGTCATGCTGATTTGGGAGCCAAACCCGGCGCCCAAGCGCAACGCGTACTCGATAGGATAGATGGCGCCCTTCGATAAGTTCAGTGGCCCCAACTCGGGATCGATTTCTTTGAAGTTAGCTACCGGCGGCACGCATCCCGTCTCCAACGCTTTCACTGCGACGACATCTTCGATGCCCGCTCCCATCGCATGGCCGGTGAACCCCTTGGTGTTGGCAATCACGATCCGATCCGCTTCGTCGCCGAACACTTGGCGCAACGCGTGGATCTCCGCCGCTGCACTTCCGCCGCGCGCAGGCGTATACGTTTCGTGAGAAACGAAAGCCATCTTCCGCGCTAGCTGTTGACGCGGAATGCCGCTACGCGTTTCGGCTTCAGCAACCAAGCGCTCCATTACCTCGCAGATGTGCTGGACATCCAGACGAGTACCGTGAAAAGCGCTATTGGCCGTCACCGCGCTCAGCACTTCGCAGATTGGCCGGATTCCGCGTTCGTGCGCGGCATCCGCGCTCTCAACTACCAGGGCCGCGGCGCCCATGCCAATAATCATGCCGTGGCGGCGGCGGTCGAAAGGAAGGGCGGCCTCTTCAATCACTTCGTCGGTGGCTGCCGCTCCGCTGGCCAGGAAGCCGGCACCCATCCATTCAATCAGGTGGTCGGAGGTGATGTCGTCCGCTGCGATGACGATCACGCGACGACAGCGTCCGGCGCGGATCCAGTCTTCCGCTATCGAGACAGCCTGCGTGGTGCTGGCGCAGGCGGCGTTGATCTGCGTGTTGGGACCGCGAGCGCCGATGAATTCAGCGAATTGCGAGTGTCCCATCGGAAGAATTCTGAATAGGAAGCGCCGGTCCAAGACATACGGCGCCTGGTCGGTGGTGTGCAATTCGTCTATGCGCAGGTCGATTTCTTTTACCAGGTTGGAATGGCCGTTCGTCTCCGCAACCCTCGCGCGCAAGTTTTCCAGCATGGCCAACTGGTCGCGGCGGGCGCGGTCCTGGTAATAACGCGACGCCTCTTGAGCGAAGGAGTCGCAGCCCGGGAACGCCGATGCAAAGATTACACCCGTATCGTCTCGCAGAGAGTCGGGCAATCCCCACCGATCCGGCAACTGCGTGCCTTTGCTGGTGGTCTTATATCGCATGACCAGCGGGATGCCTGCGTCACGCAGTGCATCCAGCCCGGCCCCCATGGCCAGTTGAGTGACGCGGTCGAGAGCCGGCAACCGATCGGCGGAAACGCCGAACTCCTTCTCCAGATCGAAGGCGCCGCCGCGGCCGGCCAGCTTGAGCACATCCGCCACACCGTCGATAGTCTCGAAAATCGGTCCTCCGTTGTCGCTCTTGACGAGGCGCGTGATGTGTTTGTCCAGCATGGCGCGGCGGAAGCGCGTCGGGATCACGTCGATGAACTGCTCGCCTCGCAAGATGCGTCCGACGTTCGCATCATCAAAGATGTGTTCGGTTCCCGGCAGGCCTAAAGCCGCTCCCGTGATCGTCACCGGGAGTTGGGTCGATACGCCGTTCTGGCCATGGTAAATAGGCCAGCCCCGTTCGAGAACGTCGGCCAACAAATGGCCAAGCGCGATGTAACGATCGTTGTCCAGTTGCGCCGATGCGGGCCGGCCGATCGTGGCCGCGTCCCGTGCTTCGACCGGCCTCGCGCTAGCTTGTCCCTCTCCCAACCCCGCCGCGTAAAGGCCGCACAGCGCCTGATTGAACGCAGCGATATCGCCAACTTTCGGATGATTGGTGAAAAGCGAAACCACATCCTCGCAGCCGCCGAGGACATCATCGACAAATCCCTGCAACGCCTTTTTGGGCCCAACCTCAACGAAGACGCGCGCGCCGGCATCGTACAACCTGTGCAGGCCCTTAACGAATTGCACGGGAGAAGCGATCTGCCGCCCCAGAATATCCAACATCTGCGGCACGGCGTCAGGGCCGGTGGGATAGAACTCGCCGCTCACGTTCGCGACGATGGGCACGCCTGGGGATTCGAGATGCAAGCGCTGCAGTACTTGGCGAAGTGGTTCGCTGGCCGGGGCCACAATCGACGTGTGGAAAGCGTGGCTGACCGGCAATTCCACGACATCGTAGCCGGCCTTCCGCAAAACTTGCGTGGCTTGCTCGACCGTTTTGGTCGCGCCGCCGATAACCGCCTGACGTTCGCTGTTGATGTTGGCGATTACCACATAGCCATCGATCGTCTTCAGTATTCGCTCGAGCTCGTCGAGCGGAGCGAACACGGCGGCCATCTTACCGTTGTCTTCCACCGACACGCGGGTCATTTCGCGGCCTCGGGCGCTGACGGCTTCCAAAGCATCGGCAAAAGGAAGAGCCCCGGCGGCGACCAGTGCCCCGTATTCGCCCAAGCTATGTCCCATGGTCATGTCGGGCTGAATGCCGTAAGCGGCGAGAAGGCGGGTTAGCGCCATGTCGGTCGCCAGTACGGCAGGCTGAGTGATGGCGGTCTGGCGCAGATCTTCTTCGGCTTTGGCGACTGCGTTCGCGTCGGCTTGGTCCACGAAAATGAAGTCGCTGAGCGGTTTGCCGAGCAGCGGAGTCATGATGCGGTCCGCTTCGGCAAAAGTCTCGGCGACAATTGGGTCGAACGCGCGCAGCGGCTTCAGCATGTTGACATACTGCGAGCCTTGGCCGGTGTAAAGAAAAGCCACCTTGGGCGCGGGGCCATGACCGCGGAAGATGCCTTGCGCGCGTAGAGCCTTCCACACCGCGGGTTCGTTCGCGGCCAGCGCCTTGAGCGCCTTAGCCGATTTGTCCGCCAGTTCGGCGGCCCCGGCATAGTCGATTGCCAAGCGTTCGGGCGCGCGCAGATCCGATTCCGCCGGTGCGGATGGCGCCGGCGCGTGGCCTGCCTCGGCGTCCTTCTGTACGGAGCGCAGACGCTCCGCCAAGCCGGACTCCGACGTTGCGCCGATCAGCAGCGCGCCGCGCAACGGTACTTTGTTCCAGGATGGGTGAGAAGCAACGTCCGAGACGGCCGGTGGTGTCGCAGCAACCGCGATCGGCCGCTTGCCGTTGCCGTTCAGCCGGTGGGGAATGTATTCTTCGAGAACGGCGTGAAAGTTGGTGCCGCCAAAACCGAATGCGCTCACGCCGGCGCGCCGCACGCTATCCGCCGGAACAGTCCAGGGTCTCAGTTCGGTATTGACGCGGAGCGGCGAGTGGTCAAAATCGATGCCCGGATTGGGATGCTCGCAATGCACGCTGGGCGGCAGCACCTTATCGCGAAGCGCCAATGCGGTTTTCAGCAATCCAACGGCGCCGGCCGCCGACTTGAGATGCCCGATATTCGATTTGACCGAGCCGAGCGCCACGGAGCCGCGGGGAAGTTGATAGCTGCTCAGCACCTCAGCCAGGCTTTGTGCCTCGACGACGTCGCCCACGGGCGTGGATGTGCCGTGACCTTCGATCAACGTCGCGGTAGCGGGCGACAACCCGGCATTCTGCCAGGCGCGCTCGATGGACAATTTCTGACCAACCGGGTTGGGCGCGGTGATGCCTTTCCCCTTCCCGTCGCTCGCCCCCCCGATGCCTCGCAGCACGGCGTAGATATTGTCTCCGTCGCGTTCCGCATCCGCCAGCCGCTTCAGCATCAGGAGCACGGCGCCTTCGCCCATCACGAAACCATCGGCTCCCTCGGCGAAGGGACGAATGCCGGTGGCCGAGAGCGCACCGATCTTGCAAAACTTGATAAAGGTTGCTGCGCCCATGTTGCGGTCGATGCCGCCGGCGATCGCCGCGTCGAAATCGTGTTCTATCAGACCCTCCGTCGCTGCGGTGATCGCCGCCATCGTTGACGCGCACGCAGCGTCCACCACAAAATTAGGACCGTGCAAGTTGAAAACGTTCGCAATACGGCCGGCCAGGCAACTGCTCAATTCGCCGGGCATGGTGTCTTCCGTAATTTCGGGAAGCCGCTGGCCGATCCGGTTGTGGAATTCGCGGATGATGTCGCGGCGCACCGCCGGCGGCAACGCGGCGAAACTGGCGGATTCCTCCAACTCGTGGGCGTACTCGGGAAAGGTGACACGCAACGAGGTGAGATAGTGTCTTTCCCCCGCCATGGAATTTCCGAGGATCACCGCGGTTCGGTCGAGATCCAGCGTTCGCTTAGGGTAGCCGTAGTCTTCCAAAGCTTCGCGCGTGCAGGAGATGGCCCATTTTTGCCCGTCATCCATCGAGTCGACGACGCGCGGCGGGATGGCGATGTGCCACTTCATCGGATCCCAGACATGCTCGCGCACCCAGCCGCCGATCTTGGAGTAGGTCTTGTCCGGCGCGCTGTGATCGGGATCGTAGTAAAGCGCTGGGTCCCACCGGTCGGGCGTAACCTCGCTGATGCTATAGCGGCCCTTCTTCACGTTTTCCCAAAAAGCCGGCACGTTCGGGGCGTCGGGCAGAACCGCACCCGTGCCAACAATCGCGATTGCTCGATCAGCGGTGTTTTCCATGATGAGACTCCTACTTCAACGCTAGGCCGACAGTTTTGCTTGCTGCGCGGCGCGGCCATAGAGCACGTCGGCTATGTAATCCATGTCTGCAATCAGGCCGGCCTGCGCGCGGTGGACCGCTGGCAGTCCCAGGCCCGCTTCAAACGCAGCCATCTCCGCATCACTCACGCCACCGGCTCCGACTGCCAACCGTAAACCCTCTTCGGTCACCTTGCTCGCCACCTCGCGCGCAAAGATCCGGCTCAGCGCGGCCAGCGCCTTCGCGTCGAACCTGCGGTGGGCTTTTTCGTGCAGCCGCCCTTCCGACATAAGCGCGGCGCGGCGAGATAGGCTGGCCGCACACTCGGCGTGGGCAATCAACTCGCCCAACCGCAGAAGAATATGTTGGTATCGGGTCAGGCGACCGAGACGGGCTTTCTCCATCACTTCGGCCAAGGCGTGCAGGGCCAGCGCAACGATGTTCGCACCTACGCCCGGATGGCGCACATGCAACGCTTCGAGCGCGCAAGCCTGCTCGTGATAATGTTGCCCGCGCGTTTTCATATGCAACTGCCAGCGGTCGCGGCTGATGGTCATCTCCATGATTTCGGAGGTGCCTTCGTAGATAGTGGTAATGCGAACGTCGCGCTTGATCTTCTCCACCATGAATTCGTGGGTGTAACCGTACCCGCCGAGGGCCTGGATACTCGCGTCGGCGGCCAGATTGCCTGCCTCCGTCGCCATGTATTTGGCGATGGCGCCTTCCGTGTTGAGACTCCCCTCGCCAGCGTCGATGCGCTCGGCGATTTCTTCGATGAAGGCGCGGCCGGCCTCCAAGCGCGCTACGTGCGGGACGATCAGCTTGTGTGTGTATCCCTGCTTTTCCGAAAGCGGTGACCCGGCTTGGATACGCTCGGTGGAGTAAGGAATCGCTCGATCGAGCGCGGCCCAACCGCCGCCCAAGCCGAACGCTGCCACCGTCAGACGCGTATAGCCGAACACGGCCTGTGCTTGGATCAGTCCCAGCCCCTCTTCGCCGCCGATCAGCCGGTCGGCATCGACATAGACATCGTCCAATGAGAGTGCCGCTGTGTTGCTGAGCCGGATGCCGTGTTTGTCTTCGGGCCTTCCCTGGCTGAAGCCTTTCGCGCCCTTTTCAACGATGAACCAACTCGGCCCGCCGGGTGCGTTAGCCAAAATCGAGTACGCATCGGCCACACCGCCGTTGCTGATCCATTGTTTGCTCCCGCTGATTCGGTAACCAGCGATGCGTCCATTTTGCATGACTCGCTCGGCTCGGGTGCGCAGGGCCGCCAGATCGCTCCCGGCTGCCGGTTCGGTGGCGCCGTAGGCGAACAACAAACCCTCTTCCGCGATGCGAGTCAACCAGTATTTCTTTTGCTCCGGTGTCGCGCCGACATTAATCGGGTCGCTGCCAAGGAACGTGGCAAGCACGCTCGTAGCGATGCCCAGATCGATCCGAGCCATCTCTTCGCACACACGATACATGTCGAAGGCGCCCCCGCCCATACCGCCGAAGGCTTCCGGAATGAACAGGAGTTGAATGCCCAACTCCGGGCCACACATACCCCGTACAATCTCGATCGGGCATTCGTCGCGGGCATCCAACGCTATGAGCTTTTGGTCCGGTAGTCGATCCTTAGCGAATTCCTTGATCGATTTCAAACTTAGTTCCAGGGTGGTTTTATCCAGCCCTGTAACGGTAGCAATCATAACGTTCCCTTTCTAGACAGCGCGGTCCAGGCACGACCCGAGTCTTGTAGCTGAAGGTGCTGAGGAGGCCTACGACGGAAGCATTCCGGAGAACCTCCGGCTTTGGCTATCGACAACTACGCCGGGGCTTCCAACCCGTCTAATTTTGCCTGCAAGTCGCAGCGGCGGCCACTACGACAGGCAGGATTGTTACACGCCCATTGCATGCATACGAAACAAAGGCTCAGGTCATCCTGTGGTTCCCGCTTGTTTCCCGCGTAAAGTGCTTCGAGTGCATCCAACCCCTCGACCGAGAGGTGCGCGTTAGAATTGACCAACTGTGCCTGTGTCATACGTCTTACCTCTAGCAACAGTGGGCACTTCCAAGAACGGCTCCAACTGAACCAGCTACTCGCGGAGCTATTTAAGAGTGCTGAGTACTTGCAGGCCTACATAGCTACTACTGCACCAGTCGGAAACTGCCGTGTTTCCAATGAAGATCGACTGGCAGCGGGCCATCTGACGCACCCATACGGGTTCAAAAGCCCGATCAACTGCCTTTGCCGAGTGTATCGACACTGTCCTTCCGGAAACCTCGATCTCTTAAGGTCATGGGCTTGCCAGAAGTCCGGGAGTGATTCGCCAAGTCAATATGAGTGTTTTATCTCAGTTTGGCGCCACCCGCTTCTCCGTCCTCCGTTCCCGCGGGCTGGTCTCGATGCAGCCGAGCTGACGACCATGTTTTCCCCATCTGCTGAAAATGATCTACTACCCAAAAAGTTTGGTTCTGTAGCAGCCATCGGGGACGCCGCGCCTATCATCTGCTACTGCACGGCGGCCGGTTCGGGGCCTAAGCCTAGGAAGCGCAAGCGGACTGATGCCCGGAGATGGCGTTGCGCAAAGTGTGCCGGAAAGGTTCCCTTTCGACGCGTAGCTTACATTCAGAGTTAACTCCCCTGAACAGAAGAGATGACGTGCGACGAAACGGTATGGAAAAGCTTTCAGGACAGTGCGCCTTCGCTATTCGTTCGCTCTGGAATGATCCTTGGTGCCGAGTTTCCGTTGCGCAGAGCATCTGAACACTTGTATTGCTTGTAAGCTCGCCGAACAGTCGTGGAGCTGACTCCGAGCTTGCGTCCGATCTCGCGCCAAGACAACCCACTTTCGAGAAGCTGTGGAATGAGACCTGTGCGGAGGACCGCTCTCGGCCGGCCGATGGGTTTCCCGGACCGCGTCCCATTTCGCCGAGCATGCTCCACACCTGCAGCCACGCGCTCACGAATAATACTGCGTTCCAGTTCCGCCATAGCCGCGATAATCGTGAACATGGCTTTGCCCATGGGTGTGCTGGTGTCCAGCGCCTCTTGGTGTGAAACGAACTCGATCCCGAGAGCACGAAATTCTTCGAGGCTCTGGACCAACTGCTTCACGCTCCGGGCAAAACGGTCAAAGCGCCATACAATCACAACATCAAATAACCCACGTTGTGCGTCCGCCATGAGCGCATCCAGGCCCTTCCGTCTTTCCTTGGCGCCGCTCGCGCGGTCAGAATTACATCGATAGAGATTCCATCCGCGCTGGGTGATCATATCCCGGAGTGGTTGCTCTTGAACTTCCGGATTCTGCACGAAGCTAACGGTGGCTCCCCTTTCGATTTACTCGCTGTAGACACCCGCGTATAAAGAGCAACTCTCTTCACCATTCACCTCGATTGCAACCACAAAAAACGCGCTGAGGTGAAAAACGAAAGTGAGACAGGGCGGGGAAGCAAGTTCGACCGGCCAGAATTGTGGTCCCATTACTGTCCGAAAAAAATTGGGTATTTAGGGGCCTCTGAGGCGGCCGCAAGTCTTTTAATTCAACATGATAGCTTTGGAAGATTCCAGCTCTGAAAAGGCTGGCGTCGGCGGTTCGATTCCGTCCCTGGCCACCATGTTTTAAAAACCCTCAAGATGACAGGATTTCGAACTTTGGTTGGTGATGGCGCGAGCTGCTGAATTGTTAGGCACTGGATCCCGTTGCTGAAAATCTAGCGGTCGGTCAGAGGCACGCGTGAATGCGGCGGCGGCCGCCATCGGGACAACCCGATTACTCCGGGGAACCCGACCCGACCTCCCCGGGCTAGGCGTGTCGGCATACCAGGAGTGAATCCACCCATACAGGCTCGAGCATCCAGCATTCAAGCTTATCAACTGAGATCACTTCTTCACTCCCGCCTGCCAGTCGAGAACCACTGTGATGGACCCGACGGCGGCTTTCATAACTTCCTCCTATTGTGCGCGTCGATCGCGCTCTAAACTGTCTGGGAAATTCGCGTTTCTGATGCGATAGCCTGGCGGCGGCGCCTGCCGCTTAGCAGATAAATGGCGGCGCGCAGTTCGAGCAATGGGTCATCGGACGGTTCGATACCGTCAACGCGAGGAATGGGGTCAAAGATAATCCGCCGGTGAGATTCGTCGTCCGGAGCTTCCGCCGTCAGCGCGATCGCGCCGAGATGCACGGATGGGCGATCGGCGGGCCAGTGGACCGTGGCATCATTCGCTATGTCGCCGTCGAGGGCAAGCTGTACGTGGACGTCGAACCTGATGGGTCCCGTAGCGATGCGGCGATTCAATTCTTCCAACAGGTAATTCGCGCTCTTGGCTTTGGCGGTTGCATCGTCAAGGTGCTCGACGCCGGCTTGAGGCATAATGCGGTACCGGCCGTAGCGCGCAAGCCCTTGTTGGTTGATAAACCGGAAGGCAGTCACGCCAAAATACACTTCCTTCGCAAAGCTCGCCGGGCTTGGCTTGGGTGTTTGTACAAAGGCGAGTGCAGCCGGGTGCGAGGCTAGAAATGCCGAGGGATCGCCGGTTGCCACGGCCCGGAGGAAATCGAGGAACTCTTGGCCAGTACGCGTCGGGAAGCCATCTGTTGAGTGGCTCACGATGTCGGTGTGAACATGATCGGAGAGATGAAAACGTATCGCGAGTCCATGGGGATTCGAATCGGGAGCGTTGTCTGGAATGGAAGGAAGACCGGTTCCGTCAGAGAATCTCACAGTTATCGGAGTCTGACCGCGCTTGATGTGCGGCGCGCGAGTGAGAGAGGCGGCCTCGGATGACGGAGTAAAGGTCCCGCTCAGCATGATGCCTTTGGCATGCGCAGCGCGAAATCCAGGGTGCAGCTCGAAGATAGCATCCAATTGTGCAAGCAAATCGTTGGCAAGCTGGACGATCTTTTCATCAGATGGAAACGGCATGTGGTCCTCCTCAGAGCGAAGTGTCTTTTACGCGGGGCGTGGTAAGTTCATCCCTCTTCTCTACATAAATTCCGCCGCTCCCGCCCCGACCGTCGAGCCGAAACTGCTCATCGCTGTTGGCTCTCAGGGAATGTAGGTGGAAAATGTGTAGTCTTGAGATTTTTGCGGCGTATGGCAGACAAAGCAAGCTTCGACGGAGTGGGCAATATCCGGCACTTGTGGTTTCGTGGGGTCGCCCGCCGCCCACACTTGGAATCCCCACCCCCCAGTTGTCGCGTACTTTTTTGCGTCCTTCACCATCACCGTCACACCTTTCTTGGCGCCTTCGAGAGAGGCGCCATCCTTCACCGAAAAGTCGTGAACGTCGTCTGCGAAAATGGTGCCGTCAGGATACGGAAATGGGCCGCCCGCTTTCAGCGTCGGCAGTCCCCTTGCATTCACGTAGATGTGGTGCACGCCGGCAACATGGCTGAAAAGCGGGCTGTCCGCGGTCGCGGTCAGTGAATTCACGAAGAACCAATCCCGGAAACCATTGGGGAACGGAACCCCATCATCGGCGGACACCGCTAACAGGGTACCGAATAACATCAAGATTCCAGCAAAGCCAAAAGCGACTGCAAATTTGCTTAACATTAGTGTCTCCTCATTGGCTCGTGCATGTCGCGATCCACCGCGAGTGTACAGAAACGAAAGACAGAGCGGGGACCGTTCTCCATTTTTTTGCCTCCCGGTCTGAAGGAGCTGCTATTGAAGTGCACGCCGGCTGCCACAGACGTGTCGTTTTAGTTTCAGTTGATTACAGCCAGTGACCATTCGAGACTGCAGAAAAAACTCCGTTCCGAAAATTTGGCTAGGTGTAGAATTGCCGGTGCCGCGATTTGCAGGCGCTCAACTCCTGGATGACGGCGTATCCGGAAGTTACTTTTTCACATTCGAGGTTTGGGTGGCAACTTCCTGGTGCTCAACCTCTGGCCGCTCTCAGCTCTATAAGTGCCCATTATGCGGTCGAGCGGTTGTTTTCGGACAGCGTGGTCTTTGGGCTTTCCATTGTTGGCGGGTTGAGGCCGCCCGCCATGGAACTGCCACCGATCTGTGGTTTCGTTTAGAGCATTGGTGTTCCAAATCTGTTCCAATAAACAGGGGTAAGAGTGGGGAGTCATCGCACCTAAAGCTAATGAGATCAATGACTTCGTTTTGGTTGCGTCCAGCCCTGAAAAGGCTGGCGGCGGCGGTTCGATTCCGTCCCTGGCCACCACGTTTTCAAAGACTTACAGAGACGCTACTCCGAGTTTTGGTTCCAATTGATTCCAATTCCAGCCCGCTAAGAGTTGTCTCATGCGCGCTCCGTCAGACCTCCGATCACAGTCCCCACTTCACTAATTCAAGGTAGTGCTCTGGATTAATTTCATTGAGATCACATTCCGCACCAAGCTCGTGCCGGTCTCGGTGGACAGCGATAAAAGCGAAATAGGCGAAGAAAGTAGACTTTGGCGCAATCGGCGCTACGTTAGGGTTAGCCATAGGCGTCTCGGACACGTGAAGAAGCGACACCGTTCACGGATGGACTCTCAAAAATCATTTCCTGTCACTTCTGTTTCGGCGATAATTGAGATATGAACGCCAACGTTTCCGCCGTCCAGGGCGCCACGATCAGCAGAGGTAACCCATCGAAGAAGCTGGACACCGCTACGCGAGAGACCGTCAAGAACGGTTCCTTGCTGCGTTTGCAGAGTGCGGCAGCGTGCTCATCGCGGCCCGCGGGCGCGTGTGCACAGGCAGTCGCATTACTTTTGGATGAAAGAGGATCCGACTTATCTCGCTCGGTTTGAAGAAGTGCGCATACGCGCTGCCAGGAGGCTCGAAGACGCGGCGGTCCAGCGGGCAAAAGGCGGCATAGCAAAGCCGGTTCTGTACAAAGGCAAGCAGGTTTACGTCGACGGTGAACCGCTTTACGAGTATCGATATTCCGATGCCCTGATGATGTTCCTGCTGAGGGCGTACGACCGCGAGAGATTCGGCGACCGGCAAGTGATCGAGCTGAAGCTGGATGACTGGGACGGTGACCTGTCGAAGTTGAGCGAACAATCACAGCGGCGCCTGCTCGCGCAGATCGAGGAAAGATCGCGATCGAGGAAGCGAAGGAGAATGCGCTCGCGCTCCCGGCTGGTCAGGTGATCAACGGGGAAAGCGAGAGGGTGCCGGAATGAGCACTGAAGTGAACCCCTGATGTGAGACACGAAGTTAAGGGGGTTATCGCCGTTCGCTGCAAAAGCATTGCCGGCGAGGTTACGGTTGATCCACTCTGGAAGCACCTGAGCGGAGGATAGGGCAACGCAGGGATGCGACCCGAGCGTCGACTCAGCGGCCGGAATGGCCGGGGCGGCTTCAGCCGCCCCAGAAACAAACAGCCATTCTGGCGCAACGGCGTTAAATCCTGGGGTCGCAGGGGCAAAGCCCCCGTTGCTGACGAGCGATTTGTAATGGCGAATCATCATGCAGCGCCATTCTCGAACTCGGCGGGCGGAAGATAACCGAGTGCCGAGTGCAGTCGATGCCGATTGTAGACGCGTTCCAGGAAATCCCCGATGCAGGCGAGAGCTTCTTGGAAATCGCGATATTCGTTGCGGTAGACCTCTTCGTGCTTCAGGGTCTTCATGAAGGACTCGCAGGCGGCGTTGTCGTAGGGGTTGCCCTTGCGACTCATGCTGATTTGCGCCTGGTGTTGTTTCAGCAGTTCGGTATAGCTTCCCGAAGCGTACTGGACTCCGCGATCGGAGTGATGCACCAATCCAGGCAGTGGCTTTCTTTCCAACAATGCCATGCGTAAAGCGCTCACCGCCAGTTCGGCTTCCAGCGTTCGTCCCAGCGCCCAACCGATCACCCGTCGCGAGAACGCATCCAGCACCACCGCCAGATAGACGAACTCCGTGCGCAGGCGAATGTAGGTGATGTCAGCAACCCACAGCTGGTTGATGGCCGTAGGTGTCATTCCGCGCGCCAGGTTGGCGTACACCGGCAGGTTGTGCCGCGAATCGGTGGTCACCACAAACACACGCCGCCGCACGCACAGCAGGTTGTCTTCGCGCATCATCCGCAGCACCCGTTTGGATTGACCGCGAAGCCTCGGTGCCGTAACTCGGCGGTGATTCTGCGATAGCCGTAGGCCGGCGATTCCACCGCGATCTTCTGCATCTCATCGCGGATCTCCATCTCGACCGGAGAAGCTTGCCGTGGCGTTCGTGACCGATAGAAACCGGCCCGGCTCAGCCCGGTCATCTGGCACAGCGCGCTCACGGTTTGGCCTTTCGCCGCGGCTTGGCGGACTTCTTCAAACAGGCATCCCCGCCATTGACGACGGCTGGCGGGTGATGATCCCTGAAATGCTGTAACGCTTTTTTTAAGAAGTCGTTTTCCATTGTCAGTTGGCCGATCTTCCGCTCCAACTCGGCGACGCGCCGGGCCTCATCGACCGCCGGCAGTGCAGCTCCGCGCCGGCCAATCCCCGGAAACGCCAGGTCTCCCTTAGCCCGCCACTCGGCTCGCCAGCGTTCCAGCAGATGAGGACTCAGTTGGTACTTGCGCGCGATCTCCCCGGTTGTAGAGCCCGCATCGAGGGCACGCATTGCGGCGATCTTGAGATCGCGACTGTAAACAGCTCGGGACAAATCCATTTCCTCTCTCCATTCAATGTATTTGTTCCTTGACTCGCTGTCTCAGTTTTGGGGTTCACTCCACACTGCCCATGCAACTTACCCCTTACCCCATCTGCTTTTCGCTGGAAGACACTAGAGTGTCGGCTCGGGGTTGGGCGATCCTTTAGAATTTCGGCCGAACCCTCAACGCAGGCTCTGGGCGCGGAGCATCCGTGTGCAAATCGTGACCGTTCATCTTTGCACTCAGTTGTTCGAGCCCTGCCGCGAATTGTTCCGCGTCTTGACGCTGCTCGTCGTCCAATTGGTAGCTCGTCGGCTCCTGTCCTCGTGCCCGCGCCAACAGTTGCAGATAACTACGCTCGCCGGGTTCGGGATGATCAAGGGAATGTGAGAAACTGGTCACAAATTCCTGCAGCAGTGATGTAGCGGATCGGAACCGAATCCAACGGTGGTTGTCCCAAGTCATCGTGGTGGGCTTTCCGCCGTCCGTACCGTGAATGAAACGGTCGATCAGCTTACTACCTGCACTCACGCCGTAGCCGCTGAGCACCTTTACCGTCTCCTCCGCCATGTTCAAATTGAGACCGCCTTCCTTCTTATCGAGATAGATATGGACCACGCGATCTCGATATCCGGGCACCACGGTCTGCAAGGTATCGAGCCAATTGCGAGCAGCGTTAACAATGCCGAGAATCAGTTTGCCGGTTCCCGTGAGCCCCTCGGAGGTTCCGAGCCGCGTCCAGGACTGAGCGATTCCTCCTCTATTGCTCGTCGGCATCCACACGTGGTCATCGTTGCTGGGGCGATCTGGACGGAGGTCTTCCAAGTCGATTCCGAAAGTCGGCCAATCAGGCAACGGTGCGTCAAACAAGTGAAGCGGAAAGTTGCTGCAGATACCGCCGTCAGAGAACCATACGCGCTCGGGCGTGCGGGGTTCGTCTGGAGCAAGCGCATCGCCGGGCACTCGCTTGGCTGGGATCGGCTCGTCCTTTGTTCTCCGTCGACGCGTCCAGTCAATTGCGTACAGCGGCACCATGCAGAACAGGACGGGGAAGCTCAGGCTGAATCTAGCGGCAACGATCACGGGAAGATCATCCGACGACGGTAACGGTTTTAGATCGCCTAACTCGACGAGCTCGTGATGCTCCGCAACATCATGGGCGTGCTTCTCTTCATTGGGATGCTGATCCATCCAATCCACAACCTCACCCGGAAAGTACTCCCGCATCTCGGTCGGCGAATAGTAGAATCGGGCGGTGTCGAACGGGAGTGTGTATGGCCTTCCAAACGTGATGCACGTGGTAATCATTCGCAGTTCAACGTTCGCCGTTTTCAAATCTCCGAACGTAAGCGGCTGATTCGCAGGTTTTGCCGCAAGGGTATTCAGTCTTTCATTTAGCCATTCAACAAGAGATGGGGCAGCGCCCATTCGAGGCGGCACATATCCGGTGCATAAGCCATATCTGAACTTCGGCAGACGCGCCAGCCTCACGATTAGTCCCACGATGGCCGTTACGAAGGCTCCAGCTATGCCAACAAAAAGTGACAAAAGGATCGCTACGGTCGTTCGCTGGCTTGTCTCGCCATGTGCCAGCCAAGCGAGAATGCCTCCCGGCACGAACCCAATGAGCATTTCCAGCCACAGGACTTCCACCCACGTCACGAACCGTTGGGCCCAACCAGTGATCAGAAACGAGGCGAAGAACTTGAAGAGACTCTTCATAGCCTTCTGCGGTTGAAAGAGGTTGTACAAGTTCGATCCACTCGCGAACGGAGATTTCTGACCGAGCCAGCTTGGTACCTTGCCGACTTCCTCGAAGACTTCGCGCCCCTTGCTCCGCGCATATTCAGCGGCTGCCGTAAGCGACGCCGCTATGGCGCCAGCTGAAGTGCCCCCAACAGATTGGAAGCTATAATCATTGGCCAATTGGCAGATCGCGCCCGGATAGACAATCCCTGACGTGATGCCGCCCTTCATGACTACGTCGCACTTCTTTAGAACGCGGGTGGTCGATTTGATTGGCATATGGCTGCTATTTAGTTCACATCGATCAGTTCAGCTCTTTCATGGTAACGACGCCCAGAGATATGCAGTGGATGGCCGAGCGACTCCTCCTCCGCGCGGCCGTCTTGTTTATCTCTGTGCCCAGTACTTAACCCGCGTCTGCACCGACAGTCCCTTCTCTTTAGTCAGGAGCTGGAGCGTGCGAAACTCCGAAACGCGCACCGGCTGGTCCGATACAAATCCCAAACTGTATTGGCTGCGCAGTTCCTGCTCGATCAGGCCGAAAATCTGGTCGATCCTCTGCTTTTCGGAAACTTTGAAGAATCCCCCGCCGGTTCTCCTTCGTCGGCTCACACGGCCTACGAGTTTCCCGAGCCTCGACTTGGACGAACGGGCGAACTGCGTCTCAAGTAGTTCGTTTCACCCGCGGGCCCAGAACCAACGCGACGGAAAGTTTTCGGGAGAGACAGTGCAACGTCGTCGATAATGAAAGCTAATGAAGTTGCGAGTGGAATGCTATGCCGGTGCGAAGGCTGATGAGCGGCCAGTGCGTTTTCAACTGGGAGAGCGCCACTACATGGTCGATGAAGTGCTGGACCAGTGGTACGGCCCAGATGATGTGTTCTTCAAAGTGCGCACAGACGATGGCAACCTGTACATCCTCCGGCGCAACATTTCTGCTGATGACTGGACACTGGAATCGTTCCGGCAGCTAAAAGACTAGTAGGCTGGAGAATCGCTCGCTGGGAAAGACTCTTCGGACGCTTCATCGATGGCCTGCTCTTCAGCCCTTCGGATTTCCGCCTCGGCCTGGAGCCAGTCTTCAAGCTGCGAACCGGGCAGACCGCCTCGCTGGAGGTACAGTTGGTACGCTCGTCGGCGGGTTCGTTCTTCGAGCGATAACGTTTCCTTTGCGTGCGCGAGGGTAAGCATGGCGAACACCTCCGCCGATCACGGTAGCACAGCCGCGCCGGACAAAGGCCCTAGGCCCCGGCGCAATCGTCCATCCAATGCGGTTCGTGGTACTGGCCTGGATATTGTTTCTGGCTCTGGTGCAAACTCAAGCCGACGGTGAGATCGGTTAAGCTCCGCCTCGTTGAGTGATTGCGAATGGGGCTCAAGCTGCGAGTGCCGCGTTCCACAGTTCCGTCATCGTCGCTTTGCGCCCGCCGAGTTTGCCCGTCTTGAATTGCCCCTTCTTGATCTTCTCTGCCAGCTCGATTCCGGAGATCGTTACCACCGCGTTGTCGAATCGCTTGAATCCCAGCATCGGCCGGATTCGTTGCTTCACTCTCCGATGGTCCTGCTCCACCAGATTGTTCAAGTACTGGCTGGATCGAACCTTGACGCGACCCGGAAGTTCGCCGTCTTCCTTCATCTCTCGCACCGCCCGGTGCGAGGCCGCATAGGCGTCCAACGTGATCTTCGTGGGCACGCGAGTGTTCTTCATCGCGCTGCGGAGAAACGATTTGGCGGCGTTCACGTCCCGGTTCCGGCTGAGAAAGAAATCGACCGTTTGGCCCGCTTTGTCGACGGCACGGTACAGGTACACCCATTGTCCGTGAACCTTTATATAGGTCTCGTCCATCCTCCACGATCCGCCGACGGGCCGAGCGTAGCGCCGCCAACGCTTCTCGAACTCCGGAAGGTAGCGCTGCACCCACCGGAGAATCGTTGTATGCGTCACGGAGATGCCGCGCTCCGCCATCATGATCACCAGATCCCGCAGGCTCAGCTTGAAGCTCGTGTACCAGCGCACACACAAGATGATGATCTGCCCGTCGAAGTGCCGCCCTTTGAACACATCTTCGATCGGGTCGAACCGTTGCATCTCCTCATCATCGCCCGGCGACGGCGCGTTTGCACCAGAGCCGATCACCGGAGGCTAAGCCGACACTACATTGAGAACCGCCACGCCGCATCGTGCAAATGGCTTAAACTTGCATTTGCGAGTACTGTAGCGATCAACCGGAATCATGAGGGCTCCCGTGGCGGCAACGAACGCGGTCTATATTTTCCTGGCTGTCGCGGCGATTCCGTTCATCTATTATTTGCTTGCGCTGTACAGCTCGTGGCGATTTTTTGCGAAGGCCGGATCGAGCAAGAACACGGATTTCACCCCACCCGTGAGCATCTTGAAACCAACCCGCGGTCTGGATCCGGAGGCCTATGAGAACTTCGCCAGCTTCTGTCAGCAGGATTATCCCGCTCTTGAATTACTCTTTGCGGTCGGCGACGGCGACCAGGAGACCCTGGAGGTCATCGAAAGGCTGAAAAAGGATTTTCCCCAGCGCCGGATTCGGGCTGTTCACGTCTCCGGTCACACGGCGCCGAACGACAAGGTTGCGAAGCTGGCGCGTTTGGCGAGCGAGGCGCAAAACGAAGTTCTGGCGATCAGCGACAGCGACGTACGCGTGCGTCCAGACTACTTGCGGACAGTGGTTGCACCGCTTCGCGACGCCAGATTCGGGGCCGTCACCTGTCTGTATGTTTCCGTGCACGAAGGCACGCTGATTGAAAGGCTGCAGTCCGTTGGCATGATCAGCGATTTCTATCCAGGAGTTTTGGTCGCGCGCGAACTGGACGGGGTCAAATTTGCCTTCGGTCAGACCATCGTTACCACCAAAAAGCACTTGGCGAGTTTTGGCGGATACGCGGCCATTCAGAATCGGCCGGCGGACGACTTACTGGTAGGACGACTTATATCCGAACAGGGGTTCCAGGTTGAGTTGTTGCCCTATGCGGTGGAAACCGTGGCTGATTTCAAATCGTTGCGCGAGTTTTTTTTTAAGCGGTTGCGTTGGATGACGGTGATGCGGCACATGCGGCCATGGGGACATGTGGGTCTTGTTTTTACACAAGGGCTGGCTTGGTCAATAGCAGCGTTTGCGGTTCATCCCACTGCGCCGTTCGCTCTGGCATATCTAGGCGGCTACCTGTCGGTACGAGTCGCGCTGATGTTACTGATCGGCGTATGGGGGCTGAAGCAAAAAGGTGTATGGCGAAAGATACCGCTAATACCTCTGTGGGACGCGTGGGCGCTCCTGATTTGGTTATTGAGCTTTGGCAGAAGGAGCATAAGATGGCGCGATATCGACTATCGCATCCGCGAGGGACTTCTGGTTCCGGTCGCAGTGTCGGCGCAGCGAAAATGAGTCCCCTGCCGCAGCCCAGCGCTAAAGGAACATGAAGTTGAAAATTGCGGTGGCCGGAGCGGGCATTTACGGCGCAACGGCTGCTATTCGGCTCCGGGAACTGGGACATCAGGTGGATCTTTTCGATCCACTGGGAGTCATGGGCGCCGCATCTGCGATCAACCAATATCGGCTTCACGCGGGCTATCACTACCCACGCAGCCCGGAAACGATCCATGAAGTAACCGAGGCTCGACGCGAATTTGTGCAGGAGTTCGCGCCAGCCATCGTCAAGAACAGCCGTCATTATTACGCCATTCCCAAAGAGAAGTCCCTGACCTCGCCGGATGCCTACGAAGCGGTAATGGAGAAGTACGGCTTACCGTTGCGCGAGTGCCGTCCTCACTGGATGGATTTCGCGTTCATCGATCGATGTTACGAAGTAGAGGAGAGCATCTACGATCCGGACGTCTTGCGCCAGCTTCTCAGAGAACGCTTAGAGGCGCGCGGGATTAAGCTGCAGCAACGCGAGTTTCGTGCCGGACTGCGGCCAGACTACGACTGGGTCGTTTGGGCCACCTATGGATTGGGGCCCAGTAAAGGGTTTTTCAAAGTTGCGAAATATCAAATCGCAGAAAAGATGTTGATCGAGCTTCCCCAGGAATTGCAGGGAGTGGCCCTGGTGGTGGTAGACGGGCCTTTCACCGCGTTCGACCCGTATGGTAATTCCTCGCGATCGCTGTTCGGCTCGGCTAAGAACACGAACCACTGGACCACCACGAGTCCGGACGATCCCATACCCACGACTTACCGCGGGATTCTAAACGGACGCGAGTTCCTGCCGGTGCCCTTCACCCGGTTCGAAGCCATGCGCGCGGATTGCTGTCTCAGCGTTCCCTCCGCCAAGAACGCCGTTTACATCGGGTCTCGATTCACCATTCGCGTCGTAGAGGACAATCCGGAAAGCGACCGGAGAACACTTTATGTCCGGGACGGAGCTCCCGGAGAGATCCACATTTTTTCCGGCAAAGTAGTCAGTGCGGTGTTAGCCGCGAGGATCGTCTGCCAAAGGATCGCCAAGGGGTATGAGTAGGGGGCTGGTTTACGCGATTCTCGGCAGAGGGCGTTGGGCCGGCAAAATCCGCACCATTCTGACGGCTGAGAATCGCGAGGTGGTTGACTTAGTCGAGAGCCGGCAGGCCGCCAACGAAGGGATCTCGGAATACAGAGCTCGTCTGGCCGAGCAAATTCGCGCGACCGGTGCCCAAGCCGCGTGGCTGTGCGTCGCTCCCGGACCGCACGTCAACGTAATGATCGAAGCGGCGCTGGATGCCGGCGCGCACGTTATCGCGGAGAAGCCCTGGTATGGATCCCGGCAAGTCACAACTGCGCTGATAGAGCGGTCCAGGGCGCTCGACCGGATCGTCGCAATCAACTATGAGTATTGCCTTCTCAAGGAAGTGGAGACGTGGCGCAGCAGCTTCGCGTCGGACTCCGGGATCCGTTTCGGCGGACGCTTCTTTCTGAACCGCGTCAATCGCACGGGCGTTCCAGCCATCGACAATCTCGGATCGCACCTGGCGTCGATCCGGGCATTCGCGGTGCCGAAGTCGGAACTTGCCGAAATTCATTGCGGGTATGAACGGGCCGATGAACGATGTGCGTGGCTGGAGCGAGAATCGCACCGGTTCGCCTTCATCGACCTGCTGGCAACGAAGGAGCCCATCATCCAGCGATTCATCGATAAATTCGAAGCCGCGCTGGAGATAGGAGAATTCCCGCTGGACTTAAACCATGCGCTGCGCGTCGCCGAGGATCTGGCCGCGCTGCGCTAATCACTCTCACAACTCACCGAATCTTCATCTTACCTGAGAACGCATCGCGCAAATGCGCGACTGCGGGCGGGCTGGAGAACACCACCGTAACCACATCGAACCGGACTTTCTCCCACCGCACGCCGGCGTGCCGGGCATATTCGCGCGCGGCGCGCACCAGGCTCCGCTCCTTGTCCTCACCGATGGCGCGCTCCGGGGCGCCGTAGTCGTCGGTCTGGCGCGATTTCACCTCGACGAAAACCAGCGTGTCGCGTTCCCAACCGATCAGATCCACCTCTCCGGCGCCTGACGCCATTCGATAATTGCGCGCCACCACCGCCATCCCGGCGCCCTGCAAAAATCGGTGCGCCAGGTCCTCGCCGCGGCGCCCCAGCGCCTGATCCGGGTTCAGCGTGTGCTGGCGGCCCTGCTCGCGGAGCAAGTCGGCAAAACGATAGAGAGATCGCAACATGGCGACTATATGGTGCGCCGTGGCGGAATTCTCTCTCTTACTTGATAGCCTCGAATTCGAATTCCATCACCTTGCCGCGCACGACGTAGCACAAATAGTATTCCCAGAATCGCCGGAAGCGCGGAAAATGATTCACCAGAAACTCGAAGCCCAGCCAGCGCCACAGCGCCAGCAGCCGCACGCGGACCTTCACCTCGCGAAAGCGCGCCGCAGAGTAGTATCCGAACCCGCCGTGATTCTCCCCGAAGTAACGGAACGAAAAGCTGTTCAAATGCCAGCGGTGCGTGGGATCGCAGAAAGAACTGAAATCGGTGTAGTGCGGCGTGACTAGAAACACACGCCCGGACGGCGCAACGACGCGATGAAACTCCTCCATGGCGCGGATCACGTCCGAGACATGCTCGATCACGTGGATCGCGCGCACGCTCGAGAACGAATTGTCGCGAAACGGATAGGGAAAGCGGTCGAGATCGCAGATCACGTCGGCGCGGCTGCGCGGATTGCGGTCGATACCGATGGCGCCCGGGTACTTGTTGATGCCGCAGCCGACGTCCAGCGTGCGTGCAGATCGCGAGGCGGCGTCTAGGCCGCCAGCTTCAGGCATTCCTCCAGTGTATCGACAGCGAAATCGGCCTGATCGCGGGTAATGACGAGCGGAGGCGACAGCCGGATGCTGTTGCGCCCGGCGCCGAGCACCAGCACCCCGCGCTCAAAGGCCATCGTAGTCAAGCGATCCCGCAAGTCCGCCGCGCGTTCCTTGGAGCGCTGATCGTGAACAATCTCGATGCCGATCATGAGCCCCAGCCCGCGGACTTCGCCCACGTGGGGGAAGCGGTGCGGCCAGTCGCGCATGCGATCCATAAGATGGGCGCCCATCCGCGCGGCATTGGCGATCAACTCGCGCTCCAGCAACTGGATGGTCGCCAGCGCAGCCGCCACCGCCACGGGATTGCCTCCGAAAGTAGACGCGTGCGCTCCCGGAGGCCAGTTCATGATCTCAGCCCGCGCGATCATGGCGCTTAACGGCAGGCCGCTCGCGATGCCCTTGGCGGCGGCGAAAATGTCGGGCGTGACACCGAAGTGCTCGGCCGCCCACATCTTGCCGGTGCGGCCCATGCCGGACTGAACTTCGTCCAAAACCAGCAGAATTCCGTGCTTTTCGGCCAGCAGCTTCAGCTCGCCCAGAAAATTCGCGGGCGGAATCAAATAGCCGCCTTCGCCCTGGACCGGCTCCACCACGATAGCCGCCACTTCATCGGGCGGCGCGACGGTTCGGAACAGATCCCGCTCGATGGCGTGCACGCAGGCCATGGCGTGATCCTCCGGAGACACGCCGGCCGGACGATGGTAGGAATCCGGAAACTCGGCGTGGAAGACGCCCGGCACCAGCGGCCCGAATCCGCGGCGCTGCACCGCCTTGCTCGCGGTCAGCGACAACGAACCCAGCGTGCGGCCATGGAAAGCTCCGCGGAACGCGATGAATTTCTCGCGCCCGGTATGATAGCGCGCCAGCTTCATGGCGGCCTCAATCGCTTCCGTGCCGGAATTTCCGAAATAGACACGCCGCGCCACACCGCCCGGCGCAAGAGCCGCGAGCTTTTCGGCCAGCTCCACCATGTTCTCGTAATAAAAATCGGTGCCCGACATGTGGATCAGCCGGCGCGACTGACGCTCGATCGCCTCCACCACCTGCGGATGGCAATGCCCGGTAGCAACGACCGCGATCCCGGCGTTGAAATCCAGGAAGCGGTTGCCGTCGACATCTTCGACGATGGCGCCTTCGCCGCGGCTGGCAACCAGGGGATAACCGCGCGTATAGGACGGCGAGAGCACCGCCTGATCGCGCTCGATGACCGCGCGGGCGCAAGGGCCCGGCAGCGGCGTCAAAATGTGGGGAAGGTCCAAACGGACCGCCTCGGTAACCATAGACGACTCCTTCTCTGCTATCGACACTTATTGGATAGAAAAACAGCCGTTGAGGAGACGGCTTAGTCGGAGCCGAACAGGGAAGGCCGGGCTGTGGAGGGCGTGAACATCGCGAGCGTGCCTCTACTTCCAGCCTATCACGATAACCGGCTTTCGGAGCTAGTAAATCTCGAAGCAGAAGACGCGATTGTCCCCACTCGGCGACAGCGCGTATTCGCCGTTTTCAAGCGGTTCGTCCACTTCGATCTTGTACAAATGGCCGCCCACCGGGGTCACCGCCAGATGCAGAAACCTGGCGCTGCCCCTGCGCCGGCCGCTGCCGGAGAAGGTCACTTCGCGATTGCCACCCTTCACCTCCAGCCGCGCCAGCTCCAGCCGCTCAGGCGAGATGTTGCGGGCGTCCATGATGAAAATGGGTTCCGACAGCGGCGTGCGCGCCTGCGAAGAAGCCCCCGAGATCACGGCTCCGTTCTTTTCCGAGCGGGCCTGGCCCGTTTCGGTCTCCACCAGGTTGGAGGCGTGCACCAGATACGGTATGTCGGGCTTGGGCGGCACGGGCCCATCCCACTTGTCCGCGCCTATGAGCCAGAAGGCGCTCAGCGAAATCAGGGAAAGGGTTTTCCAGAACATCTTAACTCCTAGATTCTCTATTCTAGTTTCGCGTTTCTTGGATCTGGATGCCAACTGGCACTGCGCTACGTTTGACCGGCCGCGAGCTATTCGTATCGCAGCGCTTCAATGGGGTCCATGAAGGCTGCCTTGCGCGCGGGATAGTAGCCGAAAGAGACACCCACCAGGGCGGAAAAAACAAAACCCAGCAGGATCGACCCCGCGCTCACTAGCGTCGACCATCCGGCGAAATACGAGATCAGCGTGCTCGCCGCCAGCCCCGCCGCGATTCCCGCCGTGCCGCCAACCACGGCCAGCGTGACCGCTTCGATCAGGAATTGCGACAGAATGTCCTTCGTTTTCGCGCCCACCGCCAGCCGCAGCCCGATCTCGCGCGTGCGCTCCGTCACCGAGACCAGCATGATGTTCATGATCCCGATTCCGCCCACAATCAGCGAAACCGAAGCGATGGCCGCCAGCAGCATCGACATCACCTGCGCCGAGGTTTCCTGCGCCTTGAACACTTCCTCCATGTTGCGGATGGTGAAGTCGTCATCCTGATTGGGTTGGATGTGGTGCCTCTGGCGCAGCAGCGTGGTCATCTGGTCCTGCGCGTCCTGTGTCATGCCTTCGCGCGCCTGCACCATGATCTGCCCTACTGCGGCGGCGTTGGCCTGTGATGAACCGATCACCTTTTTCTTAGCGGTGCTGATGGGAACCAGAATCACGTCGTCCTGGTCCTGTCCGGTCGGCGATTGGCCCTTCGGCACCAGCGTCCCGCCAACCGTAAATGGAACCGACTTGATGCGGATCACCTTGCCTACCGGATCCTCGCCGTTGAACAGGTTGTCAATCACCGTTTTTCCGAGCAACGCGACCTTGGCCGCCGAGTCGACATCGCCCGTGGTGAAGGCCTGGCCGTCCTGCACCTGCAAATCGCGGATGCCCAGATAGTCCGGCGTCGTACCCAGAAGCTGCGTGGCCCAGTTATTATTGCCGTACACCACCTGGACTCCGCCGCGGGCGATCGGCGCCGCCGCCTGGACGCCAGGACAATCGCGCGCAATCACTCGGGCATCGTCTTCGCTCAGCGTCTGTGCGAAACCGGAGCCCAACCGGATGCCGGAGCTGGTGATGCTGCCCGAAAGAACGATAATCACGTTGCTGCCGATGGAGGCGATCTGCTCCTGAATGCGTGCCTGCGCGCCCGACCCCACCGCTACCATCGCGATCACTGCCGCAACCCCGATGATGATGCCGAGCATGGTCAGCGCCGAGCGAAGCTTGTTGATCCGCAGCGCGTTGAAGGCGATCCGCATGCTGGCCGTGAGCTTCTTCATGCGACCGGCACCTCCTCCTCCGCGGCCGGTGTCTCGGCGAGTTGCCGATCGGCCTGCCGCGGCGCTTCCACCGGTTCATCGCTCACGATCCGCCCGTCTTTGAAATGAAGGATGCGGCCGGCATACTGCGCGATATCCGGCTCGTGCGTCACGATCACGATGCTGATGCCCTTTTCGCGATTCAGGCGCTGGAAAATGGCCATGATCTCGATGCTGGTGCGCGAATCGAGCGCGCCGGTGGGCTCGTCGGCCAGGATGATGCGCGGATCGTTGATCAGCGCCCGTGCGATCGCCACGCGCTGCTGCTGGCCGCCGGAAAGCTGGTTGGGACGATGATCGGCGCGCTCGGCCAGGCCCACAACGCCCAGCGCCTCCATAGCGCGCTGGTGTTGATCGCCGCTTCCGTGATCGCTGTACAGCAGCGGGAGTTCGACATTTTCGAGCGCGCTGGTGCGCGCCAGCAGATTGAATTGCTGGAACACGAAACCGATCTTGTTGTTGCGGATCTCGGCCAATTGATCGCGATCCAGATTGCCCACGCTGACGCCGTCCAGATAGTAAGAGCCGGATGTCGGCTTGTCCAGGCAGCCGACGATGTTCATGAAAGTCGACTTGCCCGACCCGGACGGCCCCATGATGGCCACGAAGCTGCCGCGATCGATTGTGGCCGACACGCCGCGTAGCGCGTGCACGGTGATGTCGCCGAGTGAGTAAATCTTCGTGAGATTCTCGATTTGAATCAGAGGAGGCGTCACAAATTCCTCCGACCTTAGAATCCGATCCGCCGCGTGCCGCCGGGAGCGCTCGGAGCCGCGGAACTCGAAGCGGCTTTGGAGGCCGTCCCGGTCACGACCCGCTGCCCTTCCGTCAGGCCGCTCAGCACTTCCAGGAAATTTCCATCGCTCAGGCCCAGCTTGACCTGCGCCGCTTTCGGATTACCGCGCTCATCCAGGACGTACACGGTCTGCAGCCCCTGCGTTGCTTTCGTAGTTCCCGCGGGGCTTTTGGGACGCGCTCCGCCGGAAACGCTCGCCGGCCGGAAGCGCAGAGCGGCCACCGGAATCCGCAATGCATTTTCAGCCCGCCCGGTCAGAATTTTCACGTTGGCCGTCATGCCCGGAAACAGCTTCAAATCCTGGTTCGACACGCCCACCACGATGTCGTAAGTGATCACGTTTTGCACGTTGATCGGAGCCTGGCGGATCTGCGTCACCGCGCCATGGAAAACCGTGCCGGGATAGGCGTCCACGGTGAAGTTAGCATGCTGGCCAACGCGAACCGGCCCGACGTCGGATTCATCTACGTTGGTGTCCACCTGCATCTTCGTCAGATCCTGCGCGATTAGAAAAATCGTCGGGGCCTGAAACGACGCCGCCACGGTCTGGCCGACATCCATGTTTCGCGAAACCACCACGCCATCCACGGGCGCGCGGATCTGGGTGTGCTCCAGGTCCAGCGCGGCCTGATCCAGCGCGGCCTGATCCTGCTTCACCGTTTCACCCGCCCCATCCAGTTGCGCCTGTGCCACGTCGCGCTGCGCTTTAGCCGATTCCACGGCGGATTCGGAAGCTGTCAGCGCCGCGTTGGCCGCGTCCACGTTGGCGACCGCCTGATCGTAGGTCGCCTTGGCCGTATCGGCATCCTCCTGCGAAATGATCTTCTCCTGGAGCATGACCACCCGCCGATCGTTCTCCACCTTGGCGAGCGTCACCGCGCTCTGCGCACGGACCACATTGGCTTTCTGGCTCGCGACGTTCGCCTCCGCATTGGCGATATCGGATTCCGACTTGGTCAACGTCGCACGCGCGGTGATCACCGCCTGCTTGGCGCCATCCAGATTCGCTTTGGCCTGATCCACCCGCGCCTGGAACATGGCCGGGTCGATGCGCGCCACCAACTGGTTTTGCTTTACTTTGGTGTTGAAGTCCGCATACAGCGCGAGGATGTTGCCGGAAACCTGGCTGCCCACCTGCACCATCACCACCGCGTTGCAGTTCCCCGTCGCACTGATGGTGGCGTCGATATCGCCGCGATCCACCGGCGCGGTCAAATAGACGGGGTGTTGCGATCCTGCGAAATAGTAGTAATACGCAACTGCGGCGGCGCTAAGCACCACAACCGCGCCGATCGCAGCCAGCCACTTTCTGGTCCTGTTGCGCCGGCTTCCCTTCCCCGGCGGCGGACCTGTAGGAGACCGCAACTCCTCGATTTCAGGCTGCGCGCCGGGCAGGCGAGCTATACGAGGCTGTTGGCTTACCACCTCGGTGGTTTGCATGGGATTAATCCTTTACCCTTCAGGCAGCAATCCAGCTTCCGCCGCCAGGGTGCGTAATCTGGCAAGTCCGGATCGCACAGGCGTCTTTTCACGCACCTTGCAGTGCGTCACCTAGCTCACGAGCCGCCCGTACCACGACGTACCGGCGGCCTTATCCCAAGCGTTTGCAAGAAGCCAGAAGCCGAATAAATCTGGCAGCGGCCATTTTGATTGGTCCATCGGTTGCGGGACCTGATTTCGGGGGCGGCAGCAGCCCTGGCGAGACGTGACGTTGATTCAAGCCCGCGCTGGTTCAGCCGCGTATGTGCGATGACGAACGTGACGCCCAACGAAGGGACCGTGGCTGCCGTGCGAGGCAGCGTCATCGATGTCACTTTCCCCGACCGCATCCCCGCCATCTACCACGTCCTGAGATCCGGTTCCGAGCAGGAAATCGTGATGGAAGTGGTTTCCCACCTGGATGCTACCACCGTCCGCAGCATCGCCCTTACCCCCACTCGCGGCTTGTGGCGAGGCGCCCGCGTGGTCGACACGCGTCAAACTTTGGAAGTGCCGGTCGGCGAGCGCGTGCTCGGGCGCGTTTTCGATGTGTTCGGGCAAACCATCGACCGCAAGGACCCCGTCGAAGGCGGCGAGTGGCGCTCCATTCACGCCGACCCGGTCCCGCTCATGCGCCGCTCCACCACTTCGGAAGTCTTCGAGACCGGCATCAAAGCTATCGACGTGCTGGCTCCGCTCGAACGCGGCGGCAAGAGCGGGCTGTTCGGCGGGGCGGGCGTCGGCAAGACCGTGCTCATCACCGAGCTGATCCACAACGTCATCGGCCATCACAAGGGCGTCAGCGTGTTCTGCGGTATCGGCGAGCGCTGCCGCGAAGGCGAGGAACTGTACCGCGAGATCCAAACCGCCGGCGTACTCGACAAGACCGTGCTGGTGTTCGGCCAGATGAACGAATCGCCGGGCGCGCGCTTTCGCGTCGGTCATGCGGCCCTGACCATGGCCGAGTATTTCCGCGACGACGCGCGCCAGGATGTGCTGCTGCTGATCGACAACATTTTCCGCTTCATCCAGGCCGGCTCGGAAGTTTCCGGATTGATGGGCCAGTTGCCTTCGCGGCTCGGCTACCAGCCAACGCTCGCCACCGATCTTTCGGATCTGGAAGAGCGCATCTGCAATACGGCCGCGGGCGCCATTACCTCGGTGCAGGCGGTTTACGTTCCGGCCGACGACTTCAGCGATCCTTCTGCGGTCCACACCTTCAGCCATCTTTCCGCCTCTATCGTGCTGTCGCGCAAGCGTGCCTCGGAGGGCCTCTACCCGGCCATTGACCCGCTGCGCTCCGGCTCCAAGATGGTGACGCCGCAGATCGTGGGCAAGCGGCATTACTTGATCGCGCAGGAGATTCGCAAAACGCTGGCTGGCTACGACGAACTGCGCGACATCATCGCCATGCTGGGCCTGGAAGAGCTGTCCCAAGAAGACCGGCACACGGTACATCGCGCACGCCGCCTGGAGCGATTCCTGACGCAGCCGTTCTTCGTGACCGAACAGTTCACCGGACATCCCGGCAAGCTGGTGAAGCGCGAGGACGCCTTGGATGGCTGCGAGCGGATTCTCAACGACGAATTCGCGGCGCTGCCCGAGCAGGCGCTCTACATGATTGGCGCCATCGATGAGGTGCAACGATGAAGCTCACCGTCTTGCTGCCTTCGGAAGTGTTGCTCGAAGAAGAAGTGGTGCGCATCAAGGCCGAGGCGGAAAACGGCTGGTTCGGCATCCTGCCCAAGCATGTCGACACGGTAACGGCGCTGGTGCCAAGCGTTTTGGTGTTCGAGCGGCCCGGGCACCCGGAAGAGTACCTGGCGGTTGATCACGGAATCCTGGTGAAGTGCGGGCCGGACGTTCGGGTTTCGACGCGTAACGCCGTGCGCGGCGCCAGCCTGGAACAGCTCCAGCAGCAGGTGGAGAAGAAATTCCGCGAGCGCGAGGAGCAGGAAAGGAAAGCGCGCGCGTTCGAGGCCAAGCTCGAAACCGACCTGGTGCGGCGCTTGCTCGAGGAGGAAAAACGTGCCTGAGCCCGAGCCGAAACTCTCCACCGGCGCCGAGCGCATGATCCGCCAGGTCGGCGCGCAGCAGGATCGCATGCTCCGGGCGCGCCGGCGCACAAACGGGAATTGGAGCTCGATCGCCATCCTGGGCGTAATCGGCTGGTCCGTCGCAATACCCACTTTGGCGGGCATCGCCATCGGCCTGTGGATCGACCACCATTGGCCCAGCCGCTTCTCTTGGACCTTAATGATGCTGATCGGCGGACTGGTATTCGGCTGCGTGAGCGCCTGGCTGCGTGTGAAAGGAGATCAACCGTGAGTGGATTCGCCATCATTTTGAGCGTGCTGATTGGAGTTGCGCTGGGCCTGTTCTTCTATGGCGGGCTGTGGTTCACGGTGCGCCGGCTCGCGACCACGCCCCACCCGGTCCTACTCACTCTGGGCAGTTTTTGGATCCGACTAGTGGTGGTGCTGTCGGCCTTCGTCTTTCTGACCCGCGCGGGCCTCCCGTACGTCGCGCTCGCGATGGCCAGCTTCATCCTCGGACGTGTGGCAGTTTCCAGGTTCATACCGGCGCGGAGGCCGGTGGCCAAGTGCACATAACGCCCGACCAGATCGTGCTGTGGCGCTGGGGCTTTGTCCAGCTCAACGCGACCATCGTCTTTACCTGGATCGTGATGCTGCTGCTGACCCTGGTCTCCTGGCTGATTACTCGCCGTCTGACCGCCTCCGATGATCATCGCTCGCGCTGGCAAACCGGTCTGGAAGCCGTGGTGGAGCTGATCCGCGGGCAAATTCACGAGATCTGTCCGCGCGGCAGCGATACCTATCTGCCTTTCGTGGGGACGCTGTTCCTGTTCATCGCCGTCTCGAATGTCCTGGATATCGTGCCGGGCTGGCATCCGCCCACCGGCTCGCTCTCCACCACGGCGGCGCTCGCAATTTCGGTAGGTGTCGCGGTGCCCGCGTTCGGCATCTTGCGCCAGGGCCTGGCCGGATATCTGCGGCATTACCTGCGCCCCAGTTGGATCATCCTGCCGTTTCATCTGCTCAGCGAAACCACGCGCAACCTGGCGCTGGCCGTGCGGTTGTTCGGAAACATCATGAGCGGGACGATGATCGTTGCAATTCTCTTGGCCATCGCGCCGCTGTTTGTTCCCGTGCTGATGCAGGCTCTGGGACTGCTGATCGGCCTGATCCAGGCCTACATTTTTGCAGTGTTAGCGATGGTTTATATTGGCGCCGCGGTACAACGCGAGCAGGAAGGAGCGAAATGACATTGATGAGGAGGGTTTATGGATAGCGTGACGGTGATCGCTATTTTCTCAATCGCGGCCGCCGCTTTGTGCATGGCCATCGGTTCTATTGGCCCGGCCTTTGGCGAGGCTCGGGCGGTGGCGCAAGCGCTCGGCTCCATCGCCCAGCAACCGGATGAAGCCGCCACCATCAGCCGCACGCTGTTCATCGGCCTGGCCATGATCGAATCCATCGCCATTTATTGTTTCGTCATTTCCATCATTCTGATCTTCGCCAACCCGTTCTGGAACCATATCGTGGCGGCGAAACCAGGAGGCTAACGGATGCTGATCGACTGGTTCACCGTTGTCGCGCAGATCGTCAACTTCCTGATCCTGGTGGCGCTGCTGAAGCGTTTTCTGTGGGGACGGCTGGTGGCGGCCATCGATGCGCGCGAAAAGCGCATCGCGGGACGTCTGGCCGAGGCTGAAGAAAAAAACCAGGAAGCTGAACGGCTGAAGGAGCAGGCTCGCGCCGAGGAAGCCGCACTGGGCGACAAGCACGATCAGATGATCCGGCAAGCCCAGCACGAGGCCGAAGACGAACGCAACGCCATGATCCAGCGCGCGCGCGACGAAGTGCGGGGCCTGGAAGCGCGCTGGCATGAAGATCTGGAGCGCGAACAGTCTGCCTTTCTGAACCACTTGAAGCGCCGGGCCGCCACTGAGATGCTCACGGTGATCCGGCGGGCGCTCTCCGATCTGGCCTGTACCGATATCCAGGAATGCGCCACGCGCACGTTCCTTGAAAAAATCAAGAAGTTGGACCCCGCCGCGCTGCGCGACCTGGTTGGCAAGGAGCTTACCGTCTTGAGCGCGCTCGAAGTGCCCGGCCCGGAGCAGCATGAGATCCAGACTGCGCTCGAAGAACGTCTGGGCGCGCCGGTGCCGTTGCAATTCCAACGTTCGCCCACTATGACCTGGGGCATCGAATTGCGCGGGAACGGCCGCAGGATCGGATGGACGCCGGACAGTTACATTGAATCGCTCGAAGAGAACCTGAAGGAGGCCTTGGAACGCAGGGCGGACCTGGTGACACGGTGAAAGAAGCGCGCATCTCGCTGTCTACGGTGCTGGATGAAACGCTGGAGGCCGTCGAGCAGGTCTCCCGCGAGTCCCCAGCAGCGCCGGAGCTGCGCGAATACGGCATCGTCAATTTCGTCGGCCAGGGAATCGCGCGCGTGCGCGGCCTGCCGAACGTCAAATCCGAGGAGCTGGTGCGCTTCGCGGGCGACCGGTTGGGAATGACCTTCAATCTCGATCCGGACGAAGTCGGCGTGGTGTTGCTGGACGATTGCACCGCGGTCGAATCGGGCTCCGAAGTCTGGCGTACCAACCGCGTGCTGGATGTGCCGGTGGGTGAGGCGCTGCTGGGGCGCGTCGTGGATCCGCTGGGCAGGCCGCTCGACAATGCCGGGCCGCCCGAAACGCATCTGCGCGCCACCATCGAGTGCGACGCCCCCTCCATCATGGATCGCGATCCGGTGACGGTGCCTTTGCAAACCGGGACCAAGGTAGTGGACGCGCTGATCCCAGTCGGGCGCGGCCAGAGGGAGCTGATTCTGGGCGATCGCCAGACCGGGAAAACCTGCATCGCCCTCGATTGCATCCTGAACCAAAAAGGCAAGGATGTGATCTGTATCTACTGCGCCATCGGCCAGCGCAGCTCTTCCGTCGCCAAGGTCATCGCCGATTTGCGGCAGCGCAACGCGATGGAATATTCGATCGTCGTGGTAGCCGGGGGCGACTCCACGCCCGGGCTCCAGTTCGTCGCGCCGTACGCCGCCATGTCGATGGGCGAGTACTTCATGCGGCAAGGCCGCGACGCCTTAGTGGTTTTCGACGATCTGACCTGCCACGCTCGCGCGTATCGCGAGGTCTCGTTGCTGCTGCGCCGCCCGCCTGGCCGCGAAAGCTTTCCCGGCGACATTTTCTACATCCACTCGCGCTTGCTGGAACGCTCCACGCATCTGCGCAAGGGGCTGGGAGGCGGCTCGCTCACGGCTCTCCCCATCGTCGAAACCGAAGAGCAGAACATCGCCGCGTATATCCCCACCAACCTGATCTCCATCACCGACGGTCAGATCTATCTCACGCCGGATCTGTTTCAGAAAGCCATCCTGCCGGCCGTGGACGTCGGCAAATCGGTCTCGCGCGTGGGCGGCAAAGCGCAATTGGCGGCGTATCGCGCCGTGGCGGGCGATCTTCGCCTGTTCTATTCGCAATTCGAGGAACTGGAGGTCTTTTCGCGCTTCGGCTCGCGGCTGGACGAACGCACCCGCCAGACCCTGGCACGCGGCCGCGCCGTGCGTGAAGCTCTCAAACAGCCGCAGTTCGATCCCATTCCGGCCGCCGAACAGGTGGCGATTCTGGTGGCGGCCACCGAGGGACTGTTCGACAATCTGCGGCCCGAGCAGATCGTCGAGGCCTCCGCGCGCATCCGCCAGACCCTGCTCGAACAATTGCCGCGAATTTGTCAGTCCATCCAAGCCGGCCAAAAGTTGAGCGATGCGGACCGCCAGGCCTTAGTCAAGCTCGCCCAGGATGCCATTCAATGGAAACCGCCGAGTCGCTAAGACGATCGCTGGCCGTCACCGAGGAGCTGCAATCGGTGGTGAAGACGATGAAGGCGCTGGCGGGCGTGAACATCCGCGCCTACGAGCGCGCCGCGCACGCCGTGGCCGAATACAATCGCACCATCGAGATGGGACTACAAATCGCGCTGCAGCGCATCCCGGCGTATGCGCTTCCCCCGAAACACCCCACCGGCGTAAAGCTCGGCGCCATCGTGTTCGGTTCCGACCAAGGCATGTGCGGCCAGTTGAACGATCAAGTAGTCTCGCATGCTTCGCGCGCGTTGCTGAAGCTGGCCGTCAAGCGCGAAAGCCAGGCGCTGTTGGCCGTCGGCATCCGCGCCGCCGGGCAGTTGGAAAGCCTGGGACGAAAGCTGGAAGGATCGGTCCAAGTCCCCAGCTCTACATCCGGCATCACGGCCGCGGTAGAAGAAGTCCTGCGCAAGATCGAAGAGTGGCACTTCGAGCGCGGCATCGAGTTCGTCGTGCTGTTTTACGCGCGCCCCATCTCGGGCGCATGGTACCGCGTGCGCGGCGTGCGGCTCCTGCCGGCGGATCGCGAGTGGATCAATGGCCTCAAGGCCAGGCGCTGGCCATCCAAAGTGCTTCCCGAGTTCAGCATGGATGAGACGCAGCTTTTCCGCGCGCTGATCCGCGAGTACATGTTTGTGTCGCTCTTTCGCGCCTTCGCCGAATCGCTGGCGAGTGAAAACGCGAGCCGCCTGGCGTCCATGCAAGTGGCCGAGCACAATATCGACGACCGTCTGCGCGCGTTGACCACTGAATCGCGCCAGTTCCGCCAGACCTCGATCACCGACGAGCTGCTGGACATCATCTCGTCGTTCGAAGCGCTGCGGGCCAAGCCCAAGCCTTAGCCGGGCCGCTAGGCGTCACGGCGCCACTTGCAAGGACTCGATGTACCTGGTGAGGTTGTCCACTCGCACAGTAGCTTCCGCATGGCTGCCGCCACCCAGGTACCGAAACGCCGGCCCCCACACCGGCATGTCTTTGGACCCGTGCGCCACCACCAGCAGATCCCCGCGGATGGTCGCCCGGACGCGCTCGGTGGGGAACACGCCGTTGTTGCGCTTCGCCAGCGTTGTCAAATCCGTGCTGCGCGTCTTCAACGCCGGCGATACAGGCCCGCTGCCCGCTCCATCGCGGCCGTGGCAGGAAGCGCAGTAATCCAGATACATTTCCGCGCCAGCGCCGGCCGGGGTGGGACGAAGCGGCGCCTGCTCCGCTTTGGCGCTCCAGCGCACTCCCACACCAGCCAATGCAAAAATCAGAAGGCCAATGCTGCCAGATAATCGGATGCTCATCGTCATTCTCCTAAGTTCGAGCCCGGCTCCCGCCAGGCATGCCCTTGCCCGATCGTCCCCTATTGGACGTCTGTCACTCTGCCGGCCGTGAAGGTAATCTTCAAGTTCGGGTAGACATACATCTTCTTGCCTCCCAGATCGACCACCACGTTGGGCGGGCCGAGGATCGCTGTCACTTGATCCACCGTTTGGCCGAGCTGGATGGTTCCCGCCGCCGTCGATGGCGCCGAAGTTTGATTCTCCTCGAACGCTTGATTCAACACGTTCTGCTCGGCGGCGCCGGCGTCCCTTTCAGTCTGATTGAGAACGGCGGGCCCATTCGGATCTGGCGGAGGAGCCGCAGCCGCAAAAGAAGCGTCGATGTCGCCGCGTAATGCCGCGGGAGGCGCCGGCGGTAAGCCTCCTTGGCCTTGACCCGACCGCAGCTCGCCCAAGCCTTGGTCCGTCGTTTCCCGCATGCGATTCAACATCTCCTGTAAATCCTGGAACGAAACTGCAACCAGGCTGCCTCGGACGCAGTCTCCGCTCTTGCTGCCGAGAACCTGAAGGTACGCGACTTGAGAATCGGGCGGCGGTGGCGCTCCGGTGGATTGCAAGACATCTCCCGGAGTAAGGATGCATTCTCCCACTCCCGCCGTTACGTCTAAACTGCTCCATACGACGAATACATGCCGCCGGTTGTCGCTCAGCAGTCCGCTCACGCTGTTGTATGCAAAGTCCGGCGTACCGCCTCTAGCCACATTTTGACTATCCAAGTTGGCTTGAGAAAGCTGCAGCCGCACCTCGTCTGCGATGGCCTGCTTCACCTCGGCCGAGAGCGGCACCTGGCCCGGACCGGTAGGGGGCATGAATGCAGCGGCTTCATCGGCGGCCGCAGCCATGCGGTCACGATAATCCTGCTCCAGCGCGGCCGCTAGCAAGTAGTCGGTCAGCCAGAACGGGCCCGACAGGTACACCGGATAAGGAGCGAAATAAGGACCATAGTAGGCGTACCATGGCGCACCAAACCAGCCCCATCGAAAGTAGATGCCAGACGCCCAGGGAGCATACGCCCAACTGTAAAACAGAGGCGGGTAATAATGTACCGGAGCGTACGCGTAGAGCCCAAAGCCGTGGTAACGATAAGGCGCGTAAAATCGAGCAAAGTGCCCGCGTTCATCGTAATAAGTTCGTTGCACAAACTCGTGGTTATGCGCCGAAAACGGGCGTTGAATATAACCATGTCCGCCGCCGTATGCCGCAATCACGGTATGATCGGGCCGCTCTCGTAGCATGAGATTCCGGCCCTTCAGGACGGTGCACGATGGTGATATCGCGCGAGTGAACCGTGCGAACCGTGCCGTCGCTCCGGAACTGTGCTTCGCCCTGCGGTCCCTGGAAGCCGCGCACGGAACCATTGGGACCCATCGAGTATTCGCCCCCGGTCTTGGTGCGGACCGAATAGGAGCCGTCTTTCTGTCTGGTCACGTCCCCTGGAGGAACGTGCTTTTCGGTCATCACGCGACCGCTGGGGACATTACCCACTCGTTCGCCGGGCCTCGCTGCCTCGCGGCCTGCTTGCGGCGCGGTGGATGGCGCGTTGCGCACGTTCGGACTCCTCGGCACATTGCCTGCGCCGGGAGCTACCTGCGGCCTGGCCGTCTGAGGTGTCTGCTGTGGAGTCCGGCCCGCGCTCGGAACATTCCGCGGGGCGTTTTCAATCCTGGGAGCATTTGCAGGCGGATTGCCGGCCGGGGCATGGTGTGGCACATTCCCAACACTTGGAACCGAGCCCGGCACTTTCTCCGTTCGTGGAACCGGTTTGGGCTCAGCCTCCGGATTGCTGGTCCTCGGCGCCGGCCGCGGCTGTTCTTGTTGCAATCTCGGCGCGGGCGCAGTATGCGTTGGGCCGCCGCGGGCTCCAGCGGGCGGATTACCTCGCTTCTCCTTATCCTGATCGTCGGTAGCCCTCGAAACCGTGGCATAAGAAAACAACACCAGGACACTCACTAGGACCAGCCACGCACGGAAGCAAACTTTGTGAACAATGGCACGCTTCATAACCTGAATCCCTCAATTCATTCGCAGCGCCTGTGAGAAGAGCACGGGAAGTACCGGGGGACTTCCGGGTCATCAAGTCATTGACTGCAAGTTGCGTTGCAACCGAAACTTACCCTTTCTGGGTCGCTTCACGCAGTTACAGGGTGCGCGAAAGCGGACAACCGGGGTCCTGCCGTCCGCCTAAGATTCTCGTAACGTGTGAGTTGCAGCTAGTCCGGTTGTGGAAACGCGTCTGCAGCACATAGGGCTGGGACGCGAGTTTTAACGTCTACTCGGGCCCTGCCAAGTCGCCCCGGCGGTGACCGGCGAAGAAAGGAGCATCCCATGCGAGGTTTCAATCGTTTTTTCTGGCTGATTGTTCTTCTTCTCCTGACAACGGGAACATTAGGCGGACTGTTCCTGTGGCCGGCGCTTAGCAAGCTGCTCACTCGCTAGCGAGGTGGAACATATGACGTACCGAGTGGCTGATTCTAAGCATGTGGTGGCGTGGCTTCTGGGCGCCCTGGGATTGGGCGCGCTGCTGTTTTTCGGATCTGCTTGCGACTTGAACTTTGGAAGCAGCGGCCGGTACATCCCAGCTCCGCCTCAGCCCAATCCATCCGACCCGCCCTCGCGCGTTGCGCGCCTGAGCTATCTGGACGGGCCCGTTTCCTTCCGCGCCGCCGGCTCGGACGTTTGGACTCCGGCGGTCTTGAACCGGCCCGTTACCAGCGGGGACGAATTGTGGACCAGCGCGGGTGCGCGCGCCGAACTCCATCTCGGCTTCGCGGCCATTCGTCTCAATGAGGAAACCGATCTCGGCGTTCTGGAGTTGAGCGACAATGCGTTGCAAGCCAAGCTAACGCAAGGAGTGATTCGATTCACGGTGCGGCGCCTGGAGCACGGCGACGCCTTTGAAATCGACACCCCCAATGCTTCCATCACTCCCTCTGACGCGGGCGAGTATCGCGTCGAGGTTGGCCCGAGAGCCAACACCACCGAGGTGATCGTGCGCGCTGGAGAGGCCGAAGTGACCAACCCCAAGCTTGCATTCGAAGTTTTGGCAGGCCAGAGGACCCGCGTAGACCACACCAAGCTAATGGGGAGGAATGTCAGTCGCGCTCCCGAGCCCGACCGTTTCGATCAGTTCTGTCAAACGCGGGATCACCTGGAAGAACACGCCGAGTCCCAAAAGTACGTCGCCACGGGCGTCATCGGAGCGTACGATCTGGATGATTGCGGCATCTGGCTCACGAGCTCGACGCTGGGCACTCACTGGACGCCGCGTTGCGTTCCGGTGGGCTGGGCGCCGTACCGCTTCGGCCGCTGGAATTGGATCGAACCGTGGGGCTGGACCTGGATCGATGGCGCGCCCTGGGGGTTCGCTCCGTTTCATTATGGCCGCTGGGCGTGGCTGGAAGGTTCCTGGTCGTGGTTCCCTGGGGCGCTGCGCGGACAGCCGGTTTACGCGCCGGCTCTGGTGGCGTTTGCCGGAGGCGCAAGACCTGGCAACGCAGTAGCGTGGTTTCCACTGGGGCCCAAAGAGATTTACGTGCCCGCCTATCGGGCCAGTTTGCACTATCTCGCCAATCTGAACCCCATGGCCGAAAATCCGACCATAATCGATCCCACCATCCTGCCGCGCCAATCCTACGCTAACCGCCAGGCGCCCGGCGCCATCACCGCGGTATCGCGCGTGGTCTTCGTGTCCGGCCGGCCGGTGGAGGGTTCGGTCCTGGCGGTGGAATCCCGCGAGGCCGCCGCCGCGCAGGTAACCGGATTTCCGGCATTGGTCCCTGAACCCGAAAGCTTGTCCCCGGTGCCCCCCGGCGTTCGAGTCCCGAAGCCGCCCCAGGAAAGCTCAGACCGCCATGTGATGCTGCGGCGCTCCCCAACGCCCGCTCCCATTCCGTTCGAGATGCGTCTGCCGTTACTCGAAGCCCATCCCGGACAACCGCTGGATCACGAGACGCTGGAACAACTTCGTAACGGCCAAGAGCCAGAGCGATGAGCCCGCCTGGTATCCCAAGTGCTGCGATTCAAGGCGTGATCGCCGATCTTGAGGTACCCGGCATCCATGCGCAAAAGCTGGAAGAGTACCTCAAGTCATTGTTGGGCGATCACATCGTCGTCGAAGGCGTGGTTCCGCTAGCTGGGCCGGCCGACAGCCTCACCAAAGGTTTCGGTTACGGAACCCCTCTCCGCGTCGACTACAAAATTCCCGGCCAAGCAACGCAAAGCGCCGTGCTCCATACCATGAGCCCGGGGCCATTCGGACATGAACACATGGCGGATCGCGCGCGCACTTTGCTCTGGTCGCATCACGCCTTCAACCGCCTTCCGCACCATGTTCGATCGTTCGATGTGGGTGGTTTCCAACATGATGGAAGCCTGATCTCGCTGGCAAAGGTGGAAGAGCTGTGCCTCCTCACCGAATACGCCGAAGGCCAGGCCTATGCATCCGATCTGGAGCGCCTGCGCGATGGAGGCACGCTCGCCGATCTGGACCTGGCCCGCGCCGATGCTCTGTGTGACTACCTGGCCGACATCCACCGCGTGCACGTCGAAAACCCCGACCTGTACATCCGGCGCAGCCGCGAGCTGGTCGGCGACGGCGAATGCATCATGGGTCTCAACGATTCCTATCCGGATCATCCTTTGTTCACGCCGCAGGTGCTGGAACAGATCGAGCATCGTGCCGTAGCCTGGAGATGGCGCTTGAAGAACTACACGCACCGGCTGCGGCAGGTGCATGGAGATTTTCATCCTTGGAATATTCTTTTTGGCCGAGAGGCTGATTTCAAACTCTTGGACCGTTCCCGCGGCGAATACGGCGATCCTGCCGACGACGTCACCTGCCTCACGTCGAACTACCTGTTCTTTTCGCTCCAACGCAGCGGACGCCTGGAAGGAATCTTCGAAACTTTGTGGCGGCGGTTCTGGAACCGGTACCTCGATAAGACCGGCGATCGCGAGATGCTTTGTGTGGCCGCCCCGTTCCTTGCATTTCGCGGTTTGGTAATGGCGAGCCCGGTCTGGTATCCGCATCTCACGGACGTTGTGCGGCGGCAACTGTTGAACTTCATTCTGAATGTGCTCGAATCCGACCGGTTCGATCCCGCGCAGGTGAACAAGTACTGTGGCGGATAGTACAAGGCCAGCCTTTGCGGTGTGGATCACGGGCCTGCCGGCTTCCGGAAAATCCACCCTGGCGCGCGCCCTCAAAGTCCAACTCGCCGCGCGAGGAGTCAGCGCTGCGGTGCTGGAATCAGACGCCCTTCGCCTAGTGATGTTCGATCAGCCGCGCTACGAGCTGCAAGAACGCGATGCTTTCTATCGACTCCTGGCCTACGTCGGCGCGCTCCTCACCGAACACGGCGTACCGGTCATTTTTGATGCCACCGCGAACCGTCGCGAATATCGGGACCGCGCGCGGCAACAGATTCCGCGATTCCTGGAGGTCTACGTGGATTGCCCGCTCGAAACCTGCATGGCCCGCGATCCCAAAGGAATCTACCGCCAGGCCCGTGAAGGCGCGGCCGCGAATGTCCCGGGCTTGCAAGCGGCCTACGAAACGCTCCGGAGGCCCCGGACGTCCTGGTGCGCGGCGACACCGAATCGCCCGATTCCGCCGCGGCCCGCACCATCGCAATGCTAGCCGAAAAAGGCTACCTCAAAACCTAAACGTGCTCCGGAACCAGCGCCGGCCGCACCGCGAATTGCTTCTCCAGCACCGCCAGCTTCTCCATGATCCCCGTGTACTCTAGTTCGCTCATCGGCAACATGGCCGCGCCAAAGAAGCCCTGCCGGCGCATCTCGATCGACTTGCGCGCTACGTGATCCCGCACCTCGTTCCAGAACGGCTGCGCGAAATTGTCGACGCGTTCCGTGAGCATCCCGTTGTGGACGCAATAGCCCGCGCAGCTCACTATGGGAGGCCCGTCGAAATAGCTGATCCCAGTGTTCACCGCCACCGGCATCAGAGGCATCTGATGCGAACCGCGCATGCCGCCCGCGACAAAATGTCCGATCGCATACGGCGTCAGCACCTCGCCGGTGGCCGGGAAATTCATCTGCACCCGTACCAGCATTACCGGATCGTCCTTGCCGGTGTATTTGCCCGCGATATTGTGCAGCCGCGTGGTGGCGACCGCAACCGCCTGCTCGCCGCTGGCCCGCGACCAGATGGACTCCACGACAAACCGTTCCGGATCCCGCAGCAGCGCCGCGATGTCGTACAGTTGCTCGGGCGCATTCAGCTCAATCACCCGGTCGCCTTCGGTAAAGTTCACGTCCATGATGACGAACTTGAAGCCCTGCGACATGTGCGGCGAAAGCAGCAGTCCGGGCGTGTTCATGGGATCGGCGAAAGCCAGATACAGCGGCAGATTGTAAGCGCCGGGATCGGTCTTGTCGGCGGCGAAGAACAGGAACGGCTCATTGGGGCGCTCCTCGATCTCCATTTCGGCCACCGCCGGACCCATCCCCTTTACGTTCCCGGAAAACGAATCCTTCAGCAGATCCTGGCCGGCGCCATAGAGCCCTTGTTCTTTGGCCACCGCGGTTCCCGCCAGGAACGCGTTCCAAGCCAGCTTGTGAACGTTCTCGTTTCCTTCGCCAGCGCGATGCGTCATCAGAATGGCGACATCATCGCCGGTGTGGCTGATGTTGTAGTCGATCAAAAGACTAGCCCCGTTCTTGTGAATGTATTCTTCCACCGTATCGAGTAACCGCCGCGATGGCGCGACGTGCCCGCCGATCGACCCAATATCCGCCTTGATCACACTTAGAGTAAGCTTCATGGCAATCCTCCGCCGTACGCGATGCACGAACCGGACCAGTACACCAGGACTGAAAGAACCAACCCGTATGCGCTCGCCAGCGACTAAGTGAGAGCCATGGCACACCCTGAGTGAGTGAAGTTACGCGACTATCACGGATCGTTGCCCCCGCTTGACCCGTCAGGCACTCACTTGTAGCATGGTGCAAAAGGGTGCGCGTATAGGATTTTGGGAGGACACAGCGATGAAGATAAGGTTTCTGGCTGCCGGCGCGCTTTTGTTGGCCGCCGCACCCGCGTTCGCACATCATTCGTTTGCCGCCGAGTTTGATCAGAACAAGCCGGTGACGCTGGTGGGTGTTGTTACCAAAGTCGAATGGATGAATCCGCATACCCATTTCTATGTCGACGTGAAGGACGCCGACGGCAACGTTGTGCACTGGGACCTGGAAACCACCAGCCCGAATGCCCTGTCACGCCAGGGCTGGACCAGAAACTCCTTGAAAGTTGGCGATACCGTCACCGTACACGCATTGCGCGCCAAGGACGGCAGCAACATTGCGTCCGCCGGTCAGGTCACGTTGGCCGACGGCCGCAAGGTATTCGCCGGATCCTCCGAGGCCGACGGCCGCAAGGCATTGGCAGGATCCGCCGATGAAGAGCCCGGCACGCAAAAGTAGCCAGTCTGCAATTACAGGATCGATCTGCCAATGCCGCACCTCAATTTAGCCTGCAACGCTCTGGCGACCATGGTCTTGGTCTCTTGGCTGTCTCTGGCGGCGCTGGCCCAGCCAGCAGAGAAAAAACAGGCAGACGTCCCCGAGACGGCGCAGCCCACGCCGCGCCTGCCCGACGGTAAGGTCGACTTCGGTGGAAAAGGCGTCTGGGCGCCGATCTGGGTTCTGGACTGGTCCGATAAAAAGTATGTCACCCAACCGGTCGAAGTCCCTTTCACTCCGGCGGGCTTAGCTCTTTTTCAGGAGCGGCGCGCCAACAACTCCAAGGACGATCCCGAAGGATATTGCTTGCCGGCCGGCATACCTCGCTATACCGGCACGCCCTATCCGTTTCAGATCATCCAACTGCCGGACCGCGTTGTAATTCTCTACGAAGGCGCTTCTCACACCTATCGGGTGATCCCACTCGGTGCGAAGCACTCCGACGATCCCGATCCTTCCTGGCTCGGCGAATCGGTCGGATGGTGGGAAGGAAACGACACACTCGTCGTCGACAGCATTGGCTTCAACGGCAGGACTTGGCTGGATTACGTCGGCCATCCGGCGAGCGACCAATTGCACGTCATTGAAAAATTCAGCAGGCCGGATTCCCTCACGCTGCTCTACGAGGCCACCATCGAGGATCCCAAGTATTACACCAGACCTTGGACCACAAGCTTCAAAGTGCGCTTCCGGCCCGGCTGGGAAATCAAGGAGTATGTCTGCTTAGAGAACAACAAGGACTTGCTCCACCTCGGAACTAAGGAGCCCAAGTAAGCTCTCGGCCTGCGCCTCCCACCCTTTACACTGTAAGCATGGCCAAACAATACCCTGCTCCGCCCTCGATCACCATAGACACTAATAAGAAGTACAGCGCGACGCTCGACACCTCGAAAGGCAAAATCGTCTGCGAGCTGTTTGCCAAGGACGCCCCCAAGACCGTCAACAATTTCGTTTTCCTGGCTCGCGAAGGCTTCTACGACGGCACTGTCTTTCATCGCGTCATCGCCAATTTCATGGTCCAGGGCGGCGATCCCACGGCTACCGGCACTGGCGGGCCGGGTTATCGTTTTGAAGACGAAACACGCGGCAATCCCAATAAGCACAAGGTCGGCTCTCTGTCCATGGCCAACGCCGGACCCAACACCAATGGCAGCCAGTTCTTCATCACCCACATCGTGACCGACTGGCTGGACGGCAAGCACACGGTTTTCGGGCAGGTCACCGAGGGGCAGGACGTGGTGGATAAGATCAAGCAGGGCGACCAACTGAAAGCGGTGGTCGTGGAGGAAGCTTAGGAAACGGCGGCCGCCGGTCTAAAATAAGTACATCCATGGCATTCCCGGTCCAACGCATGCGCCGGTCCCGCGCCACCGAGCCGCTGCGCAAACTCGTGCGCGAGACGCATCTCGCGCCGGACGATTTCATTCTTCCCCTGTTCGCGTGTCCTGGTATCGGCATCCGCCGGGCTATCAGCTCCATGCCTGGCAACTACCAGCTCTCGGTGGACGAATTAGTGAAGGAGTGCGCGGAAGCGCTCCGGCTGGGCATAGGCGGCGTCATCCTGTTCGGAATCCCCGAAACGAAGGATGACTTGGCCTCCGGCGCCTACGCCGATGACGGCATCGTGCAGCAGGCCGTGCGCGCCGTCAAGCGCGAGCTGCCCAAGCTCCTGGTGATCACCGACGTCTGCAACTGCGAGTACACCAGCCACGGCCATTGCGGATTGGTGGTGAATGGCGAGGTCCAGAATGACCCGACGCTCGAATGGCTTGCTAAGGCCGCTGTCTCGCACGCCCGCGCGGGCGCCGATATGGTCGCTCCTAGCGACATGATGGACGGGCGCGTGGCCGCCATCCGCCAGGCGCTGGATCAATCCGGCTTTCCCAACACGCCTATTCTTTCCTACGCCGCCAAGTACGCTTCTGTTTTTTACGGCCCGTTCCGCGAAGCCGCCGAATCCACGCCGCAGTTTGGCGATCGCCGCAGCTACCAGATGGATCCTTCCAACGCTCGGGAAGCGATGCGCGAAATCGAGCTGGATCTCGAGGAAGGCGCCGACATGATCATGGTCAAACCCGCCATGCCGTACCTGGACATCATCCGCCAGGCCCGCGACCGTTTCGACGCCCCGCTAGGCGCCTACCAGGTCAGCGGCGAATTCAGCATGTTGATGGCGGCCATCCAGAACGGGTGGCTGGACCGGGACCGCGCCATTCTGGAATCGCTCACCGCGATCCGCCGCGCCGGCGCCGATTTCATGCTGACCTATTTCGCCCAGGACGCCGCGAGGCTCCTGGCCTGACCTCACTGCCTGACCGAGAATCCCGAAAGCCTCTCCAGCGCCGCTTCCGATTCATCTACGCCCCGCACTTCGGCCCAGCGCGGACCCCTCCGCAGCATCCCAGCCAGTTCCGCCAACTGCTCCGCGCTGCCCACCGCGTACACCTCGACGCTCCCGTCGTCATCGTTGCGCACCCAGCCGCTAACGCCCAACTGCTGCGCGGCTTTTTCGGCGAAATAGCGGAAACCCACGCCTTGGACGCGCCCGCGAATGCGATACAAGCGCGCTAGCTTGGTTGCACTCAAGGTTTCTTGATGAGCGGGTACACCACGATCTTGCGAAAGGCTACCGGGCCGCGATCGCCTTGCAGCAGGATCGGCCCGGGATCCGCCTCGTTGGTGTCCAGCGCGATGGCCGTGGGCCCGTCGATAGTTTGTTTGTCGATGACGCGCATGCCGTTCAGGAAAACCGTCACCTGCCGTCCGATCAGCCGGGCAGACATAGTTTGCCACTCGTCCGGCAGCCTGGCCTCGTTCAGAGTCGGCGCGATCCGGCCTAAAATTGCCCCGCTGGTTTGAGCGGAGACGGGCCGGTCGGCGTCGTCGGCGAGTTGCACTTCATACCGGCCGCGCAGCCCGATCCCGCTATTGGCATGCGGCCCGATTTGGTATTCCACCTCCACCGCAAAATTCCAGAACCTCTTTTCCGAGATCAGGTTCGTGGTGGCGAGCCCGTTGCGCAGAATGCCCTCTTTCACCGTCCAGCCCAGGGACCGCACCGAGCCCACCGTTTGCCAGGCGGTCAGGCTGTGGCCGTCGAACAGAATTACAGGATCGCCGCGTTTCCAGGTGGCATCGTCTTTTTCCGGCAGCACCGGCGCGCGCACGCCGGTCCACTCCAGGTAAGTGGAAGGGTCGCCTTCAATTTCGAACGTGCCTTTGAGTTTGCCGTCCTCCAGGCGCGCCCAGTACACGCCTTTTTCCGGGCGGTTCTGGCGGAAACGGCTTTCGATTCCAAATCGCAGCTCGCCGTCGGAAATTGCGATCTTGGGGATCTCTTCCACCAGCGCCAGCGGAGCGCCGGTAAACTTCCCCTTGGGATTAGGAGTGCCAGCGCCAGACACTTCCAACCACCAACCGCGTGGCGAAGACAATCCATTGACCGAGATGTCCCAGCGGCCGTTGAATTGTTGATCGTCGATCGTTGCAGCCCAACACGTAATGGCGCAGGCTGCGAGCAACGCGATTCGCACTGCGCCTAATTTACCAAACTTCACGGCTGTACGTCGGCGCCGTCCGGCCATTTTCAGCTTCGGGAGCCCAATCCGCCGAGTTCGGCGCGAGTTTGCAGGAACTGCAAGACGTGAGCCCTGGTAACCACGCCTTCCAGATGGTTATCCGCCATCACCGGAAGCTGGTTCACGTCGTCGCGTCCCATGGTTTCGAGCGCGTCCATGACCGGGGTGTAGGGGGTCACAGTGTGCAGTTGATCGAGCGGGCGCATGACGTCGTGCAGCGTGGTGTAAGGCCAACGCGGGCGCTCGATGGCTTTGATCTCGTGCGGGGTTACCAAGCCCTCTACGTTCCCATTTTGCGCCACCACGTAGCAGCGGCGGCCAGTCCGCAGCAGATACTCTTCCACAAAGTTTTGGATGTTCAGATGGCCGTCCACGCTGGCACAATCTCGATCCATGACATCGCTCACGCGGACATCTTTCAACCTCGCGCTGAGCGCCACTGTAGCGTAGCTGGCTCCGGCGGCCTGCAGCAGAAACCAGCCGATGAAGGCGATCCACAGCCCTCCGATGCCGGCTCCCCCAAAGAAGCGAAAAATCCCAAACGCGATGAATAGCAGCGCCACCGCCTGGCCGGCACGCGCCGCCAGCAGCGTGGACTTTTCGCCGTTTCCGGTGGACCACCAGATGATGGAGCGCAGGATTCGCCCGCCATCCAGCGGAAAGCCGGGGATCATGTTGAAGGCGGCCAACATGAGATTGATGTAGCCCAGCCAATAGAACATGGCTTCAATCGGCGTATTGGGAGTGGAACCCATGCGCCAGCCCGCGCCATAGGCGATGAGGAAACAAATCACGCCAATCACGGCGCTCGAAAACGGCCCCACGATTCCGACCCAAAATTCAGTCCGGGCATCGGACGGCTCGCGTTCGATTTGAGCCACGCCACCCAAGGCGAACAAAGTGATGGCCCGCGTGGTTAAACCATGCGCCCGCGCTACCAGAGCATGCGACATTTCATGTGCCAGCAAGCCGGCGAAGAACAAGATCGCGGTTACGATCGATACTGCCCAAATCACTTCCTCGCCCCAATTGGCGTTGGCCGCGTGAAATTGCGATGCCAGCGACATCGTGATCAGAAAAGCGATCAGAAACCAGCTGTAATGCAGGCCGACTTCGATCCCGAAGAAGCGTCCTAACCGAATATTCGATTTCATGCCAGCCTTTCCCGCCCGCTCCGATTCCAGGCGCTCGCGTACAAAGTATAAACCAGGCTCCCATTGGTTGGATCGCCGCGGCGGCGGTTTTGTTGCGAGGAATATGCGGGTGGCGGTCCGGTTAAGACTTGGCGCTGGAGGTCACTTCCAGCAGCCCGGATCGCTCCAGCAGCGCGTTGGGATTGGGATCGCGTCCCATGAATGAGCGGTACAGATCGGCTGGGTCCGCGCTGTTGCCGCGCGAGAGAATGTTCTGGCGGAAACGCGCGCCCGCATCCGGGCTGAAAATCCCGCGCGCCTGGAACAGCGTGAACGCGTCCGCGTCCAGAACCTCGGCCCACTTGTAGGAATAGTACCCGGCGCCGTACCCCACCGGGCTGGCGAACAAATGGGTGAAGCTGGAGATCATGCTATAGCGGTCGGGAAGTGTCGCGGGCGAAAACTGCTGCAGAATTCGCTTGGCGTAAGACAAGACATCTCCATCCTTAGCGGGGGAATATTCGCGATGCAGGTTCAGATCCACCAGGCCGAGGCCGAGCTGCCGCATTTGCCCATTGGCGGCGCGGAAATTGCGCGCGCTGGTCATTTTTTCGAATAAATCCTGCGGAATTTTCGCGCCCGTCTCGAAATGCCGGGCGAACAAGTCCAGGGCGCCGCGCTCCCAACACCAGTTCTCCATGATTTGCGACGGCAGCTCAACGAAATCCCAGGCGACATTTACGCCCGCCAAGCTGCGCACTTCCACCTTGCTCAGGCAATGGTGCAGCAAGTGACCGAACTCATGAAAGATGGTCTGGACTTCGCGGTGCGTGAGCAGCGACGGACGATCGCCCAGCGGCGGAGTCAAGTTGCCGCAAATCAGCGCCGCGTGCGGCTCAAAATAGTCGTCGCGCGCGATACCGGTGATCAGGCTATCCATCCAGGCGCCGCCGCGCTTGGTCTCGCGGGGATACCAGTCGGCGTAAAATGCACCGATCAGCTGGCCGTTGTCGCGGATCTCGTAATACTTCACGTGCGGATCCCAAACCGGCGCTGCGTGCTTTTCCACTACCTGGATTCCGTACAGCCGGTGCACTGTCTCGAACATTCCTTGGATCACGCTGGCCAGCGGAAAATACGGCCGCAACGCTTCTTCATCGAAGTTGTAGAGCGCGGCGCGCTGCTCTTCGGCGTAGTAGGCGACGTCCCAGGGTTCGAGTTGCTGGCCGGCGAAAGCGCGCAGTTCCTGGTTCTCGGTCCGGAACCGGCCGGCGGTCTTGCGTTTCAAATCTTCCAGGAATTCCGTGGCCTTTTGGCCGGTGTGGGCCATCCGGTCTTCCAATACCAGGTCGGCAAAATCAGGATAGCCCAGCAAATTGGCTTTTTCCCGCCGCAACTCCAAGATTCGGAGCAGAACCGGGATGTTGTTATGGCGCTCGTCCACGGCGCGATTGACGTAGGCTTCGTAAACCTGGCGCCGGATCTGCCGGTCATCCAGATAGGTCATGAGCGCGATGTAGCTGGGAGCTTGTAGTGTGAATCGCCAGGAAGGTTCGGCGATCTCTTTGGAGGCCGCGCTGGCACGCGCCATGGCCACCGCTCCCTCGGGCAGCCCGGCCAGCTTTTGTTGGTCCCGAATTATCAGCTCAAATTCATTGATCGAGTCCAGTACATTTTCGGCGAATTTGATGGTCTGCCTGGTCAGTTCGACATCGATTTCCGCGATGCGTTTCTTTCCGGCCGCATCCAGTTCCGCGCCGTGCCGTCGAAAATTGTCCATCGTTTTTTCAAGAAAACGGCGGCGCGTTCCTGTGAGGTTCTTGGCCTCTTCGGTTTGGGAGAAAGATTTCACCGCGTTCCAGAGGGCCTCGTTCAGCGGCAGCGAGGAGTGGAATGCGCTGACCTCCGGTTGCACGTGGTTATAGGCCGCGCGCAGCTCCGGCGTGGTCGCAACCGCCTCCAGATGGCGCACCACACCCATGGCGTAATCCAGCGCGTCGGTCAGAGTGTCCAGCGGCTCCATCGTGTTGGCGTAGGTGCGCGCTCCCTGGTCCGAGGTCAGGCGGTTCAGATGCTCGCGCGCTTCACCGAGCAGCTTCGATATGGCCGGCTCGACATGGTCGGCCCGGATCCGGTCAAAAGGGATCTGAAATTGAATGTGCAGGAGGGGGTTGGAAGGTTTGGAGTCGGCCATGCAGACTATATTGATTCTATGACACTATGATGTCGTTCGGCGGCCTAACCACCGATTGGTGGGGAACAAAGCGGGCATGTTCCTGCGTATTCTAGGAGTGAGTGGCTTCCGAGTATGCGATTGAAACCGCGGGTTTGACCAAAATCTACCGGTCACGGTGGACGCGCCGCGAAGTGCGAGCCGTGGATGGCATATCGCTTCAGGTACCGCGCGGGACGATCTTCGGACTGCTGGGACCCAATGGGGCCGGGAAAACCACCTTCGTGAAGCTGCTGCTTTCGGCGACCCATCCCACCGCGGGCAGCGCCCTGCTGTTTGGCCGGGACGCGCACGAACCGGAAGCGCGCCAGCCCATCGGGTACCTGCCGGAGAATCATCGCTTCCCCACCTACTTCACCGGCGAAGGCATGCTGGATTTTTACGGCGCTCTCTCCGGGCTGGACACCGCGCAGAGGAAAAAGCTCATTCCCGAGCTGCTGGAGCTGGTGGGACTGGCACAGTGGGGCGGCATGCGGCTGGGCAAATATTCCAAAGGCATGTTGCAGCGCGTGGGACTGGCGCAGGCCCTCATTCATTCGCCGTCGCTGCTGATTCTGGACGAGCCTACCGACGGCGTGGATCCCGTGGGCCGCCGCCACATCCGGGACATTCTGACCCGCTGCGAAGAAAAAGGCGTCACCATCTTCATCAACTCGCACCTGCTGGTGGAAGTGGAAATGTTCTGCCGCGAGGTCGCGATTCTGCACCAGGGGAAAGTTGCCTTGAGCGGCAAGGTGACGGACCTGATCGCCGGAAAAGGATACCGCTTGACCGTTTCACAGGCCCCGGAAAATCTGTTGGACCAATTGCGCGCGCAGGCGACTTCGATGGCGGCGCGCAACGGCCTGGTGGATTTTCAATTTCCGACCAGGGAGCTTGCCAACCAGGCTCTGGATCTGGTGCGCGCCGGGCACTGCGAAATCGAGGCGCTCACGCCCACCACCAGCACGCTCGAAGACGTGTTCGTGCGGACCGTGGAGAACGGAGCGAAATGATGGCGACTGTGGCCTTGATCCGCGATACGTTCCGCGAAGCTTTCGCCCGCAAGATCTTTTGGGGCCTGTTCGGGCTTTCTGTCGCGATGATCCTGTTCTTCCTGTTTCTGTTGAAGATCGATCTGGTGGAAGGCGGCGTGGCGACGGTGTCGTTGTTCGGCCGGACCGCCAACCGCACCACCGACGTCGATCGCATCGTGCGCGGCGTTTACGGCGGAATTGCGACGTTCCTTTATACCTGGGGAATGTTTCTGTCGGTATTCGCATCCGCCGGTCTGATTCCGAGCGTGCTGGAACCGGGCCGCATTGAATTGCTTTTGTCAAAGCCGGTGTCGCGCACACACATTCTGCTGGGACGCTATCTGGGCAACGTGCTGGTGATCTCATCGAACGTCGTGTTCCTGGTCTTTGGAATATGGACCATCCTGGGCGTGAAGACCGGAATCTGGTCGCCGACGTTCCTGATCTCGATTGCGACCACCATCTTCATCTTCGCCGTGTTGCTGGCGGTGGTGGTGCTCATCGGCGTGATCTTCGAGAGCGCGGCGCTGGCCACCATGATCAGCGTGGCGCTGATGATCATCAGCGCGATTCTGGCTCAGACCAGCACCATGCTGCGGCTGCTATCGTCGGAATGGTCGCGCGATCTTTGGAAAGGGCTGTACTACGCGCTGCCGAAGATCTGGGATCTGGGCCGCATCACGCTAGACGCGATTCAGGATCGAACTTTCCATGACTATATGCCCATCTGGAGCTCAGCACTGTTTGCCGCAGTCGTGTTGATGTGGGCATTGCAAATATTTTCGAGGCGCGACTTCTGATGCGTTACCTCCTCACTGCCGCGCTGTGCCTGGCGCTGGCCGGCTGCCAAACCAAGAAGCCGGGTCTGCTGCATATCGATCCGGCGCTCGAATCGCTGGTTCCCGCAGACACGATATTCGTGGTGGGCGCCAATCTGGACGCCATCCGCGGTACCACCGTTTATCAGAAGCTGCTCAGCCGCGCTCCCCTGCCCCAATTGGACGATTTCGCGCGGCAGACCGGTCTTGATCCGCGCAAGGACCTGTCGCAGATCCTGTCTTGTTCGAATGGCAAGCACGGCTTGCTGATGGCGCGCGGGAAATTCAACCGGGCCGACCTGGAAGCGCGCCTGGAGCGCCAGGGCGCCAAGCCGATTTCCTACAAGAACCATCGCCTCTTCGGCACCGAAAACCAGGCCATTACTTTTCTGAACGATTCCACCGCCGTGGCCGGCCAGACCGGCGAATTGCGAGCCATTCTGGACGGCCACACGACCGCCGGATTACCGCCCGCGCTGCGCGACTTGCTGCGCACGCTTCCGCAGAGCGACCAGATTTACGCTGCGCTCAACGGGAGCCTGGCGGGATTGAACCTGGCCGCGCCGGAGAACAGCAATCTGGCGAATATCATGCAGGCGCTGCGGTCGGTGAACAGCGCGACGCTGGGCATGGATTTAAGCTCCGGGCTGCAACTGGTGGCCGCGGTGAATTGCAATACCGAGCGGGACGCCAAGTTCGTGCATGACATGCTCAAGGGCGTCATCGGGCTGGGCCGGCTGAATACGCCGGACAACCAGCCGGAGATGTTAAAGCTCTACGATGCCATTCAGGTGACGCAACAGCAGACGCATGCCGAAGTTCAGGCCAGCATTTCGCAAGGACAGGCCGACAAATTTCTGGATCTCTGGCTCAAACGTTGAGCGCTCGAATCAGATTTTCAGCAGGCGGATGTTTCCGTTCGACGTAGTCAGGTCGATTCTCGGGCCGCCGCTTCCAATGGTTCCATCGATGTGGCTGCGGGATAGCTGCCCGTGCGTAAGAATTTCGAAGTCGCTGCGGATCGATCCGGTAGAGCTGGTGGCGGCGTGCAGGGCCGCGCCGGCGCCCTCCGGCATGCGGAGGGTTACCGAACCGTTGCTGGTCTTGGCCACGATGTCGTTCGAGCGAGGCGAATCCAGCTCGAGTTCGATGGGGCCGTTGGAAGTGGCCAGATGAATGGCCTGGCCGGCTTCGGAGTCCGCCAAATGAACATGCACGCTGCCGTTGGACGTTTCGGCTTGGAGTGCGCCGTGGGCGTTTTCGGCGTGGACGCTGCCGTTGGAGGTGCGGAACGTCATGCGTCCGTTCACGTCGTTCACTTCCACGGTGCCGTTGGAAGTATGCGCGTCCACATCGCCGCGAATTCTGGCCAGGTGAACCGAGCCGTTGGAGGTGGTGAGATGTGCTTCGCCCTCGACATCTTCGACGCGGACCGAGCCATTGGAGCTGCCGACGCTCTCGAGCGTGGTGCGCCGCGGCACGCGAATGGTGTACTTGGCGCCCACGCTGCCGATATGCACACCGCCGGGCCGGACGCTCTTCACCTGGACCGCATTGCCGGCGCTGGAAACTTCGATCTTGATCGCTTTGAGCAGGTCCTGGGTGGAGGCGTACTTAGCGCCTGAAATGTCCACCGTATTCTGGTCCCAGCCGGTGATCTCGACCGACCCGTTGAAATTGTCGACAGTCAGCCTGCCTCCGGCCGTTTGCGGGTAGCTGTAATGGAAATCCTCGTGATAGCGGCCGTCGGCGACTAGCGCGAAAGCGGCGGCAGTCAACAACAGGAGCAGCTTTTTCAAGGGATCCACCTCTCCGCTTATGGACGGCGCGCGGGGCAAATGGTTAGCTCGAAAAAACGGGCCGGCATTGGGAGAGACTGCCGATTCACTCGCCGCTTTGTTGGAGCAGTTTCGCGACCAGCGCGGTCCAACCGGTTTGATGGCTGGCGCCCAGGCCGGCTCCATCGTCGCCGTTGAAAAACTCGTAGAACAGGATGCGATCGCGGAAGTGGGGATCGGTCTGGAATTTTTCAGCGGCTCCGAAAGCAGGCCGGCGGCCGTCCTTATCGCGCAGGAAAAGCCGGGAGAGGCGGCGCGAGAGCTCCGCGGCCACTTGCGACAAATTCATCGAGACTCCGGAGCCGGTGGGACACTCGACCTGAAACTCGTCGCCGAAGTAGTGATGATAGCGTTGCAGCGACTCGATCATGAGGTAGTTCACCGGGAACCAGACCGGGCCGCGCCAGTTGGAGTTGCCGCCGAATAGTCCGGAGGTGGACTCGGCCGGCTCGTAGTCGACGCGGTACTCCTGGCCGTCCACCTGCAGCACGAAGGGATGGTCTTTATGAACGCGGGAGATGCCGCGGATTCCGTGCGGGGAGAGGAACTCGTTCTCATCCAGCATGGTCTCGAGCACGCGCCGCAGGCGAGCGGGCTGCACCATGGAGAGCAGAATCCGCTCGTCGACGCCGTGGCGGGTGACGGACGCGATATTGCCGCACAGGTCCGGCCGGTGCTTGACGAACCAGTTCATGCGGCGCTTGAATCCCGGCATTTTATCGATGGCGGCGGATTCGAGCGTGCCGACGGCGAACAGCGGGATCAAGCCCACCACGGATCGCACACGAAGGGGGATTTTGCGGCGGTCGGGGAGCCGCAGCCAGTCGTAGAAGAATCCTTCGGATTCGTCCCACAGGCCGTGGTCGCCCAGGCGATTCATGGCGCTGGCGATGTAGAGAAAATGCTCGAAGAACTTGCTGGCGATGTCTTCGTAAGCGGGGTCGTGCGGCGTCAGTTCGAATGCGATGCGCAGCATGGTCAAGCAATACATGGCCATCCAGGCAGTGCCGTCGGCCTGCTCGATGAATCCGCCGGTGGGCAGCGGCTTACTGCGGTCGAAGACGCCGATGTTATCGAGCCCCAGGAAGCCACCTTCGAAAATGTTGTTGCCTTGCGAGTCCTTGCGGTTGACCCACCAGGTGAAATTCATCAACAGTTTGTGGAAGGCAGCCTCCAGGAATTCATAGTCGGGCTTTCCTGTGAGCTTTTGATCGATCTTGAACACGCGCCAGCAGGACCAGGGATGGACCGGCGGATTCACGTCGCTGAATTCCCATTCATAGGCCGGCAACTGGCCGTTGGGCGACTGATACCACTCGCGCAGCAGCAGCGAGAGCTGGTGTTTGGCGAAGTCGGGATCGACCAGCGCGCAGGGGATCATGTGGAAAGCGAGATCCCAGGCGGCGAACCAAGGATACTCCCACTTGTCGGGCATGGAAATCACGTCGTCGTTGTAGACGTGGATCCAATTGTGGTTCCTGCCTAAGAGCCGTTGCGGCGGAGGCGGGGGGCCGCAGGGATCCCCCTTGAGCCACTGTTCGACGACGTAGTGGTAAAACTGTTTGCTCCACAGCAGGCCGGCAAAGGCCTGGCGCTGGACCATGCGGGCGTCGTCTGAGAGAGTGGCGGGGGCGAAGCTGTAGAAATCGTCGGCTTCCTCGCGGCGCGCGACGAAGACCTGGTGGTGATCGGGCGCCGGGGCATCGCCTGCATAGAGGCGGAAATGAAGGAGTTTGCATTCGCCCGCGCCCAGTTCCAGGGAATACAAGCCGCAGGCCTTGGTTCCGTTTTCTTCGGGGTTGACGGCGCTTTTGTCGCCTTCGATCAGATAGCGATGGAAGGCGTCCTTGGTGTAAAGCTCGCCGTTATCGTAGTTGAAGAGACGCTTGGTGTTGCTGAGATTTTCGGTGAACAGCAGCGGCGGTGAATCTTCGAGCCACAGTTTGAATTCGCCCAGAGACTGCTCGCGCGCGGCGATGGTCTGGGCGTCGTAGCGCTCCATCTCGGGTCGTGGCGTGCCATAGCCCCAGCTCCAGGTGTTGCGGAACCACAGCGTAGGCAGCACATGCAGCGGCGCCGGGGTGGGTCCGCGATTGATGAGCGTCACGCGGACGAAAATGTCGTCGACGTCGTGCTTGGCGTACTCGATCTGAATGTCGAAGTAGCGGTCTTCGCTGAACACGCCGGTATCCATCAATTCGTACTCGCTCAGCGCCCGGGAACGGCTGCGATTCTCGCTGACCAGTTGGCCGTAAGGAAAATCCGATTGCGGGTACTTGTAGAGGCACTTCATGTAGGAATGCGTGGGCGTGGAATCGAGGTAATAGTAATATTCCTTGACGTCCTCGCCGTGGTTGCCTTCCGGTCCCGAGACGCCGAACAGGCGCTCTTTGAGGATGTGGTCGCGGCCGTTCCAGAACGCGAAGGCGAAGCAGAGGCGTTGGTGGTTATCGCAGATGCCGGCGATTCCGTCTTCGGTCCAGCGGTAGGTGCGGGAGCGGGCGTGGTCGTGCGGAAAGAAGTCCCAAGCGGTTCCGTCGGGGCTGTAGTCTTCGCGCGGATTGCCCCAAGCGCGCTCGGTGAGATAAGGGCCCCAGCGTTTCCAATACTTGACGCGGGACTTGGATTCAATCAGGCGGGTACGCTCGGCGTTCATCCTTTTTTATGAGACCACACGAGGAGTGGTGGAAATATGCGTTCACGCCGGCTTGCGGGCGGTGAGGCTGCGGGTGGGGACGCACCACAGCAGCGTGAGAGGCGAGACGCGGATGTCTTCGAAGCCGAGTTGTTCAAGGAACTTTGCGTATTGGCGTGTGTAGAAGATGTCGAAGATGGCGAGTTGGCCGCCCGGCTTGAGGACGCGATCGATTTCGCGCAGGGCCTGGGTTCGTTCGGTTTTGTAGCTGATATTGTGCAGCGCCAGGCTGGAGAGGACTACATCGAAGCTTTGGCCGGCGAAGGGGAGTTTGCGGGCGTCGCCGGTTTCGATCTTGACGCGCTTTTCCACGCCCTCGGCTTTGGCGTTGGCGAGTGCGGCTTCGGCGGTGTTGCCGGAGAGATCCTGGGGATTCCAGAGATCGATGCCGGTAGCCTTGCCGCTTTTGAGGTGTTTGGCCGCGCCAATCAGGAAGAGACCTCGGCCGCAACCGACGTCCAGGACATTTTCGTCGCCGCGCCAGGGGATGCTTTCGATTATCAGATCGCGTATTTTGACTTTCGCGACGCGGCTGCTGAGATACATGACCACGGCGGCGAAGGCGAAGGACAGGCCGATGATGGCAAGCGAGATGGCGAGCGGGAGAGCGGCGGCGGGGTTGCTGGTCCGATTCACGAAATAGAGTATGGCGGCGACCGCGAGCATAAGGAGCGCGCGAGAGGAGAGGCGGCGGACCATTCGGGGGGCGTCGAGGCCGTAATCGATTTTGGGCATAGGAATAGGAGGCCGGCTCCTTTTCTATTACGCCACAGTGAACGATTGTTCGCGCCGGAGGATCGCCTTATTTTTGTCCAGTTGCGTTTTGCCGGTGGGGTTGCCAGGAGGGACCGGCGTCTTCCCATTGGTTGTCGGTGAGCTGCTCCACCTGGGTTCCGTCGTAGCGCATGACGAAAAGCTCGCCGTAGGGCTGGGGAGCGACAGTGTACAGCGTTTCGTCCTTGAAGCCCATGCGGGTGCTCGAGAACAGAATCTTTTCGCCGTCCGGCGAGAAGGCCAGGTGGGCTTCGTTGCCTTTGGAGTTGGTGAGGCGGCGCAGGTTGGTGCCGTCGGGGCGGATGGAGAACACCTCGAAGTCGCCCGCGACGCGGCGGACGAAGGCGATCAAATCGCCGCGCGGGGACCAGACGCAAAAATTGTCGTAGTCGTTGGTAAGGACCGACACGGAGTGATTTTCGAGGTTCATGATACGGAGGCCGTTGCCATCCGGTCCCATGGTGCGATACACGATGCGCTTTCCGTCCGGCGAATACGACGGGAAGCCGTTGTTGTTGGCGCCCGAGGTGATCTGGTGAAAGCCGGATCCGTCCGGTTTGATGCTGGCGATCTGGGCGCCGCCGTTGACCGGGTCCACGGGTTTCTCGGCGCCGACCGCGAAATCGAGAAAAGCGCTGAATTGGCCGATGCCGAACAGAATCGCATCGCCCGAGGGGGACCATTGCGGACCGATGATCAGTTCATGCTTGCGGTCCAAGATGGCGCGCGCGGGCTTGCCGTTCTTGGTGAGCATCAGGGTGGAACCATCGTTGTCGCCGAGTGCCGTGGTTACGAAGCGGGCTCCGGTTGTATCATAGGCGGGCAGAACGCCGGTGCCGACCAGTTCGTATTGCGGGTTCTTGCTCCAAAGCTTCTGGTAGAGAGAATGGCTCTCGGGACCAACGCGGCTGTACACTACGTGGCTTCCGTCGGGCGACCAGGAGGGACAACGCACGTCCTTTCCAGACGGACCTGGCTTGCCGTTGCCGTAGAACACGCCCGGCGCGCTGGTGTCTTTGCGCACGTAGGCGATCTGGCCGCCTGCCAGCAGAACGGGAGACATCTTGACGCCGGGGCCGGCGGCTACGGGGGTTGCCGAGCCGGTTGAGATATCGAAGCGAACCAGTTTGGTTTCGCCGTTGTCGAATGGGGCCTCGATACTTCCAGGTTTCCTGCGCGGACATGCAATACGCGACCACGCTCTTGCTGTCGCGCGACCATTTGGGGCTGCCGCAGAAGTTGCCGTGCTGGGAGACTCGCTTCAGGCCGGTGCCGTCGGGATGAACGATATAAATGTCGACCACCTGGAGGTGTTCCCAACGGCCTTTGGCCATGGGCAAATCGCTGCCGCGGTCGGAGGAGAAAGCGATCCATTTTCCGTCAGGCGACCAGGCCGGGCGGAAGTCGCCGCCGGGGCCCGAGGTGAGCGGGCGGGCTTTGCGGGTAGCTACATCCAGAATCCAGAGATCGGCGGTGCCGCCGGCGCGCGTGGTTACGAAGACGATCTGCTTGCTGTCGGGCGAGAAGGCGGCTTGATCGTCGAAGGATGGGTCATCGGTCAGGCGCTCCAGGCCGCTGCCGTCGGGATGAACTCGAAAAAGATCCGCGGAACCGGCGCGCTCGGAGGTGAAGACAATCCAGGCGCCGTCCCCTGACCAGGAGGGGTTGTAATCGAGAGCACCGGAGTGAGCCAGGGCGCGCTCCTGGGTGCCATCGGCGTTGGAGATGAAAAGATTCGCTTCCCCTGGGGCCAGATGGCCGAACACGATTCGATCGGCGGCTTGGCAAAGGGAGGAGATCGCGCACAGAAGGCAGATGGCTAGTCGCATAGTCGGCCCACCCCCAAATCGGGCACAAGTTGGTTACCTATCTTAACACCCGACTCGATGCAACCGTCATGAAGCACCGCGCGTATTAGAATTTGAGAGCCGCGATGAAACGGATTGTAGTTCTGGCGGGGCTGGTGACTGGGCTTGCAGGTGTCTCGTCCGCCCAGACGGCGCAGAACATCATCGAGAGGTACCTGCGGGCGGCTGGCGGCGCCAAGGCGCTCGCGCAGGTCCAGACGGCCAGCATCGCCGGCAGCCTGACTGAGGAAGCGACCGGCCAGACGGGGTCGTATGCGCTGGTCACCAAATCGCCCAATCGCTTCTACCTGGAAATCATCGCGGGGCCGGGACGCACGGTAGAGGCCTATAACGGGATGTCAGCATGGGGCCAGAATGGCACTCAAGGTTTACACACTCTGACCGGCCGGGAGGCGAGCGAAGTGGAGGGCGCCGCACGCTACTGGAATAGCCGGCTGGCGGACGTCAAGAAGGCCAAGCTGGGAGTCCAACTGGTGGGCCAAGAAAAGGTGCGCGGGCGCGATGCGTATCACGTCCAGGTGTCGGTGGGGCCGGGCGTCACGCACGAAATCTTCTTCGATGCGGAGACCTACCTAATTACGCGCGAGGGGTCGCCGGGGGAATCGCTGGAGCTGGATTACGACGACTATCGGGCGGTGAACGGCATTCAAACGCCGCAACGCATCGAGGTGCATCGGGGCGGGCGTCAATACAAGGTTGCGGTAACGCGCGCGGAATTCAATGCTTCGGTGGAGAATTCAGTTTTCGATATTCCGCGGCCGGCGGCGACCAACCTGCCGGACATCAAGAGCCTGATTCTTGAAGTCGCGAAGAATCAGAAAGCCATTGATGAGATGACGAAGCAGTACACCTGTCATGTCAGGGAGGAAGAGCAAAAGATCAATTCGAAAGGCCAAGTAACTTCCAGCACGGCCAGCGAATACGAATCCTTCTACATTGGCGGAGACGAAATACGGCGGCTGGTGGCCAAGGATGGAAAGCCGCTCACCGGCAATCAGCAGAAGAAAGAAGAGGAACGTTTCAACAAAGAGTACGACAAGCGGCAAAAGGAACAGGCCAAAGCGGAGGCTGATCCAAAGAAGCAGCAGCAGGCGGAAGAGAAAGACCAGGCGCAGATTTCCGATTTTCTACGCGCGGTGCGTTTCTCTAACATGCGGCGGGAACAGTTTCGAGGCCAGGAGGTGATCGCGGTGGATTTCGGCCCGAACCCGGACTACAAGGCGAAGAAGCTGGCCGAAAATATCGTGCAGAAGCTGATGGGGGTGGTCTGGATTGACGAGCATGCGTTGGACGTGGTCCGGCTGGAGGGGCATTTCAACGACACCGCGAAAATCGGCGGCGGCGTCCTAGCTTCGATCGATAAAGGGTCCAGCTTCGTGTTTGAGCAGGCCCGGATCAACGACGAAGTGTGGCTGCCTTCTTATACGGAAGTGCACTTCGGGGCGCGGCTTCTGCTCGTAAAGGCGCACGCGAACGACATCGAGCAGTACAGCGATTACAAGAAGTTCCACGCGGATTCGAAGATTGTGTCGACGCAGGAGTGAGCGCTGAAGCGCCGGGCCGGTTTTTGCAAGAATACTCACAATGGGCTTTGCGCTGCGTCGTGCCACGCCGGAAGATACGCCGGCGCTCTCCGACTTGATTCAGCGTTCGGTCCGCCAGCTACAGAAGTTCGACTACTCCAGCGAACAGATCGAAGCGGCTCTTAAAGGCGTGTTCGGAGTGGACAGCCAGTTGATCGCCGATGGAACCTACTTCGCAGTAACACCGGAGCAGGATGCGAGCCTCATCGTAGGCTGTGGCGGTTGGAGCCGGCGACGTACGCTCTACGGTGGAGACCAGTGGTCAAAACGGGAAGACGCGCTGAGCGATCCCGAACGCGACGCGGCGAAGATCCGAGCATTCTTTGTGCATCCAGACTGGAGCCGGCGCGGCATTGGGTCTTTGATCCTTCGAGCATGCGAGGCCGCGGCCCAGGCGGAGGGTTTCAAGCGGCTGGAACTGGGCGCTACCTTAACTGGCGTGCCGTTGTATGCGGCGCATGGCTATGTGGAGCGGGAGAGAACCGAGGTTCCGCTGGGCAATGGTGTGACGCTGCCCATTGTCCGCATGGAGAAAACCATCCTTATCTGGAAGGGCGCGCATAAGGCCGACTTGGGACCCAGCGCGCCCGCTGCTCCTCCTCAATCCAATTACGGTACAGCGCTCACGAGCGTATCCACGGTGACTCGCGTGCCGTTGACGGTGCCTCCAACGTGATCCACCTTGTTTCCCTTCGTATCGTAGACGTCTATCGTAAAGGTGCCACTGTAATAGTCTCCACTGGGAGACAGCGTGACCTGCTCGCGAATGTTCACAACGTTTTCGAGTGCTCCTGAGGTAGCGTCGTAGCTCAGCGCAAAGTGGTTGAGCTCGAAGGCCAGGAATCCAGTTTGTCCCCACACGCCCATGCAGAAGTTGCCCGTGTTGGCAGCGTGCCCGCCGGAATTGAGTAGTTCTGTTCCATCGCTGTGCCATTCATTAAATCCCCAGTCGATCACGGCGCCGTCCGGTATGGAGGGATTGTGACCGGTGTTGCCTTGGGACACGAATTGAACGTTCCACAGCCCGACGATCGACGCACTCGAAGAGCCGCCGCCGCGTGCGAGCGCTGTTTCTGCTTCCGCCGATGGCGCCGCCGAACGCAAATGAGCGCCGGGCAGCGCGTATTCAAACGGACCTTGCAAGTTGGACAGATCTCCGCAGCCGGCGTTGGCCTGGGAGACGAACATCGTGAGCAACACGCCCGCGCCGAGAATCATGGTCATTGCTCGAGAGATTGCTTTCATGAAATTCCTCTTTCTGCCGCGGGAATTCCGCGTGCACTTTCCAAGGCGCAATCCGGGAGGAAAAAATGGAACGGCGGAAGAAAATATTTTGCGGAGAGCCGCGAACCGAGTACTAGGCGCGGCCGCCGAGCTCGGTCAAAAGCCAGGCCCGGGCCATTTTCCAGTCCCGCATCACGGTGTCAGGAGAGACTTTCACCACTTCAGCAGTCTCCTTTACGCTCAGGCCGCCGAAAAACCGCAGCTCCACGATGCGGGATTTGCGTGGGTCCACTTCAGCCAAGGTATTAAGCGCGTCATCGAGAGCCACCAGCTCACGCGCTTTGGCCTGGGCGACGTCCAGGGTCTTGGTCAGGTCGAGCGCCTGGGGTCTTCCACCGCGTTTGGCGGCTGCCCTGCGCCGCGCCCGGTCCAGCAGGATGCGCCGCATCAAGGAGGCGGATACGGCGAAAAAATGGGCGCGATGCTGCCAGTTCAGTTCGTTCGCGTTCACCAGCCGCAGATACACCTCGTGAACCAGGTCGGTGCTCTGGAGGCTATAGCCGGGGCGCTCGTTTTGCAACAGGCGCGCGGCCAAGCGGCGCAGCTCGCGATACACGCGAGGAGTCAATTCTTCAAGCGCTTCGGAATCGCCGCGAGCCCAGGCCCGAAGCAGCTGCGTCGTATCGGCGCTGGAGGATTCCGGCATGAGGGGGTCTTGGGGAAGTATAAAACAGAGCGACGGCCAGAAATGATCCGGGCGCGTAAATTACTGTAAGTGGCGTAAGATATAGAAGTTCTTCGGGACGCGTGGATTATGACACCGGATCAGTGGCGCCAGATCGAGGACCTATATCACGCCGCGCAAAATTGCCAACCCAACGAACGAGCCGCTCTATTGGAATGTACGGATCCGGATGTCCGCTCGCGCGTCGAGCGGATGCTGCAAGTCGAGTCAGGTAGTGACATTCTGGAATCCGCCGCGGGCAGCGTGCTAGCGGATCCCACTCAAACCGTAGTTGCCCCCGGGGCGCAACTCGGCCCGTACCAAATAGAGGCTCAAGTGGGCGCAGGTGGCATGGGAACGGTGTATCGTGCGCTCGATACGCGCCTGGGACGGGTGGTGGCCATCAAAATCGCGGCGGAGCGTTATAGCGAACGGTTCCAGCGAGAAGCGCGGGCCATTTCGACGTTGAACCATCCGCATATCTGCACGCTGTACGACGTCGGGCCGAACTACCTGGTCATGGAGTTTATCGAAGGCTCCACGCTGGCGGCCGAGATCAAGAAGGGGCCGCTTGGGATCGAGAACGTAGCGCGCTACGGAGCGCAGATCGCCAACGCGCTGGCCGAGGCCCACGCGCTCGGGATCGTACATCGCGATCTCAAGCCATCCAACATTATGCTCACGCGGCATGGCGTCAAGGTGTTGGATTTCGGCCTAGCGAAGATTCTGTCGCGCGGCAAGACGCTTTCCGAACCCAGCATTACTGAAGTCGGCGGCGTGATGGGCACGCCGGCGTACATGGCGCCGGAACAGGTCGAAGGCCGGGAACCAAGCAGTGTCACGGATCTGTTCTCGCTCGGGCTGGTGCTGTATGAGATGGCCGCCGGGCAGCTGCCTTTTCCCGGCGCATCCCTGGGGCAGATGCTGTCGAGCGGATCGCAAGCCGCACTGCCTACGTCCTCGAGCGCACGTGCGGCCATCCCGGCCGGCCTGGACGCTTTGATCGCGAAGCTTCTGGAACGAGACCCGGCAAAACGGCTTCAATCGGCAGCCGCCGTGGCGCGCGAGCTTACCAAGATTGCCGAAAGGCCTGCCGAGGTCCGCCGTCGGTTGCGACCCGGTTATGCCATCGTAGCAACCGCGGTCCTGGTAGTCCTGGGGGTCGGGGGTCTCTGGCTGTGGGGCCGGCGGCCATCGCTCTCGGGCGGAGGTGAAACGCCGATTGCCGCAAACCCAGCATCGTACACCCAGCTCACCAGCTTCACCGATTCCGCGGTGTGGCCCACGCTTTCGCCCGATGGGAGGATGCTGGCTTTCTATCGAAGCGACAAAGAAATGCTTACGCCCGATCAGATCTGGGTCAAACTGCTTCCCAATGGGGAGCCGGTACAAATAACCCACGATCCTCGCGATAAGTACAACATCGCGTTTTCTCCGGATGGCGCGCGAATCGCCTACACGGCGTTTCATGAAGGCGACACCCGGTTTCCTTTTGAGACCGACAGCGTGTCGTCGCTGGGCGGCGAATCGCAGCTCATGTTGCCTAATTCCGCAGGCCTGAGCTGGCTGGACGATAAACATTTGCTGTTCTCGCAGATCAAGACCGGCATTCACCTGGGAATCATGACCGCGGAGCTGGATCGTTCGCAACTTCGCGAGATCTATTTTCCGGCCCAAGACCGCGGCATGGCGCATTACTCCTATCTTTCGCCCGATCACAAATGGGTGCTGCTCGTGGAAATGGAAGACAAATGGCGCCCATGCCGCGTGGTTCCTTTTTCGGGCAGTTCACGGGGGCGAGAAGTCGGCCCAGCTAATGCGCCGTGCACGTCGGCAGCCTGGTCGCCGGATGGAAAGTGGATTTACTTGGGTGCTCGAGTCGCAGGACGAAACCATTTGTGGCGCGAGCGTTTTCCCGATGGACAACCCGAGCAGATTACGTTTGGCGCGACGGAAGAAAGCGGCATCGCCATGGCTCCCGATGGCCGCTCCCTCATCACGTCGATTTTCAATGAACAAAGCGCCGTGTGGATTCACGATCCGCGTGGTGAGCGTGCGCTATCGACCGAGGGATACGCCGCAGATAGGCCTCCAGTGTTCTCCCGTGACGGGAAACGTGTCTACTATTTGTTACGGCACGACTCACCCGCGTCGCCGGCGGAATTGTGGCGGACGAATATCGAATCGGGCAAAAGCGAAGCAGCGCTACCCGGGGTCTCGATCCAAGACTATGACATTTCCCCAGAGGAGCAGGAAGTTATCTTTTCCACGCAGCCAGCGGGGAAGCCGTCTGAGTTGTGGATCGCTGCCTTGGACCGAAGTACCCCTCCGCGCCGCATCGCCGCCAACGGAGAAGCCTTTCCGCATTTCGGTCCGAATCATGAGATCGTCTTCCGTCAGACGGATGGAACTGCGTACTATGTAGCGGCTATGAATGCAGATGGCAGCGACGTGAGGAGAATATTTCCGAACCGGGTTCTAAATGTCCGAGTAACTTCACCGGATCGCCGATTTCTAATGATCGACGCTGCCCTGCTGGGCTTGACAAAGCTCAACGCTCCCGCGGCCTACGCCCTTCCCCTGACCGGAGGACCCCCGAAGTGGATCTGCGACGGGATTTGCGAGGTCTCTTGGTCGCCCGACGGCCGCTACTTTTATGTGGAAACCGTTTCGGAATCGCGCGAGAACCCGGCCGGCCAGACGGTGGCGATCCTGGTGCCTGGCGGCGCCATCTTTCCAGCGGCGCCGCCGGGAGAGGTGCTCCGGCCGGAGAATTGGGCCAGGCTCCCGGGAGCCAAGACCGTGGAACACGCCAGGATCGGGCCGGGCCTGGATCCCTCCATATATGCGTACGTAAAATCGTCTACGCAGGCCAATCTATTTCGCATTCCTCTTCGGTGAAGAAACAAACTCGGCGATCCACGCATGCGGAGGTTTAGCCGCCCGCAGGCTGATCCAAGCAGAGCGGCCGCGGGGCGTTATCTTTGTTCGGAGACGGATTTTTCCGCTAGATCGCCGAGGATGGGCAGTTTGTAGAGTTCGTCCTGAGCGGTTTTGACGATCATGACCACCCAGGCGGCGAAGATGCCGGCCTTCATCAGAGCGGGAAAAACGCGATAGATGTTAGGACCCCACAGGTGCGGGAAACTGAAGATCGGGCCCAGCACCCAGTCGACAATCAGCCAGGCGACGAACAGATACAGTCCTTGAAAGGCATTGAACCGCACGCGCGTATCGCTGCGGAAGCGGGCCGACGCTAGAACAACGATAGCCACGATCCAGCCGACGATGGGGATGTAGCACAGCAGCGAAGCGGTGCGCGGGCTGATGCCGTGCATGTAGTCGGCTACCGGCGAAGAGCGGGGCTGAGGAGTGCCGCAACTGGCGCAGTAGACGTCGCCGGTTCCTACCTTTTGTCCGCATTGGCAGCAGTACGGCATATCCGCTCTATTATTATCTACGTTACGCTGGGCGGCTCTGTTCCGGCAATATTGCTGCTTTGTGATAGATTCTAAAAATGCAGGATTGGTTGTTGCGGCCGAAGTTTGCGTTGCGTTTTTGCGCCATTCTGTGCGGGTTGGCGTGGGCGGCCGGGCCTGGCCGCGGCCAAGCCGCTGGAGATTTTTTTCATCGATGTGGAGGGCGGGCAGTCCACCTTGATCGTGAGCCCGTCCGGCCAGAGCCTGCTGGTGGACACGGGCTGGCGCGGGTTTGACGGACGGGATGCCGAACGCATCGTACAGGCCGCCAAGGCTGCGGGCGTCAAACAGATCAACTACCTTCTGATCACGCATTACCATCGCGATCATGTGGGCGGCGTGCCGCAATTGGCCGCTCGGATGAAGATTCTGAACTTCGTCGATCATGGCCCCAACATGGAAGACAGCAAGGTCACCAAGGAAGATTACAGCGACTACGTGAAGACGATCCAGCGCGGAGAACACGTGGTGGCCAAGCCAGGGGATATGATTCCGATCAAGGATCTGAAAGTGGAGGTGTTGGCCGCGGCGGGTGAGGTGCTTAAGACGCCGTTGGCGGGCGCCGGGCAACCGAACGAATTCTGCGCTGCTTCGCCGGCGAGGCAGGATGACGCCACCGAGAACGCACGCTCGCTGGGAGTGCTGATCACGTTTGGGGGTTTTCGCTTCCTGGATCTCGGAGATTTGACCTGGAACAAGGAACTGGCTCTGATGTGTCCGAACAATCCCATTGGAACCGTGGATGTGTATTTGACGTCGCACCACGGGCTGAATCAATCCGGCTCGCCGGCGCTGGTGAAGGCGGTGCATCCGCGCGTGGCCATCATGAACAACGGCGCGCGCAAGGGAGGCAGTCCGGATGCGTGGCAGATCGTCAAGGATTCACCGAGCCTGGAAGATCTCTGGCAACTGCATTACGCGATGGAAGGCGGCAAGGAACATAATGCGCCGGACAGCTTCATCGCGAACGTGGATGAGCATTGCCAGGGCAGCTATCTGAAGCTGACGGCGGAATCCAACGGGTCGTTTACGGTGTTCAATTCGCGCAACAAATTTCAGAAAGTTTACAAGGCTAACAAATGAAATTCAGGCTCCCGCTCGTGGCGCTGTTGGTGGCCGGATGCGCACCGGCGCAGTACAAATCGGTAAATCCCACGGTAAAGAAAATCGTGGACGAGGTATCCGAGGAGCGCATTGGCGCGATCATGCAGAAGCTGGAAAGCTTCGGGACTCGCAATGTTTTCTCGGAGGACGACGATCCCACGCATGGCATCGGCGCGGCGCGGCATTGGATTTACGACCAGTTCAAAAGCTACAGCCCGCGCCTGGAAGTTCGCTTCGATAGCTACAAGGTGAAGAAGAAGGGGCGGATCTTTCGCGACGTCGAGCTGCACAATGTGGTGGCGGTGCTGCCGGGCAAGCTGAATCCGGAGCGGCAGTTCATCATCAGCGGGCACTACGATTCCGTAGCATTGCTGCATCCCCCGTCCAGCACGGACGGTTCGCAGCCATTGCCGGACAGTCAGTTCGGTCCGGAGAGTCTGGCTCCGACCGCGCCGGGCGTCAGCGACGACGGTAGCGGAACGGCAGCGGTGCTGGAGCTGGCGCGCGTGATGAGCCAGTACGAGTTCGAGAAGACCCTGGTGTTCGTCGCGTTCACGGCGGAAGAAGAAGGGCTGATCGGCAGCAGCCTCTATGCGCGCAAGGCGCACAGCGAGAACCAGATCATCGACGGCGTGTTGAACAACGACATCATCGGCACGGAAGTGTCCGGTAACGGGCGTATCGATAATGGAACGCTGTGGGTCTTTTCCGAAGATCCCAACGATTCGCCGTCGCGGGAGTTGGCGCGCTATGTCCAGCAGATGAGCGAGCGGTATTTTCCGTCGCTTAAGATCGATCTGGTTTTCCGGGCGGACCGGCTGGGCCGGGGCGGCGACCACACGCCGTTCAATCAGGAAGGCTACGCGGCGGTGCGGCTGACCACACCCAACGAAACCTATGCCAACCAGCATAGTGTCACGGACACGTTCGCCAACGCTTCGGTACCGTACACAACGCGGGCGGTGCGAGCCAACGCAGCCGCGCTGGCCAGCCTGGCGCTGGCGCCCAAAGCGCCCGTGACCAACGAACCCATCAAGAGCGGGCCGCGTAAGGGGCAGCCGACGACCATGCTCGGCCGCGGAAAGTCGCGCTATGACGCCGCGCTGCGCTGGACCAATGAGAATCCCGAACCCGACCTGCTGGGATACGTGGTGGTGATGCGCAAGACCGCCTCGCCGGATTGGGAACGCGAGATCTTCGTGGGAAACGTGAATCAATACACGTTGAAGGACGTTTCCGTCGACGATGTGGTCTTCGGAGTGAAGGCCATTGACCGGGACGGGAACGAGAGCCTGGTGACGCCTTACGTGCCGGGGCCGCGGCAGAAGCTCGAGATCGAGACGTACTGAGGGGGAAGCGCTTCCGGCATCAGACACAGATTGGACATGTCTCGAAGAAATGAGAACCACGGTGCGGCTGGACGCCGCGTTACTCGACCAGGCAAAACGTGAAGCGGGTCGCCGGCGCGTGACCCTTAGCGCGCTGATGGAGCAAAGCTTGCGATTGATTCTTGCGCAATCGCGCACGAAATCTCATCGAAAGCGTGTGATCTTGCCTGTTTCCCACGCCCGCGGAGGAGTGCTCCCCGGAGTTGACTTGAACGACAGTTCTGCCCTCTTAGGTGTAATGGAAAAGCGCGGTTGATTCTTGCCGACGTTAGCGTGTTGCGGAAGCCGTTCGGGCCTGTCGTCGGATGTGATTCGCCGTGCTGCTGCGCTGGCGTCCTCCGGTTTCTTGAAGCCAATTTCCTAGATGCGGCCTAAGCGGCGTTGTTGACGTACGGCTGCGCCGCGCAGGATGGCACGGGGCATGTGCTTCAGAAGGAACGTCGCGGCCTTGTAGCGCCAGCCGGGAATCACGAACGTTTTGCCTTGCTCCAGGCCACGCAGCGATGCGGCGACGACTTCTTCGGCGCTCATCCACATGCCCGCTCCGATGCGCTCGCGATTCAGGCCGGCAGAGTCGTGGAATTCCGAGCGCGTGTAGCCGGGGCACAAGGCCTGCACCTTGACCGGCGAGCGGGCGCCGGCTAGCTCGAGCGCCAGGCCCTCGGTGAAGCTGTTCATCCAGCACTTGGTGGCGCAATAGCTCACGTTGCCGGGCGCCTGCCAGAATCCGGCGACTGAAGAGACGTTGATGATGCCGCCTTTGGCGCGCGCCACCATACCGGCCAAGGCGGCGTGAGTCAGGCGCATGGTGGCGAGCACGTGCAGGCGATGCATCTGATCCTGGCGGACCAGATCGGTCTGGAAGAATTTTCCGCGGGAGCCGAAGCCAGCGTTGTTGACGAGCAGGTCCAGGTGGGAGGACGCGATGTGCTGCTCGACGCGCACGAGATCCTGGTCGCAAGTGAGATCGGCCGCGAGTGCTTCGACTTTCACGCCATGGGAGCGCTGGATTGATCGCGCCAATTCATCCAGGCGGTCCTGACGGCGCGCCACCACGATCAGGTCATATTTCCGCTGCGCCAATGCGGCCGCGAAGGCCGCGCCGATTCCACTGGAAGCGCCGGTAATTAAAGCCAGTCCGTCCATGCTGCCAGCATCGCACGGCCGCCGCCGAGCCAACCGCCTTTAAGGTTTTCTTAAGAATCGGAGAGCAGAATGGATCAGAGGTGGAGCTATGACACGTTCGTATCTGACGATCGGTTTGAGCTTGCTTTTGTGTGGCGCTGGCGTAGCGGTATTTGGCCAAACACCCGGCTATCACCTGCTCAAGAAAATCTCGTTCCCAGCCGCGGAGGGCGGCCGTGAGTATTTCGACTACATCACGTTCGATCCGGCGGCGCGGCGCATTTACCTCGCGCATGGAACTGAGGTGTTGGTAGTGGACGCCGGCACGGGCGCTCTGGCCGGGAAAATCACGGGCCTGAAGCTGTCTCACGGAGTCGCGTTGGTACCGGATCTCGGGCGCGGATTCATCACCGACGGCGCGGCCGCCGAGATCGTCGTGTTCGACGTCAAAACCCTAAAAACGATCGGGCGGATCAAGGGCCAGCCGGACGCGGACGGCATCCTTTACGACCCTGCATCCAAGCACATATTCGTCTTTAACGGCGACCCCAGCAGCTCCACCGTGATCGATCCGGTGAAGCAAGCGGTGATCACAACCTTGCCGCTGGGAGGCGCGCCCGAGCAAGGAGTGGCCGACGGCCAGGGAATGATTTATGACAATCTCGAAGACAAAAATGAAGTGATCGCCCTCGATTCTCGCTCGTTGAAAATTACCGCGCGATGGCCGGTCGCTCCGGCGGGAGGGCCAACCTCCATGGCGATGGATCGCGAGCACCGCCGGCTTTTCATCGGCGGGCGCAACCCGGCGATGTTCGTGGTGATGAACGCCGATACGGGGAAGATCGTCGGGCAATCGTTTCCTATCGGCAAGCGTGTTGATTCGAACATCTTCGATCCGGAGACGGAACTGGCGGCGTGCTCGACCGGCGACGGCACGATTCACATCTTCCATGAAGATTCTCCAGACAAACTCAGCGAGGTCCAGACCGTAAAGACCGAGCCCGGAGCCAAGACGATGGCGTTCGATCCAAAGACGCACGACTTGTTTGTCGACACGTCGGATTTCAAGGCGGCGTCCGGCGATACGAAGCAGCAGCGGCCCATGGCGGTTCCGGGTACTTTCCGGCTGTTGATCTACGGGCGCTAGAGTTCCTGGAAGGAGGTTGATCTGATGGGAGCTTCTGTCTTGACGAAGCGTTCGTTCTGGATTGCGGCTGGGGCCATCGTGGTGGTTGCGGGAATCCTCAGCACGGCGGCGGGGCGGGATTTGGCCGGAAGGTGGCTTGGCTCGCTGCGTGTGCAGAAAGTGCAGGCCGTCAACCTGGATCTCTCCCCGTTCGTGGATGCGAACGCGAATCCGGCACTGCACCAGATGGTTTCGCAAATGATTTCCGACAAGGTGGACGTGACCTTGAACGAGCCGAATGCGCCCGCGACCGATCGCGCAGCGGCGAGTACGCTGGCGGGATTCGCCGTCGAGCTTCCGGAAGCGAGAAAAGACACGCCCAAGCTGATCGTGGGCGGGCGGCACGCGTTGAAAATGGCGGTGGACCGGTCGCGGCTGCAGGAGATTCTCAAGGCGTCGGGCCATCCGGAGATCGAAGTGCCGGCGTCCATCGATGGCGCGACATTTTCGGTTCAGATCGGGCACGCGGTGCACGCGCAGTACGGGACTTGCCCGGGCCGGCTGACCGCGACGAATGCGATCGCAGGGCAAGTGATCGAGACCGCGCCTTCGGTGGGGCAGTACAACGATTGCGTGCGGCTGGCCGAGGGTCCCAGCCCGGTGGTAAATGTTCCCGCGAACCTGGACGTTCAGAAGCTGGCGGAGGTCGGGCTGCAGGCAGCCGGGATGTCAGCCGAGCAGTCCAGCCAGTTTTTTCATGCCGTGGATTGGAAATCGGTGTTGACCCTTTCTGTTCCGCGCCAGTTGCGCTCATACGAACAGGTGAAGGTGGCTGGTGTTCGCGGAACGCTGCTGACGCTGGCCGGGCGGCGCGGTCCTGGGTACACGCTGATCTGGGCGAAGAATGGAATGGCGTACTCGCTGACCGGATTCGGAGATTCCAGCGGAGCAGTGGCTCTGGCGGATTCGCTGAAGTAAAGAGGATTCGACGCTGGAAGCCTCGAATCAACTCGCGATCGAAACGCGCGGCCTGCGGAAAGTTTACGGCGATAAGGCCGCGGTACGCAATCTTTCTCTCACGGTTCAGCGCGGCGAGATTTTCGGATTCCTGGGACCGAACGGCGCGGGGAAAAGCACGTCCATCCGGATGCTGCTTGGTCTGGCGCGGCCAACCAGCGGCGAGGCGATGGTGTTGGGCCATCCTTGCGGGGATGTGGCGACCCGGCGGCGAATCGGTTTCCTGCCGGAAGACTTTCGCTTCTATGAATGGCTCACGGCCAGCGAACTGTTGCGGCTGCATGGGCGGCTGTGCGGCGTGTCTCCCGAAGAGCTGCGCAAACGGGTTCCGGAGCTGATCGATCTGGTGGGATTGACTGCACACCAGGACAAGCAGCTCGAGAATTTTTCCAAGGGCATGCTGCAGCGCATTGGGCTGGCGCAGGCGCTGATTCATCAACCGGAGTTGATCTTTCTGGACGAGCCCACGTCGGGTCTGGATCCGATGGGCCGGCGTCTGGTGCGCGATATTATTCGGTCGCAGCGCGAGCGCGGCGCCACGGTTTTCCTGAATTCGCATCTCCTGAGCGAAATCGAGATCACCTGCGATCAGGTGGTTTTTATCCGCGAAGGCGAGGTGGTGACCAGTCGCGATCTGCGGACCGTGACCGAAGAAGAGGTTCGCGTGGCGGTGCGCGCGCGCAATCTGCCGGATCAAGTTGTGGAGCGGCTCGCGCCCTGGGCGACATCGGCCTTGGTCGACGAGGAACGCCTTACTTTCACCGCGCGCTCCCAGGAGTCGCTGCCCGAGATCCTGCGATGCCTGGTTGCGTCGGGCGCGGAGATCTACGAGTTCACGCCGCGCCGCATGTCGCTCGAGGAACTTTTCGTCAGCATCATGGGCCGGGATGGAGGCATGTGAAGACCTGGATCATGGCGGGCATCACCTTCCGCGAGGCGGCCCGCAAGAAGATGCTGTGGACCGCGCTGCTGGCGGGCGCCGGATTTCTGACCTTGTTCGCCATCGGCCTGCATTTCCAAATCGCCGACTTCAGCCGCACCACGCCGGCGTTCGTTCGATATCAGATTCTGAGCGGGATGCTCATGATCGGGCTCTACACGGTGGATCTGCTGGCCGTGGTCATGACGATTCTAACTTCGGTGGACACCATCGCCGGTGAGATTACCTCCGGCACCATTCACGCCATCGCCACCAAGCCCATGCCGCGCTGGCAGATTCTGATGGGGAAGTGGATGGGATTCGCCGCCATGTTGGCGGTCTACATCGCGATTATGTTCGGTGGCACGATCGCCATCGTGTATGAAATCGCAGGGCTCGCCCCGCGGCATCCCATCAGCGGCGCGCTGCTGGTTTTTTGGGAATGCCTCATCGCGCTGTCAATTACGTTCCTGTTCGGCACCTGGTTTTCCACTCTGACCAACGGCGTCATCGTTCTCGGCTTGCAGGGGCTCGCGTTCATGGGCGGATGGCTGGAGCAGATGAGTGGATTCGCGGAAGGTTCGCGCCTGGCGATGGTGGGAATCGTGGCCAGCATTCTGATGCCGACGGAGGCGGTGTGGCGGCGCGCGGCGTTCGACATGGAATCGCCGCTGGCCGGCTCTCTTCCACAGTTTGCCATTTTCTCGGACGTTTCTATTCCGAGTCCGGCGATGATCGCTTACGCCAGTGTTTACCTGCTGGTGGTTCTCGCCGTGGCGCTTTACCATTTCGGCCAGAGAGATCTCTGAGAAGCGGTAACGCACCAACTCGTCATGCGACCGTAACGAAAAATAAACAGGCGCTTGCTACCATCACGCAGGCCGGAAGCTGATCTTATCTGCCGGAGGGGTCTATCAATGAAGGGTCTTACGAGAATTGTCCTCTTTGTCACCTGTCTGCTCTGCGCAGGTTCGCTGTGGGCTCAATTTCAATCTGCCGAAGTGCTCGGCACAGTGCTAGATGCGACTGGTAGTCCGGTGCCCAAGGCAACGGTGACACTCACCAACGCCGACACAGGCATTGAAGCCAAGACTTCGACCAACAACAACGGTGAATACGATTTCTTCGATGTGAAGATCGGACGCTACAGCGTGACCGTGGAAGCCACGGGTTTCTCCAAAGCCACCGCCGAGAACATCCAGGTTACGGTGGGAGCGCGGCAGCGCGTCGATATGGCGCTGCAAGTGGGCGCAATTACCGAATCGGTCACAGTATCGGCAGCGGCATCGGCGCTAGAAACCGACAACAGCGAGCGAAGCCAGGTGGTCACTCCTTTGGCCGTCACGGAACTGCCTCTCAATGGCCGCAACTACGCAGATCTGGCGTTGCTGTCGGCCGACGCGGTGAAATCTCCCATGGCGGATGCGTTTGCGCCCGGTGGCACACCGCGCGAAGGCGCCTTCAACGTGAACGGCATGCGCAGTACCTATAACAATTTCCTGCTGGACGGCATCGACAACAATGCGTATGGCACCAGCAATCAGGGTTTTTCAGCGCAGGCGGTGCAGCCGTCACCGGATGCGATCGCGGAGTTTAAATTGATCACCAGCAACTACAGCGCCGAGTACGGGCGCGTGGGCGGAGCGGTGGTGAACGCGGTGATGCGGTCGGGGACCAACGATTTTCACGGCACGGCCTATGAATTTTTGCGGAACACGGTGCTGAACGCCGGAGGATTTGAATTCGCGCAGCCTTATTTCAAGCCGCCCTTGAAGCGCAACCAGTTCGGCGCCAGCATCGGCGGACCTTTCATCAAGAACAAGCTGTTCTTCTTCGGCGACTATGAAGGCTATCGCCAATTGCAGAACAACCCCAATTTCGATTCTATTCCGAATGCGAACTATCGCCAGGGGATTCTGCCGGTGACCGTGGTGAATCCGCTCAACGGCACGGTCTATCCTGCCAACACACCGATACCGGTATCGAGCTTGAATCCGTTCGCCGCGGCGGTGTTGAATGCGCTGCCGGCCGCCAATGCCGGGTCTGCCTCGGCGCTCTCGAACAATTACCAGGCGCTGCTGCTGTATCGAGACTACAGCGACAAGTACGACGCCAAAGTGGACGCGCAGATCAACGACCGCATGAACACCTTCCTGCGCTGGAGCCAGCGCAAGGACATCTACTACCAGCAGCCCAGCATGCCCGGATTTGCGGGCGGCGACGGCAACGGCTTCATTCATTCCATCCAGCAAAATGCGGGTTGGGGCTATACCTGGACCGTGACACCGACATCGATTCTGGACGCGAGCCTGGGCTTCACACATGTGCTGGCGGGGAAAGAACCACCGAATCTAGGCGGCCCCAGCCTGCAGCAGCTTTTCGGGATTCAGGGGCTTCCCACTACGCCCAACATCGCGGGTGGATTGAATTCGCAGACGGTGAGTGGGTTCACCGCGTTCGGGCGTCAAACCAGCAATCCGCAATTTCAGAACCCAACTTCCTGGGACCCGAAGGTGAATTTTTCAAAGACCATCGGCAGCCATTCGCTGAAGATGGGCTACGAGTATCTGCTGATTCACACCGAGGTGCTGGATACCAATCCGCTGTACGGTCAAGACACGTACAACGGGCAATTCAGCAAACCCACCTGCCCGCAACTGGGCCTGCCGGCCGGCTGCTCGGTGCCGAACAATGCGACCGCTTACAACCTGGCCGATTTTATCTTCGGCACTCCCGCGATCATCTCGCAAGGAAGCTACCTGGTGGTGAATCTTCGCCAATATTTGCATTCGGCGTACGTTCAGGACGACTGGCGTGTCACGCCCAAGCTGACGGTGAACATGGGACTGCGCTGGGATTTCGCGACGCCGCTGTATGAGCGCGACAACAATTATTCGAACTTCGATCCCACCACCGACAGCATGATCAAAGCCACCGGCGGCGGTCTTTATAACCGCAGCTTAGTCCATCCGGACTACAAAAACTTTGGACCGAGGCTCGGCTTGGCGTACAGCATCGACAACAAGACCGTGATCCGCAGCGGATACGGGATCAGCTATTCGTACTTCAACCGGCCCGGCAGCGCGATGGAAGGCATCAACGCACCGCAGGCTCTGTTTGGAACTTTCTCGCAGAGCATACCTGCCGGTGGGCCGCCGCCAGCCGGCTTCCTGACAACGATCAACAGCTTTACCACCGGAATCGCGAATCCGGCCGCGTTTAACCCGAAGACGCAAAACGTGGCGTACATCCCGCCGAATTTCACGTGGCCGTACGTTCAAAACTGGTTCTTCTCGGTGCAGCGCGAATTTCCGAAGAATACGGTGGTGGAATTGAGCTACAACGGCAATCACAGTCTGAACCTGCCCATCCTGGGCGATTACAATCAGGCCGTGCCGAGTCCTGCCGGGCAAACGCTGCCGCTCGCAGCGCGCCGTCCGATACAAGGGTGGGGTCCGATCACGTGGGTGGATCCGGCGGGCAACAACAACTACGAAGGACTGAACGTGCGCGTGGAGCATCGCTTCGCGCAGGGCTTGTACTTTCTGAACTCGTTCACCTGGGGAAAGGCGATGGGCGATTCCGAACAGGCGCTGGAATATTTTCCGACACCGGGTTTTGGAGCGAATCCGCAGAACATCAACAATTTGCACGCGGAGTATGCGCCGACCGCGTTCGACGTCAAGTTGAACAACGTCACCAGCGTCGTTTATCAGCTTCCGTTCGGCAAGGGCCGGCAGTTCGGATCGAATTGGAATCCGTTGTTGGATGCCGTGGTGGGCGGATGGGAACTCAATAGCATCAATACGGCGCACACCGGGCAGCCGATCGACGTGGCTTACTACACGACGCCCGCGGCCATCGATGTCACCGGGTTGCAAAATGATTATCGGGGCCAGGCCGAGATTCGTCCCAACGTGTCCGGCACCGGGATCAGCCAGAGCACATCGGCGATGATCAACAATTATTTCGCAGGCTACACGTTCACCCAGCCCACGCCGCAGCAGCCATTCGGCAATCTGGGCCGCAATGCGTTCCGGGCGCCTAGCTTCGAGCAGTGGGACCTGGCAGCGGACAAGACCTTTCGAATTCGCGAGCGCATCAATCTGCAGTTTCGATCGGAGTTCTTCAACATCCTGAATCACACCAATTTTCTGATTCCGGATCCGAGGGTCAACGATGCGTCGTTCGGAACCATCCGGTCGACTTACCCGCCGCGGCAGATCCAGTTCGCGATGAAGGTGCTGTTCTAGAAGCGCGGTCCCTGTCACTGCAGGCGCGCGGAGGCGTATACTGACGTTACAGGGAGGGAAAATGAAGCATCCATGCCTCTGCTTCGTAGTAGGCCTTACGGCGCTAGCCGCAATCGGGCAGGGACAAGTGGCGCCCAAAACCGCGATGGCGAGCTCCAAAGCCGTCAAGCAGACCTGGACACCGCCGCGAACGGCCGACGGGCATCCGGACCTGCAGGGATTTTGGGCCAATAACAACGCCACGCCGATGGAGCGGCCCAAGCAGTTTGCGGGACACCCCACGCTGACCGACGCCGAAGTAGTCGCAATGCGGAAAAAGGCGCTCGAGCTTTACAACGGCAAAGGTGACGCCGCGTTCGGAGATACCATCTTTGAAACCGTGTGGGCGAGCCTCAAAGGTTCCACCTCCGGCCCGCATCAGAAAGCCAAGGATGAATTCGACAGCGGCACGGGCGACTACAGCTCGGAATGGATCGTGCAGCGCGTCTGGGACAACCGAACCTCGCTGATCACCGATCCGCCGGATGGCAAGCTGCCCGCGATGACGCCAGAAGGACAAAAAAGACGCGAGCTTATGATGGTTGCCATGCGCCGTCCGGCACAGGGGCCAGAGGATCGAGGATTGTCGGAACGCTGTCTCACCTACGGCTCGCCCCAGCTCACGGCCGGATACCAAAGCTACTACCAAATTGTGCAGACGCCCAAGTCGGTGATGATGATGACCGAGATGATTCACGACGTCCGCAGCATTCCGCTGAACGGCGGCCCGCATCCTGGCGCGGCGGTCAAGCAGTGGCTGGGGGATTCGCGTGGGCATTGGGATGGCGGCACGCTGGTGATCGATACCACCAACTACAAGCCGAAAGCGTTCATGTCCATATCCAGCGAGAAGCTGCACGTGATTGAACGCATCTCGCGCAGCGGCGAGGATACGCTGAAGTACGAAATCACCATCGACGATCCGGGGACTTGGACCAAGCCGTGGAGCCTGATGATCCCATTGCAGCGCTCGGCCGAGCCGGTTTATGAGTACGCCTGCCACGAAGGCAATGAGGGCCTGGCCGGGATCCTGGCCGGAGCAAGGGCGGAAGAGGCAGCGGCCGCCAAGCAGCAAACTCAGAAGTAATTGCCGGACTTCGGCGCAGAGCGATTAGCTCGCCACCCTGGGCGAACACCTTCGGCAGCGGTCCACATGTCGTCGGCAAGACGATCTGTCTTAGCGCCCCTCATGAACGAGGGATTCCATAAACCACTACTGTTGTTCGAAATTGGAGAACCTTAATGCCACGTCTGTGCGCCTTGTTTGTAGCCGTTCCTTTCTTGCTGAGCGGTCAGCAGAGACCCCTCGCTACACCAGATTCCGTTGCGGCATTGCAGAAGCAAGTCACGGACCTGAAGAAACAGGTCCAAAGCTTAGATCAAGCCCTCACGTTCTTCGCGCAAATGTATCGCGAAAAGCTTGACACCGCTCTAGCGGAATCGGTGGCGCTTGAGCCGGGCTCGCAGAAATTCAAGGTGGTCACGACGCAATCGGGTAGATTTTTCATTCGCCTTGAACAAGTAGAACCGTTCTCAGATGGCTACCGAGTCACTCTCGCAGTGGGCAATCCATACGGCGTAGCCTTCACCGACGCAAAGGTTACGCTTGCCTGGAACAGGAAAGAGCCTTCCGATTTTTTGAAATATGGGGAGTGGCTCAAGACCAAGCGATCTCAGGAATTCAGTAGCTCAACAGAGTTGCACCCTGAGAGTTGGACCAAGATACCTCTGGTGCTCGGTGATACCAAATCAGATCAGCTTGGCTATATCGAAGTAAAGCTCACGACGGGAGGCGTGCGCATGGATAGATAGACGAAGCCTTGTTGACCCGCGCCGCCGCGCGGTTTGACAGATTCGCAGCCAATTCGGTAAGCTGAATTGACACTAAGTCTCCAACGGAGAGAGTCTGTCTGTATGAAAACCCATATTCCGTCCGAGGGCGAGATCGTGCGCAAGTGGCACGTCGTGGATGCCGCCGATCAAGTGCTGGGGCGGGTGGCCAGTAAAGCCGCGATGCTTCTGATGGGCAAGCACAAGCCCATCTACACGACATTTCTCGATACGGGCGATCACGTGATCGTCATCAATGCCGCCAAGATCCGGGTCACCGGGAACAAGGAACAGCAGAAAGTTTACCGGCGGCACAGCGGTTATCCGGGCGGGCTGTCGGAAATCGGCATGGCCAAGGTACGCGCCACCAGGCCCACGCGAATCATCGAGGACGCCATCGCCGGAATGCTTCCCAAGACGAAGCTCGGCAAACAAATGTACCGGAAACTGAAAGTTTACGCAGGCGACAAGCATCCGCACCAGGCGCAGAAGCCGGAGCCGCTGTCCCTAGGATGACAAAGCTAGCGATGAAGAAAGGCGTTTGACTTGGCAGGATTAGTACAGTATTTGGGAACAGGCCGCCGCAAGACTTCGGTGGCGCGCATTTTTCTGCGGTCGGGCAAAGGCGCGATTACCGTCAATGGGCGGCCATTTGAACAGTATTTCGTAACTGAAGCTTCGCGGGCCGTAGTGCGGCAGGTGCTTTTGGCGACCGAGATGGCCGATAAGTTCGACATCATCATTCTCGCCGACGGCGGTGGCTCGGCCGGGCAAGCGGGAGCGGCGCGTTTGGGAATCGCGCGGGCGCTTCTGGAGTTTAATTCCGAGCTGCGGCCGAAGTTGAAGCAGCTTGGCTTGCTGACGCGCGACCCTCGCGCCCACGAGCGCAAGAAGTATGGTCAGAAGGGCGCTCGCAAACGATTCCAGTTCTCGAAGCGATAATTCGAGGATGTGGACGGCTTTCACACCAGCGTGAACGTGGCCCGCATGTACCCAGAGGGCGCTCCGTGCGCCACAGTTTAACGGCCGGTTTCCGCCAGTGCACGCAAATTCCGCCTTGGACCGCGTGCGCTGAATGAGACCGGGCGAAATCGCAAACTTTACGAAGCACAAGGAGGTAGTTTGGCTTCTATTTCCATGAAGGAATTGCTCGAAGCGGGCGTTCATTTCGGGCACCAGACCAAGCGCTGGAATCCAAAGATGAAGGAATACATCTTTGGCGAACGCAACGGCATCTACATCATCGATCTGCAAAAGACCCTGAAACTTTTCAAGGACGCCATGCGCTACGTGGCCGAAGCGGCCGCACAGGGCAAGACGGTCCTATTTGTCGGAACCAAGCGGCAGGCTCAGGAAGCGATCGCCGAAGAGGCTACGCGCTGCGCGCAGTACTACGTGAATCAGCGCTGGCTGGGCGGCCTGCTCACCAACATGAGCACGGTGCAGCGGTCCATCAAGCGGTTGAAGGATCTGGACGCCATGTCGGCGGACGGCGCCTACGAAGGGCGCGCCAAGAAAGAGGTCGGAAGGCTGGAGCGCGAGCGCAAGCACCTGCAGCAGAATCTGGCGGGCATCCGCGAAATGGGCGGGCTGCCGGACTTGATGTTCGTGGTGGATTCCAACAAGGAAGCCATCGCGGTGAAGGAAGCGCGCAAGCTGGGAATTCCGGTGGTCGCGGTGGTGGATACCAACTGCGATCCGGACGAAGTGGACTATGTGATCCCCGGCAACGACGACGCGCTGCGGGCCATTCGCTTGTTCACCACCAAGGTCGCCGACGCGGTGATCGAAGGACGGGCGCTAGCCACCGAGCAGGATTTCACCGCCGAGAAGGTGGTGACCGAAGAAGCGCCGGCCGAGGAAATTCCCGAATATACGCAGTTCGATCCGCAACAATTGGATCAGCTCATGTCGGAGGGTTTGTCGGACGAAGACTTGCCTTCCATGTCGCTGCCTCGCAAAAGTCCCGGTTCGGAGGAGCCGGAGCCAGGGGCTAGCACGTCCTCCGGAACCACCGCCGAGTAAGCGCGCGGTTCAATCGGCCCGCGCGCGTGGAGCAACCGGTTCCCCCAGGGAACCAGAAAATCAAGGAAACAAGAAGCCAGTTTATGGAGATCAGTCCGAAGCTTGTAAAAGAACTCCGCGACCGGACCGGCGCGGGCATCATGGAGTGCAAGAGCGCTCTGGTGGAAGCCAAAGGGAATCTTCCCGAGGCGGAGATCATCTTGCGCAAGCGCGGAATTGCGTCCGCCGCCAAGAAGGCCACGCGCTCGACGCGCCAGGGCGTCATCGGCAGCTACATTCATCCCGGCTCGCAATTGGGCGTGCTGGTGGAAGTGAACTGCGAATCCGATTTCGTGGCGCGCACCGACGATTTTCAGCAATTGGTGAAGGACCTGGCGATGCAAATCGCGGCGGCCGATCCGCAGTTCATCCGCAAAGAGGACGTCACTCCCGACGCGTTGGATAAAGAGCGCGACATCCAGCGCGGGCGCGCGCTGCAGGAAGGCAAACCGGAGAAGATGATCGATAAGATCATCGAGGGCCGGATGAACAAGTTCTATGAAGAGGTGTGTCTGTACGAGCAGCCCTTCATTCGCGAGAATTCCACTACCGTTGGCGATCTGATCAAGACCATGATCGCCAAGGTGGGCGAGAACATTTCGGTTTCGCGGTTCGTGCGCTTCAAAGTGGGCGAAGCGGCGCTGATCGAGGAGACCGCCGACCAGTCGCCACCCAAGGAATAACGGGCCGTGCATGCCGCAATATGAGCGCATCGTTCTGAAGCTGAGCGGCGAAGTGCTGGCCGGCAGCGCGCGGTTCGGCATCGATCCCGAACGGGTCCGAAGCCTGGCCGAAGAAATCGCCGAGGTGGCCAAAAAAGGCGTTCAGATCGGGCTAGTGGTAGGCGGCGGCAATTTCTTTCGGGGCGTGGCGGCGGCCGCCATGAACATGGATCGCGTAGCGGCGGACCACATGGGCATGCTGGCCACGGTGATCAACGCGCTGGCGCTGCAAGACGCGCTGGAGAATGCGGGCGCGCCCACGCGCGTCATGACCGCCATCCAGATGCATCAGGTGGCCGAGCCTTACATCCGGCGGCGCGCCATCCGGCATTTTGAAAAAGGGCGCATCGTGCTCTTCGCCGCCGGCACTTCCAATCCGTTCTTTTCCACCGACACCGCGGCCACGCTGCGCGCGCTCGAGATTCACGCGCAGGTGATCGCCAAGGGCACGCGCGTGGACGGCGTCTACGACAAGGATCCGTTGCGGCATCCCGATGCAGTGCTGTATCCGGAGATCACCTACCATGAAGTGCTGTCCAAAGCGCTGGCCGTGCTGGATGCCTCGGCGGTGGCCATGTGCCGCGACAACAAGCTGCCCATCCGGGTTTTCAATTTGAACACTTTCGGCAATATAATGCGTATGTCGATGGGCGAGCCCATCGGAACCATCATCCATTAGCGAAACGATATGAAAAACGAACCTCAAGCTGCGCAAGCCGCTCATACTTTTCAGAGCGTGAAAGACGTCGACGGGAACGCGAAATCCCGTATGGAAAAGGTGCTGTCGGATTTGCAGCACGACATGGCAGGCGTGCGGACGGGGCGCGCTTCGGTGAGCCTGCTGGACAATGTGCGCGCCGATTATTACGGAACGCCGACACCGCTCAATCAACTGGCGACGCTGCATGTGCCGGAGCCCACGCTGATCACCGTGCAGCCCTGGGATGTCTCGCAGATAGCCGTGCTCGAAAAGGCTATCCGCGCTGCTGATCTGGGCTTGAACCCAGGCAACGACGGCAAGCTGATCCGCGTGCCGATTCCTCCGTTGACCGAAGAACGGCGCAAGGACCTGGTGAAGAAGCTGCACCACATCGCCGAGGATCATCGCGTGGCGCTGCGCAACATCCGCCGAGACGCCAACGAAAACGTGAAGAAGCTGCTGAAGGACAAGCTGATCAGCGAAGATGAGGACCGGCGCGCGCACGACGAGATCCAGAAGCTGACCGACGGCTATATCCAGAAGCTGGATCAGGCGGCCAAGGTAAAAGAAAAAGAGATTCTGGAAATCAAGTAGCGCGCGCTGTGCGCCGGTTCTGCGTGGCGTCAGCGGCCGTGCACCATCTCCGCCAGGCGCCCCACCACGGCCTTCAGCGTTTCGGACTGCGCCGAGAGTTCCTCAGCAGCGGAAGCGGTCTCTTCGGCGCTCGCGGCCGTCTGTTGCGTGACTTGTTCCATTTGCGCTGTGGCTCTGGCAACCTGCTCGATGCCGTGAGACTGTTCCTGGCGGCCTTGATTGACCTCGTCGACCAAGGTTTTGATCTGGCCGGCCTCTTGAGTGATCGCGTGCATCACCACGGCCACTTGATCTACCTTTACCTTGCCGTTGTTCGATTTGGAGGTGGATTCTTCAATGAGAGCGGAGGTGTCTCTGGCGGCTTGCGCGCTGCGCTGCGCCAGGCCGCGCACCTCGTCCGCGACAACAGCGAAGCCCATGCCCGCTTCTCCCGCGCGAGCCGCTTCCACCGCGGCGTTCAGCGCCAGAATGTTGGTCTGGAAGGCGATTTCATCGATGACTTTGATGATCCTCGCGATCTTGTCGCTCTGCGAATTGATCTCGCCCATCGCGCTCACCATCTGGGTCAGATCCTGCTCGGCCTCGTCGAACTTCACGCGCGATAGCGCCATGAGACGCGCGGCCTCCTGGGAATGCTCCGTGTTCTTGCGGGCCATGGAGTTGATCTCCTCGCTCGCGGCCGACGTTTCTTCGAGCGACGCGGCTTGCTCGGAGGAGCCTTGGGCCAACGTCTGGCTGGCAGAGGAGACCTGGCTGGCGGCGCCGGCCAACTGTTGGGCGCTCTCGGACAGATCCCGGATGGCATGCCGCAGCGTCCGCGTGATGCCGCGGATGATCAGCGCGCCAAGCAGCCCGATCGCGCCGAATGCTGCCAGGACCGCCAGAATGACCGCCCAGATCCGCCTGGCCACCGCTTCCTTCTCAGAGGCGACCGCCGCCTGCGCGCGTTTGACCGACGCATCCACGATCTCGTCGATCAGGTCGGTGGCGGCACGGTCCTGACCTTTTACCAGTACATCCGCTTCGTGCGCGTTGGCTCCTTTAGCCTGTACGGAGGTCTTTAACGCCGCTTCGTACTTTTCGTTCAGGACCGAGTGTGCCTGAAGGAACTCCTCGACGGCGTGGCTTGCCTCCGGGTCACTCAGCGACATTTGAAGCGCCGTCCCTACTTCCTTGACCTGTGCCGCGTCCGTGCGGAACTGTCCGGAGTACTTCTCCAGATCGGCCGCATTGTATCCACGTAAAAGCACATCCTTCCACTCCTGGACCTGCTTTTTGAAGCTGACCTGCATCACGCGGGCAGAGTCCTGCTGCCGTCCGCACGCCTGCAAGTCCTGGACAGTTCGCTCGTAGCTAGCCACTGTCGCTCGCAACTCGTAGATCAGAGCGCCGGTCGCGCCTGCCCCAATGCCCAAGCAAAGGGCGATAACTGCCCATAATCTCGCGCCAACGCTGGTCGTATGACTCACATGGCCCCCGCGTGTCCTGTGTCCAGGAGAATCACAATGGACATTTCGGTACAGCGGGCGAAAATATATGAGTGCTTCGCGGCCTTCACGCCCATGCACCGCCCGCGAATTCTGTAGTATTGTCGTTCAGACGCAGTTTCCGAGGAGGTGTGTCATGACAAGAGCTCTGTCTTATGCAGCGTGCGCGCTGGCTGCCGGCGCGGCGTTGCTGGCGCAAGGGTCCGATCAACCCGAGCCAAAGCCCCGGCCGTCGGCTCAGATTCCTGCCGCTCCTCTCTATCCGCTCGAGGATGCGTTCTTGCACTGGCAGCTCGCCCCGCAGGACAAAGCGTACGCAGCCATCGATGGCAAGCATATCCACACCTACGTCGAGCAGCTTACTGCGATCTCCCGCAAGTACCGCGACAGCGGCCATCCGCAATTCTGGGGCAGAATCATCGGCACGCAGGCGGACGCCGATACGCGCGAATGGCTGGTCGATAAGTTCACCAAGCTGGGGCTCTCCGACGTGCATATCCAGCCCTTCGATCTGCCGCCGCAGTGGATGCCGCAGTCGTGGGAGATCGTCGCATCCGGCTCGGCCAAGACGCTGCACCTCGATTCGGCCCAGCCTGCCTACCAGACCAAGGGCACGACGGGGGAGGGCCTGGACCTGGAAGCTGCCTACGTGGGCACGGGAAGCGAAGCCGACTTCGCGGGCCGCGACGTGCGCGGCAAGGCCGTATTCATTTTCAGCATGCCGCTTCCTGGTTCCTGGCGGCATACCGCGACGGCGGAAGACGCCGTGCGCCGGGCCGAAGCTAAAGGCGCCGCCGCAATTTTCGCCATCATTGCATTGCCGGGCAACATTCGGACACAGCTCTACCCCACCCGAACCAACGTCCCCACTTTTTCCATGGGTATGGACGATGGCTACGCCATCCGCGACCTGATCGGGCAATCCGCCGGCCAGCCGGTGCACGTGAAAGTCCGCCTCGACGTGAAGATGGAGACTGGCTTGAAGACCGGCACAGTGTGGGGAACGCTGCCCGGCGCGACTGCGGAAACCGTGGACGTCCTGGCCCACCGCGACGGCTGGTTCGAGGCCGGCACCGACAACGCCTCGGGCGTCGCCACCATGGTCGGGCTGGCGGAATATTTCTCCAAAATCCCCAAAGAGAAACGCCGCCGCACCATGGTCTTCATCGGATCCACCGGCCATCACAATGGCGGCAACATGAGCGGGACCTGGCTGCTCGATCATCGCGACGAAGTGTTCGGCAATTCCGCTCTGCTGATCAATTGCGAACACACGTCCACCATTCAGACTTACTTGCTCGGCGAGGACATTCGTGAAGCCAACATGTATACCGGGATGCTGTGGTACGCAGGCGGTCCGCGGCGGCCCAAGCTTCAGGACATCGCAGTGAAGGCATTCCGCGCCGCCGGCGTGGTCACCTACGCTACTCCCGAACGAGCCGCGCCGGGCGGCGAGATGAGCAGGCTGTGGCCCTTCGTACCGGGCGTTCAGGCGTCGGACTACAACGTCTTCTTCCACTCCGACCACGAAAGCGCCACCATGGTGCCGTGGACCGGCCTGGAGGCCATTACGCGCGCTTACGCCATGATCATCGACGGCGTCAACACATTGGACCTGAAGGACCTGCAACGTCCGCCCGAGAATCCGCCGGCGCCGCGCGCCACGCGCTGACCCAGAGCTTCCGTAATAGTACGTAGGCTTCAAGGCAAACGGTACCCGTGCGCCATCGACACCCCAGCTGTTTCCGGGTTTCAATTGGCACATGAGCCGATGCGATGCCTGCTACAGCATAGTCACGAAGAAGGACTCGGTTTGCTACGTCTGCGGGCAGAAGGTGCCCCATTACTCGAGCGTGGCCTCGACCAGGAAACGGCTTTCGCTGTTCAGCAATATCTTGTTCCTGATATCGCTGGGTTTCACCGGATTTTGTTTCTTCTCCGATTACAAGCTTCCGCTTCCGCTGAGCGTGGCAGTGTCGTGCACCCTGCTGGCTCTGAAGATTGTCGCGGACCGCTACGCCAACCAGTCCGAAGAGCGCACCAATCGCTAGCCGGAGGCGCCGCAGCGCTCTCTAAACATCGCTCGCATCGCGAATAGCCCACGAGTACCAAACGCTGCTGGTCCTTCCGAGCTAAGATTACGCAAAGGACCCCATGAGCGACCTGACCATTCGCACCTCCACCGGCGAGATGCCGGCCTATCTGGCCACGCCCCAGAAATCCGGACCGTGGCCGGGTGTAGTTGTGATCCACGACGTTCTGGGCATGGGCCACGATTTGAGGAATCAGGCCGACTGGCTGGCGAGCGAAGGATACCTGGCCGTGGCGCCGAATCTTTTTTATTGGGGCGGGAAGATGACCTGCCTGCGCACCGTCTTCCGCGATTTGCGCGCGCGGCAAGGCAAGTCATTCGACGACATCGAAGCGGCGCGGTCGTGGGTTGCGGCCCAGCCGAATTGCAGCGGCAAGGTCGGGGTGATCGGCTTTTGCATGGGCGGCGGCTTTGCGCTGCTGCTTGCGCCGGATCACGGCTTTTCGGCGTCCAGCGTCAACTACGGGACGGTCCCGGGAGATGCGGCCAGCCTGCTGGCCGGGGCTTGCCCGGTGGTCGGTAGTTTCGGCGCCAAGGATCGTCCGTTGCGCGGCGCCGCTCAGCGGCTGGAGCAGGCGCTCACCACTGCCGGCGTGGATCACGACGTGAAAGAATACCCCGACGCGGGGCATGCCTTCCTCAACAATCACGACCCCGCGGAGATTCCATTCCTGTTCGTCCTGATGAGCAAACTCAACCGCATCGGATACGACGAGGCCGCGGCGCGAGACGCCAAGGGCCGCATCGTTTCCTTTTTTGACCGGCACCTCAAGACTTAATGGAAGGCGCGGTGCATTTCAGCAGCACCGGCGATGCGATAATCTGTTCTTGATCCGCAACCAGGAGGTTGGCATGCATAAAGATCCCCGTTCGTTGCAGTGGACCCGCCGCGATGTGCTCGGCGTTCTCGGTCTAGGCGCAGCAGCCGCGGCATTACCGGCTGCCACCGGGCCTCAGTTTCCAAAAGACGCCATCATTCGAACCATCCTGAAAGACCTGCCTCCTGAAGCCCTGGCCGGCGGCGCAACGCTTTTTCACGAACACCTGTCCCTGGCGCCTGACTTCATGCCGCGGTGGATGGCGAACGCGCGCGCGTCGAATCCCCAAGCCGCCGGCCGAGGCAACGCCAGACCACCAGCACCAGCCGCACCTCCAGCGCCGGCCAACCAGCCTTTCTTCATGGAAGATCTCGATCTCATGACCGAAGAGATGAAGATCGCCGCGCAGGAAGGCGTGGGCTGCATCGTGGATGGCGGTCATCCGGATATGGGCCGCAGCTTCGACTTTCTGAAGCAGCTTTCCATCAAATCAGGCATGCCCATCGTTGCCGGCGGCGGCTTTTACTCGCAGCCCTTTTATCCGCCCGAGATCGCCACTTGGAGCGAAGATCAAATCGTCGAGCAGTTGGTACGTCAGGTCACCACCCAGCCGATTGGTGTGTTCGGCGAAATCGGAAGCTGGGACTTCATCACCGACGACGAACGCAAGGTTTTCCGCGCCGTCGCCAAAGCCCATCGCGAAACCAACCTCTCGATCTTCACGCACACCGGAATTCCCGGAAAGTCTGCCATGGAGCAGCTCGACATTCTGGAAAGCGGCGGCGTCAAGCCGGACCGCATTGTCATCGGACATCTCGGCAACTTGGTGGATCCCGACGTCAAGGTGCAGAAGGAAATTTGCAAACGCGGCGCCTTCATCGGGTTCGATCGTCAAGGCGGACCCGGCGACGCGCGGCAAGTACCCATGGTGCTGGCACTGATTGAAGCCGGATATGCGGGCAATCTGATGTTCTCGGCCGACATCTCCAGTGCGAATCAACTCAAGAAGAATGGCGGAGGCGGTTACGCCAAGACCGTGACGGTATGGGGGAAGAAACTGACCGAAGCCGGCGTCAAAGACGAAACCCTGCACGGCATCCTGGTGGACAATCCGCGCCGCTTCCTGGCGTTCGTTCCGAAAAAGAAACGCCCGTCCGCATAGAACCGGCCGGCATTCCTCCCTCCAACGAGCCGACCCCTCCGTCTGGGTACAATGGCTTGGGAAATGATTGCCTAGGAGGGAAACGTGAACATTGAGAATCGCGACCACAATTCCGGGAAATCCAACCGGCGCGCCTTTCTAAAAGGAACGTCCCTGGCCGTTGCCGCGGCGGCCGGCGCGGCGTCCACGTCCAAAATGTCGGCGCAAGCACAGACTTCTCGCGCTCCGTCGGCGCTCGGCGCCAGCTCCGACCGGCAGCTTTTCTGGGAAGTCGAAACCACTAGCGGGAAAGTACAAGGAATTGCCAACACCGGTATCAAGGAATTCAAGGGCATTCCCTACGGCGCGCCTACGGGCGGCAAGAATCGCTTCATGGCGCCGAAAAAACCAGCCTCCTGGACCGGTGTGCGCGAGTGCTACAACTACGGCCAAGTTTGCCCCCAGACGCTGTCGGATTTGCGCGGCGACTACGGCATGATGATCCAGTGGGACATGCAGTCCGGCGGGTTCGGCGAGGATTGTCTTACGCTCAACGTCTGGACGCCCGGCGTGAACGACGGCGGCAAACGCGCGGTCATGGTGTCGTTCCACGGCGGCGGATTCGCCACCGGCTCCGGCAACGCTCCCGGATACGACGGCGCGCAATTGGCCCATTTCGGCGATGTAGTAGTGGTCACGGTGAATCACCGCCTGGCGGCGTACGGCTATCTGCAGCTGGCCGACCTCGGCGCGCCGCCCGAATTCGCCGAAGCGGGCGTGACGGGCGTGATGGATCTGGTCGCCTCGCTTGAATGGGTTCGCGACAACATCGAGCGCTTCGGCGGCGACCCGAACCGTGTCATGATTTTCGGCCAGTCGGGCGGCGGCGCCAAGACGTCCACCGTGCTGGCCATGCCATCGGCTAAAGGGCTGTATCATTGCGCCGGTGTACAGAGCGGCTCTACGCTTCGGCTGACCACACGCGAGCAAGGCACCAAGATGGCCGAAGCGCTGCTGGCGAAGCTCGGCATCTCCAAGGGAAACCTCGGCGACCTTCAAAAAATATCCTGGCAACAAATCCTGGAGGCGCAAAGCTCGCTGGGCTTCGGCCTGGGCGGGTTCGCGCCGGTGGTGGAGGGCAAAGTGCTGCCGCACCATCCTTTCGATCCGGTTGCGCCGCCCGAGTCGGCCGACATCCCGGTGATCATCTCCACCACGCTCGAGGACGCCGCACTCGCGCTCACCAATTTCGATCTCGACGACGCCGGCCTGAAGCGATTGCTGAACGGGCGTTTCAAGGACAAAGGCGACGAGATCTACGCGTTGTACAAGCGCTCCAGCTGGACCGAGAAGAAGACACCGTACCTGATCCAGGCGCAAATCTTCACCGACTCCGGATTCCGCCGCGGCGCCATCACGCAGGCCGAACGGAAAGCCGCCCTCGGCAAAGCGCCCGCGTACATGTACCTGTGGACCTTCGCGAGTCCCGGATTCGACGGAAAATTCGGCGCTGTGCATGGCACCGACGTGTCGGCGTCGTTCAACAACTATCGGGACGGCATCGGAGGCGCCGGCTCGCATCAACAGCGCGCACTGTGGAACACTTTCGCGTCGGCTTGGGTGGCCTTCGCCAAAACCGGCAGTCCGAATAATCCGAACACTCCCAACTGGCCGGCTTACGAGACCGCCAAGCGCGCCACCATGATTTTCGATAATAATACGCGCATTGAAAATGACCCGCGCGGTGAGATCCGCAAGTTCTGGGACCAGATGCCGCAACCAGCCGGCCCGCTCGGCTAAAGGAAACGACATGAAGCGCAGAACGTTTATCGCTGGAATGGGCGCGTCCGTCTCGCTCGCGCCCGGTTTCGCCTTTGCCCCGGCGCGTGAAGAAGCGGCCGCGCACCCCGCGCTCACGAAAATCAACTCGAAATTCATGGCCAGCCCGAAAGAAGTGCATGAATGGCACGTCGCCAAGGACTCCAAGGGCGGGCCGACCATGACCGGAAGCCCGTCCTGGAAAAACTATGTCGAGTTCGCCGAAAAGAGCTGGCGCGAAGCCGGCGTGGTGGACATTTTCCGCAACTCGTTTACCTTCACGCGCTGGTACACCACTGAATATCCGGACGATTCCAACTGGTCGTTGCACGTCGACGGCAAGAAAGTCAAGGTGGCCAGCTACGGCTGCAATTCCGGCCACACGCCCGACGACGGCGTGACCGGCGGGCTGGTGGTCTACAAGGAAGGCATGCCGGCTGAGGCGCTGCGCGGCAAGATCGCCATCGTGGTCAAGGCGCAGGGGCGCGGCGGAAGCAATGGATCGGACGATTATGAGTTTTTGTCCAATCCCGAGACGTTCCCCAATCCGCTGATCCCGCGCTCGGAAGAAGCGGCGCTCAGCCCGTTCCCCATCATGGGACTCGGCGCGGCGCAGAAGCCGCTCATCGATGCGGGCGCGGCCGGTGCGCTAATCGTGATGCCGCTTTCGTATGACGTGCTCGCGGGCGTCTACACGTTCGGCGTTCCGGCGCTCCATGACATGCCGAGTCTGTATCTCGACCGCGATACCGGCGCACAAATGATCGAGGCGGCCAATGCAGGTAAGGCGGCCACGCTGCGCCTTATTTCAAAAACTGAACAGGCCGAAGCTTACCAGCTCTTCGGCTATCTGCCCGGCCGGGATTACGGCAAACCGAACGATCAGCAGATTCTGCTCATCACCCACACCGACGGCCCGTCCATTTCTCAAGAGAACGGCGGCCTGGGCATTCTCGCGATGGTGAAATATTTCTCGCACATCCCGCAAGCCGAGCGCCCGCGCACCATCATGCTCTTTTACGACTGCCGGCACTACATGCCCGGCGCCGAGCGCGCCTTCGCCGCCCAGGATTACGCCACCAGCCACCCGGATGTCTACAAGAAAGTGATCGCCGCGATGGGCATCGAGCATCTTGGTCAGATCAAAGTTGAAGAAGGCAACGGCAAGCCATTCCACAAGACCAAGGAAGTGGAATTTTCTTCCATCTGGGTCACGCCCAATCAGCATCTGATCGACATCGCCGTCAAAGCGGCCAAGGACAACCGCTATCGCCGAGTGCAGGTTCAAGCTCCCGGACGCAAAGGAATCCACGGCGGCGAACAAGGTCCCTGGTACGGCCTGGGCGGAATCGCGCGGCGCATCGGAGTGGCGGGCGCATCCACCATGGGCTCGATGACCGGCTACTGGACGACCAAGGCGCGCATCGACTATCTGGACGCCGACCATTTCGTGAATCAGATGGCCGCCATGAGCCAGATTTGCGGCGAGCTGATGCTGGCCGACGTGGAATCCATCCAGAGCGCGCCCGGATCAACGCCGCGGCCACGCGCCTAGATGCTGACCATCGGAAACGTCAGGATCACCCGCATCGTTGAGCTGGAGATGCCGGGGCTAAGCTTCGTTTTGCCCGATGCAATTCCGGAACATCTGCTCCCGATCGAGTGGCTCGCGCCGCACTTTATAACGCCGGAAGGCGAGGCGATCGCGAGCATTCAGGCCTTCATCGTCGAGTCGCAGGGCAAGCGGATCATCGTCGACACCTGCCTCGGCAATGATAAAAAGCTGCCAATTCGCAGGTGGGCCAATCGCAAAGGGCCATTTCTGGAAGATCTCGCCGCGACCGGATTCCCGCGCGAGACCATCGACACCGTGCTCTGCACGCATCTCCACATGGATCACATCGGATGGAACACGATGCTGGTGGATGGAAAATGGCAGCCGACGTTTCCGAATGCGTGCTACTTGTTCGGCCGAGTGGAATGGGAGCACTGGGATCGCACGCGCGAGAAGTGGACGCCGGCGCTGATCGAAGAATCCATCCAGCCGATTTTGGACGCAGGCCTTCACACACTGGTGGAGACCAATCATCGCATCACCGATGAAATCTGGCTGGAACCGACCCCAGGTCACACGCCCGGCCACGTTTCCGTTCGCATCTCATCCAACGGCGAACAGGCCGTCATCACCGGAGATTTGATGCACCATCCCTGCCAGATCGCCCGGCCGCACTGGAACTCAGTAGCCGATTCCGACCCGTCGCAGGCCTGCGCCACGCGCCACGCCTTCATCGCGCGCCGCGCCGAGGACGGCATCTTGGTCATTGGCACGCACTTCGCCGCTCCGGTTGCGGGACACATCGTGCGCGACGGCGAGGGCTTCCGATTTCAAGTCTGAGACCGAGCGCTAATCTCCGCTGCTGGCCTTGGCGGGCCGCCGCTTTCGCGGGATGCTCGGCGAGAAAACTTTTCAAAGTGTCGATAAACACCGGGCTCGAAAACGCCGTCAAATGTGCTTCGAGTCCGGCATCATCCCCTGAAGTTGATCAGCACCCGCATTGATCGGATCCGCACCGCCTTTCAGAGCACGTCTGCGGATTCCGGCGAGGGGATTCCGTCCGCCATCGAATCCGGATTGCCGGCGCCGCGAACCATCCTTGCGGCCGAAGGCAGATACAGCCGTGAACAGCTCAATGCCTATCCGCAAATGCTGCGCCAACGATTCGGCTCGTCCGAGGGCACTGGGCCGCTCGCCTCGGACGCCGCCTTCCTACCGGAGTGGCCCGCGCGCCAAGTCCTGCTCGATCGCTGGTTCCTGCACGCCAATCAGCCCGCTACTTAGCCAGTTGCATCAGGGCATCTTTGGCGCGCTTGCCGCTGTCAGAGTTCGGATCGGCTGCCACGGCCTGACTCCAGTACTGGCGCGCCAGATCCGCGCGGTTCAGATTGGCGTAGATTGCGCCGAGGTTGTAAAGGCCATCCACTTGCCCCGGATGATCCGCCAGCAGACGTTGCGTTTCCTTCAGCGCGCCGTCGATATCGGCGGAATCGTAGAGCGCCCGCCCCAATTCCAGCCGTGCGTCCAAATTCGTTGGATCGTGCTCCAGGATCTTCTTAAGATATGGGGTCGCGCCCGAGGGGCGCCCAGCTTCGCGCTCCATCTCCGCCAGGCGGAACAGAATCGGGGGATGGTCGGGGTTCTTCTTGAGCTGCTCCTCGAGCGCCGCGCGTTCATGCGCCGGGTTGGGCGGCGCGGCATTTTCGCTAGCAGCGCCGCTTTGAGGCTTGGCCGGCCGCGAGCCCGACTGGAAGGAGTTCAAGCTTTTCAGGCTCAGCAGAACCGCGGCCCCAATCGCTACCGGCAGCACGGCGATCCATACTTTTCGGTTGCCCAGGCTCATGCCATCACCTTCTCGGCCGCATTCAGGCTGTCGCTTGTCACGGCCTTGTCCACAATCTCAACACCAATCTTGCGCAAGAACTCTTCCGGCGATTCCCCGCCGATCAACACGAACACGAAGCGGTTCGGAATTTCTTGCGCCGAGCCCTGAACGTCCAGCCGTACCGCGGCCGGCGCAATCTCCCGGACCTCGGAATTCCGCAGAATGCGAACGCGCGCCTCGGCCTCCGCATTCGACAGGCGCTGCTGGTTGCGATCCTTGATGCGCTTAAAGTCGGCTCCGCGGTAGGCCAGCGTCACGGAGTTGCGGCCATTCTGCGCGACCGCCAGCGCAGCCTCCACCGCGGAATCTCCACCGCCCACCACTAAAATGTCGTCGCCTGAATACGACTCCGCTTCGATCAGCCGGTAAGCCACCTTGTTCGCTTCCTCGCCGTTCACGCCTAGCCGCCGCGGCGTGCCCCGCTTGCCAAGCGCCAGCACGACATAACGCGCCCGATATTCGCCCGAAACGGTTCGAACCACCAGCGTCTCGCCGTCGCGCATAACGCCGCGCACGCCTTCATTGGTTCGAACCTTGACACCGGTGTTCTTGAGAATCGTCTCCCAAACCGACAGCAGCGCTTCCTTGGTCGAGTCTCCGATGTACAGGCTTCCGATCAGCGGCATTTCGAGCGGTTCCGCCATCAGAAATTTGTGCCGCGGATAATTGCGAATCGTGGACGCCACCTCGCCCTGCTCCAGCGTGAGATATTTCAAGCCATGCTGTTGCGCGGTCAGCGAGGCGCTCAGACCGGCCGGACCGGCGCCCGCGATGATCACGTCGTACAAACCCGTCGTATCCTGGTCCAGCGGTGCGGGAGCCGGGCCGTGATCGAAAACCGGAGGCTTCCACAGGCCATCCTTTTCCAAACGCCGCCGCACATGCTCGATCACCAGCTTGCCTTCATTGATGGCCGTTTTGATCAGACCCATCCCGCCCAGTTCTCCAACAATAAAAACCCCGGGCACGTTGGTCTCGAAATTTTCGTTGACGTGCGGCACCCGCACGGTCTGCAACACGCCGCCGAAAGATAACGCAATGGCGGATGTGGGACACGCGCCCACGCAATCGGAGTGGCCCACGCAGCGATCCGGATTCGCCAGGATGGCCTTGCCGGATACCAGCGCCAACGTGCCGGTTTCCGGACACACGTCCACGCAGGTTCCGCAACCGATGCAGAGCGTGGCATTGATCAGCGGTTTGGGCTTGCCCTTCTCGCCCGAATTCGCGGAGGAGTCCTGGACGGCGGCGCGGTGCAGGTTCCAGAGCGCCATGGGGGCGCCACAGGCCGCGCAGAATGCCGACCCTTGCAGAACCGGCTTGCCGCAGCGTGGACACGGCGCAGCGGCCGGCGACGGCGAACCAGCGGCCGCGCCACCCGGCGATTTCACCGCCAGCTTCTTCAGATAGCCGCGCACAAAAAACAGCGTGACCACGGCCGCGATCAGGAACGAGAGAAATGTTTCCATGCAGCGCTTTTCAGTAGTATCCCATCATGAGCACCACCGCCACGTGGATCAACACCAACACGGCGAACGAATAGCTGAACGGCCGATGGATCACGTGCCACAAGTGGAAGATTTGCCCGGTCCGGTCCAGGAACGCCATCTTTACTCGCAGCGCAGCCTGCCGCCGGACGGCCATAATCACCGTCTCGAGACCGGCTTCCTGGGAGGCCAACAGTCCGCCTAGCGTGGCAATCAAACCCCAGCCCCGCAAGACCCGCCTCCGCAGGCGCGCGATCAAGACCGGCCGCGTGAGATCCAAACGCAAAATCGTCCACAGCATTTCGCTCAGCGGCATAGCCCGAACCTCGTCGGGCGAGGGCACCAGCAGCAGCGAAGCCAGGTCGCCGGCCTGAAACAGATGCTGGCGTGCGAGCTGCGCGGCCAGCTCGGTGACTTGCGAGGCGAGCTCACCCATGGTAAGCTCGACCGCGTTCAGGCTCCGTGGAATCTGAGCGTAAATATAGCGCCCGATAAATCCGCTCAGCGCCACTGCGATCATGATCCAGTACGCCACACCCGCGATTCCCGCCAGTTTGAACGAAGCATGAAACGTAATCAGGACCGGAGCCAATACCCCGATCAGCACGTGAAAATCGAGCCAGTGCCGCGTCTTGCCTATTTTTCCCAGCCACTTGACCCGCTTGCGAACCGGGTAAAGAAAGAGAATGCAATACAGCCCCAGGCCGATCATCCCCAGCCGCAGCCCAACGCTCCCGCTCGGTTTCAGCAGCCCGTGTAGCGGGGAAAACGGGCGTTGCTCCAGGCTCAGACGATAGTACGAGAACCCGTACACGCTGATCGCGGCCACCGACACGATCGCGGCGAACCAAGCCAAACGCAGCCGAAACCGGTGCCAGGTTTCGTCGTTCGACGCGCGGGCCGTGTTCCCCGCCCCGCCGTCAAGATTCAGTAGCGTCGTAGCCATGATGCGATTGGCCAACTACTTACTAACTCCTTCGATTTTGTCCTGCGTATTCACGGAAAACAACCGGTAGTTGCTGAACTGGTGCGTGTTGCGCCACTCCTGATGGGCGGTCTTCACCTCGATTCGCGCCTTTTCCGGAAGCCACATGGATTTCGAGCTTCCTCGAAAAGAGATCGGCGCATACAGCACTTCACTTGAGAGCGACCGCAGGCCAATCTCCTCGGCCGGATCCTTCCAATGCGCGTCGATGCGAGTAACCATGGCGCGTTCCGGGTCGATCCAAGCCTCGCCCTCCCAGGCGATCGGATAGGTGTGATCCTTCAGCGAGAGGACGGCCGGCGAAGGCGATCCTTTCCTCGGAAGGAACGCCACTCGTACCAGCGTCACGCCTGCTACCGTTTCTTCGCCCTGCGGTGTGAACGAGTAGCCCGGCTGAAACTCCGGATGGAAAATCATCAGCAGCGCGGCGAAGCCTTGCGTCACCAGCAGCGAGCTTTTGGGCGCCTTCTTTTGCCGCTGTCCGACAGGCAGCCGCGATTCGTCCACCAGCATGCCGCCGTTGTCCCAGCGCATCGAGATCAGATAATCGTAACTGGACTTGCTGTTGAACGCCACTTTTCCCTTTTCGTTCAGCCGCTCTTGCAGCAGCGTCTCCGTGCAAGTCACCGACGATAGCTCATCCCAGAACTGTTTGACGCGCAGCCCGGTTCGCTCCAGCAGATCGGCCTGCCGCGCGGAGGCATCCGCCGCCAGCCGCCAGTGGCGCCCACGGAATCCCCAAAGCGAGAACCACGATCATGCCCGGCAAGCGCCGCACGCCGCTAGAACCGATAGCCAAGCGAAGAGAACATCTGGTCATAATTCTGAATCTTTCCACGGTACAGATTGACGCCGCCGCTCATTACGTAATGCCGGCTCAGGAACCAATCCAGGTTCGAGTTCATGAAAAAGCCGCGATCGTGTCCGGCCAGCGGGGAGATAAACTCCTGCTGGCCGCCGATAATTTCAAAACGAAGCCGCTCACTCAGATCCCGCGAGAGGCCCAGAGATTGATACCAGCCGTTGCCGAACGCGCCGTGATACTCAGCGCGACGGATGTCCGCGCGAATTCCGGTGCCGAGCAGATCGCGGATCGCAAGGCCGTACATCTGGTTCAGCGACCCGCTGGGATCGTCGCTGCGCTTGCTTTGGCCGACGCTTCCGTACAGCGTGATGTGCTCCGGCAATTCCAGGCGCAGGCCGCCGCTGATCCCCGAGAACAGGTAATTGTCCAGCAGACCGGTGCCCAGCAGCACCAGATCGAAGGTCGGAATGGTGCGGAAATAATTGTGGTTGAAATCGATCGCGATCCATTTCCAAGGCTGGATGCGGGCCGTGAAAAAGCTGCGGCTAATCACCGCGCCGCTTTGCGTATTTCCCAATCGCCCCGGCGTCAGCTCATCGGCTTCCAGGTTGTGATACAGCGATATGTACTGTTTCCAGGAAAAGACGTTTTCCGTGAAGGCGAATTCGCGCTCCGCCCTCCAGCTCACACGCGTGATCGCCAGGCCCGCGGTGCTGAAGAATCGCAAGCTGTCGAAACTGCCCGCCTCGAAATTGGTGAGCGCGCCGGCAATCTGGCGATTGGGTTTGTAGTCCCACACGGTCGGGTCCGGCGTGGAACCCGCAAAGGCAGCCACCGTCACGTGCTTGCCCACGCGCCGGCCAATATACGCTCCGTCCACCGTCCCCAGGCTGGACGCCCAGGGCAGGTACAGCCGTCCAATTCCCAAAACGTAGTTCGATTCCGGATTGTTGTAGGTCAATCCGATGGTATAGGTTCGATTCAACAGATCATTGATGGTGACGATCTGCGGCGCGCCGTTGGATTGCGTAAAGCGCCCGCGCCAATAGCCGGTGAAGTTCCAGTACGTTCCGCCCAGCCGCGTCATATCCATCTGCACCACGCCGCCGTACTGATTGGTCAGCAGGCCGTCGGAATGATCGAAAATCGTGTTGTACTCAATGCCGATCCTTCCGCGCAGATTGTTGACCTCCGGCGACGGCGGTTTGGGCACATAATCGCGCTGCTCCTGCTCCAGGGGATCACCTTCGGTAAAACTCACTACCTGGGCGTAGTGTCGCGCCGTTTTCGATTGCTGAATCGCCTGCATTGCCTCCAGGTCCTGAGCCGAGATCTGAGCCACGTCTCCGACCTGTAGCTCCGCGCTGGTCGATACGACGTCGCACACCGCCGAGTGCGCCGTAACCGCGGTAACCACCAGCTCGGCGATGGATTGCGCCGTGAGCGAGGCGTCGCCTTTCTTGAAGCGCTTCACGGTCAGATGGAAACCCTCCTGCAGACCATCCTCGCGGCCGCCGTTGACATACACCCCGCCCGTGGTCGCGTAGCGCACCTCGAAGATCGTCCGGATCTCCGTGCTCGGTTGCTGTGCGGCCGCGGTAAAGGCCAGCGCCGCAAGCATCCAGCGCCAATGCGTCCTCATCCGCCCCTCCCGTTGGGATGGCAGCTGTAGCAATTCACGCTGTTGTAGACGTAGTTGCGCACGCCGCTGTGATTGTTGTCGGTTTGCGGTTTCAGGTGGCATCCGGTGCAGGAGAATATCGAGTAGTCGTTCGAGTTCGTGTGACAGGTGCTGCACACGCCGTTGGCGTTTCCGTGATTCGTCGGGAACCAGGTGTGAGTGAAAGTTGCACCGGTCCAATCCGTAAACGAGTGGCAGGTGTTGCAGGTCTTCGGGAATCCAGCGGCCGCATGGTTCGGATTGGTGGTGCTGTTGTATTCGGTGGCGTGGCAGGAATAGCAATCCGTCGGCGTGCCGGCGAACTTGCCGCCAACGTGGCATTGCGCGCACGCGGTGGTGGCGTGCTTGCCGGTCAGCGGGAAGCTCGTGGTGGAGTGATTGAAGGTCGAGCTGGTCCAGTCCGTCGTGCTGTGACACATCGAACAATCCTGCGGGTATCCCAATTGGGCGTGATTCGGATTCATGGTGCTGTTGTAAGTGGCGACGTGGCAGGGATAGCAGGCTCCACTGGTCAGGCTGAAATTGTTGCTCACGTGGCATAGATTGCAGGCCAGCGCGGTGTGCGCGCCAGTCAGCGCGAAGCCGGTCGAGGAGTGATTAAATGTCGCTCCGGCCCAGTTCGTCGTGGTGTGGCACTGCGAGCAATCCTGCGGGAAGCCGGCCGCGGCGTGCGGCGGATTGTTCGTGCTGCTCCAGTCGCTGGTATGGCAATTGATGCACGCCGCGCTGGTCAAAGTGAAATTGTTGTTGACGTGACACTGGCTGCAAGCGAGCGTCGTGTGCGCGCCCGTCAGCGTGAAGCCGGTGGAGGCGTGGTTGAACGTGGCGCTCGTCCAATTCGTGGTAGTGTGGCACACCGAGCAATCCTGCGGGAAGCCGGCTGAGACGTGATTCGGGTTGGTGGCGCCCTGCATGTCCTTGAGATGGCACGAAACGCACGTCGTGGGCAGCGTGGCGAACTGGTTATTGACGTGGCAGGTGGCGCACGCCACCGTGGTGTGCGCGCCGGTGAGCGGGAACGGAGTGGTGTTGTGGTTAAACGTGGCGCCCGTCCAGTCAGTCGTGCTGTGACATAGCGAGCAATCTTGCGGGAAGCCCGCCGCGGTGTGATTCGGATTGTTGGTGCCTTGCCAGTCGGTCTGATGGCAAGAGATGCAGGTGGTGGGCAGCGTCGCGAACTGATTGTTCACGTGACAGGTCGCGCACGCCACGGTGGTATGTTTGCCCGTCAGCGGGAACGGAGTGGTGTTGTGATTGAAGGTCGCGCTCAGAAAATCGGTGGTGCTGTGACACAGCGAGCAATCCTGCGGGAACCCGGCGGCAACGTGGTTCGGATTGGTGGTGCTTTGCCAGTCCTTCTGATGACACGAAATGCAAGTGGTCGGAAGCGTGGCGTATTGATTGTTCACGTGACACGTCGCGCACGCGACCGTGGTATGTTTGCCCGTCAGTGGGAACGGAGTCGTATTGTGATTGAACGTCGCACTCAGAAAATCGGTGGTGCTGTGACACAGCGAGCAATCCTGCGGGAATCCCGCCGCCACGTGATTCGGATTGGTCGCGCTCTGCCAGTCCTTCTGATGGCACGAGATGCAAGTGGTCGGAAGCGTGGCGTATTGATTGTTCACGTGGCAAGTCGCGCAAGCCACGGTGGTATGTTTGCCGGTCAGCGGGAACGGAGTGGTGTTGTGGTTAAAGGTCGCGCTCAGAAAATCCGTCGTGCTGTGGCACAGCGAGCAATCCTGCGGGAACCCGGCCGCAACATGATTCGGATTGGTAGTGCTTTGCCAGTCCTTCTGATGACACGAAATGCAAGTTGTCGGAAGCGTGGCGTATTGATTGTTTACGTGGCAAGTCGCGCACGCCACAGTCGTATGCTTGCCGGTCAGCGGGAACGCGGTGGTGTTGTGATTGAAGGTCGCGCTCAGAAAGTCGGTGGTGCTGTGGCACAGCGAGCAGTCCTGCGGGAATCCCGCGGCGATGTGATTCGGATTGGTCGCGCTCTGCCAGTCCTTCTGATGACATGAAATGCAAGTGGTCGGCAGCGTGGCGTACTGATTGTTTACGTGGCAAGTCGCGCAGGCCACCGTGGTGTGTTTGCCGGTCAGCGGGAACGGCGTGTTGTTGTGGTTGAACGTGGCGTTGAGCCAGTCCGTCGTGCTGTGGCACACCGAACAATCCTGAGGGAATCCGGCCGCAACGTGATTCGGATTGGTCGTCGACTGCATGTCCTTCAGGTGGCACGAAACGCAGGCCGTCGAAAGCGTCGCGAATTGATTGTTCACGTGGCAGGCCGCGCACGCCACCGTGGTGTGCTTGCCGGTTAACGGAAATTTCGTTTGGGTAGTGTGGTTGAAAGTGGCGTTCGCCCAATTCGTGGTGGAGTGGCACAGCGAGCAGTCCTGCGGGAACCCGGCGGCGGCGTGGCTCGGATTGTTGGTGCTCTGCCAATCCTTGGCGTGGCATGAGACGCAATCGGTGCTCAGCGCGGCGTACTGGCCGTTCACGTGGCAGGTGGCGCATTGTACCGTCTGATGCGCGCCGGTCAGCGGGAATTTCGTGGCGTTGTGATTGAACGTGGCGCCGCTCCAATCCACCGTGGTGTGGCACACCTGGCAGTCTTGCGGGAATCCGGCCGCGACGTGGTTCGGGTTGGTCGTACCCTGCAGGTCCTTCAAGTGGCACGACACGCAGGCCGTCGAGAGCGTCGCGAATTGATTGTTCACGTGGCAGGTGCCGCACGCCACCGTGGTGTGTTTGCCCGTCAGCGGAAACTTGGTCTGCGTGGTGTGGTCGAATGTCGCGCCCAGCCAGTTCGTAGTCGAGTGACAGACCGAGCAATCCTGCGGAAAGCCGGCCGCCGCATGGTTCGGATTGTTGGTGCTCTGCCAGTCCTTCATGTGACAGGAAACGCAGGCTGTGGATAAAGACGCGAACTGATTGTTCACATGGCACGTGGTGCAGCCGACCGAAGCATGCGCGCCCGTCAGCGGAAACTTGGTCTGAGTGGAATGATTGAACGTCGCGCCACTCCAGTCCACCGTGGTGTGGCACAGCGAGCAGTCCGTCGGAAACGCCGCCGCCACATGGCTCGGATTCGTGGTCCCCTGCATGTCCTTCAGGTGGCAGGAGACGCAGTCCGTACTCAGCGTGGCGAACTGATTGTTCACGTGACAGGTGGCGCAGGCTACCGTAGTGTGCTTACCGGTCAGCGGAAACTTGGTGGTGTTGTGGTTGAATGTCGCGCCGGTCCAATCCACGGTGCTATGGCACAGCGAACAATCCTGCGGGAAGCCGGCCGCTACGTGATTCGGATCCGTCGTCCCCTGCATGTCCTTCAGGTGGCAGGAAACGCAGTCCGTACTGAGCGTGGCGAACTGATTGTTGACGTGGCACGCCGCGCAGGCTACCGTAGTGTGCTTACCGGTCAGCGGAAACTTGGTGGTGTTGTGGTTGAATGTCGCGCCAGTCCAATCCGCGGTGCTATGGCACAGCGAACAATCCTGCGGGAAACCGGCCGCCACGTGATTCGGATCCGTCGTCCCCTGCATGTCTTTCAGGTGGCATGACACGCAGTCGGTACTCAGCGTGGCGAACTGATTGTTGACGTGGCATGTCGCGCAGGCCACCGTGGTGTGCTTGCCGGTCAGCGGAAACTTAGTGGTGTTGTGGTTGAACGTTGCGCTGGTCCAGTCCGCGGTGGTGTGGCACAGTGAGCAATTCTGCGGGAAACCCGCGGCCACGTGATTCGGGTTGGTCGTCCCCTGCATGTCCTTCAGGTGGCACGAGACGCAGTCCGTGCTGAGCGTGGCGAACTGGTTGTTCACATGGCAGCTGGCGCACGCCACCGTGGTATGCGCGCCGGTCAGCGGGAACTTGGTGGTGTTGTGGTTAAATGCCGCGCTGGTCCAGTTCACCGTGCTGTGGCACAGAGAGCAATCCTGCGGGAAGCCCGCCGCCACGTGATTCGGATTGTTCGCCCCCTGCATGTCCTTCAGATGGCACGACACGCAGGCCGTACTGAGATTTGAGAACTGGTTGTTCACGTGACACGTTGCGCAAGCCACGCCGACATGCCCGCCGGTAAGAGGAAACTTGGTCAGGTTGTGATCGAAGTTCGTGACGGCCCAGCTCGAAGTATTGTGGCACTGGGCGCAGTTTTGCGAGAATCCCGCCGCGATATGATTCGGATTCGTGCTGCCGCTGAAATCCTTGGCGTGGCAACTGAAGCACTCCGCCGGTGTCCCCTGAAACCGTCCCCCGGCGTGACAACTCGCGCAGGCCAGGTTCTGATGCACCCCGGTAAGGGGGAAGTTAGTAAAGCGGGTGTGGTCGAACCTCGCCACCTGCCACTGAACCATGTTGTGGCAGTTTTCACAAGTGGTTGGGAAGCCGGCCGCCGCATGGTTTAACACCGGTGTCTGAAAATCGCGGGCGTGGCAACTAATGCATTCCGTGCTAAGTCCGGTGTAAGTGCCGGTGGCCGCGCCCGGATGACAGGAATCGCACGTGACCGTCGCGTGGGCGCCCAGCAACGGGAAGCGGTTCCAGTGATCTTGCGCCGCCCGCGTGTTGACACGCCACCCGTTGACGGTATGACAGTTCTCGCATTGGGCCCCGAACTGGCGCTTGTGGAAATCCGCATGACAATCGGCGCACTGCGTCCCAGCCTCTGTAAAAACTTTCGACACATGGCAAGAATTACACGCTACATCCACGTGCATGCCGCGCAGCGGGTAGTGCGTATCGGTGTTGTGATTGAATTCCGGCTTCGCCCGCAAAGGCGACCAACTCGTGGTGGTGTGACAGTTTTGACAAGCGATAGTTAGAGCGCCGTGCGGGTTGCGCACCGGAGTCTGGCCCCAGATCGGCAGCGTTGCCCCAATCACTGCCGCCCAACGAATCAGCCACTTGCTCACGAGTTAATGTCTCGAGAGTCCTTTGCCGCACCATCCGCGCGGCGTGCTTTTCATGATAAAGGCGCTTACCCGCTACGACGCAGAGTATCAGGCACCTTTCCCCGTGGCCTAAGTGAAATTACTTAGTCGGGTACCATTACTGTGCTAAATTGATCGACTTAGTGCGCAGCAGGTTGCTTGCCATCCGACCCGTGGCAGTCGATGCAGAGCTTCGGCGTGCCCCGGTACAAACGGATCGTTTTCCCATCCTGCTCAATCTGGTCCTTGTGACACTGCGCGCAGCCGACCTTGTTGTGCGCTCCGTCCAGTGAGAAGGCGGTCTTGTTGTGATCGAATACTGCCGCACCCCAGCGCTCCAGGTTGTGGCATGTGGAGCATTCTTTTTCTTTGCCTGCGCTCATGAACTGGCCGCCGTGCACATCCTCATGGCATTCCGAGCACTCGCGCGGCGTATGCGAGAAATCCACTGAGGGCTTCGCAGCTACCGCGGACGGTTTGGGAGTGTGGCACGCGGCGCAAGTGACGCTTTGGTGCGCTCCTTCGAGCGTGAACTTGGTGGAGGCGTGATCGAACGGCTTCAGCTCCTTCCACTGGCGCAGGTTGTGGCAGCTCTCGCACGCTAACGTCGTATGATGCGGATCGCTGTGGCAGGCCGTACAGGATTGATCCGTGAAGTGATACCGGCGCGCGGCGTCCGTGCTTGCCCCCGGCAGCGGCTTATGGCAGTCCACGCACAACACCGCGGCGTGCGCGGCGGTGAGCGGGAACTTTGTCTTGGCGTGCCGGGCCGGAATGAACGTGGTCGGCGCGAATTTGTCTTGGGTGTGGCACTCCTCGCACTTGTTCGCATACGGCGCGGCGGCAAATTCACCGCCGTGCGCATCGTCGTGACAAGCCACGCAGGTCAGCTTGTGGACTTCGTACAACGCGTCCTTACCCGCCGGCTGGTGACACTTTTCACAATCGAGCGCGGCGTGCTTGCCTTCCAACCGGAAAGCGGCCTGGTGCATTTCTTTGGTGAACAGCGACGGTTTGAAGCTGATCTCGTTGTGGCAGGCCGAGCAGTCCGACCCAGCCTTCCTCGCGTCGAACTGCCCCCGATGCACGTCCTCGTGGCAATCCTTGCACAAGCTGTGCGCCACGGGCTGATGAAAATCGTTGCTCTTGTGGCACTGCGCGCAGGCGATCTCGGCGTGCTTGCCGCGCAACGGAAATGCGGTGCTTTCATGATCGAAACCGGAGTCGTTCGCGATGCTTTTCCACCCCGAAGTGGTGTGGCAACCCTGGCAATCGCGAGAAAACTTCGCGGTTTGGAAAGCCCCGCGATGCGGATCGTTGTGGCAGTCCCGGCAACTGTTAAAGGCGATGCCTTTGTACTTCGGATCTGTTCCACCAGGGGCTGGAGCATGGCATTTTTCGCAGACGACATCGCGGTGCAACCCGGTCAGCGCGTAGGCCGTGCGGGAATGGTTGAATCCTCCCGCGGGCTTCCAGACGTCCTGCGAATGACAATGCGTGCAATTTTGATCGAGTTGCCCATTGTGCACATCCCGATGGCATGCCGTGCACTCGCGCCCCATTCCCAAGTAACTCTTGCTCAGATCTTTCATCTTGATGTCGGCGCGGGCCACGGCCTGGATGTGCGACGGATTGTGACAGGCCGCGCAGGCCAGCTCGCGATGCTTGCCTTCCAGCGCAAATCGCGTCAGGCCCGCGTGGTCGAACTTCTGCCGGTCAAACTGCGTGATCGGATACTGCCGGCCGTTGTGTTCCAGATGGCAGCGCGCGCAATCTTCCTGCGATTGCGAGGGCTTGTAAGCCAGCGCGTGCAGGCCGTTATTCAGCAGAACCTGCCGGTGAATCTCCGCGTGACAGTCCAGACATTTAAGCCCGCGGTTACCGGTCCCGAAGTTATGACAAGCTGCGCACTTAGTGGGGCCTTCCAACGCCTGATGAGCGCGCGACAGCGGACCGGGAGAAATCTGCGCCGTCGCTCCTCCCGCCAGCACGAGCACAGCTGCACCCCACCCTAAACCCCGCGCTAAGTTTTGGAACAAGATGTAAGACACATCGACCGGCCATCCAGTTACATCCAGTAACTAGAACACAACAGTTGGCTGGCTCAGGTCTTTCACCGACATGCGCCGGGCTCCGATTCACGGCGCCACGTTCGCGTCGACAAGCCGCGTTGCGCATCTAACTGAGCAGGGAGAATCGTGAAGATGAGGAAAATCATGGTTAACAGCGTCCTCGGCACAGCCCTTTTGCTGGGCTGGAATGCCGCCGCCCAGCCCCCAGTCACCGGTTACACGCAGCGCGATTTCAAAAGCCAGCCTCCGGATGCGTATCAAAGCGGGCTGCTTCTTATGAGACAGGCAAAAACAGACCTCGATCGCGCCGCAAAGAATCCCACACCCAATCCCGGCGATCATTATCGCTTCGCCACTGCACGCGGCGAATTGGACCGGTTCCAGCAGGCCTGGGAAGATGGCTCGGACACTCGCAGCCAGTTGAATGACGCAATTTCGCGACTCCAATTGGTGTTGGATTGGAACCACCTTACGCCCGCCAGCCGAGACCTGCTGACAGCGGACCTGGAACGCCTGCGCGATTTCTGTGTAAATCACTTCAATTAGGAGATTCAACACCTTTCTCCACCGCTTATGCGCCCTGGCATTCAGATTGCTCTCCTAGTAACAAATGCCACATTCGCGCGTTGCGGTGCTGAAGACCACTCCAGCCACCGTTATTGACGATTACAAGCGCTTGATGCGCCTGGCCTGCTATAGCCGCTTCCTCCCGCGCGACCGGCAAACAGCACTCAAAATCAACATAAGCTGGCATTACTTCTATCCGGCCTGCTCCACTACACCCTGGCAGCTCGATGGGGTCATCGCCACCCTGCTCGAAGACGGCTACGCGAAAGACAATCTCTACGGGTGTCATAACCGCACCGTGGTCGTCAGCGCGCGCCGCGGCGAGATCGCCAACAAGCACAAGCAAGTCCTGGTGGACAAGTATGGACTGCGCAACGTGCATCTATACGACCCCGATGAGGAGTGGGTCCGCTATCAGCCCAAAGCAACCATGCTGGCGCTCGATAAGATCTACCCGGACGGCATCCGCATTCCCAAGCGGCTGATCGGGTCTAACATCATTCATCTGCCCACCATGAAGACCCACGTGTTCACGCAGATGACCGGCGCGATGAAGAACGCCTTCGGCGGTCTGCTGTTTGAAAAACGGCACTGGACGCACAGCATGATTCACGAAACGCTGGTTGACCTGTTGGCCATTCAGAAGGAAATCCACCCGGGCATTTTCGCCGTCATGGACGGAACGTTTGCCGGCGACGGTCCCGGCCCGCGCTGCATGCTGCCACAAGTCAAGAACTACATTCTGGCCAGCGGCGACATGGTCGCCATCGACGCCGTGGCCGCCAAGATGATGGGCTTTGACCCGCTCTCGATCAAGTTCATACGTCTCGCCCACGAACGCGGCCTGGGCTGTGGCGATGTGCGCGAAATCGACATCGCCGGCGAAGATATTTCGGATGTGAATTTTCACTTCCACGTCGGCGACACTTTCGCCAGCCACGGACAAAAGATGATCTACTGGGGGCCGCTCAAACCGCTCGAGCGCCTGTTATTGCGCACCGTGCTAGCGCCCTGGTCCTACGCCGCGTCCTATCTTTATCACGATGTCTACTGGTATCACTGCGTGGGCCGCCGCAGAGTCCAGGAAGCGCTCCAAACCGATTGGGGCAAGCTCTTCCTAAGTTACTGAATCAAAGTAAGTTGACGTTCAGTCTGCGAAATCCGCCCGGGCCGTGTTACAATTGCTTCAACCCTCCGCAGACAAAACCAATGAAATCTGTAAGTGTGTTTCTGCTGGTAATCAATTGTGCCGCGGCGGGCGAATTGACCGCCTCGCTTCCCGAACTGACCCACAAGATTCCGCTGCGGGCTCCGCAAGCTCCCACGGGATCGGAATTCGCCAAGCGCGTCTCGGCCCTGAGCCCGCGCCAGCGCGAGCAAGCGATCCTGAATGAAATCCTGGAAGGCAATGTCCCGGCCTTCTTGAGAAACCTGGTGCCAGTCCAGCTCAAATATGAGCGGCCCAACGCCAAGGCCGTCCTGGCAACCATCTTCGTGGTCCCGGATTATCTCGCGATCGGCTCGAACAAAGATTTTCTGCGCATCCCCATGAACTTCGAGACCGCCACCGCCGTGGTCGATCGCCTGGGTTTTGTCTTGCCCACGAAAAAGATGGTGGACGCCATCTACAGTCAGTCTGCGTTTCATTTCTTCCCGCAACCGCTGCCCGCGGGCCCCCAGATGCGCTCAACAGCTTACTATGAGACGCACAACCAATTAATCGAACAACAGGCTCACAGCCGCGGCATCCCCGCCGGACCGCTGGTCTCTGGCGATAAGAAAGACGTCGTCCTAACCAATCTCTTGGCCAGGATTCGAGGACGAATCGCGATCTATGGATGGCAGCTCCTGACTGGCCAGCCCATCCAGCCCTTGAGCACAGTCCACGGCGCCTGCTACGCCGACTATAGCCACGGCATTCGATTGGTGAGCAACACCGCGCTAGTAGACGGCCAGGTTCGATCTGTCCACGAGGTCTTGCAGGATCCGTCGCTGGCGAAGGTCCTCAGTGACGAAGGCCCCATTAGCAAAGTTCCGGATTCAGGCCCGCGCAGCGCTGACGAGCTGCAATGCGGCCTGCCAACCTTTGCGCCCTAGGCTGACCCGATTACGGCAGCGTCTTGCAACACCGGAAGCTCAAATGATAATTGGCGTGGCTGCTCAGATCCATCACCCGGCTGCCATGCCAGTAAGGCGCGCGCCATCGGCACCAGTCCTCATGCGCCCGATAGGCGTCGAATATGAACCAGCTCCCTTTCATCTCGGTGTAGCCTAATTCCCGGCTGCCGAGGCTCGACATCTGCGCCGGACTGAGCGGCAGGTTCATGTGCTCAGCCGCGTTGCCGTTCAAGTCATAAACCTGCAGCGGGCTGCGGCACGCTGGAAAATCTCCATCGGGAAACGTGTTGGATCCGCAGCCTGTCCAGCTCCCGCCGTTGCAGCCCGGGGTCTTCTGGCTCGACGTTCCGCAAATTCCTTTTTCATACTCCGGCCCGTAGCTCCATCTCTTGGTCGCGCTGAAAGCTCGATTGTGCTCGGCCCGCATGCGCTCCACCGCGGCATTGGGACTCAGCCCTTTGGCCAGATCCCAGCGATAGTCCGGCGGCTGAAGGCTTCCATCGCAAGCTCCCTCCCACTCATGCGCGTCGCACAGGCGTTTGCCCATCGACGAGCAGATTTCCGCCGCCTCCCGCGCCTTCACCCAGACAACTGGATAAGCGCACGGGATGTCGGGAAATTCGAACTGATCGATGCAGGCTTTGGCATCCTCCGGTTTTTGCGTGGCCGGATCGTACAGCGGCGCCATGTACTTCGCCCCGCAGATCTTTTCAAATCTCGGATTGTCGTAGTTGATCGACAGCTTCTTCAGCTTCGCCTCACAATCCTCCGGCGTCACCGGATGCCGCGCGACCGCCGGATTGCCCTGCCCCATGTAACCGGACTTGGCGAAGATACTCCGGATCGCACTCATCTGCGCGTCCGACAATTTGTGGACGCTCTGCAATTGCCGGAACAGAATCTCGTTCTGTTGTTGTAGCGTGGTGGAACCGATACCAATCAATACGCAATAGATCACGAATCCCAAGGCGACCGTTCGAAGAATCCTCATCGTTTCACCTCCCGGCCTTCGCGCCGCATCACGTAAAAGAAATCCCGATTGTCCGGAAAAGCGAGAAACCGCGGCAGCAGCTCGCCGGAGTCCGCACGCTTGTCCACTTCGCTCATCCCCTTGATCAGGTGATCCACTACTAGGTGCGCTTCGTTCCTTCGATACAGCGCGCAGTAGGTGTGCTCGAGCGCATTCATGTCGAGCAACATGGCGTAATCGCACTGATAAGCCTGAAACACTCTGGCCATGGCCGACGGCGTGGCATCGGAAAACACGGCGTAAATCAGAAAGTGTTTTCCATTACTTTTCTGCACTGCAGCTCCCGAACGAATGGTGCGCAGCTTCGAATCCTGCGAACCGGACCAATTGCCAGGGCCCCAGCGCGCCACCAGGCTGCCCGGCACGCTGGATCGCCGGCCTTCGTCAAATTCCACCAGCGGCACGCCATTCTGGCGCGCATACTTGATCCTGGCCAGCAGCCGGTTGTCGCCCTCCTGCCAGGTCTTCATTTGCACCGTGCCGTCGTCCAGCGCCAAAATGGTCGCCAAGCCGGGCTGCAGCTTGCTGAACACGACGCCGTTCTCTATGAACCCATAGTGGCTGCCGTGATTTTGGAGCGCCAGCTCGCCATACTTGAACGCTCCATGAGTACGCTTGAAGCCGGCCGTAAACGTCGCCACCGTTCGGCGCGCATTTTCGGGACTCACCAGGCCGGTGGATATCAGCGGCGCGATGCTCCCGATGCCATCCGGGCCCGGCAGCTTGGGATTTCTGGCCTGCTCGGGAACGCGGTCGGACCATCCCACCCCGGGATGCTCGGTGCCCAAAGCAAATCCCAAATCGTACTGGTCCAGATCGAAGGCCACCAGGTAGCACAAGGCAGCCGCCTCAGTGCCGTCCAGATTGTTGACCGTCGTCTTATAACTCCGGAGGATTTCCCCGTCGACAAGATTCGGCTGGATGACGCTTACGTACACGCCCGGGTTTCCGCTGGCCGGATACCACGCCCCCGGCATCATACCGGCCTTCTCAGCGCCTCCCAAATCGATACCTAGGTTGCCGGCCGTGAGCGTTCGATCGCGAAACTTGGGATCGATCAACGCACCGAGCGGCAGGCCGGGGCCGGAGGTGGCGCTCGCCGCAGGCGTCTTCGGTCGCAGCGTTCCGGTGTCGCGATGCGCGTCTTCCATCAGCACGCGGCCCAATTCGATGATCTTCTCGCCGCCCCACACGTGCTCGCGTAGAAACTCCGTCCCGGCTTCGAGCGTGGTCCGATGCCCCGCCGCCGGGTTTCGCAGGTAAATCCGGCCTTCGCACAATGGCTCATAAATCAGCCGCGAGGCCCGGGCTTTCGTCAGTACGTCGCTTCCGAACAAATCGCACGCATAACGATTCTTGCCCGCCAGAATGACTAGCCCGTTGGCATCCAGAAACAGCTTCTGCGTTGCCGGTTTCGGGTTCTCCAGGTGATAGCTGGCTTCCGGGCTGCCGGCCCACGCAACGTTCAGCACATACCAAGCTCCGATTTGCGGGTTCAGGTCCAGCAGCGCCGCCACACCTTGCCTTCCGTCCTTAGTCACGATGCGAATGGAATTGGTCTGCCGGAACTGCTGTAATTCAACAATTGTCTTGGGAACCTCGGCGTTATACTGGCTGGCTTGATTCTCGATCGAGGGCCCAGTCGCGCCCGCGATTCCGAGCGCCACCAGGAGAACGAGCTGGAGTGAAACACTCATAGCGCCAGCAGAATAACCAACAGCATCAGCGCGATCAGAATGCGGCTCACCCGGTCGTGCGTAGCGAACACCACCGGATCGTCCGGCATCTTGCCGCGATGCGCGATAAGCCAGATGTGGCTAATCCAATACAACAGCAGCGGACACAAAAACCAGATCACCTCGTTGCGTCCATACAGGGTCTGCGCCGTGTCGCTCTCGACATACAACGCCAGCACCAGCACCGCGACATAACCGCTCGCCGCGCCCATGGCCGCCAGCAGTTCTCCATCGCCCAGTTCGTACCCGCGCGCTTTGGCTTGCTGCCCATCCACGCGCCGCATGATCACCAATTCGCCATAGCGCTTCACCAGCGCCAGGCTGAAGAACAGGAACGTAGAAAATGCCAGCAACCACTGCGAGGGCCACACCGCGACGGCCGCCGAACCCGCCAGGATGCGCATGGTATACAGGCCGGCCAGCACGATCACATCCAGCAGAACAACCTTCCGTGCGAACAATGAGTAAGTCGCCGTCAGAATCAGATAAATCCACAACACGCCCAAAAAAAGGGGAGAAACCAACAGCGCGATCAGCGTGCCGAGCCCAACCAACATCGGCAGCAGCGCCAGCCCATAAGCAATCGGCAGATCGCCCGCCGCAAAGGCCCGCAAGCGCTTATCGGGGTGGTGCCGATCGGCCGCCAGATCGAACAAGTCGTTCAAGATATAACCGCCCGATGCGCAACATCCGAACGCAATAAACGCCAATATCGCCTTCTCCAGTAAGGCTGGCTCGAAAACGCGGTGTGCGGCCAGCAGCGGTACGAACAATAGAACGTTTTTCAACCAGTGCCGGAACCGCAACGGCCTCACAAGATCAACCAGGCTTCTCCGCGGATGCGTGAAGATCCGTTCCACTTCAGCCACTCGGGCAACGCGCGCGCCAAGCAGCGGACCGGGGTCGACAAGTATGGCCCTCCGCGCCACGGCCCACACCGCCAAATCGCTCCCGCCATCAGCCGCGTAGTCGAACCCCTGCTCTCCGAAAATAGTCACCAGCCGGTCGCGCTTGGTTTCTCCTTCCAGATTCGTGACTCCGTCGCTGGCCAGCACCAGGTCGAACATCTTCAAATGATCCGCAACCTGTCGCGCCAGCCGGATGTCGAAACCCGTCGCCAGAACGATGCGCCGTCCAGCGAGACGCTCGCGCTCGAGATAGTCCAGAAGCTCTGTTCGGTACGGCAGAATGCAGGCGTCCAGCTCGACGCGCCGCGCGATTTGCTGTTTAAAATACGCCCTGCCCTTCAGCAGCCAAATCGGCAACAAAAACACGCACAGCGGTTTCTGTTTCAGCAGAGCAAGCAGCGACTCCAGCAGCAGATCCGTCTTCAGAACGGTGCCATCCAGATCGGCCACCAACGCAGGCGTCGCGCCCCGTTGCTCGATTGCGGTCAATCCTTTTGCTGGCGCCCCTTCGGAAATAGGCTTCGTTTCCACGACACACCGAGCCCGTTTGATTCTCTGGCTCAAAGGTGCACTTTGATGACCGCGAAAGGATGTCCAGGCTTTTCCTAGCTGCTTCTGAAGATGTGCGTGAAATGCCCCACGCAGAGCTGCGCCGAGGCGTCGCGCAGACTAGCTACGGGCCGCCATTCGGCGCGCGCCATGGAGGCCAACTAGCAGTATTACGGCCATGCCAGCCAGCCAACGAGGTTCAGGAATAGCCGTGAATTCAGCGTCCAGGGACAGCCAGGAATAACCTTCAAAGGGAATGTCGAGAGTCATGGCTGACGCAGAACCGGACACGTTGAGTGTGTAATCACCGGGACCCAGTATGAACGAAGGGAGAAGTGGAACATTGCCGCCGGGACCCATCAGTTCAACCGACCCTGTCGCGTTTGCCATGTCATAAGGGAGTATCTGAGACGAGCACGGGCCCGGGTAGGTCTGGCCCGGAAAAAAGAGGAACGTGAACCCGCAGAAGGTGTTAAACGACTCGCTAAAATCCACCAAAGCTGCCTGGTTGAGGTCAAACGAGAGTGTCAATGAACTGGAGGCGTTCGCATTCTCGAGAAAACCCGGCCCGCCGGCCGTGGCCGCCGATACCTCGTCCGTAACCATGAAGCTCTTTCCGGTTACATCCGCACTCTGATCGGCACTAGCGTAGTTCACGTTCTCCTCGCAAGCGACGCTGCCCGACTTGCCTAGACTGTAGTTTCCCACGCCTGTCTGCGAGTTCGATCCGCTGAAACTGTAGCTTTGGTCCAGTGGGCTAATTGGGAAATAAGCAGGGCATCCTAGAAGAGCATTCAAATCGCCGCTGCCGCTCACTGACCCACTTACCGACACGCCGGTCAGAAGATCCGCAAACGCTGGGGACAGGGGAAACAGCGAGACGGTCAAGAAAACAATTAAAGACCGAAAACTTCGCGCGGGCATATCAAACCTCCACGTCGCTAGATAAATCATACACGGCTTTCGTACGGTTACCACCGAATATCGATCATTGTGGTACTAATCGTACCCATTATTTCGGCCGCCAGAGTCAAAGTAGCGCCCACTTTCTATCGCCCATCCGCCGACGCCAGCTCGGCTCGTACAATAAAGCGCTTCGGCGCCGATCCGACATAGTAGAACGGATAGCATGTCACGAGCGTCAGGCTCTGACCGCCGTCCGAAGCCAGCACATGCACCTCGCGCGGCCCCACAATCTGAGTCGATTCCACCACATATCGAAAGGTTTCATCTTGGGTCTGAAGTTCAATATCATCATTAACCCGAATATCTCTCAGTGCGCGGAAAAACGTATCTCGATGTCCGGCTAAACCGACATTGCCTTGCCCGCCGGGCAGCGCCGTTCCCGGAATGTGCCCCACCGCCCGGCGCAGCGTTCCCGCATCGGCCCCTTCCTGAACCATCGCAACCAGATGCAGAGTGGGAATCTCCAGCCGTCCGATCACCGCGGAGCGCACCGGCGACCTAGGCTCCCGCGTCCGTGTATCTGGCGCTGACTCATTCTTCGGAACCGGCAGCACCGGCGTCCCCGGCCTCGCACGCTCCCGGCCCATCAGAACACTGATTTCGTCTCCGGCAAATCTCAGCGGCGATGGAGCCAGCCCGCGCAAGTCCTGATCAAACGCCCAGTCCTCGTAGGACTCATACACAACCGAGCTAGCGTTGACCCAAATGTACACATCCAGCGCCGCCAGCCCGAACAAAAGAAAAACCCACTCCATCCCGGTCAGGATCCGAATCCAACCAGGCCTGCGCGGTTCCGAATGCGCGCTCCATACGGCATGCACTGTCATCTCGCGCCTGCCTCGTCCGCGTCTGGAGTGAACAGGTAACTGGTGCGGGTCCTAACGGCCAGCTTCTGCCCGGCCGCCGACCAGGCGCTCACTTTGATGTGCCGCTCCGGCTTCCCTTCCCCGGCCACGGGAATGTAACCGATCGTGTATCGGGCCCGAATGTCCTTCGCGATATCGCGGCAAATCGGAACAATCTCATCCAGCTTCTGCGGAAAATACGCCCCGCCTCCGCTCACCTGCGCGATCCGCTTCAACACCCCGGGATTCTTGTCGGGATCATCCTGATCGAAAACTCCAATCGTGTAGATCGTGACGGCCGACTTGAGCACATCGTGCATCACCTCCTCGAAGGTGTGCGTGCTGACGTTATCTCCTCCATCGCTGATCACGATCAGCGTCTTTTTATCGCGCCGGCCGAAATCCAGTTGTTGCAGAGCCATTTCGATGGCGTCGTAGAGTGCCGTGCGTCCCTCCGGCGCGCCGCGCCACAATGCGTCGCGTAACTGCTGTAAATTGTCGGAAAACAATTGTATGTCCGGCAACCCGCGCCGCGCCTTCTCGTTGAAGTTGATAACGAATGTCTCGTCCAGTGGATTGCTGGCCCCGATGAACACCAGAGCGGCGGTGATCACCTCCCTCTGCTTGTGCCGCATACTGCCGCTCTCGTCTACCACCAGACCGACAGTCACCGGCATATCCGCATGCGCAAATTGAGTGATGGTCTGTGGCTTGCCGTTCTCTCGAACTTCGAAATTCTGCTGCTCTAGCCCCGGCGCCAGCCCGCCGGAAGCATCCTTCACGCTGACATCCAACAAAACCAGCCGCGACGTCGTTCGAATGGTGTATTGGCTCGGTTCCTGGCCCGGCCCGGCTGGCTGGCCGAAGCCAAACCAACCGGCGCCGGCGCAAACTACCGCCAACACCCGTCCCAACGCGCCGCGGCCTCGTTTCATACGGCACCTCTAGCGGCAAGCTTCTGAGGAACAGCCCGCAAAACGGAGCGCGCGGGCAGCTTGCTTTGCTGAAATGAGGGCGCCCGCGCCCCCTTTGCAAGCTAGGAAGTGCGGACCGTCCGCACTACAGCAAAAGCCACCAGCGCCAGCATGCCCATCAATCCGATCAGCGGAACCGGGCTGGCAGTCTTGGGAAGCTCTTCCACAGCAACCGGAGGAACCACCTTGGCTACCTCTGCGGGAATCACCATCGGAGCCGGAACCGGTGCAGCTTCCGGCGTCTCCGGCGTTAGCTCCACGATCGGTGCAGTCTCCAACTCAGCGGGCTTCTCGGCTTCGATTGTAGGAATCTCAGCGTGCGAGACCGCCGCGATTGCCACCGCCTCGCTCTTCGGATAGGCGAACTCCTGCCCGAAGTTGTCGCCCGGATAGAACCATGCCCTCAGCGCTCTGGGCTGGCCCGGAGGCATCTCCCAAAACGTGAACACCGTATCGCCGGTCGGTTCCAGCCGATAATTCGGAATCGCCAGGATCGTGGTTAGCACTTCGGTCTCATCGCCGTTGAAGATCTGCACGATGTGCCGGTTCGACGGCGAGTCGAGCAGCTTCACCACGTATGTGCCCGGTGGAAGCACCTTGTTCGGAACTTGAATGGCCTCATTGACCGTCATTACGGTTCTCTTGTTCCATTGGTCTGCTCGCAGATTCGGAGTCAATCCCAACGCAAGCAACCCCATGGAGGCAAGTGCAAGAAGAAAACGCTTCATATAACAACCCTCCTTACCGTCCGACCTTGGCTCTACGGGCCAAGGCAAACGAATTCCCTTAAACTTGCGGCAGCTTAGTTACCAAGAAATGCTGATGGCTGAGGGGGATGGATTTGGCCGCTCGCCGTGGCGCTAGCAATGTGGATTGCTGGGTGGAAAAGTGGCCCGAAGCACGCAATCCGGGTGCGCAGTATCCCACAACGCGGCTCAAGATCACGGACGACTGACTGCCTTCGATTGCTTCTGAAACCAGTCACACGCCAGCGCCGCCACTTTCTCCAAAGTACCGGGCTCTTCGAAAAGATGCGTCGCGCCGGGAACAATCACCAGCTTCTTTTCTGGCGTGCGCAGCTGCTGCAGCGCGTCTTGATTCATGGCGATTACCGGCGTGTCCTCGCCTCCCACGATCAGCAACGTGGCAGCTTTCACCAACGGCAGCGCGGTACCGGCCAGATCCGGACGTCCCCCGCGCGATACCACGGCGTACACATCCCCGGGACGCTCGGCCGCCGCAACCAGCGCCGCTGCCGCTCCCGTGCTGGCTCCAAAGTAACCCAGCCGCAGATCCCGCGTGTCTGCATCTTTTTTCAGCCATGCCGTGGCTGCCGCCAGCCGCCGCGCCAGCAGCGCAATGTCGAACCGCAAGTGCGCCGTGCGCGCGTCGATGCGCTCTTCATCGGCGGTGAGCAAGTCGAACAAAAACGTCGCCAGACCGCCTTGTTGCAAGACGCCCGCGACATATTGGTTGCGAGGGCTGTGCCGGCTGCTTCCGCTGCCGTGCGCAAACGCGATGACCGCCGCGGCGTGCTCCGGAATCACTAAGTCTCCGTGCAATCCGAGCGGTGGAATGACCACCTTACGCTGAATCAGTTCACTCGTTTTCATCGCGTCCCACTCCTTCCGCTATGGGCGATCTCATTCGCCAACAGATTAAACTCCCAGGCTGCCTCCGGCAACGCCCTTTCACAAGCAGTTGGATCTCCACCGGACGCCCCGCCCGTCCATTCAGCTTGGCTTATGAATTGCTGTTCGGCTGTTATCCGACCGGATAAAGGAGCACCAACATGCGCACATTCGGCGTTTCCCTTTTGAGAGTTATGATTCCCGTCGGGCTCAGCATTTTGTTGATCCCGCAAGTTGTGGCCAAGAAGAACCCGGCGCCTTCGCCCAGCGGCCGCGATATCTATATGGACCGCTGCAGCGCCTGCCACGGAGAAGACGGCAAAGGCAATGGCCCGGCAGTCGGCGCCCTCAAGGTAGCACCGGCCGATCTGACGCTGCTCGCTAAGCGAAATTCAGGCGTCTTCCCGGCCGAACGCGTGAAGAACGTCGTCGGCCAGTGGGTAGAGATCAGCGCCCACGGCTCGCGCGAGATGCCCATCTGGGGCGACCTCTTCTTCCCCAAAACCACTGCCGTGGAACAGGCCGCCAACGAGCGCTTCAAGCTTCTCGCGACTTACCTGGAATCGATCCAACAGTAGAGTGAGCCCGGGCAGCCGCCCGGCTACCGCAGCGCCGCCTCGTGCGCCTGCTCTCGCGCGATCAGTCTGCCCAATTCGCCCATCTCTTCGGCCAACAGCTGCACCAAGTCATCCAGCGAGATGATCCCCACCAGCGCCCCGTCCTGGTCGACTACCGGCATGCGCCGGATGCCGTTCAATCGCATGTGCCGTAAGCATTCAAAGATGCCGAGATCTTCGCTCACCGTCACCAGGTCCCTGGCGCCCAAGTCTCCCAGCGTGAAAGCTCCCGCATCCAGAGCTTCAGCCACCACGTTCCGAACGATGTCCCGATCCGTGACAATCCCAATGGGAACCAAGCGCCCACGCGACGCTTCCTGAACCACCACAAGATTCCCCACATGGTGCTTCGCCATCAACCGCGCGGCCTCTCTCACCGTGGTTTCCGGACCCGCAACCACGACATCGCGCACACACACATCCCCGATCGGCATTTTGCTACCTCCATTAGTTCTTTATGAAACCTAGGTTTACGTGCACGTGACGGACCACGCGTCTATCACACCGGCTCAGCTGCCTGCAGCGACTTTACTTTCAGCAGTACAGTCTCCACGGTGGCCAGTCGCTCCTTCAAGCCCACCCGGAACGTGGCCGTGTCGGTGTGACGGATCTCCACCAGCAGTTCTTTTTGTTCCCCCTCCAGCAGTTCCAGAATCAAGTCCAACTGCGCCGCTGACAAAGCAAGTTGCTGCATCATAAATCCTCCACGCCAACCTGTTCTGCAAGAGCAATACCAGAACTGTGTGAGTCCCTCACAAACACCACCTTCGTTGTTAGAGTGGAAAGAACATGCAGACTTACCAACCCACCGAGAGAACTCAAGTCCACCGCCTGCCCAAGCGAGCCGTCTACGACAAGGCGCAGGTGCATTCGATCCTGGACGAAGGTTTCGTCTGCCACATCGGCTTCGTCGTTGACGGCCAGCCCTACGTCGTCCCTACCGGCTATGGCCGTGTTGGCGAGCGCCTCTTCATCCACGGCTCCTCGGCCAGCCGCATGTTGCGTAAGCTCGACCAGGGGATCGACCTATGCCTCACCGTGACCTTGGTGGACGGATTCGTGCTGGCCCGCTCCGCCTTCCATCACTCCATGAACTATCGTTCCGTCCTGGTCCTGGGCAAAGCCCAAATGATAAATGACAAGCAACCAAAGCTGGATGCTCTGCGCGCCATCACCAATCACATCGTTCCGGGCCGATGGGAAGAAGTCCGCCAGCCGGACGATCGCGAGCTCAAGGCCACTAGCGTCTTGTCTTTAGACCTCGATGAGGTCTCCGCCAAGGTGCGCACCGGCCCGCCGGTTGACGACGAAGAAGATTACGCGCTCCCCGTCTGGGCCGGAGTGGTCCCCCTGCGCTCCCAAGTCGAGGCGCCCCTTCCCGACAGCCGCCTTCTGCCCGGCCTCGGCACTTTCGACCGGACCAGGTTACACAGATTCCAGACCGTATCAACCACTCCCGAATCTAAGTAAGCACCCGAGTCCGCTGCCTTACAACACCCCCCGGTCCGCTTCTCCTTCCCAGAACCAACGGGGGCTTGACAAGCCGGTCCGCATGCTTAGAATAGGGATAATCTCCATTTATGCAGCACTGCCAACACTCTCGAACCGAAATCATGGCGAGACGCGATGGCGTTGACTACGTCCGCTGCTTGGATTGCGACCAGGTGTTCGAAGCCGAAGACCTGGAGTCCGTTCCGGCCTACGACGAAGACGACGAAACCACCACCGCCGCCTAACCAAACCGTCCATTCTCCCCTGAGATTTTCCAACGGAATCTGGTACCACATTCCTATCGCTACGGTTCTATCCAAAATGGTCTGATTGGTTCAGCCAAGTCTGCCGCGGAACCTGCGATGCTATAAGTCATGGAGCCGCTTCGCATCGTCGCAATCGGAGGAGGGACCGGCCTCTCCACCCTGTTGCAAGGCCTCAAGCGCTACGCCCGCGCTCCCCGCGAAGTCGAAATCACCGCCGTGGTCACCGTCACCGATGACGGCGGAAGCTCCGGACGCCTGCGGCGCGAATTAAACGTCCTGCCCCCCGGCGACATCCGCAATTGCATGGTGGCGCTGTCGGAAGATGAAGACTTACTCGCGCAGCTCTTCCAATATCGCTTCTCCCAAGGCCGCGGCCTCAAAGGGCACAGCTTCGGCAACCTCTTCTTGACCGCTTTGACCAGCCTCACCGGCGACTTCGCCCAGGCCGTCAAGTTGTCTTCCGAAGTCCTTGCCAGCCTGGGACGCATCTACCCTTCCACCGCCGCCAACGTTACGCTCGAAGCCGAACTTGAAAACGGGCGCATCGTCACCGGCGAGACTAAGATCAGCAAAAGCCGGTCCCGGATTCGCACTATTCGCCTGGCGCCCCGCGTCTGCCAACCGCTGCCGGAAACACTGGAAGCCATCGCGCAGGCCGACCTCATCACCTTCGGCCCCGGCTCGCTATTCACCAGCCTGATTCCGAACTTGCTGGTCCAAGGCATCCCCGACGCCATCCGCCGCAGCCGTGCCTTGAAGGCTTACTTCGTCAACCTCATGTGGCAGCCGGGGGAAACCATCGGCTTTCGCGCCTCCGATCACGTCAGCGCCCTGCTCCGGCATTCCGGGAACCCGCTGCTGGACGTGATCGTGGTAAACAGCGCGCGGCATCAGCGCCCGGCAGCGCCGCAAGTACGCCGCCGAAAACGTCCAGCCGGTCTTGAATGACGTGGATCGCCTGGCGCAGATGGGCTTGCAGGTAATGACGGCGGATTTGCTCGGCGAGGGTGAAATCGTGCGGCACGATTCCCGCGCCACCGCCGAAGTCGCGCTCAATCTGGCTCGCCGCGGCCGCGCGGGCCGCGATAAAGTCCGGATCCTCGGGTGAATCCAACTTCGATGAAGGAACCCGTAAACGTGCTGATCCTGGCCGCGGGCCTGGGGACGCGTATGCGCTCCAAGCGCGCCAAAGTTCTGCATCGCGCCGGCGGGCTGGCTTTGATCGAGCACGTGGTCCAGGCCGCCTCCCGCATCACCTCACCCCAGCACATCACCGTCGTGGTGGGACATCAGGCCGAACAAGTGGAGTCGCTGCTTGCGCCCCACGGCGTCCGGTTCGCAAAACAGGCCGAACAAAAAGGCACCGGCCACGCTGTCATGATCTGCCGCGACGCCCTCGCCACCCAGGGTGGCCTGCTGGTGGTGCTCTACGGCGATTGCCCGCTGCTAACCTCCGCCACGCTCCAGGCCCTGGTCGATCAACAGGCCGCCAGTTCCGCCGCGGCCACGTTGATCACCACCGAGCTCGAAGATCCCACCGGCTACGGCCGCATCATCTTCGGAAAGAACGCCGCCATTCAGGAGATCGTGGAACACAAAGCCGCGGCTCCCGAGCAGCTCCGCATCCGCTTCATCAATTCCGGAATCTACTGCTTCCAGGCCGATCTTCTGTGGAAACACATCGCCCAAATCCGGCCCGACAATCCCGCCCACGAATATTTTCTGACCGATATCGCCCAAATCCTGACGCGCGCAGGACACCAGGTGGATGCCATGAACGTCGCCGACTCGCAGCAGCTCCTGGGCATCAACACGCGCGTCGAGCTGGCCGCGGTCGACAAAATCTTTCGCGACCGCAAGGCCCAGCAACTCATGCTCGCCGGCGTCAGCATCGAAAAGCCGGAAACCGTCAGCATCGACTCCCTGGTCAACATCGCGCCCGACACCATCATCGAGCCCTTCGCACAGATCCTGGGCCGCACCGAAATCGGCGAGGATTGCCGCATCGGCGCCTGCTCCATCGTCCGCGACTCTATTCTCGCCGGCGGAGTTGAAGTCGCTCCCTTCACCTCCATCGTCGACTCGCGCATTGAAAGCGGCGCGCGCATCGGCCCCTTCGCCCGCCTGCGTGGAGGCACACACGTCGGCTCCAACGCCCGCATCGGAAATTTCGTGGAACTCAAGAATACGCAATTCGCGGCGGGTGCGAAAGCCAATCACCTGGCTTACCTGGGCGACGCCGAGATCGGCCCGCAAACTAACATCGGCGCTGGAACCATAACTTGCAATTACGATGGGGTCAGCAAACACCGCACTCGCATCGGACGAGACGCCTTCGTCGGTAGCAACTCCACACTCGTCGCGCCCATCGATATCGGCGACGGGAGTTACATCGGCGCTGGTTCCGTAATCACCGATCCTGTCCCGGCCGACGCCTTGGCCCTGGGACGCGCGCGTCAAGTGGTAAAAGAAGGCTGGGCCGCAAAAAGAAAAAAGAAGAAGTGACTACTTCTTGGCCGGCTGCTTCTGCGCCGTCCGCACCACGATCAGCCGCGCCACATTTCCCTCATCGGCGACCACGTACCCCACCGTCACTCTGGCGCGCATCCGCAGATTGCCTTCGACCTTGGTGTCCGGCTTGATCCAGAACGTCGCCTTCTCCGCCGGCTTGCCCAGAATGCTGCGCGAAACCGTGATGCGCGTGACCGCGTCATCAGGATGAACTTTTTTGGTGCTGTCGCCGGTGTAAAACAGCTCCACGATCGGCCCCGAAAAAGTATCGCTGTACTTCGGTTCGCTCTTGCCAGGCTCTGTTTTGGCCGCGTTGGTATCTTCCTGCGCCCCGGTCAAGCCTCCCGCCAGGCCGAGGATAAAGACAGCTAGAACGGCTAAACGGCGCACACTTGAATGATAAACCAACCAGCCGGAAGGGTTGCTACGGCTGGTATTAAACTTGCTTCATTCGGCCGCTATAAGACCAGAATCGGATGATAAACATGCGGTAGCCGCGCCTCGCCGATCGCCACCAGGTCCCCATCCGGCCCAATGGCTTTAACATATTGGCCCCGCGCCCGCTCCGAAAATGGCGACAGCCTGAAGTCCTTACCCTGCCGGATTTGCCCCGCCGTCAGCTGGTCCACCGTGGCGCAGGGAATCTGCGGCAGTACCCGCGAGGCCGGAATGACAGCCTCCTGAAGCCGCCCCTCGCCGGCCAGCTTCTCCAGCTCTTCAAAGGTATGCGCATCCTTCTCGCTGAATTCTCCCGAAACCGTGCGCCGCAGTTCCTCGAGAAATGCTCCGCACCCCAAGCGCTGCCCCAGCTCATGAGCAATGCTGCGCAGATAGGTCCCGGCCGAGCAGCGCACGCGCACGCGTGCCCGCGTCCCATCGAACTCCAGCAGCTCCAGCGCATGCACCTGAACCTCTACCGGCTCCAGCGTCACCGCAATCTGTTTGCGCGCCAACTTGTAAGCCGGGGTGCCGGCGATCTTCTTGGCCGAAAACGGCGGCGGCGTCTGCAGGATCGTTCCCTGAAACTGTACTAGCGCCTCTTCGAGCTGTTCTCGCTTGAACTGCGGCTCGACCGCCGCGCCAGCCGCCGTCCCATCGCGATCGTAGGTATCCGTCGCCCACCCGAAACAGATCCGCCCGTCGTATTCTTTTTCGCTGGCCGAGAAGAACTGCGCCAGCCGTGTCGCGCGCCCCACCACCAGCGGCAGTACGCCCGTAGCCATGGGATCTAGCGTGCCCAGATGCCCCACTTTGCGCGTGTTCGCCAGCCTGCGAACCCGGTCCACCACATCGTGCGATGTGATGCCCGCCGGTTTGTCCACCACCAAGACCCCGTCCACATCAACACTGTAACAAGCGCGCCAAGGACGAAACGGCGGTGCTCGTTTGCTATGATCTGAGCTTGCCGGCCGTCATGATGGTTGTGCCTTGTTACAACGAGGCGCAACGCCTGCCCGTCGCCCGATTCCAGGAATTCTTCAACCACTCCAGCATCCAGTTTGTCTTCGTGGACGACGGCAGTCGTGATGAGACCGCCCAGGTACTCGAAAGCCTGCGCGAATCGCGCCCAGACCGCGTCAACGTTCTAAGTCTAAAAACCAACCAGGGCAAAGCCGAAGCAGTGCGCCAAGGCATCAACTTCGCTCTCCAACACCAGGCCGAATACACTGGCTATTGGGACGCTGACCTGGCCACGCCGCTCGACGCGATCCCGCGCTTCCTGGCGGTTTTCGAGACGCGCCCGAACCTCGACATGGTATTCGGCTCGCGCGTCAAGCTGCTCGGCCGCTACGTGCAGCGCCGCCCGCTGCGCCATTATCTAGGCCGTGTTTTCGCGACGGTGGTTTCTCAGATGCTGCGCCTACCTATCTACGATACCCAGTGCGGCGCCAAGATTTTTCGCGTCCGCCCGGAAACGCCCTCATTGTTTGCCGACCGATTCCTGACGCGTTGGGTTTTCGACGTCGAGATCCTGGCCCGCTACATCCGCCAGCTCGGCTCCCCGGACATCGCCGCCGGCCGCATCTACGAATATCCGCTGGAAGAATGGGAAGACGTGGCCGCGTCCAAGGTCAAAAGCGGCGATTTCCTGATCGCCCTCCGCGACATCGCGCGTATCTATTGGAACTACCTGCGCAAGTAATATACGCAACCCGCGGCATTTCATTCCGCATAAACCCTCACTTCCGCCGGGCGAAATTTGGCCAACGTCAGTTTCGAATCAGGGCTAAAAACTGGTTGTCTGGGATCGGGGTTTGCCCCCGTTGTTGGCGTAGAGCCTTATCAGGTAACTTGTTGGAGGCGCGGGCGAGAATCGAACTCGCGAATAAAGGTTTT
>CAVYGT010000010.1:0-228466 GCA_963768095.1 Terriglobia bacterium | reverse complement strand
GCCATTTCGTTCTCGCCCACCATCAATACGTATCGCGTCCCCATTTTATTGGCCAGCTCGAGGTACGCTTGAGTCTCCCTTCCAGCCCCAGCTCCACCGCGAGACCCGCGGCCCTCAAATCCCGAGCCAACTTGGCGCAATGTTTCTCCGCCGCCTCTCCCATAGGAGCAACATAAACATCCAGTACAGCGGCGTAGGCGTCCGGGCGCTCCTGTTCCACGGTCATAATGAGCCGGTCCTCGCCGATCGAGAAACCGATCCCCGGCGAGTGCACCTTCGAGCCTAGCGACTCCGCCAGCCCGTCGTATCGCCCGCCGCCCAGCACCGAATTTTGCGCGCCCAGCGCCCCGTGCACAATCTCGAATGTGGTGCGCATGTAATAATCCAGCCCCCGCACCATCCGCGGCCGCACTACATACGCAATCCCGCGATCGTCCAGATGCGCTCGAACCGCGTCAAAATGCGCCCGGCACGCATCGCACAAGTGATCCTGGATGGACGGCAGCGCGTCGATGATCGGCTGGTCTTCGGGAACCTTGCAATCCAGCACGCGCAGCGGATTGGTTTCCGAGCGCCGCTGGCAATCCTCGCACAGCCGGTCTTTCACTTCCCGCAGCTTTTCTTTGAGCAGCGCGACGTACGGCGGCCGGCAATTGGCATCGCCCACCGAATTCAGATAAAGCTTGAATCCGCTCAGCCCGACGCGCTGCAGAACCTCCACCACCATCTCGATGACTTCGGCATCCACGGCCGGCGATTCCGACCCGATCGCCTCCGCGCCGATCTGAAAAAACTGCCGGTAGCGCCCCTTCTGCGGCCGCTCGCGCCGGAACATTGGCCCGATGTAGTACAGCTTCGTGAGTCCCGGTTTTTGATCCAGCCGATGCTCGATGTACGCGCGAATCACCGACGCCGTCGCCTCCGGCCGCAGCGTCAACGAGCTTCCATCGCGATCCTCAAACGTGTACATCTCCTTGCTCACGATGTCGGTATCTTCACCCACACCGCGCGCAAACAGCGCCGTCTCTTCCAGAATCGGCGTGCGAATCTCTTGATAGTTGTAGGTGCGGAAAACCTCACGCGCCACCGCTTCCACCCGGTTCCAGATATTGCTCGCCGGGGGAAGGATGTCGCGCGTGCCTTTGACGGCCTTGATCATTTTTCAGATTTCCTGAGCTGTCCCAGCCGCCTCAAGCGGGTTCGTCCCGGTAAATCTGTGCGGCTTCGACGTAATGCTGTGCGTTCTGCCTGAAGCGCTCCCGCTCGGCCTCCGTCAGCGGCCGCTTCACCTTGGCCGGCACGCCCATCACCATGCTGTGCGGCGGCACCTCCGCGCCTTCCGGCACCACCGCACCAGCCGCGATCACCGAACCTCTTCCTATCTTCGCGCCATTCAACACCACCGCGCCGATTCCGATCAGACACTCGTCTTCTATGCTGCAGCCGTGGATCATCGCCAGATGCCCCACCGTGACCCGGCTGCCGATATTCAAAGGAAACAACCCCGCGTCGCAATGCAGCACCGAATTGTCCTGGATATTGGTCTCATCCCCGATGCGAATCGAGTTCACGTCGCCGCGCGCAGTGACGTTCGGCCAGATGCTGGAGCGCTCTCCCACCACCACGTCTCCGATCACCTGCGCGCTGGGATCGATGTAAGCGGAAGCGGCAATTTTGGGCACTTTGCCGCGATAGGCACGAATCATGAGTGCGGTGTAGTCTTCAATTCTAACAGGTGCGCTCGGCCGATGCCGCCCGAGACTCAACCGCGCTCTTCGATATGCTTGAGCCGCGCGTCCAGCACTTCCTCGACGCGATGCAATTCAGCGCGCCACAGATCCCGCATCTCGTCAAAGCGTCGGTCCACGTCGTTGAAACGCGAATCCATGTGCAGTCGCATCTCGCTGATGCGGGTATTGGTATCGTTGAGCCTCGAATTATTGATCAGAATGCCCACTAAAACAGCGAGCATGGTCGGCGCAGCGGCCAAGGCGATTGTCAGCAGCTGAGTATCGCTCATCCCTAGCCGATTGTATCTCACCGCCTTGCTGCGGCAGCCCGCCAATTCGTGCTACAAGACTCTCAGGACCCCTACACATGAAGATCTCCCGAGCCCTGCTGCTCCTCTGCACCGCCCCCATTGCACTCGCCGCCCCGGACGGCAGCGACCTCTACACCAAGAACTGCGCCGTCTGCCATGAGACTCTCACCGTGCTTCAGAATCACGTTGCGCTCAAAACCATGCAGCCTGAGTACATCGTCCACGTGCTCGACAACGGCGCCATGCGGCTCCAAGCCGCGAACCTGAGCAAGGACGAGCGCGCCGCAATCGCGGAGTTCCTGACCGGCAAGACGCTTCCTGCATCCGCCGGCGCCGGCGCAACCGGCAAGTGCTCCGGCCCGCCACCCCAGAGCTTCGACGGCCCCGCCTGGAACGGGTGGGGCGCCGACCTCGAAAATTCGCGCTCCCAAACCGCCCAAGCCGCCGGACTCACCGCCGCCCAGGTTCCCAAGCTGAAACTCAAATGGGCCTTCGGATTCCCCGGCGATTACTCCGCTTACTCGCAGCCTGCCATCGTGGGTGGCCGCGTGTTCGTGGGCAGCATCGGCGGACAAGTTTATTCACTGGACGCCTCCAGCGGCTGCACGTATTGGTCCTTCGATGCGGGCGCGAGCGTGCGCAGCGCCATCACCATCGGCCCCGGCGGCGTCGCCTACTTCGGCGACGTTCACGCCAATGTCTACGCCCTCGACGCCAACACCGGAAAGCAAGTCTGGAAGACGTCCGCCGACGACTACCCCACCGCTCGCATCACCGCCGCCCCCAAACTCTATGAAGGCCGGCTGTACGTGGCCGTCGCCTCGCGCGACGAATGGTTGTCCGCCGACCCCCGCTTCCAATGCTGCAAGTTCCGCGGCAGCGTCCTGGCCCTGGACGCCAAAACCGGCAAGCAAATCTGGAAAACCTACACCATCTCCGAACCGGCCCGCCCCACCACGAAAAAGGGCTCCACCCAACTCTGGGGACCTTCCGGAGTGGGCGTCTGGACTTCGCCCACCATCGACACCAAACGCAAAGTGCTGTACGTCGGCACTGGAGACAGCTACTCCGAACCTCCCACTCCGCTGAGCGATTCCATCCTGGCACTCGACCTCAACACCGGAAAAATCGCCTGGTCGCGCCAGCTCACCGAAGGCGACGTATTCAACGGCAACTGCATCCAGCCCAAGCCGACCACCTGTCCCGCCAACGTAGGACCCGATTCCGACTTCGGATCTTCTCCCATCCTGCGCACGCTGGCCAGCGGCCGCCGCGTCCTGATCGCCGGCCAGAAGTCCGGCGTCGTACATGCGCTCGATCCCGACGACAAAGGCAAGATCCTGTGGCAAACGCGTGTAGGCAAAGGCGGTATGCTCGGCGGAGTCCAATGGGGCCCAGCCGCCGATCGCGACACCGCTTACGTCGCGCTCTCCGACCTCGGCCTGATTCCGGCGCCTGAAGGCGTCATTCCCGATCCCAAAACCGGCGGCGGCCTGTTTGCCATCCAGCTCTCCACCGGTGAAAAACTCTGGAGCGCCCTCCCGCCGGAAGGCGGTTGCCAAACCCCACACTGCAGCCCATCGCAATCTGCCGCCGTAACCGCGATTCCTGGCGTGGTCTTTTCCGGTTCGCTCGACGGACACCTCCGCGCCTACTCCGCCAAAGACGGCAAAGTTCTCTGGGACTTCGATACCGCCCGCGATTTCGAAACGGTTAACGGCGTCCCTGCCAAAGGCGGCGCGCTCGACGGCCCCGGACCCGCCATCGCCGGTGGAATCCTGGTGGTGAACTCTGGTTACGGATTCTTTAACGGCATGCCAGGCAATGTTCTTCTGGCCTTCGGCGTCGAATAGCGCCAATCGCGATCCTGCCAGGCAAAAAAAAGGCGCCCGAGCAAAATCTTCAAACTCGGGCGCGCGACCGGAGAGGAAACTTCGTTATTAACTCAATGAATTGATCTAAGCCTAAGCCCGGCCTTCACTCCAGGGAATGAAGCCGCCGGCCTAGTACGGCTGAGTACGCCAATCGGTCTTCCTTACTTCGCGCCACTTGCGTTGCCCAACTTACGAAAAAGATCCGGAACACATCCATTAACGATCGCGCCAGCCATCGCGCTATACCTAGGAATGTGTCATGATCGTCTTCTCGGCAATAGGCTACTCTATGCCGTGGACCGAATGAATGGCTAGGAAGAACAAGCAGGCGATAGCAAAGGAGTTCGGAACCTTCCTGCGTCTGTATGGCCGAAAGGCCCAAAAAGGCTGCGAGCCGAACGACCGGGGCTGCGATCCGGAGATTGAGCGAGAATTGCGGCGTATGAAGCCCGAAGAACTCGATAGGCTCATCAATGGGGACGCTGACGAGCGCCTTCCTACGAAAATCTCAAAGTTGCCCACCAGCCATCGCCCAAGTATTTGGAAATTCATCATGAACGGTCTTTTCCTCCCGCCCCGACTCTGGCAGAATTAGGTCAGACTCAAAAGGCATGCTCTCGGATAGCCGCAAAATCCAACTCCGGATCCTCGCGTTCGTGCTGGCCGGAGGCAAAGGCACCAGGCTGTATCCCCTCACCAAGGAGCGAGCCAAACCGGCTGTCCCCTTCGGCGGCCGCTACCGCATTATCGATTTTGTCCTCAGTAACCTGATCAACTCCGGCATCTATTCGATCTATGTCCTGGTCCAGTTCAAAAGCCAGTCGCTGTTAGAACACATCCGCGAGGGCTGGGAAGCCCACGGACTCCTGCGGAATCACTTCATCACCCCGGTGCCCGCCCAAATGCGATCGCTCGGTGAAGACTGGTATCGCGGAACCGCCGACGCGATCTATCAGAACATGAACCTGATCGAGCAGGGCGAGCCGCACTTAGTCGCCATCTTCGGCGCCGATCATATCTACCGCATGAATATCCGGGAGATGATCGAATTTCATGTCGAGCGCGGAGCCCAGGTCACGGTTTCCGCCATCCCGGTGGAAAAGGAGCAGGCCGCCGAATTCGGCGTCATCGAAACCAAAGAGGACGGCTCCATCATCGGCTTCCACGAAAAAAAGCCCGGGGCGCCAACCATGCCAGGCGACCCCAATCGAGTCTACGCGTCCATGGGCAACTATCTGTTCTCCACCAAATTGCTGCTGGACGAGCTGCGGGTGGACGGCGAGAATCCCCACAGCTCCCACGATTTCGGCCGCGACATCCTTCCCAGCTTGATCGGCCGCGCCGATATGTACGCCTACGATTTTCAAACCAACCGCGTCCCCGGAGACCCGCCTGGCGCGCCGGTGTATTGGCGCGACGTCGGAACCATCGACGCCTTTTTCGACGCCAACATGGATCTGCGCTCGGTCTCCCCGGAGCTGAATTTATATAACCGCCAGTGGCCCCTGCGCACCGCCGGTTACTTCGACGCACCCGCTAAGTTCATCTTCGACGCCGATGGCCGCCGCGGCCAAGCCCTCGACTCCATCGTCTCCGGCGGCGCCATTCTATCCGGTGGACTGGTGCGAACCTCCGTCATCGGCCGCGGTGTCCGGGTCCACTCCCACGCCTACGTGGAGGACTCCATCATCTTCGATAACTGCGACATCGGACGCCGCGCCCGCATCCGTCGCGCCATCCTCGATAAGAACGTCCAGGTACCGCCCGATACCACCATCGGCTACGATCTCGAGCGCGACCGGCACCTCTATCACGTTACCGATAGCGGCATTGTTGTGGTCGAGGGGCATCGTTCGCCAGTTGACATTGCCACCATGAATCTCTGAGCCGGCTCGGGCGCCGCAGGGTGGGCCAATCTCCCTTAGCCTACTCAAATTAAACCGTCTAACCCCCGCCTCAACCGCAACGCATTGAAACCGCAACAAAGAACACCCCCGATTTTCATGTAACGGGTTACCTCCTGTCTGTGTCGAACTAGTGAAATGAATCCCACAGCAGTATCCTTACCCGACCAAGAAACCGTCATTTTGAACGGAATTCCGGGGCCGGAGATCCGATCGCAACTGGAGAGGATCCTCCGCAGCCGCGCCTTCATTCAGTCCCATCGGATTCGCCGCTTTCTGCAGTTCATCGTGGAGGAAAGCCTGCTCGGACAGCCGCATCGGCTCAAAGAATACCTGATTGGGCTCGAAGTATTTGACCGCCGCGACGCTTTTGACCCCCGTGTCGACTCCATTGTTCGGGTCGAGGCACGCCGGCTGCGCCACAAATTGGAGGAATACTACCGCTCGGAGGGACGTGAGGATTTAATCCGAATCACGCTCCGCAAAGGTAGCTACGTGCCGATTTTCGAGCCGCGAAATGCCGCGCCCAGCCTGGGCATCCTGGAACAGCGGCGCGCTATTGCCATCGCTCCGCTAAAAGTCATCAACGCACATTCCGACGCCGAACCAGTCGCCGAAGAGATTCGCCGTCGTCTGGCACACGTCTTGATTCGGGAAGGCTGTTTTCAAGTCACCTCCAAATCTTCTGAGGCCAGTCCGGCCAACGGCACTAATGGAGGGGGCAACGGCCATGCCTCCACGGCCAACCGGCCTGATTTCGTCGTGGAAGGCAGCCTCGAGTTTCGCCAGGACGACTTTCATCTGATCCTGCAACTGGCCCGCTACGCGGATCATTCCTACATTTGGTCGGGCGCGGTAGACGGACAAATTGGAGATCTTTCTCCAGTCGAACAGATGGCGCGTTCTTTAGTGTCCGATCTGATGACGCCCTCCAGCGATATCGCCACGCGGCGGCATTCCACGCACAAGGAAAGTCTCGATTTCTACCTGGAAGGCCGCTATTTCTGGAAGCTGGCCACGCCCGACAACATCCGCCAAAGCGTTAATTTGTTCTCCAAAGCGGTGGAGTCTGACCAGAACTATGCCGCCGCGTTGGCCGCCTTAGCCGAGGCGCTGCTGGTCAGCTCCATGTTCGGCTTGTTCCCGCCCTCAGCCACCGGACCCCGCATGAAGGAGGCCGCTGCCAAAGCCACGGCGCTCGATCCCTCGCTTCCGGAAGGCCACGTCGCACTCGGTTCAATCCTTTCAATCGTGGATTGGGATTGGACTGCCGGAGAACAGGAACTGGAAAAGGCCATTCAACTGGACCATCATGATCCGGTCGGCCACCTGGCCTACGGCATTCAACTGGCCTGCCGCGGCCAGCTCGACGCTGCCGTAGTGGAAATCGAGCGGGCTTTGGAACTCGACCCGGCCGCGCTCTTTCCTAATTTCATCCTGGGCTGGCTGCATGGCGTCTCGCGGCGCTTCGACGAAGCCATCGCCCAACACAGCTTGGTCGCGCGCTTGGCGCCGGACTATGGATTGCCACAACTGGGCCTCGGTCTGGCTTACGCCGGCAAAGGCCAGTTCACCGACGCTATCGCCCATTTCACCAATGCCTCTCAGATGAAGTGCCGCAGCTTGCTGCATGGCCAGATGGGCTATTGCTACGCCCGCGCCGGACGCACTGATGAGGCCCAGCGCGAATTAGCCAGCCTCGGCATCCGCTCGGAGGAAAACTACGTCTCGCCCGTAAGCTTCGCCTCCATCTATGCCGGGCTGGAGGATAAGGAGAAGACGCTCGAGGCCCTGGAACAGGCCGTCGCTCTCCGCGATACCTCGCTTCCCTTGCAGCTTCTGGGAACCGAGTTCGATTCGGTGCGCCAGGATCCGCGTTTCCTAGCGTTGCGCCAAAAGATCGGATTAGCATAGATCCGGGCCGCGCGCTTCAGCAACGTTAAGAACGCTTGCAGTGGGTTTCGAAGATCTCGATCAGCGTCGGTTTATCCAGTCCGCCCGAAGCCAACGCCAGAACCAAGTTCACCAATTCTTCCTAGGTGAAAGTTGGCTCCCAGTCGTTCATCAGCAGGAATGCGATCGCCGCGTTTGCACCCACTCGCTTGTTACCGTCGACGAATGGGTGGTTCTGGCAGAGATGAAAAAGGTAGGCCGCTGCCATCGCAGGAATGGAGGTGTGCAAGAATTCACCTCCGAATGTCGCCTGAGGCATAGCTACTGCTGATTCAAGTCCAACAGAGTCGCGGAGCCCAGCAGACCCTCCGTATAGCTCGATCTGTTGCTTGTGAATCTCCAGGACCTCGTCCAGAGATAGGAACACTGGCTCCATGAAGTGCGTCCAGGGATCTCACTCGGCTAACTTCCGGAACGCCTTTCCATATCGCTTGTGCGCCAATTCCTGAGCTGCCTCGAACTTCTTCCGCCGTTCCGAGGGTCTCGCCGGCGCGACAATCAGTTGTTTACCATCGGTACTTACCTCCAGCGGAGTTTCGGGATCGATCTTGAGGAGCTCCAAGATCGGACGATCAATCACCAACGCTAGACTGTTCCCGTGCTTCGTAAGCTTTTTAACCATACATATTCTGTACTTCCAATGTATCACCACCGGAAAAATACGTCTCGCCCGTAAACTCGCCTCTATGCGGGGCTGGAGGCCGTCGCTCTCCGCGACACCTCGCTGCCTTGCAACTTCTGGGGACCGAGCTCGATGCCTTGCGCCAAAGATCGGCTTGACCGAGCCTTCAAATTTGTGGCGCCTCCAACCAAGTGAGTAGCAGCCTCCTGCCAAAGGAGGATAGCGTCCCACTGAACCTGCCTCTTAGGATGTTAAACGTAGGTCTTGAACATCACTTGCGAGGAATTCACGAAATGACCATGTCGTCAAAAGTTCTTCTTCGGCTCGCCTTGTCCGGAGTTACTGCCGGTCTCCTGATAGGCTCCAGCGATGGCAATCCCGCCATCGGCACCTGGAAGCTCAATGTCGCGCAATCGAAATCGAGCACCGGCTCTCTGCCAAAAAGCGCAACCAGGACCGTCGAACCGCAGGGCAATGGCATCAGCATTAGCTACGAGTTTGTCTTGCCGGACGGAAGCATCGACAAGTACAGTTACGTCGCCGGCTTCGACGATCACGATGCCCCCATATCCGGAACAGGAGCGCCAAATTGGAGACAAAGCCGCATTGATGGCGCTGAGAGCATCGCCGTACGCCGTGAGGGGTCCAATGTCTTCGCCGAAGCCCTGAAGAAATCCGGGGGCGTTGTGATGACCACCAGGACCGTTGTGTCTAAGAAAGGGGCCGTGACGATCATTACCGCGAACGGGGCGGACGCACAGGGTCAGCCTACCAAGGATGTGCTCGTCTGGGATAAGCAATAAGCAAGCCGTTGCATGAAGCCGGTTCATAAGCCCCTGAAGGTCGGTACCGTCGCGCGCCGTCTCGGTGTTTCGGCGGCCATGATTCGCTCCTGGGAAGTAGTCGGGCTCACCACCCCGGCGCGCAGCCAAGCCAGGTACCGGCTTTATACCGAGGATGATGTGCGAATCCTCCGGCGGGCCACGCAGTTGCGCAAGACGAAGAGATTGAACACTCCCGCCATCCTGATGCAATTAAATCTGGAGGGTATGCTCAAGGATCGGGCCGGCTGCCACCCCCAAAAAGAGCCATCACCAGGCCCAATTCTTCGCCGGCTGAGATTGCAGCGCGGAACTTCCCTCTCTACAGTCGCCCAGGCCATCGATGTCTCCAAGGGGTTTCTCAGCAACCTGGAGCGCTCGCGCTGCCGTGCTTCAGCCAAAGTCCTGGACGATTTGGCATGCTATTATCGCGTCACTGGTTTGAGCCTGGCCGATCCGGCCGATTGCGCGAAACCTCTTCTAACACCAAAGGATCGCAAGACTCTTCGCGGCATGCCAGGCGTTCAGGTCGAGCTGCTGGCTCTGGGCACCACTGCCATCGAACCGCACCTGTATCGTATCGATCCCGGAGCGGGCGTTGGCGAGGCCTACGGACACGAAGGGGAGGAGTTTGTCTTTCTGATTCGTGGACGCCTGGAGATCGAAATGGGCGGTAGGCAATTTCAGCTTCAAACCGGCGACGCGTTCTCCTTCAGCTCCACGACGCCACACCGCTGGCGCAACCCAGGAAAGACCAAAACCATCGCGCTCTGGACCACCACCCCGGCTGGCTTCTGAATGGAGCTTATCGGCCTCGCGGCAAAAGCCCTAGTTTCTCCGACATTCGGACCAAATCGGCTAGCGACGTGGCCTCCATCTTTTTCATCACGCGCGCGCGGTGGGTCTTTACGGTCAGTTCGCTGGTACCCAATTCAGCGGCAATCTGTTTGTTGAGGAAGCCGGAGACAACCAATTCCAGAACCTCTTTCTCCCGCTGTGTGAGCGAATCGTAATGCGCGCGGAGCTCCGTCAGCCGGGCGCGTTCCTGCAATGCCTCGCGATCCTTGGCTATCGCGTCCTGAATTGCGTCCAGTAATTCTTGGCCCCGGAACGGTTTGGTAAGAAATTCGACCGCTCCCTCCTTCATGGCGCGAACAGTGACCGGGACGTCGGCGTGGCCGCTGATGAAAATGATCGGGATCTGAATATTGGCCTTCGCCAGGGCGCGCTGAAATTCCAGCCCGCTCATATCCGGCAGCCGGAGATCGAGCACCAGGCAGGCCGGCCCCTGGGGGCGTTTGTCGATGAGGAATTCGCGCGCCGACCCGAAGGTTTCAACACGCAGACCCACCGAGGTAATCAGTTTTCGTAGAGCCTCCCGGACCGAGGAATCATCATCGATTACGAATACGACCGGCGCCGTGTCCATCATCAAGCGCCGTCACGGTCCATGGGAAGAGTGAATTGAAGTGTCGCGCCCCAGTCGTCGTTGACACTGGCCCATAAGTGTCCGCCGTGAACTTCGACAATCGACCGGCTGATGGATAAGCCCATGCCCATGCCGTTGGGCTTGGAGGTGTAGAAAGTATCGAACATTCGCTTTTCGTCCATTGCATCGATGCCCGTCCCGGAGTCACGCACTGCGATCAGCACTCCGTCTGGCGCGTGGTTCTCGGACCGTATCACCAGCAGGCGCGGCCGGTCCATAACACCGGTCATGGCTTCGATGCCGTTGAGCACCAGGTTCACCATCGCTTGTTGCAATTGCACGCGATCGCCGGTCACGGGCGGCAGCTCAGGCGCCAGCTCGGTTCGCAGCACGACACCGTTCCTCGACGCCTCCACCTGCATTAAAGCGACTACATCGCCCACCAGTTCGTTCAACCGCACTTTCTCTCTTTCCGGCGGCGCTTTGGTGAACATGGCCCGAATATGCCGGATCACTTCACTCGCCCGTGTGGCTTCTCGAGCCGTGCAATCGGCGGCCGCCAGCGCTTCCGGCACATTGGGCGGCTGGTTGCGAAGCCACATGACGCAGGCATCGGCATTGGTCGCGACGGCCGCCAGCGGTTGATTGACTTCGTGCGAGATGGACGCCGCCAAGGTGCTCATGGCGCTCATTTGCGTGGCTCGAGCCAGATCAGCTTGCGCGCTGTGATAGGCGTCTTCGGCCCGCTTGCGTTCGGCCATCTCGGCCTTAAGCCGTTCATTGGTCCGCTGGAGTTCTCGCGTTCGCTCATCGATGCGCGTTTGCAGGTCAATCTCCGCCCGTCTTCTCCAGGAACTGATCCAGCTGGCAGCGATTGAGAATGCCGCACATTCGATGAACAAAGGCACTCCCGCTGGATCCAAGCGCCAGGTATAAGGGGGAGGCAGAAAAATATAATAAATGGCCAGAGTGCTAAGCCCCACCGCAAGCCACCCCGACCACTTTCCACCCACCCAGGCACTGGCCGCTACCGCCGCATAGAACAGGAAATAATCGCTGGCCGGTGGAATCGCACGCAGCGGAAACGTCAGGCCCAGGGCCACCGATACAAGCAGCACGGCTACGCCCACCGAACGGAGCAGGGATGGCCTTTCCAGGACCTTACCTTCCAGGTCTTTCATGAATTTCCGTAGCGCCTTCGAAGTGGCTTTTCTTGAGGTTATCCGATTCGGCCGCCGTACGGCGAGCCGGCGTCGTGCTTCGCGAGCCGGGGCGCACGGGCATCATCCTCGCAGAAAAATTCCGAACAGTGGGATTTCAAGCCGCAAAAGCTCGAAACGCCTCCAATTGCCGCTCGGGAAGAATTTCCCGTAGCCGCTGCCGGATGGCTGATGGAGAGAGACTAAGGTCCACCGTTACAAAACTGACCCAGTTGGTTCTTGCGGCCGGCGGCGGAGTCATGGATCGTGGTTCGAATCCATGCCGGGGAGCCAAATTACTCGCCGTTGAAAATAGAAGGCTTCCCTTGACCCCAAACTGACAAGCTCTTCGTTTTCCCGTTCGAATCTTTCCTGCTTTTAGCCCACGCTTCAATCGGGTTCGGCTTCCGGAAACTCCGTTTCCAGGATGTCGAGAACCCGCTGGCGGAGTTCGGGAATGTCAGCAGTGGCCGCATCCCAGAGGATTTGCCAATCCAAATCGAAATAGGCGTGCACGATGCGATGCCGCACGGCAACGATCTGTCTCCACGGCACTTCAGGGCGGCGTTCCCTCAACCCAACAGACAAGCGGTTGATCGCCTCGCCATCACCGTCAGGTGATGAAGGACTGCCGCGGGCAAGACCTCGTCATTGAGGAATAAATCTTCCGAGGTTGCCACAACGATGGCCTCGATCTTGCGGCAGGCTGAGAGAATGTCCTTCAGGAACGACGGCTCATGCCGCATAGATGACGCGGGCATCTTTGAGAACGTGCGGGCGGATCCAAGGCTTCAGTCCGCGCTTGGTCACGAGATCGACGCTGCGCCCGGCAATCAGTTCCAGTTCCTCAACGAGCGATTCAAACTTGATCAGACCGATGCGGACGCCGGGCTCGAACTCCACCATGATGTCGATGTCGCTTTCGGGACGCATCTCGCCGCGGACCGCCGACCCGAACAGAGACAGTTCCTTGACACCATAGCGGCGGCACACCTCCGCGAGGGATGGGCCGTCGACTTGCAAGTCACCGAACTGGAGCATCTGGTTCATGGCTTCAACTTCATTATGCCCCAGCAACCCGCCAAACGTAGGCTCCGCGCAGCAGGGGCTCTGCCTTGAGCCAGATCCGCCCGATGAGTTCGAATTGCATCCAGGCTGGGCGCCCAGGCTGGACGGGGCAGCGGATTAAACTCGGATGTCGTTGCCCTTGTAGGCAATACTCCGGTTCGAGCGGAGTTCATTTTACGCCGCAAAAGTTCGAAACGTGTCCAGACTGGGGAGCCATGTTCGGGCTCCCGAAGAATCCAGTTTCCAACTACGATCCTGATCTGTTGGCCGCATCGTGGACCAAGGGAATTGGTCAATCGAGATCCATCGCGGCTTTAAGCCCTTCCTCAACTTCACGCAGGGACTCAGACCGCAGAGTGCCGAGCCGCTTGGTCAGCTTCGCGCGATCCAGTGTAGTCACCTGGTGACACACGGCATAGCTTGTCTTGGCCAAGCCGCCAGCCCCGCGCGAAAGTGCGATGACGGTAGGTCCGCGCTTACCTTGGGATGACGAAGTCGAGATGGGGACCACGATTATGGATCTCCATCCAGGCGTTTGGTTGAAACCGTCGTGAGACACCAGGATTACGGGGCGCCGGCCGGTCTGTTCCGAGCCGGACCGCGGAACAAGTTCGGCCCAATAAACCTCGCCTCGCTTCATCTTCTTGCCTTGCTTGCATTCAAAATGTGTTCGATGGCGGCGGACTCCAAGCCGGCGTCGAGATCCAGCGGCGTTCCAGCCATTTCCGTAGCGTAGGCCGCGATTGCGTCGTGCCGTGCCTTTCGTCGTTGTTGTCGCAGCCACCAATCGACGGCCTCGCGCGCCAGCGTCGTCGCGGGCACCCCGGTCCGTTCGGCCTCCGCCCTCAGACCCATGTACGTCTGCTCCGGCAGCGGCAAGTGAAAGTTTTTCATTGCCTCCTCCCGATCTCAGTATGCCACGAATCGATGGCAGTACCTGATGGCAACAAATCATGGCAGAAATCCATTGGGTTTTCGGGTTGCTGAGTCCGTGGTGATGCGCAGCGGGCCATTCGCGGATCGTGGCGCTCTTGCATTCCGCCTTGGTTAGACTCCCGCATTTCTGAAACCGGGAGCCCAACGGCCCAACCTGTTAAAATCGTGTCAGCATTGTGCAAATTGGCCGGTACCGAATTTTGGATGAGCTCGGACGCGGTGCGACTGGCGTCGTTTACCGGGCCCAAGACCCTGCCATTGGCCGCATCATCGCCATAAAAACCATCCGCCTGGCCGATATTACCGACGAGGCCGAGCGCGACCGCCTGCGCGAGCGCCTGTTCCGCGAAGCCAAAGCCGCCGGCGTCCTCTCTCACCCCAACATCGTCACCATCTACGATATTGCGGAAGAAAACGGCCTGGCTTACATTTTCATGGAATGCGTCGATGGCCCGTCGCTGGAGAAAGTGCTCAACGACCCGCAGCCGCTCGATCCGCGGACCATCTTCTCCATCCTGCGCCAAACTGCCACCGCGCTCGATTACGCCCACAAAAAGGGCATCGTTCACCGCGACATCAAACCCGCAAATATTTTGATCCATGAAGGCGCCACCGCCAAGATCGCCGATTTCGGCGTGGCCAAGATTCTCTCCCAGCAAATGACTCACGCGGGCGTCATGATGGGCACGCCCAACTACATGTCGCCCGAGCAGGTGCAAGGGCACGCCGTGGATGGCCGCGCCGACCAGTTCTCGCTGGCCGTGGTCGCCTACGAGGTGCTCACCGGAGAAAAACCTTTCGTCGCCGACCAATTGCCCGCCCTGCTGTTCCGCATCGTGCGGGAAGACCCGGTCCCGGCCCATCGCCTCAACCCGACGCTCGCTCCGCAAGTGGAAGTCGTGCTGCGTAAGGCGCTGTCCAAGAACGCATCGGACCGCTATTTAGGATGCGCGGACTTCGTGGACGCGCTGGCAGTTGCGTGCGACTTCAACCCGCGCTGGCACGCGCTCCCCAGGGCTGTGGCGCAGAACCTGCCAACCGTGGGTGGAGGCCTCACCGCCGCCGGCAGTCCCGTCCCCCCGGCCCCCGAGCCGCAAGTGCCTGAGCCGGCTCCAATCCCGCAGGTTCCGCCACCCAATTTTCTAGACACGACTTCGCGCGAGCGCAGCAGGGGCAACCCGATTCTCAAGAGCCTGGCCTGGATGCTGGTCGGCATTGGCCTGGTCGGCCTGGTCTTGTTCGGGGCGCAAAAATATCTGTTCAACCGCTACAGCGAGCCGGCGCCGCAAGACACCAATAGCCAGGTCCAGCCGGACCAATCGGCCTCCAAGCCCAGTCCCGTAGGCGACGCCGCGGCCGCGGCCAAAACCCCGCCTCCGCCCGAGACCCCGCCTCAAGCAACGGCCCCGGAAGCGACCAAGCCGGAAACTCCAGCGCCCCAAGCGCCGCCTGAAAAGCCAGCCGCCACCCCCGCTGAGCAAGCCCCGCAACCGCCGCCACCACAAACGGCGCAGGCTACGCCACAGACTCCGCCCGCTCCGCCGCAAACCCGCGCCCGCTCCATTCCACCTCCTGTGATCGCGCCGAAATCGGATGTCGATCAGCAGGTTCAATTCGTGACCGAGCCCCCCAACGCGCAACTGACGATCGATGGCAACTCGGCCCAGAGCTGCAAGACTCCCTGTCTGATCTCCCTTAGCCCGGGCCGTCATTCTCTCAATGTGCGCCTGGATGGTTATCGCCCTTATCCGCGCATATTCACCGTTCCTGACGAAAAAGAGATCTTTCTGCAGTTGAGCAAGTCCGGTGGTACGTTGAGCATCACCTCCAGCCCGCCCGGCGCCAGCATCGAAATCAACGGCGAGGCGCAATCCCGGCGCACCCCCGCGCTCTTCAACTACCCTCCCGGAAATTATCGCGTCAAGGTGAGCCGCAACGGGGCTTTCCTCGAGTTCGATGTGCAGCTTCGCGATGGCGATTTCGTAAATAAGAAAGTGGACTTCTAATATATGAAGCTAAGCCGCCGCAGCTTTTTTGCCGCGACCGGCGCCGGTGTGCTCGCTCGCGCGGTACACGCAGCCGATCTCTCCAAGATGACTGTGCGCTCGCCTCGCCCCGAAGATCTCGAAATGCCGCTGGATGGTTTCCACGAATGGATCACTCCGGCCGACCGTTTCTTCGTGCGCTGCCATACCTACCTCCCCGCGCCCGCCCACCTGTCTGATTGGACCTTGAAGCTGGATGGCGTCGTCAATCAGCCGCTCACCCTAACCATGGACGACCTCAAGAAGCTCCCACGTGTCGAAATGGTGGCCGTGCTTGAATGCGCCGGCAACGGCCGCAGCTTCTACCAGCCGCATGTCGCCGGAACACAATGGGAGTTCGGCAGCGTCGGCAACGGACGCTGGGCCGGCGTCCGCTTCCGCGACGTGCTGGCCAAGGCCGGTCTCAAAGATTCAGCCAAGGAAATACTTCTCGACGGCGCCGATACCCCGCTCGGCACCATGCCCAAATTCCAGCGAACCATCACCGTCAAGAAAGCCCTCGATCCCGATACGCTCCTGGTCTATGAGATGAACGGCGCCCCATTGCCCGCCGAGCACGGCTTTCCCCTGCGGCTGATGGCTCCGGGTTGGGCCGGCGATTCCTGGGTGAAATGGCTGCGGCACGTCGAAGTGCTCGATCACGAGTTCGACGGCTTCTGGATGAAAACCGCTTACCGTCATCCTCCGAATCACGTCGAACCGGGCGCGAGTGTCGATCCCGCCGCCATGGTTCCAGTATCCGATCTCAACGTGAAGTCGGTGATCGCCACTCCCAGCGCCTGGACCAAGCCCGGCACAGTGCGAATCAGCGGCACGGCCTGGTCGAATAGCTCGCCGTTGACTCGCGTGGACGTGTCGGTGGATGGCGGCCAGACCTGGAAACAAGCCCAACTCGGCAAGGATCACAGCCAGTACGCCTGGCGCCTCTGGGAATTGGACTGGAAAGCGCCACAAGGCAAACACACCCTCATCGCGCGCGCCACCAACGCCGCCGGCCAGAGCCAACCGCTCAACGAGGAGTGGAATCCATCCGGGTATTTGTGGAACGTTGCGCAAAAGATGGATGTGGAGGTCGCCGATCAACCCATTCCAAGACCAGGGCTGCAGATCGAGATCCACCAGCAGCCTTTCGGCTATCAAGCGGCTTGCCTCACTTGTCACGACGAAAGAATGATGCACCAGCAGCATCTCACGCCCGCCCAGTGGGATCGCGAAGTGAACAAAATGGCCGGCTGGGGTGCGAAGATCAAACCCGAGAACCGCGAAGCGATCCTCAAATATCTGTCCGACAATTTCAAGCCATAGTCACGGCAGCAAACCTATCCCGGTTTCCGCGCGGTGATACCACCACGCTGAACCGAGTTGCATGCACAGATGCCTCGCTCCCGACGATGAAAATCCTAGGAGAGCCCTCTGGCATATCCGCCGCAATTCATCCCGGTAATGAAGCCCAAGCTGCCAACCGCGGCTGAGATCCTCCCCTATCTCGAAACCATCGATGCCCACCGTTGGTATTCGAATTGGGGGCCGCTGGCGATACGGCTGGAAGAACAACTGGCACGGCGCCTCAACGTTGGTAGCGAATCGGTGGTCACTACCGGCAGTGGCACCGCGGGCCTGACCGCCGCGCTGCTGGCGCGCGAAATATGCGGGGGCAGCTTCTGCATCATGCCCTCTTGGACCTTTGCCGCTACTCCCCATGCGGCCCGCGCCGCGGGGCTGGTCCCGTGGTTTCATGATGTCGATCCGCGCACCTGGGCGCTTGACCCCGACGCGGTCGCAGAAAGCATAAAGCAAATGCACACCCGGCCAGGAGCCGTAATGGTCGTCTCCCCGTTCGGTGCGCCCGCCGATCTTGCGGTCTGGGAAGCGTTCGAAGAGCATACCGGCATTCCCGTAGTCATCGATGCGGCCGCTGGATTCGATACCGTCCGGGCCAGCAAGATTCCTTGCGTCGTGAGCCTGCACGCCACCAAAATTCTGGGCGCAGGAGAGGGCGGCTTCATCGCCACCACGGATTCGCGCCTGGCAGATCGGATTCGGGCTTGCTGCAATTTTGGATTTCGAAATTCACGGACCGCTGTGCTCCCCGCGGTGAATGGGAAAATGAGCGAATACCATGCTGCCGTTGCGCTGGCCAGCCTGGCAGCCTGGCCGTCGGCGCGCGCGCAGCACGCCCGAATTTCGCAATGCTACCGCGATGCTTTTGCGCCGCTCCCAGACGTCGCGCTTCAGCCGGGGTATGGCGCTGGCTGGGTCTCCAGTACGACCAACGTCTTGCTGCCCGGCGCTTCCGCGGCATCGATTTCCCAACGCCTGGAGCAGGCCGGCATTGAAACCAGGGCCTGGTGGGGCGCTGGATGTCATGTACAACCGGCTTTTCGCGATTGTCCTCGAGAAGCATTGCCGGTGACGGAGGATCTCGGCGGAAGAGTGCTCGGCCTACCGCATTTCTCCGACCTGCGGCAGCGCGACATGGAAACAGTGGCAAGCGCGCTCGCGGAGACATTGGCGGGGCGCACGCTCCAGCGCCTCGGCCAAGCCCTGCTGGAGCGGACTCATGTGGCCGTCCCGGTAAGGGACTGAGCGACGTCCAGAGCCTGCTTGAACTCATGAGCCTGCAGCGCCATGTCGTCCGGCGAGTAGCGCTGGTCGCATACCAGCGTGAGCGAGCTGAGCGACGGCGCTACGCCATCGGTCCTCCAATGCACTGGAGCGTAGACTCGCTTCGCGTGCAGCAGCCGCAGAACGCCATCCCGAGCCGCTGCCTCGATCCTTACCGGGAAACCGAGCGGTACAACTTGTTCCGGCATCTCAGAGAACAACGCGTACTCGCCGAGCCTGTCCAGCAGCGCTTGATAATTGGCGCGCCGGCGCGTCCGGATGGTTGCATAGTCGACGCCGCAGGTGAGAATGGCACGGGAAAGGTCGCTCGACCGGAAGAGCCCCAGCGGAAAGTTGGACTCTACACGTTGAAACAGGCTGTACCAGTCGCTCGGCTGGCCGGTCAAATCGAAATCGCGGCGCTGTAGCATCATCGCGAGCCCTGAACTCCACCATCCGCCCGGCGGCGGCTCAAGTGTCAGCGACTCCGTGCCGGTCGCCCCTTTCGACGCCATTACGCCGCCATCGGGCACGCCCAGGAACTTGCGGGGGCTGTAAAGCGCGCACAGGCTCTCTTCGAACTGCTGCGGCAAAAACAAGGCCTGACTCGAGTCCTCGATGATATAGGCCCCGCTTCGTTTCGCCGCGCCGGCCGGAAAGCTGGAGTGAGGCACGCCGAAATAGTGAATCACAATGACAAAATCGCCCGGGCGAACATCGTTCAGCCAGCCGCAACCCGAAACACGCAAGTGTTCATCCACGCCGTAGTGGCGGACTTCAACGCTGGAGGATTGAAACGGTTCGAGCAGCGCTGGACAGAGGTACGACGGAAGCCACGCGGTGCGCGGCCGCAGAGCCTGCGCGAGCGCCAGCAATGCGCAGCGTACATTCAGGAAATACTGCGCGTTGGCGGCCGAAAATGGCGGCGAGCTCGGCGATACCGGGGTTTCCAGACCAAATGCACCGCCCAAAATGGGGGCGCGTTTCATGCGGCCTCGCGCCAGCGATAGCTGGGGAAATATTCGTGGCCAGGGCTTCCCGCTGCTTTCGAGAGCGCTGTATAGCGGTCCCAGTCTAAGACCCGGCCACACAGGAACGCGGTTCTCGTGGCGTTCGACCAGCCGCGCTTGAACAAAGTGAGGCCGTCGTCGTTCTGTTGGCTGCCGGCGCCGCCACCCAAATCGAGCCAGCGAACCGCGCCTCGAAAATGCCTGATGGCCGCATCGTACAGCGCATAGGCACATGCATAGCGGTATCCTTCGGCATTGGCAACCGTCAGGTGCGAGTAAGCGACTTCGCCTTGCAAAAACCAGAGCTGCGCGCCCACACACTCGCCAGAGCGGGAGATGGCCCGCAGCAACACTAACCCGGGGACCGCGAATTGGCGGCGAAACGACTCCGGCGAAAACGCCTGGATGCCTGTGAGAGCGTGCCGATCGATTAACTGGCCGTACAAGGCGACCCATTCGGCGAGTCTGGATCTCAGGATCGGGGCACACCTCGATGGCCACCTCGCGCAGAGCTCGCCGGGCGTAGTACTGGTGATGCTTGTTCCCAACCGGACCGGTCTGGCACAGATCGACGGCGAAGTGCGTCTTAAAGGGAAGCACCCGGTCGAAACTAGCTTGCAGGATCTCTTCATCGTGCTCTCCGAACGGATCCGCCACCAGCACTACGCTGACCAGGCGGCCGCGCAAGGCGTCCATATCCTGCCGGAGTGCATTCCAATCCGCGCAGCAGAAGAGCGGATACGGGCCCATGGCGTCACGATCGGCGGTTCCTGGAAGGCGCCGCTCCAGCAGCCATCCACCCGATGAGGGGAGCGCCACCGGCGTGCCGAACTCCGACAAGGCTTCGGCGTAGAGCGGGTGCATGTATCCCGCCGCCGTCATGGGTTTTTCGCTCCGCACCAGGCGCGCCACATGTCGCGATAGGCATTCTCGACGTCGCGCACGAAGCCGGCCTCATCCATGAGTGGGGATGCGGCGAGGGCGTGGCGCAGCTCGGGGCGAAGCTCGGGCTTTCGCGGGATAACGGTGGCTAGAAAAAGAGCGATCTTGATATATTGCTCGGGCGTTTGAGCGACGAAGTCGGCCAGTCCGGCCGCCGAGAGTATGCTCGCGCCATCCCGCTGGACGGCCAGCCGCCCGGCCAGCGTCACTACCGGAACCCCCATCCACAGCGCGTCCAATGTAGTGCTGCCACCGTTGTAGGGAAACGGGTCCAGCGCGATGTCGATCGATGCGAAATCGGCCAGATATGTTTCAGCCGGGCTTTGGCCGGCGAACAGTAGCCGCGCGGCCTCGATGCCATCTTCCTGGAACCAGCAGCGATAACGGTTCTGTAGCGCTTCGGTTTCCATTCCCCGGAACTTTAACAACAGACGGCTTTGCGGTGTGAGATGCAGGATCGCTGACCAAAGCTTCACCACGTCGCGGCTAATTTTCTGTGGATTGTTAAAACACCCGAAGGTAATGTAGCCGCGCTGGAGGGAGGGCGCCGGCGCGACCGGGAGATCAGCCCGGAATGGCCGGTAGCAGGATTGCGTGAGGGGAAGCCGGTATACTCTCTCGGCGAAGAATTGTTCAGTGCCCGGGCAGGGCATATAGGGATCGCCCAGAAAATAATCGATGGCGGACATGCCAGTGGTGGCTAGAGCGCCGAGCCAGGAGACTTGAACCGGTGCGGGCTTTTGCGCGAAGGCCAGGAACGCCGCGCCCATGGTGTGCCCGGCCAAGTCGACCAGGATGTCGACCTGGTCCTGGCGGACCTGCGCGGCCAATTGCTCCGGCTCCCCAATGGATTGAAATACAGCTACGTTCTGGCGCACGCGCTCGGTCCACTGGTCCGTTTTCAATCCAACCGCATAGGCACAAACCTGGAACCGCGAGCGATCGTGATGTTCGAGCACGGGCAGCAAGAACCGCATGATCGGATGATTGCAGAGGTCCGGCGAAACGTAGCCCAGCTTGAGCCGGCGATCGGGATCCGGGGTATTGGAATGAGGCCGAACCTGGCCGCTCAGCGCAGCAGCGTACAACGAATTCCAGCGGCAAGACTCCTGGTACAGGCTCTCCGGCGTTGTGGCAGGGAGGTAGTTCATCTCGAACAGCAGGTCGCTGTGGATGCCAGAATTCGGGCAGATCTCTACAGCACTGCGCTTGCTTTCGACAGCCTGGTCCATGCGAGCGAGCGAAGCGCAGGCCCGGCCGCGCACTACATGCGCCAGGAAATACCTGGGATTGATCTCCAGAGCACGATCCGCGGCCGCGATCGCTTCAGCGCAGCGCTGTTCGAGTAAGTACATGCGCGCATAGAGCGACTGAACGGCGGCTTCGCGCGAAGGGTCCAGCCGCAGCGCGTTTCGAAGATGAATGCGCGCCTGGTCGTAATGGCCCAGATGCTCATACGCGCAACCCAGGCTAAATTGGCCTGTGGTCCACTCCGGTCTACCAGCCGAGATGTCCGCTAGCAGGCGGACGGCCTCGTCAGGAATCGCGCCGGTTTCGGACTGGCCGTCTGAAGGGTGGACGTGACGAAAGCATTCGGCGGCTTCCGCAAAACGGCGGCTGTCCAACAGGAGACAACCCAACTCGATCCAGGCATCGGAATGACGGAGGTCGAGTGCGAGAGCGTGGCGATAGCTATCTTCGGCGGCGACCCAGTCTCCGGCCTGGCGCAGGCGGTTCGCTTGTGCGAACAATTCGGAGGTGTTTTTGGACGTCGGCGAGATAGTCTGGTTCCGCACTGTTACCAGATAGTGAGGGAACGGGAAACTAGTTCTCCCGCAGCCGCTGAGAAAAAGAAAGCGGAGGCAGCCCATAAGGCCGACTCCGCTCGAAAGGGAACTGCGAGAGTTCCGGAGGATTAACCCTTCAGCAAGGAAAGTATAGCCTGAGGTGCGGCATTGGCTTGCGCGAGCGCCGCCACGCCGGCCTGCATCAGGATTTGCGCCTTGGTCAGATTGGCTGCTTCCGCGGCCAGGTCGGCGTCGCGGATGCTGGACTCGGCGGTGGTGAAGTTGGTCAATTGCGACTGCGCCAGGTTGATGGCGTAGTTGAACTGGTTTTCACCCTTACCGACGGCGGCTTGGGCGTTGCCCAAATCCGCGACCGAAACTGCGAGCTGCGTAACAGCGGACTCGGCGCCGGACTGCGTGCTGATGTCGGAGGTCTGACCGACGCCGGTGGCTGTGGACTGGACGATGGTGTTGTACCCGGCCATACCGGTGCTGTTGGTCGTCGCAGCGCCTGTCCCGGCCTCGGAACCGATGGTCACGCTAAAGGGAGTGGAAGAATTGCTGCCAAAGTAGATCTTTCCAACTCCGGTTGCGCCTCCGTCGTCGAAAGCAGCGATGCCCTGAAACGCCGAATTTCCGGAACCTTGCAATGCTGCGTTGATTTGGCCGATAGCGCCGCCAATGGTCAGGTTCGCAGTTGTGCCGGCATCCAACGTAACCTTGAGGGTTTGCGGTGTTCCGGTTGAGTTGTTGGCAACGAAGGTAAGAACTTGCTTGTCTTGAGTGCCGGCCGCAGTGCTGAAATTCATCGTCGTGAAGACTGCGCCGGCGGTTTGCTCGGTTCCACCGGAGATGAATTCGGAACTGGCGGCGACGGCTTCCGGGGTCGAAGTGGCGCTGGTAGCCGAGCCGTTCGCGTTCGTGCCCAAGTTACCCATCAAGCCGTTGGCGGTGGCGTCGCCCGCGGTCACGTCGAATGCAGTGCTGGCAGAGGTGAAAAGCAACTGTTGGTGACCATCGGTACCGGTGTGGACGATGGCTTGGATGTTGGCGGCCTTGAATGCGCCGGCCTGGGGGCTGCCCTGTTGGGCCGCGGACTGAATGCCGGCATTGATGGCGTTGACCAGACTGGCGGTGTCGGCCACGTTGGCCAGGTTTACGTTAACGGTGATTGCGCCGCCCGCTCCGCCTGAGAATCCCGGGCCCGAGATCACAAAGGATGTGGTGGCGGGGTTGCTTTGGGCACCTAATATGGCCGAAACGCTGGTCGCGCTCGAATTGCTTAGATCGTAGAGGCCCGAATCGGCAGTTCCGGCGGCGACCTGGTAGCCGGCCGTGAAGCCCTGCAAGCCCAGGCTTTGCGTGTCGACCGTGGCGTTGCCGAGATTCACCGACACCGAACCGTTGCTAATGACGTCGGCTGCAGTGGTACCCTGGCCGCCGCCGATGAATACCGACAGGTTTTTGGCAAAAGTTCCGCCGGTGTTCAGCCCGATGGCTTGCGCCTGGCGGTTAATTTCCGTCAGCACGCTCTGATATTCGTTGTTCAGCACGGAGCGGTCGCCGGTGAAGGTTCCGGAGGCCGATTCAGTGGCCAGAGTGCGAGCCCGATCCAGCAGTTGGGAAATGTTGCTCAAACCGCCATCGGCGATCTGCAACTGGCTGAGACCTTCATTGGCGTTCTGTATGCCCTGCGCCAACACGGACTCATCGGACCGGTAGCTGTTGGCTACCGCCAAGCCGGCCGCGTCGTCGCCGCTGTTGACAATGCGAAGTCCCGAAGTGACTTCATCAATGGTTTTGCTTTGGAAATTGCTGCTTACGCGCAGGTAGTTCTGCGCTTGCAACGAAGCTACGTTGGTATTGATACTAAAAGACACAGTTTTCTCTCCTTAGATTGTTGGGAACCCGGGACGCGTGAACCTTCACGGCCCGGAGCGCTTTTGCGCCCTCGAGAGGCCAGACCTGCGCCCGCGGACCTCATTGCTGCGCCTGCCTTTTCGCTGGCGCCCCGAGGCTTCCGGTGCGTTGGTCTCGCGCCTCTCTCAGCTCTCACTGTGCTTATCGGTGCGGGGGGAGATTCTTGAGTTATTGCGGGAAAATTCTTTGAGCGCCTGGCCCAAGTCGCCGGATTCCAGGCCACGCGCGGCGTGCGTATTCTGTTCCTGGATGATTTTCAACTCCTTACGCAACACCACCGTCTCGCGCGGAGCCCGGATGCCGATCTTAGCGCCTTGGGGCGTCAACTCCAGCAATTCGATTTCGATATCGTCGCCGATCAGCAGCGATTCTCCGGCGCGGCGCCGCAGCACTAACATACGCCCTCGCAAACCGGGGCGAGGCCTGGTTGCCGGAGTGGATGCTGGTGGGAATACCGCCGGTCCATGCGGATGGCTTGCAGCGCGCGGCGCGTCCGGGTGTCGACCACAACCGGCGCCATTAAATTGGCAGTGGCCGGAAATCCGTCATGCAGGGACAAAAGGGCCAGAGCGAGAATCCCGCCCCCGCATTCAGACTGGCCTTCGAGTTCCAGCGCCGCGCGATCCTCGCTGGAAAGCTCCAGGCGATAATCCGGGTCCACGGACAAAACCGGAAGAGCAAGAAAACACAGCGACGGCCGGGTCAGGCTCTGGAGGAAAACCAGCGGGGCGTACTCCGCGATTTCGATGAAGACGAAGCGTTTTTCGTCCTCAAAAGCGGGGAGCCCGCAGGGAAAATCGAAGACCGATTCATCCTCATAGGACATTGTTCCGAAGTACTTGGTTTCGATCAGGGGCATGCCAACGGCGAAGAGAGCACGTAGCGTGCCGCCGGGATCACTGCGCGGGCGGGGTGGTGGGCGGCTCGCCGGCACGCTCTACCACCACGGTGAAATGAGCGATCAATGCGGCTAGGGCTCCTACCGCGGCGAGGATCGGGGCTGCCAGGGCGCCCACAGCGGCCACGGTCAGCGGGATTTCGAGAAAGGTCTGGCCCTTTTCATCCTTTAGAATGATGCGCCGCACGTTGCCCTCGTGGACCAGGGCCTTGATCTTCTCCACCAGGTCTCTGCCATGGACTTTGAACTCTTCGTAAAATTTGTTTTCCATCAGCCACCTACCATTTTGCGCGCCGAACGATACAGGCCTTTATCGGCGATGTAAGCAGCCACCTCAGCCGGGAGCTCGCGAGGATCCTCTCCCAAGGCCAGGCGGCGGCGAATTTCAGACGACGAAACTGGCAGCGCCACCGTATCCAGCCGATCGACGCGTGCGCCCTCCGGCGCCGTGTAGTCGTGGCCGGGCCGCGTGACCACGATAAATTCAGTCAAGCGGATCAAGTCCTGCCAGCGGTGCCAGCTCGTAATCTCCGCGAAAGCGTCCGCGCCGATGATGAAGAACGGCTCTTCGCCCAGGGCGCGAACTTTCTCGACCGTATCGATGGAGTAGCTTTTTTGCGCGCCGGCCTCGATCCGCGAAGGACGGAAGCGCGGGTCGGCATGACAGGCCAGCTCCACCATGCGATAACGGTCCTCATAACTGGCCGCCATCTGATCCGGCTTGTGCGGCGGATGCGCGGCGGGGATGAACCAAACCTGATCGAGATGAAACTGATCGGCGGCCTCGCGCGCAACCGTGACATGAGCCTTATGGATGGGATCGAAGGTTCCGCCGAAAAGTGCCAGCCGCATCGATGGGCGCGCGCGCCGCTCCTCGCTAGGTCCTCACTTTATGTCCGCACCGGCTTGGGCGAAGCCTTCCAGTTCTTCTCGTCCCAGTACAAGACGCGGCCTTCGCGGAAGCTTTCGACCGAGAGGTTGATGACGGCCTGGGCGCGAGCGCCGGTTTCGACGTCCAGGTGCGGTTTCTCGCGCGAGCGCACGCAGGAGAGGAAGTTCTCGATGTGCGCGGTCATCATGTCGGTCTGGTCCACGGGAATTTTGATCGGCTCGCCGCCGAACTTGGAGGCGTATTCCGCTTTGAGCGGGGCCTTCTCGCGAGTTTTAGGATCGCGCACCAGCTCGGGGATCACGCTGATGTATTCGGCGCGGCTCTCGAACTCGCCATTTTCCACCATCACGATGGTGCCTTCGTGGCCGCGAATCAATCCGGGAATGTGGTGCGAATTCGCCATGGAGGAGCTGAGCACCAGCGAGTGACCGGCCGGATAGTCGGCCACCAGCATGAAGGTGTCGGGCACCTCGCGTTCGTCTTTGAACACCCAATTGCCGCCGGTGCCGACCACGCGCGAGGGGAATTGCGCCTCGCCCCAGCAGATGTTAAGTGGCGCGACGACGTGATAGAAAAGGTCGGTCGCGGTGCCGCCCGAGTAATCCCAGTATTTGCGGAAGCGGAAGAATCGGTCGGCATCCCAGGAGCGCTTGGCAGCGGGTCCGAGCCAGGTTTTCCAATCGATGTAATTGTCGCCTTTGCCGTCCGGACCGGCGTCGGGATCGATCTTCCAGTTCCACTCGCCTTCGATGGAATTGCGGTGATACGAGCCCTGGCTCATAATCATCTGGCCGATCATGCCGTCGGCGATGGCTTTGCGTGCCTTCCACCATTGATCCCCGGAAGTAGTCTGGGAGCCGACCTGCAGCACGCGCTTAGTTTCTTTGACGGTGTTGACCAGTTGGCGGATTTCCTCGTTGGTGTGGCACATCGGCTTTTCGAGGTAAACGTCTTTGCCGTGGTCCATGGCGTCGAGAGCGATTTTGGCGTGCCAGTGATCGGGGGTGGCGATGATGACGGCGTCCACGTCGCTGCGCTCGAGCACCTCGCGGTAGTCCAGAAAGGCCTTGCAGTCGTGCTTTTCGGCGGCCAGGCGCTTGCGTTTTTCGTAGACGTCGCAGACCGCGACGATCTGGCAGGCGTTGTGGGCATCGCCGTAGTTATGGAAAGATTTGGCGTCGTCGCTGCCGCGTCCGCCGACGCCGATGACGCCCAGGTTGATGCGATCGTTGGAGCCGAGGACGCGGTTGCTCATTTTGGCGCCGCGTCCGGCCAGGGCCGCGCCGGCCATGCTGAAGGAAATTCCCGCCGCACCGGCGGTTTTCAGAAAATCTCGGCGATTCGCCATGGTTGCCTCCCGGGAGGGATCGGTACCGGATTCAGTATCTCACAGCGGGGAGCGGGGGAGGACGCGGGCAGGCATCTTGACGCAAAGACGCATCTTGCGCGGGGCGGGGCGATACGAATTGAAAATTTGAAAAACGAAGCCAACTAAGAGCTGCGTTTTCAGCAGACGGCCGGTTCAGTACGAGTCCGGATAGTGGTCTCATCTACTCATGCAGATTACCCCGTGCCGTCCCAAACTATCCGGAGCGGGCTGCTCAAGTCATTCTGATACGCGAAGGAATATTTTCGACGAGTAGTATAACGATCGCGATCACAGAGCTCGCCGAATCTTTTTTGCTTGCGGCGTCTCGACTTAACTAAATTTCTCTCGCGCGACTATGCGAACCTCGTGCATGCTGGCCTCAGAAGAGAAGGGAGAAGCGCAGGGCGCGGCGCGGGATCTGGGAAGCTAGGCGCCGCGTCCTGACTTCAACAGCCAGCATGGACAACACCCAAACCCAATTCGACCAGACCTACCTTGCCGCGCAGCCGCCCGAGGTGCGTGCGTTGATGGCAATGCCCGCCGACAGCGACGTCGCGATTCAAGCGCGTGTTAGCCGCGGTGCGTCGCTGGCGGCCAAAGGCTACACCATCGACGCGCCCATCATGATTTACGGCTGGGACCCGTTCTGGTGCATGACCGAGCGGGCGGATATGGGGCTCACCTGGGTTCCATCGGCCTTGCAGCCGGGCCTGGGAATGCCGGGACAGTACTCCGAGCCGGGTTTGAATACGCCAGGAACGCTGGGGCCTTACCCCACGACGGCGCCTCCGGGGTCGATCAAGGTTTCGACTAATCTGGCGGACTATCCGCCGTTCGATCCTCCCGCGCCACCTGCACCGGTCCCCGCGGGGAATGCCGATCCAGTGGGCGCGCTATCGCTGGGGAACCTGTATCTCTGTAGCATCGCGGGCCTGTCCTATCCGGATGGCGCCATGTTGACCGAAGCGCGCGGGACTTTCTTAAAACATGTCGTTATCACGCCGTTTGGGCGGACCAACTATTGGGAAAAAATCTCCTAAGGCTGGCAGCGTCCGTAATCCTTCAGGACCTTTTCCACCTGGAACGAAGGCGATGCCGCCTGGCCGGATTTGTGGCCTTTCAACTTGGCGCGGTCGCCCACCGGCAGCGACGCGCCGGCGGTTGAAAGTGAGTAAACTGTTTTGCCGCCGCGGACCAGAGTGGTTGTTCCTCCAGACTGAGTGATGCATCCTTCTACGACTCCCCGGTTGTGAAGGACCAGATAAGTAATCCCGACTCCCAAAACCGCGCCAATTCCTACGATGGCGCCGACAACCAAACCCTCGTGGATGTTCCCCACTCCATATCCTGTGTCGTGAGGGGACTGAGCGTTGGCCGGGCTATCAAAGAACGCGGTGCAGAAAACTGCGAGGACCGTAGCAAGGAAGCCCCGATTCGTCATCGACGGTTCCTCCTTCCGCCTCATGCTGGTTGATCATACACTGTTCAGGCGTTGCTCGGAGTCGGCCTGCGCTCCCGAGAGCGCAAAAAAGGACGGCATTTTGAAGCACGTCGTCATCGCGCCGTTTGGACGCACCAATTACTGGGAAAAATCGCCTGAACGGCGGGGCGCCTGAGCCGGTGCCGATCGAGGTTGGGGCCGAGCCGCGCCATCAAGCGCGCTAAAATGGCCGGTATGCGGAACGAATGGATTACACCCCGGCTGAACGATGCGATCCGGACTCAGTTGCACTACGCCCGTAAGGGAGTTGTAACCGAGGAGATGCAATACGTCGCGCGGCGCGAGCGGCTAGAGCCTGAGCTGGTCCTCGCCGAGGTGGCGCGCGGGCGCATGATTATTCCCGCCAACATCCATCACACCAATCTGGAGCCGATGTGTATCGGCGTGGCTTCCTGCTGCAAGATCAACGCCAACATCGGCAATTCTTCGACCACTTCGAACGTCGCCGAAGAAGTAGCCAAGCTGCATTATGCGGTGAAGTATGGTGCCGACACGCTGATGGATCTGTCGACCGGCGGCGACATCCCGCGCATCCGCAAAGCCATCATTGCCGAGTCGCCCATTCCGATCGGCACGGTTCCGATTTACGAAGCGCTGGCGCGCGTGCGGCGCGTCGAGGATCTCAACATCCGGGTGATGCTGGAAGTGATCGAGGAGCAGGCCGAGCAGGGCGTCGACTACATGACCATTCACGCCGGCGTGCTGGTGCAGTACGTTCCGCTGACCACCAAGCGCATCACCGGGATCGTGAGCCGCGGCGGGGCGATTCTGGCCGAATGGATGGTGAAGAATCACAAGCAGAATTTTCTCTACGAGCACTTCGACGAGATTTGCAAGATTTTCCAGAAACACGATGTCAGCTTTTCGCTCGGCGACGGGTTGAGGCCGGGGTGTCTGGCGGACGCCAGCGACGCGGCGCAGTTTGCCGAATTGAAGACGCTGGGAGAGCTGACCCGGAAAGCCTGGGAGTACGACGTCCAGGTCATGATTGAAGGCCCGGGGCACATTCCCATGGACCAGATCCAGATGCAGGTGGAGAAGGAAAATGAGATGTGCTACGAGGCGCCGTTCTACACGCTGGGGCCGCTGGTGACGGATTTCGCGCCGGGCTACGACCACATCACGTCGGCGATTGGGGCGGCCATGATCGGCTGGTATGGCGCGTCCATGCTGTGTTACGTGACGCCCAAAGAGCACCTGGGATTGCCGAACCGCGAGGACGTCAAGCAGGGCATCATCGCCTATAAAATCGCGGCGCATGCGGCTGATATTGCGCGGCACCGGCCGGGGGCGCGCGACCGCGACGATCAGCTTTCGCACGCGCGGTATCGTTTCGACTGGCGTAAGCAATTCGAGCTCTCGCTGGATCCGGAGACCGCCGAGGCGATGCACGACGAGACGCTACCCGAGGAAGGGTTCAAGGACGCGGCCTTCTGTTCGATGTGCGGTCCGAAGTTCTGTTCCATGAACCATTCGGCCAAGACCGAGCAGTTCACGGCTGAGGACGCCGAGGCGGTCCTGGCGGCGCAGGCGTTAGTGAAACTGAACGACTGAACGTACGTACGGCCTTCGTTATTCGTACGTACGTGTTACAATGAAGGCATGAAGGTTACGGCATCCAAGCTCCGGGAAAATATCTACGGCATTCTCGATCAAGCGCTCGAAACTGGCGTACCGGTCGAGGTGGTCCGGAAAGGCAAAATCCTGAAGATCGTTCCGGAGACGAAACCGGACAAGCTGAGCCGGCTGAAGAAGCGGAATTATCTCGTCGGCGATCCCGAGGATATCGTCCACATGGACTGGCTGAGTGAGTGGAGCGAATTAAAGAAGAAGTGACCTACCTCGATACTCACGTCGTCGCCTGGATGTACGGTGGGGAGTTCGAGAAGCTCAGCAAGGCGGCGGCGGAAGAGATACAGCGCAGTGATGTGGTCATCTCGCCGATGGTGATTCTTGAGCTTCAATACCTTTTCGAAATCGGCAGAGCAGGCGCTCCAGCCTCCAGGGTGGTCGAAACGCTGACGCGAACCATCGGCCTGTCCGTCTGCAGTCTTCCCTTCGCGAAGGTGGTCGAAAGCGCCCTGCATCAGAAGTGGGGGCGCGATCCGTTTGATCGGCTTATAGTGGCGCACGCCAGCGCGAATGATGCGCCTCTGATTACGAAAGACGAAAAGATTCGCCGGCACTACAAGCGTGCGGTTTGGTGAGGATCTATGGCAGAGAAGACTTTGAAAACTGACGAAGAATACAAGCGCGATTTGACGCCGGAGCAATATCAGGTTGCGCGGCGCAAGGGGACTGAGCCGGCGTTCAGCGGCAAGTATTGGGATCATCACGAGCACGGCGTGTACAACTGCGTCTGCTGCGGGAGTCCGCTGTTTCAATCGGAGACGAAGTACGATTCCGGGACTGGCTGGCCGAGCTTTTACGAACCCATCGCGCCCGACAGCGTCAAGACCGAAACCGATACCAGCTACGGCATGCGGCGGATCGAAGCGATGTGCAGCAAGTGCGGCGCGCATTTGGGTCACGTTTTTGACGACGGCCCGAGGCCCACGCATTTGCGCTATTGCATGAACTCGGCGTCGCTGGATTTCGAGAAGAAGTAGCACCCGAAGAACACGGGTCATCCGGCGTGGTGGTGTCTCGAGCGGTACAACTGATGTAACAACGGAATCACGACCGCAACAGTCACTGCCGCAGGGAAGTTTAGCGCATAAACCGTCAGCACAGATGCAGCAGCTCCAAGAAGTGCTCCTTTCGCAACGACAGAGCCTCGCACTCGGAGCCTGAAGAGCAAGGAGGCTAGGAGTTCGGAGGCTCCGCTTATAACCAATGCAAAGACAGCGAACTCGGGGTACACAATGTATGCGAACGGTCTATAGTCTGGAAACAGGTTCTCTCCTCAATGCGTCAAGAATGGCTCGAATACATGTCCCCGGCAACGGTGCGACGAGCACCTCACACCAGCTCCACGCGGTCCATCGCCAGGAACTCGCGGATGTGCGGATGGTCGGCCTTTTCCAGATCGGCCACTGAGCCGAAGTAGATTGCCTTTCCTTCAAATAGGACCACCACGCGGTCGGCCACGTTGCGCATCAGCTCCAGATCGTGCGTCACCACCACCGCGGTCAGCCGGAGCTGGTGCTTCAGCTTGAGCATCAGGCCGGTCAGGGTGCTCGACATGATGGGATCCACCATGGTGGTTGGCTCGTCGTAGAGGATGCACTCCGGCTGCGCGGCGAGAGCGCGCGCGATGGCCACGGCGCGCTTATGGCCGGTGGACAGATCGGCCGGATACACGTCGCGAAACTCCAGCAGATCCACCATGGATAGCAGGCCGTCGACCACGTCTTCCTTGTTCTTCTCGTCGTAGTCTTCGCGCAGCTCCAGCGAGAACAGGATGTTCTCGGCCACGGTAAGCGAGTCGAACAATGCGCCGGACTGGAAAACCATGGTGACTTTTTTGCGAATTTCGCGCATTTGCGCTTCGCCGAAATCGGTGATGTCTTGGTAGGACACGTAGACCCGGCCCTCGTCCGGCTTCAAAAAGCCCATGATGTTGCTTAGGCTTACGGACTTGCCGACGCCGCTGCGGCCGATGATGGCGAGCGTCTCGCCGGCGTCCACGAAGAAGCTGACGTCGACTAAAACCGGGTGGTCGAACGTCTTATACACATGGCGGAACTCTATGTAATGGGACTTGTCAGTCATCAGGGCTGGAATTGGGTCCATTCTTCCGGGGTGTTGACGTTGGCCAGCGCGGCCGCCGGGAAGGCGACCGATTCGAGCTGGAGTTCCGGAAGTAAGTCTTTCATTTTTAATCGTTTATCTCGAAGTGCGCAGTCCAGGGCCGCGAGGCATCGCCGATGGTAGAGGGCGCACAACGGCTCCGGTTCGCCGGTCGGACCGCTGGCGGCGATGCAGTTTGCCTGGGATTCGGCGGCGCGCTCGGCGAGCATCCGCAGGCTGGTTGCGGCCAATGTGGGCATATCGCAAGCGACTATCAGGTTCCAGTCGGTTTTGGTCAGGTTGAGCGCGGTGACGATGCCGCCCAGCGGGCCGCAATTTGGGATCAAGTCCGCGTGGACGGGGTAGCCGAGCTCCCGGTAGCAATCCGGATCGCCGAGAATCGCGACGTGACCCGCGGGGCCCAGCGCTTCCTGGACGACAGCGGCGACATGCGCCACCAAAACCCGGCCGCGATAGGGCAGCAGGGCCTTATCCCGGCCCATGCGGCGGCTCCTTCCCCCAGCCAAAACAAATCCGGAGGGAGCCATGAGAGAATAGTAGCACTGGCGTCCTGGAGTGATTCCGGAAGGCATGTGCTTGCAGATTGGAGAAATCCGGGTATAATCGGATAAAACAAGAAGATGCACTTTTGTTCGGAAAATATTCTAAGGACAGCGCTTGTGGGCGCGCTCGGCGCGGCGTGCCTGTGCGGTGAAAACATCGCGACGGAGACTTCCAACGCGCCGGCCGAGGTGCCGCACGTCGTTTCGGTGGTCCGGGCCGATGCGCGCACTGGACGCCTGGTCCGGCGCATAGTAGTGTCGCCCAAGCCGGAAGCGAAAGCGACGCCCGATCCCGTAATGGTTGCGGTCATCGACGAAACCGCCAAGAATCTCCAGGTGAGCCCGGAGCTGGTGCACTCCGTGATCCAGGTGGAGAGCAACTACGATCCTTACGCGGTTTCGCCCAAGGGCGCGGAAGGCCTGATGCAACTGATGCCCGCCACGGCGCGTCGGTTTGGTGTGGCCAATTCGTTCGACGCGCGGCAGAACATCGAAGGGGGCGTACGATATCTCAAGTTTCTCGCAGGACACGTTTCAGGACGACCGGCTGGCCATCGCGGCCTACAACGCGGGAGAGAAAGCCGTCACCCGATATGGAGGCGTGCCGCCTTACCCGGAGACCGTAAGCTACGTGGCCAAGGTCGGAGAGAAGTACAGCCGGGCCAAGAAGTCGGCTGCAGCGGGGAAAGCCGAAAAGGGGAAAATAGAAGCTAAGGCTGCCGCGCAGTCCGCATCGGATCCGGCTGAAGATGAAACGCACCACGTCATCGCATATCTGGACACGGAGGGCCGGCTGCACATCGCAACGCGCTAAAGAAGAGATGCCTCACCTCCCCCGAGAGCATTCGCGTGACGGGCACCTTGATGGTATCGCGCACAACGCAGCGAGCCGCGAGCGTTTCGGTCAACCTAGTGGCCGCGTCTCGCGCTGTGCGCTTGTTAAGCCGCTGGGCTGGCTGGCGTTGTTGATCTCATGCGCGGCGGCAATGCCGGGCGCTTCCGACGATCAGCCCCGTGTCACGGCGGTGCGTTTCTGGTCGCTGGGCGATGTGACTCGCGTCGCGATCGAGGCGGACGGCGACTTCCAGGTGGCCAGCGATCATCTGAGCGATCCCGAGCGGGTGTTTTTCGATCTGAATGGAACCAGACCCGCGCTGGGATCGAAAGCGATGACCGTGATCCCGGTGGGAGACAAGTTGATCCAGCAGATTCGCGTGGCTGAGCCGCGGCGGAATGTGACGCGCGTGGTTTTGGATCTGACCGGCGTGGCGGACACCACCGTGTCGCGGCTGGAGAATCCCAACCGGTTGATCATTGAAGTGCGGCGCCCGGTTGCGAACGCGCAGGCCACCGAGGCGGCGGTTTTAGAGCCGAAGCCTCCCGAGCACCGTCCGTTCACCCCACCTCCGGCGATTCCAAGCTCGCAGTCCAAGCCGTCCAAAGTTGCGCTGGTTGAACCTCCGGTTGTGGAAACGCGGCCGTCCGCGTCGGCGGCTTTGAGTGCGAAGCTGTCTACGACGACAAATCGTGATATCGCGCCGCCTCCCCTTCCGAGCGAGAGTCCTGCGCCGGTTGTGAGCGCTTCTGTCGCGCCTGCGCCTGCTCCGGGAATTCCGGCAGCAGTCGCGCTGGTGTCGCCGCCTGAAGTTTCACCGCTTGCCAAGCGCACCGCAGCGGCCGCCACGTCCGAGACAGCCGTAGCTCCGCTTAAGCGCAGCACGGCCACCAACTCGCCCGACACCGCGCTGCCTGCCAAGCGCAACACCACCGGGGATCGTTCGATGGTACGTGTGCTGGGACTGAAGATTGGGCGGATTGTGCTGGATCCCGGGCACGGCGGGCACGACACGGGAACCGTTGGGCCGGAGGGCTTGCGTGAGAAGGACCTGGTCTTGGATGTCGCCAAGAGGCTGGGGGCGTTGATCGAGGATCGCATGGGCAGCGAGGTGGTTTACACGCGCACCGACGACACCTTCATTCCGCTGGAGCGCCGCACCGAAATTGCCAACGAAGCCAAGGCCGACCTGTTCCTGTCGATTCACGCCAATTCGTCGCCGATGCGCTCGGCCGCGGGCGTGGAGACGTACTACCTGAGCTTCACCACGTCGAAGACGGCGCTGGACCTGGCGGCGCGGGAGAATGCCGGATCGCAGGAAACGGTTTACGACCTGCAGGATTTGCTACAGAAGATCGCTCTCAAAGACAAAGTGGAGGAGTCGCGCGATTTCGCGGCGCGGGTGCAAACCTCGCTCTTCGCGCTGTCCACGAAGAGCAATGCGCGCGCCAAGGATCGCGGGATTAAGAAGGCGCCCTTTGTGGTGCTGATCGGCGCCAACATGCCGTCGGTGCTGGCCGAGATCGGCTTCATCAGCAATGCGCACGATGAGAGCACCATGAAGCGCGGCGAATATCGCGAGCGGATCGCCGAGGCGCTTTTCAAGGGAGTGTCGGGCTACGCCGGCACGCTGAGCCACTTCCAGGTAGCGCAGGGCCGCGCGAGTTCCTCGCCGTAACGCCGCGTTCTAGCGCGTTCTAGATGGCCTGCAGCGCTTCGTAGACCTTTTCGGCGTGGCCGTCCGGCTTCACTTTGCGGAAAATCTTCTTGAGCTTGCCATCCTTGCCGATCACGAAAGTGCTGCGCTCGATTCCCATGTACTTGCGGCCGTACATGCTCTTCTCCACCCAGGCGCCGTAGGATTCGGCCACCTGATGGTCGGTGTCGGCCAGCAGCGTGAAGGGCAGATCGAATTTGTCCTTGAACTTGGATTGCGCGGCCGTCTTGTCGGGCGACACGCCCACGATCACGGTATCCGCCTTGGCGAATTTTTTGGAGTGATCGCGGAACTCGCAGGACTCGCGGGTGCAGCCGGGCGTGTCGGCTTTGGGATAGAAATACAGAACGACGTTTTTCCCCTTGAGCTTGGCGAGATCGAACGACTCGCCGCGCTCGTCGACCGAATGGATGGCCGGCGCCGCATCTCCTTCTTTCAGAGTTTTTGGCATAGGGTTTCATTGTAACCGCGCGGGCGCGCGTCGGGATGGAAGAAGATGCGGCGGGAGCGAAGACATCGTAGAATGGAAATTTAAAACACGAAGTCCAACACGGGAGGAGTTTTCGAATGCGCAAATGGGTGCTCTGCACAGGGATCGGCGGGCTGATGGCCGCCGGTATGGCGGTAGCGGCGGACAAGCCGGATCCGGCCAAGGGCAAGGAAGTTTTCGAGCAATGCGCGGTGTGTCACAACACGGCCACCGATGAAAAGAAGATCGGGCCGTCCTTGAAGGGGCTTTTCAAGCGCGCGACGCTGAAGAATGGCAAGCCGGTGAATGAGGCGAACGTGAAAGCGTTCATCAATTCGGGCGGGAACGGGATGCCGTCCTATATGGATTTGCTCTCGGAGCCGGAAAAGACCAACGTTATCGCTTATCTGAAGACGCTGTAAGCGCGCGTTGCGCGGCGCGGGTGTCGGAATCGAACCGACCGGGCATGTTAAAGTAGCAGTTGTAGCCCTTCCGGAAGTCCCCATCGTCTAGCCCGGCCTAGGACACCGCCCTTTCACGGCGATAACAGGGGTTCGAATCCCCTTGGGGACGCCAGCCTGATATTCCAATGTCCAATTTCATTCGCGGCACGCACCGGCGCCAATTCGCTCTGCTGCTTCTGGCTGTGTTTATGGCCGCCGCGGATTTCGCGCCCGCCCAGGACACCCCACCCGGCAAGATCGAGTTGAGCAAGATGAAACCTACCGGGCTGCTGGTGGACAAGTACAGCTACATGGCGCCGCCGTACAATTTTTACTATTTTCATCACATCGCTGATTTGGGTTTCCGAACGGATCTGGTCCGAAAGCCGGCCGCGGCCTATCCCCTGAAGGAGCCGGCGCGCGCGTTCTCGCTGCAATACAGATTCCACGGCCAGGAGTACTCGCTGGACGACTATCTACGGCGCAACGATGTAACTAGTTTGCTAGTTCTGGTGGACGACCAGATCGTCTATGAGAAATATCTGCATGGAGCGGATCAAAACTCCCGATTCGTCTCCCAGTCCGTCAGCAAATCGATCGTTTCGATTCTCATCGGCGCCGCGCTCGCCGAAGGAAAGATCAAGAGCGTAGACGACCCCGTCGACAGGTACCTGCCTTACCTGGCATCCAGCGGATATCGTGGAGTCCCGATCAAAGACATTCTGGAAATGGCCGCCGGCGTCGACTACAGCGAGGACTACAGCGATCCGCAATCCGGGGCCGCAACCATCGGGGCGGCGTTGATTACCGGCCAGCCTACTTTTAAGAACTTCATAGCCTCGATGAAGCCGACCAACGTCAAGCCGGGAACTGAATTCAACTATCAAAGCGTGAACACGCAGGTGCTCGGGCTTCTGCTCGAGCGGGTCACCGGCAGACGCCTGAATCGGTACGCGGAAGAAAAGCTATGGAAGAAGATTGGCGCGCAGAATGACGCGTTCTTTTACGAATCGAAGGACCAGCCAGATACCTGCGCATTCGCGTGCTTCAATTCCACCGCTCGCGACTATGCGCGTGTCGGTCTGATGATGCTGCGCGGCGGCATATTGGGATCAGAGCGTGTCGTGCCGGAATCGTGGGTGCGTGAGTCGACCACACCGGGCGCGGATTTCCTGCGGCCCGGCGCGAGTAAAGGGGCCGGGCCTCTGGGTTACGGCTATCAGTGGTGGATTCCTCCTGGCAAAGACGGGGCCTTCCAGGCCATCGGGATCTACGGACAATCCATCTATGTGAATCCGGCGGCGCAGGTCGTGATCGTGCAGACCTCGGCGTGGCCGGAGCCCTTAGGAGGCGGCCCGGATTTCGAGGAAGAAAACGCCATTGTTCAAAACGCGCTTGCGCACGCTGCCGGCAAGTAAAGCCGGCAAGTCCGTTTCGACGCCCTTTCACGGCGATTAAAGGAGGTTCGAATCCCCTTGGGGACGCCAAACTATCCTCCACCGACCAAGCCAGGCCGAAGTGGTGCTCGTTTTAGATGCGGTACTAGTACAATTCTTAGGAGACCCACTAACCAAAGGGTGGGTCGCAATCGCGGGCCCGGTGCTATACTCCTTAACAATTCGCAGTCATTCCGGCGAAGATCAAGGACTTTTCCTTTGAGGAGCACATCGAATGAGCCAACCATTACTTAATCGACTTCTTTTGTTGGCGGGCTTTTGCATAGCCAGCACATGCGTAGCACTCGGCGACACTATTGTGGAGAACTTTCCTACCGCGGGTGACGCCTATACCAGCGCCACCGATGGCAACGGAACCATTCCGTCAGGCGGGCAAACGGCCTTTCAGTGGACCACCGGCGATTCAGTGACCTCGGCGATATTCACGGATGTTCCCTCTTCCTCAGTTATCGGGCTGACGGAGAATTGGACCTATCTGGATGAAATTGGCGGTGGTAGCTCTGAGACGTGGGCCATCCTGGTCAACGGCGTCACAGTGGGGAGCGAGACTCTCCCTAATTGCGACTATTGCGGGTCGGACTTAACTCTCACCAACACGATCAGTTTCGGAAGCATCGCACCGGTGTCGGGCGGTTACCAGATCGAGTTGCTGCTTACGAACACGGTCCCTGGCGGCGATGGATCGGCTGCTTGGTTGGACGGGGGCACGACCACTCTTGACTATGGGACGTCCAGCGTTCCCGAACCGTCCGGTTTGGCCGGCTTTGGATTAGCCCTGGTGTCCGGACTTGCCTGGCTGCGACGCCGGCGCGCGTAGTCGCAGCGATAACCAAAGGTTCGAATCCCTTTGGGGAAGGCGATCTGGGTTATTATCCTATTGCCGACCCATGCTGAAAGACTTCCGGCAACCGGCCAAAGCCATCGCTCTGATCGGGATCGTTGTGGCCGTTCTTTATGTGATCGACTCGAGGGAAACCAGCGGGTCAGCGGGCAATCTGGCTCCGGCCGGCCAGCGTAAAGCGCTTTCCAACGTGACGATCCAGGACCTGAACGGGCGTTCCTGGCGATTAGCCGATCATCGCGGTGAGGTGGTTCTCCTGAATTTCTGGGCGACCTGGTGTCCGCCCTGCCAGGAGGAGACACCCGGCTTGGTCCGGCTTTCGAAATCGTACGCGCAAAACGAACTGGATGTCGTCGGCGTGTCGATGGACGAGGGTGGTCCGGCCGTAGTCCGCCGGTTTGTTTCTGAATTCAAGATTCCCTACACGATTGGGATGTCGGACGACAAGCTCACGCCGGCATCCACCGTTGAGGCTTTGCCAACGACGCTGCTGATCGATCGGCAAGGCCGCGTGGCCAAGACGTACGTCGGAGGCGCCAGCGAAAAGGTCTTCCGCGCGGATGTGGATGCGCTGCTGCACGAGCCGGCGGGAGGATAGACGCCCCCCAGGCCTTCCCCCAACCTCTTTCGCTTCCAAAAAACCCTCAAAAAAGACGAAAAGTGACCGATAAGAGGAACGGCGAGCAGCGGAGCGGAGATGCGGGTGCGTCTCAGGCCCGTCGCCCATGCGACCCATGCGGTGCGCGAGCTATGAGAGACGAGAACCGGCGAACACTGGGGGATGGCCGCAACTCGAGTTCCTAGCGACCTTGCGCTAGGGGTTCCGATCGCAAACGGGATCGCACTGGTGAAACCCGGGGACAACTTATGGATGTATTCGTCGCCAGGCAACCGATCTTCGATCGAGCGCGCGAGCTATTTGGCTATGAGTTGTTGTTTCGGTCCAACGCTATCAGCAGCCAGTTCGATGGCACCGCGGACGAATCCGCCACCAGCCAGGTGATCGCCAACAGCCTGTTCTCGATCGGGCTGGAAAATATCGTCGGCGGCAACCGGGCATTCATCAATTTTAACGACGGCCTGCTCCGTGGCGGCTTGCATACCATGCTCCCGCGTAAGCAGATCGTATTGGAAATATTGGAATCGGTTAAACCGGATACCGATTTGATTGCTCTCTGCCGAAATCTTCGCAAAGAGGGTTATACCATTGCGTTAGACGATTTTGTCGGCGACCCGAGTTTCGAGCCACTGACGGAAATCGCCCAAATTATCAAGGTGGACATCCACGCAACGCCGGAATCGGAACAAGAGCGCATGCTCCGCACCTACCGGCCGCGGGGCATCGCCATGCTAGCCGAACGGGTGGAAACGGCAGGAGAATTCGAGCGGGCGCGGCGCGCCGGATACGACCATTTTCAAGGCTTCTTCTTCGCGCGGCCAGCCATTGTAAAAGGCCGGCAGATCCCCGCCGCTAAATTCAATTGCCTTCGGTTGCTCGGCGAACTCCAGAAGACCGATCTGGACTTCGACCGCTTGAAGGTCATGATCTCCCAAGACCTGTCGTTCTCGTATAAACTGCTGCGGTATGTTAACTCGGCCCTCTTCTCCCCCCGCGCGGAGATTAATTCTATCGCCCAGTCGTTGATGCTTCTGGGTGAAACCGGCGTGCGTCATTGGATCGCAGTCGCGGCCCTTCCTGAACTGGCGAAGGACAAGCCGGGCGAGCTGGTGACACATTCCCTGGTGCGTGCCAGCTTCTGCGAACGTCTGGCGAGCCTGGCGGGAATTCGCGAATGGCGCCAGGGATTCCTGATGGGAATGTTCTCGCTCCTGGATGCCTTGATCGATGTACCGCTCGATGCAGCCCTGCGACAGGTTGGCGTAGCGCCAGCTATTGCCGCAGCCCTGCTTGGGACGGCCCCGGATCAGGACCCATGGCGCAGCGTTTACAACCTCGCGTGTCTGTATGAGAAATGCGATTGGGATGCGGTAGGCGCGGCCGCATCAAAGCTCGGAATCGGTGCTTCTGACCTCACGCGGGCCTACTCGGAGTCAACTTTCTGGGCTCAGCGCGCACTGCACGCCACCACTCGACAGCGCAATTCTCGTCGCGAGGCCCGCCACCTCACCGAAGGATCTATACGGATCCGATGGGAAGACGAGTCGGGGAATGAAAGAGTCGCAACCGCCCAACTTGAGAACGTTTCTACCTCAGGGCTGCACCTGCGGATGCCGGATCGAATTGCCGTGGGCGCCTTAGTATCCTGCTATGACTCGCAGATTGGCATCTCTGGCACGGGCTGCGTCCGCTATTGCAATACGTCACGTGGCAAGTATCTTGTTGGACTGGAGTTCACAAACGGGACCGGCTGGCGAAAAGGCTCTTCCTAAGTTCGAAACCGCTGGGGCCCAAATCTGCCGAGCCGCTGGCGGTATCTCGCGGCACAATTGGGACCAACTGTAGGATTCGGCCTGAGCATTCTTGCTTCGTGGCTGAGCCAATCCCTGTTGTTAACACGTTGCTCCGTAGCGGAGCGCGGGTTTTGAATCTCATCCTTGAGTGAGCCGGCTTGGCTCGCTGACGCTCTCCGCCCTTGCGCAGGCTAGGCGTTTGTTCGATCCGCCGGTTTGCTCACGGTAAGGCTTTCCTAAAGGCGCCGCCGAAAACAGCAGCGAATCGGCCGATAAGAGCACCGAGGATGAGCGCATGGCTTACCGGGGAGTCCGGCGGCGCGCGAGAAGCGACAAATGAACAAGACCACACGGCTATTGGCCAGCTGGTTGACGCTGTGCTTCGGTTGCGCGGCGCAGCTGACGGCTGGCGCGCAGCCGCGGACCAACTGGACCAGCAGCGATGCGGGCTGCGCCCGATACAACGATTTGCGGAATCGCGTTCTCGGGAATATCGGCATCAAGATCGATACCAGCGAGCGGTGGGCGGCCGGATTTCGGCGGGCGATCACTTTCTGGAATACCGTGCTGGTCGCGAATTTTCACGAAGAGACAGACCTCAGCGCATGCGCCGTAAGGGTTATCGATGGTGACCGCGACGTTTTACAGGACGGGATCGTAGCGCGGGCGCAAATCCCCGAATGGGCGGATTTTCGCGGAAAGATCGCAGTGCGTCCGGAAATGGCGAATGAATTGAGCAGTACGGAAATTTACGGCATTGCCGTACACGAACTCGGTCACTTATTGGGTCTCAAGCACAATGCGAGTCCGGTGTCCGTTATGTACTTCCTGGATGTCGCTGGAGACGAAGTTCTCGATATCAAGGATCTTGTGGCGTTGAGCCGGCATCACAAAGTGCGGCCGTCCATTTTCTCGGCGGGTTATCTGTCGATTCAAGTTTTTGAACCGGCGGCGCCGGCCGTGGCGAGACGAGATCCCGAGTCTGTTTTTCAAAACTAACCTTTGCGGTCTTCGGTCAATTGCGGGATCGGCAGCAAGCCAGGCCGCGTGGAGAAAACCTGCTGGTGGGTCCCGGCGTGACTGCTGAGTCGAATAAAATAAGTGGGCATGGAACAACGCCTGCTCGGCTCGCAGGGACTCGCGGTGTCCGCCATCGGCCTGGGCTGCATGGGGATGTCGGATTTCTACGGAGCCGATCGCTCGACGGAAGCTGAAAGCATCGCCACCATCCAGCGCGCGCTGGAGCGCGGCGTCACGTTGCTCGACACCGGCGATTTCTACGGGATGGGCCACAACGAGATGCTGATCGGCCGGGCCATTGAGGGGCGGCGCGATCAGGCCATCCTGTCGGTGAAGTTCGGCGCGCTGCGCGATCCCAACGGCGCGTTCCTCGGCTTCGACGGGCGGCCGGCTTACGTGAAGACTTCCATTGCGTACAGCTTGCGCCGCCTGGGGGTCGACTACATCGACCTTTACTATCCCTCGCGCGTGGATCCCAATGTTCCGATCGAAGACACGATCGGCGCGATAAGCGATCTGATCCGGGAGGGTAAGGTGCGTTATGCCGGGTTGTCGGAAGCCTCCTCGGTTACGATCCTGCGCGCGCACGCCGCGCATCCCATCAGCGCGCTGCAGATTGAATATTCCATCTGGTCGCGCGATCCGGAAGACGATGTGATCCCGACCTTGCGCCAATTGGGAATCGGGCTGACCGCATATGGCGCGCTGTCGCGGGGTTTATTCGGCGGAAGCGTCGGAGCTACGCCGAACGACGCGCGGCGCAATTTTCCGAGGTTTCAAGGCGACAACCTGAAGGCCAACCTCGCGCTCATGGAAAATCTGAAGCGCCTGGCGGGTGAGCGAAACGTGACACCCTCGCAGCTCGCATTGGCTTGGGTGCTGGCCAAAGGCCGCGATATCGTGCCCATCATCGGAACGCGGCGGCGCGAGCATTTGGACGAGAACCTGGCCTCCGCGGACGTGCAACTTTCGGCGAGCGACTTGGATCGGATCGAACGCGAGATCCCACGCGGCGCGGTGGCGGGCGAACGATATCCCGGCGGCGACCATGTCCACGCTCAATCGCTGAGGCGAGCGTGGGGCATCAGCGGCTGAGCTTGGACTCAATCAACTCCAGCAGCCCGTCTTCGTTTTCGATCTCCAGGCCGATCTTCAGCCAATAGAGTTCCACGGAATCCTCCATCAGCAACTCCAACGAGCCGGCCGGCAAGTTGGCGGCGTCTTTCTCAGTGCACAGCAGGATATTGGCGCCTCGCATGCGAGCCTGCGCGGCCAGGCGCTGAAGCTCGCTCCAGCGGTAGCGATGGTGGTCGCTGAAAGACCAGGTGAACACCGGTTGGATTCGGGCGCGCTTGAGTGTGGTCCAAAAACTGGCGGGATTGCCGAGGCCACAGAACGCCGCAACGGGGCCCTCGGGCGGATGCGCCAGCTGTTCGGTGCGGTGGCTGACCCAGTAGCGTGGTTCGACGCGAGCTCGAACAATTGGCGCGCGAGGATTAATGGCGCGAAGCTGCTGGATCAGGCCAGCGTACTCGCGCTCGCAGGTGGCGCGCATGATGACCAGTACGTCGGCGCGCGCCAGCGCACTGGGGGCTTCTCTCAGGCGGCCCAGGGGAAAGACAGCCCCGTTGGCGAACGGATTCAAGGCATCCAGCAACACGACATCCAAGTCGCGCGCCAGGCGGCGGTGCTGGAACCCGTCGTCGAGCAAAAACACATCGGGCTGGTATCTGGCTTCGAGCAGCTTGCCGGTGGAAAAGCGATCCGCTCCGATTCCAGCGTGCGCGTAGCCGGAATGGATGTAGATCTGCGCTTCATCGCCGGTGATGTTCACCGAGACGGGCTGGCCGGCCTCCACCACGATGCTGGGCTCAATGGAGCGGCGGCGGTACCCGCGCGTCAAGATGGCGGGAAGATGGCCGCGCTCGCGCAGGCGTTCGGCCATGTAGTCCACCATGGGTGTTTTGCCGGCGCCGCCCATGCTGATAGCCCCGATGCTGACAACCGGCGTGCGGAGGCGGCGGGAGCGCGCCAGATCGCCGCGAGCCTTCAGTTTTCCGGCCCCGATCCAGATCCGCGCAAGCAGCCACAGCAGCGGGCCGAACACGCCGCGCGGCTTTCCGGAGGGAACAAAGAGGTCCTGGCGTCGCAGAATCTCCTCGGCGGCCTTGCGCGCCGCTCCGTGATGACTCGTGGCCAGCTGGGCGGCACGTGCGCCCAGACGATCGCGCAGAGGCGGGTCGTCCAGCAAGGCTTGCACCGCGCTTACTAACTGCTCCGGGCCCGAGATTTCCTGCATGGCGCGATGTTCGCGGAACTCGGCAGCGATGCTGGCGAAGTTTTCGAGATGCGGTCCGCTGATAATGGCGCGCCCGGAAGCGGCCGGTTCGAGCAGATTATGCCCGCCGCGGCGCGCCAGTGTTCCGCCCATGAAGACTACGTCGGCCAGTGGAAAGAGGCTGGCGAGTTCGCCGATCGAGTCGAGCAACAGGACACACGGCAGCGCCAGGCTGGGACCGGCGGCCGGCCGCGAGCGGCGTTGGAAGCGCATGCCCGCCGCGCGCAGGAGATCGGCGGCGGTATCGAAACGTTCGGGCTTGCGCGGAACCAGGATCAGCAGCAGCCCGGGATTGGCCTGCGCGAGCCGGCCAAACGCCCGCACTACGGCCTGATCCTCATCGACATCGGACGCATCGGCGCCGGGCATGGTGCTGGCGGCGATCCAGACCGCGCTGGGACGGAGTTGATCGAGCAGATCCGTGACCGCTCTCGGCGGCGAGCCACCGAGCGGAGCGACATCGTACTTCAGGTTTCCCAGGACGTCCACACGTTCGGGCGGCGCGCCGCAGGCCAGATAGCGCCTGCGATCCTCCTCGCTCTGGACGTAGATGGCGTCCGGCAGCTGCCAGGACATCCCGGAAAAAGAAGCGCCAGGAGCGATAGCGCGGATAAGCGCGATCGGACATGCGGCCGTTGACTACCAGCAGCGCGCGTCCGGCGCGCTTCACCTCGCGATACAGCGCCGGCCAGATTTCGGTCTCGAGGATCACCACCACGGCGGGGCGCAGCCGATGCAGCACGCGCCGCACCAGGAAGGGGTAGTCGATGGGCGCGAAGAAAATCCCATCCACCAGCGGCGCGAGTTTGTCTTCGGCGAGCGCGCGGCCGGCCAGAGTGCTTACCGAAAGATACAGCGGGATGCAGGGGTTGCGCTCACGCAGTTGCTGGACGAGACCGGCAGCGGTCATCACTTCGCCGACGGAAACCGCGTGCAACCAAATAGAGCCGGGCGGCGTCGCTTGGAAGGAATCCGGGCCGCCGCCCAGCCGCTCGTTGAAATGGCGCATATAGCGAGGCTCGCGGGCGCAGCGCCAAACGAAATAGAATACAAGCAGCGGGAGCGCGGCAACGCGGCACGCCGCATAAAGGAAACGAATGAGAACGCTTTGGACTGGCCTGATGGTCTTCACAGTCTCAGCCCTGCTGCTGGCCGACAAAAAGAGCGACGCCAAGTTTTCGCCTGGCACGGCTTCGTCCTACAGCGCCAAGCAGACCAATGACAATGTGACGGTGGCGGTATCCGCCTATGATACTGAAGAGCTGGCTCACACGGCATTTGGGAAATTGGACCCGAATCAGTATGGTGTACTGCCCGTGCTCGTCATCATCCAGAATGACACGGGCGAGGCGCTGAAGCTGGACCACCTGGAGGTTGAGTACACCTCGGTGGACCGGCAGCATGTGGAAGCGACTCCGCCGGCGGAGGTGCAGACATTAGGCGGCGGCCGCCGGCCCTCGCTGCCCAGCGGAACGCCGATTCCGCGCATCAAGCACAAAAGTCCGCTGAACACCGCCGAGATTGAAAGCCGGGGATTCGTCGCGCCCATGCTTCCGGCGCATGAGTCGGCTAATGGCTTTTTCTATTTCCAAACTGAGCATCGGCCGGGGGCGAAGTTTTACTTGACCGGGATCAAAGTAGCGGCCACGGGTAAGGACATTCTGTACTTCGAGATTCCGCTGGATTACCACCGCTGACGCGGATTCGCGGCTATTTCTTCGGGGCGGCTGCGCCCTCGGACGGCAGAATCCTCGCGCTCTTGATCTTGTCGATGTTGGGGAAATTCTTGGATATGTAGGCGTCGCCTTGCGACGTGATCGCGCCCTGATCGGGAGTTTCGCCATATTGGCTATTGATTTTATCCACCACATCCATGCCATCGACTACTTCGCCAAACGGCGCGAATCCCTGCGAATCCAGAAAACCGTTGTCCTTGAAATTGATGAAGAGCTGGGTGGTGCGCGTGTTGGGCCCGGCGGTGGCGAAGGTGATGTAGCCGCGCTTGTTGCTTTGTTTCACCGGATCGTCGCGGAGGTTGGCGCTACGCCAGGCGGCGTTCACGGCGGGATTGGCATTCAGGCCGAACTGCACCATAAAATTGGGCACGACGCGGAAGAAGGCGGCATTGGTAAAGTACCCGCCCCGGACCAGGTTGTAGAAACGGTCTGCGCCCGTGGGAGCCCAGTCTTTATGCACTTCGACGACGAAGTTGCCCTTGGTGGTGACGAACTCGGCCTTAAAATCCGCGGGCGCGACGGCGTGCAGCGAGGCTGGATTCAGCAGCGAGCCGCTGGAAGCCGGAGCTTTCTTGGGTGCGGCGGCGCTCTTGGGCGCCGGTTGTGCCATTAAGCAAGAACACAACAGAGTGCTTACGATCAGTGATTTCATAAAGGTCGATTATACTGGATGTCCGGTCCCCGGCGCACTGCGGCGAAACGTAGAGCGATCTAACCGATCTTGATGTACTCCTCGATCCTGCCGGACTTCCGCCAAGCCTCGGCGACTTCGCGTCCGGTAGCGAACCAGACATTGGGAAACTTCAGCATGAAATTGATAAATTCGCGCAACAGAGCCAAGCGCGACGGGCGGCCGGTGACTTGCGGATGGCAGACCAGATTAAACAATCCGCCCCAGCGGTAGATTTCTTTGAACTCTTCGCGCCAGATTTCGAGCACGTGCGAGTTGGTCATGATGGCGCGCGGATTTTTCAAGGAAAACAGCATGTACACGGCGTCGTCGAGACTCCAATGCCAAGGCAGTTCCATGGGACCGTCGGCGCCGTTGGCGAGCTTCAATTGATAAGGGTCGATGGCGTCCTGCAGCGAGCTGTCGTAGAGAAACTTGTGTTCGGCGAGCAGGCCGACCATGCTTTCGCTGGTCTCTCCGGCTGGAGAGCGATAACCGCTGGGCCGGATACCGGCGGTCTTCTTCAGCGCGTCGAGGCCCTTTTCCAGCGCTTCGCGCTCGCGTTCCGGGAAGCCGGGTTCGATCCATTCGTGCAAATATCCGTGGTGGCCGATCTCGTGGTTGTCCTTGAGCATGGCTTCAATGCGATCCGCGTATTTTTCAGCCGTCCAGCCGGGCACGAAGAACGTGGCCTTCAAACCGAAGTCGCGCAGCAGCTCCAGAATCTTCGGTACGCCGACCTTGGCGCCGTAAGTGCCCTGCGACATGGTGCCGGGGCGTTTCCAGTTGGATGGATCGCGTGAGATCCACAACGTTTCGGCGTCGAAGTCGAAGGTGAGCATCACGGCGCATTGCGCTCCGTTAGGCCATGGACTGGTCTGCGGCATGTGTTCCTCGATTTTCTTGTTTAGGCGGCTTGCGTGTTCTTCGCGCCTGCCACCAGGGGTATCCGCTGGTAGTCTGACTGGCAAGGTTGGCCGTCTGTGACGTACATTGTCCGGTCATTCAGATCGATCGCGACACTGGCGACGGAGATGACGCGCTTGGCTTCGGGCAACGTGGTATCGGGATGGCGGCAGATGGACGCAGGAGCGCTGAAATGATCGGACAAACCGGCATGAATCGTATCGATGCCGATATCGCCGGTGTTGCGGCGGAGCAGGCGTTCAAAACGGTTGGCGCGGTATAGCGAATGGGGCGCGATGCGCTCGAACTCGGAAGCGATGCGGGTCTCGCGCACCAGATGGTTGGCATGCGTGACCAGGCCGTTGTTGGGATACAGGTACGAGCAGTAGTCGGGCGTGGCCTCGATGTCGATGATTTCTCCCTCGGCGTGGCCGATCAGAAAATTCGTGGAGCAGCAGCGATCGGTCTGCACCACCGGCAGCAGGGCCTTGTCGAATGTCCAGGCATCCAGGATCTCTTTGCAGCGGACGTGGAACGGCTTGCGGAAGCGGTTGGCGCCATCGCGCGCGGTCACCAGTCCGTTGACGCAGAGGCCGATGCCGGCTTCATTGACGCCCATTTTGCATCCGACGATGCCGGCTTCGGTAAATCCGACGAAGTCCGGCTTGCCCTTCCCTGATCCAGACGAGCGCTTGACGCGCATTATGAAGACGCGCCCGCGCAGCCGCTCCAGCCAGTCCCAGTTTTGGCCGATCAGGGTGTGGCCGCTCTTGGTCATTTCCGGAAGAAGGCCGAATGCGGTGCAACCTTCCTGCTCCACCACCGCGGGTTTGTTCATGGACTGAGCTTCCGAGCCGAATACGCAATAGGTCAGCTCGTAACGCGCGTTCAGCATGGCGACTTCGGTGAGGGAGAGCCCCGCTCCCGCGGCCACGCCGAGCATCTCTTCTGAATATTCGGGATTATCGCGAGCAATGAACTCGGCCCAAGCGTCGCTCTGCTCCAGGACCACCGGGAGCTTAGCGCCGCCCGCCTCGAAGCGGTCGACGTAGGTACGGTAGTTGTCTCGAATCTGACTGCGCATGGCGCGCCCGTGGGTGCGGCCGCGTTCGCGCGGATCGGAATCCAGATCAAGGACTACTAGGTCGGCCATCGCCCCAGTTTACCCGAGTTTGCGCAATTTGCGGAGAGCCGGCGCCTACTTCGGACGTACCAACTTCAGGCTGTTTAGCTGATTTGCATTTTGGATCGCTGCGCCGCTGCCCGGCAGCCCGTTGGCTTGCAGAATATAGGCGACCAGGCTGATGGTGTCGCTTTCCGCTAGCGAGCCGGGGCTGTCCGGAGGCATGGTGCTGATGATGCGGCCATACAGCGCGCGCGATGTTTGTTGGTCCCATTGCGACCAGAAAGCGCTCCCGGTGAGCGCGGGAGCATGCTCGCCGCCGTCCAAATTCTCACCGTGGCAGCTCGCGCACTTTTCGCGAAAAACGGTCTGCCCGCGCTGTGCCTGCGCAAGATTGAAGGTCGCAGCGGAGGTGCTCGCGGTGACCGATGGCGGAGCCGCGGAAGTCACCTCAGTTCCGGCGGAAACACCCAAGGCGAGCCAGCCGGCGCCGTAACCTTTGCCTCCGATCGGCACGATAATAAGCTGCTTGCCATCGGCCATGTAGGTCATCGGGCCGCCGGTGGTGCCGACGGGCAGGTCAATTTGAGAGATCAACTGGCCGGTGGCTTTGTCGTAGGCGCGGAACTTAGCAGGGCCGGCGATGCCGGCGCGGCCGTAGAGCGCGTTGCTCGCGTCGCCCAGGAACAGGAGCGTCTTGGTGACCAGTGCGACCGGCCGGCCAATGTTTCCCAGCGGCGGCAGATTCAGATCTTTCAGCAGCGGATGATTGCGCGGGCCATCGCCGTTGGCGACCGTCCAAAGTTTCGTACCTTTATTCAGATCGAGAGCGGTGATCCGGCCGTAGGGAGGCTTCATCAGCGGAAGGCCGTTGATTTTCAATCCAGCGGTTTCATCGGCGTCGTTTTCTTCTTCCTCGCCGGGCAGCAGCTCGCGACGCGGCCGGGTGCGGGCCCGCGCTGGTCGCTCATCGGCGCCGAATGGGACCCAGTACGCCATGGTGGCTTTGGGATTGGTTGTTTTTTTCAGCCCGTAGGCGGTGGGCTGCGTCATCGAAACCGCGTAGTAGATACCGGTCTCGGGATCGAACGCGCCGGTATTCCAATTTCCGGAGCCCCATGCGCTGGGTAAAGCCAGCGTGCCCTTCTTGTCTTGCGTCATCAAGGATGGCGGCGTAAACAACGGGCCGAGCACGTAGTGGCTGGCGAACTCCAGCGCTTTCTGGTGCAGCTCGGGCGTGAAATCGATGAGATCGTCGACAGTGAAACCCTGACGGTCGAAGGCGGGTGGCTTGGTGGGGAAAGGCTGAGTTGGCCAGGTTTCCTCGCCCGGCGTGCTGGACTGCGGCACGGGGCGCTCCTCGATGGGCCACACCGGTTTGCCGGTGACGCGATCGAAGACGTAAAGGAAACCGGTCTTGTTGGATGCGATGACGGCCTTGATACGCTTGCCATCTACAGTGATGTCGGCGAGGACCGGAGGCGTGGCGGAGTCGTAATCCCAAAGATCGTGGTGCACCATCTGGAAGTACCAAACCAGTTTTCCAGTTTTGACGTTCAGGCAGATCAGGGAATCGGAATAGAGATTCTTGCCGGGCCGGTGCCCGCCGTAATAGGAAACAGTGGGGGCGCTGAGCGGGATGTAGACGTAACCGAGCTGCTCGTCGGCGGTCATGGAGGCCCACGCGGCCATGTTGCCCATGTACTCGGCCGAACCCTTGCCCCAGGTCTCGTAGCCGGGCTCGCCCTTATGCGGGAGCACGTGGAAGGTCCAGAGAAGCCGGCCGGTGTGGATGTCGTAGCCGCGGATGTCCTCGGGACTGGAATGCGACTCGAACCCATCGTCGCCGTAGCCCTCGCCGGTTTTGCCGCCACCGTTGCCGCCCACGACGATTACGTCGTTAACGACGAAGGGGCCGGGGTATCCGAAGTAACCGGCCTGGTCGGGAGCATGGCGGTCCAGCCAGACGCGGCCGTTCTCGCCGAAGTCCGGGAAAGGCTTGCCGGTCTTGGCGTCAATGGCGTAGAGGTAGTCACGGCGGATTGAAATGATGCGCTGCTCGGACTGCTTGCGCCAATAAGCCACGCCGCGTGTGCTTTGCCCGGCGGCTTCCCTGAGCGTAGGTTCGACCGGTTGCTGCACCCATTTGGTTCGGCCGGTGGCGGCGTCGAAAGCCTCGACCAAACCCACGCCGTCCGGCGCGTAGAGCACGCCGTCGATGACGATGGGAGTGCCGCGGAAATAGTTGGACGGTGTGAGGTCCGGGAACTGGTCCATGATTTGCGGATCGACGGCGGGCCGCTGCCATACGACATGGAGATTCTTAACGTTCTCGCGGCTGATCTGATCGAGCGGTGAGTACCTGGTGAAGGCCTTGTCGCCGCCGTAGGTTTGCCAGCTGCCTCCGGATCTCGGCTGCGCGTTCAGAGCGGCGCTAGCGATCGCTGCGGTTATCAAGGCCCATCGAGAAATCATCTGACCCTCCTTCAGTGCACTGAAATATCAGAATACGAACTTTAGCGCCAGATGTCCGATTCTCGTAGGGTTCGAGGATGCGCCTGACGCGTTCAGGGGCGCGAACGTCGGTGGTTGGCGCTAAAATGGACTCTGCCGGCGGAAACCAGCGCGGAGATTTTGTGTTTCAGTTACGGGATGAGCATGTGCGCGGCATGCAGCAGGTCGCCGAAGACAATTTTGTCGGGCGAGCGGTGCAGCACCTGCGCCAGACGTTCCCAAATACCACCGCACCGCAGCCGGATGGAGACCTCTCAGAGCGCGTCCGGCGCGGGATTGCGCGTGCTAAGCCGTACGGATTGACGAGCGAAAAGCAGGTGATGTGTTTTCTCGATTCGGGAATGATTCTTGGGGAAACGTTCGACACCAATCCGGATCACGCCTGGGCGCATGCAATCCTGATCTCGGACAAGCCCGCGGACTTCAGGGCCCGCACGGTGCTGAGCCGCTCGGTGGAGCTGGCGCACCAGGCTCAACCGGGCACAAGCGGGGAATAGCATGAGTCAACTATTCAAGCTGGAGATATCAAACGAGCCGGACTTGCAGAACCCTGCATCGTCGATCGACGCGAATTTCAGCGACACGAACACGGATTCGCCCAGCTCATCCTGCCCCTTTCCTCCATCGTCGTTCCTGTTAGATGAAGCGGGCGACGCAATCCAGCAGGCCGCGAAGAAAAGCACAGGCGGCAAGAAAAGCACGAAAAAAAGCGGACCGCTCTACGCGAAGGTGGATTGGAACGCGTTGAACGCCATTAACACCTCACTCGGCACCAACGTGGACTTCCATTCCCTGGCGAATTTCGAAGGCGGGTCGCTGCGCAATGGATATGTGCCCACCAGCTCCAGCGGCGTGACCATCGATACCGGGGTTGATCTAAACAAGTCCGTGGCGTCCATCAAGGCCTGGGGATTTCCGAAGGCGCTGGAAGACAAGTTGACTCCATACGCCGGGCTGAAGGGAAGCGCGGCGCGGGTCAAGCTGAAACAGGTTCCGCTTCAGGTGACCGATGACGAGGCGAATCTGATCACTCAGACCGTCCAGAAACAGTTCCTGCAATCCACGAAGAATTCCTGGAACAGCGCGGTGGGAAAAAAGGGGACACAGTTCCAGGATCTGAGCAAGGCCCAGCAAACGGTCCTGCTGTCGCGAACTTATCATCAGGGTCCGGGCATGCCGCAAACCGGGATCGCGAAGACGTTTTACAGCAACGCAACCGCCGGCGATTGGGCCAAGGCAGAGCAGGCGCTGCGCGACTATGGCGGCTACAAAACCGTCACCAAGACGGTCAAAGGCAAGAAAGTGCAAACGCAGGTGCGCAAGCTGCCGAAATGGTATGTGAATCGCGCAAACGGCGAGGCGAATTTGCTCCAAGCGGAACGAGAGGCGGCCGCGAAGAAATGATACCGGCCACCGCGGCTCGCGCCCTGGCGATCTTGTTCGCGCTTACGGCGTTCGCTCAGACCCGAACGGCCCGCGCGACGTTCCGAGGGACGTGGAAAATCACGGAGATCGTCGTTCCCGCCGCGCCGGCCGGCAAGGTGAAGCGCGCTGACTTGCCGGACGGGATGCCGGGAGCCGGTTCCACGGTTCAATTCTCGGCCAAGCAGATGTGCGTGGTTTCTCCGCCGGACGAAAAAGTGTGTCACGACGTGAAGACCGAAGCAAAGACGCTGGCCGACATTCCCGGAGGAGCGATGCAAGCGGAACTGCTGAAAGTTTCGCCTGCCACGCGATACGTTACGGTCTTTCTTGACGGCCAAGCGGACTTCGGATTCGTCGTCATGCCAGACCGGCGGATGCTGGCTGACTTTCCGATCTGTCCGGGCGGCGCCTGTACCACGGCCTTCGAGGTCTGGGCGCCGGCGGACAGCGCGGCGGGCGTCGCATTTTCGAAATGAGCGCTCGCCTTTAGCGCGACAGCTCATTTCCGTCGCCACAGCTCCGGTATCGCTAAACTGATTACCAATGTCTCTGCCGAGAGGTTGTTCATAGGGTGCGAGCCGGAATCGAGGTTGGGGGAACATTCACGGACCTGGTGGCTTTCGACGGCGGCCGGGTTCAGATCGCGAAGGTACCGAGCACGCCCGCCGCACCCGACGCAGGCGCGTTCTCCGCGTTGCTTGCGGCCGGGATTACGCCGGGATCGATCGCTGATCTGGTGCATGGGTCTACGGTGGCGACCAACGCGATTCTGGAACGCAAAGGGGCTCGGCTGGCTTTTGTCACTACCAAGGGCTTCCGGGACATTCTGTTTCTGCAGCGGCACGACCGGCGTAATATTTACGATCTGCGCTATGCCAAGCCGATTCCGCCGGTGGAGCGGCGGGATTGTTTTGAAGTGGACGAGCGCGTCTCGGCGTCGGGCCAGGTCGTGCGGAGCCTGGACGAAGCGGATATCGAGCGCAACCTGATTCCGGCACTCCAGGCGGGGCGCTACCAGGCGGTGGCGATCTGTCTGTTGTCAGCTTACGCATCGCCTTTGCACGAGCAGCGTTTGAAGCAACGGATCGGGGCGGCGCTTCCGTCGTTGCGGATTGCCTGCTCGCATGAGATCACGCGCGAATTTCGGGAGTTCGAGCGCGCGTCAACTACAGTCTTGTCGGCGTATGTGCAGCCAGTGATCGACGGATACTTGGACCGTTTCGAAGCGACACTAGCGAAGGCCGGGTTCCGAGGACACTTCAGCGTGATGCAATCGAACGGCGGCCGTTTGCCGGCGGTGGCGATGCGGCGGAATTCGATCACCGCGTTATTTAGTGGGCCGGCGGCGGGTGTGGTGGGCGCGATTCGTCAGGCGGAGCGATCGGGTTACAAACATCTCATCACTTTCGATATGGGCGGGACATCCACCGACGTCAGCCTGGTGACGGATGGGAAGCCTGCGCTGGCGCCCGAGACAGAGGTGGATGGCTTGCCGATTCGGACGCCGGTGCTGGATATCGTATCGATCGGCGCCGGTGGCGGCAGCCTGATCTGGATGGACGAGGGCGGGATGCTGCGCGTGGGGCCACGCAGCGCGGGGGCGGAACCGGGACCGGCTTGCTACGGGCGCGGGGGCGTGGATCCCACCGTGACGGACGCTCATCTGGTGCGCGGAACGATTCGCGCCGATGCTTTTCTGGGTGGCGCTATGCCGCTCTATGCCGATCGCGCACACGCGGCGTTCACGCAGATCGCGCGCAAGCTTGGCATGGACGCAGTGGGGGCGGCAAACGCGGCCATCCGGCTGACGGTGGCCAACATCGTCCGCGCGATTCAGCTGGTTTCCACTGAGCGCGGGAAAGATCCGCGCGCTTATGCGCTGCTTCCGTTTGGCGGAGCTGGCCCGCTGGTAGCGTGCGAAATCGCCGAGGAGCTGGGAATCCCCGAGATCATCGTGCCGCCCAATCCTGGAGTGGTATCGGCGCTGGGGTTGTTGTCGGCTGATTTCCTGAAAGTTTCCGGAACTACTTGCCGGACGAATTTGGACGACGGCGCGCCCTCGCTCATACGGGAGGAATTCGCTCGTTTTCAAGCCAGCGCTGAAGCCGAGTTTCGCGAGCTGGGCTTGGATGGCGAACTCGATTTCTCTCTGATCGCCGATATGCGTTTCGCGGGGCAGGCTTTCGAGATTCCGGTTGAAATCGATCCGGTGGCGCTGGCGGGGTTGCGTCCGTCGGATTTGGCCGAACGGTTCACCCAAGCGCACCGACGCATGTATTTTCATGGAGGCGAAGCTGGCAGACAGGTGGAATTGGTGTGCTTGCGGTTGGGTGTCCGGCGGCGGCTGGATGCGCTGCCGGATTTCCGTGAGCGTCCAGGGACTTTCCAGCATTCGGAAGTCGCGGAAGTGAGAAGCGCGGCGGGTGTGGTTCGCGCGTCGGCTGGTGGACGCGGCTGCGCTGAAGTCCGGAGAGCGCGTGGATGGTCCGGCGTTGATCGAAGGCTACAGCTCCAGCACTTGGGTTCCTGGCGGTTGGATGGCGAAGCGCGACGCTCATGGCAATACAATCATCAGGAGGAAGCCCGCTTGAATCTCGATGCGGTGGACTACGCGATTGTCAGCCAGGCATTGATCGCCGCGGCGCGCGAAATGGGCGTGAAGCTGGTCCGGTCGGCTTATTCGACGGTTCTGCGCGAGGCGCGCGATGGGTCGGCGGCGCTGCTGGATGCGCAAGGCAACACGGTGGCGCAGGCCGAATTGATTCCGATGCAACTGGGAACCATCGGGCACATTTTTCAGGCGTGCGCGCGGCTGTATCCGGTGGAGACGCTGCGCGAAGGCGATTTCTTCGTAATCAACGACCCGTATTCCGGCGGGCAGCACCTGCAAGACGTCTTCTTTTTCCATCCGATGTTTTTCGACGGACGCGTGCTGGCGTTTTCGGCTTCGGTGGCGCATCACCTGGACCTGGGCGGCGGCAGCGCCGGGCTGAATCCGCTGGCGGGCGATGTATACGCCGAGGGTTTGATCATTCCTCCGCTGAAACTCAACATGCAGCGAGACTGGCAAGGCGGTTGGTTCGAGCGGATGCTACGCGCCAATGTCCGGGTGCCGCATCAAACCATGGGCGATTTCGACGCGCAGATGGCCGCGAACGCGATGGGCGCGGTGCGGCTTTTGGAACTCGTCCACCGGTATGGATTGGATGTTGTTACTGCCACCATGGCGGCGCTGCAGGATTATTCGGAGGCGCGCATGCGAGCCGCGATCGCTCAGGTTCCCGACGGCGTGTACTGCGGCGAGGATGCCGTGGATGACGATGGCGACACCGACACGCCGCTGATGGTTCGTTCCACGGTGACTGTGAAGGGAGATTCGATCGCGATCGATTTCGCCGGCACAGCCCCGCAAGTGCGCAAGAATCTGAATGCGCCTTTTGCTTCCACTGTGTCGGCCGCGCTGTCCTGCATTAAGGCGGCGCTCACCAGCCCCGACATTCCTTTCAACGCCGGCTCGGCGCGTCCCATCCGCGTCAGCGCGCCCAAGGGTTCGTTGCTGAATCCTCATCCTCCGGCGCCGGTGCGGGCTCGCATGGAAGCTTGCAATCGCGCCTGGAATGCGACCATGAAGGCTTTGGCGCAGGCCGTTCCGCAAAGGGTGGTGGCGTGCGGTTTCGACACAACCACGGCGCTGGTGCTGTCAAAGATCCAGAATCACGGATGGTCGGTGTGCCTGGAAATCTGCGGCGGCGGCTGGGGTGCGGCCGCGGAGAAGGACGGCTGCGATGCCGTAGATACTCCGCTTTCGAATTGTTCCAACACGCCGGTGGAGGCGCTCGATCAGGACTTCGGATTTTTCCGGGTGGTGGAATATGCGCTGCGCCAGGATAGCTGCGGCGTCGGCGAAATGCGCGGCGGGCTCGGATTCGTACGCAGCTACGAAATCCTGGAAGACGGAGTTCAGATTGCGCTCTATAGCGACCGGTTTCGCCGAGCAGCGGGCGGTTTGTTCGGCGGCGGGGCGGGGACGACCGGATTTTGCCGGATCCAGCGCGGCGCTGAGGCGATCGAGCTTCGTTCGAAAGATACCTTCGCTCTCCGAAAGGGCGACGTGCTCACGATTGGGTTGGGTGGCGGCGGCGCTTATGGCGATCCGGCGGCGCGCCCGGAAGAACGAATCCGGGCGGATGTTGCACAGGGTTTTATCTCGGAACCGGTCGCTTTCCGCTGGCGGGCACGTAGCACGGTGGAGACGGCGGTATGACGCGCCGGTCGGCGCTCGAGATCGCGCTGGTCTCGCTGGCGGCGCCGTGCGCCCGGCCGGCCGGCAAGACTTATATCGTCGGCTCCACGGCGACTGGTGTTCCGTTCAGCTTCATTGATGTCAAAACCAATACGCTGACTGGCGCGATGGTCGACATCGTGAAAGCTGTTGCCGCGGATGCAGGTCGTTCAGATCGATGTGCGCGTGACCGGATTCGCTGCCTTGATTCCCTCGTTGACCTCGAAGAAGATCGACATCATATCGGCGGCGATGCTGAAGACAACGGCTCGCGAAAAAGTGGTGGACTTCAGCGAACCGGTTTATTCCTATGGCGCAGGCCTGGTGGTGCTGGCGAATGATCCGAGAAACTATGAGCGCATCGAAGACCTAAAAGGTCTAACCGTCGGCGTGCAGGTGGGCACGCGCTTTTTCGAGCAACTGCAAGCAGCCGGCGCGAAGCAAGTTAAGACCTACGATAACCTCATGGACATGCTGCTCGATCTGAGCGTGGAGCGCATCAATGCGGCTTATGGCGATGCGCCTATCTTCGCCTACGAACTGGGGCAGCTAAAAGTGCAGAAGGCGCGATTGGCGAAATCGTTCAAGCCGCCGTCGATCGAGGATGTTTGTTTGGTGGTGCGCAAGAACGAGCCCGAACTTCTCGGGCGGCTTAACACGGCGGTGAAGCGGATTCAGACAACGAATATCAAAACCATCCTCGATCGATGGGGTCTCGGTTGATCCGATGAGCGGCTTCATCGCGGATGCACAGGGATTTTCTCCCCCTTCTACTCAGCGGGCTGCGCCTAACCATCGCCATTACGGTCTGCGCGCTGATCGTGAGCGTTCTGCTCGGTTTCGTCTGGGCGCTCATGGGACGATCGCGGTTTGCGGTGCTGCGCGGAACCAGCCGGACGCTGATCAATATCGTGCGCGGAATCCCGATCATCGTACAACTGTTTTACATTTACTTCGTGCTTCCGGAGCTGGGCATCCGGCTGGATGCCTTTTTCGCGGGTGTGGCTGGGCTGGGGCTGGCGTATTCGGTCTACCAGGCCGAAAACTTCCGCGCCGGCTTCGCGTCGGTGGACCGCTCGCTGATCGAGGCGGCGCAGTCGCTCGGGATGCCGCAACCGGTCATCATGCGGCGGCTGATCTTGCCGCTGGCGACTCGTGTTATTCTTCCGCCGTTTGGAAACACGTCCATCATGCTGCTGAAGGACTCGTCCATCGCGTCGACGATCACGGTGGCCGAACTCACGCGGGCCGGACAACTGCTGGCCGTCTCGACTTTCAAGAACATGACGGTTTACACGCTGGTGGCCCTGTTGTATCTGGCGATGAGCCTGCCTTTGACGTTCTTGACGCGCTGGCTCGAACGGAGATTTGCGGCCCGATGATCCAGATCTCGGATGTGCGCAAGAACTTCGGTCAACATGAGGTACTGCGCGGGATCACATTTTCGACCGAGAAGGGGGAAGTGGTTTGTCTGATCGGGCCTTCCGGCTCGGGAAAATCGACCGTGCTGCGCTGCATTAATGGTCTCGAAAAGCCAGACAGCGGATCGGTGATCGTGGATGGCGTGCCGTTGTCGGAGGGTACGCTGCGCGAGGTGCGCAGCAAAATCGCCATGGTGTTTCAAAAGTTCAATCTCTTTCCGCATCGCACGGCGCTCGAAAACATCATGGAGGGGCCAATCTATGTGCGGAAGATGGCACGCGCGGAGGCGCGCGATCAAGCGCTGGAGCTTCTGGAAAAGGTAGGCCTGCGCGATAAAGCGGATGCTTATCCCTCGCAGCTTTCCGGCGGTCAACAACAGCGCATCGGAATCGCCCGCGCGCTAGCCATGCGTCCGGTCGCGATCCTGTTTGACGAGCCCACGTCGGCGCTGGATCCCGAGCTGGTGGGAGAAGTGCTGCGGGTCATGCGAGCGCTGGCCGACGAAGGCATGACCATGCTTGTGGTGACACACGAAATGGCCTTCGCGCGCGAGGTGGCGGATCGTGTTGTGTTCATGGACGGGGGCGTGATTGTCGAGAGCGGCGCGGCGCGCGAGGTGCTCACCAATCCGAAAGCCGACCGCACGCGCAGTTTTCTGCAGCGCGTGATTCATCCCATATGACGGATTACAGCAAATACAGCTTCTGGCTCGAAACTGCCGGGGAACCGTTGGAACCGCGGCCGGCGTTGGAGCGGTCCACGGAGGTGGATGTAGCGATTCTGGGCGGCGGGTACTCCGGGCTGTGGACTGCATATTACCTGCTGCGGCAGAACCCGGGCCTGAGCGTCGCCGTGGTGGAAAAAGAGATCGCGGGCTTCGGGGCATCGGGACGCAACGGAGGATGGTGTTCGCCGAAATTTCCGGTCACGGCAGCGATGCTGGAACGGCGCTACGGGCGCGAATCCGCGCGAGCGCTGCTGCTGGCGATGCTCGATTCGGTGGACGAAGTCGGCCGCGTTTGTTCGGAAGAGCAGATCGATGCGCACTATCACAAAGGCGGTTACTTGAGCTTGGCGCGGGGAGCGCACCAACTGCCTGCGATTCACGCCACCTATGCCGATTACGAACGGCTGGGGCTGGCGGATCGGCACCGGATCTTGAGCAAGGAGGAAGCGCGCGAACGAATCAACGTAACGAATCTCGAAGGCGCGATGTACACCGCAGATTGCGCCAGCGTCCATCCCGGCCGGCTGGTGCGTGGCCTGGCTCGCGCGGTGGAGCGCCGCGGGGGAGCGATCTACGAGCAGACGGAAGTAATCAATTTTGAAGGCGGCACGACGCCGAAACTTATGACGCGCGCCGGCGAGGTGCGCGCGCGCAAGGCAATCGTTCTGGCTGGAGAAGCCTATCTCACGCGCCTGGCGCAACTGCATCGCGCCCTGATGCCGGTGTATTCGCTGATCGTGTTGACGGAGCCGCTGAGCGATGCGCAGTGGTCCCAAATCGGCTGGCGAAACCGCGAGAGCGTCGCCTCCAATCGCCTGACGGTGGACTATCTCACGAGAACCGCCGATGGACGGATTCTATTTGGAAGCCGGGGCGCTCCTTATCGTTTTGGATCGAAGATCACCGACGGCCAGGATCGGCACGAGCCTACGCATGGCCGAGCGCGCCGCGCCGTGATCGAATGGTTCCCGTCGCTCCAAGGGATCCAGTTCACGCACGCCTGGGGCGGGGCGCTGGGGATGCCGCGCGATTGGATGCCGGCCGCGACTTTTGACCCGGCTACGCGCATTGCGATGGCATGCGGCTACACCGGGCAAGGCGTGTCGACCACCAACCTAGCCGGAAGGGTCCTGGCGAGTCTGATCCTGGAGAAGCGAACCGCGCTGGAAACATTGCCGCTGGCGCAGCGCCGTTCGCCAAAATGGGAGATTGAGCCGTTCCGCTGGCTAGGCGTGCGGTATACGCAGAACGCATTCGCTCGCATCGACCAGGCCGTGGAAGCAGGGCGCTCGCGACCCTTGGATGCGCCGATCGCGGAACGTCTCGGTCAACATTGAGCCGTCGTCAACGCTGTTGAGGCGCTGCTAATCCTGTTCACCGAGGGTTTGGACGTAGGTTTTGCCGTACGGATAGAAGAGTTCCTTGCGGCCTTGCTGCCACGCCGCTTTGAGTTCGGGCGTTGTGATGTCCCAGTCTGGCCGGCATTTCTTGGTGACGGCGCGCAGGTCTTGGCGGAGATCCTCCAGAGTCGGCCGGCCGAAGAACCAGTAGCCGTTGTAGATCTTGTAAATTACAAGACCCGGTTCGAGGACAATCACGTGGGGAATCATGGGATTGTGCGCGGGGTCAGTGTACTCGGCGATGTCGAGATCTTTTTGGACGATTCGCCCCGCGTCGGAAAGGAACGGCCAGTGGGCGCCAACTCCGGTGCGATATTCATTGGTCTCAGTGATATTGTCGGTGCTAATCGTGACCAGCCGGCAATAGGCAACCTCGAGCTCACGATGCAGTTGAACAAGCCCTTCAGCCTGCCGGCGGTCCTTGGGGCAGAAACCCCCGCGGCTGAGGACGAGAACCATGGGATGTGGTCCTTGCAGTTCGGAGAGCTGGCGGCGTTTGGCGGTGTGGTCGGAAAGCTCATAGTCGGGGAAGATCGCCCCTGGGACAATGTCAGATCGCATATTTAATCCTCCGCGATTGGATGCGTGTTACCGGGTTTTCGTCGCAACCGGCCGGCCTGCCTAAGCGGCCTCAGCCAGCATGCCGAACCAGTAGATTGCCTTGAGCACTGTCATCTGCTTGGGCGTATCGCTTGTCTCTTGCCCCAACGATCAGTTCCTGGGCGGTGATGATCGAGATCGTTGGGTCGCTCAAAGGATCAAGCTTACGGCTTCCGCAACTTTTAAAACTACAGACTGGCTCTTCATCAGAAATGGGGGCAGCCGGATCCCTGAACTGATAAAACATTCTTGGAGGAATTGTTTTGATCAGATCAGAGATCGTTTTAGGACTGCCCGACTATGAGATTACCGAGTTACAGATCAGCGGTGGTGGGATCAAGATCTCAGCGCGGCATACCGGGCTGAGGTTGTGTCCGCACTGCGGGAGCGACCGGCTGCGGAACAAGGGCCGCTATGTGCGGCGGGTGCGGCATGAGAACTGGGGTCTGCGGCACTGCGTTCTGGAGTTGCAGGCCTGCAAGTATCAATGCCAGAGCTGCGGACGGTACTTCCGGGAGCGGTTTCCAGGCGTTCAACCCTGTCAACGATCCAGTGAGGCCTTCCAGAGAATGATCTATCGCCAGCATCTGGATGGAATCAATCGCAGCCGGCTGGGGCGCCGCGAAGGGATCGGGGCCGCCACCGTAGAGCGCTATTTTCAGCGCGGACTGCAGCGCCAGTTTGGGGAATGGCATTCTGGGCGCTGTCCGCAGGTGCTGGGTATCGATGAGCACTTCTTCACCCGACGCAGCGGCTACGCCACCACGCTGTGCGACCTAAAAAATCACAAGATCTATGACGTGGTTTTGGGGCGATCGGAGCTCTCTCTGGAGGCCTATTTTCAGAAGCTGGAAGGCAAGGCCGAGGTGCGGGTGGTGTGCATGGACCTAGCGGCCAACTACCGCTCGCTGGTCCGGTCCTACTTCCCCAACGCACTCATCGTGGCCGACCGCTTCCATGTCATTCGTCTGATCAACCATCACTTCCTGGCCTGCTGGCGGGACATCGATGGGGTCGGCGCCAAGAATCGCGGACTGCTTTCCTTGATGCGGCGGCATCGTCACAATCTCAAAGAAGAGCAGCAGCTTCGGCTAGCAGCCTACCTGGCGGAGCATCCCGTGCTGCAGACCATTTACCGCTTCAAACAGCGGCTCTGCTACCTGCTGTTGAAAAAGCACCGCACCCGCAAACAGTGCGAGAAACTGGTGCCACGCTTCCTCAGCGCCGTGTACCAGTTGCGCCAGGCCGGCCTCGCTCCACTGGTGCAACTCGGCCAGACTCTCTCTTCCTGGTCGGAGGAAATCGTAGCCATGTGGCGCTTCACCCGCAACAACGGCATCACCGAAGGCTTCCACAACAAAATGGAGCTCATCAACCGCCAAGCTTACGGCTTCCGTAACTTCCAAAACTACAGACTTCGCGTGAAGGTGTTATGTTCTTAGATCAGTCTGGGATCGGGGTTTGCCCCCATTGTTGGAGCGTCAATGGCTACGTTCACTCGGTAAGTCGCTTCCGTCAGCTCCGTGAAGGAATTGGTAGCGCTAACGGGAATCGAACCCGTATTTAAGCCTTGAGAGGGCTCCGTCCTAACCGTTAGACGATAGCGCCACGCATCCTCATTATACAAGTGCGTGCGAAGAGCCGACAATGGTCTCGACGCACCTGGCAACTGCGCCTGGCGCGAATTCTCCACAACGAGCGCCCACGACTGTGATAACTTCTCGATATGCAAAGCAAAGCCCCGACCGTCCAAGCCTATCTGCACTCGCTCCCAGCGGACCGCCGCGCCGCCATCAGCGCGGTGCGCGACATGATCCTCAAGAACCTCGATTCCTCCTACGAAGAAGGCATGCAGTACGGGATGATCGGCTACTACGTGCCGCACAGTGTCTATCCGAAAGGCTATCACTGCGACCCCAAGCAGCCGCTGCCATTCGCGATGCTCGCGTCGCAGAAGAACTACATGTCGCTTTATCTCATGTGTGTGTATGGCGGAGGGGACGACGAGAGCGCCGGAAGCAAGCACGCGCGATGGTTCCGGGAAGCGTGGGCCAAGACCGGGAAAAAGCTTGCCATGGGCAAGTCCTGCATCCGGTTCACGAAGGTGGAAGACCTGCCCTTGGAACTAATCGGTGAGGCTGTGAAGCGCGTTCCGGCTGCGAGCTATATTCGGGCCTGCGAGGCTTCGCAAACCAAGCGGCGCGCGGGCGGAACGCAGCCCAGCGCTGGAAAAAAAGCGGCGGCGCGATGAGACTAGGATGAGCGTCGTCGAACTCAACCGGATTTCCAAGACCTACGGCGAGAAAGTCGCGGTTCAGGATCTGAGCTTGTGCATCCAACCTGGCGTAATGTTCGGCTTGCTCGGGCCGAATGGCGCCGGCAAGACCTCCACCATCCGCATGATGATCGGCATCACGCTGCCGGACTCGGGGACAGTTCGACTGTTCGATCAGCCGTTCCATCGCGGCCTGCTGCAGCGCGTGGGATATCTGCCCGAAGAACGCGGCCTCTACCGCAAGATGAAGGTGATCGACCAGTTGGTATTTCTGGGACAATTGCGCGGACTGGACTCGGGCTCCGCGGCGCAGCGCGCGCGGCAGTGGTGCGAGCGGCTCCAGATTGACGCGTCTCTGGACAGTGCCACCGAAGCTCTCTCCAAGGGCATGCAGCAGAAGATCCAGTTTATTGCCACGCTGCTGCATGATCCGGACCTGATCATCATGGACGAGCCCTTTGGGGGACTCGATCCGGTGAACGCCGGCCTTTTGCGGGATGCGCTGCTCGATCTGAAGAAGGCCGGGCGCGCGATTTTATTTTCGACGCATCGCATGGAGCAAGTGGAGAAGCTCTGTGACACGATTTCGCTGATCGACTCCGGCCGGGTGGTGCTTTCGGGCAGCATGCGTGAAGTGAAATCGCGCTACCGGCGCAATCGCTTAATCGTGGAGTTTGAGGGGGATGAGTCGTTCTTGCAGCACGCCGCCGTCGCCGATTTTCAAAATTCCGCGGGGCGCGCCGAGATCCGTCTGAAGGACGGCGCCGACGCACAGCTCCTGCTCCGGGCTGCCGCGGAGAAGGCCAACATCTTTCGGTTCGATCTGATGGAGCCGTCGCTCGAAGAGATCTTCATCCAGACCGTGGGAGACAGAGTCAGTGCATAAAGTGTGGCTGACCGCAAGGCGCGAGTACCTGGAGCGCATCCGAAGCCGCGCATTCCGCATCAGCACGCTGATCATCCCGCTGGTGTTCGGACTCATATTCGGGATCGGCGCGCTATCGGGTCGATTGGCCAACGGTCCCAGACATATCGTCGTCGCTTCCAACGATCCGCTCCTGGCCGAAGGCGTGGCCGCGGAATTAAGGGCTCAGCGGGATCGCGATGATCGGGACTCGCCTAATCGATCCGCGTCCACGAGCCCGCCGCTCCGCGTCGAAGTCAGAGCGCTGGCCGGCGCGAACGGTTTGGAAGAATTGAACCGGGCGATCGCTGATAAACGGATCGACGCCTACCTGCTGCTAGACATCCAGCCAGGCGTGGCTCGGCCGGAAGCAACTTATGCATCCAGCAGCTCGGTGGATTTGGCCGCGAATGGCCGCGTGCAGAATGCCATTGCTCACGCGATGGTCCGCGAGGAACTGGTGAAGCGGGGCGTGACGGCCGCCGGCATCGAGACGTTACTGAAGAATGTGGATCTGAAAACGGTGCAGATCAAGGACGGCCGCGTAGTGCCGTCGGATGCAACCAAGAATTTCTTCGGCGCGTATGCCATGGCGTTTCTGCTCTATTTCACCCTGGTCTTCTACGGCATGAATGTCGCGCAGTCAGTGGCCGCGGACAAAAGCTCGCGCGTTTTCGAAGTGCTGCTCGCTTCGGTGGGGCCGCGCACGATTTTAGCGGGTAAGTTGCTGGGCGTCGGCTCGGCTGGCCTCACGCAATTGTTCATTTGGATTGGGTGCCTGCTGGTGTTCAACGCCTCGTCGCTGGCCGCTTCCATCCTGGTGGGAGGGCTGTCGGCGTACGGAATAACGCCGCTGCGGGTGATCTTCTTCGTCCTGTATTTCCTGCTCGGGTATTTCTTTTACAGCGCCCTGAGCGCCGGTCTGGGAGCCATGGTCAGCCAGGAGTCCGAAGTGCAGCAGTTCGCCATGCTCATTGTATTGCCGCTGGTGCTGGCGATCGCGTCGATTGTCTATATTCTCGGGAATCCGGCTGCTTGGCCGGTGGTTCTGCTGTCGCTGGTGCCACCTCTCACGCCGATCGTGATGTGCTTGCGCATGTCGGCCATGACTGTTCCGTGGTGGCAACTGGCGCTTTCGGTGGTGCTGATGGTGGCGGCGATCTACGGGATTCTGTCGGTCTCCTCCCGCATTTACCGTATCGGCATTCTCATGTACGGCAAGCGGCCCGATCTGCCCGAAATCATGCGCTGGCTGCGCTATAGCTGAGGCCGCTGCAGCCGAAACTGAAGCGCTACGATGAAGGGGCATGACCGCAACGAAACCACTCGCCTATCTGGGTGAACAGCTCGAAAGTTGGAAGCAGGCCGGTACTTATCAGCGCCTGCGCGTGCTGGAATCTGCCTGCGAACCCATTTCCCGCTTTGATGGCCGCGAAGTCATCAATCTCGCCAGCAACAATTATCTCGGCTTGGCCGATCACCCCAAGCTCATCGAAGCCGCGGTGGCGGCGGCGAAGAAATATGGCGCAGGCTCGGGCGCCGTCCGTACCATTTCGGGCACCATGAGCCTGCACATGGAGCTGGAACGCCGCATTGCGCAATTCAAGAACACCGAAGCCTGCGTGGTGTTCCAATCGGGATTCGCGGCCAACGCAGGCACGGTCGCGGCCATCCTCGGACCGGACGACCATATCGTATCGGACGCACTGAACCACGCCAGCATCATCGACGGCTGCCGCCTGTCGCGCGCCAAGATCCACGTGTTTCCGCACAAGGACACCGCGGCGGCGGACAAGATCCTGAACGATCTCGCGGGCGCGGCCGGGCACAAGCTGCTGATCACCGACGGCGTCTTCTCGATGGACGGCGATATCGGCCCGCTGCCCGCCCTAGTTGAAATTGCCGAGCGCCACGGCGCGATCATGATGATCGACGACGCGCATTCTTCGGGTGTTCTGGGCCGCAATGGCCGCGGCACGGTGGATCATTTCGGACTGCACGGGCGGGTCGACGTTCAAGTTGGAACGCTCTCCAAGGCCATCGGCGCGCTGGGCGGCTACGTCTGTGGCTCACGTGACCTGATCGAGTTTCTCTATCACCGCGCGCGGCCGTTTCTGTTTTCCACCTCGCACCCGCCCTCGGTGGCGGCGTCCTGCCTGGCTGCCTTCGACATCCTGGTGCAGGAGCCCGAGCGCATCGAGAAACTCTGGGAGAACACCCGCTATTTCAAGGCCACGCTCAAAAACGCCGGCTTCGATACCGGCCAGAGCGAGACCCCCATCACGCCCATCATGGTCGGCGAGGCCAAGACAGCGCACGCCTTCTCGGCCGCCCTCTTCAACCAAGGATTGCTCGCCACCGGCATCGGTTTTCCTACCGTTCCCGAAGGAAAAGCGCGCGTTCGAACCATCGTCACCGCCACTCACACCCGCGAAATGCTGGACCGCGCGGCCGAAATCCTCGACTCGCGAGGCCAAGCAAATCGGCATCCTACGCTAGCCCAGCCGCTTCCTCCGCCCTGCTATGATGAAAGCGGAGGTTTTCCCCATGGGTCCCGTCGGTGTGCAGGAGATGGTCGTCATTTTCCTGGTCGCACTGCTCTTGTTCGGCCCCAAGAAACTGCCGGAACTGGGCAAGACGATCGGAAAAGCGATCACCGAGTTTCGCCGCGCACAAAGCGAACTCAAAGCCACATTCGAAAGCCACATGCGAGAGTTGGAAAAGGAAAACGAGTCGATCAAGGAAGTCACTCGCAGCTACACCAACGAAATCTACAACAATTTCAGCGAGTATGACTCGTCGTATAGCGATTCGATCACACATCAGGGCGAACCGCAACCATCCACTACTGCCAATCCATCCACCGTAAGCGCATCCGCACCGCAGGGCGCTGAATCTACCGTATCTGTTGAAGCACCGACGAATGGAACCGTGCCGCGCAGTTCGGCTTCGGAAGCGGCTTTCGAGCCGCCCGCAAGCCAGCCCGCCGCGCCGGAACCTTCGGTCAATAGCTAGTACGGAAAAGAAGCAAAACACAGCATGGACGAAGACAAGCAGGGAGTATCTCCTCCCGATGGTGAAGGACCGTCCCAGGAGCCCACGCGGGAATTAGTCCCGGTTGTCGCCGCGCCACCGGCGCTGCGGCCACCCCCGCCTCCCCCTCCGCCGGATTCGCCTCAGGATCAAGAAGAGGCGGGCATGCTCCGCATGTCCTTCATGGAGCATCTGGAGGAGCTGCGCAGCCGCCTTCTCAAGGCCGTGTATGGGCTGGTGGTGGCTTTCGTCGTGAGCCTGGTCTATGCCGGCAAGCTCTGGGACATCATCAGCGACCCTGCCGTCGAAGCTCTGAAGCACTTGAAAGTCGAACCTCCGCAACTCGCCCAGCTTACGCCCATGGAAGGCTTCTCCATCATCTGGGTGAAGCTGCCGCTGCTATGCTCCGTCTTCCTGGCCTCACCCTGGATCGTCTACCAGATCTGGGCTTTCATCTCGCCCGGCTTGTACAAGAAAGAACGCCGTTGGGCCCTTCCCTTCGTACTGATCACCGCGGGCTTGTTTATCGCGGGCGGACTCTTCGCTTATTTCCTGGCCTTCCGCTTCGGCCTCGAATTCCTGCTCGGTATCGGCATGAGCAACAACGTGCGCCCGGTGGTCTCGATCACAGAGTATTTCGATCTGTTCATGAACGTGACGCTGGGTGTGGGCCTAGTATTCGAATTACCGGTCCTGATCTTCCTGCTCACGCTGCTTCACATCCTTTCCCCCCGCTTCCTGCTGCGCCACTCGCGCTACGCCATTCTGATCATCGTGATCGCGGCTGCCATCATCACCCCGACCCCGGACGTCTTCAACCTGATGCTGTTCGCCATCCCGATGTGCGCGCTTTACTTTGTGGGGGTCTTTCTGAGCTACCTGATCGTATTGCGCCGCGAAGGCCAGCGGTTCCCCTGGAAGCCCGCTATTCGGATCGCGATCATAAGCGCGTTAGTACTAGCCGCAATTTGGGGCCTGATGACCTATTTCCATCTGCATCTGCTGCGGCAGTGGCCCTTTATCACGCGCTAGGACACCGCAAAGGCACTGGAATTTTCGGTGAAATTCGTCTACTATGACAGATACTCTGTCATGGACGTTGAAAGAACACTACGCGAGCTGTATAGCGAGAAAAAGATCCTGGATTCAGCGATCTCGACTTTAGAGAAGCGGCTGCGGAAGGCATCCGCTTACACCACGCCGAAACGCCGTGGAAGAAAAAATATGAGTTTGGAGGAGCGCCGCGCCGTTTCCGCGCGTATGACGCGCTACTGGGAGTCCCGGCGGGCACAAACACGCGCGCTTGATTCCGCCAGCTCGGCCGCGGCCGGCTAGCTGGGCGCCTGAGTCAGCGTTTGAAAAACCACAGCCAGAAATACTGATCGCCTACGCCATGGCGGTAGCGCGGTTCGAAGCCGCAGCGCGCCGCCATCTCGACCGCCTGTTCTTCGGAGAACGATGCGCCCAGCCAGGTGTCATCCGGCTTGGTTTCGGTGGTGACGTAGCCTTGCAGCTGGAACTTGAACAAGGCCCCCGCCCGAAGCAGCCGTTGAACTTCCCGGACATAGTTTTCGATGATCTCGCGGCTGGGTATGTGTTGAAATACGATGGTCGAGAAGGCAAAGTCGAACGGCAGATCCGGGACCACGGTTAGGTCCTGCCCGTTGTTCTGGTAGACGAATGCCCGGGGATAATCCCGAAGCGCTTCGCGAGCCAGCTTGACCATCTCGCCGCTCACATCGACAGCGTGAACTTCGCCGAACAGTTTGGCAAGCGCTCGCGTAATTCGTCCCGCGCCGCAGCCAATCTCGAGCACTCGCATCTCCGCCGGCGGCTTGCCCTGACAGATATTGATCATGTCCGTCTGGATCTCTTCGGCCACCGTTTTTTCGCCGGATGCGAAGAACTCCTCATCGGACCACTGCAGGCGCCCGGTGCTGACGTAGTGGCGCGCGTTTTCTCTGGCCCGGCGATCCCAGTCCTCGCGCATCCTCTGGAGTTGCTGCTCGATTCCGATCTTGTTCATGGCCTCGTCAAATGCGTTTCCATTTTCCCATACACAACGAAAAAGTACCGGGCCAACGCTTTGTTCGCTGCTCTGCGCTGCCTCGGTGACCGCGGCCCGACCGAACGTTAACCACATGACAGCACCCGAAGAGCCGGAAAAGTACTGGGACTAAAGACCCTCGGAAAGTGGCGTTGTGTCTTGACGTTGTAACCGAACTCAGATTAGAGTCTTATAGGCGTCAAATAATGGAGCAACGTAAAGCGCAAAGGTTCGATCTGCGGCTCCCCGTTGAGCTGGTCCGCGGCGGATCAAGATCACTCTCCGATGTGGGCGAGACCAGAAACCTCAGTTCGGTGGGGGTCCTGTTCCAGTCGGATGCACGGCTCAAAGTTGGCGATCCGGTGGAATACTTGATCACGCTTCCCACGTCGCCGCAGAACGGCGATCCAGCGGTACGCATCCATTGCCTCGGCAAGGTGGTTCGATTCGCCCGGAAAACTGAAGTCGCAGCCACGCTGGAACGATACGAGTTCGTGCGCTAACTCGAGCTCAGTTCTGTAAGAATTCGTAAAGCGGCTGGCTTGCCGCGCTCTCCCACTTCTCCAACCGGCCCGGCGCAGGCAGGACAGCCAGCCTCACAAGGGCAAGACTTGAGAACATCCAGCGCACCCGCCAGAAGTTTCTGCGTGAGCCGGAACAGCGGCTGGCTTTGGCCGATTCCGCCCGGATATTTGTCGAACAGAAACAAGTCCGGCTCAAAAATCGCGCCTTTCGAAATGTCATCCGCGATTGCGACCCCGAGATCGCGCGGATCGGACATGAGTAGTAGCGCCGCTACTGTTCGAAGGACATTCGCGATTCCCGTGAGCCCGTGTTGTTTGTCCGAAGGCGTCAAATCCGTGAAGCGCGCCAGAAAAGCCGCTGGAAAATGCAGCCAGAAGGCGGTGGTGTGCATTTCCTGCTCCGGCATGGAGAGATTGCCTGCGCCCACGTTTTCGAGCGTATAGAACCGGACCTTCTTGAACCCGACCACCTGCGTGTTCACGCGTACGTCGCCGTGCGCGGCCCGCGCGCCGTTCACGTCTTGCGATTCAAATTGCTCCAGTTCCTTGACCTGCGTGTAGTCGATGGCGTCCGTAAAATAATCGGAATCCACGCGGCGCACGTAGGCCTTGCGCCCATCGTAGTCGAATTTCTCCACTTGATACTGGCGCGCCTCATGCAGATAAATCGCTTTTTCGTGCAGCGTCGAGAGCGCCATGGGGAACGAGACTTCCGCGATCACTTCATGCTGGTTGGTTATGTCCACCACCACGAAATTATCGCTGGTCACCGCGCGCAGGCTGACGGCGTCGGCCGGGTAGGTGTCCGAAGTCCAATGCCAGCAACCGGCGGAATGATGCAGGAGACCGGCTTCCTCGCCCAGAAAGCGGCATAGCTCATCGGTCGCATGCGGGCCGAATTTTTCGCTGTCGTGAATGGGCAGTTCGAAGGCGGCGCATTTCAAATGGCTGATCAGTATTTCCAGGTTGTCGGCGTTGATGTAGGCGTGTTCCGGCGAGCGATCGAAAAAGTACTCGGGATGCTCGATGACGTACTGATCGAGTGGCGCGCTGGAGGCTACCAGGACGGCCAGCGAGGCCGTTTGCCTACGCCCGGCTCGGCCCGCGCGCTGCCATGCTGAGGCGATCGAGCCTGGATATCCGGCCATAATGACGGCATCCAGCGATCCGATGTCGATCCCCAGCTCCAGCGCATTGGTGGCTACCACGGCGCGGATCTCTCCGTTGCGGATTTTGCGCTCGATCTCGCGCCGCTCGCGTGGCAGGTAGCCGCCGCGGTATCCCCGCACCATCTCCCCCGGCAGCGGGCCTCGCTCGCAGGCATCGCGCAGGTATTTGAGAAGAATTTCGGTGGCCAGCCGGCTATTCGCGAACACCAGCGTTTGCTGGTGGCGCTCGATGAACTCCATGGCAATCCGGCGCGTCTCATGCAAGTAGCTGCGGCGGATTCCAAGCTGGCGGTTCACCACGGGCGGGTTGTAGAACACGAAATATTTCTCGCCGCTGGGCGCGCCGTTCCGGTCCACCAGATCGAACGGCGACTCTGTTAACGCCTCGGCGATTTCCTTGGGATTCGCAATAGTGGCCGAGCAGCAGATGAATTGCGGCTTCGATCCGTAAAATTCGCAGATGCGGCGCAGCCTGCGAAGCAGGTTCGCCAGGTGGCTGCCGTACACGCCGCGATAGGAATGCAGCTCGTCGATCACCACATAGCGCAGGTTCTCGAAACATTTCGCCCATTTGGTATGGTGCGGCAGGACGCCGCTGTGCAGCATATCGGGATTGGTCAGGATCACGTTGGCGCGCTCGCGAATGGCGCGGCGTGCATCCTGCGGGGTGTCGCCATCGTAGGTGAAGGCGCGGATCTGGGAGCCCATCGCGTCCAGCGCCGATTGCAGCTCCTGCAGTTGGTCTTCGGCCAGGGCCTTGGTGGGAAACATGTAGAGGGCGCGCGCGCCGGGCTCTTCCGTGATCCGCTGCAGGACCGGCAGGTTGTAGCACAGCGTTTTCCCGCTCGCGGTCGGGGTCACCACCACTACGTTCTTGCCTTCCAGGCACAGCCGGATCGCCTCGGCCTGATGCGTATACAACCGCGGAATGCCGCGCGCTTCGAGCATGCCGCGGATCACGGGCGCGACGCTTTCTGGAATCGTCTCGAACTCGCCCTCCCGCGCAGGTTGATGGCGAATGGCGCGAATGGGCGAATCCGGATCCGCCATCCATTGCTCGAAGCGCGCCACCGAGGTCTCCACGCCGCTGCGCCGCGCGACGCCGAATGCGGCCGATTCCGAAAGACCGAGGGACAGGTTCATTGTATTCGCCTTTTCTTTGCCTAGCGTACACTAAAACATAAGACAAATCCAGCGTTTCAACAATTGAAGTTGCCCGATGGTCACTAACTCAGGCATCCCAAGTCCCCTGTTATACTCATCCCAGGGCACTGAACATGCATGCCGACCATAGCTCGCGTTGGACCATATCGCGTATTCTTCTTCAGCAACGAAGGACTCGAACCGCCTCATATACACATCCAACGGGAAAGATCGCTGGCAAAATTCTGGCTGGAACCGGTGGCGCTCGCCAACGCGACTGGATTTCCAGCTCGGGAGTTGCGCGATCTAGAGCGGTTGGTGGTAAGAAACCGAGTAGCGTGGCTGGAGGCTTGGCATGAATTCTTCCGCCGTTGAGGCCAATCCTCGAGCCCGCGAGGTCGTCGTCAATGAAGATGAGTTGACTGTAACGCTGGCCGATGGCCGCCGGATCTCCGTTCCGCTGGCTTGGTTTCCGCGCCTTCTTCACGCCCAGCCCGAAGAGCGTCAGAAGTTTGAGCTGCTTGGCGATGGCGAAGGAATTCATTGGCCAAGCATCGACGAAGATCTGAGTGTCGCTGGGTTATTGCGCGGCACGCCCACACCTCCCGAGCGGACTTAGGCTCCGCGCGAACTCCTCCGCTACAATTCACTTGTGCAGCTCACCTTTACCGACTGGCTTGTCGTCGCGCTTTACTTCCTGTTTAATCTCGCCATCGGGCTGTACTACAAGGGCCGCGCCGGAAAGAGCGTCAACGAATTTTTTCTCTCCGGGCGCAACGTTCCCTGGTGGCTGGCCGGCACCTCGATGGTCGCTACCACCTTCGCCGCCGACACGCCGCTGGCTGTCACCGGCATGGTCGCGATGGGCGGCATCGCAGGCAATTGGCTGTGGTGGAACTTCGTCGCCAGTGGCATGCTGACCGTGTTCTTCTACGCGCGCTTGTGGCGGCGCGCGGGCGTGATGACCGACATCGAGTTCACCGAGATCCGCTACTCCGGCAAGCCGGCTGCATTTCTGCGCGGATTTCGCGCGCTCTACCTGGGCATTCCGATCAACTGCATCATTCTCGGCTGGGTGAATCTCGCCATGGTGAAGATCCTGGGCCTGGTGCTGGGCGTCGACAAACTCCAGGCGCTGGCGATCGTCATGGGCCTGATCGCGCTCACCTCCTTCATCTCCACTTTGTCCGGTCTGTGGGGCGTGCTGGTGACGGACCTGTTTCAGTTCGTCATCAAGATGGGGATGGTGACCGTGCTGGCCGTCTTCGCGGTGGACGCCGTCGGCGGAATCGATGGATTGAAAATGAAGCTGGCCGCCGTGGACCAGGCGCGCGGCATCACGCAAGGCGGGCACGGCTCGGTATTGAACTTCATTCCAGACCTCAACTCCGCCTGGATGCCGATGATCACGTTTCTGGTCTACATCTCGATGAACTGGTGGTCCACGTGGTATCCGGGCGCCGAGCCGGGCGGAGGCGGATACATCGCCCAGCGCATGTTCAGCGCCAAGGATGAAAAAAATTCGCTGCTCGCGACGCTGTGGTTCAACATCGCGCATTATGCCGTGCGTCCCTGGCCCTGGGTGCTGGTGGCGCTGGCGTCGCTGATTCTCTTCCCAGGACTTCAGGACCCCGAGACCGGCTACATCCGCGTGATGATCGCATACCTGCCGCCTTCACTGCGCGGGCTCATGGTGGCTGCTTTCGCAGCCGCATACATGTCCACGATCGCCACACAGCTTAACTGGGGCGCGAGCTATCTGGTGAACGATTTCTATCGCCGCTTCTGGAAAAAGGCCGCAACCGACCGGCATTATGTCGTCGCATCGCGATGGGCCACGGTTTTCCTGACCATTATTTCCGCGGTAGTCACGTTCTATCTGGATTCAATCGCCGGCGCATGGAAGCTGCTGCTGGTCACCGGCGCGGGCACCGGCGGTGTCCTGCTGCTGCGCTGGTATTGGTGGCGTATCAACGCCTGGAGCGAAGTGTCGGCGATGATCTCGGGCTTCGCCGTTTCGCTGGCTCTGCAAATCGGTTGGGGTCTCGATCGGGATCAGCCTCGCGATTTCGCCTGGATCATGATCGTCACGGTGTCGATCACCACCGCGGTCTGGCTGGCGGTGACATTCCTGACCAACCCGGAATCCAAAGATACTCTGGTTGCCTTCTACCGCCGCACACACCCTTCCGCCGCCGGATGGCGTCCCATCGCCGCGCTCGCTCCGGACGTGCGCCCGTCCACCGGCGGGCTCTTCAATCTGCTGGATTGGATCTGCGGCTGCGTACTGATCTACGGAATTCTCTTCGGGACCGGCAAATTGCTGCTCGAGGAGTTCCTTTCAGGCTCACTGTTGCTGGCTGCCGGACTCATCGCGGGCGCGATCATCTACTGGGATCTTTCGCGCCGCGGATGGAGCACGGTGGTCGACTGACTTATGAGCCGGCCTGCTGTTGTTCAATCCGAGGCACGGACGGATCCATCGCAGCTCGCCGGTTTAGCAGGGCAGAGATAGCTTGCCGGCTGTATCCCAAACTTTCGAGAACTTCGATGGTGTGCTGGCCAACTTCGGGCGCCTTGCGCGGCTTCACTTTGTCCACGCCCGCGACGTCCAACGGGCTGGCCACCGTGCGCACTCCGGGCTCGACTTCGGGAAATATGCCGTTGGCCTGCATTTGAGGATCGTCGGGAACTTCCTCGGTCTTGGGCACCGGCCCCCAGATCACTCCGTGCCGGCGAAAGATCTCCCTCCATTCGGCCATGTCTTTTTCGGCCACGCAGGCGTCAATCAGAGATACCAGCACGCGCGAATTGGCGCGCCGATGCTCGGGCGTGACGAAGCGCGGATCGTCGAGCCATTCGGGATGGTCCAGCGCGCGGCAAAGATTCGGCCAATCCTGGCGCGGATCCAGACAGCAGGTAAAGAAGCGCTGCTGGTCGCGTGTGACATAGTGATTGACGATCGGATTCACCGTAGTGGCGCGCGTCCGCTTGGGTAGAAAGGTGGCGCCGGCCAGCGCTCCCTGGATGGCGCAGGAGTTGGCCCATGCGCCGTTCGCGATCAATGACGTGCTGACGTTCATGCCTTGGCCGGTTCGCTCCCGCTGATAGAGCCCGAGCATAATGCCGCCGAACAGAGCCATGGAGGTGGGATGATCGCCCAATCCGGGAGCGGACGGCGCAGGTTCGGCGCCGGCATAATGCATCGCGCTCATCATGCCGGAGCGCGCCCAGTAAGCAGTGATATCGTATCCGGGCTGATCGGCTTCTTCACCGGCCAGGCCATAGCCGCTCAGATAGGCGTAGATCAGGCGTCCGTTGAGTGGCGCCAGATCTTCATAGCCGAGACGAAACTTGCGAATCAGCGGTTGCTGGTAGTTGGTTACGAAGACATCCGCGGTGGCCACCAGCTTCAACAGCGCCTCGCGCGCGCCGGCGTCGCTTAGATCCAGCGCCACGCTTCTCTTGTTCCGGCCCTCTAGAATCCAGCAATAGTGGAGCGGCGAAACCGGCATGCCGGGAACGAGCGAGAGATAGCGATACGGATCGCCGATAGGGAGGCCGCTCGATCTTGATTACTTCCGCGCCGAAATCCGACATGACCACCGCGGCCGCCGGGGCGGCGACGTAAGTGCCGCAATCGATGACGCGCAGGCCCGAAAGAATATTAGCTTCAGACACGACCGGCCGGAGGCGCTAATTCGCCCGCTGCGGCATCTTCTTCAGAAACTCCACCAGCGCCGGGCGCTCGTCGGGATCGATTTTTCCGTTCTTGTTCTTGTCGAACGCGTTGAGCAGAAACTGAATCTGTGTTCTCATCCGTTGCGGGATCTCGTCAAAGGCGACCATTCCGTCCAGAATCGAGGCAAAAAACTGAGCATCGGCGTCGCGCTGAAATTCAGCCACTTCCGCGCGGCTGTCCAGGGTCAGTTGGACGAAGGTGAACGCCATTTCGTTGGTGGTTTGCTCGCCGAATTTCACTTCAGCCGTGGCGGATTGCTGGGATTGCGAGGATTCGCGCTCGAATTGTCGTAAGTGTAGGTCATCGAGATCTCGGTGCCCTTGGGCAACTTGATAGGATCGGCGTAACGGTAAGACCCCTGCCAGTTGAAGTCCCAGTCCTTGATCCAGATGAGCGGAACAACCGTGCCGTCGGGTAGCGTTGCATCCACCTTCATGTCCTTGCACAGATAGTGCGCGTGCGGGAAGACGCTGATCGCTTCGGCATCCATCGGAACGGTAGCCGAGGCTTTCACCACGTAGTGGTCGTCCCCGGCAGGAATATCGATGTTCGCGTTTCCGACCGTCATCAACGTCAGGCCCCTCACCGGCGGAGTTTTCGAAAACTTGATGCCGACCTTGGAGGAATCTTGTTCCGCCTTACCGGACAAGTGGTAGTGGATCTGCATCACCAGGTCAGCACCTTTGGGGATGACTTGCGCCACGCCGTCCCTGTATTCGAATCGGGGTTGCTCCCGGCGCCCAGCCGCCCAAGTCCGCCCGAAATTGCAAGTCCGGGACCGCCCACGCAGTTATAGCCCTCGCCCGGAACTTTTTCTCTAGTTGTGAGCCTGGCCAGTCTTGTCCAGAAACAGAATGGCGTGATGGACGACGCGCCGGTTGCCAGGACGAAATTCCACCTGGGACACGTATTCTTCTTCGCTCGCGTTCAGCGGGATTACGAAGCAGCGAAACACGTCCGGGCCTTCCGCGGGCAGCGAGTAAGGCTGGGACATCGCGACCACCTGATCCGGTTCGCCGATTTGCCAGCCGCCGGTGAACTTCGGGGGAGTCGGCTTCAGGCTGGGATCGCCTTCGGGCGCGCCATTCGCAGCCCAAGCGGCCAGCGTCGCGAGTTGCCGATCGGTTGAGACGGCGCTCGTTCTGGAAATCTCCATAGCCGGGTTCGGCTTTCCAGGGCGGCATGACGCGCTCCTGTGTGATGGTGGCGATTTGCTTGGCGCGTTTGGCTGCGTCGTCGTAAGTGAGCAGCGAGAACGGCGCGACCTCGCCGGGATGATGACAGGTGCTGCAGTTCTTGTAGAGAATGGGCGCAACGTCGCGATTAAAGGTCGGCGCCACGCCGGCCGCATCGTTATCGGCGGCCGCGAACGAGAGCATCGGAAGCAACGAGTCCAAGTACCAAGAAAGTCGGTCGCATTAATTTACTCCTGGAATGGCACAGCCCAGCACTTTCGTGACTGGATCTTTGACGGGCTGTCCCGAGAGAACCTGGTCCAAAGCTTCGCGCAAGTCTTCGCGCGTGGGGCGAAAACGCGTCTTGCCAAAGTCCACGAAGCGATCGTCCACGCGGCCGCGATAGAGCACTTCACCGGAGGGCGAAAGAATCGCGGCTTCGGGAGTCGAACGGGCTCCGGTGGCCAGCGCCAGCGTATGCTTGGGGTCGAGCAGCGCCGGATATGGGATCTGATATTCGGTATCGTGCTTCTGGACGGCTGCGGCGTTGTCCGCTGGATCGGAATAGACGCCTAGAAAGAGCACTCCGCGCGCGGAATATTCCCGATATAAACGGGCGAACACGGGTGAGTAGGTATTCGAGTTGGGACACTCGGTGGCGACGAAGAGCAGCACGGTGGCCTGGAAGTGACCTAGTTCAGCGGATGTGTGGGTTTTTCCAGCGGCGTCGGGAAGCGAGAAAGTGACCGCAGGCGGCGCTGCCAGGGCGAGCGTGCACGCACCAGCAAAGATACAGATTCTGAGACTCGCCACCATGGCAGATACTTACCATTCTAGCGGCTCAGCGCGCTAGATATGCTGCTTGGCTCTGGGCGCCCGCAAGAGCATCGCTAAGACAGCTACCGCAACGGCGAGCATGGCCAGATCCCAGTACACATCGCGATACCCTCCTGTCAGGTTGCCGGCCTCGCGTGCGCGGTCCAGAATCGCCTCAAAATATCCCGGGATTAGGAACCCGCAAACGCCCCAAGCCAGGAACAAGAAGCCATAATTTCCGCCCACGTTGCTTTGTCCGAAATAATCGGCTGAGAACGCCGGCATCACCGCGAGAAAGCCGCCGTAGGCGAAGGCCGCCAGGCAGAGTCCCGCCACTACGCTCCAAAATCCGCTGGCCGTACGCAGCAAACCCAGGCAGGCGATGATCGACACGCAGCTCATGGCGAACAGCGCGGACTTCCGGCCGATGCGGTCAGACACCGTGCCCCAGCTCAAGCGGCCGCCCGCATTGAAAATTCCCATGATCCCCACCGCCACGCCCGCCGAAAACGGTGTGACCTTGCCGGAGACTTCCTGGATGAGCGGGGATGCTTGCCCGATCGCCGTCAGACCAACGGCGGCGCCCAGTACAAAAGCAATCCACAAAACGTAAAATTGCCAGGTGGTCAGCATCTGGGTGGCGGTGGACTCGCGCAGCGCGGTTCGATCGACGGGCGGCGTCCACCCGGCCGGCTTCCAACCGGCGGGCGGCACTCGAAAAAGCTGCGACGGCAAAAGCACCGCGGCGATGAAAATCGCAGCCATGACGATGAACGCCACCGGAACTGTCGAATGCAGCCGCGAGGCGTCCTTGCCGATGACCGCCTCCATCAGCGGACTCCAGAACAACGGGCTAAGCCCCGATCCCATCACCGCCAGACCCACCATCATTCCGCGCTTGTCAGGGAACCAGCGCACCAGATTCGCGATAGGCACGACATAAACGATGCCTCCGCCGAGTCCCGCCAGAACTCCATAACCCAGCACCAATCCAGGCAGGGTGTTGCCGAAGAATGCCGATATCAAGAACCCGGCTGCCAGCAGCAACGCACCGGCCGACGCTGCTATTCGCGGTCCCTTGCGATCCTGCCACAACCCTCCGGCAATGGCGCCCACCGCGACCAGCAGCAAACAGTAACGATACGGCATGATGGTCTGGGCTTTCGACCAGCCGTGCAATTGAGCCAGCGGCGGCCGGAAAACCGACCAGGAATAAACCACCGCATTGATGGCCTGTATCCACACGGCAATCACGGCGTGACGCGCCCGGCCGGCGGGAACGGCGAGCGCGGGTTGGGCAGCGGCGGAAGTCATCGCATCATATTGACACATCCGCACGGCGGGCGCACTGGTACCAAAAACCGGGAATGCAGCGGCGCTTTACTTGGTTGAAGCCATCGAAGCGGGCTGCAGATCCTTCCGGTCCACCTTATTCACTTCATCGATGATCTTGGCGTAAGCGCGTGCCACTGCCGCGAGTCCCGCGTCCGGAACACGTTCGGCAATGTCGGCATCGGTGTGCTTGATCTCCGGCGAATCGATCACCTGAATCGACGGAGCGTCGCGCTCGATGTGGCCCATGTCGCCGGATGCGTTCGGATCCATCTCCGCCACCAGGCTGACGCCAAATTCCTGGAAGGCCTTGAGCGTGATGTCCATCAGGCGATCGCTGCCAAAGACCCACCAGCGCCGCTCTTGGATGACGTTGGAAGGACGCAGATGCGTGCTCCATTGCAGCAGATCATTGTGTGAAATGTGTTCGCAGTTCAGGATCACGGCAGTTTTACCGAGCATCGTGTCACGATGGTCGTGCATGTACTGCGTAGTGGGGGAGCCGGCGTGATGGCCGGAGCTGGCTACGAAAGTGATGCTGCGCCGCCGCTTCTCTTTAGGGATTTGCGAGAAATACTCGGCCAGCGTCTCCATGACAGCCAGGCCGGAGGCGTTGTCCAGCGCCGCGTCATAGTAGCCGTCGGTGTGGGCCAGGACATAAATGTTCTCGTCGGTCGCACCCGGCAGCGTGCCATAGGCCGCGACGGCCTTGAGCCCTGGCCGCACTTCGGTCTTCAGGTTCATCTTCAGCTTTACGGGGTGCCCGGTCGCGATCAAGTCCCGCAGCGCCTTGCCGTCTTCGTATCCCATGAAGAATCCCGGCGCCTTGATCTCGACGCCGCGTCCGGCGGTCATGCCCTGCCAGACGGCCAGATTGTCGTTGTAGCCCCAGATGGTGAAAATGGCCGCGGCGCCTAAATCGGCGGCGCGTTTCCAGGCCCCTTCCCAACCCGCCGATTCACCCATGTTCCCGGGTTCGAGAATCGACAGGATCAGCACCGCCTTGCCGCGCACATCGCGGCCCATGAAATCGGCCGCCGTTCCCAAGCCGACCCATACCGCCTCAGCTTCCAGACCGCCGGGCGGCGTGGAGGCCGAGCCAATCGCCGGATTCAGCGACTTGAACGTTAACGTCTTGCTGCCATCCGTCGCCGTCACGTTCCAGTCGAGCGCGAACCACTGCGGCCCGAGCGCGTACTCTTGTTCGTGAATGTCGGTCAGTCCGTACTGGCGCCATTTCGCTTCGGCCCATTGCGCCGTCATCTTTTCGTACTTCGTGCCCGCGATCCGGCCCCAGTACTTGTCGCCCGCGTCGCGGCTCTGGCGGGAAATGGCGACTACCTCGAGGTCCTTTTCCTTGATGCGTCGCCCGTCGATCGTCTCGTAGGCTTTGTCGGCGGCCGGCACTGGAAGCGAGACGTACGCATCCTCACGAACGTGATTGGCGGAGTCCATCAACGGCGAGGTCTTGCTGGCTTGCGGGCTCTGCGCCACGCACAGTCCACCCAACCCCACACATAGCAGTAGCTTCTTGAGCCTCGAGACTGGCATGGTCATAAGGACCTCCCTAGTCATTCGATGCTAGAACAAGTTTTCGCGAACATCAATCGGGGTGGCGAGGCGAGATTGCCCGGCAGGGGCGGCGTCTCGGCCGATACCTCTTACTCGCAGCAGCTATGGGCGCAGAGCATGCTTCCACCTTTGGAAGCGTGCGCGGTATGGAGAGGCGAATTGGCGTCACCCTCCGGGTGCATCGCCGTGGTGGAACCCGGCTATTCCTTGAGGTGGGCGTCGATGATGGCCTTGGCTACCGCCTCGGCCGAGACATTATACTTGCCGGACTGGACGTCCAGACGCAATTGCTCCAGCCGCTGCGGGTCACCCGACGCCAAGGCGTGCGCGAGCGAGGAGACGTCGGCTTGGTCCGCGCCTACAGCCGGTGAGCCATCTTTTTCCGTGGCGCGTTTCTGCGCCGAGGCATCTGTTTTCTCGGTTTCCTGGGTGAGAGGAGTCCGGTTGAGGTCATCAATCCGCATGTTTCAGCCCCGCTACTACCATCTTAGCGATGCCCAGACCGCCGTTGGCGGCCAGCGCCTGGGCGAATTGCTGTTCTCCCAATTCCACCAGGCTGGAGTTGGTTTCGCTGTCCTCGGCGTCATCTCCGCTGAGCCCCGTTCCGGCAGCTTCGCGCGCCGAGTGCAGCATCTGGCCCAACAAGAGAGCCTCGAAATCGGTGGCCGCCTTGCCTATTTTGGAGGCAGTGTCCTTGGGTTGCGCGGACGTGAGCAGCGCCGCGCGGTTTACGTCAGGAGTCAACACTGGTTGGATCGGAACCATCTAAATCACCTCCAGCTCGGCTTGAATCGCTCCCGCGGCTTTTAGGCTCTGCAGGATGGCGATAATGTCGCGCGCCGTCGAACCGATCGCTGTCAGGGCGCGCACCAGTTCTTCCACGCTCGCTCCCTGCTTCAACACCACGTTGCGCGCTTTCTCCTCCTTGGTGTCCACATTAACCTGGGGCGTCACCGTAGTCTGGCCGGAGGAAAGCGGGGCCGGTTGGGATGTGTTCAGAACCGTTTGAATCTCCACGGTGAGCCCGCCGTGCAGGATCGCGACAGGAGCAATGCGCACTTCCTTGCCCATCACGATGGTGCCGGTCCGTTCGTTGACCACGATCCGGGCCGGCGAATCCGCGTCGACGGTTAAGTCTTCGACTTCACCCAGAAAGTCGACTATCTTCGATTTGTATGCCGCCGGGGTATCGATTAGCACCAGCGCGGCGTTTTCGGCGTGCGCGGGCTGAGTGTTCGAGTCGCCGAACTTCCGGTTTAGAGCGGCCGCGATGCGGCCGGCCGTGGTGAAGTCCTCTTGCCGGAGTTGCAACTTTATGTGTTCTTGCGGAGCCACGGAAGGCGGCAGCTTCTCCACAATCGCGCCATTTGGAACTCGGCCCGCGGTGGGATGATTGAGAACTTTGGTGTTTCCCCGCCCGCCCGCTGCGAACCCGCCCGTTACCACGGACCCCTGCGCGGCCGCGTAGGTCTGCCCGTCAGCGCCTTTGAGCGGTGTCAAAACCAGGATGCCGCCCTGCAAGTTCCTGGAATCACCGATCGCTCCCACCTCGATGTCGATTCGGGTCCCGGGTTGGGCGAACGGCGGAAGGTTGGCGATAACGAATACCGCGGCCGTGTTGCGCACCATGACTGCGGTCGGTGAAACCTCGACGCCCATGCGCGCCAACATGTTCGTAAGGCTTTGGGCGGAGAATATCGTTTGCTGTGAATCTCCAGTCCCGTTCAGACCTACTACCAGGCCATAACCCACCAATTGGTTGTCACGCACGCCTTCGATCGAAACCAAGTCCTTGAGACGCGTTGCAGCCGATGCGGCCGGAAGCGGGCCCAGTGCCAGACACCAGAAAGCGAGCCAAAGGGATAGGGTTTTCATGGCGGTCAGAAAGGAAGTAACCCGAGCAAAAGGCGGTAAAGGAAGAAGGGCTGCTTGGTGGCATCGTTCACCACCCCGCGCCCGTTCACCAGGATCTCCATCCGGGCGACACGATCGGAAGGGATGGAGTTGACCGGACTCAAGTCGTCGGGGCGAACAATCCCGCGCAACGTGATGACCTGTTTTTCGGAATTGATCATAATCTCCTTGCGACCGACCACTACCAGATTCCCGTTCGGCAACACGTCAGTCACTTCGGCGGTCACGGTCGTGTTGAGGGTGCTTTGCCGGCTGGTGGTGCCCTGTCCCTGGAGCTGCTGTGCCGAATTGGTGTTGGCGAGATTCGAAAGCGCTCCGGTCGCGCTCTTAGGACCAAACAGCGAGGAGACCGAGGCGTTGGCGCTGGATTTTCGCGACGTGTTGGTTACGCCGCTCGAGACGGCCGAGGAGGTATCCGAGACCAGGATAGTTACCAGATCGAGAACCTGGCTGGCCCGAACGTCGCGAACGTTGTCCGCCAGGCGCCCGGTAGAAGCAAAGATCGACCCCGGCGCCGCTACCGATGATTGCTGAGCTCTTTGCTTGACTTGCTGCACATACTGTTCTAGCGAGGGGGTTTGCTGGGAAGGCTTGGGCTTTTTCCCGTACAGCGGCAGGATCGCGGCCAGGCAGATTCCAGCCAGCCAGTGACGCATCCTCATTCGACTCCCTCGGAAGGCCGCACCACGACCTTCCCTTTGTCTTCCACCACACCACGAAAGCTCTTTCCAGTCGCAGGATTTAGGACCTGGATCGCGTCGCCCCTGGAGCCAGCTGACTGCGCGATCGCTTCCAGAGACAATACAGCTAATCCGTCCACCACCCGCACGCGTACCCGCTCGCCCTGGAGCACCTCTGTCGGCTCCGCCAAGGACGCCGGCGCGATGCGCTGGCCGGCCGGTATGTATTGCCTGGCGACCCTGCCGGCCACCTGAGAAATCAAGCCCAGAGGCTGGTTGGCAAATGGGAACTGGACGGTTTGGTTGACCTTCAATTGCTCGGGGCGAATCGTGGTCCCAGCTGGTATTCGCTCGGTGGCGACCACGGCAGAGCGTTGTACCGTGATGCTGACTTTGGCCCATACGGCCATGCTGCGGTCATCGTCATAAACCAGCCGGCCTCTCCAAATCACCGGGGCCTCCGGCTTGTCCGCGGGCGGCTTGTTCAATCCGGCGATCGCAAATTCAAGACGTCCGGGAGGCACCCCCTGATTGCTGAAGCCGAGTATCTCCAGACGCGCGTCGGCGACGCCCAGGGCGTTTACCAAGGCGGCGTTGATTTCGTCGCGGCTGATGGGTTTCGCCGCGCGCTCCACACAGAGGCTCGGAATCGTACCTTCTGTTTCCAGGCCTTGCCGCCGCGCAATCGTGAGGACTTCCCGCGATGATAGGAGTCTCTGGACTCCGGGAACAGGCGCAAACCCGATCACGGTCTCCGGATCGAGCGAGCTAAAGCCCGGCACCGCACCCGCCAAATCCCGCGCAACGATTTTGCCGTGCGGAATGGAAATACACTCGGCCGGCGACATCATCGCAAGACTTACCAGGATGAATATCAGTTTCATTGCGTGACGTTGTTGACCTGCTGGTACATTTCGTCGGCGGCTTTGACCACTTTCGAATTCGCCTCATAGGCCCGCTGGCTGACAATCATGTTGATGAATTCCTCGACCACGCTGACGTTCGAGCCCTCGGTGTAGCCTTGCATGAGCGTCCCCAGTCCTTCCTGGCCGCCGGGAACGGCAACGACGGGTTCACCCGACGCGTCAGTGGTCTGAAACATGTTCTGCCCAATGCTGTTCAAACCGGCCGGGTTGGGAAAGAGCGCCAGTTGGATTTGCCCGGCAGTCTGCGAGGCGCTCTGGCCTGGCTGCGTATAGCTGACGGTGCCATCGGCGGCGATCGTGATACTTTGCGCTTGGGCGGGAATCGTGATCTGGGGCTGCACCATGTTGCCGCTGGAAGTCACCACGTTGCCGTTGCGGTCGAGCTGAAATCCTCCATCGCGCGTGTAGGCCAGTTGCCCGCTCGGCAGCAGGACTTGGAAAAACCCTTTCCCCTGGATCACCAGATCCAGCGGATTGTCGGTTTCCTGAAAATTGCCTTCCGAAAAAATAATCTCGTTGGAGGCCGGGCGGGTTCCCAGACCCACCTGCAGGCCGCTGGGCACGACGGTCTGCGAACCGGCCGCAGCGCCCGGCTGGACATAGCTTTGATACAGCAAGTCCTGGAACTGCGTCCGCCGCATTTTGAAGCCGTTGGTATTGGCGTTCGCCAGGTTGTTGGCAATGTTGTCGACGTTCATCTGCTGTGCCGCCATGCCGCTGGCGGCGCTATAGAGTGCTCGAATCATCTGTTCCTCTCACGTTTTTTTCGATCTGCGGCCCGAACATCACGAAGTCACCTTGGCCACTTCATCCACCGCGCGCCGGTTCATGTCGTTTCCGATGGTCATGGCTTTTTGCAGGCTCTCGAACTGGCGCATTATGTTGACCAGGCGCACGGCGGATTCGGCGGGCTGGGAATTGGCGGCTTCCAACTGACCTTGGATGATCTGGGTTTGCGGCGCCGTATCCGGCGAGATGGTGGCCAGATCCACTGCGAAGTAGTTGCTGCCCCGCTTTACCAGCGCGCTTGGATCTTTGAAATCCACCACATTGACTTGCGCGATCTGCTGCCCGTCCTGACTCACCATGCCATCCGGCCCGATATCTATCGGCCGGGAATTATCCACAACAATCGGTTTTCCGTTTGTGTCCAGAACCGCATGCCCATCGGAGGTTTCCAATTCTCCTTGCGAAGAAAGACGAAAGCTTCCGTTTCGGGTAAAGATGTGGCCGGAAGACGAATTGGCGACGAAGAAACCTTTGCCGTTGAGCGCCAGATCCAGCGAGTTACTGGTTGGCGTGAGCACGCCTTGCGCGAAATCCGTCCACTGCCGTTCTATCACCGGAAGGGTAGCGGGAGTAGTTCCGTCCGGTGAGTCTGCTGCCTCGGGCGACATATATAGGTTGTAAAACTCGCGATCGGCTTTGAAGCCCGGCGCCGAGGCGTTGGCAATGTTATTGGCGAGCATATCCAGGCTTTCAATGCGCGATCGCATTCCGCTGGCTGCGGCGCTGGTTAGTGGATCCATGACAAACTCGCCGTTGCTGAAGGAGCAATTCGCTGACCGTTTGAAATTCCCTTCATGCTGAAGCTAGTTGGTGCGATGAGTTCGTTATGGAACAACTCTGCCTAGGCAAGAAAGTGTCACAACGGGATTCGTGCCAATTTTGTATCGGGCCGAGAACGCTAAGCTCATGACCTGGTGACGTTCGCCGTTGGCAAGCCAGGTGCTTTGTTCCATGCCGTGAACATAGCTGGTCTCAAGCCGCCGCCCGAACACGCCGCTTTGGGGCTACCCGTTGTTTGGGTGGGCGCACACGAGACCGCTCCACAAATGTCCGGCACCTCCGGATTGAATATGTTCCTTTCGACGTTGAGCAGCGCCGTCGAAAAGATATCGCCAGCTCCGCACCCAGCGCCGGCGCCACCGGAGCCCGCCGCCGGCAGGCCTCAACCGGCCTCGACTCAACCGGCCTCCTAACTTCCCGACCAAACCGATCTCGCCTCAGCCGGCTCTCATTCAAAGCCCTGCCAGTCAGCTAGCGGTGGCTAAGGACCGAACGAAAGGCCGGCCTCTTGCGGGCGGCCAGCCCCCGGAACCCAGCGCCCCCGCGCCGCCATACATGCTCGCGCCCGCACTACCTGTGGCTTCGCTCCAGTTGGACAGCGGCAAGAGCTCCCTGGCACCGGACTTAAGCGGCGGATATGCTTCACCAACTCAGGCCGGCACGTCGGCAGGCCAGCAATTTGTCGGCGTTTCCCCCATTGCCTGCACCGATACGCAAAACATCGCGATGCATCCCGCCACCCCGCTTGCATTTCGATTAGAGTTGACCACCGACTCTGAGGCCGGCGCGAAGGAACCGTTGCCCGTGTCCGGTGAGATTTCCGGGCCGGCCATTCTAAGCGACCAGCAGAACTTAGTTCAAAGTGCGGGTCCGATCTTGCCACCGGCAGCCGGCAATCCTCAGCCCCCTTCCGCCTTAGCCATGATGATCGGGACGGAAAAAACTTCCGCCGCGCCGATTTACCGCCTTGGGTCAGGTAGCGCGGAACAGAACGCTTCAAACTCAAGTCCACTCAGGCACAGCGCCGTGGCAATAGACCCGCGTTCTAGCCCGAGCGCATCCAGACCGAACGCTGTTGCGCAGAGCCCCAGTTCGACGCGTTCGAGTACCAACCCGCCGACCGCGAGCCTATCGAGCGCAACCCTGTCGAGTGCCAGCCTGCCGAGCGCCAGCATACCGAGCGGCAGCCTACCGAGCCCCAGCCGGTCGAGCGCAACCCTGCCGATCGCAACCCTGCCGAATGCCAGCATACCGAGCGGCAGCCTACCGAGCGCCAGTCTACCGAGCCCCAGTCGGTCGAGCGCAACCCTGCCGATCGCAACCCTGCCGAATGCCAGCATACCGAGCGGCAGCCTACCGAGCGCCAGTCTACCGAGCCCCAGTCGGTCGAGCGCCAGTCTACCGAGCGCCCGCCTGCAGAGTGCCAGCCTGCCGAGCGCCCGCCTGCAGAGCGCCAACGCCACAGTGCCGAGCATCGGCGCAACACCGTCAAATTCGCGCGCGGTTTCTAACGCAACTTACGCCGGGCCCAGCGCCGCCACGTCAGGCCGGATGGACATCGCAACGGCCGCCGGCGCCACCGAGACCAGTGCGTCCGCGGTTGTGTCAGAAGCGGCTGGCGTTATGCCGAGCCCTGTCGCCACAAGTTCTAGTGCCCCGAAGGCAAGCTCCAGCGTGGCAGCGCCAAATCCGAACGCGCCTGGTACCAGCGTCGCCGCGCGGGCCTCGAACGTATCCATGCCGGCCGTGAAACCCGATCTCTTCAGACCCCCTCAGCCATCGTCTGGCTTATGGATCAGCCCAGACGCTTCAGCTCGGCACATCTCCGATTCCCGGCCGCCAAGTGTACAAGAACCGACGACATCTGAGATCGTTGCGGGGCCGGACGGCGACGGCCCACCGCCACAGGTAGCAGCCACTGCGGTGAATGTTGCTTGGAATCCAGCGCCCCTCGGGCCTGAGCGGGAGCCCGCCTCCACATCAAGCCGCGCGACATCCGGCGTTTCTCCGCTCGCGGAATCGAGCACGAAACTTAGCGCGAGTCCGGCCAACGCAGACCGATCCGCTAGCGGACGCCGGTCCGTTGAATCGCCGTCCCAGGCTGCCGCGCCAGAAAACATCAACCGGCCCCCGCAAAGCATACGTGAGCCCCAAGACGGGGAACAGCGGCGGAAGGAGCCCGGAAATGTCCCCGCTGACAAGCTGGGGCCGGCGCAAGACAAGCTCGGGCCGGGCGATGCATTGCGCCAGACCAGCGCTAGTGCGTTGCAATCGAGCGAAACAACGACACCTCGCACTGTTGACGACGCCCGCTCCGATACAGCGCAGCAACCTCCGGAATTACCCCCAGTCATTGATCCCCAGCCCGTAACCGGCGTAGCTCCGACGGCGGCCGCCAGACAAATCTCGTTGAATCTGGCGGGATCCGGCTCTGCCGGCGTGGCGGTCCAACTGAGAGAGCGCGCCGGCAGAATCGAAGTCGCGGTGCGATCCGGAGACCCGCAACTAGCTAAGTCGCTGCAGTCCGGCCTAGGCGATTTAGTGACCAGGCTCGAAAATCAGGGCTTCAAGACACAAGCCTGGGTTCCCGCGGCCGCTCGTCAGACCGCCGCGGCGGCCAGTTCCTGGGAATCTGCCCCCAGCCAGCAGCAACAGGAACACTCCGGCACCGGGAACGGAAACCAGCAGCGCCAAGCCCAAGGCGACTCAAATCAGCGCAGGCAGCCTCGCCCCAGCGCCAGGTTCGAAGACAGCATGGCGGACGAAGACGCAAGGATGAAATAGAAATGATACCCAGCTTAACCAATGGCACCAGTTCGCAACAGTCCTCTGGAACTCAGCCGGCCGGGGGATCCTCGGCCACCTCGTTTCTCGATCCGTTGTCGACCGAGCAGTCCTTCTTGCAATTGCTGGTTGCCCAACTCAAGAATCAAGATCCACTCAATCCACAAGACGGCACTCAGTTTGTCTCGCAGTTGGCACAGATGAGCTCGCTAGAGCAGGAACTACAGATGCGGACAGACCTCGACAGCATGGACACGATCATGACCCAGGCCAGCGCGCCAACCAATACGGGCCAATCGGGACAAACCAACCAGAATAATACCAACGGCACCACACAGTCATAAGGAGATTTATGTTTACCTCATTTTCAACAGCTCTTTCCGCGCTGTCAGCATTTTCAACCGCGATCGATGTGGTCGGAAACAACCTGGCGAACCTGAATACAACCGGTTTTAAGGCCAGCAACATTTCCTTCCACGATCTGGTAACGCAATCACTGGGCGCCGGCTTGGGCGATACGCAGGTAGGATTCGGCGTGGGGACGCCGATGACGCAACGGGAATTTACGCAAGGCGCCGTACAGACTACCGGCGGAACGCTGGACGCAGCCATCCAAGGCGACGGCTTCTTCATCGTCCAGGGCGCCAACAACTCCACCCAGTACACGCGGGCCGGAAATTTTCAGGTGGATCAGAACGGCAACCTCACGACCGCCACCGGCGAGCAGGTGCAAGGTTGGACTCAAAGCAACGGGGTCTTGAACACCAACGCACCTCCCGGCAACATCACCATCCCGGTTGGCAGCGTTATGCCTCCCGTCACGACGAAAAACTTCTCCTTCGACGTAAATCTGAACGCGGCGGCAACGGCCGGCAACTCGGATGGGACTTTCGCCACCTCCGTAACGGTCTACGATTCGCTCGGCAATTCGCACATCGTTACCGCGACATTCACCGAGAGCACCACGGCCGGCCAATGGAACTATTCACTCAGTGTCCCGGACTCGGACGTAGCCAATCCGCCGGCTACTCCGCTTACCGGCACCCTGACATTCGATGCCAACGGCAACTTGACCAGCCCGGCTGCCACTGATCCCGCCCCGCAGTTGCAGATCCAAGGCCTCGCCGACGGAGCGTCGGACATGAGCATGACGTGGAATCTGTTCAATAGCCGAACTCCACGCATCACTCAATATGCCCAGCCGTCCTCGACATCGGCGGTGGCTCAAGATGGCGCGCCAGCCGCCCAATTGGTCCACGTCGCTGTTGGAAATGAAGGACAAGTCCTGGCGCAGTTCTCCAACGGCCAGCAGACGGTGGTCGGCCAGCTGGCTATGGCAACCATACGAAATCCCGATTCGCTGGTCGCGGTCGGAAACAACAACTACCAGCTCAGCGCGCGCTCCGCGCTGCCCGCGGTCGGGCTATCCGGCACCGGCGGGCGGGGCTCTGTGCAAGGAGGCGCGGTGGAATCGTCCACCGTGGACATTGCCACCGAATTCACCAACCTCATCGTCTACCAACGCGGCTACGAGGCCAATTCCAAGGTAGTGACTTCAGTCGACGAATTGAGCCAAACCACCATCCAGCTGATCAAATAACCCGTGAGCGCCGTTGAACAGATCGCTGATTTTGCCGACATTCCACTGCAGGTCGAAGCCGAACTGGGCCGCAAGGTGATGACCATCGCGCAAGTGCTCGAATTGCATCCGGACAGTGTGATTCGGATCGCGCGCTCGGCTGGAGATAACATCGACATCCTGGTCGGCGGAAGCGTGATCGGTTATGGAGAGATCGTGATCATCGAGGATGCCGTGGGCGTGCGGATCACAGACTTCTGCCTGGAGGGATAACTTAACACGAGCATGGATATCGTACGCCAGTCGCTAGCCATTACCGTCGTCTTCGCTCTGCTTTGGGCCGCGCTCTGGCTGCTGAAAAAGAAAGGGACGCTTTCAACCCGGCGGACCAAGGGCGGGCCGCATCCCATCGAGGTACGCGGCAAGTTGGGCTTGAGCGCACAACACTCCCTGCATCTGGTTCGCGTGGGCGGACGAGAGCTGCTCCTGGGTGTGCATCCTTCCGGTTTCACCGTGATTTGCGACCTCATCCCTGGCCCGTCCGCGGATCAGGATTCTTCACTCTCATGAGACCAGCCTTACTAATAGCGGCCTTTGCAGCCGCCGGACAGCTGGCGGCCCAGACACCCGGGATCTCGTTCGGGTCATCCAAGGGCGAGTCCACGCTCAGCGCCCCCCTGCAGATCGTCCTGGTGCTCACGCTGCTCACCGTGTTGCCCGCCGTGATCATGTCGGTTACCCCGTTTCTGAGGATCACGGTGGTTCTGCACTTCCTCCGGCAGGCCCTGGGGACGCAGTCGACACCCTCCAACCAGGTTCTGATCGGCCTGGGCCTCTTCCTCACACTGCTCATCATGCAGCCCGTCGTCACCGACATTTATCATGCCGGCTGGGAGCCGCTAGAGGACGGCAAAGTGACCTGGCAACAGGCCTTCGACGACGGCTCCAAGCCTTTGAAAACCTTTCTGGTGCGCTACGTCCGCGAAAAAGACGTGCGCCTGTTCCTGGACATTACCCACACTCCGGCGCCGCAACGGCCCTCCGACCTGGGCCTGAACGTACTGGTGCCTGCCTACATCCTGTCGGAGCTGAAGGCCGGATTTCAAATCGGAGCGATTCTGTACTTGCCGTTCTTGGTGATCGATCTGGTGGTCGCATCGGTTACGCTCTCCATCGGCATGGTGCAGTTGCCCCCGGTCATGCTCTCGGCGCCCTTCAAGATTCTGCTGTTCGTCTTGGTGGACGGCTGGAACCTGGTGGTGGGCTCGTTGGTAAGGAGCTTCTATTCCACATGACGCCGGAATTCGCGGTTGAGATCTTCCGTCACACCTTGCTCGAGGTCTTCTGGCTGGCTCTGCCGGTTCTGGCCATCGGATTCGTAGTCGGAATCGCGGTGAGTTTACTGCAGGTGCTCACTTCTATCCAGGACACCGCCTTCGGCGCAGTTCCCCGCCTGGCGGCATTTCTCCTGGGCCTATTGCTGTTGCTGCCCTGGATGACCGCCCGGCTGATATCCTTCACCACCGCGTTGTTCAGTGATTTCAGCGGTTATGCACGCTAATCTGACGCTCAACATCGCGACGCTGTGCGGTTTTCTGCTGGTACTGGCGCGCGTGTCCGGTTTGGTGGCCTTCGTTCCAATTCCAGGTCTCGCAGCCGGCCCGGATGCAAGCCGTGCGGTTCTGGCGTTGGCCTTGACCGTAACGCTCTTCCCGGTCTGGCCGCATCCGGCCGCCGAGGCACTGCCGATCGGAAGGATGCTCGGATGGGTAATTGCCGAGGCTGGTTTCGGCCTCACCATCGGCGTCGCGGTCTCGTTCCTGCTCGAAGGCATCCAATTGGCGGCGCAAATCGTAGGCCTGGAGGCGGGCTACTCATTCGCCTCGACCATCGATCCGGCCACGCAGGCCGATACCACCACGCTACAGATCATGGCGCAACTTTTTGCCGGCTCGCTGTTTTTCGCGCTGGGATTCGACCGGCAAGTCCTGCACGTGCTGGCCTCGAGCCTGCAGTCGATTCCGAGTGGTTCGAATGCCTTGACAGGGCCGCTAGTGGACGGGGTCGCGCGGCTCGGCTCCGGAATCTTTGTGACCGGCCTGCAGCTGGCGCTGCCCGTGCTGGCCCTGACTTTACTGCTGGATGTGGCCTTCGCCGTGCTCGGCCGCCTGCATGCGCAATTGCAACTGCTGTCGCTCTCGTTTGCGGCCAAAATGCTGGTGTCCCTGGCCTTCTTGGCCAGCATCTTGACACTCTACCCGGCGGTCTTCGAAAAATTCGGCGAGGCCACGTTCGGAACTCTCCTGAGGTTGTTGAATCGCTAGCATGCCGGATCAAGGACAACGCACCGAAAAGCCGACCAAGCGCAAAATGGACAAGGCCCGGCGTGAGGGCCAATTCCCATCCAGCCGCGAATTTCTGGCGGCGCTGCAGTTCTTGACTTTCACGGTCTGGCTGAGTGTCGGTTCGTCCAGCGTGCTCAATCGCGCGCGCGGCATGGGCCGCTACTTTCTCACCGCTGCTTTCCGCCTGCAGCTGACCCCGCATAGCCTGCCCCGGCTGTATCGCGAGTCGGTGGGCCAGGTGTTTCAGCCGCTGCTGTGGATGGGCATGTGTCTAAGCGGAGCGGCCCTGGCGGGACAAATGGCCAGCACGCGGCTGGGTTTGTCGCCCACCAAGCTCGCTCCGGACGTGAAGCGCTTAAACCCGCTCGAAAAAATCCGCAGCCTGCCGGGCCAGAACTTCGCTGCCTTCCTCCAGGCCCTGGTATTTCTGCCGCTGCTGATCGGCGCCGTATGGGCCGTGGCCGGACAAAATATGCTGACTTATGCCGGCTTCGCCCGAACCAGCCTATGGCCGGCTCTACAAAGTCTGGCCGATTCCCTCAAGAGCTTTCTGTGGAAAGCGGCGCTGCTGTTCGCTCTGATCGGCTGTCTCGACTTTGTGCGCGTTTACCGCCGCCACAATAAGTCGCTGCGCATGACCAAGCAGGAGGTGCGCGACGAGTTGAAGGAGACCGAGGGCAACCCGCAGATCAAGGGGCGCGTGCGCCGCATCCAGCGCGACCTGGCGCGCCGCAACATGATGAAGGAGATCCCCAAGGCCAGCGCGGTCATCGTCAACCCTACCCACTATTCGGTTGCCATCCGCTACGAGATGGAAAGCATGGCGGCGCCGCTGGTACTCGCCAAGGGCAAGAATTATCTCGCGCTCCGCATCCGCCAGATCGCCATGGATCACCAGATTCCCATCGTCGAGAATCAGCCGCTAGCGCAAGCGCTCTACAAATCCGCCGATGTGGGACAGGAAATCCCGCCGCATCTGTATCGCGCCGTGGCGGAAGTGTTGGCTTACATCTTTAAGATCATGCGTACGAGGCCCAACTAAATGGCGTCCGCGGCTGGCGTTCCCGCACTCCGCGCCAAGGCGCCGTCCCATTCCGGCGCTGCGCCCGCTGCCTCCGCCGCTTCCCCGGCTGCCTCCTCCGCGCGCGGCGCCCAGGGCGTGGAGTGGCGCGAATTCGCCGTTCCCATCGCAGTGCTGGGAATTGTTCTGGCGATGATCACGCCGCTGCCGCCATTTCTGCTGGATATTCTCATCTCGGCCAACATCACCCTGTCTGTGATCGTGCTGCTGGTGGCACTCTATATCACCAAGCCGGTGGAGTTCAGCGTTTTTCCCACCACCTTGCTTTTGATGACCCTGTTCCGCCTGGCCCTGAATGTCTCTTCGGCGCGTTTGATTCTGCTCAATGGCAACACCGGCACCTCCGCGGCCGGCGAAGTGATCCAAGCCTTCGGCGCATTCGTGGTAGGCGGCAACTATGTCATCGGCGTGGTGATCTTCCTGGTGCTCATCGCCATCCAGTACGTGGTGATCAACCATGGCGCGGTACGCATTTCGGAAGTGACCGCGCGCTTCACACTGGACGCCATGCCGGGCAAGCAGATGTCCATCGATTCGGACTTGAACGCCGGGCTGATCGATGAAAACGAAGCCCGCACGCGCCGCAAAACGCTGGCCAGCGAAGCTGAATTTTATGGCGCCATGGACGGCGCTTCGCGCTTCACGCAACGCGACGCGGTGGCGTCCATCATCATCACCGCCATCAACATCCTGGCCGGTTTCCTGATCGGGGTCCTGCAGCACGGCCTGGACCTGAAGCACGCGCTGCAAACTTACACCGTCCTGACTATCGGAGACGGCCTGGTCACCGTGATCCCGGCGCTCATGATTTCCATTTCGGGCGGCTTGATCGTCACGCGTGCCAGCTCGGATACCAAGTTGGGACTGGATTTTCAGAGACAGGTCTTCAGCAACCCGCAACCGCTCTTCCTGGCCTCCGGGGTATTAATGGCCATGGCCGCCTTTCCCGGTTTGCCCAAGTTACCCTTCCTGGTGCTGGGATCGTCGGTGAGCGTGGTGGCATGGCGTCTGCGGCAAAAATCTGGCGCGACGGAAAAAAGTAAGGCGCCCACCGCCCCACCGGCTCGCGAAAACCTCGAAAGTCTGCTGCGTGTCGAGCCGCTCGCGGTCGAAGTGGGCCTGGGGCTCGTCCAGCTGGTCGAAGGCGGCCAGAATTCCCCGCTGCTCCGGCGCATCGCGAGCATTCGCCGGCAGTTGGTTACCGAACTGGGCTACATCCTACCGCCGGTGCGCGTCACCGACAATCTCACGCTCAAGGCCCGCGAATACAGCATTTCCATCAAAGGCGTGGAAATCGCGCGCTACGAGCTCGCGCATGGCTGCGAACTGGCGATTCACTCCGACGACAAAGCCGAGAAAATCGATGGCATTCCCACGCGCGAGCCGGCCTTTGGCATGTCGGCGCTCTGGATTTCCTCAGAGCAAGCCGAAAAGGCGCGCCGCTCGGGCTACACCATCGTAGACACCATCAGCATACTCGGAACGCATCTATCGGAGGTCGCGCGCCGCCACGCTTACGAATTATTCTCGCGGCAGGACGCCAAAAAAGTGCTCGATCGAGTCGCCGAAGAACATCCCAAGGTGGTCGAGGATTTGGTGCCGAAATTGCTCTCCCTGGCAGTGGTGCAGAAGGTTTTGCAGAATCTGTTGCGAGAGCGAGTTTCAATTCGGGATGCCTCCACCATTATGGAAGCCTTGGGCGAAGCCGCCCCCATTACCAAGAACACCGTGCTCCTGACTGAATATGTGCGCCAGGCCATTCGCCGCCAGGTGGTGAAGCCGCTGCTGGACGCAGCCGGAGATTTGCCGGCCTATCTGCTGGATCAAAACTTGGAGCAGGCCATCGAAGCCGCCGTGGAGCATACCGAAAACTCCAGCCACGTGAATCTCTCCCCGCAGCGGGTGCGCGACATCCAGGACCGCATCAAGAAATGCTGCGGACCGCCCGACGCCCCGGTTGTACTGCTGACTACTTCGGGAGCGCGTTTCTTCTTACGGCAAATCACCGAAAGTATCGCGCCCAACCTGACGGTGTTGTCGCACAACGAAGTGCCGCCGGGCGGCCGGATCGTATCGCTCGGTATGGTGACCTAGCCGTGATTTGCCCAGGACTTTAGCCATGAAACTGAAATCATTTTTCGCGGATAGCATCGAGGAGGCCATCGGCCTGGCGCGCCGTGAGATGGGGCCGGATGCCATGCTGGTGAACTCCCAGCGCTCCGGCTCCGAAGCGTGCCACTTAGGTGCTTACGAGGTGGTCTGCGCGGCCGATCCAGACTCCGCCACTGAGCCCAGCCAGCCGGCCTCGCCTCGCGCTCAGCCCGCTCCACCAGTTGAAAAACTGGTGGCCGAAGTCTCGGACTTGAGGCAGCAAATGGAGCGCCTGTGCCGCTCGCTCACGCGCTGTGGCACTGGCATGGCCGGCTTTGCCTCGGACCCGGATCTGGCGGCCGCATTCGCCTCGCTCACTGAAACCGAGCTGGACGCTGACCTGGTTTACGAAATAGTAAGCCGCATCAGCAACCCGTTTACTCCGGGCGCGCTCGGCGATCAGCTTCGGCGCCTGATCCGCGTGCAACCCGAGCTCGGCCGGCCGCAATCGCCGAAGCGGATCGCCGCCCTGGTCGGCCCCCCCGGTGTGGGCAAGACTTCCGCGCTGGTCAAACTGGCGGTCCAGTACGGGATCAGCGCGCGAAAGCGCGTGCAGTTCCTAAGCCTGGACACCTATCGCGTCGCGGCCGCGGAGGAATTGCAGTCCTACGCAGCTATCCTCGGGGCCCCCTGTCAGGTGCTGGAAACCAGTGCGGCGCTCGCACCGGCTCTGGCCGGGCACAATTCCGCTGATCTGATCCTGATCGATACTCCGGGCCTCGCCCGGAACGAGATGGATGAAGATCTGGCGCAGGCCCTCGCTCAATCGCCGGACCTCGACACGCACCTGGTCCTGGCGGCATCCATGCGTACCAGCGACCTGAAACGAACCGCAGAACAGTATTCCATTTTCAGGCCGGACAAGCTACTCTTCACACGCCTGGACGAAACCCAGACCTTTGGCCCCATCTTGAGCCAGAGCGCCCGCATGGGATTGCCGGTTTCGTTCGTCTCCAACGGCCAACGCATTCCCGAGGACCTGGAGGCGGCCACCCCCGATCTGCTGCTTGGCCTGATCCTGAAATCTCAACCTGCGGAGCCCTCCAAATTCGGGACGGTGGCGGCATGAGCACTCCCAGCGTAGTGAAGCAGCCAACCCGCGCGATCAAGCGCTATCAGAGCCAACAGAGCGCCGCCGAAGACCGCGAACGCCTGATCCTGGAACATTTGCCGCAAGTCCGCTTAATCGCCCGCCGGATCCATGAACGCCTGCCGGAGAGCGTGAATCTGGACGACTTGATCTCCACCGGCACGCTGGGCTTGATCGCCGCCATTGACCGCTTCGATCCCAGCCACAACGTGAAGCTCAAGACCTACGCCGAATACAAGATCCGCGGCGCTATTCTCGACAGCCTGCGCGGGCTGGATTGGGCCCCGCGCCAGCAGCGCAAGCGCTCCAAGCAGATAGAGGGCGCCATCGCCCACGCTGAACAGCGCCTCCACCGTACTCCCACCGAGGAAGAAATCGCCGCCGAATTGGACGTGACGATCGAGGAATACCACGAATGGCTGGTTGATATCCGCGGCGTGAACATCGGAAGCCTGGAAACGGTATCGCCGGAGGGCGATGGCCGCAGCCTGCTCAAATACATTTCCGACGACGAGGAAAACTGGCCCTCCCGGCTGCTGGAAAAATCCGAGTTGCAGCGGCTCCTGGCGGAAGCCATTGAAAAAATGCCGCAACACGAGCGACTAGTGATCAGCCTCTACTATCACGAAGAACTGACCCTGCGCGAGATTTCCAAGATCGTCAACCTGCATGAATCCCGAATCTCGCAGTTGAAGTCGCAGGCCATTCTACGGCTCCGGTCCTATCTCCAGAAACGCTGGCCGGTGGAACGGGGAGCCTAGAGATGCCGGAGCAGAACGCGGTCCTCACTTGGCTCGCCGAAGAGCTCGCGGGCCAAATTCGCAGTGTTCTAGAGTCCATGGCGGGCGAAGCGCCCAGCGTCCAGTTCGATTCCTGCGAAGTCCCGCAAGCGGACTCCGTCGAGCAGGACCTGTGGTGGGAGCAGCCCCTCAGTCTCTCGCCGGATGCTCGCATCTGGATCGGAGCCGGCCTGCCAGCCTGGGAGGGAATCGGTGGCCGCGTGTTGCGCGGCGCGGGCGTCGAAGAAGAGGATCGCGAGACCTCCCGCAGCACTTACCTGGAGATCGTCACTCAGGCGCTCTCGGGCCTGGCCGCATCCATCTCCTCGCGCGTCCACAAAGAGGTCTCGCTGGTGCCGGGGCATGAAGCGCCGCCCGGCGCCGGAAGCGCCGCTTTTTCATTTCAGATCGGATTTCCCGATCTGGAAACGAGCATTCTGGCAGCCTTCAGCCGCCCCTTGCCGGACTTGCTGTCCGAGCCGGCGCCGGCCCACGAAAGCGCGGAAGCGCCGCCACCCAAAGCACCCGCTCCCGCGCCTCTGCCAAACTCCATCGACCTGCTGCTCGATGTCGAGCTGCCAGTCAGCGTTTCCTTTGGAAGAGCGCAACTCGCTCTTAAAGACGTGATCAAACTAACCACTGGCTCGATCGTGGAGTTGAACCGCTCAGTCTCCGAGCCGGTCGAAGTGATCGTCAATAACTGCGTCATCGCGCGCGGGGAGGTAGTGGTAGTGGAAGGAAACTTCGGGATCCGCATCAAGCAGGTGATCAGCCGTCAGGAGCGGCTGCGAACGTTGAACTAAGTATGCTGGAACGTTACTTATTGCCGCTAGCGCCATACCTCTTGCTCGCCCTGGTCGCGGCGGCGAGCCTTTTCTTGTTCGCATCCTTGGAGCGAGAAATCAGACGCCTGAAGTCCCGCTTGCGAAGGCAAACAGGCGGAGAGTCAGTCAGCCAGGACGAATTTCAGATCCGGCTGGACGACTTTAACGCACGGTTGCGCGAGACCGAAGAGCGCGTCAGCATTCCGGTGCAAGCCGCGCCCGTCAAGCCCAGCTTGAATTTGAACAAGCGCACCCAGGCGCTTCGGATGTCCCGGCGCGGAGCGCCCGCCCCCAACATTGCCGCCTCGCTCAATTTGCCGCGTAAAGAAGTGGAGCTGCTGCTAAAGATCCAGCGCTTGACGTTAGACCACGCCCCCGAGCGCTCATCCTGAAGCGGCTCACATCCACGGCCTGGCAAGCGCCGGAGCGCGGCTTGCGCCGTACTTAGTTGTGTACCGCCCTGGTCCGAGGCAAGTCTCGATCCGAGCGGCCGTCCTCAATATTCACGCCCAGGGTCATTTCCTTGTGCTCCCGCACCAGTTCCACCGAAAACATCTTACTCGAACTCGCTGACCGCATCGCGCTCGACACCTCGTTGGGCGTGGTCACACCGATCCCATCGATCTTCGTGATCACGTCCCCTGCCTTGATGCCCGCTTTCTCGGCGGCGCTATCGTTGATCACCGAGCGCACCAGCACGCCGTCCTTAACGCCGAAGTAAGCCGCCAGCTGCGAACCGAGCGATTCCGCCTCGATGCCCAGCATCGGACTGCGCCAGGCCGTTAAGATCTGCGGAATATCCGGAATATGAATCTCCGGAAATTCGACGCCCGGAAACGTGTTGCCGCCCACGGTTCTGGCCTTGCGCGTTCCCAATATCGCGGCGATGGTCTGGTTCGCGCCCCCGCGGCTCACCAACAGCTTCGCCTCCCGCCCGGCCGGCGTCTCGCGCACCAGCCGCCCAAACTGCTCCATGCCTTCCACGCGCTGCCCGTTGTACTCGAGCACCACATCGCCCGCCTTCAACCCCGCCTTCTCCGCGGGACTGCCTTCTTCCACACGCGTGATCTCAACGCCGTAAGGCTCCTTCAGCTTCAACTCGCGCGCCCGATCCGCATTCACCTCCGCCAGGTTCACGCCCAGATACGTAACGCCTCCCGGATGCACCTCGTAGACCTGCGCGCCGCCGGGCGCCTGAAAGAAACTCAAAGATTGCGCGCCGAGGCTGCCCGCCATCAAAGCCGCGCATAAAATTGCTCGCTTCATAAAATCACCTCGAAACACCCGCCTAACGACCACCACGCTCCACCCTACTTCTGCTTGCGCAGATAAATCGTCCCGCCGATAACGTTGATGCGCAGCGTGGGACCGCCCCCGTTGAGCGCCCCTTCCGCCACCACCGGAACGGCGGCGGCATCGCCCGCCTGGCGCACCCGAATCTGGGGAAAATCCGATATGATCCTTCCCGCGCCGCCCGACTGGTTTCTCGCCAATACCGTCACCGGCAGATTGGACGAAATGAAAACCGTAACGTCACCCGCATTCGTGCTCAAACTGGAATCTTCCATGCGATTGCCATTCGCCAGTTCCGCCATAATGCTCCCAGCGCTAGTGGACGCCCGCAGCGCGCCCGACACGTTGCGCAATCGAATGGCTCCGCCGGCCGAATCGCAACGAACACCGTTGGCCGCGCTCACCTGAATCGCACCGCCGGAACTCTCGGCCGTCACCAGACCGCCCGCCTGCTGGACCTGGATCAAACCGGCGGCCGTGCGCGCAAACACCGCCCCCGCCGAGCGATCGATCCGAATGTTGCCGCCCGCCGTGGACGCATGCACCGGCCCGTTGGCGTCATGCAGAAATATCTCGCCGCCCGCCGTCTCCAGCCAGCATTCCGAGCCGCCATTCTGGACTCGAATCTCGCCGCCGCCCGAGTAACACCGCAGCGGCCCGCCCACGCTGCCCACTTGAATGTCGCCCCCACCGGTCCGAATATCCGCGGCGCCGCGAACGCCGTCCACGGTGATCCGTCCGCCCAGCGAATGAGCTTCCACCTGGCCATCCAGGTCCGAGGCCTGCACATTCCCGCCGCGCGTCTCAATCCGCACTTCCCGCAAACCTCGCGGCACCGCCAGTGTCAGCTCGGGCGCTTCCGAAATCCGCCGGGGCGGGCTCACAATCAAGTACGCTAATCCACTTTGGTTTTTGCTTCGTACCTCGACTTGGCGAAACAGCGCCGCCGCTTCTCGCGCGTCCCGGGCCTCCACTCGCAGCTTCAGAGTATAGTTGGCGCCGCTTCCAGCCTCGCCGCGCAGCACCACATTGCCTGTGGTATCCAGCCGGAACCGCTCCGCCGTTCCGATCGGCACGCTGCCTGAAATGCTGCGTACCCAGAACCGGCCCTCACGCGTGATGGGCGTTTCAGCCTGGCCCAGCAATGCCGGCGCCGCGCCAACAACTACCAACGAGATGACTACCAACTGCTTCATGCGCCTAGTACGTCTCCACCGACGCGTTCATCTCGTTCAGCGCCTTTTGGCACCGCATCCGGATATAGTCGTTGTCTTCCTTATTCATCAATTCCTGCAGCACCCCGACCATCGCCTCGCTGCGGTGCTGGATCAACAAATCGATCACCTGCGTCCGCACGCCCGGATTATCGTCCTTCAACAAAACCTGCGTCAGCGTCTGGCGCGTCTCCGGATCGCTCGCGAATTCCTTCAGCCCATCCAAGGCCTTCAGCCGCACGCCCGCGTTCGGATCGTGTTGCAGCGCATACAGCAGCGCCGTGCGAACTTCAGCCGACTGCGGCCGGTTCTTCAACAAATCCACCGATTCAACCCGCAGCCCGGCGTCCGAGGGATCCTTGGCCGCCTTCAGCAACAGCCGCTGGATGGTTTGATCCTCCAGGTAGCCCGACAGCACGCGCTGCCTGGTCTCATCCACCACAATCTGCACCCGCCCCGACGCCACCGGCTCGACATAACGGACGCGCGAAGTGACCGGCTCACCCGCCACGCCCGCTGTGCGCCACGGTCCCAGCATCGAACCCGGCGTCATGCGCGCTGCCGCAAACCCCAGCGCCAGCATCGCCATCGCACCCGCGACTTGCGCCCAACCAGGCGCGAAATGGAAATGAATGCTGAAGCCCTCCCGCAACTTGTCCCAGAAACCGGAGCGCTCCGGCTCAATCTGCGCGATGCGCCCGCGCAGCTCGGCGCGGCAATTATCCAGCAGGCCTTGGCTGGGAACCGCCTGCGCCGCATCGAACGCCTGGAACAGCACCTTCTCGCGCCCCAGCGCTTCCCGGCAGCCGGCGCACTCGTCAATGTGCGTTTCCAGCCGCTCTTCTTCTTCAAAAGGCAGCTCGCCGTACAAAAACAGCGGCATCCTCTCTAGCGCTTCTTCACACTTCATACGAAATCTCCTAGCGCCGCGCGCATCTTCTGCGTGGCCCGGAAGAGGCAGTTCTTTGCGGCCTCCTCCGATGTCCCCAGCAGCTCGCCGATGGTCCGCAAGCGCAGCCCCTGATAATGTCTCATCTCAAAAACCGTCCGCTCCCGCGGCGTCAGGTCCCCGAGCACTTTTTGAATCCGCTCCCGCAGCTGGCTGCTCAGCAACTGGCGCTGCGGATCGCCGTGCGCCCGTCCTTCTTCCACCGTGTCCATCCGGTCCAACACGCCTTCACCCGTCTCCACCACGGTATTTTCCTCGCGCCGCACCCGCCGTTTTCGCAGAGCGTCCAGACACAAGTTCGTCACGATCCGGTACAGCCAGGTATGGAAGCTGCAGTCGAAACGAAACGTGTGCAGATTCTTGTACACCCGCAGGAACGCCTCCTGATAAATATCGTTGGCATCCTCGGGCGACCGAAGCAGATTAAAAGCCAGCCGCAGGACGTTCTGGTCGTACAGACGCACCAATTGCTCGAACGCGCGCTGGTCGCCCTTCTGCGCCGCCCGAATCAGTTCGGGTTCGTCCATTTTGACGGCCGCTTGGGCCACTGTTGCCTGCAACACTTAGATAGACGGGCGCTAAGACAAAGTGTCACGCCCGGAAAGGCCCTGATCTGTTATGCCCGGACCTGCACGGAGTTCAGAAACGGCGGGCGGGTTCAGCCCGCCAGTTCGAGCTCGATCTTCTTGGCGGCAGGGTCAATTTTGACCACCCGGAAGCTTCGGATCTGCCCGGCCCTGCGCGGGTTCCGGTCGCGCCGCCGACGTGCTGGCCCCTTGCTTCCATTTCGCTGAAAGCATGGCAGTTAGCGACGACAGATCAGCGGCCGGTGCGGCGCTTCCGGAGCCTGCCGCCGGCGTCGCTTCAGCCGGAATTTGGCACACAGCGAAAATGCCTTCGCCCAACTCAACTCGAGCGCGCCCGTTCGCCGTCTCTACAATCCGCCCCGTCACCGTTTCACCCACGCTGTGCTCGCTCAGATACTCGTCGACAGTGGTCGGCTCCAGCTGCTTGATGCCCAGCTTGATGCGCCGCCGTTCGCGGTCGAGCTCCAACACCTGCGCCCGCACCGTCTGCCCAACCGTCACGGCTTCTTTGGGATGATTTAAACGCTTCTCGCGCGTAATGTCCGAAATGTGGATCATCCCCTCGATCCCCTGGCCCAGGTCGACAAAACAGCCGAAGTTGGTCAAGCTCGTCACCGGCCCTTCCACCACCGTGCCCGGCGCATACTTCTTGATCGCGTCTTCCCAAGGATCGCCTAGCGCCTGCTTCAATCCCAGCGAAATACGCCGCTCGGCGATGTTGACCCCCAGCACCACGGCCTCCACCATTTCGCCGGTCTTCAAAACATCGCTCGGCTTCTTGATTTTCTTCGACCAGGACATTTCCGAGATGTGAATCAAGCCATCCACGCCGGGCGCGAGTTCGACGAACGCGCCGAAGTCCGCCAGGCGCGACACCTTGCCCGGCACGCGATCGCCAACATGAAAGCGCTCGCCCGCCAAGGTCCACGGATCCTGCGCCAATTGCTTCAACCCCAGCGAAATGCGCCGCGTCTCCGGCTGCACCTTCAGAATCTTGACTTCAATCGAATCGCCCGGCGCAACCACGTCCGACGGCTTGGCCACGCGATGCCAGGCCATATCACCCACGTGCAGCAACCCATCCACGCCGCCCAGATCGACGAACGCGCCAAACTCGGTGAGGCTGCGCACCGTGCCACGCACCACCGCGCCCTCGGTCAGCTCGGTCAGCCGCTTCTGGCGCGCTTGCGCTTCTTCTTCCTCCAGCACCACGCGCCGGTCCACCACCACGTCTTCATCAGCCGTATCGAGCTTGATGATCCGGCACTGGATCTCCTGCCCCACCAGCTTTTCAATTTCGGCCTGGTCCTTGGCGCCGCTGCGTGAAGCCGGCATGAAAGCCTCGGCCCCAACGTCCACGCGCAGCCCGCCTTTCACCACTTCCGTCACCACACCGCCAATCGCGCGATGCTCCGCAAAGGCTCGCTCTAGCGCGCTCCAATCCTTGGGACGCTCCACCTTCACGGTCGAAAGAATATAGGCTTGTCCGTCGTTCCCGGTGATGCTGACCAGCAGGGGATCGCCCACCTTCACCGTCAGCTCGCCCTTCGGCCCGCGGAACACATCTACCGGCAGCACGCCATCCAGCTTGCGGCCGATGTCTACGAAGACCGAATCCGCGGTGATCGACACCACCGTGCCGGGAATTCCCTGCCCTCCGCCTGGGCCGTGGTGTTGTTGCTCAAACTCGGAAAGAATGTCCGCGAATGAATTCTGTTCAGAAGGGGACGGGCTATCTTCCAACGATGCGGCCGGAGCCCCCGATGTTGCTGGGGAAGTGAGGTTTTCCATGAAGAACGCGTGTACAACTATTGTGTCACACTGCCGGGATAAGATGACAGCGTGGAGACACGCGCCGCCGCTTGGCGGATGATCCGCCTGCAAGACGTGGTCTGGGTGGTGCTGTGCCTGTTCCTCGCCGTCTATGGACCCGACCGCTCCAAGTGGACCATGATCCCACTCATCGGCATCGGCATCATGCGCGTGATCGAGCCGAAAATTCCCTTCCTCCGCACCAACCTCGGAACCGCCGTCTCCTTCAGCATCAGCCTGGCGCTTTGGTACATCCTCATGGGCTGGACCGACGGCATCGAAAGTAGCTACTACTGGATTCTTCTGCTCCCCGTCATCGCCGTCGCCACTTCGTCCAACCTGCTCGGAACCGCGCTGGCCGCGATCGCGGGATGCGGCGCCTATGTCTCCTTCATCAAATTTCTCCGGCCCGAGCAGTTTATTCCGCCGGATGAATGGAAGTTCGTGGTCTTGAGAGCCGCCATCTTTCCGGTGGTCGGTTACTTGGCGCATGAGTTGGCGGAGGCAACCAGAACCGCCGCGCAAAAGGCCGAAGCCGCCGCCGAGCAATTGTCCGAAGCCAATCAACGGCTGCAAGAGGCGCAAGCCGCCATGCGCCGCTCCGAACGCCTGGCCGCCCTGGGGCAACTCTCCGCCGGCCTGGCGCATGAACTCCGCAACCCGCTCGGCACCGTGAAAGCCTCAGCCGAACTGCTCTCCAAAAGCGTCGAAGCGAATAATGAAGTGGCGCGCGAAATGGCCGGATTCATATCCTCCGAAGTAGACCGCACCAACGCCCTGGTCACGCGCTTCCTCGATTTCGCCCGCCCGCTGGCCTTGCGGCTGGAGGAAACCGACCTCGCGCAGCTCCTCGACGAAGCCGTCGCCGAGCTCGGCCAGCACGTTCCCCCGTTGGACGTCGCCATCTACAAAAATTATTCACCCGACATCCCGCCCTTCCTCTTGGATCGCCAATTGATGGAGCGGGTAATATACAATTTACTGCTCAATGCCGCGCAAGCCAGTCCACCCGACGGAAGCATCACCATCAAAACCCGTCAGCTCGACGGAACAGTGGAGGTCGCTGTGATCGACCGCGGCTCTGGAATCGCACCCAAGCATCTGGAGAGCATCTTCAATCCATTTTTCACTACCAAGTCCTCCGGCGTCGGACTCGGCCTGGCCATCGTCTCCAAAATTGTCGACGAACATCAGGGCCGGATCACGGTGGAAAGCGAACAGGGCGCCGGCACGGTCTTCCGCGTCTTCCTGCCTTTTCGTGAATCCAGCAAAGAGGCCGGTGCATGAAGGCCACCATCCTGGTCGTCGAAGATGAAGAAAAACTGCGGCGCGTGGTCGAGCTGCAACTCAAGACCGCCGGCTATGAAGTGGAGCAGGCCGGCACCGCCGAAGATGCGCTCAAGCTGGCGGATCGCGCCGACGTAATCCTCACCGATTTGCGCCTGCCCGGCCAGAGCGGCCTCGAACTGCTCACCGAACTGCGCAGCCAGGACTATCGCACGCCCGTCATCGTCATGACTGCGTTCGGAAGCATCGAAACCGCGGTTGAAGCCATGAAAGCCGGAGCGGTCGATTTCCTCCCCAAGCCCTTTTCGCTCGACCACCTCATGACCGTCATCGAAAAGGCGCTGGAGCTGAAAAATCTCCGCAACGAGAATCGCGAGCTGCGCGCCGAGTTGAGCCAGCGCTACGAATTCGACAACATCGTGGGCCGCAGCGACTCGATGCGCGAGATCTTCGCCACTATCGACCGCGTCGCTCCCACCCGCGCCACGGTTTTGCTGTGCGGCGAAAGCGGCGTCGGCAAGGACATGATCGCGCGCGCCATCCATCATCACTCGCCGCGCTCGGATCGTCCCTTCGTCAAAATCAATTGCACCGCGCTCCCCGAGAACCTCATGGAAAGCGAGTTGTTCGGATACGAAAAGGGCGCGTTCACCGGAGCCAACACCACCAAGCCCGGCAAATTCGAGCAGGCCGACACCGGCACTGTCTTCCTGGACGAAATCGGCGACGTTCCCGGTTCCATCCAAGTGAAACTTCTGCGCATCCTGCAAGAACGCGAGTTCGAGCGCCTGGGCAGCAACAAAACCCGCCACATCGACGTGCGCGTGCTCGCCGCCACCAACGTCGATCTCCGCGCGGCCCTGGAACAAGGCACCTTCCGCGAAGACTTGTATTACCGTCTGAACGTGCTCCCCATCAACATCCCGCCCCTGCGCGACCGCAAGGAAGACATCCCGTTTCTGGCCAACCACTTCATCAGAAAATTCCAGAAGGATCTCGGCAGCCCGGTCGAATCCATCTCCGAGGGAGCCATGGAGCGCCTGCTCGGCTACCATTGGCCCGGCAACGTACGCGAGCTCGAAAACGTCATCGAGCGCAGCATGGTCTTGGCCAGCGGCAAAGTGCTCGATGCAGCCGACATCAAGCTCGACCTGGCTCCGAAAGCCCGCGCCGCTGCCGTCGACAGCTTCCTGCCCGAAAGCATGACGCTGGATCAATTCGAGCAGTCCATCATCAAGGAAGCCCTGCATCGCGCCAACGGCAACAAGAGCCAGGCCGCCCGTCTCCTGGGCCTGACCCGCAACGCCCTACGCTACCGTCTCTCCCAAATGGGTATTGAATCGTAGCCACGCATGCCTCTCGAAATAACGCCGGCCTCCGACGCCGACTACATCGTCGTCAGCAACCTAGCCCGCTTCTACATCTACGACATGGCTGAGTACACCGGCTGGAATTTTCCTCCGGACGGCCTGTTCGACTCCGCGGATCAATTCGCGAATTATTGGGGCCGGCCCGGCAAGCGCTCCTGGCCGCCCGCCTGGCGCGGATTCCCGTTTCTGATTCGAATCGATGGCCACCCCGCCGGCTTCGCTCTAGTGAAACGGGTCAACGACACGCCGCCCACTTTCGACATGGGCGAATTTTTCATCCCGCGCCAATATCGCCGCCAGGGAATCGGCCAGCGCGTCGCGGTCGACTTATTCGACCGCTTCCCCGGCCGCTGGGAAGTCCGCGAAATGCCGAACAACAAACCCGCCCAATCCTTCTGGCGCCGTGTAATCTCTGACTACACCACCGGCGCCTTCACCGAGACACAAGAAACCTTCGCCGCCTACGACAACAAGGAATTCATCGTCCAGCGATTTCAAAGCATGCGGGTCCGGTGAATTGGAGTATACTCAAACGTCCCTTGCACGCTTATAGGAGCGACTGATGACACCGGCAACCGCTGGTCCCGAGCCGATACCCCCGCAGGCCGTGGTGATGCAAATGGCCATGGGCGCCCTCATCACGAAGGTCGTCGCCGACGCCACGCGACTGAATGTCCCGGACCTTATCAAACGTCATGGTTCGCTGACCACCGCCGACATAATCGCGAAAGGTGGCCTCAGCGCGGATCCCTCCGCTCTGCAGCGCGTACTTAGAACTTGCGCCAGCGTCGGAATATTCACGGAAGATGCACTAGGGAGGTTCGGCCTGACTGAATTGTCCGACACTCTCACCGCCGATTCGCCGGTATCGGTGAAGAAAATTGTAGAGTTGTTCGGCGGAATGATGCTGCGAGTGGCCGCGGAATTGTCTGAAACAGTCAAGACCGGCCAGCCCCAGGTCAGGGCCGTTTACGGACTGGAATTCTGGGATTATCTGAATGCCAATCCCAAGGAGCTCGAAGAGTTCGGCGAAGCCATGAAGTCCAACAGCCTGAACTCGCTGCGCGGCGTGCTGGAAAAATGCGACTTCGTCAACGCCACCCACGTGGCCGACATTGGTGGTGGATTCGGCCATCTGGCATTGGCACTGCTCCAGAAGTACCCCCATTTGCAAGCCACCGTGCTGGACCGTCCTGAGGTAGTGGGCGTCGCACCCCAGCACCTGCCAATTCCCGATCCAGGCATCGCGGCGCGGCTCAGCTACTCGGCCGGCAACATGTTCGAGACCGTCCCCCAGGCCGACGTGTACATCATGAAGCACATCATCCACGATTGGGACGATGAAAAATGCGTTCGCCTGCTCGAAAATTGCAGCCGGCGCCTGCCACACAACGGCCGCGTGATTTGCGTCGACACTGTTCTGCCGGCGGTGGGCAACACTGCTGGAACGGCGGCTAAGCTGCTCGACATTGTCATGCTGATGTGCGTCACGGGCAAGGAGAGAACTGAACAACAATGGGTGGCGCTGTATCGCGCTGCCGGGCTCAACATCCGCACCATCACGCCCATCCAGGATAATTTTGGAACCAGCATCATTGAGGGCGTCAAGCAGCTCCAGTAACCCACAGGCCTCCACATGGTTCATTCGCAGCTCCAGGCCGGGCAATAACGTAGAACTACTTTCGAACCGATCTTCCGGCGTGGTAAAATCAACCCAATTCCCACCAGGAACTACCAGCATCTGGCTAACGAATGAGGCATTTTGACGCGCGATTACGCCTTCAAGATAGGGAGACTGATTTGCCCCATATTAGCTCTGTAGAGATGGCCTTACGGATCAGAGCCAGCGGAGGATCTTCGTGTATTCCCGCACCTTGATCGTCCTGCACGCCCGGTGGCAAAACGTAAAGCCCGGTGAATTCGTGAGGCCGCAACCGAAGTCGGAGCCGTTGGCAACGATCATGGTCGACCTGGACCAGGGTTTTTGGGTCGCCCGCAGTAACTGGCAGCTGGTCCGCGCTAGTTTCCTGCAAGCCGTCACCGGTACCGCGAAGGTCGAGGTTGACGACATCGTGTTGTACCATGGCTCGCAACTCGGCCCGGCCCGTCTGACGGAATACTTCATGAACGGCACCCCCAAGCGTGAGGGTAAGGCCGTCCGCGGCGACAATCCCAACAATCCCGAAGGCGCCTACGCCCAGTACACGCAATGGTGGCGATATGACGACCCCAGCATTATGTCGCCCGTGGACCGAATGGCTGAGATGCTGGACCGCGCGGCGCGCTCGCCAACCCTTAAGTCCGCCCTGCAGGCCCAGTTCGGCTCGATGGCCTCCCCGGAGGTGCTGGTGCCTATCGCGGGGACGTTCCTGGTGATGTTTGGGGCCGAATTTGTCGGCGGCGCGGCAGCCGTTGTGACCATCACCCGGCTCATGGGTATCAATCAACTTCTCTGCGATTACTACTTTTACGAGCCCCGCGGGGAGGCTCTGCACCGCATTTGTATGTCCGCGGCCACGCCGAGCGATCTCGACTATGGCGCTAAGATGATCGAGGAAATTCTGGTCCAGCTATTCTCCGATATCGCCAGCGCCGTCGGAATCCATGTCATTTCCTCCATAGCGAAACGTTTTTTCTCCGCGCTCATGAATCTCGCGCCGGAAAAGCTAAAACAGAAATTGCTGGCAAACAAGAACGCCGCTGTGGCCTACATTCGTGGCAAGGGCTATCAGCGCCGGGATCTGCTGAGGGATCCCGGCGGCACCCCGCTCGAACACGCCGCCGTGGACATGTACAAGAAGACCTCCGCCGAACGTTGCGAGGTTATGGTGGTGCGCGAGCCGGATGCCCGCCGCGCCACCTGGGTCAACAGTAAGGTTTGGAACCGCGGCAAACCGCCTTGGCTGAAAGCCAGTTCCGGAGACGGTTGGCACGGCCTGGTGTGCCTGTCAGAAAGCGAACTCGGCGGCGGCCATCTCGAACCGGCCGGGACCTACGACATGGGTAATCTGCGCGGCGCCAGCGCCGAGATCGATCACTCTATCGCCTCCAATCCCAAACCCAAGAAATACAAAATGCCAACCGACGGCCGTCCCATCAACGGCGCCGATGGTAGCGCCAAAATTGACTATCACTACACCGGCCACGGCAACGTCGATATCCACGGACATTATCTGGTGGAAGTGACTCCCGGCAAATATATGGTCGTCGACAGCATGGGCAATCCCTATGCCTCGGATCTCGACCTTGCCACACGCCAGCGGCCCGGCATGAAACAGGCCGGCGATCACATCCCGGCGGCGGATCGCTACCAGTCCAAAACCAAGATCGGCGGCGCGGAGGACGATTTATTGCTCGAATACGAAATGAATCGCCGCTACCGCGAATCGGGCGGGAGCGTCATCCACGATCCCACACTGCACGGAGGCGGCGGAGCCACTGTGGCATACACGCGCAACAATCTGGCCGCTGGGAAGACCCCCGGAAAAGATTTTTGGACGCCCAAGCGCGGCGACGGCTATAAGGAAGAACGCTTGGTCATCTTCGTTCCGGAATATGTGAATGGCCGCATTCGGTCCAACATGTACGTTTTAGAGTCGTGGGGCGCCTTCAGAGATTTTGCTCAAGCAAATGGTCTTGAGTTTCCGTTCTGACCAGCCGCTAAGTCATTTTACAACAATTATTTACGGCCTCCTGGAACAACCCGCGCTCTGCTGGCGTATACTCGAATACAAGCCTATGAGTTTCCTCTCCAAGCAATTTATCGATGTCATCCAGTGGACCGAGCCCGAGCCCGGTATCCTGGCCTATCGCTATCCCATGGAAGACATGGAAATCCAGAACGGCGGCAAGCTCACGGTCCGCGATTCGCAGATGGCGGTGTTCGTGAACGAAGGCCGGATCGCCGATGTCTTTAGCCCCGGCTTGTACACTCTCAGCACCAACACGCTTCCCATCCTCACCTACATCATGAATTGGGATAAGGCGTTTAAATCCCCATTCAAATCGGATGTCTATTATTTCTCCACGCGCCTGCAAACCGACCAGCGCTGGGGCACCGCCACGCCCATCACCATCCGCGACAAGGAATTCGGCGCTATCCGCTTCCGCGGCTATGGAATTTACGCCTACCGCATCGCCGACCCCAAGATTTTCTACGAGAAGATCAGCGGCACGCGCGACCTCTATCGCGTCGGCGATCTCGAGGGCCAGCTCCGCAACACCATCGTCGCGCGCATGACCGATTCGTTCGCGCAAAGCTCCATCCCCTTCCTCGACATGGCCGCCAACCAGGCCGCGCTCGGCCAGAAAATCGCCGAGACCATGAAGCCGGCCTTCGCCGATTTCGGCCTTTCGCTTGAAAACTTCGTGGTGGAGAACCTCTCGCTGCCCGACGAGCTCCAGAAAATCCTGGATCAGCGCATCAGCATGAACATGATCGGCGATATGAGCAAGTACACGCAGTTCCAGGTGGCGCAATCCATGCCCATCGCGGCCGCCAACGAAGGCGGTGGAGCGGCGGGAATTGGAGTCGGACTGGGCGCCGGCATGGCCATGGCTCAGACCATGGTGAACGCCATGAAGCCGGGCGAACCTCCCGCTCCCAGCGCAGGTCCGGCAACTCCCGCGGGCGGTCCAGCCGCGCCGGCCGCTCCGGCTACGGAAACAAAGTTCTGCCTGAACTGCGGCAAGCCGATCCCGCGCAACGCTAAATTCTGCCCGGAGTGCGGCGGCGCTCAGCAATAGCGCTATTATCGCTCGCAGTGTTAGGCTCTAAGAAATCATGAGCGGCCAGGAGTGGATTGTCGAGGCTCACGGTTGCGATGCCGCAGCATTGTCCGACCTCGACCGCATGCAGGAACTGTTCCGCCATCTGGTCGCCGCGCTCGACCTGCACCCGCTCGGCAAATCCAACTGGCACCAATTTCCCAACACCGGCGGCATCACCGGCGTCAGCCTGCTATCGGAATCGCATCTGGCCTGTCATACTTTCCCCGAGTACGGATCGCTGTGCCTCAACCTGTTCTGCTGCCGCCCGCGCCCCGGCGCCGACTTTGAAGCCCTGCTCAAGAGCGAATTTGGCGCCGCGCGCGTTTCCGTCCGTCAGGTCGAACGGCCCTACCAGCCATGAGCGCACCCGCGGCGAATTGTCCCAACTGCGGAGCGCCGGTAAAGTTTCGCTGGTCCAGCGCGGTGCAAACCACATGCGAATTCTGCCATTCCATCCTGGTGCGCACCGACGTCGACCTGAAAAAAGTGGGTGAAGTAGCCGACCTGCCCGCCGACGCCTCGCCCATCCAGATCGGTACCGAGGGCGTTTATCAGAACAAAGGCTTCGTCGTCATCGGCCGCATCATATACGAATACGAGCAAGGTGGATGGAACGAGTGGCACGTCGTTTACAACGACAACACCAACGGCTGGCTAGCCGACGCGCAGCTCGAATACGATGTTTCCCGGCCCGCAACGCCTCCGCCGCAGCAGCAGCTTCCCGCCACTCCGCCGCAGCGTGGCGCCAACTATGTCTGGGACAACAAGACTTACGAGGTGACGTCCATCACCAAGGCGCACTATAAGGGCGTCCAAGGCGAGCTGCCCTTCGAATACTGGGACAAAACTGACGTCATGTTCGCCGACCTGCGCAGCATCAGCGGCGATTTCGCCACCATCGATTACAGCGAGAACCCGCCGGTGCTCTTTCTTGGCCGCGCTGTCGAGTTTGACGATCTGCACTTCAAGAATCTGCGTCTGTTCGAAGGCTGGAACTCATGAGCAGCTCGCCGGTCAGCCCGCCGCTGGTCAAGGCCAAATCGCTCTCCTGCCCCAACTGCGGCGCGCCCGTCACGCTGCGAGGTTTCGCCCATACTCTGACAGCCGTCTGTCCAAACTGCTTGAGCGTCCTGGACACGTCCAGCCCCGAGTTCCAGATTCTTCAAACGTTTCAGGGTAAGGAACGCATCCAGCCGAAAATCCCGCTGGGAACGCGCGGCACCTTCAACGAAACCGTCTACGAAGTGATCGGCTTCCAGGAGCGCAGCGTCCAATCCGGCGACGACTTCTATAGTTGGGATGAATACCTGCTCTTCAATCCCTATAAAGGATTTCGCTACCTTACCGAATATCAGGGCCACTGGAACGTCGTGCGCGTGCTGAGCAGGTTGCCGGAACCGGCCCGCGCGCGTGGCCGAGCCGCCGCGCGAATGGACGGCCACACCTACGCCGCGTTCGATTCCATGAAGGCGGCCACTTCCTACGTGATCGGCGAATTTCCATGGCAGGTCCGGCGGGGTGACACCGCGCAGTGCGAGGACTACATCGCGCCTCCCTACATGCTTTCCGCCGAGCAGACGGACGGCGAAGTCACTTGGTCGCTCGGCGAGTATTGGCCGGGATCGAAAATCTGGCAAGCTTTCCGGCTGCCCGGCTCGCCTCCTTACGCGCAAGGCATTTTCGCCAATCAGCCCTCACCTTACCAAGGTAAAGTTGGCTCGGCCTGGCGCACCTGGCTGTGGCTCAACGTCGCGCTGTTCGCTCTGCTGATCGTGTTCACCTTTCTGAAATCGAATCGCGAAGTGTTTCGCGAGAATTATGTCTACGCGGGCAAGAACAGCGAAGCAGCGTTCGTCACGCCGACTTTTGAAGTCCCGGGCGGCAACAAGAACGTCGAAGTCGGCGCGCACGCCGACGTCGACAACGATTGGATCTACCTTGACTTCGCGTTGATCAACGACGAAACCGGCCAGACTTTCGATTTCGCCCGCGAGGTCAGCTATTACCACGATTCCGATGGAACCGAGGGTAGCCACAACAACTCAGTGGTAATTCCATCCGTTCCCGGCGGGCGCTACTATCTGAGGATCGAGCCTGAAATGGGTCCAACCGCGCCTAGCACGCGCTACGAGATTTTCGTGCGCCGCGATGTCCCGATTTACAGCTACTTCTGGATCGCGGCGCTGTTGCTTCTGATTCCGCCCGCGCTAACAACCTATCGCTCGATGGCGTTCGAGAGCCGGCGCTGGCACGAGAGCGATTACGCACCGGCAGTTTCCAGTGGAGGTGGTGATGATTAACAATCCCTTGTTCTTGCTGTATGGCGTTCTGCTTCTGGGAGCAACCGGCTACCTGGAGTACACTGGCAGGAGCTTCGACCGCATCAATCAGCAGAGAGTTCTTCCGAAATCGATCCGCGATAACCCCGGCGCGTATCGATCCACCTACGGCGGTTACTCACGATATATCGGAGGCAAATAATCATGAACAACGTGGTGAATGCGGTTGTGTATGCACTGATCGGCATTGTGATCTTTGTGTTGGCATTCGTGATCATCGACAAAGCGACGCCGTATCATCTTTGGAACGAGATCGTCCGCGAGAAGAACGTCGCTCTGGCCGTGCTGATTGGCGCCATGTCCATCGGCATGTGCATCATCATCGCGGCGGCCGTGCACTAAGGTATTAGGTGCCTGTAGCGCTTTTCCTCTCGGTATTTCTGATCGCCGCGTGCGGTCTGATCTATGAGTTGATCGCCGGCACGCTGGCCAGCTACTTGCTGGGCGACGACGTCTTCCAGTTCTCTACCATCATCGGCTGCTATCTGTTCGCGATGGGTATCGGAAGCTATTTGTCGCGATTCCTGCGCCGCGGCTTGGTGGCGCAGTTCGTTTCCATCGAACTGATGGTCGGCCTGGTCGGCGGATTTTCTTCGTCTCTGTTGTTTTTGGCCTTTGCCTATACGGAGGCGTTTCGGCTGGTGCTGTATGTCGTCGTCATTCTCGTGGGGACGCTGGTCGGACTCGAGATCCCGCTGCTCATGCGGATTCTCAAGGAGCGCTTCCAATTTCGCGAGCTGATTTCGCACGTGTTGACCTTTGATTATCTCGGCGCACTGGGCGCTTCACTGCTCTTCCCAATTCTGCTGGTCCCCAAGCTCGGCCTGGTTCGATCCGCTCTTGTCTTCGGAATTCTGAACGCCGGCGTCGCGCTGTGGTCGACGTTTCTGTTTCGCGCTCAGCTAGGCCGCGGCCATGTTCTGCGAGTGGGCTGCTTTGTGACGCTGGCGTTGCTCGCTGGCGGAATGGTCTTCGCTGACCGCATCTCCTCGTCGGCCGACAACAGCCTCTACGCCGATGAGGTGATATTCAGCCGCAATACGCGCTATCAGCACATCGTCCTGACCAAGTGGAAAGACGATCTGCGGCTGTTTCTGAACACACATCTGCAATTCAGCTCGCGCGATGAATACCGCTATCACGAAGCGCTAGTTCATCCCGGTCTGGCCGCATTGCCGGGCGCGCGGCGCGTGCTGGTGATGGGCGGCGGCGACGGCCTTGCGATTCGGGAAATTCTGAAATATCCAAGCGTCCAGAGCATTACTCAGGTCGAACTGGATCCGGAAATGACCAGGCTTTTCTCCACGCATCCGGCGCTCTCGGCGCTCAACCAGCATGCGCTGACCTCACCGCGCGTGCACGTCATCAACGACGATGCGTTCCGCTGGCTGGATAGGAATCCGGACCAGTTCGACTTCATCGTCGCGGATTTTCCAGATCCTACCAGCTACTCGCTGGGCAAGCTTTTCACCACCACATTTTACCGGTTGGCCGCAAAACACCTCTCGGCCGGCGGATTGATCGTCGTCCAGAGCACCTCGCCGCTGTTCGCGCGCCTGTCATACTGGTGCATCGTCGAAACCGTCAAGCAGGCTGGCCTCCGGACGTATCCGTATCACGTGTACGTGCCGTCGTTCGGCGAATGGGGGTTCGTTATCGGAAGCCGCGTTCCGTTCGAACCGCCCCAACAATTGCCAGCCGGCCTGCGGTTTCTCTCCGCACGAAATGTCGCGGAAATGTTTGTCTTCCCGAACGACATGACGCCGGTAGACGTCGAACCCAACCGGCTGAACGACCAAATTCTGGTTCGCTACTACGACCGCGAATGGAAGGACATCGCAAGATAACTCGCAGATCCGTCCTGGCAGGGGCTCCCGCGCTGCTGGGGCTCGCGCGCAAAGCCGGCCGGCCGATTTCAGGCGGCTTCGTCAACGACTCGTTCCCGCTCGGCCATCGTCTGCGCGATCGCGTCCCTTTCGCCGCCCCCAAGCGCCAAGTCAAAGTTCCGATCGTCATCGTCGGCGGCGGCATGGCGGGCTTGAGCGCCGCCTGGCACCTGGACAAGCGCGGTTTCCGCGATTTCGTGCTGCTCGAAATGGAATCGCGTACCGGCGGCAATTCGCGCTGGGGTGAGAACGAGATCAGCCGCTTCCCCTGGGCCGCGCACTACGTTCCGGTTCCCGCCAAAGGCGAGTCGCTGGCTCGCGAGCTTTTCGAAGAACTCGGAGTGTTCCACGATGGCGCCTGGGACGATCGCGTGCTGTGCTTCGCTCCTCAGGAGCGCCTCTTCATTTTCGGCCGCTGGCAGGAAGGCATCGAGCCCGAGAATGCTACGCCGCACGATACCGAACAGTACAAACGCTTCAACGACCGGGTCAGCGAGTTTCGCGCTTCCGGCGAATTCACCATCCCCATGGAACGCGGCGCTAGGCCATCGCCGCTCGATCGACTCTCAATGGCCCAGATTGGCTGGAGCGCGAGAAGTTCGATTCGCCGACCTTGCGCTGGTATATCAATTACGCCTGCCGCGACGATTACGGGGCGCTGGCCAAGGACACTTCGGCCTGGGCGGGCATTCAGTACTTCGCTTCACGGGAGCCGGAAGAGAAAGGCCCGCTGACCTGGCCCGAGGGCAATGGCTGGATCGCACAACGTCTGTTCGAAAAGCTGCGGCGTTACATTAACACCGGCGCGGTGGTTTACCGCATCGCGCGAGACGGCACGCGCCTGCACGTTTTCACGGAACAGACGGAATACATCGCGGACGCAGTGATTTTCGCGGCGCCGACATTTCTCGCCACCTACATCATCGAAGGCGCCCCGCGCGCGGAGGGCTTTCAATACTCGCCCTGGCTCACAGCCAACTTGACGCTGGACCGCATGCCCCGCGAGTCCGGCTTCGATCTGGCTTGGGACAACGTGATCTATGATTCGCCCACGCTGGGTTACGTTAACGCGACGCATATGAATCTGGCGACGCACCTGGAGCGCACGGTGTGGACCTTTTACTGGTCGCTGGCCGAGTACAGCCCGGAGGACGCGCGCCGGCTGCTGCTCGACAAAGATTGGAATTACTGGAAGGAAGCGATCCTGAACGATCTCGAACGCGCGCATCCGGACATCCGGCAATGCGTGACGCATGTCGACGTGATGCGTTTGGGCCACGCCATGGCGCGGCCCGCGACCGGCTTTGTTTTCTCGGACCAGAGGCAGCGCTGGACAAAACCAACCGGTAATGTTTTTTTCGCGAACTCCGATTTGAGCGGCTTCTCGATTTTCGAGGAAGCTCAATATCGCGGCGTAACGGCCGCACAGAACGCACTTCGCGCTATAGGCCGTGTTAGTTAAGTTTCGCCCAGCGGGGGACGCCGTTTGTGAAAATCGGTGCGCTCCTGGAAACGGCGGCCGAGCATGAGCAGCGTGTTTTCGGAGAACGGCCGCCCGACGAGCTGGATCCCGATCGGCAACTTGTCGGCGAAGCCGCATGGCAGCGAGAGCGCGGGCAGTCCCGCCAGATTCCCTGCCGGAATCAAAGCCGTTAGACCGGGAGTGGACGGTTCCGGGCGGCCGCTCGATGGACGATCGAGCGGTTCCGTGATCTTGTTCGCCGGGCCGAGGCGCGAAGGCGCCAGCAGCACGTCGGTCAAAGCGAAAAGGTCGCGAAACGCTTCCTGCATCAGGCTGCGGATGCGCATGGCCTTCAAGTAATCCTTGGCCGTGATTTCAAGCCCGGCTTTGAGCCCGGCGATTTGCTTTCTGGTCGGCGAGTTGGTCGACTTTGCCGCTTTGGATCAGCGGCTCAAATACGGAGGAGGCTTCCGAAGAAACGATGGTGCTGATCACGGGGCCGTAAGGAAACTCGGGCAGCTTGGTTTCGATGAGCTGAACACCGAGTGAGCGAAATGTTTCGAGCGCCTTGGCGAAATCGGGGCGCGCGGCCGGGTCGGCCCATTCGTCGAAATCAACGGCCGCGTAGCCCACGCGAATGTCTTTGAGCTCGGGAGCGTAGCTGGGCGCGTAGTAGAAGCTCTTGCCCGCCGATCCAGGATCGTCGGAATCGCCGCCCGCAATATGTTCCAGAACCAGGCCGCAATCTTCGGCTGAATGGCACATCGGGCCGATCTTGTCGAGCGTCCAGGAGAGCGGCATGGCGCCGTGGCGGCTCACGAGACCGTAGGTGGGGCGGAGTCCGGTGATGCCGCAGAATGCGCTGGGCGTGAGGATGGAGCCGGAAGTTTCTGAGCCGAGCGCGAAAGTAACCAGCCCCGCCGCGACCGCGATGCCCGAACCGCTCGATGAGCCTCCCGACCAGCGCGTTCGATCCCAAGGATTCAGGCCAGGACCTGTCAGCGATGCGCTGGCATATCGGAAGTCGGGCCCTCCAGCGAGCTCCACCATGGCGAGTTTGCCGAGCAGAATCGCGCCTGGCTTGGCGAGCTTCTTTAGGGCCGTGGCGGTATAGTCGAAGATCTGGCCGGCGTAAGGCTGAGCGCCCCAACTGGTAGGTTGTTTCGCAACGGCGAGCAGATCTTTGGCGCCGAATGGGATGCCTTGCAGCGGCCCGCGGAATCGCTGGCGCTTCATATCGCCGTCGACGTCCTTGGCTTCGTGGATGGCTTGCTGGCGCAGCGGGAGCGCGAGTGCGTTGTAGCGCGGGCCGAGGTGTTCCAGACGCTCCGAGAAGGCGCGCGTCAATTCGACGGCCGAGAATTCCCGGGCTTTTAGCTTTTGATTGATCTCGGCGATGCTGGCGAAGAAAATGTCTTCCGGGATGGAGGCCATGGCCGGCTCTAAGCCTTGAAGCGGGTCGCGGGTTCGGCCGTCATGGGCAGCGGAAACTTGGCGAGCTGTTCCGAAATTCGGCGGTTCTGGTCGCGAACGGCCTTTAGCTCGTCATCCGCATTTTGTGGCAGCGCTGGCGCCGGGGTTTGTGCAAGCAACGCGGGAGCGGAAAGCGCGACGGCTAGCTGGCGGCGCGTAAATGTTCCGGACACGCAACCATTATAGGCCCGCGGCGCAAACTCAGTCCGCGGCCAGGGCTTCCTTCGCGGCCTTTTCCATGACGGCGCGGGGAGCGGTGGCGCCGGTCCAGATTTCGAACTGACGGGCGGACTGTTCGAGGAACATTTCGAGGCCGTGAATCACGGTCAGTCCCTGTGCGACTGCGCGCCGGATGAGCGCAGTTTCCATCGGATTGTAGACCATGTCGAACACGAGATCGGCGGGAATGGCGCCCGAGAAGAAGCACCCTTCAGCGTGCGGAAACATGCCTAGCGGCGTAGCGTGAACGACGGCGTCAAACTTGAGCTTATCCAATTGTTCCTTGAGCAGCGGCTCGGCGCCGCAGGATTTGGCTAGCGATCGGACGCGATCCGGATTGCGACCCACGATGGAAAGCTTGGCGCCGCTGTCCACCAAGGCGTACGCCGCGCCGCGGGCCGCGCCGCCGTTTCCTACCAAGAGAACGGAGGATTTGCACAGCTTCAAGTGCCGCGACAAAGGGACCGTGACGGCCGGAGCATCGGTGTTGGCGCCGCGCCATTTGCCGGCCTTTTTCCAGACCGTGTTCACCGCGCCGATGCGGCGCGCCAGCGGATCCACGGCGTTGAGGTATCGCAGCACCTTCTGCTTGTGAGGGATGGTCACGCTGAATCCCGCTACGGGCAGGCCCGCGGCCAGCGCAAAGAAATCCTTCAACTGCGCTTGCTGCACCAGGAAGGGAAGGTAGACAGCGTCCATGCGCAAAGACTGAAAAGCGCGGTTGTGGACCGCGGGCGAAATGGAATGCCGGACCGGGTCGGCGACCACTCCGTAAATCTTGGCGGCGCGAGTGAACTTCTCGACGCGATAGAGATGCCGCATGAGCCGGGCGCAAACCTGGCCGACAGCGGTGCCTTCGGAAGCGTTGGGCGCGGCGTAAGTGAACAAGCCGCCCACGGAAGGCGAGAGCACGCGCGTGGGAAAACCAGTCTCGCCCATGGCCAAGACGATCAGCGGAGTGCGGGGATGGGCTTTGGCAAGCCCGAGTATGCGGGAGTTATCGGAGGGCTTGCGCGCCGTGGTGACGATCTTGTAGCCATCCGCGGGAATGCGCAGCATGCGGCGCAACACGGCTTCAGGCGACGGCGTGCCTTCGTAATTGTGATAGGAGAGAATGAGACGGGCGTGCCCGCGCAGCGCCTCCAAGCGGTCGGCGGCATTTTCGGCGCTCTCGATCTCGACGTCCACGGCTCGCGCACCGGCATCGATGGCGGCTTCCAGGATGCGGATCTGATCTTCGATGCTGCCATTAAATTTGCCGTGGTTCTGGTGACGCCGGCAGGTGGCCAGGACGGCACAATCCGGGCGCGAGGTTAGAAACTTGCGGATTACCGCGGGTCCCTGCTCGGGCGCAGGCAGGTAGTCCAGCCGGAACTCCAGAAGCGACTCGCCCCCATTGGCTTCGCGGCGGGCGGACTCCAGCAGCTTCTGGGGGTCGGAGAAGCCCATGGCGATGCAGATGCGCGGCAGAGGAGTTGTCTTCGGCATGAACGCCTAGAGTGAAAAAAGCATAGCACAGTGACTGGTGGGGCGTGGTTGGCAGTGAGCCTTCACGAACTGTGGCTGGCCTCGCTCACACGGGTGTGAAGGCAGCACGCACGCGTGGGTACGACGCGCGGTCTTATCTTTTGCGGCGCGCGGGGGTGGTGCCGACGCTCAGGCCCATTTCCCGCAAGCGAGCCTTGGCTTTGGCAGCCAGGTCGGGATCCATGTCCGCGTATTCTCTGGCGACGGTGCGAAATTCAGCGGCGGCAGAGTCGTTCCTTCCCTGCTTCACGTAGCAGAGACCCTTCATATAGTGAGCATCGCCCGTCTTGCTACCATCCGGAAAGCGTTCCAGCACGGCATCGAAAGCTTGGAGCGCGCTCGTATAGTCGTTTCTCCTGTAATTGATGTCGCCGATGGAGTATTGCGCATTGGCCGCAAACGCAGTAGTTGGAAAATACTTCAGGTAGTCACTAAACTCCTGTAGCGCGAGATCGTACTTACCGGTAGAGTTGTCACGGACGGCATTGCTATAGAGCGTGTCGGCAGAGACCCCGGCCGGAGGACCGCTCTGCGCCGGCACGGTTTGGCCTGGAATCGGGTTGCCGGTGGTGTCGGTAGAACCAGGCGGAGGTGGCGGGGGGGTTCGAATAGCGTTGACCAGATTCTGCAAGTCGGCTATTTTGGCGTCCAGTTTGCCCATGCGCGTATTCATGTCGAGCACCGACTCGCGCACCGCGCGGAAGTCCTCCGACATTTGATCCAGCTTCTGTCCGACCGCGAGCACGGGGCCGCTGACGCTCTGTTGTTGCTGCTTCATCGCGTCGTTGAACACTCTTTCCATGCCGCTCATCTGATTATTGATTCGAGTGACGCCATCCATGGTGGTCTGAACCAGGGTCTGCATGGTGACCAGGCGGTCGCCGAAATCCTTCTGCATGGTGCGCACCTGGTCCTGCAACATGGCGACGTCGCGTTGCAGCTCCTGAATTTCTTTGCTGGCGCCAAAAGCGAAGGGCGTGGCGAGCAAGAACACGAAGGCGATGCGGGACAATCTCATAGTAACTCCTGTAACTGAAACACAAGGGACGCGGCGCTGCACTTAGTAACGCCGCGCCCTCGAACTCTCTACTGTCCGGGCGAGAGATGCGCGCGGCGGTTTCTCTGCCAGCACGACTCGTTGGCCTCGGTACACTGTGGTCTCTCCTTACCGTAACTGATGGTCTTCAGGCGGTCCGAGGGAACGCCGAGCTGGACCAGGAAATCCCTAGCGGAGCTGGCGCGCCGGTCGCCCAGCGCTAAGTTATATTCAGCCGATCCGCGCTCGTCGCAGTGGCCTTCCACCACCACGGTGAATTGCGGATCCTGAGCGAAGATCTGTTTCAGAAGCGTAGCGTCGCGAGTGAGCGAGTCGCGCGCGTCGGAGCGGATATCGCTCTTGTCGTAGTCAAAGTACGCGTCCTGGGCCTGCTGCTGGAGAATGTCGCTGCTGCTGAGCCTCGGACCGGAAGGAGCGGCTGGCGGTGGCGGAGCCGGAGTAGACACGGTGACGGTAGCGGAACGCGAATCGGTGCCACCAGGTCCCCTGGCCGTCAGTGTGTAGGTAGTGCTGTTGGTGGGAAAGACCTGGCGCGAGCCCTGGCTTTGAACGGCGCCGACACCTTGGTCGATGTTCATATCCGTTGCGCCGCTGATGGACCAAGTCAGGGTCGAGGACTGGCCACGGTCGATGGAGGATGGCTCCGCGGTAAAGCTGTTGATTACCGGCCGGGACGAGGGCGCCGCGATGGACGGCGGCGCATTGGTTGGAGGCGGTGGAGGGGGAGGAGGCGGAGCCTTCTTCTTACAGCCCGCGGCAAAAATCGCCAACGCCAGCGCCAGAGTAACCGCGCCGATTTTAATATGTGGTCTCGTACTCTTGGTGATCACGTAGCATTCTCCTCTTTTGGTAAAACACAAGCACTGCGCCAACGTGCAGTATCTCGATATAGATATTGTCCCGCCGCGCGCAGCGTTTTTGTAGCTCTCATTTTAGACATCGCGCACAACGCAGCGGGCCGCGATTGTTTTCCTCAACTGGCCGAGCGCGCCCCGCGCTGTGCGCTCCCTTAGACATCGCGCACAACGCAGCGGGCCGCGATTGTTTTCTTCAACTGGCCGAGCGCGCCCCGCGCTGTGCGCTCCCATGTCTATTGCGGTCCCTTGGCCCAAACGGGCTTCTCGTTATTGCCTTGTGTTGTCAGCTGCTGGACTCCGGTGCCGTCCGCCAGCATAGTGTAAATCTGCGTTCGGCCGCCGCGAGTAGATGAGAAAGTCAAGTGCACGCCGTCGGGCGCCCATACAGGGTTCTCATTTCGTCCGGCCCCATGAGTAAGTTGGACCACGTCGCGGGTGGCGACATCCATGATAAAGATATTGTAATTCCCCGGCTCGAATCCACGCGTCCAAGCGAACGCAACGTGCTGGCCATCGGGATTCCAGGAGGGGTTCACCGCCTCGCCTTCTCCGGTTGTCAAGCGCGACACATCCGTTCCATCAATACTCATTCTATATAGTTGCGGCATGCCTCCGCGTCCGGAGACGAAAACGACCTCGGAGCCGGTCTTGGGGTTCACTTTGGCTTCCACGTCGATGGAGCCGCTGTGCGTCAGGCGGTGGATGTTGCTGCCGTCCAGGTCGGTCATGAAAACTGCGGTCTCATGCCCGCCGGCGGACGAGTAAGTCAGCAGATGGCGGTTGTCGGGCGTGAAATCGGAGGCGGCGTTGAAAGAAGCCTGCTGGTTGTAGTAGACCAGTTTTCGCCCGGTCTCGAGCGAGTGCATGTAAATCTGAGGCTGGCCGAGATTTTCTTTGGGCGTGGGGATGGAGCGGAGGGATTCGGCGGCGGCGCGAGAGGAGGCCAGCAACGGATACGTGGTGAACGCGATCTTGGTGGCGTCGGGAGAAACCACCGGGAACGTGGTGATGGTGCGATAAGAAGTGAACTGTTTCTGATCGGAACCATCATAGTTCATGGACCAGATTTCCTTGTGGCCGGAGCGATCGGAGACAAAATAGATGCGGCTGCCGACGAGGCTGGTAGCGCCGAACTGTTTGAGAATGTCGGCCGCAAATAGCTCGGCCACTTTGCGCGCGCCCGCTTCGTCGAGCGAGCCGAGATAAACTTTGCCGAACACTTGCGCCGAGCTGGGAGTGGATTGCCGGACGTCGTACAGCCAGCCATACAGCACGATCTGGTTGTTGGATGCCGAGGTGTAGCCGAAAGCCAGATAGTTGGCGTTTACGGGCGGGCCGGACCAGTCGTTGAGCCAGAGGCCCTGGCCGTTGTCGGGTTGCTTGAAGTCGCTGGGCTGTTGGGGGATCTGAAGCGGGTAAAAAGTTTTGGCGGCCATTTTGAGCTGGCCGGAGTTTTGCAGATCGCCGAACAGCGTGCTGTTGAACGCCGTCATAAAGCGCTGGGCGTCGCCAGCGCCGCGGAAGTCCGGGACCGCAATCACGGGCTTTTCGCCCTGTTTATTGATATCACGGGTAATCTGACTGTAACTGAGGGCTGCCGCACTAAGAACAATGATTGTGAAAATAAATCGTTTCATCGCTGTAATTGAAACCTCAGTTCGACGTTGGCCTCGCTCCGGTCGAAGCCGGCCGGAAGCGGGGGAAAAGGCGCGGCGTCCGTGACCGCACGGAGCGCCGAATAGTCGAGCGTATCGTTACCACTATGCTGCGCAACCTTGGCGTTGCGAATTGAGCCGTCCTTTTGGATATCGAAAGTGACGACGACCACGGGCGCGGTGTGGAGGCCAGCGAGGCCGCCGGTCTGCCACTTATCCGAGACGCGTTGCGCTACCAGATCCGCATAGGCGCCGAACCTGCTTCCCAAGGAGCCGCTTTGACCGATGCCGACGCCGCCGGAGCCGGGCTTTTCGAACATCGGCGAGATCGCAGCGGGCGGCTGCTGGCTGAAGACTTGATTGGGAAGCGGAGGCTGCGGGCGATAGCGCTGCGGAGAAGTGTCTTCCAGCGGCTGCGTGTCCACGTGGCGCTTCTTGAGGAGCGGAATCGCCTTCTCTTCCGGAACTTTCACCTGTTTCTTAGGCTGCGGTTTGGGCGGCTGCGGAACCTGGGACTCGGTGTCATTGGCGACCGGATTTACCGGACCGGTGCGCGATGGCAGAGGAATGGTCTTTACCGCAGTGACGGGCACGGCATCACCGGCCTGCGTCATGGCCGAACCCCACACTTCGCGCGAGCGCTGGAAGCTCACGGTCGAAACCACTAGCGCGCCGGCTATTGCGACGTGCAACAAGACAGACTGGACGAAAGGACCTCGCAGAGACTCGCGTTCATCCAAAATGTCGATGCGCGGGGTCACTGCTAACGTCTCCTGCCGGTTTGATCTTCCGGTTGCGTCACCATGTTGACGGAGAACTTCGCATCGCCCAGCACGGCGACGACTTGCGCGACGGTATCCCAGGGCGTGTGCCCGTCAGCCCGCACGTAAACCGCCGACGCGTTATGGAAGCGCCGATGGATCTCGCTGGCCATGAGGTTGATGTTGACTTCTTTGTCGTTCAATTTCGTGAGACCGTCGCGGCTGATCGAGATTACGGGCAGATCCTGGACGCTCTCCTTCACTTGCTTCACCTTGGGCACTTCGATTTCAAGTCCGAATTCCATAACGTGCGCGGTGAGCATGAAGATGATCAACAGCACCAGCACGACGTCGACCAGCGGGACGATGTTGATCTCGGCCAGAGAGGTGGTTCCGCGAAAGCGGCTGCGGCGTCCTCCGTTGACTGAACTGCCCATCGAGAATGCCATGCCCTAGCCCTCCATGCTCTTCTCGGTGAGGTTCATAAATTCGAGCTGGAAATCTTCCATGCGCGCGCCAAATTCCTTGATGGCATTGCCGAACCAATTGTAAAAAATGGCGGCGGGAATGGCCGCGGCAAGACCGAGCGCAGTCGTGATGAGGGCTTCGGAAATTCCAGGAGCGACGGCGCGCAGGCTGGCGGCGCCGGCAGTGCTGAGTTGCTGGAAGGCATCGATGATGCCCCATACCGTGCCGAATAATCCGATGAAGGGCGACACGGTGGCCGTGGTGGCGAGCAAACCCATATTACGCTCCAGGCGCGTGATCTCCTCGCTCATGGCGAGCTGCAAACTGCGCTCCAAGGCCAGCGGATTGGTGAGACTGCCGCGCGATTTCATCTGGCGCTTGACTTCGTTATAGCCGAAATCGAAGAGCGCGACCAGGGGAGAGCTGCGGAACTGTTCGCTCACCACGGCCACGGCATCCAGACCAGGGGCTTTCCGGAAAGCGCGCAAGAAGCGGCGATTGGCGGCGCGCGCGCTGCGGAAGATGGCCCATTTGGAAAAAGCCACTGCCCAGGAAAGCAGCGAGAAAATCAGCAGGATCACCATGATGGCCTTCGGCAAAGGCCCGGAACTTTGGACCAAATCCCAAAGGTTCAGTTGCAGGAACAGCCCGCCAACATGCGGTGGTATCAACCGGGCTCCTTTCCAATCCGCGAAGCGTTGCGCCCAGCGGTTTGAGCTCCGTGCAATCGCTCCGATACAACCATGATAACGTGGGGAGGCTCGGCCATTAAAACAGATGGCTCCCATTCTGTTTTATAGTATTAGGCCCTCCGTGCGCAACTCATAAACCACCTACACCGCGGCGGCTCCGCCAAACTGTAGACGGACTCACCCTCAAATTAGACGGATGGAAACCTCGTATAATTTCATCGAGTGTTACTCGAGCTGCTGGTGGAAAACTACGCGGTCGTGGAGCACGTTCGAGTCCGGTTTCATGCCGGGCTGAACCTCCTGACCGGCGAAACGGGAAGCGGCAAATCCATTGTGGTAGATGCACTTGGGCTGGTACTAGGGGCGCGGGCATCGGCCGAAATGGTGCGGTCGGATACGGAGCGGGCGCGGGTTTCGGCCATCTTTGAGGCGCCGCGGGACAAGGCTTGCCTGGGGCTGCTCAATGAAGCCGGGTTAACAATCGAGGATGGCGAGCTGCTGATCGAGCGTGAGGTGCTGGCTGGGGGGAAGTCGCGGGCGTTTCTGGGGAGCCGCCCGGTGACGGCCGCTTTGCTGCGGGAGCTGGCGCCGTATCTGGGCGATATCCATGGGCAGCACGAGCAGCAGCAGCTATTTTCTAGCGGCGCGCAATTGCAGTTGTTGGACGATTCCGCGGGGTTGGACGAGCAGCGCGGGCGCGCCGGTGAACTGTTCCGGGAGTGGAAGCGAGTGGAGCGGGAACTCGAGGAGCTGAATCGATCCGAGCAGGAAAAGCTGCGGATGGCGGACCTGTGGAGTTTTCAGCGCAAGGAGATTGAAGCGGCCGCGTTGAAGCCGGGCGAGGATGCGCAACTGGAAAACCAGCGGCTGGTCTTGAGGAACGTCGCCAAGCTGCAGGAGAACGCGGGGGCGGCGTATGCGGCGTTGTACGATGCTCCGGAGAGCGCCTCGGCACAGGTTCGGGCGGCGTTAAAGAAGCTGGACGAGCTGGCGCGCATCGATCGCAGCTTTGAGGATGTAGCGGAAACGCTGCGTGCAGCCACGATCGGCATCGATGAGGCGTCCGACAGGATTCGCGACTACCAGGACCGGCTGGAGGCAGATCCGCAGCGGCTGGAGGATGTGGAGTCGCGGCTGGCATCGATTGATCGGCTGAAACGCAAGTACGGATCGAGCCTGGAGGATGTGCTGGCGTTTCTGGATCACGTGCGGGCGCAGATGGACGCGGTGGAATCGGCGGGGGAGCACAGGGTGAAGCTGGAGCGCGAGGCAGCGGAGCGGAGTGAGGCTTATCGGGAGGCAGCAGCGGCTTTGACGAAACTGCGCAAGGCGGCGGCGGCGAAGCTGGCTAAGAAAGTGGAGGCGGAGCTGGATTCGCTGGCACTGGAGAATGCGGTCTTCCGCGTGGAGGTTTCGCTGGCGGAGGCGTCGGAGAACGGCGTGGATCGGGTGGATTTTCTGATTTCAGCGAATCCGGGCGAGGAGCCGCGGCCGCTGGATCGAGTTGCTTCGGGAGGCGAGTTGTCGCGCATCGCGCTGGCGTTGAAGACCTCGACCGGGGCGCGGAGCAAGGGAGTGGAGCGCACCCTGGTGTTCGATGAGATCGATAGCGGTATCGGCGGCGGAGTGGCGGAGGCGGTGGGACGGAGGCTGAAGAAGCTGTCGGGAGCGAATCAAGTGTTGTGCGTGACGCATCTGGCGCAGGTGGCTGGATTCGCGGATCATCATTATTTCGTGGAGAAGCGCGAGGTCAAGGGGCGGACAGTGGCCGAGGTAGAGGAGCTGAGCGGGGCGGCGCGGACGCGGGAGATTGGGCGCATGCTGTCCGGGCAGAGGGTGACGCCGGAAGCGCTGAAGCATGCCGAGCAGTTGATCCGCTTGGGCGCCGAGCGGGTGTAGAAGGCCGCTGAGCGCCACAGTGGTATCCTGACAGCGAGTGAAGGCTCCAGGCGCGCTCCGTTCCTCGGAGTGGCTTCTCATTTTTTACTTTAGTTACGTCGCCATCATTTCCCGGGCGTTTTCGCTTCCGGCGGAAGTGGCGTGGCGTCCGTTCGCGGTCGCGTTTCTGGTGGCGGCTTTGTTCGCCGCGTTCGCGTACGGCGAAGCGCACGAATACGCTGAAGTGTTCTCGGTGGCGCGGGATTGGCTGGCGGTGGCGCTGGTGTTGCTGGCGTACCGCGAGATGGACTGGTTCGGATACCTCAACCACGATTTTCATCTGGAATTTCGCTGGATCGAGTGGGACCGCTGGCTGCTCTATCGGGCGGGGCTGCAGCGTGCGATCGAATCGCTGGGCGCGCTCCTGCCGTTTTATCTGGAGCTTTGCTATCTGCTGGTGTACGCGGTGGGGCCGTTTGCGGTGGCGGTGCTGTATTTCGAGCGGCGGCGGGACTTGGTGAATCAGTTGATGCTCATCTATCTGCTGGGGACATTGCTTGCGTATGCGTTGTTTCCGTTCTTTCCATCGGATCCGCCGCGCGTGGTGTTCGGGGGAAGCGACATGCCGCACGTCGTGACGCCGCTACGGCAATTCAATTTATGGATTGTGAACGGCTATGGGATTCACTCCAGCGTGTTTCCGAGCGCGCACGTGTCGTCGGCGTTCTCAGCCGCCTGGGCATTGCTGCTTCTGTTGCCCGCGAAGAAGCGCTTCGGGATTGGAATGCTGATTTACGCGGTGAGCGTTTCGATAGCGACCATTTACGGCCGCTATCATTACGCCGCAGATGTCGTGGCGGGTTTCTGGATCAGCGTGGCGGCCGGCGTGATCGGGGCGGTCATTCTGAAGCCGCCGGCGAACCGGGACCGAGCGGTTTAGGATTCTTCTTGTTGCTCTTCGCCGCCCTCTTCGTCGTGGCGGCCTTCCTGCATGGCCTTAAGGCGTTCTTCACGGCGTTTGGCGCGCTCGGCGGCGCGCTTGACCAGTTCGGTGCCCATTAATTCGAGCTTGGCCACTTCGGCGCCATCGCCGAAGCGGTAAGGCCCTCGGCTGGAGGCTGGCACGCGGACGATGCGAGTGTAGCCGCCGTTGCGCTGTCCGAATCTCGTGCCGAGTTTATCGAACAGCTTCTTGACGGACGCCGGAGTGCGGAGAAACGCGGCGGCCTGACGGCGCGAATGCAGTGTGTCTTCCTTGGCGAGAGTGATCATCTTGTCGACCAGCGGCCGCGCAGCTTTCGCCTTGGTGATGGTGGTGACACAGAAATCGTTCTCGATAACGCTGGTCACCAGGCCGCGCAGCAGAGAGTTGCGCGCGGCGACATTGCGCTTGAGCTTATAACCGGCTCGCTTGTGTCGCATGGCTACTCCTGCGCCTCGTCCAGACCTTCACCTTCCTGCTCATCGGCCGCGGCGCCGTAGGGCGGCGGCGTCGATCCACCGGGAGGCGCAACCAGGCGGCCTTGCGCATCGAACTTCATTCCGAAGCTCAGGCCGAGGTTGGACAAAATTTCCTTAATCTCGTTCAGCGACTTGCGGCCGAAATTCTTGGTGCGCAGCATTTCGGCTTCGGTGCGCTGCACCAGGTCGCCGATGGTTTGGATGTTGGCGTTCTTCAGGCAATTGTAAGAACGCACGCTCAGCTCGAGTTCTTCGACCGAGCGATTGAGCACTTCGTTCATCTGCGTGATGCCGCGGTCGGCGGGTTCTTCGGCGGCCTCGGGCAATTCTTCGAAATTGATGAAGATCGCCATGTGGTCCTTCAGCAACTTGGCGGCTTGGCCGATGGCGTCCTGCGGGGAGATGGCGCCGTTGGTCCAGACTTCGATGGTGAGCTTGTCGTAATCGGTCATCTGGCCCAGGCGGGCGGCCTCGACGCCAAAATTGACTTTGCGCACGGGTGAATGCACGGAATCGATCGGGATGTAGCCGATGGGGAGGTCTTCGTCGTAATTGCGATCGGCGGCCACATAGCCGCGGCCGGATTTTAGGCGCATTTCGATGTTGAGCTTGCCGCCTTCGCCGATGGTGGCGATGTGCATGTTGCGGTCGAGCACTTCGACGTCGGCGTCGGTCTCGATCTGGCCACTGAGCACGGCGCCGGGGTGGTCGACCTTGAGGCGCGCCACGCGAGTCCCTTCGCCGATCATCTTGAAGGGCACTTGCTTGAGGTTGAGGATAATGTCGGTGGCGTCTTCGACCACTCCGGGGATGGGGCTGAATTCGTGGGCCACGCCTTCGATGCGGACGGAAGTGATGGCGGCGCCTTCGATAGAACTCAGCAGGACGCGGCGCAGGCCGGTGCCGATAGTGGATCCGAATCCACGCTCGAAGGGCTGCGCGGTGAACATGCCGTAGCGCTCGGTGAGCGTTTCGGTGTTGGCGACTAATCTTTTGGGCTTCTGAAAACCTTTAAACATAATTCGTTCCTTTGGCTCCTGGTTCGCCGGGCCGCGCGGGCCGGCCTGCGAACGGATTCTCTACTTCGAATACAATTCGACGATCAGCTGCTCGTTGAGCTGAATTTGTACCAGATCTTCGCGTTTGGGCTGGCTGAGCATGCGGGCCTTCAAATTATCGCGATCCACTTCCAACCAGTTGGGCGAGGGCGCGTGGGCGGTGGCGTCGCGCGCGGACAAAATGGTCGGGTTGTTCTTGCTCGCCTCGCGCACTTCGATTACATCGTTGACCTTCACTTCAAAAGACGGGATATTTACTTTTCGGCCATTGACGGTTAAATGGCCATGGCGAACCAACTGGCGGGCCTGGTTGCGGCTGGTTCCAAAACCCATGCGGTAAACCACGTTGTCGAGACGGCGCTCGAGCGAGTTCAACAGATGCTCGCCGGTGACGCCCTTAGTGGCGAAGGCCTTCTCGAACAAGTTGCGGAACTGGCCTTCAAGCAGGCCGTAGTAGCGGCGTGCGCGTTGTTTTTCGCGGAGTTGGAGGCCGTAGCCGACCAGCTTGGGCTTGCGGTCCTTGCCATGCTGGCCAGGGGCGAAGTTGCGCTTTTCGATGGCGCACTTTTCGGTGTGGCAGCGCTCGCCCTTCAGAAATAATTTCATGCCCTCGCGCCGGCAAAGCCGGCAAACGGGGCCGATGTATCTAGCCATTCGTTTTCTTACCTTCCTCTTTCAAAGGTGCAGTTTACGGCCGAGGCCTTCGTCCTGCTTACTTCGTTCCTATACGCGGCGCCGCTTGGGCGGACGGCAGCCGTTGTGGGGGATCGGGGTACGATCCTTGATCGCTTTCACTTCGATTCCTACTGTACCGAGCGCGCGCACGGCGGATTCGCGTCCGGCGCCGGGACCGCTGATTCGCACTTCCACCGTCCGTAATCCGTACTCCTTGGCTTTGTTGGCGGCCGTGAGCGACGCCTGCTGGGCGGCGAATGGAGTTCCCTTGCGCGATCCGCGAAAGCCAAGCGAACCCGAACTGGACCAGGCCAGCACGTTGCCGACGAGATCCGTAAAAGTCACAATCGTATTGTTGAAGGACGCCTGGATATGCACGATACCCACGCTGACGACCTTCTTCTCTTTCTTCTTGAAGGTCTTCTTTTTTCCGGTTTTTGCGGGAGCTTTGGCCATTGTGATCCTTAGGTCTTAGCGGTGGCTTTCTTCTTGGAGGCGACGGTGGCGCGGCGCGGTCCCTTGCGGGTGCGCGCATTGGTGTGGGTACGCTGGCCGCGCACCGGCAAGCCGCGGCGATGGCGCAGGCCCCGATAAGAACCCATTTCGATGAGCCGCTTGATGTTCATCGAAAGTTCCTTGCGCAGGTCGCCTTCCACCTCGCCTTCGTTTTCGATGATGGTGCGGATGCGGTTCACCTCGTCCTCGGTGAGGTCAGCGACCTTCTTGTTGGCGTCCACGCCGGCCCGATGGAGGAGTGAAAGCGAACGGCTTCGCCCGATGCCGTAGATGTAGGTGAGGCCGATCTCGGCCCGTTTCTTCGCTGGTAAGTCAACGCCTGCTATACGCGCCATGAGTTTCCTTTTATTAGCCTTGCCGCTGCTTATGTTTCGGGTTCGGGCAGATCACGCGCACCACGCCTTCGCGGTGGACGATCTTGCATTTGTCACACATCTTTTTTACGCTGGCTCGAACTTTCATCGTTTCTCCCAAACTACTTCAGCAGCCGCGTGATTCTTCCGCGACCCGGATCGTGCGGCGATAATTCCACTTCGACCCGGTCGCCCGGCCGCACTCGCATAAAATTCGTCTTCGTCGTCCCGGCAGGGTGCGCCAGAACCAAATCCTCATTGCCCAGCTTCAACCGAACGACGGCGTTCGGGAGCAAGTCCACAACCGTCGCTTCCACTTTCACGGCCGCGTCAGTACCCACGGCCCATTTTCCGTTACCGCGACGCAATGTTCAAAGTGCGCCGAAAAGGATCCATCCTTGGTCACCGCGGTCCACTTATCCGACAGAACCTTCATGTCCGGCGCGCCGGCATTCACCATGGGCTCGATGGCCAAAACCATGCCTTCCTTGAGGCGCGGATTCTCGTTGCGGCGATCCACGTAATTGGGGATCTGCGGCTCCTCATGCAGCTTGGTTCCGATCCCATGGCCCACCATTTCGCGCACCACCGAGAAGCCGTTCTCCACCACGTGCTGCTCCACGGTTCCGCAAATTTCAAACAGGCGGTTTCCGGAACGCGCCTTGTCGATGGCCATCTCCAGCGATTCCTGGGTGACGCGCAGGAGTTTCTTGGCCGATTCGCTGATTTCCCCCACCGGCACGGTAATGGCCGAATCGCCGAAATAACCGTTCAACTGCACGCCCGTATCGATGGAAACGATGTCGCCCTTCTTCAGCTTTCTCTTCGACGACGGCATGCCATGGACGATCTGCTCGTTCACCGAGGTACACAAAACGAAAGGATACTTACTGCCGGCCGAGGGCGTGTAATAGCCCTTGAAAGCCGGTTTCGCGCCCGCATCCTGCATCATCTTTTCGGCGGCGACTTCCAGATCCTGGGTGGTCACGCCTTCTTGCACCATCCCCGCCAGTTTCTGCAAAATCTCCCAGACCAGCAGACCGCTGCGGCGCATCTGCTCCAGTTCCTTTTTGTTCTTCCGGATAATCATTGCCAGCCGGCCGGGCTCCCTGCCATAGCGTGCGCACACGGGCTCCCGGACGCAAGATGGTGATGTTTTGATTGTATCACGCCGGCGTAAGTCATGATTTATATGCTGCTTCGGCGTCCCCGGATGCGGCCGGAGCGAGGCGTGAAGCCCTCATAGTGCCGCATAATTAATTGCGCTTCGATTTGGTTTACGGTATCCATGGCGACGCCGACCACGATCAGCAGCGACGTGCCGCCGAAATAAAAGTTGACGTTCAGGCCGTCCAGCAGCCAACGCGGGAAATAGGCATCGATGAAGTTGCCAACCAGCGGCAGGCGCTGCAGCTTGATGCCGGCGATCATGATCTGCGGAATCACGGAAAGAATCGAAAGATAGAGCCCGCCCACCACCGTGATCTTGGTCAGAATCTTGTTCATGTAGTCGGCGGTATTCTTGCCGGGACGAATGCCCGGAATGAATCCGCCGTACTTGCGCATGTTGTCGGCCGCTTCGTTGGGGTTGAAGATGATGGAGACGTAGAAGAAGCAGAAGAAAATGATCAGCACGCAGAACAGCAGGTAGTAGAGCGGCTGCGCGTTGCCGATGGAATTCAACATGGCGCTCAGGAACGTGCTATTTTTGACCACGTTCCAGGTCATCAAGGTTTGCGGGAAGGCTAACAGCGAAGAGGCGAAGATCACCGGGATCACGCCGCCGGCGTTGACTTTGAGCGGCAGATGCGTCTGTTGGCCGCCCATCATGCGGCGTCCCACCACGCGCTTGGCGTACTGCACCGGAATGCGGCGCTCGCCGCGCTCCACCAGTACGATGAAAGCAACGACGGCCAGCATCACGGCCAGGATGATGAGCAGGTGGAATGGAGTCCATTCCTTGGTTACGAACAGGTGATCGTAGATGTTCTGGACGGCGCGGGGCAGGCCCACGACAATGCCGACGAAGATCAGCAGCGACATGCCGTTTCCGATGCCGCGCTCGGTGATCTGCTCGCCCAGCCACATGATGAAGGCCGTGCCGGTGGTCAAGCTGAGGATGGTCATCAGCATAAAGCCGATGCCGGGGTTGATCACGAAGCCGCCTTCGGATTTTTCGAGCGTGAGGGCGATCCCAAAGGATTGCATCAACGCCAGGATCACGGTCAGGTAGCGGGTCCACTGCGTGATCTTGCGGCGGCCGAGCTCGCCTTCCTTCTGCAATTTTTCGAGGGTGGGGACGACTACCGTGAGCAATTGCAGGATGATCGACGCCGTGATGTAGGGCATGATGCCCAGCGCGAAAATCGTCATGCGGCGGAACATGCCGCCGCTGAACAGGTCGATGAATCCGAACAATGTCCCGGAGTTCTGCGTGAAGAATTGCTGCAGCCGGATCGCGTCGACACCGGGAGTGGTGATGAAAGCGCCTATCCGGTAGATCGCCAGCAACCCCAGCGTGAACAGCACGCGCTTGCGCAGGTCCGGAATCCGGAAGACATTGGCAAAAGCCTCGAAAAACTTCATTTTGTGCCTACCTCAACCTGTGAGTGTTAGGATGCGCTCCCGATCACTTCTCCGCTTCCTCCGGCTTTCTGAATCTTTTCCAAAGCCGATTTCGAAAACACGTGGGCCTTGACCGCAATCTTGCGATTCAAGTCGCCCGAGCCCAGCACCTTAAGCCCCGTGCCGAGCTTCTTGATCACGCCCAACTCAAGCAGCCGGCCTGGATCGAAGCTGTCGCCATCCAGTTGTTCCAGCCGCCCGACGTTCACGATAGCGTACTCTTTCCGAAAGATATTGGTGAACCCGCGCTTGGGCAAACGGCGATGCAAGGGCATCTGGCCGCCCTCGAAACCGCGCATTATACTGTAGCCGGAAATAGAGCGGGCGCCCTTGGCTCCGCGGCCGGAATACTTACCGCGTCCGGAGCCCATGCCTTGCCCGATGCGTTGCCTTTTCTGTTTCTGCCCTTTAGGCGGTCTGAGATTGCTGAGGTTCATATTAGTCCTTGACGATCGCGAGAAGGTGCGGAACCTTCGCCACCATACCACGAAAAGCGGGCGTGTCCGGACGCTCCACCACGCGGTTCATTTTCTTCAATCCGAGCGACCGCACTACCTTTTTATGTTTTTCCGGGCAGCAGATGGGGCTGCCGATCAGCTTGATCTTGATGGTTGAGCCGGCCATGGGTTTAGACCACCTTCTCCTGAGCCAGGCCGCGCATTTCGGCTACCTGCGCTCTGTCGCGTAGCTGCTCGAGCGCATTGATGGTGGCCTTCACCACGTTGTGCGGATTGTGCGAGCCGATCGATTTGGTAAGCACGTTGGGGATCCCGACGGCTTGAATGACCGCGCGCACCGGTCCGCCGGCAATTACGCCGGTCCCTTCCGGCGCGGGCTTGAGCAGCACCATGCCGCTGCCGAACCGCCCCAGCACGGGGTGCAGAATGGTGGTACTCGAGCACGTTGACCTTGCGGAGATTCTTCTTGGCCGCTTCGATGCCTTTTTTGATCGCTGCCGGCACTTCCTTGGCCTTGCCGGTGCCGAATCCCACGATCTTCGCGCCCGGGTCGCCCACCACGACCAGCGCCGAAAAGCTCAGATTTTTGCCGCCCTTCACCACTTTGGTGACGCGGTTGATCGACACGACCTGCTCTTTGAGGTTCAGGGTTGCGGCGTCGATCCGCTTTGCTGTTAGTGTTGCCGCCATTCGTTAGAACTCCAATCCTGCTTGGCGAGCTGCATCGGCTAGAGCCTTGATGCGCCCATGGTATAGATATCCGCCGCGGTCGAATACAACTTTTTTCACGCCGCCGGCCTGGGCGCGCTCGGCGATGAGCTTTCCTACCTGCTTGGCCCCCGCCAGGTTACCGCCGTTGCCGACGGCCGATTTCTTTTCGTTCGATGACGCCGCCGCCAGAGTATGACCCTTGCGGTCATCGATCACCTGCGCATAGATGTGTTTCAGGCTGCGGAACACGGCCAGCCGCGGCCGGTCCTGAGTACCGTGCACCCGATGCCGGATGCGCTCGTGAACCCGTAGTCGAACTTGGTCCTTGGAAGAATTTGGCATTTACTTCGCTCCTGTCGCTGCCGCGCCGGTCTTGCCGGCTTTCTTGCGGAGGACTTCGCCGGTGTAGCGGACGCCCTTCTGTTTATACGGGTCGGGCGGACGCAACGCGCGAATGTTCGCCGCCACCTGCCCGACCATTTGCTTGTCGTAACCGCTCAACACCAGGTGCGTTTGCTTGTCGATCTTGAGGTCTACGCCATCCGGCAACAGAACCTCGATGGGATGCGAATAACCCAGCGTGAACGTTGCGATCTTGCCCTTGACGTCGGCGCGATAGCCGGTACCGGTGATGTCCAGTTCGCGCGTGAAACCAGTGCTCACACCCTGCACGGCGGCAGCCGCCAGAGCGCGAGTCAAGCCATGCAAGGCCGCGCGCTGATCGGAATCGCGCAATATCTCGAGGTTCCCGTCGGCCTGGCGCACCGAGATGCCTTCCGGAATGGGAACCTTGAGCTTGCCCTTGGGCCCTTCCACCGCAATCTCGTTTCCGACAGCGATCTTGACGCCTTTCGGCAGCGGAATCGGTTTACTTCCAACTCGCGACATAAATCCTCCCTACCAGAGCTGGCAGAGAACCTCCCCGCCCAAGCGCTCCTTGCGGGCCGCGCTTCCGGTCATGACGCCGCGCGGCGTGGTCAAAATATTGATACCGAGGCCTCCCAAAACCCTGGGCACTTCCTTGCTTCCGACGTAGACGCGGCAGCCGGGCCGGGACACGCGCTCGATGCGCGAAATCAGCGGCACGTTGCCGGGTGTGTACTTGAGATAGATGCGGATGCTCTTCTTGGCGCCGTCTTCAGCCAGCTTGAAGTTGGTGATGAAGCCTTCTTCCTTGAGAATCCGCGCAATCTCCATCTTGAGCTTGGAGGCCGGCACGTCCACCTTGGGGTGGCGCGCCATCTGGGCGTTGCGAATGCGCGACAGCATGTCGGCGATGGGATCGGATGTAGCCATGTCTCCGGAATCCTTTCCTTACCAACTGGCCTTGATCACGCCCGGGATCTCGCCTGCCAGGGCGAGCTTCCGGAAACAGATCCGGCACAGATTGAACTTGCGAAGATAGCCTCGCGGACGCCCGCAGCGGAAACAACGGTTGCGCATCCGGATTTTGACCCGGGCCGGGCAGTCCTTGGCCAACATTTTGATTTTGGCCTTCTCTTCTTTCGCGATCTTGGCTGTAGTTGCCATAAATGCTGTGTTGATCTCCTATGAGCCCTGCTGCCGGAAAGGCATGCCCATATGCCTCAGCAGCGCCAGGCCCTCGGCGTCAGTTCCCGCCGTGGTGGTGATTGAAATATTCATCCCTTTGACCTTTTCGACTTTGTTGTAATCGATCTCGGGGAAAATCAGCTGATCCTTGATGCCCAGCGTATAGTTGCCGCGGCCATCGAACGATTTGGTGGAAACGCCGCGGAAGTCGCGGACGCGCGGCAGAGCGACGTTCATGAGGCGGTCCAGAAACTCGTACATGCGGTCGCCGCGAAGGGTCACCATGGTTCCGATAGACATGCCTTCGCGCAGCTTGAAAGCGGCGATGGATTTCTTGGCTTTGGTGATCACCGGCTTCTGGCCCGCGATCTGACCCAACTCGTTGACGGCGCCATCCATGAGCTTGGCATTCTGAGTGGCTTCGCCCAAGCCGATGTTCACCGAGACCTTGTCGATTTTCGGCACCGCCATGACGTTTTTGTAGCCGAACTCCTTGACCAGCGCCGGCACTACACGCTCCTTGTAGTGGCGCCGCAGCCTGGCATCTGACTTTTTAGACGGCTTCGCGGCTTTGGGAGCTTCCGTCTTCTCGCCCTTGGGAGCTTCCGCCTTCGCGCCGGCCTGCTTGGGCGGCTTGCCGCCTTCCTTCTTGGAGGCTTCCTTCTTCGGTTCCTTGGGCTGTTGTGGTTCCTTTGGTTCTGCCATCTCGATTCCTCTTTTATGCCCGCTTGTCCAGGACCTCGCCGCTTTTCTTAGCAACGCGAATGCGGCGCTCGGATGAGCCGGCGCCTTCCATGCGATAAGCGATGCGCGTCGCGACGCCGCCGGAAGTGAGAATCATCACGTTGGAAATCGCGATGGGGCTCTCTTTTTCCGCGATTCCGCCCTTGATTTGCTTGGCCGGGTTGGGATGGGTGTGACGCTTGATCATCGATACGCCCTCCACCAGCACCTTGCCGCGCCGCCGGTCCACGGAAATGACGCGCCCGGTCTTGCCTTTGTCGCGTCCGGCGATTACCTTCACCTGGTCGTCTTTCTTGAGCCGGATTTTCAGGCGCTCGTTGGTGGCGCTGCCGGCGCTGCTGACGAATTTAGCCTTCATGCCAACTCTAGCCATCAGATAACCTCCGGCGCGAGCGAAACGATCTTCATGAATTTCTTGTCGCGCAACTCGCGCGCCACCGGTCCGAAAACGCGCGTCCCTACCGGTTCGCCGACCTCGTTGATCAGCACGGCGGCATTGGAATCGAACCGAATGTAGGTGCCGTCTCTACGGCGCGATTCCTTGCGCATGCGCACGATCACGCAGCGCACCACCTTTCCTTTTTTGATGGGAGATTCCGGAGTGGCTTCTTTCACACTGGCCGTGATCACATCGCCCAAGCCGGCGCGCAACCCCAGGTCGCCGCCGCGCGGAAGTATACACTGCAGTTTGCGCGCGCCACTGTTGTCGGCCACTTCCAGGATGGTACGCATTCCAATCATGACGATTTCCTCCCCGTTCCCTTGGCCTTGGGCGACTTGGAACCGGCGGTGGATTGAACCATGTCCAGATCCACGGCGCTGGGCTCGACGGCTACCTGCACCGCCTTGCGCAGCACCTCACCCAGTTGCCAGCGCTTCAACTTGCTCATGGGGCGGCACTCAATGATCCGCACCACATCGCCGACCTTGGCGGTCTGCTGCTCGTCGTGCGCGTAAAATTTCCTGCGCTTGTTGATGATTCGCTTGTAAACCGGATGCGAAACGCGGCGCGTCACTTCCACCACGATGGTCTTCTGCATTTTGGCGGAGACCACCTGGCCGACCTTTTCGTTCTTGTTGCCCATCTTCTTCCGCTGTGTTGTATCCGCTGTGGCCATGGCTTACTTTCCTTTCTTCTTTTTCTTGGCCACCGGCTCGGGAGCGGTCTCCGGATGCAGCTCACGATCCCGCAGAATGGTCAGCATCCGCGCGCGATCCTTACGGATGGCGCGCAGCTTCTTCAGCCCGTCGGTTTGGCCCATGGTCAGTTGAAAGCTCAGGCGAAAGCTCTGCTCCTTCAAATCGTCGATCTGGCGGTTCAAATCGGCACTATCGATCTCGCGTATCTTGTCGGCTCGCATGGCTTATTCTCCGGCGTACTCGCGGCTCACCACTTTAGTCGGCAGCGGCAATTTGCCGGCGGCCAGGCGGAAGGCCTCTTCGGCGGTGGCGCGCGGCACGCCTTCCATCTCAAACAAAATCTTTCCAGGACGAATCACCGCCACCCACTGCTCGGGAGCGCCCTTGCCCTTGCCCATGCGGGTTTCCGCGGGCTTCTTAGTGATGGGCTTGTCGGGGAACAATCGGATCCAAACCTTGCCGCCGCGCTTGATAAAACGAGTCATGGCGATGCGGGCCGCTTCAATCTGCCGGTCCGTGATCCAGCCGCAGCGCAGGGCCTTCAGGCCGAAATCGCCGAACGCGAGCGATGACCCGCGCCAGGCCTTGCCGGTCATGCGCCCGCGCTGCTGTTTTCTGTATTTGACTTTCTTGGGCATCAACATGGCGTTCGGTCTCCAGTTCCGTGATTATTCTTCTTTCTTCTCGGGCGCCTCGGGCGCCGGCTCGGGTGCGGCCGCGGGCTCGTGCTTGAATTCCTGCTTCCAGGAAGGTTGCGGCGGGCTCATGGGCGGCAGAATCGGTTTGGCGGCCTGCGGCTGTTCCGAAGGCACGGCATGCGCGGGCGGCTCGGCCTGCGTGATCGGACCGGAGGGAGCCATCGGGCGGCGTTCCCGGCGATCCCGCAGCGGAGGACGCCGCGGCTCGGGCTCGTTGCGCAGGCCGTCGTGCCGGCCACCATCTAGAATTTCACCTTTGTACGTCCAGCACTTGATTCCGATGACGCCGTAGGTGGTGTAGGCCTGCGCGAAACCGTAATCGATATCAGCCCGCAAAGTATGCAGCGGAAGCTGTCCTTGCAAATACCACTCGCTGCGCGCGATTTCGGCTCCGTTCAGCCGGCCTGACACGCGCACCTTGATGCCTTTGCAGCCGAAGCGCAGCGCTGAATCGACCGCTTTTCTCATGGCCCTGCGAAACGCCACGCGTTTTTCCAATTGCAACGCGATGGATTCAGCCACCAGCTGCGCATCCAGCTCGGGCTTGTGAACTTCCTGAATGTCGATGAAAACTTCGCGCTTGGTTTTCTTGGCGAGATCGGTCTTGAGCTTTTCGATCTCCGCGCCCTTGCGTCCGATGATGATTCCGGGCCGCGAGGTGCGAATGGTGACGCGCAGCTTGTTGCCGGGCCGGTCCACTTCGACCGAGCTTACGCCGGCGGCCTTCAACCGGTCGCGCAGCGAGTCCTTCAGCTCCAGGTCCTCGCGCAGGAGCTTGGCGTAATCCTGCTTGGCGAACCAACGCGAGCGCCAGGTTTTGGTAACACCGAGCCGAAATCCGTACGGATGTACTTTCTGTCCCACTTATTGGTTCTCCTCGGTCTTGTTGTCGCCCTTTTTGTCGCTGACGGCGACCACGATGTGGGCCATGCGGCGCTGGTAGCGGTAGGCGCGGCCCATGGGCGCCGGGCGGATGCGCTTCATGCGCGGCCCTTCGTTGACGTAGGCATCGGAAACCATCAACTCATCGACGTCCACGTCGTTGGAGCGATTTTCCGCGTTCGCGATGGCTGAATCCAGGACCTTGAGGACCATGGGGGCCATGCGTTTATTGGTCTGGCGCAGAATGATGCGGGCCTCGTTCGCCGAGCGGCCGCGGATCAAGTCCACCACCAGGCGCGCCTTCTGGGGCGACGTTCGAACGTATCTGGCTTCTGCTCTGGCTTCCATATCGTTTCCTCTTATGCCGGTTTCGCCGTTTGGGCCGTGGGAGCCCCGCCGCCGGTGGTGGGAGCAGCCGCCGCCTTCACCGAGTGGCCGCGGAATTGGCGGGTCGGTGAAAATTCGCCCAGCTTGTGCCCCACCATGTTCTCGGTGATGTACACCGGAATGAATTTTTTTCCGTTGTGAACCGCCAGCGTGTGCCCGACGAACTCCGGCCGGATGGTGGAGCGGCGCGACCATGTCCGCAGCACCTTTTTCTCGTTCTTCTCGTTCATGGCGGCCACCTTTTTTGCCAGATGGTCGTCGGTGAACGGGCCTTTCTTCAGCGATCTGCTCATGCTACTTCTTCACCTTCCTGCTCACGATCCACTTGTCGGTGCGTTTGTTGTTGCGTGTCTTGAAGCCGCGCGTGGGCTGGCCCCAGGGCGTCACCGGATGCCGGCCGCCGGAAGTTTTGCCTTCGCCGCCGCCATGCGGATGATCCACCGGATTCATCGAGACGCCCCGATTGTGCGGGCGGCGTCCCAGCCAGCGCGTCTTGCCGGCCTTGCCGTGCGATTCGTTCTCGTGCTCGACGTTGCCCACCTGGCCGATGGTTGCCATGCAGTCGGTCTGGACCCGGCGCACTTCACCCGAAGGCAGCTTCAGCAGCGCAATCTCGCCTTCGCGCGAGACCAACTGCGCCTGTGCGCCCGCCGACCGCGCCATCTGGGCGCCCTTGCCCGGCCGCAGCTCGATGTTGTGCACCACGGTGCCGGCCGGAATATTCTTCAAGGGAAGCGCGTTGCCGATCAGGATGTCGGCCTGCGGTCCCGAGGTCACCGTGCGGCCCACCTGCAATCCAACCGGGCACACGATGTAGCGCTTCTCGCCGTCGGCATAATGCAGCAGCGCGATGCGCGCCGAGCGGTTGGGATCGTATTCGATGGCCGCCACCTTGGCCGGAATCCCGAACTTATCGCGCTTGAAATCGATTACGCGATAAGCTTTCTTGGCGCCGCCGCCGCGGAAGCGCGAAGAGATCAGCCCCTCGCTGTTGCGCCCGCCGGTGCGCTGCTTGCCGCGAACCAGCGATTTCTCCGGACGGTCCTTGGTGATCTCCTCGCGGGAAACGACGCTCATGAAGCGGCGCGACGCCGTGGTCGGGTTGTAACTCTTCATCGGCATGGTGATTCGTCTCCCTTGCTAAATCTCCGCGTACTCCGGCATCTTTTCGCCGGCCTTGAGCTTCACGTAAGCCTTTTTCCAATCCGAGCGATAGCCGGCGAAGCGGCCGCGCCGGCGCAGCTTTCCAACCTGGTTGGCGGTGCGCACTTCAGCCACTTTCACTTTGAACAATTTCTCGACAGCCGCTTTCACCAGCGCCTTGTTGGCCTCGGGAGCCACCTGGAAGCACAGCGTGCGCTCGGACTCTTTCTTGGTGACGCCCTTTTCGGTCACGACCGGACGCTTGATTACTTCATAGATGGTCATTTTGCGAGCGCCTCCGATAATTTCTTGGCGGCTTGCTCGGAAAGCAGCACGCCGGCGTGTTTGAGCAGATCGTAGACTTCCACCTCGCGCGTTGAAACCAGCTTGACGCCGACCAGATTGCGCGAACTGAGCTCCAGATTGCGATTGTCCCCGGTATCCACCAGCAGCACCGTTTTGGGCGCCCCCAGGACGTTCAAAATCCCGCGCATCGCCTTGCTTTTGTGATCTTCGAGCGCGAACTCCCGGATAACCCTCAACTCGCCATCGCGCAGCTTGGCCGATAAGGCCGAGCGCAGCGCGCCCAACAGCATTTTGCGCGGAAGTTTGTAGCTATAATCGCGCGGTTGTGGCCCGTGCACCGTCCCGCCGTGCCGCCACAGCGGCGAGCGGATGGAACCCATGCGCGCGCGGCCCGTTCCTTTTTGACGCCACAGTTTTTTGCCCGATCCGGAAACTTCGTGCCGCGTTTTGGTCTTGGCGTTTCCGCCGCGCCGGCCGGCTTGGGAATGCCGCACCGCTTCGTACAACAGATCCTCGTTGACCTCAGCCGCGAATACTTCGTCGGCCAGATCCACCGAGCCGACCACCGCGTTGTTTAAATCGACAACCTCTACACTCGGCATGGGTCTACCTCTTCGCCCTTCGTACCAGCACGTAGCCGCCGTTGGGGCCCGGGACCGCGCCTTTCACCACCAGCACGTTGTCCTCTGCCACCACGTCGATCACTTCCAGATTGCGCACCGTCACCTGCTGCGTTCCCATGTGGCCGGCCATGCGGGTTCCCGGAAACACGCGCGAAGGAAAACTGGATGCGCCAATCGATCCCGGCGCCCGATGGAACATCGAACCGTGCGACCCGGGACCACCGCGGAAATGATGCCGCTTGATTATGCTGGCGAAACCCCGGCCCTTGCTGGTGCCGATGACATCCACTTTGTCCTGGGGCTTGAACTGATCCACCAGGACGCGATCGCCTTGTTTCAGGTCGTCGTCGCCCGGCCGCATCTTGATTTCGCGCAAGAACTTCACGCCGTCGGCGTTGGCTTTCTTCAGGTGACCGTTCAGCGGCTTGGTTGTCCGCGAAGCCTTGGCGAACTCCACCAGGCCGAGCTGAATGGCATTGTAGCCGTCGGTGGTAGGAGTCTTGCGCTGCACCACCACGCACGGTCCGGCCTTCAGTAAAGTGACGGGCACTACTTGCCCGTCCGGCCGAAACATCTGGCTCATTCCGATTTTTTTGCCTAAAATTCCTGGGCCCATAACCACCTCTGTGGGATTTAGAACTCAGCTTCCTGAATTCTCACTTGCCCTTCCCAAACGCTTTGATCTCGACATCCACGCCCGCCGGTAAATCCAGCTTCATGAGCGCGTCCACGGTGTCCTGAGTCGGCTCGAGAATATCGAGCAGACGCTTGTGGGTACGAATCTCGAACTGCTCGCGCGACTTCTTGTCCACGTGCGGCGACCGCAGCACCGTGTAGCGGTTCTTGATGGTCGGCAGCGGAATCGGGCCGGCCACTTGTGCTCCAGTCCTCTTGGCGGTGTCGACGATCTCACTCGTCGATTGATCCAAAATCCGGTGATCGTACGCCTTGAGGCGGATGCGGATGCGTTCGCGTAAGCTCATTATGTTATTCCAAAATCTCGGTCACGGTTCCGGCGCCCACCGTGCGGCCGCCTTCGCGGATCGCAAACCGCAACCCTTTGTCCATGGCCACCGGCGTGATCAACTCGACTTCCAGATTCACGTTGTCGCCCGGCATCACCATCTCGGTCCCGGCCGGCAGCTGCGTCACTCCCGTCACGTCCGTGGTCCGGAAGTAAAACTGCGGCCGGTAGCCCTTGAAGAACGGCGTGTGCCGCCCGCCTTCATCCTTGCTCAACACGTAGATTTCGCCCCGGAACTTCTTGTGCGGCGTGATCGACCCCGGCTTGGCAATCACCTGCCCGCGCTCCACGTCGTCCTTTTCAATGCCGCGCAGCAGCAGCCCCACGTTGTCCCCGGCTTCGCCTTGATCGAGCAGCTTCTTGAACATTTCCACGCCCGTGACCACCGTCTTGCGCGTGTCGCGGAAGCCCACGATCTCCATTTCCTCGCCGACCTTGCAGATGCCCTTCTCGATTCGGCCCGTCACCACCGTGCCGCGCCCCTGGATCGAGAAAATATCCTCGATCGGCATCAGGAACGGCTTGTCCTTCTCGCGCGCCGGCTGCGGGACGTAGTCGTCCACCTTGTCCATCAGCTCCATGACCGTCTTTTCCCACTTCTCTTCGCCGTTCAAAGCTCCCAGCGCGCTCACCCGCACCACCGGCAGCGTGTCGCCGGGAAACGCGTACTTCGACAGCAGCTCGCGCACTTCCAGCTCCACTAATTCCAGCAGCTCGGGGTCGTCCACCATGTCCACTTTGTTCAAAGCCACCACGATGCACGGCACGCCCACCTGGCGGGCCAGCAGGACGTGCTCGCGCGTCTGCGGCATGGGTCCGTCGGTGGCCGCGACCACCAGGATGGCGCCATCCATCTGCGCCGCACCGGTGATCATGTTCTTGATGTAGTCGGCGTGGCCGGGGCAATCCACGTGCGCGTAGTGCCGCTTGGCGGTCTCATACTCGATGTGCGCCACCGCGATCGTGATCCCGCGCGCTTTTTCTTCCGGCGCGTTGTCGATCGAATCGAACGAGCGGAACTTCACCTTGGGGTTGTTCTTGCCCAGCACCTTGGTGATCGCCGCCGTCAGCGTGGTCTTGCCGTGATCGATGTGCCCGATCGTCCCGATGTTTACGTGCGGTTTGCTGCGGTCAAATTTTTCCTTGGCCATGGATGTCTCACTCTCCTATAAAACTGCGCTTATCTCGTTACCTTGCCTTGAACTTTCGCCACAATCTCTTCCGACAAATTCTTGGGAACCTCTTCGTACTGCCCGAAATGCATGGTGAAGCTGCCGCGGCCCTGCGTGCGCGAGCGAAGCTCGGTGGCATAACCGAACATTTCCGACAGCGGAACCATCGCCTTGATCAACTGCGTCGTGCCGCGGATCTCGGTGCCTTCCAAACGACCGCGCCGGGAGTTCAGGTCGCCGTTGACGCTGCCCATGTATTCTTCGGGCACCACCACTTCGACGCGCATCACTGGCTCGAGCAGTACCGGTTTGGCGCGTTTGCAGGCTTCCTTGAAACAGATCGAGCTGCAAATCTTGAAAGCCATTTCCGACGAGTCCACGTCGTGATAGGCGCCATCGTAGACAGACGCCTTCACGTCGACCATCGGATAGCCGGCGAGAATTCCGCCTTCCAGCGCCTCACGAATGCCCTTCTCGACAGCGGGGATAAATTCCCTGGGGATCGAGCCGCCCGTGATCTCGTTTTCGAATTCAAAGCCCTTGCCGGGATCCGGCTCGACGCGGATCTTGGTGCGCGCGTATTGGCCCGCGCCGCCGGTTTGCTTCTTATGTGTGTAGTCGTACTCGGCCGTGTTGCGAATGGTCTCGCGATACGCCACCTGCGGCTTGCCGACATTGGCGCCCACATTGAACTCGCGCTGCATGCGATCGACGATGATTTCCAGGTGCAGCTCGCCCATCCCGGCCAGAATGGTCTGCCCGGTATCGGGATCGGTGTTCACGCGCAGCGTGGGATCTTCCTGCACCAGCTTCTGAATCGCCATGCCCAGCTTTTCCTGGTCGGCTTTCGTTTTTGGCTCTATGGCGAGCTGAATGACAGGCTCCGGGAAATCGATCGACTCGAGCAGAATGGGGTGCTTCTCGTCGCAGATGGTGTCGCCGGTAGAGACGTTCTTCAACACCGCGGCGCAAATGTCGCCGGCCAGAATCTCCTGGATGTCCTCACGCTTGTTGGCGTGCATCTTCACCAGCCGGCCGATGCGCTCCCTGCGATTCTTGGCTACGTTGAACACCGATTCGCCCGCGCCGAGGCGGCCCGAGTACACCCGGATGTAGGCCAGTTGCCCGACGAACGGGTCGGTCATGATCTTGAAAACCAGCGCGGAAAAAGGAGCGTCATCCGTGGCCGGCCGCTCTTCCGCGACCTCGGGATTGTCGGGCAGCGTGCCCTGCACCGGCGGAATGTCGATGGGCGATGGCAGATAATCCACCACCGCGTCCAGCAGGTTCTGGACACCTTTATTCTTGAAGGCCGTGCCGCAGATGACTGGGAAAATCTTTTGCACAATGGTGGCCTTGCGTAGGCCTTCCATCAGCTCTTCCTCGGAAATGGGAGCGCCTTCGACGAACTTGGCGAACAGGTGGTCGTCGGATTCGGCCACCGCCTCCACCATCTGCTCGCGGAACGATTTGGCTTTGTCCAGCAGATCCGCGGGAATCTCGATCTCGTCGTACTCGGCGCCCAGCGTTTCGTCGTGCCACACCACGGCCTTCATCTTCACCAGGTCGATAACACCCTTGAACTGGTCCTCGGCGCCAATGGGGATCTGGATCGCGACCGGCCGGCACTTCAGGCGATCCACGATGGTATCGATGGCGTGATAGAAATCCGCGCCCACGCGGTCCATTTTGTTGATGAAGCAAATGCGCGGGACACCGTACTTATCGGCCTGCCGCCACACGGTCTCCGACTGCGGCTGCACACCCGCGACGGCATCGAAAACGGCCACGGCGCCGTCCAGCACGCGCAGGCTGCGCTCTACCTCGGCGGTAAAGTCGACGTGACCCGGCGTATCGATGATGTTGATGGTGATGTCGCGCCACTGGCAGGCAGTGGCGGCCGAAGTGATGGTGATGCCGCGCTCCTGCTCCTGCTCCATCCAGTCCATGATGGCCGTGCCTTCATGCACTTCGCCGATCTTGTGCGTGCGGCCGGTGTAATATAAGATGCGTTCCGTAGTGGTCGTCTTGCCGGCATCGATGTGGGCCATGATGCCGATATTCCTCATCCTCTCGATTGGTACGGTACGCGCCATAAACTACTGCTTTCTCACTACCACCGGTAATGCGCGAAGGCCCGGTTGGCCTCCGCCATGCGGTGCACATCATCCTTTTTCTTAATTGCTCCGCCGCGCATGTTGGCGGCGTCGGTCAATTCCTGGGCAAGCTTTTCGGGCATACCCTTTTCCGGCCTGGAACGCGCATTCTGCAAGATCCAGCGAATGGCCAGGCTGGTGCTGCGGTTCTTGGGAACCTCGACAGGCACTTGATAGTTGGCGCCGCCCACGCGCCGCGTTTTCACTTCCAGCAGCGGCTTGGCATTCTCCACGGCTTTCTTGAACAGCTTCAACGGATCGTCGGCCGTGCGCTCCTTGATCTTGTCCATGGCCCCATAGAAGATCCGCTGCGACGTGTTCTTCTTGCCGTCCCACATCATGGAGTTGATGAACTTCTCGGCCAGCGTCGAGTTGTACACGGGATCCGGAAGGATTTCTCGCGGTTCTGGTCTGCGTCTGCGTGGCATACTTTACTTGGCCGGCCCTTTCGGCCGTTTCGCTCCGTATTTGGATCTTCCCTGTTTCCGGTCCGCTACCCCAGCCGCGTCCAGCGTTCCGCGCACGACGTGGTATCGCACGCCCGGCAGATCCTTGACGCGTCCGCCGCGAATCAGCACGATGGAGTGCTCCTGCAGATTGTGCCCAACGCCTGGAATATAAGTGGTGACCTCGATCCCATTGGTCAGCCGCACACGCGCCACCTTGCGCAGCGCCGAATTCGGCTTCTTGGGGGTGGTGGTGTACACTCGCGTACACACGCCCCGCTTCTGCGGACAAGCCTGCAACGCCGGACTCGCGGTTTTATAGCGTGGCGGTCTGCGCCCATTTCGGACGAGCTGATTGAACGTCGGCACGAATTTCCTCTTGGACCTTAATTTCTACGTTTGCGCACGACGGCAGGCTTAAAGCCAGCCGCAAAATGATCGAACCTGCAAATCAGCGAGGTACTTGCTGTGGACTAGCCCATATCCGAAACGCTTATTTCCATTCCAGACATCGGGGCCGACCCCCGGACGGACTCCCTAATAAAGGAAGGGGTTTCCGGGAGCAGAAGACACGACTCGCGAAACTATATCAGGATAGCGAACAGGGGTGGGTTTGTCAAATCGACCAGCGATGAGGTAGTGGGTCCATTTGAATGTGGCCGGAACTGGTGATAAGATCTCACGATGGCGCTGAAATTATCGGCAGAGAACTGGTTCTTGGCCCGAGTCGTTTTGGGTCTCTGGATAGCGGCAGTTATTTGCTACGGCATATTTGCTTCCATACGTTCCGGGCGGCAGGAAACGCGCATCGACGCGTTGCTTGGAGAGGTCGATAAATATTCTTCGCAAAAAGCGTCTCCAGACGAACTCCGGCATCTGCTCATGGATGCGCTCAACCGCACGCAACAAGATTCATTCTGGGAGGAGTTTTCATTGCACCTTGCGGTCTCGCTATTTATAGCTGGAATGCTAGTCGTCAGCGTGGATTTTGCGATGCGCAACATGTCGCGTAAGGAAAGCCGAGAGCGCAGCGAGCAGGTCAGCAAAGCAATTTGGCGAGCACTTTTGGATCGTTTCGTTCCTCCGCCGGTTTCGCTCGAGATAGAGGGGATCTTGAAATCGGAGGTGTGCCGTCTTCAGCCCCGATACACAGTTCGGATCCTCAGAGAACCGTACGTGAACATCCCAGCCAATCACATTGTTGTGAGGCGAGAACTTTCTTACAAATTAAAAAACCTGACGCCTGATACGATACCAGCTTATCCGGTGAGGGCTCAATTGAGCGAAACTTTCGAGGCAGTTGTTCACACTCGTGAAGGAGAGCCGGTGCAACTGCCAGGAATCCGCGCGGTGAAGATAGACGGCCACAATGTGCGAATCCCGGATTCGAAAAGCTTTGTTCACAACGTCACACTGAAGAAAATGGATACGGACGACGCAGCGATCCAAGTCTACTCGGTCGGCGAAGAACTATTTCCAAAAACTGGCCAAGCCACGTACATCATAAACTGTACCGTGCGTCGGCCTCGAAGTGATAGTACTCAACGAACTACGGGATCAGGTAACAGTCAAAGACGTTTACATTACGGGAGGATGGGTCGAGAGGCTAAACCAAGTATCACCCGGAACTTGGTCGTGCCCAAATGGAGTGCTCCCAGGCACGGTTCTCATTGTGGCCTGGGAGGAGGTCATGTCACACGCCCCGTTGCGTGCGCCGGAAAACCCACCGCATGGGCCCGAACACCCACCGCATGGGCTGGAAAACCCAACCAACGCGTGAACTATTCCCAGATGGCGTTCATTTTCACAATTTCCTTCACGGCAAATTTAACTTCTTATCTGACTGAATACAATCAGGTACTTTACCAAGTACTTCCTAGTACTCGGTACCGGTGAACGGATGGCCGCAACTCTTTGATGCTGCCTAGTGCTGCACAGTTTCGCTACAAGGAGTTAATCCTATCACGTTCGCGGCCAAGTGCAAGATAGAAGAGAGTGGTCTGAGTTACGATTGCAGTCCGAATAGGGCCAAGCTGTTGGATCAGTTTTGATTATACGGTATTACTTGACAGATTCGCAATCCCTAGTCTTGTATAACGCAGGATGAGCCTGAAGCGGGGATGTGTTTCTAACGCAGAGTGAGCCTGAAGGGGATCGAGTTTCGCATGCTGGGTATTGAACATCAGCGTGGAGAACACAGAGGAGTTAAGCCTGGAGCAGATCCGGGCGTTTTTGCAGGGTAGCCAACAGGTGCGGTTCGAGGCGACGCGGCGAGAGGAGGTCTACAGCTGGATGACGCGGACGCTGTGTCATCAACAGTACTGGAAGCAGAAGCGCGGTGCCAAGGGTCTGCTGCGGCAGTACATCGCGAGCATGACCGGATTGAGTCGAGCGCAGGTGACGCGCTTGATCGCGCGCTACCAAAAGGATGGTCAGGTGAAGGAGCGCAGTTATCGGCGCAACCGGTTCCCCGGCCGCTACACAGCAGCCGATATTGAATTGCTGGCAGCGGTGGATGAAGCGCATGAAACACTGAGCGGCCCGGCGACGCAGAAGATTCTGTACCGCGAATTTTACGAATACGGCGAGGAACGCTACCGGCGGCTGGCCGGCATCTCGGTGCCGCATATCTACAATCTGCGCAAGAGCCAGCCTTACCGCCAGCGTCGGATCGCCTATCAGAAGACCAGGCCGGTGCAAGTGGCCATTGGCGAACGACGCAGACCGAACCCGGAAGGCAAGCCCGGATACCTGCGCATCGACACCGTTCATCAAGGCGACCGGGAGGGGGCCAAAGGTGTGTACCACATCAATGCGGTGGACGAGGTGACGCAATGGCAGGTAGTGGGAGCGACGGCGCAGATCTCGGAAGCGTGGCTGATGCCGGTGCTGGAAGCCATGTTGCGGCAGTTTCCGTTTCGCATCCTCGGCTTTCACTCCGACAATGGAAGCGAGTTCATCAATCACACCGTGGCACAGCTATTGCAGAAGCTGTTGATCGAACAGACCAAATCGCGGCCGCGACACTCCAACGACAATGGCTTGGCGGAAGCCAAGAATGGAGCTGTGATTCGAAAGCACATGGGTTATGGCCACATTGCCGCCGAACACGCGCAGAGGATCGAGAAATTTTACCAAGAGCACTTCAATCCGTATCTGAACTTCCATCGGCCGTGTGGGGTGCCAGAGCTGATGGTGAATGCCAAAGGCAAACAGAGGAGAATTTATCGCTGGTACGCCACGCCCTGGGAGATCCTGCGGCAGTTGCCGGACGTGGCGCGACATGTGCGGCGGGAGATCTCACTAGCGGAGTTGGAGCGAACGGCAAGCGCACAAAGCGACACCCAGGCCGCCGCGGGCATGCAAGCAGCCAAGCGGAAACTGTTTGGGGGAATCCAACGACGGCGGACCGCATGAAGGCAATTGGAGCGGGCCTCCGGCCCTTTCCGGGGCTTCGCCCCGTACCCCACGGGGGCTGCGCCCCTGCGACCCCCGCTGAAAACCGTCAAAACCTTTCTGAGAAGAAAAAAACAAGGAGGCCTGGCGGCGGAGCTTCGCTCCCCGCCTTCAGGCTCATTCTTCAATTAGAAAATGCTGTGCCGCCACTAAAACGATCCTTGCTGTTCTGGGCGACAGCCGTGTTGACAGTTTATGCGCAAGGAAACGCGCCATCATCTGGTCAAGTGGTTATCACCCTAGCGGACAGGATAGATCTTTCTAGGCCAAGTATAGTTCGGATACTTCCTTCCTTTGGGGGCTCCGGTACTGGATTCTTTGTCAATAACAAGGGCAACGTCGTATCAGCGCGGCATGTCTTTCTGAAACCTCCTGATGATTCGCTTGTAATGAACGGTCACACTATAGAGGTCAGGAGACCTGGAACCAGTGGTGGGTCCGACGCGGATTTCTTCTCGGTCAGTGCGAATATTGTTGGCGAGGACCCCACTCATGACCTAGTGGTATTGGAACCGAGTAAGAACCCATTCACCAACATAACGTCACTTAGCTTCGCCCGTATCGACGACTCTAGACGAAGACAAGGCGAGGAAATATTCATACCTGGATATGCTTTTGGCGGGAGAAACATTCTGAGCGTCGCGGGGATTGTAAGCATGGTGGATACCCCGCCGCTTTTCAATCCCCTTAAGAATGTGAGCGATTACGTTTATTTCGCTGCTTTTAGATCGTACGAAGGACACAGCGGCAGTCCAGTTTTTCTGACTCAGACGGGTTCCGTCGTGGGCGTTCTAAGGGGAGATGTTACAGATTACGTGCGTTTGAAGGGACGACCTGGGGTTGTTGCAGCAGGATTAGGTGCGGTTGAGAGTAACAACGCGATCGACCGCACCCCGGGAGTTTACATCTATAGTGATCCTCTGAGCGAGATCGTTCCCGGTTCGCACGTTGTATCGCTCCTAGAGCGGTCAAGTGTAGTATTCTCAAAAGCGGCTACTCAATGAAGCTCCTGTGCAGCGTCCGCAGGAGCTTCAACCCAGCGGAGTTCTAGCGCGCTCATTATATCCTCGGCGCTCAGAATGACGGTCTTGCCCTGGCAGGTGACCTTGAGCGTGAACTTTTGCGGAAGTTCGACGGTAGTGGTTTGTTCGATGTGTTCGGCCCGCAAGAATGCAGGGCTGCACAGCAGAGCTGCTAGGATTCCGCGTCTCCTGGGGTCCATAGGCTTTTGAAGGTACCCGACCTATACCACGGCTGTCAAATGTGTCAAGTGCATAATCACCCAAAATTTCTGTCGAGTCGTCACCGGGCCTATCACGCTGCCGAATAGTACTATTCGCCATTCATTCGCCACGCCTAGCGGTAATATTAGTGGCGAAAGCGTGCAGCGGGATCAGATCCGAGGGCTGAACCTTTTCGTTCTAATCCCTGGGAGTGCTTGACTGCTCCGGCATATATCACCAGCATGACGTACCAGCATAAGAAGTCAAGAGGGGCGGGTTTCAAATGGACCCACTACCAGCGATGATCGACCAGCGATGAGGGTAGCGGGTCCATCCGGTACTGGGCCTGCTTCCTCCTAAACATCCTCGGAATAGTGGAACACACTTTCTAGCGGCTTGCCGAAGACTTTAGCGATGCGGAAAGCCGCTTCCAATGATGGCGAGTACTTTCCCAGCTCGATTGCGTTCACGGTTTGACGGGTGAGTTTGATCTTTTCCGCCAGCTCCTGTTGCGTCATTTCCCCGTGTTCAAAGCGCAGCCGTCGGATTTCGTTGCGAATCGTCTCCATCTCATGCACCGCGCCGGTATTGGACGATCTGGCAGCCTGAGCGCATGACCTCGGCGGTCACAAGCACGAACAACAGCGCGTTTGTATTGAAGATGATCGGTGGATTGAACGCACCGAAGAAGCAGGCTAACGCCACCGCCGTAGCCAACCCGGCATAGGCAAAGCGCGTGGCTTTCAGATCGATCAGCCGTTCGCGCTCGTCACGCGGCGCTTTCGCTTCCTTGGGGGCGTAGATCGCAACGGCAATTGTCAAGACGGTCTGCACAACCGCAAGTGCGATGATTGTCTCCAGCAAACCACTGAAGTAGACCCGACCGCCCGGTGGCCCCGCATGCAATACGGACCAGAAGTAGAACGCGTAGATGCCGGAGATTGAAAGCAGCGAGATCCAGGCACTCTTTTCACGGAAAGACATTCGAAACTCTCCTTGTTGTCTGTGTTTCTTTACACATAGTATGTTATTCTTTACTTGTTGTCAACTATTGTTTACATTCCGGCCCTCTCTATCTTATTCCTCCGCGTCCTGAGCGACTTACCCGCTCAGCTGGCTACATCACGGCCTAATGCGTTCGCGCTAACTTTCTGATACTGTCGCAGGATGGCGCTGGAACATTTCGATTGGGAAGTTGAGGGTGTGTTGGTCGTGCACCTCCAGGGTTCCATTACCTTGGGGGAAGAGACTCGGAAATTGCGCCAGCTTGTACTGGACACGCTGGACGCGGGGAAAAAGAAGATCGTGCTCAACATGGCCGAGGTGCACTACCTCGACAGCAGTGGTTTGGGTGAGCTCATCGCTTCCTACACCACCGTGAAGCACCGGGGCGGCCAGTTGAAGCTCATGAAGCTGACACCGCGCGTGCGGGATCTGGTGCAGCTCACCAAGGTCCATAGCATCTTCGAGGTTTTTTCCGACGAAGAGTCGGCGGTCCGAAGTTTTGCGGCCGATGCGGGTTAGAATGGAAGACTGCGCTCCACCGAGCGCCTTCCGATGACTGCTTCCGCCACGCCGCTCAAAACGACCTCGCTCAATTCCACCCATCGCAAGTGCGGCGCGAAGATGGTCGACTTCGGCGGCTGGGACATGCCGGTCCAGTATTCCGGCATTCTCGAGGAGCACCACGCCGTGCGGCGCGCGGTCGGCTTGTTCGACGTCAGCCACATGGGCGAGATCGAAATTCAGGGCCGGGAGGCCGCTGCATTCACCGACTCGGTCACTACCAACGCCGTGGCCAAGCTGAAGATCGGGCAGGCGCAATACTCCGGGTTGCTTTACGAGCATGGCGGGTTCGTGGACGACATTCTGGTCCACAAGGTCGCCGACGACCATTATTTCCTCTGCGTGAATGCGTCCAATCAGGAGAAAGATTTCGAGCACATCGCCGGGTTGAATCGCACCAGCGCCAAAGTCGAATTCGCCAGCCCGCGGTATGCGCAATTGGCGATTCAAGGCCCCAAGGCGCTCGCGACACTACAGAAACTTACCACCACCGAACTGGCGCCGATCGCCTATTATCACTTCACCGACGGGCAGGTTTCCGGCACACCGGCGCGCATCGCGCGGACCGGTTACACCGGCGAGGACGGCTTCGAGATCTACATCGCGCCCGAGCAGGCCGGGCGTATCTGGAACGAGATTCTGGACGCCGGCCAGGAGTTCGGCATCAAACCCTGCGGGCTGGGCGCGCGAAACACGCTGCGGCTGGAGGCGAAAATGGCGCTCTACGGCCACGAGATTCACGCCTCCATCACACCCTATGAAGCCGACCTGGCCTGGATGGTGAAAATGGACAAAGGCGATTTCACCGGCCGCGCGGCGCTGGCCAAACAGAAATCGGAAGGCGTGAAGCGCAAGCTGGTGGGTTTTGAAATGACCGGCCGCGGCATCGGACGCGACGGCTATGAAGTCTATCTGGACGGCTCACCCGCCGGATGGGTGACCAGCGGCGGCCCGGCTCCGACCCTGAACAAGAACATCGGGCTGTGCTATCTTCCGGTCCATCGGGCCAAGCCCGGAGAGCGGATCCAGATCATGATTCGCAATCAGGCGGTGGACGCCATCACGGTTCCAACGCCATTCTATAAGCGAGCTAAATAACGGAATGTATCCAGAAAATTTTCGCTACACCAAGGAACACGAGTGGGTGCGCGCTGAGGGCGATACCGGCGTGGTCGGAATCACGGATCACGCGCAGGAACAATTGGGCGACATCGTTTACGTCGATCTTCCAAAACCCGGGACGCGCGTGGAGCAGGGCAAGACCATGGGCTCGGTGGAGTCCGTGAAGGCGGTCTCGGACATTTACGCGCCGGTGTCAGGAGAAGTGACCGCAGTGAACGATTTGCTGGCGACGTCGCCCGAAAAACTGAACGCCGATCCGCACGGAGAGGCCTGGCTTGTTAAAATCAAATTGTCGGCCCCTGGCGAAATCCAGCAACTTCTCTCCGCCGGCGACTATCAGAACTATATAGGAGCTGAGGGATCGGCTCACTGAGCCTGCGTCCTCAAGTGTGACCGCGATTGCGCTATTTACCGAAGTCTGACTCAGAGCGCCGTGAGATGTTGTCCTCGATCGGCGTCGATTCCCTGGAAAATCTGTTTTCGCATCTGCCCGCCGAAGTGCGGCTGAAGCGCCCCCTGGACATCGCACCGGGCAAGTCGGAATACGACATCGTGGATTACTTTCGCGCGCGCGGCGCCGAGAATGCCAACGGCTACGCCTCGTTTCTGGGCGCCGGCGTCTATCATCACTACCGTCCGGTGCTGGTGGACACCGTCGTTTCGCGCGGCGAATTCCTGACGTCCTATACGCCCTATCAGGCCGAGATGGCGCAAGGCACGCTGACCACGATCTTTGAATTTCAGACCATGATCTGTCAGTTGACGGGCATGGAAGTTGCCAACGCATCCATGTACGACGGATCGACGGCGGTTCCGGAAGCGGCCATGATGGCGATGCGTTTAACAGGCCGCGACCGGATCGCAGTGGCGCGAACGGTGCATCCTGAGTATCGCGAGGTGCTCCAGACCTACGCGCAGCATCAAGGCATGCCGCTGGCCGAGTTTGGCTACCACGGACATTCGGGCGGAATCGCTCTGGCGGATCTCGAGAAAACGGTGGACCAGGAGACGGCGGCCGTAATCATTCAATCGCCGAATTTCTTCGGCGTCGTGGAAGACGTGAAGCACGCGGCCGAGATCGCGCATAAGAATGGCGCGCTGCTGATCTTCGTGTTCGCCGAGGCGGTTTCGCTCGGGCTGCTGGAACCGCCGCGGGACGCCGACATCGTGGCGGGCGAGCTGCAATCGTTTGCCATTTCGCCCAGCTATGGCGGTCCGTTCGCCGGAATCATCGCCACCAAGGAGAAGTTCATGCGCCAGATGCCGGGCCGCATTGTCGGTGAAACGAAAGATTCGCGCGGCAACCGGGCCTTCTGCCTGACCCTGGCCACGCGCGAACAACACATCCGGCGCGAGAAGGCGACCTCCAATATCTGCACCAACCAGGCGCTCATCGCGCTGATGGCGACGGTGTTTATGACGGTCTACGGCAAAGAGGGTCTGCGCGAGCTGGCCGCGCAGAATCTGGCGAAAGCGCATTACCTAGCGGGCAAGCTGAAGCGGCGATTCTCGGGGCCGTTCTTCAACGAGTTCGTGGTCTCTACCAATGGTCGCACTCCAGATCAGGTGAACGACGCTCTGTTGAAGAAGAAAATTATCGGCGGGTTGCAGCTGGAGCGGTTTTATCCCGAGCTGGGCAACACGATGCTTTTGTGCGCCACCGAGATGAGCCGCCGCGAGAGTCTGGATGCGGTAGCGGAGGTATTCGCCGGATGATTCGAAAAGTCCGCCAGCATATCAATCAAAACGAGGCGCTGTTGTTCGAGCGTAGTTCCCCTGGAAAACGCGGGTATCAATTGCCGGAGCTGGATGTTCCGGCCGTGGATCCGGTGAAGGCGCTGGGGGCGGCGCATACGCGCGCGGAAATCGAGGGGTTTCCCGAAGTCAGCGAAGTGGAGGCCATCCGCCATTTCACGCGCCTGTCGACGCACAACTACGCCATCGATCTCGGCCTGTACCCGCTGGGCTCCTGCACCATGAAATACAATCCGCGCGTCAACGAGCTGGTCTCGCGCATCGACGGCTTGGCCTGGGCGCATCCTTATCAACCGGAGTCGCTCTCGCAGGGAATCCTGGAAGTGATGGGCACGCTCGAAAGGATCCTGGCCGAGATCACCGGAATGGATGCGGTGACGCTGCAGCCGGCTGCCGGCGCGCACGGCGAGTTCACCGGCATTCTTCTGGTTCGAGCGCTGCTCGAGTCGCGCGGGAACCCGCGCAAGAAGCTGCTGATTCCCGATTCGGCACACGGAACCAATCCAGCTACCGCGACCACGGCCGGATACGCGGTGGAAAACATCAAGTCCAACGAACGGGGCATGGTGGATGTGGAAGCGCTGGCGCGCTCGGTCACCGAAGACGTCGCGGCGCTGATGGTCACGAACCCGAATACGCTGGGCGTGTTCGAAGAAAACATCAATCGTATCGCAGGAATCCTGCATGCCAAGGGCGCCATGCTTTACATGGACGGCGCCAACATGAACGCGCTGGTGGGCATCGCGCGGCCGGGCGATTTCGGCGTGGACGTGATGCACCTGAATCTGCACAAGACCTTCTCGACGCCGCATGGCGGAGGCGGACCGGGTTCAGGACCCGTTGCGGTCAAGAAGCATCTGGAGCCGTTCCTTCCCACGCCGCGGCTGGAGCGCGCGGGCGAGCGCTGGCGCTGGAATTATGAACGGCCGCACTCAATCGGCCGCGTGAAAGCGTTCTACGGCAACATCGGCATGCACATTCGCGCCTTGGCCTACATCATGGCGCACGGCGGCGACGGACTGCGCAACGCCACCATGGACGCGGTGCTCAACGCCAACTACATCCGCAAGCTGATCGAGCCTTACTACGATCTGCCGCTCGATGCGCCCAGCATGCACGAGTGCGTCTTCAGCGACGAGCGCCAGGCCAAGCGCGGCGTGCGCACCGGCGACATCGCGAAACGGCTGATCGACTATGGCTTTCATCCTTACACGGTGAGCTTCCCGCTGATCGTGCGCGGCGCCATGATGATTGAGCCCACCGAGACCGAGAGCAAGGATGAGCTGGATCTGTTCGTGGACGCGCTCATCTCCATCGCCAAGGAAGTGGAAGAAAATCCGGAGCTGGTGCTGAAGGCTCCGCACCACACGCGCACCAGCCGTGTGGACGAAGTGACCGCGGCGCGCAAACCCATCGTGCGCTGGAAGCCGAAAGCCACTTCCAGCAAAGCGGCGGATTAATCTTGCTATGTTGTTCTCTTGCGCCGTGAACTGATCATCGTCGCGCTGTTCGTTCTGGCTTTGCGGCTGCCGTTCTTGAACCAAGCCGTGCAAGGCGACGACGTTTACTATCTGGTCGAAGCCGAGCACGCCCAGATCGAGCCGCTACATCCGGATCACACACTCGCGCCCTTCCTGGGCCGGATGGTGGATATGCGCGGCCAACCGCATCCGCCCTTGGATGCGTGGTGCCTGGGCTTGCTGCTGGCCATTTTTAAAGATGTTCGCGAGATTCCGTTTCACGCCGCGTATATCGTCTTTTCGCTGATCGCCGCGTTCAGCGCGTGGTCGCTGGCCCGCCGCTTCAGCCCCCACCCGCTGCTTGCGACGCTGCTTTTTCTGGTGACGCCGGCGTTCGTGGTGAACGGCAACTCCTTCGAGTCCGATGTGCCGTTCCTCGCGTTTTGGCTGCTCGCGACTGCCCTGTACGTGGCGGGGGTGGACCGGCGATCTCGAGCGCTGCTCGCTGCCTCCTGCGTCGCGATGGGATTGGCGGCGCTAGGCGCAATTCAGGCCATTTTCCTGGTTCCCATTCTGTTTCTCTACGGCCGCAAATGGCGAACCGCCGCGATCGCGACGCTTGCAGCGCCCACCGTCTTGCTCGCATGGCAGCTTTTCGAGCGCGTGACCACCGGAGCGCTTCCGGCCGGCGTGCTGGCCGGTTATCTTCAGTCCTACGGATTCGAAGCCCTGATCCAAAAGTTGAAGAGCGCGGCCGCGCTCACCGCTCATCTGGCCTGGCTTGTGTTTCCCGGCTTGTGGCTGCCGCCCTTGATGGCATTGCCGGCCGCGATCGGCGCCGCGTTCTACGATCTGAACCCACTCTTCTGGGGATCCATCGCCATCGGCATCGGCATCTTGATCTGGTGCGCGCGAAACTGGCGCGATTTTCTGGCGCAGTGGGTCCTCATCTTTTTCGCCGGCGCGCTAGTCATTTTCTTCGCCGGTTCAGCGCGCTATCTGCTCCCCATCGCACTGCCGGTTGCGATTCTTGCGACGCGGCGAGCCGGCCCACGTATGCTCGGCATCGGCCTGGGATGCGGCCTCGCGCTGAGCGTGCTCCTGGCCGAGGTGAATTATCAACATTGGAGCGGCTACCGTAAATTCGCGCGCTCGCTTCAGGAGCAAGCTGAAACCAAGCGCCTGTGGATCGATGGCGAGTGGGGCTTGCAATACTATCTCGAATCCGAGGGCGGGCTTCCGCTGCTGGTGGGTCACGCGGTGCATCCGGACGAAGTGGTCGTTACCAGCAGCCTCGGCTATCCGGTCCAGGTCAGCCATCCGGGTACGATTCCGGTGTCGACCTCGAGCCGCACCATAACCTCGCGGATTCCGCTGCGCCTCATCGCGCTCAACGGCCGCTCCGGCTATTCCACCACCACCTGGGGACTGCGGCCGTTCGACGTTTCGCTCGGCCCCATCGATCAGGTTCGCGCCGAAATTCTGGTGGAGCGCAAACCAGTCCTTTCGGATCTTCCCATGAACGCGCCCGAAGCCGAGCAGCAGATCGTCAGCGGCATCTACGCGCTCGAAAACTCAAAGTTCCGCTGGGCCAGCAAGACCGCTATCCTTCTCTTGAAGCCTCCGGCCGAGGCGTTGCCGCTGGTCGTCAAGCTGTACATTCCCGATCAAGCCCCTGCCCGCCAGGTCACTGTGGAGTTGAACAGCCGGGTAGTTGCCACGCGAAACTATCCTGGCCCAGGCAGTTACACGCTGGTGAGCGACGCTTCGAAGCCGGAGGGAGATAGCGCCCAGGTGACGATTTCCGTCGATAAAACCTTTTCCCCACAATCAGATAAGAGAGAACTTGGGTTCGTTTTAATCAGCGCCGGGTTCGAGCGTCCTTGACTCAGTTTGATTCATACGTATAATTGAAACATACGTATGACCACCAAGGACCGTATCCTGGATGCCGCAGAGCACTTGTTTGCCAGAGATGGCATTGAGGCCCCCTCGCTCCGCGCCATCACCGCCGAAGCTGGCGTGAATCTGGCGGCGGTGAACTATCATTTTCAATCCAAGGACGCCCTGGTTCGCGCCGTGATCGCGCGTCGAGTGGTCCCGGTAAACCAGCGCCGGATGGAACTGCTGGAGGCGTGCGAGAGAGGCGCCGGCGACGGCCCACTTCCGCTCGAAGAGGTGGTGGACGCATTCCTACGGCCGGTGATCGAGATTTATGCGAGTCGCGCGCGCGAGTTCGTTCCATTGATGGGGCGCATGTTCACGGAGCCCGCGGAATTCATGGAGCAGGTTTTTAAGGATCATCTGGAACCCGTCGCCAAGCGATTCATTCGAGCGTGGGAACGAGCGTTGCCCGATTTGCCGCGCGTGGAATTGCTGTGGCGCCTGCATTTCTCAATCGGCGCCTTGGGCCACACTATGGGTGCGAGCCACATCCTCCAGCTATTGTCGGAGGGCCAATGCGATCCCTCCGATGTCGAGGGAACGTTAAGGCGGCTGGAGGCGTACATACTTGCCGGATTGAAAGCTCCGGTAGCGGAGGTGGAACATGCCATGCACTAGACTGCTTGCGATCGCTCTGCTCGGCGCGCCGCTGTTCGGGCAGCAATTGCAGAGCCGGCCTGAGGTGCTGCAGCTCAGTTTGAAACAGGCCGTGGATCTCGCGCTGGCGCCGGAGGGGAACACGCGTGTGCGTCTGGCTCTGGAAGACTTGAAGCAGGCTGAGTCTCGTGCAAATGAGGCCCGAGCGGCGCTGCTGCCGGACCTGGAGAGCTACGTTCAGTACCAGAACGAGACCAACAATATAAAAGCATTCGGATTCAACTTTTCCAGCTTCCTCCCAGCGGGCCTCCTTCCACCGGGCTTCAACATCAGTCTCCCCAGTCTGCTGGGTCCGTTTGACCTTCTGGACGTGCGCGCCACTGTGCAACAGAACATCTTCGATTTCAGCTCGCTGCGCCGCTTTCAAGCCTCCAAGGTCGCCATCGAAGCGGTGAAGGCCGATAACGCAGGCACGCGCGACCAGGTGACCGATCAAGTGGCGCGCGCTTATCTGGCGGCCCTCCGTGCGCAGGCGTCGCTTGACACCGCGCGGGCCAACGTCGAGTTGTCGCAAGCTCTGCTGCGTCTGGCGCAATCGCAAAAGAATGCCGGCACCGGTACCGGGATTGAGATTACGCGGGCGCAAGTGCAGCTCGCCAATGACCGCCAGCTTGCATTGGTGGCCGAAAACGACGTGAACACCTCGCACTTGCAGTTGTTGAAGGTGATCGGGCTGCGGCTCGACAACCCGGTGGAGCTGACCGGCAGGCTGGAGTACATTCCGACCGAATCAGTGGACGCTGCCCAAGCGCTCGCCACCGCGCACGACCATCGCGCCGAATTGAAGGCCCAGCAGAAGCGCGAGGACAACGCCCGGCTCAGCTACAGCGCCACCAAAATGGAGCGCGTGCCTTCCGTCAGCGCCTTCGCTAATTACGGCGATCTGGGCACCGGTATCACCAACGCTCTTCCCACCCGATCCGTCGGCGTCTCGCTGAAAGTCCCGCTATTCGATGGCGGCAGGCGCGATGCCCGCCGGGCCGAGAGCGCTTCGCAATATCGCGAAGAAAAGATTCGTCTGCTGGACTTGCGCGACCAAGTGGAGCTGGAGGTACGGACCGCGCTGGACGGGTTGCACTCGGCGGACGCACAGGTAAAGACCTCCGAGGAGGGCTTGCAGCTTTCTGAAAACGAACTGGCCCAGGCCGAGCGCCGCTACCGGGCCGGCGTCACCAACAGCATCGAAGTAACGGACGCGCAGACCCGGCTGGCACGCGCGCGCGACAATCGCATCAACGCACTTTACAACTACAACCTGGCTCGCATCGATCTTGGAACCGCGACGGGGACCATCCAAACGATGATCCAGTGAGGACCACATGAAAAAAATAATTTTCCGGCTTCTTCTACTCGTTATCCTGGCGGCCGCAGGCTTTTATTTGTGGTCGATGCGGTTCTCCCACAAGAACGAAAACCAACTGCCGGTTTCCGGCAACATCGAACTCACGCAAGTCGACATCTCTTTTAAGGTTCCCGGAAAGCTGGTGGAGCTGGATGTGGACGAAGGCACGTTCGTCAAAAAAGGTATGGTGATTGCGCGCATCGACCGCGAGCAGGTGGAGCAGCAACGCAGCCGTGACGAAGCCAGCGTCGCTGCTTCCTCGTCACAGTATCAACAGATGGAGACATCCGTGCGCTGGCAGCGCGAGACGCTGGAAAGCGACATTGCATTGCGGAAGGCGGAGGTGCGGGCCGCGCAGGCGCGGCTGGATCTGCTGCTGGCCGGATCACGGCCCCAAGAGATCCAACAGGCGGAAGCAGCCGTCGCCGACGCCACCGCGCAGCGCGATCAAGCTAAAGCGGATTGGGATCGGTCGCAGGAGCTATTCAAGAACGACGACATCTCCAAGGCGCAGTACGATCAGTACCGCATGCGGCTCGACAGTACGAACGCCGTTCTGAGACAGGCCCAGGAGAAGTTGGGGCTGGTGAAGGAAGGCCCGCGTAAAGAGGACATTGAAGCGGCTCGAGCGGAAGTGCAGCGCGCCCAAGCCGCACAACAGGCCAGCGAGGCCAATCGGCTGGAACTCCAACGTCGGGAGGAAGACGTCAAGGCGCATCTGGCCGATGTCAACCGCGCCAAGGCGCAGGTGGCCATGACGCAAACGCAAATCAACGACACGGTGGTGACTTCGCCCATTGACGGCGTGGTGCTCGTAAAGTCAGCCGAAGTCGGTGAAGTGCTGGCGGCCGGGACAACCGTGGTCACCATCGGCGACATCGAGCATCCCTGGCTGCGCGCTTACATCAACGAGACCGATTTGGGCCGCGTGAAGCTGGGCCAGCCGGTCCAGCTCAGCAATGACTCGTATCCGGGCAAAACTTATCCCGGGCGCGTCTCCTTTATTTCTTCGGAAGCCGAATTCACGCCCAAGCAGATCCAAACTCGCGAGGAGCGCGTGAAGCTGGTGTATCGCATCAAGATTGACGTGGACAATTCGCGGCATGAGCTGAAGTCCAACATGCCGGTGGATGGGGAGATCCAACTGAGTGGCGGCGGAACTACATAACGACGCGATCATCCGCGCTGTGAATCTGACGCGCCGTTTCGACACGCTGACGGCCGTGGATCACCTGAATCTCGAGGTGTCGCGCGGGGAAATTTTCGGCATCGTCGGCCCGGATGGCGCCGGAAAAACCACCGCGCTGCGGCTTTTGTGCGGCCTGATGGATCCGACCGAAGGCGAAGCCTGGGTGACCGGGCGCAACGTGGCGCGGGAACTGGACGCCGTCAAGGACCAGATCGGTTACATGGCGCAGCGCTTCGGTCTCTACGGCGATCTCACGGTCGACGAGAACATGAATTTCTACGCCGACCTGTTTGGCATCTCCAAGCAGGAGCGCGCCACGCTGATGCCGCAGTTGCTCCGCATGACGCGCATGGAGCCGTTCGGCAAACGCCTGGCGACCAATCTTTCGGGCGGCATGAAGCAGAAGCTGGCGCTCATGTGTACCTTGCTGCATCATCCCCAGGTTCTGTTTTTGGATGAGCCGACCAACGGCGTCGATCCGGTGTCGCGCCGGGATTTCTGGGCCATTTTGTACCGGCTGGTGCGGGACGGTTTGACGGTGTTGATCACCACCGCCTATCTGGACGAGGCCGAGCGCTGCAATCGGGTCGGCTTGATGAACAAGGGCCGGATGATTCGTTGCGAAACTCCGCAGGCGTTGAAATTCACGCTGGAAGAAACCTGCTATGAAGTGGAGACTTCGGACCAGCGCGCCGCGCGCGAGTTCCTGCACTCGCAGCCCGGCGTCTTGAGCGTGGAACCTGCTGGAGCAAAGCTGCATCTGTTTATGAATCCCGCGGCAGCTTCGGCCGAAACATTCGAGCAAGCGCTGCGGGAGTGCTGTCCCGGCGCGGTTGAGTTTCGTCGCATCGTTCCTTCGCTCGAAGACGTGTTCATCGGACTGATCCGCAAAGAGGAGGCAGCCGTGCATGCCGGATAATGCCGTCGAGATTCGCGACCTGGTAAAGCGTTTCGGCGATTTCGTCGCCGTGGATCACGTCAACATGGAAGTCCGGCGCGGCGAGATCTTCGGATTCCTGGGACCAAATGGCGCGGGCAAATCCACGACAATCCGCGTGCTATGCGGGTTGCTTGCGCCCACTTCGGGCAGCGCGACGGTGGGCGGCTTGGACGTCGGCACGCAGTCCGAGCTGATCAAGCAGCGTATCGGATACATGTCGCAGAGATTTTCTCTCTATGACGACCTGACGGTGGAGGAGAACATCGACTTTTTCAGCGGCATCTACGGCGTCCCGCGCAACCGGCGCAATGAGCGCAAGGATTACGTTTTGAAAATGGCGGGCATCGAGGAGCGGCGCTCCAGCTTGACGCATCTGTTATCGGGCGGCTGGAAGCAGCGGCTGGCGCTGGGATGCGCGATCCTGCACGAGCCGCCCATTCTGTTCCTGGATGAACCGACTTCCGGCGTCGACCCCATCGCCCGCCGCACCTTTTGGGATTTGATTTACGAACTTTCTCGCGCCGGCCACACCATCTTCGTCAGCACGCACTACATGGATGAAGCCGAATATTGTCACCGGCTGGCGCTCATGTATCGCGGCAAGGTGACGGCGCTTGGCACGCCGGCCGAATTGAAGCAGTCGCTCGGATCGCATCATCTGCTGTTACTGCAGGTTTCCGACATCGTCTCCAGCATGAAGCTGCTGGAGAGTGTGCCGGGCGCGACCGATGTAGCAGTGTTCGGCGGCGGGCTGCACGTCACCGTGGAAAACGATGCGAGCGCGATTCCGCAGATCCGCCAGGTGCTGGAAGGAGCCGGCATTCAAGTCCCCATTCTGGAGCCGATCGAGCCGTCGCTTGAAGACGTGTTCGTCGCCATGATCGAGCGAGAAGAAAGGAAAGCCGCATGAGAGATCTGGCTTGTCTACCCGTAAGTGGCGTGGCAGCGACGCTTTGCTTGTCTTCAACAACCTGCATTCACACGGCCGATGTGGCGTACGCACTCGTGCGTGCCGTGTCGCCACTCATGGCGACACCTTGCTTCACTTCGACCACCTGCGTTCACACCAGTGTGAACGCAGCACGCACGAGTGCGTGCGCCACAAGGGGCCCCCGATGAGCTTTCGCAGATTGAAAGCTGTTACGAAGAAAGAACTGCTGCACATCGTGCGCGACGTCCGCAGCCTGTATCTGGCGCTGGCGCTTCCGCTGGTGATGCTGCTGCTGTTCGGATTCGCGCTCACGCTGGATGTGGACCGCATCCTCACCTACGTGTACGACCAGGATCGGACGCCCCAGAGCCGGGAATTGATCGACCAGTTCCGCTCCTCGCGCTACTTCGAGATCTCACGCGACGTGCACGACTACAAGACCATCGAGCACGCCATCGATCAGAACACCATCCTGCTCAGCATCGTGGTTCCCAAGGACTACGCCAAGCATTTGCTGGCCGGCCAGGAAGCCGATGTGCAGATGTTGATCGACGGCAGCGATTCCAATACCGCGGGCATCGCGCAGGGGTACGCGGCGGCCATCGTGCAAACCTATGCCGCGCGCCTGCGGTCCGGCGCACAGTCGCAGCGCGGCGGACAGGATGCCGGCCTTCCCGTGGATCCGCGCGTTCGGGTCTGGTACAACAGCGACCTCAAGTCCAAGAACTTTATCGTGCCGGGATTGATCGCCGTCACTATGATGATCATTTCTTCGATGCTGAGTTCGCTTACCATCGCGCGGGAGTGGGAAAACGGAACCATGGAGCAGTTGTTGTCCACTCCGGTGCGGCCGCGCGAGCTGGTGCTGGGCAAGCTGATGGCCTATTTCCTGCTCGGGCTCACGGACATTTTCATCTGCCTGATCGTGAGTGTGTTCATTTTCCAGGTGCCGTTCCGCGGGAGTGTGCTGTTCCTGTTCATCAGTTGCTGCCTGTTTCTGATCGGCGCGCTCTCGTGGGGAATCTTCATTTCGGCGGGCGCTCGCACCCAACTGCAGGCCTATCAGATGGGCATGCTCAGCTCCTTCCTGCCGGGCTACATTCTTTCGGGTTTTGTGTACTCCATCCGCGAAATGCCGAAGATAATTCAATTCATCAGCTACGTCGTACCGGCGCGCTATTTCGTGACCATCCTCACGGGCGTGTTTCTCAAAGGGGTGGGCTGGCAGGTGTTGTGGCTGGAAGTGAGCATGCTGGCCGGCTATGCTGCGATTGTTTTCGTGCTGGCGACTCGAAGAATGCGGTTGAAGGTGGCATAAAATGCGCGAACGGCTGTTCGAAATCATTCGCAAAGAATACCGGCAGGCATTTCGCGAGCCGCGCATGCGGTTCATGCTGTTTCTGCCGCCGGTGATCCAACTGCTGATCTTCGGCTTCGCGGTGAATCTGGACGTAGATCACGGCCAGATCGCATGGCAGGACGGCGACCACACGTACGAAAGCCGCGAGCTGCTGTCTGCATTTCAAGCCTCCGGACGCTTGGAAGTGGTTGCGGCTCCATCCAGCGATCGCGAATCCCAGGCACTGCTCGATTCGAGCAAAGTGGACCTGGTGGTGCACGTGCTGCCGGGTTTCGCGCGCGACATCCACCGCGGGCGAACCGCATCGGTTCAGCTGCTGGTAAACGGCTCGAATTCGAACATCGCCAACATTGTCGCCGGGTACGCGAATTCGATCGTCGGACGTTTCGCCTCAGATGTAGCGGAGCAACAGGTCCGGGAGCGCCTGGCTCATAGCATGGCGCCATCGGCCTTGCATCTCGCTGCCCCGCAAGTGAACCTGGAAAGCCGAGTCTGGTTCAATCCGGAGCTGAAGAGCCGCAATTATTTCGTGCCGGGCATTGTGGTCAATATTCTGATGCAAGTGACGCTGATGCTCACCGCCATGGCGATCGTGCGAGAAAAGGAAATCGGCACCATGGAGCAGCTGATGGTGACGCCCATCCGGCCGATCGAGCTGATGCTGGGCAAGACTCTGCCGTTTGCGATGGTGGGTCTGGTAAACATGGCGACCGCGGCCGGAGCGGCGATCCTCCTTTTCCGCATTCCGTATCGCGGCAGCGTCCTGCTTTTGTTCGCCTGCTCGCTGCTGTTTCTGATGACGTCGCTGGGCGCGGGGTTGTTCGTCTCCACCATTTCGCGCTCGCAGCAGCAGGCCATGATGACGACCTTTCTGATTTTCCAGCCGTTCTTCCTGCTGAGCGGGTTTACCTTCCCGCTGCGCAACATGCCGATCTCCATTCAGTACCTGTCGCTGTTGAATCCGGTGCGCTATTTCATCGACATCGTGCGCGGCCTGTTCCTGAAGGGCAGCGGCGTGGATGTGTTGTGGCCGCAGATGCTGGCGCTGGCGATTTTCGGCGTAACCATTCTGACGCTGAGCGCGATGCGCTTCCGCAAACGGCTGGACTAAGCATGAAACCCAAAAGCGTCAGGACACGCGTCGATCTTCCTACCGATCTACATCGGCGGCTCTGTGAGGCGGCGGCTCGACAAGGCCGCACGGTTCAGCAGTTCATTGCGGCGGCCATCGAGCAGGCGATTTCTCCTCCTCAACGGCCTAAAAGTCGACTGGTGCTCGACCGGCCGCTGCTCGCCGGCAAACGCACGCCGATCGCTATCACGAACGAAGACCTCTATAAATCTGGATTTCCCTGATGGTCAATGTCCGGCTCGCCCCTGACTCTGGACTGGTGGCGGCGCGAAGCTGGCACGATCGGGTTTTGCCGATTCACGCAGCTGCGTCTCCTTCGATTATTAACGACTCCCGCCGTGATGGGTGGCAAGCCGCTAAGTATGCACCTAGCCTGGAAAACGTACGATCATCTGCTCAGCGACGAACGGGTGCAATTCGTGACGGAGCCGGAATCGATCGAATCGGATCTTCGCAGTTTCTCGTCGGGAGCGAATGTGTCTCCAAAGTTGTGGGCCGACGCCTACCTGCTTGCCTTTGCAACGCAGCTAGGAGGAGCTCTGGTCACCTTCGATCGCGCGCTGGCACACCGCGCCATCCACAGCGTGCTGCTGGCTTGATGTAGGTACTTCGCAACCAATTTGTAAAGGCCGATTGCCGTTGTCTCGTATAATGTCCTCAGTAGCCGCTGCTCGCGCGGCCATCCGTCCTGACTCGGGGAGAGCCAACCATGATCCAACTTAAAGTGAATGGGACCAGCCGCCAGTTTGACGGCGATCCCGACATGCCGCTGCTGTGGTATTTGCGCGACGTGCTCGACATGACCGGCACCAAGTACGGCTGCGGCGTCGGGCTGTGCGGCTCCTGCACCGTGCACGTGAACGGCGCGGCCACACGCAGTTGTTCGATAAGCATGAAGCAGGCCGCGGGCAAAAACATCCTGACCATCGAGGGCCTCGCCGCGCACGGCGATCATCCGGTGCAGCAGGCCTGGAGGAGCAACAACGTCCCGCAGTGCGGCTATTGCCAGAGCGGGCAGATCATGCAGGCGGTTGCATTCCTGAAACAGAAGCCCAAGCCCACCGATCACGACATCGACGAAGCGATGCAGGGCAACATCTGCCGGTGCGGCACCTACCAGCGCATTCGTCAGGCGCTCAAGCAGGCCGCCGGGGTGAAAGCATGAGCAACGTTTCGATCGTCAGCCGCCGCGGGTTTCTCGAAGGAGTGATTTCGGCCGGTGCGCTCATCCTGGGCGCGCCGCTGGTGCCAAAAATCCTGCGCGCTTCCGACGCCGACAAGGCCGCCTTCCACCCCAGCGTCTACGTGGGCATTCAGCCCGATGGCCAGGTTATCATCGTGGTCCATCGCTCGGAAATGGGCACCGGCATCCGCACCTCGCTTCCGATGGTGCTGGCCGACGAGTTGGAAGCAGACTGGCAGCGCGTGCGCATCGAACAGGCCATCGGCGACCGGAAGTATGGCTCGCAGAACACGGATGGATCGATCTCGATTGTCTATTCCTTCGATCCATTTCGCCAGGCGGGCGCTACGGCGCGCATGATGCTCGAAGCCGCGGCCGCCGCGACTTGGAGCGTTCCAGCATCCGAATGCCAGGCCAAGAATCACGAGGTAGTTCACGCGAAAACAGGGCGCAAGCTCGGGTTCGGCGAGCTGGTTGCGACCGCTGCGCAGCAACCGGTCCCCAAGAAAGAGGATCTGCACTTCAAGTCACCGGCCGACTATCGCTATATCGGCAAAGACATGCCCAGCATCGATCTGGATGCAATCCTGACCGGCCAGCGAGTGTTCGGAATGGATCAGAAAGTTCCCGGGATGGTGTACGCGTCCATCGAGCATCCGCCGGTTTTGGGCGGCAAGGTCACCAGCGTGGATGACTCAGAAGCGCTCAAAGTACCGGGCGTCTCAAAGACGATTCCGGTCGAGGGATTCAAGCCGCCCAATTACATGTTTAATCCGCTCGGCGGCGTGGCCGTGATTGCCGACAACACCTGGGCGGCGTTTCAAGGGCGCAAGAAGCTCAAAATCGATTGGGACCTGAGCGGCCCGCATGCGAATTTTGATTCGGAGGTCTACAAAAAAGAATTGCAGGAGACCGCGCACAAGCCCGGCCGTGTGGAGCGCCAGGCGGGCGATGTGGACGCTGCGTTCGCCAAGGCCACCAAAACGATCGAAGCCGATTACTACGTGCCGCATCTGGCGCACGCTCCGATGGAGCCGCCGGTCGCGGTAGCGGACTTTCAGGATGGCAAGGTAACGGTGTGGGCGCCGGTTCAGGACCCGCAGGTGACTCAGCAGACCGTGGCGCGGTTGGTGGGCATCAAGCCCGAGGATGTCACCTGCCATGTGACGCTGCTGGGCGGCGGCTTTGGCCGAAAATCGAAGCCGGATTTCTGCGCGGAGGCGGCCGTGCTCTCCAAGCAGCTCGGCAAGCCCGTGAAGGTGGTCTGGAGCCGCGAGGACGATCTGCACTTCGACTATTTTCATTTCGTCGCCGCGCTGTACATGAAGGCCGCGGTGGATGAAAAAGGCATGCCGACGGCGTGGCTGGGCCGCAGCGTCTACCCGCCCATGCTGCAAGGATCGGACCAGCCCCGATACGGCGGGCTCGGTTTCATGGGCTGGGTGGACGTGCCCTTCGACATTCCCAATTTCCGCGCTGAGAATGGCATGGCGCAGGGACACGTGCGCGTGGGATGGCTGCGATCGGTGGCCAACATCCCGCACGCGTTTGCCGTGCACTCGTTTATCGACGAATTGGCGGTGGCGGCGGGACGCGATCGCGTCGAGTACCTGCTGGCCGCGCTCGGCTCAGACCGCATCATCGGCGCCCGTCCGGGCAGCCGGCCGAATCCTTATCCTCTAGACACGGCCCGCTTCAAGCGAGTGGTCCAGATGGTCGCCGACCAAAGCGGCTGGGGCAAGAAAAAATCGGGCAACGGGCACGGCTGGGGCATCGCGGTGCATCGCAGCTTTCTGACTTACGTCGCCAGCGTCGTGGAAGTGGAAGTGGACAACCAGGGCCGTATCCGAATTCCGCGTGTCGATACAGTTGTGGACGCCGGTCTGATTGTCAATCCCGAGCGCGCGCGGGCTCAGTTTGAAGGCGCCGCGGTATTCGGAACCAGCCTGGCTCTCATGGGCGAGATCACCGCCGGCGACGGCCGCATCCAGCAGTCTAACTTCCACAACTATCCGGTGGCGCGGATCAATGAAGCGCCGTTTGAGACGCACGTGACGCTCGTCAAGAGCGATGCCGCGCCGGCCGGGATCGGAGAACCGGGCGTCCCGCCCATCGCGCCGGCGATTTGCAATGCGGTCTTCGCGGCCACCGGAAAGCGCATTCGCGATCTGCCACTCAAGAAAGCCAAGTTGGTTTAGCCGCCCGCTGAGACCATTTTTTTCAGCAGCGCGATCTGGCCGGCGTGGTACAGGTGGTGCTGGATCACGCCTTCCAGCATGAAGCGGACGGAATAGTTCGCGCCTGGAACGCCTTTCCGCAGGGCTTCTTCCGGCAGTTTCGCGATGGTTTCCTGCAACCGGTTGGTTTCGCCATCCAGAGCGGCGAGAGTGTTCTGCCAGGCCGCTGCATTGCTCTCGCCGGTGGCGGGCCAGTCTTCGGCTGCGGGTAATTCCACGGACTCACCCTCCAGCCTGCGGCCCACGGCGGGGAGCCACGCGGCGATGTGCCGCACCAGCTCCCAGATGGTATGCGCTTGCGGAACCGGGCGGGCACTGGCCATGTCCGCGGTAACGCCCGCCAGAGTTTCGCGCAGCGAGGGGCCGTGCCAGGCTTCGCCCTGGTGGGCGCGCCGCAGCTGATCCGAGAGAAATTCGACGTTGTTCATGCTGGTCCTCCTGTAACTGGCTAATGGCTACTTGTAGGTTACAAACTAACAGGCCGGGCCGTAACCTGTCAATGTGCTATAGCTGGTTACAGAACATGCCGACACCCATGAAATTCGTCGGGGGACTTGCCTGCCTCGACTTCGTGAATACCGTGGGCGGCTGGGTGTCCGGACGCGTCGTCGACGATAAAATCGAAAGCTGCTCCGATCTGATCCGTTGGGCCGAGTTAGCAGGACTCGCAATCGCCGGCTCGCCGCGCCAGGACCAGCGACGAGCCAGCAAGATTCTCGCTCGATCGCGCGCCCTGCGAGGCGCACTGCACCGTCTGCTGAACAGCTTACTCGACCGCCGGAATCCTATTTCGGCCGACCTCGCGATCATCAGCGCGGAACTGCGCCTGGCGCGAACCCATGCGGTTCTCACCACCAAGCGTGGCAAATTTCTTTGGACCTGGGATGATCCGCATGCGCTCGACTCCGTGCTGTGGCAAGTCAGCCAATCGGCCGCCGATCTGCTCACGTCCCCGGATTTGGCGCGCCTGCGTCGCTGCGCCGGAGAGACCTGTGGCTGGATGTTTCTCGATACCACGCGCAATCGCAGCCGGCACTGGTGCGACATGCAGGACTGCGGCAATCTGGCCAAGGTGCGCCGCTTTCGCGCACGCCAGGCACAAGTGCATCCGCCACGATAAAATTACAAGCGGGAGGCAACCATGGCGCGCATCCGGGGAGTAGAGGCTGGCGAGGCAAATCCGCTCACGCGGTTTCTGTATTGGATGACCAAGCGCAAGCTCGGCCGCCTCATCGAGGCGTCCAAGATCACCGCGCACCAGCCCCGGCTCCTTCTCGCCTCCGGCCAGATGGAGATGGGACAGCAGGCCGTCCACAGCGTCGATCTCAAGCTGAAAGTGCTGGCCGAAATCAAAGCCGCGGTGATGATCGGTTGTCCGTTTTGAATCGATATCGGGTCTGCCGTTGGCAGACGAGCGGGAGTGAGCGAGGGTCAATTGATGGCCCTGCCCGAATTCGAAAACTCCTGCCAATTTTCCAAAACCGAGAAACTCGTGCTCCGCTACGCCGTCGCGATGACTCTAACGCCCGTCGATGTGCCCGACGAATTATTCGCGGCGCTGCGCGAGATCTTCGATGATCAGCAGTTAGTGGAGTTGACCTCCGCCATTGCCTGGGAGAACTACCGCGCCCGCTTCAGTCATGCTCTGGGAGTAGAGTCGGAAGGCTTCTATCGGGGTCAGCTCTGCCTGTTGCCTCAGGTGACAGCCGCCCCGAGGCCCTAGTTTTCGCGCCTTCGCTCGAACCGCAAAGCATTGAACCTCGGCGACATACATCGCCAGTCTGAGTGGTTCCTCCCAGCGGTCTAAAAGAATCGCCTTAGGGACTATAAGGTTTTAGTACCCCGCCGACGATAGACCAGTCACACGTCATGAAAAGAGTGCGGCTGCTTCCTTGGAGTTCCGTCGAGTCCCAAGCCAGTCACATCCAAGACCCGATCATGCGGTTGCGGTTCTTGAAACTGTGCGCCCGCCACAGCCCGGACCCCATTCCGGCTCCGGCGTGGACGCGAGCCAAAAGCGTTCCGGCGATCTGCTTCGTATTGCTGCTGGCCGGACTGCTGGCACCCGGTTATCAAGCTTCAAACCGCGATAACGCCACGGAAAAACCGGTACCGCAATTTCATCCAGCCTCAGTCGACACGTTCCCCAAGGTCTGGCTGGTGGACAAGAGCCAGGATTTCGAGACCTACAGCAACGGGCTGCGCATCGACGACCGGTACGCGGTAGCGAATGACACCCGCGTGTTTTTTCCGGTGTATCGCCGCAACGCGGTGGATCCCGACCAGCCGGAATGGCGCTCCGAGCCGGCCGGCATTGTGTATCACACCACCGAGAGCGACCAGGCTGATTTCGACCCGGGCCAAAACGGAACTCTGAAGCGGATCGGACAGCAGGTCCTGAGTTTCGTTCGCGACAAACGCTGTTATCACTTCGTGATCGACCGTTTCGGCCAGGTGCATCGCGTGGTCCAGGAATCCGACGTGGCCTTTCACGCCGGCAATTCGGTCTGGGCCGACGAGGAAGCCATCTACGTCAACCTGAACAGCAGCTTCCTGGGCATTGCGTTTGAAACCCAGACGCAGCGCCAGGAAGATCTGCCGAGCGCGAATGCCGCGCAGATCCATGCCGCCACCGTTCTCACCGAAATGTTGCGCAGCAAGTATCACATCCCGGCTGGAAACTGCGTAACGCACGCACAAGTTTCCGTAAATCCCGGCAACATGCTGATCGGCTATCACACCGATTGGGCCGGCAATTTTCCGTTCCTGGAACTCGGGCTGAGAGATAACTACACCATTCCGCCCGCCAGCATTTACGCCTTCGGTTTCGATTACGACCCGGTGTTCGTGCACGCCACCGGGGTACGTCTTTGGGAGGGATTGGCGCTGGCCGACGACCAGATGCGCACCCAGGCCATGGCGGCCGGGCTCACTCTGGCGCGCTATCGCTCCCTTCTTCGGCACAAATACAAACAGATCATCGCTACGCTCAGCGCCGCGATTCCCGCTAAGGAGACCACTCATGCCTCATAACGACAAACGTTTCGCGCTCGGATTGGATATCGGCACCAGCCGCGTGTGCCTGGCGCGCAGGATGGGCGAAGAATTTCAGTACGACACGCAATTGAACGCCTTCGTAACCATTCCTTACTCGAAGATCACCGAAAACGTGCTCCAGAAAGAGAACGTGCCGCATAGCGTCAGCGGTTCCGAGATCGTAGTGCATGGCAACGAGTCGGACCGCTTCGCCGACCTGCTGAACGTGGAGACGCGGCGCACCATGAACAAGGGCCTGCTGAATCCCACCGAGCCGGCCAGCCTGGATATGCTGCGCAAGATCGTGGAGTCGCTGCTGGTCAACGCCAAGGACCGCGGTAAGCTGTGTTTCACCGTGCCGGCGGCGCCGCTGGGAGCCGAAGAGAATCTGACTTATCACGAAGCCACGCTGCGCCAGGTAATCGGCGACCTGGGCTTCGAGGTGATGAGCATCAATGAAGGACTGGCGGTGGTTTACTCGGAACTGGAGAGCTCCAACTATACCGGCATCGGCATCAGTTGCGGCGGCGGACTGTGCAACGTCTGCGTGACGTATCTCTCGGTCCCGGTTTTGAGCTTCTCGGTTCCGCGCGCGGGCGACTACATCGACTCGGCCGCAGCCGCCATCACCGGCGAGCGCGCCAATCGCGTCCGCATCACCAAGGAAGATTCGTTCCACTTCAACGGATTCTTCGCCGATAAGCTGCAGCAGGCGCTGAGCGTCTACTACGACGAAATGATCCAGTCGTTGGTGCAGGCCATGAAACAGGCCTTCGCCAGCTCGCGCAATCTGCCCAAGCAGAACCGTCCGCTGCCGATTGTGGTGAGCGGCGGAACGGCCTTGCCGTCCGGATTCCTGGCGCGATTCGAGAAGATCCTCTTGGAAGCCGAACTTCCGATCTCGACTTCGGATATCCGCCTGGCGACGGACCCGCTGCATACCTCAGCCCGAGGTGCGCTGGTAGCGGCTCTGGCAGACGCGTAGCCAATAAGCCTCATCTGCTTCGGGAACGGACTGCGCTAAGAGTTACGGTCCGATCGGAATGACGATTCCAGTCTGCGTGCTCACTCCCGCTAGGGAGAGCTGAACGGCGCAGTTCCCCGGCGGCAACGCCGGAATGGTCACGTTGATTTGATCCAATCCGGGACTTACCAGGCCTCCGTAGCTCACTACGGCTGGCTGATCGCAAATCGTCGCCGTTACCGTGTTCGCGAGCTGCGCACCACTGATCAATTGCCCCGCAGGCTGATGCGGTGAGGTATCCCCGAATCCCGTTCCGTAAAGCTGGAGAATCTCGCCCTGTTTCGCGGCTCGGGCACCGGGAATCTGGCTGGGAGGCGCGATCAGTAAGCCGTCCAGCCCCACGGCCGCCGCATAGCTCGTGCCGTTGACACCAATTGGGAACAGCGCCGGAGCAGTCGCCTGCAAAGTAGCGGTGCCTGACGCCACTCCGGACGGGCTGAGCACCTGCACCGGAACCAGACCTTGGTAGGAATCGTCAGGAGCCTGCACATTCACCTGCCCCGGGCTGATAAACTCCACGGATGCCGCGCGCCCGTTGATCCAGACGCTGGTGCCCTGGAGCGCGGTGGGAAGCAGGTTGCTATTAAAATCGCTGCCTGACCAGACCTGCCCGGCCGGAGCCGTGTTCGCTAGATTCTTGCCCGAGACGGTCACCCAACTGCCGGGGGAAATCACACCACCGAAGCTTGCGCCGTTCACCACCGACGAGACCGCGGCCGTCGAACCGGATGGCATAGTCGGGAGAGGATTGACTCCCGCGCTCAGCCAGGCAAACGCGGAGAGGATCAGATCGAGATTTCCCGAGTCGCAATTGCAATTCAGAACGGCGTCCGGAAAAGCGGAACTTCCGCTCGCATACACCCGCCCTTTGCCAGGCTGGGTCACGGCCAGCACGGTATACGTACCGCTAGGATCTCCAGACTGCTGGGTCGGCTGGCCGGAATTGCTTCTCCACGCCGTGGGAATTGTCTGTGCCAGGGATGTGCCGCCCTGAGAGACGCTCAGGCTGCCGCCGTTCTCAAACAGAAACCCGGGATTCGACCCCAGCGCAGGATGCTGGATGAACGTCGTGATCGTAAAGCAGGCCGGATTCGCACAGCCAAGGGAAGTGAAATTCGGCGATTCGATCCTGGTATTGTCGAACTGCACTCCCCACGGAGCAAGCAGCGAGTTGATCGAAGTCATTTCGCTGTACTGTTCGCCCAGGAACATCAAGCCGCCGCCACCCTCCACAAAGGTCTTGATCGCCTGGATTTCGGATGCGGAGAGCGCTTTCTGCGGCGCACCGAGCACCAGCACGTCGGCGTTGCCGAGAGTCTGAGCGGTGATCGGTCCGGTTGCCAGCCGGGACACCTGATAGTTCGGCTGCATCGTCTGCGCCAGGGTACTCATCAGGAACCACGCAATCGGGTTTCCCTGGCTGATGTGGGCGGCAGTGGCTGGGTCGATGGTGACCTCTTCCCCGTGCGAGTCATCGAAAAGCACGCGCGGAGATTTGTATGCCGCAACGTTAATTGTCCAACTCGTCTGAGTAACGCGTGACCCATCGGTCACGGCAACCGTGACAGTATAGGTTCCGTTCGCGCTCGCGGGAAGCTGAAGTGTATAAGTAGATCCGAAGGTGTCGGTCACCGCTTGCCCGTTGACCATCCACGTGTACGTGAGGGGATTGCCATCGGGGTCCGATGCCTGAACCGCAAACGAATAGGAGCTGCCTCCGACCGCCGAAAGAGTCGCCGCAGGGGTTGCGGAAACGATCGCCGGGGCCTGCTTGTTCTGCTGGAAATAGAGCACGTCCCAAGCGTCCACCACCGGGACCGTTAGCGTGATGATGTTTCCGTCCCGCGTGAAGGGAAGTGATTGCGCGCCGTTCATGTCCGGGCTGCGGAGGATGACGTCGTCCACCGCTTGCGGCCCGACGTTGACGCTCACGCCCACATTGGTCTTGGTGTAGAACTGGTCAGTCGGCAAGTCGTAATCGTAGTTGACCAGGTGAACCAGGGCGTTTCCGGCACGGTCGCGGTAGAGAAACGGTGTCACTCCGGGCACGTGAATCACTGGCGCGACACCGGAGACCACCACGTCAGCCTCGATGTAGGGCGTGATGACAGCGTTGAAGGAAGCGCGCGCCTGCTGCTGCGCGTTGATGCTGATATTCGCGATGCCGCTCTGCTCATATTCCACTCCATGCATTTCGGTTGAGACGACGATGGTCCCGGAGCCATAGGTCGCCGTCCCCGACTGAGGGATCGCTGCCAGTTGCGGACGGTTCGGCTGCTGCCCGGTGGGCTGACTATTACCGAACGATCCTTCCACGATGAGCGTTCCGCCTTGCTGTACATAACCGAGAATCGCGTTCACCTGGCTATCGTCAAGCGCCCAGAGATAAGGCGCCACCACCACACTGTAGCGAGCTAGGTCTTGGGTCGTTGGGGACGGAAGAGTCGAGTACGACGTATCGGGCAGGAACATGGAGTCGTAGGTGAGACCGCTATCCAGAAGAATCCTCGCGATCCCGAAGTATTCCGGTCCTCCTCTCCACGCATCCTTCTCGGCCGCGGATGGAAACATCGTGTTGATGATGCTTGGTGCGCTTTCGAGAAGTGCGATCCGCGCAGGCGCGGTGGTCTGACTCATGAGCTGCGGGTTGCTCAGGATGAAGTTCGCGTAGCGCCGGACAACGGACGTATCCACAGGCTGGGGATCGCCGACAATGGCGTTCATGTTCGTCATCTCCGCGACGATGCCTCCGGCAGCCTGAGCGTCACTGATGATGACCCTCATCAGGTTAACCGTCGCGTAGGTGAGTGGGTTGGGAACCGCTGCACCAAACACCTCGGGTACGGCCAAGACCGGACCCTTCCAACCCTTCCAGGCCCGTACATTCGTCGCATAGAAGGGATGGTCCACTTCAACGCCACGCACACCGAAGTAACTCGTCTCATTCGTTGTAAGGTCCAGCACATCTCGCGCAAAAAACGCGGCGGAATTAAATGAAGCGTTGCCACTAAACAAGAAATCCCGATCGTACTTCTGCTGCGCGTATTGCTTAGTGGTAGAGATCAGGGTTTTAAGAAACGTGAGCGTCTGTTGCAACTGGAACTGGTAAAACTCAGCCACGAGCGGGTCGGAGAACGGCTTCTGGTTCCACGTGGTGGACAGACCCTTGGTTTGAATGTAAGTACCCAGATTGAAGTTCGCGGCCGTGGCGAGGCCGAACATCGATTGCAACTGCGCAGCGCTGTACGTCTTCTGGAGATGGGTCGTGAATGCGGCCATCGTCACGCTGTCGAAGCTGCCTGCTCTCGCCGCGCTGTTGAAAACGATACTCGCGACCGGATCGAAGACGCTGTCAAGCATGATTCCCGAGGCCCCGGAATCCACCGCTGCTTGCGCCCGAGCCAATTGCACCGAAAGGTAAACGGGGCTCGACAATGAATATATCGGGAAATCCCCCTGCGGCGTGTCAGAGGTCCCAGCGGTGTTGTCAAGATAAGACCCGTCGATGGCGCGCAGCCGGAATGGATCCCATTCGGACAGCAAGTCCTTCGACAGGGAACCAAGTTCCACATCCAGATTGAGATACGCGAAGTACGGCTTGCCATTCCATGCGGCAATTTCGGCCTGATCCTCAGAGATCCCTGAAGCGTTACCGGGATAGGCGCCGGATCCCCAGGCCTGACCCGTGAAGGGGATCTGGCGCAGAAGCGGATCGGCGTTAAAGGTGTAGAAACTGAACGTGTCGAAAAACTGTGGCTGGCTGTACCACGCCGGATCATCGGCATTCAGGATGAACCCCGAGCACATCCCGAGGCAAACTATCCCACGGGTGAAACGAGACACGATGAACCACCCCCATTCCAATTCTTGCAGCCTCGCAAGGCACGACAGCGCTAATGAAGAATTGTACAACGGCGACCGTTACGCAGGAGGTCCCATGCAGCTGGACAAAACCAACTATACGCGGAGGTTAGGCCTCCCGTCTCATCTGGTTTCGAATTGTAACGTTAAACGTTACAGTCCGATCGGGATGACGATTCCAGTCTGCGTGCTCACGCCCGCCACGGAGAACTGAACGTCGCAGTTCCCCGGCGGCAACGCCGGAATGGTCACGTTGATTTGATCCAATCCGGGACTTACCAGGCCTCCGTAGCTAACCGTAGCTGATTGCCCGCAGATGGATGCCGTCACCGTGTTCGCCAATGGCGCGCCGGTGATCAATTGACCCGCTGGTTGATGAGGCGCCGTGTCTCCGAATCCCGTACCGAAGATCGATAAGGTCTCGCCGGGATGGGCGAGCCGCGCGGCCGGAACCTGGTCCGGCGGTGCGATCAGGAGCCCGTCTACTCCCACGGCCGCCGCGTAGCTCGTGCTTCCGGCATTCACGGGAAATATTGCGGGAGCCACTAACTGGAGGTTGGCCGTTCCGGCCGCTACGCCGAAGGGGCTTATGATTTGAACGCTGACTGCACCGGTGTATAAATCGTCCGGGACCTGCACATTCACCTGCCCGGGGCTGACGAATTCCACCGACGCTTGCCGGCCGTTGATCAAGACGCTGGTGCCCTTGATCGCGGTGGGAAGCAGGTTGCCATTAAAATCGCCGGCTGACCAGACCTGACCCGGGGCGGGCGTGTCAGCAAGGCTCTGCCCGGTGATGGTCGCCCAACTGCCCGACGAGATCGCCGCGCCGAAGCTTGCGCCATTCACCACAGCAGAGATAGTGCTTTTCGAAGCGGACACGGTGGGGAGCGGGTTCAGCGCGGCGGTGAGCCAGTCCATGGCCGAGAGGAGAAGGCTGATGTTGTCGTTGCAACCGCACGCCACCGCGGCGTCAACAAAAGCATCGCTTCCGCTGATGAACGCCCGGCCGCTTCCCACCTGAGCAACCGCCATCATCGCGAAGGGGCCATTCGGATCGCCTGGCTGCTGCGTGGTCATGCCCGAGATGCTTCTCCACTCGGCTGCCGTGGTCTGCGCCAGTACGATGGCGTTTTGCGAAACCACCACACTGGCATTGTTGTTGGCATAAAACGTCGTGGCCGTCCCGGCGGCCGGATGATTCGCGAAATTAGTCACATTGAAGCACCCGGAGTTTCCACAACTGGCTGGGTTCGACGTTTCGATTCGGTTGTTATCGTACGTCACGTCCCATGGGCCGATCAGGTTGTTGATGGACAGGTCCGCGTACGCCCCGCCCAGGAACGCCAAAGATCCACCGGCTTGTACCCAGGTGGAGATGGCCTGGATTTCCGGCGCGGTTAGAGCTTTTGTAGGATGGGCGAATACCAGCATATCCACACCATTCAGGACCTGCGCGGTGATTGGTCCCGCGGTAAGCCGCGAAACTTGAAAGCCAGGCTGCATCGCCTGGGTTAACCGGCCAAACAAGGTCCAATCGGGATGCTGCGAATTCAGTTGGTTGGCGGCCGCCGGATCAATCGTGTCCGACTCGCCGTGCGATTCATCGAAGAGCACCCGTGGCGCGTGACGCGCCGCGACGTTAATCGTCCAATTGGTTTGTGTCACCCGCGAGCCATCCGTGACAGCCACACTAACGATGTACACGCCGCTGGCGGACACCGGCAGTTGGAGCGAGTAGGTTGCGCCAAACACGCCCGACACCGGCTGCCCGTTGACGGACCACAGACAAGTGAGCGGATTTCCGTCGGGGTCCGAGGCCTGAACGCTAAAGGAGAACGAATTGCCCCCGACGGCAGCTAAGGCCGGCGTTGGACTCGCTGAAGAGATCACCGGTGCACGCGCGTTCTGCTGGAACAAAATCACGTCCCAGGCATCCACAGAGGGCACCGTGAGCGTGATCGTGTCTCCGTTGCGGGCGAATGGAAGCGACTGCACCCCGTTGATATCCGGGCTGCGCAGGATTACATCGTCCACCGCCTGCGTGCCCACACGCACGCTCAGCCCCACGTTCGTCTTCGTGCTGAATTGATCGGTTACCTCGTTATAGTCGTAGTTCACCAAGTGGACCAGGGCTTGGCCCGCTCTGTCGCGATAGAAGAACGGCGTCACACCTGGCTCGTGAACCACTGCCGTCACTCCGGACACTTGCGCATCCGGCTGCACGAAAGGCGCTAGCAGGGCCTGAAACGATGCTCGCGCCGTTCGTTGCAGGTTCATGTCCACGTTCTGCCACAGTTCGAAGCTTGCGCCGGTTTGCTCGTACTCCAGACCGTAGTTCTCGGCGGGAACTAAGATCATCCCGGCGCCGTAAGAAGTTCGTGGGGAAGAAAGCAGAGCCTGCAACTGCGGCCGGCTGGCCGGTTGTAGGTTGGGAAGATGGGTGCCGAAAGCGCCCACTATTACCAGCGTTCCGCCGTTTTGCGCGTAGTCTAGCAACGCATTCAGCTGTGTGTCATCCAATGTCCATATCATGGGCGCCACTACGGCGCTGTACTTCGCAAGGTCCGCGGCGGACGCAGAGGAGAGCATCGAATAAGACGAGTCTGGCAGGAACACCGAATCATAGGTGAGGCCGCTGTCAAGCAGGATCCTCGCCATTCCCATATACGCCGACTGACTCACGCCCGCGTTCCAGGGCGGCCCCGAGACGAAGTTGGCATTGACCAGGCTGGCGGCGCTCTCCAGCAACGCGATCTTGGAAGGACTGGAGGTCTGGCTCATCAGTTGTGGATTGCTGAGAATAAAGTTGACGTAACGGGCCACTACCGTAAGGTCCACTGGTTCCGGGAACCCCACCCCGCCATTCATCTCCGGCTGCATGGACGGCATGCCGCCAGAGGCCTGAATATCCGCCAGAATCACCCTTTCCAAATTCACCGTGCTCTGCATAAGGGGACTGGGAACGTTCAGGGCAGGAGAATAAGCCTCGGGAGCGTTCAGGACCGGAGCCCTCCATCCCTTCCAGGCGCGTATGTTGGGGGCCATGAACGGGTGGTCCGCTCCGGCCTGTCCGCGAATATACGAGGATTCCTGGGTCGTCATATCCATCACGTCGCGGACCCAGTCGTTCATAGGATCGAAGGCGGGGTTGCAGCTGAACAGGAAATCGCGGTTATAGGTCTGTTGTGCGTACTGCTTGGTGGTTGTAATTAAAGTCCGGAAAAAATGGAGTGCCTCCTGCCGCAGGAACCGGAAGAATTCCAGCGACAAGCCGGTAAGCGGTGCGTGATTCCACGTATCGGAAAGACCCTTCGAGCGGATGTGGTCTCCATAGTCGAAAGTGGTCACGTCGGCGATGCCAAACTGGGACTGCAAAATTCCGGCGCTGTAAGTTTGCTGGAGATAGTTTCGGAATGCCAGCATTGTGGCCGAGTCGAAACTTCCAGCATCGTGAGGCGGCCTGTAAAGCATGGATGCCAGCGGCGTTGAGACGCCGTCGATCATGATGCCGTCCACGCCGAGATCCACTGCATGCTGAGCCCATCCAATCATCGCCGCCTGGTAGACCGGACTGTACAAAGAATATTGAACGGCACCGCCGCCGAATCCGCCCGATCCGGCCGGATTGGAAAAGTTCAGGTAAGCACCGTCGAGGTTGCGCATCCGAAACGAATCCCACTCCGGCGGCGGCATGCCTGTCGAGCTGATCCCAGGGAGATTGTCGGCGAACACAGTGCTCGTTGTGAGTACCGCGAAATAGGGTCGGTGCCAGTGGGCGATCTCGGCCTTCAAGACGTCGTTGGTGCCGCCGTTTGGATATCCGATCCCCCACTCCTGGCCGGTGAAGGGCACTTGTAAGAGCGCAGGACTCGGGCTCCAGTAGTTGTCCCCAATACTAAAAAACTGCGGCTGCGTGTACCATGCGGGATCATCGGCATTCAGGATGAACGCCGAGCACAGCGCAAGGCAAACCCCGCGGGTTAAACGAGACACGATGCCGGCCCCCTTCCACTTCTTGCAGCCTCGCAAGGGACGGCCGCGCTAGGGAACAATTGTACAACGGTGGCCGGAATCGGCATCGGTTGCGGTGGTGGCGCGCGCGGCCGACCCATCATGGTTCGGACAGCTTCGCCGATAGACTGCAGCAGGCGCTGAGAGTCTACTACTACGAAATGATCCAGTCGTTGGTGCAGGCCATGAAACAGGCCTTCGCCAGCTCGCGCAATCTGCCCAAGCAGAACCGTCCGCTGCCGATTGTGGTGAGCGGCGGACGGCCTTGCCGTCCGGATTCCTGGCGCGATTCGAGAAGATCCTCTTGGAAGCCGAACTTCCGATCTCGACTTCGGATATCCGCCTGGCTACGGACCCGCTGCATACTTCGGCCCGAGGTGCTTTGGTAGCGGCACTCGCCGACGCATAGGGGCTGTCAACTGAGTTCTGCACTTCCAAGGCGGCGCATGTTAAGATCATCGACTCGCCCTGATTCTTGGAGGTGGCTGAATTGCGCTCGATCGGCACACTCCTACTCGCCTTAAGCGCGACGCCGCTGGCGCTTGCGCAGAACACCTGTCTTAGTTTTCCGCTGCAGGGCTCGCAGGGCATCCCGTTCGCCTCCATCGCCTACGTGACGCCAGCGAACTTTGCCGGAGATCATCTGATCGTTGGCTCGCTGCTCAGCGGGGCCAGCGAGGTGAGCGCGATCAAGGCTGCCATTCCGCCGCCTGCGTTTCAGAACCAGACTTTTTGCGGGCAAGTGCAGCTCGCACCGGGGCAGTATTACGCGAACGTGTACGTGCCGACGGCCGCTGAACTGTCGGGTAATTTCGGCGCCTTCGCCGGACTGCTCGTAAATCCCGCGAACAATCAGCCTTATCCGAGCGGTATCATCCCGGCCGCCCAATTGGGAACGGTCTTTGCCTGGCGGATCGGTGCGATACAGGTCGCGTCGGCCCTGCAAGGCTGGAGTCCCACGGGCTCCATGTCAGCCGGAAGATTTTCCCACGCTGCTGTCTTGCTGCCCAGCGGTAAGGTCCTGGTGGTGGGGCTTGCGAAGACTGCAGACCTGTATGATCCGTCTACCGGCACATTTCAATCTGTGGGACACACACTTTTCGACCACGGCTTTACCCTGACAGCCACTCTTCTGAACGACGGGCGTGTTTTTATCGTGGGCGGCACAAACTCCCCGTCAGGAGCCGAGTTGTACGATCCAGTGTCTGGGAAATTTACCGCCGCCGCCACGCCAATCCAACCGCATGGCTATGCTCATTCGGCTACCCTTCTCAACGATGGCCGCGTGCTGTTGGTGGGAGGATTGACACTTCCGGGCAACGGCGGCTCGTGTTCCGATACGAACGCGGGAGCCGAGTTGTATGATCCCAAAACGGGTACGTACGCAAAGACTGGAAATCTTTTGGTAAACCGGAACTATCACACGGCAACACTCCTGTCGGATGGGAGAGTTCTGATCGCGGGGGGAATTCTCAAGGGAGCGTTCAGCAATCCATGTAACGCCGAGCTCAGCTCAGCGGAGATTTACGATCCCAGTTCGGGCGCTTTCTCGGAGGCGGGCCCGATGCAAGCCGAGCGCGGCGCACACTTCGCGGCACTGCTTCCAAACGGCAAGGTACTGCTGGGTGGAGGCGACGCCGGCGGAGGATCGGCCGAGCTTTTCGATCCGGTGTCCGGCACATTTAGCGGCACTGGCAGCATGAACAATTCTTCCCGTTCCATTTCCGCCGCGACGTTACTGTCCAGTGGAGAAGTGCTGGTGGCGGGCGGCAAGAACGACCTGAACGAGCCAACTAATTCGGTAGAGCTCTACAATCCCGCAACCGGAACATTTGAAGCCGCGGGCAGCATGGGCTTTCCCCGAGCAGGACCGACGGCCACCCTCCTGCTCAACGGAAGACTATTGGCAACCGGCGGGTATTTCAATAATGCGCCTCTAGCCTCATGCGAGGTTTACACGCCGCTGAATCAGGGGCTCGTTACATCACAAACCGGCCTGACGTTTCGCGCTCCGCAAGGTGCAGCCGCTTTGCCGGCGCAAAGCGTGGCCGTGCTCAGCTCCGACGACACGATTCCATGGGACGTTTCGGTTCACACCTACACCGGCGGCAATTGGCTGGCGGTCACGCCTTCCAGCGGCAGCAGCGCCCCAGGAACAAGTCCGGTGACGCTGTCAATCAGCGCCAGCCCGGCGGGGCTGGCGGCACAAGATTATTACGGCTCCGTCACGCTCACTCCCACCGATGGCACGCATCCGCCGGTATCGATCTCGGTAGTGCTGAATATCGTGCCGGCGGGAACGGCCGCGCCGCCAGCGGTTTCTCCTACCGGTCTGGTGTTTCTCACCGCGCCGGGTGCGACTGTAAAGCCCCAATCGTTCACCATCTCGAATCTGACCTCGAGCGTGATCGGATTCAATGCCACCGCAACGGCGGCGCCGAACTGGTTCAGCTTTGGCCCCAAGGCGGCTGGCATCCCGGCCGGCGCCTCGGTTACGGTGACCGTGACGCCCACGCTCACCGGTCTGACCGAGAGTGTATTTCAAGGATCAATCACGCTGACATTCAGCGACACCAGCTCCCAGACTGTGGATCTTCTGCTGGTAACGAGTGGAACCGCCGCTCCGCCATCCGCTCATACAGCCGCACCCAGGGCCGCCGCCGCGTGCAAGCCCACCAAGCTACTGCCAGTGTTTACTTCTCTAGGCACCGGCTTCACCACGCCTGTGGCATGGCCGAACGCACTCGCGGTCCAGGTGGTGGACGATTGTGGCGGCCAGATCAATGCCGGGACGGTCACTGTGAGCTTCAGCAACGGCGATTCGCCGCTGTCGCTGCTGGCGATTGGCAACGCCACTTGGGCCGCGACCTGGGTTCCGGTCAATCAATCGAGCGCGACATTCGCGGTACGTGCCGATGCGCAATTAGCGCCTTTAAGCGGCAGCGTGCAGGTGACCGGGCAGGTTGTTTCAAACCCGCAAGTGCCGGTAGTCACACAAGGCGGCGTACTCAGTTCGGGCGATTACACCAGCTCGCCGGCGTTAGGACTTCTCGTCTCGATCTTCGGAACCGCGCTCGCGGATGGAAATGCGGGCGCCGGAAGCTTGCCCTTGCCGCAGCAACTCGGCTCAACCAGCGTGATTGTCTCAGGTGAACAATTGCCGGCGCTGTACGTCAGCGACAGCCAGATCAACGTGCTGATCCCCTACGATCTGGCCGTGAACGCGCCGCATCAGTTGATCGTGCAACGCGGAAATGCGATCTCGGTTCCTGTGCCAATCGCGGTGTTCGATTCCCAGCCCGCGATTCTGGCGACGGCCGGCAACGGCGTGGGGCAGGGGCACATTTACAAGGTCGATGCGTCGGGCAACCAGGTGTTGGCGGATGCCAATTCACCGGCTACAGCCGGCGATACCCTCGTGATCTACACGGTGGGACTGGGGGCGGTGAACCCTCCGGTGGCAGCCGGCGACCCGGCGCCTTCGAATCCTGCCAGCCAGACAGTTGCGCCGGTCACTTTGACGATAGGCGGGCAACAAGCCACGGTGGCCTTTGCCGGGCTGACGCCGGGTTCGGCCGGCCTGTACCAGGTGAATGCCGTGGTTCCCGCCGGCATCGCGCCGGGCGGTCAGGTACCAGTGGTCGTCTCGGTGGCTGGTAAGGCCAGCTCTGGAAACATCTACATGGGAATCCACTAGGCCGTAGCTGCGATCGCGCACAGGCCGATACGGACTTGTTAAGATAATTGACTCGCTCTGGTTCATGCGCTCTGGTCTTGCGCCTGAATGGTGGAGGTGGTGCCCTGCGTAACATCGGACTCTTGCTCCTGGCGTTGACCGCGCCGCTGGCGCTCGCGCAGGACACTTGTCTTAGTTTTCCGCTGCAGGGCTCGCAGGGCATCCCGTTTGCTTCCATCGCTTACGTCACGCCGGCGAACTCCGCCGGGGATCATCTGATCGTTGGCTCGCTTCTAAGCGGGCCCAGCGAGGTTGGCGCGATCAAGGCTGCCATTCCGCCGCCTGCGTTTCAAAACCAAACGTTCTGCGGGCAAGTGCAGCTGGCGCCGGGCCAATATTACTCCAACGTGTACGTTCCGACCGCTGCGGAACTGTCGGGCAACTTCGGAGCCTTCGCGGGTCTGTTGGTATATCCGGCCAACAATCAGCCTTACCCGGGCGGCGTTATTCCACCCGCGCAATTGGGAGCCGTATTCGCCTGGCGGATCGGTGCGACACAGGTCGCGTCCGCCCTGCAAGGCTGGAGCCCCACGGGGTCGATGGCTGTCACGCGATTTTCGCATGCATCGGTGCTGCTTCCCAGTGGCAAAGTGCTGCTGGTCGGCGGCAGCGGCTCCTTGGTTGTCGAAATGTACGACCCAGCTACTGGGATATTTCAGAGTGTGGGCCAAACGCTGTTCAATCACGGCGGCTTCGTCGGGGCGACCCTGTTGAATGACGGTCGAGTGCTGATCGAGGGCGGTGTTAGCGCCCCCGCGGCAGCGGAATTGTTCGATCCTGTTGCCGGCACCTTTACTCCTACAGGCAGTCCCTCGCAGCCGCACGGTTACTACCAAACGGCGACTTTACTGCTCGACGGACGTGTGTTAGTGGTCGGGGGACAGGCGGGATCGGACCCCTCGATAAGCACTAACTCCGGGGCTGAGATCTACGACCCCAAGACGTCTACATTCAGCAGTGCGGGCCCCATGGCGGTGAACCGCCGCGCCCATACCGCGACCCTGTTAACAGATGGCCGGGTTTTGATCGCCGGCGGCGAGACCGGTGCGCTAACGATGGTAGGATTCTCGGTTTTCAATACCGCCGAGATTTTCGATCCGGTAACTGGGCAGTTCTCGCAGACCGGCCCGATGCAGGTTCAACGCGATCGCTTTTTCGCCACCAGGCTCTCAGACGGCAAGGTTTTGGTGGGCGGAGGCTTTGTGCCGGGAGGTTCGGCTGAACTCTTCGATCCAGCGACTGGCACCTTTACTCCCACCGGCAGCATGCGCATGAGCCGTGCCAATCCGGCCGTCGCGGTGCTGTCCAGCGGCCTGGTGCTGGTGGCGGGCGGCAACAACCAGAACGTTGCCGATAATTCCGCTGAATTGTACGACCCGGAATCAGGCATCTTTATGCCGACCGGCAGTATGGGTATCGGCCGTAATGTGTCCAGTGCAACCGCACTTCTGGATGGCAGAATTCTGGTCACCGGAGGCGATACCCAGATGTGCTGCACCTTCCTGCTTGCATCGGCGGAATTGTACACCTCTGTGGCTCAAGGCTTGGTGCCCTCGCAGACCGGGCTCACATTTCGCGCTCCGCAGGGTGCTCAGGCGGCGCTTCCGGCACAGACCATCGCTGTGCTGAGCGCCACTGACACTATCTCTTGGAAAACTTCGACGCACACCTACACCGGCGGCGACTGGCTAACCGTCACACCATCGAGCGCAACCAGCGCTCCGGGAACCTCCGCGACGACGATTTCAATCACCGCGAACCCTGCCGGGCTGGCGGCGCAGGATTACTACGGGTCGGTCACGCTGACTCCCACCGACGGCAAGCATCCGCCGGTAACGATCTCGGTGGTGCTGAGCATCGTCCCGGCCGGCAGCGCCGCGCCGCCCGTTGTGTCGCCTAGCGGTTTGGTTTTTCTCACCGCGCCTGGCGCCAATGTGACGCCGCAGTCGTTTACCATTTCGAATCTGACCTCAAGCGTGATCGGATTCAACGCCACTGCGTCGGCCACCCCGAACTGGTTCAGCTTCAGTCCCAAGGCCGCGGGCATCCCGCCTGGCGCGAGCATTACGGTGACCGTGACGCCCACGCTCACCGGTCTGAGCGCGAGTGTATTTCAAGGATCGATCCTCCTGACGTTCGCCGACAAGAGCACCCAAACGGTGGACCTGCTGCTGGTGACTACCGGATCCTCCGCGGTATCATCCGGTCAAACAGAAGCGCCGCGGGCCATCGCGCCATGCAAGCCCACCACACTCCTTCCGGTCTTCACTTCCCTGGGAACGGGATTTACAACACCCGTGGCCTGGCCGAACGCTTTGGCGGTCCAAGTTGTAGACGACTGCGGCAACCCGACCAACGCTGGAACGGTCACAGTGAGCTTCAGCAACGGGGATTCACCGCTGTCGCTTTTGGCGATTGGCAACGGCACCTGGGCCTCCACGTGGGTTCCAGTACATAACTCGACCGTGGCGTTTTCGGTCCGCGCCGACGCGCAATTGGCGCCTTTGAGCGGAAGCGCCCAAGTGACCGGCCTGGTCACAACGAATCCTAACGTGCCCGTGGTTGCGTCCGGCGGCGTGCTGAGTTCCGGGGATTACGCCGGTTCCCCCGCGCTTGGACTCCTGGTCTCGATCTTCGGGAGCGCCCTGGCCGATGGCGAGGCGGGCGCCGGCAGCCTGCCGCTTCCTAATCAGCTCGGCTCAACCAGCGTCGTGGTTTCGGGAGAACAGTTGCCCGTGCTTTATGTGAGCGACAGCCAGATCAATGTGCTCATCCCCTACGATCTGGCGGTGAACGCGCCGCATCAGTTGATCGTGCAGCGCGGCAATGCGATTTCGGTTCCCGTGCCCATCGGAGTGTTCGATTCCCAGCCCGCGATTCTTGCCACGGCGGGCAACGGCGTGGGGCAGGGGCACATTTACAAGGTCGATTCATCAGGCAACCAGGTCCTGGCGGATGCCAATGCACCGGCCACGACCGGCGATACGCTGGTGATCTATACGGTTGGCCTGGGGGCAGTGAACCCTCCGGTGGCGGCGGGCGACCCGGCGCCTTCGAATCCTCCCAGCCAGACGGCTGCGCCGGTCACACTGACTATAGGCGGGCAACAAGCCGCAGTGGCGTTTGCCGGTTTGACGCCCGGTTCGACCGGCCTGTACCAGGTGAATGCGGTGGTCCCCTCAGGGATCCCGCCGGGCGGTCAAGTGCCGGTGGTCGTCTCGGTGGCCGGCAAGGCCAGCTCCGGCAACACCTATATGGGAATCCAGTAGGTCCGCCAGAGACGGCGTCCTGTTCGACGTGCTACCATAATATTTCGTCGGGCGAATATTTTAATCGAACTAAGCGTCCGATTTCCACGTCTAAACCCGGTGAGAGGAACCGTCCCAAGTGAAGCCTAAATGGAAGATCCTGCTTGCCTTCGGCTTGATCGCGCTGGTTAGCGGCGGAGTCTTCGCCAGCATCAAGCTCAACGAACGGGGCATCGTCACGGTGCAAAGCGGGACGGCTGTGCGAGAGGACGTCACCGCGATCGTGACCGCCTCGGGCGAGATTAAACCCAAGAATTACATCACGTTGGGCGCTAACACCGCCGGCGCCGCGCCCATTACCCAGATCCTGGTCAAGGAAGGCGACCACGTCAAGAAGGGCCAGGTGGTGGCCGAGCTGCAATCCGTCCAGGCCGATGCCGACGTGGTGGCACAAAAGGCCGCGATCGCCACCTCGCTGGCCGATTCGGCCGCCGCGGAAGCCAACATCGTCGCCATGGAGGATGGGGTCCGGACCAATCAGGCCACGCTCGAGAAGCAAAAGACTGAACTCCAACGGACCAAGCTCAATCTGGACCGCGCCACCGAGCTGTATAACGCCAAGCTGATGGCCAAGCAGGATTTCGATCAGAAAAAGGCGGAGTACGACACCGCGGTGGCCGCTATCGGCGAGGCAGAGGCGCGGCTCGAACAGGCCAAGGCGCAGGTGAGTCAGGCCCGGCAGCAAACGGCCTCGGCGCAAAAGCGCATCGCGCAAATGCAGGCGCAGTTGGACCGCTTCAACGATGTGCTCGCAAAATATTATGTGCGCGCGCCGCTGGATGGTATCGTGACGGACCTGCCCGTACGGGTGGGTGAGACGGTGGTTCCGGGCGTGCAAAATTCGGCCGCCAGCACCATCATGACCGTCGCCGACATGTCGCTTATTACGGCCGAAATCAAGGTGGACGAGACCGACATCGTAAACGTGAAAGTGGATCAGCCGGCCGACGTGACCATCGATGCGATGCCGAATCAGACCTTCAAGGGGCGGGTGGTCGAGATCGGCAACACCGCGATTCTGCGCTCCACCGGTCTGGCGGCGTCTACCAGCACCACCGCGAATCAGGAGGCCAAAGACTTCAAGGTAGTGATCGCGATTGACAATCCGCCCGACGATATCCGTCCGGGGTTGTCTTGCACCGGCAAAATTGTCACGGCTACCAAGCTGCACGCGCTGACCATTCCGATTCAGTCCCTGACGGTACGCCAGCGAGGGGATTTGGAACCGCCGGACAAGAATAAAGGCGTCGAAGCTGCTTCCAAGACCGATCCGGCCGCCGAGAAGGCGAAAAAGGAAGAGCTGCAAGGCGTCTTTGTGATTCGCAACGGCCGGGCGCAATTCGTTCAGGTCGCTACCGGCATCACCGGGACGACTGATATTGAGGTCATGAACGGGATCAAGGATGGGGACACCATCGTCACCGGACCCTACAAAGTGATACGCACCCTGCGCAACGACGTCAAAATCAAGGTGGACAACAAGCTGCCCGTGGTAGGCGCGGGTAGCTAAGTCGAGAAATGGCGACGACAGCGACACCGGAACTCGTCGAGCGCGGCGAGACTCTGAAGCGCGAAGGCATCGTTATCCGCACGTACGATTTGTGGAAGACGTATGTCATGGGCGATCAGGAAATCCATGCTGTTTCGGGCGTCGATATTGAAATCCGGCGCGGCGAATACGTAGCCATCATGGGGCCGTCCGGATCCGGAAAATCGACCCTGATGAATCTGATCGGCTGTCTGGACACGCCCTCGAAAGGCCTGTATTACCTCAACGGGACGCTGGTGAGCGATATGCAGGACGACGAGCTGGCGCATATCCGGAACAAGGAGATCGGGTTCGTTTTTCAGACCTTCAATCTGCTGTCGCGCGCCACGGCGTTGCACAATGTCGAGCTGCCGCTGATCTACGCCGGGATTCCATCGGCGGCGCGGACCGAGAAAGCCAAGGCCGCCCTGAAGGCAGTCGACCTGGAAGCGCGCATGCTTCACAAGCCCAACGAGCTTTCCGGTGGCCAGCGGCAGCGCGTCGCCGTGGCGCGGGCGCTGGTGAACAATCCCTCCATCCTGCTGGCCGACGAACCGACCGGCGCGCTCGATAGCGTCACCGGCAACGAAATCATGGGCCTGTTCGAGCGTTTGTACAACCAGGGAAATACCATCGTGGTGGTCACGCACGAAGCCGACATCGCCATGCGGGCGCACCGCGTGATCCACATCCGCGACGGCAAAGTGGAAAAAGACGAGCGAATCCGGTAGCCCGGTAGCCCTAGTGCGCCAGTGAACTCGACGCGCCGCGCCCCGCTCGCGTCTTCTTCATTAGAAACATCAGCGGAATCAAGGCCAGGAACGCGATCGCCAGCAGACGGAAATCTTCCAGGAACGCCAGCATCGCGGACTGACGCTGCACCATGTCGTATACGAATTGCTGAGCTTGCTGAGCAGCGTGCGCGGCGTCGGCGCCTTTCGCCAGGAACATCTGCTTGGCGGCTTCCAGCGTGGATTGATAGGAAGCGTCCAGCGGCGACAGATGCTCGATCAACCGTTGCTGATGGAATTGCTCCCGGCGCGCGATGAGCGTCGTGGAGAGCGCGATGCCGGTGCTTCCGCCGATGTTGCGCGCCAGATTGATCAAACCCGTCGCGTAGCTGGTGTTCTGTTTGGCGATGAAGTAGAACGCGGTGGTGTTGATGGGCACAAACAGGAACGCCAGACCTAGGCTTTGGACGATTCGCGCCATCACGGCGTGCCGGAAGTCGATTTCCAGATTGAAGCGCGACATTTGATACAGGCCCAGGGACGAGACCAGCAGGCCGAACATGACCAGCCAGCGAGCCTCGTAGCGGGAAAGCAGCAGGCCGACCATCGGCATCATCACCATGATTGCCAGGCCGCCCGGCGAAAGCGCCATGCCGCTTTGTGTGGCCGTGTAGCCGAGCAGCGTCTGGAGGAACAGCGGAAGCGCCATGGTGCTGCCGTAAAGAACGAAGCCCAGCACGAACATGGTGAAGGTGGAGATCGCGAAATTCCTCTCCTTGAGGAGATGCAAATCGACCACCGGATCTTTCTGGCGAAGCTCCCAGAACACCACCGACACTAGCGCGACGATGGCGATGACCGCGGCAGCGACGATCCCGTGCGAAGAGAACCAATCGTTGCGCTGGCCTTCGTCCAGCATGATTTCGAGCGCGCCTAAGCCGGTGCCGAGCAGCCCCAGGCCGATGTAATCGATGCGGAGCCCGGCCAGGCTCTTGCGCGGTAGATAGGGCGGATCAAAGATCAGCAGCGAAGTGAACAGCAGAGAACAAATCCCGACCGGGACGTTGATCAGGAAAATCCAGCGCCAGGTAAAGTTGTCCGTGATCCAGCCGCCCAGTGTTGGCCCGACCACGGGCGCGAACACCACGCCCATTCCGTAGACCGCCATGGCCATGCCTTGCTTTTCGCGCGGGAACGTCTCGCGCAGGATGGCTTGCGAAACCGGCTGTAGCGCGCCGCCACCCAGCCCTTGCAGCACGCGGAAAACGATCAGCGTGGTCAGGCTCGGCGCCAGGCCGCACATCGCGGAACTCAGCGTGAACAGCGCCACGCACGTCATGTAGAAGCGCTTTCGTCCGAACAGGGAGGAGAACCAGCCGCTCAGCGGCAGCACGATCGCGTTCGCGACCAGGTATGCGGTGAGCACCCAAGTAGCTTCGTCCACGCTGGAAGAAAGGCTGCCGGCGATATGTGGAAGAGCCACGTTGGCAACGCTGGTATCCAACACTTCCATGAAGGTGGCCAGCATCACCGTGCCGGCGATCACCCACGGATTGATGTCCGAGCGGTCGCGTGCTCCGAGCGTCAAGACCTGCGTTGCCATGGTTGTTCCGGAGCCTTACTTGGTGTAGATGGTGGCTTCGACGTTCATGCCGGGGCGCAAGGTTTTGTTGCCTCCGGGGATGGGATCGAGCACGATCTTGACCGGAATTCTCTGCACTACCTTCACGTAATTTCCGGTAGCATTCTCGGGTGGCAGCAGGCTCATGCGCGTTCCGGTGGCGCCGGCGATGGAATCCACGTGCCCGGAGAATTTTTCCCCGCCCAAATCCGCTTTCACTTCGGCTCGCTGGCCAGCGTGTACATCGGCCAGTTCCGTCTCCTTGAAATTAGCCGTGACCCAGACATCCTGCAGCGGAACGATCATCATGAGGCCTTGGCCCGGTTGAATGTTCTGACCCACTTCGACGATTTTCTTGGTGACGACGCCGTCCATGGATGCTTCGACAGTGCTGTAGCTGAGATTGAGTTCGGCAGTTTCCAGATTGGCGCGCGCCTGGGCGATGTTGGCTTCAGCGGACGCCACGTCGGCGGTGCGCACATTCACTTGCTGCTGGTTGGCCTTGGCTTCGGTGACGGCCGCTCGCGCCTGTTCGACGTGAGCTTGCGCGCTGAGCATGGCGGCTTTCTTGGTGTCGGCGTCCTGCATCGCGCCATTCAGTTTGTCCCTGGCGGCCTGCAACTCACTCTCGGCCACGCGGGCTGCGGCGACGTAGGAATCGTACTGAATGCGGGAGATCTCGGTCTTTTCGACCAGCGGTTGCATGCGCGCGAGGTCGGCCTGTGCACGATCATAGTTCGCCTGCGCGGTGTTCACGTTGGAGCGAGCCCAGGCGATGTCGGTGGTGGAAGCGCGCGTGTAGTCGAATTTGGCCTGTTGATATTGGGCGTCGGCTCCATTCAACTGGGCCTCCGCGCCGGATGTCCCACTCAACGTAGTTTCGCGCGTAAGCGGTACGTTGACGGTGGCGCCTTTGGCTTGGCTCTCGGCGAACGCCAGCGCGGCGCGGGCCTGATCCACTTTGGCCTGATAGTCGCGCGGATCGATGCGCACCAGCACCTGGCCTTGTTTGACCTCCTGGTTATCGTTGACTAAAACTTCAGCAACGTTGCCGGAGATTTTCGCAGAAACCGGAATGATGTGCCCGTCTACCTGAGCGTCGTCGGTAGAAACGTGGCCCAGCGAGCGCAGCCACAGCACTAGAGCGCCCGCAGCCAGGGCTAAGATGACGCCGAGGATCAGCAACCGGCGCGGCCACGGGCTCTGCTTTCTAGTCCGCCGCGTCGATTCCGCAGTCAGTCTTTCCCGCGATGGCGTTTGGATTTCCGTATCCATTGGGCGTTCGAGCGTCTCTGGTTCCATTGTGGCTTGCTTCTCATTTGGCATACAAGGTCTCCATCTGGCCGGTAGCGTGGGCCAGGTCCGCGCGGGCCTGGCTGTAGCGGTACAACGCCGCAATCTGGTTATCGTTGGCGCGGGCCAGCTCGTCCTGAGCGGTGATCACTTCGATGTTGTTGGCTACGCCAGCTTGAAAACGGTCGCGCGCCTGGGTCACTTCTTGGCCGGCGAGATCGACGCCCTGATTGGCGACATCCACCTCGCTGCGCGCTGCTTCCAATTGCGCACCCGCGGTCTTCACTTCCAGCGCGATCCGATCCCGCAAATCCGCCTGCTGTTGCGCGAGCTTCTTCAATTCGATATCAGCCGCGGCGATCTGCCCCTTGATTCGTCCGCCGGTAAAGAGCGGAACTTGGAGATTCGCCTCGTAGTCATAAGTGGGAATCATGCTGACGGGCGTGAGCCCTTGAAGCGCCCAAGAGCCGGTCAGGCTCACCTTGGGCAATCTCTCATCCCCGGCTTCCTGCTTCTGCAAAGTGGCGGAACGGATCTGGGAGGCGAGCGCTTTCAACTCGGGCCGCGCGGTAAAGGCGCCTTCCACGCTTTGATCCGAGTTGAACTCCTCGGTGCGAAAGAACTGGGATTCGTCGGCCAGCTCGACGGATTGATGCGGGTCGAGATTCAGAAGCCGCGTCAAGCCATACAGCGACGTCTTTAGCTCGGTCGAGGCGTCAATCAGGCGCTGCCGCTCATTTTGATATTGCACATTGGCTCGCAGCGTGTCGATGCCGGTTCCCACACCGCTCCTCTGCATGTCTGTGGCCTGATCGAAGAGCGCCTTGGCAAGATCCACGCGCGACTGCGCCGCTTTCACGTCCGCCGCCGCGCGCAGGCAGCCCAGGTATTGAGATACGACCAGCTGAACATTCTGCTCGCGTACGGTCTGGTTTTGCGCCCGAGATTCAGTCACGTTTTCCTTGGATGCCTGCCAGCGCCGCCAGGCCGTCAAGTCGAAGATGGGCGCCGTTCCGGCCGGGCCCGCTTGGGTCACCCAGAAGGGCCCGATGTGTCCTGGAAAACCCGGAACCGCCGAGCCAAAGAGCGCTTGCAGGTTGGCGCGGCGAACGATCTGCGATCCGTCGAAATTCACTTGTGGCAACAACCCCGACCTTGCGATATTCTGATTTTCCAAGCTCTCGGCTATGTTTAGATTCGCGATCTGCACCTGAGGATTCTGCTTTAGAGCCATTTCGACCGCATCGTGCAGCGTCAGCTTCAATGGCTCTGGGTCGGCGGCCCTGGCAATCCAGCCGGCCGTGAGTAGCAGCAATACGGATTGAACCAGAACTCCGCGCCAAGGGCGCTGCCGTTTGCCAGTGATTTCAGCGACGATGGAACAGGTAAGCGGTCCGGCCGTCCGGAAGAATGCGCCTTCGCGAAACAACTTAGTAAGTACGCGCTTGCCCTCTTCGTCGATGAATAGTGTGCCCGTCAAGTCGACCACGCGAGCTTTGCGTTCTAGGGGACAAGCATTCCACGCCTGCTCCAACTCCTTGGCCCACGCGGCAACCAGCTTGCCCTCGACCTGGAACGTTACGGCTGCGGCGCTATCGTGGGTAGTGATTTTCAACATCCCGGAATCTCCGTGAAACCTTAAGTGCAATGCACAGTCCGGCGTTTTTTCCATACTTTTCAGCTTCTTAGGCTACTTGGCGGGGCGGCTATATGACGAAATATCGGCTCCTGCCGAGTCTTCGGCAGGGCTGGCCGAGGCGCACAGGGAGTGGGAACATTTGGCCAGGAGCGGTGTCTACTTAGACGTGTTTGAACAATCGGTACTCACTGGGGAAGGAAGAAATCGGCCGCTGAGCTTTGTGGCGTCGATAAGTGCGGAGCTGATCATAGTAAGTGCGTTAATTATTATTCCACTCACTTACAACGAGCACTTGCCCGCGTTTCATTGGAAGAGCGTCGGCGTGGGAACGCCGCTGAAGCCGGTTACACCCAAGCCCACTCCGGAGCGCGTGGTGCGGCGTGCTTCGAACAGCGTGTCTCTTCCTCGTCTTTTTGTCGACTCGTCACTCTTGCGCCCTCACCCCGCCACCACCACCGGGACTGTCGCGCCGGAATCCTGGGATTCGCCTGCGATCGACATTGCTCTCGACGCGGGGGCTCCAGGGTCGAGGCCTGTGATCGACATCTCCGCGCACATCAGTGCCGTGGCGCCGCCGCCCCCGATGCACGAGGCACAGCACCAAACGCAGCCCGCTGGGCCGATGCGCGTCAGCGCGGGCGTGCAGATGGCGAAGCTAGTGAAAAAGGTGATTCCCGAATATCCGCCGCTCGCGAAATCTGCACGCATTTCAGGCGTGGTCCATTTGATCGGGATCATTGGCCGCGATGGGACCATTCGGAATCTGCAGTTAGTCAGCGGCCATCCTTTGCTGGCGCGGGCCGCGCTCGAAGCAGTTCAGCAGTGGATTTACCAGCCAACCTTGCTCAGCGGCGAGCCAGTGGAGGTGATTGCGCCCATCGATGTGTATTTCACGCTAGGTCGGTGAACAGATGCCGCTTGTGCCGGTGCAGAAGCCGGGTGGCGAAGTAAAGCGCCGCAAAGAGCAGCACTGCAAACAAACCAAATTCCCAGGCGTGATGCTGCAAATAAGGGATGGTATTTTTGCCGAGCCGTGTCCCGAGCCAAGCCAGAAAAAGATAGCGCGGGAGGCGCGCGATCAAGAGAACGATGGAAAAGCGCATTGGCCTCACGCCCAAGGCTCCCGCGGAAAGGACAAAAACTTTAAGAGGCAACGGCACGATTACGAGCCCGGGCACTAGAATCGTTAGCAGCCCGTACTCGAGGAACCAAGCGCGCAAACGCCGGCCGCGTGCGTGAAGCGTGTGCCGTTCGAGATAGGCCTCGCCGCCCTTTCGCCCGATGTAGAAAAGAAGCAGATTGCCGGCGAACGATCCCGCCGTGGCCATAGCCGCCGCAAAATAGGCCTGCGAAGGGTGCACGGCAGAGATCAGAGTCACCAACGCGTCTACGCCTCCCGGTATCGGAAGACCTGCCGAATCGATGATGGAAATAAGAACAACGCCGAGCGGCCCCCACGAAATCAAGAGTGCAACGAACTTAGACAGTGGCGCTCCGATTTCCTAGCAGCGCGAGCAGCTGGTCTTCGCCGATAACCGGCACACCGAGTTCATTGGCCTTGTCGAGTTTGGAGCCGGGATCGGCGCCGGCCACGACGTAATCGGTTTTCTTGCTCACCGAGCCCGTGACTTTCCCGCCTGCGGATTCGATGCGCGCCTTGGCTTCTTCGCGCGCCAGGCTGGGCAGCGTTCCCGTAAGGACAAAAACCTTGCCCGTGAGTGCGCCGCCGGTTTTCTTGCGGATCGCATGCGTGAAGGTCAAGCCGGCTTTACGCAGTTCCTCTACCAGTTTCTTGTTGCGCTGTTCATGAAAAAAGTGGTGAATGCTTTCGGATACCTTCGGGCCCACTTCTTCGGCTTCCTGCAACGCTTCTTCGTCGGCGTTCATGATGGCGTCCAGGCTGCCGAACGTGTCCGCTAGAATCTGAGCGGTTCTCTCGCCGACGAACGGAATTCCCAGGCCATTTAGAACACGCGGAAGCGGCTGCGCGCGCGAGGCGTCGATGTTCCGCAGGATCTTATCGGCCGATTTCTCTCCCATGCGCTCCAGCGACAGCAATTGCTCTTTGGTCAATTTGTAAATATCGGCCACGCTCTTCACGATGTTGCGCGTCACCAGCTGGTCCACCAGCACGTCGCCCATGCCGTCGATATTCATGACACCGCGCGCGGCAAAATGCAGGATGGATTGCTGGAGCCTGGCAGGGCAGTTGGTGTTGATGCAACGGCTGGCCGCTTCGCCTTCTTCCCGCACCACTTCGCCGCCGCAGACCGGGCAATGTTTGGGCATGCGGAATGGCCTGCGCTCGCGGCCCTGGCTCACGACGCGCAGCACTTTTGGAATCACGTCGCCACTGCGTTCCACCAGGACACGATCGCCGATTTCGACTCCCAGCCGTTCGATTTCATCTTCATTGTGAAGCGTCGCGCGCGAGACGGTGACGCCGCCGATGTTGGCGGGCTTCAGGAACGCCACCGGCGTCAACGCACCGGTCCGACCGACGGAGACTTGAATATCTTCGACCACGGTCTCGGCCTGATGGGCGGCGAATTTGAAGGCGACGGCCCAGCGCGGCGCTTTCGCGGTCCAACCGAGAGCAGCCTGCTGGGCGACGGAATCCACCTTGAGCACGATTCCATCGATTTCATACGGCAGCGTCTCGCGCTTCGTCTCCCAATGCCGGTAGAATTTCAGCACGTCCTCCAGATCGGCGCACTTGGCTTTGTAAGGATTCACCTTGAATCCCATCTTTTCGAGGCTTTGAAGCGCTTCCCATTGGGTGGCGGAATAAAATTGGCCACCCACCATCAGGAAGTACGCAAAGTACTCCAAGCGGCGCGACGCGGTGACGGACGGCTCCAGGGCGCGCAGTGCTCCCGCCGCGGCGTTGCGCGGATTGGCGAATGAAGAAAGCTGCTGCTGTTCGCGTTCCGCGTTCAACTTCTCGAAAGACTTCCGCGGCATGATCACCTCGCCGCGGACTTCAAACGCATCCAGCTTGGACTTGACTCGCAGCGGGAGAGAACGAATGGTGCGCGCGTTCTCGGTCACCTCTTCACCCACGACACCGTCGCCCCGCGTGATGGCCTGGTGCATGCCGCCGGCGCGGTACTGCACGGCCATCGACAATCCATCCAGCTTCAGCTCGGCGATATATTCATATCGCTCGCCGCCCAGGAGCGTGCGTACGCGCCGGTCGAACTCGCGCAGCTCATCCTCATTCAGAGCATTGTCCAGGCTCAACATGGGCGAGCTGTGCCGTACCTTGACGAAGCCTTCGCGCGGTTTTCCTCCGACGCGCTGGCTGGGCGAATCGGGCGTGACCAAGTCGGGATGCTGCGCTTCCAGTTCTTGCAGCCGCCGCATCAGACGGTCGAACTCAGCGTCGCTGACTGCCGGTTTGTCCAACACGTAGTACAGGTACTCGTGATGGCGCAGCGTGTCGCGCAGTTCCTCGATTTCCTTGGCTACGCTCTTCGATGCCATTTACTATAATTAGGGTACTATCGCGACCTACCAGCAATCGTTCCTTATCTATAATCCCTTCGCGGGCGGGCTCAGACGGAGGTCGCATGCGCTACGGCGCTCGCTCGAGCTGCTGGCGTCGCAAGGTGTCGCGGTGGAGGCGATGCCAACCACAGGCCCGGGAGCGGCCGCTCATATTGCGCGCGAAGCGGTGGATCGCGGCGCGGACCTGATTCTAGCGGCCGGCGGCGATGGGACCATCAACGAGATTGTGAACGGGATGGCGGGCTCGAACGTGCCGCTAGGCATTCTGCCGGCTGGAACCGCCAACGTGCTGGCGAACGAGCTCGGCATCGGAACCACCATGGAGCGGGCCGCCAAGTCCCTGCTCCAATGCGTTCCAGAGCGCGTCTCTTTAGGCTTGCTTTCGACGGCGCTGGGAGATTCACCGCGTTACTTCCTGTTGATGGCGGGCGCGGGGCTGGACGCCGAAATTGTGTATCACCTGAACGGCGGATTGAAGGACGCGCTTGGGAAAGTCGCGTACTGGGTGGCTGGCTTATCGAGGTTCGGGCGCCGGCTGCCGGAGTTCACCGTGGAAACCGAGAGCGGCGCCCACCGGGCCAGTTTCGCGCTGGTGAGCCGCGTGCGCAACTACGGTGGTGACCTGGAAATTGCTCCCTCCATTTCGCTGCTCGATGACGAGTTCGAGGTGGTGCTGTTCGAAGGAGGCTCCACGCTGCCCTACATGAAATACTTTCTGGGCGTGCTGGTGCATCGGATCCAAGGAATGCGCGGCGTCAACATATTTCGCACGCGCAAAGTTCTGTTCACGGGCGCCGAGCAAGGCAAGGTGTACGTGCAGGTGGATGGCGAATCGGCGGGCGTGATTCCAGCTAGCGTCGAGCTGGCGTCGGGCGCGCTGACGCTGCTGGTGCCTCCCGGCTTCCGCGCGCGCAGGCCGGCTCGCGTCGAAGATGCGGCATGGACAACCTCACCCACACGCTGACCGGCCTGGCGCTGAGCCGCGCCGGGCTGAACCGCTGGCATCCTCGCGCGGCGGTGCTATTGATGCTTTCGGCCAACGCTCCCGATAGCGACATTGTCGCGGCTTCGCGCGGATCGTTGTCCTATTTTGAGGCGCACCGCGGCATCACGCACGCCATCGTGTCGGCTCCCGTGATGGCGCTGCTTTGTGTTTTGCTGGTGGGGGCCTTCAGCCGGAGTTTGCGCGGTTGGAAAGCGGCTTGGGGACTGTGCCTGATCGGAGTGGCGAGCCATCTGCTGCTGGATTGGACCAATACGTATGGCATTCGATTGCTGCTGCCCTTCTCGGGGCGCTGGCTGCATTTGGATCTGAACAACCTGGGCGACCTTTGGATCTGGGGCGTGCTGTTGCTGGCTTGGGTGGGGCCGTGGCTGGGGCGGCTGGTCAGTTCCGAAATGGGCGCGCCGGCTGGATCGGGCCGCGCGCTGGCCATGTTCGCTTTGTCGTTCATCGTGGTGTACGATTTTGGACGATGGCTGGCGCATCAGCGCGCGATCGAAACGCTGAACTCGCGAGTGTATCAGGGCGGCCCGCCGATCCGTTCCGCCGCGTTTCCGGGATCGTCCGCTAATCCGTTTGTATGGTCGGGCTGGATCGAGCGGCCCGATCTTGCGATGCGGTTCTCGCTCGATGTGCGGCGGGATTTCGACCCAACCGCTGGTGTGGTCATTTACAAACCACAGCCGAGTCCGGCGATCGCGGCCGCGCGCGAAGTGCAGCCGGTGGAGGCATTCTTGAAGTTCTCCCAATATCCGCTGTGGCAGGTGATGCCAGTTGCGGAGCCGCAAGGAGCACGACTGGTGGAAGTGAGCGACTGGCGGTTCCCATTCGCCGCGAGCGTGAAGGTGGACGCGCTCAACCGGGTGCTGTCGGCGTCATTCCACTATTGAGGCACCACTGCATGATGGTTCGAATGGACGCTTCGCGACTGCTGTTGGCTTGCAGCATGGCCCTTGCTGGTCTCTCGTCAGCCCAGGCCGCTGAGTTCTTGGTCACAGGTGTCGTATCGGACGTTTCCGGACAGCCGATTGCTGATGCGATTGTCGCTCACATCGGGAGGCCAGCATCCCCGAGGACTGGCGCGTCTCCCGACGCCGAGGAGATGCGCGCCGATAAAGACGGCCGTTTCCAGGTCGCCGTCACCTCGCCCGCGATCGTAATCCGCAAGCCCGGTTTCATCAGTGAGCGTGTTTTAGTGTCGCGGGATATGGACGTGCGGATAACATTGCGACACATCGAGCCCGTTTCCAAATGCCCGGTCGAGGTACCGCACGTTAAGACGAAAGACGCCAACGATATCGACTACGTCGCCACCTGGACTTATATCGAGACGAAGGACGGCCCGAAGGGAATTATCAGCGGGCACGGTCCCTTGTACTCATTCGGCGCACCAGGCGATTCCAATGTCTGGACGTCCGTAGAGTACTTCGAAGTTATGCACGAAGACGGCGTGGTCGACGCGCGCGGCCACATTGGCCACGACAATTACTGGAGATCGCAAACGATTTTCGGAGCCGCCGCGCAATATTACAAGATGGATCGCAGTTCGGCCGAGATCCTCGATTGCATCATGGACCGAAACCGCTTGAAGAGACCCTGATCTCGTTCTAGATCGTCTCCAGCTCTTCTTCGAGCAATTGCTTCTGGTACAGGTCCGCGTAGTAGCCGCCGTTGGCGACCAGCTCGGCGTGACTGCCCTGCTCGACGATTTCGCCGTGCTCGATTACGAAGATCCGGCCGGCGCTGCGCACCGTGGAGACGCGATGCGAAATGAGGATGGTGGTGCGGCCTTGCATCACGCTCGATAAGCCGGTGAGGATGCGCTCCTCGGTCAAGGTGTCGACGCTCGATAGCGCGTCGTCGAGGATCAGAATGCGCGGGTTCCGCATAATCGCGCGGGCGATGGCCACGCGTTGTTTCTGGCCGCCCGACAGGGTCAAGCCGCGCTCGCCGATTGTGGTCTGATAACCGGCCGGGAATCCCGCGATGTCCGGCCCGAGACCCGCCAGTTCCGCGGCGCGCTGTACGTCTTCTTCCGACGCGCCTTCGACGCCCCAGGCGATGTTCTCAGCCAGCGTGGCGCTGAACAAGAAGGTCTCTTGCGGCACGAAACCGATTTGTCGACGCAGCCATTCGGGATCGAGTTCGCGAAGATCCACGCCATCCAGATAGACCGCGCCGTGCGTGGGATCGATCAAGCGCGGGATCAAGCTGACCAGCGTGCTTTTGCCGCTGCCGGTGTGTCCCACCAACGCCACCGTGCTGCCGGCCGGAATCTCCAGATCGATGTTGCGCAGCGCGTCGCCGGCCGGATACTTCATCGCGACCTGAGAGAACAGCAACGCGCCCTCGGCTTCCCGGCGCGGCTCGACGAGCGCGGATGCGGAGGCCGCGATGCTGGGCTTCTCCCGCATCAGCTCCATGATTCTGCCCCACGAGGCCGTCCCGCGCTGCATCAGGTTCACCACCCAGCCCAGCGCGATCATGGGCCACACCAGCATGCCCATATACGTGTTGAACATCACGAAGCTTCCGAGCGAAATCCGGTGCTGGAGCAATTGGTAGCCGCCCGCGAAGAGTACCAGGAGAAAGCTCATTCCGATCAGCGCCTGTAACAGCGGCATGAACAGAGCCGAAAGCCGCGCCAGCCGGATGTTCTCGTGGACGTAATCCAGATTGAGCAGCTCGAATTTCTGGAGCTCGGCTTTCTCCTGCGCGTACGCCCGAACCACGCGCACGCCCGAGAGGTTCTCCTGGACGCGGCTGCTGATGTCGGAGAACATCCTCTGGATGGATTCAAAGCGGTCATGAATGCGGCTGCCGAACAGAATCACCACCACGCTGACCAGCGGCGCCGGAACCAGGCAGACCAGCGTCAGCTTCCAATCGGTGGAGAGCATGACCGCGACGGTGAAGAGGGAAAGGAACATGGTCTCGGTCCAATACATGATGCCGGGTCCGAGCATCATGCGCACCGCGTTGAGGTCGTTGGTGGCGCGCGCCATGATGTCGCCGGTGCGGTATTTGGCGTAGAAATCGGACGAGAGCCGGACCAGGTGCGAGAACAGATCGTTGCGCAGCTCGTATTCGATGTCGCGCGAGATGCTGATCAGAATCACGCGCATCCAATACTGGAAAATTCCTTTGACGGCGGAAACCAGGATCAGCAGCGCGGCGAATTCGAACAGCAGGCTGATGCGGAATCCCTTGGTGAGCGAATCGATGCCGCCGCGAATCACCAATGGGAGCGAGGCGTGCAGAATGTCGCGCGCCAGCAGCGAACCCATGCCCAGCGCCAGCCCGCCGCGATGACGCCACAGATACGGCCCGGCGGTCTTGATGATTTTCCGCATGCTACATCCCCAACCAGGTCGCGACGGTTTTCATCCACTCGATGGCGAACGTCTTGCGTCCGTCGCGGTTCTTCCACCAGGTAGCGGGCTCGAAAAACTGGTCGGGCGCGCTCACCATGTGAATTTCCAGATCCTTCGCCTTGGACCGATAGATGCTGCCGGCGCGCCGGGTGTGGTAATTGCTGGTCACGATATCGATTCGATGCGCATTGCGGCGCCGCAGTTCGGCGATCACGACGTCGGCTTCGGACACGGTGGACCGCGCATCGTTCGGGAAGCGCTACGAAATAGGATTCAGGAAAACCGCGCCGGGTTGCAAATGGGATGGCCAAGTCCGATTCGTGCTGGCCGTACATCTGCCCCGGCCCGCTGATCAAAGCTTGCTTGGCAAGACCCTGGCGCACCAGATCGGCCGCGGTCAGAATGCGGTTGCCGGAGAAGTCGCCCGCCAGCACTACGATCATGTCGGCCGGTGCGGGCGCATCCGCCTTCACCAGGAAGCCGCCCAGCAGGGCCAGCCACACGCGGGAAGTTAGCAGGATCAGAACTAGAAGGAAGACCGCGGCGAGAAGCCAGCGGAAACGGCTGCGGCCCCGGCTCACGCCGCGCTACTTGTCCTCCGAAGAAGGAGCCTGATCCAGATTGCCGGACTTCAGTTTCTGAAACATGCGCTCGACTTCTGCTTCGTCTTCCGGGAGCAACAGCGGAGGACGCGCAACGGGCAACTGGCGGCGGGCGGAGGCAGCCGTTATCGCTTCACCCCAGAATTGCCGGTAGGGCACGCCATCGATCAACGCTTCGCGCGAGTAGCGCCGCAGGCTGCGAAGCAGGCCGCTGGATGCCTCGGGGTCACCGGGGAAAACAACCAGGTGCTTGCTCTTGTCGGCCAGAGTCAGGCGGACCATGAGAGGAGTGTTGGCGCTGCGATCCAGCCGTCGAATTTGTTTCCAGGGGATGGCGGTGCGGCCGATCTTGATGTGGCTCTCGTAGATCTCGACGGCCGGGCGCGAAGCCAGGTAAAGGACCAGCACCGCGGTCACAAGCGAGAGAGCCGTCGCAATCCAACAGAGCGGCGACGTCAAAGAAAGCCAAGCGGAGAATCCGCTCAGCGCCAACGCTGCGAGTCCGGCCCATGCATAATGGCGAGGGACCCGGTAGCGTGAGATCGGCACAGGCACACTTTCAGACTACCCTGAGGGAGCGCGCGCGTCAATGCGTCTTTGTCTTAGTACGGTAATGCCTGTCCAGGCGTAATGAATCCCACTCCAGACCGTGGCCGCGACCATGAGCGCGAGGGCCAGCCGGACTGGCGCTGGGATGCCGGCGCGGTCGCCCATTACACCAGGGCGGCAGCGATTTGGAAAAAGGTGCTGATTTTTCCCCACACCGACGGCGGGAATTTTCGGACCGATGTGAACAGGAGGCCGTAGGCGGCCATGCCTAGAATCAAGAGATCTCTTCCGAAGACCAGCGCGACCATCCATCGCGGAATGGCCTGCGCCGCGCCCAGCGCGATGTAGATCGCGACCAGCAGGATTTTGTCGGCGATCGGGTCAAAATAAGCGCCCACGCGCGTCGGTTGGCCGAAGCGGCGCGCTAGAAATCCATCGATGACATCGGTGAATCCGGCTGCGAAAAGAAGAATCAGCGCGCGCGTCCATTGGCCGTGCAGAATATCGGCCGCGACAAACGGCACCAGCACCAGCCGAAGCAGCGTAAATAGATTTGCGGCGTTGACCAAACCTTAAGCTAACACTGGTACTGGAGCTTAGCGTGCGCATGAGTGCGCACGCGGCACGCAAGAGTGCTTGCGCTACGACACCAGCGCGTGCGCGACGCGCGTGGCGAGCTGATCGAAGCTCAGCATCTCGTAGAGCGACGGATCGCTCATGATGCGCGCCACCAGCGCCGTATGCATGGCGTGTCCGGCGCGCTCGGCGATGACGTGGCCCAGCAGCGGCTTGCCGACTAAGGCCAGATCGCCGATCAGATCCAGCGCCTTGTGCCGGCAGCATTCGTCGGGAAAGCGCAAGCCTCCGGGATTCTGCACGCCTCCGCGATCGAAACACACCGCGTTCTCGAGCGCCGCGCCGCGGATGAGACCCATGTTGCGCATCTGATCCAGCTCGTGCAAGAACCCGAACGTGCGCGCCGGGGCGATTTCCTGCGCGTACCGCTCGGGCGTCACTTCCAGGTCGAGCGATTGGCGTCCAATCAGCGGATGATCGTAAAAAACGTCGCAGGTCAGCAAGAACCGGTCGGACGGCAGAATCGAAATGCGCTTGCCGCCGGTTTCCACCATGATCGGCCGGCGTATGCGAAGGAAGCGCTTGCGCCGGCGATAGGACTTGAGTCCGGCCTCGCGCAACAGTTCGACAAAAGGCGATCCGCTGCCGTCCAGAATGGGAACTTCCAGGTTGTTGATCTCGACGTAGGCGTTGTCGACGCCGGAACTGTAGAACACGCTCAGCAGATGTTCGGTGGTGGAAATCAGGACGCCCTGACGCATCAGGCTGGTGGCGTAGCTCACGCGCGCGACGTAGCGCCAACTGGCCGGGACTTGGAAATTATCGAGATCGGTGCGAACAAAAACGATACCGGTGGAGGGGGGAGCGGGAAGAATGCGAATGGAAACCGGAACGCCGCTGTGAAGCCCAACGCCTCTGGCTTCCACTGGCCGCTGCACCGTGGTTTCAAACCGCAATGCCAGCTCCGAGGGGTCGCCGCTCTCTACGCTGCATAGGTCTGGTCCAATCGAAGCCATTCTAACAATCAATGAACCCGTGTCGCTACCCTTTTGATTCGAAAAGGTTTGTAAAGTTAGAAGTGTTGCAGGAATGCAACACTTTGAGGGTCGGTTTGTGGTTGAAAAGTTGCAATTTCGAGACTCGGTAGCCGATTTCCGCCGGTCGTAGGACTGCTGCCCACGCTATGCTGATGTCTGGTGCCTGATCGCTCCCGCCTGTTCCTGATCGATAGCTACGGTTTCATTTTCCGTGCGTATCACGCGCGGGCGCGCAGCGGCGCTCCTCCCATGCGCACGACCACCGGGCTGCAGACCGAGGCGGTGTACATCTTCCACAACATGGTGCGCAAGCTGCGTGCGGCGTACCATCCCGAATACATCGCGGCGATATTTGAATCGGGAAAAACTTTTCGGGAGGAGACGTACGCCGAATACAAAGCCAATCGCGCCGCGATGCCGCCGGATCTGGCCGAACAGATTCCGTACATCCGGCGACTGCTGGAGGCGATGCGCATTCCGATTTTGAAATATGAAGGCTTCGAAGCGGACGACGTGATTGGGGCCATCGCCGCGCGCGCCAGCAGCGCCAACGAGGTGGTGATTGTTTCGAGCGACAAGGATATGCTGCAGCTCGTGAACGAGCGCGTGCATATGTACAACCCGGTCAAAGAAGATATTTGGTACGACCCGGCTATGGCGGAGCAATACATGGGCGTGAAGCCGGGGCAGGTGGCGGACCTCCTCGCGCTCATGGGCGATTCGGTGGACAACATTCCCGGCGCGCCCGGCATCGGCGACAAAGGCGCCCGCGATTTGATCCAGCGCTTCGGGTCGGTTGAGGGAGCGATCGAGCACGCCGCGGAGGTGGAGCGAAAAACTTATCGGGAGAGCCTGCAGAACAATCGCGAGCAGATCCTGTTGAGCAAAAAACTCGCCACGATCGATACTTCAGTGCCCATCCAGTTCCACATCTCGGATCTGGCCGCGCAAGAACCGGACATGGCCGAGATGAAGAAGATCTACAAAGAGCTGGAGTTCTACAGTCTGCTGAAGGAGCTTGGCCCTGCTGACGATTCGTCCTCGCGCGACTACGCGATCATCGCCGGGCGCGAGCAGGCCGCCTCGTATGCAGCCGAGCTAGAAAAACTCGATTCGACCAAGCCGATCGCGTTTGCGATTCGATCCGGCTCGGAAGGCGACCTGCCGCTGACCATGGTTGGAGTTTCATTCCAGTCCGGCGTAGGGCGCGCGCTGTCGGATGAATATCTGGATGTGCTGAAGCCGATTCTCGAAGATCCGCGCCGCGTCAAGATCGCGCACGACGTGAAGGCGCTGCTGCTGGCGCTGGCCAAGTATGGCATCGAGGGGCAGGGTTTCCGGCACGATCTGCTGCTGTATTCCTTTCTGTTGTGTGCCGATCCGGCGGCGTGCTCGGCGGAGGTGCTGGCCGAGCGATATCTCGACCGCAAGCTCGGTCCGGCGGCCGAACAACACGCAGATCTGGCGTTCACGCTGGCCGAACGTCTTATCCCTGAGATCGATCAGGAAGGCTTTCGCAAAATCTACGAAGAGATCGATCTGCCGCTCGCCTCGGTTCTGGCGCGCATGGAGCGAACTGGGATTCGCATCGAGCCGCACCAGCTCAAGCTTCTATCCGAGCGGCTGGACTCCGACATCCAGCGCCTGTCGTCGGAGATATACGAGCTGGCCGGCAAGCCGTTCAACATCAATTCACCGGTGCAGCTCGGCAAGATTCTGTTCGAAGAAATGAATCTGCCGGCGCCGGTCAAGTACGGAAAAGGGAAGACGATTTCGACCGCCGCGGATGTGCTGGAAGGTCTCGCCGACGAGCACGAGATCGCGCGTAAGGTTCTCGACTACCGGCAACTGGCCAAGCTCAAAGGCACTTATATCGATGCGTTGCCCGAATTGATTGACCCTAAGACCGGCCGCCTGCATACGACGTTCAACCAAGCCGGCGCGGCCACCGGGCGGTTGTCGTCTTCTAACCCGAATTTGCAGAACATTCCCATCCGCACCGAGCTGGGCCGCGAGATTCGCGCCGCGTTCGTGCCGCGCGAGGGTTGGAAGCTAGTGGTCGCCGACTATTCGCAGATCGAGCTGCGGCTGCTCGCGCACATGTCGCACGATCCCGTGCTGGTGGAAGCGTTCCGCCACGGCGAAGACATCCACACGCGGACGGCCGCCGAGGTGTTCCGTGTGCTTCCTTTAGCGGTGACGCCGGAAATGCGGCGCCAAGCGAAGGCGGTCAACTTCGGGATCGTGTACGGCCAGACTCCCTTTGGGCTGGCTGCGTCGCTCGGCATCGACCGCAAAGAAGCCGAAGTTTATATCCATACGTATTTCGAGCTGCACGCGGGCGTTCGGAAGTTCATTCAGGAAACCATCGCCGAGGTCCGCAAGAATGGCTATGCGATTAACAATATTCGGCCGCAAACGGCCGATTCCCGACATGCACAGCCGCAATCCGAACGCGCGCTCGTTCGCCGAGCGCACCGCCGTCAACACGCCGCTGCAAGGCACCGCCGCCGATCTCATCAAGCTGGCCATGATCCGCATCGACGACATCCTGCGGCGCGAGAAGCTGGAAACGCGCATGCTGCTGCAAGTGCACGATGAGCTGGTGTTCGAAGCGCCGCCCCCCGAGGTCGAGCGAGTCAAGAAGATGGTGAAGCAGGAAATGGAAAACGTCCAAAAGCTGAACGTGCCGCTGGTGGTGGACGTCGGAACCGGCGATAATTGGCGAGACGCGAAATGAAACAAGGCTTCTTCTTGCTGTTGTGCGCCTCGATCTTGACCGTTTGCTCGTGCTCCTCGAATACCGCTCCGTCGCAATTTCGAACCAAGTTCGAAACCAGCAGAGGCGTCTTCGTCATTGAGGTTCATCGCGACTGGGCGCCGCTTGGCGCGGACCGCTTCTACCAGTTGGTCAAGAGCGGATTCTATGACGATGCGCGCTTCTTCCGCGTGGTGCCGGGGTTCGTGGTGCAATGGGGCATCAACAAAGATCCGCAGGTGACGGCGCAGTGGCGCGGAAAGCAGATCGCCGACGATCCCGTGAAGGAAGCCAATCTGCTGGGCTATGTCTCGTTCGCCACCAGCGGGCCCAACGCACGCACTACGCAGCTATTTGTCAATCTGGCGAACAATATGAACCTGAATTCGATGGGCTTCGCCGCGTTTGGGCGCGTCATCCAAGGCCTGGATGTCGTGGCTCGGCTGTATGCGGGCTATGGCGAGCGGCCGCAGCAGAATCTGATTGAGTCGCAGGGCAACGCGTATTTGCAGCAGAATTTTCCGAATCTGGATTACATCAAAACCGCGCGCGTCGAGTGACGGCGACATTTTCCAGCAAGGGCGCGCGCCCGTAATGTATAAAGGAAGAGAGGGCCACCCTAGCTCAGTTGGTAGAGCGGCTGATTCGTAATCAGCAGGTCGCCGGTTCGATCCCGGCGGGTGGCTCCAGAACGCATTCATAAATAAGAAGCTTGCTAGGCTGCTTCTTTTCCATGATCGTTTCCCATTTTGTCACCTGTGCCAAAACCCCGCCGGAGCGTCTTCCCGTGTCAAAACGCCGGGTCCAATCTAAATAATTGGAATCACGCTAACTTAGGTAGGATTATTGGGGCTTCTGTTCCGACTTCTCAAATGAATGGCTGGGGACGCCACCGCTACGCCCGAAATTGTGTTCTAACGCTGCTGGATCAGCGTCTTGGAGGTATCGCTGAAACGAAGAACGACAATCCCGACCTGCTGACTGATTGTCAGCTTCCCAAGCCGGACGATCAAAAAGTGGTTCGCTCGAAAATGGGGCGAGCGGCGTATAGCTCAACGGTAGACTCGTCTCACTAAGTAACCTTGCACATCTCATGCCCACAACTCCTCACTCGCCCACCCACAAGCGGAGCAAAGCAAAAGCTCCGCGTCGCCGCCGAATGCTAATCGAGCGAATCAATGACCGCGCGATGCGCCTACCCCCTGCTCCTGCGCTTACTTCACCAGCAGCTTGCGGATAGACTTCAATTCTCGCCGGCGTTTCGGGGTGGTCGTGGGACATGCCATCTTCAGGTCATCGAAAGTATCCAGGACAATCTGGGAGACGATCAAACGCGCATTTTCCTTATCATCGGCCGGAACGACGTACCAATGCGCGTGATGGGTGCTGGTCGCTTTCAGGCACGCCTCATAAGCGTGCATGTAATTCTTCCAGTATTTGCGCTCGTGAATGTCCGCGGTGCTGAATTTCCAGTTGTGCTCAGGTTCATCAATGCGCTCAAGGAAGCGCTTTCGCTGTTCGTCCTTCGAAAGGTGGAGAAGAATTTAATGATCCGCGTTCCGTTGCGATAGAGGTGGCTTTCCAGATCTACAATGGAACGATACCGCTCCTGCCAGATGGTTTTCGCGTCGCGCAGCTTTTCGGAAAGCCCCTGGCCAGAATCTCCGGATGAAGCCATACAGCTTGGAAGCTCGTTCTAGCGCGATATTGGTGGCACGGAAGCAGGTGGCATAGTGATGAATATTCAGAAGATTCTTGTTCCTATCGCGTTCGCAGACACTTCACGGCACATCGCGCAGCAGGCCGCGTGGTTGGCGCACCGCTTTCATGCGGAGATGATCCTGCTGCACGTCGTGACGCCTCTCAGCTATCCCGCCGGCCTGCTGGAGAGCGGGCACGAGATCACAGCACGGGATTTGCACGCGCACATCGTCCAGAGGGCTCAGAAAGATCTGGACCAGGCGCTACGGCCAGAGCTCGATGGGATTGCGGTCACACGTGTGCTACTAAGGGGCAGTCCGGCCCACGAAATTGTGAAGGCCGCTCGCGACCACAACGTCGACCTGATCGTGATGTCGACCCATGACTATGGGGCGTTCTACCCTCTTCTGCTGGGCTCAGTGACAGCGAAGGTACTGCACGAAACCGATCGCCTGGTCTGGACAGGCGCTCATCTGGAAGAGCCGCCGGCGGGCGACTTCTCGATTCGCCGCGTTCTCTGTTCGGTGGAATTGAACGGGCACAGCGGCCACACCGTGTCGCTGGCCGCTGGTATGGCCGCGGCCGTCGGTGCGACGCTTACACTGGTCCACATCACGTCCAGTGCGGAGGTCTGGGGTCCCGGCGGATCCCACGTCGATCCCGTTTGGAAAGAGAAGATCGTCGGCTTCGCCGCCCAAGAGATCGCCAAGCTTCAGAAGGACCTAGGCACGAAGGCCGAAGTCATCATCGATAGCGGCAATGTCCCGCAACTGCTGAACCGGGCGGCGGAGCGAACGAAGGCCGACGTCCTGGTCATCGGACACATTCCTGGGCGAAGCCATCTGGGGGACAACGGCGAAGGGTACGGGATCATTCGAGCGTCGCAAATCCCGGTGCTGAGCGTCTGAGGGCTCCGGCCTTTCAATCACCTATGAAAGCTGGACCAGATAATGGAGTCCTAAGCTGCACCAACACCCGCGGGGTCGCCGATGCAGAAATATCGTACCTGTAGGTGCCCTTTAGTCCGGAAGGGCCGAATCTGTACGAAGTCGAGGCCCATGGCCGCGGAAGTGCTCCAGCACGGGAAGCGTTGAGTGTTCTTCCATCCAGGCAGTGGTTCGGGGGCGCTACGCGGGAGTAGCATTGAACGGGAGGTGGGCATGGAGTCGACTGGGCAGGACCGGCCGGACCCGGCACGGCAACAACGTATCGTCCAACGGCAATTAGCGCTCGATTTCCTCGACTCCTCCCTTGAGTGGCGGCGCATCTTCGCGGAGACCTGGGGCACGTTCTTGCTGGTGCTGGTCGCAGCCGGTGGCGGCGTCGTTGCGGCGATGAGCGGCGGCAAGGTCACCCTGGGCATGATGGTGGTGGCGCCGGGAATCATGGTGATGGCGATCATCTACTTTATGGGCGCAGTGAGCGGAGCTCATTTGAATCCGGCGGTCACCCTGGCGTTCGCGGTGCGGCGCAACTTTCCTTGGAAGCGAGTCCCGGGCTACATCGTGGGACAAGTGATCGGAGGCATCGGTGCAGCGGTTTTCCTTCGCGCCATGTTCGGGACGGTTGGGGCGCTCGGCGCGACACTGCCCGGTAGTGGTGTGACGAACGGGAAAGCGCTGGCGATGGAAGTGGTGCTGACGGCCGGGCTGGTGAACACGATCTTGGGCACGGCATCTGGCGCGCGGAACATCGGAACGAACGGCGCCATCGCCGTGGGCGGCTACATTGCTCTGGCGGGACTTTGGGCAGCGCCGGTTACCGGCGCTTCGATGAACCCGGTACGTTCGCTCGCGCCGGATCTGGTGCGGGGTGACTTCCACACGACTTGGATCTACCTCGTCGGACCGGTGGTAGGCGCCATGACCGGAGTGATCTTCGAGTGGATTCTCAAAGGAAAGCCCACGGCGGCTGGCCGGATTGCCGCGCAGGGCACGCTTGGAGTCGATAATCCGGGCGAGCCGGATAGGTGAGTGAAACCAACGCGCCGCTCCACGAGCCCGTTCAGGGTTCGGATAAAAAGGAAGGAATCGAAGATGCAGACGACTGCCGCCACAAATGGAGATGCCTGATGGCCGCCTCCCGTTCGGACGCCCTAGTGCTCTTCGGCGTAACGGGCGATCTCGCCCACAAGATGATTCTCCCGGCGCTCTACGCAATGGTAAAGCGAGGCCATCTCAACGTCCCGATCGTCGGCGTCGCACTCCCCAAGTGGAGTCTGGAGCGCCTGCACACACGCCTGACGAACAGCCTAAAGCGATCGGGTGGCATCGATAACCGGCGCGCCTTCCAGCATCTTCTGTCCCTTTTCAAATACGTGAGCGGGGATTACAAAGACCCCAACACGTTCACGGCGATAAAGAGCGCGCTCAATAAAGCGCGGCGTCCGGCGCACTACCTTGCGATCCCACCCTCGCTTTTCGAGACTGTGATCAAAGAACTCGGCGCCGCGAAATTGGCAGAGCATGCGCGCGTGATTGTCGAAAAGCCGTTCGGACGCGACTTGGCCTCCGCGAAGGAGCTCAACGAAGTGGCGCGGTCGGTATTCCCAGAAGACTCCATCTTCCGAATCGACCACTACCTCGGGAAAGAGGCGATCATGAACATCCTCTATTTCCGCTTCGCCAATTCTTTCCTGGAGCCGATCTGGAACCGCAACTACGTGTCCAGCGTGCAGATAACCCTGTCCGAAGATTTCGGAGTGCAAGACCGCGGCCCTTTTTACGAAAGCGCGGGCTGTTTGCGGGATGTGATCGAGAACCACCTCTTCCAGGTTGTCGCGCTGCTTGCCATGGAGCCGCCCTCCGACAGAGACTTCGGAGCCGTGCACAGGGAGAAAGCCAATGTCTTTCGAGCCATGCGCCCTCTGACGCGCGATGACCTGGTGCGCGGCCAATACGCCGGCTACCGGAAGGAGCCAGGAGTCGCGAAGAACTCCGACGTCGAGACCTTCTGCGCCCTGCGGCTTTTCATCGACTCGTGGCGCTGGGCGGGGGTGCCGTGGTACCTGCGCTCCGGCAAATACCTGGCCGATACCGCAACCGAGATCCTGGTCGAGTTGAAAGCGCCGCCGCAGCGGCTTTTCGCGGACTCAGCGCCAGAGACCGGCCGGACCAACTATCTGCGCTTCCGGCTCTCCCCCAGCGCGGCCATCGCTCTCGCCGCTCGCGTCAAGCTCGCAGGAAAAGAATTCGTCGGGGAGCAACGAGAACTTTTCTTGCTGGAAGAGCAGCCGGGAGAGGAAACGCCCTACGAGCGGCTTTTGGGCGACGCCATGATCGGCGATGGCGCGCTCTTCACCCGTGAGGACGCGGTCGAGGCCGCCTGGGCGGTGGTCGATCCAGTCCTGAAAACACACCACCGCGTTCGCCCCTATCGACGCGGTACTTGGGGGCCGAAACAGGCTGACACGATCATCGCTTCCGACGGCGGTTGGCACAACCCCGGACCCAAGGAGGCGTCCGGTTGCCTGGACTGTGCTTACGCTTCAAATAGGTTGCCCTAAGATTTCAGCAAAGACGCAGCCAGAGCGGCAGCCGCGTGGGCTACTCTGGGTGAGCGGATCTCCTGGCCGGTTCGCTTCGGTTTCGCGTGAGGCCTTGTCACCGAAGCGCCGATCCGGCGGCAAATTGCCGCTCGCCGCTGCCCTTACTCTCTCCTGGCGGCGTGGCCCTTGCCGCACGGGCTCGGTTTGGCATTCGACTTTCAGCTAAATCGATCTCGTTCCTCTGATCATCGGGCTGCGATAGGCAAGCCGATTTGCAGGCCGATGATCTCGCCGGAAACGACCAGTTCCACCCGGCGATTCTCTTGGCGGCCGGCTGCTGTTTCGTTCGAAGCCACCGGCTGACTCTTCCCAAAACCTCTCGATGTAACCGAAGAATTCTCGACTCCCTGCTGGACCAGGTAGTTACGCACTGCTTCGCCGCGTTGTTCCGAGAGCTTTTGATTGTAGTCATCGCCGCCGACGCTGTCGGTATAACCTTCCACATCGAGTCTCAGGCCGGGATGGCCCGAGATGATCCCTGCAACTTTGGCGAGCTTCTCGCGAGCTGCCGGCCGCAAGGAATAAAGGGCCGTGTCGAACAGCACGTCCGACATATTCACGATCAGCCCGCGGGCGGTGTCTCGAGTTGAAGAATTGTGTTGAATTGGAGCAGGAGGTCGGCGCGGAGTTGGGCCCTTTCGGCATCAGCTTGCGCTTTCTCGCTGGCGGCGCGATCGAGATCGGCCTGAGCGGCTGCTCGTTGCGCTTCGTTCTCTTGTTTCAGGCGATCGGTTTCGGATTGGGCGGCGGCAAGCTGCGACTCATTCTCTCGCCTCAAACGGTCTGCTTCGCTTTGAGCGGCCGCGATCTGCGCGTCGTTTTCGCGTTTGACGCGTTCGGCGTTACCCGCTGCGGTCAGTCGCGCTTGTTCTGCTTCTCGCGTGACGCGGTCTGTTTCAGACAGCGCGGCGGCACGGTCACCCTCGGCGCGCGCTTCACGCTCAGCTCCCGCTGTCCGCTCGGAGGCCAACTGTTGTTCTTCGATCTTCTTGACGGTGATGATCCGGGCGTCCTCCGCCATTTGAACGGCTTCACGCGCCACGGTGCCGATTGGTTTCTGGCCGGCCTTACCGATCAGGTAGCCCTCGGCGTTCTCTAGTCCCACCACAGCCTTTTGGAAGGTGTCGCTCGCATACTGCTCAGCGCCAGTCCAGCGTGCGATTTCGACCGCGTTACGCGCCTCATAGAGTTCTAACGGCACTTTCGAGTCGAGCTGCCGGGGTTGAATCTCGCTCGGCCGCACGTTCAACACATATTGCCCTCGCTGTAGGAGCTCGTATTTTGCGTCCACTTGTTCGATGGTTCCGGTGGTGTCCGCCCTGACGAAGTTCTCCATCACCACGACGTCGCTCGGCTGCGTGACGGCGAAGTACGGCTCGGCGGTCACGATCAAACCGAACGACTGCAACTCTGTGGTTGCGTCCAGCTTGGTCTTGCCGCTGTGGTTCAGGAGCACTTCGCCGACGTTCGTAGCGCGGCCTTCTGGCGTGATGGCCCACATCACGTAAGTCAAATACTCGTGGCCGAACTGAGTAGCCGGCCCGAGCTTTTCCATTTCCGTATCGATCTTGATCACGCCCTGCTTGCTCTCTACCTTCGCCTCACCGCGGGCGTTGGGCATCAATGCCGTCCCACGGAAGCCGATCCTGGTCGATCCGCTGCGGTGATGATAGTTGATGGCTTTCGTCGTCCGTGCGACCACAGTAATGCGATAGATGGGCGCCGTCCCGCCGGTCTCGATCGGTTGTTGAGTTGGGTTGGGAGCTTGTGGCGGCTGGGCCAACGCGACTCCGCACATCGTCAGAAACACGCTTGCAATCTTCATTTTTTATAAACCTCCACTGGTAGCGACGCCGCTGGATAGATGCACGCGGCCCACCTTCCAACCTACTGCGGCGATGCGTTGCAACCGTTCACTCCCCGTTGTCTAAGTGCCGGGACGAGCTGCCAGCCAAGGTTCGTGCGGAATAACCATATATGGTCAAATGACCAAGCGCGGTCGGAATTCATTTAGATTGACTGGAGATCCTAGACCCTCCGATTCGGCTTAGGGCACGTTGGGTCATCGCTTGCCGGGTGCAATTCAGGCCTTCGCACGACGGCCCTGGGCGTGCCTCTTCCCGGATGGGCCGTGTGTCCGTTTCGGCGGAACCTTGGGAAAGAAATTTTCAGGACAAATGGAATCCTGGCCTCAATACGGAAAATAACGAAACACGAAAGGGCTGACTTGTTATGAAAACGAATTTGAAACACTGTGTATGGCTTCTGGCGCTGGCCGGTTCCATAAGCACCGTCGCGTTCGCGGCGGACAGGGCTGTCAAGGTCGACGACCGGCTGGACGCTTCAGCCGACACGCTGACCGACATGATGAGGGCGGCCGACAACGGCATCCCCCAAGAGCTGATCGATAAGGCGCACTGCGTCGTCGTCATTCCGGGCATGAAAAAGGCCGGATTCATTTTCGGCGCCGAGGAAGGCCGCGGTTTCGCGGTATGCCGCCGGCCCGGTGGCTCGGGCTGGAGCGCTCCGGCCGCGATGCGGACTGAAGGTGGAAGTTTCGGATTCCAGATTGGCGTTTCCGACACCGATGTTGTGTTACTGGTGATGAATGATGGCGGAATGAAACACCTGCTATCCGATAAGTTCACGCTCGGCGGAGATGCATCCGTCGTGGCGGGCCCGATTGGCCGCGCCGCAACCGCACAGACGGACGCGGAGCTGCAGGCGGAAGTGCTGTCGTATTCCCGTTCGCACGGGCTATTCGCGGGGATCGCGCTGACCGGCGCGACGCTTCGATCGGATGAGGACACCAATCGGGAACTCTATGGGCACAACACAACGAATCGTGAAATTCTGACCGGTGAATTCAAAACTCCGGCAGTCGCTAGAAAGTTTGAACACGCGCTGAATCGGGAATCGGCCGAACGCCGATAGGTTTCGGTACTGCCTATCCCAGCGCTCGATCTAACTTACTAAGCGGCTGAGGGATGAGTCTTTTTCAGTAAGTGGTCTCGGGGCGCCTGTGGTATTACCAACCGGCGCCCTACTCTTTCAGATGTATATTCACCGATGCCGTATCAAAGGAAAAATATGAAAAGGCTTAAGCCGAGTTTGTCCTTGCTTGCTGTCGTGCTCATCGGAGCTCTGGCAGGGTGTTCAACGACGTCGAGGAAGTCAGCCGATATTTCCGGCGGCATTCGCACGTCGCTGAATCAGGCCGGCCTCAAAGATGTGTCGGTAACTCAGGATCGCGATAAGGGCGTCGTAACACTGAGCGGACACGTGGCAGCGGACGCCGACAAGTCGAATGCCGAGTCTATCGCCAGGTCCGCCGCCGGTTCCGAAGTTGTATCGGACGAAATTGCGGTGATTCCGCCGGGCGCGGCCAGTGACGCTAAGAAGATGAACTCGGACCTCGACAAGGGTATCGAGGGGAACCTGGACGCGGCTCTCATTCAAGATAGGCTTCACGAGAGCGTAAAGTACGCGGTAAAGAATGAAGTCGTCACGCTGACTGGCGATGTCGACTCGGAATCGAAGCGCGCGCGCTCAAGAGGTCGCGGCGTCCGTTCCAAATGTCCAGCAGGTGGTGAACGAACTGCAGGTGAAGGCGCAGAAGGCCACGTCGTCGAACTAAGATCGGACGGCGATGACAAGTTCGTCATGGCATCCTGAATAGCGCTCCAGAGCGGTCGGTCTTACTGAAGCGTGTGGTCGACTTTCAAGAAGAATAGTGCTCTGCAATGAGCACAGGAGGAAATTATGCTTTGGACAATTTTCGTAGTGCTTTTGATTCTCTGGCTTCTAGGATTCAGTTTTAGTATCGGCGGAAGCCTAGTTCACTTACTACTGGTCGTGGCCCTGGTGGTTCTCGTCATCAACCTGCTGAGCGGACGCCGAGGCATAGCTTGAACCTTGGGCTAGCGCGGCCACCGATGTGCGTTCCATAGCCGGCGGGGCGGGTGGAACGGTCCCGCTCACGTCGAAGAAGCCGGTTGAAGGGCGGCGCCGATACACGTTATGAAGACTCAAATACTAATTCCGACCATCGGCACAACTTGTGACGTACCACCCGCCTTAACGGCCATGCGAATGCCTAAAATCCAAAATGGCTGTGGGCCCGTTTCGTCGGGTAGTTCGGCGCGAAATGGTCAGGACTGAACGGGAATCCAGGCTAGAAACGAAGGGATGACTTATTATGAGAATGAATCTAAGACACAGCGTCTGGGTTCTGGCGTTAGCGGTGGGCATTGGTATCAGTGGAAGCACCGTGCAAGCGGTGGGAGCTCCATTTTTCCAGGACCACGACCAGGACTATTCGAAGAACAAAACCTACCAGCAAGGCGTGCGCGAAGGAAAGGCTGACCACGCGCATAACCGGGACCACTCCAAGAAGAGGCACTTCAAGAAAGACGAAGACCAGAAAGCCTACGAGGCTGGTTACCAGAGGGGCCGCGGCAATTGAAGTAATTGTCGTTCGCGCAGAAACTCGCATAGCTTAAGGAGCTCAGGCCGATTCGCTTCTAAACCCCGTTTGGACCCTCCTCAGACTCTCTTCTCTGATTTCTCTTCTTTGAGATCCTGCCCGGCCGGTTCCTTGAGTTTGCTTCGCCCTTTGCGACCGGCGGGGCTGTGCGGATATCATCGCCACTCACATGACCGCGGTTCAAGCTGGCTTCGCAAACGTCCCTGAGTTCTGACCGCCTTTCGCCGATTGACCACAAGTGGTCATTTCATTTGACGCCTCGTTCTTTCTCAGCCGGCTCGAAACCCCTCTCCAGCTAATCAGCTCAATGAAACATTAAAGTCGGAACGAATCGTGCACTAGGGAAAGTGGCCGAATCCAAAGGTAGAAGGAGATAACAAGTGTCTAACGTTGAATCGGTAGTTGCCGTGTATCATACCCACTCACAGGCCGAGGAGGCCGTAAAAGAGCTCCAACGCGCAGGAATCGACATGCACGCCTTGTCGATTGTCGCGAGGGATTATCACACCGATGAGCAAGTGGTGGGTTACTACAACGTGGGCGACCGAATGAAACGGTGGGGCCAGACCGGCGCCTTTTGGGGAGGCTTTTGGGGATTGTTGTTCGGCTCGGCCTTCTTTGCCATTCCAGGTATCGGACCGTTGCTCGTAGCAGGGCCCTTAGTCGCGTGGATTGTGGGCGGGCTGGAAGGCGCCGCGGTGGTTGGCGGCCTGAGCGCGCTTGGAGCCGGCCTGCTTAGTATCGGCATCCCGAAAGACAGCATCCTTCAATATGAGTCGGCGGTGAAGAGCGACAAATTTCTGTTGATCGTGAATGGCTCCGCATCGGAAGCCGCCAAGGCGAAAGAATCCTGGAAACTACGCAACCCGCGCAGCTTGCCCTGCATGCCCGCCAAGAACTTGCAGCAGTCAGATAATTTCAAGGAGAAAATCGCCATGCACGACACGCATTGGAAAGTAGAGGAGCAGCACGAGCTTGCGGCAAAGCCCACCGCACTGCCTCCGAACACGATGAAAAAGGGGAGAACGAAACGGGAAACTGGCATTCGGAACGAGCGCTGGAGCACTCCGATCGCGCCTACCAGCTTGCGAAGGAAGCCCACAACAAGTCAGGGAAGATTGGGACGGTTTAAATATGTCCACTCGTTATAACAACGGAACGCCTTACGAGAATCACCAGCGAGCCGCGGAATTACATGACAGCGCGGCGCATGCCCATCGTGTCGCGGAGCAGCTGGGAAACCAGGATCATCTGACTGGACACGAGCATTCAAGGCAGGCTCTTGAGCATTCTCAAGACGCTCACCTTGATACTAAGCCAGCTACAGCAGGGCACGGCATCGCCGCATTCCGACACGCTGAGATCGCAGCCCTCGCGTACGAGCTCTGGCAAGCAAGAGGCTGCCCGGACGGTTCGCCGGAGGAAGATTGGTCCCATGCCGCCGAAGCTTTGCGATCCCGCGCTCACACCAATTGATCAAGCGCTCGTTGACGACGAGTGTCCCAAGTGCGGCGCTGAAATGGAGCCTATCGAGATGGGCGTGGAAGGGCCGCCGATTCAGAAATTGCAACTGTGCCCGTGCTGCTACTTGGTGACGTGGAGCGATCAAAACGGGCTTCACGTCCAGCAGGGCGTGCCGGTGAAAAAGAGCGCCAATGCTCCGAGCGAACGAAGTCGTTCGGCTGACGCCCCGAAGGAATGCTGACGGATCATGGAAACACTGAATGTGAGCAACCGCGGCAGTCACGGAAACGAAGGGCCGGAGCGCGAACGTGTTCCGATTGGCGATCTTCCTTATTGGAAACGCGCGCATCGTTCCTGGTGGTTCTGGATCGGCCTGCTTCTTATGCTGATGGCGATAACCATCTATGTGCTGAGCGATGACTTGGCGTTCCTGCCTCACCGCTAATGCTCGATGACCGGGGTCGCGACGGGCACCTACGGCGTGTCCCCGATGGGAGTTTGCCATCGGAACAGGAAAAAATGGTGGCCACACAGGCAGCACCGATAGGGCTGAAGGAGCCAATAGAAAGCCCTCTCGATGGCGTTTTGAACACCTACAGTTCTTAAGTCGATCGATCTGCAATATGGACAGCTTGACGAAAAAAGCCCTTCCATTGCGTGGTTCATAATCCTAAACCTCAACTTTCGCCGCGCTGCGCGCAGCAGAGCCGGAATTCTTTCGGATCGGCATGTTGCCCAACCAGCAGCTAGTCTTCTACTTCCTCGACAACACCGCAGATCATGGCCTCGGTAGTGAGCATAAGTGAGGCGATGGAAGCCGCATTCTGCAGAGCCGTGCGAGTCACTTTGGTGGGATCGATCACGCCGGCCTTCACCAGGTCTTCGTAACGTTCAGTAGAAGCATTGAAGCCGAAGTGAGTATCCTGGCTGTTCTTGATCTTCTCGGCCACGACGGCGCCCTCGGTGCCACAGTTCACCACGATCTGCCGAACCGGCTCCTCGCAGGCGCGGCGCACGATGGCCACGCCGAACTGCTCGTCGCCCGCGAGCGTTAGCTTGTCGAGAGCGATCGATGCGCGCAGCAGCGCGACGCCGCCGCCTGGTACGATCCCCTCCTCCAGCGCCGCGCGAGTGGCATGCAGGGCGTCTTCGACACGAGCCTTCTTCTCTTTCATCTCGGTCTCGGTAGCCGCGCCCACTCTGATGATGGCCACGCCACCCGCGAGCTTCGCCAGACGCTCCTGCAGCTTCTCGCGATCGTAATCCGAGGTGGTATCCTCCACCTGGGTCCGGAGTTGCTTGATTCGCCCTTCGATGCTCTTCTGCGATCCGGCGCCGTCGATGATGGTGGTGTTGTCCTTGTCTACCGTAACGCGCTTGGCGCGGCCCAGATCCTCGATCTGAACGCCTTCCAGCTTGATACCGGTCTCTTCCATGATGGCCTTGCCGCCAGTCAGAATCGAGATGTCTTCCAGCATGGCCTTACGGCGGTCGCCGAAGCCGGGAGCCTTCACGGCGCAAACGCTGAGCGTGCCCCGCAGCTTGTTGACTACCAATGTGGCCAGAGCCTCGCCTTCCACATCTTCGGAGATCACCAGCAACGGTTTACCTGTGCGCGCGATTTGTTCGAGTAGCGGCAGCACGTCCTTCATGTTGTTTATCTTCTTTTCGTGGATCAGAATGTAGGGATCCTGAAGAACGCATTCCATGCGTTCGGGATCGGTGACAAAGTAGGGCGAGACGTAGCCGCGGTCAAACTGCATACCTTCCACGGTCGCAAGCTCGGTAGTCATGGTCTTGGCTTCTTCGACCGTGATCACACCATCCTTACCCACCTTCTTCATTGCCTCGGCGATCACGTCGCCGATAGTGGCGTCGCTGTTTGCGGAGATGCTACCCACCTGGGCGATCATGTCGCCCGAGACGGGCTTGGAGAGCTTCTTGAGTTCTTCAACGACCACTTCAACCGCCCGATCGATGCCTCGTTTGACGGCCATCGGGTTTGCGCCGGCCGTCACAACTTTGACGCCCTCGCGAAAAATCGCTTGAGCCAGAATCGTAGCGGTGGTGGTGCCATCACCCGCGACGTCCGAGGTCTTGGACGCCACTTCGCGCACCATCTGGGCGCCCATGTTCTCGAGTGGGTCCTTCAACTCAATCTCTTTCGCCACGGTAACACCGTCTTTAGTGATGGTCGGTCCTCCGAATTTCTTTTCTAGAACCACATTGCGTCCCCTGGGCCCAAGAGTAACTTTCACTGCGTCGGCGAGTTGGCTGACACCGCGCAGGATCGCTTGGCGGGAATGATCGCTATAAATAATTTGTTTTGCCATAGTCGTTTCCTTGTGAGTCGAATGTGAATTAACTGGCTTTCCCGGCCGCTTTGGAAGCCGAATCCAGAATGCCGAGGACGTCGTCCTCACGCATGATGATGTACTCCGTGCCGTCCAGCTTGGTTTCGCTGCCGGAGTATTTTCCAAAGAGGATGCGGTCGCCGGCCTTGACGTCGAGGGCAGTCAATTTGCCATCCTCCAGCCGCTTGCCACGCCCGACGGCAATGACCTCGCCCTCTTGCGGCTTCTCCTTGGCGGAATCGGGGATGATGATGCCGTGCCGCGTGGATTCTTGTTCTTCGATCCGCTTTACTACGATGCGGTCGTATAAGGGTCGTAGATTCATAATGCTGTTTGCCTCCAAAAGTTGAACTGACGCTTCATCGTCGCGCCGCCCGGTTGCTCTTGATCGCCTGGTAGCGTGGGTCGCGAAATATCATCAGCCGCACTTGGTCACCGATCTCTTGCCAGTCATGAATGAAGTAGCCGGCATCTTTTCTGCTCATCACTTCGGCTCGCTTGTCTTCGAGAATCGCGATTGCGCCTTCCGTATCGGCGCGCTTGTCGTCCGACTGTTGGTAGGCAATCGATCGGAAGGACGCCGCCACACGGTCGAACTCGGCGTTAACCTGGCGCCGGATCCGCTGTGCCCACTCCACCTGACTTGCGGTGCCGCTCATCGAGGGGGCGGAGAGACCGAGCGGATCGGGCGCAGATCCTCCCTCCCCTTCCCACGCATCGAGACCGCCCGCCATAGAACCGTTTCCTTCCGGCTTGATCACTGTGTTCTGTCCTCGAAATGCGCCAACCACAGCGAGGCCAAGAACGGGAGTGTGCTGGCAGCTACGATGGCGCGCTGCCATTCGCCTGAGAAACTAAGCACGGGCGCAACCGGATTGTAGAGCACCAGCAGCGCTCCAAACAGGCCTGCCAAGACGAACTGCCGGATGTGAATCGAGTGGAACATCGCAACCGTCGCGGCGACAGCCACGACGAATCTAACAGCAAGATCGAATGGGCCGAGATGGGACCAGAATCCCGCCGCGGCCAGCAGCCCCGCAATCGTGATCCACTTCACGCCCTTTAAGAACGCAGCGTTATTCCGCCGGTCTTGCCACGGTTCTTGGTTACCGATGTTTGTCGCACCGTTTCGTCGAGCGGCTTCACTAGCGATAATCGCCGAGTTTCCCGTGGTTCCAGCACTTCAACTGAAGCAGGCATCTTCAATCCTCTTTCCGTGTCAAATGCCCCGTGCAGAAATCGACAAAGCACCTCTTGCGTCGGCAAGGGTGATCCATGGGTTCTTGGGCGACACTGTTGTAGAGTGCACGTGTCGAGCCAGCGTCATGATTTGTTGAGCCGATTCGAGGAGGAGGGGGTTCGAGACGTGGATCGGAGGGAATGAGATCTTCGAAGAGCGACCGCTTTTGGTCAATTGACCAGCCGCGGTCAGTCAGGCAATTCGGGCCTTTTCACGATCGGCGGCCGAAAGACGGAATGCCGCAGTCGTCGGGACGCTGGGCTTCATCCACCGACAGAAGGGCACCGTATGATTCCTCGGGAGGAGTCATGCACCTAAGTTGCTCCAGGTGCTTATCCAGCCTCACGCGCGATCGTTCACACGCCCGGTGGGCTGTGCCCACTTCAGCCAACCCACGGATGAAGGCTTCGGTGTCGGTATTCAGATGTCGCAGGCGCTCGACAGCGTCGGAGAAAGCCCGACTGGTGGCCGCGTATTGATCCAGGAGTTCTTGTCTGTCCGATACCATACTTAGTCCCCACAAAAGCTCTTCGCCCGCTTCCCGCCTGCCTTAGCGAATTGCCCGCATCCAATCGGCGATCACCGTGGCTGCCGCGACGACACCAGCGATCATCCCGAACGAGAAAAGGATATGCCAAACCAACATACGTCGCTCGTCTTTCACCTGTACTTCGCCGGTTTGTTGCTCCACCAAAATGGGTTCGTTCATTGAAGAATCCGTCACTGTTGCTTATCCAGCCACTTGTTCAAGCCTCGGGAAGATGCGCGCACAGCGATCGCAACTGTAAACCACACTTGGCAGTGCGACAGCAATCCGTGGGCTATGAAGAAATGGCTGGTCCAGCCCGGGTCCGCCGCAAGCCGCCACGCACCCAGCGCCCCCGCCAGGACTGCTAGAGGCGTGAGCATCACGCCTAGCATCGACAACCATCGCGAAATCAGCGCGTCGTCGCAGCGGGAAAGCCGCAGCCAAAGCCAGGCAACATTGAAGGGGGCGCCGAGCGGGTGAACCAACGGTCCTTGAGCCTGAGCGGAGCTTGACACGGTTTGAGTGATGCATTTGATCCGCCATTCGCCACTGCCGCTTAAGACGATGGGTCTGCGCTCCACCGCATCAGCGCCTGCGGCGGCCGCGCGAGGCACTCAAGTCCGAAGTATTCAGAGGCATGATTTGTCCGCCGGGCGCGGCCAGTCTAAAACGCGGGAGCTTAGCCTTTTCCAACCGGACCTGCTTTAGCATGAGCAGCAGCATCGCTACAGGGGTCTTAGCCAGAATGTGTGGTGTTTTGGGCGGCATATGGACGAAGGCTCCCGCGCGGACCTGCTTCTTCACCTCGCCCAGGGTCAGTTCTGCTTCCCTTTCACGAAGTAGAGCATGGCGGCCATCGGCGCCGTGTGCGCTGACAGTTCCTGGTACGAAGAGAATCCGAATGCAACCACCTTCACCGCCTCATCGTTGAACAGAGTCCGGCTCATAATCCCGTTCTCCGGTATCGGAACCGTCTCGATGTTCTCTAAGAAGGTGTTGACTTCCGGGCGCGGGCTGGCAGGAAGGTCGATCTGAGCAAGTGGCCCACCAAGGCCCCTATGGTAGGCTTGCGTTTTCATGGCTGACACCGGATTTGATCTTTTTGCCTCCGCCCGTCAGGAGATGATCAAGCGAGGCTTCGATCCGGATTTTCCTCCGGAAGCCGGCCAACAACTGGCAGCGCTCAAGGCGCGGGCGGTATCGAGACCGAACGGGGATGTGCGCGACCTGCGCTCTCTGCTGTGGTCATCCATCGACAACGACACGTCCAAGGATTTGGACCAGGCCGAGGCGGCCGAGCGAGTCGGCGGCGGAATTCGCGTACTGATCGCGATCGCCGATGTCGATTCCGACGTGCCCGCCGGGTCTCCGATCGACCAACATGCGGCTGCGCAGACCACCAGTGTCTACACGGGTATTCGAACTTTTTCGATGTTGCCGGAGCAACTGTCGACGGATCTGACTTCGCTGAACGAAGCCGCCGATCGTTTGGCGGTGTGGTGGATATGGTGGTCGCACCCGATGGCTCGATCACGTCCGGCGGCATTTACCGCGCGCTGGTGCGAAATCAGGCGCAGCTAACCTACAACGGCGTCGGACCGTGGCTGGAAGGAAGCTCGGCCGCTCCACCGAAAGTTGCCGCCTCCACAGCGCTGGCTGCCCAATTGAAACTGCAGGATGAAGCCGCGCAGAACCTGTTTGACGAGCGGCAGCGGTTGGGCGCGTTGAATATCGACCGCGTGGAAGCAGAACCGATCATTGCGGACGGCCAGGTCCAGGGATCAACACTCGCGAGAAAAGTTCTCGCGCCAGCGAACTCATCGAGAATTTCATGGTTGCCGCCAATGGCGTGATGGCGCGAA
>CAVYGT010000009.1:0-47215 GCA_963768095.1 Terriglobia bacterium | reverse complement strand
GGCTCCCCGGCATGGATTCGAACCACGATCCATGACTCCGCCGTCGGCCGCAAGAACCACTTGGTCAGTTTTGTAACGGCGGACCTCAGTCTCTCTCCACCAGTCGTCCGGCGGCGGCTACGGGGAATTCTTCCGGAGCGGCCCTTGGACACGTTTCGAGCTTTTGCGGCATGCAATCCCACTGTTCGCGATTTTTCCGCGAGGACCATGCCCCTGCGCGCCGGCTCACGCTGCACCGCGCCGGCTCGCCGCACGGCGCCCGTATCGGATAACCTCAAGAAAAGCCACTTCGAAGGCGCTACGGAAATTCATGAAAGACCTGGAAGGCAAAGTCCTGGGAAGACGGTCCCCGCTCCGTTCGGTGGGCGTAGCCGTGCTGCTTGTATCGGTGGCCTTGGGGCCTGACGTTTCCGCTGCGCGCGATTCCACCGGCCAGCGATTATTTCCTGTTCTACGCGGCGGTAGCGGCCAGTGCCTGGGTGGGTGGAAAGTGGTCGGGGTGGCTTGCGGTGGGGCTTAGCACTCTCGCCATTTATTACATTTTTCTGCCTCCCCCCTATACCTGGCGCTTGGATCCACAGGGGATGCCGTTGTTCATCGAATGTGCGGCATTCTCAATCGCCGCCAGCTGGATCAGTTCCTGCAGAAGATGGGGGCCGGAGATTGACCTGCAAACGCGCATCGATGAGCGAACCCGAGAACTCCAGCGGACCAATGAACGGCTTAAGGCCGAGAGGCCGAACGAAGCGGGCCGAAGACGCGTATCACAGCGCGCAAGCCGACTGGCTCGAGCAACGGAATGAGCGCGATGAGCACCCTGGCAGCATCTATCTCGCACGAAGTCAACCACCTGCTGGCGGCCGTCGCGACCAACGCCCATGCCTGCGTCATGTGGCTTCGCAACCAGCCGCCGAATGTGCCGGAAGCCCGGCGGTCGCTGATTGCACGCTCGAGAAGCCACCGGGCGAGCGAACTGATCCGGCATATCCGGGCCATGTTCACCAAGGCGCTGCCGGAGAGGAAGAGCCCGTTCGAACGTACTGGTGAGCGAGGAAGTTGCTCTATGCAGGTGGAGGCGTCGAGGAACGTGTCGTGCTGCGAACCGAACTGCGCCTGAGCCGCCGCCGGTGACCGGCGATCGCGTGGAGTTGCAACAAGCGACGGTGAACTGGGCGCTCAACGGCATTGAAGCCATGACCGGCTTACGGACGGGCCGCGCCTGCTGGTGATACGGTCGGAGAACCACGAGCCGGACGGAGTGCTGATCGCAGTGCGCGACTCCGGGACGGGCATCGATCCACTGGATGAAAAGCGAATGTTCGAGACCTTTTATACCTCCAAGCCCAACGGCATGGGCATGGGCTTATCCATCAGCCGGTCGATTATCGAAGTCCACGGCGGACGCTTATGGGCCGGTATCAACGGCGACAGGGGCGCGACACTTCAATTCACTCTTCCCATCGACCGTGACGGCGCGTGATGATGGACACGGCACCGGTCGTATTTGTAATCGACGACGATTCCTCGGTCCGGGAGGCTCTCAGAAAGTTAATTACCTCGGTGGGTCTGCGGGTTGAGACATTCGGGTCGGCGCGCGAATTCCTCATCGACAAACGCCCCCAGGGGCCGGCCTGCCTGGTGCTCGATCTCCGGCTGCCGGATATGAGCGGGCTGGAATTTCAGCGCGCCCTGGCGAAGGCCAATATTCAGATCCCGATCATTTTCATCAGCGGCCACGCCGACGTCCCGGTCACTGTTCGCGCGATGAAGGAGGGAGCGGTGGAATTTCTTACCAAACCGTTCCGGGGTCAAGAATTACTGGATGCAATTCAGGACGCGATAGCCAAGGATCGCGAGGCATTGCAGGAACGCGCCCGGCTGACGGAGCTCCGCGCGCATTACGATTCGCTCACACAGCGGGAGAAAGAGGTTCTGGAATTGGTTGTCTCCGGCTTCCTCAACAAACAGATCGCCGCTGAATTGGGTACCAGCGAACTGACGGTAAAGACCCACCGCGCGCACGTGATGAAAAAGATGGAGGCCACATCGCTAGCCGATTTGGTCAGAATGTCGGAGAAACTAGGGCTTTCGCCGCGAGGCCATAAGCTCCATTCAGAAGCCAGCCGGGGTGGTGATCCAGAGCGCGATGGTTTTGGTCTTTCCTGGGTTGCGCCAGCGGTGTGGCGTCGTGGAGCTGAAGGAGAACGCGTCGCCGGTTTGAAGCTGAAATTGCCTACCGCCCATTTCGATCTCCAGGCGTCCACGAATCAGAAAGACAAACTCCTCCCCTTCGTGTCCGTAGGCCTCGCCAACGCCTGCTCCGGGATCGATACGATACAGGTGCGGTTCGATGGCAGTGGTGCCCAGAGCCAGCAGCTCGACCTGAACGCCTGGCATGCCGCGCAGAGTTTTGCGATCGTTCGGTGTCAGAAGAGGTTTCGCGCAATCGGCCGGATCGGCCGGGCTGAAACCAGTGACGCGATAATAGCATGCCAAATCGTCCAGGACTTTGGCTGAAGCGTGGCAGCGCGAGCGCTCCAGGTTGCTGAGAAACCCTTTGGAGACATCGATGGCCTGGGCGACTGTAGAGAGAGAAATTCCGCGCTGCAATCGCAGCCGGCGAAGAATATGGCTTGGTGACGACTCTTTTTGGGGCCGGCAGCCAGCCCGATCCTTGAGCATCCCCTCCAGATTTAATTGCATCAGAATGGCGGGAGTATTCAATCTCTTCGTCTTGCGCAAATGCATGGCCCGCCGAAGGACGCGCAGATCGTCCTCGGTGTAAAGCCGGTACCTGGCTTGGCTGCGCGCCGGCGTGGTGAGCCCCAGTACTTCCCACGAGCGAATCATGGCTGCCGAAACACCGAGACGGCGAGCGACGGTACCGACCTTCAGGGGCTTATGAACCGGCTTCATGCAACGGCTTGCTTATTGCTTATCCCAGACGAGCACATCCTTGGTAGGCTGACCCTTTGCGTCCGCCCCGTTCGCGGTAATGATTGTCACGGCCCCTTTCTTAGACACAACGGTCCTGGTGGTCATCACAACGCCCCCGGATTTCTTCAGGGCTTCGGCGAAGACATTGGACCCCTCACGGCGTACGGCGATGCTCTCAGCGCCATCAATGCGGCTTTGTCTCCAATTTGGCGCTCCTGTTCCGGATATGGGGGCATCGTGATCGTCGAAGCTGGCGACGTAACTGTACTTGTCGATGCTTCCGTCCGGCAAGACAAACTCGTAGCTAATGCTGATGCCATTGCCCTGCGGTTCGACGGTCCTGGTTGCGCTTTTTGGCAGAGAGCCGGTGCTCGATTTCGATTGCGCGACATTGAGCTTCCAGGTGCCGATGGCGGGATTGCCATCGCTGGAGCCTATCAGGAGACCGGCAGTAACTCCGGACAAGGTGAGCCGAAGAAGAACTTTTGACGACATGGTCATTTCGTGAATTCCTCGCAAGTGATGTTCAAGACCTACGTTTAACATCCTAAGAGGCAGGTTCAGTGGGACGCTATCCTCCTTTGGCAGGAGGCTGCTACTCACTTGGTTGGAGGCGCCACAAATTTGAAGGCTCGGTCAAGCCGATCTTTGGCGCAAGGCATCGAGCTCGGTCCCCAGAAGTTGCAAGGCAGCGAGGTGTCGCGGAGAGCGACGGCCTCCAGCCCCGCATAGAGGCGAGTTTACGGGCGAGACGTATTTTTCCGGTGGTGATACATTGGAAGTACAGAATATGTATGGTTAAAAAGCTTACGAAGCACGGGAACAGTCTAGCGTTGGTGATTGATCGTCCGATCTTGGAGCTCCTCAAGATCGATCCCGAAACTCCGCTGGAGGTAAGTACCGATGGTAAACAACTGATTGTCGCGCCGGCGAGACCCTCGGAACGGCGGAAGAAGTTCGAGGCAGCTCAGGAATTGGCGCACAAGCGATATGGAAAGGCGTTCCGGAAGTTAGCCGAGTGAGATCCCTGGACGCACTTCATGGAGCCAGTGTTCCTATCTCTGGACGAGGTCCTGGAGATTCACAAGCAACAGATCGAGCTATACGGAGGGTCTGCTGGGCTCCGCGACTCTGTTGGACTTGAATCAGCAGTAGCTATGCCTCAGGCGACATTCGGAGGTGAATTCTTGCACACCTCCATTCCTGCGATGGCAGCGGCCTACCTTTTTCATCTCTGCCAGAACCACCCATTCGTCGACGGTAACAAGCGAGTGGGTGCAAACGCGGCGATCGCATTCCTGCTGATGAACGACTGGGAGCCAACTTTCACCTAGGAAGAATTGGTGAACTTGGTTCTGGCGTTGGCTTCGGGCGGACTGGATAAACCGACGCTGATCGAGATCTTCGAAACCCACTGCAAGCGTTCTTAACGTTGCTGAAGCGCGCGGCCCGGATCTATGCTAATCCGATCTTTTGGCGCAACGCTAGGAAACGCGGATCCTGGCGCACCGAATCGAACTCGGTTCCCAGAAGCTGCAAGGGAAGCGAGGTATCGCGGAGAGCGACGGCCTGTTCCAGGGCCTCGAGCGTCTTCTCCTTATCCTCCAGCCCGGCATAGATGGAGGCGAAGCTTACGGGCGAGACGTAGTTTTCCTCCGAGCGGATGCCGAGGCTGGCTAATTCGCGCTGGGCCTCATCAGTGCGTCCGGCGCGGGCGTAGCAATAGCCCATCTGGCCATGCAGCAAGCTGCGGCACTTCATCTGAGAGGCATTGGTGAAATGGGCGATAGCGTCGGTGAACTGGCCTTTGCCGGCGTAAGCCAGACCGAGGCCCAGTTGTGGCAATCCATAGTCCGGCGCCAAGCGCGCGACCAAGCTGTGTTGGGCGATGGCTTCGTCGAAGCGCCGCGAGACGCCATGCAGCCAGCCCAGGATGAAATTAGGAAAGAGCGCGGCCGGGTCGAGTTCCAAAGCCCGCTCGATTTCCACTACGGCAGCGTCGAGCTGGCCGCGGCAGGCCAGTTGAATGCCGTAGGCCAGGTGGCCGACCGGATCATGATGGTCCAGTTGAATGGCCTTTTCCAGTTCCTGTTCTCCGGCAGTCCAATCCCAATCCACGATTGAAAGGATTGAACCGAGTGCGACGTGGCCTTCCGGAAGCGAGGGATCGAGCGCCGTGGCTTTGGCAGCGGCCTCCTTCATGCGGGGTCCGGTGGCTGAGGGCGGGAACAAGCCGAACATGGAGCTGACCAGCAGCGCCTCGGCTAAGGCGGCCAACGCGGCGGCATAGTTCTGGTCAGACTCCACCGCTTTGGAGAACAAATTAACGCTTTGGCGGATGTTGTCGGGCGTGGCCAGCTTCCAGAAATAGCGGCCTTCCAGGTAGAAATCGAGACTTTCCTTGTGCGTGGAATGCCGCCGCGTGGCGATATCGCTGGAGGGCGTCATCAGATCGGACACTAAAGAACGCGCCATCTGTTCGACTGGAGAAAGATCTCCAATTTGTCCGTCTACCGCGCCCGACCAAATGTAGGAATGATCCGCGTAGCGGGCCAGTTGCAGGATCAGATGAAAGTCGTCCTGGCGAAACTCGAGGCTGCCTTCCACGACGAAATCAGGCCGGTTGGCCGTGGAGGCATGGCCGTTGCCCCCTCCATTAGTGCCGTTGGCCGGACTGGCCTCAGAAGATTTGGAGGTGACTTGAAAACAGCCTTCCCGAATCAAGACGTGTGCCAGACGACGGCGAATCTCTTCGGCGACTGGTTCGGCGTCGGAATGTGCGTTGATGACTTTTAGCGGAGCGATGGCAATAGCGCGCCGCTGTTCCAGGATGCCCAGGCTGGGCGCGGCATTTCGCGGCTCGAAAATCGGCACGTAGCTACCTTTGCGGAGCGTGATTCGGATTAAATCCTCACGTCCCTCCGAGCGGTAGTATTCCTCCAATTTGTGGCGCAGCCGGCGTGCCTCGACCCGAACAATGGAGTCGACACGGGGGTCAAAAGCGTCGCGGCGGTCAAATACTTCGAGCCCAATCAGGTATTCTTTGAGCCGATGCGGCTGTCCGAGCAGGCTTTCCTCCACGATGAACTGCAGAAAGCGGCGAATCCGATGGGACTGAATGAAGGCGCGGCTGCGGAGGATCCTCTCCAGTTGCGATCGGATCTCCGGCCCCGGAATTCCGTTCAAAATGACGGTTTCTTGGTCGGGTAAGGATACTGCTGTGGGATTCATTTCACTAGTTCGACACAGACAGGAGGTAACCCGTTACATGAAAATCGGGGGTGTTCTTTGTTGCGGTTTCAATGCGTTGCGGTTGAGGCGGGGGTTAGACGGTTTAATTTGAGTAGGCTAAGGGAGATTGGCCCACCCTGCGGCGCCCGAGCCGGCTCAGAGATTCATGGTGGCAATGTCAACTGGCGAACGATGCCCCTCGACCACAACAATGCCGCTATCGGTAACGTGATAGAGGTGCCGGTCGCGCTCGAGATCGTAGCCGATGGTGGTATCGGGCGGTACCTGGACGTTCTTATCGAGGATGGCGCGACGGATGCGGGCGCGGCGTCCGATGTCGCAGTTATCGAAGATGATGGAGTCCTCCACGTAGGCGTGGGAGTGGACCCGGACACCGCGGCCGATGACGGAGGTTCGCACCAGTCCACCGGATAGAATGGCGCCGCCGGAGACGATGGAGTCGAGGGCTTGGCCGCGGCGGCCATCGGCGTCGAAGATGAACTTAGCGGGTGCGTCGAAGTAACCGGCGGTGCGCAGGGGCCACTGGCGGTTATATAAATTCAGCTCCGGGGAGACCGAGCGCAGATCCATGTTGGCGTCGAAAAAGGCGTCGATGGTTCCGACGTCGCGCCAATACACCGGCGCGCCAGGCGGGTCTCCGGGGACGCGGTTGGTTTGAAAATCGTAGGCGTACATATCGGCGCGGCCGATCAAGCTGGGAAGGATGTCGCGGCCGAAATCGTGGGAGCTGTGGGGATTCTCGCCGTCCACCCGCAGCTCGTCCAGCAGCAATTTGGTGGAGAACAGATAGTTGCCCATGGACGCGTAGACTCGATTGGGGTCGCCTGGCATGGTTGGCGCCCCGGGCTTTTTTTCGTGGAAGCCGATGATGGAGCCGTCCTCTTTGGTTTCGATGACGCCGAATTCGGCGGCCTGCTCCTTTTCCACCGGGATGGCGGAAACCGTGACCTGGGCTCCGCGCTCGACATGAAATTCGATCATCTCCCGGATATTCATGCGGTAGATATGATCGGCGCCGAAGATGGCGACTAAGTGCGGCTCGCCCTGCTCGATCAGGTTCATGTTCTGATAGATCGCGTCGGCGGTTCCGCGATACCAGTCTTCACCGAGCGATCGCATTTGGGCGGGCACCGGGGTGATGAAGTGATTCCGCAGGAGTCCGTGGGCTTCCCAGCCCTCGCGGATGTGTTCTAACAGCGACTGGCTTTTGAACTGGACCAGGACATAGATCGAATAGATGCCGGAGTTGATCAGGTTACTGAGGACAAAATCGATAATGCGGTAGCGGCCGCCGAAGGGGACAGCCGGTTTGGCTCGCTCCTTGGTGAGGGGATACAGCCTGGTGCCTTTGCCTCCGGCCAGCACGAACGCGAGGATCCGGAGTTGGATTTTGCGGCTATCCGAGAGCATGCCTTTTGAGTCTGACCTAATTCTGCCAGAGTCGGGGCGGGAGGAAAAGACCGTTCAGATATTTTCGTGACAAACCGTCTTTTGGGCGTATGGCTGGTGGGCAACTTTGAGATTTTCGTAGGAAGGCGCTCGTCAGCGTCCCCATTGATGAGCCTATCGAGTTCTTCGGGCTTCATACGCCGCAATTCTCGCTCAATCTCCGGATCGCAGCCCCGGTCGTTCGGCTCGCAGCCTTTTTGGGCCTTTCGGCCATACAGACGCAGGAAGGTTCCGAACTCCTTTGCTATCGCCTGCTTGTTCTTCCTAGCCATTCATTCGGTCCACGGCATAGAGTAGCCTATTGCCGAGAAGACGATCATGACACATTCCTAGGTATAGCGCGATGGCTGGCGCGATCGTTAATGGATGTGTTCCGGATCTTTTTCGTAAGTTGGGCAACGCAAGTGGCGCGAAGTAAGGAAGACCGATTGGCGTACTCAGCCGTACTAGGCCGGCGGCTTCATTCCCTGGAGTGAAGGCCGGGCTTAGGCTTAGATCAATTCATTGAGTTAATAACGAAGTTTCCTCTCCGGTCGCGCGCCCGAGTTTGAAGATTTTGCTCGGGCGCCTTTTTTTTGCCTGGCAGGATCGCGATTGGCGCTATTCGACGCCGAAGGCCAGAAGAACATTGCCTGGCATGCCGTTAAAGAATCCGTAACCAGAGTTCACCACCAGGATTCCACCGGCGATGGCGGGTCCGGGGCCGTCGAGCGCGCCGCCTTTGGCAGGGACGCCGTTAACCGTTTCGAAATCGCGGGCGGTATCGAAGTCCCAGAGAACTTTGCCGTCTTTGGCGGAGTAGGCGCGGAGGTGTCCGTCGAGCGAACCGGAAAAGACCACGCCAGGAATCGCGGTTACGGCGGCAGATTGCGATGGGCTGCAGTGTGGGGTTTGGCAACCGCCTTCCGGCGGGAGGGCGCTCCAGAGTTTTTCACCGGTGGAGAGCTGGATGGCAAACAGGCCGCCGCCGGTTTTGGGATCGGGAATGACGCCTTCAGGCGCCGGAATCAGGCCGAGGTCGGAGAGCGCGACGTAAGCGGTGTCGCGATCGGCGGCTGGGCCCCATTGGACTCCGCCGAGCATACCGCCTTTGCCTACACGCGTTTGCCACAGGATCTTGCCTTTGTCGTCGGGATCGAGCGCATGTACGACGCCGGACTTCTGGCCGGCGATCAGGACGCGGCGGCCGCTGGCCAGCGTGCGCAGGATGGGAGAAGATCCGAAGTCGGAATCGGGTCCTACGTTGGCGGGACAGGTGGTCGGCTTGGGCTGGATGCAGTTGCCGTTGAATACGTCGCCTTCGGTGAGCTGGCGCGACCAGGCGATTTTTCCGGTGTTGAGGTCGAGTGCCAGGATGGAATCGCTCAGCGGAGTGGGAGGTTCGGAGTAGCTGTCTCCAGTGCCGACGTACAGCACTTTGCGTTTGGTGTCGATGGTGGGCGAAGTCCAGACGCCCACTCCGGAAGGTCCCCAGAGTTGGGTGGAGCCTTTTTTCGTGGTGGGGCGGGCCGGTTCGGAGATGGTGTAGGTTTTCCAGATTTGCTTGCCGGTTTTGGCGTCCAGGGCCAGGACGCTGCCGCGGAACTTGCAGCATTGGAAGCGGGGGTCGGCGGACAACCATTCGTCGCGCGAGGCGACGGCCACGTACAGCCGGCCTTCATAGAGTTTGGGGGCGGCGGTGATGCGAGCGGTGGGGTAGTCGTCGGCGGACGTCTTCCAGACTTGCTTTCCGGTGTTGGCGTCGAGGGCGTAGACATTGGCGTGAACGTCGCCGAAGTAGGCGACGCCGCCGGGGCCGATGGTGATGGCGCTGCGCACGCTCGCGCCCGCATCGAAGGACCAATACGTGCAGCCGCTGGAGGCGTCCAGTGAATAAACTTGTCCGCCGATGCTGCCCACGAACACGCGGCCACCCACGATGGCAGGCTGCGAGTAAGCGGAGTAATCGCCGGGGAATCCGAAGGCCCATTTGAGTTTCAGCTTGGGAACCTGGGCGGCGGTGAGTCCGGCGGCTTGGGCGGTTTGGGAGCGCGAATTTTCGAGGTCGGCGCCCCACCCGTTCCAGGCGGGGCCGTCGAAGCTCTGGGGTGGCGGGCCGGAGCACTTGCCGGTTGCGCCGGCGCCGGCGGATGCAGGAAGTGTCTTGCCGGTCAAGAACTCCGCGATGGCGGCGCGTTCGTCCTTGCTGAGCTTCGCGGCTTGGAGCCGCATGGCGCCGTTGTCGAGCACGTGGACGATGTACTCAGGCTGCATGGTTTTCAGCGCAACGTGATTCTGAAGCACGGTGAGAGTCTCATGGCAGACGGCGCAGTTCTTGGTGTAGAGGTCGCTGCCGTCCGGGGCGGCGAGTGCAATGGGGGCGGTGCAGAGGAGCAGCAGGGCTCGGGAGATCTTCATGTGTAGGGGTCCTGAGAGTCTTGTAGCACGAATTGGCGGGCTGCCGCAGCAAGGCGGTGAGATACAATCGGCTAGGGATGAGCGATACTCAGCTGCTGACAATCGCCTTGGCCGCTGCGCCGACCATGCTTGCTGTTTTAGTGGGCATTCTGATCAATAATTCGAGGCTCAACGATACCAATACCCGCATCAGCGAGATGCGACTGCACATGGATTCGCGTTTCAACGACGTGGACCGACGCTTTGACGAGATGCGGGATCTGTGGCGCGCTGAATTGCATCGCGTCGAGGAAGTGCTGGACGCGCGGCTCAAGCATATCGAAGAGCGCGGTTGAGTCTCGGGCGGCATCGGCCGAGCGCACCTGTTAGAATTGAAGACTACACCGCACTCATGATTCGTGCCTATCGCGGCAAAGTGCCCAAAATTGCCGCTTCCGCTTACATCGATCCCAGCGCGCAGGTGATCGGAGACGTGGTGGTGGGAGAGCGCTCCAGCATCTGGCCGAACGTCACTGCGCGCGGCGACGTGAACTCGATTCGCATCGGGGATGAGACCAATATCCAGGACAATTCGGTGCTGCATTGCGACGCGGGGTTGTTTCCTTTGAATATCGGCAGCCGGGTCACGGTGGGGCATCTGGCGATGATCCACGGCTGCAGCATAGAAGACGAGTGTCTGATCGGAATCGGCGCGGTGGTGTTGAATGGCGCGAAGATAGGAAGAGGTTCGGTGATCGCGGCTGGTGCGGTGGTGCCGGAAGGCGCGGAGGTGCCGCCGCACAGCATGGTGATGGGCGTGCCGGCCAAGGTGAAGCGGCCGCTGACGGAGGCCGAGCGGGAGCGCTTCAGGCAGAACGCACAGCATTACGTCGAAGCCGCACAGATTTACCGGGACGAACCCGCTTGAGGCGGCTGGGACAGCTCAGGAAATCTGAAAAATGATCAAGGCCGTCAAAGGCACGCGCGACATCCTTCCCCCGGCGAGCAATATCTGGAACCGGGTGGAAGCGGTGGCGCGTGAGGTTTTCCGCACCTACAACTATCAAGAGATTCGCACGCCGATTCTGGAAGAGACGGCGCTGTTTGCGCGCGGTGTGGGTGAAGATACCGACATCGTGAGCAAGGAGATGTACACGTTTGAGGATCGCGATGGAAGCTCGTTGACGCTGCGGCCGGAGGCGACGGCGTCGGTGATTCGCGCGTACATCGAGCATCGGCTGGATCAAAAACCGGGACTCACGAAGCTGTACTACATCGGGCCAATGTTCCGGCGCGAGCGGCCGCAGAAGGGGCGCTACCGGCAGTTTTTTCAGATCGGCGCGGAGGCGATCGGGTCGGAATCGCCGGCCGTGGATGCCGAAGTCATCGAGATGGTGGTGGAGGTTCTGCAGCGCGTCGGGCTGAGCGGATTCCAGCTTTATCTGAATTCGGTGGGCGATGCCAATTGCCGGCCGCCGTACGTCGCGCTGCTCAAAGAAAAGCTGCGGGAAGTGAAAGACCGGCTGTGCGAGGATTGCCAGCGGCGCTCGGAAACCAATCCGCTGCGAGTGCTGGATTGCAAGGTGCCCGAAGACCAGCCGATCATCGACGCGCTGCCTTCCATTCAGGATCACTTGTGCGATGCGTGCCGGGTGCATTTTGACGCGGTTCGAGCGCATCTGGACGATCGCGGGATTGCGTACGTGGTGCGGCCGCGGATGGTGCGCGGGCTGGATTATTACATGCGCACTACATTCGAGATTGTCCACGGGGCGCTGGGCGCGCAGAATTCGGTGCTGGGCGGCGGGCGATACGACGGGCTGGCGGAGGCGCTAGGCTCGAAAGTGCACTCGCCGGGAATCGGTTTTTCGATCGGCGAGGACCGGCTCATTATGACCGTGGAACAGGAGCGCCCGGACGCCTACGCCGCTGTACTGGATGTTTATGTTGCTCCTATGGGAGAGGCGGCGGAGAAACATTGCGCCGAGTTGGCTCGGGATTTGAGGGCCGCGGGTCTCGCGGTGGAGCTGGGGCTGGAAGGGAAGCTCAAGCGCTCGCTCGAGCTGGCCAATAAAATGGGGACGCGATTCGTCTTGATGGTGGGCGAGAACGAAATGGCGGCGGGCAAGTATGCGCTGAAGGATATGAAGAGCGGCGAGCAGGAGACGCTGGAGCGCGGCGGGCTGGTCGAGCGGATAAAATAATTCATGGAAACCTCACAACTGGATTTCTTGGGCGACCTTCACCGTACGCACAGCTGCGGTGAGCTGCGCGCTTCCGACGCGGGCAAGCGCGCGCTGCTGATGGGATGGGTCCACCGGCGACGGGACTTGGGCGGCGTCTTCTTCATTCATTTGCGGGATCGCGACGGCGTGACGCAGGTTGTGTTTCACGCCGACGCGAGCGAGGCCGTGCACAAGAAGGCGGAGATGCTGGGGCCGGAGTATGTGGTGGCGGTGGAAGGGACGGTGGCCAAGCGCTCGCCCGACACGGTGAATCCCAGTCTGGCGACCGGCGAAGTTGAGGTTGTGGCAGAGAAGCTGTGGCTGCTGAACGAATCGCGCACGCCGCCTTTTCCGATGGAAGAAGAAGTGGACGTCAAGGAAGACGCCCGGCTGAAGTACCGCTATGTGGATCTGCGGCGTCCGCACATGCAGCGCAATATCATGCTGCGGTCGAAAGTCAGCTTCGCGGTACGCGAGTTTCTCTACAGCCAGGGATTTTTGGAGATCGAGACGCCTTTCATGACGCGGTCGACCCCGGAGGGTGCGCGCGATTATCTGGTGCCGAGCCGAGTGCAGCCCGGTTCGTTCTACGCGCTGCCGCAATCGCCTCAGCTTTTCAAGCAGCTCCTGATGGTGAGCGGGTACGAAAAATATTTTCAGATTGTGCGGTGTTTTCGAGATGAAGACCTGCGAGCCGACCGCCAGCCGGAGTTTACGCAGATCGATCTGGAGATGTCGTTTCCGCAGCAGGAGACGATCTACGAAGTGATTGAGCCGATGCTAGTGCGTGTGTTCGATGCGGCTGGGTTCAAGATTTCGGCGCCGTTTCCGCGTCTGACCTATGCGGAGGCGATGCGATCCTATGGGATCGACAAGCCGGATTTGCGGCTGCCTCCGTTTCATGTGTTGGATGGGCAATCCTGGCAGCTTGGGTTGACGTTTCCGCCGGTGGCGATTCATATTCCGAAGGTAGGTCAGCTTAGCCGCAAGGAGCGCGACGAGCTGAAGGCTTTCGGAACTGAGCGCGGGCTGCGTGTTTACGACGATTTGAAGAAGCTGGATGAGGCGCTGGTGGCGCAGGCGCGCGCGGCATCGGGTGCGGCGGAGGATGATCTGTTGTTGATCGCTGGGTGGCCCGGGGCGCCGGCGGGTCCTCGTCCGGAAGAGACCTTTTATCAGGCCTGCGGGCAGTTGCGGCTGTTTGCCGGGCAGAAATATAACGACCGCCACAAGCTGCTCGATCCGCAGTGCTTCAAGCTGCTGTGGGTGGTGGATTTTCCGATGTTCGAGTGGGATGAGGAAGAGAAGCGCTGGAACGCGGCGCATCATCCGTTCACGTCGGTGCACGATGAGGACATCGATAAGTTGACCAGCGATCCGGCGCGGTGCCGCGCCAAGTCGTACGACGTGGTGTTGAACGGAACGGAGCTGGGGTCGGGATCGATTCGTATTCATCGCCGCGATGTGCAGGCCAAGGTTTTCGCCGCGCTTGGATTTTCGGACGACGAGGCGAAACGGCGGTTCGGATTTTTGCTGGAAGCGCTGGAATATGGAGCGCCGCCGCACGGAGGCATCGCGCTGGGGCTGGATCGGCTGGTGATGATTCTGGCCGGAGAGACCTCGATTCGAGAAGTGATTCCGTTCCCGAAGACCGCGCGCGGGACGGATTTGATGTGTGACGCGCCGGCTCCGGTGCCGGAGCGGCAATTGCGCGAGCTGGGGATTCGATTGATGACCGGCGGAGGCAAGACATAGCGCGCTATGCCCGCGGTCGCGATTCAAGGCGTTTGGAAATATTTCGGCGATTATCCGGCGCTGAAGGACATTACCTTCGACGTGCAGCCCGGGTCTTGTCTGGCGCTGATAGGGCGTAATGGCGCGGGCAAGACGACGCTGCTTCGGATTCTGGCGGGGCTATCGCGCTCGAGCAAGGGCGAGATCACGATTCTGGGGAAAGATGCGCGCGACGAGGACACGCGCCGGGCGGTCAGCGTGTTGGGCCATGGCATTGGGGTATACGAAGAGCTTTCGGCGTTCGAGAACCTGAAGCTTTTCGCGCGGCTGTATGGACTTGAGAACCCGGCCGAGATTGCCGTGGAGTGGCTTAAGCGCACTGGGCTGGACCGGGTGCGCGACGGGCTGGTTCGAGAGTTCTCGCGCGGGATGCGGCAGCGGCTGGCAGTGGCGCGGGCGTTTCTGCACAATCCGTCGTTATTGCTACTCGACGAGCCCTTCACCGCGCTGGACGATCGCGCCATCAAAATGCTGCAAGACCTGCTCCAGGCCGCTTTGGCCGAGGGCCGCACGGTTATCATGTCCACGCACCAGTTGCGCGAGGCGTTGCAACTGGCCACCGATGTCGCGCTGATCAACCGCGGCAAGCTGGCCTTTCGCGGCCTGCGCACTCAGGAAATGTTGGAAGATCCAACCTGGTTGTATCGTCATTACGGAGAGGCATGAACTTTCTGCGTCAGGCGTTGGCCGTCGCAGCCAAGGATCTGCGCTCGGAGATCCGCAGCAAGGAGTCGATCAACGCGTCGCTCGCGTTCGCGCTTGTGATCTTGTTTCTGTTTAGCCTGGCCTTCGATCCAACGTCCGATGAGGTACGCGAGATCGCCGGAGGATTGTTGTGGCTGGTTTTCGCCTTCGCCGGCACGCTGATCCTGAACCGCAGCTTTGCGCGCGAGTTGGTGAACGACTGCCTGGACGCGCTGCTCGCGTCGCCCGTGAGCGGCGCACAACTGTACCTGGGCAAAGCGCTCGCGAATTTCGTGATTCTGATGGCAGTGGAAGCCCTCTCAATGCCGGTATTCAGTATTTTCTATAATGTCCACTGGAAGGACGCCCAAACCATCTGGATACTGGCTGGTGTGATGCTCCTCGGCACCTGGGGGCTTACCGTGATCGGCACCCTTTTTAGCGCCATGACCGTAAATCTTCGCTTGCGGGAATTGATGCTTCCGATGCTGGTATATCCGATGATGATTCCGGCGCTGATGGGAGCTATTACGCTCAGCGCACTATTGGTTGCGGGAGAGCCGCTGGGCGCGGACAACCAGATCTGGTTCCGGTTACTGGTGGCCTTCGACGTGATTTTTACGCTTCTGTCCTTGGCTCTGGTGGAGACCGTTTTAGTGGGGTAAACCATGCGCACAAAACTTATCGTTCTCTTTTCCGTGCTGGCCGGAGCGCTTCTGGCCTGGAATCTGCACACCATTTTCCTCAAGGTTCCGGATGAGGCCAGTCAAGGGGCGATATTTCGTGTCTTCTATTTCCACTTCCCGGCTGCCGTGACGTCGTTCACGTGCTTCTTCGTGGCCATGTTTCTCGGGTTGGTGTACCTGCAGCGGCGCGATCTGCGGTTCGATGCGGCCGCGGCGGCTATCAACGAAGTGGCGTTCACGTTCGCGCTGATCACGCTGATCACCGGAATGATCTGGGGGCGCATTATCTGGGGGATCTGGTGGGCCTGGGACCCGCGGATCACGTCTTACTTCATTTGCCTGTTGATGTATTTCGGTTATTTCATGATGCGGCGAGCCATCGACGAACCGCACCGCAGGGCGCGGCTTTCCGCGGTGCTATCGATTCTGGCCTCGGTGGATATTGTCATCGTGTGGAAGTCGATCGAATGGTTCCGGACGCAGCATCCCGGGCCGGTGTTGGAGATCCGCGGGGGCGGCGGGATGGCGCCGGGAATGGAAGCGCCGCTGTTCTGGAACGTGCTGGCGTTTCTGATGCTCGAAACGGCGTTGATTTTGGTTCGAATGCGGCAGCAAGGGATCCAAAGCGAGATCGAATCGCTGCGGCGCTACGCACACGCGTTTTAAAACTTCTCGCGCAAATAGGAGACCGCATGGATCGAAACTTCGAGTACATGTTCTACGGCTTCACCGCTGCCTGGTTGATCGTGATCATCTATGTAATTGGGATCGCCTTGCGCGAGCGGCGGCTGCGGGATGAGCTGGATCGCGTCAAGCGCATGGTGGAGGATCAGGAGCGCGAGGCTAAGAAGTAGGCTGACTCTATGGCTGACACGGATGTGGCGCCGCCCAAGCGGGGTTCGCGACGAATACTGATTGTTCTGATCCTGCTGCTGGCCGCGTTTCTGCTTGGATTCGTTCCGATGTGGATGAGGGCACGCGATCAGGCTACGCTGCGGCTGAAGGCCGAGCATTCGCTGAGTGTCATGCACTTGGAGAAAGATCTCGGCTCGGCCGCGATTGACGCTCGGCGCGGCGAATATGAGGCGGCGCGGCAGGAAGCGAGCGCGTTCTATACCGCGGCGCGATTCGAGATCGATCAGCGTGGGGAGTCCGCGCTTACGCAGCAACAACGCGATGCTTTAGCACCGCTGCTCGCCGCGCAGGATGAGACCATCACGCTGCTGGCGCGGAGCGATCCGGCATCGGCGGACCGGTTGTCAAACCTGTATGTGGCGGTTCGAAAAGCGCTGGGAGTCTAAACCAAAACCGTAAACGCGGTTTCGCTGCGCGTGACCGGGTGGTACAGGGTGTCGCGCTCCAACGGCTCGCGGCCCGCTTCGCGGATCAGGCGTAACAGCTCATTGCGACGCAATCCTTGGCTGGTTGTGGCGCCGGCGTCGTGGTAGATTTTTTCCTCCACCACCGTGCCGTCGATGTCGTCGGCTCCGAAGCGTTGCGCGATCTGGGCGATGCGGGGCGTCATCATGATCCAGTAGGCCTTGATGTGATCGATGTTGTCGAGCATCAGGCGGGATACGGCGATCATTTTCAGGTCCAGGAAACCGGTGGTGGTGTCGACGTGTTCGAGCGCGGTATTGACTGGATGGAAGGCCAGCGGGATGAAGGTCTGGAAGCCGCTGGTATCGTCTTGCAGCTCGCGCAGCTTTATCAGGTGATCGACACGGTCTGCTTCCGTCTCGATGTGACCGTACAGCATGGTGCAGTTGGATTTGAGGCCGAGTTGGTGGGCGGTGCGCGCGACTTCGAGCCACTGCTGGCCGTCGATTTTGTGGTCGCAAATGATGCGCCGAACGCGATCGTGGAAAATTTCGGCGCCGCCGCCGGGCAACGAGTCGACGCCCGCGTCCATCAAGCGCTGTAGCGTCTCGCGGATGGGCAGCTTGCTGCGCTGGGCGAGATAAGCAATCTCCACCATGGTGAAAGCTTTCAGATGGACGTCGGGGAAGCGCTGCTTCAAGCCGCGCAGCATCTCGCAATACCAGTCCAGCGTCAGCTCGGGATGCAGGCCGCCGACGATGTGAAATTCCGTGACCGCTTCGCTCCAGCCCTCGCCGGCGCGATGCCAGACTTCCTCGAGCGACCAGGTGTAGGCTTTGGGGTCTTTGGCTCGTTTGCCGAAAGCGCATAGCTTGCAGCTTGCCACGCAGACGTCCGTGGGATTGATGTGCCGGTTGACGTTGAACCAGGTGACGTTGCCGTGCTTGCGCTCGCGGACCAGGTTGGCCAGGTAGCCGAGCGAGAGGATGTCGGGGGTGCGGAACAGCGTCACGCCGTCGTCGTAGCTGAGGCGCGTTCCGGCCTGCACCTTTTCGAGAATTGGCTGCAAGCGGCGATCTTCAATGATGGGCTGCATTCAGGTTACGATCTCAGGCGGAGGAAACAGATGTCAGCCGCCCAAAACAGAAAGAATAGCACGCTGACGTAGCCGTTCACGGTGAAGAAGGCGGCGTCGACGCGCGACAAGTCGTCTGCTTTCACCAGGCTATGCTCGTACAGCAACAGCAGCACAATGGCGCCGATTCCGGCCAGGGCAAGCCAGCCGAGGGCAAAACTCCAGGCCAGGGCCAGGAGACAAGCGATCATCCCTAAGTGAAACAGGCGGGCGATCCAGAGCGCGCCCGCGATTCCGAAGCGGCGGGGAAGGCTAAAGAGGCCGGCATTCACATCGAATTCGTAATCCTGGCACGAATAGATGATGTCGAAGCCGGCGGTCCAGAAGGTGACCGCGGCGGTGAGCCAGAGGATTCTGGAATCCAGCGATCCGGTGACCGCGATCCAGGCCGCGGCCGGGGCGATTCCGAGCGAGAGACCCAGGACCAGGTGTGAGAACGTGGTAAAGCGCTTGGTGAAGGAATAGAAGAAAACCAGCGCCATGGCCAGCGGCGCGAGCTTGAAGCAGAGTGGATTGAGGGCGCGCGCGGTCAGGAGGAAGACCAGCACCGATGCCACGACGAAGCCCCAGGCAAAGCGCGGCGACAGGATTCCGGCCGGCAGGTGGCGCATCCTGGTGCGGGGATTGCGCGAGTCGATGTCTCGATCCAGGATCCGGTTGAACGCCATGGCGGCGGAGCGCGCGGCGACCATCGCGACGACGATCCAGGCGAGTTTGACGGCGAGCAACCGGCCGGCCAATTGGATTTCGCGAGAGGCCAGCAGAGCTCCGGTTAAGGCAAATGGAAGGGCGAAGACCGAGTGCTCGAACTTGATCATCTCCAGCGTTAGCCGCAGGCGCTTCCAAAAAAACATTTTTCGGTTCCCTATTGAAACTTCGATACCATTCTAATTCATGCGGTACGTCTGCCTTCTTGTTTGTATCCTGCTGGCCAGTTGCAGCAAGCCTCAAAATTCCGAGGATTTCAACACCTCGGACCTCACGCTGCCGGGTCGCCGGGTCATCAAAGTGGAGACTATGATCGACCAGGTAGATCTGGGCCGAGGGATGAAGTTCAGAACGTCGCTGGCGCCGGACCACGGGATGCTGTTCATACACCAGACGCCGGGTTATTACCGCTACTGGATGTATCAAGTCCTGATTCCGCTGGATATTATCTGGATGGACACGGATCGCAAGATCATCCTGGTCCTGCCCGATGCTCAACCTTGCAAGACCACGCCGGACCAATGCCCGCAGTACGGTTCCCCGAAGCCAGCTCACTACGTGCTGGAGTTAGCCGGAGGGATGGCGAAAAAATACAACCTTCGAAGCGGCCAACAACTGGATTGGTGAGGCGAAGGAGGGCGGCCTAACAGCGCTCTGCTACTCTCAGGGAGATGGATTCTGAGCAATTGCGAAGCCTGCTGGAGGGTGTGCGTTCGGGCGCGATGGACGTGGAGGCGGCGCTGGACCGCATGCGTCATCTGCCTTTCGAGGACCTGGGCTACGCGAAGCTGGATCACCACCGCAGCCTGCGCCACGGCATCACGGAAGTAATTTTGGGCAAAGGAAAAACGGTGGAGCAGGTGACGGCCATCGCGGGCCGGCTGCTGGAAAAATCCCGCAACCTGCTAATCACGCGCACCGATGCGGAGGTAGCGTCGAGACTGAAGCGGGATTTTCCGGAAGCGGAGCATTTCCCGTTGTCCGGCGCGGTGCGGGTGTGGCGCGACCGCAGCATTCATGGAAAAGGCAAGCTGGCGGTGGTATGCGCGGGCACCAGCGACATCCCGGTGGCGGAAGAGACGCAGGTGACGGCGGAAATCATGGGCAATGAAGTGGAGACAATTTACGATGTCGGCGTTGCGGGGATTCATCGGCTCATTGCGCAAAGTGAGCGGCTGATGGCGGCGCGCGTGGTGGTGGTGGTGGCGGGAATGGAAGGAGCGCTGCCCAGCGTGGTTGGAGGAATCGTTTCGGTTCCCGTGATCGCCGTTCCGACCAGTGTCGGCTACGGCGCCAGCTTCAACGGCTTAGCGGCGCTCCTTGGAATGTTGAACAGCTGCGCCAGCAACGTGGCGGTTGTGAATATTGACAATGGATTCGGCGCCGGCTACGTGGCGAGCTTGATCAATCGCTTGTAGCCACGGCTTTCACTACGCCACCGCAGTACTGATCCGGGACCCGGACTCTTCTGCATAGACGTAGAAACCGAACAGGGGCAGGGCCTCGCTGCGGCTCCAGCGGCTCATCCTCCATGTGACGCGAACGAATCTGACATCCGACTTGGAAGACAGATTCAGCAGCATGGAATAGATCCCGCAATAGAACTTAGGCGGAAAAGTAGCTATTGGCCGCAATCCCCATTTTTCACCATCGCAAGAGCCCCAGATAGACACTTCCAGGCTTTCTTGCTCAATGATGCGTGTGATGCCGAGGGTGAGAACAAGCAACTTCCCTCGTTTGGATCCGAGATCGAACTCCGGTCCATTGCCATCGGCTCGGGCGACGCTTTCTGGCAGTAGCAAAGTTGGCAGCATAAGTCCTCCAATCCGGGGAACATGCCGGAACTTTCTCAGTTTTGCTACCTGGCAGGCTACCTACAGAGTAACCACTTACTTACTTAGTCGGACGACTACAATTTGCGAAGGCGGTTTCCCGCTTCTTCTAGCGTCTCACATTTTTTGCAAAAACAAAAGCGGATTAATGTTGCACCTTGGTTAGAATCCGAAAAAAAGCTCGAACCAGGCACCGCCGCCACGCCGGCATGTTCGATCATATGACGCACGAAGGTGTAGTCATCCGGAAAACCGAAATCGCGAATGTCGGTCATGATGTAATATGCGCCGTCGGGGCGGAAGCAGCGGAAACCAGCCTGCTCCAGCAAGCCCAGCAGCAGATCGCGCCGCTGCTGATAGTCGCCGGCCAGCTTGGTGTAATAAGAATCCGGCATATTCAGCGCGCAAACACCCGCCTGCTGCAACGGCGCCGCGGCACCCACGGTCAGGAAATCGTGGACTTTCCTGATAGAATCCGTTAAATCGGGCGCAGCCAGCACCCAACCCACTCGCCAACCGGTTACTGAGTAAGTCTTACTCATACTGTTCACCAGGACGCTTCGTTCCCGCATTCCCGGAAATGTCGCTATCGGGAGGTGAGACGCGGATTCGTACACGATGTGTTCATAAATCTCGTCAGTAATTGCAAGGGCATCGAATTCCTGGCAGAGATCGGCGATGATCTGGAGTTCTTGCCGCGCAAAAACTTTTCCGGTTGGATTGTTAGGCGAGTTGAGGATGATGGCTTTGGTGCGGTTGGAAAACGCGGCGCGGAGTTCGTCCGGATCGAAGGTCCAATCCGGAGGGCGCAGGGCCACAAGTTTTCTTTCGGCATCGCACAACAATGTATCCGGACCGTAATTTTCGTAGTAAGGCTCGAAAACGATCACTTCATCGCCGGGATTGGTCACGCCGAGCATGGAAGCGATCATTCCTTCCGTTGATCCGCAGCAGACCGTAATTTCTCTCTCCGGATCGTAATCCAGGCCGTACCACTTCCGGTATTTGGCGGCGATGGCGTCCCGGAACGGTTTGGCGCCCCAGGTGATGGCATATTGATTGAAATCCTGGGCGATGGCTTCCTGGGCGGCGCGCTTGATTGGTTCCGGAGCGCTGAAATCCGGAAAGCCCTGCGCCAGGTTGACGGCTTTCACGTCCAAAGCCAGGCGGGTCATCTCGCGAATGACCGACTCGGTGAAGTACCGGGTGCGGTTACTGCGGAAGCGGGGCCGGCGGTTGGAGATTTCGGCGGGCCGGACGGAGGTTTTCTGAGGCGAGGGAGTCATACAGACGAGGCTAGCACTCCGGACGGAGTTAGGGCTGCTTCACCCAGACGATGAAGGAGCTGCCCGCATCGCCGATCTGCAAAGTAGGTTCTGTATCCAAGGGCAATTTAAGGTCCGACGGCAGTCGGAAATTTACTTGGAAAACACCCGCCACCATTCCCGGAGCGTCGCCGGCGTATTCAACTTCGAGCGATTGATTGTTAAGCAGCACCGAAACCGGGAGCGGCGGCGCCCCCGATGCTCCGGCCGCTATGGCTCCGTCTGGCAACGCTGTCCTACCGGCTCCCGTCGCCCAGATTGTGACCAGGGACCCCAGAGGAGCAGGATGATCGGACGCGCTGTTCACCGAGCCATCCTGATTGATCGCGACCGGAAAAACGCCGGGTTGTGATGGACGGACCAGCATCGTCGGACCGGTAAGCGCTCCTGTGGGCGTAAGGACGGTGATATTGGTCGTATCGCGTCCGAAGACTTCACTTGGAACGATCGCGTTGATCTGGGTCGGGCCGGCATAGAGCAATGGCGCTGGGACTCCATCGAACAGCACCTGAACCCCGCCTAGTGAGCTGGTCACGACACCGTTGACCACTTGAGCCCCGAGGGGCGAACCTGGCCCGATATCGATACCGTAGAGAGAGATCAACTCGTCGGGAGCAACCGTATTGGAAACAACGATGGAGTCGGCGGAATTCGCAATGCCAACCAGAGATGGTCCCTGGGAAGATTCCACCAGGAGCAGCGAATTTGATGAGCCGAGAACAGCAGGAGCGCCGCCATTCAGGGTTATGGCTTGGCCGGCCGCACCGAAGGGCGCAGTGATCAAGGATTTCACAGTGGAGAGGTCCGGAGATAAGGCTGCGATGTAGGTCCCGCCGAGAAGCGGTGTGCCCGGAGGCGCTGGGAGGGACGGAGGAGAGGAATAGCCAGTGATCCAGACCGTGCCTTGGGCATCCATGACAAGTCCGGCTACATCGGTTGTCCCGTCGCCGAAATAGGTCGAGTCTAAGAACCGCTGGGCGGCTGGATCGAGTTTAGATACAAATCCATCGAACGGAGGCCCCCCTTGACGCATCACGGGCTGGATCGACCCCGGGGTGGTTGGCAGCGAGTCACCAGCCAATCCAGTTATGAAAACATCGCCGCTGTTATCTAAAGATATTGCCGCGATCGAGAAGCTTTCGAGATCCATGCCCACATTAGGCAGATATGTCGACCAAATCAGCTTTGCGCCACCGGCTGCGAGTTTCGTCAGAAAGCCGGCCTCGCGCTGGAAATTGCAGCCGCATTGTTGCGCATAGACACCGGGAGTTACCGGCAGCTTATCGGCGGTGGTGGCGCCGCTGACGACCGCATTGCCCGCTTCGTCCAAGGCGACAGCAGTTGCGCGGGTCGAGCCAAACTGGCCGACGCATCGGCTTCCGCCGCTGCAAACCACGTCGCCATCGCCGAAATAGGTGGAGAACAGAATCTTTTTGCCATCCGCGCTGATCTCGGTCAGATAGGCATATTGTGCCGTTCCAAAAGCGTTGCTGGGAGGCGGGCCGGATTGAAAGGCCCCGGGTGTAATGGGAAAGTCCGTATTGAACGTGGCTCCCGTGATATAGATGTTACCTGCGCTATCGAGCGTCAATGCATCGGCTGTGGTTCCGATTCCGTAGGGCATCGCTTGTTGTGTGCCGCCCAGCTTGGTTGAGAACAAAATGTTATGCAATTGAGAATCGATCTTGGTGACAAAGCCCGCCTCGAGGGACGTCGCGGAAATCAGAGGCGAAACCAAGGGGAAGTCCGCTGATGAGGTAGATCCGACCACAACCAAATTGCCGGCGACGTCGACGGCCGCGCCCGCGATGGTGTCACGTGAGCTTCCTCCGAAATCCATGCTCGCCAGAGTGGCGCCGTCATGAATCGGTTTTGAGGACGCGAATCTGCGGCCGGCCGGAGGGTTCGATGACATTCGATACGACGAACAGGCTTCCGGAACCGTCGGCGGCTATGGTCTGCGGGCCGCGCATCGGCCGGGAAGGTCCAGATAGCGGGCCAGCACCTGCGGGCTAGCCGTTGCTCGCGCGGCACAAAGGCTCAATACCAGCAGGAGCACAGGCGATCTTACAGCCATTAATACGATTGTGGCAGGTTCTCTTGGTGGGGCGTTGGGGAACCTGGGCTGAATGACTGTGGCGTACAGGCTCCGTGCGTATTGGGCTGACGGCCCTTCGTCTGTGCGGTCCCCGGCTCCGGCGTCGCCTTGTTTTCAGATTCGACTCTGGTCATTGGTTTCTCCTTGCCGCGTCGTTGCAGTCATGACATCCATCACTCTGGCCGGGAGAAGAAGCAAGCGAAATCTGCGGGCGATTCGCGGCGGGCCGAACGCGGGGATTAGGGGAGGAGGGGCAATTGGCGGCAGGCTCCCTTTTTTATAGGGCCCGACAAAAACCGTGAGCCAGCTCGACCGCGTGCCGGAAGCTCACTCCGCGCGTCCGCATCACCCAATCGATCGCCGATCCGCCCATCTGGCATTTCCCGAGGCAGTGCCACAGGTTCTTCTCCGGCGTGACCACTAGCGACGGCTCGCGGTCGTCGTGGAACGGGCAGTGTCCGATGAAATCCGCCCCGTGTTTGCGCAGCTCGATCCCGGTCGCCTTCACCAGCCGCTCGGCCGGGACTTCCCGCTTCAACCGCTCGATCTCGTCGTCGGGGATGCGCGCCATCAAAACCACCTTCCTTCGAAAAGCCTGTCAAGAGGCTCTTGATTGCGGCTCCAGGCACCGCCTCCGCAAGGCTGGATGAGGGTCATTCCTACGCTTTCGCACCCGCCCGGCCTTGGTGTTGTTTGTGTTGGTGACTAGTTGAAGTGCGCGCCGGTGGATATTTCGTCCCGCAGGGTGAAACCAGCAGACTCGATGATCCGCCTCGCTTTGGCCAAAAACTCTCGGCCGGCATCGTCTGGCGGGAACTTAAAAACTACGTTGAACACGATTGGTCTGTCTTTCGCTTTGGGGTAGCTTTCCAAGATTTCGCCGCTTTCAACGAAGGCCAGATAGCGATTCAGCTTGCTTTGGAGGAGCAACTGATGCGCCGTGCTGTCGGACCAGTCCAGGTGGTCGCTGACGGTGAGAACGACGTTGCCGCTCATCCTTTCGGTGCTAACAATGTCCACCACATCGGTTTGCTCTATCGACACGGCTCACCTCCGGGCTCTTACCATTTTCCCGCGCGCATTGGCAATCATTGTGGGCATCCTGGCCCTCCGGCACAGCTCTTGGGTCGGACAACCTGCACCTGTGTCGGTGGAATCTGGGTCCCACCAACATATGGAGGCTTGCCTTGGCCAACCACTGTGGCTCCGCTCTGAGCGATTTCGGGATGGGCCGCCTTTTGGGCGGTAGTCAGCGGTGCGGTGGCGGAGGATTTCGCCTCCGTCAAAACTATCTTCCCCGAAGCATCGGTGCTTACAACATCCATTTGTGTTCGCACCCCACTTTGCGATCTTGAGAGTGATGTTCTGAACGACATCCGTGTCAGTTAGAGCTATCTCTAAAGAATAGGCTTTAGCCCGCCGAACTCAATATTAGGAGTTGACCCGCCATGCAGACGCGCTTTTGGATTATCACCTGCCTTTTGTTGAGCTTGCTCGTGCCTGCCGCCAGCGCCAGGCAACGGAAGCCCCATCCTGCCGGCAAGCATCCCAAACCGACCCACCCCATGTCCAAGTACAAGGCCCCGAAGAAGAAGAAGTTCAAACGCTGAGATCGAGATTCGAGTTCTCAGCGCGCCCCATTGGGCTGCGGCGGAATGTAGTACAGCAGAATAGATTTTCCGATACGTTCGGTAGGTGGAATCAGGTCTGGCCAGGTTTGCGCGGTCGGATCGTGCATCTGAAGGCCTAAGCGGTACAGCTTCCACTGGGTCATTTGGACTGCATTCCAACCGGGTTCAGGAGCGTCCGGGGCGCTGCGGACGTGCACCGGAAAGCCGTGCGACGCCAGGCTGATGGTGATGGTGGGAGTGAACGCCACCGAGGGTGCATTGAGTTCCTTGAGGCGCTCTCCCAGGCGCTTGATGTCCTGCCCCCAATCCAGGTCAGAGTCGACCACGATGCGCTCCGGATGGTCGCCCGCGATGGCGTTGAAATAGGCCAGGTAGTCGGGGTGAGCGGCCAGTGATGTGGCGCAAAGCCAAAACAGCGCGATCGCCAGCGTCCAGTGCGCCCAACTTTGCTTGGCTTTTGCGAGCCACATCGCACCCGCAGCGGCAATGATGGCCAGGAATGGGAACATGGGCAGGATGTGGCGGATGCCGATGTTGATATTGGCGGCCATCGCGATGGCCAGCATCGCCAGCGGAATCGCGACGACGATCCAAAAGCTCCAACCGTTCGCAAGAGACTTGGGACGCTTCCAAAGTCCGATGGCCATGAGTCCCAGCAGCGCCAGCGGCAGCTTGACGGCCATCAGCACGGGGAAAAAATACCACCAGCCATCCATGCGCAGGTCGCCCAGCAGGTAGGACAGATGGCCGCCGGTGTTGTGCTGGCTGACCTCCTGGATACCGGCGAACAATTCCGGGAACGGCGCGGGGAACGGCAGGTACACATTTTTGCCGAACGAGAAGCGGTAACCAGCCCAAATCAGAAAGAATGCGAGAACGGCCGAGGCAGCGATCCACGGCAGCAGACGGGCTAGCTGGCGGGCAAAATCGCCGATGCGCGGGCGCCGCAACCAATACCAGACGCCCAGCGCCAGCGCCATCGAGGCCGGGTAGTAGACCAGCGCGGAAAATTTTGAAAGCACCATCAAGCCCAGCGCCAGACCGAACCATGCCATGGTCTTGACTCCGGGTTGTTCGACCAGACGCAAGGAGGCGTACATGGCCGCTAGGATGCACGCGGTTACGCCCATGTCGGTAGTGGAAAGGCCGGCGTGCGCCAAAAGCGTCGGAATCATGCTGAAGATCAGCACGGCGACAACCGCGGCGCTGGTCCCCAAGATTCTCCGGCCCCACAGGAACACCATCCAGCACGCCAACCAAAAGAACGGGAGGTTTCCGGCGCGCGATAGTGCCAGGCGCCAATCGTACTGGCCGGCTCCGCCTCCGTAAAGGATGGTGTTGCCTTCGAACGTCATGTCGCCCTGACGGTTTCCATGGACCCCGGCCAGGTACGGGAGCAGCGCAACCATTACGCGGGTTAGCGGAGGATGCTGCGCTTCGTACGTGTAGATACCTTGATCCAGCCACTGCATTCCGCAAGCTATGTGGGCGGGCTCGTCGGAGGTGTGGTTGAAAACCGTGTAAGTCAGCGCGATCCGCAGAGAGCCGAACAAGATGAGGGCGATGACGATGACCAATGCGCGGCGCTCGAGGAAATCTTCGACGCGGGCGAGCAGCGAAGGACGAGTGTCGACCTGGACGCGTTCCTGTCGGGCCTTCCTTTTGTGGGCGGTGGGCACTTCTTTCTCATCATAAAGGAGCGGCTTGCCTTGCAGTTGATGGAGAGCAGCGCAGGTCGTGACGCACCTTTTTGTTAAGGCGAAGCGTGGTTCCGAGATTCAGCGAAGGACGCCTCCAGCGCTGATTGCGTCGATTGAGAGGCGGATCTATGTGATTCGCGGCCAGAAGGTGATGCTCGATACAGACCAGGCGCAACCGTACCGGGTTCCGACCTCGCGGCTGAATGAGCAGGTGAAGAGAAATCGCAAGCGGTTTCCGCGCGATTTCATGTTCCAATTGGATCGCCAGGAGGCCGATTTTTTGACATCGCAAAATGCGATATCAAACGTCGGAAGAGGCGGCAGGAGAACGCTTCCGTACGTGTTTACCGAGCACGGAGTGGCTATGCTTTCGAGCGTGTTGAACAGCGAACGGGCCGTGCAGGTGAACATTGCGATTATGCGGGCGTTTGTGCGGCTGCGGCAAGTGATCGCGGCGCACGAGGACTTGGCGCGCAAAATCGATGAGCTGGAGAAAAAGTATAAGGAGCACGATTCCCAGTTCCAAGTCGTGTTTCATGCCATCCGCGAGTTGCTGGAGCCTCCCGCGGGTCCGCCGAGGCGGCAGATCGGCTTCAGGGCTCCAGCCAATTCCTGAGAGAGAAGTCGCCGCTCCCGGCCACTAGGCCAATATCCCGAGAGGGCGCATAGGTGTTACGAATTACATTACTGTTGTCGCTGGTTATGGCAGTAGCGGCGGGCCAGTCTAACGATCCCGCTTATCAAACTCTGCAGCGCGCCTACGACGCGTTGCGCCAGAAGGATTACGACCAAGCGGTAATGGCGTTCCAGCAGGCGATCGCGATCGTGCCGGGCCGGCCTGCGATCCACAAGGATCTGGCATACACGCTGCTGAAGATCGGAGAAAACGAAGCCGCGCGGGATCAATTTGGCGAGGCCATGCGTTTGGATCCGTCCGATGAGCACGTGGCGCTGGAATACGCGTTTCTTTGTTATGAAACCAAGCAGCAGGCCGTCGCGCGCAGGATTTTTGACCGCATTCGCAAGAACGGAAACGCGACCGCGGAACAGGCCTTCGAGAACATTGACCGGCCATTGCGGGAGGGCATCGAGCGCTGGCAAAAAGCGCTCGCAATGTCGCCGGACAACTTCAGCGCGCATCAGGAGCTGGCGCGGCTGGCCGAGCAGCGCGATCAGCTTGACCTGGCGGCGGAACACTACGAGAAAGCCTGGCGGCTGAAACCTGGGGAGCGCTCTCTGATGCTGGATCTGGGCCGGGTGTGGAAAGCGCAGGGCCGCAGTGAAGAGGCCAACGCCGTGTTGCTGGCCGCTTCGCGTGGCGCGCAGCCGCGAGTGGCCGAGCAGGCGCGCGAACTGTTGCCGGCGCGCTATCCCTACGTCTACGAATTCGAGAAAGCCCTGGAGCTCGATCCGAAGAATTACGAGCTGAGACGCGAGCTTGCGTATCTGGAACTTCAGATGGGCAACAAAGACGCGGCAGAGCGCGAGTTCCAACTTCTGAATCAGATGACGCCGGACGATCTGCTGTCGGCAGCGCAGCTCGGGTTTCTACGGCTCAATCGGCGCGACTATGCGGGTGCTCAGCCGCTGCTCGACCAGGTGCTGAAAGGCAGCGATGAGGATCTGGCCGATCGTGTTCGCGTGGTGCTGAATCTTCCCCAAAAGCTGCGCCGCCGTGGATCCACGGCGCAAAGCACCTCGGAGGAAGCCAAGGCCATGGCCGACAAGAGCCTGAAGGCGGGGTATCTCAAGGATGCGCTCAAGTATTTGACCATCGCGCATGAGAACGATCCGGTGGATTTTGCCGTGATGCTCAAGCTGGGTTGGCTGTACAACGTTCTGAAAGACGACCGCGAGGCGGTGAAGTGGTTCAATCTGGCGAGCAAAAGCCCCGATCGCTCTATCTCGGACGAGGCGGGGAAGGCGGCCCATAACCTGGCGCCGGAATTCTCTCTGTTTCGCACCACGGTGTGGATGTATCCGTTCTTTTCCACGCGCTGGCACGACGCGTTCGGCTACGGCCAGGTGAAAACCGAACTCAAGCTGGGGAAGTTTCCTCTGCACCCTTATATCTCTACACGATTCGTCGGCGACACGCGAGATACCAGCGGCTCGACCTTGAGCAACCCGGATCCGCAATATCTCTCGGAGACGTCGTTCATCTTCGCGCTGGGGGTGGCCAGCACGCCTTGGCATGGAATGATGGGTTGGTTTGAGGCCGGGGAAGCGGTGAAATATCTGACCACCCGCAGCGACGTCGGAGCCATGATTCCGGACTACCGGGGCGGAATCGCGTACGCGAAAAGTCTCGGTCATCCGATGGGCGGCGGGCGCGGCCTGTTCTTTGAAACCACTAACGATGGCATCTTCGTGAGCCGTTTTCAGAACGATATGCTGCTTTACGCGCAAAATCGCGCCGGATATACACTGGCGCCGTTCGAATCGCTGGACGGTCTGCGGGCGCAGCTCTACTGGAACTTCGACGGCACGGCGGACCGGCTGCAGCAGTACTGGGCTAACTTCGTTGAAACGGGCCCCGGGATCAGGTTCCGGTTCCAAGGCATGCCCAAGTCGATGCTGTTTTCGGTGAATTTCTTGCGCGGCGCCTACACCATCAATCAAGACAATCCGCGCCGTCCAAACTTCTTCGACCTGCGGGCAGGATTCTGGTATGCGTTCACACACTAAGTTCGTCTGGTTATTTTTTCTTGTGACGGCCTCGCTTCCGGCGGCGACGTTCACTTATCATATTGCCGGCGATGATCCGGGACCGTGGCCGCAGATTCTTTCCTCGATCGGGCTGACGCGTGCGGCGGGCGGGCCAGCCAATCTTTTTATTGTCCGCACCGTCGCGCCCGGTTCTGTCCCGCAGTGGCTCGATCGCATCGAGCAGGGCGGGATTGTGGTGGTGGAAGGCGAAAATGAACTCGCCGCCGCGCTGGGATTCAAGCCCGGCGATAAGCATGTCCTGATTCGCAGCATCGTGGATCAGCACGCGCCGAAACTGCCGATCGTCTGGGAGAGCGCCGTGGAAGCGCCCGTATTCGAGACGGCGAAAGAGGCCCGCATATTTGCTTCTGAACGCTGGGAGCACGCCCCGGTGATGGCTTCCATTCGCAGAGGCGCGGGCGCGGCGCTATGGATCGTCACCGCGCCGGGCAAAGAAGGCTACGAACGCTTCCCCTATATTTTGCAGGCCCTGCAGGACCTGGGCGTGGAGCCGCCCTTCCGCAGCCAACGGCTGTGGGCTTTTTTTGACGGCGCCTACCGGTCGCGCGTGGACTTGGATTATTTTGCCAAGCGCTGGCGCGCGGAGGGAATTGGCGCGCTGCATGTGGCCGGCTGGCATTACTACGAATCGAATCCGGAAAACGACGCCTATCTGCGGCGGCTGATCGAGGCCTGCCATCGCCAGGCGATCGTGGTTTACGTCTGGCTGGAACTGCCGCATGTGAGCGAGCAATTCTGGGCCGATCATCCGGAGTGGCGCGAGAAGACTGCTCTTTTGCAAGACGCGCAGTTAGATTGGCGCAAGCTCATGAACTTGACCAATCGGGACTGCTTTGCGGCCGTGTCGAAAGGCGTGCAAGGGCTGATCAACCGTTTCGACTGGGATGGAGTGAATCTGGCGGAGCTGTACTTCGAGTCGTTGGAAGGCGCTGCCAATCCTGCACGTTTCACTCCGCTGAATGCGGACGTGCGCGACGAATTTCGCAAGGCGCACGGCTTCGATCCTCTGGAGCTGTTTCAATCCGGCAAAACAGATCCAGGGCGGCTGGCCATGTTTCTGGATTATCGCGCCGGGCTCGCGCGCCGGCAGCAGGAAGAATGGATCGGTCAGATTGAAGCGATTCGCACCACCAAGCCGGATCTGGACTTCGTGCTCACTCACGTCGACGACCGGTTCGACACGCGCATGCGCGATCTGATCGGGGCGGATGCGGCGCGCGTGCTGCCATTGCTCGATGAGCATGACTTTACGTTCCTGATCGAGGATCCGGCCACGATCTGGAATCTGGGGCCGCAGCGCTATCCCAAGATTGCCGCGCAATATGAGGCGCTCACGAAACAAACCAGCAAGCTGGCGATCGACATCAATATTGTGGAGCGCTACCAGGACGTGTACCCGACCAAACAGCAGACCGGTACGGAACTTTTCCAGTTGGTGCATTTGGCGGCGCAGGCTTTTCCGCGGGTGGCGCTGTATTTCGAGAACTCGATTCTTACGCCCGATCTGCCGCTGCTCGCTTCGGCGGCGGCCAATGTCGACAAGGTCGAGCAGAACGGGTCGAGGCTGATTATCGATTCACCTCGCGGTGTGGGGGTGCCCTGGCAAGGCCCCGCTCTTGTGAACGGACGCCTGTGGCCGGTCCGCAACGATGACACGCTGTGGCTCCCATCCGGCCCAGCGGTGATCGAGCCGGCGAAGAACGAGCCTGCGGCGCGGATTCTGGATTTCAACGGGGAGCTTCACTCGGCGAACGCTTCGGCCGGAGGCCTTGAATTCTCCTACCAAAGCAGTGCGCGGGCGGTGGCCCTGTTAAATGTACGCCCCGCCGGGATAGAGATCGACGGTGCCAGTGTTCGAGTGGAATTTTCGCAGTCCGGGGATCGTTTCGCCGTGATGCTGCCGCGGGGCCAGCACGTGGTGCGCATCGAAACGGTGGCGCCGCGCGAACAGACGCCGGCGCTTAAGGCCGCGGCGGCTCGCTAGGCGGCGTCGAGGTTCGCGCCACCCGCCCCGATTCGGCTTCGCCGACCGAAACGTGGTTGCTTTCGAGCGTAGTGCCCAGCGTTTGATCCAGCGCTACGCGCGCATTGCTGTAGCTCACCAGCGCTGCGATTTCCGCCGATTGCGCCGCGGTCAAATCGCGCTGCTGCAGAATGACGTTGTAGGGGATGGATGCGCCCAGGCTCAATTTCTTCTGCTCGGCATCCAGGAGTTGCTGATCCAACTCGCGGTTCTTGACCGCGGCATCGTAACGGATGCGCGCCTGCCGTAGCGCGATGACGGAATTCAGGACATCGACTCCGACCTGGTTGATATTCTTTTGATCTTCGAGCTGGTTTTGCCGGAGTTGGACCTGATCGATTCCGAAATCGGCTTGCGCTTGACGATTTTGGATCGGCGCGGCGACAAATCCACCGATTCGGTTAGTGGGGTAATTGCGCCGGAAAACCTGGCCCAGCGCGGTTCCCATGCCGCCGACCAGATAGTTATTGGGAGTCTCGACTCGGCCTTCAAAGGTCAAAGTGTGAGGCGCTCCCGCCAATCCCGCCTGACTGGTTCCGCCGAAGGCCTCGGCGGTTGGCAAGATTCCGTTGCGCGTGCCGAGTGCCGAAATCTCTTGGGCCTTTTCGTTGGCCTTCTGAGCCGCCAAGTCGCTGCGGTTGGCCAGCGCCTGTTGAATCAGGTCCTGGATGGGAGGCAATTCGTCTTGCGGCGGAATCTGGATGCGATCGATGGGCACAATGCGAGCATGGGTCAATTCGGCGTCCGCCAACCCGGTGCGGCTGATGGCGTTCTTGAGCTGGATTTGCTGCTGGTCCAGGGCGGTTTGCGAATCCACCAGATCGCGCGAAGCGGAGGCGACCTGAGCTTCCGCCGTGGTGACATCCAGCGGAGTCAGGGCTCCCAGCTCCACCTGCCGCTGATTGTTCGCGTACAGATCCTGTGCCTGTCCAAGCGCGCTCTGTTTGGCCTTGAGGTCCTCATAATCGGCCACCAAAGCGTAATAAGCGTTGAGAACCTGCGCGACGGTGGAGATCACCTGCGAGCGGAAATTCAGATCGGTAGTATTGAGATTCATTTTCGCGACCGTGATGGTGCGCGCATTCACGGCAAGTCCAAAGCCGCGCAATAAGTTGTGCTGGAATGAGATCGACAGGTTCGGCGCGACCGAGGGATTCAGCAGATCAGTCGGTGCGTTCTCGTTCAAATAATGGTCGCTATAGCTCACCGTGATGGCTCCGCCGGTGAGAAAACCCTCCTGATAAGAGGCGGTGTGGGCCCGGCTACCGGAGATCAAAACCGGGATGATGCTTTGAATCACGTCAAACTGCGGGGCGGTTCGATGACTGAACGTGCTTACTTCCTGCAGGGAGGGATCCAGGTTCTGAGTGACTGGGCCGATTTGGGAAATGGTGGCGTTGCTGGTGGCGCTGGTAGTTCCGCTGGCTCCCGTGGAAGTAACTCCGGCGGCCGCCTGGCTTCCGGCGACGCCCTGACCGCTGGCGACCGAACTTGCTTGCGCAGCGCCGCTCGGTACACCCGGCAGCAGCCCGCCGGCTTGGGCCCGCTCCAGCTGCCAGGCGGCTAAGCTCGGGTTGTAGCGCGCGACTTCGAGGTCGATGTTGTTCTCCAGCGCCAGCGCGATCGCATCCTGAGCGGTCAGGTAAAGAATTCCCGCGCGAATGAGATCGTGCAGGCGGGTGGAATTCAAAAGAGGGATGGGCGGAACGTGCGCAGGCAGATAGGGCCTGATCAGAATGGGCGCCGAAGGCCGAACTGGTTCAATGCCGGGCTGCTGCGCCCAAGCGAACCAGTTGAGACAGAGGCCAATCGCCAGGACGCGGCGCATCATTGCCGCACCTCCGCCGGGAGATTGGCTGGAAGCGAGGACGGTCTGGAGATATGGCCGGCCACGGCCTCATCGAGCGAGATATTGTTGGTTTCGAGCGTGGTGCCGAGCGCCTGATCGAACGCTATTTTCGCATGCGTGTAGTTCGCCATGGCTTGCATGCGCGCGCTGATGGCGCTGTCCAGATCGCGCTGATCCTGGATCACCTGGAACACGGTGCCTGCCCCGAGCTGATATTTTCGCTGGTCGGCTGAGAAGGTCTGTTGCTGAAGGTCCTGCGCTTTCACGGCGGCGTCATATCTGGCGCGTGCTTGCTGGAGTCCGATGACGGCGTTCTGCACGTCGACCCGAACCTGGTTGATGTTTTTTTGCAGGTTCAATTCGTTCTGGCGGATTTCGAGGAGGCTGGTGACGTAGTCGGATTGCGCCGCGCGATTGCGCAAGGGGATGTTCAGCGAAAGGCCAGCCGAGTAGTTGGGGAAATTGCGCCTTGCGATTTCTCCCAACAGATTGCCATAGCCTCCAGCCAGATACGGGACGCCCGCTTGGGCCGCGCCCACGGCGGTGAGCTGGCCGGTCAGCCCGTTGTTGGTGAGTTCGGCGAAGGCCTGCAACGTAGGCTTCAGCGAATTCTTGATGCCCACCAGGTTCATCTGATTGCTTTCCAGGTTGAGCTTGGCTTGTTCAATCTCGTTTCGCTTGGCGAGCGCTTCGCCGGTCAGTTGTTCAACTGGTTTGAGCGGTGCATTGTCGGGAGCCGGCAGCATATCCAGCGGGACGACGTGCACCTGGGCGAGGGTCGGGCTGGCGACGCCATTGCGGCTCAAGGCGTTCTTCAGAATGGTTTCTTGCTGCATCAGGTTGGTCTGCGAAATGACCAGGTCCTGCTGGCTGGCGTAAAGCTGCGCCTCGGCGCGCGTCACTTCAATCTCGGCCAGCGCGCCGATGGCCACCTGGCGCCGGTTGTCTTCGAGCAACTGCTGCGACGTGGCCACTTCCTGCTGGCGCGCCTTTACATCTTCGTTGAAGCTGACCAGATCCCAGTACAAGTTGAGAACCGCCGAGACGGTGGTGATGACCTGCTGCTTGAACTGGAGGTCGGTTACCTTCAAATTGTTCTTCTGCACGCGGATATTCCGCCCGTTCACCGCCGAGCCGAACCCTTGTAGCAGGTTTTGCGTAACCTGCAAATCCAGATCGCCGGTTGTATAAGGGTCCAAACTGTACAGCAGGCTGTTCACGCTGTTGTGCTGGCTGAGATAAGTCATCTGCGCGCTGAGCCCGAAGATAAAGTTTTGCTGGTACTGCATCTGATAGGTGCGCGAGTCGACGGTTAACGCGGTGGTTCCGGTAAGAATCGTGTTGCTCTGAGGGAAAGTAGCGTGTTGAAAGTTGATTACGCCGACCAGGGTGGGATCGAGCGAGGGAATGGCCGGCCCGAGCTGCGTAACGATTCCGCCGCCAGAACTTACACCGTTTCCGCCGGTGTTGACGGCCGCGCCGGCGAAGTTGAGGCTCACGCCCGTCAGGCTGACGCTCTCCGGACCCGGCGCCACTCCCAGGCCGACACTGCGCAGAGCGCCGCCTCCTTGCGCGCGGCGCAGCACTTCTCGAGCCAGCAGCGGGCCGTAGCGTTGCACCTCGACGTCCAGGTTGTTCTCAATCGCCAGTGCGGCCACATCCGGCGCCGTCAGATACAAATTGCCGCCGCGCACCAAACTTTCGAGGCGTGAGGTGTTGGCTAAGTTGATGGGCGGTACAGTGCGAGGGCGATACGGATCTAGCAGCCATCCTAACCGGCCCGTAGCGGGTTCGATTCGGATTGCGTTTTGCGCGCTGGTCACGGCGGGAATCAGCAGGGCAGCGCAGAGAGCGAATAAACGTGCTTGGAGTAGTCTCATCGGAATGCGTTTGGACCTTTATGTAATGGCGCAGGAGCCGCTAGGGTTTCGCGCGCCAGATTAGAAGCCTCGGCCCATCATAACCAGAACGAGCCGCGTGGGGAGTAAGTTCCCTGGAATACAGAGCGCGTTTTCCAGGCTTGCCGGCACCCTTACGGTACTATCTGAAGGATGCACCGCCTCACGGAACAGCGCTGGCTTGCGCTTTGGGCGGCCATGCTCGGATATATGCTGGACTCGCTGGACGTGCTGCTGTACGTCTTCGCGATCCAGACGCTGCGCTCGGAATATCATTGGTCGGCTGCAACGGCGGGTATGGTCAGTTCGGTGACGCTGATCGCGTCGTCCATTGGAGGGATCGGTGCGGGCATCGTGGCGGACCGCATCGGGCGGTCGCGCACGCTCATCTACACCATCCTTCTGTATTCGCTCGGCTCCGGGGGATCGGCTCTATCGACTGGCTTGATCTCGCTGTTCGCCTGGAGAGCGGTCGTGGGTATGGGATTGGGCGGCGAATGGTCGGCCGGCGCCGTGCTGGTATCGGAATATTGGCCGCCGCAGCATCGGGCCAAGGCCATCGGGTTGATGCAGTCCGGCTGGGCGTTGGGCTACATGCTGGCGGCCGCGGTCACGGCCCTCATCCTGCCAAGGTTCGGCTGGCGCGTTCTATTTTTGGTGGGAATATTGCCCGCCTTTCTGACAATCTGGATCCAACGCAAGGTGAAGGAGCCTGAGATCTGGGTGCATAAGCACGCCGCGGTTCCGATCAGCGCTCTGTTTCGCCCGCCCTTGGTGCGGCGCACGATTCCCGCCACTTGTTTGGCGATGGCGGTTCTGTTCGCCTATTGGGGCTTGAACACCTGGCTGCCCGGCTTTCTTTCGGCTCCCAAGAGTGAAGGCGGCGCGGGACTGGATATCATGCGGACCAGCGCCTGGATATTCACCATGCAGTTTGGCGCTTTTCTGGGCTATGTCAGCTTCGGCTGGCTGGCGGACCGTTTCGGGCGGCGGCCGGCGTTCTTCGCTTATGTGGTGATCGCCGCTGTTCTCACGCCGATCTATGGACTGACGCCGCAGGTGGCTGGTGCTTCCTCGGAAACGTGGCTGTTGATCCTCGGCCCTCTGGTCGGATTCTTCGGAACCGGATTTTTCTCGCTGTTCGGCGCGATGCTGGCGGAGATATATCCGACCGCGGTGCGTGGCGCCGGGCAAGGTTTTGTCTACAACATTGGACGCGCGGCCAGCGCGCTGGCACCGTTCGCGGTCGGGAGCATTGCCGATCGTCAAGGCATTGGCGCGGCGCTGGCGCTCAATTCGGCGTTCCTGCTGTTGGGTGCGGTGCTCATTTTTACGCTGCCGGAAACCAGGAACACAGAGCTGCAGTGAGTTCCTGCAACTCGCGACAGTCGTTCTTCAGTAGTGAAACCTCCAGCGGAATTCGACGTAGATTTGTCGCGGATCGTTAAAGTGGAATCCTCCAAAGGTCAGGCTGTTGTCGAGCAACACGCGGCGATTCGCCACATTCAGAGCGGTCAGCGAGACCCGGTATCTCTCGGACTCGCCAAAACTCTTTCCCAGGGAAATGTCAAACGTAGTGTGCTGGGGCAGATAGTCCCCGGGATATTGCGCGTCGGGATTCCCGTTGGTGAATCCCGAGCCGTAGTACACATTCGTCGAAGCGAACGCATGCCAGGGAAGACTTGCATTGACGCCGAAGTTCAACGTGTTCCTCTGATCGTGGTCCACCGGTGAGAATCCTGGGGGCGGCTCGCATCCGTCCGGCACGGGAATAGGGCAAATCAAGCCTCCGGTGAAAGGCGATGAGGCCTGTGCGATCTGATTCGAGTAGGCCAGGTGGACCTGAGCGCGGCGCCAGAGGCGCGGGGAACGCAGTGTGGTTTCCCAACCTTGAATCAAAGCGCGGTCCCAAGTGACCGGCCAGAAGAGGTTCGATTCGCCGATATTGCTGTGGTCCAGCCAATTCCTCGCGCTGGTTTGAAAGGTGTCGACGTCGAGCACCCAGCCGCGAAATGGAATCGCGACGCCGAATTGGTATTCGTGATCGCGCTCTCCTTGCAGCGGACCGAAAGTCAGGCTCTGGCTGTTGGCCAAATCGAGCAACGGACCAGTCGCGGTCAAGAGCGGAGGCGGTTGGTAAAACACGCCGTAAAAGCCGTGAAAGACCCAGTTCAGGCGCGGGATTCTGACGGCCACGCCAAAGCGCGGGTCAGGCACGTTCTCCACCACTGCCGGCTGGGTTCCCCCGCTCACTGACCCGGAGTCGAAGTGCGAATAGCGAAGGCCGGCGATCAGCGTCAGCCACGAGGTGGCCTTGAATCGGTCGCTGACGAATACTTCAGCCAGTCCGCCGGTTACCGCGGCCGAAGAGGGGCCGAAGTTCGGGCAGTCCGGCGCGCAATCCGTAAAAACGTTATTGAAGAAGTTGCTCTGGTGCTGGGCGAATCCGTACACTCCCACTTCAACGTCGTTTTTCTTCAAAACGGTTGCGTTCACGCTCGCTTGCGCGCCGGCATAATTGGCGGTCTGGTTCACATTCGTGATCACCGGGAAATCGTTCGGCGAGCTGTTATAGCTGGCCTGGTTGTAATGATAGAAGGGGGAAACCGTCATCAGCAGGTTGGGATTGAATGTGTGGACCCAGGAAAAGGCGACGTAGCCATCGGGCTCACGTTCGCTATCGTGAAGGCCGTAACTGGGATAAACCTGATTTCCGGCTGAGTTGGGATCCGGGTCGATGGGGATCTGGTAATAATCCTGGCGCAACGAAGCCACCAGCGCGAAATTGATTCGAGGGACTGGCGTTGAATATCAGAGACGCGAATCCCCCATAGCCGTTCTCCGCGTCGTGAACCACTTGCCCGATGGGAGGCTGCAAACCGTAGTCGCTGCGATTTCCGTTCACACTCACGTAATAGGCGAAGCGCTGGGTGTGCCCCCCGAAATTGAGTTGATCGTTGGTCTGGTACCAATTGCCGAAAGAGGTGACCAGTTCCGCCTCATTGTCGCGCTCGAAGCCGGTTCGGGGCACGATATTGAAGATCCCATAAGTGCGGTCTCCGTATTCCGCGTCGTAGCTGCCGCGCTGCACTTCGAGATAATCGATGTCCTTGGGGTCGATCTGCGGGCCAAGATTGGTGGCGATATTGGTGTTGGGTATCGGGACGCCGTCGATCAGCCAATCCACTTGATGGCCTCCGCGCATGTGCAGCATGTCGTGGGTTACGTAGGCAGCCGGGTGTAAAGTCGGTGATCATCGCCAGGCTGTTGGTGCGGTCGGCGCCGGGAGTTTGAGCGATGTCCTCGCGATCGACCAGAGTGGTGGGGGTTACCGAATCCATGTTGACCGGTTCCGCCTGGCCGACGACGACGGTAGTTTGATTCAACGGCAGCGATCGCCAGTTGAAAGTGCAGAATCGGCGATGAGCTCGGATACGACGGTGACGGTCTGTTCCGAAGTCTGGAAGTTGGGCTGAGTGACGGTGATTTTGTAGTCGCCGACCGGCACGGTGGCGAACGAAAACTCGCCGCTATCGCTCAGTCTGCGCGGTTTGAGACCAATCCGAGGTAATCGCCTGCAGTTTTACCGAAGCTCCGGCCACGGGCCGATGCTGCGGGTCGTGCACGATTCCTTGTATTCTTCCAAAAATTGTTGCGTGGAGCAGCGAACCAAGAACTAGAAAATTAGCCAGGCACGAAAAAAATACGAGCTTTCGCATGCAACCTCCTCAATGACTTCCTCTCCTCGTGAACCCAAGGTGCGGGATGAGACGATCCGCGCCTAACCGGCTCCTGTATTCCGCCCGGAGTACGGGCGATGCCTCTTCGCCAGAAATTACTGGCAAGGACTAACGAGAATCAGGAGTGAATCAGGCGAGACGACTTGGAGGACCGCGCTTTTGGCGCAAGCGACTGAAGGAGATGCGGCCGAGCGCTTCCGTCTGCCGTTGAATCGCAGGATGGCTCACGAGCCCGGCAGAGATAGCGCTGGAAGTTCTCAGAATTGCCGTCGCGGTGTCACCTGTTACGGCCTGCGCGACCGGAAACGCCGGGCACCTCTGGAACAGCCGGAAAGCGGCGGCGTCCGGAGAGGCGCTGTCATGCTTATCCGTTACGCAGTGATGCGCGCCGCTGCGGCGACAGCAGGAAGGTAGGTCTGGAGCACTGTCCGCGAGCAGGACCGCGTCAATCAGCGGAAAGCTGAAGAGAGCCACTAGTAGCGATGCAAGCGCGCGACGCATCCGAAAAGAACCGCTTAAACCATCAAACATCAATTCCATCCCGTTGTCGTGTGGCAAATTGTCGCACTCCTGGCCGCGGTTCTTTCAGCGAGATAGGATGGGAAGCAAGGTACTTGCTCCGATGATCCGAACCCATGACAGACGGTCTGGTCCGGGCTCCAAGGCCACGCTCCCGAGTGAGCCGGCAACCCTAGGCAGGGATTTCGCGCCTAATCTGGCCCTACCTTGGGTGGTGCGGTTGCGCTACGGAATCGCCTGCGGCGTGGCGGCCATTATTCTCGGAATGGCGTTCGTGTTCCATTTGACTGTTCCGCTGTTCTGGATGTTCGCGATCCTGTCCGTCGTGGTTGGGACCAATCTCGTACTCTCTAAGAAGCCGCAGGTGTCGACTCGCTTTCCGCAGGCAACACTTGGCGCGATATTCGTGCTGGACACGCTTTGCCTGACCGTGATGCTCGGGCTGACGGGTGGATCGACGAACCCATTCAGCCTGCTTTACCTGGTTCAAATAACGCTTTCCGCCGTAGTGCTCAAAAAGACGTGGACCTGGGCTTTGGGTGTGTTGGCGACGGTTTGTTTTGGCTTGCTATTCCTGTTCCATGTCCCCGCTCCAGCGTTTGAAACCCATCATGATGCTCAAGGCTTGTCGCCGCACTTGGTCGGGATGTGGGTCGCGTTCATTGTCGCGGCCGGCCTAATCACATTCTTCACCGGAAAGGTCTCCGACGGCCTTCGGGAGCGGGAGCATCAAGTTCTGACTCTGCAGGAACAAATCGCCAAGAATGAGCGGCTGGCGTCTTTGGCGACCCTCGCGGCCGGCGCGGCGCATGAACTGGGGACGCCGCTCGGCACCATCGCGGTAGTCTCGCGGGAGCTGGAACGCACTGCGGCTCAGCTAGCAGATGGCGGCGATATGCGCGAAGACGCGAAGCTGATTCGTTCCGAAGTGGAGCGGTGCCGCTTGATTCTCCAACGAATGAGTGTCGAGGGCGCCGAGCCGATGGGCGAAGCGCCACGAAGCATTCTGCTAACCGAACTTCTGAGAGAAACGCTTTTGCAGTTTTCCGATTCGCAGCGTGAATCACTTCGGGTAAGTGTGCCGGACGAGGGAGTTGCTGTAGTTTTGCCTGTGCAGGCCACTACTCACTCGCTTGCCGCATTGATCAAAAATGCACTAGACGCGAGCGTTGAGGATGGGAAGATTGTCATCCGCGCCGAGCGCAGCGGTTCGCAGATCACGTTTTCGGTCGCCGATTGCGGCCAGGGAATGCCGGAGCACGTGCTTCGCCGGATTGCCGAGCCGTTCTTCACTACCAAGGAACCAGGAAAAGGTATGGGACTGGGCACGTTTCTGGTACGCACGTTCGCCGAACGCTTGGGCGGAGGCTTGTCGTTCGAGTCGTCTCTTGGGAAGGGCACGACCGCGAAGCTGGATCTGCCCCTGGACGCCTCGCGCGACGATATGTATGCCGCCGTTTGACGACAAGCCACTGGTTCTCGTAGTCGATGACGACGACGTTTTCCGTAATCGATTGTGCCGCGCCCTGGTGCAGCGAAACTGGGATGCGAGCAGCGCATCCAGCGGAGAAGAAGCTTTAGCAATCGCCCGCGAGCGCAGTCCCGATTTGGTGCTGGTCGATCTGAGAATGCCGGGGATGGGCGGTCTTGACCTCGTCCAACAATTGCGTGCTCTCGATTCCTCGATGGCCATCATCGTGTTGACCGGCTATGGCAGCATTCCCACAACTATTTCAGCGATGAAGCGGGGCGCCGATCACTACATGAGCAAACCCGCGGATGCCGAACAGGTGTTGGCGGCCTATGAAAGCCTGCACTCAGCCGCGGAGGAAGCGCAGGAGATTCCGGCGATGGTTCCCAGCCTTGCCAGAGTCGAGTGGGAGCACATGCAGCGGGTGATGGCCGATTGCGGCGGGAACGTTTCTCAGGCCGCGCGGCTCTTAGGAATCCATCGCCGCTCCTTGCAGCGCAAACTCGCGAAGTATCCTCCTGTGCGTTGATAAGGCCGCCTTGGAGCGAGGTACTGACCGGCGCACGGAGCGATTCGTCTTCTAATCGAGCCCTTCGATGCGTCATATTGTCGCAGACTGGCCGATTTCGGGCGAATGCGACAATTTGCCGCATATCGAAGCGCCGGATTTGATGTTTCATGGATAAAGACGAATGGCATGCACCGCGCTATTGAATCCTTTTTACCCGCGGTGATCAGCCTCCCGCTGATCGTGGCGGCGGTATGTGGATACGAGCTTTTCCGCTCGCCCGCATGCTGCCGTCGCGACGGAATGTCTGGCGAAAAAACGCGGCTAACCCAGGCTACATCGCTGTTGGCGTTGATCCTAAATGGCCTGATATTTAACGAAGTCCCCGGCGATCGGAAGGTATTCCTCCTGGTACTGTGCCCCGCGTTTTGAAACTATGAGCAAGCTGGCGTGGTTCATGGTCGGAGGGTTGAGTCTAGCGATCGTTCTCGCAGTCGTCTCTCTTGTCGCACTGCGCCAGGCGCACGGCTTCAGTGCTCTTGAAACGCCGAGCGGCATCGAACGCTGGATCGCCGGGACGGCGCGCGATTTCGCCATGCCGTCCGCCGCCAAGTCGGCTGTCAACCCTATTCCGGACTCACCCGAAGTTCTGACCGAAGCCAGGGCACATTGGGCGGATCATTGCGCGTCGTGCCACGCCAACAACGGCAGCGGGGACACGGAAATGGGAAAACATTCCTATCCTTCGGCACCGGATATGCGGGCTTCGGAGACGCAAAACAAGACCGACGGCGAATTGTTTTTCATCATTCAGAACGGCGTCAGAATGTCCGGCATGCCTGGCTGGGCTGCTCCCGGCCATGAGGAGGACTCGTGGAAGCTGGTTCGGTTCATCCGTCATTTGCCACATCTCACCGCGCAGGAAGAACTGGACATGCAAGAGATGAATCCGAAATCGCCGGACGAACTGGAAGAAGAACAGCAAGAGAAAGACTTCTTGAATGGAGCTAGATCCAATGAATCAAAACCGCACGTTCACTAAACTCGCGCTTTGCTTCGCGCTCTGCGCCACTCTTGTACTCGCCCATGGCGGGCTCGAACACGTCATGGGTACAATCGCCAAGGTCTCGGACGGCTCGGTCACGGTGACTACTGCGGCCGGAAAGACGGTGGAAGTCTCGCTCGGCGCCAAGACCACCTTCGCGCGCGGGAGCCAAGCCATCCAGAAGACAGATCTCAAGGTGGGAGATCGCGTGGTAATTCACGCCGAAAAAAGCGGCGACAAATTCACTGCGCACACGGTTGAGATCGGGGCGGGTGGAAAAACGGCGCAGCACTAACCCGCAGCCGTCAATTCCACCGTCGATGCCCTCAATTCGCGAGCGGGTTGGGCCGGACCTGGAAGTGAACCACCTTGGGCATGGTGCCTTTTCCGGTCTCGCTGTGGAACGGCGTGCGCGTGCCCCACGTGGTCCAGACGCCCTTGCCTTTCCAGCCGGCGTTGGCGTCATCGATGCGGCCGTCCATCCCTTTGGCGAAAAATCCGAGCGGATAGGGGACGCGCATGATGACCCACTTGCCGTTGACCAAGGCGATTAGCGAATCGGAAGAGTTGCCGGTGATGATGGGCGTGTTCTTGCCCAATCCCAGCGTGTCGAACTGATCCACCCAGTCGTAATAATGCGAGTCGGCGCTGCCGGAATCCCTGACGTTTTTGAAGTTCGGTCCTGGCGTTGGATACAGCGTCCAGCCTTCCGGACAATGTTGGCCCGTGGCCTTAGGCCCATTGAGGGGCCCCTTGCATTTGCGGCGGTCGAAGCTTGCGAAATGACCGCTTCCCAACGCAACCCAGGCGACTCCGTTGCGATCGATATCCATGCCGCGCGGCGAAAAACCAGAGACCGGCGCTTTAGGATTGTTCCACGGCACTTCGTAATACTCGGCCAAGGCGGTTTCGGGGGGATGCGATCCAGGATTGAGGCGCACGATTCCGCCGGGGAAGCCCAGCACGCTGCCCCAGATCATGCCGTCGGCGCCGATGGCAAGGCCGTAGAAAGCTGCGTTGAGGCGCGTGTCCTTGCTGGGATCCGTGGAGGGCTTGAGAATGGCCGAGATACCCAAACTCTCGCCGCTCGGCGCCGTGACCACATTCTGCTCCGATTCCTGATAGGGGTCGCGCTTGCCATTGCCGTTGGTGTCGAGCACCAGCGCGGTCCAGCCCTGAGATTTTTGCTCGTCGTGCGTCTGGTCCCACATTTTTGTGTTGAGCCAACCGACCACTCCGCCACCGCCGCCGGTGCTGGTCCACAGCGTGTTGTTGGCGTCCTCGGCGAAAAGCAGGTGATGCGTGGCGAAGCAGGTGTCAATCATGTAGCTCTGCTTTGTTTTGGGATCGTACATACCTAACTGGCGGCCGGACCGATCGGCTGGAGTGAGTTTGGCGGAAGGAAGGCTGGAGCCGGCTTTGCAGTACGCGGGATTGTCGGCGGGACGCAGGCGCGCGGTGTACCAGAGCCGCCCCTTTTCGTCGAACATCGGATTGTGAACCGTGGTGTGGCTGTCCCAGATGGCTTCGTCGCCCCAGAAAGTCGACGGCTGAAGCGGCTTGGGCTGTCCCGGCGTGTTCGGATCGCGATAGGGAACCTTGACGCTGCTGATGGTGTTGCGCACCGGATCGAGTACCGGCAGATAATCGCTGCTTTCCTCCGGCGAACCGTAGATCAGGCCATTCGCGTTCACGCCGGGGTTGCGCTTGTCGGTGGAGATTTCGTCGTGGAGATATATTTTCGCGCCGGCCCAGTCCCACTGCGTGATCACGATGTTGCGCTCGAGGCCCTGCGGACGCGGAGGCGCTTCAGCCGGTAATTCGCCTTGTGCGACGCGCGTGGTCCAATCGCCGAATAAAGCCGTGGCCTTTTCCGGGCCAAGCTGATTTAGGCCACCGAGCATCGCATTGCCGGCTTGTCCGGACTGGACGCGGCGCATCCAGGCCTGCGCGGGGGAATCCAGCTTGCTGAACATCGCGGGAATGGTGCGGGTGTACGCGTTGCCGAGCTGGTGGCACGATTCGCAACTGTCGGTCTTGATCAAGTGCAGCCATTGTCCCTGGACTTTGACGTTGGGGGAAATGCCATTTCCTCTGGGACCGGTTCCAGGAAACTCGTTTTTGTCTGGCACCTTCATGAGCGAATACCAGTAGTTGGCAGGATAAAGAGCGGCCGCGGCTTTCGCGTTCGGTGCGACGGTGGGGGTCAGGTTCACGATCTTGCCCGGGGCGGTCCGCACTTTTGAGGAATCCAGCAGCCCGTAGCCGCGCGCCCAGACGGTGTAGTTCGCTTTCGGCAAATCCGGCATGACGTAGCGACCCTGATCGTCGGTGACGACGGTCTTGATGTAGTGCGTGGGCAGATCGGTTGTTTCGGCGATGACCCACACGCCGGCTTCCGGTCCTTTGGCGCTTTTGACCACGCCTCCGATGTCATCGCTGTCGATCGCCGGCGGTTGTGCAACCAGCGCCAAGCCCGCCAGGAAAAGCAGTGTGATGGCTCGCATGTCTCCGCTCCTTTCGGCCCGAACGGAAACAAGTATATACCCGTTGCGCGGGCGTGCGAACATGAAGCTGATGCCCGCTATTCAGCTATTGGACACGGCGCTCTTTGCGAGTCTAGTGGAGCGCGCGCGCCAGTCTCCGCGGCTGCGGACGAATCACAATTTTCATGCCAGCATGGAAGACAATCCGCACCGCTTCCTGAACGTTCTGATCCGGGGGACGTACATCGCGCCGCACCGGCATCTGGATCCGCCGAAAGCGGAGTCCTTCCTGGTGCTAGAGGGTGAAATCGCGTTCTTCACGTTCGACGACGCGGGGCGAATCGCGAGTTCGCACGTTTTGGGGCGTGACGTGATGGGCATCGACGTGGTTCCGGGCGTGTGGCACAGCATGGCTCCCTTAACGCCGCATGCGATCTGCTACGAAGTGAAACCGGGGCCCTACGTGGCGACCAACGATAAAGACTTTGCGGCCTGGGCGCCGAGAGAAGGAGATCCCGGCGTCGCGGCTTACCTTGAATCGCTGATCAGGTCTATTTCGTCGCCGAGACCGTGACCGGCTGCGCGGTCTTGGTCCAGCCTTTCAGGGTTATGGTTCCATCGGCGCGAAGGGTCGCGGTCATCATCCCGGGGGTATTGAAAGGCGTGGTGGAGTTGCCTTTGGGGTCGAGCGCGATCACGCCACCGTCGCCGTGCTGCGCGACCAACTCCTTCATGACCACGTCATCCGCCGCTTGGTCGAGCGAGACGTGCAGATACCGAACGCGCTCGCAAATGTCCGCAGCTACGATGTTGCGCATGAAGTATTCGCCGGTTCCGGTGGCCGAGACGGCGCAGCTTTCGTTGTTGGCATAGGTGCCGGCGCCGATGATGGGCGAGTCGCCCACGCGTCCGGGCATTTTCAGGACGGTTCCGCCGGTGGAAGTGCCGGCCGCGAGGTTGCCGGCCAGGTCCAGCGCGACCGCGCCGACAGTACCGTGCTCTTCGTCGCGCCGCAACGACGAGGTCTTTTTGGCGGCGCCTTCCTGGGCCTTCTTGAAGCGCTCCCACTCCCGCTCGTTATAGAAATAGTAGGGCGAGACCAGTTGGATGCCTTGCGATTTTGCGAATTCCTCGGCGCCCTCGCCCACCAGCAGGACGTGCGGCGTCTTCTCCATGACCAACCGCGCCAGGTGAATGGGATTCGCGATGTGTTTGACGGAAGCCACCGAGCCAGCGCTTAGCGTTTTTCCGTCCATGATGGCTGCGTCCATTTCCGGAACGCCTTCCTTGGTGTAGTAGGCGCCACGGCCGGAATCGAACAACCCGGAGTCTTCCATTACTCGGATCGCGGCTTCCACGGCGTCCAGACTCGTGCCGCCACGCTTGAGGATGCCGTAGCCGGCCTCGATCGCTTTGGTCATGGACGCGCGGCGCAGTTCGACTTGCTCGGCGGGCATCCGGTCATAGTTGCCGGCGCCGCCATGGATAACCATGGCAAAGGCGGGCGCGGCTTCGGGCGGAGGCGCTGCATGCACGCTGGTGGGATGGGCTTGGTTAAGCAGAAACAGCGCGGCAACGGCTGGAACAAATATCGAAACAATCCGGATAATTCTCATTTTTCCTCCGTGCAATCGCTATCATACACCCGGCGAGAACGGGGCCTGCGCTGCTGGACATCGGAGTTATGCTCTGATATGTTGATGGTGCCAGCGATGGGCGGGAGTAATTCAGTGGTAGAATGCCAGCTTCCCAAGCTGGACGTCGCGGGTTCGAGTCCCGTCTCCCGCTCCATCT
>CAVYGT010000008.1:0-531809 GCA_963768095.1 Terriglobia bacterium | reverse complement strand
GCAGACCTCTGCCTTACCACTTGGCTACCGCGCCTGAAACGGGAGAGCTTTCACTGGCCGGGCACTGTTTCTTTTTGCACCATACCGCGAGCCGCTCGCGGAAGTCAATTCGCGCGCCGGCACGGGCTGCGCCGGGATCACCGGCAACAGCACCACGGAAGCGTGCAGCGGCCCCAGATAAACGGACTGATCCGCCTTCCTCAGCTCCGTCTCCTCGGCGAAAGGACGGCCGGTATTCGGATTCCGGTCGAAGCGCGGAAAATTGCTGCTCGATACTTCGAGGCGTAGAGAATGTCCCGCCAGAAACACGTTGCTGGTCACGCCCGCGTCGATCGCCAAAGAATAAATCTGACCCGGGCGCGCCAGCTCGGCCTTTTCCAGCCCGTCGCGATAGCGGACGCGCAGGATGCCGTCCGTCAGGTTGCGCGCTTCGCCATTGGGGAACACGTCCACCAGCTTGGCCGTAAAGTCGGTGTCGGGGGCCGAGGTGGATGCGTACAGCATGACGCGAATCGGGCCGGTCACTTCCAACTCCTCTTTCAACGGAGCGCTGGTATACACCAAAACATCGGCCCGGTTCTCAACGCCGCGCTGGTCCATGGGACCCCAGGGGAACACTTTCGGATCGCAGCACACCGCTCCGCCGCGGGTGGGCGCCGGATTGCGCGGATCGTAACGGAAATGATCGGCGGTGTTCTTCTTGGGGAGTTTCCATTCCAGCTTGCCGTCGCCCGTCAGCGCGTTGGCGTAGCCCTTGCTGGCCAGATACAGCGGAGTATAGCGGGTGCGCGCCAGCGGCCATTCCTGCTCGTCGCGCCAGCGGTCCACACCCATGACGAAAATGTGGACCGGCGCTTCATCCACTTCCGAGCGCTTGCTATGCCACGCCTCCGGCGAATAATCCTTGGCATCGTCGGGCTGGCCCTTGAGCCAATGATCGAACCATTCCAGTTGATAGGAGCGGATCGGCGCGGAAGAATCGTCGCCGAAATTGATTCCCGCGAAAGGCACCGACATGTTGTGGGCCCACGGCCCGATCAGGATATGGTGCCGGTCATCGGAGCCGGGGATCTTGTGCAAGGCCGAGAACGCCGCCAGATCGCTCTCCGCGTAGTTGTCGTACCATCCGCCCACCGCGAACACGGGCACGTGCACCTGCGCGATGTTCTCGACTACGCTCTGCTGCTTCCAGAACGCATCGTACGTGGGGTGATTCAGGATGGTCTGATACAGCCGGACGGTCTGGCGCGTAGCCGCGCGATCGGAGGTGCGCAGCGGCAGGTTGGCGACATAGTTGTCAAACTTTGGCTTAGGCACGCCGGGCGCGGTCATATTTAGAGACATCCACATCAGCCGGTGCCCCAGCTTGGTGGCGCCGCCGGGCGAGTAAAAGCGATCCAGGTAATCGTCCGAACCCGAGACCACCGGGAAGATGGCTTTGAGATGTGGATTGTTGAGCAGCGCGACGCGCCACTGCGCGATCCCCAGATACGAGCCGCCCGTCATTCCAATTTTTCCGTTCGACCAGGGCTGCTCGGCAATCCAATTCAGCGTATCGTAGCCGTCCGGTCCCTCCTGCTTCAGCGCGTCGAACACGCCCTGCGAGGCATAGCGCCCGCGCACGTCTTGCATCACGATGGCGTAGCCACGATTCAGGAACACCGGATAGCCGGGCGGAAGCTCGCTTCCCTTCCCGTACGGCGTGCGGATCAGAATAACCGGGAAGCGATAGTTCCCGGCCGGCTTAAAGACGTTGGTGTCCAAATGGACGCCGTCGCGCATGGGCACGCGGAGGTGCAGCAGTGTTTCATACCTTGCGGACGTCGCTGAATGCGACGTTGCCTGGAGGAAGGAGAGCGCTCCCAGCAGCCATGAAGCGATTGTCGACACGAAGGTTTACTGCGTTTCCCGTTTAATTCTTATGATAACAAGCGGCCAGCACGCGCCAATATTCGCGCGCCACGCGCTCCGGAGCGTGGAATTCCCGGATGTACTCCGAAGCGCGCTGGCCGATCATCCTGGCGTCGGAGGAGGCGCGCGCGAGCATGGTCATGTACTCGGCCAGCATTTCCTCTTCCGCCAGCCCGGGATCGACTTTGACACACGCGGATTCGGGAAAACGCGAAGTCTCCAGGCCGCCGGTTATCAGAACAGGTTTACCCGCGCCCATCAGGCGAATGGAAATTCCGGAGGTTTCACCGGCCGCCGGGTAACGCAGGTTGATGCAGGCATCGGCGGCGGAGGCGTAGCGCCAGAAGTCGCGCTCGGGCGTGAATCCTACACGCAGGATGCCGCGACCGGCGTTGAGCAGCGGCGAGGCGGCGCGCTCCAGGTCTCCTGAGACAAAGTCCCCCGCCACCAGCAAGGCCACGGCGGCATCGCGCCGCACCCGATCGAACGCCCGCAGCACGCCGAGCAGCCGTTTGGATTCGCGCAGGTGGCCAAACACGGCGAACAGAAATGTTCGAGGCGCTACACCCAGGTCTTGCCGCAAACGCAGCACGCCGGCTGCGTCCGGAGCTTCCCGGGGCGGCTCAAACAGATGCGGAATCTCGTGCACCGCCGCGCCGGGCGCGTGTTCGCGGACCATCCGCGCGGCAGCAGGATTGTGAACGATCACCGCGAGCGATTGCTCGGCGATGCGCTTGATCAGCGGATACCTGAAGTACCGCGGATCGGCGGCAGAGCGCGCCCGGTTGCGCCATAACTGGCCGGCCAGATCCTCGTTCCACGCCCCGTAGTTGTACGTAAACTCTTCGACATACTCGCGCTCGCCTAGCGTCCCCAGCAGAAAATGATGCAGCACCGCGTCATGCAGCACCACCACACCCGGAGTTTCCAGCGCTCGCCGGTAGATTTCGCGATGCAGCCGGTTGTTGCCGAGATGATACAGGCGCACATCGGCCGCCCGAGCGTCCACCTCCACGCGGCCGAGCGGCTGTAGCGCGCGCAACAACGCGGCTGAGTAGTCCGCGACGCCGGTGTGTGAGGGCGGCAGCGGCGAATAAAATCCGGCCTTCAATTTTTCCTCCGCGGGCCGAATAAAGCAGTGCCAATGCGCACCATAGTGGCGCCTTCCTCGATGGCGGCCTCCAAATCGTGCGACATGCCCATGGAAAGCCCGGAGAGCTGGTGTCGATCGGCCAACGCGCGGAGCCGCGCAAAATAGGGGCGTGATTGCTCGGCGTCTTCCGACCACGGCGGCATGGTCATCAAGCCCAGCAGACGAAGATGCGGGCAGGTTCTGGTCGCCTCGATCAGTGCCGGCAGCTCGCCGGGATCCGCGCCGGCCTTGGCCGCTTCCTGGGAGAGCTTTACTTCAATCATGACGTCCAGTGGGCGCTGGTTTTCATCCAGGCGGTGCGCCAGTTTGGCGGAGTCGACGGTTTGAATGACGTCGAAAATCTCCGCGGCTTTCTTGGCTTTGTTGGATTGTAAGTGCCCGATCAGATGGAAGCGCGCGCCGGCGCAATCGCCGAGCTCCGCTCGCTTGGTTTCGAACTCCTGCACGTAATTCTCGCCGAACTCGCGCAGGCCAAGATCGTAAGCGTCCCGCATAACGCTGGCTGGAAATTTCTTAGTGACAGCGAGCAGCGTGATATCCGAACGGCGCCGGCCGCAGCGCGAGGCGGCATGGGCGATTCTGGTTTCCACTTGCTCTAATCTTTCGCGGAGCACGGACGATTATTAGGGTAGCGCAGGCCTCCGCCGCGAGCCTTCGAAGCTGTTCCGCTTCGCCCTCCCTAGTGACCGAACTTCAAGACACCATCGAGCGCTTTCTTGCCGACAGTCTAGAGCCGGTGCTCTCCGAGCCAGGCGAAGAGTTGATCCCGATTTCCGCGGACAACTTCAGCCTGGAGACCTGCCATGGCTCGCTGCGGCTGCAGGCCTGGAGCGAACGGCGCAACCTGGTCCGGCGTGTCACCGGAATCGAGCAGCACAGCCGCGGGAAGCTGGTGCTCGGGATCGAACGCTTCGGCAAACGTCCGGGAACGCTGGCCCTTGTGGACCTGCGGCGTCCGGCCGGACAGGACGCCACCTTACGCAGCGAGCGGCTGGAATTCCGCGAGCAGTTCCGGCGCTTCCTGGGCCGTCAATTTCCTCTGTACCGCATCGCCGAACTAACCACGGAAGCCGATCTCGAACATAGCCTATCGCCCGCCTATCCGCGCGCTCTGCTGCGTCAAGGGAACAACTGCTGGGCCGCCATCGGAGCCTCACCGGACCTGCTCCACTCAGAACACGTGCTCACGTTCGGCCTGATCTGGCTGGACTACCTTCGCAGCCGGGAACCAGGTCTGGTAGTGCAAGGATTGGTTCTCTATCTCCCCGCCGGCCAGGAGAAGCTGACCTGCCTGCGCTTGCTGTTTCTCGATCCCAACGTGGCGCGCTACGACGCCTTCGTCTACGGCGAGGATGGCGGCGAAGACCGCATCGATTTGCGCGACTACGGCAACCTCGCGACGCGCCTGGATACTTGCTCGCGGCGTCTGGCGGGCGGGCTGGATGGCGCGATCGAGAGCATTCTCAAAACGCCGCGCGTCGAATCGATCGCGCGGCCGGATGGCGAGCTTAGTCTGCGAGTGCACGGCATGGAATTCGCCCGCACCGCCAGCGGCGAGTTGCTGGTTGGCATCCATAGGAAGCGCAGCGGCTCCGCGGATGAAGCAACAGCACTGGCGCGCAACCTCGCCCGGCTCCGTTCGCCGGATGCGGTCGATCGCCTCAACCCGCTGTATCTCGCAAATCCGGAAGCCTGGCTGGAATCGCAAGTACGCGGCCAGATCGAACGGGTCGATGCGCAATTGCTCCCAGCGCCGGTGTACGGCCAAGTGCCGGCCTTCGCGGCCGCCGACCGGGGCGTGATCGATCTGCTGGCCGCGGATCGCACGGGCCGGCTGTCGGTGCTGGAACTCAAAGCCTCCCAAGACATTCATCTCCCGCTGCAAGCCTTGGATTATTGGGCGCGAGTGAAGTGGCACCTGGACCAAAACGAGTTCACCCGGCGCGGTTATTTTCCAGGGCTCGTGTTGAATAACCAGCCTCCACGCCTGCTCCTGGTTTCACCCGCGCTCGATTTTCATCCCTCCAATGAGCGCGTGCTGCGGTTCTTTTCCCCGAGCATTCCGGTTGAGAAGCTCGGCATAGGCTTACAATGGCGGAAGGAGCTGAAAGTCGTCTTTCGCTCTTAAGCGGCCTGCTCAGGAAGCCATCGCAAGGCCGCGCATCGTTCTCATACCGGAGTTCCGCCATGTCCGTCCAGGTTGTCCAGAGCATAAAGGAAGCCATCGCCAGTCTGAATCCCCAAGAAATCGAACGGCACACCGAAAGGCCGCTGCGGTTATTTCTCTACGCGCATACCGAGAACGCCTACCGGCAGATGGAAGATTTCCTGGCGCCGCCGGAGTTATCGCCGGCCAAGCGCGCCGGCCTGCGGCACCGCATCCATCGCGCGTCGGAAGGATTTTCACCGGCCAGCCGCAACGACCTGGAAATTTACTTCGAGGACTCGCCTCCCGATGAACTGACCCCCACCCAGGATCTGTTCGCATTCCGTCCCCACGATCCGCGGCATCTGGTTTCGTCGGTGCTGAAGCAGCGTCCCGATATGGCCATCCCGCTGGCCATGCATATTCTGCCATTTCGCGAGGAGGTGTCTCGCCGAGTGGTGAAGAAGGTGGCGCGCCAGAATGCGCTGTTTGCCCTGGCCACGGCCGTTCCCGACATTCTGCCGTTTATCTCGCTGCCCTGGGCAGTAACCGAGTTTACCTCCGACACCGCCGTTCTGACCGCCAATCAAGTCCGCATGGCCTTTCTGCTAGCCGCCGCCAGCGACCGCGACTTCGGCTACCGCGAGCAGCGCGGAGAGATCGCCTCCATCGTGCTGGGAGCCTTCGGCTGGCGAGCGCTGGCCCGCGAGTTGGTGGGAAAAATTCCTTTGGGCGGCGGGTTGATTCCGAAGGCCGCCATTGCCTACGCCGGAACCCGTGTCGTAGGCCTGTCGCTGGAGCGCTTCTACCGCACCGGAGCGGCCTACACGCGCGCGGAAAAACGAAGCGCCTACGAAGAAGCCTTGGAGCGCGGCCGGAGTGTGGCGGCTTCGCTAATAGACGGACTTAGACGCAAGAAGCTCCCTAACGCCTAAGCCTTCCAGGCGCGCGATTGTTAGAAACGTAGCCCTGCCACCGCGAATCTAAAGGCAACAGGGACTGGTGTTACTCTAAGATCCAAAGGAGCTCCGATGAGACTTCGTTTGACTGTTCTAAGCGTTGCTGTTGCGCTGCTGGCCTGCGCCGATACATTGACGCTCCGCAATGGCCAGGTTGTACGCGGGGACTACATTGGTGGCGACGCCCGCCACATCCGGTTCACCGTGGGTGATCGCGTGGAAACCTATGCCGTCGACGATATCGATAGCTTGCACTTTGGCGGCGGCCAAGGCCGGGAGTCCCGCTCTGTTGCTCCCGAGGCGCCTCCCCAGGCACCCCCGCCTGCTGGTTTTGCGCAGCAAGTACAACCCCCACCGTCTTCCGGCCTGCAGATTCCGGTCGGAACGCAGATCACCATTCGCATGATTGACAGCATCAATTCCGAACAAAGCCGGCTGGGCGAAACCTTCCGTGCCAGCGTGGACGAACCCGTCATGGTGAATGACCAGACGGTATTGCCGCGCGGCGCCGATGCCTTTGTGAAGCTGGTGGAGGACAGACAATCCGGCAAGTTTGAAGGCAAAACAGTGCTCACGCTGGTGCTCCAGCAGGTGATGGCGAACGGGCGCATGGTGGATGTCACCACCGGCGACGTTTCGGAAGCCAGCGGCTCGCGCGGCTCGCGCACCGCCAAAGTGGTAGGTGGAACAGCCGCGCTAGGAGCTATCGTGGGTGCGCTCGCCGGTGGAGGCAAAGGCGCCGCCATCGGTGCTGGCTCTGGAGCAGCGGTCGGCGGCGGAGTCCAGGAAATGACCAAGGGGCAGGTCGTAAAGGTTCCGTCGGAAACACGGCTGACCTTTACGCTCCAGCAACCCGTTCAGTTGTGAAGCGCGCAGCCCTGGCTGCGTTGCTGGCAAGCTGGCCTATGTTGGCTGCCGATCAGCATCTGGTGGAGGGCGCGGCGCAAAGTCCGGTGCGTGTCCTTATTTACGAGGATCTGCAGTGCCCGGATTGCGCCGTCTTCCACGCCATGATCGAGACGCAGCTTCTGCCGCGTTACGCCTCCACGGTTCGCTTCGAGCACCGGGATTTTCCTTTGGCTAAGCACGCCTGGGCTCGTAAGGCGGCTATCGCGGCCCGCTTCTTCGAAGAGGCCAAGCCGCGCCTGGGGCTGGAGTATCGGAACTACGCCATGGAACACCAAGGCGAAATCACCGCGGACAATTTCGGCCGCCAGCTTGCAGCTTTTGCCAAGGCCCATGGAACAGATCCGGCCCAGGCGCTGGCGGCGTTGGAAGACCAACGCCTGGCTGGCTTGGTAGAGCAGGATTTTCAGGAAGGCGTAGCGCGTGGCATCGCTCACACTCCGACGGTGCTGGTGAACGGAAAGCCGTTCATCGAGACGTTCAGTTTTCAACAGGTTGCAGCCGCCATTGATTCCGAGCTGGCGGCGGCAAGGTGAGGCATCTAGCCCCGATAAATCGTTTGCCTTCAACGGCCAAACTCCCAGCATCGAAAAAGCTCCGGGACGAATCTAAAGTGCTGGAACTTCCGTCTACGGCGATAAGAGGATTGTAATTTGGCTACAGGTACTGGTACATTAGAAAAATACGCGGATTCGCGGCAGCTAGCTGTGTGGGCGCTCGTGGATCGAAGGAGTCTATTGAGGATTTTTGCTTCAGTTGGTGTAATGGCGGCGCTTAGCCTCAGCCTCGCATTCGGCGATCCGAGGCCTTCGCGAGCTCCAGTTCCGGAAGAAGAGATGGTGGGGCATTACCTGAATGCCACCCAGGCTCAACAGGATACGATGCGCGGCGGCAGCGTCGAGATGGACATCGATGCCACGCTCCCCAAGCTCCAGAAGCAAGGCAAGCTGCACGCCCTCAAGAACATCACCAAGCTCGGCAAGATCACTTTTCACGTGCTCGGTTTCACCGGCGACAACACCGTAAAGACCGAGGTCATCGCCCGCTATCTGAAGGCCGAGATCGATGCCGCTCAGATCGGCTCGGATGTAGCGGTTACTCCGGAGAATTACAAATTCAAATACAAGGGCACGGAAGACTTTCATGGCCGGACAGCCTATGTCCTGCACGTCAGCCCGCGCCATAAGAAGGTTGGCCTTTTCAAGGGCGAACTGTGGCTGGATGCGCAGACCTACATGCCTGTCCGGGAATCCGGTTCGTTCGTCAAGACGCCCTCCATGTTCCTCAAAAAGATGCAGTTCGTTCGTGAGTACGCGCTGCAGGACGGTGTCTCGGTGCCGCAACGGCTGGAGAGCAAGGCTGAGGTGCGGTTCATCGGCCCCGTCGAGTTGAATATCAACTACCTCCGCTATTCCAAAGACGATCAAGCGGAGACCACGGCGGCCGCCAGCGATCAACAGTGATCGCATTCGACTCGATTGAACTTGATACACTGGCACATAGGCGTGGGTGTGTCTTCCCCCTGTTTTCGCCTGAGAAACCGGACGCGAACGGCGCGAGAGGGTAAATGAGAACGCTATTTCTGAATCCCCCATCCTTTGAAGGCTTCGACGGCGGCGCTGGGTCGCGCTGGCCGGCGTCGCGCGAAATCGAATCGTATTGGTACCCGGTATGGCTGGCCTATCCGGCCGGAATGCTCGAAGACAGCAAGCTGCTGGACGCGCCGCCGCACAAGATCGGCATCGAAGAAACGGTCGCGATGGCCAACGACTTCGAGTTGCTGGTGCTGTTCACCTCCAGCCCCGGCTTCCAGGTGGACGTCAAGATCACGGAGATGATGAAGGATGCCAATCCTAAGCTGAGGGTCGCGTTCGTCGGGCCGCCCGTCACCATCGAGCCGGATAAGGCCCTGCAAGCCTCCAAGGCTATCGATTTCGTGGTCCGGCGGGAATTCGATTACCAGATCGCCAACTACGCCAAAGGCACGCCCGTCGAAGAACTGCCCGGCGTCAGCTACTGGAAGGACGGCCAGATCGTTCACAATCCGGAAGGCGGCGTCATTGAGAATCTGGATGAGCTGCCCTGGGTGACCAAGGTTTACAAGCGCGACATGGATTTCCGGCGCTACAACGTGCCGTTCCTGTTGAACCCGTTCATCTCGTTTTACACCACGCGCGGTTGTCCGGCCATGTGCACCTTCTGCCTGTGGCCGCAGACCCATTCCGGGCATCGCTGGCGGCTGCGGTCGTCCGACGATGTCGCGGCGGAATGTAAATGGACGCTGGAGAATTTCCCCGGCCTCAAGGAAATTTTCTTCGACGACGACACCTTCAACTATCGCAAGGCGCGCGCCATCGAGCTTTCCAAGAAACTGGGCGAGCTGAACTTCACCTGGAGCTGCACCTCGCGCGTCACCACCGACTACGACACCCTGAAAGCCATGAAAGACGCCGGATGCCGGCTGCTGATCGTGGGCTACGAGTCAGGCGACGAGCAGATCCTGAGAAACATCAAGAAGGGCGCCACCATCGACATGGCCATGCGCTTCACCGAGAATTGCCACAAGCTGGGTCTGGTGATTCACGGCGATTTCATCGTCGGGTTGCCGGGCGAAACGCGCGAGACGCTGCGCAAGAGCATCGAATTCGCCAAGAAACTCGACGTCGAGACCATTCAGGTTTCGCTCGGCCACGCGTTTCCCGGGACTGAGTTCTACGAGCACGCCAAGACCAACGGCTTGGTCAGCATCGATGGCATGACCGATAACACCGGTCACCAGCTTCCCAACGCCGTGTATCCGGGATTCGATCGCGGCGAGTTGATGGAGTGGGTGGACAAATTCTATTCGGAATACTACTTCCGCCCGAAAACCGCCTGGCGAGTCGTAAAGAACGCGTTTCTCAACAACGATCTGCCCCGCCTCTACAAAGAGGCGCGCGAGTATCTGTTCGTGAGCTCGCAGCGCAAGAAGTTCATCAAGGAACAGAAAGAATCCGCCCGCGGCTTGCGTGGCGCTGAAGGAAGCGCTTCCTAAAATGACGCAAGGCCGGGCGGCAGCGCCCGAAGTCGAGCCGGCCAGTCTCCCCGCGCGCCGTGTCGAGCTCAAAGTCAAGCTCCTAACCATCTTTGTGGTGCTGACTAACGTCGTCGGCAACCTGGCCATGTCCTGGGGGATGAAACACCAGACCGCGGAGCTGGGAGTCTCGCCGCTGCCTTACATCCGTCTCATTTTTAGCCCGTGGGTTTTGCTGGGAACGACGCTGCTCATCTTTTGGCTGCTTTCGCGCATGACGCTGCTCGGTTGGGCGGATCTGAGCTTTGTGCTTCCGGTGACTTCTATCGGCTATGTCTTGAACGCCGTTCTCGGCAAGTACATCTTTGGGGAGGCGATTTCCTGGCAGCGCTGGATGGGCACGGCGGCCATCGTGATCGGTATTGTTCTGGTTGGATTGACCACGGCAAACACTACCCCTGGGTCCGAGCCCGAGGAGGCGCGATGAGGTGGGGCCCCGACGAGCTACGGTGGGCCATGGTTGCCATCATCGTCGGCACAACCGCGCTGGGCGATATTTTGCAGAGCTTCGAAATGAAGCGGCATGCCGTCTCTGTCAATGAGCTGCGGCCGGACCACTGGGCGCGAACGCTGCGCAACCTGGCGCGCCGCTGGCCGCTGGTGCTGGCGGTCTTCCTCATGGCCATTTCCTTCTTCGCCTTTATGAAGCTGCTCACCATGGCCGATTTGAGCTTCGCGGTACCCGCCACCGCCGCCAGCGTAGTGCTGGAGACGGTGCTGGCGCGAGTGCTGCTTAAGGAATCCGTGACGGCCATGCGCTGGGCGGGCGCATTCTGCGTGGCCTGCGGAGTCGCACTGCTGGCGATGTGATCTGGCTTCTACTGGCGCTCGCTTACGCCGCGGCTGCCTATCAGATTCTTGCGATTGTCGCGGCGCTGTCGCACCGCAAACGCGCCCTCCCGGCCGCGGACTCCGCTTCGCCTGTCTCAATTCTAAAACCGGTGTACGGCGCTGATCCGGGATTTTTTGAAGCCATCTCCACGCACGCCGCGCAACAGTTCCGGTGAGTTCGAGATCCTGTTCGGCATTCCTCATCCCGACGATCCGGCGCGCGGCGAGATCGAGCGGCTGATGCGCGAGTTCCCCGGCGTTTCGATCCGGCTGGTGTTGTGCCCCACCGAGACACCTAACCGCAAGGTGGGTGTACTGATGGATCTCGCGCGAGAAGCCCGATACCCCGTTCTGATCGTCAACGACAGCGATATCTCCGTCCCCACCGGTTACCTGGCGGACGTAACTGCCCCGCTGGCTGATCCCGCCATCGGCCTGGTGACTTGTCTGTACCGCGCCGATGCGCGCAATTGGCCCAGCCGTTTCGAAGCGCTGGCCATCGCGACCGAATTCGTGCCCAGCACCATGGTGGCGCCCCTGTTTGGCATTTCTGAATTTGGTTTAGGCTCGACGCTGGCATTTCGCCGCGCGGATCTGGAGGCGATCGGAGGTTTTGCCGCGCTTGCGGACTATCTGGCGGATGATTACCAGCTCGGCCGGCGATTGCACCAGCTGGGGCGAAAAAACATTTTGTCGCACGTAGTGGTTAGCACGCGCCTGGCTGCCGGTTCGTGGCGGGCGGCGTGGCGGCATCAGCTCCGCTGGGCGCGCACGATCCGCTTATCGCGCGGCGGCGGATATTTGGGGCTACCCATCACCTTCGCGACGTTATGGGCGGTGGCCGCGGCCTGCGGCGGATTGTGGTGGACGGCTCTCGCGCTGCTGGCGATCCGGTTGGCGATGGCGGTGACCGCCGGTTGGTTTGTGCTGCGAAGCGCCGATGTCTGGAAATATCTCTACGCCATCCCGCTGCGCGACTTGTGGGGCGTCGCGGTCTGGCTGGCGGGCCTGTTCGGCCACACCGTCGAGTGGCGCGGCCGCAAGCTCAAACTGGACCAGCAAGGCCGCATCCTATGAGGTCGCGGAAAATTCGGATTCAGCGCATCTGCCTGTTATAATTGATTCTGCGCGCCCGTAGCTCAGTTGGATAGAGCGTCTGGCTACGAACCAGAAGGTCGGGTGTTCGAGTCACCCCGGGCGCACCATACTTCATAAATCAATTCAACGACTTACCCGGTGCCTGCGTTCCAGAGGCGGGCTCGGAATCTGAAAGTGTGCTAGAAAGTGTGCTAATTCCGAGGCTGCTGAGGTAGGTTTCCATGCGGTTTTTGACTTCCGCAACGTCTCTTTCGGAGACGATGTTATAACGGTTGAACATCGATTCGGTCTTGTGGCCGGACACCTTCATGGCGACGGTGCGCGGCACGCCGGCGCGGTCCATGTTGCGGACTGCTGAGCGACGGAGATCGTGGAAGCGAAGCTCGGCAAGGCCCACCAATTTGCAGGCGGTCTTCCAAGCCTTCTTCACGCAGGAGTCGCCCAGCGGCTGTCCGTCGTGCTGGCAGAGATACGGGCACTTCGGAAACTGCTTGCGGCTCTCCTTGGCCATCTCAATCCATCCGGCCATTTCGCCATAGATGGGAAGAGCACGGCCATCACCGTTTTTGGTGGTGCCGGGGTAGAGCACGATGCGGTTCGCCTCAACCTGCGGCCAGGTGATGCGGCGCAGTTCACCGAGGCGAGCGCCCGTGTGGTACCCGAGCACGAATAGGAGCTTAAGGTAATCGGGGAGTGCGTCGCGGAGCATCTTGTACTGCTCATGCTCCAGGAAACCCGTCCTGACATTTCGCTCGGGCAGACGAGCGATGTATGGGACCTTGGCCACCAGCGGCGGTTCTGCGCGATACGCCAAGTTGAACGCGCGCTTGAGGAGCCCGAGTTCCCGGTTGATTGTGGCATTGGCAGCTTTCTCACCCTGGCGTTTGGCTTTATATGCCTTGACCAGGTTCGAACTGAAGTCTGCCACCCGAACATTGCCCATGAACGGCACAAGGTGCAAGCGGACACCGCCTTCCGCACTACCGTAGCTGCGGCGCCCGTTGGCCTTCATGTCGTCGAGCATGTCCTGCAACAGTTGCGAGACACGGATGCGTTCCGGCGCCAGGCCGGTGAAAGCCCCAGTGGCAATTTCGCCCTGCCGGCGTTTCAGCTTCCGTTCTGCTTGTTCGTAGTCGTCGGTTTCGGCGGATTCGCGGAACTGCTTGCCCCCGCGAGAATACTGAATCCACCACGTAGGGAGCACCACCACAGTGCCATCGGGTTCCCTGGCTTTCCGCTGGAAGATGGTTCCCAGCTTCGGTTTTCGAGTCATGGGATCACGCTAGCGCTCCTCGACCAAAGCTGTCAAACCCACCCGGTCTTGTTCTCATCGATCCACTTGTCCAGGTCGAGGCGGTCAAGGAATACCCGCCGGTCGGCTCGGACCGTCGGGATCTTGCCGGAGGTCGCCAGGTGTTGGAGAGCCTCGCGTGTTCTCCCAAGGTAAATGGCCGCTTGATCAATGCTCAAAAGGCGGGGATAGAGGCGGCTAGGTTCTTGCGAAAGCTTAGTTGCCAGCTTCTCCGCCAGAGCCTCGAGCAGCCGATCGAAGGTTAGGTCATTCATCTCGCTCATGTTCAGCAGAATAAGGCTTCAGAAACTTCGGCCAAAACTTTCGCCGCTGATCGATGCTCGACTTCGAGGGATGTTACTGAAAGGCAACGGGCTAAAGAAAAACAAGGACTCTCAAAGCGTCCTGACCAAAGTTTCTACGGATCAGCCAAAGTTGGCGAGAGTTTCAATTGCGTTCGTGGGCGGGACCAGGAGCTTTCTCGAGGGAGTGCCTGAGCGCCTTCTTTACTAGGTCGCGATGATATTCCAGGGCTCTCAACTACAGCTACGACGGCTACAATCGCCTGACCCAGATCAGCGCGGGCAGCACGGTCCTGCGGACGTATGTCTACGACACCAACACCGACGATTCCCAGTATTCGCAATACCCGTCCGGCCGGCTGGTTGAGGTCAAGTACACGGCGGTCGGCTATTCGGTGGACACCAGCGGCACGCCGGGCTCGACCATGTTCACCGACATGTTCAGTTACACCCAGGCCGGCCAGGTGGCGGGCAAGCGCTTGCGCTTGACCCAGACGATGCGGCAAACCAATCCCAACACGCACCAGCAGTTCACTCAAACCGCCACCGGCGACCTGAATCTGGCCTACGCCTACAACAACGAAGGCAAGGTCACCCAGGTCACCTATCCGACCGAGAACAGCATCACGCCCATCTTCAGCTATAGCTACGATTCGATGATGCGGCTGAGCAGCATGACCGACGGCAGCAACTACTCCCAGCCGGTGGTGAACGGCGCTGTTTACAATGCCGCCAACCAACTCGCCGCGCTCAACTACTACGACACCAACGAAACGCGCGCCTACAACAACCTGCTCCAGTTGACCAACGTGACGGCCAGCAGTCAGTACTATCCATCCACGTCCATCAACGTGACCTACAACTACACGCCGGGCGGCGACAGCGGCAAGATCACCTCGACCCAAGACGCCATCAGCGGCGAAGCGGTGGTCTACCAATACGACGCTCTGAACCGGCTGATCTCGGCGCAAGGCAACGGCTGGGCGCAGACCCAGGCTTACGACGGCTTCGGAAACCTGACCAGCCGGGTGGGCTACGGCGCGGCGCAATCCACCAGCATCAGCACGACGGTAAACGCCAGCACCAACCAGCTCAGCGGCTACACCTACGACGCCAACGGCAACCTGATCTCGACCGGTTACAGCTACGACGTGGAGAATCGGATGAGCTTTGCCAATGGCGGACGGCGTGCAGTATTTCTACGACGCGCAGAACAAGCGCGTGTGGCAGGCAAGCTGCATCACGTCCGGCTACTGCACTCCGGGCACGGGCTGGGTGCTCAACCTGAACCAGGACACCGTGAACCTGTTCGGCACGGATGGCAAGCAGCTGGCCAGCTATCAGGCTGGCGGGGCCTGGAATCCGTCGGGAGGAATCAATGTCGCGATGGGCTTCAGCTATACGAACACGCAGGTGTATTTCGGCGGGCGGCTGGTGGGCCAGCAGGTAGGCACCAACGGTTACCTGGCGGTGATTCAAGACCGGCTGGGTTCGGTGGGCAAGTATTATCCTTATGGGGAGGAGCGCAACGCGCCGCAGTTGCCCAACGACCAGGTGAAGTTCGCGACCTACACGCGGGATTCGGCGACAGAAAACGACTATGCCGATCAACGCTACTACACCAGCACCCTCGGCCGGTTCATGACCCCGGACCCGGCCGCCAGTGCGAAGTCAGATCTCCCCCAAAGCTGGAATCGCTACAACTATGCCAGTACTGATCCAGTAAACAACAATGATCCTACCGGATTGGACGACGAGGGCGGAGACGACCAATCTGCGCCCCCCATTTCCTTCGGCGGCGCGAATCCTCCTCGGCAGACGCCCGTAAGAAGCAACGACAATACGCCGTATCCTAAATGCAACCCGACAGACAATGCCAGCGTTGACCATAAGATTGACTTCATTCTTGCGCACTATGACGATGCAATGACTGAGGCAAACAATATTCAGAATGCCCTCGGCCCAGTTACCATTAACACCCAAAACCTAGCGACTACCTTCCTCATGTGGTCGATGAATGAGAGCGGATACGGCTTAGATCCGCCTGCCACGATCAACAATAACTACTTTGGGGACGCTGGGCACAATTCTCAGTATTCCGTTACCTGCCCAGCCGGAGCCTCTCCCGGCCCGGCGTGCTATTCGTCGTCGTTCTCCTGGCTAGGCCAACTGGCATTCGGCCTCTCGCTCACGCCACACACCCCAAACGACCCAAATCCAGGCAACGTGTCCTACGCAGGTTTCTTGGAGTCTGTACTTACCTCGAATCCAAACGCATCAAGCGCCGAGATACTTGATGCCATTGGAAGCGCGGGTTGGAATCCTTACCCGAATTACGGAGACAAGATAGCTGGCGGCTCCGGTTTTCCCGGTATTAAAGGAATTCCAGGTCTGATCGACTGCCTCAAGAAGAACTACGGCCTAAAATGACTACCCTAAGAACAACGATTTTGGCCACCTCCCTGTGCTTGACAGCGGCCAACGCAGCGGCTCAGCTCAGCGTCTTAACTGCGCGAGAAGCGGAGCAAATTCTCGATCTGGTTCCGGCAGTCGCGGACTCAAAGGCGCGAGGAGCATGTCCTTCGTACAGCATAGCTAATCCGACCGCGATCAATATCACGATCCAAGTCAGGGAAGCTTGCCCTTCTGCAGGATTTGCAAGCAATTTGCTGGGTAACTATGTGGTCAATCGACGGACGGGCGCCGTGGCAGAAGGACTTGATACGGAGTCCCTAGGTCCCCGAATCGTTACGCCTCAGATCGACTCACTCACAAGCGATCTCCTTCGCCGAGCCCGGGGACGCATGCTAAGCGCCAGCGAAGCCGAGTGCCTCGTCCTCGAGGCGGCTCGTTCCGGTCTGAGTGAGTCAAACGGTAGCTTCTCTGCAACAAAGCTGAGCGAAACGCGCGGAGAATGGCGATTTTCAGTTGAGGATCGCATCCCCAATAAACCAGCGGTGGCCGTGCGGTTTTTCAGTATTCGTCCAGATACAGCTAGCATTTGGGACGATAGCAGCGGTGGCGCAGTGATTTCATCTGGAGTCGTACTCTTGAGGTCAAAAATGCTGTCTCGCTGGGTGGCGCCCAGTCTCTCGGCCGAAGAGGCACTATCAATTGCCCTGGCGGTTCCCATTCTCGCGCGTACTACCGGGCAGGGATGTTCTGACCTTGTATCGAGCGGCTATGGAACCTCGGATGAGCTGTATATTGGCCTTCGGACCTGGTGTTCAGGAGCGCCGAAGACCATCGGCATCGTCGCGGCGGTAAACGTCACGAACGGTCACGTTATTGATCCCAAGACGCTCAGAGCCCTTGACTCGGCTGAGTCTGAGACGATCGCGCGACAGATTCTCCAGCACCATCAGGAGCAGCGTGGCAAGGACGAAGCCATCGTAGCCGCCGCATGCGCGCAAAAGTGACATGACGGCTGGATTCCGATAGTCCGCTCCGATGTTGGCCGGGATCGGCTGAGCAGTATGACCGACGGCAGCAACTATAGCCAGCCGGTGGTGAACGGCGCTGTTTACAATGCCGCCAACCAGCTCACCGCGCTCAACTACTACGACACTAACGAAACGCGCGCCTACAACAACCTGCTCCAGCTGACGAACGTCACCGCGACCAGTCAGTATTATCCATCCACGTCCATCAACGTGACCTACAACTACACGCCGGGCGGCGACAGCGGCAAGATCACCTCGACCCAAGACGCCATCAGCGGCGAAGCGGTGGTCTACCAATACGACGCTCTGAACCGGCTGATCTCGGCGCAAGGCAACGGCTGGGCGCAGACCCAGGCTTACGACGGCTTCGGAAACCTGACCAGCCGGGTGGGCTACGGCGCGGCGCAATCCACCAGCATCAGCACGACGGTAAACGCCAGCACCAACCAGCTCAGCGGCTACACCTACGACGCCAACGGCAACCTGATCTCGACCGGCTACACTTACGATGTGGAGAACCGAATGAGCTTCGCCAACGCGGGCGGCGCGCAGTATTTTTATGACGCGCAGAACAAGCGCGTGTGGCAGGCAAGCTGCACCACGTCCGGCTACTGCACTCCGGGCCCGGGCTGGGTGCTCAACTTGAACCAGGACACCGTAAACCTGTTCGGCGCCGACGGCAAGCAGCTGGCCAGCTATCAGGCTGGCGGGGCCTGGAATCCGTCGGGAGGAATCAATGTCGCGATGGGCTTCAGCTATACGAACACGCGGGTGTATTTCGGCGGGCGGCTTGTCGGCCAGCAGGTAGGCACCAACGGCTACCTGGCGGTGATTCAAGACCGGCTGGGTTCGGTGGGCAAGTATTATCCTTATGGAGAGGAGCGCAACTCCCCGCAGTTGCCCAACGACCAGGTGAAGTTCGCCACGTACACGCGAGATTCGGCGACCGGGAATGATTATGCCGATCAACGCTACTACTCCAGCGTCCTGGGGAGGTTCATGACCCCGGACCGGTATTGGGGAAGCGCGAGCCTTACAAACCCACAGAGCTGGAACCGATTCGAATACGTATTGAGCGATCCAGTGAACCATTGGGATCCGAACGGTTTGTGCGATGTGACTGTGGCCGGAATCAGGCAAGATTCGGCAACTGCCCAGGACGTTTACGACTACGGGTATCAGGATATAACGATCTTCCCGTATGCTAGCGGGGCATTTACGAGCTTTGCGGGAAAGCTTTTCGGCGCCGCCCTCGGCGCAGCACAAGTGGCGGTTCAAACGTTTGGTCCCACATCACAGACCCTAGGCGTCATCGTCGGGCTTCTCGAGGCCGCCCAACAAGGTGGTCCGATAAATGTGACAGCCTTCAGCGGTGGGGCGGCTGCCTTCACTGATGCCGTCAATTGGCTAAATGCTAACGGAGAATCGAGCGTGACAGCGATGATCGGAAACATCACATACGTCTCGCCGGGCGCCGTTGGAACACTTTACGTCAACGCGAACACATCTGTTCTCTTGGGCACAGGCCCTCTGGACACCATCGTAACAGCGCTTGGCGCGGCACCCGGTGCAACCGTCATGCAGACACCCTCGGCGGCCAACTGCGGACATGACTTCGGTTGCATAGTTAAGTATTTCGCTGATTATGTGTCCTCGAGACAGGGGCCAAGTTGTCCGAACCCCGAGGCGCTTAACGTAACCCAACGCCAGGGCGCCGTCCTTTACAATGCTTTCTCTTCCATCGATTGGGCGTATTATTCGTCGCTGATTGACTTCCAGGCCCCTTCCAACGTACCGCTAGGAACGGCTACATCTACCATCACCTACGACCTTCCGTGACTTTATCGAATGTCCAACGAACCGATCGATACCGCTTGCTCTCACTCGGTCCTACCTGGGGCGGCTGAGACGACTACTCCGTTGCGTTTCGCGCTGCTCTGGCTGCTGCACCAAATCATAGCTTTTGTTGGAGGGTTCGCAATACTGTTCGCGTTAACCAAATCCCAAGCGGCCCACACCGCTGTGTGGATACAGGTAACCCTAATGTTTGTGGGCGAGGTTTTTCTCGGCTATGCGACGCCCCGCACAGCATCGAATATTCGTGCCGCCCTGATGGTATGGTTCCTTCCGACATTGGTCTTCGTCGGAGCATTTTTGTGGAACTGGTACGATTTTGGGCTCGCAAGGACAGTATCCGAGTATTTTGCGGTTGATATCGGTGACAACCCGAGGATGGCCACGGCCATATTTACGGTTCCAGCGGGATTCGCGATTGCCTATTCCCTCGGCGCTGTCGCTAAGAAGTGGGTTCGCTTGAGAGCCCATTGAGAATACGACTACGCCGGCATGAGCGAGATGCTCCAGCGACACTGCGCGGCGATCAGGACCTGCAGCAGCGATCAAATGACCGGCGCTCTATTCTGACCGATCTGGCCCGCTTCGCGCTTTCGATTTGGTCCACCTATAAAACACGATCAGCCTATTCTGTTTGCAGAAGCGAACAGGGAGGCCGATGGACAGGAGAGCCAAGGTGGAGCTGTTTGAACAGATACGGCGCGAGTACGCGCATGGAGCGGGAACGATCAAGGGAGTGGCGAAAAAGCTCAGGGTGCATCGGCGAATGGTGCGGCAGGCGCTGGCCAGTGCGATTCCTCCGGAGCGCAAGACGCCGGAACGGCTGAAGCCGAAGCTGGGAGCGGTGGCCGATTTCATCGACGCGATATTGCAAGCGGACCGGGAAGCTGAGCGCGACCAATCCGGAGAACGGCGGCGTCAGCTACACCTACGACACCAACATGCGTCTCAAGACCAAAACAGACGCCAAGGGGCAGGTTTTCAACTACAGCTACGACGGCTACAATCGCCTGACCCAGATCAGCGCGGGCAGCACGGTCCTGCGGACGTATGTCTACGACACCAACACCGACGATTCCCAGTATTCGCAATACCCGTCCGGCCGGCTGGTTGAGGTCAAGTACACGGCGGTCGGCTATTCGGTGGACACCAGCGGCACGCCGGGCTCGACCATGTTCACCGACATGTTCAGTTACACCCAGGCCGGCCAGGTGGCGGGCAAGCGCTTGCGCTTGACCCAGACGATGCGGCAAACCAATCCCAACACGCACCAGCAGTTCACTCAAACCGCCACCGGCGACCTGAATCTGGCCTACGCCTACAACAACGAAGGCAAGGTCACCCAGGTCACCTATCCGACCGAGAACAGCATCACGCCCATCTTCAGCTATAGCTACGATTCGATGATGCGGCTGAGCAGCATGACCGACGGCAGCAACTACTCCCAGCCGGTGGTGAACGGCGCTGTTTACAATGCCGCCAACCAACTCGCCGCGCTCAACTACTACGACACCAACGAAACGCGCGCCTACAACAACCTGCTCCAGTTGACCAACGTGACGGCCAGCAGTCAGTACTATCCATCCACGTCCATCAACGTGACCTACAACTACACGCCGGGCGGCGACAGCGGCAAGATCACCTCGACCCAAGACGCCATCAGCGGCGAAGCGGTGGTCTACCAATACGACGCATCTGAACCGGCTGATCTCGGCGCAAGGCAACGGCTGGGCGCAGACCCAGGCTTACGACGGCTTCGGAAACCTGACCAGCCGGGTGGGCTACGGCGCGGCGCAATCCACCAGCATCAGCACGACGGTAAACGCCAGCACCAACCAGCTCAGCGGCTACACCTACGACGCCAACGGCAACCTGATCTCGACCGGCTACACTTACGATGTGGAGAACCGAATGAGCTTCGCCAACGCGGGCGGCGCGCAGTATTTTTATGACGCGCAGAACAAGCGCGTGTGGCAGGCAAGCTGCACCACGTCCGGCTACTGCACTCCGGGCCCGGGCTGGGTGCTCAACTTGAACCAGGACACCGTAAACCTGTTCGGCGCCGACGGCAAGCAGCTGGCCAGCTATCAGGCTGGCGGGGCCTGGAATCCGTCGGGAGGAATCAATGTCGCGATGGGCTTCAGCTATACGAACACGCGGGTGTATTTCGGCGGGCGGCTTGTCGGCCAGCAGGTAGGCACCAACGGCTACCTGGCGGTGATTCAAGACCGGCTGGGCTCGGTGGGCAAGTATTATCCTTATGGGGAGGAGCGCAACGCGCCGCAGTTGCCCAACGACCAGGTGAAGTTCGCGACCTACACGCGGGATTCGGCGACAGGAAACGACTATGCCGATCAACGCTACTACACCAGCGTGCTCGGTAGGTTCATGACGCCGGACCTGGTAAGTGGGCAAGCGACGAACCCTCCAGAGTTGGAATCGCTACAACTATGGTATTGCAGATCCAATTAATTATCGTGATCCTAAGGGCCTATTTGTCGAACCGCCCGATCCCGGCCCTGAGCCAGATCCGCAGCAGCCCTCACCACGTCCGCAGCCCTTACCCAAGGACCCGCCGAATGCCAACTCGCCGTTTCCGGAATGCAACAAATCTGGTTCCCCGACCGAAGACAAAAACCTTGAATTCATCGCTGACAACTATGATGACGCGGCCGCTATTGGGAAGAAATACGGAGTGCCTACGGATTGGGTTCTGGGATGGGCCGCGGAGGAGTCTGGATATGGACACGTTGATCCGCAGGCTTCCATCCAGAACAATTTTTACAATGAGTCGCTCCCCAAGAATGGTGTGACGGGCGGTTGGGCGGGAGCAGTACCATGTCCAGCCAATGCAGTCGCCGGTTGGGCGTGCTTCAATTCATTTTATGATTCCGCCAATGCCGCGTTGAACAAAGTCGGGCAAACCATCGCTAATATTCTTTCGCAAAATCCGACTGACTCAATCGCCGATGTTTTTCAAGCGATAAATAACATCTATCACTGGGATACGGGTGATGACGCGTCGAGGTACGGGCAGAAGATCCAGAACGTCATCAGCGGCAACGCCAGTAACCTGGACAAGCGTATCGACTGCCTTAAGAAAAACGGATATATCTGAAATCTGACATCGTTTTCGTGACCACTTCGATGAGACGACACAAGTATTCTAGCGAGCGGAATTTGGGCGCCCTACTCCTAATGCTAGTCTTTCGTTCTTACGCCGCAGAGGTTTCGGTCGAAGCGCAAAATGGCAATATCTATGTACGTGACGGCCACGAGCTGAGACAGCTAACTAGCACCGGCGAAGATCGAAGTCCAGCGCTTTCGTATGATGAGAGCAAGGTCGTATTCGTTCGCGACTTAGGTAAGAGAGATCTCGGTTCTGACGTCGGTGACGCAGTGGGACCCGAGTTTGGACCTAGCCAGCTCTGGACATGTGATGTTCGGTTTTGCGCGCCCAAACTGTTACTTGATAGTCCAATTCGGATAAGGGGCCGTAAGTTCTTTGGATTTTACTCGCCCCAGTTTTCGCCCGACAATGATTACCTCTTTTTCCAGATCGCCTTTGCTGTCTCAACACCCTCAATTGTTCGTATCCGACTCGCGACCGGTGAACAAACCTATCTGACCGATGCCTTGACGTTTTCTGATATCCCTCTAGGTCGCTACAGAGGCGACCTGATCGTTCAACAACACCGGTCGAAGATGGCACTTGGCTACTACGATTGGTTTTATCTTTTCACTCCCGAGGGTCAACAGCTGGGAGTGATCGGTAGCGGCAAGTCTGACGTTTACAATTTTCTAGAGACTTACGTTGGGGATGTCAGCAAGTGCGCAGCTTGGGCCGGCTCAGATTGGATGGCGTGCATTAATCAAATTCGACCTTAGAGCCTACGATTTCGGACGCGGAAACGGGGCGGGCTCAATTAGTACGACGCCACCGAGGCGCGCGCCTACGACAGCCTGATGCAGTTGAGCAATATCGCCACCAACGACGTGTATTTGCCGTCCAGCAACAGCAACGTCACCTACAACTACACAGCAGGTTGGAACAACGGACTCCATCAGCGGCGAAACGGTGACGTATCAGTACGACTCGCTCAACCGGCTGATCTGGCTTCAGGCAGCGGCTGGACCCAGACCCAGGCCTACTATGGCTTCGGCAATCTCACCGGCCGCACCGGCACCGGCACGGCCCAATCCACCACCATCAGCACGCCGACCAACGCCACCACCAACCAGCTCAGCGGCTACACCTACGATGCCAACGGCAACCTGATCTCGACCGGCTATACCTACGACGTCGAGAATCGGATCAGCTTCGCCAACGCGGGCGGCGTGCAGTATTTCTACGACGCGCAGAATAAGCGCGTATGGCAGGCCACCTGCATTCCCGGCTACTGCACGCCCGGAGGCACCTGGTATCTGAACACAGCCACGGTGAATCTGTTCGGCGCCGACGGCAAGCAGCTCGCCAGCTACGGCCCGCAGCCCGGCCTGGAACAACAACACGACGAACCAGGTGGCGATCAACTTTTCGCCGTCGGCCGTGCGGTCGTACTTCGGCGGGAAGCTGGTGGGCCAGCAGTTGGGGACCAACATCTACGAGCCGGTGATTCAGGACCGGCTGGGTTCGGTGGGCAAGTATTATCCTTATGGAGAGGAGCGTAACGCGCCGCAGTTGCCCAACGACCAGGTGAAGTTCGCGACCTACACGCGGGATTCGGCGACGGGGAATGATTATGCCGATCAACGCTACTACACCAGCGTGTTGGGTAGGTTCGTGACCCCCGACCCGTACGTTGCTAGCGCTGGCCCAGGAGACCCCGGAAGCTGGAACAGATATACCTACACGCGTGGAGACCCGGTGAACCGTTTTGATCCATTCGGCTTGGACGACAGCCCGCCCTGCACAGAATGCGTGATCTTCAATCCCTATCCGCCAGCGGCAGGCAGCACGTCCCCAGATTGGGGCAGAGGCACCGGAGGCGGAGGAGGAAGCTCTGGTAACCTTACGCAAACTGAAAAAGGTGCGAAGCAGCCCTATCCTCCTTCTTTCTTGAGTAACCCGAACGCGGTCGCGGCTGCGGTCCGCATCACGGAACAGCGCATCGCCAAAGCGGTAAACGCCGCGTTGGCCGCTTTGATGAATCCTCACTGCGCCGCACTGTTCAATCTGGACCCCAACGCTCCTACACCGGCAGCGTTGCTAGCGCTGATAGCCAATGGGAATGATCCTCAAGCATATTTCACCGAGGAGTATATTCCACAAGCGAGCCCCAACACTATGACCAACGCGATTACCGGCCGGACGCCATGGTCCATGCAGAACGGCACGGTCACATATGTCGGTTACGCACAGAACCAGGTCGTTGTAGCTTTCAATTTTGATCCCTCTGCGCCCTTCAACTCTGGCAGCGTCACTTACGACGCCACAACCGTTCTTCATGAGCTCGGACATGTATACGAGGCACTCTATGGCCTCGGATCTACCCTGCTCGTAAACGACGCAGGATCGACGGCCGCCAGCGCATATAACGACAAGCTCGTAGAAGCGAACTGCTTTCCTGGAGGGCACTGATGGTGTTGATATTGCTGGCCGTCGTCATGGCGGTCCAGGCGGAAAATCGTCGAGACCCGTTGCCCTCGCCTGGCATGCTCAGCATCTGCGACGTAGTCGCCAACGACCCCACAAAACTAAACGGCAAGGTCATACGAATTCGAGGATTTCTGCAGGCGACCGGCGAGGGCGGCTGGCTAGCTGAGGAATGCAAAACCCATCTGGTCACTAAGGGTTTGACGTGGCCAAACAGCTTCTCAATCTATGTCGATGAATCCGACGAAAATATCGCGCGCTCCTGGGAAGGAATGCTGACTAGACTCAGACAGCTCCACGCTGATGCCGAGCGGGATAAGATCTGGCTGACGATCATCGGACGTCTCGAAACGCGCGCATCGATGAACGACGAGGTGCTGGAAACACCTCATGGGTTGGTCAGGCTCGGATTCGGACATATGAACGATTCCCCAGCCGAGATCAACGTCATATCGGTCGAAGACATCAGGATCGAACGTCGGCGTACAGAAAAAACCAAATGACGGAGAGTGCCCAACCGGTCGCCCATCAACGCTACTACACCAGCACTCTGGGTCGGTTCATGACCCCGGACCCGTACTCCGCTAGCGGTGGGCCCGCGGACCCCGAAAGCTGGAATCGATATTCCTACACGCGTGGCGATCCCATTAATCGAGCAGATCCGATTGGACAGGATGATTGCGCCGCAGACTTTTGCGTTACCGTTACCTCTCCGATGCCTACCAACGGATCTTCGATGGCTGGTTTGGGGGCCCCGCCGAACTACCTGGGAGGTGCGCTCGCCACCGCGCTCGCGACAGCCGCAGCGGTAGGTAACAACTATCTTGCGTCCTTGCAGGCTGGAGCAATCCATTATGGAAGCACGAGCTTTGATCAGGCCCTGACAAGCCTTACATCGGACCTTGGAGACATTTCGGCCCAGTTCAAGAATCTCCAGTCCGCAGACTGCGAGGCCGATCTGAAGGCGGCAGGAGTAACAGACGCCCAGGTTGTGGCCTATGCCCAGGGATTGAGCATAGTCGATGGCCTCGGCCCCGCGGCCATCACGACCACCTATGCTTATGCCGCGTATGGGAACTCCCCGGCCTATTCCTCTGCAGCGACGATATGGGGAGGTGTAACGGTGGCGATGTATATGGCCATTAACTTACCGGGCGGAGTGGCCGCCGTTGCCCAGGCGCCCGGGGACACCGTATACATTAATGCCGGCTGGGTCAATGGAATGACAACATCGCAGCAAGAGGGCATGCTTGTTCACGAGCTGTTGCACAACATCACGGGAATCGGCGATTGGGACCTTCAAACGGCCTTACACCTTCCCCACACTGCGTCGCAGAACATCGGCGATAAACTCGAGAAAGATTGCTTCCAATGAAACAAGCAGGGGCAGCATGGCTGGTATTGCTTTTCGCAGTTGCGACGTGCCCCGGACAAGAGCAGGCCTTAGTCCGTGTACACGTGGCTGATGCGTACGGCAACACAGTGTCTGGTCAAAAAATTACCGTAACCGCCGAGGACGGTACAACAACTCAGGTACAATCGGACGATGCATTTAGCGTGAAATACGGTCGATACACGGTCAGAGTCAGGGTACCGGGATTTGCCTGGGCCACAGACGCCTTCTTGATCGGCCAACCCGAGCAGATTCTGTTTGTCACAATGAAGCTGGCGGACTTCGAGACGCCACCTCCCCGCTGCGCGATTGAGGGCAACGTAACGCCTGCGAAGCGAGCCACAAGAGCGAGATTGCTGCAGCTCTTCGGCTCGTATTCAACCGACGTCCCCATCGCGCCCTCTGGATCGTTCCGTCTTCGGAACCTTGACTGTGGAGACTACATGCTGATCGTTACGGATTCCAAGGGATGCGTTGGGATCAAAATGATCCATGCCGTGCCGGGAGAGGCTCGCACGGAGGTACGGCTATCCGAGTCACAAGCCGACGCGTGTGAAGGCAGCAAGTAACCTTGCGACGCCAAGCTCCGCGACAGAAACCGTTCCGCCGATCAACGCTACTACACCAGCATCCTCGGCCGGTTCATGACCCCGGACCCTTCGCTCACCGCCAACGCCGTGCTAAAAATGTGCTATTGGAGGTGCGACTCGGGGCTGTTCGGCGCAAAACGCGTTGAACAATATAAACGATTTCGCCGCCTGGAACTGCCCGGAGAGACCCCTTGGACCCGCTACGAACCAGAAGGTCGGCTGTTCGAGTCAGCCCGGGCGCACCATGAATTCCCGCCGGGCTCTACGCCAACAACGGGGGCAAACCCCGATCCCAGACTGATCTAAGAGCGTCCTTCCGTGATGCCATTGTTACGAGTAAAGCGCCACATGGCTACGATCTCCTCCGACCAAGCTGAGAGCGTCTGGCCGAGTTGCACCAGTCGAGCGCCCCGGCCTGGCGCAGCTGGCACACGCCGCGCAGGAAGCGTGGCGCCAGTTGCTCCATTGCTGCGGCCCACTCGGGCTAGCCAGCCCGATGTCTACCTTCTCGGCTCATACCGCATCGCCACCGCCCCCGAGCCGAACTCCAGCCGGCTCACGAGCCTCAAGTCGACATGCTTCGATAGCCCCGCGAACAACGTCGGCCCGTGGCCCGCCAGCCTGGGATGCACCACAAACTCGTACTCATCGATCAATCCCAGCTCCGCCAACGCCAGCGGGAGCTTCACGCCTCCCACCAACAGTCCCTTACCCGATTCCCGCTTGAGTTGCTCAACCGCATCCCCTAGATCCCCGCGCACGAGCTCCCCGTTCCAATCGACCCGGTCCAGGGTGCTCGACACGACGTACTTCTTTGCCGCGTCGATCGTCCGGGCGAAGGGTTCCATCCAATCAGGCCTCGCTCCCGTCCGCGCCGGCGGCCGGAACGCTGCCTCCATCATTTCGTAAGTCACCCGGCCAAAGAGGAGGGCATCGGCTTGATCGAGGTTCTCGACCGCGTTACGATGCAAGTCTTCGTCCGGCAATATTGCGCGATGATCGCAGCACCCGTCCAATGTAACGTTGATGGAATACCGAAGCGGTCGCACTACGCAAGAATACCGCCGATGGGGTAGAGCAGCAAGGTTAGCCCGCTTCAGGAGACGGGTGTGATCTGGCCTTCTAAATCTGTTCCAGGGTGTTCTGTTCAGGATCCTTGCAAGAGAAGAAGTGCATCGGAGCAGGCGACGCGTCGCCGGAGCCTACCGTCTGCGCCCCGTGAGCCGCAGCAGGCTGAGGAACAGATTGATGAAGTCGAGATATAGCCGCAGAGCGCCGAAGATCGCTGTCTTGCGTGCGGCGTCAGTTCCCTCGCTACCGGGCGCATTCATCTCCTTGATGTTCTGTGTATCGTAGGCGGTGAGTCCCGCGAACACGATGATGCCGACAATGGAGTACACGAAGCTGGCACCCTGGCCCATCAGCGACGGAAAGAACATCGAGAGCAAACCGAAGCCTACCAATCCGAATAACCCCATCATGCAGAAAGAGCCCACCGGGCCGAGGTCTCGCTTGGTCAGGTATCCGACGCCGCTGAGGCCCGCGAAACCGAAAGCTGTAATGGCGAACACCTGCGCGATGCTGGATCCCGTGAAGACCAGAAAGATGCTGGATAGCGTGAGTCCGGTTAATCCAGCGTATAGAAAATAGATGAGCGTAGCGGTCAGAGCGCTGATCCGGTTGATGAGCCCAGAGAGTAGGAAGACGGCTCCCAGTTGGGCGATGATCAGGCCCCAGAAGAGCAGCCGGTTACCGAAAATTGCTTGCACGAGCTGCGGATTGCCCGCGACGTTCCAGGCCACCGCGCCGGTGACACAGAGTCCACCGGTCATCCAGCCGTAGACGCGGCTCATGAACCGAGCGTTCTCTGCCGCGCTAGAAGCGATCCCGAACGCCTGATTGCCTGACGACTGGTAGAGAGGGTATGGTGCTTTTCGCATAAGCGTTGTCCTTTCGTACTGGGCGGCCGGAGTTTATCTCGTCCGTCCGATTTCGAAGAGAAACCATACGCGGCGCTCTGTTTCGTCGATCCATGTCTCTAACAGGCTGGTGGTAGCGACGTCGTTCTCTTCGTCACATAGCTCATGCGCTTCGCGCATACTGGCCAGCAACGTCCGGTTGTCGTCGCGCAATTCAGCGAGCATGTCGGGTGGATCGACATAGTCGGCGTCGTTATCGCTCAGGCGTTGCAGGCGGGCAACGTGCCCGATGGATCGAATGGTCGTGCCGCCGATCTTGCGCACGCGCTCGGCGATGTCATCGGTCATCGCAAAGATTTGATCGCTTTGCTCATCGAGCAAAAGGTGGTAGTCGCGAAAGTGGGGGCCGCTCATGTGCCAATGAAAATTCTTGCTCTTGATGTAAAGAGCAAATACATCGGCCAGCAGTGCGTTGAGAGCACCGCTGATGTTTTTGACGGCGTCGGAGCCGAGATCACTGGGTGTCGCATTGTGGGCCTGGCGGCGCGCCGCAAGTTTATCTTGAGTAATTGGCATTGTGGAACTCCTTTTGAGTAATTCGGACCTACTTCGGCGGCTCCTTATCGCTCCGGCAGAGCTGCTTGCACTGCGATTGGGGGCAATCGGGTGGCCGTCGCTAAATCACTGAAAACCTGCAGTCCCGCGCGCCGGTCGATACTCACGTGTCCGCTATGTGAGTCGACGGTTCGACAGGAGCAGCGGACCAGGGAGCGAATCGCTTCATGCGCTGAGCCTAGGAAGCTTCGAACGTTCTGTTGTCTATCGCTTGCCAAATTACCTGTGTTCGTTGAACCAGTCGAGGGCGAGTTGAGTATATTGGCCCGCCTCGATTAGGTAGCCGTCGGGATCACGCATGTAGCAGCGCCATTCCCAGCCGTCAGGATTGGGCAATGGCTCGGTAAGAAAGAACGCTCCTTTGTCGCCCCATTCTTTGTAGCAGGCCCGGATGTCGGCGACACGCAGATTAAGGAAGCTACAGACTCCTTTTTCCTGGTCCCTCACCGTGAAAAAGTGAGCTGCGAAGAAGCCTTCCTGTGCAATCGGTGCGTCAGGTAGATTGATGTGGTGCCTCCTGTTGTCTATAAGTTCGGATGCGGCCTGAAACGCCTGCGGTCGCAGGGAAGCGTTTCATCTGCCGGCTGCCCCAGCCCCTGCAAGCTTCTCTAATCGGCTCCGATACTACCTGGGCCAAATCGCGAGCTAGGCCGGCGCCCAAATATTCCATCTCCTTGGCCTATTTTCAGCGGGCCGCCAGTTCCGCGGATTGGGACTCGTGCGGCGAGCCGAGGTACGGGAACGAGCCCAGCAGATCGTTGTGGCGCCCGACATTATCTCGCGTCACCTTTCCATTTGTGATGGTGGAAAGGAAGACATCCATAACGTCGTCCGAGAGCGTCTGGCCATTGTGCGGGTAGGCCGCCGGCCGCTTGGGATCATAGAAGAGGATGTCTGGCAGCAGAGTCCCTGCCACCCTCTGTGCTTCCTCCGGCGTATACCCACCCGTGTGTTCCAGCGAGTGCGCGAACACGGCGATGAAACGAGCATCGTCCGCCGGCTCCCCAGCCAGGTAAGCGCCTTTCTCTTCGCCGGTGAGAAATACAGATTGCGAGGGCGGTGCACCGCGGTCCGCCTGAACCCAGTTCCCACTTACCCCATCCAGGGTGCGGTGCCACAGGCCAATCTTCCCGGAGCCCAGGGCCGAGTTGGGTACTTCCAGCGCGATGCTGCACACGTCCTTTTCGGCGAAGAAATCGTCGCCGGTGAACTGCATATTGTTCAGGGCGCCTTGCGTGTCGAAGAAAAAGGGTTCGCTGCGCCAGCCAGCGAAGAAACGGTAGTCCCCGGCCTCCGTTACCCGTGCCTCGCGTCCCGCCGAGACTGGCGCTCCTTCGATGATGGTCCGGCCGCCATCGCCTGTCCCCGCGGCCTGCTCGCCCTCAACGCGGCGTACGGTCGCAGTCTGCGCCCCGCCCGCCGAGGATGAGAAGCGCACCCGGTATGCGATATCAGCGACAGCATCGCCGTCAGTGTCGATCTTAAGCTCATATACCGCGCTGGGTGCGAAAGGTTCGGCTGTCGTGGGCCCGGGCGGGTTGATACCAACTGATGGATGCACATTCATAATAAGGATCGACTTGCCCGCATCCCCAGGCTTGCCGAAGGCGTACAGGTCGGTAAGGTCGAGGCGGGCGTCCGCATGGGGAAATCCATAGTCAGGACCGGAGTAATGGTGCGACATAAATCATCTTCTCCTCTGCGCAAGATACTCACCAGGTGAGCTGTAAAGGCGCATCACTTCGCTCGGTTATACGAGTTCGCGCGCCAGTTGAAACCGTTCGTTTTGAGAAGTGCAAAGCACGGACCATCGCGACGGCGCCAACCGTTTAAATCCGGATCCATCCGGGCCGAGCGTTAGCCGTACTTGAGCTCGGTGCTCTGTCCGACCTCGATAATGTAGCCGTCAGGATCGCGGATGTAGCAGCGAATCTCGCCGTACTTGGGTATTGGCTCCGTGATGAACTCGGCTCCTCGACTTTTCCACAACTTGTAGCAAGCTTGAATATCCGCAACGCGAATATTCATAAAGCTGTTGATGTGATTCGGGTCGGGGACGCTGAGCGTTACCGCCGGTTTATCCGGGGTCGGGCCGCCACCGACGTTCAGAATCATCCAAATATTCGCTAGCTGAAGGTACCCAGGCGCGTTGCCGTCACCCAAGCTTAGAACTTGGGCGTCGAAGACCTTTTCGTAGTAGCGAGCCGATCGCTCGATGTCGGCGACCGTGAGAAACTGTGCGACGCTGATTCCGTCCCGCGGAGGCATCTCATAGCTCTTCTGTCCGATTTGTACCGGGTTCATTGATTGCTCCTTTCGATACGCTGCTCATTACAAATACGCTGTCCCGAGTCCCGCTCCCATTCATAAACAATCGATCGACGCCAGCTAGTTCAGGAGCGATTCCCAGTTAGCTGGCACCCTTCCTGCCGGGCCAGGAACGGGCTGATTTTCCGGATGCGAATGCGGCGGAAGCAACTCCACTCCTTTGATCATCCCCTGCTTCTCGTAATCGAAGAACCAATCCTCACCCGGCTCGAAGCTGGCAATGATCGGATGCCCCGTTGCCGCCGCATGCTTGGATGCATGCTGACTCGGAGAACTGTCACAGCATCCGATGTGCCCACACTCCGCACACCGGCGGAGATGAAACCACCAGCCTTTCGGTGACGCCAGGCAATCCACACACCCGTCGCCGCTTGGTTTCGAAGCGGGATTAATTCCGCGGTGACCTTTCTTCATTGCGATTTTTCCTTTAGACGTTGCATGTCCAGCAACGAGTTCAGGCCACCAGTAGGATCTTCCCGCTGCCACCCTTTTCCGCCGCTGCTTGAGCCTCGGCCGCTTTACTGAGTGGCAGAGTCTGGCTGATCGGGATTACCAGCTTGCCATCTCGCACCGCTTCGGCCATGAACTCGAGCGTTTTCCTGTCGAATTTCGAGAATACAAATACCGACTTTACAGATGGGTACTTCGCGGCGTTCTGCGGCGCCCCGACAACCGAAGCAAACACTCCTCCCGGCTTGACCTTGGCGATCAGCTTCTCGGCGGTTCTTCCACCGACCGTATCCGCAACCGCATCGAGCGGCGGAAGATTCGCAATCGCGGTGTCGTCGTCGGTTGCGACCACCCGATCCGCGCCGACAGTCTTCGCCTCATCCATCTGCCTCTTCAAAACCCCCGCCATCACAGTCGCCCCGCGATCCTTCGCAGTGAATACCGCCGAACGCCCGACATTTCCTACAGCACCTACGACCATGATCGTCTGGCCCGCTTTGATTCCCGTAGCGGAACTGAGCTGGTTGCCAGTCACCGTCACCAGCGGCAGCGCCGCCGCCCGGATCAAATCGAGCCCCCTGGGGACCTTCGCCAAGATCGCCGCATTCACGACACAAAGTTCGGCGTAAGTATTGTCCGCCATGGCAAACACCTGGTCGCCGACGGAAAAGCCTTCCACGCCCGGCCCAATCTTCACCACAGTCCCCGCGATATCGACTCCTATGAGGCCCGGGAAATGCATGGGATAAAAATCCTGCGTCAATCCAGCACGCCGTTTGTAGTCGATCGGATTCACGCTCGTGGCGGCCACCCGCACCAGCACTTCGCCCGGACCCGGCACCGGATCGGGATAGTCCTCAAACTTCAGTACTTCCGGACCGCCATATTGGTGGACAACAACTGCTTTCATATTTCATCTCCTTGAACGGTGCGCACCGCGTCACTAACAAGAGTTGGACGAACGAAACTAAGATTTGGTGACCGACGATTCTGCGATTCGAAGTGGCGTGAGGCGGGGTTCCACAAACCAGCTGATCCCCGCCTCACGATGCGTTCACCGGGTCGCCGCTTGCATGGCGGGTTGGAGAACATGATCGGTCAGATTGATTGGTTTCAATGTGCTCAAAATACCTTTGGCCTTAGCCGCCTCAGCCGCAGTCCCATGAGCAACTACCAAATACTGGCCCGCCTTTATGGCGGTCTCGTAAGTCACGATGCTGTCTCTTGGTATACCTATGCTGTACAGACCGGCGCCGATGGCACTCAAACCGCCGACCACCACCGCGTTCTCCAGGCCGGCGACGATCCAGGCCACCAATGGACCGCCAACCAGCACAGGCCCTACCGCGGGCACCCAAAAGAATGCGGCGCCAAACAGTAAGCCCCAGAAGCCGCCCCAGAAAGCGCCCCACTTCCCCCAATACTTCATGCGGTCTCCCGCGTTGTAGTAGCCAACGACTTGCTCGTCGGTGTGATAATCCTTCCCCACTACTGACAACTTCTTCATGTCGAAGCCCGACTTCTGAAGCTCCTTCACCGCGTCTTCCGCTGCCGAGTGATTGTCATACACTGCGATCACTGCGTTTGGGTCCTTCATATTCTGTCTCCTTTTCAAGTTTGATTTAGTTGGTTGAGATTTCCACTTCACTTACCATTACTTCTTCTGTCGGTTGACTCTCTGAGCACTGGATTCTTAGCTCTGTACTCCGCGTTCACGCGTCACAGCGCCTTTGGTGGCAGCCTCGCTTCTGCTCTTTTGAGGATGAGTGCCCAGCTCGTGCCATGACGTTTCCGCGAGGTTGACGTCGTAGTAGTTTGCAGCTTTCTCGATGTTCGCGAACGCCACAGCACGGTCGGCATCGGAGACGTCGATGACTTGATCGAACCGCGCGACCGCGTTACGTACATGTTGTGCGTCGGTCAGTGGTTCTTTACGCTGCTTCGGAAACGCGTAGACACTGTCTGGCAGGTCACTCTGCATCGTGAGCCGTCCGTGTTTCTCGTGGGGTTTCCAAGTCGCTTCCGGCATATCTTTGCCATCCTTTCCTTACTATTTGGCTAGAGGACGGGCGCGGTCGAAGGTCACCGATGTCACCTCGCACCACAGCCAGCACTACAACAGAGGCAATGGAGCGGCCATAGCTAAATCACTGAAAATCCGCAGTTCCGCGCGCTGGTCGATGCCCACATGTCGGAAATGTGAGTCGGTAGTTTGACGGGGCGATCGTTTGGCGGACAAAGTCCATGGCTGTGATCTCACTTCATCCAGGTGACATCAAGAGATTCGCAGGGCAAAAGAATCGTCGCCGGGGCTTCAACGGCGAGCGAGTGATCTTTCGACAATGGATACGGAATTAAGAATCGCCTCGACCACAACATCATCGCCCAGTGACGAGTTGATCATGAGATGGTAAATCTCGCGGAACGGCCACTCGACTTTGAAGTATTGCTTGATGTACGCAGCCCGGTCCTGGTCGACCGTCTCGGCCAGCAGGTGGGCTTCTTCCTCGCTCTTGCCCATGCTACGGAGCCGGCGGATTTTTTCTTCAAACGGCGCATAGATGAACACGTGAAAAGCGTCCGGGTTGGATTGAAGATAATAGGCCGAGCCGCGTCCGACGATTACGCAATTGCCTTGTCCCGCCGCCTCGCGCACGACCTTTTCAGCGGCCTCGCGAATACAGTCAGCATCCACCATCTTCACCCGCTGAGCATTCAATGTGCCTTCGAAGCTGCCGCGCAGGAACGCCTTGAAGAGCCTGTAGTGCGGGGCGTCGCGGCGCTCCTCACGCTCCTCCACGGCCGGGCAATCGCAGCCCAGGATGCGGGCGATCTCGCTGGTAAGCAGCTGGTCCCACAATTTCCAACCAAGCCGCGCCGCAAGTGTGGCTGCGATATCCGCCGCGCCGCTGCCGTATTCGCGATCGATGGTAATGATTTTGATCATTGAACAGCCTCGCCAGATAGCTCACTGAGCTAACCCACAGCCACCCCGCCAGCAGCCTTGGGATCGTTCTTGCGAACGATGAAGGAAAGCACAAACATTATGCTCGCCGCGATAGCCAGCACCAAGAAAATATCGATGTAAGCGAGTGTCTCTGCTTGTCCTCCCATAGCTCGGTAAAGCAGACCATAGGCCCGCTTGGGCGCGTCGGCAACGCTCGAGCCGGAGTGCACCAGCCGCAGGCTCAAAGCTTTGACCTGGTTCTGAACAGACCGATCGAACGGAGTGGTATGCTGCGACAGCACCACCTGGTGAACTTGCTCCCGTCGCGCCAACATTGTCGTGACTATGGAGGTTCCCACGCTACTGCCCATATTGCGCATGAAGTTGATGATGCCGGCCACGCTATTGGACTTTTCCGGCGGGCATCCCAATGTAGCCCGCCAGTGTGACGGGAACGAATAGGAGACCGAGCCCGAATGATTGCATCACACGCAGCACAGCAGCCGACCGGAAACTGATCAACGTGTCGAGCCGTACTGTGGAGACATACATCCCGATCGCCAGCGCCAGCCAGCCCGCGGCGATGATGTATTTGGCTGGGTATTTTCCCGCGAGCGTCCCGACGATGGGCATCTCCATCAACACAACCAAGCCGCCGCCCGACAGAACCAGCCCGGCATTTTCCGCCGTGTATCCCAAGACGGTCTGGAGAAATTGCGGCATCGTCACCAGCGAGCCGAATAGCAGAACGCCGAAAACAAACATCATGAGGTTTGCAGTCGCGAAGTTGAAGTTCTTGAACAAATGCACGTCGATGATGGGTGTCTTATGACGCCACTCCCAGATCACGAGACCAACCAGACAGACCACCGAGACGATCACAAGGCGGGTGATAAACGGGGAGCCGAACCAATCATCTTCCTGTCCCTTATCGAGCACCACTTGCAGCGCTCCGACACCCAAAGCAAGCAGTGAGATGCCCATATAGTCGACGCGCACGCCCGCCCTCGCCGTACGCCACAGGAACGGCGGATCTTCTACCAGACGCATGACTAACAATGTGGCCAATATTCCGACCGGAAGGTTGATGAAGAAGATCCAACGCCAGCTGTAGCTGTCAGTGATCCACCCGCCCAAGGTGGGACCTATGGTGGGCGCCATGATAGCTGTGATTCCGTAGAGCGCAAACGCGAGGCCCCGCTTCTGCGGCGGAAACGTATCGGCGAGGATGGCCTGCGCCATGGGCTGGAGTCCGCCACCACCGGCACCCTGGATAACGCGAAAGAGGAGCAGCATGTTCAGGCTAGTGGCGCTGCCGCAGAGGGCCGAAGCCACTGTAAATATGAAAATGCAGACGATGAAGAAGCGTTTTCGGCCGAAGAGGCTGGCCAGCCAGCCGCTGATCGGAAGGACGATGGCATTGGACACCAAATACGACGTGAGCACCCAAGTGCTCTCGTCGTTGCTCGAACCGAGGCCCCCCGCCATGTATGGCAAAGCCACATTGGCGATGCTGGTGTCGAGCACCTCCATGAACGCGGCCATCGCGACCACCACGCCGATGAGCCAGGGATTGAATTTCGGCCGCCACGGAATCGCAGGCGCCGAAAGCACGTCGGCGCTACCGGACATAGACTTTGGGCTCCACTGACATGCCGGGACGCAACCGATGGTCACTGTTTTGGTCGGGATCAATATCGATCCGCACGGGGAGGCGCTGCACTACCTTTACGAAATTTCCCGTGGCATTTTCCGGCGGTAGCAGGCTGAGCAGCGAACCGCTGGCGCCACCGATACCGGTGACTCTACCTTTGTATTCACGGCCGTAAGCGTCCACACTAAACGTGACTCGCTGGCCCGCTTGCATGTGGCGTAACTGGGCTTCCTTGAAATCCGCCGTGACCCAGATGTCATCCAAAGGTACAACTGCCATCAACTCCTGGCCCGGTGAGACGTTGCTTCCAACCTCGACGCTTTTCTTTTCGACGATGCCGCTTACCGGTGCGACAATCGTGCAGTAGCTGAGATTCAACCGTGCTTGATCGACGGCAGCGCGTTTTTGAAGCACTTGGGCTTGGGACGTTTTGGCACGCGCCTGGCTGATGGCTACCTGCTGTGGCGCAGTTAGCGCGGTTTGGATGGAAGCATCCGCCTGTTCAATTCGTGCGTTGGCCTGATCGATGGCGGCCTGCGCGACGCGGACATTATCCTCAGCCTCGGCGACGGCTGCCCGGCGGGCGTCTACGGTCGCGTTCGCGGAATTGGCTGTGTTCACCGCCGTATCGTAGATCTGCTCGGAAATTTCATCCTTGTCCACCAGCTTTTTGTACCGAACCACATCGTCGGCATTCTTCTTGTACGTTGCTTCGGCTTCGCGTACATTGGCCTGGGCAGTAACCAGACGGGCCCGGGCCGCGCTCAACTGGCGCTCGGCGCCGGCCAACGCCGCGGCCGCGTCCACTTTGCCGGAACGCGCCGAGGTCAACTGGCTGCTAGTGGTGGTCGAGGTAACGGGTACATCGGTGCGAGAGCCTTGGAAGCTCGCCTCGGCGGCAGCCAGGTCCGCCTCGGCTTGAGCGAGCGCGACGGTGAAGTCCTTGGGGTCGATACGGGCCAACACGTCGCCGGCTTTCACGTAGCGCTCATTGTCGACGGGCACATCAACGACGTAGCCGTTGATCCGCGCGCTGATGGCGTTGATGTTCCCATCGACTTCAGCGTCATCAGTAGATTCGTAGGCGCTGAAATACTTCCAGGCGTAAAACGAGCCGGCGCCCACTGCGGCCAGGGCGATCAGGAGGACAATTGCGCGAATGAGCCTTTTGCGCCCTCTGCGTGGCGCCGGGGGGCGGAAGGAGTCAACTTTCTGGGCGCTTGCGGCTGGGCTTTCGGTTGTTGTGACATCAGGCACGGCTATTTCACCTCCATGAAACTCTGAATTCGTTCCTCGGTAGACCCCAGGGCGCGCGCGAGTTCGACCTTCGACAGGTTGTGGGCATACAGGGCTGCAATCAAGTTGTCGTTGGCCACGGCAACCGATCCCTGGGCTTGCACAACCTCAATGGTGTCGGTGACTCCGGACGCGAAGCGGTCTTGGGCTTGCGCTAGGGTCTGGTTGGCGAGGTCGAGATTGCTCCTGGCGACAGCTACCTGATCGGCGGCCGACTGGATGTCAAGCAAAGATGCCCGCACTTGATAATCGATCTGGCCGCTAAGATCGGCCAGCTCATCCTGCCGCTGCTTCAACGCCGCCCGGGCTTGAACGATATCGCCGCTGATTCGCCCGCCGTCGAAAATATTGAATTTCGCGAAAGCTTGAAACGTGACCGTTCCGTGGGAATTGTTGAGCGTCGTTCCGATATCGCCGTAATCCGCGGTAACGCCCAGGCTCGGGTAGCGCTCGCCGCGCGCAGCACTGACGGAGTCCTCGGCGGCGCGCACGGAGGCTTGGGCGCTTTGGAAATCTGCGCGCTGTTCGTAAGCTGTGCGCAGAGCCTGATCCGGGGTCATCGCAGCCAGCGGCGAGTAGGGTTCGGTATTGGCGATCATAAACTGTTGACCCGGCGGTAGGCCGATCACTCGTCCCAAAGCCAGTTTGTCTTTGGCGACCTGATTTACCTGCGCGATCAGTTGCTGTTGCTCCTGCTGTAGCTCGACGTGAGCGCGAAGTACATCAATCGCCGCCGTGGTCCCAGCGCGGTGCTGGTCAGCGGTGCGGTCGTAGATGGCCTGGTCCGTTCCCACCTGCGCCCGTAAGGCTTGCACCCGGGAAGAACCGGCGATCACGAGCAGGTAGGCATTGGCCACGGACTGCACCACTAAGTCACGAGCGTCTTTGAACGATAGTCGAGCGGCGCGCTCGCCTTCTTGGGCACCACGATAGCTCTTGCGCAGGCTGTAATCAAAGACGCTGAAGGAGGCGAAAGCACGTGCATCGGTAAACTTGAACGGGCCGACGATTGCCGGGATGGAAACGCCGGGGATCTGGAAGTTGATCCCGCGGCTCGGCAGATCTATTTGCTGGACGTTCTCGCTTACTTCCCCGGTCACTTGCGGCAGCAGCGCGCTCAGGGACCGCAGCCGCTCGCCTCGCGAAGCTTCGCTCACCTGTCCGCTGAGAAGCAGACCGAGGTTAGTTCGTAGGCCGCGATCGATCGCATCGCGGAGTGTCAGCGAGAGGGGAGTAGCAGAAGCTACCCCCGTCGGAACGCTGCCTTGAAACTGAGCTTGTTGTCCAAAGAGTGTTGAACCGGCGAAAAGGGCTACACAAGCGCAGACGCAAGAACACCGCCTCAGGCGCCGCTCAAAGGCTTGTATGGTTGGGTCCTTCATAATAACTCTGCCCCGGCAATGAGAGATGCCGGCAATAACATGCAGCGTGAGCTCTTCATAACTGTGCCTCCACTGTATTTACGCCGGTTGCAGAGCCGGCTTCGGGGCTTGTTTTGTAGACTGATTGAGCCAGTCTTCGAAGTGCATCTCACCGAGTCGCGCGGCATCGCCGGGAATTAGGGCGTTCTCGGTCACCTTGATACCGTAGTAACGCCCTTGCGCGTCAGTGATCACTTCGCGCGGATCCTTGCGTGCAGCTAGATCCAGTCGTATGAGTTCATCCAGACGAAACTTTTCCGGCCCTGCTATTTCAACGGCGCCATTCAGCGGCGAGCCTATTGCCATTCTGCCAACTGCACTGGCGACATCGTCGGCCGCCATAGGCTGGATGAGCGCAGGGGGCAGGAGTACCTTGTTGCCTTCAGTGGAGAAATCGCCGATGCTCTTTACGAATTCGAAAAACTGCGTCGCGCGGACAATCGAATAGGGAATTGAGGAGGCTTTGATTAAGTTCTCCTGAACGAATTTTGCGCGGAAGAAGCCGCTTTCCAGCAGCCGTTCCGTCCCGACGACCGATAACGCAACGTGATGTCCGACGCCTGCGGCCGCCTCATTGGCAAGAAGGTTACGGGTTGACGTCTCGAAGAACTTCAGCACGGCCGCGTCCTCCCAGGATGAGGAGTTCGTTACGTCGACGACCACCGAGGCGCCTTTCAGCGCGTCTCGGAGTCCCTCGCCTGTAACGCTGTTAACGCCGGTATTGGGCGATGCGGCCACGGCTTCGTGCCCCTGTTCCCGAAGCTTCGTGACAAGCTTCGACCCAATAAGTCCAGTGCCGCCAACTACTAAGATCTTCATGATGGTCGTTTCCTTTCTGCCGGCGCATTTCTAAGCTGCCAGCCCCACTGGCTAGGACCGAACGGCCCACGCGGTCGTGACGATGGTTAACCGTTACATTTTGAAAGGTTGTGCCGTGACCCACGGATCAGGCGCTACTGCGTCCCGTTCCTTCGTTGGCCAAGTTACGATCACTTGCGGCAGCATGCAAGCAGTTTCGCAGGCCGCGAATCGATCGCATCGCGGAGTGTCAGCGAGAGGGGAATAGCGGAAGCTCTCCCCGGTCGGAACGCTGCCTTGATGGCTCCTTCATCCGTTCGGCTTGTGTCGTCGTCGCTGTTGTTCCCGATCAAGCGTCGAGCTCTTGGCGGTTAAGCAGCCTTCCGAGCCGCGAGCAATTCTATCAGTGCCTTGGCCGCGCCAGTCGACGAAGCCGGATTCTGGCCGGTGACGACACGGCCGTCAACTACCGCGTAGGGCGCCCAGTCGGCTGCCTTCTCGTAGAGGCCCCCGATTCTCTTCAGCTCGTCTTCAACCAGGAAAGGTACGACGTGGGTTAAATTCATCGCGGCTTCTTCGCCGTTGGTAAAGCCGGTTACGCGCTTGCCTTTGACCAGAGGCTCGCCCTGATACATCACGCGATGGAAGACACCCGGCGAATGACAGACAGCAGCCACGGGCTTGCCGGAGTTGTAGAAAGACTCGATCAACGCGATGGAATCGGGGTTATCGACGAGGTCCCACATTGGACCGTGGCCTCCCACGTAAAATATGGTGTCGAAATCCTCCGATTTCATGTCGGAAAGCTTCACTGTCTGAGATAGCTGCTTCTGTGCTGCCGGATCCTGCTTAAACCGCGTCATCGCGGGAGTTTGATTCTCCGGCAAATCGCTCTTTGGATCGATCGGGGGCTGTCCTCCTTTGGGCGAAGCCAGCGTCAGTTCGACACCAGCGTCCCGGAAGACAAAATACGGGGCCGCGAACTCCTCCAGCCAGAAGCCGGTCTTACGGCCAGTGTTGCCCAATTGATCGTGCGACGTTAGCACCATCAGTATTTTCATGTCCGTTCTCCTATGTTTTGGTATTACGGTCGACTGTGACCATGTTCAGCGATCGCTGACAGTTGCGCGCGCAAGTCGCGCACCACGGCGAAGGTATAGAAACGAAAGATAGATGCGGAGACTGGCTTTGTCTTCCGTCAACATCCCGACACTGACTGCCGTCATCTCCGTTTATGCGCAGCCTATCTTTAGAGATACCGCACGCGGCGCGGGTGGAATCAAATCTGCCAAGCTATATTTCCAGGAAGGCATCTGATGGCGCGGCTTTTGTCAATCAATGTCGGGCTTCCTCGTGACGTGGCATGGAGGGGCGAGAAAGTCCATACCGCGATCTGGAAGCAGCCAGTACAGGGCAGGATTACAGTCCGCCGTCTGAATGTGGAGGGTGATGGACAGGGGGATCTCGCTGGGCATGGAGGCAAGCATCGCGCGGTGATGGTCTATCAAATGGACGCTTATCGCTACTGGGAGGCTCAGCTCGGACGCAGCGATTTTTCATTCGGACAGTTTGGTGAGAACTTCACAGTAGCCGGCCTACCCGATGATGAAGTTTGCATCGGCGATCGATACCGCATTGGAAGCGCGCTCTTCGAGGTCACTCAGCCGCGTGTCACATGCTATCGCGTCGGTATCCGAATGGCAGAGCCGGCAATGGCTGCTCTGCTGGTGTCGCATCACCGGCCTGGCTTCTACTTTCGCGTGCTGGAAGAGGGTGAGGTTGGCGCTGGGGACGAAATCACGAAAGTGGCGGATGGCCCCGAACACATGACAGTGGCCAACATTGATGCGCTCCTGTATTTGCCAGACCCCTCGCACGAACAATTGGAACGCTCGCTGCGAGTGCCGGCGCTCAGCCAAGGATGGAAAACGTCTTTAAAGGCGATTGCGGAGCAGAAGACTTCCCAGGGAGGGAATCCCGGGCTCAAGGCCTCAAGCGGCCCGCCGCCAGCCTGGCCGGGTTTTCGTCCGTTACGCGTCGCCAGTGTCGATCGAGAAGCTGCCAATGTGGTCTCGGTGTCTATCGAACAAACGGACGGGGCGCCGCTGCCTGCAGCTCTACCCGGACAGTTTCTCGTTCTACGCTTGCGCACAACACCCAACGGCCCAATGCTGCTCCGGAACTACTCGATGTCAGGCATGCCCGGCGCCAGGACTTATCGGGTAAGCGTCAAACGAGAGACGAACGGAGTTGTCAGCTCGTATCTTTACGATCACGAACACGCGGGCGATATTTTGGAGGTGAGCGCGCCTCGGGGCGGTTTTATTCTGAGATCCGGCGATGCGCCCGTCGTCTTGCTCAGTGCCGGCATCGGGGCGACCCCCGTACTCGCCATGTTGCACTCGCTGTCCTCCGCGGCGTCACATCGTGAGATCTGGTGGATCTACGGAGCGCGTAACCGAGCCGAGCACCCGTTTGCGAAAGAATCGCGCGGCCTCCTGCAGACGCTGGTGAACAGCCGGAGCCATATTGTCTACAGTAAGCCCGATTCAGAGGATGAACTCGGCGTGGATTACGACTCGGTCGGGCATGTGGACACGCCTTTGCTCGATCGCCTCGGCGTAACTCGCGACGCGGATTTCTACTTGTGCGGTCCAGCAGCATTCCTCCGCGACCTGACTGCGGGCTTGAAGACCTGGGGCGCCGAATCCACGCGAATTCACGAGGAAGTGTTTGGGCCGGAAGCGCCAATTACACCGGGAATTGCGCCTTCCTCCCGCCCGCCGGTTCACCCTCCCGCGGGGAGACCTGGCGTCGGACCGCAGATTTCGTTTACACGAAGCGCGCTCACGGTTCCGTGGGATTCGCGCTTTTCCAGTTTGCTGGAGCTGGCGGAAGCTTGCGACGTTCCCGCACAGTGGTCGTGCCGCGCCGGGGTCTGCCATACCTGCGAGTGCGCATTGATCGGCGGAACTGTCCACTATCAGCCTGATCCGCTGGAGCCGCCGGCCGCCGGGAATGTGTTGATCTGTTGTTCGACGCCGTCGGGCGATGTCGAAATCGACTTGTAACTGCCGGCCTGGAGAGCACGCGCGATCAGGGTTCGGTAACCGCAGTCAATTGCTACGCAAGCGAACTAAACCGCTTTTGATTTTTTGTTCCACCCATGGAAGGCCGACAAGTCGCCCGCGTTCCAAGCCTCGCGGAGTCCAGGAGCGCTCAGATCCCAGTCTGGGCGGATCTCGCTCGTCACGACCCGCAGGTCGTGCCAGAGGTCGACGACAGAGGGCCGGCCCCAGAACCAATAGCCGTTATAGATGCTGTGAATAATGAGTCCCGGCTTGAGCACGAGTGTATGCGGGATCATCGGATTATGCTCCGGGTCGGTATACTCCGCGATGTCGAGGTCCTTCTGAACCGTTCTATCGGGATCGGAGAGGAATGTCCACTGGGCGCCCACCGACGCGCGAAACTCCTGGAGAGTGTGGTGGTCATCGGTGGAGATCGTGACAATCTGGGTGTATGCCACAGAGATTTTCGGATAAAACGCGGCCAGCTCCAGATGCTGCTGGTGCTCTTTCGGGCAGTAGTGGCCGCGCGCAAGCGTGAGAATCAGGGGATCATCACCTTGGAGTTCGCTAAGCCGGCGCGGTGTGCCCGTGTGATCGGGCAGCTGATAGTCGGGAAGAACGGCTCCGGGTACGAGGTCGGATCGCATGATTGGATTCCTTTCACAGATGCAAACGAATTTCGCCTCGGGACGAGACGTCAAGCCGGCGTCGTTCAACAGCTCGCGGCGGCATGGCACTGTTCATCCGCCAACTGCCGAATCGGACGCGCCCGCGAGGATCGGCGTGTTTCAATTCCAAGCTTTCGCATCTTGTAGATCAGCGTAGTACGCGGCAACCCAAGCCGATTGGCCGCTCCGTCCTGCCCTCCGATCATCCAGTTGGCTTGCTTCAATGTTTCCAGAATATGTTCCCGATCGGCGTCGGCAAGCGTGCGTGAAGCGCACTCCGAGCGCTGCCTCACCGTCTGCTTCAACTCCAGCGGCAGACGCAGCACCGACCCGGGCGAAAAGAGCACCGCGCGCTCGATGCAATTTTGCAGTTCCCGAATATTGCCCGGCCAGTCGTGCGCTTGGAGGACCGCCATCACTTCATCGGGAATCAAATCGATGGGCTTGTTGAGGCAGGCGGCAAATTTTGCTACGAAGAACTCCGTCAGCGGCGGGATGTCCTGAACGCGCTCCCGCAACGGAGGCAGGCAGATTGGAATTACGTTCAAGCGGTAGAACAGGTCTGCCCGAAACAGCTTCTTGGCCACAAGTTCCGTGAGATCCTGGTTGGTCGCCGTCAACACCCGCACGTTGACCCGGACGGTCTGGGCGCTACCCAAACGCTCGAACTCCCGCTCTTGCAGGGCGCGTAAGAGCTTGGGTTGAAGTTCCAGCGGCATGTCGCCAATCTCGTCCAGAAAGAGCGTGCCCCCATCCGCCATCTGAAATCGCCCCTTGGTTTGCGTGCACGCGCCGGTGAAAGCGCCTCTCTCGTGGCCGAACAGTTCGCTCTCCAACAACGCGCAGGGAATCGCCGCGCAGTTAACGGCCACAAAACGATGCTTACGGCGAGGGCTAGCCTCATGAATGGCTCTCGCAATCAATTCTTTTCCAGTGCCCGTTTCGCCCTGGATCAAGACCGCCGAGTCCACTGGTGCAACCCTCTCCACTTCCGTCATCAATGTCCGGAATCTCGGACTGGACCCGATCAAATCTAAAGTAGTCATAGCGTACTCCTTTATGAATGCGAGATGTGTTCCGCGTTTCTCTCCGATCGAAACCAGCTCGCGCCATGTCTTTCAACGTTTGCCAGTACGAAGTGCATCCTAAGCACATTTTGATGATAGGGGGGGACTCGAAGGCTGGCAATTATAGATTTATTTATGCCGGTTCAAATCGAATTGGAGAGTTGTTTCGCTGAGACGCAAGCTTGGAGAGCGGAAAGGCTGGCGGCTCTCAACCGGAAGGTACTTAAGCCTTTGTCACAGCCGACTGGACCATTTTGAGGAGGTCCGCGGCATCGAAGGGTTTGTATAGAAAATCGACGGCCCCTTCGTCGATAGCTTTCTGTCGAATTTCAGCATTGTAGTGCGCGGATATTAAGATCACTGGCAACGTCGGACGCTCGATCCTGATGCGGCGCTGTAACTCAATACCATCCATTCCGGGCATCCGAACATCGGTAATCACACAGGTCGCCGCGGCTAGCGTCCCTGAACCCAGGAACTCCTCGGCGGATGAGAACACCGCCGGTGCGTATCCTGCGGATTCCAGCAAGCTTGCTATGGATTCTCGAATTCGAAAATCGTCATCCACCGCCGCTACGATTGGTAACACCCCGTTTGCCATTGTGCGTACATCCCCGGTACAACCAGGATACCGGCAACGTCGCAGGAACGGCTATTATACGTTTATTTAGGCAGTTCCAGCGGCTCTGGCGATTCCGAGTTTGTCGGCCATTCTTACCAGCTCTGCCAGCGACTTCGCGGCCATCTTCCGCATGATCTGTCCGCGGTGAACGCCAATTGTGATCTCGCTGGTACCCAGGTCGGCGCCAGTCTGCTTGTTGGCGAAGCCGGCCACCACGAAGGGAAGGACCTCCCGTTCGCGAGGCGTGAGAAGGTTGTAGCGCCTTTGCAATTCGGCGAGTTCCGATCTTTTCTGCCGCGCGATTCGATCTTGGTCGATGGCGGCGTGAATCGCTCGAAGTAATTCCTGATCGTCGAACGGTTTCGAAAGGAACTCAATCGCTCCGGCCTTGATGGCGCGCACGGAAGAAGGGATGTCCCCATACCCTGAGATGAAGACAATCGGCGGGGCATCTCCGGCTAACAACTGCTGCTGGAGTTCCAGTCCGCTGGTACCCGGAAGTTGCAAGTCCAAGACCAGGCATGCGGGGGCATCCGGCTTTTCGGATTCCAGAAATTCCGCAGCCGATCCAAAGACAGCCACTCGAAGTCCCACCGAGGAAATGAGGCTGGACAGCGCTTCCCGTACACGATGGTCGTCATCCACCACGAAGACAACGGGGTTGTCGGAGTTCATGACGTTAGGCTCGGACTGGAAGAGTAAAAGAGAAGGTCGTACCTGCGCCTTCACCCGATGTCGCCCATAGCCGGCCGCGGTGGGCATCGATGATGGAACGGCAAATGGCCAATCCCATGCCCATTCCGTTTTCTTTGGTCGTAAAGAAAGCTTCGAAGATTTTGTCTGGATCCTTCAGGCCAGTGCCGGAATCCCGCACCTCGACCAAGACCGTTTCCGGGCTGGGCCGTTTGGAAGAAATGAAGAGTTTTTTGGGGCCATCCACAACCGAGTCCATGGCCTCGATCCCGTTGAGAAGCAGATTGAAAACCACTTGTTGCAACTGCACGCGATCGCCCGTCACCGGCGCCAAATCCCGACCCAGATCCGTCTCCACGGCTACGCGTTTTCTGGCCGTCTCGCCAGTCAGGAGGCGCAGCACCTCGCCGATCACTTCATTCAGATCCAGCTCGATCTTCTGGATGGCTGCCTGTTTGAACAACGCACGGATGCGCCGCACCACCTCTCCGGCTTCCTTACTGTCGCGAACAATCCTCTCGGCGGCTTCCTGCGCTTTGGCGATACCAGGAGGCTCGGCCGCAAGCCAGCGCAGACAGGCCTGACCGTTCGTTACCACGGCAGCCAGCGGCTGGTTAATTTCGTGTGCGATAGCCGCGGCAAATTCTCCAACCGTGGCCGTCTGTATCGCTCGCGACAACCGCGCCTGGTTATGGCGCAGGGCTTCCTCCATTTTCTTCCGCTCATCGATATCGATCAGTAATCCGTACCAGCGAGCTACTCCGCCTGCAGTGTCGCGCGCGGCCTGGCCGAGTGCCTGAAACCATCGGTAGACGCCATCGGACCGGCGGAGCCGGCATTGAACTTCGAGCGGCTGGCCGGTTGCAACGGCCCGCGACCACGCGTGCGCAGTCGGCTCGGCATCATCTGCGTGCAGAAGGTTCTTCCAGCCAAGCTGCGCCCAATCGCCAGCGCTGGTACCGGTGTAATCCAGTATCCGCTGGTTCAAGTAGTTCAGTTCGCCGTCCGGCGCCGCGCACCAAACCAGGCCCGGGATCGTCTCGATGATCAAGCTGAGATCGCGCTCGCTCGCCCGTAGAGCTTCCTCAGCTTGCTTCCGTTCACTGATGTCGCGGATGAAGCCCGTAAACACGCGGCCACCGTCGCTGTGGAGCTCCCCAAACGAAACCTCAGCGGGAAACTCCTCTCCATTTTTGCGCAGGCCAATCAACTCGGCGCTTTGCCAGTTCATGTGCCGATGACCGGTTTCCTGGTAGCGCTTGAGCCCCGCCTGGTGCAAGTCCCGCAGGTATTCCGGCATCAGCATCGTCAGCGGTTGCCCAATCAACTCCGCTGGTTCGTAACCGAAGGTTGCGGTGGTTGCGTGATTGGCCAGCAGGATTTCGCCTCTGTGGTCGATACTCACCACGGCGTCGCTCGCAGTTTCTACAACCACACGATGGAATTCTTCCCCAGTTCGAACCTGCGCCGCCAGACCATCCAGTATCACGCCGACCTCAACCCGGGTTAGCTCACGCAATCTTGCTTCCGCCTTCTCGCGCGCGTTAATTTGCGATTTGAGGTCGTCAATCGTGCCCAGAGTTTGATACGCCAGGGAAGCGAACTGCCCCAGAACGCTCATGAGCCGCTCATCTTCCGCGTCGAACCTGCGACGATCGCTGTGCATCATCGCCCATATCGTGCCGACAGCTTTGCCTCGGACGTAAAACGGAACGAGTAAGCACTCTTCCGCCGCGGGCGAGACAGCCAGCAAATAGGGGTAACGCCGCTCGAAGTGTCGAAACAACAGAGTACAATTGCGATCAAGTACATCTCCGCAGGGACCGAAATTGCGCGGCGTACCGCCCCCGACGTGCTCTTTCCACATGCCCTGGATGGCTGGCCAATAAAATCGTTGCCCTTCAGCGTCCGGGGTTGCGCCGTCCGACGTTAGTAAACTGAGACCCGATGAGTCAGAGTCGGTGACACGCAGGATGGTGTCCGCCAATATTTCAAGAATGGTGTGCTGCGACTCGGCTAACGCGCCGGCGAGCGCTACCAGCGCGGCGTTCTCTTTGGCATGATCGGGCGGTCGCGAAGGGCGCTGCTGTAGCTCCTCCGTGCAGAGGATCGATTCCAGGGAGGCCGCACCCTCTGGAATTGAACTCTCCAGAGGAGGGGCATTTTTGGATTGGGCAGGTTGGCTCACGTTTCGCCTCCATGAAGGCCTGCCGCGCTCGCCTCAGGACTAGGCCATTCCCGCCGGCAAGGCCGGCGTGGTGGCAATAGAGGTGCCGCGAGCCTCGCGGGTTGAACTGTCAGCGCTCGGCTCTTGCCAAGCCAGCCCCACCCTCTCGCGCACCTGACCGATTCACGTCCTGGACAACCGCGGCTAAGTTCGTAAAGGAGGAGCCAACACCGAACGCAAGTACACAACCATTATAGGCGTTATGCACACCAGGTAATGTTACGATTCCGTTTCGCTCCGATGATGGATTTCGTGCTCGAGCTCCTGCAGCAGCGGAACACAGACTTGGCCGATGCCGCGTCCGGACTGCCGCATGCGAGGGCCGCGAATGCGCCCATTACAACGGCAAAATGCTCATCCGATGGCAATCGTCAGCCAGCCGGCGCCTTCCGCCTTGCACTTCTTGAGCAACACCTTAGGGCTCTCCCGGGCTCCGCCGCCATCTGGTTTGAATCGCGAAGGCCCGCCCAGGGTGAGATTTCCGCCCTTCGCATGTCTTCTACGGCACCGGGCATGGTTTCGCCCCCCAGATCTCGCTGGCATATTCCGCGATCGTGCGATCGCTTGAAAACTTTCCGGATGCCGCGACATTCAGAATGGCTTTGCGCGCCCACTTTTCTGGGTCCGCGTAGAGTTCGCCGAGTCTCTCCTGCGCCTTGATGTAGGACGTCAGGTCCGCCAGATTCATGTAGTAATCGCCTTGTGTCAAGAGAGCGCCGCGCAGCGGCTCGAAAAGACCGGGCTGGTCGCGATTGAAATGATCGGAGAAGATCAGGTCCAAAGCCGCGCGAGTCTCGGGCTCGTTGTCGTAATGCCAGTGCGGGTTGTACCACGGCCGGCTGCTCGCCACCTGATCCGCGGTGAGTCCGAAGAGAAAGAAGTTCTCCTCGCCGGCCTCCGCGGCCATTTCAATGGTTGCGCCATCGCGCGTGCCGACGGTCAGCGCTCCATTCATCATTAACTTCATGTTGCTGGTGCCGCTCGCTTCAAAACCAGCGGTCGAAATCTGGTTGGATACATCGCAGGCGGGGATGAGCCGCTCGGCGAGAGTGACGGAGTATTCGGGCAGAAACACCACATTGAGACGCCCCCGGGAGACAGGGTCGGCGTCAACTGTGCGAGCAATATTGTTAATGAACTTGATGATGAGTTTGGCCAGCTGGTAAGCCGGCGCGGCCTTGCCCGCGAACAGGAACGTCCGCGGCTTCATCCCAAGACCCGGATTCTCGCGCAATCGGTTATAGAGGACCACGATGCGCAAAGCGTTCAGCAGTTGCCGCTTGTATTCGTGGATGCGTTTGATCTGCGAATCGAAGATCGTCCCCGGGTCGACTAAGACGCCCGAAGACCGCTTCAGCCAGTCCGCAAATCGCACTTTGGCCTGGTATTTCGCCTTCCGGAATGCCTGTCGGAAATCCTCGTTCTCGGCGAGAGGCTTGAGCTGCTCCAGTTGGCTAAGGTCCGTGATCCACCCTTCACCAATGGCGCTCGTAATGGCGTCCGCGAGCGCGGGGTTCGAAAGCAGCAGCCAGCGCCGCGGCGTAACGCCGTTGGTCTTGTTGTTGAACCGCTCGGGAAAGAGGCCGGCCAGGTCCTTGACGGTTGTCGTTCGCAACAACGCGGAATGGATGGCTGACACCCCGTTGGTGCTGTGCGACCCGACAATCGCCAGGTTCGCCATCCGCACCTTCCGGCCGTCATCCTCGTCGATCAGACTCACGCGGCGCACCAGCCCTTCATCTCCCCGGAACCGCGACCGCACCGTTTCGAGCAGCCGCCGATTGATCTCGAACACGATCTCGAGATGCCTCGGCAGCATTTCCTCAAACCACGCCACCGGCCATTTCTCCAGCGCCTCGGGCAGCAGCGTGTGATTGGTGTACCCGAAGGTTTTCAGGCTGATCGCCCAGGCCTGATCCCAACCGAGGTGCTGGTCGTCCAGCAGGATGCGCATCAGCTCGGGTATGGCAAGTGTTGGATGGGTATCGTTGAGCTGGATCGCGACTTTCTCCGGAAACGCCTCCCAGGCCGCGCCGCTGCGGCGAAAACGTCGTACCAGGTCCGCCAGCGAACACGCCACCAGAAAGTATTCCTGGACGAAGCGCAGAGCTTGGCCCATGCTGGTTGAATCGTCGGGATAGAGCACCCGCGTGATGGATTCCGCCTCCAGTGTTTCGGCCACCGCCTGCACGAAGTCGCCGTGGCTGAAGGCTTGAAAATCGAAGTAGTCGGGTGCTCCCGCGGCCCAAAGCCGGAGAGTATTGATGTTGGAGCCCCCATACCCGACCACCGGCCGGTCGAAGGGCATCCCGTTTAGGCTCGACGGCCGCCCGGGGATAGTCCGCAAAGTTCCGCCTCGCACCTCGAACGAGCAGTTCATTTTGATCTCCACGCATTCATGCGGACGGGCGACCTCCCAGGGATCCTGACGGCGCAGCCAGTTGTCCGGCCGTTCACGCTGCCATCCGTCTTCGATCCTCTGCTTGAAAATGCCGTACTCGTAGCGCAGCCCGTAACCCATTGCCGGGAGCTGCCGCGTGGCCATGGATTCAAGGAAGCAGGCCGCCAGCCGTCCCAGCCCGCCGTTCCCCAAGGCGGCATCGGGCTCCTGCTCCAGCAGTTCGATCCAATCGAGGTTCTCCTTCCGGACGGTCTCATTCACCACCCGGCCAAGTAGCAGATTGGTGACGTTGTTTGCCAGTGAGCGCCCAATCAGAAACTCCATCGACAGGTAGTAAACACGCTTCGCGTCCTTGCGGGCGTAGGTGTCCTGCGTCAGTGTCCAGCGCTGCGAAAGCACATCCCGGCCGGAGCGCGCGAATGCCTCGAAGCGGTCACGCGGGTCCGTGCGCTCGGCAGCGACCACGTTGTCGAACAGCAGATGGCGTTCGTACAGGCCACTGTCGCTCCCCGCGAAATGTATCGGGCCCGTTCCGTAGCGCTCCAGAGGTGCGGGATCGTTTAGTAGTCGTGTGGTAGCCATTGCTTCTCCTTTTCGCCTTCCTACAGGTGAAACCTACGCCCCGGATATGTGACGCATGTCATTCCAGATCTGAATCACCGAACACGAAAGATCGCGATCCTACCCGAAGGCGCTGAGGCTGGCCGTGCCCCGAACAAACGAGTTACAGTGCCAAAACGGCTCCAGTCCGATCCGCCGGGCGGCGAGCACCCGGTTGAAATGCCCGCTTGACACTTAGGTGCCTGAACGGCTGCCGGCAGGGGCGCGAGCCGGATGCCGAGGTCCGTCGACCGCTGTTCGGCGCTCGTTCCGGAAGACTCGACGGCGATTGCAATTTGAACATCGGGGTTGTGCGCTCTCTCGTCCTGATTGCCACGGCCAGTCGCTGCCCGGAAAGAGCAACGCCGGGGCCAGGGCTAAGGCTTTGAAAATTCCGTGCTAGTGGGAAATGGCCGGTGACGATGTCCGCAATCGGAGTCGGTAGCCCGCCTCGATGGTTATGGAAGGACCAGCGGTGGGTTCTTACACATTGAACCCTGCGGCGCGCCGAATGGAAGCGAGGAGTTTTCAGATGAAGCGCAGCATGCGCGTCTGCCACCACTCCGGATTGGCGAGAATCGAAGTATGGCAAACATCCTTGGTTCGCGTGAAACACTCCCCCTGGCTTTCCCGACCCTGACCGAACAACAGATCGACCGTATTCGCCCCTTGGGGCGCGTGCGCCAGGTGGGGATCGGCGACATCTTGTTCAAGCCCGGCGACACCGCGGTTCCGTTCTATGTGCTCCTCTCCGGCCGTATGGAGATCGTGCAGCCTGCCCTGGACGGCGAGCGCATGATCGCATTGCACGAACCGGGCGAGTTCACCGGAGAAATGACCATGATTTCCGGCCAACGTTTTCTGGCCCTCGGGCGCGTGATCGAGGCCGGCGAGTTTCTGGAACTCAGTTCCGAAAACTTGCGGGTGCTGGTCGCCAGGGATGCGGAACTCAGCGAAATTCTCATGCGCGCCTTTATTCTGCGCCGGCTGGAGTTGATTCGCCGGGGCTGGGGCGTCCTGGTCGTTTTCGGATCGCAGCACTCGGCCCGAACCCTGGAAATCCGCGAATTCCTCACCCGCAACGGGCAGCCCTATACTTATGTCGACCTGGATCGCGACCAGACTTCCCAGGAACTGCTGGATCGTTTCAACCTGAAGCCCACGGACGTGCCGGTCGTGATTTGCCCGGGGCAGCACGTGCTTCGCGGCCCTTCGATTCGGGATCTGGCGGCCGGCCTCGGATTGAGCGTGGCCAGCGGCGGCAAACAAATCCGGGACGTGATCATTGTGGGCGCCGGCCCCGCGGGTTTGGCCGCCGCGGTTTACGCGGCCTCCGAAGGGCTCGACGTACTGGTGATCGAAACAAGTTCGCCGGGCGGGCAAGCGGCCTCGAGCTCGAAGATCGAGAATTACCTCGGATTCCCGACCGGAATTTCGGGACAGGAACTGGCCGGCCGCGCCGCCTCGCAGGCCTTGAAGTTTGGCGCGCAAATAGTGGTCGCGCGCAGCGCTATGAGACTCGACTGCGACCGCCGCCCGTATGTGGTCAAGCTGGATGGCGAAGAAGCGCTGGCCACGCGGACCATCGTGATCGCCACCGGAGCGCAGTACAACAAGCTGGCGCTCCCGAACCTGGAACGGTTCAAGGGGAACGGTGTGTATTACGGCGCTACCTATATGGAATCGCAATTGTGCACGGGTGAGGAGGTCGCTGTAGTGGGCGGCGGAAACTCGGCCGGGCAAGCGGCGTCATTCCTGGCCCAGACGGCCAGCCGCGTACACATGCTGGTGCGGGCAGCGGGGCTCTCCAGCACCATGTCGCGCTACCTCATCCAGCGGCTCGAGGAGAACCCGAAGGTGGACCTGCATTATCAAACCGAAATTTCCGGACTCGACGGAACCGAGCACATGGAGCGCCTTAGCTGGCGCGACCGGACGACTGGCGCCGAGTCGGAGCATGCCATCCGGCACCTGTTCGTCATGACGGGCGCTTCTCCGCGAACCGAATGGCTGAAGGGCTGCCTGGCCCTCGATCAGAAAGGCTTCGTTCTAACGGGCCGCGACATCGATATGGCTGCTGCCGGCGATGGCAACCCGCGGTGGCCGCTCGATCGTACGCCCGAAATGCTGGAGACCAGCCTCCCGGGAGTGTTTGCCGTGGGCGACGTGCGGGCTGGAAACGTAAAGCGGGTGGCGTCGGCGGTGGGAGAAGGCGCGATTAGTATTCATCTCGTGCATCGTGCCTTGGCGGAACTTTAGTCTGGATCTCGCCGCCAGCTTCCCCGGCACCACAGCGCCGTTCGAAGGAATCCGATGCCGAGCGCGTCTACGTGGAAGCAGTCTGGCTAGGGCCGAGAACTTCCACGCTCCCCAATAATCGCGGCCAATGCATGCAAACGTTGCGCGTCCGCCGGTGCTTTCGCAGCGGCAGCGTCCTTCTCCAGGTCCGCTGCTGTGGCCTTGAGCTGTGCAGCTTCCTTTGGGTTAGGATTCGATCCCTCCACCTGAGTCATGAGCGCGTTCAGCGCCGCAATCCGCGCAGGCGCAAGTGAGCCGCTACGGGCAAGCTGGTCGAGATATGCGCGCGCCACCACGAAATTCGCAGGCCACGTGATCTTCGGCTGATTCTGGACGTTCAGCTCGTCGAAATGCACTTGATTGGCGGCATCGATCTCGTTCTGGGTGATAAATTTACTCGGCACCAGTTTGAACACGTCAACCCCGCGCGCAATCTCTGAACCGTAGATATAACCGTTGTACCAGTAGACGGACCAGTAACCGCCCAAGCCACGTTTGGTCCCATCCAGCGGTCCGCGATCGAAGTAAGCCATTTCAAAAGGATGCGCGGCGTCGGTGAAATCCACCACCGACACGCCACCCTGATACCAGGCCTGCACAAAGATGTCGCGCCCCGGAACAGGCAGCAGCGATCCATTGTGGGCCACGCAGTTCTCAAGTTCAGTCTGCGGGGCCGGCATCTTGTAATAGGAAGCAAGCTTCAGCTTTCCATTCGACAGTTCGAAGATCGCATCCGCGCCCCAGTTCATTGGATCGGTCTCGCGGCAACGGGGTTGGCCGCCGCCACCCCACTCATCCGTGAACAACACTTTGGTGCCGGCATTGTTGAAAGTAGCTGAATGCCAGAAGGCGTAGTTCGGATCGCTCACCGCGTCGATGCGGACCGGATGTACCGGGTCGCGGATATCCAACAGGAGTCCATTCCCGGAACACGCCCCGGCCGCCAGCCCCATGGCGGAGTAAACCGTGATGTCGTGACACTTATCCGTACCAGACGTGGTCTGAGTCCCTTGGCCGTGGTTGCCGCGTTTCCAGAGACCGTTGATGGACCCGGTTTGCGCGTCGGTAAATATCCGAGGGCTCGAAACGATCTTCGCCAGCTCGGGATGCGCCAGCGGCACCTGGATGATGTCTATGCTGAACAACGAAGTGTTGGGAGTGGATGCGGGGTCGTCTCCGGCCACGCAGCCGGCCAATTCCTCCGCTTGACGAACGTTCCCGGTGCCCGAAACATAAATATATACATTGTTCTTATCCTTGGGATCGACCACTAACGTGTGCGTGTGGGACCCGCGGCAGGTCTGCACGGCGGCTACCTGCTTGGGATTCGAGAGGTCGCTGATATCGAAGATGCGCACGCCGCGGAACCGGTCGGGATTGGGAGGCGGAAGCGGACGCTGGCGCGGCTCCGGTTCAACTCCCGGGACAACGGGTGGCCGAGGTGGGAGCGGGGGCGCCACGTAACCGGCCGGCAGCGGTACACCCTGCGTGCCGCAGTCCAGGCGCCCGTTTAGCGCCTCCGCCGACATGAAAAGAAGATGGCCGTACACCGATACGTCTCCCTGACCGCCAGGGCAGACCAGCGAAGCCCGCAGCTTGACCTGCGCCGGATTGTCGATGTCGTAGAAGTTAATGCCGTTGTAATTGCCAACAAAAACGTAGTTCCCGCTGAAAGCAAGATCCGAATTAGTCGAGCCGAATTGAACCGAGGGAGGCCGCGGGGGTTGACCTGGAGGAGGCGGTTCCGGAGGCTCCGCGGGCGGAGCGACGTTTGCAATAAAATTGCCCGGTGCAAACCCAGGGGGCTTCGGCAGCGAAACCAGTTTCTCCAATCCGAATATCGCCTCCCCGGCGTCGTACAATCCGGGCTTGAGCCCCACGCGAGGGTCGTCCGACGATGCGCGCGGATTCGTTGGAACCGTGGGTGATCCAGGAGCGCTGGTTTGGCCGGCGCAGACTATCGAGAAGCAGGCCGATGCGGCCAGCAACAGAGTCAGGCTGCGCCCCGGCCGCGGTGTGGCTCGTTCGTCAATCATTTTTTCTCCTTCAGCAGCATGTTCCGCATGATCTCGATTTCCGCGCGCTGCGTGTTATCCACATCGGTGGCGAAGTCGAACAGCACAGCGTCCTGGCCCGCTCCCGGTGTGTTGACCAGATCCTGGACCATAACCAGGGCGCCGGTGTGATGCTGAATCATCCCCGTCAAAAACAGGTAATCGAAGGCCGCCCCTCGCGCCTGTTCCAGGGACTTCATCTGCTGGGGACTCAGCATTCCGGGCATCAGCGGCATGGAGTCCATGTTCTTGTGGTTCATATGATCGCCGCTTTTCATGTCACCCATGTGGCTATGCTCCATGGACACCGGCTGGCCGCGTTCCTCCAGCCACTGCTTCATGAATTTCATCTCGTCAGTCTGTGAGATGCTGATGCGCTTTCCCAATTCCTGGAGGTCTTTGTTGCGGCTCCGCGTTCGAAGCAGGTCGGTCATCTCAACTGCCTGCGAATGGTGCATGATCATGCCCTGCATGAAGCTGATGTCAGCCGCCGACGGCGCGCGCGGGGGAGCAACGGCAGTTGCCGGCGTCAGGATCTTGCTGCTTTGCCCCGGCGCACCGGGTTGCACAATAGGCGCGCTGTCGGGCGCTTGGCCCGCTGCTGCGGCGCTCAGGAGAATGATCGCGGCGGAAGTCGTGTAAAGACGTGGCTCCATAATGGTATGAAGTCCAGAGCCTCAGCGTACCACGACTTCAATGGGCTCAACTTGCAATGATCGCAAGGGCCCGTGATGGGAGTCTTCCGCTGCCAAAAATGGTTCTACGCTGCCGATCGGCTGCCGAACCGTTTGTCACGTTGCCGGCGCAGCGCGGCCATCAGGACACCGAGCGGCAACACCAGCAGGAACGTGCTGGGTTCTGGGACAGAGGACACGTTGCCCGAAATAACGTACCTATAAGGTCCTTCCGGACCAGTACAATTTGCGTTGGCGCAGGATTCCTCCGAGAAATCCGGGGCCCCGGATGTGCCCAGATCGATTGTGCCGCCGGCGTCCGTCATCGAAGACACAAGAAAGTCCGAGAACACCGGGGTACCGGTCAGATCGCCGGTGGTAGTCACGAACAGTAGAAAGTAGGGCAGCGCCGCGCAGCAGGGGTCAGGTAGTGTGTAGAGAGCCCCGCTTAAGACCGAGCCAGCGGAGGTGGTCACATCGATCGAGCTGAATTGGCTCAAGTCGGCGTCGTAGACAAACGAACCAGATATCGTTCCGCCGTCATCGAACTGGCCGGTAATATCCCAGGTGACTTGATCCGCCGAAGCCGAGGCGGCCATGAGAATACCCGCCACCAAAATCCCGAAAATCCCTGAGCGTGACATGTCGTCTCCTTCGCTGCGTCTATGGTGAACGCTTGCTTCTTGGCAGAATACTCCAATTTTGTCTCTTTTGCACGCCGTTGGCCAATGTTTTAGTACTGGTACCGTTCCGCTTACTTTCGAGAAAACCAGCCAACACAGCTTCGCCTCGTAGACGAAGTGGGGTACCTTTTCATAGAGGGGTTATTGTGTTCCTTCGACGATGTAGCGTCGCCAGTCTCGTACCTGCGCTTCTCCTGTCGGCCCTGGTAGCCGTCGCTCAAAAGAGGCAGCCCCCGCGTGAGCCGCAGGTGCCGTACGTCGCGACCTCGGACCAAGCCGTCCAAGCAATGTTGAAGCTCGCGGATGTGAAGAAGAACGACGTTGTTTACGACCTCGGCTGCGGGGACGGCCGCATCGTGATCGCGGCGGCCAAGGTTGCCGGGGCGCACGGCGTCGGAATCGACATCGACCCGCGGCGCATTCAGGAAGCCAACGACAACGCCAAGAAAGCTGGGGTCGAGCGGCTGGTCCGTTTCGAACAGAAGGACTTGTTTGAAGCCGACTTTCACGACGCTACCGTGGTGACGTTGTTTCTGCGCGAAGATGTCAACCTGCGGCTTCGCCCCAAACTGCTCAAAGACCTGAAACCCGGCGCGCGGATCGTCTCCAACACCTTCGATATGTACGATTGGAAACCTGACAAACAACTTACGCTCGGTGGTCCAAGCGCGGAGTTGTTTAGCCGCAAGCTTTATCTGTGGATCGTCCCCAGCCGGCAGGCGAAATAAACGCGCCGACATCACCGCGGTTACGGAGACTTGGCTAGTTCGGTCGCCAGGAACAAGGCCATCGCCCCGCCGCGTGCGTCTCGGTCTAAGATCGCTGTGCGGCGAAGATAATCCCCGAGCGTCTTCTGTTTTCCCGTCGATTCGCACACATCCACCAATCGACCGTCGGCGCCCGTGCGTGCGAGGATGGCGCGCCAGGCCCGATCGACCCGTGGCCGGTACGTGGACGATTCCAGCCAGCCTTTTTCTATTCCCTGTAACATGGCGGCCGCAATCATAGCGGTCGCCGAGTACTCAGGATACGCACCGCGCTGGTCGATGACCTCGCGCCACATTCCGTCCGGGCCCTGAAACCGCGCCAGTTCGGCCATGTGATCCTGGAACGCTCGCACCATCCGATGGTATTCCGGGTGATCCTCGGGAAAATCGGATAGCGCCCACGCCAGACCCAATGCCGGGAATGCGTTGCCGCGTCCCCAGGCTGCGTCGGTTAGCGGTGAATGACGGTACAGGCCGTCGGTGCGGAGACAAAGCTTCTGCATGAAATAGAAGTGGCGTGCGGCCATATCGAAATACTTCGCCTCTCCCGTCAACTTACCGGCGCTTGCCAAAATGGGGCAAGCCATAAACACCGAATCGCTCATCTCTTCGTGCAGAGGCATGGACTCTTTCATTTCCCCCGATGCCGTAAATCCGAGATCAGCCGTTTTTCGTACCAGGCGCACGTAACGATCATCGTGGGTCTGCTCCGCTAGCTCAGCGAACACCAGCTGTCCGGCAAGCGTGGGTGAGGTGGGCCGTGCCAGGCTGTCCTTCGTACCATCCACGAACGGTGCGACCAGCCGCTCGACTTCAGCCTGGTTTCCGAGGCGGAGCTGGCCAATCAGAGCGACCGCCTGAATGTAGGCCGGCTGATCGAAGTCGTGACCGTAGTACTGTGCCAGTTCCCCTGCGAGTTGCTGAGGCGTGCGGCTGAGACGCCGTTCGATCTCCTGATGTGCGTCCGAGCGCGGTATCGTTTTCAACGCTCGAACGATCCCAGGCCGCGGCCGCACAACCCGGGCTGAAATGCGGCCGACTCCCGCGACTAGGTTGTGAGACAACGCCTCTGCCAGGCCGAAGTCTTGCTCGCCCACGATCAGCACCAGATCCGGCGCCTGAATCCCGATCCATCGCCACAGAGCGTGTGATTCGGGATTGTCCCGATAGGCGACCCCAGCGGGCGGGAAAGAAAGACTGGCCCCGTCAGGATTGGCTAGAGCAATGGACAGCAGACGGAAGCGGCGCTGCTTCGGTTTGATCGCCTCGAATGCTTGAGCTTCGCGCCTGACTATACCGGCTGTGTCATCGGCGCCAGCCAGACCGCCGACCAGCAGCACCGTCGGAAGCGCTGCGGAAGAACCGGGCACCGCGGCCGCTTCAATGACGATTCCCTTCCCGGTCAGCCCCACGTCCCATGTCTCGGCACAGGCCATCGGAGCAGCGAGAATGCTCAGGAAAAAGCACACCGCGATAGTCATTGGGGCGGAACGCATCGCTCGGTTGCAAGCCAGCTTAGCACGCTGCCTGCAATCCCATCGCTGGCCCTCGAGGAGGAGTAGAATTGAGGGAAGTCTATCCGGGCAGGAGGGAGCATGCTGCCTCGAACGAAAGCGGATCTGGTACGCCGCGGCTTGGCTTTTGTTGGCATCCTCGCCGCTGCAATGCTTTTGAACACCAGACTTACCGCACAGAAACCTCAGCTGACAGAAAAAGACATTCTCCCCGTCGTGCAGCGCTGCTTCCAGTGTCACGGAGAGAAAGTGCAGATGTCAGGCCTCGATCTGCACACCAAAGCTGGAATGCTGAAGGGAGGCGCCAACGGTCCGGCCATCGTCCCTGGCAACGCAGCCGCCAGCTCACTGTACAAACGAGTGACTGGCCAGGTTCAGCCCGTCATGCCGATGGCTCCGGTCCCAGCGCTGAACGAAAAAGAAATTGCGATTCTAAAAGACTGGATTGACCAGGGCTCCGAATGGAACTCCTCGGACGCGCCGGCCACCGTCGCAACATCTTCCGCAGGCGCCTACAAGGAGAAACAGATCACCGACGAGGATCGGCAATGGTGGGCGTTTCAGACACCGGTTCGCCGTCCTGCTCCTCTAGTCAGCGACACACGCTGGAGCCGCAATCCGATTGACGCCTTCGTCCGCGACATGCTTTCCAAGAAGGGCCTGGAACCGGGGCCGCAAGCCGACCGGCGCACCCTGATCCGCCGCGCCTACCTGGACTTGACGGGCCTGCTTCCGCCTCCCGCCGAAGTCGAGAAATTCGTCCAGGATTCGTCGCCCAACGCCTACGAAAACCTGATTGACCGGCTGCTCGCTTCGCCGCATTACGGCGAACGTTGGGGACGCTTCTGGCTGGACGTGGCTCGCTATGCGGATAGCTCCGGCTTCGAGTTCGACATCACGGTGGAGAACGGCTGGCGTTATCGCGACTACGTGATCAAGGCCTTCAACGAAGACAAGCCCTACGATCAGTTCATCATCGAGCAACTGGCCGGCGATGAGCTCGACCACCCTACTTATGACAGCCTGACCGCGACTACTTTTTATCGCATCGGCCCCCGCGTGCGCTTCCGCGAGAAAAACTATCCGTCCTATCGCTACGACTACATGGACGACATGATCCGAACTACGTTCCAGGGATTCATGGGACTTTCGGTGAATTGCGCGCGTTGCCACGACCACAAGTTCGATCCGATCACGCGCATGGATTATTACCGTTCGGCGGCGGCCTTCTGGGGCTATGTGAATTACGATCATCCGCTGGCGCCCCAGGCGAAGGTCGACGAGTACGAGCGGATCAAGAAGGAACTGGAGAAAGAAATTACACCGCTGCAGCAGGAAATCGCCCGGATTGAGAAGCCCTACCGGGACCAGCAGCGCGAACAGCAGATTCAGGCCGCCTTGCAGAAGTATCCCGAGGATATTCAAGAGGCCATCAAGACGCCAGCGGACAAAAGGACCACTGGACAAAAGCTGCTGGTGGCGCAAGTCCTCATCAGTCCGGAAGAAGCGAACCCGGACATGATTCAGGTAGACCTCGACGCCTCGGCTAAATCGAAAGCCGAGGCCAAGGCGAACCAGGTTTTTGGCGTGACAGACTATGGCGCGCGCAGTTTGAAACTCAGCCCGGAGGACGAGGCCAAGCGCAGCGCCCTCCGAGCCAGGATCGCGAAGATCGAGGAGCGCCTGCCGGATCCTTTGCCGGTAGCCGACGGCGTTCGCGACGGCGATTATCGGTTGACGCCCGACGGCCTGGGCGACTCGACCATCCCCGGAACCGGGCGGCCGACCTACGACGTGAAGTGTTGCTACGTTCCTCAACCCGGCCAAAAGTACGAAGTGCCCCCGCTTTATTTCGCCGCCGCCGGTGATGACATCAAATTCAACCAAAGCACATTCCCGGTTGAGCCGGGCTTCCTCTCGGTGTTGGTCAAGGGCACTCCGCCACCCGCAACACATCCGCCCAACCGGCCCGGCTATGTGACCAGCGGGCGCCGCCGCGCGCTGGCCGAAGCCATCGCTTCCCCGGACAATCCCCTGACGGCCCGGGTAATGGTCAATCGGATTTGGGGTTGGCACTTCGGCCGCGGCATCGTCGCCACGCCCGGCAACTTTGGAAAAATGGGCATGCTCCCCTCGCACCCCGAACTGCTCGACTGGCTGGCCACCGAGTTCGTGCGCCAAGGCTGGAGCGTCAAGCAAATGCAGCGCCTGATCATGACCTCGGAAACCTACAAAATGGCTTCCGCCTTCTATCAGGCGACCGACCTGGAGAAGGACCCCACCGATGTTTACCTGTGGAGGTTTCCGATTCGCCGCATGGAAGCGGAGATCATTCGAGACACGGTCCTGGACGCCAGCGGCGATCTAAACCTTCAGGCCGGCGGCCCGCCATTCTTCCCGTCGATTCCGCTCTCGGTTCGCGCGGATCAGCCTCGCGGCACTTGGGAGCTAACCAAGGAAGGTCCGGAAACCTGGCGCCGCAGCGTGTACGCATACGTCAAACGAGGACTCAAGTACCCGATGTTCGAGGTCTACGATCTGCCCGATCTGAACACCACCTGCGAGCGCCGCGCGGTCAGCACAGTTCCTACCCAGGCACTCACGATGTTGAACAACGAATTCCTGCTGATCCAGGCCGGTCATTTTGCTCAACGGGTGTTCCAGCAAGCGGGCGACACGCCGGACGAGCAGGTGAAGACCATGTACCGGATTGCATTGAGCCGCGAGCCTTCTTCTAAGGAACTGGACAGCAATGTCGCGTTTCTGAAGAAGCAGCGCGAACAGGAGACGGCGCTGGCCGCCCTCACGGATCTGGCTCACGTGGTGCTCAATCTGAACGAGTTCGCTTACATTCAATAGGAGAAATTGCAATGAGCATCGACAGTTCAAGCGATCACGATTGCAGGCGCGAGTTCATCTCGCGTCGAAAATTCTGGATGGAAGCGGGCATGGGGATCGGCGGGCTGGCCCTGCTCGATCTCTTGAACCGGGATCGTTTATTGGGTGCGGAGGCATCGGGTGCTCCGGCATCCTGCTTAGGCTCCGCCGGTGTCACTGATTCGCTCCTCCTCCCCAAGCCGCCGCACTTCAAGCCGCGTGCAAAGGCCGTGATCTCGCTGTTCATGAGCGGCGGCGTCAGCCACCTCGACACCTTTCAATACAAGCCTGCGCTGAAGAAGTACAACCGGATGCCGCTAGAGGGAAAAGGCGAGATCAAAGTTCGCCAGGGTTATCCCGGCCCGCTCATGCAGAGCCCATTCAGCTTCAAACAATACGGGCAATCCGGAGCATGGGTCTCCGAGATCTTCCCCAACATCGCGACCATGGTGGATGACCTGGCGTTCGTTCACTCCTGCCAGGGCCTGTCCAACGATCACGTGATCTCGCACTACGAGTGGAACACCGGGTCCATCCAGATGGGATACCCGAGCGTGGGTTCCTGGGTCACCTATGGCCTCGGCACGTCGAACCAGAACCTGCCCGGTTTCGTGGTTCTGCTGGATCAAAAAGGCGGTCCCTACGCCGGCCCGCCGAACTGGCAGTCCGGGTTCCTGCCCGCGGCCTATCAGGGGACCGTGTTTCGTTCCAAGGGCGATCCCATCCTGGACTTGTCGGCTCCCACTGGCTATATGACACCGGAGCAGGAGCGGGCTCGGCTAGATCAATTGGCGAAGCTGAATCAAAACTTCGACGAAAAGTATCCAGGCATCTCGGAACTTTCGGCGCGGATTGCCTCCTATGAGCTCGCCTATCGCATGCAGGCCTGCGCCCCAGAGGCCGTCGACATTTCAAAAGAGAGCGACGAGACGAAAAAGTTGTACGGATTGGATGACCCGGTTACCGCGCCCTATGGCAGGCAGTGCTTACTCGCCCGACGGCTGATCGAGCGTGGTGTTCGATTCGTCCAGGTGATCAGCGGCGCGTACGTAAGCATCGAAGATACCTGGGATGCGCACGCCAACATCGTGTCAAATCACCAATTGCATGCCCGGGAAGTGGACAAGCCAATCACCGGGCTCATCACCGACCTGAAGAGCCGCGGGTTGCTGGATGAAACCGTGGTGCTGTGGCACAGCGAGTTCGGGCGCATGCCGATTTCACAGCGCGGGCTTGGCCGCGATCACAATCCCGGCGCCATGTCGGTTTTCATGACCGGGGCAGGCATCCAGGGTGGCCAGCAAATTGGCACCAGCGACGACGTTGGATTCAAGACCGAGGAGCAGCCGGTCACCAACCACGACCTGCACGCGACCCTGCTTTACCTGCTCGGCATGGACCACAAGCGCCTGACGTATTACTTCAATGGCCGCAACATGCGGTTAACCGACGTGGCCGGCGAGCTGATTTCGCAGATTGTTAACGGTCCGGCGTCGAAGGCATAGCTGCAGCCGATTTCGGTGCGCCCAGCGACGTTAGGGCAAGCCCAGGCCCTCGCACGCACAAGCATTCCCGCAGCCCACGAGTATAGGAGCCTCCGGCTCAATGTTCTCTAAAAGAGTGTACAAATTGCTATTGTGACTGCGGGAGAATGTTCAGACACATATGAAGAAAATCGATCCCGATGACTTCCGAGTGCGGGCCGGAAAGAAGGTCGATCTCCACAAGTGGCCGACCAAGATAAAACCCGGCTACAACTCGAAAGAGGAGTACGAAAAACTTCTCCAGGAACACATCGAAAAGCTGAGCGAACTGCAAGGTCTGCTGTACGCAACCAACCGCTACGCGCTGCTGTTGATCTTTCAGGCTATGGACGCCGCCGGCAAGGACAGCGCCATCAAGCACGTGATGTCGGGCATCAATCCCCAAGGCTGCCAGGTCTTCAGTTTCAAACACCCCAGCGCCGAGGAACTGGAACACGACTTTTTGTGGAACGCGGAACGGAAGTTGCCCGAACGCGGCCGGATTGGCATCTTCAATCGCTCCTATTACGAGGAAGTGCTGATTGTTCGTGTACATCCCGAGATTCTCAGCGGCCAGGGTCTCCCGCCTGAACTGGTCGATCCAGACACAATCTGGCGCGACCGCTACCGCTCCATCCTGAACCTGGAAGAGCACCTGCACCGCAACGGCACCCGCATCCTCAAGTTCTTCCTGCATCTTTCCAAGGAAGAACAACGCAAGCGCTTCCTAAAACGCATCGATGAGCCGGAGAAGAACTGGAAATTCAGCATGGCCGACGTCGAAGAGCGAGGATATTGGAAGCAGTACATGAAAGCGTACGAGGCTTGCCTCGCTGCCACCAGCACCCATGACGCACCCTGGTATGTCGTGCCCGCCGACGACAAGGGCAGCGCCCAGTTGATTGTGTCACGGATCATTCTAGATGCGCTCAAAGGCCTAAAAATGGCCTACCCGAAATCCAATCGCGAGCGCCGGCGCGAGTTGGCGAAGATTCGCAATCGACTCACAAAGTAGAATGGTTGCGGGCCGCCCGTCAGGAGACGATTGAGGTCATATGAAAGGGCCAGCCCCTCGCCGGGCCTCATCCGCAACTTCGCTCGCATTAGCGGTCGAGTGCTCAAAATAGGTCGCGAGCACGATGCCCACCAGCGTTGGCAGCCAAAACGACACAAGACGATACGCAAGGACGACCACCACTGCAATGGGCCGTGGCACGCCCAAAGTGCTGTACAGGCCGATCATCGTGGCCTCGACAACGCCGACACCCCCGAGAATAACGGTGAGCTTTCCCAGAAGTTGTGGGACTCCGTAACCTGCCACCAGGATCGCAATGTTGACGCCGTGGCCGGCAGCCAAGAAGAGGAGGGCCAGCGTCAACATGTCGAAGCCGATATTGAGCAGCGCACCCAGCGCTGGACCATGCCAGCCGCCTTCTAACAGTGCATCCCATCCTTCCAGCAGGAGGCCGACCGCAGCTTCAGTCGCGGGACGGTCTTGCGCTTTGTGGCGGAGCTTTGCCATGAAGCCTGTAACCCACATCGCCATCGGCAAGAGCTTTTCTCGATAAGCTAAACACCACAGCAGCAATCCCGCGCCGCCTGCGAGGATGAAAATTGCGAAGCACAGGCCCGCCACCAAAACGCCAGAAGACTTCTTTAGCAACAACAGAACAGCCAGGCCGGCCAGCGACACAACCGCGAGGGCGGCATTATTCAAAAAAATCGGAAGCCACCCGCCGAGACCGGCCAAACCAGGATTCACGCCTCGCCGCCGAAGCCAGAGATACGTTATGCCGGCGGTCCCAAGTATGCCGCCCCCGAGTGTGCCTATGCTGTTCGCCCCAGCTGTTAGGAGCGCCCCGTCAAGCACGGTAACCGGTTTGGCTGCCAGCTTAACCACCGTCCTGAGCAGATATCCACTGCCGAGATAACTGAGTGCTTGTGCTCCCAAGGAAAGCGCGGCCAGCGGAATCTTCAGAGTGGAGACGACCTGGAAGGCGTGCTCGATTCTGGCGAACTGAGGCAAGAGAAAGTAGACTGCAAGGCCCAAGAGAATCAGTACAAAAAGGTTACGTCGCAGTTTCGTTCTAGGAGGAATTGGCAGAAGTTGGGGATTGACTGCCATGGAAACTCTCTGTTTTCGAAGACACCGAAAGGCAGGCTGTCCTCACTTTTATGCTAACTGGAACCAACCTGTGAGTCTGGTCGCAACTGCTCTCGGGCCAGGTGTCTTGCACCGGGCGTGGCCACTTTAGAGGTCGGCCGGAGTCGCATGGTAGGATCACCGTATGTCGCAACTATCGGAACTGAGTCCGAAAGAGAAGGCCCAAACAGGCATGATCCTGATCAAAACGGCCATCGGGGACGTTCTCACGGAAAATAAGGACCGTTGGCTCGGACGGAACCAGATTGAGGAATCTTTGGGACTCTGGTCAGAGTACGGCAGCGGCACTTACGGTGCTGTCGCGTCGATGTTTCTCGATGAGCTGGTCAAGGAGGGAGCGGTAGTCTCTCGGCGAGAGCCAGATGGAAAAACATGGCTTTACCGCATCGTCGCCGAGGCGGCGTAACGCATATCTTTCTGTGCTTGGCCCGACCAGTTCCAAGTAAGTGATCCTCGTTCCGATGTGCAATCTTTAGCGATGAGCGGTATGCCGCGTTGCTCGTTTCATAATTCCAAAATGGAAGTTGATTAGAATGAGCGAACGCGGCAGGTTATTGAGAATATTATGCTTTCTCCCTTGACAAGCATGTCTCGCCGGCTCACACTAGTGGCTGCCTGGGCAATTTTGCTGCAGTCCCCAGATCATCTGGCCTAAGCCAGGCAATCTGAAATCTTCTCTTCCTCTTAGCCTAACCCAACCGAGGAGGTTGCCATGTTTGCTCGTAGTGTATCCATTCGTCTGAAGGCCAACAGCTCGGCGGCGTTCACCAAGCAGATCGAGAACGAAGTAGTCCCGATGCTTCGAAAGCAACCAGGCTTTGAAGGCGAACTTACGTTCCTTGCTTCGGGCGGAGCCGACGCTGTCGCGCTTAGCTTCTGGAATAACAAGGAAAGCGCCGACGCCTACGCGAGAAACGGTTATCCCGACGTTCTCGGTACCCTGAGCAAGGTGGTCGAAGGTACTCCGAAGGTTCAGACTTACGAAGTTATTAATTCGACGCTCCACAAAATCGCGGCAACAGTAACGGCCTGAAGTTAAGGCCTCGTGTGGTCACGGGACGGCACGGGCCGAGCCCGCGCCAGTCATCCCAGGATCGCACCGAAGCAACGATCGGAAGAGTGCATGCAACCAGACGAAGATCTTAGGATTCTCGACGAAATGATTGCGGATCTCGGCCGCTCCCGCGCTGCGGCAGCCTGCGATTTGCTGTTGGAGCACCTCCAGGCCGCGCGCCGGTATTTGTTGGGCGCGATGCCGGGCGAGTACCGTTTGTGTCTGGAGCAAGCCAGGGAATCCGTCGCCTCCATTCCACAGAAGGAAGCGGGAACCGAAACCAAAAAACTTCTACGATATTTGATCGACTCGGAAATGCCGAAGCAGCGACGTTCCACGGACGCTAGCCCCGGGCACGCGCTACCCAGCCCGGTTCCGCTCGCATCGGCGTCCTAGGCCGTCTGATGATGTCGCGGATCGGGAGATCCAAAGGTAAGGGAATCATGAGCCGATGACCGTGTTCCAATGGTATCTATGGACAAGCGATTAGCGAAACGGCACAAACGTCAGGTTTCCCGCGCAAAGCAGCACGTAAAACTATCGGAGCCCGACGTGAGGACGCCGGAACAAATCAAAGCCGCCCGCGAGGCGAGCCGCCCCGCTGAAGCCCGCAGCAGCAGACCTAACGTTCATAACTCCGGACCCCCATTCCAAAATCGGAGGGCGCCCGCGACAGCCGGTCCGGCGAAAGCGGACACTTAGGTTGGCTCGTGAGAAAGGGGCTCCAGTTGCCTGTATTGTTTACACGTTGTCCACATTGCAGATCGGTCGAGTTCCGAAGAGTCGGAGTCCGAAATGCTTTAGAGAGAGCTCTCCACTGGATCCTTTTGCCCTACCGGTGCGATCTCTGTGGCCGCCACTTTTTCCTCTTTCGATGGCAAGCACCGGCCGGAGAGACCGCTTAACCGCGAAAACGGCGCCCCGCGACATCGGCGTGGCACAACCTCTAAACAGAAGAAGCCGGCGCATCGGCGGGTAGCGGCACCTGCCCCCGCCCCACAACCTGCTGCGGGAATCGCAGCACCTCCCAGCTCTTCCATAAAGCCATGGCCCAACTGTACGAGCGATACGACAGCCCTCGCTCAGCGCAGAAGGCCTGCACCGCCACGCTCACCTGCGGATAGTAAACGTGGCTGATATTCGGAAATAAATGATGCTCAATTTGGTACTCGAGACCCGAGCACAAGAATCTGCCCAGCCAGCCCGTCCGGAAACTCACTGTTCCCTCAGTCTGGGCCGCGAAAAAATCGGCGCCGTTCCGGACTTCCGCTGTGGTACGCTGCGCCTCGGCCGGAAAGTGCCCCGGCGCCAGGATGGCGTACATAGCGTACCCCAGCAGCATGCCTCGCAGAATATAGAATCCGGCAACTGCCGGCAGCGGCCAGAGTAAGAGCGGCACACCGATCCAGACAACAAAATGCAGGATCATGGCGCCGAGGTCGATCCAGTGCGCGGACTTTCGTCCTTTGGAATGGCGGAGCATTCCTATCAGGTGCGTCCAACCGGCCATCTGTATGCTGAAACAGTTCAGCGCGAGCGCCAACGGAAACAGCCAGAATTGCAGGTGGTCGTAATAGAAGCGCCGCAGGCCGGAGCTGGCGTGAATCTCGTCCGCCGTGATCGCGAACCACGGCAACAGATCGGCGTCGCTGTCCACTCCGACCACGTTCGGCGCCGGATGATGCAGCACTACGTGCTTGTGCCACCAATACGTAGCCGACAGGCCCAAAAACATCGGATAGCCAAAATAGCTTAGAGCCTCATTGATCCAGCGCTTATCGCTGGTCGCGTAGTGCGTGGAGGTGTGCGTATTGGTCCCCGCACCCATGCACCCGAAAGCCGAGATCAGGAGTCCCAGAACCCGCAGGGCCAGGTTGTGACTGGTCATGAAGATGGCGATGCCTAGCAGCGCGATTGCCACGTGGATCGACAACTGGAACACGATCCGGCCCGTCGCTTTCTTGTCCCAGCCCTGGCGCGCGAACTCCCGGCGCAATTCTGCTACTGCCTCAATAGTCGTCATTATATATAGCTGCACTTTCAGGCTAACTGCAATTGAGGCATAGTTTTGTAAGACTTGTGTAATTTCAGGTTCGACTCTATCGCTGGCGCACGGAGTTCAGGAGCCGCCGCAACCTTATCGAAGTTCGGCTAAGCTTATCTGAAGATGACTCGCAGCCGCAGGGCGATATTGAAAGTAGCTGCCGCGTTAGCCTGCGCTCCGAAGTTAGCTCGCGACGCCTTCGCACAGCCCGAACCATCGCCATCCACCCGCTCCGTCGACGCCGGCGTCCTCACTATCGGCTACGAAGAGCGTGGCTCCGGCTTCCCCGTCATCCTGCTGCACGGCTTCCCCGACGACATCCACGCGTATGACGACGTCGCCCCGCCGCTGGCCAAGGCCGGATTCCGCACGCTCGTTCCCTATCTGCGCGGCTACGGTCCCACCAGCTTCCGCGACCCCGCCGCGCCCCGCATGGCCGAGCAAGCCGCCATCGGCCAGGACCTGACCGATTTCGCCGACGCCCTCCATCTCGACCGTTTCGCCGTCGCCGGCTACGACTGGGGCGGACGCGCCGCCGCCATCGCCGCCGCGCTCCATCCCGGCCGCATCCGCGCCATCGTCCTGATCGGCGGATACACCATACAAAACACCGTCGCCCCGTCGCGTCCCGGCCCGCCCGAAGCCGAACGCGCGCTCTGGTATCAGTGGTATTTCAACACCGAGCGCGGACGCGCCGGCCTCCAAGCCAACCGCCGCGCGCTCTGCAAACTGCTGTGGCAAACCTGGTCGCCCACCTGGCGCTTCACCGACGAAACTTACAACCGCACCGCCCCCTCCTTCGACAATCCCGATTTCGTCGACGTCGTCATCCACTCCTACCGCCATCGCATCGGCAACGCACCCGGCGAACCGCGCTTCCTCGTGCTGGAGCAACAACTGGCCCAGCGCCCCAAAATCCAAGCCCCCGCCATCACGCTCTACGGCGCCGACGACGGCCTCGGCCGCCCTTCGCCCGATTCATCCCGCGACCGTTCCGTTTTCACCAATCTGATCGCACGACGCATCGTCCCAGGCGCCGGCCACTTCATGCCGCGCGAAAAACCGGACGCCGTCTCGAGCGCCTTACTGGAATTGCTCGCACAGACGCGCTAAGACCCGCGCTTGTCTTCCCGCCCTGAAGCACATATGCTAACCAGGAGGAGCGCGCCCATGCGAAAGCTGTTGCTGAGCCTTCTACCCCTGATTTCCTGCACACTCTTGCTCAACGTTTCCGCCCACGCCCAGTCCGGCGCCAAGAACGGCGAATGGCGCAGTTACGCGGGCGACCTCGGCAGCACGCGCTACTCGCCCCTCGATCAGATCAACGCCCAACAACTTCAATAAACTCGAAATCGCCTGGCGCTTCAAGACGGACTCGCTCGGCCCCCGCCCCGAGTATCAATTCGAATCCACGCCGCTCATGGTGCACGGCATCATCTACACCACCGCAGGCTCCCGCCGCGCCGTAGTCGCCCTCGATGCCGCCACCGGCGAAATGCTCTGGATGCACGCCGAGCATGAAGGCGCGCGCGGTGAAGCCGCACCCCGCCAGCTCTCCGGCCACGGCGTCGCCTATTGGACCGACGGCCAGGAAGAACGCATCCTCTACGTCACCCCCGGCTACCGCCTGGTCGCGCTCAACGCCAAGACCGGCGTCCCCGTCCCGAGCTTCGGCGCCAACGGCATGGTCGATCTCAAGCAGGACGACGACCAGCAAATGGACCTGATCACCGGCAGCGTCGGCCTGCACTCCACGCCCATCGTCGCCAAGAATGTCGTGATCGTCGGCGCGGCCCACATGGAAGGCGGAATCCCGAAGAGCAAGACCAACGTCAAAGGCTACGTCCGCGGATTCGACGCGCGCACCGGCAAACGCCTCTGGATCTTCCACACCATCCCGAAACCCGGCGAGTTCGGCATCGAGACCTGGCTCAACGATTCCTGGTCCTACACCGGCAACGCCGGCGTCTGGGGACAAATCTCAGTCGACGAAGACCTCGGCCTGGCCTATCTGCCGGTCGAGCTCCCCACCGGCGATTATTTCGGCGGCCATCGTCCGGGAGCGGGCCTGTTCGGCGAGAGCGTCGTCGCGGTCGATCTCCAAACCGGCCAGCGCAAATGGCACTATCAACTGGTCCACCACGGCCTCTGGGACATGGACATCCCGTGCGCGCCCATCCTCACCGACATCACCGTCAACGGCCGCACCGTGAAAGCGCTAGCGCAACCCACCAAGCAGGCCTTCCTCTATGTCTTCGATCGCACCAACGGCAAACCCATCTGGCCCATCGAAGAGCGCCCGGTGGAAAAAGGCACCGTCCCGACCGAATGGTATTCGCCCACGCAGCCGTTTCCAACCAAGCCGCCCGCTTACGACAACCAAGGCATCCTGCCCGACAGCCTGATCAACTTCACGCCGGAGCTGCATCAACAAGCGCTACAGCTCATCACGAAATATAAGACCGGCCCCATCTTCACTCCTCCCTCGGTGAGCACGCGCGACGGCACGCTAGGGACGCTAGTCTCACCCGGATCGCAAGGCGGCACCAACTGGCCGGGAGGCTCCTACGATCCCGAGACGCACACCGTCTACGTGTTCTCGCAAAGCGCCATCGCGCTGCTGGGCCTGGTCCCGCCTCCTTCGGAAGTGTCCGACATGAACTATGTGCAAGGAGTGGCCGGTGCTGCAGTGCGCGCCCGCAGAGCCATGGGTGCAGCTCCCGAAGCGCCGCGTCCAGGCCCACCCCCAGCTGCCGCGGCCCCCGGAGCTCCGGGCGTTCTAACTGTCCAAGGTCTCCCGCTACTCAAGCCACCCTACGGCCGCATCACCGCCATCGATCTCGATAAGGGCGAGTTCCGCTGGCAAATCGCGCACGGCGAAACTCCCGACAACATCCGCAACCATCCCGCGCTCAAAGGCCTGAACATTCCGCGCACCGGACGTTCCGGTCTGATCGGCGTTCTCACCACCAAGACGCTGGTTATCGCGGGCGAAGCCGGTTTCTTCACCACCCCGTCAGGACAGCGCGGCGCCATGCTACGCGCTTACGACAAAATGACCGGACAAGAAGTCGGCGCCGTCTACATCCCAGCCCCGCAATCCGGCTCGCCCATGACCTATTCACTAAACGGCGAGCAATACCTGGTAGTCGCCATCGGCGGCGGCAATTACTCGGGCGAATTGGTAGCGTTCAAACTTCCGCGCAGTTGATGAAGGCGCTGATTCGCGACCGATACGGATCGCCGGACGTGCTCGAACTTAGGGACATCGACCGGCCCGCACCAAAAGAACGTGAAGTCCTGGTAGAGGTGCATGCGGCCTCAATCAACGATTGGGATTGGCAGTTGCTCCAGAAGTCGACGACCATACATGAATTGATGGGTGTGTTCTATCCAAGCCGTAAGGCTTTAACCCCATGAGACGTCAAGTCCGGGAAGGACTTCGGGGCTCGTCAAGATATATTCATGGCGATCGAGCTTCGTGCCGTCGAGGCAACGTGTCGCCGCCTGATGGGCAACTCCTAGTTTCTGGAATCCCAGTTTCTCCGCGATGCGTCGGCTAGGCTCGTTTCCGTCGAAGTACCCGACACTGATTGCCTTCGCGCCAAGATGGCCGAACGCGTAACGAATCGCTGCGTTTGCCGCCTCCGTCGCCATGCCCTGTCCGGCGTAATTAGGCGCCACCCAGTATCCGGTCTCATAAACGTCTGGCTCATCGGTAACATCCAATGCGGTTCGGACGACGAAGTCCCCGTTGATCCTGTGGAATCCGGCCAATGCGATTCCTGCTTGACTCTGGTAATCCATCGTTCGTCGAATGGAGTCTTCCATCGCTTGCCGCGACCGTTGGTTGTCGAACGCCCATGCCATCCAACGCTGCAAATCGGGCCACGCATCTTCCTTGGCGGTCTGAATAGACTCCAAATCGCCAAGAGTTGGCGGACGCAAGATTAAGCGCGGCGTTACGATGGGCATCAAATGGCGCATAGAGCCGCTACGCTGCAATTGTAGCGGGCTGGTGAAGGCGGAAAGGACGCCGGCCGCACGCCAGTCTTCACTGGAGGTCGGCTGGTCTGCGCGTCACGACCGGAGACTCAAGACCTGGCTCTCGGAATATGGGATCGGATCCGGACAACCTAGGCTGGCCTAGGACCGCAGCGCGGCCACTGGCGGAATTCGAACGGCACGCCGGGCCGGAATCCAGCAGGCCAGCATCGCGACCGCGGCCAGCGCTATCGGAACTCCGATCAATGTGATGGGATCGACAGGCGAGACGTCGAATAGCAGACTGGCCATCAGACGCGTTGTCCCTTGTGCGGCCATCAGTCCCACCACCACGCCGGCTAGCGTGAGCTTGGCGCCCGGCCGCAGCGAGAGCAGCAGAATGTCGCGTGGTAGCGCTCCGAGAGCCACTCGAATGCTGAATTCCTGCGCTCGCTGGCTGACGGCATAGGCCATCACGCCATAAATCCCGATGGATGCCAGAAACAATGCCAGCGCGCCGAAGACTGCCATCAAGGAGAGCGAGAACCGGCGGCGGGCAAGCGAAGTCGCCATCATTTCCGGCATGGTTCGAACGCCATAAACCGGCAGGTCGGGATCCACGGCCTGCACGATTCCCGCGACCGCCTGCTTGAGCCCGCTCGAGTCGGAGGCGCCACGCAGGTAGATTGCCATCTCATTGGCCCGGCCTTGATAGAGCGGACGGTAGAAGCGGGGCGCGACAGGCGTATCCAATCCATCATCGCGCACGTCTCCCACCACGCCGACAATCTCCCAGTCGGCGTCAATCAATCGGCTACCTGCGCGCGCTGCAGAATGCAATCTCTGCCCCAAATCGTGACCAGGCAAGTACTGTTTCGCGAAGGATTCGTTGACGATGACCACTCGCTTGGATTTATCCGTATCCGCTTCGGTGAAGAAGCGACCGCGCAGCAAAGGCGTTCGCAAGACCTGGAAGAATTCCGGGCTGACAGAGGCGGATTCGGCGGCGCGTTGCTTCACGGCGGAATCGGACTGGTCTGGCAGCGAGAATGGTGTTTGATTCCTGGTATTAGTCACCAAGGGGACGCTGTTGTCGCCTCCCATCGCGGCTTCTTCAATTCCAGGCAGAGCCCTCACGCGGCGCAATATCTCGCGGGTGAAACCGGTTATCGCCGGCGCTGTCCGATAGCGGTTCATCGCCGGATTGTTCGGAAAGGGAATCCAAATGCGAGCCACCATCAGGCCATTCGGATCGAAACCGGGATTCACTCGGAGCGTATTCCAAAAGCTATGCACCAGAAGTCCCGCGCCGCTCAGCAACACTACCGACAAGGCGATCTCGGTGGCCACCAGAGCGCTCCGAAAACGGTTCTGCCGCACGCTGGAAGTGCCACCCCTGGTACCCTCCTTCAGATCGTGATTCGGATCCGTGCTGGAGGCGTCCAATGCCGGGGTCAAGCCGAACAGAATTCCCGTGGCGAGCGAGAGTACGCAGGCCAGGATCACCACTCGGGCATCGAAGTGTACTTCTGCAAGACGCGGTAGATCGGCCGGCATCAGCGCGAGCAGCGATCCTTTGGTTAGCGCTAGAACCAGCGTCGCGGCCAAGCCACCGATTAACGATAGCAGTACGCTTTCGGTTAGCAGCTGCCGTACTAACCGGGTCCGCGATGCTCCCAGGGCCTGTCGAATGGCCAACTCGCGCATGCGACCCGACGAGCGCGCGACCAACAAACTGGCCATGTTGACCGAGACCATCAGCAAAACGAATCCGACCGCGGCCAGCAACACCACCAGTGTCGGCCGCACGCTGCCCGTGAGGCTCTCCTCAACCGGTTCGAGCCGCAAGGACCATCTGGACGCGGCCGGGTATTCCTTCGGATAGGTTCGAGCGAGTTGCGCGGCCAGGGCGTCCAAATGTTGCTGAGCCTGTGGAATGGTCAAGCCCGGTTTCAAGCGCGCAATGGCGCCGGGCAGGATGCGCTGTGCACGTACCGGCGGCGATGGGAGCGGATCGGCGGCGAAGCCGCAGGCAGCCCAAAGTTCCACGTCACCAGTTAAAGTCTGGCCGGGATGCCGGAAATCGGGCGGCATGACGCCGGCGATGGTGTAACCATCCTCATCTACTCGAATCCGTCGGCCCAATATATGCGGGTCGCCACCGAATTGCCGCTTCCACAGTCCATCGCTGATCACGACCGATTCGGTGAAGCCCGGCTGCGCGTCGCGCGGTCCGTATACGCGCCCCAGCTCGGCCTGAGCGCCGAGAAGCTGGAAGTAATCGGCGCTGGTGCCGAGCATTTCGATGCGCTCGGTGTGGTCGCCCCCGCTCAGCGCCGTGCTCACTGGAAAAATGACGCTGATGTTATCGAAGACGCCGGAGCGATCGCGCAAGTCCTCGAATTCCGGCTCGGACATGCCGACGTCTTTCGCGCCCGCGCCTTTCAAATCGTCAAAGACACGGACCAGACGCTCGGGATGCTGGAACGGAAGCGGCCGCAGGAGCACGGCGTTCACCACGGTGAAGATGGCGATGTTCGCGCCGATGCCGAGCGCCAGGGTGAGTACGGCGACGGTGGTAAATCCGGGAGTTTTCAAAAGGCTTCGACAGGCGAAGCGCAGGTCCGTGAAGGTCTGTTCCAGCCAAAGGATGGAGCGCTCCTCGCGATGCAGTTGCTTGGCTTGCTCCACGCCGCCGTACGCTCGCAGCGCCGCAATCCGCGCTTCATCGATACTCATGCCGCGGCGCTGAAACTCGTCTTCGAGCAGAGTCAAATGAGCGGTTACTTCACGATTTAGCTCGTGGTCGGCATGGCCGCGGCCGAACAAACTTTTCAGCTTGGCAAACAGCCTTCTGATGTGCCGCATCGCTCAACTCTCCTCACCCAACAGCTTCTCCACCAGGCCGGACAGCTGCCGCCAGCGCTCGGTTTCCTCCCCGAGCGCTTTCACTCCTGCCTTAGTGATGGCGTAGTATTTTGCTTCCCGGCCGTTTTCCGTCTTGCCCCATTTGCCCTTAATCCAGCCCTGCTGCTCCAGACGGACTAAGGCCGGATAGAGCGTGCCCTGGTTGAGCTTCAACAAATCCGCGGAAACTTGTTCCAGCCGGGAGGCAATGCCGTAAGCGTGCTGTGGGCCCAGGCTTCGAAGGGTGCGCAGGACGATGAGATCGAGAGTGCCCTGCAGCACCTGAATGCGCGACTTTCCTTCACTTGGCAATCGAGTGGAACCTCCCGGAAAATAGTTTCGCGCCTTTGCACTTGATTGTCAAGTGGAGGTAGCGACCAAGATCGTCCGCCCGGCGCCGCCCATAGCCGCTTGCAGAGATGCCTACCCCACTGGCACTGTCCGGTCCCGAAACATGCCATCCCGGTAGTGGACATCGACCCGAGTCCATCAACAAACCTCGCTGCTCTAAATCAATCCATTAGCCGCAAGCCAAGAAGGAACCCAACTTGCCACCCATTGGATAGCCCTGGGAGGCCCCATGGATCTATGGCAAGACGTCCGCTTCGCGTTGAGAACCATGTGGAAGTCGCCGCGCATCACCGCGACGGTGTTGTTCACGCTTGCGCTCGGGATCGGCGCCAATACCGCGATCTTCAGTGTAGTGAACGCGGCCCTTTTGCGGCCGCTCCCGTTTCCTGATCCGGAGCAATTGGTCGTATTGCACGCCGATCTGCGGGGGCTGGGCGCACAGAGCGTCGGCTTTTCCGTTCCGGAGTTCGACGACCTGCGGGATCGCGCCGGCGTTTTCTCGGCGGTCTCGGTTGTATACCAAGGGCCGGGCAACTTGACCGGTGGTGAGCATCCCGAGCGACTGGAGACTGGGGTGGTCAGTCCCAATTATTTCAGTATTCTCGGGGCGCGCCCGCAACTTGGCCGCCTGTTCGATTCCGGCGACACCGCGCCAGGATTCGCCGATGCCGTGGTGATCACCGATGGCCTGTGGCACCGCGAGTTCGGAGGAGAACGCTCGGTCCTCGGCCATCAAATGCGGATGGATACCGATCTGTACACCATCGTGGGCGTACTTCCGCCGGACTTTCGGAATCCCTCATCGGCTGCCGCTGGTCTGGTGGACGTATACGTCACCGCGGGCTTTCGCGGCGATCCGTTTCCGCCGCCGCAGCGTAGCGCGCGACAGTTGCCGGGCATCATTGGCCGGTTGAAACCGGGGATGACGCTCGCCCAGGCCCAGGCCAAGCTGGCCACCTTCAGTGATTCGCTGCGCCGCGACTATGGCAGCGACTATCCGGCCGGCGCGGGCTGGACGCTGTCCGTGAGTCCGTTGAAGGAAGTCGTGGTCGGCAACACGCGGACGCTGCTGATTTCGCTCTTGCTGGCGGTGGCGTTCATTCTGTTGATCGCCTGCGTGAATGTAGCGAATCTTCTGTTAGCCAGCGCGTCCGCGCGGCAACGGGAGATCGCCGTGCGCCTGGCGTTGGGCGCGAGCCGCGCGAGAATTGTCCGGCAGTTGCTCACCGAATCGGCAGTCCTGAGTCTCTTTTCGGCGGCGGCCGGCATCGCCGTTGCGACGCTCGGTTTGCAGTCGCTAATCGCCATGTTGCCGTCGCAACTTCCGCGCCTCAACCAGATTCATGTCGATGCGCGCGTGCTGGCGTTTTCTCTCACGCTCTCCTTGCTCACCACCGTGCTCTTCGGACTGGTGCTGGCGTTCCAAGCCGGAAAGGTGGAACCATCGCTTTCCGGATTGCGCGAGCGCGGCAGTTCCGGATCGCGGCACGACAGCAAAGTCCGCCAGGTGCTCATTGGCGCGGAAGTCGCGTTGTCGTTGATGCTTTTGGTCGGCGCGGGGGTGTTGCTGCGGACGTTCTGGAATCTTCTGCAAGTGAATCCGGGGTTCAACTCGCAGCATTTGGTCGCGGGAAGCGTTTCGTTGCCGGTGCCCAATGATCCCAAGGCCGACATTTACGACAAGCTGGAAACGCGCACCGCACTCGTTCGTGAGACGGTGCGGCGCCTTCGCGCCGTGCCGGGCGTGGAGAACGCGGCGTTGTCCAGCGCGGTTCCCCTGCAGGGCGCGCTCAAGCAAAACGGATACCGCGTGGAAGGCGCTCCCGAAAGCGGCGACGCACCCACAGCGGTTCCCTTATCCGTGACGCCCGAATTCTTTCAGACCATCGGCGCGCCGCTGGTTCGGGGACGGGTGATTCAGGATACGGATGACACGCAATCACGCTTGGTCGTGCTGGTCGATGAGGCCGCCGCGCGCCATTTCTGGGGCGCGCAGGATCCCCTCGGAAAGCGGATTCGTTCCGCGCGCACCGTTAGCCATGGCGTCGTGCAGCCGACGCCTTGGTTTACGGTGGTGGGCGTGGTCGGCAACCTGAAGTTGGCCAGCCTGGATGAAAAGGATGTTCCGCACGTTTACACCAGCTTGTACCAGACGTCGTGGGTACCAGACGCCTGGAAGGCTGATGGGCGTGCTGGTTCGCGGCACCGGAGACCGCGCCCTGCTCAGCCGTGCCGTGCCGCGCGAAATTCAGTCGGTGGATCCCAACTTGCCGGTATCGCCGATCGTAGAAATGACCCAGCTGATACGCGTCGGTGTCGGCGATCGCCGCTTCGCGGCATCGTTGCTGGCGTGCTTCGCCGTGGTGGCGCTTTTGCTGACGAGTATCGGAGTGTACGGCGTAGCGTCGTATGCGATTGTGCGCCGCGAAAAGGAAATCGGCATTCGCTCCGCGCTGGGAGCCACGCGCGGCCAATTGGTGCAAATGGTTTTGCGCGAGGGCATGGTTCCGATTCTGGCGGGGCTGGCGGTGGGAGCGGCCGGCGCCGCGCTTTCCGGCCATCTGCTGGCTGCGCTGCTGTTCGAAGTGCGCTCCACCGACGCGGGCGTTTTCGCGGCGGCGGGAGTCACGCTGGTGGCGATCGGCATTCTGGCCAACTATCTGCCGGCCCGTCGCGCGGGACGCGTGGACCCCATTACGGCCTTGCGAACCGAATAACGATGTGACACACCGGATGTCCTTCCCAAGTGCATCGATCCAGCGGACGTTGTCCATAGCGATCTCCTTTCAAACTTCACCGCCGGATATTTTCCGCCGGGCACGCGCATCTGCAGGCCGGCGCGCGGCTACATGCTATGGATCGAATTGCCGTCCAGAGTAGGCGCCGCGACGTTGGTCAACAGCTTCAGCCGTTCTACCTCGGCCCGAGGTTTATCGACTCCGGGTTGATGGTCGGACACTCGTACTAAGGGATGAGAGGGCTGGCCGGATAGGTACCCAGAGGTCCTAGTGCTATATCGGAAACGCTCCGGCGGAAATGATTCGGGTGCGCGGAATGCCGAGTGCCGGAGCGTTTTTGATACAGCACTAGGACTTAACCGCCTCGCGTTAGTTCGTTTCAACGGCTGGGGCGTCTCTCAGCCAAGTGCCTCATAGGCTCTCCACAATGGCATGACGGAAGAGCTCAATGCGAGACAGCAACTGCCTGCATTTGCTGTCGGCCTACGGTCCTGTCCCATTGCTTCAGACGGGCTCGGAGAAAATCGAAAGTTCCGAGTGAGAATGTTCCCGCTCTAACCGCACTCTCTTTGCCGAAAAGTGCCTCCCCGCGGTCCTGGCAGGCAAAGGAGACCTGACTCATGAGAACGTTCTGTCCTAAGATCGTCATTACCATCGGCATCGTTATCGCGTTGGGCTGCAGCGCCACCGCGCAGAACGCCCCTCCGGTGGCGTCGCCTCAGTTTTTCACGCTCAACTTGCCGGCCGGTGTCAGTCTCATCTCGTCGCCGCTCGATACCGGACAAGGGCTGGCGCGCGACGCCTTCCAAGGCCTCCCACCGCAATATCCCTTATTTTTTGGCTGGAACCCGGACAGTCAGGAGTGGGTATCTGGCGATCTGGTGCCGGCCAGTATTGGCGGGGGCTACTGGATTTACTTGCCGATTCCAGCCACTCTGGTGGTGGCGGGTCAGCCCTACAGCTACTTTACGTCACTGACCACGCACGTCGAGCCGGGATGGCACCTGTTTGGCGTTCCATTCCAGGAGGGTATCGGTTGGAACGATTTCCATTTGTACGCCTCGGGGAACCCGATCGGGTTGAATGAGGCGGTCAACTTGGGTTGGATCGATCCCAATGTCATCACGGTGCAGGGCTCCGTGGTGCAGGACCAAACCCCTGGTCAATCCTTGGTACCCGGGGTCGCATACTGGGTGCATACTCTGGTGCCGCTCGAATTGCGTGCCGAGCGTCCGGCAGCTGCAACTCCGGCCGTCGTGCCCGACGTGGCGCCGGATGCATTGCCCAGCCAGCCGCAACTGGCCGGCGCGCAAGCCTCATCCTCGAGCGGACAATCCACCGCCACGACTGTGATGGGCTGGCTCGGGGCCATCGCCAGCTTTCTAGCGGATGCAGCCAAGGGCGCGGTCCAGATTTCGGAGGGCAACTTTGCCGGAGCGGGCTTTGAGTTCGCAACCGGTACTTTCGGGCTGGTCGAATACGGTCTCGGAGAGGCCACTCCACCCACCGATCAATTCACGCAGATGGACGCCAAGCTGGACACTTTGATCACCGACGTGGCTTCCATCTCTAGCCAACTCACAACCGTGGAAGGACAGATCTCCGGTCTGCAGAATTGGATCACTAGCGATACCTTGTTGGGAACGCCCCTGGCGAATTCCGAGGTGTGGCTAGGCCTTTACTTACAGGACCCGCGCAGCGACAAGTCGCGCCAGTGGGCCCGCTGGAAGCTGGCCGGATGCGACACTGGAAATCTTCTGGTAGCGGTGTGCCCGGAGACAGCCAATCCGGTGACCCCAGCCAGCTACAAGGCCTTCCAAGCGAATTACATCCAACACCCCAATTCCACCACCAACTCGGATGACGACTTCCCCTTATGGTGGTCCTACTCGGTGGTCGGCGGCCAAAACGGTGTCAACCAATGGGTCGTTAACGGCTCCACCGTCGACGCTCTTGAGAAATTTATTTTTCACGGGCTCACGGACAGCCAAGGCACGTCGCAGAACGGCTTGTACGCCTACATGGAGTACGTCTTTTCACGGTCCGGCTGCACATCCGACGTGTCGGCTTCCGGATGCGACCTCTTCGACCAGGTCTACCTGCCGGTGGAGACGTATTTCTCCAGGGCGATAGGCGATCAGGCGCAGCTTGTGGAAGCGCAGGCCGAGGCGCTGGGCGTCCTCGGAGAAAAGTACACAGCCGTTAACCCGGGGATGGGTCAATCGGCCGCCAACGACCTTATGGCGCAAACCAACCTCTACCTGAACGCGGAGACCGAAGCGTTCCTCCGGGTGGCCGAACAGATCGCGCTCTACCGGGCCGCCGACGGCACCAAGGACTGGAACAACTTTGGGTCCTCCGACGCCGGCCAACTTTTGGCACGGGCCGATTTCGTCGCCGCCCAGTTGGCCGGGCAGAATTACCAGACTACTCCGCCGGCCGGCTACGTGAATCCGCCTTGGCCCTCGTCCGGCGTCGTCGGGCGCGTCTTTTACATGATCGATGAAGGCTCGCTCCAGTCGAGCGAAACTCGCGGTGTCTGCACTGGCACCGTTGCCAGCCAGGCCTTCTGCGGGAGCCCGGCTGCCCAGATCTCCGAGGACGTCACATCCTACCGGACGCCCACCGGTGACTGGCCTTACCTTTCGTGGCAGACCTCCGGCAGTGGGACATCGGCCGTCCAAACCGGCAGTGTCAATACTCAGTGGAAGGTGCAGCGCATCAAACCCTTGAGCCTGTCCCTCGGCCAATACGTGGTCAACAGCACAATTGCCGAGCGGCTGGGAGCAAACCTGGTCGTCGCCACCTACGATTCCAGCTATAACAGCATCCCCGGGGGCACCGCTGGAGGGATCGTCTTTGGCAGCCTGAACGGGATTGAGGGGCCGATCGGAAAGTACGGCCTCACGCTGGCGCAGGGCCTGGGTTCCTGGACCACCGCTGGCGGCACCACCGGCGACGTCTCGGCGCAACTCTCCATCTCCTACACCGATGCCACCGATGCCCCGGGCGGCGCGTATCTGAAAGTGACCTACCCACCCATCCCCGGAGCCCCCGGTAACTTGGGCCACGGTGCAAGCTCGTCTCCATGGGTGTGGTCCACTTCGCAGAACATCCAGTTAAACGCCACTTCTCTCGCCGCCCCTTTCACCAAGGTGCACGTGCATTGGCCAACTACCCTAAACGTCAACCTGACGGGGGCGGTGCTAGACACTTCGATGGGCATTTGCGGCTCGGGCTGCGGTAGGAATGAGTATTACTCCTACCTCAAACTCGACCAGCAGTTGCTCGACGACAAGGGCGCAACGTTCGGCGGCGCCTCCGTTGAGAACACTCAGTGTAATAGCTCGCCCTTCAACCAGTGCAACATCACCCGCTCTCAGACCCTGGACGTGGGATCGGTGGGGGTCGCCGCTACCACTCAGTACACCTTCAAAGCTTCGTTCTCGTCGGCAGAAGACCCTTATGATCGCTGCTTCTGTGGGAACTCGACCTGGCGTTCAGCCACCGGGAACAGCGCGGCAGCGTGGGTAATCAATGCCCCTATGCTGACGCTGACCAAGCCGTAGTGTTGAGCTTGCCCTGAAGCGGACCATGCTGGCCGGCTTCAACCCGCGGCGTTCCTGGTGTACAGTGGTTCCTAATGACCGGGAAAGGACCCATCCCATGAGGCTGCAACCACGAAGATTCACGATCCTCGCTGCTCTACTGGCGCTCGCGCCGGCAGCCATGCACGCCGAAGTCGCGCGCGTCGAAATTGTGAGCCGCCAGGACGTGCTCGGTGGCAAATCCTTCGGCTCAACCGGCGCATACGAAAAACTCAAAGGCAAAGTCTACTTCGCGGTCGACCCCGCGAATCCCCACAACCAGATCATCGCCGACCTCGACAAAGCCCCGCGCAACGCCCAAGGCAAAGTGGAATTCTCAGCCGACCTGTTCATCTTGAAACCCAAGGACCCCGCGCGCGGCAACGGCGTCCTCTTCTTCGACGTCGTCAATCGCGGCAACAAAGGCCTGCTCAGCACCTTCGACCACGCCAAAGGCTCAGCCGATCCAACCGCGGAAGCCGAATTCGGCAACGGCCTGCTCCTGCGCGAAGGCTACACGCTGGTCGCCGTCGGCTGGCAATTCGACGTGCCCAAGCAAAAAGATCGCATCGGCTTCGACGCCCCGGTCGCCACCGACCACGGCAAGCCGATCACCGGCTGGGTCGACCCCTGGTTCATCCCCAACCAGCATTCCGATTCCTACGACTACGCCTCCGGTTATTTCACGCCCGCCTACCCGCCGCTCGATCCGAATAATCCTAACTACCGCCTCACCGAACGCGAAGGCTTCGCATCCGCCCCGCGCCTGATCCCGCGCGCCGACTGGCAGTTTGGCCGCCTCCAAAATGGCCGCGTCTCCTCCGATCCCAACTGGATCACCCTCAAGGGCGGCTTCAAAGCCGGCCTGACCTATCAGGTCACCTACGAATCCAAAGATCCGCCCGTCGCCGGCCTCGGATTCGCCGCCATTCGCGATCTCGCCTCCAATCTCAAATACAACTCCGACGCCATCGCCCACGGCCGCTACGTCTACACCTACGGCGCATCCCAAACCGGCCGCTACCAGCGCCACATGATCTACGAAGGCTTCACCACCGATGAACAAGGCCGCGAAGCCATCGACGCCATGTTCATCCAAACCGGCGGCACCGGCAACGGCAGCTTCGACCAGCGCTTCGCTCAGCCCAACGAGCTCGGCTCATTCACCCAAACCAGATTCCCCATCCGCTACGAAACCACCACCGATCCGGTCACCGGCAAGCGCGATGGACTCGGCGCTCGCGTCCCCGCCGGCCAGGATCCGAAAATCTTCCTGGTCGACACAGGTTCCGAATATTGGGACCGCGGACGCGTCGCCGCCCTGCGCCATCTATCGCTGGATGGCACCGAGGACTTACCCGACCCTCCCAACGTCCGCGTCTACATGCTCGCCGCAACCCAGCACGGCTCCGGTTCCTGGCCCCCATCCGACAACGGCGGCCAACTTAAAATGTCCAACCCGAACGACTACCGCTGGCTCCAGGCCGCGCTGCTCATGTCGCTCGACGCCTGGACCAGAAAAGGCACCGCCCCGCCCCCCAGCAAACACCCCATGCTCGCCGACGCCACGCTAGTCTCGCAAAGCAAAATCCAATATCCGAATCTCGCCGGCGTCCAGTGGCCCCTGCACGTCCCCGGCGGCTATCGAGCCGACCTGACCGGCGCAGTCTCGGTCCTTCCCTTCTTGGTCCCACGCGTCGACAGCGACGGCAACGACATGGGCGGCATCCGCACGCCCGAGCTAGCCGTCCCGCTCGGCACCTACACCGACTGGGCCTTCCGCAGCGAATCCATCGGCGCGCCCGATACGTTGATCGCGATGGCCGGCTCCTTCATCCCCTTCGCGAAAACGCGCGCCGACCGCGAGAAATCTCACGACCCGCGTCCCTCTATCGAAGAGCGTTACTCCAGCCGCGCCGACTACCAGCGCCGCGTCGAGGAAGCCGCCAACCGCATGGTCCATGACCGCTACCTGCTTCAAGAAGACGTCAAACCCATCCTCGACGCCGCCGGCCAACACTGGGACTGGCTCATGGCCGCCCCGGCAACCGCCGGCTCCAAGTAAGTCTGAAATCTCCCGGCCCGCCGCATCATCTAACTGGCGAGGGAGGCCTTGCTTGAAGACCACTGCACTGTCTATCCGCAGTGTTGCTAATGGCTTGCACTTGCATATTGCAAGCGCCAGGATAAGAATTTCGACGGTAAATGGGTATTAGATAAGCACTCTACAACGGCAAACAATGCCCCCCAGAAGCTCGAAACCCAAATCAAGCAAGATGGCGCAGGGCGTCATCACCATCGAATCCCAAGTTCCTGGAGCCGTCCAACGGCATCGTGCCGTTACTCTACCTCGGCATCATGTCTGACAAGGTAAAGCTCAGCACCGACGGCCAGGAGCAGCAGAACACCATCGGTCCATTTCAGATGGCGTCCAAATCCACCATGGACGGCGACCAACTCAAGACCGATTGGACCGCCACCGTCAAAGACGACTCCGTCCAAGGCCACTGGACCCAGCGCCTCTCCGATGACGGCAAGCACATGACCTGGGAGATCACCGAAAGCTCCACGCACGGCCAGCAAGGCCAAGCCACGCTCAATTTCGTAAAGAAGTAGTCGAAGCATCCGCCAGCTCGATGCGACCAGCAGGCGTCGAGCGAATCCGTAGTCGCATGTGATAGACTCCTCCGAGCACCCTTAACGTCGTGTTCTGAGAGGATCGCATGGGAAACGGCATCCGAACTATCTTCTCTATGGCGGCGCGCTTGTCCAAGTCCGCCATCGGCCTCTCGTTACTCGCCGTCCTTCCGCCACCGTGGGCGCAAACAACACCACAGCAGAACAGCGGCACCATCGTTCCTGCCCCGCCGATCATCACCGACCCTCTGCCGGCCGGGCCGACACTTCCGGGGTATCCGCACCTCCCGATTCTTCCGTACGGCGTGAACATTGAGAACAAGACACATCAGGCACGACAAGACCCAACCGATCCAACACATGCCCACGATTCCGCGACAGGGCAAAACTTGTATTGGGACCCCGACAAGAACACGTGGGTTGATTCAAGCACTGGCGAAAGTGTCGGCTTCGACGGCGTGCGGGCCAGCGAGGGCACAAACATTCCTGCGCCTCAGATCATTACGGAGCCGCTACCGGCCGGGCCAACACTTCCGGGCTATCCGCATTTGCCGATTCTTCCGTACGGCGTGAACGTTGAGAACAAGACACATCAGGCACAGCAAGACCCAAATGACCCGACGCACGCCTTCGATTCCACGACCGGACAGAACCTGAACTGGGACCCAGACAAGAACACGTGGGTCGATTCAAAGACCGGTGAAAGCGTCGGCTTTGACGGAGCGCTGACCACCCCACCCCCATCACCGCCGAAGATGCCTGGCACCACCTCCATGATTACTCCCGGCGCTGGTTTTGGCGGCGCGACCTTCGTCAACGGAAACGCGCCTAGCACGGCTGGATTTGATGGAGCGGTGCTCTTTCCACTCGGTAACAGGGTTCTCGTCGGGCCCACCGCCGGGTACGAGTGGGTCAACAGCACCATCGTGAAAACAGTGGGCGGAGGGCCGTCCGCCTCAGGATCTACCGCCGCCAACGATCTCAACTTCACCGGCGAGTACACGCTCAACGGAAACCGCGTCTCGATCCTGTATCAATTCAGCAATCCGACCGGCATTCTCATTGACGCGTTCAGCGGGAACACGAGCGTGGTTGGAACCGGTACTTGCGGCGGTTCGCCGCTCTCCTTCAGCATCACGTGTAGCGGCGCAGGCGGCACCAATGATTCGAATGGGAAGCCAACGACATTTCAGTTCACTCTGCAACTGAACAACGGCCAGCCGTCTTCCCTCACTTTCAACAGCGCATCGGTGAATTATAGCGGCCCTCTGGAGCGAATCCTGCCCGAGATCCCGTACCAACCCAACTCAGCCTACACAACAGATCCCATCTCGACCGCTAACGGTGCGGTGACGCTCGCCCCCGTCACGGATTTGTCGCTCGGAGGCCCCCTGCCGCTGTCCTTCCGGCGTTCTTATACTTCGTTCCTAGGCGGCGGTTTCGGCTACCAGCCCATCGGTTTTAGCTGGATGACCAACTTCAATATGTACCTGGCGGTCTCCGGAAACATCGCGCTAGTGGCGCAAGAAGGCGGCGGCAGCACCTCGTTTCAATTGACGAACGGCGCCTACCAGACCGTCTCGCCGCCGCGCCTGGCGTATCAACTCATCAAAACTACGACGGCGTATCGCTTCCTGAATCCGGCGAATCGTCTCATTTACTCTTTCGATTCCCTGGGCCGTCTCACCAGGATCGAGGACCGCAATGGGAACGCGGTCACCGTCACTCAGGGCACGCAAGGTCCCACGCAGGTCGCCGACGGACTTGGCCGAAGTCTCACCTTCAATTACTCGACCCTCGGAATGCGGACGGTGCTTGCCAGTGTGCAGGATCAGAGCGGGCGCTCGATTTCGTTCTCGCACGATTCCAATTTCAATCTCAGCAGCGTGAAGGACGCCAATGGCCACCCCACGACGTATCAATATAATTCGTTCTTTCTGACCAAGGTGATTCGCCCGCTCAGCAACGTGCCAGAGACCCAGACCTACGACTCGGTCTACGGAATCGCCATTGACCAGACCGATAGCCAAGGCCACAACACCTCGCTTTCCTACATGTCAGATGGCACTCCGGGAAAGACGCTCGTCACCGATCCTCTGGGCCGGACGACAACGTTCAACTACGCCGACCTGCTGGATCTTTCCAGCCTGACCGACGCGGCTGGAAAGACGCTGTCGTACACCTATGACGCTACGCAACGGCCGCTGACCTTTACGGACCGGCTCGGCAATAAAACCTCCGCGACCTACGATCCCGCATCCGGCTACGTCGCATCGCTCATAGACGCGCAAGGAAACACGACCTCGTTCATCTGGCAATCGCAAGCGCAGGAGGGTTTCACCTTCTACAATCTCGCGAAGATCGCGTATGCGGACGGCACGTCGGAAGCCTTTACGTACGACGCTTCGGGCAATCCCCTGACCGCAACAGATCGCGCGGGAAAAAAGACCAGCTATACGTACAACCCGGCCGGCCAGGTGTTGACCGCCACGAACCCAGCGGGCGGCGCAACCACGCTGACCTATAACGCCGATGCAACCCTCGCCACGATGAAAGACCCGGCGGGCAACGCGACCACTTATTCTTACGACAACCTCAAGCGGCTCGCCAAGATTCAGTTCGCCGATGGCGCGACACGCTCCTTCACGCGCGATGCCATCGACCAGATTCTTTCGGTCACCGACGAGCGCGCGAAGATAACTACGCTCGCCTACGACGCCAACAACAATCTGCAATCGGTCACCGACGCCCTCGGCAAGGCCGCAACCAATTCCTACGACACCGATGACCGGCGAACCTCCGCCGCGGACCGGCTTGGCAACAAAACGGCCTATCAGTACGATGCATTAGGTTCGCTCAGCGCGTCCGCGAACGCGGCGGGTGAGAAGACCACCTACACTTACGACAACCTGGAGCGCCTACAATCCGCTGTCGATCCTGCAGGAAAAGCCACCACGTTCGGTTACGACGCCGAAGGCCGACTCACCAGCGTCACCGATGCGGCCGGAAACACCGGTAACATCCAGGTGGACAAAGACGGCCGTCCGGTTCAGTTCACCTCACCGCTCAGCGAAAACACAAATCTTTCCTACGATTCGATGAGCCGCGTCATAGGCGTCACCGACGCGCTCGGCCGTCAAAGCAGCTACACATACGAGCCTCGCGGATTACCCTCCAACATCACATCCCCCGGCGCGATCACGACCTCGCTTGCCTGGGGCAATCTCCCCGTGCTGGCCTCAATCACGGATCCGAATGGAAACGTCTGGCTGCGCGGTACCGACAACCAGGGCCGCCTGACTTCCTCCACCGACCCGCTCGGTAATTCGCTGAACTACACCTACGATTCGCGCAGCCGGATCTCAGCGGTCACTTCCCCGATCGATTCAGTGCAGTTCAGCTACGATGTCGCCGGCAATCTAACGCAGGCGAAGTATTCCGACGGCGTGACTCACACCTATAGCTACGACGACAACAACCGGCTCATCAGCGGCACCGGCTTCACTTTCGCACTCGACGCAGATGGACGGCTGACGGGATCGAACGGACTTACGATTACGCGCGACGCTGTCGGCAGGATCGCCAGCATCACCTATGCGCCGGGCAAGACCGTGACATACGCTTACGACCCTCGCGGATTGCTTGCCGCCGTCACCGACTGGACGGGAGCATCGGTCGCCTTCACCTTCGACGCCGCGCACCGGCTGGTTTCCATGTCTCGCTCGAATGCCGTGGTTACCAGCTACACCTATGACAACGACAGCCGCATTGCTTCGGTCACAGAAACCAACGGTGCGGCCACACTCTCATCCATCGCCCTCACGCGCGATGCCATCGGACGCGTAACCTCAGCCGCTCGCAACATTCCTCAAGAAGTTGCCGTATCGGGCGCTGCATCCGCTTCGAATACCTTCGATGCGGCCAATCAAATCGCCGGAGCCAGCTACGATGCACGCGGGCACCTCAGCAACGACAACGTGGGCTCAACATACAAGTGGAACGCTGCATCGCGCCTCCTCTCCTACACCCGCCCCGATGGATCGGCATCGGCGACTTACGACGCGCTCGGACAACGTATCTCAAGAACAGGTTCCGACGGCACCACGCGAAATTACGTCGTCAACTACGCGACCGGCCTTCCAACGGTCGCGACCATTCAGTCCGGCGGCTCGGATCTTCGCTACTACGTCTACACACCGGCCGGAACCTTGCTCTTCAGCGTCGAGGCAACCTCCGGCGCGCACCATTTCTACTCCTTCGACGACACCGGCTCGACGACGTTCCTCACCAACGACACCAGCGCAATCACGGATACCTACGGCATCAGCCCTTATGGCGACATCGTGACCCCTGGCGCGAACAATGCCACCGACAATTTATTTACTTGGCAAGGCCAATTCGGCGTGATGCAGGAGCCGGGGACGAAGTTGTATTACACGCGCTTCCGATACTACGATGCCTCCATCCAGCGTTTTCTTTCGCGTGATCCGCTGTTTTCCCCGGCACCGCGGGAGGTGAATCCGTATCAGTATGCCGCCGGGAATCCAGTTGCCAATGGCGATCCAACAGGATTGAAGACCGCAGGTCTCAATCATCGGGAGTCCAAATGAACTTGGGCTATCGCATCCTCCGAAATCTCGCAATCGTCATCGGCGTCGCTCTCCCAACGCCGGCGGCAGTGACCTACAACTACGATGCGGCCGGACGCCTCATCACCGTAACGTACTCCACCGGCTCAACCATCTCCTACGTCTACGACAAAGCCGGCAACATCCTCTCGCGCTCCGCTCAGGGATCGAGCGCCCCGCTGATCAATTCCGTCGCCGTCGCCAACGGCGGCGCCGATATCGCCCAAAACACCTGGATCGTAATCAAAGGCGCAAACTTAGTCCCGGCGAACACGCCCGCGTCCGGCGTGGATTGGAGCAATGCGCCTGACTTCGCGCAAGGCAACCTGCCCACACAGCTCGGCGCGGTCAGCGTTACGGTGAACGCGAAGCCCGCCTTCGTGTATTTTTACTGCAGCGCCGTCACGAGCACGATTTGCGCCAGCGATCAAATCAACGTCCTGACGCCGCTCGATAACACGCTGGGACCGGTTCAAATCGTAGTCACAAACGGCAGCACGGCCAGCCCGCCCTTCCAAGCAAACATGCAAGCCATCGCGCCTGCGTTCCTGTTGTTCAACGCTGCGGGTTACGCGGCGGCAACGCATGCCGGCGGGAGCTTACTCGGCCCCACCAGTCTTTACCCAACACTCTCCACGCCCGCCGCACCAAATGAAATTATCGTAGTCTATGGCGTTGGATTCGGATTACCTACGAATGCGATCGTCAACGGCGCATTGAAGCAGTCAGGACCCTTGCCGACCAATCCGGCCTGCCAGATCGGCGGGAATGACGCGCCGGTGAGCTTCGCAGGATTGACCTCGCCTGGCCTGTACCAAGTCAATCTGACGATACCCGCATCTGCGCAGAACGGCGACAACGCGCTGAGTTGCACCTACAATGGCTCAACCACACCACCCGGCGCGCTGATCACAGTACAGCAATAAGTAATCCACTTTTCCTGCGCTACCATCTTGTAGATGAATCTACAGGATCGGGTAGCCATCGTCACCGGCGGCGGCACAGGAATCGGACGCGGCATCTCGGAAGTGTTGGCGCGCGCCGGCGTCAAGGTCGCGGTCAACTACAGCCGCTCGCGTGACGACGCCGAGCAGACCGTCGCCGCCATCTGCTCCGCAGGCGGCACAGCCATCGCCATCGCCGCCGACGTCTCCAAAGATTCCGAAGCCCGCGCCATGATGCAACGAGTCGCCGGCCAGTTCGGCCGCCTCGACATCCTGGTGAACAACGCCGGTTGGAGCACTCGCATCCCGCACGAAAAACTCGACGACCTCACCGACGAAATCTGGGACCGCACGCTCAACACCAACCTGCGCGGCGCATTCTATTGCATGCGCGCCGCAGTCCCATTTCTCAAGAAGCAGCCGGGCTCCTCCATCATCAACATCGCCTCCGTCGCCGCCCTCACCGGCCAAGGCAGCTCCATCGCCTACGCCGCCTCCAAAGGCGGAATGCTCACCATGACGAAATCCTTCGCGCGCGTCCTGGCTCCGGACGTCCGCGTCAACGCCATCGCCCCCGGCTTCGTTCGAACCCGTTTCGCCAACTGGCCCCAATCGGCCTTCGATCAAGGCGAATCCATCACGCCACTCAAAAAACTCCCCACCCCCGAAGAAATCGGCGAGCTAGCGCTGTATCTCGCCTCCGAGACCACCCCAATCACCGGCCAAACCATAGAAATGGACGGCGGCTTAGCCGCCCTCGGCCTACCGCGCTAAAACCAGCAGCCCGTCCGTCTGTCTCTTGTTTACCGAAGTGTTGATGTCAGCTCTCCCTTGTGGCGCACGCACTCCTGCGTGCCGCGTCGACAATCGTGTCGACGCCAGAGCCGAAGAGTTAACAATTCCCCCCCGCCGAAGGCGCCCCCACCCCGCGCAGCTCAATCGACGCGCTAGCATGAAAATCAATGGCGCACTCCCGGCTCCCTCTACTCGTCTTCGCCTTCGCCCTCTCGGCCACGCCCGCGGGCAAATTCGCCCTCACCATCGACAACATCATGCGTGGCCCAGGCCTCTACGGCTACGAACCCTCCGAAGTACGCTGGTCCGGCGACAGCGAACGCATCTACTTCCAGTGGAAGCAATCCACCGACGCCGTCGACAAGGACCCCGACACCTATGTGGTCGACCGCACCGGCTCAACCCCGCGCAAGCTCTCTGACGACGAAGCCAAGCTCGCCCCGCCCGCCTCTGGCAACTCCACGATTGACAAAAAGCGCACCACGTACGTCCGCGACGGCGACATTTTCGTCTACGACTCCACCACCGGCCAAACCCGCCAGATCACCAAGACTAGCGACGTCGAATCCGACCCGCACTTCACGCAAGACGGCCGCGGCGTCGCATTCACGCGAGCCAACAATTTGTACGTCCTATCGCTCGACTCCGGCGCCTTGGATCAACTAACCGACATCCGCACCGCTGCCGCAAGTCCCGCACAAACTGCACCAGCCACGGGCGGACGAGGCGGGCGCGGAGCTGCATCCAGCACCGGCGAACCAAAAGGCACCGACAGCCAGGAATTTCTCAAGAAGGAAGAAAAAGATCTGCTCGAAGTCGTCCGCGAGCGCGCCGCCAAGCGCGAGGAAGACGAAGCCCGCAAGAAGCGCGAAAACCCCAGAAAACCATTCAACCTCACCGCGACCCAAAGCATCGCCTGGCTCCAACTCACGCCCGACAACAAGTACGTGATCGCGGGCGTAAGAGAACCAGGCACGGGCTCGAAAACCATGTTCGTCCCCAACTACGTCACCGAGTCCGGCTACACCGACGAAATCCCCGGCCGCACCAAAGTCGGCGACAATCAGGCGCACATACGCGTAGCCATTCTCAACGTCCAAACCGGCGAGCCAGTCTGGGTCGATCATGGCCAGAAAGCCGCACCAGCCGAAACCAAAACCGACGCCAGCACCGCGAAGCCGGCCGAACAAGAACGTATGGTCGAACTATCGCGCCCCGTCTGGTCCGAGCGACGGCGCCAAAGCCGTCCTCCGGGCCCGCGCCGCCGACAACAAAGACCGCTGGATCATGGCGCTCGACGAGACCACCGGCAAAACGCGCGTCCTCGCCCACGATCACGACGACGATTGGCTGGACGGCCCCGGCGCCAACACGCTCGGCTGGATGAAAGACGATCGCTCGGTCTACTTCCAATCCGAGCGCACCGGCTACTCGCATCTCTACACCGTCCCCTTCGATGGCGGCGAGCCTCGCGCCCTCACCTCCGGACAATTCGAAGTCACCAGCGTCACCCTCTCTCGCGACAAAACCCGCTTCTTCCTGGTCACCAGCGAAGCCGATCCCGGCGAGCACAACGTCTACGAAATGAGCGCGGACGGTGGCCCTCGCACGCGCCTCACTTCCCTGCCCGGCGGCCACTCCTGCACCCCATCGCCCGACGACCAATGGTTCGCCGACATCTATTCCTACACCAACAAACCTCCCGAGCTATACGTCCAGGAATCGCGCGCCGGCGTCACAGCCAAAAAGCTCACGTCCTCGCCCGCTCCCGATTTCTGGGAATACCCGTGGCTCGACACGCCCATCGTCCAGATCAAAGCTCGCGACGGCGCCATGCTGCGCGCCCGCCTCTTCAAACCCGCCAACTTCCAGCGCGGCGGCCCGGCGGTAATCTTCGTCCACGGCGCAGGCTACCTGCAAAACGTCCATCGCGCCTGGACCTCCAGCTACGCGCACGAATTCCTGTTCCACCACCTGCTGCGCGAACGCGGCTACATCGTCATCGACATCGACTACCGCGGCTCAGCCGGCTACGGTCGAGATTGGCGCACCGCCATCTATCGCCACATGGGCGGCCAGGATCTCGACGACAACGTCGACGCCGCCCGCTGGCTGGTCTCCGAGCAAGGCGTCGACCCTAAGCGCATCGGCATCTACGGCGGCAGCTACGGCGGATTCATCACCCTGATGGCCATGTTCACCCAACCCGACGTCTTCGCCGCCGGCGCCGCGCTTCGCCCCGTCACCGATTGGGCCAACTACAACAACGGCTACACCTCCAACATCCTCAACGTCCCGCAAAAGGACGCCGACGCCTACAAACAATCCTCGCCCATCCAATTCGCGCAGGGACTGAAAGGAGCGCTGCTCATCTGCCACGGCATGGTGGACACCAACGTCACTTTCCAGGACACCGTGGAGCTGGTCCAGCGCCTGATCGAGCTCCGCAAGACCAATTGGCAGCTAGCCGTTTATCCGGTCGAAAATCACGGCTTCATCCAGCCCTCCAGTTGGGCCGACGAATACAAACGCATCTTCGATCTATTCGAAAAGAATCTGAAGGGCTCCAACTAGCATGCGTATCGGCCTGATCGTCCCGTCTTCCAACACAGTAATGGAGCCAGATTTTCACCGGCACTTCCCGCCGCCCTCGATCGTCAGCACCACGCGCATTTTCCTCGAGACCGTCACGCGCGAGTCAGAACTACGCATGCTCGAAGAAGACCTGCCAAAAGCAATCCAACTCATCAAGACCACTACGCCGGATGTGGTTGTCTTCGGCTGCACCTCCGCCGGCGCCATCGGCAGCGATGACCACATCGCGGACATGATCGAGAAAGCAACCGGCGCCCGCGCCGTCACCGTCCTCCGCGCCGTCCTAACGAACCTCCAGCAAATCGCCCCACGCAAAGTCGCCGTCTTCACGCCCTACATCGACGACCTGACCACCAGCATCGCGACCTCTCTCACTGAGGCCGGCTACCCGCCGATAAGTGCCGCGGGCATGGGCATCCAATCGAACCTAGAAATCGGCACAGTTCCACCTGCCGAAATAATCCGCTTCGTCGAATCCCACCTGGAAAACTGCGCCCCAGACTGCCTCTTCCTCTCCTGCACCAACTGGCGCGCCATCGAGGCCATCGACGCATTACAGACCAAGCTCGGCATCCCAGTAATCACCAGCAACCAATCCGCAATCGCCGCAGTCCGCCAAGCGACCGCCCAACACCATGCTCACCTCAGATGAGCTCGAGCCGCTTGAGGTCGTCCTCTGTCCAGCAAGCCTGCCGCTCAATGATGCTCTTGAGCGTTTTCATTTTGAACGTGCCGCCTGCGCCATGCGTGGCGACAGTGACGCGCCGGCCGTCCGCGTGCCGGTAGCGCTGGTGCGATCCTCGCTGGCGGACAAAGGAAAATCCGTCCTTCGTAAGGGCGGCCATGAGTTCCTTGGCTGTGAGCGAACGCAGGCCTCGATAGTCGATGGCCATGCTAGCAGGCTGCGGAAAAACCCTCTTTGGCTGACACCTTAGAACAAAAGGGGACGTCTCTGTTTTATGCGAGGCGACGACAAGCAACAGAGCGGGATCTTTAGCTACCGGACGGCCGAGGAGCGTGTGCCTGCCGATCATCCATTGCGTGCGATGAGGCGGATGGTGGACGAGGCGCTCAAGGGGCTGTCGCCACGGTTTGCGCGGATGTACTCGAAACACGGGCGCCCGTCGATCGCGCCGGAGAAATTGCTGCGGGCGCTGCTGCTGCAAGTGCTCTACACGATCCGCAGCGAGCGGCAATTGATGGAGCAGTTGGACTACAACATTCTTTATCGCTGGTTTGTGGGGCTGGATATGGACGAGGCGGTGTGGGACGTGACGGTGTTTACCAAGAATCGTGAGCGGCTGTTAAAGAGCGAAGTGGCCGATGGATTCTTTGATCAGGTATTGCAGCAGGCGCGCGGCCAACAGTTGCTTTCGGCCGATCACTTCACGGTGGACGGGACGTTGATCGAGGCCTGGGCCGGGCACAAGAGCTTTCAACGCAAGGACGGTAAAAGCAAGCCGCCCGATGAGGGAAGCAATGTGGGAAGCAGCAATCCATCGGTAAACTTTCATGGCGAGGAGCGGCGCAACGATACACATCGCTCGACCACCGATCCCGAGGCGCGGCTATTCAAGAAGTCGCGCGGCAGTGAGTCGAAGCTGAGCTTCCTGGCGCACGTGTTGATGGAGAATCGCAACGGGTTGGTGGTGGATACGCGGCTGACGAAGTCGACGGGCAAGGCCGAACGCGAGTCGGCTTGGGTAATGGCGTGGCGTGTGGGGCGCGGCCAGAGGCGCATCACACTGGGCGGTGACAAAAACTATGACACGCAACAGATGGTGGCGTCCTTACGTGCGATCGGTGTGACGCCGCATGTGGCCCAGAATCAACACCAGCATCGATCGAGCGCGATTGACGCGCGCACCACGCGACACCAAGGTTACGCTGTGAGCCAACGCAAGCGCAAACGCGTCGAGGAGATCTTCGGCTGGATCAAGACCGTCGCCGGCTTGCGCAAGACCAAGCATCGCGGGCGGAAGCGAGTTGATTGGATGTTCACGTTCGCAGCGGCGGCCTACAACCTGGTTCGGTTGCGGAATCTCACGCCTGCGGCGGCCTAACAAGGGCCTGAAGGTTCCGCCCAGCCGCTTCAGGCGGCTCCGGCAGACAGAAACTCTGGTTCAAAACACGAAAATAGACGAGCTCGCTTCCCGCAGAGAGTTTTTTCCGCAGCCTGCTAGACGGTGATGGCTATACGCGGCCGTTCCTGGGAAATTTCCTCAACCTCGACCGAATCCCGCGGACCCTCTGGCAAGGGCTTCCCTTCCTCGATAAACTCCTGGACGATCATGTGCACGACTTCATTGATGTTTTTCAAGGCTTCCTCGCGCGTCTCGCCCCAAGTTGACCCGCCAAGGCTCTCAAGGGCCGGCGCGTAGGCATGCCAACCCGAAGGATTCCCATCGAAGTCCTCGTCGCGTTCGATAACCACTTTGAAATTGTAGGTTTTCATAACCTTGTACACGTACACTGGCGGTTACGTATCGCTTTGGCTCCGTCGGACCATTGCACTGTGGCCGCTACCTCTCCAGTTTATCGAGTCTCCCCTTTCCCTGCAGGATCCAAAGCAGCACCGGTGCCCGCGCCGCCGCACTTCCACGCCCGATATGGCGAGTTCGAGGCAACTATCGACATTGCCACGTCGCAAATCCTTCAAGGCGAGCTACCGAGCCGCGCTTTGCAGCTGGTCCAGGAATGGGCGACTATACATAGAGAAGAGCTGCAGCACGATTGGCAGCTCTGCCGTGGGAACGCCCAACCCTCAAAGATCGAGCCATTGCCATGACTGGAGTTGTTTCATGTACTGGGATGTAGTCGAGGTAAAACCCGAGCCGGACTACCGCTTGTTTATCAGATTCAAAGACGGACTCGCGGGACATGTGCGGTTGCCACGAGAAAAGCTAACGGGTGTACTCGCACCTCTGCTGAACGCCGAGTTTTTCGAGCAGGTCTTCATCGACAACGGCGCGGTCTCCTGGCCCGGCGAGATCGACCTAGCCCCGGACGCAATGTACGCTGAGATCGCCACCCAGCACCAGGGATCGCAGCAACCCGTCATTGATAGCCGGTCCCACTGACCCGCCCTAGCCGCTGGCGCCAAGCGTCAAAAACGCCACGACATGACAAGACGGAGGCGGCCAGGCCCGCGCGACTCCGTTTCGGTACACTGCTGCACATGTACGAGCGCGCGTGGGTAGACGCCCCGAGGGTGCAAAATAGAACCGCTTGCTACACTGAATCATGCCCAAAATCATTCGATCCAGAGCAAGTAAATCCGTAGGCGACCTGCTGGAAGACGAGTGGAAGATCGTTGCAAAGCGCGTGATCGCTGAACCAACCGACCGTACACCATTTGCACCGCCGCGATTGGGCATTTACGATTACGACGTGGAACGAGTTGCTAGGAAGAATGCCTCGGCCTCTATTCCCACAGATTCACGTCGCCAGCCACCAGTAGTCTCCTTTCGGCGCATCAGTTAGGGAATCGGCGCCAGGGTTGGACTCACCAGCAGCGCTATCGCACTGGCCGCCGCTACGACACTGTTGAATTCCTGCCATTTGTACGGAGTCGCGGTACCGGAAAGAGGCGCTGGAGCCTTTGAGCTTCAAAAACCGGTAGCGGAGAAGTTAGCGCCCCATGCTATAGAACTCGGTGTTCGGGCGCATGCTGGTGACGTTGGCCATGCGGTTTGACATCGCGAAAAATGCAGCGATCGCCGCGATGTCCCACGCATCCTCATCGTTGAACCCATAAGCCTTCAGGGCTGCCAGGTCGCTCTCGCCGAGGTCGTAAGCACCCGTGGAGACTTTCATGGCGAAATCCAGCATCGCTTTTTGACGATCCGTAATGTCAGCCTTACGGTAGTTGACGGCAACCTGATCGGCAATGAGTGGATTCTTTGCACGAATGCGCAGAATGGCGCCGTGGGCGATCACACAATAGTGACACTGATTGGCGTTGCTTGTGGCGACCATTTCCTTTTTTTTCCTTTCTTTCGCTTTATCTCGTTACTGGGCATCGGCGTTTTTGCGGGTAGCACGGGGGTTCGAGGCGACGCGCGAGGGAGGTTACAGCTGGATGACGCGGACGCTGTGTCATCAACAGTACTGGAAGCAGAAGCGCGGTGCCAAGGGTCTGCTGCGGCAGTACATCGCGAGCATGACCGGATGGTCGAGCGCAGGTGACGCGCTTGATCGCGCGCTACCAAAAGGATGGTCAGGTGAAGGAGCGCAGTTATCGGCGCACCGGTTCCCCGGCCGCTACACAGCGCCGATATTGAATTGCTGGCAGCGGTGGATGAAGCGCATGAAACACTGCGCCCGGCGACGCAGAAGATTCTGTACCGCGAATTTTACGAATACGGCGAGAACGCTACCGGCGGCTCGGCATCTCGGTGCCGCATATCTACAATCTGCGCAAGAGCCAGCCTTACCGCCAGCGTCGGATCGCCTATCAGAAGACCAGGCCGGTGCAAGTGGCCATTGGCGAACGACGCAGCCGAACCCGGAAGGCAAGCCCGGATACCTGCGCATCGACACCGTTCATCAAGGCGACCGGGAGGGCCAAAGGTGTGTACCACATCAATGCGGTGGACGAGGTGACGCAATGGCAGGTAGTGGAGCGACGGCGCAGATCTCGGAAGCGTGGCTGATGCCGGTGCTGGAAGCCATGTTGCGGCAGTTTCCGTTTCGCATCCTCGGCTTTCACTCCGACAATGGAAGCGAGTTCATCAATCACACCGTGGCACAGCTATGCAGAAGCTGTTGATCGAACAGACCAAATCGCGGCCGCGACACTCCAACGACAATGGCTTGGCGGAAGCCAAGAATGGAGCTGTGATAAAAGCACATGGGTATGGCCACATTGCCGCCGAACACGCGCAGAGGATCGAGAAATTTTACCAAGAGCACTTCAATCCGTATCTGAACTTCCATCGGCCGTGTGGGGTGCCAGAGCTGATGGTGAATGCCAAAGGCAAACAGAGGAGAATTTATCGCTGGTACGCCACGCCCTGGGAGATCCTGCGGCAGTTGCCGGACGTGGCGCGACATGTGCGGCGGGAGATCTCACTAGCGGAGTTGGAGCGACGCAAGCGCACAAAGCACACCCACGCCGCGGGCATGCAAGCAGCCAAGCGGAAACTGTTTGGGGGAATCCAACGACGGCGACCGCATGAAGGCAATTGAGCGGCCTCCGGCCCTTTCCGGGCTTCGCCCCGTACCCCACGGGCTGCGCCCCTGCACCCCCGCTGAAAACCGTCAAAACCTTTCTAAGAAAAAACAAACCTCCAGCCGCCCCCCCCACTCACTCAAAAAGCGACCACGATCATTTCCCTTTCCGCCTTCGTGAGATTGCCCGGTTTTTCCATGAGTGCATCATGGTAGGAAAAAAACGCACGGAATTCATCCGGCCGCCGCGCAAGCACCAGGAAAACATTCGGAATGAAACCCGACTTCTCTTGAACGGCAACTATTCTCGCGCGAATGTCATCGGGCAGAGCTTCGAGTTCCGGGACCGGATAACGGCTAATCGGGCTTGGAGTGAGTTGGCTCATGAATATCACCTTAGCTTTTAATTAATCGTCCAAGTGCGCAAACAACGCTGGTGTACCACCGCTATGCAGGAACAAGACGGATTCGTTCGCGAGAACAACCCCCCTTCGGATATCGTCGATCAGGCCCGCCATGGCTTTCGCCGTGTACACTGGGTCGAGAAAAATGCCCTCGCTCTGTGCCATTAGCCTGATCGCCTCCGACGAGCCGGCCGTGGGAATGCCGTAGCCACTGCCGATGTGCTTATGGTCTGTGGTCAGGTCTTCCTCACACACACGGGTCGCAATGCCGAGCCTGACAGCCGCCTCGTTCGCGATGCGTAGAGCGCGGGCGGTTTTCTCCGGTTCGCCTCCGCTAACCGCGATCCCACAAAGGCGGTAAGGCACATGGTACATCTTGCAACCGAGAGTCAGGCCGGCCTGGGTGCCGCGGGACCCGCTGGCGTAGTACAGGCGTCCTGGCGATTCGTCCATGTTGAACAATTGGCCGGCGATTTCCAGCGTCCCAGTCACGTACCCAAGAACCCCGATCGCGCTGGAGCCGCCAACGGGGATGACGTAGGGACGCTCCCCCTGCGCCTTCAGGGCCTCCACGACCTCGGCCACCTTGGCCGCCTCGGCATCGCCGATAGCCATCAGTGGATCTGGATTCGCTGCAATGAAGTGGAGTTCCGCCCCGAGCAAGTGGTCGAGCAGCAGGTTTCCCTGCATCGCCGGGCGTTCCGTCTCGCTGGTCAGCACCAGCGCCGCTCTCATTCCCGCCGCCCGCGCGGCGGCTGCGGTCATGCGCGCGTGGTTCGACTGTAGCGCGCCCGACGTAACCAGCACCGTCGCCTCTGCCCGAAGCGCATCGCCCACCAGGAACTCCAGCTTGCGTGCCTTATTGCCGCCGAATGCGAGTCCTGTAAGATCGTCGCGCTTGATCAGGATACGCGGGCAACGATGCCCGCCGCCCAGGGCGTCCCGGAGGCGGGGCAACTCGTGTAGGGGCGTTGGCAGCGTTGCCAGCCGAAATCGTGATCCAAGGTGCATGGTTCAACCCTTTTTCAATTATGTCTGAACCGGTCGGCTTGTCAGCGGCACAGCGATGTGATTCGAGATTGCAGTCGAATGACACGCCAACTGAACACTGAAAGAAACATAGTCCGATAATGTGAATTAACGGGACCCTTCTGACGCTTCTCCGGTTTGGCGACAATACAGCCAAGTACACTGTTGTAGACTCGAATCATGGCGCAACCCCTTCGCGTTACAGCCATCATCGAACGAGAAGACGAGGGTTTTGTGTCTCTCTGTCCGGAACTCGACATCGCCAGCCAGGGCTCCTCGATCGAGGAGGCCAGAGCGAATTTGGTGGAAGCACTCTCTCTGTTCTTCGAGACCGCCGACCCGTCCGAAATAGCCCGGCGCTTTCGCAGTGAGATCTTCGTCACCCAAGTCGAGGTTCCTGTTGGGTAGGCTGCGCGTCCTCTCAGGGGAGGAGGTTTGCAGCATTCTCGAACGCAACGGATTCGCTGCGGTCCGCCAGCGCGGGAGCCACCGGATTATGCAACAACGGATTGGAGACACGACGATCACGGTTCCAGTTCCACTTCACGATTCGCTTAAACGCGGCACATTATCGAGCATTATCAGACAGTCGGAGTTGACGCGCGCGCATTTTGAAACCGAGTAAGATCATGCTTCTACGTCCGAGATGGCGACATGTCAAAGTGGGCGGCTAAACGCGATCAAGAAGTGAACGGATTTGCAAGATCTCGCAAAGCTCTCAACCGAGCTAAAGATGATTCGGCTAACTAACCTGAACACTGGATCATCGCTTCCGCGGCAATCCCTCAAGTCCCAAAGGGATACCCATCAGCGCAACCGCCACCGTCCCACCAAATCCTGCAGGCGCGTGAACCGAAAAGAATCGCGGTATCGTGGGATGTCTCCCAAGCCTAACAAATTGGCTGACGAATTATGCGCTCCTTGTATCAGCGCCTCAAAGAACTCGACCCCGTAACATTCGAGCGACTCTGCTACCACCTGCTCAAAGAGCAATACCCCACCACCGACATCCGTCATGTCGAGGGAGGCGGGGGCGACGAAGGACTCGACCTGTTCACCGGTGACCTGGACTTCGGACCGGTCGTGTGGCAGTGCAAAGCATTCCCTAACGGGATGGGGCAATCACAGCGCGAACAAATCAGGGGATCACTCCGGCGTGTACTTGCAACAACAAGACCAAAACTGTGGGTCCTTTGCACCAGCGTGGACCTCGACGCAAAAGCATACCGATGGTGGCAACGACTCCAGCAGTCATACCAGGACCAGGTCCAACTCGGGCTCATAGCAGCTAGTGAGATCGTCCACCAACTCCTCTTCCGCCGCACCATACGTGAAACCTTCTTCCCAGAAGCGATCATGGACGTCGCCGTTCTGCGCTCAACCCTCTCCGGTACCAACGGCGCCACCAACGAGGAGCTCTCGGCTCTGACTGCTGACAACGCAGCGCAATTCCTCGACCGGCTCAGTCAGCGCGACCCACGTTTCGCGTACGAACTCATGTTTCGGCACGACACCGGCCCAGCCCCGACGAGGAATGGGGCGCTCCTCACCGTCACCGACGACGAGAAGACCATCAACGTCTTCCCCCGCGACCACGAGACCCTTAAGCGCGACCCACCAACCGTGAACTTCAGCCTGGCGGGCGAAGGAGTCACACGATTCCAGGACTTCCTCAAGACCGGCAAACCAGCTGACTTCGTTCCCGGAGAACTCACCGGGGTCCACTCCGCCTTTGATTTCCTCCTCCCACCCGATGCTGACCCCGTAAACACGTGGCGCTTAACGCTGTCGCGAAATCCCGGCCAGCTCCCCACTTTCGCATTCCGGATCACGATCGGCGAACACGACCCGGTAGTGTACGACCTTATAAATTTCCAGACCATCCGCACCGGGACCAAGGAAGCAGAACTGCGCAGCACTAGCAAGCTCCCGTTCGAGCTGCGCCTCATGATCGACTTCAGCGGAACGGTGAACTTTACGTGGGAGGACCACACGACCGGGTTCCCCGTCCGAGAAGTCCACCGTGCTGCGATGGCGCTGGTGCGTATGACGAACGCCGAGCCCGTCGAACTCCACAACCTGGAGACGGGCAAACGATTCCTCAAGCTTCAACCGAGCACCGGCCCGGCACCCCCACGGGTCAAGGACTTCCTCCGAGTCGCCGCCGACGCGGTTGCGATCAGCGAGCACTATAGCGTCAACCTCCACTGGCCCGACGTTGTTACCAACCAAGACCTCGCCACGCTGCGACGACTCAAGAACCTCATCACGGGCGTCCCCATGCCCCTCACCACTTTCACCGTGACCATGAACAAGACCGTCCAAATCCCGCAGCAGCTCCTACCCGAACACCTCAAAGGCGCCCCATTGCGGTTCGCGTACCCGCCACACGCAGCCGTTGCCCTGTTCGGCACCACGGTCGCTCTCGGCGTGCTGGAGGTCACGATCCCGAATTACCGAATCATGAACAAGGATGCGTTCGCCGCCTTCCTCAAGCACGCGCCCATAGGCACCGGATTCACCATCCAAATCACCGCAACGCATGGCGGCATTGCAACAACACCACCCGTCAGAACCTAAACAGCCGACCGAAGCGAACAGGTGCCGTGTTCGGGGTGTTCTTCGGGGAAGCGCGAAGACAGACGGAACGTTCCGAGCCTGGACTTTCCGGATTACTCCCCGCAGGTCGGCTTGTCGCCGCTAGCTCAGAAAGGCTGTCAAGTGGCCGAGAAACGCCCAAGCCGCGGAAATTCCTAATCCCCCGCCCTGACAAACGCCCTGCTCGCATCTGTCACCGCGAGTCACGAATATCACGGATCTCAATCCCTTTGGCTCACAACGCATTCCCCTCGACTCGGTGTCGGAATCAGGCCTCCCCACCGCTACCCTGATCCACCGAGGTGACCCAATGTCTTCCCTGACCAAATCCGAATCCGCCCGCATCAATGGCGCAAAATCCCGCGGCCCCAAAACCGAAGCCGGCCGCAAGCGCTCTTCCCAAAACGCCCTCAAACACGGCCTCACCGCGGAAACGCTCGTCCTACCCGCCGAGGACCCCGACGAATTCCAACCAGCTCCTCACCTCTTACCTCGACCAGTTCCAACCCCACGGCCCCGCCGAACTCCACCTGGTCCACGATATGGTCGCCGCCAAATGGCGCCTCCAACGCCTCGCCCTAATCGAGAACCAACTCTACGTCGAGTACATCGAACGCGCCCAGGAAGATTCGGATGACCCGCTCAGCCCCATCGAATCCCTCACGTCTGCCTTCACCGGGCTGGCCAATTCCAATTCCTACCCGTTCCTCCATCGCGTCGAAGCCCGCCTGGAACGCACCTACTCGCGCGCCCTCCGCAACCTCATCCAGCTCCAGCGCCACTCACCTCACGCGCCCGCCAGCACCCCCGCCCCGGACGAAAAAAATCGCACAAACGAACCCACCGATCCCACCCCAACCAACGCCTATTTCGCCAGCCCCACCGCCCCGGACGCCTCCGTCGAGCCCCCTTCTAGCCCGCCCGCCGCTGCGATAGACTCACTACATCTATGCGCACCTCGCTCCTCGCCCTGTTCCTGGCAGCCAGCACCGCCGCCGCCGCCGCCCAAACGGAAATCCTCTGGGATCGCTACGGCGTCCCGCACATCTTCGCTTCCGACCGCGAGTCCATGTTCTATGCCGAAGGCTGGGCTCAAGCTCAGGCGCAGGGCAATCTGCTGCTGATGCTCTATGGCGAATCGCGCGGCCGCGCCGCCGAATATTGGGGCCCCGACCATCTCGCGCTCGACCGCTGGATCCAGCTCAACGGCGTCCCCGAGCGCGCCCAAGCCTGGTACGCCGCCCAGGACCCCACCTTCCGCACGTACCTCGACGCCTTCGCGCGCGGCATCAATGACTACGCCAAAGCCCACCCCGACACCATCGCCGCCGACGCCCGCATGGTGCTCCCCGTCTCCGGCATCGACGTCATCGGCCACAGCCTGCGCGCCGTCCACTACATGTACATGGGCTCTGAAGAACGCATGCATCGCGAGGTCAACGCGTATCTCAAATCCCGCGCCCAATCCCGCCGCATTCTCCCCGAAGAACCTCAGCTCACCGCGGGCTCCAACACCTGGGCCATCGGACCGCCCCATTCCGCCAGCGGCAAATCCATGCTGATCGTCAATCCGCACCTGGCCTGGGGCGACACCTTCTATCGCTACATGGAAGTGCATCTGGTCGGCCCCGGCTACGATCTCTACGGCACGCCGCAAATCGGATTCCCCACCCCCGTAGTAGGCTTCAACCAGCACGCCGGATGGAGCCGCACCGTCAACACCATCGACACTGTCGATTTCTTCGCCCTCAAGGAACGCGACGGCCAATACGAATTCGACGGCCAGCTGCGCAACTTCGAGCGCCAAGCCAAAGTTCTAAAAATCAAACAGCCCGACGGCTCCTTCAAGGAAGAACGCCTCGAAATCCGCCGCAGCATCCAAGGCCCGGTGGTCTACGACAAGGACGGCGTCGTGATCTCGATGCGCGTCGCCGGACTCGACCGCCCCAAAATGCTCGAACAGTGGTTCCGCATGGGCGAAGCCACCAACCTCGAACAGTTCAAGGACGCGCTGCGTCTCATGTCCATCCCCATGTGGAACGCCAATTACGCCGACGCCGACGGCCACATCATGATGGTCTTCGATGGCCTGGTAGCCAAGCGCAAAACGGGCGACCGCGACTACTGGGCCGGCGTCGTCCCCGGCAATACCTCCGAAACCATGTGGACCGACTACCTCAGCTTCGATGAACTCCCCAAGTCCATCGATCCTCCCTCCGGCTTCCACCAAAACACCAACGAGCCGCCCTGGTGGATGACCCTGCCTCCACTCGACCCATCCAAGTATCCCGCCTACATCGCACCGGCCAAGATGGGCAACACGCTCTTCCGCACCAAGCGCTCTCTGCACATGATCACCGCCGAGCCGAAGCTCAGCTACGAAATGTTGGTCGCCGACAAACTCTCGACGCGCGTCGAGTTAGCCGATGCCGTGCTCCCCGACTTACTAAAAGCCGCCGAGGCGTCCTCGGACCCCCACGTGAAAGAAGCCGCGCACAGTTCTCGTCGCGATGGGACCGTGAGACCAACATCAACAGCCGCGGCGCAGTGCTGTTCAGAATTTTCGCCGACAAGTATTTCGGCGCCAACGGCGACATCGACTCGCGCCTCCGCGTCCACTTCGACCCCATGCATCCAGTCGAATCCGCCTATGGCCTCAACGACACCACCCGCGCCATCAAAGCGCTCGCCGACGCCGCCGAGGAGTGCAAGAAAACCTACGGCTCGCTCGACGTCCAATGGGGCCAGGTGAACCGCTTCGGCGCAGGCACTGCCGACATGCCGGGCGACGGTGGCGCGGGCCGCCTGGGCATCTTCCGCACCATCGACTTCTCGAAGAAAGGTCGGCGACCGCTACTACGCCACCCACGGCGAAACCATCGTCTGCGCCATCGAGTTCGCCGACCAACAGCGCGCCCAGTGCGCCTTAAGCTACGGCAACTCCTCGCAACCCGGCAGCATCCACCAGGAAGACCAGCTCCCTCTGCTTAGTCGAAAAGCGCCTGCACCCAGTCTGGCGCGCCCGCGCCGACGTCGAGAAAAACCTGGAAAAGCGCGAGGTCTTTTAGCGCCCTATGCAGGACCTGCGATACGCCGCCCGTGGCCTGGCGCGCAACCCTCTGTTCGCCGCCTCCGCCATCTTCGCCGCAGCTTTAGGAATCGGTTCCACTACCGCTGTGTTCAGCGTGGTCGACCGCATCCTGTTCCGCAGCCTTCCTTACCCCAACGGAGAGCGCCTGGTCTCGGTCGGCATGATGGCCCCGCTCGACACCAACGAATTTCTGCTGTCCGGCAATTACCTCGACTTCCGCCGCTATCAGACACCCTTCGAGTCCATCACGTCGTTTACCGCCGGCGTCGCCGGTTGCGACCTGGCCGGCGCCAACCCCATCCGCCTCGGCTGCGCGCAGGTGGAAGGAAATTTTCTTTCCGCCCTCGGCCTCGCACCGTTCTTAGGTCGAAACTTCACCGCCGCCGAAGATCGCCCCAACGCCCCCAAAGTCGCGTTGATCAGCTACGCGCTGTGGCGTGACCGCTTCGACGCCGATCCGCGAATCCCCGGCAAAGTCGTGTCGATAGACGGCCAACCCGTGACCGTGGTCGGCGTGCTTCCCGCCAGCTTCGAGCTCCCCACCTTGACAGCCGCCGATGTTCTCCTGCCCCAGGCGCTCAACGAACAATCCGAACTCAACGCGGTTCTTGCGCGTCTTCGCCAAACTGAAACCCGGCGTGACCATCCAACAAGCCCGCGCCGCTTTGCAGCCGCTCTTCGATCGCGCCCTGCTGACTGTGCCCGCCGCATTTCCGAAAGGAAGTCTCGCTCCGCGTTCGCTCGCTCCGGGACCGCCAGGTGCACGACGCCCGCATCGCTTCCTGGGTTCTGCTCGCCGCCGTCATCGCGGTCTTGTTGATAGCCTGCGCCAACATCGCCAACCTCCTGCTCGCCCGATCCATGCACCGCCGCAAGGAACTGGCCATTCGCGCAGCCCTGGGAGCCAGCCGCGCGCCGCTTGGCCCGCCAAGCGCTCACCGAATCGGCTCTCTTGGCCATCGCGGGCGGGGTTGTGGGTTGCGCTCTTGCCTGGGCGCTGCTCCGCATCTTCATCGGAATCGCCCCCAGCAGCATTCCCCACATGGAACAAGCCTCGCTCGATCCACGCGCCCTCCTGTTCGCCTTAGCCGTTTCAATCGCCTCCGGATTGTTCTTCGGACTCGCACCCGCCTTTCAAAACCCGGATGCTGAATCCCTCACCGGAACGCGCTCGGTCGGCGCCCGCCGTATGCTGCTGCGCGAATCGCTAGTCTCCGCGCAGATTGCCGTGTCGCTGGTTCTCCTCACCAGCGCCGGAATGCTTTTGCGCAGCTTGTGGAAGCTCGAAAGCGTCCCACTCGGCCTCGACTCCGAACACGTCATCACCGCTGAATTCACGCTCGGCCGCCAAAACTATTCCAGCGCCGCTCGTCAATTCCAATTCTTCGAAGACCTCGAAGCTCGCATGCACGCGATTCCAGGCGTCAGCGCTGCCGCGATCTCCGATTCCCTGCCCCCATCTGGAGGAATGCGAGGGCGTCCTCTGGCCACACTTCGCCCCGAAGGCAGGCCGCCAATTCCAGAAGGCACCGGCGGTATGGTCGCCTGGCGATTCGTCACTCCGGATTACTTCGCCGCCCTCGGCATCCCGATCGTGGAGGGGCGCGCATTCACCGAGCAAGATCGCGGCCCCGGGGATGAGCGCGTGATTCTCAGCGAAACGCTGGCGCGTAAGCTTTATCCCGCCGGCGACGCGCTCGGAAAGCACCTCATGTTGGACCCCCCACACCTCATCGTTGGAATCGCCCGCGACGTGAAGAACTTAGGGGTAGCTGAGCCTTCTTGGCCCGAATACTACGTCCTACGCCGGCACACCGTCGACGGTACATTCTGCTGCAACCAGGGAGCACCCGACGGCTGGCGCGCCGCGAAAGTTGTTCTTCGCACGCCCGCCAATCCTAAAGTCGTTTCCGATTGGCTCACACGCCAGCTGCATGAGCTCGACCCGGAGTTGCCCGTAACCATCACCAGCATGCAGCAGCGCGTCTCCAAACTCGCCCAACGCCCACGCTTCAACGCCATCCTCCTCGCACTCTTCGCCGGCATGGGCGCACTGCTGGCCGCCATCGGACTCTACGGCGTGATGGCGTTCCTGGTGGGACAACGCACCCAGGAGATCGGCGTTCGCATGGCGCTAGGCGCAACGCCCTCCAACATCGCACGCCTCGTTCTTTCCCGTGCTGCTCTCTGGACGCTCGCCGGCGCACTCCTCGGATTGGCCGGAGTCCTCTTCGCCACGCGCGCCCTACGCACTCTGCTCTTTGAAGTCAGCGAACATGACGCATCAACCTTTATAATCGCGCTGGTCTCGCTCGCCGCTATCGCCTTCGCCGCGGCCTGGATCCCCTCGCGCCGTGCCTCCCAAGTGGATCCTATGTCCGCCCTCCGTCATGAATGACGGCATGCTTGACTCAGTCAACTAATTAATTGACAATGTCAACATGTCGGACATATCCGCGGTCCGCAGCTTCAACCGCTTCTACACCAAGCAAATCGGCATCCTGCACCAGGGCTACCTGGACAGCCCCTTCTCGCTCAGCGAAGGCCGCGTCCTCTACGAGCTGGCCCATCGCGACCGGCCCACGGCAACGGCCATCGCCAAAGACCTGGACCTCGACCCCGGATACTTGAGCCGCATCCTGGTCAAGTTCGAAAAGCTCAGTCTCATCGCACGCACCCGCGAAGACCGCGATGCCCGCAGCACCCGCCTGTCTCTGACCGCCCGGGGGCGCGCCGCATACGCCAGTCTCGACCGCGGCGCCGAACGCGATGTACGCACCATGCTCTCCAAGCTCGCCCCACCCGAACGCGCCTCGCTGGTCGCATCCATGGGCACCATCGAGCGGATCCTCACCGCGCAACCGCCCGATCCCAAGACTCCCTACCTGATCCGCACTCATCAGCCCGGCGACCTAGGCTGGATCATCCATCGCCATGGCGTCCTGTATGCTCAAGAACAGGGCTGGGACGAACGTTTCGAAGCCGAGGTCGCTGAAATCGCCGCGCGCTTCATCAACCACTTCGACCCCAAACGCGAACGCTGCTGGATCGCCGAGAAAGACGGCGCGATTGTTGGCTGCATTTTCCTGGTTCGCAAAACCACCACCATCGGCCAATTGCGCCTCTTCCTGGTCGAGCCTTCCGCACGCGGCTTGGGCATCGGCAACCGCCTGGTCGCCGAATGCATCCGCTTCGCCCGCCAAGCCGGCTATCGCAAGATGACCCTCTGGACCCAGTCCATTCTCTATGCCGCCCGCCGCATTTATTCGAAGCACGGGTTCCGCCGCATTCACCAGGAGCGCCATCGCAGCTTCGGATTTCCATTAATTGCCGAAACCTGGGAGCTAAAACTGTAGAGGCTCAGCACCAAGCTTTATAATTGTCTGTGGCCCTCCGTTCGCTCCTGGTATCGCGCTCCAGCTCCTCGTTGCTCGACCGCGCGGCCACCTTCCTCCGAACCCATGCGCCCGACTCCGAAGTTCTGATCCTGGGCCCCACTCGCGCTGCCGCGAACGAACTCGCGCTAGCGGCATTCGACCAAGGCTGCCAGGGCGTTCACGCGTTGACGATCACGCAACTGGCCGCTCAACTCGCCGCGCAGTCCATGGGCCGTCAAGCGCTCGCGCCCATCAGCCGACTAGGCATGGACGCCTTATCCGCGCGCATCGTCCACACCGCGCGCAGTGCCAATGAGCTTCCCTATTTTTCTCCCGTTGCGCTCACTCCCGGATTCGCCCGGGCGCTGGCGAAAACACTGGCCGAACTCCGGCTCAATCGCGTAAATTCAGTCGAGCTCAAAAGCACTGGAGCGCCCGGAGCGGACCTGGCCCATCTCCTCGCCCTCTACGAGCATGAACTTTCCGAACGTTCGCTCGCCGATTTACCGATCCTGCTTCAACTCGCGACCGAAGAAGCCCAGCGTGGCGCACATCGTTTTCTCAATCTGCCGCTAATCCTGCTCGATCCTCCGCTGGCCTCGCTGAGTCACTCTGCGCTTCTAGCGGCGCTCGCCGCAAAATCTCCAGCCGTTCTCGCCACTGCAATCGCCGGAGAAAGTACCACCGTGGATGCGCTCGCGGCCATTCTGGATACGCCCGCCGAGGACTTGGATCCGCCGCCTTCTACCACGCTCGATCGCGTCCGTACCTGGCTCTTCTCTCCCGAACAGCCTCCTTCCGCGCCGCCCGATCCCGAGCTTCTTTTCTCCGCCCCCGGCGAGAGTCTGGAATGCGTCGAGATCGCGCGCCGCATCCGAGCGCTGGCGCAACAGGGAACTCCGTTCGATCGCGTTGCCATCCTGCTGCGCAACGTCGAACAATATCAGCCGTTGCTCGAAGACGCATTGCGCCGCGCATCGATTCCGGTGTACTTCAGCCGCGGCTCCGTGCGTCCGGAACCATCCGGCCGTGCGTTTCTGGCACTGCTGGCCTGCGCGGCCGAAGGCTGCTCAGCTTCCCGCTTCGCCGAGTATCTCTCGCTCGGCCAAGTTCCACGTTTGGACGACGCAGGTGCGCCCGTCAAACAAGCGCCGCTCTGGGCGCCTCCCGAGGACGAGATCCTCTCCAACTTCCCCGCCCCGCCACCCGGCGCCGAGACCGCAGCCTCGAACGAGGACGAGCCCGCGCCCGTCTCGCTTTCGTTCCCCATCGGCTGGGAAAAGCTACTCGTGGATGCAGCCGTGATCGGAGGTCACGAGCGCTGGGCCCGCCGCCTGCGCGGCCTGCGCGCCGAATTGCAAACCCAGCTTCGCGATCTGGATAAAGAAGACGAATCGCACCGCCCGCACATCGAACGGCGCCTCAACCAGCTCACGCACCTCGAAAACTTCGCGCTGCCGCTCATCGACACGCTCGATTCTCTTCCGAAATCCGCCAAGTGGCGAGAATGGCTCGAAGCTTTGGACGACCTCGCCCGCATCGCACTGCGCCGGCCTGAACCGGTGCTATCCGTGTTGCGCGAGCTCGCGCCCATGGGAGAAGTGGGACCGGCCTCGCTGGATGAAGTGTACGACGTGCTTTCAGAAAAGCTTGGCCTGCTGCGCACTGAGCCGCCCAAGCGCCGTTACGGCCATGTCTTTGCAGGCTCCATCGAAGAAGCCAGCGGCCGAACTTTCGATGTCGTCTTCGTTCCCGGCTTGGCCGAAGGGCTTTTCCCCCGGCGCGCTCTCGAAGATCCGTTGCTCATCGATCAGCACCGCGGCAAGATCTCCACTCCGCTCGATACCCAAGACGAGCGGATCGCGCGCGAACGCATGCTGCTGCGCTCGGCTACTGCCGCCGCGACAAATCGCCTGATCGTCTCCTATCCGCGCATGGACGTCACGCAAGCACGTCCGCGCGTTCCGTCTTTCTATGCGCTGGAAGTGATTCGTGCCGCTGAGGGCCGCCTTCCCTCGTTGCGCGAGTTCGAAAAGCGGGCTTCGAAGAGCGCTCCTTCCCGTCTGGACTGGCCCGCGCCTGAAATTGCGGAAGTCGCCATCGACGACGCCGAGTACGATCTGGCTTCGCTTCAGGCAGCATCGAAACTTCCGCGCGCCCGTGCTAAAGGCAGCGCGCGCTTTTTCATGGAAACGAACGCGGCGCTGGCCCGCTCGCTCCGGGCGCGCGGCCGCCGCTGGCGCAATCGCTGGTGCAGCGCCGACGGCTTGGTGGACCCGGATCCAGCCACGCTGGCGGTGCTGGAACGCCACCGTTTCTCCGCGCGCAGCTACTCGCCATCGGCCTTGCAACAATTCGCGGCCTGTCCGTATCGCTTTCTGCTGCACGCAATTTTTCAATTCCGCCCGCGCGAACCATCCGTGCCTCTGGAACAAATGGACCCGCTCACGCGCGGTGCGCTGTTCCATGCTGTTCAGTTCGAATTGTTCCGCGAACTGAAGCGGCTCGGCCGCCTTCCTGTTACTAATGAGCAATTGCCCAAAACACTGGACCTAGCCGACAAAGTGCTTGATCGCGTGGCGGCCCAATACGAGGACGATCTGGCGCCCGCGATTCCGCGCGTCTGGAAAAGCGAAGTCGAAGAAGTGCGTACCGACCTGCGTGGCTGGATCCAGCAAGTCGCCTCCTCGCACTCCGATTGGCTTCCGGTGCATTTCGAATTCGCGTTCGGGCTTCCCGCGGACGATCATCGCGACCCGGCCAGCTCTCCGAAAGAAGCTGCGATTCTCAACGGAATTCGCCTGCGCGGCTCCATCGACCTGGTTGAAAAGCACGCCTCGCGCGATGTACTGCGCGTCACCGACCACAAAACCGGTAAAGCTCCGCAGAACCGGCCGCAGTATGTAGGCGGCGGCGCAATCCTCCAGCCGCTGTTGTACGCTCTCGCCGCCGAACAACTGCTCGGGCAACCGGTGGAATCCGGCAACCTGTATTTCTGCACGCAGCGCGGCGATTTTTCGCAGGTTGCTATCCCGGTGATTCCGGAATCGCGCCAGCGGCTGGAGCGCGTTCTCGAAACCATTGGCCGGGCCATCGAGGACGGCTTCCTTCCAGCCGCACCGCAAACCGGGATGTGCAGAATCTGCGATTACCGTCCGGTTTGCGGCCCGTATGAAGAAACGCGCGTGAAGAAGAAGCAGCGCGACCGGTTGGAGCCGCTGGTTGAGCTCCGCAATCAGCCATGACGCCCTCGCTCGACCTTCGCCTGGAAGATCGCTCTGCGCGCGAGCGCATCCGCACCTCGCTGGGCGAGAGTCTGGTGGTGGAGGCCTCGGCCGGCACTGGCAAAACCACCGAGCTGATCGCGCGCATCGTGAGCGTGCTGGCCAGCGGCGCGACTACGATCGACCACATCGTGGCGGTCACTTTCACCAACAAAGCCGCGGGCGAATTGAAGCTGCGGCTGCGCCAGGAGCTCGATCTGGCGCGGCAGCGCACTAGTGAGGCGCGGGAACGAGCCTCGCTCGAACACGCCCTGGAGCATCTGGAAGAAGCGTCCATCGGGACTATTCACTCCTTTTGCGCCCAAATTCTGCGCGAGCGCCCGGTAGAGGCGGTGGTCGACCCAGCTTTCGAAGAACTGTCCGATCAGCAAGCCGTTCGAATCTACGAACGCGCCTTCCGCGCCTGGTTCCAGGAAAAGCTCGGCCAAGGCGCGCCCGGAGTACGACGCGCTCTGCTGCGGCTGGCGTGGCGGGACTCGTGGGAGAACACGCCGCCCATCGAACAACTGCAGTACGCCGGATGGAAGTTGATCGAATGGCGCGACCATCCTGCATCCTGGCGGCGCGTCATGTTTGATCGCAGAGGCAAGGTGGATGGGCTGATCCAACAGGTTCAACTGATCGCCGAAGCCGCCTCGCGCTGCACTCGATCCGGCGACAACCTGGTGCGTTCGCTGCGTCCGGCTCAGGCGCTGGTCACTTGGATTGAACGCGCCGAAGCGGCCACGCGCGCCAGGGATTACGACACACTCGAAAGCCTTCTGATCAAGCTTTTGCGCGATCTCAAGAAGAATACACAAAAAGGCTCGGGGTTCTTCGCCGAGAACGTGCCGCGGGAACAGGTGGTTTCGGCCCGCGAGCAACTGCTGGCGAATCTGGACGCCTTCCAAATAGCGGCCGACGCTGATCTCGCCACCACGCTGCGCGGCGAAATGTGGGACCTGGTGGAGCGCTACGGAGCGCTGAAGCGCCGGGCCGGAAAGCTCGATTTTGTCGACTTGTTGCTCCTGGCCCGCGACCTGGTCCGCAACAACGCCGAGGTGCGCGGCTATTTGCAGCAACGCTTCACGCATATTTTCATCGACGAATTTCAGGACACGGATCCGCTGCAAGCCGAGATCCTGCTGTTGCTGGCATCCGACGACCCGGACCAATCCGATTGGATGTCGGCGCGCCCCAAGGCTGGAAAGCTTTTTGTGGTTGGTGACCCGAAGCAGTCCATTTACAAGTTTCGCCGCGCCGATGTGGTGCTGTATCGCGAGATTCGCGACCACCTGGCATCGCAGAACGTCGGCATGGTCCGGCTCACCACCAGCTTTCGCGCGCTGCGTCCGATCCAGGAATGCGTGAACGCCGCCTTCGACCCCGAAATGCAAGATGACGCCGAAGCGGGACAGGCTGCCTACGCGCCGCTGGACGGCGACACGGCTCCCATCGAAGGGCAGCCCAACATCGTCGCGCTGCCGGTGCCGCGTCCGTATGGAAACACGCGCGTCTCGAAGATGGCAATCAATGAGAGCCTGCCGGGCGCCATCGTTGCGTTTGTCGAATGGCTGGTGAAAGAGAGCGGCTGGAGGGTGCGCGATTTGGAAGACCCCGCTAAGCTCATTCCGCTGACCCACCGCCACATTTGCATCCTGTTCCGCCGCTTCACGAATCGAGGCGTGGATATCACGCGCGATTACGTGCGCGCGCTCGAAGCGCGAGAGATTCCGCACCTGCTGGTGGGATCGAAATCGTTCCACGGCCGCGAAGAAGTGGAGACTCTGCGCGCGGCGCTGAATGCGATCGAATGGCCGGATGACGAGCTGTCGGTTTTCGCCACACTGAAGGGCTCGCTGTTCGCCATCCAGGACGATCTGCTGCTGCGCTTCTTCCACGAAGCCGGGCGGCTGCATCCGCTCCGCACGTTCCCGGACACGGTCTTCCAGTGACTTCGAACCTGTCATGCAGGCGCTGGGTCAACTCGCGGAACTGCATCGGAACCGTAATCGGCGCCCAATCGCGAGCACGGTAAACGCGCTGCTCGAGATCACGCGGGCCCACGCCGGATTCGCGCTTCGCCCGGCCGGCCACCAGGTGCTGGCCAATGTGTATCGCGTCGCGGACCTGGCGCGGAGCTTCGAGCTGTCGGGCGGCATTTCGTTCCGCGGATTTGTGGAAGAGCTGGAGGCGCAAGCGGAAAAAGCGGAGTCCGCCGAAGCGCCGGTGCTCGAAGAAGGCGCCGAGGGTATCCGTCTGATGACGGTTCACTCGGCCAAAGGCCTGGAGTTTCCGGTGGTGATCCTGGCCGACATGACAGCGAATATCGCAGCGGGAGATCCGGACCGCTACGTGGACGCGCGGCAACATCTGTGCGCCACGCGTCTGCTGCGATGCGCGCCTTGGGAATTGCGCGATAACGAAGCGCAGGAACGGCTGCGCGAACGCGCCGAGGGAGTCCGGGTAGCCTACGTGGCGGCGACGCGCGCCCGCGATGTGCTGGTTGTTCCCGCCGTGGGTGATGAAGAATTGGATGGCTGGCTCAGCCCGCTCAGTAAGTCCATTTATCCGGAGCGGGATCGTCATCGTGACTCGACTGCGGCGCCGGGGTGTCCGGAATTCGGCGAGTCGTCGGTGGTGGACCGGCCATTCTTCTCCTCCGACGAGCCTTCGGTTCGTCCAGGCTTGCACGCGGCTCGTCAGGGCCTGCACTCTGTTGTATGGTGGGACCCGCACGCTCTGAATCTTGGAGCGCCCGCCAGTTTTGGATTGCGGCAGGAAGACATCCTCTTGCCGCTGGACGCCTCGGAAAGTGAATCGCCGAGTCTCAAAACGTATCGAGAGTGGCAAGCCAAGCGCGACCAGGTTAGTGCTGCCGCCCAAGCGAAGCACTTCGATATCTTCACGGCGACCGAGGCTGCGGAACAACCGGCCGGCTTCGAGACAGTGATCACGCACGAGTTGATCGTGAAGTCCGGGGATCGTCCTTCGGGGCCGAGATTCGGGACGTTGGTTCACACAATTCTCCGCGACGCGCCGCTGGATGCCGATCTCGGCGCTCTGGCTGCTCTGGCTGAAGTTCATGGGCGGCTGCTGGGTGCGACGCCGGAGGAAGTGGAGCATTCGGGAACCGCGGCACTGGCGGCCTTGAGGCATCCACTGATCGAACGTGCGCGGCGAGCGAAGAACGTGCGGCGCGAATTCCCGATCATGCTCAAGCTGGAGGGAGTGCGGGTTCTGGAAGGCGTCATTGACCTGGCGTTCGAGGCTGCGGATGGATGGCATATCGTCGACTTCAAGACTGACGCCGATGTGGCGGCTAATCGCGCCCGTTACGAGCGGCAGTTGCAGTGGTACGCGGTCGCCGTGTCGCGCTTGAACAAAGGCCCGGTGCAAGCTCACCTGCTTAGCGTCTGAAGGTGTATGCTGCACTCAGGAGGTCCAGCATGATCACGGCCTCGCAGCTTCGCGCCGGAATGGTGATCCGCCACGAAGGTCAGACGTACAAAGTCCTGCTCGCCGACTATCACCCCGGCCAAGGAAAGATGGGCGGCGCGACCCATTCGCGCCTGAAGAACCTGGACACCGGCACCACCTGGGAGCATAGCTTCCGGTCGGACTTGAAGCTCGCTGACGTCGCCGTGGAACGTCAGACCATGGAATTTCTCTACTCCGACTCCGACGGCTGCTACTTTATGCATCCGGAAACCTACGAGCAAATCACGATTCCAGCGGAAGCCATCGGAGAGCAGGCGCGCTTCCTTAAAGCAGGCATGCAGGTACCGGTTGAGATGGTGGATGGCTCGCCGGTCAGCGTGCTGTTCCCGGATTTTCTGGAAGTACGCATCGCCGAGACCACGCCGCCCGTCCATCAGCAGCAAGATAGCACGTGGAAACCGGCGCAGCTCGAAAATGGAGTGGAGGTCATGGTGCCGCAGTTCATCAAAGCCGGCGACGCGATCCGCCTGGACATGAACACTCTCAAGTACATGGACCGGGCTAAAGGCACCGCGAAATAATGTTGTTACTTATGGCAATGAAACTTGTGACTGCAGCGTTAGAGCGCGCCCGGGCACGCTTCCTAACTTCAGCCTTTGCGTTCACACGAGTGTGAACGCGGCACGCGGGAGTGCGTGCGCTACTTCTTGGGGCGGGATTCTGGGGGGACTACGCCGTTGTTCCGGTAATAAACCACTAGCTGGCCATAATGTTCGGAGGAATGCTGTATGACCGGAAGCCACGGGTTCAGCGTTGTGGTGAACTTGCCGGCTGGGGTGGCTTTCAGCGTAGCGGTGGCGTCATCGATGGCCTTCTGGAGGGCCGCGACAACCTCGGCTTTGGTCTTATAGGCCTTGGGATCCAACTCGTCCCAGTTCACCTTTTCGCCGCGGCCGGCCTTCGCAGCATAGACGACGCCGGAAGTGACGTGAATGATGACCTCCTGGAAGGTCCGAAGGCCTTTGCCTGGTTGGTAGTTGTATTTTTCGGCGGGCCAATCCTTGGCCATTTCCAGAACTTTCCCGTTGACGTAGGCAAACGTGCCGCTGATGCTTTGAGCGGGAGTGGGAGGCTGTTTCGGCTGCGCATACGCAAGCGCGGCGATGCAAAGAAACGGAAGGATTCGGTTCATACGCCGCATTATCTCACGGCTTCTCGCGGAACGATGTAATCCGAAGAACCAAAATGTCAGGAGATGAGCGCGCACCTATGCCGCGCCGGACAGATCCTGGAGCTCGCCCTGGCTGTCGCCCAGGGACTCGATCTTGACACCCACGCGATCGAGCAGAGTCAGGTGCAGGTTGTTCATGGGAGTTTCTTTTGAATAGCGAAGGTGGCCGTGACCCATCCGGCCGCCTGCTACCAGCAGCGGCAAATCGGCATGATCATGCTTGTTGCCGTCGCTCAAGCCGCTGCCATAAACGACCAGAGTGTGATCCAGCAGAGTGCCGTCACCGTCCGGCGTGGACTTGAGTTTCTCGAGGAAATAAGCGAATTGCTGGACGTGGTGGGTGTTGATCTGGGTGATTTTCTCGATCCATTCGGGATTACCACGGTGGTGCGTGAGCGGGTGATGAGGATCCGGAATACCGATTTCGCGATACGTGCGGTCGCTGCCTTCGCGTCCGAGCATGAAGGTGGAAACGCGCGTGAGGTCGGTTTGATAAGCGATCCACATCATGTCGAACATCAAGCGCGCGTAATCCTGGAACGCGACCGGCACCGCGTAAGGTTTTTCGATGGGTGGGACGATTTGTTGGGGATCTTGTTCGGCGAGCTGGATGCGGCGCTCGATTTCGCGGACGGCGGAGAGATACTCGTCCAGCTTGCGCTGGTCCGTGGGACCAAGCTGGCGGGTGAGCTGGCGCGTGTCATCGAGCACGTAGTCGAGAATGCTCTTTTCGTAGCGCTGTCGCCGGGACCGGACTTCGGGGGTCTCAGGCTCGGCGCCGAAGAGGCGCTCGAAAGCCGCGCGCGGATTGATCTCCGGGGGCATGGGCGTAGAAGGCGTGCTCCAGGAGATGCTGTTGCTGTAGGCGCAGCTATAGTCGGAATCGCAATTGCCAGTGACGCGGCCATCGTCCAGACCCAGCTCGATGGATTTGAACTTGGTGGCCTGACCAATGTGTTGAGCGGCGACTTGATCGACCGACACGCCGGCGTGAATGTCGGCGCCGTAGGTCTTCTTGGGATGGACGCCAGTGAGAAAGGTGGCAGCGGCGCGGGCGTGATCACCGGGTCCGTCGCCGAGCGGGAACCCGTTGTTCTGACGAAGGCCGGAAAGGACCAGGATCTCATCGCGAACCGGTTTGAGCGGGCTGAGGATGCGGGGCAGATCGAAGACTGTTCCTTCCTCGGCGGGCGTCCAGTGGTTCATGATGATGCCGTTGGGGACGTAGACGAACGCCAGGCGAGTGGGTGGCAGGCTGCCTTGGGTTGTTGCAGCGAAGGCAGGTAACATGGCGTCCAGCGCGGGGAGCGCGATGGCTGCGCCGAGGCCGCGGAGCAGTGTTCGGCGGGCGAGATGTTTGCGTGTCACGATCATGGGTTGGTTCCTTTACTTCCTTGCACCGGCAGGAGTGCCGGTGCGGCACGCAGGAGTGCGTGCGCCACAATAGCCTCGACAAGGGCGGAAAATTTGTAGCCTGAAGCGGCGGTTTGGGTCACGATGGATTGTATGGCCGGCTGATCGTAGTCTTCCAGGCCGCGGCCCAGGGCGTAGGTTAGAAGTTTTTCAGCCAGGCACTGCGCGAAGACGGACTTATCGGAGAGCAGAATCTGCTTAAGGCCTTCGGGGCCGTCGAAAGTTTTTCCGTTCGGCAATTTGCCGGTGGCATCGACGGGGAAATTACCGTCCTTGGTGCGCCAGCGCCCGATCGCGTCGAAATTTTCTAAACCGAAACCCAGCGGGTCCATGCTGGCATGACAGGCGTTGCAAACCGGGTTGGTGCGATGCGCTTCCAGTTGCTGGCGCAAGCTGGCGGAGGAACCGACGGCTTTCTCGTCCAAATTGGGGACGTCGGGCGGGGGCGGCGGCGGGGGCGCATTCAAGATGTTCTCGAGGATCCATTTTCCGCGCAGCACCGGCGAGGTGCGATTGGGAAAGGAAGATGCGGTGAGAATTGCGGCTTGGGTGATGACGCCGCCGCGATGGGAATCGGCCGGGAGCTGGACACGCTGGAACTGGTTGCTATCGACTTCCGGGAGGCCGTAGAACTTGGCCAGGCGCGCGTTCACGAAGGTGTAGCCGGCGTCGATGAAATCCAGGATGCTGCGATCTTCGCGGATGATGGACTGGAAAAACAGCTCGGTCTCGCGCTTCATGTCGCGGCGCAAATCGTCGTTGAAATTGGGAAAGCGCTCAGGATCGGGTTGGATGCGATCGAGATTGCGAAGCTGGAGCCACTGGCCGCCGAAGTTGTCGACCAGCGCTTTGGATTTGGGATCGGCCAGCATGCGGCGGACCTGGGCATCGAGAATTTGCGGTTTGCGGAGATCTTGCCGAGCGGCCAATTGAAACAGCTCTTCATCCGGCATGCTGCTCCATAAGAAATAGGACAGGCGGGTGGCGAGCTCGAACTGGCCGATGTCGTGCGCGGAGGGATTGGCAGGCTCGGGATCGCGCTCGATACGGAACAGGAAATGGGGCGAGACCAGGATGGCGGTGAGCGCGACCTGCATGCCGTGGTCGAAGCTGTCGCCTTGATCGAGCGCCATTTGGACGAAACCGACGAGTGAGTCGACTTCGGCGGAGGTGACGGGCCGGCGGTAAGCGCGGCGGGCGAGATTGGCGAGATCAGCGCGCGCGCAGAGGAGCGACTGCGGGCCGGCGGGATCGGTGCAGGTGAAGACGCGGCGGTAGCTTTCTGAAGGCGGCGGCGTCACGGGATGGTAGGGGCCGCGAATCTCGACGTTTCCGATCATCGGATCGCGGAGGGGTTTGTCACTCTTGCCGCTTTCAAAGTCAGGATCAGGGGCTCGTGGGCCATCGGGGATCAACCCCGCATCGAGGGTGTGTTGGCCCGCGGAAACGTGGGCGTGCACTTCGGCGGTGCGCCAGTTATCGGCGCCGTCCTGGACGTTTGTGGTGGGGTAGGGCTGACCATCCAGCGAGAAGCTGAGCCGAACAGGATCGGGACGATAGACCAGAGTGAACACGAAAGTGTAGTCGCCTTCGACCGGGAAGCGATGAGAAACGATGAGGCCGGGCGCTTTGGTGGAACCGCGATTCTCGCCCCGGCCGTGGCGAACCATGGTGGGCTGGGGGAGCGGAGGCGGGAGGATGGAGGCTTTCGCGATTTTTTCCGCGGCGGCGAGATATTTCTCCATCAAGATGGGCGATAGGGAGAGCACGTCGCCGATGTTGTCGAAGCCGTAGCCCGAGTCGTCGGCGGGAAAATCGGTGGCGGGTTGGAAATCGATGGCCAGAAGATCGCGGACGGTGTTGTTGTATTCGGCGCGATTGAGGCGGTGGGCGGTGAGGTGGCCTGGATCAGTGTGCTCCGCGAGTACAAGAATCGGAAACAACGCGAGGAGGCGGGAGATCCTCATCGTTTTTGGCCTGTTTTCTAGTTTAGCCGGTTGGGAGGGCGGATGGGGTTGGCGATTCTTGACCCATCTAGCGGTTTTGCGCGAAGTGGCGTTATTTTAAATTAAATTCGGTTCATGTGGCCAGAGGTGGACTCCTGTTGGTCTTCTGCGGTTCTCGATATTGCGAGCGAGCGGCCGCCTTGGGCGGTCCGTGTGCGTTCGACCCGAAAGCCGGGGATGCCGGGAAGGGCCTGCGAGAGATCCTTGGGCGTACTGGGCAGCTCCGCGCGCGGCGCGATGACGCGAAGCTGGTTGAGTAGAGCGGTGACATCGCCAGTCCAAGCGGTATTGGGCGCGAGCAGGGTGCGAAGCGCATCGCGCAACGGGTCGGAGCCGATCCAGATCGCAGCGGGGTCGGTGATGGCTTCGACCATGGTTTGTTCGCTCAGGCCGAGGGCGGGCGCCGCGGCTGCCGCCCAGACAGCGGCATCAGGGAAGCGCGTGACGCTGGGAAGATCGATGTTGCGGATGCGATGGAGCGCGGTGACGGCGGCTTGCGCGAGAGCGGCGAGCATGGCCGGGCGCAGGCTTTCAAATTCGGACCAAAGCGCGGCTTCCGGATGAAGGCGTTGGATGGGCGCCCGCTGAATCGTTACGGTGCGGTTGGAGAGCGAGCGAGCGGGGGTCCAAGCCGGCTTGGTCTCATCGTGAGGCGCGGCGAGGATGATGGGGCGGGCGATTTCAAATTCCAACGCGTCGCGTGAATCGGGCTGCGAGATGCGCAGCGCGTCGCCCGAGGAGATGGCGCACAGCGCTTCGGAGATTTTCGCGGAGAAAGCATAGGTGTCGTCAAACGCCAATATCCAATTCTCAAAAGCCAAGGGCAGGAGGTCATCGGCACGATCGGGCAGACGACGGATGAGCGCGGGAGAGGGATCGATCAGGGCGCGCAGGGCGCGAGCCAGGACTGTTTTGCCGCTGTTGACAGGGCCGTGGAGAACCAGGATGGGGTAAGGGCCGGAGGGCCGGAGCGCGCCGATGAGCCAGGCCAGGGCTCGCGCGCGATCGATGGCGTCGAGAGAAAAGAGCTGAGCAAATTGGTCGAGCGCGCTGGTGTTGGCGGTGGGGTTGCCGTCGGGCTGCGCGATGGGGCGAGGCAACGACAGGGTGGTGATGGACTGGCGGAAGGAGTGCTGCATATTGTCGCGCAGGCGCCAGCCGTGCGAATCGATTTCGAGCACCTCTCCGGAGGAATTCGCGAGATCGAGAATGATCTTCGAAGGAATGAGAGGGTCGCCTTCGAATCCTAGGCGGTGATCGAGTCTTTGAGACGGGAAATCGCCGTAGCGTGCGCGGGCTTCCAGGGTGCATAGGACGGCGCGGAAAGCTTCGGGCGACGGGGCCAGTTCGAATTCGCTATAGAAGTTATTGGTCAGCCAGTCGCGAAAGGCGGCGGAGCGGATGGGGTGCACGTGGCGTGAGTCGAGCGAGCCGGGCACGCTGGCGCACGGTTGGCCGTCTTGGGAGGTGAAGGGTGTGGCGCCGCGGGCGTGGCGGAGGAGGGCGGCGGCTTGATCGGTGTGGGGGATGCGGGACATGCGTATTTCGGTTTGAAGGTAGCCCATAGGACCGCAACGGCGAGGGCTGAGGATTTGGAAGTGATTGCACGGCTGAAGAAAATTTCGCTGCATCGGCAGTCAACGGCCGGTTCGCCTAGTTATTCCTGGCTGGCATTAGTGGCCACAGTGCTTACACTAGAGGGAAGGTCCCCCATGGGAATCGGTTGGTTTCTAGGGCAGCTAGTGTGGGAGTTGCTTAAGTGGGTCAGAGAGCGCCGCAGCAGGGACTGGCCCATTGCTCCGGGCGTGGTGCACACGTCGCGAAGTTCAGGAACAGAGGCGGAAGTCTGGTACTCGTATATCGCTAACGGCGAAAGTTATGCGGACGAACACACGCGACGCTTTTGGTTCAGAGACTCGGCCAAGCTCTACACAGAGTTATTTGCTCCCAAGACGAAGGTGAACATACGGTACAGGGCAGACCGGCCCGAAAAGTCCGTACTGAGATCGCAGGACCAGGGCAAGCGTGGCACGCAGCTGGACTGGTTGTAGCAACGGGTAAGCCTGACTCACTTACCCGGCTTTCAGGCGGAGCACGGGTGAACACTGGTCAGATGACCACTTCGTGCTAGTCTCAAAGCATGAAGCATCGGGTCATCAATGTGACGGAATTCAAGGCCAAGTGCCTCTCGCTGCTTGAAGATGTCGGAGAGCGCGGCGGCGTCATAACGATCACCAAGCGCGGACGGCCACTGGCGACCGTGAGCCCGGCGCGCCGGTCTGGATGGAAATCTCCAGAAGGGATGTGGGCCGGCAAGGTGACCGTCGTTGGCGATCTCTTGGAAACAGACACGTCTGCGTTGTGGGAAGTCGTAGGTGGACGGCCTAAGGATCAGGCTTGAGCCCCCGGTTCCTGCTTGACACACATGTTGTAGTCAGATGGCTCGTCACGCCGGAGAAGCTTTCCAAAGAACAGAGGCGAATACTGCGCGAGGCGGTCCGCCAGCACGAGCCCGTCGGGGTCAGCGCCATCACGCTACTCGAGATAGCGATTCTGTTCGGCGAGGGCCGTACTCGTAGCGATATTGCGGCTGGAGAGCTCCTGGACGGACTCGATTCCAATCCGGTCTTTCAGCTACTTCCCTTGACCATAGATGTGGCCGCAGAAATTGCGGTGCTCGGCTCGATGTTGCGCGATCCAGCCGATCGCGCGATTGTCGCTACCGCACGGGTGCGCCGCCTTCGACTAATCACTTCGGATCAGCGCATTATCGAATCAAACCTGGTGGCTACAGTTAGCTAGCATCAATGACATAATGGGCTGTTGCCGGTTATCCGGAAAATTCTGATAGCCAACCGAGGCGAGATCGCGGTGCGCATCGCTCGCAGCGCTCGCGAAATGGGTATCTGCCCGGTGGTGATTTACTCGGACGCTGACCGGGGCGCGCCGCACAGCCGCGCCGGCGATGAAGCAGTGCCGATCGGCGCCAGCTATCTGGCGATCGAAAGAATCGTCGCGGCGGCGCGCACGGCCGGCGCCGACGCCATCCATCCGGGCTACGGTTTCCTTTCCGAAAATTCCGATTTCGCCGAAGCTTGCCGGTCCGCCGGGATCCTGTTTATTGGGCCTACGCCGGAATGCATCCGTATGATGGGGCTGAAGACCGCGGCGCGCGAGATCGCTGCTTCGGCGGGGGTGCCGGTGGTCCCGGCGTATGAGTCCACTTCGCAGGTCGAGTATCCGGTTTTGATCAAGGCTTCGGCGGGCGGCGGCGGGCGCGGGATGCGGATCGTGACGGCGGCAGAGCAGATTGAGGAAGCGATGGAGTCGGCGCGCGGTGAAGCGGAACGGGCGTTCGGCGATGGCACCTTGCTGCTGGAGCGCTACATCCCGGATGCGCGGCACGTCGAGTTTCAAATTTTCGGCGATCAGCACGGCAATATCATCCACTTGTTCGAGCGCGATTGTTCGCTCCAGCGGCGCTACCAGAAACTGATCGAAGAGAGTCCGTCGCCTGCGCTGAGCGATGACCAGCGGCGAGCCATGGGGGAGGCCGCGGCGGCCATCGGACGGGCCATTAAATACACGAATGCGGGCACGGTGGAGTTTTTGCTGGCGCCGACGGGCGAATTCTATTTCATCGAGGTCAACACGCGTCTTCAGGTAGAGCATCCCGTGACGGAACTGGTCACGGGCATGGACCTGGTGCGCTTGCAGATCGAAATTGCGGAAGGCAAGCGCTTGCCTCCGCACCCGCGCAGCATCGGGCATGCAATCGAGGCGCGGCTCAATGCCGAGGATCCGCTGAGTGGCTTTCTGCCGTCGGCGGGCACGGTTCGGGTTTGGCGCCGTCCGGATGATGTTCGCGTGGATACCGCGCTCGAAGCGGGCGCGGAAGCCGGCATCCAGTATGACTCGCTGCTGGCCAAGATCGTGAGCTACGGCGCGGATCGGGAGTCGGCGCGGCGCAAACTGGTTTATGCGCTGCGCAATACGGTTGTGTTTGGGGTGGAGACAAATCGGGAATACCTGATCCAGTTGCTCGAAACGGAAGAATTCCGCGAGGGCCGGGCTCACACGGCTTTTCTGCCCGTTGCCGAGCTATCCGGCGATATCACCGACCACGTCGCCGCCGCAATCCTGTATTTGAACCGGAGCGCCGTAAGAGGCATTCCGCCCGGTTACCGCAACAACCCGTATCGCGATCCTTCTATCAAGCTGCGGGTGCATAACGCAGACCTGATCGTTTCGTGGCGACGCACCGGCGGCGACGAATTCACGGTTCGCTGTGGCGAGCGGGCGCTGCAGTGCCGCGTTCACGGCCCTGCGAACGCTCGTGGCGACATCACGCTTACCGTTTCTGGAATCACGCGGACGTACGAAATCCACGAGTCCGACGAAGTGATCTTTGTGCAATCTCCCAACGCCGCAGTGACGCTGCATCGTCTGCCGCGCTTTCCGCAGCGTGTTGCGTCGGGCCACGAAGCCGCTAATTCTCCCATGCCCGGCCAAGTGCTGCGCATTCTGGTCCGCGAAGGGCAGCAGGTAAAATCGGGCGATTCGCTGGTGGTGCTGGAAGCCATGAAAATGGAACAGACGATTCGCACTACAATCAACGGTGTGGTGGAATCTATCGTGGTCGAGATCGGGCAGGTGGTGGCGCCCGGCCAGAGGCTGGTGGAGATCACGGCCCAGGAGAATTCATAAATGAGTGACGTTTTAGTCGCAGCCGAACCGAAAAGCGAATATCCGTACTTCACCGAAGAACACGAGATGATCCGGCGGACGGTGAAGCGTTTCTGTTTGGAAGAAATCGCGCCGCACGCCGAGGAGTGGGATCACGCGGGTATTTTCCCGCGGGAGCTTTTCAAGAAGGCCGCTAATATCGGCCTGTTTGGCATTCGCCTGGATCCGGAGTTCGGCGGTTTGGGTTTGGATTGGTGGGCTAGCGCGGCGTACATGGAAGCCATGGCGTATTCGGACTCGGGCAGCGTCAACATGGCGCTGATGGTGCAGTCGGAGATCACGTTGCCGGTGTTGGCCGAGCTCGGAACACGTGAGCAGAAGGAAGAATTTCTGCGGCCGGCGATTGCGGGCGATACCATCGCGGCGCTAGGCATCAGCGAGCCGGGCGGTGGTTCCGACGTCGCGGCGCTCACGACGCGGGCGCGCACGGATGGCGACGATTTGGTCATTTCCGGACAAAAGCTTTGGATCACCAACGGCACTCGGGCGGACTTTATCATCCTGGCGGTGCGCACGGGCGGCGAAGGATACAAAGGCGTCTCGCTGGTGCTGTTCCCGACCAAGACCAAGGGATTCTCGGTGGGCAAGAAGCTGAAGAAGGTCGGCAACATGGCGTCCGACACCGCGGAGTTGTTCTTCGACGAGTGCCGCATCCCGAGGCGCAATATTTTGGGCGAGCAGGACAAAGGCTTCTACTACGTGATGCACAATTTCCAAGGCGAGCGGCTGGCAGCGGCTATCCTCGCACTGGCTGCGTCCGAAAAAGCCGTGCGCGACGCGCTGGATTACGGGGCTAATCGCAAAGCGTTCGGCCAGCCGATCCGCACTTTTCAGGTGTGGCGGCATCGCTTCGCCGAGCATCTCACGAATATCGAGGCGGGACGGTGGCTCACGTATCGCGCGCTGGACTTGCTCAACCGGAAACAAAAGAGCGTGCGGGAAGTGACCATGGCCAAGCTGTTCACGTCTGAACTGTCGCAGAAGGTGATGTACGACTGCATGCAATTGTTTGGAGGGTTTGGGTACACCACCGAATATCCGATCGGGCGCGCGTGGCGGGATGTGCGGTTGAATACGATTGGCGCGGGGACCAGCGAGATCATGAAGGAAATTCTCGCCAAAGAGGAGAAGATTTGAGAGCCCTGCTTATCTGCGCTCCGACGCGGCCATGATCCGAATCGCCAATGGTCAAGGCTTTTGGGGTGACTCGCTGGAGGCCCCGCTGGAGCAAATCCGCCGCGGCCCGATCGATTACCTGACGCTGGACTACCTGGCCGAGATCACCATGTCGATCCTGCAGAAGCAGCTCTCGCGGGATCCGCGGACCGGCTATGCTCGCGATTTCGTCGAGATGATCCAGCGTGGCGCGCGGGACATTATCGATCGGCGCATACGCGTTGTGGCCAACGCGGGGGGAGTGAATCCGCAAGCCTGCGCCAGCGCGGTGCTGAAGACCGGGCTGAGCGTGTCGACGGTGTCGGGCGATAACATTCTCGACCGTCTGGACGACCTGATCGCGCGCGGCGTTGAGCTGAAGAATTTGGACACCGGGGCGCCGCTCGCCTCCGTGCTGCCGCGCGTTCAAAGCGCGAACGTGTATTTCGGTGGGGCGGCGATCGCGGAAGCTCTTGCGACCGGCGCGCAAGTGGTGGTCACCGGCCGGACCACGGACACCGGTTTGGTCCTGGGTCCTTTGATGCACGAGTTCCACTGGCAGCCCGGCGAGTGGGACAAACTGGCGGCAGGGACCATCGCGGGCCACACGGTGGAATGCGGCGCGCAGTGCACGGGCGGCAATTGCCAGGTGGATTGGCAGACGATCCCGAATTTCGCTGACATTGGCTATCCGATCGTCGAGGCCGAGCCTGAGGGCACGTTCGTCATTACGAAGCACGCGGGCACGGGCGGGCGGATCACGGTGGCGTCCATCAAGGAACAACTGCTGTACGAGATGGGCGATCCGCACGAGTACATCACGCCGGATTGCATCGCCGATTTCACCAGCGTCCAGCTCAAGCAGGACGGCGACAATCGCGTCCGGTTCACGGGGATTCGCGGGCGGCCGGCAACCGAGATGTATAAGGTCTCGATCAGCTACTCGGCCGGGTTCAAGGCGGTGGGTGCGTTGATCTATTCCTGGCCGGATGCGTATGCGAAGGCGCAAGCTTCGGATCGGATCCTGCGCGAGCGGTTGGATCGGCTGGGGCTGCGTTTTGACTCGATCCGCACGGAATTTGGCGGGGTCAATGCGTGTCACGGGCCGCTGGCTGGCGAACCTGCGCCGGATATCGCGGAAGTGATCATGCGCGTGGGCGTGCGGTCAGAAGATCGCAGCGTTGTGGAGCGATTCACCAAAGAGATCGCGCCGCTGGCGTTGAATGGACCGCCGACGGTGACGGGCTTCGGCGCCGGGCGGCCGAAGGTGGAAGAGATTGTAGCCTATTGGCCGGCGTTGTTGCCGAAGACGGAAGCTGCGCCGGTCATTTCGGTGCAGGAGGCGTGATGGCTCGCGTGAAACTGGTTCGCATCGCGCACGCCCGGTCGGGAGATAAAGGCGATACAACCAACGTCGGCCTCATCGCGTTGCGGCCCGAGTTCTACCCGGTGCTGGTTGAGCAGGTCACCGCAGTTCGTGTCCAAAAGCATTTCGAAGGGATTTGTTTGGGCGCAGTGGAGCGCTTCGAGCTGCCCAATCTGGGCGCGCTGAATTTCCTGCTGCACGAGAGCCTGGACGGCGGCGGCACGCTCTCGCTCAAGACCGACGCGCAAGGCAAGACATACAGCGCCGCGCTGCTACGCATGGAGATCGACGTTCCCGATGCCCTCCTATCAGAAAATCCTGTATAAAGTTGACGGCGGCGTTGCGCGCATCACGTTGAACCGTCCGGAGAAGCGGAATGCGCTCAATGCGGAGGTCATCGGCGAGCTGAAAGACGCCATCGCGAACTCGGACCAGCTCATTTTGCTTTCGGGAGCGGGCGCAGATTTTTGCTCCGGTGCGGATTTGAGCGGGCTGCAGGGTATGTTCGAGGCTGGGGTGCTGGATCATATGTCCAGCGCTCGCGCGATGGCGGAGCTGTTTCTGGCGATGCGGCGTTATCCGCGACCGATCATTGCCGCGGTTCGAGGGCGTGCGCTGGCGGGGGGATGCGGATTGGCAACCGCGGCCGATATCATCGTCGCTGCTGAGTCGGCGCAGTTCGGGTATCCGGAGGTGAACATCGGATTCGTGCCGGCGATGGTGATGGCCATTCTGAGGCGCTCCGTCTCAGAGAAGCGGGCTTTTGAGTTGATCACGGGCGGCGAAATCGTTTCGGCGCAGACGGCGCTGGAGATCGGAATGATCAACCGCGTTTTTGCCGACGAGACGTTCGACATTGAGGTGGCGGCTTACGCGTCCAGGCTGGCGCAAAAATCGGCATCGGCGGTTTCGCTTTCCAAACATTTGCTGTATCACATGGACTCGATGGGGTTCGAGGCGGCGCTCGAAGCTGGGGTGGAGATCAATGCCATTGCGCGGATGACGGAGGATTATCGGCGGGGGATTGAGAGGTTTTTGAAGAAATAGCGTTCACACGAGTGTGAACGCGGCACGCACGAGTGCGTGCGCTACATTAGTGCCTAAAGACGCCGAATTCCATGGTTCCGCGGACGGGCCGGTTGTAGGCTGCGGACAAGGAAATGGCCAACACGGTGCGCGTGTCGCGCGGGTCGATGATGCCGTCGTCCCAAAGCCGCGCGGTGGCGAAGTAGCAATCTGATTCGCGCTGGATCTGGCTTTCGAGCGCGGCGCGCGCCGATTCCAGCTTCTCTTCGTCTACCGGCTGGCCCGCTTTGATCAGCGATTCGCGCTTGATGATGTCCATCACGCCGGCCAGTTGCTGCGCGCCCATCACGGCGATGCGATGATTCGGCCAGGTGAAGAGAAATCTCGGTTCGTAGGCGCGGCCGCACATGGCGTAATTCCCTGCCCCGTACGAGCCGCCGATCATGATAGTGATGGCCGGAACGGTGGAATTCGAGACAGCGTTGATCAGCTTGGCGCCGTTACGGATGATGCCCTGCTCCTCGTACGTCTTGCCGACCATGAAGCCGGTGATGTTTTGCAAAAAGATCAGTGGGATGTCCTGCTGATTGCAAAGCTCGATGAACTGGGCGCCTTTGGCGGACGATTCCGACATGAGCACGCCGTTGTTGCCGAGGATTCCTACGGGAAAGCCGTGGACGCGGGCGAATCCGGTGACCAGCGTCGGGCCATATTCGGCTTTGAACTCGGAGAATCGCGATCCATCCACAATGCGCGCAATCACTTCACGCACTTCGAACGGGACGCGCACATCGGCGGACGCGATTCCTAGCAGCTCGTCGGCGTCGTAGATCGGCTCATCGAACTCTACCCGCTGCGGCGTCGCGGGCTTTGCGAGATTGTAGTGGTCGACGATCTCGCGCGCGATGCGAATGGCGTCGATTTCGTCCTCGGCCAGATAATCGGAAAGGCCTGAGACGCGAGAGTGCATTTCCGCGCCGCCAAGTTCTTCTTCATTCGATATTTCGCCGGTCGCCATCTTGACTAGCGGCGGGCCGGCCAGGAAAACCTGCGCCTGGCGCTTCACCATCACGACGTAGTCGGACATACCAGGCAGATAAGCGCCGCCGGCGGTGGAACTGCCGAAGACGACCGAGATGGTGGGGATACGAAGCTTGGAACGGCGCGTGATCTCGCGAAACCCGCGGCCGCCCGGAACGAAAATCTTACTTTGGACGGGCAGGTCCGCGCCGGCTGATTCGACCAGCAGGATGGAAGGCAGGTGGTTCTCGTGCGCGATATCAGCCAAACGAGCGTTCTTCCACAGGCCCGCTTCGGAGGTGGAACCGCCCTTGGTGGTCGCTTCGTTGGCGCTGATCAGGCACTCGCGGCCGCTGACCAGCCCGATGCCGCCGATTACGCGGGCGCCGCGAGTTTCGTCGTCGATTCCGATGCCCGCCAGTGGCGCAATTTCGAGAAAGTAGGAGCCCTCGTCCAGGAGCATCTCGACACGCTCGCGGGGCAGCAGCTTGCCGCGCTCCAGATGCCGCTGCACGTATTTGTCGCCGCCGCCTTCGGTGGATCGCTTCAACTCCTGGCGCAGCCGCTCGACGGCAGCCGACATGCTTTCGTAGTTGGCGCGGTAGGCATCGGATTGATGGTCGACCGCGCTGCGGATCGGTTCCACGGATAATCAAGTATAGTCATGTCTGACGATTCGTCGCTCCGTGATCAAACGAAAAAGCTTGCGGCGTGGTTTTTGGGGCCGAAGGCGGAGAACGCCGATGTGGAGGAGAAGCTGGTGAGCTTTATCCTCCAGGATTATTTTCACTGGCGGCGCAACTATTATCCTTCCGATGAGATCGTGATTCCGCACAGCGTGCGGCGCGAGCTGGTGGACTGGAACGACGACCTGGCGCAAAAGCTGGCGGAGATGCTGGCCGGGCTGCGCAAGCACTTTCCGTTTTACAGCCCGCGCTACCTGGCGCACATGATGTCGGATCAGACCCTTCCTTCGGTGCTGGGCTATTTTGCGGGACTGCTTTACAATCCCAACAACGTTACGCCGGAGGCCGCGCCGGTGACGGAGCGCTGGGAATTCGAAGTGGGCCGGGATGTTCTGGAGATGATGGGTTACAAGGCGCCGCCTGAGCCGGGCGGTGCGCATGAAGCGCGCTCAGAGTTTGGGTGGGCGCACGTGACCAGCGGCGGCACGGTTGCGAACATCGAAGCGTTATGGGCGGCGCGCAACGCGGCTTATTTCCCGCTGGCGGTGCGGCGCGTCGCTTGCGAGCTGCAGCTCCCATTCGAAGTGACGCTGCCCGATCAGTCGTCGTGCAATCTCGCGGATCTGGACGAGCAGCAATGTCTGGGCCTGGCGCCCGGTGAGATTGTGCATTTGCTGCCGCGGCTGGTTGGGGCCATCGAGCGGCACTTGAATGTGCCAGCGCGGATTGCAGTCGAGAAGACCCCGGAACTGCTGGCCGCCACTGGTTTCAGCATTCCGCACAATGGCGTCGCGGGCTGCTACCAGGTTCGGCCACCGGCCATTTTTGTTTCGAGCGCTAAGCACTACAGCCTGACCAAAGCGGCCGACGTGCTGGGAATCGGGCGCGACAACGTGATCCTGGTGGATGTCGACGGCCTGTTTCGGATGGATGTTCGCGATTTGGAAGCCAAGATCAGGACGGCGCTGCGGCGCGGGCTGTTTCCCATGGCGGTGATTGCGATCGGCGGCACGACGGAGGAAGGCGCGGTAGATCCGGTGCACGAGGTGCTGGATTTGCGGCATGCGCTGGAGGCGGAACTGCGCGCGAGTTTCTGGCTGCATGTGGACGCGGCCTGGTCGGGCTACTTGCGGTCGCTGTTTTCTCCGGACGCGGGATCGCTGGCCGGGCACGTGGCGACGGTACGGCGCTTCGTTTCGCGCGAACTGGATTTGAGCGACGGCGCGTATTCGAAAATTCTCCCGATCCAGTGGGGCGATCAAGACGTGCTGAGCGCGTTTCTGGCGATGTCGAAAGCGGATTCAATCACCGTGGACCCGCACAAGATGGGTTACGTGCCGTACCCGTGCGGCGTGGTGGCGTTTCGCAACGACCGGGTGCGGCAATTTCTGGCGGAAACCGCGCCGTACCTGGCGTCGACCATCCAGCCGGACGAGTCGATGCTGGACCACACGCCGCCGACCTCGATCGGCCCGTACATCCTGGAGGGCTCCAAGCCGGGGGCGGCGGTAGCAGGCGTGTGGCTTTCGCATCGCATGATTCCGCTCAACCGGGATGGTTACGGCGAGATTGTGCGGGCGTCCATCCTGGCGGCCAGGGAGCTATACGAACGTCTGGTGCACTGGGAGCACTGGGCGGCGGCCAATCAAGTGGAAGCGAGCTTCGAGTTTATGCCGCTCACGCCGCAGCCTCCGGACACGAACGTAGTATGTTTCCTGGTGCGGGAGAAGTGCAACCCCACGCTGGCACGGATGAACGAATTGAACCAGTGGATTTACGAGCGGTTCACGATCGAGTCGGAATACAGCGCGGGCGAATACAGTTATTCGCAGCCGTTTTTCCTGACGCACACAGTGATCAAGTATCCAAGTTATTCGCCGCGGTCGGTGGTGGGGCCGCTACAGCGGTTTGCGATCGACGCCTCGGATTATTTCGAGCGCGGGCTGTTCCTGCTGCGGGCGACCATCATGAGCCCGTACATTGTGCTGGCCGAGGAGACGGGGCGCAAGGGGCGGCCGTATCTGGCGCAGTTTATCGACAGGCTGGCGGCGAAGGCGGAAGAAGGGGTCCGGCGGCGGTAGTTTCGCAGAGTATGCACTTGACGGAATAGTTCTTACAGTACATAATACATTAGGTGAAGTGGGAAGTTGATTTCCACGCTGACTTCGTCCCCGAGTACCGTGCGCTGCACAAGGACGTGCAGGACGAGTTGCTGGCCCATCTTGGATTGCTGGAGGAATTCGGCCCGCAATTAGGGCGGCCTCGGGTCGATAGCCTCAAGGGCTCACGTCACGCGAACATGAAGGAATTGAGATTTGACGCCGCTGATGGTGTCTGGCGGGTCGCGTTCGCTTTCGATCCGAATCGCAACGCCATTCTTCTAGCGGCAGGCGACAAGTCCGGCGGCAGCGAGAAACGGTTTTACCGTCGGTTGATCGAAAGGGCGGATAAGCGTTTCGACGCCCATGCCGCACGGATTCAAGGGCGGAAGCAAAAACAGCAGAGGGAAAGAGAGTGACGACCATGACGAACCTGGAACAGATCAGGAAAGAATTGAGCCCTGCCCGCCGCAAGAAGGTCGAGCGGCGCACCGCTGAGCTCATTGCCGAGGAAATGACGCTACAGGAGCTTCGCCACGCCCGCAAGCTTACCCAGGTCCGAATGGCCAGGAAGCTTGGCGTCAGCCAGGATGGTATCTCCAAGCTCGAAAAAAGGTCCGACCTTCTGCTGTCAACGCTTCGGAAGACCGTCGAAGCCATGGGCGGCAGCCTGTCATTGGTAGCTGAATTTCCTGACCGCGGTCCGGTGGTGCTGTCGGGCATCGCTGAAGAAGAGCGGAACGTGAGGGCCCGCGGGCGCAAGGCCCGCCCACGCTTAGCCTAGCCGATACTTGCGGTTCTTTGGCATCATTGGTGCGGATTTCTAGCGAGCGGCCTCATTATGGCTGTCGCAGTACCGCGCCGAAGTCGGAAGCAGGGTGAAGCGGGCATTACCGGGCGAAGGTGTGACGGACTCATCGCCAGCGTATCGCTCTAAACGCCTATTTCATCCGGCAGCACGGACGGTATCGATAGCTCTACTCCTTCCCCAGCCGCCATTCGCACAATGTTGCGCTGGGATTGCTGAAATCTCTCGCGCAGTGACTGGAGCTGTTGCGCGTCGCGAATTTTCGCCAGAGCTTGCCTCACATCCGCGACGGTCACGCTTCCACCCAACGGCATGCCTGCACGATCCGGCGCGAAAGGTTCGTGATAAAGAGATTCATAAAGGCTGCCGAGCAGGACATTATCGTAAGCGGCGATAAGGTACGCGGGGGATTCCGCGACGGATTGCAGAAAGACTTGTTCGCCGGCTGCCAGCGTGGTGTGCTCGCGGCTGGATCGAATCCCGGTGGTACCCCGAAACTGCGCCGTGTGCCGGGACGACTCAGCGGCGGGGATATTGATGATTATCTTTCCAAGCTTGACCAACTCCCTGGCTGCGAAGTCGCCCGGCTGAAGATTGACTCCATGCGGCCAAATGTCGGGAAACTCGTAGCGGCAGGCGAGTGCCGGCGCGGGCAGGCCGCGGTAGCTCTCGGCGCGGCATAACAGCGCAAAAATCGCAGGCGATTCCTTCCGCGGAACGAAGGACACCGCGGCCACGCTGGGATTGTCAAATGCTTCAAAGTGAGAACAGGCCCAGGCGCCATCCAGGATAAAGGTGTCGGCGTCGAGAAAAAGAAGGAAGTCACAGGGCGCGTGCAAGGTGGCGTCATAGAATTCCATGAAGTCGCGCATACCAGGTCCACTGCGGGAGAACCGGAGTCCGGGAAACAGGCTCGGAAGGAATTGATCCGCATTTGCATCGCAGAAAATATTTACCTCCACCGCCAAGCGAAGGCGCGTGAATGCCGGCACAAGTTCACGCGTCACATACCGATGCCACAAGCGCGCGAGATCGGGATAGCGATGCGGACTGGCGATCAGCAGGCGTGGCATTGGATTCAGAGAGCTGAGGGACTATCGCCTCTCGAATGGTATATCCCATGGCGGTCAAAACCGCCTTCCCAGATTCCGCTCACCCATGTGCCGCCCCAGAAAATTCCGCCGAGGAACGTCCCGCCGGCGAACTGCCCCGATCGAAACATCCCGCCCGTGAACAAACCGGCTTCAAAGCGTCCCCCGTCCCACTCACATTCGAACAACGCGGCGCCCCGGTTGACGGTATCGGGTCCGAACCTTTTTCGAATGTGCAATTCACCGGGCCCAAGAATTAAGAGCTTACTCATCGCGCCTTAGAGTTAGCGTAATACGGCCGTTAACATTCCAGGAGAAGAATTGCGCTGAGCTGGTAGGTAAGAGTGGCTGGTGAGGATGAGAGGACTTGTGGAGCTGTCCACGAAGTGCGTAAGCAACGCTTAGGGGATCGTATCTCTCTATCTACTGCTATCGCTTCGTTCCCACGGCCTCGCTTCAAGGAACTGCTTCGGCGTCAGAATCAGAATTTCACGATAGGGATGAAGCTTCAACAGATGGCCGTCTCCAGTCACAATCGCCGTAGCATGTGCGTCCAAGGCGCATTCCAGAATCCGGTTGTCGTACGGGATCTAAGCAATCGGTTACGGTTTGCTGCGGAGCAACGGAATGAGCCAAAGACTAAGGATAGGTCGCCTCCCTCACCCGTTCTTGCGGCCATGAGAACTTCTCCACAAGGATACGTTCGACTTCGGCCCGGATCGGGTCAGAAATCGAAAGCCCTATCAGGCCGTCCTCAGCGCATTCGATAACGGCACGCGGATTGCCTCCGAAGATAAGCGCAGAGACGTAGACGTTGCTGTCGAGGACGACCCAAATCATTCAAAGCTATTTCCGCGCCCGCTTTTCCTGACGCATCGTGTGTATGGAGTCCACGACATCTTGTTCGCTTTTGATCCCGACAGCTTCGGCGGTCTTGCGGCCATAAGCGTTCATCTCGTCCCACCAGTTCTTGCGTTCGTACTGGCGCAACGCTTCGCGCACAAGTTCGCTCATGGTGCGGTTTTCTTTCTTAGCCAGTTGCTCAGCGCGGGTGAGCATTTCCGGGGGGGAGGGTGACCGACAGCGTCTTCGTGGTTCTCATAGCTTCAACATAGCGCAATACTTAGCAATGTCAAGCGTGATATGGAAATATCCCGGGCGCAGATACCTTTTGGTTTTCAGCAACTTGCAGTCAAACCCTTCTCTCGTTGAACTACGAAGAGTTGACCGACAATGGATGTTGAGGGAGAGACGCGACTCGATTAATCGTAGAGCCCTTGCGCTGGTGCGGATGAGAGGACTTGAACCTCCACTCCCTTGCGAGAACTAGAACCTGAATCTAGCGCGTCTGCCAATTCCGCCACATCCGCGTGCGGTGAGAACCGTTCCTATTTTCGGGGAGGCTGGCCGTGACTGTCAACTCGCGAAGGGCTGGAGGCCGACGATTCCTCCGATTGCGGAGGCTTGCGGCTGCGCATTCCCAGCACCAGGCGCATTACGCGCTGCTCGATTTGATCGCGCACCTGGCGATAGACTTTTTCGGATTCACCGATCGGATCGGGGATGTCCCATTCTTCCACGGCCGTCTTAATTTCTTGCGGCACGGGTTGGCCGGACATGTTGATCACCAGATCAAAGCGGCCCTCCAGGCGGTCCACACTGCGCGGATACTTGTGGCCGAGATCGATATTCTTTTCGAGCATGACCTTGTGAGTCAAGGGAGCAACCGCCATGGCGGGAGTCAAGCCGGCGCTTTCGGCGGCCAGCACGTCGGACCCATAGGCGCGCGCGAAGCCCTCCGCCATCTGGCTGCGGCAGGAATTACCGATGCATAAGAACAACACCCGAGCCGGTTTCACCTACTTTAGTTTACAAGACCGTCCTCAAAGCGCAGCATCGTTAAGGCATTTTTTTTAGAAACATAAGATGAATGCGCGAATCGCCGGTGAGCTCGGGGTGAAATGTAGCCGCCATATGACGGCCTTGCTCGACTAGTACCGGATCGTCATGGTACCTGGCTAGTACCTTCGCCTCCGGGCCGACGCGACGTATGATGGGCGCGCGAATGAAGACGGCCTCGATATCCCGTTCAAATCCTTCCGGCTGAAGCCGGGCGATACGGCTGTCCAATTGTCTTCCATAGGCGTTGCGTTCCACGCTGATGTCCATCAAACCGAGCGACGCTTGCGGCGGATTGAGCACTTCCGAGGCCAGCAGAATGGCGCCCGCGCACGTACCGAAGATGGGACGGCGCGCGGCGAACTCACGCAGAGGTTCGAGCAGGTTCTCCTCGGCCAGCAGCTTCAGCATGGTGGTGCTCTCGCCGCCCGGGATGATCAAGCCGTCGATGTCGGCGAGATCGCGCGCGGAACGCACTTCGACAGCCTGCGCGCCCGCGTTCTTCAGGGCTCTTTCGTGAGCTTCGAAGTCGCCCTGAAGCGCGAGCACGCCGATTTTTTTGGGGGCCACTACCAGCCTCGCGTCTTCCTCAACTACCAGCCTCGCGTCTGAAGCAACTCCGACTCGGGGAGCTTGGCGACATCGATGCCGAACATGGCGACGCCGAGCTCCTCGCTGGCTTCGAGCAGTTTGGCGGGATCGTTGTAGTAGGTGGCGGCCTTCACGATGGCGCGGGCGCGGGCCTCGGGATCGGAGGATTTGAAGATGCCGGAGCCGACAAAGACCGCCTCGGCGCCAAGCTGCATCACCAAAGCTGCGTCGGCGGGCGTTGCGATGCCGCCGGCCGAGAAGTTCGGCACTGGCAGTTTGCCGTGCTCAGCGACGTATTGGATCAGCTCGAGCGGAGCCTGATGCTTCTTCGATTCCGCCACCAGCTCTTCGGCTCCCAGCACGGTGAGCTGCTTCATTTCCTTCACGATGGTGCGAATGTGGCGCACCGCTTCGACGATGTTGCCCGAGCCTGCCTCGCCCTTGGTGCGAATCATGGCCGCACCTTCGGCGATACGGCGCAGGGCTTCGCCCAGATTGCGCGCGCCGCACACGAACGGAACCTTGAAACCGCGCTTGTCGATGTGGTGTTCTTCATCGGCGGGGGTGAGCACCTCGCTCTCGTCGATGTAGTCCACTTCCAGGGCTTCCAGAATGCGGGCTTCCATAAAATGGCCGATGCGAGCCTTGGCCATCACCGGGATGCTGACCTGGTGCATGATCTCGCGGATCTTGCCGATGGGGGCCATGCGGGCCACGCCGCCTTCCTTGCGGATGTCGGCGGGAACGCGCTCCAGGGCCATGACAGCCACGGCGCCCGCTTTTTCAGCGATGACGGCCTGTTCGGCGTTGGTCACGTCCATGATCACGCCGCCCTTCAGCATCTCGGCCAGGCCGGTCTTTAATCGAAATGTTTCGTCGAGGTACATGCAAGGTTCTCCTAAACCATGGCTGGAGCTTCGGCGAGCGGCGAATAGGCCCGCACGCGCTCCAGTTCATTATTGAAAATACGGCCGAGCACGGCGATTCCGGAGCGGATTTGCTCCGGCGTCATCTCGGCAAAACTGATGCGAAGACTTCCGGGCTGCGGCCGCGCCACCGCGAAGTACCTACCGGGAAGATAGCTGACGCCTTCGCGTTCGGCGCGCGGCAGCAACTCGCCCGCGTCCAACGGATCGGGCAAGCGCATCCACAGGCTCATACCGCCGCGGGGACGCGTGAACTCGACTTCGGCCGGCAGGTATTTGCGGCAAGCGTCGAGCACGGCGTGTAGACGCTCGCGGCCGGCGGTGAGCATTTGCTGGCGATGGCGCTCCAGATCGTCCGGACTGGGCGAAGCGCAACAGAATGGCCTGGGAAAGCTGATCGGTGTGGAGATCGCTCCACTGTTTGGCTTCGGTGAGCTTCTCGATCAGCGGCCGCGGACCGATGGCCCAGCCCACGCGAAGGCCCGGAAACGCGATTTTCGAGAAGCTGCGCAACAGGATGGTGTCGCCGGTCTCGTCCAGTTGCTTGACAGAGGGGAGAGCGTCGCCTTCGTAGGCCAGCGCGCCGTAGATGTCGTTTTCGACCACGATCACGCCGGCTGCTTGAGCGATTCGCAACAAAGCCTGACGCGAAGCCAGAGAGAGCGTCGCTCCGGTTGGATTCTGGAAATTCGGAGTGATCGCAAGCAGGCGCGGATGCTCGCGCTCGATGGAGCGTTCCAGCGCTTCCAGATCGATGCCCTGCGGGCCGACCGGAACGCCAACCAGGCGCGCGCCGGATCGCTCGAAAACCTTCTTCATCCCCGGATAGACGGGCTCTTCGAGCAGCACCGTCTCGCCATTGCGGACGAGCGTGCTCTGGAGCAGATGGATGGCTTGCTGGCAGCCGCTGGTGATGAGAATGTCGTCGGAGTCGCGCGCCAGGCCTTCGGCGCGAGCCAGATCGAGCAGGTAGCGGCGCAGCGGTGGATAGCCGGAGGGCGATCCCAATTGGAGAATCGTTGGCGCTTCCCCGCCCTGGATTACTTCTTCGCAGGTGGCGCGAAAATCATCCAAAGGAAACAACAGTTCCGAGGGCCGCGAGCTGGAGAAACTGGCCAGCGCTGCCGGCGCGGGTGACCCCGGCAATGAGAGCAGCGACGGCGCCAGGATTTCGCTCCAATGGATTCCGGTTTTGGGAACGCCGCCACTCGAGACGAAGCTGCCCCGGCCGACTTGCCCGGTAATCAGGCCCTCGGCTTCGAGCAATTCGTAAGCTGCGGAGATGGTGGCACGGTTCAGTCCAAGCTGACCAGCCAATTCACGAGTGGCTGGTAGGCGGCCGCCTCTTCCGAGGCCGCCCGATTCAATTAGGCTGCGGATGGCATCGTAAAGCTGTCGATATAAAGGAGTCTCCGATGCTGGGTCAAGGGCCCCGATTGGCAGCGTCACGTCATGAGCATACCATATTGGTCTGGTCACTGCCAGGATTGGCTTGGTTACGGCCGCAGACGCTCTTCTGCCGACAAGCCGGCTTTTTTCAGCAGGCGCACCAGGCTGGCGCGATCCGCCGCGCTAAGTTCCGCGAGGGCGTGCTCCATATCGGCCGCGTGCCGGCGGAAGGCCTTCTGGATCAGACGGTGCCCGGCGGGGGTGAGGGCGACGATGCGGGAACGACGGTCTTCCGGGTCGCCGGTGCGGCGCACCAGCTGGCGGGATTCGAGCCGGTCGACCGCGGTGGTGATGGAGCCGCTGGTCAGGAGCACTCGCTTGCCGATCACGTTGACGGGCTGGGGGCCTTTATGAAGCAGCAATTCCAGGACGGCGAAATCGGAGAGCCCCAAGCCCAGCCGCGTTACGCTGCGGATGGCGTTCTGCTCCACTGCCTTGGCGGCTTTCCACAAAATCAGCCAAACACGGACGCCGCTCGATTCATGGTCCGGATTGGGTCGGCGGGCGGTCAAGCGGTTCTCATTATAACTCTCTTGATATCGAGATATCTGATGCCGGCCGACGCCGCTGTCGTTAGCTTATGATGTGTCCGGTCTAATTAGCACGTGATCTGTCCGCTTTGACCGGCGGTGGAGGAAGCTGGAGGGTGAACCCCAACCAGCAGTACTCGGCCGCGGAAGTGGAGCGGATGATGAAGTTGCAAGACGTATTGCTGAAAGCCATGGCCGGCAAGATGCGCTGGTGGGAAGCGGCGGAGATCATCGGGGTCAGTGACCGGACGATGCGGCGCTGGCGAGAGCGGTTGGACGAGCACGGCTTCGACGGGTTGACGGATCGAAGGAAAGGCAAGTGCAGCCAACGGCGGGTGGCGATCAAGACCTGTGAGGAGGTGCTGCGGCTGTACCAAGAGCGTTACTTTGACCTGAGCGTGCGGCACTTCCACGAAAAGCTGAAGGAAGAGCACGGCATCGAGTTAAGCTACAGCTGGGTCAAACAAGCGCTGCAGGGGGCGGGCTTGGTGAAGCGGCGCAAGCGGCGCGGACCACATCGCAGACGGCGGGAGCGGAGGCCCTTGCCGGGGATGCTGCTGCACATCGACGGCAGCACCCACCGCTGGCTCAACGATGATCGTTGGTACGACCTAATTGTGATTCTGGATGATGCCACCAGCAAGATCTACTACGCGCAGTTGGTGGAGGAAGAATCGACGCGGACGGTGATGGCGGGGCTACGGGCCGTGATCGAGGAACAAGGGTTGTTTTGCGCACTGTATAGTGATCGAGCCAGTCATTTCTTTGTGACGCAGAAGGCCGGGGATCCGGTGGACAAGTACCGGCTTACGCAGGTCGGCAGGGCGCTGAAAGAGTTGGGCATTCAGATGATACCGGCGTATTCGCCGCAAGCGCGGGGGCGGAGTGAGCGAAGCTTTGGGACTTGGCAAGGACGTTTGCCGCAAGAGCTGCGGCTGGCAGGCATTGGCACCGTGGAACAAGCCAACCGGTTCTTGAGGGAGCACTACCAGGCCGAGTTCAATCGCAAGTTCGCGGTACCGGCGGCCGAGAAGGGGACTGCGTTTCGGCGCTGCACGCGCTCGGATTTGGACTGGATCTTTACGATTCAAACTGAGCGCGCCGTGGCCAAGGACAACACCTTCAGCTTGCAACGCCAGATCTGGCAGCTGGACCAGACTCGCTGGCGCCACTCGCTGGCCGGTTGCACGGTGACCATTCACGAACATCTGGACGGAACTATTTCGGTCCGCTACGGTCCGCACCTGGTGGGTCGCTACGACGGGACCGGAAACCCCTTGCCCAGAACCGAGCGCCGTGGAAAAGGCGGATCTATGGAAGCCCTGGAAAACCAAAAGCAGGTTTTCCACCGCTCCCACAGCTCCTTGGAAATCTCGCCAACGGCGCGAGATTCCCACTTTTCCACCGCGCCTACTGCGGCTCTTATTCCTAAACCTAAAAAGTCAAAACCGGGGAACAGAGCTGCGTGACGAACCGGACAGATCATGTGCTAACAAAAGCGGACAGATTCACTTGCTAACGACAATGCCGGCCGACGCCGCGCTGAATCCTTCCGAAGCCGACTTGCATCTATCTTGATGTCAAGGCAACTAGGAGGAGACCACAATGAAAGCTACTTATCAAATCGACCCCGCGCACAGCACCGCGCATTTCGTGGTCCGGCATATGATGATTACCAATGTCCGGGGCGCATTCAGCAACATCCAGGGGACGGTGGTGTACGACCCCGCTGACCTGGCCTCGTCCAAGATCGACGTTTCCATCCCCACCGGCACCATCCATACACGAGAGGATCAGCGTGACGCTCACTTGAAAAGCGCGGATTTTTTCGACCTGGAAAAATTCCCCAAAATCACTTTCCAGAGCAAAAGAATCGAACGCAGCGGCGACGATGAGCTGAAGGTCGCGGGCGATCTCACCCTGCACGGCGTCACCAAGGAAGTGATTCTGAAGGTGGAAGGGCCCACCCGGGAGGAGAAGGACCCCTGGGGCAACCTCCGCATCGGCGCATCGGCCAGCGCCAAGATCAAGCGCAGCGATTTCGGCCTCACCTGGAACGCGGCTCTGGAAACCGGCGGAGTCCTGGTTGGCGACGACGTCAAGATAGAAATCGAAGTCTCCATGATTAAGAGCCAGGCGGCGGCCGCCTGAAGCTGTTCGCAACCGGCAGGCCGCCGCATGCGAAGATAGATTCGTAGTGTCCTCCCCACTTCCCCGGCTGCGCTTGAGCCTCGACTTCATGCCTTCGCCGGATCCGGAGCGTCCCGGCCTGCTGATCCGGGATCCTTTCCGGTTCTCGGATTCGATGCTGCTGATCCCGCCGCAGCTAGTCCCCTGTCTGGCGTGTTTCGACGGCCAGCAGACCTCGCTCGATCTGAGAGCGAGCCTGGTGCAGATAACCGGCGAAATTCAAGTGGGGGAGATCGAAAAGCAGCTTTTTGAGGCACTGAGCGAAGCCGGATTCCTGGAGGACCCGAAGTTCGAGCAGCTTCGGAGCGCACGGATCGGCGAATTCGCCGCCACCGAGAAGCGCGAGGCTTCGCACGCCGGGTCAGCCTATCCGAACGATGCCGCGGAGGCTCGCAAGGCCCTCTCGGAATTCATGCAAGGCGCTACGCCGCCCAGCGCGGATTCGCTCATCGGGATCGCGTCTCCGCATGTCAGCCCATTCGGCGGATGGGAATCCTATCGCGACGCTTATAGCGCCCTGCTTCCCGAGTACAAGGAGCGTACGTTCGTGGTGCTCGGCACGTCGCACTATGGCGAGCCGGACCGCTTCGGGCTAACGAGCAAGCCTTTCCTAACGCCGTTTGGCGAGGCAACTACGGATACGACTCTGGTGGATGAGCTGGCTGGCGCCGCACCGGGCGCGGTCCGCATGGAAGACTACTGCCACGCCGTGGAGCACTCCATCGAATTTCAGGTGCTCTTCCTACAGCACCTCTACGGGCCCAATATTCGCATTCTTCCCATTCTGTGCGGCTCGTTCGCTCGGAGCATTTACGAGGGCGGCAAACCCGAAGCGAACGAAGATGTGGAACGATTCCTTGGGTCGCTGGGCGAAATTGCAGCGCGCGAAGGCGAACGGCTGTTCTGGGTATTGGGGGTCGATATGGCGCACATGGGCCGCCGTTATGGCGATGCAGCGCCGGCCCGCGCCGACGAAGGAATGATGGCGGCCGTCGCGGTGCGCGATCAAAGGCGCATCGAAAGCCTCACTCAAGCCGATGCAGACGGATTCTGGAACCAGATCCAGGAAAACCAGGACGATTTGAAGTGGTGCGGCTCCTCGCCGATCTATACTTTCTTGAAAGTTGTTCCGCAGGCGCGCGGGAGTCTGCGGCGCTATCAGCAATGGAACATCGACGAGCAAAGCGTGGTAAGTTTCGCGGCGATCGCGTTCCGAAAGTAGCGGCCCGTCAAGGTCGCGCGATAGGTCCATGGTAGCCAAATCGTTTAGAAGTATTGATTTCGGGATAGAAATTCAATTCAATTCTTAATCTCGCCGATAGTACATGCAGTACGAACTGGCTTTAAGCCTGCCAGTTTAAACATTGACCTGCTCGCCGATCAAATGTATAGTCTCACTAAGCCTAACTCGTGTCTGTTGAGAACGGCATCTCAGGAGGAGAGACTACATGAAGCTGACGGGAATGATGCTTTTGTTTGTCGGAGTATCAAGTTTTGCTTTCGCAGGCGTCGTGCCGGAGATCAACGCTGGATCGGCCGGAAGCGCATTGGCTCTGCTGTCGGGAGCGCTGCTGGTTCTTCGGAGCCGCAAGAAATAGACCTCGCCCATGCCGCGAGGCTCGGGGCGCTCTACAGGAGAAATCATGAAGCTCACAGGAATGTTTTTGCTGTTGGTCGGAGTGGCAACTTTTGCTATCGCGACGCCGGCGGTTCCGGAAATCAATGCCGGATCGGCTGGGAGCGCTTTGGCTTTGCTGTCGGGAGCGCTGCTGGTTCTTCGGAGCCGTAAAAAATAGCGGTTCGGTGATCTTCAGGTCTTCGGCGCGGTATTATCGATAGCCGTCAGTCGGCCTCACCTACAAGCGCGCATGACAACCTCACACGCATCTGCCCGGGAAGAAGCGTGTGAGTCTGCGCGGGCCGTTCCTCCGCCGCATAGCAAGCCACAAGCATTAGTCTCTCTAGGACTCTCTGCGCGTTTCGCGCTGTTCTGTGTTCTTTTCGCGGCCGAGGGCATCCCGATTTCGCACTTCGTCCATAAAGCTTGGGGAGTTGGAACGCTGCTTCAAATCGCGGTTGTTTTCCTTCCTCTTCTACTGGCGATCAGCTACGTGAAATCCAAGGAGACCTTTCAGCAGGTTTCCGCCGAGGTGAAAATAGTTCCGCTGCGCTGGTCCCTTCTGGCAGCCCACGCCGCGGCACTGCTTGCCTTTCTGGGAATCTCCTTCGCGCAAGCCAGAAATAACAGCGTCCTGTCAGGATTCACCGGCAGCGCCCTTTGGTACACCACCGGTCTTCTAACGCTAGGTTTCGCCGGATGCGCCTTGTTGCCGCCGCGGGCCGCACTACGGCTGGTCGGGCATACACGCTGGGCGTGGTTGTACGCGCTGGCCGCGGCCGTGATCGCGCAGCGTCTGATTGTTTACAGCACGCTTTGGAATGGCGTGGTTTGGAATCCAGCGATCGATCTTTCCTGGAAGCCGGCAACTGATTTGACCTTTGGCATGGTCAACCTGCTGCTCCGCATGATACTGCCAAATGTAATCGCGGACCGCCCCAGCATGACGATCGGCACGCCGGGGTTTAACGTGCAGATTACGGCTTGGTGCGCGGGTTTTGAAGGCACGGCGCTGATGCTGGTTTTTGGCGCGGCATGGCTCGGTTTCTTTCGGCGCGAGTATCGTTTTCCGCAGGCGCTGCTCCTGGTTCCGGCCGGCATGGCAGTGATGTGGGTGTCTAACGCCGTACGCATCACGGTATTGATTCTGATCGGAGTATGGGGCGCTCCGAATGTCGCGATTGGCGGATTTCATTCGCAGGCAGGCTGGATCGCGTTCACCTGCGTGGCCCTGAGCTTCGCCGTTTTTTCTCGCCGCCTGGCCTGGATCAACAACGATGCGCGTACCAGCGTACGAGTCGAAGCCACGACGCGCAATCCCGCCGCGCCGTACTTGATGCCGTTTGTAGTACTCATGGCGGCTGGCATGGTTTCGACCGCGGCCTCGAGCGGCTTTGAGTGGCTCTACCCATTACGCGTCCTGGCCGCTGGGATCACGCTCTGGTATTTCCGGTCGAGATATTCCGAACTGACCTGGAGATTTGGCTGGTTGTCGATAGCCGCGGGTTTGGCGGTGTTCGGCATCTGGCTGGGACTCGACCGGTTCTCAGGCGGTCATTTGGACAGCCCGATCGGCCCGGGCTTGGCGTCTCTTTCTAGCAGCGGACGCCTGACCTGGCTGGCGTTTCGAATTGTCGGAGCGGTGCTGACCGTGCCGATGGTCGAGGAGCTGGCGTTTCGGGGCTTCCTGATCCGGCGAGTAATTTCGCCCGACTTCGATTCTCTCAGCCCGCGCCGCTATACGATTTTTGCGGTTCTGGTGTCGAGCGTGGCGTTCGGCGCTCTGCACGGCGACCGTTGGATCGCCGGATCCGTTGCCGGGTTGATCTATGCCGCGGTCTTTCTGCGGCGCGGGCGCATTGGCGACGCGGTTGTAGCGCACGCTCTGACGAATGCTCTGCTGGCAGCGTGGGTGTTGTGGAGCGGGCGCTGGTATCTCTGGTAAAGCTTCGGTTACTCCAGCCGCGTTAATTCAGGTTTGACGGCTTCGACCGGCTGCGTTAGAATCAGACTGCGGGGTGGAGCAGTCTGGTAGCTCGTTGGGCTCATAACCCAAAGGTCGGTGGTTCAAATCCATCCCCCGCAACCATCCAAACGCGCATTCCTTCCCTTCCGCCTGCTACGCCGCGCGATGTGGTGCAAATCGATCTAGTCGAGATATTCGGGGCGGAAAGCACCGTTTCAGAAGTTCTCAAGAGCAAGCGCGACCTCGCGAAATCCCACACCGAGAAGTTGAGCTAGCGCTTCAACGTATCTCCCTAGTCGTTTGTGTACAGCACAAGTCTGTTAGCGCACCAGGTCGAAACCGCCACAATTCCTAAGTTAGTTCGTAATCCCCAAGCACACTTTGCCGATCAAGGCCTTTGGTACCGCCAGCGAAATGATGGGTGCCTCAGAACTAGCGCCGCTCAGGAGTTTTCTCTTATGCGTCCGAACGTGCCATCCTAAGTAGACCCTCCCGCGAGGTGGAACAAATGACGGACCAGATCCTGGTCGGTACATATGATTACCGATTGGTTATTCTGTCCATCCTGATCGCGATCCTCGCTTCCTATACTGCACTCGACCTGGGAGGACGCGTTACCGCCTCGCGCGGTTGGACCCGGCGCGCCTGGCTCGCCGGGGGCTGCCTGTCGATGGGCATCGGCATTTGGTCCATGCACTACGTCGGCATGCTGGCCTTCGGCTTGCCCATTCCAATAGAGTACGACTGGCCCACCACAGTTCTGTCGCTTCTTGCCGGTGTTCTCGCGTCCTTGGTGGCCCTGTTTGTGGTGAGCCGGCGTAACATGGGGTTAATTCCCGCCCTCGTGGGCAGCATCTTCATGGGCGGCGGTATTGTGGCGCTGCACTACATCGCGATGGCTGCAATGCGTCTGTCGGCCATGTGCCACTATTCTCCCTCGCTGGTGACGCTCTCGATCGTCTATGCGGTGGCAGGCTCCTGGTTGGCCCTATGGTTGACGTTCTTCTTCCGCGACGAACGCCCAGGCCGCCGGATCCGAAAGGCTGGCAGCTCCCTCGCGATGGGGATCGCGATCGTCAGCATGCATTACACGGCCATGGCGGCCGCCAGCTTCACTGCATCCGCTTCGCCGCAAGATCTATCCCACGCCGTGAACATCTCAACGCTTGGGATCGCAGGGATCAGCGGTGTTCCGAGCATGGTTCTGGTGCTTACCATACTGACTTCGATGGTGGATCGGCTTCAGCAGCAAAGAACCCTTCTGGACGAGCTGTTCGAGCAGATGCCGGAGGCGGTCGCGCTGGTGGATGGAACTGAGAGAGTGCTCAGCATCAACCGGAAGTTCACTCGTACTTTTGGCTACGCTCCGCAAGAAGTCCTGGGCCGCCGGCTCAGCGAATTGATCTTGTGTGTAGAGTCTCGCGACCAAGGGTATTGGGATGCCGTAAAGCGCGGGCAGCGAGTCGACGCAGAGGATATTTGCAGGCGCAAGGACGGCAGCCGTTTGGATGTCGCACTGATCCTTGTGCCGTTCGCCGTGCCCGGCGGAGAGGCCGCGACCTACGCGATCTACCGCGACATCACCGAGCGCAAGCGTGTGAATGAAGCGCTCCGGGAGCTTTCCGGACAACTGCTTCAGTCTCAAGACGAAGAGCGCCGCCGCTTGGCGCGGGAGCTGCACGACAGTACCGGGCAGAAGCTCGCAGCGCTGGCGATGAACCTCGCGGTCGTCAACCAATCGCCGGCGCCGCTCGATGAGCGAGCCCAGCGCGCCCTCACCGAGAGCCTCACACTGACTAACGAATCCTTGCGAGAAATACGAACGTTGGCTTATCTGCTGCACCCGCCCGAACTGGACGAGCTGGGACTGCTGGATGCGGTGAGCAATTATGTTGGGGGATTCGTCCAAAGAAGTGGCATTCCGGTAGATCTGCAATTACCTCCTGACCTTGGCCGCATGCCTCGGGAGGTGGAAACCGCGGTGTTTCGGATTCTTCAGGAAAGCCTGAACAACATTCATCGCCACTCTGGGACAGCCCGGGCGTCCGTGCAAATCTGGCGCGATTCCTCCGGCGTCACAATAAAGATCGCGGATGAAGGCCAGGGTCTGCAGGAGGACGTTTCGAAAAGCGATGGGATGAAGCCTGCCCTCCCTGGCGTCGGCATCGCGGGAATGCGGGAACGGGCCGCCCAGCTCGGCGGTCACCTGGATATCCGCTCGACGGGACGAGGCACGACTCTCGAGGCCGTGCTTCCTTTGAAGTGAGTTTCGCGTATGCCCAGAGCCCGCATCTTAATCGCCGATGATCACGAAGTTGTCCGCAGAGGCATTCGGACACTGCTCGAGCCTCGCGCCACGTGGGAGGTTTGCGGGGAAGCGTCCACCGGCAAGGAGGCGGTCGAAAAAGTCAAACGTCTGAAACCCGACATCGTTCTGCTGGACATCACCATGCCCGATCGGAGCGGATTGGAAGCCATTCCCGAAATTCTCCAGGCTCATCCGGAAGCGAAGATTCTTGTTCTTACCATGCACGATTCCGGACAAATCGCCTCCCGGGCCCTAGCAGCCGGCGCCAGCGGCCTGGTTTTGAAATCGGACGCGGCGCGTGATCTGATTCTGGCTTTGGAAGCCATCAGCAAAAATAAGTCTTTTCTTTCGCCTAACGTGACGAAAATCCTAGTGAACGAATTCCGCAAGAGTTCCGAAGGCGCGCCTTCCATTGGTGCTCTGACGAGCCGGGAAATTGAGGTTCTCAAGCTCCTCGCCAGGGGCAAGGCGAATAAGGAAATCGCCGCGCTATTGGGAATCAGCCCACGCACCGTGGATGCACACCGCGCCCGCATCATGGACAAGCTGAATCTCCACACGCTGAGCGAACTGGTACACTTCGCGATCCGTAACAACGTTGTCGAGGCGTAGCGGCCTGCAAAACTTCGCCCGCATACCACTTACGTAGTTCTACGGATAGTCTGCCGCTCACCCCCGGAGCTATATTCAACGCCGGATAGCTTAGAACTCCGCCATCTTGGTGACGCGTGGGGTGTGGAGGACACGGATGCTCGCTCAAGCCGTCGACGTACGGGAAGCCAAGGGAAGGGCCTTGTGCTCGACAATCTTCCGGGCCTGTGGAAAGAAACTACTCGCCAAAGGCCATGTGATCAGCGATGAAGATGCAAGCATGCTGGCAGCCGTAGGCATGGATCGGGTCTGGGTCGTAGCGTTGGAGGAGGGTGAGACTGGCGAAGACGACGCCGTATCAAATGTAGCGCGTGAGATTGCTTGCGGATCTTTTGAGGTCCGGCCAGCCGCGGGAGGAAGAGCCAACCTTTTCGCCGCCGAGTCATGTTGCATGTTGGTCGATGATATTCTTCTCAAGCAAATCAACAGTTCGGCGAGCATGCAAGTAGCGACCTCGCGGAACTTTTCGTTCGCGCAAGCTGGCCAGCGCATCGCCACCGTCAAGAGCGCGCCTTTTGCCGTGGCGGCCGCCCATCTGGCCGCGTTGCTATTGAACCTGAAAGAACGCGGTCCAATCTTGCAAGCCCGCCCCATTCGCAATCCAGCGGTGGCCGTCCTGTATACCGACCCCTTTAATAGCGATCGCGCTCGCGAGTTCTTTGAGAATGTCCTGCGCCAACGGCTGGGCCGATTCGGCGCTGCTGCGAACCTCGCGCTCGCATCTTTGGAAGAGGAAGCTGCCATTGGCCGCTGCCTCCAGCGCCTTCTACTCGCCAAGCCAACCTGCATTCTGATCGCTTCCACTACTGCTCCGGCCGGCCCTGACGACATCGTAGGACGCGGGATGATCAAAGCCGGCTGTGTCATCGAGCGCTTCCTTGCCCCAGTGGAACCTGGCAACCTTTTGCTGCTTGGCTATAACAGAGAAGTCCCAATCATCTCCGCGCCGGGTTGCTTTCGTTCCGCCAAACCGAACGTGCTGGATTTGATTCTGCCAGCTTTGCTGGCGCGCTACCGCCTCGCGGATTGGGAGATCGCGAGCCTCGGCCATGGTGGACTCCTCGCTTAGCGCCATCAACTTCATACCTGCGCTTACGCAAACGTACTAGGCAATTTTACGAATAGACCGCTGCTCGGCCAGTTCGCTAAGGTCTTGGTGGAAGCTGGCAAAAGCCCTCTAAGTATTACTACGAATAGCGCGAATCACCTTCATTCTCCTAGTCTTACGATTTGCGAGTCATCTGCCGGGACTGACACCAGTGGATGCACTTTTGAGGAACGAACCACTCGTTTATGACAGCGCGTGAGCAATGAGAGAACTTGAGATTCTGCTCGTCGACGATCTCCCGATTATCCGATATGGCCTGCGTTCACTTTTGGCAGAGAACGAGGAATGGAAAATCTGCGGCGAAGCGGCCAACGGAAAAGCTGCCCTGCAGAAGGTCAAAACGCTAAAGCCGCAGATTGTTTTGCTGGATCTCAGCTTGCCGGATATTGAGGGTATCGAAGTTGTGCCGAAGATCATCGAGATTCACGCGCAGGCCGGAATTCTTGCGCTGAGCGAGTACGAATCCGGCGAGATATCCCGGAGAATTGTAGCTTCGGGCGCTCGCGGACTGATCCTTAAATCCGACGGAGTTCACGATGTGATTCGAGGCGTGCAGACGCTGGCCCGCGGGCGATCTTTTCACTCGCAGCGCGTGGCAGAACTGATCAAGGACACATCCTGCTCGGCTCTTCCGCCCGGAGATCCTCCCGCCGGCCTTACTTCGCGAGAGCTACAGATCTTAAAACTCTTGGCAGAGGGCAAAACCAACAAAGAGGTCGCGGCAGCGCTGATGGTCAGCGTTCGCACCGTGGAAGCTCATCGAGCCAGCCTTATGCGGAAGCTGGATCTGGGCTCGCTAAGCGATCTAATCTACTTCGCGATCCGCAATGGAATCGTCAGCATCTAGGGCCGGTCTAGGTATTCATACGGATGGTAAGGATGAACTTCTTCCCCTATTGTGAAACCTGGGTTTGGTTTCATCTGTGGATGCTGCGCTACCGCTGTCCAGCGAGTCTAGCGTCGGTTCCTTAAGGAATTTTCGTACGTAGTCTCGCGACTTTCGCGCGACGGAACCAATGCGTTACGTTGCAGTTGAAAGGAGCAGCATTGTTTCGCGCTTTGACTGATTCTATGAACGAAATGGAATTCTCAAGTGGTTCCCAGCCCGGCCAGGTTGATGCGGCGCTCTCCCGAATTCTTTCCACATTCGGGAAATTAGTACTTCTCGCTAACTCCGTCCACTCTACGGACAGCTCCCACGCCGAGGGTGCCAGAGCGGTTCGCGAGAGACTGGAGCGCGCGGCGGCCCTGAAAGAGAAGCATCAGGAGTTGTTCTTGGACTGGCTTCGCCTGCCTCTGGCGGCCCAGACCGAAGAGGTCGCGCAATATTTCGCGGGCCAGGGCGAGGGGCAGAATGCACGGATCGTTGAGTTGCTGGATCATTGGATCGAGGAGAAAACGTACGAGAGGCTAGTCCCCGCGACCGCCAGCGATCAATCCCATACCCTGTTCTGCAGCGATTTGAAAGCCATTCTCCGGCTCCTCCGAATTCGCCTCGGCTTTCCGGACGGCGGACTCCGCTGAAAAGCGCAGGGAACCTACTGGCTGCGTCGTCCTCCTCGATGACACGGAGAGGTTCGCAAAGGTCCAGCGGACTCCCTGCGCGGAGAGAATGATACATCTTTGATGCCAGAAGTGAAAGAGCCCTTAAGTCGCGGTTAGCAGTCCGAATGGTCGCTCCTGACTTCCTTACTCTGGCTCTTAGGCGACCGGGCAGCTCCGAGCTCAAGACTATCGAGCCGAGCCGGCGCGCTGCCGGGGAACGACGTTGATTAATGCGCGGAGCGCTTTGTTCACACTCTCAGCGCTTTTAAAAATGCGTGCAACATCCGGATCCAATAGCACCGCTACTCCTTGCCGGCGAGTTCCCGCCGCAAAACGATTCGGTTTGGACTTGGAATAGTCAAACCTGTATTCTGTTCGCAGTTCATCATTGTTCTTCCTGCCTTCAGCGGTTTTCTTCATAGTCCTGTTGCTCTCTTTTGGTCGCCCTGCGAGCGCTGATGATGCGGACGATATCGGTGGCCGATGCCGTGAACGAGATTACCAAGAGCCGGTCCGCCGGGGAGTGGCCGATGATGATCGTCGCGATACTCGTCGATGGAGTGATCTTCGTCCGGAACAATCCGAGCAAGCGGATCGGCGAAAACAAGGGCCGCCTCTGCGAAGCCGACGCCGTGTTTCTTTCGATTCGCTCGATCTTTGCGTTCGTTCCATTCGAAGACTGTAGGTATGTATGCCTACCTACAGCATACGAGACTGAGGACTGTAGAGAAGATCATCGTTCTCATGCTGCCGGCCGCAGGTCGATTTGGAAGGGAATTGGCTGCGCATTTGGTGCGTTGCAGTCCCCCGCAATACTCTCCCCAACCCGCGGCGGTCAAACCATACACCTGGCGATTGCCTATTTACACAGTTACACATATACTGTGGTCATGAAGAATATCACGCTCAGCGTGGACGAGAATGTCCTGGCCATCGTTCGCCGCCATGCCGCCGAACGCAACTCGACCGTCAACGCTCTGGTCCGTGAGTACTTGACCGGTCTCGCCGCGCATGAGGATCGGGCCAAGCGCGCCCGGGCACGATTGCGGCAACTGAGCGCACAGTCTCGAGGCCGGCTCGGCAAGAGAACCTGGACCCGTGAGGATTTGCATGACCGTTAGCGCATTTTTCGATACCAACGTCCTGGTTTATGCGGCGGTCGGAGCGGGCAAAGACGAACCCAAGAGAAAGCGCGCGATGGAGCTGGTTGAATCGATAGACTTCGGCACTTCGGCTCAAGTCTTGCAGGAATTCTTTGTGACTGTAGTCAAGAAGGTGGCGCGCCCCATCTCCGCCACGCAGGCCTTGGAGTGGATTGAGCAGTTCACGGCGTTTCCTTGTCAGGCCATCGACCATCAGCTGGTACGTATCGCGATCGAGCAATCCGAGCGATTCGCGATCTCCTATTGGGATGCGGCCATCCTCGCGGCGGCTGAAGCACTTGGCGCCGACACGGTCTACTCTGAAGACCTGAACGATGGACAGCGCTATGGACGCGTGCGGGTCCTGAACCCGTTTTCCTAATCGTCTTCCGAATGCATCGCTGAACGAATTGCGGTGAGCCCGGCGCGTTCATATTTGACGTCACTTGGCGTTAACGCCACCCTGCTGAAACAATCCTCAACTCATGGCGTCCACTCAGCGGAGCAATCAAGAGGCGCCGAGTTGTCGGCCCTACCGAGCGCAGGTCACACGGGCGTGCTCCCCGGTTGTGCCGTTCCGCAGGGCCAGTGAGTAACGTTGAGGAAACTCGCGCTTCCAGATACGAGGAGGCAGCGATGCCGGCAGAAACAATCCCTTATGGCCGCAGCACGCAGAAGAAACCCGCGGTTAAGGAAGTGCACGTCATTTGGATCACGGCGGGCCTGAGTTGCGATGGCGACTCGGTTTCCGTTACGGCCGCCATGCAGCCCAGCATAGAGGACGTCGTGCTGGGCGCGATTCCAGGCCTTCCCAAAGTCCACCTGCACAATCCCGTTCTCGCTTACGAAGTCGGCGACGATTTCATGAAGCATTGGTATCAGGCCGCGCGCGGGCACCTGGATCCTTTCGTGTTGGTGGTGGAAGGCTCCATCCCGAACGAAAAGATCAAGCGCGAAGGTTACTGGGCGGCGCTCGGGACGGATCCGGATACGGGCCAGCCCATCACCACTTGCGAATGGATCGATCGACTCGCGCCCAAAGCCTGGGGCGTCGTGGCAGCGGGCACTTGCGCAGCCTACGGAGGGATCCACGCCATGGCGGGAAATCCGACCGGCTGCATGGGTCTGGCGGATTACCTCGGGTGGGACTGGAAATCCAAAGCCGGCTTGCCGATCGTCAACGTTCCGGGCTGCCCGGTGCAGCCGGACAACTTTACCGAGACCCTGCTCTATCTTCTTTATCAAGCGGCCGGACTTGCTCCGCTGATCCCGCTGGATGATCGCTTGCGTCCCAAATGGCTGTTCGGCGCGACGGTTCACCACGGCTGCGACCGCGCCGGCTACTACGAAGAGGGCGTGTTCACGCGCGAGTATGGCAAGCCCGAATGCCTGGTCAAGGTCGGCTGCTGGGGGCCGGTGGTGGATTGCAACGTGACCAAGCGAGGCTGGATGGCGGGCATCGGCGGCTGCCCCAACGTCGGCGGCATTTGCATCGGCTGCACCATGCCGGGCTTTCCAGACAAGTTTATGCCGTTCATGGATGAACCTCCGGGCTCGCGCTTCTCCACGACAGCTATTCAAAGCTACGGTCCCGCCATTCGAGCGCTGCGTTCCATTACACACCACACTCAGAACGAAGAGCCCAAGTGGCGCAAGCCGGGATCAAAACTTCTCACCGGTTATCGCCAACCGGCAGTTCATTAGCAATTCTTGGAAGCATTAGGAGAGACAAAAGATGAGTACCTTGACGCATGCTCCGGAAGAAGTCAAAGAGAAAAAACGCAATCTGGTGGAGATGAATTGGGATCCGATTACGCGGATCGTGGGCAGTCTCGGAATTTTTACCAAAATCGATTTTGAGAATCGCCAGGTAGCCGAGTGCCACAGCACGTCCTCGATTTTCCGCGGCTACAGCATTTTCATGAAGGGCAAAGACCCGCGCGATGCCCACTTCATCACCAGCCGCATTTGCGGGATCTGCGGCGACAATCACGCCACTTGTGCCACCTACGCGCAGAACATGGCGTTCGGCGTCCGGCCTCCGGAGCTGGGCGAGTGGATCGTCAATCTCGGCGAAGCCGCCGAGTACATGTTCGATCACAACATCTTCCAGGACAACCTGGTGGGCGTAGACTTCTGCGAGCAGATGGTGAAAGAGACCAATCCGGGTGTTTTCTCCAAGGCCGAGAAGACCAGCGCGCCGCATTCCAACGAGCACGGCTACCGGACCATCGCCGACATCATGCGCTCGTTGAATCCGTTCACCGGCGAGTTCTATCGTGAAGCCCTGCAGATGAGCCGCATGACGCGCGAGATGTTCTGCCTGATGGAGGGGCGCCACGTGCATCCTTCGACGCTGTATCCGGGCGGCGTCGGAACAGTGCCGACGGTCCAGCTCTTCACCGACTATCTGACCCGCCTGATGAAGTACGTCGAGTTCATGAAGAAGGTTGTGCCGCTGCACGACGACCTGTTCGATTTCTTCTACACTGCCCTGCCCGGCTACGAAAAGGTCGGCCAGCGGCGCGTTCAGCTGGGATGCTGGGGCTCATTCAACGATCCCGACGCTTGCGACTACACCTACAAACGCATGAGCGATTGGGGACGCAAGATGTTCGTGACGCCCGGCGTGGTGGTGGACGGCGAGCTGGTGACCACCGATCTGGTGAAGATCAACCTGGGCATTCGCATCCTGCTGGGCAGCTCCTACTACAAGGATTGGGAGAACGGCGACACGTTCGTCAAGACCGACCCGCTCGGCAATCCCGTGGATCAGCGGCATCCCTGGAATCAGACCACCATACCGAAGCCGCAGCATCGCGATTTTTCGGACAAGTACACTTGGGTGATGTCGCCGCGCTGGTACAACGAGCGCACCGGCGAACATCTGGCCTTGGACACCGGCGGCGGACCGATCGCGCGCCTGTGGACCACGGCGTTGGCCGGCTTGGTGGACATCGGATACATCAAGGCCACCGGCAATAGCGTGAAGATCTATCTGCCGAAGACGGTCTCCAAGCCCGAGGTCGAGTTCGAATGGAAGATCCCGCGCTGGAGCAATGCCATCGAGCGGGATCGCGCCCGCACGTATTTCCAAGCCTACGCCGCCGCGTGCGCGCTGCACTTCGCCGAAAAGGCTCTGCACGAGGTGCATGCCGGCCGGACCAAAACCTGGAACGACTTCAAGGTGCCGCGCGAAGCCATCAGCTGCGGTTTCCACGAAGCGGTCCGCGGCGTTCTCTCGCACCACGTGGTCATTCGCGATGGCAAGATCGCCAACTATCATCCTTATCCGCCCACCCCGTGGAACGCCAGCCCGCGCGATTCCTACGGAACGCTGGGACCCTACGAAGATGCCGTGCAGAACACGCCGATCTTCGAGGAAAACGGACCGGAAAACTTCAAGGGCATCGACATTATGCGCGCCGTGCGCAGCTTCGATCCGTGCCTGCCGTGCGGCGTGCACATGTATCTGGGCGGCGGCAAGGTGCTCGAGACACGCCATTCTCCTATGTTTGGAATTCAGGCTAAATCGTGAGGAGCCAAATCGAAGAACGCCTTCAACAGGTCCAGGCTCTCGAACGGCCACAAGCGCGCGAAACCGCGCTGGGCTTGGCGCAAGCCATCCTGGACCTGCACGCTGCCGCGCTGGCGCGGATGCTGCAGTTAATGTCGGAATCAGACGACGGCACGGCGTTGATCGACAAGATTGCCGCAGACCCGCAAGCCGGCAGCGTGCTTCTTTTGCACGATCTGCATCCGCTCGATCTCGCCTCGCGAGTCGAGCGCGCTCTGGAGGATCCGTCCTTTCACGGCCGAGGTGCGACGGCCGAGCTGGTTTCCGTGCAGGACGGCGTGGTCCGCGTCCACATCGACGGTGGGCCGGCGCTGCGTTCGGCCATCGAACGAGCAATATGGGAAGCAGCGCCAGACGCCCGCGAGTTGATCGTGGACGGCGCCTTGGACCACGCCGGTCCTGCCGGATTCGTACCAATCGAGCAACTGCTGGCAGGCTAGAAAATGAGCGCGCAATACGTCATGACGCGGACCGAGCTCGGCGCCTTGCGGCGCATTAGCCGCCAAGAGCCTGTTCCAGAACACTGCGAACTTTGTCACACCGCGCTCGCCGAGGAGCACCCGCATCTTCTCCAGCGTTCCAGCAGACAGATCGTGTGCGCGTGCGAGGCTTGCGCGGTCCTGTTCAGCCATCGGGCTCAAAATAGGCCATTCCTGCGCATTCCTCGCGACGCCTATCAACTCAGCGGCTTCGTCATCACCGATGCGGATTGGGCCGCAATGCGCCTGCCGATCGACCTGGCATTCTTCGTAGCGAGCTCCGAGGAGCGCCGCGCGATCGCATACTATCCCAGCCCCGCCGGTTCCACCGAATCGCTGCTGGACCTCGAGGCATGGAACGATATTGTCCGGAACAACCCGGTGCTGGATCGCTTGGAGCCCGACGTCGAGGCGCTGCTGGTCAATCGCACGCGCGTCCGCGCTGATTACTTCATCGCTCCCATCGACCAGTGCTACAAGCTCACCGGCCTGATCCGCCGTCACTGGCGCGGTTTTTCGGGCGGCGACGAGGTCTGGGAGGAGATCGAACGCTTCTTCGAACAGCTTCGCGAGCGAACGCAGGACCACCTGGAGGCGTCGCATGCCTGACCTCCAGTTCGCCGTCGAAGGAGCGGAGGCGGTGCCGTATTCGGCCATACCCTTGCTCGCGTTGAAACTTCGCATTCGCAACACCGATCGCTCCGAGCACATCACCAGTATTCTGTTGCAGACCCAAATTCAAATCGAAGCGAGTCGGCGTCATTACACGCCGCCGGAACAGGAAACGTTGCTGGACCTGTTCGGCGAGCCGGAGCGCTGGAGCCAGACGCTGCGGAACACGCTGTGGACTCATGCCACCGTCAACGTTCCGACGTTTCAGGGCGAGACTTGCGCGGATTTGCCGGTGCCGTGCACGTTCGATTTCAACGTCGGCGCAACCAAATATTTCCACGCTCTCGAAGGTGGCACCGTGCCCCTGTGCCTGCTCTTCAGCGGAACGGTCTTTTATGACGACCAGGAGCGCGGCTTCCAGATCGCGCGAATTTCATGGGACCAGGAAGCGCGCTTCAAGCTGCCGGTCGAGGTCTGGAAGAACGTGATGGATCTCTATTATCCAAATACCGCGTGGCTGGCTCTGCGGCGCGACGTCTTCGACCGTCTGCATCAATATAAGATGCGAACCGGCGTCGCCACCTGGGAAGAGGCTTTGGATGTTCTGCTGGCCGCGCCGCGTCCAGGAGCGCCGGCATGAGCGCGCAGGCGGTGCGGCAAATCGCCGATGCAGTGTTGTACGAAGGCTACATGCTGTACCCCTACCGGCCCTCGAATGTGAAGAATCGCCAGCGCTGGACGTTTGGCGGATTGTATCCGGAGGCCTGCGCGGAGGCCAACGGCGATCGAACCAGCCTGCACGCCGAGTTGCTGCTGAAGGCGGCAGAAGATCCCGCCATTGAAATCCGGGTGAGGTTTCTGCATCTGCTGGCGGAAACCAGGGACGGGCGGCCGTATCAATTGGCTATGGAACGCGAAGTGATCCTGCGGAATCCCACGGCGGAAGCGTCTCGCGAGCGTTTCTCTTTTCCTGCCTCGGAACACGTAGAAGGCGACCTAACGCGGCGTCAGGAACAAATTGACGGCTTCGTCGAAGCTGTTTGCGCGCCCGTTCAAACCGGACTCTACAAGGTGACGCTCCGGGTGGTCAATACAACGGAGTTTCACGGTTGGATGGACACCTCGCGCGACGAAGCGTCCATGCGGGCCCTGGTGACGACACACACGATTCTGCACGCGCCCGGCGCCGAATTTGTCTCATTGACCAATCCGCCGGAGCCGCTGCGCGACGCGGCTTCGCTGTGCGTCAATCAAGGCGTCTGGCCGGTCTTGGCCGGCGATCCGGGAACGGCTGAATGGATGCTGGTCTCGCCAATCATTCTGTACGACTATCCCGAAATCGCTCCCGAAAGTCCCGGCGATCTTTTCGATGGCACAGAGATCGACGAAATTCTCACCTTGCGCATTCTGACCATGACCGATCAGGAAAAAGAGGAGATGCGGCACTCCGATCCGCACCTGCGCGATCTGCTGGAGCGTACCGAATCCCTGTCGCCGGAGCAACTGTGGAAGCTGCACGGAGTTCTGCGCAATCCAAGCTCACCGGCCGGCACAATGGGCGGCGCGCTATGACTAACTGGAATCCACTCGAAGAAAAGCCGGCGCTGGAGAGCGTGCGCGTCTTCGGAGTCGAGCTGAAACGCGGCGACCGCGTGCGATTGTGCCCCCAGAAATCCGCGGACATCATCGATCTGGCGCTGGCCGGGCAGATCGCCGAAATCGAATCGATCGAGCTGGACTACGACGACCAGGTGCATCTGGCCGTGATTCTCGACAACGATCCCGGCCGCGACTTAGGCGAGTTGCGGCAACCGGGTCACCGATTCTTCTTTTCGCCCGAGGAAGTGGAGCCTCTGGCGCTAGACCAGGATCGCTCGGAGGCGTCGTGAAGCCACGCATTCTAGTCGCTGGCATCGGCAATATCTTTTTGGGCGACGACGGGTTCGGCGTGGAAGTTGTCCAGCGGCTCATACGACGCCCCGTCGCTGACGGCGTTCGCGTGGTGGATTTCGGCATTCGCGGCTTCGATCTGGCGTACGCTCTGATGGACGACTACGACGCCGTGGTGTTGATCGATGCCCTGCCGCGCGGCGGTGAGCCAGGCACGCTCTACACCATTGAACCCGATCTGAGCGCACTGGATCCCTCGACAGGAGAAGACGCGGCCGTGGAAACGCACGGAATGAATCCCATGAAAGTGCTCGGCATGGTGAAGGCCATGGGCGGCCAGCCGAAGCGCTTGTTCGTGGCCGGTTGCGAACCGGAGCACTGCGCCCCGGGTGAGGACATCGAGCGGATGGGCCTGAGCGAACCTGTGGCCGCGGCCGTGGACCAGGCCGTCGCAATGGTTGAATCGCTGGTCAACAGAATCTTAGCCGAACAGCAAGCACTTGCCGCGCCCTAATTTCAAACCAGGAGAACACCATGAATGGATTTATGAAAGCTCTCGCGATCACCGCGGCCACCGTAGCCGCGATCTACCTGTTCCCGGATATAAAGCGCTATATCCGGATCAGCACCATGTAGGAGACCGACCATGCATGAGATGGCATTAGCGGAGGGAATTCTCTCGGTCGTATTGGATGCAGCCGGTGACCAGGCCGTTCGCAAGGTTGATCTGCGCGTGGGGGCCTTGCAACTGGTGGTGCCGGAGAGCCTGCAATTCTCGTTTCAAATGGCTTCGGAAGGCACGCTAGCCCAAAACGCGTCGGTAAGTATTGAAGACGTTCCCGCTCGGCTGCGGTGCAAACAATGCCACGCGGTAACCATCATCCGCCAGCCGCCATTCCAGTGTGAACGCTGCTCTTCTCCCGACGTCGAGATCGTGTCAGGAGACGAGGTTCTGGTGGACGCGGTCGAATTGGAAAACGGAGAAGTCATTCGCCGGCGCGAAGTGGCAGCCGATGAAATCCTGAAGGAACATATGAAGGAACATCACGCGGTCTCGCCGTAAATTCCGGCGGGTAGTGCGCTATTTGTGCGTTGATAGTTCAACGGGAAATTCCTCTTTTGCAGCTATCTTTACGCGGATCACTTTCATGGCCTTCCTGATGTGCCGAACGTGCGCCTGCGCTTCGCGTAACTTGACCTGAGCATCCGCATAAATTGCATGCCATCCAGTTTGTACAGTTGTGCAAATATGGCTTGAATGTTTTGTTCTCATATTGTACAATCCTTGTAGTGAATCCCCTTGAGACTGTTAGGAAAGAGCTTCTGGCGGCCCTCGACCAGCGGGCCGACCTCGATAAGAAAATCAAAGCGCTCGAAGAATCTGTCCGTGTTTTGGAACCGATTTACAGAGACGTTGAAAGAAGTACTCTTCTGGGCCAGCTCGTCGATGACGTTCCCAACCTTGGTCTCACGGACGCCGTGGAGCGACTTTTGGAAGCGATGAAGGATCGCTGGCTCGGTCCTACCGACGTGCGCGACGGACTGGTAGCGTGCCATTTCAAGCTTGTCGGCGGAAATCCCCTCTCGTCCATCCACCAGGTGCTGCGGCGATTGACGGCCAAGCGGGGCCCTATCGTCTCCAAGGAAATCGACGGTAAGATCCTGTACAAATTTGATTCGGCCTATAGGCCAACGTGATTTTTGCGGCAAGTCTCGCCGCTTGGAAGTGAACGCGGCCCGCCGGTAGCTTGAACTACCGGCGGGATTCAGCCTCAGGTTTATGCCCGAGACAAGGGATTTTCTAGGTCCCCTTCGATTGTGGCGCTGACCTGAAGAAAGGTCAAGATCGTGACCTGCCATAGCTGCCGTACCGAATGCCAACGCTTTGGAACACACAGAAATGGGCTTTGCAGATTTCGCTGCAAATCCTGCAAGAAGACCTTCACTGAGCCGCACGCCGACACGCTGGATGGAATGTACCTCCCGATTGAGCGTGCCGAGATGGTTCTCCGCCTGTTGCTCGAAGGGAACAGCGTCTCCAGCGTCGAACGCGCGACGGGCGTCCACCACACGACAATCCTGAAACTCTTGGTCCTCGCTGGTGAGAAGTGCGAACACATCATGGCCGAGAAGATTCGCAATGTCCAAGTGCGTGATCTTGAGTGCGATGAGCTGTGGTCTTACGTTGGGAAGAAACAGAAACGCGTTCGCTCCAGCGACGATCAAAACCTCGGCGATTGCTATGTCTTCGTCGGAATCGAACGCCACAGCAAATTGGTTCTCAACATCGCCATGGGCAAACGTGACCAGAGCACCACGGACTCGTTTATTGAAGGATTGCGGCAAGCGACGGCGCGGACGCGATTTCAAATCACAACCGATGGATTCGCGCCTTATCGTTCCGCTATCACCACGACCTTGCACGACCGGCTGAGCGGATTCGCTCAACTCATCAAGGTTTACCGCGCCACTCAGGAAGGCGAGGCTCGGTACTCGCCCGCTGAAGTCAAATCTGTGGAGGTGGTCCCAGTCGCCGGTAATCCAGATCCCGAGCGTATTTGCACTTCGATAGTGGAGCGCCAGAATCTCTCGGTGCGCATGGGCGTGCGCCGGTTCACTCGACTCACGAACGCTTTTTCGAAGAAGTGGGAGAACCACTGGGCAGCCGTCGCGCTGTGGTTCACGTTCTATAACTTCTGCCGCATTCACAAGTCGCTGCGCGTGACGCCCGCCATGGCCGCCGGGATCGCCGACCACCCTTGGACGGTGCGCGAACTTCTGGAGGCCGCGTAATGCGCTACAAACCGGCTCTTGCGCGGCCGCCACCAGCGCCGCACAATGGGGATGGCCGTCTAGCTTCGGCGTAATTAACCGGGGCGAAAGCGGGAACCTTGACCTGCTGGCGGCCAGCTCCGTTTTCAAGGAATTCGCTACGAGGAGCGACCAAATGTTCTCGCGTTTTATCATCGCGTTTTTCATCTGCGTGTCATTATTTGCCCAACTCACCGAGCCACAAAAATCTCCACCCCAAGTGAATCTGTCCGCTTTTGTTAGCACATGATCTGTCCGGTTCGTCACGCAGCTCTGTTCCCCGGTTTTGACTTTTTAGGTTTAGGAATAAGAGCCGCAGTAGGCGCGGTGGAAAAGTGGGAATCTCGCGCCGTTGGCGAGATTTCCAAGGAGCTGTGGGAGCGGTGGAAAACCTGCTTTTGGTTTTCCAGGGCTTCCATAGATCCGCCTTTTCCACGGCGCTCGGTTCTGGGCAAGGGGTTTCCGGTCCCGTCGTAGCGACCCACCAGGTGCGGACCGTAGCGGACCGAAATAGTTCCGTCCAGATGTTCGTGAATGGTCACCGTGCAACCGGCCAGCGAGTGGCGCCAGCGAGTCTGGTCCAGCTGCCAGATCTGGCGTTGCAAGCTGAAGGTGTTGTCCTTGGCCACGGCGCGCTCAGTTTGAATCGTAAAGATCCAGTCCAAATCCGAGCGCGTGCAGCGCCGAAACGCAGTCCCCTTCTCGGCCGCCGGTACCGCGAACTTGCGATTGAACTCGGCCTGGTAGTGCTCCCTCAAGAACCGGTTGGCTTGTTCCACGGTGCCAATGCCTGCCAGCCGCAGCTCTTGCGGCAAACGTCCTTGCCAAGTCCCAAAGCTTCGCTCACTCCGCCCCCGCGCTTGCGGCGAATACGCCGGTATCATCTGAATGCCCAACTCTTTCAGCGCCCTGCCGACCTGCGTAAGCCGGTACTTGTCCACCGGATCCCCGGCCTTCTGCGTCACAAAGAAATGACTGGCTCGATCACTATACAGTGCGCAAAACAACCCTTGTTCCTCGATCACGGCCCGTAGCCCCGCCATCACCGTCCGCGTCGATTCTTCCTCCACCAACTGCGCGTAGTAGATCTTGCTGGTGGCATCATCCAGAATCACAATTAGGTCGTACCAACGATCATCGTTGAGCCAGCGGTGGGTGCTGCCGTCGATGTGCAGCAGCATCCCCGGCAAGGGCCTCCGCTCCCGCCGTCTGCGATGTGGTCCGCGCCGCTTGCGCCGCTTCACCAAGCCCGCCCCCTGCAGCGCTTGTTTGACCCAGCTGTAGCTTAACTCGATGCCGTGCTCTTCCTTCAGCTTTTCGTGGAAGTGCCGCACGCTCAGGTCAAAGTAACGCTCTTGGTACAGCCGCAGCACCTCCTCACAGGTCTTGATCGCCACCCGCCTTGGCTGCACTTGCCTTTCCTTCGATCCGTCAACCCGTCTAAGCCGTGCTCGTCCAACCGCTCTCGCCAGCGCCGCATCGTCCGGTCACTGACCCCGATGATCTCCGCCGCTTCCCACCAGCGCATCTTGCCGGCCATGCTTTCAGCAATACTCTTGCAACTTCATCATCCGCTCCACTTCCGCCCAGTACTGCTGTTGGTTCACCCTCCAGCTTCCTCCACCGCCTCAAAGCGGACAGATCACGTGCTAATTAGACCGGACACATCATAAGCTAACGACTCCTACCCCCGTCGGCGCCGGCACAATGCAGCTATAATGAGGTCCACGGTCGATTTATGTGCTTAGCTATTCCAGGAAAGATCGTCGCGTTTCACGAACGCAATGGCGTCCGGATGGGGAAGATCGATTATGGCGGCATCACTCGCGATGCCTGTCTCGAGTACGTTTCCGATGCCGTGATGGGCGATTACGTTATGGTGCACGTCGGTTTCGCCATCAGCAAGGTGGATGAGCAGGAAGCCGCGCGCACCTACAAGTATCTGGCCGAAATGGATCAGCTCGCCGAAATCGAAATGCCTGAGCCGGACACCGGACCGAAACTTGAGACATGAAGTACGTAGATGAATACCGCGACCACGCCGTCGCGCAGAAGCTGATCGCCGAAATCAAACGCGCTGTCACGCGCCCCTGGATTCTGATGGAAGTCTGCGGTGGCCAGACTCACTCCATCGTCAAATACGGCCTCGATTATCTGTTGCCCAAGGAAGTGGAGCTGGTGCATGGGCCGGGCTGTCCGGTCTGCGTCACTCCGCTCGAGATGATCGATCGCGCGCACGCCATCGCGCGCAAGCCGGACGTAATTTTCTGCTCGTTCGGCGACATGCTGCGCGTGCCCGGCTCTAACGGCGATCTATTTCAAGTGAAGGCCGAGGGCGGCGACGTTCGCATCGTGTATTCGCCCTTGGATTGCCTGCGAATCGCCGTGTCGAATCCGGACAAGCAGGTCGTGTTCTTCGCGATCGGTTTTGAAACCACCGCGCCCGCTAACGCCATGGCGGTCTGGCAGGCGCGCGCGCAAAAGATTACGAATTTTTCCGTGCTGGTCTCGCACGTGATCGTGCCGCCGTCCATCACCGGAATCCTGCAATCGCCTTATAACCGAGTGCAAGGATTCCTCGGCCCCGGCCATGTCTGCGCCATCATGGGCTACCGCGAGTATGAACCCATCGCGGCGCGCTACAAAGTCCCGATCGTGATCACCGGTTTTGAGCCGCTGGATCTGCTGGAAGGAACGCTCCTGACCGTGCGGCAGCTCGAACAGGGCCGCGCTGAAGTCGAAAATCAATACGCGCGAGCTTTGAGTCGGGAAGGCAACGTCGACGCGCAGAAGATGATCGCGCGCGTTTTCACGATCGCCGATCGGAGCTGGCGCGGCATCGGCATCATTCCAAAAAGCGGCTACAAGCTGAGCTACGAGTTCCGCGATTACGACGCCGAGAGGCTTTTCGAAGTCGCCAACATTCAGACCAAGGAGCCGGCCATCTGCATCAGCGGCCAGGTGCTGAAAGGACTCAAGAAGCCGCTGGATTGCCCGGCGTTCGGCAAGGAATGCACGCCGCAAACGCCGCTCGGCGCGACGATGGTGTCTGCCGAAGGCGCGTGCGCCGCATATTACAACTATGGCCGGCACATGCTAGCGGTCGAATCGCTGGCTGAATCGCTCGAAGCAAAGGCCTGACTGTGTCAACCCAAGCATCCGCAACGTCGCCTCTCACTTCGGCGAAATTCAAAGAAACCGTGCTGCGCAAATGCCGCGAGAGCGCGGAGATGAAGCAGAAGTTTTTCGAAGCCAACGCGGGCGTTTTAGAAGAAGTCTGCAGCAAGCTGGCGCAAGCGCTCTCTGGCGGCCACAAGCTATACGTCATGGGCAATGGCGGAAGCTCCTGTGACGCCATGCACGTCGCGGTGGAGTTCGTGCATCCCATCATCGAAAAGCGCCGCGCCTTCCCAGCTTACGCGCTGATGAACGACCCGGTGCTGCTTACCGCCATCAGCAACGACAGCGACTTCTCGCAAACCTTCTCCGAGCAGCTGCGGCTGTTCGCCCAACCCGGCGACGTAGCGCTCGGCATCTCCACCAGCGGCATGTCCACCAACGTGAATTACGCGCTGCAATTCGCCCGCGAGCACGGCATGCTGACCATCGGTTTCTCAGGCAAGGACGGCGGACGCATCAAGGACATCGCCGAATATTGCCTGACCGTGCCCTCCTTCAGCATCCATCGCATTCAGGAAGTGCACACCACGCTGTTGCATATTCTCTGGGACATGGTCCACGTCCTGCTGGGCGAGGAGGACATCATCTGATGGATACCGCGTTTGCGTTGTCGTGCCCGGTCCCGATCACGCAGCACAAAACCATCGTGCTGGGCCACGGCAGCGGCGGCCGGCTCACCGCGCAACTGGTTCGCGATTTTTTCCTGCCCGCCTTTGACAATCCCGCGCTGCGCAAACTGGACGATCAGGCCGTGCTGGACATCGGCACGTCGCGCATTGCGCTCACCACCGACGCGTTCGTCGTGACGCCGCTGTTCTTCCCGGGCGGCGACATCGGCCGGCTCGCGGTGAATGGAACCGTCAACGATCTGGCCATGGCCGGCGCGCGCCCGCTGTTCCTGTCGGCGGCGTTCATCATGGAAGAAGGCCTTCCGCTCGAAGATCTCGCCCGCATCACGCAATCCATGGCGGCCGCGGCCGCGGAGGCTGGAGTCGCCATCGTAACCGGCGACACCAAGGTTGTGAATCGCGGCTCGGCCGACAAGCTCTTCATCACCACCGCCGGCATCGGAATCGTGCCGGACGGCGTGGCCATTTCAGCTTCGAACGCCCAGCCGGGCGACGTCATCATTGTCAGCGGCACCATCGGCGATCACGGCATGGCGGTCTGGTCCAAGCGCGAAGGTCTGGAGTTTGAAGGCGCCATTCTTTCCGATACGGCTCCGCTGAACGCGCTAGTCGACGCCATGACGGCCGCCGGCGCCGTCCACACGCTGCGCGACCCCACGCGCGGCGGCCTCGGTACATCGCTGTGCGAGATCGCGGCTTCGTCATCGGTCGGCATAGAGGTCGATGCCAACTCCGTACCGGTCCGTGAAGACGTCAAGGCTGCCTGCGAAACGCTCGGAATGGACCCGCTGTTTGTCGCCAACGAGGGCAAGCTGGTCGCCATGGTCGAGCCAGGCACCGCGGATGCGGTGCTTCAAGCCATGCGCAGCGTGCCGCAGGGCCGCGATGCCTGCATCATCGGCCGCGTGGTTGCGGCGCATCCCAAGATGGCGATTCTCAAGACCGAAATCGGCGGTTCGCGCGTGTTAGACCTGCCATTCGTCGAGCAGCTTCCCCGAATTTGCTGATCCGGGCGCCAGCTTTCGAGTCGCATCCCTGCGGTCACTGCCGTCGGCGAATACCCGAACTACACCTTCGATCCGGGCAATAGCCGGGTGGCACTGCGCCGGCTTTTTCGGCCGCGTTCATCGCGCGCTTCGCCCCGGCGGCGTTTTTGTTTTCGACGTCGCGGAACCCGAGCGCATCCCCAAGATTCCGGAAAAGAAGTGGAGCCAAGGCGCGGATTGGGCCATTTTGGTAAGCATCGATGGCGGCCGGAGCGTGCTTCGCCGCCGCATCATTACCTTTCGCCGGATAGGCAAATCGTTCCGCCGTTCCGAAGAGACGCACGTGCTGCGATTGTATAGCGCGAACGAACTGCTGAACGAGCTTACCCGATGCGGTTTTCGTGCCCGAAGATTGAACGGATACGGCCGATTCAGATTGCCGCCCGGAATTGCGGGCATCCTGGCCGTCAAGCCTCATTTCGGGTAGGGATGTCCGCGCAGCGTAGCCAGCGCCCTATAAATTTGCTCGGCCAGCATCACGCGCGCCAATTCGTGCGGGAAGGTCATGGCGGACAAAGACAGCAGAACGCCGTGCTGATCGCGCCACTCATTGGGGAGCCCGCTCGCGCCGCCCACCAAAAAAACCAGATCGCGCGATTCCTGCTGCGCTTTGCCGATCAGCTCCGCGAATTGCGCGGAATCGAACGATCGCCCCGCCGGATCGAGCAGCAACTTCGAAGCGGTGGGATGTTTAGCCCACGGATCGAAGCGCTCGGGCTGAATCTCACGCATCTCGCACCGCACGTAGCGGCTGGAGCGTTTGAGATAATCCTCGGCCATGCTGTTGGCATGCGCGTCGCGCGGCTTGCCGACGAAGTAAACAAAAATCTTCATGGAACAGTGTGTGGCGCACGCACTTCATGCGTGCCGCGTTCACACTCGTGTGAACGCTATTCGGTCAAAATAGGCAGGATATCCTTCTGAGGACCCCGCGTCTCCTGCCCATCCAGATCCAAGTACCTCGGATCCAACAAACGATCCGTCTCCAGATTCCCCATCGCCGACAACAACGATTCCTTCAAGTGCGGATAATCCTTTTCGATCTCGCTGAACAGACCGCGGATGGTCTTCCGCACCGTTCCAGTACGCTGCGAGCAGCCGCACGGCACGATGGGCGCTCCCAAAGACTCGGCGAATTGGCTAGTGATTTCCTCCGTCACAAATACCAAGGGACGAATCAGCCGAAATTCCCTATCGCGCGAGTGCGTAATGGGCGGCAGAGCGCTCACGCGCCCGGTAAACATCGCGTTGCGCAAAAAAGACTCGCAGAAATCGTCCGCCGTGTGACCGAAAGCAATCACGTTCGCCCCCAGGCCGCGCGCGATCTCGTACACCGCGCGCCGGCGATAGCGGCTGCACAGATCGCATCCATGATCCGGCTGTTCCTTCAAAAGCCGCAGCGAGGGCCGATCCTCCACGTACGTCCAGTCCACGCCGCGCTGCTTCAAATATTCGCCCAGCGGCTGGATGGGACGCAGGAACTTGCCCTGCTCCACCGTAAATGCGCAGACCGAGAATTCGACAGGCGCGCGCTTGGCCAGCAGCAACAAGGCCTCCAGCAGCGTGAGCGAGTCTTTGCCGCCAGACAGAGCCACCGCGACGCGATCGCCGTCCCGGATCATCTTGAACCGCGAGACGGCCTCGCCCACTTTGCGCAAAAGTGTTTTTTCGAGGTCCAAGTCTGATTATACGGAGGACACGACCGCCGGATTACAGGCGCGCCTAATTCCCGCCCACCACTCGCCAACCTCCGCCCTCGGACCCCAGATTGAAATTCTCGCCCAGATACACCCGCCGCACTTCCAGGTCGCCCCCCAGAGCCTCCGGCGTTCCAGAGCGGAAAATCTTGCCGTTGTTGATAATGTAGGCGCGATCCGTCACCGCCAAGGTCTCGCGTACATTGTGGTCGGTCACCAGAATCCCGATACCGGAGTTTTTCAAATCGCAAATGATGCGTTGCAGCTCCAGCACCTGGATCGGATCGATGCCGGAAAACGGCTCGTCCAGCAGCAGGAAACTGGGCTCAATCACCAGCGAGCGCGCAATCTCGACGCGCCTCCGCTCGCCGCCCGATAGCGTGTAGCCCTTGCTATGCCGCACCGTCTCCAGACCCAGCTGCTCGATCAGCCGGTTCATTTTCTCGCGCCGCTCGCGCCGGCTCATCCGCAGCGTTTGCAGGATGGCCATCAGGTTGTCTTCCACCGACAGCTTGCGAAACACCGAGGCTTCCTGCGGCAGATAACTGATCCCGCGCCGCGCCCGCTGGTACATGGGCATGCCGGTGATGTCTTCCGAGCCCTCGCCATTACTGACGGTCACGCGGCCCGAATCGGGACTGATGAGCCCCACGATCATGTAAAACGACGTGGTCTTACCCGCGCCGTTGGGTCCCAGCAATCCGACCACCTCGCCTTGCTCCACCCACAGCGAGACGTTGTCCACTACCTTGCGCCCACGATAGCTTTTGGTGATCTCGGAGGTTTTGAGCGTTCGCATGCGCTTATTGCTTCTTGCGGTGCAGCAGGCTCTTGGCGGGAACTCCATTCACCAGCAACCGGTCGTCGCTGGAGAACCAAGTCAGCTTATCGCCTTGAGTCATGCCCTTGATACTGTCTAAGAACTGCGGCTTCCCTCCCTCCAGGATAACCTTGTCTTCGTCCGGATAGTATTCGGCGTGCTCGGACTTGCCGTTGCGTGTTCGAGCGGGCACATTTTCCACCACCTCCACGGCACCGTCGGCGAAGGCGTGATCGAGCGAGGAATCGTGGCTGTCGTTTCGCAGGAACGCCCGGATCTCACGTGCCTTGACCTTCATGTTCGTTCGTTCCAGCGTAACGCCGTCTTTGTAATGCGCGATGCGCTGGTTGTCGTCGTAATCCAGTTCGGGAGCCCTCACTATGGTAAACACGCGAACCGCCGGATTGGTTGCGGCCGGACTTGTCGCCGCCTTAACGGGCGCGGCTCCTTTCCCGCTCTTCTGCGAATCGGGATCGTCCTTGGCCTTGTCGAGCAGTTGACTGACTACGTGCCCGTGCGCCTTGAGCCGGCTATTGTCGCGATCGATCTCCACCACGTCCGCTTCCAGACGGTTCGCGCCCTGCCATAGAACGGCGTGCCCCTCATATCGGATCTGAAGATTGTTGTCCCTCGAGATCATCTTGGCCGCCCGCGCATGCAGCGGATCGTCTTCAGAGAGCATTCCCCCGCCTTGAGAATCCTTGTTATTGCTCTTATCGGGCATGCGCGTGGAGTTGACATTGCCGTTCGCGTCAAAATCGCCGGTCATTTGGTTCATCACGATCTTATCGGCATCCGCCGAGCCGGTAGAATCCCAAACGCGCGCCGACCCGATCAGATCGATCCGGTTGTTAGCCTGATCCAGCGCGGCGCGATCCGCCTTGGCGCGCCGGTCCCCCTCCTGGTAGCGGAAATTGCCCTGTTGTTCCAGCTTCGCAATCTGCGACGAATTGGGTTGAAACGTGGCCTGTATCTCATTGCTCCAAGTCAATTCCGGCGCCGGCGCTTCCTTGGCGTCCTTCGGCTTGGGCTTTTCAGTTCGGGTCGTAACGGCGCGCGAACGGAACGACTGGATCTGGTTCTTCGGCCCGTAGGCGATCGCAATGCGTTCCCCGTTCATCCAGCGATGCGGCTGATCGGGCTTGTTCGGAATGAACTCGATGGCCGCCGGCGAATCGGTCTCCACGCCTTCCAAATCCTGGCCGCCCGGCCGCATCTTAGCTCGTATCACGTCGCTCTTGAGAATGCGCGTATCGGACGGGTCCACGCCGGGCTTGATCACCGGCTTGGATTCCATGACACCGTGGCCCGAGACCAGCGCATTTTGAAGCAAGCTGTCGTTACCGGAAGTGTCGAAATCCATCACCACCCGGTCACCATTCAGCGTCGTGACGGTGGTATCGGCCGTGTTCACCAGGCGCGCCTGATCGGTTCCGGTGATCTTTTGGATCTGGTTGTTGTCGTTGAATTCCAGACTGAGTTGGTTAGCGCTGTAATCCAGCGTGCGCGCCGGCCGCTGATCCGTCCCATGCGCCTGCGTCGTCTCCACTTGCTTCAGGGAGCCTCCGTCCAGCGTCACTTCGGCCGGTCCGGCATTCAGCGTCAAGGTGTCGCGCGTCAGCTTCGACCAGGGCGACAGAAAAACCTTGTGGTCGCGTTCCTTGTAATCCAGCTCGCCGCTCTCCACCTTCATCGGCACAGTCTTCGGATCCGTCCCTCGCCAGATGAGTTCTATCTGGCTGTGCATTCTCAGCTCGCCGGAATCGGGATCGTATTCCGCTCCCACCGCCTTGCCATCGCCGCGATCGAATTGGAACGTCGCCAGCCGATCCGTGGATGCCTTGCCGGTCTTGCTCTCCACTCGTACACCCGACGACTTGATGGACATCAACTTCCCGCTGGGCGGCTCGTTCGGCTTCATCCCCAGCGTGATCATCACATCGCCGTCGGAATAAAGAACCCCCTGCGCGATGTCGAAATCCGCCTTAGCGCACGTGACGTGATCGAACTCGTCGCTTTCCTTCTTGTAAATATCCAATACGACGCCGGTGAGCTTTTCGGTGCCATTCACTTCGATCACGTCCGCGGCGGATACCTTGATCACGGTGTTTTGATTGGAGGTATGGGTGTAAGTCCAACCGTGATAACTCGCTTCGGTGCCAGGCGCCAGGGCCTTGGGCTTAGCGGGCGCGTCCCGATACTGCTGCTTGAGCCGTGCGTAATAGGTGGTCCCAACTCCCGCCACAACCAGCACGATGGCCAGAAGAAAGAGAGGCCAAGTATGACGCATCGACATATCCAGCATAGCGAGAATCGGCGGGCGTGGGTCAGTTTGACCGACGGCGGGCATTTCGACAGTTAGGCAACTCTACAGACATGTGGTTCTCAGCCAAGCCACCTGCCACCATTTTCCAGAATGATTAGAATCGAAAGGCCGGGCGTTCCGGAAATCGTGAATCGGCCCATAAAGTACGACTTCCAGATGGACGATTTGAACGATAGAGAAGAGGTGTAGGTGTGTCGAATGCCCGTCTTGTTGCGCTTGGGATGTTGCTGGGCATATTGGCGTTCGGACAGGCGGAAAAGGAGTATTCCGCCAATGGCACCGTAAGGAATGCCCGAACTGGGGAGCCGGTGCAAGACGTTGTGGTGTCGATAGCTAAAATGCCAACCGCTAATCAGATAAGCGACCCCTTTTCTGGTGTGCCCTGGGACCCGCACGGCCAAGAAGTGTCATCCGGACCCGCGGGTGAGTTCCGCTTCGAAGGGCTCCCGGCGGGGCTTTATGTTTATGAGGCTCAGAAACCCGGATTTGTGCTCTACCGCGGAAGCATTACTCTTCCTGAGCCTTCGCCGGACGCTGCGGTTCAGGTCGACTTTATTCCTGAACCGCCGCTTCTGTCATTCAAAATCCGAGGCAAGGTGCAGGGCTATCTGGCTCCCAAAGCCGTGAATCTTGAATTGCTGGGCGGAACCCATCGTACCAATCCGAGCCGCACCCTGTTCGATGCCTCTACCGGGGAGTTTACGATCCTGGATGTAGCTCCCGGCGAGTATAGACTGCGTGCTACACAGGAGAAGATGCGAGGGGAGGTAAAGGTGAGCGTCGGCAGGAACGACCTCAGTGGCGTCTCCATCGCCCTGCTGTTGCCCCGAACGGTGCTGGGTGCTATGCGCGCCGTGGGCGGCCGCGCAGACGCGATACGGCTTCAGAACCCTTGCAACGTGAATCTGAGCCAAGACTGGCCCCCACGCCCGGGTGCTGCCTATGTTCCGCGATGGCAGCAGGATGGCAAGTTTACCCTGGAGCAGCAGGATGGCCCGTTCATTCTCGAAGACGTGCTCCCCGGCGAGTATCAGGTCCACTTTATCTGCTTCGGCGCGTACATTCAATCTGCGTCATTCGGCGGAGCAGATTTGCTCACAAATCCTGCCCTCACGATACCGGCGGAGGGATCGCTCCCGTCCCTCGAAATTGACTACACGCCCGGAGGGGGATCGCTTCGGGTCAAATTCACCGAGTCGGTGCCGCCGCTCGGCGCAGTTCTTCTAGTGCCGGACTTTCTCACCGCAACTGGTCCTGAGCTGAAGCGGGCAATCGGTTTTGGCACCGGACAACCGGACGATGACATGGTTCAATTCTCGAATCTTGCGCCCGGCGACTACATGATCTATACTTTTCCAAAATTTGAGGACGTTGAGTTCCGAAAGCCAGCGTTCCTTCGGGCTCTTTCGGGAGGAACTCGCGTCCATATCGAAGATGGCGAAATCGCGGAGCTCACCATCGCAGCTACTTCTTCAACCCCAACTGTGCGCCGGGTCCCGCTCCACTGACGGCAGTTCACGAACAAACTTGTCAGCCAGTTTGCGCCTCTCGCCACTTCCCTACCACCAAGTGTAACTAACGTAACATCAGCAACTTAGAGTTAACACTTGTCACTCTTTAGCCGAGTCTGCTAATATTATGTGCGGCGAGCGCGTTTCTCGTTCGCCGCAGCAAACCTAACTAAAAACTCAAGGAGGACCAATTCATGAATATTCGACCGCTCTATGACCGGATCGTTGTCAAACGGATCGAAGAGCAAGAAACCAAGATAGGTGGTCTGTTCATTCCCGATTCTGCCAAGGAAAAGCCCCAGGAGGGCGAAGTGGTAGCCGTCGGAAAGGGCAAGCGCCTGGAGGATGGGAAAGTTGTTGCGCTGGATGTAAAACCGGGCGACCGCATCCTGTTCGGTAAGTATTCCGGCAGCGAGATCACCATCGATGGCGAAGAGCTGTTGATCATGCGCGAGGACGAAATCCTCGGAGTTCTGGAAGGAAAGGCGCAAAAAGCCAAGCAGGTCGCCTAAGTCAATTAGAGGAGAAAAAATCATGGCAGCAAAACAGATTGTTTATAGCGAGAATTCCCGCCAGGCGATTCTGCGCGGCGTCAACCAGTTGGCTGACGCTGTAAAGGTCACGCTTGGCCCACGTGGGCGCAACGTCGTTCTGGAAAAAAAGTTCGGCGGGCCCACCATTACCAAGGACGGCGTCACTGTCGCCAAAGAAGTTGAATTAAAGGATCCGCTCGAGAATATGGGCGCGCAGATGGTGCGCGAGGTCGCTTCCAAGACCTCCGATACGGCCGGCGACGGCACCACCACCGCCACCATTTTGGCTCAGGCTATCTTCCGCGAAGGCGTGAAGGCTGTGGCCGCGGGCGCGAATCCCATGGCGCTGAAGCGCGGAGTCGAGAAAGCCGTCGAGCTGATCGTCGAAGACGTGAAGAAGCTCTCTAAACCGGTTTCCGGCGACATGATCGCGCAGGTGGGAACGATTTCCGCCAACGGCGATACCACCATCGGCAACATCATCGCCGATGCGATGAAGAAGGTCGGCAAGGACGGCGTCATCACCGTCGAAGAATCCAAGACCATGGTGACCGAGCTGCAAACCGTGGACGGCATGCAGTTTGACCGCGGCTACCTGTCGCCCTATTTCATCAGCGATCCCGATCGCATGGAATGCGTGCTGGAAGATCCCTACATCCTGATCCACGAAAAGAAGATCAGCAACATGAAGGATCTGCTGCCGCTGCTGGAGCAGATCGCCCGCGCCGGCAAGCCGCTGCTGGTCATCGCCGAGGAAGTGGAAGGCGAAGCGCTGGCCACTCTGGTCGTCAACAAGCTGCGCGGCACGCTGAATGCTTGCGCGGTGAAGGCGCCCGGATTTGGCGATCGCCGCAAAGCGATGCTCGAAGACATCGGCATCCTGACCGGCGGCAAGGCCATCATGGAAGAGACCGGCATTAAGCTGGAAGGCGTCCGGCTGGATGACCTGGGCCGCGCCAAGCGCGTCACCGTGGACAAGGACAACACCACCATCGTGGACGGCGCCGGCACGCAGAAGACCATCGAGGGCCGCATCAAGCAGTTGCGCGCCCAAATCGAAGAGACCACCAGCGACTACGATCGCGAGAAGCTGCAGGAGCGGCTGGCGAAATTGGCCGGCGGCGTGGCAGTGATCAAGGTCGGCGCTGCCACCGAGACCGAGATGAAGGAGAAGAAGGCTCGTGTCGAGGATGCGCTGCATGCCACGCGCGCGGCCGTCGAAGAAGGCATCGTTCCCGGCGGCGGCGTAGCGCTGCTGCGCGCTGTGAAGGCGCTGGACAACATCAAGGTCCCCGGCGACGAGCAGATCGGCGTCGACATCGTGCGCCGTTCGGCCGAAGAGCCGGTGCGCCAGATCGTCGGCAACGCCGGATTCGAAGGCGCCATCGTGATCGAGAAGATCCGCGCCTCCAGCGATCCCAACTTCGGCTTCAACGCTGCCACCGCGCAGTACGAAGACCTGGTGAAGTCGGGCGTCATCGATCCGACCAAGGTGACCCGCTCGGCTCTGCAAAACGCTTCGTCCATCGCAGCGCTCATGCTGACCACCGAAGCCATGATCGCCGAGATTCCGGAGAAGAAATCGGCTCCCATGCCCGGCGGCCCACACGGCCCCGACATGGACTACTAGCCACTGCGTGGCGGCCAGGGCGGCTCCGCCGCAGACCTGGTCCGTCTTCGAAAGAAGTGAAAGGCCCGCCCTTCGGGGTGGGCTTTTTTATTGTGCGACTTTCTGCCTAGGCTCGTTGCTGTCCGTCCCGCGGGTCTTCCGGCTGTAGAATTGATCGAATGAACAGCCGATCCTGTACTCTTGCAACCCTGCTCTTCGCACTGGCCCCACTCGGATTCCTGACAAGTTGCGGCGCTAAAACTTCCGTTCCAAATCAAACGGCGGCCGCCGCCAATCCGATTACGCCCGCTTCGACGGAGGAACAAATTCGCCGCGCGGTCGGCGCCGCCAGGTTTGGTAGAAAGCTGACGCCCAAGGCGTGGCCCAACGGCGCGCAAGTCGCCGTATGCATTTCCTTCGATGTTGATAACGAATTGTTGCAAAGGAACAATCCGTTGCCGGTTCCGCTGTCCGTGGGCGAGTACGGGGCAACTACCGCTTTACCGAGAATTCTAAATCTGCTGGACCGGCACAACATCCCGGCCACGTTCTTTATCCCCGCCATGAGCATTATGCTGCATCCGGAGATGGTGCCGGCCATCGTTTCCCGGCACCGTCATGAGATCGGAGTGCACGGCTGGGTTCACGAATTCTGGCCTGGGATTGCAAATGCGGATGAAGAGCAGCGCTTACTTACGCGTTCGATCGAGTATCTGACTAAGGCCGCGGGAGAGCCGCCGGTTGGAGTGCGCGCACCAGGTTCTGGATTCAGTCCGCATACCTTCGAGCTGATTCGGAAGGCGGGTCTCTTATACGACAGCAGTCTGCTTGCCGCGGATGAGCCATACGAGATTGTTTCGAATGGGCAGCCGAGTAGTGTAGTCGAACTTCCGATCAGCGAGATCGATAACGACTATCCCTACTATGGAGAAACCGCGAATGGATCGCTTCCCTCCCCCGACGCCGTATTCGCCATTTACAAAGCCGAATTTGACATGGCCCTCGCGGAGCGGACATTGTTTATCTTGACCCAGCATCCGCACGTTACGGGACACCGGTCGCGAATCGCGGAACTGGATCGGCTCGTGTCCTACATTCAGTCCAAACCTGGAGTTTGGTTTGCGACCATGAAGCAAGTCGCTAACTACGTCAAGCCGGCTCACTAGGAAACGAATAAACCTACGGAGTGACGGAAACCTTCACAATCGCAGTCGTCCAGCAGCACTGAAACCCGCCGCCGCCTACGCCGGAATAGTCGTTTGCGGTGACTTGCAACATGTACTCACCCGGCTCGCTGAACTTCACGTTCGTGGTCGCTTCGCCGTTGAAACCCGTTTCAGCCGGCAGCTTTTTGAATTCGGGTTTCGCCTTGTCGAACGTCACCGCTCCCGTGCCCCGGTATTGCGTCCACTCCAGCGTTACGGGCGGACGGCCTTCTTTTAACGGCTGGTTGGTGCCGCTGGTGTATACCATGTCGTCGGTAACCCAGGCCGTTATCGTAAGAGGTTTCGCGACCGACGTGGTTCGGGAGACAGCCTTCGCAATGGTTCCTATGGGCCCCTGAATTCCCGCTCCGTGCTCCTCGAAACGCAATACAGGAGGCGTATTGTGGGACGCGTCGACGAAAGGGCTGATGTTGTAATCAGGAAGCAGGTGCAGAGGAATGCTGGTGGGCTGGCCATTGACAATGATGGTCCAGGTTATGCGCTGCTCGGGGCCAAAATCCTTGGGCACGGTAACAATAAATACGCCCCATTGCCGGCCGGGCAGAAAATGCGTTGGCTGGCCCATGTCGGGGCCGCCGGGATCAAGATGATTGTTGGGCCCGATGGGCACGTCGATCGCTTGGCTTCGGTTGCGGTTCAGATAGCCCACCAGAAAGCTGTGGGATCCGTCTGCGTTGTCAAACCAGCCCTCGATCGCCCCAGTTATGCTGGTGCCGAATTGCTTGGCCGGTTCTAGCGTTAATTGCTGCCCGAGCAGCAAGCCCACCGTCAGGCTAGAGAATAGGCCGAACCTCAGTGCTCCCACGTCGAATTCCCGGCGACGGTCTTGCGCTTCGCGACCAGGGACGTGTATTCGGCGTCATTGAGAAACTCTACGTTGACCCAAGCGAACGCCATCTCGTCCACTGTTCTATCGCCGTATCCGACCCATTGGTCCGGATCGGGGTTGAACTTATTCGCCCTCGTGTTATCGTGCCACGCGATTACGTGGATGACCGTGCCCTTCGGAAATACCGGCGCGGCGTCGTCGGCGTAGATGTAATTCGTCATCCAGTTAAAGTTGAACTTATCAACATAACTCACGACCTGCCGGTTTCCATCCGGAAGAATTGCTTCGAGCTCCATGGCCTTCCCACGCAGGTGGAAATGCGGTTGGAAGTTCTCAAGCAAGGCGTTCTCCTTGAGCACGGTGAAACCCTCCGTCATTGCGACGGTATTCGGCGGAATGTCCAGGCCCTTGGCTCGATCCTGGGCCGTGAACCCAATCAAGTAGCTGCGCTTCTGTGGCTCCTGACCCTTGGGATAGAACCAAATACCGATCTCCGATCCCGCGGTGATCTGCTCGCCGACCGCGTGGATGTGCTGGTCCCAGGTGATCTTCTCACCCGGCACAAGAAGTTTTCCGGTCCCGGGCCGGTACAGATCGTAGCTTTTGCCAATCGCCCATTCCATCAGTTGCGGGCGCATTCTGGCCCGATCCTCGGGGTCGTCGGAGAAGCCCGGCGATACTCCCGCGGGAACGGCATCCGGATCATTATTGAGGATCAGGTATGCGATGGAATGATGAATGATTTTCCTTCCCTGAAGATTCGTCGGCCGAATCTCCACCATTTTGACCCAGCGAGGCTCGGTGATCGGAATATCGCTCATCGGGCGAAACCAAACGTCTTGATGCCGGGCTGGCATGGTGTATTCCGGGGATTTGACCACCAGGTCGGGTGGGCCGAAGCCGTCCCTTTCACCCTTCCAGGCGTTATCGCTCGCGAGCGGCTTGGGTGGCGGAAGGTCCTTCGGGTCGCCCTGCGGCGCGCCATCGTCAACCCAGCGCGCGATGGCATTCACCTGCGCGTCACTGAGCGAGATGTCATTCTTGAATTTTTGAATGCCAACGCTTTTGTCGATGTGCCAGGGAGGCATCTGGCGCGTCACAACCCGTTCGCGGATGGACTTGGCCCAGGGACGTGTTTCCTCGTAAGTGATCAGCGACATAGGCGCCACCGAATTAGGCTGGTGGCAGTCCTGACACTTGGATTGCAGAATAGGCGCGATGTCCTTGGTGAACGTGACCTGTTGGTTACCGGCTGTCCCGCCTGCCACGGCGAGAGCCACACCCGCCAAACCTAGCGCCACCGAGCGCGCCACCTTTGTCGAAACCGGCGAATTTGAGAACATCAGGGTCCTCCTCCCTCTGTGCCATACCACAGGTATGATTATAGTTCAAGTCGCGGCATATGACGTACAGGTCCAGCCCACGCCCGATGCCGCACGATTGTCACGGAGCCCGCCCATGCCTAATATTCAAATGCTAAACCCCGAGACCCTCGGCAAGCCGCTCGGGCCATATTCGCAAATCGCCCGCGTCAGGACGTCGGAGTTTCTATTCATCGCCGGCCAGGTCGGAGTCGACCGCGACGGCAAAGTAGCCGGCGACTTCGAGGCGCAATGTAGTCAGGTTTTTGCCAATCTCGGCGCCGCGCTCGCTTCTCAGGGCGCGAGCTTCGCCAACATCGTGGAGCTAACAACTTATCTCGTGCACTCGCAGGATATTCCGAAGCTGATGCAGTACCGTTTGCGCGAATTCCCCGGCCTGTTCGCCGGCAGCGCTTATCCACCTAACACGCTGCTGATAATCGACCGCCTGGTTCAAGAGCAATTTTTGATCGAGGTGCGCGCCGTGGCGGCGGTCTAGTCATCCTGGCATATATCTTCCGCACGCGACGTAATCTAAAGGCTCAAACTGGGGGTCTCTTGCCCACAACCAACAGGTTCGGAGGGGAACTGAAGCGGGTGACCTTGCCGGTGGCGGCGCATTCCGCACGAACGGCCGTGGCGGCGGTGCTCTCGCTGCTGGTGGCCAGGTTGTTCCGGCTGCCCGAAGCCTACTGGGCGCCGATTACAACTTTAGTGATTACCCAGTCATCGTTGGGTGCGGCGCTCACCGTTTCCTGGCAGCGTTTCCTAGGAACAGCGCTGGGAGCGGTGGTGGGCGCGACTGTCGCCAGTCATTTCAGGCCGAACGTCCTGGTTTTCGGTATGGGCATCTTCATCCTAGGACTGCTGACCGACCTGATCCGCTCGGATCGAAGCGCATATCGATTCGGGGGCGTTACCCTGGCGATTGTCTTGTTAGTCCCGCGGAACGGCCCTCCGTGGCAAATCGCCCTGCATCGGTGCGCTGAAGTGTTTATCGGAATCGCCGTGGCGTTGCTGCTAACACTGGTCTGGCCGGATACCGAACCTGCGCCGCCGGCGAGAACGGGCTCATGAGGTTTGAACGCGTCAGGCGATGCTATACTTCGTCAACTGGACCTATGCGAATTCTACTCCTGGCACTTGCGCTCGCTATTGCGCTGCTGGGCCAGCCATCGAAATCTAAACCGGCGGAAGTCGACCGCATCTTCGCCGCTTTCAACACCCATACGCCGGGTTGCGCCGTGGGCGTCTCCTATCAAGGGTCGGTGGCGCTAAGGTCGGGCTACGGCATGGCGGACCTCGAGCGCGGTGTGCCGATTACCGCTGATACCGTTTTCGAAAGTGGCTCGGTAGCCAAACAGTTCACCGCAACTGCGCTACTCCTGCTGGCCGAGCAAGGGAAGATCTCGCTGGACGATCCGATGCGCAAATACCTGCCGGAACTGCCCGACTATGGCAAACCGCTCACGATTCGCCACGTGCTTAGCCACATCAGCGGTCTGCGCGAGTGGCGCCTGGTCGCGACGTTTTCCGGCATCCCCGAGGACACCTACGTGCTCAGCAATCGGGATCTGTTGCAGATCGCCTCCAGACAGCGCGCGCTCAACTTTGATCCTGGCACGGCCTACAGCTACACCAACACTGGTTTCAACATCGCAACGATTCTTGTAGAGCGGGCGCTGGGCAACGGAAAGACGTTCCAGGATTTCACCCGCGAGGCAATCTTTGAACCCTTGAAGATGACCCACACGCGATGGCGCGACGATTTTCGCGCTGTGGTGCCAAATCGCGCCTTGGCGTATGCTCCCGCCGGTGGCGGCTGGATTCAAGACACCCCCATCGAGAACATCATCGGCGCAGGCGGCATGTTGAGCACCGCGGGCGACTGGCTTCTGTGGAATGAGAATTTCACTCACGCCAAGGTCGGCGGCCCGGAGCTCGTCAAGGCGCTGCAGACGCCTGCAAGGCTGGCGAACGGCAAGACGATTGCCTACGCGGCCGGCCTCGAGATCGGCACTGTCGATGGCTTGCGCGAGGTGTCGCACGGCGGCTCCACGGGCGGTTATCGGACCTGGATCGGACGCTATCCGGATCAGGCCGTCTCCGTTGCTGTGATGTGCAACGCAGCGCAAGCAAACCCGGCGCAGCTGGGACGCGAGACTGCGCGCTTGTGGACCGGCGCCGTAGCCGCACCAAAGTCCGCCACCTTCGCCATGGACCCATCCAAGCTGCAAGGGGTGACGGGTATGTATCGCAAGGTCCGCGATAATACGGTGGTTGAGCTCGGGCTCAAGGATGGCAAGCTCGCGATCGACCAGCGAGTAGAACTGACGCCCACCGGCTCCACCACGTTTTTGGCCGGCGAGCGTCAATTCGTTTTCGAGGACCGTCGCTTTCGCGAGGTGACGCCCGACGGTGACACCGTGTACGAACGCGTCGAGCCCGCGCACCCGTCGGAACCTGAGCTGGCCTCTCTGGCGGGCGAATATGAGAGCCTCGAGACTGGCACTACGCTCACTGTTGCAGCGAGAGCTGGAGAGCTCAGCCTCGCCATCGCGTCCAATCCGCCAGTACGCGTGCGGCCCACATTTCGAGATGCGTTCATGCTGGAGGGCCGAGGCGCAACTTCCATCCGCTTCATCCGCGATTCAGCCGGGAATGTGACCGGCCTCAGTGCCGGCGACGATCGCGTCTGGGATCTCCGTTTCGTGCGAGCCAGGGCTCGCCATTAAGCGGTTCCGCGGCCAAGTGATAGGATGGCACCTATGACGCGCAGGTGCTTATTGCTTGTCTTGCTCGCTCCCTCGTTTGCGGCCGAGCCATCCAGTTTCGCTCTCTGGACCCCATCCGCGATCGACCAGCACGAATCCGCCCTGATGAAGAACGTCGCACCGGACCATTCCTCGCGAGAAACGCTGGCCGACTACGGTGACCACCGCTTTCGCCTGCTGTATCGCGATGCCGACGGCCGGCCCGAGGAACACGACAGAATCGTCGACGTCGTCATCGTGCACAGCGGCGAAGGCGCACTCATGCTGGGCGGGACCATGAGCGGGAAGAAAGGCAATGCTGCGACGGGCGAATATCTTGGGACCGCGCTCACGGGCGGCGAGGTGCATCCCCTTGCCGCGGGCGACATCGTCCACATTCCGGCAGGCATCCCGCACAGCTTCCTCGTGCCTGCCGGTAAGCACATTACGTACGTTCTGTTGAAATTCCCGGCGAAAGGGCAATGACTCAGCGGTGTCCTTGACACGCCCTTCCGCCCTGAAGAGAATAAGGACTGCCATGAACACGACGAGAACACTACTTCTCCTGCTTTTCTCTGCATCGATTCTGAGCGCGCAAGGCAGGGCGCCTGCAGGCCCGCCCAAGCTCCAGGTCCTAATCATCACCGGCCAGAACGGCCACGACTGGAGAGGAACAACTCCAGTATTGAAGAAAGAGCTCGAAGACACCGGCAAATTCGAAGTCCGGGTGACAGAGGAATTCCGCGGTGCCGGACCGGAAACCCTCGCGCCTTACGACGTCGTGGTTGTGAATTACTTCGAACGTGGACAGGCGCAGCTTCGGTGGGGCGATCGCGCCGACAATGCTCTGGCGGAATTTGTCCGCTCCGGCAAAGGGCTGGTCTTATACCATTTTTCTCTGGCGGCGTTCACCGGATGGACGGACTACGAAAAAATGTCGGGAGGTAATTGGAGAGCCGGTAAAGGTCATCACTCGGCCCGCCACGATTTCACGGTGGATATCAAAGACGCCGACCATCCCATCACCAACGGCCTTAAGACTCCGCTCCCGGTTCAAAATGAGGAGCTGTACTCGAACCTGAAATGGCAGCCCGAGGGAACCTATCACGTGCTGGCGACCGCGTACGACGACCACTCTCGGTACGATGACAAGGCTTCCGATGCCAGAAACAAGCAGCCCATGTCAGGGCCCGGAATCAACGAACCGATCCTCTGGACAACCGAGTTCGGCAGTGGCCGGGTTTTCGTGACGGCTCTGGGCCACGACGCGGACACCACCGCTGAAACGACCTTCAAAGTGACATTTACGCGTGGCACGGAGTGGGCCGCCACCGGCAAAGTGACGCTGCCGGTTCCTCCGGAACTGAGCAAGTAATCGCCTGGCAAGGTCGGGCGCCTTCACGCCGCGAGCGCTCCTTCTTCGACTGGGAGGAGGCCGGGCCCATCACCCGCGCGATGCTACAATACAACTCCGCGAGGCTCAATGGAAGAAGAACAACTGCCCGCCGTCGACGGCCACATGCTGACCACCGCCTTCACTCTCGACGGCTACCACATCGAAAAAAATCTCGGAATCGTGCGCGGCATCATCGTCCGCTCACGCTCCATCTTCGGCACCATCGGCGCCAGCCTGCAAACGCTCGCCGGAGGCGATATCACGCTGTTCACCAAGCTGTGCGAGGAAACCCGCATGCACGCCTACCAGCGCATGGCCCAGCATGCCGCCCAGATGGGCGCCAACGCCGTGATCGGCGTCCGTTATGACGCCACCGAAGTCATGCAGGGCGTCACCGAAGTGCTTTGCTACGGTACGGCGGTGGTTGCAACACCCACGCCACGATAGCGTCCATAAGACGTGGCTACTCCTCGCTATCTCTGCATCCACGGGCACTTCTACCAGCCGCCGCGCGAAAATCCGTGGCTGGAAGCCATCGAGCTCCAGGACTCCGCCTTCCCCTACCACGACTGGAATGAACGCGTAACCGCCGAATGCTACGCCCCCAACGGCGCCTCCCGCATCTTGAACGGCGGCGGCCGCATCGCGAAAATCGTCAACAATTACGCGGGCATCAGCTACAACTTCGGCCCCACCCTGCTGGGCTGGCTCAAGGATCACGCGCCTGAAACCTATCGCGACATCCTGGCGGCCGACCCAGCCAGCGCCCAGCGCTTCTCCGGCCACGGCTCGGCCATGGCGCAGTGCTACAACCACATGATCATGCCGCTCGCCAATGCGCGCGACAAACGCACTCAGGTGCGCTGGGGCATCGAAGATTTTCGCCATCGCTTCGGCCGCGATCCCGAAGGCATGTGGCTCCCGGAGACCGCCGTCGATCTCGAGACACTCGACATCCTGGCCGAGTACGGCATCCAGTTCACCGTGCTCGCACCCTCGCAGGCGCGCACCGTGGATGGCGAAGACGTCAGCGGAGGCCGCATCGACCCCACGCGCGCGTATCGCCAGAAGCTTCCCTCCGGGCGCAGCATCACGCTGTTCTTCTACGATGGCCCCATCGCCCGCGCGGTGGCTTTCGAGGGATTACTCGCAAACGGCGAGCGCTTCGCCCAGCGCCTCCTGGACGCCTTCTCCGATAAGCGCGATTGGCCCCAGCTCGCCCACATCGCCACCGACGGCGAAACCTACGGACATCACCACGCCCACGGCGACATGGCGCTGGCCTACGCCCTGGAACAGCTCGAATTGAAGGGCTTGGCTAAGCTCACCAATTACGCCGAATATCTGGAGCGCAATCCACCTACCCACGACGTCGAGGTCCTGGAAAATACCGCCTGGAGCTGCGTGCACGGCGTCGGACGCTGGAGCGAAAACTGCGGCTGCAATTCGGGTGGCCACGCCGGCTGGAATCAGGAGTGGCGCGCGCCTTTGCGCCAAGCTTTCGACTGGTTGCGCGACCAGGTGGCGCCCCTTTATGAGAAGACCGCCGCGCGGTTTCTTAAGAATCCCTGGACCGCGCGCGACGAATATATCCGCGTCATTCTGGATCGTTCCGAAGAGAACCGAAACCAGTTCGCCGCCTGCCATTTCCGGCGCAAGAATCTCCCCCGCCAGGACCGCGTCAAGGCCTGGAAATTGCTCGAGCTGCAGCGCCACGCCATGCTCATGTACACCAGCTGCGGCTGGTTCTTCGATGAGTTAACCGGCATCGAGACCGTGCAGGTAATTCAATACGCCGGCCGCGTCGTGCAACTGGCTCAGGAATTGTTCGATGACGATCTCGAGCAGCGCTTCATGGCCAAACTAGCTGAGGCCAAAAGCAATCTGCCCGAACACCGCGACGGAGCTCTCGTCTACGAGAAATTTGTCCAGCCCGCCATGGTAGATCTGACCAAACTTGGCGCGCACTTTGCCATGAGTTCGCTCTTCTCCGAATACCCGGAGAAGGCGCGCATCTATTGCTACGACGTGCAAACCAAGGACTATCGTTTGCAACGCTCAGGCAAGATGCGGCTGGCCACGGGCCAGGCCCGCTTCACCTCCGAGATCACACAAGAATCCGAAATGCTGATGTTTGGCGTGCTGCATTTCGGCGACCACAACCTGCATGGCGGCGTCAGCAAATGGAGCAGCGACGAGAAATACCGCAGCCTGTCTCAGTCCGCCGGCGACGCCTTCAGCCGCTCCGACCTCGCCGAGACTATTCGCCGCATCGACGACGGCTTCGAGCGCACCTATTCCATCCGGAATCTCTTCCGCGACGAGCAGCGCCGCGTCATGCACCAGGTGTTGCAGGCCACACTCGAAGACATGGAGGCCTTCTATCGCCAAACCTACGAGAATCAGACGCCGCTGCTGCGCTTCCTCTATGAATGCCACATCCCGATTCCCACCGAGATGCGCATGAACGCTCAGGTGGCTCTCAATGATCTGCTCGGGCACGCTCTGGAGACCGACGAATTGGACGTCGCGCAGATAGAAAGCCTCTTTGACCAGGTTCCCGTGTCCGGCGCCTCGCTGGACTCCGCCGCGCTTGAAATTATCCTGCGCCGCAACCTGGAACGGACCTGCCGTAGTTTTTTCGATCAGCCCCGCGATCTGGAGCTGCTGCATAAATGCCGCGGCAAGGTCCAAGCCGCCACTTCCTTCCCGTTGCCGCTACGGTTGTGGTCTATGCAGAACCACGCCTACGCCGTATTGCAGAATCTGTATCCGGAAATGAAACAGTCCAACCAGTCCGATTGGGTGGCTGAATTTGAAGAGATGGTCAAACTACTCGGTTTGCACCTGTAGCGGAAGCACGGCTATAACGCAGCCGCATGCAGGTCCCGCGCCAGCAGCCCTTCTACTTCCTCGGCCCGCAACGGCGGTCCAAACAAATGTCCCTGTACTTGGTCGCAACCGGCCAGCCGGACCAGCTCCAGCTCTTCGAGTGTTTCCACGCCTTCCGCCACTACCGTCAGATGCATACCGCGCGCCAGCCGCACGATGCCCTGGATCACCGGGAGCGAGCCGTCCACTTCCGCGATGCCGCGCAGGAAGGACTGATCCATCTTGACGCAATTCACCGGCAGCTTGTACAGATAGCTCAACGATGAGTACCCCGTGCCGAAATCGTCGATCGCAATGCTCACCCCGAGATCGCGGATCTGCTCCATGCGCCCGGCCGACCGGTCGAGGTCTCGCACTACGCAGCTCTCGGTAAGCTCCAGCTCCAGGTGCTGCGGCGGAAAACCGCTGATCGCCAGCGCCACCGCCAGCGTGTCCACGAAGTTGTCCTGCTCAAACTGGGGCGCCGAAACATTCAGCGAAATGCGCGTCTCGCGAAAGCCCGCCCGGCGCCATCCGGCTCCCGCCAGACATGCCTCCAGGATCACCCAGGATCCGATGTGCGTGATCAGCCCGGACTCTTCGGCAATCGGAATAAACTCGCTGGGCGGAATCACGCCCCGGATCGGATGGCGCCACGTGAGCAGAGCCTCGAAGCTGTCCGCCTTGCCCTGTACGCTGACCACCGGCTCGTACATCAGATCGAGTTCGCCGCGTTCCAGCGCCAGCCGAAGCTCGCTCTCCAGCTCCAGACGGCCGATCGCGCTGTCAGAACTTTCCCTCTGAAATACGTTCACGCCGTTCCCGCCGCGCCGCTTCACGCCGCGCATCGCCAGGCTGCCCGAGCGCAGCAGATCCCAGGCGCAGTGGCCGTGTTTCGGAAAAACCGCCACGCCGATACTGGCCGTCAAGAACAGTTCTTTACCGTCCACGTGATAGGGCGCGCGCAGAATCTCGAGCAGGTCACCAGCGGCCCGCAGCGCGCCCGGTTCTCCCGCGCGCTTGGTGAGAACAACCAGGAATTCGTCCGCGCCAATGCGAGCCGCCAGGTCTCCGGGGTCCAGCGTCCGCGCCAGCCGCCGGCCCGCTTCGCCCAGCAGCCCATCGCCGGCCGCGCCCCCCAAGGCATCGTTGATGTGGTGGAAGCGATCCAGATTAATCCGCAGCAGTGTCAACTCACCGGGTTCGGGCGCGCTCACCAAAGCATCCAACTCAGTGATGAAGCGGCTGCGATTAAGCAACCCCGTTATCGAATCGTAGCCCGCCTCGGAACGCAGCACCTGTTGATGCTCGATCGCGGCCGCCGCCAGGCGGCTGGCGGAGCCCAGCAATTCTCTATCGCTGGGCGTTTCCGCATGCCGTCCTTGGTAGTGCAGCGCAATCGCTCCCAGCAATTCACCTTGCGAAGAAAGCACCGGCGAGGTTATGCAACTTTCGAAGCCCCACTGCTCCGCCAGTTGCGCGGGCAGCCCGTCCAGGCATTCTTCAGCGACACGGTATTGCTCGAACACACGCAGCGCATCCACCGGCAGGCCAGGCGCAACAACCAGCGGCGGTTCGCCGCCCACACGCAGCACCATGGAACACAACCCGCCCTCAGCGGAACCTTGCACTAATCGGCAAATATCATCGAGAATCGGCCCCAGGCTAGAATGGGCCTTGCCAGCCTCGGCGGGCTGAACGAATTCGGACTCGCGAACGGCCATCTGTTACCGAAATGTCACAGCCGAACTGTAACAGACTTCGTGCCATTTGAAAATGCCAGCCAGTGCAGGCGTACCGGGCTGCGTAGTACTCAGGAAAACCGCTATGCTCGCTCGCGGCGGCTGCCCGTTACAGCCAGGACCTCTTTTTGCGCCGGCACGCGCGGAATTTCAGTCACACCAATTGAGTCTTCTCCTGCGGACGGCACGCCTTCCGCACCGGTCCGCTTTACCCGCTGGATCGGTACGTGCAAGATGATCGACAGCAGCGTGAACAGCAGCGATGAACTGCGTACTACGACCTTCATGGGGGAGGCGTCCTGCTACATTCATCATAGTCCCATATGAAGAAGTCCAGCGCGCTACCGCCGGACATGCCGGCCGTGGAGGCTCCCCTCGCCGGCGAACCACGCTGGCCGGCCGTTCTCGCGATTCTCGCGACGGCGGCGCTGCATTTCGTATTGCCCGAACCACTGCGCTTCGGCCCAGGCTGGTTATTGCTGGTGGTTGTATCGCTGTTGCTGATCCCCACCGTACTCGCGCATCGCGCCGGCCGGCTGGACATAAACCGCGTTCTCGGCCATCTCGTGTTGGGAAGCTTGACCGCGTCCATGGTCTGGTCGCTCACTCTCCTCATCCTGCGCTTACCCGAGCACCGCGACACGCCCCTGATCCTGCTCCGCGCCGCTGTCACCCTGTGGGTCGCCAATGTACTCGTCTTCGCGTCCTGGTATTGGCGTCTGGATGCGGGCGGCCCCAACGAGCGCGATCGCCGGGACACCCACAGCCAAGGCGCGTTCTTATTCCCCCAGATGCTGATGCCGGGTAAGCAAGCGCAGGGCTGGCGGCCCGGCTTTGTCGATTACCTGTTTCTGGCCTTCAACACCAGCACCGCTTTTTCGCCCACCGATGTACCGGTGCTCTCGCGTTGGGCCAAGCTCATGATGATGGTGCAAGCGTCCATTTCGCTAGCCACCGTGGCGTTGATCGCCGCGCGCGCCGTCAATATCCTGTAACGGCTGTCATTCTGGCCTGCATCCACGCCAGCGCTGCGCGGAGCGCTATCAAGCTCCAAGCCAGTACGAAGAGAACGGCCAAGGCCATCGCCACGGAGAACTCGGTGACTGGCTGGCCCGCGGCCGTCTGCCAGGCGACTGCAAGACAGGCGGCAATCCAGCCAGCGCCCGCCAGATGCACCCAGCGGCGCGCATCCTGACCTGAAAGCGCCGAGCGGCTCAACAGCCAACCCACCAGCGGGACAGCCTGGAGTCCGTGAAAACCGAGGGCATGCAAGGGCAGAATATTACCGGCCAGCCCCACGCGCCGGCCCGATACGGCGCTCATCCACACGCCCGCCGCGAACGCAATCATGGCCGCCGCAATTGCGTAGCGGATGGCGAGCAAGATGAGCCCTTGCGCGCCATGGACATCGCGCCGTATCAGCTTAATGGCCAGAATGCAAAATAGCGCGATGACTCCCAGCGCCGCCACGAAAAACACGCCACCCAGGATTTGATCCACGGGTGATCCAACCTTGGTGAAACGCGGATCCAGGCCGCGCAGCGTTTGAATCGTTTCAAGTCCGTACGCGTAGACGAAGAGTCCGATGGTCCAGCCCAGCCATCGCCGCAGCCCGCGCGCGGTGAAGTCCGCCAGCGGCACAAAAAATCCGAGCGTGAGAAGATAAATGCCGACCGCGCCGTCGAAGGTGATGGCCTTGCTCAGATCGCCTTCCGCCCCGAGCGCCAGGCCGCCCCGCAGTGCCGCAACCGCGCTGCATCCCGCGGCCAACAACAGCCCGGCCATTCCCAACCAGAACAGTGCGCGCACTCGCGTCAGCGCCGCCCAGAACCCATCCAGCCCATTCATAGGACACCATCGTCGCTCTTCCGTTCTCCGAATGCAACGGGCCGGTTAGAATAGGACGCGTACTCGCCGCATGCCTGGACCCGACATCCCCGAACTGCAACGACGCGCCCGCGCCTTCGAGCAACGTTTGCAGCAACTCAGGGCCGAGCTCGCGCCGCAGCGCATCAAATGGTACCCCTATCCGACGCTCCTCACTTTTTCGATTCTTGACCAGTTGCTCACTGGATCCCGCCGCGACTTTCTCGATTTGTCAGGCGGAGACCCGATTCTCGACGTTGGCTGCGCAGACGGGCACAACTCCTTCTTTCTCGAATCGCTAGGCTGCCAGGTGCTGGCCCTCGACAATTACTACACCAATCACAATCAACTGCGCGGCTTCAACGCGCTGCATTCGGCGCTCAGGTCGTCGGTCGAGTTTCAGGCCGTCGATCTGGATTCTCAATTCGCGCTCACCGAAGACATTTTCGGGCTGGCGCTTTTCCTGGGCGTGCTTTATCACCTCAAGAATCCCTTCTTTGTGTTAGAGGCTTTAGCGCATCGCGCCCGCTACTGTTTGCTGAGCACACGCGTCGCCCAGCGAACGCCTGACGGCCATCCCATGCAGGAAGAGCCGCTGGTTTACCTGCTCGATCCGCAGGAGTGCAACAACGACAGTACGAATCACTGGATCTTTTCGGAAGCTGCATTGCGGAGGTTGCTCGCGCAGACTGGATGGATCGTGCACGACTTTATGACAACCGGAGCGGCCCGGGATTCCGAACCGGCGCGCGCGGACCGCGACGAGCGCGCCTTCTGTCTGGTGGAGAGCCGCGTTTGCCGCCGCTACTCCGTCCAGCTTCTGCACGGCTGGCACGCGCTGGAACAAAGCAGTTTCCGCTGGACCGAGCGGCGGTTTTCGATTGAAGTCCGGCATCCGCCATCAGCCGCGTTCAGCGAGCTGCGCTTCGATTTTCGCCTGCCCGTCCCCGGGCCAGTCACGCTCTCGGCCGCGGTAAACGGGACCGGCGTGCCTGGGGCCACCTTCAGCACCGCAGGCGAACACTCGTATCACATCCGTCTGCCTCGCGAAGCGCTGGCCGTGTCTCCCATTCGTATCGATTTCACGGCCGGCCAATGCCTGCCCGCCCACACCGTGGATCAACGCGAGTTGGCGCTGCTAGTGCCTTTCTGGAAGCCCGGCCTGGACCAAGCCGATCCGATCCTGCCGTTTCATCTGAGCTGATGGCTTGTGATCGTGTAACGCCTGGGCGTTCCATGCTAAGCTGGCTTTCAACACCCCAAATTCTCGCGTGGGTATCCAAATGGAGATGCATATGTACCGCAAGTCAATCCTGATGTCCATCGCAGCGTTGGCATTCGCAACGTCGCTCGCCGCCAAGCCGAACTTCAGCGGCACCTGGACCTTGAATGTTTCAAAAAGCGATTTCGGCATGCTGCCCGGTCCGACCAGCCGCACCGACGTCATTGACCACAGCGACCCGGTTTTGAAAGATACGGTCACGCAAGAAACCCAGCAAGGCCCGCAGAACACCACCCTGAACTACACCACGGATGGCAAGGAAGTGACCAATGAACAGGGGCCGATGACCGTCAAGTCGACCCTAAGCTGGGACGGCGATAATCTGGTCGTTAATTCGAGTACCAGCATCCAGGGCAGCGACGTCACCATCAAGCAAGTGTGGACGCTGTCGGCGGACGGAAAGACGCTGACCCAAAACGCGCACCTGGCCGCCGCGGCCCTGGGCGAAACGGATCAAAAGCTGGTATTCGAGAAAGGCTCTGGCGGCGCCGCACCGGCCACAGCCACAACAGCGACGGCAGCCACAACAGCCCCCGCTTCGACTGGCGCCCACGCTAATTACAGCGGCACCTGGAAGCTGAACATCGACAAATCCGATTTCGGCCCCCTGCCTCCGTCCAACAGCCGCACCGACATCATTGACCACAGTGAGCCCGCTATCCAGGACACCGTCTCCGACGACGGCGCTCAAGGCAAGCTGGATTACGTGCTGAAAATCACCACCGATGGCAAAGAGGCCACCAACAACGCCGGCGGCATAGACACGAAAAGCATCGCCAGCTGGGATGGATCTAACCTGGTAGTCGATACCAAGCTGTCCTTCCAGGGCACCGATGTCGCCATCAAAACGGTTTGGGTCCTTTCAGCGGATGGAAAGACGCTGACGCAGAACGCGCACTTGAACGCCGGCCCCATCGGCGAAGCCGATCAGAAGTTCATTTTCGAGAAGCAGTAACAGCGCGCTTATCTGGGCGTAGGAAACGTTTTCGAGATGTGATCGTGCCAGGTCAGCGTCTCTTCGTCCACTAACGCCCACACCACACCGAGACCGCCCGCCGCCAGGCTCAGGAATCCGGAGGCACTGCGCGCCAGCCGCTGTTTCGGTGTCGGCGCTTGGCCGTCGAAGTTGATCAAAGCCAGATTGGTCCAACGCATTCCCGGGGAATCGCAATCCGCGTAGCACCACAGCAGCCGGTACAGCACCACCACGGCGGCGGCCACCGCGCCGAACAGCGGAATTGTTCTGGCGTTCAGCACCACCTCTCCGCCGGCCAAACGGAAAACCACGCCAAACAGCGCCAGCGCTATCACCATCACCGCCGCATCCATGGCGGCCGCCAGCGCTCGATGCGTCGAAATGGCCACGGGAGCGTCGCAATAAATGGCGCCTTCCAGATTTCTCGCGCTCCGCGAGGGGCTGGAAAACTCCAGGCTTTTTTGCCCCGCTATGACCTTGCGCGGACGCTGGCGAGCCGGAGCGGCCGGCGTTCTCCGCTGCGACGGCTGCACCGGTCCGGGCGCGATGGTCTCAAACGGAACCAGCCGCGGCAGCTCGCGCGAGCTGAACAACGACGGCTGATAAGTGATCGGCCTTCGCACCGGCGGCGCTGCTTCCGGCGCAACGGTTCGTGCAACCTCGCTCGGTTCGCTCGCGTCGTAGCTTAAAGCCGGCGCAGCGGCTGAGGAGCCTGCGTACACAGGCATGTTCCGCAAGCGGCGACCACAACGCCGGCAGCGGTGGTCATCTTCGCTGTTGGAAGTCTGACAGTATCGGCATTCCATAAATGATCCCCACACTCAGTCCATGCAATCTACGGTTGCAGCCAGCTTCGAGACCATGCTACGGTTCTCGGTTGGGGTTTCTCGTTCTACCCTCCGCAGGCTCTCCTCACCGGTTTTGGTTTTCAAAACAGGCTATCTTCCTTCGTAACATATTTGCCCTAAAATGTCACGAAGAATTTTTGGCACTCGCCGCCCGCTTGTGCGTCTTGTGCTTCAGCTTACTCGCTTTCCCCGCCTTTCCTCAGATCACGTCTCCTCCCTTCATCCCGCCGCCCGTGCCTACCGAACAGCCTAGCGTCGCCAATCCCAATCAGCGCCTCAAAGTCCAGCGCCCGGAAGCCCCCGGCGTCAACGACGTCAAAGTCAACTCCGTTTCGCAAGAGCAGGACGGCGACGTGTACCACCTGCGCGGCAACGTGGTTCTCGAGACCTACGATAAAAAGCTGGAAGCAGACGAAGTGGATTACAACGAGGACACCAAGGACGCCGAGGCCCGCGGCAACGTCCGCTTCGAAAACTTCACCGACGGCACCAAAATAATCGCCGATCATGGCACCTACAACCTGGATACCGAAACCGGAACGTTTTACGACGTCAGCGGAATCTTCCCCACCAAGATCATTTCCCGTCCCGGCTTCCTCACCACCACCAACCCCTTCTACTTCGAAGGCAAATGGGCCGAGCGCAAAGAGGACCGCTACATCCTGCATGACGGTTTCGTGACGGACTGCAAAGTCCCCAAACCTTGGTGGCGCCTCACCGCTCCCACCTTCGACATCATCCCGTATGACCGCGCCATCGCCTATCACGCCATCTTTCACATCCGGCAACTGCCTCTGTTTTACGCGCCCAAGTATTACAAGTCGCTCAAGAAAATTCCCCGCCAGAGCGGCTTCATGACGCCCAACATCGGACGCAGCACGCTGTACGGAATGATGGTCGGCCTGGCTTACTATTGGGCCATCAACCGCAGCTACGACACCTTGTACCGGATCCAATACTTTTCCTCGCGAGGCTTCGCTCACACCTATGATTTCCGCGGCAAGGTCCGGCCCGGCACCGACATCGGCTTCAACCTGTATGCCGTCAATGATCGCGGCATCCCCATCGGAAACGGCCAAGTCCAAAAGCAAGGCGGCGTCCAATTCAAGTTCGATGTAAAAACGCAGCTGGCCGACGGCTGGGAAGGAAAAATGGAGATCGATTATCTCAGCTCCTTCCTGTTCCGCCAGGCTTTCTCGCAGTCCTTCAACCAGGCCATCATGTCGGAATCTCACAGCGTCGGATTCCTGACCAAGCACTGGTCCAGCTTCGGAATGAACATCGTGGCCGGCCGCGACGAGGAATTTCAGAGCATCAACCCCGGCGACGACATCATCATTAAAAAGCTGCCTGAGTTCGATTTCTTCAGCCGCGACCGCCAGATTCTGGGCGGCCCGCTGCCGCTATGGATCTCATTCGATTCCAGCGCCGGTTTCTACGATCGCAGCCAGCCCGTGTTTGGAAACCAGCCCGCGCTTCAGACCGGCGCCTTCGTCGATCGCCTGGATGTCTACCCGCATCTGACGTCCGCCTTTCATTTTCTTGGGTTCAATTTTCTGGCCAATGCCTCCGCGCGCGAGACCGAGTATGGCGCCAGCGTCGCCAACACGCAGTTTACCGGCGCCAGTTTTCTGCGCAGCGCCCGCCAGGCCACCCTGGAAATCCTGCCGCCCTCGCTCGAACGCATCTTCAATGCCCCCAAATGGCTGGGCGGCGGAAAACTCAAGCACGTCATCGAGCCGCGCATCGAATACGAATTCGTGGACGGCATCGACAACTTCAACCGCCTGCTCCGTTTCGATGAGATGGACATCATGAACAACACCAATCAATTGACGTTCTCCATCGCCAACCGCCTGTTCGTCAAGAACAAGGACGGTAATGTGCAGGAGATCCTCACCTGGGAGGTTTCGCAGGCCCGTTATTTCGATCCCACTTTCGGCGGCGCCGTGGTGGCGGGCCAGCGCAACGTCATCCAGAGCTCCGAAGATCTGGACGGTTTCGCTTTCCTGGATGGTCCGCGCAACTACTCGCCGGTGGTCTCTTCGCTGCGCTATCAGCAGACCTGGGGTTTCGAATGGCGCCTGGATTACGATCCGCTGCTCAAACACATCAGCAACGACGAATTCAACGCCAACTTTCGCTGGTCAAAATATTTTGTGACCGTGGGCGACAGCGAAGTGCACACCGATCCGGTGATCGCGCCCAACTCCAACCAGATCCACGCCCTGTTTGGATGGGGCCAGCAAACCCGCAAAGGCTGGAACGGCGCCACCAGCCTTTACTACGACTACATGCGCCACATTCTGGTCTTCGCCACCACCCAGATAACCTATAACACGGATTGCTGCGGAATCAGCGTCGAGTACAACCGCTTCAATGTTGGGGCTCGCGACGATACGCAATACCGGATGGCCTTCTCCATAGCCAACATGGGATCCTTCGGCACGCTGCGCAAGCAGGAAAGGATCTTTTGACGGCGCCGGAACGCCGCCGCGAAGGGCTACGAATCGCGTCCGGCCGCTTCCGGCGCTGCCTCTGCTCCGATCGCCTCGTCCAGCAAAATGCTGAACTGTTGCGCCTTGTGTTCCACGCGGTTTTGCAGCGCACTGAAGCGGTGCTCAATCCCGTCTAATTGATCGGCCAGGTGAAGACACGCCAGGACCGCCGCGCGCGTGGCGTCGATGTGGCCGGACTGCTCGGAGATCTCCGACATCAGCACGTCCACTCTTTGCGCCAGTTGTTCGATGCGGCCAGGCTCTTCGCTGGCGACCAGCGAATAGCTTTGGTTGAAGATGGTCACACGGACCGCTTCCGTGTTGGGCATACCTAAGGATGCCATCCTTAGGTCGCGCTAAGCAACTCCATCTGGCCCAGCAGCTTCTCGATGCGCGTCCGTACTTGCTTGCGCTCGCTGCGAAGCTCGTCCAGTTCCGCGCGTGCGGCGTCGCGATCCGCCACCGCTGCGGTCAACTGTTCCTCGAGCGCCGCGTTCTGCGCCCGCAGATGGCTCACCAGCTCGACGGCTCTCGTGATGCGCTCTTCCAGATGCGCCAACGAATCCATTTCTCTGACCGGTTGTGCTGCGTTCATACCTACCTCAGGATTGCACGTGGGCTGCTTTAGCGGCCGCCACCAGCGCCGCGAACGCCGTTTCGTCGCTCGCCGCCAGGTCCGCCAGAATCTTGCGGTTCAGCTCGATCCCCGATTTCTTGAGACCGCTGATGAATTTGCTGTATGAGATGTCGGCCGCGCGGCAGGCCGCACCGATCCTGACAATCCACAGCGACCGGAAATCGCGCTTCTTGCGCCGGCGCCCCACAAAACTGTAGCGCAGCGCCTTCTCCACGGCTTCCTGCGCGGCACGGTTCAGCTTGCTTTTGGTGAGAAAAAATCCGGACGCTCGCTCCAGCGTCTTATGACGATAATCTCTGCGTTTGGTTCCTCGTTTGACTCTCGGCACGTTTTACTCCTCGTGGTCTCGCCCGGCGGCTACGGCACGTGCGGCGCCGTTTCACACGGGCTCTTATTTAGTACGGAATCATCCGCCGCAGTTTAGCCTGATCGGCCTCATCGGCGACTTCCGAGTGTTTCAACTTCCGCTTGCGCGAGCGCGCCTTGGACGTCAGAATGTGGCGGGCAAAGGAATGATGCCGCACCACCTTGCCCGTCCCGGTCTTCTTGAACCGTTTAGACGCACCCTTATGTGTTTTCAGCTTGGGCATTTGAATTGTTTCCAGGATTAAACTTGCGGCTTTTTTAGTCTAGCACATCCCGCTTCAATTCTCTGACGGCCTTTCCACGCGATCCACCACGATCGTCTCCACCGGCCCCTTCTGCGACTCCAGCTTCAAGCCGAGCTGCTCTTCCACTGCGGCGAAGATGGACGGCCGGTCGCCGTCCGAGGGCGGCTTCGGCGCGCCCGGAGGCAGGAATTGTCCCAGTTGCATGTCGTCCAATGCAAAGTCGAGCGTCACGTCGTGTTTGCCGGTCAAGCCGGTCTGGTCCACCACCGTGCGGCCCAGAAAGCGCGCTAGCGGCGCCGTGATCTGCCCTATCTGAACACTTACCCCCGCAGCTCTCTCGGATTCAACATCATCGCACCGCATCCCAGCGCCGGCGGCTTGCCCGGCTCCGGCGGAGGTGGCGGCGGTTTGGAAGTATCGATCGGCGTGCAGCCGCCCTCCTTCGATTCGACCAGCTGCGCACCCAGCCTTCCATCTTTCCTCGCCATAACCAGCGCGTAGATCGGCATGTCCTTGCTCTCCTTGTGAATCACGAGCTGAAACCGATCCTCGAGCAGCGACTGCACCAGGAGCGCAAGGTCCCCCGGTTTGAACGCGGTCTGCGCCTTCGCGGAGATGTCGTATCGCGCGGAGCCGAGCCAGCCCGGTCCGCCGGAGATCTGAAAAGGCTGCACGCGCCACCCCAGCATGATCAGTTCTTGCACGTTCATGTTGGTTATGTTCAGAAGCCCGCTCGGACTCGGCCGGATGAACGTTCCGCGTGCATCGGGCGCCGACGGCTTGATGGACGCAACCTCAAACTCAGGCCGCGCATTCGTTTGCGCACAAAGCCCGGCGGAAAAGCCAACCAGTATCCCAACTACACGCAACCGGTGCACCTCACCATCTTACGACGCAAGCCACAACGTTACGGCTCCGGCCCTTAAAGACACCATTCTCAGTTCGCCTGCATCAAATTTGCGGATATGCGCTGGCGGCTGTGCGCTTTCACGTTTCTCACTCTTTCACCGATCGCCCTGGCCCAAACCGCCGACGGCTTCGTCGCCACGCCCGCACCGGCAGCACCCTCTGTTTCCGAAAAATGGGATCTGTTCGCCACCGAAACCGTTGCGCCCATGACGCTGGGCGCGGGCGCCTTCAACGCGGCCGTCTCCCAAGCCACCGGTTCCGCGCCACTCTACGGCGGCAAATTGGGTGCATACCAGAAGCGCTTCGGCGCGGCCACCGGCGACATCGTCACTCAGAACTTCTTCGGCGATTTTCTGCTCGCCTCCGCCTTTCACGAAGATACCCGCTACGTGCGCCGCGGCCCGGCATACAGGCTGTTGCCGCGTATCACCTATGCCGTCACCCGTTCCGTCGTGACCCACAGCGACTCAGGCGCGCCCACATTCAATTGGTCCAACGTGGCCGGAACCGCCATGAGCGCCGGCCTCTCCAACGCCTATTACCCGCCCGCCAGCAGAACCGCGAGCGTGACCCTGGTGAACTGGGGCACCGCCGTTGCCGGCTCCGGCTTCGCCAATCTACTACCGGAGTTCTGGCCCGATTTCCACGCCTGGCTCCGCCGCCACTTGATGCCATCCAGGCGTTATTCCCCTCGTGACGAGTTGAGCCATATAACGCAATAATCGAAGATATTGGCTGTAACTCTAAGATTCTTCTGGCCTCAGCTCACGGACGGCGAATTGCACCCCAGCTCGCGTGAAGAAGGAGTTCGGTGTGGAGGAGTTTCTGCGCTAGCTCGATCAGCGAATTGGGCACAGAGTTTCTATGTGGCGAAGCGTACTGGAAATCTGGGCGGCATGGCTGGTGGTGGCCCTGGTGGCCGGCGGCATCCTATTTACTGCGGCCGCTAGGATCACGGGCCGTTTTGATGAGCGCAGCATCCATCGCATCGTGCTATGGTCGCGCATCGCGCTGAGCCTCACGTTTCTGTACAGCGGATTAGTGAAGCTGAGCAATCCCTGGTATGTGCTGGCGACTTCGATCGTCGAGTTCAAGGTCGGCATTACCGAAAGTTCGGCGCTGCTGCGTCCACTGGCCTTGGTGATCCCGTGGGGCGAAGTCGCCATTGCGATCCTGCTGCTCGTTCCCCTGCGCTGGGTTCCACTCCGCTGGGTCGTGCTCTCCACCGGCGCCATATTGATGGCCTTTCTCGGCCTCGGCGTCGCCTCCGAGCTGCGAGGCATGCAAGTCACCTGCGGGTGCTGGGGCGGCACGATGCTGGTCGGTCCGCTATGGTTTGGCGAGCACGGCGGCATGTTCCTCATGGCGCTCGCCGCCGACCGCGCGTTTGCGAAGCGATTGCTGGCCGGCAAACAGCCGTCAGACTAGCAACCTCGCTGTAACACCACCCTATTGGTCATGCAAACTCGGACAGCGGCCGAGTGGCGCGGTTACGCATCGGGCTACCGGACTGGTACCGCTTAGTTTATACTTCCTGGGTATCTCATTTCAGCGAGGCGGCCAATGCACCTTTTCAGACTTTCCCAGAGTTGTGTGATCGCCCTTGTGGCGGTTGCAGTTTCCGGCGTGGCTTTGGCGGACCAGTCCGGCACGGCGACGCTGGAGCCGAGCACGTTCTTGAACCTTGAGACCGGCGTGGCTTCGGCGGCTGGAGGCGACGTTCTGTGGAACGGGATAATGCTGGCGCCGCAGGGCCGCGCTGAGATTTACAACTTAGGGAAATACGGAGCGCGGGTCTTTAAAGCGATCCGCGCCAGAAACGGATCGTCGGTGCAGTTCGGGGCCTCGGCGATTCCGGCGAGTAAGTTGGTCGCCGGAGATGTATTTGGCGTGCGCACCAACGGCGGGCACTTCGCCAAGCTGATGGTAACGGCGACTAGCGGCGCCTCCTTGACCATACAATACACCACGTTCATCGCAACCGCCGCGGTGAGTCGGGCGGCCGGCGGCGCGGCGCCGACGATTACGCAGGTGCAGAACAACTACAGTTACATTCTGCCGGGCGTGCCGAACTACGGCATCGCGCCGGGGAGCCTGTTCGTGATCCTGGGTTCGGGTCTGAGCACGAGTGCAGCGCCGGTACTGCAATCCAGCGCGGCACCCGGTTTGCCCAAGACCTTGAACCAGACCTCGATTTCAGTAACGGTCAACGGCGTGACGACAACGCCCGCGCTGTACTACACCTCTGCCGGCCAGCTTGCCGCGGTGCTGCCGTCCGCTACACCGGTGGGTAGCGGGACGGTCACGGTGACTTACAACGGTCAAACGAGCAATGCAGCGCCGATTCAAGTAGTGGCGAGCGCGGTTGGGCTGGATACGTTGTATGGAACAGGGAATGGATTGGCGGTTGCGACCGACAACAACGGAAACTCTTTCGGACTTACTAACTCGGTGACGCCGGGCCAGACTATAACTCTGTGGGGATCGGGGATCGGTGCAGACTCCGCCGATGACGACCGCACTTACCCGCAAACTCAGGATAACCTCACGAATATTCCGACGCAGATTTTAATCGGCGGCGTTTCGGCGACGATTGGCTATCGTGGCCGGTCTCAATATCCCGGCCTGGATCAGTACAACGTCACGGTTCCGACCAATGTTCCGGTTGGATGCTTTGTTTCAGTGGTGGTTCAGACCGGTACGGTTGTGAGCAATGCCGTGACGTTACCAGTGAGTCCGAATGGCGGTGCGTGTTCGGATCCCGCGTCGGGACTGAGCGGGACGCAGATTCAAGCGCTCGCCAACAACAGCGCGGGACACGCCAACTCCATACTGGTCGACATCGTCCAAACCACGACAGACCGCGGGACTTCCGGCGGGGCGCTGGCATTGTCAGGAGCTATAGCCAGCGCGGTTTTCGGAAAAGGCTATGAGTACGCTTCGGAGGGCAGTTGCACCATCGTTCCACCGGAGCAGGGGTCGCTCTTCAATCAATTGTCGGCATTAGAGGCCGGGCCGATTCAGTTGGCCGGGCCGAATGGGCAGATGGCGTTCGGAGAGCAGGGGCCGGGTTATTACCAGGCGGAGATCTCCAGCTCGGGCGGCGTGCCTCCGGGCACGTACACAATCACCGGCTCGGGCGGCACGGACATCGGAACCTTCACGGCCTCGATCAATTTCCAATCTCCACTTACTTTGACAAACCAGAACGCGCTGGCGAACATTGACCGGACGCAGGACACGACGATTACCTGGACGGGTGGGTTTACCAACGGCGATGTGCAGGTGGAAGGCGATGTCGGGAATCAAAATGGCACGGTCCGGTTCTACTGCCACGCGCCATCGAGCGCGGGGCAGCTCACGATTCCTTCTTCGATTCTGCTGGCGATGCCGCCGGGCGGGGGCGACATGGTGGTGACGAACGTGACCGCAGCTCAGCCAGTCACGGCTACGGGGCTCGATGTCGGCTTTGCGATCGGGTCGGCGATGATCAAGTTCGGAACGACTTTGAAGTGAGTTGGGCGGGCGGCGCCTGCCCGGCGCGAGGTCGCGGCCGGCGCGAGGTCATGCTGCTGCGCCGGCCGTGCTTTTCGATCAGGCTAGAGCTTTGCCGTAGAGGACCAGCAGGCGCGCCCAGGCTCGCTCGGCTTCCGCTTCGTTGTAGACCGTGGTGTCGGGCGGGCACCAGCCGTGCGCGCCCTTGTAGACTTCGATTTCGGCAGGCAGGTTGGCCTTTTCGAAAGTCTCTTTCATGATGGTCTTGTCGTCGGGAGAACGGGCGTCGTCGTTGGTCGCCACGCAGATGAGGAACTGCGCCTTGCTTTTCGCGGCCTCCAGGTGCGGGCTGTTCGGCCCTTTAGTAACGAGCGCGGCGCCGTGGAAGGTGGCGACGGCGCCGATGCGGTCCGGTATGGCGTACGCAGTGCGAAACGCCATCGGGCCGCCCATGCAATAGCCCTGCGTGCCCAGCTTCCGGTTCTTGGCGACCGCGGGCTGCTTGTCGAGCCATCCGATGAAGGCCTTGGCGTCGGTGATGTGCGTGGTCTCGGTCAAAGCCTGCATGAGCGGCATCACCTCCTGGATTGGGGTTGCACCGCCCTGCGAGGCCGTTGGGGCTTTCTTGACGCGGTAGAACGGATTCACCACCAGCACCGAATAGCCCGATTCAGCCAGACGTTTACCCATCTGACGGAACGCCGGGCGCAGGCCGAAGATATCGGGCCACACGAGAACGCCGGGGGCAGTGCCGCTGGCGGGGTGGACGAAGTAGCAGTCGGCGGTGCCGTCCGGCGTGGTGATGTTGACGTCAGATTCGCTCACCGCAACCGCGTTGGCGACTTTCGGCAGCAGCATGGCCACGCCAGCTCCCAACATCATGCCGAATTGCTTTCGCGTCACCAAGCCGCGAGCCTGAAAATCTTTCAGGTCGTCTTCAAAATGATCCTGATCGCACATAGTCGCTCCTTTTTAAGTAGACAGCATGCGTAAAGGATATTCTATACCCAACTCGGTCTCCTAGAGCTTCCTCGATCGGCTTACGACCTTCCTAAAGCCGCCGCATGGCTCAATGATTCGGCCGACGTAGTAGCGCTGAGATGTTCGTCGCGTTTGCGTTGGTATTCCGCCAAAATTGACACGAAGGTACCGCAAGCCGTCGGTTCACATCGGCTTACCCTCCATGCTGAGAACGCCGAAGCGAGTCGCCCGCCTGTTCGGCGTAAAGTGGGCCCCCAGCTCATGGTGCTGCACAATCTGTTCTTCGCCATGCTGTTTCTGGGCGTCCACTTCGCAATCTACCCCTACCTGCTGGACCGCGCCAAGGCCAACTTGTTCATCGTGCTCGGTAGCATCTACGTGGCGGTCATCCGTCACTCCCGCTCCCTGCCCATCCTGGCGTTAATCGCTCGTAAAGTGACCCGCCCAAGAAATGCACTACAATGTAGTACATGAAGACCGAAGTATACAGTTGGCGTGTCTCCACGGACCTGAAGACCGCCCTGGAGCGCGAGGCGCGCCGTCTCAAAGTGTCTCTATCGGCGGTGCTGGATCGGGCGGCTTATGAATGGCTGAATAATACCGGCCTCCAGATCGGCAGCGACGAAGCGCAACAGCGTCTTCACGGCGAGGCCTCAAAATACCTCGGAGCCTTCGCGGGCGGCGACCATCACCGCTCCGAACACGCACGTCGCGACATCCGGCGGCGGCTGCGGCAGCGTCATGAACGCTAATGCCTTGATCGATACTGGAGCAATTCTCGCTTTGCTCGACCGGTCGGATCGCTGGCATGCGACCTGCACGCAGACATTCCACCAGCTTCGCCTGCCCTTAGTTACCTCCGAAGCAGTGCTAACCGAACTGTTTCATTTGGTCGGCGACAGCCGTCAGGAGACAGCAGCTGCGTGGAAATTCGTGCGCTCCGGTGCGTTGGCGATGGCCGCAATCGAGAATGCTGAACTCCCTCGCCTGCAGGAACTAATGTCGCGCTATTCGGATCAGCCTATGGATTTCGCCGATGCCACTCTGGTTCACCTCGCAAAGCGCGAATCTTTGGCGACCATCTTTACCGTGGACTACCGGGACTTCGAGACCTATCGGATCGGAGGCCGCCGCCGATTCCGAGTCCTTCCGTCCGCCCGCCCGTAACGTCAGATTTTGAACATCGGAATCGTCTAAAGTGATCACGCCGGCTCGGCCGTTATACGTGATCCGTCCACAACCGTGCGAATCGCTTTACACTCTAGACGAGATATCGCGATCCATCGACGTAAAAGCCTCTTTGACCGCTGAACGATGATGATGCCCCCAAAGTCGGATCAATAAGAGATTGGCAGACGTGAAACAATCAGTTAGGGCAAACGAACTCCCCAGAAACTCGGACAACCTACAGTGTTTCCACTCGCGTTCACTGGGGACCTCTAATTCTTTCATGGCTTCCTACGTGCGAAGATCCACTCTCGAGGAGACGGAGATCCATCGCACGATCCACATCCTGAGAGCTTTGCGGCACCCACCGGATTCGCGCTGGAAGGACTGAGATATGCGAAGAGGGTTTACAAGAAAACCGCAAGCGGACGAGCCCGCGACGCCAGGCAAGAACTACATAACGCCAGACGGCCTGCAGCGCCTCAAAGATGAGCACCGGTTTCTGCTCACCAGGGAACGCCCGGCCGTGACGGAGGTGGTCGCGTGGGCTGCCAGCAACGGCGATCGCAGTGAAAACGCCGACTATCAGTACGGCAAGCGGCGGCTGCGCCAGATCGATGGACGGATTCGCTTTCTCACGAAGCGAATCGAGTCGGCGGAAGTGGTTGACCCGGAAACTCCGAGAGCAGGGCAGGCGGCGGCGAGGGCGTTCTTCGGAGCGACCGTGCGCTATGCCAATGCCGCGGGAACGGAGCGAGTGGTGAGCATCCTGGGCACCGACGAGGTCGATCTGAACCGCAATCACATCAGTTGGGTGTCGCCTCTGGGGCGTGCGTTGATGAAGTCGGCAGCGGGCGATCGCGTACTTCTCCAAGCGCCGGGCGGTACAGAATACCTGACCGTGCTGGAAGTGCGTTACCAGCGCATTTCGGTGGAACCGTTCCGTGAACCACCTGGAGCCGAGGCCTCGGCAAAGGGACTCCCTCGCGGAGCGAATCCACTGAAGTCGACGCCCGGTCGACCTGGCTAGTCGCATCGGCAGTGTCGCCGCCCCGGGGCGCCCAGCGTGAACAAACGAACCCAAGTCACCAAACTCCCCGCGGCAAATCCCTCGCTCAATCAATGACTTTGGAACCGAACAAGCTTCTCTTCCGACCCAGCGATCTTAAGATGCATCTAGGTCTCCAAGACGCACTTCCGCCCTCGCCCAACGTCGCGCGCTCGCACTATGCCCAGATCAACCTAAATGCAAGTGCCTCACGTTGGGTTCGTTTTTTTTCGAAAAGCCAGTGGCTTCGTTTCGCAGAAAAAGCAATCGCACACCGCACACCACACACCCCACCGCCTCTCCCTCCTGCCACCATGCCCAATCCCGTAGAATCGTAGGATAGGTTTCCACAGGAGCTAGCTGTGCCTCAAACCCATTCCATCGGCCTACCCTCCATGCTGACGACGCCGAAGCGTGTCGCTCGCTTGTTCGGCGACCTCAAAGTGCGGCCCAAGCTGATGGTGCTGCACAATCTGTTCTTCGCCCTGCTGGTCCTGGGCGTCTACTTCGCCCTCTACCCCTACCTGCCGGACCGCGCCAAGGCCAACCTGTTCATCGTCCTCGGTACCATCTACGTCCTGGCGGTGCTGGCGCTCGAAACCACCATCATGCCGCTGTACGTGTACCGCCCGCTCCGCCTTATGCTCAGCGCCGATCAAGCCACCCAGCACGGCGATCGCGATCATGAGCTGGTGGACGACGGCCTCATCCCCGGCGACGAAATCGGTCAGATCATGCGCTCGCGCAACGCCACCATCGTTGAGCTCCGCAAGCGCGAAGACGAACTCGAAGAAGCGCTGCGTAAGCTGGAAGCGCAGGATCGCCTGGTCAGTCTGGGCCTGCTCAGCGCCAGCGTGGCTCACGAGCTGAACACGCCCCTCACCGTGCTGCAGGGCTCCATCGAAAAACTCACCGAAACTTCGCAGGATCCCGCCACGCTCGAACGCCTGGCCCGCATGCTCCGCGTCACGCAGCGCATCCGCAAAATCAGCGAGAGCCTGGTGGATTTCTCGCGCGTCCGCAAACAACATTTCGAGCCGGTCCACCTGCACCACTTGATCGACGACGCCTGGAGCCTGGTGGCCATCGATGAAAAAGCCGCGCAGGCCAGCTTCACCAACAGCGTCGCACCCGATCACGTGGTCACCGCCAACTCCGACCGTCTCATCCAGGTCTTCGTCAATCTACTGCGCAATGCGCTCTACGCCATCCGCCCCGGCGGCAAGATCGCCGTCCAATCCAAGCGCATTAACCGCAACGGCCAATCCTGGACCGCGGTCACGGTCGAAGACAACGGCCCCGGCATTCCGCCCGACGTGCTCCCCGATATTTTCGATGCCTTCGTGTCCAGCCGCCTGGACGCCAAAGGAACCGGCCTCGGCCTCACCGTCGCCGAGGGCATCGTCCATCAGCATGGTGGAACCATCGCGGCCTCCAATCGCGCCGAAGGTGGCGCTTGTCTGGAAGTCGCGCTGCCCGCGTCTCAGCAGCGGCGCCCCGGAGGTCAATCTTTGCAATGAGGACTATATCTGAACCAATGGCAGAAACGCTCAGCCCCAGCGATCTGGTGGATCTCGCGATCCTCGATGACGATCCCGACTTCCGCAATTATCTGGAAGACGCGCTCAAGGACGACGGCCTTTATTCCATCCGAACCTTCGCCCACGCCGACGAGCTCTACTCCGGATGCGAGCAGCGCTTGCCCGACATCGTCCTGCTGGACATGAAAATGGGCGACGTCAAGGGCGACACGGTGCTGGAGCAGCTTCAAAGCTTGTATCCCGGCCTGTGCGTCATCGTCGTCACCGGCTATCCTTCGCTCGAGGACATGCGCGCCACCTTCAAGATGAAGGTCTTCGATTACATTTCCAAACCGTTTTCGCTAGCGCAGCTCCGCCAGACGCTGCAGAACGCCATCGACAAGTTCGGTTTCGGCCGCACCGCGCAGGACCGACTGCGCGAACGCCTGGGCCATCGCATCAAGATGCTGCGCGTCGAGCGCGATTGGTCGCTCAAGGACCTGGCCGCCATGGCCAAGCTCAGCATTTCGCAGATCAGCTCCATCGAACGCGGCGCTAATCTGCCTAGCATCGAAAGTTTGCTCGCCATCTGCCGCGCCTTTGACAAGCGCCCGTCCGAAGTTCTTTCCGCGATCGATTTCTGATGCCATCGCCCGTCGACGCCCGGCGCCTGCTGGAGCAATTTGCCCCTTCGCCCGAGGAACAGAAGAGCCACGAATTGATTCTGGCGTTGCTCGAACAAACCGAAACGCCGTTTTCCCGTCATCAATACAATCCCGGACACATCACTTGCAGCGCCGTTGTGGTCGACCCCAGCCGCCAGCGCGTGTTGCTGATGTTTCACCATCGCCATCGGCGTTGGCTCCTCCCCGGCGGACACGTCGAAGAATCCGATGCCACTCTTTCGGACGTCGCGGCGCGCGAAACCGCCGAAGAAACCACGGTGCAGCCGGTCCGGGCAATTGGTTTGGTCGGTTTAGACGTCCACGGCATCCCGGCGCGCAAGAGTAAACGCGAGCCTTTTCACTTGCATCACGACCTGATTTTTGCTTTCGAAGCCGAATCGGACGTAATCGCGACCACGTCTGAGGCGCCACAAGTAGCCTGGTGCACTCCTGAAGAATTCCCACGCTATGAAGTTCCCGCAAACATCATCCGCGCCGCCCTCGGCGCACGCACCCGGGCATAAATGCCGGCGCGTACTCGGAGGAAGATACGCGCCGGCCCGGCCCCTCGAACTGCTCGCGCAGGTCAAGCTGCCGAAGTCAAGGAGATTTCCGCAAAGGACAACGTTACGAACTTCTATCTGAAAAGACGCAACGCGGGACTGGCTGGTTCCAACCTGCGGTGACCGCTCCGGCGCGGCGATATCTCGTTCCGGTGACGCTTCAAGTGCGGACCAGGATGGCATCCGGCTCTTCTTCCGGCAGGGGCGTCAAGTCGCCAATGTTCTCGGTGGTTCGAGGAACCCATCCGTCCGGCTGGCGAGGCCCGTGAAGCCGCTCTCGCCACTCGATCTCGAAGCGAGACAAAGGCATGTTCGTTTCCCGGTATTCACCTACCGTCCGCACTCGGTCGGCCAACTGCCCACCAGCGACCGTCAGTTCGTCCGTCCTGTCGACGATAAGATTTTCGTCCCTCACGCCATATTGGATTGGGCAGCTTCCTCAGCGGAATTCGTATAACCGTGACGAATCGTCAAAACACCTTCGATCACCGGCGTAACGTAGCCGCCCACTTCGATCCCGTTGGCCCCGCTGTTGCCGTGAATCAGAATATGCAGGATGCTCCGCCGGCCCATCTTGGTGCCCTGCTCGCTGATCAGCCGGGTGCCGTCGGCGCTGGGCGCCAGACTATGCCGCATCATGTACGCCGCCAGCGGACCCGTGGCACTGCCGGTGGCCGGGTCTTCCGTCACGCCATGCTCCGGCGCGAACATGCGCGAATAAGCTCCTTGTACGGTGGGAGTGAATACAAATACGAAGAACGACTCGTCCGGTTCGCGCTTCAGCAGTTGCAGGGCATGGATATCGAGCACCGCGCGGTCTACCGCCTCCTTGCTTTTGAGCGCAATGAAAACGCCGGGATTGCCGGCGCTGACGATTTCAGGCGGCCTGCCTAGAAGCTCCGCGGCTTCCAGTCCCAGCATGCGCACGCAGGCGCCCGCATCCATCGCGCGCCCAATCGTGATGGGCGGCGTGGTCAACCAGATCAGCGGACGGCCGCCATTTCCGGTCTCAACGCGCACCGGCACGGGGCCGATGTTTTCTTCAAGCGCGAACCGTTCCACATTCTTCGGCACCATCCCCAGCTCTCGCAGCACGAAGCTCGCGCCTACGGTCGGATGTCCGGCGAAAGGCATCTCGCGCCCGGGGGTGAAGATGCGAACGTTCGCCATACAATCCGTTCGGCTCGCCGGGCCAATGAAAACTGTTTCGGCGACGTTCAGCTCCTTGGCAATCTTCTGCATGGTCGCGTCGTCGATTCCGGAAGCATCCGGAAATACGCCCAACTGGTTCCCAAGCAGCGGCTCTTCTGTAAACACGTCGACCACTTGATATCGATGAGAGGACATGCAGTGAAGATAACGCGCCTCGCCGCTGGGTGTACAGAATCAGTTTTGTGCATGTACAATCGGTACAGTTTCCAATTAGACAATCTGTTACTATTCCGCCATGGCAGCCGCTGCAACTTCCACACCGTTGTACGTCCGCATCGCCGAGACGCTCGCTCAGCAGATGGCTCGCGGAACGCTGCGGCCGGGCGATCGCGTTCCGTCGCTGCGCGACCTCAGCCGGCAGCAGCGCGTCAGCATTTCTACCGCCCTGCAGGCCTATCTGTGGCTCGAAACGCGCGGGTATCTGGAAGCGCGGCCCCAGTCCGGTTTCTACGTGCGCGCGCCGTTTTCCAGCCTGATCCCGGAGCCGCAGTTCGAGACTGCGAAAACTCAACCAACACCCATAGGACCCGAGGCCGTTCTCACGGACGTCATCCACGCGCTGAACAATCCCGACAATGTTCCCTTCGGAGCCGGCAGCGCGAGTCCGGAACTGTATCCGAACCGGCGGCTCAACATGATTCTGCGACGCATCGTGCACCGCCAGCCGCATCACAGCACGCGCTACGATTTTCCACCCGGCTTCGAGCCCCTGCGCCGCCAGATCGCCCGCCGCGCCATCGCCGCCGGATGCGGATTTTCGCCGCGCGATGTGATCGTGACCTGTGGCGCTCAGGAGGGCATCAACCTGGCGCTGCGCGCCGTGGCGCGGCCGGGCGATGCCATCGCCGTCGAGAGCCCCACCTATTTCGGAGTCCTGCAGAGCGCGGGTTCCATGGGAATGAAGGTGATCGAGATCCCCACTCATCCGCAGGACGGCATGGATCTGGAGCAACTCGAAGCCGCCATCCGCAAGCATCGCGTGAAGGCTTGCGTCAGCATGTCCAATTGCCATAATCCGCTCGGGTACGTTCTGTCCGACAAGTACAAAAGATCGCTGGCTGAACTTACCGCGCGCTGGGATGTCCCGCTGATCGAGGATGAAGTGTACAGCGATCTGACATTCAACGGAGTGCGGCCGCGCAGCCTGAAAGCATTCGACCGCAAAGGCAACGTCCTGGTGGTTTCCTCGTTTTCGAAGATTCTATGTCCTGGCTACCGGCTGGGCTGGGTGGTGGCGGGACGATTCCGGGTCGAAATCGAACGGCTGAAAATGCTGTCTAGCGTCGCGACGCCGTCGCTGCCGCAAATGGTGGTGGCGGAATTTCTGGAGACCGGCGGCTATGATCGTCACTTGAAAAAACTGCGCTCCACGCTGCGCCTGCAAGTGGAAGGCGTGCGGCAAGCCATCTCGAAGTATTTTCCGCAGGGCACGCGCATCAGCCGGCCGGCGGGCGGATACATGCTGTGGGTGGAGCTGCCGGGCAGGTTAAACGCGTTGAAGCTTTACCGCGCCGCTCTGGCGCAACACATCACAATCATTCCCGGAACAATTTTCTCGGCCAATGGCCGGTACCGGAATTACATTCGCATCAATTGCGGGCATCGCTGGTCCGACGCGCACGATCGCGCGCTGCTGACGTTGGGCCGTTTGTGCGAAAAGATGCTTTAGGAAGCGGCCGCGCTGGACGTCAACGCTTCTCGCAGCTTCTTTATCTGCGTTCGATGATCCAACAGGTGCAGCCTTTGCAGCAGAGCGTACTTTTTCCAATCGATATCGGCCGGAAATATCTGCGTTCCCATGCTCCCGTCCGGACGAGGATGGTTGACGACCAGAATGGTCCGGACGGTAACGCCGGATTTCTCAGCTGCGCCGGGCGCGTCTTTGAGCAGCTCGATCAATTCGTGATTTGCCGACCGCAGCCCATCCACGAGTTCCTGCCAGGGCGCCCAAGCAGCAGCTCCAGTACGCAGCGCCTCATAGACCGGCGGTCCAGGAGGACGGCGGCCAGCGAACAAATGCCGGAGTTCTTCAGCCGAGCGGATCTGCGTTTGCGCGATGTGGTCAACAACTTCGGCGATGTTCCATTTATCGGCAACCGGCCGGCGGCGGATATCGCTCTCCGGAACACTGTCGACGATCTTCTCAAGCTCTGCAGCGGCAGCTCGAACGCGCTCGCGGATACAGCCGGCATCCAGCTCGGCGGAGCGGGTGCGCAGATAGTCCAGCATGCGCTCGGCTTCGGAGCACAACGGCTGGCCGTCGATGGCTTTCAAGTCTGTCACAGCAGTTCGGCCATGCTGAAGAAGAACGGGATCTCGACCGCGGCGGTTTCGGGCGCGTCGGAGCCGTGCACGGCATTGCGCTCAATGTTCTTGGCGAAGTTTTTTCGAATGGTGCCTTCAGCGGCGTTGGCGGGATTGGTTGCGCCCATCACTTCGCGCCAATGCTTGATGGCGTTGTCGCGCTCCAGCACCAGCACCACCACCGGGCCTTCGGTCATGAATGTCACCAGACCGCTGAAAAACGGCCTCTCGCGGTGGATCTCGTAAAATCCTTCGGCCTGCTGTTTGCTGAGACGCGTCATCTTCATTCCGCGAATACGGAACCCGGCCTTTTCGATCATGCTCAGGATCTGGCCGGTGTGTCCGCCGGCGACGGCGTCAGGTTTGATAATTGCAAAAGTTTGTTCGATGGGCATTCGTTTTATAAACGGCTTTTGATCTTGTCTCCGATTTCGGCCGGCGAGGCGCACACCGTGATACCGGCTTGCGCCATCGCTTTCATCTTATCTTCCGCTTTGCCGGCTCCTCCCGAGATGATGGCGCCGGCGTGTCCCATGCGGCGGCCGGGCGGCGCGGTTTGGCCGGCAATGAATCCGACCACCGGCTTCTTCACGTTTTTGGCGATGTAGGCGGCGGCGGTCTCTTCGGCATTGCCGCCGATTTCTCCGATCATGACGATGGCTTGCGTGTCTGGATCGGCGTTGAAGAGTTGCATCGCGTCGACAAAGTTGGTTCCGATGATCGGGTCGCCACCTATCCCGATGCATGTGGACTGACCGATGCCGAGCTTGGTGAGCTGTCCGACCGCCTCATAGGTAAGCGTGCCGGAACGCGAGACGACGCCTACGTGTCCTTGCCGGTGGATGTGGGCCGGCATGATTCCCATTTTGCATTTGCCGGGCGAAATGATGCCGGGGCAGTTGGGGCCGATCAGCCGAGTTTTGCGTCCTTCGAGAAAAGCGGCGGCGCGGATCATGTCGGCGGTGGGAATGCCTTCAGTGATGCAGACCACCAGCGGGACTCCGGCTTCGGCAGCTTCCATGATGGCGTCGGCGGCGAACGGCGGGGGAACGAAGATGATGGAGGCGTTGGCGCCGGTTTGCTTCACCGCATCGGCGACGGTATTGAAGACGGGCAATCCGAGATGAGTTTGGCCACCCTTGCCAGGCGTCACGCCGCCCACCACCTGGGTGCCGTAGTCCATCGCGTTTTGCGCGTGAAAGCTGGCTTCGCGGCCGGTGAAACCTTGGAAGATGACGCGCGTGTTCTGGTCCACCAGAATGCTCATGCGGCCGCTCCCTTGACGGCGCGCACGACCTTTTCGGCGGCGTCCTTCATTCCATCGGCCACGGTGAAATTGAAGCCGGAATTTTTCAGGATCTCCTGGCCTTTTTCCACGTTGGTGCCTTCCATGCGAACCACGATGGGGACCTTGATGTTCAATTCGCGCGCGGCGTTGACGACGCCGGTAGCCAGCACATCGCAGCGCAGGATGCCGCCGAAGATGTTGATCAGCACGGCCTGAACGCCCTGGTCGGAGAGCAGAATGCGGAAGGCGTTCTTGATCTGTTCGGCATTGGCGCCGCCGCCGACGTCCAGAAAATTGGCGGGGCTGCCTCCGGCGTATTTCACGATGTCCATGGTTGCCATCGCCAGGCCCGCGCCGTTCACCATGCAGGCGATGTTGCCGTCCAGCTTGATGTAATTCAGACTGAAACGCGAAGCTTCCACTTCGAGCGGATCTTCTTCGTTCAGATCGCGCAGCTCCATCAGATCCTTGTGACGGTAGAGTGCGTTGTCGTCCAGCGTGATTTTGGCGTCGAGCGCGTAGACCTTGCCGTCCTTGGTGAGGATGAAGGGATTGATTTCGGCGAGCGAGGCATCGCAGGCGTTGTAGGCGGCTACGAGAGCCATCATGGCCGAGACCGCGCCGTTTACGCTGGCAGCGGGAATGCCCATGCCGAAGGCAAGATTGCGGCCTTGATATGACGCCAGGCCATAGCCCGGCTCGATGGGCTCTTTGAGAATCAACTCGGGAGATTTTGCGGCGACCTCTTCGATCTCCATGCCGCCGGCGGCCGACGCCATGAAGATAGGCTTGCCCTGCGCGCGATCCAGCACGATGCCAAGATACAGCTCGCGCTCGATGGGCAGCGTCTCCTCGATCAGAAGCCGTTTCACGACGCGGCCTTCGGGGCCGGTCTGGTGCGTGACCAGCGTCATTCCGAGAATCTTGCGGGCGATCTCGGCGGCTTCGGTGGCGTCTTTGGCGACCTTTACTCCGCCGCCCTTGCCACGGCCGCCGGCGTGGATTTGCGCCTTCACTACCACGCTGCCACCGATTCTCTGGGCTGCGGCCTCGGCTTCGTCGACGGTGAATGCAACTTCGCCGCGCGGCACAGGGACGTCGTACTTGGCCAGGATCGCCTTGGCCTGATACTCGTGAATTTTCATGGGGTCAAACGTTCTAGTGTAGCAAGGGTGTTAGTGTGGTTAGCAATGGCGAATCGCGCCACGTACATCGAATTTCTGCTTGAGCAGCTTTCACCGCTGGGCGAGATCACCGCACGACGCATGTTCGGCGGCCATGTGCTGTATTGCGATGGGACGGTGTTTGCGTTGGTTGCGGGCGACACTCTGTACCTGAAGGCGGACGATCGCAATCGGGCGGACTTTGAAGGGGGCGGCCTGGCGGCTTTTCATCCATTCGGCGATGAAAGCATGAGCATGCAGTACTATCAGGCGCCGCCGGAAATTTTCGAGGACGTTGACGCGCTGCGGCGTTGGGGCAGTGGCGCGGTTGCGGCGGGCCGGCGAGGTCAGGCGAGGAAGCGATCCAAGAAAAAGAAACGTGCGGCTAGCGGAAGGTGACTTCGCGCAGATGCGGGGTCGTATTGAAGCGGTCGAGTGAGACGCGGTCGCGGGTGAAGACCAGGTCGGTGAGCGAGCAATTGCGGATGCGCCAGTGCAGCTCGATGGCGGTTTGTTCGGGCGCGCACAGGACGATCTGCAGCATGACGCCGATGGGGCCGGCGGAAGTAAAGACGACCACGCGGCGGCTGGGTTTGTCGGCATCGATGATCTGGCGGAAGCCGCGCTCGACGCGCCCGTGAAAATCGGCCCAAGTTTCCAGGCCCGCGGCATCCAGTTTGGCGGAGATCCACTGCGGGAGGGCGACGTCGAACATTCTTTGCAGATGGCGATTGTCGGTGGGGGGCGCCCAGTCGGGATGCGCGCGCAGGATCGCCTCGGCGTTGTACTCGTTGAATTCGTAGAGCGCCTTGTAGTTCTTAAAACCCGCGGCTTCGGCAGTCTGGCGATGGCGCAGCAGCGTGCCGCTGTAAACTTCGTCGAAGGTGATGCCTTGCTCGCGCCAATACTCGCCTAACTGGACGGCTTGCTGCACTCCGGTTTCGGAAAGCGAATCCGAGTTGGGTTGAAACGGCCGCGCTTGACCGTGGCGAACCAGAACCAACGTGCTCATCGGGCCGAGACGGTGGCCCCGGCTTTGCCCAGCACTTTTTCAAGTTCCAGTTTGGCGACGGCTTCGCGATGCACTTCGTCCGGACCATCGGCCAGGCGCAGGGTTCGCGAATTGGCCCAGGCGCCAGCGAGCAGAGTGTCCTGGCAGACACCTGCGCCGCCGTGCGCCTGAATTGCCCGATCGAGCACGCGCAGCGTCATGTTGGGGGCGATCACTTTGATCATCGCGATCTCGGAGCGCGCGGCCTTGTTGCCGACCGTGTCCATCATGTAGGCGGCTTTGAGGACCAGCAGGCGCGTTTGTTCGATGTCCATGCGCGATTCGGCGATGTCGGCGCGGATGGTGCCTTGTTCGGCGAGCCGTTTGCCGAATGCCACGCGAGCGCCGGCGCGGCGGCACATGGTTTCGAGCGCTCGCTCGGCGACGCCGATCAAGCGCATGCAGTGATGGATGCGGCCGGGGCCGAGACGACCCTGCGCGATTTCGAATCCACGGCCTTCGCCGAGGAGCATGTTCGAGACCGGAACGCGGACGTTGGTGAAGCTGACCTCGCCGTGGCCGTGGGGAGCGTGGTCGTAGCCGAAGACCTTCAGCATGCGCTCGATCTTGACGCCGGGCGCGTCCATGGGGACCAGAATCATGGATTGCTGTTTATGTTTCGGGCCGGCGGGATCGGTTTTGCCCATGAAAATGGCGATTTTGCAGCGCGAGTCACCTGCGCCGGAAGACCACCATTTGCGCCCGTTGATGACGTAATGGTCACCGTCGCGCGCGATGCTGGCTTCGATGTTGGTGGCATCCGAGGAAGCGACGGCGGGCTCGGTCATGGCGAAGCAGGAACGAATTTCGCCGTTGAGCAGCGGTTTGAGCCAGCGTTCTTTCTGCTCCGGTGTGCCGTAGCGCGCCAGCACTTCCATGTTGCCGGTGTCGGGCGCGGAGCAGTTGAAGACTTCGGGGGCCATGGGCGACCGGCCCATGATTTCGCACAACGGCGCGTACTCGAGATTGGAGAGGCCGGCGCCGTGCTCGTCTTCTGGCAAGAAGAGGTTCCACAGTCCGGCGGCGCGGGCCTTAGGCTTGAGCTCTTCGATTACGCGCGAGGGCTTCCAGCGGTCGCCTTCTTCCGATTCGTTGAGGAAGCGCTGCTCGTTGGGATAAATGTGCTGGTCCATGAACGACTGGACCTGTTTTTGGAGATCTTTAACTTTGTCGGAGAATTCGAAATGCATAGTTGTGTCGGCTACTTACCGGTGAAGGCCGCGGCGCGCTTCTCCAGGAAATGGGCGACTCCTTCCTTGAAATCGTCGCATTGCAGGCTTTGGAGCATTTCCTGTTCGGAGCTTTCAAATGCTTCGGATAACGTTTGAAACATCGCGGCGTAGACCTGATCTTTCATGACGCGCATGGACCGGGGGCTGACGCTGTAGGCCAGCTCTTTGGCGTAGGCCTGGACGCCTTCGAGAAATTGATCCTGTGGAAAAACGCGGTTCACCAAGCCCATGCGCAGGGCATCGTTGGCGTCCACCAGGCGCGCGGAGAACAGCATGTCGAGCGCGTTCGAAGGACCGATCAGGCGCGGAAGCATCCAGGCCAGGCCATACTCGGCGATGAGTCCACGCTTGGCGAAAGCGGTGCCGAAGCGCGCGGCGTCGGAGGCGAAACGGAGATCGCAATAAAGCGTGATGACGAAGCCCAAGCCGACGGCGGGGCCGTTCACTGCGGCGATCACGGGTTTCTGGATGGAGGGGAAATACGAATATTTCTTCTGAAAGTCGGGACGGACGCCCGCGCGCTGGCCGTTGCTGGTGTTGGCGAGTGCGCTGGCACGTTCGCCGAGGCCCTTCGTCGCAATCTCGCCGAGCAGCGACATGTCGGCGCCCGCGCAGAATCCGCGTCCGGCTCCGGTGAGAATGATGACGCGAACGTTGGGGTCCTGCTCGGCTTCATAGATGGACGCGCGGACCTCCTGCTCCATCGTTCCGGTCCAGGCATTGAGCTTGTCGGGGCGATTCAGCGTGATGGTGGCGACGCGGTCCGAGACCTGATACAGCGTTTCCTGATGGGCCATGCAGTTTGGATTATATCAGTGCAGCGGCTTGTTGAATCAGATTGTGAACGCGCTTGTCGAAGTGGCGGAAGCGTTCGTCTTGCGTCTGGCCGCGGTGGAAACGGACGTAGATCTGCTGCAGCACGACGGCGAGTTTGAAAAGCGCGAACACTTCGTAATAGTTGATGAGCGACATGTCGCGCCCGGTTTTTTGAGCGTATCGGCCGATCAGTTCGTCGCGCGTGTACCATCCGGGCTGCCCGGTGATGGAGGCTTTGGTGCCGCCGGGGTCGCTGGGCTGCGCCCAATAACAGAGGATCAAGCCGAGATCCACCAGCGGATCGCCGACGGTGGCCATCTCCCAATCGAGCACGGCCTCGATGCGGCCGGGGTCTTCGAGATTCAACATGACGTTGTCGAGCTTGAAATCGTTATGGACCAGCGTGGGCGCGGGCGAAGCAGGCATGCGGTCCGTGAGCCACTGGATGATGCGATCCATCAGGGCGATCTCTTCGGTTTTGGCGCGAAGCCAGCGGTCGAACCAGCCGCGGACCTGGCGTTCTAAAAAGCCGTCGGGCTTGCCGAGTGAGATGAGGCCGTGCTTTTGGATATCGATGGCGTGCAGCTGGACCAGGCAATCGATGAAGCCTCCGCTGACGCGCTGCTGGTAGTCGGGGAAAGCGGCCAGCTCGGGCGGGACGCGATCGCGCACCACGATGCCGTGGCGGCGCTCCATGATGAAGAACACCGCGCCGAGGATGGAGGGATCCTCGCAGACCAGGAAAACTTCGGGGGCGGGCTGAAAGAACGGATGGACGGCTTTCAGAACTTTGTACTCGCGCGCCATATCGTGCGCCTTGGGAGCGACGGGACCGAGCGGGCCGCGGCGGAGCACGTATTCTCGCGCCGGGGTGCGGAGCATGTAAGTGAGATTCGAATGGCCGCCGGGGAATTGTTCGATGGTGAGATTCTCGACGCCCTCGAGCTTGCCTTCGAGATAGCTGACGAGGGCTTGCTGGTTTAATTCCTCGCCGGCGCGGACGGCCGCGGTGTCGATCATGCGGTGCGATTCCTCAGGTGCATTGCTCTTTCGATATCATACGGGACTTTGCGTCTTCGGGTCAGTGTTCAATTTGAGCGGTTGCTCGATGTGGCTTACATGCCCGCCCGGAGGCCGGTGCTACGATTATCGCTATGGAAAAACGAAATTCTCTCGTGCTAGCCGTCGTAATGGCCATCGCGGCAATAGCGGTTGGATTGCAGGCGGCCGACGCGCAAAACGCGAATTACACCGTTCGCATCCTAGCCCTCCCCGATCACGGCCAGGGAAACATCACCATGGATTACATCGCCTATGATCCGAAGACGGGATACGTTTGGGTTCCGGCCATAAACATCGGCTCAGTGGATGTGGTGGACACCAGCAACGGCAGCGTCCGTGAGATCTCGGGCTTTGCGGCAAAGGAAGTTGAATTCCGAGGCCGCAAACGCGCTCTAGGGCCCAGCGGCGTGTCGATTGGCGACGGCGTAGTGTACATCGGTGACCGGGCCGACTCCAGTGTGTGCGCCGTTGATGCAAGGACTCTGGCGCGCAAGACCTGCGGCCACATCGATTCTACCCCCGACGGCGTCGTCTATATAGCGCCGACAAAAGAAGTGTGGGTTACCGCACCGGGCGACAATTCTGTCCGTATTCTGGACAGCCAGACATTGAGTCAGAAAGAAAAACTGACGTTTGAAGGCCGGCCTGAAGGCTATTCAGTGGATGCCAAGCGCGGCCGCTTGTACATGAATTACGAGGACAAGGACCTCACCACCGCGATTGATCTGAAAACACACAAAACCGTAGCGAAGTGGCAATCGTCGTGTGGGGAGGACGGTCCGCACGGTCTGTCGGTGGATCAAAACACCGGCTACCTATTCGTTGCCTGCAGCACCCGGGCGGAGGTCTTGGATGCAGGTCACAACGGGGAGAAGTTGTCGTCGATCGACACCGGGGACGGCGTGGATGACCTCAACTACTCGCCGGCCACTCATACGTTATATGTAGGGGCCGCCAAAGACGCGCGGCTCACAGTGGCCCGGGTCGACGGGAGCGGCAAGCTCAGCCAGGTTGCAGTGGTGCCGACCCATGAGGGCGCTCGAAACGGCGTCGTCACGAAAGATGGAACGGTGTATCTCGCGCACTCGCAGCTCGGTAAATTAGCAGGCCTGGTCGTGGTGTCGCCGAGCGGGAAGTAAATCTCACCGCGGCGAAATGGGGCATCGCTAACAATCCGCCCATGCGCGGCCACCCGGCTGGCGCGGCGTGTCGACAGACGGAGTGATGCCAGACGGCATGAGTGGCCGCCGGGCTGAATCAGCGGGCGCAACCACGTGTCGCAACAACGTTATCGGAGCGCAGCGTTCTGCGATAGAATTGCTCTACCTATGGCCACCAAGCCGGTCCGCTCCCCCGCCGCGCTGAATAACGAAGCGCCGTACCCTGCCCCGCGCTACGCCTGGTACGTGGTCGGCGTGCTCACGCTGATGTACGTCTTTTCGTTCATCGATCGCCAGATTTTCTCGCTCATTGTGGCGCCGCTGCGCCGCGACCTGGGCATCACAGACACGCAGGTCAGCGTCTTGCAGGGTTTCAGCTTCGCGCTCTTTTACACCATTTGCGGAATCCCGCTGGGCCGGCTAGCCGACAAATACAACCGGCGTGGGCTCATCGCCTGTGGGCTGGTGGCGTGGAGCGCCTTCACGTCCATGTGCGGGCTGGCCAAGAGTTTCGGACAAATGCTGTTCTGGAGGATGGGGGTCGGGGTGGGCGAAGCGGCTCTTTCACCCGCGGCTTATTCCATCATCACAGACGATTTTCCGAAAGAGAAGCTGGCCACCGCGATCAGCGTCTATTCGATGGGAATTTATATCGGCTCGGGCCTGTCATTCCTGCTGGGCGGGATCGTGGTGCGTTTCGCCTCCGCCAAAGAGTTGTGGATGCTGCCGCTGGTGGGCGGCGTGCGTCCCTGGCAGATGATCTTCCTGGCGGTGGGGATACCGGGCCTGATCGCGACGCTATTGCTTCTCACCATCAAGGAACCGCTGCGGCGCGGCGTGACCGAGCTGACGAAAGCTTCGGCCTCTCAATCGCTCGCCTACATTTTCAAGAATAAAGGTACATTTCTCTGCCACAACGCCGGATTCGGCTTGCTCTCGCTGGTGTCCTACGGAAGCGCCGCCTGGGTGCCGGAATTCTTCCGCCGCGTCTATCACTGGGACATTCCGAAAATCGGCCTGGTGTACGGCTCGATGGTGGGCGTTTTCGGAGTGCTTGGTATCGTGGGCGCGGGCCGCATCGCGGACGCCGTGCGCGCGCGGGGAACCTTGCAAGCCAACATGCTGGTGGGCGTCTGTATCGCCCTGCTTTGGATTCCGGTGCATTTTTTGCTGTTCCTGGCGCCGAACGCCGGCTGGGCGGTGGTGTGGCTGGCGCCGGCCTGCGTTTTCGCCGCGGCTCCGTTTGGCATCGCGCCGGCCGCCATCCAGCAAATGATGCCCGCCGCCATGCGCGGCCAGGCATCGGCGGTTTATCTGTTCATCTTGAACCTGATCGGCCTGGGACTCGGACCCACTGCGGTCGCCTTCTTCACCCAGCATGTCTTCGGGCGCGACGAAGCGGTGAACTATTCGCTCTTAGTCGTGGCCGTGACTGCTTCGCTTCTGGCAGCGGTCCTGCTGTGGGCTGGGCTCAAGCCATTTCTGCGCAGCCTGGACCGGCTCAATCTGTGGATCGCCGATGAGCGAGCTTGAATCCGGAGCCGACCGGCTCCCATTTCAGGCCACACAACTCGGCGCGGCTTACGAAGCCATCCCATCCCTGCCGGTCTCGATCCTGCTCGACAATGTCCGCAGCTTGTACAACGTGGGTGCGTTCTTCCGCACGGCGGATGCGGCTGGATGCGAGAAGCTGTACCTGTGCGGCATTACGGGACGCCCGCCCAAGCCGGCCATCGCCAAGACCGCACTGGGCGCTGAAGAAACGGTGGCTTGGCAGTACAGTCCGCTGGCGACGGCCGTGATCGCCGAGTTGCACGAGAAAGGCTACGAGATCGCCGCCATCGAAACCAGCCGGCGCGCGGTGGACCTGTTCGATTGGCGCCCGAGCTTTCCAGTCTGCCTCATGTTTGGTCACGAAACGGATGGACTAGCCGCCGCGTTGCTGGGAATGTGCGACACGCACGTGCGCATTCCGATGCTGGGCCGCAAGCACTCGCTCAACGTCGCCACGGCGGGCGGCATCGCCCTGTATGAGCTGCTCCGGAAGTACCGCCGCATGCAGGAGAGCGCACAGTGCGGGACGCGCTCACTATGATGAAAAACGCTCGCGGCCCGCTGCGTTGTGCGCGACGTTTACTGGTGCAACAATAGGGCGATGAAGCCCACCACTTCCCGTGTTCCGTTTCTGCTCCTGCTGGCCGCGCTCGTGTTTTTTTCTAACGCGATCGCGCAGGATGAGCCCACCATGTTTCCGCCCGTGCGCGGCATTCATGAGATGGTGGGCGCCGCCAACAACTTCGAAGTTGAAGCCGGTTACCGCCTGCTGACCGAAGGCGGCAACGCCATAGATGCCGGCGTAGCCAGCACGCTCGCAGCCGGCGTCACCGAACTGAGCCGCTTCGGGCTGGGCGGCGAAATGCCGTTGCTGATCAAGATGGCGGGCAAACCTGTGGTCGCCATCAGCGGCGTGGGAGTGGCGCCGGCCAAAGCGACGGTCGAGTTCTACTCCAAGCGTCCGCCCGAACCGTGGGAGGAGGCGGCCCACATGGTGCCGATCCCCGGACAAGGGATGCTCGCGGCCATCACGCCGGGCGTGTTCGATGGCTTGATTCTGGCGCTCGACAAGTACGGCACGAAATCCTTCGCGGAAGTGGTTCAGCCCGCGCTCGAATATGCCGACCAGGGTTTCCCGATGCCGGAGGAGTTTGGCGGAATGCTGCGCAGCTACCAGCGCATCCTGGCGCTCTGGCCTGCCTCGACGAAGTTTTTCTATCCCGCCGGAACGCCCACGCCGCGCGGCGAGATTTTCCGCGAACCGGCCCTCGCCAATACGTTTCGCCAACTGGCCGCGGCGGAGAAAAAGGCACATGGCAAACGCTCCGATAAACTGCGCGCCGTGCGCGACCTGTTCTACAAAGGCTCCATCGCCAAAGAGTTCGCCGACTACTCGGAGAAAAACGGCGGCTTGATCGCCTACAGCGACCTGGCCAACTTCCATGCCGATGTCGAAGAGCCCAAGGTGGGAACTTATCGCGGCTATCAGATTTACAAACCCGGCTTTTGGACGCAAGGACCGGTGATGATTGAGGCCTTGAATCTTCTGGAGGGCTACGATCTGAAGGCCATGGGTCATAACAGCCCGGAGTACCTGCACACGCTGGTCGAGGCGGTGAAGCTGGCGTTCGCCGATCGCGACCAATATTATGGCGATCCGAAGTTCAGCAAGATCCCCGAAGAGATTCTGCTCTCGAAAGAATACGCGGCGGAGCGGCGCAAGCTGATCGACCCGGCGCACGCTTCGCTCGAATCCCGCCCCGGCAACCTGGGAACCAAAATCAACCTGCCTACCACCACCGCTTCGGCTGATCCCGTAAACGACACCACCTGCGTCAACGTCGTGGATCGCCAGGGCAATGCTTTTAACGCCACGCCCAGCGGCGCCTGGCTGCCTTCGGTAATCATGGGCGACACCGGCCTGCCGCTATCCAGCCGCATCCAATCCTTCGTGACGACCGCCGGGCATCCGAATGTATTACAACCCGGCAAGCGCCCGCGCGTGACGCTGAGTCCCACGCTGGTCACCAAGGATGGAAAGCTCGAACTGATCATGTCCACTCCCGGCGGCGACAATCAGGACCAGGCGCTGCTTCAGGTGCTGCTGAACATACTGGATTTCGGAATGACGCCGCAGGAAGCCGTCGAATCGCCGCGTTTTCAAACCGAGCATTTCTACAGCTCATTTGCCGGACACGAGTTCACGCCCGGCCGGTTGAGCCTGGAAGGACGCATCTCGCGCGCCACCGCCGACCGGCTTTCGGCGCTGGGACATCGAGTGTCGGTGACCGGCGACTGGAGCAACGGTTCCGCGCCAACCGTAATCTGGGTGCATGACGGCGTGCTGAACGGCGGCGCCGATCCGCGCCGCGCGCGCTTCATCTTCGGACGGTGATCGCTGGGACCGCGCTGCCCTAGGGCGCTTGCACCGGGATGGTGACGATGTTGCTCGTGAACACGCTCTGTGCGATGAATAAGTGCGTGTTCGGATCGGTGGGCAGCGTGGAGCTGATCTGAAAAGTTACCTGGTAGACGCCCGCCATTCCCGGCAGTAATCCCGCGTTCAAGACATTGGCGGTGGTAAGGCCAAGCTGCGCGTTGTCCACGGAATTTACCGGAATGTTGAAAACCGGCCCGTCGTATATCTGGCCCGTGGCTCCAGCCGGTGTGGTGCCGTCCGCCAGAGTCGCCAACCCGATGCCGGCGGCGTACAAGGTAAGCACTTCGCCGGGAACCGCCGGATTATCGGGCGTTACTCGTGCGCCCGCCACGCTCGCGCAGCAAGTCGTAGGAGGCGAATTCAAGACACTCAGGATGATCAAGGCGGTGGTGGGACTGGATGACGTGCTGATCGGAATGCCGTTTCCATCCGGCCCAGCCACCTTGGCAGTCAAGATAATGCGCGTGAATTGGCCACTGGGTGAGGCGACCACCTTCTCGTCCCCGTTGGCGTTGATCAGCGCGATCAAGCCGTCGCGTATAGTAGTCAGCGAATCGGTCGATTCAACCGTGTAGCTATAGCTCCGATTTTCGATGGTGACGGTGGCGACGTCATTGGCCAGTATGCTTCCATCCACGGAGACCAGCGCGATGGCGTTGCTGCTGGTGTGATACACGATTCCCACCCGCGGGTCTGGTCCGGGATCGGCGAAAATGCCCGGGTTGCTGGCGACGATCGGAACCGCGATCGATGTCGTGGCGGTAGCACTGCCGTCGCTATGCATCGTGCGAACGAACGAAGTGACACCGCCGGATCCGTTTACTTCGAAGGGGACTTGAGTATTGATCTGCGTCGACGAAACATAAAACAAGGGCGCTTTGATGCCGTCGAAATAAACTTCCACGCCGCCCAAGTCGCTGGGATAATAGCCCTGCGCGTCCGGGCTCCCTGCAACTCCCGTGGGCACGTCGCTCAAATCGGTGCCTTGAATCGTAAGCAGTGTTCCGGGCGCCACTTGCGCCGCGTTGCTTCCGCCGGTAAGAACTGCGCCGCTGGCCGTGGCCGTCTCGGTCGCGGTTCCCGTGCTGGACGCCGCGGCGACCGAAGCCGCTAAGGTGATGTTGTCGCCCGAACTCCCCGCCACCCGCGCGGTCAGAACCAATTCGTCGAAGCCGGGATTCGAAGTCGCGATCACGTTGGGATCGCCTGCGCCGCTGTTGGCGCTCTTAATGACATTCAAAACGTTGGAGGTGATGGTGCCAAGATTGTCGTTCGCCGTCACCGTGTAGGTATAGGCCGTGCCGTTAATCGTAACGGTGATGATGTCTCCCGCTGTAATTGTGCCTCCGAAAACAACCGTCCCGATAGCGTACACTACGAGGCTGGCCGCATTGGTCACGCCGTTGATTGGAATCAAGGACTGGCCGGGGCTGTAAACCAGCACGCGCCGGTCATAAGGGTCGGCGGCGTACAAGTTCGTGCCGTCCCAGGCCAGCGCCAGCGGTGTGCGAATCGTATCGGGACTGGAGGACAGCGCCGTCGCCGTAGTTGTGTCCGAGCTGTCGGTCACCTGGTCGGTGAACTCGTCCACCTGCCCCAGAATCTCATCCGCCGCCTGCCCGTTCTGCGTGGGAATGCTGTTATAAACCAGAATCCGGTCGTTGCCGCCGTCGGCGATATACAGGCGTTGGCCATCCGACAGCGCGTAGCGCGGAAAGTTCAACGTCCGGCCGCACATGGCCGGAAAGAGTTGCGTACTGGTGGTGGAATCCTTGCCGGTGTACGGGCAGAATGAGACGCAGCCGGATGGATAGGTGGGGTTGCCGTCGCTGTCGGTACCGTTGGCAACGCACGCACCATAAACATTGTTCGCAATCTCGCTGACCATGTCCGGCTGACCCACTTCCACGTCGGCAGGCACCTGGGTCGAGGTGGGGATCGAGTTCCAGATCAGCACGCGATTGTGCGCCAGGTCCGTGACGAAAAGGCGCTGGCCGTCGGAAGTCACCGCAACGGGTGAGTAGAGATTATTGGCCTGCGGCGGAATGTCACCGGTTGTGATGGGCGGCGCGGTGGTCAGACTGGGCTCGCCCAGTACGTAATCCGCCGCTTGGTTGTTGGCGCTGGGGATACTATTCCACACCAGAACGCGGTGATTTTGCGTATCGGCGACGAACAGCCGGCCGCCCTGAACCCATACACCTTCCGGACCGCGCAGGGACGAAGCGGTGGGTTCCTGCGGCGGTGGATTGGCGGTTGTGAAATTGGGCTGGCCCAGCACGATATCCGCGTTGGCGTCGTTGGTGGTGGGAATGGTCTTCCAGATCAAAACGCGATTGTTGTCCGTGTCCGCCACAACCAGCGTGTTTCCATCGCTTGCCACGCCGGTCGGCGTTTGAAATCCGTTCTGCGTAATGTAAGGGGTGGTGGTGGTGGCGAAATCCGGTTGGCCAACGACGACGTTGGCGCCGCGCTGGTCCGGCCCGATACACACCGGACACCGCAGTCCTTGTGGGATCGGGCTGGTGGGAGGGAGGATGAAACTCGAAACGTTATTGTAAATCAGAACACGGTTCTGCAACGGCGTTGCCGCTATTTTGTTGGAGTCCACCACAAAGAGGGTATTGTTAACGAACGCTACGCCACCCACGCCTCCCAGCCTGGCACCGGAAGGAGCGGCGATATCCTGCGCCGTGAAGGTAGTCTGGCCAATCATCGCGCGCGCGGCTTGACCGGTAATGTAGCCCGGGGACTGAGCCTGCCGTGGGATGGAAGACGCGTGTGGGGACTTGCGGACTATGCGTCTCCCCGCCCGAGGGGGCGCGACGGCGGGACATTCGCCCGCAGGCGACGCCACGCAACTCCCGGCCGGCGCAACCGTCGCCAGGGGATCCGCGCCGAATGCCAACCAGGATAAACAGGAAATCAGGGCAAGGTACTTCATGCGACCGAACTTAGTGACAAGGACCCAGTATAACAATCTGCGACGCGCTCGGGTTCGTTCGCGTTACGATTTTCTTGCCCCGTCCGACCCGCGCTCACGGCTACGGCTGCAGGACCTCGCCCCAGATGACCTGGGAGGCTTCTGTTTCTCCGTGCAGGTCTTTGGTAGCGCGAATGAAGACCACTCGATTGGCCGCCAGCGCGCTGCGATCCGTAGCCTGGCCGTCATGCAGGTAGCGAGTCTCCGGACGCAAGCGGATCACTTTATGCGCGCCGGACCTTAGCCTCAGGACCAAGAACTCCGGCGTGATGCTGGACACGGCGCCGCTCAAGGTAAACGGCAAGCTCAAGCTCTCGGTGGCTAGTGGATCCATCCTGCGCAAGTTCGCGCCAGGAAAAAACTGGGGCTGGATCTGGATCGCGCGGGCGTAGCATTGCGGCGAATCAGCCTGCCGGTCGGCGACGACTTCCAGATGGTCGCCTTTGGCCAGCTGGTCCATTGTGACGCGTTGCTTATCGCGCTCGACGTACGTTCGATCGTCGTAGGAGCAGGTGTACACGCGATCGGGCCACACCAGAAATGTGAACTGGCCCTGGTCTGGCGCGCCCTGCCAGCGTATTAGGTCTCCCTTTAGAAAACCCTGCGGCGCGTTTTCCTGAGCTAGCGCGCTGGCAGCCAGCAACGTGATGAGTCCCCTCGCGACTTGCCGCCACATAGTCTCAGTATAAGTCGCACCGCTGGACCTGAAACGGCGATGCTACACTGGCCCGTATGAGAACGCTTCTTGTTGTCTTATGCCTCACGTTGCTCAGCCTGGCTGTCACCGCGGCGGATCTTTCCGGAACCTGGTCGGCCGACGTCACGCTGGACGCCGGCAGCGGCACCGCCACCTTCGTGTTCAAACAAGCCGGGGACAAACTGACCGGCACGTATACCGGCGCCGTCGGCAGCGCGAACGTCACGGGAACGGTCAACGGCTCCGATGTCGAATGGTCGTTTAGCAGCGACGAGGCCGGTAAGATCGCCTATAAAGGCAAACTGGACGCCAGCGGAAAGATCGTCGGGACGGTCGAGTACGGCCAGTTGGGCAGCGGGAAATTCACCGCCCAGAAACAGAAATAACCGGGCTAGTGATTCATGGCGGCCAGCGCGTCTTTGAGCTCACGCGCGTGCTGCTCGATGTCCGCCTGCGGCACCGTGACTAACGTCTTTTCCAGATCTTCCCCGGTCACCAGCATGCGCTTGAGATGCAGCGCGGCGATCTTCAAACACCACGCATCGGTGAGCGCGTGGCCGGCTTGCTTCGCCGCCGCCAGCAGCGCCGGATGCGGCAACGCGATGATCCGTTCATCGAACGGAGCGCCGTCCGCGGAAACACCGAACTTCACATCCACGGTGTCGGCATGGCGGATCGAAATGCCGTTTTGAAGCCAGCCGAAATGGACCTTCCAGGTGCGGCCGAACGGATCGGGTCCGGTTTGGAACTCGCGGAAATTGTCGAGCATCTTCGTTGATTGTACCGGATGCAAACGAAGTTGGTCTGTTCAGCTTTCGAAGGCGGTCGCGTGGTCGAGATCGGCAATTAGCCCCGGCTGTGATGTTAGGCGCCATCCCAGCCATTCCTGCGTTAGTACGCTAGAAGCCGGAGCGTCGCCACCCACGAAGAACCCCATCCAGCCAAAATGCCCGGCGGCCTCCTCCGGGGACTTGGAGACGACTGGCACTTTGAGGCCCCGGCCGATTGCCTCAGCGATCTCTCGCAGCGGCACGCCTTCTTCGGCGACCGCGTGGTACCGCGCTCCCGCGGATCCCTTCTCCAGCGCCAGCCGGTAAAGGCGGGCGGTGTCGAGCAGGTGCACAGCGGGCCAGCGGTTGCGTCCATCACCCACATATGCCGAAACACCCTTCTCGCGAGCTACCGCAATCAGGTAGGTGACCAGGCCATGCTTCACTCGGTCGTGTACCTGCGGGAGGCGCACCACCGATGCGCGCACGCCCCGCGCCGCCACTGCCTCCGCCGCCTCTTCTGATGCGCTGCGAGCGATCCCGGCGGAACTGGGAGTGGGTGCATCTTCTTCGGTCGCTTTGTGGCCCGGCCTCGCGGCCATCGCGGTCCCGGAGGTGACGATCAGAGGCCGGTCGGAGCCAACCAGCACGGAGCCGAGGGCCTCGACGGCGCGCCGGTCTGCCTCACAGTTGGCGGCGTACTTTGAGAAATCGTGGTTAAAGGCCGCGTGAATCACGCCATCCGACATGGCCGCTCCGCTGCGCAAGCTTTCCAGGTCTTCAATATCCCCGCGATGCACCTCGGCGCCGGCGTCGATAAGAGACTTCGCGCCCGCATCCGAGCGCGCTAGGCCGAGCACCTGGTGGCCCGCGTTAATTAGCACCGGAACAATAGCAGTACCGATAAAACCTGTCGCACCGGTTAGAAAGACACGCATTACGACCTCTTAAATGAACGGATGATTCTTTTGCGAGACCAGCGAGAGAAATTCATCTCGAGTCTCCTTGCGCTTGCGGAACGCGCCCAGCATCGCGCTGGTCACGGTGCCGGAATGTTGTTTCTCGACGCCCCGCATCATCATGCAGAAATGCCGAGCTTCACAGATCACGCCCACGCCCTTCGGTTGCAGGACCTCCTCCAGCGTAGCGGCCACCTGATGGGTGAGACGCTCCTGCACCTGGAGCCGCCGCGCGAACATGTCCACGATGCGCGGGATTTTGCTCAAGCCGATCACCTTGTCCTTCGGCAGGTAGGCCACATGCATGATGCCGAAGAACGGCAGCAGATGATGCTCGCACATGCTGTAGAACTCGATGTCGCGCAGCACCACCATGTCGTCGCATTTTTCCGCGAAGAGCGCGCCGTTGACGATGGCTTGTACATCGGTCTGGTAGCCGCTGGTAAGGAATCGGAACGCTTTTTCGGCCCGGTCCGGCGTGCGCGCCAAGCCTTCGCGCGACGGATCTTCGCCGATCTTCTCCAGCAGCCTGCGCATCAGCTCGGCCATCGATTCCTGATCGCGCTTGGGCTGCATCACTTTCACTGTGGAATCATTTCGCTTCATGGTTGCCCTGTTCTTTGTTCCTCGGATCTCGACTCAAAGCGGTTGCGGCGCGTCTCCTGCAACCGAACGGACTGGAGCCGCGGCCACTCGCCTGGAAAAACCTCGCGCCAGTGCCGCTGCAATCTTCCTTCGATCACTCGAATTATGTTCTCCGAAGTGGGATTCAACTCGCGAAACTCCGCCAGGTCCGCGTTGACGTATTTGTGATCGAAATCCGCCAGCACTTCTTTATTCACCAGCCGGTCTAGTGCGGAGGTCCGCACCACCTGCCCGGATACCGGATCCAGAGGACCGGCGGCCGTCACCTCCAGCACGTAGTCGTGCCCGTGCCCATGCGGGTTGTTGCATTTCCCGTACAGCTCACGATTTTCCTGTTCCGAAAATCGCGGCGAATTCAGCCGATGGGATGCCGCGAACCGGTAGCGGCGCGTGACCCGAATCATGCGCGATCTCCGGAATAATCCACGTACAGATCTTCAGTCTCGTACAAACGGACATTACGCAGCCGCGCGCGCCCGCTTTCGAAACAGGGCTGCAGGCGATGCCAGATCTCCGCCGCGACATTCTCGGCGGTGGGCACCACCTTGTCGAACGGCGGAACCTCGTAGTTCAAGAAGCGATGATCCATCGGCTCGATGACCCGCTGCTGGATAATCTCCTTCAGCCGCTTGAGGTCGAAAATCATACCCGTCTCTGGGTCGGCATCCCCTTCCAACGTCACCTCCAGCACGTAGTTGTGGCCGTGCCCGTTTGGATTAGCGGCTGCGCCGTAGAGGTTCGCGGTTCTCTTCCGGCGTCAGCGATGACTGGCAACAAACGTGCGACGCAGAGAATTCAGCGCGGCGAGTGATTAGCATGAATCCTTTTATGTGATGCTCTGGCAGCGGGCTGGGATACTCTAATATTATAAAAGAGAGGCTTGCGAGGAAGTACGAAAATGACTCATTCCAAAGTGGATCAGGCGCTTAAGATAGCCATCGGCGGCTTGCTGGTGGCGCTGGCGGCCCTGATTGTCTACTCGATGCAGGACCACGTCGTCGCGGTGGGTGACCATGCCCCAAGTTTCACCATCACCACCAACGACGGCAAGACCGTGACGCCCGCCGACTTCCGCGGCAAGGTGCTGGTATTGAATTTTTGGGCCAGCTGGTGCCCGCCGTGCGTCCAGGAGGCGCCTTCGCTCAATCAATTCGCCAAGATGCTGGCGCCGTCCGGCGTGGTGGTGCTGGCAATCAGCGTGGATCAGAACGAGCAGCAGTATCGCGACTTCCTCAAGAAGTTTCAGGTCGGTTTCTTGACCGCGCGCGATGCGGCCCAAGACACCACCTACCGCTACGGAACTTACCAATTTCCGGAAAGCTATATCATCGACCGTAATGGCAAAGTGGTCCGCAAATTCGCGGGCTTGCCCGAGGACAACGGCCGCACGGTGACGTGGACAGACCCGAGTCTGGTGAGCTTCGTCAAATCTCTGACGTCCTGATGCCCAAACACGATTGGTATTCGGACACGGATCCCAAGGCGCTCAGAGTCTTCATCGACCTGCAGCGGAAAATGTCGCCGGAGCAGAAAACGGCAGGCGTCTTTCAGATGAACGAAATGCTGCGGCTGACAACGGATGCCCACGAACGACAGCTGCATCCTGAGGCCTCGGACCGGGAAATCTTCCTCCGCGTTGCGTCACATCGTCTCGACCGCGAAACCATGCTTCGCGTGTACGGCTGGGACCCGGCTTGTCCGACTTGATGCGATGCTCCGGCATCAACACAGCGTTGCCATGATACCGTAAGGAATGTTCCGCAACTTCCCCTGTGGAGGTGTTCAAGTGAAGAAACTGACTGCTGTCCTTGCTCTCTCAGTCCTCGCTGCTGCAACTGCGCTGGCCGGCGAGATGACGGGCTACATCTCCGATACCAAATGCGCGGCCGAACACGCCAAATCCCCAACCGCCGCCGGTTGGATTCATCCCAAGGTGTTCGAGTCCTGCGCAAAGATGTGCGTAAAAGACGGCTCCGAGACCGTATTCCTGACCGAGGACAACAAAGTGGTCAAGGTCGCTGCGGGCTCGCTGGACAAAGTGATGCCGCACCTGGGCCATAAGGTTAAGCTCAACGGCAAAGTGGAAAACGGCCAGCTGAAGGTCGACAGCATCAGCACCACAAGTTGGGATTGACCGATCGCCTGCTGGCAGCCGTCGAGAAAGTAGTCGGACCGCGCGGTTACCTGTGCCGGCCCGAGGACCTCGCGCTATACGAGTACGACGGCGGCGTCGACAAGGCGCGGCCGGACCTGGTTGTGTTTCCGAAATCCGGCGAGGAAGTCGCGGCGCTGGTGAAAATCGCCGCCGAGCACGCCATCCCGATCGTGGGCCGAGGCGCGGGCACTGGTCTGAGCGGTGGCGCGATTCCCACCTCGGGCGGCATGGTCATTTCCTTCGCCCGCATGAACCGCATCGTCTCCATTGACCTGGCCAACGAACGCGCGGTGCTCGAGCCCGGCGTGGTGAACCTGGAAATCACGCAGGCCGTCGAGCGCCAAGGTTATTTCTACGCGCCCGATCCTTCCAGCCAGCGCGCCTGCACCATCGGCGGCAACGTCGCCGAGAACTCGGGCGGTCCGCACACGCTGGCGTACGGCGTCACAACCAACCACGTGCTCGCCCTCGAAGCCGTGCTGGCCGATGGCACGCAAATCTCAACCGGCGGCGTCGCGCCCGATCTGCCTGGATACGATCTGACCGGACTACTCACGGGCTCGGAAGGAACCATGGCGCTGGTGACCAGGATCACCGTTAGGCTGATGCGGCAGCCTGAAATGGTGAAGACGCTGCTTGCCATTTATGACGATGTTGACCATTGCGCCGATTCGGTTGCCGAGATCACCGCCCGCGCCATCACGCCCGCCGCCATCGAGATGCTGGATGGCGTCATGCTCCGCATGGTGGAAGTGGACACGCACGCCGGATATCCAATGGATGCTGCCGCGGTGCTGTTGATCGAGCTGGAGGGACTGCGCGAAGCCGTCGAAGAACAGACCGCGCAAATCGAAGATGTCTGCAAGTGCTGCCGCGCGCGCGAAGTTCGTGTGGCGCGCTCTGCCGCCGAGCGCGAACTGTTGTGGAAGGGGCGCAAAAACGCTTTCGGTGCGGTCGGGCGCGTAAGCCCGTCGTATTACGTGCAGGATGGCGTCGTGCCTCGAACCAAGATAGCGCCTACGCTGCGCCACATCGGCCAGGTCTCTGAGAAATACGGCCTGACCATCAGCAACATTTTCCACGCCGGCGATGGCAATATGCATCCCATCATCCTGTTCGATGGGCGCAAGCCTGGTGAGCTGGATCGCGCGCGCGCCGCCGGAGACGACATTCTGCGATTCTGCATCGCCGAGGGTGGTTCCATTACCGGCGAGCACGGCGTGGGCATCGAAAAGAAAGAGCTGATCGGCGACCAATTCTCCGACGACAGCCTGGAGATGATCCGGCGCTTCAAGACGCTGTTCGATCCGTCCTGCCGCCTCAATCCTGGAAAAGTCCTGCCCACCGGGAAAGGCTGCATGGAAATCCGCCAGCCCGCCGCTATGGTGGTTTAGGCTCGCAGTGACAGCCGCGTTGCTCGAGTCCGTCAGCGCTCACCGCGAGGCGATGATCGAGTTCACTCGCGAGCTGGTAGCGATTCCCACTGAGAATCCGCCGGGAAACGCCTACCCGGAAGCAGCGCAGTTGATTTACCGGCGACTGCGCGAACTGGGCTTTCGCGATACGCGGGTGGAGGGCGATTGCGTTCTCAGCTTTGTAGGAGATGGCGAACGCACGCTGTATTTCAGCGGCCACTATGATGTTGTCCCGGCCCAAAGCCCATCGCAGTTGGATCCGCAAATTAAGGGCTCCAACCTGTTCGGCCGCGGATCGTCGGACATGAAGAGCGGCCTGGCTGCCATGACCTATGCCGCCCTCGCGCTGCGAGACGCGGGCGCGCTGCGAAATGGCCGTGTAGGCCTGGTCTTTGTGCCGGATGAGGAAACCGCCGGACCACGAGGATCACGTTACCTGGTCGAACGCGGATTGCTCGGAGCGAACGGGATCGCGATGCTGACACCGGAGCCGGCCGGCACCGTCGTATGGAACGCCAATCGCGGTGCGATCACGCTGAAGCTTACCGTGCAGGGCAAAACCGCGCATGTGGGAAGGCAGCATGAGGGAGTCAATGCGTTTGAACGCATGCTCCCCGTCGCAAGTGCGCTGGCCGAGCTGAAGCGCGAGGTGGAAACCCGAACCACCCGGTTTTCAATTCAGCCGGAAGCCGCGCGGCGCTCCATTCTCATGCTGGGCGGGCAGGCCCACTCTGGTGTGAATTTCAATGTCGTGCCCGAAGTCTGTTCCTTCACCGTCGATCGCCGGATCAATCCGGAAGAAAACTTCGCCGAGGAGAAGCAGAGGCTGCTGGCCGTGATCGACCGGGCACGCGCCGCCGGAACGCAGATTGACGTCGAGGTCTTGCAGGAAGGGGCCTCCTGCGGCGTCGATGAAAACAGCGAAGCCGGTCAAGCGCTGGCGCGCGCCATCGAGTCTGTTACCGGCAAGCCGGCGCAATTCGAAATGTGCCCCGGATTGCTCGAAATCCGCTTCTACGCCGAGCGTGGAATACCAGCGTTCGCCTATGGCCCCGGCCTGCTGAGTGTTTCGCATGGGCCCAATGAATTCGTGCCGCTCAAACGGATCGTCGAATGCGCTCAGACCTACGCCCTGACAGCCGCAGCTTTATTGGGTTGAAACCCCGCCGTCTCCACCGTCATCAGCACCAGTGAAATCCAGACCAGATCCGCCATCAGCAGGTGCAGGATCTGCATCCAAGCCGGCGCCAGCAGAACCAGGTTGATTGCGCCCGCGCACAGCTGAGCTACGGTGAGAATCAGAACCGCGAGCGCGATGCGCTGCAGATTATAGCGCCGCCGCATAACCCATACCGCGACCACCCCGAAGAAAACACCGCCCGCAATGGCCAGCGCCGGATGAAACACGCGCAGCCGCAATAGGAAATGAGCGGTGGACGAAAGATCCTGCCGGAGGCCTTCCGCGAGCGACGTCGCCGGAAACAGCGTGTCACCGAGCGCCGCGATCCCGCCGCTGATTGCGATCAACAGCGCTACCGGCAAAGTAGCCGCCACCCGCCGCGAAATACGCCCCCGCCCCGGCGCATCCTCGCGCGAAAACCACGCCGCCAGCGACAACGCCGCCAGCAGCAGCAGCGTGTTGGCCAGATGCAGCGACAGGTACAAAGCCCGGCCCACGGAGCTGTTGGCGCCCACGTAGTCGAACAGCACCAGCCCCGCTCCCAGCAGCGCTTCCACAATCAAAAAAACGAACGACGCCAGCGCCATTTTGCGCGCGCGATGCTGGCCAGGAAACACGCGCACGCTCCAAACCAGCAGCGCTGCCACGGCCACGAACGCAATCCCGCTCATGCCGCGATGCGTGAACTCGATCAGGGTCTGGACTTGCGGCGCGTGCGGCACCACTTCGCCATTGCACAGCGGCCAATGATTTCCGCATCCGGCGCCCGATCCGCTGGCGCGAACATATGCGCCCCATAGCACCACCGCAATGTTCCAGCCCAGCACGCCCCAGGCGTAGCGAGTGAAATTGCGCGTCCCGCTTCGGGGAGGAGATGCAACCGCGGCGCTCACCGTCTTCAATGTACCAGCTTTGCTAAAATCGATTCACCGCATTGATGTACGTTTTCCGCACTTGCCTGGCGCTCACGATCCTGGCCGCTTTCGGCGCCCACGATCTCACGGCGCAAAAGAAGAAGTCCACCGACGACCAAGGCTACATTCCTCAAGTCCTTCCCGACAAGCCGAAGAAACAGAAGAAGGGCGACGACCAGACGCTGCCTCCCGCCCGCGAGCTTCCGAACACCGTCGTGGCCGAGACCGGCCGCGTAACCTATGAAGTCTCGCCGCTATCCGCGAAAGGCCTGCTGTCGCAACAAACGCGCGATGCGCTCAAGAGCCTGCTTCGGACCAATCGGGGAAATATCGTCAAACTGCGCGCCTTCGTGGCCGGCTCGGGCGATCTTCGACGCGTCGGCGAATTAGCGTCCGAGGCCTTCGCCGAAAAGCATCAGCCGCTGCCAGTCCTGAGCGTCATCCAGGTGGGCGCCCTGCCGCTGACCGGCGCGCAAATCGTGATCGAGGCTACCGAAACCGAAAAGCGCACGGTGAATCCAAACGGCATCGCCTTTATCTCGGGCCAGGACGCGGGCAGCATAACGCAGTCTCTGGATCATTTGAAGATCGCGCTGGCCGCCGCCGGCCTCGAACCCGCCGACGCGTTGCGCGTGACGTGTTTCGTCAGCTCGCTCGACGACGAAAAAAGCGCGCAGCTCTTGTTGACCGGCAATTTTCCGGGCGCCAGCGTCAACTATGTTCAAATGCAGCGCGAGCCCGTCGCCCCAGCCGCCGAATGCGAAGCCGTGGCGCGCCTGCGCTCCACGCCTGCCCAGCCGGTCACGTTCCTGAATCCTGCCAACCTGCCGAAATCTCCGAACTATTCGCAACTCGTGCTGGTGGCGAGTCCCACACTCGTATTCACCGGCACGCAGCTCGCTTTTGGCGCCGAGGAGAGCGACCTGAAGCTGGCATTCGAGCGTCTGGGAAGAGCTTTAACTGCCTCCGATGCTCGCTTCGACGGCGTGGTGATGTCCCACTTCTACCTCACATCTCGCAGCCTGCTCGCCAAGCTGCGAACCGTGCGCGCCGGTTTTTACAATGCGACGCACCCTCCCGCCACCACGCTGCTGGCCTTCGAAGGACTCCCCAGCCTGGACGCGCAGATGGGACTCGAAGTAATCGCGGTGTCTGAGTCTTCCAACCGCTGACAGCGCCGCATGACCACTCGACCCATGCCACGCGCCGCCCTGGGCTGCCGTTCCCACTCCGGCTGGGCCGCGCTAGTCGCGTTAACCGGACCGGCGGACGCACCTTGGGTCATCGATCGCCGGCGAATCCAGATCTGCGACGCGCGCATTCGCGGATCCAAGCAGCCTTATCATGCCGCCGAGCCTATGCAGTTTTCTGACGCCGAAGCATTCCTCAAGCGCTGCACTCAGAGCACCGCGCGGCTGGCGGCTGACGCGTTGCGAAGTGCGGTGGACAACCTCCGCGCCCGCGGGTATCAGACCAGAAGCTTCGGCATAACTCTCGGCTCGGGCCGCGCCCTGCCCGCGCTCAAAGCCATCCTGGCCTCGCACGCGCTGATCCACACCGCCGAGGGCGAGTTCTACCGCGGCGAGCTAAGAAAGGCCGCCCAGCAATGCGGCCTGGATGTCCTGGGCATCCAAGAACGCGAGCTATACGAACGCGCGGCGGCTCAATTCCGAATGCCTTTGGGCCAACTCGAGCGCCGCGTCGCCGATCTCGGAAAACCGCTCGGACCGCCCTGGTCGCAGGATCAGAAATGCGCCGCGCTGGCGGCCTGGCTGGCCCTAAGCGGCGCGGCCCTCGAATCTTCTTTCGGTCCGCTTTACAAAAGTTAACAAACCATTTCGAAACCGTTCTCGCCAAACCGAGTTTAACTTTAGTTACGACATAATCAGAAAACGTGCAGCGATGGGTTACGGGCCCAGGGGTTGCCGGCTACCACGATGTTTGAAGAAAGGGGCGCTTGATCGTCCACCGTTTTCCTATCCATCTTTCTGCAATTTGGATCTGTCTAGCTCTGGGCGCGATAGCACTCGGCCAAACTTCGGCGCCGCAACAAGCGTCTCAACCCGCGGTCTCTCCAGCCCCGAACCAAACCCAAACCACCGCCCTTCCGGAGATCGGGCCCGATCAATCCTGGTCCTTCGAGTTGTTTTACTGGCTCACGCGGGCGAATCCGGATCAGAAAACCGGAGCCGCGGCCACCGACTTTGAAACGGTGGGCTCGCTCGGCAAGAGCAAACCGGCTCCCGGCGCCGAGCTGAGTCTCCGTATCAATTCCAACGACGTGCTGCGGGTCTCCGTCTTCCAGATGCACGGCAACGGCACGACCACCGCATCGCAAGCGTTGGATCTTTTCACCACTGCGATTGCCGCCGGCGATTACCTCGCAACAACCTACACCATCAGCGCCGCCAAGGTCTCGTTTGAGGACCTTTTGTATCCGTTCCCGACGGGGAGGGGGAAGTTGCGTTTCAAAACCTTGTGGGAATTACAGGCCGCGAAAATCTACTCGCGCGTCGACGCGCCGTTCGACACCAGCACCACCCCCTTTCCTTCCGCTACCGGCCAGCATTACGTGGTTCTGCCTGCTTTCGGAGGCGCGATCCAATATGCAGCTTCGAAAAATCTCTATATGGAAGTGCGAGCATCCGGCTTCGGCATTCCGCATCATCAGGACACGCTCGACGCGGAAGGCTCAATCGGCTATCGCATCGGACAAGTGCAGATTGTCGCGGGTGGAAAGCTCTATAAGTTCAAAACGTCGCCGCAGGCTACCGAGTACTTCACGGGAATGATTAGCGGCGGCTATGTCGGACTGCGGTGGGTGGGCACACGCTAAGAGCCAATTGTTACCCGAGCGATCTGTACTCGCGATTGAAATACAACAGCGGCCGCCCCGCGCCCCACTGCGCATGTTCCGCTTGGCCGACGAAGATGGCATGATCGCCGGCTTCGATGATGGAAGCAGTCCGGCATTCGAGCGCCGCCAGACACCCGCGCAGCAGAGGCGCGCCGCTTTCGCCCGGCGTCCAGTCCAGGCCTTCAAAACGGCCTTCCGGCTTTTCCGCGAACGTGACCGAAACCGCGCGCTGCGATTCACCGAGAACATTCACCGCAAAGTGCGTGCCCTGCCGAAAATGTGAAATAAAAGGGCACCGTAAGTCAATACAGATCAGAATGAGCGGAGGATCAATCGAAACCGCGGCGAAGGAACTGACCGTCAGTCCATGCGGCGTTCCATCTTGCGCGCGCACCGTCGCCACCGCGACTCCGCTCGAGAACAAAGCGCAGGCTTCGCGAAAGGCGTCTGCATCGAGCGAGCGGCTGGCGCGCGCGATTCGAGCGGCGGGTTGCGCCGAAGGCCTGCTTGACATGAGCTTAACCCTAATCCTATCATGGGGTTTGCTCCGCTCTTCGATATCGGGGACTGACGTCTCGGAGCAATTCTGCTTGCATTCAATGCTTTTAGCCGTCTTGAGGGGGACGCCGTGATCAAGCTCGACATCATTAACGAAGTAGTCAACAAAACGGGAATTACAAAAACCAAGGCCGAAATGGCCGTCGAAACCGTCTTCGAAAGTATGAAGCGAGCCTTGGCACACGGTGAGCGCATCGAGCTCCGAGGCTTTGGGATCTTCAACGTGCGCCCCCGCAAAACCGGCATCGGGCGCAATCCCCGCACCGGCGCCGAAGTAGCCATTCCGCCTGGCAAAGCGGTGCGATTCAAACCCGGCAAGGAGCTGCAGTCCCTGCAGTAGTGTAGTTGTCGTGGTTCCCCGCTCGACGAGCGACTCTCTGAGAGCCGCCCTCACTTTTCCTCAAGAGGAAATTTCGGCATCGCGCTGGGCGTTGCACTGGTGTCTGCTGGCGCTCACGCTGCTGACCACCACTTCCGTGGGAGTGGTTTTCGCGCAGAGCTTCGAAACCAATCGGCCCCTTGATCTGGACCAATTTTTCAATCTGGTGCCCATGCTGGCCGCGCATCCGCTTGCTGCTGGTGGACGGCCTGGCATTTTCTCTGACCTTGTTGACCATCTTGCTCTCGCACGAGCTCGGCCATTATTTCGCCTGCCGCTATTACGGGATCGACGCCAGCCTGCCTTATTTCCTTCCCGCGCCCACGCCCATCGGGACGCTGGGCGCGTTCATTAGAATCCGTTCGCCCATCTACACGCGGCGCGCGCTGTTCGACGTGGGCATCGCTGGCCCTCTGGCCGGCTTCGTCGTCTTGCTTCCGCTGCTCGCTATCGGAGTCGCGAGTTCGAAGGTGATTCCAGGCATCGCCGAACGGGGAGACCTGGTCTTTGGGACACCCGGGATCATGCGAGTCCTGGAATGGGCCATGTTCCCTGGCGTGCCTTCCTCCAATATCGCGTTGCATCCGGTAGCGCGCGGCGCCTGGGTAGGAATCCTGGCCACCGCTCTCAACCTGATTCCGATCGGACAACTGGACGGCGGCCACATCCTCTATGCGTTCGCCGGACAACGGCACAAGTTTCTTTCACGACTATTCGTGGCTGCGTTAGTCCCGCTGGGAATCTTTTATTCCCATACCTGGCTGGTGTGGGCAGCGCTGCTGTTCTTCTTCGCGCTGCGGCATCCCACCATCTTCGACGACACGCCGCTCGATCGAAACCGCGTCTCGCTCGGGCTCGCGGCCTTGCTGGTTTTTCTGCTGACCTTTACCTTGGTGCCGATCCGTTAAGCCGCAGCACGCGGCCGGGACGCGCCACCGTCAAGCGTCCGCCGGAAATAACCAATTGCCCGTTGACGATTACGTCGCGGACTCCCTCGGCGTATTGGTGCGGGTGCGCGTAGTCGGCTTTGTCCTGAATCTTGGCCGGATCGAAGATCACGATATCGGCCTTCATGCCCGGACGCAAAAGCCCGCGGTCCAGCAGCCGCAGCCGTTCGGCGGGATAGCCGGACATTTTGCGGATCGCATCTTCGAGCGTGATCACTTTCTTTTCCCGAACGTAACGCGCCAGCACGCGCGCATTCGTTCCATAGCTGCGCGGATGCGGAACACCCTTGCCGAACTCCGGAATTTCACCGTCGGAGCCGATCATGGTGTAAGGCGATTTGAGAATCCGCTCGATGTCGTCTTCGCTGATGGCGTGATAAACGGCCTGGCACCCGCCTTTTTGTTGGATCTCGATAGCCGTCTCGGCTGCAGTGTCGAAATCGACCGCGCGCCCTCGAGCGGCGGTAATATCAGCCAGGCTCTGGCCGTCGAGCGAGTGATCGAAAGAACAATTGGCCATGACCACGTTTTTGGGATCGCCGCCGCCGCGGTCCACTTTGATGCGCTCGACGATCTCGGCCTTGATGCGCCCCCGCTGATCGGATGCCGACAGACGCTCCAGCAGCGCCTTCTGCCCGCCGGCGAGCGACCATTGCGGAAACAGCGCGCTGGTTCCGGTGCTGGATGCGGTGTACGGATATTCATCGATGGTCACATCCACGCCTCGGGCCCGCGCCTCTTCCACCAGGCGCAGGGTCTCCGCGCTCTTGCCCCAGTTGGCCGCGCCGATGATCTTGTGATGCGTCACCTGCGTGGGCAGCCCGCCCTCTTCGCCGATGCGAATGGTCTCGCGCACGCTGTCCTCCACTCCCGCTGCTTCGTCGCGCATGTGCGAGATATGCATCCCACCGAAACTGGCAACGACCTTCGCGATCTCGATCACTTCCTCGGTCGGGGTGAAGTTGCCCGGAACATAGAACAACCCGGTCGAAAGTCCGAACGCGCCATCCTGCATGGCCTGGCGTGCGATCTCTTTCATCTTGGCGATCTCTTCCGGCGTGGCCTTGCGATTGGCCAGACCCATCACCGCCTCGCGGATGCTTCCCTGCCCCACGAACGTTCCAAAATTCACCGCCGGGTGTGCGCCCGCCACTTTTTGAAGAAAAGGCGCCAGCGGGATCGGCGAACTGCCGTCATTGCCCTCCATCACAGTCGTCACGCCTTGCCGGATGTAATTCTGCGCGGCCGGATCGAGGAAAATTCCGCGCCGCGAATGCGTGTGGATGTCGATGAAACCCGGCGCGACAGTCAGACCCTGAGCGTCCAGATTCAACTTGGCGGGAGCGCCTCCCAGACGGCCAATGGACGCGATGGAGTCGCCCCGTAGACCAATGTCGCCGTGGTACCAGGGATTGCCCGATCCATCTACGATCCGGGCGTTATGAATGACTAAGTCGAAAGGCTGAGCCTGGAGGAAGAAACTGACCAGCAAGACCTGCAACATGACAGGCCATTGTAACGCCGCACGCAGTCACCGCGATGGCAAACCCCGAGAGCGTTTTGTCCCAGTGTGTGTATATCTGTCACACCTGAGTGTCAAGATGTTCCTCGGGCTTGGATTTTGGCGAAGACGATAACATCGACAAAAAGAGGCCGAAGATTAACAATCCACCGACGATTGCACCCACCAGCATTTGGAACTACCCACCTTCTGCTGAGTTTGGATGCAATCGGAGTGCCGCGGTTTCAGTAAATGCGCAGCGATCTACATGAAGCGAACTTCATGCGGCCACTAGGCCCCAGGCCCCCGCTAAGCCAAGGTCACGTAGCGAAAGCCGTGCCGCTCCAGCCGCGCACGATCGAGTGCGTTGCGCCCGTCCAGAACGATGCGCGATTTCATGCGGCCGGCCAGCGCTTCCCAGTCCAGCTCGCGGTAATCCTGCCACTCGGTAACCAGCACCAGCGCGTCGGCTTCCTCGGCCACGTCTTCCGGCGTCGAGCAGAGAATCGTGCCCAGGCCGCCGTGTTCCTGCTCGAAACGCTCCATTGCGACCGGATCGTGTACACGCACCTTGCAACCCCGATCAATCAATTTCCGGGCGATATCAATGGCGGGAGCTTCACGCAAATCGTCGGTATTAGGCTTGAAAGCCAGGCCCAGCAAGCCCACTGTGCGGCCCTTCAGAATCTTCAGCTCATCCAGCAGCTTTTCCACTACCCGGTCGCGCTGGCGGCGATTGATTTCTCGCGCCGCGGCCACAATCGGCATGCTCAGGTTGTATTCATTCGCGGTCGCAACCAGCGCGGAAGTGTCCTTGCCGAAGCACGACCCACCCCAGCCGATGCCGGCTTGCAGGAATCGCGTTCCGATTCTGGCATCCAGGCCGATGCCCTTGGCGACATGCGTAATATTGGCGCCGACCTTCTCGGCCAACTGGCCGATTTCATTGATGTAGCTGATCTTCAACGCCAGAAACGCATTGGCTGCGTACTTGATCAGCTCCGCCGAAGCCAGATCGGTGGAAATGAGCGGCACCGCGCCTACGCCCTCCGGACGCGACAGATAAGGCGGCGGGGCAAAGGATTGATCCAAGATCGGGCGATACAGGCTATACAACACCTCCAGCGAGCGCGCATTGTCCGAACCGATCACTACTCGATCCGGATAGAGCGTGTCCGCCAGCGCCGTACCCTCGCGCAGAAATTCCGGATTGGACGCCACCGAGAAGTGACCATTGGCCTTGCGCCCATGGTGGCGCTCATAGGATTCCCGCACCAGCGAGTCTACCCAATTGCCGCTTCCAATCGGTACGGTGGACTTGTTCACCACCACCGTGAAGTCGCCCGCGTAATGCTCGCCGATGCCGTGCGCGGCCTGCTTCAGATACTTCAGGTCCGGACTGCCGTCGGCCGTCGGCGGAGTGCCCACCGCGATGAAAATCACGTCCGCGTCCTGGACCGCGCCCGCGTACTGGGTACAAAACTGCAAATTCGGCTGTGCGTCGGCCAGCAATTCCGTCAAGAACGGCTCGTAGATCGGCGTCTTGCCGGCCCGCAGCAACGCGATCTTCTTTTCGTCCGAATCAATACAAGTGACCTTGTGCCCGAGGTATGCCAGGCAAGCTCCGGTCGTCAAACCTACATAGCCGGTACCAATAATGGATACGTTCATGGTTGTTATCGATGTCCCTCAATTACACTAACATCCGGCCGCTGACCCGCCCACGGTCCATGGTACTGATACTGGGCGTCTTGGTACCGGGTGCGAAGGTTCATTTCAGATATCAGACCCCGCGGATTAATTATGTAACACTGAGAAGCAGAATGGCATGGTTCACCCGCGACAAACCGGCCCTGCAGCCCGAGGAAGGCGAGCGGCGCGTCCGTACCGAGGGTTTGTGGCTCAAGTGCCAGCATTGTGGCCAGATCATCTGGCGCAAGGCGTTGGAGGATAACCTCCAGGTTTGCCCCAAATGCGGGCATCACGAGCGCATCGGCGCGCACGCGCGATTGGGCATGCTGTTCGACGACGGGCAGTTCGAGCAATTCGACCAGTCTCTATCGTCCACCGACCCGCTTCATTTCGCCGATTCCAAACCGTATCCCGAACGCCTGGCAGCCGGGCGTCAAGCCACCGGGCTCGGGGAAGCCATTGTCTCGGGCGGCGGCAACTTGAACGGCCGGCGGGTTCACATCTGCGCTTTGGAGCTGCGCTTCATCGGCGGCAGCATGGGCGCGGTGGTGGGTGAAGTAATCACGCGAGCCATCGAGCGGTCCATCGAGCGCAGAGTCCCGCTCATCGTGGTCTCGGCTTCCGGCGGCGCGCGCATGCAGGAGGGCGCGGTCAGCCTCATGCAGCTCGCCAAGATTTCGTCCGCCCTCATGCGTTTGGACGAAGCCGGCATCCCTTATATCAGCGTGCTGACCGATCCAACCACCGGCGGCGTCAGCGCCAGCTTCGCCATGCTCGGGGACCTGAACATCGGCGAACCGGGCGCCCAGATCGGTTTTGCCGGTCCCCGCGTCATCGAACAGACCATCCGGCAAAAACTCCCGGAAGGCTTCCAGACCAGCGAATTCGTGTTACAACACGGTTTCCTGGATGCGGTGGTCAAGCGCGCGGATCTGAAAGCCTATCTGGCCCGCGCCCTCGACTTCTTCCTATAATCCGGGGACAGTATACGCATTCCCCAATTTCGATCCGCCGCGCAGACTTGTTGCGCGGTGCTGGGGGACGGGAAAAATCAGGGAATGGGTGTACTGTCCCCGGATTTTCGCCGAGAAATTGGGGAATGAGTGTACTGTCCCCGGATTTTTTACTCGGGTTTTTTGAAGAGGCTGTCGAAGGCGGCGCGCGCATCGTTGGGCGAACGCGGCGGTTGCACCGGAGCAACCGAGTTGTTGTTATTGACGGGAGCCGCATCGCGGGCCACGGTCACGCGCGGGCTAAAAAGCTCGCACTGGTTGGCTTGATCCTTCACCGGAATGCGCTGCGGGATCGGCTTCAGGCATTGAAATCGGGTGGACGGCTCGAAGTGGGCGCACTGCTTGCAGCAGTGCAGGTCAGCGCCGCATTTGGGACACTTCCCCTTCCAATCGACATCCTGGGGCAGCGTCGTCGAGCAGTTGAAGCAACGCGCCGCCACCACGTTTTGCAAAAGGCGTGGAAGGCGCGGCCCCGTTACATCGATGGGCGGCCGCGGACCGGACGGCTTGGGCCGTTCCGCGGGCCGGCGCTCCCGGCCTTCCCGGTCACGGTCGGAATCCATATACCCGCGCTGTCTGTATTTACGATCATCGTCCATGCGTTAAATCTTTTCCTTGGAATTTAGGCTTTACGAGGCCCGCATACCAGAGTGCTGTTCTGGTACAGGTTTCGTAGCCGACCAAGACGTAGGATCAATAGGGTCAATCGGAGGATGGCGGCGGAACCGGCTAGCCTGAAAACGCCTTCCGCCTCTGCCTACCTACTATCTACCACGAAACCGCCCCGGACGCTACCACTATTTGGTACTACGGCCCGGATATTTCTCTCAACTCACTTCTGGGCGCCCACACTCCACTTCAATAGCGAGTTACAAGGCCGTGTCAACGGATCATCGTAGTGATTGGGGCTGATTCGAAGCGAGTAACCCAGGCGCCCGGTCTGATGGGGCACAAATTCCTTTTCGAACACGAAGGATTCCCCTTCCTGTTGCACGGCCGGCAGACTCATCACCTGCGTCTCTTCCAGGTTACCATTCACGCCCACTCGCCCGATCACCGCCTCCACGCGCACATCCTTGGGCGTCAGCCCAGCCAGATTTACCCGGGCGCGCATCGGCACCGGACGGCCAGTCAGAACAGACACGTCCGGACCCGGACCGACATCCAGAAACCCGACATTGTTCCAGACCCGATCGATCACTTCGTTCCAACGCGCCCGCTCCTGCGCCGGTTCGAACCCATCCTTGGATACTTCCAGGAAGGCCTGATGCGCCGGCTCATAGAGCTGCGCCATGTACTCGCCGATCATCCGCTGGCAGTTGAACTGGGCGCTCAAGTGCATCAGCGATTGCTTGACGCGCCGCATCCAGTCCACCGGCACATCCTCGTCCCGCTCCTGGTAATACATCGGCACAATTTCGTTTTCCAGAATGGAGTAGATGGCGCGGGCGTGCATTTCATCCTGGTCGTCGGAATAAGGCTCCCGGTCGCCGATGGCCCAACCTCCGGAAACTTCGTAAGCCTCGTCGAACCAGCCGTCCAGGATGCTCAGGTTGAGCACGCCATTGATGCCGGCCTTCATCCCGCTGGTGCCGCACGCTTCCTCTCCACGCCGCGGCGTGTTCAGCCACAGGTCGACGCCCTGCACCAGCTCGCGCGCCACGCCCATGCTGTAATCCTCGACAAACACGATGTGATTGGCGATCTCCGGCGCGCGCGAAAGCTGCACGATCTCGCGAATCAGCGTCTTGCCGGGCAGGTCGCGCGGATGCGCCTTGCCCGCGATCACGATCTGGACCGGGCAGTCCTTATTCGAGAGCAGCCGCTTCAGCCGCTCCACGTCCCTGAATAGCAACGTCGCTCGCTTGTAGGTCGCAAACCGGCGCGCAAACCCGATGGTGAACGTATCCGGTTCCAGCACGTCCGCCAGCCGGCGCTGCTCGGCCGCCGAGGCCTTGCGCGCGATGGCCGATGCCAGCACACGCTCGCGCACAAACGTCACCAGGTAGCGCTTGCGCCGCCGATGCGCTTCCCACAGCTCTTGACTGGGAATATCTTCGATCAATTCCCAGATCTTCGGATCCGGATAGCGCTCCCGCCAATCCGGCTGCAGATATTGATCGTACAGTTGCGCCAGGTCGCCATTCAGCCAGGTGGGAAGATGCACGCCGTTGGTGACGGAAGTGACCGGCACTTCCCAAACCGGCAGCCGCGGCCACAGCTCCTGCCACATCTCCTGCGACACTTGCCGGTGAATGCTGCTCACCGCGTTCCGATACGCGGACGTCTTGATGGCCGTGATCGCCATCGAGAACGGCTCCTGATGATTGTCCTGATGGAAGCGCCCCAGACTCAGGAATTTCTCGAACGGAATCCCGGCCGTGCGGCAATACTCGCCAAAATATTCGTACAGCAGCCCCGGATCGAACAGATCGATCCCCGCCGGGACCGACGTGTGGGTGGTGAACACGTTGTTCGACCGGCAGGCTTCGAAGGCTTCTTCGAAACTCAGCTTCTCTTTTTCGATGAGAAGCCGCATGCGCTCCACCGCCAGGAAAGCCGAGTGCCCCTCGTTCATGTGCCACACGGTGGGCTTCAAGCCGAGCGTATCCAGCGCGCGCAGCCCGCCGATCCCCAGCACGATCTCTTGCCGGATCCGGACCGCCGTGTCGCCGCCGTACAACTGATCGGTGATCTCGCGGTGCTCCGGGCGGTCGTTTTCCGGAATGTTCGTATCCAGCAGGTAAAGTTTCACCCGCCCCACGTCAATGCGCCAAAGTTTGATGAACACGCGCCCCGTCGGCAGGTCCACCGAAACCATCACATCCGAGCCGTGCGCGTCGCGCTCCGGCCGCACCGGCAGCGTGTAAAAATCGTTCACCGGATTGCGTTCCTGCTGCCATCCATCCGGGTTGAGGGATTGCTGCAAAAATCCCTTCTGGTAAAGCAGCCCCACGCCGACCAAGGGGATCTCCCCGTCGCTGGAGGCCTTCAAATGATCGCCCGACAGCACGCCCAGGCCGCCCGAGTAGATGGGCATGCACTCCACCAGCCCGTATTCCATCGAAAAATACGCGATCAGACGGTCTTGCGGCGACTCCCACTTCTCCAGATAAGTGATGAAGCGGTCGCAAGCGCGCCGGTAGGCGGCCAGGAAGCGCGGGTCTGAGGCGGCGCGCTCCAGCGTCTCCTGCGGGACCCGGCCCAGCATGAGCACCGGATTGTGCCCACAGTTCTTCCATAGCGCCGGATCCAGCCGACGGAACAGCGAGCGGATAGTGTGATCCCAGCTCCACATGAGATTGTAAGCGAGATCACTCATCCGTGAAATTCCGGGCGGCAGTGCCGGCCGTACCAGGAATTCTTTAACCGGTTGAATCTGAAAGGGCATTGTTACCGGGCTGTGACCCTCAACTATAACACTTTACAGGAGTGGCCTATCCATTTGGACGTACTACCACGCTAGCTAACTTCAGAACCAGTGACATACGGCCCATTAAATTCTCATTAATGCGTCACTGGCTGGACTGCCTCACGGTTTGTCAATCGGCATTTCCTGCGCGGCGCTGGATAGGTGAACGCAAATTGTAGGAAACAAGTGGGCCGGCACGTCCCTGCGGCCTCGGGCTCTACAAAATCCCAGGGCTCTTCCGGCCCAGGCCGATAAGCTAGTCGTGGTGCTCGCCAGATGAAAACCGCGCTCGATCCGGCAACCGGACTAGCTCCAATCGGGACTAGCACCGTGGAGAACGATATCGGCCTGGCCGCGGCGATCGATCAAGCCGGCCAAGCGATGGTGGTGACCGACGTCACCGGCAAGATCCTGTACGTCAATGGGGCGTTCACGAAAATCACCGGCTATAGCAGCCAGGAAGCAATCGGGCAGGCGCCCAGTATTCTCAAGTCGGGCGCCCAAGATCCGGCGTATTACAAACAGCTATGGGACACCATCTCAGCAGGCCAGATTTGGAATGGTGAGCTGATCAACCGGCGCAAAGATGGTTCGACCTACGTCGAGGAGATGGTCATCACCCCGGTTCTGGACCCCGGCGGCAAAATCATCCGGTACATTGCGGTCAAAAGGGATGTGACCCAGCAGCGAAAATCAGACGAAGCGCAGCGCCTACTGGCGGCGATCGTCGACTCCTCGCAAGATGCGATCTTCTGCATAACGCTGGACGGGATTATCCTGACTTGGAACGACGCCGCGGAAGCCGTCTATGGATACAGCGCGACGGAAGCGATCGGCAAATCAGTATCCATCCTGCTGCCCCCTGATAAACACGCAGAGAGAATTGGTCTGCTGGAGGGCGTTAAGAGGGGCGAAAAGCTGTCGCAATACGAGACCCAGCGCCTGGCCAAGGGGGGCCGGCTGATTGACGTCTCGATCAGCGCGTCGGCGGTCAAGGACGATGCGGGAAGAATCATAGCGGTGGCCACGACCGCACGCGATATCACGGAGCAGCTCCTGAAAGATCAAGCCATGCGCGACTATGCGGAGCGGTCTCGCGCATTATTCGAGCGCTCGCTGGATTGCCTGTATGTTCACGATTTCAACGGCAACTTCCTGGACGCAAATCCAGCCATGGTGAAATTGCTGGGCTACGAACGCGATGAGTTCCTCACGCTGAATTCGGCGCAATTGCTCAGCCCGGATCAGATGCCCAAAGTCTTTCGAGCGCGCGCCGAGCTGGACCGGACCGGGCTGGTGGGTGAGACCGTCGAATACCGGGTGCGGTGCAAAGGCGGCGGATTTGTGGACATAGAAACCATGTCCACCGCGATTCCCTACCAGTCCCCCACACGCGCCATTCTTGGCATGGCGCGCGACATTACCGAGCATAAACGGGCGCTGGAGGCGCTGCGCGGCAGCGAAGAGAAATTCCGCCAGTTGGCCGAAAATATTCGCGAAGTGTTTTGGATGATGAATGCCGCCGGCACCGAAATTCTCTATGTAAGCCCGGCCTACCAATCTATCTGGGGTAGAACCTGCGAAGAGCTTTACAGTAACCCCATGGCTTGGATGGAGTCCATCGAGCCCGGTGACCGCGAAACCGCCCATTCCATCTTTCTGCGGCAAATGGAGGGCCAGGACATCGAGTCCGAGTATCGCATCCGTACTCCCCAGGGAAACGTGAAATGGGTGCGTGACCGGGCCTTTCCGATCCGCGATCAGGCCGGCCGGATCATTCGAGTGGCGGGAATCGCCGAGGACATTACCGCGCGCAAGAAAGCGGAAACCGAACTCGCGCATCAGGCCCAGCACGACCATTTGACCGGATTGCCGAACCGCCAGTTTTTGTCGCAACGCCTGGAAGCCGGCATTGACCGGGCCCGCAAGGGCAGCCTGACGATGGCCATTGTCTACGTCGACTTGGATGGGTTCAAATTTGTCAACGATACGTTAGGGCACGATGCCGGAGACGCGCTGCTACAGCAGGTAACCGATCGGCTGCAAGCTTGTGTGCGCGATCGCGACACGCTGGCCCGCATGGGTGGCGATGAGTTCATGCTGCTGATCAACGAGGTGGTTGACGATCAGACCGCGCTGGTCATCGCCCAAAGGTTGCAGGCCGCGCTGCGCAAGCCGTTCAGTGTTGGGGAGCATCAACTGTGCGTGACGGCCAGCATCGGAGTCGCCATGTATCCCCGCGATGGAGCGGATGTGAACACCCTGCGCCGCAACGCCGATACCGCTATGTACTGGGCCAAGCGCATCGGGAAAGACCGGGTGCAGCTATTCTCGGCCGCCATGCAGGATACTCTGCAGGAGCACTTGCAACTGGAGACCGCGCTTCGAAACGCCGTGGAAACGGATACGCAACTGTCCGTGGTGTATCAACCCATCCTCCAAGCCGATGGGGAACGGCAAACGGCTTTCGAAGCCCTGCTGCGCTGGACGCATCCGGCCTTGGGAACTATTCCGCCGGCCAAGTTTGTGCCGATTGCTGAAGAGAATGGATTGATTGTCAAATTGGGCGCCTGGGTGCTGCGCCGCGCCTGCCATAAGTGCCGAGCCTGGCAGGAGCATGGCTACCGGGGTGTTCGGGTCTCGGTGAATGTGTCCGCCGTGGAATTCGCACAGCCGGAGTTTGCCGCCCATGTCCAGCGCATTCTGGAGGAAACCGGCTTACCGGGGGACTTGCTGGACTTGGAAGTTACCGAAACTACACTGATGCATGATATGGATGAATGTGCCCGCAAGCTAGGCGTGCTACGCGCGCAAGGCATTCGCATATCGATCGACGATTTTGGCACCGGCTACTCATCTTTGGGCTACCTGGCGCGGCTGCCCCTGGACACTCTAAAGGTGGACCGCAGCTTTGTGGCGGAGCTCGGTATCAATGCGACCAGCCGTGCTCTGCTGGAGGCGATGATTTCCTTGGCGCACAGCCTCGGCAAGCGAATTGTAGTGGAAGGCGTGGAGACCTTCGAGCAGCTGGAAACCCTCCGCAGCATCGGTTGCGACGAGGTGCAGGGCTTCCTGCTCGGCCGCCCGGCTCCGCTGCCGGCCTGGCACGAGGTTCCCAGCGGTGTCCTAGTCACCGAGCCGTCCTAGGGTTTTCCGATCTCGCACACGTCTCTACCGCATCTACTTTATTTGTGGTTGGCGGATGCGGATAAGATGAGTCATGTCACTGACTGCCTCGGACCCACCTCGCGTCCAACCGCTCCAGCCGCCTTATGCGCCCGATTTGCAGGCCGTGTTCGATAAAATCATGCCTCCCAGAGTTCCCCCGCTGGCGCTCTTCACCACGCTCGCTCGCGTGCCGCGCATATACGATCGCTTTCGCGCTGCAAGCCTGCTCGATCGCGGTCCGGTGCCGCTTCGTTACCGCGAGATCGTCATCGATCGAACCTGCGCGCGCTGCGGCTGCGCCTATGAGTGGGGCGTGCATGTGGCATTCTTCGCCGAGCGCGTGGCACTAACGCCCGAACAAGTTCGCGCAACGTGGGTCGACACCAATGAATCCGTCTGGAGCGAAGAAGAACGGCTGCTGATCCGGCTGGCCGATGAGTTGCACGACACCTCGGACATTTCCCCCGAGCTGTGGGACGCCCTGGCAGGAACTTTCAGTTTGGAACAAACCTTCGAGCTGATTGCGCTGGCCGGTTTCTATCACACCGTTTCTTTCTTCGCCAACGGCCTGAAGCTTGGAGCCGAGCCTTACGCCGCATCGCCGCCGCTCGCCTAACTCCCACCAAGGCCAACCGCCACTCGGGTTAAACTGGTCCCATGCCCAGTTCGCGCCTCACTATCTTTGTCGCCGCCGCCCTCGGTTGCACGGCGGCCTTCGCCCAGTCGCTCCCGATGGCCACCCATCCGGAAGACGTCGGATTCTCTTCCAAACGCCTGGAAGTCGCTAAGGGAGTCTTCAAGGAAGACGTCGACACCAAGCGCGTGCCCGGCGCCGTGCTGCTGATCGCCCGCAACGGCAAGATCGCTTTCTTCGACGCCGTGGGCTTCCAGGATCGCGCCGCGCAAACGCCCATGAAGAAGGACTCCATCTTCCGCGTCGCGTCCATGTCCAAGCCCATCACCACCGTCGCCGCGATGATCCTGGCCGAAGAGGGCAAGCTCGACGTCGCCGCGCCAGTCGCGCAATACCTGCCCGAATTCAAAGACGTCAAGGTGGGCCCCGAAGGCGTGCCGCCGAAACGTCCCATGACCATCCAGGACCTGATGCGCCACACCTCCGGCTTGACCTACGGCCTGTTTGGAAACTCGCCCGTCGATCAGATGTACCGCAAGGCGCCCATCTTCACTGCCAACTCGCTCGCCGACATGGTCAAGACCATTGCCAGCATGCCGCTGCTGCACCAGCCCGGCGAATTCTGGGAATACAGCGTGGGCGTCGATGTGCTCGGCCGCGTGGTGGAAGTGGTGAGCGGAATGGATCTCGACAGCTTCGTTCGCGAGCGCATCACCGCCCCGCTGAAAATGAACGACACCGGATTCTGGGTGAAACCAGCCTCCCTCTCCCGCCTCGCCAAGCCCGACGGCGCGCCCAACGCACCCTTCGAAGACGCCACGCAGAAGCCCAAGGTATTCTCGGGCGGCGGCGGCATGTTATCCACCGCGGGCGACTACGCGCGCTTCTCCCAGATGCTGCTCAACGGCGGCGAACTGGAAGGCGTGCGCATTCTCTCGCCGAAAACGATCGCGCTCATGACGTCCGACCAGCTCCCGCCGGGCGTCGAACGCCACACCCCGGTCGCCATGGCCATCGGATCTTTTGGTCCCGTCCCTGAAATGGGCACCAGCTTCGGCCTGGGCTTTGCGATTCGCGTCGACCCCGGCCGCAATCCGATGCCGGGTTCGGTCGGCGACTACTCCTGGGGCGGAATCACCGGCACGCTGTTCTGGGTGGATCCGCAGACCAAGCTCGTCGCTGTCCTGATGGATCAGACTTCGCAGCTCAACCTGAACCTGGTCTGGCGCCAGGCCCGCGTCATGGTCTATCAGGCCATGACGAATTGAGGCTGAGCATGACGCCGCGAGCGCTCCTCTGCCTGGCTGCCATCGCAACCGCGGCCGCGGCGCAGAATTCTGCCCCGCCCAGCGCTGCGCTCCGATATTGGCCCGCCGCCGAACTGAAAAGCGGCAGCTCGAAGCTGCTGCTCTCCACTCCCACGCACATGTTGAAACTGGTTCGCGTCACCGGCAACCCGCCGGCCGAATCGCACGAAGGCACCTCCGATGTGTTCTTCGTGGAAGCGGGCGCGGGCTCGATCCTGGCCGGCGGCGCAATCGAAGACGCGGCCGCGCTTCCGGACATGCCGGGCGAACTGCGCGGCCATTCCATCCAGGGCGGCCAGCGCTACGAACTTAAACCCGGCGCGATGATCAACCTCCCGCCGTCCACTCCGTACATGCTCCAAGCGTCCGCCAGCCTCACCCTGGTCCAACTGCGAATCAACGTCGGCATGCATCCCTGGTCGCTGGTCTCGACCCAACAAACCACGCTCGCCGGAACAAAGGGACGCCCGCCGGAGGCCGTCGCGCTCAGCCCCGATCAAGGCTCGGTCGTCTACTGGTCCGCCGAAACGCTGGAACACGCGCACGAAGCGCTGGCCCAAAAAGCCGCCGCCGGTGAATCTGTCTCCGATCCTCGCGACCTGGTATCCATCCCAGCCACGCGCACCCATGCCTATAATTTCCTGCATCGCATTATGGGGAAGAACGGCCAGCCACCCGGCGTCGAATTCCACACCGGCAACACCGACATCTACTTCGTAATCGGCGGCAGCGCGACCCTCATGACCGAGGGCGAAATCGAAAACCGCGAGCCCATCCCCAACCGACCCGGCGAGCAACGCGGCACGCTAATCAATAACGGCAAAGGCTTCAAGATGCAGCGCGGCGACGTGGTCAACATGCCACCGCAAGTCCCGCACCAGTCCTTACCCGATCCCGGCGGCTTCACCTACATGCTCATCAAAGTGAACACCGGAATATATCCGTGGCCGCTCATCGAGAAATAGTGCGCCTCATCACCGCTATTCAATGCCAGTACGCGCACAAATGTCGGCAGCGCACGGCTCACTCCTTGAACGGATCAACATTGATCCTAAAGCGCGTTTCGGCAAACCGTGCATCCGCGGACATCGCATCACAGTCCAGGAAATTCTGGAGTGGCTCTCAAACGGCGCGTCCCAGCAACAAATCCTTGCTGACTATCCCCAATTAGAGCCGCACGACTTTCGGGCATTCTACGCCTACGCTCCGGAATTGGCGGCAGGCCACCAAGCTTCGAGCGGGTGAAACTCCGTAACCGTCCATTGAGTGGTCTCGGCAGGAATGCCCATGCCTGATGAAATTGCACACCTACGGACTGCTGCGCGATTCGTGCCGGTTGCTGCATGCGCTGGAAAGTCTGCGCACGATTTGGCGACTGCGGGATCGGCACGTCAAGGAAAAACGTATGAAGATCACGGGCTGCTTAATTCTTCGTCATCGTCAGACCGGTGACCATAACATCCGTGTTGTGCGCGAAGCGCAGACCATACATCCCGTCAGTTGATTTCAGTTTGGCGCCGGTGACCAGTAGCGCCTTGTCATAGCTGGCCACCACTGTCCCGTTGATGGAGCATTCCACCTTGTTGCCCTTCACCGAGAGCGCGACCTCCTGAGTGACGGGCTGGCCTTTTCCCGCAGCCTTGCGAACGGCAGCATTGGACTCGCCGAGAAAGCCATTCATTTTGAACGGCGCCGGTCCGAATCCGCGCACGATGAACTTGCCGTTTCCATAGGCCGCACAGTAAAGGTCGGTCTGGCCCGGCGTTCCCATGTCATTGCCGCCGATGAACACCCCATAGGGGTGCGGATGCGTGTTGAGGTTCATGTACTTCGGCTCAAGGAATGTGGCCTTCACCGTGTAGTCCCCGGAGGCCTTGGCACCGTTCATCCAATAGGTCGCGGCGGGACCCGTGGTGGCGTGGAGGGAGTCACCTTCCTGCGACAGCTTCGCATCTCTGATGCTCATGCCCGCTTTTTCTTCTGCGGCATCCACGTCGCCGTTCCAGCCCGCAATTTTGACGCCGCCATCGCTGACGGCGCGCGAGCCATCCGCGGTACCGCTCCCGGCAAAGCCGACGAAGGGGCCCCTTATGTAGAACAGTCCTACGAGCACCGCAACAACCGCGAACAAGCAACCGAGAACGATCAGGATGATCTTTTTCATTTTTGCCGAGTCCAAAATATCCCCATCAGGAGATTAGTCCTCACCGCAGTATAATCCGTTTCGGCCTCCACCGCGAGCAACGGGGCCGCTAACGCTCCAGCGCGGCGCGCGCCTTGCGGCACGGGAACGGATGTAGAAAACGGGCCATAGACATTCTCGCCAGGACCATGTTTCGCCACCTTGAGGAGATCCATCACGCCGAGAAACCCTGACTCTTCAGACCCGCCCGCTCAACCAGGGAATCCGCTGCCATCGTCCGCCGCAACCCGCCCCGCAATCCAGCGCTGCCTCGCTCGATCCCGGCGGCTTCACATGCATGCTGATCAAAGTGAACACCGGAACGTATCCGTGGCCGCTCATCGGGGAGTAGTAAGCCTCGCGAGCCGGCGCTCGCGCCTCCGCAGCCGGTGCGGGCGCCACCAATTTCGCGCTACAATCGCCACCGCAGGGAGGTGTCTGTGGGCGTAATGCTGGAGGCTTTCTACTGGAATTGTCCCGCCATAGAATCCCAGGCCAGCACTTGGTGGACCTTCATAAAATCAAAACTCGCGCCAATTCAGAACGCAGGATTTACCGCGCTTTGGCTTCCGCCTGCATCCAAAGCCGCTAGCATCGGTTCCATGGGTTATGACCCATACGATTATTACGATTTCGGTGATTTGAACCAAAAAGGCGGGAGCAAAACGTGGTTCGGGAATCAGGCCGAGTTGACGGACCTCATTAACGCGGTTCATTCCGGCGGCATGCAAGCTTATGCCGATTTGGTCCTCAACCACAATTCTGGCGGAGACGCCACCGAAGTCAATCCCCTCGATGGAAAGACTCGCTGGACAAAGTTCAATCCGGCCAGCGGAAAGTTCGCGCGTGATTGGCTCTGCTTCCACCCTTCCCGTTATGAGTCGTACGACGACATGAGCTTTCGGAGACATGCCCGACCTCTGCCATCGCAACCCTGGCGTCTACACCAACATGATAGATGTCGCCCAATGCCTCATCGAGCAGATCGGTTTCGACGGCTTCCGCTTCGATTTCGTCAAGGGATACGGCCCCTGGATGGTCAAGGCCATTGCCGAAATCCGTTACCTCAACAAGGCGCAGCAGGGATTTAAGCCATTTTGCGTGGGCGAGTGCTGGGATAGCGACCGCACCATTGACGACTGGCTCTCGGCGGTCAACACCTTCATGGACAACCCGGTTTCCGCGTTCGACTTCCCTCTGCGCTACCGCTTGAAGGATTTGTGCGACACCTATGGATTCAGCCTGTCTACACTGGCGCAAGGCGGCGTCCTAATCGACGACCAACCCGCCTGCGCGGTTAGCTTCGTCGACAATCACGACACCACCCAAGTCGGCTCCAATGCAGTTATCAACGACAAAATGCTGGCCTATGCTTTCATCCTGACTCATGAAGGCTATCCATGCGTTTTTTGGATGGATTATTTTAATTACGGCCTGGCGCGCACCGGCACGCAGAACGGAATCGACGCGCTGGTGCAGGTTCATGAGAAATTCGCGGCTGGCGGAACCGACGTCTTGTACGCCTCCGACGATCTCTACATCATGCAGCGCAGAGGTTTCGGCCAACAGCCTGGGCTGGTGTTGGTCCTCAATAATCGAGGAGATCAATGGTCCGGTTCGGCCGTGCAAACCCAGTGGCGAAATACGCAGTTCGTTCCGGCCGCCTGGGACGGCCACGATCAGAGCCAGCCTCAATCGAAATGGACCGACGGCACTGGCTGGGCCGACTTCTGGGCCGGCCCGCGCGGCTTCTCCGTTTACGTTCCTAAGAACTAAGCAGCTGACGATGTCCGGCAGAACACCGTACATTGAAGATAGGAACGCATATGCGTGGCGCAACCAAGAGAACGTCGCGAATTGAGGCTCGAATAGCGCCTGAAAATCTAGCTGTCGTCCGCCGCGCCGCCCAGATCCTAGGCCGCTCAGTTAGCGACTTCGTCGTTTCCGCCGCCCAGGAGGCCGCTCAGAAGACCTTGGCCGAAGTAGAGCTCATCCGCCTCTCGCGCAAAGCCCAGCAACAATTCGCCGACCTCTTGTTGAATCCGCCCAAGCCCAAACCCGCACTCAGGCGAGCTTTCAAGCCCCGCCGCACCCTCATCGCGGACTAGCTTTGGAAGCCACTTTCCAGCTTCGGCGGTGAGATCATGGAGTTGACCACCGCCCCAACCCGGCGTACGGTACTGATATGACCATTCGACTCAAGCCCGATCAGGAACGGATCATTAATGAGCAGCTTGCTAGTGGTCGTTACCACTCGGTGGACGAAGTTCTCGACACGGCACTTTCCAAGCTGCCGCACGATGCGCAACCCGACCCGAACGCTCGTCACGAAGCGATTCGCCGAATGCTGGAATTTGGAGAACGGCACCACCTCAGCCTGGGCGAGCCGATCACCCGTGAGTTTCTGCATGAAGGACACCGGGTCTAGTGACATCCTTCGTTCTTGACGCTTCCGTGGCCTTTTCGTGGTGTTTTCCCGGTGATCCAACCGAGAACACACCCTATAGCCGCGCTGTACTCAATCGGCTGGAGCAGGCTGACGCGGTCGTGCCGGAAATCTGGCCGTACGAAATCGCCAATAGCATCTTCGTCGCGTTCTCAAGGCGTAAGCGAATCACGGAGGAACAAATCGGCGAATACTTGCAGAGTCTCAAGTTGCTCCCGATCCGAGTTGAACATCACGACCTATGGACGAGCGTGTCCTTGGAATCTCTGGCACGAAAGCACGGCTTGGCAGTTTACGATGCCTCCTTATCTCGACCTCGCACGGCGCTTGGGCCTGCCGCTGGCAACCGCCGACGAGCCACTGAAAAAGGCGGCCGTCGGTTCCGGCGTCAAACTCGTGGAACCGTGACAGCCTGAAGGCTGGACGATGACGATCCAACTCTCTCCGAAAGACGCAAAGCTACTCTGAGCAGACTTCGTTGAGGGCTTTCAACTCTTCGGCCTGGGCTTCCAGAGGCATGACGGATCATCGAGAAAATGCAACCGTCCACATTTATCGCAATCGATGAAAAATACGGGACAATATCGTGGCGCTGGAATCGTGGCGAACATTTCGGATACATTCTTGAGGAGCGTTTCTCGATTGCTCATGGTCGTCGCCTCGTTCGCCTCCACCAGAGGGTTCGGGAGGCCATAACGGACAGTGAGCAATCCACCACCGCCACTGAATCTTTCATCGCGGTCAAACACGGAATCGACAGCCCAGCAAAACTGAGCGGCTGGTGTGTTGTCAGGGAGCCGGGCTTTTATGACCGGTTGAAACGCCCTGGCCGAATCCATAGCACGACCCGCAGCCTCAATGAACCCGCTTTGTCCATCGGTCGGATCGTTCCCAATCACATCCAGCAACGCGACCATGTCGAGCCCTATCGCCATGAGTCTTTCGATTTGGCCGCGGGTCCCGTCTACCTTCTTCCGAGACGATTTGGTCGATTGTGGGCTTAGGTCTACGCCAACTACGGGTTGAAGCGCCACTTGGCGCGATCCCCGGCCTGATCGGTAGCGCACAGTTCACCGCACTTTCAAGTCTCTTGCTCCCAACCGCGGCAGGCCATCGGTTCGAAGTGAGATCATGGAGTTGACGCCTTAGCTTCCGGGCGTAGGGTACTATCTTGACGATTCAGCTCACTCCAGAAGATGAAAAGCTCATTCAGGAACGACTGCGCAGTGGAGCCTTTCACACCGTTGCGGAAGTGATTCATCATGCGCTTGTCTCGTCGCCCCTCCCCGAAGCGTCGTCCACCGCCAAGAAACCACGCAAGAATCTGGCCGACGTTCTCAGCGAGCCTCCATTCGCCGGTTCCGAACTGAAGCTGGAACGGATCAGGGACTATCCTAGGCCGCTGGATCTGTGAACGGTTTCCTGGTCGATACCAACGTCCTTTCTGAGTTTTCGCGGAAAGGCGCACCCGATCAGCGGGTCAAGGATTGGCTTGTAGCCGCCTCGCCCGGTTCCCTCTATGTCAGCATTTTGACCCTCGCGGAGATTCGCCGGGGCATCCAGTTGCTTCCTCCAAGTAAACGGCGGGACCAGCTGGAACAATGGCTAGAGACCGAGCTGCTCGAATCGTTCGATCCCGCAAACGTACTCCCCGTGACCCGCGCTATCGGCGACCGCTGGGCGGCGCTCTCCGCCCGAGCTCAGGAGAGAGGCATCCAACCCGCGGTCATTGACGGACTCGTTGCCGCACCCGCCCTGGAGCACGATCTCGCCATCGTTACGCGCAACGTCAAGGATTTCGCGGGACTCGGTGTGGAGATCGTCAACCCTTGGGAAAGCGCTTGACGGGATGTTTCTGAAGATTCGAGTCAGTCGTCTTTCGCGTTGCGTTATGGTTGATGCTTTCGAGCAAGTATCGACACTTTGCAACATCGGACTATTTAAGTTATTAAATGCGGTCACGCGCCTCCCCCACTCAAATCCTCTTCCCTAACAGCCGCTTCCCGCTGCTTCCCTGCTGGAATCCCGTCGACCCTCCACTACTCTGATTCACCGAGGTACCAAAGTGCCATCACTTCGCAAATCCGAATCCGCCCGCATCAACGGCGCAAAATCCCGCGGCCCCAAAACCGAAGCCGGCCTGAAGCGCTCTTCCCAAAACGCCCTCAAGCACGGCCTCTCCGCCCAAACGCTGGTCCTGCCCACCGAGGACCCCGCCGAATTCCACCAGCTCCTCGCGTCCTACCTCGATCAGTTCCGCCCCGACGGCCCCGCCGAGCTCGACCTGGTCCACGAAATGGTCGCCGCCAAGTGGCGCCTCCAACGCCTCGCCATCATCGAAACCCAGCTCTATGTCGAGTCGATGAAACGCGTCGAAGAAGACGCCGACGAACCGCTCAACCCAATCGAGTCCCTGACCGCCGCGTTCACCTGGCTGGCTAGCTCCAATTCTTACCCCTTCCTCCAGCGCGTCGAGTCCCGCCTTGAGCGCACCTATTCGCGTGCCCTCCGAAGCTTGCTCCAACTCCAGCGTCGTCCGCCGCTCACCCGACCCGCCCCAAGCGCCGCCGGATGAAAACAAAATTTGCACAAACGAACCCACCGAACCTACCCACCCCAACGGCCACTTCGCTTTAGACCCGCCCGCGCAGCCCGGGACTCCGCCGCCATCACCCGCCGCAACTCGCCCGCCGCAACTCGACACACAATCCAGCGCTGCCTCGCACCCGCTTGCTACAATCCTGGTTTATGTTCCTCGGCTTAGAACATACCGCCATCGCCTCGCCGGATCCCAAGAAGTTGGCCGATTGGTACGTCCAGCACCTCGACTTCCGCATCAACCATACCTACGACGGCAACTACTTCGTGCGCGCCGCTGACGGGACCATGCTCGAAATCATCCCTTCGGCCGGCGAGCGCGCTCCCCAACAAATGAAGGACCCCGGCATCCGCCACCTGGCCATCAGCGTCGCCGACTTCGACTCCGCCACCCAGGAACTCAAGCGCCGCAACGTCAGCTTCCTCGGCGAGCCGCTCAACAATCAAGGCAACCGCCTGGTGTTTTTCACCGACTGCGACGGCAACATCCTGCATCTCATCAAACGCGAACGGCCCCTGCCTTGATCGGAAGTTTGCTTTGCTAAGGCGAGTATTCAGAGGTTTCGCCTATCGCGATTTCCGCATCATGTGGATCGGCGCCTGCACCTCGCAGGTCGGCACACAGATGCAAATCCTGGCACAGGCCTGGATGGTGCTGGAGATTACCAAGAATCCTGCGCTGCTGGGCCTGGATGCTTTTCTTGGAACAATTCCCATCGTTTTGTTCTCATTGGTAGGCGGCGTCCTCGCTGACCGCACCGAGCGCCAGCGGCTCCTAATGGGATCCCAGCTAGTCCAAATGACTTGCGCGTTCCTGCTGGCAGCCTTGTTCGCCGCCGGCGTCGTGCACATCTGGGAAATCTTGACGCTTTCCTTCATCGTCGGCACCGCCCAGTCCTTCGGCGGCCCGGCCTATTCAGCTCTCATTCCCACCCTGGTCAAGCCTCAAGATCTGCCCAATGCCATCGCGCTCAATTCCATCCAGTTCAACCTGGCGCGCGTCATCGGTCCGGTGCTCGGCGCGCTCGCCCTCGCCATCGGCGCCGCCTGGTGCTTCGCGCTCAACGGCATCTCCTTCATCGCCGTCATCATCACCCTTCTGATCATCCGCCCGCATTTCGTTCCGTCCAAAACCGGCGAGTCTGTCTTGAACAGCATGCGCGAAGGATTTCAATTCATACGCAGCCAGGCCGCCATGGTAGCGCTCATCGTGCTGGCCTTTTCCATGACGCTGCTGGCCTTCCCCCTCATCGTCGTGCTGCCGGTCTTCGCGCGCGATGTTTACCACGGCGATCCCGTGCTCTATTCCAGGCTCCTCGTCAGCCTCGGCGTCGGATCGGTCCTCGGCGCGCTCGTGGTCGCCGGCCTGGGTAAGTACAAACACCAGGGCCGCGCCGCTCTTCTGATGCTGGTGCTGCTGGGCATACTCATCACCGCCTTTGCGCTCTCCCGCCAGCTCATCTGGAGCGCCATCTTGCTGTTCTTCTGCGGCGCAACGTTACTCGCCGTGTTCACCACCATCAGCTCCCTGGTGCAGATGATTACAGGCGACCACATGCGCGGCCGCGTGATGAGCGTCTATAACGTCGCGTTTCGCGGCGGAACGCCGTTTGGCAGCTTGATTGTCGGCGTGCTGGTAAAGGAGTATTCAGCTCCTCGCGTGGTCGCCTGTAACGGCGTCCTATTGGCGATTCTCGGGTTATATTTCCTGTTGGTGCAAAGAAAAATTGCAACGCTCTAAGCCATGTAGGGCGTCTTAGAATTGATAAAGATGAAAGCGCTTCTGGTCTTCTTCTTGATCTGCGCGGCGGGCGTCGCGGACGAGAATTCCGATCTCATCAAAGCGCGCGACCGCCAGGACCGCGCCGCGCTCGAAAAAATCCTCAACGATCGCCGTATGGCGGCTGACAAACAGCCTAAGGATGCAGCCGCGCAGTACCGGCTCGCCCTGGCGGCGTCTTATTCGGCCGAAGTCGCCATCGAGGTCCGCGACAAGGGCGCCACCAAAACCTTAGCCCAAACCGGCATCGACGCCGCCGAGCGCGCCGTCAGCCTGCAACCGGATTCCGCCGAACACCAGCGCATCCTCGGCACTCTGTGCGGCCAGATCATTTCGGGAAATTCGCTCAGCGCCTTGAAATACGGCAAGTGCGCCCTGGAAGCCGTGAATAAGGCCATCGAGCTGGACCCTAAGTCATCCATCAACTACGTCAGTCACGGCGTAGGGAATTATTATCTGCCTCCGGCCTTCGGCGGCGGGATGGATCTTGCGATCAAGGATTTTCGCAAGGCAATTGAACTGGATCCCAAGAATGCCGACGCCTGGTTGTGGCTGGGCATCGCGCTGCGCCGCGCCGATCAGCCAGAAGAAGCGCGGCAGGCCATCCAAAAATCGCTGGAGATCAACCCCAACCGCATGTGGGCCAAGCAGCAGCTCGATAAGACCCCCGGCACGTAGAAGCTGAACGCCATCCGGCCCGGCCGTCTTCTGCTGCTGTTCCGACGGGTGGGATATTAGCATGCTGATATGAGCAACCTGCTCCGAGTTCCCGTTCCCGCCGAGCCCCTGGCAAAACTAGGGTCACTGAATGGGCCCACTGCAGACATTAAGCAGATGTTGTCGGAAATCGAATCGGGCCGTGTTGGCCCAAGTCGCCGCATAGCAGCCAGTTCGACGCGTGCACTAGCACCAAAGTCCTCCAGGAAATCCTCTACCGATAATCTTCGATAAATAGGCTGGAACTCGCACGCGAGGTGTATCGATCTATCCGTGGAGACCTGCCCGGTTGTTTTGAACGTGACGCTCGCGAATACAGATCGAGCCCGCGATCTGCTTTGTTCATCCGCCAGCGTATCGGCCGGGGACGCCGTTGGTGGCCGAAGAATCTTAAACGATCTCTTCGCGGGCGGCGTCCCAGCGCACGGTTCGCCCCAGGCGATAGCTTTCTAGCGCCATGCGGCAGGCGATGGAGACGCGATAGCCCAGATCGAAGGGGCAGGCCGTTTCCCTGCCCGAGCGGATGCAGTCGATAAAATTCTGCATGTGCGCGTTGGGCGCCGTTATCGTCCTTCCCAGCAATTCCGCGCCGTCGGGCCGGTTCACTTTTTGCGGGGTGTAGCGGATGGCCTGGCCGCGCGAGATCGTTCCGTCGGTTCCGAGAACGTCCTCGGTGACGCCGAGCTGGTTGTTGCCGAAGCCTGAGTCCCAGGTGATCAGCATCTCCTCGGGCTGCTCCAGCGTAACGCTCATGGTGTCGGGCAGCTCGCGGCCGTCTTTCCAAAGATAAACGCCGCCATTCATGGTGACGGCGGCCGGGACTTGGAGCGCGAGCGCGCGATACCAGAACGCCAGTTGCTGCGACATGTTCTCGTACACGCTCCCGCCGGAATAGTCCGAGAACAGCCGCCAATTGAGATAGCGGTCGGCTTCGAAATCCCGCCGGGGCGCTGGGCCGAGGAACGCGTTCCACGCAATATTCTCCGCGGTCATGGCAGGATAAACCGGCCGCGACCAGGCCGGCTTGCCGCGCGGCGTGTTGCGGAACGAGCGCATGTGAATCGCGGTGATCTTGCCGACATTCCCGTCCGCGACGAAATGCAGAGCGTCGGACATTTGCCCGGAGGAACAGGCTTGGTGTCCGATCTGCACCGTCAAGCGCGGCGACTTGCGATGAGCGGCGCGCATGCGTTTGGCGTCGGCCAGCGTGAACGCCATCGTTCGTTCCTGATAAACATGCTTGCCGGCTTCGAGCGCATCAACGAAATGTTCCCCATGCAGGTGCGGCGGAGTGGCGATGATCACCGCGTCGATGCTCTTGTCATCGAGCACACGCCTGTGCTCGGAGTATACCTGCGCGCCCGGAATCAGCTGCTGCGCGTCGTCGAGATTCTTGGCGTAAATGTCGGCGATGGCCGCTACTTCCACGTTGGGGCAGGCCGAGGCCCAGCGCAGCAGCTCTATGCCACGCGCGCCGGCGCCGATGATTCCCACGCGGACGCAGTCGCTTGATCCCAGCACGGTCTGCGAGGCGAGCGTCGTCGCCAGACCGGTGGCCATGGCACCGATAAATTTACGCCGTGAGTCCATACTGCTTGCTATGCCTCAATCTTAGCCGATCCGCGCGCTAAACCGCCTCTAACGCAGGTAAAACAGGCTCAAACGGGGCAGTCCGGCGGATTCCAGTAACTGGCGCTCCAGGTATTGTTTCTCCAGCATCGAGAGCTGTTCGGCGGTCATTTTGCCGCGATAGGGGCGCAGTTGGTGATCGAGCTCGCGGCGCGCGCGCAGCAGGTCATCGTCGGTTTGGCGCGAGCGGGCGATGGCGATCATCTTGTCTTCGAGCGCTGTGAGGCGGCGCTCCAGGTCTTCCAGGTCGGCATACAAACCGGAAACGCCGTCCGCCAAACGCTCTACCGAAGCAGCGATCTCTTCATAGCCGCTTTGCTTCCGGACTTCGGCCGCGTTGCCTCGCAGATAGGTTGCCAACTCCTCGACGCTGAACGGCGCGGGCGCCTCTTTGCGCGCACGTCCACCTTCGGCAACTCCGGCCATGGCCTGCGCCTCAGTCATGACGGCCTGCGTGCAGTAAGCCACCGAGTTGACCATCTGGATCCGGCTTCGCTTGCTGCGCCAATTCTCAAAGGCGAGGTCGATGCCGCGCAGCACTGCCTCCAGCGGCACGCCCGCATTCTTCCAGGCTTCGACCAGCGCCCAATCGAGCGGCGACATCAGGAACAGCCCGGTGCCGCGCGCTTTTTGAAAATGTTCTTCGACCTCGGTGAAGTAGTTGAAGTAATTGGAAGGCCAGCTTATTTCTTCTGGTTCCGCCGCCATATGATTTCCAGGCCTTCCAGCGTGAGGTCCTCGTTGATCTCTTTGATGTAGCGCGAGGAAGCCGCGACCAGACGCGCTTGGCCGCCGGTGGCGATCGGCTTGGTTTCCGCGCCCAGTTCCGCGATCACGCGCTCGATAATCCCATCGATCAGGCCGACGAAGCCGTAATACAGACCGGAACGAATGCTGTCCACGGTATTTTTGCCGATCAGGCGCGAGGGCTCGCGAAAGTCGACCATGGGCAGCTTGGCGGTTCGGCCAAACATACCGCTGATCGACATTCCGATTCCCGGACAGATCATACCACCCAGGTATTCGCCGTTCGCAGAGACGACGTCGAAGTTGATGGTGGTGCCGAGGTCCACCACCACGGCCGGCCCCCCGTAGCGATGGAACGCCGCGACGCCGTTGACCACGCGGTCCGCGCCCACTTCGCGCGGGTTGTCGTACAGCACCTTGATCCCGATGTCGGTGTCGGGCGTAACGAACAGCGGCTTGGTTTGGAAGTAGCGCTCGCCCATCAGCGCGAGCGGGCCATCCACCATCGGCACAACGCTCGAGATGATGATCCCGTCGACCTTGGCCAGATCGAGTGAAGACAGCGCGAAGAGGTTGCGCATCAGGACGCCCCATTCATCGGCGGTTTGCTCGTGAATGGTGCGCAGACGCCAGCGCCGGATCAGGGCGCTGCCGTCAAACGCGCCGATGGTGATATTGCTATTGCCCGCGTCAAGAGCTAGGAGCATGGGCGCACGCCTCCCGCCACGATCACACTTTCGCTTCCGTCGTCGCGCCGCAGTAGAAGAAAGCCGGACTCGTTCAGGCCCGCCGTGGTTCCGCGCGCCGCACCGCCGGCGCCCAGATCCACTTGGACCCGGCGGCCGGACACGTAGCTGGACGCCCGGGAAAACAGTTCGAGAATCGGCCGGCGGCCTTCTCTTTCCAGCAGCCCGCAGTAGCGGTCGACTTCCGAGATCAGCTCCACCAGCAGATCCTCGCGTGAATGCGTGCGGCCGCCGGAAGCGATGCGGAGCGAGGTCGCGATGGCGTTCAGCTCATCCGGAAACTCGGTCTGATTCACGTTGATGCCGATGCCTGCAATGATAGCCGAGCCTTCCAGCTGGGTCAGGATGCCCGCGCATTTCTTGGATTGGATCAGCACGTCGTTCGGCCAGCGCAGATCGCAGACCAGATCGGTGGTTTTCTGGATGGCATCCACGACGGCCAACCCGAGCGCGAGTGTGACCACGGGGATGTCATTGGGCGCGAGGGTGTGTCGCAACACGATGGAAACGTACAGACCGGAACCGGCTTCGGAGTGCCAGGTTCGCCCATAACGGCCCTGACCGGCGGTTTGTTCTTCCGCGACGACCACTGTGCCGGACTCGCAACCTTCGGCGGCCAGGCGGCGCGCCTCATTCATGGTGGAATCTATCGAAGTATGCCGATCGATGCGGCGAGCCAGGGTCATTGCAGCGTGTTGAGCGTTGCGCGGCTCTTTTCGAGTTGGGCCGCTTGTTCGGCGCGCTTGGACCGCAGCGATTCCACCACGTGAGCAGGAGCGCTGCCCAGGAACTTTTCGCTCGCCAGTTGGCGGTCCTTGTCGGCGATGGCTTTTTCGAGCTGCTCGATTTCTTTCGTCAAACGCGTGCGCTGGATGTCGCTGTCCACTTCCGGTAAGCGCAACACCAAGTCGAATTCCGGCGTGGAGCGAACTGCGCCGTTGAGGTCCGGGGCCGCGCCGGTGCGGACATCGAGCTTCACGGTAGCCAGCTTCTCGATCACCGGCAACTCGACGCTTCTCGAACCGTTACGGCAATACAGCACGCCTTCGAGCAGGAGCTTCTTGTCGAGACCGTGGTCGGCCCGCATCTGGCGCGCCGCGGTGATCATCTCCTGCATGAGAGCCATTTCGCGTTCGGCCGCTTCGTCCGTCGCGCCGGCTTGCGGATACGCGGCCAGCGCGATGGAACGCGTTTCTCCGAAGCGATGCCACAGCTCCTCGGTGATGAACGGCATGATCGGGTGTTCGAGACGCAGATAGGCGCTGAAGACGCTCAGCAGATTGCGCCAGTCGTTGGTCAGCCCGGAATTGGGAGTGAAGCGCAGCTTTTTGATCTCCAGGTACCAATCGCAGAAATCGTGCCAGAAGAATTGCCACAACTCTTCGGCCACTTCATGGTAGCGGTGCTGGGAGAGCGCGCGATTCACGGACGCGGCGGTGCGGTTGAGGCGGCTGAAAATCCAGCGGTCTTCCAAAGTCTCGGGCGATCCGGGCTCGGGGAGCGATGGCGCAACGCCGGACGCATCCATATTCATGAAGATCAGCCGCGCCGCGTTCCACATCTTGTTGGCGAACTGGCGCGACGAGGTGAGGCGATCCTCCGAATAGGTGATGTCGGTTCCGGGCGCGGCCGCGCCCATAAGCGCCAAGCGCACGGCGTCGGTTCCGAAGCGCTCGTTGATGTCCAAAGGGTCCACCACGTTGCCCTTGGTCTTGGACATTTTCTTGCGCTGCGGATCGCGGACCAACGTGTGGAGATGGACTTCGCGGAACGGCACTTCGCCGGTGAGCTCCAGGCCCATCATCATCATGCGCGCGGCCCAGAAGAACAAGATGTCGTAGCCGGTGATCAGCAGCGAGGTCGGATAATACGTGCGCAGGTCTTCGGTGTCGCCCGGCCAGCCCAGGGTGGAAAAAGGCCACAGGGCGGAACTGAACCAGGTGTCCAGCACGTCCGGATCTTGCTCGATGCGCGATGAACCGCAATGCCCGCACTTCGAAGGCGCCTCGCGCGCCACTGTGATCTCGTGGCAATCGGCGCAATGCCACGCTGGAATGCGATGGCCCCACCAGAGCTGGCGCGAGATGCACCAGTCGCGGATATTCTCCATCCAATTGAAGAAGGTCTTGTTCCAGTTATCGGGGACGAAGACGATGCGGCCGCCGTTCACGGCCTCCAGAACTTTGGCGGCCAGCGGTTTGGTTTTCACGAACCACTGCGTGGAGACCAGCGGCTCCACCACGGTGCCGCAGCGGTCGCACTTGCTGATGGCCAGCGCGTACGGCTCGATCTTGTCGAGCAGACCAAGCTTTTCAAGATCGGCGACCACACGTTTGCGCGCGGCGAAGCGGTCCAGGCCGGCGTATTCCCCGGCTTCGGCCCTCATCTTGCCGTCTTCGCCGATCACTTTGATGTGCGGCAGCTTGTGGCGCTTACCCGCTTCCAGGTCATTCGGGTCGTGGGCCGGAGTCACTTTCACCACGCCGGTGCCGAACTGCGGGTCAGCCACTTCGTCGAAGATGATGGGGATCTCGCGATCCATGAGCGGCAGGATCGCCGTTGTTCCTGCGAGGTCGGCGTAGCGCGGATCCCGCGGATTCACGGCTAGCGCGGTGTCGCCCAACATCGTTTCCGGGCGCGTGGTGGCCACCACCAGGTAGCGCGATCCGTCCTTCAGCGGATAGCGGATATGCCACAGCGATCCTTGCGTGTCCTCATGCTTCACTTCCAGGTCCGACAGCGCGGTGTGGCAGCCGGGGCACCAGTTCACCATATAGGTGCCGCGATAGATGAGGCCGCGCTCATACAGGCGCACGAAAGCTTCGAGCACCGCGCGCGACAGCTCAGGACTCAGCGTGAATCGTTCGCGGCTCCAGTCGCAACTCTCGCCGATGCGTTTCATCTGCTCGGTGATGCGGCTGCCGTACTTCTCTTTCCAGATCCAAACTCGGCGCACGAATTCTTCCCGGCCAAGCTGCTGGCGGGTCAAACCTTCGGCGGCCAGGCTGCGTTCCACCAGCATCTGCGTGGCGATGCCGGCGTGGTCGACGCCCGGAAGAAACAAGGTATTGTCGCCGCACATGCGCCGCCAGCGGATCGCCGCGTCGATGAGGGAGTGTTCTAGCATGTGCCCGATATGCATCGAGCCGGTGACGTTGGGCGGCGGGACGACCAACGAAAATCGCGGTCCGGGAGCTTTCGCGTCGGCATGGAAAATGCCGGACTCGACCCACTGTTGCGCCCAGTGTGGCTCGAAGCGCTGCGGCTCGTATGTTTTTTCCAACTCCATGGCGAGACTTTCAGTTTAGCAGGCAGGTTCGTTCAGCCCTCCGGCTCTGAGTCCGCCGCCAAAGCCCAATGAACGGTGGGGATAACGAACCAGTGCGCGGTTTGACGGAGGCGCAATGCGTAACAGTACGCACAAGCCAGGCGGAACAGTACCAACTAGGGATGTTTTGAGCGTGGCAAAGAGCGTGCTGTAAACGCTCGCATGGCTACTCTGGTGCTCGGTGAGGAAAAAGGTCTCTGGTCTCAAAGTGTCTCCAACTATCAACTTCTCTCTCCGCCCGAACGCCGCGGCAGGAGACGGTATCCGATCGAATTACAGGTTCGATACCACACTCTGTGGGGGAGACTGCGGGTTAACGGGCTGGGGCGAACCGTCAACATCAGCAGCAGCGGCCTCATGATCGCCTCTCCGGATCCTGTACCGGCAGGCATGAAGCTCGAGGTCAGGATGGCATGGCCCTTAGGTCTGGATGGAGGTGTTCCACTGCAATTGGTGGCTACTGGAAAAGTCGTGCGCTCGGAAGACAATAGTTTTGCTATCGAGTTGAATTCTCACGAATTTCATACTTTGAAGCGGGATAGCTAGCCCGCAAAGGGCGCGCGGGCACCCTCATTTCAGCAAGCAAGCTGCCCACGCGCTCCGTTTTGCGGGCTGTTCCTCAGTAGTCCGGAATTCAAGGCTGCATGCGCTGCATGCGCTGGATGCGGGCTGGGTTCGCGGCCCGCGCGCGGTCCGGCCGCTCAGGGCAGGACCCTGCCCATGAACCGACCCGGGCTTCCCAGGATGGCGCCCCCCCTTTTAGTCGGCCAGGCTGAGTTCCGCCACCAACGGCAGATGATCGGAGGCGAGCAGCGCGAGGCGGTCTCTTTCGAATCCGCCCTCCAGCAGTTTGAAATGATGATCGTAATATATGTGATCCAGATGTACGAGAGGGAGGACAGCGGGATAGTTTCGCCGCTTGGGGAGGCTGGCGGCCAGATCGTTGAAGTGAAACTCGGCGTGCAGCGTGCGAGTAACCAGGCCGTGCGTCCAGTCGTTGAAATCGCCCAGAACGACGCGAGGGCCGGCGATGTCGACGGCGCGCAGGAAGTCGGCGTCCATCAAACGAACAGCCTGTTTCTTGCGCTCCCTGTGCGCGGTTCCCAGATGGAGATTGAAGATGTGCAGCAAGTGATGAGGCACGCGGATATCGGTGCGCAGGGCGCCGCGCTGCTCGCGTCCCGAGATAGTTAGGTCGATGGGCTGAACGCGCTCGAAGTCCCAGCGGCTTAAGGTGACGTTGCCGTATATTCCGCCGCGGTGTTTGCGCGTTTCTCCCACGGCGTAGAATCGGCCGAGCCGGTTGGCCAGGTAGGCGGCCTGGTGGTCCTCGATGGATTCACCTTCGCGGCTCACCACTTCCTGCAGCGCGATGATGTCGGCGTCGACTTTCTCCAGCACCCGCGCGATGCGTTCCACGCGCGTCCGGCCGTCCAGTCCACGGCTCTTGTGGATGTTATAGGTCGCCAATCGCAGAGTACGCATCGCAAGCCGGCTACACCTGATCCTCAATCAACGCTGCCGCCAATTCCTTGACGCGCTGCACCAGCCCGCGTTTCCGCCAATCTTCGAGATCGATCCTTTGGCAGGCTTCGAGGTCGGTTTGAAAGGTGGCGTCAAGTTCCTCCACTAAGCCGGGATCATGAAAGCAGATGTTGGTCTCCTCGCTGAGCGCGAAGGAGCGATTGTCGAAGTTCGCCGTTCCTACGGTGGCCCAGGCGCCATCCACGACCATGGTTTTCTGATGCAGCATGGTGGGCTCGAACTCGTAAATCTCGACGCCCGCTTCGAGCAGCTTTCCATAAAGCCGGAGGCTATTTTGGCGGGCCCACCAGGTATCGTTGTGTTGGCCTGCGACCATCAGCTTGACCGAGACTCCGCGCTGACAGGCGCGCGCGAGCATGTCGATGAGCCGCGGGCCGGGAATGAAGTAGGGATTGGCGATGTGCAGATAGCGCCGGGCGCACTGGATGGCGATCAAGTGCATGCTGGCTGCGGCGCCAGCGCCGGAACTGGGAGAACTCAAGATGGTCTGGACCTCGACGCCGCCGCAAGGTTCAGGCTCCGGAAAGAACTCCGGGCCACTCAGGATTTCGCCCGTCGACAACAGCCAATTCTGGGCGAAGCCGCTTTGTTGAGCGGCCACGGCGGGACCGGCGACACGAATTTCCGTATCGCGCCATTCTTCCGGATTGCTTGCCGTACCCAGCCAGTGATCCGCAACTCCGGCGCCGCCGGTGAAAGCGATGCGCCCGTCAACGATGAGCGATTTTCGATGGGTTCGCAGGTTGGCGCGGTTCAGAGTGTACCAGTGGATGGGGCGAAACCAGGCCAGTTGGCATCCGCCGTCCTCCAGGATGCCCAGGATCTCCTCGCCCAAGGTGGACGAGCCGATGGCATCCACCAGGACCTTGACCAGCACTCCTTCGCGCGCCCTCTCGGCTAAGGCTTCGGCAAAGCGCCTGCCAACCAGGCTGTCCAAGAAGATGAACTGCTCCACGGTCACCGAGGCTCGAGCGGACTCGATGGCCTCCAGCATGGCGGGATAGAACTGGTCGCCGTTGTTGTATAGCGTGATGGTGTTGCCTTCGACCAAGGGCATGCCGGTCATGCCAGCCATGGTGTTGCGGAAATCGGCCGAATCGGTGTCGAAACTGGGTTCGAGAGCGTACAGCGCCGGATGCGAGTTGGCCGACGTGTGATAGAAGATGAACGATAGCGCACCGGCGATCAGTGCGACGTACCAGATGCCAAGCATGTAAAGAAGAAGCGCGGCAGCCAGCCACAGCCACCAGGCGCGGATGAGCCGGCGCGTGCGCTCCAAGTAATCGACCAGGCCCAGGCGCTGAGGTTTGGGACGCGGCGGGGCCAGGCGATGCAACTGCTCTTTAGGCACGCGCGGCTTGAGCCAGCGGCGCGATTCATGCGGCTTGGACCCGATGGGGATCGCCGGCCCGGGTTTGGTTGTAAGCAACAACGCCTTCCTCGATTGGTACACTCCCGCTTCTTAAGTTCTCAAGGCTGCAAACGGCTTGCCAAGCCGCCGTCATCCTTTGGGGCTGCCTGAATTGGCTGGGCTCAGCGACTCTGACGGAGGTGCGTGAAATCACACAGTTAAACGCGCGTTAGGCCGCGCAGTGCGTCGTATTGTGATAGCCTCCTGGAATGATTAAGACCCTGGCTTTGACGGCTCTGTTGGCGCTGTCCTTGAGCGCGCAAAATGCCGATGTCGATGCGGTACGAAAGCTGGCGCGTGAGTTGGAGCGAGCGCTCATTGCCGCCGATACAGGCACGCTGGAAAAGATCCTCACGGACGACTTCTTGCGGAGGCCGCCGGGTGGGCCCGATACGAACAAGCGCGAATATCTCTCGCTGCTGAGCTCCGGCCGGTTAAAGTACGTTGCATTCCAAAACATAGAGGAGAAGTCTCGTTCTTACCCCAATACGGTCCTGGTGGACGACGTGACCGATATCCGCGCACGCGGTGCAAACGGTCCGGAGCGCGATACGCGGCTAAAATTAACTTGGATCTGGGTCCAGCTGGACGGCCAGTGGCGGCTGGCCGGAGTGCAGGGCAGCACGGCGCCGGCGCATTGAGCCCCTTCGAAACGGTTACTCGGTATCCCCTCGATTCGTGTCGCGGTCCAATTAAGTGGAGGTAAGAAGAAGTGACTCCAACAATGGAAAGCAAAAATACGGGGATGCAGGCTGCCAGCATCATCTGCTTGCTGGCGGGCATCTGGTTCTTCATCTCGCCTTGGGTATACGGCACAGCCAGCGTTACCAACTCCTGGAATAGTTGGATCGTTGGAGCGGCTGTCGTCATCCTGGCGGCAATCCGCCTCAGCAATCCGATGAAGACGATGGCGGCGAGCTGGGTGAATTGCATCCTGGGCGTTTGGGCCTTCATCTCGCCGTGGATCTACGGATACACGATGGATCATGGGCGATTCATCAACAGCCTGTGCGTGGGTGTGATTCTGTTCGTTGCTGCCATCACGAGCACAACCAGCACTCACTCCACACACCATCCTGTGACGACACGCACCTAAGGCCGGCGAGTGTACGCGCGGCACGCAGTATCTACGCGCCGCGCCAGACCGCTTACCAAACCTTGCACGGGTTGGTGTGAACCATCGGCTGGCCGATGCGGCAGGAGAAAGCTTTGCCGAATTCGGGTAGGTTGGAAACTACACCGTTGATGCGATATTCGTCCGGCGAATGCGGATCGGTGACCGCGTTCAGGCGCTTGATTTCGGGACGTTCGTCTCCGCACGCCCATTGGGCCATTCCGATGAAGAAGCGCTGATCGGGCGTGAAGCCGTCGCGCGGCTGGAGGTTCAGGTTTTTCGTGGCATCTTTCCAGGCCAGATAGGCCAGGAATGTTCCGCCCAGATCGGCGACGTCTTCGCCTAAGGTGAGCTTTCCGTTAATTTTGATGTCGTCGACGATGGTGTATTGCGAGTACTGATCGGAGACGCACTTGACGCGCTTTTCGAACTCGGTGGCGTCGTCCTTGGTCCACCAGTCCTTGAGATTGCCTTTGGCGTCGAACTGGCGGCCCTCGTCGTCGAAGCCGTGCGTGAGCTCGTGGCCGATGGTGGCGCCGGTGTTGCCATAGTTGGGAGCGTCATCCAGCTTGGGATCGAATAGCGGAGGCTGCAACACGCCGGCCGGGAAATTGATGTCGTTCATCTGGTCGTCGTAGTAGGCATTGACGGTGGGAGGCGTCATCTGCCACTCGGTGCGGTCCACGGGCTTGCCGATCTTGGCGATTTCGCGGCGGGATTCGAACTGGGTGGCGCGCTCGACGTTGCCGAAATAATCGCCGCGCAGAATTTGGATGGAGCTGTAGTCGCGCCATTTGTCGGGATAGCCGATCTTGTTCACCACGGCGTGCAGCTTTTCGAGCGCGCGCTGTTTGGTGGCTGCTTCCATCCAGGGAAGCTGGCGGATCTCGTTCTCCATCTGCTTTTCGATTCCCTGCGTCATGACCAGCGCGCGCTGCTTGGTGTCGGGGCCGAAGGTCTTGTCGACGAAGACCTGGCCGAGCGCTTCGCCCAGATCGTTATCCACGCGGCGGACGCAACGCTTCCAACGCGGCTGCATTTCCTTCTGTCCGCGCAGATACTTGCTATAAAAATCGAAGTCGGCCTGCACGAACGGCGAGGAAAGAGTGCGGGCTTTATCGAGCGCCAGGTGCCAGCGCAGGTAGGTTTTCCAATCCACCAGGCTGCGGGATTTGAGGAGCGTTTCGACTTCCTTGTAGAAGGCCGGCTCGGTGACGTTCACCATGGGCGAGTCGGGAGTGATGACTGTATCGAGGTAGACGCTCCACTTGAATGAAGGCGTGAGGGCCTGGAGTTGGGCGCGCGTGAGTTTGTGAAACAGCTTGTAGGGATCGCGTTTGTCCACGCGGGTGAGCGAGGCTTTGGCGAGCGCGGTTTCGATCGCCATCACGGCGGCGGCATCGGTCTTGGCTGTCGTCGGACGCTCGCCCAGGAGTTCCAACATTTTCTGCACGTGCTCGACGTACTTCTGGCGCGTCTCGACCGATTTGGCGTCGGTCTTGGTGTAGTAGTCGCGGTCGGGAAGGCCGAGGCCGCCGGCGCTGGCGAAGGCGATCACTTGCGAGGAATCGGCGTAGTCCTGGTTGGAGCCGAAGCCGAAGAGCATGTGTTCGCCGGTGATGCCGAGGTGCAGGTGGCCCAGCAAAGCCGGGAGATCGCGGATGGATTGCAGCGCGGCGATTTGGTCGAGTTCCGGTTTGAGCGGCGCGGCGCCCGCCTTTTCCAAAGCGGGCTCATCCATGCAGGCGTGGAAATAATCGCCAATTTCGGTCTCGACTTTGCTGCGCGCGGGCGCCGGCTCGGAGGTTTGTTCGAGAATGCCCCACAGGAAGCGCTCGTTTTCTTCGGTGAGCTTGGCGTAGACATCCCAGCGCGCCTGGTCGGGCGGGATGGGATTCTTCTTGATCCAGCCGCCACAGGTGTAGTGATAGAAGTCGTTGCACGGGTCGACCGAGAGATCCATGGAGGAGACGTCCAGGCTGGGGCTGTAGGGCAATGCGAAGAGCGGCTTTTCGTCGTTCGTCTGCGCGAAAAGAGCGGCGGCGGAGAATGCAAGGACGAGAGGGATGGCGGCGAATTTCACAGTCTTATGTTATCGAAGCTAGCGCTCACTCCGGCTTGCGCGAGGAGGGAGGATGCGGCACGTAGTCCTGCTTGGTTTTGGCTTGGTAGGCGTCGCGATCGACCACGGCTTGTTTGAATTTGGCTTCGAGCGCGTTGCGGTCGAGCTTCACGCCGGCCAGGTACACGCTGTCGATTTCGCGGAGATTATGAACGTCATCCAGCGGATTCGCGTTGAGCACGATGAAATCGGCGCGCTTGCCCTTGGCCAGCGTTCCGGTGTCTTTGAGATGGAGGACCTCGGCGGGGCGGGAGGTGACGGCGACGATGGTGTCGGCCGGGCTCAAGCCAAGCCTCGAATAGATTCCGATCTCCTGATGGTCGCCGAAGCCGAAGGAGTGGCGTTGCGAAAGACCTGAATCGGTGCTGAGCACGATGCGCGCGCCGGAGGAGATGTAGTGCGGGAAATTGTACTTCAAATTTTCTTCGCGCTGCGCGGCCTGCGGGTTGGGGACCGCGGAGCAAGGGCGGGAAGGCAACCAGGTGTGGCCAGCGCGGGCTTCGGCGATCACGCTATCGGGGAGCACTTGCTCGATGAAGGTGCTCGGCTGGCAAATTTCGTTGCCTTCGCCCAGGCCCATGACGGGCGCCCAGTAGGGCTTCTTTTCCTGGAGGAGCGCCATGAATTCGTCGTCGATCTTCTGGTTCACGATGGTGTGCACCAGCACGTCGACGCCGGCTTTGACGACGCCTTTTTGGTCGTCGAGGGTTGTGGCGTGCGCGTGCACGGTCATTCCATGTTTGTGCGCTTCGTTGATCAGCGCGGTATACACTTCGGGCGGCATCTTTTTATGCGCGCCGCGGTTGTTGTCGCGGTTGTCGACCCAGAATTTCACCTGGGTGATCTTCTTGGCGGCGATGGCGCGCACGGCGGCGACGGCTTCTTCCGGAGTCGAGACTTCGTGCACGGCGTGCAGCGCATTTGTGCCTTGGATCAGCAGCGAGTCGGGGCCGCCGCCTGGAGGGGCGATCCCGGCGGCGAAGAAGAAGCGCGCGGCGGGTGGGAATTTGCCGGCCATTTGATCGTGCTGAAATTTGAGGGCGAAATCGTCCGGCTGGTCGCCCATGGTCATGGTGGTGCCGATGCCGTAGAAGGCCTCGCGCTCCAGATGGTCCAGGATATTTTCGGGCGAGTGATTCTCGACGCTCCAACTGACGTAGCCCTCGTAGCCGATGTGGACGTGCACGTTGTTCATCGTCGGCATCACCGTCTTGCCGCTCAGGTCGATTTGCGCGGCTCCGGAGGGCGCTTTCACGGACCCTCGCTTGCCGATGGCGGTAATGCGGCCTTTCTGAACTACGAACGCTCCGTCTTCAATGGGCGGGGTGGCGTCGCCGACGATCACGCGCGCGCCCTCGTAGATCACGCTCTGCGAATAAGCGGCAACCGAAAAGAACGCCGCCGCCGCGATGCAACGGGACGGGATCTTCAGGGCCATGGCGTAATACTATCAAGCGCGGCATCTCGGCGCAGGCGAGCCGCCGCTTCCTATTTGCTGACCAGGAAAACCGCGACTTCGGAGAGCAGGTTCGGCAGAAAATTGATCTGGCGCGCGCCTTGCAGATAGATGCGCTTTTGAATATTCCAGTGCTGATGGTGCGCGAGAGATTCGAAATCGTGCACCGTCAGGAAATGGATATTGGGCGAGTCATACCATTCGTGCGGGAATAGCTTGGTCTTGGGCGCGCGCCCGGTGAACAGATGCGCCAGGCGAACCGTCCAATGACCGAAATTGGGGAAAGCCACAATGGCGTGGCGGCCCACGCGCAGCATATCGCGAAGAACTTTCAAGGGCGCCTGGGATTCCTGGAGGGTCTGACTCAAGATCACGTAGTCGAAGGCCTGATCGGGCAGATCCGACAGCGCCTCTTCGATGTCGCCGTGGTACACCGAGACGCCGCGCGCGATGGCCAGTTGGACCTTGCTGCCCACGATTTCGACGCCACGCGCATCCACGTTCTTGTTCTCAGCGAGCCAGGCCAGAAGCTCGCCTTCGCCGCAGCCCAGATCGAGAACGCGCGTGTTGGGTTCGACGATTTCGCTGATGATGGCGTAGTCGCTGCGGCCGAGCAGGGTGCGGACGAAAGCTTGGGACATTGCTAAGCGGCGGCGGCTGCCATCCTCACCTAGCCGCGCTCCCGGAAGGTGCTGGCGAGGAACCCGCGGATTAGCTCGGATTGCTCGGCGACGGTAACCAGAAACGCGTCGTGGCCGTAGGTGGAGGGCAGCTCGCAGTAGGCTACATCGCAGTTGCGGCCGCGCAGAGCGCGCACCACTTCGAGCGACTGATAGCTGGGATAAAGCCAGTCGGATGTGAAGCTGATCACCAGGAAACGCGCTTTCACGTTTTCGAATGCGACGCTCAAGGAGTGCCGGTCGGCGGAGAGATCGTAGTAATCCATGGCCTTGGTGATGTACAGGTAGGAATTGGCGTCGAAGCGATCGACGAACTGCGTGCCGCGATAGCGCAGGTAGCTTTCTACTTCGAATTGATTCTGATCGCGCAGGCGGCGGCCGAATTTCTCGCGCATGGACGCGTCGCTCATGTAGGTGATGTGGCCGACCATCCGCGCCACTGCCAGGCCGCGCGCCGGGGGGTGCTTGCCGTAGTAGTTGCCTTCGTTCCAGTCCGGGTCGGCCATGATAGCCTGGCGGCCGACTTCGTTGAAGGCGATCTGCTGGGCGCTGTGTCGAGCGGTGCCGGCGATGGGGATGGCGGCGGCCACGGCATCGGGGTAAGCTACCGCCCATTCGAGCGCTTGCATCGCTCCCATGGATCCGCCGGAAACGGCCAGAAGACGCTGAATGCCGAGGTGCTCGATCAGCATTTTTTGCAGCCGGACCATGTCCGGGATGGTGACCGGCGGGAACGCCATGGCGTAGGGGCAGCCAGTGTCCAGATTGACGGAACCTGGCCCGGAAGTGCCGCGGCAACCCGAAAGCACGTTGGAACAAATCACGAAGTATTTGTCGGTGTCGAAACCTTTGCCCGGGCCAATCATGTTGTCCCACCAGCCGAGCTCGCCGGATTCTTTATCGGTGCCGGCGGCATGGGCGTCGCCGGAGAAGGCGTGCAGGACCAGGATGGCGTTGGTTTTGGAAGCGTTCAGTTCGCCGTAGGTTTCGTAGGCAATGTCGACCGGAGAGAGCGTGGCGCCGCAGTCCAGCGCGATCGAGTCAAAGCGGGCGACCTGAGTTTCGGTGATCATGCTCTGAACGTGGAGTTGTTATTTTTCATTGTAGCCGCCTGGATGATTAAGCCAGATCTGCCGCGGATCACGAGCCGCGGTCAGCCGATCAGGGCCATAACCTTGGCGCGGACCTCAGACAGTTCTGCGTGAGTTGCGGCCCCTTTCCGTCTCGCCCGACGGATGCGCCAATCCAAACTCTTGATTTGGTCCGACAAAACGACACTCCTCGGAGACCCCGACAGTACGACCTCGAACGGGTATCCCTTCTGCTGCGTTGTAATGGGACAGCAGAGCATGAGGCTCGCCCTGCGGTTGTAAGCGGCGGGACTCAGCACCAGCGCGGGCCGATGGCCGGCTTGCTCGTGCCCGGCCTGAGGGGTGAAATCTAGCCAAACGATATCGCCAGAATCGGGCACATAAGACCCGGCCATCACCACACCTCATTACCAACCGGCGGTCCGAAGTCCAGGGAACTATGCCGGTTCTTCGGGTTGATTCGTTGGATCAGGTCCGTCAGGTCGTAGTGTTTGGTTTGCAAAGGTTCGATCAAGATGCGCCCTTTTTCCTCGCGTACATCCACCAAATCGTCCAGACCGAGATGCGCTGACTCCAGGATGGCCGCAGGAATCCGTAACGCAGCGCTGTTGCCCCATTTTCTTACAGTTGCCTTCATATGTCCTCCCTGCTGTATAAACCTTGTATCTACATAATAGCACTGCCTGCAATCGCGGCCGTTCTGGACCCGCCCGTACTATACGGTTCCGGTACATCGCCGTGGCCCCGGTCTGGTTGCGCAGTACGCTCGATTCGGGCGATAATGCGGGCATTCCTCCATGCCAGGCATGACCATCTTGCACTACGAGTTTCTGGAGAAGATCGGCTCCGGCGGCATGGGAGAAGTGTTCAAGGCGCAAGATAAGCGGCTGAACCGGTTCGTGGCCATCAAGGCGCTGCCCTATGCGCGCTCGGGCGATCCGGAACGGCGCCGGCGATTCGTGCAAGAAGCGCAGGCCGCCTCCTCGCTCAGCCATCCGAACATCATCACCATTCACGACATCTTTCAGGAAGGCGACACGCACTTCATCGTGATGGAGTATGTGGCGGGCCGGACGCTGCTGGATTTGATTCCGCCTACCGGGATGCGGGTGAGCCAGATGCTCCTGTACGCGGCCCAAATGGCGGACGCACTCAGCGCCGCTCACCAGGCGGGGATCATTCACCGCGACTTCAAGCCAGCGAACGTGATGATCACAGCTTCGGGACTAGTGAAAGTTCTGGATTTCGGGCTGGCGAAATTGATGCAGCCGCAAGCCGCATGGATGACCAGCCCGGCTGAGTCCGAGACCATGCTTATCGGCGACCAGATCACGCACAGCAGCGGGCCGCAGACCGCCGAAGGATCCATTCTGGGAACGGTCAACTACATGTCGCCCGAGCAAGCCGAGGGCAAGCGGGTGGACGGACGTTCCGACATCTTTTCGCTAGGCGCGGTGATGTATGAAATGGTGACGGGGCGGCGGGCGTTCCAGGGGGACTCCGACATTTCGACGCTGTCGGCGGTGCTGCGCGACGAGGTGGCGCCCATCTCCGCGCTGACGCCGGAGGTGCCGCGCGAAGTGGAAGATTTCATCAATGGCTGCTTGCGGAAGGATCCGAACGCGCGCTGGCAGACCATGAAGGAAGTTGAAATGACGCTGACCGCGCTGAAGCGGCGCTCGGATGCCGGTGCGCTTTCGGCCAGGTACGCGGCGCCCAGCTCGGTTGCGAAGGCGCCCCAGAGTGCGGCTCCCGCGGCCGCATCCGCGGCGAGCTCGATCCCGCTCAAGAGGATCTTGGTTTTGGGCGCCGCGTGCGTGCTGTTGTTGCTAGCCGCTGGGGCGGCGTGGTGGTGGTCGAGATCGCGTCCGCATACCGCGACGCAGGTGGCGCAACAGCCGGCGATCGCATCGGAGCCCCCGGCGCCGGAGCAACCGGCTTCAGCGCCAGTACCTTCGCCGGATGCAAGCGCACCCGCGGCGCCGCCTGCAACACCTGCTCCCGTAGCTGCCATCCCGGCCGCATCGGTTCCGGTACCGCCGCCCGCATCCAAAAAGGATATTCCCGCGCTACCGCCAGCTCCACCGGAGAATGCGCCAGTGGTAAGCCCCGCACCCGCAAAAATCGCGGCTCCGGTGGTTGTTGCGCCGCCCAAGCCGCCGGCCAAGCCGGATACAACAAGGGTGCCAGCGCAGCCTGTTACGGCGAGCCTGGGAGACGGCGTTCCGTTCCGCATCGTGCTGGCCCAAGACGTTACGGTTCTTGCGCAGGAACATGATCCAATAACTTTTCGGGCGGCTGAGGACGTGAAGGCGGGCAGTGTGGTGGTGATCCCCAAGGGCGCTACCGTGATGGGCGAAGTGGCCAGCGGGAACGGCAAGAAGTTTTTGGGAATCGGTTCGAAGATGACCTTCATGCTGAATTCGGCGGAAACGGTAGACGGACAGAAGATTCCGGTGCGGGCCTCGGTGACGCGGCGGCCGGATGGTCCGTCGGTGCGGCCCGTGGACAGCGGAAGATACGCTAAGCCCAAGGAGCTGGCAGCGGTGAGCGGGACTGACTACGTGGCGTACATTGATGGGGATCAGACCATCACGCTGCGCAAGTAGGGCGCGCCTAGCGAAAGGCTTCCTGGAGCTTGTCCAGCTTGGCGCTGCCGGGACAGAGTTTTTCGTACGGCAGGCCGGTGAGCGGGCCATCGGGCGTGGCGTTCATTTCATGCAGGTCGGGCACGCTTTCGTCGACGTAGAGCAGGCCCGTGACGACTTCGCCTTTGCCCTGGTGTTCTTCCAGATACGCGGAAACTTTTTCGCGATCCGTGGGATCGTAATCCGGCGGCACGCCCTTGAACAGGACCGCGCTGCCGTCATGCATGGTCACGCTGACGGCTCCGTTTTGCCCGATATGCGCCAGGATCTCGCTGGCGGGCGGAACGAAGTCGGCTTCGACGGCCTTGAAGTCGTGCTGGCGCGTGTAGAGATAGCTCTTGGTCGAGCCTTCGTGGTCGTTGAAGGTCACGCAGGGCGAGATGACGTCGATGAGCGCGAATCCGCGATGCGCCAGGGCGGCTTTGAGAATGGGGACGAGCTGGTCCTTGTCGCCGGAAAAACTGCGGGCGATAAAAGTCGCGCCTAGGCTGAGGCCGAGCGTGACCGAATCGATAGGCGCCATGCGGTTCTTCTCGCCTTTCTTGCTCTTGGTTCCGATGTCGGCGGAGGCGGAGAACTGGCCCTTGGTGAGCCCGTAGACGCCGTTGTTCTCGATGACGTAAACCATTCGCACGTTGCGGCGGATGGCGTGGCACATGTGGCCGAGGCCGATGGAGAGCGAATCGCCGTCGCCGGAGATGCCGATGTAGACCAGTTCGCGGTTGGCGGCGCTGGCGCCGGTGGCGATGGGCGGCATGCGTCCGTGCGCGGAGTTGAAGCCGTGTGCGCCGCTGACGAAGTAAGTGGGCGTCTTCGAAGAACAGCCGATGCCGCTGAGTTTGGCGATCATGTGCGGCTGGACGGACATTTCCCACAACCCGCGGACCAAGGCGGCGGTGATGGAGTCGTGCCCGCAGCCGGCGCACAGCGTGGACATCGCGCCTTCGTAGTCGCGAATAGTGAGCCCCAGCTCGTTGCGCTGGAGGCTGGGATGCGTGGCGATCGGTTTCGCGATGGATGGCATGGTTATTCCTCGATGTGCAATTCAGGGATCGGCACGGTGACGACGGATGTCTCGACTTCGCCGAGAGCTTTGAGAATGCCGTCGACGACGTGCTTGGCGCTGAGCGGGAAGCCGCCGTAGACCAGGATGGAGCGGAGTTTTTCTTTCGGCACGCGTGTTTCGAGCGTCAGCAGCGAACGAAGCTGGGCGTCGCGATTCTGTTCCACGACGAAGCAGAAGTAGTGCATCTCCAGGAACGATTGCACCGTCTCATCGAAGGGGAACCCGCGGATGCGCATGAAATCAGCGTTGACGCCTTGCTCGGCGAGGCGGTCGAGCGCCTCACGAACGGCCAGATCGCAGCCGCCCAGCGTGATGACGCCGAAGTTGGCGCCGGCGCGGCGGTGGATGATGGGCGTCGGGACAAACTTGGCCGCGGCCTTCTGCTTGCGCGCCAGCCGGTCCATTACTTCGCGATATTCCTCGGGCATCTCGGTGTAGCCGCCGTACTTGTTGTGGCCCGAGCCGCGCGTGAAGAACGATCCCTTGGGATGCACGCCGGGCAGGGTGCGCGCGGCCACCTGGTTTTCGTCTTCGGGCGAATAGCGGGTGAACTTGGCGATTTTTTCGAGTTCCTCGGCGTTGAGGACGCGGCCCCGATCGGGCCGGTAGGAATCGTCCCACTTCAGGCGCGGGACCACCCAATCGTTCATGCCGATGTCCAGGTCAGTGAGGATGAAGACGGGCGTCTGGAATTTCTCGGCCAGGTCGAACGCCTTGGGCGCTACTTCGAAGCACTCGGCCGGGTTGGAGGGGAACAGCAGAATGTGTTTGGTGTCGCCGTGCGAAGCGTAGGCGCATTCGAGGATGTCGCCCTGCTGGGTCCGTGTGGGCATGCCGGTTGAAGGGCCGACGCGCTGGACATCGATGATGACCGCGGGAATTTCGGCGTAGTACGCCAAGCCTATCAGTTCGTTCATGAGCGAAATGCCCGGTCCGGCGGTGGAAGTAAACGCACGCGCGCCGTTCCAAGCCGCGCCGATCACCATGCCGATAGCCGCCAGCTCGTCCTCGGCCTGAATGATGATGTAGTTGTTCTTGCCGGTCTCGGGATCCTTGCGATATTTTTCGCAGAAGCCTTTGAAGGCGTCCATCGCGGAGGTGGAGGGCGTGATGGGATACCAGGCTGCCACGGTCGCTCCGGCGTAGACGCATCCGAGCGCGATGGCCGTGTTGCCGTCGATCAGAATCTTGTCCGTATTGGCGTGCATCGTTTCCAGATGAAACGGCAGCGGGCACTGGAAGTGATCGCGAGCGTAGTCATAGCCCAGGTGCAGCGCGCGATGGTTGGACTCGTGCAGAGCTTTCTTGGCGGCGTACTTCTCGTTGAGCAATCCGGCGACGATGTCCATGTCGACGTTGAGCAACGCGCACAGCGATCCGGCGTAGGCGATGTTCTTCATCAGATGTGCGTTCGCGCGGCTCGCGGAAGTTGTCGTTACAGAGCTGCGCGTAGGGGATGCCGATGAAGTTGACATCGTTGCGGACCAGGGCGGGATCGAGCGGCCAAGTGGAGTCGTGTAAGAGATAGCCGCCCTCGCGCACTTCGCGAATGTCGCGCGCGTAGGTTTGCGAGTTCATCGCGACCATCAGGTCGTATTCGAGCGAACGCGCGGTGTAGCCGTCTTTGTTCACGCGAATCTCATACCAGGTGGGCAGGCCCTGGATGTTGGACGGGAACAAGTTCTTCCCGGAGACGGGAATGCCCATGCGGAAGATGGCCTGCATCATGAGTCCATTGGCGCTGGCCGATCCGGTTCCGTTGACGTTGGCTAATTTGATGGCGAAATCGTTTATGCTGGCACGCATGCTTCGGAGTCTACCGGCCTCCCTGCGTATGGAATTAATAGTTCGAACTTCTGCATGTCCCAGGCGGCGGTGGGACAGCGCTCGGCGCACAGACCGCAGTGCACGCAGAGATCTTCATCCTTGGCCATGATGCGGCCGGTTTGCGGGAGCGGCACGGACACGTACAACTCCTGCGTGAGGTTGATAGCGGGAGCCGAGAGGCGCTTGCGGAGATCGTCCTCTTCGCCGTTGCGCGTGATGGTGAGGCACTGGACGGGGCAGATGTCGATGCAGGCGTCGCACTCGATGCAGCGCACGGCGGTGAAGTCGGTTTCGATGTCGCAATTGAGGCAGCGCTGCACTTCGCGCGCGGTCTGCTCGGCATTGAACCCCATCTCGACTTCGATGTTCATCTGCTGGAAGCGGCGCGTCAGATCGACGTGACGCATTTTCTGGCGCTGCGCGGGATTGTAATCGTTGTGGTAGCTCCACTCGCTGATGCCCATCTTCTGGCTGATGAGGTTCATGCCTTGAGGCAGACGCTCGGTGACTGGAATTCGGTTGCAGTAATTGTGGATGGAGATGGCGGCCTGATGGCCATGCTCGGCGGCCCAGATGATGTTCTTCGGACCCCAGGCCGCGTCGCCGCCGAAGAAGATGCCCTCCCGAGTGCACTGCATGGTTTTCTCGTCGACCACAGGCATGTCCCACTTGTCGAACTCGATGCCGATGTCGCGCTCGATCCAAGGGAAAGAATTTTCCTGGCCGATGGCGAGGATGACGTCGTCGGCTGGGAGGAACACGTGGCCGAGAGTCTTGGAGTTTTTCGCTTTGGCGTCCCATTCCAGCTGCTCGAAATCCATGCCTACCAGCTTGCCGTTCTCGATGACGAAGCGCGTGGGCGCGTGATTGACGATGATCTCGACGCCTTCCTCTTCGGCGTCTTCCAGTTCCCAGGGCGAGGCTTTGAAGAAACCGCGCGGCCGGCGAGCCATCACTTTAATAGTCTTTGCCGCCCAAGCGGCAACTGGAGCGGCAGCAGTCCATGGCGGTGTTGCCGACGCCGATGATGAGCACTTTCTCGCCCACCGAGTTGGTGTGGCCGAATGCGATGGACTCCAGCCAGTCGATGCCGATGTGGATGCGGTCGGTATCGTGGCGGCCGGGGATGTCGAGTTCTTTGCCGCGCGGGGCGCCGGTGCCGACGAAGATGGCGTCGAAGCCTTCGTTGAGCAGCGCCTGCATGCTTTCGATGGACGAGTTGTAGCGAATGTCGACGCCCATGTCGAGGATCTGGTCGATCTCCTCGTAGAGAACGTCTGACGGCAGGCGGAAGGCCGGGATGTTGGTGCGCATCAAGCCGCCGGGCTTGTCGTATTTTTCGAACATGACGACTTCGTAGCCGAGCGGGAGCAGGTCGTTGGCAACGGTGAGGGATGCGGGGCCGGCGCCGATACAGGCGACGCGCTTGCCGTTTTTCTTGGATGGAATTTTCGGGAGCCGGTGCTTGAATTCGCCGCGCAGGTCAGCTGCGACGCGTTTGAGGCGGCAGATGGCAACCGCTTTGCCATCCACGCGAGTGCGGCGGCAGGCAGGCTCGCACGGCCGATCGCAAGTGCGGCCGAGAATGGCGGGGAACACGTTCGATTCCCGGTTGAGCATGTAGGCGTCGGTGTAGCGGCCCTGCGCGATCATCCGTATATATTCAGGGACATTGGTGTGGGCAGGACAAGCCCATTGGCAATCGACAACTTTATGGTAGTAGTTCGGATTCCGAACGTCGGTAGGGGTCACGCGTCCGTCCTTTCCAGCATGGGTGACTCGACGGGTGGTCTAAAAGTATTGACCTGTCTGATTTATTGTACATCCGGCGGGCGGGGGCGGGCTGAGCGAATCGTTACGATCTCGTTGAGCAGCGCGTCCATAATCTCCTGGCGGTAGCGGAAATTTGTGAGCTTGATCCGCTCAAAGGAATCGGCGAGGTCAAGGAGCCCACGGCGGGCCGCGAGCTGGAGTACGCGAAGCGTTCCGACGACGCGAAATCCCATAGCGCGTGCTAGTCTGACGCCTTCGCGGTCGTCCAAGAGTAGGAGATCGGCGCCCAAGGCCGCCGCCAACGCAAGCGCGGCCTTTTCGCCGGCATCGAGCTTTTCCAGAGCATGGTCGAACGGACCGGCTGGAAGTGAATGCAATTCCAACCATACCGGCGGGGTCTGTATCCAATTCCTCGCTACCTCCGGAGCTTCGCCGCAGGCCAATTCGTCGCGTACCGTCGATGGAATGATCACCTTCTCGAACAGCGCGGGAAGAATTTCGGCATGCCCAATCAGCACCGGATAAAGGATAGGGCCTGTGTCAGCGACAACGATGTGCACCGGGATTACGGTTCAAGGCTGCGCAAATCCTGGCGCTCTCGTTCGAAGTCATCGAGCGTTGGCAGGTCCTCGACGATTGCATGGGCCTTGAGGAATCCGTCGAGCTGATCGCGAGTCCCGAAGCCGAGCAGTTGCCGCATCGCTGGCTTGCTGAGATTCCCGCTCTTGTATTCCTCCAGCGCGAACGCCTCGAGCGCCCGGCGTGGCAAATCGGCACCGTCCGCGGACAGCTCGCGAGCGAGTTCATCGGGAATTTGAATGGTGACGTTCATTCTCGTGCTCTCTTCCTTAGGTTAACCCGTTCAGTGTCGTCGTGCCGCTGTCACGAGGTAAGGCAGCGGCGCGGCTGAAGAAAAAAAGACGTTCATTACACGGCAAGTTCCTCGGTCTCGTGCTCGGCGAGCCCGGATGCGCAATGGATGGACGGCCTCAAATGTCAGCAGCCTCCGAGAGCGATCCCGACCTTCATGTAGACCTTGCTGTTGTATTCGCCATTCTATTGACAAGACAAGTCAGTGTCGTTCTTGACAGCCCGTTGGCTGTTGGGTTCGTTTTGACAAATTTGATTGGCGGCGGAACGCGGGCTGGGGGAAACCCTGCGCGTCGGGGCGGCTAATTGATTGTGGCACTGCCGGTCAATTCTTGCCGAGGTTGAGTGACTCGATCCGTAGGACGCTGCCGCCGAAGATCGGGAGTTCGATCTGATCGGCACTGGTGTACATTTTCGTGCCGCTGAGATTCGTCACTTGGACTGTATTCCGCTCGGGGTCGACCACCCAGAATTCTTGCGTGCCGGCTGACAGGGCGATGACGCGCTGGCGGTCAATCTTGGCAGTCGTGTTGGAAGGAGAAAGTACTTCGACGACCAAAGGCGGCGAGTAAATTGGGTAGTCGTTGGGCGGCAATGCGTCCCAATCGGCTTGAGGGATGTAGGCGACGTCGGCGATCCAAAACTGCAAATTGACAACCGGGCGATAGGGAAATTCCGTGGTGACGACGCCACGGACGCCAGCAAGCGATTCGAGCAGGCGTTCGATCCGCTTCTGGAGTTTTTTGTGCGACGGAGGCCGCAGGGGCGCCATGACAAGTACGCCGTCATGCAGCTCGTATCGTTGGCCGCTCGGGGCGCGCTCGGGCAGGCTCGAAAATGATTCCCAGGTCAACGGAAGATGCCGGTGTGGCCGAGCGAATAGCGGCCCGGCTGCGGATAGACGCAGAGCCCGTGCGGACCGTGGCCGACCTTGATGCGCGCCAGCAGCTTGCCGTCCGAGGTGTCGATGGCGTAGACCTCCGCGTTGTAACGGCCCGACAGCCACAGCACTTTGCCGTCGGTGGAAACACCGCCCATATCGGGACTGCCTCCGCCCGGCAGTTCCCACTTGTGGATCACCTTGCGGGTAGCAAAGTCGAGCACCGAGATGCTGCCTTCGCCACGATTCGAAATATATAGGCACTTGGAATCGCGGCTGACGTACAGCCCGTGCGTGCCTTTGCCGGTGGGAATGAATCCGATCACGCTGAGGTTGTCGCCGTCGATCAGGTGCACGCCGTTAGCATGCATGTCGGCCACGTAGAATACTTTGCCGTCGGGCGAAAGCTTCACGTCCTGGGGCATGCCATGCTGTTCGAGGGGCAGGCGGCCGACGAACTTCTGCTGCTCGACATCCATCTTGATGACGGCGCCCCCGAACTCGCAACTGGCGATGAGATAGCGGCCGTCGGCGGAGAAATCCATGTGGTCGATGCCTTTGCACGGGACCCAGACGGAGTTGGCCAGCTTCATGGTGGAGGCGTCCAGAAAGTTCACGCGCTCGCGTTGCTCGGCGACCACGATGGCGAACTTGCCGTCGGGCGTGTAGTACATGTTGTACGGGTCGGTAACCGGAATCCTTCCGGTGGCCTTGCCGGTGGCGGGATCGATACGGGTGAGGCTATTGCCCCGGTCGTTGAGCACCCACAGGGTCTTCAGATCATAAGAAGGTGTTACGTGCTGCGGCAGACGGCCGACGCGAAAAGTGTCGATGACCTGATAAGTCTTCGGATCGATCACCGTGACGGTGTTGCTCACTGTGTTCGGTACGTACACGCGGGATGGAAAATTCTTTACGACCGGACTGAGATTGCCGGGGCCGTCGGCGGAGTAAATATCGTTGGGATTGAGAACGGGAGGCATTCCGGGCAGCGGGCCGGTGCCGGAAACTGCCGCCTTGGGCGTGCCGGCATGCAAGCCGGCGGCAAGAATCAGCAAGACGATTGGTGCCGTCAGGCGGACGCGACGCGCAAACACCATCTCTACCTCCAATGTACCGTGTTCGGTGGCTAAGAAAGCAATCGGCACTTCTCGGAAATTCTTGCACCCAGGTTGCCACTCGCCAGCGGCTTATCGCGTGGGACCACGTGGCGCTGAACGTGGCAGGCCAGACACCCGAAACCTGCGTCACGGGTGCCTTGTGGGCGAGGCGGAAATTAGTGGTTTACTTCCACTCCCATACTTTCGACGTCACGTTGTCGTTGGTGTCGGTACCGTGCTCGAAGACCCCCACCATGCCGGCTAGCTTCGCGAGTTTTCCAGTTGCAGTAACGAAATGAATCGATCCCCGATAGCTCGCGCCGCCGCCTGGATTGAGCTTTCCCGTTCCCACGCCCTTCCATACCGCGATTCCATCCTGAGACAAGTAAGCTCCCTGCCCCTCTCCGTAAAGAGATCCGCCTGGCTGCATCTGGGACCAGTAGGTTCCGCGGCCCATGTAGTCGACACCCAGGACCTTGCCGGTGGTGCGAAATGAGATTTCGACCTTTGGTCCCGTTGCATCCAGGACTCTGAAACCCGTCACTTTTCCGGTTTCCTCAGAGATTTGATCACCCAACATGTTTGAAGGCCTCCTTTGGCCCGAATCAGTATATCAGCCGGCTGGGAGATTGCCAGGCGCGCCGGTGATGCGGATTGCGCCGGTTGTTGTGAGATAGAATCGGCTGAAAGAGAAATGATCGGGCAGACCATAGCGCACTATCGCATCACCGCTAAGCTGGGCGAAGGCGGGATGGGCGAAGTGTATCGCGCGGTCGATACCAAGCTGGATCGCGAAGTGGCGCTGAAGATTCTGCCGGCAGCGTTCGCCTCGGATGCGGACCGCATGGCGCGCTTCGAGCGCGAGGCCAAGGTGCTGGCTTCGCTGAATCATCCCAACATCGCGCAGATCTACGGGGTGGAAGAGCGCGCGCTGGTGATGGAGTTGGTCGAGGGCGAGACGCTCAAGGGCCCGCTGCCGCTTGAGACTGCGCTGAACTGCGCGCGGCAGATCGCCGAGGCTTTGGAGGCGGCGCACGAAAAAGGAATCACGCATCGCGACCTGAAGCCGGCCAATATCAAGGTGACTCCCGCGGGTGTAGTGAAAGTTCTGGATTTTGGCCTCGCGGCCGTCGCGCAGACATCGCGGCCTGAGCCGGAAAACCCCGCCAACTCACCCACGCTCACCATGTCGCCCACTAGCGCCGGTCTGATTCTGGGCACGGCGAGCTACATGGCGCCCGAGCAGGCGCGCGGCAAGCCGGTGGACAAGCGAGCGGACATCTGGTCATTCGGCGTGGTGCTCTACGAAATGCTGACCGGCGCGCGAGCGTTCGACGGCGAGGACGTGGCCGAGGTGCTGGCGGCGGTGATCCACAAGGAACCTGATCTGACGCGGCTGCCCCAGCCGGTGCGGAGGGTGGTGGAGCGCTGCCTGCGCAAAGATCCGCGCAAGCGCATGCGCGACATCGGCGACGTGCAGATGATGCTGGAGGAGCAACCCGCCGCGCTGGAGGTCCAGCCGGCCCGCGTGGTGGGCGACAGGAAGCTGCCTTGGGTAGTGGCTGGCGCCCTCCTGATTGCCGTGCTTGGGTTGGGATATATCGCCTACCGGCACGTCACCGAAGAGAAAACCGTACTCCGGCTCTCTGTGTTGCCTCCAGAAAAGTTAACGGCAGATATGGAGGCTGTCTCGCCCGACGGACACCGGATTGTCTTCGTGGGCGCACAAGAAGGCCGGAGCGAGCTATGGGTGCGCGAGTTGGATTCATTGTCCGCGCGGCGGTTGCCTGGAACAGACGGCGCAAGCTACCCTTTCTGGTCGCCGGATAGCCGCGCCATTGGGTTCTTCCAAGGCGGAAGACTGAAACGAATGGACGCTGCGGGCGGACCTGCCCTGAGCTTGTGCGATGCCGGGAGCGGCCGCAGTGGATCATGGAATCAGGACGGAGTCATCCTGTTTTCCCCCAACGTGGGGACCGGAATCTATCGAGTCTCCGCCGCAGGAGGCGAAGCCACACCCGTGACCGAGCTGGATCGCCGGTCCGGCGAAAACGCGCATCGCATGCCGTGGTTCCTCCCCGACGGCCACCACTTTCTCTTTACCTCGCGGAATAACGACCCCGAAAAGAATACGATCTACGTCGCGGATTTGCAGTCCAAAGACCGCAAGAAACTCGTACTGGCAAGTTCCAACGCCATGTATTCGCCGCCAGGATTTTTGCTGTTCGTGCGGTCCGCGACTCTGATCGCACAACCGTTCGACCCTGCGAGCGCGCAAACCAAAGGGGAAGCGGTTCCGATCGCCGAGCAGATCCGGTTTGACTCGCTCAACCTGACGGCTCGGTTCTCGGTATCGCGGAACGGCGTTCTGGCGTACTCATCGGGCGCCATGACCGCGGGTCCGACGGGCGGTCCAGGAGGCCGGGTGCAGCTAACCTGGTTTGATCGATCCGGCAAGCCGACAGGTACTATTGGCCTGCCGGCCGTCATATCCCGCCCGACGATTTCGCCGGACGGCCGCATGGTGGCCTTTGATCGGGTCGATCAGACGGGACATTACGACATTTGGCTGTACGACACGGCGCGCGGTACCGAGACGCGATTCACCTTCAATTCACCGGCCAGTCAAGCACCGGTTTGGTCCCCGGATGGCAGCTATATCGCCTTCGGTTTGGCCCGCACCGGCGTTGCTGGGGTCGTTGTTCGGAAGCCTGTGAGCGGAACCGGCGAAAGTGAAGTCCTCGATGAGTCGCACGTGAACGCTCGGCCGAACGATTGGTCCCGAGATGGCCGCTACCTTTTTTTCCTAGCCTCGGACCCGAAGACCAATTTCGACATTTGGGTGTTGCCATTTTTCGGCGATCGGAAACCATTTCCTTACCTGCACACCGAATTCAACGAGATATGGGCTCGACTGTCTCCGAATGGCCGATGGCTGGCGTACACGTCGGATGAGACGAAGCAGAACGAAGTTTATGTGCAAACGTTTCCGAATCCGGGAGGTAAATGGCAAGTTTCCACCAACGGTGGAGAGCGTCCAGTCTGGAGCCGGGACGGCAAAGAACTGTTTTTCATGGACCCAGAGCACAGGACCATGGCGGTCGAAGTTGGAAGTGGCGCGTCATTCCAGGCAGGAGTCCCCAAGGCGCTATTCACCACGCGCTTTCCCTTCGGCAATTCCTGGTTCGATGTCAGCCGAGACGGCCATTTCCTGATTCCCAATCTGGTGGAGGATTCGGAGGCTGCGCCGATCAGCGTGGTGATCAACTGGGCGGCGGGGTTGAAGAAGTGAGCGCGGTTGCGGCGAAAAAACAGCTCCAGCGTGTGCGGCGGATTTGCATGGCGCTGCCTGAGACTTTAGAGAAGCTCTCGCATGGCGAACCGACCTTTTTCGCCGGCGGCAAGCGCGTGTTTGCGATGTTCTCGAACAATCACCACAACGATGGGCATATCGCTGTGTGGGTTCCGGCCGCGCCTGGTTTGCAGGAGGCTCTCGTTGAGGAGGCGCCAGAGATTTATTACCGGCCACCGTATGTCGGGCCTAGTGGGTGGGTGGGGATCGAGTTGGAACGCATCGGCGACGAAGAGCTGGCGGCGCATATTCGGCAGGCCTGGAAGATGGTGGCGCCGAAAAAACTCCAGCGAACCTGATAGAATCAAACGCACGTGAGGAGCGTTATGGAGCGAGACATGACACGTAGGAATCTTCTGCTTTCCCTGCCCGCGGCGGCCGTGGCGTCGCGCGCGCTGGCGCAATCGAGCAAATCGTCTATCCCGGTTACCGGGCTGAGCCACATGACGCTCAGCGTTTCCGATGTGAAGCGGTCAACCGAGTTCTATCAGGGACTTTTTGGAATGCCGATTCAAGCGCGCCAGGGAGCCAGTCCGTCTCTGCGCATCGGGCCCGGGCCGCAGTTCCTGTTTCTCGGCGGAGTTGGCGCGAACGGCAAGCCGGGGATCAACCACTGGTGCATGTTCACAGACAATTTCGACCTCGACCGGTCACTCGCGATCCTGGAAGAGCATGGCGTCCCGAAAGCGGAAGGCGGCCGCGGCGGCGGAATGAGCGGAGGCGCCCTGAAGGCGCGCGTCCGGATGCGCGGGCCGGAGAACGGCGGCGCCAAAGACGGAACGGCGGAGTTGTACATCGGCGACCCGGACGGCCTGGTCGTCCAGCTTCAGGATTCCAAGTATTGCGGCGGCGCGGGCAAGCTGGGCGAGGTGTGTATGAATCCGCCCGAGCCCTCACCCAGCAAGGGTCTGTTGGCGATGGAAGACCTCAGCCACTTCACGATTTTCGTCTCCGACGCCAAGCGCTCCATGGATTTCTACCAGTCGATTTTCGCGATGCCGATCGAGGCGCACCAGGGCCCGACACCGCTGCTGGCTGTGGGATCGCACGGATCCTTCTTGACCATCGCGGGTGGTGGTGGAGGCCGAGCCGGCGCACCGGCGCCCCAGCCCGCCATCAATCACGTCAGCTTCCGCATGCGCAATTTCGATCCGGAGAAGGTCACCAAAACGCTGGAAAGCTACGGTCTCAAGAAGCGGGAAGAGGGTGCGCGCGGGCCGGCTGGACCGATGCAAACCTACATCAGCATGCGTATGCCGAATCGCGGCGGAGCGCCCGACGGAACGCCCGAGCTGTACTTCACTGATCCCGACGGTGTCCTGCTGCAGATCCAGGACATGAGCTACTGCGGGGGCGCGGGCAAGATGGGCGAAGTTTGCGTGCCCTGATGAAGGGGCGGCGGGAGGCGACCGGGTCAGTCACGCTCCTCAAGGTGTTTCAAGCGCACGTCCAGATGGGTTCGCAAATCGGTTAAACGGGCGTTGTTGATCAGGATCCCCACCAGGATGGTGAGCATGTTAAGCGCAGCAGAGCCCAGGACGATGGTAAGAAGCTGCGTGTCGCTCATCTGCTTCTCATAATATCGCTCCGGCGGCGCTCAGCTTGCCAGCGTGGCCTTTGAATTGATAAACTGGGAGTTCCCGAGGAGCAAACGATTATGGCGAAAGTATGTGAAGTGTGCGGGCGCGGGCCGCGGTTCGGCAACCGCATCAGCCACGCGCATAACGTGACCAAGCGCCGCTGGAACATCAATCTGCAGACCGTGCGCGCCCTGATTAACGGCGGCGCCAAGCGCATTCGCGTGTGCACCGCCTGTATCCGCAGCGGCAAAATCCAAAAGGCCGCCTGAGCGGCGGCACAATGCGCTTAGTTACTTTTCGGCCACCGGGTGGCGAACCGGAAGCCGGCGCTGTTTTTGGCGACCAAGTCGTTTCACTCGCCGGAGCCGGGTTTCGCGACATGCTAGCCGTCATGGCCGGCGGTGTCGAAGCGAAAACCAAGATCGCCAAGTGGGTTGATCAGCGGCCGCAAAGCGTCGGTTTAGATACAGTCGAGCTACTGGCGCCGATTCCACGGCCGCCCAAGCTGATCTGCATCGGGCTCAACTATCGCGACCACGCGCTGGAAACGAAGATGGAAATCCCAAAGAGGCCGACCATCTTCTCGAAGTTTTCGAACGCCGTCACCGGCCCGGGCGCTCCCATCGTTTTGCCGAAAAACTCCACACAGCCGGATTACGAGGCCGAGTTCGCATTCGTGATTGGCCCGGGCGGACGGCACATTGCCGCTAACGATTGGGCAAAGCATGTCTTCGGATACACCATTGTGAATGACGTCAGCGCGCGCGATTTTCAGATGGCCACTTCGCAATGGCTGATTGGCAAGACCTTCGACACCTTCGCGCCCATGGGGCCGCACATCGTCAGCGCCGACGAATTCGCCGATCCGCACGCGCTCGACATCAGCCTGCGGATCAATGGCGAGACGCTGCAAAGCTCCAACACGCGCGAGCTGATCTTCAAAATCCCGGAGCTGGTCGAGTATCTTTCGAGCGTGATGACGCTCGAGCCGGGCGATGTTGTCTCAACCGGAACGCCGGCCGGTGTTGGCTTCGCACGCAAGCCCCCGCGCTACTTGAAGCCGGGAGATGAAGTGGTGGTCTCGATCGCGGGCATCGGCGAACTGCGAAACCCGGTTATCGCGGAGGCCTAAGCTAGGGCGCCGGCGGCTCGCGGTTAAACAAATCTTCCAGGTCTTTGGCGGTCGGAGTGCCTTGCACGGCCTCGTGCATCTCGTGCGCGAAGGTCCGCATCACTTCCAGCAGCTCGTACTCGCGCCCCAGCGTTGCGTATAGTTCTACGCCCGCCAGCACCAGCGCCAGCCTGGCGTCACCGCGTTGGGCGACTTCGTGTCTTAAACGCCGGAGAAGCTCGATGGACTCCGGGTCCGTGGGATGCCACGACATGGAAAGGGGTTGGGATTGCTCCCTACCCCTTACGATAGCGCTTCGTTGAGCGCGCTCGCTACGCCGAAATGCCCTTGCGGTGTTCGGCGGACTGAATTTGAATCTGGCGCGGACGCATCTTCTCGGCCACCGGGATCTGGATGTCGAGCACGCCATCGTGCAGTTGGCAATTCACCTTGTCGAGATCCAGGCCGGCGGGAAGCGCCACTTCGGTGCGAAACTTGCCGTAGGTAAGCTGGGTGTAGCCGCTCTTGGCGGAACCCTCCTGGGCCTTTCTCTCGCCCTCGATGATCAACTGATTGTTCTGAACCGTCACCTTCAGGTCGTTCTGAGAAATACCGGGGAGGATCGCGCGCAAGTTCAGCGTGGTGTCGCCCCACGTGGTTTCCACGGCCGGGCTAAACAACCATTGCGATCCTGTGGCGGACGGGAGCAGTCTTCCGGTTTCTGACGGGAGGCCATAAAAGTTTTCAAATAGTTGATCCACCGATCGCCGGAACTGATCCAGCGTTTGACGGACGTCGCTGCCGACGACACTACTGATCATGTTTTCACCTCTTATGAATTGAATTGAGAAACAGGCTTCCGGAAGCCGTGCCTTCAATGGGATTCTAACACCGGGCTTGAATTTCTAAGCTCCGAATTTCCACTGTAACGGTGACCCTACTTGAAACGTTAGAGTTGCGGCGTCACGGTGCAGGAACCCGTGGGACTGGAATGTCGAAACGATCCGCAATTTCGCGCGCGGCTTGATTCGCCGTTGTGCAGACGATGCCGTGCAGACCGATTGCTTCAGCGGCCTGCACATTCTCCGGGCGGTCGTCCAGGAACAGAACTTGCTGCGGATCGAGGTCCAAGCCCTGCAGACAGTACCGGAAAATCTCCTCCGCCGGCTTGGCAACGTGCAGATCGCAAGAGAAGATCCGCAGATCGAAGCGCGGCAGCCAATCGCATCGCAGGATGTGATCGCGCACCGATGTCGGCATGTTGGAAAGCAGCGCGGTCTTGATGCCCGCTGCGCCGACGTCACGCGCCCAGTGCGGCAAAACTGGATCCGGGTAGGACCAGCTTCGGCCGTCTACTTCGACCAGCGTCGCGATTTGTTGCTCGCCGAGGCTGCGTGAAAGCTGTCGCGCTACCTCATGCCAATAGCTAGCATCATCCAGCTCGGCTTCGTCGTAAGCGAGCCGAAAGCGCCAGTAAGCCTGGTGGAAATGATCGGCGGAAACATTCAGAATCGAAGTCATCGTTTCGACTTCCGCGCGGCCTTGTGGCGCGCTGAGCACATTGCCGTAATCGAAAATGACAGCAGCCGGGCGGATTCGCTTCACAGTTGTAAGAAAGCCTCGACAATTCGTGGAGCCAGGTCCGCGGGTTTGCGGCCGAGGTCGTGACCTACGCCTTCGACTTCGAGCAAACGCGTCGCGGCGGGGATCAGCGGCAGCGCCAACTTCATCTCCTCCAGCGAGCCAAAAGGATCCTTGGAACCGTGCACGAACAGCGCCGGGATTTTCAACTGCGGGAAGTGCGCGGTCCGGAGCTGTTGCGGTTTGCCCGGCGCATGCAGCGGATAGGAGAGCAGCAGCAACGCATCGACGAGATCCGGGATTTCAGACGCCAGGATACTGGCCTGCCGTCCTCCGTAAGATTGCCCGCCCAGCCAAATGTGTTCCGGCTTTTTCTCCCGCGCTTTGAGGACCTGCTCCCGCAAGCCTTCGCGATCGCGCGCGGCATCGCCCGGACGCGGCGGCCCGTGCGGGCGCGCTTGACGGAATGGAAGATCGTAGCGCATTACTTCGACACCGGCGCCCGCAAAAGCATTCGCCAATGCGACTAGCATCGGAGCATTGCGGTTCGAGCCCGCGCCATGCGTGAGAATTAGAAATTTCAAGGATTGTTACGGCAATGAAAAAGGGCCGCTCGGCGAAGGCGGCCCTTTCTTCGATGCTATGGAAGTTGTTGGCTAGGGTCGGCTGACATTCTCGGCCTGCAGGCCTTTGGGGCCCCGCTTCACCTCGAACTCCACCTCCGCACCTTCCTCCAGCGTGCGATACCCGTTCATCTGGATTGCTGAAAAGTGAACAAACACATCATCGCCGTTGGAGCGCTGGATGAAGCCATAGCCCTTGGCGGCGTTAAACCATTTCACGATACCTTTTTCTCTCACTACTTGATTCTCCTAACCTCTGGTGCCGGCGTTCGATCACGAGACCGGACAAGAATCGGGCCGGACGATGTTTATGCCGGGGATTCTTTCTGGGTCCTTCGATAGTCCAACGCACAGTATTGATACGAAACTGGACTATGATATCACAAGTCCTGAGGGGGCTTGCAACAGGAAAGTGCGTATACTTTCATACGATTGGAGATGAGATACCATGAGCCGAAGAGGCGCGGATGAGCCGGTCAGAGAGGCCCAATAAGCTGGAAGGTAGTAGGGTGTGAATAAGAGCCTGCGCACGCGTCTGTTCGCCTGGTGGTATTTCGCCATTGCGGCTGGGTTCGTTTTGCTGGCCATTAACCGGTGGATGCTGGGCGAACGCATTTTTCTGATTCTATTGAGGTTTGCGATTGCGCTGGGGTTTCTTGTTCTGGGGATACTGACTTGGAGATCGCGGGTTTAGTCAGCATCGGCGTCCCCATGAGTGGTGACGCGGCACGCATGAGTGCGTGCGCCACAACGCTAATGTTTGGAGCGGGTCAGGCCTAGGGCGCGGATGCGTTTGTGCAGATTGGTGCGTTCCATGCCGAGGGCGCGGGCGGCGCCGGAGACATTCCAACTTGACTCCTCCAAAGCCCGAGGATATGGTCGCGCTCGGCTGACTCGCGGGCTTCTTTCAGGTTAGACCGTTGAGGCTGGCCTTGGGCCAGGCGAAGCTCCACTGGGACGGAATCGGAGGTCAGAACATTGCCGGACGTCAGGATGGCCATCCGTTCCACGATATTGCGCAGCTCGCGGGCGTTTCCGGGCCACGAGTAGGCCTCAAGTATTTCATAAGCTAGTGGATCTATCTTCTTGATATGAAAATTGTTGCGCGCGCAGAAATCTTCCAGGAAATAATCCGCCAGAGGGCGAATGTCCTGGGGGCGCTCGCGTAGCGCTGGAACTCGGATGGGCACCACGCACAGCCGGTAATACAAGTCTTCGCGGAACTTTTGCTGTGCCACCAGGTCGGCGAGATTGCGATTGGTGGCGGCCACCACGCGGACCGAGACGTGGATGGTCTGCTCGCCTCCCACGCGGTGGAATTCGCCCTCCTGCAGGACTCGTAGGAGCTTGGCTTGCGAGCCGGCGTGCAGGTCCCCCACTTCGTCGAGGAAAATGGTGCCGCCGTCAGCCAGTTCGAATTTTCCTTTGCGCGCCGAGATGGCTCCGGTGAAGGCGCCTTTTTCGTGGCCGAACAGCTCGCTTTCGAGCAGTTCGGACGGGATGGCGGCGCAATTCACTTTGACGAACGGGCCGTTGGAGAACGGACTTTCGCGGTGGATATGCGCGGCCAGAAGTTCCTTGCCGGTTCCGGATTCGCCGCTAATCAGGATGCGGGCATCGGAGCGGGCGGCCATGGTGGCTTGCTCGACCACGCGGATGAAGGCCGGACTGGACCCGATCATCTTCGCGCCGGCGCCCACCAACTCGCGCAGGCGTTCGTTCTCACGGCGGAGGTTGACCTGTTCCAGAGCGTTCTTGAGCGACAGCAGGACGCGATCGCGGCCCAGCGGTTTTTCGAGAAAATCGAAAGCGCCGGCACGCGTGGCTTCCACGGCCTCGGCGATGGTGCCGTGACCGGAGATCATGACGGCAGGCGCGGTGCAATCGCGTTCGCGGAGCTGGCGCAGGAAATCGATGCCGCTGCCGTCGGGAAGACGGACGTCCAGAACCAGGGCATCGGCGGTGGATGCGGCGCTCTTCGCATCGGCGATGCTGCGCGCGATGGTAACCGCGTAGCCCTCGCGTTCCAGAATCAGCCGCAGCGAGTTGCCGATATTGGGTTCGTCATCCAGGACGAGGATGCGCTGGCTGGGCATTTTGTTGGGCGGCTTGCTAGGCAGTGGGAAGCAGGACACGAAAGGCCGCTCCTCCCAGTTCGCCTTGAACCAGCAGAATGTCGCCGCCGGCCAGCAGAGCGCTCTTGCGCGCGATGGACAATCCCAGACCCATACCGCCGCGCTTGAACGAAATGGTGGGCTCAAACAGCGTGCTGCGGACTTGGAGACTGACGCCGGGGCCGGAATCATGCACTTCGATAGAGACCTTGCCGCTGTCGGAGGCGGTCACACCCAGCACCACGCCGCCTGGCTTCACCGCTTGCGCGGCGTTTTCGAGCAGGTTGGTCAGCACGCCCTTGATGAGATCCTCGTCGGCGTAGATCTTGGGATGGCCGGGAGCGAGGCGCGTGCTGTAGACGACGTCGGGGTGGGCGGCGCGCAGCAGTGCAATGCGTTCCTCGAGCAGGGCGTTGACGTCTAAAGTACGTGGCGAGATGGGCGGCTCGCTCGAAAATTCGGAGAACGCGCGCACGCGGCGCTCCAGGCTCAGAACTTCGTCTACCACGATCTGGGCGGCTTGCTGGTAGAATTCCCCGCCCGCGCCGGATTGCCGCACGGCGATCTCTTCCATGGTGAGGCGGATCGGCGTGAGCGAGTTTTTCACTTCGTGCGCCATCTTGCGAGCCAGGGCCTGCCAGCTTTCCAGGCGCGTCACGTAGACCAGGCGCTCCTGGGATTGCTTCAGCTCGTCGGCCATGTTGTTGAAGGCTTGAATGGCGGCGCCGACTTCGTCCGGGCGCGCGCTGGGGACGCGATAATCCAGGCGGCCCGCGGCGACTTCGGAAAGCCCTCTGGTCAGGTTCTGGATGGGATGGCTGATGCGATGCGCGAAATAGATGAGGGCCAGAAACGCCACGATCCAGATCGCGCCCGTGAGTCCTAAGAATGTGTAGGTGAAACCGCGGCGGAGGTCGCGGGCGCTGCCGTCGGCAACCAGATCGCGGGCGTGTTTGTACTGATCGAAAAGCTCGGACATGCCGACGCCGTGCAGCAAAGTGGAATAGACCCAGACTTCATCGCCATGGCGCACCAGGTAATCCAGCCGGTCGCCTTGGTTGCCCGCGTATACGACCTCTTCGGAATCGCCTTTGGAGAAGAACTCTCGCGCGGCGGCTGGCCATTGATCGCGGGTAGCGGCAGTGAAACGCTGGGGGACAATGCGGCCGGCGGTGGCATCATCTTTCAAGGACTGGCTGGCGCGGCGGTACAACTCGCGGCCGGTTTTCTCGAGCGACCGGGAGAGCTGGTCAACTTCGGCGGTGGAGGTCCAGCGGGTGACTGCGCTCGAAGCGGCGGAGGCGAAAATCCAGGCGGTGACGGCCAGGGGCGCCAGCGTCGCCACTGCGAAGATGACGATCAGCCGGTTGCGTAGGCGATTCATGGCGTCGGCTCGCTACTGTTTGAGATCTTCCAGATGAAACGCGGCGGTCTGCAGCGTCCAGCGATCCTGCTGCGGGCGCGGCGGGCGGCTGAAGAGCTCCACCAGGCTGATGATGCTGATGCCGGAGTCGGAGACGGGCGGGAGCTGATTTTTCTGGTCGACGCTGCGGATCTCCAGCCGCGCCCATAGTTGCTGGCCGGCTGAAACCTGGGAGGCAAACTGTGCGACTTCGATAACCATGTTGTCCACGCACCAGGCCTCGGCGGCGCTCGAAGAAGCGTTCATGCCCCACTTGCGATAGTCGCGCATCCGGACCACGGAAAACTTCTCCTGCCAGAGATCGTAGCTGACGACGAAGCGCTCCACCGCTCGCGCGACGACGTTGTTCTGGGATCCAGCCGAGATGGTGAGTTGAAAATCGAATGGCGCGATGGCGCCGTCGCGCAGGCGCGCGAGCGTCTTGGGCGTGAGGAAATGCAGGCGCGGAGCTACAACATGCAGATCATTGGAGGAGCGGCGCACGAACAGATCGTCGCTGGATACAGTGAGAGCGACGAGTGCGAACGAGAGCAGCGCCGCAACCACGGGCCGCGCAGAGCTTCTAAGTAAATCGCCCACAACGAAGACGCGGGCGAGCGTACTCCGACGCAATGAGGCGCACCCACGCCTCTGTGGGCTTAGCTGTGTCCGTAATGGCCGGATTGTCAAAAATTCATTCCCGCAATCAACACCGGGTCGACGTGGCTTTGCCTGAGGGGAAATGCCACGGCGAGCAGGAAGGCTCCTCGTTGGAGCCGCCCGAAGCCGCTGGAAACCCCGACGCCGGCCGATTGTCTCAACTCGGGTGACCTACCTTGATCCCACACCGAACCCGTATCGTAGAACACCCGCATTATATGGTACCCATAAGTGACGGTCCCGTAGGCCAACCGGTTTCCGCCAAGAGGATCCAGGTCGTATCTGTTCCAGCCCCGCAGCGTGTAGCTGTTGCCCAACACGAAGCGCTCGAACAGCGGGGCGTTCCCGTAAATCAATCCTAAGGCAAGTCCAATTTCGACGAGTTGATGATCGTGCTTGTAGTTGTAGGAGGCGTTGACGGAGTGGCGGGTGTAGCCGAAGTCCGTGCTGAGCAATTTGGTGGCCGCGCGCAGGTCATACCCTGCATCCAGCTCCTGAATGGTGGCGTCGGAATCTTCCCAACGCTGGTGGTAGCGCAGAGTATTTACCACCGCGTTGGCCGATTCCAATCGCGCGGCCGAAAACTCGGGTTGCAATTCTTCGAAGCTCAAGCCGATGGTCAGCGTGAGTGGTTTGGCGAGAACAAAGGTGGCGCTGGGCTCAAAGTTCATGCGGGAACGATAAGTCCCAGCGCCGAGGGAAGAAGATGATTCATCCGCCAAAGCGAGACGTGTTTCCGGATCGTACATTTCGTGATACAGATCGAATTCAAAGCCCGCGCGGATGCGGTCGGTCGCGAAGCGCTCGTACTTGGTCTGGATGCCGGCGTATTGTTCCACCTGGGTGTCGCGGTCGCTGAGCACGTCCACGGTGAAGACGTTGTTGCCGAGAGTGGCGCGGCCTTCGCCGATGCCGGTCCAGCCCTCGTTGGAGTTGTAGGCGAAACGGGGGATGGAAAGATCGAAACGCTTGTCGACCGCCAGCAGCACGGAGACGGTTCCGGGCTGCGCGCCACGATCCAGCTTGAAGGTGACGGAGTGGGCTCGCAGTTCGCCGCGGATGTGTGTGGTGAGGTTGCTCAAGGCTTCGGTGTTCAGGCGTGCGCCGATCAGCCGATGCATTTCTTCCATGGCGGCGCGGCTGAGTTGATAGGAATGGCCGATGAAGCGGATGCTCTCGACGATGTATTTGGAGTTGACGTTCAGGTCGCTGGCGGGCTCGGTAGCGGGCGATGCGTTGGCCGGAAGCAGCGACTGGCCGGGCCCGGATTGGGCGAATAAGGCGACTGCCGAGAGCAACGGCAGCAAAGCGAGCTTCATGAGGGCTGTGTAAAGCATTCCGGATGCCAGGCGCAAGTGGTTGAAAATGATGGCCGTTTTGGGCCGAGGCGTGTGCTTGCGCGGCACAGGTGTGCGGGCGGGCGAGAGACGCGAGCTGCAGCAGAACGAATAAAGAGACGGGTCAACTGTGGCTGGCCGATCCCCTATCAAACCATGGGTAAATGGCCGGTAGTACCAAAAGCGTCAGAAACGTCGAGGTGACGATTCCGCCGATGACGACGGTCGCTAGTGGACGCTGCACTTCCGCGCCGGCACTGGTCGAAAGAGCCATCGGAAGAAAACCTAGGCTGGCTACCGCGGCGGTCATCAGTACAGGTCGCAAGCGGAGCAGAGTGCCCTGGTAGACGGCTGTTTCCAGGCCCTCACCTTGCTCGCGAAATCTGCCAATGAAAGCCACCAGCACCAGGCCATTGAGCACCGCGACGCCGGAAACTGCGATGAAGCCCACTCCGGCGCTCATCGAGAACGGCATTCCGCGCAGCAGGAGCGCCAGGATTCCACCGGTGACGGCAAATGGGACCCCAGTGAAAACCAGAGCTGCGAGCCGCGCTGAGTGGAAGGTTGCGAACAGGAGCATAAAGATGAATAAAAACGTGACCGGGACGACGATCAGCAACCGGTTGCGCCCGCTCTCCAGGTTCTGCCATAAGCCACCCCACTGCATGATGTAGCCTGGCGGCAGCTGCATTTCGCGCGCCACGTCCGCCTGCGCTTGTTCGACGAAACGTCCGATATCGCGGCCACGAACATTGACCTCAACTGAGATGCGCCGTTGGCCGTTTTCGCGGGCGATTTCGACCGGGCCGGTTTCGGTCCCGATGTGAGCCAGTTGGGCAAGAGGTATCCTCTGTCCGTTCGGTGCGCTCACCAGCAGGTTTGCGAAGTCCTGAGCATTCTGCCGGACCTCCGGTTTCAGGCGAACTACCAGGTCAGAGCGGCGGAACCCTTCCAGCACGCGGGTTGCTTCAGTACCTGCGATGGCGGTCTGTATGACCTGCTGAACGTCAGCTACATTGATTCCGTACCGGGCTATCGCGGCCCGATCAATCGTAATTTGGAGCACGGGCTGGCCGCTGATCTGCTCAACCTTGACGTCGGTGGCGCCCTGCACCTTACCCAAAATGCGAGCCGTTCGGTCCGCCTGATCGCGAAGCGTGCCCAGATCGTCACCGAAAATTTTGATCACGACATCGGACCGTGCTCCGATGCCCTCGATCAGCTCCTGCATGCGAAACTCGATCGGTTGTGAAAAAGAATAGGCTTGCGTGGGCAGCACTTTAAGGCGGTCCGCCATTTTCGCGACGAGTTCCTCCCGCGTGCTTTCCGCTCTGGAACTCGCAGTCGGTTTGAGAAAGACATACGTGTCGCCCATGTTTGGGCCCATGGGATCGGTGGCGATCTCCGGCCTTCCTATGCGGCTGACCACGGTGTCGGTCTCGGGGAATTCGCGCAGGATCTTTTCCAACGCGGTGGTCATTCGTATGGCTTCGGTGAGGGACACGCTGGGCAAACGGTTCACGTTTATCGCAATCGCATTCTCATCCAACTTGGGCAAGAACTCCGCTCCGAGATACGGATAGAGAGCCAGGCAGGCGATAACGAAGAGAGCCGAACCCAACGCCGTCGGCAGGCGATGCCGAATCGCTCCACGCAGGAGGGGGGCGTAGAATCGGGCGATGAAATGAACGATCGGATTGTCGGCTTCAAAGGCGGTCTTCAGGTGCTGCTGGCTCGGAATCCGGCGCGGCTCTCGAAGGAGCAGAGCCGCTAACGCCGGTATCAGAGTCAGGCTCAGCACCAGGGCTCCCGATAGCGCAAAGATAACCGTAAACGCCATGGGCCGGAACATTTTTCCCTCGATGCCAACTAGAGACACGATCGGCAAATAGGCGGCGATGATCAGGACTTCCCCCGCCTGTCCCGCCTTCCGCACCTCAACGCTCGCTTCCCGGACCGTGGCGCGGCGTTCCTCACCGGAGAGAGCGCGACCCAATTCGCGACGCTTCTCCGCCAGCCTGCGTACACAGTTCTCGACGATGATTACCGCCGCATCGACGATCAGGCCGAAATCAATTGCGCCGAGGCTCATCAGATTCGCGGAAATGCCGAAGTATCGCATCCCGATGATCGCCACCAGCATTGCCAGCGGAATCGCGGACGAAACGATCAGGCCTGCACGTAGCTGGAGCAGAAAAAGTAAGAGGACCGCCACGACAACCAAGCCGCCCTCGATTAGATTGCGGGTGGCTGTTCGAACGGTCCGGTTGACCAGCGTGCTGCGATCGTAGTACGGTTCGATTCTCACACCTGGCGGCAAGGCCTTTTGCACCTGCTCGAAACGCTCGGAGATTCTGCCGGCAACTGCCCGGCTGTTTTCTCCCTTGAGCAGCATGGCAATACCCATGACTGTTTCGCCCTTGCCATCGCGCGTTGCTGCTCCTTGCCGGATCTGGGAGCCACGCCGTATTTCCGCGACTGAGCTGACATACACTGGCGTTCCTTGGTGTGACGAAAGAACAATATTGCCGATATCACTTTCGTTCCGGATCAAGCCCACGCCGCGGATCAGCTCCTGCTCGCCACCGTGTTCGAGATATCCGCCACCCGCATTGATGTTGTTGGCCGAAAGCGCGTCAATGACCTGGCGCAACGTCAGGCCATATCCGGTCAACTTCGCGGGATCAACGAGAACCTCATACTGTTGCTCCTCGCCGCCGAAACTGTTGACCTCGATCACACCGGGAACTGTTCGAAGCTGTGGCTTGATGAACCAGTCGAGCAGCGTGCGCCGGTCCATCAGAGAGTACCGGTTCTGGCCGGACACGTCTTCCACGGTGAATTGATAGATCTCACCCAGTCCGGTCGAAATCGGCGCGAGTTCGGGCGCGACGCCGGGCGGGAGGTCCCGCTCCACGTCGCGCAACCGCTCCAGCACGAGCTGGCGGGCGGCGTACAAATCCGCATCGTCGGGAAATACGATCGTTACTTGCGAGAGACCGAACTGAGAAAGGGAGCGAAGTTCCTCTTTGTGGGGCAAGCTGCTCATTGCAATCTCGATCGGGGAAGTCACGTACTGCTCCATCTCGAGCGGTGTGAAAGCGGGCGCGATCGTGTTGATCTGAACCTGATTGGTGGTGACGTCCGGAACGGCGTCTATGGGCAGACCAATCGCGGAGTAGATGCCGGCGCCTACGAGACCAAGAGCGAGGAGGACGACGAAGAACCGCCAACGGATGCTCCAGGCGATCAGTTTGTCGATCATGGCCGGTTCACTCCTTCTCTTCCTGCAGTTGTTTGCCGAGCAGAACCGATTTGACGGCGAACGCGCCTTTGGAGACCACGGGCTCGCCTGCCTTCAATCCGCGTACGATCTCGATTCGGCCATCGCCCGAGGAACCAGTTTCGACCTGGCGCGCGGAGAACTGTGACAGCGAGGTTCGGACAAAAACAGTGGGTTTACCGTCGATGTCTTGTATCGCATCGGCGGGAACGGAAAGCGTCGCGAGCTTCATGGATGTCGGAAACTGGACCGTGGCGAGCATGTCGAGTTTGAGACGGGTTCCAGGATTTGCGACTTGACATCGCACTGCCGCGGTTCGGGTCTGGGGATCGATCAGGTCGCTGATTGAAGCCACGCGACCCGTGAAATGCTCACCAGGATAGGAATCGATCGCGATGGACGCGGTTTGACCAAGGCGAACCTGGCCTAGATCCTTCTCGTAGACTTGAGCCTGAACGTAAACAGTCGAAAGATCGGCGACCGAAAAGAGTTCTGCGCCAGCTTCAACAACATCGCCGGGCGCTGCCGAAACCCGAATGACGATGCCAGCGAACGGCGCCCGGATGGCGGTCATCGCCGCCGAGTCGCCGGACGGGTTCGTAATTCCGAAGCGGCGCAATCGAGCAGTCAACCCTGCGATCGTGCTCTCCTGCGCGCGAATGCCTTCCTCGAAGCCCTGTTGTTCGGCCTGACTGAACTCATATTCTTTTTGAGGGACAGCGCCGATCTCAGCCAAACGACGGTTTCGCTCAACCTGACGCCGCTGCGCCGTAAGCTGAATTTTCAGCCGCTGGAGCTCCGCTTGAGCGGTGTTGTATTGCGTCAGGATCTCGCCGGCTTCGATGTTATCTAGCTGGGCGAGCACTTGGCCGGCAACGACTCGGTCGCCCACTTTGACTAGCACGTCCTGCAGGCGTCCGCGAGTGAGAGGGCGAATGTGCGCGATGCTGCTGTCAACCGCTTGCACAGTTCCGGTCGACTGAAGTTGTTGGGTGATCGGAGTCGTCGCCGCCGGTGTGACAACAATGCCGCTACGTTGTTGCGCTTCGGGCGACATTTCCACCGTATTCGCATCGCCCTTGGATTCTTCCTTCTCGTGCGCCTGTCGGCCTGTTTTTGCAACTTCAGCCTTTTCTTCGCCGGCAGAGGCCGTCTTCGATTTGTTGCACGAAACCAATACAAGCGCGCAAATGAAAACCAACGAGAATCGCTTCATGGCAAAAGTCCTCCTGTAACGCGCTCCAGATCCGCCAGGGCGCGGGCTACTTCAGCACGAGCGTCGAGGTAGGTAAACTCAGTGTCCGTGAGACGGCGCTGCTCATTGAGCACATCGATTAAGCGCAACTGCCCGAGTTGATATGCTTCTCGCACGACCGCCAGATTCTTGTTCGACTGGCCGACGACACCGTCGCGAAGCAAATCACGCGTCCGCTGGGCAGCCGTCCAACGTTCATACGCGCTTTGCACTTCCAGGGGAATCGTTGATTCCAGGTGTTCGCGTCCGAGGCGCGCACTGGCCGCGCCGGACGCGGCGGCCTCTATGGCACCTTTGTTTCGCCGCTCGGTGACTAGCGGAACGGAGACCCCGACACTCAGTGTGTTGAACTGGTCTCGAATTGGGGTGAGCGCGCCGGAGGAGGTAAGCCCATACTTGTTCTCAAAACTTTCCTGGAGGTAAGTGTATCGGGCCGAGACAGTCACATCAGGATGCGCTTCCGATTTGGCAAGTTCCGTTTCCGCCTGGCCCTGTTGTTCGAGGACGCGCGCGGCCCTTAGGTCGGCTCGCTTCTCTAACGCCCGGGTGATGAACTGGGCCAAGGAAAGCGCGACGCGTCCGCCTGTTACAGGGCCAATGACGGGTAGCGCTTCGCTAGCCGTCAACCCAATGAGACGCCGAAGCTCGAGTTCAGCGGAGGCGAGCCGCCCGCTTGCGTCAGCGCGTTGAGCTTCCGCCCGGCCTTGCTCAACAGCTAGCAACTGCGCTTCGAGCGGCGCGGCATCTCCTTCACGGACGCGCGCCTCCGTTAGCCTCAGCGATTCGCGCAGACTGTCCAAAATCCGATCGAGGACCGCGATGCGCTCCTTCTGGTAGACCACCGACAAGTAGCCGGTCTCGATCTCGTACGCGATCTGGGTACGGCGCTGGTCGAGTTCCGCCTCGGCCAAAGCGACCGCGGAGTCGGCCACCCGTACGCGGTTCTTGCGTTTGCCAAACGCTTCTACCGGCTGTACGAAAGCGGCCGAGAACTCCTCATCGCCTGGACTGCCGAGAGGCTGGCCGCTCAAGCCTTCGACTTCTAGGCTCGGCGCTGGGCGTACACCCGCTTGCCGTTCCAGTCCTCGCTCTTGCGCGATGCGCTGGCGCAATGCAAGCACTTCGCGATTTCTATCCAGACTGGTGCGTACCAAGTCCTCCAGCGTGGTTTGATTCTCCTCTTGTGCCTTCGCCTGAACGCACGCCAACACCACGCCCAGGTAAAGAGGCAGGACACAGTTCCTCTTCATGGAATCTCCTTTAGAACAGAATCAACGGAAGTTGTAAGGAGAAGTTAGAAGCGGGGTGGATGTTCGATATCGATTGAGCGGAATTCGGGAGTTCGGATTTCCTCGAAGGGAACAGCGCGTGAGATGAACCCCAGAGGAACGGGCGGGTTCAGGGGCGCTACCACGACGATGTGGGCACAGCAGCAGAGGCAGCCATCGCCGGAAGCCCCTTCATCGGAGTCGTTGGTTGAGTGGCTGGAAAAAATGCAGGTATCCGGCGAAATGAGTTGGCAGGCGAAAATCTCGGTTGCCGCCATCAGCAGAACCAACACCGTTACTAAGCGCCGAACTGTCGGCCAGAGCGCCATCGACGTTCCTGTTCTTCTATATTGCCACAACAAACCGAGAGCCGGACGTTTGAGGCTCGCAGGGCCGCCTGCGCGGCTTGCCCGAGGCCTGTTGGATGACGTCTCCGCCGCCCAGCACGACCTCGCGAATTTTACCCAGTTGCGATTGCACCAGTCGCCCAGCCCCTTGGATTTGCGCCTCTCGTCACATCGGTCATTATCTTGTGCCGGTTAGCCTTCCGAATCAGAGCTTCCAAACTGGCGCATCACGTTTTGCAACAATGACGAAGTAGCAGGAAAGGAGAATTGCGACCATGACGAAGTACGAGGAATGGAGAACGATGAAAACAATTGCCACGCTGTTCGTTGGAATGCTCATTGCGGTTGGTGGTTTCACGGATGCTCATGCGCAGATTTCCACCAAGAAGCAACAAGAGGAGCAGGATGCGCTGGACGCAAAGACTCCCAAGCTGAATTACACGGAAGAAGTGCTTCAGCTTCTTGTTCCTGGCATGACCATGGGCGAAACGGTCGGCGTCGACGTCAATTCCCAAAATCACATTTTTGTTTATTCCCGCACGAATCCGCAGGGCATCGCCCGCGGTGGCACTGCGGCGATGCTGTGGGAGTTCGACCAGAACGGCAAGTTCGTTAAGGAATGGGGACCGCACAATTACGCCGCGTCCTTCGCTCACTCTGTCCGGATTGACAAGAACGACAATGTCTGGCAGGTTGACGAAGGCTCGGGCATGATCGTCAAATACAATTCCCAAGCGGTTCCGATCGAACAATTCGGACGCACGCCGGAAGCCATCGATTATCTGGAAGCGAGCGTGGAAAAGCAGGGCCGCGGTTTCGAAGGCGAGGCGCGCCGCGAGGAACATCCTGTGGAAATGGTCAAAAGGCTGCATCCGGACGGCGGGGTGGGCACTTTCAATCGCCCTACTGATGTAGCCTGGGACTCGGCGGGCAATGTCTTCGTCACTGACGGCTACGGCAATTCACGCGTAGTGAAAATTGCGCCCGGCGGCCATTGGCTGAAATGGGTAGGTACATGGGGCACAGGTCCCAACCAGTTCAACATCGTTCACAGCGTGGCGGTGGATAACCACGACAATATCTACGCCGCGGACCGCAACAATCACCGCATCCAAGTGTATGACGACGATCTCAACTTCAAGAAATCCATCACCGGCATCGGCGCGCCCTGGGGTTTGTGCATCCCAAAAGCCGACGCCAGCGGCAAGCAAGTTATCTTTAGCTCCGACGGTACGTCCGGCCGCCTGTACAAGATCGATCTCGACAGCGGCAAAGTGGTAGGCTGGGCACAGACCAGCCTGGGGCGCGGAGAGGACGATGCTGGGCGGCTAATCCACGAGATCGGCTGTAAGGATCCAAACGTGGTGTATCTCGGTTCGGCGATTCTATGGAACGTCACCAAGGTAACCATCAAGTAAAAACTGGTCTATCAGTCGGCCAGAGCTGCCTTCAGAATGAGCCTGAGAGCGTGCCTTCATTTTCTCCGGCCTCATAGAGAGAGCCTGCAGCATTTAATCCAAGTTGACGGGTCGCTATCTCGGACTTTGGCGTCGCCCGCCTGTTTCGGAAACGGAGTTCCAAGCTAGCGGTGTCAGCGCATGCCCAGGTTGCGCATCAGTCGGTATAAATAATTGGGATGGACGCCTAGCAGGCGGGCCGCTACGGGGTGGTCACCTTTGGCTTGCTCGAAGGCGCGCGTGATGGCCAGCTTCTTGGCGTCGTCAATGGCATCTTGCAGCGGGATGGTCCGGCTGATTCCGGCGGCTTTCCCGATTTCGCGAACGCTTTCGGGTAGGTCTTCGAGCTGGATTACGTCTCCGCTGCCCAGCACGACCGCTCGTTCGATGGCGTTTTCGAGCTCCCGAATGTTGCCGGGCCATTCATAATGGCAGAGGTAAGCTTCGGCTTCCGGTGTAATGCCCGCGACCGGGCGGCCGCACTGCTCGCCGAACTTAAGAGCGAAGTGTTTTGCAAGGGCGGGAATATCGGCGCGGCGATCCCGCAAGGCGGGGGTCTTGAGCGTCACGACGTTCAGACGATAAAACAAGTCCGAGCGGAAGCGCCCGGCGCGGACCTCTTCTTCGAGATTGCGATTGGTGGCGGCGATCAGCCGTATATCCAGCTTGACAGCCTGCGTGCCGCCCACGCGCTCCACTTGCCGCTCCTGCAACACGCGCAGCAGCTTGGCTTGCAGTTGCAGCGGCATTTCACCGGCTTCGTCCAGGAACACGGTGCCGCTCTCGGCGATTTCCAAGCGGCCCTTCTTTTGGGCGAACGCTCCCGTAAAGGCGCCTTTCTCGTGGCCGAAGAGTTCGCTTTCGAGCAAGGTCTCGGAAAGCGCCGCGCAATTGATGGCCATGAATGGACGGCCGGCTCGCGAGCTGTTCTGGTGGATGGTTCGCGCCACCAGCTCCTTGCCGGTACCGGTTTCTCCCAGGATCAGCACCGTGGAATTGGTCTGGGCCGCGCGGCCGATGTTGCGCCGCAGTTCACTCAAGGGCGCGCTGTCACCGATCATGTGATGATCGGGATGCAGTTCTGCTTCGAGGCGTTCATTTTCCGCCGCCAGCCACTCTAGTTGGGAAGCATTTTCTATAGACATGGAAGCGATCTGCGCGACGGCCACTAGAAGATCGAGGTGTGTGTCGCGGAATTGCGCGCCTTCCAGGTAGATCACCCCGCAGGGCCGGCCGCGGATGGTCAAGGGAACGACCAGAAGGTTTGGGGATGACGGCTCTTCGATCAGCAATCCACAGCCTTCGGCCAACACGCGCTTCACGGTCTGGCGGTTGATCGTCAGTGGACGATGCGAGTCCGCCTGGACGTCCTGAACGGAGATGGAGGAGGGCTCGTCCAGGAAGTCCTCATAGAGCAGAATGGCGCCAGAGCTGGCTGGAATGATATCGAGAATGAGCGACAACAGATGCCGCTCGAGCAAATTCCGGACTGAGGAGCCGCGGCCTCTGTAGATGGCGTGAAAAGAGTGCAGCATCGTGCTGACTTTCAACAGCGCGTGCAAGTCGGCTGTTTCGAGTTGAGCCAGGTACGACGCTGAGTCTCGATCCGCCGATCGCGTCATGGTTGCTGACTGGGCGGAGTCTTCGAATGCGACATCGTCTCGGGTCAGAAACTGGAGCACGGTGCGGCCGACTGCGATGTAGTCGCGATGCGTCAGCAGTTGTTCTTTGACGGAAAGGTCGTTCACCCGCGTGCCGTTGTGGCTTTCGAGGTCGCGCAGGATGAAATTGCCGTCCTGGCGAACGATCACGCAATGTTCGCGGGAAACCGAGTCGTCGTGAACTGAAAAATGATTGTGCCGGCCGCGGCCAATGCTGAAGCGGTCTTCCGCAATGGTAAAGCTCGCTCCTTGCTCGTCGCCAGAGACAATCGTGAGTTTCGGGTTCATCCGTATTCCATTTTCACCTTTTGGTTACGGGTTTTACCTGGAGGTACAGTAGCGGAGCCATCCCGGCGTGGCCAGCTGGAGCTGCCGCTGGGTAAGTACGTGGCGATTCAATGTACTGCGAAGAAGTGCGGGCTTCGTAGCCATTTGGCGCGGGGCGTGCCTTTATATCCGTGTCCGCAAGACAAGTTAGAAAAAAGAGGAGACACAAGATGAAAACGATGAACAGTATCGCGATGATGGTGGCTGCAGCGATCGGGCTCGGGAGCACCGGTCTCTACGCGCAAAGTAAGGTTGAGGCGAATATTCCGTTCGACTTCACGGTCAAGGGACAGACGATGCCGGCGGGCAAGTACCAACTGGCGCGAAACCTATCGACGCCCGACATGATTGAAATCTCGAATGTTAAAGGCGGCAGGTCGGTTCTGGTGGTCACCTACAAAGCGCTTACGGCCGAGCCGGGAGCGGTGGCGCCGAAGATCGTCTTCGATCAGTTCGGCAGCCGATATTTCCTCTCTGAACTCTGGACTTCGGATGGGACCGAACGCCGCGTGACTCCCGGTAAGATGGAGCAGGAACTGAAGGCGAGCACAACTCCAAAGAAGGCACCAAGGGTCACTGTTGCGGCGGTTGACAACTAGTAGAAACTCAAGTTTGGATCACGGGGGCGCCGAGGCTCCATCGCTCATCCGGGCGATGGAGCCTTTTTGTTTTTGGGGCACGTTAGTGGCGTGCGAAAGAACGATCCAGTTTGTCCAGCAACGCCAGGCCAGTTTTTCGGGACCCTCGCGCGGCCATGGCGCGAAACCGGATTTGGGCATCATGCTGCACGCTTACCTCCTTAACGATCTCCGTCGACCGTGGGGGCGCATTATTCCTGCCGGAGCGCGCGCATGGGGTCGATCAGAATTGCCCGGCGGGCCGGGACCCAGCAGGCTAGCGTGGCGACGGCTAGCATCAGGAGAAACACGATGCCGAAAGTGAGCGGGTCGGTCGGCTGGATGCCGTAGAGAATCTGCCCGAGAAGACGGCCAACGACGAGCGCGGCCGCGAGCCCTACCACGGTCCCAGAGCCGATCAGCACGAAGGCGTGGCGCAGCACCAGGCCGAGCACCTGGGGTTGTCCGGCGCCGATGGCCATGCGGATTCCGATTTCACGCGTACGGCGGGAAATGGCATACGCCATCACGCCGTAGATGCCGGTGGCCGCTAGGATGAGAGCCAGCAGGCCGAAGGATCCCAGCGCCGAGCCGGCAATGCGTGCCGGAAACAGAGGCAGGTCGAGCTGCGCGGCGAGTGTTCCGGTGGAGAACAGCGCGACGTCCGGATCCATGTCACGAACCACGCCGCGAATCAATTGGAGCGCCTGCGGGCCGCTCAAGTTCGTGCGCGCCACCAAGCAAGCCGTGGCGCTGTAGCCGATCTCCCAGGGCGTCCAATATGCGGGCTTCTCCGCTTCGCTGAGAGAAAAATACTTCCCGTCTTGCGCCACGCCGACAATCTCGATCATCGGGCCGTCCGTGCTGGCGGTGAATCGGTGTCCGATGGGATTCTCACCAGGCAGCAAAAGACGCGCGAAGGTCTGACTGACCACGGCCACGCGCTTGGCATTTCGCCGGTCGCGTGAGTCAAAGTCGCGTCCGGCGAGAATTCGCGTCTGCATGGCGTGAAAGTAATCCTGCGTCACCGAAAAAGAAAAGGCACTGGGCGCTTCCGACGGCTTAGGCTTGGGCTTGCCCTCGATAAAGATGCTGTCGTTGTTCATACTCAGGGTAAGCGGCAACCAGTCCGCCAGCGCGGCAGACTCGATTCCGGGGAGAGCACGCACTTTCTCCAACAACCGGCGCTGGAACTCGCGGCCGCGCGATTCATCGTAGCCTTGCGAATTCAAGTCGAAGGACACCGTCACGGCGCCGTTGGGGTTATAACCGATGGGCGCATACAACGCCTGCTGCAAGCTTCTTACGACCAGCACCGAACAGACCAGCAGCAGCGTGGACATGGCCACCTGGGCACCCACCATGTAGTCGCGCAAATGCCAGTGGCGCGTTCTCTCGGATCCGGCTTCGTTTTTCAGCGCAGGCACCAGATCGGTTCCCGTAGCCTGGAGGGCGGGCAGCAAGCCGAAGAGCAGAGTGGTCACGAGCGAAACCAGCAATGCGAAGAAGAACACGCGTGCGTCCGGCCGCACATTCAATAACAGGGGAAAATCGATGACGGGCGGCTTCCAGCCAGCCAGAGCGTCGGTGATCCAGAGCGCCAGCAGCGCTCCGACAGCTCCGCCCGCGAGCGCAATGAGCAGGCTTTCGGTGAGGAGCTGCCGCACCAGACGGCCGCGCTCGGCGCCCAACGCCAGGCGGATGGCAATTTCTTTGCGGCGATCGGCGGCGCGCGCCAGCAGCAAGCTGACCAGGTTGGTACAAGCCACCAGCAGGACCAGCGCCGAAACGCCGAACAGCGCTGCGGCAAATCCGATCACTGCGCCGCGGATATAATTTCCAGCCAGACCGGGAGGCGTGAGGAGAATCTTCAATCCATCGTCTTCCTTGGGGTGTTCCTGGGCGATCTGGCGCGCGATGCTGTTGAGACCGGCCTCGGCTTGGGCGCGCGTGACACCGGGTTTCAGGCGCCCGACGGAAAACGTGTTGCTGGTTTCGCGGCGGTCCAGATAACCGCTGCCACCCTCGATTTGCTTTTGCAGAGCTATAGGAAAGAACACCTCCGGCGAGTAGAACAGCTCGGTGCCGAAGAATCCGCGGGGCGTCACTCCCAGGACGGTGAAATCCAGGCTGTTGAATTTCACGGTGCGTCCCACGATGGCGGGGTCGCCGCCGAAGCGCTTTTGCCAGCACTCGTAGCTGAGAATCACGACGTTATGGCCGCCGCCGCGGGTGTCATCCTCGGGAAGGATAATTCTTCCACGTACCGCGTTCACGCCCAGTACTTGAAAATAATTGCCGCTGACGAGATAGGACCAGACGCGCTGGCTCTCACCCGGCAACCCGAAGCTGACGGGGGACATGCGATACGTGATCAGTCCGGAGAAAACGGTGTTGCGGTCGCGGAAATCACGGTAATCCGGATAAGATATCGCGGGCACGGTCTCAGAGGCCATGACCTGATTGAGCGAGACCAATTCCGAGCTGCGTTCCACCGGCAGCGGTCGCAGCAAAACCGCGTTGATCGCGCTGAAAATCGCGGTATTGGCGCCGATGCCTAGCGCCAGCGTCAAGACGGCAATGAAGGTAAAGCCGGGATTCTGGCGCAGGCGGCGCAAGGCCAGACGTAGATCGAGCAGCAATCGGTCCATTGGTCATTCACCGAGCAAGAGAAGCACCGCGCTAAATGGTTCCTTCTTCAATGATCCTTTGCTGGAGACTGTTCGAATGCGGGAAGCGGCGTTTCGGAATCGCACGCGCCGGGGCGCGCTCAGGAGACCTTCGCGGCCTGGGTCCGATGATTGGCGGCGGCCAGCACGCCTTCGATGGACGGAACGATCAACTGCCGGCGGCCCAATTTGATCACGCCGCGCCGCGCCAGGGCGTTGAGGGTGGTGGAGGTGGTCTCGCGTGTTGCGCCAATCAGGCTGGCCAGCTCGCCCTGCGAGAGCGGAATCGAGTAGTCCGCACCGTTCTTGGAGCCAAATGAGCCGGCTAGCTCCGCCATGTAATACAAGATGCGATATTCCACATCGTACAGACACAGGAGTTCGATTTTCTTTTCTAACTGCCGCTGGCGTAATGCCAGGAATGCGGCGATTTCGCGCCACAACTCGGGACGCCTTTCGCAAACGCGCAGCAATAAATCGCGCGGAATCACGTAAATCAGGCCTTCCTGCAGCACCTCCGCCGCGATGGCGCGATTCTGTTCGCCCATCAGAGTCTGCTCGCCAAACAGCTCGCCCGGGCCGACGATCTGCAGGATGATTTCCTTGTTGTCGTCGCCGCGCTTATAGATCTTGACCAGTCCCGATTCGACGAAGAAAATCGTGTCCGCCGGGCTCCCTTCGGAGTAAACTGTCGCGAAGCGGCGATTGGGGGAGAACTTAGTGACGCCGTCCAGGTGGATCAATTCCCCGCGCACGGCGTTGGCGAGGGCAGTAAGTTGCGAGTCCATGGAACTTGCTTATTATAGTCCTAAAGTCAAGCCGATTGTTAGGCGGCCAACGTCCGGGAGAAGTTATGGTGTCTAACCGGGATCGCGCAGTGAAGCGGCAAACCTGGCGGCCTGTTCGAACTGCCGCTCCATTGGGGCGAGCTCAAAATCATTGCAAAATTCCTCCAGTTTCGCGATGTAGTTTCTAAGGGCTTCCAAGATCGGTCCTCGATTGGTGGCTAAGATATCGCCCCAGATGTCGAAGGAGCTAAGGGCCAGGCGCGTGCTATCCACCAAGGCTGGGCCGAAAACACCGGACTTCGGTTCCGGGCGAGCCTCCAGCAGAGCGGCCAGGGCCGTGGAGGCGAGCTGCGGCAGATGCGACGTGAAGGCGACCGCGCGGTCGTGCTCGGCCGGGTCGAGGATGATGGGCACGGCGCCAATTTTGCGAATCCAGGCCTCGAATTCGCGGGCGGCCGGATATTCCAGTTGGGCTTGAGGACGAGGAGTGAGTACATACGGCCGGCCGCTAAACAGATCCGCTTCGGCCGCTTCCACTCCGCGCCGCTCGCGTCCCGCCATGGGGTGCCCGCCCAGGAATTGTCCGGGCGCGAAAAGCGCAGTGGCGCGCTCCACGATGGCGCTCTTGGTACTTCCGGCATCGGTGACGAGTGAACCGGGCTGGACCCAGCGGCTCAACTCCGGCAGGCATTCGAGGATGCGCAGGATGGGCTGCGACAGATAGATCAGATCCGCGGAGCGCGCGGCCTCCTGATCCGTCACACCGGCATCGATTACGTTGAGGTCGAGCGCGCGCCGGATGGTGCCGGGCGAGCTAACGCCGAGGATGCGTCCCGTAAAGCCGGCCTTGCGGAGCGCCAACGCGAACGATCCGCCGATCAGGCCGACGCCAAAAATCGCAACTGTTCTCATGATTGGAAGGTGCGGGCGAGCGTGCAGGACATGTTGTTAAACCGACCTGCCCACGGCCCGCGCAATGATTCCCAACTGCTCCATCATCTCCGCGAATTGCTGCGGCCGCAACGACTGCGCGCCGTCGCTTAGAGCGTGATCGGGGTCGTGGTGTACTTCCACGATCAGCCCGTCGGCGCCGGCTGCGACTGCCGCGCGGGCCATGGGCAGCACCTTGTCGCGGCGGCCCGTGCCATGCGAAGGGTCGGCGATGATGGGCAGATGCGACAGCGATTTCACCACCGGAATCGCGGAAATGTCCATGGTGTTGCGGGTGGCGTTTTCGAAAGTGCGGATGCCGCGCTCGCACAGGATTACGTCATAGTTGCCGCCGGAAAGGATGTACTCGGCGCTGAGCAGCAGCTCTTCGATGGTGGCCGAAATTCCGCGCTTAAGCAGGATGGGCTTGCGGGTTAGTCCCAGCTCGCGCAGCAGATTGTAATTCTGCATATTGCGGGCGCCCACTTGCAGGATGTCGGAATATTCGCACAGCAGCGGGATCTGGGTTTGATCCATCACTTCGCTGACCACCAGTAAGCCGTGCCGGTCGGCCGCCTCGCGCATCATCCTGAGGCCCTCTTCGCCCAGGCCCTGGAAGCTGTAGGGCGATGTTCGCGGCTTGAAAGCGCCGCCTCGAATCACCTTGGCGCCATGGCGGGCGACCAGTTCGGCGATCTGCTCAATCTGGTCGCGATTCTCGACGCTGCACGGCCCCGCCATTACGACTACGTCGGAGTTGCCGATCTGAACGTCGCCAATTTTGACAACGGTACCGCCAGGTTTGAAATGCCGGCTGGCGAGCTTATACGGCGAGACGATGCGATGGCATTCCTTGACGCCTTCCATCACTTCGAACTCGATGGGATCGACGTCGCCCACTGGTCCCACGCCGCCTAGAACGGTGTGCAGGATGCCGGACGAACGATGAACGATGAAGCCCAACGCCACCAGCCGGTCGATTACTTTTTGGATTTGGGACTCATCCGCCCCTTCCTGCATGACGACTAACATGAATTGCGCCTGAGCCTCAATTGTGGCATAGGCGTCCGGAGTGCGGGACGGTGTCTTTCTGGAAAACAGGTAGACGGTTGACATATAATTCTAAAAGCAATCTTGCGAGCTTAGCCCATGCGTGCGTTCCAACTGTTCCTGCTGTTTTGCGGCGCGTCCGCGACACTTCACGCGCAGTTGCCGGCCATCTATCCGCATGGCGTGGTGAACTCGGCCAGCGTATTGGCGCCGGGTTTGCCCGCCGGTTCCATCGCGCAAGGATCCATCTTCAGTATTTTTGGCGCTCGCCTGGGACCGGCCAGCGGTGTGCAGGTGTCCTCCTTCCCGCTGGGAAACACGTTAGCCGGAGTCTCGATAACCGCGACGCAAGGGACCACCACGGTAAACGTGTTGCCGGAGTACGTGCAGCAGGGCCAAATCAACGCCTTGATGCCTTCCAATACTCCGTTGGGCTTAGTGTCGTTGCGGGTGACCTATAACGGGCTGAAGAGCAACCCCACGCCGGTAAATGTGGTGCACGACAGCCCCGGCATCTACACGTTCACTGGCTCGGGCGGCGGGGCCGCGGCGATGCAGAACGTGGCGAATGATGGGAGCCTGACGCTCAATTCCAACCAGAATTCCGCCACGCCCGGACAGACTGTGCAGATGTACCTGACTGGGTTGGGGCCGATCACCACACCAGATAACCAGGCGCCGCCGCCCAATGCTCCTAGCACGCCGGTGGAGGTGTGGGTGGGAGGAGTGCCGGCAAGCGTCACTTACGGCGCCCGGTCACCGTGTTGTTCGGGTTTGGATCAGATCGACTTTGTGTCTCCGGCAAACGCGCCGCAGGGGTGCTGGGTGCCCGTTCAGATTCGAACCTCCAAGGCCTACATCAGTAACGGCGTCAGCATGGCGATTGCGGCCAACGGCGGGGCCTGCTCGGATCCTGACAATCCACTCACGAGCGCGATTGTCAGCGGAGGAGCAGTCGGCGAGCTCTGGCTAACCCGCACCGCAATTCACCAGGACGTGGGCCTGATCAACCCGATCGACATCACGGGCGACACTTTGGACTATTTGGCGCTCAAGCAGCCGGGCGGCCCGTTCGTGTCTCCGACAACCATGGCAGCGCCGCCACCGGGTACCTGCCAGGTATATGCCGGAGTCGGCGATTATTGGAGCACGGGAAAGCTCGCCGACGCCACCGCGTTCACTACGCTCGACGTGGGTTCGCAGTTCAGCGTCACCGGGACAGGCGGTGGGCAAACAGTTGGACTGGGTCCCGGAAGCGCGGCCCTGGGCTCTCAACTGCCGCTTTGGTCGCTTCCTAACACTCTGTATTTGACTCCCGGCAATTACACGGTTTCCGGCAATGGCGGCAAGGATGTGGGCAAAATAAATGTTTCCATTACAGTGCCCAGTCCCTTGACCTGGACGAATCGCAGTCAGACCACGACGGTTCCGCGAAGCCAATCTCTGACTCTCAACTGGTCGGGTGGACCTGACGGGCAGTCGGTGTCCATCCTGGGGGAAAACTCGGATCTTCGCACCAACTCGAGCGGGCTGTTCTATTGCGTAGCTCCCGCAGGCGCGACCAGTTTCACGGTGCCGCCGCAGGTGCTCGCTTTTATTCCGCCGACCCGGCCAAATCCTCAGGACTCAACCAGCATTATTTTTCTGATTTCTACCACCTCAACGTCCCTGACCGCCACGGGCTTGGATGTTGGACTGGCCTCGGCTACTTATAAGACCGGCAAGACAGTGATTTTCCAGTAGAGGGATGGCATTAAGATCATGAAGCGAAAAGTTTTGAGCCTTGCGACTGCGTCTCTGCTGTTATTCCAGGTCAGTCTTTGGGCCGCCAATTGTCCTTACCCGCCTCCCCCGTTGCCTAAGATCGACCCAGGTGATCCTCTCGGCGGCTTTGGTCAAATTCATTACAACGCCGACATGTGCGAATTACCCCACTGGCACTATGTCATCATGGACCGGGTCCAGATCTTCGGGATAACGATTTCCCAGTCTAAGAACACCTTCTACGACCAAGACACCGGAAAACCTTGTTGCAACAACGGCGAAGTTGTATTTAATCCGATGCTGCGAAGACCCTACGATTCGAGTTCAGACTGTCCAAGCAATGGCCAGTCACCAGGCAGCACGCAGAACTCGGCGGGGACGACGGTCGCCGACCCGCCACCCCCGCTGCCTTATCGACCCTTCGCATTACCGCCGATGACTTTTGGATCGACGCCGCCGACCTTCAACGACCAATGCAACAGTCAAGCCAATCCGACGGCGTTTCACGTACTTCATTTGGACAACGTCGTCACGCGAATTAACCAGTGCACTGAAGCTACCATAGCGGTCATCAATGTAACCAGCAATCCCCTGGAGGTCGCCCTGACACCGGACGCAAAATTCGCCATCGTGACCAGCTATGACAATGCCATCAGCTTTATTGATACTTCCAGCAACGCTGTTGCTAACGTGATTCAAACGGACCCGGACACGTTCCCCTCCGGCGTGTCGATTTCGTCCGATAACTCGTTTGCGCTGGTCACCAGTTACATCAACGATAACCCGGCGCTGCTGGTGATCGATCTTAAAACGCAGACCATCACGCGCAGGATCCCACTGGCGCTCCCATACCCTCAGTCCGTATTCCTGAACCCGGATGCCACACTCGCCTGGGTAACGTTCCCTTTCGGAAACGAAGTTGAGGTGGTCGACGTTATGACCGGAAACATAAATTACAGCGTTCCCGTGGCGGAACCGATGGAGGTGGTATTCAACGCCACCGGGACGGTTGCGTACATCTCAAGTCAGACGCCGGGATCGGTACTGGCGGTGGACACAAAGACGTACTCGGTAATCCAGAACATTCCAAGCGGTGCCGGCGCCGGCGACTTGCAACTTAGCCCGGACGGAGGAATCCTCACGGTAAGTAACTACGCTGACAGCTCAATTAGCGAGATCGATACCGCCAGTTTGACGCTCGTTCAAACCATACCGCTAAGCGGCTCGCCGATTGGCGTCGCGCTCGTGCCTATTCAGTAAGAGGCTTAGCGCTAAGATCGTTATTGATCTCCTGCCGCGGTCTCAGCATGCAATTCGGCGAACTGGTGGCCGTCGACCAGGCGTCGTTTGAAATTCCCTCCGGCCGGATCTGCGCGCTGCTGGGGCCGAACGGCGCCGGCAAGTCGACGCTGATGAAGATGCTCACCGGATTGCTCTCGCCGCTTTCCGGCGAAGCGTTCGTGGCGGGACTGGATGTGCACAGGATGCCGCTGGAGGTCCGGCGAGTGGTGGGCATTTTGCCGGAGAGCCTGGGCCTGTTCGACATGCTGACGGTGGAAGAACACCTGCGGCTGTGCGGGCCGATTTACGGCTTGACCCCCGCCGAGACGCGCGTTCGGGCGGACCAGCTTCTGGAGGCGCTGGGTCTGGAGCACGGCCGTCGCACGCCGGCGGGCCAGTGTTCCCACGGTATGCGCAAGAAAACGGCGCTGGCACTAGCGCTGTTGCACAATCCGCGCGTGCTTTTTCTGGATGAGCCGTTCGAAGGCATCGACCCGGTGACGGCGCAAACCATCGGCGAGCTGCTGCTCATGACCGCCAAGCATGGCGTCACCATTTTCTTGACTTCGCATATCCTTTCGATCGTCGACCGGCTGGCGGACTGGATCATCGTGCTGCGCAACGGGCACATCGTCTGGCAGGGACCGGCCAGCGAGCTGAAGGGATCGCTCGAGGACCTGTATTTCGATTTGGTCGAACCCGTGCGAGTAGCGGACTTACCGTGGCTGGGCCCTTCGCAATCCTGAGTGCGCTGGCGCGCTCGGTGTTGCGCGATCTCCGCACCTTCAGCTCCATCAGCGGCAATAATATCGCTCTGTTCGTAGTGATCGTGATGTATCAGCAGCCGCAGAGCGTGGCTTTTTTTCTGATGATTCTGGGCGTGCTGCTGCTGGGACCGTTGTCGGGCGATCCGCTGCGCAAGGTTCCACCGGACCGGCTGGCATTGTGGCCGCTGAGCACGCGACAGCGCATCGGGCTCCGCCTGGGAAGCCTCGCGCTGAGTCCGGTGGTCTGGTTCGCAGTCCCGTTTTTCATCTGGACGGGCGGGGTGTCCTTCGGCTTGCTGCTGATTGGTGCGGCGCTGTCGATCCAGGTTGGGGTGGGGGTCTGGAGTCACCGGCGCGCGGGCCGTCCCACGTCGCGCCGGGCCGTTCGCATGCCGAAATTTCCCGGGCGGCTGGGCGGCTTGATTCAGAAAGACCTGCGGCAGATGCTCAGCGTTCTGGATGGCTACGCGGCGCTCGCGCTGGCTCTCGGCGGCACGCTCTACCGGCTGTTCGGCGCGCGTCCCGATCCGGATGCATTTCTCGTCCTGGCCCTGGTAGTGGTGATCGCGATCAGCACATACGGGCAGTGTCTGTTCGGACTCGATCTGCCGTGGGGCGTCGCGCGGTATCGTGTACTGCCGCTGCGCGGCTACCAGATCCTGCTGGCCAAGGACATTGCGTTCCTGTGCATCGCAGCGGTGCTAGTGGCGCCGCTGGCGTTCCTGCCGGGGCTGGCGGGCGCTCTGGTGGCGCTGGCAGTGGGACATCATGCCTCCGTGCTTCAGCCTCTGCCGCAGACACGCTGGCGATTTACCGGCGGCACGCTTTGGCCCAGCGGATTCTTCCAGGTGTTTCCGCTGGTGGCCATCGGCGTGGCAACCGGGCGAGCCAGCGTATGGTATCTGGGACTCGCGCTGGCCGCCTATCTGGCGTCGCTTTGGTATTACGGCCGGCAATGGGATAAAGGTACTTAGCCACATATGTCCATCACCCTGCTTGAAAACAGCTACGGAGCCGAGCGCGTGCGGTTGCTCAAGGTGCGGCGCCTTCAAGACCGCCACGACCTGAAGGAGTTGTCCGTGGGAATTCAGCTGAGCGGCGAATTCGAGGCGAGCTACGCGAGCGGCGACAACCGCAGCATCCTGCCTGCCGACACGATCAAGAACACGGTGTATGCGCTGGCCAAGCTGTATTCCATCGAGCAGATCGAGCAGTTCGCGCAGGAGTTGATCAATCACTTCTTCAACGGCAATCCGCAGGTGCGGAAAGTGCGCGTGGAGATTGCCGAGCAGCGTTGGGAGCGCATTCCGTTCGGCCAGAAGCCGCACCCGTGGTCGTTCGCGCCGGCCGGTCCTGAGCGCCGGACCGCGATAGTAACCGCGACGCGCGACGCGATGCTGATTGAAGCCGGGGTCGAGAACCTGCGGGTGGTCAAAACTATGGGATCGGGATTCGAGGGCTATCTGCGCGATCCTTTTACAACGCTTCAAGAAACGTCGGATCGTATTCTGGCCACGAACGTGAAGGCCACCTGGCTGTATTCGGACAACGAGATTCCTTTCGCGGTCTACTGGCATGGCGTGCGGGACGCGATTGTCGACACCCTGGTGGAGCACGAGAGCCGGTCCATGCAGAATACGCTGCATGCCATCGCCGAGGCCGTGCTGGAGCGGTACGCCGATATCGCGGAGATTCATTTGTGGGTACCGAACCAAAATTGCCGGCTGGTGGATCTGACTTTCTTCGGCCTGGAAAACAACAATGAAGTGTTCGCGCCGGCCGATGATGCTTGCGAATTGATTGAAGCGCGGTTGCGGCGGGAGAGCATCGATTGAGTGCCTCGGGATTCTCCCTGTCGCTACATCCGTCGATCGTTGGCTTTCGTCTCGCGTGGCCTGCTTTGGCGGGACTCGCGGCACAAACGGGCTACCATGGCGCCGTGATTCCTAAGGAACAGCCGCTGCCCGCCGAGGCGAAAAGCGCCGTTCGAGCGACCGCGATGCAATTGCCGGTCGAGGTTCGGCAGGACGATGCAGCGTTTCTGAAGACGATTCCGAGGCTCAAGGCTGTTTGTGACTTGGCCGCTTTGGCCGGATGCCGTGTCGCAACGTTGGGAGTGCCGCCGTCCGCCGAGCAACCGCGTGAGACGCAAGCCGCGATATATCGCGAGCGGCTGAAGCGATGTTGTCAGGTTCTGGATGAGTACTCGATCCGGCTGGCGCTGGAATGTATTACGCCGCTTCATTCGCGCCGGGCTCATGCGCACGAGTTCATCTGGCGCAACGAAGAGATGCTGGAGTTTGGATTGACGGTCTCCCCGGCGTGCGGGCTGGCGATCGATTCGTGGCACTGGCAACACGCCGGGAGCGATCCGAATTGGATTCGAAGCATCCCAGCGGACCGAATTCTGGATGTGCACATTTCCGATAGCCCCGCAGCGCCGCCGGAAGCGATTCGAGACATGGAGCGCCTTTTACCCGGCAAGGGCGTTGTCGATTTCAGATTGTTCCTGGACTTGCTCGCAGAGAAGAACTACGGCGGGCCTTATACGGTGGAGGTGTTTGGCCGCGGCTTGCGTGATATGAGCCCTTCTGAGGCCGCGCGCTTGGCTTTCGATGCTTCGGCGGCAACGCTCAGAAAGGCGCGCCAGGCGCCGGCTGCTCTTTTTGAGGGAAATGCCACTGCTCCGGATTCGGCGGCGGTTTGAACTCGTCCGTGCTGAAGATGCGAAGTTCCTGTCCGGCCCCCGCGATCTTCAGTTGCAGGGCGACCTGGAATCTCGGCCCCTGGAAATAGGAGACGCGAATGCTGTGGACGCCGCCGGTCAAGTCCACGTCGGCTCTCTTTTCAAAAGGTGGATGCAAGTCGTCATTGTCGATTTCGAGCTGGTCGTCGATGTAAAGCTTGGAGCCGTCGTCGGAAAGCAGCGAGAATGTGTAGGTACCGGGAGTCTCGATCCAGAATCGCCCGCGGTAGTCGATCGCGAACCATTCGGTGCGCTTGGTTACCCCCGGAAAACCCTGTTTGAAATCCTGCGGAGGAATGTCGAGCGATGCGGTGTAGATAGCGCCGGAGGGTTTCAGCTTCTTGAAATCGGGGAGGTGCGTGCTGTAGTGGTGAATGTGATAAACGAGCCCGCGCAGCCCGGATGGAATCACGACCGTGGTTCCGAAGATGGGCGTGGATTCCTGCTGGGCCGCCAGGCGGCTGCACACCAGCACCAGCAGGAACGCGGTCGGGCGCATGACGCCAACTGTATCATGGAGTCAATGCGACTGTTCAGCGGATTTTGGTTGAAACTGTATTCGTTCCTGAGCATCGCGGTCTGCTCAATCGCGGCCGACGCCTTCTATCTCGGAACTTGGAAAATAACGTCGGCTGTCGTGGCGCCGTGGGTTAGAGGGCCCGCCTACGACGACGACACCAAGGAGATGAAGTCGCTGGTCGGCAAAACCATGGTGATCAAACCGAGCGAGACCGTGGGCCCAGGGATACTCGCGTGCAAAGGGCCGAAGTACAGAGTGGTGGATTTCCCGGCCAACATGCTGTTTCAGGGCGCATTCGAGGAAATGCAGAGCAAAGACAAGTCGGTTGACCCGGCCAAGATCGCGGCTAGACTCGGTTTCCGCGGCACGAAATGGAAGACGCTCGAAACCGGCTGCGCCAACGAGCTCGATTATCACTTCGTGGACGCCGGCACTGCCGAGTTCGCCCTCAACAATTACATTTACACTCTGAAAAAGCAGTAGCCGCTCGGACCTACCGCGAAGCGCCGGTGCGCAGAAAAGCGCCGATTTTCTCGTTCAGGAATTTTGCGTCCGCGGGATTGCTGGCTGCGCCGGCGGTGTGCCCCCACAGCGACGGGATCGGAACCAGAAAGACGCCTGGGATGAACTCGGCCTCGTAGCGTGCGTCGCCGATGGGAAAGTACATGTCTGTTTCCGACGGCATGTAGAGCACCGGAACTTTGATGGAACGGAGCGCGCGTTCCACGTCGCCGTTGAACCCTGGGGTCGTGCCCACATCGTGGCGCTGCCAGGTTCTCATCTGAAGAATTAAATCATTGGCATCGGCGTTGGCTTGGAAACTCTTGCGGCGGCTTTCGAAGTATTGTTCGAAGGTAGTGCCCGGCGCCACCGTCGGGCGCCAGAGCTCGCGGCGCCACCATTCCTGCGAATACAGCCAGCCCAGCCACATCACGCCGAACGTGTCCAAACCTTTGGCGGGCCGCGAGGTGTAGTCACCGTTCTTGAAGGCCGGATCGTTCGTGATCGCAGCAATCTGTCCTTCCAGCCGCACCACGCCGTGCGGGTAACATTTGGCCGTGCCGGAAGTACCTACGATGCGATCCGCGAAGGTGGGATAACTAACCGCCCATTGGAACGCCTGCTCGGTACCCATCGAGAAGCCCACGATGGCGCGCAGGTGCGTGATCTTGAGATCTTCGGTGAGCAAGCGGTGCACGGCTTCCACGTTGTCGCGTATGGTCATCACCGGAAAGCGCGGGCCATGATACGGCTCCGGTGTATTGCTCGGGGACGACGAACTGCCGTTGCCGAACAGCTCGGTTGCGACCAGAAAAAGCTGCGACGGATCGAGCGCGCGGTCGGAGCCGATCAGCCATTCGTAGCCGTGCAGGTTGGCCATGTAGTGCGACGGCATAAGCACCGCGTTATCTTTGGCGGCGTTCAGGTGGCCGTAGGTTCCGTAGACGACGTGCACCTGCGGCATCGTAACGCCGCTCTCGGTACGGAAGTTGGAGATGGTGAACTCGTGGCGTTCCACCTGAGGCGCAGACCGATTGGCCGCATTCTGTGAGAAGAGGAGTTGCGAAAAACCAAGCAGAAGAGCGAGCTTTTTCATGTCTGAAAGTATAGGCCAGCGGCGAGCACAACTGGGGACGTCGCCGGACTCGTCGCGACTTATTAACTGAGACGACATACCGTTGTCACACTCAGCCGCTAGACTATCGACTTCTCTTACTGCGTAGTTCTGGGGGTGTTTGTGCAAGTCTTTGGCAACCTAAGTCGAGGTGTATTCGCCGTTAGCTTGTTGGCGGTGATTTCTGCGTTCGCTCCATCCGTGCTCGAAGCGCAGCAGGATGCCGGCGCCGTGACTCTCGCTGGAACCATTCTGGATCAAGCCGGCAAGGCGATCGAGGGGGCAACGGTCACGCTAAGGAACGAGTCGGTTGCTCGCACGGCCGAAAGCGATTCAAGCGGACGCTTCAGTTTTACCGGGCTGCCCGGCGGAACCTACACGGTCGAGACGACTGCTCCCGGTTTCGCCAAGAACACCCGGGCGGACGTTCCGGTCGGTACCACTGGATCGCAAGATATCTCCATCACGCTTTTCGTCGACTCCATGTCCCAATCAGTGACCGTCCAAGCGTCGGTATCGCTGGCAGCGGATCTGGCACCGATGGGAAGTCCGCTCGATACGATCACAGCCGAAACACAAATCAGCAGCTCCGTCATTCAGAACCTAATGACGCCGGCGGCCGATTTCGCCGAGGTGATTGAGCAGGCGCCGGGCTCTTTCAGTCTGAATCCGAACGGCATCGGACTGGGGCAGGGCAAGTCCTACTTCCGCGGGTTCCCCGATGGGAATTACGGAATAACCTTCGACGGCATCCCGTTCGGCGACACGAACGACGGCACGCATCATTCCTGGGCCAGCTTTCCCGCGCAGTGGATCAGTTCGACTGATGTCGTGCGCAGCCCTGGTCTGGTTTCCCAATTCGGTCCCAACAACTATGGCGGCAACGTCGACTTGAAGTCTCCGGAACTCCAGGCGGACCCGGACCTTCGCGCCACATTCTCCGAGGGCTCGTGGAATACGAGAATATACGCGCTCGATTTCGATTCGGGTTTGTTTGGGCCGGGGAAGAAGGAAGCCGTCCTGTTCAACGTCAACCACATGTCGTCGGATGGGTATCAGACTTACAACTATCAGCAGCGCGACGCCGGATACGGGAAATTTCAGCACCGCTTCAATCCGACAACCACTCTGACTCTGTACGGCGGCGTAGTCGATATCTGGAATAACACGCCCGATACCACCAATCCGACGCGCGCGGCAGTTGCGCTGCGCGGCGTCAACTACCTGATGGATCCGTATCCCTGTGTGTCCGACGGCATCTCGGTTCCTTGCAGCTCCACCGTGACTACGCCGGACGGTTATTACTACGGCTATGAGAGCTATCACGTTCAGACGGATTTTGAGTATTTGGCATTCTCATCCGATCTCGGAGACGGTTGGAAACTCGAGGACAAGTTTTACACAACCCGCTACTGGAACAAGCAGTTTCTCGTAAAAAATTTCGGTATCAACCTCTCAACCAGCAGTCCAAGCGGGGTCGATAAGCTGAACGGTTACCGGCACGCTGGGGATGAGACGATTCTGACCAAGGAAGTGAAATGGGGCGTCTTCCGCGCCGGCGCCTGGTATGACTGGGCGTATACGGACCGCTATCAGATTCCTTCCAACCCGGTCACGCAAGTGGACACTCCGCTGGGCCTCTTCCACGAAAAATTCATCGCCCAGTCCTTCCAGCCGTTCGCGGAGTTCCAGTGGAACGCCACGCCGAAACTCGTGATCACGCTCGGCATCAAGCCCTCTGACTACAATATCGCTCTGAACCAGTACCAGGACAACGGCAAGGCGGTGGGCTGCCTGGGTGGGGTCCTCACTAAGTATCCCTCGACGGCCGGCCTCTGGGCGGGTGCGCCGGAATGCGTCGGTGGTGCGGAATTTGTGGCACATACCCAGAACTACGTTTCCTGGCTGCCGAACGCCGCGCTGCGTTATCGCCTGACGTCAATCTGGTCCGCGTACGCGCACTTCGCCGAAGGCTTCCGGTTCCCGCCGAGCTCGGTGTTCGACGTGCCCGGAGGAATCGTTGAGACCGCACCGAAGGCCACGATCGCCAAGGTCTATGAGGTCGGCTCCGTGCTGAAGCGTAACCGCTGGACTCTGGATGTAGACGCATACTACACTCACTACCAGAACGCGTACGACTCCTATACCGATCTGGTCCTGCTGGAACCGGTATATGTCGCCGTGGGTCCCGCCAATACAAAGGGCATCGAGGGCGAGGGCAATATCGCCCTGGGGCACGGATTCAGCCTCTACGCCAACGCCTCATTCGCTTCGGCCAAGTATCAGGAGGGCAGGAACTTCCCCAACGGTGGCTTGTGGGTGCAAGACACGCCGGACCATGTCTTTGGTTTCGACCCGCTCTGGACGCATTCCAACTGGGATGTGGGCGTAAGCGAAAAGATCATTGGCCAGTATTACAACGACAATGGGAACATCAACTACGTAATCAACGGGGCCAAACTGCCATACCCGGCAGATATGGCCGTCAGGATCAGTCCATGGGATCTGACGAATTTCTTTATCAACTACAGGATCAAGAATTCGTCGAGGTTTCGCGGGACCAAGATCCAGTTTGCCGTGAACAATCTGGCCAACCATCACAGCGTCGTTGGCGTCACGCCGGCGCTAGGTCCGACGGCGACGTCGCTCTTTACGCCCAACGGAGGCGACCTGCTGAATCTGATGCCCGGACGCAGCTTCACGATCACCGTTACCGGGGGCTGGGCGCCTAAAAGGTAGAATCGCTTAGCGGCGGATGCCCTGCGGCGTCGCGCGGACGGCGCGCTCGAAGGCCCAGCCGCGAATGTGGCTGATTTGCTCCTTCATGGTGCGCGACAGCGGCACCAGCTTCACCGCCACGCCGATCAGATCCTGCTGGGTCACCTGGCGTTCTTCCAGGCGCGCCTTGGTGATCGCTGAGATGACGCACTGCTCGATCTCGGCGCCGGTCCAGCCGGCGGTGAACTCGGTCACCTGCTCCAGGTTGAAGCCTGAGACGTCCACGCCGCGCCGCGTCAGATGAATCCTGAAGATTTCGACCTGCTCCTCAACCAGCGGCAGGTCGACGAAAAACACCTCGTCGAAGCGGCCTTTGCGGATCATTTCGGCCGGAAGCAGATCGATGCGGTTGGCGGTGGCGGCCACGAACAGGCCGCGCGTCTTCTCCTGCATCCAGGTGAGGAAGAACGCGAAGATGCGGCCTTGCTCGCCGCCGGTTTCGGTGGACGTGATGCCCATCTCGATTTCGTCGAACCAGAGCACCGCCGGCGCCATCTCTTCCAGCATCCGGCAGGCCTGCACGAAAGCGCCTTCGGGCTTGCCGTGGCGGCCGGAGAAGATCTCGATCATGTCCACGCGATACAGCGGAAGCTGAAAAGCGGAAGCGATGGCTTTCACGGTGAGGCTCTTGCCGCAGCCGGGAATGCCCATGAGCAGGACTCCCTTGGGCACGATTTCCTCGCTCAGGCTGTCGCGCAGTTGAAAGAGCTTGCGGCGCTCGACCAGCCATTTCTTGAGGCCATCCAGACCGCCGACCTCGCTGAGCTGCGTCCCGGCGGGAATGTATTCGATGTAGCCGGTGCGATTCACCAAGAGCCGTTTTTCTTCGAGCACGGCCGGAAGCGAGTCCGGGCCTAACACCGGGTTGACGGCCAAGGCGCGGCGCAGGGCGTAGCGAGCCTCATCCAGCGTCAGGCCTACCAGCGCGCGGGCGATTTGCTGCAGGGTCTCGTCGCTCGTCCCGGTGGTTTCCAGGCGCAGAAAATCCACCAGCTCGACCACGTCGGGCGGCCGCAGCTCCAGGAACATCACGCTGCGTTCCAGCTCCTCGGGAATGAAGTGAACCGGAGAAGTGATGACGACGAACTTCTGCCGGTCCAGGCAACTCTCGTACACGTCGCGCAGGCGGCGCCGGATTTCGGCCGACTCGCGCAGCTGCTCGTGAAAATCCTTCAGATGGAAGATCGCGGCGCCGCGGTAGCTCGCGATGAAATCCAGCGCGCCACGCGGTGAGTGCGAACCGGGTTCGGCTGGCTGGCTGTCACGCTGCATGCCTTCGGTGAGACTCCACCTCCAGACCGGCAGCGGCTTGGAAGCGAGGGATCCCTGCGCTACCTCGTGCAGAACTTTGGCCACGCGTTGTTCTTCCGCGGTGCGAATGAAGGTGAGCGGACGCCCGGATTCGAAAACCTCTCGAATCATCCTGGCGGCGCGGCTTTCAGCGGCAGGCTCAGCCTTGCGATCGAGCAGGACTTCGCCGGAGCCGGCTGCGCGTTGTGATGGCGTTGACGTAGGGATTTCCTCTTCTGAGCAACTCGCGCAAAACGGAGTGCGGCGCGCAGCATTTTCTGATACGTATGGCGGTGCGCGCCGCACCCTTTGCGCTTTGGAGAAACTCTCTCTCATTATGGACGAAGCCGATCGCGAAAAAGCCGAAGCCGCAGGCTACTTTTCGGCGGGCGCCAGATCCAGCCGCAGGGTTCGCACCCTGGCCAGGCGAAGAATGAAATACAGCAATAAGCCGGCCGGGCCAAACATAAAGGTGAGAATGAGGCACGGGATCACCAGCCAGTGTGAGATACGGTGAGCGCGGGCATCGCGCACCTCCCAGCTTCCGACGAAGAGATCGAACGCCAGGTAGTGCACCCATCCGGCCAGCAGCAGCCAGCGATTGGAGAAGAGCGTGGCCACTTGCGAGAGCGATCCGAATCCGCCGCCCGGCGTTTCGCTCCAGTGCGCGGCAATCAAGGGGGCGTAGAGAATCCCGAACAGCAGCGGCAGGATCGCGCCGGTTACCAGCGGCGCTACCCAGCGCCGGGGTCCAAGAATGATAAGCAGGACCCAGCCCAGCAGCGCGACGTTGTTGGCGATAGAGAATACTTGATCGGCAGTCATGTCTCTCAATTGTGCTAGCGCAGAATCGGCTTGTCCAGCGTGTCCCATCCGTAGGCCAGAGCCACGCGGCGCCGGATTTCGGGGATCAGGAAGCCGCCGCTGTCGCTGTTGGTCATGATGGCGACGCCGTAGCCTTTCAGGCGATGCGCATACAGATCGCATTGGAATCCCCAGTTGCCGCCGGAGTGCGTGAAATACCAGCCTTCGCCGTCCTTTTCGATAGTGAATCCCACGGCAAACGGGCCGACGCCGACGGGCGTGATCATCTCCTGCGTCATGGTTTGCGAGAGCACGCGGTTGGATTTCGCGAGCAGAGACAACTGGACTTCGATGGCGAACTTGGCAAGATCGGTGGGAGTGGTCCAGAGGCCGGCCGCGGCTTGCTCGGGGTAGACGTGCCATTTTGCGTCCATGGCCTTGCCCTGGGCGTTGTGGGCCCGCGCAGCCTTCTTGGCGCGCTCGGGCGGAAGCGGCTGCTCATAGCTGCTGTTGGTCATGCCGATCGGATCGAGCACCCACTCGCGCATCAGTTGTGTAAACGGCATGCCGACGGCGTCCGTCAGAGCCAGCTGCTCGATCAAGACGGCGCCGCCGGAATACTTGTAGCCGGTGAAGGGCGGGCGCGCCCAGCGCACCGGGCCGAGTGTCGAAGGCGGCTTTCCGTCGAGAATCTGCGGAATTGTGGGAAGCGGCGCGGAAGGAGCATAACCGGGAAAACCGAAGCCATCGTCGGTTCCCGACGTATGGCTCATGAGCGCGCGAGGTGTGACGGGATGATCTTTCGTGAACGGGCTCTCCGGAATTTTCCAGGACTTGAGAATGGTGTTGACATCCTGATTGAGGCCGAATTTTCCGTCCTGGATGGCCTTCAGCGAAGCCATGGCTGCCACCGGCTTGCTGATGGAGGCAGCCTGGAACATCGTCTCCGTATCGGCCGGCTCGCCCGACTGAACATCGGCCACGCCCCAGGCCTTGGCCCAGTGGATCTTGAAGTCGCGGATCACGGCGACGCTGATGGCGGGCACGTGGAATCGGTCCATGAGCTGCGCCAGCGTGAACGGATCCAGGCCCTGGCGGTTGGGGACCTGCGGGCTTTCGATGGTACGGATGATGTCGGCGGGGTCCTGCGCAAGAGCTGAGCAGGCCAGGCAAAGAAGCAGAGGAAGGGGAAGCAAGCGGGCGCGTCGCATTCCCTCAGGATTGCCTATCTATGGAATGCTTGTCTATTAGAAAGTCAGGAAGCCCAGGTATCCGAGGCCCAGTCCCAGAAGCGCGCCGGCCACGACGTCGCTCAAGAAATGCATGCCGAGCAGGATGCGCGACAGGGCGATGCTGAGAGCGCAGAACAGCAGGCCGGCCGTCAGCTCCGGATAAAAAAGCGACAGCGGGATCGCCACCGCGAAGGCGGTCATGGTGTGGCCGGAGGGAAACGAGAATTGATCGGGAGGAAGCAGCGTGGCCCAGCAGTGCGGCTCAATTTCGCAGGGACGCCGGCGGCCTGTAAATCGTTTGAGCGCGATGAACAGCAGGATGCTCAGCACTGCGGCTGTGCCGGCCGCGCCCAGCGCTCGGAAGCGATCTTCGCCGCCGAAGAGCAGGATTCCGAACCCCATCGCGTACCAGAGCCAGCCGTCGCCGGCGCGCGTCGAAGCGATGACGTAGGCACGCATCCACCCGGGCGCCACCCAATTATTCGCGAGGCGCATCACGCTATAGTCGCGTCGAATGATGAAGCCGCGCATCAGACCGCCTTCCTATTCTGACTATACCGCCTGCCATATTACATTCTGTTGAAGAAATGTTTGCGGATTGATTTTTTCTGGATGAATCAGAACAAAAGTGTGTCAACATGTAACCTTGAGCGAAACCCAAAAAGTCGTGCAAAAGCTGGATTTTGTGTACTTTGAAGCGGGTGGAGGCCATCGCGCGGCCGCCAACGCGTTAAAGTCCGTTATTGAAGAACAGCAGCGGCCTTGGGAGGTCCGGCTGGTCAATCTCCAGGAGATTCTGGACCCGCTGGACATCTTCCGCAAGTACACCGGCATTCGGATGGAAGACGTTTACAACCTGCTCCTGAAGAAAGGCTGGACGCTGGGATCGCCGCACTTGACGGTGCTCATGCATGGGCTGATCCGCTTGTACCATCGCGGGCAGGTCCGGCTGCTCAAGAAATTCTGGGCGCAAGGCGAGCGCGATCTGGTGGTGTCGTTGATTCCGAATTTCAATCGTGCGCTGCGGGAGAGTCTGTCGGCGACTCCGTTCGTGACCATCCTCACCGATCTGGCCGATTATCCGCCGCATTTCTGGATCGAACGCCAGGAGCAATATTTTATTTGCGGCACTCGCAAGGCAGCCGAACAGGCCGCGGCGCTCGGTCATCCGCCGGAGCGCGTGTTTCTGACTTCGGGGATGATTTTGCGGCCGGATTTCTATCGTCGCGCGGCGATCGACCGGGCAGCCGAGCGCCAGAAACTCGGGCTCGATCCGAACCGGACGACGGGACTGGTGCTCTTTGGCGGCGAGGGATCCAGCGCGATGCTGCGAAATCGCGAAACGCGTCACTGGGGACGCGCAGTTCATTTTCATTTGCGGGCGCAACGCCAAGCTGGCGGAACGGCTGCGAGGGCTCAAGACGAAGTTCCCGAAGTTCGTGGAAGGATTCACCCGGGAGGTCCCTTACTATATGCAACTCTCTGACTTCTTCGTCGGAAAACCTGGACCGGGCAGCATCAGCGAGGCGCTGGCGATGCGGCTTCCCGTGGTGGTTGAGCGCAACGCCTGGACGCTGCCGCAGGAGCGCTACAACACGGAATGGATTCGCGAGAATCAGGTTGGAGTGGTTCTGAAATCGTTTCGCGACATCGATGCCGGCCTGCGCGAGCTGCTGGATCCGGCGAACTTCGAGCGCTTCCGATCGAACGCGGCGGCTATCGAGAATCGCGCGGTTTTTGAAATTCCTGAAATTCTCGCCTCCTTGCTGCAACAGCAAAGCCGCTGAGTCCGATGGCTTCGCCGGCCAGCAATAGCGGCCAGTTGAAGGCATTCGGCATACCGCCCGCGGCGATGTTGCGAAAATCCCAGATGAAGGCGAGCACGATCACCAGCGCGCCCGCCAAGATGGCGAGCCAGGAGAGCGGAGGAATTCGGAGGCCGCCCCAGCGCAGCGAGATCAGCCCGCAAACGATCATCGTGGCCGCGACTAAGCACGGCGCCCAGACGGGGCCGACCCACGGCAGAGGAATCAGGAACAGAATGTCCCAAGTACGAAGCGAGTCCGGCCACTGGATCATGAGCTTCAGAAACGCGTAGAAAGAGATGTCCCACACTCCAAACGCGATGGCGAAGGCCGCGACGCTTTGGTAAAACGTTCGGCCGCAGGCCAGGGCGATTCCACCCAGCATTGCCATGGTGGCGGCTTCGCGACCGATTTCGATCGCCAGACGGCGCGGATTTTCGGGGCCCGCGTCGGCCAGCTGCTGCGGCGAAATCAACGGGAAGAGGTCGTGCGGCTTGCGGTCCGGATGCAGGTGCTGGCGAATCGGATCATAGATCGCACGCAAGTAGACAACCACCGCGGCCTCGACGTAGCCGAACGAGATGCCAAAAAGAAACAGAGCGGCGATGATGCGGCGCATAGTTTTTATTCAAACATGACCTGTGGCGCAGGCACGAGCTCCACGACCAAGGCGTTCACACGAGTGTGAACGCGGCACGCAAAAGTGCGTGCGCCACAATTATGGATTTTCCGGCCAGGCATGCTTGGGGTAACGCCGGCTCAGCTCGCGGCGGACTTGCGGATAGAGGCGCTGCCAGAAACCCGCCAGATCGGTGGTGGTCTGCACCGGACGCTGATTGGGCGCGAGCAGATGCACAACCAGCGGCACCTTGCCATTGGCGATGCGCGGCGTGTCGCGCATGCCGAAGAAATCCTGAAGGCGCGAGGCGACCCACGGCGGCTTGCCCGCCTCGTAATGAATCGGCGTTTGGCGGCCGCTCGCGAGACGAATGCGGCTGGGAGCGATCTGGTTCAGCAATTTTGCATTGGCGCGTTGTTCGAGCATCGCGATCATGGAGCCAGAAGCGCTCTTCAGATCGGCAAAGCTCTTCAGCCCGCGGCAGAGTTCGCGGATGGCCGCTTCAATGTCAATTTTGGGAACCTGCGCGTGCTCGGAGGCGAAATTGATGCGAGCCAGCAACTCGTCCAGCGCGTCGCGATCGATGAAGCGTTCGATTCCGGCCTCAAGAGCCTTCTCGGCCAGCAAAGCTCCGGCTTGTTCCAGATCCGGTGCACCGCTACGCGTTTCTTCAATGACCAGGTGGTCGTACAACAGAGCTCTGACGGCCTCGACCCGCTCCGCCGTGCGATTCCATTCGACGCCCGCGCGCTCCGTGATGTGCGCGGGAAACAACTCGACCAACCATTCCGGCTCAATGCCGCAAAAGAGCCGGACCAGCGCCTGGCCGTGTTCGCTACGATCCTCGATGTCGACAGCCACCAGGAACTCGGCGGCCGTATCGAACTCCAGGACCGCGGAGCCGCCGGAAGCGAGGAGCAATTGCCGGTCCTTGCGGCGGCGCGCCACGCGGTCGGGAAAAGCGGTCAGGATGGCCAGCGGAAGCGCGTTGGGATCGTGCTTGGCAGTCTTGGAAGGACGAACGATGCGGCGGATCTGTTCGAAGTGCCTTTTAGTCATCGCGTCCATTTCGAAATCGAGGAGATGCATCAGATCGCAAGAGCTCGAACGGGTCCGCGTGCTCAGCAGTGCGGCTGCGGCGCAGCCCTCTTCGCCAGCGCCTCGCTCAACGGCTTCCGTAACCAGCCGCGCGAGCCGGGGATGCAGAGGATAACGGGCCATGCGGCGTGCTCGCTCTCCAGTTGCATCCAGCCGCTCGAGCAAGTCTTCGGCGCGAGAGACTGCCGCATCGGGTGGAGTATCCAGCCATTCGATTGACCCAGGATGAGCGATGCCGATAGCCCTCAACGTGAGGCAAAGCTCGGACAGCTCGCGGCGCGTAATCTCGGGAGCGTCATGATCCGGACGCCGGCTGAAATCTTCGAGCGTGTATAGGCGGATGGCCCGGCCGGGTGCGGTTCGGGCGGCGCGGCCGGCGCGTTGCGTGGCGGAAGCTTTGCTGATGCGCGATACGGTGAGCGTGGGGAGGCCGGTCCAGGGCGAATCGCTCGCCATGCGTGCCAAGCCGCTATCGACGACGGCCGTGACACCTTCCACGGTGACGGAACTTTCGGCGACGTTGGTCGATAAGATCAGCTTCTGCTGCGAGGCCGGGGAGACGGCGCGATCCTGCTCGGCCGCCGGCAGATCGCCGTGCAGCGGAAGCACCAGCAGCCTGTGGCGCGCGGCGAGCGCCTGGCATTCTCGCGCGGCGCGGCGAATCTCGGCAGCGCCGGGAAGGAAAACCAGAATGTCGCCCTTGTATTTTTCGCTCAGCAGTTGATCTACCGCGCTGGCGACCTGCGCTTCCAGCGTTGCGGCAGAATAAGGCTGATGCGTGATAGCAAGCGGGAACAAGCGGCCTTCCGAGCGCAGAACCGGGCAGCCGGCCAGGAAACGCGCGATGGGGCCGGCGTCCAACGTCGCCGACATCACGATCAACCGCAAATCGCGCCGGGAGGTCTGCTGTAATCGGCGCAGCAACGCCAGCGCCAGATCGGTCTCGAGATGGCGCTCGTGGAACTCGTCGAGCACCACGATGTCGACACCGGTGAGGGTCGAATCGGAGATCAACCGCCGCGTGAGAATGCCTTCGGTCAGGAAGCGCAGACGAGTACGCGGGCTGGCGACCTCCTCGAACCGGACCTGATAGCCGACCGTTTCGCCCAGCCGTTCGCCCATCTCCAGAGCGATCCGTCGCGCGGCCAGGCGGGCGGCCAAGCGCCGCGGCTCCAGCACCAGCACCTGTCCTCGCACCAGGGAAAGCAGGGCGGGAGGAACGCGCGTGGTCTTGCCCGCGCCCGGTGGTGCTTCGATGACCAAGTTGGGACAAACTGCCAGTGACCGCCGGATCTCCGGCAGAAGATCGTCAACCGGGAGATGCAACGCTACTGCTTCTTAGGCGGCGTTGCGGGAGGCTTGTTGGGATCGTCCACGTCGCCGTACTTGATGGTCGTGTCGCTCTTGAATTGCTTGTAGTCTTGATATTTCACGACCATCTTCATGCGCTGGTCGTGATCCTGAAAGTGCAGCGTGGCGTTAGCGATGGTGTAAGTCGGGAACCAATACTTGCCGTCGACTTGCTCGCGATAAGTTTCAAACTTCGGATACTGGTGGTCGCCCTTCGTGATGCCGATGCCGCGGCCATAGCTCTTGACGATCTGAAGATCCTGGTCGTCCACCCATACGATGCCTTCGAAGTAGCGCTGGCCGGATTCCATTTTCTTGGGCTTGACAGCGAACGAGTAACAGGAAATCTCATCCAACTTCTCGCGGCCCAGATAGCGGATGTAATACTTGGCCAGCTCATTGGTAGTAAGCACGAACGGCTGCACGTCGCGCAGGTCCTGGATGTCGCCCGGATCGAGTTGGAAAGCCTCCAGGGTGCTCATGGGCGCGTGCACGACACGATCCGTGCGCTTGCCTTCCGGGGTGAAGACGATGTCGCTCACCTCTTGCCATTTGCCGGTGACGTTACCATCGTCGCTAAGCGACATCACGCTGGCGTCCTGGCGGTATGTATAGTTGCTGCGCGCCTGCTGGAAGGCGGCTTCCTTGGCGGCGAACTTGGCGATGATGTCGTCAATCTCGGATGGACTGGGGTCGTGAGCGATGGTGGCGCCAAAGGCTGCGCCCGCGAGGATTGCGAAAAAGGCTACGAGACGCATATTTCTTCTCCAGCTTCGACGATGGCCGGGATGGCCAGGTTCCATTTATCAGTGTAACGCTTGGGCTTCAACTCAGAATTTGCTTCGCAATGGTCAGCTTCTGCATATTGCTGGTACCTTCGTAAATGCGGCCGATCTTGGCGTCGCGATATAGCTTCTCGACTGGGTAATCTTTCGTGAATCCGACGCCGCCCAGGATCTCGACCGCGCGCGAGGCGGTGTTCTCTCCAACTTGGGACGCGAAATACTTGGCCATCGCGGCTTCGGTGACAAATGGAAGTCCGGCGTCGCGCATGCGGGCGGCGTTATAAACCAGCAGACGCGCCGCCTCGACTTCGGTAGCCATCTGGGCCAGCTCGAACTGCACTCCTTGAAAATCGGCGATGGGCTTGCCGAATTGCTGGCGCTGTTTGGCGTAGGCGATGGCGTGGCCGAGCGCTCCCTGGGCCAGGCCGGCCATCTGGGATCCGATGGCGATGCGGCCTTCGTTCAGCGTTTCAATGGCGATCTTGTAGCCCTTGCCGAGGTCGCCGACCACGTTGGCGGCGGGAACGCGGCAGTCGTCCATAATGAGCTCGCAGGTGGACGAAGCGCGAATGCCGAGCTTGTCTTCCTTCTTGCCCACCTGGAATCCGGCGAATCCGCGCTCCACCAGGAAACAAGTGATGCCGCGATGGCCGGCTTCCGGATTGGCGTTGGCGAAAACGAAATATACGCCTGCTTCGCCGGCATTGGTGATCCAGAGCTTGCGGCCGGTGAGCAGGTAGTGGTCGCCTTGGCGAGTGGCGCGCGTTGCAAGCGCGAAGGCATCCGAGCCCGAGCCCGCTTCCGAAAGCGCGAAGGCGGCTACCGTATCGCGCGCGAGCTTGGGCAGATACTGGCGCTTCAGCTCCTGGCTGCCCCAGCGGATCAGGATGTTGTTGGCGATGGTGTTCTGCACGTCGACGATGACGGCCGCGGAGGGGTCTACCTCGGCCAGCGCTTCCACCGCCAGCACGCACTGGAAGAAGTTTCCACCCTGCCCGCCGAATTCCTCGGGGATTTCGATGCCCATGAGGCCGAGCTCGAACATTTCCTGCAGCAGGTCTTTGCGGAACACGCCGGCTGCGTCCATCTCGCGCACGTGGGGGCCGATGCGCTCGCGGGCGAAGCGGAGCACCGTGGTGCGGAACATTTTTTCTTCTTCGCTCAGGACCGTGAGCGGTTGGACGGACGGATGGGTAATTTCAGTTGCGGCCGGCATGGTGATCGGGGATTTCTGACTTCAGTCTACTACTCAGGCGGCTTGCAGAGGGATGAGTGCCTATGTGTTGACAATGAGCGCAAGAGCGTGACCTGGGAGCGCGCTGACGAGGCGGCGGCGGTCAATAGGTGTGCTTGTCGTAGCCTTTTTGGAGCTGCGGGGAGTGCTGGAAGCGGCAATAGGCGACGTGGCGGGCCTCGTTTTGACGCAGCATGCGGTCGGCGGCGCGCTCGACTTGCTCTTTCGTAAAAACGAACCCATGGTCGGCGGGGTCCCAGGGGCGGCCTTTGTGCTTAAAGAGTTCCAGCAGGGCGGCGGCGTCTTGCAGGTCGCGGCGCTCGCGGTCGCGGCGTTGTTGCTGGATCTCGCGCAGCTTGTCGAGGGATTTTTGGAACTGGCGGGAGAGGCGGGCGCCTTGCAGGTTGATGCCGGCGATGAGACGGTGGGCGTCGACGATGTCAAACGGCATTTCTTGATTTATGGCGGCTTGTTCGTCCGGCGGGTTTTCGACACGGGAGAGCAGGCTCGCTTCGAGCAGCGGGATGCGGTTGAGGCGCCAGGCGGTGTCGACCAGTTCCTGAACGAGCTGGGTTTCGGTTGGGGTGGCGGGCTGGTATTCGTCGAGCATCTGGCGGCGGAGGGTTTCGTACTGGGCGGGGTCTTCGGAGGGCAGGACGACGGTTTGGGCGGTGAGGCCGTGGCGGATGGCGTTGAGCGAGGAGCGCTGTTTTCCGGCTTCGGTGCGGGGGCCGGTGGAGTGCTGAGCGTTGGCGCGATTGACGGCGGCCCGATTCACGGCGGTGCTGTTTGTGGCAGCGCAGTTGGTAGCGGCGGTATCGTTGATCGGGCTGGGGGCGGCCGCGCGGTAAGCGGCGGCGCGTAGTAGATTTTGTTCGATGGCGCGGGCGTCCGCGCCGTCCGGGACAGGGGTTGGAAGTGCTGACATGTGTTGCCTCGGTTTGGAATTAGCATGGGCGGGGGCGGCGGCGGAGGATGGGTGGGGCGAAATGGCTGAGGGTGGGGGGATTATGGGCGTTGGAAGTGCGTGACCGGGGGGCGTCTGGTAGTTCGGCGCGTTGAGCTTTTCGGGTAGCGATCCATGGGAGTGGACTAGCAGAGGCCGCCCAAGGGCTATCTTCTCGGCTCATACCGCATCGCCACCGCGCCCGAGCCGAACTCCAGCCGGCTCGCGAGCCGCAAGTCGATGCGCTTCGATAGCCCCGCGAACAACGTTGGCCCGTGGCCCGCTAGCCTGGGCTGCACCACGAACTCGTACTCATCGATCAATCCCAGCTCGGCCAAGGCCAGCGGGAGCTTCACGCCTCCCACCAACAGGCCCTTACCCGACTCCCGCTTAAGCAGCTGAACGGCCTTTCCTAGATCCCCGCGCACGAGCTCCGCGTTCCAATCGACCCGGTCCAGGGTGCTCGATACGACGTACTTCTTTGCCGCGTCGATGGTCAAGGCGAAGGGTTCCATCCAACCAGGCCTCGCTCCTGTCGGCGCCGGCGGCCGGAAGGCTGCCTCCATCATTTCGTAAGTGACCCGGCCGAAGAGGAGCGCATCGGCCTGGTGGAGATTCTCGACCGCGTGACGATGCAAGTCTTCGTCCGCGAACACTTCACGATGATCGCAGCATCCATCCAATGTGACGTTGATGGAATATCGAAGGGGTCGCATTACGCAAGAGTAGCGCCGATGAGGGCAGGCCAGGGTGGGTGGAACGCTCCACCCTGGCCCGTCGGACGGTGAAATTGTTACTTCGATTCGATGGTGGGGTTCACCCAGCCGTTCTTCATCACGCCGTGCGACGGACGGAAGCTGAGATAGTCCACATGATCGGGGATATCGGCCCAGCCATGTATTACGCCGGGCGGAACGATGAGCACGTCACCGACCTTCAACTCGATTTTGTGGGAGCCGACCGCCAAGCCGCCGCAGCCCGGACCGTTCGGTCCACCGTCGGGGTTGGCCGTGCCGTGCCGGCCATTGACGACATGGCCATCAATGAACGCGGTGCCGCCGCCGGAGACGATGTAATAGCCTTCGGTCTGATTATCATGGGTAATGGCGCCGCGAATTGCATCCGCCGGCGGATTTGCCATTTCTTCTCCACACGGGACGGTTTGGGCCGCTCCTCTGCCTCTGCCCGCCCCGGCGGCAGGCGCGGGCGGCGGGGTCCGAGTGGAGGCGCGATGAATGATGCCTAGCTCCATGCTCCAGCCGTCGCCGATATCGACAACTTTGGCATTCTCGTCACGGACGCGCTGAGATTGTTCGGTGGCGCTGATCTTGTCGATCTCAGCCTTGGTGATGACGGTAGCGGTGGTCGGGTTGCCCGGCCTGGGCTGGGCGTAGATGGCCACCGGAATCAGAACCGCCGCCGTAAGCAAAACCTTCAGTGCAGGGGTTTTCATAGCTTTCCTCCTGAACCTTTATAGCTGATTGCGGACCGTTGGTCCACATTCGGGTAGTCAGCGCTCCTGTGCGCTTACTGCCTGAGTTAATATCTCCGCGGAATCGTGATTGGTGGCGCGATTGAGTTATAGCGTTTTCACACAGGTGTGAACACGGCACGCATGTGTCGTTAGCAAGTGAATCTGTCCGCTTTTGTTAGCACATGATCTGTCCGGTTCGTCACGCAGCTCTGTTCCCCGGTTTTGACTTTTTAGGTTTAGGAATAAGAGCCGCAGTAGGCGCGGTGGAAAAGTGGGAATCTCGCGCCGTTGGCGAGATTTCCAAGGAGCTGTGGGAGCGGTGGAAAACCTGCTTTTGGTTTTCCAGGGCTTCCATAGATCCGCCTTTTCCACGGCGCTCGGTTCTGGGCAAGGGGTTTCCGGTCCCGTCGTAGCGACCCACCAGGTGCGGACCGTAGCGGACCGAAATAGTTCCGTCCAGATGTTCGTGAATGGTCACCGTGCAACCGGCCAGCGAGTGGCGCCAGCGAGTCTGGTCCAGCTGCCAGATCTGGCGTTGCAAGCTGAAGGTGTTGTCCTTGGCCACGGCGCGCTCAGTTTGAATCGTAAAGATCCAGTCCAAATCCGAGCGCGTGCAGCGCCGAAACGCAGTCCCCTTCTCGGCCGCCGGTACCGCGAACTTGCGATTGAACTCGGCCTGGTAGTGCTCCCTCAAGAACCGGTTGGCTTGTTCCACGGTGCCAATGCCTGCCAGCCGCAGCTCTTGCGGCAAACGTCCTTGCCAAGTCCCAAAGCTTCGCTCACTCCGCCCCCGCGCTTGCGGCGAATACGCCGGTATCATCTGAATGCCCAACTCTTTCAGCGCCCTGCCGACCTGCGTAAGCCGGTACTTGTCCACCGGATCCCCGGCCTTCTGCGTCACAAAGAAATGACTGGCTCGATCACTATACAGTGCGCAAAACAACCCTTGTTCCTCGATCACGGCCCGTAGCCCCGCCATCACCGTCCGCGTCGATTCTTCCTCCACCAACTGCGCGTAGTAGATCTTGCTGGTGGCATCATCCAGAATCACAATTAGGTCGTACCAACGATCATCGTTGAGCCAGCGGTGGGTGCTGCCGTCGATGTGCAGCAGCATCCCCGGCAAGGGCCTCCGCTCCCGCCGTCTGCGATGTGGTCCGCGCCGCTTGCGCCGCTTCACCAAGCCCGCCCCCTGCAGCGCTTGTTTGACCCAGCTGTAGCTTAACTCGATGCCGTGCTCTTCCTTCAGCTTTTCGTGGAAGTGCCGCACGCTCAGGTCAAAGTAACGCTCTTGGTACAGCCGCAGCACCTCCTCACAGGTCTTGATCGCCACCCGCCGTTGGCTGCACTTGCCTTTCCTTCGATCCGTCAACCCGTCGAAGCCGTGCTCGTCCAACCGCTCTCGCCAGCGCCGCATCGTCCGGTCACTGACCCCGATGATCTCCGCCGCTTCCCACCAGCGCATCTTGCCGGCCATGGCTTTCAGCAATACGTCTTGCAACTTCATCATCCGCTCCACTTCCGCGGCCGAGTACTGCTGGTTGGGGTTCACCCTCCAGCTTCCTCCACCGCCGGTCAAAGCGGACAGATCACGTGCTAATTAGACCGGACACATCATAAGCTAACGACAGAACACGGCACGCATGAGTGCGTGCGCCACAGGAGGGGTGTATAATCGCGTGCCAGAGGGAAAGCCCATGCGAACTTGGTTGGTTGTTGGGGTGTTTTGGTTGGCCGTCGCGCTGTATGCATTTCAGGCCACGCCACGTTGCACCACGGTCGATCCCGATAGCGGGAAGAAAGGCGATACGATTACCGCCAAGGGTGAAAACCTGGGCAAGAGCAGTATTGCCGAAATCTACTTGACTGATGGTCAGAAAGATACCAAGGTGAACATCTCGGACGAGTCCGACACAGAGGTCAAATTCACCGTCCCGGAAATTAAGGCGGGCCGCTATCACTTACTGGTGTTGACGGCGAACAAAGCGTCGTTGATCGAGCAACCGGTCGTGCTCACGGTGGAGTGATCCGGCGCGCACTTACTTGGAGTTGGGAAGCAGCATGTAAGTCACGATCCCGACCGCGGCCAGGCGCTTCTCGGCGTCAAACATGTCGACGCGGCTGACGAATAGCGTCTTGCCCGCCCGCAGTGCGTAGGCGCGCGCGATCACCTTGGACATGGCGATGGGACGAAGATAGTTGACCTTCAGTTCGCTCGTGGTGGCGTTGCGCTGGCCCTGGTAGGCATGCAGCATGGCGTGCCAGGCCGCTTCGTCCGCGATGGATGCGATAACGCCGCCGTGCAGAACGCCCTGACTGTTCACGTAGTCAGGCCGCAGGGCGCACGCTACAGTTACTCCATCTTTGTGTTTGCGCGTTACTCGAATTGCCAGGGTGTCTTCGAAGGCCATTTGGATATGATAGCGTTCACACGAGTGTGAACGCGGCACGCACGAGTGCGTACGCCACAATTAGCGCTTAGGGAGCGAGATGGTGATGTTGCGGTAGCGCAATCCGCCGGTGTGATCGCCTTGCAGATAGAGCGGGCCCGGTTCGCCCTCGTGGCTATCCAGAGCGCCGCCTGTGATGCCGGGGATTTCCTGTTGGTCGATGATTTTGGTTCCGTCGCGAATCACGGTCACGGTGCGGCCCACCAGCGTGACGTCGTAGCTCTCCCATTGACCGGGGCGCTTGGGCAGTTCCACCGCAGGCGCGATGAATCCGTAGATCGAACCCATGGCGTGGAACTGGTCGTTCTTTTCCGGCGGCTCGTATTCCACCTGGACCTCGTACCGGCCGCGCAGGTACACTCCGCTGTTTCCGCCTTGCGGGCAGTTGTATTCGATGTGCAGCTTGAAATCGTCGAACTTGCGCGTGGTATGAATGTTCGCGCCGCCTTTGTCATTGTGCAGCTCGCCATTTTGGGCGGACCAGTAGGTTTTGGAGGGATCGTCCACTTCCCAGCCCGCCAGGTCTTTTCCGTTGAACAATGGTTCGGGCGCGGACCAAGCGGCGGGCGCGGGGCGTTTCAGCGATGGCGCCGGAACTCCTGAGACTTGCACCTCTGCGCTGTTGGAGCGGCGCAGGACTCCGCTCAACTTGTGGCCGCTGGCGGTTACATCCCAATTGCCCTCGGGCGACGTGAACGTCAGATGCGATCCCTGCACCTTGACGTCGCTGGCCGGATGCACGCTGCCGGTCCGGCCTACCAGGCGAACGACGCCCGACGGGCCCTCCTCGGCAAATTCCATCCAATCCGGATAGGTTCCCTGAGACGCGGTCATGGTGAGGTCCCAGCGTCCGGCAAAAGGAGAATTCCCTGCCCCCAAGCAGCTCGCGGCGATCACGCAGGCCAACGAAAGAGATGCGCGTGGAAGAGTCATTCGTGTGTTACGCCAGATCCTCGGCGCGAATCGGCAGACGCCGGACGCGTTTGCCGGTGACGGCGAAAATGGCGTTGGCGACCGCGGGAGCGATGGCCGGCGTTCCGGCCTCACCGATCCCGCCAGGATTGTTCTTGCTCGGCACGATATGCACTTCGATGACGGGCATCTCCTCCATGCGCAGCACATCGTACTGATGAAAATTCTGCTGCTGGACGCGCCCGCGCTCGATGGTGATGCCGCCTTTCAGCGCGGCCGACAAGCCGAACACGATGGCGCTGCGGATCTGCTGCTCGACGCCAGAAGGATTGACGGCATAACCGCAATCGACGGCGCACACCACGCGATGCACGCGCAATTTTCCGCGGTCCACCGACACTTCGGCCACTTGGGCGTTGAAGCTTCCGACGTTGTTCGCCACTGCGATACCGCGGCCGTGCCCGGCCGGAAGCGGCTTGCCCCAGCCCGCTTTGTCGGCTGCCAGCTCCAAGGCGCCGCGCAAACGGGGCGAGTTGGCCAGCAGACGCAACCGCAGTTCCAGCGGATTCTTGCCACCCGCCAGGGCCAACTCGTCGATGAACGACTCGGCAAAAAACGTGTTCTGCGAGTATCCCACCGAGCGCCAGTAACTCACCGGAATCCCGAAGTCGAGCGCATGATAGTCGACCAGGACATTCGGAATGGCATACAGCAGGTCCACGACGCCTTCGACACCGGTTTGCGCCACGCCGTTCCTGAGCCCGCCGAAGGGCGAACAAATCAGGCGAGCTTGCAGCGCCACGGGCCAGCCCTCGGCATCCAGAGCAGCGGTAAAACGGCCGTAAGCGGCCGGCCGATACCAATCCTGCTGCAGATCGTCCTCACGCGACCAGGTGACTTGAACCGGCGCGCCGGCGGCCTTGGAGACCTCGACGGAATCGGCTACATAGTCCGAGCGGGCGCGGCGGCCGAATCCGCCGCCCATGAATTCCGTGTAGACTTTCACTTTTTCGGGCGGCAGGCCGGTAATTTGCATCGCGGCCTCGTGCGCAGCGCTCTGTCCTTGTGTGGACGCCCAAACTTCGCAGCCATCGGAGCGTACGTGCGCGACGCAATTGAGCGGCTCCATGGGAGCGTGCGCGAGGAACGGCGTTTCATAAACCGCCTCAACCTTCTTCGTTGCGGCCTGAAGCGCACCTGCGGCGTCGCCATTCTTACGCGCCACCGCACCGGGCTTCTGCGCATGCTCAGCAAAATCCTTGCTGATGCCCGTGCTGTTGACGGACGCGACCGTTCCCTCGTCCCAGGCGACTTTCAACACACGACGGCCTTCCATGGCCGACCAAGTGTTGTCGGCGATCACGGCCACGCCGCTGGATATTTGCACGACATCCCTCACGCCCGGAATCGACTTGCTCTTGCTGGCGTCAAAGCTCGCTACTTTGCCGCCGAAGACCGGGCAACGCTGGACCACGGCGTGCAACATTCCAGGCCGCCGGACGTCGATTCCAAACACCGCGCTGCCGTTGACTTTGTCGTGCGTGTCCAGCCGCTTGGTAGGCCGGCCGATCAGCCGGAACTGGCTGGGATCTTTCAGCGCGATGTTGGAAGGAACGGGCAGCTTCGCGGCGGAATCCGCCAGGCTGCCGTAGCTGAACCGCGCGTTAGTATCGGTGTTAACGACGGTATTGTTCTCAGCGCGGCAGCGCGACTTGTCGACGCCCCAACGCTCCGCGGCGGTCTGAACCAGCATCTCGCGCGCGGCCGCGCCGGCTTTGCGCAGGGACACCCAGGAGGTTCGGATGCTCATGCTGCCCACCACGCCTTGGTAAGGCCCGTACTCGGGGCTGACGCCGGGAAACTCGGTGCGGATTTTGTTCCAATCGCATTCCAGCTCCTCGGCCAGCAGCATGGAAAGCGATGTCACCGTTCCCTGCCCCATTTCGGCCTTGTGGATGAACAGCGTGACCGAATCGTCCGAGCCGACGTGCACATAGGCGTTGAGCTTGGCGTCCGTGGTGGCGGCCGCGAGCTGGGAGCGCTCCGGGACGTAGAAACTGACCAGCAATCCGCCGGCGGTTGCAGCCCCGGCCTTCAGGAAAGTTCGCCGATTCACGCGCGGGTTCATTTGGAACCTCCTTCAGCGCGGGCAATCTCACCCGCGCGATGGATGGCGGCGCGAATCGTGTCGTAGGTTCCGCAGCGGCAGATGTTGCCGTGCATGGCCTCGTCGATATCGGCGTCGGTGGGCCGCGCGGTCTTGGCGAGCAACGCCGCTGCGGTCATGATCTGGCCGGACTGGCAGTAGCCACACTGCGGAACATCCTGCTCGATCCAAGCCTGCTGGATGGGATGGCTGGTGTTCGCCGACAGGCCCTCGATGGTCACTACCGTCTTTCCGGCAACCGCCGAGATGGGCGTCACGCACGAGCGCACCGCTTGCCCGTTGATGTGAACCGTGCAAGCCCCGCACAGCGACATGCCGCAGCCGAACTTGGTTCCGGTCAGACCCAGCGTGTCGCGCAAAACCCATAACAACGGCATGGCGGGCGCCGCGTCGACGGCCTGCGCTTTACCGTTCAGGTTGAATTTGACCACTGCCATAAGTTGCTCCTCCTTTTGGCGTCGTCAACCGCAAGTATACAGTTTTCCGCGCGGTGCCTGCCGGTGTCGAGGCGCCCGCGGCGAATCAAGGGCGAAGACGGCTAGTGAGAAGAGATGGCGCCGCCTGGAGTAATTTCCGGCGATTCAGGTATTTGTGTGCCGCCACACGCTCAGCGCACTCGCAGCAGGACCACGCCGTGGCCGGGGACTGGCGTCGAATATTCGGGGCCCTTGAGCTTCACGCCGGCATGGGCCCACAAATCACGCGCGCGGTTGGGCGTCTTGGTAATCCCGACATCCGCCCAGCGGAAGACGACGCGGGCCTCATCCGCTGCCCGGTTGAAAATGGCGATGGCAATGTCGCCACCGGCCAGGTCTCGCGACCAGACCTCCTGCTCTCCCGATTGCCAGGCGCGCCGGGCTTGGTGTCCGGCCTTGTCCTGATCGATCGCGATCACCTCGCGGTTGGTGAGAATCGCCAAAATGGGAGCCGGCATGTCGCGCACATCGTTGCCTGCGATCAACGGCGCTGCGAGCATCGACCATAGGCTCATGTGAGTCCGATACTCGGTGTCGGTCATGTGGCCGTTACCGATCTCGAGCATGTCCGGATCGTTCCAATGCCCTGGCTTGGCAAATGCGGCGAGCCGGTCTTGACTAAAGCCGATCCGGGACATCGAATCCCAAGCGTCGCGAATGTCGCCGGTGGTGCGCCACAGATTGCCTCCCACTTCCGGCCCCCATTTCCAAACCTCCGCGCGGCCATATTGGCAGAGGCTGAAGACGATGGCGCGGCGGGACGCGAGCAAGGCGTCGCCCATCTTCTGATATACGGCTTGCATTTCGGCGTCGCTGTAAAGATTGCGTGCGCCGCACCAGTCGTACTTGAGATAATCGATGCCCCAACGCGCGTAAGTTTGCGCGTCCTGTTCTTCGTGGCCGTAGCTGCCCTCGTAGCCCTCGCAAGTGTTGGGTCCCGGCGAAGAATAGATGCCCAGCTTCAGGCCCTTGGAGTGGACATAGCCGGCCAGCGCCTGCATGTCGGGAAATTTCCGGTTGGGCTGGATATTGCCTTTGCCGTCGCGCTCGCCTTGCCAGGTGTCGTCGATATTGATGTAGATGTAGCCTGCGGCCCGCATGCCGTTGCGCGCGATTGCGTCCGCGATTCCGCGCACCGTCGCGTCGTCGATGCGCGTGCCGAACTTGTTCCAGCTATTCCAACCCATGGGCGGGGTCCGAGCCAGTCCGTTGCCGCGAACCGCGTGCAATGCCGGCGGCGGGATGCGGTCAGGCAGCGCGCCCTCGCCTTCCGGTTCGCGGTGCGCAATCATGATTGGCCCGGAGCCGTTGGCGCGCACCTGCACGATCTGCAACTCATCGCCGTCCAGCTTGCCTTTATAGCTGACGTGGCGCTCGCCCTCGGAGTCTCGCATCGACGCCGTGAACGTGAAATTTTCAGCGCCGCCGGAACTTTGGGTGATCGAGTAGAAGAACTGCGTCGCACGCACGGTGCCCGTGATCCGGCCGCCTTCCTGCTTGAGATTGAAGTACACCCGCCGCATGGTTCCGTCGCCGTTGGGTGTCTCTACTAACCAGTTGCCGGTCAGGTCCGCGGCAACACACGCGGAGGCCAGCGCGCAGAGGAGGACAAGTTGCTTCATGGCGCCTTCCATCATCGCTCTACGCGCTGCAGCGTGTCACAGAAGACATAGCGTGTCTGAGACAACACGAGGCGCCGAACAAACCGCGAGCCCAACTCTTTCAGAATCAACCGGCGTGCGTGCGGCCATTGGACTGTCTAGCAGCGCGCGAGGAGAAAAACATGCTGTTCGTCAAGTACTTGTTAAGCACGGTCGGGATCGGGCTCCTGCTCGGAGCGGCGGGCGTCTTGATCTTTGACCTGTATCGTATGTTCCAGCTGAACGTGCCGGCGCTCGCGCTGCGCTGGCGTCTTGCGATGCGCGTGGGCGGGTCTGGCTTCCTGGCGTTGTTGGCCGGCCTGAGCATCACAGTCGTTCCGAGCGGCCAGGCGGGAGTCGAGATCAGCCAGTGGCGCGGCACCCTGCCTGGAACGCTCTATCCGGGCGTTCATTGGATTGTTCCGCTGGTAGATCGGGTCGAGCTGTTCAACCTGCGGGACCACTTGTTTTCGACGGTCCTGGTGGAAGATCCGAAGTCAAAAATCCCCACCCTGCGCGTGCAGACCAAGGAAGGGCTGGGCGTCGGCCTGGCCGTGACTGTTCGCTTCCGCCTGGATCCGGCGAAGCTGGCCTACATTTACAGCAATCTCCCGCAGCCGGTGGAGGAAGAAATCGTTCCGGCCATGGTGGCCAGCGTATTCCGGCAGGCCGCGCCGAACTACACGGTGCGCGAGATGTTTTCGAGCCGGCGCGACGACCTGCTGCGTGCGGTTGGCGGGCAGATAACTCAGCGCCTGGCCGCCGACGGCGTGGTCATCAAAGAAGTCATGGTTCGCGACATCCAGTTGCCCGGCGAATACGCGAAAGGCATGGAGGGCCTGCTTCTCAAAGAGCAGGAAAACGAGCGGCTCTCGGTGGAGTTGGAGGTCAAGCAGAAGATGGTGAGGGAAGCGGAGTTGGAGGCAGAAGCGCAAAAGGCCCGTGACATTAAGGCCGCCGAAGCCAGGGCCGAAGTGGTGGTGATCGAAGCCAAGGCGCAGGCCGACGCCATGCAGCACACGCTACCGCTCAAGGAAAAGCAGATCCAGCAATCCAAACTCGAAGCCGCGGCCCGCAAGGAATCCACTGTGATGAACGCCGAGGCGCTGGCGGAGGCCAAACTGATCGATAGCAAAGCAGAGCTGGAGAAGCGGAAACTCGTTACCGAGGGCGAAGCGGACCGGATTCGCCACGTTGCCGAGGCGGACTCCGAGCGGATGCGACTCGAAGCCGAAGTCCTGAAACAGAACCCGCTGCTGATTCAGAAAATCATCGCCGAGAGGCTTTCCGACAAGGTCCAGATCATGATGGTTCCGAACGACGGCAAGTTTTTCTTCGCTAACGATGTGTTGAAAAGCGTCGCGGCAGCCGGGAATCAATAGGAACAGACGGAGGCGCTGAGTTGCGTAATTTCACCCAAACGGTCGGCTGAAATTACGCAGGCGGTCATGTGGCGCGATAGGGTGAGGCCCGGTTCAGCGCCATTCGCCGCAAAATCCGGCGTCCGCGGTGTGTGGTCCAACGGTTGCAATATTGGCGCGATACAACACATGCGGTTGAAAGGAGCAGGTGCATGAAATACATGACAGCTGTTGGTTTGTTGATCGCAGGTTCGTTTTTCACGGCCGGCCAGGCGAAGGCCGACTGCATGAAAGACGGTAAAGACAATATGGACTGCATGAAAAATGGCATGAAATCCGATGCCGCTGCAGTCGAGCAAACTCTCAAGCAAATGGAACGCGATTGGAACCAGGCCACCATTGCGAAAGATTTCAAGACAGTGGATCGGATCATGGCCGACGATTGGACCGGGGTCGACTTTCACGGTTTGACGGTGACCAAGGCCGAGACCATGGAAGAGCTGAAGTCGGGCGAATCCAGCAATGAGTCCGTTGAGCTGGGCGAAATGCAGGTCAAGGTGTTTGGAAACACCGCCGTGGTCATGGGCACCGACACGGAGAAGAGCACCTATCAGGGCAAAGACAGCAGCGGGAAATACGCGTGGCTCGATGTCTTTACGATGCGGGATGGCCGCTGGCAGGCCGTGGCATCGCAGAGCACTAAGATTGGGAAGTAGTTCCTGGAAGCGATCGCGGCGGCGCTAGTTGATGCTTTCGGCGCTGTAGCGGGCAATCAGGCCGGTTCGCACCGCGCGATGGTAGACCCTGGCGAAGATCCAGCCGGCGGCTGCGATGTAAACGATGACCAGACTTGCACCCGCCAATAATCCCGCGGGCGAACCGGCGCGGCCTGCTACGATGCTTCGCATGTTCTCGAATACATAGGATGGAGGGAGGACGTGCGCTACCGCTTGCATCCAGAGCGGCAGCGTCGAGAGCGGATAAAATACTCCCACAAACGGCGAGATCAGAGCCGGGATGGGCCAGACGAACCATTCCGCCGCCGGTCCCAGGCGCAGGACCAAGGAGCTGGCGACAATTCCCAGCGCGATGCCGAATGCAAACAGGATCAGCAGAAAGGGGATCAGCGTCAGCCCGTAGCCGAAGAACGACAGGCCGAAGACCGCCGTCGCCAGCACCAGCATCACCACCAGACCGAACGAACTGGTGAAGATGCTGGAAAGCACTAAGCCGAGCAGGTACTCCCAAATCGAGAGCGGCGTCGCGAAAATGTTCAGGAAGTTGCGCGACCACACGTCTTCGAAGAACGCCGTGGTGACGCCCTGCATGACGCGGCTGAAGAAATCCCACATCAGAACCGCGCCGAGGATCGCCGGCACGAAGTTGAATCCGGAACGCGCCACCGAATTCAGATATCTGGTGATGAAGCCCCACAGCACAATATCGATAGCGACCCAGCCGAACAGGGGCACGATGCGGGCCGGGCTGCCTCGCAGCAAATAGAGTTGCCGGAGAAAGATGGCGCCGCTGCGTCCGGGTTGCATCAGAGTTGGCTCAGCTCCAGCGGCTCGCGCGCCAGAGTGATGAAGAGCTCTTCGAGCGTTTCCTTGCCGTGCTCGCGTGGCAGGGTTTTCGGGTCGCCTTCGAGCAGGATGTTGCCGTGAGACAGAAACAAGACTCGATGACAGACTTCCTGCACTTCATACATGTTGTGCGAGGTCCACAACACGCCCACCTGGCCTTGGGACGCGAACTGGCGGATTTTGGCGCGCACTTCGCGAGCGATGGCCGGATCGAGCGACGCGGTCGGCTCATCGAGCAGGAGCAAGTCGGGGGAATTGAGCATGGCCTTGGCGAGGCTCACGCGCGTTTGCTCGCCGGAAGATAGGACGCCGCATTTCGTATCGCGAAACCGCTCCAGCTCGAACTCGCGGATCAGGTGTTCGATTCGCTCTTCCAGACGAGGGACGCCGTAGATCAGTCCGAAGATTCGTAGGTTCTGGCGAACGGTCAGATTGCCGGGCAGCGGCGCATAGACGGCGGCGAAATTGGTGTGCTGCAGGGCCTGGGCGCGGTGCTTGGCGAGATCCAGGCCCTGGATGAGGATGGTTCCCGAGGTCGGTTCCAGAACTCCCAGAATCATGTTGATGGTGGTTGTTTTTCCGGCGCCATTGGGACCGAGCAGGCCCACAATTTCGTTGCGCGCTACCTCGAATGAAATGCCGTCAACAGCCAGATTGTCGTGGTAGCGCTTGGTGAGCTTGGCGACGGAAAGAACGTTGGACAAGGCTGAAGCTATGGTCGCACGGAAATCCGGGGAAATCGGGGACAGTACACTCAATCCCTAATTTTCGGCTCACTACAACGGAAGGGCTCGGAAAGAATTGGGGAATGAGTGTACTGTCCCCGGATTTTTTTAGGGGAGCAGTTCGGTTAGGACCCGGCCGATGGAGCCGCTGGGGGCTTCGATTCCAAGCAGCGCCGACAATGTGGGTGCGATATCGTTCATCGCGATTTTGCCCCAATACGCGCCCGGCTTGATGCCCGGGCCGAGAAAGATCACCGGGATGTGGTTGTCGTAGTCGTACGGCGTGCCGTGCGACGTTCCCGTGGCCTCGAACAAATAATACGGTTCTTGCAGGATAACCAGATCGCCCGAGCGCGGCCCATAGAACCCAAGGCTCACCGCTCGGCCAATGTCGTCGCGCTGCACCTCGCCGCTCAGAACTTCATGCCGGGTGTAGACCCGCGCGATGTGCTCTTCGGAAGCGGCCGCCTGCGCGGCCACGCGCTCCACGTCCGCCAGATCCAGTTTGCGGGATTGAATCAAGTCCAGGTTGAGGTACGGCGTGGTGGACGGGGCCGGCAGCAGCCACTTGCCGGGCCCGAATCGCTTCACCAGCGCATCCGACACATCTTGCGCCAGCCGAGTTTCCGACAAACGCCCGCCCGGCATGTTCCTCGCCTGGTTCACCTCCGGCACCGGCGCGACGCCGTGATCGGCCGTCAGGACAACGATGGTGTTTCCTTTGCCAACACGCGCGTCGATGAAATCCAAGAGCTTGCCCAGCAGCCGATCGGTTCGGATGGAAATATCGCGAACGGCGGGATCGTCGGGACCCACGGCGTGGCCAACATAATCGTTCGACGAGAAGCTTACCGTCAAAATATCGGTGCCGGAGTGAGAGCCCAGCATTTCACCGCCGACGGCACGCTCCGCAAACTCCTCGATCATCTCGTTGCCCCAGGGCGTCGCTTCCAGGCTCCCGCAGAAACGCACCTCCGAGCCGGCGGTCATGGTGCAAAACGGCTTGGCCGACTCGTTTGGAGCGTCGAAGGGAAGCCAACTCGCTCCCAGATAACGCTGGTAGATCTGCTCGCTGTTCAGCTCGCGCACCCAGTCCGGCAATTCGGCATGGTAGTAGGTGCTGGTGACCCAATGGTTCGAATCCGCGTCGTACCAATACGCGCCGTCGGCCATGTGCCCGGCCGGCAGAATCGCGCCGCGGTCCTTGATCGACACGCCGATGATCTTGGATTCGACGCCGTGCATCTTCAATTCATCGCCGACCGTACTGACCAGCAGGCGCCGCGGCGACGACCCTGGCTCACCGGGAACGCCGCCGACCATTTTCGACTTAGGATCGAAAACGCTGGTCACCATTCGATGGCTGGCCCGGTCGTACCATTCGTTGGAGATGATCCCGCTCACCGACGGCGGCGCGCCGCTCAGGAACGTGGAATGTCCCACAGCGGTTACGGTGGTGGAGTGGATCAAATGAGCGTCGTGGAAAACCGCGCCTTGTTCGAGCAGCCGCTTGAATCCGGAGGTGTACTCATTGCGGAAACGCAGCAAATAGTCGTAGCGGAACTGATCGATCACGATGGCCAGCACCAGCCGCGGCCGTTTGGGTGGCTCGTTGGCCGCGAACAAAGTCGCGATCGCAACCAGCAGGCCAAGGACGATTCGTCGTGTACGTTTCACTGCGCTTTCCTAAAGTGACCAGCATGGCACAGCAACGCTGTCGAGCGCCAATGAAAAATTGGTTACAGCATCCGCTAGGGAATCAACATCACGGGCGCCTGCCAGAACGCGGCCTTCTGGCTGGTTGGATCGAGAATCGTAACCTGGCAGTTGTATTCGCCGGGCGGCAGCTTCGCCAGCGACAGGTCGAACTTTAGCGGCGTGGTCTTAAGCCGGTTGTTCAAGGCCTCGGTCACCTGCAGGGGCGGCGTCTCGAACGCCTTGGTCTGGCCGCGATAGAACGTCACAAACGCAACCAGCGGGTTGGCGCTCGGTGCTTGCTGCTGGTAGGCCTGCAAGTACACATACAAGTCGTGCGCCTTGCTGAACACGCGCGTGACGCTTGGAATCAGCTCCTGGCCTTCCTGTACCAGCGGGTTCACGGATTCGGTTTGGCCCTTGTCCTTGGCGGCGTTGTACAAGGCATCTTTGAAGTCCACCCGCTGGCTGCTCAGCACCACGGAGCTGATCGCGATCCGCTGCTCTTCTTTGTTCAGATTGGGGATGACAAACGGCGTTTCATAGGTTCCGATGCGGCCAGTCTCGGCGTCTCGCGCCAGGAATTTGATTTTGTATTTTCCGGGCAGCAGAGTGAAACCGGTGTGGTATTGAATGGGCCGCTTGGCCAGCTCCGCCGCGGTTGCGTCGCTGAGTTTGACATCCACTTTATCGCGCACGTTGGAAACCGTGGTTCCAAAGTCATCTTTGATTTCGCCGATGAAGTCCAGCAGAGTGTGCTCGGCGCCGCCGCGCTTGGCCAGCGCCAGCTCGCTGCCGGGAATCTTTACGACCACCGGCGTGAAGTACTCGGCGCGGTTGAGCTGGAAGTAGTCGACCTCCATCGCGATGGTAAGTTCGGTAATCGGATCGCCTAGCAGCAGCGCATCTTCGAGCTGGCGTTCCTTCTCGGCGGTAGTGAATTTACCGAATTGCTTACCAGCGAAATATCCTTGCCGGTAATCGAGGCTCGCCGAGAAGCCGTTTGCCAGCGCGATCTTGATGCGCCGGAATTTGCCGTCCAGAACGGCGTTGCTGGTGTAGTAACCGATGATGTAGTAGCTGGAAATGGCTTGCTGGGCCTCGACCATGCCCCTGGTCAGGTCGTTGTAGTCGAGCAGCGCCTTGCCACCGGTATCCGCGGCCAGCGCCCACAGCGTGTCCTGCGAGCGGTTGTAGCTGTCGCGCACCGCCAGCGCGGATTGGCCGTTGTACATCGCAATGCCGCCGGGCGAGCCATGCGTTGCGTCGCCGAGGGGCGCTTGTGCTACCAGCCCACGCGCGTCGATGGGCCAGAACGAAACGCCCGCCCGAATTGCGGCGTTGATGGTGGCGTGCAGTTGCGCCTGGTTATCGATGCCGTTCAGTCTCAACCCGCTCGCGAAGTAAACCAGCGCCTTCTTCTCGCTTAGCGTTCCCAGCATCCTGGCAGCGGTTTGCAGCGCGGATAATTGGCGATCCGTATTGAAGATGTTGAACTCGCTATCGTCCTGACCGAAGGCCGCGCCCGTGTCGGCGCTGCTGGCGTCGTTGGTGGTGTCTCCCGAGTTCTGATCTTCGCCCACGATCAGCGTCTCGATGATGGTCTCCAGCCGGTCGCGATCGCTGGTGAAATCCTGCAAAACCTGCACCGCGCCAGATCGATACATCAGGACGGCCACCAGGTCGGCCGGCGTCAGCTGAATGCGAACGAACTTCTGCGCGGCAGTGAAGGCGCGCAGCTGATCGGGCACCGGCATGGCGCTCATGTCGAAATAGAGCGCCAGCAACCGCCGGTCGCGATACTTGATGTCGCCAGGCGTTTCGGGCGCAATCTGGCTGTGAGGATATCGGGCCAGCGGCGCTGCCCGCTCACTCGGCGGCGCGGCTGTCGTCGACGCCTCGCGCGCAGGCTCTTCCAATTTCTGATACTCGAAGAAGCGGATGGTCTGCGGCGCGCCTTCCTCGGTGACCGTAAAGTCCTTGGCGGTCAATCCCTCTACCGGCTTGCCATTCTTGTCCTTCACCGACACGGTCTCGATCACCAACTGCGTGCTCGCCTGAAACGTTGCCGCGCCGGAGGGCGACGATGTGTTCTGTCCGATCTGCTGGCCGCTGGCCGCCAGAAAGAGCGAAAAAAACGCACCCATTACGCGTCGCATGTCAGAACCTCAATCGTAGCGTGGTTTGCAGACTGCGCATGGCATTGGCCGTGGCCGGCAATCCGAACTGCGCGTTAGTGATGGTGGTGCTCCAGTTGGGAAATGTGACGTGGTTGAGCGCGTTGGTGGCATCCAAGCGGAAGTCGAGGCTGAAGCGGTCCGATATCTGGAAGACTCGCCCCAGCGACGCGTTCAAGCTGAACTGCGCCGGGCCGGTGATGGAGTCGCGCCCCGCGTTGCCCCATTCACCCGCCGGCGGCAGAACGTACGCGGCAGGATTTAAGAACAAACCACCGGACGCTTGGTAGAGCGGCGCTCCGGTGTACTCGGGACGCAGCGGCCCCGTGACGCCAGTGCCAGGCACCGGGAAAGGATAGATGGGCGTCAGCGGCAGACCGGTGCCGGCCGTGATCTGGCTCGCGACGGTCCATTCCTTGAAGAGCGCGCCTTTCCATCCGTTCACCAGCGTGCCTCCGTGCAGACCCATGCCGGTGGTGTACTGGATCTGCGCGCTCAACAGATGGCGCTGATCGAAATTCGAGAGGCCGCGCTCGGCGTCGAGGTCCAGCCAGTTCTGCGCAATCAGGGGAGTTCCTTGGTTCCTGCCACCCAGGGCCGCGTCGTCGATGGCTTTCGCGTAGGTGTAGTCAAGGCTGGCAGTGAATCCGCTCTGGAGGCGGCGGCGCAATTGAATCTGCCCGGCTTCACGCGTCGAATTCCCGTTCGACACCAGATACTGAAATCCGACGGGACAACTGGGGCAGGGGTTCGCGGCGCCCAATGGATAGCTGTTCGGCAGAAAATCCTGCACCTGGTGCGTTCCCTTGCTGCCGAGATACAAAACCGTGAGCACCAGCGCGGCGGGCAAGTCACGCTGCACGGAAATCTGCCAGTTCTGCGAGTATCCGGGACGGAAATTGGGATCCACCGCGACCGTGTTGGGAGTGATGGTGGGAGAAAAGTTGAATCCGTTGGCGAGTGTCAGCGGATTGGCGGGGCTGTTCGAAACACTTAAGCTCTTCGAAAGCGGCGGTTGCTGATCGAGCAACGAGGCAATCGGGAAGTACACCGAGGTGTTGTAGTACACACCGTAGCCGGCGCGCACCACCAACGACGACGCGGCGAATGGACGCCAGGAGATTGCCACGCGCGGCTGCAACCCGCGTTTGTAGGCATTCATCAGCGAGTCCGGGTATCTCTGATGCGTGAGCGGACCGATCGGATCGCTTGCCAACACGGGCGCGACGGCGGAAAAATCCGGCGCGACATCCAGATTCACCAGGCGGCCGTACTCTTCCGTGATGGGCGACCAGTATTCCCAGCGGACCCCAGCGTTCAAAGTGAAACCGGGGCTCACTCGCCAATCGTCGTTCACATAGGCTTCCATGGTGGAGGCTCGCAGATATTTATCCGCGTTGCCAAACGCGATCGAGCTAGTGTCCGGCACTCCCAGCAGAAAGCCCGCAAAATCCGAACCGGCGGCCGCGCCGGTAAAAGTAAACGAGCCGCGCGGGTCCTGTTGCGACAGCAGATTGAATTGCTGGCGGCGAAAATCGCCTCCGAAGCTGATGTTGTGCCGCGCGCGCGCCCACAGATTGTCCACAGAAGCGGTGCCGGTCTGATTGCGCGTGAACGACGGCAGCCCATCCGAGAGACTGCTGATGCCGCTTGTAAAGTTGAGCGTGGGTGGTCCCCAATTGAGCGCCGACTGGTCGTTCCCTGTGATGCCTGCATTACCTGAAACGTCGTCGCGATTGGCGAAGAACGGCGTCACCCGTGAGACGAAGCGGTTGAACTGGAAGCCAACATTGGTGAAAAAGCGCGGCGTGAAGTTGTGCCGGAAGTTGGCCATCAGGTTATAGCTCAGCCGGTCTCCGGTGTCCAGAAACCCGAAGAGATTCGTATTATCCAAACGCGCGTTCTGCATGGCGAACAAAATCGAAATAAAGTTCTTGCGGCCGATGGTCTTGTTGTTGCGGGTTTGGAGGTTGTCCTCGTGATCGTTGTAGACCAGCGGGATCTGGTAGTTGAAGCGCGTCCCGCCGTCGAAGTTGGGCAGAGGATAGAAGCGCAACAGGGCGCGAGCCTGTGGCTTGATCTGGTTTTGCGGGATCATGTTGCCCGGGATGGGCGCGCCGGTGGAAGGATCGATGATCTGAAGCGGCTTTCCGAAGGGATTCAGGGCTTGGGAGAAATCTCCCATGCGCTCGGCCGCGGTGGGCACCAGTCCGGTCGCGTTGCTGGTGGTGCGGCTGCGGACCCACTGATAGTTGACGAAAAAATTGCCGCCATTGTTCACCAGGTGCGGGATTTTGACTGGCCCGCCGAATGCGAAAACGCCCTGTAGGTGATCGTAAGGGAGCTTGGGCGTATCCTGGCCGGTAATCGAAAAGTTGCGGGCGTCCAACGCGGAGGTATCGAAGATCAAGCCGAGATTCCCGTTGTAGAGCGACCGCATGCCGCGCCGGTTGTTGCCAAACGCCTGAGCCTGCGCGAACGGAGAGCTGGCCCCGTTATTCGCCGTGCCGTTGATAAGGAGTCCGTCGGAAGCGCGCTGGCTCAGTTCCGAGGCGTTTTGGTTCCCGAACGCTCCGCTGCTGCTGGACGTAGTGGCATCGCCGCCCGGCGCGGTCTCTGCCGAGGAAGTTGCGTCCGAAGCGTTCACGTCTGCGCGCTGGAAGGTGCCCGGCGTGTCGGTCGGCGGCGGCGCCGCTTTGCCCTTGCGCGATTTGCCTTTCGCCACCGGTTTCGCCGCCGAAACGGCAGGAGCGTGCGCGGCCTCGGGCTTAGGCGCCGCCACGGCTTGCATTTCATTGAGTGGCAGCATTTTCAAATCCCATTCCGAGGCGGGCGCGCCGCGCGCAACGGTCACTTCTTGCTTGATCGCCGCAAAGCCCTGCATCTCCACTTGAATGGTCCAGATCCCGTCGGCCAAGTCCGGAAACGAATAGCTGCCCTGCGAATCGGTGATCGCGGTCAGCGTTTTTTCGCCTTGCGTCGCGGTGACCGTCGCTCCAGGAACCGGCAGACGGCCGAACTTCACCTGTCCGCGCTGCTCCGAGGCCGAGAGCACGATGACTGCCAGGAAGAGAGCCGCCAGTTTGCGGGCCATGCGCACTAGTTCTCGGAAGGCTTCTCCACGCGATCGATAACGATCATTTCGACCGGGCCTTTTTGTGACTCCAGGCGGAGCCCGAGCTGTTCCTGGACCGCGGTGAAGATCGAAGGCCCGTTGGGATCGGGTGGCGGTGGGGCCTGGACGCCAGGAGGCGGCGCTCCGCCGAGCGGCGTGATGGATTGCCCCGGATCGGGAGTCCACTCCAGTCTGATATCGAAATGACCCTTCAATCCCGTGCGATCCAGCACCGGCCGGCCCAACTGATTCGATAGCACGGTAGCCAGCATTTGCAGCTCGACACCCTGCCCATTCACCATTCCGCGGCCCATCATCATGCGCGGCTGAGCGCCACCATCTTTCGTCTCGACGGGTTGAATCTTCGGCCCGTTCTTTCCCACTAGCAAAGCGTAGACAGGCTGCTCCTTGGTCTCGCGATGGATCGCCAGTTGGCAACGCTCCGCTAGCAGTGCTTGCAAACGCTGCTGCATCTGCTCGCGCACCGTCTTCATCTGCGTATCTGTCATATGTCGTGGATCGTTGCGTCTGCGCTCCAGAACCGCTGCCGGACGCCTTCGCCAGGATGTCGTACCGGTCGGAGCTGATCCAGCTTGGACCGCCGACGATTTGAAACTCGCGTACATCGTAGGCGATAGTAAGCAGCATTTTGAGCGTTGCGCCGTTCACGCGCAACCCTCCGCCGGGCTGCATCTGAATGCCAGTCCGGAACCCGGTTTCGGCGCTCGGTTTGATGGCCGCGACCTCGAAGGTCAGCGGCGCAGTCGCAGGCTGGCCGAACATCCAAGCACTCGCCATCACTCGCCAGGCTCGCGTTCACCATCATTCTGCTCATTGCACGCTGTCCTCCCTTTTCAGCCCCGCGCGCCATCAGACACTATGACGACACGCCGTCACAAAACGTTTGGTTCACTTTATGTGCCGCAGATTCCCAGCCGTGCTGGTATCGCAACAGTCATGCGCTGCAACATGTATTTCATTATGAAAGACAATTGGACACGCCTGATTTCCGAAGCGGGTGCCGATCAGAGATGGTTGGCCAGCAGCACTTTGCCGCCGCTCGCGGCGACTAAGTTCAATTGGGATTTTCGCGCGAGCTTCTCCAGCCGCGGCACATCTGAGTCCGAGGCGACGATGTAATAGCGCTCCGGACCGAGCCAAAGTTGGCGGAATCGCGCATCGTCGATGAAAACATCCGGAGCGCCTGGCGCATAAGAGCCATACACCAGGTTGTTAATGCGCCCGTTGAGCAGGAGCGCCGTTCGATTCGTATAGAAGAACACCGAAGAAAACGTGTAGTAGGGGTGATCCACGATCAGCTTTCCTTCCGGAGCGCGAAGAAGCGCCTCGGCCAGCGGACGCGACGACAGATAGGGATCGAACACTACCAGCGCCACGCGCGCGGCATGAAAGAACAGCACCATCATCACGGCCGCGGCGAGGAATGCGCGCTGGCGGCTTCCCCATAGCATGCCAGCAGCGCCAACCAGAAACGCGATTCCCGCCATGATCAGAGGCGTCCGCAAATAGGCGAACGAGCTCAGCGTCAAATCCTTCATGTGATCGAGCGCAAGAGTGTAAGTGCCTGGACGCGAGATCAACGCGGTTGAGATATCGCCAGGCGCCGGATAATTCCGCACCAGAAACGCGAGCCCCAGAACCAGCACCGCAGCGGTCAGAGCGATGGCCAAAAGAAGACGTTTCCCGCGCCGCAGCCATACGGTGTCGGTCGTCATCGCCGAACCAATGAGCAGCGCCAGCGCCGGATAGCACGGCATCGAATAATATTCCTGCGTCGTCGAAAACGTGAAGAAAACCAGGATGAAGCCGATCCAGCACAGCGCCAGCAGACGCGTCCGCCCGGCGCGATCAACCGGCCGGAACGAAAGCTTCGAAACCGCCGGAAGCCAGACACTCCAGGGAAATAGCCACAGCAAGTGGAACAACCAGAACCACAGCCGCGGAACCGTGTTGTAGTCGCGCGGATAGCGCATGTTCAGAAATCGCAGCAGCTGCTCGTTGATGAAAAAGAACCACAGGAATCCGTGATATTCGCCCGGCGCGCTGCGCATGGTGAAGTCGAACCAGGGCGGATTGCGCAGTGTGGCCAGGATGTGCCACGGCGCCGCGATCAACAGGATGACGAAAAGCCCTCGAAATGGATGCAGACGCTTCCAAACTTTCGCTTGGAACAATTGACGCGTCAGGGCCAGATACAACAATCCTGCCGCGACCGGGAACAGCGTGCCGACCAGGCTTTTCCAGAGCAACCCCACGCCCAGGCTCGCGGCTAGCACGAACGCCCATAATCCGGGACGGGGCTCATCTTCATCCAGAACTCTCAGGAATGCCCACAGGGCGAGCGCGACGGTCGCGGTCAGCATGACGTCGGGAATCTGAATGCGCGTGAACAGAAACAACCCGACGCAGGTCGACATGCACAGGCCGGCATAAAAACCAGCGCGCCTGCCAAACGCCCAAGCACCAAAAACCCACGTGAGCCAACACAGAAAGATCGCAGACAGAGCCACCGGGAGCCGCGCAACCCAGTCGTGCACACCGAGGACCTTATAGCAGGCTGCGATCATCCAGTAGATGAGCGGAGCTTTCTCGAGATACGCGACGCCGTCCAGCCGCGCCGTCACCCAATCGCCGGATGCCAGCATGTTGCGCGCGATCTGCGCTTGCACCGCATCCACGTCGTCCATTAAGGACGGCGGAGAAACGATGCAGCCCAGATACACCGCGGCTGCAAAGAGCAAAACTACTAGATGGCCATAGAAGCGCTTACGGCTAGCTTGCGTTTCGCCTCTGGGAGCGCGTTCGTCTGTATGTGCCATCTCTTCATCCACAGAAAAAGAATCATGAGCCCCCACAAGTTATATCCGGCGTTGACGCGCCGTGCCAGGTGATCTTCGAGGCAGGTCTTGATCGCTTGGCCGTCGAACAGCTCTGCGTGTTCGGTGAGCCCGGTCGCGAGCACTTCCTGGAGCAGCGTAGACAACGGCCCGCGCAGCCACTGGTGGGCGGGAATGTCGAAGCCGACTTTCTTGCGGTGCAGCACCGCCGGAGGCAGACGATCCTTCATCAGATGCCGCAAGACCAGCTTCTGCTGTGCTCCTCGAATCTTCATTCGATCCGGCAGCCGGGCCGCGAACTCGACGATTCGATGATCGAGAAACGGCGGCCGCACTTCGATCGAGTGCGCCATGCTGATGCGGTCCACTTTGGCGAGAATGTCGTCGGGAAGATAGTACTTCTGGTCGAACCAGAGATATGCGCCGGTCCTGTCGCCGGCGTGCGAAAGTTCGCCCAGTAACGAAGTCAACCCGTTTGGAAGCTGCGCGCGCAGCAGCTTTTGCTTCTCCTGATCGGAGAAAGTCCCGTTCCAATACACGTGCGCGCGCTCAGGCTGCATCCGGCAACCTTCCAGGAAACGCTTCACTTTGTATTCAAAGCTGATTTTCTCGTCCGAAACCGGCCACCAGCGGGTTGCGCCTGCGCCCCATCGTAAGATGGTCGAAGGGAAGCGCCGCACTGTTCGAGCCAGGTCATTTGCGCGATACGTGAGATAACCGCCGAACAGCTCATCGGTTCCTTCCCCGCTCAGCGCCACCCGTGCGCTGCGGCTGGTCATTTTTGAAAGAAACCATACCGGGAGAGCGCCCGCGTCGGCGTTGGGCTCGTCGGCATAAGAAGCAAACGATTCGATTGCGTCTGACAGTTCCAGCCCGGTATTGAGGTCCAATTCCTCGTGCTCGGCGCCATAGCGCGAAGCAATCGGGCGAATGTATTCCGTTTCATCGAAACTACGCCCGCGGAAAGAAACCGAGAACGTCTTCAGCGGCGAACCGAGGGCCTGAGTGGCATAGTGGAGGATGGTGGAAGAGTCGATTCCTCCGCTGAGCCACAGCCCCAACGGAACATCAGATAGCAAGTGCTCCCGAACGGAAAGTTGGAGCAGCGAATCGAGTTCCTCGGCAGCGTCGTTCAACGTAGTCCGGCACGGTGAACCAGAAGGCAGAACCCAATACGGCTCGGACTGAACCTTGCCATCGCACCACTCCAGCCAATGACCCGGGCGAAGCTTCTCGATACCTTCTACCAGCGTCCGCGGACCGGGAACGTAATTCAGCGCCAGATAACAGTCCAGCGCGGCCAAATCAATATTGCGGTCAATCTCCCCGTGCAGGAAGATGGACTTCATCTCTGAACCGAAATACAGATCTTCGCCGCGTCGCGCGACGTAAAGGGGCTTGATTCCGACACGGTCGCGCGCCAACACCAGCCGCCGGTCCGATTCGGTCCACAGCGCGATGGCAAACATGCCCCGCAAGCGCGCAAAGCATCCCGTGTCCCATTCCAGAAAGGCGCGCAAAACGGTCTCAGTATCGGCGGCGGATCGAAATTTGTGTCCGGCCTGCTCCAATTCGGCGCGCAATTCGGCGTGGTTGTAAATCTCTCCGTTAAAGGCGATTATCGTATCGCCACCGGAGTCCGACATGGGCTGATCGCCGCCCACCAGGTCTCGAATCTTCAAACGGGCAGCGCCGATTGAGACCCAGCTCGACTCAAAAACCGCCTGCCGGTCCGGCCCCCGGTGCGCAAGATCATCTGCCGCCCTCCGAATCAGGCTGGGATCAGGTTGGCGCAGTTTATGAGTGAACCCGGCAATTCCACACAAACCTATCTTCTCGATTCTCGGCTGCTACAATCCCCGTCGCAGCCATCTTAGGCGTTGCACTCACTCTAACATGAAGATCAGTTCCGATCCCGTGGGCGGCACATAAATTAGGGCGTACTTGCCAGCCGCTAGAGTCTTGCATCACGGGGCTAGCGCGGCCGCGCTCATCTGAGTCTGGCGGCGATTCGTGCCGCTTCTCCAGCTCACTTGCGGCATTAGCACGGACGGATCAATCCGTTCCCGGTAGCGCATCGCGATATCGATCAGAGAGTCCAGCAATGACTCCGACAACAGGTGCGGCTTAAGACCCAGATCCGTCAGCTTGGAGTGCCTGGCGTTGTAGTAATGCTGCTCGGCTTCCACTCGCGGATCTTCGATGTGCTCAATTTCCACCCTGGCGCCTACATTAGCTCGCGCCGTTCGAACCATCTCCGCCAGCTCCAACACGGAGAACTGCTCGGTGAACTGATTGAATACCCGGCATTCTCCAGATTTCGCCGGGTTCAAAATGGACAGCTCGACGCAGCGCACCGTGTCGCGAATGTCCAGGAAACCGCGGGTCTGGCCTCCGCGCCCGTACACAGTCAAGGGACGATCCAAAGCGGCCTGAACGCAAAACCGGTTCAGAACCGTGCCGAAGACCTCATCGTAATCGTAGCGATTGATTAGCGCCTCGTCGTAGGACGTCTCCTCCGTGACCGTTCCGTAAACCACGCCCTGATTCAGATCGGTCGCGCGCAGCCCCCAGATCCGGCACGCGAACATGATGTTGTGGCTGTCGTGGACTTTGGAAAGATGGTAAAACGAACCCGGCTGTTTGGGGTACGGAAGTACGTCCTTCCTCCCGTTGTGCTCAATGGTGATGTAGCCTTCTTCGATGTCGATATTGGGCGTTCCGTATTCGCCCATGGTGCCTAACTTCACCAAGTGGCAATCGGGCCGCAGCTCGCGCAGCGCGAACAGAAGGTTCAGCGTGCCGGACACGTTAGTCACCTGAGTGAAAACCGCGTGTTTGCGGTCGATCATCGAATACGGCGCCGAGCGTTGCTCGGCAAAATGGACCACCGCATCCGGCTCGAAATCGCGAATGGTGGAGTGCAGAAACTCGTAATCGGTTACATCTCCGACGAACTGCTCGATCACATGGCCGGTCAGTTCGTACCAGACCCTCAACCGTTCCGCCAGGGGCCGGATGGGTGTCAGGGTTTGAACGCCCAGCTCATGATCCCATTGGCGGCGTGCGAAGTTGTCAACGATCGCAACGGAGTGGCCTTTTCGCGATAAATGCAGGGCCGTGGCCCAGCCGCAATAACCATCTCCACCAAGAACCGCAATTTTCATACTGCCCATCGCGTGCTCCTCACGTATGGATCTAGTAATTCAATTCGAATTAGCGCCACCAGGGTAGGACGTGGCCCGCTTCAACTTGGGTTACGTCGACAATAATTTATCATTCAGTGAAGTGCGAGACCCGGCCTGCGAGACCACATTGCAGCCAATCATCCCAGGGCTCGCAGACGCCGCTTGCCGGTATGTAAGAAATTGTAACAGCTTTTCCATGTGGATGAGGTACAGGTGCTTCAGCGGGCGACTAATAGAATGCCACCAGCCACCAACAGCGCACCCATGGCCCGGCGGGCTGCAACGCGTTCCCGAAGCACGAACTTGGCGAGCACCGTCTCCAGGACGAAGCTCCCAGCTGAGGCCGGTACGACGAAGCTGATCGGTTGGGTCTGCACCAGCGCCAGGAACGCAAAAAATGAAACCGCCATGCAGAGGATTGCCACGGCGAGATCGCGGCGGGACGCGATCAGCGCCAGCACCCGTCCCAGCCCCGGCGCCGACGTGCTCGCGCCTCCCGCTATTTTCATTCCCCGGCTCTGGAGCACATCGCTGACCACCGTCGAAGCCACAATCACGGATAGCAGTAACCACTTCATTTGCCGATTCCCGCCCCTTCCGTTGTTTTCTCAGGCGTCGAAACCACCAGCGCCGCGCCCAGCGATATCAATATGGCCCCAGCCCAGCGCGATATACTGACCGGCTCGTGAAGAAAAACTCTGCCAAGCAACGTTGAGAGCACGTAACCGGCCGACGTCACCGGCAGCACGAAACTGAGATCGGCCACGCTCAGCAGAGACATGCGCGTCAGCAGCCACAAGATCTGCATCACGATGCCGAGCGCCACCAACGGCTCCAGCATGGCCCTCAAATAGGCGGCCGGATTGAGCGCAAGAACCTCCGAAAACTGCCGCATGCCTTGCGCCAGAAACAAATTACTGAAAGGCTTCAGCAGCGTCACAATAACCAGCAGTCCGTACGAGCCGGCGATTGCACTTAACCGCACGGGCGGCCTGCGGAACCCTTCTGACGGCACACACTCCACGCTCTCTCGCTGAGGTTTCATGCTCCTGGGGGGACGCCCTCAGCGTAGCATTGGTTCCGTGCAAATAGAAAGCTGATCCCGAGTTGTGGCTCAGTTATTTTCCGCTTACCGAATTTTCTGAGCCAAAGCGGCCTGCGTCCCGTTGATATGAGCCTCCGGCTGGCGGCCAGTCTGCGGCTGTGAATGCTCGGCCATGCGCGGATTGTCTGAGCTCTCCAGTCCGGCGAAATATTCCAGCGCCGCGAGCGCACGCCTCGGCACGATCCGGCTGGCGATCACTGCAGCGCTCATCTTCCAGTTGCGTGCATCCAGAAAAAACGCGCTGCGCGAGAGAGCGAAGCTGTGTGCAGCCAATGCCGCTGCCTGACGAAAATCACCATCCACATACGCCAGAAAAGCGAAGTAGCGATACATGTTGCTGGAAGCTATCCGTTCCACCCGGCCTGTTTCCGCGGGCGCGAGAGCTCTCATTTTCTCCAGCAGCTCGTTCCAACCGTCGCGAATCTTCGACCACTCGCAGGTGCGCTGCCCGGCATGACGCCGATATAAGTTGAGCACCTGCGGAACCGCGAGAATGTTGTTCGGGCGCAGCAAGGCGACCCGAAGAAAAAAGTCGACGTCTTCACAGCGCGTCAACGCTGGATCGAGCAGACCGGCTTCCACCGCGGCTGCTCGCCTCATCACGACGGCGGACATCGTGCGGACGCTGTAATCCGACAGCAGGCTGGAGAAATTCATGCTGCCGCGCCAGCGCGGACAGGGCATGCGCATCGGATCTCCATGAGCATCGATCACCCGCACCCAGGAGAAAGTCGCATCGATCTCGGGCTGCCGGTGATGAACCTCCAGATGCCGGGCGAGTTTCTCGGGTAGCCAGATGTCGTCGGCATCGAGAAAGGCGATGTAGTCCGCTCGAGCCGCCAAGATCGCGGTATTGAGCGCCTGGGGAAGTCCGGGAGTGGCTTGTGTGATGACGCGTAACCGTGGATCGGCGCATTTGCGGAGCCGGTCCTCCGTATCGTCGCTCGAGCCGTTGTTGACGGCTATTACTTCCAGGTCCGGCTCGGATTGGCGTAGCGCCGACGCAAGACTCGCCTCGATATAGCATCCTGCATTGGAAGCCGGAATAAGGACGCTAACACGCGGTTTTTTCCTGATACCTGTCCTTCTCACTGGCCTGTCCCAGCCGCCGCGGCCAGCGGTTTCGATTCGGGCATGGCCTGCGCGGCTGGATTGACACCGAGTAGGCGAATCGCGCGAAATTTTCCTGACGCCGCGAGCACCGGTTCCACCACTTGCACACGCACGCCGTTAGACTCGGTCCAGTGCAATATGGTATTCCACCCGCCCCAGGTGCGGCGGCATTCAGCCAGGAAGAATTGAAGGACCTCTTCCGGAGATTTCACCCCAGCTCGCGGATGAATCCGCAAAACCATCTCAGTCTGAGCCTTTCCCTCCACTTCGGCCAACTGATAATCGCCGGGCCTGCCTCCAAATTTCTGCGCCAAGCCCTCTTCAAGCAGCTTGACGATTTCAGGCGCTCGCAGCGAGTAACCCTGCCCGCGCAACTTGCTGATCGCGGCCATGTCTCGCACCTGCAGTTTGTAGCCCATCTTGGAATACTCGCAATCACAGGTGGCCGGCTCTAGGACGCCCGTGTCCCCGATCTCCACGTTGATGAGGGTTCGCGGAGCGAAGGAGAGAAGGCTGGTGATATGCAGTGACTCGACCGGTTCGTCGCACCACGCGTCGTCAATGGGACGCGATACCAGCGCTATCCTGGTCATGGCGACGTGGGAGCGATTTCCAGTATTCATCTGACGGCACGGTACACCGATACCGCCAAACTCCGAGGTCGCGTATGACGGAAACACCTCAATCCCAGCGGCTTCGATCAGGTCCCGCTTAACGTCCGTCAGGGATTCTCCGGTGACCATGGCGTAGGTTCCGCGAATGTCGAGACCGAGATCGATGGCTGCAGCTGCGATCCGGGTAACCGAACTGACCATTCCCATCATCTGCGTGCGCGCACCTTCTCTTTTGCGGCGTGCGATAAACTCGGCCACCGGCGAGAAGTCGCCCTGCTCCAGATAAGTGGGGGAAGGAATTTTCGCGCCCGCCAGGCGCAGCCGCGCCACCAGAGCCGCGGTCATCGCTTTGTAGTGAAAGTTGTGAAGGTTGCGTCCCGAGCTTCCTAACGCGAACCATCCCTCAACGTGATAACCCATCCGCGCGGCCCCCATGCATATACCGAGCCCGCTGGTGGTCGGAAGGATGGGAAACACAATAATCGCCGAACCCTCGGGCTGGCCGAACTCATCGGTCATGAGCTGGCTGACCGTGCTCCCGAACTTCGCATATTCTATGCCATACCGCGTGCGCTGCGACCTGCCGCTGGAGCTTCCGCTCGAATGTACTTCCCCGGCGCCACCTCCCGCCGAGGTGTCCCAGTCTTTCATCGTGGCCGGGATGTGCCTGCCGCCGCGCACGATTTCGGTATTGCAGCGAAACTCATCCAGCGTCAGATAGACACCCTCTTTCAGAAGCGCGTTGAGCGTCGCCTCGAGACCGCTTCGCGTTACACCAGCCTCCAGGTCGGCGAACGTGCACCCGGCAATCTCGAAAAGCTGTGAGTATGGGTGACGCGGATTGGCCAGGACACCTTTCGCGATGGCCAGAAAGTTACTCTCGCGGTTGTTGACGTACCTCTCGATGATCGCGCGATAGTTGGGGTCCAACGGCATGCGATAAAGGCGTGACATCACCTCGCCCATCGCTACATACTTCACCAGGTCAACCAACGCTTGCCGAATCATAGCTCCTCCCGTGGAACAACCTCAATCAAGCTCTCTCCCGCAGGAGGTTTTTTTAAAGTTGTGGCGAAGCCGTTTCCCGAATAGCCGCCGAGGGGCGCAACTACGTGACTGCCTCACTCACAGACTATATACCGAGGACGTCACTCAGGCAACAGTATCGAGTACTAGAACTATTAACCCGCTGAAAAACTGCCAGCGTCTCATAAACTACAGTTGTTGTGATAGACTCGCGGAGGTCTCGCCGTGCCCTTTGAAAGTCAGGTTCTCGAATCTACTCCACCCACCCGGCAGCTCTCCTTGCGATCGCTGTTGGCCAACCCCTCGCGAAGGCTCCGCTTCGGCATCTTTTTCGGCTCCGCTCTGGCGCTGTGGATAGCGCTCTTCCTGATGCTGCCAACGAACCTGGCATTTAATAGCGATGTCAATTCATATTTAGGAGGCGCCGCAGCTTTAAGCGCCGGACACGGCTATCGTTTCGAGCAGTACATCAACCTCCCGCCAATCCGAATGTATTCGCCGGGGCATTCAATCTGGCTGGCCCTGTTTTGGAAGAATGGACAGCCCATCTCAAGGATTTCTGACCGCCTGGAATTCGCCAACTGGCTGGTAGCCGGTGCTGCACTTGTGGGTCTCGCCTGGTGTCTCTTTATCAGCGAAATGCCGGCCTGGCTCGGCGCCACGCTCCTGATCTCGTTTGGCACATCCTCCGTCTTCACGGAGTTGACAGTTTGGCTTTGGTCCGACGTGCTTTTTACGGCCGGAACTTGCGTTTTGGCCTTGCTGGTGGCCACGTACGATTCGCGGAAATCAGATCGCAAGCTTGCAGTGTGGTGGTTTTGCGCCAGCCTGTTAATCGGAGCGCTCTGTTTGCTGAAGGTAGCGGCAATCGCCTTCGCGGCGGGATTGGCTGCCTATGGCCTGTGGAAAGGTGATCTTCGCCGCCCTGTGCGCCTGGCTTGCTTGGTCCTTCCACCCGCTTCACTCGTCTGGTGGTTTTTGAGCACGAACGCTTTACTGCCGTCCGCGACTCCCCTGAACATCTCTCAGTTCGGCGGATTGGCCTTCTATGCTCTCCGCTCCATCGCACTCGCTGTTCTCTATGGCTCTCAGCGCTGGCTTGTCTCGCTCTTCCTGAATGTCGCCGACCGGTTGCCTTACGCCCATGCCTTCCACCACCCCCCGGCTCTCGCCGAGGCCCTCGCATTCGTGCTCGGTCTGATCGTGTTCGCAGTCCCCGTGTTCTTGGGTATCCGCAAAGGCCCGCGCCAAGATAAAGACCGGATCGCCTTCTTCCTACTGGGCGCCTATATGCTGGAATTGGTTTTTTGGTCCCAGTACGCCGGCGCGCGTTTAGCAATGCCTCTCATTCCGTTTGTGCTGCCGTTGCTTGCCAGAGGCCTTTCATCGAAAACCGCCCGGATCGCCTTTTTTACGGTTTTGGCTGTGAACATACCAGGCAACGCGTGGGTATCCTACAGACTAATTCGCGGCCGGGAAAAGGAGTCCGTCCAGAGCTTGGCGGAACTACGGCAGGCGGCCTCCTGGATCAACGCCTCAGCCGGGACAGGATCTCTCGTGGCCGCCGGACGCGATGTGCCGCTCACCCACTTATACGAATATTTGGGCCGCCGATTGCTCGCCAATGCCGGCCCAAATGACTTCAGCACTCCGGATGTGAATCCGGCCGAACAGGGCAACCTGCGGGCCGATTACATCGTCACCAGCGCTCTGTTGGAAGTACCCAGCCAGCGTTATCAAATCAAACGCCGTTTCGGACACTGGATGGTCCTCTCTCCCAACTGAAACAACGTCTGACCGGGAATTAGTGGAGGCGGCGGGAGTTGAACCCGCGTCCGAGAAAGCCCGCCCTGAAAAGAACTACGTGCGTTTCCGGTTCGGTAGTTGTCGGCGACCGCATTAGAACCGGCAAGAAAACGGCCGCTTAGCCCGATTGTCGTCAGCCCTCGGCTCCGAGCAGAAGCGTGCGGCCCAATCCCCGAAAATGACGCCCCTTGGATGCCGTCGAGGCCCAACACCCGGGGCGGCTACCTAAAATTAAGCAGCGTATGCAAACTGCTGATTGGCAGTTATGGTTTTCCGATCGTTTTACGGGAGCTCGGAACCCGGCACGCCTTTCCACGACGATTCAATCCCATCGAATCCGTTGCGACTTCGTTCATCCCAGTGCAGGCCTACTGAGGAAGTGCAATTGCGTTACATTCAGTATAGAGATGCATCTCACGATTGATTTGCCTACGGATATCTCCGAAGCGCTTCAGGAGCGCTGGGGCGACTTGTCACGCCACGCCCTCGAGACAATCGCCGTTGATGCCTATCGAACCGGCGTTTTGTCGGAGACCCAAGTCAAGCGACTGCTCGGCTTTGAGACTCGAATTCAGGTTCACGCCTTGCTGAAGCAATTTCAAGTTCCCTTGCGCTATACCGGGCTGGACCTGCAAGACGATCTAACGACTCAGCGCGAACTGGGCATCTTAGACTGCCGGTGATCGTCGTAGCGGACAGCGCACCGCTTCACTACTTGATCCTGCTTGATCTCGCGGATCTCCTCCCAAGATTATATGGCGACGTGCTCGTACCCTCAGCAGTAATAAACGAACTGACTTCCCCTAGTGCTCCGGCGAAGGTACAAGCGTGGCTCGCTGCAACTCCGGTTTGGCTGCGGATTGAACCCATCTCAGCCGAGCGTGCCCGAATAGTCTCGGATGCACTTGATCTTGGTGAGCGCGAGGCGATCGCGCTGGCGCAAGTCGTGCACGCAGATCTGCTATTGATCGATGATTCTGAAGGGCGATTGGAAGCCCGCCGCCTAGGTCTGCGAGTGACCGGAACTTTAGGAGTGCTCAGGGTGGCCGCGGAACGCAAGCTAATCGATGTAAATGTCGTCGTCAAGAATCTCAGGGCGACGAACTTCTATGTCGACGACGATCTGATCCGGTTGGTCTTTGGAGCGTGGCTAGACTGAGGCGTTCCGCTATCAACGAGGAGACCGCGGTTCATCCCGAAGATCGGTGGAGGCGGCGGGAGTCGAACCCGCGTCCGAGAAAGCCCGCCCTGAAAAGAACTACGTGCGTTTCCGGTTCGGTAGTTGTCGGCGGCCGCATTAGAGCCGGCAAGAAAACTCACCGCTTAGCCCGAATTGTCGTCAGCCCTCGGCTCCGAGCAGAAGCCTGCGGCCCAATCCCCGAAAATGACGCCCCTTGGATGCCGTCGAGGCCCAACACCCGGGGCGGACGATCTTGCCCTTCGAATTTGTGCGGTCAAAGAGAACAGCGGTAAGCTAAAGATCGAGATGTATCTTCCCTCGGCAGTAACGAAGCAGCCTGAGATCGAGGCAGCGATTGAGGAGGTCGTCCGAGCGGTCGGGCCTGACGTGGTACGTATCCGGTATGAGATTGGCGAGGACTGGAGCGGCCAATGGGCGATCTTCTTTCGCGTCGTTCTTGCCGATGATGCGGCGAAGCGTCGTCTGCGCGAGGTTGCGGGCAAAGTCGTCTGGGGACTGGCGCGCCGTTTGGATTTTTCCGGCATGGGCGTACTCCCGTATCACAATTTCAGGAGCGTGTCCGAACAGGATATGCTGCAGGAACCGGCGTGGGCATAAAGAGAGAATGCTCGCCGACGACCTACTGGAGGATGCACGCCATCTCGCGGCGAAGGGCGACGCGGAGAACCGGAAGTCGTGTATGCGTCGCGCAATTTCCACGGCTTACTATGCGGTTTTCCATCTGCTGATTGAGGACTTCATAGAGCATTGGGAGTTTGAAGACCAGCGGGCGCGTCTCGCCCGGATGTTCAATCACCAGAAGATGCGGGACGCACCGTTCAAGCCGAAAGACAAGACCAATCCGACCCCGTCTGAAGCTGCACTGGCGGACATCATCACTGCGTTCGGACAGCTTCAGGAAGATCGCCACCGGGCGGACTACGATCTCGGCTGGAATATTGTGGGCACCGATGTGGCGGATGCCATCACTCTTGCGGAGGAAACATTCGTCAAGTGGCGCTCGATCCGGCACGACGATATTGCGCGACACCATCTGCTTTCAATGTTCGGCGCGAAGGTCGAGAAGGTTCCTTAGCTCTGACTTCGGACGGACAACTCACAGAGGAATTAGGGAGCCGCCCGCGTTGCGAACGATTCCGGCGAGCGTGTACGCATTGATTGGATCGTACCTCGGAATCATGATAATTCGCTGGCCATCCGTCATCACGACGTGTTTACCTTGGCGTGCTATGCGGAAGCCGGCCTTCTCAAATGCTTTGATAGCCGGCTGGTGAGCAATACCTGCGATGCCGCCCACAATTAAAGCTGAAGAGCGATCTCGCGGGCTTCACCTTCCTCAGCAAGCTCGCGAGCCACAGCCAGATACTCCCGGATCGCGGCGCGGATGTTGTCCAGCGCTTCCGCCTCTGTTGCGTCCTGCGAGCAACAGCCTGGCATGCCCGGACACCAAACGGCATATCCCTCGTCGGTCTTCTTCAGCGAAATCGTGTAGGTAGCTTCCATGAGAGTTTTGGTGGAGGCGGCGGGAGTTGAACCCGCGTCCGAGAAAGCCCGCCCTGAAAAGAACTACGTGCGTTTCCGGTTCAGTAGTTGTCGGCGGCCGCATTAGAGCCGGCAAGAAAACGGCCGCTTAGCCCGATTGTCGTCAGCCCTCGGCTCCGAGCAGAAGCCTGCGGCCCAATCCTCGAAAATGACGCCCCTTGGATGCCGTCGAGGCCCAACACCCGGGGCGGCTACCTAATTAATTAGGCAGCGTATGCAAACTGCTGATTGGCAGTTATGGTTTTCCGATCGTTTTACGGGAGCTCGGAACCCGGCACGCCTTTCCACGACGATTCAATCCCGTCGAATCCGTTGCGCCCCCTTTCGTTACTTTGATGATACCATCCGCCCTCGCGATTCATCGCTATCATGAAGAAACACCGATGCCTAGCGTAACGGCGACCCCTGGTACGCGCCAGGAAAAAAAGGACCAGCTCACCCCGCTCTACAATGTCGTGCTGCTGGACGACGACGAGCACACCTACGAATACGTAATCGAAATGCTCCAGAAACTTTTCGCCTTGTCTCAAACCGACGCGTTCCAACACGCCGTGGAGGTCGATTCCACCGGCCGCACCATCGTCATGACGTGCGAGCTGGCGCAAGCCGAATTCGGCCGCGATCAAATCCATGCTTACGGCGCCGACCCGCGCATGCCGCAGTCTAAAGGCTCCATGTCGGCAATCGTGGAACCAGTGGCCGGCTGATCGAACTCGCTAGCGCGTCGTACACTGGTACTTTCTATGAAGCTGCCCAGCCACACCATCACGCAAGGTAAAGAGCGAGCGCCCGCGCGAGCTTTCTTGAAAGCCATCGGCCTGACCGACGATGACATGAAGAAGCCGATCATCGGCATCGCCAACACCTGGATCGGCACCATGCCGTGTAATTTCAAGCTCCGCGATCTGGCTCAGGATGTCGCGCGCGGCATTCGCGAGGCCGGCGGCACGCCCATGGAGTACAACACCATCGCGATCAGCGATGGAATCACGATGGGAACGGAAGGCATGAAGGCTTCACTGGTGAGCCGCGAGATCATCGCGGATTCGATTGAGCTCGTCGCGCGCGGCCACATGTTCGACGGCATCGTCGCGCTGGTGGCCTGCGACAAAACCATTCCCGGCGCGATGATGGCCTTGCTGCGGTTGAACATCCCCGGGCTGATTCTGTATGGCGGCTCGATTATGCCCGGCCATTACAAAGGCCGCGACCTGACGATTCAGGATGTCTATGAAGCCCTGGGCGCGAACGTGGCCGGCAAAATGTCGGATGAGGAATTTCTGGCGATCGAGAACTCCGCTTGTCCCGGCGCCGGTGCGTGCGGCGGTCAGTTCACCGCCAACACTATGGCGACGGTGCTCGAATGCATCGGCCTTTCACCGATGGGAACCGCGTCGGTACCGCAGGTGGACCAGCGTAAGCATGATGTAGCGGCGCGCTGCGGGCGCATCGTTCTGGATCTGGTGAAAAGCGAGCTGCGGCCGCGCGACATCGTGACGCGCAAAGCCATCGACAACGCCATTGCCTCGGTAGCCACAACCGGCGGATCGACCAACGCTGTTTTGCACCTTTTGGCGGTCGCGCGCGAAGCAGGCATTCCGCTGAGCATCGACGATTTCCAAACCATCAGCGAGCGCACGCCGCTGCTGGTGGATTTGAAACCGGCCGGGAAATTCGTCGCCGTGGATGTGGACAAAGCCGGTGGCATTCCCGTGGTCGCGCAGCGCATGCTCCAAGGCGGCTATGCCGATGGATCCGCGCTGACCGTCACCGGCCGCACGTTCGCCGAGGAGGCATCTCAGGCTAAGGAAACCGCCGGCCAGGAAGTGATTCGCCCGCTGAGCAATCCGATCAAAAAGAGCGGCGGCCTGGTGATTCTGCGCGGGTCGCTCGCGCCCGAAGGCTGCGTGATCAAGGTCACCGGAATCGAGCGCAGCGAGCAACGGGGCCCGGCGCGCGTGTTCGATTCCGAGGAGGCCGCGATGGCGGCGGTGCTCGGTGGAAAGATCCGTTCGGGCGATATCGTTGTGATTCGCTATGAAGGACCGCGCGGCGGCCCAGGCATGCGCGAGATGCTGGGAGTCACCAGCGCGATCGTGGGCGCGGGGCTTTCAGAGAGCGTCGCGCTGCTCACCGACGGGCGCTTCAGCGGAGCCACACGCGGGTTCTGCGTCGGGCACGTAGCGCCTGAGGCCGCGGTAGGCGGGCCGATCGCGGCTATCGAAGAAGGCGACAGCATCTATATTGATATCGCCGGCCGCACCATCAATCTGGAGATTCCGGAAGCAACGCTAAGGGAGCGCCTCAAGAAATGGAAAGCGCCCGAGCCGCGTTACCGCTCGGGCGTCTTCGCCAAGTATGTCGCGCTGGTTGGATCCGCTTCAGAGGGTGCTTTAACGACCCCTGCGTTAGGAGCCCTCAGCACCCGCGCGTGAGCCGCGCAGTCAAGCAGTCTTTTGTGCGGCGGCGCCCAGGTGCGCCTCGATCAGCTTCTGCAAGTCGTTCTTGCTCGTCGCGCCGATCTTGCTTTCCACCACCTGGCCGCCCTTGATCAGCAGCAACGTCGGAATGCTCATTACTCGATAGCGCATACCGGTGGCGCCGTTCTCATCGACGTTCAGCTTGCCGACTTTCAAGCGGCCCGAATAGTCGTTCGCGAGGGCGTCGATGGTCGGGGTCATCATGCGGCACGGCCCGCACCACTCGGCCCAAAAGTCCACCAGGACGGGAACATCCGAGTTCAGCACCTCTTTGTCCCAAGTCGCGTCCGTAAAAGTCAACGTATTCGCACCAGCCATATTTTTTGTGATCTCTCCTGTTATCAGATGTTGAGGCAGCCAAAAGGATTCAGCCCACTCGAAGCCGCCGATACAGCCGCATGTATTCCGCCGCCGAAGCGCTCCACGAGAAGTCTTTCCGCATACCTGCGCGCATGCGGGTTACCCAGCGGTCCGCGTCTTTATAGGCATCCAACGCCGACCCAATCGCCTCCAGCAACGCGCTCCCGGAATACTCCCGAAATTTGAACCCAGTTTCCTCATCAATAGTATCATCCAGCCCCCCCGTCGCGCGCACCACTGGTACTGTCCCATAGCGCAGGCTATAGATCTGGCTCAGGCCGCACGGTTCGTAGTAGCTGGGCATCAGAAACATATCGGCGCCGGCCTCGATCCGATGGGAGAGTGCGTTGTCATAACCGATTCGCAAGGCGACTTGCTGCGGGTAGGATTGCGCCAGGTCGCGGAACATCGACTCGTACAGCATGTCACCCGAACCGAGCACTGCCAGCGCCAGGTTCTGCTTCAGCAGTTGCGGCGCGGTCTCGGCGATCAGGTCGAACCCTTTTTGTGCGGCGAAGCGCGAAATGATTCCGAATAACGGGCGATCCGGCGCGTCACCCGGCAGCCCCAGTTCTGCCAGCAGAGCGCGCTTGCATTCGCGTTTGCCGCTCAGGTCATCTGAGGAATAGTTGCGAGCGATGAACGGATCATGTTCCGGATTCCATTCGGCGTAGTCCACTCCGTTGAGAATCCCTCGCACCGGGCCGTGCCGGCGGAGAAAACCCTCTAGGCCGAAGCCATATTCCACAGTTTGGATTTCGCGCGCGTATCCTTTGCTGACGGTGCTGATGGCGTCGCTCCAGGCGATGCCGGCCTTCAGGAAATTCAGCTTGCCGAAAAACTCCAGTTGATCCGGATTGAAAAGTCCCGGATCTAGGCCCAACGGGGCCATAGTAGCAGGCGGAAAGATGCCCTGATAGCCAAGATTGTGAATGGTCAGCAGAACCTTGATTCCGGCGAAGGTTGGATCGCCGCGGAAATTTTCGCGCATGTAGACCGGCAGGAGCGCGGCCTGCCAATCGTGACAATGGATGATGTGCGGCAGGAAGAGATAGCGCGCCACGTCCAAAGCCGCCATCGACAGGACAGCGAAGCGCAGGTAATCGTCGCTGTGGCCGTAGATTCCGTCGCGGTCGAACAAGGCGGGGCAATTTACGAAAAAGAAATCCACGCCGCGCTCGGCGGCTTGGGTAATTCGCACAGTGTAGCCGGTGGCGAGCGGAATCCAGAGACTCTTGTAAGCCTCACGCGGCGCGGTTGGATAGATGTTTTCGCGATAGGCCGGAAGCACCACTGCCACTCGCTCGCCGCGCGCCACGAGCGCTGCCGGAAGCCCTCCCATGACATCCGCCAGCCCGCCGGTCTTGGCAAAGGGCGTGGCCTCCGAAGCCACCATCAGAATATTCATTCCGATGCGCTGCGCTCGGCCGCCTCCTGCTCGCGATGCACTGCGTCCAGCACCGCATTGATGAAGGAAACCGACTCATCGCCGGCAAACTGGCGCGCCAACTCCAGAGCTTCATCGATCACCACCGCCGCCGGCGTCTCCTTGCGGCTCATCTCGTAGATGGCCAGCCGAAGGACGTTGCGGTCGACCAGGGGCATGCGGTCCAGCTTCCAGTTCTCGGCCTTTTCGGAGATCTGGCGGTCGATCTCGCCGGACATTCCCGAGGCGCCTCGGGCCAATTCCTCCATGAATGCGTCGGGCTCCGGTTTGAGCGGCTCTTCCTCCGAATAAAGCGTGTCGTAAAACGAGGCGATGGCGTCGTCCACAGGTTGTTTCCGGAGGTCGCATTGGTAAAGAACCTGCAGAGCGCGTTGACGAGATCTGTGACGCGCTGCCATCGGAATGCCCGCTTACTTTCGTAGACGCCGCAGCAGGTCGGCCATTTCAATGGCGGTGATCGCGGCGTCGTGTCCCTTGTTGCCGCTCTTGCCGCCGGCACGGTCGATGGCCTGCTCCACGGTGTTGGTAGTCAGAACTCCGAAGGCGACCGGAATGCCGGTCTCGAGCTGCACGGCGGCCAATCCGCTGGCGGCTTGATTGGCCACATGATCGAAATGCGGCGTCTCACCGCGAATCACGGCGCCCAACGCGATGATGGCATCGTGCCGTTTCAGGCTCGCCAGCGCCTTGGCGGCGATGGGCAATTCCCATGACCCCGGCACTTTTACGATTTCTACGTCCTCCGCTTTCGCGCCGGAGCGCTTTAACGCGTCTTCAGCCGCGGCCAGCAACCGGTCCGTTATGAAGCTGTTGAACCGCGCCACCACAATGGCGAATTTCAGACCGCTGGCGTTGAGATTTCCTTCGATCACTCGAGGCATATGGGCTAAACTGAGTTCAGGTCCTCATTTTACCGCATGGATCCCCAGTTCATACGCAATTTCTCTATCATTGCGCACATCGATCACGGCAAGTCAACGCTGGCCGACCGGCTGCTGGAGACTACCGGCGCCCTTTCGCAGCGCGAAATGATGGAGCAGGTGCTGGACACGATGGACCTGGAGCGCGAGCGCGGCATCACCATCAAAGCGCACGCGGTTCGTTTGAACTACACCGCCGACGATGGGCAGACCTATCAGCTTAATTTGATCGACACACCGGGACACGTCGATTTTACCTACGAAGTCTCGCGCAGTTTGCAAGCCTGCGAAGGCGCGCTGCTGGTGGTGGATGCGTCGCAGGGCGTGGAGGCCCAGACGCTCGCCAATACGTATCTGGCGCTGCATCATAACCTGGAAATCATTCCGGTAATCAATAAAATCGATCTGCCGTCGGCCGAGCCGGAGCGCATCCGCGAACAGATTGAGCAGGTGATCGGGCTACCGGCGAAGGACGCGCTGCTGGTGAGCGCCAAGCAAGGCATCGGCGTAAAGGATGTGCTCGAGGCGGTGGTGCATCTGGTTCCTCCGCCGTCCGGCTCGCCGGACGCTCCGCTGCGCGCTCTGATTTTCGATTCCTGGTTCGATCCGTACCGCGGCGTGATCATCCTGACGCGCGTTGTGGACGGGCGGCTGCGCAAGGGCCAGAAGATCAAGCTGTGGTCCAATGGCGCGACGTTCGAAGTGGACGGCCTGGGCTACCAATCGCCCAAGCCGATCCCGTGCGAGGAGCTGGCGGCCGGTGAAGTTGGTTACCTCTTCGCCAATATCAAGACCGTTTCCGACGCCAAGATCGGCGATACCATTACGGGCGTCGAAAATCCCGCCTCCGCGGCGCTGCCGGGGTTCGAGGAAATCAAACCCATGGTGTTCGCCGGGCTTTACCCGGTGGAATCGCACGAGCATGGTCGGCTGCGCGAGGCGCTGGAGAAGCTGCGGCTCAATGACAGCGCGTTCAATTTCGAGCCGGAGAATTCGGTCGCGCTGGGGTTTGGGTTCCGCTGCGGTTTCCTGGGGCTGCTGCATCTAGAGATCGTGCAGGAGCGGCTGGAACGGGAGTTCGAGATCGATCTGATCACCACCGCGCCGGGGGTTCGGTATAAGGTCACTAAGTTGAACGGCGACATCGTGGAAGTGGATAATCCCACCAAGTTTCCTAATCCGGCGGAGATCAAGCAAATCGAAGAGCCCATTCTCGACGCCACGGTAATCACGCGCGAAGAATATGTCGGCGAGATTCTGAAACTGCTGGAAGAAAAGCGCGGGACGCAGAAGAAGTTCGAATACATCGGCACTGGGCGTGTGATGCTGCTGTATGAGTTGCCGTTGAACGAGATCGTGCTGGATTTTTACGACCGCCTGAAGTCGGCCTCGCGCGGCTACGCTTCGCTCGATTATCACCTTTCCGGATACCGCGTCTCGCCGATGGTGAAGCTGGATGTCCTGGTGGCGGGCGAGCCTGTGGACGCGCTGACCATCGTCGTCCACAAGGATTTCGCCTACGATCGCGGCAAGCTTCTGATCGAGCGGCTCCGCAAGCTGATTCCGCGGCAGATGTTCGAGGTGGCGCTGCAGGCCGCCATCGGCAACAAAGTGATCGCGCGCGAGACCATTCCGGCCATGCGCAAGAACGTGCTGGCCAAGTGCTATGGCGGCGACATCACGCGCAAACGCAAGCTGCTGGAGAAGCAGAAGGAAGGCAAGAAGCGAATGAAGCGCGTCGGCCGGGTCGAGATTCCGCAGGAGGCGTTCTTGGCGGTGCTGAAGGTGAGTGGCGAGAGCGACTAGCGCCGCTCGAATGGTTCAATCGCTTTCTCCTTTATGGCGGGACGCAACAATCGGCCGCTTTGACGCTCCGGCGGTGGCTCCTGGCTGCTCCAGATTCGACACGGCTTTTACCCGCGCGTGATCGTACTCCGTCTCGTCGCGGCGAGCCGCTCGGCGGAAGTTAGCCTTGTGGTTCGCGAGAATCTGGCGGAGGCGGACGAACGTGCGCATGATTGCGATGTTCACCATCGGATCCGCGCGCTCGCTCCGCAGAACACTCGAAAGCAGCGTTCGACACCCTGCTCGGTGAAATCATCGTACCGCGGGAAGCCGCCCAGACTACGGCGCGAAGGTGTCACATTTTGTGATACCAACGCTTAGTTCCCTTCCTTGGATAGGTGGATCAGCAAAATCCAGCCGGAAAATGGTTGTCTGTTTCGTTTAACGAGCTTGACGCACGGGCGTTGGGTTCCACTGTCGACCACTGCGCGCGTCGCACCACCACTGATGCCCGAGTCGAGCAAGCATTTATGTCACGCAGATCGGCTCCCGTACTCACGCTAGTGTGGCGATGCCCAAGTTCCGCAGGAAGTCTTCGTCGGCGGCGGTGAGAAATAGCGGCCCGTCGGGTGTTACCAGTTCCAAAGAGGGTGGTTCCTTTTCTTCTTGAGGCAACGCCACGTCGACCATTAGCGATGGACAATGGCCCTCGCGCTCCAGCTCGGCCATGGCGGCCGCCACTCCGAACGATTCACCGATCGCATCGTGGATCGCCTCGCGCAACGAGTGCAGCAGTTGATCGATCTTCCGATTCATGTTGATTTGAGCCTCCCCAGCTTTGGAATACGCATCGAGGGAAGGCATTTTTCTTGCCACAACATTAGCGTGAGGCCGCAAACGGACTAACGGCTTCTCAGATGAACATCGGGTGCGTGTTTTGCCCCAAATCATGCTTCGATGAATCCCTCCTTGCGGATGTTAGACCCAAGTTATGGCGCGCGCCGGAGTACACTCCAAGTAGGAGCTTACATGCCCAACCTTCTCACCTCGACCGACGGCCAGATTGGAATCATCACGCTCAACCGGCCGGAGCGGCGCAATCCGCTGTCGCTGGAGCTGATGCAGGAACTCATCCGCACGCTCGACCAGTTCGCTTCCGACCCGAACGTCCGCGTTCTGATCCTCGCCTCGACCGGCAAAGTCTTTAGTGCCGGCCATGACTTGAGCGAGATGACTGGCCGCACGGTGGCCGACTACCGGCGGATCTTCGACGTATGCACCGAGCTCATGTTGAAGATCCAGGCGATTCCGCAGCCGGTGATCGCGCAAGTCCAGGGCATCGCCACGGCGGCCGGTTGCCAACTGGTTGCCACTTGCGACCTGGCGATCGCAAGCGACCAGGCGCAGTTTGCTACACCGGGAGTGAAGCTCGGCCTGTTCTGCACCACGCCCATGGTCGCGCTGAGCCGGGCCGTGGGACGCAAGCGCGCCCTGGAGATGTTGCTCACCGGCAAGATGGTGGACGCGGCGACGGCAGCCGATTGGGGGCTCATCAACCAGGCCGTCCCGGCCGATCAGCTCGAAGCGGAAACGCGGCGGCTGGCGTGTCACATCGCTCAAGCCAGCAGCTTCACGGTGGGCCTCGGAAAACAGGCTTACTACACGCAGATCGATCTGGATCAGCCCAAGGCGTACGCCTACGCCAAGGAAGTCATGACCATGAATTCGCTGGCGCACGACGCGCAAGAGGGGATCTCTGCGTTCTTAGAAAAGCGCGTCGCGTGCTGGACCGGCAAATAGCGACCGCCGGCCGATGATCCACCTGGAAGCCGCGCGCACGGACGCAGGCCAGCGGCTGGATTCCTTTCTGCATGCGCGGTTGCCCGAGTACAGCCGGTCGCGGCTTCAGGAATGGATCCAATCCGGCCGCGTGCGCGTGGATGGCGCGCCGCAAAAGCGGTCATATCAACTGCGCGGCTCCGAGCGGATTCAGGTGGAACCGGCCGAGCCCGCGCCGCTGCGCGCAACGCCGGAAGCGCTGCCGCTAGAAATCCTGTACGAAGATGCCGCCGTGATCGCGGTCAACAAACCGGCGGGCATGGTGGTCCACGCCGGGGCAGGCGTGCATTCCGGCACGCTGGTCAATGCGTTGTTGCACCGCTTCAAGAATCTTTCGGGTGTGGGAGGGGAGCTGCGGCCTGGAATCGTGCACCGGCTGGATCGGTTCACCAGCGGCGTGATCCTGGTGGCGCGCACCGACGCGGCGCATCGCGATCTGGCCAACCAATTTGCGTCTCGCCGGGTTGAGAAGTTCTACCTTGCGCTGGTGCATGGGCGCGTAAAAGCCGATCGCGGCCGCATCGAGACTCCCATAATGCGTCACCCCACGCATCGCACTCGCATGACCTCGCGCCTGCAGCGCGGGCGCGCGGCTTTGACCGAGTATCGCGTATTGCGCCGCTTCGACAAATTCACGCTGCTCGAAGTCCGCATCGGCACGGGACGCACGCACCAGATCCGCGTGCATCTGTCCAGCCTGCATCATCCGGTGGTGGGCGACAAACTCTACGGCGCCCCGGCGAGCCCAATAGGCCGCTACTTTCTGCACGCGCAGCGGATCACGTTCGCGAGCCCCGCGACGGGCCAGCGCGTCACCGTCACCGCGCCGCTTCCCGACGAGCTAGAGCATTATCTGGAGACGCTGGCGTAGGCTGCCCGCATTCTAGAATTTATGACGTGCAGCGCGACAATAGACCGGCTACGTTTGGCGGACGCGCCTGGCCAGCTTTGAGGCCCCCACCCTGATGGCCCAGCTTGCCCTCTGGCCACCTATAATGGATTGAAACCTCGATGGATTCTAATCTGCAATGAAACCGCTGTTACGTCCCACACTGGCGCTCGCCGCGCTCGCATTTCTGCTGAATGGGCAAGCCCAGAACGAAAAGTCCCCCAAGAGCGCGCCGCAATCGGAAGCTGCGCCGCAGGACACTCGCATCACGCTGGACGTTTCGCGCGTCAACATGCTCTACACCGTGTCGGACAAGCGAGGCCGGTTCGTCACGGACCTCGGCAAGGACGACTTCGAGGTGTTCGAGAGCAAGAAGCCGCAGAGCATTATCGAATTTTCCGCCGAATCCGACCTGCCACTGCGCCTAGCCATTCTGATCGACACCAGCAACAGCATCCGGGACCGTTTCCACTTCCAGCAGGAAGCTGCCATTGCCTTCATCGACGGCACCGTGCGGCCGGGACAAGACAAGGCCATGATCGTCAGCTTCGATACGGCAGCCGAACTGGTGTCTGATCTGAACGACAACATATCCGACCTGGAAAAGGCCATCGACAGCCTGCGCCCGGGCGGTGGAACATCCCTGTATGACGCCGTCTTCTTCGCTTGCCGCGACAAGCTGATGCAGGATCAGCCGCTCTATAAGTTCCGCCGGGCGATGGTGATCCTGAGCGATGGCGACGACAACCAGAGCCGTTATACGCGCGACCAGGCTCTGGAAATGGCGCAGAAGGCCGACGTCAGCATCTACACGATTTCCACCAACATCACGCATGTGGAAACCGAGGGCGACAAGGTGCTGCGTTACTTCGCCAGCGAAACGGGGGGCCAGGTGTTCTTCCCCTTCAAGGCCACGGATCTGAACCAGTCCTTCGAGAACATCGCCAATGAATTGCGCCACCAATACAACATTTTTTATCGCCCCGATCCGCTGAAAACCGACGGCCTGTATCATCCCGTGGAGATCCGCGTCAAAGGCCGGAAGGATCTGATCGTACGCTGCCGCAAAGGATACTACGCGCCCAAGGCCTGAGGTGCCCATGAAAAAACTTGTTCCATTCCTGCTGGCTTTGGGCCTCTGGGCGGCGGATTCCTGGCAGAATAAGCCAGTCGCGGATTGGAGCGACAAGGACGTTCAGAAGGTTCTCACCAATTCGCCCTGGGCCAAGTCCATTAGCGTTACAGCGAGCGGACTTATGGATTCGGCGGCGATGCCGGGCCGCGGCGGGAGAGGTTTCGGAGGCGATGACTCGCCGCCAAGTCCAGGCGGCGGCGGTCAGATGCCCGGCGGGAGTCCGGGAGTGCCGGGGGGAAACGTGGCGTCGCGAAATTTGGGAGACGAAGGCCTGGGCAGCCAGGCTGCGCCGTCCATCGCCCTCACCGTGGTTTGGGAAAGCGCTCTGCCTGTCAGGCAGGCCCTGGCGCGGCGTAAGTTCGGAGCCGAAGCGGTCACGTCTGCCGAAGCGAAGAAGTTTCTCGAGGAAGACCCTGGCTATCTGGTCGCAGTCGCGGGAATTCCGGATGCGCTGGTGCAGGCCAGCGCCGCGCACGGCAAGGCGGCGCTGCTCGATCGCACCAGTCTATCCGCGAAAGGCAAGCCGCCGCTGCAGGCCTCGGGCGTTGAGGTTGGTCCGCCCGGCAAAGTGACCCAAGTGATCTTCACCTTTCCGAAGACCGCGCCTTTCGGCATCGACGACAAAGATGTCGAGTTCTCCACGCAATTCGGAGCGGTCGCAGTGAAGTACAAGTTTCATTTGAAAGATATGCTCTATCAGGGCAAGCTAGAACTCTGACGCCTGCAGTACAATAGAATTTCCCCCGAGCATTTTCTCTAAGGATTGTTCAATGGACGAAAAAGAACGCGCCCGCACTCTGGGCCTCACGCTGGGCCAAATCGAGAAGCAATTCGGTAAAGGCTCCATAATCCGGCTCGGATCGAAGGAAGCCATAGTGCCGGTGTCGACTATCTCGACCGGATCCATTTCGCTCGACTACGCTCTGGGCGTCGGTGGATTTCCGCGCGGGCGGATCATCGAGATCTTCGGTCCGGAGTCGTCGGGAAAAACCACGGTTGCGTTGCAGGTGGTGGCCGAAGCGCAGCGGGCGGGAGGCATGGCCGCGTTCATCGACGTGGAGCACGCGCTCGATCCTAGCTATGCCCACAAGCTGGGCGTGGATGTGGACAATCTACTGGTGTCGCAGCCGGACTACGCCGAGCAGGCGCTGGAGATCACCAACGCGCTGATCGCCTCGGGATCCATCGATGTTCTGGTGGTGGATTCGGTGGCGGCGCTGGTTCCCAAATCCGAGCTGGACGGCGAGATGGGCGACAGCCACATGGGCGTCCAGGCGCGGCTGATGTCGCAGGCCATGCGCAAGCTGACCGGCAATGTCTCGAAATCCAACACTTGCCTGATTTTCATCAACCAAATCCGCGAGAAGATCGGTGTCATGTTCGGCAATCCGGAGACCACCACCGGCGGACGCGCGCTGAAATTCTATTCTTCGGTGCGCGCCGACATCCGCCGCATCGCCGCCATCAAGGAAGGCGAAGTGGTGGTCGGCAATCGCACCAAGGTGAAGATCGTGAAGAACAAGGTCGCGTCGCCGTTTCGCGAGGCCGAGTTCGACATCATCTACGGCGAGGGGATCTCGAAAGAGGGCGACTTGATCGATCTGAGTGTCGCGCAGAACCTGATCGACAAGAGCGGCTCCTGGTACAGCTACAAAGGCGATCGCATCGGCCAGGGCCGCGAGAACGCGCGCCAGTTCTTGAAGGACAATCCGGATGTGCGCACCGCGCTCGACACCGAATTGCGCAAAACGTTGGGCATGGCGCGCAAGGAAGTGCCGCAGCCGCCGCCCGCACCGGTAGAAGCTCCGAAGCCAGTCAGCGCCAGCGCGGCTCGCTCGCGCTAGGCCGGCTCACGAACAATCCGGCTCACGAATAAATTATAAATTCCAGAAGATTGCCGTCCGGATCGCGGACGTAGACGCTAGAGCCCTGTTTTTTCCGGCCGCCTTGCCGCGGGACCGGCCCCTCGAAGACCTTCGCGCCGGCCCGATCGAGCATCGCGCGGAGCGATTCAGGCGTTCCCTCCCACACCAAGCACAAATCGCCGCAGGGCGGCTTGGCGGCCGGCGCGCGCAGCGTGAAGGACTCGTTCTGCCAAGTAGCCGGGCGGTGAAAATTGATCATCTGTTGCCCGATGTACACCGAACAGGCCGCTCTATTCTCGACCACCTCGAATCCGAGCCGCCGGTAGAACGCCAGCATGGCATCGGTATTCTGCATCGGGAGCGCGACGTGATCGAAACCGCGCACGCTTCCAGCATTCTGGGCTAGGGCTTTTGCGGCAGCGAGTCCGCCGATGAATTTACGCCGGGGGAAAGTTCGTTGCATGTGCACCTCGCTGACACACTATGTTCTCACCTAGGCTCACGCAAGGTGCCGGATCATCAGTGCTGTTGGAAGAACTCGGCGATCGGCCCCAGCGCAAGAGCGGGCAGGAAACATAGAGCGCCAACCAGCAGGATCGTGGCGAAGACCAGCAGGCCAAATGTGGGTGTATCGCTCGGCAAGCTTCCTGCGTTGATGGGTACCCGGCGTTGCGCGGCGAATCGTCCAGCTAAGGCCAATGCCAGCGCGGCCATGCCGTATCGGCCCACCAGCATGGCGACAACCGTAGTCAAGTCGTAGAAGACGCTATTGGCGTTCAGCCCCGCCATGTTCAGCCCGTTGTTGGTCATCGAGGATGCGTAAGCAAACAGGATCTCGGTAAAGCCGTGCGGACCCGAGTTAGTCACCAGTCCCGCCCGGCCCGCGCCGGTGGCTACCGCAACAGCCGTGAGCGCCAACACCGCCTTGGGAATAATCAGCGCGTACAATGCGATCCAGCGCGTTTCGGCGGAACCGATTTTCTTGCCCAGGTATTCCGGCGTGCGCCCGATCATGAGCCCTCCCAGAAACACGCCCACCAGTGCCACCATCACCATGCTATAGACGCCGGCTCCCAATCCTCCGAAAACCACTTCGCCCAGAAGCATGAAGACCAGCGGAACCAGCACGCCCAGCGGTTGAAACGAATCGTGCATGGAGTTGTACGAACCGGTGGATGTATTGGATGTGACGACCGCCGTCAAGACCGATTCGCCAGCACCGAAGCGAACTTCCTTGCCTTCCATGTTTCCGCCCGCGATGTGCAGCCCAGCTAGCTGAGGCGGCGGGGCGCTCTCGGCCCAATCGCACACCGATAGGCCCACCAGGAACAGCGCCATCATGACCATCAGCAGCACCCAGCCGGCACGCGGCCGGTGCACCACTTCGCCAAAAGTGATCATGAGCGAAGCAGGCAGCACCGCGATCGCAAGCATTCCAATAAAGTTCGTGAGCGGAGTCGGATTGGCGTAAGGATGCGCGCCATTGGCGTTGAAAAAGCCCCCGCCGTTGGTGCCCAGGTTCTTGATGAATTCGAGCGCGGCTACCGGTCCTTGCGCGATGATTTGCGTCTTGCCTTCCACCGTGTGCGCCAAGGTGTAAGGCGCCATGTTGAGTGGAACGCCTTGCCACACCAGAAAGAGGCTGCCGACGAGCGCCAGAGGCAGCAGCACGTAGAGCAGCGACCGGACGAGGTCCACCCAGAAGTTGCCGAGGGTGGCGGAGCGCTCGCGTGCGACACCGCGAATGAAGGCAAACCCCACCGCCAGCCCCGCCGCGCCCGCGAGGAAATTCTGCGCCACCAGCCCGATCACTTGCGTCAGGTAGCGAAGCGTAGTCTCTCCCGCGTAGGCTTGCCAGGTTGTGGTGGTGGTGAAACTGACGGCGGTGTTCACGGCCAGGTCTTGCGTCATGGGCGTGGTAAGGTACGAATCCGCGGGACCGCCGGGCAGCAGGCGCTGCAGGATCAAGACCAGATACAGCACCATCGCGCAACCGGCGCCGAATAACAGGAAGCAAACGATGTAGACGCCGGCGGTCATCTCCTCTTCGGGCCGCACACCCAGCAAACGGTACAGACCCGACTCGACCGGCCGCAGCACAGGATCCAGAAAAGTTCGCCGGCGCTGGCCCACGCGTGCCAAATAGAGGCCGGCCGGTAAGGCGAGTGCCGCGACGATCGCGAGAAAAATGATGTATTCGGTCCAGTGCATGGCTGCTACCTTGATCGCGGAGCCGGGCCCAAGGCCTGATCTAACGCCAGATTCAGCTCCAGCACCGGCACGCGCGGGTTGCCCAGCACGCCCAGCTGCGGACCCTGGGTGTGCTCGGCGACCAAGCGCTGGATCACCTCTTGGCCGACCGCCCGAGCGCGAGCCACGCGTGGAATTTGCAGCGCCGCATTCTCGGGACTGATGTCCGGGTCAAGTCCGCTCGCCGAACGCGTTACGGCATCAATCGGAATCACCGCGTCGGGAGCCAAACCGTTGCGCCGGCGGTATTGTTCCGCAAGCTGGCGGATGCCGGCGAAACCCGGCTCGCCGTTCTTGAGCTTTGGATTATTCGGGCCGAGGTTGGTGCCGCCGGATACCTTTGCGTCGTAGCCGTTGCCGGCAGCCGAAGGGCGCGGCTCGAAATATTCGGGCCGCGTGAATTCCTGCCCAATGAGCCGGGACCCGATGGTCGTTCCGCCTCGTGTCAGCAAGCTTCCGCCGGCTTGGCGCGGGAACAGCGGACGGCCGATGGCAAACAGCAGCAAGGGGAAGACGACCCCGGTGAGGAACGTCAACGCCAGTACGCTCAATATCGCTGGGCGAACTTGCTCACCCAACTGGGCCTGCGGTGCGGGAGGAAACACCCCCCGCACCTTACTTTCTCCCGGCTCCGATGAATCAGGCATAGGCGGATTGTCTCTAACCGGAGAGTAGCTGGAAGGAACTGAATAAGTCATAGAGAAGCCATGAAGAATCCATAAAGGCCGCTCACGGCGCACGACTTGCGCTGTCGAGATCCCGGGCCAGCTGGCCGTGCTAGACTGAGAATTTCGCGTCAAGGAAACCCCAATGAAATCTGCCGCTTTAGCAATTCTGTTTTCAGGGCTTGCGTGCGCCCAGACCACGCCCGCCGTCCAAGCAACACCTGGCACGCCTGCAATCGGCGCTCCACAAAGCGCTCCGCCCGCCGCGGCGCCGGCCGCCGAAATCAAGCCCGACACCGTCGTGATGGAAGCCAACGGGAAGAAGTACACCAAAGCGGAAGTGGACCAATTGTTCGCGCTTCTGCCCGCCCAGTACCAGGTGCAGGCCCACGCTCAGCCTCAGTTTTTGACGCAAGTTCTCATGCTGCAGAAACTGACCGAAGACGCCGTTCAGGACCAGCTGGACAAGCGTTCCCCCTATAAGGAGCAACTGGAATTGAATCGCCTGCAGGTTCTCGGTAACGCGGAGCTCACGATTCACGGCAATTCCGTCCCGGTGAAGGAAGAGGACCAGCAGAAATACTACAAGGACAATCCGGACAAATTCCAGGAGGCCAAAGTTCGGGTCATCTATATCGCGTTCAACCCGGCTCCTGGCAAGACCGGCGCCGAGGGCAAGAAGCTGCCGCTGGAGCCCGAGGCTAAGGCTAAAATTGACGACCTGCGCAAGCAGATCGAAGCGGGCGCCGATTTCGGCAAGCTGGCACGCGAGAATTCCGATGATCCGGCGTCGGCCGGCAAGGATGGCGACTTTGGCACCATCAAGCACAGCAGCCCCTATCCGGACCCAATCAAAAACGCCGTGTTCGCTTTGAAACCGGGTGAGATGAGCCAGCCCATCCGGCAACCGAACGGATTCTATCTGATTCGTCTGGAGGAGCTGCACACACTGCCTTACGATGATGTCAGCAGCCAGATCGCCACCGACATTCGGCAGGAACAATTCCGCGAGTGGACCAAGTCCCTGCAACAGCAATTCTCGATCAAAGTGCTGGAACCCGCCTACTTTGCGCCCAAGGCTCCGCCCCCCCAACTGCAACAGGTTCGTTGAAGCGCTGGGGCTAGAGCGCCTGGCGACGCGGTTGCCGGCTCTCCAAGGCCGGGCGATTCGGGTGCGCTTTTTGCCCGACCTGCGCGCGGGCAGCCGCAAGGTTTACTCGCAGCGGCCGCACGGCCAGCCGGTCTACGCCGCTTCGTTTATTCGCAAGCGCAAGATGATTCTGGACCAGGAACTCCAGCACCGCCCGAATGAATTGGCACGAATTGTGGTGCACGAGCTGTTTCACTTTGTTTGGGCCCGATTGGGAAATCCGGTTCGAAGGTCGTATCTGGCGCTGCTCAAAAAAGAATGGAGGGAGCGTGCGCGCGGCGAACTGGGCTGGTCGGCCGAGTTGCGAAAAGCGCGTCTGCGAAAACCGGCCAGATCCGGAGGGCGCGCCGGCCAGTGGCGAGATTACGCCTGCGAGAGCTTTTGCGATACCGCTGCCTGGCTGTACTCCGGCGTGCGCCGGCATCCGGAGTTCAAATTGGCCGCGCGCCATCGCAAGCGCCGGGCCGAGTGGTTTCACGCCACATTTTCGAGCGGCGCAATCCCGATATAATTGATGCAGGAGACGCCTGTGCCTAAATTTGTGCCGACCGCCCTGGCGGTTGCTGTGGCAGCTACTCTGATTGCTATTTCGGGCTGCAGTTCGACCACCGTACGAGCCGCCGTGCAGTCCGACAAGGAACGCCGAGCCGCGCCCGATTTCGCTCTGAAAGACGTTGACGGCAAGACCGTTCACCTGTCCGACTATAAAGGCAAAGTGGTCCTGTTGGATTTCTGGGCGACCTGGTGCGCGCCTTGCAAAATCGAGATCCCCTGGTTCATGGAGTTCGAGCAACAGTACAAGGACAAAGGCTTCGCCGTCCTGGGAGTCTCCATGGACGACGACGGATGGACCGTGGTGAAGCCCTATCTGCAGCAGCTCAAGATCAATTATCGAATCGTATTGGGCAACGATAAGGTGGGCGATGCGTATGGAGGCGTGGACTCACTTCCCACCACGTTGCTGATCGACCGGCAAGGCCGGATCGCCTCCAAGCACATAGGATTGTCCGGGGGAAAAGATGATTTCCAGAATGACATCGTACGTTTGCTCGGGACGTCTCATACCAGCGTTCGCGCTTCTGGCGGCGGCGTCCTGGCATTCGTCACTCGCCCAAACTAGCCCGGCATTAAATATCGCGCCTCCCAGCCAAGTGACCATCAAGCGCGGAGGTGAAGCGGAATTGAAGCTGAAGGCCGAGGTACGGCCCGGCTTCCACGTCAACAGCAACGCGCCGAACGACGAATTTCTGATTCCTCTAAAACTCACCTGGCCGCCGGGGCCAATCGCGGCCGAGCAGGTCAGCTATCCCAAGGCGCAGTCGGAACATTACGCCTTTTCTACGAATCCTGTATCGGTATTCAGTGGGAATTTCGAAATCGTGACGCGCTTCAAGGCGGCCGCCGGCGCCACACCGGGGCTTACAGGCGTAACCGGCAAGCTTCGCTTTCAGGCCTGCAACGAGAAAGAATGCCTGGCCCCGCGCACCATCGATGTGCGCGTCACGTTGGATGTCCAGTAGGGGCCGTGCAGTAGCCAACCGCGGAGCAGCTAAGCTGTCAGGAAAGCACGCAAGCAGAAGCCCAGCGTTTGCTGGATCTGCTCGAGTTTAAAATCAGCAGGGAAACCCAGCCTCTCCGCCAGAAAACGGTCGCGCAGCATCCCTTCCAGCATTCCCATCAACGCCGAGCGAACCGCTTGCGGGCTGAATTCCGGGCGTAGCAAGTTGTTGTCGCGCATTTCCCCGAGCACGCCGTCCGCCAGCTGCACGAAACTCAAGAAGCCGTCCGTCAACGCCACCATTTGGCCCTCGCGCCGGATTCTGCGGCCTTCGAGCAGCATCAGGAGTTTCAACTCAGGGTCGCGCTCCAGGCATTCCAGGACGCACCCGGCCATCAATTGGAGTTGCTCGAGCGGCGAGTCCACGCCCTGAATCGCGATTCGGGCCCGCTCGGTGATGACAGTCCATCCGTCCACGAAGATCGCCTCCAGCAGTCCGGCTTTGCTGCCGAAATGCTTCATGAGCTGCGATTCGCTGGTGCCGGCCTGGCGGGCGATGGCCGAGGTGCTGGTGTGTTCGTAGCCCCGATTCGCAAACAGAGTTTTGCCGACGCGCAGGATGCGCTCATGCGTCGTACCCGTGGATTTCCCCAAAACAGACGAAACAGCCGCTGACATTTAAGTTATTGTATCACGAGAGGTGCCCGCATAGTAGCACTGCTATTGCGGTCCGTATCTCAGCTCGCGGCCAGTAAGCACTCCGAGTAAACAGCTCGCGCGCGATGCGCTCGGCTTGGCTTCTGCGTTGCATGTTCGTTGTCATTGCTTCACGGAGGCCCGCCCCCTTGCGCAAATTTATGGAAGTATATATCGCTCCACACGATTTATGATGTTGCTGCGAAATCCTGGATTTTTGCTTGAACAGCTGGGGTACGATATGATTACTTCCGCCGTGCAGAACGATAGTTTGCTTGAACTAAGCGGCACGCTCGCGTTCGGCGATCTCGTCAGATTTCACTACGCTCAGTGTTATCGGACTTGGTGGATGATATTGCCGGTGATGCTCGTTTCTGCAGTAGGCGTTCTTCTCGCAGTAGTGGTCGCACTGCTGACTTCCGACCTCGAACTCGCTCGTCATGCCGGAACACCGTTCTTGCTACTCCTTATATTCGTGACAGCCCTAGCGACGACGCCATACAGAGGTGCCAAGAGGTTGATGAAAACGAGCCCCCATTTTTCCGCTCCAATCACGTACATCTTCACGCCACGTGGCATACACAGTTCCGGCCTGCATTTCTCGGGTGACGTTTCCTATGAGGCATTGTGGACGGTGCGCGAAACAAAGAGCCTCTTCCTGCTGTACCTGAACGCCGGCTCAGCATTTGTCCTTCCTAAACGCTTTTTCAAGGACTCCGTCCAACAAAATGACTGGCGTCTTGTTCTCGATCAGCGCATTTCGCCGAATAGCATCGTGAAGCCTGGGTTCCTAGGCCGCTGGCTGTGACCCTGTCGCGTGCAAAAGTCACCTTGATACGGTAACCGATTTCGACTAGCGTTCCTGCTAATCTGAATCTGAAGTGCTAGCGCGTTCGGCAAGGAGTTTTCATGGTCACGATCACCGTCAATGGAGTCCGGCGTGAAATCCAAGCGCCTAACGATACCCCGCTGCTGTACGTCCTGCGAAACGATCTGGAATTATCCGGACCGCAGTTCGGTTGCGGACTCTCCCAGTGCGGGTCCTGTTCGGTCCTGCTCGACGGCAAGGAAATCCGGTCCTGCGTAACGCCTGTCTCGGCCGCGGTTGGCAAAGAGGTCACGACGCTGGAAGGCCTCCCCGCCCGGTGGGCCCAGCAAAAGAGCTTGTCCAAGGCCGACGCTGAGAAGACTCTGCACCCGGTTCAGCAAGCCTGGATCGAGGAGCAGACGCCCTTGTGCGGCTTCTGCCAGAACGGCATGATGATCAAAGCGACCGAGCTGCTTGAAAGCAACCCCACGCCGACCGTCGCCCAGATCAAAGAAGCCTTCACGACATCGGGTCCGTCGGCGCACCTGTGCCGTTGCGGAAGCTACACCGCGATCATCGAAGCCGTGCAGCGCGCCGCACAAGTCATGGCGAAAGCGAGGTAAAAAATGGCCAACCCAAACGAGAAACCCGTCAACGTTTTTGGCGCTACTCTAACCCGCCGCCAGCTCATGACCGGCGGTGGCGCATTATTGGTCGGCTTCGGCATTGCCGGCGTCAGTCTTACCAAGAAATCCGTCAAGGCCGCCGGAACGAAAAACTCGCTCGACCCATCGCTCCCCGGTTCGTGGATCGAGATTCACCCCGACAACACCATCCTGATTCGGACGGGCAAAAGCGATTTCGGCCAGGGCACCACGTTCACCGCGTACCGCCAGATTGTGGCCGAGGAGCTGAGCGCATCGTTTGAGGCCGTGACCACCGTAGTGATGGGCGACACCGATCGCACTCCGGACGGCAGCGGCGCTTTCGATTTTCTGGGCCGCGGAACGCCCAACATCCGCAAAGCGGCGGCCTACACGTATCAAGCGCTGCTCGATCTCGCTGCGCAACGGATGGCGGTTCCCAAGAGCGAGCTTTCCACCAAGGACGGCGTGGTTTCCGCCCGCGGCAAGAGCATGACCTATGGAGAACTCGTCAAGGGCCAGCAGTTGAAGCTCACCATCCCGGTGCGCGGCACTCTGACTGACCTGGGCGGATTGATGGTCACGGGCAACCCACCCATGAAGCCGGTCAGCCAATACACCATCATCGGCAAGTCCTATAAGAACAGCGTCATCACATCCAAAGTCACCGCTCGCGAGACCTGGGCCACCGATGTGCGCCTGCCGAACATGTTGCACGCGCGCATGGTGCATCCCAAGACGCTTGGTTCGAAGCTAGTGTCCGCCGGCGAGTTGGACAAGACGCGTTTCCCCAATGCCCAGGTCATCGTTAAGGGAAATCTCGTGGGAGTGGTTGCGCCGACCGAGTGGGAAGCTATTCGCGCCGCCCAGCAGGTGGCCGGGGCCACGAAGTGGACCGACTGGAAGGGACTGCCGGGCAACGCAAATCTGCATAAGAACCTCAGAGAAGCATCCGACTGGAAGGCGACGCGGGTAACAAAGAGCGACAAGACCAGAGGCAATGTCGCTCCCGCCATGGCCAGCGCCTCGAAGAAGCTCTCGGCGACGTATGAGCTTCCGTTCATGAAACACGCTCCCATCGGCCCCACCATGGCTCTGGCCGACGCGCGCCCGGACGGTACCGTGTTCATCTACACGCACAATCAAAACCCGCAGGCGCTGCGCGGCGAAATCGCGCAGATGCTCGGCACAGGCATTGACAACGTGGTGGTGCGCTCCTTCGCCGGCGCAGGTCACTACGGAAGATCGAACGGCGGGAACGCGGGCGCGGAAGACGAAGCAGTGCTTTTGTCGAAAGCGGTCGGCCGGCCGGTGCGCGTGCAGTGGATGCGCCCGGAGGACTTCCAATGGTCCACGCAATCACCCGCCGCGTTCTCAGACATTGAGATTGGACTGGACGCGAAGGGCAAGATGGCCGCCTATCAGGTAGACCACTACATGCCCGCCATGCAGGACGACCGTCCGGTGGGCGCTGTGCTGGCCGGTCTGCCAACCATGGACGCTCCCAACGAGAAAGCTGCGTTCATCGGCTCGACCACCAACGAAATTTCCGACCCCTGGATCTACGACGGTGTCGCGATTCTCGCCGAACGCGGCCATGGCACTTACCAGGTGGGCCAGAAAGCCTCGCCCGCTTGCCATCGGCCTGCGCGACCACAGCATGCGAACGCCTGGACAATTTCAGCAGAATTTCCCGCGCGAGGCGGCCATCAGCGAAGCAGCGGCCCTGGCCGGTGTCGACGCCATCCAGTTCCGCATTGATCACGCGCGCGAAGATCGAGCGATCGGCGTGCTCAAGGCGGTTCGTGAAGCATCGGGCTGGGAGACGCGCTCGTCGCCGCATCCCCAAGCAGTCGCGAGCGGCGCCGCTCCAATACGCGGACGCGGCGTCTCGGTGATGTTGCGTTCCGGGACCTATTGGGCGTGCGTGTGCGAGATCGCCGTGACGCCCAGCACGGGGGCGATCGCGGTTGAGAAGTACACCATCGCCGTAGATCCGGGCATCGTCGTGAATCCGATGCAGCTGAAGCGACAGGTGGAAGGCGGAGCGGTGATGGGCATCAGCCACGCCCTGCTCGAAGAGGCGCGCTTTGACGAGAGCGGCATCACCAGCCGCGATTGGTTCACGTACCCGATCCTGAAGATGGCCGACATCCCCGAGATCAAAGTCGTGATTCTCAACAAGCCCGAGGTGGGCGCATACGGTGGCGGATCGGAAGCAGCCAACGCTCTAGCCGCTCCCGCGATTGCCGCGGCGATTTTCGACGCAACCGGCAAGACCGCCCGGCGTCTACCTTTCAAGCCGGAATACGTACAGGCTCTGCTCAAAGCCTGAGGAGGTTCGCCTGTGCTGCATCGCCGTCACACCATCGCGCTCGCGGCAATCTTGTTCCAGGCGCTCGCTGATGGCGCAAGTGGCCGGCAGCCCGCGAGACGCGCAGCCCGTAGAGGAGCCGCCTGTTCCGTCCGATCCCTTGGAGTTGGTCACGGGCAACGCCCAACCCGTGCAGGACGTGACTCAGCGCGCCGAGATCGTAAACCTTTTAATCAACGCGCATCGGAACTCGAATGTGCGCGCTCAGCCCTACGATCTGAAGACCACCTTCACCGTCTCCGGCTCTTCCCCATCCGCGGGGCTCTGGCAGGAAGAGGACGTTTCTCCGGGCGCGTCGCTCTATCGCTGGACCGCCCAGGGCCCCAACTATTCGGCCGTGAACCTGACTGCGAACCGCGTCTTCTTTAGCGATCAGCCTACGGCCTCGATACCTTTGCGGCTCGCGCAAGTGCGTGCGGCGATTTTCTACACCGACACGATGATTGGGCCCCGCGCATCCATACGAACGGCGAAGGCATCTCTGAACGGCGCTGACGTGACTTGCGCTCTGATTTCTCACGGCGCCACGGTCTCGAATCAAACCGGAGGCCGCCGATGGGAGGAAGAAGAGTACTGCGTGGATCCTAAGCAGGACGTGCTGGTGACCTACTCGCCGTCTCCGGGCCTATACGTCGTCTACGATTACTCCGACGGCCTGCAGTTTCACGGCAAGTTGATCGCAAAGAAATTTACGATCAGCGAAGCGAGCCAGACGATCATCGAAGCTAAGACCGAGAGCGTGACGGATCCACCCAACAATCCCGCGGCTTTTCAGCCCGCTGGGTTGAACCAGATCGGCGTTGGACCGGCCATGTCGGCGCCGTGGCGGATGCGGTCGATTCGTCCTTCGCTCAATGGCGCGGCTAGCGGCGTCGTTGTCCTGCACGGCATGCAATCGCCCGACGGGCAACTAACGGAAGTCGAGGTGTTGGCTTCTTCAGATCCGTCGCTCAACGCGGCTGCGCTCGAAGTTGGCTCGAAGTGGAAAGGCGGAATGATCGGCCGCGAGACCGAGCCCGGCGTCACCCCGCAGTCCCATGAAGTCTTGATGACCATAGAGTATTCCGCCGCCGAACGCTGAGCACTTCTAAAAGCCTGAGCCGTCGCTCAGCACTTCGCCTTAGGTCCCGTCGCGGCGCCTGAGTCACGATTCGAGCCCCCTGTTATCTTGCACATGCGCGCACCAGTGTGAATCTTTTTTTAAACCCGAAACCGCGTCAACTTTCGAGACACTTTTTCGTCCATAGTGTGTTGGATAAAGCGAGGATCGAAATACAATTGAGGCACATCGCATGAAATTTCGTTGTCTGGTAGCAGCCTTGACGTTGATCACTCCGGGATTCTGCCAGTCCTCGTCGGGGGTCAGACCTGGCGCGAAGCTGGATCGGGCAGTAGTCTCGTCCCAAGCCGCCGCGCGATTCCTGGATCAGTCCACCTGGGGTCCCACGCCCGACTCCATCGCGCAGGTTCAATCCATGGGGTTCACCAACTGGCTGGCAGCCCAGTTTGCATTGAACACCTCGGACTTGCCCGATCAGCCGATCCTGAACTCCGCCGGAAAGTCGAATAACAACATCCAGCCGGTGCAGGCCGCATTTTTCAATAACGCGCTCTCCGGCCAGGACCAACTGCGGCAGCGCGTGGCGTTCATCCTCAGCCAGATCTGGGTTGTTTCGCAGCAGGCCGGCCTGCCGCAAGCATATGCATACCCGGCTTACTGGCGCATCTTCCGCGACAACGCGTTCGGCAATTACCGCGATGTCATCAAAGCCGTCACGCTCAGTCCGGCCATGGGCCGATTCCTCAACATGGCCAACAACAACAAAGCCAACGTCGCCAAAGGAACCGTGCCGAATGAAAATTATGCGCGCGAGCTGATGCAGTTGTTCACGCTGGGATTGACGCAGTTAAATCTGAATGGCACCCCGGTGCTGCAAAACAATGTTCCTGTTCCCACCTACAATCCCTCCGTCGTTACCAATATGTCCCGGGTTCTCACTGGCTGGACCTATCCGACCGCTCCCGGCGCGACGCCGAGACCCAACAATCCCCCGTACTTCATCGGCCAGATGTTCGCCGTCGACGCCCTGCATGACACCACCGCGAAAACCATCTTCGGCAATGTTGCGATTCCCGCGGGTCAGACCGCCGAACAGGATCTGGAGTCGCTTCTGGATGCTCTAATGGCGCAGCCCACCATGGCGCCGTTCGTCAGCCAGCAGCTCATCGAGCACCTGGTGACCAGCAACCCCAGCCCCGCCTACCTCCAGCGTGTTGCCACGGTATTTGAAAATGATGGCCAGGGCGTTGTTGGAAATTTGCAAGCCGTCATCGCCGCCATCCTGACGGATTCGGAAGCGCGCCAGGGCGACGAGCCATCTGCCACCGTGCCCGCTTCTTTCGGCCACATGCGAGAGCCGATTCTGTTCATGACCAATATCCTGCGTGGCTTGAATGCTAAAGCCATCACGCCCAATGCCGCGGGCGACGCATCGGAGCTGGGCGAAAACCTATTCAACGCAGCCAGCGTTTTTAGCTACTTCTCCCCGCAATCGCGCACCGAGTTCGGCCTCGTTGGACCCGAGTTCCAGATCTATTCCACCCAGACCGCGGCCGACCGGGTGAACGTCGTCAACTCCATTCTTTATGGGAATACCGGGAAGACATTCCAGATCGATCTGACGCCATTCGCGGGCCTCGCCGGCGACACCAGTGCGCTGCTGAACTACATCAGTGAACTGTTCTTGCACGGATCCATGCCGGCCGCTGTCGAGGAAGCAGCCACTTCAGCGGTGAATGCCGCATCGACGTCTTTAGCGAAAGCGCAGGCCGCGCTGTACGTCGTTCTCACGTCCAGCAATTATCAAATTATTCAGTAGAGCTCAGGAGAAACACATGGTCTCTCGTAGAGGATTCATTCGCGTCGGAGCAGCCACGGTCGGATCCCTCGCCCTTCGCCCCTTCGGTTTAATTCCTACTCTGGCGCAAAGCGGGCCGGATTACCGCGCTCTGGTCTGCGTGTTCCTGTTCGGCGGTAACGACTCCAACAACACCGTTATCCCGATGGATAGCTACTCGGCGTATCAATCCATCCGCGGCAGCCTGGCGTTGACCAGCAGCGACCTGACGGCGCCCATCACCAGCGCCGGCGGGCAGCCCATCTCGTTTCACGGCAAGCTCCCCGAGATCGCGAGCCTCTTTTCGACCAAGGAATTGGCCGTCGTCGCCAACGTCGGCTCCCTTGTCCAGCCTTTGACGCGCGACCAATATCAAAGCCAGCAAGCTCCGATTCCCTTGAATCTTTTTTCGCACTCCGATCAGCAACTCGCCTGGCAGACTGCCATCGCGCAAGGTCACAGCCCCACCGGATGGGCCGGGCGCGCCGCCGACTATATCGCGTCCCAGAAGATAAACTCCTCCAGCTTTCCTGCTTTCTTCTCCGTCGCCGGCAACGTGCTCGAAGGAGCCGGCACACAGACACAGCCGGTGGCTCTGGCGCCCGGACAATCGCTGCAATTGGCTGGAACTTCCGCGGACGTAAGCGCCCTCACCAGCTTGCTCACCACCGAAAATGGCGTCTCTCTGGTGCAGGCCGCCAACGACACCTTGTCGCACAGCATCTCGGATGCGTCGGCGTTGTCGGCCGCGCTCGCCAAATCTACGCCGCTGAAGACCCAGTTTCCATCCACCAGCATCGGGTCGCAGTTGAAGCAAGTGGCGCAGATCATCCAGGTGCAATCGTATCTGGGCATGCGGCGTCAGATCTTTTTCTGCTCGTTGGGAGGCTTCGACACGCACGCCGGCGAGCTGCAAACGCATATCAACCTCTACCCGCAACTGAGTCCGGCGCTGTCCGCGTTTTACGACGCAACGCAGGAACTCGGGATGACGCAGAACGTGACCACCTTCACCGAGTCCGACTTCAGCCGCACCTTCCAACCCACCACCGACGACGGCAGCGATCATGCCTGGGGCAGCCATCATCTGGTGGTCGGCGGCGCGGTGCAAGGCGGGCAGATTTTCGGCAAATTCCCTACGTTTGAGCTGGCCGGCCCCGATGACGCCGACGTCCGCGGCCGCTGGATTCCGACGACATCCATCGACCAGTACGGTGCCACGCTCTGTTCCTGGTTTGGCCTTCCGGCCAGCGCGCTCGCCACCGTTTTCCCCAACTTGGCGAATTTTCCGGTCTCGAATCTCGGGTTCCTGGGCTAAGGGCGTCAGGCTTCTTGAAACGGCCGGTCGGGCCGCAATCGCCAAGCCAGCGCCGCGCCCGCAAGCAGCAACACAATCGAAGCAATAAACGGAACCACCCAGCTGCCGGTTCGATCCACCAAGTAGCCGAAACTGGACGGCGAAGCCAGGCCGGCCACGGCAAATCCGAAATTCATCATTCCGCTGGCCGTGCCTGCGTACCGTGGAGCGATATCCATCGGCACCGACCAGATCGGCGCGACGATTAATTCCGCGAAGAAAAACGCCAGCGTCAGGCCGGCGGCGGCCACCGTCAGATTGTGAACCAGCATCACCGGCAGCAGAAAGACGAAGGCGCCCAGGAAGCCGGCGATGATCACGGAACGGCGCGCGATCAGCAAGCTGCCAGTTTTTTCGAGCAAGCGGTCGCTCACTACGCCGCCCACCGTGTCGCCCACCACGCCCGCCGACAGAACACCCACTGAAAACAACGCGGACACCTGCAAATTGAGGTGATAATTTTCTAGGAAGAACGACGGAATCCAGCTCAAGAACAGCCACAGCGTCCAGCCATAGCAAAAGTCGACCAGCGTCACCGGCAGGATGCAGCGCGCCAGGCGCAACCAGGGGATGGACCGGCGTGTGGCCTCATGGCGCTCCGGGAGCTTGGCTAGATCAGATGGCGTAATCGCGGCATGTTCCCGCGGATCATTCCGGAAATACCAGCACCACACCACAAGCCAGACCAAGGTCGTCGACGCCAGGATGACGAATGAAGCGCGCCAGGATACGAACGCAAGCAGCGCGGCTACCAGGGCCGGCGTTAGCGCGTTTCCGATGCGGCTGAACGAGTGGGTGATTCCTTGCGCGAAGCCCCAGCGTCCCACCGGCGTCCAGATCGCCATGGCGCGCGTAGCGGTGGGAAACGCGGCGCCTTCGCCGAAACCCAAGCCCAGCCGCACCGCAAAAAGGGACGCGAATCCGCCTGCAGCCCCCGTGAGCGCAGTGGCGGCGGTTACGATCGCGCAACAGACCGCCAGCGTGACCCTTGGTCCTAACCGGTCGCCAATCCAGCCGCCGATCAGTTGAAATAGCGCATACGGAAGCGCGAACGCCGAAAATGCCAGGCCAAGTTGCGCGTTGCTGAGCCCGAGATCCGCTTTCATCAGCGGCGCGGCGGTGGAAATGCTGACCCGATTCACAAACAGAATCAGGTACATCACGCACAGCAGTCCCAGGACCACGCGCGGCGGCCTGAAGAGTGACCGGCGTCGCGACGCTGTCCTGGCCGGCTGTTGCGCGGCGCTCACGCGGATGGGCGAGCCTCGCCCTTGATCTGCGTGCGATGCAGGATGCGGCGTGAAGTCGAATCAAACGCATCGCGCCGATGCATGGTGCATCGATTGTCCCATAGCACCAGGTCGCCGACCTGCCATTGGTTGTGCCAGGCGAGTTCGTCTCGAGTCGCCCATTGCCACAGCTCGTCCAGCAAAGCTTCCGATTCCTCCCGCGGCAACCCGCCGATATACGCGTTGCGACGGCGGCCGAGATACAACGCGCGCCGTCCAGTCTCGGGATGCGTTGTGACCAACGGATGGTAGACGCCCGCCGAAGTCAACGGATCGTCCACCGCCGCCATGCCTTGCCGCAGATAACCGCCGCTATTATAGGTTGCATCGTGCTTCAAACGTGAGGCCGGAGATTCGTTCGCGAAGCGCGCTCGGCAAAGAATCATAAGCCGCGTACATGTTGCAGAAATAAGTATTGCCGCCCTCGGAAGGCACAGCCAGCGCGTACAGCATGCTCGCCTTGGGCGGAATCTCCTGATACGACATGTCGGTGTGCCACACCGCTTCGCCTGCGCCGAGGCTGCCGATCGGAGCCCCGTTCTCAACTACGTTGGACACCACGTAGATCTCCGGATGTCCTTCGACGAAGCGGCGCCCGGTCTCCTGCACCGGCGCCCAATCCAGCTCGCCGAAGAGCCGGCTGAACCGGATCAGGTCTTCGTCATTGAGCTGTTGTCCGCGAAACAGCACCACCAGGTGATCCAGCCAGGCACGCTGAATCAGCTCGAACTCATGGGCGCCGATGTTCCGCAGATCCAAGCCTTGAATTTCCGCACCCAGCGCGTGGCCGGATGGAATGACCGTCACCGAGGACTGCGCTGTGGCTGGCGCCGAGGGACGCATGCCAAGACTCTAACAAAACCGCGCCTGCTGCGTTTGGCGAGCTTCCGCGCGCAAGGGTGTAGACTGCTAAGAAACCGGTCAGCGAATGGCAGCGTCGTCGCTTGAAAATTCGATTTACCGAAAAGTCACTCTGCGGCTTCTCCCCTACTTGTTTCTCTGCTACATCCTCGCCTACATCGACCGCGTAAACGTGGGCTTTGCAAAATTGCAGATGCAGCGCGACCTGGGCATGACCGACGCGGTATATGGACTGGGCGCGGGCATCTTCTTCATCGGCTATTTCCTGTTCGAGATTCCCGCCAATATGATCTTGCAAAAACTGGGAGCCAGACGCTGGATCGGCCCGATCATGATCGTCTGGGGCGTGCTCTCGGCCATCACGATGTGGGTTCACACCGCCGCAGCATTTTATCTCGTCCGCTTTTTGCTAGGTATTGTGGAGTCTGGATTTTTCCCGGGCGTCATATTGTATCTGACGTTCTGGTACACCGAAAAGCATCGCGCCCGGATGGTAGCGCTATTCATGAGTGCGATACCGCTGGCGGGCGTCATCGCGGGACCGATTTCAGGCTGGATCATGGCGCGCATGACTGGCGCCGGAAACCTGCGCGCCTGGCAGTGGCTGTTCCTCCTGGAAGGCGTGCCGGCGTGCCTGGCGGGCCTTATAGCTCTGTTTTTTCTCACTGACACTCCGGCGCACGCCACCTGGTTGGAGCCGGTGGAGCGGGATTTTCTGGTGCACCAACTAGCCGAAGAAAAAGCCGCCAAGGCGCGCTCTCGCGACACGCACCATAGCCCGATGCAGGCTCTTCGAAGCGGCAAGATCTGGCTGTTCGGCTTCATCTATTTCGGTTTTGTGATGGGCAACTACGCGCTGGGATTTTGGCTGCCGCAGGTGATTTCGGACACGCTCACCAAGAATCCTCTCGCCATCGGATGGCTGACTGTGATTCCCTGGGGGGCCAGCGCCGTGGCCATGGTCCTCTTCGGCCGCCACTCGGATTCCACCGGCGAGCGGCGAATACATATCGCGCTCGCGGGCGTCCTGGGTGCGACGGCGTTTGCAGCCAGCGCGATCCCGGGCATCTCCGGCACCCTGGGACTGACCGCGCTCACCTTCGCCACCATCGGCATCATGTGCGCGTTCTCCACCTTCTGGGCGATGCCCACCGCGGTTCTTTCCGGCGCCGCTGCCTCGGCCGGAATCGCGTGGATCAACTCCATCGGCAACCTGGCCGGCTATGCCGCTCCTTACCTGATCGGCGCTGTTCGCGACGCAACCAACAGCATCATGATCGCCTTGCTGGTGCTCTCGGCCTCGGCCCTGTTTTCGTCACTGGCGACGTTGTGGGTTGGCCAGAGCCCCCATGAGCCAAGCCGACAAGATCGAGCAGTTGGTGCGGCCACGGAGTCATGATGCGGCTGAACAAGTGACCGCGCATCCCCAAATATTCATTCCTCTCTCCACAACGAGTTAGGCAATCGCGGCCCACGATCCTCACCCGGCGGGCTTATTCTCGTTTGATGCACCAGGAGATCAAAGCCTACGCATCAGCCCATCACACGCACGGCAGTGCTGTACAACAAAAAATTACAAAACGAACCCACCGCTGCCCACTGCCCTACGCCCCGTCGAGTTGGCTTCGTTTTTCATTTTTCGCATCTCACCACCCCCGCCCCCGCCAGATCCAGCGTTTTGCGTCACACGCTGGGTATCCTATCTAACAGAACAGCATGCGCCGAATCACGATCCTTTTCCTGCTCCTCGCCTCGCCGCTCCCCGCGCAACAATTCTCGCCCGACCTCTACGCCGGCCTCCGCTGGCGCAACATCGGACCTTTCCGCGGCGGACGCACCGTCGCCGCCGCCGGCATACCGTCGGAGCCCAACATTTTCTACATCGGCGCCAACAACGGCGGTGTCTGGAAAACCACCGACGCCGGCCGCACCTGGAACCCGCTCTTCGACAGCCAGCCCACCGGCTCCATCGGCGCACTCGCCATCGCGCCGTCCGACCCCAACATCATTTATGTCGCCAGCGGCGAAGGCCTGCAGCGCCCCGATCTCTCGGTGGGCGACGGAATCTACAAATCCACCGACGCAGGCCTCACCTGGCGCCATCTCGGACTGCGCGGCGGCCAGCAAATCCCGGCGCTCCTCATCGACCCGCGCGATCCCAATCGCCTCTTCGCGGCCGTCCTCGGTCACCCCTACGGCCCCAACCCCGAGCGCGGCGTCTTCCGCTCCACCGATGGCGGCGACACGTGGCAGAAGGTGCTCTACAAAGACGAAAACACCGGCGCGGTCGACCTCGCGTTCGATCCCACCAACGCGCGCACCATCTACGCCGTGCTGTGGTCCGCGCGCCAGGGCCCCTGGGAAAACGGCGCGTGGTCCGGCCCCGGCAGCGGTCTTTTCAAATCCACCGACGGCGGCGACACCTGGCAGCAGCTCACCACGCGGACTCCCAACCATCGCGGACGGCCTCGGCCGCATCGGCATCGCGATCGCGCCTTCCAATCCCCGCCGCATGTACGCGCTCGTCGAAGCCAAGACCAGCGCACTCTACCGCTCCGACGACGCGGGCTCATCCTGGCAGCGCATCAACACCGAGGAGCGCATCACCGGCCGCGGCGACGACTTCGCCATGGTTCGCGTCGACCCGAAAAATCCCGACGCCATCTACGTCGCCAACACCTCCACCTACCGCTCCACCGACGCGGGCCAGACCTTCACCGCCATCAAAGGCGCGCCCGGTGGCGACGACTACCACACCATCTGGATCAATCCTTTGAATCCCGAAATCATCCTGCTCGCAGCCGATCAGGGCGTCACCATCAGCCTCAACGGAGGCCAGACCTGGAGCTCCTGGTACAACCAGCCCACCGCGCAGTTTTATCACGTGATCACCGACAATCGGTTCCCGTACTGGGTCTATGGCGGCCAGCAGGAGAGCGGATCGGCCGGAGTCTTGAGCCGCAGCGATTATGGCGAGATCACCTTTCGCGACTGGCACCCGGTAGGCGTCGAAGAGTACGGCTACGTCGCGCCCGATCCTCTGGACCCCAACATTATTTATGGCGGCCGCGTCTCGCGCTTCAATCAGGCCACTGGCGAGGTCCAACAAGTCAGCCCGCAGTTAATCCGCGGCGAGAAATATCGATTCGTGCGCACCATGCCGCTGATTTTTTCGCCAGTCGATCCACATGTGCTCTACCTCGGCTCGCAGTTCCTTTTGAAAACCATCAATGGCGGCCAGAGCTGGGCGGCAATCAGTCCGGACTTGACGCGCGCGAAGTACGATGTTCCGCCCAGCGTCGGCGTCTTCACCGAACAAGCCCAAAAGGAAGCGACGCGCCGTGGAGTGATCTACGCCATCGCACCATCGCACCAGGACGTGAACGTGATCTGGGCCGGTACCGACGACGGTCAAATCCACGTAACGCGCGACGGCGGAAAAACCTGGTCCAACGTCACACCGCCAGCCCTGACGCCGTGGAGCAAAGTCGCCCAGCTCGACGCCTCACACTTCGATGACCTCACCGCCTACGCCGCCATCAACCGTTTCCGCCTCGACGATCTGAAGCCGCACATCTACCGCACTCACGACGGCGGCAAAACCTGGAAAGAAATCGTCGAAGGTCTTCCTGACGGCCCGGTGAACACAGTGCGCGAGGATCCAGTGCGCAAAGACCTCCTGTTCGCCGGAACAGAATTGGCAACTTATGTTTCATTCGACGACGGCGATCACTGGCAACCCCTGCAACTCAACATGCCGCGCACATCGATCCGCGATCTCACCATCCACGGCAACGATCTGATCGCCGGCACGCACGGCCGCGGCTTCTGGATTTTGGACGACATCGCCCCGCTGCGCCAGATGAGCTCCACCATCGCTGCCTCCGACGCCCACCTGTTCCGCCCCAGCGCAGCCTATCGAATCCGCTGGAACGAAAACACCGACACCCCGCTCCCTCCCGAAGAACCTGCCGGCGAGAATCCACCCGACGGCGCGATCGTTTATTACTATCTGAAATCGTCGGCATCCGCGCCAGTGACGCTCGAAATCTCCGATGCATCCGGAAAACTCGTTCGCCGCTACACCAGCGACGACAAATCAGCACCCATCGATCCGGAAATAACCGTCCAGGTTCAGTGGGTTCGCCCTGCCGCGATTGCTTCCGCCGAAGCCGGAATGCATCGTTTCGTTTGGGACCTGCGCTACCCGCCACCGGATGCGCTCGAGCACGAATACCCCATCTCCGCGATTTGGCACAACACGCCGCGCTCCCCGCAAGGCCCACGCGCGCTGCCGGGCGTTTACACCGTCAAACTAACCGCCGGCGGCAAAAGCTACACACAGCCATTGACGATCAAAATGGACCCGCGCGTCAGAACTCCTCTAACCGGCCTCCAGCAGCAATTCCGCCTCGCGACAAGAATCGTGAACATGCTGCACCAGACGGCGCAGCCAGGCAATGACGATCTCAAGAAGCTCAACGGCCAACTCGCCGAAGTCCTCGAAGCGATCGAGGGCGCCGACGCAGCCCCAACGACTCAGGCGCTGGCCGCGGTCAGCGATCTTGAACGCAAAGTCAACCAGCTACTCGCCCACGCAAAATGAGATGGACTTCACTTGGATGTCAGGGCTTCCAGTTCGTCCAGCGTCCTGGGCCAGTCTTCTCGCATCAGGCGCGACAGTCCCCGGTCCGCCAGCAGCTTTCCTCCGGTCTGGCAGTTGGCGCAGTAGTTCGTTTCATTGTCGGCGTAGCGGATGCGCTGGATCGGCGCGCCGCATCGGACGCACGGCTCTTTGTAGCACCCATGAACGGCCATTTTGGGACGAAATGCGGTGACCTTTTCGGGAAACTTCTCGCCGGTTTCAGAACGTAGCTCTTCCACCCAGCGTGTCAGCGTCGCGCGCGTGGCTTCGAACAGCCGGCTGATTTCTTCCGGCTTCAGCTTCTGCGTGAGCGTGACCGGCGAGAGCCGCGCTTCGAACAGGATCTCGTCGGAATATGCATTGCCGATTCCGCTGAACGTCCTCGGATCGGTGAGCGAGCGTTTCAGCGTATGATTCTCTCTGGTCAGAACGGCGGCGAAGTGTTCCAGATCCGCATCCAGGACCTCCAGCCCTCCCGGATCGAGCTTCTGCAATCCGGCGTCGCCGGCGACTACATGCAGGGACGCGCGCTTCTTCGATCCGGCCTCGGTGAAGAGCAGTGAGCCATTCGGAAAGTCGAAGGCCGCCAGCCCACGCGGCCGCGAAACCTTGACGCCGCGTTCGCGCCAATGCAGGCGGCCGGCAATCATCAAGTGCAGCACCAGCCACACATCGCCTTCCACTCCAAGGGCGATGCGCTTACCGATGCGCCGCAGCTCGCGCACCGTCTTGCCTTCCACCGCGCGTAAAGGCGGATCCACCGTGCGCAGCAGAAACGGGCTGGCCAAGCGCACGCGCTCCAGGATCTGGCCGAGAATGCGCTTTTCGAGAGCTTCGATATATACGACGATGTCGGGCAGCTCAGGCACGTCCGCAACTATGATACAAGCCGCGGCGCTGATACCGGCTGCGGCGCTCTGGAAGCCTGTTTCACCCGGTACATGTCGGCGTCTGCCGCGGCCACTAACCCCTCCACCTGCTCCGCATCATCGGGCAGAGTAGCAATGCCTCCGCTGATGCTAAGCCGGACGATTTGCGGTCCCACAGTGAGCGTCGTATCGGCCATGCAGCGCATGATGCGCTCCCGAACAACGGCCGCGGCCGCGCGATCCGCGTGCGGAAGAATGATGCCGAATTCATCGCCGCCCAGCCGCGCGCAAATGTCGGTGGTCCGGCAGCATGCTTTCAGCATCGCCCCGTAGCGGCGGGCCCGCGCCGCCTCCTGCTCAAGCGACTTCTCGAATTGACGCCGGTTCAGCAGCCCGGTCAAAGGGTCGGTAATGGAAAGGCTAAGAAGCTCGGCATTCGCTTGTTCGAGCCGCGCCTTGTAGGAACACAGCACGTCCGTGCGCTGCCGCACCAGCAATTCAAAAGGATCATTGAGCGACTCTTGCAAGTCGGCGGAATTCGCGGAAAAGGCCACCGTGGAAGGCACGAAGATGGTTTCCAAGGCGCCACTGCGCCTGAGAGTAGCTTCGTAGGCTTTTTGTACAGCAAAATAGCCCTGCTAATGACGGTTTTCGTCGACCACGGCCGATACCAATCCGCGCTTCAGCAACTGTCGCGCCTGACCGGTGTTGCTGAAGCCAACGCAAGGCGGACGAACGCCGCTCCGTTCCACTGCGGCGGCCACTCGCACCAGGTCTTTATTGCCGACATAGATTCCGTCCGGGGTTTTCAGAAGGTCAATGAGTTCGTCCGACAATTCCGCGCCATCCTTCCCGCTGAGCGTGCAGGCTGTTTCATGCAGGCCTTCAGTGCAGCGAAGCTCGGCCTGCAGACCGGCGTAGCGTCCGGCCAGTTGAAACTCCTGCTGGTCTCCTGGAAACGACAGCACGTGGCCCCGCCCACCCATCAGCTTCGCGAGCACTTCTCCGGCCAACGCACCGCTGCGCCTGGCGTTGGCGCCCACAAATGCAGATCGCTTACTTCCAGGAGCGTCCCCTTGCAAGGTAATCACCGCAGTGCCGCGAAGCTCGTGTTGATCGATGAGATCGTTAAGCGCTGAAGTATGCGCCGGTGCGATGCCGATCGCGGCTACACCGGTGCCGAGCAAGCTCTCGAGAATGTCGCGTTGGCGAGCCAGGTCGCGGCGCTCAGTGGTCAGGTTTTCAACGTGCACGCCAAAAGGACGCCAGGTCGAAAGTCGCCTCCCACACACCCTCCCATAGCTGATCGTAAAAGTCCTCGGGCTGGACCGGCGCGATGATGGCGATGGCGCTCTTTTCCGACACACGACGCCTCGATAGCGTTATCGATCCGCCGGGCGAATTCTTTAATTGCTGATGCGAGCTGGGGACTACGGCGTTGCATCCTTAATATGCGTGGCCATGTACCATTGGTTTCCGAAGGCATCCTTCACACCCGCCGAGCGATCGCCGTAGGGCTGGTCGGCCGGCGCGCTCATCGAGGTGGCGCCGGCGTTGATCGCGCGCTGGTATAAGGCGTCGACATCGGGAACGTACAAGTAGAACATCGTGGGCATGGTCTGATATGGGGCGTGCGCTTCACCCATTTCCAAAACCGAATCGCCGATTCGGATCTTGGCGTGGTGAATCACGCCGTCCGGACTCGCATACTTCTCCAGCTCCTCGGCGCCGAAGGCCCGCTTCACGAAGTCGATGACGGGTTGCGCGCGCAAGGGATGCAGATAGACGTTGACATTCCGGAGCCCTTCGGGAATGTAGCTCGCGCCCTTCGCCGTTGCAATGTACCAGTTGTTGCCGGCCGGGTCCTTCACACTGCTGCTGCGCTCGCCATATTCCTGGTCGGTCGGTGCCATGATAGCGACACCGCCGGCTTCCAGGGCACGCGCATGTGCGGCGTCGACGTCTTCCACGTAGACGTGCAACGCGGTCGGTAGAGCCGGCCCACGGAAGGATAGTCCCGGGCCGCCGCCACCGATCATGAGCATCGAATCGCCCAGGCGAACTTCGGCGTGGATGCCGCCGGCCGAACCGATGGTACGGAAGGTTTCCTCCGCGCCGAAAGTGTGTTTGGCGAAGTCGATCAGCGCGGCGGCATTCTCGGCGACCAGAAACGGGGTGATGGTGTGATAACCCTTGGGGATCGGGCTGACGCCGCCCGGCTTCGGCGCCGACTCGCGTTCCATGGCCTCGAAGCGCCGATGCATTTCTTCGATGCTCAACTGTTCCTTGAGCGTGCCGATGCCCCAGGTGTAGCCGAACGGGTCGGAAACCTGCCCGGAGCGCTCGCCATAAAACTGATCGCGCACCGGCGACAGCAATTTGGCTCCGGCTGCAACAGCGTGCGCCACGAAAGCGTCCACATCTTCGACGTTGAGGCTTATGCTCACCGGCGAGCCACCCAGCGTTTCCGGGCCCGGATAGCCTGCCTCGGGCGACGACTCACCGAGTGAGATGACGGAGTTTCCGATCTCTATCTCCGCATAAGGTATGGTGCCATGGACCTCAAAACGCGATAGCTCTTTGGCTCCAAAAGCCTTGGTATAAAAGTCGATGGCGGCGGCTGTGTTTTTCACGCGCAGACGCGCCACGGCGGTTTGTAGTGCGGGGGCTGCTTGAGTTGCCATGGATTTCCTTTCTAGTTCTGACTTCAGACGTGTTTTGAAACTCTGGCGCGGCAGGTCGACCAAGTCGCGCGCCACGGCGAGCATCGGCGCAAGCTCTTGAGACTCGGCGTTCGAGCCGGCCAAGAGGGCGTCGATAGCCTGATCGAATTGTTCAAACATGGTTGGCATCCGCGCCCTCCATGCGGGACCGCAAATTTTGCACGGCCCGAAATTGTAATTGCTTCACGGCGCCTTCACTGCGTCCCAACTGTTGTGCGATCTCACGAATGCTGTGCTGCTCGACGAATCGGCCGTAGATCACGTGTTTCTGGTCGGCCGGAAGATCTTCCACGAGCTTAAACAACCGGGCGCGATTTTCGACGGCTTCCATGTCGGGCTCCGACGCGGGTTCCGGGCCGGGATTACCTGCCTCGCGGGCGGCACGCTTGGACTGGTCGACCACGGCATTTCCGGCAATTCGGATCAGCCAGGCGGCGAAGGGTGCGCCGCGCCATTCAAAAGTTCCCAAGTTAGCGAGCGCTTTGTGGAATACCTCCGAGGTCAGGTCCTCGGCGATATCCCGATTCTGCACGCGCCGCGCGATATAGGCATAAACCAGTTCGAAATGAATTTCATACAGCTCGGCGAACCTGGCCGGATCGCGGCGCGCAGCTTCCACTAGCGTGCGCTCGTCTTCCCGATCCTCGCCGAGCTTTGTCGCCGGCTTCCGAACGGCCATTCGTCCTCTGAGTATATAAACTGGCGGCGAGGGAAAAGGTTATGCAGGGCTATGGACGGGCCAGAATCATGCGGAGAAATCGGTGCCAAGAGGTTCGATCCGTTTGACTTGCGAGCACAACGCCGAACGAGTGGAAACCGGAAGGAAGTCGGGTAACGGTCTCACAGATGCAATACCATCGAGAAGGCCGGGGACGTTGCGGCGTGGAACTTGCGATCGGCGGTAATCAGGTCGCAGCCGCGGCGGAGTGCTAGAGCCAGGTATAGGCAGTCGTAAACGGCTTGGCCGCTGGCCAGGGCTAATCGAACCGCTTCGTCCAGGACCTCGGCGTCCGCAATAAGAACCGGCGAGTTGATCTTGAGGAGCCGAAAAGCCTCGCTGGTTTGGGAGGCGCTGAGTTCCCGGCGGCGGAATCGCTTGCAGAAGACGTTACTTACTTCGGACAGCAAGAGTGCGGGAGCAATGAGCTGAACTTCTTGCTCCCGATACGAACGCAGCAGGCGCACGGCTTCCGGGCGCGAAGGTTCTGGAAGAAACCATTTGACGACGACGCTGGAGTCTACGACGGCCTCAGGCGTCGCCACTACCCGCCTCGTCTTCGATCCTCGCGAATTAACGGAGTGCTGTCGCTCATCGGAGGCAAGGAAGCAACAAAGCGCTCCAGTTCACCCTCAGATTTGCGCATGCGCTCGAACCGTTCCTCGCCATCGATGTGCTCCTGGAGGATTTTGATCACCTGTGCGTTTAGGCTACGTCCCCCTAGGCGCGCGCTCTTTTTGAGACGGGTGTAGACTCTTTCCGGAAGGCCTTTCACGGTCATATTGATCATGCTACCAATATGGTAGCACTGTGGAACCATTTAGGATCTCATCCAACGTAGGATGTGTTCGGCGACTTCTTCGCCCGCGTCTTCCTGGATGAAGTGGCCTGCGTTGGGGTTTCGAGACCGCCAGACGGGCGGTATGCTGAATCGAGAGTCTCGTATGCTGAGGAAGGTCATCAGAGGTTTGGGCTGGATATCGGTTGAGCGCTTTATGCGGGACGTGCGATACGGATACCGCACGCTGGCGAAGACCCCGGGTTTCGTCTTTGTTGCGGTGTTGTCGCTGGCGGTTGGGATCGGGGCCAATTCAGCCATCTTCAGCGTTTCCGATGCGCTGCTTCTACGCCCGCTTCCAATTCTCCGCCCGGCTGAGGTTGTGGCGGTCGATCCAATTTCCGCAGCAGGCCCTAGCGCCGACGGATTTTCCTACCAGGAATACATCCAGCTTCGCGATCGAAGTGACAGCTTCGATGGAGTGGCAGCCTTCACAGGACTCCCACTCGGACTCCGCACGACTGCGAACTCTCTACCCTTGATGACCATGGGGATGCTGGTCACGGGCAACTTCTTTCGCGTGCTGGGAGTGGAACCGGAACTCGGCCGCGCGTTCCGGCCTGAAGAAGATCAAGTGCCGGGGCGCGATGCGGTTGTGGTTCTCAGCAATGACGCATGGAAGAAATATTTCGGATCTGATCCTTCGATTCTCGGCCGCACTGTGCGACTGAACGGAATCGACTTTACGATGATTGGCGTAGCTCCAGCCCGGTTTACGGGCATGGATCAATTTGTGCGCCCGGCCCTGTACGTGCCGATCATGATGTGGCCGCGACTAGAAACCAGTGCTGAAGGTAATCCGCTCGAATCGCGCACTGTGCGTAGCCTTGCGGTCCGCGGCCGCCTCAAGCCCGGCATGAGCATCGCTCGCGCGCAGGCCGAGTTATCGGCTATCGCCGGCCTTCAAGACGGTGTCTCGCAGGGCGCCCGCCGCAATCGCGGTGTAGCAGTCCGCACCGAACTACAGGAAAGGTTTCGCGAGGCCCCTGGGGACGCAACCTTGATCGCTATGCTGAGCGCTTTGGCCGCCACAGTGCTGCTGGTGGCATGCGCCAATGTGGCTGGTCTGCTCCTGAGCCGGGCGCCAGCACGTGCAAAGGAGGTAGCGCTGCGCCTCTCCATCGGCGCGAGCCGCGCCAGGATCGTCCAGCAGCTCCTGACCGAGAGTCTGCTGGTGGCTGTGGCGGGTGGCGCCGTAGGATTGGCCGTAGGCTATGGGGGCGTGGTCCTCCTCCGTGGCATACAAATCCCCACGGATCTGCCCATCGAGGTTTCGGTTCGTCTGGATCATAGGGCGTTATTGTTCAGCCTCGGCGTCTCCATGATCAGCGTGGTCATATTCGGCCTGGTTCCCGCGATGCGAACTGCACGGGCGGACCTCACGACTGCGTTGAAATCGGGCTGGCTCGGCGCTAGCGGCCCGGAGCGCCGGCTGTGGGGACGTAGCCTGCTCGTGATTGGGCAGATCGCTCTTTCGCTCGTACTGCTGACGGTGGCGACTTTCCTGTTTCGCGGGTTCCACGAAGCTCTGGGCGCCGATCCCGGTTTTCGCACCAATCACTTACTGATGATGAGCTTCGATTCCACGCTGGTTCACTCCAGCGAAGCGCAGACCCAGCAATTCTATCGCCGGCTTGCAGAAAAGGTGCGATCCATACCGGGCGTAAAATCGGCGGGACTGGCGTCTTCCATCCCCATGGGATGGGAGCAGGAGGAAACGGTCACGCCCACCGGCTACCGGATGTCACCTGGGAAAGAAGGCGTGAATGTAAAGGCAAGCACAGTGGACGAGAGCTATTTCGGCACAATGGGAGTGTGGCTTCTGAAAGGGCGCGGCTTTAATCCAGCCGACGATGCAAAAGCTCCTCGGGTGGCCGTGGTAAATGAGGAATTCGCGAAACGCTATTGGCCCGGTCAAGACCCAATCGGTAAGAGCTTACGGTTGGGTGGGCATGGCGAACAGTCGATTGAGGTCGTGGGCGTAACGAAAACCGGCAAGTACGGATCGATTGCAGAGGCACCGACCCCGTTTCTTTATCTCCCCCTAGCGCAGCATCCCCAGACGCGCATGATTCTGTTGGCCGAGTCGCTCGGTAATTCGGCGGATCTGTTAAGGCCCTTGCGTGAAGTGGTTCGCGGCCTGAACCCAACCCAGCCGATTTACGACGTGAGGACGATGGAGGACTTCTTTCAACAGCGGGTCGGCGTCGCCAACACGGTCATTCAAACTGTCGGCATCATGGGACAGATGGGGTTAACGCTGGCGATCGTGGGTCTGTACGGGCTGCTGGCCTACTCGGTGAATCAGCGAACGCGCGAAATTGGAATACGGCTGGCCATCGGAGCGCAACGCGCTGCCGTGCTGGGGCTGTTCTTGCGGCGCGGCCTGATCCTGCTACTGAGCGGACTGGTTGTGGGTCTGGTGGCGAGCCTTGGGGCTGGAAGGGTGCTGCAAGCGATGTTCCCAGGAAGCCCGACGGGTCTTATCACGTACTTGCTGGTTGCGTCTGCCATGCTTGCGGTCGGTATGCTGGCGATCTATGTTCCTGCCCGCCGCGCATCTCATTTGGATCCTATGAAGACGTTGCGTAACGAATGACCATCGGCCCGACCAGCGTAACGATGTTGGTCTTCAGAAATAACTTGGAACCATTCAGGATTTCATCCAACGTACGATATGTTCGGCGACCTCTTCGCCGGCGTCTTCCTGGATGAAGTGGCCTGCGCCTGGGATGATCAGGGGCGGGGCGACGTTTTTGAAAATCGAACGCAGGAACGGCTCGGCGGGGGCGGTGATGGCGTCTTTTTCGCCCCACGGCAGGAGGACTGGCAGGTTCAGCGTCTTGAGGCGTTCGATGGCCACGCGATTGTCGTAGGCGCCGGGGTGGTCTTTGCGGATCGGGACCAGGCGCGGGAATACCAGAGCGGCGGTCTGGTATTCCTTCGATGGGAATGGGGCGGCGTAGGCGGCAGCTTCCTCGTCCGTGAGCTGGCGCTTGGTGAGGGTGTTGCGCATCATGGTGGGGATATCGAGCGTTTCCACACGCTGCGAGAAACGGCGCCACTTCAAGAACGCGTCGCCGGGCGCGCCGCCGGGCGAGATGCCGGTATTCATGGCGACCAGGCGGCTGAAGCGCTCGGGAATTTCGGCCAGGATGCGCAGGCCAAGTAAGCCGCCCCAATCCTGGCAGACCATAGTCGCATTCTTCAGATCCAGCGTTTCCACGAATTGGCGCAGCCAGCGCGCGTGCGATTTGTAGGTGTAGGCGTTGGTTGCTTTGGGCTTGTCGCTGCGCCCGAAACCGATCAGATCCGGTGCGATCACGCGGCCCACTTGCGCGAGCGGCGGAATCATGTGGCGATAGAGATAGCTCCAGGTGGGCTCGCCGTGCAGCAGCAGGATGGGATCGCCCGAGCCGTGCTCGACGTAGGCCATGCGCAGGCCTTCGATCTCGACGTATTTCGGTTCGTAGGGGAAGCCGGGGAGATCGGCGAAGCGTTCTTCGGGCGTGCGCAAGACCGAGCCTTCGGGCCAGGACGTCTTGACCGCCGGCGAATTGGGCGACCTTGGCGATGTCTGCCGGGTTCAGGTTGGGCGCGATCTCGGCCACCCACAGGCAGAACTCCAGAAGGTCCGAATCGATCTCGTGTTCGGGTGGACGAGGCTCATAGCGATCCCAGTGGCCGTAGACCATCGCCATGGACGGACGGCCACGGCCCAGGTCCGCCAGTTCGAGCGCGTAGAGATGTCCGAATTTCGAGCGCCAGTAGACGCGACCGGCGCGCATACCGGCAGCGCGCTCGACGGCTTCGGCGACATCCGGGCGAACGTCCAGCTCCTGCTCCCATAACAATGGATCGGGCCGGAGATAGGAAAGCTCTTCGGTTGACGGCGCGATCCATTTCATGAGCGCGCTCCCACCGTGCGGTTCAGAAACTCGACCATGGCGCGCGCTAGATCGGGCCCGCGGTCGTCCTGTAAGAAGTGTCGGGCGCGGTCGAACGCGATGGGGCCTTCGGCCTGCGGCAGCAGTTCTTTTAGACGATGGCCGAACTCGATGGGAAAAACTTCGTCGCCCGGTGACCACAACAGGAGCGTGGGGATTTTAGAGAGTTCGGGCAGCCGTCTTTGGATGGCTTGCATGTCCGCCCAACCGCGATCGCCCTCGCGCATCGGGATGGTGCGAGGCCAGGTGAGCACCACGTGGTCGGATCCGCCTTCGTCGAAGACATGATGATAGGCACGGCCTTCGTTGAGCGTTATGCCGCGCACCGTGGTTGCGGTGGGCCCGTGCTGCGATAGCACCTTGTGGCGCCGCATGAAGAATTGCCCGACTAATGGAGCGTGCCAGGTGGTCCAGGGCCGCGGCGAGGCATGAAATTTGCTGATCAGCCCGGTGAACAGCCAGGTGTTCATCAACACCAGCGCCGAGAGTTTCTCGACCCGCTGCAGCGCCGCGCCTACGCCCTGCGGGCCGCCCCAATCCTGGCCGGTAACGACGAATCCGCGCAAATCGAGCTGATCGATGAGCGAGACCAGGTCGGCGATGTGATGCGCAAAGGTGAGGGCGGCGTCGGCGCGGGGATGGTCGGAGTAGCCGGCGCCGATCCAGTCCGGCGCGATGGCGCGGTAGCCGGCTTCGGTCAAGGGGCCGATGAAGTCGCGATACAGAAATCCCCAAGTTGGATTGCCGGAAAGCAGCAGGACGGGGCGGCCGGCGCGGTCTCCCTCATCGATATACGCCATGTTGCGGCCATTGACGACGGCGCTTTTTTGCGGCCAGGGAAACAGCGGCTCCAACCAGGCGGGTTTTACTCTCGGCATGAGCGCAAGTGTACCGTTGGCTTGGCCTCTGTGACAATACAGAGATGCGGCCATTGCGGGGGTCCTTGTGGGTGCTGGTGCTGTATGACGTCGCTGAGGAGATTCAGCTCGACAAGTTGCAAGCGCTGGTGACAGCCGAGCGCGCCGCAGCTCAGCCGCGTTTCAAGCACCCCGCGCCCGAGTACGTGCGATTCGAGCGTCCGCCGGTGGTGGAGTATCCCGAACCGGTCTCGATCGCCGGACAACAGTTCCGGGTGCGGATCAGATATTTCGACTATGGTGTGGTCAGCACCGAGCTGGAAATGGAATTCGAGAAAAGCTGGGAAGACCTGATCCGGCTTTCGAATCGCTGGATTCTCGCGCCGGAGATCGAACGGGCGACATCCGAGCTGGTTCGGATGCGCCTGGAGAAAGTGGGCGCGGCGCTGCGAACACCTTACTCGAACCCGCTCAGCGAGGATTACTACATTATTCATGTACGGGAAGCGCTAGACGAGGAGGGCCAGCCGATGACCGCGTCGGCGATGCTCGCGCAGCACGGCGAACAGATTGCCCAAGTCGTGCGCGGCGAGTCCATGCAGCTTTCCGAGAGCGAATGCAAGGAAGTATTGCATTCCAGCCTTTCGTATTATCCGACCGATCTGCTGGTGGCCGGCTGGGTGGGCGCTCTGGTGTACGACACGCTGGAGGGCGCGGCGCCGACAATCCAGTTGCTGGAATATGCCAATACGCAGTTGCTCGAGTTTCGCCATTACGATGACGTGCTGACGCGCGTGCTTCAGAACGTTTACAAGATACTGGAACGGCGCGGTGGCCTGTTCCGGCGCTGGCGCATGGCGCGCGAGGCCGAACGGCTGAACACGCTGCGCCTGGACGTTATCGAGCTGACCGAGCACACCGACAACGCCATCAAGTTTCTGAGCGATATGTTCTATGCGCGGGCCCATCGCATAGCGGCCATGCGCGTGGGCGTGCCAGACTACCGCAGCCTAGTGGATGAAAAACTGCGTACGGCCGGCGAGCTGTACGAGTTCATGGTGGACGAGTTTCACCAGGCACGCGCGTTTGTGTTAGAGGTGATGGTGGTGGCGATTCTGGTGATTGAGCTGGTCCGGGTGTTCGTGCCTGGGAAGTAGTACTGGGGCCACGCGGCCGACAGTTGCGCGGCATTAATAAGTGGTTACAATAGGATCGGATGTACGCCGACACGGCTACTGGGGTTTTCGAGCGGGCTTCGCTGCTCCCGCACCCGAATCTCTCGGATGAGATTAACCACAACATCATTCAATCGGAAATCGAAGGCGGCGTGTACCTGCGCGACTTGCAGCCGGGCGCGGTGCTGGCGATTCAGACGCGCAACCGGTCGTATACGCTGGTGAGTCTGGACGAGGAGTCGGCGCTGATTTCCGGGCATCCGGAGTTCTGCCCCGAGCCAGTGAAGGTGCAAGTGCAGGGCTGCACCTGGGGCGGGTCCATGCTGAAGACGAAGTTCGTGGGCCGGGGGATGCATCTGGAGTTTATTCATCCGGTGCACCGGACCGTGATCACGTCGCAGATTGTGGATATCCAGCAGGCTCCGGCGAGTGGCCGGGCGGCCTGAGGGATTACTTTCCGGCGAGCGCAATTCATCGAGAAGCTCGTGGATATTCAGCAGGCGCAGGCTTGGCTCGCCCTGTCAGGTGCTTGGCGCTTCCAGCGACAATAATCGCAGTCCCGGGATGTCCTTAAAGTCAGCGGCGTTCAGCGTCCACAGCTCGGCTTCTTTTGCAATGGCGCAGGCAGCGATCGCGAGGTCCACTTCCCGTCCTCGGGGCCGCGGCACAGAGCGATAAAGCCGCGCGCTCAGCGTGGCTTCCCGAGCGCCAAATGGCAGAGCAGACTCACTAGGAAAAAGAGCTTCCTGGGCGGCAAGTTCCTCGGCCAGGCGTGGCCCGCGCATCCACTCGTACAACACGAGCGACGGTAACAAAAGGCGTTCCCCTGCTTCGATCAACGCGCGCAATGTCCGGGCTAGATGCTTGGGACCGGTCAGGCTGTCGATGAGCACTGACGTATCAATGACAATCATCGTTGTTGGCTCCTGCGCCCGCCCGCGCGCCGCGCCCGCCGGACTTCCTTTAGCTCCTGCACCACTTGAGACAAAGGCCGGCGAGGAATCTTTGGAACCAGTTCGTCGAAGGCCCGCAGTGCCCGGAGGCGCTCTTGTTCGCTCAGCTTCCCGATCCGGTCGTGGAAGTCCTGAATGGCCTCGCGGACCACGGCGCTTTGCGGTTTGCCCAACCTTTCGGCGGCATCCCGGAGGCGGCGAAGGGTTGTGTCATCGAGGGTGAAGGTGACTTTGCTCGCTGCCATACCGGTACCATACTACCATACCATAGCCTCGGAGCAGGATTTTCACTGTGCGGTTGGCTCGTAGGGAAACCGCCGGATGGACTTCACGCATTCGTGCAGGGCGGATGCGACGGACGATCCCCAGCCGACCGGCGTGAAAGGGGCGGTCTTCTGATTGGTCTGCTTGTCGGCCTGCGCGAAGTATTTCAACGCGGGATCGGGCGGATGCACGTATTCGCGCAACGTGATGACGAACTCCACGTCGCCGCCAGCCTGCTTTTTGGTGTATCCGAAATAGCGAAGCTCGCAGAAACCTTCGCCCGGTTCCGTGTCTACATAACTCCATTCAGCCAAGGTCGCTCCTCCTAAAGAACGCAGGAATTAAAAACGCTCGGGTCTTTGAGTTTATCGCAGGCGGGCGGGGTGGTGCATTGTGCCCGCTTCGGCAACTCAACCTCTGGCGGCGCCGCCTGTGTTGAGGTCCTTCACCAGAGCCTACGCGCGGGGTCGATGACCTAGTGCCATGCTACCGCTATGATTATCATATACTCATAGTATGAGTAAACGGCTCCAAGTCCTGCTCCCCGATTCCGAGATGGACGAGATCCGGCGGTTTGCGCGGCGCGATCGCGTTACGGTGGGCGAGTGGGTGCGCCGGAAGCTGCGGGAAGCGCGTTCCCGCCAGCCGGCCCAAGATGCTCAAGTGAAGCTCAAGGCGGTTCGCCGGGCGGTAGCTCATTCGTTTCCGACGGCCGATATTGACCAAATGCTGGTTGAGATCGAGCAGGGCTATCACAAGTGACCTTCGTCGATTCCAACATTCCGATGTACCTGGTTGGCGCGGCACATCCCAAGAAGGCAGAAGCGCAAATCTTGATCGAGGGGCTGATTGCCGCCGGGGAACGGCTGGTTACGGACGCCGAGGTTCTGCAGGAGATCCTGCACCGCTATACCTCCATCCAAAGGCGGGACGCCATTGGGCCGGCCATGCAAGTTACTTTGGAAATCGTAGACGAAGTATTTCCGGTCGAAAAAGCGGACGTACTGAGGGCCAGCGAGATCGCGGGTGCGCCGCAGCTTCTTTCGGCTCGTGATGCTCTTCACGCCGCCATCATGGAACGCCGCGGGGTAACGACCATCTGCAGCTTTGACAGCGACTTCGACCGGTGGCCGGGGCTAAGGCGCCGGTATCAAGTCTAAATTTTTCCTGCTATTCCGCCGATCTATCCTCCGTGGACGGACTGTATCTGGAATCGCGTCTGGAGTTTCTGCGGGCGACGCAGAACGCGGACGGCGGGTGGGGTTATTTTCCGGGGAAGCAGTCCTGGCTGGAGCCGACGGCTTACTCGATGCTCGCTCTGCACGGTGCGGCTGGGTCGGATGCCGCGGTGGATCACGCCTGGAGTCTGGTCCGGTCCTGGGAGCTGGCTGACGGCAGCGTCCGGCCGGGAGCGGGGGTCGCGGATGGAACCTGGGTCACGGCGCTGCTGGTGACGCTGGCCTCGGTTCGCGGCGTGCACGACGAAAATGTGGCTCGCTCGGTGGGCTGGCTGCTGCGCGTGGCGGGGGCCGAGCACAATCTGCTGATGCGCTCGTTTTCGTATTTCAATTTGCTCAAGACCAAGCTGGATGTTTCGCACGAAGGCTGGCCGTGGCGCAACGGGAACGCTGCGTGGATCGAGCCGACTGCGCTGACGCTGGTCGCGTTGAAGAAGGCGGCGGCCCGGTTTCCGAGCGCGGAGTTGGATCACCGCGTGCGCGAGGGAGAAGCGCTGGTGCTGGCACGGCGGTGCAGCGATGGCGGATGGAATTGCGGGAACCCCAATGTGCTGAATTTCGATCTGCCGTCCTATCCGGAGTCCACCGGGTTAGCGCTGGTGGGGCTGCAAGGGCGGAGTACGAAGGAAATTGCGGGGCCGCTGGACGTGGGCCGGCGCTTGCGCGCGGAGACCAAATCGTCGCTTGCCAAGGCCTGGCTGGCTATCGCGCTGCGGTTGCACGGCCAGAATCCGCAAGCGCCCGCGGAGGAATCCAGAGTCTCAACGGATATTATGCTGGCTGCGCTTGAGGCGCTGGCCCACCCCGAGGGCAATTACAGGCTGCTGGCCACGGGAGGCCGCGCGTGAATCGCAGAAAGTTTCTCACAGTTTCGGGCGCCGCTGTCGCCGGTACTTACGCCGGGATGAAGTTGGAAAAACCGCCTAAGCTGCCGGATGGTCCGGCGGGTGATTCGGCGGTGGCGATCTTGCGCGCGCGGTCCTATTCCGAAGATCTGGTCAGCCGGATGCTCGAAGGGATCCAGCAATGCGGGTTGGATGTGCGCGGCAAGCGCGTTCTGCTGAAGCCGAACCTGGTGGAATTCGATTCCTCGACGGTCATCAACACCGATGCAGCCGTGATCGCCGCGGCGGTGGAGGTGTTTCATAAGCTGGGCGCCGCGGAAGTGAAGATCGGCGAGGGGCCGGGGCACCGGCGTGACACGCTGGACCTGGCCGACGATGCGCGTTATCGCTCCACGGTCCCGAAGTTTGAGAGCATCTTCACGGACCTCAATCGGGACGATGTCTCGCCGGTTTCGAACTTCGCGGGCGAATCGCGCTTTTACTTCCCGCATACGGTGCTGGCGGCCGACCTGATTGTCTCGCTCGCCAAGATGAAGACGCATCATTGGGCCGGCGCGACGCTTTCGATGAAGAACTTTTTCGGCGTAGTGCCCGGCTCGGTCTACGGCTGGCCGAAGAACAAGCTGCACTATCTCGGGATTCCGGAATCCATAGTGGCTCTGAACCGGCAGTTTCGCAATACCTTCGCGATTGTGGATGGAATCATCGGGATGGAAGGCAACGGTCCGATTCAGGGCACGCCCAAGCCGGCCGGAGTGCTCATCATGGGGCGGGATTTGGTGGCTGTGGATGCCACCTGCTGCCGGATCATGGGAATCGATCCGGAAAAAATCGACTATCTGAGGCTGGCCGCCGATCTGGGGCACGTACGTGCCGGGCGCATCGAGCAACGGGGTGAGACGGTGGCGCGAGTTCGCACCAATTTCGCGTTGATCGACGCGTACAAGGACCTGCGGTTGGCGTGATGGCCGGGCGACTGCGCCGTCTTCTGCCGGCCGCGGAAGCGTGGCTGTCGAGGCTGGCCGAACACAAGTGGCGCGCGATCGTGTTGGTGGGCCTGACCTCGCTCGCTGCCCGCGCGCTGCTGCTGCCGGTGGTGGCGATCCCGAAGCCCGCGATTCAGGATGAATTCAGCTACCTGCTGGCGGCCGACACGTTCGCGCACGGGCGTCTGGCCAATCCTACTCCAGCCTTCGCCGCGCATTTCGAAACGTTGCAGGAGCTGATTCGTCCCACCTATTCGTCGAAGTATCCGCCGTTTTCGGGCCAGGTGATGGCGCTCGGACAAAAACTGACGGGCCAGCCTTGGTTTGGGGTGTGGCTGGCGGGCGGCGTGCTGTGCGCGGCCATTTGTTGGGCGCTGCAGGGTTGGCTGCCTCCGGTGTGGGCACTGGTGGGCGCGTTGATCGCACTGCTCAAGATCGGGATCGTCAGTTACTGGAGCGAGAGTTATTGGGGCGGAACATGCACGGCGATTGGGGGCGCGCTGGTGGTGGGTGCGCTTCCACGTCTGATTCGGCGGCCTGGCCGAGGTCCGGCGCTGGCGTTCGCCGCCGGGCTGGCGATTCTGGCCAACACGCGGCCGTATGAAGGAATGCTGCTGGCCCTGCCCTGCTTGGTGTATCTCGCCTATGGATTCTGGCGGCAACGCGCGGGAGGGCTACTTCGAAGCGTGGTTCTGCCGGCGGCCGCGGTGCTGATCCCGGCCGCGGGGTGGATGGCCTACTACAACTACCGCGTCACGGGAAATCCGTGGGAGATGCCCTATCTGGCGCACGAACGCCAATACGACATGTGGTCGCCGCTGGTGTTGCAGCCGCGACCGGGGCCGAAGCCCGTTTATAGCAATGCTTTCTTAGAAGACTTCTGGGTGAACGGCGACCGCAACGACAAGCGCGAGGCACGTGAGCATCTTGTTAAGACGCACGCATTCGATCTGTATCGTCTAGCGACGTTCTTTCTGGGGCTGCCGCTGACGCTCTGTCTGCTGGCGTGCCTGCGCGCGTTATGGCGAGATCGCGCGGCACGCGGCGGCCTGCTGCTGCTGGGTGCGTTTTACGCCGGCGCGGCCTTCAATCTCCGGCTGTTCCCGCACTATGCGGCGCCTGCTACGGCGCTGGTCTATATTGTTGCCGCGGCCGGTATTCGAGCCATGCGGCGCGCCTGGCCGGGGACAGCCGAAGAGCGCGCTTATATCGCCTGGGCGGTTGCCGGCGCCTTCACCGTGGTCACTCTGGCGGGCCTGTTGACGGCTCAGAATCGCTACTTGTTCGGATCCATCGATTATCACGTTCGCGCCGAGCGCGCGGCCATCGAGGACCGGCTGGAGCGCATGCCGGGCGACCAACTGGTGCTGGTGAGTTACGGGCCGAAGCACGAAATTTATCAGGAGCTGGTCTACAACCAGGCAGACATCGACCACGCGCGCATCATTTGGGCTCGATCGCTTTCGCCCGAACAGGACCAAGCGCTGGTCGAACACTACGGTGGCCGGCGGGCCTGGATGCTTACGGAAAACGGCTACCTGATGCTAAAGGACTATAAGCCCAGTGAGGATCAAAGTACTATAACCACGCGCATCCAGTCCTCTTCAGAGGGGCGTTTTTAAGTGTGTTCTAGGTGCTTGCACTGATTTATCGTACCGGCTAGGGGTGATACTTTACCAATAGCGATGGCGAGAATCCATCGCGAGGGAGAGGAGAAAACAATGACACGGATCACTAATCTGGTATTAAAGCTGAAGGTGCTCAAGGATACTCGCGGTCAGGACTTGATCGAGTATGCTCTGATGGCGGGTTTCGTAGCGGTTGCGGCTGGTGCCGTCATGCCGACCGTTTCGACCAGCATCAGCACGATCTTCAGCAAGATTTCCAGCGTGATGTCGCTTGCCGCATCACAGAGCTAAGAAAACTTGAGAGCTAGGCGAGTAGACACGTCTTTACTCGCCTATTTACTCTTGAGCGTTAATCAGCCCCAACGCCGTGCTGTTCGACAGCCGATGCGTTTAGATTTCCGGCCGGATCGAAGTCCATCGATTCGGCTGGTCCCACGATTTCCAAGGACGGATTTTCCCGGATCGCATCCCGCAGGTTTTCGCTGAGTTTCATGAAGCCCAGTTCCAGCGAGTTCTTGAACCAGCCGCAGGTCACGTCCTTCTGATCGATCCTGCCAACGGTGAGTGCGATCTTTTCCAGGCACTCGCGGTCGCTCGCAAAATGAATGGGCGTGCGGATGGCGGTGGGGGTCGAGGCCGTTAGCGAATTGATCTGGGTGGCGTTCCAGTCAATCTTTTCGAGCAGACGGTCGTGCACGACGTCCGCCATGCCAAGCCCCACGCCGTTGCCGTAGGTGTGGCTGCTCAAGTCGCGCAGGAAAATGCGCTCGATGCGCACCAAGCCAGGCCAGCAGTTCGATTCACCGTGCACGCTGCGGTTCACCACCTTGGTATCCATGCCAGCGCCGCTGATGTTCTTGCCGATTTCGTCCAGGATCAGGATGTCCAGGGGCACTGGAATGCGGCCCATCCAGCTCTTCACCAGCTTCAGCAAGTCTTCTTCGGCGCGCTCCATGTTTTCGATGGGCACGGCAGTGAGCTGGGCGGTGTTGTGGTTGGCATCTTCGAGAATCGCCAAACCGCCGAAGACTTTGCCGGACTTCAAAACCTGGCGGCCCACGCTTCGAATGACGTGCTCCAGGCCCAGCTTGTAGGCGTAGGTGTGGTATTGCTGGGCGCCGGCGAATTTGCCGAGACCGATGGCCAGCATCTTGAACAGGCCGCTCTCGATTTCTCCGGAGAAATCGGTGTGCCACTTGACACGGCCGATCAGCATCACGCCGTCGCTTTGGAAGGCGTTGCGGTCCATGAAGGCTTCGATGCCGTCGGGGGTGTGGCCCAGCGAAACGACATCGAGGGCGCTGATTACGGGGCAGTCCATACTGCCCTGGTGAATTCCGAAGTGAGCCAGAACATCGGCTTGGCCTTCGGCGGTGGCCGCGCCGTGGCTGCCCATGGCGGGGAAAATGAAGGGCTCACAGCCTTGCGATTTCCAGTAGTCCACGGCCGAGCGCACGATAGTGTCGAGGTTTGCGATGCCGCGGCTGCCCACGCCCAGCGCCACACGGGCGCCCGGCTTGAGGCGCGCGGAAAATCCGGAAGCAGCCAGTTCGCGGCGGACGGCAGCTGCCACATCGGGGATGGCGCGGTCCGGGAAGTGTTGGCGAACCGGCAGCAAGCGCGCGAATGGCATGGTTGACCTCCTGCTCTTCAATCATAATGGGACTTGCAACAACCAGCCAGCGCGCGATCTCGACGGGTGGCGGGACTTGCCCCCGCTGGCGAAGGGATGGAAGGGAGTCGTGTCCGGCCTTCTCTCCTGGTCTTTGTGGTCCTGGCCGCGCTGGTGCTGCTGGCGTATCTGCCGGCGCTCTCGCAGCCGTTGATTGAAGACGACTACGGCAATATTCTGATCGCGCAGCGCTACGGGCCGATCTCGGGATGGCGCGAGCTGGCTTCGGACGCAACCTTTCGCTTGCGCGCCACCACCTGGGTGTTCATGTATGGCTTGAATGCGCTGGCCGGCATGCATGCAGCCGCGTACTACGGCGCCATGATCGTGCTGCACATTTTCAACACGTGGCTGGTGTACCTGCTGGGGGTGTGGCGGCCTCTGGGCTTGGCTCTGACGGCCTGGGCCGCGGCGTTCTTCGCCGTGTACGAGGGACATCAGGAAGCGATCATGTGGCTGTCGGGATCCACCGAACCGCTGCTGCTTTTTTTCGGACTGGTGTCGTTTCTGTGCTGGGTGGAATTCTTAGAACGGCGCCGCGCGATGTGGTATGCGGCATCCTTAGCGGCATTGTGCCTGGCGCTGTTGTCGAAAGAATCGGCTGTGATTTTGGTCGCCCTACTGGCGCTGCCGCTGGCGTTCGATGCAAAGCCGCGGCGCGCGTGGCCGTGGCTGCTGCCTTATGCGGCTCTAGCGGCGCTGGCCGTGGCGTCGGTGCTCGCCGGGCGTTCGCATTCTTTCCGGTTCCAGGACGGCAGCTTTTCGCTGCACGCGCCGTTCTGGCTGATCTGGCCGCTCAACTTCGCGCGATTGTTCTGGTTTTGGGGTGTGCTCGCGCTGGTTGCGATTTTCATTTGGAAGCCGGCCGGCTACGGCGTGGTCTTGGCTCTGGGCGCGGGCTGGGCCGGACTTAGCTTGATTCCCTACTCATTCCTTACTTATTCACGACGTATTCCCAGCCGGCAATTGCATCTGGCCAGCGTGGGCCTGGCGATGATCGTAGGATTCGCAGTGCTTCAGGTTTATCAGCGCTACTGGTCCCGGCATCGGGCTGCGGTGGTTGCGCTGTGCGGGCTGATGGTGGCCCAGAATGTCATCTATCTGTGGACCAAGAAACGTTCGCAATTCCTGGAACGCGCCGCGCCCACCGAGCAACTGCTGGCGCTGGTGCGGGCCACGCGCGGGCCGGTGTATGTGCGATGTTTTCCCCGCCCCCGGATTGTGGCCGACGCGGCGGTCCAGCTCATGCTGGGCGTACAGCCAACCGATAGCCTTTTGTGGACGGAAGATGAAGCCCGCGCGCACCCCGGCGCGGTGACGTTCTGCTATCCGCAACGCTGAGCATGCTGGAGTTTTTTCTTTACCTGGTGGCCGCGGTCGGCTACGGGTTCTATTTCGATTTGAACCTGCTGGAGATGCCGCTAGTGGTGGCGGCGGTTGTGCTGGCGCGGCGGGCGTCGTTTGCCGTGCTTCCTTTCGAGCGCTTGTGGCGGCGAGGCGTGCGGCTGGCGCAGCGGCCCCGGCTGGCGGTGGCGTCTGTTTTTCTCGCGGCTCTGGCGGTCCGCGCGGCCTTCCTTCCGGCCTTTCCGGCGCCGCATCCGGCCATCACCGATGAGTTCAGCCATCTGCTGGTTGGCGACACGCTGGCGCATGGGCGGCTCACGAATCCGACGCATCCGATGTGGGTGCATTTCGAAAGCATCCACATCATTCAAAAGCCGACTTACAATTCGGATTATTTTCCCGGACAGGGCGCGCTGTTGGCGCTGGGAAAAATGTTGGGGCATCCCTGGATCGGGGTGTTGCTGGGGAGCGCGGCGATGTGCGCGGCGCTGTGCTGGATGCTGCTGGCCTGGGTTCCTCCGGTCTGGGCGATGTTTGGAGGATTGCTGGCGATACTGCGCTTCGGAATCGCGAGCTATTGGGTGAACGGATATTACGGAGGGTGTCTGGCGGCGCTGGGTGGGGCGCTGGCGCTGGGCGCCTATCCGAGATTGCTGCGGAAGCCGGCCCTGGGCGCTTCGCTTCTGTTCGGTTTGGGCATCGTGATGATCGGTTTTACGCGTCCGTTCGAGGGATTAGCGGTGGCCGTACCTGCGTTCGTGGCGCTGGTTTTTGGCATCGCCAAGAAGCGCGCGCGCCTGTGGACCGCGATTCCCGCCACGGCCGTGATCATAGCGGGTTTCGCGTGTTTGCTGGTATACAACCGCGCGGTCACGGGCGACGTATTCCGCACGCCGTACGCGGTGAATCAAGCGACGTATGGCTGGCCGATGACACTGCCGTGGTTCCATCCGCCAGCGCCGCACTTCAGGCATGTTGAGCTGGAACGCTATTACGACTACGAGCGCGATGTGCACGATCACCCGGGTGCGTTCAGAGCAAGAACCGCCGAGGAGATTTGGCGCTTTTATTTCGGCCCGGCACTGTCGGTTCCTTTGATGATGCTTCCGCTGCTATGGCGCAAGGGGCGAATGCGGCTGCTGTTCGCCGCGGGCGGGCTGACCGTAGTTGCGACGTTAATCGAAGTAGGGTCATCGCCGCACTACGCGGCTGCGGCCACGGGATGCTTCCTGGCGATCATCGTGGCAGGGTTTCGCAGGCTTTGCGCGCGGCCTTGGGGTGTCCGGTACGCGATCGCTGCGCCTATCATCCTGCTGATGATCATTGGCGTGCGCATCGGCCTGGAACAAGTTCATCTGCCATTTACGCAGCGAGTCAACTCCGGGTCATGGTGCTGCGTACCGCCCGGAAATCCGGCGAAATCGCAAATTCTGGCCACGCTTGACCGGATTGGCGGGCGGCATCTGGTGCTGGTGAAACCGAAGACGGATCCGGACAATGTCTTCCAGTGGATTTACAACGACGCCGACATCGACGCCTCGAAAGTAGTCTGGGCGCGCGACATGGGTCCACAGGAGAACGCCGAGCTCTTGCATTATTTCCGCGACCGCACCATCTGGATGCTGGATGTGAATGTGAAGCCGGCGCGAATGGTGCGTTGGTCGAGTCACGAGCCCGGTCACGACCCCAATCACTAAGATAAGAGAGATGGTGGTTCTGGACGGGTCGCACCTGACGTTGGACGAAGTGCTGCGCGTTGCCTCGCGGAACGAGGCGGTGGCGTTGTCCGAGGACGCGGTGTCCGGGATGCAGCGTTCGCGGGCGGTGGTGGAGAAGCTGGCGGCGGGCGATGATGCGGTTTACGCCGTGAACACCGGCGTCGGTTTGCTGGCGGACGTACGAGTTTCCGCCGAGGATCTGGAGCAGCTACAGCGCAACGTAATTCGTTCGCATGCCTGCGGGGTGGGCACGCCGCTCGAGCGCGAGGAAGTTCGCGCCATGATGCTGATTCGCGCCAACGTGCTGGCCAAGGGGTTCTCTGGAATCCGGCCGCTGGTCGCGGAACGCTTGTGCGAGCTGCTGAATCGTGGTGTCACGCCGGTGGTTCCGTCGCAAGGCAGCGTGGGGGCAAGTGGAGATCTCGCGCCGTTGGCCCACATTGCGCTGGTGCTGATGGGCGAAGGAGAGGCGGATTTGGAGGGACGGCGGCAATCGGGCGCCGAAGCCTTGGGGCAGGCCGGAATCGAACCCATCGCGCTGGCATCCAAAGAAGGCATTTCGCTGGTAAACGGCACGCAGGCGATGCTGGCCGTGGGCTTGCTCCAATTGCTGGGAGCAGAACAACTCGCCGATGCCGCCGATCTGATTTGCGCCATGACCGTGGATGGGCTGCGTGGCACGCCGCGCGCGTTTGACCCTCGCATCCATGCAACCCGGCCATTCGCGGGGCAAATCCAGAGCGCGGCCAACCTCACGCGGCACCTGGAAGGCAGCGAGATCCGCCAATCGCACATCGCCTGCCGGCGCGTTCAGGACGCGTACTCGCTGCGGTGCGCCCCGCAGGTGCACGGCGCGGTACGCGATGCGATCTCGACTGCGCGGCGAGCGTTCGAGATTGAACTCAACGCGGTCACCGACAACCCGCTGGTGATCGGCGACGAGATTTTTTCCGGCGGCAACTTCCACGGCGAGCCGCTGGCCTTACAGCTGGACGCGCTGGCAGTGGCGCTCACGGTGCTGGCCGGGATTTCCGAGCGGCGCATCGACCGGCTGGTGAATCCGGCGCTCAACGAGGAGTTGCCGGCGTTTCTGACCAATCACGCCGGCCTGGAGTCCGGATTCATGATGCTGCAAGTGACCGCGGCGGCGCTGGTGGCAGAGAATCGCGTGCTGGCGCATCCGGCCTCCACCGGGTCCATTACCACCAGCGGCAACAAGGAAGACTTCGTCAGCATGGGGATGACGTCGGCGATGAAGCTGAAGCAGGTGGTGCGCAATACGCGTGTGGTGCTGGCGATCGAGCTGCTTACGGCGGCGCGCGCGCTGGATTGCCTGAGCCCGTTGCGGTCGAGCGCAGCGATCGAGCGGGTGCGAGCGTCGCTTCGCAACGTGAGCCCGGCTTGGACCGGGGACCGCGCGCTGGGCGGTGACATCGAAAAGACCGCGGCCTGGATTGCCACTGGCGCGCTGGCCGGACTTTAATCCGCGATGTACACGTCGAAATTGGTCACGGTGCGATAGCCCATTTTCTCGTAGAGCGAAAGGCCGGAGGGCGTGGATTGCAGAACGGTGCGCTGGGCGCCCGCATGAACGCGGGCCGGTTCGATCACTTCGCGCATGATTGCTTCGGCAAATCCCAAACAGCGAAACTGCGGCAGCGTGGCGACTGAGTACAAGCCGACCACGTCGCCGGTCATCATGGACGCGGCCGTAGTCACCGCCTTGCCGTTGGCGTATCCGATGTAGCCCTGGAAGCCGCCGGACCAGCCGCGCTCGGACCCGTAGACGGCCGAGCTGACCGAATGTGGAATCTCAAAGGCGATGGACATGATCTCGGCGAAGATGGCGCGCGTGGCGTGGTCGGTCACGCCGCGCACTTCCAGCGGAGGCAACTGCCGTAGTGGCGCGCGCAAGCGTTCGGTATACATTCCGGGCGCTTTGGTAAGCTGGCGCATACCGTGCCGGCTGAAAATATGGGGAGCTTGACGGCTCAGCGGGCGGCTCAGGAAGTCGTCACACAGCCAGTAGGTCCAGCGCAGGCGCTTGGATTCGAACTGGGCCGATGAAATCTGGATCAGGCGCGTGAGCTCGGCCTCGTTTTCGATGGGCCGGGTGAGCAGCGCCGCGTTAAAGGCCGCGTAGTTCAGGCCGCAGAAGATCAGCGTTACGCCGGCCAGGTCGCGGATCTCGGCGTCCTGGCGGGCGCGGCCGAAGAATCGCAATGCTTCCACCAGGTTGTCGGCGACGGCTTGGATCTCGGGCTCTGGCATCCTTCCATCAGTTGCTAGCAAGAACTACACTAATACAAAACAGGCTTGGAATATGGAGCTGCAGTGAAACTTGACGGCGTGGCGAGGAATCCAACTTATCAAGGAGGAAAGCCATGACGCTCGCGACGCGGCTCGCCGCCCTCTTGTGTCTGGCTTCCGCGCTGAGTTTTGGCGAAAGCTGGTCGGGATATTTGGTGAATTCCAAATGCTACGCCGCCGAAGAGCGTAACGTGAACCCGAACGATACCAATACAGCGGTCGATCGGGACCGGAACATGGAGATCCGCTATTGCTCGCCGAACGCGAAGACCAAGTCTTTTGCCGTAGTGAGATCGGATGGAGTACGCTTCCGGCTGGATGCCAACGGAAACGCGAAGGCAGCCGAGCTGGCGCGCAAAGCCGGGAAGACGCCGTTCTTCCTGGTGACCGTAAGTGGTGAAATGATCGACCACACGGTCAAAGTGGATTCCATTTCAATTGCCAGATGAGCCGTGAAATGCCCATTACCTGTTGGTGGCGACCATCTCGGTGATACGGCCGGCGCCTGTGTCGCCGACAAACAAGTTACCGTGCGAATCCATGGCCATGTAGGTGGACTCAAAGAACTGTCCTTCGCCCTTCCCCGGTCCGTTGCCCATGGCGCCGAGTACGTTGCCGTCCCAATCGATCTTGAAGATCTGGCCGTCCTGGCCGGTCGCCATCCATAGTTGCCTATGCGGGTCGACATAGAGGGCGCAAACCAGATTTCTCATCTGGATGGTTTTGATGAATTTGCCATTTGCGCTATAGACTACGATTCGATATTCCTCGCGGTCGCCGATGTAGATGTTGCCGTTGTCCGGATTGACGGCCAGGCCGTGCACCATGCTGAAATGACCTGGCCCCGGGCTGTTGCCGAACCATTGATTGATGAATTTCCCGTTCTTATCGAGATGCAGGATGCGTGCGGCTCCGATTTTGTTGGTTGCCGATCGATCCGTATCATTGGGGCTCTCGTTGGCGTGCCCCATACCGATGTAGACATCCCCGTTGGCTCCGAACGCGAACGTAAGCGGCTCCCAGAGCAGCCTTTGTCCCTTAGCCTCATCCCAATCTCCGCGCTCGCCTCTCACTCCGATCGCGATGAGCAGCTTCCCCTCGGGACTCAGCTTCATCACAGTGGCGCCGGTTTCGTCAGCGATCCAGATGTTGTCTTCCGGATCGATTGCCAGGCCGTGCGCTTTGATCTGATGACCGATCACGTCCTCGCCGATGGTGCGGACCAGTTTGCGATTCTGATCGAACTCGAACAATTGGAGCTGGCCCGGCTTGTTGCGTTGGAAGGCGAACAGATGCTGTTTGGAATTAATCGCGACCGCCGTGACGCCGCCAGTGAGTCCTTCCCTCAAGGAAAACGGATAAGCGAAGGTGAACGCGAGGTCGGGCGTGTGTTGTTCATGCACCATCGCGCCGCGGTTCTTTCCCCAGCCGCAATGGGGCGCGTGGGAGCACGGTTCCGGCGCGATGGCCGGCGGAGCACTGATTTCGCGCGCCGTCGCCGATTCCGTGGTTTGAGCGAGCGCGAGCGGCATGGCCAGAAGCACAACGGCCGTGAGGAAAACTACTCGATTCAAGATCCGTCCATTCATTTCAGTCTCCTTGTGCGATCCGATCGGCCTAAGCTAAATCGATGCGGAAAATCCAGCCCGCCGTCGGGCTGTCGTTCACAGGCCAGCCGGGATGGATGCCGGCGTCGCAACTGACCAGCGCTCCATCGTGCATTGCAAGCCCGTGGGGATCGCAAGAATTTGGTTCAAAATCCACGGTCTCCAGCACGCGCCCGGTGGCGGCGTCGTATTTGACGAGCGCGGGGTGGTAATCGGAATGGCGTTTGCAATCGTTGCCGATGATCTGCCAGATGGCGCCGTTATCCCAAGCGATGGCGTGATAGCGTGGCCTGGCGGGATCCAAGTAGAACGGAATCATAAATTCCGGCTCCCAGGAATTGGGATCGACGCGGAGGATTGCGCGCAACCGGAGTGAGGCGATCCAAAGCTTGCCGCCGTGCCAGAGAGCACCGTGGCAACCGCCTCCATCGTCCGGCGGGCCAAGAGGAATCTGGCGATGGCTCACCTGCCTGGAGTTCATGTCCACCTGGAAAACGCCTTCCGGCGCGGCATTGGCGCACATCCAAACGTAGCCGCCGCCGACGGACATTCCGCTGGTGTTTCGGGACTGGGTGGCCACGGTCTTGAGCACTTTGCCATTCCAATCCACCAGCCAGGCGTGTTCGGTCAGGTCCTTCGGCTCGGGCAGATGATACTGGGCGGCGGCTTGGCCGGTTTCCTTCTGTTCCGCGATCCACAGGCCTTCGTCCGTTACGGCGATAGCGTTCGGGAATCCATCCGGGCACTTGAACAGCTTGGTGGTGCTGGCCCTTCGCGAAGAAGTCCGGCGATTTGGCAAGGACGGATCGGGGTCAATCTTTCGAGCGACCGGGGCTGGTTCCTGCGCGAACGCGTCGGACGCGAGTCCCGCTCCGGCCGCGATTGCGACCAAGAATTGCCGTTTGCTCAGATTCTCCATAACCTCTCCTTTCCTCGGCGCCCGGCCGGCCGCCGGCTTGCCGTCCGGCGCGGTTCCGATGAAGAGCCGGATCGATGGCAGCGGCAATTTTGGCGATGTCCAGTCCGGCGCCCAGGAATTGATTTATTTTTTCAGCGGCTGCGAGCGAATTGCAAACGGCGGCGCCGTGCTCGATCACCAGCAGTCGCGTGGCCGGGCGGCGGCTCAGCATCGCTTTCGCTCGGGCCACGGCGCGGGCATACTCGTTCTTCAGCTGCTTGCGCCGCTGGGGTGTCGCCACGGGCTGGTTGCTTCGCCGCAGCATTGTATCCTGCGAGTCTAGCACCTCATCGAGATCGCGTTCGCAAAGAATCACGCGGCTGGCTAGACCAGCCGGGAATGCGGCCAGCAGGGGGAGGACGATCTTGACGGCTCGTCCTCGCGCTTCGAAGAGCCATTTAGAACTGGCTAGCAGGTTCTTCACCGGCTCAAATTCCAGATAGCCGCGCGGATTGTCTTCATCGGCTGGGCGCAGTTCGTCAGAGAGAATGCTCAGCCCGCCCGCCGCCAGCATTTGCATCAGCATGGAAGTGCCGGAGCGCGGCAATCCGGTTACGACGATCAGGGATTCCGAGAGTGGCGGCGCGTTTTCGGCTGGTAGCGGCGTCCCGGCCGCGCTCGCGATACCTGGCGCGCGCACAGCGTCCGGCAGAGGCTGGCGCACTTTGTGCACGCGCCTGTTTCGCATGCTGCGCGCAAGACGGCGATGTTCGCGCGCACCATCCGCGTCGCCCAAGCGTTGGCCGAGCAAAGACGCTAGCCGGAGGTGGGCTTCCGGAAAATTCGGGTTGAAGGAGATGGCGACACGGAACGCCTCGGCGGCCCGCTCGAATTCCTGCATTCCCGTCAAAGCGCGTCCCAGCAGGAAATGGGCGACGGGGTCGTGATAAATCCTCTGCAAGGCGTTCAGCGCCGAATGCGCGGCCTCATCGAACTTACGGCGCCGCAAAGCGACTCGGGCCAATCCGAGGTAGGCTTGCGCATTGTCCGCATCAATGGCCAGGGCGGTCTCACAGACCTGTTGCGCTTCGCGCCAGCGTCCCAGGCGCAGATACAGATCCGCGGTTTGCAGCAGCGGGCCGGGCCGGACCAAGTGGGCTTTGGCGATTTGTTCGAGCGCGTCCAGCGCTTCCAGGTAGCGCCTGTCGCTGATTAAGAGCTGAGCTTTCAGGTAATCGACCACGGCCGGCTGATAGTGCGCCAGCTGCCGCCAGCGTGCCAGTTCGCGCCGCTCCTCATCGCTCAGGTCCGCAGGATCGCGGCCCTCTTGTTCCTGGTTCTTCGCTCGCGCCTCTTCAAACAACGCTCTGCGTCGGCCATCCTGGTCGTCAACGATGCGCCGCATCTCGTCGGTCAGGCCGAGCGCCTGGCAGCAGACGAAGAGACGAACCGCGAAGCGCTGCTCATCCGGATCGGCTGCGTGAAGCTGGCTGAATATCTGGTGCGCTTCGGCGTGCCGGCCGCCGGCCTGATACGCTTCGCCGAGGTTATAGCGAAGCTCACGAACGGTCTTCTCCACGGCGGCCGCGCGGTTCTCATCCGGCCGTTCGATATAGCCGAGCGCGATCATCTGCTGCATCGCTTCGTGCGCCGCCACCGGATCGACGCGCGCATGTTCCGGATGGCTACCATCGGCGCAGGGAACGTCTTCCCAGCTCGGAATGAACGCGACCTGGGGCGCTTCGGCGAAAGCTTCGGAAAGCACCTTTCCGTCCATGTCGTGGCCGACCGCCAGGCCGTACAGCGCCAGGATGGTGGGCGCGACATCCAGCACGGATGGCCCGTACAACAATTCCTTGCGCTGAATGCCTGGCCCGCTGATGACGAAGATGCCAAAATCGCGGTGCTCGATGGCGGGGCCCGCGGGGATGTCGGGAATCGATGCCGGCCGGAGATGATCCGGATGGAAGCCGTGATCCGACATGAGAATGACGGTGGTATCGTGGCCGGCTTTTTCCAGCAGCGTTCCCAGCATCTGGTCGTGGAACTGGTACGCCATCGGGACCACGTTGTGGTAGAGCTCGAAGTCCTGTTCCGAGATCCAGGACTGTCGTGGGGGATGATAGCGCATGAAGCCGTGGCTGAAATGATCGATGGAATCGAAGTAGACGGCGAAGAAGTCCCAGGGCCGGTGTTCGAGCAACCAGGCCGCGGCCGAATTTATGCTCATGCATTCGGCCAGCGTCCGCAGGAACAGGGCCAGGCGCTGGTCATGGTCCTGATCGATCTGGCTGGCCAGCGGGATAAATGGCTCGACGTCGCGCGGCGTGAGAAGGTCGGGATGCATGCGCAGGGCGGCCAGCGTCGCGGCCAATTCGGGGGGATGAACTACGTTCGGCGCCAGCGGCCAGCCTTCTTCGAGCGGGCGATTCGCGCGGTGGTAATGATCGGACACCATCACGCCCCGGATCGGTTCGGCGGGATGGCTAGGCCACCAGCCAACCACGATGCTGCGCAGATCGCTCTGGTGGAGAATGTTCCAGAGCGCTTTCGATTTCCGCGCGAGGTTGGTGACGGGCTGTATGCCGCGGCCGTCCCCGGACGGCTCGGAGAAGCCGTGAATGCCATGCTTGAACGGGCGTTTTCCGGTGGCGATGGAAGTCCACAGCATGGGTGAAAGCGGTGGATGCAGAGTCGAGATCTGCGACTTGGCACCGCTTTCGATCAGGCGCCGGAGGTTGGGCATCTGGCCGGCCTCGAGGAGCGGCTGGATGACCCTCCAGTCCGCGGCATCCCATCCGACCAGAAGAACTCTACGCGAGGCCATTCAGTTTCACGGCGCGGCCTATCTTGAAACAAACTTCTCGACGATAAACACGAGATGCTGCTGGGGAACTTCGTTGAGTCCCGCGGGTGACGGCCGGGAGAAATTCATTTGCTTTGCAGCTTGGAGGGCCGCCGGGCTGTCGGGATTGGAGGGCTGCAAGGAATGAGCCTCCACCAATTGCCCGGATGGGGTGACGAGGCCGAACACGCAGACTGTCTGGGGCGCGCCCGCGCTTACTCCGACGACACGCGAGAATTTCAGCGCGCCCGCCATGGAGACGGCGCGGCCCCGGTCCAGCATCTGCTGCGTGGGGATAAACAGCTTCGGATCGACAGAAGGAAGCTGCTGCAGGCTGTCCACGGAGATCTCCGATACCGTCTTGCCGGCTTCGGTTATGGTGATCCGGCTAGGCAGGACGTGTCCGGACAGCTGCGGGGCGTTCGAATAATCGTAAGCGTAGTAGCGTCCGGGGGCTTGCGAGTGCACCTTGAGCAATCCGGATTGGGGGTCGATGCACTCCTCGGTCTCTTCCCAGCGCCGCTCGGGCGCGGCGGACGCAGGCGTTCCCGAACCAGACAGCAAAACGCAGGTGAGCGATGCGCCCTGGAAGCTGGACTCGGAGGTTCGAATCCGAGCGTGCACGAGATCCGCGGGAGACGGCATGGCGGAGAACAGCGCGGCGCGTGCCTCGTGTAAGCGCAGTGGAATGTAATCTTGCGTTGCGTCGGCGTAAAACCGGCCGTTGGCGATGATCTCCGTGATGGAGTAACCGGCCGCGGCTTGCGCCGTCCAATGCAAGCCCAATTGCGGGTCGAAGATATCTTCCATGTGCCAGACGCCGTCGAAGTCGCTCTGGCCGCCGGAGTTCACGGTGAAGGTAACCTTGAGATCGTAAGGCACGGGCGAAGATCGCAAGGTGTAATTACTTCCCGCGCGGTTAAGAAGCTCGAGAGCGGATTGCCGGCGCCCGGCGGTGTCGACGGTCTTAATCCGGCCACTGACCATTTCGAGAGCGTCGGCAGGTATCGGCGCGATCTTTCGCGAGTCTTGACCAATGGCCGGGAGAGTCAGCGCGAGGGCCGCGATCAACCACCAGATTCTGCTGGAACTCATCGACTTAGCCCTCCTGAGCCGATTCCGAAGCACCGGGCTTCAGTTCAGGCCCGAATTGCAGTCTGGGCTGATATGGAGTCTTGCCGGGGTGCAACGCGGCCGAGCCGCCGCCACCTGATCCACCGCCGCCGCTACCACCGCCGCCACCTGACCCACCACCGCCACCTGATCCGCCACCACCGCCAGTCCCACCACCACCGCCAGTCCCACCGCCGCCGGTTCCACCTCCACCGCCGGTGCCGCCTCCACCGCCCGGTCCAGGTGGGCCGATGGTACCGCCGCCCCCTCCTGTACCAAAGAAGAAGCCGGTGAAGCCGGGTACAAATCCCGCTCCAGTGCTGAGGATGCCTGTGCCGCCGCACTGTATGTGTCGGAGGGAAATCAGCACGCCGATTCGGGTCGGCAGTCCTCCCACCGAAGCTTGAATAGGAACATCTCCTTCGCCGAGGCAAGCCGGGATGGTCACGTTGATCTGGTAGACACCGGCGGCGGATATTCCAACGAAATCGGGCTGAATGGGAGCGCCGTTGATAGTAAGTGTGAGAGGGCTGGTGATGGGCGCAGCGCCAGAGAATGGTTGCCCGGCCGGGACATGCGGGTTGGTTGGCCCGAAGCCGCTTCCGAAGAGTACAACGTTGTCGCCCGGCTTGGCGGCTATGGTGCGATAACCGAAAGCTTGCCCGGTGGGGCCAAGAATGTCGTAGGTTCCTCCGCCAAAGGTCCCTGAACCGTCGTGCCGGACGATAATTCCGGCTACATGCATCTTTTCAAGCAGGCTAAACGTGGGCGAGTACGGATTGAGAATCACGGGAGAGGTCACGCTGCCGGCGGCAGTGGTAACCGTTACCGAGACAGTGCCGGTAGCCGTGTCATCGGGCGCCTGCAAGTTGATCTGCGTGGGACTGACATACATGAGGTATGCGGATCTGCCATTGATCTGCACGCTGGTGCCGCCTAAGGAAGTGGGGAAATCGCCGTTCCAGGTGGCCGTCTGGCTGGCGAGGTTGGCGCCATAAATGGTTACCCATTCGCCCGGCTGGATGATGTTTGCAATCCCAAATTCCGGAACGATGCCGCCGGTGAAAATGGTTGGGGCCTGGCCGGCTTGGTTGAGTATCGCGGCCGCGGCGGGAAGAAATCGCGGCACTGAATTCTGCGCTACGGCTAGCCGCACGGTATTGAGGAAGGCCGGGTCGTCGAAGTTGAAATGGTTCTTGGTGGTCCTGGCGCTGGCGATGGGGTCTGGAACTACATGGCGGACACTGCCGCCGATGATGGAGGCGGAAGCGCTGGTCATCATCGCCATGGCCGATCCAGTGACGGCAGCATAGATCTGCCAGTTACCCATGGTCTGTTTGAGGGTCTTCTTGAGAGAGGATGAGTGCAGGGCCGCGAAGTAAGCTTCTAAGCGCCGGTCGAGCTCGAACTTTCGAGAAGCGCTCATGGGTTAGCCTCGGCGGATGGCGCCGGACGTCCCAGTGGGCTCTGAGGACGGGCAACCGGGAAGAATGTCATTGGATTCGTTCCCCTTCTAGAATAAGCCTATGCGGTGAGGGGCTGGGGGAGAATCGCGTATTTTCGGTATTTTTGAGCAGTGGGGGGTGTTAATTGTGCGGTAAACAGGCCGCCCGAGAGGACAACGGCGGAGCTTGCCAGGTAGGGATTGCTATGGTGCGAACGGGAAGGATCCGTCATTCGCCGCATCACCACATGGACTGTAGTATGTGCGATGCTTTCGATGCCGGCGCCGTCGCGATAGTCGGCCAGGACCAGCTCTCTGCTAGCATCGCGGCCGATCTCAACAATGATTCCCGTTCTCCCGGCGCCGAGATCGACCACATTGAGCAGATCGGGAAGCCCGAGGTCGCCGTAGCCCGTAGTGCGCTTCTGCACGGCGAGGATATCGATGAGCACCACCGCGGCATGCACCTCAGTTGCGAGCGCGATCGCCTCGGTCTCTCCAAGGTCGAGCTTCTGGCAGGATCAAACTGTTCTTGGGACTCAGAACTTCCAGCCACCTGGCGCGGAGTGTCGGCCGGGGCGACACCCACGCGGCTAGAGCGTAAGGATGCTGCAGCTCTCCAGTCAGCGTGGTCTTCTCGTGTTCTCGCCGGATTTCCAGTCTGCGCGGACGTAATAGCGCAGGCTCCCGTCGGCAAGCTGGAATGACTGCACCTTCAGTGCTGGTGGGACGCCATCTGCCAGGCGTGTTGCTCGGAGTCGGTCGCCTCCGTTTCATTCGTTGATCGAGCAACCGAGCCATCTGGTTCTGGATGTCGAAGTCGAATCGGTGCATCTGTGAGGGCGGCGTATTGGCGATATTCGGCAGTTGTCTTCGCTCTTGGCTTCCCTGTACCGCTCTTCGATTCCAGATGCCGACGAACCGCGTAATAACCTTTGGTAAACACCAGAGCGTTGGGCTGTTCCAGGGTACCAATGGCACCGACGAATGAATCGTTGCCAACACCCTCGTCGGTCTCGCAGCCGACCAGCGTGGTGAGCTCAATTGTGGCAATCGTGCCGTTGCCCAACATCAAGTCGTACCGGTCCCCGATTGCGAAGTGCTCAGCGTTGGGCTTGTCTTGAAGTCCGGCGAGGTAGCTTGCCGGGAGCTCTACTGGACTAAAAAACAGGTCCGAGACCGGAGGGGCAATCTGGCGGGCCTTGGAGGACATTGTGCCTTCAAACCGGACCTTGTTGAAGTAGACCACGACACGATTGCCGTCATAACGGCCAGCAACCCAAAAGCGCTCGGGTGTTTCCTGGCCAAAGACTTGAGTGGAGAGGATCACTAAGACGGCGAATCGCGGTGCGATCCATTTCGTTGGCGTAAGAATCCTCATTCAGCCTGGGATCCGAGGGCTTCTCGCTAGCTATTGGTGCGGATGAGAGGACTTGAACCTCCATGGCCTTTCGGCCGCTAGATCCTAAGTCTAGTGCGTCTGCCAGTTCCGCCACATCCGCGCGCGGGGCTTCAGACTCAGGATAGCAAGCTGGGTGGCTTAGGCCAAAAGCTCGACCAATTCGTCGACTCGGGCGCCGCGCGAGATGCGCGGTGAGCGATTGCCGCAGGCGCAGGGTTCGCGTTCCAGGCGCAGGTCCTGGCAGCCACCGAGGACGTGCAGACCGGAATGCGCGTCGCACTCCATGGCGAGAAGCCGGTTGCGGGAGTCGAGAAGCTGCTCGAAAACCGGGACGCCGAAGCCGCGCCAAAACAGCTCGCGATCGGCGCCGTGGAGCCCATTTTCTCCTTCATAGGTGAAAGCGACCACCGCATGCTCCAGGCGCAAGCCTTGCGTGGCGAGGCGGCGCAGCTCAACGAGTGAAGCCGCGATGGATTGGGGCTGGAAGCGGGCGGCTAGCTGGTCCCATCCGCGCGGGAATACGCGAGCCGTCTTGGTGGGTTGAAAACCGGGCGCGAGAATCGCCGTTCTGGGCGCCGGGTCCATGGGATGCACAAAACGTGCGCCGTTGTCGGGCCGCTGAAATCGAATGCGAACAATCATGGTGATTCCGACTACAAAGTGCGGCGGCGATTTGCTTCGTCTCAGGAAAACAACTGCTCGAGATTGTCGTGGAAGATCAGCCGCGCGGTTTCCGCGTCGATGCCGATTTCATAGAGGACTTTGCACTGCGCCTCGAAGATTTGCGCATTCCAGCCGCGGGGAAAATACGAGGAATCGGTGCCGAACAGCAGCCGGCGCGGTCCAACGACGTCGAGAGCGCGGCGGAACACGGTACGAAGATTGAGGTGCGCTTCTTCGTAGCGCGTCCAGCTATTACTGCTCGAAGTATCCAGGTATACATTGGGGCATAGATCGCACAGCATCAGAGCCTCGCGGAAATATCCGGCGCCGAAATGCGGCACGATGAATCGGATGCCGGGGTAGCGGAGCGCGACCGCATGCAGGTCGATGGGATTGGAATAGCGCATGTCAAAATGCGACGGGAGGCCGAGCTTTTTGCGGACGCCGACGCTCAGCACGCCGCAGTGCACGAAGACGGCGGTGCGGGCGCGGGCGGCCGCGAGATCGAGCAGCGCGGTGACGCGATCGTCCTGGATGGAGAAGCGATGCATGGCGGGGAAGAAGCACAGGCAGTGGATGTGGCCGCTCGAGAGCGCCTGCTCAGTTTGCGCGATGGCGCCGGGCGCTAGAGGGTTCACCATCGAATACCCAAAGAAGCGCTGAGGGAATATCCGCACCGCCGCGATGACCGAGTCCGCGTCGCCAGGGACGCTGGCGATCAGGGCGGCTTTGTCCACTCCGCGGCGGTCGAGTTCCTGAATCCAGATGTTGGCGAGCTGCGCGGGATCTTCTTCGGGAAGCTCCCAATCGAGCAGCGGAGCGAGCGTGGCGAATTGCGCGTTCTTCTGCTCGGCCAGAGCGTCGAGAAGAAGCGATGCGAGAAAAAATGCACGTGCGCGTCGTTGACGGCGAGCGCACCCCAAGGCGTCTCCATTTAACTAGCTTGATGCTTGGCGGCCTGCACGGGAAAGCGCGTGATGCCGGCCGCGAGGGCGACCTGCGTGAGTCCCGCCACGTTGCCGACGCCCAGTTTCTTCATCATGGTTTTGCGGTAACCGCGCACGGTCTGGAGCCCCAGGTTCAGCATGACCGCGATTTCCTTGCTGGTTTTCCCTTCCGCCACCAGGCGCAGCACCTGCACTTCGCGCGGTGAAAGGTTTTCCAAAGCCGAGGGCGCGGGTTTGGCCTCCAGATCGCCTTTCTGGATGCGCTTCAGCAAGCGGTCAGAAACCTGGGGGCTCAGATAGGAACCGCCTTTGGCGACGGTGCGGAGGGCGTCCAACAAGTCGTTGTCGGAAGCTTTTTTGAGAACAAAGGCGCGCGCTCCGGATCGAATAGCGCTGACCACCGAGTGCTCATCGTCATACATGGACAGGATGACGATCTTGGCATCCGGGCAATGTCTCAAGATCTCCGTGGTGGTTTCGATTCCGTTGAGGCCAGGGAGCCCGATGTCCATGAGGATAATGTCGGGGCGCTTGGTCTTGCAGATCTGGACCGCTTCGGTTCCATTTTCGGACTCGCCCATCACCTGGAAATCTTCGCTGTGCCGAAGAATGGCTTTGATGCCATCCCGCATGATTTTGTGATCGTCGACAAGTAGAACTTGAAACGGCATATCAACTACTCGACGGCCGTGGCCGCCGGACAACTGGCTCGAAGCGTGTTGCCTTGGCCCGGCGAACCGCTCCGGGTCAAATCGAAATTCGCTCGCGCTGCGTGGTATTCCATGAGCAACGTGCCCAGCGGCTTCCCCACGGAATGGGAAGCCTGGAACATTCCGTTATCGGCAACTTCCAGGACCAGATGGCCGTGGGAAGACTTGAACTGAATGTCGATGACGGAACAATCGGGCCGGGCCATGGCGGCGTCCAGCGCGCATTCGGCGATTTTATAAAATATCTTGGCTTGCACCGGGGTGACGCGCGCCGCGGCATCAAAGTGCAGGCGAATGGCGCCGGAGAATACATTGCGAGCTTTGCCCGCCATTTGATCGAGGGCGAAATGCAGGCCCGCTCTTTCGGCGATGGAGGGATTGAGCTCATTGCTGATCTCGCGCAACCGATCGATGGCCTGTTCGAGCATGTCTTGAATCTCAGTAGCGCGCTGATCCACTCCCGGCGCGGCTTCGCGGAAATCCATTCTCAGCGCATCCAACTGCAAACCCGCGGCGCTCAAAACCTGACTCACGTCGTCGTGTAAGAAGCGCGAAACCCGCGCCAGTGTCATTTCATGCTCATTGAGAGCGGCAAAAAGCGGCTCAGTCAGTGACGAGTCCGGAAGTTCACTCACTCGACTGTGGTCCCTAAAAGGTGGCTTATGGTTCATGATGCCACTAATCCCAGTCGCTCGCAACAAAAATCAGTGCGAATGTTTTGCGAACGGGCCTGCACTCCGAACGCTGCTCGAAACACTATCCATTCGGATAGTATTCCAAATGAAATCCGGCGCGCCCGTCTACTTCCTGTTCAACACTCGCTTGGCCGCGGCAGCGACATTGGCCGCCACCAGCCCGTACTTCTGCAGCAATTCCTCCGGGCTGCCGGACTCCGCGTAGGTATCCTGGATGCCGACGAACTCCATGGGACAAGGATCGGTCTCGGCCACGACTTGCGCCACACGAACTCCGAGGCCGCTAGCCACCAGGTGTTCTTCGGCCACCACGATGGCGCCGGTTTCTTGCGCGGCGCGCTGGATGGCGGCTCGGTCCAGCGGTTTGATGGAATACATATCTATTACGCGCGCGGAGATTCCTTCCGCCTCCAGCGTCTCCTGCGCGCGCAGCGCCTCGGCCACCAGCAAACCGGTGGCGATGATGGTGAGATCCTGTCCGTCCGTTAACTGCACGGACTCGCCGATGGCAAAGCGCTGGCCGGGGGAGTGTACGATGGGAACCTTGGGCCGGCCGGCGCGGATGAAAACAGGTCCGACGTGAGCGGCGGAAGCGTGCACCAGAGCACGCATCGAGATCTCGTCGGCGGGCGAGAGCACGGTGAAGTTTGGCAACGAACAGGCCAGGCCCAGATCCTCGATGCTCATCTGCGACGGACCGTCTTCACCGATCGAGATCCCGCTATGAGTGCCCACCACCTTCAGGTTGATATTAGGGTAGGCGACACAAACGCGGAGCTGCTCGAATCCCTTGTTGATGGCGAAGCAGGAAAAACTGGCTGCGAAGGGGATCTTTCCACTGGAAGCCAAGCCTGCGCCGATGGCGATCATATTGGCTTCGGCGATGCCACACTCAATGAAGCGCTCCGGAAACTCCTTGGCGAACAGGTGCGTGTGGGTGGATTTGGAAAGGTCGGCGTCCACGGCAACCACGTTTTTGTTTTCACGCCCTAGCTCGACCAGCGCTTTTCCGAAGGCTTCGCGCGTCGCCACGCCCAGCTTGAGTTCGAATTTGGTCTTGGTCTCCATTTAGTTCAACTCCGCTAGCGCTTTTTGCATTTCTTCCTGGGTGGGCGCGGTGCCGTGGAACTTGGGATTGTTCTCCATGAAGGAGACGCCTTTGCCTTTGATGGTGTGGGCGATGATAACGGTGGGCTTGCCTTTCGTAGCGGCGGCTTCGGCGAATGCAGCCTGTAGCGCGGGAATGCTGTGGCCGTCGAGCTCGATGACGTGCCAGTTGAAGGCGCGCCACTTGTCGGCCAGCGGTTCGAGCGGCATGATGTCGTTGACGAAACCGTCGAGTTGGATGCGATTGTAGTCCACGATGGCGACCAGGTTGTCGACATGTTTGTCGCCGCCGAACATAGCCGCTTCCCAGATCTGACCTTCCTGGATCTCGCCGTCGCCCAGGACCACGTAGGAGCGTGAGGGGCTGGAGTCCAGCTTGGCCGCGAGCGCCATGCCGATCGCGAGCGATAAACCTTCGCCGAGGGAGCCGGTGGACGCTTCCAGCGCCGGAATGAAGCGGCGGTCGAGATGGCCCTGATAGATGGAGCCCAGCTTGCGCAAGTTGTTCAACTGGTCCTTGGGCGTGTAGCCGCATTCCGCCATCACGGCGTAGAGCACGGGCGCGGCGTGACCCTTGGAAAGAATGAAGCGGTCGCGTTGGGGCCAATGCGGATTGGAAGGATCGTGACGCAGAACGTCGAAAAACAGCGTCACAACGATTTCCACCGCGGACAGCGAGCCGCCCGGATGGCCCGACCCGGCGTGGGTGATCATCTCCACGATCTCTCGCCGCATCTGTTTGGCGATGGACTGGAGTTCTTGCACGTTAGTGGTCTTCTGCATCGTCCTCATCCAATGTAGCAATCAGCGCGACGATGCGGCGAGTGGGATGCCGCGCAGGCCGGGTTCGGCCGTGCCGGCGTTACTTACGTTCGAAAACGTTCGTCGATCTCGACTTGATATCCGCTGGCCAGGCGATTGGTCTCGTTAGCCATGCCGACCACTGCCATGAGCTCCCGGAGCATCGCGTCCGACATTCCCGCTTTACGGGCCGCCGCGGTATGGGAGGCAATGCAGTAGCCGCATTGATTGGTGGCGCTGACCGCGAGATAGATCATTTCCTTGGTCAGTGCGTCCAGCGCGCCCGGGGCCATGATTTCCTTGATGCTCTGCCAGGTACGGCGCAGTGTCACCGGATCGTGCGCCAGCGCTTTCCAGAAATTGTTAATCCAATCGGTTTTGCGCGTCGCCATGATGTCGTCGTAGACGGCGCGCACTTCCGGACTCGCGTCTTGGTACTCGATGAATCCCAGGCTGGCCATGCTCGCTCCGTTTCTTCAGTACTCGACCATCGTAACGGTTCGCGGCATAATAGAATTTACCCAAGGCATGATTCCAGAAACGATCCAAGAAGGGCTCACTTTCGATGACGTGCTCCTGCAACCGGCGCGCAGCAGCGTTCTTCCCACGCACACTGACACGCGCACCTGCTTGACGCGGCATATCGGGCTGAACATTCCCATCGTCAGCTCCGCCATGGACACGGTGACAGAGTCGCATCTGGCCATCGCGCTGGCGCAGCAAGGCGGCATCGGAATCGTTCACCGCAATATGCCGATCGAGCGCCAGGCCGAGGAAGTGGACCGAGTGAAGCGCAGTGAGAGCGGGATGATTGTGGATCCGGTGACCATTGGCCCGGAGCAGAAGATCTCCGAGGCGTTGGATCTGATGAAGCGCTACCGCATCTCCGGTGTTCCGGTGACGCGCCACGGCAAGCTGGTGGGCATTCTCACCAACCGGGATCTGCGCTTTGAGACGCGTTACGACCTGCCGATCTCGCAGGTGATGACCAAGGAACATCTGATCACGGTTCCGGTGGGCACGACGCTGGATGAGGCCGAGAAAATCCTGCACCGGCATCGCGTCGAAAAATTGCTGGTGGTGGACGATCAGTACATGCTGAAGGGCTTGATCACCGTGAAGGATATTCAGAAGAAGTTGAAATATCCGCTGGCGGCCAAGGATCAGCAAGGACGGCTGAGGGTGGGCGCGGCGGTCGGATCAGGCAGCGATTTTCTGGAGCGCGCTCAGGAACTGATAGCCAAAAAAGTAGACGTGATCGTGGTTGATTCCGCGCACGGCCATAGCGACGGCGTGATGCAGGCCGTTCGCACGCTGAAGCAGAAGCTCAGTGTGGATTTGATTGCGGGCAATGTCGCCACCTTCGAAGGCGCACGGGATTTGATCGACTTAGGCGCGGACGGAATCAAGGTCGGCATCGGACCCGGCTCGATCTGCACGACACGCGTAGTCAGCGGCGCGGGCGTTCCACAGATCACAGCCATCGCGGATTGCTCTCGCGCCACGCGTGGATCCAGCGTGCCGCTGATTTCCGATGGCGGGATCAAATTCTCCGGTGATGTGACCAAGGCGATCGCGGCTGGTGCGGACTGCGTCATGATTGGCAGCCTCTTCGCGGGCACCGAAGAAAGCCCAGGCGAGACCATCCTCTACCAAGGCCGGACCTTCAAGAGCTACCGCGGGATGGGTTCCATGGGCGCGATGTCGCAGGGCTCGGATCGCTATCCGCAGGACACCAGCGGAAAACTGGTGCCCGAGGGGATCGAAGGCCGCGTCCCCTACAAGGGCCCCTTGGCTGAAATGGTTTACCAGTTGGTGGGCGGCCTGAAGGCCGGGATGGGTTACTGCGGCTGCCCGAACATTCGCGAACTGCAGGAACGCGCCGGCTTCCTGCGGGTGACCAGCGCGGGGTTGCGCGAGGGCCACGTGCACGACGTGATCATCACCAAGGAAGCGCCGAATTACCGCCTGGAATAGCTACGTACCGCCGGTCGGGGTCTGCTGATAACCGTACATCACGTAATTCAGGCTCTGCACCTCGGCGTTCACGCTAGTCTGCTCGGATGCCAATTGCGCGCACAACGCGTCGGCTGCCTGTACTTTCGCCGTGAGAGTGTTCTGGGTGGCCGTGGCCTGAGCAGTCAGCGTAGTGATTCGGTTGCTGAGCGATGTGTCTTGAGTCTGGTAGTCGGTTAGCTGCAATTGAATCACACCCTCGATCGGGTCAGTAATTTGTGTGAAGTTGTTCGCCAGTGCTGCCAGGCCCGAGGTGGACGACCCCAAAAAATTGAAAGCATCCGAGATCTGAGTCTGCGACAGGTTGTTGAATGTGTTCTGATTGAAGCTCATTTTACCGGTGTCATCGAACTCGACGCCTAGGTCGGAGAGGCTGTGGATGCTGCCGGAAGAGCTGGGATTCCAGTAGGTGGCAAGCTGCTGCATGTCGTTGCTGATTTGCCAAATGATGGAGTCTCCGACCAGCACCCCGCCGGATTGTCCCCTCTGCTGATTCACTTGATCGACCAGCGAATTATAATTCGTCACCAGGGTTTGAAGGGCGTTAGAAAGCTGACCAGCGTCGGTTGAGACCGAGATGGTGGCGGACGGATTGGTCGTACTGGTGGTGCTGTTGAGAGTAAGGCTCACTCCCGAGATGACATCGTTAATGGTGTTGCTGGATCGGGTTACTTCGATATTGTTCAAGAAGAAATCGGCGTTCGAACCCTGATTCGTGTTGGAGATCAGGTTGGAGGGCGTCATGTCGTTGAGCTGTATGGTGGTGGCGCTGCTGTTATTGGTTGCAATGGAAAGAGAACCGTTGCTCACCGTCGCCGTCACGCCCGCGCCGGCGCCATTGATGGCTTGCACCACACCGTTCAGATCGTTTTTGGCGGAAATGTTCAGGTTGTAGGTCTTCGATCCGACCACCAGGTTCACGTAACCGCTGCTCGAAACCGGCGTGCTGGTGGGATCCGCGTAAGTAGTCAGCGAAGTTTCGGTGCCGGTGCCGGTGTTGGTGACCAGGTCCGACGGGCTTTTCAGGTCGTTGAGCTGCAACGTGGTTGCGCCGGTGCTGTTGGCCGTGACTACCAGGTAGTCGGGCGTGGCGCCGGTTCCCGTGGTCAAGATCGAGGCGGTAACGTTAGCGCCGGAACTGTTGATCGCATTGACCAGGCCCGTGAGATTGTTGTTCTTCGAGATGTTGAGCTGATAGGTTTGCGAGCCCGACACCAGATTGACAACACCGCTGGCCGAAACAGGGCTGGTGGAAGTGTTGGCATATCCCGTCAAGGACATTTCCGATGAGGCCGAAGCCAGTGACTTGATGTCGGAAATAGTGTAGCTGCCGGCTGCGGCGGTTCCGGTAGTCACCGCGGATGCCAGAGTGTTGTTGGAACTGGAGGCAGCCAGTCCGCCGTTGGCGGCCAGCGTACCCAAGGACGCCACCGCCGAGCCTACATCTGCTACTACTGGGTCCAAAGTGTCCAGCGCTTGCGATTTGTTCTGATTATCGGTCTGCTGGTTCTGCAGTGCTGTTATGGGTAACTGCGCGATCTGCTGCGAGCGCGTCAAAATGCTTTGAAAATCGCTCGAATACTGGCTGATGCCGGTGAAATATAACGATCCAATGCTGCTTGTGGTGCCCATCCTACTGCAGTTATCGGCTGGAGAGGAGTGCGGCTTGATTTTTTTTGGGCCTTAGCTTGGAAACCTGCTCGGCCACGCGCTGCACCTGCTCGCGCGTCATGTGGGCGTGCAGCGGAAGGCTCAAAACCGTGCGGGCACACTCTTCGGCGGCCGGAAAATCGCCGGCCTTGTACCTCGGGTCGGAATAAGCGGGCATAAGGTGAATCGGATGGGGATAGTGGACCGCCGTCGCGATCCCGGCCAGCTCCAGCTCGCGCTGCAAAGCGTCGCGTTCCTGGTCTCGAATCGTGTACAAGCAGTACACATGGCGAACGTCGGGCAAGGAAACTGGACGCAGTATGCCAGTGTCTTCGAGCAGGCGGTCGTATTCGGCGGCTAGCTCGCATCGGATTTGGGTCCAACGATCCAGGTGCGGAAGCTTGGCGCGCAAAATCGCGGCTTGCAAAGCCGGCATGCGGTAGTTGTAGCCCTTCAGCACGGCATAGTAACGATGCTCCTCGCCCCAATTTCGAAGCAGCGAGAGCGTGCGTGCGTATTCCGGATTGCTGGTGGTTACCAGGCCGCCTTCGCCAGCCGCGCCCAGGTTCTTGGTGGGGTAGAAGCTGAAGCAGGCCAAGTCGCCCAGACTGCCCACGCGGCGGCCCTGGTGCTCGGCGCCATGCGCCTGGGCGGCGTCCTCGATCACGATCAGCTTGTGGCGGCGCGCGATTTCCAGGATCGCATCCATCTGGGCCGGCTGCCCGTAGAGATGCACCAGCAAGATGGCGCGGGTTCGGGCGGTGATAGCGGCTTCGATCTTACGGACGTCGATGTTGAACGTCTCCGGATCGATGTCGACGAAGACCGTGGTGGCGCCGACGTAGCCGATAGCGGCGACGGTGGCAAAAAAGGTGAACGGAACCGTGATAACTTCGTCGCCCGGTCCGATGCCCGCGGCCAGCAACGCCAAGTGTAGCGCGCTGGTTCCGGAGTTGACGCCAATGGCGTAGCCGACGTCGCAATAGGCCGCAAATTCCTCTTCAAAGGCCGCGGTCTCCTTGCCCAGAATGAATTGGCTGCTCGCGAAGACCCGCGCGACGGCGGCGTCCATTTCGGATTTCAGCTCGCGGTACTGCGCCGCCAGATCGAGGAACGGAATCATCAATTCCTCAGAATAGCAAGCCGGAACCTAGCGAATTCCAGTCCCCACGTAGCCTGGCATTTGATAGACCTTTTCGTAGAAACTCATGGCCGGATCGTTGGCCCTGAGCTCGCTCACCATCTTGCGCCAGTCCAGCGGCACGAGTTTGCCGGGAATTTGCTGCACCACTCTAGAGCCAGGTATGCCGATGGCACGCGGATCGTTCCGCTTCGACAGAAACGCGACCAGCGCCTGCGGCCCAGCGCTTGAACTGGACTGCGGAAGTGGCATGACGGCCGTTAGAGGCCTGTACAGGAACCTCTGGTTCGCCTCCTCGAGCGAACAGACTAGAGTCGTAAACTCGTGGTCTCCACTCGAGGCCGGATCAAATCGAAAAAGTCGATCGTCGCTCAGCGCGAAACCGGCGACCGGCGCGGGATTCTTCACCTGAAAGAAGAGGTTCGTCAAGTCGGGATTGTGCTGGCCGAAATAGAAGCCGCGGAGTTGCAGGATTCCAGACAGGTACCAGGTGAGCAGGCTGGCATGCAACTTATTGCGTGTCGCGCTGCTCATGTGCGTGCATTCAACCACTGCGTCAAAATGCGAGAAGTACTCGCGGAGATCGGCGTCGGAAAAAGTTTCGTCAGGCCCGTCATCCAGGTCGAGAGTGGGATCGTGCCAATATCGTCCGCCGCTCGAAAACCATGGCCCGATTCGCGAAGCGACCTTAGCGTCCGGCCCGATAATCGCGCGCCCGGAGGCACGGGCGATTTCTGACTCGTGTACTTGGGGCACGAGGGAAATCACCAGATCTCGATGCCACGTGTGGAGATTCCAGAAGCTAATGGCGATCAGCACACCGAATGCCGACCATAAAGCCGCGCGGGCAGCAGGGAAGACGACTTTCTTTATGAGCAGGTCCGCCAGAGTTAAGCTTCCCGCCATCACCGCCGCTCCGCACAGGGCGACCTCGTGAATGAAATAGTAGGGGTGCTTGTGTTGCGCGAACAGGAGCAGAAAAAGCTCCAGCGGCAGCGCCGCCAGCGCAATGCCCCTGGCGGTCCTCAGAGTCAAGAGTACGGGCGTGGAAAGCAGCACCAGCGGAATCCCCAGCGAGTCCGGAATCTGCAGCCAGAAATTACCTACTTTGTATTTCGCCCAGTACGCGTACTGGTCCAGGTGAACCTGAAGCACGTCTCGAATACCGCCCCCACTCTGGGTACTTTTGATGAAGGCGAGGATCGAAGGCAGATGGGGCAAAAGGAACATTTCTGCCAAAGGTCCAGCGTACAGCAGCCCTCCACAGGCCATAGCCAGCAACGGTTTCCAGGCCCGCCGCCGCAGACTCGCCAGCGCCCACACCCCATACACCACAACACCCAGCCCGGCCGGCGCCGCATAATAGTGGAGGCTGCAAGCATAAGCCAGCACCAGCGTCCCGGCGAACAGCTCTTTCGGATTCCAATTTCTGAGTCTCCCCGATTCGAGCAAGACTAGGCCGGCCAGCCACGCCGCGCCCAAGTGTCCCTCCGGACGCATTCCGAAGAACTCGTAGCCGAACGGCACAAACACGGCCATCGAAACCCATAGGCCGTACATCAGGCCGATCTTGACTGGCGCAGTGAACGGACCTCGCACAATCAGCCATACGCACAACAGGGCCATCAACAACGTCGGCGTCGCCTGCGCATAGTAAAGCGTCATTCCCAGGCGCATCAGAATGCCGATTAGAAGATAGTGCACCGGTGGATGCACGATCATGGACTGGAAGTATCCATAAACCGGATAGGACATTCCCCCGTAGTGCACGAACATGTAGCTCGGATTGAATAGGCCGATTTCGTCGATGGAGCCTCGGCGAATTGTGAAAAAGGCTGACAGAATAAGCAGAACCGACACCGCGCCCGCCATCGCCAGGACGGCTGTGCTTTCTAGCTGGGAAACCGCGGCTGCAGGCTGGACGCCACCAGGCTCGGAAACTGCGGGGTTTCGGCGAAGGTGCTCAACAACCGGCTTGGACTTCGCATTTCGCCCCTTGGTAGGCCTTACGTGGAGCATGATTCTTTGGCTATCTCCCAAGAATAACAACTACCGGCGCGCAAAATTGCGTAAAGACCGCGGCGATCGTGAGAAACGGAGAGCCGTTCATAATTTGGAGTTGCCGCCAGCAACGGAAATTCGCCTATCATGAGATGGAGATTACCGCCTTTCTGAGCGAACCGGATCACACCCAGGAAGCTGCCGCTTGCGTGGTCTGCAAGGCCGCTCTTCCAATCGTCGCCAAGGTAGGATTGCGGGGATCATATCTCCGCGAGTGCCAATCCTGCGGAAGCTGGACCTATCTTCCGCGCACCAGCGCCGAGCATCAGGCCGCGTTGCATGACAACGAGACCTACTTTGAACATCCCTATTTCCAACTCCGCCGGAACGCGACGCCCGCGCGGCGACGCCGATGCGCGGACATGTTCGCTAGAATCGGCGAAGCAGTGAACCTCGCCTCGCTACGTGGCCAGCCCTGGCTCGACATCGGCTGCGACACGGGCCTGCTGCTAAAGGCGGCGCAGGAGGATCTGGGAATCATACCGGTGGGCATTGATGTCGCCCAGCGCGCGGTCGAAATTGCGCGACAAAACGGAGTCGACGTCCATCAGTTCTCAATTGAGGAAGCCCCGCCTGAACTTAGCGGTTTTCGCGTTGTCACGGCCGTAGACCTGATCGAGCACGTTCCTGATCCAGGCCAGTTTTTGCGCCTCGTCCACGACCGAGTTTGTCCGGGAGGAGCGCTTTATCTAGAAACACCGAACATTCGATCGACGGTGTACGGGTTCGGGCAAGCGTTAGCTCGATTGACTGGCGGCCGCCCGGCGGGTTTGATCGAGAGGCTTTTTCCGCCCCAGCACATTCAATATTTCACGGCTGATAGCTTAGCCTTTCTAGCTGAACGTTCGGGCTTCGAAGTGGTCCGATTGACACGACGCGGTCTGCCGTTGTCAGACATCGCGGCTTCACCATTGGCGCGGTTTCCGATCGCTGTGCTGCAAACGCTTGACCGGCTGGCCGGCACTGAGATTCTTCTATGCGCTCTCCTCCGCCGGCCCCTAGACGTGCCACCAGCGAGCCGGGAATGAGGCCTCTCACGCAACCGTCCGCCGGTGTTTTCGTGCTGATTCCGGTGCTGAATGAAGCCGCGAACATAGGCCCGTTGCTCGACCAAATCGAGGCTCGACTGGCGGGTGTTCCCTTCACGATCGGAATTCTGGACGATGGCAGCACGGACGGAACCCTGGAATATCTGGAGCAGCGGGTGAAGCGCGCTCCCGATCATCTGCACTTGATCCGCCGTCACAAAACCCGGCGCGCCTCGCAGCGCGGCTCGGCGTTGCGCGCTTTGATGCTGTGGGGGCTGGAGCGCACCCGCCACGACGTATTCGTCGAGATGGATGGCGATCTCTCACACCGGTCTGAGGAGCTGACTGAGGGTATCCGGTTGATCACCGAGGGGCAATGCGACGTAGCGATCGCGTCGAAGTACCTTCCGGGCAGCGCCGTGGTCCACCGGCCCTGGAGCCGCCGCATGGTAAGCAAAGTGTGCAGCTACGCGGTACGGCTGCTCATTAGCCGTAAGATTCGCGATTACAGCAACGGCTACAGGTTCTATACGCGTGCGGCGGCGCAGCTCGCGGCTGGCCACGCTTACCGCTACGGCAGTCCCATCTACCTTTCCGAGATCCTGGCGCTGTGGATGCGCTCGCGCTTGAAGATCCTCGAATTCAAGAGTCTGTATGTGGGCAGGAACGAGGGCTTGTCGAAGCTGCGCAGCGCCGATTTAGTCAAGGCCGCGATCGCGGTCTTCGAAATCTCCGCCCGCTACCATGTGCTTGGCTTTCGACCGCTGAGCGGGAGCAAGGAATATGGGTCAGCCGCGGCGGCAGAGGCCGCGAGTAGCAGTCACATTAGTAATCGTTCAAAGGCTAACGACGCAGCTTCCCAGGAATAGCAGGAGGAGACCATTTCCCAGGCTGCTGAGGCGATGTTGTTGCGCGCCGCCGGATCGGCGAGCAGTTCCAGGCAATGATCGGCGAAGTCTTCCGGCGAATCCGCGATCCGAATCGTCTCCCCGTTGCGAACGTCCAGACCTTCGGCGCCGATGGTGGTAGAGACTACCGGCACCTGCGCAGCCATGGCTTCGAAAATCTTGAGGCGCGTGCCGCCGGCGATCCGGAGCGGGACGATGGAAACGGCCGATTCCCACAAGAAGGGCCGCACGTCGGCCACGGTGCCCGTGACGCGGATGTTCGGATACTCGGCTGCCAGTTTGCGAATGGCCGAATGGGGGTGGCGGCCGGCGATGGTGAGCGCGCAATCGGGCCGGCGCATGCGGATGCGCGGCAGCACTTCGCGCACGAACCATTGCATTCCATCCACGTTCGGATCCCAGTCCATGGACCCGACAAAGACGAGATTTCGTGCCCGCGTAACGTCGCCCGGCGGCGTGAAGTAATCCAAGTCGACGCCGGTGGGCACGGCGTGGACACACCGGACGCCATATTCCGAGCGCATGGCCTGGGCGTCCTCGTTAGACACCGCGATCACACGCTTTACGGCGCCGCAGACCTGGCCTTCGTAGCGCCGCATCTTTTCGTATTGGCTGCGGAAATACCACCGAACCGGCGGGAACGAGGCGTGCTCCAGGCGGCGTTTCCAAATTTGCGCCTCGACGTTGTGTTGGAACAGGAGCGCGGTTGCGAGATCCGGGATATTCGGCGCCGGAAACAGGAAGTCGCAGACCAGCGCATCGAAGTCTTCAAATTTGATTAGCTCCGCCACCTGCCGCTGCATGCCGGCGGAACGGTAGCGGCTCACTGCCAGCGGCAGCTCCGAAAACATGCTTTGCGCCACTTGCAACCAGAAGCGCGGCGCGGCGTGCGGCGGTACGTGGTGTGGAATCGGATAGGCTTGGGTACAGTACTCGGAGCTTCGTGCGGCGCCGCCGGGCTGGTCCGAGGCATCCAGAGCCACATAGTGAATCTCGTGCCGGCGATGCAAACGCTTCAGCATCTCCAGCGTGCGGATTTGACCTCCACGGGTGGTGGGATGCAGAAAATCCGATTTCACCCACAGGATTTTCATATAGCCGGCCGCGCCTGTTCTTGAGCTGCGGCGCAGTTCCAGACCTGTTCGCGGCGGCCGGTGAGAAACAAGTCGCCCCACAGTTGCAGGTTGAGGAGCCGCCAGATGCGATCGGTGGCGTCTTCAAAGCCGGAACGATGGCGCTCGATCAGTGCTTCGATCTCGCGGCGGTCGAGGTAAGCCGCCAGCAACCCTTCGCGCGACTGCAAAGCCCGATACATCGGCTCGGCGCGCGCATCCATTAGCCACTGGCGCAGCGGCGTGGGGAATCCCATTTTTTTTCGATGAATGATACGGTGCGGCAAGAGGTCACTCACGGCTTTCTTCAGCACGTATTTCTGCACGCCGCCGCGAATCTTGAGCCGATCTGGAATGCCGGCGGCGAACTCCACCAGCGTATGGTCGAGAAACGGCACGCGGCTTTCGACCGAGCAAGCCATGCTCATCTGATCCTGCTTCATCAAGAGCTCGACCAGATAAGTTTTCTGGTCGGCGTAGAGCATACGGGCGAGCATGGGCGACTCCGCGCGGGCGTTCCAATAAGCAAGAAAGTCGGCATATGGGTCTGGGGAGCGCGACGCCAGCATTCGGGCGCGCTCGTCTTCGTCGAACGCGCAATAGAAGTTATCCAGATATAGCGACTCCAGCGTGCTCTCGCGCGCGAGAAATGTGTGCCGCAGTTTGCGCCGGAGCGATGCTCCCAACAATCTGGATGCGGCGGCGCGCGCTCCAATCCAACGGCGCACGGCTCGAGGCACCAGCGCTGCTCCGCGCCGGTTCATCAGATGCCAGCGATAGCGCTGGTAACCGCCGAATAGTTCGTCGCTGCCCTCGCCGGTCAACACCACCTTTACATGTGTGGACGCCAGCTTCGAAACGAAGTACAGCGAAACACTGGAGGGCCAGGCGATGGGCTCGTCTTCGTGCCAAATCAACCGGGGAAGGGCACCAAAGAACTCGTCCTGTCCGATGACGATCTCGTGATGTTCTGTACCAAGGTCGCGCGCGACTCGAGAGGCGTAGCTCAGCTCGCTGAATTGTTCTTCGCGATAACCGGCGGCGAAGGTCTTCACCGGCCCATCAGTGGATCGTTTAATGAGGGCCGCAATCGCGCTCGAATCGACGCCGCCGCTCAGGAACATCCCCAGCGGCACATCGCTCATCAGGTGCGTGCTGACGGATTCTTCCAAACGCCGCCGGGTTTCCGCGGCCCAATCTTCGTCCGCCGATTGCGTGGCTGCGGGAACATCCCAATAGCGCTCGATCCTCGGCTCCGGGCGCGGTTGGTTTAGATCCAGTGTCAGGTGATGCCCCGGCATCAGCTTGCGAATGCCGCGGAACAGCGCGCGATCGCCGCTGGTGTAACCGAAAGCCAGAACCTCGGGCAGCAACTCCTGGTCCAGCTCCGGTGAAATCGCCGGATGCTCGAACAACGCCTTGATCTCGGAGGCAAACGCGAACAGCCGGCCGTCCCAGTAATAATAGAAGGGCTTGATGCCCAGGCGATCGCGCGCGCAAAACAGGCGCCGCCCGCTTCTGTCCCAGATGGCGAATGCGAACATGCCACGAAACAGATTGAGGCAACCAGGCCCGTGCTGTTCGTAGGCGTGCAGGATGGTTTCCGTGTCCGAGCGCGTCTGGTATCGATGGCCCGCGCGTTCCAGCGCCGGCCGGAGCTCGGTGTGATTATAGATTTCGCCGTTGTAGGTGATCCAGATTGTGCCGGCTTCGTTGGCCATGGGCTGGCCGCCGCCGGTGACGTCGACGATGCTCAAGCGGCGATGGCCCAGATGGGCCCACTCGTCGTGATAGAAGCCGAAATCGTCAGGACCGCGATGTCGAAGAGCCTCGGTCATACGACCGAGGTGCATCACACTCGCCGAAGCAGGCGTTGTGGTGACCAGTCCGGCCACCCCGCACATGTAGTTTTAGTGTACGCCTAATGCCCTTCGGCTTCCAGAAATCGCTCGGCTTCGATGGCGGCCATGCATCCGGCGCCCGCGGCTGTGATGGCCTGGCGATAGGCGCGATCCTGCACGTCGCCGGCATGAAACACTCCAGTGACGCTAGTGCGCGCGCCGCCTTTGGACAAGATGTAGCCGTCGGGATCCAGCTCGATCTGGCCTTCGAACGGCCGCGTGTTGGGAATGTGGCCGATGGCGACAAAGAAACCGTCGACATCCCGCATCCAGGTTTCGCCCGTCTTCAGGTTGCGCAGCTTTACGGAGGTCACCAGATGCTGGTCGGCGTCGTAAACGTCTTCGACCACGGTGTCGGTGAGGAATTTGATCTTGGGATTGCTACGGGCGCGGTCCAGCATGATCTTGGACGCGCGAAACGTATCGCGGCGATGAACCAGCGCCACCTCTTCGCCAAAACGTGTGAGAAAGTTGGCTTCTTCCATAGCAGTATCCCCGCCGCCGATCACCATGATCTTCTTGCCGCGATAGAAAAACCCGTCGCACGTGGCGCAGGAGCTGACGCCGTGCCCGATCAGCCTCTGCTCGTTGGGGAGATTCAGCCATCGCGCCGAGGCGCCGGACGCGATGATCACGGTGCGGGCCTCTTCCCATTCATGGTCGATTTTCAGCCGGAAGGGGCGCTTTGAAAGATCCGCTTCGATCACGGTTCCGTGCAGATACTCGGCGCCGAAGTGCTCGGCCTGTTTCTTGATGTTCTCCACCAGCACCGGGCCGTCGATGCCCTCGGGAAATCCCGGAAAATTCTCGACCAGCGTAGTCAGTGAAAGCTGACCGCCCGGTTCGTGCCCCGCCACCACCAAAGGCTTCAGATTCGCGCGCGCGGTGTACAGCGCCGCGGTGTTCCCGGCGCAGCCGGAGCCGACTACAATGACATTTCGCATGGAAACTTCCATGCTAGCAGAGGTGGATTCCAGGCTACCAACTCAGCGGAAAATCAACTGCGCATAATCGTGCAGATAATGCCGCCAGTTGATCCAGGTGTGGCCGCCTTCGGAGACGTGGAACTCGTGCTTGATTCCCTTAGCGGTAAGCAGTTCGTCCAGTTGGTGCGCACCCGGGCCCACCAGCCCGTCTTTTTCGCCGACGGCGATCCAGAAGAGCTTCAGCTCCTTGTTGGTCTTGGCTGGGTTATCGAGAAAAGCTGCGTTGGTCTGTTCGAAATCAGGCGTCCTCGGCCGGCCGATCCCCATGCTGAACACGCCCGCGTACGCGAACTTGTCCAGGTTGGAAGGAAGCACACGCAAGGTCTGGCCGCCGCCCATCGACAAGCCGGCGATGGCGCGATTGTCGCGGTTCCCGATCACGCGATAATTTTTCTCCACATACGGCATTACGTTCTTCAGAAATTCGTCGGCAAACTGGTCCGCCTGATAGGCGGGTCCTTGGTCGGAAGGCGGCATGCTGCCGTTGGGCATCACGACGATCATCGGCTTTATCTTTTTTTCGGCCAGCAGATTGTCCAGGATGAACCCGGCGCGGCCGATGGTGCTCCAGCCCGAATCGTCGTCGCCGGCGCCGTGCAGCAGATAAAACACCGGATATTTTTCTTTGACGTTGTCGTAGCCGGGCGGCGTGTAGATGTGCATGCTCCGCATCGCATCCAGCGTCGTCGATTGATACCAGACGATGCGCACTTCCCCGTGCGGCACCGGCCGCGCCGCTTCGTATTCCTCTTCCTCGCCGGGCACTTCGAACATATTGCTGATATTGACGATGCCCGGCTTGATCCAAGCGTTCTTGGGATCGAGCGTGCGCACGCCGTCCACCTGGAACGAGTAGCTGTAGAAATCCGGCACGAACGGGCCCAGCGAGATGGACCACACGCCCGAGTCGTCTTTTTCGAGTGGACCAGTTTTCGCGCGTCCATGTGTGATCCAGTCGCCCGTAATGCTGACTTGGGTCGCCTTGGGAGCATAGATCCGGAAAACCACGCTATGGTCGGGAAGCACTTCGGGAGATATCAGATTGTCGTTGGGCGTGGGTGCGCGGTCCGGTGTCTGGCCCAGAGCGCCACTGCTGAGCGCCGCCGCCAGCGCCGCCAGGCCCAGGGCAGCGCGACCGAGTTTTCGTTTCCTGCGCATCGCTTCATGGTACGCGATTCGGGCGAGGGTGGACGCGAGCGGGCGGCCGAAAGAAAACTAGAGCCGCGCGACCACTCGCAACACGCCCGAGCCCACCACTTCGTTGGTGACGAGCGCGCACACGTACGCCAGGAGTGTCATGTAGGCGAACTGCACCGCCGGCCATTTCCAGCCCCCGGTCTCGCGCCGCACCACCGCGACCGTCGACATACATTGCATGGCGAACGCAAAAAAGATCAGCAGCGCCACTGCCCCGCCCGGCGTCAATTCGCTTTGCAGGGCGTGCCGCAGACCCGCGGAATCTTCCGTGCCCTCGACGGCGTAAATCGTGCCCAGCGTCCCGACGATCACTTCGCGCGCCGCCAGCGAGCTGATAAGCCCAATCCCGATTTTCCAGTTGAACCCGAGCGGCTTGATGACGGGCTCGGCGGCGTGGCCGATCATGCCGGCGAAACTGTCGCCGATCTCGGGCGCCTTGCCGTTGTGCAGCGGGAGGTGCAGCATCACCCACAGCACCACCGCTACCAGGAGAATCACCGTTCCGGCGCGCTGCAGGAAAATTTTCGAGCGATCATACAGCCGCAGGCCCAGCGAGCGAAGCGTGGGCATGCGATAGGGCGGCATCTCCAGCACGAATGGGGTGCGCTCGCTCTTCAAGATGGAAGACTTCAGCAGCCGCGCGGTGATGATGGCCGCCGCGAATCCGAGCATGTAGAGTCCTAACAGTGCGCCCGCCTGCGTTCCCAGCAGCGGCCCCAGCAGATGGCGCTCCGGAATGAACGCGGCGATGATGAGCGTGTAGACCGGCAGACGAGCCGAACACGTCATCAGCGGGGCGATGAGAATGGTAGCCAGCCGGTCGCGCTTGCTCTCGATGGTGCGCGTGGCCATGATGGCCGGAACGGCGCACGCGTAGGCCGACAACAGCGGGATGAAGGATTTGCCTTGCAGCCCGAACTTGGCCATGGTGCGATCCGCGATCAGCGCCGCGCGCGCCAGATAGCCCGAGTCTTCCAGGATTCCGATGAACAGGAATAGCAGCAGAATCTGGGGCAGAAATACGATCACCGACCCCACGCCGTGCCAGACGCCGTCCACCAATAGCGACCGAAACACGGAGGGCGGGAGCGCGCCTTCAATCCAATGTCCGGAGTTTTCAATCAGCGCCTGCAGGCCGTCCATGATGGGCTTGGCCAGGCTGAAGATGGTTTGAAAAACCGCGGCGACCACGATCGCAAAAATGGCAAAGCCCGCCACCGGATGCAGAAAAATCGCGTCCAGGCGGCGTGTCCACAGCGGAGGCGCGGGAGCTTGATAGGCTGCGCCGGCGCCCACCTGGTGCGCCCACTGGCGGCAGCGCGGGATGTCTTGCAAAACCGGAAGTTCTACTTTGGGCGCCGCCAGCGAGGTGGTGCCAGCCGCGGTTCCTTCCATGAACTGAAAAACTTTGTCGACGCCGTTGCCTTTGGCCGCGCTGATCAGAGCCACCGGCGCGCCCAGTTCGCCGGCCAATTCCGCGGTATCCACCTTGCCGCCGCGGCTGGCCAGATCGTCCGCCATATTCAAGATGACCAGGGTCGGAAGTTTCAACGCGAGAATCGGCGCGGCCAAAACCAGGTGCCGGCCAAGGTTGGTGCAATCCAGGATCAACAACACCGCATCGGGCTTGGGAATGCCCGTCATCTCGCCGGCCAGCACGTCGCGAGTGACCTGCTCGTCCTCCGAGCGCGGGCTCAGGCTGTAGACGCCCGGCAGATCCACTAATACGACTTCGCGATCAGATTTGGTCTTCGCCCGGCCGATGCGCTGTTCCACCGTGACGCCCGGAAAATTGGCCACCTTCTGGCGCAGCCCGGTCAGGCGATTGAATAGAGTTGATTTGCCGGAGTTAGGCGGCCCGATGATCGCTACCACGTGCGGCCGGCCGCCGGTCCGTGCAACACGGGACGCCGATGCTATGGTGCAGCCTGCGCAATCGTGGCAATCGCTCATGGCTTGCGGGTTGGTCCGCTTTTGGCTGGAGAACGCAGAATCAGCCGCGCCGCGGTTTCACGCCGGAGCGCGACTTCCGATCCATCCACGCGATATACGCGCGGCCCTCCACCCGGCGCACTCCGGGCCGGCACGATTACTTGACCAGGCAGAAAACCCAGCTCCATCAGGCGCCGGGCCACGTCTTCGGGAAGGTCCAGACGATCCAGGATGCCCGATTCGCCTCTGGGCAGTTGGGCCAAGGTTTTGGGTGCAAAAGCGGGATTTCGCCCAGCATGTGAGTCGTTGTTGACACTCAGTTGCATCATGCGGTCTCTCTTCGCCGGTCTCTTAAGCACGTCGAGGTCCCGAGGTTATTGCGTGCTAGCTACTCCGTAAACAGTATAGCGGACCTTTTCAGTCCTAGTTACGCTTTCCGCAAGAAAAATTTAGTGGCAGATGTATTGACATTACTACGCTCATGTTTTATTATTGGATTGCGATCAAACAAAGCAGGAGGATCTAGATTCTATGCCACTGATTAAGTACAACCCATTCGCCGATGTCGATGAGTTTCCGACTGGCTTGCGAGTATTCCAGGATACGGTAAACCGTCTGTTGAGCGATCAGGCGACCGCCCGTCCATGGGCTCCAGCGGTCGATATCTTGGAGACAGAGAACGACTTAGTCCTGAAGGCCGACGTCCCGGGCGTGGACCTGAAAGACATTGATATTCAGCTTGAGAACGGCACCCTGACATTAAAGGGTGAGCGGAAGTATGAGACCGAGGAGCCCAAGAAGGGCTTCCATCGCATGGAGCGCAGCTATGGCTCCTTCGTGCGCTATTTCACGGTTCCGGATACGGTGGATAGCGAGCATGTCCAGGCCGACTATCACAACGGCGTCCTGACGGTTACGCTGCCCAAGAAGGAAATCGCGAAGCCGAAAGCCATCAAGGTGCAAGTCAGTAACAACTGAGGCTCGCGAAAAATCGTGAGGAAATGAGCTGCCCACTACAGAGTGGGCAGCTTTTGTTTTTTAGAGCTACTTGGTTTGCCCGATGGGCGTGCCGATGATGTCTCCGGAAACCACGAGTTCGACGCGCCGGTTCTTCTGGCGTCCGGCCGAGGTGTCGTTCGATGCCACCGGATTCTCCTTGCCGAACCCCAGCGCGCTTACGTTGTCTCCGGCCAGCCCCTGTCCGGTCAGATAATCGCGCACCGCGCCCGCGCGCTGGTCCGACAGCTTCATGTTGTAATCGTCGCTGCCGATGCTGTCGGTATATCCATCCACTTCGAGTTTCAGCCCGGGATGCGACAAGATGATGCCGGAGATCTTGGCGAGCTTCTCGCGGGCGGCCGGCCGCAAGGTGTACTTGTTGAAATCGAACAAAACATCCGACATGTTCACGATCAGGCCGCGGGCGGTATCGCGCGTCTCCAGAATCAAATTGAACTGCTCCAGCAGTTGCTGCCGCAATTGCTGTTGCGCCTGTTCGGCCTGCAGGCGAAGCCGCTCGGCTTCCTGCGCTTTCAACTCGGCCTGTTGTTGCAACAGGCGGGCCTGTTCGGCCTGGCGTTGCTGTTCGTCGGCGGCCGCGTTAGCCTGCTCAGCCCGCAAGCGTTCCGCTTCCTCGTTGGCGCGGGCCGCTTCGGCCGCCGCCTTCTCCTTCGCCGCGCGGCGCGCCTCGGTCTCAGCCTGACGCGCGGCCTCCGCCGCCTGCGCATCGGCGAGAACCTTCTGGCGCGCCGCTTCATCAGCCTGAGCCCGAGCTGCAGCTTCGCGATCTGCCGCTTCCTTCTTTTCGCGGGCGATGCGTTCATCCTCCTGCCGCTTGAGCGCCAGCAGACGCGAGGTCTCGGAAGCTTGCACCGATTCGCGCGCAGTCATGATGACCGGCTTGGGGCCCACGTTCTTGCGCGCCTGATAGGCCTCGGCTTGGCGCAACAGCTCCGCGGCGTTGTCGTAGGTGTCCTTGGCGTACGTGCCGGCGTTGGCGGACTGGGCGATCTCCAGCGCGTTCTGAGCCTCGAATAGCTGTAGGGGGACTCGTTTGTCAACTTTCACCGCATGGAACTTCCCCGGCGTTGCGGTCATGGTGTAGGTGCCGCGCTTTAGCAGATCGTACTTCACGCTCATCTGTTCAATCTTGCCCAGCGTGTCTTGCCGAACCACGTTTTCCATGACCACCACATCGCTCGGCTGGGTGACGCCGAAGTACGGCTCGGCGGTGACGATCAGCGCGAAAGCTTGCAAATCCGTGGTGACATCCAGATGTGAACTGCCTCCGTCGTCCAGCACCACCTCGCCCAGGTTCTTCGACCGGCCTTCGGGCGTGATCGCCCACAGCACATACGTCAAGTATTCAGGGCCGTATTGCGAGGCGGGCAATAGCTTGTGCATTTCGGTCTTGGCCTCAATGTAGCCCGGCCGGCTATTCACGTCGGCGTGACCGGTGGCGTCCGGGGCCAGCGGCGTGCCGCGCAGATCCACCTTTGTCCAGCCGTCGCGATGCCGGTAGCTGATCGCGTTGGTGGTCTTCTCCACCACCGTGACGCGAAAGATGGGCTGTGAAGGCTGCTCGGCGCCGGGCCTGTTGTTTTGCGGATTCTGCGCGCACAGCGCGGCGCTCAATAGCAATATCGGAGTCAGTCTGAACATCTCGCGTTCTCCTTGGCGCGCTGACGTTGCACACGGCATTCCATTCCAAAAACCTTTTTGTTTTGTTTGGGCGCGCGGCTGGCGGCCAGGCTGTTTCCTGGAATTATTTCCAGTCACCGGCAACCTGAATTTCCGATTGACCGCCAGCTGGGGATACCGGATCTGCGTCCTCGCGAAACAGCCGTATTTTTGGAGTGTGTTCCCGCGCGATAATCAAATCAGTTAGGTGGCGTTACTCACATGAACGGACTGAAAACCGCCCTGTTGCTCGGCATCATGAGCGGTGTGCTGCTCGCTGGCGGCGAAATGCTGGGCGGCCGCAACGGCCTTTACACCGCGCTCGCGATCGCCGTCGCCATGAACTTCTTTGGCTACTATTTTTCCGACAAAATGGCGCTCTCGATGTATGCGGCCCAGCCGGTGACGCCTACTGAGCATCCCGACGTGTACGCGCGCGTCTTTCCACTGGTGCAGAGCCTGACGCAACGCATGAGCCTGCCCATGCCCAAGCTGTGGTTGATTCCCGACGAATCGCCCAACGCCTTCGCCACCGGCCGGAATCCCGAGCATGCCTCGGTGGCTTTCACGGCGGGCATTCTGCGCCTGATGAATGACTCGGAACTGGAAGGCGTGGTGGCGCATGAGCTAGGTCACGTCAAGAATCGCGACATTCTGACCAGCTCCGTGGCCGCCACCATCGCCGCCGCCATCACCTTCCTGGCGCGCATGGCGTTCTGGTTCGGCGGCAGCCGGGACGACGAAGATAATCGCGGTAATGCCTGGGCGGGCTTGATCATGCTGATTCTCGCGCCCATCGCCGCCATGCTGATCCAAATGGCTATTTCCCGCACGCGTGAGTACGCAGCGGATGAAACCTCGGCCCAGGTCACGCACAATCCCAATGAGTTGATCGCGGCGCTTTCGAAGCTGGAAAGCGGGTCCAAGCGCATCCCCATGACGGACGTGAATCCTGCCACCGCGCACCTGTTCATCATCAAGCCCTTCAGCGGCGACACCATGATGCGCCTGTTTTCGACGCATCCTTCCACGGCCGACCGCATCGCGCGCCTGGAGAAGATGCGCTAGCGTCCCGGTACACTAAACTTTGCACGCCGTCCGAGTGAATCGAAAAGCGGCCAACCGCGTCGCCAGCGGCCATCCCTGGATTTTCGCCAGCGACGTGCTGGATCGCGGCCAAGCCGAGGCCGGCGACGCCGTACTGGTGACGGATCCCAAGGGCGCCGCGCTGGGCGTGGCGCATTACAGCGCCGCCTCGCAGATTTGCCTGCGCATGTTGGCCGATCGAGTCCAGGCCATCGATCGCGGGTTCTACCTGGCGCGCATGGCCGCCGCCGAAGCGCATCGCAAGCGCGTCGTGGCAGGCTCAAACGCGTACCGCCTGGTGCACGCCGAAGGCGATCTCTTGCCTGGCCTGGTGATCGATCGTTACGGCGATTACTTCACCGTACAAACGCTCGACCAGGGCATGGATCGCGCCAAAGCCGAGATCGCCAGCTGCCTGGAGGAACTTTTCGCCCCGTCCGGCATTGTCGAGCGAAACGACGTGGCGGTTCGTAAGCGCGAAGCCTTGCCGCTGGTCTCCGGCGTTTTGGCTGGCCAGGCGCCCCAGATCGTTAAGGTCGAAATGAACGGGCTGATCTTCCACGCCGACCTGCTGCACGGCCAGAAGACCGGCATTTTTCTGGATCAACGCGAGAATTACTTGGCCGCCGCTCGCTACGCCAGGGGACGCGCGCTGGATTGTTTCACTTCCACCGGCGGATTCGCGCTGCATCTGGCGTCAAAGTGCGATTCGGTGGAAGCCGTCGACAGCTCGGCCGCGAGTCTTGAAATCGCCGCGCGCAATCGCGAGGCGAACCAAATCTCCAACCTCGAGTTCCGCGAGGCGGACGTGTTCGAGCTGCTGGCCGGACACGCCGGCGCGCATCGGCGCTTCGACTTAGTGGTGCTGGATCCGCCGGCTTTCGCCAAGTCGCGCGGGAATCTGGACGCCGCCGTCCGCGGATACAAGGAGATCAACCGCCGGGCGCTGGAGCTGCTCGGAAGCGGCGGCGTCTTGGTGACCTGTTCCTGCTCGCATCATTTGAGCGAGGCGATGCTGCTGGAGATCGTGGCCGCGGCATCGCTTGATACGCGCCGGAAGCTCAGAATTCTCAAACGGCGCACCCAGGCCCAGGATCACCCCATCCTGCTGACGGTACCAGAGACCATGTACTTGAAGTGCCTGATGCTGGAAGTGCTCTAGACCGGGGGCGCTCGCCGGCCTACACCTCATCGGCCATTCAAGAGGAAAACTTTCTTAAGTAAGTGTGGATTTTTCCGGCGCCCAACTTCCGCGCCGATAAGCGAGGCAGATGACCTCCCGCCAACTGCACTTCATTTCTGCTTTCGCGATTTTTTCAATACTGATTGGTTCCGCGACAGCGCAGGCGCCATCCAGAGATTTCCGATCCGTTGGCCCAACCGTACGCGTCCACCGCGTCATCGACGATTCCGCCACCGTGCTGCGTCCAGGCAACCGGCATCCGCTGGCCCGGGCGGAATTCGACACTGGCATCGCGCCGGCCGATACGCACATGGATCGAACGATTCTGCTCCTGCAACCGGACCCAGCGCAGCAGGAGGCGTTAGAAGCGCTGCTCGCAGCCCAGCAGGACCCGCAGTCGCCCGAGTACCAGCGCTGGCTTACACCGGAGGACTTCGGGCAGCGCTTCGGGGTGTCGGACGGCGATCTCCAGCAAATCGTCCAATGGCTCGCCTCGCATGGATTCCAAGTGGAACCGCCCGCCGCCGCGCGCCGCCAGATTGTCTTCAGCGGAACGGCCGGCCAGGTGCAAACCGCGTTTCATACCGAAGTGCATATCTACAACGTGAACGGCCAGCGCCACTATGCCAACGCGCAGGACCCGCGGATTCCGGAAGCGCTGGCGGAAGTGGTGGCGGGCGTGGTCTCGCTGCACGATTTCCATTCGGCGCCCGCGCACCACCTCGCCGGGCAGGTCCCATCCGCCTCGCCCAATTTCAACTCGGGCGGTTCTCATTACATGGCGCCGGCCGATTTTGCCGCCATCTACGACGTAGCCGGCCTCTACTCGCAATCCATCAACGGCGCCGGCCAGAGCGTGGCGGTGGCCGGCCGCAGCAACTTGAACCTTTCCGACGTGCAGAGCTTTCGCAGCCAGTTCGCCCTTCCGGTCAACAATCCCACGGTGGTTCTGAACGGAGCGGATCCGGGCGTGATCGCGGGCGGAGAGCAAGGCGAAGCTACGCTGGATGTGGAATGGGCGGGAGCCACCGCGCAGAAAGCGTCGGTCCAGTTTGTTGTTTCGGCTTCCACCAGCACCAGCGACGGCATCGCGCTTTCGTCCCAATACATCGTGAATCACAACCTGGCCCCGGTGATGACGCTGAGTTTCGGCAGTTGCGAAGCGGGTCTGGGCGACTTCCGGCAATCAATTCTGGAACAGCCTGTGGCAACAAGCCGCGGCGCAGGGCATGACGGTCTTTGTTTCGGCGGGCGATAGCGGCGCGGCCGGCTGCGACGATCCTTCCTCCGGCACGGCCACGGGAGGCGCGGGGGTCAATGGCCTGTGCTCTTCGCCTTACAGCACCTGCGTGGGAGGAACGCAGTTCGCCGACACCGCGAACCCCAGCGCCTACTGGTCGGCCAGCTCAAATTCGGCCACCTATGCGTCGGCGTTGAGCTACATTCCGGAAACAGCCTGGAACCAGAGCGGCACTACCGCCGGGGGCAACCAACTATGGGCTACGGGCGGCGGCGCAAGCCAGGTGTATCCGAAACCGTCCTGGCAAACCGGGCCGGGAGTTCCCGCGGACGGACACCGCGATGTGCCCGATCTTTCGCTCACTGCTTCCACGCACGATGGCTACCTGGTGGCGATGAACGGCGAGTTTTACGTGTACGGCGGGACGTCCGCGCCGACGCCGTCGCTGGCAGGTCTCATGGCGCTGGCGGTGCAAAAAGCCGGGGCGCGCCTGGGGAATGCCAATCCCGGGCTATACGCTTTGGCGGTGAAACAAGCTAATGCGGGCGCAGCCGTGTTTCATGATGTCAGCAGCGGAAACAACTCCGTGCCTGGCCAATCCGGCTTCAATGCCGGGGCGGAATATGATCTCTCGACCGGCCTTGGATCCGTGGACGCGACCCTGCTGGTGAATCATTGGGGCGATGCAACAACCACACCGACACCGTCGTTTCAATTGAGCGCCGGCGCCCCCTCACTGTCGCTCACGCAAGGATCCAGCGGCGCGATTACTCTGAACGTCGCGGTCAGTGGCGGCTTCAATTCAACCGTTGCGCTTTCGGCCGGCGCGCTGCCATCTGGCGTGACCGCCAGTTTTACGCCCGCGAGTCTGGCCGCACCTGGCTCCGGTGCGTCCTCATTGAAGGTCAGCTCCACCGCGAGCGTTGCGCCCGGCACGTACGACCTTTCTCTCACCGCCACCGGCGGCGGCTTGACCCAAAATGCGCCTCTGGCGGTGACCATCCGGGCGAATTGCAGCTATGCCGTGACTCCACTGAGCGCGAGCGCCACGGCGGCGGGCGGAAGCTTTTCTTTCACGGTCACTGCTCAGACCGGCTGCTCCTGGACCGCTGCCAGCAATGCCAGTTGGATCACGCTGACAAGCGGCAATTCGGGTAGCGGCAATGGAAAAGTCAGCTACTCGGTAGCGGCTAACAATGTAACCTCGGCGCGAACCGGCTCCGTGACGGCCGCCGGCGCAACCGTAGCCATCACTCAAGCCGCGGCCAGCTCGTCTTACTCGCTTAGCCCAACATCAGCCAGCTTGCCGGCGGCCGGGGGAAGTGGGAGCGTCGTTATCTCCGTAAGCCCGGCCGGTGCATCTTGGACCGCGACCAGCAACGCCAGTTGGATCACCATCACGAGCGCCAAGTCGGGCGCCGGCAATGGAAAACTCAGCTACTCGGTGGCGGCTAACAATACCACCTCGGCGCGAACCGGCTCCATCGCGGTCGGCAGCGCAACCTTGGCCATCACGCAAGCCGCGGCCAGTCCGTCCTACTCGCTTAGTCCAACATCAGCGAGCTTCCCGGCGGCCGGGGGGAGTGGAAGCGTCGTGATCTCGGTAAGCCCGTCCGGCGCATCTTGGACCGCGACCAGCAATGCTGGTTGGATCACGTTCGCAAGCAGCAATTCCGGTAACGGAAATGGGAAAGTTAGCTACTCGGTAGCAGCTAACAATACCACCTCGGCGCGAACCGGTTCCATCGCGGTCGGCAGCGCAACCGTGGCCATCACGCAAGCCGCGGCCAGTTCGTCCTACTCGCTGAGCCCGACATCAGCTAGCTTCCCGGCAGCCGGGGGGAATGGGGGCGTCGTGATCTCCGTAAGCTCGTCCGGCGCTTCTTGGACCGCGGCCAGCAATGCCAGTTGGATCACCATCAGCAGCGCCAAATCGGGCGCCGGCAAGGCGACGCTGACCTATTCGGTCACTTCGAACTCGGCAGGCGCGCGATCTGGAACATTAACCATCGCTGGGCTCACCTTTACGGTGACCCAAGCTGCTGCCCAAACTCCTCTGGCCTGCAGTTATCAGATCAACCTCGGTCCAATAACAGCCGCAAAGCAAGGCTTCACCGGATCGGTATCGGTGGCGACGTCGCCTGGTTGCCAATGGACCGCCGCGAGCACAGCTTCGTGGCTCAGTATCACGTCCGGGGCCACCGGCTCCGGCAGCGGAACCGCAACCTATCTGGCCGCGCCGAATGCCAGCTCGAGCACGCGGACCGGGTCACTCATCGTCGCCGGATACACCATCAACTTGACCGAATCAGGCGTCAACTCGCGATCCGCGGTGAGGGCCGGCGTGCCGCAGCGCCGCTAGCACTTCTTCTTTGAGGAACAGCGCGCAAAACGGAGTGCGGCGCGAAGCAGTTCCGGATAGATACGGCAGTGCGCGCCGCACCCTTTGCGCTTTCCAGGAACAGCGCGCAAAACGGAGTGCGGCGCGAAGCAGTTCCGGATAGATACGGCAGTGCGCGCCGCACCCTTTGCGCTTTCCAGGAACAGCGCGCAAAACGGAGTGCGGCGCGAAGCAGTTCCGGATCGATACGGTGGTGCGCGCCGCACCCTTTGCGCTTTCCAGGAACAGCGCGCAAAACGGAGTGCGGCGCGAAGCAATTCCGGATAGACACGGTGGTGCGCGCCGCACCCTTTGCGCTTCTATTGAACCGCGAGCGTCACTGAACTGGGACTGGAGACGGTTCCGCTCGTGATCACCAGCGGTTGAGCGCCGGACGGAGTATCGTGCGAAAGCTGAATATCGAGTTGATCGACGCCATCGATCAGCGTTGGAGCGGAGCCCGCGAATGTGACCGTCGCGGCTACGCCTCCTACCGTGACCGTAGGCTGCTGTGCCAGATACTTCAGCGGAATCGTAGGATTTACCGAGCCCGTCACTCCCGGCGGTTTGGTCTGGCCGCCGCCGGTGAAATAGACCGTCACATAGGAGCCCTTCGCGGCCGGGTTGGACGAACCGTTGATCGAGCCATCCTGATTCGCGGCCACCACCGGGCCAGAACCGCTGAAGTTCGACGTGTAGGCTCCTGGCGACGCAGTCGCGACTTGCAGGCTTTGACTCGCGGACCCGCCTCCGTATTGCACTTGCATGGTGATTTGCGACTGCCCGGCGACTTCGTAAGGAACAACGGCGTTGATTTGCGTCGCTGAGGCATAGGTTATGGGTGCCGCGAACGAGCCGAACAAAACCTGGGCTCCTCCCAGTGTCGTCGCAACCGTTCCAGTGGTTGGATCTACCGTGAAGCTGACGCCGGTAGCCGGCCCAAGATTGGAGCCGAAGATGGATATCAACTCGCCCGGCGCGATGGCGCCTTCCAGTCCGGTCGCCGAGTTGGTTATTCCGCTGATCACCGGCGTTGTACTGGTCACCGCTACGATGTTGATGGCATCGACGCCACTCGCGGTTGTTACGGCGATTTGCGAAATGCCGCTAAAGCTCGCTGGAAGGAACGCCTGGATGCTGGTGTTGCTCCAGCTCGATATCTGAAGCGTGGTGGACTTCGGATTGGCTGCCGTCACGGTGCAACTGCCGCACTGCTCGGATCCGAATCCAGTTCCCTGGATCGTAATCTGCGCTCCGGCCTGAACCACTTTTGGCGTCGCCGAGAGAAGAGGGCCGACGGAGGCGAGCGCGGGAACGGCCTTGCAACGAACGGTGGAATAGAATCCGACCGGCTCCGTGTAGGGTCCGCAGGTGGACGATCCAAAGTTAAACGTCGCGGTTCCCGCGTCCATGTCGTTGTAGAAGAGGTGGGGTGTCGATACGCCGGCCGTGAGAGTGATATTGCCCCACGAGACGCTGAAGGGCGTGATGTATTGATCGCTAGCGGTGATATCGGCCACCACCATTCCGCCGAACCGGGACAGATAGGAGTCCTGCGCGGGAGCGTTGCCGATACTTTTCCAGGCGGTGGTATTCAGGAGAAAGGAAGAAACGATCTGATAGGTTTGATGCGCGGGGCTATCGATGAATGCGACGCCCGGCCCCTGGCAACCGAGAATGTCGGCCTCCAGGCCTTGATTCAGAGGGACGTGGCAATAGTTGACGACCCTGGTTCGGCCGGTTTCCGCAAAGCCGAGCGAGCCGCTGGTGAGCAGCACCACGCCATCGCTCGCGTTCGCGAGGCTATTCCAGGATCCGGCATTGCCGATGACCGAAAGTGCATCGACTCCCCGAAGATCGTCGCCAAACTGGTTCCAAGTGGCCAAATCCCAAATGAATTGGCTGGCGCGCTGCATGTCGGTAGTCTGCGGGTTCTGCCCGAACAGAACCGTCGCAAGCGGGGAGTCAGCCTGAAATGAGCCGAAGTGTGGTGTGGCGAGGAAGATTGCTTTTCGAATATAGGTCGAGGCGGGTGGACTGAATGCTCCCGAGGCCTGCTGCTTGCCGGACAAATACGAACGAACGATCAAGCCGCCCATGCTATGCGCAATGACATCGACCTGACGGACCCCGAGCGAAGTCAGGAAGGTGCCCAGATCGGCGCCGAGCTGTTCAATCGGGCAGTTCGGACACTCGGTACAGTTTTCGAAGAAATAAACCATGGGCACGAAATTGGGCGAGCCCAACAGATAGTTTTGGAGATTCCCGAAGGTTCCGTCAGAATTGCTCGACATGGGACATGAGCTGGTTATACTGGGCGGCTGCCAGCCATCCAGCAGAACCACAGGAGGCGTGGAGGAACTCGCCGAGGGTCTGGCGAACGGCTCAACCGTTAACTCGATAGCGGCATTCCGCTCCTCGCCGGCGTCGCTGGTGAACGAGAGCGAGATGGAGTATTCGCCGGGTTCAGTGGTCAGCGGCACACCGAGCAGCACTTGTTCGCCTGCGACGTCGGGCGCCACGGGAAAGGTACGACTCGTCGATCGCGCAGCACGTATTTTTGCGGAGCGCATGAAGGCGAAACTCTCAGGCGAAGCCTCAATGGCAATGCGTTCTCCGGCCACAACCGAGTAGTGCGATGCATTGATCGCGAGGGGGTGAGGCGATGGTTGCGCAGCGAGTAAACCGGCCAAGCAGGCCTCAACAAGCGCGAGACTCGCCGTGGTGCGGAACAACAGACCCTATTATAGTCAAGCTTCGGTCTAATGAAGCGCGGCCGTGGTCGTCACCGGCGCTGGAGCCGGTTTCAGATATTTCGCATACCAGGCCAGATAGCGCTCGATGCGATCCTTCAGATAACTCGGCCGCGTGATGCCGTGAAATTGGCCGGGGTAAATCACCAGCTCCGCCGGTACACCCACAGTTCGAAGCGCTTCGTACATCTGTTCGCCGCCCACCAATGGCACATTGAAATCCTTTTCGCCGCCCAGGAACAGTGTGGGAGTGGTGATTTGGTCCGCGTGCATGAAACCGTAGGAAATTTTCATCCACGGCTCCAGGCCGACCTTCCAGGGCGGACCGATCTCTTCGTTGTACTGCATCACGTACTGATCCACGCCGTACATGGACAGCGGAAATGCCGTACCCGCGCCGCTGGTCGCAGCCTTGAAGCGGTGATCCTTTGCGATCATGGCGTCAGTCAGGATGCCGCCATAGCTCCAGCCGCCCACGCCCAGACGTTCCGGATCGGCGAGACCCGTCGAAACCACGTAGTCCATGGCAGCCTGGAGATCGATCACTTCCTTGTCGCCCCAATCGGCGGCGATGACGGTCTGATATTTCTCGCCGCGGCCGGAGCTGCCGCGATAGTTCACCGCGACCACCACATAGCCGTTGGCGGCAAAGATCTGCCGCTCGAAACTGAAGCCGTGCGCATCCTGACCGTTCGGCCCCCCGTGGATTCTGAGCAGCGTGGGATATTTGCGTCCCGGCTGATAGTCCGCGGGCTTCGTGATCAAACCGTGCACTTCGGTGCCATCGATCGCCTTGCAGGTGAAGTCTTCGGTGGCGCCCAGCTTCAATTCGGCCATCAACGCGTCATTGTGATGCGTCAGAGCGCGCAGTTTTCCATTCTCCAGCGCATGCACTTCGGTCTGGGTGTCGTCGGTGGAAGCCAGGACCGCTAGTCGCCCATCGTTTCCCTGCGTGAAAGCCGAGGCCGTCAGCGGCCCTTGGATCAGCTTTTCAACCTCGCCGTCATTCAGGGGGACGCGCGCCAGATATTGGGAGCGGTCATCGGCGGCCAGAAACAGGATCGCCGAGCCATCCGTGCTGAAACGCGGCGCAAAAGCCGGCCGGTCGAGTTTTTGCGCCAGCACCTGCGGCTCGCCTCCGGCCACCGGCACCACGGCCAACTGGTTCTGGTTGTATTGATCGAGCCTCGCGCCGACGGTCTGCAAATAAACCAGCCGGGCGCCGTCCGGACTCCACTCCGGACGCGCGCGCGAAGCGGAGGAATGCACGCCATCGTAGTGCGTGACCTGATGCGGCGCGGCCCCGGCGTGAGCCTCGATCGTGTACACGTCCCAGATGTTGTAGCGTTCGGCCTGCTTGCCCTGCTTGCCCAGGAACGCGATCGACTTGCCGTCCGGCGACCAGGATGGCGTGGCGCTCTCCAGATCCTCGCCGGTGAGTGGCTCCGTCTTCTTGTTCGCAATGTCGAACAAATAAAGCCGGCCCGGGTGCTGCGTCAAGTATCCGACGATATCCTGTTTGAACTTGTAGCGATCGATCACAATCGGCTTGGGTGTCTTGGGGCTTGCACCCGGCGCGCTCGCTGGCTTGTCGTCATCGGTGTCGTCCGGGTCGCGGTCCTGCACCACCAGCACGAGCCGCTTGGAATCAGGCGACCATTCGTAGGACGACAGCTTGCCTTTGGTGTCCGTCAGCTGCTGCGCTTCACCGCCGGAGCGATCCAGCAGCCACACCTGCGCGCCTTTGGCTTTGCCCGCGCGGCTGGACAGAAAAGCGAGATAGCGGCCATTGGGGCTCCAGCGCGGCGAGTTCTCGCTATCGGGACTGGAGGTGAGGCGCACTTGCTTTGAGCCGTCCCAACTGGCCATCCAGACGTCGGTGTCGCTTTTGTCGGCCGCAACGTCCACGGAGCTCAGCGTGTAGGCCACCCACGCGCCGTCGGGCGAGATTTGCACATCGCGCACGTCCTGGATTCGATGCATGTCGTCGACTTTGAGCAAACGTTGTGCGGCCGGCTGCGCAAATAGAACCGGCGCAGCCACGCAGATAGAGAAATAACGAAGCATCCCGCGGGTGGTCATGGGACGAGTCTATCAAACCGGGTATGGGGCGAAGCGGTTGGCGCACGGTAGTGGATGTCCATCTTGACAGACCGTTCGGCTCTTGGCCCCCGGTCTGGTAGCTCCACGCTTCTCGGTTACTTTTTCCAAATGACCCAACCGGTCCTCCTTCGGTGACATTTTAGATGACCCAATTCGGGGTCGGCCAAATCGGAGGGCTTTAGGTGTATACTGATCCTGCTCGAACGACTGGCAAGCCCAAACTGGAAGCCCCGGTGGAAATCTCGCAAAGGCGGCGACATTTTCACTTTTCCCAATGCGCGGATTTGCTTTTTCGTTCAGTAGGGAAAGCCAATCGGGCGGTCCCGGCCAGACGTTCGTTTTGAGGAGGCGTATGCATCACATGAGAACTACGGATACCTTGTTATCCCTTTTCGGGTTAGGCGCGGTGGCTATCACGGGCATGCTTTTGCTCTCGCCGCCGAGCGCGCAGGCCCAAGGCTTTTTCGGCACCCCAGAGCAGCGAGCCGAACAAGCAAAACTTGAGGAAGGCTATCCAAAGCTGCAGGTCAATGACCGATACCTTCGGCTCAGCATCCCTGGCCAGACGATGGGTCAAACGGTCGGGGTGGCTACGAACTCAAAGGGCCACCTCTTCGTGTACTCGCGTTCGGTGAACCAGGGACTTGCGCGTGGTGGGAAAGCGGCCATGCTGTGGGAATTCGACCAGAACTTCAAATTCGTCAAAGAGTGGGGGCCCAATAACTACGCCGAAGCATTTGCACACGCTGTCCGCGTAGATAAACAGGACAATGTATGGCAGGTTGACGAGGGCTCCGGCATGATCGTCAAGTACGACCCGGAGGGCCAGTCCATATTTTGGCTTGGCCGGACGCCGGAGGCCATTGATTACCTCCAGGGAAACCTCGAAATCCTGCACTTTGGCCGGCCTAATCCCCCTGACAGGAACCAGCACCCGACGGGCAGGAAGGGGGCATTCGATCGCGAAACCGATGTGGCCTTTGATTCGCAGGGCAATATCTTCGTGTCCGACGGCTACGGCAACTCGCGCGTGGTGAAGATTTCGGCCGACGGCCATTGGTTGAAGATGCTGGGTTCTTGGGGTCACGACCAGGATCAGTTCAGCACCCCGCATAGCATCGCCTCGGACAACCAAAACAATGTCTATGTGGCCGACCGCGGAAACAGGCGAATCCAGGTTTACGATAACGATCTGAACTTTAAGAAGAGCATCACCGGCATCGGTGCTCCTTGGGCCCTCTGCACCACTGATACGACCCCACAGTATATGTTCAGTGGCGACGGCACGGGTAAGGTCTACAAAATGGACATGGACGGAAAAGTCCTTGGCATGTTCATCACCGGCCAGGATCATGGCGCGGAGGACACCGGCAACCTAATTCACTCGCTCGATTGCCGAAATCCAAACACGGTCTACATTGGCTCCGCCAGCATGTGGGATGTTCAAAAAGTGACGATCAGCACCAATACGACGGCGACGTCTTCACTTAGGAAATAGACACCAACTATCAGGCCCTGGGGCATGCTCGGGCGCCGATGGCCCCGAGCGGGCAAACCTCAAACTGACCGAACACTAGCGCCCGGCTGCATTGGCAGCCGGCGCCTTACGCTGTAATTCGGCTGGGACGCGCTGCCGGTCGTAGTTTTCGAACTGGAAGGTCCACTTGAGCGGCAGTTCCTGCGGCACGTAGCATAGGCGGTCGTCGCAGGCCTGGTAGCGCAGCGTGCCTTCCACTGTGAACGTTCCCGCGCTGTCGACCAGCGGCTTGAGCGTGGCTTCAGGTGCGATGGTGATGTCGCGCGTGAGGCGAAAATGGTTGCGGTAGACCGGCACGGTCTCGTCGATGGCCTGAAGATACAGTTTTTCGGATTTTGGGTACGCAACTTCGTGCACCGCGGCGATGGCGGAATCCTTCATTTTCCAATCGATCGCGATGTAGCCCTCCACGCCGGGCGCGTAGACGTGCATGTTCGGCTTGAGGTCGATGTCCAGAGCGAGCGCGACGCGATGGCCCGCGGCCACAATCGAATTGCTGGCCGACGACGTTAAGCGAAGTTGTTTTCCTTCGACGTCCGATTTTCCGGAGGCAGGCGCTAGGCCGAATTGGCGCGCCAGGATATCGGCGGACGTATAGCGCTCGCGGTAATTATCTTCAAAATATTTCGCGACAATCTGGCCCTTCGGGTCCAAGACAAACGAGCCGGGGAAAGGAATGCCGAAGACGGCGTTGTCTTTGGGGACGGTGTCGTTGAGAATGTTCAACTCGCGGATGATTTTCGAGTCCGTATCCGACAGCAGCAGGAAATCGATTCCGCGGCGCTGGGCAAAGTTGTGCAGCACCTCGACGCTGTCGTAACTGACCGCAGCCACGCCCAGACCGAGCTTCGCGAATTCAGCCTTGTTTCGTTGCAGCTCCACGAGCTGGGCTTTGCAGTAGGGTCACCAGTCGGCCGAGCGGAAGAACAGGATGACGGCGCCTTTCGGTCCGAGCAGACTTTTGAGCGTGTGAGGCGAGCCGTTCTGATCGCGCAGCGTGAAATCGGGCATGCGGCTGCCGATGGCCGGCCCATACTCACGGGCGAATAGCGGGCCAAAGCACAGAATCGCACCCGCGACGATCGCCGACTTGCACATGCTTCCATCCTATCCGAGCCGGGACATTAAGGGGTAGTGGGCTGCTTTGATTTTGGATCGATGCCGCTGCCGTGACACAATGGAGCCATGCCGAAGCGATTTCGATCGAGCAAGCCGAAGAAATCAGCCGATCCGAACGTCGCAGCGTTTTCGAAGAAGATCGAGAACCAGGCAGCCGCTGTTGCGCTCCACATGATGCATTACAACTTCGTGCCGCATTCAGACCCTACGCATTACGCCTGCCATGACCGCTGGCGTGACTGATCGGGTGTGGGAAGTGTCAGACGTCGACGCTCTGCTGGAAGCCTCCGTGGGGTTAGAAAGAGCAGCATAAACCGTGCGCAATCCGTCTGGATATCTGCTTGCAGTCGGAATGTTAGGGCAGTTCGTCGCTTTATATTGTTTGTGGCGAATGACGGTAAATCTCAATAGGGTCTTGGCTCCTGAGCGACGGATGTCTCTGTCCGTTCGAGAACATTGGACCGAAGTCCCACGCCTTTACAAGAAATCATTCCCAAGTAGTCCAATCCGGACCGTGTGGTTCCTCTCGGGATACTTAGGCGCAGCCGCATTGGTGCTGGGGACCATCCTTTCAGCGGTTTATTCAAAGTAGCCCACTACCCATTAGGGGATTAATGAAATTTAACCAAGCTAAGATCGTCCCCTTGCTTTCCGATCCGGGAAGCGGTTACTCTTTGGGGGAACGCGTTGGGCCTGGTTGACACGCTCAGCGAGGATTTAGACCATCAGGGAGGCAGTTAATGAATCGCAGAAAGTTTACCATCGCCCTAGGAACCGCCACGGCCGGCCTGGCTGCGGGCTCCGCGCTTTTCGGCCAGGACAAGCCAAAGAAGGCCAAGGCCAACAAGCACGATTGCAAAGGCCAGAACGATTGCAAGGGCCAGGGTGGCTGCAGCACTGGCGACAATGGCTGCAAGGGCAAGAACTCCTGCAAGGGCAAGGGCGGTTGCGCCGTTCCTCCGAAAAAGTCGTAGGCAAGTCTTCATTTTTCGGATCGCACCTTTTTTTAAATCGCACCAAGGCCGGAGAGCGTCCTGGGGCGCCTCCGGCCTATTTCTTTCATCTCCCGACTTATCCTTCGGCCCCCTTCCGGCCTTATTCTTCTCGATATGCGCGCATCCGGGTATTTCGTCCTGCTGGTGACTGCGTTTCTCGCGCGCTGCCGCCGACTATCAGATCGAAGGCAATATCCGCTATGACCGGCACGCTGAGACGGTGCTCGACATCCTGCAGCCCAAGGCTCCCGCGCTTCGAAACCGGCCCGGTGTAATCGTGATTCACGGTGGCGGTTGGGTGGAGGGTCAAAAGGAAGACATGCTGGATCGGTTCTGCGTGCCGTTTATCCAGCGTGACTTCGTGGTTGCGAATGTCGAGTATCGGCTGGCCAAATCGGCGCCGGCCCCGGCCGCTGTCGAAGACGTCTTAAAGGCCGCGAAGTGGTTCCAAGACCACACACTCGATTACAAGGTGGATCCCGCGCACATCATCGTGACCGGCGATTCGGCGGGCGGACAACTGGCGCTGCTGGCCGGCATGCTTCCTGGGTCCACGACGCTGGGGCCGGTGATCAAAATCGCAGCAGTGGTGGATTTCTCTGGGATCGCCGACGTCGCGGATCAAATGGAAGGGCCCCACCAGCAGCCTTACGCCGTGGCCTGGATTCCTCCGCAGCCGGACCGGATGGAACTGGCCAAGCAGATGTCGCCGATCACCTACGTCCGCAAGGGGCTGCCGCCGATTCTCGCGATTCACGGAGATGCCGACCCGGCGGTTCCCTATCGGCAAAGCGTCGAGCTGGTCAAAGCGCTGAAGTCCGTCCGCGATGACGCGGAACTGATTACGGTCGCGGGAGGCGAGCACGGTTTCACGCCGGAACAGATGGGCAAGCTGTGGCCGCAGATTTTCAAGTGGCTCGCGAAGCGCAAGATCGGTCTGTAGTTCGAGCGGGCGTCAACTCACTAGCCGCTTGGCGATTACTAGCGTGATGTCGTCGGCGGGAGGCGAGCCCACGGTGAACTCCTGCACCTGTTGATTGATGGCCTCGATGATCGATTTGGCGGGCAGGTCACGCAGTTTGAACACCGCTTGCGCGAGCCGCTCTTCTCCAAACTCCTCGTCGACGTCGGGGCGGCTGGCTTCGGTGACACCGTCGCTAAACAGCACCGCGATGTCGCCCGGTTGGAGCGTGACGGTTTGCTGCTCATAGCGCGCGGACGGCATGATCCCGAGAATCAGACCGGTGCAATCGAGTTTCTCCACCGTGCCATCGCGGCGCGCGAGTAGCGGTGGGTTGTGGCCGGCGTTGACATAGTTCAATTGGCCGGTCTTGGGATCGAGCACGCCGATGAAGAAACTGATGAAGCGGTTGGCGGGGCAGTTGGAGTTGATGATGCGATTCAGGCGCGTGACCAGCGCGGCCAGATCGGCGGGCTCCTCGAACAGAACCTGAACGCGGGCCTGCAAGCTGGACATGAGCAAAGCCGCGGGCATGCCTTTGCCGGCCACATCGCCCACCAGCATCGCGACGCGGCCATCCGGATAACTGATGAAGTCGTAGTAGTCGCCGCCCACGGTCCGGCAGGGTGCGTTGTAACCGGCCAGGTCCACGTCCGGAACGGAGGGGGCGGTGAGGGGCAGCAATTTGCGCTGGATCTCGGCGGCTTGCTCCAGCTCTTTGGCATGCATGCGCTCAACCTGCTCCACTTCGGCCAGGCGCGTGTGTTCGATGCGGATGGCGGCGACGTTGGCCATCACCGTCAGCAGGTTGAGATCGTCCTTGGTGAACTCGTGGACGAAATGCGGGGAATCCAGGTAGATCAGGCCGATCACACGATCGTCGGTTTGCAGCGGGGCGGCCAGCATGCTGCGAATCTGCTGCTGCACGATGCTCATGCGTCCGGCGAAAGCCTCGTCCAGCCGCGCGTCGCGAACTAATAGCGAAGCCTTTTCCTTGATCACGCGGTCGCGCACGGCGCTCGAAATGCGGAACCCTTCGCCGCGGGCCGCACGCACCACCAGCTCGTCGCCCTCCAGCGTCATGAGCACGCCGCGCGCCGCGCCGACGGCTTCGATCGACAGGTTCATGATCAGATTGAACAGATCGCTGAGCGGCAGGTTGCCGGAGAGCTCGCGGCCGACACGGATCAGGGCGCGCATCTGCATTCCGCCTTCGATCTCTTTTTCCTGGCTGAGCACTCCCTGCAGGCTTGCTACCACGGTGGTTGAGGGAGAAGTTGTGGAAGCGCCTTCCACGAAGACAACCGTGTTAGTGACAGGAGGAGAGACCTTTTCGGCGAACGAGATGGTGAGGTGACCGGCGGTGACACGGTCGTCTGGACCGAGCGAGTAAGGCTCGGCGATGCGGTTGCCATTGACGAATGTGCCGTTCTTGCTGTTCAAGTCGCGCACGGTCCAGGTTTCGCCTACTTTTTCCAGAGCCAGGTGCTGGCGCGAGAGCCCGGCGTCCTCGGGGTAACACAGTTCGCTGGCGCTGGAGCGGCCGACGGTAAAGCGGTCGCGATCGAGCGCAAGGGTGCGAGTTTTTCCGTCGGGCGTGTAGATCAATAACTCGCGCGGGCGAAAGGTTGGCGCCACTCCGGCCATGTCCTTAGCTTAACTCGCTCCCGGACGCGCCGCCGGAACTTCTTCCTAGCCGCCGGCGATGGCGCCGATGATAAGAAACGGCTCGACGCCGGAGACGACGGCCTCGGGCAGCGGCGTGTCGGGAGGGTCGTGCGACAGGTCCTCGGCGCAGGCGAAGAAGCGCAGGAACGGGCGGCGCTCCTGGGTGCTGTAGTCGCGAATGGTGCCGCTCAGCATCGGATATGTCGCTTCGAGTGCATCGATGATGGAGCGCGGTGTCACCTGGCCGTTCACGTCAACCTTAACTTCGCTGCCGACGCGGGCCAGCGTGCGCAGATGCGGCGGGAGCACCACTCGGATCATGACAGCGTCTGAACCTCGACCGAGAAAACCGACGGAAGGTCGCGGGCAATCGCGTTCCAACTGTCTCCGGCGTCGGCCGAGCAGTAGACTTGGCCGCCCGTGGTGCCGAAATAAATCCCGCAGGAATCCAGTGAATCTACTGCCATGGAATCGCGCAGCACATTTACGAAACAGTTTTCTTGCGGCAGGCCCTTGGTGAGGGGCTCCCACTCGTTCCCGCCGGTGCGGCTGCGGTAAACGCGCAGTTTGCCCTCGGGAGGATAATGTTCGCCGTCGCTCTTGATCGGGACGACGTAGATGGTCTCGGGCTCGTGCGCGTGAACATCGATCACGAAGCCAAAGTCGGTGGGCAAATTTCCACTGACTTCCTGCCAGGAATCACCCGAATCATTGCTGCGCATGACATCCCAGTGCTTCTGCATGTAGAGCACGTTGGGACGCGAGCGATGCATGGCGATGCGGTGCACGCAATGGCCGACCTCGGCGGTGTGGTCAGGCATGGTTTCCGAATACAAGCCGCGGTTGATCGGCCGCCAGGTCACGCCGCCGTCGTCGGTTCGAAACGCTCCCGCGGCCGAGATGGCGATGTAGACCCGATGGGGATTGCTCGGGTCGAGCAGGATGGTGTGGAGACACATGCCGCCGGCGCCGGGCTGCCAGTGCGGTCCCGAACCGTGGCCGCGCAGTCCGGCAAGTTCCTGCCAATTTCGGCCGCCATCGGTGGAGCGGAACAAAGCGGCGTCTTCGATGCCCGCGTAGACCGTATCGGGGTCCGTGAGCGAAGGCTCAAAGTGCCAAACTCGCTTGAACTCCCAGGGGTGTGGCGTGCCGTCGTACCACTGATGCGTGCCGGGGACGCCATCGTAAGCGAACTTGTTGCCGACCGCCTCCCAGGTTTGTCCTCCGTCGTTGGAGCGCTGAACCACCTGGCCGAACCAGCCGCTGGTTTGCGACGCGTACAGCCGGTTCGGATCGGCGGGCGATCCTTTGACGTGATAAATTTCCCAACCGGCAAAATGGGGACCGCTCACATCCCATTTTTCTCGCTTGCCGTCGGACGTCAGAATGAATGCGCCTTTGTGCGTACCAACCAGAACCCGTACCTTGCTCATCTGCCGTCCCCGAAGTTGACGATACGCCGATTTTGCCGCCTCATTTCGTCGATAGTAGCAAGATTGGCATGGCGTACGCACTCATGCGTGCCGTGTCGGCAGTCGTGCCGACACCAGGGGTCGCAGTTGGAGCTACAGCGTTCACACGAGTGTGAACGCGGCACGCATGAGTGCGTGCGCCACAATCGGATCAACAATCACGAGGGTAACCGATTTTCACGTCGAGCGCGGCGGAGTAGTGGACCAGTGGCGCGCCTTGGGGTGCCGGGAGTCCGGCGGCCTCGATTAGCGTTTGGTTCAGATCGAGAACAGTCGCGCGGGCCAGCGGCCAGGGCGGGTGCTCGATTTGCGCGCGGCCCAAGCCGCCTCGCATCACGGTGTAAAGGCAGTAGCGGGCCGTGAAGAAATGATCGCGTTCGGTCAGTTCGTCGTGTGCGTAAGGCGCGCCGGGTTGAATCAGTATGTCCGTGGATTCCGGACGATGGGGCCACTTACGGCGGCTGCGATAGCGGACGTTGCCGTTCTCGGAAGCCATGCGCATCGAGGCCCAGTAGTAGGGCAGACGATATCCCGCGCGGGCGCCAACGACAGCCAGCAGGCGCGCGGCGTCGAGCGAGAAAAACCAGACGCCGCGGCCGCCATCCGGGCCGATGACATAAGTGCGGACGTTTGTTTCGGGGAAGTGCGGAAGGCCCGTGAGATTGTGAATCTCGAAAGGAATCAGGCCCACCCAGGCTGTGTTTGCGAAGGTGTCCAGTTGCAAGCCCGCGGGGAGCAACGGGCGTACGGCATCGGGCGGATAGGGCCAATGCAGAAACGTGAGCTGACGCCAGGTCTGGCGCATGGCCACGCGCTCGAGCGGTCGCGGAGGCCAGGGCGTGATGGGGTCAGGCGGGCTCGCCGTAGCCGCCTCCGCCGGGCGATTCGATGCGGAGCACGTCGCCGGCGCGCACTTCGAAGCGGGCTTTCCCGGGAATCGCGGTGGTGCTTTTCTTGCGCACAAGGACATTCTTTCCTGGTGCGCCCGCCGAGCCGCCGTGCAGGCCGTAGGGTCCACGCGCGCGCCGGTCGGCCAGAATAGTCACCTGGGCCGGAGTCAGAAATTCGAACTCGCGGATGATGCCGTCGCCGCCGCGATGTCTTCCCTTGCCGCCGGAGCCGGAACGTATGCGGTAAGCGCGGATGCGGAGCGGATATTGGTGCTCGAACGCTTCCACGGGCGTGTTCCAACTGTTGGTCATGTGCGTGTGCGTGGCGCTGGGGCCATCTGAAATGGCGGATGCGCCCATGCCGCCCGCGATGGTTTCGTAGTAGGCGAAGCTTTGACCGCGGGCAGAGTCCCAGCCGCCGAAAGTGATGTTGTTCATGGTGCCGGAACTGGCGGCGGGAATCAGCTCCGGCGCGGCTTTGGACAGCGCGCCCAAAACCACGTCGGTGATGCGCTGGGACGTTTCGACATTTCCGGCGGCCATGGCGGCGGGCGGCTCGGCGTTGACCACTGAGCGGGCGGGGGCGATGACTTCAAGCGGGCGCATCACTCCAGCAGTGTAAGGGATGTCTTCGCGGACCAGGCAGCGGAAGACGTAAGTCGTGGCTGAGATCGCGACCGCGTAGTTGGCGTTCACCGACCCTTCCACCTGCGCATCCGAGCCGGTGAAGTCGATGCTGGCGCGGTCGCCGTGGATGGTGACGGTGACGGCGATTTTCACCGGACGGTTCGTGATACCGTCTCCATCCAGCGCGTCTTCGAAACGATAGCGGCCGGGCGGAAGTCTGCGAATGGCCGCGCGCATCATGCGCTCGCTGTAATCCTTGAGCGCGGTCATGTTGCGGCGGACCGCCGGCAGTCCGCGCTTGGCGACCAATTCAAGCAGGCGCTGCTCGCCGCGGCGAATGGCCATGCATTGTGCCAGCAAGTCGCCTTCTCGCTCGACGGGCGTGCGCACGTTGGCCAGGATCAACGCGAGCAGCTCACGGTCGAAGCGCCCGCCACGAACCATCAGGATGGGCGGAATGCGGATGCCTTCCTGATAGATCTCGCGTGCCAGCGGCATGGAGCCTGGGCTCATGCCCCCCACGTCGGCGTGATGCGCGCGATTGGCTACGAAGAAGGCCGGCTTACGGCTGCCAGGCACAAAGACGGCCGAGACCGCGGTGATGTCGGGCAGATGCGTGCCGCCGCGGAAGGGGTCGTTCAAAATTGCCACGTCGCCGGGCGCGAGATCGAACGCTTGCATCGCGTGCCGCACTGACAGCGGCATCGCGCCGAGGTGCACCGGCATGTGATCGCCCATGGCGACCGTTTCGCCCTCGGCATCGTAAACGGCGCAGGAATAGTCGCGGCGCTCCTTGATATTCGCCGAGTACGACGTCTTGCGCAGGACCGCACCCATTTCCTCGGCGATGGAGACCAGCAGGTGACGAAACAGCTCCAGCTCGATAGGATCGGGCTTCATTGTTTGCAAGCTCCGATGTGAACCAGGAAGCTGGCGACGCGATGCCATGCGCCGGCTTGCGATTGTTCCACCGCGTAGCTGTGTGTGGCGGCGTCAGGACGCAGGCGCCAGGCAGCGGGACCGCGATCGGTCTTGACGGGGAAGCGTATCGGGCTCTCGCCGGCCTGGCGCAGCGCCCAGCTTTCACCGCCGGTTCTAGTTTCGTACAATTCGTGCTTGCCGTCATCGAGCGTCGCGTCCACCAGCAGCGTTCCGTTCTCGCGCGAGTCGAACCAGAAGCGCTCGATGGAAGCTACACGGGTTTCTTCGAATAGCGCGCGCTGATGCCAGGTCTTGCCGCCGTCCGTGGTGAGCAGGAAGAACGGATCGCGCGGCGCGCCCTGCAGATTGGCGCCGGTGATCCAGCCGGTTTGAAAATCGAAGAACTGGATTTGATCCAGGCCCGAGGCGCGAATGCGTGCCAACGGTTCGCTCCAATTTTGGCCGCCATCGTCGGTAGTGAGAAGAATGGAAAACAGCGTGTTAGTCGGCGTGTGGAGATTTCCGGTGATGAAAAGCCTGTCGCCGACCGCTTCGACATTACTCAGCTCCAGATAAACCGGGCAGGGATCTGCTTCCGGGCACGTGATGCCGGTGGCGAGCATGTCGGCCTCGGTGCACTCGAATGGGATGCGCATCGGCTGGCCGCTGTTGGGAATGGAGGTTTGCGCGCGCAGACACAGCGAGAGGGCCAGCGCGAACGCGGCGGGACGGATCACAGATTTATGGTACCGGATCGAGTTTGCGCGCATCACATCAAATCATGGTTGAACTAAGCCAACGCTTGAAGGATGTCGTCGAACGGGCCGGCGGGGAGTTAGCAGGCTACTCGGATCGAGATGCCGCTAGTCCGATCCAATCCGGGGGCTGGTCCCGCAAGCAGGTACTCGGACATCTGATTGATTCGGCCTCAAACAATCATCAGAGATTTGTTCGGGCTATGCTACAAGACGAGCTGATCTGGCCCGACTACGACCAGCCGGGCTGCGTGCGAGTGCAGCGCTATCAAAAAGCGGCATGGGTGGATTTGGTCGAGCTTTGGACCAGCTACAACCGGTTCCTGGCGCATGTGCTGGCGGGCATCCCCGAATCCAAGCTCAAAACGGTTTGCCGTATTGGCAAGGATGCTCCCATGACACTAGAAGAATTGGCGATCGACTACGTGCGGCACATGCAGCATCATCTGGAACAGATCAGATCGTCCGGCAGCTAAGACGCTCGCCGCGAGCCGGGCCTCGCTCATTCCTGAGCTGGTCGCGACTCGGCGATCGCTTTTGCGAGTGCGGCATCTACGCAAGACTCCGCATGGACCGAGAAGCTTGTGTTCGGCTCATCCGCGAACCTCTTGCGTGCGAGCAGCAGGCGTTCATTGCCCTTTTGCACGAGATCCAAAACATGCATGCCCTGGTCGCGATAGCGTTCGGCGATAGAAACGACCAGGGCAAGGTTCGCTTCAATCAGGCGCATGCTCGCAGATTCGGCCTGCTGGTCATTGGCCAGCACGTGTTGCGAGAGCTCGGTTTCTTCGTCCGTAGTCAACGACGGAACCGCACAGATTTCGCGCAGATAAACCTGGACGGGATCGTCAACGAATCTTGTCGGATCCACGTAGACAGTGTACATCGGCCTCCATTGTGGAGAAAGGAAAGACCGCTCAGATCGGGAATTGGATGCCTTGCGCCAGCGGCAACTCATCGGACCAGTTGACGGTCACGGTTTGGCGGCGCATGTAGGCTTTCCAGGCGTCGCTGCCGGATTCGCGGCCACCGCCGGTGTCTTTTTCGCCACCGAAGGCTCCGCCAATCTCAGCGCCGCTGGTGCCGATGTTAATGTTGGCGATCCCGCAATCGCTGCCGAGCGGGCTCAGGAACATTTGGGCGGAGATCAGGTTGGTTGTGAACATGGCCGACGAGAGGCCTTGCGGCACGTCGTTGTGCCAGGCCAGGGCCTGGTCGAGCGTGTCGAATTCGATCAGGTAGAGAATCGGCGCGAAGATTTCTTCCTTGAGAATCGGCATGCGCGGGTGCGCCTTGATCAGAGCGGGCCGGACGAAGCAGCCGCCCAGGTCGTCTCCGCCAAAGAGAATCTCGCCGCCTTCGGCGCGGATGCGAGCGAGAGCGGCCTGCATGGCATCAACCGCCGCGCGATCGATGAGCGGGCCCATCAGCGTGGATGGATCGAGCGGGTTGCCGATGCGAATCTGCGCGTAGGCGGCTTTGAGGCGCGCGGTCACATCGGCTGCAATACCGCGCTGCAGGAACAAGCGCCGGATGCTGGTGCAGCGCTGGCCGGCGGTTCCGGCCGCACCGAACACGACCGCGCGCGCGGCGAGGTCGAGATTCGCGTCATTCATAACGATCACGCCATTGTTGCCGCCGAGTTCGAGCAGCGTGCGGCCCAGCCGGCGCGCGACGGTCTCGCCGACGATCCAGCCCATGCGGCAGGAGCCGGTCGCGCTCACCAGCGGAATGCCGCGGTCCTCAATCAGGCGCTGGCCGATCACGGAATCCTCGCCGACGATCAGACTGAAGACGCCGCGCCAGCCGTGGCGTTCCAGCACGCGATCGCAGATTTTCTGCACCGCGATCGCCGTCAGCGGAGTTTTGAGCGACGGCTTCCAGATCACACAGTCGCCGCAAACGGCGGCGATAAGGGCGTTCCACGACCAGACCGCGACGGGGAAATTGAAGGCTGAAATTACGCCTACCAACCCAAGCGGATGCCATTGCTCCAGCATCCGGTGGCGCGGGCGCTCGCTGGGCATGGTGAGGCCGTAGAGCTGGCGCGAGAGACCGGTAGCGAAATCGGCGATGTCGATCATCTCCTGCACTTCGCCTTTGCCTTCGGCCAGGATCTTGCCCATTTCGAGCGTGACCAGCGCGCCAAGATCGTCCTTGGCGCGCCGCAGCTCATCGGCAATCTCGCGGATGATCTGGCCGCGCTGGGGCGCCGGCAGCATGCGCCAGCGCTCGAAGACTTCGGTGGCCTGCGTGACGACGGCTTCATATTCGCGCGCCGACGCAAGACGGACGCGCGCGAGCTCCGATCCATCAGCGGGATTCACGGATGCGATGCTGGACGCGCCATCGCACGGCAGCCATTCCTGGGCACATGCGCCGGAATTCTCCGCCAGAATTCCGAGCTTTTCCAAAACCGCGTGACCCGTTACTGTGCCAGCCATCCGAAGCCCTCCGGTCCGGTTGCAAATTTGCGCCCGGCTTTTCGTACTGCGGCGTCAATACGTACCGTCACTTCAGCCTGAAAACCCGGGTCGAGCCAGGCAGAGAATTCCTTCCGCTCGCTGAGCGCGACTGCCGCTTCGCGCGTCGTTGCACCGTGCGGCTTCACTGCGCGGACATGCAGTGGATCGCCAATTACATCTTGGTCCGTTGCGTCCAGCGCAAGCGCAGCCAGCTCATCGGGATCGCAAGGCAAGATCGGCGCGAGCGTCGCAAATGTGGTGATTCCGGCGGCGCGCAATCGCCGAATCGCATCCAGGCGCAGTTCCATAGACGCACAATGCGGTTCGTAGAGCCTGCGAACATCTTCGCGATTAGTTGTGATGGAAAAGCTCACGCGTAACGAGGTGCGCGCCGCCAGCTTCACCAACTGCGCCAGATCTCGAAGAATCAGGGGCCCGCGGGTTTGAATCGCGAATACGCGTGGGGGGCGGCTCAGGACCGCGTCCAATAAGCGCGGCATGAGCTGGACCTGTTCTTCGGCAGGTTGATAGGGATCCACCAGCGGCGAACAATAAATCGTTTCGTTCCCCCGCAGTTGCTTGCGCAGCAATTCGGGGGCGTTCGCTTTTACGGTTGTGAACTGGCCCCAGCGCCGCCAATCTTCCGGCTTAAGACCACCGTAAATTCGCATGGTTGGAACATAACAGTAGCTGCAGCCGAAAGTGCAGTTGCGCGCGGGCGTTAGAGAATGGGTAAATCCGGCTAGCGCGATGAAGCCGGTGGTCGGGGAGAGGATACTTGTCGACTGAGCCTCGAGTACCTGGAATGGCATCGATGCTCTTATTGTCGCATTGCGCCCGGCCACCAACTTTCACTCATCGTTAACTGGATGTTACACGGCTGATGAAACTTGGACCGTGAGCTTGCGCCGGAGCACGTCAAGGGCAGTATTGGTGGAGAAAATGCGGATGCGCTCGCGATCACCGGGAAGTTGGACGCGTCGAACTTCTGTGCCATCGGGCGAGGCGAGGGCGACGAATACCAATCCGACACTGGCGCCCTCGGGCCCCGCGTAGCCGGTGATCGCCAGCCCGTAATCGGAGCCGGTTCGGGATTTTGCGCCCTCCGCCATGGCCCTGGCGACAGGTTCGCTGACGGCGGTGTGCTGCTGGAGCATCTCGGTTGGAACACCGAGCAGCTTAGTTTTCATTTCATTCGAGTAGGTCAGGAATCCGCCCAGATAATAATCGGAAGCGGAAGGCACGGCGGTGATGCGGCCGCCCAGCAAACCACCGGTGATGCTTTCGGCGACGCTCAAAGTTGCGTTGCGGTCGCGCAGCATGTCGCCGACAACCTTTTCGAGCGAATCGTTGTTGCGCGAGTAGACACGATCGCCCAATAACGCATCGATTCGCTGGAACGCTTCCTCGACCACGGCTTCGGCTTCTTCGGCGCGCGGGGAACGTGCGCGCAGGTGCACGTGAATCTCGCCCGAGACCGCGAGAATCGTGGTGGCCAGCGTCGGGTAGCTTTTATAGACCGGCGAGATCAACTGATCCAGGTCCGATTCCGGAATGCCGACGCAGCGAAGCTGGCGTGTGCGAATGGCTTGGGCCGGGAGCACTTTTTCAAGACGCGGCAGGCATTCGCGCTCGAACATGGCCTTCAGCTCGTTGGGCGGGCCGGGCAGCAGCATCAGCGCGACGCCGTTGTGCTCGATCCATTGGCCCGGCGCCGTGCCGCGATCGTTGTTTAACGCCTGGGCGCCGCTGACGAGATAAGCCTGGCGCCGATTGATCTCCACCATTTTTCTGCCGAAGCGCTGGAAGCGTTCCTCAATTTGGTCGCAGATGGGTTGGCTGAATTCCAGCGTCCGTCCGAGCGCGGAAGCAACCGCGTCGCGCGTGAGGTCGTCTTCAGTGGGTCCAAGCCCGCCGGTGAGCACGATAATTTCCGATCGAGCCATGGCCCCGAGAAGGCTGTCGACCAGACGCTCGCGCTCGTCCCCGACCACGGTCTTGCGCACTACTTCCACGCCCAGCGCGTTGAGCTGATCGGTCAGATAAAGGGAATTGGTATCGAGCCGTTGCGACCCTAGCAGTTCCGAGCCAATGGCGATGATCTCGGCATCCGGCATCAGGGCAGAGGGCGGCCGGCAATGCCGATATCCACGCGGAAGAGCGCGTTGTTGGTGGTGACGAGCAGGGCGCGCGAGGGCGTAAATGCGAGGCCGACGATGGCCGGCCCGGAAAGAAACAACTCAGGCTGCGCTTTTTGATCGAAGCGCACCACGCCGCGGCGTCCACCGAGAGAGCCAGCCACGTAGAGACGGCCCTCGGCGTCGAAGGCCACACCTTGCGGACGGCCCAAGCCGCGATAATATGTCTCCACTTCGCCATGCGACGAAATCCGAAAAACCGAATCGAAACTGGAGGTGGTCGGGCCGGTGATGTACAAGTAACCGTCGTTGCCGAACGCCAGATGATAAGCCGCGATGGACGGCTCCAGCGTGGCGAAGACGTAAATCTGGCGCGAGCGGCTGATTTTGAAAATGGTGCCGCTGCGGTCGCCGACGTAAAGATTCTCTTCCGCGTCGAAGGCCAGGCCAGTGGCGATGCCCATGCCTTCCACATACACCGAGGCGCTTCCACCCGGCGTCACCTGATACACGATGCCGTCGTGGCGGCTTGAAATATACAGCGTGCCGGTCTTGTCGAACGCCAGGCCGGTGGCGTTCATCACATCGGTGACGAAAGGCTTGGCGTTGTAATTCAGATCGATCTTATAAACCGAGACTGGCGTCTTCTGGCCGCGCGAGCCGCTGAAGGTCACATAAATGTTGCCTAAGCGATCGACCGCGGGATTGCCAACCGGATAGAGATTCTCCGCCACCTGAATGCCGATGCCGCAATTCCAGACGCGGCTGGACTGCTTGCCCGCCTCGACGATCAGCTCGCCGGCGGACGCGCCTTCCGGCACGCGCACGATGACGTAAGAGTCCGAGCCGATGACAATGGGAGCTTCGACATCGCCGATACGGACGTGCGGGCGTTCGGCCCGAGCCAAACCCGCGCCGCGAATTTGCAGCTCGCCCCCGGGGATAGCAGCCTCGGGAGTGACATTGGTGATTTGAGGGCGTCCGTTGGTGTCTTTCTTGGAAGCCATATTAGATGAGTCGCAAGCGGCCTAATATGAATATAGCAAGCGCGCCGTAAAGGCCCGCCATCACATCGTCGGCAACGATGCCCCAACCTCCGGGCAGCCGCTCGAATTGGCGCGCGGGTGGAGGCTTCCAGATGTCGAAGATGCGGAACAAGGCGAACGCTAGCAGCCAGGTTTTCCAGTTGAACACCGGCGCGGCCGCCAGCGTGATCCATTGACCGATGACTTCGTCGACCACAACCAGGCCGGGATCTTGGAGGCCTTCGCGCTTTGCGATCACGTCCGCGGCCCAGATGCCGGGAAAGAGCAGGATCGCGGCCAGCACGGCAAATGTGAATTGGCCGGAGCCGTAGACAAAGTGCAAAGCGATAGCGATGGCGAGTGCGGCGAGCGAACCCGCGGTGCCGGGCGCAGCGGGCGACAAGCCGCAACCGAACCAGGTGGCCAGCAGCCACGGCACATCCCAGCGCCGGTTCGCGGGTGGGCTAGCTTCCATCGGCGCGGCCGTTACCTTCTTCTTCGGAATCGGTGGGCTGGATCGGCGTCGAGATGACGTATTTTTCGCTAGCCCAATTGCCCAGGTCGATGATCTTGCAGCGCTCGCTACAGAAGGGGAAGAATTGGTTTTCGACGGCGACGTCCTTCTTGCAGATGGGGCACTTCATCGGGTAGCAGCAAGTATGGGAAACGGATCCTTCCGAAGCGGTGCGGAAGACTCCGGAGAAGCGGCGAGGCGTCCGACCAGATCGTAGTCGTGTGCTTCAGTGATCTGCATGCGCCGGATCTGACCCGGCTCGGGCGGCGCACCATCGAAATCGTTGACGTAGCAGACGCCGTCGATTTCGGGCGCTTGCGTTGACATACGCGCCTGCCAAAGCAAGTCCGTTTCTGGCGATGGCCCGTCGACGAGCACATCGACTTCCTGGCCGATGAGCCCGCGATTGCGCGCGCGGGCGATGCGGCGTTGCACCGCCATCAGCTTGCGCTTGCGGTTGTAAATGGTGCGCGCGTCCACTTTCTGGTCCAGCTGGAAACTGGCGCTGGTGTCTTCGTCAGAGTAGGAGAAAACGCCGAGTCGATCGAATTGCGCTGCGTTGACAAAATCGCACAGCGACTCGAAATCCGCTTCCGACTCGCCTGGAAATCCTACAATCATGCTGGTGCGGATGGCGACGCCGGGGATGGTGGCCCGAATGCGTTCCAGCAGCTTCAGGAAAAATTCGCCGTGCGAGCCGCGCTTCATGCGCTTGAGCACAGCGGCGCTCGAGTGCTGCAGCGGCATGTCGATGTATTTCGCCAGCGCTGCGTGTTCGGCGATGGTATCCAGCAGCTTTTGCGTGATCCGGTTCGGATAGCAATAGAGAAAGCGGATCCATTTTTCGAAAGGCGTCTCGATTTGCGCCAGGCGCGCCATGAGCTGCGCCAGGCCATCCTTAATTCCGAGGTCTTCGCCGTACGACGTGGTGTCCTGGCCGATGAGATTGATCTCGCGGACGCCCTGCGCAAACAGGCGCGAGGCTTCGACGATCACGGATTCGAAGCGGCGGCTGCGAAACTTGCCGCGATATTGCGGGATCACGCAGAACGAACAGGGATGATCGCAACCCTCGGCGATTTTAATGTAGGCATAATGGCGCGCGGTGGAGAGTACGCGCGGAGTCAGGTCGTGATAGAGATACGGCTCGAACGGATTGCCGGCCGGATCGCGCCCTTCGCATAACCCAACGATGGATTCCAGTTCATTGGTGCCCAGAACGGCGTCGACTTCCGGAATGTTCTTACGAATATCGTCGCGATAGCGCTCGACAAGACAACCCGCCACGATGAGACGCTGCGCTCGTCCGGATTTCTTGTATTCGGCCATCTCCAGGATCGTGTCGACCGACTCTTTTTTGGCTGGATCGATGAAGCTGCAAGTGTTGACCACCAGGACGTCAGCGTCTTTCGGATCGGGCGTGAGTTCGTGGCCGCGGTCGACTAACTGGCCCATCATGACCTCCGTATCCACGAGGTTTTTCGGGCAGCCGAGACTTACAAAACCAATTTTCAAGGTGGTTGATCCGGAGGAGAACTACATTCAGAATAGCAAACAGGCCGGAGCTCCAACTGCGATAGAATCCCACCAGCTTGTGCGATACCTCTTCTGAGGTGTCAACTTCGCGATCAGGAAAGCGCCTGCACCACTGAAGTCACGCGGCCAAATGCCTTCGGCACAAGCGGTACCCGCATGCCCCCCTCGCGAACGCTAGCTAGGGTCCTTCAAGCGGTGACTCATTTTACAGATTTTGATTTTGCGCCTTTTCAAACGGTTCGCTCATAGCGGCTGCTGTGGGTTCGCGGCGCTTTTCTAGGATTGAACCACACTCGCCGATGCAAAGACTCATTCTGGCCTACAAGAATTTCGCCGCGAACAAGAATATCAGCCACATTGGGCTGGGCGTGGCCGCGTTGAATACTTGCAAGGTGCTGCGGCGCGAGGGAATCGCGGTGGAGGTGTGGCCGGTGGTCAGTTGCGCGGAATTGGGCGACCGGCTGCGCGAGCAACCGGCCAGTCATGTGGTGGTTTCCGCGCCCTGGATGCCGGCGCTCGAAACGCATCGCCTGGTGGCGGCTCACACCAATACTCGCTTCGCGATGAATTGCCATTCCAACGTCGGCTTCCTGCAAGCTGACGCCAACGGAGTGGCGCTGGTGCGGGAAGCGATGGAGATCGAAGCGGCCACGCCGAATTTTCATCTGTCGGGTAACAGCCTGAAGTTCTGCAAGTGGGTGCGTTCGGCTTACTCACGGCCTTGCGCGTATCTGCCTAATCTTTATTACTTGGATAACTCGTTCGTGCCCGCGCCGCCGCTTTATAACGGCGGCACGCTGCGGATTGGCGCGTTCGGGGCGACGCGCGCGTTGAAGAATTTCATGAGCGCGGCCGGCGCGGCATTGGACATTTCGCGGCGCTACAAGGCCACGCTCGAGCTGTGGGTCTCGGCGGGGCGGACTGAAGGAGGCGGCGACGGGATTCTTCGCGCCGCGCACGCCATGCTGGACGGGCTGCCACACGTGAAGCTGGTGGAGAACGGCTGGCAATCGTGGCCGAAATTTCGCCAGAGCGTAGCGCACATGCATCTTCTATTGCAGCCGAGCTACACGGAGTCATTCAACATGGTGACGGCCGATGGCATCGCAGAGGGGGTGCCTTCGGTAGTCTCGCATGCGATCGATTGGGTGCCTGAGCATTGGAAGGCAATGATGGATAACGTGCTGGATATCGCGCGCGTGGGGCGTTATTTGCTCACTGATCCCTACGCGCCGCAGGAGGGTTTTGAGGCGTTGAGGGAACACAATGGCGACGGCATCAAAGCCTGGAAGGAATTCTTGAGCGTGAATTACACCACGTCAAATTAAACCAGGAGCATGCAATCGCCGTAGGAATAGAAGCGATAGCCTGCCTCCACGGCGTGCTGGTAGGCGGATAAAACGAATTCGCGTCCGGCGAAGGCGCACACCAAGATCAAGAGGCTGGATTGCGGCAGATGGAAGTTGGTGAGCATCGCGTTTGTTCTTTGAAACTGAAAGCCGGGGCGGATGAAGAGATCGGTCTGCAGCGTCTGGCCGAGGTAAAGACTCTCCACTGCGCGGACGGCGGTGGTACCGGTGCAGATGACGCGCTGGGCCTGGCGAATGGCGGCAGCGTTTTCTTCGGTGACGTGAAACCGCTCGGCGTGCAGCGAGTCGCCGCGAACCGGCTGAAAGGTTCCCAGGCCGACGTGCAGTGTCACGTAGGCAATCTGGGCTCCTGCGGTACGGCAAGCTTCCAGGATTTCGGGCGTGAAGTGCAGGCCGGCCGTGGGCGCGGCAACGGAACCGGTGGCGCGCGCGAACACGGTCTGATAGCGCTCGCGGTCGGCGGGAGTGTCGGGGCGTTTGATATAGGGAGGCAGCGGGACGTGGCCGATTTTTTCGAATAGTTCGTACACGTCGCCGGCGCAATGGAAACGCACGGTGCGCTCGCCGTATTCGCCGCGGGCCACGATCTCGGCTTCCGTGTCGCCAACGAGAATCCGCTCGCCGACGCGCATCTTGCGCCCCGGATGCACCAGCGCGGTCCAGGTTTTCGCATCCTCGCTGGCCGGTTCGATGAGAAAGACTTCCACTTCGCCCGAGAGATTCTGCCAGCGCTTGGGATTGCTCCTGCCAACCGGAAGCGAATGCACCCCGGCACGGCGGCCGAGCAAGCGCGAAGGGAACACCTTGGAGTCGTTCAAAACCAGGCAATCGCCTGGCCGCAAGAACTGGGGGAATTCGCGAAACATGCGATCTTCCCAACGCTGCTCGGCGCGGTACAGCACCAGCATGCGGGAAGCGGCGCGGTCGGCGAGCGGCTGCTGCGCGATGGACGACTGCCGCAAGTCATAATTGAAGAGGGAAAGGTCCAATCCTCACGATAGCAATGCGCATTCTGGGTATCGAGACGTCCTGCGATGAGACCGCGGCGGCGGTGGTGGAAAACGGGCACGAAGTTCTCTCGTCGGTGGTAGCATCGCAGCTTGCGACGCACAGCAAATATGGCGGCGTGGTGCCGGAGCTGGCGTCGCGCGAGCAATTGCGGGCGATCGTGCCGGTGGTGCGGTTGGCGCTCGAGCAAGCCGGAACCAAATTGGACGATCTAGCCGCGGTTGCCGTGACGGAGGGTCCAGGACTGGTAGGGTCGCTGCTGGTGGGCATTACATACGCCAAGGCGCTGTGCTTTGGGCGCGGGCTTGCGTTGATCGGCGTGAATCACATCGAAGGTCACATCCATGCGGTGCTGCTGGAAGCCGGAAAGCAGATCGAATTCCCTGCGCTGGCGTTGGTAGTGAGCGGCGGGCACACGCATCTCTACGAAGTGCGCGAGGGATTCGAGTACCGTCTGCTTGGCAAGACCCGCGATGACGCGGCGGGCGAAGCGTACGACAAAGTGGCGAAGCTGCTTGGTTTTCCTTATCCGGGCGGGCCGGTGATCGATCGGCTGGCGCCGTATGGCGATCCGCAACGCCGTGAAGTTCACGCTGGCTCACATGAAAGGGAACGCGCTCGACTTCAGCTTCAGCGGGCTCAAGACCGCGGTTTTGCGCTGGGTGGAGCGGCGCGACATGGCCGGCGAGATCGAGGCACGGCGGCGATTGCGCGAGGCGACGATCGAGGACTGGCTGCGTTTGACGCCGCAGGCCACGCTCGACTTGCTGGCTTCGTTTCAGCACACCGTAATTGCGGAGCTGTTGCGGCGCCTGGCAATTGCCTCCGACGAAATAGGGGCGCGAGCGATGATTGTTTCGGGCGGCGTGGCCTGCAACTCGGCTCTGCGCGCGGCAGCGCGAAATGCGCCACTTCCCTGCCCCGTATTTTTCCCGACCCCTGCGCTTTCCACCGACAATGCGGCGATGATCGCCGCGGCGGCGTTCAGAAAATTGGCGCGGCACGAGTTGGACGATCTTACCTTGCGCGCTCAGGCTAACCTGGCGCTGGCCTGAGGGCGCTGGCAGCAATCGCCCTGCATGTCCTATAATTTCACGCATGACCAAAACCCGAATTCTAGCTGCGTTCGTTACATTGCTGTTTCTGATTGGCGGGCTGGCGCTGGCGCAAAGACCCGCCCAGAATGTCTCGCCGGGAAGGCATCCCAATCTTGCCGCGGCCCAGCGTTTGAGCCGGCAGGCATATGAAAGAATCGTCGCCGCGCAGGAAGCTAACGAGTGGGACCTGCACGGGCACGCACAGAAAGCTAAGAATCTTCTGGACGAAGTTAACAATGAGCTAAAGCAAGCGGCCGAAGCATCCAATCGCAGATAGCGCGTCACTTCGTGGGTCGATTTCGAGCGCACTCATGGTAGAATTCCTCGACTTGTAAACGCCATCCGCACGCGCGTAGGCAAGTTCTAACGGGGATTCACCAATGATGCGGCTCGCCTTCGTTACCAGTTTTGCGGCCACGGCGATGCTGTTGCCGGGCCAGGTTCCGACGTACACGATCCGGACGGTAGCGGGCAGAACCACTCCGGGCGACGGCGGCTTTGCGGCGAACGCTGTACTCGGCGGTCCGCTTGGCAAGGTGGCCACCGATACCGCAGGGAACGTGTACTTCACGGATTCCAGCAGCAACGGAGTGTTCACCATGGTGCGCCGGGTTGCCCCGGATGGTCTGCTCACTACTGTTGCCGGGGGCGGCAGCGGCACTACTCCGGCCGAGCAAGCCCTCATCGGCGCCTATGCGGTGACGGTAGACAATTCCAACAATCTTTATTTTGGCGGCTCGTTCCAAGGCTGCACCGTGCAACGCGTGAATCTCACCACTGGCGCGATCACGGCGCTGGCCGGCACGGGCGCATGCAACGCTTCGGGGCCTGACGGACCGGGCGCATCGACGGCGCTCGATCAGATCACCGGTCTCGCCTTGGACAGCAACGGCGGGCTTCTTATCAGCGAACGTTACGGCTATCGTGTCCGCCGGCTGGATCTAACCACGCTGAATCTCACCACTATCGTCGGAACCGGCAAGACGGGCGCGGGCGCCGACGGGCTACCCGCAACACAAACTGCTCTGTCCTACACCGAGGATGTCGCCATCGACTCCAAGGGTGACATTTTCGTTCTGGATGCCGGCAACTGCGTGGTGCGCGAGATCGCGGCGGCAACCAATGTGGCTCATATCGTGGCGGGCCAGTTGGGAAAGTGCGGATTCGCCGGCGAAGGGGTCGCGCCAACTTCCGCGCAGTTTGATGCTTCCACTTTTGCACTGACCGTGACGGCCGCGGGCGACGTGTTGTACGTGGGCGAGGGTGGAGGCGACCCGAGCAGCCGCGTCAGGAAGGTGGACCTGGGGCACAACCTGATTACGACCTACGCGGGCGGTGGCGGGTTCGGCGATAGCGGCGACGGCGGGCCGGCCACCCAAGCGCTGGTGGCCTGGGTGGATGGGCTGGCGCTCACCAGCAACGGAGGCCTGCTCATTTCGGAATACGCGGGCGGACGCGTCCGATTGATCGACTCGTCGCAAAACATTCACGCCTTCGCCGGGCTCGCCAATCCACCTCTGGGCGATGACGGACCAGCGCTGGCGGCGCTGATGGGTCCCACCTTGACGGGCTTGGACGGCAAGGGCGGGCTGGTATTTTCCGATGGTGGCCATCGCCGTATCCGCGGTATTTCGAACGGCATCGTTTCTACCATCGCGGGTAGTGGGGACCAGGGCTCAACGGGCGATGGCGGACCGGCTACCAGCGCGGGTCTGTTCGTTGTATACGGGATGGCGGTGGATCCGGCAGGCCCTATCTATATCTCGGAAGGAAGCGGCGAAGTCCGGGTGATCAGCGGCAATATTATTAAAGCGGCCAGCACGACCAAGTTTAACTTCCCGATGGGCTTGGCGCTCGACCCGTCGCACCGCTATCTCTATATCTCGGAATTCAGCGGCGACCGCGTGGTCAAATTGGACACCAACACCGGTCAATTGACCACCATTGCGGGGCTAGGAACGGCCGGGGCGAACGGGAGTACAGGCGACGACGGGGACAATCTGGTTGCTACGCAGGCCCATCTTAACGGGCCGTCGAGTCTGGCTGTAGACGCTGCCGGCAACGTGTATGTCCTGGACACGAACAGCTATGTGATCCGGAAGATCAATCCCACGGCCAATACAATGGTGACGGTGGCGGGGAATCACAAAGCCCCAACCGCGGCCCCGCCCGACGGTAGCGTGGCTACTTCCGTACCGACTGGCTCTTCCTTCTTCAGTTTCACGGTGGATTCCGGCGGCAACATTTTCTACGTGGATGGCGCGCAAATTCGCCGGGTGGACGCGGGTACGCACACGCTGGCGACGGTCGCGGGCACTGGCACGGCCGGGTTCAGCGGTGACGGCGGACCGGCGCTCAGTGCAGAACTAAATGGCCCCACCGGCTTGAGCATGGACTCGCAGGGCAACGTTTACTTCGGCGATAACAGCCGTATTCGAGCGCTTTCGGCCCCCGCGACAGCGCCGCGCATCGATGCACCGATCGTCGCGGCGGCTTTCGGCGGCGGATTCAACATCACGCCGGGCACGTGGATGGAGATTTACGGCGAGAAGCTGTCGCCCACCAGCCGGGAATGGGCCGGGTCGGATTTCAATGGGAACCAGGCGCCCAGTTCGCTGGATAACGTCAAGGTGCTGATCAATGGCACGCCGGCGTATATCGACATCGTCAGTCCCGGCCAGGTGAACGCGCAGGTTCCGGACGGCATTGGCACAGGCAACGTCAGCGTGCAGGTGGTGAGCCCGGACGGCACCAGCGATCCGGTGATCGTGTCGGCGAGCGTCCGGTCGCCGGTGTTGCTGGCGCCGCCGTCCTTCAGTGCGAACGAAAAGCAGTATGTCACCGCAGTCCTCGCGGACGGCAGCTACGCTGGGCCCCCGAACCTGATTCCGGGCGCGCCCTTCCGCGCCGCGCAGATAGGCGAGACCGCGCTTCTCTACGGCATCGGCTTCGGGTCGGGAACACCGCTGGTTCCGGCCGGCCTGATCGATACGCAATCCACAGCCTTGCCCAACGTTACCGTGACCATCGGCGGCGTCAGTGCGACGGTATCCTACGCCGGGCTGGTATCCGGTTACGTCGGCCTGTATCAATTCAATGTTGTAGTTCCTTCCGGTGTCAGCGGCGATGCCATCCTGGCCATGTCGGTGGACGGCGTTCCGGTACAACAGGTTTTGTATCTGACCACTCCTTAGTTCGCGGCCGGGATCGCTTCGAAAAAACTTTGCCAGCGTGTCGATTTCTCCGGACCTCATCCGTTATGGAGGAGGCAGTAAGCAAATCAGAAGGAGAAACCGATGCAGAAACGACTTTTCTTAATCACCGGATTGGCGGTCCTGACCACGCTTCAGGGCGCCGATCCAAAACCGGCCAATGGCAATGACGCCGCGGCAGCATTCGCCCGCCTGAAGACGCTGGTGGGTGAATGGGAAGCAAACACGCCGGGCGGCAAAGCCCGGCTGAGCTACGAGCTGACCGGAGGCGGAACAGCGCTGGTGGAGCGCGAGAACGCCGATAGCGAGCCGGGCATGATGACGGTCTATCATCTGGATGGCGGGCGGGTCGTACTGACGCACTACTGCATGGCGGGCAATCAACCGCGCATGCAGGCGGCTGGTATTGATCCCCAAACCGGCGAGATCCAGTTCCGATTCCTGGATGCAACGAATCTTACCAGCCCTGGCGCGGCGCACATGCATAACGTCACGCTTCGGATCATTGACAACAATCACGTCGATTCGGACTGGCAGCTTTATGAAAACGGCGCGCCGAAGATGACCGAGTCGGCGCACTATACTCGGGTACGATAGGAGAAAACCATGCCACAATACATGCTCTTGCTCTATGGGGATCCCTCCAACTGGGCGCGTCTCAGTCCGGAGGAAATGCAGAAGGCCACAGAAAAATATCTGGCCTGGACGAAGAAGCCGTTCACCAAGGACAGCCATCGGCTGGGCGAAGATGCCGGCCGCGTCATTCGCCGGGCCAAGGACGGTCAGAACCGGGCGACCGACGGGCCGTACAGCGAAACGAAAGAAGTGCTGGGCGGATACTACACCATTGAAGCGGCCAGCTATGATGACGCGGTGAAGCTGGCGCTGGAGCATCCGCAGCTGGATTACGGCGGGACCATCGAAGTGCGCCACGTTTGGGGCACGTGAGCGAGCCCGCTGAATCGAACGTTCTGCTGGAACATCTGTTCCGGCGTCAGGCCGGCCGGATGGTGGCGTACTTCACGCGGCTGTTTGGGCCGGCCCATCTTGAATTGGCGGAAGAGACGGTGCAGGAAGCCATGCTGCGCGCTCTCCAGACCTGGCCGTATCAAGGCGTGCCGGAAAACGCCGAGGCGTGGCTGTTTCGCGTGGCGCGCAATACGGCCCTCGATGCCATCCGGCGCAACCGTTTCTTGGTTGGCGACGCGATGCTGGCCGGGATGGCGCGCAGCGAAGAGAGTGAACCCGGCGATCTGCTGATCGAGGAGCAACTGCGCGACGACGAGTTGCGCATGATCTTCATGTGCTGCCATCCGGAGATTTCGCGCGACGCGAGCATCGCGTTGAGTCTCAAGACGGTCAGCGGGTTCGGAGTTCGGGAAATCGCTCGCGCGTTTCTGGCGGATGAAGCGGCCATCGCGCAACGCCTGGTTCGCGCCAAGCGTCAGATCCGGGAGCGCGGCCTCACGCTGGACATGCCGCATGGCGAGGAATTGAAGCCGCGGTTGGACTCGGTGCTGGAGGTCATCTATTTTGTCTTCAATGAAGGCTACGCGGCGCACCAGGGGCAGGATCTGATACGGCAGGATCTTTGCGCCGAAGCGCTGCGATTGGGGCGGCTGGTGGCGTCTTCATCCATCGCGATGCCGAAAGCGCACGCACTGGTGGCTCTCATGGCGCTGCAGGCGGCGCGGCTTCCGGCCCGGGTGGATGAGGCCGGCGACCTGGTGCTGCTCGAATCGCAGGATCGCAATCGGTGGGACCGGGAGCTGATTGGTCTCGGCTTCCATCACTTGGAGCTGTCGATGGCGGGCGACGAAGTTTCCGAATATCACGCCCAGGCCGGGATCGCAGCGACGCACGCGCGGGCAGGCGACGCGGAGTCGATTGAATGGCCGATGATTTTGGAATTCTACGACCAGCTTTGGGCGATTAATCCGTCGCCAGTGGTGGCGCTGAATCGCGCCGTCGCGGTGGCGAAGGTGCGCGGTGCGGAGCAGGCCTTGGCTGAGATTGAGAACCTGGCGCGTGAACCGAAGTTGCGCGATTACTATCTGCTGCTCGCGGTGCGAGGCCACTTGTTGCTGGAGCTGGGGCGTCGCGATGAGGCCGCGCGGAATTTCAACGCGGCGTCTGGAGCTGCCTTGTTCGGAGCCGGAGCGGCGATTCTTGCGGCGTAAGTTGGAGGCCTGCGGCGAAAGCTAGCCGGCCGGCGGCTTATTCCTCGCGCAGGATTTCCAGCGGCTTCTGGCCGAGGATGCGGAAGCTGGCGGCCCATCCGGCGATGTTGGCGATCAAGGCGGTAGCAATCACGGCGAAGAGGCTGGGCAGGATGGGGAACGAAACTTGCGCGTCCAGCATGCGCTCCAGCAGGAGATTCGCGAAGCCGTTGGCCAGCAGCGCGCCCATCAAGCCGGCCACCGCGCCCAGAATCAGAAACTCGACCGAGAAAATCCGGCTGACGCGCGCGCGCGTGGCGCCGAGAGTTTTCAGGATCACCACCTCGCGCATGCGGCGGAAGCGCGTTCCGGCCACGCTCGAAGAAAGAATAATCGCTCCCGCTACGATGGCGAACATGGAGATGAAGCGGATCACGGTAGCGATCTGGTCCACCACGCTTTGGAATGTTTCGAGCACGTCCGCCAGGTTCACTACGGTCACGGTGGGGAAGCTGCGATAGAGCGCTTCCTGGAAGGCGGAAACGGTGGAAGGCTGGGCGCGCAGGCTGGCGTAGTAAACCACCGGGAATCCGTCCAGCGCGCCGTCGCTGAAAATAAATTCGACGCGGCTGATCAGATGCACGGAATCGATGCGATGAATGCAGGCCACGCGCGCGGAGAATTCCCTGCCGTTGATGGACCAGCGCGTCATCGAGCCGAGATCGATGTCCAGGACTTTGGCGGCTTCCTCCGACACGCAGACTTCGGGAGAGGCCGGACGTCGCGCGCGGCCCCAGAAGGTTCCACGGACCACTTCGACATCGTTGGTCATCGCACCGGCGGAGGTCACCGAGCGCGGGCTGCGGAAGCGGCGCACCCAGCCTTTCAAAGGCATTTTTGCGATTTCGCGATCGTCTACAGCTAGCAGCCGGGCGGCGACGGTTCCGATCAGATCGGGCGCGCCTTCGATGCCGCGCTGCCGGTTCACTAAGGTCAGCACCGCGTCGCGATCCTTCGGGGCAATGTCCAGCAGGAAAACATTGGGCATGCCCGGTGGGGCGGTGCGATGCATTTGCGTGATGACGCCGCGCTGGACCAGATAGACGGTGAGCGTGAACATCACGCCGATTCCGAGCGCGACCAGAACGGACTGCGCGTGATTGCCGGGCCGGTACAGATTCGCGATGCCATGCCGGAGCGAGGTGGGAAGACTGCGGCGCCCCAGCGCTCTCAAGCCCCGCAGCATGAGCCAGGCGATGGCGGAAAGCGATGCCAGGCCGCCCCCGAGCGCGAGCGTGAAATACTCGCCCGTTTTCCACATATCGGCGCGCGTGCCGGCCGTGAATGACATCGCGATTCCGGCGAAACCAAGCACGATGAATGCACCGGCGGCGATGGAAGCGCGTCCTTCGATCAGGCGCCGCCGCCAGTTGGGTTTCGTCTCGGACATTTCGCGGCGCAGGATTAAACTCGGCCGGATACGCCGGATCCCTAACAGCGGCGGCAAGGTGAATAGCAGCGTGGCGAGCACGGCGATCCCGATACCTTGCGCGGCGGTCAACAAGTCCAGGCGGGCCGAAGGAAGAAGCTCGAAATAACGCTTGAGAAATTGCGGGAACGCTTTTTGCACGACGAAACCGAACGCGACTCCGATCAGGCCGCCGGTCAATCCAAGCGCAACCGTCTGGATGACGTAGATGCGGATCAACTGGGCGGAGCGCGCGCCCAGGCACTTCATGATCGCGATGGAATCCAGCCGCTGCTGGATGTGCGCGTGAATGGCGGTGGCGACACCGATGGCGCCGACAATCAGCGTGATCAGGCTCACCAGGCTCAAGAACATGGTGGCGCGGTTCAGACTCTGCGTGATGATGGGATGCGATTCGCGGTAGTCGGCGATCAGCCCTTCCGGGAAGGCCTGGTGAAGCCGGTCGCGGACTTGCTCGATGGTGGGCGAGCCGGGGTCCAGGCGAAATAGGAAATGTTCGGCGGCGCGGCTGCCGGGGAGCATGAGGCCGGTGCGGTCCAGCCCCTCGCGCGTCATCATCACGCGCGGGCCAACGTTCAGGCTGCCCAGCATGCGGTCCGGCTCATAGGCCACGCGGCCAACGATGCGGAACTGTTTTCCGCCCAGCGAGAGCGTGTCGCCGGTTTTCAGATTCAGGCGCATCAAAATGTCGTCAGACACGGCGATGGTATCGGAGGTAAGGGCGGTGCGCAGCGGCGCGGGCGGGTCCAAGCGAATCTCGCCGTAGAAAGGATATTTGTTCGGGTCGACCGCCTTGATGGAGACCAGCATCGGCCGCGAGTCGCCGGAAGACGCCATAGTCAGGGTTTCAGTGATCCAAGTGCGCTCGACGTCGTGCCGCGCCAGATCATCCAAGACGCTGCTTTGTTCCGGTGTAGGGACATCGAACACGCGTACCGAGAGATCGGCAGCCATGAGAGTACGCGCCTGCTCGGAAAGCATTTGATGGAAGGCGCGGCTGAATCCGCGCACGCCGGTCAAGGAGCCGATGCCTACCGCGACCGCCAGCACCACGAACAGGAATTTGAAGGCTGACGAGCGCGCCTCCCGCCAGGCAATCTTGAGTGCCGTGGACCAGGAGAATCTCATTGTTCCTCCTGAACGATCAAACCGTCACGCATGACGATGCGGCGGCCGGCTCGCGCACTCAACACGGGATCATGAGTGACCAGGACCAGCGTGGTTCCCTCGCGCTGGTTGAGCGCTATGAGCAGCTCCAAAACGTGCTGGCCGTTTTGGCTGTCGAGATTGCCGGTGGGCTCGTCGGCCAGAAGAATGGGCGGCCGGACCATAAAGGCGCGGGCCAGCGCGACGCGTTGCTGCTCGCCGCCGGAGAGCTGGACCGGATAATGATCGCGGCGGTCGGGCAGACCCACGCTTTCGAGCAGCTCGCGGGCGCGCTCGCGGCCTTTGGAACCGTTACCGCCGGTCAGCTCGTACGGCAGGAGCACGTTTTCCTCGGCGGTCAAAGTCGGAAGCAGATGGTAGGACTGGAAGACGAAACCGATCTTGCGCCCGCGCAACAGCGCCATCTGATCTTCGTTGAGGCCGGTGATGTCCTCCCCATCCAGCACGATCTGACCGGAAGTCGGGTTGTCCAGGCCGGCCAGCAAGCCGAGCAAGGTGCTTTTGCCGCTGCCAGAAGGTCCCATGATGGCGACGAACTCGCCCGGCTCGATTTCAAAGTCGATGCCGCGCAGAATGTCGACTCGGTGCGTCGCGGTTTGGATGCTCTTGGTGAGGCCAGACACCCGAATGGCCGGCGTTCGGGTCGAAGACTGTTCCAATTTTCTATTATGACATTGGGTGCGGATTGTCATCTTAGCGGGACTGGTTGCTCTGCTGGAGCTGGGCTGCGGGGGCTCGAAGACCGAGCCGAGTGCGGCGCCGGAGCAGCGGACCGAGGTGAAGACGCCCGCAGCGCGCGACGACCGGCCGGTGATTGTGGCCTTTGGCGACAGCCTCACCGCTGGATTCGGAGCCGAGCCCGGCAACAGCTATCCCGACTTCCTGCAAAAGGACCTGGACGCCGCGGGGCTGAAGTGGCGCGTCGTAAATGCGGGCGTGAGCGGCGACACCACCACCGACGGCATCAATCGGCTGGGCGAGGTTCTGGCCGAGAAGCCGCGCATCGTGATCGTCGAGTTTGGCGGCAATGATGGATTGCGCGGATTGCCGATCGAAACTACGCGCGCGAACCTGGACCAGATTATTTCGGCCATCGCGAAATCGGGCGCGAAAGTGGTGCTGGCCGGGATGACGCTTCCGCCTAACTACGGGCCGGAATACATTCGATCGTTCGAGAAGGTTTATCAGGAGCTGGGCGCAAAGTACAAAGTGACTCGGATTCCGTTTTTGCTGGAAGGCGTGGCGACCAAGCGCGAGTTGATGCAGAGGGACGGGCTGCATCCGACCGGGCCCGGGAATGCGATGGTCGCTCAAACGGTGCTGCGCTATTTGAAGCCGTTGTTGAAATAATCCCGTGACTCGTCCAATCGAATTCGACCGTCTGATCTGTTCCGATCTCAGCCAGGCGACGCGGCTGGAGTGGCTGGAGACCAACGGCATCGGTGGATTCGCATCTTCGAGCATTATTGGCATGAATACGCGCCGTTATCACGGGCTTTTGGTGGCGGCGACCAAGCCTCCGGTGGGACGGTCCGTGCTTCTTTCGAAGCTGGAAGAAGCGGTGCTCCTGGGTGGGAAGCGCTACGAGCTGGGCGCCAACCAATACGCCGGCGCGATTCATCCGGAAGGGCAACTGCTTCTGGACTCGTTCCGGCTGGATCCCTTCCCGGTGTTCACTTATCGGATCGAGGACGTGGAGATCGAGAAGACCGTCTTCCTGGTACACGGAGAGAACACGGCGGTGGTCCAATACGAACTATACGGCGATCTGGCCGGCCGCGACGCGATTTTGGAAGTGCGCGCGCTGGTTGCCTTTCGCGACTACCACAGCACCACGCACGCCAATGCCAGCATCCGCACAGAGGTCGCAACCGCCCCGGGCGTCGCCACCATCACGCCCTACGATGGCATGCCGAGCCTGCATTTCGCGCACAATGCTCAAGCCGTCGACAGCAGCGGCTTCTGGTTTTACAACTTCGAATACGAACGCGAGCGCGAGCGCGGCCTGGATTATCTCGAAGACCTCTACAGCCCGTTCCTGCTGCGCTTCGATTTGGCGCGCAACGCGACGGCGGCCGTGATCGCCTCCACCGCGGTGCATGAAGCCGCCGAAGCGCGGATGCTCGAAGACGAGGAAATCGAGCGGCGCGAGAAACTGGTGAACACCACACCGGAGGCAGACGTTTTCCCCACAGTCCTAACCACGGCCGCGGATCAGTTTGTGGTGGCGCGCGGAGATCAGAACTCAGTGATCGCGGGTTACCACTGGTTCAGCGACTGGGGGCGCGACACCATGATTTCGCTTCCCGGCCTGGCGCTGGTTACGGGCCGCTTCGATATCGCACGCAACATTCTTCGCGCCTTCGCCCGCAGCATGGATCAAGGCCTGCTTCCCAACCGATTCCCCGACGCCGGGGAAACGCCGGAGTACAACACCGTGGATGCGACGCTATGGATGTTCCACGCGGTGTCGGAGTTTTTGCGTTATACCGGCGATACCGATTTTGTGCGCGCCGAGCTGTACCCGAAGCTGGCCGACAGCATCGCCTGGCACGAACGAGGAACACGCTACGGCATCCGCGTGGATTCCGATGGCCTGTTGCGGGCCGGACAGCAGGGTGTGCAGCTTACCTGGATGGACGCCAAGGTCGGCGATTGGGTGGTCACACCGCGCGAGGGCAAGCCGGTGGAGATTCAAGCGCTCTGGTACAACGCACTGTGCGTGATGCAGGAGCTGGCGCGCGCGTTTGGCCGCGGCGCCGAGGCCGGGCACTATGCCGCGCTCGCCGGACCCGTGCGCGCCAGCTTCGAAAGTGCGTTCTGGAACGAACCGGATGGCTGCTTGTACGACGTAGTTGGCGAGGCCGGGCCGGATCGCTCGATACGGCCCAACCAGATCTTCGCCGTCAGCCTGCCGTACGCGTTGCTCAGCGGGGAGAGAGCGCGCCGCGTGGTGGACGTGGTGGAGTGGGAACTGCTCACGCCATATGGGCTGCGCACGCTTTCTCCTCGCGATCCAAATTATAAAGGCCGCTACTCAGGCGACCAGCGCAGCCGCGACAGCGCCTACCATCAGGGCACAGTATGGCCGTGGCTGCTGGGACCCTTTCTGACTGCGTACCTCAAGGTGCATGCGAACGACCCACAAGTACGCGAGCGGGCCGACCGTTTTCTGGATGCGATCCGTTCTCATCTCTGGCAGGCGGGACTCGGCCAGATTTCGGAAATATTCGATGGCGACGCGCCTCATCATCCGGATGGGTGCATCGCGCAGGCCTGGAGCGTGGCGGAAATTCTGCGGATTTATGTCGAGGAAATAAAAAGGCAGCCGCAGGGGACGATTGACAAAGTTGTAATTCCGCGATAGGATTCTGACCCAGAAGGTTAGCAGTCCGACAGTCAATCCGAATCTCCTGGAGGCCTTGCATGCCGGCTCGGAAGTATTTGATTGGATTTCTGTTTTTCGCTCTCGCTGCGATTCCCGCCTTTCCGCAAAGTGAATCCGCGTCGATAGTGGGTACGGTAACCGACTCATCCGGTGCGTCGATTCCAGGCGTCAACGTCTCAATTACGAGCACGACAACGAACGCCACCTTTACCGTTCAAACCGCGACCGACGGGAACTATACTTCGCCGCCGTTGCAGCCCGGCCGTTATTCGGTTACTGCCGAAGCGCAGGGCTTCAGCAAAACGATCCAGACCATAAATCTAGACGTCGCCCAACATGCCCGCTTGGATTTTTCCCTGAAGCCCGGCGAAATCAGCACATCCGTGACGGTGGAGTCGAACGCGGCCATACTGGAAACTCAAAGCGCGGCGCTTGGCAACGTGCGCACGTCGCAGGCCGTCAACGACCTCCCTCTCAACGGCCGCAATTTCATGATGCTGACCTATCTTACTCCGGGAACCAGCAGTTCCGGAACCGGCTATACCATGTCGCGCGGCGCCAGCAATCAGCTCGGATTGCAAGGCGTTTCGGTGAACGGTATCCGCAATGGCGACAGTACGGAGTATTTTGACGGAATCCAATCGCAGGATAACGAATACGGCGCGATGATTCTGCTTCCTCTTCAGGATGCCATTCAGGAGTTCAAGATGCAGACCAGCGACCGCGACGCCTCCACAGGGCGCACCGGCGGCGCTGCGGTCAACCTGGTGACCAAGTCTGGCGGGAATGAATTTCACGGCAGCGCTTTCGAATTTTTCCGCAACTCCCATCTGGATGCCAGAAATTATTACGATCCCCCGCAGATCCCGGCTTTTCATCAGAATCAGTTTGGCGGAAGCTTCGGCGGCCCCATCGTGAAAAACAAGACGTTCTTCTTTGTAGACGTTCAAAAGAGTTACACGATTCAGGGCCAGTCGTTCGTTGCGACTGCGCCGACCGCACTCGAGCGCGAGGGCATTTTCACCCAACTTTCGAACGTCATCTACAATCCCTTCACCACTGCGGTTTCGAATGGCGTCATAACCCGCCAGCCGTTCAGCGGCAACATGATTCCCTCGTCCATGTTCAGTTCGATCGGCAAGGCAATCGTGAACCTGTACCCGCTGCCCAATCTTCCTGGCCTGGCGAATAACTACTCTTCGAATCCACCCAGAACGCTGGCGCCAATTCAAGGCGATCTCCGCATTGACCAGCACTTGGGCGACAATGACTCGTTTTTCGCCCGTTTCAGCAGATCCCATTCGGGGAACATCGTCAATCCGGGGTATTTCCCCGAGTATGCTGGCGGCCCGATTTTTCCCGGCAATTACACTACCGACGGAACGCAGGGGGTAATCGGCTACTCGCACGTTTTTTCCCCGTCGTTTCTCTCGGAATTCCGCGCGGGATATTCCCGCATTGACAACACCGGCGTGAACTTCAACCAGGGGACGAATTTCATGGACCAGATCGGCATTCCCGGCATCGATGGCTACGGCTATCAATGGCAAGCGGTCGGCGCCTTCACCATTACTGGCTGGTCTCAGGTGGGCGGTACCGGCAACATCCCGTTCGTCAAAGCAACCAACAACAAGCAGTACAGTTGGCACTTCAACTGGATTCACGACCGGCACAACGTCACGTTTGGCTATGATCTGTTCCGCCGCGGCATGAATACGGTGCAAATGGGATCGCCATCGGGCCAGTTTAGTTTCACCGGCCAGTGGACCCAGAATCCCGCGCATGCCGCCGGTACCGGCGCGGGTCTGGCCGACGCGCTGCTCGGTCTGGATGCCTCGGCAGGGATGTCGATCTGGCAGGAAACCGGCACCCGCCGCTGGGAGCACGGTCTCTACATCCAGGACGATTACCGCATCACCAATAAGCTGACGTTAAACCTAGGCTTGCGGTACGAACTGGTGACGCCTTGGTCGGAAATCCACAACCGCCTGGCCAACTTCGTGCCCGCTCTGGGCAACGTTTTCCCGGTGGGCTCGCCTCAATTTCCGCAGTACACGATGTACGATGCCAATTACGCGGACTTCGAACCGCGCGTGGGACTGGCCTATCAGTTAACCAGCAAAACCGTTATCCGCGCCGGCTACGGAATCTTCTACGATTTCACCAGCGAGAGCGTCAACTCCCTGGGGAACAATAACGCGCCTTTCGCCGGCAATCTGGCGATCGTGAATAATCCGGGAGGGCTCCCCGGGGCGGCCGGCAATACACCGCTGTCACAAGGATTCCTGCCGTACCAACCGATCGGCCAGTTCCAAACCCTCGGGACTGGTGTCAGCTACTTCCCTCTGCACGATCCGGATGCGCAGGTCCGCCAGGGCAACTTTTCCATCCAGCAGCAGCTCTCGTCCGACACGGTTTTGACCGTCGCCTACGTAAACACCATGGGCGAGCACCTGACCATTTATCCCAATATCAACCAGCCGGTGCCCGGTCCTGGCGCGGCGAATCCACGGCGCCTGTATCCGAACTTTTCCTCCATCACCGAGGTCTCGCACGGGGAAAGCAGCTCCTACAACGGCCTTCAGGTCACTGCCGAGCGGCGTTTCTCGCACGGTTTGGCGTTCCTGGCATCGTACGCCTGGGGGCACTCGATGGACATCACGAGTACCACGGCGGGCGGCGGCGTGCAAAATCCGCTGTGCGAACTCTGTGACCGTGGCCCGTCCGATTTCGATATTCGCCAGAGCATGGTACTGAGCTGGAGCTACGAGCTTCCCTTCGGTAAAGGCAAAGCCTTCGGAGATAACTGGAGTGCACCGATGAATTACGTCTTGGGCGGATGGAAATTAAACAGCATCGATACCTTCCAGAGCGGGTCGCCTTTCTCGGTCAACTCCGGCGCCAATACGCTCGGGGCCGGCGCCAGTACCCAGCGCGCTAACGTGATCGGAGATTATCACCCGGCGAACCAGGACCCCAGCTTTTGGTTCAATCCCGCGGCATTCACCGCGCCCCCGGCCTATACTTACGGCAATTCGGGACGAAACATCATCGTCGGCCCCGGCACCAATCAGATCGACCTGTCCTTGTTCAAGGAAATTGCGCTCCCCATGCGCGAAGGCATGCACCTGGAATTCCGCGCGGAGGCGTTCAATCTCTTCAATAAGCCGCAGTTCGATAACCCGAACGAATCCGGAGCCACGGCCGGCGCCGCTACGATCGGCGTTCCGGGAGCGGCCGCGCTGAACTACGCCGGCAATCCGGCCTTCTTCCAGCGGACCTCGCGCGAGATTCAGCTGGCGATGAAATTCTACTTCTAGAAGCCGGGACGAAATTCCCGCTGGTCGCGGCGCCATTCGCGCAGCATGTCGCGCCGGGCGCGATCCTGTTCCCGAAGCAGTTCGCGGCGCTCACGGTTCAGTTGAGTGCGAATCTGCGCGGCTTCATGCCGAGCCTCATGTTGGGCATTGCGGAACTGCCTGGCGTTTTCCCGGGCCTCGCCAGCAATTTCTCGCGCCTGGTTGCGCATCTCGGAGCGCCAGTCCGGGTCCTCAACTCCACAAGCGGTGACAGCCAGGGCGGCGGGGATTGCAACTAACAAGATGATGGTTTTCATTACCTATGCTAGACGAGCCAGCGTGCGGTTTGTTCCGAAAAAATGCGCGGTGCTAAGGTCATTCGTCGCGCAGGACAGTGGCGGGTTCGACTCTGGAGGCCCGGTGCGCCGGAACGTAGCAAGCCAGGACCGCCACTGCGCCTAGAGTTGCGGCTGCGGTCAGGAGCACCTCGGGATTGTTGGGGTGAATCTCATACAGCAAAGCGCCGAGTGCGCGCCCCAACGCCAGAGCGGCAGCCAAACCGATCAACAATCCGATCACGACCGGGCGCATCCCTTCTCTCAGCACCATGGCGGTGACGTCGTGTGCTTGCGCTCCTAGCGCCATACGGATTCCGATTTCGCTACGGCGGCGGTTCACGGAATACGAGATCACGCCATAGATGCCGATCACGGCGAGCAACAGCGCGGCCAGCGCGAAGCCGCCCAGAAGCATGGTCTGGAAACGGCGCTGCGCAACTGAGGAGTCGATAACCTGCCGCATGGTCGTCATTTCGGGCACCGGCAGTTCGGAATCGATCGACCAGATCGCGTTGCGGACGGCCGCGGCGGCCGAAGTGGGAGTTTGTCCGGTGCGGATGACCAGCGAGAAGTCTCTGATGGTCCCCTCATTGTGTGTCTTCCAATAAGTCCTGTAAACCATAAGCGGCGAATCGGCGCCCATGGTTGTGCGTGTATCGGCGGCTACGCCGATGACTTCCATCAGGACCGGTTGGCCGTCGTCGCCGCGCCGGGCACGTTTCCCAATCGCATTCTCGCCCGGCCAGACGCGGGCGGCAGCTCGAGCGGAGACGATCTCCACATCGCGATTGCGGTCAGCCGGCTCGAAGGAGCGGCCTTCCAGGATCGGGATTCCCATGACCTGAAAGTAATCGGGGCTGATGACGCGGTAGTTTGCCAGCGGCCTTTGGAAGACGGGGCGATGATCGTCCTCGCGGGTAATCATGTCGCCCCAGTCTTCGCCCTGGAGTGGCAGGGCGGAGATGGTGGCGGCGGCCCGCACGCCTGGGAGAGTTTGAATGGCCGCGAGGGCGCGATCGATAAAAGCGATCCGGGTCTGCTCGTTGTATTTTGAAGAGGACAAATTCAGCTTGACGGCGAGCACATGGTCGGCATGAAAACCCTGGTCGGAGGCCAGCACGCGAGCCAAGCTGCCGATCAGGAGGCCGGCGGCGACCAGCAGTGCAGCGCTGAGCGCGACCTCGGCGCCGATGAGTATTTCCGATATGTGCCGCCCGTGCCGGCCTTCGGTGCTGCTGCGTCCAGCCGAGCGCACGGCGTCCTGAGGTTCGCTGCGCGCCGCACGCCAGGATGGTATCAGGCCAAACAACAAGCCCGCGAGCATCGACACTGCAAAGGCGAACAGCAGAGCTCGGATATCGAGATGCACTTCGTCCAAACGCGGCAGATCTACCGGCGCCGCAGCGACGAATGCCCGCACGGCCAAGTACGCAAGCCCGATCCCGAGCAGCCCGCCGGAGAGCGAAATGAGGAGGCTTTCGGTCAGCACCTGGCGGACGATTCGCCAGGAGCCGGCCCCGAGCGCAGCGCGTACGGCCATCTCACGGCCGCGTGCCGCCGTGCGGGCCAGCATGAGATTGCCGAGGTTCACACACACGATCAGCAACACAGCACCGATCGAAGCGAGCAACACCAGCAACCCCCGGCGCGAACCCGAAACGATCTGCTCCTGCATCGGTGTTATGGCGGCCCGCAGATCGCTGTCCAGTTTGAATTCCCGATCCAGCGCGGACTCCAGTGCGTTCATTTCCCCGAGAACCTGCTCTCGCCGCACGCCGGCGCGCAGGCGGCCAATGACGGCGTAATTATAGTCGCCCTGAACTTCCTCGAGCCTGTCCTTAGTGAACGCGATCGGCCTAAACAGATCGGCCGGCTGGGTGCTGCTGCCAGGCGGATTCAGGATGTTGGGGTCTCGGAATCGAAGGGAAGAGGGAAGGATTCCAATGACCTGATAGGGCGTGTCATTCAGCAGGATATTCTTGTTCAGAATTTCAGGATCGGAGTGAAATCGCCGCCGCCAAAGCGGCTCCGTGAGTATCACTACGCGGTTGTTACCGGGATGGTCCTCTTCGACCGTGAAATTGCGGCCTAGCAGCGGTTGTACGCCGAGCAGCGGCAATAAATTGAATGAGACGTCTTCCACAGCCAAGCGTTCGGGCGGACCATCGCTGGCGGTAATGTTGACGGTGTTCTCGCGGAGGATGGCCATATCGGCGAACGATCGGGATCGTTCCTTCCATATATAAAAATGCCTCGCGTTGACGGGTAGCAGCGGGTAGACGTTGGTGAGTCGAGGAATGATCTCGTTCAGAAGGACCAGCTGGTCGGGGTTCTGATAGGGCAGCGGGCGGAACAGAACGGCATCGGCCACCGAGAAGACGGCGGTGTTGGCGGCGATGCCGATCGCCAGGATTCCTATGGCCGCCGCTGCGAACCCCGGAGTGCGGCCGAGTCCTCGCAAGGCTTGACGGATGTCGGCGAGAAGCGTCTCCATGCTGTGCTATGACGAAGGAAACACGAGAAAGTTCCCAGCTATTTCGTCTTGTCGACTACGATCTGGCCGGCCTTCATGACCCAGCGCACCTGGTTGATTGCAACGCCGATGTCGTCCAACGGATTGCCCTCTACCGCGACCACGTCGGCGAAGTAACCGGGCCGAAGCGCGCCCAGGCTGTCTTTACGATCCAACAATTCCGCGGCGTCGGTGGTAGCGGTTCGCAAGGCTTGCTCGGGAGTCATGCCGGCTTTGACGAACCAGCCCAGCTCGCGCGTATTTTCGCCGAACATGGTGTAAACCGCATCCGAGCCCATGGCGAAACGCACGCCGGCTCGGAAGGCCTTGCGCGCGGTTTCCAGGTTGCGCTGGACGAAAGCGTTCAAATCCGCCACGGATTCGTCGGGATATTTGAGGAGCTTGTAATTATCGGCGTAATAGCGGTTGTGGTCGATGGTGGGGACGTAGAAGATTTTGCGGCGAACCATTTCGGCGATGGTTTCCGAGTCCATGTCCGTGGCGTGTTCGAGCGAGTCCGTGCCGGCATGCACGGCGTTGCGCGCGCCTTCGGGGCCATATGAGTGAATCGCGATGCGCTTGCCGAGCGCGTGCGCGGCGTCCACGGCGGCTTTCATTTCTTCGTAGGTGAAGGTTTCAAAGCCGGTGACATCGCGGCCAGAGCCGGTAGAGCCATACATCTTGATCCAATCGGCGCCCGCGGCCACTTGCTGTCGCACGACCCGCAGCACATCGGCCACACCGTCGGCGGTTCCGGGAGAAGGCGTCGGGCCGCGCGTGATTTGCAAGCCGTAGCCTGCGACGAACATGCGCGGGCCGGCCATCAGGCCTTTATTGATCAGGTCGCGCATGGCGATGTCGGAGTAGCCGGCGGCGCCAAGATCGCGGACGGTGGTGACTCCGGCCTCCAGCGTCTTGCGCGCGTTCTCTTGGGCGAGAAAAACCACCGCGGCGGAGCGGCCGGACGGGGTTACTGGGTTGTCCACGACATAAGTGAGATGCGTATGCGCGTCGATCAGGCCGGGGATGGCGGTGTAGCGCGAGAGATCGATGGCGGCGCCGTTGCATGCACCGACGCTCTGGATCTTATCGGCTTGAATGGTCAGACAGACGTTTTTCTGGAGCTGGTCGCCGTCCCACAACGCGCCGAAGCGATAGGATGCGCCGAAGGCCGGCGCGACGAGCAGCAACGCGAGCGCTGCGCGTCTATTTCCCATCCACGGAAAAAGCCAGCAGCACGTTGCCCGGCAGGCCCTGCCACATGCCGTAGCCGGAGTTGGTGAAGACCATTCCGTTGGCGATGGTCGGCCCGGCCGAATCGAGCGAGCCGCCTTTTCCGGGAACCCCATTGACGGTTTGATAATCTTGCACGGTGTTGAAGTCCCAAATGATCTCGCCGGTCTTGGTGGAGTAAGCGCGGAAATGTCCATCCACTGAGCCGGAGAATACCACGCCCGGCATCGTAGATATCGCCGCGGATTGCGCGCCGGTGCAACCTGGCCGGCCGAGTCCGAAACTGCCTCTGCCGCCGGATTGTGGCGGGCACGTCACGGGTGGAGCGGGAGTGCTCCAGACCTTTTCGCCCGTGGCGAGATTCACCGCATGGATGCCGCCGGGCTGCGCGCTGATGAGGTCCGAGACCGCCGCGTAAGCATTCTGCTCGTCGGCGCTATGGCCCCACTCGATCCCGCCCAGCGCACTTCCCTTCCCCAGGCGAGTTTGCCAGAGGACCTTGCCGCGATCGTCGGGATCGAGTCCCCAGAGGATTCCCGATTTTTGACCGGCGACTAAGACGCGCTTGCCTCCGGGCAGGTCGCGCAGAACCGGCGATGTTCCAAAGTCAAAATCCGGGCCGGGCTCGGACGGGCAATTCGCGCCTCGGCCGCAGCCCATGGTGAAGTTATCCTTCGGCAGAACCTGGCTCGACCAAAGCAGGCGGCCGGATTCCAGGTCGAACGCCAAAACCGCGTTGCTGGTGTTGATGGAAACGTCGGTGTACGAATTTCCGGTGGCGGCGTAGATCACTTTTTTCTTGGCGTCGATGGTGGGCGAGGACCAGATGGCCGCGCCCGCGGGTCCCCACTGATCGGCTCCCTTGGCGGTCTTAAATTGCTTAGGAGGATCGGTGACGCTGTAGCTTTTCCAAATCTGTTTGCCGGTGGCTCCGTCGAGCGCAACCACGCTGCCGCGGAATTTGCAGCAGGCATAGGACGGCATCATCGCGGAGGCCTCTTCAATGGAAGAGACCGGGACATAGAGGCGGCCATCATAAAAAGTTGGCGCGCCGGTGATGCGGGAGGAGGGATGATCCTCTACCTGCACCTTCCACAACTCTTTGCCCGTCGCGGCGTCGAGCGCGTGCGCAAACGATCGCGTGTCGCCGAAGTAAGCTACCAGCTGGTTGCTGCCTGCGGGCTTGCCGACGCTGACAGCGGTGCGCACGGTTGCGCCTGCGTCATATCTCCAATACACGCACCCGGTTTTGACGTCGAGCGAATAGACCGCCCCCGCCGTGCTGCCGACGAAGACGCGGTCTCCAACCACTGTGGGCTGGGCCGAGCGGACGGATTCGTTGGGAAAGGCGAAAGCCCATTTCAGCTTCAGCTTCGGCACGTCGGCGGCGGTAAGGCCGGGCTTGGGTTGATAGCGCGCATTGCTGGGATCGTTGCCCCAGCCGTTCCAGCTGGTATCGGTGAGACGAACCGGGCCGGGCGTGCCGGGGCATTTTCCTGGGATTTCCGTGGAAACAGCAGCGAACTCCTTGCCTGTAAGGAATCGGGCGATGGCGCGGCCTTCATCCGGGCTGATGCCGGCCGATTGCGTCATCATGGCGCCTTCGAACATGGCGCGGTAGATGAACTCGGGGCTCCGCTGGGCCAGTTCGGCATGAGTCGGCACGCGCGCCTGGCCCTTGGTATTGTCGTGGCAGACTCCGCAGCGCTGCTGGTAGAGCGCCTCTCCGTCCGGCGCGGCGTTCACCAGCGGCAGCGTTGCCGCCATCAAGAAAAAGAATGCTGTTTGCTTCATCGAATCACCTCGGCATGTTGGCCGCTATGCGGCACGCAGGCGGATCGGCTAGCGGCCGCCGCCGCGGCCCGCCGATGACGGCGGAACGATACCCTTCAAGCGTAGATAGACCGAGAGATAGCCGTATTCTTCCTCCGTGTGGATGGTGTTGAATTCCAGGGCTTGAAGTTTGGAGCCCTTGGGAAATCCCAGGCCGGACGACTCGGCGGCGGTCTCGGGCGTCAGCCCGTTCCAGGCGGCCTCACACATGTCCACCGAAGCTTTCAACGCGGCGACAATATCCGCCTTCGTGGTTTTGGAACCTGCGCCAACTGTTTTTTGCGGGCCAGTGGCGGCAGAGCAAAAGTGGGCTTGCGCATCCGCCACGTGGGCGATGATTTGGCCGAAGGTGCGGATATCGTTGCTGGCCTTGAAGCCGTAGTCGGCATCCGGCATCTTTTCGGCGAGGGCCACGAAGACGCTGTTGACCATGCCGAACAGTTGCTTGCTTTCGGCAATATGCGAGGCTGGAATTTGCGCTTGCAGCGCGCACGCCGAAGCGAACGCGAAGGCGATGACGATCGAATGACGCTGCATGGGGTCTCCCTTTCTTCCTTGGAGTTGGGGTACGAATCATTCAGTATGACACTGGATGGAGGCAGGCCACAACGGGCGCTCGGGAGCGCTGCAATGCCTGGCCACGATTGACACCAACTGTAGCGGAATGTAGGATCAATCTCGAGTAGGCGCGATGAACCGCCTTGGCTGGTGTTGTGTAGTTACGCTCGTGTTGACGCCGCTCGGGCTCAGCGGTCAAACCGGGACGCGTGCGCGCACTGTCGGCGGCCATCCGGATCTCGATGGAATGTGGACCAACGTCACCATTACTCCACTGGAGCGCCCGCGCGATCTGGCGGGGAAGGCGTACTTCACTCCCGAAGAAGCCGCGGCCTACGAGAAGCGCATCATTGAAGGCCGCGAACAGGCCGATCCCGACGCCGCGGGTACCGTTGCCGATCCGGTGGTGTGGTGGGAGCGCGGCATGCACGTGGTATCCACGCTGCGCACTTCGATGATCATCGATCCGGCGGATGGGCGTCTGCCCCCGCTAACGGCCGAAGCGCAGAAAAGAATGCTGGACAGCCGGGCTTATTCCCGGCTGCATCCGGCGGACGGTCCGGAGGATCGCAGCATACAGGAACGTTGCCTTATGGAGGGTTCCACGGGACCCCCGACGTTGTCTGGTCCCTACAACAACAACATCCAGATCGTGGAAACGGCTGGGGAGGTGATGATGGTGACCGAGATGATCCACGACGTGCGCGTGATTCCAATGGACGGACGGCCGCACCTGCCGCAAAATATCCGGCTATGGTTGGGCGATCCGCGCGGGCATTGGGACGGCGACACGCTGGTGGTGGACTCCACCAACTTCACCAACAAGACTCATTTCCGCGGCTCGGACGAGAACCTGCACTTGATCGAGCGATTTAAGCTCGCGGATCCCGAGACCGTTATCTACCAATTCACCGTTGACGATCCGACCGCGTTTTCAAAACCGTGGACGGGAGAGCTTCCCATGCATCGGACCACAGCGCCAATGTACGAATTCGCCTGCCACGAGGACAATCGCGCTTTGGAACACATGCTTATGATTGCGCGCGAGGCGGAGAAAGCTCAGGCGCCCAAAATTTCCAAGTAGCGCGCGACGGCTTCGATTCCCCGAAAGAAGTTCGGTAGATGCAGCTTTTCGTTGGGCGCGTGCAGGTTATCGTCCGGGAGCCCGAAGCCCATCATGACGCTCGGAATTCCTAAGAATTCGTCGAATGCCGCAACAATCGGGATCGATCCGCCGGAGCGAATGTAGACGGTTTCTTTGCCGAAGACCTGCTTCATCGCCTCGGCCGCGCATTGGATAAAGCGGTTGTCCGGATTCACCAGCGACGGTGGCGCGAAGTGAATCACCTTGAACTCCGCCGTGCTGCCCTTGGGACATGCCGCGGCGACTGCTTTTTGCAGTTGCGCGATAGCTTCGCTGGGACGCTGGTCGGCCACCAGGCGCAGGCTGACTTTGGCGAGCGCTCGGGCTGGAATCACGGTCTTGGCGCCCTCACCGATGAAACCGCCGCGGATGCCATGCACTTCCAGCGTGGGCCGCGCCCACAGCCGCTCGAACAGCGGGATCTCAGGCTCGCCCGTCAATTCCTTCACTTCAACTTCTTTTTCTCTGTATTCACGCTCGTCGAATGGAAGCCGCGACCAAGCCTCACGCTCCTTGGCGCTGGGCGGTTGCACGCGATCGTAGAGTCCGGGAATCCGAATGTGCCCGTCTCGATCCTTCAGCGTAGTCAGGATCTCGGCGATGGCCATGATCGGATTGGGCACGGCGCCTCCGTAGACGCCGGAGTGCAGATCGTGACCGGCACTCTGCACTATCAGCTCGCCATACACAATGCCGCGCAAACCTACGCAAATGGTGGGCAGCTCCGGGGCGAACATTTCGGTGTCGCAAATCACCGCGGCGTCGGCCTTGATGCGCGCGGGCTTGCTCTTGACGTAAGCCTCGATGTGCTCGCCGCCCACTTCTTCTTCGCCCTCGATCAGGAACTTCACGTTGATCGGGAGCTTCCCGTTCTGCTTGAGCAATCCCTCCACCGCTTTCATGAGGATGAAGGTCTGGCCTTTGTCGTCGGCCGACCCGCGCGCGTAGATGTTGTCGTTGCGTATGGCGGGCTCAAACGGCGGCGATTTCCACTCGTCCAGCGGATCGGGCGGCTGCACGTCGTAGTGGCCATACAGCAACAGCGTGGGCTTGCCAGGCGCGCCCAGCCATTCGGCATACACCAGTGGATTGCCTTCGCCTTCGATCAGTTGAGCCTGCTGCAGTCCGGCTTTTTCCAGCTCGTTCCGAACAAACTCGGCCGCCTTGCGAATATCGGACTTGTGCTCCGACAGCGTGCTGATGGAGGGGATTCGAAGAAACGCCTTCAGGCCCTCGAGATAATCCTGGTGGTGCTGTTCGAAGTAGTTCATGCTTACTTTATCCTAAACGTTCCGAAGATCAGGCCGAGCTCGCGGGGGTCGCCGGGAATGTGCGTAGTGCGGCTCACTGCGAGCTCGATCTCCAGTTGCGGCCGCCCGGCGAGCTCAGGCGGTATGGGAAACTGCAGGTCGAACTGCTTGTCCGGTTCCGTGAGCTTCGCGGCCGCGATCTGGACGCCATCGCCGCGAAACGTAAGTTCAAGCGGCCCACGCGTGAGCAATGACGCCGGGCAATAGCCGGTGACTTCCAGAATTTGCCCGTCTTTCTCCGGGCCCGCGATCTTCAACGTGGCCGTTTTCGGCATCCAGCGGAAGCGGTCTTCCGCGCGATACCAGCTCGGGCCCAGGCGGCTGGTGTAGATGGGGTCGCCCACGTCGACGAAGCGGGAATGCGTGGCGACATATTCGCTCAGCTCCGCCAAATGCGGCGCCGTTACGTCTTGCAAACGCCGGCCTTCCAGTTGGTAGACCGCACCCTCCTGGCGCGCCAGGATACGCAGCGCATTGTCGGGGCTCAAAACATAGCGGCCGATTCCGCCCCACTCCGCGTGAGCGTCGATGGCTCGCTCGGAGCCAGGCAGCAGATAGATATTCGTGATACCGATCAAGCGGAACGGATCTTCCAGGAAGCCGGTCCAGAACAGATCATTATTTACGCCGGCCAGGATGATTTTCTTGGAAGCTTCGGATTTGGGAAGCGACTGCAGCGCGGTGATCAGATACTTCAGCTTTCGGGACCGGTCGTAGAAATAGCGCTCGGCGACCGTAGTGTCTTGTATCGCCACAGTGAGGTACACAGCGGTGAGCGCAACGGCGGCCACCAGTATCACCCGCCGCGCCTGGCTTAACCCCCAGCCTGCCAGCATAGCGAGGCCGAGCGCAGGCGCCGTAACGTAGTATTCGGTGAAATGATTTTTGAACGGCAGCACCGGCAGGATCATCACCAGGAACCAACCAATCAGAAACGCGGCGAGCCAATTGCGCTTCAGCAATTTTCTGGCGGCGAATACAGCCAGCGCGACGGTCACGGCCAGCGCGCAAGCGAGGCCCAGCCACAGCGGACGCCAATCCTCCGGCGCATCACGCAGTGCGCCCAACGCGTAGGACCAGTACTGCCAAAAAGTGGCCAGAAGCGACGCGCCGTAGTAGGGGCGATAATACGGATCGGTCGGCGCGGGAATCAGGAAGTAGTGCCAGGCGGCGAACAGGACCGAGGGAATGAACAGCAACAGCGTCTTCCGAAAATAGGGCCGCGCGCAACACAACGCATATCCGGCGGCCAGCACCGGATACATCACGTTCAGCTCCAGCGCGCCGAAGCCGAGAATGAAGACCACCCACTGCCAGATCCAGTATTTGCGCTGCTGCGTCTCGATGTGCAGAAGCAGCAGCCAGAATGCCAGCAGCAGAAAGAAGGCAAACGCGATCTGGTTGTAGGCCGAGCTCCAGCCGATCGCCATCGCGAGCCCGGCATTCGCGATCCAGAGCATCGCGGCCAGCGCGCCCGCCAAAGCCGAGCCCGTCAGGCGGCGCGTGATGTCGACCAGGAGCGCGATACACGCAAGGGTAGTCAGAAAAACCCAGATGCGAAATGGCGGCGAGTGCAGTCCGAACATGGATGAGAAGACCAGGAAGAACAGCCGCTCGCTCAGAGTGCGAACAGTGCCCTCGGCCATGGGCGAAAAAAGCACGTGCAGCAGATCGCCGGGAGAATGAACTAACCGCGGCAAGCCGAGCCACGCAAAATCGTCGTTGAAGAACCACATGCGCAGGTCGCGCCAATGCAGCAGCAGGCAAAACAGCAGGGGAATGCCGTAGTAAGCGAACTGGCGGGCGGGCGACGTCTCGCCGCGCGGCGTCAGCTTGGGAGCCGGCGAACCGTGCTCAGTCTCCGCACTTCTCAACTTGCACCAGGCAACTGTAGAAGACTGGTCCACCGCCGATGTCGGTAAGCCGGTCCGACGTGAGCATGTTCACGTGGCCGGTTTCGGGCGCGAGCTTGCCCCAGCGAACCGATGGCGCCGAAACCACTCCCGGACCAACCACGCCGTCCACTTCCGCGGTCAACAGGCAACTGCCCCGGTTGTTGAAGACTCGCACGCGATCGCCGTTCGAGATGCCGCGCTGCTCAGCATCCGATCGATTCATCTGCAGCACCGAGGTCTCTTTTTGCGCCCAGGAACGGTTGCCGAAGGTGGAGTTCATGCTGTCGTGACTTTTCGCCGAGACCATCTCCAGCGGATAGAGCGACGTGAGTGCGTGCGATCCCAGGCGTGACTCGATGGGCGGCTGGTAATCCAGCGTCTCGGCTCCAAACTCGCATTTGCCGGACGGCGTCAAGAACTCGCCCTTCGCGAATGGCAGGAAGGGCTGGCCTTCGGGCGCGATGCGCAGCCGCACGGAATGCTCGCGATCCAGATCCTCGAGCGTGATGCCCTTGACGAAGGGGTGCTCTGAAGCGAGTAGCGTCCGAATCATGTCGTCTTCCGAGTCTTGCAGGCAGGCGTCGCGTAAACCCATGCGTTCGGCCAGCAGGCGGAAAACCTCGACATTGGACTTACATTCGCCCGGCGCTGGGAGAACCGGACGCGCCAGTTGCAGGTAGTAATGACCGTAAGCGAAGTAGATGTCGGTGTGCTCTAAGAACGTCGTAGCGGGCAGCAGGATGTCGGCATAGTCGGCCGTGTCGTTCTGGAATTGTTCCAGCACCACCATGAACAGGTCCTCGCGACGCATGCCCTTGAGCACCAGGTTCTGATTCGGCGCAATCGCGGCGGGGTTGGAATTGTAGACCACCAACGCCTTCACCGGCGGCTGATCGAGCTCCGTGAGCGCCTTGCCGAGTTCCGTCATGTTGACGATGCGTGCCTCGCGTCCCAGCGGCGAGCGAAGCTGCAATTCAGGCATCTCCAGTCCCGTCTTGTTGACGTGAAACGCCTGGCTGAGGGAAAGCTGCAATCCGCCGCCAACTTCGCGCCAGGAGCCGGTCAGAGCCGGAAGCGCGGAAATGGCGCGAACGGCCGTTCCTCCGCGCTCGCTGCGCTGCACGCCGTAACCCAGCCGGATGGCAGCCGGATGCGTGGTCGCGTACTCGCGGACCAGCGCAACAATTTCGGCGCGCGGGATACCGGTCAGCGACTCAACGCGCTCCGGCGGGTACTCAGCCGCCCGTTTTTTCAGCCCATCGAAGCCATCGGTGAATTGCGCCACATATTCAGCGTCGTACAGCTTCTCATCGATGATGATGTGCATGAAGCCCAGCGCCAGTGCCAGATCGCTGCCCGGGAGAATCGAGAAATGTTTGTCGGCCAGCTCCGCGGTGCGGGTTCGAACCGGATCGATGGTGTAAAAGCGCGCCCCATTGCGCCGCGCTTCCACGATAAACGGCCACAGGTGCACATTCGTGTTGTGAATGCTCGCGCCCCAGGCGATGATCAACTTGGAATGACGGAATTGCTCGGGCTCGGTACCGTAGCGCGCGCCCAGCGTTTTTGTGAGTCCCGCGCCACCCGCCGACGAGCAGATGGTCCGGTCTAGGCGCGAGGCTCCCAGCCGATGGAAAAAGCGCCGATCCATGCCGGAGCCCTGCAGATAGCCCATTGTTCCGGCGTAGCTGTAAGGCAAGATCGCTTCTGACCCGTATTCCGCCGCAACGCTTTGAAGCCTTTGCGCGATGGAATCCAGAGCCTCATCCCACGAGATCCGCTGGAACCGGCCTTCGCCTTTGCGCCCGACGCGTTTCTGCGGATAGAGCAAACGGTCCTGGGCGTACTCGCGCTCCAGGTACCGGGCCACTTTGCCGCACAAAAACCCGCGCGTGACCGGATGATTCGGGTCTCCACGCAAGTGGCTACCTTTACCGTCTTCTATATCGATGAGCAGCGAGCAGCAATCCGGGCAATCGAGCGCGCAGACGGAATGGCGAACATCCGGCATAACAACGATTATATCTAGGGTTGAAAGCGCGCAACCGGCATAGGAAAGATCGCGTCTATTTCGTATGGTTAGTAGCGGCTATCTGGGTTACAATTAGGCTTCTGGAGGTCGTATGCGGTCCTTGATCGTGGCGGGTGCGTTCCTCAGCCTGCTGGGCACAGCGTTTGGCCAAGGACGGGGCGGCGGCCAATACTGGTCGCTAGGCGGATACGGCAACGTGGTTTTCCCGGGCACAGGTCATGCGCCTGTGACGCCTCCGGGCGGCGTTACCGGACCTCGTTACTTTAACGGCGCAGGCCGTGGATTCGGCGGCGTGGCGCATCCGCAGCATGGACGGGGCAACGTGGTTTTATATCCGGTTTACTACGGCGGCTACGGATACGGTTACGCGCCGGGATACGGATACGATCCTTCGCTCGGCTACGCGCCGGCTGAGGGTGACCAACCGCCGATCGTCAATTCCGGCTCCATGCCTCCGGTAGTGATCAATCAAAACTTCGTGCCTCCGCAGGCCAACCCCGTGGTACGCGAATATGGCCCTGGTGGCGCAAGCGACGATCAATCCAGCTTGAAAATGTACCAGGCGCCCACTCCGGGCCAAGGCACACCGCAAGCCCAGCTAGCCAATCCCGACCAGGCCACCATCTATCTGCTCGCCTTCAAGGACCACAACATCGTCCAGGCCCTGGGCTACTGGATGGAGGGCTCCACGTTGCACTACGTCACGATGGATCATGATCTGAATCAAGTCAGTCTCGATCTGATCGATCGCGATTTGTCGCAGCGCCTCAACGGGGAGCGTGGCGTGGAGTTTCGGCTCCCGCCGCCAAGATAGCGTTTGGAAGAAGCCAAGCTCACCATCTCACGCACGTCGCCTGACGACGTCAAGCAGCGCCAGATCATCATCAAGTTGGATGGGGAATGGATCGCCGACCTGATGTACGGCAAGACCCTGACTCGCACCATCCCAGCCGGCCGCCACGAGATACGCTTCGACAACACCTGGAAGAAGAAGACCGAGACGTTTGAAGCGGCGCCTGGCGAACACGTGAAGTTTCGCGTCATCAATACTGCGCCCGGCTGCACCTGGGCTTTGGTCGCGACGCTCGGCGCCGGACCTATGTACGTCTCGGTGGAACGCGAAGAGTGAGACTGCGAATGAATTCCGCGTCGCCTTCCAGAAAGTCGTAATCGCCGAGACGCTCGGGGATTTCCCAGCGAATCTGCTCGAAGTCGCGATTTTCCGGCTGGCCCTCGAAATCCGTGACGCGATAAAAGATCAGCAGAATCGGCGGGCGGCCCGGATATTGATATTCGTAGCGCATGATCTCGCCGGCGATTTTCGCGCCAATGGCCAGCTCTTCCCCGAGTTCGCGGATGGCGGCCTCTTCGGGCGTCTCATCCGGTTCAACTTTGCCGCCTGGAAACTCCCATTTCAGCGGATGATGGCTGGTGTTCTTGCGCTGGCCGATCAAAATGCGCCCGCCGCGCTCGATCACCGCCGCCACCACGGTGGTCACGACAGGTACGATCCCAGGCGCAAATCTTCGAGGATGCCCGAAGCGCGCGGCTTCCACCCGAGCATCGTTCGCGCCCTCGCGGCCGAGACGAGCTGATCGAGTGCCAGAGCATCCGCGTAGGCGCCCAGCGTCTTGCGAGCTTCTTCGAGCGGCCAGGATTCGGTACGGCCGCCCGCGCCGGCGCCGATGCTGGCTGCTTCGGCAATTTCTTTGACGCGATGCGCGGATCCATCGGCTGCCAGCAGCACGGTTCCAGCGGGCGCTTTCTCCAACGCTCGGACGTAGAGATCGGCCAGATCGTCCACATCGATCACCGGCCAGCGATTCTCGCCATTGCCGACGTAGCGCGCCGCGCCGTGTGTTCGCGCGGTCTCGACAAAATCCGCCGGGATTCCTTCGCCACGCCCGTACACCACCGCGGGCCGGATCACGATGGAGCGCACTTTTTGCGCGGACGATTGGAGCACTAATTGTTCGACGGATGGCCGCCAGGCGACCAGGGGAGCCGGGTTCACCGGCCAGGTTTCATCCGCCACGCGCCCGCCCGTGTCACCCAGAACCCAGACGCCGCTGGTATAAATGAACGGCTTGCCCAAACCGGCGATCGCATCCAGCATGGCGCGAACCGCTGCTTGATCCAGCGCGCCGTCATTCGTGGTTCCGGTGTGGATCACGCCATCGGCTGCCATCGCGGCGTCTCGCAGACTCTCGGGCGAAGCCAGATCTCCCCGATGCGCGGCGATGGCCCTCAGGTGCAAACGCCCCGCAGCTTCGTCGGACCGCGCCAGGCCAATCACCGAATGTCCAGCCTTCTGCAGCGCGCTGCCAGCCGCGCTTCCGATGTACCCCGTCGCGCCCGTGAGGAAGATGATCATAATTGAGTTGAGGCCCTTCTTGTACAGCGAAGCCTTTCTCGATCATTTCAAAAATCCGCGCAACGTGGGAGACCTCCCGTCGCCCGCCACCACGGTGCAGATTGAGAACCCGGTGTGCGGCGACATCCTGCGTTTGTCTGCGCGCTTCGAAGACGGCCGGGTGGCGGAGGTTCGATACAAGGTTCGCGGCTGCACTGCAGCCATCGCTAGCGGCTCCGCGTTGACGGAATGGATGCAGGGCAAAACGCGAGCCGAGCTGGCCGCGTTGAACAAGGACATGATCGAAACCGCGGTAGGCGGATTGATCCCGGAGTCCAAGCACGCCGCCGTGCTGTGCCTGGACGGAGTCAAAAAACTTCTCAATGACGCCCGTTGAAACCGCGCTCCTTTTCCTGGACCGTATCAACCAGCGCCATCCCGATAGGCTGGGAGAACTGATGACCGAAGATCACGTCTTCATCGATTCGCTCGGAAACGAAGTGCGAGGGCGCGAGGCCATGCGCCAAGGCTGGCGGTCGTACTATGCCCTGTGCCCCTGACTATCGCGTGTCGCATGAAGAGATCTTCGCGAACGAAAGCATCGTGGCGATTTTCGGCACGGCCGGCGGGACCATCAGCGAACAGCGTTGGGAAACGCCCGCCGCCTGGCGAGCGGTCATCGAAACCGGTCTGGTGAGGGAATGGCGCGTGTACGCCGACAACAAACCCGTCTACGATATCCTGGCAAAATCAAAATGACCGCCCTTGAGCGTTGCGCGTTCGTAAGCCCGCGACCTTAGCAAACGGCTGTGCCACAATGATTGCAAGAGGTCCATTTATTTGGCAGAGGAGCGCAGTACGCCCCAGGCCGTAAGTCCGGGCTCCGTGGGTTCGGTACGGCTGATGGGGGTTCCCATTCGCCTGCATTTCACGTTCGTGCTGCTGCTGATCTTCCTGGTCGTGATCGGCCTGGGCAGCGGCCAATCCCCGGCTAACTACATCCTGTTCATCCTGGCGATGATCGCATCCGTTCTGCTGCACGAGCTGGGGCACGCTTTCGTGAGCTCGCGCTACGGCATCCGCACCTTGGAAATTGTGATGTTCCCGATTGGCGGCGTGGCTCGCACCGAGCGGCCCCCAAAACCCTGGGAAGAATTCTGGGTCTCGATCACCGGTCCGTTAGTGAACCTGCTCATCGCGGCGCTGATTCTCGGCGTTCTGTACGCGCAAAATAGGACACTCGATTTTCTCGCTCTCGCACAACCGACCGCCACCAATCTAGCCGACCGCATCGCACTGGGCAACCTGATTCTGGCCGGCTTCAACCTGCTCCCCGCTTTTCCCATGGACGGCGGGCGGATGCTGCGCGCCGTGCTGTCGCGCTTCAAGTCCGAGTACGAAGCCACACGCATCGCCACCTGGTCTGGACGCATGCTCGCTCTCAGCATGGGACTGTACGGATTCATTTTCATGCCCATGCTTACCTTCGTGGCATTTTTCGTCTATCTAGGCGCCGCCAACGAAGGCGCCGCTTCGCGCGGCCGCAATCTCACGCAGGGCATTCCTGTACGCGCGGCCATGATGACCGGCTACCACACGCTCTCGCATGGCAGCACCATTCGCGACGCCGCCAACTTGCTGCTCTCCACATCCCAGCAGGACTTTCCTGTGACGCACGGCGACCAGGTGGTCGGGCTCCTGGGCCGCAATGCGCTGCTGCGAGGCATGGCGCTCGATGGCCCCGATTCCTACATCGCGGGCTACATGGACCGGGGATTCGTTTCCATTACGCCCGATCAGGATCTTGCGGAGGTTTTACCGCTGATGGCGAATGCCGGAACGTGCGTAATGGTAATGCAGGATGGCAAGCTGCTGGGTCTGCTCACTTCGGAAAACTTATCGCAATTCCTGCTGCTGCGCAGCGCCGGACTGCAGCCAGTGGAAGTATAGTATCAGGAGCCCGGATGTCGAAGAACCACCCTGCACGATACCTGGCGCGCATGCTGTGCTGCCTCCTGTTAGTCGCCGTTTTCCTGGCAGCCGCGAACGTCAAGCTGTACCTCAAGGACGGCACCTACCAATTGGTGCGCGAATATCAGGCGCAAGACGATCGCGTGCGCTTTTACAGTGTGGATCGCGACGAGTGGGAGGAAGTGCCGGCTACGCTCGTTGATCTCCAAAAAACGCAAGCCGAGATCAAGGCGCACGCCGACGAACTGAAGGAAAACCTCGCCGCGAACGCCGCCGAAGAGAAGGCTGAGGAAGACGCCCGCAAGGAAGTGGAGCGAATCCCGCAGGAAAACGGCGTCTACCTGATCGAAGAGAACAAGCTCACTCCGATGAAAGCCGCAGAGGCGAAGATTGACACCAACAAGAAACGCACTATTCTCAAGCTCCTCAGCCCGGTGCCCCTGGTCTCCGGCAAAGCAACCCTGGAGCTGGATGGAGCGCACGCCACCGCCGGAACCGCGAACCGCGAGCCCGAGTTTTATATTCGTCTGGAGGAAGACGAACGCATGGGCATCGTGCGCCTCGCGGATCACAAAGGCAATCGCGTAGTCGAAAAACTGACCATCGTTCCGGTTTCCAAGGAGGTCATTGAGGAGCCCGATCTGGTGGACACGTTCCGCAAACAGGAAGCCGACGGCCTGTTCAAGATCTGGCCCACCAAGCCCATGCCGCCCGGCGAATACGCGGTGGTCGAATACACCGAGGGCAAAGTAAACATGCGCGTGTGGGACTTCTTCATCGCGCCCGGAACCGGCAACTAGACGCAGGCCACGCGTCACCCCAATCGGCGGAAGAACTCCAAACTCTGCAGCGCGGAGTTTTTCCAGCGATATCGTTCGGCAAGAGTGCGCCCCGCCGAGCGGAGCTGTTGCTGTAATGACGGCGACGTGAGCAGCTTTTCCATGGCCGACCGAATCTCGCCGGCACTGCGCGGGTCCACCAACAGCGCCCCCTCGCCCGCGATCTCCGGCAGCGAGGACACGTTGGATGTGATCACCGGCACGCCCGCCGCCATGGCTTGCGCCACTGGAAGCCCGAAGCCTTCGTATAAGGACGGATAGACGAACGCCGTTGCGCCTGCGGTCAGGCCCGGCAATTCGTCTTCCGGCACGTAACCTAAATAGCGCACACCCGCCGGCCGCGAACTGAGGCGCGCCATGGTTTTTTCAGACGCCCAACCGCTCGCCCCGGCGATCACCAGGTCGAAATCGCGCCGCAGATTCGAATTCTCCCAGGCATCCAGCAGCGCATCGACGTTCTTGCGCGGCTCAATCGCGCCCACATATAAAACGTACGGGCGCTCGGCCGGAATCGCGCGAGCGTCGAAATAGACGTCCGCAACGCCTGGATAAATCACCTGGATGCGATCCGGATCGAGCCTCAGCAAACGCACCGCGTCCTGACGGCTGTTCTCCGAAATCGCGATCAAGCCGTCGGCGCGCGAGATGACATTTTTGACCAGGCTCTCGTCGGCGCGAATGTTGTCGGGCGTGTGCAGTTCCGGCATGAGCCGGCAGGTCATGTCATAGATGGTCGCGGTGAGCCGAGTTTTCCTGGGCGGATTCCGGACTTGATTGGAAGCGTGGAACACATCCGCTTTCGGGATAGTCCAATCCAGCAGCGGCACGGCCTCCAATACGTTGGCCGCATACAGCATGCCGAGCTGATAAAACGTGCGACCCGGGCTCAGCATCGAGCGCTCATGGTTGAGCGCCGCGAAATTGTCCAGCTTGGGGAACGTAAGGATCTGTTCGTTACGAGCCTCCTCGAACAGGTGCTGGATCCAATGGTACGTATAGGTTTTGACGCCCGCGCTGCGCAACAGGAGCGGCGTCGCGTCAATTAGAATTCGCATGATTACTCAGCAGGAACTTGCCGCCGCTTTCAGCCACCACGTGGACCTGATCGCGCGCTACAAGGTTCTCGATACGCGGCAATGAAGGGCCTTCGACCAGTAAATAATAGCGCTGCGGTTCACGCCACAGCCTGGCCAAATCGGAATCGTCGATGAAGACGTGCGGAGCCTTCGGAGCATAGGATCCATATTCCAGGTTCGTTTGGCGCCCGTTTAACAAAAGCCCGGTCCGATTGGCATAAAAAAACACCGAAGAAAAAGTGTAGTACGCGTCATCCTCAATCAGCTCGCCTGGCGGCGCTTTCAGCAGCGCGTCAGCCAGCGGACGCGACGACAAGTAAGGATCGAAAACCACCATCGCGATGCGCGCCGCATGCAAGAAAAGCACCATCATGATCTGAACAGCAATCATCGGACGCCGCCACCACGGCGCGGAGGCACCAATCAGAAACGCCAGACCCGCGATCACCAGCGGCGTACGCAAGTAGGCGAACGATTTGAGCGTTAAGTCCCCCATGTGCCCGAGGGAGAGCGTGTAGGCTTCCACGGGTTGAACCGTCAGCCCGTTTGAAATGTCGCCGGGCGTAGGCAGACTCCAGACCTGAGACAGGATCAAAGCAACGATCAGCGCCGCCGTGGCCGCGATCCCCGCAATCGCCCAATGCCCTGCCCTGATCCAAACGCCTTCCGCTAGCGCGCAGCCGATCAGAAGCGCCAGCGCGGGATAGCACGGCATCGAATAATATTCCTGCGTCGAAGAGAACGTGAAGAAGACCAGCAGGAAACCGGTCCAACAAAGCGCCAGCAGCCGCATGCGCCCGCCTCGGTCCAACGGCCTATAGCTCAGCC
>CAVYGT010000007.1:0-1041736 GCA_963768095.1 Terriglobia bacterium | reverse complement strand
AATTGTCAGAGCGGGCCAAAGTTGAATGGCGCAGGGCTAGTTAAATGAAGTTTTCAGGGAACCGTAAAATGGGACCCAAGGGGCGGTAGCTTGTCCAAATCACGCGCTCGTTCCGGGAGTCAACTAAACCCGGGAGGGCCGACGAACAGTGAGGGACGCTTGTGGCAGTATTGAAGCCAAGAGAGCGGTTAGTTTATTTCCGGGTATCGGAAGACGAGTTTCGTCAATTCATCAGTGTCTGCGAGCAAGCCGGCGCTCGAAGCGTATCGGACCTGGCCCGGAGCGCGGTGCAGCGTCTGATCGCGGATGGCAACCGGCAACGCGAGGATGGGGAACTCACCAACAAGATGTTCCGATTAGAGCGATTGATTGCCCAAGTGACGGAGCAATTGCAATTGCTGCACAACAGCACGCCAGGCGGGGCTCTGAACGGTCTCGAACCGGCCAGCGGGCCGCACTGCGCAGCTGTCAATTCGCCCGATAGGAACGGCGGCGGGAAAGGCGAATAAATCTATGGAACTGCTTCCCAGTGGTTCGGCGGACGAACACCAGCAGATCGTGCCGTATGAAGAGAGTCCGGTAATTCTAGATGATGGCCGGAATTCGTATTCGCCCCTAAACGCTGCTGAAGAGACCGGGGGACGCATCAATGTGAAGCAGCTGATGCGGAAATATTGGCTGCTGGTGATAGCGTTCTTGGTGTTGGGCGCGGGCGCCGGGTTTGCCTCCGTGATACTGAGTGCCCCGAGTTATCAGGCGCGCTTGATGTTGGAGGTACAAAACGTCGGCGCGGCCTTCATGAGAAGCGGCGCAACCAACGGCGACACTGCGGACGTCAGTGACGTTGGAATCCAAACCCAGGTCAGCATCTTACGCAGCAGCTCCTTCCGCCAGCGCGGCGCCGAGCGTATGAGTCAGGATGGGGTTCCTCTGGCGCCCACCGGACGGGACATATTCTCGCGGCTGCGCCAGCGGATTCATCCCGCCATCCAAGATCCCATGGAAAATGAGCGGCAGGGATTGAACTCCGCTCTTTACAGCTTTGATGCCAAGCCGGTGAATCGCACGCGGCTAATTGAATTGACCTGCGAGTCCAGCAGCCCGGATGTCGCCGCGCAGTTCCTAAATTCCATGGCGGCGGAGTTCGTGGATGACTCCACCCGGTCGCGCATGAAGACCGCCCAGGCCACCAGCGAGTGGCTGGCGCAGTCCATCGAGGACACCAAGGCCAAGATGCAAGAGGCTGAGGAACACCTGCGGGACTTCGTGCAAGCGTCCGGCAATATTTTTGCGGGGCAGGACGCCACGCTGGACGACACCAAACTGTCTTCTTTAAAGGCCGATCTGGCAAGGAGCCAAGCCGACGCAATCCTCAAGAAGACGCGCTATGAACTGACGCTCAAGTATCCGCCCGAAGCGCTGGGCGAGGTATTGGATGATGGAGTGCTGCGCGGCTATCAGCAAAAGATCAACGCACTCAAGGAGCAAGAGGCCGTCCTGGAAGTGAAATACACTCCCAAACATCAGAAGGTGCGTGAAATCGATGCTCAACTGGTCAGCGTCGAAAAAGACTATCAGAATGAGACACACAGCGTCGTAACGCGCATCAAGAACGACTATGAAGCAGCCTCGCGTCAGCAAAAGTTGCTGACCGACACTTACAATTCGCAAGCCCAGCGCGTGGGCGCGCAAGCAGCCAAAGCATCGCAATACAACTCGCTGAGGCGCGAAGCGGAAACCCTGCACCAGGTGTATCAGTCTCTTCTGATGCAGCAAAGCGAAGCGGGATTGAACAGTTCCGTGCCGGTGAATCCCATTCGAATCGTAGAGGCGGCTACGCCGCCAGCCTTACCGTATAAGCCCCAGCCGGTACTGAACATTTCCTTCGGCTGCCTTTTGGGTGCCGTGCTGGCGGTTGGGCTAGCGTTCCTGCGCGAGCGCTCGGATCAGAGCATTCGGTCACCTGGCGCCTCGCGGCGGCTCTTTAATGTGCCCGAATTGGGTGTGATTCCGAATCTCAGCAATGGCTTCGGAACGTCGGCTTGGCGGGCGATCGGCGGGCCGAAGACCGTTTCGCTCAACGGACATGCTGACGAATCCGCAGCCGCTCTGGTCAATTGGCAGAGTGGTCCCTCGTTCATTACCGAATCCTTTCGAGGGACGCTCACTTCCATTTTGAGAAACCAGGCCAACGGAAAAGCACAAAAAACGATACTAATTACCAGCCCCGGTCCTTCCGAAGGCAAGACCACAGTAATCCAGAATCTCGGGATTGCACTGGCGGAAACGGGGCGGCGCGTGTTGCTAGTGGACGCAGATTTCCGGCGGCCTCACCTGCACCGGAAATTTGGGCTGTCCAACGAATGGGGCATGATTAACCTGCTGTCGGAGGATACCGCCCTCAATGACCACCAAGCCAACCGTTTGGGAGCAGCAACGGGAGTGGCGGGGCTGAGCTTGCTAGCCAACGGCCCCAGCGTGGAACAGTCCAGCATTACAAGGGCCCTGTATTCACCGCGGCTGCGCGAGATTTTCAAGATACTTACCCGGCAATACGACATGGTGCTGGTGGACGCTCCGCCGATCCTGCACGTGGCGGATACGCGAATCATCGCACCGCTAGTGGATGCTTTGATTCTGGTCCTGCGCAGCGGCGTAACGGATCGCGCCAGCGCAGTGGAAGCTTACCAGCGGATTCAGGAAGACGGTTTGACTCTGCTCGGAACGGTTTTGACCGACTACGATCTGGCAGGCGACCGCAAGCGGCAATACTACTACGATTATGGCGACACCAGCCGAACCTAAGATCGCGAAAACCCCGCTGACTGGCACTGAGGGGCGCTGGGTTACCCAGTTTCCGCTCATCGCAATCGCCGTTACGGGCGCACTACTGCTGATTGCCTTTTGGCCGATCCTGACCAGCATGTATGGGAGCTGGTTTGACGAGTATCTGTACATGGAGCATGGCATATTAGTGGTGCCGGCCGCGGCTTACATGGCCTGGACCAACCGGGAGCGGCTGCGGAAAATTCCGCGCGAGCCTTCCTTTTGGGGCTTAGCCTTGCTGGCTTGGGGTGCATTGCAAGCCCTGTTAGGGACAGCCGCTCAATGGGTGTGGGTAACCCGAATGTCATTCTTGATTTCCTTGACCGGTTGCATCGCACTTCTGTTCGGATTGCGCATGGTGAAGGCGCTCGCTTATCCACTATGCGTGCTGATCTTGATGGTCGCTCCGCCGACTTTCATCTATGAACGTCTTACCTTGTCGCTGCAATTGTTGGCCAGCCGGGTAGGGGAGAGCTGTTTGAACCTGCTGGGATTTTCGGTGCTGCGCGAGGGCAACGTGCTGGAAATGGTGGGTGTCAAATTGTCGGTGGAAGAGGCCTGCAGCGGCATTCGATCTCTACTGGCCATTCTGTTCATGTGCGCTTTGTACAACTACTTTTTTGTGGAGGGGCGGCGCATGCGGCTGCTGATCTTCGCGATGGCGATACCGATCGCGATTCTGGCCAATGCGGGGCGAATTATCGCGACGGCCGTGGCCAGCCAGTACGATATAACGCTAATCAGCGGGACTGCTCATGAGACGTTCGGGTATGTGAGCGTTGCATTCGCGGCCCTGGGTTGCATGGCGCTGCACATCGTGATGCTCGGTATCCAAAAAGCTTGGCGGGAGAAACATGCCTAAACTTAGCGCTGCCGGCAACGGTCTAATCGTGGCGGGCTGTCTCTTGCTGGTGTTCCAGCTGAGCGCGTCGCGGATGATGAATTTTCGCGAGGGCAATCTGGCCACGCCGGGGCTGCACCAAATTCCGCTGGCGCTGGGCCAATGGAAGGCCAGCGGGGAACAGTCGCTGGATCCGGCGGTCGAGAATTACTTGAAGCCGGACGATTACATTTTGCGCGATTACACCGGCGCTACGCCGATCAATGTCTTTGTGGCGTACTTCAAATCGCTGGAAAAGACCTATGGCCCGCACGCTCCCCGGATCTGCCTGCCTGGCTCGGGGTGGCTGGAGACTTCCTCGAAAATAGCGTATCTGGCTGTTCCCGGGCGAGTCCAGAGCATTCCAGTGAACCAACTTACGTACGAAAAACAAGATTCGCACATCCTGGTGTTGTATTGGTATCAGAACGATCGCAACGTCTGGGCCGAAGAGTTTTGGGCTAAGCTGCGGCTTTTGCCGGACTTGATTAAATACCATCGGTCCGACGTAAGCCTGGTGCGCTTAGTTGCGCCGGTCCACGGTCCGACGCCGGACCAAGAGCTGCGCGATTCCACTGAGCTGGCCCATTTGGTCTACAGCGATCTTTCGCAGCGATTTGCCCGGGTTCATTAGAGGCCCGGTAGTGTGCGGATCGTTTATCTGAATCCCTGCGGGAATCTGGGCGGCGCGGAAACGAGCCTCCACAGCCTGCTGGCCAGTTTACGGGAGGCGGAACCTTCCTTCGATCTGTGGCTGGTGCTGGGTGAGGATGGTCCCCTGGCCGATCTGGCGCGCGAGCTGGGCGTCGAAGTCCGGGTGCTGCCCTTTCCACGTTCCCTGCGCCGGCTAGGCGACGCCGGAACCGGGCCGCTGGAAGCTGGTTTGGCACTGCTGATCGCGGCGCCGGCCGCGGCCGGATACGCAATACGCCTGGCGGCCTGGTTGCGTAAGGCGCAGCCCGATATCATCCACACCAACGGGCTGAAGATGCACCTGCTGGGCGCCTGGACCCGCCCGCGCGGTAGCGCACTGGTTTGGCACATCCACGATTACGTGGCACGCCGCCGGTTGATGTGCGGGCTGTTGCGCCGCTTTCGCAAAGCTTGCTGCGGCGTCATTGCCAATTCAAAAAGCGTGGCAGCGGAAATCGCCGCCGTATTTCCTTCGATTCCGGTCACGAGCATCTACAATGCGATTGATCTGCAGCGCTTCTCGCCGGCCGGAAGCAAGCTGGACCTGGATACGCTGGCAGGTCTAGAGCCCGCCGGTCCGGGCACGCTTCGAGCCGGCCTGGTAGGAACATTCGCCAAGTGGAAAGGGCACAAAGTATTCCTCGAAGCGTTGGCCCGCGCGCGGAAAGCCCTGCCGATTCGCGGCTACATCATCGGAGGGCCGATCTATCAGACCAGCGGCAGTCAATGGACCAGGGAGGATTTGGAGCAGGAAATCGATGCTCTGGGTTTGCGCGGGGAAGTTGGGTTCACGGGCTTCCTTCAGGATGTTGCGCCGGCGATGCGTTCGCTGGATATAGTGGTGCACGCCAGCACCGAGCCTGAGCCATTCGGCATGGTCATCATCGAAGGAATGGCGTGCGGCAAAGCGGTGATTGCCAGCCAGGCTGGGGGAGCATGCGAGCTTTTCCAGGACGGCGACAATGCGCTGGGGCATCCGCCGGGCGACCACGAAGCCTTGGCGCGACAGATGCGGCGTCTGGCGCGCGACCCCAATTTGCGCGAGCAATTAGGCCAGGCAGGCCGCAGGGCGGCGGAGGCGCATTTTCACGGCCAGCGTCTAGCCGAAGAGTTGCTGGCCGTGTATCGCCAGATTGATGCCGGCGCAGCTCACATTCCTGCCCGGGCGCTGGCTCGCTGAAATGCCGGAGAAACGAAGACCGCGGATGGGCTGAACGATGAGCCGGCGTGAAGCAGCCTGAGGATGAGGAGCGCCGGCGGCCACACCGGAACCAGGACGGGAAGCTTGAAAACAACCATGATCGCGAGAATCTCTGAAAAGCCTTACCGCACCATAGAACCGAGCCGGAAATGGGTAGCGATAGACTTCAAGGAATTCTACCGCTCTCACGAACTGCTGGTTTTGCTAACGCTTCGCGACGTGAAGCTGCGCTACAAGCAGACCGCGCTGGGAGTGATCTGGGCGGTATTACAGCCGCTGCTGACCATGATTATTTTCACCGTTTTGTTCGGTAGAGTAGCCAAAATCCCGTCCGATGGCGCTCCCTACGCCATTTTCGCGTATAGCGGATTGCTGCCCTGGACGTACTTCGCCAACGGAATCACCAACAGCAGCAATGCTCTGGTGAACAACGCGAACTTGATCTCGAAGGTGTATTTTTCCCGGCTGGTTATGCCGACCGCGGCGGTGCTGTCGGGATTGATCGATCTGGGGATTTCGTTTGTCTTGCTGTTTGTGCTGTTTGTCTATTACCGCGTCGCCCCAACCTGGAATCTTCTGGCCCTACCGCTGCTGATATTGTTCGCCACTCTGCTGGCTCTGTCGATCGGCCTGTTCTTTTCGGCGATGAACGTCAAGTACCGCGATGTGCGGCACGCCTTACCCTTCGTGGTTCAACTCGGCATGTTTATCACTCCCATCATTTATCCGCTCAGCATGATTCCCCATCGCTGGCGCTGGTTAGTGAATCTGAACCCGATGTCGGCGGTGGTGGAAGGATTTCGCTCGGCTTTGCTCGGCACGCCGTTTAATTGGTGGCTCCTGCTGCAAGGCGGCGCTATAACGCTGCTGCTTCTGGCCGCGGGGGCGTTCTACTTCCGCCGGATGGAAAAGAATTTCGCGGATGTGATCTAAGGATCTCGCATGCAGCCCATGATTGAGGTAAACGGCATCAGCAAATCCTACCGGCTGGGAGCGCGCCAGAACTATGCCACCTTGCGCGAAGAGGTCATCAAAGCCCTGAAGGCCCCGTTCGCCGCGTTGCGCGGCCACAACCGGTCAAAGCCCGAGACGCTGTGGGCGCTGCAAGATATCAGTTTTGAAGTCGGGCCGGGTGAAGTGCTGGGGGTGATCGGAAGAAACGGCGCCGGAAAATCCACGCTGCTCAAGATTCTTTCCCGCATCACGGAGCCGACTGCCGGAACAGCGAAACTGTATGGGCGCATCGGGAGCCTGCTGGAGGTCGGAACCGGATTCCACGGCGAGCTGACGGGCCGGGAAAACATTTACCTGAACGGAACGATACTGGGAATGAAGAAGCGGGAAATCGATCGCCGCTTCGACGAGATTGTCGCGTTTTCGGAGGTAGAGCGGTTCCTGGACACGCCGGTGAAGCATTACTCCAGCGGCATGTACACCCGGCTGGCGTTCTCGGTAGCGGCTCATCTGGAGCCTGAGATCCTGGTGGTGGATGAAGTGCTGGCGGTGGGCGATGCAGCCTTCCAGCGCAAGTGTTTGGGCAAGATGGGCGATGTGGCGCGGCAAGGCCGCACCATCTTGTTTGTCAGCCACAACATGTCCGCCATCCAGCAGCTCACGCATTCCTGCCTGGTCTTGGAAGCGGGCCGCCTGATTTATCATGGCCCGACGGAAACGGCCATTGGCAAGTATCTTTGCAGCTCGCGCGAGCTGGCCTCGGCGGTGTACGACGTGAGAAACACGCCGCGCAGGTTTCCGGAATTCAAAAGGCAAGTTGAATTCTTAAGCGCGGAGGTGGCCGGGCCAGCGGTCAAGTTGGTGGCCGCCGATCAGCCAATTCGGCTTAACGCGCTGGTACGCGGAAATGAGAATGCGGATGGTTTCCGCTTGAGCGCCACTATTTATCGAGCGGACGGTACCCCGATTGGGATAGGTTTTGGCCCCTGCATACATTCCATCCGCAGAGGCGAGGAATCCACGCTCGAGTTGGTTATCGCGGAACACAACCTGGCACCGGGGCAGTATCATGTCGCACTGGCGGTGGGAAGTGGCAATCACTTGGAAGGACACGCCGAGTTCGACGTAATATTCGACGTTTGTCACTTCGAGGTGATGCCGCTAGAGGGAGTGGGAGGCGTGCAAGCTACTTGGGTTTCGGTTTGGGGCGCTATAAATTTCAGCAAAGTTTCGAGCAGCGAGTGCGGAGCAGCGGTGCGATGATGCTCTGGGCCGCAGCGGTGTAACGCGACGCAGTTTTCAGGCCGAACTGTCAACAACAGTGACTATGCCTCGAACGAGAGAGAAATGCGAGCTGGGTGTCAGCATCATGATTTGCTGCCACAACGGTGCGGCCCGGCTGCCGGAAACTCTGGCGCATCTGTCGCGCCAGAAGGTTGATCCGGGAATTCCGTGGGAAGTCCTGATCGTGGACAACGCGTCCACGGATGATACGGCGCCACGCGCCCGCCAGTTGTGGCCAGAATCGGCCCCCGCGCCTTTGCGAATCATTCCGGAGCCCCAGCAGGGAAAACCCTACGCGTGCCTGCGCGGGCTGAAGGAGGCCCGTTACGAATTTCTCGGCATTATCGACGATGATAATTGGGCCGCGGAGGATTGGGTGGAAACCGCCTATCAGGAGATGCTGGCTCACCCCGATGTAGCGGTGTTGGGCAGCTCCAGCAGCCCGGCTTTTGGAGCGCCGCCGCCCGCCTGGTTCCACCAGGTGGAAGTCATGTATGCAATCACCCCCAAGGCCTGGAAAGCCGGGGATTTCACACGCGATCCGGGCGCGCTGTGGGGTGCCGGCATGGTGGTCAGAAGATCCGCGTGGCTGGCCGTGCGCGAGCTGAATTCTCCGCATCTGATGCCCGGACGCCTCCAAAACTCCCTGGCGGGCGCCGAGGACAACGAACTCTGTTATCAGCTTCGGCTGGCCGGCTGGAAACTTTGGTACGAACCGAAGCTTCATTTCCAGCACTTTCTGCCAGAGGGCCGTTTGAAATGGGAGTATGCGCGGCGGCTCTTTTGCGGAGGCGGCGTGGCCGGCGCCATGCTTCACCCTTACCAGGCAAGCCTAGATCGAATGGGCGCTACGCAACCGGCATCTTACAAATCGGGTTGGTTTTGGGCGTTATGGATGGCTGTCAAGGATCTCTTGCGCCACCCCTTGGTTCCGTTGCGGGCCTTGCTATTCCGCAATGAGGGCAACTATGCGGTGCTGGCGCTAGCCTCTTCTTGGGGCCGCATAGCCATGCTTCTGAAGCTCCGGTCAGTTTACGAAACCAATCTCCTGCAGGTCCAGAAATTCGCCGAGCGCGTTCGGGGTCAAGCGGAGAAAATCCGGCAGGCTGAGAATACGGCCGGAGCCGCGGAGCTGTCGGCGCGATAACGGCTGAGCACGATGCCCGAGCACAGCATGCTTTCAGTATCCAGCCAGGCGGCCCGGCTGACCTCCGAGGCGCAACCCTCCGAGGCGCAACCCAATGAGAAGCCCGTCCGGGTGCTGCATGTCATCGGGGGCCAGCTCTACGGCGGGGTGGAAACGCTGTTGCTGACGTTAGCGCGTTTGCGGCATTTGTGTCCAGGCATGCAGCCCGAATTTGCGGTGTGCTATGGCGGGCGTCTGGCCGATGAACTGCGGGCCGCGGGCGTGCCGGTGCATCTGATCGGGGCCGCCCGGTTGAGCCGGCCGTGGACTACTTGGCGGGCGCGCCGCCGTCTGCGCGCGATGCTCGAGCGGGAGCGCTTCGACCTGGTGATTTGCCACATGGCTTGGAGCATGGCAATTTTTGGCGCCACCGCCCGAAGGATGGATTCGAAACTGGCTTTCTGGGCGCACGGATTTCAAACCGGCCAGAATTGGCTGGAACGAATGGCGCGGCGGGTGAAGCCGGATCTGGTAATTTCAAACAGCGCCTTCACGGCCGCTTCGGTTCCCAATCTTTGGCCCAGCATTCCTAGCCAGGTACTGGCTTGCCCGGTGGCACTCGCCCCCGTCCCGCAGGCCGCGCATTGGCGTTCGGAACTGCGCCGGCAACACGGCGTCCCGGACAGCAGTACGGTGATCGTTCAGGTCAGCAGGTTGGAAGCCTGGAAGGGGCAGGGGCTGCATCTCGGCGCTTTGTCTTTGCTCAAGGATCTCGACGGATGGGTGTGCTGGTTTGTGGGTGGGCCGCAAAATTCCCCCGAGCAGCGCTATCTGGACGAGCTGAAGAAAACGGCTGCCAAGTTGGGCATCGCCGGCCGCGTCCACTTCCTGGGCCAGCGCGCGGACGTACCCGAGCTGCTGGCCGCCGCGGATGTCTTCTGCCAGCCTAATGAGGAACCGGAGCCTTTCGGCATTGTGTTTGTCGAGGCATTGTGGGCGGGGCTTCCGGTGGTAAGCACGGCGCTGGGAGGTGCTTTAGAGATCGTGAATGAGACGTGCGGTTTTTTGGTAAGACCGGACGATCCCGAGGCCCTGGCGCAGTCACTTCGCTGCCTGATTGAGTCGCCGGAACTTCGCCGGCGCCTCGGTCAAGCCGGACCCGGCCGCGCCGTCGAGCTTTGCGATCCGGCTCCGCGGATGCGGATACTGGAGCAGTTGACGCGACAGGTAAGCGGGAGCAAGCGGGTTTCATGATTGCTTTAGCACTGTGTGTGATTGCAACGGCCACTTGTTACTGGGCCGGCCGGCGTTCGCTCGGCCAGGGGCTGGTTGCGCTTGCGTTCTTCGGTTATTTCTACGGCATACTCCGCGCGAATTTGTTGACCAGCTTCTCGCATTTCATTTTCGATGCGGGGATGCTCGGGCTTTATCTTGCATTCTGGACGCGTCCCTCGGATTCCGGGGACAAGTCGCGCCGGAAAGCGCTGCTGTGGTGGAGCGTTTTGCTGATCGGTTGGCCCTGCCTGCTGCTGCTGCTGCCGTTCCAGCCTTTTCTGGTAGCGCTGGTGGGTCTGCGGGGCAGTGTCTTCTTCCTTCCCGTGCTTCTGATAGGCTGTCAACTCCGAAAACGTGATCTCATTGAGATCTCGGCGGGACTGGCGGTCCTGGACTTGATCGCGCTGGGTTTCGGAACCGCGGAATACTTCTTGGGCGTACCTCGGTTCTACCCGAGAAGTCCGGTAACCGAACTGATTTATATCAGCGGCGATGTGGCCGGAGGTTTTTTCAGGATCCCGGCCACTTTCACGTCGGCGCACGCCTTCGGCGGCACGATGGTCAGCACCATTCCGTTCTTGGTCGGGCTATGGACGGTGGCGCAACAGCGGATCTTGAAGACTCTGGCGCTCATCAGCATTCCGGCGGCTCTTTTGGGTGTGCTCATGTCGGCAACACGCCTGAATTTCGTGCTGGGCTGCGCCATGATCGCCTTTGTGATCTTCACCACCCGGTTACAGGCCAAGTACCGCTTGGCATTTCTGCTTATTATAGGCGGGATCGCCGCGGCGGCGCTTTCCAACGCGCGATTCCAGCGGTTCAAGTCCTTAAAGGACACCGATTTTGTCGAAGAGCGCGTGGCGGGCAGCGTGAATCGCGGATTCCTTGAAATCCTCTCGGATTATCCGATGGGCAACGGGTTAGGCGGCGGCGGCACCAGCATTCCTTACTTCCTGCAAGGGGAAGTGAGGAACCCGATTGGGATGGAGAACGAATACGCGCGCATCCTCGGCGAGCAGGGCATCATCGGATTGTTGCTTTGGCTCGGGTTCGTGATGTGGCTGTTCACTCGAATGCGCGTTGCGTTTGCACCCGGCGCGTGGTCCAGCACGCGCAGACTGGTTTGGTGTCTGGTGGTGTTCGACTTTGCCACGGCTTGGATCGGAACTGGTATGCTGACATCGATTCCCGGGACTCTGTTTCTCATGCTGAGTGCAGGCTGGACCGCGTTGCCGGCCGTTTCCGAGCGAGAGATCCGGCCGAAAATGCGCCGCCAGAGCATGCTCGCCGGCCGCGTATCCGGTATTCCAGCGCTGCGTTGATGGGCGTCTTCGGTGCTTGAGATTTTCCATGCGGAATAGCCTGATCCTGGCCGCCAACGCCGCTCCTCCCGAGGGAGGACAAGGCCTGAATCTTTATCACATGGCGACTGAACTCGGCCGGCACTTCGACTTGCGGTTGTACTGCAAAAGACCGCTAGGGGAGGTGGACAGCCAAATCGTGCCGCCGGATAAGTTGAGTACCTGGATCGGCCGCACACCGGTCCTGCGGAGCATGGGCGCCTTGCAAACCCTGCTTTCGGACCGGCACTTCGACCGCTACGTGGCGCAGCACCTCCGGCCAGCCGACCTGTTCCAGGGAGTCACCGGGCAATGCCTGGAAAGCCTGGAAAGCGCCCGGAAAATGGGATGCAAAGTGGTGGTGGATTCGGTGACCGCGCACATCGACCACTTTATCGAGCAGCAGAGGCGGGAGTGCGGCGCGTTCCGGATTGCGCCCCCCATCAATGAAACGGTTCGCCGCCGCATGCTGGCCGAATACGAAAGAGCCGATCTCATTCGCGTGATGTCGGAACACTCCAAGGCGACCTTTGCCGAGCGGGGAATCGAGAAGGTGGTGGTGGTGCATCCCCCGGCCGATATATCGGAATTCCCCCAGGCGACCTTTCAAGAACCGAAATTTCGGATCAGCTTTGTGGGGATGCTGGCGCCGTGGAAGGGGATTCATTACTTGATCCGAGCCTTTCACGCGCTGAATCTGCGCGACAGCGAACTCATCTTCTGGGGCGGAACGGGAAGCCGTGCGCTGGCGCGATATTTCCGGGAGCAGATGCGGAAGAATCCCAAGATTCAGATCCGGCCAGTGGAAGTGCGCCGCTGTTACGGCGAGGTGTACGCCAAGTCCAGCGTGCTGGTGCATCCTTCGCTGTCAGACGGGTTTGGATATAGCGTGGTGGAGGCCATGGCCAGCGGTATTCCAGTCATCGTAACGCGCAGCACCGGAGCTGCCGATCTAGTAGTGGATGGAGAGAACGGGTACGTGGTGGCGCCTCAAGACGCCGAGGGCATTCGCGACCGCCTGGCGCACCTGGCGGCCCATCCGGCCCTGTTGCGGCAGATGGGGCAGGCGGCGCGGGAAACCATGCGAACCCGCAACGGCCATCACTGGGAGCGTTACGCCAGCGCAATGCAGCAACTGGTCTCCTGAGTAGCTGAAAACATCAACAGATTGAACTATGGCGGATTTGACGGCGGTCATCTTGTGCGGAGGCAAGGGCGAGCGGCTGAAGCCCTTCACCGATCACCTGCCCAAAGCTTTGGTGCCGCTGCGCGACCGGCCGCTGCTGTATCATTTGATGAATTATTTATGGCAATCGGGTGTTTCGCGATTCGTGTTGTGCGTCGGCTATAAGGCGGAATGCATCGAGCAATTCGTGCGGGACCAGGCCCAGCCGCAGTGGAACGTAGAGTGCGTCAATTCGGGGGATGCGAGCATGGCGGACCGCATCCTGGACGCACAGCCCTACATTCCGGGCCGCGGGCTGATTTGCTACGGCGACATTTTGGCCAACGTCGATCTGGCGGCGCTCGAACGCCAGCACGACTCGGGCGGCGCGCTGGCCACCATGACGGTATATCCGCTGCACAGCCCGTTTGGAATCGTGCACTTTAACGACGCCCAGCAGGTAACGGAGCTGTCCGAAAAGCCGGTGCTGCCGTACTGGATCAATATCGGTTTTATGCTGTGCGAGGCCGAGGCTTTCGGGTTTTTCCGGCGGCAATCGGACATGATGGATTTTTCGGGCGCTCTGGCGCGGGAAGGGCGGCTCAAGGTTTATCAACACCGGGGCCGACACCTTACAATCAACACAGAAAAGGAGAGAAAGCTGGCGGAAGCGGAGATGGCGGATTTTGCGACCGTTATGGACTACCGTTCAATATGAAGAACAAACGCATACTGGTAACTGGAGGTTCGGGATTTATTGGATCGCACCTGGTGAAGAGCTTGTTGCAAGCCGGCGCCAAAGTGGCTATCACGGCACGCTACAGCAACGTAGTCCAAAACGTGCGGGTCGCCGATTGCTGGCACCAACTCGAGGTGATCGAGGCGGATCTGCGCAACCGGGGCGCTTTACAGGCCGTGCGCCGCTTCGATCCGGAGATCGTATTTCATTTGGCGGCCTACCAGCACGTGGGGCAAAGCTTCGTCCAGGTGGAGGAATGCTTCGACGTGAATGCCAAGGGCACCGCCAATGTAGTGGACGTCTGCGACGGCGTGCCTAAGTTCGTCTATATCGCGACGTCGGAGGTGTACGGATACCAGGAAGGCGTGCCGTTCGTCGAAACCATGGTTCCGAATCCACAGTCGCCTTACTCGATCACCAAGTACGCCGGCGAGCTCTATTGCCGCATGAAGCAGCGCATGGGCTCGAAAACCGCCATGGTTCTGCTTCGCCCCTTCAACGCTTTTGGTCCGTACCAAAGCACGAAAGCGATCATTCCGGAGCTGATCCTCAAGTGCCTGCGGGGCGAACCCATTCTCACCACGCCCGGCGAGCAGACTCGCGAATTCAATTTCGTCACTAATTTGACCGACGGCATGATCCTGGCGGCCCAGCATCCGGACCAGATCGAGGGGCCGATGAATATTGCGGGCGGCGAAGAGGTGGCCATCCGAGACGTGGTTCGCAAGATCGCCGAGCTTACCGGGACCCGGTCGCGCATCGAGATCGGGGCTCTGCCATACCGTCCCAACGAGATCTGGCGGATGCGCGGCGATTGCACCAGAATCAATCAACTGCTGGGCTGGAAACCGAAGGTGAACCTGGAGGAAGGATTGAAGGTCACCGTCGACTGGTTTCGCGACCAGATCGCCCGCGGGAACCCGGCGGTGGCTACATCATAGCGTTCGCGCAGCCGCTGGCAGCCGGCTCCGGCTGCTGGCGGTAATCGATACCAGGTTTGGCTTGAAGATACTAATTGCCACGCCGCACCCCAATGTTGTGGGCGGCGCCGAAACTTATGTGCGGGCCTTGATCCCGGCCTTGTCCGCGCGCGGGCATGAATTGGCCCTGCTATGCGACTATCCGGCCCGGGATCGGAGCCAGTCCATCGATTCAGGCGGCCGCGGGCAGCGCTCTTGGTATGGCACGGAGTTGCGCGCCGGGAACCAGCAATTTGCCGAACTGGCGGCATGGAAGCCGGACGTGGTCTACTCGCAAGGCTTGGAGTCGCTGGATATCGAGCAGAGGCTGCAACAGCATTTTCCCGTTGTTCTGTATGCGCACGCCTATTTTGGAGCTTGCCTTAGCGGCCGGAAGTGCCATGCCTTTCCTGTCGTTCAGGTCTGCACGCGAAAATTCGGAGCGGCCTGCCTGCTGATGCACTACCCACGCCGCTGCGGCGGCCTCAATCCGCTGCTTACCTGGAAACTGTATCAAGAGCAAAGCCAGCGCCATGCTCTGTTGCCCGGCTATCGGGCGGTGCTGGTAGCCAGCCGCCACATGTATTCGGAATTCCAGACCCAAGGCGTAAGCCCTGAAAATCTCCAAGTGCTTCGGCTGCCGCTTACCGAAACTTATGCCGCAGCCTCGCCGGAGCGGCGCAGCCCTGCCGGCCGCTTGTTATTCCTGGGACGCCTGGTGGATACCAAAGGCGCAGACGTGTTGATCCGGGCCGTGCCGGGCGCGGAAAGACGGCTGGGGCGTAGGCTGCAGGTCACCATTGCGGGCGATGGCTCGGAGCGCTCCAAGCTGGAAAAATTGGCCGAGGCCCTGGGCATTTCCGCTGAATTCCCAGGCTGGATCCAGGGATCCGAGAAGCTACAACGGATGCGCGAAGCCGATCTGCTGGTCATGCCCAGCCTGTGGCCGGAGCCGTTCGGACTGGCCGGCATCGAGGCTGGAAGCTTGGGCGTGCCGGCAGTGGGATTCGCGGCCGGCGGAATCACGGATTGGTTGATTCCCGGACAAACCGGCGAACTCGCCCCGGCCGATCCGCCCACCGCGGAAGGCCTGGCGGACGCCATAGTCCGGGCGCTAGCCGATCCGGAGCACTACCATCATCTCTGTGAAGCAGCCTGGAAAAACGCCTGCCGCTTCGGTTTGGACAGCCACCTGGCACAACTGGAGCCGATCTTGGCGCCGCACGGGCCGCGGCGGGCTGGCGAGTTCCCGGCGGCAGAAACGGCCGCCGTAGAAAAATCTTTAAGCCCCGGCAGGATCACGTAACATGATTGTTCGCGCGCGCGCACCCTTGCGCTTAGGGTTCGGAGGTGGGGGTTCGGACTTATCGCCGTTTTGCGATCAGTACGGCGGGTATGTCCTGAACGCCACCATCAACCTCTTTGTCTATGCCGTGCTGGAACAGCACGAGGAAGGTCCGGTCCGGTTCGTAGCGGCCGATCGCCAGGAGAGCGTCGAGTTTCAGCCAGACTGCGAAATGCCGCTCAATGGCCCGCTCGCTTTGCATCAGGCCGTCTACCGCCGGATTGTGCGGGATTATAACGCCGGAAGACCGATCCCGGTCACGCTCACGACTTATTCCGATGTCGCCGCCGGCTCCGGGCTGGGTTCGTCGTCCACGCTGGTGGTGGCTATGGTGGAGGCTTTCAAGGAATTGCTGACGTTGCCGCTGGGCGAATACGACGTGGCCCAGCTGGCGTACGAGATTGAACGTATCGACGCGGGGATGATCGGAGGCCGGCAGGACCAATACGCGGCTACGTTCGGCGGGTTTAATTTCATGGAGTTTAATGGAGGCGATCGCACCATCGTCAACCCCCTCCGCATCAATCGGAACACCATCAACGAACTGGAAGCTGCGTTAGTGGTCTGTAACACCGGCATGCCGCGCGATTCCGAGGGGATCATCCGCGCGCAGTCCTCCAGCGTCCAGCACGGCGATGAGCGCTCCACTGAGGCCACTCACAAGCTCAAAGAAGAAGCCGTCCTGATGAAAGAGGCTCTCTTGAAGGGGAATATTCGCAGGTTCGCGGACATTCTCGCGCAAGGCTGGTTGAACAAGAAGAAGACCGCGCCGGGCGTGACGAATGAAACGCTGGAGCGCATTTACGAAGCCGCCATGGACGGCGGCGCCTACGCGGGCAAAGTGTCGGGCGCCGGAGGCGGAGGTTTCATGATGTTCGTAGTGGATCCAGTGCACCGGCCGGACGTTTTTCGCGGGCTGCACTGCCAGAAAGTGCATCCTATGACCGTGCAGTTTAGCGAACACGGCGCCATCGCATGGAGATTGAGATGAGGACCTACATTCAGAACGAAGTCGCCAAGAGCTTGGGGACTTTAGAACGGCTGGCCAGCGACGAGGGCATGGCCGCGGAAGTGGAGAGAATCGCGCGCACCTGCTGCGCAGCGCTCCGCGCCGGTAACAAGCTCCTGTTTGCGGGAAATGGCGGAAGCGCCGCCGACGCGCAACACCTGGCCGGGGAAATGGTAAGCCGTCTGAACTTCGACCGGCCCGGCTTGGCGGCATTTGCCCTGACAACCGATTCCTCGGTGCTAACCGCTATTGGCAATGACTACGGGTACAACTGCGTGTTTGCCCGGCAGCTGAACGCGGTAGGCGTGGCGGGGGACATCTTTTTCGCCATATCCACCTCGGGACGTTCGCCCAACATCTTGCGGGGTCTCGAAGAAGCCCGGCGCAAAGGCTTAGCTACAGTGGGCCTGACGGGAATGAGTGGCGGCGATATGGCCGGGTTATGCGACTATTGCCTGCGCGTTCCCTCTTCCGAGACACCGAAAATCCAAGAAGGGCACATCGTTCTTGGGCATATCATCTGCGGGCTGATTGAGCGGGAGATGTTTGGTGGTAACTGAGGCCATTGTTTTGGCGGGTGGCTTGGGCACGAGGCTGCGCGGCGTGCTGGGCGACGTTCCTAAGCCCATGGCTTCTATCGCCGGGCAGCCATTCCTGACCTATCTCCTTCGGTTCCTGGAGTTCAACGGGATTCGACGCGTGATCCTGGCGGTCGGCTATCAACACCAGGTGGTCCGTCGGTTTTTCGGCGCGCAGTATGGAAATCTCGAGATTTGCTACTCGGTGGAAGAGCAACCTTTGGGAACCGGAGGCGCATTGCTGCAGGCGCTTCAGCAAGTGCAGGACTCCTTCGCGTTCGTCCTGAACGGCGACACATTTTTGCGCCTGGACTATCCAGACATGGAGAGGGCGTTCAGGCGCCAGAGCGATGCGCAATTGAGCGTGGCCTTACGCCGTATCAGCGATGCCGGCCGGTATGGCGCCGCGCTTGTTACCGGCGGCCGCATCCAAGCATTCCGGACGGAAGGAGCGCCCGGCGTCGGCCTTATCAACGCCGGGACTTACCTGGTATGCCGGAATATTTTTGATAGGTATCGGCTACCGCAGAAATTCTCTTTCGAGCGCGAATTCTTGCAAGAACGTATCGCAGAGATTCAAACGGTGGCCTATGAATGCGACGTTCCGTTCATCGACATAGGAGTCCCTGAGGCCTTCGAGCAGGCGCAGGCTCTGGTCCCGCAATGGACTCGTGAGATAGCAAGTCCCGTTGCGCGCAACGAACATGTCCAGGAAGGCGGTCACGGCTTCCAGTGTCACTGATTGACGGCCAAGCCTTGGACGACCCAAACCAGGTTGACCGGCCAGTCGGCCCCTCCAAGCCAATGGCTGAGTACCACATCATCGTAGGCCAGAGCACGCCCCAGGCGGGCGGCATGTGCCGCCACATGGAAATGCTGGCGGACGGGTTGGCCTCCCAGTCCCATCCAGTGCACGTCTGGTCGCCTCAGGCAACGGATTTAGGGTGTGAATCGGCAGGCGTAGAGGTTCACAAGACGCTTGGCGATCTCAGCGTCGGCGATCTCCGGCAGACCGGGCGGATGCTGAACAGTTTCCCTTCGCCGCGCCGGATTTTGGTTTATTGGGTGCCGCATGCTTACGGCTACAAGTCCATGAACCTGCAGTTCTGTCTGTGGTTGTGGTTCCGCTCGCTATGGCGAAAGGACCGCGTGGAACTAATGGTCCAAGAGTGCTTTTTCTCCTTTACCAAGCGGTCCTGGAGACAAAACCTAGCCGCGGTGGTGCATCGTCTCATGACCATGATTCTGCTTCGTGCCGCCGACCATGTGTGGGTGGCCTTGCCAGGATACGAGGGCCGGCTGAAGCCGTTTGCCCTCGGCCGGCGCGTCAGTTTCAGTTGGCTGCCAGTTCCGGCCAACGTGGACGTGGTCGGCGATGCCGCGAAAGTGGCGGAGATTCGAGCCGAACTAGCGCCCAGCCGATTTCTGATTGGACATTTCGGGACCTTCGGCGCGCCCATTACGGACCTGCTCGAGAAGATTGTGCCCGTTCTACTCCGGGGCACGGACGCATCTCTGGTCCTATTGGGCTCTGGGGGTAAGGAATTTCGAGAGAGCCTGATTCGCATTCATCCGGACCTGGCCTCGCGTCTTCACGCGACCGGCTATTTGGATGATGCAGCGCTTTCCTGCTTCCTCAGCGCCTGCGATGTGATGATTCAGCCGTATCCGGACGGCCTGACAGCGCGGCGCGGCTCTGCTCTGGCGCCGCTTGCACATGGACGTCCGGTGATCAGCAACGTGACCGCCGTCACGGAAGCGCTATGGCAAGAGACTGGCGCGGTGGTTTTCGCGCCCGCTACCGGCGACGGATTTCTGAATGCAGTTCGCTCGTTGAGACAGAATGCAGCCGATTACAAGCGCGTGAGCGCGGCGGCCAGAGAAACGTACCTGCGCTATTTCGAACCGTCGCATATGATCCAAATCATCCGGGCGAAGGCGCCCGCAACTCCCGCGGTAGCGACAGCGAATTGTGGGAGAGCGTAAGGTGCCGAGACCCATATGCGATGAGCGATTGGGAGCGGATCTGCTGTGGCGAGAATTGCGCATTGCGCCTTTTTTGCAGCCCAGACCGGCCCTTTTCTTAGATCGCGACGGAGTCATCATCGAGGAAAAAGAGTATATCTCCCGGCCGTCGGATGTTAAGCTTCTGCCGGATATCGTGCCCTGGATTCATGCAGCCCGGGATCTTGGTATGGCGGTGGTAGTAGTTACCAACCAGGCAGGTATCGCACGAGGCTATTTGGGATGGCCCGAATATATACAAGTTGAAAATCGGGTGGCCGAGGCTCTGGCGCAGCAGGGAGAACGTGTGGACGCTGTCTTTGCTTGTCCTTTCCACGAGCAGGGGCTGGCCCCGTACAACGTCCCGAACCACCCCTGGCGCAAACCCAATCCGGGCATGCTGCTGGAAGCCGCGCGGTTGCTGAACCTGGACCTTCGGGAATCGATTCTGGCCGGTGACAAGGCTTCGGACCAGCGTGCCGCGCGAAGCGCCGGCTTGGCGTTTGGAATCCATGTTCTAACGGGTCATGGCAGAGTGGAGCTGGAATCTTCCCGGGCAGCCGCTACACCGGGTTTCCCCGTACACGTCGTCGCCGGAGCCGGCCAGGCCGTAGCTCTCGTCCGCATGCGGGCTCAGGCAAGAAACCGATCAAGTGACCACTCACCTGGAGCAACCACAGAGTTCTGGACACGGCTTCGCTGACCGGCTCATGCCCTTGCGGGTGGCGGTGGTCTGCGATTTTGTGGAGGAAGGCTGGCCGAGCATGGACCTGAATGGCGACATGCTGACTCACTACCTTCGGGAGAATCACAGGGAACAGCTCCAAGCCGATCAACTCCGTCCCCGCTTGCGGGCTCGTTTCTCACGGTTGCCCGTGCTAGGCCGGAACGGAGTTTTTCGCAACTTCGACCGCCTCGTCAACAGGTTCGCGGACTATCCGCATTGGCTACGGCGCCGTAGTGGCGATTATGACTTGTTTCATCTGGTCGACCATAGCTATTCCCAGCTTCTTCATTACCTGCCGGCGGCTCGTACGGTGGTCACCTGTCATGACCTGGATACATTCCGCTGCGTGATCGAGCCAGAACGAGAGCATCGGCCGCGCTGGTTCCGGTCCATGGCAGGGCGGATTTTGGACGGGTTCCGGAAAGCCGCTCATGTTATTACCGTCAGCGAGGCGACACGGGACGAGCTACTTAGGTTTCGACTTTTTCCAAGCGAGCAAATCACTGTGATATCGAGCGGAGTGCACCCGTCATGCTCGCCGCAACCAGGGGCCAGGGAAGACGAGTTGGCTAAACTGCTAAGAACCGGCGCCGATACTCCACTCCTGTTGAGCGTGGGAACCACCGTGCGCCGCAAACGCTTGGACGTCCTGTTGCACGCTTTCGCCGCGATTCGGCGGGAGCTACCCGAGGTAGCTCTCGTACGCGTTGGGGGGCTTAGTGGCGAGCAACTGCAGTTGGCGCGTGAACTGGGCGTTCTGGACGCAATCATGATCCTGCCTTTCTTGGAGCGGGAGGTGCTTTCAGCCGTGTACCGCCGCGCGACGCTGCTGCTGCAGACCTCTGAAGGCGAGGGTTTTGGACTACCAGTGGCGGAAGCGATGGCCTGCGGTTGTCCCGTCGTTGCCAGTGATATTCCGGTTTTACGCGAAGTGGCAGGCGCCGCTGCCTCTTATTGCGCCGTCGGCGACGTAGCAACCTGGACCGACACGGTGGTTGCCTTATTGCGAGAAAGTATGCGGGAGCAAAGCCTTTGGAATAGCCGCCGTGAGTCTGGTATTAAGCGCGCAGCGCGATATTCGTGGGCCGAGAACGTGCGCCAGACAGTAAAGATTTATCGAATGGTTACCGAACGGCAAGTTCAGGCAAACGCCCAATGAATCTTCCCAAAGTCTTGTTTCTGGTCGAAGGAAATACCGACATCCGTTTTGTGACGGGTCTCAGCGAGATTTCTGAGCTGACCATGGCGGCGCCGGCGCTGGCGTATAACACTAGCGGCTTGAAGGAACGTGTGCGCTCCAGTGGCGCCCGCCTGCAGGTCGAAGAAATTCCCGGGGGACGGTTGAAGTTTCAATTTCTGTCGTTTCTCTACCTGCTGCGGCGCGCGCGCGATTTCGACGTCTTGCTGTGCCAGGAAGTCCTGCGCGGCGCTTTCAGCGGCGTTCTGGCCGGACTGATCACCAAGACTCCGGTGGTCACCTACATGGGGATCTCGCCGCTCGAATACTTCCGCTGCCGGCGCGAACGCCGGCAAATTGGTCCGTTCAAGGCGTTTCTGGGAGAAGCGGTAATTCGCTTCTTCTTGGCGTTTAACGGGAGATTTTCCAGCAAGTCCCTGGTCATGGGACCTTACCTCAAAGAGGTGGCCGCCCGTTACTCGCGAAACGTGGAGATGGGGCGTTACTATGGCGTGGATATCGATTTGTTCCGGCCTGTCGATAGCGGCCGGCGCGCCGTCCTGCGGAAAAAGCACGATCTCCCGCCCGCCCAATTCGTCATTTTTCTTTCCAGCCGCATCAGCCACGAAAAGGATCCGGAAACGATATTGCGAGCCACGGCGCTAGCCCGCAAGAAGGGGCTGGACGCAATCGTTCTCAACCTGGGGGGCGGATACCAAGACTTCCTAGAGCTGGCGGGCGAGATGGATCTCGATGATCCGGGAGATTGGGTGCTGGGGCGCCCGGCGGCGCATCCGATGGGGGATTTAGCGGAATACTACCAGGCCGCCGATTGCCTGGCTCAGGCCTCCTTAGCGGAAGGACTGGGCTTGTCACCCCTGGAGGCGCTGGCCTGCGGCACGCCGGCGGTTTGTACCGCGGTGGGCGGGATGCAGGCGCACTTGGACGGCTTGGCTCGTCTGGTTCCACGCCAAGATGCCGAACAGATGTGTGAGCAGATCCTGTGGATCGCTTCTCATCCGGAGGAAGCGCGGGCGCAAGCTTTGCGCGGCCGCGAATACGTCGTCAACAGCTGGAGCCGCAACAAGGCCTTTGCCGAATTGGCCGCGGTTCTAGAGAAGACCATTGAAGGGCATGCCGGGATGGCGGAGCAACCGGCATGAAGATCGCGTTTGCCGTGCATGACTATCGGCGCCGCGAGGGACACAGCCGTTACGTCGTCGAACTGGCCACGCGCTTCGCAAAAGCGCACGAGGTTCACGTGTTCGCCAACGAAATTGAACCGGAGGCCGGCAGCGGCATCCAGTTTCATCACGTCTCGGCTTGGCGGCCGAATGCACTGGCCAGCATCCTCTCGTTCGCGGTGATGGGGACGCTACAAGTCCGGGGCAAATTCGACATCATCCACAACCAGGGTCTATGCGGGTTGCGGGGAAATGTTTTTACGGCTCACATTTGCAACCAGGCGTGGCACCAAGCCTTGCAGGATGCCGCCGGCCGGCTTTCGTTCCGCGAATGGCTCTCGGGCACGACACTCAGCGCGCTGGAACACGCCTTTTACCGGCTGGCTGGAAAGCGTCACATCATTGCCGTTTCCCGGCGCGTCGCAGGCGACTTGCAAACGTCCTACCATCTGACGGCGCCTACCAGCGTCGTATATCACGGAGTCGATCTGGACGCGTTCCGCCCCGCGAAAAACAATCCGATCCGAGCTCGGGTTCGATCCGAGTGCGGCTTAAGTGAACAGGATATGGCGTTCCTGTTCGTGGGAGACATGCGCAAAGGAGCCCGGCAATGCATCGAGGCGCTCGCAAGTCTTCCGGAGGCGAAGCTCTTGTTCGTGTCACGAACCCCGGATGCGCGGTATCGAGAGCTGGCGGCGAGTCTCGGGCTGGATGGCCGGGTCCAATTTCTGGGCACGAGCCGGGAGGTTGAGAAGTATTACGCCGCGTCGGACGCATTTCTGCTTCCGTCTCACTATGATTCCTTCGGCATGGTGGTCACCGAGGCCATGGCCAGCGCGCTGCCGGTGATCGTCAGCCGCGAGGCCGGCGCTTCAGAGCTCATTGAGCCGGGAGTGAATGGACTTCTTCTGGAGGATTTCAAGGATTCCGCGGAATTAGCCGCAAAAATGCGGCTGCTTTGCGAAGACCGAGTGTTGGCCGAGAGTCTGGGCGCGGCTGGACGGAAGACAGTGGAAAGCCATTCCTGGGATGTTGCCGCGGCCCAAACCATGGCCGTTTACCAAGAGGTACTCAGGGGCGCCCAAGCCGGTGCGCCAAGCCGCGTGAAGGCGCCGGCTAAACATGGCGCCAGCACAGCGGACTAATGCAGGGACGGCGCTGAGCCGAAAGACGATCATGGACCTGGTTCGGGCAGGTGTGTCGAACGCAATCAGAGGGAGGCAATGCCAATGAAGACCATCATTACCGGGGGAGCGGGTTTTATCGGCTCCAACGCCGCCAGCCGCTGCCTGCGGCGGGGACATCAGGTCGTGATTGTGGATAACCTGTGCCGCGAGGGGGTGCGAAAAAACCTGGAGTGGTTGCGCTCTCAAGGCACCTTTGAGTTCGTGCCGCTCGACATCCGGGATGCCGGCGCCATCGAAGCACTCTTTCGCCAGCATCGGGATGCGGACCAAGTCCTGCATCTGGCCGCGCAAGTTGCGGTGACCACCTCGGTAACGGATCCGCGGCATGATTTCGAGGTCAATGCGCTCGGCACCTTCAACGTTCTCGAAGCCATGCGGTTGGCCGGAATGACGGCGCCTATTCTTTATTCCTCCACCAATAAGGTCTATGGCGAAATGACGGATGTCGGGGTGATCGAAAAGGACGGGCGGTATTCTTACCGGACGCTGCCATTCGGGGTTTCCGAAGACCGCAATCTGGATTTTCATTCGCCCTACGGTTGCTCGAAGGGATCCGCCGACCAGTACGTAATCGACTATCACCGCCTGTACGGCCTGCGCACGATTGTGTTCCGCCAGTCGTGCATATATGGTTACCGGCAATTCGGCGCCGAGGATCAGGGCTGGGTGGCCTGGTTCATGATCGCCACTCAATTGGGACGGCCCATCACGATCTACGGCGATGGCAAACAGGTACGCGACATTCTTTTTGTCGATGATTTGCTGGACGCTTATGACGCGGCGTTCGCGCGGCCGGAGGCGGCCGTCGGCAGAGCATACAATATCGGCGGGGGCCCCGAGAACGTACTCTCTCTGTTGGAGCTAGTCGCTTACATTGAGAAACGGCGGGGACAGAAGTTTTCGCATGGCTACTCAGACTGGCGGCCGGGCGATCAGAAGGTCTTTGTGAGCGACATTCGCCGCGCCCAAGCCGAGCTCAACTGGGCGCCGAAAATCGGCTGCCAGCAGGGATTGGAACTGCTTTACGACTGGGTAAGCGAGAATAAACAACTATTCGTCGAACCTGCGGCGGTCATGGCATGATGCAAGAGGCTGAGCGGGTCGAACTTCACCCCGGTGCTGGCGCCTCGGGCGGCGCGCGTACGCGCTCCCCGCGGGTGTTGCACGTGGGCAAGTTCTATCCGCCTCACATGGGCGGGATCGAAACTCACTTGCAAGCGCTCTGCGCGGAGTTAAGCAAGCAGCTGGATCTTCGGGTGGTTGTGGCCAGTGATAATCGCGAGCGGATGGACGAGGTGCTGGGCAACGTGCGGATCTCGCGAATTCCCACCCATTTTACCTTCGCCTCTACGCCGCTTTGTCCGGGGATGATCTCGCAAATCCGCGGCTCGGAAGCGGACATTGTGCATATTCATTTGCCTAATCCGATGGCTGTGCTGGCATACCTTGCGAGCGGACATCGCGGGCGGCTGGTGGTCACCTACCATAGCGATACGGTACGGCAAAAAGTCTTAGGAGCGCTGTTCGAGCCTCTGCTGCATCAGTGCCTGCGCCGCAGTTCCGCCATAATCGCGACTTCACCGGATTATCGCCGCACGTCCGAGGTCTTGGCGCGTTATCAAGACCGCTGCCATGTGATCCCCTATGGCATCGCGCTGGACCAGTTCGAACATTCCGATCCCGCCGCCGTGGCGAAGATTCGGGCCGAGCTCGGCGAGCGGCTGGTGATAAGCGTCGGACGCCTGGTGTATTACAAAGGGTTTGAATACTTGATCCAGGCCATGCGGCAGGTCGCGGGCCGTTTGGTGATTATCGGCGATGGGCCGCTGCGTCCAAAGCTGCAGGAACTGGCGCGCGAACTGGGGCTTCAGGACAAAATCGTGCTTGCCGGAGAGATTCAGAACGAGCGGATCGTGCCTTACTACCACGCCGCTGATGTTTTCGCTCTGGCTTCCGTGGCGCGTAGCGAAGCTTTCGGCATCGTCCAGATTGAGGCCATGGCGGCGGGCCTTCCGGTAGTGAATACGCGGCTCGATTCCGGCGTCCCGTTTGTTTCTCTGCACGACCAAACCGGTTTGACAGTGCCGCCTCGAGATTCGGAAGCGCTGGCGCAGGCTATCAACCGCCTGCTGGACGATGCGCCGCTGCGCCGCTCGCTCGGCATGGCGGCTCAGGTACGCGCTCGCCAAGAGTTCTCGCTGGAAATCATGACCGCACGGACATTCCAGCTGTACCAGAGTGTTCTGGGATCGCCGCGGTAGCCGCGAGAGATTGTTCAGCACTCGAAGATCGATCTGGGAGGAATAGCAAGTGCCGCTTCAAAACGAGGATTCAGGCCAAAATAGTCGCCGGGCCGAAGCGGCCGCGGTAAGATTGGATCAGGCCATCGGGCAGGGTCACTACGCCAAGAAGCAGCTTTTCTCCAAGGCCGGGATCATCTCTTGGAGCCACCGCCGCCGGTTCCAGATCGGGCTGGAGCTTGGCCGCCAGTTCGCCGGACAATGCGTTTTGGACTACGGTTGCGGAGATGGTACCTTTCTGGCCATGTTGTTGGCCAGCGGATCGCCGCCGGAGATGGCCGTGGGCAGCGAGTTGCTAAAGCCTACCGTCGAGGAGTGCCAGTCGCGCCTGGGCACTCCTAACCTCCAATTTGTGCTGGTGGATGACTTGGAGGATACCGGCACGTTTGAAGGCATCTTCTGCATGGAAGTCTTAGAGCATATAGTTGAGCCAGACGCGATCCTGCAACGCTTGGAGCGGCGGCTGGCTCCGCATGGAAAACTGCTCATCAGCGTTCCCGTGGAGATTGGCCTTCCGTTGATGTTCAAGCAAGTCATCCGCCGGGTGGCCGGCTGGTTCCATATTGGCGACTACCCTGGAATACAGCCCTACACGGCGGCTGAAATCATGGCAGGCGTGTTTGCGGGTCCGCGGCAACATCTTCAGCGCCCGGTGGTTTCCAACCAGTGGGGCTTATCGTTCCCCGATCATAAAGGGTTCAACTGGAGGGCATTTCGCAACATCCTGGCCCAGCGATTCGAAATCGATCGGATCGTCGGCTCCCCGCTTTCCTGGCTGCCGCCTCAGTTGGGTAGCCAGGTTTGGTTTGTACTGAGTAAGAAAACCGCTCCTTCAAATTAAGCCGCGGCGCGCAGCTGACTCCTCCGCAACCCTCCGTTGACAATTCTCCAGCAGGCATTTCTCCCTTATTTTCACTTCGATGCTCCGTTCGACGCCTCCGCGGCGAGAATCGGACCGCGTACGCTTAGGCCGTCCACGTCACCGCGCACCGCGCGGCGAAGACGTATTCTCGGAGAATTGAAGTGAAAATGGTATTTATGAGGTGGAGTGCATTTCTGTGTGGCAGCTTGTTCTGCGCCACAACTTGGGCTCAAAGTCCGGCCTGCAGCATCACAACCCCAGCGGTTGCAGCGATCATAAACGGGCCGGCTTATGCGATAACCGGCAGAGTCGCGGGCTATCCTTCGGCCTATCTAGTTCAAATCCTGTTCGACGGTGAGGAGCAAGGCACAGTCGCGTTGCAACCGGGCCAGCCGCCGCAAAACTGGTCGATGAATTGGAACACGAACAAAAGGTTCGACAATCCGGCAGCCGGATTCATCACGGCCAACGTGCTGGACACGACCGGCGCAACCATCTGCACTTCCACCAATACCGGCATCACGATCAACAACGCGTTCCGCTACACGCCGAGCCAAATCTCAGTTTCCGGATTTCACGTCAATTCGGTGAGTGGGGGAACTTGCACTGGCACGACTTGGACCGGCGAATGCCAGCCCTACCCGAATTTGAGCGGAACCAACTCCGGCACCGACTCGATCAGCGCTCACGTGAACGTAGACAACGACGATCGCGTTGTCAGCTACCCGGACACTATCAATACCGCCTGGTGGCCGAACGGCGTCCACAACGTTTGCAGCTACGTCTGGGATGCCAGTATCGGCCTCGGGGGAACGTCAGGCATCCCTATCGGCGAGTGGTGCAAGCAGATCACATTCTCGAACGGAAGCGCCGCAAGCGAAATCATCGTCACGCCGAAGAATTGGACCATCGCGCCGGGCGGAACGATCCAACTGACCTGCATGATACTCAACGCCGACGGAACTAGCGGCGGTGCGTGCCCGTCCCCGGCCTGGGATACATTCGCCTACAATACCGTCGGCCTCTCCACTCCGCATTCCACGCAGTTCTGCTCTGTGTCCTCGACTGGCCTTGTCACAGCGACCGCGGGAATCAATTGGGGCGGATGTTTCGTAACGGTTTCCGTCACTGGCCTATACCAGCGCTGGATCGCGGGTTTGATCGGAACCACCGGGACTATCCCGCACTTCGGCTCGGACGGGCAGATTCATACCACTTGTACCAGCGCCTCCGATTGCATGTGGGTTTCAACCACGTTCGAGACTGGGCCTTCAGCTAATTCGGCCAACCCCGGATTTTTGGATCAGGAGATTCAGCCACGGCTCTCCTTGCTCGGTAATCCGTTCAACCAAGTAGGATTCAACACGCTGGAGCCCGGAGCGGGCGGGCCGCCGATGCAGAACAGCCAGACCCTCTTTAATTCAGGAATGACTGCGCAGTTGAGCACCTACAACAGCTTCGCCAACACGTTCGGCCTCTATTTCCACCCAAACCTAAGCTCGATCATTTCGTGCGCGGGAGGCAGCGACGCCGCATACGCCGGGGCGGATGCGTTTTGGTCTTGGACGCTAGGGTCAGGTTTGGCGCTCAGCACGCCTGCAGTGTCGCAGATCGCGTCCAGCTGGCAGGGCACTGGGAAGGTTCTCGGATTCACCAGCAAGGATGAGATCACCGTGTCGGGACCGTTCAATTATCCAGGCGCGATTGGAACGATAGGCGCAACCGGTGGACCGACCAGCATTACGACGGATAGCTCCGGCCGCATGACCATCAACTGGAATCCTCCCAGTGGCTATTTGACGGGACCGGCTTATGCGTCTTGCGGAATGAAAATTCGCATCACCGGAACGGGTACGGCGCTCGACAACGGATCGTCTCCGTTCGCTTGGACCTTCTATTATCCTGGAACGTCGAACGCTTTGATTTCTAATTCACTGACGACTTTGCTCAACGGCACTGTGACATCCGGTACCGTCAATGCCTACGCCTACCTCAACGAAGACGGCGCCGGCAGCTTCACCCCCAATAACGCCTTCGACACGTTCATGAACCAGTTCCGGGCGGCTACTCCGCATCCCACGATCGGACATCCGATGTTTTGGTCCGGCAACGACACATTGTCGCCCGCGTTCTGCGGTAATCAAACTTATTCGGATTTTTGCGAGATATACCAGAACACCAACACTTTTTATGAGCCGCAGAACATTTCGCTGGCAGGGTCGTTCATGGCCCTTGGTCCGGGAAGTTTCGCCAATACGGGCACGCCCGTGTACCGTAACCGGTCGGTGATTGCGAACGCCGGAAGCCAGCGTGCGGTCTTGGGCTACACATCCAGCGTTCAATACAATTACTTCTTCAACCAGCCCAATTATTCGCCGCTGACTTGGTCATGTAGCGGCGACACTTGCACTTCCTCAACCGATCATGGCATTCGCAATGTCTTGGGGTCTGGTGTGACTGCCTTGACGATCTCCGGCTCAAGCGATCCACAATGGAACGATACTCTCTGGATCGCATCGGCTCCCACGGCCACCACAGTCAAAGTCGCCAAAGGCCGTTCCAGCGATTTAGCAGTGGACGCCACGACGAATACCAAAGTCACGGCCGCGTCGCACTCATTTGTCAGCGGGGATATCGGGAAATATGTGAACGTCGCAAGCGGCAGCCCCTGGACGACAGGCGCGTATCAGATCAGTTCCGTATCAAGCGGCGCGGCGATTCTCGCAAGCTCTCCCGCGGCTGCGGGCACAAGTGGCGGGAGATGGTTCTTCTCACCTTACCCCGCCACCGGAAATAAGACCGATGGCACGATCACCTGGGATGATGGCACGACCAGCGCTGTCAGCTCGATGAACATCGCCGGTGACATGACGCTGGTTAGCGGCTACTGTGTTCATCGCGGCCACAATTTCACCCTCTCGGGCGGGACCACGGGCGGTGCGTTCTGGACCAATACGACGTTCTACAATGAGGCGTTTCAGAGCGATGCACTGTCATCCACTTATTGCCAGAACCATGGATACAACGACAACTGGAGGTTCTACCTGCCATCGGGTGAAGCCTCCGGCTCGGTCAATGTCAAGGTGTGGGCGGACGCGGATTACCATAAGGGTCTCACTGTCAACCAAGGCGAAAACCTCACAGGTCCGCTTCCCGGCGCATGGAACGTTCTGAATGCCGCAGTCACCCGAGCCACCGGCACGCGCATGTACCCTAACGTCGGGCCTAATTTTTCTTTCAGACCATACGGAACCTCCTCCGCTTACAACGAAACAGTTATCAACGGCAACGGGCGTCAACCCGGCGCGTCACCGCTCTACAACAACGGAGATGGAGGGATGATCCCAGGATTCTACGCCTACGGGCCGCCGCAGCTACTGCTGGAGAGCCTCGCCGCGCGTGGCTATCTCTACGGGACTCCCAGCGCCAATGGCTGCCCGGATCAGGGATTCGTGATTGATTGCGATCTGCGTTCATCTTCTAAGGGCAATCTGCTGCTGACTCTGAATGGCTCGAACGCGACGCTAACACGGGCGGTGGACATCTCAGGCTGCGCTGTTGCGGGACAACCGACCATCCGTTACACGGTGGACATTACCGGGATTGTGGTAAGCACCATTTCCGCGGGAACCACCAGCGATACCCCGACGTGGCCTGCCGGCGGCGCAGTGATCTACCTGTGCTCTAACAACGAAGCCGCCGAGTACTCACCGCCCCAACTTGCCTTCCCACTGACCGATGTGCCGAACGCTACCCAAATAGAAGTGCAGTACGCCCCCGAGCCGTGGCTGCTGAACCAGAATTATTATCTAGCCCTGCACACATTCTCTTGCGGGAGCGGGAGCTGCCCGGCGCCCTGGGACCTCGGCATCGGGCCGATATACTTCCGCGCCTTATATCTGAATTCCGCCAATCAGGTCCTGGCACAAAGCGACGTGCAGCAACTTCCCGGCCGGTGATGTAGGGTCCGCTAAGCTTGCCGCGAGCGGCCCATGGATTTAGCCACCAGCCCTCGTTGGTCTGGTATTCAGCTGCTACGGGCCGAGTGAAGTCTTTAGTACCGGCGCAACGCAGATCCGGACCGTTCCTGGGCCATCGGCGGCGGGGAACGCGATGGAAAGAGTTCGAGAAGCCGGCACCAGCGGAGTTGGTTGGATGTACAATGATTCGGTACGAAAACCAAATCGGAAATTCAGTTGAATAGGAATGCTAGGTAGCGATTGGGATTGCACGAGCCTTGCGATGCTGCCTCGAAGCTAGAAATTTAAAATGTTCAGAGCCATGCTGAAGAAACTCGCTCTCGCGCTACCCGTTACCGGTCCGTACATGCGCCGGAACGCCCAACTCGCCGCTTCGTTCGGTCACTCACCCGGTCATTTCTATTCTCCGATCCCAGATATCGAAGATGTGAAGGCTAGAGAGGCCCGCCTCTGGGAAGTGAAGACGAAAGAGATTCCTGGAATCAATCTAAACGAGAACGAACAACTGAGACTTCTCGACCAACTCGCACAGTACTATGCTGAACAACCTTTTCCTGAACACAAGGAACCCGGCCTGCGCTACTACCTTGCGAATGATTACTTCAGCTTTTCGGATGGCATTTTTTACTATGCGATGCTGCGGCATCTGAAGCCTAAGCGAGTCGTAGAAATCGGCAGTGGTTTTTCTTCGTGTGTCCTTCTCGACACGCGCGAACGTTTTTTGGGATCGGCAGTGGACTGCACGTTCATCGACCCTAACCCGGAACGACTCTACGGGCTCCTGCGGCCCGAAGACGCCAAGAATATCAAGGTGATTCCTCGGCGGCTACAAGACCTGGACCTGGCGTTCCTCAAGGAACTCTCCGCCGGAGATATCTTGTTTGTGGATTCGTCCCACGTCTCGAAGATAGGCAGCGAGGTGCATCAGATATTTTTTGAAATTCTGCCCGCCTTGGCATCGGGAGTCTATATTCACATCCACGACGTGTTTTATCCCTTTGAATACCCGAAGTGCTTTGTCTACGAGCGCTGGGCGTGGAATGAGCTCTACCTTTTGCGGGCGTTCCTCAGCTACAACCCGGAATTTCAGGTTCGTCTATTTCCGTCCTTCCTTGAAAAGTTTCACGATGAGCGGCTAAAGAAAGCCTTACCACTTGCGTGGAGGAATCCTCCGATATGGCCGGAATTTAGAGGCGGTAGCATTTGGATCGAGCGTATGTAGTGAACCCGATTAAGTCGCTTGGCAAGGGCTTTACGCCTAGGCACCGCCAGAAAACTTCGCACGCATCAAGAGCGACAATCGATAGCAGTAGCATCTTCCCCCAGCAGTCTGATCGCTCCAACCGGGGTTGAATTCCCAAACTACAGAAGCTTTGCAATTAGTATGTTTGGCTAAGTCCTCCAAAACAGGTAACGCGCTGTTTCCGTCGATCGCGAGCTGAAAGTTTATCCGAACTTGCTGCGCGGTGTCGCGATCGAGCGCTCCAACCACATCTGGAGTACCGATATTACTTATATCCCGATGCGCGGCGGCTTTCTGTACCTGGTCTCCGTCATGAATTGGCGCAATTCGACTGCCCGGATCAATCTCACTTAGACGCCGATCAAGCACAGCAATTCTCGCTTTTGCTGGCACGGATCGTGGAAACCCGCCGTCTGCTGTCGAGGTGACCGTCTGGGGAGAGCGAAACTCTCGATCCTCTGACCTTTGCGTATTCCGAGAGATTGCCCGGTAGCTGAAAGTTAGCGACCCTGCGACTTCTTTGGCAATCGACTTACTATCTTTCGTCGAAAAGGTCTTCTTCGCCGGATTTATTTCCTTGAGGTGGGCGGGTACCGCGTCTGCCGCCAGCGGAAGCCTGGAACCTGGAGCGCGGTCCTTACCGGGAAAGCCCTCCAGAAACGCCCGCCTTAAGTATCTCAGGGAGCGACCGCTGTCGGGCAGGGGGCGAACCTTCGTACAACCGCTTCCGCGCCAGATTCGCAGTTTCGCTACGGATCTGGCGGCGGGCGCCCAATGGATCTCCTCCGTGGTCCGCTGTTATTCGGTGCTGCAGCGGGCGAACCTTGGATCGCCGTTGTCAGGCGCACACGTCGCTGTGGTCGTCGCGGCCCAGTTGCCATTGGGAAAAATGGTTTGAGCCCAGGCTGCCAATTGATTGATCAGCGTCTGCTCCACGCCGTAAAAGCGGAGTTGCGGAATCATGTAGAACAGGCGATCGGCGAAGCTTGCATTGCCTGGCCGTCCATCTCCGTCCGGTTGCCCGGGTAGCGGAACAGCGGTTCGATCATACCCGGCGGCCCAGAACTGCTGAGGCGTGAACTGTTGCACTTCGCTCAGCCAGGATTGTGCCAGTCCGGTATATATTGCCGTGCGCGTGGCCGGCGATATTTCTGGCCATATGCCCCGGTAGGCTGGGCTGGTCAGACGGCTGATGTCCGGGTTTTGCCAGAACCAGCCCGTTACCTGAGTGTTGGGTGGAATCCCATTATTCGAGATCTGAATGGACTTTGTCAGCCACTCGGTTAGTAAACCAGCCTGTGGAAGACTATCGTCCCAGCTCAGGCCCTCGACGAACCCAAAGACATACTGCCAGGTGATTGGACCGGTGCCGACCATTTCATATTCCGAGTTGTTGAGAATCAGTTGCATGTGGTACCAGATCATGGTCAGGTATTGCCAGGTGGTCCGCAACCCATTCTCGAGGAAGGCCGGGTTTGTGATGTGCGACCTGTCAGGCGCCGTAAAGAACGGGAATTGCGAATCCCAGGCGCGAGCTTCCGCTCTCGGATTCGTGAATACCGTCTTCGCCAGGCCCTCCAATTCGAACTCGTGATTCAATTCCCAGTTCTTTACCATCGACCAAAGCATCATCGAATAAACCTGCTGGGCAGTCGTGGCGTTCCAGCCACCATTATCGAGGACGGCTTGCTTGGGACCGAAGTAATTTGCATAATGTCCGAACCAGAGGCTGAAATCTCCCGCGGCCCGCGAGTAAGCGCTGGCGCTTCCGGGAACCAATTCCGAGCGAAGCTTCTGATATGTGGCGAAGAACGGCGATCCCAGAAAATCGCTGAATGCGTCCATGGGATGAACCACTGGCAGCCAGCTGTTCCAATCGGGCAATTGCAGCGCAATCGGAGTTTCCCGAACGTTCAAAACTCCAGTGGCCGAGAAAAAGCTGGGTTGTACCCCGCCCGGGAACATCGCGTTTAGCATGTCTTGATCGCTGTTGAGCACTGCGTTAATTCCCGCTCCGGCCGACCAATTGTCAACCGGTTGCTCATCCAGCCCCGGACCCGGTTGATACGGGGGATTCCAGGGCCGGCCCGGATTGGACACATTCAGAGAGCGGATGTAGCTGGCGATCTGATTTCCCTGCTGAGCCGTCAGGCCGTGGAACATAGAGCGTGCTTGAATGGATTTGTTGGAGTAATTGAAATACTTCAGGTCTCGCCCATCCTGGGTGTGGCAATCCATGCAATGGGCCTTAATGGTTTGAGTTCCTGAACCAACCGGTATCGTCAGGCTGGCAGTCCGCCAAAGCGTTTGCCCCTCGGCGATGTCCGAGCTGGCCGAGGAAGGCGGCGTCCAAGTGTTGGGATCGGTCCAAGCAAAGGCGGAGGGGCTGATGAATTGGTTTCCGCTAGAGTCTTCGATATTGAATCCCAAGACCCGGAACCCGCTTACTCTTCCATCCGTTCCATTGAACTTGAAGGTGATGGTATTGGCGCCGGTGGTGACTGCTCCAGCCGGCAGGTTCATGGTCATCTGTAGGGTATGGAATCCACCACCGATTCCACCGTAGGCAGCGGCCAATCCAAGTAAGGTGACATTGCTGGTGCTGATGGGCAGCCAGGCGGACTGGTTCACCTGCACGCTGGCCTGCGCGTCGAATCGCAACCCATGGATTTGCATCGCCAGCGTCAGAGGTCCGCTCACATTCGTGTTAAGCGGCACAATGAAGGTCGCTCCCGCCGTCGTGCCATTCGGCCCGACGACTTCCAGCGGAAGCATGATGGTGGAAGGCTGGGACAACGGCGCCGGCGTCAAAGTCACCGTGGCCGATGCCGTTCCTCCCGCGCTGGTCGCGGTAACCTTGATGCTTTGCTGGCTGGACACAGAACTCGGCGCGCTGTACAAGCCCGCTGACGTGATGCTCCCGACCGCTGGGCTTATCGACCATTGCGCGCTCACCGGTCCCCCACCCCCGAGGCCCCCAGACGAGAGCGCCGAAAACTGTTGCGTTTGGGAAGCTCCTAGCGAGATGAGCGCCGGACTTACACTGAGCGTGGCGGCGGCGCTGGCCGTCAGCGATATCGTAGCGTGAGCCGTCTTGGTCGCATCGGCCACGCTGGCGGCCGTGATGCTGACCGTCTGGCTGGAGCTGATCGAGGCCGGCGCCTGATAAAGTCCATTGGCGACGGAACCAACCGGCGGGTTGAGCGACCAGGTCACGCTGCTGTTCGACGCTCCCGTGACTGTAGCCGTGAATTGGGCCGACTTGCCGGCAGCCAGCGAAATCGTCGACGGCGACAGGGACACCGCCACCGGAACAAGCGTGACCGTTGCGCTGGCTGATTTGGTGGGGTCCGCCGCACTGACTGCCGATACCGTAATGGCTTGCTGGGCCGTCACCACCGACGGAGCTGTGTAGGCCCCGCTCGACAACGAACCTATGGCGGGTGATAACGACCACGTTACGGCGGTGTTGCTGGACCCGGTCACAGTCGCGGCGAAATGGGCAACCTGCCCGGACGACAGTGAAGCCGACGAGGGGGAAACTGAGATAGTTACGCTGGAGCGATTCGACTGGATTGCGATGGCCGCGCTCGCGGTCAGGCTCGAATTGGCAACGCTGGTCGCGATCAAAGTGACGCTCGTTGGCACACTGACCGCGGCTGGCGCCGTATAGGAACCGTTCGTCACCGACCCAATATTCGGTACTAAAGACCAACTGGCGGCCGAGGCCGAACCGCCCACCGAGAAGTTGAACTGAGCCGATTGTCCAGGCTTCAGCGAAATCGAGGAAGGCGTCACTTGCGGGGTGCCCTGCGACGTCCCGCTGCTCGCCGAACTGGCAGTGAGAGAAATCGACACGCTGGCGCTCTTGGTCGGATCGGCCAGGCTGGTTGCCGTCAGCTTTACTGTCTGGGAAGCGGTGATGCTGGCTGGCGCCAGGTAGTAGCCATTCGTAACAGTCCCCACCGCAGGCGAAAGGGACCAGCTGACAGCCGTGCTGCTTTCGCCCGTCACGATTGCGCTGAACGACGCCCCTTTTCCGGCCGTCAACGAGGCCGACGTAGGCGTGATCGAGACGCTCCCTTGGGTCGCTGCCCGCGACTGGTTGCCTGCTAGCGAGATGCTGGCGCTGGCGGTTAGGCTCGGGCTGCTAAGAGTGGTTGCCTTTACGGTCACGGTTTGTGAGGACAAGATCGTGCCAGGCGCCTGGTAAATCCCGTTCGCAATCGTGCCCACCGGTGGCGCGATGGACCAGATTACTGGGAGTTTGCTGCTGATTCCATTCGCCAGAACCGCGAAAGACATAGATTGGCTGGCCGACAGGGAAGCGAAGGTCGGTGAGAGAGAGAGCGAAATCAGGCCTGGCCCAACAGAACTTTGCGTCAGAGAACCTTGCGTCGTAGAGCCCTGCGTCAGAGTGCCTGGCGTCGATGAGCTTTGTGCTAAAGGGCCTGGCGTCGGAGATCCTTGCGTAACAGGACTTTGCGCCGTGGGGATTTGAGCGGAAGGGCTCCCGCCTGGCATCAAAGTTATAACCGCATTGCCCATTTGTGCCAAACCAGTTGCGATCAAAACAACCGTTTGAGGTTTAGTGATGACGTTAGGCGCCTGGTAATATCCGTTTTTGACTATTCCTACAGCCGGCGTTAGCGACCAGGTGACAAGGCTACCCCCGGCAGCGGCGGCACTGAACTGTGTACCCTGTCCGGCCGACAAGGCCACTGAAGATGGCCATACTACCAATCCGGCGGCTTGGATCTTGGAAGTCACGAAAAACAAAGTTGATATGAGTGCTATTACCTTGAGTCTGGCAGGCATACTATTGGTCCGTAGGATTAAGGTAGTACCTGCAGCCGTTTGCTACCATCATCTGTTCACCCTAGTTGATATTCAGCAAAGCACGTAGCGCTTTTTGGTCTTTGCCTGCGCGAAGTACCAGCTTTGAGCTACGGCAACATAATGCCATCGGAAGTAGCGCGAATCAAAGGCTTTGGACGAATGTGGCGGTTGGGGGCCCGCGGAGGGCAAGCCGGTAGTGGTACTGGTACCTTCGCTTGCCGGAAAGCGCCAATTAGGCGCCACATGGTTCGAGTCGTTAGCTCGCGGGTTCTTTTTCCTTGAAGTCGCTCAAATCCAGCTCAAAGCGACCTCCGAAGATTCGGGCGGCCCGGTATCACTGGTGCATGGGTTGAGAAGGCCACGAAAATGAGCCAGTCGCAGTAGCTCGATGAACGACTCGAGAGCTTGCATAGTGTTCCTTAGGCGGAATCCTTGATTGTACTTCAACGCCAGGTTTACCTTCGAGCCGCACGAGACTGGACGAAGAAGCGGCGCGTCTGAGAATCGAGCGCATCGATTTAATGAAAATCATGTGGAAGGTTACGAACCTAAAGTGCTAGCGGGAGGCGCTCGGCTTTTGCGGGAGCGGCCATTCGCGCCATTCTCTGTGAGTTCAATGAGATGTGGCTTCGCAAGCCTGGTTCAAGCCCGAACGCTTTAGAAGCGCAAAGGGTGCGGCGCGCACCGCCAAACGTGTCAGGAACTGCTCCGCGCCGCGCTCCGTCTTGCGCGAGTTCCTCAGTAGCCCTGATCCTCCAAGCCGGCCATGGTCGAGATCGGTAGCCATACGGCGGGTGCTTTCGAGAACCGGTTTTTCCAGCTGCCCTAAGCCTGCCTCCGATCGGTTATCCACTCAGCTCGCCGGCCGGATGCGATACATCAGTGGTCAAGTTTTCCAGTCCCGCCAGGCGCACGCGCATGGGTCTGACTTCCTCGTCACCCAACTTCTCGGCGCAGCCCTCTACGATGCGCGTTCCGATCTCCAAGAGCTTGCGGCGATAGGCGGGATCGCTGCACGAAATGGATATATCCCCCAAAGCCCGCAGCATTCGCAGGCTGACCGCGGTATCGGACTTGGAGTACAGCCGAATCTGATTGAAGGCTGAATTCACCAGACCATAGAAATCGATCCAGGGAATGCTCACGCGCACGACGCCGGGCGGATCGTATAGCAGTGTCGCGGGTGGCTCCCGAGACGCGAAACGGATCAGGATGCGGCTCAATTGATCCACGCAGCTAACGCCCGTGCTGGGATCGTTCACGGCGGGCGAAATGGCCTTCAAGGCGATGTCCACGATCTGCAAAACTCCGAACTCGATATCTTGCTGCAACGTCCGCGACGGGCCCAGGTCCACGGTTCCGAGCAATTGATCGCACCCCTCCGCCGGCAGGCGGCTGCCGCGGTGGACCATGAGAAGAGGCGTTCCAGCCGGAACGAAATGTCCCACGCGCCGGATCACGTGAACCTTCACGTGATACCACTTCGCCAGCGCAACCAGGCGCTTAGTGTCGATGTAGCGGATGTAGCCCGACTCCTGACTCAAGACCGGCGTTTCCCAGGTGCCGGGCTCCTGCAAGTGCGGATCAACCAGCGCATCCGGACGGTGCGGCCACGGCATCATCTCATCGATCATGGCTTCCGTCTCCGACGCAATCCGGTCGACGATATGGCTGACACTGATGGCCTCTGAAATATGGTGAATAAAGAACAACAGCCAGGCCACGCACGCTAAAGCCAGCAACATCGCGCCTAGAACCGTGGCCACCGGCGCGAACGGGTGCGGGAGCGACCGCGCGGCCGGAAGGGCGGCCATGCAGTACGAGAACGTCCCCAAGAAGATGCCCAGCGTCCACTGCGTCACGCGGTCCCTGGCAAAACTCACGATGATGCGCGGCGAGAATTGCATGGAAGCCAGCGTCAGCGTCATCAGCAGGATCGCGAAGACGATGGAAACCACGGTCATGATGGAGGCGGCGATGCCACCCAGAATGACTTGCGCGACTTGTGGATCGGAGTGAGACGGAAACAGCGCCGTCGGCACCAGGTCGCTGACACCCGGAAAAGTTTCTTCCAACCAGGATAGGATCGCGCCGGCGCATCCCAGCACCAGCGCGATGGTCAGCGGGCGAACCAGGAATCCGCCCCGCAGGTTGTACATCGCACGGCGGATCAATAATGGCAGGCGCTTGTCCACGGTTGTACCTGTCTAAGTTTAGTAGGCCGCGCGGTGGCGCGAAAGTGAATTGAGTAACTGAACACAATTGCTTGGCACGGCTCTAGCGCCGAATCGCGCTACCAGGCTTGGGCCATCTCGATTCAGGCCAAGCTTCTGCATCGACACGACCTTGGCATGTCAATTGCTTCTCACGCGTTCTGGCCTGAAGTCCGCGAACGCCGTGAACAGCCTGGGATTTGCTTGCTTGCGCGTGCCTGTGGCGGGTCTTTATGACTTCTTCATACCTTTCTAAGGACTTCTTCAGCGCGCGCCTCCTACCCTCAGATGTGGAGAGCAGTTACAGCATGTCACGCGCTGAGGAAAGAATCCTGAATCCTGCCGCGCGCCGGCCGCAATCACCGGCCGGTGGGGATGCAGACTCGATACTAAATATCGCTGTCATCTTTACCGCCGTGGAGCCGACGCTGGCGGCGTTGAAGCACGCCGGGGGTTTAGCCGGCAATCTGGGCGCCCGCATCTCGCTGGTAGTGCCTCAAGTGGTTCCCTATCCTTTGCCACTGAACAAGGCCCCTATCCCGCACGGTTTCAACGAGCGCCGTTTCCGCGTGATCGCCGGCGAGAGCCGCGTGGAAACTAGAGTTGCGGTGTACCTGTGCCGCGATCGGATGGAGACTCTGAAATCTGTTCTCGAACCCCATTCGTTGGTAGTGGTGGGTGGCCGCAGAACGTGGTGGCCCACTTCGGAAAAGCGCCTGGCGGCGGGCTTGCGCCGTGCCGGCCACGAAGTAATTTTCTCGGAAATGGAGTAAATCGAAATGCTCGACCTCTTCTACATCGCAGTTGCGTGCCTGTTTCTGATCGCATGTTGGGGCTTCACCAAAGCCTGCGACAAGCTCTAGGAGAACACCAATGGATTACATCATCGCCGGAATCGCATCGGTCGGCCTCTTTGTCTATCTCGTGTACGCCTTGCTCCGTCCGGAGAAGTTCTGAGAGGAATCTATGACTAGCGCCGGAATTCTACAAATCGCCCTGTTCTTCGCACTCATCCTGATCTGCACCAAGCCGCTGGGCGCTTACATGGCCAAGGTGTTCGAGGGCCAGCGGACCTTCCTGCATCCGGCGCTGCGCTGGCTGGAAGTGCTCACTTACAAAGCCGCCGGCGTCCGCGAGGACGTCGAGCAGCGCTGGACGCAATATACGGCGTCGCTGTTGAGCTTCAGCATTTTCGGATTCCTGCTGGCTTATTTGCTTCAGCGAGCCCAGGCCTATCTTCCGTTCAACCCGCAGAATTTTGGAACGCCGGTTGTGACGCCGGATCTAGCCTTTAATACCGCCGTCAGCTTTCTGACCAACACTAACTGGCAGAACTATTCGGGCGAATCGACGTTGAGCTATTTCGTGCAAATGGCGGCCCTGGCCGTGCAAAACTTTGTCTCGGCGGCCGCCGGGCTGGCGATCGCCATCGCGGTAGTGCGCGGGTTTGCGCGCCACGAGATGCGCACTATCGGCAATTTCTGGGTCGATCTGACGCGAGGCACGGTGTATGTGCTGCTGCCGCTCTCGATCGCCGCAGCTCTTTTCCTGTGCTCGCAGGGCGTGATTCAGAACTTGAAGCCGTACACCAACGTCACCACGGTGGAAGGCGCGAAACAAACCATCGCGCAGGGTCCGGTCGCTTCGCAGGAAGCGATCAAAGAGCTCGGCACCAACGGCGGAGGCTTTTTCGGCGCCAACTCGGCCCATCCGTTCGAAAATCCGAACCCGATCACCAACCTGTTCGAGATGTGGTTGATCCTGGTAATCCCCGCCGCACTCACCTACACGTTCGGCAAGATGGTGGGCGATACTCGCCAGGGCTGGGCCATCTTCGCGGCCTTCACCATAATGTTCGTGGCCGGTGTATTCGTGTGCTATGGCTTCGAGCAGCGCGGGAATCCGATTCTCGCCAAAATGGGGCTCGAAACCGCCGCAACCACGGGCCAAGCCGGCGGCAACATGGAGGGCAAGGAAGTTCGATTCGGAATCGCGAACTCCACGTTGTGGGCTACCGTTACCACCGACACCAGTTGCGGCGCCGTCAACGCCATGCACGATAGCCTGCTGCCCATCGCCGGGCTGGTTCCATTGCTCAACATGATGACCGATATTGTCATTTTTGGCGGCGTGGGCGCGGGCTTGTACGGCATCTTGATCTACGCCATCATCGCCGTGTTCATCGCGGGTCTGATGGTCGGGCGCACGCCCGAATACCTCGGCAAGAAGCTGGAGCAAAAGGAAGTAAAAATGGCGATGCTCGCAATCATCGTCACGTCCATGAGCGTTCTGGTCTTTAGCGCGCTCAGCACGCAAGCCCACTTCGCGGCCAAGGGATATTGGAATCCACCGGGCGCCGCCATCGCCAACTTGAACAACGATGGGCCTCACGGTCTGAGTGAAATGTTGTATGCGTACGCCAGTGGCACCGGCAACAACGGAAGCGCGTTCGGAGGAATCAACGGCAACACTCCCTGGTACAACCTGACCATTGGCCTCGCGATGCTGATCGGCCGCTTCCTGTTCTTGATCCCGATTTTAGCGGCGGCGGGCAGTCTGGCCGCCAAGAAGAAAATCCCGGTAACCAGCGGCACCTTCCCCACGCACGGTCCTCTGTTCGTGGGATTGCTGGTCGGCACCGTCGTCATCGTCGCCGTCCTGACCTATTTCCCGGCCGTATCGCTGGGACCGATCATCGAACATTACCTGATGTACAGCGGCAAGCTATTCTCGATGATCCTGCCGCTGGGAAGTTGAGCCATGCCTACAATGACAACAGAGCACGTGACCACGCCGCCTACACCGCCGGTGGATTCCACCTCGTTGCTGCCGAAAAAGCTGGTGCGGGCGCGTCCGCTGTTTGACCCCGAGATCGTGCGTCGAGCAACCCTGGGCTCGTTCGCGAAATTGAACCCCATGACGTTGATGAAGAATCCCGTCATGTTCGTGGTGGAGGTTGGCGCCGCACTGACGACCGTTTTCGTGGTGCGCGACATAGCCGTGGGAGCGGTTGGAATCGGATTCGGCATCCAGATCGCGCTGTGGCTCTGGTTCACCGTGCTGTTCGCGAATTTCGCCGAAGCCATGGCGGAGGCTCGTGGAAAAGCCCAGGCCGACAGCCTTCGCAAGACCAAGACCGATGTCACCGCCAAGCGCCTGTGCGGCGACAAGATTGAACAGTGCCCCGGATCGGCGCTGCGCGCGGGCGACATGGTGGTTTGCGACGCCGGCGACCTCATTCCCGGCGACGGTGAAGTGGTGGAAGGCATCGCCACCGTGGACGAATCCGTCATCACTGGAGAAAGCGCGCCTGTGATTCGCGAATCCGGCGGCGACCGCAGCGCCGTCACGGGCGGCACGCGCGTGCTCTCGGATCACATCAAGATCCGGATCACCTCCAACCCCGGTGAAACCTTCCTGGATCGCATGATCGCGCTGGTGGAAGGCGCCGAGCGCCAGAAGACACCCAATGAAATCGCCCTCAATATCCTGATCGCAGGCTTGACTCTGATCTTCCTGCTGGCGGTGGTGACGCTGCAGCCTTACGCGGTGTTCAGCGTCGCGCAGGCCGGCGCCGGATCGGTGCCTAGCGTGGCGGTCCTGGTTTCACTGCTGGTGTGCTTAATCCCGACCACCATCGGTGGGCTGCTTTCGGCCATCGGAATCGCGGGTATGGACCGCGTCATGCAGCACAACGTGCTCGCCATGAGCGGCAAGGCGGTGGAAGCAGCGGGCGACGTCAACTCGCTATTGCTCGACAAGACCGGCACCATTACACTCGGCAATCGCCAGGCGGTGGAGTTCCTGACCATCACCGGCGTCGGCGAAGAAGAGCTGGCCGACGCCGCGCAGCTCTCCAGCCTGGCCGACGAGACACCCGAAGGCCGCTCGGTGGTGATTCTGGCCAAGGAAAAATACGGCCTGCGCGGGCGCCACATTCCCGAAAACGAAGCCACCTTCATTCCGTTTTCCGCCTACACTCGCATGAGCGGCGTGGATTTCGCCGGACGCGCGCTGCGCAAGGGCGCCACGGAAGCCATCTGTCGCTTCGTGATCGAGCGCGGCGGCGAAGTTCCACCGTACTTCCAGGAAATGAGCGACCGCATCGCTCGCAGCGGTGGCACACCGTTAGCGGTCTGCGACGGAAAACGGCTGCTCGGCATCATCCATCTCAAGGACATCGTGAAGGGCGGGATGAAAGAACGCATTGCGCAGTTGCGCAACATGGGAATCCGCAGCGTCATGATTACGGGCGACAACCCGCTCACCGCCGCGGCCATCGCATCCGAAGCCGGAGTAGATGATTTTCTGGCTCAAGCGACACCCAAAGACAAGCTCGAATACATCAAGAAGGAACAGTCAGCCGGCCGCCTGGTGGCGATGACGGGCGACGGAACCAACGACGCGCCCGCGCTGGCTCAAGCCGACGTTGGCCTGGCCATGAACACCGGCACCACGGCCGCCAAAGAGGCCGGCAACATGGTGGATCTGGACAGCAATCCCACCAAGCTCATTGAGGTGGTGGCCATCGGCAAGCAGCTGCTCATCACGCGCGGCGCGCTAACCACGTTTTCGATCGCCAACGACGTCGCGAAATATTTCGCCATCATCCCCGCGATGTTCATGGCGACCTATCCGGCGCTCGCCAAACTCAACATCATGGATCTGCATACGCCGCAAAGCGCGGTGCTGGCGGCCGTGATTTTTAACGCGCTGATCATCATCGCGCTGGTTCCACTCGCTCTGCGCGGCGTAAAATACCGGCCAGTCGGCGCCGCGGCTCTGCTGCGCCGCAACCTGCTGCTGTGGGGCATTGGCGGCATCATCGTGCCCTTCCCCGGCATCTGGCTGATCGATCAGATTCTGGTGGCCCTGCATCTGGCATAGGAGAAATTATCATGTGGTCACAACTTTCACCCGGACTTCGCATCAACATCTTTCTGACTATTCTGCTGGGCGTGATTTATCCGCTGGCGATCACCGGTATCTGCCAGGTGGTCTTCCCGCACCAAGCCAACGGCAGCCTCATTACGCAAGGCGACAAGGTGATCGGCTCGGAGCTGATCGGCCAAAACTTCACCAAGCCCGAATACTTTCAGCCGCGCCCGTCAGCGGCTGGAAATGACGGCTACGACGCTACCGCTTCGGCAGCATCCAACTACGGGCCGACCAATCAGAAGCTGATCGATCGTGTTAAAGCCTCGGCCGAAAAATTCAGGAAAGAAAATCCGGACTACCACGGTCCCATCCCGGCCGACCTGCTTACCGCGTCGGCCAGCGGCTTGGATCCCGACCTCAGTCCCGATTCGATTCGCGCACAAGCCCCGCGGGTTGCCAGAACGCGCGGAATCTCAACCGATCAACTGGACCAGCTAGTGGCTCAGTCCATCCAGCAGCCGGATCTGGGCGTACTCGGCGAGCCGCGAGTGAACGTGCTGAAGTTGAACCTGGCGCTAGACCAGCAATTCCCACGCAAGCAGGCGAGCCTGACTAAATAAGCTGGGCCGCGGTGGCTGCGATCAAGGCGCCGGCCAACCCCGCCGCCATCGCTCCGTACCAGATAAAAGAACGCTTGGTCAAGATCGCCAGCGATGCGAAGACGATGGCTATCTCCAGAAACACCTCGCCGAAGTGAAAGCGCAGGGCCTGGCGGCCTCTCAGTTCACTTTCCTTCTCCAACCCCTGCGCTTCCTTTTGAACTTCTTCGTCGTCGCTCCGGTATTTCGCAGCGTTCGCGACGTACTGCTTACTCATGGCCTCATTCTTCATGGAGGCGAACAGGTCGCCGGCGAACTCCGACGTGTAACGGCGAATCGACTTGGCTTGATAATAGGCCCACTGGTCGGATGCCTTCTGCTGGTTGAGCAGTTCTTCGGTAGTCGCGATGTGTCCAAGCACGGAAACGACCGCCAGAACCGCAGCGATGATCGCCATGGTTGCGGCGACTCGCTTGTCGAAGGGTTCGTGAGCGTGCTCGGCGTGTTCTTGAAGTTCTTCGCTAGAGGACATTACTACATCATAGGAGAGCGTGGGCAAATGACGGAGAATGCGGGGGCTCCCGATGTTGGGCCGATCGCGAATTGCAGGAGCCGCAGTGGGTCTCCGCTAGCGGCCGGACGGCCGGAGGCCTAGTTCATGGTGTGTTACTGGATTGGAAAGTTTCCTAAGATAAGACTCAATCCCATCCCGCCGGCATCGACCGTGAAATTCTGGATGAACGTGTTTGACACTGCGTCCACTTGCGAAACGATACCTTGAGTGGTGCTCCCGACCAATACCGTTCGCTCCTGCGGATTGTAAACCACGTCCCCCGGCGCGTCGCCGACGTTCACGGTCGCAAGCGTTTGCAGAGTTGCAGTGTCCACGATAGCAAGCTGGTTTGCACCCAGAACTGAAATGAACGCTTTGGTTCCCGTGGGATTAAACGCGATGGCATTTTGCGTTTCAGCGAGCAAATTGATGCGTCCGACCAGCACCCCAGTAAGAGTGTCTATCACGTCAACAACATTCTGCTGATAATAATCGACCCAGGCTTGGCTTCCGTCGGGTGTAAGGGCCACGACGCCTGGATACGAGAGCGCCAACGGAAAGGTCTGCAGGATGGTCTTGTTCACGACATCGATGACAAGCAATGCGGGATTGGGATTCGAGTTGAAGTAGTTCGTGACATAAGCCCTGGTACCGTCGGGCGAAATAGCGATGCCCGCGGGATAGGCATTCGGCGTGTCCAAGCTGAATGAAATCTGGTCGCTCGCGGTATCGATCCAAACGACCTTGTTGTCGTAGCAGGTCACCAACAGCGTGCTTCCATCCGGTGTCAGCGCCTGTTCAAGAGGTTCCATGCAAGGCGTGATTGTCGCCACACTTTTCAGCGGGCAGGCGGTGAGGTCTTCAACTTGAGCGACGTCATGTTCCACCATAAATACGCTTATACTGCCGTCACAGCTCAAGCTGGTTGCCGTGCTCGGAATATGAACCGGAGGATCAAACGGGAGAGGAACAAGCCACCCGAATGTATCCTGCCGCGACGTAGAAACGTTTGAGTCATGACCGGTTGCTCCTCCGGGCTTGGCATGAATCCCTAAGCCCTTGACCCTTGGATCGCTCAACGGATATGCTTTCAGCGGCGAGAGCCCATTCGTGTTTAGGCAATCCTTGCCGGTTATCGACGTCTGAACGGGGGCGCTGACATCGCCCCCAGGTCCCGGCGACGGTTTGCTCCCGGACTGAATCGCAAGGTATGTATAAACCTTCGTTGAACCGTCAAGCTGCTTGGAGCACCAGAAATAGAAATAAGCCTGATTTGCAGCGAAACAGGGCGCGGCAAACAGGGACGCGAGCACGGCGACAGCAATCGGAACGATCAGCCTCATTTGAATGTCACCGTTCTTCCACTTGCTTCGGCAGACAACAGCACGCCGCTATCCAGGCCTGACGCACTAAACGTCGGGGGACTTGCGATCGGCCATTGGCCAACATAAATGACGCCCCTCGACTCGATCAGCCTGTTGCGGACACCTGGGAAATTTGCCAACACGTCGGCTGGCACGGTCAAGCTGGTGTCGCCGGCGTGGGCTGTGCACAGGAATACGGTGCTGGCGTTGGTAGGCAAATCAGCTGCGGCGCCGGAAACAAAGACGGTATTCCCAGGCGCCGAACCAGTCCAGTTGACGGTAAACCCCTGGCTGCGCGAAATACTCTGGAGCTGATCGCGATTGGTCCAGTTCAACGCCGGTGGAATGTTCAGAGTCCCCTGGAAAGAAGCGACGTCCGCGCCGCCCGTTCCTTTTACAGTGAAACTACCCGGGTTGAACAGAAGAGTGCTGGAGGAATTGGGGATGGTTGGAATCGCTCCGCCGACCGGCGCGAGATACGCTCCGGCGGTAGAGTTTGCCGAGCCGTTAGAGCCGCTGATAGAAATTGTCCCCGCCGCTAAGCTCTGGCCAGTGGATGTGGAAGCGGGTAGGCCAGGCGGGAACCCCGAATTCAGCGTAAAGTCGTCCGAGAAAGCATAGGACGCGCAGGTGCCCGCAGGCGGCAATGAAACGTTCGGATCGAAGTTAAACTGTCCTGTCGTTTCCTGTGCGATATAAGAACCGAATATGTCGGTGATGCCGTCATTCGTGGTGGATGTGCCGACGTCATGATGGACAGCGATGCGCGCAGCCATAATTCTGGCTACACGGTTACCGCTGATGAGTCCTGTGGCCAGCGCATTCGACGGCTCTGTACATGGCGTGCCGTCCTTGGTGATGGCCATCGAAACAAAATTGCTGACAACCTTGCCACCGGTTCGCACATAAACTGGAACCCAACATCCAGTCGGAGCATCGGGAGGTACTTGAAACACGATCTGATCGATACCAGAGCAGCACGGCGTTCTTCCGTTGTAAGCGACTGTGGCGGAAACACCACCGACGAAAACCTCGGTCTGGGTTGGCAGGTTTCCGGCGGTGGGCGCGACGTTGTCGGGATACGTAACTGGCCCGAGGCCGGTGCCCCACAATGTGATGGTTTGATTGGGCTGAGCAGGCGCGGTCAAACTATTGATCGGCTGCTGATCCTGGGTCACGAAGTTTTGAAGAATCCCTGGACCTACTCCGGCCGCGGCCGCGAAAATACCGACAGCCGCGGTGGTAATCAGAATCGGCGCCGGATTACTCCGCGAGCTGTTGAACATCAGTCGCAGTGAAACTTGGCCTGGTGGAGTATTCGACGGCACAATCGCATTCACTTGACCTGCGCTTACGAAAATAGGTATGGCTTGGACGACGGTCGATCCTTGGGTCAAAGTGATGGATACGTTTCCTAATGTCGTTTGTAGAGGAAAAGTCAGAGTCGGGCTAGAAGCGGGGCCCAGATTACTGCCGAAAATAGAAATTACGGAACCCTGAGCGATCGCACCGCTGGGCAGCCCGGGAGGCATAAAGCTGGCCGCATTCACGATCCCCCGATAGTTGATGTGGGGCTGTTGCGCCCATAATTCAGAAGTGCAAATTGACAACGTGAGGAATAGGAGACGCAACGCCATCGACCTCCCGGATTGATTGGTTAGCACAGCGTGCGGTATTAAGTCAACATCTCAAACAATATGCAGGGCGATGCCTTCTTTGGTTGAGCAGCTCTTCGGTAGACTCACGCTTGGCCGGGAAAGGCAGTACGGCTTAGTACTCAATGGTACTTTTTTTCACCCTGGAAGCGGTTTCACGGTTGCGTTGTGATGTAGAATCCCGTGAGGGGAGGCGCATATGGGTATCCAGCGCATGATTAGTAATCTGTCCTGGGGTCTCGTTTTGCTGACGTTCGCCACCGTCTCGGCCCGCGCGGACCTGATTGGACAGAGCGTTGAGATTGACTACCTGTATCCTACTCAAGCCGACATCTACCAAGTTTTGGGGACTGGCATCGTCACCGGCCCTGGATATACCGTCAACTCGTTTGGCCAGCACAACTATACGGTCACGGGTTCACAGATTACGCTTCTTAACGTAGCAGGTTCAGAAGTATCGGTTTTACTTCCGCGGCATTCAACGGCTACGGACTTACTGAGACAGGTGGATCGCCGGCTACCATCACAGGCGTCACAGTTGACTCCGCGACGGACGTGAGCGGCTTCGACTCCTCCCGAGTATCTTTCGATTCGACCGATGTGTTTCTCAACATGCAGAGTCTGTCAACAGAAGCTGGCCAGGAGGTGGTTCTCGATCTTCAATTCGGGTCCAGTTCCGTACCCGAGCCGGGGACGCTTGGGTTTTTGGGCTTGGGCTTAGCTGCAATGGGGATAGCGCGCCGCTTCCAGCATAAGTGATCGCGCCGGGCAGAGTAGACCGCCGGCTTTGGTTGGTGCTGGAGGAGAGGGTCGAACTCTCATGACCAGTGAAGGCCGCGGGATTTTGAGTCCCGTGCGTCTGCCAGTTCCGCCACTCCAGCGCGTTTCTATTGTGCCACACTCGCGCTAGTTTTCGGATTTTCTCGGCCCGCAAAATCGTGGACCTGCGCCATCCATATTTCAGAACGATTACGCCTCATTCTGGTGATCTTCGCGAAGCGCAGTGGAAGGTTCCTCACAGAATGCGCCTGGCGAATTTCGGATTCGTTTCCGCTCCCATGCGCGTCATAAACCAAGGAGGAAACCGAAATTGAAAGCCATTCAAGTGAGCAAGGCAGGCGGCATATTGGATGTCGTTGACCGTGCGATCGGAGCGCCGAAGCCCGGCTGGGTTCGCATCAAAGTGCAGGCCTGTGGCGTCTGCCATAGCGACATGCTGCTCAAGGAAGGCCTTTGGCCGGGTATTCAGTACCCACGAATTCCCGGACATGAAGTTGCCGGTGTGATCGAGGAAGTCGGCGAGGATCTGAATCCTTGGAAAAATGTGACTCCCTGGAAAAAAGGTCAGCGTGTTGGGGTGGGTTGGTATGGCGGCCACTGCGGGGTGTGCGAGCCTTGCCGGAGAGGCGAATTCGTCGCTTGCGTGGTTGGGCCGGTTACGGGATTCAGCTTTGACGGCGGCTACGCCGAACAGATGCTCGCTCCCATCCAAAGCCTGGCGGCGATTCCGGACGATTTGGCCCCCGCGGATGCAGCGCCGCTCATGTGCGCCGGCATCACCACCTACAACGCCCTGCGAAATTCCGGCGCGCGCCCCGGCGACCTGGTCGCGATTCAAGCCATCGGCGGGCTCGGGCACCTGGCGGTCCAATATGCGAACAAGTTTGGGTACCGGACCGTGGCCATCGGACGCGGTAACGACGCGCAGGAGCTGGCGCTCAAGCTCGGCGCACATGCCTATATCGATTCGCAGAAATCGAATCCGGCGGAGGAGCTGAAGAAAATGGGCGGAGCCAAAGCGATTCTTTCCACGGCGCCCAGCGGGAAAGCGATGTCCGGATTAGTCGACGGCCTGGGTGCAAATGGCAAGCTGATGGTGATCGGAGCGGCGGCGGATCCGATCGAAGTCCCGCCGGTGGAATTGATCGGCGGCAAGCGTTCCATGCAAGGCTGGATGGCCGGCACGTCGATCGATTCGGAAGACACTTTGAGATTCTCGGTGCTGGCGGGCGTACGGCCGATGATCGAAACATTCCCCCTGGCGCGCGCCGCGGAGGCTTACGAACGGATGATGTCCGGAGAAGCTAAATTTCGCGTGGTATTGACGATGCCGTAACCCGCCGCCGGGCAGCGCGCCCGCGTTAAGCCTGTCCAAGCGTTGATTCCCGGCCGCATGCTAGGCTTGTTCGGGAGGAAATCTTCGAGTGAAAAAACTGTGCGTGCTGCTTGGACTATCCGCTCTCGCCTCCATGACGGCCTGGGCGGGCGAATACACGGGCTATCTTTCGGACGAAAAATGCGCGGCCGGCGGCGCCAAAGCGAAAACCGCGGCCGAATGGATTCAGCCGAAGGCGTTCGAATCCTGCGTGAAGAGCTGCGTGAAAAGCGGCGAAGCCGTGGTCTTCGTCACCGAAGACAACAAGATCCTGAAGATCGACGCTTCCTCCATGGACAAAGTGATGCCCGCGATCGGCCACAAGGTGAAGGTCACCGGTAAAGTCGAGGGTGGCAAGCTCGCGGTCGATTCCATCAGCACGCTGCCGATGTAGCGGCTCAGGATCGAGCCTCGCCGTACAGCAAGAACTGCGTGCAGCGAAATAGCGCGATCTTTTTGTCCGTAGTTTCGTTTTTGACTTCGGCGTCCCAGACCTGAGTGGTTCGTCCGCCGTGCACTAGGCGAGCTTCACAACTCACGCCGCCTTCGCGCGCGGTGCCGAGGAAATTGGCTTTGAGCTCGACGGTGGTGAAGCCGGACGCACCCTTGGGCAATGACATCAGGCATCCAAAGCCGCAGGCCGTATCGGCCAGGGCCACGATGCTAGCTGCGTGCAAATAGCCGATCGGAGCCAGATGCTGTTTGCACACATCAAAGCGCCCCCGAACAAAGTTCGGCGCGACCTCAACCCATTGGATACCGAGCAGGTCGGTGAGGGTACCCTTTTCCTTGTCCCGGAGCGTCTCCAGCGTCATCGATTTCAGCTCAGCTCGCGCACGATCTCGCAGGCGCGGTCGTACATCATTCCGGTCTCGTTGCTGCAGCCCAGGAAGCGCATGCCGCGCTCGCGCCAGAATTTGGCCTGCGGAATGGAACGCGTCTGTGTGCCGGGGGCGATGCCGCGCTCGACGCAACTGTCGCGAATCTTCTCCATGGCCTCGATCATGGTGGGATGCTGAAACTCTCCGGCCACGCCGAGCGAAACCGACAGATCCGCGGGCCCGACCATCACTACGTCGACGCCGGGCACGGCCAGCAACTCGTTGCGCGCCTCCAATGCGCGCCGCGTCTCGATCTGCAACACGACCATCGTCTGCGCGTTCAAGTGCTCGATGATCTGAGGAATGGTCACTTTCTCGTGATCCACTTGCAGCCCGGTGAGCCCGAAGCCACGCACGCCCACAGGCGGAAACTTGGTCCAGCCGATGGCTTTCTCCAGCAATTCGGGCGATTCGACGCGCGGGAACATGATTCCCTGGGCGCCGGAATCGAGCGCGCGCGCCACGAGCGTATACTGTAATTCGCCGACGCGCACCACCGGACAGAAGCCCGTGAAGGCCGAGATCCGGCACAGATCCTGAACCGTTTCCAAGTCGAATCCGCCGTGCTCGGTGTCGACGAAAGCCCAGTGAAATCCCGCATCACGCAGGATGCGAACGACGTCTTGAGAGCGCAATTGACCGACGCCGGTACCGAGTTGCACCTTGCCATCGGCCAGCGCCTGCTTAACGGTATTGATTCTCATGCAAGGTAGCGATCAGACCACCAGCACTTTGTGATCCGGGCAGTCCAGGCTGACGTGCTGGTAGAGCGTGTCCATCAATTCCAGGCCATGCTTGGCTACAAAAGGCAGGATCGAATAGAAGCGCTCCTGAAGATGTTTTTCCGGGAAGATCAGCCCGGACATGTAGCTCGCATCCTGCGCCGCCCGCTGGTTGCGTTGTAAAGTTTGGCGCGCCGTTTTGCGCTCGATCTTGGAAAGCTGATACAGCATCTTGGCGCGCACCTTGTCGGCGGCTTTGGCCAGGGTGGAATCAAAGGAGACCAGATCGCCGCGCACGCGATCAAGTGACTCCGCTACCGTGGTGCGGGTCTGTTCAAACTCCCGCGCTAGGTCCGGCGGCACGAGTTGCTGGGCGATCTGGTCGCGCACGGATTCTTCGCCGTGAAAAAATCCAGTGATCCCAATGCCATAGCGCGCCATCAGCTTGGCGGTGCGCGCGTCCAGCAGAGTGAACCCGTTCCGCGCCAGCATCACCGGCATGCGCCCCAGCAGATCCTGATACAGCACTTCCGACTGCGCCATGTAGGCCAGCTCGGCCGGACCGCCCACGTAGGCTACCGTGGGAAGCACATAATCCTGCACCACCGGGCGCAGCAGCGCGTTGGGCGAAAGATGCTCGGCCAGATCGATTAACTGCGCAACCGAGTAACGGCGGTCCTTGGAAACGTAGTCGCCGTTTTGCCGACGCAGGGTGATCCGGCGATCGCCCTCCAGCAGGAACGCGAGCGACGTCTTCTGCTCCAAATGCACCTGCGCGTGATAACCGTGCGCTTCGAGGTCGCGGTTGCGGTCGAGCAGTTGCTGCTTCAGCTTGTCGCCCTCGCCCAGAGCCTTGCGGAGGATTGGAGCCGCCATGCGCCGCACCGCTTCATCCAAGGGATCGATGAAGAGCAGGCCGAATTTGGCGAGCAACCGCTGGAGCAAAGCCTGAAAGGCCGCGCCGAAGGTGGCGCCGGGCTGGTACGCTTCAGCGACCATTCTCGTTACCGCGTCGCCGTAAGGAAATGGCGCAAAGGTTTCGCGCAGCGCATCGATCGGCGGAGAAGAAATCGAGATAGCGCCCACCGGATGCTCGGGAGCATCCACTCCGTCCACGCTGAGCGCGACCGGCCGATGATCGGCGCCAAATACGAAGCTGTGGTTGACCTCGGCGAAATCGTGGTCCTCGGTAGCCAGCCAGAAAATCGGTACTGCCGGAATGCCCTGATCGGTGAGTTGCGCCGCCAGCCGGGCGGCCGTCAGCGCCTTATAAATCGTATAGGCGGGGCCGGAGAACAGACCTACCTGCTGGCCCGTGACCACCGCTACGGTTCCGGGCTTGGCCAGTTTAGTTAACGAAGCGCTCTCGCCATTGCGCGCCCGTAAAGCCGCTACCAGCGCCGCACGCCGCTCGTCCGGGAAAACGATCTCGCGCGCCGCCGAGGAATAAGCCGCCGCGTCACCCGGCGCGTGCCAATAGAACTGCGCTACCCGGTCGAAATGATATTGAAAATCGGAAAACAGCCGCGAGGTGTGAGGGATCTCCGTGTGTCTGATACAGGCTGGCTCCATAGCGCATCCAGGTTCCATGGCGCGTCAACGTCCAAGAGTACCAGATGAGCGAGCCCGGCCCAAAGTCGCCGAATGTTTCAGGAAAAATACAGCGTTCCCGGCCTGGTTTTCGGCTAGAATCAAGGTTCGGCCCCTCCGGAGACCTTGCCTTATGGACGAACAAGAGTTCAAAAAGCGAGCCGATCAGACCCTGCATTCGCTATACAAGCGCTTGGCCGCTGCGTCCGAAGATGCCGAATTCGAGGCCGACTTCAATTCCGGAGCCCTGGCCATCGAGTTCGAAACGCCGCCCGGCAAGTTTGTAATCAGCCCCAATACTCCGGTTCGCCAGATCTGGGTATCGGCACACTCGAAAAGCTACAAGCTCGCTTGGGACGACGTCCAGAACACGTTTGTCCTGGAAAGCACCGGCCAAACGTTGACCGAACTCATTCAGGACGCCATCGCCCAGCAATTGGGCGAGGAAGTCACGCTATAAATGCCGGGCGTCTACATCTCCTATCCGTTCTGCGCCCAGAAATGCACTTACTGTAACTTCGCTTCGGGTGTTCTTCCGCGCGAGTTGGAGGCGCACTATCTGGATGCCCTGATGCACGAAATCGCCGCGCAGGATTGGCCCTGGCTTCCGGAGACCGTTTACCTGGGCGGCGGCACACCCTCGCGAATGGAGGTGCGCGATCTGGACCGGATCCTGGCCGCAATTCCGGGCCGTCCGTGGCGCGAAGCGACTATAGAGGCAGCGCCGGGCGGCATCACGCTGGAACGCGCGGGCGGGTGGGTTCGCGCCGGTATCAATCGCGTCAGCCTGGGCGTCCAATCCTTCGTCGCGGGCGAGCTTGCGCGCACTGGCCGTAAGCACAGCGCTGAAATCGTGGCGCGCGAAGTTGCCCTGCTCCGCCAAGCCGGGCTCTCCAACATCAATATCGATCTGATCGCCGGGCTGCCCGGCCAGACGCGAGCTTCGTGGATGCAATCGCTGGCTTGGATCGAAAAGCTGGATGCTCCGCACGTCTCCGTCTACATGCTGGAAGTCGATGAGGACAGCCGCCTGGGAAGCGAAGTGTTGCTCAACGGCAAGCGCTACGGCGCGCCGGAGATCCCCAGCGACGAGCTGATCGCGGAGTTCTATGAGACCGCCGTCTTGGAACTGGCCCGCCTGGGCATCCAGCGCTATGAGATCTCCAATTTCGCTCGGCCGGGTTTCGAGTCCGTCCACAATCTGAAGTACTGGCGGTTGGAACCCTATCTGGGCTTCGGCGCGGACGCGCACTCCTTCGATGGCGTCACACGCACACAGAATGTCGAAACCGCGCAGGAATACGTGGATCGACTAAAGCAGGATCTCTCGCCGCGCCTGGAATCCACGGCCGCGAACAGCGATGAAGAACGATTCTTCGTCGGCCTGCGCCTGATGGACGGCATCCGCCCCAGCGCGGGCCAATGGACGCGCTTCGATGCGCCCATCCAGCGGTTCGTGAACGAAGGTCTGCTGGCGCGCGACGGCGAGCGGCTGCGCCTCACCGATCGCGGCGTGCTTCTTTCCAACGAAGTTTTCGCCGAATTCATCGCGTCATGATCGACCTGCGCAGCGACACCGTCACGCGTCCCACCGCCGCCATGCGTCGCGCTATGTTCGAGGCCGAAGTGGGCGACGACGTCTACGGGGAAGACCCAACCGTCAATCGGCTGGAGCGGCGGGCCGCTGAAATCATGGGTAAGGAAGCTGCCGTGTTCGTTCCCACCGGCACCATGGGGAACACGGTGGCGATCAAGATCCACACCAAGCATGGCCAGGAAGTGATCTGCGAATCGCGCGCGCACATACTGGATTGGGAGCTAGCCATGACGGCGTGGTTCTCCGGCTGCCTGGTGCGCTCGGTCCAGGCCGAAGACGGCATCTTGCGCTGGGACGCCATTCGAGAATTCGTTAAGCCGGGTAGCCCGCATAGCGCGCCTACGGGGCTGATAGAGCTCGAGAACACACACAATATGGCCGGCGGCATGGTCTATCCGCTGGACGTTCTTGAGCACGTCGCCGGTCACGCGCACGACGCGGGCATTCCGGTTCACATGGATGGCGCGCGCATCTTCAACGCCGCGTGTTACCTGAACAAACCGGTGCGCGAGCTGGCCGCGCATGCCGACACTGTGATGTTCTGCCTGTCGAAAGGCCTGGGCGCTCCCGCCGGCTCCATGGTGGCTGGAACCAACGAAGCTATCCAGCTGGGCCGGCTGTATCGGAAACGCTTGGGAGGCGGCATGCGGCAAGTGGGAGTGTTGGCCGCCGCGGGCTTGATCGCGCTCGAGGAAATGCCGCACCGGCTAGGCGAAGATCACGCCAATGCGCGTTTTCTGGCGGCGGAACTCGCGAAAATCCCCGGCGTCCGCCTGGATCCGGAGCGCGTCCAAACCAACATCGTCATCTTCGATATCACGGGGACCGGCTTGGCGACCGGCGAAATCAACAGGCGGCTCAAAGCCCGCGGTGTCTTGATGAGTTCGGCCAATGCCCGCCTGATGCGCGCGGTAACTCACTACGATGTAAATCGTGGAGATTGCGCCACGGCAGCGTCCGCTTTAGCCGAGGTCTTATCCGCACCTAGTAAGTGAGGCCTTAAGAACCTCGGCGCGACGGAGGCTTCACAGAATAGGAATCCACCATGCGTAGCCTGCACGTGCTGCACACCGCCAAGTGGTCTCTGACCCGGATCGCCTGTGTAAGCGTCAGACCTCGGCCGTTGAGATAGCTGACGAGCTGGTCATCTGAAACGTGTTCACTTGGCTGGGATGAATCGATGGCTTGGAGGATTAGGATTCCGGCTTGGTACTTGGCGCCTACGCGGCGGCAATGCCGCACTCGCCCGGAGACCGACAGTTGCTTGGAAAGCAGGAGTTCGATCTCGATGCCTTTGGACACGGGCGTACCGAGCTCGATTCGCAATCCAGAGCGCGAAACGTCCAGCAGGGTTGCGGGAACGCGCGAGCCATCGCCCGATTCGCCCGAGAGAATCCGGACCTCGACGGGGTCGTTGCATGGATAGCGCGGTTCGCGCCGCCGCTCGGCGCCCCTCGCCCCAGTCTTCACGCTCTGCGATTTCGGCGTTGCTTTGTCGCTTAACTCCGCAACCATCTGGAACCGTCCATAATCGCCAATTTTAGTCTTCCCGTACATCGTCTTGCCCACCCTGAGGCTTTAGTACCGTCCAGCGAGTACTGGATCTGCAACAATGAGCGTAACGTTGTTACCGCGCATTCATACTTGGCTGGTACTGCCGCTGCTGAGTCTGGCTGTCTCAGCGGCTCCGAGTTCTCAGCCTGCGCAAGCCGCCCGCGCCTGGCGCGAAAGCCACGAGCGCGCGATCATCGACGAATTCTTCGAGCTGCTGCGAATCCCGAACCTGGCTTCCGACACGGCCAACATCCGCCGCAACGCCGAGGCCATCGCGAAGATCCTGGAGAAGCGCGGGGTCAAGTCCAGATTGCTGGAGACACCCGGCGCGCCACCGGCTGTGTACGGTGAAATTCGCACACCGGGCGCCCGGCGAACCATCGTCTTTTATGCGCACTACGACGGCCAGCCGCTCGATCCAAAAGAATGGGCCACTCCGCCCTGGCAGCCGGTTTTGCGCGACAAGCCGCTGGATCGCGACGGCAAGATCATCCCGCTGCCGGAAGGCCGCTTCGACCCCGAGTCGCGCATCTACGCCCGCTCGGCCTCCGACGACAAAGCGCCCATTATCGCGATGATGTCGGCACTGGACGCGCTGCACGCCGCCCATATCCCGCTCGAATCGAACGTGCGCTTCATCTTCGAAGGCGAAGAGGAAGCCGGTTCAACGCACTTGGGCCAAATCCTTGCGGCCAACAAAGAATTGCTCTCGGGCGACGCATGGCTCATCTGCGATGGACCGGTGAATCAGAGCCGCCGGCAGCAGATTGTCTTTGGCGCGCGCGGGGTTCAGGAGTTGGACATCACCGTCTATGGTCCGGCGCACGAGCTGCACAGCGGACATTACGGCAATTGGGCGCCTAATCCCGCGCAGATGCTGGCGCGCTTGCTCGCTTCCATGAAAGACGACGACGGGCGCATTCTGATCGATCATTTCTACGACGGGATTGAGCCGCTCAGCGCCACCGAGAAGCGTGCCATCGCCGAAGCGCCCAGAGTGGATGCCGAGCTGGAGCGCGAGTTTTGGCTCGGGCGTACCGAGGGCGGTGGGAAGAGCCTGCTGGAATTGTTGAACGAGCCTTCCTTGAACGTGCGTGGCATGGCCAGTTCTCGCATTGGCGCTCAGGCCAGTAATGTGATTCCATCGACGGCCGTGGCTTCCATCGATATTCGACTGGTTAAGGGCATCGATCATTTGGTCGCTGCGCAGCGCGTGATCGAGCACATCCGCAAGCAGGGATATTTCGTCGTTGATCACGATCCGGATGCTCGGACGCGCATGGCGCATCCGCGCGTGGCCAAGGTGGTCCCTGGCGAATTCGGCTACAACGCGTCGCGAACTTCGATGGATCTTCCGATCTCCCGGATGGTGATCGCAGCGGCGGAGGGCGCCCTGGGCCCGGTAGTCAAGCTGCCGACCATGGGTGGCAGCGTGCCGCTGGTCACGATTGAGGACATTCTCAAGCTGCCCACCATTACCACGCCCATCGTCAATCACGATAATAACCAGCACAGCTTCAACGAGAATCTGCGCGTGCAGAACCTGTGGGACGGAATCGAGCTGATGGCCGCGCTGCTGGCGATGTAAGCGCCAGGATGACCTGCGGGCTCAGGCTCGCACGTCACAACAGCGTCAGCGGATCGACATCGATCACCAGCGCCGTGGCCCCCCACTTTTTCTCGGCTGCGAACTTCTGTACGTCGCGCAGCACCTCGTTCAAACGCTTGCGGTTCGCCGCTTTGAGCAGGAGCTGATAGCGAAACTCGCTCTTCAATTTCGGCACCGGAGCTTCGGCGGGCCCCAGCACTTTGACGCCTTCGGGCGCCGGATCTAACACCCGTCCAAGTTCCGTGCTCATGGCCAGGGCCTGATCCTGTTTCTGGCTGCGCACCAGCACGTTGGCCAGCGCGCTGAACGGAGGATAGCGCATCAGTTTGCGAAACTGAATCTCCTTGGCGTAGAAACCAGCGTAGTTCTGTTGCGAAGCGAAGCGGACGGCGTAGTGCTCGGGATTGATGGTCTGGATGAGCACGATTCCCGGCAAGTCGCCGCGCCCGGCGCGTCCGGCCGCTTGGGTCAAGAGCTGAAAGGTGCGCTCGGCGGCGCGAAAATCGGGCAATCCGAGCCCGATGTCGGCGGAAACTACGCCCACCAGCGTGACATTGGGAATATCGTGGCCCTTGGCGATCATCTGCGTGCCCACCAGAATGTCGTAGTCGCCCTCGCGAAAGCCGTGCAAGATGCTTTCGAAGTGGCGCTTGCCGCTCACCGTGTCGCGGTCCATGCGAGCGATGCGCGCCTGGGGAAAATCGCGGTGCAGCTCCTCCTCCACTTTCTCCGAACCGGTGCCGATGAATTGCAGATACTCGCTCCCGCATTTGGGACACACCGACGGGACCTTCTGCGCGTAGTTGCAGTAATGGCACAACATGCGCCGGTCGCGGCGGTGATAAGTCAGCGTGACCGCGCAATTGACGCACTGCACGCGCTCTCCGCAGGAGCGGCACGCCACGAAGCTCGAAAAGCCGCGGCGATTCAGCAGCAGCATGGTCTGCTCGCCGTGCTCCAGGCGCTCGGTGACCGTTTCAACCAGCCGCCGCGAGAAGACAGCTAACTTGCGCGTCTCCAAAAACTCCTGGCGCATGTCGATCACTTCGACATCCGGCATAGGCCGCCGCTCGATTCGCTCCGGCAGCTCGATCCGGACATATTTGCCGCGCTCGGCGTTGTATCTGCTTTCCAGACTGGGCGTGGCCGAGCCCAGCACCACCACCGCCCCGGCCGCCTGGGCCCGCACGATGGCCACGTCGCGGCCGCTATAGCGCGGCGTCTCTTGTTGCTTATAACTCTGGTCATGCTCTTCGTCGATCACAACCAGCCCCAGATTCCGCACCGGCGCGAACACGCCGGAGCGCGTGCCCACCACCACGTTTGCGGACCCGGCTCGGATGCGCCGCCATTGCTCGGCGCGTTCGGCATCGTGAAAAGCAGAATGAAGGATGGCGACCTGGTTGCCGAAGCGGTTCAGAAATTGCCCGGCGACGGCGGGAGTGAGCCCAATCTCCGGCACCAGCAACAGCGCGCTGCGCCCGAGCGCCAGACAAGCGTCGATCGCCTTCAGGTAGACTTCCGTCTTGCCCGATCCCGTCACGCCTTCCAGTAGAAAAGTCTGGAACTTCCCCGCCCTGAGCACAGCTTCGATCTGCTGGTAAGCCTCCAGTTGGTGCGGATTCAGGGTTCTGGGAGGGCCTTCGGCCGCGAAAACGCCGGACGGGGCTTCGGGTTCGAGCAGAATCAGCTTTCTCCGCGCCAAGGACCGCGCTGCCTGGCTGGCGCCTTTCACCGAGCCTTCCAGCTGTTCCAAATTGTGCGATCCGGGATGCAATTCGAGGAATGCGTGCAGCTCGCGCTCGCGCTTGGAGAGCTTGAGATCGACTGGATTAGGCGCCAGCCACGATGCGCGCAACCTGGCTGCGGAGGCGCGCAGCGGATCGCGCTCGGCTTCCAGATCCTCCACGCCGACGAACCCCTTTTTTTCGAGCGAGCGGATGACCCGCAACGCGTTGGGCAGCTTTTTCTGCAGGTAGGACGCCGAAAGCGGCCGCGCTTCCAGCAACCGCAACACCTGGAGCGCCGCATCGTCCTCGGAGCCGGTTAGCAAAAGCTGACGCGCTGCATCGCGGCCCGCGTCGGTGAGCGAATACAGCTTGCTCTTACGCACCTCGCCTGTCAGCGGGATCATACCGCGCAGCACTTCGCCGAGCGGCGCGCAGTAGTACTGGGCGATCCATGAGCCCAGGGCCAGTAGCTCTTGATCCAGCACGGGCTCCTCGTCCACCAGCCGATATACTTCTTTCGACGGGCCATCAGGTGCGGCATCGTGCAGCCTTACAACCACGCCGGTAAGCTTTCTGGCGCCAAAGGGCACGAGCACGCGACAGCCTACCTGGATGCGATGCTGCAAAGTCACCGGCAGCCGGTAGGTGAAGCTTTGTTCCAGCGGGACCGGCAGGCTGACGTCGCAATAGGTCATGGATTCTGGAGGGCCGAGCCCGCACTCAGCGAGCCACAACGTCTGGAAGCCGAATTGTAGCGCAGGCGCGCAGATGGAAAATGCCGTCACTTACGCGTACGATGCCTCTTTACTTTCAACGACAAATCCGGCAGAATTGTTTCTAACCGATTTGTTAGCCATGGCAAGGCGCTGAAACGGCGCTAGCTGCTGTGGCGTCTTTCTATTAGTGAAGGACGCGACCTTGTCGTCGATAAGGTAATTGGGTCGTGGATATGGACATAGTCGGAGATCGAAAGTTCGTTGAAGTTCCGGGCGACAAGACTCACGAACTGCCACCGCTACTGGTAAACACCACTCCCAAGGTCAAACGGCTGGATCGCGTGGTCGGCATGGCCAATGACCTCATCGAGGCCGAAGGCATGCTTCCCATGCCGGCGGTGGAGAATCCAGCTTGGGAGCCGGAAGCCGAGCGCCGCAAGATGGATTTGGCCATCAATCTGGCCGATCAATACCTGCGCTTCGTCACCGAATGGCAGTGGGGCGACAGCATCCTGGAATGGATCCGGCAGTGCGAGATCACCTTCGGCACGCGCCTGGAGCTGCGCAATCTTCTGCGCCCGGATGTCTGGCCGCACGCGGGCCGCGCCAGCTTCGTCTCCTTGCTGGAAGACAAAGCCGAACACAGCCGCGAAGTGCATTTTGAGAACGCGGTCGGCCTCCGGCTCACTTTCCGCCAGCCCCCGCCCATCTCCTGCTTCTCGAACCAGTTTTTGTTCTATCTCAACTCCAGCGTCGCGATCACCGCGTACCAGACTTGGGCGCACTTGAGCCCAACGCCTTTCTCTTACCTGCCGCCTGAACGGTTCACCTTCCACATCATCGATATGTCGTAGGGCAACCCTTCGCAGCCCTTCGCACTACCCGCCGTTTGCCTTCCCGGCCGCTATATACTAATGAATGTACTCGGGAAGCAAGGCCAGTGGCGTACAGTCCGCTGAGCCGTAGCAGCAAGGAGATACTGATATGCGGAATCGATTCCTCGTGTCGGCGGGCCTGTTGGCATTGGCTGCGCTGCTAGTTTCAACCGTTGCCCCAGCGGCCGCCCAGACCGCCCAGCCGGCATCCAAGGCCTACAATCCGCCTCGCACGCCCGACGGCCATCCGGATCTGCAAGGCATCTACGACCTGGCAACCATTACGCCCATGCAACGGGCGGCAGGCTCGAAGCTGGTGCTTACCAAGGAAGAGGCGCTGAAGCGCGAGACCGCCCAGGCTGCGTACCGGGAAAAAGAGGATCAGCCCATCGATGCGGACCGGAAGGCGCCGCCAAAAGGGGGCGATGGATCGCCGGGTCCCTACGGCAATGTCGGCGGGTACAATTACGGCTGGCTCGATCCCGGTTCCACCTTTACCCTCGTGGACGGAGAGAAGCGCGCGTCGCTGATTATCGATCCGGCGGATGGCCGCCTTCCTCCGATGACCGACGCGGCCAAAAAGAGGATGGCGCAGTTCAGGGCCAGGCCCACGTCAGACGCGGTGGAAAGCAACGATCCTGGGCTGGAGAAAGAGCCCGGCGCGTATGACGATCCCGAGCGGCGTCCGCTGGGTGAACGCTGCATCCTTGGCTTTGGTTCCACTTCCGGACCACCCGCGCTGCCGGATTATTTTTACAACAACCTGCATCAGATCGTGCAGACTGGGGATTCGATCCTGATCCTGACCGAGATGGTGCACGATGCGCGAACCATCAGGATGAACGCGCAGCACTTGCCGAAAAGCTATCGGCTGTGGTTGGGCGACTCAGTCGGCCACTGGGAGGGCGATACGCTGGTGGTGGATACCACGAATTTCAACGACCAGACCCGGTTCTACGGATCTACCGAGAATCTGCACGTAATCGAGCGCTTCACGCGCGTGGATGAGCACTCGCTGCTTTATAAGTTCACCATCGACGATCCGGACACCTGGACCAAGCCGTGGACCGGCGAGTACACCTGGCCCGCGACGAACAAAAACATTTACGAGTACGCTTGTCACGAGGCGAATTACGCGCTGACCGACATATTGAAGGGCGCGCGGCTGCGGGATAAGGACCAAGGGGCCACAAAGTAATCGTAGTTTAGGAGCTAATTGATGCGAACGAGATTCTTGACTTTAATATTGGGCGCGTCCGCGGCTTTGTTCACCGCCGCCCTGCCAGCGGCCGCCCATCATGCTTTCGGAGCGGAGTTCGACGCCAACCGTCCGGTCCTGCTCAAGGGCAAGATCGTGAAGGTGGAGTGGGTGAATCCGCATACCTGGCTGCACGTGGAAATCACGAAAGAGGACGGCACCAAGGAAGTTTGGATGGTGGAAGGCGGGAGCCCCAACTCGCTGCTGCGCCGCGGAGCCACCAAGAACAGTTTCCCGGTGGGCACCGAAGTCATCGTGGACGGCTACCAGGCACGGGACCATTCCGAGCTGCGGGCCAACGCGCGCAACGTGACGTTCACCGACGGCCGCAAAGTATTCCTGGGTTCCACCGGCACCGGCGCTCCACCTCCGGACTCTTTCCCGGAAGATAAAATCAAGCCGCCAACCACGAAGTAACGGCGATTTAGTATCCGCCGCCGACGACCCGAGGGCGCCGCGCCAGCAAGTCAATCTGCTGCGGCGCTTCGGGTTCCTCGCCCGAGGCCACGCCGAGCTCGCGCATTTTCCGCAACGCCGGCAAGAGCCGCGCATCCCACGACCCGACCGAACGATTGTAGGATTCCACGGTTTTCTCGAGCAACCGGCCGGTGTCGGAGTAGTGATTTTGGACTAGTTGCACGCGATCGTATAGCTCGGCGGCCACGGACCGGATTTCTTCGGCGTTCTCCGCCAGTTGCTGTTCGGTCCAGCCGTAGGCGATGCCTCGCAGCACCGAGATTAGGGTGACCGGCGTCGCGATCACCACCTTGCGCGCCAGCGCGTCTTCGATCAGATCCGGGTTGCCTTCGAGCGCCGCACTGAAGAAGTGGTCGCCCGGCAGGAACAGGACAACTAGCTCGGGCGCAGGCTGGAATTGCGTCCAGTATTGTTTGCCCGCCAATAATCGCACGTGCTCGGCCACTTGCTGTCCATGCCGGTGTAACGCAGTGCGCCTGGCTGTGTCGTCGGTCGCGGCGGCCGCTTCCAGGTACGCGGTCAGTGGAACCTTGGCGTCCACGACCAGCGTACGGCCAGCCGGAAGGCGGACGATCATATCCGGACGAATCCGCACGCCGCCGGATTCGTGAGTCTCCTGCTCCAGAAAATCGCAGTTCTTCACCATGCCGGCCAGCTCCGCCACGCGGCGCAAGGTGATCTCTCCCCATCGGCCGCGAGTCTGCGGCGAGCGCAGCGCACTGGAAAGCGTGGTGGTCTCGCGCGCCAGCGCCTGCAATTGCGCGCCCAGGCTGCCGAACGCCTTCTCACGCTCACGTTCCAGTTCCCGAATGTGGACTTCCAACCGTTCGAGCGACTCGCTCAGCGGCCGCACTACGCCCTCGATGGCGGTTTGCTTCTCGGACAAATCGCCCGTGATTTGCGCGCGAGCCGTATCCAGGGTTGCTCGCGAAGCATCCAGGAAAGAACTCTGATTGGACCGCAGCGCGGCATCCGCCAGCGACCGGAAGGTCTCGCCCAGTTGCGCCGCGGCCTGGTCGGCGAACTGCTTGGCGGCTTCCAGACGAGCCAGCCGCGCCCGCATCCACAACCCGATAATCAAGCCGCCTAAGAGCAAGCCGAGTAGAAACGCACCGCCGGTAGCCACGAGACTACTATAGAGCATTTTTAAAGCCAAATGTTTTGGCCGTCAGGAAGTAAACCAGCGAATCCAGGCCGCGCCGGCGCCAATGGTCAAAACGGCCAGCGGAGCTCCAACTCGCAAGTGTTCCCAGAACGTGATCTTCACTCGATGCCGCGCTTGTTCAATCACGATCAGATTCGCCACTGATCCCAGCACGGTCAGGTTGCCCGCCAAGGTTGACGCCATGGCCAGAGTGAGCCAGGCCCGGGAGGGGTTCGCCAGATGTCCGACCAGGGGCTTGAACACCAGCACGGCGGGCACGTTGCTCACCAGGTTGGAGAGAAACGCCGTGAAGGCGCTCAGCAGAAAAATATTGTCCAGATGCAGCCGCGCCGCCAGCGTATCCAGGACGCTTTCGAGCGCCGTATGCTCGATTCCGGCGATCACGATGAACAAGCCGGAGAACATCACCAGCAGGCCCCAGTCGATGCCTTGGTAGACCTTCTCCGGATCGACGCGGCGGGTGATCAGCAACAGCGCGCCCGCGATGATGGCCACCTTCGGCACGGGCCAGCCGGCGAAAAACATCACGATCATCCCCAGCGATATCAGGATCGCCTTCCACATTAACCAGCGATCCACGCGCACTGCCTTCTGGGCCACTTGCACGCCGGCTGTGGAAGCGAACTCGCGGCGGTACACGAACCGGATCAACACTACCGTCAGGACCAACCCAAATGCGGCCACCGGGGCGAGGGTCGCCAGGAACTGCCGATAAGGGATGCCGGAGAAACTGCCCACCATCATGTTCTGCGGATTGCCCGTGATGGTGGCGACGCTTCCCACGTTCGAGCCCATGGCGACAGCCAGCAAATAAGGAACCGGATTGCGGCCCAGCGCCACGGCGATCTCCAGCACCAACGGAGTCAGCACCAGGCACATCGTGTCATTGACGAAGAAAGCCGAGAACAATCCCGCCACTCCCACGATGGCTACCAGCAGGGCCGTCGGGCCACGTGCATGTTCCACTACGCGCTCGGCGACCAGCGAAAAGAAGCCCGAAAGCCGCAGATTGACCACCACGATCATCATTCCGAATAACAGAATGATGGTGTCGAAATTGATAGCGCGATAAGCTTCATCCAGCGCCAGCGCATTCACGCCCACCATGAAGCTGGCGCCGATGATGGCCGCGCCGGTTCGATCGATGCGGAACCCTGGCAGCCGGCCGATAGCCAGCACCAGGTAAGTAATCGCGAAGATAATAATGGCGGCCAACACATGAGCATACCTTGAAGCTGCAGTACTGAGACAATCGAACTTGAGGCAAGGAACCCCCAGCCGCACGGCGCAAGGCGTCGCGATCCGGCGCGCGGCGCATCAGCTTCTGGACCACCCGCGCGTGTTCGAGGACCCGCTGGCGCTGGCCATTTTGGGCGAGGAAACAACGCGTCTTCTCAAAGCCGATCCTTCGCGGTTTGAGAACTCGCCGCGCTTGCGGGCCTTCGTCGCGGCGCGCAGCCGGTTCGCGGAAGAAGAAGTGGCAGCCGCGTTCCAGCGCGGCGTGCGCCAATTGGTGCTACTCGGCGCGGGGCTGGATACTTTCGCTTATCGAAATCCATTCGCCAGTTCCGGACTGCGCGTGTTCGAGGTGGATCATCCTGCCACGCAGAGCTGGAAGCGCGAGCTGCTAGCGGAGTCCGGAATTGCTGCCCCCTCTTCGCTCAGCTTCGTAGCGCTGGATTTTGAAAAGGGCTCGCTGGCCGAGGCGCTCGGACAAGGCGGATTCCGGGCCGATCAACCCGCCTTCTTCTCCTGGCTGGGCGTTGTTCCTTACCTGACGCTAGAAGCCGCCAAGTCAACGCTGGAATGGATCGGCGGCTTGCCGGCTGGAAGCGGGGTGGTCTTCGATTACGCCGTTTCGCCCGCGGCGCTCGATCCATTGCAGAGAGCAGCCTTCGATGCACTGGCAAGCCGTGTGGCGCGAGCCGGCGAGCCCTTCCAGTTATTTTTCGATCCGGGCGAACTGGCTGCGATGCTTCGTGAATTGGGATTCCGCGATATCGAAGATTTGGACAGCGCTGAAATTGACCGCCGCTACTTCGGTGACCGGCTGGACGGGCTACGCGTAGGTGGTTTGGCGCATCTGATGAGCGCTCGCGTGTAGTGCAGCATTATGGCGAGGCATGACCGGACTTACGCCAGTCCCATTCGAAGCGGGTCTTGAGAACGATACCGGGTCCGAGCGGGCCCAGATCGAACCCGGTTCCGAGATTGACGAGGAAAAGCTGCGAGACCTGCCAATCGCCGCCTACGAACAATTGGTGCACTTCCGGCTGCGCGCGAGGCACGGCGTTGATGCTCTCGATCTCTCCGTAATATTCGAGCGACGGAGAGAACACCGGCCGCTTCCAGCGCAGCAGCAGCGCCGGCTCGAAGTTCCAGCCGCGCTCGGTCCCTGGCCCGTGCAACGCGCGCTCGAATACCGGATTGAATACGATCTGCCACTTTGTAAACTCGCGATCCAGAATCGGGCGTAGCTCCACGCGCCGCGAATTTTCCTCATAGTGCGTGTTCTGAAACGAAAACTCCGCGACGAAACCCAAACGCACGGGTAGGCCCCACGATTCCGGCGCGTAGAAGTGCGGCAACACCCGCCAGCCCGCGTACTCGGGAGAATTACCGGGTTGCCAGGCATTGAGAAACATGAACCCTAGAGCGAAGTTGTCGGTGAAGCCAATGGTCGGTTCCAGTGTCAGGTGAGTCTGGTCACGCATCGGCAAGACAGTTCCGTCGCGCATGGTTGCGCCCTGAGGATCAAAGTTCAATGTGCGTTTCCAGGCTGTACTCTCGCCACGACAGCGGTTCATATTCGTAAACGTGAATCTCAAACGGATCTTGTGCAAAGGCCGGCGACAGACAAACGAAGCCCGCCATGAGCAGAAGCTTGCGATGCATGGGAAAGCTTATTTTGCCAGAAAATTTCGAGTACCATCGTGGATGCCGCTACTCTATGAGCAACGCACTCACGATCTCGGAAGCAGGTGCCTATATAGAAGGCCCAGCCGCGGGCGAGCTGATGCGCAAGATTGAAGATGCCAACCTGGTTGTGGAGGCCTGTTTTTCGGCCAGCATTCGTTCCGCGCTGCTCTACGCTCCTAACATGACAGTGCGCTTTTTCGATTTGAGTTCCGGCGAAGCGGGAATTATCCTGCAAAAGTTTCGGACGTACGGGATCCGGGTGGCGCTGGTCTGTCCTCCCGGAAGCGTTCACTTTAGCAGCCGGTTTGGGGAGCTGACGGCCGAAGAGAATCGCCTGCCGTACTTCCGATTCTTCGAATCGGTCGAAGCGGCTCGGGAATGGCTGGCCTGAAGAGCGAATGCTGGTCTGTCCCGTTCGAGGCTGTCACCTGGAGCTGGCGCGAGATGACGGGCGGCTGACCTGCCCCCGCGCGCATTCGTTCGACGTCGCGCGCAGCGGCTACATCAACCTTCTGCAACCCCAGGACCGCCGGTCCAAACGGCCCGGCGACACCGCGGCAGCCGTCCAAGCACGCCGCCGATTGCACGATCGTGGGATCAATGAGCCGTTGCTGCGCGCGATCTCGCGGGCATCCTCGAGCGCTTCGCCGCAAGACTCGATTCTCGATGCCGGCTGCGGCAACGGCGATTATCTTGGCACGCTCGCCCGCCAGATTGGCTGCGACGCGCATGGCCTCGACATTTCGGTTCCGGCCGTGGACGCGGCCGCGCGGCGGTATCCCGAGTGCGAGTGGATCGTCGCCAATGCCGATCGCTTCGTGCCGTACTCCGATGGCTCGTTCTCCATCGTCATGTCCATTACGGCGCGCATGAACGCGAGCGAATTCCGCCGTGTGCTGCGCGACGACGGCCGGCTCCTGGTAGCGGTTCCGGCTCCGGACGATCTCATCGAACTGCGCGGCGCAGGCAGAGATCGCGTGCCGGGCACGGTCGAGTCCTTTGCACCCAGCTTCACGCTCGCGGCCCATCAGCGCGCCACCACGACAGCCGATCTCGAAGCCGAAGCCGTGAACGACGTCCTGCACTCCATCTACCGGCCCATGCGCTCAAAGCCTGTCCAGGCGATGCGACTCACGTTCAGCCTGGAGCTGCTTCTGTTTCAACCTTCCTAGCGATGCGGCTCTCGATGTTATCCTGCACAGAGGGAGAAACTACTCAATGGTTCGACATGCGGAAGCGGAATGGAGCGGTTCGCTGAAGGAAGGAAAAGGCCACGTGAAGGTGGAAACGGGCGCGCTCGACAGCCCCTACAGTTTCCGCTCGCGGTTCGAGGGCGGCGGCGAGACCAATCCTGAAGAATTGCTGGGCGCGTCGCACGCGGGCTGCTTCACCATGGCGATGGCGTCGGCTTTGACGAATGCGGGACACCCGCCCGCCAACATCAAAACCACGGCGGCGGTTACGTTGACTCCCGTGGATGGCAAGCCGACCATCACGCGCATTGAGCTGACCACGCGCGCGTCGGTGCCGGGGATCGAGGACGCCGCATTCCAGCAGATCGCAGCAGGAGCGAAAGCCGGCTGCCCAATCTCGCGCGCACTGGCAGGAACCGAGATTCACCTCGACGCCAAGCTGGTCTGATTAGCGCGCTTTCCCGTCTTGTTTTTCCAGTTTGCGCGCGCCGCCCATGATGTCCGTCATGGCGTAGTTGCCTTCGTGGCAGGCGTACTCATAAACCGGCCCCGAGGTCGCGCGGAACGGGTACTCCATGGTCCATTGCTTGGTGTACGTCGAAGGATCGTCGATGGTGGCTTTGTAGAGAATGGTGTTCGCATCCACGCGCGTGAAGCGCTCGATCACGTGCAGATTCTCGGACGAACCACGGAAGCGAGTCTTCTCGGTGAAATTGGTGGTGTCCACTACCAGCGTGTCGCCTTCCCAGTGGCCGATGGAGTCGCCCAGCAACTGCCGAACGCTGGCCGGCTTATGCGTGCCGTTCATGCGGATGACTCGAATGTCGTGGACCATCTCGACCAGGACCATGACATACTGCGGAGTCTGCACGATCTGGTAGTTGTTGTTGTAGAGCACCGGCAGCATGGGCGGTCCGGAGGTGGAACCGAATCCGATGATGCAGCGCTCGCTCAAGGGCCGGTCCTTCACGTCGTCGTAGCGATTGAAGCCGCGCACCATGCTAGCGTTCCGTTCGCGCGCTGCATCGGTGATGGGCGGAATCTTCCCGTCGGGCGGATCGATGATCAGCGAAGTCCGCTTGACTCCGTCCACCCTCTCCAGCTCCGATCCGCGATCCACAAACAGATTGTTGTAAGCGCCGACGCCCGGGCCGCCGGTGGCGCGGTTAAAGCCGCTGTCAACGTCGCTGTCCAGAGTGTTGCTGGAAAGATCCTTTTTCTCCCAAGTCTTGGCTTCGGCATCGGTGAGCGTCGGTTTGCCTGCCAGTTCAGCCGGGCGTTCCATCGGGGTTACGGTGGCATTGGTCCAGACGCCCTGCAGGTCGGGGTGACCATCCGGCGTACGGGGAATCGCTTTGGTCCCAGTTTGTTTCGATGCGGCCTTGCCTCGGTCGCCGGTCTGGCTCAGGGCAGGAACGGCGACGGCGATCGCAAGAAAACCAACCAGGGGCGCTATTCGATAGAGCATAAGAAGTCTCGAACTCAGTATACGGCCTTCGGCGGCGCCGGCGGTGAGGGGAACTAAGGCCCCGATGCGGCCTAAATAGGCTCAACCTTTTGTCCTCCCTCACGATAAGCAAATTGTGAGCCGATTTGTAGACAACGCGATGCAGCTGCTCGAGGCTGCGGAAAGCGTTGTCCAGGCCGGCGAGACACCCTCGGACCTGACCGTTCTGATCACCGACGAGGGAGGCATCCGGATGGTGACCGATTCCGATTGGTCGCTGGATGCGTTGCAACTGCACCATGGCGCCCGAATGGCCTACCGGGTGAGTCAGACTGCAGCGCATGTGCGCGTGGAGGGGCGGGCAGGTTCTCGAACTTGCCTGTTCGAAACCGTAAAGCCCGAACGGGCCGCCCGTCTCCTCCTCCAGCGCCCATTGACGTTCCTCAGTCCAGCAGCCGGCTTTTGAGAAACTAGCGCAAAACGGAGCGCGGTGCGAAGCAGTTCCTGAGAGATACGGTGGTGCGCGCCGCACCCTTTGCGCTTCTAAGCAACTTCGGGCGTCGCCCGCGACCTGCCCCGACTCAGGGAACTTGCCCACAGCACACAACGGTTAACATTCCCGGCCAACCGTCCGATGAGTGTTCGTATAAGGAATAACAGGTCATGGCAAAATTGAACTGTTGGGAAGTAAAGAGTTGCGGCAGGCAGCCTGGCGGAGCCAAAGTGGCGGAGTTGGGCGTTTGCGTGGCTGCGGCATCCCAGGCTGCAAACGGCGTGAATGGCGGCAAGCACGGCGGACGGATTTGCTGAGCGATAGCCGGAACACTGTGCGGCGGTAAGGTGCAAGGCTCCTTTGCCCAGAAGCTGAGCGGCTGCGCGCAATGCAGCTTTTACAGCTCAGTAAAACAAGAAGAAGGGGCCGCGCTGAAATCGCTGCTTCCAGATTCCGTGCGCGTCTAACCTTACAGTCCGGCGTCGCGTAAGAATTGTGCTGCTTACTGATGACCCAGCGCCCGGTGACGAGATCTTTACCCAGTTCGGGCAGGTGAATTATAACCTAGGTGACACCAGCCGCTGCAGTCTCGCGTTCGTGCAGCGTCGCGGGTTGACTTGAGTGTAACGAATGCAGTTTAAAGCGCATCATATCAGACGCACCCATCTCGAGCGGTGCTTACCTGGCGTTCTGCCGCGGAATCTGGCATCGCCCCCAGAGGCGTGACAGGTTTGGTGCAGCTCGCCGGGCGCTGTCACTCTCTGAAGCGGCCTCCGCGCGTCGTCCAGTTCACCGTGGACGGCTATCCGTTCATGGAAATTTGTTGATTGACTTATGGAGGCGAAATGCGAGTTCTATTTGTCGTGGCTGTTGTTTCAGTTTTGACGTGCGCGCAGGTGATGGCGCAAGGGAGGGGACAAATGCGGGCCGCGCCGCCCGAGCCTGGCCTGGAGTGCTTCGCGCAAATGTCCACACCCGAGTATCCGAAAACTGCGCTGCATGAAGATGTCACCGGCACGGTCTGGACTACGATCAACCTAACGCCGCAGGACACGGCCGGCAAGATCGACACGCGCGTGGTTTCGGCTTACAGCGATGGAGAAAAGCTGCTGGTGCCGGCGGTGGAAAAGGCCATTCACTCATCGACCTTCAAGCCGGACTGCGCGGGGAAAACGGTGTTCGTGGCTTTCCGTTATGAACTGGACGGCGTGGCGGTCGCAAATCCACAGCCGACCTCGAGAAAAGAGCCGCCCAACGTGGTGTGGATCGAGAGTCAACCGCCGCTCATGGCCACATCCGGGCAGCACGCTAGCGCCCGGCGCTGAACGCGGGACAACCGGCCCATTTGTTAACTTGAGGCGTGGAGATCCACACCGTAGGTCATTCCACGCGGCCGATCGAGGAGTTTGTCCGCATCCTCAAGGCGCACGGCATCGCGCAACTGGTGGATGTCCGAACCATTCCCAAGTCGCGCCACAACCCGCAATTCAATCGCGAGACTTTGTCCGTAAGTCTTAAGGCGGCCGGCATCGAGTATCATCACCTGCCGGGGCTGGGCGGCCTGCGCCGGGCGCAGCCGGACTCCATCAACACGGCTTGGCGCAACGCATCGTTCCGAGGCTACGCCGACTACATGCAGACGGAGGCGTTCGGAAAGAATTTGGAACAACTGATCGAGCTAGCGGACGGGAAGCCGACTGCGATCATGTGCGCGGAGGCCGTGCCCTGGCGCTGCCATCGTTCCTTAGTGGCCGACGCGCTGGTGGCGCGCGGCATCGCGGTCACCGAGATCCTGAGCGAGACGAAAGCGCAGCCTCATTCGATGACTCCGTTCGCGCGAGTAGAGCACGAGCGGGTGAGCTATCCCGGCGGCGAGTCCAAGAATCTGAAGCTGAAATTTTAGGCGGCGCTTATTCCGCGCGGCCGGCCACGTAGTAACCAGGGCGCGTTCGCACTTCCAGGCCGGCACGATTCACTACCACCGTGATCTCGTGGAATCCGCCCTCAGTCTGATTATTGGGCGTGTAACTCAGCAGGTACTGGCTGTGCATCTCCTGAGCGATCCCTTGCACCGCTTTTTCCAGGCTCTTCTCGCTGACGAAGCTGTACTCGGTGCCGCCGGTGAAGCGGGTAAAGACGTCCAGCGTATCTTCGACAAACAGGTCTTTCACGCCCCGGAAAATGTCGACAAAGACAGGTATGACACTTCCGAGGTAGTAATTCTGTTCGATGGTGGTGGGCGTGAGCGCTCCGCCGCCAGGTATGTGCTCGGCGGTGGTCGGAACAGCCGGAGGACGAGGCGGCATGGGCTCGCCGGTGATCTGCGCTACCAGGGTGGAGATGTCGATGGAGAAGATTCTCACGTTGGCGAACTCGGCCTCTTCCAGCGCCTCGCGAATCCGAGCTTCACTACCCTTGTCGTTTTTCTCGGCTACTAGCAACAGCACACGCTGCCGGTCCGGTGGGCGTTTCCGCAGCATACGGATAGAGGCCATCTCGGCATCGATCACCGCATGATTACTGCTGCCCGGCTTGAGGTTCTTCAGCGCCTCGGAAATCTTGGTGGTTTCATTCGTGAAATCCTGCACCGTCTGGATGCGATGATCGAACGCGACCAGCGCCACTTCGCCATCCTGACCGGCCAGCAGATCGTTCAGCATGGGCCCGATTCTCTGAATCTTGGGAAGGATCTCGCCCATGTTGAAACTCTTCTGAACGGCCACCACGAGCGAGAGCGGCTCGTCTCTGACGTCGGCCCGAATGCTCTGGCGTTTCTTATTGTCGAAAAGCTGAAAATCCTGAATCTGGAGGCCGTCCACGAAGTCGCCTTTGCGGTCGCGCACCGTGGTGGGAGCGATCACAACGTTGACGGGCACGCGGATGACCGAGCCGGGTTCCTGGTCTGGCTTGGAAGAATCCGTTGCAGGATTTTGCGCCCAGGCGGCAGCGCAGATTAGAACGATCAGAGCCTTGCGCATATCTTTAGTTTGGCACATTGGCATGGCTGGTCCTTCCTTCTAACAAATCCACGATGTGAGGAATGAGCTTGGCGATGGAGTCGAGCGACTCCACGGCGCCTTTGGGCGATCCCGGCAGATTGACAATCAGGGTCTGCCCGCGCAGCCCCGCCAGGCCGCGGCTCAGCACGGCAAATGCTGTCGCCTTTCGCCCTTCGGCGCGCATCAGCTCGCCTAACCCAGGCACCTCGCGTTCGATCACGTCTCGCGTAGCTTCGGGCGTGACGTCGCGCAAGGCCACGCCGGTTCCACCTGTGGTCAGGACGACCAGGGCTCCCTGGGAAGCGGCCCAGCGCTTCAACACCGCAGCGATTTGGTCGCGCTCGTCGGCGACGAGATCCTGGGCGCGGATCGACCAACCCAAAGCCTCGACGCGTTCACGCAGCGCGGGTCCTGACCGGTCGGCGCGCGTGCCCGCCACGGCCGAATCGCTGACGGTAACAATGACAACTTGAATCATGGGCGCCGGTAGTCTCCGCTCTTGCCCCCGGTCTTTTCAAGCAGGTATAGATCCTGAATCTCGATGCCTTTGTCCAGCGCCTTAGTCATGTCGTAAACGGTGAGAGCGGCGACAGCCGCCGCCGCTAGCGCTTCCATTTCGACGCCGGTCGGCCCGGTGGTGCTGACAGAAGAAGCAATCCGGATGCCATTTTCTTCCACCGTCACTTGCACGTCGGCATGAGACAGCATTAGAGGATGGCACAACGGGATCAATTCGGAGGTCTTCTTAGCTGCTGAAATGCCCGCGACGCGCGCGATCTCGAGCGGATTGCCCTTGGGATTGACGGGAAGCTGAGCCAGCACCTGCGGCCGCATCCGGACGAACGCATGCGCGCGGGCGGTACGCTTGGTGGGCGTCTTACTGGAGATGTCCACCATGCGTGCGGCGCCGGATTCATCGTAATGGCTGAGCTTTTTCTTCATTTCTGCGACGCCCGCTAGCGTGAGCTTACTTATCTATTTCAACAGAACTCGAATCCAGTCGCCGGCCGGCCAGGTCTCGCGATCCGGTTCGGTCACCAGGAATGCATTGGCGCGGGCGAGCGACGGGACATCGCCCGAGCCTTGCCACGGCAGCGGTTCGACGGACGAGCCGTCCGCGCTTAATCGCGCCGGAAGAAAGCGAGTCAAACCGGGCTTCTGATGAATCTCCCGAGCCAGCCTGGTCCAGAGAACTGGCAGCGCCGGCTCCTGTTGCCCGCCCAGCAGCTCGAGCGCCGCGCGAGCAAAGATTTCAAACGTGACCATGGTGGATGCAGGGTTGCCGGGCAGGCCGAAGAAGAATTTCTCCTGCGCCCGCCCGAAAACCAGCGGCTGGCCCGGCATAATCAGCACGCGATCGAAAAAGAACTCGGCTCCCAGGCCGGCCAAGACTTTTTCCACCAGGTCATACTTGCCCGCCGAGACTCCACCGGAGAGCAGCAACATGTCGAATCGCAAGCCCTGCTCCACCAGCTCGCGCGTGGCGGCGTATAAATCGCGGGCTACCGGCAAAACACGCGGGATACCGCCCGCCCGCGCCACCTGCACGGCTAGCGATTCCACGTTGGAGTTTCGGACCTGGTACGGCAGCGGAGTCTGATTCACTTCGACAATTTCGTCGCCGGTAGCGAGCACGGCGACTTGCGGTCGCGCGAAGACCATAACTCGCGAACGCCCGAAGGAGGCGATCAGCGCGATGGCGGCGAAATCCAGACGCCTGCCCGGCTCGAGCACCACCTCGCCCGCGCGGGCCTGGGAAGCCTGGGGACTCACGTTTTCGCCGGGCTGGAGAGCGCGCGGAACTTTCACGCGGTCGCCCGATACGCTGACGTGCTCGATCATCACCACAGCGTCCGAACCGCGCGGCATCGGCGCACCGGTCATGATCTCGACGGCTTGGCCGGGCTGAAGGTCGGCCGAGAAGGCCTCGCCTGCCCGAACTTCTCCGATCACCGCCAATTCGCCCGGGACGTCGGCGGCGCGAACCGCGAACCCATCCCGCACGGAGCGGGCCAGCGGAGGGAAATCGCGATCGGCCACGATCGGCTCGGCCAGGACGCGCCCAGCGGCATCGAACAAGCTGACTTCCTCGGCCGCGGGCTGCGGACGAGCCTCGCGCACTTTCGCTAGTACACAGGCGCGCGCCTGCTCGAACGTGAGGGTGGCCACGAGTGCTATTGTACCCAGCGGAACGCGGGAGGCCTCACGCGCTCTGAATTGCTCGCCGGATGGCCGCCTGCGCATGTTTCATTAGCTCCTCGTCCGGATGATTTTGCCGCGGCCAGAAGAAACCGCGCAGGCCATCCTTCTTCCTGCGGGGAACGATGTGCACGTGCAGGTGGGGGACGCTTTGGCTGACCCGATTATTGATCGCGACAAAGGAGCCTTCCGCTTGCATGCCATGCTCGACCGCGCGCGCCACCATTTGGGCATTACTGAAAAATGGCGCGATGAGAGGCGCGGGGAGATCTTCGAGGGTCTCATAATGCTGCTTGGGAACCAGCAGCGTGTGGCCGGGAAAAAGCGGGCGATGGTCCAGGAACGCGAGCGAGACGTCGTCCTCAAAAACGATATAGCTCGCCACATCATGCGCGATCACCTGGCAGAACTTGCACGCCTCGCCGCGTTCCATCAGCTTGCGACGGGCCCTTCGCCGCGGCTCAGCGAGGCGATGATGGTCTCTTTGCGTTCCTCGGCGATGCGTACGGCGGACCCCATGGAATAGGCGTAAACAATGGCGCCCAGTATAGCGCCGCCCGCCAGCGTCCCGAACAGGGCCCATTCGGAGTCGAACGCGTAGCGAGCCAAATAAGCCAGGGCCACTGGAAGCAGGGCCACGGGAAAGGCCAGTGTGAGCATGGCTTGCGCCCGCGCACTCGCGCCGCTGCGGAACGATTTTTCAGGGTCCACGGGCCGCGGATTGTAGAAGGAGCTCAGATTGCCAATGGAGAGAATGAAAAGCGTGACCACGCTGGTGACCGAAATCGCCTCCAGAATCTGAAGCGCCGAGAAAGGTAATCGCAGCAAGGTGCAAACCAGCGCAATCGCGGCGACATCCAGCACGACGAATAGAACCGCCGCCAGATTCTTGCCTGCCAGGATCAGGGACATTTTCACGGGCGCGAGATAGTAGACCTGTATGGCGCCGCGATCGAACCCGAAGCAGTTCCAGAACAGAACATCGCTCAAAATGAGCAGGGCGTACACGCTGATGGCCGTCAGATAATTGTCGGCCAGCATGGAGTGGCCCGCGGCTCGCGATCCGAACGTCATGGGCAGCCAGATCAAAAGCCCGAAGGAAAAGCCCATCATAAAGACCAGGCGGAAGCGGGGCGTGCGCGTCAAGAATCGCAGCTCTTTTTCGACCAAAGCGGCCAGCGGGTCGCGCAGCAACAGGTTGGGAAGAGCAAACCACCACTCCAGGCGGCTGGCGGCGCGGGCGGACGGGGCGCTGCGCGCGGTGGCCTCGCTGAGATCGAAACCGAGGCCGCGCTCGAATTGCCATCGGCCAAACACATAGGCGGCGGCCAGCCAGGCTAAGAGCACCGATACGCTGACCCAGGAGAATTCTCCTTCCACCAAGCGAGCCGTAGCGGTCCAGGGCCAAGCCGCTGAAGACTCGCTCGAGAAGAACTGGCGCACACGCCCGCGCGAACCGCCCGTCAACAACAAGGCTTGCGGCAACGCTGCTGCAAGCACCAGCAGGAAAACCACGATCTCCCGGACCCGCTTGCGCGCCAGCAGGCGAACCAGCAGGTCGCGCACACCAGCCGAGCAAAGCAGATTGAACGCGACGAAGGGCAGCAGCACCAGCGGAGCCCAGCGCGGAACCCTAGGATTCAGCAGCAACCCGATTCCCGCTCCCGCCAAGAGCAGCAACATTTCCACGCTGGTGGAGGTTCGCAGCACCACTTCGAGACGGAACAGATCGCGGCGCTGAACCGGATAGACCAGCAGCTTGCGGATGTCCAGAGAAGATCCCATGGACGCGGTGAGCACCGGAATCAACTGCCAGTAGAGGAAGCAGATCAAGAACGCGGCGGGCAAAGCGTTGCGGAGAGACGCGGGTTCATCGGGGTTTGACAGCAGGAACGCAACCACGACGGCCAAATAGCAGAACGCGCCGTACCAGACCACGCCCAGCACAGTGGTGAACGCCGTACCGGCGCGATTGGCGCGGAAGAAGCGGTTGCGCGTGGAGCACCACTGCGCCCAGACGATGGCGCGGGTTTGACGGCTGATCATATCAGAGCCAGTCCATTGCTAGAGCCAATCGAGGGTCTCGGCGGGGCGTTCGGCGCCCACCACACGAACGAAAATATCCTCCAGCGTTTCCGAACCGCTGCGCAGCTCGGCCATGGCGCCGGACAGCACCAGCCGGCCTTGCTGGATGATGGCGACGCGATCGCACAGCCGCTCCACCACTTCGAGCACATGCGACGTGAGGAACATGGTAGCGCCGTGGCGGACTTGCTCCAGCAGGATCTCCTTCATCAGGCGCGCGCCCACCGCGTCCACGCCTTCGAAGGGTTCGTCCAAAAGGAATAGTTCCGGGCGATGAATGAGCGCGGCCGCCATGGCAACGCGTTTGCGCATGCCCTTGGAGTAATCGCCGATCAGCTTGCGCGGTTCGGAGTCCAATTCGAAAAGCTCCAGCAGCTCGCGCGCCCGCTCGCGCGCCACGGGCCGTTCCAGGCCGTACATGCGCCCGACGAATTCGGTGAACTCGTAACCGGTAAGATGATCGAACAGCAGCGATTCGTCCGGGACGAGCCCGATCTTGCCCTTGACCTCCAGGGCGTGCTCCGGCATCGCCAGGCCGAGCAGCTCGATGCTGCCGGAAGTGGGCGGCGCCAAGCCCATCAACATACGAATGGTGGTGGTCTTGCCGGCGCCGTTGGGGCCCAAAAAGCCGAAGAAGCAGCCGCGCGGGACCTCCAGGTCCAAGCCATCGACGGCGGCCTTAGATCCGTACATTTTTCGCAGATTGTGGACGGAAATGGCAGCGGGCATCGGCAGTCCCATAGTACAAGAGCGGGCCAGGCCAAGGCCGGATTCAAGGCTGAGCGCGAAAAGCCGATAAGACGGTTGTGACAGCACATGCGACACTGCTGCCGGTTCGCGAGCGGGCGCTGCGCGTTTTGGGAGAGCTGCCACCGTTCTCACCCATTTTGAACCGGCTCATGGCCAGCCTGGCGAGCGATGATGTTTCGTTTGCGAAAGTGGCGGATTTAATTGAGAAGGACACGGTCATGGCCGGCAACATTCTGAAGCTGGTGAACTCGGCTCTGTACGGAATGCGCGGCACGGTGAACTCAGTCCGGCGCGCGGTCTCGCTGCTGGGTGTCAATAAGGTTCGCAACGCCACCCTAAGCATGTCGGTAGCGCGCATGTGGAAGCAGGTGCGGACTCCATATGGCTGGTCGATGAGAGATTTCAATCTTCGTTCGGCGGGCGCCGCGATTCTGGCGGATCTGCTGGCGCAAAATCTGTCCGTGGATTATGCTGAAGGCGCTTTCGCGACCGGGTTGTTTCATGACCTCGGCGAATTGCTGGTGGCCCTGGGCTGTCCGGAGGAATTTAAGCAAATTTCCCTGCTGTGCCGGCCGGGCGCGAAATGGGCGGCCGAGTACGAACTTGAGGTTCTCGGAATTTCCCATGCGGCTCTGTCGGCCGATGCGTTGGCGATTTGGAACCTGCCGAAGCAGATTCAGGACGCGGTCCGGTTTCATGAGACACCGGAGCGGGACCCGGCTGCCAAGCGCGGACGCGTCGTGCTCAGCCGCATCATGAATGTGGCCGACCAGTACCTGGAGCGGGTTGGAACTTGCGTCACGGTTTTCGATTCGGTCGATCCTGCGGCGCCCGGCTTCCCCGATCCGCTCAAGCTCGGCGATCGCTTGCCTGCGATGATGGCACGATTCGAGAACGAATTCGCGGCCATCAAACCGTATTTCTAATTCCGGCAGCCGGGTTTAAGAACCCGGCACGAAGAATTCGCCGGTGGCGACAAGTTCCGCCGGCCCCGTCAGGAAAACCGAGTCGTCCCAGCGGAGCCGCAGCGTGTCTCCGGGCGTCCGCACATCCACCGGACTGGTGGCGAGCTGGCGCAGAATTGCCGCCACCGCCGCACCCGTGGAGCCGGTGCCCGAACTCAGCGTTACGCCGGCGCCGCGCTCGTAGAAGCGGGCTTCGATGGTGTGCTCGTCCACGCTTCGAACAAAAGAAACATTGGTGTGTTTGGGAAATTGCGGGTGCGCTTCGATTTCGGCGCCCAGCGCCACCCAATTGTCCGGAAAGTCTTTCACGAACACCGCGCATTGCGGATTGCCGACGTCCAATATGGTCACCTCGCAGGGGCCGTTGCGAAGCGGCAGCGGGAAATGGATCTGGCTCTCGAGGAAAGACGGCTGGCCCATGTCCATTTCAAACAGAAAACGCCGGCCGTGGCGCTCGAGCAGCTGCAAATGTTTGGGCCCGGCGCCGGTGAGAATGGTGACTTCGGCCGAGGCGCGCCCCGAGTCAATCAGGAGCGCGGCGGCGCAGCGCGTCCCGTTGCCCGACATTTCGGCCTCGCTGCCGTCGGCGTTGAACAAACGAATACTGGAATCGCGCAGCAGCATCCAACCATCGGCGCCAATGCCGGTGTGCCGATCGCATATGGCGCGCGCCAGTGCTGGAAGGTCGCCGGCCGGGACGCGATCGCTCCAGCTCAGCAGAAAATCGTTTCCAGCGCCGTGTGCTTTGGTGAAAGGAATGGTCATGTATCATCCCGCTTGTAGATTTCGATAGCCGGCGCATGCGGGACCTGGATGCTTCGTACCAGATGATAGCGTGGCCCAGACGTGCGCGTAGCCTTTGCCACCGCGGTGGCGACTTCGTCTCCGGCGATTGCAACGGCCCAGCGCTGCCGCAGGAACAGATCCGGACGCCGGGTGGCGGAGAGCCATTCCAGCACATTGCCCTGATGCAGGGTGTCTCGCAGTGGGATTCCGGCTTCACGGAAGATGCCGGTCAAGTCGCCGAAGCTGGTGAAGATTCCCTGGCCGCGCTGGTATTGGGAAGCCAGAAAATTCGCGGCGTCATTAGTCCAGGCGCGGCGCGCTTCGGAATTGACTTGCGATTCTTTCCAGCAAATCCAATCGTCCGGGCGCGGGTGAATCAACCAGGGCAAGATTGCGATCGTGACCGTCGCGGCCGCAAGATACGGCCGCAGGTTGTTGCGAACCGCTAGAATCAGGCTGCCTCCAGCGATGGCGAGCAAGGGCAGCGCGGCCAGGCCGTAGCGCGTGTTGTAGTAACTCCCGAACCACAACTGGGGAACATAGACGGGCGTTCCGCCCGAGTGCATGCTCCAAAGATAGAAGACTGGAAGCAGCGCGGTGAACAGGATCGGCCAGAACACGCGCTTCCAAACGGCGGCGATCAATCCGCCGGCTGCCACGGGCACCGCGCCCCAACCTGCGCACAAGCGTGCCGCGGTGCGAAAGAACAGCCAGGTTTTGCGCCAATCGTGATCGCCAGGATAAGGGGTCGTGTTCTGAGCGAGCGTCTGCCGGTAGATGCTCTGGGCCGAGTAAGGCCCGTTGAAGAACTCCAGCGCGTTGCTGTAGACGAACCAGTTGTGAGCAAGCCAGTATAAAGGACCCAGCGCGGCGATGCCGGTGAAGGCCAGAACGGCCGCGATTTTATGCCGCCGCGCCGCCATCAAGAAGTAGAACGCGGCAAACGGAATTACGAACCAGCCCTCATAGCGGGCGAGCGATGCCGCCAGGCTCGCCAAACCGGCGCCGGCAACCGCGCCGAGAGATTGCGTTTGATGGAACCGGATGCTGAAGTACAGCAAGGCCATCAAACCGGCGAGCGAAGCCGGTTCGGTCATCGGGGTCGCTTGCAGATAGAGCAGGTTCGGGTTCAGAGCGAAAATCCCGAGTGAAGCCAGCGCCGCCGCCGAGGAGTGCGTGGCGCGCCGCATAGCGGAAAAGAGGAACGCGCCCGCGATCACAAAGCAGGCTGACGAGGGGATCGCGCCCGCCAGGCCGCTGCGCCACAGCCGATCGTTCCAAACCAGCGCCAGTGTAAGCAGGTGCGGGAGGGGCAGCCACACGGTGCCGAGCTGGTCGTAGTCGCGCGTGCGAGTGTCCAAGATGCGGCGCGCGATGTTCAGGTGCGCTTCCGCGTCGCCGTAATACAAGGTCCATCCAAAATGCTGGACCAGCGCTGTGGCGGCGGCGCTCAGAACAATCAGACCGGCCAGTGCAAGTGCGATTTCGAGCCGCGCGTTTTTCAAAACTCGGTGAAGGCCCGGAACTCCTGGAAGCGCTCGTTGATCTCGGCGCGCGTCAGCGTGCGGAAACGCTCCACGCCGAATTTCTCGCAGCAGAAGCTGCCCAGCACCGAGCCATAGATGACGGCGCGGCTGAGTTCCTTCGCGTCGATGTGGCCGTTCTTGAGGTCGAAACCTTTCTCGGCCAGATAGCCGATGAATCCACCGGCGAAGCAGTCCCCCGCCCCGGTGGGATCGAAGACCTCTTCGAGCAGATAGCCGGGAACGATGAAGTGCCACTGGCGGTGGAACAGGATGGCGCCGTATTCGCCGCGCTTAATCACCAGTGTGTGCGGGCCCATTTCGAGGATCTTGGCCGCGGCGCGCTTCAGATTGTATTCGCCCGAGAGCATGCGCGCTTCGGCGTCGTTGATGAGCAGAAAATCCCATTCGCGAATGGTGCCGAGCAGCTCGTCGCGATAATCGCGGATCCAGTAGTTCATGGTGTCGCCGCCGGCCAGGCGCAGGCCGTTCATCTGCGCCCGCACGCTGCGCTGGAGCGAGGGCTGGATGTTGCCGAGGATCAGGTAGGGCGATTCGCGATAGCTGGCCGGGAGCTTGGGCGCGAAATCGGCGAACACGTTGAGGTCGGTGCGCAGGGTCGTGCGGTCGTTCATATCGCTGGAATAAACGCCGGCCCAGTAGAATGTTTTGCCTGGAACGCGCTCCAAGCCCTCCAGGTCGATCCCGTGACCGGAGAGAAACTGTTCGTCTTCGTGCGCGAAATCGTCCCCGACCACGCCGACCAGCTGAGTTTTGGCAAAGTAGCTGGACGCCAGCGCGATGTAGGTGCACGCGCCCCCGAGCATGCGCTCGACCTTGCCATGCGGAGTCTCCACTCCGTCATAGGCGACGGAACCAACCACCACGACAGACATGCTTAAGATTGTAGTATTGCATCTAGGGCCGGGCCGTGCGTGGGCGCATGTTCGGGTAGAATGAAGTTGCGGAATCGGGCGGTTAGCTCAGCCGGTTAGAGCGCCTGCCTTACAAGCAGGAGGTCCGCGGTTCGAGCCCGCGACCGCCCACCATCGAACCCCCATATTGTCATCACCAGCCGATTTTCCATCGCCACTTCTACTGCCCACCCGGCTTCCCATTGGCTGTGCTAAAACTCCCCTCGCGCTCGTTCGCCTGCCGGTCAAGCCTTAAGAGCGCCTCCCGCATCATATCGAGCTTGGCTTGGCTATACCGCTTGAATACGCTTGAATCGCCCTGCCGAAGCAGCTACCGCTCGCTTATCGTCTTAGTTCAACGTCCCAGGATCGCCCCTGGGTGAAAAGGCTCCGATCGAGGAGCTAAGGACTCAACTAAGGGTGTGCCGACCGTGGTCGGACAAAATAACGCCCCCAAGCAATCTGCTGCAAAATGCACGAGCTTGCGGTCGACGGCTGGGATTGGGCCCGCGTTGGACGTCCAATTGCGGTGCCTTCTGAGGCGCTAATTAGGAGAGGCCGGGTGTGGGGTGTGAGACATGAAGCATGTAGGTGCGTTCGCCATTCTGTGCAGTTCCTTGGGGCTGGTTGCGTTTGCTCAAACTCAGGCAGCGGACCCACTGAAAATCGGGGACGTCACCATCTCCGGCTCGCTGCGAACACGCGTTGAGTCGTGGGACTGGTTTCAGGGAAACGCGAACAACCTATATTCGTTTCCTGGTTCCATTCTGCGTGTGAGCCTGTCGCAATCAGCCCAAAAGTTCGACTGGCAGCTAGAACTTGCGGCGCCGATCCTGCTCGGTTTGCCAAACGATGCGGTCGCTTCCGGCGCTCAAGGCCAGCAAGGCTTCGGCGCCAGCTACTTTGTTGCCAATCAGAAGAACAGCAATGCGGCCATGGTGTTCGCGAAGCAAGCCTACATTCGCTTCAAAGGGCTGGGTGGAATCGAGGGGCAGTCGCTGAAGCTGGGCCGCATGGAGTTTTTCGACGGGCTGGAGGTTATGCCCAAGAACGCGACGCTGGCCTCGCTCAAACGCGACCGCATCGCGCAGCGTCTGATTGGAAATTTCGGATTTTCCGACGTGGGCCGCAGCTTCGATGGCGCGCAGTATTCGCTGGACCGATCCAAGTTGAACCTGACACTACTTGGAGCCCGGCCGACGCGTGGTGTTTTCCAGGTGGACGGCTGGGGCGAGCTGAATATCAACGTTTTCTACGGCGCTCTGACCGGCGAGGTGGGAGGCAAGCAAAGCGCCGGCGAGTGGCGCGTGTTCGGCCTAGGTTACGACGACTATCGCGATGGCGTGCTGAAGACCGACAACCGCTCAGTTGCGGCGCGTACGGCCGATACAGCGCATATCAATATCGGCACCTTCGGCGGACATTACCTGCATGCGCTGGAAACCGGAGCCGGTACGTTCGACATTTTGGGCTGGGGCGCAGTGCAAACCGGCTCATGGGGGAACCTGACGCAACGCGCCAGTGCATTCGCGGGCGAAGGCGGTTGGCAGCCAACGGTTTTGCCGCGCCTGAAGCCCTGGCTGCGCGCCGGCCTTGATTACGCCTCCGGCGACAAAAACGCGAACGACTCCACGCATGGAACCTTCTTTCAGATTCTGCCTACCGCACGAACCTACGCGCGCTTCCCATTCTTCAACATGATGAACAATCGCGACATCTTCGGCGAGCTGATGTTGCGGCCTGCCAAGAGGCTGACCATTCGCTCAGATGCGCATTCGCTGCGGCTCGCCAACCGGAACGATCTCTGGTATTCGGGCGGCGGTGCTTTTCAACCCTGGACGTTCGGTTACACCGGGCGGACATCCAATGGCAGGTTGAGCCTCGCAAATCTGTACGACACGAGTGCCGACTTCAACGTCAATGCCCACCTGGGTGTAGGCGCCTACTACGGCTATGCAGACGGAAAAGCAGTGATTCAAGCCCTTTATCCGAAAGGCAAGAACGGGAATCTCGGCTATCTGGAGCTGTTGATCAAGTTCTGATCGGCTGGGTCGCTATGACGGTACGCCGAACATTGCAAGTGGGAATTGTAGTCCTGGCCGGAGTGACTGCGGGAGTAGGCGGCTACACGTTCGTCTACGCAAAAGGATATTCCTATCTTGCTCACGATCCGGCGGCGTGTGCGAACTGTCACGTCATGAGCCCGTACTATGATGGCTGGCTCAAATCGAGCCATCATTCGGCAGCGGCCTGCAACGACTGCCATACGCCGCCGGACTTCATCGGAAAGTACACGACCAAGGCCTTGAATGGCTTTCTCCACTCGCTGGCGTTCACCTCAGGCCGTTATCCCGACACGATCGAAATCAAAGACCGCAGCCGGAGGATTACCGAGTCCGCCTGCCGCCATTGCCACCAAGACATCGTTGCAGCGATCGATGCGCCGCATGGTGGAAAGAGTATCTCTTGCCTGCAGTGCCACGCGACGGAGGGGCATTCATAGCGACCTTTATGAGGAGTTGATTATGGCTGAACTGAATCCCGGAAACGGAAGGTGGAACCGGCTGCAGCTCTGGGTGGTCGGCGCGCTGGCGGCGGTGGCTGCCATCGCCATCACCGCGTTGCTGGTGAACATCTTCCAGCACAAGCAAGAGGCCAAGAACCCGTTTTATCGGGTGGTCGAACTGGACGACCACATCGAAGATCCGGCCGTTTGGGGCAAGAACTTCCCTATGCAGTTCGACCTGTACCAGCGGACGGTGGACATGAAGAGGACCCTGTACGGCGGCAGTGAAGCGCTGCCTCACAGTCCCACTGAAGCCGATCCGCGCACCGTGGTGGCCCGGTCCAAGCTGGAGGAAGATGCAAGGCTCAAGGAGATGTGGGCCGGCTACGCGTTTTCGAAAGACTATCGCGAGCGGCGCGGCCACGCCTACATGCTGGACGATCAAACCTTCACCGAGCGGCAGCGTGTCGCAAAGCAGCCCGGCACTTGTCTGAACTGCCACGCCTCGATGTACACCGTGTACATGCGGCTTGGCAACGGCGATCTCACCAAGGGCTTCGAGGCGATCAACCATATGTCGTACGCCGAGGCGCGCAAGTACGCGCAGCATCCGGTGGCATGCATCGATTGTCATGATCCAAAAACCATGGCCCTGCGCGTCACGCGGCCGGCGTTTATGGAAGGCATGCGCGCGCTGAAGGCATCCCAGGGCGTAGCGAATTACGAGGTGAACACCATGGCGACGCGTCAGGAAATGCGCTCCTACGTCTGCGGCCAATGCCACGTTGAGTATTACTTCCAAGGTGCCGAAAAGCGCCTGGTGTTTCCTTGGAGCAAGGGACAAAAGGTGGACCGGATTGTGGCCTACTACGACGAGATCAGCTTTAAGGACTGGGTGCATGGCGAGACCGGCGCGCCCATGCTCAAGGCGCAGCATCCCGAGTTTGAGCTATGGGGCCAGGGGATCCACGCGCGCTCTGGCGTGGCGTGCGCTGATTGCCACATGCCGTACATGCGCGAGGGCGCTATGAAGATCAGCGACCATCATGTGCAGAGCCCGCTATTGAACATCAACCGCGCCTGCCAGACCTGCCACCGCTGGCCGGAAGAAGAGCTGAAGAGCCGTGTGGAAGAGATTCAGACACGCTTTTTCAATCTGCGCAACGAAGCGCTGGACGCCCTGATCGATTTGATTCACGACATCAAACAAGCCAAAGAGAGCGGCGCAAGCGACGTCGCGCTCGAGGCGCCGCGGGACTTCCAGCGCAAGGCTTCGTTCTACATTGATTTCGTGATCTCGGAAAACTCCATGGGATTCCATGCGGACGGCGAGTGCCTGCGAGTGCTCGGCGATGCGATCGATTTGTGCCGCAAGGGCCAGCTGGCAGTGCGGGCCAATCCTACTGGGAAAATCCTGGCAACCAGAGCTGCGATTCCGCCGAAGTAACGCGACTCTGCTACCAAAGACCGATCACGATCATCAAGGAATAGACTATCGACAGGGCGAGAGCCTGCTGCCCTACACTCTTCAGGGACATTTGCAGGGATGCCGGGTTTTTCTGACGCCTAAGTTCCATCCAGTAACCAGCAGCCGCAAGCGCGAGAGCAGCGGCGATCCAGAAGCGTCCCAAGTATGCAAAGAGCGCGGCGGCAAGCAGCAGCATGATCTGACAAAGCAACGCCGCGCGGCGTGAACCGGTATCTGGCGCGACGCCTTTACGCGCCGCAATCCGCGCATCCAGGCGCGCGTGAACCACGAAAATACCCGCGGTCGCCTGCAGCGTGCTGAGCAACCACAGCAGCCAGCCCCAACCCGGGATGCTGCCGCGAGCCGACAGACATGCAGCCAGCGATGTCGAGGTCAACGCCACCGCGCTCGCCACTTGAAACCATTCCGAGCGCTGCCGGTTGCGCACGTTCACCATAACCGCCAGGACCGTGAGGGCTCCTGCAGCCAGAAAAAGCAGAATGAATGGGCGCCAGTCGCGGAAAAGCACGAGTACAAGCCCGCAGGCCGAGAGCAAGGCAAACTCGATCACAGCCGACCGTTTTGCTGGCTTGGTCTCGGCATGCTCCTGCTTCCACACCAATCGCTGGCGAGCGATGACGACCAGGGGATCTTTGATCGCGAATGCGCAGGCGATTGCAGCCAGCGCCACCAGCTCCAGCCAGGAGAATTGCCGCAGCAAAATAGCAGCGCAGAAGAATGGCGTAAGCAGCATGGCCGTTGCGCCATGCTCGCGTGGGACGAAGTTCCGGCCGGCGTCAGTTGCCGGTCTCGTTGTTGTCGCTGCCATTTAGACCTTCATTTTCTCGCGCCCGTGCTCGGCCAGGCTACTCTCCAGCGGATTCGGATACAAATCCGGGTTGAACTTCGCGCCGTGCAGCCGCCGGAACTCCTTTTCGACCAAAATGTCCAGCTCTCCCTGACCGTCGATGGATTGCTTGGCAGCTATGGCTACGCGTTCTGTCCCGGTCCATTCCCGCACGGCGTCAGACGGAATGCGGATCATGATGTGTTCGGCGGAGCCACTCACGCACATACGAGTGATGCCCGGACTGGCCTCCAGGCCGTACGTGAGCCGCTGCGAAGTATCCGGCCCAACCTGCAACGTGGCTTCGATTCTTCCTTCCGCGATGAAGCGGGCGACTTCGCTGCGCGTGAGCCGCAGCCGGATGGAGTTGTCGTGGATTCTGAGCTTCATTGGCGCTCGAATTGCAGTTTTGGGTCCACCGAAAGCGTTCGATGATTTCTAACTTCTCGAATCCGGCTCAGCGCCTGCACGGCTCGGGAGCGGCTTCCGTTCTCCAACACTGGCTTTTTTCAACGGCATCTTCAAAAGTTCGGGCGCTGGAAATCGGCAATGAGAGGAGAAGTCATGGCAAGTGATGCGTGTGCCCGGTGGGGCAAATGGCCCATCTCTGCCCTGGCGTGGGCAATATTCCCCACAGTGCTTCTCTTAGCCCTCGCTAGTCCGACGCTGGCACAGGACCCCGCCGCGTTCTATCGCCAGAACTGCGCGGCGTGCCATAGCATCGGCGGCGGACCGAGGGTCGGACCGGACTTAAAAGATGTATCGACGCGCCGGGATCGTGCCTGGCTGTCACGCTTCCTGGAAAATCCCAAGGCCGTGATCGATTCCGGCGACACCTACGCGCGCGAGCTGGTGGCGAAAAGTCACGGGCTGGTCATGCCGGCGGTGAAGGGGCTGGATGCCGCCAAAGCGGGCGCGCTACTGGATTTCATCGATGAACAGTCGAAGCAAGGACAGGCAGCGGGCGCTGCCAAGAAAGCAGTGGACGAGCGCACGTTCACAGCGGCCGATGTCGAGCGCGGGAAGGAAATTGTGCTGGGAAGCCGTCAGCTCTCAGGCGGCGGAGCGCCCTGCATCTCCTGCCACACCTTGCGCGATCTCTCCGGTTTGGGCGGTGGCCGGCTCGGGCCGGACCTCACGCGAAGTTACGAGCGCTTGGGCGGAGCAAGCAGCATGAAAGGCTGGCTCGCGTCTCCGCCGACGCCCACCATGCAAGCCGCGTATCGAGCGCACGCGTTCACGCCCGATGAGATCCTTGCGCTCGTGGCTTATTTTGAATCGGCTTCCAGGCAAGATGCCGCGCATCCGGCTCCCAAACATTCCCTGCCATTCCTGACTTCCCTGCTAATCGGACTCGGTGGAAGCTTAGTCGGCCTGGTGCTCCTAGATGAGTTTTGGCGCAAACGATTTCGAGCCGTGCGGCGTCCGCTGGTTTCGAAGAGAAAAGGATGAGGATGAAACCGAACGGAAAGCTGCCCTGGATCAAAGACGAACGCAAGCCGGAACTGCGCGATTGGGAGCAGTTCTATCGCAACCGCTGGCAGCACGACAAGATCGTCCGCAGCACGCACGGCGTCAACTGCACCGGCTCCTGCACCTGGCAGATCTATGTGAAGGACGGCATCGTCACGTGGGAAATGCAGGGACTCGATTACCCCAGCCTTCAGGCCGGCCTTCCTCCGTATGAGCCGCGCGGATGCCAGCGCGGAATTTCATTTTCCTGGTATCTTTACAGCCCGCTGCGAGTGAAATATCCGTACGTGCGCGGCGTGCTGTTGGATCTGTGGAGAGAGGCGCGCCTCACGCATTCTGACCCTGTGGATGCGTGGAGATCCTTAGTCGAAGATCCCGCTAAGCGTGCCAGTTGGCAGCAAGCGCGCGGCAAAGGCGGATTTCGCCGCGTGGATTGGGACAGCATTGTCGAGCTGATCGCAGCGTCCAATATTTATACGATTCAGAAGCACGGGCCGGACCGCATCGCGGGCTTCTCGCCCATCCCCGCCATGTCCATGATCAGCTACGCCGGCGGCGCGCGCATGCTGCAGTTGATGGGCGCCGTTTCGCTGTCATTTTACGACTGGTATTGCGATCTGCCGCCCGCTTCGCCCGAGACCTGGGGCGAGCAGACCGATGTGGCTGAATCGGCGGATTGGTATAACGCCAAGCTCCTGGCGGTAGTCGGATCAAATCTGAGCATGACCCGCACTCCCGATTGCCACTTCGCCGCCGAAGCGCGTCACAACGGCACCAAGATGTGGGTCTTCGCGCCGGATTTCAGCCAGGTATCGAAATACGCCGACGAGTGGGTTGCGATCAACGCCGGCCAGGACGGGGCCTGGTGGATGGCCGTGAACCACGTCCTGCTGAAAGAATTTCATCACGAGCAGCCAGTCGAATCGTTTCTCGATTACACGAAGAAGTTCACCGACGCGCCATACCTGGTGGAGATCGCAGAAAAGAACGGCGTCTGGAAGGCCGGACAGATGCTGCGCGCGAATCGCATAGCGTCTTATGCAGATGTCGAAAACGGCGACTGGAAATTCCTGATGTGGGACGAGCAGGACCAGCGGGCGAAGATGCCCATGGGCAGCTCCGGATTCCGCTGGGGCCGCGAGAAGGGCCAATGGAACCTGCTGCTGCGCGATCCCGTGGATTCAACCGACATTCATCCGGCGCTGACGTTCCTCAACGCACGCGACGAAGTGCTGGAGATCGAGCTGGACGATTTCGCCAACGCGAAAACGATGCGGCGCGGCGTGCCGGTGAAACGAATCCAGACCGCGGACGGCAAGACCGTCCTGGTGACCACCATCTACGATCTGCTGATGGCGCAATACGGAGTAGCACGCGGGCTGGCAGGCGAGTATCCGGCGAGTTACGACGACGAATCCGCGCCTTACACTCCGGCCTGGTCGGAGAAATATACGGGCATGTCGCGCGACATGCTGATCCGCTTCGCGCGCGAATGGGCCAACACGGCACGGCTTACCGGTGGCAAGTGCACCATCATCATCGGCGCGGGCGTGAATCACTGGTATCACAACAACCTGATGTATCGCGCCGCCATCCATTCGCTGATGTTCTGCGGCTGCGTGGGCGTCAACGGAGGCGGCCTGGCGCACTACGTCGGCCAGGAGAAGCTGGCGCCGATGGAGTCGTGGTCGTCTATCGCGTTTGCCAAGGACTGGTTCGCGCCGTCGCGCCTTGCAGAACTCGCCGAGCTGGCACTACATGCACACCGACCAGTGGCGCTACGAGCGAGAGTTCACGGATTATCACACCGTTCCCGCCAGTGCGGAATGGGCCAAGGGCCACACGGCCGACTTGAACGTCCAGGCAGTGCGCAATGGTTGGCTGCCGTTCTTCCCGCAGTTCGACCGCAGTCCGCTGCAGGTGGTGCGAGACGCCGAAGCCGCGGGTGCCCACACACCCGATGAAATAACGGCCTACACGGTGGAACAGTTGAAGACGCGCAAGATGAAATTCGCCGTGGAAGATCCCGATGCTCCTGAGAATTGGCCGCGCGTGTGGTACATCTGGCGCGGCAACGCGTTGCTCGCCAGCGCCAAGGGGCACGAGTATTTCTTGAAGCATTACCTCGGCACGCATCACAATTCCATTTCCGAGGACGCTGCCGCCGGATCGGTGCATGAGGTGGCCTGGCACGAACACGCGCCCATCGGAAAGATGGATCTCATCGTGGATCTGAACTTCCGCATGGACACCTCCGCGCTGTATTCCGATATCGTGCTCCCGGCCGCTACCTGGTACGAAAAAGCGGACCTGAACACGACCGACATGCACAGCTTCATTCATCCGCTGTCGCCGGCCGTGCCTCCGTGCTGGGAATCGAAGAGCGACTGGCAGATTTTCCGCACCATCGCGCGCAAGTTCTCCGAACTGGCGGCCAAACATTTTCCCGAGCCCGTGCGCGACCTGGTGGCGACTCCGCTGGCTCACGATACTCCGGCCGAGATCTCGCAGCCGCAGATTCGCAACTGGATCGACGGCGAAGTGGAGGCGATCCCCGGCCAGAGCATGCCCGGGTTCAAAGTGGTCGCGCGCGATTACAAGAACCTATACAACCAGTTCATCTCCTATGGCCCGCTGGTGCGCTCGAACGGCTTGGGCGTCCACGGCACGCACTACAACGTCGAAGATGTGTACGACGAATGGCTGCGCAGTGCGCCGTTGGTGACGTGGGACGGGAAGCAATATCCATCGCTATATCAAGACGAGCAGGTGTGCGACACTATCCTGCAATTCGCCACCGTGACCAACGGCGAACTGGCGTACCGCTCCTACCAAGATCTGGAAGCGAAGGTAGGTTTGCCGCTGGCGCAGCTGGCCGAGAGGAACCGTGGAGTACGCACCGATTTCAAAGCGCTGCAGGCCCAGCCGCACCGCTACATCAACAGCCCGCTGTGGTCGGGGCTTATCGAGAACGGCCGGGCCTACGCGCCTTACATAATCAATCGCGAGCACATGGTGCCCTGGCGCACTCTCACCGGCCGCCAGCACTTCTACCTGGATCATCCCGGTTACATCGATTTCGGCGAGCATCTTCCGACGTATAAGCCCAAACCGCCCATCAAAGAGTATGGGGATCTGAAGCTAACGAACGCAGACGGTCCCAGCCTGATGCTGAACTACGCCACGCCGCACGGAAAATGGAAAATTCACTCCACCTACGGCGACAACCAGCGCATGACCACTCTGTCGCGCGGCGTCGAGCCGTTCTGGATGAACGATCAGGATGCCGCCAGCATCGGCATCGAAGATAACGATTGGGTTGAGATTTACAACGACCATGGCGTGGTAGTAACGCGCGCCGCCGTCACCGCGCGCATCCCTCGCGGCATTTGCTTTCAATACCACGCTCCGGAGCGCACCTACTCGGTGCCCAAATCGCCGCTGCGCAAATTTAAACGCGCCGGCGGCCACAACAGCCTGAACCGCATTCGCCTGAAACCCAACCTCATGGTGGGCGGCTACGGCCAGTTCGCCTATCACTTCAATTACTGGGGGCCGACCGGCGTGAATCGCGACACACACATCCTGGTCCGCAAGCTACCGGAGCTGAAGTGGTGAAAAAGGGAGGATCGATGGACGTTCGCTCGCAAGTCTCGATGATGTTCCACCTGGACAAGTGCATCGGCTGCCATACGTGCAGCATCGCTTGCAAGAACATCTGGACGGATCGCAAAGGCACTGAGTACATGTGGTGGAACAACGTGGAGACCAAGCCCGGCACCGGTTTCCCCACTGCCTGGGAGGATCAGGACAAATACTCCGGCGGCTGGGAGATGCACAAAGGCAAGCTGCGCCTGAAGTCCACCAGCAAGGTTCAAACGGTTTTCAACATTTTCCACAATCCGCACATGCCCACCATGGACGATTACTACGAGCCATGGACCTACGACTATCAGGAACTTTTCAATGCCCCGCTAGGCGACGACCAGCCCGTGGCGAAGCCAATTTCGATGGTCACCGGCGAGCTGATTCAGATCCAGTCCGGCCCGAACTGGGATGACGACCTGGGTGGATCGCCCATCTACGCCGCGAACGATCCGAATCTCAAGAACCTGCCGCAGAGCACGCGCGATCAGCTTTTCGCGGTCGAGCAGCTGGTAATGTTCTACCTGCCGCGGATCTGCAATCACTGCCTGAATCCCTCATGCGTCGCTTCTTGCCCATCGGGCGCGCTCTATAAACGCGGCGAGGACGGAATTGTATTGGTGGACCAGAACCGCTGCCGGGGCTGGCGCGCCTGTGTGTCGGCTTGTCCCTATAAGAAAGTTTTCTACAACTGGAACACGGGCAAGTCGGAAAAGTGCATCCTGTGCTACCCGCGTCTTGAGACCGGCCAGGCTCCAGCCTGCTTCCATTCCTGCGTGGGACGCATCCGCTATCTCGGCATCGTACTGTACGACGCCGCCCGCATTGAGGAGGTCGCCTCGCTTCCGGTGGAGCAACTCGTGGAGGCCCAGCGCGAACTGATTCTCGACCCCAACGACCCGGAAGTCATCGCCGGCGCGCGAGCCAACGGAATTCACGAATCCGTGGTCGAATCCGCCCAGCGCTCGCCCGTCTACCAATTCGTGAAGGTGTGGAAGCTCGCCCTGCCTCCGCACATCGAGTACCGCACCATGCCAATGCTGTTCTACGTCCCTCCCATGGCGCCCGTGATGTCAGCTCGCGAGGGCCAGACGCTGAATAGCGTTTCCGAAGAGCTGTTCCACGATATCGACGATGCACGCGTGCCGGTGGAGTATCTGGCTAGCCTGTTCAGCGGCGGCCGGATCGATCTGGTGCGCTACGCGCTCCGCAAGCAGAAGGCGGTGCGATGGTATCGGCGCGCCATCACGGTAGGCGACGTGAGCATGGAGACCGCCGAAAAGATGCTGCGCCAGGCGGACTCTTCGCCCGAGGAAGCCGAGGCCATCTACCGGCTGACTTCGTTGTGCACCTTCGAAGAACGCTTTGTGATCCCACCCATGCACCGCGAAGAAGCCATCGAGATGTTGGAAGACCCGCAGGAGCACAAGCAGGGCGCCGGTTTCGGATTTCTTGCGGCGCCGCGGAGGGCCATGTGAGAAGCCAATACGATCTCCTGGCCCGTTTGTTCGAATATCCTGATGAATCTTACGTGGAGCTTTGCCGCGACGCCGGGCTCGATGTATTTGCTGCCGAGATGGAAAAGCTCTCGCCCTCCCAGATCCAGGAGCAATTCATCGCGACCTTCGACTGGAATCCCGCCACCGCGCTCGATCTGGGTTGGCATCTCTATGGCGAGCAGTACGCGCGGGGAGAGTTCCTGGTTAGAGTGCGCGAGGAACTGCGGCGCCACGGCGTCCCGGAATCGACCGAACTGCCGGATCATCTGACGCACATTCTCCCCCTGCTGGCTCGCATGGATTCCGCCGAGGCGACCAGATTTGCGGGCGAATTCGTCGCACCGGCGGTGGCTAAGCTGGTCTCCGCGCTGGACCAGAAAAAGACGCCCTTCGCGCTGCTGATGCGAGCCGTGCGGGAAGCGCTGCCGGTCGAAGTCGAGATTCCGCCCGCCAAAGTCGAATTGCCCGTACTGCAAGGGGTGGATTGAATATGACCGCCATCTGGACCTATCTCGATCCGTTGTGCTTCGCGATTCTGCCTTATGTCGCGTTCTTCGTGTTCTTCATGGTGACCATCCAGCGCTACCGGTCGCGCAGCTTCAGCTATACCAGCCTGTCATCGCAATTCCTAGAAAACCGGATGCACTTCTGGGCCGTGGTTCCGTTTCACTACGGAATCTTGGTGGTGCTCGCGGGTCATGTGCTGGCGTTTTTGATCCCGCGCGAGCTTCTACTGTGGAACGGCAATCCACTACGGCTGTACATTCTGGAGCTTACCGGTTTGGTTTTCGGGATTCTCAGCGTCATCGGCCTGGTAGCGTCCATGATCCGGCGTCTGAACATCGCCAAGGTCGGATGCGTGACCACTGGCCGCGACTGGATTCTCTACGCCATGCTTCTCTTCCAGTTGGCGACCGGCGTGGCGATCGCCCTCACGCTGCCTTGGGGCTCTTCCTGGTTTGCCGCCGTTGCAGCGCCCTATATCCGGTCCTTATTGATGCTGAATCCGCAAATTGACTTCATCGCCCCCCTGCCGTGGCTGATCAAATTGCACATCATCAATGCGTATCTGGTGATCGGCTATTTCCCGTTCACGCGCCTGGTGCACGTGTTGGTGATCCCTAATCCTTATCTCTGGCGCAAACCGCAAGTAACTCGCTGGTACGCGAAGGCCGGAAGGAGTCTTACATGAAAGAACTGAAAGGAACGCCGGCGCAGGGTCTATTCGGCGCCACACTCGGATTCTTCATCGGTTTCGCCGCTGTGGCGCTGTTCGGGCCCACCGCCAGCCGTTTTCAGGAGGTGATGCACCTGAGCCCGATCGCCGTCGGGTTCCTGGTGGCCATGCCTTCGTTATCCGGCTCGCTGCTGCGCATCCCGTTCTCGGCCTGGGTGGACACCAACGGCGGCCGCAAGCCGTTCCTGGTGCTGCTGGGCCTCTCGGTCGTTGGCATGACTGGTCTCTCCGCGGTGGTGAGCTTCTTCTATCCCAGCCATCTCACTCCGGCGATGTACCCGCTGTTATTGCTGCTGGGCCTGTTGTGCGGATGTGGCATCGCAGGATTCTCGGTCGGCATCAGTCAGGTGTCTTATTGGTATCCGCAAAAAAAGCAAGGACGCGCGCTGGCTGTTTTCGGAGGCGTCGGTAATCTCGGACCCGGAATCTTCTCACTGATCCTACCCATGGCGCTGACGGGACTCGGCCTGGCCGGATCTTACCTGGCATGGCTTGGATTGCTGGTCACGGGAACTATCCTCTACGCCCTGTTCGGCCGGAACGCCTGGTATTTCCAACTGCGCGATCGAGGCTTGCCTCCAGAAGAAGCCCGCGAAAAAGCCGCAGTACAGGGGCAGACATTATTTCCGGCGCGCAGCTTGCGCGAGAGCCTGCAAGTTTCCGCCCGCGTGTGGCGGACTTGGGCCATGGTGTGGATCTACTTCACAACGTTCGGCGGATTCATCGCTCTCACGGCCTGGTTCCCAACGTACTGGCGGTCATACTTCGGAGTGAGCGCGATCACAGCCGGTTTGCTGACCGGTGCCTATTCGATCCTCACTTCCCTGGTACGCATTGTGGGCGGCATGCTCTCTGATGAGCTTGAGCAGGGAGGCGAAAACACCGCCACGCTCGCGCTGTTGATCCTTCTAGCCGGATCGCTAGTCATGGTCGGCTCCCAGCAATTCGAGTTGGCGGTGCCCGGATTCGTCCTCTTGGCGGTTGGCATGGGATTGTGCAACGCGGCGGTGTTCAAGATGGTGCCGCAAGCGGTGCCGCACGCGGTAGGAGGCGCCGCCGGGTGGGTGGGCGGGTTAGGCGCGCTCGGGGGATTTGTGATTCCGCCCGTCCTCGGCTTTGCCGTCCGCAATCTAGGAAAGAGCGGCTACGCCATCGGCTTCATCGTGTTCGTGTTTCTGGCGCTATTTTCGCTCTCCATGGCCTGGATCCTGAAATACGCCCGCGAGGCGCCCGTCTCCGAATCGGCCGGCACGACCCTCGCTATTCCGCATCCGGTACAGCACTGATCGCCTACGTTGGGATGTCCGCGGGCGAAATAGCGTTTGAAGGTAGCCCGTCGAATCAGCAGTGGACTTCGGTGATTAACTCACAGGCCGATTGATCCTGGCTCTCGATTCAGTCGGCGAGCTAAGTCTTTTCGGCCTGAAGTTTCGGGCGGTCGCGTCCCGGCCATTCAGTACAGGATCAGCGAGCTGTGTTAAGCCAGCCACCAGCGAGAACAGGCTATTCAATGCCTGCTCGATGCCGATCGCGTAAAGTGGAGAGAGCCCTTTGAAGTGCGGACCATTTCGAAAATCCTGCTGCGGGGATGTCTGGCATTGGTCGTTCTCACCGCTTTCATCTATAGCGTCGACGACCTCTGGGCTCGCTTCCGGGGAAGGCCGGTAGAGCAGATGAAAGTGGATCGTGTCTACTTGGCGATGAACCATTGGAATCAAGTAGAGTACTCGCTTGGTACCCCGATCATGCAGACTTGCGTTGATGCGCTGATGCCGCATTTCGGCTACGTGCCATGCTGGTATCTGCGGCGGAACACCCTGCAGCAGGTCAAAACATTCTAGGATATGAGAATCGGATTGAGCAGCCTGGGCGTGATCCTGATTGTCCTGGGCGCGATTTGGTTCCTGCAAGGCATCAACGTGCTGCCGGGCAGTTTCATGACCGGGCAGATTCGCTGGGCAATCATGGGCGCGATTGCGTTTGGTGCGGGAATCGCACTGCTGCTGGCCGTCAATCGGCGCGGGCTTACCGGCAGGCGCTAGAGTCCGGGGCTGGTAGCCTCGGTGCGAATCATCGGCTTGGCACCGGCTCGCTCTCTCGGCTTCGCTTCTTGCGGTTGCGCTTTCGTGCCAGCGCTTCCTTGACGCGCTTCTTCTGACCCGGCTTCAAATAGAATGAATGCCGCTTGATGTCCTTAATGATGTCCTCTTGGAGGACCTTGCGTTTGAAGCGCTTGAGCGCGCTCTCCAGGCTCTCGCCTTCGTGAACTTGAACTTCAGCCAATGGAACTCACCTCTCAGTTTCGAATCAGATTCGAGTCTTAAGCGTAGCAGTTTCCTCTGCTAGGATCAGCCGTGGCCCTTTTGAAAACCTCTCGACTGCGCAAAAGAGCCTGTTGCCGGCCGACCTCTTTTACCTTATCGGAACTCGGGCTCGGCAGGGGCTGCCGCCGGCGTGGTAAGGTTGAGAGAGTCTTCAGAGGTGCGCATGTCTTTGATGTTCACGCGATGTGGTCGCCCTGAAAAAAGCTAGAAACGAGGCAAAGTGAAAGAAAACGGTACTGTGAAGTGGTTTAACGCTGCAAAAGGATTTGGTTTTATACAACGCGAGAACGGCGAAGACGTGTTTGTCCACTTTTCGGCCATTCAAACCAGCGGCTACCGCACACTGGAAGAAGGTGCTCGGGTGTCGTTCGTCGTGAAGCGGGGACCAAAAGGATTGCAGGCAGAAGAAGTGGATTTGGCGTGATCTGACACCTGACCCAGCCCACCGGGACAGTAGCGCGAGAGGAGGCTCATTGCATGAGCAGGTTTTCAACGCGAATCGGTGACAACTGGCTGGTCCTTACACATCTGCGCAACTCGACCTGGCGACTTCAGGTGTGGGGTGATACTCCGCTCGAAGCAGAGGTCACGGCTGTAGACGAAGCAGAAGCAAAGAGCAGCGCTATTTCAGCCACTCTCGAACGGCTGAACATTGGGACGTCCCAGCCACTGACAACCTGGAACGATGTAATTACAAGCTCCTGGGACAGCCGCAAAACAGTCTGAAGGACCAGGAGTGCCACTCGCTGGTCGTTTTTGCCGCCGCTTTGGACTTCTTTCATAGGCGCCAAATCTCTTTAATCTCGTTTTTTCTGCAGCATCGACACTGGCACGCCAGATGCGAGCCAGGCACCCGAGACTGCGCCGTTCTCGATACCGCAAAACCGATTACCCTCCACCCGCCCCGGGCATCCCAGCACTCCCGACATGGTAACTTGGTTCGATTCGAAGCCAGTTCATTCAAGCCCATCTGCGGCGAGGGTTGGGCAGTGCCGATCCAGGCCTGCATGGAAAGATAGCGTACGAATTCCGGCGCTATTTCAATGGTTCGCCAACTCCATCGAGGAAGCAGACCGCCAGTCGATTTCCAATCAACTCCGTTTGTTGGGGATTCGTGCAAGATGACCCCAAAACAGGCGTTTACCCGTCCACACGCCCTTAGTAGCGCAAGCGCGTCAGGACGACGGCCGATCCGAGTTTATCGCGATCCCGCGCGGATCCGTGATGCTCGTCTCAGAAAACCTGGGATCCCTGGGCCTGGTGGATGTCGAGTACAAAGGGCAAAGGCTGGCCGTGTATCGCCGCGACATTGAGGAACGCGCCGATAAGATGGCCGATTCGTAGACCGCGCTGGTCAGGCCGCCAGGGTTGACGGCGTTGACACTCGAAGATTGAAAGTACAACAATGGAACGCATCAGATCCGCTCAGGAGATGGATATGACTCGCTACGTTCCCGTCGCTTTATGCGCCTTCATTTTGGTGTTCGCCTCGCTGGCCTTCGCGCAGAGCACAATTCAAGGGGTGGTCAAAGACAATGTGGGCAACGGCATGGAGGATGTGAACGTGCAAGTGGTTGTCTCGGGAGCGACTCGGACGGCGAAGACAGACAGCGAAGGGCGGTTCGCGATTCCCGCTGTTCCGGGCGGCGTCTGCACCATCAGCTTCGAGGCGGATCGATACGTCAGCATCAAAAGGCAGGTCACGGTGCCGGCCAGCGGAACGGTGTCAGTCGACGCGGTCATGAACCCCGAGGAGACGGTGGGCGTTCGACCGGTGGAACCGCGCTAGGCCAAGCCCGCCTGGCGCCGCGGAAAGCGGCCTGGGCTAGTTCGGCGTGTAGCGGAACGCGCTGATCGCGATTTCGTCGTTTCTCGACCCCACATGGAATCCGAATTTTCCGCTCACCGGAGCGCTCGGGCGCTCCCATTGATCGATCACTCGCCACGGCTCTTGATCGTGAGTAATGCTATGCGAGATGCCAGTGGGTGTGATGGTGATGGAGACGTGGATGAAGCCAGTCCGCTTGAAGCCCAGAGGGACTTTTAGAACCGGAGACTTCTTGCCATCGGAAACCTCATAACGGCTGAAATTGTTATCGTCCACCTGGACCAGAAGATTCAACGAGTACGTACGTAAATCCGATAGCCGCGTCCAGATTAACGCGCCTTTCCTGCGCTTCTTCAACCGCGCGATGGCGTTTGGCAGCGCGCTCTATAAATCAGGCGCCAGGGATCCAGCGCTTTCCTATTCGATGCGTGCCTTGCCCGCTGAAGGACTGAAGAGCATCACCTTGACGCTCGACGGCCAGGTGCTCAAAGGAGGACCGAGCGGCAGCCAGCCACAAAACTTCACCTGGCCCGGCAAGTCGGCCCAGGCAGCCCGGCTTTCAGGCAGTCTTGGCGGCGGGGAATTCGGATTTATTTCCTATGACGGGTTATGGGCGGCATTTCGATTCTTCGGCGATGCAGATCGCTTCCAGGCCTCCGGTTCAACCTACACTTTGCAATGGGTCCCCAGACAAGGGCAGTCCGGTCAGCCGATTCGCTTGGATAATGGCAAGGCTCTTACACTACCTTTCGAGTTAGATCTCAAAGGCGCTCCGCCGGTGTTCCAAAAGGGCTACTTGTCCGGGTTCCAGTGCGTGTCCGATGTCGCACGCTAGCATGGCGGCGGCCCGTTTGATACCATTTCACCTGCGCCTAGGGAGGGCGATGACCAATGCGAATGATGATGCAAATAACGATCCCCGTCGAAGCGGGAAACGAGGCGGCACGCTCCGGAGCGTTCGGTCCCGCTTTTCAGAAAATCGTTGAATCGTTGAAGCCCGAGGCCGCATATTTTGGGGCCGGAGCAAGCGGCGAGCGTGGCGGAATCATTGTCTTTGATATGAAGGACACCTCGCAAATCCCCGGCATAGCCGAGCAGTTCTTCCTGGGCTACAACGCCAAGGTGATTTTCTACCCGGTCATGAATGCGCAGGACTTAGCCAAGGCCGGCCCTGGTATTGAGAAGGCCGTCAAGCAAAACGCGAAGGCCGCTTCCGCTTAGTCTCTGAGCGGAGCGCCGCAGCACACGCAAACTCGAAGGCGAAAACAAATAAAAACGAAGCGCGAACTCAGACGCCCATCTGCGCAGCCAGATCGATTGCGTCCGTCGAGACGACATCGTAGTCGCCCGCCTTGGCTTTGTCCGCGCGCCCTCCCGGCCCATACTCGTTGGGCCGGTAAATGAATCCGGTGCGCAGCCCGCAATCCCGCGCGGCGTGTAAATCGCCCGAGTGCGCCGCCACCATCATGACCTCTTCGCGCTTCACTCCCAGAAAATCCGCAGCCGAGATGTACACCTCATGGTCCGGCTTGTAGTGACGAACCAGCTCGGCGCCCAGAATCGCATCCCAAGGCAGTCCGGCGTGTTTCGCCATGTCGGTGAGCAGCGCGACGTTGCCATTGGAGAGCGGCGCGATGAGATACTTCTTCTTCAACCGCGTCAGTCCCGCCACCGAATCGGGCCACGGTTTAAGCCGGTGCCACACACGATTCCAGTGATCTTTTTCCTCTTCGGTCAGCCCGGTGATTCCGAACTCAACCAGTAGTTGGTCCAGAATCATCCTGTGCAGGTCGTCGAGCTTGGTCCAGGGCAGCTCGCCTTTGCGGACTTTGTTCATCGACGGGCCGTAGCCGCCGCGCCATCGATCCGCGAAACGCGCCCAGTCGATTGGTATCCCTTTGGCCTGGCCCCACGCCGTGCCTTCCTCGATGATGGAGCCGCGCCAATCCACCATGGTGCCGAAGGTGTCGAAGACTAAAGCCTTCACCGCCGGTGCAGCGCCGCTGGTCTGCGCCCCGCTAGCGCCTGGCTCTTGCATGGCCGCCGCCAAGCCCAGGCCGGCACTCTTCAGCAGCGCTCGGCGATCCAGTTTCAGGTCCATGCCGATCCTCCCGGTTCGTGATCTATCTTAACCGGAGCCGCTGGAAATTTCCATTGGCGCAGCGGACCGGCAGCCGCGGGTTTGATAAACTAACAACCGTCGAGAGTTTCGCCCTTAAAGATGACGGGCGCGTAGCTCAGTTGGTTAGAGCGCCTGCTTCACACGCAGGAGGTCACAGGTTCGAGTCCTGTCGCGCCCACCATTCATTTCCGTGTTTTCTTGCATTTAGGAGCCTCCTCAAAACTCCGTACCAGATTCAATGCATGGCGCGCAACCTGGCCAAAATTCGGTTGACGCCTCACGAACACACTGAAGCACCTGGGCGAACATTTCAAAGGCAAATCGCTCGCTGACGTGACGGTTGACGCGATCACCGATTACCGCAAGATCCGCGCTACGGTGGCGGCACGCAGTTCGCGCGGCGAAATCACCGAGATGAGGACGTCCGTTTCTGCGTGGGCCGCGAATGGATCGCAAAGAATCCGGCGAAAAGCCTGCGGCTGCCGAAAGCCCAGGGCGAGCCGGCCATGCCGTTCACCGACGAGGAGATTACGGCGATGTTGGCGGCTTGCGACGAAATCACCGATACGCGATCGGCGGCCCACCAAGAGCGCACCCAGTTGCGGGCCCGAGCTCTGCTGTTGACGTTGCACTATTCGGGAATGCGCATCAGCGACGTAATTCTGCTCGAGATTTCCAAGCGAACTGTCTCGCGATACCTTGCGCGGCTGCATCGCGGCGACGGAGCGGCTCAACTTTGGCGCGGCCTTCTGAAGAATCACCGAGAGCTGATTGCCTGGATGGATTTCTTCACCGTGATTGCGGCCAACTTCCGGATTCTGTACGGCTTCTTCCTGATCCGGCAGGGCCGCAGAGAGGTCATCCACTTTGAATGTAACCGAGCACCCTACCGGGGATTGGGTTGTGCAACAACTTCGCGAAGCGTTCCCAGAAAGCACCGACCACCAATACGTTGTCTTCGATCGAGACGCGAAATTCCGGTAGCTGGAGCGGAGAGCAGAAATCCCGGCTGAGTCGAGAAAGTTATGCAGTTCGGCGAGCGGAATTAGGAAAGCTGACGGCCAAGGCTGGCCGCTGCTCTAGCCGCCGGTGCTAGCATTCCCTGGACCAAGGCGTTCTGGCGGGCCACCATCGAGCTTCACGTGGCGTTCGTTCTGCAGCCATCTGCTACCCCGAATATCGTGTTCTACGGATTCATCGGATCGAAACGAGCCCGTCTCGTGAACAATTTGGTGAGTTGGGCTATCTGTCCGGATAGTATCGATCCCCGGGTGTAAGACGGGGCGCGCTCTAGTGCACGGCTTGCGGGCAGACCGCAGAGAAGGGGAGGTCCTAGTGAGTTAGGCATGAAATGTTCATCCAGCGGAGGAACTATTTGAGGCGGCTTTCTTTGTGTAGTGTTGACTGCCAAAACTCTAACTGTGCACGGTCCGCCAAGTGCTCTTGATTTCCTTCAGGATGTACTTTATAAAGGATAATACCGTTTGAGGCACTGGAGGACTGCGTTTTGATGCGTATGCATGCTTCGTGAACGAAACAATTCTCGCCTTTTATCTCACACGGAGTGAATTGCAACCAGCAGCCCACCTGATTTCATCAACCGTTTGTTAGGGAATCGTCCGGAACGAATTCGGCCCTATTTAGGGGCGCCTTTTGGGGTTGCACCCTACGGGGAGTGGCCTTTTGTCCACCGCAGTGTTGGTCGACTACGATTGGTTAGGGCGGAGATGTTAAATGGGCCGCTCCACCGTCCTCGTTGTGAGCTGCCAGGCGGATCGGTGTGAGCCGCTTCTAACTGTACTTCGCTGGCGGCAGTCCTGTCCGCTGTTGATCGCCGATGTAGGGCAAGCAATTTCCGCCGCCGCAGACCCATCCGTAAGCCTGATTGTTCTGCGCGGGACGCAAGATTTCTGTCAGCTCTTCTTTCGCTCGTTCACTGAGCTTCGTTCCAAGCTGACCCCGCCGGCGCTCTTAGTTGTCACAGCCGAGAGCTCGGAGGCTTTTGCGATCTCATCGCTTCGAGCCGGAGCGGTGGAATACTTGAAGGAGCCGCTCGATCCGGCCACGTTCGGCGAGTCGATTTCCCGCTGGGTGCCGGAGCGTCCGCCCGGTGCGCTGGGGGATGGGGACCTTCAGGGTGGTGAAGTTCTGGTCGGCGCGAGTCCCACCATGCAAGCGCTGCGAAGCAACATCCGGCGCGTCGCCGCAACCGATTGCAATGTACTGATCACGGGCGAGACCGGGACCGGTAAGGAACTGGTGGCGCAACTGATTCACGAGAACAGCGCCCGCAAGGCCCACCCCTTGATCTCCATCAACTGCGCCGCGATCCCGGACTCGCTGCTGGAAAGCGAACTATTCGGTTACGAGCGCGGCGCTTTTACGGGCGCCAGTTTGAAGAATCAAGGCAAGCTGATGACCGCCAATGGCGGGACCGTGTTTTTCGATGAGATCGGGGACATGAGCCGCTTCGCTCAGGCCAAGATTCTTCGAGCCATCGAGACCAAAGAAGTGCAACGACTCGGGTCCACGCGAAATTACAACACGGACATTCGAATTTTAGCGGCGACTCACCACAACCTGGATGAACTGGCCAGCGCAGAGACCTTTCGCAGAGACCTCTATTTTCGCTTGAACGTAGGACGCATTCATCTGCCGCCCTTACGTGAGCGCAAAGCCGACATCGCAGGGCTGGTGGATCGAATGGTACGGGACCTGAACCGAAAGCTGGGCCGCAGGATCGAGGGCGTGACGAAGGACGCGATTCGTGGCCTGGTCGAGTACGATTGGCCAGGCAACGTGCGGGAATTGAAAAACGTGATAGAGAAGATCTTCATCACGCGCGAGAGCGGGCCAATTGTCGCCGAGGACCTGCCCAGCGCGTTGCCGCTCTACCCGCCGCGGATTCCGTCGGCTTCAGATACCGAGCTGCGCGGCTTGCAGGAAGCGCTGGCCACTTGCAAAGGCAATAAGAGCAGGGCCGCCGAGAAACTGAACTGGTCGCGCATGACGCTGTACCGCAAGCTGGCCAAGTACAAGCTTGGGACTTGACTCCTCAGGCCACCCACTGGGCGGGAGAAAATTCGAGGCCTTCCACTTTTTGTTCTTCGGCGATCTGCTGGAAGCGATCGCTGACCACGGGCGGGCCAGGATCGGTCAGAAGGAACACGTCATCGCCTTGCCACGCCGCCGCCGATACCAGGCGTGGAGGTACAGGCTCCTTCGAGAACGCCGAAAAAAGAGCCTTGGTGGCAGCTTCTGTACGTTTCCATCTGGGCCGGCCGCACACCGGACAGGTCTCGCCACGCTCCCACCATCCGGATGGACCGTCCCCCTTTCCAACAATGATCAACCGCAAGAATTCAGGGATCATCACTTTGTGCTCAGGGTCGATCTGTTCGAAGGTCTCTCCCCGGGAGGTCTTCATGGGTTGCGTCGATAGTCCCTTGAGCCCCGCCTTTTGAAAAACCTCGTACAGCCGCCTGGTGATGGCGTAATTGTCATGGCCTGCTTTGATCAACTCGGCACGCTCCCAGGTATCGAATTCATAATCGAGGAATGTGACCTCTTCCCGATAACTCACTCCACAGGCTTCGCACGGTTCCCGCTCGACAATTTTGCTGTCGGGACCCAACTGGCCGATGATTGGGACAGAGACGAGGGTGAAGATGGCGGGCCGTTGAGCGTCCATTAACCGATCCTTGTGCACATGGGCTGCCATAGCCGTCCTTAACGGGCAGCGGCTCTCGTCGCGGAATTGAGCGCGCGTTTGGCCGCGGACTCCGCGTCCTTAAGCTGCCGCGCCGATTCGGCGGCGAGGAGGGCCCGGACGGTGTCATTATCCCCTGCCTTGGCGGCCTTCACCACTTTCTCGTTTGTCTCCATAAACTCCGTCATCGCTTCAATATAAGTGTCGACATAATTCTTGAAGTTCCCGAACGCCTGTCGGGAGACATCCCGGCTCAATCCCTCCGATCCTTCCATCAGTTCATAGAAACTATTCCACAGCATCCGGATCTTAGATAAGTGCACTTCGGAGTTGAAGGCACCCTTCAGGATCGCCCTAAGATTACCTCCGGCGTGAATTTCTTCCAGGGTAAACAGCTCCGGAAACCTCTTCAAGACCTGCTGCTCGATGGCGTGATGAATGACGTTCGCCGAGCTCAGCTCCTCTTTATAGAAAAGGTCGGCGATTTCCCGATAGTTGGGCTTGACTTTGGAGGAGCCAACGAACAGCCCTTCGATGACTTCCTCTTCGGCTGTCTTAGCCGTGATCTTGCCGCCGAGCTTCGCGTTCTTGCCGGCGACGACATCCGCTTCTTCGACCCACTTAATCTTGCCTTCCGCCAGCAACACCCAAGGATTGATTTCCCCTTCGAGCCGGAACCAGGCGCCTGTGAGACGAATGCGGAATGCCTTGAAGCGCAGCTTGTTCCACAGCCGCTCGAACAGCTCCTCCACTTTGCGAATGCCTTTGGCGAATCCCTCCCCGACGCCTTCCAGAAGCAATTTGCCGTTCCGGACGATGGCCCTGCCAAATCCCGCGATATTCCGGCCCGCGGTCTTAATGCCCTGAGTGCCAATCCGGCCCAGCTCCTCCACGCTCTCAATGGTTCCCTTGACGGCAGCTTTGGCGGCTTTGGCGGCCGCTTCGGCGGTTGCTTTTAACCCTTGCTTGAGGGTCTTGATGACCTTGTCGATATTGAACAGCAAAAGGAAAATGAGCTCGATGCCGATAATGGCGAGGCCACGCGCCAGGCTCTTGGCGCCTCCGATTACATCGCCGGAGATGGCTTTGGACACGTACTCGGCCATGTAGGATGCGGCTCGCACGGCTGCCACGCCGATCATGATGCTGGCGAAAATGTCCATCACCGCCGGGAGCGCCGCGGTGATCGCGCCGCCGGTTAGAATCTCCAGAGCCACCAGCGCCGCGATTACTCCGATGGCAGCGGGTATCAGCCAGTACGAATTGCAGTGGAACCAGGTCTTGATGCCCTGGCCGATCTGGTGGAGCAAATAACGGGCTCGCTGGCCGCGAGTGAGGGGACCGATTTTCAGATTTTCGGGAATCGACGCACTGGTGTCTGTTTTGGCGGGCTCCTCCTTGGTACAGGTGTCGGGAGCGGGTTGATTCATGAAGGCTTCCAGTTGCTCGTCGGTCGATTGCGCAACCGGAGCGGCAGCGTTCATGCCAGCGCCGGCGGGTTCAGGTCCTGCGGCGGCCGTTGCCGGGCCCGCTACCGGACCGGCGCCCGCCAACTCCTTCTGGATCGCAGCGATGCTGCGCGACGGGTCATCCGGACCTCGATATTCCTTTTCCCCGCCCTGCGCTTGGAGGTCTTGAATCAACTCGGGCTCGAGCTCCAGCTGGGCCACTTGATCGACGCCGATTTGCCCGGCCGCAAGATTGGGATTCGACAACACGGCCGCGTTCTCCGGCTGCACTGTTCCGGCCGCGACGCTTTGCGAAATGGCTCCAGCCGCGTCGGGCGGCGCGGCGCGCTCGAAGGGCAGGGGCGCGGTGAGGTCCATGCCAATCAGCTCTTCCTCGAACTGTCCTTCGATGTAGTCGGGAACCACGATCATCGCCGACAGAAGATTGCCAAGCCACTCCAGATCGTCGCCGGACATGATGCGCGCCACGCGGTTGGAGGCTTCGATTTTCTTCTCCACGCTGGAACCCCGCAATTCCGTCATGGAGCCGAGAATCTTTTGCTGCGTCTTCGGCCAGGCGTCTCCAAAGATCTTGAAGGTGGGGATCGCGCGCACCACGGCGATCAGCAAATCCAGCACGAAATCGATAATGGGCGGCTTGAAGCACGACGGGAGCGCCTGCCAGAGATAGCCGGTGAGCACAATGGGCAGCAGCAGCGGGTTGGCGACAACGATGGCCAGCTTAATCAGGAACGCCAAGATGGGCTTGACGAAGTTCCAGATCTTCAGAATGATTTCCTTGATCTTGCGAAGCGTCTTGACCAAATCGTTCTTTACCCAATTGGCGAACTTGCGGAACGCGTCGGCCACGAACTGAATGGCTTTTCGGACCAGGCTCAGGATCGCGCTTCCGCCTACGGCATTCAGGAGTCCGCCGAGCGCGGCGTTCACCGAATCGACGTGATCTCCGATCCAATTAGCGGCGTCTTCGAGGAGAGATGCAGCCTTCTCCGCTCCCGAGACGATGGCCGGGAGGATGTGTTCGGTGAGAATTTTGCGGGAAGCGACGATGAAGTCGGTTTTCTTCCACTGCTCATAGAGCCACGTGAGCGCATCCCAGATTTGCGGCGCCGCTTTCCAAATGAGGATGAGAGGACCGATCCCGGAGATGATCAGCAATCCGGCGCCGATCACCTTGAGGGGGCCCAGGATTGGTTTCACAAACTCGGAAACTTTTTCCCAAGCCTTGGCGGCCTTCTCCTTCAGCCAATCCAGGACGCTGCTTCCGGCGCTCCAAGCGACGCCGAACTTGTCCAGAATCCAGCTCCAGATCCTGCCCAGGAATTTCCGGATAGGAGCGGTCGCGTCCCAAATCCATGTGGCGATGCTCTTAATCCATCCCCAGACGGTCCCGGCAACGCTTTCGATTGCCTTCCAGGCCGGCTTCAGCAGGTCGTCCCACAAAAGCGAGAAGAAATCGCCGACCGCGGAGGCGACGGTCTTGATGGCCTCGAAGGCCGGACCGGCGACGGCCTTTACGATGCTGGTGACGATCTGGGCGGCGTGCGCGAACGTTTCGCAGGCACCGGCGACCATCCCCGACCCAGCCTTCTCCAAACCGCCGGCGAGTCCGCCGATCATGCTCGCGGCGCTTCCGAGGAAACCGTCTTTGGGCACGAGCGAGGAGACTCCGCCGAAGAATCCGTCCAGCCCGTCGGCGATCTTATCCTTCAGGTATCCGACCAGGTCGCCCTGCAGCAGCTTTAACAAACCGGGAGCATATTCTTCGATCTTGTCCTTGATCCAGTCCTCGGTCCATTCGACGGCGTCCTCAATCTTGTTACCGACGTAGTGGACGACGCGCCCGCCGGTTGCATCCCATACATCGCCGTACCAACTGCGGCGAATGGGCGCCGTCCGGTCCGAGGAAATGGACACCGGCTGGGCGGGCGAGCGCAGGACTTGGTCGGCGGTGTGTTCGGCTTCCGCTTCGAGCGGACTATCGGGGCTTCCGACGACGACACTGTGGCTCTGGACGGGCTTCTCGGCGGCCACGGCCCCGCTGGCCTGCTGTACCGTATGGGTCAGCTCGTGCGCCAGCAGATGCTGTCCTTCGGTTGACGAAGGCGAGTATTTTCCAGAGCCGAAATATATATCGCGGCCGGTAGTGTAGGCGTCGGCGCCCAGGGTGCGCGCCGACTTTGCGGCGCGCATGTCGGTGTGAACGCGGATATCCGAGAAGTCGCGGCCAAATCGTGGCTCCATGAACTGCCGCGTTCCGCGATCCAGCGGTTCAGAGGCGCTGTCGGCAGGAACGACGCCGGCGTCCATCACGCCCGCTTCGCCTCCGGCGTCCGCTTCGCGACGCTGCGCAAGCACGGACTCTTCTTCAACGGCCGGCTCTGGGGCGCTCTTTTCTTGACAAGACGCGCAGGTTCCGCCGCAGGCGCATTCACGCTGAACAACGGAAGCGCGCCGGAGCTGTGCCACCAGTTGCTGCGTCTTGTAGTTCCCCGCACCCTGCTGCACACGGCGCATGACGAGCGCGAGCATCTCGCCGCTGGCGCGGCGTTGCAGCACCGGGCTGGACACCATGGCCGAGTTCGCCTGGTCCGTGCCGCCGGCGCCCAGCGAGCCGAGAACGCCGCTCAGCGGATGAAGCGCGACGTCCTGAAAGGAAGCGCCGCCCTTGGACGCAGACTCAGAATGCTTTCGATCCAGATCGCGATCTGCCTGTGCTGCTTCCGGCGCCAGGGGCATAGGTCACTTGTTGTCTGAAATGGCGGCGCGCGCCAAAGCACGTTCGCTCCGCCGTTGGTCCGGCGTGGCGCCCGGGGCTTTCAGCTTCGGAGTGTCCGGGCCGGCCGCGGCGTAGGCGCCGTGGGTGAAGTAAAGCGACCGCGAATCCCGGCGCAGGGACGGTCTGGCCTCTGCGATCAAAGGAGCTGGGCGGAAAATGCTGGGCTTCACCGGCAGCACGAGTACTTCGGCGCGCTGTTCTAAAGCCACGTCCGCCTCCGGCGCCGTTTGCCGCGGCGGTTCGATATCAAGCTGGGGCGCTTTGCGATCCTGAGAACGCCTGCGCCGCCAAAAGAAGATCCATTGGAACATCGGAGAACGCTTTCCATCAGTGGACCTTTGTCCGCATGAGCGCGTCAACCAGGGCCCCCAGAGCGTTGCGCGTGTTGGCGTCCATGTTTGTTTCGGCCGCGAGTTGATCCATAGCGGCGCGGGCGCCCATGGAAGGCAATCTCTCGCCCAGCGATTGCGCGCGATCCTGGGCCCAATTCGGAAGCCCAAGCTTTTTCGCCGCTTGCCGCAAGATTCGTCCCGCTACGTCGGCGGCCGAAACTCCTTGGTTCGCCTGCTCCTCTTTCTGAGCTTCGCGTACGGCCTTATCGGCCTGGCGAAGACGCTCCTGAAGATCCTCGCCGGGAGTGGGTGTGTGGAGTTCCGGGTGGTAAGTCAAGTCGATCGGTTTCGGCGGCGGCAGCGGTGTGGCTGTGGGCGGCGTCAGCACTGGCAGCATCGACGGAAGTTTGAAATGGCGGCCTTCGTTCACCTCAATCTCGACTCGGCGGTTCTTGGCTTCGTAGCTCTGGCTCGCAACAACCGGCGAACCTTCGCCGCGGCTGCTGGTCTGCAACTGGCTCCTTGAGATCCCCTTCGCAACCAGGTAATCGCGGACTGCGGCAGCCCGATCTAGTCCCAGCGTTAAGTTATGAGCGTCGGTTCCGGGCGCGTCGGCGTATCCGACGATGCTGATGCTCGAATCCGCTTCCGCAAGTCTGTTCATGGAGCGTTGGGCAAACTCGTCCAGCTTCTGTCTTTGGCTCTCGCTGAGATCGGCCTTATCGATTTTGAAGCCGTCGAGCGTCAACCAATCGGCCGGTAGCAGATTCAAAGCCGGGGGTGGCGTGCCGGGCGCGGCCTGACGCTGCACGGCTGGAGCGGATGAGACGGCGGAAATCTCGGAGGTCCGCCCCGACATCACCTCCGCTGAAGCAACGCTTGCCTGACGCTCGAGCGAAGCGTCTTCGGCGGGCACCAATGCAGCCGCTTGCGATTGCTGGATAACGTGGCCGACTTCGTGGGCCAGCGTCGCCGCAGTGTAGGCTCCTGGGGCAAAATAAATGTCGCGGCCGGTGGCGAACGCGCTGGCTTCCGCGCCGGCCGCTAGGCTGCCCGCTGCTTCATCCCGATGGACGCGAACTTCACTCAGATCCTGCCCGAACCCCGCCTCCAGTTCCGTTCGTTCGCCTTCGGGGATGGCATCGCCGCGAGTTTGTTCGAGCAATTTCCGGACAGCCTGGTTTCCGGCCGCGCGCTGCAGAGAAAGGAGCGGGTCTTCTTTTCGCAGCGGCGTGTTTTCGCTCTCCGGTTTCGGGGAGGGCGCGGGGTCGAGCGCGCGATCCTGGGGGCGCTTGCTCGATCGAAACCAGCTCAAAGTGAATCCTCCTTCAGGACGCTTTCGAATACTTGCCCAAATCGCCCTTCATCACTAACTTGCCTTGCTTCTGATGTTCCAGCCGTACCGCGTCAATGATGAGCTGCATCGAAATTTTTCCCTCGGCGCCGCCTTGCTGCGCGGCGAGAAACGCCGCTTCCAGCGCGACGTTACGAATATTGCCTCCGGCCAGCTTGAACTGGCTGGCGAGAAATCCAAAATCCAGCGGCCCGGCCAGCGGCGCGTGACTCGAAAACTGAAGCTTCCAGATCTGCTCGCGAGCCTTTTCGTCGGGAAACGGAAACCGCACCACGCAGTGCAGGCGGCGCAGAAACGCGTCGTCGATATTCTCTTGAAAGTTGGTTGCCAGCACCACCAGTCCCTGATACTGTTCGATCCTTTGGAGCAGGTAGTTCACCTCGATGTTGGCGTAGCGGTCGTGCGCGTCCTTCACCTCGGTTCGTTTGCCAAACAAGGCGTCGGCTTCGTCAAAGAAAAGCAGGCTTTGGCTCAGCTCGGCCTCGCGAAAGATCATGCTGAGGTTGTATTCTGTTTCGCCGATGTACTTGCTGACCACCGTGGCCAAATCGATCTGAAACAGACTGAGCGAAAGATCGCGGGCGAGAACTTCTGCGGCCATGGTTTTTCCGGTACCGGTGGGTCCAGTAAACAGCACGCTCAGGCCGCGCGCGCCCGCCACATTTTTTCCGAATCCCCAGTTGCGATAAACCAGGCTGCGGAATTGGAGCCTGGCGGAGATGCCGTGCAATTGCCGGGTCTGATCGTCCGGCAACACCAGGTCGTCCCAGTCATAGCGCGGTTCGATGGGATTAGCGAAGCGGCGCATATTGGGAGTAGTCAGATCGCGCCCTGCCGCGAGCACATCGGACATGGTTACTTTGGGATCGGCCGGATCGCGCAGCGTGGCACGAGCCCGAGCTAAACTCACGGTCTGTTCAATGCGCTCGTCGGAGAATAAGAATAGGTCGGCCAGGCGTTCCGTATCCACGTCCGCGACGGACCCGCTCAAGGCGGCGCGCCACCTTTCGCTCCGGGCTTCGAAATCCGGCGGCCGAACGTGCACGCGCCACAGATGAGTGGAGCCGCCCAGAGGTCCAAACTGCTCGTTCCGGCTTAGAACGACCACGGGAATGTTGCTCTCGATTAGTTTCGGCAAGAGCATCTCTTCAACTTGATTCTTCTTGCTTTGTTCGGCCTCGCGAGGATTAAGCACGCCCCGGTCCAAGACCAACAGGTTGCCCCACAGCGCCGCGTCGCGAATTAGCGCGCCCAGATGGGCCGCGTCCGGATCGAGACGTCCTAATTCGACGTACAAGACGTTTTTGTTCAGAGCGTGCGCCAGGGCGAGTGCGGCTTCTTTGAGCGGAGCGTCCTCGCTTCCCCAAAGCTGGACGATGGCGTGCTCGGTCCCGTTCTGATTCAACGCTCGGGATAGATTTTCCAGCTCCGCGCGCGAGGCGCTGGAAGTTTCCACGTCGCTGAACGCTTGGCCGGCAACCAGAACCTGGGCAGTTGCGGTTTGCCGCGGCTGGCGCTCGAGAAGAAAGCGCGTCACGGTCTCGTCCAGCTTGAGAAAATGGCGGAGCAACGTGGAATTCCGGTCGTAAGATTCCTCGTGCAGCTCGATCAGATGGAAATATAGTAAGGGCGCGTCGGGAGAGAACACCTGGCGTGCCTGGAGCTTTTCTTGTTCGGTCCGGCATACCAGGTTCAGGCACAAGTCCAGGCTGGGGCGCTTGCGCGTCACGTCGTTTTGCAGATACGCGAAGAGCGTTTCATAGCGAGGTTCCAACTCCGGCGCCAGCGCTATGAGCAGGATGTCGACCTCCGCCGGGGACAAATCGCAGACCGCGGCCAGGTGCGGCAAGGTGAGCCTTTGTCCAGCTTGCGCACTGGCTTCCATTCGCGCGCGAATCTCTTCCTGCCTGCGCTCCAGCTCTTCATCGATGTTCCCGGCCGTGGGCGAAGCGCCCAGCTTCCAGATGTCGCCGAGGAAATCGACGTTATCGAGCATCCGGTCGACGGCTTCCTCCGTGATCACCAGGCCGCGAAACTCGTCGGGGGTGTCGGTGGAGCGCGACTGGCGCGCGACCAGCACCGCGCGCCGCAGCATTAGATCCAGCCGCTTCATTTCCGCCAGGATGTGATCGGCGCCGCCGGAGAACGGCTGCACGGGCGGTGTGGTCACAAACCCTCCAGTACGAATTCCACGCGGCGGTATTCCATCCGCTCCGCCGGAGCGATCGGTTGGTCCAGGCCGGAAAGATGCAGCGCCACCGCCCAAGGCGTGGGCGCGAGCACAACCAGCAGGCGGCTACGTTCCACCAGCACGCGCCCGCGGAGACGAATAAATTGTTTTACGACGGCATCGCGCGACGCCTGACGGAATCCGCGGACGCGCCCTGCGAAGGAACGCGCCAATTCCGTTGCCGCGAGATCCAGCGCTTCCTCCCAGGTTTCCCCCCGCACGAATTCGGAGATGGCGCCAACGTCGGCGGCGGAAAAGAATCGCCGCATTTCAGCCAGGTCAAGCTCGGAAAATATTCCCGCGAAGAGCGCCACGGCCGGATCGACAGGATCCGAGAAGCGCCACGGTTTCAGCAGGGTCATGCCGATGCCGGCGAGCAAAAACGAGAGAGCGCGCTCCCCTCCGAACCGCAGGAACTCCGGGGCGCGAGCAAATCGCCCGAGGTTAAGTCTATCCACCACCGAAAGCATCAGCAGTATGCCGGCGCAATCCGAAACGATCCACTGCACTGCGGCGCCGCCACGGGTGGCAGCCGGCGAAACCGGAATCGGGGAGGCGGAACCCGCCGCCGAGCGCGCGAGCGGACGCAGATCTTCCAAGAGGGAAAGCAGGGCCGCCGAATGGTCCGCGAAGATCGCGCTAGCCGCCGAAGCCGCCTTAGGCGCGGCGCCGCCCCAGGCCGAGCTGCGCACAATGTCTTCACACCAAGCCGGGAAGGCAACAGGATCGGCGAGGAATGCTGGGTCTCGGAGCGCCAGCATCGCGGGCACTTCCAGGAATCGCAGCAACAGGCGCAGGCCGTGCCACACTCCTCGCAACGGAAGGCGCGATTCGAGTCTGGCCCACAGCCGGATGGCCTGGCGGCGTCCGGAGAACGCCCATTCCGGGCGCAAGCCGCGCGCCGCCGAAGACCCTATTTCGAGCAGATTTTCAACACCGAGGTCTTGCGTTCCGTCGAAGTTAATGGATGCGGCTTGTATCACCCGCTCCAGTGACAATTCATCCCACCAAGCGAGCAGAGGCTCCAGCCAACCGTGCCGGTCCAACTGCGCGACGACCTCGGCGATCAACGCCGGATCCTGGATCAGGACATTTAAGGCAGTTTGCGAAGGAGAGGAAGCACGCCACGCTTCGAGTTCGGGGAATTCCCAGCTCGGCGCGTCACCCTTGCTTGCGATATGGTGCAGCATCGCCGCTTTATACGCCGCGCCGGACTCATACCGCCGTGAGGAGATCGCTCCGTCGCCCGGCGGATAAGCCAGCGCGCGGTGCAGCGCGAGCGTAAATGCGCGAGCCCACGCGCTGGTGAGAGCGCTCGCGGTGAGATTGCGCGCCGGAATCCTGAGCCGCACGCGAAGCTGCTTCAGCCGCATCACCGCGGGCAATCGATCCAGGCTGGGGCCGAGCTGCGCGTTCAATTCGCGGGCCAGGGATCCACGTGCAATGTCGTCTACCAGCGCGCCATGACGTTCCGCGCCTCTGGGAGCGCGGCAGTGCGTGCTGAGCTTGTGGATTGTTAAAGACATCAGGGCATGAAGACCACAAGGTAACTAATGGTGACCTGCGTGACCGGGAACACGAAGTTTCCGCCGCTCGCGACGTTCGGACTCGCCGTCCACTGGACAACCATGTTCCACTGCTTCGAACCAGGTGACGCTGGGGCGATCCCGGAGAGTTGCACACTGACTTGAATGGGTGAGTTGCTCGTGCCGAAGTTCGTTTGAAAGTCTTTGGGGTCCTCCCATTCGATTCCGGAGATCGCCAGCATCACTTGCGGAGGCGTGCTGGTCACAATCGGAGAGTTGACGGGGGTCGGCAGCGGGAACAATCCGCTGGTTGTATTCGTCCCTTGCGGACTGATCAGCACGGTGGCGGTTCCGGTCACAATATTTGGCATCAGGGTCTGGATATACTGCTGCAACTTGTACCAATTGTTATTCAGGAAACCGTAGAAATCTCCCTGAAGAAAAAGGTCCTGTGTGATCTTCACGCTGCCCGGTGGAAGCGTCGTGAGATTCGGCAGGTTGTTGTAGACGCTCTTATCGAGCTCGAAATCGTCGCCGACCACGAGGTTTTTCTTCACCACCGTGTTGCCGTGGATGAAGACTCCCGGGTGAACGTCGAAGTATCCGGGAAGTGGCCTATCGGGCACCGGCGTCGCCAACGCAGTGAGATCGAACGATTCGGGGTCGACTTGATCGGGCGCGATCACCGACTGTGCCCGGATTCCTACATAGCGCCGCTCTACGTTGTAAGGGGGGTAGGTAATCTGAAGCCCCAGCCCGGCGTTGATCAATTCGACAACTCCGAGCCGGACCCCGCCGCAATCCGCCACCAGGCTAGGCCCTACCACCGGTTTCAAGTACACCTGAAACGATTCACGCCAGCGCGTGTACTGGTTTTTCGCGTTGCAATCCAGGTAGCCTGCCGCGGGGACTGCGGTTTCATTTTCCTGGTAGCAAATCCATACTTCGTAGGAGCCCGGACCAAGACCCGGCGCGGTGAGAACGTTGGTGAGGCTGTAGGGCGCCGGCACCACGATCTCCCGCCCGCTCTGATCGATGGCCATACCTGCAGCGACCGAGAAAAAGTAGATGCCGCTGGAAGGCACTGAGTCCTGATCCTGCACGATCTCGAGGCCGTAGACGATGCCGTGTAGATGCAGCTTCAGATTCATCAGCCGGCGCATCTCGATGTGATACGTTTGCTCGTCGGTGAAGTCGTAACTGCGCAGGTATTCGCCGTCAAAGTAGCGCAGGCGCTGCACTGGATTCGGCACTGGATTAGCCACGATGGAGTCTCCTGTATTTCTTTTCGCGGGCTGGTTCTAGGGCATTTCTTCCTCGGACCCGGGATTACTGCCCTTCCTGGGCGATTTCTTCTTCGATTCCTCGCCGCCCAGCCGTTGTTTCAGGACCTCGACTTCCTCTCTCAGCCGGTCGAGCTCCTGGGCCGTTTGATAGTGAGACTTCACTATCGATTCGATCGCCAGCCCGACCGAGCGGTCGGGAGCGATTCCGGCGATGAAATCGGTGAGCACTCTCTTGGTTTCCCCTTCCGACTGGTAGGCCACCAGAGAATCGTTACGGCGCAGCAGAGCGTGCGCCTGGACAGCCTGCCAAGGATTCAGATTGCTGAGCGGCGTCGCGTGCAGATCCTCCTTCGACACCGAGATCCCGAAAAGGGCGGCGGCCTCCTCCAAGCGTTCCGGCGGCACGCGATCGAAAATAGTGGAGGAAACCGCCATGCTGTTGGTAAAATCGAAGGACTGATGCAGCGCTTCCCGCATCGCCGAAAATGCGCGCGGCAGCGAGGTGGCGGCCTCCGCGCGGCCACATGGGTTGAATCCGAACTCCGTGAGAAAATGAAAGGGATCGAAATTGCGATAATCCGGGCAGCACGGAACCCTATCGCCGGGATCCCTGCCGGGCGCCAGTTGCGCCGTCAGGATGTCGTACATCAGAACTTGAAGCAAGTTGGCCGGAGCCCACAAGTATTGGCGCGGCGTGTTGCACACCCGAATCAGTTTCCCGTTAAGCACCTCAACGGTTCCGAGTACCAGGCAATGGGCCTCGCACGGCTGCTGGCACGAGAAGACTAAATCGCCGAAGACGCAGTCGTATTGATAGCGCTGCATGTAGTACAGGAGCTTGCGGAAAGCCTCCTGCAGTTCCTCGAGACAGCGCGGCTCCCAGTCCCGGATTCTTCTGCGGTCATATTGATCGTCGCATTCCGGACAACATAGGCACGACACCTCGTCGTACAGGTTGCAATTGAACTGGTCGGGGTTGGTCTTGAGATGATTCAGAAAGTACGCCCGAAGCTCGCAGAACAATTCGCACGGGTCGCGCCGAAGCTCCTCGCTGTCTCTTCCGAAGACGCGCAGCAGATCCTCGCTATGCTGCTTGATAATTCGTCCGATCGGGCTGTTGCAATTAACCTCGAAGCATTCCCGCATGCGCTCTTCCAGGCCGGCGATGTAGGAATGTTTGGGAGGCAGGTGTTCGGTGACGTCGAAACGAACGCCTTCGTGCGTGCGGGTGGGCAGGCATTGCTTGGGCCCGGCGGTGCAGGAGCTCTGAAACGGCGTTTCGTAGTCCGATTCGGTCTCGTCGTAGCAGATGGTGATATAGAAGCACTGCTTGATGTCGCAGCGGGACTGGCGCCGGCGGGGATCGCAATCGTCCTCTGGCGGATCGGACAGGAGCAGGTGTTTACAATTGAGAGCGGCGATGACGTCAAAGCGCGTGGTTTCACAAACCACCAGGTCGTTCCCGCAGTCGTCGATCGCGTACCCGTCGTGAATCAGGATATTGCCTTTGCAATCGCAATCGCACGTGAGCTTCAAGCCGCAGACAATGCCGTAGCCATCGATGGTGCGGTGGTAGAGCTTGTTCTTCTCCATCACATACTTCTGCTGCAGAGTCAGGTCCGCGTCGGTCAGCAGATGCCCGCAGAAGTAGTTCGGCCGGTCGAAACACACCAGATTGCAGCAGCACGGATTGGAAGGCGTCTGCTCCGGACAACCGCAGGGCGACTGCCTGGATTGCATTTTTGAATTCATGGTTTGCGTTGGACTCATAAGTTTCTCCCTGCAGTGGCGCTGGCCTTACATATTCGATCGGTGCCGCACGCGGACCCAACTTTCGAAATTGCCACCCTGAATGTTGTCGCCGGTGGGCAATCGATGTCCGATGAAGTTTCCATCCACCGCGCGTCCGTATTCATCGCGGATGACGTCGCACTTGAGGCTCAAGAAGAGGTCGAAGCTGCGGCCGTCCAGGTGCCGTCGCGCGTAGCCGGGGTCGATCAGCAGGCGGGCCCAAGTGGTCTCGTCGGGATCTCGTTCCACTCGGCCCGGCGCCACTTGCATCTGCCGCGGCTCGGACGCGTTTTCTGGCCGAAAGACCACCAGCGCCTGGAAGGTACGGGTGTCGATCTCAGCCGATTGCACCTTGTGCGAGAACTCGATGCGGAATCCACGCGGGCGCTCCGCCGTTCCCACGTATTCCTCGACGAACTCGCGGCACAGCAGCCGGCGATTGTGTTCCCAGTTGGTATCTTCGATGCGCGTGAACTGCTCGGTCGGCAGCTTGGTGAGGATGCATCGGATCACTTGGTCCAAAGTCTCGACGCTGGCCAGTTGCCGGCGCGGGCCCCAGTTGTCGATCTGTTCGGGCCGCACGGGTTCGCCGGCGACAACGTTGCAGATGATCGCCAGAGGCAAACAGGGGAAACAGTTCGTCTCCGGACAACATTCGCGCGCCTGTCGATAGTAAAGCTCGCAATCGTCCATCTCGCAGGGTTGCTCGGTGGCCTTATCCCAGAACGAGGGCTTCTGCTCGTACAGCTCCAGCGTGTAGCCCTCGCAGACCCGGTTGGGCTTCTGCGAAGAAGTGGTGCAGGAGCAATCGTCAAAAGGCGCGGGAGCAAACTCGGTCTCGCATTCGGCGTACCGGATGCAGAGATAAAGATCCTTGGGAACAGGTTCGGGTTCGCAAGGATCGTCCTGCGCCGGCGGACTGTTATCGTCGTCATCGGCGTAAGAGGGATTCTGCGAGGGCGCCGTATTGGCCGCCTGGTTTGTGGGTTGGTTTGCAGCCTGGCTAGTAGCCGGAGTTGGAACGGCCGGAGGTGGAGCGGCTGGGGGCGGAGCGGGGGATGGCGCGGGCCCCGGGACCGGCTGAGGCAAGTTCACACAGTCGTCCCGCAGCAGGCGGATCTCACGCCCGCAATCGTCGACCGCGAGGCCCGTGCTAACGACCAGGCGCTTTTCCGGACAGTGCGGGTGCGGCTTCACGATCAGACCGCAAATGACTCCCCAGCCGTGCAGCGAAAGCGTGTGTAGCCGCATCTTGTCGATGCCGTAGCGCTGTTCGTCGGTGAAGTCGCGCTCGGTGAGTAGCTTTCCACGGTAGTAATTGTTGCGGCAGAAGACCGGGATATCGCAAGGCAGGCAAGTCTTTTCCCGCGCCGTTGGGGCGCCTGCACAGCCGGCCGATAATGTCGTCATACGCTGCTCCTTCACAGAAGTCGTGTGTTCACGTCCACCTGGGGCCGCAGCGTCGCATGCTGAGCCAGCAGGTGGGTCTCGGTTTTCGAACACGAGAGAATCGAATCGTAATCCAAGGTCCCGGTGGTTCCGAGCAGCAGCGGGGTCGGCTCTCCGATCCTGGTGTCGATGCCGAGCGTCGACTGAACTCCCACCCGAAACCGCGGAAACACGGGCGCATAGTTGGCTTTGGTGTAGGCCGGTTTTTCGCGCTCCACCACTTGCGATACGTTCTGCCGCGTGGCCGATACCTGGTAAGGATCGCAATCGAAAAACACGGTGAACTCATTCGCACCCCAAGCCAGCGGCTCGAGGCCGGGTTCGGGTTCTCCGGTGAGTTCGAAATAGCCGACGCGGCTGTAGACGCCGAGTTGCAAACGCTGGTAGTGGTCGCGGCTCCAAAGCCTGGTTGCCGATCCAAGCGGCGCGCCGGAATCCGGCTGATCGGCCAGGATGATCAATTGCCGCAGACGATAATGCTCGATCAGGCGGACGTTGACGCCCGAGTACTGCTCGATCAACTGCTGAACACCCGCTGGTGTTCCGCGCAATGGATATAACTGGCCGGCGGTTTTGAGCGCGGTGCGCCGCTGAAGGTCCGTCCAGAGAGGATTGATGGGAAGCGCAATCCAAGCCGCGAGCCAGGAGAACCAGGAGTCCGGCACCGAGAGCGGATCGAATCGCTTCCACATGTCGTCGAGGGTGCGATCCATGCCGTCGAAAGTGGTCTGGAAGATCCTGAGGAACCGGTCCAGAAAGACGCGGCTTTGATCGTCTTCCTGATAAACCGCTGGAAGATATTGCAAGTAACTCGATCGCGGGAAGCTAATTTGAACCGAGCGCAGCAGCGGCGAGGTGATTCCGTTGGTCTTCAGTTGCAATTGCACGCGCAGGTAGCGGCCGGGCAAACTTTGCACCAGACAATCGGGATCGTTGCCGGTCAGCGCGAGACTGCAATTTTGATTCGCGGGAGAGTATGTCGAGCACTCGGCTTGGAATGGCGCGCCGGCGGCCCAAATATCGGAATTGTTGGTTTGAGTGGAAACTTCGATGACCGTGCCTTGCGGGACCGAAGCGTTCAGTTTAATGCGATCCCAAACGCAGTTCTCGATCCCACTGTCCAGCGTCACGGTGGTGAACGTGCCGCAGGGCACATACGTGCCGCAGGTGACGAAAGTGACGAGCGAGGGATGCTTGGCGCATTGCGGCAGGAGAATTCCAACCAACTGCGCTTCGGGCGTCCAAAGCAGATCCAGAAGTTGTCCCTTTACGCCGGTGACGCCGATTCCTACTTCCCGCAGCCCGGTCTTTGCCGCGGCTTCATATTTATAGATCAGCGCGGTCGAGGTCCCGATGTAGAGATAGCAACCGCTGGAATCGAATGTGATGCAGCTGGCGGAGGGCACCGGGAATGTTTGGGAGGGCGTGGTCTGGCCGGGCGCGTAGATATAAATGTTGGGGCTGTCCAGAACGGCCAGTGTGCCGTCGGGGGCTAGCGCCAATCCAGACGGATTTTTCAAACCGCCGATCGGCGTTTCCCAGAAGCCATCGCGGCGGACCCGCTGGACGCGCCCATTGCCTTTGTCAGCGATATAAATAAGACCGCAGCGATCGGCCGCCACCTTCCAGGGCGAATTGAATTCTCCGGCCGCGTTCCCCGGATTTCCCGAGCCCCACACCGCCAAAAGCGCGTTCGAGAAACGGGAGAAGATCTTCACCTGATGATTCCCGGTATCGGCGACTACGTAGGATCCATCTTCTAGGACCGCAAATCCGCGCGGGCGGCGGAATTGTCGGGCTTGCTTTCCTTTGCCTCCGAAGCCTCGGACGGTGACGAATTCTCTTTGCTGATCGAGATCGAGTTCCTTGACACGCGCCACGCCGTCGTCGAGCAGATACAAGCGCCGATCTCGATCACCCATGGCCAGAGCAACCGGGTAGTTCAGTTGATCGGCGAGTTTGGGGACGAACGGAACGGGCTGGCCGGTAACGCAATCCACTGCCAGACCGGTCGGGCTCAGCGCTCCATTCGGCATGACGGCAGTCACGGGATTACCCGCGCAGCAGTTCGATGCTGGAGCCGCCGCGGTTACCGGCTTCAACGGCTGACCGGTGACGCAGTCCACCGGATTCCCCGGCGTCTTAGCCGGTACGGGCTGTCCGGCGGAACAACTCGCCACCAGACCCGGCGGATTGACAGGCGACAAATTTTGCATGCCGGACGCCTGCCAGCCAATAACGGGGTCAAGCTGAATGAAGGTTCCGGTTTGGGGGATCTTGGTCATGAATACGTCACCGACACGCCATGGTCGAGCGAGTAGACGATCTCGTCGGGCATCAACTGAACGTCGGTGCAGGGCTGCTGCAGCGCCGAGTCGACATAAATTTTCAGAGTGCCGGTGATCAGCTTGACTCCGTCCACGTCGAAAATCTGCCGGTAAGTTTCGGCGAAATAAATGGTCCCGCCGAAATCCCAGCCGTTGCCGACGCCCTGCTGCGGGAGCGGATTGAAATAAGCCAGCAACTGTTTGAGCACCGCGCCGCCCACGGTTCCCAGGTCGGATGTGGGTTCGGCGATCACCTGCACCTCGATGCGCACCTGCCGATAGTGCGGAGGCGCGACAAAAAGCTCGCAGGTCAGAAGGCGATGCTGGTCCAGATAATTCGCGACCAACTGAAGAGTGCCTGTCGTTGGAATCGGCTGCGGCTGGGTGCTCTGCGGGATGACAAAAACGGTGACGGCTCCTGGGATGGGCGCCTCTACCTGGGGACTTCCGTCCGTCCCACGCAAGACGCGAAAGTTCGGGTTCAATAAGGGAAACGCCTGCGCCCGGGCTATCTGTGCACCTGGAGTTTGCTTGGCGAGAAAAGCGAAGTCGTCGGCGGTAACCGCCCTGTTCGCGGTGCGCAGGACCATCGGAGCCCGGTCTTCGGCGTCTGCTACGGTCTCTTCGTCGGCGCCGCCGTAGGACGGTAAAGGATTAGTGACACCCTGGATATTTCTCAGCGGTGCGAGCAGCGTGGTGATCGTGTTTGCACCGGAATTGGCCTGCGATCCGCCGCCCCAAGCATACGACGTGGCCTTGATGTTGACCTGGTCGGCAGTGGAGAGATTGCTGCCGTTGCCCGATAGCCATTGCGGAATCTTGCCGTGGATGCCGTCGCCGAAAGCGACCAGGCCGGTGGAGTGGTCCAGGGTGTAGACCGGGTCGGTCGGACCATATCCGGCGAAGTCCTCCACCTCGATCCACGTTACGTAGCCGTTTCCTTCGTCCACGGCGATGATGCCCTCCACTCCGTCGGGGAGCGGCAGGATCGGGTAGTTGGCGAGCTGAAAAGTCTGGTTGGGCCGCCCGTTCGAAGCTCCCAGCAATTCGTCCGTCTCGGTCACTTTGTTGGTGGCCGAAACCGTGTCGAGCAAAATGCCTTGCAGCATCGGGACGTTTTCGTAGCCAGGACCGGCGATGTTTTGGATACGGTAGCGGATCCAAAACAGAACGGGATCGTTTGGCTTAGTGAGCAAACCGTATTGCTGGAGCTGACCGTCGGTAGGCGCCTGGAAAGTCACGTAGCCACTTTTGGTGAGCGCGAACGTGGTGTCGGTTTGGACCTGCAGCTGCTCCCACTGGCCGCCCCAGTATTCCCAATTCGCCTCCACGGGCGGTGAAACCGCCGGTTGCGGAGTACTCACTCCTTGTACCGGAGCGGGCATCGCACCCTGCGCCACATGAACGGTGATGCGGTTCAATCCCGCCGGAAAAACATTGTTAAAACCCAGGTAGAGCGCGGCCTCGGGTTGCGGCGTCTTGCTCAACGGTGGATAGCCAGGCGCAGCGTCGGTTGCATTTGGAGCCGTGTAGTCGGTGAACTGCGAACCGTCGAAGCTCTGAACGGAAACCAGATCGAGACCGGTGACGAGCAGATCGAAATCGGTTTCGAACACTACCGGCGGCCCGCTCGACGAGCCTCCTAAAGAAACCTGCGTGCCCGCCAGAACCGATGTGGCCGGTGCGTTGTTCGCCAGCGTGAACTGCAATTCGGTGACGGCTGGAGACGGCTCCGTCAGTTGCAGTCCAACCAATTCGAGGAACTTGACATAGTTCTTATCCGGCACCTTGTTCAATCGATAAATGATGATCTCCGCCAGCCAGGAGAAGAGCTGCATCAGCGTGACGCCGGGATCGCTGTCGTTATAGTCGGTCCACTCAGGCGTGTATGTGGGAATGCGCCGGACCAATTCCTGGTAGAGGTCTTCGAACTTACGATCGTCGAGATTGATATTGGGCAGAGGCATTAGCCGGCGCCCTCCTGCAAATACAGCGGATAAACCAAGTTAAAAAGCTCGTTGGTAGAGCTGATCTGGTAGTCGATGACGATCAGGACCTGGCTCGGCTCCGTGCCTTGTTGCACCGCGACGTTCACCTGCGTGATGCGAGGTTCCCATTTGGCCAGCGCCGCGCTGACCGCGGCCGCAAGCTGCGCGCGCACCAGGTCGCTGTTGGACTGAAACACGTAATTGTTAACGCCGGCGCCGAAATCTTCCCGCATGACCCGCTCGCCGAGCGAGGTGGAGAGAATGATCCAGATCGCGTCTTGAATGCGGTCCGGGCCGCACGAATAACTGATGCCGCCCTTGGCGTTCACCCGAATGGGAAACTTCCAGCCGACGCCGATGATGTCGTTGGGGTTCACGCCGGGCAACCTCCCAGGCCATCAATGATGGATTGAACCGTGACGAGCACCGATTTTATGGTGTTGACGGTGGAACTCAAGGACTGTACATCGCTGGCGCTGCCGAGGGATGGCAGCGTGATGCTGGGAACGCCGGCGATGCCAAACAGAGGTCCCGCGACTTCCAGCAGCGCGCCCACCGGCCCCAAGGAATTCATGATCTGCCCGGCCTGCGTTTGCACGTTTTGCTGCGCGCACTGGAGCGTCGAAATCAGCTCGCTGTTGCCGCTCTGCTGCGCCGCGTTTAATTGCAGGGTGAGCGGCTCCATGATCTTGATCAACGATTCCATCTGTTGCACGAAACAGTTCAGGACTTTCAGAATCAGGCAGAGCAGATCGAGGATGAACGGGATCATGATCGCCGGAGTGGGAATCAGCAGGCAGGGAGCCAGCGCGACGGCGGCCTCTCCAAAGTCCAGGATCGCCTTGGCCGGAGGAAACGGCAGACCCTTGATCACATCGATCAGCGGCTTGAGCAACTTCAAAACATTCAACAGGCACTGGATGCTGGCGATGAACGGCGCCAGCTGCAGCATCAGGCTGAACGTCATCGAACAATCGGTGGGGATGCCCTTGGAAATGTCGGCGAAGGCTTGCAATGAGCCCCCGGTGGGCAGCTGGATCGACAGCCCGCTCGCGTTGGGCAGCGTGATGTCGGCGCAAGACGGCAACTGGAACATCTGTCCCAGGTCCGCGCTGACCGCAATGTCGATATCCGGCATAAACTTGAGCGTCTCCTTTAAATCGGGTTGCCGTTCGGAGCCACGATCCGTCCGTTCAGCGTGATGGTGGGTGCGGTCACTTCCAGCACCCCAATGGCGCGAATCGTGATCTTGCCGTTCGACATCGTGATGGCGTTGCCGTGCCCGTCCTCGATCACTAGCGCGCCCAAGCTGCCTCCGGACGGCGTGGAATCCAGAAACCGGATGGTGTGGCCGTTGGCCGACATGATGCGGCGGTCTCGCACATCCTGGCTGGGAGGTGAATCGACGCCGTTCCACAAAAACCCGACGACATATGGCGTTCGGGTAGCGCCCTGATCGAACCCGATCAATACTTCGTCCTGCAACTCGGGCATCAAACACGAGCCGCGGTTATTTCCGCTCATCGCGGTGGCGATGCGGATCCAATCGCTCTCCTGGTTTTCGTCGAGCCATGGGTAGTTCACCTTGATCTTTCCCACGTCGACCTGCGTCACTATCCCGATCACTAATCCGTTAATCTGGCTCATTGGTCTCCTAGTCTAGGTCGGATCCTTTTCCATGCGCCCGGAGAAATCGGTGGTGTAACCGCCCTCGCCGATGGTGTGGGTGGTGCTGGTGATGTGATAGAGCCCGCTGTAGCGGCCCAACCCGGAAATCTGGACCTTATTGCCGGAACGCAAATCGGGCAACCCAACGGTCTTGCCTTTTCCTTCGATCAACCCCTGGGCCAGGATACGCAGCCTTCGCTTCGCGGCGGTTTTGGCTTCATCGTCGCTTTGTACTACCAGGTTGGTTACCAAGTCCGTCTTCTTTGCGAGCGGTCCTTGCTTGACGCCAAAGTCTCCGGTGGGATCGATGACGCCATCCAGCGCCAGATCGGCGCGCGTCGCGATGCCCTCGAACTTCTGCTTCTTTTGGGGATTCCAATAACGCACGGTTACCTGGTCCGGCATATTAGCGGTGGCGAAGGAAGGCTGGAAGCTCATCAGCGATTTGCCCCACTCCAGGTTGTAGGTGGGCTTCAAGGTGTACTTGCTGGGCGCGTAGTGAAAAACAACTGTTCGGCGTGAGCCGGTTGTCTCTTCCTCCAGCCAAATGTCGTATCCGATTTCGCGGCTCCGCGCGTACAGAAAATTCACGGCGTACTGTTGCTGTATGTTCAGGTGCTCGATCGGATTTTCGTTGCCGAGGTTTTGGCTAATCTCGTCGTTGTCAACCATTAGATCGAGCGAGGGAATGGTCTTTCGAACGTCGCTGGCGATGCTCTGCACCAGGTCGCGCGCAATGTAGGAGTCCTGCTTCTGAAAGTAGTCCTTGGTGATCTGCTGGGTGCGGAAGCGCTGCAACAGATTTACACAGTGCACGGTCATGGTGGAGGGTCCCGACTCAGGGAAGTTGGGCGTCATGCGCACGATCTCGCCCACCAGCATGGTCTGCAGCTGATCGTTGCCGCCGTTGTAGTAGCCCATGTCGAGCTGCACGTCCTGCCAGGGATCGAAGACCTGGGTGTCGCTGTACTTGAACCATCCCTGCCCGGGTCCATTGCCGTCCGGATCCCAGTTGCTGACCGTCAGATCGAACGAGTCCATTTCCGTGTCGCTGTCGGTATAGGTGACATTGAGGACGTCGTACTCGGCCAGCAGCAGCGCCTGGCCGCGCACGCGGACGCGATAAGCCGGCACGTAGAAATCCTGGCCGATGTAAATGTCCTGCGCGACGGTGGGAGCCGTTGCCACGTTATTGCGCCCCCGAGATGGTGTTGATGCCGGCCGTATTCGCGGAGGACGGGCTGGGAGGAATCGTCAAGACCTGTCCCGGCGTGAGCAGCCGCGGATTGTCCAGGTTGTTCGCGTCGGCGATCAACCGCCATTGAGTGGGATCGGCATATAGTTCGTACGCGATCTGGCAGATGGTTTCGCCGCGCACCACCCGATGCAGCGTGGTGCGGTCGCTCGAATGCCGCGGCGTCACCTGCAGTTGCTGCGAAATGGTCCACGCCTCGCGCAAGCTAACGTTGAGCTTGGCTCTCAGCGGGACGCCGCCCGGGCTGAACAGGTTAAATTCTTCGCTGACGCTCTCCAGCACCAGCCAAGGAGAAATGCTCGCTCCATAACTGGTGAGCTGCCCGCCCGATCCCCAAGCCAACTGCACTCTGGGCGGCGCATGCAGGTTGCCGTCCACCTTCAGCAGCCGATACACCTGGGCCGTCAGAGTGCGGACGTCCGTCACCGAATTGACCATGCCGAGGTCGGTGGTATCGAAGAACAGCTCCATCGTGATTTTTTCGTTCTGCCCGTGCACATACTGCACCACCGGCGAGTCCAACCCGGGAATCGCCAGTTCGGCCAGCTGCAGACTCTTGCTGACGGTGTAGCGCTCGGGATTAAACCGCGCCAGGATGGGTCCGCTGTTTTCCGGCAGTATGGTCAGCTTCTCGAGTGGCATAAGGGCCTCAGGCCTTCAGATCCGAGACGTAAGCGCTGTTTTGCAGGCGGTTGTCGCGGCCGCACAACTCCTCGTGGTATTTCTGCGTCTTCAGTTGCGCCAGAACCAACGTCACCAGCTTCTTTACGTCCGCCGGGGACAGTGTTCCAACGCCGTCGGTGATTTCGAGGTCCGTGTGCACTTCGTTGATATGGATGTCTTGCATGTGTTCCTGATCCTCAGGCGCCGACCTCGAGATCGATTCCTTCGTGGGCGATTTCCAACGACTCGACGGCTACGGTGCTCTGGGCGGCATTGAGCGCCGGTCCCACCCATTTGGCCGGAATCCCGCTTTTGAATCGCCAGACTTTGGCCGGAGCGCGCGAATCGTCGAGCAGGAAGATCAGCCCGTCCTTACGCTGGCCGATGCCTTGCACCCAACTGTAGTGCCAGTTCCACAAATCGTCGCCGAGCGTGATCAGGCCGCGTTTCAGAACGAGATTGGAATAGATGGCGCGCGTGGCGAACCGATGCACATAGGTATTCAGGCCGCCTTCGCGGTAGTCCATAATTTCCACGGTCGCATCCAAACCGCTGCATTCTGAAAAGCCGGCCATGAAATAACCGATCGCCGCGGATATCAACGTTCCGGCCACGCTGGAGTTGTCGATCAGCGTGATGTAGAAGTTGAACGTGCCGAGCGGATCGATGCGGAATGCGCTGCTGGCCATGGGTCAGTTCTCCAAAACTTGCGAGCCGGAAGCGTCCTGCCGAATCTCAAACACCAGGAACTCCATGGGCGCTGCAATGGCGATGCCAACTTCGCAAATCAGTTGTCCTTGATCGATGACGGATTGCGGGTTATTGGTCGAGTCGCAGGTCACGTAAAAAGCGTCCGACGGTTTGGTGCCCTGGAGCCCTCCTTTGGCCCAGATTCCAGTCAGAAGGACGGTGAGGGAATGTGTGAGCGACCGGCGGAGCGTGTCGGTATTGTTCTGAAACACCACCCAGGCGCTCGAGCGCTGAACCGTTTCTTCGATGGCCGACATCAGGCGCCGCACGTGAATGAATCGCCAGTCCTCGTCGCCGGGCTGGGCCAGCGAGCGCGCGCCCCACACCCGCACGCCTCGTCCGGGGAATGCACGGATGGCATTCACGTTGTTCAAATTCAGACCTTCTTGTTGGAGATCGGAAATGGGTTGAGCGACGTCCACCACATACTCGAGCTCGACATTGGCCGGCGGACGCTGGACGCCGTATGTGAGATCGGTCTGCGCGTAAGCGCCGGCGACATAGCCGGACGGCGGCACGGTTGTGGTCAACTGATTCGGTTGCAGGGAGTCGGGCGCCATGAGCCACGGATAGTAAAACGCCGCGAAGCGCGAAGACGGCGAAGAGACCAGTCCATTGTTGGCGGGCCAGGTCTGTGCTTGGGAGATTTGCAGGCCCGGCGGCGGGTCAATCAGAGCGACGCGATACTGGAGCCGCTGGCATTGATCGATCATCATGCCCTGCAGCTGCACGCTCTCTTGGATCGTGAGAGGGGTCAGCGCGGCGGTGGGATCATCCTGTGGCGGCGGAGGCGGCACCGCGGAATGGGCCGGCAGGCATTCATCGGCGGCGGGCGAGGGCGGCGGGGCGGGAGCGGCGGCAATCTGAAACACGGCATCGGGAATCGCTACGATGGCTACCTGCTCGATCGATTCGAGAAGGCGCAGGCCGCGCAAGTCGTTTGGGCCGCCACTGAAATCGCGCAGCGTCATCGCCGACAGCCCGTCGCGCCCTCCCTGAAGATAGAAAACTCCGGTGGCCAGTTGCGGAACCGCTTTCAGCGCGATCGAATTCGCGCCCATCACTTCCATCCGGATGAGATTCGATTGTTGCGCCAGCACGGTGGGAGCGTAGTTATAGCTGGTGGGATCGGAGAGCGTGAGGCTGCGATAATACTCGTCTTCGGTTGGCAGAGTGTTCGGCCCCAGCTCTACAGTCACCCGCAGAGCGAACGTCGCCGGGCCCGTCGGCGTGATCTGAATGAGAAGATCGTTCCCCCAGTTCCCGCGGCTGGCCGCGCTGATCACGCACGCAGCCGGAACCCAGGAGACCGCGGCGCCCGTGGTGATTTGTTGGCTAAGGGCGGAAGCGGTTAGCGCTTGCCCGTCCGGCAGGATGCTGGCCACAGGTACTAGTTGTGTCACGCCGCCGCCCTGGATGATCAGCAAGTCGCCCGCGGCGGGGGCGTGATTGCCGGTAAGTGTGAACGTGCCCTGAAATGGGCCCGAGACCTGGTTGATGGTGCCGATCGGCACCGCAGCGGCGGCCGGCACGGCGAAGAACGCTTTCGCCGGCTGCTGGGCCGGATCTGACGCGGTGGTGGCGGCCACTCGAGCGACATAGCAATCCTGGCCGCCGTTTTCAAAGAAAGCTCTTACCGAGTAGGCCAAGTAGCTGTACGGCTGAAGCCCGCCGAAGTTGGCCAGGAATTGCTTCCAACTGCTGATCTTCACCACCGCCTGCGTGCCGTCGAACGTGTCGGCGGGAAAATCCTCCGGCAGCGGCCCACGCTCGGCGATGCCCACAAATCCCGCGATGTCGGTTCGCACCAATTGCAGGGAAGGTTGTGCCGCAACCTGCGGAGTTCGGTACACACCGGGCGTGAGATAAGTGGAAATAACAGCCTCCCGTTAAGACGCGGCCACGATTTCGATTCCCTCGTGCGCGATTTCCAGAGTCTCGATCGCCACTTCACTGGTCTTTCCGTTCAAACCGGGTCCCTCCAGTTTTACCGGCCAGCCTTGAGTAAAATTCCAGCTCAACGCGGGCTTGCGGGCCTCGTCGAGAAGAGTGATGGTGCCGGTGGTGCGCTTGGTGACGCCGTCCAGAACCGTCTGGCGCCAGGTCCACAGCGCCGTGTCGGTGGTATAGCCGCGCTTGAGCACGATATTGGTGAACTTGATCAGTCCAGCGAGTTTCCGGACCGTGGAGGGAGGGCCTTCGTCGCCCTCGCGATACTCCATCACGTTGGTGTCGCTGGTCAGGCCGCTTGCTTCGCTGAAACCGCCACGCGTCACTCCGTCGATCTCAATCAGAAAATTAAATTGGCCGTAGGGATCGTTGCGAGCCATGCTTGCCTCCTATTGTTCTGTTACGTCCGAACCGCCATACCATTGGCCGATCCGGAAAATTACGAACTCCGCAGGTTTAACGGGCGCAATGCCGATCACGCAAATCAGCCGGCCTGCGTCAATGTCCGCTTGCGTCATGGTGGTGTTGTCGCATTTGACGAAGAAGGCCTGGTCTTTGGTCGTGCCCTGCAAGACTCCGTCTCGCCACAGGCCGGTGAGAAAATCGCTGACGCTGCGGACCACGCGGCGCCAGGTCGGGTCGGCATTGATGTCGAATACCACCCATTGAGTGCCGCGCTGGATGGACTCTTCCACATAGATGAAAATCCGGCGGACGTTGATATATTGCCAATCCGGATCGGTGCTGGTGGTGCGCCCGCCCCACACCAGATTCCCGGCGCCGGTGAAGTAGCGCAGACAATTGACACCCTTGGGATTCAGAATGGCCTGCTGCTGATTGTTGATGTTCAACTGCAACTGAACAATGCCGTTGATCACCTCGTTGGCTGGGTCCTTCTGCACCCCGACTTTGGTATCGCTGCGCGCGTAGATGCCGGCCATGTGCCCGCACGGCGGCACCAGCAACTGCACGCCGGTGTCAGGATTAACGATCGTTAGCCAGGGATAGTAGTAGGCGCAATATTCGGAATTCACCGACGGATTGTTTTTCTCCGGGGGCCCCGCGGCAACGGGCGATTCCAATATGGCGAAACGATCCATCTGAGTTTCGCACTGCTCCTGGAGCATTTCGGCGATCGCAAAGTTAGTCGGTCCAAAGTAGAATTCATCCGGACACGCGAGCAGGGAAATCTCATCCACGTCCCCCAACGCCACCAAGCCGGTTTTGTTCTCCGGATCGATATCGTTGCCCTCAAAATCCGCCTCGGTAAACGTGGCCGCGGCGGGCGAAAAAACTCCCAATGTTATTGAACCGGCCGCCGGCGGCGGCTGCGTGAGCGTGCCTGTCACCTGCAGGTTGCCGCGCAATTGGGGATCCTGAATGTTGAAGCGGCCGGCCGCATCCAGGCTGGACAGAACGCCGACGGTATTGTCGGCGTTAATCGCGCTCATTAAGGTCGCTACGTTCGTGATTGGGCCCGCAGCCGCCACAGTATAGGTTTTCGTCGCCGCCCCGGACGTAAGCACGAGCGTGCCGGTGTTTAGAAGCGCGGTGGCCGGAGTCAGGCCCCCGGTGGCGCCCACTAGCATGTTCGGATTTATTCCTTCGTTTCCGCCTTTCAGCAGGATGGGCGTTCCGGCGTTGTTCAGGGCGGGGCTGGCCTGCGAAAACGTACCCAGGGTCACGCCGGCTTGCGCAAGCGTGCCGGTGGCGGCTATATCGTTGCGCGCGGTTGGGTCCTGAATGTTCAAGCGTCCGGAGGCATCCAGCGATGCCTTGGCGCCGACGGTTGCATCGGCATTGATCGCGGCGATCAAGTCCGCCACGGTCTTAAGCGCGCCCGCGGCGTTTACCGTAAAGGTCTGCGTGGCCGCTCCCGACGTCAGGATCAGCGTGCCTGCGTCCATGAGAGCCGTGGTCGCCGTCAGCCCGCTATTCCAGCTCACCAGAAGATTCGGGTTGGTTGCGGTGAAGACGCCCAGCTTGGCCTGAACCAGAGTGCCCGTCGCGGCCAGGGTCTTGCGGCCGAGCGGATCCACGATGCTCAAATTGCCGGACCGATTCAGGGAAGCCTTGGCGCCGACCACCGCATCGGCATTAATGGCGTTGATCAGATCCGTCAAGGTGATGATGGTGGGCCCGGAGGCGGGATTGGAATTCACCGTGAAAGTTGCCTTGGCCGTGCCGGCCGTCAGCGTGAGAGTTCCGCCGGCGTTGAGAGCAGTGACAGGAGCAATCGCGGCTGAGCTTACCAGCACGTTCGGGTCGGTCCCGGTCGCCGACAGTGGATTATTGGGCGGTCTGCCGGGCGCGGTTTGCGAAACCGTGACCAGGTTCGAGACAAAGTTGATCGCGCTGTCAAAGAACGTACTGGCGTTTGGGATCGACGACAGGTTGTCGTAGACCTCCGTCGCCGCCGGGCTCGAAATCAAGTCGGGCGACGGAGTTCCCGTCCAATAAAACAATGTGAGCTTGAAGAGCGTCGGATCGCCCATCCCCGCGTTGCTGATCTGATAGGCGATCGTGTTTGCCCAAGACCCTGGGCCGACCGCCTGAATCTGCATTCCGCCGGCCGAGCCCGATGCATATTGAGCGGAGTTGGCGGGCGTATTGGTGTCCTGGTGGAACACCCGCTGCACAAAACAACGCAAGCCTCCGTTTTGGAAGAATCCTTCGACCGCGTAGGCCAGGTAGTGATCCGTCCCATCGGGATCTTTCACGTAGCTGCCGAAGCTCCGCTGATAGTCGCCGAAGCTGGTCAGCAATGTGGGTATGACCGGACCGCGTTCGGCGATGCCCAAGAAGCCGGCGGTGCTGGTGGAGACACCGATGATCGGCTTGTTCCCGGTATCGATCTCTTCGACGTAGACGCCTGGATATAAGTATTCCGGCATGTTGCTCTCCTTCAGTGGTTAGTTCGAGCTCGGTTCATAGCGTGATAGTCACCGAAACGGTTAATCCTCGAATGACGGTGGCATTGGCACTCCCGGCCGGTAATCCCGCCGCGGTTGCATTCAAAGTGACCTGCTGGGGAATTCCCGATGGATTCGACAAAACAATCACGAACTGTCCGTCCGCGCCGGTCGTATACGCCGGATCGGTACCAGCCGCCTCCTGCACGGTCGCGCCCGCCAGCGGTAGGTTATTGTGCAACACGGTCCCACGGATCAAGGTTGTTCCCGGAGCAAAGGGGTATTGATTGGTAGGCAACAATGTCACCTGCTGGCGTTGTGCTTTGTAGGCGGCCGCTTGGCCCGGATCGCCCAGCGGCAGCGTGGGAGTCGCAAGCGTCACATCGGGGAAGGCCGGCCACAGAGAATTTGGCATCGGAATCGTTATGTTGAGTTTTGCGGGCCGATAGTAAGGTGTGTATGGTCCGCTCGCGACCGCGAACGTCTGCACGCCCGGTTTGAGGCCGTTGAACAAGAAGGTTCCGCTCGCGTCCTTTTGTTGGCCTTCGATGGCTCCCGAGGTCACGCTGACATCTCCTGCCAACTGGTCCGAATTCGTGACGCCGTCGCGCAATAACAAGGCGAACTGTAACGTGCTCTGCGTGGTTTCGCCGGCGAGTGTCGGAAACGGCATGCGTTAGGCCCCAACCCCGGCCGGAGCCTTTCCGGCATATGTGTTCTTCCGCGTAATGACCCGGGCTTGGCTTTGTTCTTCGGTGGAATCGAGCAAGGTCACGCGCACTGTGTAGGTCACCGAAAGGCGATACGGTGTTTCGAGCGCTTGCCAAACCCACGACACTTCTTGCAGCGGCACGGTGTTAAAAACCACCCGCACCACTTCGCCGGATGTGGCCAGGCTGCCGTCGAGTTCCGGACCCTCCAGCGTCGGATGGTCATACAGGATTTGCAGGATCTTTCCTAAAACGATTTGCTGGTCGCGGGGCGCTTTCAGAAGCGGAGTGATCAGGTAGTACAGGTCCAGCGACAAGGGAGGCTTCCGAATCTTCCCGCCGGTTCCTTCCACCGTGCCGCGATTCTTCATGTACGGATCTTCGGTGATCCGGTACAGATACACCGACAGCAACGCTGGATCGCTGGTGTTCTCCTGATGTTCGGCGGGCGACTCCAGCGAGATCAGGCTCACGTTGTTAATGAGCGCATAGAGATCGGGATCGGCCTGGATTTGCTCCCACAGGACGTTGATTAAGGATTGCCCCGCCTCGGCCAAGACCTTGTAGTCGCTCATGAATTTAGGCGACTGCCTAGGGCACGATCGATGCCAAAGGACCAACGCACGGCAAAGGGCTAGCGCGACAGAGGTTTGTCCGGACCAGGAGCCTCAACGCATTGGTCCGGCACTGTCACAGTTGTGACAGCTGGATGTGACACTTCACTTCGATTCCTAGCGATATCCGCATAAGGCCAAAGGCACAAGCAAAGTACGGCATCTGTAAACCGAAAATCAACGACTGTCACATGCGCATTTAGTTCCTAAAAAAAGACGCTGAATTTTGACTTATCTGCGATAAGATTGTCAGATCTGAAGCCCGGGAAGAACGATGCGATTCTACTGGCTCGCGGTCGGCACACTCGCTGTTTGGCGCGTCACGCATCTTCTGTCCGCCGAAGATGGGCCATGGAATCTCGTGGTCTGGGTGCGACGAAAGGCCGGCGGCGGATTCTGGGGCAGTCTGCTGGACTGCTTCTACTGCCTGAGTCTGTGGATTGCCGCGCCCTTCGCTTTTTTCCTTGGAGACGGCGCCAAGGAGCGGTTTTGTTTATGGCTGGCTTTTTCGGCCGGCGCGATCATTCTCGATCGGGCAACGGTGAAAGAGCCGGCGCCACCAGTCTATTTCGAACACGGAGGCGAAAACGATGTCCTGTTGCGGAAAAGCGAGAGCTCAAGCGCAGAGAGCGATCTCCAGTCAGCCGGCTAAACTCGCGCCGAGCGTTGCGGCTCAGCGTAGGCCGCTGCCCCAAAATCAACCCCCCGCGGCTACCAACGTTTACTTCAGCTACTTCGGAAATACGGGCTTGACTGTGACGGGCCCGGTCTCTTCCAGAGTCTATCGTTTCGTCGCCAGCGGTCCTCCGCTCGAAGTGGACGCGAGGGACGCATCTTCGCTCGCCCGAGTACCCAATCTGAGGCGCATTCAACATATTTAACACGCCTTGAGCGCATAAGGGCGATGGCTCGAGCCGTCCACGGACTCCCTCCGGGGCCAACGGCCCAGCACCTGCTCCGAGACAAGAGCACCAGCTTGAGTTGATCCAGTCAATTCGGGCCGCCTCGAAACGAGCGAGATTTTTCAGCCGTGTGACTGGAGCAGCTCGTTGATCTCGGCGGCAAGGCGGCGAGCCTGATCCTTGCTAAGCACCAAGGCGGTCGAATCAATCTCGCCATAGCCATCCAGCGCGACCTTGGTACGAGTAAGCGCGCCCGGCAGCTGAATCACATTTATCTGCCATCTTGCCGTTATGCCTTCGAGAACGATTGCAAACGGCGTCGTAGCCACAAGTTCTTCTGGTTTGGCCGCAGACGCCTGAACAGTCTTCATGGGCAAGCCTCCGGCTGTCATTATATCGTTACAGCGTTTATGATAAATGACAGCCTGGCGCGTGATGTTTTCATGAAGCTACTTGGGCCAAGGGTCGCTCCAGCGGGGATCGTGCGGTAACTCCTGGTCGGTGAGGGACTTCAGGAATTCAATCAAATCGTGCTTCTCGGCGTCGGTCAACCGGAATGGTCGAAGAATATGCGTTTTGTTTGGATGCTCCAGCCTGCCGCCGGCTGAGTAGTGATCGATCACTGCTTCCAAAGTCGGCAAGCTGCCGTCGTGCATATAGGGGGCCGTCACCGCGATGTTCCGCAACGAAGGCGGCCGGAACTTTCCGACATCTTCGGCTCTACGCGTGTATTCATAGATGCCGCGATTCGGCTCAGAATAGGTAGAGACTCCCGTATTGAAAAAACCACGGCCCTCGCCGTTGTTTCGGTTTGAGGAATTATCGCTCTCAACCCGTACACTGCTAAAGTTCCATCCGCCGTGACACTGAAAACATCCTCCCCGTTCGCTGGACGAGAACAGGATCTCGCCGCGCTTCGCCGAATCCGAGATCGCAGAAAGATCGCCACCCCAGCGATATCGATCGTAAGGCGAACGCAGGGAGATGATTGTCCGTTCGAATGTGGCGATGGCCTTTATGACATTTGCAAGCGTATATGGGTCGGCGTCATCGGGAAACGCACGTGGAAACAGTTTGCGATAGATGGGATCGTTACGCACGATGTCGAGATATACCCGCTCTCGCCCTTTCAAGCCAAGCTCGATGGGATCTTCACCGAGCATCGGGGTCCGGGCCTGTTCTTCCAGTGAAGTGAGATTAGGATTTTCCCAGGTCAGGTACGGGACGTACGCCACGTTTACCAGGCTCATGCTGCTTCTCGGGAGGAGCATGCCCGTGGTGCCTTCCGCTCTGGCGCGCCCGTCGGTAAAGGCGAGCTCCTGGCGATGGCAGCTTCCACAGGATTCCTTTCCATTGGCTGAAATGCGTTTGTCATAGAAAAGGTATCGGCCAAGCTCCGCTTTCTGGACGCTCATCGGATTGTCCGCGGGAACGTAAGGGCGAGGAAATCCCTGGGGGAGATTCCAGTCGTAATCGGCTGCGAGCAAGCTCGCTGCGCAGACCAATCCAAGAATCGCCCGTCTAAGCAACCACTGCACCAGTTTCTGACGTATCGTAGCCAGCCAGCACCTCCAGCTTGCGACGTAATGTGGCGCGCTGCAAAACATCCATGAACGCCTTTACGGCTGGGAGATCCGCGGTTCGTTTTCGCATTACCAGGTCGTAGCGCTCGCTATGAAGAGGGACGAAATCTAAACCAAACGTCTTGGCAGCGGAATGGGTCGCCAAGCACACATCAGCCTCTTTGGATACCACACAATAGGCCGCCGCCAAGTGTCCGTACGCGACCCGGTCATATCCCTGGATCTTACGCGCATCCATTCCGCTTTTCGCCAGTAACTGATCCAACAGGGCGCGGCTCCCCGAGCCCGGCTCGCGATTTACGAACCGGACGTTCTTTCGCGCCAGGTCTTCCACTTTACGAATGCCTTTTGGATTCCCGGAATTCAAGACCAGTCCTTCCTCCCAGCGCGCAAAGGTCACAACGCTGAAGTCTTCATTCGGAAATTCGCGGCGAATGAAGGGGAGGTTGAACTCTCCAGTTTTCGGATCTTCCAGGTGGGAACCCGCGATATGTACTTTGCCTTCCTTGAGCCAGGAAAGAGCTAGCTTGCTGGACGCAGCCGCGGAGACGACCTCCACGCCGCTGATCTTTTCGACCATCCGAGAAAGCAGGCTGGTAGCTGGATCACAGCCCGCGAGAACCAGACGCTTCTGGGCCGCTTCCTCTTTCGCGAACACTACCAAATCCGCCCGCCCGTTGCTTCGGCCTGCGCGCTTGATGATGCCGTCGGCTTCCGGCATGTAATATGGCGAAGCAGTGACGGGCACGCCGATCCAGCGCGATCCCAATTGGCAGATGCGAACAGGTTGGCCCTTTTCCGGCGCAGAAGCACTGAGGACTTCGGCCGCCAGCGACTCAGGCGATGTTTGAGACCCTTCCTGTAGCGCAAACAACTCGTCGACCGATACCTCCAGCTCGCGCGCCAGATTCAATGCAACCTCGGTGTTCGGGACGTATGTGCCCGCCTCAATCGCGTATATGGTCTGACGGCTGACGCGCACCCGGCGCGCCAGGTCCGATGCTCCAACTCCTCGGCTTTTCCGGATTTGCTCGACCCGGTTCTCAACGCGTGGCTTCACGATCGCTACTTCCTCAGTTGGACAACTTCGATCTTGGTCAGCATGCGGACGGAACGAGCCCCCGGTTTGTCCTTGGGCACGACCAGACGGAAACGTCCCTGAGCTCCGAAGAGCGGCTTGCCATTGGCCGTGTCGGCAAGTAGGATCTCGTTATCGATGAACGCCGGATCGAGCTCACCGAGCGAGAACACGACTTGATAACCGTCCTGCGCCTCGGCGAGCACATAGCCGGCCAGGGCTTTGCCGCGAAGCTCCGCGCCTTGCGGCACACCGGCCCTCTTCAATACCTCGTGCAGCCAGACGCCCTCGTAGACGGTCTCCATTCCATTGCTAGTGGTCTTTGCCGAGGCGCGCGGCATTTTCGCGAGATCGTCGGCAGTCAACGTGAGCGGCTGCTTCACTGCTCCGGTGACCTGCACTGATGGTTGTCCGTCCTGCGCGGTCAGGAGGCCCGACGCCGAGAGCCCAAGGGTAATCGCCGCCAAAACCAACGAGCGTCGTGTAAACATGACTACCTCAGAATTCTAGCCTACCTGAATCCGCAAAACGCTGTTACCAGAGCAGCTTCAGCCCGAGTTGGACTTGGCGCGCGGTGGTCGATGTGCTGGTGATCACTCCGGCCGTTGGCGAAACGCCCGTCGGCGTGAAGACCACCGCGTTCGGCGTGTTGAAATTCGCCCGGTCCAGGATGTTGAAAAACTCCGCCCGAAGCTGAAGATTGAGTCCTTCGCGGATCGAAGTGTCCTTCAGGAAAGAAAAGTCCCAAGTCGCCAGCCCTGGGCCAAGTAAGGTGTCGCGGCCAAGGTTCCCGTAAAAGCCGCTGGCGTTGGGCGGAGCAAGAAAGGCAGCAGGATTGAACCATTGATTCGGATTTCCAAGAATCACCGGACCGCTGAATGCGGGATTGACGAACGGGCGCACCGGGTTCTTCGTGTCGCCGTTGTTCGATGGGTTGTAGCTGAGCTGCGGAGTGAAGGGGAACCCGCCTTGGAGCGTCACAATGGAGTTTAGTGTCCAACCGCCCGCTAGTGTCCGGCCAAAACCGCTCAACCCATTCAAGAAAGGCTTTCCTGGCCCGAAAGGCAACGCGTACGTCGCGTTGATCACGCCCGCATTCCGAACATCAAAATTCGCCAAGCCTCGGTCTGCTCGAAGATCAAAAGGATTTGACGCCAGGGCAGGTTCGCCTCCCGAGGTCGTCGCGTTCAGGGAGTCTCCGTCGTCGATTGTCTTGGACCACGTGTAGATCCCACGCAGCGACAGGCCAGCGCTGAACCTATGTGTAAAATCCAGCTGCAGTGCGTTATACGAACTGTCCGCTTCAGAGAAATACGTCCAGGTGTTCGCAAGCGCCGGGTTGGCCTTAGTTGCAGTGGGAACATAATAGGTCCCAGCTGGCACCGGAGTTCCGGCTATGCCTGCGGGGAAGTTGCCGGGATAGTTTGCCGGACAGGGAGCGGCCGGACAGATCACCGGGAAAGGTTCATTGGCGTCGATACCGAGGAGTTCGTGATAGCCATGACTTCCAACATACCCAACAGCAAAAGAAGTATTGGCCGTTATCTCCTGCTGAATTCGAAACGACCAGGAAATCAATGTGGGTGTTTCGAGATCCGGCTGAACGCCGCCAGGAGACAGCTTCGCGGTACTCGGAACCGGGGCGGTTGGCGAGAGCGGTAGTCGCGAAACTGGGAGATTGGGGAGGCTATAGGTCGGATTGAAGGGCGCGTTCTGATCGGTCCGGTAACCCAGCGCATCCTGAAGATCGCTGTACATCCCAAATCCGGCACGGATCACGGTTGAATGCTTGCTTCCGAAGGGATTCCACGCAATGCCGGCGCGCGGTTCCGGCAAGAATTTTGCATTGTTCACCAGGAGAGCCGAGTTTCCGATGGTCGGCTGACTCGAGATGATCCCATTCGGAAACGTGTAGGTGGCCGCCCGGCCACGCACCTCATTCCAGCCACTGCTGGATTCGCTCCGGAAACCCAGCGACAACGTCAAGCTCGGTTTCAGGCGGATCACATCTTCGATATACCCGGCTCCCAACCAGGAACGCCATCCGAGCGGAGTAGGCGACGGATCGTACAGAAGCGACGCCAGCAGTGCCCTGCAGGAAGGTCTGCAAGCTCGTGAATGTCGCCTGGCCGTACTGGCTGAGCGCCAGATTCTCGTTAGACTGAACGCGTTGAAACCAAGCTCCGATGCTAATTTGATGGCGGCCCTTCGTCCACGACACGCTGTCCTCATAGGTGAACAGATTCCGCGCTATGTCGAGATTGCTTCCGTTGTTGCTTCCGGCCAGACTTAACTGGGCAGTCGGATTGGATGCGGCGCTGCCGCCTACAACAACCGCACCAACCTGCAGTCCCGCGATAAACCCGGGCAAGCTCGCCGCGGGAGTTCCCGGCGTCGGCTCTCCAGTGAAGAAATATGCAGCCCTGGAATAACCAATACGCACCGTATTGAGCAAGCTGGGCGAGAAAATATGCGTCTCCTGGAGGCTGGCAACCTGCTCCCGGAGGCTCTCCACATCCGTGCTATATAAATTCGTACTCGTGGGTGTGAAATCGGCGCTATCGTCGATGGTGTAAATCGCGCTGAGATAATCTTTCGGTGAGAAAATGTGGTCCAGCCGTGCCGTTCCGAAGTCGTCGCGGATAGTCTGTAACGGACTGTTGAACGCTTCCGAAATTCCACCGAAGTCAGGCGCACCGGGAGTCGGCTCCGGCCAGGCATTGATGAGCGGGGACACTCCGACGAACGCCGATCCCGAAGCAGGACACGGATTAGGCGCCGGGCTAATCAGTTTACAAGGCAAATACCCGCTACGCGCGTTCGTGTCAGGCACAAGATCGACGCCGGTTTGGTGCAGGTGCTGGCGGAACTCCTCATAGTTCCCGAATAGGAAGGTCTTGTCTTTTCGGATCGGCCCACCGATGGAACCTCCAAACTGGTTACGCTGAAAGCCCGGAGCGGAACCGGGGTCGAAGTAGTTGGCAGCATCCAGCGCATTGTTCCGAAGGAACTCGTACAACGACCCATGCAGCCGATTCGACCCGGAATGGGTCACGATCAAAACCTGAGCGCCGGGACGTTTTCCATATTCGGCGCCGTAGGAATCGGAAAGCAGGTTGAATTCCCGCACGGCGTCTACGCCCAGCAGTTGCTGGCTGGTACCGCCGGGTTGCATGTTGTTCTCCGCGGCGCCAGTAAACTCCACGCCATTCAGCAGGAACAGATTCTGCTGGGGCCGGTTCCCGGACACGGCAAAGTTATTGCCCGTGGTCGAGTTCGATACGCCAATCCCGCCGGTCTTTTCCCAGGTGAAGTTTACGACTCCTGGATTGAGGGTCAGCAGTTCATCAAAACTTCGCCCATTGAGGGGGAGGTCCTTGATTTGCCGTTCGCTGACTAAACCGGCCACGCTCGAGGTGGCTACATCCACCAAGGGCGCGTCCCCGGTCACCGTAACTTGCTGGCTCGATCCACCCACTCGCAATTGCAGGTCGACGGTAGCGCTCTGTCCCACCACCAAATCGACGCCGGTGCGCACCACCTCCGTGAACTGGGCTTTGCTAGCCTGGACCTCATACTCTCCCACCGGTAGCGAAGAAAATTGATAGCGGCCGCTCGAATCCGTCACGGTGTTGCGGGCCGCTCCCGTATCGACATTCTTCGACGTCACGTTGGCGTCTGAAATGACTGCGCCAGATTGATCGGTGACGGTTCCCGAAAGGCCGGCCGACACCTGAGCAGGGGCCGTCCACGTACATAAGCAAAACGCGAAAGCATACGCACAGGCCTGAGGAAAAACGAACCGCTGTTTTCTGATGAGCATAGCTGTTGTGCGAGAAAGACATGGTCATGTTACCACAACACTCTCGTACTGTAACGCCTGCATGACAGACTCGGCTACACGCGACACCGCTAAGATCCTAGAAATGGAAACGCAGGTCGACGAATCAGTTGCGGCCGATTTCCGGATATGCGGCCGTGTAGTAATAGTTGCGATTCGAAGAGATTCTTCACCCCAGCCTGCGCCGTGAATCCGCGCTTGGTGGCGGCTCCGTTCTTCCAGCGGGGAATTATTGAACTTCGGGATGCAGGCGAGAATATCGGCGTTGCGATCCCTGCTCAATCTGGGATGCGTTCTGGCGCTGTGGCAAAGGCGAGCAGGCGGTCAGTCTGTTCACCCAGGTTCTCGATCAATCCGCGGCTGCATCGGAGTTAGCGAAGAGGCGCTGCTTCACACGCGGGAGGCACAGGTTAGAGTCCTGTCGCGCCCACCATTAAACCAGTCTTAGGCCTGCGGACCTCGCCAGGCCGCCCCGACATTCTCGCTGGCCGGCCTCCGCGGCGGCTTCCTCTTTTGCGCCGCTGCCTCAACCGCGCAAAGATCCGCCCTGAGAGACATGGCAGCTTCCGTGTACGTGAAGATTCGCTCGGTATCGCTCCCGTCATGCTGCTCCAGGACGCTCCGGCACAAGAGTGGCAGTTCTTGCGTTCGTATGCCGTATTTTCTGGCCAGCGCGAGATCCGCCCTGACGCTAAAGGCCGTTCGTACCCGGTCTTCTCCAATGCGTTCGAAGGCGAACACCCGAAATCCCAGGTCGTGCGTGAATCCGGTCAGAATGTACAGCATGTTCGTTCCTTTCGGGACTTTCTTGCGATGGTCCGCACCCTCATTCATCAGGACCCTGCCGGAACATGCCACCAGAGCGCGGATCAACCGGCACTGTGCGCCCCTCGGACGGCGGCCGCGCGAGACCTTCTCAAAGCGGCCACGCCATTTTTCGCCGGTGGCATTCGCGTGGCTCGATCGGCGGCCGATTTCAAACGCGCCAGAAGCTGTTTCCCGGCGCTTAGCTCGACCAGATTGGAATCGCAGCCGGGCAGCCGGGAATCGATGAACTCTCTTCGGAATAACTGATCGGAAGCCAGGCTGCTTAACAGCTCCAGTTCCTTGGCTGTGAATTTCACACTGATGCGTGTCAATTTAAACCTGCCAGTATTTGTAAGCCAACCAGCCGCCCCATCCTTGACGCCCCGGGGCGGGTCCAGATTCGTGCATGGGTAAACAAACGAGCGCCGGTCATTTCGCTCTCCCTTTCTGGATTGAGATCGAGGTAATGGAGAGCTGGGAGAACTTATGCCATAGTTCCCACGCCAAAATTACGCACAGCCCGCTACACGCGATGGCGAGAGAAATCGATCCATATCCAAATGGCCGGGATACGATCAACAACGCCGGAATGAGGATAAAGGCGACCACCAGCAAGGCTACCGTAATGGTATAGGTCGTTCCTGTAGACTTCTGCTGGGCTTCAAACATAAATAACCTCCCGGGATGTTGCGGCTGCCTAAGACGTTGAAATCAGACCGCCGGACTTAGTTCAGACGATCTGTGAATGGACGGGAGCGCCCAGGCATTAACTACTATAGGTTAAGTGAGGCTTGCATGTCAATCGCGCTCGTGCGACAATGCACTCCTCATTTACTCAATTTAGTGAAGCGAAACGGAAATAGGAGCTGGCATGGATGTTTCATTGTTGATTCGAAATCGCCTGGACGATCTCGGGCTCGAGCAGAAAGACCTCGCCTTGGCGGTTCAAGTCACGGAGTCCTATGTGTCTCAGTTGTTGAGCCGGAAAAAGGCTCCGCCCGCGCCGGCCCGCACCGATCTTTACGACAAGATGAGTGAGTTCTTGAGACTCCCCAAGGGTGAACTTTCAAGGCTGGCGGACCTGCAGCGTCAAGAAGAACTAAAGAAGAAGGTGGTCGAGCCACCCAGTCCGCTTTTCAAAGAGTTCCGGGACGTGATTCTCCGCAAGTGCCATCCCGGGACCCGCAGCGAGATCGCCGGTATTTTTGCGCAGCAGCCTTTCGGAGAGCTGGAACGTCTGGTCACGCAGAAGCTACTGGACGTCGCGCAGGGCGTGGCCCGCGAGGAATTGCGCAGTGAGGCTTGGATCCGCCAGATGGCCCGGCTCAGCAACCGCGGCTATGAGCAAGTACGTGTCGCCATGCTCGAATTCCTGGACACGGACGTCTTCCACGTTTCGGTTGAAAGCTGCACGTCCTTCCTGGACCCAATGATCGACTCCTGGGATATCGATCTCAAGACATTTGCTTTGGAGATTGTTGTCAATAGCCGATTGGCGCCCGCACGGCGCAGGTACTTTGCATTTGTCGAACAGGAGCCGGGCCATGTTTGGGCCGTGGAACCCGGCTTGGTGCAGTTTCTCAAGGACGCGTCGTTAAGCCGGGACATCAAGGAAGAAGAGATCGAGTTTCTGAGAACGCTGAGATTCAAGGACAGAAGCCCTTCTCCGCTGTATTACTACCGCGAGCTGCAAAGCTTGCGGGATCCTCTGCACTTTCCCGCGGCCGCGCCGGCGAAAAAATCCGATTGAACCCGGAAGCGGCACAGTCGGGATAAGATCTCCCCTAATTGTCAACAAGCGGCTCGGCCGGTTCGCCCATCTCGGGTCCGGATCGTTCGCGATTTTCGCTCTCGGTTTTCCGCTGGAGCCGCTTTTCCATCTTGGCTTGCTGTTTTTCCTTCCGCTGCTGTTCTTTCTGGCGCTTCTTGAATGTTTGTTGACCACGTCCAGCCAATGAAATCTCCTCTTTCAGCTAAGTCTTTTGCCGCGATTCATGCCGCGCGCTTGCGCGGAAACCGATCAGCGCGAGCCGCCTCACCACGCGCGTTGCCGCTTCTCTTGCGTGTCACCTACACAATAGCAGACCAGCGCAGCGCCGCACGCACTCGTGCCCTCCGCGCTCACACGCGTGTGAACGCTATCGAACGAACCGTCGGGCCCCTATACTGCTTCTAGCGCCGCCCGGCATCGTTCGCTCACCTGACGCAATGCCTCCACTTCGCGGTAGGCGCGATCAAATTCCTCTCCGTCAACATGCAATAACCGGCTAACAGCTTCGCTGTATTTCTTCAGCGCCTGGTGGTACTCCTCAATGAGTCGCTCCCGTTCGGCTCCTGGCATGGGCCTCACCAAACATGAGATCGCTCGTGACTCGGTTTTGTTACCAGAGGCGAGATGCGGAAGGCAAGGACTTAGCACTTATGCTCGCGGATGTGCTCCAGGAGAGCCGCGCGCGCCGTCTCGGATCGAGTGCGCGCTTCTTCAGTCGCTCTGAATAGCCGATCGTACTCCGCTTTCGGAGAGGTGCCCATCTTGCCTCGTAAGTCATTCATGGCCCGAAAGTACGCCTGCGTCGCGGCTTCATATGCCACCAGCAAGCGTCTCTTCTCTTCGCACATTGATGCGGAATCATCCGGCTTCATGAAACTGTATTGGACTCGCATCCCGGACCAACTGTTACGTAACATTTCGGGTGCCACAACCCAGTACTGCTCCGTTACCACCAACGTTAAAAGTGAGGCGTAACGCTATCCTATAAGCTGGTTTTTTGATGCAGCCTTCCGATCTCGGCCAGCATGAAACCGGAACCGCCCCCTATCTTTCCATCGTCGCATCCGCATTGAGCGGCGGCGCCCCGGATGATTTGGCGCGCGTGCTGCTCTTCGTGGAATCCTGGATTAACCAGGCCCGGCGTCACCACCTGGATTCGGAACTGATCATCGTCGCTCACGATTCCCCCGCGTTGCGCTGGCCTCACGGCAGCTCGCCTTGCGAGGTTCGTATCCTCGATATTCCGCGCGAAATACAGAGCCGCGGCCATCCCGCCAATCAGCGGCTGCTCTTGAACGCTGGAATCCGCCGGGCGCGCGGCGAGTTTATCCTTGCCACCAATATCGACATCGTCTTTTCAAACCAGCTGGTCGAATTCTTCGCCTCCCGGCGCTTGGAGCCGGGCCGGATGTATCGCGCAGACCGCTACGACGTCGAGCCCGGTATTCCCGCCGGCGCGACCCCGGACCAGCGCCTGGCCTATTGCTCCAGTCATCTGATACGTGTCGCGGCCCGCGAAGGCGTCTTCCCGGTTACATCCGGCGGCCTGCGGCGCATTGCGCAGGAAGATATCGCTTCCATCGACTCCGGCCTGAGCTTCGGCTCGGGTTGGTTTCCACCCGAACACTACGCGGCGACAGGCGAGACGTTTCGCTGGATCGACAATGACGCGGAAATCCTGGCGCGCGTTCCCGATGGTGGAGGAATTCTGCTTCTGGAGGCCGAACCAGGTCCCGGTCTAGACCCGCTCGACCAGACCCTGCAGATATTCGATGACCACGGCTCTCCGGTCGCCGAATGGACTATCCGTGGGCGAACCACCACCGCGCTCGCGATCCCCCCCACCGCGCCCGGCGCCTTGCGAAAGTTCCGAATCCATCTTCCCGGCGGCGGTGCGCCCGTCTTAGACGATCCTCGCATCCTCAACCTGGCGGTTTTCCGTTGCGATTGGGTCGCGCCCAATGTTGCTGAATCCGCGCCGCCATCGCTGGCTTCAGCAATCCGGGAAAACAGTCCGGCACTGAAACGATTGCTTGGCAGCATCCGGAAATTTCAAGGATCTTGGGCCCTGCTCGCGAACGGACCCATACTGGCTTCCCGATCCGCACGCTTGCTCTCACGCCGGGGCCACGACATCTTTGAAGCAGGAATGGATTTCCAGCTCGGCCCAGGCTGGTATTATCGCGAGGAATCAAGCGATGACCGATTCCGCTGGGTTTCCAAAGATGCGCGGTTTCTGGTGCGCGTGCCCCAAGGCACCTCCACGCTGGCCCTGCTTGTGGAGCCCGGACCCGCTCAGGAGCGAGCCGTTCTGGTGGCACGGTCCGGCGACGAACGCGGTGAAGTGCTCGTTAGAAGCCCGCTTCAAGGTTTAACCTACTTGGAATTCCCCGTACCCGCCGCCCCCGGCACCATCGCACCTCTCTGCTTGACACCGGAAACCCCGGGATCGCCGGCCGGACCGGATTCCCGTCTGCTGAGCTTCCGCGTCTTTGCTTGTGGCGCGGGGAAACGCAGCGCCGCATCATCACCGGATGCGCGCGGCTGGCTCACACTCGACATCGATTCGAAGCCCGCCGCAAAAGACTGGACCAGCCGGCGCGAAGCTTCCCCGCAGTTGCTCGAGATGGGCAAACCCGCATATCTGCACACCCATACCTGCACCGACTTCACCTTGATGTCGAGAACACACTGGTTCGACTTGCGCGGCTACTCCGAGCTGGACCTGCCCGCGGACCATCTGGACGCGCTGTTCTGCTATGCCGCCCATCACGCCGGAGCGCGTGAGCACGTCTTGGAAGATCCGCTTCGAATTTATCGTGCTCCGGGTGGCGAACCCTCCACGACACCGGCCGCAAGCCCCCAACTGGCGTCCGCCTTGCACGACGACCTGCTTTGGCTAGTCGCCAACATGCGCGCTCTCCACGTCCCCGTGATCTTCAATGGTTCCGATTGGGGGTTGGCGGACCACGAACTGTCAGCCTCGGACGTTCACTCGTAGAAATCCGGGCTCTTCTTCAGCTTGTTGAAATTCGCTACATCGTGCTCGATCCACATCTGCGCGCCGGTCTTCTTGATGAACGCCTCCATCGCCGCGCGGCTCACCAGCGACTCCTCGCGGTTGAACTCGAAGGTCGGCGTCTTGTCGGTGCCCCGCTCTTCCTGGTAGTGATACAAATCCCCGGCCAGCAATACCGGCCCGGTGCGCTTCAGCTTCACATACAGCACTTGATGCCCGGGCGTATGCCCATACGCCGCTTTGATCACCACCGTGCCGTCGCCGAAAACATCATAATCCTGGCCCTTTAGGATTTTCGTCTTGGCGTCCTTGAGCGCGTTGTAGTGCGCCTGCTGCGTGATGGGCGGCGCCTTCTCCCCGAACATCGCATCCCGCTCCGGCTGCTGCACCAACCAGGTGGCGCCCGCGAAATCGTTGGCATTCGCGGTGTGATCGCCGTGATAGTGCGACAGCGCAAAGTAGGTAATGTCCTTCGGCGCGTATCCAATCGCGGCAAGCTGGCCCTTTAGCGTCTTCGAAGCGCTATACAACCCCTGCGTTGTGGCGCTGCCGTCGCCCTTGATGTCGCCGTCAGGAATCGCCCCGCTGTCCCACATTAGCGTCCCCTTCGGATGCACGATCAGATACGAAGCCACCACCATGTCGGCCACGGCCACTTCTTCCTTTTTGAAATGGAACATCTCCGGATTGATGCCGTGGATCATGCCATCGTCGAACACATACAGCCGCACCGAGCGCGGCGAGTGCTGCGGGCTCTGACCATTCGCGGCCGCCACGGCCAGCATCATTCCGAACAGCATGCGATTCCACATGGCCTAAAGCATATCACTGCGCCGATCGGAAACCAGGCTCTAATATGGAGACGTGAACGTTGTCATCTTCGGCGCTACCGGCATGATCGGCCAGGGCGTGTTGCGCGAGTGTCTGCTCGACCCCGACGTCCACAGCATCTTGTCCATCGTACGAAGCGCCACCGGCCAGAGCGATCCCAAGCTGCGCGAACTGGTCCACAAGGATTTCCTCGATTTCTCGGCAGTCGAGAACCAACTCACGGGTCTCGATGCCTGCTTCTTCTGCCTCGGCATTTCCTCCGCCGGCCTGAGCGAAGCAGAGTACCGCCGCATCACCTACGAGATGACCATCGCTGCCGCGCAAACTCTCGCGCGTCTGAATCCCAGCATGACCTTCATCTACGTATCGGGCGTCGGCACCGACAGCACCGAGCGCAGCCGCACCATGTGGGCGCGCGTAAAAGGCCAAACCGAAAATGCCCTGCTCGGCATGCCCTTTCGCGCCGCCTATATGTTTCGCCCCGGTGTCATCGTACCGCTGCACGGCATCAAGTCCAGAACGCGCGTCTACCAGTTGTTCTACAACCTGGCCAGCCCCATCCTGCCCTGGATGCACAGACACTGGCCCAACCAGATCACCACCACTGAAAAACTCGGCCGCGCCATGTTGAAGGCCGCCAAACAAGGCGCCCCAAAACGAATTCTCGAACCCACCGACATCGCCGCGTTGTGACGTCGCCGATCCGACGCTCAGTGCGCTACTGCGCCACAGGAACCGCCGGTCGGAATTGCGCCGCTTTCTCAGGCTCGTTCAGAGCCTCATACACGTTGACCAGCTCCTTGCGCGCCGACTGCAGCCAGCTCGCCGACGGGCTGGTCTGTTTCGTGAGGATCTTGTATCCCTCCAGCAAGTGCGTTTCGGCGTCCGCGTAATGCTTCTCGCCGGCCAGCGCACGCCCCAGCTTGATCTGCCCAATCCCGGTATACAGATGGTCCGCCGAGAGCGCCTCCGTATAGCGTTCCACCACCTCGCGGAACATCTTCTCGGCGTGCACGTAATCCTTTCGGGCCAGATAGACGCTCGCCAGATTCGCGTAAGCCAGCGCGTAAAGATAATGATGTTCGCCATACGCACTTTTGTAAATCTCGGCCATGCGCCGGAAGCGCATCTCCGCCTCATCAAAGCGTTCCCGCTGCAAAGCAACCGTCCCCAACTCGTTCAACACGTTCGCTACTTTCGGGATGCATCGGCCCGTACACTCGCTCCTGAATGGCCAGCGCCTGCTCCACCAGGCTCACCGCCTCGTCATAGCGCTGCTCGAAGACCAGCGCACGCCCCAGCATCGATAAGGTGGACGCAACCTCGGGATGATCCTTGCCATACCAAGCCTGATTGATCTCCAGCGCCTGGCGGTAATAGCGCTCGGCTTCCGCATACTTCGCGCGTTCAAATTGCACCGCGCCCAGGTTGATCAAATCGTCCGCCACCAGCGGATGCCGCTCGCCGAAAATCTGGCGGTGCAGCGACAACGCGCGCAAGTTCAAGGTGTCGCACACGTCATAATGTCCGGCGTAGAACTGCGCGTCCGCTAGTTCCTTCACTGCCGCTGCAAGCTCGGCGCTGGAGGGCGCGATACGTTCTTCCAGGCCCACCGCTTCCTGTAGCAGAGGAATCGCCTGATCGTAACTGCCCCGCGCTTCGATCACCTTCCCCAGCGCTGTGGTGGCCTTGGCAATGGCAGCGTCGTCGCGCGGACGCGCGCGCCTGGTCTTGTCCAGCCCCTCTCGAACCAGCCGCTCGGCTTCGTCCAGCCGAGCCTGGTCCACGCGCAAAAGCCCCAAGGCCACCAGGCTCTCGGCCACCTCGGGATGCTCGGGTCCAAACAGCGACTTGCGCTCCGCGAGCGCCGCGCTCAGCAGCGCATCCGCCTGCCCAAGATTCCCGAGCTTCTGATAAATCCCACCCAGCGTGCGGTACAGCTCCGCTTGCACTTCCGGCTCCTGTTTGAGCGCCTGCGCCTCCTGATAGCCGCGGTCGATAATCGTCGTGACCCGCAGGCCCGCCGCGGGCGCGGCGGACTTATCGCCACCTTCAAACAAACTCAACATGAACTGTTGCACTCGCCCCAACCGCGCCGCCGTCGCTTGCGCCGTGTTGCGCGCGACGGCCAGCCGGACTGTGAAGAACGCCGCTATCCCGAGGACTGCCGCGGCCCCCAGCACAGACGCAATCACCGCCCGCCGGTTCCGCCTCACAAACTTGCCCGCGCGGTAACGCAGCGTGTCCGGCCGCGCCTCCAGCGGTTCCCCTTTCAGGTAATGATCCACGTCCCGGATCAACGCGTCCACGGTGCGATATCTGCGCTCTGGATCCTTGTGCATGGCCGTGAGACACAGCACATCTAAGTCGGCCCAGGAAGATGCGTGCACCCGCGTGTCCACGCTGGACGGGCGCTGCGGTTGCTGGTCGGCGATAATCTTCTCCGCCTCGCCTGGCGTGCGATTCGACAAGTCGAACGGAGCGCGCCCCGCCAGCAGTTCATACAGCACCACGCCCAGCGCGTAAACGTCCGTGAATATGCCTACGTTCTGGCCGCGCACCTGCTCCGGCGCGGCATAGGCGGGCGTCATCATCCGCAACTCCGTTCTGGTCTGATCCGCGGCTTGGTCCAGGCTCTCGAGCTGCTTGGCAATGCCGAAATCCAGCAGCCGGATCTCCCCGCCGGCCTTAACCAGAATGTTCGACGGCTTCAGATCACGATGGATGATGGCGTGGCCGTGCGCATACTGCACCGCCTCGCACACCGCCCGAAACAGCCGCAATAGCTCTTCCACCGGACATCCGCGCTGGCGCGCATAATCCGTGATGGGCACGCCTTCCACGTACTCCATCACGAACCAGGGCGTTCCGTCAGCCAGCGTGTCGGCATCGTACAGCCGCGCGATGGAAGGATGATTGAGCTGGGCCAGGGTCCTTTGCTCGCTTTCGAAGCGCTCCCGGCGCGCCGGCGATAACCAGGCGTCGCGTAAAATCTTGATCGCCACCAGGCTGCCCAAATCCTCGCGCTCGGCCAGGTAGACTACGCCCATCCCGCCCTCGCCCAACACTTGCTTCAAGCGGTAGGGGCCGAACTCGCGGGAGGTGAATGACTCGCCGCGCGCTCCCAGCATGTCCCCGGCGAGCTCGGCCACGCCGTTGTCCAGCAAAGAATCACCGCGGGCGTCTTCGGCAACCATCGCCTGTACGGTGGCAAAAAGCTCGGCGTCGCCGCCGCATTCGCCTTGCAGGAAAGCGTGCCGGTCTGTCTCCGTCACATTGCAGGCCTCCAGGAACAGGGCCTGGATTCGCTTGAGCCGCGCCGTGTCCATGTCGTTTCGCAGGACTTAGATTATCTCGCTTCGCGCAACCGGTGGTTGAGCCACGCCCTGGCCACTTTCCACTCCCGGTGCACGGTGGCTTCCGACACGTCCAGCAGAGCGGCCGTCTCGGCCACGTCCAGCCCGCCATAAAACCTGCTTTCAACCAGCAAAGCCTGGCGCGGCTCCAGACGTTCGAGTTCCTGAAGCGCATCCTCCAGCGCCAGCAGCTCTTCGCGGCCCAACGCCGTTTCCGCGGCCGCATCGCCCACCACGACGAACGTCACTCCGCCGTCCCCGCCCCGCTTTGACGACAGGCGCCGCCGCGCCGCCTCCACCAGAACCTGCCGCATCGCGCGCGCCGCGATCCGTTTGAAATGCAGAGGCGAGGTGGTTACGAAGCGGGGCGACTTGGCCAGCTTCAGCCAGGCTTCATTCACCAGCGCCGTGGGGGTGAATGTGGCGCTGGGGTCGTTGCGCTTTACCGTCGACGCCAGCCGCCGCAGTTCCTCATAAGTCAGGCTGAACAACTCGTCCAACGCCCGCCTGCTCAGCGGTACTCCGTCCAGCCCGGTAAGCGCGCCCTTGGTTTCCGTTCGGATGCCGCGAGACCGCATGACAGTTTTCTCCAGCCTTTGCGCAATGTGGAGTGAAAGGCGATTATACCGCTCAATCATGCTACACCTTCGTTCCAGCACAATCGTTCTTACAGCCCTGTCGGTCGCTCTCGCCATCGCGGCCAGAGCGGACATCAGCCAGACCACTCCCCTTGCATCCGGCAACGCCTTGAATCTCGACACGGGCGCCATCGTCAATTCCGGGGGAGATCTGCTGTGGAACGGGAGCACCATCACGCCGCAAGGCAAAGCCAAAGCGTACAACCTGGGCAATCTGGGAACGGCGGGATTTAGTTCTTACAGTAGTAAAGACTCACTTGTGTACTTATCCGTGATCGCCACTAACGCGCCGATCGCATCCAGCGTGCTTGTCTCCGGCGATGTGTTCGCGGTTTTCACCAATGGCGGGAATGTCGCCAAAGTCTTGGTCACCTCCAACAGCGGAGGCTCGATCACTCTGCAATTCGTGACCTTCATCACGACACAGCCGACCGGGCCGGCCATTACTGCGATCAAGAACAATTCGAGCGACATCCCATCCGGCTTTCCCAGCTCCGGCATCGCGCCCAGCAGCATCTTCATCGTGCAGGGAACGGGTCTGGCCGATCCCGGGGCTCCCGCACTCCAGTCCAGTGCCGATCCCGGTCTCCCGCTCACCTTGAACGGCGTCAGCCTCACGGTAGTGGTGAGCAACACCACCGTGCATCCAGCTTTGTACTACACCAGTCCGACCCAACTCGCCGCAGTGCTCCCCGCTAACACTCCGGCCGGAAGCGGAACGCTCACCGTAGACTATCGCGGCACCCAGGTCCAAGCGAACTTTCAGGTGGTGCCGGCCGCGCCTGGAATCAATACCTACTACACCAACACCGGAGTCGCGACGGACAACAGCACCGGCGCGCTGCTGACGTTCACCAACTCGGCCTCGCCGGGTGAAACCATTGTGCTCTGGACCACCGGGCTCGGCGCCGATCCGTCCGACAGCGATACCGTCTACAGCAGCGCCCCGCACAGCGTTTCAACTCCACTCCAGGTTTACATCGGCGGCGTCGCGGCGACGGTTCTTTATGAAGGCTCGGCCGGATACCCGGGCGTGGATCAGATCGACCTGACCATTCCGGATTCAGCTCCTAGCGGCTGCTGGATATCGATTGTGGCGGTGGCCGCGGGCGTGTTGAGCAATGTCGCCACACTTCCCATCAATCCCGGCGGCGGCCCCTGCTTCGATACTGCGAGCGGACTGAACGGCAACCAGATCGCACCGTCCGGCGGGCAGACGCTCCGAGCTGGCTTGGTTGCGTTGATTCAAACCAACAGCACCGACAAAAAGGGAGCTGTCACCGTTTTTAACAGCACCGACGCGGCCTTCGAAAAATACACCGGAATCTACGCGCCCGCTAATTCCCTCTCGCCCGGCGGATGCCTGGTGACGTATCTGACTCCCGTGCCCGTCCCCAGCATCACGGGTCTCGACCCCGGCACGATCAGCCTTACAGGTCCCAACGGACTGTCGGTAACGCTGCCTAATCAGTTGGGAATCAAGGGCGCCTTTTATTCGGCGTTATCGACCACCGCGATCCCTTCGACCGGCGGCACATTCACCTTCCAAGGTTCGGGCGGCGCGGACGTAGGCTCGTTCACTTCCACCGTTACGTTCGCCAATCCGCTAATAGCGTGGACGAATGAGAGCGTGGCCGCAACCATCGATCGCTCGCAGGATCTGACCGTGACGTGGACTGGTGGAACTCCCGGCTCCTACGTCTTCATCTACGGGACCTCCACCCTAACCGGCACGGCCGGAACCGGAACCACCACCGCCGGCTACACGTGTCTCACCACCGCGGATGCCGGAAAGTTTACGGTGCCCTCTCACATTCTGTCGGCGTTGCCTGTGGGCAGCGGAGGCACCGGCATCCAAAACCAGGTTCAGTCCCCACTCTCGGCCAGCGGTCTGGACATCGGTATAGCGATCGGCGACATCTCGTTCTCGAGACCTTCTACCTACAAGTGACATTCGATGAAATAGCGTTCGACTCGATTTACCGGGTGCCCGACGCCGCCTGCTGCAGCGTCTCCGGCATATCCGCCAGCACGTACGCCATCACCGCCATGGCGGCGATGTTGCCGCGCAAATCCTCCAGCTTCACCTTGTCCACCGTGTCGGCCCGGCTGTGATGATATTCGAAATAATGCGTCGCCACGGTCCGCACCGCGAACCCCGGCACGCCGTCGTGCAACAGCGGCGCGATATCCGCTCCCCCGCCGCCCGGCTGTACCGAACCCGCGTCGATGCGATCCAACAGCCGCCCAATTTCCCGCGCCCGGTTCAGCGCCGCTTGCGATTCGCCCGCCGTCGTCAGCCCAAACCCGGCCGGCTTCTCCGCCCCGCCATCCATCTCGATGGCCGCCATATGATTGCGCACGGCATCGCCGATCCACTGCCGGTACGCCACGCCGCCCGCCCCGCCGTTCTCTTCGTTGGTCCAGAACACCACGCGAATCGTGCGCCGCGGCCGCAACCCCAGCTGGTGGATCAAGTGCGCCGCTTCCAGCGCGGTAATAATGCCGCTGCCGTCGTCCTGCGCCCCCGCGCCCACATCCCACGAATCGATATGCCCGCCAATCACCACCACTTCGTCCGGCCGCTCCCGTCCCGGAATTTCTCCGATAACGTTGGCCGAGTCGGCGTCCGGCAACATGTGCCCTTCCATTTCCAGGTGGACGCTCACCGTATTTCCGCCATCCACCAGCCGCTGGATGAGCAGCGCGTCTTCAATGGTCACCGCCGCGGCCGGAATTTTCGCGACGCCTTCCAAGTATTCCACCGCGCCCGTATGCGGCGACTGCAAACTGATCGGCGTGATCGACCGCACCAGCGCCGCCACCGCCCCCAGCCGCGCCGCGTGCGAAGGCCCCGCCGTCCGATACACCACCGTTCGTCCGTAGCCTTCGTAGGGAACATTGAATAGCACGATCTTGCCTTCGATCCCGGCCCGCCCTTTCTTCTCCAGTTCCTCGAAGCTCGAGACCGCAACCACTTCGGCCGTGATCCCCCGCTTGGGCGTCGCCACGCTGCCACCCAGCCCGAGCATCGCCAATCTCTTGTTCACCGGATCTACGATGAACGCGCTCTCGTTCCCGCGCACCCAATGCGGCACTTTGACGCGCGGCGTCGAGACGTTCACCAGCCCGTCGTGATTCATCTGCGCCGCGGCCCACGCCACCGCCTTCTCCAGCGCCAGCGAGCCGCTTAGCCGGTTGCCGATGCGGTCGCACAAGTACGCGAGCTTTTCCATCCCGCCCTGATCGGCCATGGCGGCATCGATCAGTTTATTGGCCACCACACGGTATTGTTCGGTCAAATTCCCAGCCGGCTGAGCGGCCAGGCCGAGCGCGACCATTCCGATCAATCCTCGACGCAGCATTCGTCCAGAATACCAATCGGGGCATGCGCTGTGGCGCACGCACTCGTGCGTGCCGTGTCGACACTTACTTCGTGGAAAAGCGCCTCTTCATCAAACGCTCGATATCCGGCGGCAGCGCGAACACCGAATCCGGAATGGCTTCCTCGAACCTTACCTCGTCTACCGTTGTGGTAAGCACAACGCCGTTCATCTGCACCTGAAACACGTGTGGCAATCTTATGCCGCCCGATTCGAAGTATTCGCCCGCCGTCATCTCAGCTTCCCCGCCGCCCGGAACCGGCTCCACTTCCTTCACCTGCAAACCCGTTCGTTGGTCGTACCAAAGCGTGTGCGGCTCTCCGGCGAAAGGAACCACCTTGAGCTTGTAACAGAGCCGTCCGTCCAGCGCGTCCGGCCCGAGCATTTCGACGCTCTTGTAGAATTTGCGCCAATGCCCTTCCGGCAGCAGTTCGGCCGACTGCAGCGCCTGCGCGCGATCTTCCCCGGTCTCCAAAATTTCTGCGCGCTCCGCGCTGCGCGTCCATGCCACTCCGTCATTCACTCCCAGGTCGCTCTGCCCACCGGCGCCGCGAGCGATGAATCGAAACTTGCCGTTCCTGGTGGTGTAAGACACCGTTTCAGCCGCCTTGGCGCCCGACACCGTGACAGTCGTTCTCTTGACCTCGCTTTGCACGCGGTCATACGCGCCCTGGCCGCCACTCACCGCCACGTAGCGATCCAGTACTTGCTCCGCGGACGGCAGCGCACTGCCAGCCTGAGAAATTGCCGCGGGAACCAGACCGAATCCGAGCAGAACAGCACCCGCGAGATGTTTGCGGTTCATGAGAATTGTCTTTACCCCTGAATAGCACGCCCTCCGCACCGCGTCGATGCGGGAAACACCTTAGGCGGCCTGTGCGCCTACATCCGGAACTCCAAAAAGCCGATCTTACAGGCATGAAGTTTCTGAGCGCGCTCGCACTGCTGTCATGCGCGACTTCTGCTCGTGCTGAATTCGCTTTCGATCTGCGCGAAACCATCAGCGGCCATCCCAGCCTGGTTCTGAAGACCGTCGAAATGACCTCGCACATTATCATCCAGGGCGGGAAAATCGCGAGGATCCAGAACCGGATTGTCCAGATCGTCGACAACGAGAACAATCTGCTCACCCTGATCGATTACCGCGACAAGAAATTCGCAACCTCGAACCTCGCCGAAGCCCAACGCAACCGGGACCAGCAGTTCGACCAGGACTTCCCTCAGGACATTCGAATAGAACTGGTGCAGTCCGGCCAACCCGCCGAGTGGGACGGCCGGCCCGTCAAGCGCGACGTTTTCCTGGTGAAGATCAACAGCGAGCCCGGCCCCGGCGAGTGGCTTTATACCGTGGACTCCAGCACTGCCCCGCCGCCGGATTTCTCGCAAACCAGCTCGGCCATGGCATCCACCGAAGAACACTACGACCAGGAGCTGGATGCGGAGATTCAAACGCTGGCCTTCATGAATATGGATCGCTTCAAGGACATTCAGAAAGCCCGCAAAGAGGAGAGTCCCAAGAACAGCCTCGTGCTGCACGCCTTGGCCGAATTCCGCTTGAAGAAGGGCGCGGCGCTCTTGGAAACCATCGGGCAGCAGTTCGCAGACCGGCCGGTGATTACCAAGGAAACCGAAGTCGTCGACTTCCGATTGGCAGCCGACGACTCCAACGTCTTTGCCATCCCTCCCGAATTCGAACAGGTCGACATGCACGACCTGCTGGTTCAACAGGATATTCGGGCCAACCGATGAGGAAAAATCAGCGCGCTTGGAACTCGTGAAAGCGGAAGCCATGCTGCTGCATGACGTGCCGCGCCTGTTCCGCCGCCTCCGGCAAAACGTAGAAGAACGCACCCACTCGCTGGCTGCGGAAAATTACCCCGCCACTATAGACATCCGGTTCCACCGCGTAGTCCACGGCCGACTCGGTCAGCGCGCTCTCCAGCCGCAACGCTTCCTTCAAGCGCCTGGCGATGTAGATTAACTCCAGCTCACGTTCTTCGAAAAAATCGGGTTCCCGCCGCATTTTGATTCAATCTTAGCGTGCCCCTGCCGCAAGTGCCACGGCGCGGCCACGAGATCCACCGCCGCTCACCGGTCCCCCACGCGCGTTCGCCGATTCGCGATTCACTTCCGCTCGTCCGCCCCGTTACCATCGAAAGCGCAACGGTCACGCCCGCGCCGCTTGGGCCGCGGGTTGCATTTGTAAACTAAACCGTTTAGTATAGATTTGAGGAGAACCCCGCCCCGATGATTCGAGTGCAGAACCTCGTCAAGAAATACGGCGACTTTACCGCGGTCGACGATATCTCCTTCGACGTCAGCCAAGGCGAGATTTTCGCCTTCCTGGGCCCCAACGGCGCCGGAAAAACTACCACCATCAAAATGCTCACCACCCTGCTGAAGCCCACCAGCGGCACGGTCGAGCTGGACGGCTTGAACCCGGCGGTCGATCACACCGAGGTCCGAAAACGCTTCGGCATCGTCTTCCAGGACCCTAGCCTCGACGACGAGCTCACCGCCTATGAAAATCTGGACCTGCATTGCATCCTTTATAAAGTCCCGCGCAAGGTCCGCAAGGAGCGCATCCAAAGGCTGCTCACTCTGTTCGAGCTCTGGGACCGCCGCGACGATCCAGTGAAGGAATACTCCGGCGGCATGAAGCGCCGCCTCGAGATCGCCCGCGGCCTGCTGCACACGCCCAAAATTCTGTTTCTGGACGAGCCCACCCTCGGCCTCGATCCGCAAACCCGCAACCACCTCTGGACCCACGTCCAGAAGCTCAACCAGGAAGAACAGGTGACGGTGTTTCTCACCACGCACTACATGGAAGAAGCCGACCGCGTGGCCCAGCGCATCGCCATCATCGATCACGGCAAAATCGTGGCCCAGGGTACGTCGCAAGAACTCAAGACCAACACCAACAGCGAGACTCTGGAGCAGGCCTTTCTCGCCCTGACGGGTTCCAGCATCCGCGAGGAATCCGTCGGCGGAGTCGATCGTTTAAGGCAAATGTCAAAGATGTGGAGAGGAAGCCGCAGATGAACGCAATATACGTGTTGTGGATCCGCCAGTTGAAACGCTATGTCCGCTCGCGCGCCCGCATTGTGGGATCGCTGGGCCAGCCGCTGCTGTTCCTGGTCGCGCTGGGCTTCGGTTTCGGTCCGGTCTTCCAGAAAGCCGGCCAAGGTAATTACATCCAGTTCCTCGCTCCCGGCGTGATCGGCATGACCATCCTGTTCTCAGCCGTCTTCTCTGGCATCGAGCTCATCTGGGACCGCCAGTTCGGCTTCCTAAAGGAAACCATGGTGGCTCCGGTGCCGCGCATCGCGATCATGATCGGCCGCACCTGCGGCGGCGCAACCGTGGCGCTCGCGCAGGGCGTGATCGTCATATTGATCTGCTACGCCGCCGGCTTCCGTTCCACCAATCTCGCCTCCCTGCCCTTCGCCCTGCTCTTCATGGCGCTCATCGCGCTCATGTTCACCGCGTTCGGCACCGCCATTGCCTCCGTGCTTTCGGATTTTCAAGCCTTCCAGCTCGTGATGAACTTCTTGATCATGCCCATGTTCTTTCTCTCGGGCGCCCTGTTCCCGCTGCTCGGCGTCCCGCGCGCCTTGCAGATCGTGGCCGCCGTCAATCCGTTCGCCTACGGCGTGGATGGCATGCGCGCCGCCCTCATCGGCGGCACGGCGCACTTCGGCGCGCCGCTAGACTTAGCAGTGCTGAGCGTCATCACCGCGCTGCTGTTGGGCCTGGGCAGTTACCTGTTCTCCAGAATCCAGCTCTGATTCGAAATGCCCCGCCAACCCAGCCTTCGCGCCCACGAAGAAGCGCTCGCCGCAGCCCTCAAACTCATCGGCGAGCGCGGCATCGACGGCGTGAGCATGGACGCCATCTCGGAATCCTCGGGCGTCAGCAAAGCCACCATCTATAAACATTGGGCCAACAAAGAAGCGCTGTGTCTGGAAGCCATCGGCAACCTGCAAAGCAACCTGCCGCAATTCAACGGCGCCGGCCCGCGCGCCGCCCTGGTTCAACTGCTAACGCATTTGGCCAACGCCCCCAAGCCGCGCGCCCTGATGCGCATCATGCCCAAAATTTTCGGTCACGTTTCGGCCAATCCTGCTTTCCTTAAAGCCTGGGCCGAACGCATCGAACAGCCGCGCCGCACGCGCCTCGCGGAGTTGATCAATTGCGCCATCGCGGCCGGCGAACTGCGCAAAGATGTCGACGTCAACCTCGCCCTGCACCTGCTCCTCGGCCCCATCCTCTATCACCGCATGATGCACACCGCGCTTCCCGCGGACGCCCCCCAGCGCATCGTCGACGCCTTCTGGAAAGCCCACGCGCCGATAGCATAAGGCACTAGCGATTTGCGCTAAACACGGCCAGCCGCGGCGCGACCACCAGGCTCGCATACCCGACATATACCCGGTGCGTGGCAGGATCCACTGCCAGCGTATGAGCGCCGAAGTGTAGATGTATTGAGTCGAGTGCGTGATACGAGTCCGGCGTGTCCTGCTGTACCACCGACAGAACCCCCGACCGGCCGGTGCTGTAAATCCGCCGCAGCTCCGAATCGTAGGCCACCGAGTCCGGCCCGCCGCCAATCGGCAGCGACGTGATGACACGGTGCGCGTCCACATCGAAGACCACCAGTGTCGCATTGCCGGAGCAAACCGAGAATATCCGCCGATCCGCCGCGTCGATCGCCATCCCCGAGGGTCCTTCGCAGTGCTCCAGCGGCCAGCGCCCCACCACCGACTTCCTCGCGACATCCACCGCCGCCAGCGTGTTGACGTCTTCCAGATTCTGGTACAGCAATTTCGTCCGCGGATCGATCACCGCAAATTCGGGTTTACCCCCGAGCGGAATCGTACCGATCGAGGACTGCGCCGCCGGATCGATCAAAGTCGCGACCTTCGCGTCGCCGTTTGCAACATACACAAGCTTTTCGAACGGATCGTAGAAGATGCCGTCGGCGTCCTCCGCTACCGGAATGCGCTTTACCAGGCGCATCGTCCCAGGATCGAAAATGTCCACCGTGTTTGCTCCGCTGCGCGTGACAAACGCCAGCCGGCTCGACGGATCGATGACCACACCATGCGCGGCCGGCTCCACCGCAAACGTCGACACTTCCCCGCCGCCCGGTAACGCGCCTTCGAGCAGGGGAACCTTGTACACATTGCCCGCGCTGATGTCCGTGACGAAAAGGTCGCGGCCGCTGACCGTCAAGTAGTCCAGCACCGTCAGCGTCTTTCCCTTGGGGAGAGGAATGAAGCCGTCGTACTTGAGACTACTGCCGGACTGCGGTGAACCGGGATAAATGAGCCAGGCCGCGAAAGCTCCCGCGGCCACGATGACTACCACCAGAAACCACAGCACGATCTTGATTGCTTTTTTCAAACCTGTCCCTCCAATTCGTCCGAAGGTCCAGCCTATCCGACGAGTCTGAAAATAACCTTAAAGGCAAGATCGGTCACCTCCCGCAGATCGACAACCTGCATTCCCCTGTTGGCAATCTTTGCCAATCTGTTAGCATAGATTGAGGAGCAGCTTCGTATGCCGACTCGCAACGTCAACCTGACCAGGCAGCTCGACCGCTTCGTGGCAAAAAAAGTTGCCAGCGGCCGCTACGAAAATGCGAGCGAAGTGATCCGCGCCGGTTTGCGAACCCTGGAGCGCGAGGAACAACAACACAAGGCCAAGCTGAGCGCTCTACGTGCTGCCATCGATGAGGGAGATTCAAGCGGCATTGCCCCGGGCGATGTACTTGGACGCATCCGGAAAACCCTCAAACTTCCCGCCGCCAAGCGCTAAGCCTTCCGGATCGACACAACTTTGTCGACGCAGGCAGCCATGAATGGAGTCCTGTGACGGTCAGAAGTCTCGGCGCTCTCCTTTGATTCAAAACACGAAAAAAGTCCCCCTCGGCCCAGTCTAGCCAGCAACTCCCGACCTACACTGGACCCAGCCTTCCTCCCGAGCCGGCCTGGACAAAGTTGAAAAACTTAAAAAATAACGCCAGCGCGCACAACGTCCGAAATGCCTTAAGAGAACGTGTCTCCCCTGACACAAACCGGCTTTTTCGAGGGGAATCGGCATCTGCTGGGTTCGTTTTTCACGATTTCGCATGAAACGCGCCTCCCCGAGAACATCCCCGCCCTCGCCCCACCAATCTCCATAGCGATGGCCGCCGCCGCTCTTACTAAAGAAGACGAACTCCACTGGCTCGCCCTCCGCCTGGTCCCCGGCCTCGGCTGCCGCAAAGCCTGGCAACTCCTGCAACAATTCCGAACGCCCCAGGCCATCTTCCGCGCCTCCCCCGACGACCTTGAATCGGCCGGCCTCCCCGGCAGCCTCGCCCGCACCATCTCAAGCGGCTGCACCTTCGAAGACGCCGTCGACCAGCAGCAAAAAATGCTCGAAACCGGCGCCGCCCTGATCACCATCTCCGACCCGCGCTTCCCGGAACGCCTCAAGGAAATTTACGATCCGCCCATCGTGCTCTTCGCGCGCGGCCGGCTCGAGCTGCTTCAATCGGTGATGCTCGGTGTAGTCGGAACCCGCCGCGCCACAGCGTATGGAACCGCGGCCTGCGAGCGACTCGCCACCGACCTCGCCCACGCCGGCCTCACCATCACCAGCGGCATGGCGCGCGGCATCGACACCGCCGCGCATCGCAGCGCACTCGACGCGGGCGGCGAGACCATCGCGGTCTTCGGCTGTGGCGTCGATCTGGTCTACCCTGCCGAGAACCGCAAGCTCGCCTCCGAAATCGCTCAGAAAGGCCTGCTGCTTTCCGAATTTCCCATGGGCGGCCCCGCCTATCCGCAGAACTTCCCCACGCGCAATCGCATCATCAGCGGCATGAGCGTCGGCGTCCTCGTCGTCGAAGGTGCACAGTACAGCGGCTCATCCATCACCGCGAAAATGGCGCTGGAACAACAACGCGAAGTTTTCGCCGTCCCCGGCAACATAACGTCCAAAATGAGCTGGGGCCCCAATCTGCTGATCAAGCAAGGCGCTAAGCTGGTCCAGGAATGGAACGACGTGATCGTCGAGCTGCCCGCCGAAGTCCGCCGCGCCCTGGTCGCGAAAGCGCAGGCGCGTTCCGCCGGCATGTTATTGGAAACACAGGAAAACCAGCTTCCGCTCGACGGCGCCGTCGGCCCCGCCCATAAGGCCCTTTTAGCCCTCCTCAAGCCCGATGTCCCCACCCACGTCGATCTACTTCACGAAACTTTTGATACCCTTACCTCATCTGAGATAATTGCCGCACTCTTCGATCTAGAGCTCCTCGGCCTCATCAAGCAACTCCCCGGGAAGAACTTTGTTAAAGTGTGGTAGATTCTAAACCGATAGTCTCAGGCTAGATACTGTAATCACTCGTACGGATTAATAATCATGGCAAAATCGCTCGTGATCGTCGAGTCGCCTGCCAAGGCGAAAACGATCGGAAAATATCTCGGCAAGCAGTTTGTCGTAAAAGCTTCGCTCGGGCACGTCAAGGATCTTCCTAAAAAGGATCTGGCAGTCGACGTCGAAAAGGGCTTCGAGCCGCACTACGAAGTGATCGAAGGCAAGAAGAAGCTAATAGCGGAACTCAAGCAGGCGGCCAAGGGCGTGGAATCGATCTACCTCGCGGCCGACCCGGACCGCGAAGGCGAAGCCATCTGCTATCACCTGCAAGAAGAGCTCGACGGCCACCCCGCCACCGATGGCAAGCGCAAAAAGAAGTCGGCCGAAGGCCCCAAGATCTACCGCGTGATGTTCAACGAGATCACCGCGGGCGCCATCAAGAAGGCCTTCGAGAAGCCCCTGTCGGTGAACCTGCATCTGGTCGACGCCCAGCAGGCGCGCCGCATCCTGGATCGCCTGGTCGGCTACAAGATCTCCCCGCTGCTGTGGGATAAAGTGCGCCGTGGCCTCTCGGCCGGACGCGTCCAAACCGTCGCGCTGCGCCTGATCGTCGAGCGTGAACGCGAGATCCGCGCGTTCATCAAACGCGAATATTGGACCATCGACGTCCAGCTCAACGCCAAGAAGCCGCCCGTCCTCACCGCGCGCTTCACTAAGAAAGACGACCAGGCCGTCGAGATCGGCGACGAAGCCTCCGCCAAATCCCTGGTCGATCAGCTCGACTCCGCCAAGTACCTGGTCCATTCCGTCAGCACGCGCGAGAAAAAGCGCAACCCGGTTCCGCCGTTCATCACCTCCACGCTGCAACAGGAAGCCTCGCGCAAACTTCGCTTCAGCGTGAAGCGCACCATGATGATCGCCCAGCGCCTGTATGAAGGCGTCGAGCTGGGTGCGGAAGGCTCCGTCGGTTTGATCACCTACATGCGAACCGACTCCACGCGTGTCTCCAACGACGCCCTGGATGAAGTGCGCGGCTTGATCAACGATCGCTACGGCGCGCCTTTCTGCCCGAAGGAACCCAACGTCTACAAAAGCAAGAAAGAAGCGCAGGACGCTCACGAAGCCGTGCGCCCGTCCTCGCCGCGCCGCACCCCCGAAGATGTCGCGCCATTCCTGCAGGAAGACGAGATGAAGCTTTACCGCCTGATCTGGATGCGCTTCGTCGCCTCCCAGATGATGCCCGCCGTCTTCGATCAGACCACCATCGACGTCGCCGCCAAAGGCAAGGACGGCGCAACCTACATGTTCCGCGCCACCGGCAGCGTCCCCAAGTTCAAGGGCTTCCTGGAAGTCTACGAAGAGGGCAAGGATCAAAAAGACGAAGACGACGAGGAGTTGAAACATCGCCTTCCGCTGGTCCAAGAGGGCGAAGAGCTGAAATTCAAGGAGATCCTCCCCGAGCAGCATTTCACCGAACCGCCTCCGCGCTTCAACGAAGCGACGCTCGTCAAGGAACTGGAAGCCGACGGCGTTGGCCGCCCCTCCACCTACGCGTCCATCCTATCCACCATCCAGGAACGCGAGTACGTCAAGAAAGACGGCGGAAAGTTCGTCCCCACCGAACTCGGCATGGTGGTCACAGACCTGTTGCTCGAAAACTTCCAAAACTTGTTCGATGTGAACTACACCGCGCGCATGGAAGAGGAGCTAGACGAAATCGAAGAAGGCAAGCTGGACTGGCGCGCCGCCATGTCGGAGTTCTACGAGCGCTTCGAGAAGGATCTCGAACACGCCGAACGCCACATGACCGACATCAAGCGCATGGAGAAGCCGACCGACCTGATCTGCGACAAGTGCGGCAAGCCCATGGTCATCAAGTGGGGCCGTCACGGCAGCTTCATCGCCTGCACCGGCTATCCCGAATGCACTAACACGCGCGAGTTAACGGTGGATCTGCCGGACGTCGATAAAGTCGACCTCACCGAACAGGACGCCGAGGAGTATTGCGAGAACTGCGGTCGACCAATGGTGCTCAAGAAGGGCCGCTTCGGCCAGTTCTACGCCTGTTCCGGCTACCCGGATTGCAAGACGACCAAGCAAATCGGCGGCGAGCAGAAAAAATCCGACGTGCCGCTGGAAGAAAAATGCCCGCAGTGCGGCAACAACCTGGTCCTCAAGCATGGCCGCTTCGGCGAATTCACGGCCTGCAGCAATTACCCCAAATGCAAATTCGTCAAGCAGAAGACCATTGGAGTTCCCTGCCCCAATTGCTCGCAAGGCGAGGTAGTCGAGCGCCGCTCCAAACGCGGCAAGACGTTCTACGGTTGCAGCCGTTATCCGGAGTGCGATTTCGTAGCCTGGGGCAAGCCGCTGCCCGAAAAATGCCCCGAGTGCGGCTCCAGCTACCTGATCGAAAAATGGCTGAAAGCCGGCCCCGTCGCCCAATGCCCCAACGGCGAGTGCAAATACAAGAAGCCGCTTCCGCAGGTTGAAAAAACGGCCTGACGGATTTCTCGGAATCCTGAATTCCGAAAAATCATCTAATCGCAGCGGAGGCACCCAATGGAAATACGCGACCCCGGCGAGTTCCTGAATTACTTCAATAAAGTCCACCAGCGCACCATGAATGTGGCGCGCTCCATCCCTCCCGACAGAGTTGACTGGCAATTTCGAAAAGGCAAATTTAGCCTGGGAGATTTGGTCCGGCACATTGCGGCCGCAAATCGATATATCTTCGTTGAGGTCGCTCAAGCGAAACCCAGCCGTTACGCCGGATGCGGCCAGGATCTCGCCGCGACTTACGATGAAGTGATTCAATATGCCGAACGGCTGCATCAGGAAGACGTTGAAATCCTCTCCCGATTCAGTCCGGAAGATTTCAACCGCAAATGCATGACGCCCGGCGGAGCTTCCATAGCAGCCTGGAAATGGCTGCGCTCGATGATCGAGCATGAAGTCCACCATCGCGGCCAGATCTACACGTACCTCGCGCTGCTGGAAGTGTCAACTCCGCCGCTGTATGGCCTCACGTCCGAACAGGTGCGGGAACGAAGCATCGCCGTCTCCTGACGCCCTCCGCCAGGCCTGTCGCCACGCTGCGCGCCAAGTAGAATAAGTTCGTGCGTGCCGCTCGATGCCCATCAACGCCACTCGCCTGATCCGAAAAATGCGCGGCGGAGCGCAGGCGCATCTGCTCCAGTGCGACGATGGGCACTTTTACGTCGTCAAATTCCGCAACAACCCGCAGCACCGGCGCATCCTGGTGAACGAATGGATCGCCTCGGCGTTCTTGCAATATCTGGAAATCTCGACGCCGGCGGCCGAGATAGTGAATTTATCGGCCGATTTTCTGGCTGCTAATCCGGAGGTGCATATCCAACTCGGTTCGCGCCGCATGGCCGCGGAATCGGGCTGGCATTTTGGATCGCGCTATCCGGGCGATCCGGCCAAAGTGGTGGTCTACGATTTCATCCCCGACCTGCTGCTGGACAAAGTGGCCAACCTGAGGGAATTTCTGGGCGTTCTGGCGTTCGACAAATGGCTCGGCAACGCCGACGCGCGCCAGTCCATTTTCTTCCGGGCGCGCTTGCAGCAATGGTCCACTGCCCAGGCGGGCCAGCCCTTGCGCGCGGGCTTCGTCGCTTCCATGATGGACCACGGATATGTTTTCGACGGCCCGCACTGGACCTTCAGCGATTCGCCGCTGCAAGGCCTGTATTTTCGCCCCAGCGTATATCACCGCGCCAGATCCTTCGACGATTTTCAGCCCTGGCTGGATCGCGTCGTGCATCTTCCCGAAGAGGTGGTGGATCAAGCACAGAAACAGATCCCGCCCCAGTGGCTGGAGGGCGATGAAGAGGCGCTGGAAGCGCTGCTGGGCAAGTTGATGGCGCGCCGGAAACGGGTACCGGATTTGATTGAGGCTTCGCGCCGCGGGCGCATCAATCCGTTTCCGGACTGGAAGTGAGCGGGTCAGCGCACCAGACTGAGCGTGCCCTCATAGTACAGCACACGCTGGCGATCGTCACACACGGCGCGCGCGTTCTCGATGACGCTGATCTTTTGGCCGTCTTTGCGCTTTAGCTCCAGCCGGACCTCCACCAGTCGGCCGTCGCTCTCCAATTGCTGGGCCAGACGCCGGCGTTCCTCAGGCTGTACATACAAATGATGCACATCCAGGGCACGCAATTCGTTTTCGGATGCGTAACCGAGCATCTCGACCAGGGCTTTGTTGGCGCGCAGCAGCTCCCCGCTGGGGCTGGTTTGGTAAACGCCTTCGGCAATGTTTTCGAATAAAGTTCTGTATTTCGTTTCCGACTCGCGCAAGGCTGCCTCGATCTTCTTGCGCCCGGTGGTATCCGAGAAAGTGATTACGGCGCCGCCCGGGATACCTTGATCGAAAATCGGGTAAGAAGCATACTCCACCGGAAACCGCGAGCCGTCGGCCCGGAAGAAAAACTCATCGTCGATGCGTTGAAATCGCCCTTCGCGGAGGGTGACATGCACGGGGCATTTGGAAGGCGGATACGGTTGGCCATGAGCGTCGGTATGATGGATCAATTCGTGCGGCCGCTTGCCGTACAGGTCCTCGCGGCGGTAACCCAGCATGGCCGCGGCTGAGCCGTTGACAAAAGTGCAGCGGCCTTCCATGTCAATGCCAAATACGCCCTCGCCGGTGGATTCCAGCAGCAGCTCCAGGCGCTTCTTTGCCTCGGACGCCTCATCGACCTGCGCTCTGATAGCTGCGCTCAGCGGCGCGCAGGTGGCCACCGCGCCGGTCTGGTTGCCATCCTCATCGAACAAGGAACGTGCGCTGACCAAGACGCTGCTTTTATCCGCCATCTGAAAATCAGCGGCTATGTCGCCTTCCGTCTCGAGCGAGCGAAAAAGAGGATGAGTTTGAGGCAGATTATCGCCAAATAGATCGCGGGCGGCTCGATTAGAGAACACGATATTTCGAGCCGCATCGCAAACTACTATCGCGACATCCGCAACCTCCATTGCGGATAGCAAGAAATTCCCTGGCATCTTATGGTATCGATTCTAACTCGGTTTACTAACACTGTGCCGCGCCGTATGGTCGCGGCTTTATGCTACCGTGTAGGGTTCAGCCGCAAGCCACATCTTTGGGGATTTCAACGTAGACGCGGTGCATTTGCCAGGGAGGAAAACGCATGGAAGCGCTCGGCATGGTGGAAACGAAGGGGCTGGTTGGCGCGATCGAAGCCGCCGACGCGATGGTGAAGACCGCTAACGTCACCTTGCAAGGGAAAGAATACATCGGCGCCGGATTTGTGACCGTCACGGTGCGCGGCGACGTGGGCGCAGTGAAAGCCGCCACGGATGCTGGCGCGGCGGCGGCGCGGCGGGTAGGTGAACTGGTTTCCGTGCACGTCATCCCGGCCCCGCATTCGGAAATCGAGCCCATACTCCCGGGCGCCAAAAAAGGCGACAAATCGCTAGGCTAGCGCGGCCGGCTCCCGCTACCAGGAGGGCTCCTCGGCGAGCGCAGCAATGTCAGGGGCATTGAAAGATCCCGATCTGATCTCCGTCCAGGAGGTTCGCTCCAAAGTCGAACAAGCCTACGCAGCCTGGCAGAAATATCGCTCATTTTCGCAGGAAAAGGTGGACGCGATCGTGGAGCAGGTAGCGGCGGCCGCGCGCGCCAACGCCCGGAGGTTGGCCGAACTGGCCGTGGAGGAGACGCGCTACGGCAACGCCAAGGACAAGCTGGCGAAAAATCTGTTGTGCTCGGATGTTCTTCCGCGGGCCATGCGCGGTTTGAAGACGGTGGGAGTGCTGCGCGAGGATTCAGAAAAGAAGGTGGTCGAGATCGGCGTGCCGATGGGAGTGGTGGCCGCTATACTGCCGACCACAAATCCAACCTCCACGGCCATCTACAAGACTCTGATCGCGCTCAAGTCCGGTAACGGAATCGTTCTCAGCCCGCATCCCCGCGCCAAAGCCTGCACCTGCGAAACCGCGGCGGTGCTGCAGCAGGCCGCGCTGCGGGCCGGCGCTCCCGAAGGGTTGGTGCAGTGCATTTACTCCTCGACGCTGGAGGGAACCAATGCCCTGATGAAGCATCCCCGCACCAGCGTGATTTTATCCACCGGTGGCAGCGGCATCGTGCGCGCGGCTTATTCGAGCGGCAAGCCTGCCTTCGGCGTGGGTCCGGGAAATGTACCGGTGTTAGTGGACCGCTCGGCGTCAATGGAGGACGCGATCGCCAAGGTGGTGGAGGGCAAGAGCTTCGATTTCGGCACGGTCTGCTCAAGCGAGCAGAGCATCGTGGCCGAACGGAATTTGCGCGAGCGGATTGTGGCAGCGCTAAAGGCGCGCGGCGCTTTCGTGTGCGATGCGCGCCAAACGGAAATGCTGGCGAGGCTGCTTCTGACGCCGAATTTCACCGTGAATCCGGACTGCGTCGGCCAGCCCGCGCCAAAGATCGCGCACCTGGCGGGTTTCGAAGTTCCGGCTGGCACATCCGTTCTGGTAGCGGAAATCCAAGGCGTGGGGAAGCAGCATCCATTGTCGGCCGAAAAGCTTTCTCCGGTTTTGTCGCTGTACTTCGTAGCGGATTTCGCGGCCGCGCTAGAGGCTTGCGAGGCGCTGCTGCGCTTCGGCGGGCTGGGACACACGGCGGTGATTCACTCCACCGACGACGCGCGCATTCGGGAGTTCGCGCTGCGCATGCCGGCCTTCCGAATCCTGGCCAACACCTCCGCGCCGCAGGGTTCCACGGGGATCACGACCAACGTGTTTCCCGCCATGACGCTGGGATGCGGCGCGGTGGCCGGCAACAGCACCAGCGACAACATCGGACCGTTGCATCTTGTCAATATCAAGAGGCTGGCTTATATGACACGCAAAGCGGAGGAAGCATTCGAGAGCCGGGAATTTTCCGAGGCCGCATCCGGCATCGATCGCGAGGCCGTAGTGGCGGCGGTGGAACGGTATCTAGCCAAACGGGGTCTGGAAGCCAAGCGGGGCGGCCCTCAGGACGCGAAGACGCTGGCGCCTTCCGAACCCAGAGAACCTGCGGGCCACGACGAAATCCAGGTGGTGGATTTTGTCTGCGAGGACGACGTTCGCCGCGCGGTGGCACAATCGAGAAAGATCTATATCGGACCAGGAACCATCGTGACTCCCTCGGCCAGGGATTACTCACTCCAGCACGACGTCCTGGTGGAGACCGATCAGAAGAGGACACTCAACAGGAGCGCAGCGGAATAATCACTCGAATGAAACAGAATCTGGATGGATTGAAAACGGAGATCGAGCAGGAACTCCACCAAGCCGGGATCGCGGTCTTTTACAGGCATGCCCGCGCCCTGGATTCCACGCCCGTTGTGTTTTGGGACTGCCAGCAGCACCCCGACTATCGCGAGTTCCTACAAGCCGCCAAGACCGCGGGAGTCAAGCTGATCGTGTTCCACCAGCGTGAATTTCGCGGGGAACAAGTCGAAGATGCGACGGAACAACTGGCCGAGGCCGATTTGCCGCGGGAAGATTACAAGGACTTCGAGCGGCGCCTGAAGCAGGCTCGCGCTTACGAAGGGTTTGTGTGCGAGATCGAACTGTTGTTCATTCATGCAGGAACTACGTTCGTTTTTGACCTGTGCACAGATTGGTTCCGTGACTTTACGGAAGTTCTGGAAGAGATCGACGTCTTGACCGGCATGGAGGACGAGGAAGACGATTCCATCGGGGGATATTTCTCGAAGAACTGAGACATGCGACTGCACACGAAATGGCTCCTGAATTAGTCACTAGGCCCGCAGCCAATTGGCTGATACCCGAGGTGGATGCGGCGGCCATTCGCGCGCTGGCTGACGCCCTGCGCCTGGATCCAATCACGGCGCGAGTGCTGATCAATCGCGGATTGAACGATCCCGACGCGGCGCGGCGGTTTCTGGAGCCTTCGCTCGATCATCTGCACGATCCGCTACTACTCGCCGGGATGCGCGAGGCGGTTGGCCGTCTGCGCGCGGCCATCGAAGCCAAAGAGAAAATTTTGATCTATGGCGACTACGACGTGGACGGCACCGTCTCGGTGGTCATTCTGAAGAAAGCCATCGAGCTGGCGGGCGGCGAAGCTAGCTATCACGTCCCGCATCGGCTGAAGGATGGGTACGGGATGCGCTCGGAGGTGATCGAACGCGCGGCCGCGATGGGCGTGCGATTGATCGTAAGCGTGGACACCGGTATCCGGGCGCTGGAGGTGGTGCGCGGCGCGCGTGAGTTGGGAATCGATGTCGTCATCACGGATCACCATTTGCCGGAGGCGGAGCTGCCACCCGCGCTGGCGGTGCTGAATCCGAACCGGCGCGATTGCAATTATCCGGATAAGAACCTGTGCGGCGCCGGAGTGGCCTTCAAGCTGGTACACGCACTGCTTGCCACGCTCAACTGGCCGGCGGAGAAGCTGGAGCGGACTCTGAAGTCGTTTTTGAAATTGGTGGCGATCGCGACTGTAGCCGACGTGGTGCCGCTGGTGGGCGAGAATCGCGTGATCGTGAAATACGGATTGCAAGGTCTGGATCGGGCCAAAAACCCGGGCTTGAAAGCGCTGCTGGAGGTTTCCGGGATGGCGCCAGGGCGGGCTCCCAGCGCCCGGCAGGTTGCCTTTCAGATCGCTCCGCGCATGAACGCCGCAGGCCGCATGGACGATGCCGAGAACGTCATTCGCCTGTTCCTGACGGAAGATTTGGAATGCGCGCGCAAGCTGGCCGCGAGTCTGCATTCGCTCAATCAGGAGCGGCAGGAGACCGAGGCGGACATCGTGCGGAAGGTGCTGGAGGAATGTTCCAAGGTTCCGGTGACGGAAGATCAGGCCGCGCTGGTGTTCGCGGGCGAGGGCTGGCATCGCGGCGTGGTAGGCATCGTGGCCAGCCGGCTGGTGGAGCGCTTTTCGCGCCCGGTTTTCGTGCTGAGCCAGGAAAACGGCGAGACGCAGGGCTCGGGGCGCAGCATTGCGGCGTTTCATCTTTTGGATGCGCTGGAATCGATGGCGGAACTGTTCACGCGCTTTGGCGGGCACCGGCAGGCGGCGGGCGTCAGCTTGTCGAGCGAGCGTGTGGTGGAATTCCGGGATCGCCTGAACGCTTATGCCGCCGCGCGGCTCGGGCCCGCGGATTTCCGGCCGCAGCTTGCGATCGATGCTCTGGTGGATTTGAAGGAGCTGACCAGCGGACCGGCGGTTCAGGAAATTCTCGCGATGGCGCCCTTCGGATTCGGCAATCCGGCGCCGGTGCTGGCGATTGCGGATGCCGAGATCGCTGCGCCGCCGCAGCCGTTGAAGGAGAAACATCTGAAGGTGCATCTCAGGCAGAGTGGGCGAAATCTGCTGGCGACGGCCTGGAATTTTGCGCCGCGAGCCGCTGAATTCGCCGTAGGCGCGCGGGCGGACGTGGCGTTTACGCTCGAAGAAGACGCCTATTCGGAGAGTCGCGGATGGGGCGGATGGGCGGCGACACTCAGGGATGTGCGGCCGGCGCGATCCTGAGAGCTTCCGCGAAGGCTTCGAACAACTTGCGATCGCCCGCGCTCGCGAGGACTCGATCTTCGGGGTGCCATTGGACGGCGACGGCGAACGAGTCGCCCGGCCTTTCCAGAGCTTCGATTACGCCATCGGGAGCGATCGCGGAGACGATCAGTCCAGTGCCGGGCCGGTCTACCGCCTGGTGATGGCGCGAGTTCACGGCGTGCTCGCCTTCACCCAGAATCGAGGCCAGGCGCGTGCCGGGAGCGACCTGAACGTCGTGAACCTCCTGCCCCTTGAGCCGATGCTTGCTGGCTGTTGGTAGGTGCTGGATCAAGGTCCCGCCATGGACCACGTTGAACAATTGCATGCCGCGGCAGATGGCGAGAACGGGCATCCCTTGCGCGAGGGCGTTTTGCAACAGTCGGGTTTCCGCTTGGTCGCGCTGGTCGTCGGGTTGGTCCGTTTCCGGCGCCGGCTGCTGGCCGTAGCGCGCGGGGTTGATGTCCGTGCCGCCGGCGAGCACCAGGCCGTCCAGCGATTCGATCGGGGGAGGAGCGTCGAGCGAAATGCGAAAGGGTTCGATGCCCACCTCGCGCAGAGCCTGCTCATAGGGGCCCAGCTTGGATTCGTTTCGAAAAGCAATTCCGGCTTTCATTCCATCCTCAGGGTAGCGCTTCCGTGCGACGGACGATTGTGGGAGACTGAATTGCTATGAACCGTCCGAAACGCTTATTGATTGCTCTTTCGCCCATCCTGGCTGTGCTGGTTCTGCCGCTCTATGCCGCAGATGCCGCCAAGTATTTTCCGACCTCTGGCACCTGGCAAAAGAAAGCGCCGGCTGAAGTGGGGATGGACGCGGCCAAGCTCCAGACCGCCATCGAATACGCGCAGGCCAACGGCAGCACCTGGGATTTCGATAAAGATCAGCGTCGCGTGTTCGGCGTACCGCTGGGGCCGCTGCCTAAGACGCGCGCGGCGACCAACGGCGTTATCCTGCGGCACGGCTACATCGTCGCGGAGTTTGGCGACGTCAAAGCGAACGATCCGGTGTACAGCGTCGCCAAGAGTTTTCTTTCGACGGTGTGCAGTCTGGCTGTGGCGCAGGGGTTGATTCACGACGTGAACGATCCGGTGGCCAAGTATATTCACGACGGCGGGTACGATTCGCCGCACAACGCCAAAATCACCTGGAAGAATCATTTGCAGCAGGAGAGCGAGTGGGAAGGCGTTATGTGGGGCAAGAACGCGGATTTTGTGGGCGAAGAGCAGTTCGGCGAGGGCCAGCGCAAGCCGCGTGAGATTCACGATCCTGGTTCCTACTACGAGTACAACGACGCCCGCATCAACCGCTTCGCTCTGTCGCTGCTGCGGCTGTTCAACGATGGACTGCCAGACGTGCTGAAGCGCGAGATCATGGACCCGATCGGCGCCTCGCAGAATTGGAAATGGGTGCCGTACAACAACTCGAGCGTGGATATCGACGGGCGCACGCTGTGGTCGGTGAGCGGCGGAACTCGCTGGGGCGGCGGCTTGTGGATTAATTCCGAAGATCTGGCGCGCTTTGGCCTGCTGATTCTCAATCACGGTAAATGGGACGAGAAGCAGATCGTGTCGGCAAAATGGCTGAAAGATGCCGTCACGCCCAGCGCGCACGGGCCGGATTACGGCTATTTGTGGTGGCTCAACACGCAGCAAAAGCAGTGGCCGCACGGTCCCAAGTCGAGTTTCGCGGCGATCGGAAACGGATCGAACACGATCTGGATCGATCCGGAGCACGACATCGTTTTTGTGTGGCACTGGTATCAGGGCCGCGCGATGGACGGGATGGTGCAGCGGATCGTGGCGGCGGTGAACGCGGACTGAAGACGCGCAACTTTTTGGTTGCATTCGGACTCGAAGATATGCAATCATATGGTTGCATATGAACACCGACCGCATCGAAAAGAAAATCCTTCTCCGCGCTCCTCGCACGCGCGTTTGGCGCGCCCTGACCGACTCCAAAGAGTTCGGGCAGTGGTTCGGCGTAAAATTCGACGAACCGTTTACGCCGAATAAGCCGTTGCGGGGCACGCTCATGCCAACCTTTGTGGATGAAGAAGTCGCTAAGCGTCAGAAACCTTATGAGGGCAAGCAGTTCGACATTGTCGTTGCTGAAATCGAGCCCGAACGGCTGTTCTCATTCCGCTGGCATCCCTACGCTGTCGATCCAGCGATCGATTATTCATCGGAACCCACGACACTCATCGAGTTCGTGCTGGAAGAGGCCGCCGGCGGAACGATGCTGACCGTGACGGAGTCCGGCTTCGACGCAATTCCCATCGAGCGGCGCGCCAGGGCGTTCGAGATGAACGCGCAAGGCTGGGGCATGCAGATGAGACTCATCGAAAAGTATCTGACCCATGCCGCGTAGCTCGCACGGCGAGCGCGCCGTAAGAGGCTCGGCGCCGGTTTTTGCCGCCTTGGGCGACGAGACGCGCTTGGCCATTGTGGCGCGGCTCTGTTCAGGGGGGCCGCGATCAATCGCCGGGCTTACGGAGGGCACCTCGGTCACGCGCCAGGCCATTACGAAGCACCTGCACGTGCTGGCTGGGGCTGGGCTGGTTCGCGGCGTCCGACGCGGGCGGGAGCGCATCTGGGAGTTAGAAGCGCACCGGCTGGACGAGGCGCGGCAGTACCTGGCGGAAATCTCCAAGCATTGGGACGTGGCGCTGGAGCGCCTCAAAAAGTTCGTCGAGGACTAGCGGCTGACGAAGCGATTGCCGGCGATCAGGAATCTGAGCGGCCAGTCGGCGCAGTGGGTAATTCCGATGCGCGGCGTCACCTCAACTTCGAAGGGCGGCTCTTCGGCCAGACGCCGGACTTGCAGCGGCCCGCGCGTCAGATCGGCGCCGTTTTGCTTGCGCGTGATGGCGAGCGCTAGCGTGAGCTTGCCGGGGCCGGAGGCTAGGTCTTCCAGGTGATGGGCCTTCGGGCGGCGGCGCTGCATGCTGGAGACTCCGGCCACTGGCTCGACGGCGCGGATCAGCACGCAACCGGCTTTTCCTTTTTCCTCGGCGACGAAATTCAAACATTCGTACATGCCGTAAATAAAGTAGACATAGGCGTGGCCGGGCGGCCCGAATATCACGCGCGTCCGGGCGGTGATGCCGCGCCAGGCGTGGGCGGCGCGGTCGTCGACGCCCAGATAGGCTTCGGTTTCGACGATCCGCCCGGCCGATTTTCCGTGGACTAGAATCTTGCCCAGGCAGTCGCGCGCCACTTCGGTGGCCGGGCGTGCGTAGAAATTCCGGCCGAGAATGGAGGAGCCGGCCATCAGCTCCGCAAAAGACATGCTCACTGCTTTTTGTATGCTAGGAGATTAGCATGCGGCTATTCACGGGGATCGATCTCTCGGAGGAGATCCGGGAAAAGTTGGAACGCTTGCTGATGCACCTGCGGCCGGCGGCGCATCTGAAGTGGAGTCCGGTATACAACCTGCATCTGACGCTGAAATTCATCGGAGAATGGCCGGAGGAAAAACTGCCGCAGTTGGCCGAGGCGCTGCGGTCGGTTCCGGAGCGCGCGCCGATCGTGGCGGAGGTGAAGGGGTTGGGATGGTATCCGAACCCACATCATCCGCGCGTGTTTTGGGTCGGAGTGCAGGGGGGCGAATCGTTGCTGGCCTTAGTGCGGGACATTGAGGCGGCGCTGGCGCCGCTTGGCATCGCCAAGGAGGATCGTGAATTCAGCGCGCACCTTACTTTGGCGCGCATCAAGGAGCCGGTGCCTTTGCAGTCCTTGCGGAATTCGATCGCGCAACTGGAATCGCTGGAATTCGGATCGTTCCCGGTGGATCGATTTTATTTGTACCGCAGCCAGCCCGGCTCGGCCGGATCGATTTATACGAAGCTGTCGGAATTTCCTTTTCAACCCAAATGACAGCGCTGCTGGCCGCCGTGATCGCTTACCTGATCGGCGGAATTCCCTTTGGATATTTGCTGGTCCGCATGCAGACGGGCGAGGACGTGCGCTCGAAGGGCAGCGGAAACATCGGCGCCACCAACGTACTGCGGACGACGGGCCGCGCGGCCGCGGTTGCAACGCTGGTGCTGGACATCGGGAAGGGCTGCGTTGCGGTGTGGCTGGCGGGGAAGCTCACCAGCAATTCCGCCGCGGCCATGAGCCTGGCGGCGCTGGCGGTGATGGCCGGGCACGCTTATCCGGTCTATTTGAAATTTCGCGGTGGCAAGGCGGTGGCGAGCTTCATCGGCGCGTTCCTGGTATTGACGCCGGTGCCGCTGCTGGCCGCGCTGGCGCTCTTTGTGATCGTGGTGGCAGCGACGCGGCATATTTCGTTGGGGTCGATTGTCGCGGCGGGCAGCTTGCCGCTGGCGGTCTACTTGATCGAGCATCCGCCGGGGACGGTCCTACTCGCGTCGCTGGTAGCGGGCGGGTTTATCATCTACCGGCACTCCGCCAATATTCAACGCCTGCGCGCCGGCACCGAGTCCGTGTTTCGTTTTTAAGAAGCCGGCTTTAAGGCGAGAACAGCGTGGAAAAATCTCTTGCCATTATCGGCGCGGGGAGTTGGGGCACGGCGCTGGCCATCGTACTGGCGCCGCGATTTGAGCGCGTGCGGCTGTGGGTTTATGAGGCCGACCTGGCGGAGCGCATGCCGCGCACTCGCGAGAACGATATTTTTCTGCCCGGTTTCAAGTTGCCCGCCAACGTAGGGGTGGCCGGCGATTTGAAATTGACGCTGGAAGGCGCTGGGACCGTGATCGGCGTAGTGCCATCGCGTTTCGCGCGGCGGATTTATGGGGCGGCGCTGCCGCATCTCGAGCCTGAGATGAATTTTGTCAGCGCAACCAAAGGGCTGGAAAATGGGACGCTGCTGCGCATGTCGGAAGTGGCGCGCGAGGTAATCCGCGAGAAATTCTCGCCGCGAATCGCGGTGCTTTCCGGGCCTACCTTTGCGCGCGAAGTGGCGCGCGGGGAGCCCACGGCGGTAGTGATCTCGTCAGAAGACCGGGAGCTGGCGGCGTGCGTTCAGCGGCAGTTTTCCGGACCCAGCTTCCGCTTGTATGCCAATAACGATCCAGCCGGTGTCGAGATCGCGGCGGCGCTCAAGAACGTGATCGCGATTGCCGCGGGAATCTGCCAGGGACTGGGGCTGGGCAACAACTCGTTGGCGGCGTTGATCACGCGCGGGCTGGCCGAGATCACGCGGCTCGCGGTCGCGATGGGAGGGCAGACAAGAACGTTATCCGGCTTGGCTGGTTTAGGGGATCTGGTACTAACGTGCACCGGAGAACTAAGCCGGAATCGGAGCGTTGGCATGGAACTCGCGAAGGGCCGGAAGCTCGCCGAAATCGTTAGCTCCATGACCATGATTGCCGAGGGAGTGGAAACCACCTCGGCGGCCGTCGAACTGGCGCGCAAGTTTAACGTAGACCTGCCCATTACGCAGCAAATGGAGTCGATCCTCAAAGGCCTTCGATCGCCGCGCGAAGCCATCCGCGAACTGATGGAGCGGACTCTTAGAAACGAGTAATGTAAAGCGCTGTCAACCAGGACCGGCATCCCGCGTCGTGAGCTACAGGCGCAGATGGACTCGGACCCCATGCAACCCTCGGCGGCGCAACCTTCCTGGGCACGGCGGGTTAACAATAGTGAGACGGCACAACGGCTCCCGGATGGGGATGCCGAATTGATGCTGCTGGTGCGGGACGGGGACGAGGCTTGCTTCACTCAATTGTTGGAGCGGCACCGCAATGCTGTAATCCATTTCCTGTACCGGATGGTGCTGAATCAGGCGGTAGCGGAAGAATTGGCGCAGGAAGTTTTTCTGCGAGTGTACCGGTTTCGGAGCAACTATGAACCGGCCGCGAAATTTACAACCTGGTTGTTCCGGATCGCGACGCATCTGGGGCTGAATTGGATTCGCGATGGGCGCCACGAGAAAGGACAAGAAAGCCTGGATGAGAGGGCGGACGGCGCCGGCAGGCAGGTGCATGACCGGTCCCGGACGGTGGAGCAGGAGTTGGTTTACCGGGAAAAGCTGAGGGAGGTACGGCAGGCGATTAGAAATCTGCCGTCAAAGCAGCGGGCCGCGGTAATGATGCATAAGTATGAAGAACTCGGTTATGCCGAGATTGCGGATGTGCTAAGGTGTTCGGAATCGGCAGTTAAATCGCTGCTGTTTCGGGCTTATGAGTCGCTGAGAATGCGGCTGGCGCATCTGGCGTAAAGAGGGAAGAAGCGATGGGATGCTCGCTCAAGAAAAGTGTCGCTGAAGAACTGATCGTGGCCTACGCCGCGCGAACGCTGAGCGCGGACGTGGAAGCCGATTTCGAACGGCATTTGGAGACGTGCGCCGGCTGCCGCGAACTGGTGGCCCAGCAACGAGCAGTGTGGTCGTTGTTGGAGGAATGGCATCCGCTGCCAGTCTCGCCGGACTTCGACCACCAGTTAGCACACCGCGTGGCGCGCGCCGCGCAGAGCCGCTGGTGGCATGGGCGGTTCGGAAGTTGGGGCTGGCGTCCGCTAATCCCCGTCGCGGCGGCCTGCACGGTTTTGTTGTTCGCCTTCCTGATAAAAGAGGATGACCACGCCGTCGCACCAGGCCCCGCGAATCAACCTCAGGTGCGCATCGAGCAGCAGGTGGAGCACGCGCTCGACGACATGGACATGCTCAAGCAGATCGGCGTGGATGTCTCCAGCGCCAAGCCGGGCCCAGCGCAGAAGATCTAGGCGCACTATGTTCCGTCGCGGTTCCATTTTGCCGCTAGCCGCCCTGGGCTGGGGTTTGTTTTTTGGCGTACCAGCGCTGGCGCAACGGGGGGCGCGAGGCGCCGCCAGAGCACCGCGTAGCACGCGAACCGAGGCCGGGCAGAATCCGCAGAAGACGCCCATCGACGAATTTGAAACCATGCCGCCCGACGAGCAACAGAAGGCGCTGAATCGTCTGCCGCCGGCGCAACGGCGCCAGCTACAGGAACGGCTCCAGCGGTTCAACGCTCTTCCGCCGGAACAGCAGCAGACGCTCAAGACTCTGTACAACCGCCTGCACCAATTGCCTCCACAGCGTCAGGAGGCGGTGCGAAAGGCAATCAACAAGTTTTCTCAGCAGGCTCCCGATCGCCAGCAGGCCATGCGGGAGGAGTTGCGGAGCGTGGCGGCCTTGCCACCCCAACAACGCCAGGCCCAGATGAGCAGCCCAGATTTCCGCACCCGGTTCAACAAGAAGGAGCAGGATATCCTGCGCGACATGTCGCCGCTACTGCCGGAGCGGTAGTGGGCGTTTGGGAGCGTACGGCGAAACTGCTTTGCTTTCAACGAACCCCACTTAATGGGGTGATTTGGCCCACTGGCCACGGAAATTTGCGGCACTACACCCTGGATTTGTCATGAAAAAGACTAATTCCATGGACTTGGTCTAGCAGAAAGCATGGCAGTTGGGTTGCACGCTGCTAAATCGCACAAATAAGCATACCAGTGGGCGCTGCTGCGCTGGACAGCCTCCCACCGTTCGCGTCGGCGCTCGCTGGTGTGCTTTAAAAAAAAGGAGACCCGCATGGCATCCAGAGTAGTCACGTTGTTCTCGATCGCGTTCGTCCTGTTCGCCTGCACGGCAGTGAACGCGCAACCGACCATTAAGAAAGTTCCGGTGACCCCCACCTCGGCGGCATCGGGATCAGAAATGTTTAAGACCTATTGCGCCGCTTGTCATGGTTTGGATGGCAAAGGCACGGGACCGGCCGCAGCCGCTTTGAAGAAGCAGCCCGCCAATTTGACGGAGCTTTCCGCGAAGAACGGCGGGGCGTTCCCCGAGCTGAAAGTGTTCAACACGATTAAGGGCGACAGTGAAGTTTCCGCGCATGGCAGCCGGGATATGCCCGTTTGGGGCGCGTTGTTCCCCTCGGTCAGTCACAGCCAGGGCGAGGTTCAACTGCGTATGAGCAACCTGACCGACTACGTTAAGTCGATTCAGGGCAAGTAACCCGCCAGGCGGGTCGAAAGCGGGCTGGAGTCAACGCGTTGCGGTAGACCTAGCTGCCGCAGTCAGTAGTTCTTTTATGGGGCGCCCGGGCAAGTCCCGGGCGTCCTCGTTTTTTCCGATCAGTTGCAGAACGGTAGGAACGAAGCTGAGGCTATCGTAGGGTTCCTCGAGCACGGCGCCGCGAGGGATTCCTGTTTCAGCGCCTCCAGCCACCAGCAGAACGGATCGCGTGGAAATGCGCCGCAGCGAGGCGTGATTCCCGCCCGGATTGAAGCCCCGCACATTGAAGTTCCAATGATTGTTGGAGAAGATCAAAAAATCAGGTTCAGTCAAGCGCCGCTTTGTTCTGCTGAATTCTTCCATTAGGCTCCCGCTTCGGGCGCCTAAGCCCGGCCCATCGGCGCGCGAAAACTGTTCGTTGAGCGCCAGGATCCCGTTTGAGTACTCGGTGCCGTGGACCGCATGCAGCCAATCCAGTTCGGAATGCCATCCCTCCAACCACTCGGCCCGTTGAGCGGCAGGAATCGCGAAGCCGGGGTCTTCCCAAATTTGCAACGGAAAACCGGCCGCGCACTCGGCGCCGTCGAATCGGATGGCTCCACCGGCGTCCTGGCGCAAGCCACGGACCGGCAAGTAGCGAAGCTCAAGACTTCCGGCTGCGTCGTGACGTGAGAGAACGAGGGCTTGCCGATCCTGGTCATGATAAAGCCAGACCGCCTCTTCCACCGTGGGCTCGTCAGTTTGGAGGTTTGATCGAGGAACGCGCAGGGCGATAAAATCCACCGGATGTGGCCCCACGGCCGGTTGCACGTTGTTGCGGACCGAAAGCCCGGCAAGCAAGGGGAAATAATCGATGCGCTCAAAGCTGCGTTCGCGGTCGAGCGAGCCGTCGGGCGCCAGAACCAAGCCGCGGGGACCAGGGCCGGCGACGTAGTTTTGTAAATCGTGGATGCTGTTTCCGTCTCCCATGGCGCGCTTGGGAATCACGGCATCGCCTGAGATGCGGCGCTTATCGAAGTCCGCCGGGGTTAGAGCCACGAGACGCGCGAGTGTATCGGCGAATTCCGAATAACCGCGTTCCTGCTCGCGCCAGGATTCCAACTCGACTGAGAGCCGGCGAGTGGCCTTGTCGAGACCTAGGCCGCGCTGCGCCGCGGTCCATTTCGTTGGTTCGGCTTGGATCCGGAGGCGCTGCTGTTCCATCGCACGGCGCAAGGCAGCCAGCTCGGCGCGCAGTTGCTGAACGGTTGTTTCCCATTGCGCGCGATGCCGGTCCAGGATTTGAAAGAAAGCGTCGATGCCGGCGCGGCGAATGGCGGGCTGGATTCCCGGCCGATCCAGCTCGTTGAGCAGGATGTGCAGCTCGTTGAGGTCCGAATTGCGCAGATATACGGCGGCGCGTTCGTTGCCGTCCAGATCGAGCATCGCGGTGGGATATTCATTAGCGGAATCCTTCAGATAAAGTGATTCCGCGCTCGGCGTTATGACCTCGGAGACGAACGGATCGAGACCCTTCAATTTGTACTCGGTGAGGAGATGACGGTTGGTGACGACGTGGTGCGCGCCGCCAGCGCGGCTGTTAAAGAAACGGACCAGATCGTAGCCCTGGCTGAAAACGCCGGGTTGCGTGTTCATCCCATGATCGGAAACCATGACGAGCGCGGTTTGCGCCGCCAGGGGACTGGCCTCGATGGCGGTCCAAATGCGGCCTACCAGCGCGTCGATGCGCTGCAAGGCTAGCCGCTGCGCGTTCGGATCGGGAGTGCTGTGAGCGACGTGATCGTAGTCGCCCGTGAAGTAATCGAGGTAGCGCACGCCGGGATCGGCCAGCTTTTGGATTAGCTCGCGCTCGGTTTGTTGTTCGACGCTGTCGCCGATATCAAAGCCGATGGTCCATTCGTCCAGGAGTTCGCGCAGGGAGTGCGAGAAGCGATGCGTGAGACCGTTTTGCAGGCTCTTCCAGCGGACGCCGCGTTGATAAAGCTGAGGCCCCTGATACACGGCTGCGTACGGAAAGCGATCGATCAGTAATGGAATTTTGAGATCGTCCAAAACTTCGACGCCCGGCATGTCGACCGTGTGGGAAAGCGCGTAGCCGACGTAGAACGGAAAGAAATTCAGGTAGTCGTAGACATGGCCGGTGTAGCGGTCAAACTCGGCGTTGCCTCGAATTTCGAGGTGCTGGCCGGTGTCGAGCAGCGACCAGGATGGCGCGGAAAGGCTGATGGCGCGCACGTAGAAATTCGGCACCCGGGCGCCGCCTTCGCGGAAGACATGATCGATCCAAGGCAAGCTGCTTTTGTGCGTCACCGGATCGACGCGTTGGAGTTCGCGCTCCAGCACGTCGGCCGGCAGGCCATCCACCTTGAGGATCACCACGCGCTGCACCTCGGCCGTCAACGGAGCGGCCAGCAGGCAAAGCAGGGCGGCCCGCCGAAGAACAGCTACAGCCATTAGAACTGACCGGAGGCCGCCACGGCCGGTTCGGCATCGCTCTTGAATGAGGCCAGAGTGGCAGCGCGCCAGAAATCGCTCTGCCGGGGATCTTGCGACAAGCGCAACAGCTCGTTTTTTGCCTCCGGACTGTCGAGGCGGCGCAGGCTGGCCAAGCACGCCATCCGGAGGTCGAAGCTGAGCGAGCGCTCAAACACCTGAGCGATTAATTGAGAGGCGCGCGGAACCGGGAAGGGCTCTGTTGACAGGGCATCGATGGCGTGGCGGATTTGGCTGGAATCCTCGGTCACGTCAGGACGAGGGCTGGAGGCCAGGACCTGTGCCAGATAGCGGACATGAGCGCTGGCTTCGCGGCGGGCTTCCAACGCGGAATGACGGGCCGCGCGGGCAGCTTCCGAGTTGTTGGGCGATCCAATTCGTAACAGCCGGCCGGCGCTGAAGAAAAGCCGAATGGGGAGCGGCCGCGTGTAGCTTTCCAATTCCCTTTGCCGGTCGCGTTCCAGCTTGGCCTCTAAGCCGTTCGGGGCACCGGCGTATTGCATCAGGGCCGCGAACTGTTCCCTGGCGACGCGCGCTTCGGTATCCAAGCCGTTTTCGAGCGGATCGAGAGCCAGGTGATCGAGACGATGGAGCAGCTCGGCCTTGAGCTCGGGGGCGAGCGTTGCGTCCTCGGCTAGAAACTCGCGCGCTTCCGAGTAGGAGCGAAGGCGCTCGGAACGGACCGTGGGCGCGCCGTGGCGTCCTCGCACAAAGGTCCAGGCGGAGTTGGCCGCGAGAAAAGACCAATTCCCGAAACTCGTGATGCCGAGAAAGCCGGTCAGAACCGCGCTGGCGCCATGTTGGACCAGCTCGCGTTTCTTGGCGGTGAGGCTACTGCGAAAATCCACCAGCAAGAGCGGCACGCGCGGACAATCCAGGCTGTAGAGCGCCAGAGGAATCAGTTCGAGCGCGCGGGCGTCCGGCGCGCCGGCGGGAACCGGCCGATTCGCGGCATCGAAATAGCGAACTTCGCTGTAGCCGGTCCAATGCAGGATGCGCTGGTCGGTCCAGGGATTGGCGATGCCCAGAAACTGCCGGTCGAATGCGCGCTTTTGGGAACCATTGACATCGTCGCGCGCGATCCACAGCAAGGCTTCAGTAGGGGTTTGGCCGGCCAGCGCCAGGGGTTCGAAATAAAGTCCGTTGGCTTCGGCGCGCTGGCGGAGCAGCTCCCAATTATGTCCGCGAATCTCGGCGCGCCGGCTGGTTTCCTTGTCGTAGAACTTATGAAGATTCAGCTCGCGGACCAGGCCGCCGAAGGTGCGGCTGGAAAGGCTCAAGCGCGAATAGACGTGGTGCAGCTCGGCGGGCGCGAAGGCGGTCTGGTTATCCGGCTCGCGTTGAAGAGCGTCCAGGGCCCCCAGCGCGCGGAAGACCTGTAGCTGGCGATAGTCGTTGAAGTTTCCGCGATAGCTGCGCGTGGAAGAACGAATGGGAGCGCCTCGGCCATCGAGCTGCAGCGCTTGCAAGCTGTCTCCAGCCAAGTTGCTCCACACGGATCGGGCGGGCGAGGCCAGGTCTAGAACCGGCGCGGGCACTTGATCGGCGTGCCGCTTGCCGCCGGTGCGGAACCACACAAAAGAGAGCGCCGAGGCGGTGCGCTGCAGGAGCGTGGGCTTAGTGCTGGTTAAAACCCAGACGTAACGTAAGCGTACGCTGTCGGGGTCGGATGAGCCCAGAGTGTCGCGCAACACGCTGACTAAGGGGATGTCCTGGCCCTGTGCGCCGGGCTCCGGAGGCCTGGATCGTCCGAAGACCGTGATCAGTTCCGCGCCATCGGCAACTAGCTGCCGCTCGGTGCGGTAGGCCGGCGCCGATTGTGGCACAAGTTGGGTTCCGATCAGAAAACTTAGAAGCGCTGTCTCCAGCAAGCGAGCCGCCTGTTACTTCCAGATTAACATCAGCGTGAGAGACTGCCCGCAGCGTCGCGGCGCACCTTGGCGCACTCTCGTGCGCACCACATCTCGCTCACATTCTTCGCCGGAATCCGATAAGTACAGTAGGTGCGCATCCGCGCGCCGCGGAGGCAGCCATGCGCACACGTTTGACGATCGGGCAGAAGCTGACAGCGAGTTTTGGAGTGGTTTTGGTTGTGACGCTGTTACTCAGCTACTCCTCGTTAGCAACGGTCAGCCGTCTGGGTGGAAGTCTGGCTGTGGCCGTCAATCGAGACTCTAAGATCGTGGATCTGATCGGCGAGATCAAGCTGGACCTCCTGGAGATGAAAGATCTGTCTACCAAGACGCAGTTTTCTTATGCGGTGGGAAATGTCTTGAAGGTGAACAGCTGCCAGCTTACAGCTTTGCGCGGCTTAGGCGATTGCGGGTCCTGCCATGCGTTTGGCGCGGCCGAGGAGCACCGCGGGCCGTTTTCAAAAGTAGCCGATCACGCCATGGCTAGCGCCAACCAACTGCTGCCGCTTCTCAATCAGGAGGCCAGCCGGGCGGCCGCGGAGGAGATTCGAAACGCGATCGGGCAATGGCGGCAGGTGTTTGAAGATTACCTGGGGGATGTAGGACGAGGCGACTTCGCCGCCGGGCATGCGCTGGTGACGGATCGCATGGAGCCGTTGCTGGAGCGCGTGAACAAAGCCGCCGCCGTACTGGCGGACGGACAGCAAGCGTTGCGAGCATCTTCGCGTGCAGCGGCTAACCAGAGCGTCCAGCGCTCACAACTGACCACCTTCGCCTTGATTGGCGTCAGCCTGGCGTGCGGTCTGGTGCTGTTGCTGGCGATCCGCAACATCAACCGGCTCTTGCGCAGCGCCGTGCGCGACCTGAACCAAGGGGCCCACCGGGTCTCTGCGGATGCGGAGCAACTGCGATCCGCCAGTCACGCGCTGGAAGAGGGGGCCTCGTCTCAAGCTGCGGCCATAGAACAGACCTCTGCATCCAGTGAGGAGGTGAACGGGACCGCGAATCAAAACGCGGAGTTCGCGGCCAAGACCACCGTGGTGGTGAAGCAAATCCGAGAACAAATGACGGACACCAACCAAGTGCTGGATCAAACCATGGCGGCGATGAAGGAAATCGGCCGTTCGAGTGAAAAGATCTCCAACATCATTCAGGTGATCGATGAAATTGCATTCCAAACCAACCTGCTGGCGCTCAATGCGGCGGTAGAGGCGGCGCGCGCGGGAGAAACCGGCAAGGGTTTTGCGGTAGTAGCGGATGAGGTCCGCACACTGGCGCAGCGTTGTGCCGCGGCCGCCAAAGACACCGCGGCGCTGATCGGCGAATCGCTGGGACGTTCCAAAGAGGGCCAGGCGCGGCTGGATCAACTGACCGAACGCATTCATTCCATGTCGCAAGCCACCGAGTCGGTTACGACGCTGGCCGATCAGGTTCAGAATGGCAGCCAGGAGCAGGCGCGGGCCATGCAGGAGATCGGAAGCGCGCTGGTCCAAATGCAAGCTTTGACCGAGAAAACGTCTGCCAACGCGCAGCAGGGGAGCGCGGTGGGAGAACGCCTGAGCGCGGAATCCAAGGCACTGGAGGAAGTGGTCGAGCGGCTGGATACTTTGGTGGGCGCCGGTTCCGAAGAGTAATCAGCGCGCCCGGCTCGCGCGGTGGCTGCGGATCGCCCGCCTATTACCCGAGCTACAATGAAATTCTCCCCACATGGTGAAGGCGGTTCCCGGCATCCTGGCCCAAATTGTCGAGCAGAAGAAGCTCGAGCTGGAGGAGCGCGCGCCCGGCATGGAAGCTCGCGCCGAAGCTTCGGTAGCGAGCCGGCGCGATTTCGCCCGAGCGCTGATGAGCCGCCGGCCGGCTATCATCGCCGAGATTAAACAGGCCTCTCCCAGCCGAGGCACGCTCTCGGCCGACTACAACCCTTCGCTGATCGCGCGAGCTTATGAACAAGGCGGCGCGGCCGCGTTGTCGGTGCTGACGGATGAAAAATATTTCCGTGGAAGCCTGGCGGATCTGGAGTCGGCTCGCGGCGCGGTTGCGCTTCCGGTGTTGCGCAAGGATTTCACCATCGACGCCTACCACGTGCATGAGGCGGCGGCGCGCGGCGCGGATGCCATTCTTCTGATTGCCGCCATCTTGACCGAGCGCGAGTTGCGGGATTTTCGCGAGCTGGCGGAGCGCTACCGGATGGCCGCGCTAGTTGAGGTGCACGAGGAAGAAGAGCTGAAGGCGGCGCTGGCCTCGGGCGCGCGCGTCATGGGAGTCAATAACCGCGACCTGAATACGTTCGGCGTGGATCTCGGAGTCTCACTGCGGCTGGCTGAGAAAATTCCAGCGGGCGTGGTGAAGATCGCCGAGAGCGGCATCCATTCGCGCGCCGACGTGGAGCGCCTGGCGGCTGCCGGCTATGACGCGTTTCTGGTAGGCGAGCATCTGATGAAATCGGCCGATCCCGCGCTAGCGCTGCGGGCCTTGTTGTCATGATGGTGAAGATCTGCGGCATCACGAATCGGGAGGACGCCTTGGCGGCAGTGGAAGCGGGAGCTTCGGCTATCGGATTCAATTTCTACCGCGATAGCCCGCGCTACATTTCACCCACCGGCGCGGCGATGATTGCCGAGAAGATTCCGGATGGAGTGTGGAAAGTAGGGGTGTTCGTGGATGAAATGCCGGAAACCATCGCAAAGATCGCACTGGAGGTGGGTTTGGATGTCGCGCAGTTGCACGGCTTGTCGGAGGCGCGCGGCCTGAGGATCTGGCGGGCGTTCGCGGCGGGCGGGCCCGAGCCGGAACAATCCACGGAAGCGGCCGAGGCGTTGCTGATCGACACGCCCTCCCAGGAACTGCGCGGCGGAACCGGTAACACCTGGCACTGGGCCGACGCCCGGCGCTATCACGGCAAGATCATCATCGCGGGCGGCCTGGACGCGTCCAATGTTCGCCAGGCCATCGAAGAAGCGCAGCCCTGGGGCGTGGACGCCTGCTCGCGGCTTGAAAAATCCCCGGGAGTGAAGGATCACGAAAAGATGAAAGACTTTGTGAAGGCGGCGCTCTCCGCATGATGGCGCCGCAGCCGGATCCAACCGGACATTTTGGGCCTTACGGCGGGCGCTACGTTCCCGAAGTGCTGATGGCGCCGCTGGAGCAACTGGAACAGGCCTATCTCGCCGCGCGTCACGATCCGGCATTTCAGGCGGAGCTAAAGGATCTGCTGACCAACTATGCGGGCCGTCCCACGCCGCTGTATCTCGCCAAGCGGCTCAGCGAAATGTCGGGCGGCGCGAAGATTTATATCAAGCGCGAGGACCTGCTGCACACGGGCGCGCACAAAATCAACAACTGCCTGGGCCAGGCCCTGCTGGCGCTGCGCATGGGCAAGAAACGCGTGATCGCGGAAACCGGCGCCGGACAGCACGGTGTCGCGACCGCTACGGTGTGCGCGCTGTTCGGCCTGGAATGCATCGTCTACATGGGCGAGGAGGACATGCGGCGGCAGCGGCTGAACGTTTTCCGCATGCGGATGCTGGGCGCCAAGGTGGTGGGTGTGGCCACCGGGAGCCGAACGCTAAAGGACGCCATCAGCGAAGCGATGCGCGACTGGGTGACGAATGTTCAGAGCACGCATTACCTGCTGGGCTCGGCGCTGGGCGCGCATCCTTATCCCATGATGGTGCGCGATTTTCATCGCGTGATCGGCGACGAAACGCGCCAGCAGATCCTGGAGCGCGAGCGCCGGTTGCCAGACTCGATCTTCGCTTGCGTGGGCGGCGGCAGCAATGCCATCGGAATGTTTCATGCTTTCGTCGGCGATGCGGGCGTGAAGCTGATCGGCGTGGAGGCGGGCGGCCGCGGCGCGGAGCTGGGCGCGCATGCGGCGCGATTCTCCGGCGGATCGCCTGGAGTACTGCATGGGGCGTTCAGCTACTTACTGCAGGACGCTGACGGCCAGGTGGCGCTCACGCATTCGGTCTCGGCCGGTCTGGATTATGCGCTGGTGGGTCCGGAGCACGCCTGGCTGCGCGATCAGGGCCGGACCGAGTATGTCTCGGTCACGGACGCCGAAGCGCTGGACGCGGCGCGCACGCTGGCGCGGACCGAGGGCATCATTCCTGCGCTCGAATCGGCGCACGCGGTTGCCGAGGCGCTGCGGCGCGCTCCCGAAGCCAAAGGCGAGCTGTTCGTTATTAACCTATCCGGGCGCGGCGATAAAGACACCGACATCTACCGGGAGAATTTGAAGGAGCTGGATGAGCCAGACCAGAATCGGCCGGCTCTTTGAGCGCCTGCGCGCGGAAAAACGTCCCGCGCTGATCGCCTACATCACGGCCGGCGATCCATCGCCCGCTCGAACACCGGCGCTGGTGGCTGCCTTGGAGCGCGGCGGCGCGGACCTGATCGAACTGGGCGTGCCGTTTTCCGATCCCATCGCCGACGGTCCGGTGATCCAGCGCGGCAGCGAGCGAGCGCTCAAGGCCGGGACTCGCGTAGCAACGGTTTTGGAAATCGCGTCCGAGATCCGCAAGCGATCGGAAATTCCGCTCGTCTTGTTCACCTACATCAACCCGGTGCTGCGTTACGGCCTGGAGCGTCTGGCGCACGACGCCGTGGCCTGCGGCATCGACGGCTGCCTGTTGACCGATCTTAGTGTGGAGGAGGCCGAGCCGTACACCGCGGCCATGCGTGCGGCTGGCCTCGACACCGTGTTCCTGGCCGCGCCCACCAGCAGCGAACGGCGGCTGCGATTGGTGGCACAGTATTCCAGCGGCTTCGTGTACCTGGTGTCGCGCACCGGCGTGACGGGCGAGCGCGCGTCGCTTTCCGAGAGTGTCGCGCCTCTGGTCCAGGCCATGCGTCAAGTGACCACGCTGCCGCTGGCGGTGGGCTTCGGAATCTCGACCGCGGATCAGGTGCGCGCGGTGGGCGAGCTGGCCGACGGAGTTGCGGTGGGCAGCGCGATTGTGCGCACGGTGGAACAATACGCGGCCAGCGCCGAACTGGAATCCCGGCTGGAAGCCCTGGCTCGCGAGCTTTCGAGTGGTTTACCATCGAAGAATCGATGAGCATGGAACAGCTCGCTGAGTGCCGGCGCAAGATCGACGTTCTCGATATGCGGCTGCTGGAGCTGTTGAACGAACGCACGCGCGTTGTCGAGGAAATCGGCCGCATCAAGCAGCATCTGGCGCTGCCGATTTACGAGCCCAAGCGCGAGGAGCAGGTTTTTCAGAACGTGACGTCGCACAACCCCGGACCGCTTTCGGCCGAAGCGGTAAAGCGTGTGTTCGAACGCATCATCGACGAGATGCGGAATATCCAAAAAGACAAGATGCTGTAGGAGGCACTATGCGCCCGATTCGGGTTCTCCCGGCAGTTTTACTTGCTTGCTCGCTCCTTTTCGCGCAAACTCCGCATCATCACGCCGACGAATCCTCGCCCGAGATGGATCTTTCCAAGCTGCCGCCGGCGGTCAAGATTGAAGGGCTCGGCCAGAGCCACATCGCCATCACCACGAAATCACCCGAGGCGCAGCAATGGTTCGATCAAGGCCTGGCTCTGTTGCATTCCTTTTGGGATTACGAAGCGTTGCGATCGTTCGAGCAAGCCGTTCGCCTGGATCCGGACTGCGCGTTGTGCCATTGGGGGCTCTATCGCGCGCTCTCGTTTGGCAACCAGGAACAGGCTGCGAAAGTCGAGCTGGCGAAGGCCAAGGAGCTGATGGCGAAGGCCAGTGAGCACGAGCGCTTCTATATCCTGGCGGCCGTCAACGAGCGGGAAGACAAAGACAAAGGCAAGGACAACACGACGGCGTATCGGGATGAGATGCACAAATTGATCGATCGCTATCCGGACGATGTGGAAGCGAAGTTGTTCCTGATTGATGGAGGCTTGGATTGGGGCTACAAACCCGATGGCGACCCGCGGCCCGACACGATTTACACACAGACCATGCTGCGCGACATCCTGCACGCGGAACCGCGCAATGCCGCGGCCAATCACTATTACATTCACGCGGTGGAGGACAGCCAGCATCCGGAGTGGGCGCTGGGGAGTGCGGATCTGCTCGGCACGCTGGCTCCCGCATCCGGCCACATGGTTCACATGCCCGGCCACATCTACTATCGGGTTGGAAATTATGAGAAGGCGCGGCAGACATTCCTCGCGGCTCTGAAGGTGGATGAGGATTACATGCAGCGCGAGCACCTCACTCCGCGGGATGACTGGAACTACGCGCACAACATCAGCTATCTGATTTCGACCTGCGCCGAAGAAGGGCGGTTGGAAGAAGCTGAGACGTTGCTCTCGCGGCTGAAGGGGCTTTCGGACGATCCGGACCGCAGCGATAATCCTCCTTTCTATATTTTTCAGATCGCGGCGACCGAAGCGCGGCTGAGCATCCGGTTTGCGCAATGGGGGCGCGTTATCGACCATCCCCTGAATTTCGGCGTGGCCGATTCCGAATTGAATGCGTTCGCGCGGGCGTATCGCGACGGCTTGGTGGCATACGCCTCCGGCATGCAGGCGCTGGAGAAAGGCGATTTCCAGCGCGCCGCTGAAGCGTCCGACCAGCTCGACGCGCTGCTGTGGCGGACTTCCAAACAGGACGCCGGCGACAAACAGAAAGGCCTGCAGCGCAATGTTGGCCGGATTCTCAGCGTCGCATCCTTTGAACTGCGCGGAAACATCGCGAGCCGGCGGGATCGTTTCGAGGAAGCCCGCGATCTTCTGAACATAGCCGTGAAGAACGAACGGGAACTCGGCTATTCGGAGCCGCCGTCGTATTCTCGTCCCGCGCTCGAATCTCTCGGATACGCCTGCATTCGTGCCGGACACTGGGATGAGGCGCGGCAGGCGTTCCAGCAGGTGTTGGAGGAACGGCCCAAATCCGGTTTCGGCTTATACGGAATTGCGCTGGCTTGGGAGAAACAGGGCGATCGCGAAAAGGCGGCTCAGGCGTATCGCGACTTCCTGGATGCCTGGAAAAACGCCGATCCGGATCAGCCTCAGGTGCAGGCGGCGCGCAGATTTCTTGCCGCGGAGCGAGCGGCGCGCTAGAGCCGAGGCCGGCTGGTTCGCAAAACCATGTTCTTAGCTGGTGTGATCAAGAATGATTCGCCAGCCGGAGCTGGTCTTATGGAACAGCAGCGTGAATATGCCGCTCGATTCTCCGCCGGCCTGCGCCGGGCGGTCCAGGTGAAACCGACCGATCACCACCGCGTAATCGTTTCCGAGCATCCGAATATCGAGATCTGCGAATTTCAAGTTGCCCATGTTTTCGCGTGTTGGATAACGCTTCAAATAGTTCGCTAGAACCTGGGCGTGGCCTTTGGTGATGGTGGTGCTCACGAAGGTGGTGGAGTCGGACTTGTCATAGCCCTCCATGAAGCCTGGGATGTCGCCGCGGTTCCAGGCGGTCACCTGATTGTCCATTACCTGGCGGATCTGCTGCTCCCCGGAAGCGGCCAAAAGCGGCCAGGCTGCCAGCAAGGCAAGGAATTTCGTCATGAGACGAGTGTACAATGTGCATGCATGGCAATCTTGCGCTCACATCAACGTGAACGCGGCGCCGAGGAGTGCGTGCGCCGCATATCGCGGCGGATTGCATGGTAATAATGAGTCTATGATCAGCCTCGATTCAGTCCTCAATTCCTGGAAGAGTATTCGTGAAGACACGGCGCAGGCGGTGGAAGATTTTTCCGCCCAAGCGCTCGACTACAAACCCGCCGCCGATCTGATGAGTTTCGGCGATATCGCGCAGCACATCCTGCAGGCGGGCCATGCCCTGACCGGCCTGCTGCTGGACGGCGTGGACAACCTGGCCACACCCGACATTCGCCAAATGATGGGTAAATACGTGGCTGAGCTCCCCAAGACCGAAGGCGCCGGAGCACTGGCGCGCGAGTTGAGAAGCCGGCTCGATTCCGACACCGCGCGGCTCAAGGCCCAGCCCGCCGATTTCTACGCCGGGCAAATGACTCGCTTTGACGGCCAGCGGGTCACGCGTCTGGAAATGCTGCAAGGGCTCAAAGAGCACGAACTCACGCACCGCCAGCAGCTCTTCATGTATCTTCGACTGAAGGGCATTGTTCCGGCTACCACACGGCGGCGGCAGGCCAGAGCAAACGCATAGTCATACGCTAAAACTTCTTGTATAAGGAAAGTGGGGTCCAGGAGGGAAGGAATGGTCAACTGTCCGAAATGTAACGCCATCATCGACGTGGACGAAGACGAGCTGGACGAAGGCGAGAAGCTAACCTGCGAAGAGTGCGGCGCCGATGTTACGGTGGCCAGTCTCGATCCGCTCGAGCTGGAAGTGGGCGACGAGGAAGAAGAGGAGGAGGAGGAGGAAGAGGACGAAGACTTCGCTTACGACGAGGAGGACGAGGAGGACGAAGATGAAGAGGAAGAGGAGGAGTGGCACTAGCCTGGTGGTGCTGCTGCTGGCCTGCCTTCTGCCGGCCGAAGCCGCCAAGAAGAAGGCTGTTCCCCAGAGCTACGCGCTGGTGGCCGGCACCGTCTTTCAAGAGAGCGGCTATGCTTTGCCGAACGCCGGCGTCACGCTGATCGCGGACCCGCAGTCCGATAACGGGCACGCAAAAGTCAAGAAGCTCGAGGCGATCTCGAACACACGCGGCGAATTCGCGTTCCGCGTGCCGCCCGGCTCCATGCAGTACACCGTGAAGGTGGCCGCCAAGGGTTTTCAGCCCGCGCGGAAATCCGTCAGCGTGCAAGGCGAGGAGCGCGTCGACGTAACGTTCCAACTCCAGCCAGAGTCAAAGTAGCGGGTGGCGATACCGACGTTGAGAGCCGCTGCCGCCGCTGGGGTGTTATTGCTGCTGGTCTCTTGCGCGGGCCTCAAACAGCGTGCGCGAACGGGCCAGGACACCACTGTCCGGGAGGTCGAAGGCACGGTTGCCAACGCCTCGGGCCGTCCAGTGGACAAAGCCGTGGTGCAAGTGAAGGACACCAAGTCGCTGCAGATTGAGTCCTTCATCACGGATGCCGCCGGGCATTATCATTTTGCGGGCCTGAGCACCGACGTCGAATATCAATTGAAGGCGGACTACAACGGCGTGAGCAGCGGATGGAAGACGCTGAGTTTGTTCAACACCAAGAAGGTCGCCACCATCAATCTCAAGCTCAAGCGATAGGCGCCGAACCAGCACGCGCGAGCCATACCGCGCCAGCGGCTAGAATAAGGGAATGCCCGGCGAAGAGAAGCCCGCCGCGAGTTTCGAGAGCGGCCTGCAGGAACTCGATCAAATCGTCAAGGAAATGGAGTCCAGCGAGCTGCCTTTGGAACGCGCGCTCGAGCTGTTTGAAAAAGGGATGCGGCTGAGCGAGACCTGCCGCAAGCAGTTGGAAGAGGCCGAGACGCGGATCGAGATGCTGGTCCGGAAAGGCGATAAAGTTCAACCGGAGCCATTCCGGCCCGACAAGGCATGACGCTGGCCCAGTACGTCGCGCACCAACAACAGAAAATCGATGAGACGCTCCGGCGCGTAGTTCCGGCTGAGTCGACACCGCCGGAATCCATCCACAAAGCGATGCGCTATAGCCTCTTTGCGGGCGGGAAGCGGATCCGGCCTATCCTGTGCATCGCCGCGGCCGAGGCAGTGTCCGATTCGCCGGACGGAATCGAGCAAGCCGCGTGCACGCTGGAGCTGATTCACACCTATTCGCTCATCCACGACGATCTTCCGGCGCTCGACAATGACGATTTGCGCCGCGGCGTGCCGACTTGCCACAAAGTGTTCGGCGAGGCGATGGCGATTCTGGCGGGCGACGCGCTGTTGACGCTAGCGTTTCAGGTCCTGGCGCAACTCGAGTGCGAGGCCGAGCGCAAAGCCAAGCTGATCGAGGAACTGGCGGTCGCCGCGGGTACGGTGGGCGGCATGATCGGCGGCCAGGTTCACGACATCGAGGGCGAAGGCAAACATCCGGACGGCGCATTGCTGGAGGCGATTCACACCGCTAAGACCGGTGCGCTGCTGCGCGCCAGCCTGCGCATGGGCGGCATCTTCGCAGGCGCCGGCGATGAGCAGCTGAGCGCACTGTCCTGCTATGGCGAGCATGTCGGGCTGGCTTTTCAGATCGTGGACGACGTGCTGGATGTCGAGCAATCTTCCGAAGCGCTCGGGAAAACCGCGGGCAAGGACGCCCAGCAGAAGAAGATTACGTTCCCGGCGGTCTATGGTTTGGAACGGTCGCGCGAGATGGCCGAGAGCGAGCGCCTGGCCGCTCATCTGGCCTTGCGTCCGCTGGACGAGCGCGCCGAACGGCTGCGCGAGATCGCCGACTGGATTGTGCACCGCCAGACCTAGGGAAGACGTTGAGACTCGACCAGCTGCTCGTTGAACGCGGGCTCGTTTCCTCGCGTGAAAAAGCTCGCGCGATTATTCTGGCGGGCCAGGTGCGCGTGGATGGCCAAAAGATCGACAAGGCCGGCCACGCCGTCTCGAGCGACGCCCGCGTGGAGTTGATCGAGACTCCGCGTTACGTGGGGCGCGGCGGTTTGAAACTGGAGGCGGCGCTCCAGCATTTCCAAATTTCGGCCGAGGGCAAGATCTGCCTGGACATCGGGTCCTCCACGGGCGGATTCACGGATTGCCTGCTGCAGCACGGCGCCGCGCGCGTGTACGCCGTCGATGTGGGAACCGCGCAACTGGACTGGAAATTGCGGAACGATCCGCGCGTGGTGGTGCACGAACAAGTGAATGCGCGCTACCTGAGCCAGCGCGAAGTTCCCGAGACGATCCATCTGGCCGTGGCGGATGTGAGTTTCATCTCCGTCACGATGATCCTGCCGGCGGTTGCCGCTCTGCTTACCCAGGATGCGGAAATGGTTATTCTGGTAAAGCCGCAATTCGAGCTGGAACGGCAGCAGGTAGGCAAAGGAGGGATTATTCGCGATCCGGCGTTGCATCGCCAGGCCTGCCAGCGCGTGGAAGACGCGGTGCGGCGGCTCGGATTTCAAACTGCGATCATCCCAAGCCCCGTGCTCGGCGCGGAAGGCAATCAGGAATTCCTCTTATATGCCAGACATTAAAGTGGTCGGGATCATGGCCAAGCCGGGCATCCCGCATGCTTCCAGCATCGTACCGAAACTGGTGGAGTGGCTGAAAGAGCGCGGGCTGGAGGCGCGGCTGGATGAAGAATCCGCGATTTACATGGGCCGCACCAACGGATTCCGGCGATCCGAGGTTCCCGAAGGCGCGCAACTGGTGATCGTGCTGGGAGGCGATGGCACACTGCTGTCGGCGGCCCGCGCGGTGGCCGGCCGCGAAATTCCGTTGTTGCCGGTAAACCTGGGCGGGCTCGGGTTTCTGACCGCCATCACGCTGGACCAGCTTTATCCCGAGCTGGAGCGCGCTTTCCGCGGCGAGCAGAGAGTGGTCCCACGCGGCATGCTGCACGGCGATCTGGTGCGCCGCGGTCAAGTGGTGAAGTCGTACCAAGCTCTGAACGACATCGTGATTTCGAAGACCCAATTCGCGCGCATGATCGATTTGGAGGCGTTCGTCGATTCGCAATACGTCAGCACCTTCAAGGCGGACGGGCTGATTGTTTGCACTCCGACTGGTTCGACGGCTTACTCGCTATCGGCGGGGGGTCCCATCGTGTTTCCCGCGGTGCATGCGGTGTGCATCACGCCGGTTTGCCCGCATACGCTGACCAATCGGCCGGTGCTGGTGCCCGAGACCAGCGTGATCGAGCTGATCTCGCACGCCGCCGATCACGAAGCGTTCCTCACCGTGGACGGCCAGGTTGGCGAACCCTTGCTGAGCGAGGATCGGGTCGTGTGCCGGACTTCAGAGCACCGCGTTCTCCTGGTTCGGCCGCCCAAGCTGTTCTTCTTCGACGTGCTGCGGCAGAAGCTGAAGTGGGGAGAGCGTTGAAGCGGCTGTCGCTGACGGCCTGGATTTTTATCGCCATGGTGATCGGCGTGGCGCTGGGCGCGGCTTATCCGGGCGTGGCGAAAGCGGACTGGATGGCGGCGCTCGCCAACGTTTTTCTGCGCTTGATTAAATCCATCATCGCGCCGCTCATCTTCGGAACGCTGGTGTACGGCATCGCCGGCACGGGCAGCGTGAAGACCATGGGGCGGATCGGGTTGAAGGCGCTGGTATATTTTGAAGTGCTCACCACTATCGCGCTGTTTCTGGGGCTGGCGGCCGTGAACCTGGTGCGGCCGGGCGCGGGGTTGACGCTCGAAGCCAACGCCGCGGCGGGCGTGCCGCAAGCTCCGCCGACCTTCAGTGGAGTGCTGGAACACACTTTCCCACAGAGCGTAATCGACGCCATGGCGCGCGGCGACGTGCTCCAGATTGTAGTTTTCTCGTTTCTATTCGGCGCGGCGTGCGCCGCCATTGGCGCCAAAGCGAAACCGGTGGTTGGATTTTGCCAATCGCTCGCAGATGTCATGCTGCGCTACACCAAGTACGTGATGTATCTGGCGCCGGTCGGCGTGGGCGCGGCCATGGCGCATGCCATCGGAACCAATGGCGCGGGCGTGCTGCTGGGATTGGGAAAACTGGTGTTGACGCTCTACGTTGCGTTGGTGCTGTTCATCGTGATTTTTCTGGGGGCGTCTCTAATGCTGGCGCGGATTCCCGTGCGCCCTTTCTTGCGTGCGGTGCGCGAACCATGCCTGATCGCCTTTTCGACCGCGTCCAGCGAAGCGGCGCTGCCATTGGCGCTGGAAAACATGGAGCAAATCGGCGCGCCGGCCCACATCGTAGCGTTCGTTCTGCCTACCGGCTACAGCTTCAACCTGATGGGCAGCGCGCTGTATCTTTCGCTGGCTTCGGTTTTCATTGCGCAGGCGGCCTCGATTCACATGCCGATCGGCCAGCAGCTTCTCATGATGCTGACGCTGATGCTGACCAGCAAAGGCGTCGCGGGCGTGCCGCGCGCGGCCATCGTGGTGCTAGCCGGAACGATTGCATCTTTCGGTCTGCCGGTCTCTGGTGTTGCGCTCTTGCTGGGTGCCGATGCGGTGATGGACATGGGGCGGACTGCCGTCAACGTGCTGGGTAACTGCATGGCGACGGCCGTCGTGGCGCGCTGGGAAGGCGCCACGCTGGAAGCGGCTAATCGTGCCGTAGCGCTTCCATCGGATCCACTCGCGCTGCACGCCGGGCCGGAACGTAGCACGCCAGCAGGCTGACCGCGGCGAGCAGTGCTGGAGCGAGCAAATACACCGCGGGGTCGCGTGAGCTGACGCCTGCCAGAAGACTGGCCAACAGCTTGGACACGGCGAGAGCGAGCGCGAGGCCGATGGCCGTCCCGATCAACGTCAGCCAGAGTCCTTGCCGCAGGACCAGGCGGGCGACATTGCCCGCATCTGCTCCGATGGCCATGCGGATACCGATCTCGCGCGTGCGGCGGCTGACCGAGTAGGCGATCACGCCGTACAATCCAGTGACCGCCAGGAGCAGGCCCAGCAGCCCGATGGCCACGACCACTTGCGTCACCAGCCGGCTGCTCCACAGCGCAGCCTGGTTGAAGAAGTGCTCCAGCGTCTGGGTGTCTACCACCGGCATTCCGGGATCCAAGCTGTGGACCTCGGCGAGGACTGGAGCAGCTAGCGCCGCCGGATCGCCCGGCGTCTCCACGTGCAGCATCATGAACGAACTGTACTGCTGCGCAAAAGGCATGTACAGGAACGGCAGCGGCGGCTCGGCTGGGTCATGATACTTGATGGTCTTGGCGACGCCGACCACTTCGAGGACCTGATTGTCAGCCAGCCGGATGCGCCCTCCAAGAGCGTTGCGGTTCGGCCAATACGTCTGCGCCATGGCTTCGTTGACGATGGCGACCAACGGGGAGGAGCCCGTTTCAGTGCTCTCGAATGCACGGCCCTGCACGAGCGGAATGTGCATCAGGGAGAAGTAGTGATCGCCGACGATGTCGGATGACACCGTGACGCTGCGCTGGCCCGGAGGCATCTGGAAACCTTCCACCGCGACCTCGCGACTGGAACTGGAGAAGCCAAGCGGCACATGCTCGGCGAGCGTAGCGGAGCTGACGCCGGGAAGCGAGCGCACCCGGTCCAGCAATTGCCGGTAGAAGGTCCGCGCCTGCGATTCGGAATAGTGAGCCACCAGCGGATTCAGGCCCATTACGAGCACGTGGTCAACTCGAAAGCCAGCTCGCGCCGCGGTCAGACGAGAGAAATCCTTGACCAGCAGGCCGGACGTCACCAGGAGCAGCATGGAGAGGCCGATTTGCGCGGCAGCCAAGGCGTCGCGCCCGTGGAACCGCCAGCGTTTAAGGGGCGGCGCTGCATCGCCCGCTTTCAGCGTGGAGTTTACGTCGGATCGAAGCGCATGCAGCGCTGGGGCTACGCCGAAGATGAGGCCGCTCACTAACGTTGCCGCGCATGCGAACAGCAGCACTCGCGGGTCCGGCCTGGCCACCAGCCAGATTGGAAGCGTGGTAGGAAGGCGAACGGAGGCGAAGAAATCGATGCTGAAGAGCGCCAGCAGCAGGCCGGCCGCACCGCCCAGCATTGCGAGCAAGAGGCTTTCGGTGAGGAGTTGCTGGAACAGGCGTTTGCGGCTGGCTCCGATGGCGAGGCGGATGGCGATCTCGCGCGAACGCGCCCGCCCGCGAGCGAGCAGGAGATTGGCTACATTGGCGCACGCGATCAACAGAACCGCGATTGCGATCGCCAGCAAGATGCCCTCCTCGAGTGCATTGTCCGGCGAGACAAAAGAGCGCGCCTGCATCTCCGGCATTACCAGGACGCTACGGCCGCGATTCGTGTCCGGATGCACCTCCTCCAGGCGGCGTGCGATAGCCTGAAATTCAGCCTGGGCTTGGGGCGCCGTCCGTCCGGGGGCGAGACGCGCGAATACATCCAGCGAGAGACGGTCGCGCTGTTGGCGCCGCTTGGTCTCCTCCGGCGCCAGTTGAGGCAACACGCCCAAAGGAACGTAGAATTCCTCGTGAAAGAACAGATTCAGCCCGGTAAAGCTCTCGGGCGCGACCCCGATGATCGTGAAATTCGTTTTGCTCAAGCTGATGCTGCGGCCGATGACAGAAGGGTCGCGCCCGAACTCGGACTGCCATAGGAAATCGCTGATTACGGCCACGGGAGTGCGATCTTCCTCGGGCCGGAAAGCGCGGCCCATGGCGGGCCGAACTTCGAGTGCGTCGAAAAAATTGGTACTCACGGCGATGCCCAGCTTCAGGCGCGCCGGAGATCTGGGATCGGCATTGAAACCGACGGGGATTTGCTGGTAGGCCAGGAGTCCTGAGACGCTCGAGGCTTGGTTGCGAAAATCCACGTAATCCGGATAAGAGATTCTGCCGAAACGGTCGGAGCGGCTGGTGCTGGCCACGTGCACAATCCGGGAGGAATGCGGCACCGGGAGCGGACGCAGCATAAACGCGTCAACCAGGCTGAACATGGACGTGTTGGCGCCTATCCCGATGGCGATGGAGAGGACCGCAACCGCCGTGAAGCCGGGGGCGGCAGCCAGCATTCGCAGACCGTAGCGGACGTCATTCCAGATGGTGCGCAAAGTTACCTCGTGGGGACGAATGTTGGGAGCATCTAATCGTGCCGCAGCGCTTCCAGGGGATCCACTCGCGCTGCACGCCGGGCCGGAAGGTAGCACGCCAGCAGGCTGACCGCGGCGAGCAGCGCTGAGGCGAGCAAATACACCGCGGGATCGCGTGAGCTCACGCCTGCCAGCAGACTCGCCAACAGCTTGGACGCGGCTAAAGCGAGCGCGAGGCCGATCGCCGCGCCGATCAACGTCAGCCTGAGACCTTGCCGCAGAACCAGGCGGGCAACCTTGCCCGCATCTGCTCCGATGGCCATGCGGATACCGATTTCGCGGGTGCGGCGGCTGACCGAGTAGGCGATCACGCCGTACAATCCAGTTACGGCCAGGAGCAGGCCCAGCAGCCCGATGGCCGCGACAATCTGCATGATGAGGCGTGTTGCGAACAGCGCGCCTTCTTTGAAGAAATGTTCCAGAGTCTGGACGTCCGCCACTGGCATTCCCGCGTCCAGGCCGCGAATCTGAGCCAGCACCGGCGCGGCGATTGCCGCTGGATCGCGTTCGGTCTCAACGTGCAGCGTAATGAAGGACGTATACTGCTGCGAGAGCGGCAGGTACAAGAACGGAAGCGGCTGCTCGGCGGCATCGCGATACTTAATGGTCTTCGCGACTCCGACCACTTCGAGAGTCTCCTTGCCCTCCATGCGGAAGCGACCGCCGATTGCGTCGCGGTTCGGCCAATACTTCTGAGCCATAGCTTCGTTGATGACGGCGACTCGAGGAGAAGAGGGGAGATCGCGGCTGTCGAAAACGCGGCCTTTGACGATAGGAATGTGCATCAGCGAGAAGTATTGATCGCTGACAGTGTTGGATGTCACGGCGATGGTGCGCTGCGCGGGAGGCATTTGGAAGCCTTCCACGACAATGTCGCGATTGGAGCTGGAAAAGCCCAGCGGGATATGCTGGGCCAGCGCCACGGAGCGGACGCCCGGAAGTGAGCGGACCCGTTCCAGCAATTGCCGATAGAACGCGCTGCCTTGCGTCTCGTTATAGCCGGCCATGGCAGGATCCACGCTCATCACCAGAACGTGGTCCACGCGAAAGCCCAGCCGAGCCGCGGTGAGCGACGAAAAATCCCTGATCAGCAATCCGGACGATACCAGCAGCAGCATCGAGACACCGATCTGCGCGATCACCAAAGCATTACGGCCCTGAAACCAGCGGCGCTTGCCGGTGGGCGCCGTGTCGCCGGCTTTGAGCGTGGTATTTACGTCGGATCGAAGAGCGTGCAGTGCCGGCGCAACGCCGAAGATTACACCGCTGGCGAGCGTGGTTGCGCACGCGAACAGAAGAACGCGCAAGTCCGGCCGCGCGACCAGCCAGATTGGAAGCGAAGTGGGAAGCCGGATCGAAGCGAAGAAATCGATGCTGAAGAGGACCAGCAGCAGACCGGCCGCTCCGCCAATCAGTGCCAGCAAAAGGCTCTCCGTGATGAGCTGTTGAAATAGCCGCCCTCGGCTGGCTCCGATGGCTAATCGAATGGCAATTTCGCGAGCCCGCGCCCGGCCGCGAGAAAGCAGCATATTAGCGACGTTTGCGCAGGCGATCAGCAAGACTAATATTGCGATGGCGAGCAACACCGCCGAGTCCAGCGCGTTGTCGGAGTTCATGGCGAGGCGAGCCCGCATTTCCGGCATCGCACGGACACCGCGTCCGCGGTTGGTGGCGGGATAAGCCAGCTCCAGGTTGTGCGCGATGGCCTGCAGTTGAGCCTGGGCTTGGTCCGCGGTTTGGCCAGGACCCAGACGGCCGTACACGTTCACCGAGAGTTGGTCGCGCTGCTCCAGCTCCGTCTTTTGCCGCGGCCCAAACAGGGCCAGCGTGCCCATGGGGACGTAGAAATCCTCGTGTATGAACAGTTCCAGTCCGGGAAAGCTCTGGGGTGCGACGCCGATGACGGTGAACTGCGTTTTGCTGAGGCTGACCGTGCTCCCGATGACGGACGGATCGCGGTTGAACTCCGACTGCCAAAGCGTATCGCTCAAAACGACCACGGGGCGGCGATCCTCATCGGCGCGGAAGGCCCGGCCGGGCGAGGGCTGGATTTCGAGGACGTCGAAGAAGTTCGCGCTCACGCCGAGTCCGAGTTTGGGCCGGGCCAGACTCTTGGGGTCCTTTGCAAAGCCGATGGGGATCGCGTATATGGCGAGCAAGCCCGAGACGGCCTTGGTTTGATTACGGAAGTCGAGGTAATCCGGATAGGAAATGGAACCAAAAGGGTCTGACGGGGTGGCGCTCAAGACACGCACGATCCGGGAGGAATGCGGCACGGCCAGCGGGCGCAGCAGCAGCGCATCGACCAGGCTGAAGGTCGAGGTGTTGGCGCCGATGCCGATGGCCAGCGAGAGAATCGCGACCGCAGTGAAGCCGGGAGTCGCGGCCAGCATGCGCAGGCCGTAGCGGATGTCATTCCAGATGGTGCGCATCATGCGCTTAAGAGCATTTCCTCTGCCAGCTAGTGGCGATGCGCTTCATGGACTTGCAGAGCGGCGGCCACGATCAGGTGTCGCCGCCTGGGACCGCAATGTGCGGAATCGGACAGGCTTACGCGTGGACGGGTTCCGGGATTCCGGCCTTCTGGTACCAGGGCTTGGCGGTCTTGATGGCGGCATTGACGGCGTCGATGTTTTTGACGCCTTCGTTGGCGAGCCAGTCTTCCAGGGCTTTGACGCCTTGTTTGGCGTACACCGGGATGCCGTCCTTCCAGGTGGCGCGACCGCAGAGGACGCCGGAGTAGTCGGTGCCGGCTTCGGCGGCCATGTTGAGCGACTCGACGAATTGGGCGTTGCTCACACCCGCGCTGAGATAGATGAACGGCTTGCTGGCGACTTCGGCGGCGCGGCGGAAATGAGCCAGCGCTTCTTGACGCGAATAGGCCTTCTGACCTTTGTAGACGCTGCTGCCTTCGACGTAGTTGGCGTTGATCGGGACCTCTACTTTGAGGACGTCGATCCGATATTGCGGCTTGGAAAATTCCTGCATGCTGCCGATGACCACCTGGGGCTTGAGCTTGGCGAACTCGAGGCCTTTTTCGTCGCCGCCCTTGGGGTCGTAGCCAACGAACTCGCAGAAGAACGGGATTTGCTGAGTTTCGCATTCCGCGCCGATGCGTTCGATGAAGGCGTGCTTGATGTCGTTGACTTGCGGGTCGTCGAAGGGGGTGTAGTAGAGCAGGATTTTCACGGCGTTCGCGCCCCAGTCCGCGATGCGCTTGACGGAGACGTGCGGCAGCAGGTCCGGCAGGCGGCCGGGCTTGGTGTTGTCGTAACCGCTCTCTTCGTAGGCCAGCAACAGGCCTGCGTTGGAGGAGCGCGCCTTGGCGGCGGGCAGCCCGTATTCCGGATCGAGCAGGATGGCGCTGGCATGCGGAGTCAGCACCTTGCTGACCGCGACTTTGAATTCCGACATCATGCCGGCGGTGACCTGATCGGTGGAGATGCCTCGTGCGGCGGCGATGGCCTTTTGCAGGCTGCCGCGCTGGTCCATCGCGGCGGCGGCGATGACCCCATCTTTGTTCGAGAGCGCTTTTAGGTGGCGGATTTTTCCTTCGGATAAGCTCACGAAAACTCCTTTGATTCTTTTATTGTCGCGCACTGGATTGTCCCCTGGTTCAACCGCCTTTTCGCCCCATGCAGATTCGATTCGCCGATTGCGCGATCATCAACATTGAAACGCGGCAGTGCCAGAGCGCTATCGTCAATAAGGAGAAATATGCAAAAGCGAATACTGGGAAAGAGCGAGTTGGAGGTTTCCGCCATCGGGCTGGGCTGCATGGGCCTGAGCTTCGGCTATGGACCGCCGACCGAAAGACAGCAGGCAATCAAACTGATTCGAACCGCGTTCGACCGCGGAGTAACCTTCTTTGACACAGCCGAGGCGTACGGTCCGTTCGCGAACGAGGAACTGGTGGGTGAGGCCGTCGCGCCCTTCCGCAAGCAAGTCGTGATCGCTGCTAAGTTCGGCTTTAAAGAGGGGAGGCCGGGTAGCGGTTTGGACAGCCGCCCGGAGCGCATTCGCGAGGTTGCAGACGCAGCACTGAAGCGCCTGCGGTCGGATGTGATCGATCTGTTTTATCAGCACCGGGTCGATCCGCAAGTCCCCCTGGAAGACGTGGCCGGCACGGTGAAGGATCTCATCGAGCAAGGCAAAGTGCGGCACTTCGGCATGTCTGAAGCCGGCGTGACGTCGATCCGTCGAGCGCATGCCGTCCAACCGGTCGCGGCGCTGCAAAGCGAGTATTCACTGTGGTGGCGGGAGCCCGAGAAGGAGATTCTGCCCGCATTGGAGGAACTCGGAATCGGCTTCGTTCCTTTCAGTCCTCTCGGCAAAGGTTTTGTTACGGGTGCGATCGACGAAAACACCAAATTTGACAGCACCGATTTTCGCAACATCGTCCCTCGCTTTGCGGAAGAGGCGCGCAAGGCAAACCAAGCTCTGGTGGACTTGCTGGGTCAGATCGCGGCGTCTAAAAAGGCGACACCGGCGCAGATCGCTCTAGCCTGGCTGCTTGCTCAAAAGCCGTGGATCGTTCCGATTCCCGGAACCACGAAGCTGCACCGGCTGGAGGAAAACATCGGAGCTGCAAGCGTCGAACTAACTCCCGCCGATCTGCGGGGCATCAACGCGGCCCTGGCGAAGATCACGGTTCAAGGGGACCGGTATCCGGCGCATCTACAGCAGATGGTCAACCGCTGACCGGCGAAGGAGCCGGTGCGCCGGTACTTGCCTGACTTGGTCGACATGGTTCTCGACAGGAAACTAGGACACCACCGGCCTCGATTACTTCGTTTGGCAGCTCCGCAGCTAGTTAGCCGATGCCGTTGTGGCGCGGAGCCTGCGATGGTAGGCGTTGGCGCGGGCGGCGTCGCGCAGGATTTGGGCCTTTAGCGCGTCGGCGCTGTCGAACTTGCGCTCTTCGCGGACCCAGCGCAGGAATTCGACCGAAATTTCGGAGGGCGCGGCATCGCCGAGAGGGGCGAGTAAGTATGTTTCGATGGTCAGGCCATGGCCGTTGAAGGTGGGGCGGTAGCCGACATTGGTGATGGAGGGCCATTGGCGCGCGGTCCCGCGGTCGCGTGTGTGCGTCACGTAGACGCCGGTCTTGGGGAGAACTTCGGCATCCGTTTGCAGGTTGAGCGTGGGGACGGTCTGCCGGGTCCCGACGCCTGCGCCGTGAACCACCGTGCCTTCGAGCGCGTAGGGGCGGCCTAGCATCCGGCAGGCCAGCGAAACGTGTCCCTCTACGATGGCGGTGCGGATCGCGCTGCTCGATATGATGCGCTTGCGCCAGGTGATTGGAGCAACCACGTCGGTTTCGAAGCTGTACTTGCCGCCTAACTCTTCGAGCGTGTCCACGTTGCCCGCGGCGCGATAGCCGAAGCGGAAGTTGTCGCCCACCAGTACGGCGCGGGTTTTGAGTTTGTCGACAAGAATTTCGCGCACGAAGTCTTCGGGGGCCAGATGAGCAATCCCAGAGTCGAAGGGCAGAATCAGAATTTCATCGATGCCCCGTTGCTCGATGAGGCGCGCGCGTTGTTCGGGCGTGGTGAGCAAGCGCGGGGCGCGCTCGGGGGCCACCAGCTTAGTGGGGTGCGGGTGAAAGGTGACGGCGGCGGAGCGCCAGCCCTCGCCGCGGGCGATTTCGACGACCTGCCGCAGGATCTCCTGATGCCCCCGGTGGACGCCATCAAAATTTCCGATGGTGATGGCGCAGGGGCCGAAATCGGCGGGGATTTCCGCGAGGCTGCGGTAAATCATGCCGGAACCTCGGGAATGTCGATTTCCAGCCCATCGTAGGCCAGGTGCACATGCGGCGGAAGCAGCTCCTCGGTGCGGGCGTGCGGGAGGTCGTGGCAGATGTGCGTAAAGAAGGCGCGCTTGGGGGCCAGCTTTTCGACCGACTGCAAGGAGCGCTCGACGGTGGAGTGCGTGGGGTGCGGCTTGTGACGAAGCGCGTCCAGGAACAGGACGTCGAGGCCGGTCAACTGCTCCATGGATTCTTCCGGGATGTCGCTGTGGTCAGTCAGGTAGGCGGCATTGTGGAAGCGGAAGCCGTGCACGGTGCCTTTGCCGTGGCACAGACGGATGGGCGTAAATTCAAGGCCAAACAGATCGATGGGGGATGCGTCGAAGATGTTGGTTACCAGGCGCGGGACGCTCGATTCGGTTTTGTGGTTTGAGAAGACGTAGTGAAAACAGCGCCGGATGTTTTCGATGTGCTCGGCGGCGCCGTAGATGGGAATCACACCGCCTTGACGGAAGTTGAGCGGGCGCACGTCGTCCAGACCCATGATGTGGTCGGCGTGTGAGTGCGTGAACAGGATGGCGTCGACGCGTTCGATGTGGGCGCGGAGGGCCTGCTGGCGGAAGTCAGGCGTGGTGTCGATCAGGACGCCATGCTCGCCGTAGCGGACGTAGATGGAGGGTCGCAGGCGCTGGTCGCGCGGATCGGTGGAGGTGCAGACGGCGCAATGGCAGCCGATAGTCGGGACGCCTACGCTGGTGCCGGAGCCAAGCACCGTGATGCGAACTGATTCGACAGCCATCTAGGCGCCGGCCTGCCCTTCCGGTTCCATGTGGTCGCTGGAGCGGCCGGATTTGGACGGCTCGGCGGCCCTGGATTTGGGCGCCGCGGCTTGCTTCTGATGCTGCTCCATGGCTTGGACGAATCGAAAGCGCAATTCCGTGAGGCTGTTTTCGATGAGGCGCTGCTCTTCGAGAGTGATGTTGCCGCGAGTCTTCTCCTGGAGCATGGCGAGCAGGTCGATGCTGTGGCGCGCGATGCGGAAGTCGGGCTCGGGCTGACCTTCTTCCTCACCTGAAGGCAGCAGCCCCAGGTGCATTTCGGTCTGAGTGCGCAGGGAAAGCACGAGGAACTCGAAGGTAGCGGGGGGAAGTGGGTAATCCTGGTCGCTCATCTGACTACTATTTTAGTGGCTGCGGGCCTGGGCGGCGAGACAGCGATCTGCGGCGCTAATTCTCGGAAGGGTGCTGCACGTGATCGAGCACGAGAACGTTCACCGGTCCCTTTTCCGACTTCAGCTTGATCCCGAGCTGATCCTGCAGGGCTTCTTCGAATGACGGGCCGGAGGAATCTGGCTGGAAGTCCGCGCCGGGCGGAAGAGGTCCGCGGATCTCGGGCGTAAATTCGAGCGTGAAGTCGAAAGTTCCGGTGAGACCGGTCTGATCGATCATGGGACGGCCGAGGTGGGATCCCGCGCTCAACGAGTCGGCCAGGAAAGCTATGGTCAGGTTTCGTCCGCCTATGCGCATGCGGCCAGGGACGGTCGGGCGCATCCCAAGGATGCCATTGCAGAGCGCCGGGAAGCCGCCAGCGACGGTCTGTGTCGGTGAGGGCGTCCGAGCGGAAGCCGGGGCTGAGGGCGGTGGAGTGTTGGTGGGACAGGGTGCATCGGCGGGGTGTGGCTGGAGCTGCGGACCGGTCTTGCCGGGCTTAGCGAGAACGAATGCGAATACCGGGACGTCGCGAGCTTCGTAGTGAACCGCGAGCTTGAAACGATCGGCCAGCAAAGCGCGCATCATCAGGCGCATCTCGTCTTTGCCCGGATTGCCTTCCGCGCGGGCCTGGATGTCGAACCGTTCTGAAGTGGCCCAAGTGGGCAACTGCGGAAGCAGGTACTGTGCCTGGTTACCGATTACTTTGTAGGCGAAGAGAATATAAGTGATTAGGGGAAAGTTGCTGGCCGAGAACAAGCCTCCGTTGGGAACATAGACATCGCCGGGGCCGAGCGGGAAATTGGAGTAGGGAGGGCTGCCGGACTTGCTCGGTTTGACGGAGGCTACGTCAAAGGTCGGACCGGCTGCCGTAGCCGCCAACAGCGTTAGCGCGAGCGCTATAGGAACGTGTCTCATCGCGGGCATTTCAATTAGCCGGGCGGAGCAAGGCGCCTTCTATCGTTCCGTTTGGCCCAAGTACGATTCGGTATTCGAGCGAACCGTTTTCGAACTTGACCAGATAGATATCGGCGCCGTTTGACTCGACACCTTTGAAAGTGATCGACTGCAAGGGGCCGAGCTTGACGAACATCGCCTGGATCTGCGGCAGTTGCTGGCGAGTGGCGGCTGCCAGGGCGGGATTCATGCGTTCATAGTCCGGCTTCCCCGACTGTATTTGCTCGATCGCGGCGCGCACGGCGGCCTCGCTGCCAGGCGTCGCTGTCTGGTCCTTGTATCTCTTCGCGATTTCGGCGTTGCGAGCCTGGATGCTATCCGTGGCCTGCTTGGCTTCGGCCTCGGTTATCCGCTTGGCGACGGTATCTCGGCCGTTCTGATGGAGGGTGACGCTCGTCGCGGCGCTCTGCGCGACCTCGAACGTGAGCTGTGCATCGACGACTTTGAGAAAGAACTTGCGATCGCTTTCGGCGAAGACCTGGGCCTTCGGTTGTCCGGTAAGCTGCGTGTAAAACTTGTCTCCGTCGCGGGACATGGTTAGCAGGACATTCGGGCCGAGTTGATACGTTCCGGCGTAGCGGTCGAAAATCTTAGGATCCAGCGTGATTTCCTTATGCTCAGTGGGAGGCGCGATTTTCAGCAGCGCGTTGCTCGGATTGAGCAGGTGCAGGGCGATGTCGTCCACGCCCGCCGGAGTAGAGATGTTCGCCAGCGCGACCACGCCCACGCGCGCCTGCGGATCGAACCCCATGAAAGTGCGATAACCGCCGGTGCCGCCGTTATGCCAGATGACGGATTTTCCGTCCTTGGTCTGAATGTGCCAGGCATAAGCGATTTCGGTGTCTGGAATAGTGGTGGGGCGGCGGATCGAGGTTTCGTTTGCCATATCCTGCGCGAGCGGCGTATTGATGAAGCCGAGATTCGCGGCTAGGAACGTGAGCATGTCGTTGGCGGTGGAGCGGAGGGCGCCCGCGCCGGCCAGGGTCGGAAGATCCCAGTTGGCCACGGGAGCAGCCGCTTCGCTGTGGCCGATTGCAAGACGCGCTTTCATTTCGGGCGTTAAGGTGATGCGCGTGTCCGCCATGCCGAGCGGATCGCAGATGCGCGCTCGCACCAGCGCTTCGTAGCTCATGCCGGCGCGCAGCGAGAGCACGTGGCCAAGCAATCCGACGGCGAGGTTCGAATATTCGTACTGGGAGCCGATGTCGCGCGTCAGCTGATAGCCGGAAATGAAGTCGTACATCTGCTGGACGGAATAATCGGCGTAGGGATTATTCAGGTCTTTCGGATGGAAGTTGGTGGGCATGCGCGGGAGACCCGAGCTTTGCGTGGAAATATCGGCGAAGGTGATCTGTCGACCGTTGCGCTCGGGCACTTTGACGCTGGCCGGGAGATACTTCGATATCGGATCGTTCAACGCGACTTCGCCGCTGCGCGCCATGTCCATGAGCACCAGCGAGGTGAACACTTTGGTCATCGAGCCGATTTCGAAGACGGTGCTGCCGTCGAGGCGGCGATTGTCGTTCTTGGCGAGGCTGCCGTAGGCGATGACCCGGCGGCCGTTCGAGTCGATGACGCCCACGACAATGCCGATGCCGAGGTTTTCCGAGCCGACGCGATCCACCAACATTTTGTGAATCTCAGCGTCGGAGGGGACCTGGCTGAATGCGAAGGCCGAGGCGAGAACCAGTCCAGCGATGAACACCAAGAGGCGACGGGTGATCACAAGCGCTCCTTTCTCCAATCATAGTTCGAGCGGATTGCGCGTGCGCGCCTCATGACGGACGCTCACTTTCGAACGCGCGCAGCTCGTCGATTTCGCGTTGCAGCTCGCCTTGTTGGCGCTTTCGCATGAGGAAAAACATGACAAGCCAGGCAATCAGCAGCACGAAGAATGGCACAAAGTTCACGAGCAGACGCGGGATGTGGAATCCCTTGATCACGCCGGGCACGACCATCAGGGCCAACCCCAAGAAGCAAAACGTCAGGCCCGCGCGGCGCCAAAGATGCTTATTATAGTCGCGGCGCCTTTCGAGCTCTCTTCGATAGAACTGAAGCGAAGCGCTGGCGCTTGCGTGCGGCTCTAACCGATCCGGCCAGAGCCATCTGTGCGCCTGATACGCGAAGTAAACGCTCCACAGGCTCAGCAGCGCGGCTCCGAGGCGCGGAATGACGTCGCGACCCGTGATGGCTATTATCGCGACAGCCGACGAAAGCGCGAGCCCGAGAATAATCGAGAAAAACGTCTTGTCGCGCGCCCTGGTTTGCCACCGTTTCGCTTTGCGGCGCAGCTCATCCACCGACGCTCTGAAGGGCTCGGTGGCCTGATTCTGCCAGATATCTCTGGGATCGTTGCTCGGGAACTCACTCGGCGGCATGAGGCCCTCCTTCCTCCGAACCAGCGCCGCAAGATATTCTTGATGCGGTGAACCTTCATGGCAACGTTGGCGGACGACAATCCGGTTATGTCGGCAATCGAGTTCGCATCCATACCCTCCAGATAAGAAACGATGATTTGGCGATCCAACGGTTTGAGACGCTGGATCAGGAGAGAGAGGCGCTCAAGCGCTTCGGCCTGGCTGGCGGCGAGTTCACTCGGATCGCTGCCGGCCATGGCCTCGATGTTCTCCATGCTCACGAGCCTGTTTCTGATCCGCCGCTGCCGGATCACGTGACCCGTGGCTACGTTATGAGCGACACGGTAGACCCAGGTTCTCAGCGAACATTGGCCGTTGAAAGATGCGAGACTGCGCCAGAGATGTAAATGGATTTCTTGCAGCAAATCCCGGCGAGCCTCGGGGTCCAGCTCGTAGGCTCGAGCGAGCCGATCGAGCGAGGCGCCGTAGGTGTCCGCTGCCTGCTTATACAAAGAGTCCTGACTCACGGGTCCACTCAGTCGGCCGCACGGATAGGTAGTTGCTCGTTACTTGGATTTCTAACAGACTAATGCGAGTTATTTTCGTGACTCGAAGGGCAGGATACCCCGAGGTGTCTCTGGCGAGATGTCCATGAGCACCAGCGAAGTAAACACCTTGCTCATGGAGCCGATCTCGAAGACCGTGTCGCCATCGAGGCAGCGATTATCGTTCTTGGCGATGCTGCCGTAGGCGATGCCCCGTCGGCCGTTGGCATCGATCACGCCGACCACGATGCCGATGCCGAGGTTTTCCGGGCCGACGCGGTCCACCAACATTTTGTGAATCTCAGCGTCGGAGGGGACCTGGCTGAATGCGAAGGCCGAGGCGAGAACCAGTCCAGCGATGAACATGACGGCGCGGCGGGTGATCATAGTATCCTTGTTCCAATAATAGATGCGGCGGGGTGGTTAAGAGGAAACGTGGCGTCACGATCGGCTCTGCTTTTCTCCGGCTTCTCTCATGAGTACTGGTACAGTTTCCGGCGCCGCGCTGCCAAAAACTTAGTCGCAATCGAGGCGGCTCCATGTATACTAAGCCAAGTTGGGAGGCCAAGATGGAAATCCCGGCTGGATGCTGGTTCTCGAGTTGGCCGTCGAGAATCAAGGAGGATTCGAATGCGGACAGTCTCCTGGCGGCTAGTTGTGCTCGCTGCCGCTATCGCGCCTTCAGTTTTACTGGCTGACATCGTTCCTACAGGTTTCGTCTCCTGGAGCGTTAACGTTCCGGGCAACACCGGTGAGTTTACGATTACAAACCTGACCGGCCCTAACGGCTCAGCTTTTCCGGATACAAGCTTTCCAGTCGCGACACCCCTCAGCTACACAGGCTTGAGTCTCCAAGTCGACTTTTCCGATGGTTCCAGCCAAATGTTGGGTTCGTCGTATTTCACGTTGGGCTCGGATGGCTTGTCGTTCACCGGAGGCATCATTCCCATCGGTGGCGCCAATCCCTTTCCAACCGACGCAGTGCTGACCGGCTCTTTCAGCCCCACGGATATAACCCTCAACGACGGCTCAGTGGTCTCCATCCTGGACTCGTTCAGCGCCGAGATCTTGCCATCTTAAGGAAATACCCTGAGTGATGGTGACTTCGCGGTCATCTACGCCACTACGGGGACGTCCGCGGTACCTGAGCCGGCTTCCGTTTCTTGGATGTTGGCGGGCATTTTCGCGGTCAGCGTCTTCATGCTGCGTAATAGATCCCGGATCCTCCTCGACAGAGCCAAAGGATCATTGTCCCCTTCCTCGCCAGATCACGTTCTCCCTGTGTCTGACGTGTAAAGGCGCCAGCGCGTCCAGCAGCGTGAACGCCGCCTTGGTCCATCCAAAACCGGCTTCCCGGCGAGCGTTTGATTCGCGCCCTGGAACGCGAGCCTCTCTTGGGTCTGACGCGTCACCGCTTCTCGATGTCGATCAAGTTATCGTCACCGTCGCGGTCGATGAGCTTGTTGTAGGGGTCGATGCCGGCGCGGGTGGGCGGTTGATCAACGACGATCTCAAAAGTCTGGCTGGGCTGGGTGATCCATTCTTTCTTGAGATACAGCGGCTTTTCTTCGCCTTTCTTGCCGCTGAAGACGCCGATGTCGATCAGGTCGTGCAGCGGCATGGGCGATTCGTTGCCGCTGCCGTCAGAGAGGATCTTGCGCGCGGTCACGTTCAAGGTCACTTTGTATTTGTGGTCGGGCGTAGGCGTGACCGTCGCTGTGACGGCTTTGTTGTCGTACAGGACGATGTTCTCGAAGGCGTCGGTTATGTAGTACTGCAAGTCGGGCGGTGTTTGGGCGCGGAACGCCTCGATGAGCTGGCGCGTATCGGGATAAGGGCCGGATCTTGAATCGTCGGCGTTCGCGTAGCGGTACTGCATCAGGAAATTGTGCAGCGCCAGGTTGACTTTGTCTTCGCCGATGTAGTCGGCCAGCGTGTACATCACCTGCCCGCCCTTCTGATACCAGACGTACGGCTCGTTCTGGACCAGAGCTACCGGACGCTCGCGGCGAATTTCAGCGGCCCGGCCGCGGAGATACCGGTCGAGCTCGTGTTTCAAGAAGCGGTGCATGTTGTCGCGGCCGTATTTCTTTTGCATGACCATAAGCGCGGAATACTCGGCCAGCGTTTCCGACATCATGTTGGAGCCTTCCACGCGTGCCCCGATGAGTTGGTGCGCCCACCATTGGTGGCCCAACTCGTGCGCCGTGACGAAATAGGTGAAGTCGATATCGGTGGGCTTCTCGACGCGGCCGATGAAGCCGATGCCCTCAGAAAACGGGACGGTATTGGCGAAGGACTGCGCGAAAATGCGGTAACGCGGAAACTCCAGCACGCGGTACTGGCGGAATTGGAACGGGCTGAAATTCTTCTCGTAGTAAGCCAGGCCGAGCTTAGAGGCATCGATCATGTCGTCGACATTGTAAGGATGGGCTCGATCGTAGTACACCTCGATGGCGATCGGGTTGGCGACGCCGGGGTACATTCTCGCGCTTCACGCGATAGCGGGCGGAGATAAAGGCGACGAAGTCGAGCGTCTTCACGTCGCCCATGTCGTAGGAGAAATAATGGCGGCCGTTAGAGTGCCAGTCGCGAGTCAGATAGCCGGGCGAGAGGGCGATCTGATCGTCGGAGGTGCTGACCGTGGCGCGGTAGCGGATCCAATCGGAGTTGGGGGTGAGAATGTTTGTTACTGAGCCTTCCGGGTCGCCTCGGCTGGGCAGCAGCTCCTGGTCGGGGAGATGTTCTTCGCGGCGGCGGCGTGGGTCAGCGATTTCCACGTTGGCGTCGTAACCGATGGTGGGGAAATAGCCGCTGTCGAAGAAAGTGCCGGAGTAGGCGAGTTCAGGACGCTCATTGCCGTCCTTGAAGCCGCGGCTGGTGTAGCCCACCTGGAAGTTGAGGTTGATCTTGTCGCCGGGAGCGAGCGGTTGTTCGAGCTGGTAGATGGTGTACAGCGCGCGGGGGCTGGAGGAAACGACATGGAAGGGGCAATCGAAGCGCACGGCGCTGACGGACTGCTGCTGGTTGGTGATGTGGATCTGGCTGATGGGCTGGGCGGTCTTGTTCTGAAGCACGAAGTGGCCGGCGCCGGAGAAAGAACGGCGCTCGGGGAAGATGTCGATGTTGGCGTCTACGGCGATGACCTTCGGTTGGGGAAGTTTTTCGTACTTCTTGAAATCGCGCTCGTAGTTGGCCTGAATATCGCGGCGGTCCTTGGCGGTGAGGAATTCGTTGAGGACGTGGGCGTTGTAAAAATACCAGGAGCCGCTGCCGATGGCGGCCAGAAGAAAGATCGCGGCGGCGGGAATCAGGCGCGGCATCCGTTGCATGGCCAGCCGGAAGCGGGCGCGCCAGCCTTCATCGGAGCCGCGGCGGGCTAGGGCGATGGAAAGCGTCGCTAAGACGCACGAGATCGAAAGCCAGTATGTAATCGACCAAAAAATCGACGGCACGAAATGGCCGTAGCCATTCATGTCCGAGTAGGTGTATTGCGGAACGTTGCCGATCAGGTAGAGCGTGTTTTCCCAGCCGAAGTTGAAAAGGATAGGCACGAGCACGAATAGGCCGATGATGATCCCGTGGCCGATGAACTTGTGCGAAACGACGGTTTGGATGAAGAACGCGAGCAAGCTGAAAGTGAGCACCTGCGGGAAAACGATAAGGTAAAGTTCCTTGGCGTACTGGGTGAGTTCGTAGTTATAGTAGCCCGCGACGGTCTGCATCAAGATGCCGCAGAGGCCGGCCACGGTGAGCGCCACGAACTCGACAAAGCACAAGGCGAGGAGTTTGGAGAACCAATCGGTGGTCTCGGCAAACGGCAGCGCGTCGTGGACGCCCGCGAAGGCGGTGTCGCGCTCGCGCCAAAGCAGTTCGGCCGCGTAGAGCGTGGCAATGATGAAGAAGAAGAGGGTCGCGATGCCTTCCACGGCCTGAAGCATGAGGTAGGTGACGGGCCAGACGTTCTGGTCGGCCACGCGGCCGGCGTAGTGGCCGTTGTTGATGGAAACTCCGGCCATCAGGATCAAGATGCCCCAGAAAGGCACTTCGCGAACAATGTTCGAGATCCGGAGGCGCGTGAGCGAGGCCAGTTGCGCGAAGGTGGTGGAGGGGCCGAAAACCCGGTCCACGCGGGGCAGCTTCACCGGGATGAGGCTGCGCGTGGCCGCTTCCGCGAGATCCTGCGCACGGGCGAGCGCGGCGCGTTTGGAGGACGAGCGCGTGGTCAACGCCTCCACTGACATGGGGAAGAATTTCCAGAGAGCGACGAGAGCCAGCACGCCGATGGATCCCCACAACAGCCGGTTCAAGAGGAATACGCCGCCGGCCGAGTGCAGCGACCAGGAGTACAGCTGCGTGTTGCGTTCCACTACGGTCCAGTAACGCGTAATGGCGTCGGTGTACAGGAAGCCGACCGGATCGAGGATGCCGGACCAGAAATGCTCCAGCGAGCGAGTAGCGCTGAAAGCCGCGAGGCCGAGCAAATACAACATGAAGATCGCGGCGCCCTGCAGATAAACGATGAAGATCTTGCGGGTCAGCGCGGCCACCAGGAAAAACAGCGAGCCAAAGAAAAAGATCTGGAAGACTACGATGGAGAAGAACGGTTGCAGGTACCAGTCGAGATGATTGGGGCCGATGCGCGCTCGATCGGCCCAGGGCGCGAGCGTACCGAAAAATTCTCCGAACAGCAGACCACTGAAGGCGAAGACCGTGGCTACGAAAGATCCGGCCCAGCGGCCGCCCAGATAAGCGAACTTCGAGATGGGCTTGGTAAATAGGATCTGAATGGTATCGCGCTGGAAATCGCGCAACACCGAGGTGCCGAAGATGGCGGCGATAATGATGACGCCGAAGAAGCCGATGCCGATGTCGTTAAAGATGTTGGCGTACGGGCCGTTCAGCAGGACTTTGCCGTTGGTATTGCCGACCGGGCCGAAGCTTTCGCTGGCCACGCTGAGGAAGTTGAAGGCGAACCAGGCGGCAAAGTAGATGTAAGTCGAAGGACTCTTGAAGCGGAACTTGAGCTCGAAGGTGAAGAACTCCCAAAACATTCGCACGTGACGCTCCTCAGTTCCTGGCGTGGCGCGCGAGGTTCACGAAGTACACGTCTTCGAGGCTGGATTCGACGAGCTGGAAACCATCGCCGGGATGGTTGTCGGCGAAGATGCGAACTTCATGCAGGCCGCCGATCAGGTGGCTGGAGACGACATTGAAGGCGCCTTCGATCTCGCGGAGCTCGGCGTCGCTGGAGGCGACTCTGGACCAGATTTTTCCGCGCAGCGATTCGAGCGCCTGGGCCGGCGCGCCTTCGAGCAACAGCTCGCCGTTGGAGATGATGGCCATGCGCGGGCACAGCTCGCGCACGTCCTCGACGATGTGGGTGGAGAGGATCACCGTGACGTTCGATCCGATGGAGCTGAGCAAGTTGAGGAAGCGGTTGCGCTCGGCGGGGTCGAGGCCGGCGGTAGGCTCGTCCACGATGATCAGTTTCGGATTGGCCAGCAGCGCCTGGGCGATGCCGAAACGCTGCTTCATACCGCCGGAATAAGTGCTGAGCGACTTCTTGCGCACATCCCACAGATTGGTTTGGTTGAGAATCGCGTCGACCATTTGGCGGCGCTCGGTCTTGTTGAGGACGCCCTTCATGACCGCGATGTGCTCCAGCATGTCCAGCGCGGAGATTTTCGGATAAACGCCGAACTCCTGAGGCAGATAACCGAGGATTTTTCGCACTTCGTTCTTCTGCTTGAGGACGTCGAGGCCGTCCAGCTGGATCGAGCCGGAGTCCGGGTCCTGCAGCGTGGCGATGGTGCGCATGAGCGAGCTCTTGCCGGCGCCGTTCGGTCCCAAGAGACCGAACATGACATTGCCGATAGTGAGCGAGATGTTGCTCAGAGCCCTGACGCCGTTTGGATAAGTTTTTGATAGGCCGGTGATGGTGAGTGCCAACGGAAGTGCCTCCCAGTTGCGAACTGATACAGCTTATCAGACGCGACGAGCGGGGAATTGTTCAATTTTTCTACGCGATTCCGATGATGGCATCGGCCGAATCCGGCGCGCGCCTGTTCGAAGACGCGCGCCCGACGGCTGGAAACTAGAAAATGATCTTCGCGGCTAACTGCATATTGAACGGCTCGCCGGGGCCGAGGCCGGGCGCACCGTTGAAGTCGCCGATGGTATCGCCCACGTAACCGCTGGGGCCGACCGAGAAGGCGCCGGATGCCAGATTGATGCGGTTAAACACGTTATACATCTCGGCGCGGAGCTGCAGTCTGTAGCGCTCCTTGTAGGTGAAGGTCTTGAACACCGATAAATCGACATCCGCGTAGCCCGGCCCATAGAAGGCATTACGGGCCAAGTCGCCGACCGGATTCGAAGGGCCCGCGCAGCCAGGACCGGGGATGCAGAACGCGTTGGGGTTAATCCATGGCTCCCCTTGGCCCGGAATGAAGGTGTGGCTCACGCCGGCGAAGGGGTTTGCGATTATGTTCAGACCGGGGCGCTGTGTGCCAGACGCATCGGTACCAGTGAGCGGGTTGAAAGGCTGCCCAGTGTGCAGCCCGATCAACGTGCTGACCTCCCAGCCTGTGGTCAGCAGCTTGAGATGGGAGGAGCCGGGGATGTCCCAGGTCAAGAACGAAGTGAAGTTGTGCCGCGTATCAAAATCGCTGTTACCGTAGTCCTCGGCCAAGTTAAACGTGTCGTGCGGTATGGTGCCGCGGTACTCGGTGACCTCGTCTAAAGAGTGAGCCCAGGTATAAGCAAATTGGCCGGACACGCCCTTCCACATGCGGATCTTAAAAATTGTCTGCAGCGAATTGTAGTTGGACGTGCCTTGGCTGTTGAGCTGGAGAATCGAGCCGTAGTTGGGGTATAGGGCGTTGAAATCGCCATTCTGGTTGATGTTCTGCATCACGGACAGCTTGCGTCCCTGGCTTCCGACGTAACCCACTTGGAGAACGGTGGAATTGCCGAAGCTCTTTTCGATGTTCAGGTTGTAATTGTAGAAGTAAGGGGTTCGGAAATGCTGGTTCACACCGTACACGTTGAATATCTGCGTGGGGCTTTGACAATTCTTGTCGGTCGCGAAATTGCCGAGGCAAGTTGTTACACCCGGAAAGATGGATGCCCCGCCAGCCTGCGCGGCAGTCCAGTTGTAACCGCTCCTGCTGTAGCTATCCACCGGGCGCGGCCCGATGGGATTGTCTTCCAAACCGTCAGCGGCGCCGATGGGAGGACGGAAGTCGAAGAACGGGTTCATGTTGATTTGGTCGAAGTAGATGCCCGCGCCGCCGCGGATTACGACGCCGGGCAGCGGGTTATAGGCGAATCCCAGGCGCGGAGCGAAGTTGTTGCGGTCCGGTTGGAAGATCGAATTGACACCAGCGCCTTGCACCTTCAGGCCCTGACCCTGCACAAAGACACCGAGATCCGGAGCCTCATTGGCATGCGGCGCGCCGAAGTATTCGTAGCGGATGCCATAGTTGACATTCAGCTTGGAGGTAACCTGCCAATCGTCCTGGGCGAAGAAATCGTAACCGTTGACGATGACCTGGCGTTCGGCATTTCCGACCGCGATGGAGGAGTTACTCACGTCTCCGGCCAGAAAGTCGGCCAAGGCAATGGTATTGGCATCGCATCCCTTGGCGCTCGCATTGGCGCCGCAAAACGAAGACCAGGGTCCTTGAGAACCGTCGAAGACAAACTGGCCCAAGGACGATCGGAAGTAGAACTCATCGATTCGTCCCTGCCGGACCTCACCGCCGAAGCGCATCTGATGACTTCCGGTGATGTAGGAGAGGACGTCCGTCAGGTGACCGGTAATATCGTTGCGTCCTTCCGGCGGCGTGATGCCGACGCGATCGAAGCCCCCGATGACGATCTGAGAAGCGCCATTAATCGGTTGGCCGCCTTTCGTGGCGTCAGGACTCAGATACAAACCGAGATTCTTCATGTTGAAGCTGTTATTAGAGTCGGAGAAAACCTGGTTGAAATAGCTTACGCCGAAGAGCAACTGGTTGGTCAGCTTGGAGCTGAACAGCGAGTTCAGCACGGCGGAATAATTCTGGACGTGAAGCGGCGCAACCTCGAAGTAGTAGCCCAGGTTTGAGCTGGCGGTGGCCAGGGCGAGGCTGGCTCCAGGCGGTTGCGTCTGGCTGCCTTGCCCGACGAAATAATGAATGGACAGGCGCTCCTTGGCGCTGAAGTTGTGATCGATCTTGGCGACGCCGTTGTAGCTGTAGCCGGTCCCGGGAACCGTGGCGAAATAATTGTTCACATTGGCCGGGAGAGAATTGATGGAACTGGGCCAGAGAGTCGAGAGTAAACGGGCGGACAAAGGGCTTTCCGCCACCGACGGATACGCGCCATATGCGCCGCCCGCGTTAGCGAGCAAAGCTTGAGCTTGTGAGACCCAGGCGGTCGAGGGCTCGGTGGTGAGGCCGGTCAAGCCGAAGATGTAGCTTTGTCGTTCGAAGCCAATGAAGAAGAAGGTTTTGTCCTTGATAAGCGGCCCGCCCGCCGTCAAGCCAGTGTTGTAATTGCGAAGTTCCGGAGGTTTGGGGAAGTCGGGGCTGGGCACGAAGAACGGCGAATGGGCGGCATAAAATTCATTGCGGTTGTAATAGTAAGCGGTGCCATGCAGCTCGTTGGTGCCGCTCTTGAGGGTAAGGTTGACGGTGCCGCCGGCACTGCGCCCGGTTTCCGCGTTGGACTGCGTCTGGGCCGAAAACTCATCGACGGCGTCAATGGGCATTACCACGCCGGCGATTCCGGAAACCCCGCCTTGATTGATAGCCGGGATGTTGTGCCAGAAGTCGTTGTTGTCGGTGCCGTCAATCTGCCAGTTCATCTGATTGGCGCGCGTTCCGTTGAGCGATCCGAAACCGCCCACCGAATAGCCGCCGTAGCCGGGAGAGACGGCAATCATCTGCGTGAAATCGCGGCCGTTCAAAGGCAAGTCTTGGATCGAGGATGTCGGGAGCGTGTCGCTCTGCGTGGAAGTCGTGGTGTCGACCGCAATCGCGGCGGCAGAAACTTCCACCGCCGTCGTGGTCTGACCCACCGTCAGCCTGACCGGAAGCGTATAGACGTTGCCGGCAGTCACGGTGATGTTCGAAACGGTGACCGGCTGAAAGCCCGAGGCCTGCACGCCGATGCTGTACGTGCCGAGCGGAAGATCCTGAAATGAAAACGCACCATCGGTCGTGGTGACCATGCTCTGCGAAACACTGGTGCCCGCGTTGGTGACCGTAACGTTGGCTTTCGGGACGACGGCGCCGGTGGCGTCAGTGACGGTCCCGTTGATAGCGCCACGAAATGTTTGTCCGTAAGCGGCCGCCGCGATTAATGCGAGGAACAGCGCGGCAAACAAAAAATGCGATTTCCTGATTGCAAGTAGCATAAATCTCCCAACTCAACGAAAGCAATTTGTCAATTTTCCGGGCGGGTGTTGCGACTGTACGTGGGCGTAATGCCATCACCGGCGACATGGACGATTCCAACACACACACCTGAAACTATTGGGGGTATTATGCTCCCGTTACAAATTGGTGTCAAGCAAAAGTGGAACCTTTAAGGTACCTGCGCGAGGCGATCGGCAACGGTACGGCTTGAATTGATCTGGTCTGCTTGTCTAAGTCAGCAGTTTAGATTTCACCGCGCTTTGCCGCTTGCTGGATGTAATCCGCGGTGCGGTAGGCCAGAGCCTGAATCGTTTCAGTGGGCTGCTGGCGCCCGCTAGTGACAAGACTACTACCATCCACCAGAAAGAGATTGGGTACGTCGTGAGTGCGGTTCCACTTATTGACGACGCTGATGGCAGGATCGTCGCCCATGCGGCAACTCCCCATCAGGTGCACGGAAAAGGTCTGTTCCTCGAGCGAAGCAGGATCGAACCAGATCTTTTTGGCGCCGGCGGTGGTGAGAATTTCCTTCTGGCGCTCGGCGGAAAATTGCAGCATCTTGACGTCGTCGGGATGATTTCTGAAAGTGACGCGCATCGCGGGCAGCCCCCAGGCATCCTTGACTTCGTCATCCAGAGAGATGCTGTTTTGCTCCACCGCCAGGCAACTGGTGTGCGCCAGCAGGCCCATGGTGTGGGTATAGTATTGGCCGACCGTACGCTTCCACTCCGAGCCCCATTGTTGGATGTCTGCCGGCATGCCGCGAGCGGCGAACGAGACCGGGTACCAATCGAAACGCGCGTCGATTCCCGAGCCGCCGTAGAAGCCACGCTTCGGATCAGCGCGGTAGTAGTCATGCAAGACACGCGTCACTACGATGCTCTTGTAGTCGTTCAGCGGATGTTCGAAGACGCCCATCCCGTAGCCGCCGTTGTCGAACATCAAATACTTGCCGACGTTGCCGTGAGAATTCGCCAGGCCGTTGGGAAACGCGTTGGACTTGGACATCAGCAACAGCCGCGGCGTCTCGGCTCCGTTGGCGCAGACCACCACCGCCTTGGCGCGCTGGAAGATTTCGCGCTTACGCTCATCAAAATAAATCACGCCGGTAACGCGACCGTTCTTGCCGACTTCAATTTTCCGGACGTACGAGCCGGGGCGAATTTCGCAGCGGCCGGTCTTGATGGCCGCCGGCATCAAGGTGAGGCTGCTCGATTTGGCGCCCATTTCGCAGCCGAACGCTTCGCAAAAACCGCAGTGAACGCAAGCGGCACGGCCGCGATAGGGTTGCGAAAGCACCGCCATCGGGGCAGGAAAGGGATGCAAGCCGAGCTTCTGGGCAGCCCGTTCAAACAGCACGCCTGACGATTTCACCGGCATGGGCGGGAGCGGATATGGTTTGGAGCGAGGGCCGTCGAAAGGATTGGAGCCGGCTAAGCCTGAGATCCCCAGGTCCCATTCGGCTTTGGTGTAATATGGCTCCAAATCGTCGTAGCTGATGGGCCAATCGCGCAGGTCGGCTCCAGGAACCGCGCCCCAAACCGAACGCTCATGAAAATCCTCGGGATGGAAGCGCCAGTAGTTGGCCGTAAAATGCACGGAACCGCCGCCGACGGTTTGACAATATCCGATGGCGGGTTGCAGCTTGGCCTTCTCGTCGGGGGTCTTGCGAAACGTGTTGGGTTGTTTCTTATGATCGTTGACTAACTCGCCGCGCTCGGCCACCGCGATTTCATCGTGCGCAAAATCTTTTTCGTGACGCCAGGGTCCGTGTTCGAGCGCCACCACACGGAATCCTGCGGTGGAGAGTTCCTTAGCCATGATGCCGCCGGATGCGCCCACGCCCACCACCACGAAGTCGACCGTGTCGGAAGGACGAAACGTCACGCTCATTTCGCGCTCTCCTTGGCGGCTTCGGCATCGTAGTAGCCGAAGGGAGGCTGGTATTGCATGGCATATTCGACGCCGAGCAGTTTCCAACCCACCTGGTCGCGATTGCCGCCATATTTCGGATGTCCGAAGAACCCCAGGATGGTGTGATAACGCACGGCTTGAAAGAACTCGGTTTTCTCCGCCGCCCGCAGCAACTGGATCTGCTGATCTTTCGTCAGGGCGGCAATGCTCGTCGAACCGGGGAACAAGTCGGCGCGCTGGGCTTGCATTTGGGCCAGACCGCGTTTGTAGAGCTCGCGCTGGTCCTGATCGTAATCCGCCAGCACTCGATCGATGAACCAGATCACGCCCGCTCGGTCCGCTCCCGGCGTTTCATCGTCCGGAATGATCTGGCACGCGATGGCCTTGATCTCGGCGGCCGTGGCCGGATCGAACCAGGTGAATTGCTGCGTTTGAGCGCGGAGCACTTCGGCCCAGCAAGCCGCCGCCAGCATCCATTCGCGCCGTGAAATTGTCATGATTTGCCGCCCTGTCCTTTTCCCCGGATCGATTTTCAGTATAACCGGTAACACCGTGACACTCTTTGCAAACTGCTAGCTAGTTGACTGGTAAGCCACGTGCTTGAATCAGCTGGGAGGCGGTCATGAGCACGCCCGCTAAGGTTACTTCTTTTCCGGTCGTTATAGCGTTGTTATTCGCAGGCCTCAGCGCTTGCAACAAAGCGCAGAATCAAGCGGCGGACCTCGGCAATGGAAATCCCGCCAGCGGAAATCTCGCGCCGGTCAACGATTCTGGTTACACATCTCAGGACTATGCGCCGGTTGCGGAGCCCTATACACAAGCTCCGCAGACCAGCGGCCCACCGGTCTACAGCCAGTCCGGATACGAGCAGAATTACTCGGACGGAGAGAATTATTACGGGCCTTCGTACCAGCCGGTGGTGCAGGCCCAGGAACCTCCACCGCCACTCATGGAATACGCACAGCCCCCGTGTCCAGGTGAGGATTACATCTGGACGCCCGGCTACTGGGATTATTCAGCCGCCGGATTTTACTGGGTACCCGGCGCATGGGTGCTGGCTCCTTGGGTAGACGCGCTCTGGACTCCTCCCTGGTGGGGTTTCTACAACGGCGCTTATATCCTTTATGCCGGTTATTGGGGCCCGCACATTGGGTACTATGGCGACATCGATTACGGCTTCGGATATCCCGGCCGCGGTTACTATGGCGGGTATTGGGATCACGATCATTTGCGCTATAACCGCGCAGTTACGAACGTCGATCCGGCTGCAGTCAACAATTATGTCTATAGCCGCCCGGCGCCGAGTGTCCGCCACGATCGCGTAAGTTACGATGGCGGCCGCGGCGGGATCAATGCACGGCCCACTGCGCAGGAATTAGCCGTGGCGCGCGACCCTCGAACCGGTCCCGTGCCAGCGCAGATGCAGCACGCCCGTCAGGCCGCCGGCAATCGGGCGCAGTTTGCCGCCGCCGGTCATCCGCAACCGGCGACGGTGGCGGTAGCCCGGCCGCTGGCCACCAATTACAGAGCTCCCGCGGCACGTCCTCCGGCTGAGGCCATGCGCGCGGCAACACGCCCCGCGCCAGCTCCTAACGCAACGCCGAACGCGCGGCCGGGAGCGGCTCCGGTTCCTCAAGCTCCACAGAACAGAGCAGCGCGGCAAGAATTTCAGCGCCCGCAGGCTCAGCCAGTTCCGCACGCTGGACCGCCTGTAGCCCAGAGAGGGCCAGTGCCGCAGCAATTCGCGCGTCCGCAAGCACAACCGGTTCCGCAGGCTCGCCCGCCGGTGGCGGAGCGACGAACCGCGCCAGCGCCGCAATTCCAGCGTCAGCAAGCGCAACCGGCTCCGCAGGCTCGGCCGCCGGTGGCGGAGAGAAGAGCGGCACCGATGCCGCCGCAATTCTTACATCAGCGCGCTCCTTCTGCGCCCGCGCCGCAGCCACGTGCGACGCCGGCAATGCCGCCTCGACCGGTACCGCAGGCTCGACCCGTGCCACAAGCTCGGCCAGCACTTGCGCCTCGTCCAGCACCGGCACCGCAAGCGCGGGCAGTACCGCAGGCTCGACCCGTGCCGCAAGCTCGGCCAGCACCTGCGCCCCGTCCAGCACCGGTCGCGCAAGCCCGGCCCATAACGCCGCAGGCTCGCCCGCAACCGCCCCGGCCGGCCCCGGCACACCCGGCAGAGGAAAAACGATAAAGATTGCGCGGGCGCAAGGCGAATTTGTGTAAGAGTTACGGACTATCGTCATCTGGAATCGCCCAGGGCGGGCGTGATGCTACACTGCGGCCAAGCCTCATCTCGGCCAGCAAAGGAGCTTCATGCCACAACGATTCCGCGGGCTCTGCCTGTTGGTCGCGTTCGTCGCCGCGCCCGTGTGCGCCCGCGCTCAGGCGGCACACCAGACCCAGAACATCATTTTCGTCATGACGGACGGAATGCGCTGGCAGGAAATGTTCCGAGGCGCCGATCAAGCTCTGGTGGACGCGGCCGGGGACGCCGCCAAGGTCGATGAACTGAAGCGTCTCTACTGGCGCGAGACACCCCAGGCGCGCCGCGAAACGCTGCTGCCTTTCTTCTGGCAAACCATCGCGGGCAAAGGGCAGATCTTCGGGAACCGCAACCTCGCATCCGATGCCTACGTCACCAACGGCAAGAATTTCTCTTATCCCGGATACAACGAGACGCTGTGTGGGTTCGCCGACCCGCGCATCACCAGCAACGACAATATCCCGAATGCCAACGTGACGGTTCTGGAATGGCTGCACCAAAAGCCGGCCTACCGCGGCAAAGTGGCTGCGTTCGGCGCTTGGGAGGTTATTGCTTCGATTCTCAATGCCAAGCGCGCGGGATTTGCCGTCAACGCCGGTTACGAGCCGTTCACGATGCCGCCGGTTAGTCCAGGCCTGACCCTGCTGAATCGTCTCAAGAGCGAGACCTATGCCTGGGACGACGAGGCTTTTGACTCGTTCGCCTTCCACACCGCTCTGGAATACTTGAAAGTGCACAAGCCGCGCATTCTCTATCTCTCCCTCGGCGAAACCGACGATTGGGCGCACGAAGGAAAATACGATGCATACCTGCGCTCCGCTCATCGCGTTGACCAATATCTCAAGGAATTGTGGGACACCGTGCAGGCCATGGAAGAATATCGCGGGAAGACGGCGCTGATCTTTTCAACGGATCATGGCCGCGGCGATGCGCCAGAGGAGTGGAAGAGTCACGGTGAAAAAATTCCCGCGTCGAAGTACATCTGGATGGCCTTTATGGGCCCGGATACGCGGGCGCTGGGCGAGCGCGCCAAGGTCGCGCCAGTGACTCAAAACCAGATCGCTGCCACGCTGGCCGCCCTGCTCGGCGAAAACTACGGCGCTGCCGTCCCTAAGGCTGGCAATTCGATTCGCGACGTGTTGCCCCAGTAAACAGGCAGGATCACGCGCGCTGAGCGAATGAAAACGGACCCGGGCGCGGTTAGGAGTTGAGCGCCAATTGTGGTTTGGTGTCCACCGCGACGTTTGCAAGGCCCGCTGCCCGCAGAGCCGCGCTGGAGGCTGCCACCACCAAAGTGGCGCGCCGCAGACCGCTGGCGGAAAGAATGGGCACGCTCCACTGCGCCGCATCCACGTTGCGCCCCCGCTTGTTGACCAATGGGCCGCTCTCCGCGAACGGCAGCGGTTGCCCCAGCACTTCGTCCCGCGTCCATCCCAGAAGGTCCTCAGCCGCCGGATTCCAATAGATCACAATCAGATCGGTGTCGGTGGCGAAGGTGGCCAGCGGGCACGCGTCAAACAGCAAGTAAGTCAAATCGGGCGGCAGCGCCGCGGCGGTTTTTCCGATTTCCACCGATTTTTCGTTGGCCTCCACCAGACGCAAACGAACCTTGGTGCGGGCGCGGTCGGTACTGGAAACCTTCAGCATCATGACTGCGATCAGGTACAGGCTGGCGATCAGGAAGTCCACCCAGCCATCCCATTGCTTGAGACCCCCGAAGAAGGCGAATCCAGCGTCGCGCAGAATACGGAGAGCTTCGTAAATAGCGATCAGCCCGAGCAGCCCGGCCAGGAATTTGTCCAGCCTGTTCTGCTGGCGATGCGTCAGAATGATGCACCAGAGGATGGTCCCCAGACAAATACACAAGGCGATACCCGCTAGCGGGCTGGCGCTGAAGATTTGAACCAGATACACGGACCTTGTTTCCTCGTCAAGCCAATGATCGACGCAATGTGTGGTAGTTAGTAGCGACCGCATGACTTAGAACGCAGCGGCAATCGCCTTAGGACGCTGAGTACTTGAATGCGGTCTGCTAAGGGTTTTCTCTTACCGCGCGGGCGCACCCTAGCGCACGCTCACCGTATCCACATCCACGAATACACCTGTGGCGGCGGGATTTTTGCGGCCGGTGACGCGGATCTGCAACGTGTGGGGGCCTGGGCCGGTGGCGCGAAACGGCGTAGCAGTTCTCCATTCGATGGCCGGTGAATACAGGTCCAGTGTGCCCTGGCTGGCGCCATCCAGCACAACTTCGGCCAGGCCGCGATTGAAGGCTTTGGTATAGACATAGATCACTTCCGATCCTTGGAACCGCACCACCAGCTCGGCGCCGGTGGACTCGGAAGCGGTTAGGGTCCCCTGCGATGCCTCGCCAAAACGCAGGCGGGACCACAGACCACGGTAGCCGAGACGCGCATCCCAGTCGTCGTATTCTCCTGGCTGGAGGACCTCCGGAGGCTGCTCCAGTTCGGCCGGGCACGAGTCCTTCACGTGGCCGGCGTAAAAATTGCCCGAAGTCGAATCCGGCTCGGTGCATTGCTTCAAGAACGCTTCCTCGGGCGTCGTAGTGATGGGGATTCCGCTCGAAGCCAGGGGCGCGATCACAAAGCGGACGCCGTTGTCCTCCAGGATGCGCCGGCATTCGGCGGGCGATCTGGCGTCGAGCATGCGGTTGTAAAAATCGACATTGTGCCAAGTGGTGGTCAGCGCGGGCCCGCGAAGACCGGCGATGGCGTTGCTTTCGAAAAAGGCGACCGGCGCGCCGGGATGCGTGCGATTGAGATACGCCACCAGGTTGCGCTCCGGTGCGTGCGCGGTGAGGTAATCCAGGCGAGCCTGGCGCGAGGCTGGGTTGGTGACGAAATCCTTGAACATCCAGCCTGAGGAGGGGATGAAATACACGTCCAGACACAGTACGGCGGCGGCGAGCAGGATCGAAAGCCGATATAGCCAGGGATCGAGCGCCCTTAGTGATGCGAAAGCGGCCGCGACAAACACGGTCGCCATCGGGAGCGCGGCGTAGAAGTAGCGCGAGGTCGGATCCGCGCGCAGAGTAGCAACGGTGAAGAACACCAATGTCAAACCACTGAGGCGAGCGATGTCCGGCCACTTGCGGTGCAGCAGGGCCAGCGCCAGCGGCAGGAAGAGGAAATATTGGAAGCCCATCGCGCCGTCCTGCACTTCGCGGTACAGGCCGGTGTGAAACGTCAGATCGAAGGGCGCAGCCAATGTGCGCGGTCCAGTGGGCGGCGGACCGCCGAATCCCTCGGCCAGGCGCTGGAACTTTCCTGGGAAGACGCCGTGGAAATAGGGGAACACCGGATTACCGGTCTTAGCCGCGGCGGTCCAGTAGGGCGGAATGGCGAAAGCCAGGAAACATAGCGCTGCGAGAGCCGCCTGGCGAATGGTGTGCGCAAGCAGCCCGCGGCGCGTCCACCATGTCCACACCACGATCAACCCGACGCCTGGAAGAAATGCCAGCGCGATTGCTTTGGTGGCGACAGCGGCGCCGAGCAGAACGAAGGCCAGATACAGGAACTGCCCGCGCCCGCCTTCGCGATACAGCGCCAGCGAGATTAGCGCGCCGAAGCCGAGCAAAGCCCAGAGATTTTCGACGAACAGCGATCCGGTGACGAGCTGAACCAACGGCGTCGCGGCGAAAAGCGCCGCCAGCAGCAAGGCGGGTGCAAGCGCCATCGAGCGGCGGATGGCGGAGATCAGCAATGCGACGATGGCGAGCAGGACGGTCACATTAAAGAGCCGCGCCGCGAATTCGCCGCCCAGAAAATAGCACAGCGTGTAGAGCCAGTTGGCGCCCTTGGGCATTACGGCCTGGAGATGCCTGGTGACGTCGAAATGCCAACGGTGAGCCAGGCGCATGTACTCGGGAACTACCAAGTGAATCGATAGTGCGTCGGGTCCGATCTCGGGCTCGAGCACCACCAGCCAATGCAGCATCAGAACGAAAATGAGCGCGGCGCCGGCAAATTGTTCCGCGCGGCTCAGACCCAGCGGTTTCCAAAGTCTCGGGATGCGGGTCAGCCAGCCGATGGTGCGTCGCCACTGCCAGATCAGCGGTGCGGCGAGCGCCGCCAGATACACTGCGGGATAGTTCACCGGCCCCAGCGCCGCGATGCTTAGCACGAACATGTACACGCTCAGGCCGAGGAGGGCAGCCAGGATGTTCGTGGTGGCGGAGCCGTCATCCGGCGCACCTACGCACTTCAGAATGCCTTGTCCCAAGATCAGGCTCGACAACACTACCAGGAGCACGCTCGCGACCGCCAGCGGGCCGGTCGCTACCAGGGTGTAGATCAGCACAGCCGTCAGGACCAAGCCTGGAAAAATTCGCGGCCTCACGAGCGCGAACAAACCGAAGCACAGCCAGTAGCAGGCGGCGAAAATCAGGAATCTGCGCAAACCGGCGGACGTCCAAATCTCCTGGCGAAAGAGCTTGGCCTGATCGAAGCCATACGCGCTGAGTGCGACGAATAGTGCCAGCACGGCCCAACAACTGAGCTTGCGGATCTTGGTTGCGTCCATTCTCCGGTACAGGGCACAGTGTAGCGCTCCCGCATACCTTCAAGCGTTCACGCGAGTGTGAACGCCACGGCACGCTAAACTAACATCAGCCCTCCGAATGAAAATCTCGGCCGCGATCATTACCTACAATGAGGAACGCAACATCGCACGAGCGCTGGAGAGCCTGCGCTGCTGCGACGAGATCGTGGTGGTGGACAGCGGATCGACCGACCGCACCGTGGAGCTGGCCACCAAGCTGGGCGCGCGCGTCCTGGATATGGCCTGGCGCGGCTACGCCGGGCAAAAAAACTACGCCTCGGAGTGCTGCGAGAACGACTGGGTTCTCTCGCTCGACGCCGACGAAGCGTTAAGCGAGGCCCTGGAAGCCGAGATTTGGCAAATCAAGAAAAACGGCCCGGAGTTTGACGCCTACACCATGCCGCGGCTGGCGCAGTACCTGGGCCGCTGGATTCTGCACTCGGGCTGGTATCCGGATCGCAAGATCCGCCTGTTCCACCGGCAGCACGCCAAGTGGGTGGGCAACTTCGTGCACGAGTCCGTAGTGGTGGAGGGCCGCATCGGCCACCTCAACGCGAATATTCTGCACTTCACCTGCAGCTCGCTCTCCGAACATCTCCGCACGCTGGACCGCTACACCACGCTGGCGGCTGAGCAACTGGTGAGCCAGAAGGCTGACATCGGCTGGAAGGAACTCGCTCTCGATCCGGCCTGGACCTTTGTTCGCACCTACTTGGTGCAACGCGGCTTCCTGGATGGCTACGAAGGACTCGCTATCGCCTATATGGCGGCTTTCTACAATTTCCTGAAATACGCCAAGGCCAAGAACATGGGACCGCGAGGCTAGCGTGGTCTCGCTGCACATCGACACCGGCCAGGAGATGCGCGGTGGGCAATGGCAGGTGCTTTATCTACTGCGCGGATTGGAAGCTCGAGGTCACGCTGCCCGGCTGCTGGCTCCCCGGCGCTCCGAATTGCTCCAGGCCGCTCAGGCCCAGCGGCTGGACGCACGGCCACTGCGCTGGTCGTCGCTCGCGCGCGCTTTGCATGGGGCGGACTTGATTCATGCGCACGATGCGCGCGCGCACACGCTGGGCCTGCCGTTTGGAAAACCGCTGATCGTTTCGCGTCGCGTGGCGTTCCCGGTGCGGCGCGGCTTTCCCTCGCGCTGGAAATACCGGCGAGCCTCCCACTTCCTGGCCGTGTCGGAATTTGTGAAGGCCATGCTGCTGGAGGCGAGCGTGGAGGCCTCGCGCATCACCGTGGTGCACGATGGCGTCCCCATTCCTCCGCCCGCGGGCCAAGTCCATCGCGAGCGGGTGCTGGCGCTCGATTCCGAAGATCCGGGCAAGGGAAAGCACATCCTGGAAAAAGCCGCCGCACTCGCCGATGTGCCGGTCGCATTTTCGAAAAATCTCGGCCGCGACCTTCCGGAAGCCGCGGTGTTCGTGTACATTTCCGATTCGGAAGGCCTGGGATCGGCGGCGCTGCTGGCCATGGCGCACGGCGTACCTGTGATCGCCAGCGCCGTGGGTGGCCTGCCGGAAATCGTCGAGGACGGCTGTACGGGATTGCTCACTTCGAACCAGCCGGACGAGGTGGCGCGCCAGATCCGGCGGCTGCTGGAGGATCGCCCGCTCGCGCTGCGCCTGGCCGCCCGCGCCAGAGCGCGCGTGGAACAGGATTTTTCCGTCGATCGCATGGTCACCGAGACCGCGCGCGTATATGAGAGGATGGTCCTTTGATAGAAGCTTGGCTGGCTGGGCTCGCCGGTCTCCTGATCGGCAGCTTTCTGAATGTTTGCATCTACCGCTTGCCGCTGGATCTTTCGGTGGTCTCGCCGCGATCCCACTGCCCCAAGTGCCAGGCCACCATTCGCTGGTACGACAATATTCCACTGCTGAGTTTTCTGATGCTGCAGGGGCGCTGCCGGAAGTGCGGCACGCGCATCCCGTTTCGTTATCCGGTGGTCGAACTGTTCACCGCTATCGCGTTTTTCTGCGCGTTTTGGTTCCTCGGCGCCACTGTCGCGGCAGCTAAATTCGCGATCTATGGCGCCATTCTGATCACCTTGATTTTTTCTGATCTGGAAGAGCGCATCCTGCCGGATGAGTTCACCATCGGCGGCGCGGTCCTGGGCGTGGTGTTCGCGTTCTTCGTTCACTTGGATTGGGGACTGATCGGACTGCTGCTACATTCGGTCCGCAATCAGGGACTGGTCTCAGCCGCGGAATCCGCATTTTCCGCGCTGCTCTGCGCGGGGGCCTTGTGGCTGGTGGCCGTGCTGTATCAAAAGGTACGGCATCGCGAAGGCTTGGGCTTGGGCGACGTCAAGATGGTCGCCATGATTGGCGCCTTCGTGGGCACCCAGGCCGCTTTGCTGACGCTGATCGTCGGATCGCTGCTGGGCGCGATAGTGGGCCTGCTGTACATCTGGATCACCGGCAAAGACGCCTCGACCTACGAACTGCCTTTCGGAACCTTCCTGGGCATCGCCGCGCTGGGCGTAGGATTCGCGCTGGACGTGATCTGGACTAACCGCCTGGGTGTGTGACCTGTCCCTTTCCGAACGCGGCCATTCCCGGAAACGAACACTAACTTAAACGGGCCAAGCGAATCGCCTTTATTTATTTGGCGCCGCCGTGGCGATATACTTGCGTAAAGCCTACTACAAGGGTTAACAGTATGGCCGAAAACATTGCGTCTTTTCTGAGCGAGCTGAGAGTCGGCGCCCGTTCCCTAGCGCGCGCAAAAGGGCTGACCGTCACGGTCGTTCTGACCCTGGCCCTCGGGATCGGAGCCAATGCCGCGATGTTCAGCCTGGTGCGGGCGGTCCTGCTGCGCCCGCTGGTCAACCGCGACGAAGATCACTTGATCTACATCCGGCAGAGCGCGCCAGGCATGGGAGACGACAATTCCACGTTCTCGGTGCCGGAGATCATGGATTTGAGTTCGCGCCTGAAAACGCTGACCTCGTTCGGCGATTTCTCCACGCTCGGCTTCACCCTGACCGGACTAGGAGAGCCTCGCACGGTGACCGCCGGCGTGGTGGGCGGCTCTTATTTCCAGACCATGGGGTTGCGCCCGGTCCTAGGCCGCTTGCTGGATGCGCATGATGACGGCCCGAATGCGGCGGGCGCGGTTGTCTTGACTTATCGGTTCTGGACGACAGCGTTGAAGAGCGATCCTACAGTGCTCGGCAAAACAGTCCGCCTCGGTTCGTTCCTCGATACGCGTCCTGCCACCGTCGTTGGCGTTCTGGAGCCGTGCGTCCCTTATCCGCAGGACACCGAGATCATCGCCAACATCGTCACCAGCTCGCATCATCTTTCGGCCACCATGGTCACCGGTCGCATACACCGCATGACGGAATTGTTTGCCAGGCTGGCGCCGGGCGCGGATCTGGAAACGGCGCGCACGGAGTTGCAGACGGTGTACGCAGGCATGAAGCGCGAACATGCGGACGCCTATCCGGCTAAAGCTGACTACCGCGTCCGCGCGGTGCGGCTGCGCGATGAACTTACGTCGGGTGCGCGGACCATTTTGCTGGTGTTGATGGCAGCGTCGGTGCTGGTGTTCATCATCGCTTGTTCCAACGTCGCCAACTTGATTCTGGCCCGCACCGTGCGCCGCGAAGGCGAACTCGGCATCCGTGCCGCGCTGGGCGCGAGCACCGGCGCATTGCGCCGGACATTGCTGACCGAAAGCCTGCTGCTATGCGTTGGCGGCGCGGCGCTCGGCATCCTGATTGCCAGGCCCATGGTCGCCGTTCTAGCACGCTACATATCTAGATATTCCGTACGAGCCCTGGACCTCACGCTGGATTCCAGCATGCTCTGGGTGGGCGCCGCACTGGCCGTGCTGGCCGCATTGCTCCTGGCATTCGTTCCGCGTCTGCCGTCCTCGGGAGGAGTCCAGGGATTCGGCCTGGCCAGCGGAACCACCCGCGTCACCGGAACCGCGAATCGCAAATTGAGGATCTTCGCCGTGGTTCAGATCGCCGCTTCGTTCGTGCTGGTGGCCTCGGCCGGCGCGATGGTGAAGACGCTGCTTTCGCTCGAGTACGTGCAGACCGGTTTCGACATGCGGCACGTGCTTTCAGTCAACGTTCCCGTGATGCGCGACGGAAAAACTCCCACGCAAGTAGTGAATTTCTACCAGGAAGCCGCGCGCCGCATCCGTGAACTGCCCGGCGTTCAAAACGTATCCATCGGTAACGCCGTTCCGTGGCGCGCCGGCGATGTCGATTTCGGCCTCCAATTTGGGGTCGATGGGCACGTTCCCGCCTCGGGCGAGGAACATCCTCGGGCAAGGGTCCGAGTCGTCACCCCCGGATTTTTCGCCACCCTCGGACGCCCCATACTGGCGGGGCGCGATTTCACCGACGCGGACCGCAAGGACGGCGAACAGGTCATTATCGTCAGCGAGAGCTTTGCGCACCGGGCGTTCCCCAGCGGGAATCCGCTCGGCCATCACGTGCTGTGGACCGATCCCATCCTGCAGTTCGCCCCAATTATCCCCAAGCCCTGCCGCATCGTCGGCGTGGTGGCGGACATCGACGACGTCAACCTGGTTCCCAAACCAACCATGACCGTCTATCATCCTTTCGCTCAGCAGGAGATCATGGGTGGCGGGCATCTTTTCATTCACGCCGGCTCCGATCCCTATGCGCTGGTGACGCCGGTCACGCGCATCATGCGCACCATGTCCGCCGATCAACCGGTCGAACACGCGGCCACTCTCCAAGACGTCCGTGCCGAAGTGCTTTCGTCGGACCGGCTCAATGCGTTCGTCTTCAGCGTTTTCGCCGGGGTAGCGCTGCTCATTGCCATCGTGGGCGTCGCCGGCGTCCTGGCATTTTCGGTCAGTGGACGCACGCGCGAGTTTGGAATCCGGCTGGCGGTTGGCTCGCAGCCGCGCCATCTGCTGTTGCGAGTGATCGCTGAAGGCGCGGCCATGGCCATTGGCGGGCTCGCGGTCGGACTGGGCTGCGGGTATGTGCTGGCGCAACTGGCCGGCACCCTATTGGGAGACTTGAAGACACCCAGCATGCTGCCCGTGGCCGGTTCGGCTTTGGTGCTGCTGCTGGCAGCCGTGATTGCGTCCGTGATTCCGGCGGCGCGCGCGGCGCGAGTCGACGTGCTGCAGGCGCTGCGCTCGGAATAGGGGCGCGCGCCGCCCGTTTGGCGCAGACAACAAAACCGGCGTTTCGCTCCAGGCAGCTCACAATCTGATTTTGGCTGCGATCCAAGGCGTCCAGCAGCGCCACTGAGCTTCCGGCCAGGTTCGGCTCCTACGGTGTACCATAGAGGCTTAGCCTGAATGAAAGATTTGTTCGAGCTTCTCAGGCCAGGCAGCAAGGACTGGGCTCTGGCCAAGGCCATCGATCCCGAACGCCTGCCGGCCCACATCGCTATCATCATGGACGGCAATGGGCGCTGGGCCCGGCGCCGCAGTCTGCCGCGCGCCGCGGGCCACAAGGCTGGCATCGAGCCGGTTCGAATTACAGTCGAGACCTGCGCCCGCATGGGAGTTCAGGCCCTCACGCTGTATGCCTTCTCCGCGGAAAACTGGAAACGGCCTCGGACTGAGGTAGATATGCTGTGGCGTTTGCTGCGCGTGTATTTGCGCCGTGAATTGCCCGAGCTGACGCGCAACGGCATCCGCTTCACGTGCATGGGCCGCCTGGACGGCTTGTCAGAGCACGTCCGCGAAGAACTCGACGCCGCCTGCGAAGCGACCGCAAAGAACACCGGCATGCGTCTTAACCTGGCGCTCAACTACAGCGGCCGCGCGGAGCTGGTGGACGCTGTGGCCTCCATCGTCCAGGAAGCGCGCAGCGCAAAGCGCCTCGACCATCTGCGTATCGACGAGCAGATGATCGCCTCGCGCCTGTATACCGCCGGCCTGCCGGATCCGGACCTGTTGATCCGCACCTCGGGTGAAATGCGCATCAGCAACTTCCTGCTGTGGCAGATCGCCTACGCCGAGTTGTACGTCACCGACACTCTGTGGCCGGACTGGCGGCGGCCCGATCTGCTGCACGCCATTCTCGACTACCAGAAACGCGACCGCCGCTTCGGTGGTCTGAGCCTGGACGATGACCGGGCCAATTCCGACCAATGGGTTGAAGCGGTCCGTACGCTGGCTCGATGAAGCGCGTCCTAACGGCGCTGCTGCTCATCCCGACTTTCCTGTACTTGATCCTGTGGGCGCCTCAGTGGGCGTTTCTCGCCACGGTAGCCGCTGTGAGCGTGCTGTGCTTCCGCGAGTACGCCGATTTGGTGGCCCTGCATCAACTCGCGAAACCGGGACTGTTCGGATACGCAGCCGGCCTTCTGCTTCTGTTCGTGCCTGGCGGCAATTCCGCTTTCGTCGTGCTGGTGGCGATCCTGGCCATGGCACTCGCTCTGCGCCTGCGCGACTTGACGGAGGCTCTGCCCAGCGCCGCAGCACTCGTGCTGGGAGTTCTGTATGTGTTCGGCAGCCTGCGCTGCGGCATCGAGCTGCGCGCGATTCATCCTTATTGGTTGTTCTTCGCGCTCTCGCTGAACTGGGTGGGCGACATCGCGGCCTTGTACGCGGGCAAGGCGATGGGCCGTCATAAACTCGCACCGCACGTCAGTCCCGCCAAGACGTGGGAAGGCGCGGCCGCATCAGTGGCGGCATCGCTCATTTACGGCGCCATCTACTTCCCACGTTTGCTCCCCGAAGCGCCTTTAGCCGAAGCTCTCGCGCTCACCGCAGTGGCGAACATCGCCGGCCAATTCGGCGACCTGTGCGAATCCGCCATGAAACGCGGCGCGGGCGTCAAAGACAGCGGAACCTGGCTGCCCGGCCACGGAGGCTGGCTGGATCGCGTGGACAGCAGCTTGTTCGCGCTGCCGGTGGTGTACTTCGTGGTCAGTAATTTCCATTGGTGATGCAGGCTGACCGCGCTCGAAAAATCGCCCAGGCAGCTGGATTGCCTTTGGCTTTGTTCGCGCTGAACCTCTACATCACCAGAAATCTCTTCTGGCTCGAGTACAGCCGGCTCATGGGCTCGATCGAAGCCGCTTACATTTCGATCAGCCGCTACATGCTGGAAAACTGGCGCGATCTGACCTGGTTTCCGCTGTGGTACGGCGGCATTCCTTTTCAAAACACCTATCCGCCTTTGCTGCACGCCCTGGTCGCCGGATTCGCGGCCTTGGCGGGAGTATCGCCGGCGCGGGCGCATCACGCTGTGACCGCCATGTTTTATTGCCTCGGCCCGGTCGCGGTTTACTTTCTGGCGCTCCGCCTGACATCGTCACGCTGGTTCAGTTTCTGGGCGGCGCTGATTTATTCGGTGCTGTCGCCGTCGGCTTTTTTATTGCCTTCCATCCACCAGGATCTCGGGACTTTCTGGTCCCTTCGGCGATTGCACGTCCTGATGATCTACGGAGAGGGCCCGCACATCAGTGCGCTTCTGTTCTTGCCTCTTGCGCTCCTCGCGCTGGATTGGGCGCTCGCCACGCGCAAACCGGCAGCTTATCTGATCGCGGCCCTCAGCATGGACGCGGTGGCGCTCACGAATTGGCTGGGTTCATTCGCCCTGGCCTTGGCCGTTGCCTCTTACTTAGTTGCGACCTCCTGGAATGGCGCAGACTCAGGCTGGCTCAAGCGCTGGCTCACGACGGCCGGCGTCGCGCTGCTCGCCTACTTCATTGCGTCCCCCTGGATCCCTCCCTCTACCATCCGCGACATTCAATACAACGCGCAATACGTCGGTCCCTATCAGCATGTGTACGAGCAGGCTCTGCTCTACGTAGCGCTCGGTCTGGCGGCAATCGCAGCCGCCAAATTCGTCTTCAGGCGTTGGCGCATCAATGCAGCATTGCAATTCTTTCTTTTGCTCACGCTGCTGCTCGGAAGTATCAATCTCGCGGACGAATGGTTCGGAATTGCGCTGGTGCCTCAGCCGCATCGGTACCAGCTCGAAATGGAGATGGCCATTTGCCTGGCCGCAGTCTTCCTGGTCAAGCCGCTGTTCGATCGATTTTCCCTCCAGCTACGCGTGCTCGCGGCATGTGCGGCTGTCGTTGTCTGTATTCCTCTGGTGCGATGGGATCGTCAGTACGCCAAGCTGTATATCCAGCCGGTGGACATTACCAGCACTATCGAATATCAGACTGCGAAGTGGCTCGACTCGCGTTTCGCGAACGCCCGCGTCATAGTGCCAGGCACGATTTCTTACTGGTTGAATGCTTTCAGCGACACGCCCCAGTTCGGCGGAGGATTCGATCAAGGGATCGTGAACCGCGTGCAGTTGATGATCGCCTATCAGATTGGCGCCGCTCCCGGTCCCGCGGACGAAGCCGCCAGGATCTCGATGATTTGGTTCAAAGCCTACGGCATCGCGGCGCTCGGAGTGCAAGGGCCAAACAGCAGAGAAGTCTACAAACCGTTCCTGGCTTCCACAAGATTTCGCGGATTGCTTCCGGAAGCCACGCGCGACGGCGACGATGCCATCGCGCTGGTGCCCGGCGTCTCGTCGCTGGCACACGTCGTCCCCGCGTCCACAATCGTGCGCGCGACTCCGGTAAATGGAAACGACGTGACGGAAGCTACACGCTACGTCGCCGCCCTGGATGACCCGGGTGCACCGCGGGCCAATCTACGCTGGACCAGCCGGCACTCCGGGGAAGTGGAATCAGATTTGCGATCGGGCGATGTCTTATCGTTTCAAGAAGCGTATCATCCAGGCTGGCACGCGACCTTGAACGGCATGCCGCGGCGCATTTCACGCGACGGGCTGGGCCAGATGATCGTGGATGCCGATTTCACCGGGCATTGCAAAATCGAACTCACCTACGACGGCGGACTCGAGATGAAGATTGCACGCATCCTGAGCTGGTCGAGCCTGGCGGGCTGCATGCTATGGTTACTAATAAGTAAGCGCCAAAACTCAGCACGCTGACCCCATGCCTCCCGCCGCCAAATCCGATTTCGGGCCCTTCAACTACGTGCAGGATTGGAAAAACCTGCGGGAAGAAACCGGCTGGTGGCACAGTTTCGAACTTCCTGACGGCACCGAAATCCGAGGCGTTTGTCCGCTGGATGGCCTGAAGAATCGCATCGCACAATTTCCGATTCCAAGCGATCTGCGCGGCAAACGCGTACTCGACATCGGCGCCTGGGATGGCTGGTACAGCTTCGAAATGGAACGCCGCGGCGCGGAAGTGATGGCCATCGACTGCTGGGACAATCCCCGGTTTCACGAGATACGCGAAATTCTGGGCTCCCGTGTCGATTACCGGCAGTACGACATCTATGAGCTCACGCCGGACCTGATCGGCCGGTTTGACATCGTGCTTTTTCTGGGCGTCCTCTACCATCTGAAGCATCCGCTGCTGGCGTTGGAGCGCGTCTGTGCGCTCACCACCGATCTGGCCGCTGTGGACTCGTTCATCTTGCGCGAGGAACACCGGCCCGGAGAACGCTTGAATCAGCGAGCCGTGATGGAGTTTTACGAAACCGACGAGTTCGGCGGTCAAACCGACAACTGGGTTGGACCCAGCCTGCCCTGTTTGCTGGCGTTTTGCCGCACCGCAGGCTTCGCGCGTGTGGAGTGGCGCGCCACTCTGGAGCACAGCGCATGTGTGGCTTGTTACCGGCGCTGGGAGGAGCCCGAGGACGACGCGAAATCGCCAGTGCTGCTAGAGATCTATCATCACTCCAATTACGGAATCAATTTCCGCTCCGGCCTGGATGACTACGTCACCGCCTCCTTCCAATCGGACGCAAAGAACCTGAGTATTGAGGAAGTCAAGCCGGAGGTCGGCGGTTTAGGCGTCCGTCCGATCGCTGTCAAGCGGCGCGATGGCTACTGGGACGCGACCTTCAAGCTGCCGCCCGGCCTCACCCCGGGCTGGCATTCAGCCAGCCTCCGCATCGGAGCAAGCGGTCGCAGCAACGTGCGGCGGCTCGCGGTGAATATGCCGGTCGTGGCCGGCAACGTCGAGATCCGAGCCGTTTGCGACGGCCAGACCTGGAAGCAAAATGAAATCGATTCACGAAAGGGCAACGTGATCTCGATGTGGATTGCCGGCTTACCGGAGAACGCCGACATGAATACCGTTCGGGCGTTCTTGGACGCGAGACCTATCTCGGTCCTGTTTGTGGAGCGCACAAACGGGAGCGAAGCTCGGCAAGTGAATGCGGCGATCCCGCGCGGAACCCCGGCCGGCATGAAAGAGATCACCGTCAGCGTGGGAGAAATCGTGAGCCCCGCGGCGAGTCTGCGCGTGTTCAGCCAATGAACCGAGCCGCCGCCACCGCGCAGCTGCCGCTTCCGCTGCGATTCATCCGCAATATCTTGCGGCGTCTCAATTACCACTTGACGGCTTCGCAGCAGCGCTCCTTCGTCGAGCCATTTGACACGGCGCGGCTCAAAGCCGCCGAGCAGGCGCTCGAGAAAATGCCCATGCCAGACGAAGGGGCGCTGGCGTATCTTAAGAAGCACATCCCCCGGCTGGCGCGGACGCTCGCGCTGGTTCCCCCGCCGGGAAGCACCGGCCGGGTGCTGGAACTGGGATGCTACATGCAGATCACGCCGTTGCTGGAACGCCTGTGCGGCTACCGTGAAGTGCGGGGCGCGTATTTCGGCAAACCCGGACGCGTCGATCGCAAGACCATGCAGTTTCCCGACGGCGAATTTGCCTGCCTGGTGGATCTTTTCGACGTGGAGCGCGATCCGTTCCCGTACCCGGACGAACATTTCGATCTGGTGATCGCCGGCGAGATCATCGAGCACCTGACCTACGACCCCATGCACATGCTGCTCGAAGCGCGCCGCGTTTTGCGCGACGGCGGATATTTGCTGGTGACCACGCCGAACGTCGGCAGCATTACCAGCGTCGCCAAGACGCTGGACGGCCACGACAACCCGCAAATCTTTTTTCTCTACAAACGTCCCGGACCCGGCGTCGAAGAAGAAATCGGACATTTCCGCGAATACACCGTGTACGAACTGGGGGAGGCGGTGAAGGCAGCGGGTTTCGACGTCACCGAGCTTTTCACCACCTTTATCGGCGAATATTCCACGCACTTGCCGCTGCTCAAGTTCGTCGAAGAGAGTGGCTACAATCCGGAGAATCGCGGTGAGCAGTCCTGGTGCCTGGCCAAGAAACGCAGCGATCTGCCGGTGGACCGCTATCCTTTTTTCATCTACACCGATTGATCGCGCCCAACCGGGTTAATGAATGGTCCGCGTCTTGCGGTTCATGTAATCCATCAGCAGGTACTGGCCGAGATTGTAAGGCGTGGTGAAGTACGCTTTGCCGCGGCACAACTCGGTTACCTTCTGCACGAAGTTCACCAGGCCGAAATCGCTGGCCAGCATGAAGGTGTTGATCAGAATTCCCTGCTTCTTGCAACGGCTGACTTCTTCGAGCGTGCGGCTGATCACCAGCGGATCCAGGCCGAAGGCGTTGCGATACATGCGCCCGTCTTCGAGCGTCAGCGCCGATGGCTTGCCGTCGGTGATCATGATGATCTGCTTCATGTCTTTCTTTTCCTGATTGAGCAGGCGCTGCGCCAGGATCAAGCCGTCGCGCGTGTTGGTGTAATAAGGACCCACTTGAACGCGCGCCAGATCCGACAATCGCAACTCTTCGGCCGAATCGTGGAACAACACGCAGCGCAAGCTGTCGCCCGGGTACTGCGTGCGGATCAGATGCGCCAGCGCCAGCGCAACCTTCTTGGCGGGCGTGAAGCGATCCTCGCCATACAGGATCATGCTGTGGCTGCAATCCAGCATCAGCACTGTGGCGCACGAGCTCTGATATTCGGACTGGTGCACGTGCAGATCGGAGTATTCCAGTTGCAACGGGACTTTCAGACCTTCGCGCTGAATGGCGGAGAAAAGGGTCTGGCTGATATCCAGATTTAGCGTGTCGCCAAACTCGTACGGCTTCGCAGCGCCGCTGGTTTCGACGCCAGTGGCCAGATCGCGCGTATCGTGAGCGCCGAAACTGGATTTCCCGAGCGAGCCGAGCAAGTCCTTTAGCGTCTTGAATCCGAGAAAATCGATGGATTTATCCGTTATTTCGACATTCACCTTGCGGTCGGCGTTTCCGGTCCCGCCCGGCCCGGTTTCGTTGGCCTGCTGCTGCTCGGTGATGTAACCTTCGTCCACCAACTTCTGCGTCAGCCGGTTCAGCAGATCGTCCATCTGCTCGGGCGTCATATTTTCGAGCGCCTGCTGGATGCGCTGCGCCTGATCGGAGTCGAACATTTCGCCTTGTTCGAGCGCGCGCTGGATGGCGTTCTTCAGATCTTCCAGCGTATGCTGGTTCCACTCGCTGAAGCCCATGTACTGATTTTGAAAACCGCTCTGCAGGAAGAAATCGGACAGCGCTTTGAGCAGATCTTCGGCGCTCAGACCAAAGTCATCGCCGGTGTAACGCGAGTAGCGAATCGATCTCATAACAGCACGCTCGTTTCAGGCACTCAGTTAAACTGCCGGCGCGGCGGTCTGCGCCCTTCCCCGCCCTCGGGCGGTGGTTCGCGCTTGCGCTCACCTGCGGTGAACCCCGCCTCTTCGTTGCGGCTGATGCGCCGATGCGCATACAGCCCTTCCAGAATAAATTCCGCGGCCGACGCGCGCACAGCATCCGGCTCGCTCGCTCCCAGCCCCAAAGCCGCGGTCTTTTCCATCAGGCCTTGGATGCCGGCCAGTTGCTTAACCATCCGAGCCGAGTCCATTGTTTCATCCAACTTCAGCGAGCCGCCCAGCTCGAACCATTGCACGATCTGCGAAACGTTCACGCCCTCAAAATAATTGCTGTAGATCTTTCCCACCGCCATGCGGATCAACTCGCGCGCCACGTTGTCGCCGCCCTTCAGCTCGCCTTCGTACTCGAGCTCCAGTTTGCCGGTGATGGACGGCAGCGCGGCGTAGATATCCAGCGCGCGCGGCACCGCCATGTTTTCCCCGGCTCGAAGCGCGCGCCGCTCGGCGTTCGAGACCACATTTTCGAGCACCGAAATCGGAAGCCGCTGCGAAACGCCGGAACGCTTGTCCACTTTCTTGTCTTCGCGCGCCAGAAACGCCAGTTGCTCCACGATCTCGCGGATGTATTTGGGCGTCTCCAGCCCGATCGGCGAGGTGCGCTCGGTCCAGGATTCCTGCTTGGTGATCGAAAGCCCCTGATCGAGCGTGAGCGGATAATGCGTGCGAATCTCGCTGCCGATGCGATCCTTGAGCGGCGTAATGATTTTTCCGCGCGCGGTGTAGTCTTCCGGATTAGCGGTGAACACCAGCATGATGTCCAGCGGCAGGCGCACCGGATAGCCTTTGATCTGCACGTCGCCTTCCTGCATGATGTTGAACAGCCCCACCTGAATCTTGCCGGCCAGGTCGGGCAGCTCATTGATGGCGAAGATGCCGCGGTTGGCGCGCGGCAGCAGCCCGTAGTGTACCGTCAGTTCATGCGACAGATCGTGGCCGCCGCGGGCGGCCTTGATAGGATCGATGTCACCGATCATGTCCGCGATGGTTACGTCCGGCGTAGCGAGCTTCTCCACGTAGCGCTCCTCGCGTTCCAGCCAGGCGATGGGCGTTTCGTTGCCTTGCTCGGCGATCAGATCGCGGCAGCGGCGGCAGATGGGACGGTAGGGGTTGTCGCGAATTTCGCATCCGGCGATGTACGGCAGCCGCTCGTCGAGCAACGCCGTCAGCATGCGGATGATGCGCGTCTTGGCTTGCCCGCGCAGGCCCAACAGGATGAAGTTGTGCCGCGAAAGAACCGCATTGACAATCTGCGGAATCACCGTATCTTCGTATCCCACCACGCCGGGGAATAATTCCTCGCCGCGTTGCAGCTTGCAGATCAGATTCTGGCGCAGCTCCTCTTTGACGGTGCGGCCGCTGATGCGCTGTTCGGAATAATGGCTATCTTTCAGGGCGCCAAAAATGGCAGGTAGGTCAGGCATAAGAAAAACTCAATCTACCGCGATTCTAACAGCAAACGGCTGCGGGCATCTGATATGCTCAAGAACGCATCATGCGTGGCGCGCCTCGTGGGCGTTCTTCTGATACTCTTCGCAACCCAGGTGCGCTGCATGAAACGGAAACACGATGACTCCTGAGCTGCCAGAGATGGACTTCCAGCGGTTCTGGCGCCGCCTGCAGCAACTTGGCCTGAACGCCTACGAAGCGCGCTCGTACTTGGTGCTGATCGGCCATCCGCGCTTCAAGGCGCTGGAGCTGGCGGCCCGCGCGCATGTGCCGCGGCAGAAAATCTACGAAGTTCTGGACAGCCTGGTGGAGAAAGGCTTCGCGCAGGTGATCCAGGAAAAAACCAAGCTCTTCTCCGCCGTCGAGCCGAGCCTGGCCTTGCCAAGCTATCTGCTGCGCCGCTCCCAAATTCTGCAGCACGAGCTGAGCGACCAGACCCGCATGGCCGACACGCTGGTCACGGATCTGACCGACGCTTATTCGGAGGGCCGGGGCGAGCGCGGCACGCTGGATTATTTGCGAATCGTGAGTGACCCCGAGCAGACCGCCATTCACTACCGGCGCATGCTTTCCGAGGTAACCAGCGAGTATCTGGAATTCTCCCGGCCGCCTTACGCCGTGGATCCTCTGGACGAGCAATTGGTGAAGAAGGCGCGCCAGCGCGGCGTCACTTGCCGCCTGCTGATCGAAGCCGGAACGCTGGATGCGGCCCATCGGCAGCGCCTGGAAGACTATGCATCAGCGGGCGTGGAAGTGGCCCAGATCGACTCGCTTCCCATGAAGCTGGCGGTCTTCGACGGCAAGCGCGGCCTGCTGGCGCTGCTCGACCCCGTGATTACGCGCCCCACTTGGACCACGGTGGTCTTCGAGCACGCCGGAATGGGCGAAGCCATGAAGGGCCTTTTCGAAAACTATTGGCGCAACCGGGTTGGCGAGCATCTCATGTTAGCCGCGGATGAACGCAGCTAAACCCTGATCGGCGGCTTACGCAGGCGCCACCGGCTCGCGGCGGCAACGGATCTCGCGCACGGCGTAAATGCGGCGGCCCTGGCTCTCGAAGTAAGTACGCATCAGCACTTCACCGAGCAGCCCCGTGCTGAACATCATCAGACCGGCCAGCAGGAGCAGGCCGCCTGCGATCATGAGCGGCCCGTGTTCGCTCACCAGCTCGTGACCCAGCAGCTTGTACAGCGCGAGCCAGCCCAGTATCGCGCCCCCCAATGTCACGCCCAGCAATCCAATGCGTCCGAAGAAGTGCATGGGGCGCGTGAAATACTTGAGCAGAAATTTGATGGTCAAGATGTCGAACATCACGTTGAAGACGCGGCCCAGGCCGTAGTGCGAATCGCCCGCCAGGCGCGGCGTGTTGCGGATGGGCACTTCGATGATGCGCGCGCCGTAGAAGCTCGCCAGCGCCGGGATAAAGCGGTGCAACTCGCCGTACAGGTTGATCTCTTTGAGAATCTCGGCGCGGTAGGCCTTAAAGGTCGTGCCGAAATCGCGCAGCTCAATGCCGGAGGCCTTGGCCATCAGCCAATTCGCCACCCGCGACGGAAACTTGCGCGTGATGGCATTGTCCACGCGCTCCTTGCGCCAGCCGCTCGCGATATCGTAGCCTTCCTCGATCTTCGCGAGCAGCACCGGAATGTCCTCCGGCGCATGTTGCAAATCGCCATCCAGCGACACGATCACGTTCCCCTGCGCTTCGTCAAAGCCGGCCGACAGCGCCGCGGTCTGGCCGAAATTGCGCCGCAAACGGATCACTTTCAGATGCGTGTCGGTTTCCACCAAATTCGCCAGCAGGTCGAAGCTGCGGTCCGTGGAGGCGTCGTCCACCACGATGATCTCGTAGGGCTTTTGCAGCGGCTCCAGTACTGCTGTCAGGCGGTCATACAGCGGCAGTATGGATGGCTCTTCGTTGTGAATAGGAATGACTACCGACAACATAGGGCGAACTCAAGCTACCAGTCTATCGTATAGAATCAGCGGATGCGAATTTTCACAGCAGACTTCAGACAAGCGCTGCGGATCGTCTGGCTGGCGATCAGTTTCGTCATTCTGGGCGCTCTGGCGGCGCCATTCGCGCTCGGCAAAGAACGGCTCGCGCACCTGCTTCCGCCCTGCGAATGGAAAGTGAAGTACCACCGCGAATGCCCGTTTTGCGGCATGACCACCAGTTTCATTGACATTTCCGAAGGCCAGTTCGGCAACGCCCAACGCGCCAACCACGCCGGCATCCCGCTGTACATGCTGTTCGTGACCAACCAAGCCGGGGTGCTGGCGTTTGTGCGCTGGAAAGGACTCACGGTATGCAAGCGCTAAGCCTGGCCTGGGGCATCCTGGCTGTAAGTGGAATGCTGGTGGGTTTCATTCCCTGTTTCGGCTGGCTCAACTGGATCAACATCCCGTTCGCCTTCGTCGGACTCATCTTCAGTGTCATCGCGCACCTGACGGGCCGCGGACCGAACCGGCAGAGCTCGCTGGTAGCGATCATTCTCTGTGTACTCGCGATTCTGCTCGGCTCCAAGCGCCTGGTGGCGGGGTTCGGTATTTTCTAACTCGCTCGGAGGCCGCGCGGCCTGCTATACGCGTGCCGCCACGGCCTGCGGCTTGCGCTCCTCGTGGTGTTCTTCTTCGGTGTTGAGCGACCACAGATTCTCGCGCGAGCGCACGCCGGCAATGATGTTGTCCACAGCCGTCATGGCGGCCAGCATGGAGTGGTCCTGGTTGTTGTATTTGTGCATCCCGTTGCGGCCAATCAGGAAGAGGTTTTCAAAACGGTCGGCCCATTCCACGATGCGGGGAAACTGATCGTAAGACCCGAAATACGCCGGGTAGGCCTTTTCCACGCGCAGCACGGTGGCATCCAGGACATCGGCGGGGTTGAGCAGCTCGATGGCGCCCAACTCGCGCTTGGCAAGCTCGATGATCTCGGCGTCCGGCCGGCTCCAGAACGGATCGCTCTCATAGCAAAAATATTCCAGCCCGATCCAGACCTGGGATGGATCCGCGGCCATGCAGGGGCTCCAGTTATTGAAGATCTGCAGGCGGCCCGCTAGGACGCCCGGATCGTGGATATAGATCCAGTTGTCCCGAACTCCGCCTTGGGCTCCGTTCTTCAGCGCCAAACGCCGGCACAGCAATCCGACCATGATGAAGTCGCGATACAGCAAGCCGGAGGCAACATTGCGGATTCCCTCGGGCGCTTCGGGCTGCATGGACTCCACCAGTTCCTTGACCGGCATGCTTGAAAAGTAATAGTCGCCGGCAAAACGCCGCAATTCTCCGGTTTCAGAATGACGCGCCCAAATGCCTGTGATGTGCCGCCCACCGGATTGCTCGATCTTCTCGACCGACCAACCGGTCAAAATCTCGCCCCGCTGACGCCGGACCTGACAGGCCACCTGCTCCCACATCTGGCCGGATCCGAGCTTGGGGTACAGAAACTCCTCGATCAAGGAGGTTTCGCTATCTTTTTGGGAGAAGTTGCCGGATCCGTTGGAACCGCGCAGCTTCCGTTGGGCAGCGTCCAGCAGCGTTTTGAAAACCGAGAGTCCTTTGACGCGCTGAGCGCCCCAGGCCGCGCTGATCTGATCGCACGGCACGCCCCACACCTTCTCGGTATAAGACTTGAAGAAGGTGCGATACAGCTCCGTTCCGAAGCGATTGATGAAGAAATCCTCGAGCGTGCGCTCCTGGCGCGGGAACGTGGCGGCGCGCAAATAGCTCAGAGCGATTCGCAGTGTCCGGAGCGCCCCCAGTTTCCACAGCGTGCCCAGGTTCAATTTCATGGGGTAGTCGAAAAACTTCCGCATGAAATAAATGCGCGACAAGCGCGGACGAATCAGCATTACATTGTCGGCCGCGTCGCCGGCCGCATTCGGATCAGGACTGCCGTTGCGGGCGGCGAGGGTCCGCGTCTGGTTGTGATACACCAGCCGGATGTCGTCGCGCCGGGTGCTTTCGATCGGAAGAATGCGCAACCACCAGTCCATCACGCGATCCGATTTCGAAAAAAACCGGTGCCCGCCGATGTCCATGCGATTGCCCTTGTAATTCACGGTGCGGGCCAACCCGCCCAGCGCCTGGCTTTTTTCGAGCACGATGGGGTGAATGCCGGTGCGGGTGCACAGTTCCAAGGCGGCCGTGAGACCGGCCGGCCCGGCGCCAATGATGATTGCAGTTTTGCGAGACAAAGCTTTTCGAGGTTATAACTGCTTCACGCTATGGCCACAAACCAAGCCACTGCCTGAGTTTCAGGCTTTCGATGGAAGTTTAGCACAGGCTTTCCAAAGCGCAGATGGCACTGGCGGGTTACCCGTACCGGTACTGGCCGTGCCGCCGGTCGGCGCGAAACCACAAGTGGTACACTTTCACCGTGCCGGCTTCCGCGACCAGGCAGGCTTATTCGCGCGCAGAAGTTTGCAGGAAATTTGGCGTCTCCGCGCAACAACTACGCGCCTGGGAGCGGCAGAACCTGGTTTCGTCCACCGGTTCGTTCAACTTTTCCGATATTCTCGCGCTGCGGACATTGATCGCTCTGCGGGCCAGCAAAATTCCGGCCGCGCAGATCCGGCGGGCCCTGCATGCGCTGCGAACCAAGCTGAAGGAATACAGGAATCCGCTGACCGAGGTGAAGATCTACTCGCAAGGACGGAAGATTCAGGTTCAATTCGCGGGACAAAAAATGGAACCGATCTCGGGCCAGTTGTTGCTCGACTTCGATCGCGCGGAGATCACCAAGCTGACGGCGTTTCCCGAACCGGCGGCTGAAAAGAATATCGCGCAAACCATCAAAGCGCGGCGCGAGGCGGAACACTGGTTTGAACGCGGCCTGGAGCTGGAGCAGACCGGGGCTCCCGTCGAGGAAATTATCAGCGCGTATACCAAGGCCTCCGAGATCGATCCCGGGTCGGCGGGCGCGCTGGTGAATCTGGGAACGGTGTACTTTAACCTGCACGACTGGCGCCAGGCCGAGCAGCATTATCGAAAGGCGCTCGAAGTGGATCCGGAATACGCGCTGGCGCACTTCAATCTCGGGAATTTATACGACGAGCGCGGCGATCGTCCCAAGGCGCTGAGCCACTATCTGGCGGCGATCATGATTCATCCCAACTACGCCGATGCGCACTATAACGTCGCGCTGCTCTACCAGTCCAGCGGGCAGCCGCTCAAGGCGGTGCATCATTGGAAGTTGTATCTGAAACTGGACCCGGGCAGCTCGTGGGCTGTGATCGCGCGGCGCGAGCTCGCCAAGCTGAAAGAATCCACCGTGCTGCACGGCCCCAGGGCGCGCGACTAAACCGCGAGTTGCTGCTTGCAGTAGTTAAAACATTTCGTGACTTCCGCGACGGTGTCGAGTCCGGGCTTGTTGTACTCGTACTCGATCATGGCGGGAATCGGATATTTCTTGAGCTTGAGCAACTGCAAGACGCCTCGGATATCGGTTTCGCCTTGCCCCCAGGGCATGTTGGCGCCGTGATTTTTCTTCCGGTCCTTCAGGTGGAGCGTCAGAATCTGGCTGTGATGCTCTTCAAGGAAACTGACCGGGTCGAAATTGGCGGCGGTGAAGTGGCCGACATCGAGATTAATGCAGATGTACTTGGAGCGGCCGTCCATGGCCTTCTTCCAATCGTCCGGAGTTGAGAACTCATTGGGACGCATGCTGTCGTGGTTGTGGAAGGCGACGTAGGTTTGATACTGCTGCGCATATTTGTCGACGCGGGGAGAAATGTCAACGTTCGAGGATGCGGTGATGCGGTTCGTGCCGAGCGCCTTGGCGATCTCGAAGCTTTTGTCGATCTGCTGGTCGGTAAACTCGTCGCGGAAGCTGATGTTGACGGCGTAGATTTCGATGCCGGCGTCCTCGAACTTTTTGCGGGCGGCTTTGATTTCGTCCATGGGCGGGTTGGAGCGCCAGGCGTTCAATTGCTGGGCATCCCGGGGCTGGATCTTGTCGATCCAAAACTCGGCGTAGCCCAGGCCAATATCCTTCATGCCGTTGATACAGTCGTCCATCGAAAGATCGCGGAAGCTGTAAGTTTGGGCGCCGATCATGACCCCGTCTATTTTGGAATTGATCTTTGCGAACGCCGGTCCCGCGCAGGCCAGCGGCGCGGCTGCGGCTAACTTGGCAAAGTCTCTGCGTGTCATGTGGTCGATGATAACAGTTGCGTGGAAGAAAGGGATTCGGCGATGGCTTCGGCGATTTTCTTGCCGTGGAAGCGGCCGTTTTCGATGAAGATTTCGTTGGTGTGCATGCCGGCCACGATGACCCCGGCGAGGAAAATGCCGGGCCGGCCGCTTTCGAGCGTTTCGGGATTAGTGCGCGGGCGCTGCGATTCCGGATCCAGCCGGATGCCGAGGGAGGCGAGGAATTCCAGATCCGGCCGGTAGCCGGTCATGGCGAAGACGAAGTCGTTCTTCAGCGTGACGGGGCCGTCCGGCGTTGCGAGCACCACCGAATGAGGCTGGATTTCGACGATGCTGCTATTGAAGTAGGCCGGAATTTCGCCGCTCTTGATGCGGTTTTCGATATTGGGTTTGATCCAGTATTTAACGCGGTCGGAGATGGCCTTGCCGCGGTGGACCAGCGTGACGCGCGCGCCGGTCCAGTGCAGCTCCAGCGCGGCGATGGCGGCGGAATTCTTGGCTCCGACTACCAGGACGTCGTGATTGTAGTAAGGATGCGGCTCTTTGTAGTAGTGGACGACCTTTTCGAGATCTTCGCCGGGGACGTTTAGCTTGTTGGGCAGATCGTAGTAACCGGTGGCCAGCACAATCTTGCGCGCGCGGTATTCGGCCTTGCTGGTGGTGACGAGGAAGTTTCCGTCGTCGCCGCGGATGGACAGCACGCGCTCATACTGATTGATGTTGAGCTGATAATATTCGGCGGCGCGGCGATAATATTTCAGCGCTTCGGTGCGGCCGGGTTTTTCATTGAGCGAGGTCATGGGCAGGCCGCCGATTTCGAGCAATTCCGGCGTGGTGAAGAAGACCATGTGGGTCGGGTAATTGTACAGCGAGTTCACCAGGCAGCCCTTTTCGATGAGCAGCGAGCTGAGGCCGCGCTGCTTGAGCTCGATTCCGCAGGCCAGGCCGGTGGGGCCCGCGCCGATTACGATGGCATCGTATTGCTGCACCGTCAGAGCATCCCCTCGACAGCGGCGTAGACTGCGTCCAGCGCGCCGGCCAGCGCGGCCGGATTCTTGCCGCCGGCTTCGGCCATGTCGGGACGTCCGCCGCCTTTGCCTCCGACGGCCAGGGCGACCGCGCCGACCAGTTTGCCTGCGTGCACTTTGGATGTGAGGTCTTTAGTGACGCCGGAAACGATGGACACGTTGGAATCTTCGGACGAAGCTAGCACAACGACCGTGGTCTTCCACCGGACGCGCAGTGAGTCGACCATAATGCGCAGCTGCCCGCGATCCATGCCCGGGACTTCGGCGGCCAAAACTTTGACACCCTTAATTTCTTTGAAACCGCCTTCGACGCCGGCCACTTGAGCATGCGCGAGCTTCTCTTTCATTTGTTCGAGCTGTTTTTCGAGCGCACGCTTCTCTTCGGCGAGTTTTTCTTGCGCTTCGCGTGAGATGCGCTCTTCCTCGTGGAGCTTATCGAGTACCGCTTCGCCCGTGATGGCTTCGATGCGACGGACGCCGGCCGAGATGCTGGCTTCATGGGTGATCAGGCACAGGCCGATGTCGCCGGTGCGGTGCACGTGCGTGCCTCCGCAGAGTTCCTTGCTGAATCCGGGGACGGAGACAACCCGCACGCGGTCGCCGTATTTTTCGCCGAATAGAGCCATGGCGCCGGTGTTGATGGCTTGGTCGAGATCCATCACATCGGTGTGGACTTCAATGTTCTTCAGGATTTCATCGTTGATGAGCTTTTGGATTTCGGCCAGCTCTTCGGGGTCGGTATGCGCGTAATGCGTGAAGTCGAAGCGCAGGCGGTTGGGATCGACCACGCTGCCAGCCTGTTTGACGTGCGTCCCGAGAACCGTGCGCAGGGCGGCGTGGAGCAGGTGCGTGGCGGTGTGGTTGCGCATGGTGGACGCACGCTGATCGGAGTCGACGCTGGCGATGAGTTCGTCGCCTTCGTGGATGGGAGCGAGCGGCTCGATCTTGTGCACCATAGCACCTGGAGCCGGTTTATAGGTGTCGAGCACCGTAGCGACGCGATCGCCCGTGGAGGGCGAAAGCAGAACGCCCGTGTCGCCGACCTGGCCGCCGGCTTCGGCGTAGAAGGGCGTACGGTTCAGAACCAGCTCGGTTTTGCCGTCCTGCTGGATCATGCGCAGCACTTTGACCGGGGCTTCCAGCGTCTCGCGACCGATGAATTCGGTTGCGGGGAGATCGCGGTAGACCGGCGCGATTTGCGTTTTGTCGCCGCCTTTCCAACTGGCGCGCGCACGGGTGCGCTGCTTTTCCATCTCGGCTTCGAAGCCTGGATGGTCGATGGCTAGGCTGCGCTCGCGCGCCATTTCGTCCTGTTCGTCCAGAGCGAGCCCGTAAGTGTCGTAAAGCTTGAACGCGGCTGGGCCGGGGATCATGCCGCCGGCTGCCGACTTGGCTTCGTCAACGAAGACCTTTTCGGCCACCTGGAAGGTGGTAGCGTAGCGATGCTCTTCGTCCTTGACGACGCGGGCGACGCGCTGGATGCTTTCCATCAGCTCGGGGTAGCCGGGCTTCATCAGGTCGGCCACGAATCCGGTGAGCTCGTACAAGTACGGTTCCTGTCGGCCAATCATGCGCGCGTTACGAATAGCCCGGCGCATGATTTTTCGAAGCACGTAGCCGCGGCCTTCATTCGACGGGACCACGCCGTCGTGGATCAGGAATGTCGTGGCACGGGCATGATCGGCATTGATGCGGAGCGCGACGTCGGTGCGTTCGTTCTCGCCGTAAGTGACGCCGACCAGGTCGGCAGCGCGATGGATGATGGGCTTGAGCAGATCCGTATCGTAGTTGGAGATCACGCCCTGCAGCACGCAGGCCAGGCGCTCCAGGCCCATGCCAGTGTCGATGGAGGGGCGCGGCAGCGGTGTCATTTTGCCGTCGGTGGAGCGATCGAACTGCATGAAGACCAGGTTCCACAGCTCGACAAACCGGCCTCCGCCGTCCAGGGGGAACTGCTCGTGTTCGCGTCCTGGCTCGGCTGCCTCGGGGCCAAAGTCGTAGTGAATCTCAGAACATGGACCGCACGGGCCGGTGTCGCCCATCTGCCAGAAGTTGTCGGCTTCGTCGCAACGGAAGATGCGGCTTTTCGGCACGCCCGCCACTTCCTGCCAGAGACGCTCGGCGTCGTCGTCCTCGCGAAACACCGTCACGTAGAGCTTGTCTTTGGACAGGCCGAATTCCTTAGTAAGCAACTCCCAGGCGAACGCGATGGCTTCCTTCTTGAAATAGTCGCCGAAGGAAAAATTGCCCAGCATCTCGAAGAAGGTGTGGTGGCGGCGGGTGTAGCCGACGTTGTCGAGATCGTTGTGCTTGCCGCCGGCGCGGACGCACTTCTGGGAGGAGGTTGCGCGCGCGTAGTCCCGCTTCTCGAGGCCCGTGAACACGTCCTTGAACTGGTTCATGCCGGCATTGGCGAACAGCAGCGTGGGGTCGTTGGCGGGCACCAACGAGGAGCTGCGGACGATCCGGTGGCCGTGCGCCGCGAAGTAATCGAGAAACTTCTGGCGTATGTCGTTGCCTGTCATGTATCTCTATTGTGACAGGTGAGGCGCGGGGAAACCGGGAGTGGGAGCGGAGCCGCGCGGTGCGCTGGAAACGTGCGGAGACTCTGGTATTGCGCTCCAAAGCGGCGCGTAATACCATATGGATATGCGGACCATTTCGCTGAAGCTGCCTGACGATCTCCTAACTCGGCTCGAAGGTGAGGCTAAGGCCAGGCATGTGACCAAGTCGCGGCTGATCCGCGAGGGGCTGGAAACCGTGTTGCGCAAGCGGTCGGGCCTGCGTGGACCTTCGTGTTATGATCTGGCGCGCGACCTTGCAGGTTCGGTAAAGGGGTTGCCTAAGGATCTCGCGGAGAATCCGAAATACATGAAAGATTTCGGTAAGTGAGCAGAGGCCCGGGACTACTTGATACCGGCCCGCTGGTCAGCTTTCTAGCCAGTGGGCTTACGCACCATGCATGGGCTGTAGCGCAGTGGGAACGGCTCCAACCTCCCCTCCTTACGTGCGAGCCGGTTCTTACCGAGGCGGCGTTTCTCCTGGAGAGGGAACGCAGCGACGCGGACGCCATTTTTGACTTGCTTGAGCGCGGAGTCATTCGGGTAGCGCTTGCGGTGGAGAAAGAGCAGGCGGATTTGCGCGCGCTTATGCAACGCTATCGGAACCGGCCTATGTCTCTCGCGGATGCGTGTTTGGTAAGACTGTCGGAGCTCCACCCATCGGGAGAAGTCTTCACCCTGGACTCGGATTTTCGGATCTACCGGCGGCATGGAAACAGGGTGATTCCAGTGCGGATGCCTGACTGAAGCTGGGCTGGAGATCGGTCGCGAATTCCGCGGATCTTCAGTGTTATGATTGGAACCAAAATCGAAAAATAGAAGGAGACTTATGACCCGTCATTTTCGCCCCGTCGCGGTTGGGCTGCTCGCGCTGTTTGGTGCGGCCGGACTCACGTATACATCGCTGGCACAGGCGCCGCACCGCGCCATTTCCGCGGCCGCCAAAGTTGCCGAGGCGCGGGCGCGCGATCTTGGCGCTGCATCGGCTGAATCGGAAGGCATTTCTGCCGAACGGTTGAGCCGGCTGGATGCCGGGATGAGACAACAAGTCGAGGGCAAGAAGGTTGCGGGGCTGGTCTGGCTGCTGGAGCGGCACGGAAAAGTTGTGGACTACAACACGGACGGAGTGCTGGACGTGCGCAAGCCGGACACGGTGCAGAAGGACTCGATTTTTCGCATCTACTCGATGAGCAAGCCGGTCACCGGCGTGGCCATGATGATGCTGTACGAAGAGGGGAAGTGGCAGATCAACGATCCGGTATCGCGCTACATTCCCGAATTTGCCCGCCTGAAGGTCTATGCAGGCAAGAACGAGGACGGCTCACCCAAGCTCGAAGACGCCAAGCGCTCGATGACTATGCGCGAGCTGATGACGCACACGGCCGGCCTGGGCTACGTGCTTAGCCCGAATAATCCGGTAGACAAAATGATCATCCAGCAGAACCTGCTGAACCCGAACGCGCCGCTACAGACGATGATCGACGGGTTGGCGAAGGTTCCGCTGCTGGCCCAGCCTGGAACGCGCTGGTCCTACAGCATCGCCGTGGACGTGCAGGGATACCTGATCGAGAAATTCTCCGGGATGCCGTTCGCCGAGTTCGCGAAAAAGCGCATCTTCGATCCGCTGGGGATGAAGGACACCGCGTTCTATGTTCCGAAGGAGAAGCTGGCGCGCTTGGCGCAGGTGCATATGGGCGCCGGGGCGAGTCTCACCGAAACCAGCCTCGCCCTGGATGCGGCGCGCGCAGACGCGACCGTGGTTCCGCTGGGGCCGTCCGGCGGTGGCGGGCTGTATTCCACGGCCATGGATTACGCGCGTCTCTGCGAGATGCTGCTCGAAGGCGGGCAGTTCAATGGCGTCCGGTTGCTGGCGCCGCACACGGTGGAGATGATGCGCACCAATTTAGTCAATCCCGAGCCACTCAAGACCATGCCGCCGGGCACGGGCTGGGGCATGGATTTTCAGATCGTGACGGATGCGGCGGCCGCGGGCGAGCCGGTTCCGACCGGCACGTTCAGCTGGTTCGGGATCGCCGGCACATGGTTCTGGATCGATCCGGTGAAAGATCTGGCGTTCGTCGGGATGGTGCAGCACCAGAGCCTGGGGACGACGCTGCCGATCCATGCGTTGTCGCGGAGCCTGGTGTATCAGGCGATCGTCGAATAGCGCCAGAGGCGCGCTCGGCCTCGGCTATCCCTCCATCACGACGCCAAGGGCCGCACCTGCTGTCGAATGATTTTGGCTTTGCGCTTGGCGGCCTGGAGGTCGTAGCGAGCCTGGAGGTTCAGCCAAAACTCCGCCGAGGTGCCGAAGTAGCGACCTGCCCGCATCGCCGTATCGGCCGTGATACCGCGTTCCTCGTTCACAATCTTGCTGACCCTGCTTACGGGAACATGCAGGTCCCGGGCCAAGGCGTTGATGCTGATTCCCAAGGGACCCATAAACTCTTCCCGAAGCACTTCGCCGGGATGAACCGGCGGCAAGACTTTGGACATCGTGGTTTCCTTCCGTTTTAGTGGTAGTCGACAATCTCAACGTCTCCCGCGTTATGAGTCTCGACATCCCAGACAAAGCAAATCCGCCATTGCTCGTTGACGCGAATACTGTGCTGGCCTTTCCTGTCACCCTTCAGCGCTTCCAGGCAATTGCCAGGTGGAGCCTTAAGATCTTCGAGCCTTGCGGCGGCATGCAGCATTTGCAATTTGCGCTGCGCCACCCGCGAACAATTCGCGGCCACCTTGCGAGATACATAGCCGTCGAACAACATCTGCGTTTCCGCACATTTGAACGAAGTAATCAACGGCTCGCCTATAGTGTATAACGCTTAGAGTATCACGTCAAGCGGAATAGATAGATAGAGGCGATGGGGCCCCCATGGTCAAGCGTCTCAGTGAATCTGGCGCGTGATGTTAAATCCGATGAAAAGGCCGGAGAACGTGTCCGCGCTCGGCTCACCTAAGAACGTCGCGTCCGTCCCGGCGCGCTGCGATACCGTCGTACCGGGGCTGTTGGTCAGGCTCAGGGTAAACGCATGCCGGTAGATTTTCTTCTGAATGCCGAACGAGAAGGCCGGGCGGTGGATGCCCAGTTCCTCGCCGTTTACCAGGGTCGGAATGGCTTCCATCAGCAGGGCAACGGTGGGCCGAATGTCCACTGCAATCCCAAAGCCGGTTGAAAAGGCGTTGATGCCGGGAACATCGCGGATCCCTCTGGGCTGGAGCGATCCCATCAGCAGCTCGCGGTCATTGAACGACATGGTCGGCACCACGTAGAACTGCGCGTGCGAGGTGACGCTGCGCGAGAAGATGGCCTCCAGATTTTCGGTGTAGTTCTTGCGGAAGTTATCCTGCCCTTCGAGTGAAGCGCGCACCGTCAGGTTGAACGGCGCCTGGTGGTGCTCATCCAGCAAGTTGTACGCCGCCATCAACTGGATCGGACGATCGATAAAGGACGGCGATCGCCACACGTCTACAGAAAGCTTGTCCGTCACGCCGTAGCGGAAGCCGAAGGAGGGGAGCGCGAAGTTGTCGAGACCGAACAGTTCTGCACCACGAGCCGCGCCGGAGACGGCGGGGTCATAAGGAAACCGGTGGGAGAAATTCACAATGACGCCGTGCTTGTCGACCGGCCGTCCGGTTGGCAAACTGACCAGCACGTCATCGCCGGGCTCATAGACTCCGGGGACGGCGGCTTGCTGCGCCGGGGCGCTGGAGCCAGAGCTGCTACCGGCAAAGGAGCGGATGTAACCGGCCAGGTCCGAGATCTGTGCGTCGGACAGCTTTCCGGACCACGCCGGCATCGCGCCTTTGCCATTGCGGATGGTGTCGATGATCTGGCGATCGCTCAGGCTCGACTGCATCGACCGGCTGCTAAAGTCAGGAGTGCCCCGCTCGCGAATGCCCTTGCCGTCCGCGCCGTGACACTCCGCGCAGTTCTGGCGAAAGAGATCGGCGGCGGATGACTGCGACGGCGGCGAGCCTGAGCCGGCCGCTCTGACGCTCTGGGCGACTACATCCACCAGGTACTGCCTGCCGTTCACTTCCAGCAGAACGGTATTGTGCGCCGCATCGGCATAAGTAGCGCGAGGTTCTGCACTTTGTGGGTAGCCGGCGCCGGCGCCTAGCGCGAGCACAAAAAGAGCGAGAAGAGTTCTCTTCATGCTTAGTAGGACGCCGCGAGTTTCGCCGCGGACGTTGCCAGGTTGTAAGAAGAACGTAAAATCGCGCGACTTAGGCGGCCGACTTACTGTGGAACTCGGCTCACTTCCAGGCCCTTGCCGATAGCCAGCGTGATCGACTCCACACCGGGCCGGCTTCGCACGTGCGCCACGTAGCCGCCGAGCGAATGCGAAAGGATGTTGTCGGCCACGACAATTCCGCCCGGACGCATCGGCAGCATATCAAAAAAGCGGATGTAATCGTCCTTCTCGCAATCGATCAGCGCCAGATCGAAGGCCGGCTGCTGAGCGAGAACGTCGGCTGCATCCGCCAGCACAAAATGCACAAACGAACCCAGGCCCAGCCGCGCCAGAGTGTCTCGTGCTTCGGCCTGCCGTAGAGGTTCGATTTCGAGCGAAAGCAGGCGGCCGCTGGTCTGGCGCGCGGCCGCGGCCAGCGCGATGGTTGAGATTCCGCTCGAGCCTCCAAGCTCGACCATCCGCTGGGCGCCGATTCCGGCGGCGAGCGCGTGCAGAAACTCCGCACTGGGCGGCTCGAGATTGCGATGACGCTGGCTTTGTGGAAGCCCGCTTGCGTCTTGTTGCAGCTTCCGCGTCCACAAGCGGTCGATCTCCGCGCGTTCGGCGCTGCTTAGCATTTAACCCGCCATTCTAGCAGCCGGCCTGATCGAGCGCGTCCACCGTGCTTTCATCCCTTCTATTCATCATATTGATAGAAAAAGAGTTTCTGGCCCCTGAAATTGCTGGAAACAGCCGCAAGAACCGGTGTTATGATGGCTACAGATGTCCATGCTGTCGCCCAGGCTGCAACTTAAGGTCTCGCAGAAGCAGATTCTGACGCCGGGCCTGGTGCAGATGGTGACCGTCCTCCAGTTGAATCGACTGGAATTGAAGGACATGATCACCCAGGAGATCGCTGAGAATCCGGTGCTCGAGGAAGCCGCCGACGGCATCGAAGAACTGACTCCGGAAGAAGTTCAGGCCATCCTGGAGCGCGAGCGCGAGTCCGAACCGTCCGATCAGCCGATTCTGGAGACGATGAACGGGGCGTCGGCGCCGGACGTGGAAACCGCGGAAGTCGAGAGCCCCAGCGAAGCCGTAGATTTCAGAGACCGCGCTGTAGATTTTGAGCCGGATGGCGTTGCCCCGAGCACGGTGGAGGCGCAGGCCGCCACGCCCACGCCAGAGACAGGTACCGAGGAGCCAAAGACCGACAAGGATCCGTTCGACGAAATCGACTTCGGGACCTTTTTCGATGAATATCTGGATCCCGGTTATAAGAGCCCCGCCTCGGAATCCGTAGAAAAGCCCTCCTTTGAAACCTTCCTCTCCTCCCCCGTTACTCTCGCCGACCATCTGCATTCGCAATTAAGCGTGCTGGTGATGCCGGATGAAGTGCGCGACGCGGCGGCCAACATCATTGGAAATCTGGACGAGAATGGATACCTGACCGCGACGCTGGAGGAGATTGCCCAGTCCGGCGAGCATACCATCGAAGAGGTAAAGCAAGGGCTGCGCATCGTGCAGTCGCTCGATCCGGCCGGCGTGGGAGCGACGGATGTCCGCGAATGCCTGCTGCTGCAACTGGAGAGCCGCAACGGGCGCGGCGGCGTGGCGTTTCAGATCGTTTCGAATCACTTGAAGCTGCTGGAAACCCGGCAATACAAGGAAATCGCCAAGCAGTTGGGGCGGCCGCTGGAGCATGTCCAGATCGCGGTGGATCTCATCCGGCATCTGGATCCCTATCCCGGCCTGCGCTATTCGGGCCCCGGCGCGCGCGTGGTTGAGCCGGATGTTTACATCTTCAAGGAAGGCGACGAGTACATCATCCAGTTGAACGACGACGATCTGCCGCAACTGCGGCTGAACGCGCAATACCGCAAGATGCTGGACCGGGATCAGGAGCCCAGCAAGGAAATCAGGAACTACGTCAAGGATCGCTATGCGGCCGCGATTCAGCTGATCAAGAACATCGAGCAGCGCAAGCAGACCATTCTCAAAGTTTGCCAGTCCATCGTTCGCCGCCAGTTGGAATTCCTGGAGCATGGCATCGACTTGCTCAAGCCGATGATGATCAAGGAAGTGGCCGAGGAGATCGGCGTGCATCCCTCCACGGTCAGCCGCGCGGTGGCCAGCAAATATGCCGATACGCCACAGGGCGTCTTCGAGCTGCGTTACTTCTTCTCGGAAGCCGTGCAAGGCATCGCCGGCAGCGCGACGCCGCTGCTGATCCTGAAGCGCAGGGTCAAGAGAATGATCGAGGAGGAGGATACCCAGCATCCGCTGACCGACGAGCAAATCACGGCGCGGCTAAAGGAGGAAGGTATCGACGTTACTCGCAGAACGGTTGCCAAATACCGCGAAGACATGAAAATCCCGTCCACGCACCAGCGGCGGGTTCGTAACTGAAGAACTTCTCGTTCAGAGCGCACAGGACCCACGGCATCCCTGTTCCGCTAAGACGCGCTGCCGTGGGGTTCCGTTGTGCGCGTTCAGGAGAGAGGTACATTCCATGAAAATCAGCTATACCGGTAGGCACGAAGCATTTCCTTCCAAAGCGCTCGCGAAATTCGAAGCGAAACTGCAGAAGCTTTCCAAGATGATCGACCGCCGAGGAGAAAGAGAGGCGCACATCATCCTGGCGCAGGAGCGGTTTCTGCACAAAGTGGAAATCACGATGAATGCCTGGGATCACGCGCTGGTTGGCATCGGATCCGATACCGACCTGGTGACCGCGTCCAACGATGCGCTGGCGAAGCTCGAAAAGCAGATCCTGAAGCTGCGCAATAAGTGGCGCGACACCAAGCGGCATAAGGATAAAGAAGCGGAAGCAGCGCCGGCCGTTTCGGTGCTGCCGCCGCCGGTCTCCAGTTCCAAGAAAGCCAAAGCCCTGGCCGCGGCGCCGAAACAGGGCAAGCACTCCCGCGGCAAGCGAGTGTTCCGCGTCAATCATAACGACGGCAGCAAGCCCATGACGCTGGAAGAAGCGATGCTCGAAATGGAGGCGTCGCAGGACTACCTGGTCTACCGCGACGCCCAGTCCGACCGCGTCACGGTTCTCATGCGCCGCCCGGACGGCAATTTCGATCTGATCGAAAGCTAGTGAAGAAACGCGCGGCTAAGCAGGCGGACTCGCAGCGCGCCGAACTTGTCATCATCACCGGGCTCAGCGGATCCGGGAAGGCCACCGTTCTGAAAGCGCTGGAAGACCTGGGATACTACGCGGTGGACAATCTTCCCATCGGGCTGCTTCCCAAGTTCGCCGAGCTGGCCAAGGATTCCGCCAATGTGCGCCGCGCGGCCCTGGTGATCGATATCCGCGAGGGCCAGAACCTGAAGCATTTTCCCGCGATTTTTCAGCGGCTGCGGCGGCGCGTGCCGGCGACACTGCTTTTTCTCGAAGCCGACGAGCGCACTTTGATGCGGCGCTTCAGCGAGACGCGGCGGCCTCATCCGCTGGGCATCGAATCGTCGGTATTAAAGAGCGTCCGCACCGAGCGCGCGCGCCTGGCGCCCATCCGCAAGGTTGCCGATCACATCATCAATACGTCCAAGTTCAACGTGCACGAGCTGCGCGATGTGATCGAAGACAAATTCCGGGACGCAGGCGAACTATCGCAGATTCGCATCGACATCACCAGCTTTGGATACCGGCACGGCGTGCCGCCGGACAGCGATCTAGTTTTTGACGTGCGCTTCTTGCCGAATCCAAACTACATCCCGGAATTCAAAAACCTTAGCGGACGCCATCCCAGGGTCGCGCGCTACATCCGCTCGTTCCCACAGACCGTGGAGTTCATCGATCGCATTTCGGAGCTGCTGATTTACCTGATCCCGCATTATATCCGGGAAGGCAAGAGTTACCTGACGATCGCGTTCGGCTGCACCGGCGGGCATCACCGCTCGGTGCTGATCGCCAGCGAAATCCGCAAGCGCCTGGAGCGCGCCGGGTTCAAGGTGAAAGAGACGCATCGCGACATCGCGCGGTGATTGATCCTAAAGCACGGTCTTCTTCCACCTGCCGCGGCGAAACAGCAAAATACTGGTGATCGCCAACAGGGTGTCGCCAATGATGACCGCGACGAACACCCCGCGCGGGCCCAGGCTGGTGTGGAACGCAAGCAGCCAAGCCGCCGGGATCTGGCAGACCCAGAAGCAGAACAGGTTGAGCACGGTCGGCGTCGTAGTATCTCCAGCGCCATTGAAAGCCGCCGTCACCACCATTCCCCACGCGTAGGAGATGTAACCGTAGCTGAGCACGCGCAGCCCGGTAACTGCTAGCGGCGCGACCGCCGGATCGCTGGTGAACAGCGCGATTATTTTCTCGGCGAACGCGATGAAGATCAGACCGACGCCGCCCAGGAACAACATGTTGTAGAATCCGGTGCGCCACACGGATTTTTCGGCGCGCTCCGGCTTGCCCGCGCCCAGGTTCTGGCCGACCAGCGTGGCGGCGGCGTTGCTCATGCCCCAGGACGGCAGGATCGCAAACACGATGACGCGAATGGCCAGCGTATTGGCGGCCACGGCGGCGCTGCCAAAAATCGCCATGATGCGTACCACGCCGATCCAGCTCGCCATCTGCACCATGTACTGGAACATGGCCGTGAGGGACAAACGCACCAGGCGCAGCATGACGGCGAAGTCCAGGCGCAGTTGCCGCGCACCGATGACCAGGCGGCTGCGCGCCGACGTCAGAATCCAGAGTTGGAACAGCACTCCGATGCCGCGGCCGATGGTGGTTCCGACTGCCGATCCAGTGACCCCCAGCCTGGGGAAAGGCCCGACACCGAAAATCAAACACGGATTCAGGCAAATGTTGACGATGTTGGCGATCCACAATGCGCGCATCGCGGTGGCCGCGTCGCCGGCGCCCCGAAACACCGCGTTGATGAGGAACAGCAGAAAAATGGTCGCGCTGCCGGCAAACATCATACGCGTGTAGCCGGAGCCGATTCGGACCACGTCTTCCGAGCCGCCCATCAGCCGCAGCAGATCAGGCCCAGACGCGTATCCGGCGAGCGCGGTAGCGGCGGCAATCAGCAGCCCAACCACGATGGCTTGCACCGCAACCAGACCAGCGGCGGCTTCGTCCTTCTCGCCTACACGCCGGGCCACCAGGGCGGTCGCGCCCATGCTGAGCCCGAGAGCGATCACGTACAGCACCATCATGCAGGTTTCGGTTAGGCCGACCGTGGTGATGGCGTCCGCCCCGAGATGCGCTACCCAAAACACATCCACCACGCCGAACAGCGATTCCATGCACATTTCGAGCACCATCGGCACGGCCAGCAATACGATGGCGCGTCCGAGGTTGCCTTCGGTAAAGTCCTGGCTGGTCCCCATCACCGCTTCGCGCAACGACGACCAGAATCCGGGGACACGAACTTCCACAGCGTTCATTTCACTCATGGGAGTCTCCACAGATTTGAAAAACCCTTTCTGCCTACGCGCGCGAATGGAATATTAGCGGCGGCGCGTTGGCGGCAACTGAGATGGATCGCCCGTTAGGAACGGGCTTTAGTTGCAAATGGGTTTTTCACGGTGTCTAGCACCTCGAAGCAAACTTCGATTTCCCCAGTGTAGCGCGATTGGGCGCGGTTTGTCTCGGCTGCGCCAGTAGTGAGGCACGGCCTCGTTGAGCCGGAGAGCGCCGGAAGGATAGCATGGGGGTTGCCTCCGCACCCGATACGCTCCATCAAAGAAGACTGGGGCCTGCTAGTCCTCGCGGCGGGCGCCCTCTGCCTGGTCATTATCCGGGCGTGTTTGCAATCGGTGACCCTCGACGAAGCGGATTCCTTTCTCTTATTCGCCGGGCAATCCTGGCCCGCGCAGTGGTACCCGAGCTCTGGAAACCACGTGTTGAACACGCTGCTGGAGCGGCTGGCGGCAACCATATTCGGCGTCAACGAACTGACCCTGCGCGTTCCCGCGATCCTCGGGGCGATGATCTACATAGCCTCGGCCTGGTATCTGTGCCGGCGTCTGAGCGCACGCCGATTATTGCAATGGCCGCTGTTCATCGCGCTGGTTTACAATCCCATGGTCCTGGACTACCTGGTTGCGGCGCGCGGTTACAGCCTGGCCTCGGGATTCCTGCTCGCTGCTCTGGCTGCGATGGCCAGCGTGATTCTCGCCGGCCAACTTGAATCCGCCAGCCTGCGGCGCAAGTGTGCCTGGATTTCAGTGCTTCTGGCGCTATCGGTCAGCGCAAATTTCTCCTTCGCCATCGCCGATGCGCTGGCATTGCTGTTCTTCGCTCTCTGGGCCGCACGGAGCCAGCGGAGCACCCGGCGAGCTAGCGCGCGTCTGGCGGCCTCCTGCTTCTTGCCGGGGCTGGCTGTCGGATTCCTCCTGGTCGGTTCCGTGGTCTTGGATTGGCCGAAGGGGCAACTCTATTTCGGATCCAATTCGCTGTCGGAGATGACACGAGGTTTGGTGTCGGCTTCTTTCGACCAATTGAATCCGGATGTGTTGAACCCGTTGTTGCTGAAGTGGCTCGGCAGGCTGCAACACGTGCTGCCCCTGCTCGGCGCGCTGACCCTGGTCGCGCTGGTGGGTAGCGTCGAACTGAAGCGCTGGCGTTCGCCCAAGCCGTCGGCCGCGCCTCTGCTGACCTTCGTCCGCCTGCTGACCGCCATAGCAGCCGCCACTCTTCTGGTGCACTGGATTGCGTTCCACACCTTCCAGCTCCTGCTCCCGAAGGACCGCACCGGCCTGTTTTTCGTGATCCTGTTTACGCTGATCTTCGGCTCTGCTCTGGCGCTCCGCTTCGAGTCGCCACGAAGAGATCCCGTGCGGTGGGCCGGCGCGGCGGTGCTCATTCTTGTGGCCGCCTACTTTGCCGGATGTCTGCGGCTGGGCTACTTCAAGGAATGGCGATTCGATGCGGACACCAAGCAGCTCTACTGGGCCGCGGTGGACGCCAACCGCCGTTGCGGCGTCCGGGAGTTTGCGACGCATTGGATGTACGCGGGCGTACTCAATTTTTATAAACGCAGCTACGGCAATGGCTCGCTTGAGTTTCGATCCGATTCCACCAAGCCGCTTCCAGTCGACAAGGCCGGCTATGTGCTCAACGATCCTGAGAATGCCGGCTTCATCCAATCGCAAGGGTTGAAAATCCTTTTCCGCGGCGGCCGGAGCGACGCCGTACTCGCGGTGCGCGGCTGCGAGGCCGAGACCCGCCCTGCTTCAGCGGCCAGTCCATAACGGAGCCAGCCTGCGCTATACTCCACCTTGAGCTACGGTCAAGTTCGATGTCTGCCGCGAAAACGATAACGGAAATTGATCGCGCGGGGCCGGACCGGCCTGCACGCTCTCTTGCGCTCGCATGGGCCGGACCGCTGGTCCTGCTTCTGCTGATCATCGGTTTCTTTTGGAAACTGGTCCTCACCAGCCAGTACACCTGGTTGGCGTCTTTCGACTTGTCCGATCAAGTGGTTCCCTGGCTCAACTACGAGGCGCAGCAATTTCACTTGCACCATCTTCCGTTATGGGACCCGTTCCTGTTCGGAGGTCAATCGCTCCTCGGACAAGGCCAGCCGGGTCTCGCCTATCCTCTCAATTGGATTCTGTTTTCTCTGCCGCTGCACCGCGGGCAAATCAATTTCGACATTTTGAACTGGTATTTTCTGGCGATTCATTACCTGGCTGCCCTGTTCTGTTTTTTCCTGTGCCGTGATCTGGGCCGCGGCATACCCGCCTCCGTGCTGGCCGGCCTGGCGTTTGCTCTGGGTGGTTATGTGGGCAATACGGACTGGCCGCAGATGATCAACGGCGCCGTTTGGGGTCCGCTGATTCTGCTGTTCCTGTTCCGCGCGGCACGCGGGGTCCGCCCCATCGCCAGCGCCGCTTTCTGCGGGGTGTTCCTGGGAGTGAGCTGGCTATCGGGGCACCACCAGATCCCGATTTTTCTCACCTTGATGAGCGGCGGCGTCTGGCTGTACTTCCTGCTCGAAGACGGACGTTGGAATCCAGCGCGGCTCAAGCTCGCCGCGGTCTTCGTGCTGTTTTTCGTTCTCACCGGCGCTCTCCAGATGTGGCCGGCGTATGAATACGGACATCTCGCTCTGCGCTGGGTTGGATCGCCAAACGATCCGATCGCATGGAATCAGGTGGTTCCTTATTCCGTACATTCGCAGTTCTCTCTCAGCCCGATTTATCTTCTGGGCATTCTGATCCCCGGCTACGACCAGCGTCTCGTCCCGTTCATGGGCGTGGTAGCGATCGCGCTGGCGTCGCTCGGGTTGGCCTGCTGGTGGAAGCTGAAGGAGGTCCGTATCCTGTGCGGAATTGGCGTGGCCGGACTATTCCTGGCGTTGGGAAAGAGCGACGTCTTCCACGGAATTCTGTACAGCATCGTCCCGCTGTTCGAAAAAGCGCGCAGTCCGGAAGCCGCCATCTATCTGTTTAACTTCGCCATCGCCGTCCTGGTCGCCTTTGGTCTGGACGCGATGTTTCTGGCCGAGAACCGGCCGCTGATCAGGCGGGCTGCGTTCCTGTTGCTCGGTTTCGGCGCGTTGTTCTTTCTGGTTATTATGGGCATCGATGTGGGGCGCGCGTTCAACTGGGGATTCGACGATCGCGTGGTCATCTGCCCGCTGGTAGCGCTGGCGCTGGCCGGATTGCTTTTCCGTTTCAGCCGGCCGGACGCGAGCCGCGCCTGGCTGCCGGCCATGCTGGGCGCCTTGCTTCTGATGGAGCTGGGAAATCAGGCTTTCTACTGGCTTCCATCCAAGGAAGACAAAGTCGCCGTGACGTATCTCGGCGCCTTCAATAACACCCGGGACGTGGCCAATTTCTTGAAACGCCAGCCGCAGCCGATCCGCGCTGACGTCAGCCGCGAGGACGTCGAGTTCAACTTTGGCGATTGGTACGGCATCGATGCCATGGAGGGCGTGCTCCCGAGCTTGCCTGCCAGCGTCTGCAATTTGGAATTCGGCACCGAGCGCACGCGGCTGCTGTATGGTTCCAATTATGCCGTGGCGCGCAAGCCCACCATGGCGGGCGAAGAAGAAGTGTTCCGTGACAGTACCGGATTGGTGGTGTACAAGAATCCGCGCGCCCTTCCGCGAGTCTGGACCGTACATCAGCTCGTCGTGGTGGGGAGGGACCCACGAGATGCTCAGCGTCTGATGCAGGATTCCAACTTCGATCTGCGGAGTAAGACCTTCGGTTATGCGCCCGCGCCGGGCCTGGAACAGTGCGAAGGAGATTCCGTCCAGTCTTTCCGGCGCGACGCCAACTCCAGCACGGCTGTGGTGGATATGAAGTGCGGGGGCATGGTAGTGGAGAGCGAGAACAACGCGCCGGGCTGGAGCGCGACCGTCGACGGAAAGAAGGCTCCCATTTACCAGGCCTACACAGCGCTGCGCGGCGTAGTGGTGGGCCCGGGCAAGCACACCATCGAAATGCGCTACCGGCCGCTCAGCGTAATGGCCGGCGCCGCGGCAACCTTCACCGCGTTCTTTGCAGCACTCGCGCTTTGCCTTGTGCCCCGCCTGGGCCGGCGTCAGAACGGCGTATAGCCGATGGATCGAATGGCGATGCCGAGGGTGCGGGGATCTTCCGGCCCGCCATGCCGCGCCGGTTTGCTGACAATCGTGATGTGTTTGTCGCCGGGATCTCCCGCCAGCAATTTCCAACGCAGCGTCTGAGCGGATTGCGAGAGAACCTCGGTCCCCAGCGCCTTCCCATCCTCGAACAGCGTCACTTGCGCTGGGCCCACGCTGTCCAGACTGTCTTGCGCCATGCCCGCCACGATTTCGAATTTCGTCGCAGCCGCGGGCCGGTAGAACATAGCTTCAGCCCGCGGCTGGATCCAGCGTAAGTCGCTCCCCTGGTCGTACCAGCCAGTAATCAACTGAGCTTCCGGAGCAAGATTCATGAAGCCGATGTATGGCTGCACGTCAGGCCGGGTGCGAAGTAATCCTTCAATCGCCAGTGGCGGCGACTTGAATCGGATCACCACCATGGGCACCCTGGCCATCGCCTCTTTCGCCTCCGGGCTTCCCACCAGGCGGTCTTAGTGCCGACTCCGAAAACCTGTGTAAGCGCTCCCTCTACTCCCCAAGTTTGAACGTGGTCAGGCGTGTTCTGGTAGACGACCGCGCGCACCGGCCGGATCCGGCTGGCGTAATCGCGCAGCGTAGACATCAGCACGCGATTGCGGTAGCCATCCGCCAGAATTTGGCTCCGTTTTTCACGTAGCTGAGCATAGTTGAAGGGCAGCCACAGCAGAAACAAAAGCGCGATCGCCCAGCCCGGCGTTTTCGCGGCGATGGAAGCGATCGCTACCGCAACGCCAATCATCGGGACATACCAGTACACGCTTTCTTGCCGGCCCGGCAGCGCGAGCATGGGCGTGAGCAACGCCGTCATCGCGATCAAGCCCAAATACAACCGGCGGTCACGCAGCCAGATGGGCAACAACAATAGACCCAGTCCGGCATAGACGCTTAAGAAAATGGCGGACGAATAAAACAGCACCGAGTGCCATACCAGCTGCGGGCTGAATTGCAGAGCATACGCGTTGGACGAATCGACCGTGCGATTCCGCCATACCGCTTGCAGGCCGAAGCTCAGCGAAATCAGGAAAAAAGGGATCAAACGCTTCCACTTCCGATGGCCCAGCAACCATTCCCAAGCCAGCAGTGCAGCCGGCAGCGCTACCGCGATCTCCTTGGCTTTATACGCCAGCCAAAAAGCGATCAACGCCAAAATCCATCGGCCTCGAACGTAGAGCAACAACGATATGAGGCAAAGCGTCGCGCACAGCAGATCGAACACGTACATGGGCTTCCAATAGATCTGCATTACGGCGGCGTGAAAAGAGTAGAACAACGCTCCGGCTCCGGCGGCCAGGCTGGAGAAATCCAGACGGCGCAATAGCAAGAACAGCAGGATCACATTCAGCCCGTGAATCAGCTGAATCCCGACAACGTACGGGACATAGTTCAGATGGAAGGCGCGATACAGGTAACGATAGTACAGGTCGCCGACGGGCCGGAAGTTTTCGGCGCTGGTTTTGAAAGACAGTAACTGATGGGAATAGACTTCAAAGCCCACATAAGTCGGCCAACTAATATTGTCCAGGTCGTCGTCGGAGAAATATCCCTTGTACGCTGCTCGATTCGCAAAGTAAAATAACACGGCGGCGGCCAGAAAGCAGGCGATCACGATCCAATGCCGGGTTGTCCAGGAGCGGCGCGCAGCCAGTACGCTCATTGAATGGCGAACTCTCCAAATGCCACTCCCAAGTTCCGGTCGTCGGTCGCCACGCGAATGGTGCGGTCGATCGTGAACGCGATCTCGATCCGGGAGCGGCCGACCAAAGCGGCGTCCAGGTCGTACTCAAAGCGGAAATCGGGATTGGTCTGATCGATGATCTTTACCGGCTGCTTGAGGCCATCGATGGTAAGCGCGAAGTGCAGAGGGCCGGCCTTTATTTGCTGCTCGGGCGCGGACCCATGCACGGTTAATTTCCTGCCGGGGGCGGCGGGGCCAGGCAGATAAACCACGGCGTGCTCGCTCGACCAACGAAAGCCGCCCTCCAGGCCATACCAACCTTCTCCCACCTGCGACTTGAAATAGGATGCGCCCACGTCGATGGAGGGAGCCAACGCCGGCTCAGGTTCAGACTTGATCTGCGCCGTGTAGATTTGCGTGATGTTCCTTAGCTTGCGATTCTCAACCGTGTACACCAGCGCGGTGCCGTCCTGGAGCGCGTGGGCCACCGCCGACGCCGGAAGAACGAACGGATCGATTGTTCCCAAATGCGGGTCGGCTTTGATCAGCGGCACGCAATCGGGCGTCATGAACACGTCCGTCCATCCCAAGATGTGAAACGGCGCGCCGTAGACCGCCGTCCAGAAAAGCTCGTCGTTCACATTATCCAGCAGGATTGTTTTTCCGGGGTGGATATGCTTGGCATAGGCGACGCTTTGAACCAGGAAGCGGGCCAGCTCGCCGCGGTTAAAGATGTCGGCCGTGTTTCGATGCGCCTGGATGGTCGAAGGAATCAAGTACAACAGCGCCAGCGCGACGGCCAAGGCGCGGCTCCAGCCACGCCTCCACGCCAGCGCGATGGCCTGCGCGCATAAAATCGCCAAGCCCACCGCGGGAATGAACAGATAATAATCGGTGACGTGATTGTGCAGCGGAACGAACGGAGCGAGCGCGATCAGAAACCAGCCCAGCAGGAACAACGGAAGAAAGCGGCGTCTCCGCACCTGGGATGCGATGAACGCGACTAACGCCACGCTGATGAGAAGCACGGCCACATCGCCTATCCAGCTGTGCAAATGCTCGAAGTTTAGGTATTCAGGGACGCCAAGGAGAATGCGCCAATACTGCCACAGCGCGCCGGCCAGCCAGCCCGGGTGAAAATCCATCTCGTAGTAAAAGCCCGAGCCGGCCCCGGTGGCGAGCCTGTGGATCAGCGCGTACGCAGCCGAAACAACGAACATCGGCAGCGTGGACAACCAATAACGGCGCGCGAACAGAATTGCATACAGAGCCGCGAGCGCCGGGTATACCACGTTGATCTCGTTCGCTCCGAAGCCCAGCAGGAATGTGGCCCACTGCGCCCAATAAAAGCTTCGCCGCCCGGTCTCGGCGTACCGCATGAACAGATAGAAGCTTCCGAGCAGAAAGCCGGCGCACTGAATTTGGTTGTAAGCCGATGTCCACGCGATGGGCGTCACCTGCGCGACATTCGCCAGCCACAACAGCGGCGCGAGAAAGCCGGCCAACTCTGAGTTGGTAAGCTTGCGGGCTAGCAGCATCAGCAGCGCGATGTTCAGAAACTGATTCAGAAAAACAAATATGTGATACGGCAACGGATGCAGGTGAAAGAAGTAAGTAAACACCATGAAAAATCCGCGCTCGCTCAGCGGCCGGATGGTGCCCTGCGCCAGAGGAGCGAACATGGCCCACAAGAACGAATGAAAATCGATCGCGTGGTTGCGGAGGTTCAGCCAGGCAAAATCGTCTTCTGAGAACCAGGCCTTCAGGCCCATCCAATACAAGGCCACACAGAAAACCATGGGGGCCAGCCAATACGCGCCGCGTGTCACGCGTGTCATTTGGGCTCCAACGCGACTGCGGTCACGATCAAAGCCAGGTCGCGGCCGTCCTTGGGTGGGGTTACGAACTTGTCGACCGCAAAATCTATGGTCACCTCCCGTTTGTCCAAGACGGAGGCCGGCACGTCACACTTGTATTGGTGCCGGCCTGGCGTCGTGTAGGTTTCGGGCGGCAGTGGAACTTGGCCGATCTTCGCGGCGACCTTAATATTCTTGAGCAGGGCGATGGAGCTGTCGGGCAAACTGAACTCCAGCACCAGCCGCGCGCCTCGCGTGGCCGCTCCGGCGGGGGGCGCCAGCGTAACCGCAAATTGAGGCGCTGTCCAACGCCATACCCCGCCCTGAAGATCATAAAATCCGCGCAAGAGCTGACTGGTTTTACCCGGATCGCTGAAACGAATGGCACTGGCCAATGCGGGTGGATCTTCAATGGTCGGTTCCAGCCGGATGGGGTCCATGGGCTTGCATGCCACTGCAACCCCGCACAGAGCCACCAGGAGAAAGATCAATGCATGCCGCATGTTTACTGCGCAATTACACATTATGACTTGTTCCGGATCTGCGCCGCCGTGCTGCACCACTCAAGAAAAACGAGGCCCCAGGCCGAACTTCCGGCCGAGCTTTACCCAGCGCGAGTCCGACGCCATTCTGATTTGAGTCCTCAGCCTCTCCGATTGCTCCCGCATTTGATCCAGCTCGGCCTCCACAGCGCGACGCTGGTTGATCAGTTCGTGCATCACGAGTTTGTCCGGAATGAAAGGCTCCTTGCGTGCAATCAGCGGTTGCGACACGTCGGCATCGAAGTGGATTCCATGGCTGGGAACGTCCTCGGTCAACAGATGTACCTCGCGGAAGCCGGAGCCGAGCAGCTTTTGTTTCAGCGACGTGATCCCGAATTCGCGCATCTCCAGCGTCGCGCCGGCGCCTCCGTGAAAAACCAGTTCGTCGTGAATTTCCAATCCGCCGTCGGCCCGGCGGTTGATGAGCACCATGGAATCGCCGAGGGCGACCGTGCGATAGGTATGCAGGCCGGGAAAATGTTCGCGGAGATTGTCGGACGGATTGCAGAACACCGTGATCCCCAGAAAGCCCCGAGGTTTCAGCAGCCGGCAAACCTCGTCCAGAGCGCGTTCCACGGGCGGCGCGATATGCTCCAGTACGTCGGCCGACAAAATAAAATCATACGTTCCGTACAGCTCCGGGTGAGCCGCCGTGAAGTCCATGTGCGGCTCGCGGTCGTAATAGGTGTTGGTGTAGTCGAACTTCTCGGCGAGCAATGCGGCGTAGCCTTGCTGATCGCTCATGCCGAGTCCGCGGATCGATTTCAGTTTGGGGAACTCGGCCAATGCCAGGCTTTCGCCAAACAACTCCTCCGACAACAGGTGAATCAGCGCGCGCAGGCGGACATTCGACCCGCAGGCGCAGGTGGCCGGTTCGGTTGCGAAATGCTCGACCTGGTTGAAGCGGCCGCAGATATTGCAAACGAACGAAACCATAGTGCCAGAATAGCCGAACGCCGCGTTATGGAACGAAACCGAAGCCTCCGATATTGAGGCCGAACAGCTCGCCCTGGGGATCAACCCGGAAGCCCGGTTGCACTTCGAAATCCACGCGCGCGGTTCCTGATGGTGCCGGATCGAGATTCCAGCGAAGGACTTCCACTGCCTCGTGGTCGAAGTCGCGCTCGCCGATGACACGCCCATCGATGAGCACGCGCAGGTGACTGCGCGGTACGTATTTGAAAAGCGCATCGGTTGCATTAACGGTTAACTCGAAGTGCTTTGCGCCCGCGGGCCGCGACAGGCGCGCCACCGCCGAAGGCCCCATCCAGCGATACGGGCCTCGGTCGCCAAGGTCGAATCCGCGCTCCAGTTGCCACAGGGGAGTCGAGCGGTCCAGCTTGATGAAACTGAGATCCGGAGTTTCCGGCGTGTGCGCCAGCGTTACCACCGAGCCAGGCGGCGGGGTTGGCTCCCAATCGAGCAGCACCAGAGATGGCGATTGGAGCGCTGCCAGTGCCGCCCCATCATCGACGCGTAGCGCTTTAACGTCCTCGGACTTGTGATGAACCAGTCGCACTACGGCGGGAATCACGTACCACGACATGGGCAAGTCATGGTAGATGTAGGTGTCGATGGACGGATATCGTTCCGCGGCTTTGATGACGTTGGCTACGTAAACCCGCGCCGCATCAGCGCGAGCCAACTCGGTGTTTCGAAACCGCCGCAAGTTGACGAAGTTCCACGGAATCCAAACCAGGAGCAGCGCGGCGATAACTGCCTTGGGCTGCCGTTGTGCCAGCACGCCCACTGAAATGGCGAGGCCTGTCAGCGGGACATACAAGTACGCGTTCGCAAGCCGGCCCGGCAGCAGCAACATGGGAACCAGCAAGGCGCAAAAGCACGCCACGCCGAACCACAACCGGCGGTCACGAACTAACCATGGAAGCGCCAGGATCGCAAATCCGGCATACGGAACCAGGAAGATCGGCCCGGAATAAAACGTCAAGCATTGCCATATGCTGGCCAGGTCGAAGTGTAACGTATAGTCCGATTGACGCGCGGCGTTGTTGAGCAAAGCCTGCCCCCCAACCACGAGCGCAAGCGCGAAGAATGGCGCCAGCCGCTTCCATCGGCGGCCGCCGAGCAGCAACTCATATGTCGCCAGGATCACCGGCAGCATCACTGCGATTTCTTTAGCGCGATAAGCCAGCCAAAACAAGAGGAAGCTCACGATCCAGCGCCCGTCGATGTACGCGATGAGGCTAAGCAAGCACAACGAGCCGCACAACAAATCGAACACGTACATCGGCTCCCAGTGCACGCTGAACAAGGCCATGTGGACGCCAAAAAATAGCGCGCCCACGCAAGCAGCGGCGAGCGGCAGCTTGAGGCGCCGCAACAGCCACACCACAAGCACAGCGTTTAAGATGTGCAAGAGCTGCAAGACCACGACGTAAGGCGGAAACCAAAGACCGAACCACTGTCCCATCAATTTGAAAAACAGCATGCCGACCGGGCGAAAGTTGTTGAAGAACACTTTCGGAACTAGCAGCGGTTGGAGCAAATCGCGGACGCTCAGCGACTGCGCCAGCGCCAGATTGTCGATCGAATCCGCCTGAAAATAGCTCTTGTAGGCGCCGCGATTGGCGATCGAGAACAACACCAGCGCGACCAGCGCGAGAATTGCCGCAAGCACACGCTGCGAGCCACTTTTGCGCAAGATCTCCACTTTACATGATGCTGATGGTTACGGTGTTCGACAACTGTCTGTCCACCGAAAGCGTCACGTTCACTTGCCCTCGGCCCGCCAAATCGGACGGGATCTCGGACGTTCACCTGGTCGAGTCCCTGAAAAGACCCTTGCGCACTGGCATAGAAGACCGGCGCCGCTTCTCCACCGATAGTGCAGGTGACGTTCTGTAAAGCGGACGCGCCCCGAATGCCTGTGCCATAGAGAATAAGAAAGACCTGATCGCTGCTCGAACCCAGATTAATCGGCGTCGCCGTGCAACTCCCTGCAGCCGATCCACATTGAAAAACCGAAAAGAACTCTCGAGTGCCGTCGGCATGCACGATCAACGCCTGCGCGGCTGCCACGCCTTGTCCATTCATATTCGCCGAAAACACTCCCGGAGCAGCCTGGCTGAGCTGGATCACCGTGGAATGAGTCGCGCCGCTGTTATCTGTCGCGGTGACCTTTGCCTGGCCCAAAGCAGCGCCCGCCGGTACAACATAATTGATCTGGCCGGACGTCGCGCCGAGCACTGACGCTGGAAACTTCGCCCCCGAGCTGTCCTGGAGCGACACGCTGATCAAGTTGCTACCGTACGCCGACGCAATCGCCGACGGCGCGAGACTCGGGAGCCCGGTCGCAGACGAATAGCTGTACACAGCATTCGATGTGGAAGCGGGCAAGCGCCAGGCGACCACATTGCCGGCCATATAGGTGGAGTAGATTGTTCCATTGAGCACCACCGGCTGGCTATACAACGTCCCGCGATTTCCATCGCTCCACAGGAACTGGCCGGTGGCGGCATCGTAGATCTCCAATTCCGATTGCGTAGAAACAAACACCATCCCGTTGGCCAGCGTGACGGGCGCGATCACGGTGCCGGTGGTGTCACGTTCCCAGAGAACCGTACCGTCGGCTGGATTCAGGGCGTAGACGCTGCCTTGTTCGGATGCGTTGTTGGGATCGCGCTCGCCGGCGCCTTGGAATAAAGTGGTTCCATCGAACGCAGGAGTGGAGAGCGAGCCGCAACCATCCTGGGGTTCTTCGCATGTCATCGCCACTTGACGCTGCCAAACCAGGCTCATATTGTCTTGCCGCAGCGCGTACAGGACGCCATCTTTGCCGCTTGCAGCCACCATCGGCACGCCGTTGGGAGGCGTGAAAAGCGTCGGTGAGGAACCCCAATCAAAATCTCCGTTCGCTTCACTGGCCGCCAGACGGAAGACCGAATTGACATGCAGGCTGGTTGCATCCATGGACACCATAGCGTCGCTCAGATTCCCTGGTGTGCTCAAGTCAGAAGCGTTGCCGGGGTTGCCGTCATTCAGAAAGAGCGTATTGGTCTGCACATTGATGGCCGGGGTGCTCCAGACGCCGCCGCCTGGCTCGGTCTGCGGCACCAGGTTTTGGATGAGCGGCTGCTGCGGATTGTTGGGATCGATCCGCGCGATCAATCCAGGCACCACGGGACAATCGCCCAGCGATGCCACGCCAGCGTAGATCTGATTTTGATACGGAACGATGGAGGTCCAGATGTAGGAGCCGGTCGTCGGATCAGCCAGCGGCAGACGCCACAGCTGAGCCCCCGTGGTGCGGTCCATAGCATACACGGCTGAATCGCCTCCGCCGACATACACGGCATTCCCAATCACCGTGGCCTGAGAGCTGACGCCAATGGCCGGCTGGCAAATGGGATTACCGGGAGTCGCCGCCATCCCGACGAATGTCTTCCACATCTCGTTCCCCGTCTGAGCGTCGAGTGCGTGAAAATTGCCATTCCAGTCGCCGAAGAACAGCACCCCGTTAGAAACCGTGACCGCGGCGGCAAGCTGAGCCGTCAGCGCCACCGTCCAGGCCGGCTGCAAACTGGGAATGTTGGTTCGAGTGAGCTGATTCTCCGCGCTGTTGAAACTGGAATGGGAGAGGTCTTTCAGATACATCGGCCAATCCTGGGCGCAAAGAGAAAGGACTAGAAAAGGAAGAAGAATGAATCGGGATCGAGACACCCTTTCAGATTACAAGCTTCAGCTAGATGTCCGCCGCCCACACTCCCTGAGACAAACCCAGGCACCTCCACACTAATGAGGCGTGAAAGATCAAAGTTTGCCAATTGACGCCGCCGCGCGCCAGCGCGCCATTGACGCCGCCCTGAGCCAGATGGACAAGCAGTTCGGAAAAGGAACGGTGCTGCGTCTCGGATCGCGCAACGTGCTGCCGGTCGCGGTGATCTCGAGCGGCTCCATTTCGCTCGATGCCGCTCTGGGCGTCGGAGGCTTCCCGCGGGGACGGGTAGTGGAAATTTTCGGGCCCGAGTCTTCCGGCAAAACCACGCTCGCCCTGCAAGTGATCGCGCAAGCCCAGGCAGTCGGGGGCACCGCGGCCTTCATCGATGCCGAGCATGCCCTGGACCCGAACTATGCCCGTAAGCTCGGCGTGGACGTGGACAACCTGGTTGTTTCGCAGCCGGACTACGGCGAGCAGGCGCTCGAGATCGTCGGCGCACTGATCGGTTCCGGGGGCATCGACGTCGCTGTGATCGATTCCGTCGCGGCGCTAGTGCCCAAAGCTGAACTGGACGGCGAAATGGGCGACAGCCACATGGGCTTGCACGCCCGCCTCATGTCCCAGGCGCTGCGCAAGCTGACCGGTACCGTCGCACGCACCAATACGCTGCTCATCTTTATCAACCAGGTCCGCGAAAAGATCGGCGTCATGTTCGGCAACCCCGAGACTACCACCGGCGGCCGGGCGCTGAAATTCTATTCTTCCGTGCGCGCCGAGGTGCGCCGCATGGCGGCTTTGAAGGACGGTGACACGGTGGTCGGAAACCGCACCAAGATCAAGGTAGTCAAGAACAAGGTCGCGGCGCCATTCAGAGAAGCCGAAGTCGATATCCTGTACGGCGTTGGCATCTCGCGCGAAGGCGACCTGCTGGATTTAGGCGTCGCGCAAGGCCTGGTGGAAAAGAGCGGCTCCTGGTTCAGCTTCGGTGGAGAACGCATCGGCCAGGGCCGCGAGAACGCCCGCTCGTTCCTGACGTCGAATCCGGAAATTCGCGACCGCCTGGATACTGAACTGCGCCGCCAGCTCGCCTTGACGCCCGCCGGCGAAGAGGATCCGTTCACGCTAGCCCAGACCGCCAAAACCGCATAATTCTGGCGGTAGAAGCGTTCCTAACCCCCCGCAAGCCCGATTCATGGGCGTTCGGGACGCCGTACCTCAAAAAAACTGAGGAAAACCGCAAATTTTGTGCTACTCTGCTCTTTACTTCAGCCCGCGCTTCCCGTATGATTTGGTAGGAACAATTTAGTACGGTTATGTTTTTATGTAGCCGCACTGGAGATGGAAGAAAACCTATAAGGAGAAGTTCATGGCAGCAGCAAAGATGACGCAGTCTCAGATCATGAAGGAACTGGCGGCAGCCACCGGAACCAGCACCAAGGTAGCCAAACAGTTCGTCACCAGTTTTGCGGACCTGGCCGTCAAGGAAACCAAGAAGAACGGCATGTTCGTAATTCCCGGCATCGGCCGCCTGGTCCGTGTGGACCGCAAGGCGCGCATGGGCCGCAATCCCGCCACCGGCGAGGCCATCAAAATCCCGGCCAAGAAAGTCGTGAAATTCCGGGTCGCGAAGGCTGTCAAAGACGCCATCGTACCCAAGAAGAAATAAGCAATCGGTCTAAAAGTCAAAACCCCCGCGATAGCCTCGCGGGGGTTTATTTCTTTCGGAAGTCGATTCAGGTCTGCTCAAAGTGCGAGCAAATCCAGGAAGCCCTAGACCTGCTTCTTTTCGTCGACCTTCTGTTCGTGGTCGTCAGTCTTCAAGGCGTTCTTGAAGTTCTTGATGCCTTCGCCCAAACCCTTGGCGACCTCGGGAATCTTCTTTCCGCCAAACAGCAGAACAGCGACGACGAGGATAACCACCAGCTCGGGGAAGCCTATCGATCGGAACATGGGCCTCCTTTATGGGTACAACCCTATTGTAGGGGGCCGTACGGAGCCCGGTCAAGCGAAGGCGCTGGGCCGGCCATCGCCCGCTTGCAATCGGAAGGGGATTCTGCGCCGCTATCGGTCGCGCCTTTTCGCTTGAACCCCTGCGGCCATGATGGCGCGAAGCGCATCGTTCACAGCTTTCGAACTCGGAAAAGCCTCCGCCACCTCCGGATCAAGGAGCACAACATTGGTGCCCGCGCGATACCGTTCGGCATACTTCCCACGGATGCCGCCCGAGAAATCATATTCCGCCCGCATGTCAGCCTTTGCTCGCTTAGATCGTGGTTTCTTCGTAACTGTGTCTCTCATGTCTGCTTGCAAACCGGGCGCTGATCAGGCGAATCCGGTCTTCTCTAATAGTATGGACCACAATCAGTAATCTGCGCCGCTCCGACATACCAACGAGTACGTAACGCGTCTCGTCCGGCTCACTATCGGGGTCCTCGATCGTCATTGATAGAGGGTCACCGAAGGCAGTGCTAGCCTCCGAAAATCCAATTCCGTGTTTGCGACGATTCTCCGGCTCTTTCCTTCGATCCCACTCGAAGGCAATCCCTTACATATCGCGTACTCTAGCGGATCAACGAACTTCACGGATCCGGCAAGGCCTCGACCTGGTTAGAGCGCCGCTCAAAACGCCAGCTTCAGCGCGAACTGCACCAGCCGCGGATTGTTCACCGTATAGTTTATCGCCGCAAAAGTGCTCGGGGCAGCGAAGTCCGCACCGTATCCGTTACCCCCCGGCGCGCCGTACTGCGGATGATTGAACAGGTTGAAAAACTCGGTCCGAAAATCGAGCTGCATCCCCTCGCGCGGCACAAAGTGCTTGATGACGGAGAAATCCGTGTTTACAAAATCCGGACCCGACAGCGGCGTCCGGTTCGCGTTTCCAAGCTGGCCCGCGGCCGGCTGCGCGAAGCACGCCGGGTTGAACCACTCGGCCAACGTCGGATTGCTCAGCACCGGATTGCATACTTGATTCGGGCGAATCAGGCTTTGCACGTTGGTATTCAAGAGGCCCGCGCCGGATGTGTTGTTGCTATCGACGACGAATACGGGAAAGCCGGAGGTGGCTTTTTCGATCACGGTCATCTCCCATCCTCCGCCCAGCGCGTTGGCCACGCTGTTCCAATTGTTCCCCCACTTCTTTCCCCTGTCCGAAAGGCAACTGGTAAATCACGCTGGCCGGTGAAGTTGTGATTCAAGTTGATCTGCGAGAGGCCCCAGTCGAGGTTTTGCCAATTCGGAAGCGGGAAGTAGGTTGCACCGATGATGCTTCCCAGCCCGTCGCTGAAGCCGGTGTCATAGGCCCGCGAATAGGTGTACCCGATGAGGGCGTAGAGGCCATGCCGCGCGCTCTTAGTCTCGGCCCTGATCTGAAGCGAATTGTAGTGGGCGCGCCCCGCGTCGAAAATGCTGTCGATTTCCGAAAACGGGAACGCGGGATAGGGTGTACCAAAGGCCGCACCCCCCGGACCGCATCCCGCCGTATATCCAGCCACCGTTCCACAAGCGCCGGGAGATCCCACGTTGATGTTGTTGCCGAATACCAGAATGTGGGAAGCTGCGCGAGCCCGCGTAACCGGCGGTCAGCACAACTTGGCCGGGCAATTCCTGTTCGACGTTGATGTTGAATTGCTGAACTCTGCCCTGCTTGAAATTCGTATTTTGCGACAGAATGGTCCCTTCGAAATCGGCCGGGTTCGGCGGCGAAGGGAAGGTGACAAATCCGGCCGACATGTTGGCGCCCGCTTCAAATGACTCCGCATAGTACGGCGGGTTTTGCCACAGCCCCTGCGCTCCCATATTCCAGGATGAGTCATGAAAGATCGCATAGCCGCCGCGGACCACGGTATTGCTGCGGCCAAACGGCTTCCAGGCGGCGCCCAGACGAGGCTCCAGCGCGGTCCAATCCATCTGGATTCCGGCGCTCGGGCCCGCATTCTGACCCGCAATCAAGAAGGTTCCGGTGGCGGGATTAAAGTCCGACTGACGATTGCCCACTTCGCTTTCCGGCGTCGCCATGGCCCAAGCCAAGCCGAGATTCAAAGTTAGATTCTTGCTGACGCGCCAATCGTCCTGGATGAACGGGCGATACAGCTTCCAACGCCGTCCGGTGTTTCCGCCGCCAAACTCCTGGTCGTGGAGCCCGATGGCAGTCTGACCCGTGAGAAGATCCGCCTGCGGATCGCCGGTGGCATTTCCAATCACCCAGAACCCGTTCGGAAAACCGACCGCCACGGTGTTCAACTGATTGGCTCGAATCGATGCCGCCGATTCGGATGTCGTGTTTGCCGCGCACCATGTCGAGCGTGTCGGAGAGCGTCCAAACGTTGGTCCCGCCCACGAACGGCGCGTAACCGCGATCGCCCAGGGACCAATACGGGGCCGGCAGCTCCACCGATGTCAGACCGCAGCTCCCGCCGCCCAGGTTGGCCCCGGGAATGCCCAGCGTCCGAGCGTAGCAAGTGTTGTTTCCTTGCGAGGTGATGTAGTCGAAAATCCGGTTGAAGCCTCCGGTGATCTGATTAATGGTCGACGGCGAGAAAATGTGCGTCTCGGAAATGGCCGCGTTGCGAGCATGATTGCCGATGCTTTGGTTGCTGGCAAAGGCGCCCTGCTCGGCAAATCCTGGCGCGCCGCCGGGCACGTACGACTGGGCTTGATCGTAGCTGAAGCGCGCGAACAACCGTGTCATTGATCGAAAGGTTTTCATCCACGCGAATATCGAACTTGCCCTCGTCGAGCTTCCTCACCGGTTCGCTCACGTAGTTGTAGCCCAGAGCGGCATTGTTCGCATTGGGCAGCGGATACAGGTTGATCAATGACCGCCCAATCGGATTGATCAAGGCTTTGCGGAACTATATTGCAGGGCGTACCGGCGGCCTGCGTGCCATCCGCGCCGGTAGGCAGTGGCGTGCCCCCGGGCCCGCACATGAATGGCGTTCCCGCGGGCGCGTTGGGATTCGTGAGCTGGACCGTGTTCGGCTGGCCAAAAGGATTCTGGCTGAAGTCGCCATTGCGCATGGCCGCGGTCGGCATCACGCCCGTGAACGGAATCCCGTGACGCTGATATTTTTGCTCGTAGTCGGCGAAGAAGAAGACCTTGTCTTTCTTGATCGGACCGCCGAGCGAGGCTCCAAACTGATTAAGATTGAATTTCTCCGTGGAGGTCGCAAAGCGGCTGCGGGCATCCAGGTCCGTATTGCGCAGGAACTCAAACAGGCTTCCGTGAAACTGGTCGCTTCCCGACTTCGTGGTCACCAGAACCGTCGGGCCACCGCGCGTGCCCCATTCCGCCGAATAGTTATAGGTCAGTACCTTGAACTCCTGAATGGAGTCGATCGAAGACAGAATGGAAATGGCGCCGGCGGTTAATTCGTTGTTGTCGTTCGCCATCCAACAGCCAATCGGTACTATTGGCGCGCGATCCGCCCACGGAGAGCGAAAAGGAGCCGCGCGCCGACGCCTCGCTGCTGGGTCCGCCATTAAAGAAGCTGTTGGGATTCGTCTCCTGGGACGTTCCGGGCGTTAGCGTGGCAAGCTGCACGAAGTCGCGGCCATTCAGAGGAAGATCCGTAACCTGCTGGCTGTTGATCACCTGACCGAGCGTGGCGTCGGAAGTCTGAATCGCCACTGCTGTAGCCGATACCTCCACGCTGGTTTGAACAGTCGCCGGGGAGAGCTTGAAATCCAATTCCCGGTGCTCGTCCACCTGTAGCCGGATGTCCTGAGCGGTGGCGGGTTGAAAGCCCGGTTGTTCCACTTTGACGTTGTAGGTCGCGACGCCGAGCAACGGCACAATATACTCGCCCGCCCCATTTGCGGTGGACGATCGAGTGAGTCCGATGGTGGGCGCCGTGATGGTTACCTTCGCGCCCGGCACCGCCGCGCCGCTGGTGTCCGTAACCGTCCCAGCGATGCTTCCGGTAGCTTGTCCGAAAAGCAATTGGCCCGCGGCGAATGCCAGCAAGCCAAGGGCCGCTATACCGAAAGTACCTTTGATGCGTATGAAATAAGAACAGAACGGCTGCAAAGTGCTCGCGACTAACATTTTTCTCCTCAGTGTTTATTCTTCTGAGAACGGACCCGTGCGGCCAAACAAACCGAGTTCAAACCTCAGATCCGGCCAGCAACTCTAGGAAGCGGAATAGAAGTAGTCTTGCCTTTTTCCATAGATTTGTCAAGGAAAAACAGGCGGCCGCGAGCCCGCCCGGAATGCCGCTGCCCTCACCAATTGCAGCGGCCGTGATCAGGCGCGGCGTAGTAGCGCTACACGTCAGCCGTTCGCCCGGATCGATCGTAAAATGATATATTCTCTCGAAAGGAGTCAACTCATGGATCCGAGCAGACCGAAACTTCCGAGCGAAGCCATCGCACTTTACAATCTCTTCATTCACGGCGAGATCAGCCGGCGCGATTTCATGGAGGGCTTGCAGAAGTTTGCCGTCGGCGGTCTGACAGTGGCGGCGCTTATGCAGGCGCTGATGCCGAACTACGCTCAAGGCCAGCAGGTCTCCAGAACCGATGAGCGCATCAAGGCCACCTACGAGACCGTCCCGTCTCCGCAGGGCAATGGAAGCATCAAAGGCTATCTGGTGCGCCCCGTCAGCGCCGACACGCGATCGGAGAAGCCGGAGAAACTACCGGGTATTATCGTCGTTCACGAAAATCGCGGGCTGAATCCTCACATCGAGGACATTGCGCGGCGCCTGGCGCTCGCCAACTTCATGGCGTTCGCGCCCGACGGGCTTACTTCGCTGGGAGGCTTTCCCGGCGACGACTATCACGGCGGCCTGTTGTTCACCAAAGTCGACAGAAATAAGATGACGGAAGATTTTGTCGCTGCCGCCATGTGGCTCAAATCCCGTCGCCGACTGCACCGGCAAAATCGGCGCCACCGGATTCTGTTACGGCGGCGGCATCGCGAATACCTTGGCGGTCCGGTTAGGAGCCGACATCGGAGCCGCCGCGCCGTTCTACGGCGGCCCTCCCGCCAAGGACGACGTCGCCAAAATCAAGGGCGCCATTCTGGTCCATCACGGCGAGCTCGATACGCGGCTGGCCGCCACCTGGCCCGCGTACGACAAGGCCCTGACGGAAGCCAACGTCCCGCACGAAGGCTATATCTATCCCGGCGCCGTGCACGGCTTCAATTGCGATGCCACGCCGGAGCGCTACAACAAGGCCGCAGCCGACCTGGCGTGGCAGCGCACCATTAACTGGTTCAACAAGTACGTCCGCGCCTGAAAAGCGCCTGGCCTCTACGCACGTGGGCACATTATGAGCGCCGACGAGAAAATTGAACGCACCTCCTGGTCCGCTGGTATCGTCAAACTCTTGGCGTCACTGGCGCTGGCATCCATAGCTTTCTGGTACGTGGCTTCCCACAGTTCAAGTATGCGCGAGAGCGCTAGCCAGCAGAAGAATAATCTCGCTCAGGTTGATCTGACCAATCAGGACAAAGCCATCGAGGCAATGAAAGCAACCAATGACCTCCTGATCAATTGGGCCACTCTGACGCTTGGGAGTACCCTCGGCATTGCCATCCTCGGAAAAGGAGTGAAGATTCGCGACGGGCGGATGGGCATGATTCCTTTTCCGGCAGTGCGGATACTCCTTTTGGCAGGGTCTCTGGAGAATGGCTCGCTGTTCAAGCGGAGCCTCACGTTTCAGTACGTGACTAGCAAGTACAGCTTCCCGGATCTCAACCTCTATCTTTACCTGCAGCTCGATTTTCTGAAAACGAGCTTCTACGTGCTGGCACTGGTTGCGCTCTATTATCTTTTTTGCGGATTCGCCAATCTTGGATATGATGGCAAAGGTTCGAAGGAGGAATGAGCACGTGAGACTCAGCCTTTGCATCGCGTGCTGGCTGCTCGTCACAATTCCCAAGGGCGCCGCGCGGACCAGCCTCACTGAGGTGGTAACTGATAAAGACCTGCGAAACAACATTCAGCGCTGGAGGGATGCGCAAGAGAGCTACTATCTTAAGTTTTACGAGCGACAAATTCGTATCGCTGTGGATCAAGGCGCCGAAAGTTACATCGTGGACCAATACACAAGAAAAAAGCTGGCCCGTGTCTATTTGGAGAATCGCGACGTCTCGCGTATTGTCATCGAGAGGGACTTGGCCGCAGTGATGAACGCATCCCTGGCTGACGCCATCCGAGGCCGGTATTCGACCTTTGCGGCCTTCATTTTAAGTAAGGCGAGCGAAGCAATCTCTATTGTGATCAAAAACGTCCAGGCAGCCATCCAGTCTCAGGACTGTAGCATCATTCCCTGCCCGCCGGACAAGTGTGGACCGGACTGCAGCGAAAAAGCCTACGACCGTTTCAAGTAAAACGCCGGAATCGATCCCGTCGCAGGCAGGCCGCGCCCATCATCATCGGACCACGCTCGCCTTAGCCCGAGGGCTGGGAGCGGACCCCGCGTGCCCACCCCCTTTCCTCGGCGCGTTTCCGCCGCGTATCGCTTCTGCCGCGCATCAGTGTCCCGCGCAAAATGCGCACGGAGCCAAGGCCACGCCGCGGAAAACGTCACCGCTTTGCGCTTGCTGCAGCGTCACGAAACGGTCGAAGAAGAACGCATCGAACCCCGTGGCTAGCGACTTCGTCGACGGCCGATCCACAACCATCACCAGCCTGGTCGGGTCAGGCTCACCGCCCGAGATGCTGCTGAACTGCGCCGTGATGGCGAAGATCGTGACGCTTCCGTCCCAGTTCCGAGCGCCGGTTAAATTGCGAATGCCGTAGGTATAGGTCGGCACCGGGTAGCCCGCAACATTCTCGGCCTTATCGAGATTCAGCCCGTTCTGGATCACATAGTCGAGTTGCCACTTCCCTCCGGTGAAGCTCCACTTCTGAAGCCCCGCCATGGGATCTGGAATCAGGTTTCCATTGGCGTCGGTATTCGGATTGCCTTCGTCGGCCACGTACAACGTGGTTGGATTCGCGAACCAAAAGCCGAAAGGCGTTAGCGGGGAACTCGCGCCGGTGTTTGGATCGGTTGCCGGGTCGCCCAGCAATTCGGTGATGGTGTTGGCCGTGCCCGTTGGCAGCCCGCTGCCTACCTGGAAAATGCCGTCGTCACCGTTGCCGCCGCTTCCCTTGGACACGTACAGGTTGCCATCGAAGATCGCGATGCCCCGGAAATTGTTGTCCTTCACATGCTGCTTCTTGGATTCATCGGGACGATCCGAGGCGGTGTAAACGCCCAATTGATAGGACATGTTCGACCCCGGCGTTCCATAGCGAGCTCCGATGGTAGTACCCGGACCAACTCCGCTGCTAATGGTCGAGTCGGAGTTACCCGCCATGTAAAACTGAGTCCCGTCCACCGTGATTACCGCGCGCGGATTGTCGCCGCTGTAAGCGTTAGCTTCGGGTGTCAGACTGACAGTCCCATTAGCTGAGATGAGCGCGACTTCCCGGTCATACAACGGATTCGTGTTGCCTGCCAGATTCGCATTGGTTGTATAGGAGTTCGAGACGCCGTTAAGGCCCACTCCGGCGTCGTAGGCGATGTAGGTCAGTGATTTCCCGTCCACGGATCGTGTCAAAGCTCCCTCAGACTTGGAGCTGAAGCTGGTCGCAATGCCCGTCAACGGAAGACTGCCGAGGCGAGGCACGAAGGGGATGGGCAGGTATTCGTCGAGATAGATTGGCGCGGTAATGCCGGAGATGTTTGGATCGCTAAAGATGGTCGGAAACGTATCCGTCGTGGTAAAAGCCGTTCCCGCGTAGTGCATCCGGCTAACAATCAACGTGCCCGGAAAGAAGCCGTGAAAGTCGTCGTCCTCCGGAAAAGCCTGCCCGGCGAAACCCAGCAGCAGGACTGCCGCGGCGCAAAATTTTATGGCCGCAGACCAGCGGCCGCGAATTCGAGACATTGTTATGAATCCTCCTCGGTCGCTGAGAATAGCGTCTCAGCGTTGCGCTCTGATGAATTTCCGCATACGGCCTAATGAATGTGGCAGGGTTCTAAAAGAGGAGCCGCGCAAGGGCGTCGCAGAACGATTCCAGGTTTGGGGCTGCACCGCAATGCCTGGTACCCGATTGTTAAAAGATGACTGGTCGGAAGCAACCTTCGCGGGAGTTGCTCTTATGGAGCACTCGGCAAAAGCAGGCGCACACTTTCCTGGCTGGTATTCCGCTCTGAGACGATTCTGAGGGCTTCGTCGAAGCAAGGTTGCCGCACATTGTGCAAGAGCTGTTCCCAATGAACCATGCCATAGACGATTTTCAGATCGTTGTCCGCCAGATCGATCTCGCCTGCCCAGATCCGCTCGTGAAAATCGCGGAATGAGGGCGGCCTCTCACTTGGGCGGATCGGCTTGACCGCCGAGCCAAGCAACAGGAAGACCGCGGCGGCGAACATGTGGAGCACCTGACGCATGAGGGTAAATCGCGCGCGTTGGTACTCGTCGGGCGGTTGGCCCAAATACTCCTCGAGATAAGTCCGTTCGTCCGCGTCGCTCGTGACTACGAAGTTGGCAACAATCGCCAGATCGAAGTAGCGGTCGTTCAGGGAAGCCGCCATCCAGTCCACCAGCCAGACACGGTGGCCGTCGAATAGGATGTTCTCCGGCTTCAGGTCCATGTGGCACGACACCAGATCCCCATCGAGACGAGGATAAGCGGCGCAGATTTGTTCATAGCGGCGGAAAACCTCCTGGATCTCTCCGTGAGGGAGCAGGCCGGCCGCGCGAAATTTCCAGATGAAGAAGTTGTGCGCGGTGACGTAGTTGAACGCTTTGGGAAATGGCGGCAGCGCATGCAGCTTTCGCAGCGTTCGGGGAAGAAGAACCAGCGCCTGCGTCGGGGGAAAGTGGACGGCTTCAATAAAGTCGATGATCGCGATGCCATCTTCCGTATTGGAATAGAGGACACGTGGCGCCAGACCTGCTTCCGCCGCCGCCTTCATGCAGGCGAAGACGCGTAGCGGGTCGTTCCTCTCATCCCTACGCGTCATGATCCGCAGCAGGAATGGAGAACCCTTTACGACAATGCGAAACACAAGGTCGGAACTGAGACCTTGGGTAATCCTGCGAATATCTTCGATGGCGGTTGTGTCGAAAGCCTCGCCCAGGCCTCGAAACACTGCGGCGCTCTTCTCTTGCGGGATCATAAACCTCCACTGGGTAGTTCAAGATTGGTGCCTCAGCGATGTTACTCAAGTTCAGGGTCGCAAGCCAGTTTAAAGATTGACTTTATTGCGCCTCTATCTTGCTTTTTTTCTATCTGTTAGACTTCCAGATCGAGGCTTGTTATCCTGGAATTGGGAACGGGGGTGACCCGCCGATTCCTCCCGACTCAAGTTGTCCCGCAGGACGAAGCTACAATCGCGCTGAGCGCTCCCACCAACTCCTGCTGTATACTGCCTTCTACGCATGTGGCAGCATAACTACACACCCCTCAACGGAAGTTTGTTTGGCTCCGCCGCGATCGCGGCACTCCCCATCCTCACGTTGCTGCTCCTGCTAGGCGTCCTGCGAAAACCCGCCTGGATCTCGGCTCTGTCGGGACTCGCCACCACCATCCTGGTCGCGCTCTTCCTGTATGGCATGCCCGTCGGAAACGTCGCATCGGCCACTCTGTTCGGCGCCGCGTTCGGATTGTTCCCCATCGGCTGGATCGTAATCGGCGCGGTGTTCCTGTACCGGATCACGGTCGAGACCAAGAATTTTGAAATCATCAAACACTCGCTCGGAAGCCTTACGCAGGACCGCCGCCTGCAAGCGCTCCTGATCGCCTTCGCCTTTGGCGCGTTCCTGGAAGGAGCGGCTGGATTTGGAACACCGGTCGCGATCGCCGCCGCCATGCTCGCCGGCCTCGGTTTCTCGCCGTTCTTCGCCGCCGCGCTGTGCCTGCTCGCCAACACCGCCCCGGTCGCGTTCGGTTCGATTGGCATTCCCGCCATCACGCTGGCCGGCATTACCGGTCTCCCCCTGGACAAATTGAGCGCAGGCATCGGACGTATCTGCGCCCCCGTTTCGCTGTTCATTCCCGGTTACATCGTGGTCGTCATGGGCGGATGGAGCGCCCTCGCGAGCGTCTTCCCGGCTGCGCTGGTGTGCGGCGCCGTATTTGCCGGAATGCAGTTCCTGATTTCGAATTTTGTCGGGCCACAGCTCACCGATCTGATCGCCTCGCTGACGGCGATGCTCGCGCTGGTGCTCTTGTTCCTGGTCTGGAAGCCTAAGGACACCGCCCAGCACGCCGTGCCCGCGCAATCTTTCACCTCGGCTCGCTATTCGCGCGGTCAAATCCTGCTGGCCTGGAGTCCTTATCTGCTGCTGGTGGCCATCGTTCTCCTGTGGGGCTGGAAACCCATGCAGGCGCCGCTGAATTCAGTAAGCAAAGCCATCCAGTGGCCCGGCCTGCACAACCAGATCGCCCGCGTCCCTCCGGTCACCAGCAAAATATCTCCGTACGCGGCCGTCTTCAATTTTAACTGGCTCTCGGCGGCTGGCACCTCTTGTTTGATCGCCTGTATACTCTCCGCTTTCGTGCTGCGAGTCTCGCCGCTGCGGTTTCTCAAAATCTTCGGGCACACTCTGCGCCAGCTGGCCTTCGCCATGCTGACCCTGGCGGCCGTGCTGGGTCTCGCCTACCTGATGAACTACTGCGGCGCCACCGGAACACTGGGCTTAGCGTTTGCCGCCACGGGCGCGTCGTTCCCGTTCTTTGGCGCGATCCTGGGCTGGCTGGGCGTGTTTCTTACCGGATCCGACACTTCGGCGAACGCACTGTTCGGCAACCTCCAGGTGATCACCGCCACGCGGCTCAATCTCAATCCCGTTCTCATGGCAGCCGCGAACTCGAGTGGTGGCGTGATGGGCAAAATGATCAGCCTGTCGAGCATCGCCGTGGCCGCCGCAGCCACCGGCATGGCGCCGGAAGAAGAAGCCAAACTCTTCCGCTTTACTCTGAAGCATAGTGTGTTCCTGGCTTGCGTCATCGGTGTCGTAGTGTTGTTCTACGCTTACGTGGCGCCCGGCCTCCAGCCCTAGCACTAGCTCCCTTCCAACCGACTGTTGTACAAATGATCTTGCTGCTATTTCGGGCCAGCGAATTCAGGCCGGCGTTGGTGTGGCTACTCGTGCCATTGAGCCTTGCCGCGCAGACGCAGCGGATTCCGCGCCAAACCGCGCCTGCGTCCGCCGCCATTGAAGGCATCGTCCGCACCGCCGACACTGCGCTCGGCCTGGGTGGCGTAGCTGTGACTTTGCAGAATCTGGCCACCGGGCGCAGCATCAACTTGACTAGCAGAGGAGACGGTTCGTTTCGTTTCCTGAATCTCGTCCCTGGCCGTTATCAGATCAAAGCCGCGCGCGATGGTTTCGAGCCGTTTGCGCGTGGCGACATCGAACTGAAAGCGGGCGACGTCTTCCCACTGGAATTCAGCATGAAGCCCGCTGCCTCCCCTGAAGGCGTACGCGAAGTGCCCCGCCAGCCCGAACTGGGACCGAAGCCGCCGCCCGTTCCCGCGGAGGCCGCGCCTTCTTCTCCGTACCGCACCCTGCCGCAGGAGCCTCCGCCGGCCACTACGGGCGAACCGCGTCCGCTGGCACCGCTGCCTACCGACGCCGAGCTATTCGAGGTGATTCCGAATCGCTGGAATCTTCCGTTTCCCACCGAGTATCATCGCTACCCAACCGGCGAGGTGCCGTACGTTAAGGGCCACTGGTACGATCCGTTCAATCGCAACAAGCTGAAGGGCGACTACCCCATCATCGGCAATCGCACGTTTCTCGACATTTCACTCACCAGCGATACGTTCGTCGACGGGCGCCGCCTGCCCGTGCCGAGCGGTCTGGGATCAGCCAGCGCGGGCAGCGAACAGTTCTTCGGGCGATTCGGTCAGTTCTTTATGACCGAGAATCTGGCGTTCTCCGTCACGCTATTTCATGGGGACACTTCCTTCAAGCCGGTCGATTGGCAGATCAAGTTCACGCCCGAGTTGAACATCAATTACCTGAACGTTCAGGAAAACGGCATCGTGAACTTCGACGTGCGCAAAGGCACCACGCGCTTGGATGAGCATGTCGGCCTGCAAGAGGGTTTCGTTGAAGTGAAGCTGAAGGATTTCAGCAACAGCTACGACTTTTTGTCCGCGCGCGCCGGGATTCAATCTTTCACCAGCGACTTTCGGGGATTTATTTTTTCCGATCAGGAACCCGGCCTGCGCCTGTTCGGGAACTTCGATTCGAATCGCTACCAGTACAACGCTGCCTACTTCGCGATGCTCGAAAAGGACACCAACAGCGGCTTGAACACCATGAATTATCGCGACCAGCAGGTCATGATCGCGAATCTGTACCGCCAGGACTTCATCAAGCCGGGCTACACGTTGGAGGTCAGCTTCCACTACAACAAGGACGACCCTTCGTTTCTGTTCGACACCGACAATTTTCTCGCCCGTCCGGCTCCCATTGGTCTGGTGAGGCCGCATTCGATCCGCGCTTATTACTACGGCTTCGCCGGCGACGGGCACATCGGCAAGATAAACGTGAACCATGCGTTCTATCAGGTCCTGGGGCACGACAATTTCAACGAAATCGCGGGGCGCAAGGTGGACATCAACGCGCAGATGGCGGCGCTGGAGCTGTCGCTTGATAAGGACTGGCTGCGGTACCGGGTTTCGTTCTTCTATGCCTCCGGGGACAAGAATCCACGGGACGGGACTGCGCGCGGGTTTGATACCATCTTCGACAATCCCAATTTCGCGGGCGGTTTTTTCAGCTTTTGGGATCGCGAGGGAGTGCGGCTTTTGGGAACCGGAGTCGACCTGGAGAATGGAGGCAGCCTGGTTCCGGACCTGCGAACGAGCAAGCTGGAGGGCCAATCGAACTTCGTCAACCCGGGAGTGCTCCTATACAATGCAGGTGTGGACATCAACATCACGCCGAAATTGAAAGGCTTCGTGAATTTGAACCTGCTGCGATTTGTCCACACCGAGCCGCTCGAGCTGCTGTTGTTTCAAGCGCCGATCCATGCTGGAATTGGCGCTGACTCGGGAATCGGGGTCTCCTACCGGCCTCCGCTTTCCGAGAATCTTGTTCTCACCGGTGGCGTCAACGCGCTGGTGCCATTTCAAGGCTTCCGCGACATCTCCACCAATCGCACACTGCTTTCATTATTCTTAAATGCCCGCTTCCGCTTCTAAAAAATCCGAGGACAGCCCAAAATGCGGGGACAGTACACTCGTTCCCCAATTTCTCCGTATCCTTTGCCACAGCCGATGGCTGAGAAATTGGGGATTGAGTGTACTGTCCCCGGTTTTTCTGATGGCGCAGCAGACGTCTGGCTGCTTGGCTTGTCATGGGCAGACCGATTCGCCCTCCATGCATACCACCGGGACGGTTCATCTCAGCTGCACCGATTGCCACGGCGGCAAAGCGGACGTTCAGCCGCCCGCCGGTGCGCAAAAAGGTTCCGGACCTTACGAGCAAGCCAAGAAACAGGCGCATCCGCAGCCACGCCTCCGGGACCTGTGGAAGACCTCAGCCAATCCGGTGCGCCCCTACACGCGGTGGCTCGAAGAAAGCAAAGAATACATCCAGTTCGTCAACCCCGGCGATCTGCGCGTGGCCGAGCAAACCTGCGGATCCGCCGGCTGCCACGCCCGGGAAGTGGTCGCGGTTCGCACCAGCATGATGACGCACGGCGCGATGTTGTGGGAAGCCGCGCTCTATAACAACGGCGCTTACCCCTATAAGGACGCGCGCTTCGGCGAAAGCTATTCGCCCAACGGCCTGCCACAGCGTTTGAAAACATACCCGCCGCCATCCCAGGATCTGACGCACACCAAAGGCGTGCTGCCGAGCCTGGAGCCGCTGCTGCGCTGGGAAGTTTCGCTGCCTGGCAACATTCTGCGCGTGTTCGAGCGCGGCGGCGAGGAGCGCTCCGAGATCGGCAATCCCAACCGCGAAGGAGACCCGGGCGCGCCGGACGTCAAGCTGAGCGATCGCGGCCTGGGCACGGAACTTCGCACCGACCCAGTTTTTATCGGCCTGCAAAAAACGCGCCTGCTCGATCCAATTCTTTCTCTGCCCGGCACCAATGACCACCCGGGCGACTACCGCAACAGCGGCTGCACCGCCTGCCACGTCATCTACGCCAACGACCGGTCTCCAATCCACTCCGGGCCCTACGCCGTCTACGGCAACCAGGCCCACAGCGCGCAAATCGACCCGACCATTCCGCGCGACGAACGCGGCCATCCCATCAAGCACGAATTCACGCGCTCCATTCCGACCAGCCAGTGCATCGTGTGCCACATCCATCCCGGCACGAATATGGTCGCGTCTTATCTTGGCTACATTTGGTGGGACAACGAAACCGACGGCGAGCACATGTATCCGGCCAAGCAGCACAATCCGTCGGACGAGGAGCGCTTCCAAAGTTGGCTGGCGAATCCGGAAGCCGCCGCGGCGCGCGGGAAATGGAAGGACCTCGATTTTCTCGAGAAGATCGGGACGCCGGAATTCAACCAGCAGCTCCAGCACACGCAGTTTGCCGATTTCCACGGGCACGGCTGGGTGTTTCGCGCGGTCTACAAGCGCGATCGCAAGGGCGACCTGCTGGATGCCAAGAATAAGGTCGTCGCGCCGGCCGACAAACAGAAATTCGAGAAGGCCGTCCAGCTCCGCGACATCCATCTTGAAAACGGCATGCACTGCGAGGATTGCCATTTCGCACAGGACAATCACGGCAACGGCAACCTGTATGGCGAAACTCGCAACGCGGTAGAAGTGGATTGCGTGGATTGTCACGGGACCATCTCGCATAAGGCCACGTTGAAAACCTCCGCGGCTGCCGCGCCACCCGGAGGAACCGACATCTCACTGCTGCGCACGCCTTGGGGGCAGCGGCGCTTCTACTGGCAAAATGAGAAGCTGTACCAGCGCTCCATGGTCGACAAAGATCGCGCGCCCTGGGAAGTAGTCCAGGTGATGGACACCATCACGCCCGGCAATCCGCACTACAACGAAAAATCGCGGCTGGCGAAAACGATCCTCAAGGATGGCAAGACCTGGGGCGCGGCGTCTTCTGCTGAATCCGCGCTGGCGCACTCCAACGAGCGCATGACCTGTTACACCTGCCATTCCTCCTGGACCACCAGTTGTTTCGGCTGCCATCTGCCCATGGTCGCCAACAAGAAGCTGCCGATGTTGCACAACGAAGGCCTCACCACGCGCAACTACACGTCCTACAATTTCGAAGTTCTGCGCGATGACATCTACATGCTGGGCATCGACGGCACGGTGACCAAGCATCGCATCGCGCCCACGCGATCCACCTGCGCTGTAGTGGTCAGCTCGCAGAACGCCAATCGCGACTGGCTCTATTATATGCAGCAGACCATTTCTGCGGAGGGATTCAGCGGCTTCGGCTTCAGCCCCTACTATCCTCATACCGTTCGCGCCACCGAAACCAAAACCTGCACCGATTGTCATGTCTCGCGCGACGGCGACAACAATGCCTGGATGGCGCAGCTCCTGATGCAGGGGACGAATCTGGTGAACTTCATGGGCCGCTACGTGTACGTGGCCGAAGGATCGAAAGGATTCGATGCGATTCCGGTGGCCGAGCACGACGATCCGCCAGCCGTGCTCGGCAGCGATCTGCACAAACTGGTTTATTCGCATGATTACGAAGAACTGCAAAAGCATCACGGTGAGTTGGAAGAAGCCGATCATCACGCCGGCAACGTTCTGGATGTGCAGCTGCGCGGCGAATATCTGTATGCCGCGCTTGGAAAGGATGGCTTTCGCATCTACGACGTCGCAAACATCGACAACAAAGACTTCTCCGAGAAGATGGTGACCGCACCGGTCTCGCCGCTGGGCCAGCGCTTTTACGTCAAGACCAAGAATGCGACTGCGGTGGGCTCGCCTTCCACGCTCGCAGTCGATCCGCTGCGCACGCGCATTCCAGCGAATGAAGAGCAGTCCATCGCGCTGATGTACGGCTTTCTGTACGTCACCGATTCCGAAGAAGGACTGGTTGTAATCGGCGATCCGAATTTGAAGAGCAAGAGCCCCGGCGTGCTGACGCTGCTGGACGGGAATCCGGCCAACAATTTTCTGAAGCGCGCGGCCACATTCAATCCTAATGGCATCTTGAACGGCGCGCGGCGCATCACCATCGCGGGGACCTACGCGTACGTTCTGTGCAATCGCGGGCTGGTGGTGGTGAACATCGAGAATCCGCTGGCGCCGAAAGTCGAGGCCGAGATCGGCGCGCCGGATTTGGTGGATCCGCAGGGTGTGGCGATTCAATTTCGGTACGCGTTCGTGGTCGACCGGCAAGGCCTGAAGGTGTTGGATGTTACTTCGCTCGCACATCCCCGCGTCGTGGCCGGTGCTTCACTGCCGCTGGAAGATGCGCGCAACGTTTATGTGGCTCGCACCTACGCCTACGTCGCGGGCGGCAAGCAAGGACTCGCGATTGTGGATGTGGAGCGGCCGGAACATCCGCGCATCGAGCAAGTCTTCAACGCCGGAGGCGAACTCAATGACACGCGTGACGTCAAACTCGGCATGACCAACGCCAGCGCATTCGCCTACATCGCCGACGGCAAGAACGGATTTCGAATCGTGCAATTGTTTGCTCCCAATGAACAGCCCAATTATCTGGGCTTCAGCCCCAAGCCGACGCCGAAGCTGATCGCGACCTATCACACCAAGGGCCCGGCGCTCACGGTCTCGAAAGGTACCGACCGCGACAGGGCTGTGGACGAAAGCGGCAATCAACTGGCGGTCTTCAATCGCCGCGGCTCACGCCCGTTTAATCGCGAAGAAGCCGGGCGCCTCTATCTTCGAAATGGCCAGCTTTTTACGGTGACCAACGACCCGCCTGGACCGGCCAGGAAGTAAGTAATGCGCCGCCTTAGGCGCACAGCACGGCTTTCCAAAGGATTTTCCGGTTTGCGAGATCGCGGAGGGCGGAGGGTGCTTCATCGAGCGGATATTCGATCGGATGCGGTGGTTTGACTTTACCTTGCGCGTAGAGATCGGCCAGCGCTTTTTGTGCGTGCGCGGAATATTCAGGATGCGCTTGCACATGGCCGCCCCAAAGCGCGCCGACCACAGACATATTTTTGAGCAGAATCCGGTTGGCGGCTATGGTGGGGATGCGGCCGCTCGCGAATCCGATTACCAGCAGGCGTCCGGCCGAGGCGATGCATTTGGTGGAGAGATCGAAGACGTCGCCGCCCACCGGATCGTAGATCACGTCTGCGCCGCGGCCACCGGTGAGTTGCTTGACCTGATCCACCCAGCTTGCTTCGGTGTAGTCGATCACGTGTTCGGCGCCTTGCGCCTTCGCGAAGGCGAGCTTCTCGGGGCCGCCCGCCGTCGCGATCACTCGCGCACCGAAGGCTCGGCCGATCTGGATGGCCGAGACGCCCACGCCACTCGCGCCGGCGTGAACCAGCAGCCATTCGCTGGGTTGCAACGCCGCGCGCTCTTGCAAGGCGAAGATTGACGTGTGATAGACCACCGGGAACGCGGCTGCTTCGGGGAAATCCATGCCGGCTGGGATCGCGAAGGTGCTTCCGAGGCGGCCGAGCGATTGTTCGGCGAACGCGTTGCCGTGCGTCAACGCCAGGACGCGATCGCCGGGTTTGAATTGGGTGACGCCGGGGCCGAGTGCATCGATTACACCGGCCACTTCCGCTCCGGGCGTAAACGGGAACGGCGGCTTGATCTGATATTTGCCCTGCACTTGGAGAATGTCGAAGAAATTGAGCGCGGCCGCGTGGTTGCGAATGCGCACCTCTCCAGGGCCGGGCTCGGGCACGGCGATGTCTTCCCAGGACATCGTCTCCGGTTCTCCCCAATTGTGAACGCGCCAGGCTTTCATGGGCGGACGGCCCTCGCTTTCGGTCCTAGTTCCGACGGCAACATTCCGTAGGCTCCTTGTACCCACTCGCACAGCAGCGGCCGCGTGTCGCGCGGGTCGATGATCTCTTCGACCCCGAACGCTTCGGCGGTGCGGAGCGGTGAGCGAAATTGGTTCAGCATGTCTTCGAGTTCGCGGCGGCGGGCGGCTGGATCGGGCGAAGCTTCGATGTCGCGTTTATAGGCCGCTTGCACGCCGCCTTCGATGGGCAGCGAGCCCCAGTCGCCCGACGGCCAGGCGTAGCGGAGGTTCAGAGATTGCGCATTGCCATGACCAGCGCCGGCGACGCCGTAGCAGCGGCGGATGAGAATCGAAATCCAGGGTGTGGTGGCTTGGTAGACGGCGACCAGGGCGCGTGCACCGGCGCGAATTGTGCCGGCGCGTTCAGCGGCGCTTCCGATCAAGAAGCCGGGGTTGTCGACGAAGTTCACTACCGGAATGTGGAACGTGTCGCAGATGTCGACCAGCCGGATCATCTTGTCGCAAGCGGGGGCGTTGGGCGCGCCGCCGCCGTGGCGCGGGTCGTTGGCCATGACGCCGACCGGGTAGCCATTGAGGCGCGCAAGCCCCGTAACCAGCGGGCGGCCGTAATAGAAACCAATTTCGAAGAACGAGTCGCGGTCGAAGACGGCGTGGAGGATGCGGCGGACGTCGTAAGTGCGTCGCCGGTCGCGCGGAATAGCGGAGAGCAGCTCTTCTTCCCGGCGATCGGCCGGGTCGGCGGTCTCCAGGCGCGGCGGTGCTTGCCACACGCTCGAGGGCAAGTAGGAGAGAAAGCGGCGGATTGCGGTGAAGGCTTCTTCTTCGCTGGCGACTTCGTTATCGACTGCGCCGCTGCCGCGCGTATGTATCTCGTGACCGCCGAGTTCTTCCTTGGTGACTTTTTCGCCAACGCCGCGCTCGACCACCGGAGGGCCGGCGACAAAAAGCTGGCTGGTGCCGCGGACCATGAGCGAAAAGTGCGAGGTAACGACGCGCACCGCACCGAGTCCGGCGACCGGACCGAGGCAAGCGCCGACGACCGGGACTTCGCCGAGCATCGCGGTGATCTGATCCCAGGCCGGATTGGCGGGCACGTAGGTGCGGCCGATTTGCTCGATGGTTTTGACGCTGCCGCCTCCGCCGGTGCCGTCGACCAGCCGGACCATGGGGATGCGCAGGCCGCGCGCGAGCTTTTCGCTGTGGCCCATTCGGTCGCCGACCTTAGCATCGGCCGCGCCTCCGCGGACCGTGAAGTCGTCACCGCCGACGACCACGGGACGGCCGTCGATCTTCCCGGTTCCGTGCACAAAGTTGGATGGCGTGAAAGCGGTGAGGCAGCCGCCCTCATCGTAGGTGGCGCGACCGGTCAGAATGCCGATTTCGTGGAAGGAGCCGGGATCGAGCAAGCGGTCGATGCGTTCGCGAACGGTCAGGCGTCCGGCGTCGTGCTGCCGCTTGATGTTGGCCGCGCCGCCCATTTGGCGAGCCAGGGCTTCGCGGCGGCGGATCTCGTCCAGTTCAGATTGCCAGCTCACTTTGGATATTGTACGCGGAGAACGGCAGCTTACCGGGAAGCGCTCCAGTTTGCAATTCGCGCCAGTTCCCGCTCAGGCCGCTCGGTGACGACATCCAGCTGGCCCGCATAGACGCCGCCGTCATTGCCGTCGAGCGAAAGAAACTCGCCTTCCCGCATGTTTTTCTCTCCGATGCGGCAGGAGCGCTGGAGGAGATCGATCTGAAGATCCGGGCAAGTCACCAGGCATACCTTACCAAGTTGCCGTGCCACGACGGCCGCGTGAGACGTCCGGCCGCCGGCCGCGGTGAGGATACCAATAGCGCGCATGATTCCGCCGATGTCGGAGGTTTCTGTTTCGCGGCGAACCAGGATCACCGGACCAGCTTCGGCCATGTGAATGGCAGTGGCGGAATCGAGGCAGATGGCTCCGCTTGCGACTCCTAAGCTCGCGACTTGAGCGCGGGCTAAGGGCGCGGCGGCCGGATTTGCCAAGCGGGTTCGCACCACCGAATCGAGATCGATTCCGGTGAAACGCGGCAGTGCTTCGTCTGGGCTTATCAGGCCTTCGTCGACCTGATCGACGGCCATTCGCAAAGCCGCCCAAGGAGTCCTCTTAGCGGATCGTGACTGAAGCAGGTACAGCGCGCCGGATTGAATGGTGAATTCGAAATCCTGGGTATCGCGAAACAGGGATTCGAGCGCCAGGCCGGTTTCTTCCAGTTGCGCCCAGGCCGCGGGTAGCGTGCGGCGGAGGCGCTCATCGCCGTGGGTCACTCGCCTGCCGGCAACCACATCCTCGCCTTGCGAGTTGAACTCGAAATCCAGGTACAGTTCGCGGGCCCCGGTAGCAGGATTGCGAGTGAACGCGACACCCGCCCCGGAGGCGCCGCCGGCGTTTCCGAACACCATGCGCTGGACGGTAGCCGCAGTTCCGCCGCCCTGTTCGATACGGTTCGCTTGCCGGTAAGCTACCGCTTTCGGGGCATGCCAGGATTGGAAGACAGCCACCGCGGCGCGGCGCAGTTGTTCGAGAGGATCTTCGGGGAAAGGTACGCCGGCAAGTTCCTGGAAGCGGTCCAGCATTTTACCGGTCAACTGGCGCAGGCTGGCGTAATCCAATTCGCGTTCTAGTTCAACGCCAGCGGCGGATAACGCCTGGGTTACCAGCTCATCGAAGGGGCCTCTTGGCAAGCATTGCACGACCTCAGCATAGCCTTGCACCAGACGGCGGTAGCAATCCCAGGCGAGCCGCGGGTTGCCGGTGTAGCCGATCAGGCCGCTGACGGTCTGGGCATTGATCCCGATGTTCAGAACCGTCTCTAGCATGCCTGGCATCGACACGGCCGCACCCGAGCGGACCGAGACTAACAGAGGCCGGCGGGGCGAGCCGAAGCTGAGGCCGGTGGCGGATTCGAGCGTGGCGATTCCGGAGGAAAGGGTGGCCCGAAGATCCTGGTTGTCAGGATCCGAATCGACTTGTTGGCACCAGGCGGCGGGAAGTACGAAAGCAGGGGGAACGGGCAGGCCAGCGTCGGTCATGCGCATCAGGTTCCAGGCCTTGTTTCCGACCTCTTCGGCGCCACCTTTGGGCCGGGCGGATCGAGGCAGGATGTCATACAGTCCCAGACTCATGGGCGAGGCCTCAGGCGGCCAGGACGTTTCCAAGCAGGTAGTCGCGGGCAATCAGACCGGCCCACTTCAACGCGTCGGATGCTTCTTCGAGACTGTTGGCCATATTGGAATAGATGTGGAGCTGGCGGAAATCGAGGGCTTTCTGGACGGCGGCATAAATCAAAGCGCGCTCGACGTCGTCGGCGCGATGTTCCAGCGCCAACAACGCGTCGATGGCTGTGAGAAAGTCGCGCACGTCCTCTTGCGCGCCCATGCCGCTGGACTTGTCGACGTGCGAGCCGCGGCTGAGGGCCTTGATCCATTCCTGCGCGGCCTCGACTAGCAAATCCGCGAGCGCTCCCAGGGTTTCCAGGGCCTCGCCGCCCGGTTGCGACTTCACCAAAAGCTCCATGAGGAAGGCGACTTCTTCGAGCTCGTCGGCGGCGTTGTCGGCCGTTTCGAGCAGGCGGAAAAGCGTTTCATACTCAGGACGGCGGCGCACCGCCTCGCGGCTGGCGACCACCAACTGATCGGCACTGTGCTCGAACTCACGCGCGCGCTGGGCCAGCCGCTGGTAGTGCCCCTCGCGATCGCCGGATTCGATGCTGCGGATGCCATCCCGAACCAAGGAAGCGATTTCAAAAATGATGGCGGCTTGCTCGCTCGCCAGTTCGAGCAGACGCTTGCCCTCGCTACTGAAGTGCACTTGCAGCTCGGCGCGGACGCGATCCTGGATCAGGCCCGGAGAATGATGATCGCGGAGCCCTTCCATGGCGGCTCGAAAGACGAAGCGCACAAAGTCCATCGCGGGCTCGTCTCCGAGCACGTCGCAGAGCCGGTCGCCGAAGTGCATCGCGGATCCGGCCGTGCTTTCGATGGCGCGATTGATGAGCTGCGCGCCGCCTAATTCGAGAAAGCCGCGGTGACCGACTTCGAATTCGGCCGCCCACTTGAGGACCGCGATGCGGTGCTTCCCGCGCAGGAAGCTGCGTAAGTCCTTGCGGGCGCGGTTCCAGTCAATCAGGAATACCAGGCGGGAGGCGAGGAAATTCAGATAGGCCATCAACTGGTTGGAATCGCCGGCCTCAAAGATCCCGGTGATCAAATGAAACGGGACGCCTGAGGCGAGAGGCTCCGGCTGGGTGGACTGTCCGGCTGTCCAGGACATGGCGTATCCAGTGAGCATGTCGCGCAGGAACTGGATGCGCTCGGGATGGATGTCGGTGTGGATTAGCTGGACTCTTAAGCCTTCGACATGGATCACGATGACGTGCGCGTCAGTGGTGCCGAGATCGTTTTGGATGATCAATTTGTCGCCGGAGCGCCAAGCCAGGGTGCCCAAGCCCGGATGGTTGAATTTGAGGGGCGCGGTGCGATTCAGCCCGGCCATGAAGGCTTTAATCAGAGGGCGGTCGGAATCCTGGATCTGATAGACGGTGGCGCCGTCCAATCGCTCTTCTGCAAGCTCTGCCTGGAGGGCATTCAAAGCTTTGTGCAGGTCCATCACCAGGCGATGGAGGCTGTCGGCGCCGTCTGTGCCGGCACGGGTTAGGTCGTCAATGACGCTGCGATCGATCAGGTCGTCCTTTGGCTTCGGGAAAGTGCCAAGGATACGCTCCACCCGCTCGGCGAACTCCGGCGGCGCGGGTGCGGCCATGGCAAGCAAGTCCTGAGCAATTTGATCGAAGACCAATTCGCAACCCGACAATCGATAGCTTCCATTTTCGCGGTGCGAGGTCGCGATCAGATCGTCCAGCGCCCGGCGATCCAGGGCCGTGGTCAAGCCGGGGTTGCGCAGCCAGTTAATGGGTTGTTCGGGGTGATCTGCGCGCGCGACGGCCATCTGCAGGAGGGTCAGATAATATTTGATTCTGTCGTTAGCGGCAAGTCCCTCTTCGATCTGGGTCAAGTGCCGCAAGTCGGTTTGACCGATGGCTTCAAGGACCTGAGTTTTCATGCGGGGACCTCCGGAGGAAATCCGCCAGTTCTTATTCGCACGAAGGGGTCCATGTTACAAAACGATTGCGGCAAGGCCTGGAAGCTGTTGTCTGTGGACGTTTTTGCCGAAGCTGGAATCCTGATGGGTGGTCGAGTTGCGCAGTGCGTCGGGTGGAGCGCCCCAGGCATATTGCGCTGCCGCATTTGTGAAGGCTTGCTGCGGCGAGTCTCGTCCGGCTCGGGTTACCAGCTTACTTTGGGTATTGTACGCAGATGCGGTAGTTGCGATGCTACGCAATAGTCGGTGTGCCGTCGGGGTAGAGTAGTTCCAGCTCGTGCTCCAGCGGCGTTTCTCGGCCGTCGTGATGGGTCACTTTAGCGTAAATAGTGAAGCTGCCCCAGCCCGAAGTCTCGAGCAGGAAGTTCGTTGCTCGATCTTTTACTACTCGCACGGGATTGTGAAAGGTCCGATGCAAGACATACATGACCTCTTTTACGCTATCGAGTTCCCCCGAATCACCGTCGAGCCAAACGGACCACGACCAGCGATCGTTTCCAAGATAGCGCGCGCTTTGCTTGATAAACAGTGCCACGACTACTCCTTCACCTGTATATCTACAGTATCCACCGACTCGTATTCGGAGCGCCACGTTCGATCGCGGGCGGAGATTGTGATTCGTACTAATTCGTTCGAAGCAATGCCCCGCAATCGAACGAAGAGGCTACCCTTGATCGGCAACACTGGTGTGTTGTGGGCCGCTATTTGTCTGAGCCCCTGTAGCCTTTCACAGGTGCACGAAAACGATGGGTCCTCAAGCATGGTGCTCACCTCGTCCATCAAGGGGCCCGGGCCAAGACGAACAGTAATCGTCCGGGTCAGTTCGTGCAACCGCCTTAGAGCTTCCGCGATCTGTACTAGGCGTTCGGCTCGATTTTCCTCGCGATAGTTGATTCGCTGCGTTTGGACGGCCTCGAGAATACCGCCGGGAGAAATGACACCTTGCTCGCGAACTTCGACCCAGGGGATCGGAGGATTCTGCTGATGAGCAGTAAGCAATTCCTGAACGACCCAATCATGCGTACGGAACTGATTCTGCCCGACCGGCTCACGCCGGGTAGTGAATCCAATCATCGCATCCGATGATCGGATCTCCTTGGTAATCTCATCCGAAAGGGCGCCACCGTAAACCGCCTTGCCATGAGCGACCTCGCATCCAAACGCAACCAGGAGCGGGAATACATAATCCTCGATCCATTTGTCGCGCTGATTGTATCCGTAGCCGATAAAGACGCGCATGCCGAACTCGAGCTGGCCTGTGTCTAGCCTTTGGCTTTTTTGACTTCTTCGACCAAGGCCGGGACCACTTCGAACAGGTCGCCGACGATGCCGTAGTCGGCTACTTCGAAGATGGGGGCGTTGGAGTCCTTGTTGATGGCTACGATGGTTTTCGCGCCTTTCATGCCGACCAGGTGCTGGATGGCGCCGGAGATGCCGACCGCCATGTAGACCTTGGGCGAAACGGTCTGGCCGGAGCTGCCGACCTGGCGCTCCATGGGGAGCCAACCGCTGTCGCAGATGGGGCGCGAGGCCGCCAATTCGGCGCCCAGGGCTTTGGCGAGTTCTTCCACGATCGGGATGTTCTCTTTTTCCTTGATGCCGCGGCCGACCGAGACGATGATATCGGCGGCGGTCAGGTCGACGGCGCGGGCGGACTCGCGGAATGGGGCGTCGGGCTTGGCCCGGATCGCGTCGGGTTTGAGATCGGGGGTGAAGGTTTCCACCTGGGCGGTTCCGCTTTCGAGCTGGTCGGCGCGAAATGCACCGGCTTGGATGGAAGCAAAGTGTGGGGCTGGGCCGGCTGCCTTGACGTCGGCGTTGAGCTTGCCTTGAAAAAGCTGGCGGGCGAAGATGGGCGCGCCAGAGTCGATGCGAAAGCCGATGGTGTCGCTGATGAGGACCTGGTTGAAGCGCGTCGCGAGTTTAGGCGCGAAGTCGCGCACCTGATAGGTGTGCGGGAAAAGTACCATGGCCGCCGAAGACTTGCGGATCAGTTGTTCCAGCGCGGCGGTGTAGCTGTCGGCGGTGTACGCACCGAGCAACTGATGCTCGACGGCATAGACTTTGTCCAGTTTCTTGGACGCCAGCTCGTTGGCCAGCGCGCCAATTCCCTGCCCGGCCACTGCCGCGGACGCCGTGGCGCCGATCTGGGCCGCGAGTTGCTGGCCGGCCGCGAGTGTCTCCCAGGACATGCGGCTCCAAGCGCCGCCGCGCTGCTCCATCATCACCAGAACGCTGCCGCTCATATTACGCGCACCTCGAATTTCAGTTTCTCGACCAGCTTAGCCGCGGCTTCCTTGGCGGTGCCGTCCAGGATTTGGGTTTGCTTGGTCCGCTGCGGAAGATAGACGCGCTCGATGGTGGCCACGGGCGCGGGTGCACCGCCCAGTTCGGCGGCGGTGACGCGCTTGATCTCCTTGGTCTTGGCCTTCTTGATACCCATGAGCGTGGCGTAACGCAGCTTGTTGATGCCGGATTGAATGGTAAGCACGGCCGGGAGCGGCATCTCGACGTTCTGGAACCAGCCGTCTTCGAGTTCGCGCTTGACGCGAATGCCGGAGCCTGCGGTCTCGACCGCCATGATGATGGTGGCGCTGGGCAGTCCGAGGACTTCGGCCATGACGACGCCGGTTTGTCCTGCGCCCAGGTCGTCGGACTGGAGACCGGTGAGGATCAGGTCCGGCTTCTCGGGCTCGGCCGCTTTGGCCAGCAGCTTCGCGATGCCCAGCGTGTCGAACGCGGTGAGATTTTCTTCCTCGATATGGATGGCGCGGTCGGCGCCCTTGGCCAGAGCTTCGCGGATGGTTTGGGAAGCGCGCCCCGGGCCGAGGCACAACGCGATTACTTCACCGCCGTGCTTTTCCTTCAACTGGAGCGCTTCTTCCAGCGCGTACGCGTCCGGTTCGTTGATCTCGAAGCTCAGATCGGATTCTTGAATCCAGCGGCCGCTCGAGTCGATGCGCAATTGCGAATCGCGTACCGGCACCTGCTTAATGGAAACGATAATTTTCATGAAAGGGAAAAACCTTCAGCCTGTGAATCTCTTGAAAATGAGGCAGCCATTGGTGCCGCCGAACCCGAATGAGTTCGACAGTGCGTAGTCGATCTGCATGGGGCGGGCCTGATTGGGCACGTAATCGAGGTCGCATTCGGGATCGGGAAACTCGTAGTTGATGGTGGGCGGGGCGATTTGATCGCGCAGCGCGAGCACGGTGATGCCGGCTTCCAGGCCTCCCGCGCCACCCAGCAAATGGCCGGTCATGGACTTGGTGGAGCTTACGGCCAGCTTATAGGCATGCTCGCAGAAGGCGCGCTTGAGGGCCAGCGTTTCGATCTTGTCGCCAACCTCGGTAGAAGTGCCATGCGCGTTGACGTAGTCGACCTGGTGCGGCTCGATTCCGGCGTCTTTGAGGGCGTTGCGCATTACGCGGAACGCGCCGTCGCCGTCTTCAGAAGGGCTGGTGATGTGATGCGCGTCACCGCTCATGCCATATCCAACGATCTCGGCCAGGATGCGCGCGCCGCGGCGTTGGGCGAACTCCAGCTCTTCGATAATCAGCATGCCAGAGCCTTCGCCAACCACAAAACCATCGCGCTGGGCATCCCACGGGCGGGAGGCTTTGGCCGGCTCATCGTTGCGCTGTGAGAGGGCGCGCATAGCGGCGAAACCACCGACGCTCATGGGCGTAATGGCGGCCTCGGCGCCACCGCAGATCATGACGTCCGCGTCGTTGCGCTGGATGATCTTGAATGAATCGCCGATGGAATGCGCGCTCGAAGTGCATGCCGTGGCAGTGGCCGAATTGGGACCTTTCGCTCCGGTGCGGATGGAAACGTAGCCGGAAGCGAGATTGATGATGGTGGCGGGAATGAAAAACGGCGAAATGCGGCTGGGCCCTTTTTCAAGCAGAACCTTGTGCTCGCGTTCGATCACTTCGAATCCGCCGATGCCGCTGCCGATGAACACGCCCGCCCGCTCGGCATTGTGGGCATCGATCTTCAAACCGGATTGAGTCAGAGCAAATTCGGTGGCCGCGATACCGAATTGGATGAACCGGCCCATTTTCTTGATTTCCTTGCGCTCGATGTAACGGGCCGGATCGAAGCTTTTAACTTCGCCCGCGATACGGCTGGCGAAATCGGTGGGGTCGAACTGTTCGATGCGGGAGATGCCCGGGCGGCCCTCGCGAATGGCCTGCCAGGTTTCCTCGGTGCCGATGCCCAAGGAGCTGACCAGTCCGACTCCGGTTACTACAACTCTACGCGACAAATCTTGCGGCTCCCAGGGTTACTTCTTCTTCTTGGCTTCGATGTAATCGATGGCGTCCTTCACGGTCGCGATTTTCTCGGCATCCTCGTCGGGAATGTCGATATCGAAAGCTTCTTCAAAGGCCATCACCAGCTCCACGATATCGAGCGAATCCGCGCCAAGATCATCCACAAACGAGGCGCTGTTATCTACCTGGGCTTCATCCACGCCTAACTGCTCGACGATGATCTGCTTCACTCTTTGTTCAACCGACATGAATCCTCCAAACTGTCTAGAAACTCATTGATTCTAGCGATGATGGCTGTTCCCCGCAAGTCAGGCCGCGCGAGGCCGCTAGCGCACTCCGATTCAGGAACGCAAACGGCTCGTTAGAATCAGATCAGTGCGGTTCTGTTCGGTCTTGCTCTCAGCAATGATTGTAGCTCAGTCCGCGGCGTTGGCTCGGGAGGCGCGCGGGTGAGCCGCTTTGTCTACCTGCATGGGTTCGCAAGCGGGCCGGGGTCCAAGAAGGCCGGGTTTTTCCGTCGGCGATTCGCGGAGCTGGGCATCGGATTGGAAGTGCCGGATCTGGCGGAGGGTGATTTTCGCGGGTTGACGATCACGGGCCAGCTGCGGGTGATCGAGCACGTGAGCCTGGGTGAGCCAGTGACGCTGATCGGATCGAGCATGGGCGGTTACCTGGCTGCGCTTTATGCGGCGCGGCATGCGGAAGTGGAGCGGGTGGTGCTGATGGCGCCGGCGTTTTGTTTTCTCAAGCGCTGGACTGGGACGCTGGGGGCGGCGGCGTTGGAGAAATGGCGCGAGTCGGGATCATTGGAAGTGTTTCATTACGGCGAGGGGCGCCCGGTGCCGCTCGGATATCGGTTGATTGAGGACGCGGGCCAGTACGAAGACTATCCCGATGTCAGACAACCAGTGCTGATTTTTCACGGGAAGAACGATGCCGCGGTGCCGGTGGAATATTCCGAGGAGTTCGCGAAAAGACATCCGCAGGCGAAGCTGCAGGTGTTGAATTCGGATCACGAGCTGCTGAACGTGCTGGACGATATGTGGATGGAGACCGGCGCGTTTTTATTCTGATTCCGGTTCGGGCGGAGGGAGTTCGACGCGGTCGTAGATACGCGCGAGCGGGAGCGCGACGCCGATGGAATCGATCTTCAATTGATCTTCCGGTTGCTGGTAGGCGCGAAACGTCCAGGCGCCTGCGGTGCCGCGGGTGTATTGTTCGATTCGCATGGCGAATTGGTCGACCAGGATGTAGTCCTTCAGGGAGTCGATCGTCAGATAGTATCGGAACTTCGTCCCGCGATCACGTTCTTCCGTGGCAGGGGAGAGGACTTCGAAAATCACAGCGGGATTGAGGAGGATGTCCTGGCGGTCATCCGCCGGTGCGGGCTTTCCGCAGACAACCGTCGCGTCCGGGTAAGCGTACATTCGGCGAGGGATCACGCGGACGCGGAGCTCAGATACGTAGGGCCGGCAATTGCTACCGCGAAGGGCGTCGCGCAGTTCGCCATAGATGTTCCCTTGCAACTCGACGTGCTGCATCGACCCGCCTGACATGGCCCACATTTCGCCATCCAGGAATTCGCTGCGAACCTCGGCTACGCGGTCAATGGCCAGATATTCTTCTTCCGTTATCTTAGTAACCGGGTTGGACGCCATTGGCCACCTGTTCGCAGTTTAGCAGCCCGGCGAGTTGCCGCCGAAGCTTATATTATTTGTACTAACGGGATTCCATGGCAGACGGCGCATCGTCCGAACGGTGGAGGCAACTGGAGGCGATTCTCGTAGCCTCGTGGGAGATGCCCGCCGAGGAACGCGAGGCGTACTGGCGCAGTTGCGCCGCCGACGATGCAAAGATCCTCAAGGAACTGCGCGAGCTATCAGCCGCCCGGGAACGGGCTGACAATTGGGCCGGGTCCGAGACGGCCGAACGCCAGGAGCCGCCCGCGCGCCGCATCGGTCCCTACGAGTTGGACCGATTGATCGGCAGGGGTGGCATGGGAGCAGTCTACCTGGCGCATCGGGCCGACGGTGAGTTCGATCAGCAGGTCGCTCTGAAAGTGGTCGGCCTGCCATTCGAGATCGAGCCCTTTCGCGAACGCTTCCGCCGTGAGCGCCAGATCCTGGCCGGGCTCAATCATCCCAACATCGCTCGCCTCCTGGATGGAGGCACTACCGACGATGGCGAACTATATCTGGCGATGGAATACATCGAAGGCGTGGCCATCGATGCCTACGCCAAGAAACTCGACTTGGCCGCGCGGCTTGAATTATTTGAGCACGTGTGCGCCGGCGTGGAATATGCGCACCAAAGGCTGGTGGTCCACCGGGACATCAAGCCCTCCAACATTGTGGTGAATCGCGAGGGCGTGGCAAAGCTGCTCGACTTCGGTTCGGCTAAGCTGCTGGACGAGGCCGACACGACGGGGACCGGGCTGCGGATGATCACGGTCAGTTATGCAAGTCCCGAGCAGTTGCGCGGGGAGCCGGCTTCTACTTTAAGCGACGTCTTTTCGCTGGGCGCTTTGCTGTTTGAATTAGTGACCGGGCGCGGGATGTTCGGCAACGACATTACTTCGCGGCTGTCCAACGTCGAGCAACATCGGGTCGCGCCGGATTTGCCGGAACGATTACCGGGCGACCTGGATCGCATCGTGCGGAAGGCTCTGGCGTTCGATCCGGCGCAGCGCTATTCCTCGGCGGGGCAGTTGGCCGACGACGTACGCAGGTATTTGAACGGCGAGCCGGTGGTGGCGCATCCACCGTCGCTGCGTTATCGCGCGGGGAAATTTGTCCGGCGGCATGCCATCGGCGTGGGCTTGGCGGTGCTCATGATCCTGCTGATGGCCGCGGCGACGGGATTCTCGATTTGGGAAGCTCGCATCGCGCGCCAGCAAGCCCAGCGGGCGCAAGCAGCGAACCAGTTTCTGGCGACGGTGTTTCAGATTCCGTTTGCAGACTCGGCCTCGCGCTACGATATGACAGTTCGGCAGCTCCTCGAACTGGCGGAGGTGCGCGTCAAACCGGTGCTGGGCGCAGATCCGGCGATTGCCACCGACGTCGACCTGGTGCTCGGCCGCGGATTCGAATCGCAGCAAGCCAATACAGAGGCGAGCAACTTATTCCAGCGGGCGCTCGAACGGGCGCGGTCAACCGGCGATGTGCCGCGTCAGGCTGCGGCCACCAGCTGGCTGGCGTCCGTTTTCTACCAGAGCAGCAAGACGCCAGAGGCATGGTCGCGAGCGCTGGAAGCGCTGGCGTTGTGGAAGCGCGCGCGCGGGCGCTTTACGCCTGGGCAAGCCGTCGAAGTGTTGGCCATTTCGGGGCAGATCCTGCGCTATATCCAGCCTTCCAATCCGATTCATCGCGAGTATCTGGCGGAAGCCGTGCGGCTGGGGCGCTTGTACCCGAACCAGGTGGAATCGGCGCTACGCTCGGCGTCGCTGGAAGGCCTGGCCGAGTCTTACTTGAACGCGCCCGGGAATCCGGAGCCGTTTTACCGCGAAGCGTACCCGCTAATTCAGGAAGCCTTGACGCTGGACCGCGCCGACCCGTCGCATGGCTACCTCTTGCTGGAGAGCCTGGAGACCTGGGGCCGCATCAATCGCTTCCTGGGGAATTACGAGCAGGACGAAGCCGCGCAGCGGGAGGCTTATCAAATGACGCTGAAGATGCTCGGGCCGGAGCATATCGAAACGACGCATCAGCGCGCGGTTTGGGCCATCAGCTTAACGGAGACCAGCAAGATCCAGCAGTCCTATCGGGAATCGCAAGCCGCGTTGGCCACCACGCGCCTATTGTTCCCGGTTCCTGGGAGCTTTCAGCTTTGGACTACCACGGCGGCGGCGGCGTTTTCGAGCTGCCTGACGGAGCGCTTCCAGGAATGTGAAGGCTTGGCGCGGGAAGCGATTCAAACGCTGGGGACGCATCCGGAGGCCACCGATCTGCGCCTGTACGAAGCCAGGAGCTATCTGGCGCTGGCCTTGGCCGGAGAAGGCCGCAACCCGGAGGCGCTTCCGCTGTTGCGGGAAAGCGTGGAGTTCTATCGCTCGCGGAACCGGCAAGGACCGCTGCGTTCTGCCTTAGAGGCCTCCTACGCCAAGGCAGCGGGGACCGCGGGCCGCTAGACCTCACTGCCGACTTCGCCGCCGCGCAAGCGCCGGAATAACCAGGCGCGGGCGACCTCGGCCTCGCGATCGATGGTGGCCTTCGATAGGCCCAATATCTCGCCTGCTTCATCGGCGGTGCATCCGAGAAAGTAGCGTAATTCGACCACGCTCACTTTTCTAGCGTCAAAGGCGGCCAGTTCATCGAGCGCGGTATTGAGGTCCAGAATCTCCTCGCTGGACACCGACACCCACTGCATTTCATCGTGTAGTGGAACGCGCTTCAGGGCGCCGCCGCGTTTCAGGGCCAGGCGGGAGCGGGCGGAATCGGTCAGAATCTGGCGCATCACCAGCGCGGCCAGGTTGAAGAAATGCTCGCGGCCTTCCCAATTGGCGCGGCCTTGCTTGACCAGCCGGAGAAAAGCCTCGTTGACGAGCGCGGTGGCGTGCAAGCCCTGGGCGGCGCCGCGTTCGCGTCCCACGCCATCGGCGATCTCCTTCAGCCGCGGATAGACCAGCGGCATCAGGTTCTCCAGCGCCGTCTTGTCACCTTCCCGCCAGCGGCGCAGCAGGACGGTGATGTCGCCTTCGGTCACCTTTCCATGATGCATAAATTGGCGCGGTTGCGTATCCACGGTTAGAGGGCTTAGCAGGTATATCGACCCTTTCGATTATTCGCGTTAGCTAAACTGGGCGGCCGGCGCCGTTACGGCGCGCCCATGGAGGCATGTAGATGAGGTCTTCAACATTTTGTTCCGCTTCGTTGCTTCTCGCGGCAGCGACGCTGTGGGGCGACGTCACGTTTACCGACACGACGTTCAATGTGCCGGACTACACGATCAGTTACTACAAAACAGACCCCAGCATTGAAATCACGGTTCAGCAAACGCAGAACGGCGGGAACCCCGGACAGGCGCTGGAAATCCTTTATACTTTTCCCCCGATCAGCGGCAATGACTTTGTGGGCCTGGCACGATCCTCGTTCAGCTACGATCCAAGCGCGCAGGGAGCCATTCAGAGTATTAGCTTCAGCATCGACAAATATTCGACATATACCGGTTGCGACACGCCAACGTGCCAACTTGGCACCAACACCGCGCGGCCGACGATCTTGCAGAACGGTCAATTCTACATGGCGGTGATCAACATTCCCGGGCCGGCGGCGACGTACATCACGGCCAAGGCGACGTTGCGCGCCACGGACTTCGGTTTGTTCGATTTTACGAGCGGGAATCTCAATACGGCGGTAAATCCGAACTTCAGCAGCGGGGTAATGCAATTCGGTTTCACCAATCGCTACATGTTTCAGTTCGATCAGACATCGCAGGCGGATGTACGTTACGACAACCTCGCCATCACGGTACACTCGACGCCATCCACCGCGCCGACAATCAGCTCGGTATCTCTCGCCACCGGCACGTCGATGCATGTGTCGCCGGGCGCGCCGATGTCGATTACGGGGACCAACCTGGGGACCAGTTCCAGCGACTCGGCCGTCATCCAGATTGGAGGAAAGGCGGCGGCGCTCTTGAGTTTCACGAGCTCCACGAACGTGCTGGCTCAAGTTCCGGTGGAAGTAGCGCCGGGATCGGCCTCCGTTACGGCCACGTACAAAGGGCAGACATCGGCGGCATCCAACGTGACGGTGGACGCATTCACTCCTGCAATCTACAATCCCACGTCCTCGGCATTCACCGACTCCAACGGCAATCCCATCACCCCGAGTAATCCCGCGGTGCCTGGGGCACCGGTCTCATTGACGGCGGTCGGGCTGGGAACCACCAATCCGCCCATGGTCGACGGCACGAAAGCCAGTGCGCAGGCTCCCACCGTGACACCGGTCCAGGTCATGGTGGCCAACAAAATGGTGACGCCGGATTACGCCGGGCTGCTGGTGGGCTCGATCACCGACTATCTGGTCACTTTCAAAGTTCCGGAGGACGCCCCGGTTGGCGCGCAGCCGGTGACCATCAGCGTGGGTGGGGTGACCAGCAACAGCGTGACGCTTTCGATGGCGCCCCCGATCCCGATGCTCAACTCGATCGTCAACGGTGCGACGTTCAAGGCGCGGGGTGCGGCGCCCAACTCGTTCGTCACGCTTTTTGGACTGAACTTCGGCAACCATGACACCTCCTCCAACATCTTCCCGGCTACGCAATTCAACGGCATATCGGTGCTGTTCAACGGGACGGCGGCGCCGCTGTACTTCGTGTTCGGCTCCGCCGGGCAGATCAACATGGTGCTCCCTTCCGAGCTTCCTGAAAGCGGCAACGTGATGGTGCAGGTGGAGAATCCGCAAGGCGCCAGCGCCAATTTCCAATTGAAGATGGCGGCCAGCGATGTGGGATTGTTCCGCATTGCCGATCCGTCCAACCCGTCGCGCAACAACGGCGCGGTCTTGTTGGCCAACACGCTGTGGCGAGTGATGCCGGCTTCCATGGCGGCGGCGATCGGTTTCCCGAGTTGCGCCAATGCCAGCCCAGCGACGGTGTGCGCGCAGCCGGCCAAGGTGGGCGATGCGTTGCAGTTTTATGTCACCGGTTTGGGAAAAGCCACGCCGGGAGGCGATCCGAACGGCCAACCCTTGGCCACCGGTTCCATTGCGCCAGTGGACGGCAGCACGCTTTATCAGACGGTGGCAACACCCACGGTGACGGTTGGCGGAGTCGCGACGCAGGTCCTTTTTTCGGGGATTACGCCGGGTAATGCAGGCTTGTACCAGATCAATGTGACGGTGCCGGCGGGAGTGCAGCCGGGCGACGACGTCCCGGTGGTTGTCACTATGCCCAACGGCAGCAGCGATACCGTGACCATTGCGATCACCCAGTAGCGAAGAAACGAACGGGCTAGACCTCGATCCACGCGCGTTGTTTTGCGCTCTCCGCGACCTTTTCGAGTAAGTGCATTCCGATGAGCCCGTCTTCAAAGGTCGGATAGTCGATGGGCGCGGAGGGGTCCGCGACTCTCGCGTAGAAACGCTTAAACACCTGCTTGTGGGTGTCGTCGTAACCTTCGCTGTGGCCGCCGGGCAAGTCGGCGTAACTAGCGGCTTCCGGGTATAGCAGCGAGGGATCTTTGATCAGCACCTGGTTGGGCAAGTTGCGCCGGCCGATCCACAGCTCGTCGGGACGTTCCTGGTTCCACGAAACACCGGCTTCCGTGCCGTAAATGTCGAAGCTGAACATGTTCTTGCGGCCGGCCGACATTTGACTAACCGTGAATGCTCCCCGCGCCCGCGCGCCCAGGCGCATCAACACCGAGCCAAAGTCTTCGGTGTCGATCGGTACGGATTCGTAATCTTCCGGCCGCAACATTTTCCCGGCGAAGGTTTCGATGGACTGCTTGGGCTTCCGGCGTGTTTTATGGAAGGTCGCGAGGTCGGCGCATAGGGCCGTGATTCTGAGCCCGGTCAAATGCTGGATCATATCCATCCAGTGCGAGCCGATGTCTCCCATGGCGCGCAGAGGGCCGTTGGAATGGGACTCGACGCGCCAGTTCCAATCCGTGTCGTACAGCAGCCAATCCTGGGAGTAGGTGCCTTGAACGATCAGGATTTCGCCCAGGTCGCCGTGCTGAATCATGCTGCGAATCTGCTGCACCAGCGGGTAGTAGCGGAGATTGTGCTGGATGCAGTTGGCCAAGCCGGTGCGCGCCGCCAGGTCCACCAGATCGCGCGCCTCGCCGGCCGTGATGGTGAATGGCTTCTCGCATAAAACGTGTTTGCCGGCCTGAAGCGCGGCCTGGCACATGGGATAGTGGAGCGCGTTGGGAGTGAGTACGTGAACGGCGTCGATGCTGGCATCCTGGAGCACGGTGCAGTAGTCGCCGGTGGTTCGAGTTACCCCGATGCTGGCGCCGAATGCCTGCGCTTTTTCGTCACTGGATGCCGCCACTGTCAAAATATCGACATTGCCCAAGCGCCGGAGATTCTCGGCATGCACCTTGCCCATGAAGCCAGTGCCGATCAGGGCGGCTGAAATTTTTTTCATAAGGAAACCGATACCCCGCGTCGATAAAGCATTGTGGAACTTGGTAAAGTGAGATTGTAACGGAATGGTAGTCAAGATCAGATTAGGGACCGGTCCGAAGCTGCGGCAAAAGCAGCACAAGAATCAGCATGTCGCGCTGGCGTTCGCGGCCCTGACCACGCCGGCGGCCGTGATGGCGCTGGTGCTGGCGTTTTGGAGACTCGCAGCGGACCTGCGGTTCACGGGTGCATTCCCGATTACTGACGGATTGTTTTCTCATTGGCAAATCTGGATGGTCGCTGCCATTGCTTTGCAGTGTTGTGCGATCCTGTTGAACCGCTATGGAAAGCCGGAAGAGCGCCTTCAAGAAACGGTAGAGGGCAGCGACCAGCGCCTGGCCGACTCCCGATCCTGATTTCTTAAGACCACCCCCTAGAACTGGCAGTACTTTGGATCTGTGGCGATCGGCCACACAGCCTGCGCTGGTCGAACGCATCTCCCCGTGGCGGACAGTCCCAGTAATCAGCGCTTAGCCTAGGTGTGCGTGGAACTGAGCGCCGAAAACTGAATCGAGAAACTTTGGCGCATCTCGTGCATCTAGTGCACCAGAGGTCTTTGATGTCAGCGACAAGAATCGTAGAAGCGCTACAACCCGGGAGTGCGCGCATTGCGGCGCTGATTACTGATAGCAGTGCCACATTCGTCAGCAAGGTTCAAGCGTTCCTTGAAGAAACGGCGGCGGCCTCACGAGAGCTATTCGAGAAGCAAATAGCGAATGTTCTCATCATTTTGCTCGCACCCGCTTCCATGGTCGCGCTAGTGTTCGGCTTGTGGCGCCTCGGCGCGGATCTCGCCTGGACCGGCACTTTCGTGATCTCCGACGGATTCTTCTCGCACTGGCAAGTGTGGCTGGCGTTGGCCGGGGCCCTCAGGCTGGCAGCCTCCTGGCTCCAACTGCGCGTGCATGCGCGCGCGAAAACTTTCGAAGAAAACTGAATTCCGTTCTGATATTCTGAGTCTAGGCGGGTTCTCTCCTCATGCGCTTCCGCAGCACGATGCGAACTGCCGGGACCTTTTATGTTCCGGGTTTCCCCCCGGGCGTAAAGTGGCTCCTGATCAGCAACGTCGGGATTTTCATCCTGGGATATTTCGCGGGTCTGTTGCAGATGGATCGCCCGCTGGCGATTCTGGCGCTGATTCCGGCCCGAGTGATCCGGGATGGGTTCGTGTGGCAGTTGGCCACTTATCTTTTCCTGCACGGCGGATTCGGGCACATCCTGTGGAACATGTTGGCGCTGTGGATGTTTGGCGCGGATCTGGAAGGCGCGTGGGGAACGCGGCGCTTCATGCAGTTCTATTTCTTTTGCGGAATCGGCGCGGGCATTTGCGTGGTGCTATTCAATTACATCCTTCCGTGGGGCAATCCGCTGGTTCCAACCATCGGAAGCTCGGGGGCGATCTTCGGCATTCTGATGGCCTACGCGATGTTGTATCCGACGCGCTCCATTCTATTCGCATTCCTGATCCCGATCCAGGTGAAATATTTCGTGATGATCATCGGCGCTATCGCGTTTTTGAGCTCGTTCCAGGTGAACACTGGCGTCAGCGAGTTCGCCCACCTGGGTGGCCTGCTGTTCGGTTATTTGTTCTTGAAGACGCCGAACCTGCGGTTCGATCTGGCGGGACCGATCCGGCGGCAATATAGCGACTGGAAACTGCAACGAGCCAAGAAGAAATTCCAAGTCTACTTGCGAAAGCAGGGGCCTGGGCGCGACCCCAGAGTCCATTAGCGGGTTTACTATAGTAGAAAGGAGGCGCACAGCCGCCTCCGTCAGGTCGCCTATGAAAGCACTCAAAATCTCAGTCGCCTCGTTATTGGTGTGCGGGTTGGCAGGGGTGATGCCCCGGTTTGCCGCGGCACAGGGTCCGGAGCCGCAATCGACCGAGACCGTGGCGAAACCCAAGAAGAAAGACGCACCGGCTGAACAGCCTGCCCCCGAAGCGCCCAAGATCCCGTCCAAGTTCACCAAGAAAGACAAGGACGTTCCGGAAGGTCTGCCGACTTTCAAGAGTGACGTCACTACTGTGCAACTCGATGTCGCGGTGTTGGACAACAAGGGCAATTTCATTCCCAACATCCCACGGGGGAATTTCCGCGTGCTGGAGGATAATGTTCCGCAGCAGCTCGCCAGCTTCTCGACCAACGCCGATGCGCCCATGACCATCGCCATGGTGGTGGAATTCAACGCGCAGTTCCAGGAGTACTGGAGCGAAGGGTGGTATGAGACTCTGGTGGCGACTTATGGCTTCGTGGAGACACTCAAGCCGGACGATTATCTTGCGATCGTAGCGTATGACCTGAAGACAGAGATCTTGTCCGACTTCACCACGGACCGCCAGAAAACTCAGGAAGCCATGCAGCGGCTGCGCATTCCGGGATTCTCGGAGTCGAACATGTACGATGCACTGGTGGACACGGCGCAGCGAATGAGCAACATCGAAGGGCGAAGGGCGATTTTGCTGGTCTCAACGGGCCGCGACACATTTAGCAAGCTCACGTACGACAAAACGCGCAAGGCACTGCAGGAAGCTGGCGTCCCGATTTACGCTCTCAGCATCATGCAGGCGTTTCGCATCATGATGGATCCTTACATGGGTGACAGCCAGCGCATGGACTTTCTGCAAGCCGACAATCAACTGACCACGTTTTGCCGGGAGACTGGCGGTCAAGCATTTTTCCCGCGGTTTCTGGCCGAGTACGGAAATATTTATCAGACCATCGGGGCGGCGCTGCGGAATCAGTATTCTATCGCCTATCATCCGTCCAACCAGGCCAAGGACGGTTCGTTTCGCAAGCTGAAAGTAGAGCTGGTGGATCCAGCCAACGGCAATCCGTTGCGAATCGTGGACCCCAAGGGAAAGCCGATCAAATATTCAGTTGTGTCGAGAACCGGCTATAACGCGCCGCACGAAGTCGAGTAAGCGGCTCGCGCAACCGGGCTACACATCTCAACGCTCACAGTCAAGAAAAACATCTTGCTTGATTGCAAGCCGATAGAAATTATTTGACGAACGGATGACGACTCTGTTAAGTTCGTCTGGTTCTCATCGATGACAAACTCTTCCGCGCACAACCTGAATGGACGAATTCTGCTGGTTGACGATAACGCGATGGGGCTGGCGGCGAGGCGCAGCGTGCTGGAAGAACTCGGGCACAAGGTGGTGACGTGCGGCGCGCCCCAAGATGCGCTGGAGCTATGCGGCAAGCAGCGCTTCGACGTCGTGGTCACCGATTACAAGATGCCCAAGATGAACGGGCTGGAGTTCATCGGACGCTTGAAGAAGCAGCATCCCGGCGTCTCGGTGATTCTGATCTCCGGGTTTACTGACACGCTGGGGCTTACCGAAGCCAACACCGGCGCCGATGTGGTGATGCAGAAGAGCGCGCACGAGGTAAGCTTGCTGATCCGCTCGGTGAACCGCCTGCTTCGCCAGCAGAAGCCGGCCAAGAAAGCGGCGGCGTCGCAGGCCGGGAAGCCCGACAAGCGCAAGAGCCGTTAGCCATCGCGGCCAGCGGCCAGATCAGGATGGCGCGCCCACTTCCTTATACATAATCGTGGTTGCGTCCAATTCCGGGGAGTCCGGACGGATGGCATAGCGTGGAATCACGCCCACTTTGACGTAGCCCAACGATAGGTAAAGGGGCTCGGCGAAACCACCGGTCACCGTGTCGAGCGTGAGCAGATTCCGGTGGGCGTTGCCGGCCTCCTGTTCCAAGGCGAGCATCAGCGCTCGGGCGATTCCGCGGCGCCTGGCGTCAGGGTGCACCAGGAGTTTCCTCACTTCGGCGCGATGCGGCTGATTGGGAGGCGTGGCGAGATCCAGTTGCACAGTGCCGAGGATTCGCCCCGCGTCGCGCGCCACCAGAAGCAGGCACGTGCCGGACTGAACGGCCGGGAGCACCTTGGTTCGCCAGAATGCCTTCGCGTCGTCGGGCGAGAAAGGCAATACGAAGCTTACGCTCGCGCCCGCATGAACACAGGCGTGCAGAAGCGTGCCTAGCATGTCGATGTCTTCAGCCAAACAGGGCGGGTCCGGCATCCAGCGGGCGATTTGAACTGCAGTGCTCAAGGTCATGCCAATCCTTTCATGGATGCACGAGCGAAATGAGATACCGGACCGGACGCTTCCCGCGGCATTCGAAGCGGGATGCGCCGGACAGGACATAACGCACGCAATCTCCCTGCTTGAGCTGGTAGGTGGCGCCTTGGATTTCCAGGTGGAGGGTGCCGGAGAGCATCCAGAGATGGTGTTCCAAGCCTGGAAGAGGCGATACATCGTAAGTGATCGAGGCTCCGGCCGGCAGAGTAACTTCCACGAGCTCGCCCTTGAGATGCGGATTCGGGGGCGAGACGATGCGGCGGACGTAGCCAGTCTCGGGGTCCTTCCAGATGACCTGTTCGTTGGCGCGAACGACCGCGGGCGGGCCGTTTTCGGCTTCCGCCATGAGGCGCGAGATGGTCCAGCCGTATTGCGCGCACAAGGCGCCGAGCATGGTGGCGGTGGGGCTGAGCTCGCCGCGTTCCAGGCGCGACAAAGTGGCGCGGCTGATTCCGGTGCGCGCCGCTAGAACTTCCAGGGTCCAGCCTTGCCCGGCGCGCAGCACTTGGAGGCGGCGGGCAATTTGGCGATCCAGCGGAGTGGGGCCGGCGGTGTCGTGCTCCCGTTTCGCCGCCGTCTCTAATTTGGGATTTGGTCTCAGAATAGAGAATAGGCTAGCAGATCATTCGCGCCAGCGTCAACGCAGTGGATCCAGAAGCTGGGCGTGAGCGGTTCGGCTGAGCGCAGGCGGCGCGGCACGGAAGCACGCTACAGTAGAGATGGATGCCATTCCGCCGAGCGGTTGCCGGGGTTTTCCTGACCTGCGCCATTTTCGCCGCCACCGTCCGGTCTAAAGACTCCAAAAAAATTCCCGAGTTGAACAACCCCATCGTGCGCGGCTGGATGCGCACCATGACGCTGCACGACAAGGTGGCGCAGTTGATCGTGATGCCGGTTTTGGGAGAACCGGCCAATGTGCGCTCGGCGGCCTTCCGCCGGTATCAGCACTACGTGCGCGACCTGCATGTGGGAGGGCTCATCGTCACCGGCAACGTGCAGAACGGAACCGTGCGGAACGCCGAGCCGTACGCCATGGCCGCGCTGCTGAATCGGCTGCAGAAGACATCTAAGCTGCCGCTGCTGGTAGGCGCGGATTTCGAGCGCGGAGCATCCATGCGAGTGACCTCGACGACGCCTTGGCCATACGCCATGGCATTCGCGGCTGCCAAGGATCTGGACGGCGTGACTTATGAAGCAGCCGAGACCGCGCGCGACGCCCGTGCTCTGGGTGTCAATTGGATCTTTGCGCCGGTCTCGGATGTGAACAACAATCCCGACAATCCCATCATCAATATCCGCTCGTTTGGCGAGAATCCACAGGAAGTGGCGCGGTTCGTGCAGGCCTACATCAAGGGCGCGCATTCCGACAGCAAGAACCCGGTGCTGGTGACCGCGAAACACTTTCCCGGCCACGGCGACACGGCGGAAGACAGCCACCTCGGCTTGCCGCGGCTGGATGCGGATCGAGAGCGCATCGAGAGCGTTGAACTGGAGCCGTTCCGGTCCGCCATCGCCTCCAGCGTGGACGCGGTGATGACGGCGCATCTGGCCGTGCCCGCGCTCGAGCCGGAGAACGAACCCGCCACAGTGTCCTTTAATATCCTTACCAGCCTTTTGCGCGGCGAACTCAATTTCCACGGCCTCGTGGTCACGGACGCGATGGACATGCAGGGACTCACTAACATGTTCGACACGGCGGAGGCTTCGGTGCGCGCGATCCAAGCCGGCGCCGACGTGCTGCTGATGCCGAGGCGTGCCGAGGACGCCATCAACGGAGTGGTCGCTGCGGTTCTAAAAGGACGAATCGCGCGCCAGCGCATCGATGAAAGCGTGGCCCGTGTTCTGGCGGCCAAGGCGCGCCTGGGTCTGAACCGCAAACGGGTGGTGAATCTGGATGCGATCGCCGACGTGGTTGGCTCGCCGGAATCGGAAGAGCGCGCGCAACAAGTTGCCGATCGCGCCTTGACGCTGGTGAAGGACGATAAGGACTCGCTGCCGATCCGGCATCCGGAGTCGACTTGCCTGTTCGCATTGTCCGAAAACCGGCGCAGCCAGCAAGGACAGAAACTCATTGAAGAGGCAAAAAAGCGCGCCTCCAATGTGACCGCGTACTGGCTGGATCCGGGCATGAGCAAGGCAGATCTGGCCGACGTGGCGGCCCAGAACGAAAACTGCAGCCAGGTTGTCGTGGCGGCGTACGTAACGGTGAGCGCCTATCGCGGCAATGTCGCGATGGCCGGCAACTACCTCAATTTCGTGAACACGTTGCTGGCGGGAAAAGCCCCGGTCACGCTGGTCTCGCTCGGCAATCCTTACCTGGTCCGAAGCTTCCCTGACGTGGCGGCCTATCTGACCACCTACAGTCCGACGCCAACCTCCGAGGAGGCGGTAGCGCGGGCGCTATTCGGAGAAATTCCGATCAGCGGCCGGCTGCCGGTGACCATCCCCGGGGTCGCCAAGTACGGCGACGGAATCCAATTTCCCGCAACACACAACATACAGAAAGGCCAGTAAGACATGGTTGAGATCACGTGGCTCGGACACGCGACGTTTCAATTTCGCCTGGAATCGGGCGAGGTATTGGTGATGGATCCCTGGGTGGAAGGAAATCCCAAATTTCCCGCCGGACATCAGTTCAGCCGCGTGGATGGGATATTAATTTCGCACGCGCATTTTGACCATATCCACGATGCGGTTCCGTTGGCAAAGAAGTTCGAGCCTAAAGTGATCGCGATCTTCGAGACCTGCCTGTGGTTGGCTTCGAAAGGAGTCGAGAACTGCAGCGGCATGAACAAGGGCGGCACGCAGGAGGTCGTGGGGGGCGTGAAAGCCACCATGACACACGCGGTTCACAGTTGCGGCATACAGGATGGCGATCAGATCATCTACGGCGGTGAGGCCGCGAGTTACGTGCTTCATTTTCCGGATGGCCGGGCGCTGTACTTCGCCGGAGATACCAATGTGTTCTCCGACATGGAATTGATCGAGAAACTGTATCATCCGGAGCTGGCATTTATTCCGATCGGCGACTTCTACACGATGGGTCCGCGCGAGGCGGCGATGGCTTGCCGTCTGCTGAAGGCCAAGAAGGTCATTCCCATGCATTTCGGCACTTTTCCCGCGCTCACGGGCACGCCGGGCGAACTGGCGTCGCTGGTCAAGGACCTTCCCGGCACGCAGATCTGGCCGCTCGAGCCGGGCCAGCCGGTGAAGTGGTAATTCCGAGCGCCTGAGCTACCATAAAACTGGATGAAGCTGTTGATCATCGATGATGACGCGGAGTTATGCGCCCTGCTCCAGGAATTCCTGCATCGCGAGGGCTTCGCGGTGGACTGCGCGCACGAGGGCCACAGCGCGCTCGCGCAGGCTCTGGAAGGCGGCTACGACCTGATCGTTCTGGACGTGATGCTGCCGGGTATTGACGGGTTCGAAATTCTGAAGCGGCTGCGCGTTTCGAGCCGCGTTCCTGTGATCATGCTGACGGCGCGGGGCGAAGATGTGGATCGTATCGTGGGCCTGGAGCTGGGGGCCGACGACTATCTGCCGAAGCCGTTCAATCCGCGCGAACTTGCGGCGCGCGTCAAGGCCATCCTGAGGCGGGCGGAGCCGAAAGTAAATCGCGGACGGGTGGAGGTGAACGGCGTGGTGCTCGATCCGGGCACGCGCGAGGTGGTGTCCGACGGAAAACCGGTGGAAGTCACGACGCTCGAATTCGATATCCTGGAACAGTTGATGCGAAACGCGGGCCATGTAGTGTCGCGCGACGGATTGATGGAGAGCCTTTATAACCGCAAGTCCACGCCGTTTGACCGTTCCATCGACATGCACGTCAGCCATCTTCGCCGCAAGCTGGAAGGGGCACGGCCGGTTATCAAGACCATTCGGGGCGTAGGGTATCAGTTCTGTCAGAGCCCGGAGGATGGGGCCGCTTTATGAGGTCGCTGTTCGCCAAGACACTGCTTTGGTTCCTGGCCACCACTGCCGTGGCGATCGGGGGCATCCTCCTGACCACCGCGCTGACGGTCACTTCGCCCGAAGGCCGCGGACCTTTCAGCATGCTTTTGAACGTACAGGTGGCGGAAGCGAAACGCGCCTACGAAACCGGCGGGCGGGAAGCGCTGGCCACAGTACTCGCCAAATTCCAGCAGATCACGCAAACCAAGGTGCTTTTCACGGACGCCAAAGGAACGGATCTGCTCACCGGGCAGCCGCATCCGGAGCTTCTACGCAGGCCGGCACGCCGGCGTTGGCGCCTTGCGCCTCTTTTTGGCGGGGGCCCGCCGCCGGTCATCGCGCGTCCGGACGCGACACGCCAGTATTGGCTGATCCTGATCAACCAGCAGAGCAATTTTACATTTTTCTTCCTCCAGCCGCAGCACTTATGGATCATCGGGCTGGTGGTGCTGCTGTGCTATGCGTTCGCCTATCACCTGACGTCGCCGGTGCGGCGTTTGCGCGCGGTGGTGGACTGCTTCGGCCGCGGGGATTTCTCCGCGCGCGCCGCCGCCAACCGCAAGGACGAACTGGGGCAACTGGCTACCAGCTTCAACCTGATGGCCGACCGCATCCAGACGCTGCTATCAGCCGAGCGACGTCTGCTCCTGGATATTTCCCATGAGCTGCGCAGCCCGCTGGCGCGCCTGGGCGTGGCCATCGAGCTGGCACGCTCCGGTGAAGACCGCGAGCATATGCTGGATCGCATCCAGAAAGAGGCTGACCGGCTCAACGAATTGGTGGAGGAGCTGTTGCAGGTGACGCGCGTGGAAGGCGATCCGGCGGCGCTCAAAACCGTGCTAGTCCGGTTGGACGAATTGCTGGCGGACCTGGTTTACGATTCGCTGCTCGAAGCCAAGGCCAAGGATTGCACGTTATTGCTGAAGGCTCCGGCCTCGGTTACGCTGAACGGGGATGAGGAGCTGGTCCGGCGCGCCATTGAGAACGTGATTCGAAATGCGATTCGCTATGCGCCGCGCGGCACGCCAGTCGAAATCGAACTCAGGACATCGGACGGGATGGCACGGATTTCGGTGCGTGACTACGGACCCGGCGTGCCGGAAGAGGCATTGCCGCGGATCTTCGATCCTTTCTACCGGGTGGACTCGGACCGGAACCGTTCGAGCGGGGGCTTGGGTTTGGGCCTGGCGATCGCCCGCCGCGCGGTGGAACTGCACGCTGGACGGCTGAGCGCACGCAATGCCAATCCGGGTCTGTTGGTAACCATCGAACTGCCGATAGCGGTGGAAGCTCCCACCTCCAGCGCCTCCAAGGCCGCGATTCCCGCGCCGGTTTCGACATCTTAGTGTTCGGGCAGCGTCTACTTCTCCGGATTTAACATCCTGATTCCGGCCGGCAGCGCGAATAGAGTGTCTATCACTCTTTTGCTGTTGAATTCCACTGAATCGGAAAACATCTGATAGATCTTCTCGCCGTTGCGCTCCCGCTCGATGGTGAACGGCCACTGAATGCCGTCCACGGTTCGATACTTGGTGAAAACCGTGATTTCTTCGATACGATCCTTAGTTATGGGATCACGGCGATAGAAGACCTGGCGGACCGGTACTTTCGTCGTCTGGTGTATGTAGACGGTGGTGGTCCGATCGTCGGCGTCGGTGATCTCGATGATCTCGACCGGGACGTTTTGGAGCACGTCGGCGCCGCGCGATTCAAAGATCATGCCCGGCTCGTGCAGGCGGACGCGCAGGATATAGAAAATATCGTGCAAGGTAGTGTCTTTGTAGCGGGTGTAAGTGTCGGTGGGTAGCGGGCGGGCGCCTCGATAGTTCACGTCCCAGGCTTCGCGCGCGCCGAACAGGACGCCGTAATCCTGCTTCTTGTCGAAATTCTCGCGCTCGTGCTGGGCGAGTTCGTGGGCCGTGTCGGTGACGTCGGAGTCATAGCGCGTGTAGATGGTGGCGATAGTCAGGCCGTTCAAACTCTCGCGATAAAACGAAAAGGCGCGGCCCGCCTCTACGCGGTTCTGCATGTTGGCGTAGAGGTCGCCGCCCATGGCCTGGAGACATTCTTCCATGAGGCGCTTGCCGCGATCCTGCGCCGTTTCCGCGCAGAGAGCGAAGGCGCAGGCCAACCCTATGGCGATTGCACGGTACTTCATGGCTTCTTGCTTAGAGTTTCCTCGGTCAAGCCTGAATTGAGCTTGTAGTCCTGGATCTTTACTTCCGCGTACTTCTTGCCGCCCTGCAGGACGGTCCACTGAAATGGCAAGCGGACTCCGCCGACATCGCGCCAGTCGGAGTAGAGTTGCTCGACGGATCCCGAACCGCCGGACGAGGCTTCCTGATAGGAAAGCTTCAGCGGCATGCTTGTTTTTTCGTCTACTTGCAGTTCGACGCGCTCCCCGCTTTTGGAGGAAATGTCCAGCATACCGTCTCCGGAATAATTCACGGTGCGATTGGAATCGCGATCGCTGAGCGAGAGACCCAGGATTTCCCGGAAGACTTCGCCGCGCACCTGTCCGAGAACCGCAGGGGGGAGGTCGCGCACGCCTTGCATGCCTGCCAGCCACCCCGAACTACCGTTGGAAAACACCGATTGTTTTCCGAACGGAAGCTCGATTTCCTGGCGCATCGTGGCGGGAAACAGATAGGAATTGACTTGCTTCACCTTCATGGCCTGGCCGGCGGGGGATTGGATTTCCACGTCGGCCTGGTATTGCAGATCTTTTATAGCAGCCAGCTTGCCGGCGCCGCCGAGCGACTGCTGCACTCGTTGCAACAGATCCTTGCCCTTGGCCAGACTCGCCGCGTCCGACTGGGCGGCCTCTTTCTTCGGCTCGGGGATGGTCAGGTCAATCGGCTCGACCTTGAGATTCAGGGCGGTTAGAGGCGTGCCGAATTTCTGCGAGTTGCCCACCGCGACATAAGTAAAGTCCTGCGGCAGGAAATGCTCTTTCGCCACGCGCAGCACGTCCGCCTTGGTCACGGCCGCGACCGCCTTCTGATATTGGAAGATGAAGTCGCTCGGATAGCCGTAGTAGGCGTATTGCACCAGGCGGTTGAGCGTCTTGCTGGGGCGATCGAAGTAGAAGACGAAACCGTTCAGCACGGTGTCCTTCGCGGTAGCCAGTTCCTCGTCGGTGACTGCGCTGCTGCGGATTTTATCCACCTCCTCGCGGACGGCGTTCAAGGTGTCCACGGTGTGAACCGACTGCGTGCTGCCCGAGATGTGAAACTCGCCCGGATGATCGTACTGCGCGCTCCAGGAAGCTCCGATGTTGTAGGCCCAGCCGTGCTCGGTTCGCACGTTGCGGAACAGCCGGCTGGAGAAGCCGCCGCCGAGAATTTCCGCCGCCACCGTGAGAGCCGGATAATCCTTGTCACGAAGCTCACCGCCCAGTGTTCCAACGTCGAAGAAGGTCTGCGTGACGTCGTCCTTCTCGGCCAGGAAAACACCGGGCGCGGCCTTTTCGCGGACTTTCGGGAAGGCGGGAACCGCAGGTTGCGTAACTTTCCAATCGCCGAAGATCTGTTCCAGCTTGGCTTTCATTTCGGGTGTGGAAAAATCGCCGTAGATTTCGAGCAGGACGTTGGCTGGAAAGTAATAGCGATGGTAAAAATTCAGCATGTCCTGGCGCTGGATGTGGTCGACGTCGGCGTACTCGACTTCCCAACCATACGGATTGTCGCGGCCATACACGATGTTGCTGAATTCGCGCTCGGTGATCCCATGCGCGTCGTCGTTGCGGCGTGAGATCTCGCTACGCAATTGCGTTTTCGAGAGGTCGACTTTGTCCTGGCGGAACTCCGGTCCGGTGAGCAAGTCCTTGAAGATGCCCAGGACCTGATCGGTATTTTCCTTAAGGCAATTGAAGGAGACCGTTCCCGCGCTTTCGCCGATGGAGCTTTCGACCGATGCCGCGACGTTCTCCAGATCCTGGTCGAGCTGGTCGCCGGTCCTGGCATGCGTGCCGCCCGAACGGAGCACGTCACCGGTCAGCCCCGCAAGGCCGTGTTTGTCGGCGGGATCGAAAAGATTGCCAGTGCGGACCAGAGCCGTGCCGCTCACCAGCGGCAGTTCATGATCTTCGAGCAAGAAGACCTTGATGCCATTGGAGAGAGTAATCTCGGTAGGCTTGGGGACCTGAATCGGGGGCAGTGGCGGGTATTTCAGATCTTTATAGGAAGGCAGCACCATGGCGCGCCGCACTTCGGTTTGCGCGCTCAGCACGCATGCCAGCAGAACCGGCGCTAGAAGAAGCAAAAGCCGTTTCATTGCCCGTCTCCTTTCGCCGCGGCGGGTTTGGAGGGCGCCGTGGTGTAGGCGACCGTGCGCGTGTCGGGGATCAGGTACTGGCGGGCGACACGTTGTACATCGTCGGCGGTTACTTTGGCGATTTCGTCAATGCTGGTGAAGAGTTTTCGCCAATCGCCAAAATTAGCGTAGTAAAACGTCAGCGCTTCGGCCATGCCGGAGTTGCTGTCCAGCCGGCGAATCAGCGACGCGCGCTCTTTGGTCTTGATGCGGTTCAGCGTCTCGTCGGTGACCTTTTCGCGCTTCACGCGCTCGACAATCTCGTAGGCCGCCTTCTCATTTTCTTCCACCGTGTGTCCCTGATTGGGGACCAGGAACAGGATGAACAAGCCCGGATATTTGCCGCCGGGAAAGGATGATTCGGCGCCCGCGGCCAGCGCGATTTGTTTATCGCGCACCAGCTCGGTATATAAAAGCCCGGTGCGCTCGCCCGACAGAATCTCGTTCAGCACGTCGAAAACCGGATCGTCCTTATCGAGCTGATCGGGCCGTTTATAACCGATCGCCACAAAGGGTTGCGCGGGAGATTCCACCTGAACGCGCTTTTCGCCTTTCTGAACCGGCTCAACGGTGCGGGGGCCGCTGGGTAGAGGACCGGAAGGCAGGATCGAAAAATATTTGTCGGCCAGGCGCCGGCACTCCTTGGCATCCACGTCGCCCGAGATGGCGATGGTGATGTTGGCGGGCACGTAGTATTTCTTGTAGAACTGGATGGCTTCGGGCAGGCGGAAATTTTCGATGTCGCTGGCCCAGCCCCCCGGCATGTTGCGATAGGGGTGAGCTTCAAAGGCGGTGGCCAGCAGCGCCTCCACCAGCATGCCTTGCGGGCTGGATTCGACGCGCATGCGGCGCTCCTCGCGCACCACCTCGCGCTCCTTATAGAACTCGCGAAAAACCGGATCGTAGAAGCGCTGCGATTCGAGCAGGAACCACAGCTCCAGCCGGTTGCGCGGGAAATTGTAGAAATATTCCGTGGCGTCTTCGCCAGTTCCGGCGTTCAGTCCGACGCCGCCGTTTTCCTCGATGAGCTGCGGGTAGGCGTTGGGGATCACGTAGCTGTTGGCCTTGTCCATGGCGGCCTTGAGCTGTTTCTCCAGCTCGGCGATTTTTGCTTTGTCAGCGTGGAAGCCCTTGTTGCGCTCGGCGTCGAGCTGGTCGTAGACTTTTTCCACTTCATCCATGGCGGCGCGTTCTTGCGGATAGTTCTTGGTGCCGATGGTCTCGGTGCCTTTGAAGGCCATGTGCTCGAACATGTGCGCGATGCCGGTCTCGCCGCCCGGGTCGTCCACGGAGCCGGCGTTCACATAGGAATGGAAGGAGACGACCGGCGCTTCATGGCGCTCAAAAACAATGAAGTGCAGCCCGTTGGCCAGGGTGAACTCGGTGATGCGCTTTTCGAAGTCTTGCAGGGACTGCGCAACCAGCGCGAGCGGGAATACCAACAGGAGGAGGAACTTGGTTGTGGCTGATTTCATGCGGGATTTTGGCTCTCTAATTTGACGTCGTGCTTCCTCCATTGTACCGGCATCCCCGCGGCAACGTGCCTGAAACGCTACGATGAAAGAAGGGTAGCGATATGGCGAATCTAGATTGGTCTCAATGTCCTGCCGTAGACAGCGTGCCGGGCCGGCTAAGCGGCGCGTGGGTGTTCAAGGATACGCGCATGCCGGTGTCCGCGGTCTTCGAAAACCTCGAAGCTGGAGCCACTATCGACGAAATTGCGGAATGGTTCGACATCCCCCGGGAAGAAATTATCACTGTGCTGGAGTTTGCCGCTCGCAGTCTGGACCCGCCGAACCCGCCCTCTCATGAAAGCCGCTCGATGACGCCAGCCGATGCGCGTTCTGTTTGATCACAGCACGCCAGGGCCGCTCAGCCGGTTTCTTCCGGGGCACGCCATCACCAAGGCCAAGGACCGAGGATGGGACACGCTCAGTAACGGCGACCTGCTAGCCGCTGCCGAAGACGCAGGCTTCGACCTGCTTGTGACCGCTGACAATAACATCCGCTATCAGCAGAACCTCGAAGGGCGACGTATAGCCCTTGTGGTTCTGAGCACACCGCAATGGCCGGTTGTGAAGTTGCACGTCGAAAAAGTTGCCGCGGCTATAAACGCGGCGACGCCGGGAAGCTACGCCGAGGTCCAGCTTTCAGATCACAAGTAGCTTTGGGTCCGCTCAGCGCCGATACTTGTGACGCGCGAAACGCTCAATTCGTCTCGCAAAAGGGTGTAGAATGACATCGGGTCGGCGCAGCTTGCGCCGCCACACTGTCATCCTTCAATAACCGCCAATTCCGCTGCGTCGCCGACCTTCGAGCGGAAGGCAGTGGGTTACTGTCCCATCGGTTCCTTTTCCTGAAGCACCGCCGAGTGGGCGCTCGCTAGAATGGGGATATGTCAGACGTACTTCGCATCGCGGATCGGGAATTTCATTCGCGGCTCTTCGTTGGAACCGGGAAATATCGCAGCTTTCACGAAATGGCCCGCTGCCATGCGGCTTCTGGCGCCGAAGTGGTCACGGTCGCGGTGCGGCGCGTCAACCTGACCGACAAGAGCAAGGAATCGCTGATCGATTTCATCGACCGCTCGAAGATGTTCATCCTGCCCAACACGGCCGGCTGCTATAACGCCGATGAGGCCATCCGGACCGCGCGCCTCGCTCGCGAAGTGGGGCTTTCCAATTGGGTGAAGCTGGAAGTGATCGGTGATCAGAAAACGCTGTTCCCCGACAACGAAGGGTTGCTCGAAGCCACGCGCGTGTTGGCGAAGGAAGGCTTCGTCGTCCTGCCTTATACCAACGACGATCTGGTGAACGCTCGCAAGCTCATCGATGCGGGGGCGGCTGCCGTGATGCCCCTGGGTGCGCCCATCGGCTCGGGGCTCGGCATCCAGAACACCACCAATCTGCGCATTCTGCGCGAGAGCATCACCGAAGTGCCGCTGATCGTGGATGCGGGCGTGGGCACGGCGTCGGACGCGGCCATCGCGATGGAATTGGGCTTCGAAGGCGTGCTCATGAACACCGCCATCGCCGAAGCGGTGGATGCCGAAAAAATGGCCATCGCCATGAAGCTCGCGGTCGAGGCTGGGCGCATGGCGTACCTGGCGGGCCGCATGGAGAAGAAGCTGTACGCGAGCGCCAGTAGTCCGCTGGCCGGCGTGGTGCGGTAGCCGCTACAGCGTTCGCGTCACTTTGCTCAAGGTTCTGGGCTGGTCCGGATTCAGGCCCTTGAGCGCCGCCAGGCTCGCGGCGAAGATCTGCGCTGGGATGATGTAGGGAATCGGCGTAAAGATTTCCGGAAGCGGCATGGGGAGCGCGATCGCCGTTTCACCAAAAGCAACCGCTTCCCGATTGGCCGGATCGGTGATGAGCAACGTATCGGCTTTCAGTTGATTCAGCTTCTCGATCATTTCGCGCAGGCCGGGCCAAGTCACGCCCTGGGGCGCGAACAGGAACGCTGGAAAAGAAGCCTCCACCATGGCGATGGGGCCGTGCAGCAGATCGGCGCTTGAAAACCGTTCGGCCACCACGTAGCAGGTTTCCATCAGCTTGAGCGCGAACTCGAACGCATTGGCATAATTGAGTCCCCGGCCGATCACCACCGCATGGTCCATGAATCGGTAGCGTTCGGCGCGGCGGGCGATCTCGCCTTCCAACTCCAGCGCGCGGCCAGCCCACTCCGGCACTCGGGACATATCGTCGAGTGCGATGTTTGCGCCCAGCGCGCAAGCCAGCAAATAGAGCATCAGCAATTGTCCGGTGTAGGTTTTGGTGGCAGCCACGCTCTGCTCGCGTCCAGCATGCACGAGAAAGACATGTTCGGCGAGGCGCGCCAGCGAGCTGTCCGGTTCGTTGGTGATTCCGATGGTGCGCGCGCCCTGTTCGCGAGCGCGCTGTACAACCAGGTTGGTGTCCGTGGATTCCCCGGATTGGGAGAGCGCGACCACCAGCACACCGTCGAAGCGAAACGGCGCGTTATATAGGGTGAAGATGGATGGTGCGGCCAGCGTGACTGGAATCCCGGTAGTGACCTCCAGCAGGTACCGGCCGAACTGGGCGGCGTTGTCGGAGGTGCCGCGCGCCACCAGCATAACGAGCCGCGGAGGGTTGCGCTCCAGCAGCCCGCCCAGATCTTCCATCGGCCGCCTTTGCGCCTGAAGCGTGCGCTCCAGGGTAACCGGCTGCTCGCGAATCTCCTCCAGCATTTTCGACATGAATCTGGTCTGAGAATAGCAGGCGCGGCCGTGGCATATACTGAATTTCACCGGCGTAAGAAAGGAACTTGCTGTGCGAAAAGCCCTACTGCTTCTCTTTCTGTGTTCATCCACGGCGCTATGCCAGCCAAGTCCCCAGGAAAAAGTGTCGCGGGACGCGCTGGACCAAGCGCTCCAAGACAAGAACCCGGACACCCGACGGCAAGCAGTGATTGCGCTCAGCCTGATCGGTTCCGTGGACCCGTATCCTTCCGATCTCCAGTCCATGCTCAGCGACAAGGACGTGGAAGTGCGCCTGGCGGTAATCTCCAGTTTGACTGATCTGAACAACAGTAACCGGACCATGCTCTCGCTGCACGCGGCGCTCAACGACTCGGTTCCTGAAGTCAGCTTCGCCGCTGCTCGTGCTTTATACACGTTGAACAACCCGGATGGCAAGTCCGCGCTGCTTTCAGTCCTGGCAGGTGACACCAAATCGTCTTCGGGTTTCTTAACCAAGCAAAAGCGCGATGCCCTGCGAATGATGCACACACCCAAGACCATGTTCCTCTTCGCGGTCAAAACAGGCGCCGGACTTGCGCCGGTGCCGGGGCTGGGAACCGGCGTGTCGTCCATGCAAGCATTGCTATCCGATCCGGGAACCTCGGGCCGCGCCGCCGCGGCTCTGCTGCTCGGCAAGGAAAAAGACCAACCAACGCTGGATGCCCTCCACGACGCGCTCAACGATAAGGACTGGTCGGTACGAGCGGCTGCGATTCACTCGCTGGCACTGCGTGACGATCCGGCGCGGCAGGCCGATCTTGCGCCTCTGATCGACGATAAGAGCGAGCCGGTGCGCCTCCGTGCCGCGGCCGCGTACTTGCGGCTGGAGACCATCAGGAATCAACCCAAGACGCGAGTAAAGCCCGCGTCCAAGACCCGGACCAAAAAGGCGCCCGCGAAAAAGACGTAGATAACCGAACGTCTGCTCACACGTCTGATACTATTCGCTCATGGTGATCCGGAAATTCGTAGTGCTGATTCTGATGCTCGCGCCCGCGGCGCTATGGGCGCAAACGCCGCAGGAAACCAGGCTCAAACAACTGGCCTACACGCGCGAGCATTACACCAAGTACGAATACAAGATTCCCATGCGCGATGGCGTGAAGCTGTTCGCCAACGTCTACGTGCCAAAGGACGCAACGCAGCGCTACCCGATCCTCATGCAAAGGACGCCATACTCGGTGGCGCCTTATGGGATTGACAATTATCGGCCGATAGTTGGCCCGTCGGAGGCGGCAGAGAAAGAGGGCTTCATCTTCGTCTATGAGGACGTGCGCGGGCGTTACCTGTCGGAAGGCGTGTTTGTCGATGTCCGGCCCCACACTGCCCGCGCCGAGGACCTCGCGGACCCGGACGAGAGCACGGACACCTACGACACCATCGACTGGCTGATCAAGAACGTGCCCAACAACAACGGGCGGGTCGGCATTTGGGGCATCTCGTACCCCGGTTTTTTCGCGGCGCACAGCCTGATTAATTCGCATCCGGCGCTCAAGGCGGTTTCACCGCAAGCGCCCATGGGCGACGTCGGCAATGGGGACGACTCGTATCACAACGGCGCCTTTTACCTGGCCGCGAACTTCCGCTTTTACGCCGACTTTATGCCGCGGAAACCAGATCCCGAGCGTCCGCAGCGGACGGTGCCGTTCGATCCCGGCACCTTCGACGCCTATGACTTCTTTCTGCGCATGGGTCCCATTGCCAATGCCAATGAGAAGTACCTGAAGCACAAAAATGTGTACTGGAATGAAAACATAGAGCACGCCAGCTATGACAAGTTCTGGCAGGCGCGCGCGCTGGCGCCTGAAATGAAAGGCGTCAAGCCGGCGGTGATGTGGGTGGGAGGCTGGTTCGATGCCGAGGACTTGTCGGGCCCGTTGAAGCTTTACGATGCGGTGGAAAAGAACGGCGCGAGCGCGCCCGACACGCTGGTGATGGGGCCGTGGCGGCACGGCGGGTGGTCGGCCGACGCCGGCGATACGCTGGGCAATCTCAACTTCTATTCCAAGACCGGTGACTTTTTCCGCGAGAACATCGAACTGCCGTTTTTCGTGCAGAATTTGAAGGGCAAAGGCAACGGGCTGAAGGCCTCGGCGGACGGCGCGGTTCCGAAGGCGTATCTGTTTGAGACCGGGCGCAATGAGTGGCACCGGTTCGACGCCTGGCCTCCCCAGAATGCCGCCGCGCGATCATTGTATTTCGATTCCAACGGTACGCTTTCGTTCAACCCGCCCTCCGCGTCCGGTTTCGACGAATATTTGAGCGATCCGAACAAGCCGGTAGCATCCACCGGAGAGGTCGCGCCTGGATTCGGCATGCCGGCGGACTACATGACGTTCGACCAGCGCTTCGCTTCCACCCGTCCGGACGTGCTGACGTACGAAACTGAACCGCTGGATCACGATGTGACGATCGCGGGCCCGATCACGCCCATGTTGCGAGTGTCGACCAGCGGCACCGACTCGGATTTCGTGGTCAAGCTGATCGACGTGTATCCTAACGATTATCCGGACCCCGACCCCAATCCCAAGGGCTTGCACATGGGCGGCTACCAGCAACTGGTGCGCGGCGAACCATTCCGCGGGAAGTTCCGCAACAGCATGTCGAAAGCGGAGCCGTTCACTCCGGGCAAGCCGGAAAAGATCGAATTCTGGATGCCGGATGTGCTGCACACCTTCCGCAGCGGGCATCGCATCATGGTGCAGATTCAAAGCTCGTGGTTCCCGCTGGTGGACCGGAACCCGCAGCAGTTTCTGGATATTCCGAGCGCCAAGGCGTCGGACTTCAAGAAGGCCACCGAACGGGTCTATCGCGGCGGCGCGGATGGCTCACGCCTGCGCGTCCTGGTTCTGGAATAGGGCGGCGGGTGCAAGCCTAGAAATCGGTCGGAAGCTTGGTCTCAGTTCCGGTCCAGGCTCTCCGCGTGGGAAGTTCGGTTGGGGGCGGGATGGTGATGTGCGGCTTGAGGACGAGCAACGTTTGACCAACGTCCGTCGTCACCGTATTGTTGCGCAGGAACGGAATCAGGCTTAAACCGGGGATACCGGTAATGGTGCGGGCATCGGAAGCCGTCATGAGGCCCGCCAGCACCGCCCATTCGCCCCGCGCTAGCCGGACCTTGGATTCGTACTTCTTGTTCGAAATCACCGGTATGCCATCGACCGACGCGGCCTCCAGCAGCTTGAACTCGCTGCTGACCTCGAGCGTGACTTCGTCGGTGCCGTGAACGTGCGGCGTCACCTTGAGCACCAATCCGAGATCCTCAAAATTAAACGTCGGCGGAGGTGCGTAGATGCCGGTCCCGTTGGTTCCGCTGTTAATCGCTCCGACGCTGAATGTGACCTGAACGGTCTGAGTGACGCCCGCGGCGGTTAGCGTGAGGTAGCCGATGTAGTTCTGTGCCGCAAGATTCGTGGGGTCCCCGTTCAAGGTGAAGGTAATGGGCGTGTTCGCGGCCACGGCCGTGTTGGAATTTGAAAGTGAGAGGCCGGAGCCGGTCACAGCCGCCGTAAAGGCTCCAGCCGTCGCGCTCGTTACTGTAATGGTTTGCTGTACGGGGGCACTGCCTAGGGAAGCGTTTAGCGTGATCGGGTTGGGTGAAACCGTCAGGCCGGCGGCCGTTCCTCCGTTTATCGTAAGGTTCACGTTGAAGTAAACCATAGATCCGTCCGGAGCCGTAAATTGCACGGTGCCTGTGTAAGTGCCGGTGCTGAGCTGGGTCAAGTTGGAGCTGGGCGAGATGGTCAGCGTCGCTGGTAGGCTACTGCCACTCACCTCGGTTTGCCCATTCACCAGCAGCCAGTTGTTGGCGCTGGATGCAGTCGCGGTAAAGCTGATCGCAGAGGTGCTCGACAACGTCACGCTGGTTGCTTGCGGCAAGCTGCCACCAGTGGTGTATGTCCACGGTACAGAGGACTGGCTCAGCAGCAAACTGCTGTTGGAAATCACGTCGAAAGTCACCGGTATCTCTTGAGTTGTTCCCGTTGTTCCAGCTACCGTCACGCTAAGTATGCCGGCGTAGTTCTGCGCCGAAATTCCAGCCGGATTGCCTAAGACCGTGACAGTGGCCGGCACATTGGGACCCGCCGAGGAGCCCGACAGCGAGAACGAAAGACCACTGCCCACGACACTTGCCGTAAGCGTTCCTAGGCTGGTGCTGTTTACGGTGACGAGTTGTTGAACCTCCAGTCCGCCGGCCGAACTGGTGAGTGAGACTGTGGTGGGGGAAAGCGTAAGACTCTGCGCGCCTCCGTTCACTGCCAGACTCACGGCGATGTAAGTAACCGAGCCGTCCGATCCGCTCACCTGAACCGTGCCCAAATAAGAACCAGTTCCAAGCGCCGTGAGGTTGGCGCCGGGCGATATCGTCAAAGTGGCCGGCAACGCGCCCGTAGACGTGGTCTGGTTGTTCACCAGCAGCCACGGGCTGGAGCTCTCTAGCGTGACAGTGTAGTCGATCGTTCCGGCAGTGCTAGTCACGGCGATGTTGGTTGCGGTGGGAACCGCGCCGCCGCTGGAGTAAGTCCAGTTGACCGACGTTTGACTCAGTTGCAGACTGCCAGTACCCGTGACGCCGGGAGTGACCGGTGTAGTCGTGCCGCCAGTTCCGGGTGTGACGCCGCCCGTGGGAGTAGAAGGCGAGCCAAGATAGCTATTGGTGATGATAGGGTACCGATCTCCGATATGCAGCGAGGCCGCCTGCCCATCCAAGGCAACCAGCTCTGAGCTGAGTACAGTCTGGCTATTGGACTTGCTGGCCGTCGCGAAGAGCTGCGCGCTAGTTATGCCCAGGCCGATCAGGCTGGCTCCGCCGCCGAAGGTGAGAAAGGTGTTGTAGCCGGCGGGAATGCTGTTCAGCAAGTTGGCTTTGTTGGCGAAATTCACCAGCGGGAAGGCGGTTTGCGGCGAAATGCCATAGCTTAACGAAGAGGACAAGTCGGTCGTAATGAGATCCACTTCCAGCGACACCTGCGCGCGCGAGCGCAACAGGTCCTGCAACACTTTTTCGGCCAGCCGGACCTTGGCAACCCGGTCCCGCATCAGAATCAGCTTTCTTTGGTTGTCCACCATCAGGCGCTGCATATCCAGGACGCCGCGCACGCTGGTGGCGATTTCCTGCAGCTCCTGGACGGTCTCGGTTTCGGAGAAGGGGACCACAACCGCGGCGGTACGCTCAAATTCCGTGCGTTTTTGCGTGGTGTCGTTGGCCACGAAGATCAGTTCATCGGTGACCGGAGAAAGGAAGGAGTTGCTGGCCGCCTCCAGGGCGCGCAGCGTTTCGCGGTAATCGGCTCCGGTTAATTCGAAATGCAGTGGAGCGGTGGGCTGATATTGGGTGTCAAAGATGATGCCGAGGTGGAGCTCGGCCGCAACTTGCTCCCACAGCGACTTGGAGTCGCCCCGTAGATCGTAGTCGCGTCTTCCCGGCGTAGCCTTCAATTGGGAGGGCGGCAGCGGCCGGCGGGCCTCCTCCAGTTCGCGATCGCTGATGTGACCGAATAAGGTGGGGTCGACCTTCTCCGGAGCCAGGTCGTCGCCGCGCTTGGCTTGGGGAACTTCCAGGAGGCCGGCGGTGGGGCGCAGGGCCTGCGCGCGCGACCAGTATTTCAGATTGCCTGGATCGGCCGCGGCAGCCTGGGTGTAGAGGACGTAGGCGCGGGCCGGATCGCCGGCGCGCTCGGCCTTCTGCCCCTGCTCAAAGAGCAGTTCAGCCTGGCTCGCCGCCCACGCCAACCAGGGCGCGAGAATGAGCAGGGCGAGCCGGCGAAGCTTCACAAGAGTACAGACGATGGCACGCGCGCCAACGTGTATAAACAATTGGCCGCAAACGGCCGATGAGTAAAAAGAAAGAACTTCGACTCATGGCTGCCATACCTGCTTCCACGCGTCCGGGATTCCGCCCGCCCGCCCCCCAAACATTTGAAGAATTAGGTCTTTCCCAGTCGCTGGTGCTGGATTTGGTGCTGCGGAGACTGTTGCTGGAAGGCTTCAGCAACCTCCAGAACCTCAGCCGCAGCCTGCGGCTTTCGGTGCCAATTCTGAACATCGTCTTCAACCACATGCGGCAGCAACAGATGGTGGAAGTGAAGGGCATGCTGGGCAACGATTATCACTTCACGCTCTCGCAAGCCGGCAAGACGCTGGCGGCCGAACGCTTCCAGATCACGCAATACGCGGGCGCGGCGCCGGTGTCCCTCAAGGACTACCACAGCGCCATCAAGGCCCAGGCGGCGCAGGTCCGCGTGGATCGCAAGATGCTCAAATCGGCGTTCTCGGACCTGGTAGTTTCCGATCGTCTGCTGGATCAACTAGGTCCGGCGCTGATTTCGCAGAACTCCATCTTTATTTACGGACCTACTGGAAACGGGAAAACCAGCTTGGCCGAGCGTATGCTGCGGGTCTATCAGGACGCGATCCTGCTGCCCTACGCCGTCGAGGTGGATTCACAGATCATCAGCTTGTACGACCCGGTGGTGCACCAAAAGCTGGAAATGGACGATCCCGACATGGATCAGCGCTGGGTCCTGTGCAAGCGGCCCTGCATCGTGGTGGGCGGTGAGCTGATTCCCAACATGCTCGAATTGCGCTTGGATGAAGCATCGGGAATTTACGCCGCCCCGCTGCAAATGAAGGCCAACAACGGCATCTTCATCATCGACGACTTCGGCCGCCAGTTGATGTCGCCGCGCGACCTTCTGAACCGCTGGATTGTGCCGCTCGACCGGCGAGTGGATTACCTGATGCTGCGCTACGGCGTGAAGTTCCAGATTCCGTTCGAGCTGATGGTGGTTTTTTCCACCAACCTGGAGCCAAGCGATCTGGCCGACGAGGCGTTCCTGCGCCGCATCCACAACAAGATTTTTGTCGAGGCCGTGGATGAGAAGGTCTTCGACCAGATCTTCCATCGCGTGGTTGGTAAGTCCAATATTCCGTATGAGCCCGACAGTTCCGAGTATCTGCGCAAACTTTGCCTGCGCGAAGGCCGCACGGAGCTGCGAGCCTGCTATCCGAGCGACATCTGCAACATTTTGGTGTCCATCGGGAAGTACGAAGGCCGCCCACCATTCATGAGCAAGACCGAGTTGGAACGCGCGGCTTCGTTGTATTTCGCCAAATCCTAATCTGCCGCACGCATTCGTGCGTGCCGCACCGGCAACTCATTTCCACGCCACCGGTGCATTTGCGCGAACTCTGCGCCACGTGTAGAATCGTGAGGAAAGGAATTGACCTCATGCGATTGGTCCTCGTAGCAGCACTCGCGGCGGCCGCGGCTTTCCCTCAAACCCCTTCCGCCTCCAGCGAGACGTCGCCTCTGGATTACGAATTTTTCAAAACCAAGGTGCAGCCCATCTTCCTGGCAAAGCGCGAGGGACACGCCCGCTGTTACGTTTGCCATTCCACCGGCACGCCCTTCCGGCTGCAGCGGCTGGCGCCCGGCGCCACAACGTGGGACGAAGAACAATCGCGCAAGAATTTCCGGGCGGCGTCCGCCATGGTGAACGCTAGCGAGCCCGAAGATAGCCTATTGCTGCGGGAGCCGTTGGCTGAAGCGGCCGGTGGGACTCACTTCCATCCCGGCGGCAAGCACTGGGACTCCAAGGACGCGGCGGAATGGAAGATTCTGGACGAATGGGCGCACGGCCAGAAACTGACCGCAAGTTCGCGGTAGCGCGCCAATCCCGCTTACGGCATGACCGCCGTGATGTTGCGTTTCGGCACTTGTCCCACGGGGATGTGCGCCACCACCTTTTGCGCGGCCACATCGATCACCGCGACCCAGTTTGAACCGGCGCAAGCGACGTACATCGACTTGCCGTCCGGGGTGAACGTCAGCCACTCCGGATCCATCCCGACTTTGATGCTCTTCATGAGCTTCAAATCGGGCAAGGAATACTCGAATGCGTAGCCGTACCACTTGCTGGTGGCCCACAAGGTTTTCCCACCGGGAGTAAGGCCGATGCCGTGTGACGGCGAGCCCTGAATCCCTTCCAGGTTCTTGGTTTCGCCGGGGGGGTCGGGCAGTTTAATCCGGTTGATCTCCTGGTGCGTGGCGAAATCTATCACCGCGAAACCGTGCAGTTCAGAAATCTGAACGTACATGTTCTTGGTAGAGCCGTCGGGGTTGGTCTCAAAGGCGATGGGGCGCACGCCGTTGTTGAGTTTCATCGACCAGGCCACCTCGTCTGTCCTAGGGTCGATAACCGTAAGGCTTTTGCCGACGACCGACCCCGCTACGATGTACTTGCCGTCCGGAGTGGTGAACGTGTTGTGGCCCGCGCCCTGGATCGGGATGCTTTTGATCTTTTCCAAACTCGCGGTGTCAATCACATCCACAAAGCCCGGCTGGATCGCGATCGCGATGTAGACCTTCTTGCCGTCCTTGGTGATGGTGAGGTTGTTGGGGTGACCCGTCAGTGGCACGTGGTGTATGACTTGGAGCGTCTTGGCATCCACGACGTCCAGCGTGCTCTCGGCTTCGTTGGTGATGTAATAGCGGCTGCCATCGGGAGCATAGGTGGCGCCGTGATTCACCTCGATGCCATGGATCACACCCACTACCTTATTGCTGGCAGGATCAATCACGGAGACATCGTCGCCGGCGCTGTTGGTCTGAATGATGCGGACCGTTCCGGCCGCGAGCGGGAGAGCGAGGAGCAATCCCAGAGCGAACTTCCTCCGGAATGCAGGGATCAAGTGCATAGCGGTCAAGCCTCCTATACGCTGGGGCAAGTCTATCACAATGGGTTCGCGCTCGTGTTCGTTCGCGCCGGCAGGATAATGAGGGTGGATCGAATGAACGTCCTTCTCATCTCGACCTATGAACTGGGCCGCCAGCCGTTTGGGCTGGCCTCACCCGCGGCTTGGCTCACATCGGGCGGGCACGAGGTGGTGTGCGCCGACTTGTGCGTGGAAACGCTGCCGGAAGAGACGGTGCGCAGCGCGGCGCTGATCGCGCTGTATCTTCCCATGCATACCGCGACGCGCCTGGCGGTACGGGCCATCGACAAGATCCGGAAACTCAATTCGAATGCGCATATCTGCTGCTACGGTTTGTACGCTCCGCTCAATGAATCTTATTTGAGAAAGCTCGGCGTCGGGACCGTCTTGGGCGGCGAGTTCGAGCCTGGCCTGGTTACTCTGGCAGACCAATTGGCGCAAAGCTCGCAACCCTCGCAGGCTATCGTCTCGCTCGACCGCCTGCAATTCCTGACGCCCCGGCGCGCCGGATTACCGCCGCTCGAAAAATACGCCAAGCTGCGCGTCAACGGCCATGCCAAGCGCGTGGGCTACACCGAAGCCAGCCGGGGTTGCAAGCATTTGTGCCGGCATTGTCCAGTTGTGCCGGTCTACCAAGGGGCGTTTCGGATCGTTCAGCCCGCGGTGGTGCTGGAAGACATCCGGCAGCAAGTGACGGCGGGCGCCGAACACATCACTTTTGGCGATCCGGATTTTTTCAACGGCCCCACACACGCCATGCGCATCGTGGAGGCGCTGCATCGCGAATTTCCGAGCCTCACCTACGACGCTACGATCAAGATCGAGCACTTGCTAAAGCATGGCGAGCTAGTGCCCCGTCTGAAAGAAACGGGCTGCCTATTGGTGACCAGTGCGGTGGAATCAGTGGATGACGCAGTGCTCGACAAACTGGACAAGGGACACACGGCGGCCGACTTTCTGGAAGTCGTGCGCCAATTCCGGGCCGCTGGACTCGCGCTCGCGCCTACGTTCATTCCCTTTACGCCGTGGACCACGCGCGAGTCGTATCGCGAATTGCTTCGAGTTATTATTGGAGCAGGGCTTAGTCGACCACGTCGCGCCCATCCAGTTAGCTCTGCGCTTGTTGATTCCGAATGGCTCGCGCTTACTCGAGCTCGAGGATGTGCGAGCGGTAGTAACCGGCTTCGATGAGCCAGCCTTATTGCATCGCTGGAGACATCCGGACCCGAGCGTGGACCTGCTGGCCGAAGACGCTCTGAATCTGGCCGCCCAGCCCGGATCGCGCCGCGAAATCTTCGCGAAAATGTGGAGCCTGACCAGCGATCAGCCGCTGCCCGACAATTTCGATCTCCTGCCGCGCGCCGCGATCCCGTACATGGATGAGCCCTGGTATTGTTGAGCCGAGCCAACTGAAGAGCAGGTTGCTCTTGTATAGCGCGCCAACATTCTTAAGAAAACAATTGCGTCCGCTCCACCACTAATCAGCTTCGAACGATCTTTCTGTTCCGTGGGAGAGTGGGTTCCTGCGAGGAGTACTAGAGCTCCAAACGGGAAAGCCCGGCTATCCCTTCGCGGGCTAGGCCGGACCTTCCACATCAGGAGCAGAAAGGAGGACCATTTATGATCCTCATACTGGTCGACGTCGTGCTGCCTCTAGGCGGCACGTATCAGTAGCGATCGTCATCCGGCGGAAACGCCGGTAACGATCACAAACTGCGGAGGCTGTCACACAGCCAGCCTCCGCAGACAGTATAAACGATCTCCCCACCTTTTCCTATACCACCCTCGGGAATATTTCCACTGAAGCCCGCGCCTGCTCGACCCCGCCAACCCCCGCCACCTTATAATTGAAGATCCCGGCTGCGACATGAAACCAGCGATTTGTTTGTTAAGCGGCGGGCTCGATTCCGCCACGGCCATGGCAGCCGCCCGTCGCGACGGCTTCGATTGTTACGCGCTGAGCTTCGACTACGGCCAGCGTCATCGCGCCGAACTGGATGCCGCGGCGCGCGTGGCCCGAAGCCTGGGCACCGTGCGGCATCTGGTGGTCCCCATCGACCTGCGTCTGTTCGGAGGCTCGGCATTGACCGCCGACATCGACGTGCCCAAGTCCGGCCTTAGCGCCGGCATCCCCGTCACGTACGTTCCCGCCCGCAATACCGTCTTCCTGTCGCTTGCGCTGGCTTGGGCCGAAGTGCTTGAAAGCTCCGACATTTTCATCGGCGTCAACGCCATCGATTACTCCGGATATCCGGACTGCCGACCCGAGTTCATCCAGGCCTTCGAACGCATGGCCAACCTAGCCACGAAATCGGGCGTGGAAGGACGAACCCGCGTTCGTATCCACACGCCTTTGAGCCAGCTCTCAAAATGCGACATCATCAAATTAGGCGTCGAATTGGGCGTGGATTTCGGCCTGACTCACAGCTGCTACGAGCCCGATGAACACGGACGCGCGTGCGGCCGGTGCGACTCCTGCCGCTTGCGCCTGGCCGGATTCGCGCAGGCTGGTCTTAAGGATCCGTTAGAGTACACCAGTGAAAATCGCTGAAATTTTTTATTCCCTGCAGGGCGAAGGCGCGCTGATCGGCGTGCCGTCGGTCTTCGTTCGCACCAGCGGCTGCAATCTTCGCTGCACCTGGTGCGACACTCCCTACACGTCCTGGGCGCCGGAGGGCGAAGAACGCTCGCTCGATTCCATCGTCGAGGAAGTGAATCGCTACGGCGCATCGCATGTCGTCATTACAGGTGGCGAGCCGATGATTGCGCCTGAGGTCGGCGAGCTGACGCACCGGCTCAGCCAGCACGTCACCATCGAAACGGCGGGCACTGTGGACACGCACGTGCGCTGCGACTTGATGAGCATCAGCCCGAAGCTCGCCAACTCGACACCTTACGAGCGCGACGGCGGGCGCTGGGCCCAGCAGCACGAGCGCCTGCGTTACCAGGCGGAAATTCTCAAGCGCCTGATCCAGCTTTATTCCTATCAACTGAAATTCGTCATCGTCGAAGAAGGCGATCTCGCACAGGTGCGCGCCATCGTGGAAGAGATCGGCGCGGCCAGGAGCCGCGTGCTGCTGATGCCGGAAGGCATCGATCCAGCCGTGCTCGCCGAGCGCGGGCGCTGGCTGGCGGAAGTCGCCAAGCGCGAAGGATTCCGCTTCACGCCGCGCCTGCATATCCAGCTGTGGGGAAACCGCCGCGGGATTTAGCGGCCCGATTTAGCGCTCTCCGTAGTTCAGCTCCCCGGCCTCAATCCGCACCGCCAGATGATTCTGTTTGGGAGGGAGCGGGCAGGTGGCGTAGGCCGTGAAGGCGCAAGGCGGGTTCTCAGCTTGGTTGAAATCCAGATCTACTTCGCCGTTCTTCGGCCAGGAAGTGTACAGGAAACGCCCGGCCGGATAGGTCTCACGGCGCGCCGTGAGATCGCGAAAGATGAAGAACAGTTTCTGGTCCTCGGTCACCGGTTCCAGGTGCAGCCGCTGGCCATCGAGCGTAAATTCCACATAGCCTGGGCTGGCTTCAGGCTCGGTGTCGCCCAGGACGTTGGTAATCGGGATCATCTTAGGCTTCTCATACGCTACGAACCGAGCCGTCACGCGATACTTTTCCGTAACAGGAAACCAATGCAGGCCGGTGAAGTGCCGGCGCGCCTGGCTGGCCGGATCCTTCAGGCGAATCCCATAACGGCTGCCTCGCTCAATAACGGACATACTCAGGCCGGCGATCTGGAGCTGATCGGCGGAACCATTCGCATCAGACTTGAGTTGAACAATGGAGCCGGCCGCTTTGCCATTCATCAAAGCGGTGACGCCAGGTGCGGCATGAAACGTGGTCGCGCCGTTGCGAAAATCGAATGCACCGGCTCTGGCCGGCCCGTGCGGCAACGTGATGGCGTTGGCGGGGTCCGAACCGGCCGGGTTCGCGCCGTCCTTGAGCCAGAACAGCCCTGCCACAGCCAACCAGCCATCTTCGGCCTTCAATTCGGCCTCATGCCGGATCCGCCATTGCTCGATGCGCGAGCGATATTCGCTCTGTGCCAGCAGCCATCCGGCATCGAATAGACCTAAGACGCCTGCGAGAGCCGCTACTCTGTTCCAGAACATTCCGATGGGCCGCGTTCCCTTAGGTTAAATTTATCGCAATTGCCGTCCTGGTACTCGACTAGGACCCTCTTTACGACATCATGAGCAATGGTTGTCGTTTTTCCGGCGTCTCATGATCATGTTATTGCGCAATCACACTCAATCAGCTCGGACTGTACGTTTCACAAATGTGACCAGGCTGGCTTGGCCGGCGTTGTCTTTCGTTATGAGCCTGGCGATGACATTTTCGGCACGCGCTAACAGCGTCTGCGTCTCAGGAAGTTTGGCGCCTGACGCTGGTCTCTGCTCAAGCATGAGCATGTTGGACCAGATCAGTGGAATAGAAGGCCTGGAGATGAATTTCTTCGGTTCGTCGGCTGCCTCAGACATCGAAATCTCATTCAAGAACGTCAGCTACTACTCCAGTTACACACCCAAGCCAAAGGTGTCCAAGGATCAGTCCAGCGCCCCGTCTGACATTGGTCTCGGGGATGGATTGTGGCCCGGCGCCAGTAAGACCTCAACTACCGGAGGCTCATCTAGCGACCCGAGCTCTTTCTCAGATAACGCATTGTTCGACCAGCCGCTGAATAGGGAAATCGTCCAGGCAGACCTCGCTAGCGGAGGCCCGAAACTCCCCACGGACCTGAACCCCGTCCCAGAGCCTCGCTACTTCTTAGTCGAAATACTTATCGCCGCATTATCGATTGGCATCTGGCTCAAGCGCCAGCAGGGCCGTCAGGTCCTGTAACATTCCTGGGAGCCAATCTCGCTTCTTCGCTCTGCCGCGCTGCCCGGCCCGAGCAACGCGTCAAATGGTCTCCCGCCACAGCACAAAAAATCCAGTTATATTGAATGTGCTTGCACAAGGCGGCTCTATTTGCGTTACTGGCCTTGCTGGCGCCGTTTATTCGCGCCCAGGAGAAAGTAATCGCGCTGCCGATCGACGGGGTGATCCACCCCATCACGGTTGATATTGTCAAGGACGCCATCGCTCAAGCGCGGAACGAACATGCCGAGTTGCTGTTGGTTTTGCTGAATACCCCGGGCGGCCTGCTGGACGCCACTCGCGAAATCATCCAGGAGCTTACCGCTTCGCCGGTCCCGGTCATCACCTATGTAACACCCAGCGGAGCGCGCGCGGCCTCCGCCGGTTTCTTCTTGCTCGAGGCAGGCGACGTTGCCGCCATGTCACCTGGCACTAACGCGGGCGCTGCTTCGCCGGTGCTTCTCACCGGGCAAATGGACGACGTGATGCGCAAGAAAGTTGAAAACGATGCCGCCGCTCTGCTGCGCAGCTTAACCTCGCGCCGGGGCCGCAACAGCGAGCTGGCGGAGCAAACCATCCGCGACGCCAAAGCGTTCACGGAAAAAGAAGCCCTGGACCAGAAGCTGATCGAAATCGTAGCGCCCAATCAGGAGCAGCTTTTTAAACAGCTGGACGGGCGCGAAATCACGCGCTGGGATGGCCGCCAACAGGTACTGCATTTGGGATCCGTCACGGTAATCGAAACTCGAGAAACGCTGCGCGAGCGCCTGATGGCGTCTATCGCGGACCCCAACATCGGCTTTATTCTGCTGGTGCTCGGCGCGCTGGGAATTTATGTTGAATTCACGTCTCCGGGACTGATTTTCGCCGGCGTCCTGGGCGGAATAATGGTTTTACTGGGACTTTCTTCGCTCTCCATTCTTCCCATCAATTGGGTGGGTGTGGCGCTGCTTCTGCTGGCGGTGACCTTGTTTGTGCTGGAGGCAAAGTTTACCTCACACGGCGTACTGGGCATCGGCGGGACAATCTCCATGATCCTGGGCGCGTTGCTGCTGGTGAACGGCCCACCGGTGGTACGCATCCATCTATTCACCGCGATCCTGGTATCGGTTCCTTTCGCGCTGATCACAATGTTTCTGGTAGCCATCGTGGTCCGGGCGCGGCGCAACAAAGTCCTCACCGGCCCAAGCGGCATGGTCGGCGAAATCGGCGTCAGCCGCACACCGCTGGAGCCCGAGGGTCAAGTCCTGGTGCATGGCGAATATTGGGACGCGGTCGCGTCCACGAATATCCCGGCCGGCGCGCCCGTGCGCGTGAAGGCTGTTTCAGGCTTGAAGCTGTTGGTGGAACCGAACTAGCCGTGCTCAGTTTCCTGGCGCGGACCGCTCGCCACGTCAACGAGCGCCCGGCAACACCGGCGTGCGAAGTTGTGGCGGAGTGATGCAGCGTCCCGGAGCGGCACCGGGCGGCAACGCCACTAAAGGCGATCAGCCTTACAGGCACCGTTGGCCTTGGATCGCGGCCGCGGCGGGTGTTTTGCTCGTCATTGTTCTAGCGGGCAAGCTTCCCATTGGCCGAACGCCGGGCTCCGGCGAAATGATCGCTCAGGAAATCCTGGACAGCCATTTGCGCTCGATGATGCCCGGGCACTTAACCGACCTCGAGTCGTCTGACGGCAACGCCGTAAAAAGCTGGTTCAATGGGAAAGTTGATGTTTCGCCGCCGGCGGAAGACTTGTCGGTGGAGGGCTTCACTCTGGCGGGCGGGCGTCTCGATTCCATTTCCGGCCGTACGGTGGCAGCGCTGGTTTACAGGCGCAACCAGCATGTGATCAACGTGTATTCTTGGCCGTCTGCTCTGCCGCTCTCGGCGGCCGTGAGCAGCGCGCGCGAAGGCTACCATCTCATCCACTGGACGCAAGCCGGGTCTACCTGGTGGCTGGTGTCCGATTTGGATCTCTCGGAACTACAGCACTTCGCGGCGCTGTTGCGCCGGGGCGCTCACTGACGCTTCAATTCAGTCACCGGGATATGCACGCGATAAACAGCCAAGCCGTCCGGGTTGACCAGATCGAAGGAGCCGCCGATACTGGGTGGCCCATCCTGGCCGCCCAAGAAGGTCACGGATCGGGCTGACACGTTGCCGCTGAAATTTTGACTGTTGCGCGTCCAGTGCCAGAATCCTGAGTCCAACTTGGTCGGCGAGCCGACCGCAAAACGCATGTCTAGGGTCAAGTTCGAAGAGCTATCGCTGATCAAGGCTTCCGTGGTCAGACGGTCGCCATCGCGAGTCCCGCGCACGAACTGCAGTTTGAAGAATGACAAATCCTCCTTGCCGGAAAGATCTTCGACCGCCGGCCCATGTCCTAGACAGCCGGTCAGGGCGAGCAGTAACAGTGCGCAGAAACACCGGATCGGCATGCTTCACTTATACACCGGAAGCGAGGCCAGACGCCGGGCCGCGCAGCGTGAAGCGTGGCCTTGCTCCCGCGCGAAGGGCTTCCCGCAAAGATGGTCGAATCGGTTTTGCAGCGGACCAGCGTGCTGGCGCGCCTGGAATGGCCCGGCGCGCCGTCTCGGACTCAGTGCCCGGCGCCGACTGCGGCGACGCTGGTTACGACAAGCGTCAGCACGGTGCCATTGAGATTGTTGGAGCCGGCATCTTCCGACCCAATGGTGGTTACAATGCCGGCTGTGGACTCGATATTTATGTTCGAGTTTTGGAACGGCCCGTTCGGCCCGCTGCTGCTGTGTTGAAAAAGCAGCGCGAGTTGCGTGGCTTGCCTGGTTGCGCCCGAGATGGTAGTGGAACCATCTTGCTGTTTCATTTGCGAGCCGTCTCCCGAGCCGGAAAAAGTGGCCAGCGTTTTTCCATTTTGCGTGATAGTAACTCGTTGATGCGATTGCCCGTTGGCGACGCAGCTGAGCTGGTAGTTCGAATCCGAATCGACCTTGATGTTGAGAGGGTTGGAACGGGACATGGATATACTCCTGATGCGCGGATTTTTTCGTGGATCCCTGACGAAGACCGCCGGGCGTGGAGGCTCCACGCAGGTGGGATGGCTTCAAGTATACGGGCAGTTACTTTAAATTGCAACCGATTTTGGATCGGTGATCGCGAATTAACGGCCTGCCGCCTGGATTAATTTCTCGACTGACGGCGTCACCGCCAATCGCAGCTCGGCGTGGATTTTGCTCGCATCCTGAATGAACGCCCGCTGTTGAGCCACCCATCTCGCCGGCGGGCGCCGGTGGTGATCGATAAAGTCGAGCGCCTGCAAGCCCACCGAACCGAGCCGGCTCAGATTCTCCGAAACCGGAATATCTTCTTTTAACAGAAAGGAGTTTTCGAGCAGGGGCCGAATTTTGGCCTGATTGTCGCGCCAGAACGTAAGCCAGGCGCGAAGTTGCGGGCGATCCATTCGATCCACCAGCGCGGCGAATTCGCGCGCCACCTGGCTCTCCGGCCGCACTGCATCCACCAGGCGATTGAGCGGCGTGTTTTGGGTATACTTCTCTGCCCTCATGCGTTGGCCGATACTCGCCGGCTCCAGCACATCGGCGAGTGTCTTGAGCGAGGCGATGGACTGGCCGCCCGCCAGGCGTTCCAACATGAGATCGTAGCTGGAACGGTGAGTCAGGCCCAGCCAGTCCAAGTTGCGGCTCAGCACGTCGAGACGCCGGTACATGGAAGCGGCGTCCTTCACCTCCTCCGGAGACCACAGGCGCTCGGCTACGGCGGCGGTGCGCGGCCAGATTCGGGAGTCGACATTTTCCGCGTCGACGAATTCGGCCCACATCGCTGCTTCGCCTCCCAGAATGCGGGACTTTTCTTCCCCTGTTAGCGCGGCGGAGTCGCGTTCCAGAGGATCCACGGCATAGAGGATTGAGGCTGGCTCCATGTGGTCCAGATAGTAGCCGGAAGACAGGATGGCCGAGAAGCCCAGCTGTGCGGCTTGCACCAGCGATTTCTGGCCGCGCCAGGATTGGATCACGATGTCCTTCGGTAAATTGGGATCGAGGATCTCGTCCCACCCTTCCATGCGCTTTCCGTGTTTCGCGACGATTGCTTCGACGCGCTGGTTGAAATAAGCCTGAAGCGCATGATCGTCGGCGAGATTGTGCTGGCGCATGAAGTCGCGAATGGACGGGTTGGCTTGCCACTCATGCCCATTTACCTCGTCGCCACCGATGTGGAAATAGCGATCCGGGAAGAGCCCCGCCATTTCGCCGATGAACGCGTCCAGAAATTCGTAAGTGGACTCGCGCGTGGGGTCCATCGCGACGTCGGCCGCGGGCCAAAGGCGGCTGATGGCATAGGGCCCAGGACCACTGCCGAGCTGCGGATAAGCGGCCAGCCAGCTGCTGGTGTGACCCGGCATGTCGAATTCAGGGACGATGCGGATGCCGCGATCGCGCGCATAGGCGATCAAGTCGCGGATTTGATCCTGAGTGTAGAACAGGCCGTCGGAACCAAGCTCTTGCAATTTAGGAAAGCGCAGGCTCTGCACGCGGAAACCCTGATCGTCGGACAGATGCCAGTGGAATACGTTGAGTTTCACCGCGGACATGGCGTCGAGATTGCGCTTGACGACGTCGATCGGAATCCAGTGCCGCGAGACATCCAGCAGCAGGCCGCGCCAGGGAAAGCGCGGATGATCTTCGATAACCACGGCGCCGGCGGTGAAGCTTTCCGGGCCGGGCTCCACCAATTGGAGAAATGTTTCGAGGCCCCTCAGAATGCCGAGCGGATTCGACGCATCCAGACGCGCCGCGCGGGCACTGACTTCCAGGCGATAACTTTCGTCTTCACCGGGTTCCTGAATTGGCTGGCTGCCGTGGTCACAGTGCAGGACGAAAGTGGCTGGGGAACCATCTTCGACGAGCGCGCGGCTAAGCGGCATGCCGGTTTCAAGCGATAGCCGCGTCATGAAACGTTCCGCGGCGGCGCGCAATCTCGGTTCCTGGTAGCCCGTGAGGGCAACGCGGAAGCTCTGATCGATAACCAGGCTTCCCTGAGCGGAGGCCACTTTCGCCGGCCAAGGCATCAGGTTCGGCGCGGCGGCAATGAGGCTGCCCGCGGCGAAGAACCATGCTGCCAGCTTCATCATTTGTCGAGCTTGGCAGGCGCGAAGAAATCCAGCGGCTTCAAGGAAACGATCTTCCACTTCTTCTTTTCCTTGCGCAGCTCGCAGTGAATCACTTCGCGGCGTTGGACGATGGGGCCGTCATTGATCAGGCTGCGCACTTGCAGGAACCAATCCAGATCGATCGTGCGCGCCGTGTCATCGCCGCCCTCTTGAACGGGCTCGACCGAGGAAGTGACCTCGGCCTGATTCACCAGCGCCGTAACCTGGTTCTTCAAGTCGTCGTAACCCGGCATGTCTTTGTCGAACGCCTCCATGAATTGAGGGACATCAACTTCGGTGAGCGCGGCGGCCATGGAGCCGACCAGGTCAATCACGTCCGAAGACGAATCGCCACGCAACTGGGTGAATGCGAAGCAACAGGCCAGGAGGGCCGCGTTACGTGCGATAGCTGGCATTGATCTCAATGTATTTTTCCGTGAGGTCGCAGGTCCAAAATCGCGCGCTGCCCGTGCCTCTGCCATGCAGGACGACGCGCATGCGGCATTCGGTTTCATCCAGTTTTTTCTTGAGCTCGGCTTCGGAGAAATCGGCCGCCAGGCCCGCGCGGCACACCGGCACGTCTTGCAGATCGATGTCCACTTTGGAGGAATCCAGCGCGACGCCTGCATTGCCGGCCGCCGAGAGAATGCGGCCCCAGTTGGGGTCGGAACCGGCGATGGCGGTCTTGACGAGCAAGGAATTGGCGATGGCGCGTGCGATACGCTCGGCTGCTTCGTCGTTGGCAGCGCCGCTCACATCAATCGTAACCAGCTTGCGCGCGCCTTCGCCGTCGCGCACGATCTGGCGCGCCAGATCTTCCATAACCTCGGTCAAGGCGTCTTGTATTTTTCCCAGCTCTTTGTCGCTGGGCTGGACGTTCGCAGCGCCGTTGGCCAAAACCAGCATGGTGTCGTTGGTGGAGGTATCGCCATCCACGCTAATGCGGTTGTAGCTGCGGCCGATGGCGCGCGCCAGCATCGGCGCTAGGGCTGCAGCCGGAATAGCCGCATCCAGCATTACGAAGCCCAGCGTGGTTGCCATGTTGGGTTGGATCATTCCCGCGCCTTTGGTCATGCCGGCGATGTGAATCGCGCCGCGTTTAAGGCGCACCTGGGCGTGAGAGGTCTTGCTGCGCGTGTCGGTGGTGAGGATTGCGTTCGCCACGTCTTCGAAGCGGTTGGGCTTGAGTCCTTTGATGAGGGCGGACAGTGCGTTGGTGATGAGACTGGCATCCAACTCAACGCCGATCACTCCGGTGGAAGCGGGAAACACTTCTTCGGGGGCCAGGCGCAAGTGCTTGGCGACGGCATCGCAGCAGGCCAGCGCCACACGATCAGCCGTGCGCGTGGCACAGTTGGCGTTTCCGGCGTTCACCAGCACGGCGCCAACGCGCCCGCGCGATTTTTCCAGATGAAATCGGCCGATGCGTACCGGCGCGGCTTGCACTCGATTCTGGGTAAAGACGGCCGCGGCCGCGGCGGGAGTGTCCGAGACGATGAGCCCGAGATCTGGCTTCTTGACTTTTCGGATTCCGGCGTATGTGGACGAGTACCGATAGCCAGCGGGCAGCTTCACTTAGCTTTCCTCTCCTAACATTTCATTTTCGTTCAGGCGCTGGCCGTTCAAGAAGGCCTCCACCGGCATTCGCTTGCGTCCCTCGATTTGCACTTCCAGCGGTTCGAGCGCCGTGCCTTCGCCGGAAACGATGAACAGCCGTTTTTTGTCCGGCACAAGCTGGCCAGGTTGGCCGGGCGTTGCTTCGCGGGACACTCGCGCGCTCCAGATGTGAAACATTTGGCCACGGAAAAAGCTGTAAGCTCCAGGCCAGGGCAGAAATCCGCGAGTGCGGTTGAAGATTTTCCGCGCCGGCCAGTTCCAATCGACTCGGCCGTCTTCTTTCTTCAGAATGGGGGCGAGCGTGGCTTGCGAGTTGTCCTGCGGCTGGGGCGTGATGGTTCCCTCAGCCAGACGCTTTAGCGTTTCCACCAGCAGATCCGCCCCGGCGCGAGCCAATCGAGGGCTCAGCTCGAGCGCCGTTTCCTCCGGGCCGATCTCTGTTTCCCATTTCAGGAGCATATTGCCGGTGTCGAGACCCGCGTCGATCTGCATGGTAGTGACGCCGGTGTGCGTTTCGCCGTTGGCGATGGCCCATTGAATGGGAGCCGCGCCGCGATATTTCGGCAGCAGAGACGCGTGCACGTTGATGATCCCGCGCGGCGGGATGTCGATGATGGACTGCGGGATGATCTGCCCGTAGCCGACGATGACCATGGCTTCGGGCTTGAGGGCGCGCAATTGTTCGACAATTTCCGGGCGGCGGATTCGCTCGGGTTGGTGGACCGTGAGCCCGAGCCGGCGGGCTGCTTCTTTGACGGGGGAGGCGCTCAGTTCTCCGCCGCGGCCCTTGGGGCGGTCAGGCTGGGTGAAAACGGCCAGCACGCGGTGGCCGGCGGAAACAATAGCTTCCAGCGTGGGGACGGCAAAGGATGGCGTGCCGAGAAAGATCAGGTCCATGTGGGGGATTTATGCGCCCCATTCGCCGGCTTTGACCAGCTTGCGGACCTTGCGCCGGATCAAATCGCGCTTGAGCGCGCTGACGTGAGCGATGTACAACCGGCCATTGAGATGATCGATCTCGTGGCAAAACGCCCGCGCCAGCAGGTCTTCGCCGCTGGTTTCGAAGGTCTCGCCCTTGGCATTTTGGGCGCGCACCTTGACTTTCCCGGGCCGAGTCACCTGCTCGCGGAAGCCGGGGATGCTCAGGCAGCCTTCCTCGCCGGTCTGGAACTGTTCCTTGCCAATGATCTCGGGGTTGATGAGAACGATTTTCTGCGCGGGGTCCTCGGCCACCGACAGATCGATCACCGCGATGCGCTTGGCGATCCCGATCTGCGGCGCCGCGAGCCCCACCCCCTTGGCTGCGTACATGGACTCGAACATGTCGTCGACCAGCTTGTGCAGCTCGGGCGTGTCGAACTCGGTAATAGCTTCGGCTTGTTTTTCGAGCACCGGCTCGCCGTACAAAACGATCGGGTACGTCATCAGTAATTTCTGACCTGTTCCTGGTAGCCGTTGAAGTTGCGGCGGGTTTCCTCCAGCGAGTCGCCTCCGAATTTTTCCAAGAACGCCTGTGCCAGCACGATCGACACCATGGCTTCGCCAATGACGGCGGCCGCGGGAACTACACAGACGTCGCTGCGCTCGTAGGCGGCCAGCGCAGGCGCGCGCGTAACCAAATCCACCGATTCGAGCGGGCGGCGCAGCGTGGAAATCGGCTTGAGAAATCCCCGGACCAGCACGTCCTGGCCGTTGGTCATGCCGCCTTCCAAGCCCCCGGCGCGATTCGAGCCGCGGGTGAAACGCCGCTCTTCTCGATTGTAGTGAATCGTGTCCTGCACACGCGAGCCGAAGGAAGCGGCACCCTCGGCAGCCAGGCCGATTTCGACACCCTTGACGGCCTGCATGGAGACGATGGCCTGCGCCAGGCGTCCGTCCAGGCGCGAATCCCAGGTGATATGCGAACCGAGCCCAATCGGGAGGTTGTGAGCCACCACCTCAAACACACCGCCCACCGTGTCGCCGGTGCGATACGCGCAGTCCACCACTTCCTTCATTTGCTTTTCGGTGTCAGGGTCGACACAGGCCAGCAAGACTTCGTTTTTCTCGTTGAGCGCGATCAATTCCTCCCAGCTTGCCTGGCGCGCCATGCGCACTTCGCCGATGCCGATGACGTGGCTGAGCACGCCAATGCCGAATTCAGCCAGCAGAGTTTTCGCGAACGCGCCCACCGCGACGCGTGCCGTAGTTTCGCGCGCGCTGGCGCGTTCCAGAATGTAGCGGGCTTCCGCGAGATTGTACTTGATGCTACCGGCCAGGTCGGCGTGTCCAGGACGCGGGCGAGTTACAGGCTTGCGCTTGTCCTCAGCGCCGTCGATATCTTCGACCGGAAGCACTTCGGTCCAGTTCTTCCAGTCCTTGTTCTGAATGATGAGGGCGATCGGGGAGCCAATGGTTTTGGAGTGCCGCACGCCGGCGACGATTTCGACCTGATCGGTTTCGATCTTCATGCGTCCGCCGCGGCCGAAGCCCTGCTGTCGCCGCCAGAGCTGGCGGTTTATGAAATCGAGCGAGACAGGGATGCCGGCCGGCAGACCCGTCAGGGTTGCGACCAGGCACTCTCCATGCGATTCTCCAGCTGTTTCAAAGCGAAACATCTTTTAGGGAAACTTTATCGTAGCGGAAAAGCGGGCGGCAATGGCTGGGGTGAGCGGACGCGTTAGCAGCAACTGAGCGCGGGAGGTAATAACTGGCGGCTTCTATTCAGTAACGACATGGAGCTCACGCAGAAACAGGCGATCTTCGTCGTTGAGAATAAATTGGCCCGGAGCAGCCGGCACTACAGGCGTCTCATCGGCCTGTTCTTGCTTGGCGGCCATCACTCCGATCGTAACGTCGAGCGCCAACACGACTTCGTAGCCGGAACGCTTGATGTCGGCTAAGACTTCGGCAATACGGTCGGACTCACACACCGATTCGTTGAACGCCATCTGAAGCTCTTCGACCATCTCTTTCAGTTCGGGTTTCATGTCGTTTTCCCCTTTTTGCCCTGTCATGCCTACTTGTGAGCAAGTTCATTGCCGCGGCGCTGAGCCGTTAGGTAAAAAGGACTTTGAGGAATTTCGGCTATGCCGGGCAGGGTCAAAATGTCCAGGCGCACGGCACTCCCGGGGCATTTTGTCACGTGCCGGACGGTCCAAACGGCCCGGGCCTAAAAGCAGAGCGCTATAATGAGTTGCCCTCTGGGAGGGGTCCTGATATGCGCATGATGCTGAGAGTCTCTATTCCAGTCGAAGCTGGCAACGCCGCGGCGCGCGCCGGCACGTTGGGAACAACTATTCAACGGATCGTCGAGGATTTGAAGCCGGAAGCAGCTTATTTTTCCGAGGAGAACGGCGAACGCACTGCATATATCGTTTTCGACATGAAGGACTCGTCGCAGTTGCCCGCCATCGCCGAACCTTGGTTTCTGGCTTTCAATGCGAAGTTAACCGCTCGCCCATGCATGAACCCGCAAGACCTGAGCGTGGCTGGTCCTGGCATTGAGCGCGCAGTGAAGGCATACGGCCAAGCTGCGGGATCTTAAATAACATCACCCGGGACACCTCAGGCGCGCGCACCGCCCGATGACTCGCTGTGTTGGATCAAGCGATAAACCGAAACAGCGCTTCCTACAACTGAAACCACGATCAGGCCGACGATAAACCAATGCACCGCCGGCTTGGCGGCGAACGACAGAATGTGCCGGCCGAAATAAGTGGCCAGTGTCCCTTCGATAGAGAATCGAACCAAACGAGTGACCGCGATCACACCGAGAAGTTTCTTGCGAGGATACTGCATGGCCGCTGCGGCCGCCACAAACGGTGTAAATGGAAAGGGCGGAGGCATGAGCGCGGCCAAAGCCAATACCCAGGCTGCCTTGCTCTTGATCTTCTGCTCGACAAAATCCAAACGCTTTTTCGACACTTGCTTTTCCAAACCGGCGCGTTCGCCTTGGCCCGCTACGACATCCAGGATTAGGCAGCCTAGTACTGATCCTGCGGCCGCCGTGACCGCATAAAAGAAGGCCTTGGCCAACCCCTCCCTGGCCGCCATCGCGACTACCAGCAGGTCATTTCCAAGCGGCAAAAACAGGAACGAGGAGTCTAGGATCCCAACGATTAGCAATCCTGCGAAGCCAAGATGCAGGAAACGGTAAATAGATGCCTGAGGAAGGGGTCCATGCGTGCTCCCGGCCGACCGCAGTTTAGCTGCGTAACCTCAATCGATGGACGCTGGTCGGCCGCTAAGTCTTTCGTAACGCGGGAACTGGCCGGCGCGATTGTCGGCTTAGGCCCGCGCTCCAAAAAGTGACTCATAAGCCAATAGAAAACTTCTATAAGCCAGCACATTGACAGTAGAGGGTCGCTACCGGATAATTGACGCACTGACCTTTGCCTGGTTGGTAGGCCGTCCTGGTGCGTCGAGCATATGCTCCCCGTCGCGACATCGCGGCGCACCGCCACGTGTAGCGAGCCCGTTTCTCGCAGACTCAACTTTGAAACAAAGGAGTTGTGTCCATGCCTACTCAATCTGGCTTGCGTCACGCTTTGGTTTTTCTTTTTCTCGCTGTGGCCGGCGCTTTTAACGCCTTTACACAGTCCACCACTCTTCTTCGCGGCACTGTGACGGACCCTCAGGGCGCCGTCATCGCAGACGCAAAGATTGCGCTCAGTTCGGCTAACACGGGCTTCAACCGCTCAGTAATCACAAACCAGAGCGGCGAATATCAATTCGTGCAGATGTCGCCGGGAACCTACACCGTGGTGGTCGAAGCGGCGGGTTTCAGCACCCTCACTCGAACCGGCGTGCAGTTGCTCGTCAACACACCCACCACGCTCGACCTTCGAATGGAATTGGGCAGGACGACGGAGACCGTCAATGTCGCCGCGGAAGCGTCCACGATCAACACCGTGGATGCCTCGGTCGGAAACGCGTTTTCGGAGCTGCAAGTCCGCGAGCTTCCACTCGAAACACGGAACGTCGTGCAGCTGCTGAGCCTGCAACCTGGAGTGACCACGAACGGCGAAGTTTTGGGTGCGCGGCGCGATGAGAACAACATCACGCTCGACGGCGTGGATGTCAACGACAATCAGAACGCCGGCCTGATAAGTCAAAATACGACTACCGGCACCACCTACCAGGGTGTGAACGGCAACAACTACAACGTGAACTCCGGCTTCAATTCCGTGCTGCCGATTCCGCTCGATTCGGTGCAGGAATTTCGCGTTACAGTAGGCGGCCAGGGTGTCGACCAGGGACGTTCTTCAGGCGGGCAGGTGGTGCTGGTCACCAAGAGCGGGACCAATGAGCTGCACGGTTCGCTCTATGAGTACAATCGCAACACCGCGACCTCGGCCAACACCTGGTTCAACAACCAATCCGGCGTTCCGGTGCAACAACTGGTGCGCAACCAGTTTGGAGCTTCCATTGGCGGCCCCATCAAGAAAGACCGCATTTTCTATTTCGTGAACTGGGAACAGCGCGTGGACGCCAGCAGCGTGGCTCAGGTGCGCGCCGTGCCGTCGGAGACGCTCAAGCAGGGGATTCTGCAGGCGCAATTGACGGATGGCAGCGTGCAGAGCATCGGGCCTTCCCAGCTCTCTCAAGTCGATCCTTTGGGCATCGGCTTGAATGTCCCGTATCAAAAGATTCTGAACCAATATCCGGCCGGCAACGATCCCGCATTCGGCCAGGACGGCGGATTGAATTTCAGCGGTTACCGCTTTAACGCTCCCGACCATTTGAACGACATGGCCTGGGTCGCCAAGGTGGACTACAAACTCGATGACGCCGGCAAACACACGCTCAGCCTGCGAGGGACTCTGGGCGACAACACCATCGACCAGATCCTGGCTCAATTTCCAGGACAAGCGCCCGCATCCATCGAGCGCGACAACAATAAGGGACTCTCGGCGCGCTACACGGCGATTCTCAGCCCAACCCTCATCAACTCGTTTACCTATGGACTGACCCGGCTGGATGAAAACCTCTCGGGTGTGTCAGGAACCGGATTCCAATTCGAACCAACCGCTCTGTCGTCACTGGAGAACTGGGGCGCGCGGGCCAGAGGGCGCGTGAATCCTTTGAACAATTTCGTCGACGACGTGACTTGGACCAAAGGAAAACACACCATCACGATGGGAGCCAACATCCGGCTGAATCAAAACAACACGTCCACGTTTACCAATGCATTTCCGCTGTATGCGTACGGCGCGACCGAGTTGATCGGCCTGGGCGAGGACATCGATACTTCAGTCCAAAGCTATTTGGCGGGCAAGCTCAACAATCCGAATCTGCAACTGGCCAATCCGACTGCGGTGACGAACGCGTCGGCGACGCTGCTCGGCATCTTGAACGACGTGTTTGTCACCTATCAATACAAGCGAAGCGGACAGTTATTGCCGCAGGGGACGCCGCAGGCGCGCTCTTTCATCGAGCATGCCTACGCGGGCTACATTGGAGACGCCTGGCGCGTCAGCCGTGAGCTGACGTTGAACTTCGGATTGCGGTACGAAAATTTCCGGCCGCCGTATGAAGCCAACGGGCTTCAAGTGGATACCACGGTGCCGCTGAATCAATATCTCGCGCAGCGGAACGGTTTGCAGTCGCAAGGCATTCCGGCCAATCAGATGTCTGACTTCACGCTCGCCTATGCCTTGAACGGCCCAGTGAACGGGAAATCGTCCTGGTGGAATCCCGACAACGCAAATTTCGCGCCGCGATTCGGCTTGGCCTACGCTCCTACGGATCACAGCGGGCTTCTCGGGAAATTGTTCGGAAAGACGGGCGCGTTTCGCGTCGGCGGCGCCCTCGCCTACGACCAGTTCGGAAACGACCTGGTTGTGAACTATGACCAATACGGATCGCTCGGTCTTTCGAACCCAACTAATTTCCCGGATTCCTACAGCTTCACCACTTCGCCGCGTTTCAACGGGACATATCCGGCGCTGCCCGCCGCCGCCACGGGCGGTTTCCCCTACACGCCTCCGGCAATTGCCGCCATCACCGGCACGTTCCTCGGCATTTCGCCGGATCTGAAGACGCCCTACTCGATCATCTTGAACGCGGATTACTCGCGAGAACTGCCCGGCAAGGTCACCATGGAAATTGGTTACGTGGGCAGGCTGTCGCGCCGGCTCTTGATGCAAGGCGACGTGTATACCCCGCTGGAAAATTATAAAGACCCTGCCTCCGGCGTCACCTGGCAGCAGAACGCGCAGATTGTCTACAACCTTGCCAACACGCTCGCAAAAGGCGCCGGCGTGCCTTACAATAACGCCGCGGGTTTGATCGCCCAGGAGGTGATGAACAATCCCGGCCTGGTCCCGAATCTGCCATTCGTGAATAACGTATGGCCCGGGTATAAGAATTACTACTTCCCGGGTAGCGCGGCGGCGAATTACTTCTACAGCGTGTATGGCGTGTTCGGAAGCAGCTTTCTGGATAGCCTGCATGCGGCTGACCGCATCAACGGCGCGTATCTTCCCGGCAAGTGCCTGAGCGTTCCGGGATGCTATACGTTCTTCGCGCAACAAGGCAGCACCATGCCGATGTGGATGAACGCGGGCGAAGCGGACTTTCACGGCCTCACGGTAACGTTCCGGCACCGCTATTCGAGTGGCTTTCAGTTCGACTTCAATTACACCTTGTCGCACTCCATCGACAACGGCTCGGCCGCCGAATCCGGGGCTGGCGAACAAGGCGCTTCCATTCAGAACATTTACAACCTGAGCGCATTTCGCGGCTCTTCGGATTTCGACATCCGGCACAATTTCAACGCAAATTTCATGTACGCGCTTCCGTTCGGCAAGAACCGGCCGTTCCTGCACAACGCTCCGGGCTGGCTCGATCAGGCGGTGGGCGGATGGCAAATTTCCAGCGTGTGGCGCTATAGCACCGCGCTGCCCAGCGCAGTGGAAGGCGATCTCGCCTATAACAGCAACTATTGGCTCAGCTCGCTCGCCGTGATGACGACGCCCACGCCATCGGGCGGAGTGCACATCGATCAAAACGGCATTCCGAGCATTTTCTCCAACACCAGCATGTCAAGTAATTTCCAGGACCAGCCGCCGGAGGGCGCGGGCACTCGATCCGCGGTGCGCTTGGCGCCGATCTTCAACGTCGACGCAGCTCTGAGCAAGACGTTCCCGCTGCCTTGGGAAGGCAAACGGCTCCAGTTCCGGGCCGAGGCCTTCAATGCATTCAATCATGCGAATTTCACCAATCCGAGCCTGAGCCTGCAATCGCCTCAGACCTTCGGCGAGTTTCAAGGCACGCTGGAGCCGCGTTCCATGCAGTTCGCACTGCGTTTGGAGTTCTAAGCGAACAGCGCGCGCCGCGCACAACGGGAACAGAAAACGCTCGCGGCGCGCTGCGTTGTTCGCGTTTACCGGAGAGGCGCCTAAGCCTGGGAGCGGTCGTACAGCACTCGCCCGCCGACGATGGTCATGTCGACTTTCATGGTCAGCAGCTTGTCCGGCGAAACGGTTAGCAGATCCTCCGGGAAGACCACCATATCGGCCAGCTTCCCCGGCTCGAGCGAGCCCTTGATGTTCTCCTCGCGCGTAATGAATGCGCCGGCGCGAGTGTACATGGTGAGCGCGTCCTTCATGCTCACGGCCTCTTCCGGGCCGAAGACCTTGCCGCTTTCGCCTTTGCGGGTTACGGCGGCGTACAAGCCCACCAGCGGGCCGATGGGCAGATTGTCGCTGCCGAACGCCATGAAGATCCCGTGCTTGATGGGAGTCTGCAATGCGTTGTTCTTAGTCAGGCGTGTGCCTTCCAGCGCGTCGCTGTAGCGGCCTTCCAGGTTGTACGTGAAATTGGGCTGCTGCGCGATAAGAATGTGCTGCTTCGCCATGATCTGCATGGTGCGCTCCGGCGGAAGCACCGTGAAGTGGCACAGATAATGGCGGTGATCGTTGCGCGGATAGTCCTGCAACACCTTGTCATAGGCGTCCACCGTCATCGCGATGGCCGCATCCCCGATGGCGTGGATTCCGTATTGCCAACCCAGTTTGTGTCCCGCTTCGATGTTGGCGTGGATCTGTTCCGGCGTGAAAAAAGCGCGCCCGCGAAATCCGGGTTGGCCTTTGTAGTCATACAGCGACCAGGCCGTCGGACCCGTGAAACCGCCGTCCGCCGCCATTTCGCCGATGGAGCCGATCCGCAAGCGTTCGTTGCCGTCGCCGGTCTTGCGTCCAAACTCCTTGAGCTTAGCCTCACCCGTCTTGGCGTCGCCCGGAAACTGGACCTGCACCGAGGCGCGCGGCAAGTTATCGCCGTGCTTGGCGTACAAAATTTCCCACTCGGCGTAGGAGCCGGCCACATTCGGATCCACGAAGGAGCCGGCCTCAATCACGCTGGTGATTCCTAGCTTGAGCTGGCGGTGCACGTCCTCGAAGAGGCTGTCGCGCACGTCGGCTGGCTTGTCGCGCGGGACCAAGCGGGTGTAGAGATCGTTGCGCTCGCGAATCACGCCGTTAGGTTCGCCGCTCGAATCTTTCTCGATGATGCCGCGGGCCGGATCGGGCGTGGCCTTGTTGATGTCGGCCAGCTCCAGCGCTTTGCTGTTGCCCACCGAACTGTGCCCGCCCGCGCGCGTCAGAACCACGGGATTGTCGGGCGCGGCTGCGTCCAGATCGCTGCGAACCGGTTTCCGCTCTTCGTCGGTGAAATGGTATTCGTCCCAACCCGCGCCGGTGATCCATTCGCGCGGGCCGAGTTCTTTGGCTTTTTCGCTGACCTGCTGCTTGAGCTGGGCCAGCGACGTGGTTGCGTTCAGATCGATATAACGGCGTGAGTGCCCGGCGAGATGGATATGCGTATCGTGAAAGCCCGGTATCACGGTGCGCCCGCGCAGGTCGATGGTCCGCGCAGCGGCGTAGCGGTTACGCAGTTCGTTTCCGCCCACCGCAACCACGCGGCCGTCCTTCACCACGATGGCTTGGCGGATCGAGAAAGCCGAATCCACCGTAACGATTTTGCCGTTGTAAAGCAGCAGGTCGGCCGGCTCGCCCTGCGCGAGCAAATCGGCGGCCGATGATGCGGCCAGCGTGGCGCCTCCCACGGCGCCCAGAAACTCACGTCTTGAATAGCTCATGTTCTTTCCCCTTCCTACTGCGTCGCCGGATGAATCCGGCTCAATTCGAACCCGTCCAACCGGTACTGAAAATTCAGAGCTGGGCGAAGCTTATCGTCGCACCATTCGATGCCACGCTGGAGTGCGGCCAGTTCGGATTTCCACCAAGGCCCGGCGCCACCTGATTTATAGAATTCCCGGCACAACAGCAGGTGACGGTGGAAGCCAGCGGTCAGACGGGTTTCGTAGTGTGCGAAAAGTCGATCATGGTCCTCTTCCCGAGCGGCGGCTCGGATGACAGCCGACGCGAGGATGGCTTCACGAACCGCATGCGCAGTCCCATCGCCGCAGATCGGATCGAATGCCATTGCCGCGGAGCCGCAAGCCAGCCACCCCGGCCCGCACAGCGGCGATAGAATCCGCGGATAGGCGGGAAACTCGGATGCTGGCGCGGTCAACTGTGCCACCTGTTCGGCGACCACTTGACTCTGCGAGAGCTGTGAGTCCGCGGGAGCGCCGACCGAAATCAGCGAACCTGATCCGTTAGCGCCCGGGATCAGGAACAACCACCCGCTCTCTAGAGACTCTACCCAGCAGGTTTCATGATCCGCGCCATCTTTTAGCTTCACGGGACCGGCGAATGCCGCCCGCGAACCGAAGTGATGTTCGATTGCCGTGGGCGGGAGCGGCCGCGCAGCGAACACGGTCCAGTCCGCGGCTGGCCATTCGGCGGTGGCGCCAGCCCCCGGTCCGATGCCTTCGAGCAGAGACGCTTCCGGTACAACCGCGGCGGAATGTTCCAGCGTAAGCGCCCGGGCATTCTGTCCCCACGCCACCACGCGACGGCGAATACGCACGGCGTCGGGAAACAGATCGTTTCGCCCAAAAACATCCCGAATCAGCGCCAGCGCGTGGTCACTGAGCATGACCGCCGGCAGCCGGGCGCGCTGGGCGCGTTCCAGCTCGACACGGCAGCCCGCCTGGGCAAGAAGGTGGGCGCAGCAATAAGCCGCGACACCGTCTCCGCGGATGACCACATTCGCCATACCTTGGCTTTTTTTAGCAGAGTTGCGTCAGCTTGTCAAAAGCGAGCTGCCTGTCTTCCCGTGATAGAGTTCAATTTATGAGCTCCTCCTCGCAAGAAGTCCTCTCGACCTCACAGGAAATCAGCGATCTGACCAGGCGGCTGACCTTCGGCACCTGGCGCTTTCAGAAATCCTGGGCGCCGCTGCATATCGCCGATGCCGAAGGCTGTTACTTCATCGACGGCAATGGCAAGCGCTATCTCGATTTTTCCGCGCAGCTCATGTGCGTGAACCTGGGGCACAAAAACCCCGCGGTGATCGAAGCGATTGCGGAGCAGGCCCGCAAGCTCTGTTACGTCTCGCCTGCCTACGCCACCGAGCCCAGGGCGGAACTGAGCCGGCTGTTGCTGGATGTTCTGCCTGAAGGAATTGAGAAGTTTTTCTTTGTGACTTCGGGAACCGAGGCGAACGAAGCCGCCATCAAGATCGCGCGCCTGTTTACGGGCAAGACCAAGATCGTCGCGCGCTACCGCTCTTATCACGGATCCACCATGGCGTCCATCGCGGCCACCGGCGATCCGCGCAGATGGCCCGTGGAGCCGGCCGGCAAAGGCCAGGGCGTCGTTTTCGCGCCGGAAGTGAATTGCTACGATTGCCCGATCAAGCACACCTATCCGGGTTGCGGCATCGCCTGCGCCGATTATCTGGAACACATCATCGAGAATGAATCCGACGTAGCCGCCGTCCTGGTTGAGCCCGTCGTCGGAACCAACGGCGTGCTGGTTCCTCCACCCGAATATTTCCCGCGCCTTCGCAGCATCTGCGACCGGCGCAACGTGCTGCTGATCGCCGACGAAGTCATGAGCGGCTGGGGACGAACCGGCGAGTGGTTCGCCATAAATCACTGGAACGTCAAGCCGGACATTTTAGTGACGGCCAAGGGAATCACGTCAGCGTATGTCCCGCTGGGCCTGTGCGCTACCACCGCCCGCATCGCATCTTTCTTCGACGAGCACTTCTTCGCGCATGGACATACCTATGAAGCGCACCCGATCACGCTCGCTCCGGCGATCGCAACCATTCACGAAATGCAGCGCCTGAAGCTGGTAGACCGCGCGCGTGAGCTTGGCCCCTATCTCGGCCAGAAGCTGGCCGGCTTGAAAAATTCTCATCCATCGGTCGGCGATGTCCGGGGGTTGGGACTCTTTTGGGCCGTCGAACTGGTCAAGAATCGCCAGACTAAGCAGCCGCTCAATACCAAGGCCGAAAAGATGGCTGGCAAACCCACCGTCGTCGATCAAGTGGCGGCGGACATGATGAAGCAGGGAGTCGCCGTGTCAGCCTGGCTGAGCCATTTCGTAATCGCGCCGCCGCTGATCATCGAAAAAAGCGATATTGACTTCGCCGTCTCGGTCATGGATCAAGCGCTTTCGATCGCCGACAAGTACGTCGAAGCTTGAACTTCGGCGGCTGATTTGCCCGGGTGTTCCCAATTCCTTGCTGCGTTCATGTAAGCTTGATGAAAACGCCGTGGAGGCAGGAATATGGGCACTTCCGAAGAGCATCGTGACCTTGGCATGGACCGGCCGATCGCACGCCGCGATTTCTTGAATGGCGTTGCGATCGGAATCGCCGGTGTCTCCGCCGCTTTGAACACCGCCAACGCGCAATCGCAGGCCTCCGAGCAAGCCGGCAACTATCCTCCGACACGCTCCGGACTGCGCGGCAACTATCCCGCCGCGGTCGCCGAGTTCGATCACATCCGCAGCGGTCAGTACACGCAGTTTCCGGTGCCCGACAGCGAGATTCGCGAAGAATACGACCTGGTGATCGTAGGCGGCGGCATCTCCGGACTCGCGGCCGCGCATTTCTACCGCACCGCCCTGGGAACCAACCAGCGCATTCTCATCCTGGACAACCACGATGATTTTGGCGGCCACGCCAAGCGCAATGAATTTCACTACCAGGGGCGGACGCTGATCGGCGTCGGCGGCACTCTGGGCATCGCTACGCCTTTTCCCTACAGCTACGCCGCGAAATCGCTGGTGAAGGAGCTAGGCATCGAGGTCGAACGCAATGCCGAGTTCTTGAATCACGAGCTGGTAGAAAAATACGATCTTGCCGCCGGCACCTTTTTCGACAAGGAGCATTTCGGCGAAGACCGCCTGGTGCGCGGCAACCCGCGTTTGCCGGATTTCTTCGCCAAGGCGCCCCTGTCCGAAGCGGCACGCAAAGACCTGATCCGCCTGCACGGCAAGAATCCCGATTACATGGCCGGCATGAGCGCGCACGAGAAACGGGCCAAGCTCGCCAAGATCAGCTATCAGGATTATCTGCTGAACGTCGCCAAGATGAGCCCGGATGCGCTGCCCTTCTTCATCGGAGCGGGCGGGCGCAACAACAAGCGAGTGGATACGACACCCGCTCTCGAAGCCGGCGAACATGGTTTGGTTGGCTTCAACGGACTCGGTCTGAAGCTGGAAGAAGGATTCAGCGAAGGTTCCTACCTGTTCCATTTTCCGGACGGCAACGCCTCGCTGGCGCGCCTGCTGATATCTAAACTGATTCCCGCTGCGGTGCCAGGCAAGCAGTCGATGAACACCATCGTGGACGCGCCCGTCGCCTACGATCGTCTGGACGAGCCGAATTCAAAGATGCGGATTCGTCTGAGCAGCCCGGTGGTGCGGGTGCAGAATGAAGGCCCGGCAGAGAACGCAAGTTCGGTACGAATCGCCTATCGCAATGGCGACAAGATTTCGGCGGTACGTGGGCGTTATTGCATCCTGGCCTGCTACAACGCGCTCATTCCCGCGCTGCTACCCGAGATTCCGGATCGCCAGAAAGAGGCACTGGCGTACCCGGTCAAGGTGCCAATGATGTACACCAACGTGCTCATCCGGCGCTGGACGGCCTGGCAAAAACTCGGCGTCTCCCGCGTCAGCGCTCCGGGCATGTATCACACCACCATGTCTCTCGATCCTGGCTCCACCGTCGGAGGCTACCGCGGACTCACCACTCCGGATGAGCCCATCGTCGTGCACATGGTGCGGAGTCCGAATAAGCCGGGGCTGCCGCGCAAGGAGCAGAATCGCGCCGGCCAGCAGGAACTGCTATCGATGAGCTTCGAGGATTTCGAATTGAAAATCCGCCAGCAGATGGCGCGCACACTGGCGCCGGGCGGGTTCGATCCGCGCGAGGACATCCTGGCCATCACGGTAAATCGCTGGCCGTACGGTTACGCCTACACCTACGACACGCTGGCCGACCCGGACGTGCCGTTCGAACAGCGCCCACACGTGCTGGGACGGCAGCGCTGCGGACGCGTCACAATCGCCAATTCCGACGCGGGCGCCGCTGCGTTCACCAATCAGGCCATCGACGAAGCCAATCGCGCGGTGCAAGAATTGTTCCTGCTCCAGGGTCTGTCATAGCGGGGAATTGGTGGCGTTTCCGCGAATCCTAATGCTGTTGGCCTTCCCAGTGGCGGCCTTGGCTCAACCGGAGCCGCAGCCGAAAGCGGTCGCACCGTTGCAACCCATTGCCTTCAGCCACAAGACGCACCTGTCGGCCGCGCTGAAATGCCAGCAATGTCACCCCAATCCAGACCCGGGCGATCACATGACGTTGCCGGCCGTGTCCCGCTGCATGGCGTGTCACTCCACCATCGCCAAAGAGAAACCCGAAATCAAGAAGCTGGCCGAGTTTGCAGACTCTAAGAAGCCGATCCCGTGGGTGCGAGTATACAGCGTGCCAGCGATGGTGTACTGGAATCACCGCGCACATTTGAGCGCCGGCGTGCAATGCGAAACTTGTCACGGACCGGTGAGCCAGATGGAGACAATGGCCAAGGCGACCAACGTAACCACCATGGAAGGCTGCGTAAACTGCCATCGCGAAAATAACGCCGGCACCGGCTGCGGCTTTTGCCATGAGGAACCATAATTTGTTTAATTCCGATAGGAGGTCCGTATGAACGCCAGCGATCGCAATCTCGGCATGAACCGCAAGATCTCACGCCGCGACTTTGTCAACGGCGTCAGCGTCGCGGCCGCTGGGGCTCTGGCGCTGCCCGGATGGCTGGAAGCGCAGCAGTTCGCCCCGGAACAATCGCCGGACTATTATCCTCCGGCGCGGACCGGCATGCGGGGCGATCACTCCGGGTCCTTTGAAGTCGCCCACCAGCTTCGCGACACGAGAACAGTCGATCTTGGGAGCGCCACGCACACCAATGAGGCATACGATCTGGTTGTCGTCGGTGGCGGACTCAGCGGCCTGGGCGCGGGTTATTATTTCTTGAAAAACGCGGGACGTTCAGCGCGCATTTTAATTCTCGATAATCATGACGACTTCGGCGGCCACGCCAAACGCAACGAATTTCACCACGACGGCAGGCTGCTGGCGATCAATGGCGGCACGCTCAATATCGAGAACATCGGCCGCTATCCGGCAGTGGTGAAAAGTCTGCTGGATGAGATAGGCGTCGACACGGAGCGCTACAGGAAGAACAACACATCTAATCGCGAGCTTTATCGGTCGCTCGGTCTCAGCTCCGGGTACTTCTTCGACAAGGAAACCTGGGGCGCCGACAAACTGGTAGTGCGCGAAGCCAGCGGGAGCAGCGGCCGGGGCGGGCGCGGCTTCGGCATGACGTCCGACTACTTGTCTCGCATGCCGCTGTCTGAACAAGCACGCAAAGACCTGCTGCGCTTATATAGCAAGGAACAGCCGGACTACATGCCGGGGCTTCCCTCGGCCGAAAAGAAATTGAAGCTCGCCAAGATGAGCTATCGGGATTTTCTGCTCAACGTCGCGCACGTCGACAAGCAGGCGCTCTGGTTCTTCCAGCACTTTGGCGAAGGAAATTTCTGCGTCGGCGCCGACGCAACTCCCGCCTTCTTCGCATGGCTGATGGGTCAGCCCGGATTCACCGGCTTGGGATTGGAACCGGCGCCGCTCGGCGTTTTAGAACAATTGGCCGGAACTCAGCATGGCCGGCAGATCGAAGGCGGCGGTCCCGAGGTTCATTACCCGGACGGCAACGCCACCGTCGCGCGCCTGCTGGTGCGCTGGATGATCCCGGACGCGCTGCCCGGCAAGACTCAGGAGGACTCCGGCGCGGCGCGCGTCAACTACGCCATGCTGGACCGCGCCAACCAACCGGCTCGGATCCGCCTCAACAGCACCGTGCTCAATGTCCGCCACGACGGCCAGCCCGATCGCGCCAAAGAAGTCATCATCACTTACTCACGCGGCGGCAAGCTCTACGATGTGCGGGCGCGCGGATGCGTCATGGCATGCTGGAACATGTTTATCCCGTACCTCGCCCCCGAACTGCCGGCTAAACAGAAAGAAGCGCTGGCCTACGCGGTGAAAGGCCCCATCGTCTATACCAGCGTGGCGGTTACGAATTGGGCGGCCTGGCAAAAACTCGGCGTCGCCAACATAAATGCGCCCAGCATGTTCCACACCAGCGTGGCGCTCACGGAAGCATCGACGCTAGGCGAATTGCAACATCCGCAGTCGCCTTCTGAGCCCATCGCGCTGCATCTCACCAAGGTGCCCACGGTTCCCGGCAAACCGCGTCAGGAACAGCACCGGCTAGGCCGCGCCGAGCTGCTCAACACGTCCTTTGAAACCTTCGAACGCAAGATTCGCGACCAACTGGCGCGCTCGCTGGGAGGTGGCGGATTCGACCCGGCGCGCGATATCGTCGCCATCACCGTGAACCGCTGGCCGCACGGTTACGCGTACACTTACAACAGCTTGTATGAACCGATGGAATGGGTGTACACAAATTCCCAGGATCGGCCCAACGTGATCGCGCGCCGGCCGTATGGTCTCATCGCCATCGCCAACTCCGACGCGGGCGCCAGCCCGCACACCGACACGGCCATTTGGGAAGCCTGGCGCGCCGTGGGCGATATTCTCGACCGCCGCTCGATGCCTTTCCTATCCTGATCTATGCAACCAAGCACCTCCACGCAAGCGCCTCCTGCCAAAAACGAACTGACTCGCGGGCTGGGCCTGTTCGACTCGACCATGATCGTGGCCGGGTCGATGATCGGCACCGGGATTTTCATCGTCTCCTCAGACATGTCGCGTTTGCTCGGCAGCCCGGGTTGGCTCCTCGCGTCGTGGCTGATCACCGGAGTTTTGACTCTCACCGCCGCGCTGTCTTATGGCGAATTGGCGGCCATGATGCCCCATGCAGGCGGCCAATATGTGTACCTGCGCGAAGCCCTGTCGCCGCTGTGGGGATTTCTATACGGGTGGACTTTATTTCTCGTCATCCAAAGCGGCACCATCGCCGCGGTTGGAGTAGGCTTTTCGCGCTACTTAGGCATTCTCTGGCCGCCGATCTCGGAAAGCAGCTACCTGATTCCGCCCATCCATATCGGTTCCCGCTACGCGATTTCGCTCTCCACCGCGCAGCTCATCGGACTGATCGTCATCGGCCTGCTCGCCTGGACCAACACGCGCGGCATCCGCTACGGCAAGGGCATTCAGAATGTCTTCACGTGCGCAAAAATCGGTGCGCTGCTGGGCGTCGTCGGATTCGGACTGATTCTGGGCTGGCATTGGGATGCAGTGCGTGCCCATTTCGCGCAAGCCTGGACGCCCACGGGAAACGTGGACATTGTTGCAGGCCTCTCGGCCAGCACCGGCTTCGGATTATTCGTCGCCATGTGCGTGGCGCAAGTTGGATCGCTCTTCGCCGCCGACGCCTGGAACAACATCACCTTCACCGCCGGTGAAGTACGCGAGCCGCGCCGCAACGTGCCCCTGTCTTTGGCCTTTGGGACCATGATCGTGATCGGCCTCTACCTTCTGGCGAACTTCGCCTATCTGGTGGTGCTGCCGATTGACCAAGTTCAACACGCAGCCTCAGATCGAGTAGCCGGAGCGATGCTCGAAGCCATCTTCCCACGCATCGGCGGCGCGCTGATGGCCATCGCGATCATGATTTCAGCTTTTGGATGCATCAACGGAATGGTGCTGACGGGTGCCCGCGCTTACTACGCCATGGCGCGCGACGGGCTGTTCTTCCGGCGCGCAGCCAGCATCAATCGCGCCCATGTCCCGGGCTCGGCGTTGGCGCTGCAAGGCGCCTGGGCCATGATCCTGGTGTTGCTTCGAACCTATGATCCAGCCACGGGACAGTATGGCAATCTGTACAGCAACCTGCTGGACTACGTCGTCTCGGCTGCGCTGATTTTTTACATTCTGACGATCGGCAGCGTCTTTGTGCTCCGGCGCCGCCGGCCCGATGCGGAGAGACCGTATCGGGCCTTCGGGTATCCGGTGGTTCCGGCGCTCTACATAGCCGGCGCTGCCGTAATTCTCGCGACGCTTTTTATATACCGGCCCTCGACGACCATCCCCGGCCTGGTCATCGTTCTCACCGGAGTGCCGGTTTATGCGGCGTTCCGGCGATTCGGCTCGGCCTAACGCAGCGCCGCGCCTCAACCCACTAATTACCTGAGGTACTCGGGCTACTGGTCTTGACTTCGTCGGGCAACTGCTTCAACAAAGTCGGATATACCCAGCCGGCCGGCAGCACGCGGTCGGGATCAGGACGCACGCTGAGATAGTCCACATGATCGGTGATCTGGCTCCAGCCGTGCGCCACGCCCGTCGGGATGATGATAATGTCGCCCGCTGCCACCCTCCGGCTATAAGCGCCTCTTCCGGCAATCCCGTTTCCGCTCGGCCCATTCATCACGTTCGGAACGTTGGAGCCGGCCTTTTTTTGGTCGATAACACCGCCGGTCGTCAGAATGCCCCCTCCCGAAACTATGATGTAGGTTTCAGCGGTGTAGTCATGATACAGAACATGGATCGGATCGCCAGGTTTGTCATTGGTGGGACCGCGATGGATTATGCCGACACCCATGTTGTATTTGCCCATGTCGACCACGCGAATCTGCTTGTCCCCGCCGGGATGGTCCTTCAGAAGCAGATCAATGTCGGACTTCGGGATGTCGAAAGCGTACGCCGGGGGCGCGCCCGCTCCCTGTCCAGGGGCTAGTATCGCCGCGCCGTTCGGTTGTTGTCCAAATGCGCCGGCAGCCAGCGTGAGCAGGACAGCCGAAGTTCCTAAAATGATTCTCTGCATGATTCTTCTCCTTGATCGAGATTTCAATCTTGTTCCCGATTTCCACTCAGTATACGCCCAATTGCCGATCCACATAATCGGCCAGCCGCGTTGGCGGGGCTGGGCGCTACCGGCCGGGTGCGACCTCGGCACGCTCGATACCCGGCGCCGGGTCGACGTTGGGGATGCGTATCTCGACGTATTCAATTGCGCCGCTGATTTCGCTTAGCCAATGCGGCGTACCGGGAGGGCTCACGATGACGTCGCCTACGCCGATTTTCCGCGCCAAACCGCCCGTGATTCCGGTGGCGCTTCGGATGGTCGCGTCGGGGTTGGGATTGGGATATATGTCGCTATCGATGATCGGCGGAATCAGCTTGCCGCCCGTGACCAAAGTCCCGCTTCCTTTGGTGATGACCAGGTATTCCATATCGCGCGTGTGCGTGATGGCGTACTGCGGACCAGTCACGCGGCGGCGCACTACGCAGTGGAGGCCTTGGCCGACATTTACCGCTCCACCGGTCGGCGACGCAATCAACTTCGGGTCAACTTTGTCGAGGCCGGCCTCAATATCGGCCGCGCTCAGGTAGACAGACGGAACCCGGGCGGGAGGCACTCGCATGTGATCGCCTGGCACCGGGCCGCGGCTCTGCGACAAAAGGCAAAGACACAAGGACATCGTTCCGAGCATAACGATCATCAACCTACCCATATCGATTCTCCTTACCGCGAGCTAACCACATTACTTCAGCGCCAGGACCCGGCTGGGATCCACTCGATAAGTCAGGTAACGGATGGTCCCGTCCAGCTGGCTGTACATGTGCGCCACCCCAGCTGGAATGAACACGACGTCGCCTGCCGCGACACGTCGGCTCTCGCCGCCTTGTATGCTCGAACCACTCCAGCCGGGACCGATGGTCGGGCTGGATTTTGTTTGCTTCGGATTAACCAGCGTGCCACCCGTGACGAGCGTGCCGCCACCCTCCAGCACATAATAAATTTCATCGATTTTGTCGTGGATCAGCGCGTTCTGGTCGGCACTGGTCCGCTGCACCATGGCGACCCCCAAGTAGTGCCCGCCCGCCTCGATTACGCGAACCGGCCGGTCAATCAGCGGAGCGGCCTGGTTAGGCGCGCTCTTCAAGGCGCTGGTCATTTCGGCCGGCGTTACATAAGTGGCGGAGGCGGCGCTTTTGGGAGCCTGGGCGTAGACTGCCGCACAGGCGCCTAAGAACGTCAGCCGCAGCCAGTTCGGTACCGACATAAAGTTGGACATATAGCTTCCCCTTTCTCCAAACTCAGCCAAGTCTATCACCGAATGGAAACATGCGGTTTTGCGTCTAATGTTAGGGGCCAATCAGGAGATGCCACGGCGAGATGCCTTACCAACCGATTGAAGACTACGGAATTATCGGCAATCTCCGGACTGCCGCGCTCATCGGCAGGAACGGCTCCATCGATTGGTTCTGTTTCCCACGATTCGATTCGCCCAGTGTCTTTGCCGCGATCCTGGACGACAAAAAAGGCGGATATTATCGGATCGCTCCAGTAACGCCCGATGTCACGGTTAAACAGGTTTACTGGCCTGACACGAACGTCCTAGTCACACGGTTTCTTTCCGCCAGCGGCGTTGGCGAGGTGCTGGATTTCATGCCCATCGGCGACGGAGGTAAGGCGGCGGGTTATGCCGGCCTCATTCGGAAGGTACGTGTGCTGCGAGGCACAATGCGATTTTCTTTGGAATGCTATCCAGCATTCAACTACGCGCGCGATCCCCACACCACCCGCATAGTCAGCGAAGTAGCGCATTTCCATGGTCCCGAACTGCACCTCGTCTTGAAATCGGGCGTCCGGCTGCAGCATTCCGGAACTGGCGTCTCCGCTGAATTCACTCTAGAGGAGGGAAAAGGCCGCAGCTTCGGTCTATATGAACTGGTCGCCGGCGCGCACAGATCCCCGGCGGTGCTAAGCGAGCGGGTAAGCGACCAGTTGTTCAACGACACCGTGGAGTTCTGGCGGCGCTGGATCTCCAAAAGCACCTATCGTGGGCGCTGGCGTGAAATGGTAAATCGCTCGGCGCTGGTGTTAAAGCTGCTTACCTATGAACCCACGGGCGCGATCGTCGCGGCGCCGACGTGCAGCCTTCCCGAGAGTCTCGGCGGCGTTCGTAATTGGGATTATCGGTACACCTGGATTCGCGACGCGGCGTTCACCGTCTACAGCCTGATGCGGCTCGGCTATGTCGAGGAAGCTCTGCAATTCGCCAATTTCTTGGATGCGCGCTGCCGCTGTTCCGCTAAGGATGGATCGCTGCAAACCGTGTACGGCATCGACGGCCGCCGGTTGCTGAAGGAAACAACACTCGGCCATCTGGATGGCTACATGGGTTCTCGCCCCGTCCGCATCGGAAACGCGGCCTATAAGCAGCTTCAGCTGGACATTTACGGCGAGCTGATGGACTCCATGTACCTCTACAACAAATACGGCCAGCCCATCTCCTACGAATTGTGGTCTGACCTGAGACGCCTCACAAATTGGGTTTGCAACCACTGGCGTAGCAAGGATGACGCCATCTGGGAGGTGCGCGGAGGCCGAAGAGATTTTGTTTACTCGAAAATGATGTGCTGGGTGGCCGTGGACCGGGCCCTCCGCCTGGCTAACAAGAGATCGTTTCCGGCAGACCGGCGGCGCTGGATGAAGGCGCGCGATCAAATCTATGAAGACGTCATGACCAAGGGATGGAGCGAGCAGAAGCACGCGTTCATTCAAAGCTACGGCCGGGACGCACTGGACGCCTCGCTGCTTTTGATGCCGTTGGTATTTTTCGTATCCCCGCGCGATCCACGAATGCTTCAAACTCTGGATGCGATCAATCGGCCGCCGCGCGAGGGCGGTCTGGTTTCCGATGGTTTGGTTTTTCGTTATGACGTCGAGAAGACCCCGGATGGCCTCAAAGGCACCGAGGGAACGTTCAATTGCTGCACCTTCTGGCTGGTGGAAGCTCTGACGCGGGCCGGCAAGGACGACCCCAAGCGCCTGCAAGATGCGCGCTTGCTGTTTGAGCAGATGCTGGGATATGCGAACCATCTAGGCCTGTATGCCGAACAGATCAGCGCGCAAGGCGGAGCGCTCGGCAACTTCCCGCAAGCGCTGACGCATCTATCGCTAATCAGTGCCGCATTCAATCTCGATCGCTACTTAGATGGCACGCATGAAATGCAGGGCTAGCAACGCTACCGAGTTAGTCACTCTACCGCCGGCCTTTGACGCTTCTGATATGCCCCAGGAACTCGCGCAGGTTTGGTGTCGAGCTCGGCCAACGCGAAGTCAACTGGCCTTGATCTTGGCCCGGGCTCTCGGGATAGTATTCGTGGTGCGGGCAGGCTTCCGTACTTTCTGCAACCGGCAGCATCGCTCTTCGCAAATTCGCGAGAGCACTCAAGCGATCTGCACTCGGAGGTTCTGGCTGCGTGACCTGAGCGCCAGCCGGCAACGCGAGCCTGCGTACTTCCAGGAACGTGAATATCACACCACCTGTGATGACGGCCGCGCCGATGACCAAAATCAGGCAATCGGGCACGGTCAACCCTTCCGTCAATCCCACCAGCAAAGCCAAGGTGGCGGCCGCAATCATGCCTAGCAGCTCCTCGGATCTCCACACTCTGTCTGCACCGTTTCGTTCAGCTCCCCAATGAATCATAGGTCACCAATCCTCTCTTCTTTGGACGTGTCAAACCCGGTTCTGGAATCGTTACTCCAAAGTTACCGTCATGAAGCCTGGTGCCGCTTCTCCCAGCGCCGTAGGTATTCATTGAGCAGGCCAAGCCGCACCAAGCTGCGGTGTCGCGACTGACCGCTCTCGCGTAGCCGCAAGTCCAATGCAATTCTTCCTGTTCCCAGCGCAGCCTGCCCCATTTTCTGGTTTTCCTGGCTCTGAACCGGCTTTTCGAGCTTGACGCCCTCCCAGGCCCAACACACCAGCCCTCCCAAAATCCAGTGCAAAACGCCCAGAAACAGAATCGCTTCTTCTTGCCCCCGAGTGAGGTTCCGGAAGAAGATATTGGCTAAGGCAACCAGGCCACAAACCACGCCCACGTAGAACCACCACACTACCCATCGGCGTATGTGCAGCACAGTAACGGTCCTTCGATTCGCGGGCCGGCTAGAGTTACCTGTTTTCGTAACCCCGGACTGATTTAAATTGTTGGGCACTTGGAAACTCCAGCCTTTAGATGCTTGGAAAGAACACCCCGGTGGATTGATTAGAGCGTGGCAGTCTTGGCATGAATCACCGGTCCTGTTGTAAAGTCAGATTGGGCTTCCCGCGCCACCCGCCATTTCTGGAGAGAATTGTCATGTTGCGAACCATAGCTCTTACTTGCGCTACCGTAGCGATGTGCTGGGCTCAACCAGCCGTGCGCCCAGCCTCGATCACCGCGGTTGGAAGCGCGTCCATATCGGTGCCGCCGGATCTGGCGCGCGTCGATGTAGGAGTGAACACGCAAGGGGCCACCGCTCAAGCGGCATCCCAGGCCAACGCCGCGCTGGCGAGCACGGTAATCATGGCGTTGCAGTCGCTGCTTGGCTCGAGCGCTACCATCAAGACCGTCAATTACTCGCTTTCGCCCGTTTACAACAACCCTCCGCTTGGCCAGTCGGCGACCATCATCGGCTATTCGGTGAACAACACCGTCGAAGCCACGCTGACAGATCTGACCAAGATCGGGCAGACCGTGGATACGGCCATTCAAAACGGGGCCAACAGCGTGCAAGGAATTTCGTTCGATTTACAGGACCGCAATCCGCCAACAGCCCAAGCGCTCAAGACTGCCGCGGCCAGCGCCATGTCACAGGCCGCCGCGATCGCCGCCGGCTTGAACGTGCATACCGGCGCGGTTCTGCATGCCACCGAAGGCGTGACGTTGATACCTCAGGTGGTGGGTGTGTCGGGAGGCGGTTCGTCGCCGGTCACCACCCCGGTTCAAACCGGGCTGGTGGTCATCCAGGCCTCCGTGACCCTGGAAGTCGCCATCACGCCGTGACGGGCCACATCAGCCGGTCAACCGGCGCAGACTGGCGTTTGCTGGTTCGGAATTGATACCGTTCCAGCGTCACCGCGAATTGAGATGCGTCCGCGCGCACTACGCGGCTTTCCGCGATTAGTTGAAGCGGCGTCCGGTCGTCTAGTAGCCAGGGCCAGTCCACGTTGAGCTGCAGCCGCAGCCCTTCCCGCACGCGCTGCGGAGACGCGATGAGAAGACCGGCGCTGCTGATATTTAACGTTTGACCACTTCCTGAAAGTGCTAGTCTCACGCTCGTGGCCCGGTAGCGAACCTGTAATTGGAGTGGATAACGTCTGGTGGAGCGGCGCTCGATTTCTGACATCGTGTTCTTTTGTCGCACGCGCGCGTTATTTTTTGATGGCGCTTCGATTACAGCGCGGTCACCAACGGGTAAAGTCCCGAGATTGTTGGCCTGAGAGGCTTCCTTCTGGCCTGCCACTGTACAATCGTGGAAATATGTTCCAGCGCGTTCCGAGGCATGGCGTTGCGCCTGCTGGAATGGCGCGCGGGCCGGCTACGAGATCCTGTGGCGCGTCTACAATTCCTGCAAGGCCAGGCAGGACCTGCACCTACCAAGCCCAAGACTGCGTTCCGGCACTTGCCGGCGCCGGCCATCACTTTAGGGCTGGCCTTGGTGGGTGCGGTGATGCTGCGCCCGTGGGCCACCTCGCCCGCCGCACGCGCAACCAATCCGCCGCGCTCGAGCCGTCACGAAACTTCGCCTAACGTGAGTGCAAGTTCCCTGCCCCCGGTGTGGCTGGTCGAGACGGCCAAGCAATCTGACCTGTACAGCAACGGCCTACGCGTCGAAAACCAGTTCGCCGTCGCGACCGCCCCTAGGAACTATCTTGCGTATGCGCGGCGCACCTCAGGCGCGTTGGCCGGACAGTGGCGCTCCCAGCCAGCCGGCATTGTGTTCCACACCACCGAGAGCCATCTGGCGCCTTTCGAAGAGCAGCAGAATAGCGAGCTCAGGCGCGAGGGCGAAGGCCTGCTCGAATACGTAAGCCGGCAGAGATCTTATCATTTCGTGATCGATCGCTTCGGCCGGGTTTTCCGCATCGTCGAGGAAGCCGGCTATGCCAATCACGCCGGCAATTCCATCTGGGCCGATGACGACTGGATCTACTTGAACCTGAACCAAAGCTTCTTCGGCGTGGCGTTTGAGGCGCAGAGCAATCCCGACGGGCGCGAGCTCCCGGTAAACGCGGCACAAATCCACGCCGGACGAATCCTGGTGGAAATGCTGCGCGCGCGCTATGCCATTCCCGCCGCCAACTGCGTCGCGCACGCGCAAGTCTCCGTGAATCCTAGCAACGGCCGCGCCGGATATCACACCGATTGGGCCGCCCACCTGCCTTTCAGCGATCTCGGCCTCAGCGACAACTACCGGCTTCCACTTCCGAGCGTGGCGCTTTTCGGTTTCCAGGCGGATACCGCTTTGATCCAAGCCGGCGGAGCGCCGTTACAAGACGCCGTGGATACAGCTCTCGACGGCGTCGAGCGGGAAGCGGCGGCGCAAAACCTGCCGCTGGAGAAGTACCGGCGAACGCTATTCGAACGATACCGGCAGGCGATCGCCAGCCTTCCACGTACACCCCGGCCTCAGACGCCTCCGGGTCCCGTTGGAGGCGCCAACTAAGGTCTTAGAGCGCGGGCTTACGCCGATTCCCGGAACCGGGCCGCGTTCGCGTTCTTCTCCAGCAGGCGCGTCACACTGACGTCGCTGGACGACACCGGCTCGCCGGAAACACAGGCCGAGGCAGCCTCCGCGATGCGCCGTTGCTCGCGTTCTTTGCGTTCTTGCCATTCCCGGAAAGACTGGTGTTCCCGCTCGATTTCTTCAATGCCCGCCGCAATTCTGACACGGTACTTGGAACAGACTGATTCCATTTCCGCGTTAAGGCGCTCGTTTTCCCGCTGTTTTAGCGCCTCAATCTCCTGCAGGCGCCGCACCTGGCTTTCTTCATAGTCGTTCAATACGCGCTGCCGCTGTACCGCATCCTGCAGCATATCCTCCACCGCCACGCCGCCCGCTTCCAGCGCCATCATCAAAGCGCTGTGCTTGGCGGCCGGCGATAGCCCGCGCAGATGTTCGCTATTCAACATGTCCGCGATTTTCAAAATATGCCATTCGGCAATTTTGCTGCTGGTCTTGAACGTCGACCGTTTGTAGATATCATCGAAGGCTGGCAGCCTCGAGGCGCCGCTGTCAGGGGAGGATTCCGTCCTAGGCAGGCCGCTAATGGTGGATGTAGATGTTTCCGCTTGCGTCGCAGGCGTTTCTCCAGCGGAAGCCCGGACGGGGCCTTGCGCTGAAGCGGCTTGTAACATTCGTTTGAACATTGTAAACGCCTCCGTGGGAGGAGTGAGTCAATAATATCACGGAATTGATCGCGGCATTATTGTCACGCCGGGAACATAAAGGCGCAATTGTTTTTCAATGAGAGTGTTTTCCGCATGCACCCACTAGTCGAGCATAGGAATATTCCCTCTGAGGAGAGCATCAAATGGCCAACACCTATGCGCAAACCACCACCGCCATCGGGCTGGACGTCGGCACCAGCCGCATCGTCGCCGCCCATCGGCCGGACAAAGAAGTCAACTGTGAAACCCAACTGAACGCCTTCGTCACCATCCCTTTCTCCAAGCTGACCGAGAGCGTGCTCAAGAAGGAACGCATCCCACACCTCACCCACGACGCGGAAATTACCGTGTACGGCGACGAAGCCGAGCGCTTCGCCAACCTGTTCCACAAGGAGACGCGGCGACCCATGCTGCGCGGTGTTCTCAATGCGGAAGAGGGAACCAGTCTGCAGCTGGTGCGCGAAATCGTGAAGCTGCTCACCGGCGAGGAAAAGGGCCATGGCCAGCGGCTATGCTTCAGCGTTCCCTCCGCCCTGCTGGGGGCCGATGAAGAGGTGCGCTCGCACGAGTCGCAACTGACTGCCATGCTCAACGAACTCGGCTACGAGTCCCGCAGCATCTCGGAAGGCCTGGCGGTCGTCTATGGAGAAATGGAAACCTCCAACTATACCGGGATCGGCATCAGCTGCGGCGGCGGCCTGTGCAACGTCTGCCTGGCGTACTTGTCCGTTCCCGTGTTTAGCTTCAGCATTGCGAAAGCCGGCGACTACATCGATTCCGGCGTCGCGAAACTACGCGGCGAGCCGGCCACGCGCATCCGCAGCATCAAAGAGGAGTCCTTCCATTTCAACGGGCACTTCACCAACAAGATTCATCAGGCGCTCAGCGCTTATTACGAAGATATGATTCAAGCGCTGGTGGCGGCGCTGCGCGATACCTTCGCCAGCGTGCAAAACATGCCCAAGCTGAACCGCCCCATTCCGCTGGTGTTGAGCGGCGGGAGCGTTCTGGCGCCGGGCTTCCGCGACCGTTTCGAGAAGACCCTGCGCGAAGCCGAGCTGCCGGTGGCAATCTCGGAAGTGCGGCTGGGCGCGAACCCGATGCAATCCACGGCACGGGGCGCATTGGTCGCTGCCCTGAGCGAGATGTAGCCCGCTCGCTTGCCCCGCAACCCGCCTGTGCCATCATATCTTGCAGGAGCGCGCCACCCGTCTCTCAGCGGCGATCAGAGCACTGTGCAAAAAATTACTCCGCATCTGTTCAACTTCTATACCTCGGTCTTCCGGGATGCGCCCAATGGCGCCTATCCGGGAGAAACAGGCGCGGCGGTCTTGGCTCGGTACGGCAAGGGCGAGAATCCGGATAAGGAAGGCACCGTGCGCCAGGCGCACTTCTCGCTTCGCGGCCAGGAGTTCCGCGCGATGGATTCCGCCCACGCGCACCAATTCGCCTTCAACGAGGCGATATCACTCATGGTGCCCTGCGATACCCAGGATGAGATCGATTATTTCTGGAGCAAGCTCTCCGCCGACCCGAAGTCCGAACAGTGCGGCTGGCTGAAGGACCGCTACGGCGTGTCGTGGCAAATCGTTCCCGCCGCGATGCGCGAATTGCTCGGAAGCGGCGATCATGCGCGGACCTCGCGCGTAACCCAGGCCTTCCTCAAGATGAAGAAGTTCGATATTGCCGCACTCCAGCGGGCGGCAGGGTAACGGCCGGCTTCAAATCGTCCCGCGACAAAGTTCGGACTCGACCAGTCGGCCGCACACAAGGTCAAGCCGGCGGTCACAGTCCAGCTTGGAGAGAGCGCCAAACCGCGGTCCCAATTTCTGGATTGCCTGCTATCCGCTCAGAAATCCAAGCACATCGGCGCGTAACGACGTTACTGGCCAATGAACAGATGCACGGTGGCCGGTTGGCACGGCCAGAAGTGGATTCGTCGGCAGCCATTGCCAACCTGAGTAGCATCACAGACAGCTCAAAACTCGTCGGGGTTAACGGACCGAAATAGTAACGGTATTCGAAAGGGTGGCCCCGGTCGAAAGCACAACCGGCACCGAGTCCCCCTCCGCCACTCCCTGCGGTACTTGCACGTTCACCTGGTAGAGCCCAATAAAACCAGGAGCCAGTCCCGCGAAACCGACGAAGGCCGCCACGCCTCCGACGGTCGCCGTCGGGTGGGTCATCGCCAACACAATGGAAAGCGGACTTTGCGACGCCGCGGCTCCGGTAGGCGGCGTATTGCTCACGGCACCCAGCCCGGTGGCGAAAACCAGTATGTAATCTCCGGCATGGGCCGGCGAGTTGGCATCCACCACGGATCCGGCGACATTCTCGATGGCGCCTTGCCCGCCCTGTGGTGCGCCCAGCGAGAAAATACCGGGGTCGCTCGGCGCTACGGGAACCGACTCGATCTCGTTGCCGATGGAATTGCCCGTAATGCTGACCGAGGCTGTCGACGCGCCCTGCAATTCCCAAGGCACCTGCAAGTTCAGTTGCGACGAAGAGGCGTAGAGGATAGGCGCCGGCACGCCGTTGAACTGCACGGTCGACCCCGTCAGGTTCAGGCCGAACAGGCTCACCAGGGAGCCCGGCACCAGCGCCCGTTGCTGAAACGTGGCGGCGTTGACCACCGCGCCTGCTCCGGTCTGCGGCCCATTGATGGTTCCCGAGGCACCCGCAAGGGAGATCGAATTCCCCGAGCCGCTGCTGCCCAGATAGGAGAATAGGGACACGTCGTTCAGTACGCCTCCCACCAGATTGTTCGCCACGCTCAATTGCTGCACCTGGTTTCCGCTCGCGTTGACCAATCCCGCCACAACGTTGATGCCCTTGATCCCCGTATATGGCGCGAGAGCGACGGTGGCTGCCTGGTCGACCTGGTTGCAGGAGATCTGCAGACCGGACACGACGTTATTGTCGGCCGGGAACACAGGGGCATTCGGTACTCCTCCCCCTCCCATTCCTCCGATCACGCTGATTCCCACTAACGGCGTGTCCACCTCGTTGTTAAGAATCGAGAGCCCATTGACGCTGTTCCCCGGCTCCTGCCACCCGGTCCAAACCTGAATCCCTCCCCACGTGATTCCCGTATCTCCCGGGTAGCAATTGCAGCCGTTGTAAATCGCCGGCGTCATCTGGATGGTGTTGGACTGCACCAGAACATTGGTGAGCGCATCCGCGCTCGTGGTCCGGCTATAGTACCCACCGCTGCCGCCGCCGTTCAACAGGACTCCGAGATTCAATGCGCCCGAAATCGTATTTCCCAGAATCGAGAGGCCACTGATCGTATTATTGCGGTTCCCGCAGCATGACCCCTGCTGATTGATTCCAGTACCGGCAATGCCGGTCACCGCTGGGACCGGCGCAATTTCCTGGATGGTATTCGAGAGAATGCTGAGATTGGTGATCGTGTTGTTCTCCGAATACTGGATCGGTAACACCGGCGGGTTCATATCGTCGCTGGCGCCATCGCCACCCACAATGATGATGCCGGACGCGGCCCCGGTCATGGTCATCTGGTTGCCGATAATTTGCAGACCGTTCATCGAATTCCCCGAGGCGGTGCCCACGCCCGTGCCTACGTGGATTGCGGACTCGGTGGAAGTGCCTGTGATCACATTGTTCGCAATCAAGGTATCGAGCACCTGGTTGTTCGTCGATGCAATCCCAGATCCGGCGATTACTTGAATTCCGATCCCCGCGGGCGACTGCATCACGATATGGTTGTTGGCGATGGTGGTGTGTTGCAGCGTGTCCCCCGCCGTGCCGCCGATCAGCAAATCGATCCCCAGAGTCCGGCCGGGGGCGGTAATGGAGATCGTGTTGCCCACAATCAGGATATGGTCCCAGGTGTTCCCCGTCACCAGGGCGGGTATTTGAGGTCCGGTACCGGGTACGGCAAGAGTGGGATTCAGCGAGATCCCCTCATTTTGGATGCCCGTCATCACCAGGTTGCTGATGGTGATATTGGAGAACGTCTTCCCGGTGGCCAAGGGGAGCCGGAATTTCGACGAGGGAGGCTGGATCCCGACATAGGCTCCGTTCTGGAACGCGAGGCCATTGACGGTATTGCCTCCGGAAATGATAAAAACCGTGCTGGTGACCGTGATATCGGGCTGCCCGTCGCCATCGATGTCCCCGTTGACGGTGACGTTGCCCCCGCCCAGGTAGGGCATGCTTCCAGAGATGGTGGAACCCTTCAGAGCAGGAGCGAACTGGATGTTCCAAGTGCCCGGATCGTTATTCGTAGCCGTGATGGCTTCAACGAGGGAGATTCCGTCTGGACCGGGATTGGCCATCAGCGCCTTCACCGAGGAGGTGTCGCCATTCACCACGCCCGTAGCGTTGGTGACGGTGATCAGCGTTCCGCGATTGAGGACCACGGCAGGAATGGTGACTGCCGGGGGCGTGTAGCTCTTCGCGCCGACTGCACCGCAAGAGGCCGGTAATTGGCCGGCCGCCGGCAGAGCGGCCATGGCCAACAGAAAAGGGATTGTCCCGATCGCGTCTCGCATTCTCAGGTCCCCTCCGAGGCGCGGTGTGCTCTGAACCGAAAATCCCAGTTCGCCTGCCTGCCAGAACTATAATACTCTCATCGCCTCGTTCGTTTGTGCCGAGTCGCCCCTTTCGCTGGGCGAACTTAGAGAACAGTAGACATGCAGGATCCGGTTGAAGAGTTGCGAGCTATTGGACCCAGTTGGCTGGAACGTCGCCTATGTTGAGATCGTTCCGAAACGGTACCACTTTACCGGAAATGCCCGGCCTGAACACGGCGGGGGCGAGCACCAGTGCTGACCGCCGGGCACCTGACCACCGCCGCGGCCATCCAGCCGGCAGGCTAGTTGAACCCCAGCGCCCCGGATCACCCGCCTCAGTCACCAACCTCCCTCCCCTATTCCTCGTTGCCTTTCAACAAATCCCGTCGTTAAAACCGTTCCGCACTCCGCCCGCATGCTATGCAGGATTCGAAAGGATCATACCAATGCAAGCCACTCTTTCGAACCCGAGCATCCCTGCCCCCCGCGTCACGGCCAATCGCGCCAACGCACTCCACTCCACCGGCCCGCGCACCGAATCCGGCAAGCAGCGTTCCTCGCTCAATGCCCTGCGCCACGGCCTCTCCAGCCGCACCGCCGTCCTGCCTTCCGAGGATGCACAAGCCTACCAGCTCCACTGCCGTCAATTCCGCGACGAGTACCAGCCCAAGACCCCTACCGAAATCCAACTCGTCCAGGAACTCGCCGACACCGCCTGGCGCCTCAACCGCATCCCGCTGCTCGAAGCCAACCTCCTCACCCGCGCCACCGACACGCGCGCCACGCGCGAACCCATCGCCTGCGACATCGCCGAAGCCACTCGCGCCCTCGCCACGCTCGGCCTGCACGGCCAGCGCCTCTCCCGCCAGTTCCAGAAGACCCTCGACCAGCTCCGCGCCCTCCAAACCGAACGCCGTGAGCGTGAGCAGCACGACCTCAAACGCGCCGCCTCGCTCCTCGAACTCCATAAACACAAAGGAGTTCCCTACGACCCCGCCCAGGATGGCTTCGTTTTTTCATCATCCGAAATTGAAGCTCACAGCCAGCGCCTGATGCGTCAAAACGAGGCCCGCCGCGTCGCCTATTTCCGCTTCGAAGCCGATCCCCAACTGGTCCGCGCCGCCGGCCTTTGATCACTGTGAAAAGTTCGTGAGACACTCGGGCGCACGCGCAATCGTGTACCAACCACAATGCGACTACAATCGGTAGCAGCATGCCGCGCCGCATCATCACGCTCACTACCGATTTCGGAACGTCGGATCACTTCGCCGGAACCATGAAAGGGGTGATCCTGTCCATCCAGCCCGCGGCCGAGATCATCGACATCACGCACGAAGTTCGCCCCTTCGAGATCCCGGATGGCGCCTTTACCGTCGCGCAAGCCTACCCGTTTTTTCCGAAGAAGACCATCCACGTGGTGGTGGTTGACCCCGGCGTTGGCTCCACGCGCCGGCCGCTGCTGGCCGAAGTGGCCGGCCAGTATTTCATCGCCCCCGACAACGGAGTGCTTTCCATGGTCTTCTCGCGCGAGGCCAAGGCGGATCACAGCATCAAAGTGCGCCACATCACCAATGAGCGCTTCTTCCTGAAGCCGCTCAGCCGCACCTTTCACGGCCGGGATGTGTTCGCGCCCGTGGCCGCGCATCTGGCCGCTGGGATCGCACCCGCTCGCTTTGGGCCCCGCATCTCGGACTATCTGCGTCTCGACTTTGACAAACCCAGCCACGACGCGAAGCGCACCTGGACCGGCTGCGTCCTGAAAGTCGACCGCTTCGGCAACCTCATCACCAATCTGCACATCGATCAATTCCCGCAACTGAAAACCCGCGCCTTCGAGCTGAATGTCGGACTACGGCCAATCAAACGCCTGGCGTTAACGTTCACCGATTGCGAGCCTGGCGAGCCCTGCGCCCTGGTGGGAAGCTCAGGCTACCTGGAAGTTGCCACCAATCAAGGCTCGGCCGCCCAGTTGCTCGGCTGTGGCGCTGGTTCGCCCGTCCAGCTGACCATCTTCTAACGGCCACACCACCAATTCTTAACGGCCACACCACAAAGGGCTCGGCTATAGTGGACGGCATAGGAGGTCTCATGGACTGGACCGCAACCGTCAAATTCCTGGAAGAAAAGGGCGCGAACCTCGGCGTGCAAATCCTGGGCGCGCTGGCTCTGTATATCGTCGGACGCTGGTTGATTTCTCTCGTCGTCCACGCCATGCAGCGCATGCTGACGAGGCAGAAAATTGAGCCGACCGTGATGCGCTTCGCCGGCAACACCTTGTCGGTAGCGCTCAATGTCACGCTAGTGGTCGCGATCCTGGGCTACTTCGGAGTGCAGACCACCACCTTTGCCGCGCTCATTGCAGCCATGGCCCTTGCGATCGGCACGGCTTGGGCGGGACTGTTGGCGAATTTCGCCGCAGGCGCGTTTCTGCTGGTGCTGCGGCCTTTCAAGGTCGGCGATTTCATCACGGCGGGCGGCCTCACCGGCACGGTGCATGAAATCGGCCTGTTCGTCACCACCTTCACCGCTCCCGACAATGTGCTCACTTTCGTGGGCAACAACAAGATTTTCTCCGACACCATCCAGAACTTCTCGGCGAATCCCTACCGTCGCGTGGAGTTGACGGCGCAGATCTCAGGCGCAGCCGACCCCAAGCTCGCCGTGGAGCGCCTCAAGGACCGCCTGACCCGCATCCCCAACGTCGCCAAAGATCCGGCTCCGGACGTAACCATTCTCACGTTCACACCATTCGGACCAGTGCTGGCGGTGCGCCCGTACACGCACACCGATCACTACTGGCAAGTGTATTTTGACGCCAACATGGCGATCCGCGAAGTGCTCGGCGACAGCGCATTCCCGGGCCCGGTCTATCCGCTGGCCGTGCACGAGCCCAAGGTCATGAAGCAAGGCGCTTAGTCGACGGAGCAGACACTTGGCTCGAATTTGTGGCCCTTTGGGCCAATGCGCTACACTAAGCAAAGTAATCACTTTTCTTCCCCGGGACGGCGTGATCTTACCCGCTTTCGATTAATAGACCCGGGTTAGCCATCAAGCGCGCCATGACCGCCATCTCACCCCCCATGAGCCAGTCCCGATCGAAGGAGTTTCGCGACCAGCTCCAGCGCCGCGTGCTCGTGGCCGACGGCGCCATGGGGACCGTCCTGTATTCCAAGGGCGTGTTCATTAATCGCTGCTTCGACGAGCTGAATCTCTCGATGCCGGCGCTGGTCAAAGAGACCCATCAGGAATACGTCAAAGCCGGCGCGGAGATTCTGGAGACGAATACCTTCGGAGCCACACGCACGCGCTTGGCGGCTTTCGGCCTCTCGGAGAAGTTAAACGAGATCAACCGCGCGGGCGTCCGGCTGGCGCGGGAGGCGGCCGGAGACAGCGCCTTCGTGGCTGGAGCCATCGGCCCGCTCGGCGTGCGCATCGAGCCGCTGGGCGCCATTTCCTTCGCCGAGGCCAAACAGGCCTTTCGCGAGCAGGCCGAAGCGCTGATCGAGGCCGGTGTCGACCTGCTGGTTCTCGAAACATTCACCGATCTAAACGAGATTCGCGAAGCGATTTTCGCGGCGCGCGAGGCGGCCGGCAAAGACATGGTCATCGTCGCGCAGGTCACCATCGACGACGCGGGCAACATGCCCGATGGCGCTACACCCGAGATCTTCACGCGCAAGTTGGACGAATGGCCGGCCGACGTAATCGGCCTCAACTGCTCGGTCGGCCCCAAGGCCACGCTCGAAACCATCGAGCGCATGCTGCAGTATTCGCACAAGCCCATGAGCGCCATGCCCAACGCCGGCTTGCCCGCCGTGGTGGAAGGGCGCAAGATTTATCTGTGCTCGCCCGAGTACATGGCGCAGTACGCGCGGCGCATGCTGTGGGCGGGCGTGAAAATCGTCGGCGGCTGTTGCGGCACCACGGCGGAACACATCAAGCTGATTCGCTCAGAAGCCCGTTCCCTGCATCCACAGACCAAGAAGCTCAGCATCACCGTGGAGGAGCCGGGAGCCAAGGCCAAAGCCCTGCCGAACGTTCCCATGGCCGCCAAGAGCAAGCTGGGAGCCAAGCTCGTGGCCGGGAAATTCGTGGCCTTCGTCGAGATCCTGCCGCCCCGTGGCGTCGACGCTTCCAAGGAGATCGAAGGGGCCAAGATGTGCGCGGCGCATGGCATCGATTGCATCAACGTTCCCGATGGCCCGCGTGCCAGCGCCCGCATGAGCAATCAGGTAACTTGCCAGCTCATCCAGCAGCAGGCGCACATTGAAGCGGTGATGCATTTCTGCTGCCGCGACCGCAACATTCTCGGCATTCAATCCGAGTTGCTGGGCGCGCATACAGTAGGCGTGCGCAACCTGATCTGCATTACCGGCGACCCACCGCGCATGGGCACTTACCCGGACGCCACCGCGGTGTTCGACGTCGACGCCATCGGGCTCACCAACATCGTGAACAATCTGAACCACGGCCTGGATATCGGCGGAAATCCGATCGGATCGCAGACCGCGCTGCTGATCGGCGTGGGCGCCAATCCCGGCGCGCTGAACATGGATGAGGAAATGCGCCGGATGGAATGGAAGGCGCAAGCCGGCGCCGAGTACATCGTCACGCAACCGGTGTTCGATTTGGACTTGCTGGAGAAGTTCCTGAAACGCACGGAACAATTCAAGCTGCCGGTGATTTGCGGCATCTGGCCGCTCACCAGTTACCGCAATGCCGAGTTTATGGTGAACGAGCTGCGTGTGCCTGTTCCGGATCAGTTCATGCAACGCATGCTGCGGGCCGACAACGCCGAAAAAGCCCGGCAGGAAGGTGTCGCGATTGGACGGGAGATGGTGGCGCGCGCGCGCAGCCTGGTGGCGGGCGTCCAGTTGAGCGCTCCCTTTGGACGGTATTCCATGGCCATCGAGGTCGCCGAAGCGATCGGATCGCGGGATTGAATCTTGGCAACTGACCTCATCGAAATCGACGCGAGCAACCCGCTTCCGGAGGCGATCGAGCGGGCCGCGGCACACTTGCGCCGTGGCGACGTGGTGGCCATCCCCACCGAAGCGCTGTACGTCCTGGTGGCGGATCCCTTGAACCTGAACGCAGTCGGACGCGTGTTCGCCGCCAAAGGGCGCGAGATCCATCGCGCGCTGCCCATGCTGGTCAGCGGGCCGTTCATGGCCGAAGAGCTTGCCAAAGAACTATCGACGCGATTCCAATTGCTGTCTCGCCATTTCTGGCCGGGACCGTTGACCGTAATCGTTCCAGCTTCCGCCAAGGTTCCTCTGAAGGTGACCGGCAATACGGGACGCCTGGCGCTTGCGCCAGTCCCGCTCGCGCGTGGCGCAGGCTTTGCTCGATTGGCTGGATCAACCCTTGATCGCCACCAGCGCCAACATTTCCGGCCAGCCCACCTGCCGCAGCGGCATTGAGGTCTTCGGCATGATGGACGGGCGCGTCGACCTGGTGCTGGACGCCGGCACTTTTTCAGGACCCGGCGCCACCACCGTCGACATCACCGAAGCGGAGTGGAAAGTAATCCGCGAAGGCGCGATTTCCGAAAAGGAAATCGCCGAATGCCTCCGGAGGCAGTGAGCCTCAAGCCAGGCTGCCCAGCTCGCTCTTGCGATTTTCATAATTGCGCGCGTAATAGGATTGATATTCGCCGGACTTCACGTGCCGGACCCATTCCTGATTGGCGCGATACCACTCGACGGTAGCCGCCAGGCCGCGCTCGAATTCCATCTGCGGCGCCCAGCCGGTCTCCTTCATGAGTTTTTCGCTGGATAGCGCGTAGCGGCGGTCGTGCCCCGGCCGATCTGCGACGTATTCGATCAAGCTGGATGGCTTGCCGGTGATGGCCAGGATCTGATCGACGACGGTCTTGTTCGGCAGCGACCGGTTGCCGCCGATGTTGTATATCTCGCCGTCACGTCCCTTTTCCAGAAGTGCCAGAATCGCACGGCAATGATCCTCCACGTACAACCAATCTCGAATCTGCATGCCGTCGCCATAAACCGGCAGGCGCTTGTTCTCGAGCGCGTTCGAGATCATGAGGGGGATGAGTTTCTCCGGGAAATGATAAGGCCCGTAATTGTTGGACGCGCGCGTGACAATGACTGGCAGCTTGTAGGTTTTGAAATACGCCAGCGCCATCAGGTCCGAGCCTGCTTTGGCCGCCGAATAGGGGCTGCTGGGCTGTAGCGGAAAATTCTCGTCGGCTTCGAGCGGTGGCTCGAGGCTGCCATAGACTTCATCCGTGGATACATGAATGAAACGCTGGACGCGGCACGCGCGCATCGACTCCAGCAGGTTGAAGCTCCCGCGCAGATTGGTCTCAAATACCGGCTGTGGCGCAAAAATGCTGCGATCCACGTGCGATTCGGCGGCAAAGTGCACCACCGCCTCCGGCTTGGTCTGGTCAAAGATGCGGCGCGTGCTATCTAAATCGCAAATGTCGGCTTTGATGAAGGTGTAGTTCGGCCGGTCAGCGACGCCCGCCAGGTTTTCGAGGTTGCCGGCGTATGTGAGTTTGTCGACGTTGATAATCTCGTCCGAAGCATTCTGAACAGCCAGGCGAACAAAGCAGGATCCGATGAATCCCGCGCCACCGGTTATGACAATTTTCATTGCATTCCTCCGCACTAGGAACGATGGTGCCAGTTCCACGCAGTTTGGACGATTTCTTCCAGGCTCGAGTGCGCCGGATGCCAGTTCATCCGCTCGGCCGATTTGCCGGCATCGGCAATCAGGCAAGGAGGATCGCCGGCTCTCCGTCCAACTTCACGCACCGGCACTCTTCGCCCGGAGACCCGTTCCACCATGGCGATCACTTCGCGCACCGAATGGCCGCGCCCGGTACCGAGATTGAACGCAGTGCTTCCGCCGCCGTCTCGCAAATATCGCAACGCGGCCACGTGCGCCTCGCCCAGATCCGTGACATGGAGATAATCTCGAATCGCGGTTCCATCGGGAGTATCGTAGTCGGTCCCATAGATCTCGAGGGCCTGGATGCGTCCCATCGCGGCCGAGATGGCTAGAGGGATCAGATGCGTTTCCGGATCGTGCTGCTCGCCCAGCCGGCCGTCCGGATCCGCGCCCGCCGCGTTGAAATAACGCAATGCAGTCCAGCGCAGCCCGTGGATGCAACCGAACCAGTGCAGCAGCCGCTCTACCATGAGTTTCGATTCGCCGTAGGGATTCACGGGATGCTGGGGATGGTCTTCGGAAATCGGAACTCGCTGCGGATTTCCATAGGTAGCGCAGGTGGAGGAAAACACCATGGTCCCGACGCCGCAAGTGCGCATGGCTTCGAGCAACGTGAGTGTGTTCGCGACATTGTTGCGGAAGTACAGCGCCGGCTCGCGCATCGATTCGCCGACATAGGCAAACGCTGCGAAGTGCATAACGGCTTCGATAGCGTGCTCGCGACATATTTTTTCTAGCTCGCCCTGGTCGGCAGTGTCGGCTTCGATCAACGGCCCCCACTGAACAGCTTCGCGGTGGCCCCGCTGCAAGTTGTCGAGCACCACGGGCTGCAATCCGGCTTGAGCCAGTGTCTTAGCAGCGTGGCTGCCGATATATCCGGCGCCGCCGGTGACTAGGATGGCCATGGGATCTTCGATTTTAGCAACTCATATCACGTCGGCGAAGCTTTTGCGCAGCTTGAAGAACCAGGCGTATCCCAGCCAGAACAGCGCCAAGGCCACCAGCCAGAGCTTCAGAACCGGAAGCAATTCCGGGGCGTGATGTTCCAGCAGGATGGCGCGGTATCCACGCACCAAAACGAACATCGGATTTTTCCGCAGAATCGCCATGGCCGGCCCAGGAAGGCTCTTGAGGTTCGACTCGGGATAACAGATCGGCGTGATAAAGAACCACAGTGTCAGCAAAAAGCCCATGAGCTGACCGAGGTCCCGCAGGAAGACTCCCAGCGCGGCCAGGAACCAACAGATCCCCAGCGTGAGGAAAAGTTGCGGAATCAAAAGCACCGGAAGCCAGACTACCGCCCACGGAATCGCGCCGCGAATCAACAACAATGCGATCACGAAGATTCCGGCCGCAAAGAGTTCCGTCACCAGGCCGGACACCACCTGGTTCACCGGCAGCGTGTCCAAGGGAAAGATCAGCTTCTTGACGAAATTGCGATGTTCCAGGATCACAAACGGTGCGCGGCCGGCGGGCTCGGAGAAGGCCAGCCACGGCAGCATCCCGGCCAGAAAATAAAGCGCAAAGCCGGTGGAGCTTTGATCGGCGCCAAATCTGGTGCGCAGCACGACCCCGAACACGAAAAAATATGTGGCCATCAACAGCAGCGGATTGAGAACCGTCCAGAACACGTCGCCGAACGAGCCGCGGTACCGGGCCAGAATGTCGCGGCGAGCCATGGAACGGATCAGCCGGCGGTTTTCCACGACCGTGCGCCAGGGGCCGGAGAAGAATCTCGGCAAAGAACGCCGCAGCCTGCGCCAGCGCAGCTCGCGAGCGGTTACGATCTCCTGTTCCAGGACACGAACTCCCCCGCCCGCAGCCTCCGCGATAATTCGCACGAACGGCTCGCCCTGCAAGTACGCCCAACCACCCGGTTGCCGGATCGGCGAAATAAAAATCTGATAGCTGCCGGCCTCGGGCGGAAAGGCGATAGAAATGTCGAACGACTCAATTTCGCCCGGCGCCAAATCGCGCGACAACGGAATCCACTCGCCTTCCAAAATGAAGAGATTCGTTTCCGGATCGAAAAATTGCCAGCCGAGCGACAGGGACTTGCTGGGCCATGCGTCTCGGGTCCGGTTTTCAAGCGCCACATGCACGCGCAGTGTGAGGCCGTCGGTCTGGACCTTCAGCTCACGGTATCCGGCAGCGCTCATTGATACAACCACGCCGGATAGCGATCGCACACCGCCCCGCGCTTTCGGCCGACGGCGTAAATTCCGTCGCCCCGCAGTTCCTGCGAGAGTTCATAACGGGCCAGCAGATGTTTCACCCACTCGTATTCCGGCTTGGGTTCCTCGCGGAAAGGCCCGCTATCGAGCAGTGTCACCTCGAAGCCGGAATCCACCAGCAGGCGCGCCACCTCGCGCGGCGTATATTCGCGATTGTGCCTGGCTTCCGGCTCCTGACCTTCCGCTCGCGGCAGAATGTAGGCCGGGAAGAAGCCCGGATGGTAGCCATTGAGGACCGCGGCGATGGAACGCAACGAGGCCAGGTTCGGCGTGGTCAGCACCAGATGCCCGCCTGGCTTCAGGATGCGGTTGATCTCAGCCAGCATGTGCATTGGATCGGCGGTCAAGTGCTCGACGAGCTCGCAACACAGCACGGTGGAGAAATACTGGTCGTCATAGGGGAATCGATCTTTCTCGGCGTCGAATAGCTCGATGTCGCACTCAAATTGGCCGCCATCGCTGGATGTCACGGCGCGATGTTCCACCTGGCCAAGGCATCCATAGTAGCAACCACGAACCTCGCCGTACCCCAGACGGGTCTTGAGAGCGGGCGTGATTTGCAGATAAGCGCCCATCTCGAGCACACGATCCTGGGGCCCGCCGCGGGGTGTGATTGCGAGCGTTTTTTCAAAGCGCGTCAGGTGGGTTTCGACGTACTGCGCGGCGGCCTGGTCCGGCGCCCAGGAAAGGATATACTCGGCTTGCACTTCGAGACGCGGCGTTTCGGCTGGCGCCTCATCTGCCGGATGCGGGCGAACTTCCGCCGGTTCGCCGGGCGCGCGATGATTGGCGATTGCTTCGAGAAAATCGGCGTATTTTTGGGCCACGTTGGGCCAGGCGCATTCGCTCTCAACCCAGGCCCGCGCGCGCGCACCCAGTTCGCGGCGAAACTCCGGGCGGCTGACCAGCAGGTTCAGGTACTCGAAAATATGATCCTCTTCGCTCTGATCCACCGGCGCCTTCAGGCAAATTTCGGACGGCAATTCACAGAACGAACCCACTTCGGACACGATCACCGCCTTGCCCAGCCCGAGGGCGCGCATGAGCGTTCCGGAATTTTCTCCGACCGTGGGATACCGCAAATTGAGCACGATATCGCAGGCCGACAGGTAGCCCACAAACTGATCGATCGGCTGATAACCGAGCACGCGCACGTTCGAAGCCAGATCCAACGATTGAATCAGGGATTCCAGCGGCAATTCCGGATGCGGCTCGCCGACTAGGATCATCTTGGCGCTGGCGTCTAACCGGACCAGACGGCGGAACGCGCGCAGTGACTCTGCAATGCGCTTGTAGGGCTTCAGAAAACCGAAGATTCCGATGAGCGGCGTGGTCTCGTCCAAGCCGAGGCGCTGGCGATAGTCCAAGCGGCTGGCCTGAGGAATCCAGGCGCCGTGCGGGATTCTGGCCACGGGGCCTTCAAAGCCGGCCGCGCGCAGCTCGCGCTCGACGTGGCCGCTATGCACGATAGCCGCTTTCGAACGGCTCAGCAGGCGGCGTAACATCGGCAGCCCTTCGTAATCCGGCCCGACTTCGAGCGCCCGCACGCGCTGCGCGTAGTCGATGGCGTCCTGGGAACCTTCTTCGGCCACCGCGCGCATGTAAGCGTCCCAGTCGCCACGCTTGATGGTGAGGTCGGCGATCAAATGGTGCAGGTTGGCTTCATGAATCACAACCACGCCGGGATGTTCAATCGCGGTTTCATAACAAAAGTCGTGGTAGGCGTTGTTGCCGATCTGATATAGCGCCACATCGAAGTCCGCGGGATCGAACCTGGATGGATGCGCGGAGAAAACCTCCACGCCGGCCAGCTTCGCGAGCTCCTCCAGCAACGCCGCCGAGTAATCCGCGATGCCGCTTTTGGCAGGCGGCATGGGAGAAAAGAAAGCAAGCTTAATTGCCACGGATTAAAAGCTGCCCGGCTATTCCGCCAGCTCCATGGAGAAGGTTCCCATCGATAGCGGGACGCGCACCAGAACGGGAGTTCGCGCGCGGTCTTTTAGGAAGAATATTTCGAAACTGATTCCAGCCACCGGCCCTTGCACCGACGCCGTTACGCGATCCGCTTCGACAGGTTTCTCGCCGATTTGGATGGTCTGCGTTCCGGCAAACTCGAGGTGGACTTCGTACTGCGGCCCGAAGAAGATGTTCTGCGGTGGAGGAATGCGGCCCTGGCTCAACTCGTGGCGTACGTAATACAGAAATGTCAGCGCGTCCTTGGCGCAGGCCGGGGCCGAGGTCTCGGTTTTTCCTCCGCCAACCGTTTCCCGGGTCACCGTACCTTCGTGCGCGTCGAAGGTCATCTTCTCATCCGCCGTCTTCGCGCCGTGCTTGACAGTCCGCTGAAATTCGGTGGAGCAAAAGTCGTCGACGGCCTGGGAGCGGTAGCGGTCGGCCACGGTGAAGCCTGGTATGCCGGCGTCGATATCAAAACTGAAATGCATACGCGGCGCCGGATTATCCCCGGACTTGGAGCTAGTCGCGCTCAGTTGTGCTTCTCCCAAACTCAATCCGCTGGGCCAGTTGATGTTGTAGCGCAAGTGCTCGTTTTCAAAAGGGGGCGCTGAAGTGGGAGCCGCCATCGCCCAGGCCGCCAGCAGCAGCAACGGCCCGCGAAATACTCGGGGGTAATTCATGGCAAAGCGGCGGAAGCTCGTTTCTTCACCTGAGCGGAAGCGCGGTTGGGATTCCCGGCGACTTCGTAGTACACATCCAATGTTCGGGCCGCGGTGCGATCCCAGCTAAACATCGTGGCGCGCTGCGTGCCCAGCCGTTCCATGCGCATGCGCAGTTCCGGATTGAGCAGCAGGTCGCGCATCGCCAGCACCATTTCCGCAACCGAGTGTGGATCGAAAAGGAGCGCCGCGGAATCCGCCACCTCAGGCATCCCGGATGTGTTCGAGCAGGCCACTGCGCGGCCGCTGGCCATCGCTTCGAGAATGGGCAGTCCGAATCCCTCGTAGAAGGACGGGTAGACGAAAAGCTCGCAGGCTCCGTACAGCTGGCGCAACTCCTCGTCAGACACAAAGCCGGTAAAGTGGATGCGCGAACCCACGCTCGACTTGCGGGCCGCGGCCAGGATGGCGGGGCTGTGCCAGGTCTCTTTGCCGACTACGACCAAGTGATGCGGCAACTGTGGATGCGCGTTTATCAGTTGTTCGAAGGCGCGAATCAATCCCAGATGATTCTTGCGCGGCTGCAGATCACCCACGGTCAGAATGAAGGGGGCCTCGAGGCCGCGAGACGCCCTCAGCGCACGCTGCGCGACTTCCCTGGCAATCGGGCGGAAGTCCCCGGACACGCCATTGGCCAACACCGTGACCTTTTCCTCCGGCAGCGCGTAAGCCGCCAGTATGCTGCGCTTGGAGAACTCGGTGACCGTCAGCACTCGCGCCGCGGCTTTGACCGTACGCCGCACGGTGCAGCGCAATTGCAGCGCCCGAAAAGGAGTGAAGTATTCCGGATGCTCGAGAAAGCTGACATCGTGCACGCTGACTACGATGGGCGTGGAACAGAAGACCGGCGCCGTGTATTGCACGTGCAGCAAATCCGGACGATCCTGGCGCAGCCTGCGCGGAATATCGAAGCCCAGGCGGACAAATGGATTCACGGAGACGCAGTGCTTGAGGAAGCGATCCGGCAAGTCTTCGCGAGACGGTTGACGCGAGAGATAGGTCACAAAATCGGCATCATGATCGAGCGCCGCGAAACCCTGGAGGAGATTACGGATGTAAGTTTCGTTCCCCGTAAGATGCTGGCCGATCGCGTGAGCGTCTACCGAAAAGCGCATTTGCTTTCTCCAGTATAGAGGGTTTCCCGCCGCGGACGGGCCCCTTCACAAATCATTCACAAACTTAGAACATCACCCCAAGGTCTCCTAGTTATCCTAACCCATCGGCCCGTAAGGTTACGAACGGTAGACTATGGCGGTGGCGGGCCTGTTTCAAGCAGATTGCCGAGGCATTCCCAGGCTGCCGGCCAGGTGTAACGTTGTTCGAAGAGCCGGCGTCCCGCGGATCCCAGCCGGCGCCGCTCGGCGGGCGAATCCAACAGCCGTGCGACGGCTGCCGCAAAACCGTCCGGATCGTCGGCCAGCAGCAGATGTTCGCCGGAAGTTCCCAGGCCTTCCGCCCCGAATGAAGTCGACACCACGGGAGTGGCGGCGGCCCACGCCTCCAGGATCTTCACGCGTGTGCCGCTTCCGGAGAGCAACGGTACAACGGCGACCTGAGAAGCCGCCAGCTCTCGAACCGCATCTGGCACGGAGCCGGTCACCTCGATCCGCGGATCACCGTCCACCAGCTTGCGGATCGCTTCCGGGTTCTTGCCTATGATCTTCCACTTCAATCCCGGCCGCGTCCGCAGCGCCGGCCAGATTCGATCTCGAAAGAACCGGACCGCTTCGATATTAGGCGCGTATTCCAGGTTTCCACTGAACGCGATTTCCTCGCGCTCCAGCCTTTCGGGCGCGGCGATTTCGGGGAGCGCATTCGGATAAATGGTGATTCGCGCTTCTGGAGCGAGCGCTCGCACGCGATCGGCATCCTGAGGCGACGCCGCCAGTATCCCATCAAATTGCGGCAGCAGCTCCCGTTCCCGCCGGAGGGCGGCGGCGGCGAATCGCTTCAACGCAGCCGCGTACAAAACGCCTTCGTGAACCGCCAGGCTTTGGTGCCAAGTAGATTCGATGTTGTGCAAATCCAGAATGACGCGTTTGGAATGTTGCCGGATTTGCGGCAGGTAGGGAGCGCACCAGAAGTGCTCCACGACGGCCAACTCATATTCCCGGCCTTCTAGAAGCAGCGAGAGAGGACGTTCAAATCCTGCGAAGCGGTCCATGAGAGGAGGCCGGGCGCGGACTGCTCGTAGCGCATTGCGCGCAAAACGAGCGGCGGCGCCTTTGGAATGATGCGGCAGCTCCAAAATATCCAGCCGCGAGACACGGCCGGGAGGAATCGCGCGCGCCGGATCGGGATCGCCTGGTGCATGGAACACGACGGCATGCACCGTGTGGCGGCGCGCCAGATACTCGAGCAGCGACGCCGACCGCAGCGGGCCTCCGCCGATGGGCGGATAGGGCGCTTCCGGCGACAGGAACAACGCGTCAGGCTTTGTTGCGGAATCGCCGGAGGGCTTGTTCATAGACTTCTCTGGTCAGGGTTGCGGTCTTGGTCCAGGTGAATCCGGCGGCTCGGGCCAGCGCTCTGGAGCGCAGTTCCTCCAATCGTTGCGGCTCCGCCAGCAGGGCGCGGAGCGTCTCAACCCAGGCGCGCCGGTCGCCCGCATCTAGAAGGATTGCACCATCGCGGGCGACCTCGCAGATAGCCGGATCGCGCGAGGCCACCACCGCCGCGCCGCACTGCATGGCTTCGAGCACCGGAAGACCGAAGCCTTCATAGTGAGACGGATAAACAAACGCCCGCGCGCCCGCGATCAGCCCCGGGAGTTCCTCTTCGTTGGTCAGTCCTAAGACGTGTAGCCCCGGCTCCGGGGAAATCTCAGGGGCGTCCGAACGCCGCCGGCCGGCGATGATCAAATCGATTGATAATTCCCGCCGAAGCTCCCGCCAGACCTCCAGCAGCATGGGGATGTTTTTTCTGGGTTCGATGGTGCCCACGTAAAGCAGATACGGTGGCCCCACCGGAATTGCAGCAGACTCTACGGGGCGAAAAGTAGGCGCCGGCGCCAGGGGCACCGCTACTACGCGTTCGGGAAGCAGACGAAAGCGCTCGATGGCTTGTTTGCGCACCGCCTCAGAAGGAGTGATCACCATGGTGGCCAAACCTAAGCGCAGCAGGATGGGGGTGCGTGTGCGGACTCGATCCGGCTCGCTGTGCCAGGCGGGATCCATCCAAGGCGACAGATCGTGCAACGTCATCACGCTGGCGCAAACGGGCAGGTAGGGAACCGCAAAGTCGGTGCCGTGGAAGATGTCGATATGGAGCCGCGAGGTCTCCCTTTGCAGCCCCCAGAGCCACCAGCGCCGCTCTAACACGTGGCGCGGACGCCGCCCCGTTTTGAGATTGGGCAATCGGCCGTCCGGGGGGTCGAAGGTTTGATCGGAAAGCAGCCAGAATTCATCGGCCGGGAAGGTCAGGGCGAGCGCCCTGCTCAGCTCCTGGGTGTACCGGCGCACACCCCCGCTCGGAACTGCCAAAGGCGTGGCGTCCAGAGCGATGTGCATCCTTCGATACTATAGGCTATCGGGCAATCGATAGAGCGGGCGGGTCCGGATCGCGGGTGCAAGCAGGGAGAACCCGGCTTGTGTGCGTACTAGTACCCTTGCTCCTTGGAGCGAGAGCCGTTTCTGCCTAAAACTAGTAGCGGAGAACTCACTTTTCCCGGTTCGGCTGGAATCCGTTAAGCCCGCCGCGCCGTATAATTATGAGTAAAGATCGGCAGGTGAAATCGAAATGAACAAATTGGCTGTCTTTGTTGTTGTTTGCTGCGCGGCCCTGTCCGGATGCAGGACTTCGAAGGAAAGCTATGTTGCGAAGGGAAACAAATTCGTCGACGCCGGCAAATATCAGGACGCGGACATCCAGTACCGCAAAGCCATCCAGAAAGATCCCCAGTACGGTGAGGCGTATTACCGGCTGGGTCTGATGGAACTCAAGGCGCAGAATGCAGCCGAAGCGCAACGGGCGTTGCTGCGGGCGGTACAATTGATGCCCAACAGCATCGATGCCAAGGAAAAGCTGGGTAGTCTGATGCTGGAATACTACTTGGTCGACCCGCGCCACTCGCAAAGCTTTTACAACGTCGTCAAGACGATGTCGGACGACCTCTTGGCCAAGAATCCTCACTCTTTTGAAGGATTGAGAGAGAAGGGTTATCTGGCCTTGTCTGACAAGAAACCTAGCGATGCGATTGCGCTGTTTCGAGAAGCTCTGCAGGTCGATCCATCGGACGGGACCCTGACGGTGGCGCTGGCCCAAAATCTGGTTCGTACCGGTCATCCACAGGACGCCGAGCGCATGGCTTTAGATTTCATCTCGCGCTACAAATCAAACGGGGTGGTCTACGACTTCCTCTACGAGTTCTATTCGTCCCAGAACCGGCCGGCGGATGCCGAGAATATTTTGAAGACCAAGGTTAGCAATAATCCAAAACAAGCAGCTTATGTTTTGGAATTGGCCGCTCACTACGCCAGGACCCAGAAGCAGGCCGACATGAAGGCGGCCCTACAGCGGCTGTTAGACGATCCCAAGGACTTTCCGCAAGCGCGGCTATGGGTAGGAGACTTTTACGCCAGCCGGCGGGCATATCCGGAGGCAGTTCAGAACTACGAAGAGGGGGCACGTTCCGCTAAAAACGACCAGAAGGTCGACTACTTGAAGCGAGCCGCAAATGCGCTCGTGGCAGAAGGAAAACGAGACGAAGCATCTCGTATAGTCGACCAGATTGTAAAAGATAATCCTAACAATGAAGAGGCTAAACGGATTCAGGCCGGCCTTCTGCTGGTATCTGGCAAGCCGGAAAACGTAGCCGCGGCGGAGCGCGAGTTTCAGGATCTGTCGAAGGAAGACGCCAACGATGCTTCAGTATGGCTGGGGCTGGCGCACGCCGATGCGCTGAAAGGCGATTTAGACGGGGCCCGCCAGCAATACCTGGAGGCACTCAAACGGAACAAGACCAATCTGTCGGCGCGCTATGCTCTGGCGGAAATTGGCTTAGTTCAGAATCACCCGGACCAGACGTTGCAACAAGCTGAGGAGATCCTGAGGCTCCGGCCCAATGAGCAGAGGGCGAGATTGCTGCGCGCTCAGGCGCTGATGCGAACCGGCAACCTGACCGTGGCTCGCGCCGAACTGACGAATCTGAGCAAGGATGCACCCAAGGACACTCAGCCTCAATTGGAATTGGGACTCCTGGACCTCTCCGAGAACAAGTATCCACAAGCAATCGGGACCTTCGACAAACTGCGTGCGAGCGGAGATCCCAGGGCCGTTGCCGGGTTGGCAATGGCGTATACAGCCCAGAGACAGTATGAAAAAGCCCTGGAGATCCTCAACGAGGGATTGAAGAAGTCGCCCAATTCGGGTTTGCTCGTGAGCGAAAGGGCCAACACTGCGGCTCTGGCCGGACAATACGACCTCGCTATTGCGGAGTTCCGGAAGCTGCTTGCTGCCGCTCCAAAATCCGTGCTCCAGCGGCTTCGCTTGGGCGACGTATACGTGCTGAAGGGAGATGACAACGATGCGATCACTGTGTATCGCGAGGCCGTCAACCTGGCGCCTAAAGACCTTAACGCAGGCCTGACACTAGGCAAGGCGCTATCCAGCGCCGGCCGAGCGAATGAAGCAAAAGCGCAGTTTCAGGCTGTACTGACGGTGCATCCCGACGAGCCAGTGGCACTGAACGAAATGGCCTATTTCCTGTCTCAAAACGGTGGCGATCTCGACGAAGCCCTCCGGCTCGGGCAGCAGGCGCTGCAGAAGACGCCGGGACAACCGAGTTACTCCGATACCATCGGGTACATCTACTTGAAGAAGGGATTGAGAGATAGCGCCATCCAAGTTTTCAGCAACCTGGTGCAGAAATACCCTCAAGATCCGACTTTTCACTACCACCTCGCCATGGCGCTATTTGAGAAGGGCGATAAGGGCAGAGCCAGGAAGGAACTCAATACAGCCCTGACCTCCCACCCGTCGCGGCAAGATGAGGCGAAGATCAAAGAGCTGCTGGGCAAAATCAGCTAGGCGATTCGCCGCCTCGGGCGAAGCCGAAGGCGTCTGCCTTTCTGGGCTGCAATGGGCAGGCTCTTGGGGCCGCTCTGGGAGTGCCTCAGTCTCCTCTGCGCTTTGCAGTAATTCGGTTTGAACGGATAGCCTGCGCGTATCGCGGGCTGAACACCACATTTATCATGGCGCTGCAAGCCATTTAGTAACTCCGGTCGTCAGCAATGCGGAACGGTTAACAGCGCCCAAGCGGTTGGGTTGATCGAGAGCATGGCCCTTCTCGCGATCAGTCGACTGGGGTACAGTTGGCAAGCATCCATGCTTACCAGGGATCCCGAAGTTCATCCTTTTTGTCGCCGGTTATTCCCGCGAGTCTGTTTGCGTGGCCGGACATGATCCGTTTTTCGCGATCGGTCCGATGGCGCTCCAGAACCGTCTCTCGGATTGCGCAGACTGCGTTAAGATCAATTTCTTTGTAGAGCAGGGAGATTAACCCGGTAGGTCGCGGAGAGTAGCAATTCTCAACCCCCGGCAATAATGAGCCAAGAGTGGGTTTAATTCGCGAAGAAAAAACGAGAGAGAGCTTTGAAGAAACAATCCCAGATCGAACATCTATGCGCGGCGCGGCAGGTCAGTTCGGCTGGATGTGTCAGCGAACAAACTCGAACATCCAGTATTGCAGCAAGGACTCGGCAACCTGCTCTGCGAGAACTGGCCTCGCGCTGATGTAGGCCGTGGTGGAAGAAGAAGTGCGAACGCCATCATTACTGCGGAAGGTGCGCGCGCATTAGCTGGGTAAAGAAGACAGCTACTGCCCTGTGGACGAGCCGAGGATTGCTATCCGTCGCATCACGGCGCATTCATCGAGGGGGACGAAACAGCGGTTGGGCAGCTCCGAGTTGTTTCGGCGTGGCGGCCCTATGCAGCTCGGCGTGTGCGAGAAAATGATGCGGCGACCTTCGACGCGCACCTATGGCGCGGTGACGGGTCAGTTTCACATACGCCGATGGCATCGAGAAATCTGCGGTGAGCGGGAACTCATCCAGGCCAGTCGGCCGGTAGGCGAGTATTGAGGGTCGTGGCGGTAAAAAGGCCCGCACCGCTTCACGAACTTGACTCGAGGAAGCTGAGTAAGAAGGTTTTCGCTTACCCATCAGTCGCCGGCGCAGCTGTCTGGTGCGGGGCGTTGGGCATGCAACGTGGCGTTTGTGATTGCGGCTTGTACTTTAGCCGAGGCTCCTCGAGACCGGGGACGCCAACAAACGGCCCAGCGAGATGGGTGCGGCTTTCTGCCGGCGGAACAGAGAATTGCAGGCAACTTGAGGGGACTGCTCAGGCGAGGGGGCTGAAAAACGAAAAGCGGGTCTCACCGAAGTGAGGCCCGCTTGAAATAGCGCTCTTGAAAAGAGAGGAAACGTTAGTCTTGTGCTACTGCGCGCCGCTTGAAGAATGCCAAGCCAGCCAGCAGGCCCAAGCCGAGGAGCAGGGAGATACCGCGAGGCTCTGGGACGTAGGAATACGCATTGCCGAAGCCTGACATCAGGGCACCGGCATTTGAATTGCACGTGTCGGTACCAGTGGGGCCGCACGCGAACTGGACGTCCTTGTCAATCGAGATGGAGTCCACCGGTCCACCGAACTTGGTGTCAATAAAGTTTTTTGTGACGTCATACACGTCGTTGGAGTTCGGATCCTTCAGGTTGACCGTGATCGTCTTGCCGTAGCCTGACGAATTCGGGTCCGTATCCTTAATCGTCTCAGTATAGAACGCGTGCTCGTTGCCCGTAGCGCTCACATTCTGGAAAAAGATGATTACGTCGGAAATCGCGTTCCCGCTGACTGCAGTGACGTCGAAGCCAATATTGACGTCCTCCGTATTGCTGGTATTCCAGCCACCAGTAAAGTTAAATCCCAGTTCGCCGGCCGGAAGGCCCACGCCGCCGGGGGACGGGGGAATCGGATTGACATTCACGGTCGGGGTGTTTTGATTCGGAGTTTGAGACAACTGTAAAGTTGCTAAAGTCTAAAATTCCGTTGATGTTGCATGAGTAGGTACCGCCGTAGAGCTGTGGGCCGCCGTTCAAGGTTCCCGTAACGCAGGCGCTGTCCGCCATCGCTGCCGGCACTAACAGCAGTGAGCACATCAAGAAAAGCGCTAAGCCGGTTAACTTCTTGTTCATATATGTCTCCCTCTAGAAATCTTGTTCTCTCGAACTTCCTTATACTAAGGCTGATTCCCTACGCTGCGCAAGTCCCATGGAACGATTTTTGTACTAGTACCCCTGGGATCGGTAACTACTTACAAAGTCAACCACTTTAATAACTTGGGCCCATTTCTTGCAAGTACCCCGTCCAGACGAGTGGATCGGAAGCCCGAAAAAACCTTAGGATTCCTTTTATTACAGGCTGGCCTGGAGTGGGGTGGACGTACCCACGTCGTTGGTTACGGTAACCGACACGGAGGCGATCGCCTGGATAGGAGCGGTCCCGGTTGGAAGGCCGGTCCCCGTCAGGGTAAAGGGAATCGAAATCTCGAACTGACCCCCAAATGCCTGGGATGCCGCGCTTTGAAACCAAGCCGCCGAACTAGACGTAAGATCGACTTGCACTTGCGAGCCGGCGCCGAAATTGAATCCGGTAGCGGCAGTGAACTGCACTGTCATCGATTTCACGGAGCGGGTGGTTGAGAAGCCCGTGATGTTCAGAACGAAGCTGCTGGTGATGACGGTGCCGGTGGCGGTCGAGATCACGCTGGCAGGAACGACTGCCAGCAGAACTGGCGCGGCGGGTGCCACGCTGAACTGCAAAGTGGTAGCAGGTGAAGGGGTTAAATCGATGCCTCCGGCCTGAGTCAGGAAATCGGGAGTTAACACGACGGTTTCCGCAACCGTGCCGGATTGCAAGAAGATCTGCGAGCCCTGCCCGGCAAAATTAGCGCTGGTACTGTTAGCTGGAATAACGAACGGCACAGTTCTTCCGCCGGTTGAGAATTGCACGGCTGGATCGCTCACCAAGTTGCCGCTGGTGGTCAAGGTCAGAGTACCGGCCAGCGCCACCGGATAGCCACTGGCCAGCGTCAGAGAAATTCCAGGCTGGGTTTGGGGGGCAACAGTGCCGTTGGGGCCCTGGAGCGTGTAGGCCGGCAATGGAGGCGGCTGCGTTCCCGAGCCCGTCACTCCAACCGGGGTTGTATTGATAAGCAGTGTCCCGCTTTGAGTACCGGTTGCAGTTGGCGCGAAACTCACCGTCAGCTGAGTGGACGCGCCGGGGGCCAGAGTGATGGGCAGAGACTGAACGCCCGAGACTGAGAACGCACTCTTTGCTTCCCCGATGCCGATATTGGAGATGATGGCCGGCTGGGTGCCTGCGTTATTGATCACGAAGGTGACCTGTTCTGACTGCGTCACGGCCACGGGCGTGAAGACCACCGAATCGCCCGAATTCAGCGTGATGGTGCCGGCCGGGGAAATATAGGAGAACGCCAGCTTCGCCCCTAGACCGTTACCGGTCAGATTGAACAGATCGCTGCCTACCACCAGGTTGCCCTTATTCGGGCCCGGCTGCGTGGGAGCGAAGTTGATGGTGAAGGTGAAGCTGTCGTTGGGCTTGAGCGTTTGCGGAAACAGCGAATCAATACTCAGCGTGAAAGCCTGGCCCCCGACGCTGGGAGGATTGTTAATCACTCCAGTGGCGTTCCCGATGTTCTGAACGCGAACGATCAAGCTGCTAGTGCTGCCAAGAGCCACGTCCGGCAGCGCGATTGGACCTGGAGGCGTCACCGGCGTGGGCGTGCTGGTAAGCACTGTATACGCGAAAGCGGGCGAGATGCCGTTGCCCTGCAGCAGCACGGTTAGCATGGTGCCTGAGGCCAGCGTGATTTGGATCTGATCGTTATCGGTGGTGCTGGCTGTCGGCGTATAGGAGATCTGCAGCGTCAGCACCGATCCTGAAGTTCCGGCTGCGGCCAAGCTGTAGGGCAACAAGGGCGTGCCCGTGAGCTTAAAAGCGGGCCCGGCCGGCGGCGTGATGGTCTGAATTGTGCCGAATCCGCTGCCCACATTGGTAATGTTCAGGTTGGCCAGGGCCGTGGTGTTAACCAGCGTTCCCCCAAAATTGATCGCGCCCCCGGATGGCAGTGGCTGGACGTTGAGATTGGTCTGTAAGACGTAGCTCAGCTGGAAAGACGGACTGGTCCCTTGCATGATCAGAACAATGGCGTTCTGAATCGTGGTCGGCCCGGTTGAAGAGCCGCCCGAAGAGGGCGAGACTTCGGTGAAGGGCAGAGTCAGTTGCGCAGTGGCAACGTTCGCGCTGGTGGACTTGAACGTAATGTCAAATGAAAACTGGTTGCCCGGACTCAACTGCAGTGGAAGTGTTTTCGGAAAATTCGTAATGCTGAACTGCAGCGATGCGCCCAGCAGCGTTGGCGCTTGAGAAATGGTGGCCGTGTTGGCAGTGTTGGAGGGCAGATAGGTCGCAGTGACGTGCACCGAAACGGACTGGCCAACTTCGGCATTGAGGCTGAACGCGGACCCGTTCGCGACCGTGGCCGCGGTAGATCCTGAAGTCAGCAACAACTGAAATGGAAATTGCTGTGCGGCCGCAACGCCGGCCGCCAAGGCTAACAGGCCGGTGATCCGAGCCAGCACTCCACCGCTCATCGGGCGTGCCCTTCCCGGCCCGGGCTGATGGGCTCCGGAACAACATCGGCGCCGCGGCCACGGCCGATCGCTTGCGGGATCGCCGGAACGAAATAAGCGGCCGGTTGCGCGGCGTTCGTAACCAGCCACAGCGGGTCTCCGGCTTCGAGGCGCGACCCTATCAGAAAGCTGTTCGGTCCGAATTGTTCAATCCCGGTGGGCGCAAACGAAAGCTGCATGTCCGCCACGGCCTGCAGGCTGGAAAGATCGTATTCACGCAGGCGGCGATCGCCGCGGCTGGCCACGTACAATTTCTGATTGGCGGCCTGTCGGAGCGCGAAAGGATCGGCCAGTCCATCCAGCGGGACGGTTTGAAAATGGAAGTCCGCCAGGCTCACTACGGCTAACTGCTGGCTGGCGGAGTCGATGGCAAACAGTTGCGTGCCGTCGTTAGAGAACGACAAAGCCACCGGATTGGAAAGCTGCAGAACCGGCGCGAAGGATTCGCTCGCGGTCATCAAATAAAGCCCGGCCGCGGGGCCCCCCATCGCGATGGCCACCTGCTGGCCTTTCCCGTCCACGGCAACCGCTGTCAGCGAGCCGCCCAGGCTGGATAGATCGATGTAGCTGCCGGCGGTAGGATTCCCGGGTAGCGTGGAAAGTATTTGGAGCCAACCGCCGGTCCGCGAATACAGAACGGCAACACTGCCGTCGGACGACCAGGCAATACCGTCCGGCCTCCGGACGGCCGCGGGAATCGGCAGCGTTGAAACAACGCCGGAATCGAGTGAGGTCACCAGCACGCAGTTTCCGCTTTGGAAAGCCAGGGCGTAATTCTGCTGAGGCGCAGCTGAGCCAAACTCCAACCCGCTCAGCAAAGCGGGGCCGAAAGATGCCGCGCCGGGAAAGCCAGCCACGGCGCGAAGGCTGGCGGTGGGTGGATCGAAAGTGTACCCTTCCACTGGGCCGGTGAAACCGATCTGCTGGGCGCCAGCGGCCCCCAGGAAGGCCGTTCCCATGAGGAAAAGCGAGAGTAGGGGCTTCAAGCTAGTGCGGCCCCCCGATAGAAGGAGCTCCGGGCGAAATGGTGACGGTTGCGCCGGACGACTTCGAGGATCCGCCGCCGCGCGTCGCCAGAATGATGCCCGCCACCAGCGCAGCTCCACCGGCTGCCACGGCAATCTTGACCCAGGTCGGCGAGAACCAACCGCCATGCTTCTCTCCCCCCGGACCCAGGACGCTGGCGTTGGACCGGTTTACCTTGGTTGCATTCGACATGGAGAACGTGGTCTGTCCTACCTGGTTGCCGTAGCTGGCGTTCACATGGACCTGGAACCGTCCCGTCTGGCTGTTGGCCATCCAGTTGGTAGCGGCGGCTTCACCTTGCCCGTTGGTTCTGACGGACAGCGAGGTCCGCCCACCGGCAAATATCGCACTGGGCCCCTCCAAGGGGAAACGAAAGATCACTTCGGCGCCTTCCACTGGCCGGTCGTTTTGGTCTAGAATCTCGACCACCAGCGGCGCCATCACCTTGCGCTGGATGTCGTTTACTTCTTCGCGGCCCGCCAGCACAACGACCTTGAGGCCTTCGATAGTCGGCAGCGGCGCAGGAGCGGGAGCCGGCGTGGGTGCAGCGGGTGGCGCCGCAGGCGGTTGCTGAGCAGCCTGAGGCAAGGCATCATCAGCCAAGACCGGCAGCACAACCAACAGTGCCGCAAGCGACAATGCTAGAGCAGGCCTAAGCAAGCTGGTCCTTCCCCGGATTGGCACGATCGGCCTTGAGTTTTTCATTCGATTGCTTGTATCAAGATGTCATTGAACAGCGAGAAAGATTGCATAGGGCATCAGTGAAAGTGTCATTTGACCAACTGTTTGGAAGAACAGCCGCGAGTAAGACCGGGGAATATACAGGATGTCGTTCGGCAGCAGCGGTACGTCATTGTCTTTGCCCTCGAAGATCCGCTTGACGTTTATTTCGATGGCCGCCCGGCGGGTGGTTCCCTGGATGGGGCGTAAGATCCTGACCTTTCCTCTCAGGGCGTCCCGGGTAGGGCCGCCGGCCATGGTCAGGACTTGGGCCACCGAAATCGATTCGCGCTCGCCCAGATCAACGCCCCCAGTCCTCGCAACTTCACCGGTGACGTAGATCTGCTCGGCCCGTTCTACTGAGATCACATCGTAAGGCTGCAAAATGATATCTTCGGCAGGATTTACGTTTTGCCGCAGGCTGGCCAGACTGATCTCGACGGTACTGATCTTCTTTTCCGGATCTTCTGTCGCACCGGGTAGCGGGATGGGCCCGTATTCGGCGCGGCGGGTGATGGTGATGCGCTGGCTGGCATTGGGCTGAGTGCCGCCGATTTGCGTCAGCATCTCGACCAAGGTTCGGGTGCCCTGCAGCGGATAGATACCGGGAGTCCTGAAGGCTCCCACGAAGAACACCGGCGCGCTGCGGAATTGCGTAACCTGGATGATCACTTGCGGCTCCCGGATATATTCGCGCAGCCGTTGCGTGAGGTCATTCTCTAACTCCTGCAGCGTCATTCCACCGGCGTGCACCCGTCCCAGCAATGGCAGGTTGACATTGCCGTCGGCGTCAATCCGGAAAGGCTTTTCGTTAATCTCCTCGGCCTGCGTGCGGATCAGGATCTGATCGTTCGGCCCCAGCACGTAATTCGGGCGAATCGCGTCCGGAGGTAGTTCGCGAGGCGCTTGAGTTCCTGGCGCCTGACCTATGGGCGGAGCCTGGTTGGCGGGGGTTTGGGGATTTAGAGTCCGGTTTAAAGTGGAAGGGTTCTGGTCGGTAGGCTGGTCTGGGATACCAGTTGGCTGCTGTTGCACTTGAGCCAGGGCCTGCGCTGCGGTGAACGCCATCGCCAGCATGCAGAGAGGAAGAGCGCGAAAGCACTGTAAACGCCTGGTGGCAGACATTGGGTTCCTTTTCAATCTTCAACCTCGAGCCGTTAGGATCTCAGCGCGTATCGTGAGCATGCGGTACCGCTTGGGGGGAAGAAAACACGCGGGACGTCTGCTTCGAAAACCCTCCCCTAGGTTGACGGATCTGTCGAGATTTGTCAATAACTTCCGTCTCCAACGATATCCCTGGCCTGCGGCATCTTCGGTCTCCTCGCCAGAGTGCTGCTTCCCGCTTCCCCTCAGCCATGGAGAGCGGGCCTGGACTCCACGCCGGCTCGCTTCCCATGATTCGTCTGACGCCAATTTCTGATCATTCTCTATGAATATTCGCAATTATCTGTAGAATTACTTGTGTTAAACAGCGGTTCCGGACCTGGGGCGCGAATGTAGCGGACGGACCCAAGTGCGGTCCACTTCCGCGGCCACCGATCGCCTCAACAGATGGACCGAAACAACCAGCCGGCATTGTCCCTTCTCCTCGGCCAAAATTCCCTCCATCCCGGCCAGCGGTCCCTGCTCGATCAGCACGGTTTGGCCTACCGCGAGGAATGGCCAAGGCTTCACCAGCAAACCCGACTCCACCATGCGCTGGATTCGCTCGATCTCCTCATCGGGAATGGGGGCTGGAATCTTGCCGAATCCAACCAGGCCAACCACGCCGGGAATGGTCAGCACCGGCAGCCGGTCATGCCGGTCCAAACGGCAAAAAACATAACCAGGGAAAAGGAACCGGTCCATTTCCTTCTTACGGTCCGACCATTGCCTTTCGACCTTGTAAGAGGGCGCAAACCGTTCGTAGCCGCGCTCACGCAGGTGTAACTCCGCGATCCTTTCATAATTGGATCGCACCCGCACAGCAAACCAGGGGTGGGTGACAGGCTCAGGATCGAGCTCCACTAAGCTGGTTGTCTGCCCAGTAATCATAGAGATAGACCGAAACCCTCTCCAGGTTGACCGATCCTTTGACATTTGTCAACGGGCCCCAGGTTCTAGTACTGAGGGCCTAGAAAATTTGGTCCGCGAATTGATTCGTTTTGGAGATCTGGACATCGAAGCGCTGGAAATTTTGCGAGGGAGGTAATATCGCGGGGATTTCGGCCTCAGAACATGGGACGGCGAGCTCCGAGGCGCGCCGCGTGTGGAGGACCAAAAAATGACGATGGACCTGAGGCCATGTGCAGCGCTACTGCTGTCGATTGTGTTTGCGGGAGGTGTGGCGAAGGCCGATGCCATCAGCAATCCCATCAAGTTGGATCTCTTTACTCCTGGCGCATTTATCGTTGTGGCCGAGCTGCATACCCCGTCGAATACCATCGGCGACGAAGAAACGTCGAGCACTCTGGCCGAGGTGCCCGGAGCCTACGCGGATCTTACTCACGGGGCTCTGGGTTTCGACGTGATAGGCGCCCCGGACGGCAGTGGACAAGTAGCGGCGGCCGATTTGATCGTGAATCAGGCTTTTTCAGGATCCGGCGACGTCACCGTTCACATGGCGATTGCGGGCGCCTTCGACACGTTCGGAAACCCGGTGCTTAACGGAGTGACTTTCTCGGCTAACATCTTTTGCACGCAGGTCTACCTGACGAACGATACCTTCAACGGATGCTCGACCAGCGCCCACGTCCAGGCAGGTGATCCGACGCCCTTTTTCGGTAACACAGATCTCGCGTTCCCTTACGATCTCTCTCTTACGTTCCCTGTTGATGCGACTCACACTGAGTACCAATTCATTTTCAACATCTCGGGGAGTGCCAACGGGTCCGCTTCCCTGGGTGTTTCCCACACGGCCCTGATCTCTTTTGACCTTCCGGATGGCGTGACGATGGATCAAACCTCGGGATTCTTGAGCACTCCCGGAGAGGTCACCCTTCCTGGCGACAACCCTAGTGCGGTGCCGGAACCTTCGACACTGGCGACGGCGGGTTTGGGCCTGCTGGCGCTGGTTTCCCGAAAGACCTTCGCTTGCCGCGGCTAACCGGCTCCAGCGCGACACTTTGGACTCGCTCCACCGGCGCTGAGCGTGCCGCACGGCGTACAATCAGGCGTGCGGTTGATTGTAGCGTTGGCTCTGGCCGTCGCGGCTTGGTTGTGCGCGGCACAGACCGGCGAGCTCGGGGATCTTCTCGCGGCAGGCGATCAGGCCGCCACCGCCAATCAGTGGGACCAGGCCATGAGCGCTTATCGGCGTGCTCTCGGTCTGGCGATTCAATCGGGCGACGAGAAATCGCAGGCGGCCGCGTTGACCGGCACGGCTGTCGTCGAATACGGCAAGGCGAACTACGATAACGCCGAGAAACTGGCGCGGCAGGGCCTGGCGATCAGCGAGAAACTGGGCGACCAGAAAGGCATCTCCGATGCGCTACAGCAGATCGCGAACGTCCAGTATCGCAGAGGCGACTTCCAGGCTTCTAAAGACACCATCGAGCGCGCCCTCGCTATCCGAGAGAAACTGGGCGATCGCGCAGGAGTCGCGATGGCGTTCAACAACCTGGGCAACGCGTCCCGGCAATTGGGCGACAAGCTGTTGGCGCTGGACTATCTGGACCGGGCGGAACGGGAATTCGGTGCGCTTGGAAACGACCGGCGGCGCGCCGTCGCGTTGAATAATCTGGGCATCGGATACGGCGAGCTGGGCGACTATGAACGCGGCTTGGAGTACAGCCGGCAAAGTCTCGTGATCGCCGAAAGGCTGGGCGACGATTCGCGGCTCGGAAACGCGCTGAACAACATTGCGGTGATCGAGACCTACCGTGGAAATTATCGCGCGGCATTGCAGGCCTACCGGCAAGCGCTCCAAGCCGATGAACGGATCGGCGCGCGCTGGGCGGTGGCCGAGGCGACCAACAATATCGGACTGGTTTACGCTGCGCAAGGCGATCACGAGCAGGCCATCGCGTTCTTCACCAAGGCAGTGGCGTTGAATCGCACGGTGGGCGACAAAAGCATCGACGCTGACTTGCACAAGAACCTCGGCGCCGAGATGCTGTCGGCGAACCGCCTGGAAGAGGCTGCGCGGCACTATCGCCAATGTCTGGATTTGTCGCGTGCGAGCTCCTACCGGCTGGTGGAGTCCGAGGCGCGCGTCGGGTTGGCGCGCGTGTTGTTTCGCTCGAAACGCTATGCGGAGGCGGACGCGGAGATGCGGCAGGCCGCCGCCATCGAGCGTGAAATTTCGGATACGCCGAACTTCGCGGGCACCTTGTCGGAACTGGCGCGCATGAAGCTGGCGTCGGGACATGCAAACGAGGCGCTGGCTCTGGCTCGGGAAGCGGAGACGATGCTGGCCGGCATCGACCGGCCTGAAATGCTTTGGCAAGCGCAACTGGCGGCCGGCCAGGCGTTGCGCCGCCTGCACCGCGACAAAGAAGCGGCCCGGGAATTCGACGCCTCGATCGCTACCATCGAATCCCTGCGCGTCCGCGTCACAGGGCCGCCGTCGGCGCTGCCGGCCTACTTTGCCGACAAACTTGAGCCCTACCAGGAACGCATCGCCCTTGCGCTGGCGGCCGGGAAAACGGACGAGGCGCTCGAACTAACGGAACGATCCAAATCGCGCGTGTTGGGCGATATTCTTCGCTCCGGGCGCATGAATCTGGATAAGGCGCTGACGGCCGAAGAGCGGCGAGCCGAACGAAGCATGGAGAGCCGGCTGGTGGCGTTAAATCTTCAGATTGCCGCTCAACCCGATGCCGCGGGCCCCAAAGCCGCGCTCGATGGGGCGCGACGCGACCTCGCCGCCTTGCAAAGCACGCTGTATGCCGCGCACCCTGAAACAGCTTTCCAGCGCGGAGTGGCGCCGGCGCTTAGCGTGGCCCAAATCCAGGAGACCGCGGCGGAGGCCCGCGCCTTGGTGCTTGACTACCTGGTCACCCCCGCCGACACGTACGTGTTTGTCATCAAGCCGGGGACACGCCCGCGCGTGGCAGCGCTCGGCATCGGCCAAGCTGCGCTGGCCGCGAAATCCGCCGAGTTCCTCCGCCAGATTGCGTCGCACGATCTGGGCTATGCGCCGGCGGCACGGGAACTATACCGTATTTTGCTGGGACCGGTGGAAGCGGACCTGGCGGGCCAGACCGCGCTGATGATCATTCCGGATGAGCAGCTCTGGGATGTGCCGTTCCAGGCGCTCCAGCCACACGAGAAACGCTTCCTGATCCAAGACGCATCGGTGTCCTATTCGCCGTCGATGGCCGTGCTTCGTGAGACGATGCGCATCTCAGGGGGCCGCAATCAGTCTTCCGCCGGCCGCGAGCTACTCGCGTTCGGGGACCCGGCCGGACATGATCGGTTGCCCGAGGCGGCGCGGCAGGTTCGGGCGATTCAGGCGTTGTATGGATCGGAAGTCAGCGTGGTTCTGACGGGCGAAGCGGCCACCGAAGCGGCGCTAAAAGCGGAGGCCGGCGGCTACCGAGTGCTGCACCTGGCGTCGCACGCCGTACTCGACAACGCCAATCCGATGTACTCCCACGTGCTGCTAGCCAAGTCGGCCGGCGAGGACGGTATTTTTGAAGCGCGCGAACTGATGGCGCTCAATCTCAAAGCCGACGTACTGGTGCTGTCGGCTTGCGAGACAGCGCGCGGCCGCGCCCCGCCCGGCGAAGGAATTAATGGAATGCTGTGGGCAGCGTTCGTGGCGGGCGTTCCGGCCACCGTGGCGAGCCTGTGGCAAGTAGAATCGTCCAGCGATTCGGACTTGATGATCGAGTTTCACCGGCAGCTCGTGGAGGGCCGGCGCTTGGTGCCTCCGGTTGGCAAGGCGGCCTCGCTCAGGAATGCCGCGCTCAGCCTGATCGCCGGGAACAGATTTTCGCATCCTTTTTACTGGGCGGCCTTTGAAGTAGTCGGTAATCCCAACTGACTAGATGGACGAACCGCCCAAACCACTGGTTCGCGCCACCGAAGCGTCGGTGGAACAGGAACGCCTGGGCGTTTCGATGGCCGAGGCGGAGCCGATCATCCGTCGCGCCGTATCGCGGAGGCTGGCGGGCTTGTGGGACGACGTGGATGATGTGTGCTCGGAGGCGCGCTTGGAATTGCTCTTGCACCTGCGGCGCTTGCGGACCGGTCCAGGCGCTGCTTCCATCGAGGATTTTCCGGCTTACGTGACAGCCATCGCGACCAACGCGTGCAATCACTACTTCCGGCGCAGACGGCCGGGCCGCGCGCGGCTGCGCAGGCAGGCGCTGTACCTGTTGCGGCAGGAACCGGCTTTTCTCCTGAGCCAGGCCCCGGATGGGCGGACGTGGTGCGGCCTTGCGGCGTCCTCGGGCCGTTCAAGAGTTTCCGATGGGCGGGCGCTGGAGCAACTCGCGCGTGACGTGGAAGGCGACCGCAATCTGGTTACCGTACTGGAGCGCATTCTGGAAGCCGCCGGCGGCGCCATCGAGTTCGAGGCGTTGGTGAAAATCGTAGCGCAGGTCTGGCACATTCCGCCGGATCCCGTGGACGCTTCCGCTAGCATCGATCTGAACGAAATTCCCGCGCCCAGTCTGGCTGGAGAATCGGCCATCGACGACCGCCGTTTCGTCGAGCGCCTGTGGGAAGAGATTCGCCAACTGCCACGCACCCAGCGTGTGGCCCTGTTATTGAATCTGCGGGATGGGCGCGGAAATTCGGCCTTGTCGCTATTCCCAGTTGCGGGCGTTGCGACGTTCGCCGAGGTTGCTCGCGCTCTCGAAATGAGTGAAGCCGACCTCTCGGAGATATGGGTCGAATTGCCTTACGACGATAACCGGATCGGCCACATGCTGGGTTGCGCCCGTCAGCAGGTAATCAATCTAAGAATGGCAGCGAAAAAGAGGTTAAATACGCGCTTGAGACCTGAAAGGTAATATGAGGGCTGTCAGACACTCGACTTTGGCAAGGAGCGCACGGTGAACTTGTCCAGTCACCTCCCGCCGGAGTATTTGTTCGGTTACGAGCACCAGCTCCTGACCGCGGACGAGTTGCGCAACGTGCATGCGCACATCGCGCAATGCGAGGACTGCCGCAAGGAGTTGGCCCAGCGTATCGGCGTCGAGACGATGGAGCGGGATGTTCGTTGGGCGTTGGCTCAAGCTCAGCCCCAACGTCGCATGGCAACTCGTGCTTGGCTCGGATATGCCGCGGCGGCCGCGATTTTGCTCGCGACAGGTCTCGCTGTCTGGCTCCAAAACCAGGACAAAACCGTGCAGGATGCGCTCCGCACAGGGAGCATTCCGGTGCCCGCCTTTATGAAGGACCTCAACCCACCGCGGGAAGTGCTGATGGGACAGACCGCGCGCGCCAGTGCGACTCTCCTTTCACCTAAGGGAACAGGCGTGCTCAGCCAGCAGCCGGCGTTTCTTTGGCAATCGCTTGGGGCAGGATGGACCTACCAAGTGCAGGTATTCGGCTTGGACGGCGCGCTCGCGGCGGAGAGTCCAACGCTCAGCGCGGCCGCTTGGATTTGCGATCACGCGCTGAATCGCGAGCGGACTTATGAATGGCAGGTGGTGGCCTCAAAAGGCGACGAACGTGTGACGCTCGAGAAGCCCCCCGAGTCGCCGCCGCGCTTCCGCATCGTGGACGCATCCACTGCGGCAAGAATTCAGAAATTGGTGGCCGCGAAACCGGCACATCTGCGGCTGGCGGTTGAATTCGGCCGCGCCGGGTTATTGGAGGACGCTCGCCGAGAGATGCGAGAGGCGATCGAGCGGAATCCCGGAGATCACGCGCTTGAAAGATTGCGAGACAGCCTGCAGCCAGCAAAGTAGATGGATCATCTGAAGCCCCGGACTTCCCCAGGCAGGACACGTTTCGAACTCTTTACTGCTCGACCCATTTGTCCAGGCGCGAGGCATACAAGTTGGCAAGATAGACGGCCTTCTCATCCGGACATGCCAGCGCGTGAATGGAGTCAATGGTGCCGGACATGCGGCCGGGGCGGCCGAAAGCGCCCAGGATCTTGCCGCTGAGATCCATCTTATAGACCCGGCCCACGCTTCCCACGAACATCACTTGACTAGGTCCCTTGGTGAGGCAGAGCGACCAGGGCGCGGTGGGCAGGTTCCAAACCGCTTTCAGATTGCCCTCCGTGTCAAAAGTCTGGATGCGGCTGTTGCCGCGGTCGGCGACATAGATGACGTCGTTGCTGTCCACCACCAGACTGTGCGGGGTGTTGAAGTTGCCCGGCTGTCCGCCGCGCTCACCCCAGGACTTGACGAAGTTGCCGTCCTTGTCGAACTTGGCGACCCGCGAATTGCCGTATCCGTCGGAGACGAAGATGCTGCCATCCTTGCTCCAGCCGATATCGGTCTCCTGATAAAAGGCGGCCCTGCCGCGCGCGGCACGCTCGATCACATGTGTCAGCCAGGTCCAGGGCTCCGGGTTTGTTCCCAGCGTGCCCACGGTGCGGCCCTCGGAGTCGAAGCGATAAATGATGTCGTCGGCGGCATCCACATACCAGAGATTGCCTTGCGGATCGAAGCGCACCTGATGGGCGCCGGTGAACATGCCGGAACCCTCGCCCCAGGAGCGCACGAACGTGCCGTCCGGGTTGAACTCCAGCACGGGGTGATAGCCGCGATTGAGCGCGACGATGTTGCCGGAGGGACCGACCGCGATGCCGCTCACGCGTCCCAGGACGGAGTGGGCGGGATAGCGGAAGAAATTCTCCACCAGATGGAATGGCAGTTGGGGTATCGCCGCTGCACCCGGGGGCCCAGCCCGTCTGGCCGCCGGCCCGCTATCGCCGCCCTGCGCATGCATCGGAGCGGCGCCGCAAAACAAAATGGCCGCGGCGCAAACCGCTGACATCCAGAAGCGCTTCTGCATGAAAACCTCCCCAGGCGTACCAACCGGAATTTTCTTGCCTTCCAGCGGTTGATATTATACCTGCTCAGGTCCAACCCGGCACAATCTTTTCCGCCGACTGAAACCGCCGCCTGGGCCCGGCCATTATATACCTTGACACGCATATGCTTTCTGAGGTATATTACGAGCGTGGAATCTGTTTTCGAAATCATTGCGGAGCCGAACCGCCGCGCGATCCTGAGCCTGCTGGTCTCCTCACAACAGTCGGTTGGAGAGATCGAGCGCCGGCTTCGTATGCCGCAGCCGGCCGTGTCCAAGCACCTGCGAGTGCTGCGGGAGGCCGGGTTCGTGGAATCCACGGTGGACGCGCAGCGCCGTCTCTACCGGCTGAAACCTGAACCACTTCGGGAGGTGGATGCCTGGCTGGCTCCGTTCCGCCGGTTCTGGTCCGCGCACGTGGATGCTCTCGAACGCCACCTGGACCGCATGGGGCACACCAAAGAAGTTCAATCCACTGCAACGAAAGGGAAGACAACCAGAAAACGGCGCGGCCCAAACCGCGAACGTCACAAAGGAGAAACGAAATGAAAATCAAATTGACGAGCTTATTCGTGGACGACCAGGACAAGGCCCTGCGCTTCTATACAGACGTACTGGGCTTTGCCAAGAAATCCGATTTCAGTCAGGGCCCATTCCGCTGGCTGACCGTGGCCTCGCCCGAGGAGCCGAACGGCACCGAGCTGCAGCTGGCGCTGAACAACAACCCCGCGGCCAAAGCGTATCAGCAGGCGATCTTTCAACAGGGCCAGCCAGCCGCCATGTTCTACACCGACGACATCCAGGGCGACTACCAGCGGATCAAGGCCCGCGGCGCCCAGTTCACGATGCCGCCCACCGACGTGACTGCCTCGACCATTGCGATGCTGAACGACACCTGCGGCAACCTCATTCAACTGGTCCAGCTGGCACGCCACTAAATGCGGCCGTTCCGCACATTGGCGCAGCTCCGCCGGTTCTGGTCCGCGCACCTGGAGGCTCTCAAACGCCACCTGGACCGCATGGGGCGCACCAAAGAAGTTCAAGCCACACCACCGAAAAGGGAGACAGGGAGAAGAAGATGACCACTCGCGAGCAGTACACACCGGGTCCCGCCAGCGGGGCGCAGGTACGAAAGGACGGCGAAAAATGGACGCTCATTCTGGTCAGAGAGCTGCGTCACTCGCCGGAAAAAGTCTGGCAGGCGCTTACCGACCCCGCGCATCTGCGCGAGTGGGCGCCCTTCGTAGCCGATGGGAGCCTGGCTACGCTGGGAGCCACGGTGAATCTCACCTGGGTGGGAACGGGCAGGCCGCTGGCCACAACGGTGACGCGAGCCGACGCTCCCGAGGTTCTCGAGTACGGCGATATCCGGTGGGAACTCGAAGCCCTTGGCGGCGGCACGCGCCTGACGCTGTGGCACAACATCGATCGCCGCTTCATCTCGTGGGGCGCCGCGGGCTGGCACATTTCTCTGGATGTTCTGGATCACCTTCTCAGCGGGACTCCCATCGGCCGCATCGTCGGCCCCGAGGCCATGAAGTTCAGCGGCTGGCAGCGATTGAACGCCGAGTATGCAAAGCAGTTCGGCGTTGAGACCCCCGCTTGGCAGCCCAACGCCGCTAAGCATTGAAGCCTGAGAGGAGGAAGACCATGGAATCGACTCTTCAGAATTCGGCCCTAATCGCCACCACGATTACGCCCAACGCCAGGAAGTTCGTCTATTGGATCGTCACCGCGCTCTTCTGCGTGCAGATGGGCTTCACCGCCTACGCGGAGCTGCGCCTGCCGCAGGTGGCGGAGGCGTTCACGCACCTCGGCTTCCCCGACTACTTCCGGGTGGAGCTCTCGTGGGCCAAGCTTCTCGGCGTGGTGCTGATGCTTGCGCCGGTGCCGGCGCGGCTCAAGGAGTGGGCCTACGCCGGCTTCGCCATCGACCTCGCTTCGGCGCTCATCGCGCATCTCGCGCTGGGCGATGGCCCGGAAGCGTGGGGCTGGGCGGCAGGCACGGGCGTGCTCTGGGGGCTCTCGTACTTGTTCTGGCGCCGCCTGCCGGCTTCGTCTGTTACGCGGGCGAGCGCCTGACCGCGCATCGGCGGAGGTTCCGGTTCGCTCTATCCTCACGCAGCTCGGTGTGATTGCGCGGCCGCAGCCATAGTTGACTTCGGCACTCGTCTCCGCTCCCTGGCTTCCACCCGCTGATGCGCGTGCGGGTGCCGGATCTCAGGCCAAAACTCTCTGACAACATTTCCAGCCGCATCCACGCCCAGCGTGATTCCACCGGAAGCGAATCCCAGCCCCACGGTCCGCGTGCTCGCCGGCTGCCACAAACGCGATATCATCCCGCTTCCAAACGCGCCGGCAAGTTCGCCCTTGGAAACCGTGCGCTTGCCGGTAGTGGTCTTGTGAGTGATAACGGTCGACGTTAGCGCGTACTTCAATCTCGGGCCGACGCCTCTCTTATTGGAGCGTTGATAGCCGAATTCCTCGTGAAACAGCTTCCCGACCGGATATTGAATTCCGCTCTTTACCAGATGTTTGCCAAATGCCGAGCCGAGGCGTTTTCCAAAACCGCTGGCGCCCTGGCCCCATTCGCTAGGCGTGTTGGTCCCCTGAGTCACCGCAGCGCCGAGCCCGGCGCTCCCAACCGCGGACGCCGAGAAGGTGCGCTTCAGGTACCTCTTGCCCTCGGATGGCGGCTTCTTCTCGGCGCCCGCCGCGAGGCTTCCAATCATTAGAAGAACTGTAAGGATCTTAGCCAGGCGCATAGATTAGTCCTCACAGCCGTAGTGCAATCCCCGTGCCGGACGCGAGTTCGCTAGTGGGCCAACGATTTGCGGCCGATGCGTTTCACAATGTTACGCCGCGCGTGTGTCATTTGAGACGCACGCGCGCGAAAATATTCCAACCCGTCGGATGCTGGCCGTAGTAAGGCTTGATGGCGGGAGGCGTGGTGTAGGCGGTGAAGTTGAAACCGATTCCAGTCTCAGCGTGATGGAAAACACCGATGTCGCGCGTGTATCCGGCCGTGTAAGCGCCGATGCGGAACGTGCTTCCCGCGGTGCGGTTGAGAAACGCTTCCACATCCGGGTCATCGAGGAACAGTTCGTCTTTGTCCACCAGCTCCGCGCGTCCGGTAAAGAAATTCTTGCTGCGATACGGCGCCACCGATTCGATCAGGTACGCGTTCGAATTGCGATGGTCGAAGGTGTCGTGGTTGCGGCCCCAAATCAAGCTGGTGGACCAGTCCGATCCCTGCATGGGACGCGTGTACTGCACCGAGGCGGTAGCGCGGACCACGTCGCCGGGAAGCAGCATTTCCGGGTGCGTCAGCCTTCCTACGGAGACCTGCGCCAGCCAATTCTTGGACGGAAACCACGACAAGCGCGTCGACCAGGAGTTGATGGGGCCATGGTCAATGTTCCAGCGAAACTCGTCCGGTTCGGTTCCATAAAATCCGCTGCCTTCCAAGCGAACTTTTTTGTAGCGCAAACCGGCGGTCACCACTTCGTTGGAGACGTGCGTTGAGTCCTGCCAGTGATGCGAGAGCGGAGCCTCGGGAAGCTCCGCGGCCGAAGCACGATGCGGAAAAGCCACCGGCCCAAGAGCCGGATCGCCCACCGGAGCAAAGTACAGCTCGAGAGTCGCGTTCTCGCTCAAGGGATGCGCATAGTGGACGCCGAGCGCCATGATGAAGTCGTGCGGATGCTGAGCGTCCACCAGCGGCTTGCCATATGCGGTCTCGCCCGTTTGAAACAATTCCGGATAACGACGTTCGGTGATCGTGGCCGGATCCAGGCTCAGCATGAGATCGAACAACAGGCTGCCGCGGCCGATATCGTGGCCCACCGCGAACATGCCCCAGTTGGGCGAATAGAACTTGTCAGCGCCGCGCGGGCCGGTTTGCTGCGTGTCCACCAGGAAGGCCTGGCCCATGAACATAAAATTCCAGCCGTCCGCGCTCACCATTTCCATGGGCATGGCCCAGGATTCCGGACTTAAGCTGGTGCCCGAACTTAAGTTCATCAACACTCCGCCCGCCTGGTTCATGCCGGACATTTGCATTTTCGACATGTCGTGTTCCGGCGGCTGAGGAGCATCCTGGCCCGATGCGCATGTGACAAACAATAAACACAGCAAAACAACTCTGGACACACTCCATCCTTTCTGTTGGTCGCGATAAAGGTGGAAGGTGGTGTCTAGATGCGCAGAGGCGGGTTTGTCAAGACTGTGAATAACGGCGGAGACGCGCCGATCGGTTCGCGGACCAGCGAGCTCGCCGCCAAGCGCTCGATCGACGCGGTATCCAGCCGGGCGTCGATGACGATCTGCGGGACTGCCGGAGGGGCGCTCAGCTCGTGTTGCTCGATGCAGTGATCCTGGCTCACCTTAGTCTGGGAATGATTCCGCGAGTGGCAAGGTGGCGCGCTTCGATCGGCCGACTCAAGCTGGCAGCGCACAAGACACCGCGCATTCGCGAACACCAGGATGATGGCCAGCAGCGATAGAATTCTGCCCACTCGAGCCTCTGCTCGCTTCAGGTTAACACGCGTCCGCTACAATGAAGTTCTCAACCATTTCTCTTCATGATTCAAACGCTGTTTGGCTCCGTTGAGCAAGAACCGAACCTGCTGGAGCGCCTCAAGGCGGGGATCGAAAAGACCCGCGCCGGACTGGCGGACCGGTTAGAGGAGACGTTCGCCGGGCGCAAGGAAATCGACGCCGGTGTACTCGAAGAACTGGAGTACGCGCTCATCACCGCCGACATCGGAGTCGCCACCACTTCAGAAATTCTGGAGAGCATACGCCAGCGCGCGGATCGCAAGCAGTTGTCCGACGCGCAACAGGTGAAGCAGTTAATCGCCGAACACCTGCTGGGGGTGCTGGAGGGTGCCGAGCGCCCCGTTCCGCACGTCGCCGAGCCGCCCGCGGTGGTGATGGTGGTGGGCGTGAATGGTTCGGGCAAAACCACCACCATCGGCAAACTGGCCAGCCGCTACAAGGCCGAGGGCCGCAGCGTTCTGCTGTGCGCGGCCGACACCTTTCGTGCCGCAGCCATCGAGCAACTGGAGATCTGGGGCGGACGCACGTCGACGCAAGTCATCAGCCAGAGTGCCGGCGCCGACCCCAGCGCCGTCCTGTTCGACGCTCTGCAAGCCGCCAAAGCCCGCCGGGTGGATTATGTGATCGTCGACACCGCCGGACGCCTGCACACCAAATCGAACTTGATGGCCGAGCTGGAAAAAATGCGCCGCACCGCCGCTAAAGTGATCCCCACCGCGCCACACGAGGTTTTGTTGGTGCTGGATGCAACCACCGGCCAGAACGGGCTGGAACAGGCGCGTAAGTTCACCGAATCGAGCGGCGTGACCGGATTGGTGCTGACCAAGCTGGACGGTACCGCGAAAGGCGGCATCGTGGTGTCCATCGCGCGCGAGTTGAATCTTCCCATCCGCTATGTGGGCGTGGGCGAACAGGCCGGCGATCTGCTTCCCTTCGAGCCGGACAAGTTCGTCGCGTCGCTATTCGCTTAATGAAGACCTTCTCGAAATGAACACCTGGATGCAGGAAGCGCTTACACTCGCGCGCCACGGAGAAGGACGCGTTAGCCCCAACCCGGCGGTGGGCGCGGTCCTGGTGCAAGACAGCGAGATCGTCGGGCGCGGATTCCACACCTACGCGCAAGTGAAGCACGCCGAGATCCTGGCGCTGGAAGACGCCGGCCAGCGTGCGCGCGGGGCGACTCTCTACATCACGCTGGAGCCGTGTTCGCATCAGGGCCGTACCCCGCCCTGCGCCGATGCCCTGGTAAAAGCCGGTGTCACGCGCGTGATCGCGGCCATGGAGGACCCCAATCCGTTGGTGGCCGGCAAAGGATTCCGCCGTCTGCATGACGCCGGAGTCGCGGTCGAGGTCGCGTCCGAGTTCGCCGAAGAAGCTGCCCAGCTGAACGAAGCCTTCGTGCATGCCATGCGCACCGGGCGGCCGCTGGTGACGCTTAAGGCCGCTCTCACGCTGGACGGCAAGATCGCCGCGCCCGAAGATAACACCGGCTGGATCACCAGCGAACGGGCGCGCGCGCATGTCCAACAGATCCGCCACAATGCCGACGCGATTCTGACCGGCATCGGGACCGTGCTGGCCGACGACTGCCTGCTCACCGACCGCACGGGACGAGAACGCAGCCGTCCGCTGCTGCGCATGGTAGCCGATTCGACGCTGCGTTTGCCGCTCGAATCGCGCATCGTCACCAGCGGCAGCGGCGACCTCACGGTAATCACAACCTCGGCCGCTTCCGAAGAACGCCGCCGCGCGCTGGAATACCGCGGCATTCGCGTACTGGTGTTCGATGGACCGGGCGGGCGCACCGATCTCAATCAATTGATCGCCTGGCTGGCCCGCGAGCAATACCGCTCGCTGATGATCGAATCGGGAAGCAAGCTCAATTGGGCGGCGCTGGAATCGGGCGTGGTCGATAAAGTGATGTTCTATTACGCGCCGAAAATTCTGGGCGGCCTGCAATCGCTTCCTGTCGTGGGCGGAACGGGCCGGCCGAGGCGCATGGATGCCATCCAACTCCAGCGCGTGAAGCTGCACACCATTCCACCGGACGAATTCGCCGTGGAAGCCTGGGTGGAGAAGTAAGCGTGTTCACCGGAATCGTCGAGGAAGTGGGGCAAGTCGCGAACGCCGGCCATGAGCTGCGCGTGAACTGCCGCACCGTACTCGCGGACGCGCGGGAAGGATCCAGCATGGCTGTGAACGGCGTCTGTCTCACCGTGGTGCAGCTGGACTCCGCCGGATTTTCCTGCGATCTATCGCCGGAGACGCTGGCACGCACCAACCTGGGCGCGTTGCGCCAGGGCTCACCAGTGAACCTGGAACGCGCGGCGGCGCTCGGGGATCGCCTGAGCGGACACATCGTGCAGGGTCACGTGGATGGAACCGCCGAGTTCGTGTCGCTGGCACCGCTCCCGGATGGAAACTGGTGGCTCACGGTTCGCATCCCAGCGGAACTGAGCCGCTATGCGATCCACAAAGGCTCAGTCACGCTGGACGGCATCAGCCTCACCGTCGCGTCGCTCGAGGACTGTGGACTCGGCGTCGCCATCATTCCGCACACTTATAGCAACACGATCATCCGAACGTACGGCGGCGGAACGCAGATCAATCTGGAAGTCGATCTGATCGCGAAATACGTCGAGAAATTGTTGGCGCCTGCGGGCCGTTAGTTGGCGTGGGCGTGTTCCCGCGTCTTCGCCATCGCGTCCTTCATCCGCTTCTCCATCTCTTGGGGAGCAACGTCTTCGACATGCGTAGCCAGGCTCCAGGAATGTCCAAAGGGATCGGTGAGCCTGCCGTAGCGGTCGCCCCAGAACATGTTCTCGAGCGCCGCATCGATCTTCGCGCCCGCGGAGACAGCCTGGTTGAAAACTTTGTCCACGCCCTCGACGTAAAGAAAGATTCCTGCTGTGGTACCGTGCAGCGATTGGGGCGAGCGGGTCCCACTGCCTGGCATTTCGTCAGCGAGCATAATCACCGAGTCGCCGATCCTGAGCTCGGCATGCCCGATTTTTCCGTCGGGGCCGTTCATTCGCATAATTTCTTTCGCACCGAACGCGCGTTGATAGAAATCGATCGCGCGGGCGGCGCCGTTCACGGTGAGATAGGGTGTTACCGAATGGTAACCTTCAGGAATTGGACGAACTGAATTAGGCATGATTTCACCTCTCGCCCCTGGACGCTGCCGGAGGCGGGAGGTTTCAATGGATGCAAAAAAACTTAACCCGCCGAATGGCCCTTTAGTTTTCCAGCTCTCGCTTGATTTCTTGCGCCACCTTGCGCGCTTCGTCAACCGCGCCGATCTCGAAGCTGATGGCGCCCACGCGTGGATGTCCGCCTCCGCCGTAGCGCTCGCAGATGGTCGCCAGATTGCGGTCCGGCGGATTCGGAGCCCAGGGATTGGACCCCACCGATACTTTGGTCCGAAAGCTCGAGGTGCTCACCGAGACCGTGTAAGTGGATTCCGGGAAAAGGTAATACGGGATGAACTTGTTATACCCTTCTAAATCGTCGCCGATCAGGTCGAAATAGATCACTCCGTTGTGCGTGGTGCTGCGGCTGCGGATCAGGTCGATGGAACGCAGATGACGCTCATAGAGCGGCACAAACAGGTCCTGGACTTCCGGTTGCTGGATGATTTCAGCCAGCTTGCAATGCCGCATCCAGCGAATGATCTGGTGAATGATCTCGGAACCCTTGGCGCCTTCGATCACCAGCGTCAGCTGCATGGCGGGCGCCTTCAGCTCCACGGCCGCCTGAGCGCTCGAATAGCGCGCGCCGTCGATGATGTCGGCCCATTCCACCAGCTCCGCCAGGTCGGGAGCTTCGAATGCAAATTTCTCGCGCGCCACTCGCGCGATGAACATGGTGCAGGAGCTGAAGGACGGATCCACGAATTTGTGGCCGCTCACATCGTGCTGGAAGTTCGCTGCGTCCTCGGGCGTCAAGAACGCGCTCTGGTGATGATCGAACCACCAGTCCAGGCGCGGATCGGGCGAATACTTGAAATCGACAATCGCATTTACGTCCCCGTCAAACACGCCATCCTCGAAAAGTTGCGAGGCCTTGTGCGCCATGCCGGTAAATTCAAACTCCGCCCCCGGAGCAAACTTGGCTTCGTAGAACCGGCTGAAAAAAGCCGCCGACGCCGCTCCGTCGAAACAATGGTCGTGATAGAGAATTCTCACCCGCATGGATTCTTGTCCGTCAAAGTTGGAAAACCATCCAGCTTGCCTCAAACCGGGGGGCAAATGCAAGTCGCCTTGCTCTGAGGCACTTCCGGCCGGAGTCAAATGTCGGGTGCATTTATCAGAGTACCACCGCGTAAAGGGGCCAGATGTCTCTCTTTGCATGTACAGCGCGGCGGCCTCGGCTATTCGAGGTTGAAGTCGTTGCGCACCGACGCCAGCGTCTGCCGCGCGAGCGACCGGAATGGGCCGTTGATCCCGGCGCACAGCTTGCTGAACTTCACGGCCTCGAGGGCGAGGCTCTTATCGCCCAACTCGCCCGCCAGGGCGTAATTGTCGTAGCCGAGATAGTAGTATGCGGCGGCCAGCAGCCGCGTGTTGTCCAGGATATGGGGCAGGGCCTCGCGCAGATAGCGGTCCGACTGAGCATAGTGGGCCTGCTTGCCATAAACCACGCCGGCCATCCAGCTTGCCCAGCCGGTAAACTTCGCCTTTTTCTGTTCCCACTCTTCAGCGTTCAGCGTCGCCGGCTTAGGCTTAGTCTTCATCAGCTCCAGGATGCGGAGCGAGTAAGTCAACACTCGCGGCAGATCTTTTTCATGGCCGATTTTGTAATCGGCCACGGTCATCAGAAAGTCCTCATTGTCCGGCTCTTTGACTAATCCCTGTTCAGCCAGGGCCGCCGCCTTCCCAGGATCGATCTTGGCGAGGTCAATCGTGGTTTGCTTCTTGGTGTTCGGCAAAAACTTGCTTTGTGGATTGCGGCTCTGCAACGCCTCGATCAAGGCGGCGCGCATGGCGGGATCCGGTTCATCCGCGGCCTGCTTGGCCAGCACAAACTCCGAATAGGACAACACCTCGCGGGCGAATTCGATCTGTTTGTTCCAATCGGCGGCGTCGTCGGGATCCGGAGGTTTCGGCGTCAGGACCACTTTGGAAGCTATGTCCCAGGCGCGCTCGGCGAAGATACGAGTCAAAACCGTGGCGCCGGTGGCTTGCGCGGCTCGCAGGGCGTCGTGCGCCGCATCCAGATCGTTAGGATCCACGGACAGCAGCGCATTGCCAATGGCGATCACTTTCTCCTCGTCCTTGGCGTCTTTGTAGATCGAGAGAAGTTGCTCGTACACCCAGGCGATGGACGATGCCTGAGGATATTGCGCCGCGTATTTTTCGAGTAACGCCTGCTTGCGGGCCAGCGTGGGTTCTTGCTGGATGCGCTGCAACAGAATCCCGTCTTCGCTTTCGGGATCGATGTCCACCTTGTGGCGGTCAGCGGCCAGAGGACTGGCTAGCAGCAGCGCCAAGGCCGGCAACGATACCCAGGTTCGCCAAAAGCAGATACAGCGCATGGGTCTAGTCAGAGAATTCGGATGAAATGTTCCTTGACTTTAGGCTGGGAGCCTTAGAACTGGGGTACCGGCGTGCGGGTAGCACGGCACTGCTGGCCATGCCCCGGGCGTGCTAAAATCGCGAAACTCAGCCGAAATATGATTCTTCCTGTCACCTACGCCGGCGCCTTGCTGCTGACCATCCTTTCGATGATCTGCTGGGGCTCCTGGGCCAACGCGTTCAAGCTGGCGCGCGACTGGCGCTTTGAAATCTTCTACTACGACTATTCAATCGGCGTGCTGCTAACCGCTGTGGTGGCGGCTTACACCTTCGGATCGCTGGGCCCCGATCTGCCCTTTGCCGACAACCTGGGTTTCGCGGGCAAGCGCAACATGGCGTATGCGTTGGCGGCGGGCACGGTCTTCAATCTGGCCAACATGCTGCTGGTAGCGGCGATCTCGGTGGCCGGGCTGGCGGTAGCGTTCCCGGTTGGAATCGGGTTGGCTCTGGTGGTGGGCGTAATTTGGAATTATTTTCTCAATCCGCAAGGCAACCCTACGCTGCTCGCCAGCGGAGTCGCTCTGGTGGTAGCCGCCATCATCGCCGACGCCCTGGCGTACACGGCCCACTCCCGGAACCAAGCACCTCGCGAAGCACGGCGAGCGCGCAGCGGCGCCAAAGGAATTTTCCTGAGCCTGGCGAGCGGCCTGCTGATGGGGTCGTTTTATCCGCTGGTCGAAATGAGCAAAGGCCGCGGCCTGGAGAACGGCGGCTTGGGCCCTTACGCCGTGGCAGTTCTGTTTAGCGCCGCCGTTTTCGTTTCGACGCTGGTGTTTAATCTGTACTTCCTGCGCCGTCCGATTGAGGGCAAGCCTCTGCCCATGTCGACGTACTTTCGCGGCAGCCGGGGCCAGCATGTGCTGGGGATCGTAGGCGGGCTGGTGTGGTGCACGGGAGCCATTGCGAACTTCGCCGCAGCCAGCGCGCCGAAATCGGTTCAGGTTGGACCCGCGATCAGCTACGCCATGGGACAGGGCGCCACCATGATCAGCGCGCTCTGGGGACTGCTGGTGTGGAGGGAGTTTCGAGGCGCAAGCGCGGGCGTAAAGGCGCTGCTCGCCGTCATGCTGGCGCTGTTTCTGGCCGGCCTGGTGCTGGTCTCGATCGCGCCGCTGTACGCGTCTTAAGCGTCTTGGCTGAGGCTCGCGGCTCCCAGGCTCGCGGCCAGCGTGCGCGACACTTCCTCGAGCAAGGTTTTGGATGGCACGCTGCCCTGCGCCATGGCCGCGCTGCCACCACCGCGGCCGCCCGCCGTTGTCAAAGCGCTTTTCAGCAGATTCCCGGCATGTACGCCGCTATCGGCCGACGCAGCCAGCATCAGCGCCGGAGGCTCGTCTCCAACAGCCAGGAAGACCGCCTTCGCGCCGGCGGTGAAGCTCTGCGCCTCCACCCGAAGATCATCCGAGAGCGTGGCCACGCGACGCAAGATCCGGCGGATGCCGTCGGGCGAAGCGGCCGTGTTGGTGTACAGTTCCCGGCCCCGCGCTTGAGCGAGTTCCGCGGCCAGGCGGCGATGCGCCCGCTCCACTTCGAGCAGCCTTTCGCGCTGCGCCTCAACCAGCGAGGGCACATCGTCCAGCGGCGAGGAGAAGGTACGCGCCACCGTGGAAAGCGCTTCGAAGTCGGAGCGGGCGCGCTCAACTGCCCGCAGGCCGCACAGAAATTCAATTCTGAGGTTCCCGCGGATGCGGTCGAGCTTGCGGATCAGAACCGGCCCGATTTCGCCCGTGGCGCGGACGTGCGTGCCACCGCAGGCGCTGCGGTCCAGATCCTGAATGGCAATAATCCGGACCTCGCCCTCGCGTTCGGTAGGTTTGCGGAGGCCGAGCTCTTCCGATGAATGGCGGTAGCTCACGCTGACCGGACGATTTTCGAAAACGATCTGGTTGGCGCGGCGCTCGGCTGCGCGGATCTGGCCGGCTTCCAGCGCCCGTGCGACATCGATGGTGCTGGACTCCGCGCCCAGATGAAAGCTGACCGTGGGAGCATCGAACAGCTCCACCAACACCGCCGAAAGCAGATGCTGGCCGGTATGTTGCTGCATGTGATCGAAGCGCCGGCGCCAATCGATCACGCCCGCCACTTCCTTGGCGGCCAAGGGGGCGCTCATCACATGCGCAATTCGCTGGTCCTCATCCACCACTTCGATGACATCCACGCCGCCCAGCTTGCCGGTATCGAACGGCTGGCCACCCGATGCCGGATAGAATGCCGTCCGGTCAAGATAGATGCGTTGTTGCTCCGGGCTGGCGTCCAGCACGCAAGCCCGGAATTCTCTCAGATAGCTGTCCTGATAGTACAGCCGATCTGTCATTGCAGCGCGATGAGTTCCTGGTCACTGAACTGGCCGGCAACGGTGAAAAAGATCGGCACGTTCCCCTTCGGCAGGCCGGACGGAATGGTCACATTGACTTGGTATAATCCCACCAACCCAGGGGTCAATCCGGCGAAGCCTGCGGTTGTGCACGGTGGTTGAGTCACCACCGTATGCTGTCCAAAGCACACCCGCGTTTGCGGCACGGTAGGCGCGGGGTTGGGTGAAGCCGTGCCCGACGCAACACTGGGGGTCGTCGGCCCGAGCCCGATCACATAGATCACCACCGTATCGCCGGCCGTCGCCGGATGGCTGGCAATACCGGTCAGCGCGCCATCCGGAGTAGTCATGATCACATAACCGCCCCCGAGCAGCAGAAAGCGCGGCTGCGCACTCTGAATGTTCACGTAAATCATATTTCCGTTGGTGCCGTTTCGAACCACCTGAATGGTTCCGTCGCCAGTCGAGGCCTCGAATGGAATTTGGAAATTGATCTGGCCCGCTGCCACGTAGTAAACCGGGGCCGGTTTTCCATTCACCAGCACTTCCGTGCTACCTAAACTGGTGCCAAGCGGAAGGCTGGACGCCGCTTGCGGGTCTCCATACGTGAACTGATCTCCGAACACCGCCGTGATGTCCCCGAGCGCCACAGGCTCGCTGCCGACAAAAGTTCCATTGTTGACCACGCCGCCCGGCGTGGCCACGGGCGCCGCCTGAGCTTCCACTGTAAGCTGCACCGGGATCTGAAAGCTGCTGTTGGCGGCGTTGCTGGAGATCGTAACCGTGCCCTGATAGACGCCTGGCGACAACCCCGTCGGATCCGCCGAGAGTGCAACCAACGAAGGATACCCCGATACCATCGAGGCGCCCAGCCACGAGCCCGAGGTAGTGGTGGCGTTTACGCCCGAAATGGTGAGCGATCCCTGGCCGCTGTTGGAGGTCGAAATATAAGGCAGCGCACTGGTGCTGGAGGCCTGCTTGTTCGCGTTCTGCGCAATCCGGATTTCGAGCGAGCTGGGGCTGGCCTGGAGAATCGGCTCTGTGGTTACATGCAGCACCACCGGAATCTGTTTATTATCGGGAGCGAATACGGAGCCGCTCAGCGCCACGGTTCCGTTGTAGTCTTGGGCCGCCATTCCACTGCCCGCGGTCGCCGTCACCTTGTAGGGCACGTTGAATGCGAAACTGCCTGAGCCGTTTACCGCGACGGATAACCAGGGCGCGTTGCTCACTGAGGGGTTGGCCGGGCGGTACGTGGTGAAAGTCGAGCTGGTGGAGCTTCCCGGAGCCACATAAAACTCCAGCTTGCTGGGGGCCGGGCCGCCAACCGACAACACCACGACAACGTTCTGAGGCGAGTCCACCGCGTTTGGATCTGAAATCGTGACCGTTCCTGTGTAAGTGCCCGCGGTGAGCGCGTTGGACTGGATGGCGATCTGGATGGGAATGCACGTACCGACGCCAGTAATCCCGCACAGACCCGATTTCCCGATGGTCGGAACCAGCCAGGGCACCGCGGACGAGGCACTGAGATTCAGTGTTCCTGTGCCGGCGTTTTGCGCATTCACCGTTTCGGTTGGACCGTTGGACCCCGCCGCCACCGAAAGTGTAAAAGATGTCTGGTCCAGGCTGAGTCGGGGCGCGGCGCTCAAGGCCGAACCGAACGCCAGCAGAACAGCTACACCGTAAATATGCGCACAGGAAAATTTTTCAAGAACCACGGAAGCTCCTTAACTCTGGTTGGATTGATACAACAATGGAAATGCAGTACGCCGAGGCGTACGGCGCAGCGCGGGCGCTACGATCATAGCAGGTCCCCTGCCATTCCGAGAAGCGCTGATTCCGCGACCCCGGTCCCGCGCAAAAAGATTAGTTCCGCCACAACGACTGCGACACCCGTCAACACCCCCTCGAAACCGCCGCCCAGCTTACTGTGGCTCGGTAATTTCGAAATTCGCGATCAGAAACTGCCAATCCGGTAACTCATACGCCCGCAATTTCGTGGGAACATCCACGGTCACATTTTTCATGTCCGATGGGCCCAGCGACGAGACCTGCGCCGGAAAACTGATCAGCGGCGGGTCGGTCGGCTTCGCCGCCGTGGTAGTCACGTTGACCTTCAGCTTTATGTCTCCCAGGTCGGCTGTCGAATGGTTCACCACGGCGAATTGCACCACCAGCTTTCCCGGGCTCCTCTCCGTGATCCGGAATCCAACCAGCTCCACCCATTTTGCCAGCGAGTTCGAGCTATTGCTGGCCATGATGTGAGCTGGCGGGCCCGTATTCGCGGCCTTGGTCTGTTTGTCCGCCGAGGAAGAGCCGCACCCGATCATGCATACCGCCAATATCAGCAAACTCAGCCGCATAAATCTAATGATACGTCGGTGCGCATCCCGCCAGCACCTCCAATTCCGCGCGGTGTCATACTGAATCTGATGTTACGGCGAACGATGATTTTCCTGCTGGCCTCCGCACTCGGCAATGCCGCCGATTCGGGTCCGGGCCTGCGCTGGAACCCGCCCGCCGATTGGAAACCAGAGGCGCAGCGCCCCATGCGATTGGCTACCTACACCATCCCCCACGCGGCCGGCGATTCCGAAGGCGGCGAGTGCGGCGTGTATTACTTCGGTCCCGGCCAGGGCGGCAGCGTGCAGGCGAACTTAGATCGCTGGATCGGCCAATTCCTGCAGGCTGGCGGCAAATCCGCAAAATCCGCTGCCAAGATAGAAAGCCGGTCAGTGCGCGGCTTGAAGATCACCACCGTGGATGTCTCGGGCGCCTACAGCGGCATGGGCGGCCCCATGGCTCAGCCCGGTAAGCCAGTGCCTGGTTATCGCCTGCTGGGCGCCATCGTCGAGGGCACGCAAGGATCTGTGTTCTTCAAATTCACCGGGCCCGCCCAAACCGTGGCTCAAAATCAGACCGCATTCAGCAAGATGTTGGACTCGCTCAGTCCCCAATAGCCCGGCGCATTCACTTTCCGGCAGCGGCGGTCTGTTTCGCCAGTTCCGCGCGAAACGCCTGTTCCTTCGCATTGACGTAAGCGCGATACCCTTCCGGATCGACGAATGGATTCGCCTCGCTCTTGCCGAGCTTGGCATATTTCGCTTGCATCCCGTAGTAGTCGCCGTGGGCGCCCAGGAACACGTCGCAGTTGAGCGACTTCAGCACGCGAAACATCTTCTCGTAGTCGCCGGCGATCTGCGGGTAGAGCGGATTATTCACCAGCTTGTAGCCGGGATTGACGTTGGGGCTGCCGACAATCACCACGTCATAGGTTTTCCCGCCATCGCGCACTTTCAGCGTCCAGGTGGTGCAGCCCTTGGTGTGTCCCGGCGTAAGATGCGCCACCATGACCACGCCTCCCAGCTTCACCTGGTCGCCATCATGCAGCACCCGATCCACCTTCAGCGGCTTGTACAGCATGTTGGGCATTTGGCCGTACTGGAAATTGCCCTTGCCGCCGTTTTCGATCTCCTGAACATCGGCATCCATCACCATGTATTTCGCGCCAGTCAGCTCCTTGATCTGAAAGCTGCCCGCGCAATGATCGAAGTGGGCGTGGCTGATGAGCAGGATCTTCACGTCACTGAACTTGAAGCCCAGCTTCTCGATGCTGGCGCGGATTAGCGGCACCGAAGCTTCCAGGCTGCTATTCACCAGAATGGAACCCTCCGGCGTGGTGATCAGGTAGGACGCCAGTCCCCGCGAGCCGACGTAGTATACGTTGCCGATCACGCGATGCGGCGGGAATGGCTCCGTCCAGTCGCTGGAGTTCTGAGCAGCCAGCCGCGCCGCGAAACCTGCCAGCGCCAATGCGAGTGATGCCAGAGCAAAGATGCGATGCATACGCTAGCAATAGCATCTTTCGAGCAGGCTCACAACCGCGCGGCGCTAGGACGCCATGGGCGACTCCGGCTCGGCTGGTCCATCGATTCTCCGCAGGTTCAATAGGATGGCCTGCAGATTCGGGTCGTCCAGCATGTCGGTAATATGTCCTACCAGCCGGATCCATTTCCCATCGGGGGCGAGCCCACGGATCTCGATACCGCGTACCTCCGCATGGTTTCTCAAAAGATCCGCCAGACAATCTTCCAGCCGATGTGCGTCGTCGGGATGGATGAACGCGAGCACCGATTGTCCCACCAGATCGTTCTCCGAGTAGCCGAGCGCTGAATGGATCAATCGCAGAATGGTCAATTCCGGATTTACCAGCAGAATCGCCTCGTGGCTGGCGCGCAGCAGCACATCGAAGAGGTAGCTGTTCCTCCGGATGGTCTCTTCGAGCTTGCGGAGATTGTCGTTCTCGTCCTCCAGCTCTGAGATCCGCTCCCGAAGATGCGTGACCACCTGATCTTCCACTCGCGGCCGAATCTGGCACGCCTCGCATTGGTTTCGCGCGTAAAGTTTAGGCATAGTCTCGGGGCACCTGGGCGGCCGTGAAAGTTTCGATTTTTCTTTGCAGCGCTTCATAGGGAGGCGATGGCTGGGTGATGGACCAATTGGTGGAGACCTGAATCGATACCGCGCGGTTGCCGAGCTGAACGGTCTCTTGCACCGACGCGTCAGCGAAACAACGGATTTCACTGCGCACCTGGTCGATACGCTTGTCTCGGGAGAGAATCGCCAAGAACGCCGGCCCTTGCCAGCGATACAGCTGATCGGAGCTGGCCAGGCCGGAGCGAAGGTGTTTGGCGCAAAGGCTGAGAATTCGATCTCCGGCGGTGTATCCGAAGCGCGCGTTGATGGCGTTAACTCTGCTGACCACGGCGATCAGTATAAATTTCCCATCCGGCGAGGCCACGGCTGAGCGGAGCGCCAATTCCGCCTCTTTCTTGCCGGGAAGCCCGGTGATCGTATCCAGCGCCTTCTGCTGGCGCGAGGCGCCCAGATCCTGTTCGAGTTTGGCGAGGGCGACCTCCCTGTCGGCCTTCCGCCGCTGGGTCTCTTCAAGAACCGTGGTCAGGCACTCACTGAGTTGCGGCCCTAGGTATTGGATGTCGCTGGCCAAGCCCGCCTGCGCAAGCGCCTGTGCGATTTCCCGAAGTTTCGCCACCGAGAGATCGCTATGAGCGCCAACTTTGATAGTGGTTTCGATCAGCATCGAGACCATGCTGTGAAGCTCGGCCCGCTGATTATGGACGAACTCAGTGGTAGAACGGCCGTAGTTCTCGACCACCTTCATCAATTCTCGCCCGCTGCTCACCAGGCTGTCCGGTTCGATCTCCGATCCGATGGCTGCCGAGAACCTGTCTATGCCGGCTCTAAACTCTTGGTACACGGCTGGTTCGCCTTGCACCAGGTCCGCCCCCAGACCCTGCAACATCAGCTGAATAACCTCGCGATAAGCCCGCTCTGCTTCTCGGTTCCCTTCTCGAAAGACTTTTTTCAGCATCCTTGCATGCTCCCGACCTTGTGTCTCCTCGGGCGGAAACCGGCGATTGCGGAGGTCCGGCCCGACCAGCTCGGCCAGCGCCCCGTGTGCGCGGGTTCCACGTACCACCCAAACATTCTCTTCGGACGATCTCACGCTTTGTTGAGCCGGCCGATTCCACGGGGCTCTCAGATGGTATTCTGCGGAAGAAGGCGCATCCATGAGCTGGCGCAACAAGTTGCTGATCACCGGTTGCGGGCTCGGCTGTATCAGCATCCTGTGCGCATTTGAGCGCCCGTTCCGTCAATATGCCGGAGTCGAGTACTATCGGTTCGAGCTGACCCCGGACTGGCAGCAAAAGTCCGAGTGGGCTTTCGCCCGCCTCATGTTTCCCCCCGGCCCCAACGACGGCTATCGCGGACGCTTTGACGGCGACTGGCGCCAGGGCCTCTCCCTGTGGACTCAGGATTACCCCCGCGCCGACCGCCATTTCTCCCAAGCCGTTCGCCGCCTCACCCGCCTGGACGCCCGCTCGGTGGAGCAGCCGGTCAACCTGGAGGACGGCGACGATGTCTACTACTGGCCCTGGCTCTACGCGGTCCAAGTCGGCGAGTGGGGCTTAACGGAGGCGCAGGGCAAGATTCTGCGCGATTACTTGCTGCGCGGCGGCTTCTTCATGGCCGACGATTTTCACGGCAACTATGAATACCAAATGTTCCTGAAGAGAATCCATTTCGTATTCCCGGACCGCCCCATCGTCGACATTCCGGATAACGATCCCATCTTTCACACCGTCTTCGATCTCGACGACCGCTTCCAGGTTCCCGGCGCGGAACATCTGGGCGTGGGGGCGAAGAACCCAGGCGACGGAGGTGTCGGCGCCCACTGGCGCGGTATTTACGACGACAAGGGCCGCGTCATGGTGGCCATCTCCTATAACTCCGACCTGGGTGACGCCTGGGAATGGGCCGACGATCCGCGCTACCCGGAGCGATTCTCCGGTCTCGCCATCCGGGTCGGAGTCAACTACATCATCTACGCGATGACGCACTGACGGCCTCAACCCGTACAGCCAATCCGGTAGCAGGCATACTTACCCCGCCCTAGGCCAGCAGGAGACAAATTGGCTCTCTCAGTAATGGGCGGCGTGGACGTTTTGGCCGGAGTGCAACCTGCCGCGGAAGAAAATCCACGTTTTTCGACTGGTTGGGTGCGCCCTGTATTTGGAAACTCAGATGCACCCAGTGGCCAACATGCCGCTGAAAGCGCGGATCTACATCAGTGTAATCCTCCTGCTCGGAGGGCTGGCGCTTTACCGCGGTATCTTTCCTTGGGAAAGCGGCAATTTATTTCGGTTCGCTCTGTACGTCATCGTCGCGGTGATCGGATCGGGCCTGAAAGTGATACTGCCGGGCATTAAGGGAAGCGTGTCGTTTTCCTTCCTCTTCGTGCTCATCAGCATCGTCCAGCTCAGCCTGCCTGAAACGCTGGTGATAGTGGGCGCGGCGGCCATCTGGCAGGGCTACTGGCACGCCAAGCCAACTCCGGTCCAGGTTGCTTTCAATCTCAGCAGCAACTTTGTTGCGGCGAGTCTGGCGTACATCACATTCCATGCCAAGGTTTGGGAGACCGTGCCGGTTGGAGCGCCAGTTCACCTGGCAGCCGCCGTGGTCTTCTTCATCGCCAACACCCTGCCCGTCGCCGCCGTAATCGCTCTCACGGAGGGCAAGAAGGTCCGCAACGTCTGGGCTGAAAACTATCTCCGGACTTTCCCGTACTATCTGGTGGGCGCCTCGATCGCTGGTTTCTTCAGTTGGCTGAGCATTAAAGCCGGTTGGGAAGTCGCCTTGCTCCTCGTCCCCGTGGTCATCATTTTGTTCCGCGGTTACCGGCTGTACGTGGACCAACTGGAATCCGACAAGCATCACGCCCAGGAAGTTGCGTCATTGCATCTTCGCACTATTGAAGCTCTGGCCTTGGCCATCGAGGCGAAGGATCATGTCACGCATGACCACGTCCAGAGGGTGCGGACCTACGCCCTGGAGGTGGGCAAGGACCTGGGGCTCGGAAACGCGGACCTGGAAGCGCTGCAGGCCGCATCCCTGCTGCATGACATCGGTAAACTCGCCGTACCGGAGCACATCATCTCCAAACCAGGCAAACTCACACCCGAAGAATTCGAAAAGATGAAGATCCACCCCACCGTGGGCGCGGAAATTCTGGAGCGGGTGAAGTTCCCTTATCCGGTGGCTCCCATCGTGCGCGCGCACCATGAGAAGTGGGATGGCAGCGGTTATCCGGCTGGCCTGAAGGGCGAGGAAATTCCCATCGGCGCCCGCATCCTTTCGGCGGTGGATTTTCTGGATGCGGTGGCCAGCGACCGTCAGTATCGCCGGGCCTACCCGCTGGATAAGGCCATGTCCATGCTGGTGGAGCAATCCGGCATCAGTTTCGATCCACAAGTCGTCGAGGTCCTCGAACGGCGCTACATCGAGCTGGAAGCCCTGGCCCGCGCCGCTCCAGCGCCGGAGGCCATAACCCTTTCCACTGAGATCGACGTGGAACGTGGCGCGGCTCCGGACGCCGGGTTTGAAGAAGAGGGGGCGACCGCTGCACCGGGCCAGACCCTTGATGGATCTCCCGCACCGGCGAATTTCTTGAGCTCCATCGCCGCGGCGCGCCAGGAAGTCCAGACTCTGTTTGAAATGGCCCTGGACCTCGGCAACTCGCTGAGCCTTCCGGAAACACTCTCCGTATTGGCGATGCGGCTCAAACAGTTGGTGCACTTCGACACCTTCGCCATTTACGTGCTGCGCAACCACAAGCTGATTCCCGAATATGTCGCTGGCGAGGATCGTGCGCTGTTCTCGTCACTGGAGATTCCCTTAGGGCAGGGCTTGTCCGGATGGGTGGCTGATAATCGCAAACCGATCGTGAACGGCAACCCGTCCGTTGAGCCGGGATATTTGAACGATCCTTCCAAGTTCAGCAAGCTTGGCTCGGCTCTCTCGGTTCCCTTGGAGGATTGCTCGGGTGTGGTGGGTGTGCTGACGTTGTACCGCAGCGAGCCCAATGCCTTCAGCCGGGATCAATTGCGAATCGTGCAGGCCATCACATGCAAGCTGGCTGTGGCGCTCCAGAACGCGCTCATATATCGTCAGGCCCACGATTCGGCCACTATCGACTATCTCACCGGACTTCCCAATACGCGCTCCCTCTTCATACACCTGGATAGCGAGCTTTCGCGTTGCGAGAGAACTTCGGAAGCTCTCTCCATAATGGTCTGCGACCTGGATGGCTTCAAGGACGTCAATGACCGGTTCGGCCATCTCACCGGGAACCGGCTGCTGGGCGTGGTCGCCACCACCTTGAAGCAGTGCTGCCGCCCGTATGATTACGTGGCTCGGATGGGCGGCGATGAATTCGTGATTGTGCTGCCTGGTCTGGCCGATGAGCCCCTGGGATCGCGGCAACTCGAAATCCAGCGCGCCATCGAGCGCGCCGGCGCGGGCGTCTGCGGAGAACCAGTTGTAGGTCTCAGTATCGGAAAGGCTCAATTCGCCGAGGACGGCCGGACCGTGGAGGATCTGCTGGCCGCCGCGGATCGCCGCATGTTCGACAACAAGCGAAGAAACAAAAGCGCCCAGCGGGCTCAACCGGGCTCGGACGAAGCGAGCGAAATTGTCCAGGCCTGTTAGACGCGAATTGCGTACCTGCGCCCGCGCCTCAGCTGGTGCGGGAAAGTTCATCCTGGCGCGCGCGCATTTCGGCTTGCGCCTCGCGATGCATTTCGCCGATCTTGGCGCCTGTCACAACCACGTCAATGAAGCCGACGATCACGAGTGGAATCGTCACCACGCCCCACAGGATCAAGGCAAAGCGCCGCGCCATGGCGGCTTGCACGCCGAACATCGTTAAGCCCAGGGTCGACAAAACCTGAAACAATCCCAGATTCCCCGGCGCTTGCGGCGCCGCCGAGCCTAGCCGCAACAGAACCATCAGCGCGGCCGCTCCTCTCCAAGAGCCTTCATCCAACCCATAGGCTTGCATGACGGCGTAAATCGGCACGATCTGCAGCAGCAGGTGAGGAATGCTAACCAGAGCCGACCAATATAAGTAACGGGAATGCCCGATGCGGTGCAGGTCTTCGATGAACACATGCGCCCAGCTAAAAATGCGCGCGTCCAAAATCGCATCCAGCGCCTGCTCGCGCCAGTACATTGCAATCGCCAGCATTGCGCCGCATACCAGGATCACGATAGCCAGGAATAAGCTGCTATCCGCCACGATACCCAGAGCTCGGGCCTGTCCGTGACTGAGAGGGAACTGCTTCAGGTAGCGGAACGAAAAGAAGACTCCTACCATCAGCAGGATTCCGTCGAAGATGCGCTCGATCAGCGCCGAGGCTAATGTCACCGAGATCGGAATCTCGGTCCACCGGCTTAGAAGAAAACAGCGGATCAATTCACCGGCCCGCAGCGGCAGGACTTCATTGGCGAACAAGCCGACAAAAATCGCGCGCGACGTATTAGGAACGGAGACCGGCGCCACCGGTTGCAGCAACAGACTCCAACGCCAGCCTTGGATGAGATAGGCCAAGACTTCGGTGACTACGCCCACCGCGACCCAGCGCCAATCCAGCGTGCGGATTTCATACCACAGCTCGCTCCAGCTCACGCCATGTAACGCCCAACCCAGACAGGCCAGGGAAACGACGATCGTAACTAGCGTGAAAATGCGGGTTCGGAGCCGGCTTTCCGGCGACGGAGGGGCCATACTGCCAATCACTATGATAGCTGCTCTGCGCATTCGACTCTTCGCGGCAGCAAACTTGGAGCGCTGCTGGCACTTTTGCCAGTTGTGAACAAGACCTAGCGAATGTTAGCCTGCAAGCTCCCCCGAGATGTTCCGTGTGCTGAAGCGCGCGGTTGCAGGGGCCCCTCGTTAAACCGGCACGGAAAGACACTTTAGATGGCAAAATGCAATTATTGTGGCGCCGAAACGCAACTCCAATCCGGCTCCGTTCCGATCTGTTTAGTCTGCGCAGTGGACTTGCAACCGCAGCGGAAGCCGGCTCTGCTGGAACGCCTGCCGGGCCGAAGCGCGAGTAGTGGGCGAGCTGCTATCTCTGGATCTTCCAGGGGTGAATCCGCGGCGTGTTCAGAATGCGCGAGGCTGGAAGCGGAGCGGTTCGATGCGATCAAGCGGTACGTGGATCTTAGAGCAGCGCGCCAGTGTCTGCTGCGAGAATGCCCCACTGTCGTACCCGCGCTCGAAGCCGCCCTTGTTTCGGTCGAGAAAATCCTCAACGAAGCTTGGAGAAAATCAAACCAGCATCAGGCTAGCCACACGCTGGCCGTCAGCGCGTGAATCAGGGAATCGCGCGCCGGAACGCAAGCACCGCGTTCAACCCGCCAAAGGCGAACGAATTGGACAGCGCGCATTCGATCTGGGCGCGGCGAGCCTGGTTGGGGATCACGTCCAGGTCGCAGGCCGGATCGGGCTCATTGTAGTTGGCCGTAGGCGGTAAGATAGATCGCTGCAGCGCCAGCAGCGTGGCTACCGCCTCCAGCGCTCCGGCCGCGCCCAGTGCGTGTCCGTGCATGGACTTGGTGGAGCTGACCGCGAGCTTCGCGGCGTGCGCGCCGAACACTTTGTGGATGGCCGCGGTCTCGGTGGCATCGTTGGCCGGCGTGGCGGTTCCATGCGCGTTGATGTATCCAATCTGATCTGGAGCGAGGCCCGCATCGGCCAGCGCGGCTCGCATGGCTTGCGCGGCGCCATCGGCCGAGGGTTGCGTAATATGAAACGCATCCGAAGACATACCGAATCCGGCGATCTCGCCATAAATTTTCGCCCCACGGGCCCGCGCCGCCTCCAGCGGCTCCAGCACCAGCAGCGCGCCGCCTTCGCCGAGAATCAGGCCCCGACGGTCTCGGGAAAACGGACGGCACGTGTCTGGCGAGACTACGCGCATGGCCTCCCAGGCCTTCAGAAAGCCCAAGCTGAAAACCGCCTCGCTGCCGCCCGCCAGCGCCATTCGAGCCGTACCATTGCGCACCAGCCAGAAGGCTTGGCCGATGGCATGATTGGAAGATGAGCAAGCGGTCGAGATCGTGTAAGTCGGCCCGGTGATCCCCGTCTCCAGCGAAATCCGGCTCGCGCCCGCGTTCTCCATGGTGCGTGGAATAGTGAGTGGATTCACGCGCGGGATGTTCTTACGATACAGATTGACGAAACCTTCGTCTTCCGTGGTCTGCCCGCCCACGCAACTGCCGGTGACGATGGCGGTGCGCTGGAGCAGCTCCGGCGTCCACTCGATGCCGGCATCGGCAATGGCTTCGCGCGCGGCCACGGCGGCGAATTGAGCGAAGCGGTCCAGCAAGCCGATTTCTTTCTCGTCGAAATAACGCGCCGCATCGTAATTCCGCACTTCGGCGGCGTTCTGAAAACGCAGCAAGCTCCGATCGACGCCTTCGAGCGGCGCGATTCCGGAACGCCCCTCCGCCAGAGCCTGCCAGAATTCGCAACTATTGTGGCCCAGCGCCGAAATGACGCCCAGGCCGGTGACGACCACGCGGTTGGTCATGGCAGCGGCATTTGGCCGGAAGCCTTGCGGTCAGGCCCGGACCGCGGCCTGGCCTCCCTCGCCTTGATCGAGCAACTTGGCGATCCCTTCCACCACGTCGCGCACCGAGCGAATGCTTTGCGCCGCGTCGTCGGGAATATTGATGTTGAACTCGCTCTCCACCGCGAAAAGAATATTGATCCCGTCCAGCGAATCGATCCCCAACTCTTGGAACGTGCTGTCGGCCGTCACCTTCTCTTGCGGAAGGTGCTGGGTGGACGCAATGATTCCCCTGACCCGTTCGGTCAGCTCTTGGTTGGACATAAGATATCGGTCACCTTTTCGAAATGAAAACCTTGCTCCATCAATTTTGGCAGAACTTCGCGCACACTTTCGAGCGTGGCCCGGATATCGGGATTGGACTGGACTCGCCGTCCGTCATGCAGGCATAAAATAGCGCCATTTTGCGCGCCATTCAAAAGCCGCGGAACGATGCGCTCGCTGGTCCACTTCCAGTCTAACGCGATGGTGGTCCACATGACGCCCATCAGGCCAAGCTGCTGCTGGGCCTGGCGCAGCCCGAACCATCGGATACCATAAGGGGCGCGAAAGTAACGCGGCCGTACGCCCGTGACGCGTTCGATGCTGGCCTGCGCTTCGGCCAGTTCACGCCGGATGAACTCTCGCGGCTTGAAATCCAGGCGGGGATGCGTGTCGGTGTGGTTGCCGATCTCGTGTCCAGCGGCGGCAACCTCGCGCGCCACTTCCGGCAACCGGCGCACGTTGGCGCCGCACTGGAAAAACGTCGCCGGGACTCCGTGGCGGTCCAGCATTCGCAGCAGCTCCGGCGTCGACTCGCTGGGGCCGTCGTCGAAGGTGAGCGCGATGGCCCGGCGCGTGCGCGTGCCTCGATGCACCGAAGGCGCCAGCAGCGTCGCTGAAGGAATGCGCACGGCGTAAGCCAGCAAACCCGCTCCAGTCACTGCCGCACCGCCCGCGCTTCCCAACCAAGGAACCCAGCCCGTCATGTCTTCACGCCGGCCGCCCCGGGGCGCCTGCCATCATGGCACAACCGGCAACACCACATGCGAAGGATAGGCTTTCGACCGGAATACGCGCTGCTCCGCCTTTTGATAATCCGAAGCCTTGGCCAGGAAAATGTTCTCTACATACTTCTGCGGGTTCCGATCGTATAGCGGAAACCAGGTGCTCTGTACCTGCACCATGATGCGGTGCCCTTTCAAAAACGCGTGGTCGTTGGTATGAAGATCGATGCGGTAGGGTGTCACCTCCCCCGGCTTGATCGGCTCCGGATGTTCGAAGCTCGCGCGAAAACGGCCGCGCAGGATCTCGTCGGCCACCATGAGCTCGTAACCGGCCAGGTTCGGAGCCTCGGGATAAGTTTCCGGATAGACATCGATCAGCTTCACCACCCAATCGCTGTCGGTGCCGCTGGTGGACGCGAAAAGCTGGGCCACGATATCGCCGGCAATTTTCAGATTTTCGGAGAGCGGCTCGGTCTCCCACGTCAGGACGTCCGGACGGCTCTCGACGAAGCGCTGATCCTCCGCCAGCCAGGCCGGCCAACCGGTGCCCGGATAGGTCGGGCTAATCGGCCGATGACGATAAGGAACCGGATGCGCCGGATCGGAGATGTAGCTGTCAAACTGTACGCCATCGCCCGAGGGCGGATCGAACGACAACCGTCCATTGGGCTCAAGGTACAGGTTGGTGTCCTTTGCCGAATGCGGCGGCCACGAATCGTAGCGCTCCCAGCGATTCGAGCCGCTTTGAAAAACCTGCGCCTCGGGAAAATCGCGCGAGCCCTTGTCATGCAGCCAATAGGCGAACCAGGGCGCTTCGATCTCGGTTCGGAAATACTTGCTGGTGTTGCTGTCGAATGGAATCTGGCCCAACTTGCTGCCGTCCGACCTGGCCCAGCCGCCGTGGTTCCACGGCCCCACCGCGAGATAGTTCAGATGATTCGGGTCGTTCTTCTCGAACAGTTCGTAGACTTTGAGCGGGCCATAGAAATCTTCCTGATCCCACCATCCGCCGACGTTTAGATTGGGAACTTTGGGTGCACCGATGTAAGCCGCGAAGGCCTGCTTCTGCCAGAACGCATCGTAGTTGGGGTGCTGCACAAAATCGTTCCAGGTGGGCAGCTTGGCGTGGAAATATTTTTCGTTGGCGTTCGACAGCGCGCCCAAGCCGAGGTACCACTGGTAAGTGTCCGCGCGATCGAATGCGAAATAAGTGTTGGCCTCCTTGGTTGTCTCCAGCTCCGCGGCATACTCGAATCCGTAACTGAGGCGAAACGCGCCATTGTGATGGAAGTCGTCGCCCAGAAACATGTCGGCCGGCGAAGCTTGTTCGGAAGCCGCCTTGAGCGCCGGATGCGGATCCAGCAATGCCATCGTAACCAGCCATCCGCCGTATGAAATTCCCACCATACCAACGCGGCCATTGTTGCCTGCTACATTGTGGAGCATCCACTCGATGCTGTCATAGGCGTCCGTGCTCTCATCAACGGCGCGCGTATCTTTCTTATCGCGAACGGGCCGCTGCATGACAAATGTCCCCTCCGAACCAAAGCGGCCGCGAATGTCCTGGAAGGCGAAGATATAGCCGTCGGATATAAGGCGGCCGTAGCGCGCCAGCAGTGCTGTCTCGTCCATCCTGAGCGCGCCGTAGGGAGTGCGCTCAAAGAGAATGGGAAGCGGGCCACCGGCGTTGCGCGGCGTGAACACCAGAGTGTGTAATTTCACGCCGTCGCGCGCGGGAATCATCAGGTCCTGTTTAACGAAGTCTCCCGGCGATTGAGCGCAAACGAGCGAGCACAGGCCGAGCAAATAGATTGTGGATTTCAAGCGGTTTCGGCACAAGTATGATGGGCGCGAAGAGGCTTGTCAAGCGAGCGCGTGGGGATAGCCGCATCCCCACCCGCGTCTCGATACTTAGTTCCGCCAAAAGTGCAAAATGCTGGCTGCCAGGCTTCCGACCGCGACCGCCACAGCGGCATATTGCCACAGGCGTCTCTCACTCTCCGAGTCCGGACCAACCTTCAACTGGCAGGCGCACGCCGGGCAATAGCCGATGTCATCTGCTGTGACAGTGCGGCATTCAGGACATTGTTTCGGCATACCCTTGTTCCTCCATCAGGAAGATATCGCCGCCGCCAGCGTGGGCGAATCCTCCGGCGGTACTGGCTCGGTACGCCACATCTACCTCCGGCCGCATAGCCCAAGTACGAGGCGTACCAGTCCTAATCAGGCAAGATCTGAATTTGTACTAGCCCGAAGGCCGCTGTGCGGACCAGCGAGCTGCCTCAGTGTTTGACCGGCACCCGCTGGCGGAGTTCCTCGAACCAATCGCTGACCCCCACCATGACCCGGCTGTCCCGCTGCGCACCAGGCGACTCTTCGATCAGAAATCGCTTGCCGTCCGGCGACGGATCCCAACTGGTTCCGAAAGATCTCTTAATCATTTCGCGCGGCAAACCCACGTGCAACATGGGCGCCGTCTGGATGTCCACGGACATCAGGGTGCGGTCAGGGCTTCTGGTCAAATAGAACAGCTGGTGGCCGTCGTGCGACCAGCGAACGGAATCTCCGCCTTGCGTGGAGATACGTTCTTTGCCGCCCGGCCCAGGGAAGGGCTGAAGGTAGACCTCGGGTTGGCCGGGGCCGGCCTCACTTGAAACGTACGCTATCCACTTGCCGTCTGGCGAAACCTGGCCATCGCTCTCGCTGGACTCGGCATCGTGAAGGGGAGTTGGTTTTCTGCTGCCGCCCGCGACTTCGAGAACCCAGAGACGGGTGGCCTGTCCAGCGTCAGCCTCGGTGTAGACCAGCGTTCTTCCATCCGGTGACCAGGAGCTCGGAGCCGCCGGCGAATCTGTCGCCAGCAGCAATTCAGGCTTGGCGCTGCCATCGGCCATTACCGAATAAATTCCGCTTTTTCCATCCAGCGTGGCGCCGAAGGTGACACGCCGCCCGTCCGGCGTCCAGATCGGGTCGTGGTTCTGGCCCCCGAACGTCAGCCGCTGCCTGGTGCGCCGCTGCACCTCAAATGACCAAACATCCCCTGCGCTCCCAGTGCCGGCTCCGGTGTTGATGGTGTTGGCAATCCTGCGGCCGTCCGGCGACAGGCGTCCCGTGCCCCACAACTGTGCATCCGAGAGCGGCTCGACATGGCCCTCGGTGTCCAACCATTCCAGCACTGTCCCGGCATCCCGGCCCTGGCCCTGAATGTAGGTCAGCAGGCCGCGATCTGAAAATGAGTACTCTCCGATGGCGCCGTCGGGGCCGTTCGTCGCCACCGCTTCAATCACCGGCGCTTCCGGCCCGGTTATGGTCAGACGCTCGGCGTCGAAGGGCGCTGCGAACAGGGTGCCGTTGCGAAGATACACCAGGTGGCCGGTCGGAACATAGCGTCCCTCCTGGCCGTCCGAGACCACCACGCGATAGCTGCGTTTCTTCAAATCAAGCACGGCAATCTGTGTGGAAGGGGGATGCACGATGGTGAACACCACCGCTCGCGATCCCGGCAGGAAGTGCGGAGTGCGGTGCGACACTTCTCCTTTCTTCGCGTCGGGCGTGGTGATGGTTTGTGGAGTTCCTCCGGAGCTTGAAACGCGCATCAAGCCTTTGCCGCCGGCGAATATGATGGATCCGTCGTCTCCCCAGGTTGCGCCGTACGGGACATTTGCGTCGGCCAGCGTGATGGCCGTGCCGCCTGTCGCCGGAATCTTTTTCAGCTTCTTCTCGGCTCGCGCGAAAGAGACGATCCATTGGCTATCCGGAGAAAAATCGGCCAGCACGAAATCGTCAGTCCCGGCCACGGGCTTGCCCTCGAGTTGATCCATCATGCGCAACGAGAGGAAGTATTTGCCCTCAACCTGGTCCGTAGTGATCAGGCGCGAGCCGTCGCGCGATAGAGTAGGGGTTCCATAGAAACCCTTTTGCGTATAGGTCCAGCGCACCACCGTGCGCGGCTCACGTGGGGCGCGGTGCAGCAATCCCCAGGTCAGCCCTGCCCCGCCGATCACCACCGCCGCAGCCCACGGCAGCCACCGCATCCCGCGCCGCGCGGGCGGCAGAAACGCAGCGGGCGCCGGCGCTGCCGGCTCTTCCGGCGCGTCGATCTCGATCCAGGCATCGCCGATGTCGCGCAACCGCCGCTTGACGTCGCGCTCCAGGCAGCGCTGCAGAAGACGGCGTAGCTTAGGCGGCGTATCGGCAGGCAACTGGCTCCAATCGATATCGGCGCGCAAAACCGCGGCCAAGGCGTCTGAGACGGTCTCGCCCTCGAACATCGATTTGCCCGTGAGCATCTCGAACAGCACCACACCGAAGGCCCAGATATCAGCGCGCTTATCCACCGGCTTGCCGCGCGCCTGCTCGGGACTCATGTACCCGGCCGTCCCCAAGATGACTCCCGCCCGCGTTGCTTCCAGCGTGAGCGTCGGCGAGTTGGCCGGGTTTCCGGAAGCGGCGTCGGCGTCCAAAGCTTTCGCCAGGCCGAAATCCAGCACCTTCACTTTTCCGTCCGCGGTGAACTTGATGTTGGCGGGCTTCAGATCGCGATGGACAATGCCCTTGTCGTGCGCCGCTTCCAAGGCCTCAGCGATCTGGCGGGCAATCCCCAGCGCTTCATCCAGCGGAATGGGGCCACCGGCGATGCGTTCCTCCAGCGTCGGCCCTTCCACCAGCTCCATCACCAGCGAGCGCACCCCGCCCGATTCTTCCAAGCCGTATATCGCGGCGATATTGGGATGGCTGAGCGCCGCCAGCGCCTGCGCCTCTCGCTGCAGACGCGCCATGCGGTTACTATCGTTTGCAAATAGCGCCGGCAGGGTCTTAATGGCGACGTCGCGGTTTAGCCGCGAATCGTGCGCGCGATACACTTCACCCATGCCGCCTGCACCCAGCAGCGCAACAATTTCGTAAGATCCGACGCGAGTGCCCGGCCCGAGAGACATAAGTCGAATTCTATTTCGCGTGCCACGGCTGGCCGATCAGCAGCTTCGGATCCGCATCCGGCTTGGGCACGAATTTCTGCGTGCGGCCGTACTGATTGTCGCCGCCGTACAGGTTGCCCTTCGAATCCACCGAGAAGGTATGCACTTCGATATAGCCGTCGGGCAGTTCCCTCGGCACCATCCACGTGTACAGATGGTTACCCTTGAAATCGAGCTTGTTGAAGCGCAGCGGGCTGAGGTCGGTGACCCAGATGCAATCGTCGTTAACAATAATGTCGAGCGGCAGCGAGAAGCCGGTAAACGCATCCACAAAATCGAACTTCGCCGGGTCGGCAGTCGTCCGGAATACGTTGATGCGCCCGCCGGAGCGGTCCAGCACGAAGACGCGTCCTTCCGGGCCGATGCCGATGGCATGCACACCGTTGAACTGCCCGGGCCCTGTGCCGTGGCCCCCGAACTCGCCGATGTACTTCAAGTCGCGGTCCAGGATCATGACGCGGTGGTTATCGAGACCATCGGCGATCAGGACTCGGCCGTCGGGGAGAAAGGCAATGTCCTGCGGCTTGCCGAAATGAGTGCCATCCGTACCTTCGACGCCTTTCTCGCCCAGCGTCTTCAGCAGCTTCTTGCCGTCGTTGGAAAAGGCATATATGACGTTGTAAGTCTCGTCGACCACCCAGACGCGGTGCTGCGGATCGTAAGGACTGATGCGAATGCGGTGCGGTCCCGGGCCCTTGGCATCGGCGAACAGGTAGTCCCATTGCGACCAGCGCTCGCGCACCTTGCCATCCGCATCCAGCGTGTACAAAAAGTTTTTCTTCATGACGCGCCGGTCGGTGACGCTAAGCACGTTGATCCCGATAGATCCGGCGAAACCGGCGTAGTTGTCGGGAAGCGGATCGGGCAGCCGAGTCTCGCCGCGCTGCGCGATGAAAATGCGGTCCGGCGATTCGGCGAAAACCCCCGAGTTGCCGCCAAAAGCGAAACCCGGTTCGGAGAAGGGCTTGTGCCAGTAACGGATCACGTCGTAAGGGCTAGGGCCGACCGGGCCTGAAACGACCGCCGGCTTGGACTGCGCAAACAGGGCGGTTCCAGCGGCTAGACTCAATCCAGCGCCAATTGTGGCCGCGGTTCTCTTCAGCATCCTGTTAGTTCCTCCACTGGGTTATCGATCGCCTATTATTATCACCCAGTTGCTTTTCGAGCCGAGGCGAGTGGACTCCGCGCGTTGACGGTCTCCCCAAATCTCTCCTAAACTGGAGACTCGCATAAATGGGTACCACGGCCAGATTAGCGTTATGCCTTGCGCTGATGGGCGTTTCTGCCGCTAGCTCCCAGAACATTTCCGCACTCGTGGACGAACGCAACTCCTCCGGTGGTCGCCCGACACCAGCGTTACCACATCGAGCGGCGCTCCAGGCTGCCGCAACTTCCGCGGCAGTTGTTTTTCCGGCGAGCCTGGCTGAACCCGTTTCGCCATACGGTGAATACTGGGTCGCTCCACCATGCATGTACGAGGGAGTTGGCAGCTATTCAGTAATCACCGAGCCTGCGCACGGGATGCTTAGTTATCAAACCGCAAGCATCACGCCGCTGGCTTCGTGTTTGACCGGCGAAATCTCCGCGCTCAAGGTTTTCTACCAGTGGACAGACGACGCGCCCGTGGCCGGCATAAGGCAAGATTCGTTCAGCATCGAGTTCACTAGCCCCAGCGGCAACGTTGCTGTCGATGTGAACTTCACCGCAACCTTAGACGCGGCTCAACCGTACAAAGCATGTATCTGTTACGTCGGCGGCCAAAGCATGGGCGATCCGATCAACATCGGAATCGGCAATCTATATGAGCAAATCACCGATTATGCGACGGTGGGAGCCAACCAGCTGGCGCTCACGCGGTACTACAATAGCGGCCCGAGCCCGACCACCTTTGCGACGTCCTGGGGATCGCATTGGCGTTCCAATTATGACCGCTATCTGCGGATCGTCTCGGCGTCATCGGTCAGCGCCGAACGTGCGGATGGCCAGATTCTCAACTTCAGCTTTACTAGCGGCATCTGGACGAGCGACGCGGATGTCGATCTCAAGTTGACTCAAGCGGGTTCAGTGTGGACTCTGATCGATGGCAATGACACCGTCGAGAGCTATGCGAACGTAAACGCGACCGAAGCGCATCTCACTTCGATTCAAGCGCGCAACGGCTATTCTCAGAACCTGCAATACAACTCCAGCAACCAGCTTTTGACCGTCACGGACTCCTACAACCGGACGCTGACACTTACTTACCAGAATGGTTTGGTGCGCAAGCTTGCTACGCCGGACAACCTCACGTTCACGTATGCGTTTAACTCCAGCGGAGTTACTGCGGGGGTGCTCGACAGGCTAGCTTCGGTATCGTACTCGACGAATCCTATCACGACTCAGTCCTATATCTACGACAATCCCAACCAACCCTTCGCGCTCACCGGTATCACCGACGAGAACGGCAATCGATATGCTACCTGGACCTACGATCAGTATGGCCGTGGGTTGACAAGCCAACATGGAATGGGCGCGGACTTGACCACAATTGTCTACAACGACCAGGACAACAGCCGCACCGTCACCAACGCATTAGGCGAACAGCAGGTCTACAGATTCTCAATTCTTCAGGGTGTACCGAAGGTCACGGAGATCGACCGCTTGGCGACGGCCTCACTGCCCAAGGCGACCCGCGCGTTTACCTACGATGCGAGTGGCTACGTCGCCAGCCAGACTGACTGGAACGGAAACCTCACAACGTATGTGAACGACATTCACGGGCAGCCGACTGGGATCAACGAGGCGGTCGGGACTCCCCAGGCCCGCGCCACCACGATCACCTATCACCCAACCTTCCACCTGCCCACTCAGATTGTCACGGCCGGCCTGACTACTGATTTGGTTTACGATTCGAGCGGCAATCTGCTGACTCAAACGGCAACCGACACAACCAGCACCAGCGCGCCTTACCCGACCAACGGCACAAAGCGAACCTGGACGTTCACCTGGTCGAACTTTTTGCTGTCCTCTGCCACGGGGCCGAGGACTGATGTATCGGAGCTGACGAAGTTTACGTACGACAACAGTGGTGCGCTGACGGCGGTGACCAATGCTCTCGGGCAGGCGACCGAGATCACGGCGCATTCTCCGGGCGGCCTGCCGCAAACGATTGTCGATTCCAACAATGTGACGACGCACTTAACCTATGATGAGCGTTTGCGACTGGTGAGCAGCGCGCTCACGACCGCCGCCGGCGTTCTTACCACCGAGTACGCCTACGATCCGGCTGGCAATCTTTTGAGCGCTACGCTGCCCGACGGCTCCGCGCTATCCAACACCTATGACAACGCGCATCGCTTGACTGGAGTGGCCGATCTCTTCAACCAGAAGATCGCCTATACGCTCGACGCGCTCGGCAACCGGACTCAAACCGGCGTGCTGAACGGATCCGGGACGGCTCAACTCCAGCGGACTGCCAAGTTCGATCCGCTGGGCCGGGTATTGCAGGACATTGGCGGCGCCGGACAGATCACCAGCTACTCTTATGACGCCAATGGGAATGCGACGGGAGTGACCGACCCCTTGGGCCGCACGACCCAGCAAGCGTTTGATGCGCTCAATCGCTTGGTGAATATCACGGACGCAGCCAATGGGATCACGACCTCCAGTTATGATTTACATGACCGGCCCACCAGTGTGACGGACCCTAACGGCGGCGCCACGACCTACGTCTATGACGGATTTGGCGACATGATCCAGCAGACCAGCCCGGTTTCGGGCACGACGGTCTATCGTTACGATTTGGCGGGAAACCTGGCGCAGAAGGTCGACTCGCGGGGCATCATCGCGAACTATTCCTACGATGCGCTGGATCGAAGGATCGCGGTCACGTATCCTGGCGGCGCTGCTGAGAATGTTGGCTACAGCTATGACCAGGCAGGCCATGGTTTCGGGGCCGGTCGACTGACTTCGGTGGCGGACGCCGCCGGCACGCTCAGCCGATCCTATGACGAGCGCGGCAACTTGCTCAGTGAGTCACGGGTGCATGATGCGGTGACGTTGCAGACTTCGTACACCTACGACGCCGCGCGCCGGATTACTTCGATCACGTATCCTTCCGGCCGGACGGTTGCCTACGCCCGCGACGCGATGGGGCGAGTGACGGCGGTGACGACCAAGGCTGCCGGCGCGAGTTCCACCACTGCCGTGTTGTCGAAGATCGGATATCAGCCGTTCGGTCCTGTGAATGCGCAGACCTTCGGGAATGGCGTGGCTGAGACGCGCAGTTTCGATCTCGACTATCGCTTGACCACGCTCGCTGGCGCGGGAAGCAAGTCCGTGCAGAATCTGACGTACGGATACGATGCGGCCAACAATGTGTTGTCGATTGCGGACGCGGTCACGTCCGCCAACAGCCAGACTTTCGGCTACGATGCGCTGAATCGTCTTGTCAAGGCGGCGGGCGTTTATGGAAGCCTCGGCTACAGCTACGACGCCAACGGGAACCGGCTGATAGAAACTTCACCCGCGTCCACGGCACTGGATGGACTCGGCTCGGTTACGGCTCTCACATACAACCAGGCTGGACGGCTGGAGTCGGTGGCGGCGGGGAGTCAGGCGCTCACGCAATACACTTATGATGGGTTCGGCCATCGATTGGTCAAGGTCGGGAGCGTGACTGCTTCGACGCTTTTCCAGTACGACACTGGCGGTCGTCTGCTGGAGGAGAGCGATGGCCAAGGCAATGCACAGGTCGATTACGTTTATCTCGGTAGGCGACCGATCGCCAGCATCGCTCCTAGCACGGGAAAGCTGTACTTCCTGCACGACGATCGGCTGGGCACGCCGCAGGCGGCGACGGACTCGAACCAGGCCTTGGCGTGGGCTGCGAATTACCAGCCGTTCGGCGCGCTTTACCCGCCAGGGAGCCAGCCCGTCCTGATCCCGCAAGACCTGCGTCTGCCGGGACAGGAGTCAGACCTCGAGACTGGGCTCTACCACAACGGGTTCCGCGATTACGTACCAGGTTGGGGCAGGTACGCGGAAGGCGATCCGATTGGGTTGGCAGGTGGTTTGAACACGTATGAATACGTTCGCAGTAATCCGGTACTCTACCGTGATCCTTTGGGGCTGGTGAATCCCATTTTGACAGGTGTGTATAGCAGCGATCCAACAACAGCCGACACAATTTGGAATGCCGTTGTGGCCGGTTGGAACGGGGTCGTAGCCGAGGATCAAAAACTGATGGCTCAAACGCACAACAGCCTGTCCTTGCTATTTGGGGAACCTATGGCAGATCGCATCGAACTGGCTCTCGATTTTGCCAACTTGGGCCACGCCATCTATGATCTTCGGGAGGGCAGTCTAGCGACCGAGCCCGCACTAGTCGCGGTGTATGTCATTGCTGAAGGCGAAAGGTACCTTCTTGATTTGTCGGCGGGATTGCTAGCGACCGGAAAGAGTCTCGTAGCGCAATTCGCATCCGACAAGTGTGATGATCCGGCGAAATGGATTCCGGGTGCTGTAGAAGGCGGTTACCCGGGGCAGGGAGGAAAACTGGAACCGCCTGCTGGGCCGGAATTTCAACCACCGCCATCTATGCAGCCGCGCTATGGAACGCAAAGATAGATGGCTGTCCACCGACAGATCGAACGCCTAGTGCTGCACCGTCAGTAGTACTCCGGCCTGCGCGCTCAGGCCGTTATACGTTACCGTCAGCGTGTTATCGCCATCGGGCGCGGAAGCCGGCACGACGACATTGAATTGGAACTCGCCAGGCAGAACCAGGCCCGCGAATTGTACCGACGCCGTCATGCCCCCGATCTTGATTACCGGCTGCGGCGACAACGTCCCCGATTGCGTTAGCGATCCGCTGACCACCGGCGGCGACGTCGCGCCAAAGCCATTGCCGAACAGCATGATCACTTCACCCGGCTGGGCGGGCGTGGTCGAGCCGGGGTAGAGGCTGGGCGGTCCGATCAGGCTTCCGTCGGCATGCACCGCCGCCGCGTAGGGTCCTCCGCCGAAGACGAAGAATGACAGGGACGTTGACTGCGCCTGGACGGTGACCGGGGCGCTGGTCAGTCCACTCGCGGTAAGCTGCACCTGCACCGGCCCTTGCATCGGATCGGGCGGCGTGAGGACGTTCACCTGCCCGGAGCTGATGTAGTATACGAAGGCGCTCTTGCCGTTCACTGTAACGCTCACAGTATCCAATTGAGTCGGCAGCCGATTGTTCACAAAATCGGAGCCCTGCCATGTGCGTTGGTCGTTAGCCGGCGCGAGGTTCGATCCGTCGATCTCGACCCACGTATTAGGAGCAATGGTGGTGCTGCCGCCTTCGGCGTTCTCCACGCTGGTGATCACTGGAGCCGCCTGACCCGACACCGGTTGAACCTTGCGCGAGATGAGATTCCCTGCTTGGTCGTAACTATAGACGATGATGCCCGCCGCACCGTAATCGACTTTCACCAGCCGTCCCGCGCTATCGTAGGAATAGTTCGCGCCTCCGAAAGCGAATTGCGTGGCGAGGGTCACCGCGAACAACCGACACAAAATCGTTCTTCGCACTACGTTGTCCGATCAAATCAGATTATCACGTGGCGCGACAGCCCAGCTCCCCATTGCCTCACATGTTGGGTCTCTTTTTCCAACCCGGCGGAACGCCTTTGCCAGTAAACGGAGTTTGCGTCCGGGGTTGCCTTGGCTGAGGCGGCGTTTGTGGGCGCGGTGGCTCTTCGGCTGTTCTGTAACTGCTATTGGAGTAAGTGCTGTTACTCCGTGCTGCCGGTTCGCGGTTCAAGCTGTCAAAGACGCGAGCGCTTAAAAAAACCGAACCAAAGTCGGCTCCCAGCGAGGACTTGAGCCGCTCTTGGCAGACGCACTCCGCTTCCGTCGGATTAGAACCTTCCAGATGCAGATGGCAATTGTCCCCGCGATAGCACAAATCCCCGCGCTTAGAAGTAGCGCGCCGCCGAGCGAAAGCGGACCGACCGGGAATCGATTTGAGGTCATGTCAAACCGGAGGCAAGCGCATAGGCGCCGAGCGGGAGAAGGCCGGACAGACCCGTCGTCAGCGCGAGCCGCTTGTGCAGCTTCAGCGCATTTGGACGCACGGACATGCACAGCCACAATAGCCCACACACCGCAATCGTGGGAACCCAAGTGAATCCTGAACCGTAGATGCAGAACCTCACAAAGTAGTAGACGACGTAGTAGAGAGCGAAGCACCCGCCAACGATCAAGAGTAGACGACCCCACGGGAGGGCCGGAGACGGGTGAGGCGGGGGAGGCGCAGGCCGGCGGGGTTTCCAGAGCTCATCGTCCTCAGCCATCCATTTGTGCTCGAAGCAGTAGCTCATCGTTGTCACAGTGGAACGTACGCCTTCGCCCACGGCCAGAATTTTCCCGCAACCGTAGCAGGAAGTACGATACATGTTGGTTTCAATCATCGGCCCTCCTCGTTGGACGTTCCTTTGGCAAGTCATGTGCTATGCAGAAGCGCTATCCATTAAATGAGTTACAAATGAGCGGGGAAACAAGCTGGTGGTTTTAGTCCACCACTTGGTTGAAATCCAACGCCTTCCTTTTTCGTCGGCCGTGGATCAAGTATCAGTCCCCGCGTTCATTCCGCTCCGAGGCGGCTTCCACACTGGCGGGCGACCGGCCTTTTCGCAGGCGCGCTTAGCTCCCCCGGCTCGGCGTCAGACGCATCCTTACATACTCGATCAAGTAGCCAAATTGGCGAGCCGCATTGGCAGCTGCCAACACAGCTCCACTTCTCTCACTGCATAACAACAATGTGCGATACGCAAACTCCAACATGTTGCGGAGATCGCGTCGGTCACCCAAAGCTGCCGGCCGGCCGTGCAGGGCTTCCAGGCGCGCGTCCGATCGGCCCTGCCAAATCGATCTCCGCATAACGTAATTGAGCGTGTACTTTTGGCTGGGGATACGGTGCCAGACCACTGGAGCGGCTAAGAAGGCTACGCGCCCGCCGGACTTCATGATCCGCTTGCAAAGCTCCGCTTCCTCGGACGACCGCAGGCTTGACCCGTCACGTCCCAGATCTAGCCGAAAGCCGCCAATCGCCTGGATAGAGCGCCGGGCCACACAGAAGTTCGCACCGACGACATACTGGATGTCCGTGATCGCGGGAATATCCACGGCGTCGTACCGCAGCTCCGACAAGAGGGATCTCAGCTGTTCCGGGTACCAAACCGGAAGACGACCATCGAGCGAAAGTTCCACCCGGCCTCCCGCGGCCGCGCATTCGTAGCGCCGAAGCCCGAGTTGTAATTCCGCGGCCCAGGTAGGCTCTGGAACGCTGTCGTCATCAAGAAATGCGATGTACTGGCCGTGCGTGGCGGCGATCCCGGCGTTCCGTGCAGCGCTAAGACCTCGGTGCGGGCAGTGCAGGAACGCAACTCGTTTCCCAAAGAGTTCACAGATGGGCCGCGCGCGTGGATGTTCATTGTTGTCGACGACAACCACGTCGAAGCATTTGTCAGTCTGATCCGCCAATGCCTGGAGGACACTCGCGAGATGCGGCGCCTCGCCGTACGTGGCGATCACAACCGACAACGTGGGGTCGCACATCCAGGACTATCCGCCCAGGCCCTGCGCCAAGACCTGTAAGCTCCGCCCGCTAAGTTCCGGTGGAGGCTTCTCACCGAGCAGTTCGACTATGGTGGGGACCACATCGAAGGAGCTTCGGACTCCATAGTCGCCTGCGGTGATGCCATCGCCGGCCAGATATGCCATTCCATGAGGGCCGGTGTGACCGCCCGTTCTCCGATAAGGCAGAGGTCCGATGCGGCCTAGGCTGGGATGCTCGAAGCCCAGTGCCGCACCGCGCCACACGATGACTAGATCTGATTCGGTAGGCCCGAGCTGGAGCGGATCTCGACCGCCGCAACGCTCGACGTGATCTACGACTGATTCGCCGCTACGAACATCCCGGCATTGACGCACCAGGGATTCCACTTCATCACAGACGGCCGCATAATCCGCGGGTAAAACCATTCCCTCGCCTTCGCGGCCAGCCAGATTTATGCGGACGCGGCCGTCGTAGAAGGAGGGCAGCGCAAAGAATCGCATGGCGTGCCAATGAGGCTGGTACAGGCAGCCCGGCATCCAATCCAGAGGCAATCGCACAACTCCCTCCGAATTAGGCGAAGCGCCGTGGAGGTTCCGCCGCAAGATCCTTCGGACCCTTCTAGGGACCAGCCGGACCGCGGCGTGGTGCGCAAGGTCGCGTGCTGTGAGGTGTTGCGAAATCAGAGGCTTTATGTCATGCGACCAGTCACTCTCGCGATCCAGCATCGGCAGGCCTCGCGGGGCGTTCGCCCAGCTTTCCTTCTCACGTAGCAATGGCCGGTGAAATGCATTTCTGTAAAGCAGCTCCGATAGAAGAATCATGCTTGCGACATCGGAGCGGTTCGGCCCCATGCCGCCCATGGCGAAAGCCACCACGTTTGCGTCGGGAAACGCGGCCACCAGATCGGCCACGAGCGCGTCGGTTGCGCGGTAGACGTTACGGAGTCCATCCGCGGCGGCGGCGGCAGACGGACAAGAGTGCAGCGGATGGGTGGCATCGATACCGTGCCACAAGGCTTCTATCGCTGAGTGGATCTCCCCGGCAACCACGAATCCGAGGTCCCAATCCGGGCAACGCTCCTGGAGTAGCCAGCCAGCTGCCCGGGCGCGAATCTCCGTTGCCTTTACGAGTAGATCGCCCATCTCTCGGGTGCGATCTGGCGATGGCCAGACCACGTCGTACATGCAATCCTGTGCCGGATAGGCGCCGAAGCGTGTCTGGATTTCCGCCGCCAGCTCGGCCGGACGTCCGACGAATGGCACCCCGGGGTCGTGCGCTCCCCAGCTGGTCACTCCGCGAACAGACGGAGCTTGCTGGAGATCGAAATAGGGCGGATCGAAAATGACCGTGCGCGCGTCGAGCGAAGCGGCAAACGGCGCCAGCGATGTGCCCTCCTGCCACGCTTGATACGAGTCCCGATCGAAGTAGACTGCTGACCAACGGCCAGAGACTTCGGGCGATTGTCCCGAACTGACTTGCTCCCAGGCGAGACCCGAGCGCGCCGCCGCCCCGTGGTCGAGCAGGAACCTTGCGCTTCTGCTGCGTAGGGATTTTAGACCGGGAAGCGCACCTTCCGCCATGAGCTTGTCTCCCAGAGACTGCTCGTAACCGTCCAGACCGATTGCTAGAACTCTTCGTCGCGTCATTTTACGCCAGGCACCGTCATTCTAGTTTACGGAAAGCGGGTCACGTATGACTCTTGCAGAATCTTAGCCAGCGGGTGACTGTGCCCGCAAGTTGAATCCGCGCTATGATCCCAGGGATGAGATAAAATCATTCAAATCGCCATGCCTCTCGCGGCGCGGACACGTTTGGGCCTCAAGCTCAACCACGACGTAGCGATCGACGTCTTCCCAACCAGACGACAAATCATTTAGGAGAAACATATGAATGGAAGCCTGCGTAGACAGATTCTTGCCAATATGTCATTGGGTGGAACATTGGCTTTTCTGCAAAGGACTGCCTCTGCCCAGCAGAACCAGCAGCCGGAGGTAGCCTTGAAAAATTTTCATTACGGTCCCGACAATCCGTCCGAGACTTACGTGAAGCATGCCTACGGCGAGCAGACCGTTGACCTCGGCGAAGTGAAAATGAACTACGTCGCCGCAGGCAGCGCGAGTTCGCCGGCGCTTCTGCTCATTCCGGGTCAGACTGAATCGTGGTGGGGCTACGAAAAGGCGATAGGGCTCCTGAAAGACCGCTTCCACGTTCATGCCGTCGATTTGCGCGGACAAGGGCGCTCTACTCGAACGCCGGGCCGTTACACGCTGGACAACATGGGCAACGATCTGGTGCGCTTCATTGCGCTGGTCATCCGGCGGCCCACGGTCGTGAGCGGACTCTCGTCAGGCGGAGTGCTTTCGGCGTGGATGTCCGCCTATGCCATGCCCAGCACCGTCCGAGCTTGTCTGTATGAAGACCCACCCTTATTCAGCTCCGAGGTCAACACTTCCTATGGCCAGTCGATACGCCAGGGTGCTGCCGGTCCGATGTTCGCTCTTTGGGCAAAGTACCTCGGCGACCAATGGAGCATCGGCGACTGGAAGGGCATGCAGGAGGCGGCAGCGCGTGAGTTGCATCTCCGTATGCCACCACCAAGCACCGATGAGCCGCCGCAAAATCTGAAGGAGTACGACCCGGAATGGGGGCGGTCATTCTGGACTGGAATGTGGGCGGCGAGCTGCGATCACGCGCAAATGCTGTCTCACGTGAAGGTGCCGGTGCTCTTCACGCATCACCAGCGAAGGATTGACGATAAGACCGGGTTCCTCATTGGCGCCACTTCAGATCTGCAGGCCAGCCGAGTGCGCGAGATCGTTGCGAGCGCCGGACAACCGATCGAATACAAGTCGTTTCCGGCCATGGGTCACCCGATGCACCAGATAGACCCTGCGCTATTTGCTAACACTCTGACGGCCTGGTCGGAAACGCTGAAGGCCTGAACAATGCGACATTTTGGAAACCTGTGATTGCGACCGGGTGCTGAACGATCGGAGGTTTCAACTCCAATAACTGCGGTCGAGACTGCGGTACTGGACGGCTTCGGCCAGATGTTTGGCCAGGATCTCATCGCGATGGTCCAGGTCCGCGATAGTGCGGGCGACTTTCAAGATCCGGTCGTGCGCTCGGGCGCTCAGGCCCATGCGGCGCACGGCCATCTCCAGCGTGCGCTCGCCGGCTTCGTCCAGAACGCAGAGCTTTCGAAGCTGTGACGATGGAATTGCGGCGTTGTAGAATCCGCGCTGCTGTTGGAGTGCGCGCGCAGCTTCCACGCGCTGGCGCATCTCGGCCGAGCCGGCGCCGCGATCCTTGCCACGCAGTTCCTTGTAAGGCACGGCCGGCACCTCCACGTGCAGGTCGATGCGATCGAGCAACGGTCCGCTGATCTTGCTCAAGTAACGCTGGATGATCGCGCCCGTGCAGCGGCACTCCCGCGTCGGATCGGAAAAGAATCCGCAGGGGCAAGGATTCATCGCGCCGATCAGAATAAAAGCCGATGGGAATGACAGCGACATGTTACTCCGGGCGATCATCACCGACGATTCTTCCAGCGGCTGCCGCAGCATCTCCAGCACATTGCGCGCGAATTCCGGCAGCTCGTCCAGGAACAGCACGCCGTTATGCGCCAGGCTGACTTCGCCCGGACGCGGCGTGCCGGCGCCTCCGCCGATCAATCCCGCGTCGGAAATAGTATGATGCGGCGCGCGAAACGGCCGCTGCACCACCAGTCCGGCGCCGCGCGCGAGCAATCCCGCCACGCTATGAATCTGCGTGGTCTGGATCGCTTCTTGAAACGTCAGCGGCGGAAGAATTCCGGCGAATCGTTTCGCCAGCATGGTTTTTCCGGAGCCGGGCGGCCCAATCATCAAAACGTTGTGCCCTCCCGCGGCCGCAACTTCCAGCGCGCGCTTGGCCGTGATCTGCCCGCGCACTTCGCAAAAATCCGGGATCGCCGACTCAGCGGCCGTGGAAACCGGCACGGCGCCCGCAGCTGGCCGGAACTGATCCGGTTGGTTCAGGTACTGCACCACTTCCGCCAGATGCCGCATCCCAAACACGTTCACGCCTTCGGTGACCGCTGCTTCGGCCGCGTTATCGGCGGGAACCAGCAAGTTCGGAATGCCTTGCCGGCGCGCGCACACGGCAATCGACAACACGCCGCGCACCGGACGCAAACTTCCGTCGAGCGACAGCTCGCCCACCAGCATGTGCTGATCCATCGAGCCGACGGTGCCCATCGCACCCAGAATCCCCATCGCCATCGGCAAATCGAACCCCGCGCCTTCCTTGCGCACGTTCGCCGGCGCCAGATTGATCGTCACTGATTTATTCGGATACCCGAACCCCGAATTGAGCAGCGCCGACTTGATCCGCTCCCGGCTCTCGCGCACCGCCGTGTCCGGCATGCCGACCGTGATGAAATCGCGCGCGCTCCCGCCCGGATACATATCGACTTCCACGTCGATCAGATGCGCTTCGATTCCAAAAACGGCGGCACTGCGGGTCCTAAAGAGGGCCATATCCGCGGAGGTAGTGCTGGAAGGCGAACTTTCGTCTCGCTACTCGATCGAAAACCTCTCTCGCGCCTCGCACGTCTGCTGGCCGAGATTGTCGTGCACCGTCAGCACGATGGTGTACTCGCCTTTGGCGATGTCCTTCGGCATATTCAGACTCAGCTCGCCCGGCTGATAGCGCTGCGGATAAAATGGCGCTTCTTTCGAGTTGGCTGCTTCCGGTTGCGAATACGCCGCGGAGCCGTCCGCCCGCAGCACCACTAAACCGTACCCGATATCGAAGAGATTTTTCTCACCGATCTTGTAGCCGGTCATATCGAAGCGCCCCCACAACGAATCGCCCGGGCGATACGCCGGCACCTCCAGCGCCTTGTCATCGTTTTCACCGCGATAGAAGCGGAAATTGCGCACCGCCAGCGTATCGCTGGGAGCGACATCGCGCCCGTGCACCAGAAACGTCGCGCGCGTCTCCGCCGATGAGCCGGCCAGCTCGTCTTTCACCGTGACGCTCACGTGGTACTCACCAGTCTGCGCCAGCGGGGGAATTACCACCGTGTAGCGGATCTTCGGCATCCAGTTTTTGTCTTCCGGCGAGAGCGTGGTCTTCACCAAGCCTTTTTCAGGCAAAAGCAGCATCACTCCGCGTGCGTCCTCGGCTTCCACTTGATAGCCGAGCTGGATTTCGTTCGTCTCGGATTTCTTATAGCCTTCCACCTGGCAGCGGAAGAACAGCGTCTCGCCGGGAATGAACTGGTCATCGTGCGCGGCGGCAGGTCCGTCGTCGATCTGCGCGAACGCTGTCGCGACGATGGCGAGCTTCTTCTCAGCCGGCGCCGCGCGCAGCACGAGCGGCGCAATCAGAACCACGGCCAACCACACCTTCATGAAACCCTCACCAACATGAACCCGTACCTAATTCTCTATTCTAGCCGCCCGGGCCGGCGTTGACTTCCGGCCCCGCGTTCCCGCACAGTGGAACACATGGTAATGATTCTGGCTCTGCTGCTGTTCTTGTCGCCGCTGGCCGCGCAAGGCGTCCACCCGGTTACCGGACGCCACATCGCGGGCGTGATGAGCGCGGCCGGATCCAGTTGGCTGGATCGCCCGGAGCGCGAAGAAGAAGAACACCCCGACGAGGCGCTCCAAGCCATCGGGATCCGCCGCGGCATGGTGGTCGCCGACGTCGGAGCCGGCAGCGGTGTCATGACCTTCAAAATGGCCAAGCTGGTCGGCCCGTCGGGTAAGGTTTACGCCGTCGACATCCAGCCCCAGATGCTCGAGATCCTGCAAACACGCGCCCAGCGCGACAAGGTCACCAACGTCCAAACCGTGCTCGATACCGTAAGCGATCCCAAACTTCCGGCCGGCGCCATCGATCTGATCCTGCTGGTCGACGTGTATCACGAATTCTCGCAGCCGCAGGCCATGCTGGATCACATGCGCGAAGCCCTCAAGCCGAATGGCCGCCTGGTGCTGCTTGAATATCGCAAGGAGGATCCTTCCGTCCCGATCCTTCCGGACCATAAGATGAGCGTCAGCGAAGTAAAAGCCGAGGTTGAGCCCGAGGGCTTCCAATTCGACCAGGTGATCGAGGTGCTCCCGCGGCAGCATATTATCATTTTCCGGCCCCGTAAGAGCTGATCCGCCGCCGCGCCCCGCAACCCACGCTACAATCGAATTATGCGTTTTTTGATCGCCGCAGCCGCCCTTTCGCTCTGCCTTCTGCCCGCTCAGGACAAGCCGAAATCCGCCTTCGATAAACCCACGCTCGAAGCCTACGTCCGCCACCTGCTGGCAGTGATCCCGGAGGTTCAGGTCAAGATCGACGACCCGCAGCCGGCGCAGGCGGGCCTGCAGCGCGTCGACATCCATTTCACCTACGGCTCGCGCACCCAGGACGAGACGTTTTTTATCTCCAAGGACGGCAAGAACATTTTCCGCGGCACGGTTTACGACATCGGCCAGAATCCTTTCCAGGAAGATCTCTCCAAGATCAAGACCGATCTGGCTCCGAGTTTTGGGACCCCCGGCGCGCCGGTCGTGTTGGTGATGTATGGAGATTTTGAGTGCCCGGACTGCAAGATGGAAGCCCAGACCATGCGGCAGAACCTGGCGGCCACGTTTCCCACCCAGGTTCGCGTCTATTTCAAAGATTTTCCGCTGACGCAGATTCATCCCTGGGCCAAGCAGGCCGCCATCGCGGGACGCTGCGTGTTCCGCCAGGAGCCGGCCGCATTCTGGAAATATTTTGATTGGATCTACGACCACCAGGTCGAGATCACCTTCGAGAATTTGAAATCGAAAGTGACGGATTTCGCTAAAACCGTTCCGGATCTGGATAGCATGCAGTTCGGCCGCTGCCTGGAATCGAACGCCACGGAAGCAGAAGTCGACGCTTCCATGGCGGAAGGAAAATCGCTGCGGATCGATGGCACACCCACCACGTTTGTGAATGGCCGCCGTCTGGTGGGCGCCTATCCCTGGCCCAATCTGCAGCAAATCATCCAAGGTGAACTGAGTTATCAAAAGACCGCGCAAGACGCCGGCGAGAAGTGCTGCGAAATCAAAATCCCCTCACCCCTGAACAAGTAACATGCGATACCCATTGCTGCTAGTGCTGGCCGGCGGCTTGTTTGCCGCCGAGCTGAGCCCGACTGAATACATCGACTACGTCAAGTATCTGGCCTCTGAAAACATGCGCGGGCGCGCCACCGGCTCGCCGGAGCTGGAAAAAGCCGCCGGCTTCATTCGCGATAAATTTCGTTCTCTGAAGCTCGAGCCGATTTCGGGCGACAGCTATTACCAGGATTTCGATGTCACCACCAGCGCCAAGCTCGGAAATCACAACGAGATCGATTATTCCAACGGCGCGAAAAAAGAGACGCTGCGCTTCAACCAGGATTTCATTCCTTTCAACCTCTCTTCGGCCGGCAAGGTCTCCGGCGAAGTGGTGTTCGCCGGATTCGGCATCACCGCGCCCGAGTACAACTACGACGACTACGCCGGTCTGGATGTGAAAGACAAGATCGTAGTCGTGCTGCGGCACGAACCGCAGGAGTTCGATGACAAGAGCGTCTTTGAAGGAAAAGTCTACACCGCGCACGCGCAAATCTTCAGCAAAGCGACCAACGCCAAGCTGCACGGCGCCAAGGCGGTGCTGCTGGTCAACGACGTGGCCGCGCACCCCAACGATTCCGACGATCTGGAAAAATTCGGCGGCACCGCCGGACCCGCCAACGCCGGTATCGAGTTCGTCCAGGTGAAGGCCGCTGTGGTGGACTACTGGCTGAAGCCCACCGGCAAATCCCTCTCCAGCCTGGAAACGGTTATTGATAAGGACCTCCATCCGGTCTCTTTCGCTCTTCCGGCCACGCTGCACCTGGATATGGACGTCGATATCCGGCGCGAGGTGAAAACGGTGCACAATGTGGGCGCGTATCTTCCCGGCGAAACTCCGGAATATGTGATTATCGGCGCGCACTACGATCACTTGGGTCTCGGAGAGCAGTTCTCGCTTGCGCCGTCCATGGCCGGGACGGTTCACCCCGGCGCCGACGACAACGCCTCCGGAACCGCCGGCGTTCTGGAACTGGCGCACTGGTTCGCGCACGAGCCGAAACACAAGCGCGGCATTCTGTTCCTAACCTTCGCCGGCGAGGAATTGGGCCTGCTCGGCTCCAGCTACTACGTCAACCATCCGCTCATGCCGACCGCAAACGCGGTGGCGATGATCAACATGGACATGATCGGCCGCATTCGCGACAACAAGATTTACGTGGGAGGCGTCGGCACCGGCACAACCTTCGCCCCGATGCTCAAGGAAGCCGCGCACCGGCACGACTTCGATGCCGACGTCACCGAGCGCGGCGGCTACGGATCGAGCGATCACACCTCCTTCACCACCAAGCAAATCCCGGTGCTGTTCTTTTTCTCCGGCCTCCACGCCGATTACCACAAGCCCAGCGACACCTGGGATAAAATTGACGCCCCCGACGCCGTGCGCTTGCTCGATATGATCGCCGACGTGATGGATCATCTCACCGACGGCTCGCCCCGTCCGCAGTTTGTGCGCGTCGCCGAGACGCAACCGGAGCCCGAAGTCGCCTCCCAGTCCCACTCCGGTACCAGTACCAGTTCAGGGTACGGCCCCGACTTCGGCAGCATCCCCGACTTCACCGAGATCCCCAACGGCGTCCGCTTCGCCGACATTCGACCCGGCTCCCCCGCCGCCAAGGCCGGATTGAAGGCCGGCGACGTCCTGACCGAGTTCGACGGCAAGCCGATCCAGAATCTGTACGATTTCACGTACGCGCTGCGGGCCAAGAAGCCTGGTCAGGAGGTACTTGTGAAGGTGCTTCGCGGGGACCAAACAATTGTAGCCAAGGTACTACTGACCGAACGCAAGTAAGCTCACATACTGGATCCAGATATGGCATCCAGATTCTCCTTTGGTAGCGCGCCGGCCCTGGAGGCCGGCGCCGCATTCATACTTCCTCCGCTCATCCTGCATCCGTTCGCGGATGCGGGCGGTCCCGGAAAATTAGTCGAGAGTTCGCGCGCCAGCCTGAAGCTTCAGGGGCTCTTGCCGGCGGGCGAAACCACTCGGGAAGACCTCGACCGTGTCCTGCTGGACGGCCGCTACTCCGAACTGCGCATGCTGTTTTACGTCGGCAAGGACCTGGCGCGCTGGATCGAGCAATGCCTCGAGCTAGTCAGCCGCCATCCGGACCTTTTTCCACAGACCCTGTCTTATCAAAGTTTCGCGGACCTGCTGGTTCAGGACGCCCCGCCCGCCGTGCAGACCAAGCTCAAGAAGTGGGGCGTGGGCGATTACCAGGCTATCTTCAGCCGCGCGCTGGGATTGCATTGCCTGTTCGAAGACGCCCCGCCGCGTCCGCTGCTGTCGGACGACTTCGTCCGCAACTATTACCGCTTCGCCGATCAAATCTTCACCGCCAAGCAAGGCGAGTGCGCGTTCCAGGCGCTCAACTCCAAGGATTTTACGTTCGACCTGTATTCGTCCGGCGAATACACCCGGATGCTGGAACGTTCCTGGGGCGAGTAAGCCGACATCGCTAATCATCGCTCCCTCATGTGTTGAGAAGTTAGCCGAAAATGAAAGGCCCAAGTCGCTTAGTTCATGTAGTTCCCGCTGGTACAGTTGAAGAAGTTTGACAATGGTTGGCCAGTTGGGTAGTAAACGCAAAAGGTGGTTTCGTGAGACAGTCCCCAAATATCCTTGTACTGTAGGTGACCGCGTACGTAGATCCTCGCGGCACCGGTCATGAGCGCCCGGATCCCATCGTCCGAATAAGTCGCCTGCGTGTAGAAAACGTGATTATTGTTGGGCGCAACCACGGTTCGGTCATTGCTCGGAGCTGCTCTGTCTATCGTTGTCTCATCGTGTCCGACGCTGGTATCGACGAGCCCAAGGTCAACAGCGGGTGTCTTGCCAGTATTGAATGTGTTGATAGAGATGTCCACTGTATGCCCAACCTGCAGTGGAAGAGTCAGCGTTACATCCTTAACTCCGAGCCAAGCACGCTCGTCGACCTTGAAGTTGTCTTTCAAGTCCTGCCATTGACAGTAGGTGACAACAGCGTAGGCGATCGCAAACGGAATCGCGATAATTTCAAGCAGCGTCTTCCATCCCTCTAGGGTCTTCATACAACACCAATTCTATTCCCCTGTAACCGGATTTATACGTTTCCGGCGTAAGCTGTGGAGATGAGTGAAAAAATCGGATTGCTCGTGGAAGCTGATCCCGGACCCGGCATCCTTCACAAATTGACCGGCGTGATCGCGCAGCACAATGGCAACATCACCTCCGTCGACATCGTCGAGGAACGGCAGACTTATTTCGAGATCGACGTCACCGAAGATCCCACGCCCATGCTCGACGATCTGGCGAAGCTTCCCATCGTGCACAACATCACGCAGGTGAAGACCTTTCAGACCGTCTTCGGCAAGCGCATTATCGTGATGGGTGGCGGCGCGCAGGTCGGCCAGGTCGCCATCGGCGCCATCTCGGAAGCCGACCGGCATAACATCCGCGGCGAGCACATCTCGGTGGACACCATCCCGCTGGTCGGCGAGCAGCCCCTGGCCGATGCAGTGCGCGCTTGCGGACGCCTGCCACGCATGAAGGCTCTGGTGCTGGCCGGTTCGCTCATGGGCGGCGACATCGAGCGCGCCGTCCGCGAAGTGCGCGCGCAGGGCTTGCTGGTGGTCAGCTTGAACATGGCCGGCAGCGTGCCCGATGCCGCCGATCTGGTGGTTTCCGATCCCGTGCAAGCCGGCGTCATGACCGTTATGGCGGTAGCCGAGACGGCCAAATTCAGCCTGGCTCGCTTGAAGCGCAGAACGTTTTAAAGCTCAGGCGCTACTGAGCTGCCGGCGTCGCAGCGGGCGCTGCCATGGCCGGCTCGGTGGCGCCGCGATGGCAGGTGTAGCACGTCACGTGCTCCTTGCCATCGGGGAACTTAGCATTGATCTCGCGCACCATGGTGATCATGTGGCGCGCGATTTCCTTTTTCGGATTTTCGTCGCTATCAAAAGCTCCCTGCACGTGGCAGTAAGTGCATTGCACGCCGAGCGCGGTGCGAAACGCGCCCATCATCGGACGAATATCCGACGGTTGCAGCAGCTTCAAATTCTTCGGCGCAGGCGGCGCTTTCTTAGGAGCATCCTGTGCCTGAGCGCAAAATAAAGAAACCCCAACGAGGAACGGTACCAGTAAACGCATAGAACAAATGATACACAAAAACGGGGCGCGCCGCTATTTGACCAGCGCGAAGCTCACGTCCACGTGAGTTACGTCTTCCACCCGGGCGCCGTTGCGAGTGGCCGGAAGAAACCTCCATTGGCGCACCGCTTCGATAGCGGATTGAGCCAGCAAGGCAGGGCCGCTCTCCAGTTCCAGAGCCTCGACCGAGCCGTCCGTTCCGATGGTGGCCTTGAGCCGCACCGTGCCTTGGACCAGCGCGAGTCTTGCGACCTCGGGATAGACGGGTTTCACTTTGCTGATCACCAGTGATGACTGGAAATCGTCCAGCGCGAACGGCTCGGCGGCAAAGCGCGTGGGCGTTCGTGCCAGGACCGGAGCAGGCGATGCTGGCTCGGCTGGCGGCGCGCTATGAATGATCGCGGGCGTAGGTTCGGTCTTTGGTGCGGGGCGCGTAGCGGCTACGAATGTCCTGGGCGGCTTCTTGGATTCGAGCGTTCGCTTCGGCACGCGGCGCTGGGGAAGCGGTTCAGGAGCAACGGGAGCCGCGGGGAAATTCATGACGGCGGCGGCGTGTGGCCGGGAATGCGCTTGGTTCTGCGCTGGCGGCGAGCTATGACGGATCAGCAAAACCGCCAGGCCGGCTGCGGCCAGAGCGGCGCCGGATATTGCGAAAATGCGCTCGAAGGGAATTCGCTTTTCGATGGCCGGTGCAACGCGCGGGGCTTCGATTGGGAGTGGCTCGGGGCGCTGCGCCAGGCGCGGGACTTCAAGGCGGGGCAGCACCTGACGCGGCTCTGGAACCGGCGCCGGGCGTGGAGGCGGGGCGATTTCATAAACCCGGCGGCGTCTCGGAAGCGGCCGGTACATTTTCGGAACCACCATCGCCCAGGTGATGTCCGGCTCGCTGGGCGTCTTGACAACCGCCCGCGAACGCCCGCCGCTCGATGGCATCACGGATTTCTGCGGCGCCGGAAGCGAGACGTATAGAGTTGACCAGGTGACGGCGAAGTGGAAGCGCACCGGCTGTGCGGTCGGCCGTGCAGTATCTGGCGTCGCCACTGAATTCAGTTTCGCCGATATAAAACATTTGCGCAACCGGTTGTTTGAACCTCAGGCCTTGTACGCGCACAGATCGTCGACAGACACGTTGCCGCCGCACAAGACCAGGATCAAGCGCGAATCCTTGGTGAACCGGCCGCGCAGGCGCTCGGCCGCGGCTAGCGTGCAAGAAGCCGCCGGCTCGGCCAACACTTTGGCGCGCTCCAGCAGGAATCGCAGCGCGGCTACTGCTTCGCGGTCCGGCACCACAGTCACGCTCTCCAGATACTTGCGCGCCAGTTCCAGCGTGCGCTCGGAAACCGCGGGCGCGCCCAAGGTGCGCGCGATGGATGTAATCGCATCCAGATGCACAGGCCGTCCGGCGGCCAGCGCGCGAGCCATGGCATCCGCGCCTTCGGTCTCGACACCCCACATGCGCACTTCGGGACGCAGCGACTTCACGGCTGTTGCGACGCCTGCGATAAACCCGCCTCCGCCGATGCTGACCACGACGTCGGTTACGTCCGGAAGATCCTCGACAATCTCGAGCCCGACGGTTCCCTGCCCGGCCATCACCAGCGGATCGTCGAAGGGATGAATCGTGGTCCAGCCCTGGCTTTGGTACGCGCCGATCTTCTCAAATGCCACGGTTGAGTTCTCCACCAGGACCACTTCGGCGCCGTAGCCTCGCGTGGCGTCGATATAATTCCGAGGAGTTTTTTCAGGCATCAGAATCACGCTCGGTAAGCCGAGCTGCGTCGCCACGTAGGCCACAGCCTGCGCGTGATTGCCGCCGCTGACCGCCGCCAGGCCGCGCCCGCGCTGTTCAGCGGGAATGCTGAGCGCTTTATTGAAAGCGCCGCGCACTTTGAACGATCCGGTTTTCTGGAACAACTCTAGCTTGAGAAAAACCTGTGCGCCCAGCCGCGCGCTTAGGGTGGCGCTCGAAACCAGAGGCGTTCTCGCCACGCGGCCGCGGATGCGCTCGCGCGCGCTTTGGATGCCGGCAAGAGCAATCAACTCACTCACCGAGGTCGGCCCGAATCTGCTCCGCGATGCGGTTGGCGAAATGCTCCACGCGCGCCAGGTCTGGTCCTTCCACCATCACGCGGGCGAGCGGCTCAGTGCCGGAGAAACGCACCAGCACGCGGCCCGCATCGCCAAAGGAGGATTCGGCGGCGCGAATCTCGGCCGCGACAGCGGGCAACTGGTCCAGCGGTTTGCGCTCGCGCACGCGCACGTTCACCAGGCGCTGCGGATACACCTGAAGCTCGCTGGTCAGCGCGTCCAGAGATTGGCCCGATTCGATCATGGCCTCAAAAACGCGCAACGCGGTCAGCATGCCGTCTCCGGTGGTGGCGAATTGATGGAAAATGATGTGGCCGGATTGCTCGCCTCCCAAAACGGCGCCGCGGCGGATCATTTCCTCGAGCACATATTTGTCTCCCACCGGAGTGCGAACCATCTGGATGCCATGGGAAGCCAGCGCGCGCTCCAGACCGAGATTAGACATTACTGTAGCGACCACGACGGGCCGGCCATTGCCGCCGGTCAGCCGGTTTTCGCGCTTCAGATGACGGGCCGCAAGGAGCAGCACCGCGTCGCCATCCACGATCTTTCCGGACGAGGCCACGAACAGTGCGCGATCCGCATCGCCGTCAAACGCCACGCCCACGTCGGCGGAATGCTCGCGTACTGCAGCGCGGAGCTGCTCCAAGTGCAGCGAGCCGCAGTTCAGATTGATGTTACGGCCGTTGGGCGAGCAATGAATGGCTTGAACCCGCGCGCCCAGGCGTTCGAACAATTCTGGAGCCAGAGCCGACGCCGAGCCGTTGGCGCAATCGGCCACGATCTTCAGGCCGCCAAGCCCGCCCGGAAGCGTGGAGGCCAGGTGTTCAATATAGCTGCGATCCAGGCCGGGGTCGATATCTATGGAAGCGGACGGGCCGCCCTGGGAGGAGATGGCCAGAATGTCCGCCTCCAGGCGTTCTTCCTGCTCGTCGGGGAGCTTGTAGCCGGTGTGGCCGATCAGTTTGATGCCGTTGTCCTGATAGGGATTGTGGGAGGCGGAAATCATGACGCCGGCCGCGTAGGGCCCGGTCTTGGCCAGATACGCGATGCCGGGCGTAGTGGTGACGCCGGCAAAGTCCGCTTTGATCTTCTGCGTGGCCAAGCCGCCTGCCACTTCCGCGGCCAGCCACGGGCCGGATTCGCGCGTGTCCATGCCGATGACGACTCGGGGCTCGAGCTTCGAGCGGTGAATCCATTGGCCGAGCGCGGCTCCCACGGCGTGCGCCGTTTTGCGGTCTAGCGGAAACTCACCCGCCACTGCGCGAATTCCGTCCGTGCCGAAGAGGGTTCGCGCCATTTATTTCGCAGCCTTCGGCGTAGGTCGCTGGAGCGCCACTTGCACCTTGGCTGTGATGATGACCTGAGATTCCAAACGCACTTGCGGATCGCCGACATTGACGTGGGTGCGAATCTCTTTCTGGCCAACCACGCCAGTCAAATCGATAGGGTCGGTTGACACCGCTTCCATATTCCTCACGCGCTGCTCCGGCCCGCGGATCCGGACTTTGGCAGGATACAGGTCTGCGCTCTGGACACGGTAGCCCTGGGGAAGGTGTTCATAGAGCGGCTTCACCGGAATGTCGCGGCTGATGACGTGTTCGAAGCGCAGCGTGAGCTGAGACGGAATAGCGCGGTAGAAGGAAACGGCGGAGGGGAGATTGAGGCTGGTATCGCGGATGGTGTAGGTGCGTTCTCCGGGATGCGCGTCGGCAAGGTCTAGCACCACCGCGACGTCGGCCAAATTGTCGTGCGAGAGGCGGCCGGACTGGCCGCGGAGTTCGAGCTGCACGCGATCCGGCACGGCGGAGTTGAAGTCCACGTCCTCGGGCATGTTCTTGAATTCGACTGGAGCCGAAAGCGAAGTGGCCAGTTCCGGTTCACGCGCCACCGCGATCCACAAGGCCGCGGCGATCCCTAGCGAGAGCAACTTCCAGCCGAAATTGCGGGTAATCAGTTGGATCATGGGCGATCGAAGCTCGATTCACGAACTGCCGCGGAGCCACGGTGAAGGGAGGACGACGACCGCATGTCCTGACGCTGCACCCGTTCGTTGAGCAGGTGCTCCACCCGTTCGAGCGCCACGTCCAGCTCGATCTCTCCAAAGGCGGCGATGGATATTCGGCCGGTTTCTTCCGACACGATGACGGCCTGGCAATCCGATTCCTCGGTGATGCCGAGTGCGGCGCGATGGCGCGTGCCGATCTCGGTGACCAGCAGCGGATTGGTGGTGAGTGGGAGGAAGCAGGCGGCGGCGACAATGCGGTCGCCTTGAATGATGACCGCGCCATCGTGCAGCGCTCCGCCCGGCTCGAAGATGGCGCACAGCAAATCGCGGGAAATGACGGCGTCCACGCTCACTCCGCTTTCGGCAAATGTTCGGAGACCGATCTTGCGCTCGACCACGATCAGGGCGCCGACCTTCCTCTGCGCCAGGTGGCCGATGGCGAGCAGAATCTCCTGCGTGGTTTCGCGGCGTTCCAGTTGGCTGATTCCTAAAAATGGCTTGCGGCCCAGGCGGGCGAGCATGCGGCGCAGCTCGGACTGAAACATCACGATGAGCGCGATGGCGGTGTAAGGCACCAGCGTTGCCAGGATGGCATGCAGAACTTGCAGCTTGGCCCAGGTAGCGAGGCCATAGATGATGCCGACGATTCCCAAGCCGAACAGGATGTGCACCGCGCGGCGCCCGCGAATCAGCAGCAGGAACTGATAAATAAGGATGGCGACGACCAGGATGTCGACGATGTCAGTGGGGCCGGGCCTCGGCAGCGCATGGAAGAAGGATGCAAGGAAGTTCGCCATGCATTTGGTTTGATTGTAGCAGGGGACTTGGCGGCGGCTGAAACTTGCCCCCTTCCGGCATGATGAGCAGTGGAGGTTGCATAGGCGCTCTGATGGTTCGAAAATGAAAGCAATGCGGCAGCGCAGCCTTCCCGTTCTTATCTTGACCTTCGCGCTCGGGCCGGCCTGGGCCGCGGATGTCGAAGCACCCGGCGTTCCCAACTTCCATGCGGTGAATGAGCATGTGTTTCGTGGCGGCCAGCCCGTAGACGCCGGCTGGAATAGCCTGGCTCATCTGGGCATCAAGCTGGTTGTCGACCTTCGCCCGGCGACGGAGCATCCGATTCAGACCGAAGAGAACGCGGTCAAAGCTGCGGGAATGCAGTACGTGAACGTGCCCATGAAGGGCCTCGGCGCGCCAGCGGTTGAAATAATGTCCAAAATTCTTGCGTTGATGACTTCAGACTCCAACGGGCCGGTGTTTGTGCATTGCCGCCGCGGGGCGGACCGGACTGGGACGGTGATTGCCTGCTATCGGATTCTGCACGATCATTGGCAGAATCAGAAAGCGCTTCAGGAAGCGCGGTCGTACGGGATGTTGAGGCTGGAGCGCGGCATGATGCACTTCATCCAGAATTTCAAGCCGTCCGAGCTGCCGCTGGCAACCGGAGCTTTGATCGCGCCCACCGCCTTACACTGAGCGCCCGCTATTTAAAATCGTTTCGGACCACCTGGCCGCCCTTCATCACGAACTTGATGCGCGACATTTCGGTGATGTCTGTGAGCGGGTCGCCTGAGACCGCGACCAGGTCAGCGAACTTGCCGTTCTCGACGGTTCCGACGCGGTCCTGCCAGCCGATCAGATCGGAGGCGACGGTGGTGGCCGATCGCAGGGCCTGGAGCGGCGTCATGCCCCATTTCACGAAGTAGGCGAATTGATCCACTTGCGTGCCGTGCGGGAACGGTCCCGCGCCGCTTCCGAAGGGGAGCGTCACTCCGGCCGCGAGGGCCTTTTTCCAGCTTTTTTCCAGCATGCGCCAGCGGCTGTTTCCCCAGCGCTTCATTTCTTGCGCATCCTCGATACTCAGGTCGAAGAAGGTCGCGGTCAGCGGCAGATGTTTTTCGAGCAGCATTTTGAGCGCGGCGTCGTCCAGGTCGAGGCCGTGTGTAGGAACGTCCACTCCGGCCGCGATGCAGTTGTGCAGACCTTCGCCGCCGTAGGCGTGGCACGCGACTTTCAGGCCCTTGCGGTGCGCTTCGTCCACGATGGCCTGCGTCTCTTCCAGCGTGAAGGAGGGCGTGTTGACCATGCTGCCGTCGGGATTGAAATAGTATTCTTCAGTGCTGTAGATTTTGATCCAATCCACGCCGTAGTGCGCCTGCTCGCGCACGGCTTCGCGCACGGCCCAAGGCCCATTGGCGATCTGCGCGCCGAGGTTGGAAATCGGCGTCGTAGGAAGCAGCGGGAACGGAACGCTGGCTTTGTTGGTGTTCACGATGCCTGGTCCGGCCACCTGCATGCGCGGTCCCTGGACGAGGCCGTTGTTGATGGCGTTGCGCAGATCCACGGTGCCATACCAGCCGCCGTGCGACATCAAGTCGACGATGGTGGTGAAGCCGGCGGTGAGGTCGCGTTGCGCGTTCATCAGCGCGATCAGTTCGCGATATTGAAGCGTCGGCGGGATGTTGGGAGTGCCTGGGATGATTCCAGGGCCGCCGGGCGCGGTCAAAGGATTGCCATCCATGACGTGCAGGTGTGTGTCGACCAGGCCGGGCAGTACGGTGGCGCGGCTGAGATCGATGACGCGCGCGTTCGAGGGGATCCCAACGGAGCCGCCGACGGCGGTGATGCGATCGCCGCGGATAACAATGACCTGGTTCGGCAGCAATGTCCCGGATTTGGGGTCGAATAGGCGGCCGGCTAGCACGCCAATGGTTTCAGCGGGCGCGGGTTGAGCGGGCGGCGGCAGGACCCAAGCGGTGGGGAGCGAGGCCGGGGACGTCTGAGCGGACGCCAGCGCGGCACTCGCGATAAGTAAGATTGCTGCGACGCTACTTCGCGACATAACCAGCCGGGAGAACCTTGTGGGAGTCGACGCGGACTACGGTGTAGACCACCTGGTCCGTCGGGATTTCGCTGAAGCCGTGCGGCGTGTTCGGCGGCACGACGATGATGTCGCCCGGTCCGACCTTGCGGCTCATGCCACCCTCGATCGAACTGCCGGAGATGCTGGGGCCGGCCAGGACTTTAACAATTTCGCTGTCGGGGGCGGATTCCTTCGGATTGACCAGCTTCCCGCCGGTGACGAAAGTTCCTTCGCCGGAAATGATCTGGTAGACCTCCGTGATCTTTTCGTGAATCAGGGCGCCGCTGGGCTTGCCGTTGGTGCGCGCGCGGTGCAGGATGCCGACCGCGACGTTGTATTCGCCGTCGATATCGACGACGCGGAGTTGCGTGTCGTTGACCGAGGCCGACGCTGTTTTCTTGAGGGCCGCCTGGATCTGGGCGTTGGTCACGTCGGTTGCGCTCCCGCTGGGCGGTTGTTTTTGCGCCAGGATCTGGCTGCTGACCGCGAGTACCAGCGCCAGAGAAATGACGGTGAGTTTGCGCATGAGACTCTCCTTGGTTTCGAGTAGCCAGTATATACCTTGCGATCAGAGCGGTGAATCGGGCGGGAACGCCGGCTTGCGTTTTTCGAGGTGAGATGCGAGGCCTTCTTGGACGTCGGGACCGGAGAAGCCGAGGAACTCGAGGGTGAGAGAGGTGTCGAACACGGGTCCGGCCTGGCGCAGCCAATTGTTCAACGCGTACTTGGTCCAGCGGATGGCGGATTGCGCGCCTTCGGCGAGGCGGGTCGCGATTTCCACTGCTTTGGCGTCGAGCGCGGCATCGTCCACGGCGAGGCTCACCAGCCCGATGCGCTCGGCTTCGTCGCCCAGCAGTTGGTCGCATAGCAGCAGATAATATTTGGCCTTGGCCATCCCGCACAGCAGCGGCCAAACGATGGCGGCGTGATCGCCCGCGGCAACGCCCAGGCGGGTGTGCCCGTCGAGGATGCGGCAATCCTTGGTGGCGATCGAGATGTCCGCGAGCAGCCCGCAGACTAATCCCGCGCCCACGGCCACGCCGCGCATCGCGCTCACCACGGGCTTGGAGCAATTGATGAGGTTATAGACCAGATCGCGGGCTTCTTTCCAGACGCGCGCGCGGGTTTCGAAGTCGTCGATGATTTCCTGGATCATGCCGAAGTCGCCGCCGGCGGAGAAAACTTTGCCCGCGCCGGTGAGAATCGCGGCGTTGATGCTGGGGTCGGCGTCGATGTCGCGCCAGATTTGGGTCAGCTCGGCGTGCATGGCGCGGTCGGCCGAGTTCACCTTGCCGTTGTCCATGGTGATGCGCAGGACTTTGGGATGCGGGCGGTCGAACTTCAGGCGAGTGTAGTGGGAGTAATCCATTAGCGACTAGCTCATTGTAAGGCCGCCCGAGACGCTGATGGTCTGGCCGGTCATAAAGGCTGCGTCGTCGCTGAGCAGAAACGCGATCATGCCGGGGTAGTCGTCGACGTGACCCAGGCGGCCCAACGGAATGGCGCGCGCCAGAGCTTCGGTGAGCTTGGGCGAGGATTGAGCAATGGACGCCAGCAGCGGCGTGTCCGTGGGACCGGGACAGACCACGTTCAGCGTGACGCCGCGGCGCGCGAGTTCGCGGGCGAGCGTTTTGGTGAAGGCGATAATGCCGCCTTTGCAGGCCGCGTAAACGGATTCGCCTGACGAGCCGACGCGTCCGGCGTCGGAGGAAATACTCACCACTCGTCCGAATTTTCGCTCGGCCATCCCGCGCACGACGATGTGATGCATGTTGAGCGGCCCGTACAGATTGATGCGGATTATTTTTTCCCAGAGCTCGGGGCTGGTGTCGAGGAAGTTCTGAGCGTGATCCCAGCCGGCGATGTTGGCGAGCAGTTCGGTTGGGCCGGCGGCGGACTCGAAGGCCTGGACGGCGTGGCGCACCTCATCGTACTCCGCGATGTCGACTTGGCAGGCCAGCGCCTTGCCTGGGCCGTTCGCGCACAAGCCCGCCGTCTCCTGCGCTCCGGCGTGGTTAAGATCGAAAATGCCGACGATGCAACCTTCTTCCACCAGGCGGATCGCGGTGGCGCGGCCAATGCCGCTTGCGCCGCCGGTTAAAATTGCACGCTTGCCGCTGAGCCCTCGCATTTTCGTTAGAACCCGCTGGGGCGAATCCAAAAGCTCTCGGTCCAAGTTCCGCCGGGCGCGATGCTCTGCAGGTCCTTGTACAGGCCGGCGTGCGCGAGGTTGAAGGCGTTGGTGATGGCGGTCATCGGTTCAAAGCACACCACGTTTCGATCCTTGGGCGCGTAGACAACCGCGATCGGAAATTTGGGCCCGAAGCGCACGGAAACCCGTTGGCCTTGGCCTTCCAACCAAAATTCGTCGTTTGTGTTGACACCGCCGAACACATCGTCAAGCTGCCGGCCTGCGAGCGGGAGGGGGTCGGGCAGATCCGATGGTTGCTTTTCGCCGGTTGCGACCGATTTGCTCGAGAGCGTGTAGTGCTCGCGCACCGGCAGATGTAGTTTCCAATCATCGCGAGGCACGCCCGGGATTTGATACCAGGGATGGAATCCGATCAGTAACGGCATCGGATCGCGCGCTTCATTGTGGATGGCCGTGCCCACTTCGAGCATGCCGTTCGAGAGCCGGTACGTCATTTCGATGGTGTGGGCGAAAGGAAATTGCGACATCCATTCAGGATGCCGCCAGAATTCCAACCGGCTCACTACTTCCGCGGAGTCATCGCCGGCGGTCAGCTTGATCACTTGCCAACCCGAGGCGAACAAGAGCAGGCCGTGGATAGCGAGGCCGTTCCCGTCGCGCCGCAGATCGGCGGCGTCGGGGTTTAAAAGATATTTCTTGCCGTTGGCCCAGAACGAATCGGGCTCCATGCGGTTGGCCCAAGGCGCGAGGAACGGGATGCCCGCCTGCGCTGGCTTGGCCTTCCACTCTGCCAGACCGCTAGGCGGTGACATCAGAATTGGTTTGCCGTTGACGCGCATGTCATAGGCGATGTTGCCGACTGACGGACAGATGGAGACCTCGATGTGATGGGCGGCATCGGATAGACGGATGACTTCGATGCCGTCGACGGCCAGCTTCTCAGCCGAGTAATTTGCTGCCTGTGCCATAACGGCGAGGGAGAAGAGCCAGGCGGCCTTTAAAGGCATCCCATTAATAGCGCCGCCACGTGCCGTCTACATGCTGTTGCGCGACGCCCGGACGCGTGTAGTCGCACACGCCCTGCGGAAAAGTTGCTTTGAGCTTTGCCATCTGGTCGGGCGCGAGCGGCTGCGTATAGTCGGCGGCGCTGATCGGCTTGAGTTGGCACTTCAGCACTTCGTCGGTGAGCGGCGAGCCGGCCACGATGCGCGGGTCGGCGTGGGCCGGATAGAGCTGGTTACAGCGGCCTGTGCCATCGTAGGTCTGCGGCTCGACGATTTTTTCGCCCTGCTCCGTCCAGCAGGCGTCCGCGAGATCGGCCGGTTTGTCGTGCACCACCTTCGACCGCGACGCTGGCGCTGGAAGTATCGGCGGCGATATTGTCGAGCCACTGATTCATGATCGACAGCAATTGGCCGGGGCGAAGTGGGGCTGGCCCCTCGGGCGGGAACATCAGCGTGACCTGGTTGTCGGCCGTTCCGTTGGCTTCCTTGAGACGCGCGCGCATCACCATGGAGCGGAAGCGGTCATGCAGGTTGCCGGCCATGTCGTAGTAGGCGCGGGTGTCCAGGATCGGAACGGAGCCGAGGCTGCCCCCGCCGGTGTTGACGCGCCCGGTTTGATACGCGATCTTGAGCGCGGCCGGGTCCGCGACGTCACGGGCCGGGACGATGTTCCCGTCGACATCGTGCCCGCCGATCATTTCATTCAGCTCGATGAATTGCTCGAAGCTGATCTTTTGGGCATTGAAGGCAGCCAGTCCGTACTGCACGCCGACGTTGTCCAACGCGCGCCGTGCGGCGCCGGTTTTGGTGTCTTTGCCGTAGACGTTGACCATGTCGTCGAAATAGTCGCAGCGCGCGCCGTCGGGATTCGCGGTTCGATCGAAGGCCAGTGTTTTCGGAATGGCCTGATTGCACGCCGCGGCCTTGACTTGATTGTTCGCGAGACTGGTGGGGGTGCCGCGAGCCATCCAGCTATCGGAGCAGGTTTTGAACGTCGCGTAGCCGGAGACCAGCGCCTTCTGTTCGTCGGTCCAGGGTGCTTTGGTGGAGTCGAAGGCGTGGGCGAGCAGCGAACAATCGATCACGCTTTCGAAGATGGCGTTGTCGGGAAAGCTGATCTGCGGCATGAGGCCGTCGAGCAGGCCGGGATAATTCTGAGCCATCATGTACTGCTGGATGGCGCCGCCCGAGCCGCCGATGCCGATGGTGTGAGCCGGAGGGCCGAATTCATTGCTGAAGTGGCCCTTCACCATCATCATGGTTTCCGATGAAATTACGTCGTCGCAATTGTTGCCGAAGACGTTGAGCGAAGAAACGGCGACGGCATAGCCTTGCGAAAGAAATTCGTCGTGTGATCGCGCCGCCGGGGAGTCCCTGACGATAGCCCGCCGCGCAGCCGCCGCCGAACGAATAAACCAGGCGCCCGTTCCAGTTCGCGCTGGCGGTCCAGGGATCCGGCTCGGGCTGCGAGGGATCGTGCAGCATGGTGATTTCGTAGATGGCGCGATTGATGGTGCCGCGCTCGCGGCGCACGATGTAGTCCACCGTCTTGCCGTCGCTGGTTGTGGTCTTGGCAAGATCCGATGGGCGGGGACCGGATGGATCGAATGGTTTGAAGCCGGCGGGCAGCGCGTTCGGTCCGCCTGGACCGCGGCCGCCTCGCCCAGCGCCGGGCGGCGGAGGCTCGGTGGATTTGTAGACATAACTGACCACCGTCTTCACGCTGCAGTCTTCATCCAGCGCTGCGCCCAAGCCGGCCTGCTCGGTCTGGCAGACGAAAGGCTTCTGATGCGGGCCGGAGAAGACGGGACCGGAGATCGGGTAGTCGATCAGTTCCAATTTCGCCGAGCCCTTGGAGGATTTGATTTCGAGCGTGTTCTTGCCGGTGCGGAGGCCTTCGACGCGGCCTACCAGCGAGCCCTGCTTGGCGCCCGCGCGGAACGCTTTGGTAACATCCTCACCGTTGAGCGTGGCGCTGAATTTTTCCGGAGGCGCGTTGGTTTCCACCAGAGCCTCGGCGCCCGTGATCATGTCGGAGCGGCCGGAGAGCGTGTGTACCTGGATCGCCGCTGCGGCTGTGGAACCGATCAGGACAGTGAATGTAGCAGCAGCGGAGAGCAAGATGCGATTCAAAATCGACATGCGAGAACCTCCCTTCGGATCGACTTTTTCAAGCATATCAAGGTAGGCGTCCGATGCAGGGGATGGAGATTCAGAGCCGCTGCGCTTCTCTTTTCCGCGCGACCACGGCGGCGCTCGAATCGGAAGCGGCCCGGATCAGCGCGCCCATTTTGGGGTGCTGGGGCAGGATGTCGGCCGCGAGGCCATGGCCTTGGAGAGCCGCCGTCATAACGGGGCCAACGGATGCGACTGCGACATCGTTCCGCAGCGCCGCGCATACGTCCGCCTCGATCCCAAGATCGCGCGCGACCTCCAAGAGATGCTCCAGTTGGATGGCGGAAGTAAAGAGGACCACATCGAATTCAACCCTGGCCAGACGGCGCGCGGCTTCACGCAGCGGGGCCAGATCGCCGGGAAGCTGCCAGCGGTAGATCGCGATCGGGGTAACGCGCGCGCCCAGGCACTCCAGTGCGGCGTACATTTCAAGATTCGGCCGGCCATACTCCTGGACCGCAATACGGCGCTCGGGGCGTGCGGCGACGGCATCCACGATCTGTCTCCAGGTATTTGGCTCGGGAACGACGATCTGCGCTCGAACGTTCATTTCGCGCAGCACGGGTAGCGGCTTGGGCCCGCGCGAGACGATGGTGACGCGACGCAAAGCGGCCGCCAGGCGCTCGATACATGACTGGGACGCCACGACCTCGCGCAAGAATGCCAGCCCGACGCCCGTCATGCAGATGAGCATGTCGAACTCCCCGGACTCCAGGCGCTGCACGAATTCAACGACGTCGCGCTGGTCTTCGAGTGGCTTCTCTTCCACCGAAGGAGCGACGAACGGTTCTCCGTTCTCCCTTTGAATGAGCGATTCCATTTCCTGGGCGCGACGGCTTTCCAAACTGAGAACGCGGAGCCCGGCAAATGACATCCATCACCATGGTACGAAGCGGACGAAGGTCACGACGGCGGGCTGCGGCGCGAGGATGTCAGAAGCGCAAAGGGTGCGGCGCGCACCACCGTATCTATCGGGAACTGCTTCGCGCCGCATTCCGTTTTGCGCGAGTTCCTCAGAAGCGATATAAGAATTCAAGATAGCCGAACCTTCCATCTTTCCCGTGCGGGTAAATTTGTTCCATGGCCGCAAGGCCTTGTGCGTAACCCAGGTAAGCCGTCAGCGTAAGCTGGCGATTCACGCGATAGTCCACGTTCGAATCGTAGAGATTCGCCAGCGAGCGCCGCCCGGAAGTGGAGCGGCCGACGTAACCGAACGTCCACGGTTGGAAGGCGCCGCCGCCGCTGTACCAGAGATCATTGGCGTTCGAGAGCCGCAAGGAATGAAATTCGCTCGATATTGTGATCTTGGGGCCGGGACGCAGCGTCAAGATGCCGAACGCGTCCTCGGTGTTCATCATGTTGAAAAAGGGGAATCGTGCGTAGGGCCGCGGCGTCGGCAGCAACTGGAAGAATGTCCCGTGCGTGTTGTCGTTCGGGTTGCTGTCGCCGGAGCCCAGAGTGAAACCGCCGCCCAGCGACGGTTTGATCTTCGGCAGAATCTTGGGCTGAAAGCCGGCTTCGACATCGAAAGCGCCGGCGCGTTGCTGCTGGACACCCCAGCGGCCGGTCTGAACCGCGCCCCAGAACAGCCCGTAGAGAGTTCCAGCGCCGGTTTCGAAGGCGTGCAGGCTGTGGCCGCCGAAGGTGTCGATGCGGATATTTTCCAGGTCGCCGCGGCGCGCCGCCAAGCTGCGATTGTCGGTTTTCAGGATGTGCCGGAAGTCGTCATATTCGATCATGAAGAGCCGCGTGTCCGCGGAATGCCGCCCGCTGCCCCATTCGTGCGTGTAGGAAGCGTAACCGAAGCCGATCCGGTTCCAGCCCCAACCGTCCACTTGGAAAACGCCGCGCGTCGGCACGGCGCCGACGAAGGTGAAGTTGTCATTCGGTGTTCCAAAGACGTAGTGCACGCCGTCGAAGCTGCGGCCGACATCGGAAAATCCGAAGTTGCCGATCAAGCGCTGGGCGATGCGATCGCGCTTCAATGCGGCCAGCATGGCGTTCTTGGGCGTCACCTCACTGCCGTCGATAAATTCGAATCTTCCGATTTGCAGCGTGTGCCGTTTGTCGCCGCCCAGGCCGTCGAAGCGAACGTAAAGCTGCTTGGGAAAAATCATGGCCGTGTTGCGGCTGCCGCCGTTGGCTGTGACATAGTTGGAACCGAGCCCCAGCGCGCCCTGCTGCGGTCCTGTGCCGGCCGCATTGGCGGGCAGCCCGAGCAAAAACGGGACGGCAAATTCCGCGTTCCAGTCCCAGGTGTCCAGGCTTTCAGAAAGTCCGATCCGGAAGATGTTGCCCGAATACGCGTAATTGTTGTTGCCGGCGGTGGGCTGGAACCAGTCCCAGTCATAAAGGCGTGCGCGCAGGCTGCCCGTTACAGTTATGTCGCCGAGTTTGATGGGGTCGGATCCCGACGAGGTGGACTGCCCGTCCGCACTCACGCCCGCGCACACCGCCAGCGCCAGCAGCGCAGGTTTCAACATGCTTCTCCTCGATCGACTTTCCATTCAACCCGCCTTGGCGGCCGCTGCCGCCTCCACGCGGACTTCCACGTCCTGGCTCAGCCGCTCCGTTCTGCGCGCGTAGGTCAGCCAGAACGCGGCTCCGGTGAGCAAGGCGCCGGCGACAATATTGCCCAGCGTCACGGGAATCTGATTCCACCACCACCACTGCGCCGAGGAAACCGGAGCCCCCAGCAGCATACCGGCCGGTATGGCGAACATGTTCACAATGGAGTGCTCGTAGCCGTGCGCGAAGAAGGTGGTGATGGGGAGCCACATGGCGAGAATCTTTCCCGCCGTGGAGCGCGAAATGAACGCCAGCATGGCGCCTACGGTCACCATCCAGTTGCAGAGGATTCCCTTGATGAAAGCCGTGCCCCAGCCGGCGCCGCCCAGGGTCATGTAGGCCAGCGTCTTTTTCTGCGCGACCTGCCGGAGTTGATCGCCCAACGCGCCACCGTTTCCAGTTCCAAAATTCGTGATGGCCGCATAGAAAAGAAGTGCGTATAAAACGCTGCCGATTAGGTTACCGGCGTAGACCCAGGTCCAGTTGCGCAGCAGCGCGGCCAGGCCGATCCGTCCATCCATGAGCGCGGCCGGAAGAAGCGCGAAATTTCCAGTAGCCAACTCCAGGCCCAGCAACACCAGCATCACGAAGCCCACCGGAAAAATGATCGCGCCCACGATGGCCGGCACACCTTGCGAGAGAGCGACGAAAACCATCGAAGTCGCATAACCGAGAAACGCCCCGGCGAGCGCGCCACGTATCAACAGATCTCGAACCGAAAGCAGCGCTTTCTTCTCCGCCGCGCGGAGCGATTCAGACACAACTTCAGCGGGCAGGACGTAGTCCATCAGAACTCCTCCAGTAGGTGATTAGGGTGCAGCTACGCGGCTGCCTCTTCCGGCCCGATGCGGCTGCCGGCTGTGATATCAACGAGCACAATTCCATCCTCCACGCGCGTCGGGAACGTGGTGACGCAGGACGGAAGCGAAGCGCGCACTGCCAGCCCGGTGTCCAGGTCGAACCGCCAGCCGTGCAACGGGCAGACCACCGTGGTTCCAGAAACAATCCCGTCGCACAACGGCCCGCCCTGGTGCGGGCATTCATTTTCGATAGTGACGAAGCGTCCGTTCAGATTGAAGATCGCGAGGTTCCGGCCGGCCAGCGCGATGGAGCGGCCTTCGCGCGGCGGAATATTTCCAGTGTGCGTGATGCGCGTCCATTTATTTTCGGCATTCATACCAGTACGCTCTCCAGAGGCTCGATTTGGACGAACTGCGTAGGATGCACGGGGGCTTGCCGCTCCAGCCACGCGTCCTTGGATATGGCCTTCGATCTTTGCAAACGTTGTAGAAGCTCGTTTCGCTCCGGCTCCGGCGCGTAGACGGTTTCCTTGCGAACTTTTTCGATGCCGAAGCGCTGGACAAAATCGTAAGTCCGCTCCAGATAATTGGCGTTCTCGCGATAGTACTGGAAGAACAGGAGGGCGGCCTCCAAAGCCTGCTCGGTGGTCTCGACAGTGATGAGAAGATCGGCCTTGCGCACGTTCTTGCCGGCCGCGCCCCCCACCACCACCTGCCAGCTTCCCTCCTGGCCTACCAATCCGATGTCCTTCACCGTGGCCTCGGCGCAGTTGCGCGGACAGCCCACCGCGCCCATCTTCACCTTGTGAGGCGTGTAAAGATTTTCGAGACGGCGCTCCAATTCGATGCCCGCGTGCACGGAATCCTGCACGCCGAACCGGCAGAACTCGGTGCCGACGCAGGTCTTCACCATGCGAACGCCTTTACTATAGGCTTGACCGGAGGGCATCCCCAGGTCCGCCCAGATGCGCGGCAGATCGGACTTCTTGACGCCCAGCAGATCGATGCGCTGGCTGCCGGTCACCTTCACCATACGCACGCCGTACTTTTCGGCGACATCGGCGATACGCCGCAGTTCAGCGGGCGATGTTACCCCTCCCCGCATGCGCGGCACAACGGAAAACGTGCCATCTTTTTGAATGTTGGCGTGCACGCGATCGTTGATGAACCGGGCGGAGCGGTCTTCTTCATGCTCGCCGCACCACAGCATATCGAGCATGTAGCTCAGCGCGGGCTTGCACACCTCGCAGCCTTTGCGGTTGCCGTAGACTTCCAGGACTTCCTGAACCGACTTTAGTTGCTGGCTGCGGACTATATCGCGCAGCTGTTCGTAGGAAAACGGAACGCAGGCGCACAAAGTGGTTTTGGTCTCTTCTTGAAACTCCGGCGCCACCGCGCGCAGCAGTTGCTGGCAGAGATGGGTGCAGCTTCCGCAGCCGGTGGAAGCGCGCGTGCGGTCCTTCAGCTGGGCCAAGGTGTTGACGCCATCGTGGTGGATGGCGTGGATGATGTCGCCCTTGGTGACGCCGATGCATCCACAGATGGTTTCGCTCTCCGGCATCTGAGCCACATCCAGGCCGGTGTCTTCCGCCGGTGGCGGGAAGAGCAGGTGGCGGCGTTCCGCGGCCAGGTCCGACCCGCGGCGCAACCAATCCATATAGCGGTGCTCATCGGAAGCGTCGCCCACCAGGATGACGCCATGCAGCCGGTTGTCTTTTACCAGCAGCCGCTTGTAAACGCCCAGCGCAGGGTCCTCATAGCGGACCATTTCCACACCGGGTTCTGCATCATTCATACTTCCGGCTGAGAAAATATCGACGCCGGCAATCTTGAGCTTCGCGGCCGGCGCCGAGCCACTGAAGACCGGCCCGCGATTCCCTGTGATGGTCGCGGCCAGCACTTTGCCTTGCTCAAACAGAGGCGCAACCAGCCCGAACGTTTCACCACGGTGCTCGGTGCACTCGCCGACGGCATAGATGTCGGGGTCGGAGGTCTCCATGTAGTCGTTGACCACAATGCCGCGGCGAACTTCAAGGCCCGCCTGCTGCGCCAGCTCGGCATTGGGACGAATGCCGGCCGCGATCACGACCAGTTCGGCTTCCAAATCCTGACCCGAAGCGAACCGCAGGCCTTCCACTCGGCCGTTGCCCGTGAGGGCCTGGGTCTGGGCGCTTAGAAGAACGCGAATTCCCAGCGCTTCGATCTTGCGCCTGAGGTAAACGCCGCCGGCGGCGTCCAACTGGCGCTCCATCAGCGTGTCCATCAGGTGCACCACCGTTACTTCGCAACCGCGCAGTTGCAGCCCGCGCGCGGCTTCCAGACCTAGCAACCCGCCTCCGATGACGGCCGCCTTCAGGCCGGGCTGCGCCAGTTCCAGCAGCGCCCGCGCGTCGTCGAGCGTGCGGAATACGTGAACGTTCTTCTTGTCGACGCCGGGTATGCGGGGGATGAACGGGCTACTGCCTGTGGCGAGGATCAGCTTGTCGTACTGCGCCGCGGCGCCGTGCTGGTCCACAATCCTGTGGCCCGCACGATCGATCCCCGTGACACGGGCTCCGAAATGTGCGCGGATGCGATGGGCCCGATACCAATCCAGGTCGTTCAGGACGATTTCATCGGCCGATCTCTCCCCGGCCAGCACGTTCGAAAGTAGAATGCGGTTATAGTTGACGTGCGTTTCATCGCCGAAGATGGCGATCTCGAAATCGTGCCGGTGCTTGAGGATCTGCTCCAGGCAGCCCACGCCGGACATTCCGTTTCCGACAATGATCAGTTTCCTCATGGCGAGCCGTTTCGCTACACATCGGCTGCACGCGGTCTATATCCGCGCTACAGCGCGATCGGACAGAATCGTAGAATCAGAAATAAACGACTGGGGTTAGCTCAGGCAGGGAGCGAAACAAATGAAGCGCGAACAAGGCCTCACTCAGCTCCGGAAGACCCGTTCGTTTCGCTGCGAGCTACAGCAAGTCTATCAACAAAGGGAGCTAATTGGAAGAACCTGGCTTCAAGAAATTTCTTATAGGGTCGATCACCGTTCCGGACCCGGCACGCTACGCTGTAACGGCGGCAGAATGCGAATGGCGTTCATGCGCGCGAAAAACTTCGCCACGGACTGAAGCTCGGATTCTGAGGTTTCCGCCAGAACGGACTCCAGCTGCCGGTTGATACCGGTGTAGACCGCGTTGATCTTTTTGAGTTTGCGCGGATTGACTCGCACCAGAAGGCTGCGGCGGTCGGTCGGATTGCGCTCGCGTTGGACCAGGTCCACCTTTTCCAGGCGGTCCAGCATCACCGTGACGCCTCCGGTGGTGAGGCCGGTGTATTCGGCCAACTTGCCTGGCGTTACGGGGCCGAGCAGGTCCAGTATGTTCAAGCACTGCATATCGGTCAGCCGGAGGCCAAAGCGGTCCGCCACGCGTTGGTTGAAAAGGATGCTGCCGGCGATGGACTGGCGGATCTGCCGGCCGACTTCGGCGTGCAGGCGCGCGCGATGGGTGGTTGACAAGCTCATGCGAAACGATTATTTTGTAAGTAGCTTATTCGATAAGATATCATGATACTAAGATAAAAGGAGACCAAATCCATTATGACAGCCGCGATGCAAAGAGGCTACAAGGGCATCGGCATGGAAGGGTCGATTGCCCGCTGGTATGAAAAGACAACCCGCAAGGACCTGGATGAGTTCCGCAGGTTGGCGGAACGTCTGCGCACGATCGCGCCCGAAAACGCCGCCGTCCTGGAAGTCGCGCCGGGCCCGGGTTTTCTGGCCGTCGAACTGGCGCGGGGCGGCAAGCTGCGAGTCACCGGACTGGATATCAGCAAGACCTTCGTCGAGCTGGCGCAGAAGAACGCGGCCGAAGCGGGTGTGCGCGCCGAGTTCCAGCAGGGCAATGCGTCCGACATGCCGTTCGCCGATAACAGTTTCGATTTGCTGGTCTGCCGCGCCGCTTTCAAGAACTTCACTCAGCCGCAAAGAGCGCTGCGTGAAATGCAGCGGGTGCTGCGTCCGGGAGGCAAGGGCGTCATCATCGACCTGCGCCAAGGCGCGTCCATGGTGGAAATCAGGCAGTTCGTGGATGGTTTGGGTCTGAGCAGGTTTGACCGCTGGTGGACACTGATGACTTTCCGCTTCATGCTGCTCCCCCGGTCATACAAAAAAGAAGACCTGGAGCGCATGGTTCATGCCACAGGATTTAGCCGAGCCAGCGTTGAGGCGAGTGGAATCGGCATGGAGGCTTGGTTCGAGAAGTAGCGGGCGCGGAGCCAGCTACGCCTTCACTCCCAGCTCGCGGCCCATCTCGAAACTCGGATGCTTGCGATTCGAAACCAACTGCCGGTCTTCGAGCAGCGCCGAAACCAGGATCGGCATGGCGATGGTGGAATCGGAGTGGCACGTGACCATGGAAGCGTCTTTGGCGATCTTGCCCCAGCTTTGCGCTTCCTCGAACGTGCAGCCGGAGAGCCCGCCCCAGTGCGGCGAGTCGGTGACGCACTGAATCGCGTACTTGTGGCCGGTGACGCCGGTATTCATGATGATGGCCGTCACTTCGGTTTGCTGGACGAAATTCTTCGGCGTTCCGCCGCCGAAATAAATTACGCCGCTGGCCCTCGATTCGGCCACGATGCGCGCGGTCTCCACTACGTCGCCGATCACGTCGAAGGTGAAACGATTGCCTCCCGCGTAGCGGTTGGCCGCGATGCCGATTCCGATGGAGCTGTCGGCCACGGCCGGACAATAGAGCGGAATGCCGGCTTTGGCGGCCGCCGAGACGATGCCATCCTCCTTGGCGTGCTTGGCCAGTTCCAGCCCGAGCAGGTACAGGAACTCGCGCGTGGTATACGGCCGCGTCTGATCGAGCGAGGCGGCGAAGCGACCGATCCACTGGTCGTGCTGGCGGAATTTTTCTTCGTCGGCCAGCACGTCGTACATGCGGTCTACCAGGTTCTCGGCCAGCAGCACGTCGTCGATGGCGGGTGAGCCCTGGTAATGGAAATTTCCCAGCGTCTCATGCAGGTCGTGGAAGAAGTTCGCGCCTGTCGAAACCAGGCAATCGATCAGCCGGTTTTCGATCATGCGCACCACCAGCCGGCGCATCCCGGCAGGCACCATGGCGCCGGACATGCCCATCATGATGGTGCAGCGGTCGCCCAGCATTTTTTTCCAAACCTCAAACGCCAGGCCAAGCTGCTTGCCCTGGAAGGCCGTGCCCTGCATGCGGGTCAGAATTTCCGAAGCGCTGGTGGCGCCTACCGGATCGAACGGCCTGGTGGGCGTGGAGAGGATGCGCTCTTTGATCGCTTGCGCTGCTTCAGCTAGCGGAGTATGCGTATGGCTCATCCTCTCTAGTGTAAATGGTCGGCGGTGAAATGCGAATGAATTCTTGAGGGTGGTGCGGGAGGTTAGTGGTAACCGTCGGCGTGGACTTCAATCGAAGCGCCTCATCGCAAGCCGCGAGCGACCCAGAGTTCGGAAAGAAAGTAATTGGGGGAGTAAGCGTAACTCTGACAATCCGAGCCCACTCTCACCGTAGTGATGGAGGTGAGACCGCTCCTGTAGGCGGGGGCCAACTCTTTCCACAGAGTCTGCTTACCGGTATCCACGTCTACATTCGTGATTTTCGTGGGAACGTCTACCCAGTGATAGAGCATAAGCGACCGGCCATCCGGGCACCAGCGCAAAGGCTCCGAACCGTCTCCAGCTTGGGAAGGACCCGCGGCGCGCCACCGTCCAAGGGCTGTAGAGCGATCCGTCCGTCCAAATTGTTGACCGCCACGAACCTACCATCGGGCGAAATCGTAATCGGGTCCTGAGGGTTGAACGCTACGTTTTCAGGAGTGATTGCCGCTGGCAAACCGCCATCCAGGTGCTGCACATAGTAGCGGATGCCATGGCCCGGATCGCTTCCGACGAAGACGATCCGTTTGCCATCCGGTGTCCAGGCCGCGCCTTGGTGATGGATGCGATCGTGAGTGAGTTGCCGCGCTTCCCCAACCCCAGTCGGCAGCAGCAGCAACTGTGATGGCGCTTCGAGAGAACCCAATACCATGGCCCATTTTCCGTCTGGAGACAAGGCCAGGGGATAGCCGCGACCAAGCCGGACCGCAGCTGAACCGTCGGTGTGGCGGATATAAGATACGTAGTCCTCTCCATTTCGGTCTGAATCTCCGCCCTCGGCTAACAGGAGGGTTTTTCCATCGCGGGACACGTCGTGGATCTCGGAAAGATCGTGCCAGTATAGATCCGTCGCGTCGGCCCCCCCGGCCCTCTGGTAGAAAAGAGAATTCGATAATGCCGTACGAAGCAGGAGAACGCGGCGGTCAGGAGCAATGTCGAGCAGGCTGAAGTTTCCCGGCAGGTGTTGGACTAAACGCTGCCGCCCGGACCGATTCACAGCGTACAACGAACCTGTAAGCCCATAGGGCGCAGCAGCAAATAGGATCTCATCGCCCCCTTGAGACCATGCCAGCCCACTAATGTAGCCGGCCCAATAACCGGTTAAGGTCTTCTTGTGGCCCTGCAGGTCAACGGTAGCAAGCGAGCCAACGCCGGCGGCAGGTCCGCCCGTGGCCAAAGGTATATCCAAGAACGCAATCGAGTCCCCCCGCGGAGAAAGGCGGGGGCTGCCAATGGTGCCAGTACTCTTGTACAGCACATTGCCTATCGGAAACTCGAGTTGTTCAAGCCCCGCCTTGGCGCGTACTACGGCCATCCGAGTGCCGTCGGATGTCCAATCAGCCTGGCTGATGTTCGCAGCCATCTCTCTCGGCGCTCCACCCGAAACCGGTACCCGGGCGAGAGTCCCACCGAAGAAGTTTAAGTTAAGGCTGGGAGAGAGAGCCACGGCCATGTCGCCGCCCGGCGACACTGCCAGCACATGCCCATTGGCGATCCCGAGATCACGGAACTCGGGACTCTCCTCCTGCGTGGAATACACGCGATAAGGATCGCCATCCCACGATGCCGAGTACACAATGGTCCTCCCGCCGTTGGCGAACCGCCCAGAATCGATGACACCGCGCCGGTAGGTGACGCGCTGGAACGTGGGCGAAGATGACCGGACCATTCGCAAACCGGTGATCCAGCCAATTGAGCCGACCGCCACTAAGATGCCGATTCCGGCGATCCAGGCAGTCGCCCGCAGGTAGCGGCGCCGCGGCGGTGGCTGCGCCTTCCGCTCCGAACCCCCCGAGAGGCTTTCCAAGTAAAACGCCAAATCCAACGCCGACTGGAAACGCTCTTCCGGCTTTTTCTCCAAGCACCGGCGGATGATGCGGTCGAGCGATAGCGGCAGCGTACTGTCGAGATCAGGCGGCTCCTGCTTGAGAATCGCGTTCATGACCTCGACGGCTGAGTCACCCGTGAAGGCTCGTTTTCCAGAAACCATCTCGTAGAGCACGATGCCCAGGCTGAACAGGTCCGAGCGGGCGTCGGCAACCTGTCCGCGCACCTGCTCCGGCGACATGTAGCCAGCCGTACCCATCAACTTGCCGGGGTCGGTCTCGATCGCCTCGGTCGGGAGTTCCGTCGGAGAAACGCCTGTTGGCTTCGGTCCGCTTTGCTTTGCCAGGCCGAAGTCCAGAATCTTCACCACGCCATCCTTGGTGATGAATAGATTCTCGGGCTTGATATCGCGATGGGTGATGCCCTTTACATGTGCCGCCGCCAGGCCGCGCGCAATCTGCACACCGTATTCGATTGCTTTCCGAACAGGCAGCGCGCCTCCGGCGAGCCGCTGCCGCAAGGTCTCGCCCTCCAACAATTCGGTTACGACGAAATAAAGCCCGTCCTGGGAACCGGCGTCATGAAGTACGACGATATTCGGGTGATTCAACGCGGCCGCAGCGCGGCCTTCCTGCTCGAAGCGGCGAACGCGATCCGGATCGCTCGAGAATGCCGCGGGCAGAACTTTCAGTGCCACATCGCGGCCCAGGCGGGTATCGCGCGCGCGATAAACTTCCCCCATGCCGCCCGCGCCAAGAGCGGACAGAATTTCATACGGGCCTAGCTTCGTACCGGCGGTCAAGCCCATGGTCTGTGTTCAACGATTCTACATGAGATGGGGTTTCGACGCTCCACCAAGACTGCTGGAATCCGAGGAGGTTCTGTGGGCAGCGGAGAGGGCGGGTGCGTCTGCGGCTACTGCAGCCGCATGCGGCTCTTTTCGTTCAGGACCAGCTCGTCGAATATCGCCAGCACCTGCTTGCGGTACTGATAAACGCGCCGCAGCGAATTGCGGAAACCCATTTCATAGCGGCGCGAGTTGAGCCATTTCTCTAGCAGCGGCTTGGGCACGTCGATGTCGCGGCGCAGCGTATCGGGGGAGTGCCCGCGCAAGAAGAGCCCATAAAACATGGCGGCCTCGCGTTGCGGGGCGAGCGGATCGAAATCTTCCCGTGGCGTCATGTCCAATTACTCATCGACAAAAAAGCCAGTATAAACACCCTGGCGGCCTGAATCAAGTGGGGAGCGAACCGGGAATCGCGCGGCTGACTTGCAACTCTAAAACAATTTTAGCAGATGTTCCGGATGGGTTAAGATCGTTCATACGGCGCCCCGCCCAGTTCGAACCGGCGCCCCGTCGCAGAAGTCCGATGCACCAAGTTTTTATCAGCTACAACAACGCGGACCGGCGGCTGGTGGACGAACTGTCCCAGAGCCTGGAAGGCGCCGGCTACAGCACCTGGTTTTACGATCGCGACAGCCGCATCGGCTTCAACTACATGGAATACGTCGGCGCGCTGATCACGGAGTGCCAGGCCATGGTTCTGCTGATTTCTCCGCTATCGGTGGAATCGGAACAGGTGACGCGCGAAGTGATGCGCGCCTGCGAGGAAAATAAGTTCGTTCTGCCGGTGCTGTGCGGCATGACCTACGCGCAATTCCAGAAGATGGCTCCCATCTGGCGCCAGGCGCTGGTGGGGAAGGCGGCACTGGAGTTGCCGGTGCAAGGGATTTCGGGCATAGCTCCGCGTTTAATCGAAGCGCTGCATAACCGCGGCATCCCTCCGGTCGGGGCAGCGGCTCAAGCCCCGGCGTCTTTGAATCACGCAGCGCGCGCGGCGGCTGGGACGGCGGAAATGCCCCGCGCGCCGGTCAACGCGGCTCTCGCTGGTAGTATCGCGACGCGCCGCATCATGCTCGCTTACAAGCGCGACGCCCAACCCGACCAGGAAGTATTGCACTTTCTCGAAGCCGAGCTCACGCGCCGGGGCGCGTCCGTCTTCATTGATCGCCACCTCAAGCCCGGCATGGAATGGGCCCGGGAGATCGAGCAGCAGATCCGCTCCTCCGATATTGTGATTCCGCTGCTCTCGCCAGCGTCCGTTCAGAGCGAGATGCTGGGCCTGGAAGTTGAGATCGCCAAGGAAGCCGGGCAACAGAACAACGGCAAGCCTTTTCTGGTTCCGGTGCGTGTGAACCTGGAAGGCAGGCTGCCGGACCCGCTGGGCCCGATTCTCGATCCGATCCAGTACGCCATGTGGAAAAGCGCCGCCGATAACGACCGGCTGCTGGCCGAACTGCTTCCCGCCATCGAGAACCCGCCGCCACGCCGCGTCAAGTCCGATTCCGGCGACGGCCACGGGGCGGTACCGCTCGATTCTGAATACTACATCGTGCGCGGCACCGACCAAGTTTTTCTGGATGCGATCGCCAATCGCGACTCCATCGTTCTCATCAAAGGCCCGCGGCAGATGGGCAAAACGTCGCTGCTGGCGCGTGGCCTGCAACATGCGCGCAAGTCCGGAGCGAAGGTGGTGCTCACCGATTTTCAGAAGCTCAGCCAGGAAGATCTCAAATCCGCCGGCGCATTCTTCCGGGGTCTGGCGGAGTTGATCGCAGATCAGCTCGAATTGGATTTCGTCGAGCAGAACTGGGCTCCCGAGCGCATCTCCAATGCGAATCTCGCGTTCGAGAAATTTCTCAAGCGCGAGGTCCTGCGCAAACTGGAACAGCCGCTGGTCTGGGGCATGGACGAAGTGGACCGCTTGTTCAGTTGCGATTTCGCGACGCAGGTCTTCGGCTTGTTCCGGGCCTGGCACAACGAGCGTTCACTGGAACCCGACGGGCCTTGGAGCCGGCTGACCATGGCCATCGTTCACGCCACGGAACCGCACCTCTTTATCCAGGACCTGAACCAGTCTCCCTTCAACGTGGGGACGAAAATTGCTCTCGAAGACTTTACCGGCGGGCAGGTGGCGGAGTTGAACCGGCGATACAATTCCCCGCTCCGCGACGCCGAGCTCGAGCGCTTCCACGATCTGGTGGGCGGCCATCCATTCCTGGCGCGGCGCGGATTGCAGGAACTGACTAAGCCGGGCGCGAGCATGGACGCTTTCGAAAAATCCGCGGGAAGCGATGACGGACCGTTCGGCGACCATCTGCGGCGCATGCTGGTCCTGCTCGCCAAGGATGCCGATCTGAGCGCGGCGGTCCGAAGCGTGCTCCAAGGAAAGCCAGAGATGTCCCGCGATAGCTTCTTCCGGCTGCGCAGCGCCGGCGTGATGGCGGGTGATTCGGCTGAAGAGGCCCGCATGCGCTGCGGCTTGTATGCAGACTACCTGAAGCGGCAAATGTTATGAACCCCAAGCCAGGACGCGCTGGTTTCTACGTGCTCGGCGGAACCTTGACGCGCGACGCACCTTCCTACGTCATGCGCGAAGCCGACCTGGACCTGCATGCCGCTCTGGCGCGCGGCGAGTTCTGCTACGTGCTTACATCCCGGCAGATGGGCAAATCCTCGCTTATGGTGCGAACCGTGGTGCGGTTGCGCGAGGAAAAAGCCAAAGCGGTGGTCATCGATCTCACCGCGCTCGGACAAAACCTGACTCCCGAGCAGTGGTACCTGGGCCTGCTCGGCCGGATCGCCTCGCAGTTGGAACTGGAAGATGAGCTGGAAGCTTACTGGTACGCCAATTCTTCATTGGGGCCGCTGCAGCGTTGGTTGGGCGCGATTCATGAAGTGTTGTCGCGGACGCCAGCCCCCGTCTTTCTTTTCATTGATGAGATCGATGCCACGCGCAGCCTGCCTTTCGCGGCGGACGAATTCTTCGCCGGAATTCGCCAGCTGTACAACGAGCGCTCTGAAACTCCCGCGCTTTCGCGGCTGACGTTTTGCTTGCTGGGCGTGGCTACTCCGGCGGACCTCATTCGGGACGCGCGCACCACACCGTTCAACATTGGCCACCGCATCGAGCTGACCGACTTCACGCAGCAGGAAGCTTACGTTCTGCTGCCGGGCCTGCGCCGGACCAGCCATGCGCCGGCTCTGCTCGCGAGAATTCTGCATTGGACCGGCGGGCATCCGTACCTCACGCAGCGTTTGTGTCAAGCGGTAGCGGAAGACAATCGGGTACGCACGCCCGGCGGCGTGGACCGCGTTTGCGAAGAAATCTTTTTGTCCAGCAAGGCCCGCGAGCGCGACGATAATCTGCTGTTCGTCCGCGACCGCATGCTGCGCGGAGGCGCCGATCCGGTCCAATTGCTAACGGTTTACTCCAATATCTGGGCGGGCCGCCTGGTGAAGGATGACCCCTCGCATCCCTTGCTCAACGAGCTGCGCCTGACGGGAGTGGTTCGTTCCGAGGACGGCTATCTGCGCGTGCGCAACCGCATCTACGAGCGGGTCTTCAACCAGAAATTCGTGGAAGCGAATCAACCGCAGGATGAGGTGGCAAGGCAGCGGGCCGCGGAACGGCGCGGGCGCTTGAAGGTCCTCTACTGGGCCGTGCCCATCGTGCTCGGGTTCGCCGCGCTGGCGGCGCTGGCGTGGTGGCAAAGCCGGCGCGCGCAAAAGGAAACCGAGAACTTCACGGCCACCGCTAATACGGGTATGGCGGCGATTTCGAACACCGCCGACCGGATCTATGACATCTCCGCCAATCGCCCTGAACTGCGCGCCATCTATGCCCAGATCATCGAGGGCAGCAATACGTTCTTGGACACGATGCTCAAAATCGAAAAGAACAATCCAGCGGCCAATAATCTGAAGGCCAACAGCCTGTACGTGGCGATTGACGATGCGATCCGGAACGGGGACAAGGCCACGGCGCAATCCAATTCGCGGGAATGCGTCACGCGCGCCAAAGCTTTGCAAGGCAATTCCGACATTCGGGTACGCGCCATCGCGGCGCGTCTATATGCCACCGCCGCTGAGGCCTTCGGAAAATTGGGCGATTCCGCGGAAGCCGAGCGCGATGCGCAGAGCGCGGAAGCCGTGGCGCGCGACGTCTCAACCAAAGTAAAACCCGACGATAAATTTACGCTGCAGACTCTCTCGACAACGTTCAACATGCTGGGAGCAGCCGAGGAGTCCATGGACCATTGGGACCGCGCCCTGCAGTCGTACCAGCAAAATGTCGGCATGGACCAGAAGGTTTCAGATCTCTCGCAAAGGCAAGGCATCCAGAAGAATTTCAGCGTCGTCCATGATGCGCTGGAGCAGAGGAACCGGATCGCTCAGATCGAATTCGAGAATCATCATTACGACGCGGCGCGTAAGGTTTTGGAAGAACGGTCGCTCGCGATCGCGCGGACGCTGGTGAAATGGAATGACGATTCCGCGCAGCAACGCAGCGCGGCGCAGAAGCTGGAGGCGCGTCAAGGTCTGGTCGACGTGGAGGAAAAACTGGGCTTGCTGCTGGAGGCTCGCTCCGCTACTTGGCCAGATGCCTTGAAGTACGATCTCCAGGCTTTGGATGATGCACAGAAGCTGGTGGAAGCCGATTCGAGCCTTCCGAATCTGGAGCTGCGCGAAGGCGCTGCTTTGGCAGTGGCCCGAACGCGAAAGTTCCTGGGCCAGTCCGGCGAAGCGATGGACGCTTATAACAAGTACCTGGCGTTGCTCCACCAGCGAGCCGTGAGCCAGCCGAGTTCCGAGAGCGCCGCCAAGCTGGGATTCGCCTACCAGGAACTGGCGAGTTTCGAGGCACGCCACCAAAACAAGTCGGCTGCGCCAGCCGATTATTTGAACGCGCTGGAGTGGCTGTCAAAAGTCAGCAGCACCGATGGCTCGGTGGAAAGAGAGATCGCGGCCGTGTATCTCAAGCTGGCGGATGTCCAGTCCGATTTTGGCCAGGAGGGTCAAGCCCGGGAAACCTACGCCAGGGCGATGCGTGCCAGCGAGAAATGCATCGCGTTCGATAGCAAGCACGGCGCGGCGCCAGAGACCGGAGCCCAGGCGATTCTGATGTCGGATTACGAGAACCTGGTTTTCAGTAAGCTCGGACTGGGCGATCGCAAGGGCGCCACCGATGCCGCGGCGCAATTGCTGGAACGGGCCAAGGCGGAGGCCGCAGCGGCGCAGTCCGCGTTCGACAAGAAAGCAACCTCGGAAGCACAAGATCGCGCGGTCTTTGCGTACGGCACCCTCGGGTGGGCGGAGCTGCTCAGCAATCATCCGCAGGAATCCATCAACGCTTCTCGCTCCGCGCTGCGGCTGGCGAGTGAAAAGCCATCCTGGATAGAAGCTAATCTCGCGCACGCCTACCTGCTCGCCGGGCAGGTAGATCAAGCCAGTGCGATCTACGCGGCGCACGCCGGCGAACCGATGTACGACGATCGCTTCGAAGTCTCGGTTCTGGACGATTTCGCGCAACTCCGGAGGCTCGGTTTCGATCGTCCCGCCATCGCGCAAATGGAAAAAATGCTCGGCCATTGAATCCTTGCCGGATTAAGCCATGAATCATCCCGTGCCGCAGACGGTACGCCTGCAAGCTCCGCTGGTGATCGGCGTTACGGGCCATCGCGACCTGCGCCCGGACGATCTTCCTCATCTGGAGCAAAAAGTGAAGCATGTCTTTGGGCGGCTCCGCGAGCGCTATGGCTCCACGCCGCTGCTGGTTCTGTCTCCGCTGGCCGAGGGCGCCGACCGGCTGGTGGCGCGGGTTGGGCTGCTCGACCATTTCGGCGCGCGGCTGGTGGTTCCGCTTCCGATGCCCGCCGCATTGTATGAGGCGGATTTTGAAGAGCCTGGCTCGGTGCATGAATTTCACGAGCTTCTAGCGCGAGCCGAATGTGCTTTTGTGCTTCCACCAGCCGGCGATCCGGAATCCATCCGGAGTCCTGGGCCGGCGCGCGACCGGCGTTATGAGCTGGGGGGCGCCTACGTAGTCGGCCAAAGCCAGATCCTGATCGCTCTATGGGACGGCATTGAGTCCGGGAAAATCGGCGGCACCTCCGCGATGGTGAAGTTGCGCACGGAAGGATCGAGAGCCGGCCGCGAGTGCAGTCTCCAGCCGCCCGAATTGTTCCCGGTGTATCACATCCTCACGCCGCGGCGCAGCAATCCGAGCCCAGCCGGCAAGCCTTTTCGGTTGCGCGAAATTTATCCGCCCGTCTTCGATCGTGAGGAACACGGGCAAGCCTACTATGGGAAAGCCCTCCGGAATCTGGATCAATTCAACCGGCACATTCAGGAAGAAGGCGCCCGGTTACTGGATGAAGCAGCGCGGAGCAAGCAGGGGCTGCTCGGTGGGCACGGCGAAGGGTCGCGTTCCGAGGCCGATGCGCTGGCTCTCGATCAATACGCGGTGGCGGATGCGCTGGCCATTCGATACCAGCGCAATACTGTGCGAACACATTGGACTTTGCACGTTTTGGTGTTCCTGTCGTTTCTGTGCCTGGTGTTCTTCGGTGAACTAGGGGATTTCCGGGCGTGGTGGCTGGCAGCTTCCTTGATTCTGCTGTTCGGCGCGCTGGTGACGCATCGCATCGGGCGCCGGCGCGCGCTGGATAACCAAGCGCTCGACTATCGGGCCGTGGCGGAGGGAGCGCGCGTACGATTTTTCTGGAAGGCCGCGGGCATCCAGGATTCCGTCGCAGATAATTACCTGGATGAGCAGCGGACCGAACTGGATTGGATTCGCAACGCGCTGCGCGCCTGGGATGCGGCTTCGTGTTCGGCGGCCGCGGGGGGCTCGGAGCATGTGCGGGCGCCGCTCGACTTCGTCCTCAAGCATTGGGTGGAAGATCAGCGCCATTACTTCTCCAGGGCGGCGCGTACAAATCGCGAGCGCGCGGAACGAATCGACTCTTGGGTTACGGGCGCCGTGGTTGGCGTGCTGGTCGTGGGGCTGGGAATGGCAAGTGTTGCAATAGCCGGTTCCATCCTCCAGGCTGGCTGGTGGGACCTTCCGGCTCGCGATTGGCTGAAATGGCCGATGATCGCGATTGACATGCTGCTCGCCTCCGGTGGCTTGCTGCACCATTTTGGCGAGCGCATGGCCTATTCCGAGCACGGCAAGCAATACCGCAGGATGGAAGAAATCTTTCGCAACGCCAAGGCCATCCTGCAAGATCGACTGGCGGCGAACGACATCGAGGCGACCCGGGCTTGCTTGCGGAAGCTGGGGCAGGAAGCGCTGGCTGAAAACGGCGATTGGGTGCTGCTGCATCGCGAGCGTCCGCTGGAGCTGCCGCATCCGTAGCTCACGCTTTACACTGAGATTTCATTTCCAATCTAAAGGAGCAAAGGGATGGCGGAGGACCGCACTTATTGGATGGGCGACGATTTCGGCGACTTTGGCGACGGTGGCGATTTCGGCGATAACGGGAACGGCGACGATGAATATGATGATCAGGACAACGGCGGCGATCAAGACGAACAGGATCAAGGAGACGGCGGCGATCAGGACAGCGGAGACGGCGGCGGCGGCGATGACGGCTCGAATGGTGACGATGGCGAGAACCTCGACGACATGTTCGCTTCCGGCGACGACCTTCCTCCGGTGGACGACGACGTGTTCCAGAGCGCGTCCGATTATCCCAACGCCGATGCCAGCGACTTTGAAGACGATCCGGGCGACTGGACGCCGGCGGACTACCAGGAGTCCGCGCAGAATTTGTTCGGCGATCACGAATTCTTCGGCGACACCCTGATCCAGCAGAAGACCGACGAAGGTTTCGCGCCTTATCAAGACGAACAATTCAGCCGGGCGTTCGATGAGCTGGCGCCGGGCGCGGGCGAAACAGTGCATCTGTTCGAACGCGATGGCCGGCTGTTTGCGTTCGGGCTGTTGTCGCAAGCCGCGCTGGAGCTGTTGATGGCGCGCTACACGGGCATCGACATGAGCAACGTCGAAGTAGCGGTGCCGCAAAAGGGAGAAGCGGCGCCTCCCGAACCGCTGCCGCCCGCGTTCGCCAGTGTAGCCGAGCAGGAAGCTGTGGATTTGCGCAAGTACTGCACGCCGGTCGGCGATCAGGGCCAGACCGGGCGCTGCTCGGCCTTTGCGTGGACCCATGCTGTCGAGATATCGCGCAACATTCTGCAGGAAGATTCGCCGCGCTTGTCGCCGAATTTCACCATGCTGGAGTTTCAGGAGATGCAGGGCGACGCGCAAAATTACCAGTATGCTTACTCGGGTGGCGACGGGACCATCAGCGGGCCCGATCCTGGACGCGTGCTGGTAGCGAACGGGACCTGCCGGCAAGATTTGTGGCCGGACGATCGCGATCAACCCGCCGCATCCGAGCGTCAATTGGAATCGGATGCGCAGCGCTATCGGCTGGAAGCGGTGCCGCTGCCGATCGCACTCGAGGATGTGCGCAAAGTGCTCAGCGCCGGCTGCCCAGTGCATGTCTCGATGAACACCGGAACGGCGTTCTCCGATGTCGGCCGCGATGGTCTCTTCAACGCCGCGGAGGCGCCCTGGGGACGGCACGGGCGGCACGCCATGCTGATGGTGGGCTACACGGGGAATTTTTTTGTTTTGAAAAATTCGTGGGGAACGGGCTGGGGCGACCAGGGGTATTGTTATGTTCCGAAGAACGTCCTGGCCGCCTCAGATCCCGAATTCATAGCGGTGTTAGTGAAGAAATTGTAGCCTCGCGGTTACAGATGAGTGTCGCGGAAGTCGCGCAACTCGGTCATATCTTGCGCCAGACGATCGCGGTCACCAAGGAGCATTCCGCTGCTGCTTAGCGCTCGATCCAACGCAATGATTACATCATCGGCGTTGTTCGGTTCGTAGGTGCTTTCGTCCCAGCGCCGCTGGAGCTCGCTCAACTCGCCGCGGACGCGGTCGAACCGGGAGCGGCCATTGCTGAATGCCGGAAGGTTGCTCTCGGCGCGATCGATATCGGAGCGAACCCGTGAAAAGAGGAGCTGGTTGCTGCGAAAGTCGTTGCCACTGTAGGCCTGATACGGACTCTCGTAAGGACGTTCATAACGTTGAGGTGCGGCTTGCAGCGCCGCGCTTAGCCCCAATGAGAACAGGGTCGAAACGATGACGTTTGGAATTAGGAATTTTCTCATTATCCACCTCTCTGGTTCTTTGGACGCGCTCATTCTCGCAGCAGATTCCGGACATTTTTACATTGGTGAACGGGAGGTGACAACGCCTAGTAATACTCTTGCCTGAGATCCAGCAGCCGGCTCACGTCGTCGCCTAGGCTGGCACGATCTCTTTCCAGAGGGCTGCCGTCGGCTGCCGTCTCGAGAGCCGCTATGGTGTCGTACATCTGGCGGCTGTCGTAAGTGGCGTTATCCCAATTGTTCTGAAGTACGCGCACGTCTGCACGGGCTTGGTCTAGGAGACTCGAGGTGGTGCTGGATTGGGCGGCGTTCAAGTCCGCTTGCAGCTTGTTGAACAGGGAGTGAGCGCGCTGGTATTCATCGGCGCTATAAAACGGGCTCAGCGAGCCGCGCGGCGACTGCGCGCGCGCGTGCAGAGTGAACAAAAGCAATCCCGCTGCCAAACCGAGAACGGTTGCATTTCTCATGGACCCTTCCTCCTATTGTTCGATGCCGGCAGCGGGAGGAAGGCTTCGCTGTCCCAGAGGTTTAATCGAGGCGCGGTGATCGCCCTAGTTTGCGGAGGGTTTTTCGGCGTGATCGATTACGACTGTTTCGACCGGGCCTTTCTCTGATTTGAGTTGCAGCCCGAGTTGTTCTTGCAATGCCGTAAAGATGGATGGACCCGAGGTGTCGGGAGCAGGCAATGCATCCGGCCCCTGTTGCGGTAGCTGGCCCATGTCTGGGGTCCATTGCAGCGTGAAGTTGTACGTTCCGTTGAGGCCGGTCTTGTCCACCACGTAGCGATCCAGATTTTCCGAAAGAAACTGGGTCAGCCAGAGGATGGGCGCCCCGATGCCGGTAAGCTGGCCCTTTCCCGCGCGCAGGTGCCCGGGCGTCTTTGTTTCTGCCGCTGGATCGAGCTTAGGACCTCCTTTTGCCACTACCAGCTCGTAGATCGGCTCCTCCTTGGTTTCGCGATGGAGCGCCAGTTTAAAGCGCTCCGCCAGCAAGGACTGCAACATGAGCCTCATCCGCGGGGCCGTCAAAGCGCTGCCGGCCTTCGCCTGGATGTCGTATTTTTCGGAGTCGAACCAGTTCGGTCCTCCAGAAATCTGAGAATCGTGCACGTCATAGGCCAGCCCTATCAGCACTTTGAGCGTACCGTTCGTAATGGTGAACCGGTCGCCTGTTATGGCCGGAAACCAATGACGGTGGTTGTCAGGATCGGCCGGTTTGATGGATACCACTTCGAATTTGGGGCGCGACGCCGGAGGCTGAGCATGGCTCAGAGGTGCGTTCAGGATGCCGATGGCGACGGGTGCCGCGACGGCGGCCAGACCGGCAGCGGCGAGGAGTGTTTTCTTCCCGAAATGCAGCCGCTGAGCGGGCCGGTGACTCATGATGCGCTCGACTCGTTTTCTGAGATCCGCGCCGGTCACGCCGGCCGCGCACAAGCGAGGCAATTCCAGGTAGAGCTTGCAGACGTCGAGAATTGCCGCGGCATACACTTGCGGTTCGCAGCCTTGGGAGCAGACTTGCTCATCGCAAGCGCGTTCGCGCTCGTCAACCAGCGGGTGATCCACCACACCAGCGGGTGGAACCAAAAGATGGTCTCAACGACCATATGAATTGCGGCCGTCAGATTGTCGCGGCGCCGGATGTGACACATCTCGTGCGCGACGACCGCATCCAGTTGTGACGCTGTCAAACGCTCCGCGATGCCCCGCGGCAGAAGCAAGACCGGTTTCCGGATACCGAACACGCCCGGTTCCAGCCGCGCGGGAGAAGCCAGCGCGGGGATGGGCAGGTTGAGATCCAGCGGTGTGGCCGCGCGCTGCACCGCGCGAATCCGGAGCGACCACCGCAGCCACAAAACGAGCCTCAACGTAACGCCACAGAGCCAAACACCAGCCAGAATCGCTGGGAGCACGCTGGGCGAATGCGGAGCGGCAGTTTGGCGAAGTCCGGGAGCCGAAGCGGCCCCAATCAGGTAGGAGATCTGGGGCAAATAAGGGAGCTGGGGCGCCGGTAGATGCGATTGCCATCCGAAGCGGCGACCGAAGTCGACCAGCAGCGAAAAAGGAACTAAGAATTTGGCCGAGGCAAGCCACCATAGCCAGTAACGCGCGGCTGCGTGGTTCTTCCGCAACGCCAGTGTCAACACCCAGGCTATGGCGACGCACAGTGTGGATTGCCAGAGGTGGATCGCTAAGGGCGTGAAATCGGGGGAGATCATTACGGTTTGTCCTTTCTGGAAAGTTTTCGTAGCGCTTTCTCGGCCTCTTTGACGTCGTCCAGAGTGAGCTGGCCGGATTCGACAAGGTGCGCCATGACCAAGCTGGCTCGCCCGCCGAATAATCCCAGCAGCTCATCAACCAAGCGGCGCTGTGCATCGTTGCGTGAGATCACTGCTTCGAAAATATTGGCGTTGCTGATTCGTTTTACGCAGCGGAGCGCCTTCTTCCGTTCCAGGCGATAGACGACGGTCTGCACGGTGGTATACGCGGGCCGGCCAGGTTCCGGGAAAGTCTCCTGGATTTCTCGAACGGAACACGCGCCCTTCTGCCAGAGCGCGTCGAGCACTTGCATTTCGAGTTTCGTAAGTCTCGGTTTAGGCATTGAAAGCCTACGACAACATTCATTCTACTATCATCATAGTTGAATTGCAAGAGCCCCTTGCACGAGCGTGTGCGGGGGTGGCGCCGGACGATTGAGTCTGGTTCTACTGCTTCTCGATGCGCATGCCGTAGAAGGAGCGCCAGACGAAGAAGATGGACACTAACAGGAACCCGGCCGCCAGCACGTTGGTCAGCATCGCGCCTTGATCGTTGGTCAGCGTAACGGCCAGCTCGACTGCCAGCAGGCCGAACAGCGTGGTGAACTTGATGATCGGGTTCAGCGCCACCGAGGAGGTGTCCTTGAAGGGATCGCCCACCGTGTCGCCCACGACGGTAGCGGCGTGGAGCTCGGTACCCTTTTGCTTCAGCTCGGTCTCGACGATTTTCTTGGCGTTGTCCCAAGCGCCGCCCGCGTTGGCCATGAAGATGGCTTGATACAGGCCGAACAGCGCGATGGAGATCAGGTAGCCGATGAAATAATACGGCTCGACGAAAGCAAACGCGAGAGTGGCGAAAAACACGGTCAGGAAGATGTTGAACATCCCCTTCTGCGCGTATTGCGTGCAGATCTCGACTACCTTCTTGCTGTCGGTGACCGAGGCTTTGGTAACGCCTTCCAGCTTGATGTTGGCCTTGATGAACTCGACCGCCCGATAGGCGCCGGTGGTTACGGCCTGCATGGACGCGCCCGTGAACCAGTAGATGATTGCGCCGCCGGTGATCAGTCCCAGCAGGAACGGGGGATGCAGAATCGACAGATTGGACAAGCGCTCGGGTTTCAAACCGTCGGTGAGCGCCACGATGATGGAGAAGATCATGGTGGTGGCGCCGACTACGGCCGTTCCGATCAGCACCGGCTTGGCGGTGGCTTTGAAGGTGTTGCCGGCGCCGTCGTTTTCCTCCAGGTTGTCCTTGCCTTTGGCGAAATCGGGAGTAAATCCAAAATCTTTCTTGATCTCACTTTCGATGTTCGGAATCTGCTCGATAGTGGAAAGCTCGAAAACCGACTGAGCGTTGTCAGTGACCGGCCCGTAGGAATCGACCGCGATGGTGACTGGGCCCATGCCCAAGAACCCGAATGCCACCAGGCCGAACGCGAAGACCGCCGGCGCGACCATCAGGCTCGCCAGGCCGTGCGTAGCGTCGACCTGACCCATCCCGCTTACTTTATATGCGATCGCCATCAGCGACATCATGGTGAGGCCCAGCCAGTAGGCGCTGAAGTTGCCGGCCACCAGGCCGGAAAGGATATTGAGCGATGGGCCGCCCTCGCGCGACGAGGTGACCACTTCGCGCACATGGTCGGAGTTCATGGACGTAAACACCTTGACCAGCTCCGGTATGATGGCGCCGGCCAGAGTGCCGCAGGTGATGATGGAAGAAAGCTTCCACCACAAGGTGGTATCGCCGTTGAGATTCGGAATGATCTGACTGGATACCAGGTAGGTGGCGGCGATCGAAATGATCGAGGTCAGCCAGACCAGTGAGGTGAGGGGCGCTTCGAAGTTCATCTTGGCGACGTCGCCGTAACGGCTCTTCGCAACGATATCGTTGAGGAAGTAGGAAAGCCCTGACGAAATCACCATCATCACGCGCATTACAAAGATCCAGACCAGGAGCTGGACTTGGACCAGCGGGCTGCTGACCGCCAGCAAAATAAACGTGATCAGGGCCACGCCCGTGACGCCGTAGGTTTCAAAGCCATCCGCGCTCGGTCCAACCGAATCGCCCGCGTTGTCGCCGGTGCAATCGGCGATCACGCCCGGATTTCTGGCGTCGTCTTCCTTGATTTTGAACACGATCTTCATCAAGTCTGCGCCGATGTCGGCGATTTTGGTGAAGATTCCGCCCGCCACGCGCAGGGCGGCAGCGCCCAGCGACTCGCCGATCGCGAATCCAATGAAGCATGGCCCCGCGTAGTCTCCCGGAACAAACAAGAGGATGAACAGCATGATCACCAGCTCGATGCTGATGAGCATCATGCCGATGCTCATGCCCGCCTTCAGCGGAATGGAATTGCAAGGCCAGGCTTTGCCGGTAAGGCTGGCAAACGCGGTGCGCGAGTTAGCGAAAGTGTTCACGCGGATGCCGAACCAGGCCACGCCGTAGCTGCCCGCGATGCCGATTACGCTGAACAGCAGGATGATGGCGACTTTGACAGCCTCCATGTGCTGGAGCACGCCGAAGTAAATCAGGATCACCGAGCCGATGAAAATTTCCAGGATCAGAAGGAACTTGCCCTGCGTGATGAGATAGGTCTTGCAGGTCTCATAGATCAGTTCCGAGATCTCGAGCATGGAGCGGTGCACGGGAAGATTGCGCAGCTGCGTGTAGGTCATGAGCCCGAACAGGAGGCCGAGCGCGCAAACGCCCAGGCCCCACATGAGGAGGCTGCGGCCGTTGGTCCCGCCGATGAAGGTGGCTTGGCTCAAGTCGGGCAGCACCAGGTGCGCTTCGCCGCCGGCGGCGGAGGGAGCAGCTTGTGCGAGCACAGGCGCTGGAACGCTCAGCAAAATCAAGGCCGCCAGTAACAACGGAACAAACAATATAGCGGCGCGCCGAAACGAGGGCACGCGTACGGTTGGCATTCGGTCGAATCCTCCTGGTTATTTGGAAGAAGCCCCCGGTGGGAGACTTACAACTTCAGACGGGTAGTACAGCAGCCTGTATACCTTCGAACACGATAGCGCATGGGGGCGCACAGGCGCAACCGGAGGAGAAAAGAGCGGGAGCAAGCGCGTCCGGCACGGGACCCGGAGGGGAGCTGCCAGAAGGGACTTTATCCCTACGAATTGATAGACTTATCGAAGGACGCTTGTATGATACGAGAGCGCCGGGAACGCAGCGAGCGCCGGCCGAGCCTGGCCAGCAAGATCAGGGAGCAGTTCAGGCGCTGGTTCCAGCGCCGGGGACCAGAGGGTCCCGACGATCCCTACGCTTTAGTCACGGCTCCCAAGAACCCGCGCCCACCGCACCGCAGTGCTGCAGTGGCCGAACTTCCTGAACGCTAATCGCCCGGCGGACCGGCTCGGCCTCGAACCGAAGCGAGGACAGCGAGTTTCGTTACGCATAGTTTGGCGCGATCAGGAAAAATCTACTTCCTCTATTTCCGTTCGGGATCCGCAATGCGGCTTGATGTGTTCAGGTTATAGGAATTAACAGAGTGGTTACGCGCCATCGGTTTTGGTACGGCGGTTGCAATCATGGGGACGGATTGTACTTGTCCCGACATCGACGTGCCGGCTGCCCAGTGGCCAATTGCGCGCAGCGGCGTGGCCGATAGCGATCGGGCTCACCACTCTTCTGAAAGGAAACTACGAGTATGAAATACGCGATTATCACCTTGGCGTTAACGCCAGTGTTGTTGTTTGCCGATAGTGAGCGGCATGACACCAAGCTCATATCACAGTCGACGGAAGTATTCCAAGACATCATGACCGCGCCGGACCGAGGAGTACCTCAGGGCATCCTCGCCAAAGCGCAATGCGTCGGGATTATTCCCAACTTAAAGAAGGCGGGATTCATCGTCGGTGCGAAGTACGGCAAGGGAGTTATGGTTTGCAGGACCGATCATGGCTGGAGCGCGCCGGAAGTCGTGAGAATCGAAGGTGGAAGTATCGGACTTCAAATCGGCGCCGGCGAAACGGATGTAGTAATGGTGGTGCAGAACATGGATGGAGAGAGGAAACTGATGCAGGATAAGTTTACCTTCAACGCCAGCGCGGGAGCCATGGCGGGCCCAGTGGGGCGCACCACGCAAGCCGAGACCGACGCGCAGCTGCATGCGGAGATCCTGTCTTACTCGCGCTCACGCGGGCTGTTCGCGGGAATCGATCTGGGCGGCGCTACTCTGAGGCCGGACAACGACGACGACCGCGCTCTGTATGGGCGTGACGTGACGCCGAAGGAGATCTTGATGGGTAGTGTGACGCCGCCGCCGAGCGCGGGTGCGTTGTACTCGGAATTGGATCGCTACCGGTCAGGGGCGAGCGCGCGACGTTAGAGTTCCAGGGCCGTTAGAGTTAAAGGATGGGCTCTGTGCGCTGGAGACGCGTGCAGAGCCCAGCGCATTGTTGTCAGCGGCTGCTGTCCGGTAGAGTAACGCTATGACCAAATCCCGAGCCAAGCGGGTAGGAATTGCCTGTGCCCTGCTAGCGTTTTGTGTGGCTGCCACGGCCGATGAAGGCATGTGGCTGTTCAATAGCCCGCCGTCGGCGGCGCTGAAAAGCAAATACAACTTCGACGTCTCGCCGGCCTGGCTGGAGCATCTGCAGAAGGCCTCCGTGCGTTTTGACAACGGCGGATCCGGATCGTTCGTTTCGCCGCACGGGCTGGCGATGACGAATCAGCACGTAGGAACGGACTGCGTTCAGAACATCAGCACCCAGGCGCACGATTACGTCAAGACCGGATTTTATGCCCGCACTCAGGCCGAGGAGTTGAAATGCCCGAACCTGGAGTTGGACGTCCTGATGAATATCGAAGACGTGACGGCGCGCGTCAACGCCGCTGTTCCCGCCGGCGCGAGTCCGGAGGCCGCGGAGAAAGCGCGCCGGGCGGTGACCAACACCATCGAGAAGGAATCGCTCGACAAAACCGCCCTGCGCAGCAATGTGGTCACGCTCTACAACGGGGGCGAATACCAACTGTATCGCTACAAAAAATATACGGACGTGCGGCTGGTTTTCGTGCCTGAGAAGCAAGCCGCCTTCTTCGGAGGCGACCCGGACAATTTCGAATATCCGCGCTACGACCTGGATATCTGCTTCTTTCGGGCGTACGAGAACGGGCAGCCGGCCGAGACCAAGGATTATTTGAAATGGAACCAGCAGGGCGCCAAAGATGGAGAGCTGGTGTTCGTGGCGGGGAATCCCGGCGCGACGTCTCGCCTGGACACGATGCGGCACCTGGAGTTTTTGCGCGACCGCTCGAATCCATGGGCGCTCTCGCTCCTGTTCCGCCGTGAAGTGCTGCTGCGCGTGTACAGCGAGCGCAGCGACGAAAACAGGCGGCGCGCCGAAGATGAACTCCTGGAGGTTCAGAATAGCCGCAAAGCCTATGTGGGCATGCAGGCAGGTCTTCAGGATCCGGCATTATTTTCGGAGAAGCAGGCGCAGGAAAACAAATTGAAGGATGCCGTGGAGAGCGACGCCAAGCTCCGCGCGTCCTACGGTAAAGCCTGGGACGAGGTGGCCACGACCCTGCATACCTTGGACGGCATCTACGCGGATCTTTCCTTGTTCGAAAGCGGTCAAGCTTTCGATAGCAGGCTGTTTGAGATGGCGCGGACGCTGGTGCGGCTGGCCGAAGAGAGCCAGAAACCGAACAACGCGAGGCTGCGGGAGTACTCGGAGGCCAACCTGCCGGCGCTGGAGCAGGAATTGTATTCGGATGCGCCGATTTATGACGACCTGGAAGCGCTGACGCTGGGCGATTCGCTGGGAATGTACGCCGGGATGAAGGGCATGCAGAACGAACTGGTGGAGAAAGTTCTGGCGGGCAAATCTCCGGACGCGCGGGCTGAGGAGCTGGTTCGAGGGACCAAGCTGAAGGATGTGGCCGAGCGGAAGCGGCTGGCGAAGGGTGGAATCAAGGCCATTGAAGCGTCCAGCGATCCGATGATTCTGCTGGCGCGGCTGGTGGACCCGGAGTCCCGGCGGCTGCGGTCAATCTACGACAATCAGGTCAACGAACCGAGACGCCAGGCATATGCCAAGATCGCTCAGGCGCGCTTTGCAGTATACGGGAAAAATGTGTATCCCGACGCGACGTTCACGTTGCGCTTGTCGTTCGGCGAGGTGCAGGGCTACGAAGAAGATGGCAGGCAGATTTCCTGGACAACCACCTTCGGCGGCGCGTTTCAGCACGCGGCGCATCACGACAATGAGGCGCCGTTCCAACTTCCCGCCAGCTGGATGAAACAGAAAAGCAAGCTGGATCTGTCCACACCTCTGGATTTCGTCAATACCGCCGATATAATCGGAGGAAATTCGGGCAGCCCGGTGGTGAACCGCGCGGGCGATTTGGTGGGAATCATTTTCGACGGCGACATCCAGTCGCTGGTGCTGGACTACATCTATACTGACAAGCAGGCGCGGGCGGTGGCGGTACAATCGTCCGGGATCGCCGAAGCGCTGAAGAAGATCTATAGTGCCGACCGTTTAATTTCCGAACTCGGGCTGCATTAAAGGCTGTGGCCGGTCTGCCGCCGCGCAGGCCGGACTAGGATTGGCCCTAGGTTCGTCCGAAGATCAGGAACCACTTGGCGCCGGGAAACAGGTCCGGGTGTTCGTCCACCAGCTTGAAGCCGGCATCGGACATCCAGTGCAGGATTTCGTCGCGGCCCACCAGCAACTCCGGCTGATTGCGGTGCGGGGTTTTGGGGTCGTCCTTATTCATCTCGATGATCGCGATGCGGCCGCGCGGCTGGATGTAAGTGCCCAGTGCTTTCAAATAGGCGGCGCGATTCTGGATGTGGTGCAGGACGTCGTTGATGAAAGCCAGGTCGACGTTGCGGGCCGGGAGCTTGGGGTCGTTGAATTCGCCCAGAACGGTTTGGACGTTGCGGATGTTTTCTTCCTTGTCGCGCTGGTTGATGTAGTCCAGCAGGTCTTGCTGGATGTCCACGGCATAGACTTTCCCCGACGGGGCGACAGCCTTTGCCAGGGGCCGGGAGAAGAGTCCGGAGCCGGCGCCGATGTCGGCGATCACCATGCCGGGTTTCAAAGAAAGGTCGGCTAAGACCTGGTCGATTTTCTGGCCGGCGATACGCTGCGGGCCTTCTAACGTGTTTACCCACTGGTCGGCTTTGCGAGGCGCCAGTTGGGCGCGAGATTCGAACAGGCCGCCCGCCAGCAAGGCCGCGGCGAGACACAGCCATAGCCTGTCCTTGCGGAACATCGGACTCCCTTAAGAGATCATGACTTTGCGCGGGAACTGCGAATTATCCTGCAGGAACGTCTTCTTCCTCTTCAATTCTTCCGCGGTCGGCTGGACGGCGCCTTCGGCATCGGTAACGCGCGAAACCAGCGTGTGCTCGCCGGGCGTGGCGCCTTCCCAGCGATAGGTGAAGAGCTTCCAGGAATACTGCGTGTTAGTGGAAGCGAGCGTGGCCTTCTGCCAGGCGCCGTTATCGATCTGCACCTCGACGGACTTCAGCGGCGTGCCGTCGTTCAGCACGAAGCCGAGAATCTCATACGCTCCGCCCTTTTTGCGTACGCGCGCGATAGCGGACTTCAGGTGGATACGAGTGATCTCGTTCTCCACCCACTGGGTCTGGGGATCGGCGTCCTCACCGTTGCCGCCGACGCCAACCAGCGAGCGGTACCAGCGCGCCTGGTAATTTCCCAGATAGCGATCTTCCTGCAGATGAATTTCGGACAGCCACTTCACGTTGCAGACGCCGTACCAGCCCGGCATGAGGAGGCGGACCGGGAAGCCCTGGCCGCGCGTCAGGGGTTCACCGTTGAGCGCGTAAGCGAGCATGGGCTCCGGCTTCATCGCGTTTTCGAGCGTGATGCTGCGGCCGAACTGCTGGTCGAGCTTGAAGGTCTGCTGCCGGAACACGATTTCCTGGGGGCCGCGATCGGTTCCGAAGAAGACCACTTCGCGGGCCTTGGAGTTCACGCCGGCCTTACTCAACACGTCTCGCAAGCGCACGCCCTTGAACTGGCCGCAGGAGCACAGGCCTTCCACCGATCGGGGGCTGTTGCCGGAACATTCATAGCCCGCGGCGACTTCCACGGCCCGCATGCCGCGCAGTTCATCCAGCGAAAATTCAGCGGGCTTGTTGAACAACCCGGTGAGCTTGAGCCGGTAGGTGGCGGGATCGATCTCGGGCTGGTTCATGTGCTGCAGCGTGAAGAAACGATCCTTCGGGGTGAAGGGGCCGTCGATGGTGCGGATGTCGAAGACGCGCGTGGGCGCATTCGGGTTGGCTCCGGGGTTGAAGCCTTTGGGAAGATCGGTGAAAGGGACGTCGACCTCGTCGTCGGCGCGGACCGGCATGGCCCAATCGGGAATCAAGGCGAGCACGCTCGCCGCAGCCAAACTTCGTCTCAAGGTCTCCCTGCGAGTCATCTCTTCAGGCATCGGTTTCCTCCAGCTCACGCTTCGATCACTTGACTTTAGTACATTTTAGCTCCTGGATCAACGGCCCGCGCGGGGATGCGTGGTAAGGCGCGGTTTTGAGGCAGTACTTAAGTATTAAACCGTGTGGCGTACCCGATAAGTGAATTGATGAGCGCCTCCAGCGTGCCTTCAGCCCGCAAGCGAACCTTGGCCAATCTCGCCTGGCCCGCTGCGCTGTTGATAGGCAGTATCGGAGTCCAGCATCTCGGGGCGGGAGTTGGCTGGACTCGTATTGCACTGGATTTGATGGCTACGGTGCTGGCCCTGGCGGCAGGTGCGGTGGCGGTTCGCAGGCTATCGCGCGAGCGTTTCGTCGAGCAAAAGAGTGCGAATGAATCGTTGACCGGGGAGATAGCCGGCTGCCGGGAGGCGGAACTGGAGGCCAGGGTCGTAGCGGCCAGACAGGAGCTAGCTGAGCAGGACCAATTAGCGGCCCTGTCCTCGAGGATCGCCCTGGTATTGACTAGGGGCGATACGTTTGCGGAAACATTGCGGCGCTCCGCTGAGACTATTGTAGAGTCGCTGGATGCAGCCTTCGTCCGCATATGGACCCTGAACAAGGAACAGAACGTTCTGGAGCTCAAAGCCAGCGCGGGGATGTATACGCACCTGGATGGGCCGCACGGGCGGGTGCCGGTAGGCCGTTTCAAGATCGGCCGTATCGCCGAAGAAGGAAAGCCGCACCTTACTAACACGGTCCAGGAAGATCCGTGGGTGGGCAACAAGGAATGGGCCAGACGGGAAGGGATGGTGGCTTTTGCCGGCTATCCTCTGATGGTGGGGGACCGGTTGGAAGGCGTGATCGCGGCCTTTGCGCGGCATCCTCTGACGGACGCGACGATTCAAGCGTTGAGCTCGATTGCCGGCAGCCTGGCGCTGTTTATCGGACGTCAGCGGGTGGCAGCGGAGCTTCTGGAAAGTGAAGAACAGGTGCGGCTGTTGCTGGACTCCACGGCCGAAGCCATTTACGGTATCGACCTCAGGGGCGGGTGCACTTTTGCCAACTCCGCTTGCCTGCGCTTGCTGGGCTATTCGAAACCCGAAGAGCTGCTCGGACGAAACATGCACGAGGTGTTGCATCACACACGCGCCGACGGTACGCCACATCCGTTATCCGAGTGCCAGATCTTCCGAGCGTTTCAGAGAGGAGCAGGCAGCCATGTGGATGGTGAGGTCCTGTGGCGCGCCGACGGGAGCAGTTTCGCGGCCGAGTTTTGGTCCCACCCGGTGGTAAAAGACGGCCAAGTAGTCGGTGGGGTGATGACATTTGTCGACATCAGCGCCCGCAAGCAGGCCGAAGAAGAGCATGGCAAGCTCGTATCGCTGGTGGAGAGCAGCGATGACTTCATCGTGATCGCATCCCCGGAAGGAAGAGTGCAATATCTCAATCAGGGCGGCGCCAAAATGATCGGTTTGGATAGCCCGCAGGAAGCCATTGGGCACCACATTTCCAGTCTGCATACGGAGGCCGCCTGGGCGCAGCTCGAGAACACCATACCGATTCAAGTGGCAACCGGATTGTACAAGTGCGAGGCACAGCTAAGGCATTGGAAAACCGGGGCTCCCATCGACGTGCTGCTGAGTGCCTTCGTGTTGCGGAAACCGGAAACAGGTGAACTGCTCTGTCTGGCGGCCGTGATGCGCGACATCACCGGGCGGAAAAGGGCAGAACAGGCGTTACGCACATCGGAGGAACGGTTCCGGATCGCGACGGAAAACGCGGGGGACATGACCATCGAGCATGACTTCAAGACGGGATACGTGGAACGTTTTGGAAGGCTTGCCCACAGGCTGGGAGACCGGCCGGCGCCTAGCGACTTTGAAGTTTGGAAGAGCATGGTTCATCCCGATGACGTCGGTCCGCTTTTGGAAGCGATAGGGCGGCACATCCAAAGCGGCGAGCGCTATGTCGGCGAGTACCGGGTACTGGGGGAAAAGGGGGACATCTACTACTATTCCTTGCGCGGCCAAGCCATCCGGAATGCCGCTGGCGAAGCCTCCAAATGGATTGCCGTGGTGAACGACATTACCGAGCATAAGAAAGCGGAGCGGGCCCTCGCGCAACTGGCGGCGATCGTGCAATCGTCGGAAGACGCCATCATCGGGTCCAGCCTGTCGGGAAGCATCACGTCCTGGAATGGCGGCGCCGAGAAGCTGTTGGGTTATAGCGCGGCCGAGGCGATGGGGGCGTCCATTTCTATTTTGCTCTCGCAACCCGATCGCGCTTCTGAAATTCTCGATCCTGGCGTGCGTGGAAAAGTGAGCCGGTTCGATGAGACCATGCTGGTATGCAAGTCACTGGAGACGCTTCCGGTCTCGCTGACGGTTTCGCCCATCCGTAACGGATCCGGGGAGGTTACCGGGGTGGCGGCCATTGCGCGCGATATTCGCGCCCGCAAGCATGCGGAAACGAAGTTAGCTTACCAGGCGCAGCACGACCATTTGACAGGACTGCCGAACCGGCTGCTGGTGGCTGACCGGCTGGCGGCGAGCATAGCCCGCGCCGAGTGCGGGGGACGCATGACCGCGGTGCTGTACCTGGACCTGGACGGCTTTAAGTTGGTCAACGACACCTTAGGTCATGAGGCTGGGGACAGTCTTCTGCAAGTGGTGACCGAGCGGCTCAGGACCTGCATCCGCGAACCGGATACGCTGGCGCGCATGGGCGGCGATGAATTCATGCTGGTGATCAGCGAGGTAGGCGACGACAAGACCGCTTTGGTAGTCGCCGAAAGGCTCCAGGCGTCGCTGCGCAAGCCGTTCACGATTGCCGGCCATGAACTGTATCTGACCGCGAGCATCGGCATCAGCATGTATCCTCGAGACGGGGCGGACGTGAGCGCTCTGCGGCAGAATGCCGACGCCGCGATGTACGAGGCCAAGCATGCAGGCAAGGACCGTGTTGTGTTCTTCACCTCCGCCATGAGAGCGACCGTTCTGGAGCGCTTGGAACTGGAGACGGACCTGCGCCATGCGCTGGACCGCGGTGAACTTTTTCTGCAATTCCAACCGATATTCGAAGCGACCGGGGGCCGACAAACCGCTTTTGAAGCGTTGGCTCGCTGGAAGCATCCGACGCGGGGGATGATTGCACCCGATAAGTTCATCCCGGTGGCGGAAGAGACCGGACTGATTATGGGCTTGGGAGCATGGGTGCTGAAGGAGGCTTGCCGCGAGTGCCACCAGTGGCAGCATTGGGGATTGGATTCGGTTCGCGTAGCCGTGAATGTGTCGCCGTTGGAATTTGCTCGGGCGGAATTCGCCGAAGGCGTGCTAAGTGTTCTGGAGGAGACCGGATTGCGCGGCGATTTGCTGGAGTTGGAAGTCACGGAGGGCGTCTTGATGCGCGATCTGGACGATTTTGTCCTCAAGATGTCACGCCTGCGGGCGCGCGGCATTCGCATTTCCATAGACGACTTCGGTACCGGCTACTCTTCGCTCGGCTATTTGCCGCGGCTGCCGATCGACACCGTGAAAATCGACCGAAGTTTTGTAGCGGAGCTGGGTGTCAATCCCACGGCGCTTTCGCTTATCGAGGGGATGATCTCGTTGGCCCGTACGATCGGCAAACGGGTGATCGTGGAAGGCGTGGAGACGATCGAGCAACTGTCCACACTGCGCAAACTCGGCTGCCATGAGGTCCAAGGGTTTCTGCTGGGACGGCCGGGAGCGGTTCCCAGGCGCCTGGACTCGCCGGCCTGCTTGCTCCCAGAGGCCGAGCCGGAATTACTGGAGGAGTCCGAAGCGTTGCTGGAACAGTCCGGCTGATTACGCGGGCTGGCGGCCAGGCGATGCGAGGCCGGACTGCGTCCACGTTAAGATAAAAGTGCCGCGCCCCCGTCGTGATCCATCCTGCTATCCGCGACCTTCTCGAATCGCTCAACCGGGAGCCTGCATTTCAGGAAGTCGCTAGCCGGCTCACGCGCGACCCTGGCTCGCGGCTTTCGCTTTCCGGGCTCACCACCACTGCCAAGGCGCTGTATCTGGTGCTGCTGTGGCAATTGACGGAACGCAATCTCGTGGTCGTGGTGGACGGCAACCAAGAGGCCGAGACGCTTGGGGAACTGGTGGGCACGTTCTTCGATCTGCTGGTGACTTCGGATTTTCCGGGGCCGCAGACCATTCCGAGCCTGGATGTGCTGCCGTGGCAGCGGCTGTCGCCGCACAGCGAGATCAGCGAGCAGCGCGCAGTGGGTCTGTGGCGCCTGGCATCGGGCAAGACCACCATCACCATCACGCCGGTGGCTTCGGCGCTGCTGCGCACCGAGCCGGCTGAGTTTTACCGGCAGCTCGCGCTCACCCTGCGGGCGGGCGAAGAAATTCCGCTGGAAGATCTGCTGGCGCACCTGGAGAGCATCGGCTATGAGAAGCGCGATCCGGTGGAGATGGTGGGCGAATACGCGCTGCGGGGCGGGATTCTGGATATTTTCCCGGCGGAGGCATCCAAGCCCATTCGCATTGAGCTTTTCGGCGACCTGATTGAATCCATCCGGCGTTTCGACGTGGAGACGCAGCGCTCGGTATTGCGGATAGCCGAGACCACGCTGCTGCCTTTAGCAGAATATCCGAAGTCGCGCGAGGTGTTACAGGCGATCGCCGAGGAGGTGGACGTCCCGAGCCCCGGTGATCCATTTCCGGGCTGGGAATTTCTGGTTCCGCTGGTGAGGCCGCGCGCGGAATCGCTTTTTTCGCTGGTGGAGCATCCGCTGGTTGTATTGGACGAGCCGGAGCAGATCGCCTCGGCGGCCGGCCGGCTGTGGAAGCGGCTGGAGGAGAGCGATCGGCCGTATCCGTGCCCGCCGGAGAAGAATTTTTATAGCTGGCCGGAGTTGCAGGCGGAGCTGGAGCCCAAGGCGGAGTTGAAGCTGCGGGAGCTGGAGCTGATCACGGGCGGGCAGGCGGCCGAGTCTGGCCCGGAGCTCGCATCGCGGCCCTCGCTGGCGTTTCATGGCAATGTGCAGGCCGCGATCGGCGAGGCGCGCAATCTGGTGGAGCAAGGCTATCGCGTCATCTTTTTCGCGCAATCCAGCGGCGAACTGGAGCGCCTGGCCGACATTTTCCAGGAATACTCGGTGCCTTTCCAGCTGGGCCTCGATCCGGCGGATGCGACCCGGCCTTATCTGGCGGAGCGGTCCTACGTGGCGGGCGCGGCGGCGAGCACGCTGCTGGTGAAGGGGCTGGTGCGGCGTGGAGTGGTGTTCCCGGACGCACGCATCGCGCTGTTCGGCTCCGAAGATCTTTTCGATACCTCCGAGCTGATCGGGAAACCTGGCCCGGCGAAATCGCAACTGGCGGCGTTCACCACCGATCTGGCGGATCTCAAGCCGGGCGACTTCGTGGTGCACGTCACGCACGGGGTCGGCCGATTCTTGGGGACGCGCGAGATCGCGCAAGGCGAGAACAAGGGCGACTTCATGCTGATCGAGTACGCGGCGGACGCGAAGTTGTATGTTCCGCTCACGCGCCTGGATCTGATCCAGAAGTTTCGCGGGGCGGGCGAGGGTGCCGCGCCACCGCTGGACCGGCTGGGTGGGGCCACCTGGGAGCGCACCAAGTCGCGCGTCAAGGCCAGAATGCGCGACATGGCCGACGAACTGTTGAAGCTGTACGCGCAGCGCCAGATGGCTGAAGGGTTCGCGTTCTCGCACGACAGCAACTGGCAACGCGAATTCGAGGACGCGTTCGAATTTAGCGAGACCAAGGACCAGCACGCGGCCATCCAGCGGATCAAGAAAGATATGGAAAGCCCGCATCCGATGGACCGGTTGTTGTGCGGCGACGTGGGCTACGGCAAAACCGAAGTCGCGATGCGCGCGGCATTCAAGGCTCTAGGGGACGGCAAGCAAGTCGCCATTCTCGCGCCAACCACGGTGCTGACCTTCCAGCACTATGAAACCTTCCGGCGCCGGTTCGCGCCGTTTCCCGTACACGTTGAAATGTTGAGCCGCTTTCGCGACAAGAAAGAAATCGCCGCAGTGCTGGCCGGGCTGGCCGAAGGGAAAGTGGACATCGTGATCGGAACGCACCGGGTGCTTTCCAAAGACGTCCAGTTTCGCGATCTGGGCCTGCTGGTGGTGGATGAAGAACAGCGCTTCGGCGTGCGCCACAAAGAGCGCATCAAACAACTCAAGCACAATGTGGACGTGCTCACCATGAGCGCGACCCCGATTCCGCGCACGCTGCACATGTCGCTGGTCGGGTTGCGCGACATGTCGGTGATCGAGACGCCGCCCAAGGACCGGCTGGCGATCCAGACCCTGGTGGCGCACTTCGATCCGGGGTTGATCCGCACGGCTATCGAGCAGGAAATGAGCCGTGGCGGGCAGGTTTACTTCATCCACAATCGCGTGGACAGCATTTATTCGCGCGCGGCTTCGATTCAGGAGCTGCTGCCGAATTGCCGCATTGGGGTCGGGCACGGGCAGATGGGCGAGGCGGATCTGGAAAAGGCGCTGCTCGGTTTCATGCGGCACGAATTCGATGTGTTTGTGTGCACCACCATCGCCGAGAACGGGCTGGATATTCCGCTGGCGAATACCATGATCATCGAGCACGCCGAGCGCTACGGCTTGTCGGAGCTGTATCAGCTGCGCGGGCGCGTGGGCCGGTCGAATCGCAGAGCGTACGCGTATTTGCTGGTGCCGGCCGATACCGAGTTGAGCGAGATCGCGCGCAAGCGGCTGGCGGCGCTGAAGGAATTCAGCGATCTGGGCGCGGGATTCAAGATCGCGGCCCTGGATCTGGAACTGCGCGGCGCGGGCAACATTCTGGGTGGCGAGCAGCACGGGCACATCGCCGCGGTCGGATTCGATACCTACGTGCGGCTATTAGAAGAGACCGTGCACGAGCTGAAGGGCGAGGAGGCGCCGCTCGAAGTGCACGCAACGTTGAATCTGGGGCTCGATATCCGCATTCCGCCCGAGTACATTGCGGACGAACAGCAGCGGCTGCGGGCCTACAAACGCATCGCCGATGCCGCGTCGGCGGAGGCTGCCTCTGAGTTGCTGGGCGAGCTGGAGGATCGCTACGGGCCGGCGCCGGAAGCGGTGCGCAGCTTGCTGAAATTCTCGGTTTTGAAGAGCGCGGCGGCGAAATTGGGGATCGAAGCGATCGACCGGCGGCAAGGCGCGCTGAACGTCAAGTTCCACAAGGACGCGCGGGTCGATCCGAACCGGCTCATGAATCTAGTGACGGCCACCGATGGAGCGCAGTTCACACCGGCCGGCGTGCTGCGGCTGCCGCTGGATGGAGCCGGGAGCGCCGGCAAGCTGCTGGACCTGCTCGAGAGCCAATTGGCGCATTTGCAAACATAGCCGCTGTTACAATCAGCTTGAGACGCTCTGGTCCTTCGCGATCAGTTCCGTCGCTGCATGTCGCTCGTCGAGCAAGTGGGAGGATGTCCCAATTGAGTGTCCTTTGCGACAGATGTTTTTACGAAGACCAAATCGGTAGTCCAATGGACGGCCCTACCGAGGTTCGGGGATGGGCACCGGGCGTGGAGACCCTCATGGTGGTCCATAGGTGTGCGTGTGGTCGATTATACAGTCCCTCCATTGGACTACTTCGTCCTGGTGCCCGGAGATGGCGTATGCGAGGTTCGCAGACTTGCACAGTGCAACTCTCCCAGCGGAGAACCAATGTATCTCGCAGAGATCCTGGCGAACGGTCGACTGAAGCTTCGATGTCACGCGTGCGACTTCGAACGGATCGTCGACTGCACATAGGGTGGCCGCGGGAGGCTTCCTCTCGATGCGTGGAGTACTGCCAAGCTGCTGGACCTGCTCGAGAGCCAATTGGCGCATTTGCAAACCTAGCCGCTGTTACAATCAACTCACATGCGCTTGGCCGTGCCCGTCCGATGGATCGCGCTGACGATTTTCGTTTTTTCCGCGGTTCTCAATTATTTGGACCGGCAGGTGCTCGCGACCATGGCCGAAGTCTGGACCACGCGGCACGATTTTGCATTTACTCCCTCCGATTATGGCCATCTAGTCCAATATTTTTCGATTGCGTACGCGCTGACGGCGTTGTTCGTCGGCTCATTTATCGATCGCGTGGGGCTGAATCGCGGCGCCACCGTCTCGGTCGCGGTATGGGCCATCGCCAGTTTCGGCACGGGCATGTCGCACAGTGTGGAGCAACTGCTGCTGTGGCGCATCTTGTTGGGCGCGGCGGAAGCTAGCGGCGTCACCGCGGTCGGCAAAGCGGTGAGCCTGTACCTGTATCCGAAGGAGCAAGCGGTCGGGCAAGCCATGGGACAACTGGGCTTGAGCCTGGGTGCGGGCCTGGCGCCCGGCTTTGCGGTGTACTTCGCCTACCAACACGATTGGCGCTGGACGTTTTACGCCGTCGCCATCTTGAGCCTGGCATGGATTCCGATTTGGTTACTGACGTCGCGCTGGATTCCGCCGACGGTTGGACATGTCTCAGTGATCCACAAACATTCGTTCGGCTTGCTCAAAGACCGCAAGCTGTGGGCGCTGGCTCTGGGGAATTTTCTCGCCATGACGGTTTACAGCCTGTGGACCAACTGGCCGCCCCGGTACCTGGTCCGCATGCATCATCTGGCTCCGGCCGAGACCGCGCGGTACACGTGGATCGTTCCCATCTGCGGATATTTTGGCGCCATGCTGGGGGGCGGTCTTTCCTGGCGATTGATCCAGCGCGGTAAAACTCCGGTGGCGGCGCGCAAGCGTGCCTGCATGCTGGCGGCGGTGCTTTTGCTTGGCACGATGACCATACCGTTGCTGCCTACGCCAGCGCTGGCGACGGCGGGAATGTGCCTGAGTTTTTTCCTCATCGCGGCCTGGAGCACAAATCATTACACGCTGCCGATCGACATCTACGGGCCGTCGCGCGCGGCCTTCGGCGTGAGCAGCTTGATCATGGCGTACGGCTTGATGCAGTTTGTAATTTCGAGCCCGCTGGCGTGGATCACTGATCGCTACGGCTTCGCGCCGGTCTGCGTCGTCTTTTCGCTATTCCCGCTGGCCTCTTACGCCGTCGTGCATTGGTTGATACCCGACAATACGCATCCCGAACCGGTGGGGGACATCGAGGCAATGCGCACGGCGGCGTAGTAATTAGGACCGCTTCGCGGAGGCCGGTGACACGTTTCGAAATCGGGCCCGAGAAACGAATAACGGTTCTCAATTCATTGAAAGCAAAGAATTTCGTACCGTCTATGCAGTACCGTTACCTTAGATTGGTAACCAAACGGCCCTAGTTACGATCTAATTTTAAGAGATAGCGCGCGCCGGCTAGGCAGCTGGTCTGCTCCTGTCAGGACGGAAGGAGGAGAAAAAAAATGAGGGTTCACTCGCCATACCGATGCGACTATTGTCAGAACCTGAAGGGTGAAACCAATCATTGGTGGATGCGCCCTCCGGACCGGGAACAGTTCACGCTGCTGCGCTGGGATGCGGCGCTGGCAGACGTTCCAGGGTATGAGCACATTTGTTCGGAATCGTGCGCGGCGAAGGCCCTTTCTAAATGGATGACGCAGCCGGGTTCGCAGGTGGCTGCGGCCGTCGCGGCGCAAGCGTCGGACCTCAGATTTCGGACGCAGTAGGACTCTCTAGTAATAGCGTCCCAGCCATTCGGCTACGAGCGCCGGTTTTTCGCGGCCTTCCACTTCCACCGTCACGAGCCAGGTGACCTCATTGTCGGTGACTTTTTGCGGCGTGAAGCGTGCGCGAATCCGCGAGCCGGCGGGCACGGGCGAAACGAAGCGCAGCTTGTTGAAGCCATAATTGATGCGCATTTTGAAATCGCCGCGCACGTCGATGGTTTGCCGCGAGAGATCGGCCAGCAGCGACACGGTGAGGAAGCCGTGGGCGATGGTGGAGCCGAAGGGGGTTTCGCGGCGGGCGCGCTCGACGTCCACGTGAATCCATTGATGGTCGCCGGTGACGTCGGCGAACCGGTTGATCATGTCTTGCGTGACGGGTGTCCAGTCGCTTACGCCTATTTCCTGGCCGCTAAGGGAGCGTAGTTCGTCCAGGCCGTTTATGACTCGTGGGTTTGGCATGTTTTTCTGTTATAGCGGACTGCGCAGTGTGCGCGCCGGATCCGTGTGTGCCGCGCGCCAGGCGGGAATGAAGCTCGCGAGCGTGGAGGTTGCGACGATTACCAGTGTGACCGCGGCAAAGGTGAAACCGTCGGTGGGCCGGACGCCATGGAGGAGGCTCGCGAGCAGACGTGTAGTGGCGAGCGCGCCGGCCAGCCCCAGCGCGACACCGATTCCCGCCAGCCGCAGAGCGTTAGCAAGGACCAGGCGCAAAACGTTGCCGGAATCGGCTCCGAGCGCCATCCGAATACCGATCTCCTGGGTTCGCTGCGCAACTGAATAGGCCATTACTCCGTAAATTCCGATGGCCGCCAGTAGCAGCGCGACACCGGCGAACGCACCCAGGACCAGCATTTGGAGGCGCGGGCGCGCTACGGATTCAGCCAGGCGCTGGTCCATCGTTTTGACATTAGCGACGGCGGAGTCCTTCAGAACCGAATTGATAGCGCGGGTGATGGCGAGCGAGAGCCGTCCGGGATCGCTGGCCGTCCGGACGATGAAGTAGGTAAAGGGCAACACGTTCTGCGCTTGCGGCGTGTACATCTCCTCACTGAGCTCGTCGCCGAGGCTGGCGTGGTGGACACTGCCTACGATTCCCACGATTTCGCGCGGGATCGCCGGACCGAGACTGCGGGCGCGGAACTGTACTGAGGCGCAGATGATCCGCTGGCCAAGCGGATCTTGGCCGGGAAAATAACGCCGCGCCACGGCGTCGCTGATGATAATGACGTCGGGCGCGCCGTGCCGGTCGCGATCCGTAAACTCGCGTCCGCGCAGCAGCGCAATGCCGGCAGTGCGGAAATATTCGGGGCTGACGCTCATGTAGCCCGCGCCCTGAACCTCACCCGGCTTTGAAGGCGGGCGTCCGGCGACGCTGAAGGCCCGTCCCTGGTTCCATCCAACGCCGGGAAGATTCGTGGCTGCGGCGGCCGAGAGCACGCCAGGTATAGAGCGGATGCGCTCGACCGCGGTTTCGAAGTCCGCTGCCATCAATGGCTCGGCTGGATATTGCTCAGGCTCGACGGTGGCGTTCATCGTCAGCAGGTTGCCATTACGGAACCCGAGCTTGGTTTCGAGCAGGGCCGCGAAGCTGCGGATCATCAGGCCCGCGCCAATCAACAGCACCAACGCGAGCGCGACTTCAGCGATGACGAATGCGGCACGAGTCCGGCCGCCGCGCCGAGATCCCGAAGCTCCTCGCGATCCCTGTTTCAATGCGTCATTCAGATCGATCTTGGATAGGTGCGCGGCCGGGGCCAAACCGAAAAGTATTCCGGTCAAGATGACAATGCCGAGCGTGAAAGCGAGCACGCGCGGGTCAACGCCGGCCTCTTCCAGCCTCGGGATATCGCCGGGGCTGAGCGCGATCAGCGCGCGGATGCACCAATGCGCGAGCACAATGCCGAGAGCGCCGCCGGCCAACGCCAGCAGCAGGCTTTCCGCGAGCAGCCGCCGCAAGATGTCGGCGCGTCCTGCTCCCAGTGCCGCTCGAATCGCAAATTCGGTCTGGCGGCCGGAGGCGCGCACCAGCAGAAGATTGGCCACGTTGGCGCAGGCGATCAGCAGCACGAAGGCGACCGCGCCCATGAAGACAAGCATCGGGAGCCGAACGTCGCCCACCAGTTCCTCGGGGAGCGGAACGGTCGCCGCGCCGAAATCCTGATTAGTGTTCGGATATTCAAGGGCGAGTTGGCGCGCGATGGAGTCCATCTCGGCGCGAGCTTGTTCGAGAGTTACGTTCGGTTTCAAGCGCGCCACCGCAAGCAAATAGTGGTAATTGGCCTTGGATCGATCGAGGTCGAGGACCAGCGGTGTCCACAGTTCATATTCGCGTCCGAAGAACTGAAAGCCGGGCGGCATGATTCCGGCGACGGCATAGGACTGCCGGTCGATTTGAATCGTCTTGCCGGTCAAGCTTCGATCCGCGCCGAAGCGGCGTTTCCATAGTGCATCGCTGAGCACGACGAAGTGGTTCGCGCCGGGCTTTTCCTCTTCCGGCAGGAAACCGCGGCCGCGCGCGGGTGCGACACCCAGAGTCGAAAAGAAAGACGCCGAGACCATCAGGCCCGTGACCTTCTCGGGTCTTTCGCCGGCGGTGAGATTGAAGGCCGCGCCTGTAAAAGCGGCCATCTGGTCGAACGAGCGGGCGCGCCGTCGCCAGTCCTGGAAGTCGGCCGCCGAAGCATCGTTACCTTGTCGCCCGCGGGACAGCAATGTTTGCGAGAGCACGACTAGCCGATCAGGATGGGCATAAGGCAGCGGCCGTAAAAGGACGGCATTCACCACGCTGAACATAGCGGTGTTGCCGCCGATGCCGAGTGCAAGTGCGAGCACCGCGGCCAGGGAGAATCCAGGACTCTTTCGAAGGCCTCTCACTGTTTGGCGGATCATTTCTTATATCCGATTTTTCTGAGGAAGCCCTGACGCCATTCGACGCCCGAGGCATCCTCGACGCCTTTAGGCGACGAGCCATCGACGACACCCAGCACGCCGCGGCCCTGCTCGGTCTGGGCCACGATCACTTCCACCGGATTCGCCGTCGCGCAAAAGATGGTGCAGACTTCGGGCGTTTCCAGGATGCGGTTCTTGATGTTGATGGGGAACCCGCCGCGCAGTGTTACGACGAAGAGATGACCCGCGCCCACGGCCGTGGCGTTTCGAGCCGCGATGGCTTTCAGTTCGTCGTCGTTGCCATCCACTCGCGTGAGACAGTGACCTGAAGCTTCGTTGAACGCGACCCCGAACTTCATCTGCGGGACCGAGTTGACGATGGCTTCGTACAAATCCTCGACGGTCTTGATGAAATGGCTTTGTCCGACGATGATGTTGCCTTCAGAAGGGATCTCGAGACGGATGGCGTGCAGGTCCATACACTCCATTAGGCCACAGCCCCGCGGCACCCGCGCGGTCCGGCGGTTGGGTTCGGCGGTGTGCGGTAGACTGGGGTTTCCAAGCTTTCCGCATGCCGACAAATCCTAGTACAACTGGCGAACGATTCGAGCGTTTGGTGGCGATCATGGCGCAGTTGCGGGCGCCAGGCGGGTGTCCGTGGGATCGCGAGCAAAACTTCGACACCATCAAACCTTACTTAGTGGAAGAGACCTACGAGGTGCTGGACGCGATCGACCGGAGCGACTGGCCCGGGCTCGCCGAGGAGTTGGGCGACCTGATGCTGGAGGCCGTTTTCTTTGCGGAAATGGCGGCCGAGGAGGGCAAGTTTCGCATCGACGATTCGCTGGACGCGGTGTGCGAGAAACTGATCCGCCGGCATCCGCATGTTTTTGGGGATGGCAGCGCGGAGACCGCCGACGACGTGAAGCGGCGCTGGGACGAGATCAAGGCCGACGAGAAGAAGAGTAAGGGCGTTGAGGAAAAGGGACGGCTGGAATCCGTGCCGCGCAACATGCCGGCATTAGTGGAAGCGCAGCAGATTTCTTCGAAAGCGGCCGCGGTGGGGTTCGACTGGGAAAATGCCGAGCAGGTGCTGGAAAAACTCGAAGAAGAGCTGCAGGAACTGGCACGCGCACGGGAATCGGCCGCGCAGGGAGAGATTGAAGGCGAAGTGGGCGATCTGCTTTTCGTGCTGGTGAACCTGGCGCGCTTTCTCAAAGTGGACCCCGAGCAAGCGCTGCGTAAGACGAATGCGAAGTTTCGGAAACGATTCGGTTACGTAGAGCGGCGAGCCAAGCTTCCGGGTGCGAGCATTCAGGAGATGGAGGCGCTGTGGCAGGAGGCCAAGGCGGCCGATGATTGAGATCCGTGCGCTCGCTTCGCACGCCGAGTTTCGCGATGCGGTGCGATTGCAGCAGGAAATCTGGGGATTCGAGGACGTTGAGCTGCTACCGCTGCGGCTGTTCGTAGTGGCGAGCAAGATTGGCGGGCAGGCGCTGGGAGCTTTCGACGGCGGCCGCATGATCGGATTTTGCCTCGCGATCCCGGGGCTGAAGGCCGGCGGGAAAAGCTATCTGCACAGCCACATGCTGGGAGTGCTGGCCGAGTATCGCGACGCCGGAGTGGGGCGCAGGCTGAAGCTGGCGCAGCGCGAGGAAGCGCTGGCGCGCGGGATCGAACTGATTGAGTGGACCTTCGATCCACTGGAGATTAAGAACGCGTTTTTCAACATCGAGCGGCTGGGGGCGGTTGTGCGGCGTTACGTTCTCAACCAGTACGGGACCACCACCAGCCATCTGCACGGCGGGCTTCCGACCGACCGCTGCATCGCGGAGTGGTGGATCGCGAGCGAACGTGCGGGGAAGATCGTCGCGGGCGAGCCGTTTGAGCGCAATCCAATAGAGATGCGCATCGCGATTCCGTCGGACATTGCTCGCATCCGTTCGAAAGAGCCGAAGCGAGCGCGCGAGATCCAGCAACGCGCCAGCGAAGAGTTCCGCGGCGCGTTCGATCGCGGCTGGGCGGTGATTGGTTTTGAAAAATCCGAAGAGGCGGGTACGTACCTGTTAGGGCGATGGGAATGCAACTAGAACGAATCACGCTGCGCCAGATCAGCATGCCGCTGGTGCATTTCTTTGAGACCAGTTTCGGACGGACCACCGAGCGTCATATGGTTCTGGTGGAGGTGGAGGCGGGCGGGGTCTCGGGTTGGGGTGAGGTTACGGCGGGCGAGAACCCTTTCTACAACGAGGAGTGGACCGAATCGGCCTGGCTGATTCTACGCGATTTTGTTGCCCCGCGAGTGTTGCGGCATAGTTTTGCGAGTGCGGCTGAAGTGGGCGAGCGCACGGCGCACATCCGCGGGCACAACATGGCGCGCGGCGGGCTGGAGGTCGCAGTGTGGGACCTGGAAGCGCGCATGCTGGGGCGTCCGCTGTACCAACACATCGGCGGTGGAGCGCGGCGCGAGATTCCGTGCGGCGTTTCGATCGGCATTCAGGAGTCGGTGGCGCAGCTTCTCGCAAAAATCGAGCTCGAGCTGGCCGCCGGTTACCAGCGCATCAAGATGAAGATCAAGCCCGGCTGGGACGTGGAAGTAGTGCGCGAAGTGCGGCGGCGATTCCCCGACATTCTGCTGATGGCCGATGCCAATTCGGTTTACACGCTGGACGACGCGCCGCGGCTCAAGTGCCTGGATGAATTTAACCTGATGATGATCGAGCAGCCGCTGGGACACGATGAGATTATCGATCACGCCAAGCTTCAGGCGCAGTTGAAAACGCCGATCTGCCTGGATGAATGCATTCGCTCGGCGCATCAGGCGCGGCAGGCGCTGGAAATGGGTGCGGGGCGCATCATTAATATCAAGCTAGGGCGCGTGGGAGGGTTCGCCGAGGCCAAACGCGTGCACGATGTGGCGCTGGCGGCGGGCGTTCCGGTGTGGTGCGGCGGGATGCTCGAAGCCGGTATCGGCCGCGCGCACAACATTGCGCTTGCGACGCTCCCGAATTTTACGCTGCCGGGCGACGTGTCGGCCAGCCAGCGCTATTGGAAGCGCGACATCATCGTGCCGCCGGTGGAGACCACGCCGCGCGGAACCATCGAAGTGCGGGATGAGCCGGGGTTCGGGTATGAACTCGACCGCGGGTTCATCGATTCGATTACCGTTCGCCGAGAAACGATTTCCTAGCCGCGGATGAACACGGATAAAACTGTATTGGTGACTGGCGCCGCTAAGCGCATCGGGCGTGGGATCGCGCTGCGTGTGTTTCAGGCCGGATATCGGGTTGCGATTCATTATGGGGCTTCTGAAAAAGAGGCGCGGGAGACTGCCGAACAGTGCGGCGCGGCGCCTTTGTTCCGCGCGAATCTCGAGAGCGTGGATGAGATCCGGCGGATGTTTCGCGAGGTCGAGGACCGCTGCGGGTCACTCCATGGATTGGTGAACAATGCGGCGCGATTCAAGCGACGCGATGCGTTCGAGATGACCGAGAAGGATTGGGATTTCATTCACTCGGTCAACTTGAAGGCAACCTTCTTTTGTTGCCAGCAGGCGGCGCTGCTCATGCGAAAAAGCGAAGCGGGGCGGATCGTCAATATCAGTTCGCTCGGCGGCTTGCGGCCGTGGCCGGAGTACGCGCATTATTGCTCATCGAAGGCCGGGGTAATTATGCTGACCAAGGCGCTGGCGAAAGCGTTCGCGCCCGGGATCACGGTGAATTCGGTGGCGCCGGGCGTGATTCTTTCTTCATCGGAGGAGCCGCGCACGCAGGATATGATCGCTGCGACCCCGGCCGGACGCAGGGGGACGGTGGAAGAAGTGGCGGACGCAGTTCTCTACTTTCTGAACGCGTCGGATTTTATTACGGGCCAAGTGCTGGCTGTGGATGGCGGGCTCAGCTTGCGCTGAACGCGCGCTATTCCACCGTGACTTTGGTGCCCTTCTTCTCGTGTTGCGACAACCGGTCGATGCGGGCATCGATCAGGCTACGCATGCCCTTGAGCACCTCGATGCGGGCGTTGTGGAAGTGCTCGCGCGTGTTTTCGGGCCACATATGGTCCATGATCGCGTCGAGCTGCGGCGCAATCACGTTGCAGAACACGCAGCCTTCCGCATGAGCAGTGGTTTGTTTTTCGTCCATATCACCCTTCTTTCAATTCTACTGTTAACATTTTATGCTGTAACGTGGCGCGGGTTGGAGTGAGCGCCGCCATTGAGGTGGGCAATCCAATGTGCCTGCGCAGCGTGCCGATCTCGACCACCAGCTCGTCGCCTTTCTTGAAGAGCCCCACCTCGCCCTTGACCGCGAACGGCAGGCGCAACCGGATTTCGTAATGCGCATTGACCTTCTCGAAGGTGTACGGCGCTTCGGTGCGCGTAACGGCGGCCGGATCTTCCTGCGCGCCATAGAGAACGTCGGCCAGTTCGATCAGGCGCTCGCGGCCGAGGACTTCGTGCGTGAACAGCGGCACGCGTTTCATAGGGACCGGCGAGAAATATTCTTCGATCTCGTCCAAAATCTTGGCCTGTGAAGCGCGCCACTGATCGAACCAGGTGTCGGTGATGGCGCTCGGCAGCACTCGGTTGACGATGACGCCGTCGACCGTCAGGCCGTGCAGCGAAAAATAAACGAAAGCGCGCTGCGTCTCGCGCAGCACCATCTTTTCGGGGTTCGTGACCAGCCGGACGCTGGTAGTCTTCGAGTCTTCGAGCAGCTCGGCGATGCCTTCCAGACGACCGAACAAGTCCTGGATGTTGGCGAAGTAACTATCGGTGGGCAGCTCGAGCGGTGAAATGCGATTGGCCACCGGGCGCACGGCCTTGAGCAAGCCGCGTTGGAACGGGAAGATGTGCTTCATATACCATTCGAGCGTGGTCGGCATGCTGACGAAGCGCATCGATTCGGCGGTGGGCGCGCAGTCCAGCACGATCACTTGATAGCGCTGCTCGCGGCGGAACTGGTTCACGTACATCATGGCGCTCAGCTCTTCCATGCCGGGCAGGATGGCGAGCTCTTCGGCCTCGACGTCGCTGATGCCGGTGGTGCGGAGCACGGAAGTGACGTAGGTGGAAATTTCGCGCCAGTGCCGCTTGATTTCCTTTTGGATGTTGACTTCCTGAATGGCGAGATGCGAGTCGATGGGATAAGGATCGTTAGTTTTTTCCTGGAATAGGCTGGTTTCCAGATCGAATGCGTCGGCCAGGCTGTGGGCCGGGTCGACGCTCATGACCAGCGTGGAGTAACCGAGCCGGGATAAATGCAGGCCGGTAGCGGCGGCAATGCTGGTCTTGCCTACGCCGCCTTTGCCGCTGAAAAGCAGGATCCTCACACCTTCATTGTAGCGGGCAGGTCGCAGGTGCTAGCTTACGAGTATGACGATTCGCCTCACACCCGAGCTGGAGGCTCTGATCCAGAAGGACGTGGAGCGCGGACCGTATCGGTCCGCCGACGAATTCGTCGCCCAAGCCGTCCAGATGCTGCATGAGCAGGAACAGTGGCTCGCCGAGAATCGCGCCGACATTGCTGCGAAGATCGAGCATGGCTTTGCCCAAGCCACGAGGGGAGAGTTGGTAGACGGCGACGAAGCGTTTCAACAACTGCGGCAGCGGCATGAGCAGCGGCGCAAGCAAGGCTGATGGCGTCCTTCCGGCTTACACCGGACGCGATTGACGATCTGGAAGCGATCTGGTCTTTCATCTTCAAAGACAATCCAGAAGCTGCGGACGCAGTGGAGGAAGAGATCAGATCGACTTGCGCAATGCTCGCCAAAGAGCCGTTGATGGGTCGCGTGCGCCCGGAGGTGACAACCCTTCCCGTGCGGTTCTGGACCGTTCCCAGGTACCCAAACTACATAGTCGTCTATAAGCCCGATTCAAGGCCGCTTGAGATCGTCCGCGTTCTTCACGGCATGCGCGACATTAGACGGATCTTGGGACGGTCTTGGTAAGATCCTGACTGGGTTCATCTACCGATGGCGGTAGTAAACTGAACCCGGGAGGACTGGCCCGATCAATTTCGCCGACACGAGCGCGTTGACGATAGAGCAGACCCGGCGATGTACTCCCTCGTCGAAAATACCGCCGTGCACCTCACGGGCAATACCTTTGGTTTCGAACGCGGAGTGACGGTAGGTCCGAAAAAGACTCAGCACTTGTGTAAACATAGCGGCTTCATAGTAACATCTCACCGACGACTAAGAACCCTGCGCTACTGCCCTTCGCCGGTCTGCTCGAAGATCAGTTTGCCGTTCAGATAAATCCGGCGCGCGTTCATCAGGTGGGAGCCGTCTTTGGCTTGGTAGCCGTCGACTACCAGTTGGTCGCCGAGTTTGGCTGCGCCTTTCTGGAATCCCTGGCGGGATAGAGCTACCGGGCTCGCGCCTTCACAGCCCCACGTTACGACGTTTCCAGCATCGTCCTTGACATCCACGTAGAACCAGGAATGCGGGTTCGTCCATTCGAGTCTGGACAAGGCTCCTTGGATGCGAATCGGCTTGTTGCCGTCGAACTCGGCGGCGAAGGAGTGATGGGCGAGCGCGGAGGGCACGGGCGCCAGCGCCAGGCATAGAGCGGAAAACGCCAGACTCAGTCGCATCATCATTATTATCGCTCCTATTTCTTCTCCGGCAGCGGCGGAGGCAGAGGCGCCAGTTTTTCGAAACCGCGGGTGCCATCGGGACGAATCGGCCCCGGCCCGAATTGCAAATGGTCGCGATCGACGTTGTTTTCGCTGCACGCGTACTCGTGCACCTCTTCGCCCGGCTTGCCCAAGACCCAGGTGCGCGAGTAGTTGAATGGCTTGGTATAAAACTTCGAGTCCTCGATCAGGGTCTCCACGTGAATGTGATCGTAGTCGGGACGAGTCCAGCGCTCGACAACATGCAGCGCGTCGCTGTGCGGATTGGCATTCTCGTCGATCCACACCTGCTTGTCCTTGAAACCGATGGAATCGATAACCAGCGCGTCTCCGTCCCAGCGGCCAAGTTCTTCTCCGAAGAAGGATGGGTCGGGATCTTCGCTATGTTTGCGCTTTGCGTCGATGGGGATGGCCCGAAAGTACGTGTACCAATAAAGGAAGGCCACTTTATTCGAGCCTTGCAGGACTTCGAACGGCAGAGCGCTGGCATTGTGGCGCGGGATGCCGCCTGGGATGCAGAGGCTTTCCGGATCGATCGTAGCCGTGACGTTATGTTTCCAAGCCGCTTCACCGGCCGGCGTGAACGGGAGCTTGTGGCCGGGAAGATCCTTGGCGATGTTACCGACGGGCGTGGTATCGCGTAAGCCTCTCCAGTAGCCGCTCAAATCGGGATGGCCGTCGGCGGTTCGCGGCGCAGGTTTCGAGGATTTGACGTCGGGAGCCGTCAAGCCCTGGGCCGCCACGCGGGCCGGGGAGAAAGCGAACACCAGCAGAGCCACTGCAATCGTCGTACAGAATCGCATGATGAACCTCCCCAAGACGCGCCGGTTTTCAACTAGTTACACTCCTAACATTTTATGCTCCGCGGGGGCGAATGGAACGGGGCCGCCGCCGAATATATTCCTGAGGGTGGTATAGGAAAGGAGGGGTTGGATCGTTTATACTGGCTGCGGAGGCTTGGAGTGACCCGAGCCTCCGCAGTTTGCGACCGTTACCGGCGTGTCCGCCGGATGACGATCGTTACTGATTTCGCGCCGACTAGAGCCAGCACGACTTCGACCAGTATGAGGATCATAAAATGGTCCTCCTTTCTGCTCCTGATGTGGAAGGTCCGGCCTAGCCCCTTTCAGGATTAGCTGGGCTTTCCCGTTTGGAGCTCTAGTACTCCTCGCAGGAACCCACTCTTCCACGGAACAGAAAGATCGTTCGAAACCGATTAGTGGCTTATCAGGGGCGGTTGCTCTCTGAGGAATTTCTTTTCTAGCGCGGGCTGTGGCTTATCCGGCTAGGGCTTTAACACCGATTCGGCGGTGTACTTGCGGTACTCGCGGAAGTCGACTTGATTCGTCAGAAACACCTGTTTGGAGTGCCCCGCTTCGCGGCCGTAGCGCATGAAATCCTCGCTCATGCGCGTCTGCATTTCGGCGTGCAGCGGCAGCACGAAGGGCTGACCCGCAATTTCCACCTGACCGTAGTCGAGCAGGTGAGTAACATCTTGCAGCGGGAAATCCTTCGGTGGTTCCGCTTCAGTGGTCAGGCGCAGCACGATGTTCGAATCTCGGCTGGCGTAAATCAGCCCATGGTAGCCCACCACCACGCTGCGGGAAGGCACATCCAACTGGGCTTGGGAGTTGGGCTGTTCAACGCGGAAGGAAAAGACCGCGACCGCCTGGCCGCGCAGGGTGTCCCACTTCTTCCACTCGAATTCGGCCTTCGACAGAGGATCGAAGATGCCCCACAAGGTGCTGCCGAACTCGCCCGCCGAAGTTAATCCCAGAGGGCGCGGCTGGCCGGGCTTCGGTTTCTTCCCGTCCACTTTTAAGAGCTGATAGCTTTCCTTGTGGTCAAAATAACCGAGCTGCTCTTCAAACATGTCCGTCGATTTGCGGTCCGTGTTGGCGAGACCGAGGCGTCCGCGGCCAGGCATCGATTCCCGCACCCCGGTCACGTCATTGGGCGCCAGCACAACTTCGCGCTTGGTCGTCTGGGAGCAAATGAAATTAGGCAGATTGCCGGTATAGGCTTTGGCGTAGGCGCGCAGTTCGCCGATGATTTTGGCCTGTTCGGCGGCATCGGGCGTTTGAGCGCAGGCCACCGCGGCCAAGAGAAAAACAGCCATGCGGCGCGCAACCGGCATGAGGTTATTGTACTGCTCTGATGGAAACGCGCGGTCCAGCGCGTGTGCGTGCGGCGCCCGTAACTACTGCAGAAACCAACCGATTTGTACGGCATCGCTCAGGCTGGGCTTGGGATTCTCGATCAATGGCGGGGTGGGCGCCCTCGGACTGAGTGTGTTTTTGGGACGGCGCGCACGAAACCGCAGGCATTCAGTCGGAGTCCTACTTGCGGGCCATATGAATCCCGTCGAGGTGTTACTAGTCGAGGACAATGCTGGAGACGCACTCCTGACGAGTCAAATCCTGGCCGAAGCGCCCGTGCCGGTCAAGCTTCACATCGCTCGGGATGGAGCCCAGGCGTTGCAGATGTTGTCGGGGGAACTAAAGCCTCAGCTTGTTATTCTCGATCTCAACCTGCCAGAGGTCGATGGACTCCGTATGCTGGAGCGCTACCACCCGGTGGATGTTCCCATCGTCGTTTTTAGCGCATCACGGAAAGAAAGTGACAAGTTGCTCGCCAAGGCATTGGGAGCATCGGAATATGTCCTGAAGCCCAGCGATCTGCAGGCTTTCCGGGACGCGCTTTTGGGCATTGTGGAAAGGTGGGGCGGCCGGAAACAAAACGGTGTAACCGGCGCAGCAGCACACTAATCCCAACCAGCCAAGCTCGAAGTGCTAATCGAAAACGGCCGCGAGTGCGGGCTCAGCGGTCAGGAAGTCTTACGTTTCAGCAAATCATGGACGGTATGGCCGAAGTGTAGGATCTCGTCCAAGTCGGAGGACTTTTGGACATACAGATCCGCGCCAAGCTCGGTGGCGGTAGTCTGGTCGTCGGGCGATGCCGAAGAGGTCAGAATGATCACCGGGACGGCGGCTAGCGTAGCGTTTCCGCGGACCCAGCGCAAGACCTCCTGACCGCTGTGTCTGGGCAGATTGACGTCCAGGACGATCAAATCCGGCGAAGCAGGGTTCCCCGGCGTTCCGATGTTTTCAAGCAGTCTCAGCGCCTTCTCGCCATCCTCGGCAACAATTAGCTCATAGGCCAGATCGCAAACGCGCAGGGCTTCCCGGAAGAGCAAAACGTCTCCCGGATTGTCCTCCGCCAGCAGGATGCGATGCACAGGTGTGCTAGGCACAAAATGAGGTGAGGAAACCGTGTAACATCATCTTTTCCGTAGAGTCTAATTCTGACGACCAGTGTACTCGAATCATACTGAGTCCGTGTAAAATAGGTGTCCAGCCAAGGAGCAGCGAATGAAGCGCAGTTCGACTATGCCTACCACCCGCAATGGTTCCAAGACCCGAGAAACCAATACCTTACTCAACACCCTGGTGGCCTTTAAGCGAGGGAATTTTTCGGTTCGGATGCCCGTGAATGAGACCGGCGTTGCCGGCAAGATTGCCGACATGCTGAACGACATTCTGGAGCTCAACGAAAAGATGGTCAGCGAGTTTGCGCGCATCAGCCGGGCGGTGGGCAAGGACGGCAAAATCAGCCAGCGCGCTTCGATCGGGTCGGTGACGGGGAGCTGGGCGGAGTGCGTGGAGTCGGTCAACAGTCTGATCGGCGACCTGGTACAGCCCTCCACCGAAGTAGCGCGCGTGATCGGAGCCGTGGCCAAGGGCGATCTGTCGCAGAACATGTCGCTGGAAGTTGAAGGGCGCCCGCTGCGCGGGGAGTTTCTGCATACAGCCCGAGTGGTGAATACCATGGTGCAGCAGTTGAACTCGTTTGCCAGCGAAGTGACACGCGTGGCGCGCGAAGTGGGAACCGAAGGCAAGCTGGGCGGTCAAGCTGTGGTAACGGGCGTCGCCGGTACTTGGAAGGACCTCACCGAGAGCGTCAACTCGATGGCCAGCAACTTGACCAATCAGGTGCGTAACATTTCCGGCGTCACGACGGCCGTGGTGAAAGGCGACTTGACTACGCGTATTACGGTGGACGCGCGCGGCGAAATTTTGCAGCTCAAGAACACCATCAACACCATGGTGGACCAGCTCAGCTCGTTCGCGGCCGAAGTAACGCGCGTGGCGCGCGAAGTGGGAACCGAGGGCCGGTTGGGCGGCCAGGCGGAAGTGAAGGGCGTGGCGGGAGTGTGGCGCGACCTGACGGATTCGGTCAACTCCATGGCCGGTAACCTTACCAACCAGGTCCGCAACATCGCTGAAGTAACCACCGCGGTGGCCAAAGGCGATCTTTCCACACGCATCACGGTGGACGCGCGCGGCGAAATTTTGCAGCTCAAGAACACCATCAACACCATGGTGGATCAGCTCAGCTCATTCGCCGCCGAAGTAACCCGCGTGGCGCGCGAAGTTGGAACCGAAGGCAAGCTGGGCGGCCAGGCGGACGTGCCCGGCGTGGCCGGAACCTGGAAGGATCTGACGGACTCGGTCAACTCCATGGCCGGCAACCTTACGGCTCAGGTGCGCAACATCGCCGAAGTAACCACGGCCGTCGCCAAGGGCGATCTATCGCGCAAGATCACGGTTCAGGTTCGGGGCGAGATTCTGGAACTGAAGAACACCATCAACACCATGGTGGATCAGCTCAGCTCGTTCGCCAGCGAAGTGACGCGCGTAGCGCGCGAAGTGGGAACTGAGGGCAAGCTGGGCGGACAGGCCGAAGTGGAGGGCGTCGCGGGAACCTGGCGCGACCTGACGGAAAGCGTCAACTCCATGGCCGGCAACCTGACCAACCAGGTGCGCAACATCGCCGGTGTGACCACAGCGGTAGCGCGCGGCGACCTTTCGACCAAGATCACGGTGGATGCGCGCGGCGAAATTCTGGAGCTGAAGAACACCATCAACACCATGGTGGACCAGCTCAATTCGTTCGCAGCGGAAGTGACGCGCGTGGCGCGCGAAGTGGGAACCGAAGGCAAGCTGGGCGGGCAGGCGCAGGTGAAGGGTGTGGGCGGCGTCTGGAAGGATTTGACCGAGAGCGTCAATTCCATGGCGGGCAATCTGACCAACCAGGTCCGCAACATCGCCGGCGTGACCACCGCCGTGGCCAAGGGCGACCTGTCGACCAAGATCACGGTGGATGCGCGCGGCGAAATTCTGGAACTGAAGAACACCGTCAACACCATGGTGGACCAGCTCAACTCGTTCGCCAGCGAAGTGACGCGCGTGGCGCGCGAAGTCGGCACCGACGGAAAGCTGGGCGGCCAGGCGCAGGTGAAAGGCGTCGGCGGCGTCTGGAAGGACCTGACCGATTCCGTAAACTCAATGGCCGGTAACCTGACGGCTCAGGTTCGCAACATCGCCGAAGTAACAACGGCCGTGGCGAACGGCGACCTGTCGCGCAAGATCACGGTGGACGTGCGCGGCGAAATTCTGGAACTGAAGAACACCATCAACATCATGGTGGATCAGCTCAATGCGTTCGCTAGCGAAGTGACGCGCGTGGCGCGCGAAGTGGGAACCGAGGGCAAGCTGGGTGGCCAGGCCATCGTGAAGGGCGTGGCCGGCACCTGGGCCGATCTTACCGACTCGGTCAACTCGATGGCCAGCAACCTGACCAACCAGGTGCGTAACATCGCCGAAGTAACCACGGCGGTAGCTAATGGCGACCTGTCGCGCAAGATCACCGTGGACGTGCGCGGCGAAATTCTGGAGCTGAAAAATACCATCAACACCATGGTGGACCAGCTCAGCTCCTTCGCCGCGGAAGTGACGCGCGTGGCGCGCGAAGTGGGAACCGAAGGCAAGCTGGGCGGGCAGGCCGACGTGCATGGCGTGGCCGGAACCTGGAAGGATTTGACCGATTCTGTCAACTCGATGGCCAGCAATCTGACCAGCCAGGTGCGCAACATCGCCGAGGTAACTACGGCGGTGGCCAAGGGCGACCTGTCGCGCAAAGTCACGGTGGACGTGCGCGGCGAAATCCTGGAACTGAAAAACACCGTGAATACCATGGTGGATCAGCTCAACGCGTTCGCGAGCGAAGTGACGCGCGTGGCGCGCGAGGTGGGAACCGAAGGCAAGCTGGGCGGCCAGGCCGAGGTGAAGGGCGTCGGCGGCGTCTGGAAAGATCTGACAGACAGCGTGAATTCGATGGCCGGCAATTTGACGTCGCAGGTCCGCAACATTGCGGGTGTGACGACGGCCGTGGCGCGCGGCGACCTTTCGACCAAGATCACCGTAGACGCGCGCGGCGAAATTCTGGAGCTGAAGAACACCATAAACACCATGGTGGACCAGCTCAACTCGTTCGCCAGCGAAGTGACCCGCGTGGCGCGCGAAGTGGGCACTGACGGCAAGCTGGGCGGCCAGGCTGACGTCCGCGGAGTGGCCGGCACCTGGAAGGATCTGACCGATAGCGTCAACTACATGGCCAGCAACCTGACCAATCAGGTTCGCAACATCGCGGGCGTGACGACGGCGGTGGCGCGCGGCGACTTGACCACGAAGATCACGGTGGATGCGCGCGGCGAAATTCTGGAATTGAAGAACACCATCAACATCATGGTGGATCAGCTCAGCTCGTTTGCATCCGAAGTGACGCGCGTGGCGCGCGAAGTGGGAACTGAAGGCAAGCTGGGCGGGCAGGCCGAAGTGAAAGGCGTGGCCGGAACCTGGAAGGATTTGACCGAAAGCGTCAACTCCATGGCCGGCAACCTTACCAACCAGGTCCGCAACATCGCTGAAGTGACCACGGCCGTGGCGCGCGGCGACCTGTCGCGCAAGATCACGGTGGACGTGCGCGGCGAAATTCTGGAACTAAAGAACACCATCAACACGATGGTGGACCAGCTCAACGCGTTCGCCAGCGAGGTGACGCGCGTGGCGCGCGAGGTCGGTACCGAAGGCAAGCTGGGCGGCCAGGCTAACGTGCGCGGCGTGGGCGGTACCTGGAAAGACCTTACAGACAGCGTCAACTCCATGGCCGGCAATCTGACAGCGCAGGTCCGCAACATTGCGCACGTGACCACGGCGGTGGCGAACGGCGACCTGTCACGCAAGATCACCGTGGACGTGCAGGGCGAGATTTTGGAGCTGAAGAACACCATCAATCGCATGGTGGACCAGCTCAATTCGTTCGCCAGCGAGGTTACGCGCGTGGCGCGCGAAGTGGGAACCGACGGCAAGCTGGGCGGGCAGGCGGAAGTGAAAGGCGTGGCCGGAACCTGGAAGGACTTGACTGACAACGTAAACTTCATGGCGGCCAACCTCACCACGCAGGTGCGCGGCATCGCCAAGGTGGTGACGGCGGTGGCCAACGGGGATCTCAAACGCAAGCTGGTGCTGGAAACCAAGGGCGAAATCGCCGAGCTGGCCGACACCATCAACGGGATGATCGACACGCTCGCCACCTTTGCGGATCAGGTGACCACGGTGGCGCGTGAGGTGGGAATCGAAGGCAAGCTGGGCGGACAAGCGCGCGTTCCTGGCGCAGCTGGAATCTGGCGCGATTTGACGGACAACGTGAATCAGCTCGCGGCCAATCTCACCAATCAGGTTCGTGCCATCGCCGACGTGGCCACGGCGGTGACCAAGGGCGATCTGACGCGTTCCATCGCGGTGGCGGCCCAGGGCGAAGTGGCGGCGCTGAAGGACAACATCAACGAAATGATCGCGAATCTTGCGGCCACTACCCGCAAGAACAACGAACAGGATTGGCTGAAGACTAACATCGCGAAGTTCACCGGCATGATGCAGGGCCAGCGCGACTTGCTGACCGTTTCGCAATTGCTGCTGTCGGAGCTGACACCGCTGGTGGGAGCGCAGCATGGGACGTTCTATATCGCCGAGACACACGAGGACCGCACCACGCTCAAGCTCCTGGCCGGTTATGCGGTGGACGATCTGGATCAGGCCAGGGCCCAATTCGAAATCGGCCATGGCTTAGTGGGCCAATGCGCCAGGGAGAAAGAACGCATCTCCGTGACCAATGTTCCGGGCGGTTACATCCGCATCAATTCCAGCCTGGGTAGCCAGGCGCCGGTGGGTATCGTGGTTCTGCCAGTGTTGTTCGAAGGCGACGTCAAGGCCGTGATTGAGCTGGCATCGTTCGGGCAGTTCAGCGACATTCACCTGGCGTTTCTGGATCAGCTCACGCAGTCAATCGGCATCGTGTTGAATACGATTCGCGCGACCATGCGTACCGAGCAGCTCCTGCAACAGAGCCAGGCGCTGGCCGAGGAGTTGCAGAGCCAACAGCTCCAACTGCAGACCACCAACGCCGAGCTGCAGGAAAAGGCGCAGTTGCTGGCCGAGCAGAAAACCGAAGTCGAAACCAAGAACCGGGAAGTGGAACAGGCCAAGAAAGCTCTGGAAGAAAAGGCCGAACAGCTGGCCCTGACTTCCAAGTACAAGAGCGAATTCCTGGCCAACATGAGCCACGAGCTGCGTACCCCGCTGAACAATCTTCTGATTCTGGCGCGCATGCTCTCGGAGAACTCCGACAAGAACTTAACACCGAAGCAGGTGAAGTTCGCCGAAACGATTCACACCTCGGGAACGGACCTGCTGGCTTTGATCAACGACATTCTAGACTTGAGCAAGATCGAATCCGGCAAGATGGACGTGGAAGTGGGCGGGGTCCGGTTCACGGAACTCGAAGACTACTGTCTGCGCACGTTCCGGCATGTGGCCGAAGGCAAGGGGCTGGACTTCCAGATCGAGCTGGGGGCCGGGTTGCCGGCCGAAATTATGCACACCGACGCCAAGCGCCTGCAGCAGGTGCTCAAGAATCTGCTGTCCAACGCGTTGAAGTTCACCGAACATGGCTCGGTGCGGCTCAACATCGACAAAGCGGCCAGCGGCTGGAGTTCGTCCAACATGATTCTCGGCCGTTCCAAGGCCGTGATCGCATTCTCGGTTTCAGACACCGGTATCGGTATTCCCTCCGACAAACAGCGCATCATTTTCGAAGCGTTCCAACAGGCCGACGGAACCACCAGCCGCAAGTACGGCGGGACCGGGCTGGGCCTTTCCATCAGCCGCGAGCTGGCCAAGCTGCTGGGCGGAGAAATCCGGCTGCAAAGCGCGCCGGGCATCGGGAGCACTTTCACGCTGTACCTGCCTCAGACTTATGTCACGCCGGCCCAGCCGCCCAGGAGCGAGGCTTTGAGAAGCACTCCGATGCTCTTGGAAGAAGCGGCCGCGCAGCCAGCCTCGAACGGCGAGGTGGATATGATCCTGGCGCCGACGCAGCTCGCCGCCCAGGAGTTGGTGGAGGATCTGGTAATTGACGATGACCGCAATCTTATTCAACCGGGCGATGCGGCGCTGCTGATTATCGAAGATGACATCACGTTCGGCAGAATTCTCGTGGACCTGGCCCACGAACGTGGATTGAAGGCGCTGGTAGCGCTGCGCGGCTCCAGCGCCATCACGCTGGCGCGCGAGTTCAAGCCCGGCGCTATCACCCTGGACATCAACCTTCCGGATATGGCCGGATGGACGATTCTGGACCGGCTGAAGCACGATCCGGCCACGCGTCACATTCCCGTCCACATTATTTCCGGCGACGAAGACCGGCGCCGCGGGATCGCGCTGGGAGCCATGACCTATCTGGAAAAATCGGAGACCAATGAATCGCTGGCCGAGACTTTCGCGACCATCGAACATTCCGTGCAGAAGCGCGTGAAGAAGGTCCTGCTGGTTGCCAGCGACGAGCAAGATAGGGACCGCATCACCGAATCGATGAGCGCGCCCGATATCGACATTTCCCCGGTCGCTACGGGGGGTGAAGCGCTGGCGGTCATGAAGCAGCAGTATCTGGATGGCATTGTGATCCATCTTCGTCTGGATGGCATCGCGCCCATCGACCTGATGGACGAAATCCAGCGGCACGTGGGCCACTACGTTCCTCCCATCATTCTGGTTTGCGACCGGGCGCTCAGCGCCTCCGAGGAGATGGACCTATCGCGCCTCAGCCGCAACAGCGTCATCCGGCGCGCGCTGACGCGTGAGCGGCTGCTGGATGAATCCGTGCTGCTGCTCCACCGCGCCGAAGCGGACTTGAGCGAGGACCAGCGGCGCATCCTGGAACAGCTGCGCGAAACCGACTTGACTCTGCTGGGCCGGAAGGTGATGGTGGTGGACGACGACGTCCGCAACATCTTCGCCCTGACCAGTCTTTTGGAAGATCACAATCTGAAGGTGGTTCACGCCGAGAACGGGCGCGCGGGAATCGAGTTGTTGAAGAAGATGCCCGATGTCGATCTGGTGCTCATGGACATCATGATGCCGGAGATGGACGGCTATGAGACCATGAAGGCGATTCGGGGGATCCCCGAATTTCGCGCCCTTCCGATCATCGCGCTGACGGCCAAGGCCATGAAAGGCGATCGCGCCAAATGCATCGAAGCGGGTGCATCGGATTACATTACCAAGCCAGTCGACTTGGAACAGCTCTTTTCCGTGTTACGTGTATGGGTGGGCCGCGGCCAGGAGGTCACGCAGGCAGCCATGAGTAATATAAGTTAGGTCCGGCGAGTCTTATCGCTAGCGATAGAGGCAACCATGATTCCCCCAGACGCGACGCAAGGTTCCGCCGAGCAACCGATTCAGGATCGGATGAAGATCCTGCTGGTCGACGACAATCCCGAAAACCTGATCTCTTTAGAAGCTTCCTTGGAATCGCTGGGGCAGTCGCTGGTGCTGGCCCAATCGGGCATGGAAGCGCTTCGTTATTTGCTGGAAGACGACTTCGCCGCCATTTTGTTGGACGTGAAAATGCCAGAGATGGACGGCTTCCAAACCGCCGAGCTGATTCGAGCTAGAAAACGTTCTCGTCACACGCCGATATTGTTTTTGACCGGCTACAAGAGCGACGAACACTTATTCCGCGGGTATGATATGGGCGCGGTCGATTTTCTTTTCAAGCCGATCGTTCCCGAGATCCTGCGGTCCAAGGTCGGCGTCTTCGTCGAGCTGAGCCGCAATACCGCCCTGCTGCGGCGCCAGGCCGACGTGTTAGGCAAGGCTGAGCTGAAGTTTCGATCCTTGCTGGAGGGCGCGCCGGATGCCATGATCATCAGTTCCGAGGATGGCCGCATCAGCCTGGTCAATTCCCAGGTCGAGGTGCTCTTTGGCTTCCGGCGCGAGGAGCTGATGGGCGAAAATATGCGCCATCTGGTTCCGGATTGGAGTTCTCACACGGCCGGAGCGGCCGGCGGTGCGGACATTTGGCAGGGCCAGATGGAGCTGTGGGGACGGCGGAAGAGCGGACAACAATTCCCGGTTGAAATCAGTTTGAGCCCGCTGCAGACCGAGGAAGGATTGCTGGTGACTACGGCGATCCGCGACATTACGCAGCGCCGGCGCGCCGAGGATGCCATTCGCGAGCTCAACCTTACGCTCGAGCAGCGAGTCGCCGAGCGGACGCAAGAACTGCTGCGGTCGAATGAGGCGCTGCGGCAGTCCAACGACGATCTGAACCAGTTTGCCTACGCCGCCAGCCACGATCTCCAGGAGCCGCTGCGCATGGTCTCGCTCTACAGCCAGATGCTGCAGCGCAAGTACGGCAACCGGCTGGAGGCCGACGCCGATGAATACATCTCCTTCATCGTCGGCGGCGCCAAGCGCATGGAGCAGCTCCTGAGGGACTTGCTCTCTTATTCGCAGACCGGGTCGTCGGGCGAAGGTCCGATTCATCCGGTGGATTGCGCAGCGGCGATGCGGAAGGTGATGCTGAATCTTCAGGCCTCCATCGAACAGAATCGCGCTAGCATCACGTTTGATCCGCTGCCGGTTGTGCATGCGCACGAAATCAGAATGGTTCAGTTGCTGCAAAACCTGGTGGGAAATGCGATCAAATACCGCAGCGCGGAACCGCCCGAGATCCACGTCTCGGCGGAGAGCCGCGAATCCGACTTTGTCTTCTCGGTCGAGGACAATGGCATCGGAATCGATCCGGAATATGCGCAGGAGGTTTTCCGCATCTTCCGGCGGCTGCATGGCCAGGCCTATCCGGGTACTGGGATTGGCTTGGCGATCTGCCAACGAATCGTGGAAAGCTATGGCGGACGCATCTGGGTGGAATCGAGTTCAGGCCGGGGTTCCCGGTTCTGCTTTACCTTTCCACTATCGGCGGTGGAGCCTCGAACGCAAGACAACCGCCCGCAAACAGCGGAAGCGGTCCTGCGGCAGGCTTCGGTGCAATCTTAAGCTGAGGCAGGTCGCAGGAAATTCGCGATCTCGGAGTGCCCGGCCGCTTCGGCCACGGCCAATGCGGTCAGACCATTGGCGGTCAACAGTTGGGTGTCTGCCCCCGCTTCAACCAGACGGCGCACCGTAGCGGTCTTGCCCATGGCGGCAGCGGCATGTAGAGCCGTGATGCCGTTCTGATCGGCCGCGTTCAGGAACGCGCCCCGGCTCAGCAGGATGTCCACGGCTTCCGGATTGCTATTCACGGCCGCCATCAATGGCGTAACGCCTTCCTTAGTGTGGCCGTTCACGTCCGCGCCGGAGTCGAGCACGGCCTGAAGAATCTCGAAATGCCCCCGCACCACCGTGACGATCAGAGGCGTAATGCCGGCCGAGCCCGCCGCGTCCGGATGGACGCCTTTAGAGAGCAGCGCCTGGACGGCGTTCAGGTGTCCGCCCAATGCGGCCGCCAGCAGAGCAGTGTTTCCGGAGGCATCGCGCGCCTCGCGATCGGCGCCCTTTTCGAGTAGCATCGACACCACTTCCGCATTGCCCTGCCCCGCCGCAGCCACCAGAGCCGGGCGTCCGTCCTCGTCCAAGCTGTTGGGATCCGCGCCCTTTTCGAGCAGCACCCAGGCTACGGCCGGCGCACTTGCGATCGCGGCGGTCAGCGCGGTCAATCCCGACTGGCTCTGGGCGTCCACTCGGGCTCCGGCGGCGAGCAGCGCGCAGGCCGCTTCCAGACGCCCGTTAACCGCGGCGCCGATCAACGGCGTGACACCGCGATCGTCGGCCCCGTTGGGGTCGGCTCCCGCCGCGAGCAGCGCCTCCACCACCTCGGTATGGCCCTCGATGGAGGCGGCCAGCAATGCGCTCACGCCATTGCGCGTCCGTTCTTGATGGCTCGCGCCTTTCTGCAGCAGCAGGCGGACGGCGCCGGCGTGCCCCTGAGCCGCCGCCATGATGAGGACCGTGGAATCGTCCTTGTAGCGGGCTTTCAGATCGGCGCCCTGGATCAACAAAAGCCGCAGAGCGTCGACGCGGCCCGACACCGCCGCTGCCAGAACCGGAGTAGCTCCGTTGCGAAGGCGCGTGTTCACTTTGGCGCCGCGTCCCAGCAGCGCCCGAAGGCGCTCCACGTCGCCGGCCGCGGAAGCCCGAATCAGATCCAGATCTCGTTGTGTTGCCATGCGCGAGAAGCTTGGCGGAGAACAGCGGCAGGCTTTAAGCTTCCGCTGAGCTGAGCCGGCGCCCCTTCTCCGTCAAATCCTCATAGAAGACCGAAAAGGCCTCGCCGTTCCACAGCACGTTAATGAGGCCGGATTGGCCGACGGCGCCCTCGGCTTCCAAAATCGTGCCGGCTGGAATTTCGACCAGCGTGCCGGTAGGATCCCTCAGACTGCTTCCTGGATGGTCCTCGAGCTTGACCGCGTGCAGTGGTTTGGAGGTTTTGTAACGTTCCTTCGGTTTGGTGGGTGGCATGATCCCGGCACTCCTTAGGTCACTCCGCTATGTTAGGGTATCACGCGATGGAGCCGCGCCGTTCCGGCGATAACGGTAGATATAAACGCGCGACTCTTGACGAAACGAGCGGGTGTGTCATTTATGTCGGTTACTGCCAGACGGGTTGCCAAGCCGCCGAAAGGCGGCTGCAATGGCCTGGAGAAGCTCCCGCGCGTCTCGCTCCAAGGTGCGCCGTTCCTGCTCGAATCCGAAAGGCGCCCGTTCGAGCTGCCTTGTGACATGTTCGTGGGCGGTGACGGCTTTCTCGACCAGTTCAGCCGCGTGCGGAGCGGCCCCGAGGTTCAGCTCGGTGTGGGCTAAGCGCAAAAATGAATACGCGAGATCCAGGTCCGTCCGCAGCAATGCCAGGCATAACTCCTGGCTCCTCTCGATCAGGCGCCGCTGCTCGTCAATCGCTCTTACTTTCGGAGTCATAGCCTCAGCCACGGCACACTTTTGGCCCAAACCTGATGGACGCGCGCCAGGCGGCAGAGTTTCAGCGCTGGTCCAGGGTACTGCAAGAGGTTACTAATTCCGGCCGTACGGCATCTCCTGTGCATGGCCTGCCTTTTGCTGATCGTCGTCGTGGCGTTCCCACGCATCGCGCTGGTGTTGTTGTTCTTCTTCTCGCACTACCTGGAGCGCGCCTACCACGGGCTGCTGATCCCGCTGATCGGGTTTCTCTTTCTGCCGCTAACCACCCTGGCGTACGCCTGGATGGTAAACATCGGGATGCCCACGGCGGGAGTCAATCTGCTGATCTTGCTGGTTGCGGTGATCATCGACATCGGAGGCCTGGGAGGCGGAGAATATCACCGCCGGAGGTGGTGACGCGCCGCGCAGATCGGCGCGGCTCACGGCCTTCCGGGCCAGTACCGGAACGTTAGATCACCTTCACGAGCGGCTCGGCCCGCTCTTCCAGGTCGCAGGCGAAAATGAGAACCATGTGCCCCTTGCACATTCCCTTGACCATGCCGTGCGAGTCGGGCTTGGCGCTGGTGCGGTAGAACATGGATCCTGCGGGAAGTTCCCTTAAGTGCGAACTGTCTTCTTGAACCACAGCGATCAATGGGTCCTTGAGACGATAGGCATTGGAGGGCACTACTCGGACTCCTTACAGCTTTGCCTTTCGGAGGGCCCTCCTACGAAGCCAGCACGGCGGTGGCTCTCGGCCCTCCGAACTTTCTTAGTATATTGGCGAAAAGGTGGCAGTACCACTGGCAAAAGTGCCCGTTTTAGAGGCTTACTGTTGAAAGCGCTCAGCGCAGAAATGAATATCCGATGTAGAAAACGTTGTTATCGACACCGGGATTAAAGCTGGTTGTGCCGGCATTGGAGATGTGCAGAAAGCGATAGCCGAGGCTCACGGCTTGACCAGGGGTGACGATCCATCGAACACCCGCGCCGAGATCGAAAAGAAAATTCAATCCACTGGCGTCGGGCTGGTTTTCCGGGATGGGCTCGGTGGATGCGATAAGTCCCTCAATGGTCTCGGCAAAGGGGTGCAGCCGCCGTTTGTGCTGCAATTCGAGCGTGAACCCCAGCGGCGCCAGCGCAAAGCCATACACTGCGTGAGGGGGGCTGATTCGCCGATAGGGCGGGACGAAGTTGTATAGCACCTGAGCCGGCTGCAGCAGTATCGCCGCGGGCATGGCTGTAGCCGAGTAGCTTAGGGATACCGAGTTCCAGATCCAGCAGCGATGTTCATATCCGAATCCGGCGGCAACCAAGCGGCGGTTGCTCTCGGTGCCGATCAACGTAGACGACGCAGGCGAATAGCCGGCGAAGAATTCAAGCTGGTGGCGCGGCTCGCCGCTAGCGCTGGAACAGAGGCCGGCGTGCAACGGCATGACAACAGCCGCGGCTAACAATGCGGCGCGGAGCGGTTTCAGATCCAAGAATGCTTAGATTATCAAACTTGAGCAGTTATACTTAAGAGACAGATCGCGCCGAGGAAAGGTGTTGTATGAGTAACAAGATGACAGCAGCAGCAGTGCGCAAGCTGATGGTTTTGGCGCTGGCCGGCGCCGCGCCGGTCCTGTTCGCGGCCAGCGCTGAACGCAAAGCGGCCCAGGCTCAGATCCTGGAGCAGGCCAGCCTCCCTTGTGCGAACTGCTTCTTCGGCAACGCTTACTATTTTTTCTGCTTCCAGGCCGATAACCAGGTCCTGCTGGCTCAGGACAAAATTCCCACCATGAACTACTCCGACAGCCAGAAGAACTTTCTCGGAAAGGCCCACAAGTCCTGGAGGCGTCCGACGCCGTCCGGCGAGTCGATCACGATACAGTACGACGAAAAACACGTGTGGTTACCGCGCGCCGACGGAAAGCTGATTCGTCTGAAGCGGGAAAGCTCGCACGACGTGTTTACCAATCCGCAGTGCCGCGCTGCCGTCAAAAAGGCCGGCAGTTAACCCCACGTTCTCGTTTACAGGCGGTGTTCCGGCTGCGGCGCTATAATCCAGTCACGGCCGCGCACAGGACGGAATGGAAACTTAACGATGGCGAGAAAATCGGGAACCCGCAAGGCGATGAAAGCTTCCCGACGGCTCGATCAGCCCAAGGCTAAGGGCGGAAAAGCGGCGAAATCCGCGAAAGCGAGCAGCCCCGAATCAAGTCCTCCGGCAGAACGTTTTCCCATCGCCGGCCTGGGCGCGTCCGCCGGCGGTTTGGATGCCTTCACGAAATTCCTGAAAGCGCTGCCGCCCGACACCGGAATGGGATTCGTGCTGATCCAGCACATGGACCCCACGCACGAAAGCATCCTGGCGAGCTTGTTACAGCGCTCGACAAAAATGCCGATTCGCGAAGCCAGCGACGGAACCGTGGTTGAGCCGAACCACGTTTACATCCTTCCACCCAACTCCCTGATGACCATCTCGGATGGTGTGCTGTCTCTCACCACGCGCGGGCCGCGCTCGTTTAAGGATTACCCGATCGATCAGTTCTTCATTTCTCTGGCCGAGGATCTCAAGCACAGGGCCATCGGCGTAGTGCTGTCCGGCACAGCTTCCGATGGGACTCACGGTCTGCTTGCGATTAAGGCCGAAGGCGGCATCACGTTTGCGCAAGACTCGAAATCGGCGCAGTTTTCGAGCATGCCCGCCAGCGCAATTGCGTCCGGCTGCGTCGATTTCACGCTTCCCCCGGACCAAATTGCACAGGAACTATCTCGCATTAATGTCCATCCCTATATCCGGCGCGCTTCGGCCGCCGAGGTTCTCGCCGTACCGGTCGCCGCCGATGGCTTGCGCAAGATTCTAAGGCAGCTTCGAATTGCGACCGGAGTCGATTTTGAACTGTACAAGCCCGCCATGATTAGCCGCCGGGTTGCGCGGCGCATGGCGCTGAAGAAACTCGACACGCATGAGCAGTACCTGGAATTGATCAAGAAGGATCGCGCGGAACTGGATGCACTGTATGAGGACATCTTTATCCATGTCACGGGCTTCTTCCGCGATCCAGAGAATATGAAAGCCCTGCAAAAGCGCGTGCTGGCCAACTTCGCGCCGGGCAAGTCTTCACCAACGTTCCGAATCTGGGTACCGGGCTGCTCCAGCGGCGAGGAAGTCTATTCCATCGCCATGCTGCTTTTCGAAACCCTGGGTGAGCGGCGCGCCGAAGCGAGCATCCACATTTTCGGTACTGATATTAGCGAGCGATCCGTCCAGCGGGCGCGTCTCGGAATTTATCCGCCGTCTACGATGGTGGACGTCTCCGCGGAACGTCAAAAACGCTTCTTCAGCCGCATCGACGGGGGTTTTCAGGTTACTAAGACGATTCGCGATATTTGCGTTTTTGCGCGCCACGACTTGAGTAAAGACCCGCCCTTTTCGAGGCTGGATCTCATCAGTTGCCGGAACGTGCTCATCTACATGGGGCCGATCCTGCAGAAGAAGGTGATCGAGACGTTTCACTACGCGTTGAAACCGGGCGGCTATCTCTTTCTGGGAAAATCCGAGTCCTTGAGCGCCTACTCCGGCCTGTTTAGCACGGAGGACTCCAAGCACAAGATTCTGGCGCGCCGGCCGCTGGAGACCCCGCTCCACGTGCACGCCGGGGTCGCGGAAGCCGGCGCAGTCGAGCCGGCGCAGGCCACGCTGCAAGCAGGCCCTCCGGCGTCGGATGTGCGGCGCGAAGCCGAGCGGCTGTTGCTGGATGGCTACGCACCGGCCGCGCTGGTTGTGGATTCCGGCCTCCAAATTGTCCACTTTCAGGGCAACACTGGTCCTTTTTTAGCGCCCGCTTCCGGCGAACCCAGCTTTCATCTATTGCGAATGATCCGGCCCGAGCTCCTGGCGGATATGCGTACCGCCATTTATCAGGCCAAGCGGGAACGAACTACCGTTCACCGCGAGGGCATTCGATTCAAACATAACGGCGAGTCGGCCCTGGTGGATATCGACATCGCGCCGATGGAGGCCCGGGGCGCCAACGATCATGATTACCTGGTAGTGTTCCGGGAGAGCCCCACGCCAGCGGCTCCTCCCAAACCAGTGCGGGAATCTGCCCCCACGGCCAAAAACCGCACCAAGGCTGAGCTGGACCACAAAGAACGCGAGATCGCCTCCCTGCGCGAGCAACTGCAGGACCTGGTGCAGAATCATGAGGCGGCCGACGAAGAAGTGCGGTCGATGAATGAAGAGGTCCTGTCCAGCAACGAGGAGCTCCAGAGCACCAATGAGGAGTTGGAGACCGCCAAGGAGGAGCTGGAGTCGACTAACGAAGAGCTGACCACCCTCAACGACGAGCTCCAAAAGCGCAATTCCGATCTTTCGCAATTGAACGACGATCTGAGCAACGTGCTGGTCGCGATGGATCTCCCCATGGTGCTGCTGGACGCGAACCTGCGCATCCGGCGCTTCACTCCGGCGGCCAGCAAGGTGCTGAACCTGATCGCTACCGATATATCGCGGCCGCTGTCCGACATCGCCTCCACGCTGCCGTCGGTGAGTTGGAAGGAACTGGCCGCCGCCGTGATGGAAACCGCTCTGCCGATCGAAAAGGAAATCCAGAATCGCGAAGGCTACTGGTATAAATTGCGTGTGCGGCCCTACGAGAGCAGCAAGGGCAGCGTAAACGGAGTTCTGATCGCGCTCATCGATGTCGACCTGATGAAGCGGAGTATCGAGGAGGCCGCGGAGGCCCGCCAACACGCCCAGGATTTGGAAGCACGGCTGGCCCTGGCCGGCGAGGGGCTGCGAATCGGGATGTGGGAAACGGACATTGCCTCGGGCGAAACCCGCGGTTCAACGCAATGGGCCGAGCTGTACGGCCTCAAGAACAACAGCGGCGTAAAGCAGGCCGAATTGGCGCAGAGTATCCATCCCGAGGATCGCGGAATCATGCAGGAAGACCTCAAGCGAATCTCTACCGGCGGCAAAAGCACCAGCCGGGAATATCGTGTTATCTGGCCGGACGGCAGCACGCACTGGCTCAACGCCCGCGCGGAATTGGTGCGTGACGCCAAAGGAAACCCCGCCAAAATTCGCGGCGTGAGCATCGATATCAGCGATCAGCGGATACTGGAGCAGGAGCGGCAGGTGCTAACCTCGCGGATCGCATCGGCGCAAGAAGGTGAGCGCCGGCGGATTGCGCGCGAGTTACACGACAGCCTGATCCAGGAGCTGGCGGGAGTGGCGATGGACCTGGGCCGGCGTGTGGCCCAGCCCCCCGCCTCCCCTGACATCAAGAAGGATTACCGGTCGCTTCAGAATCGCGTGGTGAGAGCGGCTGAAGCGGCCCGCCACGTGGCCTACGAGCTGCACCCCTCGGAACTGGATGACTTGGGATTGGAGACCACGCTACGCGACTACTGCGAGCAGCTGAGTAGAGAGACCGGCGTTGCGATAGAATTCAGCAGGCGCAAGGTCCCCGCGCAACTCACACGCGAAGTGGCGTCCTGCCTGTACAAAGTAGCGCAGGAGGCTCTCCGGAATGTCGTGAAGCACTCCCAAGCTCAGCGGGCCACGGTGACACTCAATGCGGTGAATAGGCACGTCCGGCTGCGCATCGAGGACAACGGCAAAGGGTTCCGATTGTCATCGCTCCAAGCCTCCACCGGCCTGGGGGTCGCAAGCATGCGAGAACGGGTCCAATTGGTCAACGGTAGGTTCTCGATTACCTCCGAGCCAGGCAAAGGCACGCAGGTGGCCGCGGACCTGCCGCTGGACCGCGAAGGGAGGCAGAACAATGCGGGCTAGGCTGCTGCTGGCCGATGATCATTCCATCACGCTGGAAGGAATGCGCAGCGTGATTAGCCGCGAATACGACCTGATCGGCGAGGTCAGTGACGGCCGCGCGTTGGTGACGGAAGCTTTGCGGCTGCGGCCCGACCTGATCGTGCTGGACATCGGCATGCCGCTGCTCAATGGAATCGACGCCGCCCGCCAGATCCGCCAGGCTTGGCCGCGCGCCAAACTCCTGTTTGTCAGCATGCATTCCAATGGCATGTACGTTCGGGAGGCCATGAGCACCGGCGCTTCCGGATATGTTCTCAAGACTTCAGCCGCCGAAGAGCTGCTCCCGGCCATTCGAGCTGTGCTGGAGGGGCGCGTCTACATGACGCCGGCGCTCGCACCCAATGGAATCGGGGCGCTGCCGGCGGCGCGCGTGACATCCGGCCTCACGGAGCGGCAAAGAGAAGTGCTTCAGCTCATTGCCGAAGGCCGCAGCAGCAAAGAGGTCGCGAGCATTCTGGGCATTTCCGTCAAGACCGCCAACTTCCACCGTTATGAGGTGAAGAAGAAGCTGGGTGTGCATTCCATCGCCGAGCTGGCGGCGTTTGCGGCGCGCAGCGGTTTGGTTTCAGAATAGGCGGGCCCCGCCAAAAATGCGATGGGCAGGAAATCTTTGAGCTCTGCCAGCGTCTAATCCGACACCTGGCGATTGCGCCGGGTTGGGTGAGCACTGTGCCAGTTTGGGCGGGCTTTTCGTCGGATGTCGTTTGAAATCAGGAAACCTTGTAGAATAACATCGGCTCCAGTCAGAAAGAACTGGCAAAAGTTCCAGGTTGGAGGTACGATCAGAGCGGGCAGAGTGAGCCATGCCGAAACCAATCGAAATATTGCTGGTTGAGGATAACGCAGGTGACATACTCCTGGTGCGTCAGGCTCTGGCCGGGGAGCAATTTCCCATCAATCTTCACGTCGCGGTGGACGGCAAACAGGCCGTGCAGATCCTGGCGGCGCGCCAGTTCGAGCCTGATCTGGTGATCCTGGATTTGAACCTTCCAAAACTTTCCGGCTTGTCAGTTCTGGAGTGCAGCCAAGCGAGCGTCCCGGTGGTTGTGTTCAGTTCGTCAGACAGTCCCCAGGACCGGCGATCCGCGTTCGAGCTTGGCGCGAAGGATTTCGTGCAGAAACCGACGGATCTCCAAGCCTACGGTCAAGTGGTGTCACAGATGGTGCGGCACTGGGCTTTCCCTCAGGCGAACACCCCTGCCAGCTAGCTTTCATACGCCCGACCGCGTAAGACTGCGCACCCCTAGCCGATGATAATGAAAGCGGTGAGCGTCATCGCCAGGCCGCGGTTCGGTGTACTTCTGCTTGGAGTCGCCTCATTGACGCTTTCGCTCCGCTCCGGTTTCGACCTCTATCTTCGTTTACGTCCAGCAGACTTGGAGACAGTTGACGCGATCGAATCGGAACCTCGCCTCCGCGGCGGCCGATCCAAAGTTCAAACCTGCGGGCAATGGGCGATGGCCGGTCTACATAGCCAAGACCGATTTTTCGCGCGCGGCGGAGGAGCTTCGCAGCCAGATGCAGCCGGGGGATTTTCAGAAAATCGAGCTGCGGCAACTGCCGGACGATCCCCTGAACATTCGCGAGCAGGGACTCCTGTATCTGCCACGGCCGTACGTGGTTCCCGGTGGACGATTCAACGAAATGTACGGCTGGGACAGCTTCTTCATTCAGATGGGCCTGCTGCGGGACGGCGAGTTCGCGCTCGCCAAAGACATGGCCGACAATTGCCTATACGAAATTCGTGAATACGGCAAGATCCTGAACGCCAACCGAACCTACTACCTCACTCGCTCGCAACCGCCATTCCTGACCGGAATGGTCCTCGCGGTTTACAACCACACTCACGACCAGCACTGGCTCGCCGACGCGGTTCCCGCGATCGAAACTTACTATCGCTATTGGACTACCGAGCCGCACTTGATTGCGGAGACCGGCTTGTCGCGCTACTTCGATCTGGGCGAGGGGCCCGCTCCGGAAGTGGTGGCGTCGGAGCACGACGCGCGCGGCCGGACGGATTACGATCTGGTCCGCCAATATTTTCGAAGCCACAAGGTCACCGATTACGATGTAACGCAATACTACAATGCCGCGACGGATCAGCTTACGCCGCTTTTTTACAAGGGCGACCGCTCCATGCGCGAATCGGGCTTCGATCCTTCCAGCCGGTTTGGCCCCTTCAGCGTCGACATCATCCATTTCAATCCGGTGTGCCTGAACTCGCTGCTGTACCTGATGGAGACGCAGACCGCGGAGATCCTGAGCTTGCTGCAGCGTAATTCGGATGCGGCTTTGTGGCGAGAACGCGCACGGCGCCGCGCCGCTCAGGTGAACCGGCTGATGTGGGATGCGCAAGACGGGCTCTATTACGATTACGATTTCGTTCACGGCCAAGTCCGGCGTTATCCGTTTCTCACCACGTTCTATCCGCTGTGGGCAGGAATCGCCAGTTCGGAACAAGCCGCGTCGGTGGTGGCGAACCTCGCGAGGTTCGAGCGCCCGGGCGGCCTTGAGACCAGTCAATTCAGGAGCGGCGACCAATGGGACGCGCCCTTCGGGTGGGCGCCGTTGGAGTGGATCGCGGTTGAAGGACTCCGCCGCTACGGCTATTCGCGGGAAGCCGACCGGATTGCGGAGAAATTTCTGTCGCTGGTGCTGCGAAATTTTGGTAACTACGGAACGCTAGAGGAAAAATACGACGTGGTCAAAGGAACTGCCGCAGTCGGCGGCTTGCGTTACGGATACCGCAGCAACGAGGCAGGCTTCGGCTGGACCAATGCAGTCTTCACGTCGCTCTTCGATGAGTTGCCGCCTGAGGCCCAGCGCCATCTCCTGGCGACGCGCTGAATGCCTGGAAGCAAGTTCCCACACGTGGGAGAAATTGCAATCTTGCTTTGATGCACGAATCATGGCGCGCGTTCCAGAAGCCTAGCTAACAAGCTACCGTTCCAACGTGTTTCAGAATTGCCTGCAACCTCTGTTGCTTGGGCCTTCCGCTTGCTCCGTCGTTACCGACGATTTGATCCCGCTGCTAACGGTTACAGCAGCGGTGGAAGGTTCCTTTGCACGATTCTTCTCACCAACCCAGGTGGCGGCAACGAGCCGCCGCGCTAAAACATCTGCTGCCTGTTTTGCATCTGATCTGGGAGGCTGCTCCGGCAGTCGTCGCCGGCGGGTTGGCGCTGCGTGTGGTCAGCGCGTCGGTTCCCATAACCGTTCTGGCCATCTCCAAGTGGATCATGGACCTGATCGAAGGCGCGGTCAAACACCCGGGGCCGATTCCCGCGACGTTGTGGTGGCTCCTGACCGCAATATTCGCTTTGGCCGCGCTGAACAGCCTGCTGAGCCGCGCCATCGACTACACCGACGCCCGCCTGGCGGATGAGTTTACGCGCGAAGTGAGCCTGCGCGTGATGCGGCACGCTGCACGGCTGGACCTGGCTCGTCTCGAAGATCCGGCCTTCCAGGACAAGCTGGAGCGCGCGCGCCAACAAGCCACCGACCGGATCGGCATGTTGAATTCCATGGGACGGTTGGTGCTGGAGATCATCACCTTGATCTCGCTTTCGGCTTGGGTCATCGCCTATTCGCCGGGGCTGTTCCTGCTGCTGGTGCTGTGCATGGTTCCGGCTTTCGCGGGCGAAAGCCACTTCGCGTTCTTGGGTTACGCCCTGGCGCACAGCCTGACGCCGATCCGCCGGGAATTGGATTACCTACGCGTCCTGGGGACCAGCAAAGAGAGCGCCAAAGAGGTCAAGATGTTCTGCCTGGGCGGTTATTTTCACGACCGCTACGCGCAGCTTACCGGCGGAATCATCCAGAGGAACATCCGCTTAACGCGCAAGCGGCTATGGTGGGGTTCCGCATTTGCGGCTTTGGGATCACTGGGCTACTACGGCGCCTACGGATATCTGGTTTGGCGCACATTCCTGGGCGAGATCAGCATCGGTACGTTGACGGCTCTCGCTGGCGCCATCGCCGGGTCGAGCACGCAATTGCAGTCGGTGTTTTCTTTGTTCTCGCATATTTCGGATCAGTCACTTTTCCTGACCGACCTGGTGGATTTTCTGGCGGTCCAGCCGAGCATCCAGTCCAAGCCCGGCGCATTGCCCGCGCCCCGCACCATCCGCGATGGGTTCGAATTTCGCAACGTATCGTTTCACTATCCGGGGTCGACGCGGATGGTGCTGAACTCGCTCAACCTGCGCATCGAGCCCGGGGAGCGTCTCGCTTTGGTAGGCGAGAACGGTCAGGGCAAAACGACGCTGGTGAAGCTGATGGCTCGGCTTTACGATCCGACGTCCGGCGCCATTTTGCTGGACGGTGTCGATCTGCGCGACTACCGCATGGAGCACCTGCACCACCAGATCGGAGTCATTTTCCAGGATTTTGTCCGTTACGATTTCGCCGCCCGGTTGAACATCGGTGTCGGGCGGATCGCGGATTTGGACTCCGATGCCTCACTCTGGAGAGCCGCCAAAAAGAGCCGCGCGGATGCGATGCTGGACCGCTTTCCCGATGGTCTGGACCAAGTGCTTGGCCGGCGCTTCGAGGGCGGCGTGGACTTGTCCGGCGGCGAGTGGCAGAAGTTTGCGTTGGCGCGCGCCTACTTGCGGGATGCGCAGATTCTGATTCTCGACGAACCGACGGCGTCGCTGGACGCGGTGGCGGAGTACGAAGTGTTTTCCCGGTTCGCAGACTTGGCGGAAGGCAAGATGGCGATTCTGATCTCGCACCGCTTCTCTACCGTCCGGCGTTCGCATCGCATCGTGGTCCTGGAAGACGGAAAGATTCGTGAACAGGGTACGCACGATCATCTGGTGACAACCGGCGGCCAATACGCCCGGCTCTTCAAGCTGCAGGCAGCGAATTACCAATGAGCGCACCATCCACCGCGGTCCAAATTGCGCCGGATGGGCTATTCCCTCCGCTGTCCGGAGCGCATGGAGTCACCACACGATTGCAACTCTGCGCTGACGCGTTTCAAGAACATATGCGCGCCTTGCGCAAGGGCTCAGAGCCTGGCCAGCCGGCGGATCGATGGCTGCAAGAAAACTACTCGTTCCTGCAATTCCAGATTCGCGAGACCAGGCGCAATCTGAGGCCAGACTACCTGCGGAAGCTGCTGCGCGCCGGGAGCAGCCCGTCCGGTAACGAGCCCCGCATCTATCGCATTGCGGCGGCCGAGGTGGCGCAGGCCGCGAGCGCGTTCACCAGTGAGAACATGGCGGACTTGGCCGAGGCTCTGCGCCGGCACCCCTCTCTCAAGCTGTGCGAGCTGTGGGCTTTCTCCAGCATGCTGCGGTTCGCGCTATTGGAGAGACTGTGCGCGAACTTAGATTCGGGGCCGGTTGTTTCGTGCTGCATTCAGAGCCTGCGCTCACTCGAAAATCTATCCTGGCGGGACTTCGTGGAGTCGGTTTCGCCGGTGGAAGCAGCGTTGCGGCGCGACCCCGCGGGAATCTACCCGCGCATGGACTTTGAAACACGGGACCGCTATCGCCACGAGATAGAGAAACTGGCGCGGCGATCGCGGCGGTCCGAACTGGCGGTAGCCGAAGCCGTCGTCGAGCGCTCGGCGAGCGTGCAGCCGCGCGGCGGCGTTCGCGATATCGAGGCCCACGTCGGCTATTACCTAATCGGCGCTGGCGCGCCCAGTTTCTCCCGATCCCTGGGCTCGAAACCGTCGCTCGGTTCGGTAGCCGGCCACTTGATCGAACACTGGCCCGGCTTGCTCTACGCGTCCTGCTTCATGATCGTGGCGGCGCTGATCGTGAGTCTGTTCGATCGCTTCTCCGGGCCGCTGCCCTGGTGGATGATCGGGCTGCTCCTGGTTCCCGCCAGCCAGGTCGCGCTGGAGGTGGTGAACTCGGTGGTTTGTCACTGTCTAGAGCCACAACCGCTGCCCAGCATGTGCTTCACCGCCGGAATTCCGGATGCGTGCCAAACCATGGTAGTGGTTCCCGCCTTGCTGCTGTCACCAGAGGTGGCCGCGAGACTGGTGGAGAATCTCGAGATCCGCTACCTCGCGAATCGCGATCCAAACCTGTTGTTCGCGTTGCTTACGGATTTCCCGGATGCGAACCAGCGCGAGGTCGCTGCCGATTCGGTGCTGGACATCTGCGTAGCAGGAATTGACCGGCTCAATGCTCGTTACGGGGCAGGCAGGCCAGGACCGTTTCATCTGTTCCACCGTCCGCGCCAATGGAATCCAAAGGAATCCAAGTGGATGGGACACGAGCGCAAGCGCGGCAAGCTGAACAACCTGAACCAGCTTCTGCTGAGCGGCGAAAACTCGTTTGACGTGGTGATCGGCGACCCAGCGCGGTTTCCAGAAATCCGCTATGTCATCACGCTCGATGCCGACACGCAATTGCCGCGCGATACGGCGGCGAAGCTTATCGCAGCCATGGCCCATCCGCTCAACCGGCCCGTGCTGGACGCTGCAAACAAGACGGTGATTGAAGGGTATGGATTGATCCGCCCGCGCGTGTCGGTGAGCATGGAATCCGCCGGACGCTCGTTGTTTTCGCAAATCTTCAGCGGGATGGCCGGATTCGATCCGTATGCGACGGCTGTTTCCGACGTCTATCAAGACTTTTTCGGACTCACCAGCTTCACCGGAAAAGGCATCTACGACTTACGCGCCTTCGATACAGCCGTGGGGGACCGGTTTCCCGACAACGCGATTCTGAGCCACGATCTGATTGAGGGCGAGCACGTCCGCACGGGTTTCCTGCCAAGCGTGGAGCTGGTGGAAGATTATCCGGCAAGCTATCAGGCGTTCTGCAAGCGAAAACATCGCTGGGCTCGAGGGGATTGGCAGCTCTTGCCTTGGTTGGTCTCGCCGCCGCTGGGTTTGCTGGCCCGCTGGAAGTTATTCGATAACCTCCGCAGGAGTCTCGCCGAAATAACGCTGCTGGCGCTTTTGGTGGCAGGCTGGATTTCCTCCAACCACTCCGTGCGGTGGACTTTGATGGTGCTGGCGCTGTTGCAGCTACCGTCCTACGTCGACATTCTGCTCAGCGTGCTGAAGACGACAGGCGAGCATTTGTCGCCCTTCGCGCAGGATCTCGCGCTGCGGCTGGTGCGCGGGCATCGCGACACGCTGTTGAGCCTGGTCTTTCTGCCGCACCAAGCCTGCCTGATGGCCGACGCGATCGCACGAACGCTGTATCGCCGGTTCGTTACACGCCGCAAGCTGCTCGAATGGGAAACCATGGCGCAGTCCGAGTCCGCCAGAACAAACATCGGAATAGTGGAAATTTATCTGTATCTTTCCAGCGCCGGCGCACTGCTGTTCTTGTTCGGCGCGCTATCCATCAACGTTGCCGTGTGTCTAATCCTGGAGCTGTGGATTCTCGGGCCACTGGTGACCTGGTGGCTCAACCAGCCGCCTCCGCGCTCGAGGGCTCTAACGGACGCCGATCGGACGTTCTTGCGCCAGACTGCTCTGCGAACGTGGCGTTTTTTTGCCGATCACAGCGATGGCGCGCAACATTGGCTGATTCCGGACAACGTGCAATCGGATCCGCCGCTGTCCGCGCATCGCATCTCGCCCACCAACCTGGGCTTGCAGCTCACCGCGCACTTAGCCGCGCACGACTTCGGTTACGTTACCTCCGGCGAGCTTTCCCGTTCGCTGCGGAGGATCTTTGACTCCATGGCGGAGATGCCGCGTTATCGCGGCCACTTCTACAACTGGTACGACACCACGAGCCTTCGCCCACTAGTTCCGCGCTACGTATCCAGCGTCGACAGCGGTAACCTGGCGGCCTCGCTGTGCACGCTGCGGCAGGGCCTGCTTGGATTGCAGAAGCAGCCCTTACTGGGCTCGCACACGCTGGCGGGCCTGCGCGATCTCGTGCTGCGGCTAAGGGAAGAACTTCCGTCCTCTCTCAAGAGCTTGTCGCTCATGCGACTCATGGCCGGCTTGCTGCGGCAGTTGGAGTGCGAACCGACAGACTTGTTCTTCTGGGAAGGCGTGCTGGACGAAACCAGCGGCTTGGTAGCGCGCATTCAAGAAGGCCTGAACCATGCTTACGCCCGGCACGCGGGCGGGCGCAGCGATCCACACTGGGAGGAACTCAAGTATTGGAATCATCAGCTCGCCGAGCGAACCGGCGCGGTCTTAACGGAGCTGTACGCTTTGGTTCCCTGGCTCGCTCCCGAGTTTGAATCTGAACTGCGTTTAAACGTTCGCGATGCCAGTTTGGCTGCGCTCATTGCGGAATTGAGCTCGGTACCAGTCCTCGCCGAGCTTCCGCGGCAATACGAGCGCATCCGCGAGCGGTTGATAGAGCGGCTGGCGGATCCCGCGCCGCTCTATCCCGCGTTGCGTGAGACTTTCAGGCGCCTGCTGCAACGTCTTGCGGAACCCAACGCCGTGCTGGAACTGATCCAGGAGCTGGACCGCATTTCATCGGAAGCGTTTCAATATTTCGACGAAATGGATTTCACTTTCCTTTATCATCCGGGCCGTAACCAGCTGCGCATCGGGTATAACGTATCCGCGGACCGGGCCGACGAAGCCTGCTACGATCTACTGGCTTCCGAAGCGCGCACCGCCGTTTTCCTGGCGATCGCCACAGGCCAGCTCCCGCGCGAGGCTTGGTTCAAACTGGGACGCGGCCTCACTGTGTACCGGAACCATCGAACGCTGGTCTCCTGGAGCGGCACGATGTTTGAATATTTGATGCCGCTTTTGCATTTTCGCATGCATGAGAATACGCTTTTAGGGCGCGCGTTGCGCGGTGCGGTGCGGGCTCAGCAGGCCTATGCGCGTGAGCGCCATATTCCGTGGGGCATTTCCGAAGCGGGCTACTCGGCGCGGGACAGCTTGTCACAATACCAATATCGGGCCTTCGGAGTCCCGGCGCTCTCGATGCAGCCGGAGGGTTCGCACAGCTTGGTGGTGGCGCCGTATGCCAGCATGCTGGCGCTTAGCCTGGATGCGGTACAGGCAACCGCCAATCTGCGTTGGCTCGCCGCATTAGGTTGTTTGGACCGGCACGGGTTCTTTGAGTCGCTGGACTATTCGGCGGCAGGACACGCGGCCGCTGGGCATGGGCCCGCGGAGCTGGTCTGCTCTCACATGGCTCATCACCAAGGCATGGGGCTGGCCGCGATCGACAACGCGCTGCTAGGTGGCCGAATGCAGGAGCGCTTTCATCGGGATCCGTGCGTTCAGGCTACTGAATTCCTTCTGGAGGAGCGTATGTCCGCCTTGGTGGAGCTCGTCAACACCGTGCAGGCGGCGGCCTAGGTCTGGTGGAATCCGAGCACGCCGATCAACTATGTGGAGCGGTCCGTTTGCGGGCGCGCTTTCGAGTGGCCGTCGTTTTCTTTGGAGCGGGCTGCTCGGGTTGGGGAGGCGCGCTAAAGCCCGCCAGATCCATCCCATGCGAAATTGCGTCATTGCGCATAAACCAACGCCACACGTTGCCTGTCAGTAAATTTTCCGCGCTCAGCAGCGTCACGCCCACGTCGATGCCGACCACATCGGTGTCGAACCATTTCGCGGATGGATTGTAGCCGTCCACAAACCCGTAGCGCCGATAGACCTGGTCGCCGTATCGCTCGCGAATGTCTCGCAGAGCAGGAATCGAAATGTCGGGCGTGAACATGAGCGATCCTCCCGCGGCGCTGGGAGCAACGGTGCCGTCCACGGGCTCGAAAGCCTTAATTTCGCCGTAAATTCGATACCCTTTGGGGCCGTCTGAAGCGGTGATTCCCCAGATCGGGGGGCCAAACGTATTAGCCTTGTCGTTCAAGTTCGCGCAGTAGGCGCGGTTCGCGCGCGTGGCATTGACGGAATTCCGATAGAAATCAATGAAGCCCCGGTCACGGCGGTTTCGGAAGTCGATCCAGGCATGGGAATACTGATGCGTGTACAGCGGGCCGCCGCTGATGAAGTCAAACGAGTCATAGGAGTAATACGGCCGCTGCCATCCATACCAAGATTCCCAACTGATGGGATGAGTAGGAGAACCGATCGCCAGCAGGTACAACAGCGAGGCCTCGCTGTAAAAATCCCACTTGTATTTCAAGAAGCCCTTGCCGCGCTTCCACCCGTGAGAAAGCAGAAGCGGGTCGCCATCCAGCATCCACTGGAAATCGACGCGTTCAAAAATTTCCTTGGCGAGTCTGGAAATTTCAGAATCTTGTGAAAAATAGGAGCTGCAGCTGAGCACTCCCGCCAGAAGAAATGAAGTGTCTACGGAGGAGGTCTCGCTGTCCCAGCGGCGCTCTCCGTTGGCGGCGTTCATCCAGTGGTAAAACCAGCCGTGCTCGGCCTCGGCCCGGTTTGCCAGGAAGTCCAACGTGGTTCGAACTCGCGCGATGGCGTCTGGGCGAGGGATCCAGCCATGTTCGGCGCCAATACATATCGCCGTGAGCCCAAACCCAGTGGCGGCAATGCTGGAAATGTCGCGGCTCGGACCCTTGGCGCGGCCTCCGTCGGCGTTCGCTCGATCCAGCACCAGGCCCGTGCTGTGGTCGGCTTGCTCCCAGAAATACAGGACGCTGCGGCGCTCCAGGTCTTCCAGAAAGGCGCGGTCCGAGGCTGAGATCTGGGCTGGCGGAATCGTGTCGTCGGCCCGCAGCTCTATTGTGGCTACCAATAAAGCAGCGACGGCCGGCACGAAAACAAGGTGCTTCACTGGGCCTCTCATTCAGGCTGAATCTCTACCAGCGCAAGACCGTGGGCAGGAAGTATAAAAGACGGCCCTTCCAGCTTTTGGGTTACTCTCGCAGTTTGCCTTAGGCGTTCATACTGCTCTCGCGTCGGAAATTTCGGGCTTCCCATGGCACGCCAGGCCGGAAGCGCCGAGCCGTGCTCGGGGTCCACGATTTCTACATGAAACCTGGGCGAACCACTCCAGCCGTTTACACGAATTCGAACATCCCGAGGCGTGCCGTTCTCGGCTGGCGGGGCATAGTTCCATACGGCCACCACCAGGGTGCCGTCGGCGCGCTTCGTCGCTAAAGCGTCCTGAAGGTCAGGCTGGATGCGCCGGTCGCCCAGCCGGTGCAGCATGGCGAACGCGTTGAAGGCTGGCTTGGGGATCCCACCTTCGGCGACGAGGCCGTAACCGCCATAAAACGGGGTTTTCACTACCCCTTGCTCCTCAAAGACATCGGAGAAGGCCCAGTAGGACATGGTGGTGGCCAGGCCGTCGCAAACGCTGATGTTGTTCGCTAGCCACGGCCCCATGAAGGCTGCGTCGGTAACATCGATTTCATTCTTATAGCTGGCGTTGTACTCGGTCCAATGAATGGGGAGCTGAGGCCGCCGGGAAGCCTTCACCTGATCGTAGACCTTGCGTACCGCGCGGCCGACCATGTCGCGCCTCGAGATCGGCTGGTCAGTTCCGAAGACGTCCTCGGCGCGGTCGTTGGCATAGACGTGCGTGGAAACAAAATCGAGCGGAACGTTGTTTTCCACTGAGTGTGCGATCATGGCATCGACCCATGCGGCTTGCGCCGTAGCGGGCCCTCCCACGCGCAATCGGGGATCGGCCCGTTTGATGGCGCGCGCCGCGTGATCGTACAACTCAAAGTAGGTCGCCTGCTTGGGCTGGCCGGTCCAAAAGTCGATATTCGGCTCGTTCCAGACTTCGAAGTACCACTGTTCCACTTCGGGCGCGCCGTAGCGCTCCAGCAAATGCGCAGCGAACCGGTACACGAGCTCCTCCCACTGTGCATAACTCTTGGGCGGAGAAGGAAACGGTTTGTACCAGAAAGCGTGGGGCTGAAGCGATGCGGCCAGCGCGCGCGGCATGAAGCTCAGCTCAACAAAAGGACGGACGCCGCCCTCGAGCAGACCGTCGTAGATCTGGTCTACATACGACCAGTTGTAGACCGGCTGGCCATGCGCGTCCTCGGTATAGACTCCGACGTCGTCATCGAAAATGGCGTGAAATCGAACGTAGTGTATGTCTGTAGCCGTGCGCATTGCGCGCAGGTCGCGGCGGTAGCTCTCGCGCAACGACAGGGTCGCTCGTCCCGAGCCAAAAACCTGTTCCCAGTAATGTGGGAAGGGGCGTGACGGAGCGCTCGCGTCCAAAATGATCTCTTGCATTGTCTCCGCCAGCGGCTGGCCGCCCAGCCCAAACACCAGCAGCCCGGCCCAGAGTATGACTCTGGCGCTGCCACCGCGAGTTCTCACCGGTGCAAGGCTCACTTTGGTTGGGCGCTTCAGAACATGTGACGGCTGCGTGGAAGTGGCCTGCGGCTAGCCTATTTCGTGGCGATCATAAGCCTCCCTCATATTACGAAGTTGGGAGACGTCATCGGAAATTGCATCGCGCTCGCGCCCTGGCAGCTTGTTGTTGTCCAGAACGTGCTGGATGCTGCTGATCGCATCGTCTAACTGGCCCTTATCGAAATTGTGGTTGGACCATTTCTGCGCGAACTCTCGCAATTCCTTTTCAGCGTGATTCAACCGGTCACGATCGGAGCCAGAAAGGTGCCAACTGCTGTAGGCGCGGTTGAGATCCGTATGGACTTGATCAACCAAACCAGAAACGGACGCAGGATCGTACCGAGGCTTCTCAAATTGGCCATATGCCAAAGAAATGGATACTGCGAAGATCGAAATTCCGATTACCGCACTACGAAGACGGTGCATGCCTTACCTCCTGGGAATAACGTACCGCTAACGCGAGTGACACATGGAGATACAGGCATCTGGCTTGCCAGCCTGCGCAAGCTTTTTGGAATCAGATGGCGGAGGCCGGCCTAAACATTGAAAACGTATTTCTTACTTGTTATCCCGCTGAGCAGAAGAGAAAATCTTGCGGCCGATTACAAAGCCAGCGTAAGTAACTTTCACCTCACGGTGAGTTACTTCAGCACGCGTGCGGGCTTGCTGCTTCAGCACCATGACCTCAGACGATCCTGAGTTCGCACAAATCCGGCAGGAATTGTTCAGCGGAAACGGAACTCAATCAAGCGAATCTAACAGGTGCAATGCTTGATGTCTTGAATGTAGTAAAAGTGTCGGCGCTCGCCAATGCAGCGCCTGCAGCTAAGCCGGCGTTGCCGGAAGCCATGTTCAAGAGCGCGCCTGACCGGCGGTTTGAACCGCCATGCACGCTGGTGGCGAAAAGGATTGAGCGCCGTGCCAAGGTCCGCTACCCAATTGAACTCGAGGTTCGTTTCCGCGCTTCGAGGGGAAACTCCCGGACCTATAGCCTCGGCTGGACACTCAACATCAGCAGCAGCGGCCTCCTGGTGGCTTCCGCCGGCCTCGTTAACGCGGGGACCGATCTTCATGTCATGATCCAGTGGCCGTTTGCGCTGGATGGCCGGGTGCCTTTGCAGTTAGTCGCGTCGGGTGTCGTAGCGCGTTCCAGTGCATCGAATTTCGCGGTACAAGTTCGGAGTTATCAATTTCGGACGATGAAGCAGCAGGCGCTCCTGCAACAAGCCCGTGCGGCATGGCCTTGCAGGTAACACGAACCGGGCTGGGACGGCTTCGCGCCGGCCGCTCCTAACCGTTACATGCATCTCTAACTCCGCGAGAGATGGCGCGTGGCGTGCATCCAACCGTATGAGGCAGAAAAAATGCAAAAGCCGGCCACTGGGCCGCACTCGCTCACTATTAAAGATCTATTACGGCCTCGGGCCCGCATTCTCCTGCTGGGATTCGCCGCGGTGCTTGGAGAAGGAGTGGCGAATCTGCTGGCGCCATGGCCGCTCAAAATTGTCCTCGACAATGTCCTAAAATCACGAGCGGGGAACGGTTGGCTGAATCATTTCATCCTGTCGCGGTTCGACGACAACAAATTGGAAATTCTGGAATATGCAGCCCTGGCGGTGCTCGTCATCGCAGTGATTGGAGGGCTTTGTTCCTACGTTGAGAAGTTCGTCACCACAACGGTCGGCCAGTGGGTCACGCACGACTTGCGCCGCGCTCTGTATTCCCACATGCAGCGCCTTTCTCTGGCCTACCATGATCACAAGCAAACCGGCGATCTCATCAGCCGCGTGACCAGCGACATCGACGCGATCCAGAGCTTCATCAACTCCGGCCTGTTAGGCGCCTTGGTTAACAGCTTGACGCTGGTCGGGATGTTGGGCGTGATGCTGTATCTCAATTGGCGGTTCACGCTGGTGGCTTTATCCATCGCTCCCGTGCTTTTCATCGTGGTCTTCAGCTACACGCGGCGCATCAAGAAAGCTTCGCGCGAAGTGCGGAAAAAAGAAGGCGAGATCGTTTCAGTCATCCAGGAGGTGCTCTCGTCCATTCGCGTCGTGAAGGCCTTCGCGCGCGAGGATTACGAAGAGCAACGGCTGGAGGAAGAGAGCCTGGAAAGCATCGAAATCTCGCTCCGCGCCCGCAGCCTCAAGGCCAAGCTCTCTCCGCTGGTGGAGATTATGGTGGCGATCGGCACCGGCCTGGTGCTGTGGTTCGGAGGACGCATGGCGTTGACCGGCGCCCTCTCGGCGGGCTCCCTGGTGTTGTTCATCTACTACCTCGGAAAGATGTACAAGCCCATGCAGGAGTTGTCCAAGATGACCGACGCCTACTCGAAAGCAGCCGTCGGCTACGAGCGCATCCGAGAAGTTCTGGATATCGATGGCGAGGTCAAGGATGTTCCAGGCGCCCGGCGCGCGCCTGTTTTTCGCGGCCGCATCCAGTTTGAGAACGTGTCATTCAACTACGAACCGGGCACGCCAGTGCTCAGGAATGTAAGCTTCCGGATCGAACCTGGCCAGGTGGCTGCCCTAGTGGGGCCCACCGGCGCGGGCAAAACGACCGTCATCAGCCTGATCCCGCGCTTCTACGATCCCAGCTCCGGCGTGGTGAAGATTGACGGCTACGACGTGCGGCGGTTCACTCAGAAGTCATTGCGGCGGCAGATCAGCTTCGTGTTGCAGGAAACGGTGCTCTTCCACGGCCCGATTTGGTACAACATCGCCTACGGCAAACCGGACGCCAGCCGTGCTGAGATTCTTCACGCGGCCGAGCTTGCCAACGCCCGCGAATTTATTGAGGCCATGCCGAACGGCTACAACACTCTAGTGGGCGAGCGGGGCGTTACGTTATCCGGCGGGCAGCGCCAGCGCATCGCGATCGCGCGCGCCGTCATTCGTAATACGCCGATTCTAATCATGGACGAGCCAAGCTCGGGGCTGGATGCGGCTTCCGAGAAACTGGTCTTCGAGGCGCTGGATCGCTTGATGCAGGGCAAAACTTCCATCGTGATCGCGCATCGGCTCTCCACGGTGCGCAACGCCGGCGTGATCTTCGTGGTCAAGCAGGGCTCAATTGTAGAGACCGGCTCGCATACGGAGCTGTTGGAACAGGGGGGGCTCTATTCGGAGCTGTATCACATCCAGTTTCGGGGCGGCGAAGATACCGAAAGGCCGCGGCCCGACCAGCGCGCCGTCACTCTCGCAAGCGCTTCAGAGCCGGTTTAGCTCGGCGATCCGCGCTTTCACGACCGAGGCAAAGCCGTCCACTTGCTGGGGCGAATATCCCGCAGCCCGAAACGCGTCGCGAATCTGCTGATCGGAGAGCTTTGCCAGCAGGCCGCCCATCCATCTGGCATCCGCACGCGGTATATCCCGACCGATCCAGCGCAGGCCGAGCCGGCTGAAAAACTCATGCGGATTCACCAGCACGACCAGGGCAGGACGCCGCGGATCTTCAAAGTCCACCAATCCATCGTGGGTCTTTCTTATGAACCTGGTCCGCGAGTACCAATCAAGATTGCCCTTGGATTTTTCATGAGTCCGGTCAAGCCACGCCGTTCCGAAGCTCGCTCCCAGGTCGCTCACCATGTAAATGCGCTCATCCGGACGTCCAGGCCGTTTCTCGTCATAGACGCCGTTGTTCTCATCCTTGAGGTCCCAATTGTTAATCAGCGCCATCATGACCTTCAGCCCATTCAGCTCGCGCGTGCCTGAAAATGGATCGTTCCCCCAGCGCCAGGTGGCCACTTTCTTCTCGTCATCCGGCTCTCGTTTGAGTCTGACATTAAGCATGGAGCCGTCCGGCTGGATAAACTTTTCGGCGTGCTTGCGCTGTAAATGGCGCGGCATGTCGTCCACGCGAAGACTCGGCAGAAAGTAGTCATCGTTGGCGAAATAGCCGGCGGCCCAGACCAGCCGCGTGGCCGCAGTCTCCGGCCGCGCCTCCGCGCCGAGTTTTACCTTCCACTTGACGCCATCCTTGTCTCGCACAGTGAATTTCGGATTGCTACCTTCCAGGTCTTCTTTGACAAAAGTAAATGGGCGCCGTGGCTGGCGCTGTTCCCCTCCCGGGCCGAAGTACAAATTCCTGGCGGCAATATCGTCAGGCTCCTGCCACAACACCGTGAGAACGTTGCGTGTAATTTCTTCTCCTGACTTTGCAGACTTATCCTTTTTCTTCACGGCCCCAACCGGACCTGCGGTGCAACTAAGGACCATAACAAAACCGGTAAGCATCTTTACTGGCACGCGCATACACGGCCTCCTTCCGGGTGGCGACAGACCTGAAGAGCAAAAGGCGTGCCACATTAAACGAGCATCGATCCGAGGAACAATGCACGTCGAAATTATTGAGGAGCCGATTTGAAACTATTAATACAACCTGACGATGGCGTTCTTCCTCTGGTCGAGGCAATCAACAGAGCCAAGGACCGCGTGGAGATCGTCATCTTCCGATTTGACCGTTCGGAAATAGAGAAGGCGCTGGCGAGCGCGGTCAGCCGCGGCGTTTTCGTGCACGCGCTCATCGCCTACACCAACCGGGGTGGCGAGAAGGAACTGAGAAAATTAGAAATGCGCCTGCTGGCCGCCGGCGTCACCGTGGCGCGCACATCCGACGACTTAGCCCGCTACCACGGCAAGTTCATGATCGTCGACCGTCGCGAGTTGCATATCCTGGCGTTCAACTTCACTCATTTGGACATCGATCACAGCCGCAGCTTTGGAGTGATCACGCGCCATGGCAAGTTAGTGCAAGAGGCGGTGCGGTTGTTTGAAGCGGACGCGACGCGGCAAGCCTATGCGGCTGCTTTGGCGGCCCTCGTGATTAGCCCCGTAAATGCCCGCAAGCAGCTTTCTGCTTTGATCAAGGCCGCTAAGAAAGAGCTGCTCATTTATGATCCGGAGGTCAGCGACCCGTCAATGATTCGTCTTTTGGAGCAACGCGCCAGCGCGGGAGTAGCCATCCGTGTCATCGGCCGGGTAACTCGGAAGACTCCGAAGATCGAACAGCACAAGCTGTCCAAGATCCGTCTGCACGCACGCTGCATCATTCGGGACGGGCGTCAGGTGTTCATCGGGAGCCAGAGCCTGCGGGAGGTGGAACTGGGATCGCGGCGCGAGGTGGGTGTTATATTTCGAGACGCTAAGATCATCGCGCGGCTGGTGAAGACTTTTCATGACGACTGGAGCGCGGCGCAGCGCGCGGTGGAACAAGCAGGTGGTCAGGATACGACTCCGGCGGGTAAGGTCGCCAAGAAGTTCGCCAAGGCCATCACTAAGGATTTGCCACCCATAGCGCCAATGCTGGAGGTCGTTGTCAAAGAAATCGTGGGACCGAGAGCTGATGTCGACTTCGATACTGAGCAGGTCGAGGACAGCGTAAAGGATGCCGTGAAGGAGGCCGTGAAGGATGCGGTCCTGGATGCGGTTGAGGACGTGGTCCTGCAAGACGGAATCGCCCGAAGATAGAGCCCGGGAAGTAACCTCAGCGTAACCTCCCGGCTACCTAACCACTGAAATCTTTATCCACCGTCAGAGTCCAAGGACGAGCAGCGCCATGCAGCGCAAAAAAACCAGACCCGTTCGCATTCCGTCGGCTACTTATCGTCTTCAACTCAATCGCTTATTCACGTTCGACCAAGCCAAGGACGTGGTGGCGTATCTGGACGAGCTGGGTATTAGCGATGTCTATGCCTCGCCCTTCCTTATGGCTCGCCCGGGCAGTCTGCACGGATACGATGTGACGGATCACTCCCGGCTGAACCCTGAAATCGGAGATGAGGAGGCCTTCGTTCGCCTCTCGTCGGAGCTCCAGCGGCACGGGATGGGACTGGTGGTGGACGTGGTCCCTAACCATATGTGCATTTCTCATCCCTCGAATGCGTGGTGGTGGGATGTGCTCGAGAATGGTCCGAGCAGCCCGTTCGCGCGCTATTTCGACATCGACTGGCAGCCGCCCAAGCAAGAACTGACGAATCGAGTTCTGCTGCCGATCTTAGGCGATCAATACGGCCGGGTCTTGGAGAATCGCGAGGTTCAAGCCGTCTACAAGGAAGGCCAATTCCACATATCGGTCTATGACACGCTGCTGCCTTTGGCGCCCCGGACCTGGAGCATGATCTTGGAGCCGGCGGCCGCCAAGATGCGTGACAAGCTGGAGCCTTCGAACACGCATTTGGCTGAGCTGGAAAGCGTCGTCACCGCGCTGAATCATCTTCCCGGCCACACCGAAACCGACGAAGCGAAAATCCGGGAGCGGCAGCGGGAAAAAGAGATCGTCAAGCGGCGCCTTTCAGAACTAGTCGAGGCGAGCCCCGAGGCCCTGGAAGCCGTTCAGGCAGCCCTCACCGAGATCAATGGACAACGCGGCGACCCTCATAGTTTCGACCGGTTGGAGCGATTGCTGGACAGTCAAGCCTACCGGTTGAGCTACTGGCGGGTCGCCATGGACGAGATCAACTACAGGCGGTTTTTCGATATCAACGATCTGGCCGCCATTCGTCCGGAAGATCCGGAAGTGTTCTCCGCCGTGCATGCGCTCATCTTCGACCTGGTGAAGCGCGGTCATGTGTCGGGGCTGCGCGTGGACCATCCGGATGGGCTCTTCGAGCCCGAGAAATACTTCCGCTTCCTGCAAGACGGCTGCAAGGCGCAAACGATGCAGGCGCGCGTCAATGGCAGCAGCGGCCTGAATCAGGGCGAGCGGAGCTTTTACGTGGTAGCGGAAAAAATACTGATGAGGAAGGAAGCTTTACGAACCACCTGGGCCATTGAAGGCACCACCGGGTACGATTTCCTGAACGTGCTGAACGGGCTGTTCGTCGATCGCCGAAAGGAGAAGGCTTTTCAATTGCTGTATCGCCGCTTCACGGGCTGGCCGCAAGAGTTCCCGGATCTCGTCGCGGATTCCAAGCGCCTGATCCTGCAGGTAGCGATGTCGAGCGAACTGAACGTGCTCGCGAGAAAATTGGATCGCATCTCCGAACAACACCGCTGGTCGCGCGATTTCACGCTCGAGAGCCTGCGGGATGCCTTGCGGGAAGTGTTGGCGACGTTTCCGGTTTATCGAACCTACGCCCGCGGCGACGACCAGGAAATGGATCCGGAGGACCGGCGCCAGGTGCTGAATGCGATTCGCGCAGCCAAGCGGCGCAACCCCGCCATCAGCGAGTCCGTGTTCGACTTCATCAAAAGTGTGCTGTTGTTGGAACATCCCGACGGCGTGGATAGCCAGCAGCGCGCCGAGCGGCAGACCTTCGTCATGCGCTTCCAGCAACTGGCCGCCCCCGTGATGGGTAAGGGGCTGGAAGACACCGCATTTTATCGCTATTACCCCCTGGCTTCGTTAAACGAAGTCGGTGGGAGCCCGGACCGGTTTGGAGTCTCAGTTTCGTCCTTCCATCGCCGCAACGCGATCCGTGAACAGTTGTGGCCGCATACGATGAATGCCACTTCGACGCACGACACGAAACGGAGTGAAGACGTGCGCGCCCGGATCAATGTACTCTCTGAAATTCCACGCGATTGGTATCTGGCCATCCGCAGATGGAACCACATGAACCGCCAGTGGAAGGCCCAAATTGAAGGCCGCAACGCTCCCGACAACAACGAAGAATATCTCCTGTACCAGACTTTGGTGGGGACCTGGCCGCTCACGGAGATGACCGCCGAGGAGCACGCCGCCTATGTGGGGAGAATTCAGGCTTACATGCAAAAGGCGCTGCATGAAGCCAAGGCTCATTCCAGCTGGATCAGCCCCAACGCGGAATACGACCAAGCGCTCGAGGACTTTGTAAGCAACACTCTAAAGAGGTCTCGCGAAAATCTGTTCCTGGAGGATTTTCGACAGTTTCAAGGCCCCATCGCCAGAGCCGGAATGTGGAACTCGATTTCGCAACTGGTTTTGAAGATCGCTTCGCCCGGCGTTCCGGATTTTTACCAAGGTTCTGAGATTTGGAGCTTTAATCTAGTGGATCCCGACAATCGGCAGCCTGTGGATTTCGAGTTGAGAAAAGAGATCGCGGCAAGCTTGCGCCGCGAGCCGGATGCCGATCCGGCGGCGCTCATGTGCCGGCTAGCGAACAACGCTTGCGACGGAGGGATCAAGCTGTATATCACCAGCCGCGCGCTGCGCTTTCGTAGAGACAACCCCGAGCTTTTCGCCGAAGGCAATTACGTCCCGCTGGCCTCACAGGGAAGCCGCGCCAACCACGTAGTCGCGCTGGCGCGAACGTTTCACGGACAAACTGTTCTGGCGGTGGCCGGCCGTTTTTTTCTTCGGCTCTGCAATTCTCACAACGTACCGTGGGGAGACGTGTGGGCCAACACGTCGCTGGTCTTACCCAGAAAAATCGCAGCCCGCGGCTTTCGAGATGTTCTTACCGGCCGGACCATTGACGCCGAGCAGCAGGGCGAACATTACATCTTGCCGCTGGGAAAAATCTTCGCCCACTGCCCGGCAGCTCTGCTTTCGAGCGAGGGCGGCGCTTGACGTACGGCGCTACTCCACTGGCCGGCCGAGGCGTTCAATTCCGGGTTTGGGCGCCAGGTGTCTCGAAGATGGCGGTGCGGATGGCCGGGAACGAGCCCCGAGCGATGACTCACAGCGGCGAGGACTTCGAGGCAACCATCGCGGATGCCCGGCCAGGCGATCGCTATTTTCTGGTGCTAGACGATTCCAAAGAGCGCCCCGATCCCTGCTCCCGATCGCAGCCCGAAGGAGTGCACGGACCGTCCGAGATCGTCGAGCCTGGTTCGTTTGCGTGGTCGGACGCAAACTGGAAGGGCATCGCGCTCAACGACTACATCTTTTATGAACTGCACGTGGGAACTTTCACTCCACAAGGAACGTTCGATGGTGTGCGTTCGAAGCTCGAGTACCTACGAGACCTCGGTGTCACGGCGATCGAGCTGATGCCGGTCGTCCAGTTTTCGGGAAATCGCAACTGGGGTTACGACGGCGTGGATCTTTACGCACCGCATTCGGCCTACGGCGGCGCGGACGGCCTGAAGATGCTGGTGAATGCAGCTCATGAGATCGGGCTAGCGGTGGTTCTGGACGTCGTGTACAACCACCTGGGGCCCGAAGGTAACTACCTGGCCGAGTTCGGCCCCTTTTTTACGGACCGCTACCAGACGCCGTGGGGCTGCGCGATCAATTATGACGGGCCCGGGAGCGACGGCGTGCGGCGCTTCTTCATCGAGAATGCGCTTTATTGGCTGACCGAATACCACATCGATGCGCTGCGGCTGGATGCCATTCACGGCATCTTCGATTTCAGCGCATATCACATTCTAGCCGAGCTGCGCGATCGCTTTCACGAGGAAGCTCAGCGCTTAGGCCGTCAGGCTTTTCTGATCGCCGAGAGCGATCTCAACGATGTTCGCGTGATTCAACCGCGCCCCAGCGGCGGCCATGCGCTGGACGCCCAGTGGCATGACGAGTTCCATCACTCGGTCATCTCGGTGCTCACTGGCGCGAACCGCGGATACCTGGCGGGCTTTGGCCGGCTGGAGCACATCCAGAAAGCCATCACTGAAGGCTTCGTTTACGACGGAATTTATTCGCCCTACCGGCAGCGGCGTTTCGGAAGCTCCTCCCAGGACGAACCGGGCCAGCGCTTCGTCACCTTCATTCAAAATCACGACCAGGTCGCCAATACCGCCCAGGGCTTCCGCCTTTCCGAGCTGGTCTCTCTGGAACAATGCAAGCTGGCGGCGATGTTGCTGCTTTGCTCGCCCTTCTTGCCGCTGCTGTTCATGGGAGAGGAGTTCGCCGAGGCCGCGCCGTTTCTCTATTTCACCAGCCATGGCGATCGCGCGCTAGCGAGAGCAGTCAGCGAAGGACGCCGGAAAGAATTCGCGGACTTCGCCGGCGCCGGCGAGTTCGCCGACCCGCAGGCTGTCGAGACCTTCGAAAAATCGCGCATTACGTGGACATTGCCGCAGCGTGCGCGCCACGGCAAGGTTCTGCGGTTCTATCGGGATCTCATTGCGCTGCGAAAGCGCACGGCGTGCCTGGCGAACTGCCGCAAAGACCTGACGCGCGTGATTGCCGACGAGGACGCCCGGCTGCTCCGGATGGAGCGGAGCGATCCCTCTGGCTCGAAAGCCCTGCTGGTTTGCAATTTTTCCGGAAGCTCCGCGGAATTCCCGCTGGAAGATGCCGCACGCTGGCAGCTCGCGGCCTGCGCGGGCACACCGCCAGAATTGCTCTCGCAGCGGAGCGCCTTGGCCGCTGGGCGGAGCGCGGCCCTGTATCTGAAGTCTTAGACGTGCTTGTCCACCCTAAACATGCTTCTCGACGGCCCGCGCGCGCGGGCGGTCACTGGCGGCAAAATCGGCCTTAGCCTCGCTGGTGGACGAGACATCTTCCGCGCCGGTCTGCTGCAGAATCATGCGCGCGGTTTTGACCCAATCGGAATCGTCGCAGTGGACCGATAACAGAATGCCGCCATGCCGGATGCGCCCTTCATAGCGTTTGGCCTCATATTCCGGAGATCCCAGACCGACCAGCGCTCCGGTCAACCCACCCACCACGCCGCCCACTCCGATGCCGCTCAAAGCCGCGATCAGCGGGCCCGCCGCGATAAACATGCCCAGCCCCGGGATCGCCAACAAGCCAGCGCCGGTGAGCCAACCAACAACACCCCCCAGCACGGCTCCGGAGCTGGCACCGGCGGCCGTGCCCTCCGGCGCCTTCGTGCTGCGTGTCATCGCCAGGTCCTTGGTCCCCTCATTTTCTGGGAAAAGGATTGAAACATCCGTGTTACGAAAGCCTGCCAGCTTCAATCCGTTGACTGCGTTCTCAGCGTCCAATTGGCTCGAGAAAATTCCGAATACGGCTCTGTTTTTGCCCTGCATCCCAGTCCCTCCTGTAGTCATGCCCCTGCCATGGCCGGAGCTCTCAAGCGGCGATGCACGTTTATAACCGCGCCTGTCACCGTCTCAAGGTTGAAGAATCTTCGTGGTTTGAGATTTCTCAACCCAGCCCGGAGGAAGGCACATTAGTAGTTTTTTCATGTTTTGTTTGCACAGTGTGTTCCGAGAAAGGCGCCCGCGCTAAGGAGGGCCCTGCCGAATTCTGCCCTGGCAATGAAAATGCCCCATTTCACACATGGGATGAGTTCTCCTACGTGAGAAAGGAGTGACAAATCGATGAAGCGAGATATGGTTTGCGGCAAGCAAGTGGACGAGCAAAAAGCTCCTGCGACGAGCAGCTATGAAGGCGAACGTTACGTTTTTTGCGGGCAAGAATGTAAGGACAAGTTCGACCAGAAACCAGAACGCTACACCAAGTCCAGCCACAAGTCACATGAAACACCGGTGGCCTCTATGAAGTAGTGCGGCACTGCCGCTCCCAGCGGCCCACCGGATTGCCGAGGAGCCGCTAGGAATTTTTGGGTCTCCGATTTCCGAAAGGTGCGATAGCTCGCGATGAAATATACAGCAATCTTGATCGTCCTTTTCGTAGCGGCCGGTACAATTTCTCCACAACCGCCCACCAAATCAACTTCCACGGCTCCCTCGGCCAGGCCCATTGATACGCCGGCCGAAATGACCGCATGGGACACTCTCAGGCAAGGCGTAGCGGACAGCGACGCGGCGCATCGAAAAACTGCGATCGCAGCAATCGGTACGATCGGGCCGAATTCGGATGCGGTCAAACTGGTGACAGAAGGCCTCCAGGATAAGGACGCCGGCGTTCGCGAAACCGCCGCGAATACATTGGGCGAAATGGGCTCTCCGGAAGCGATACCGGCGTTGAAGACCGCGCTCGACGATAAGCCGGAGGTCAGCTTTATCGCCGCCAAAGCTTTATGGAATCTGGGCGACCCAGGTGGGCGTGAAATTTTCCAGGAAGTTCTGGAAGGGGAGCGCAGCGACGCACCCGGCAGGATCCACACCGCCATCAAAAAGAAGCTGACGCCAACGCAGCTCGGGCTGATGGGAGCCGAAAGCGCCACCGGCGTGCTACTTGGTCCGGCCTCGATCGGCATCACGGCTATTCATGAGGCGGTGAAGGACAGCAAGGGTGATGCCGGTGCACCGGGCCGGGCCGAGGCAGCCAGCGTTTTGGCGAAAGATCAGGATGCCTACGCGTTGACGCTGCTTGAATGGGCGCTCAGCGATCACAACTGGGCCGTGCGTGTGGCGGTAGCGAAAGCTTTGGGCGAACGCGGCAACCAGGACACAATTCCGAAACTAAGCGCCCTGCTGAGCGACGACCGCCGTGCCGTACGTTACATGGCTGCGGCTTCCATGATCAAGCTGAGCGATCACCAAGCATCGGCGTCCCGCGAGCCATTGCCTGCCGCAAGCGGACAAACTGGAATCTCTGGGATTTCGCAGCCCTGAATCGGGCCGTTGGCGGCTTTTACTGCGCCACAGCGGGCTGCGGCACGCCTAGGGAGACAGCAGCAGCCGGTACCTGGCCAGCAGCGGGAACCTTTGCTTCAATTTTCTTGGGATGATAACTTCGGATGTAACCCTGACGAGGCAACTGGAAGAAGCTCATGCCTCGATCCATGGCCTCTTTCAATGCCTTGGCGTTGTCCCAGCCATCGTGATCGATCCGATAGGCAGCGATCACCGCGCCGGTGCGGTCAGCCCCTCGTTTGCAATGTACGAAGACCGGTCCGGTGGCCTGGTCCTCGAGAATCGTTAGAATCTTGCTGGTTTCCTCATCCGTTGGCGCCGTCAGGCCGGTCATGGGGACATTAACGTACTTCATTCCCGCCGACGTTACTAACCGCTCTTCGTCCTTCGACCGCCGGTCGGCCTCACGGAGGTCAATCACGGTCTTGACGCCGAGCTTGGTCAGGTAGTCGAAGCCCTCTTTACTCGGCTGCCCGCCCCGGTAAACATGTTGGTCCACTTGGTAAAAGTTCTTGATACCCTGCCCCGATGACTGTGCGAACACCGGTAGAGCAAAGCCAAAGAGGAAAAGTCTCCTCCATTGGGAAGCCAGCAAGAACGGTCTTCGCGTCCATGCCGGACACTGGGGGCACTGAGATGAAAGCATTCGAACAGAAAGATGCAGTCTATGGAATGCAGGTTACGCTGTGGGGAATTAATTCTTGCTAAGGGCCGGGCTTCACCGTTAGAACTGTCGTGAAACGCGATGGGCCCCGGACTGAAGCGGCCGCTGATGCCGCTTCAACCCGGAGCCCCGATCGGCCTTCGCGATAGGCTGTGCTGTTTCGCCGCGAACTACCGCCAGTCCGCGTGGTGCTCACGATAGTCGCGCATCCGGCTCAGATCGTCGGACAGCATGTCGCGGTCGCGAGGCGCGAGCTTGTTGCTGTCGATGACCCGTTGCATACCGGCGATGACGTCGTCCAGTTGCGGCTGATCGTATCGATTCTCGGCTAGTTTGGCTTGCAGGTCACCCAGCTCTTGTTTCGTTCTGACGATGCGGTACTCGTCGCCGCCTCCTGGAAACGTGCTGGATTGAACCCGGTCCAGATCTTCACGGACCCGCTGGAACAAATGCGCTTTCCAGTGCTGTTCGTGAAAAAAGGAGTTCCGGCTTTGATACCAACTGCTGTCGCGATCGCGGTCTTGCGCCATTCCCAGGCCGGCGCCAAACACCAACAAACACGCACCCGCGCTTAGTTTTAATAGGATGTGCCTCATGGCTACTTCTACCTCCAAATTCTTGACGCGAGCAATGGCTGATGTGCTTCGAAGCAAAAGGTGACTCGGTAACCACGTGAGGATGAACCGACGCTGAAACAAGCCAGGGTTCATCGAGTCCCCAATCGAGCCCCCGAACTCGCCTTAGATGTGGAGCAGGATATGCCGGAAAAGAAACATGTGAGAGGTGTGGGTGAGGAGTGGGCCGCTGGCGGGGCGGATCCGGAGAAACGCAGAGCCGCCCCTGGCGCTGGTAGACCTAAATGCGCGATGCCGGACGATCGCTCACTGCGAAATCGGCCGTGGCTTCACCGGATTCCGCGACGTCTTCGGCGCCGGTTTCTTGCAGAATCGTCTTGGCGCGTTTGACCCACTCGGAGCTGTCGCAGTGCACCGAGAGCAGAATGCCGCCAGCCTTCACTCGGCCTTCGTAGCGCTTGGCTTCGTATTCCGGAACGCCCATCCCGATCAGGGAGCCAGCGACGCCGCCCACAGCTCCGCCGGCTCCAACGCCTGCCAGCAGGCCAATGATAGGCCCAGCGGCGATGAATGGGCCAAGGCCTGGAATCGCCAATGCCCCGATACCGGCCAGCCAGCCCAGAGTACCGCCAACTACGGCCCCCGATACTGCCCCAGCGGTCGCGCCTTCAGGCGCTTTGGTGTCTTTCTTGTGCACAAAGTCCTTCGTGCCCAAGTTCTCGGGCATTAAGACCGAAACGTCAGTGTTTCGAAAGCCCGCGGCGCGAAGCCGTTCTAATCCGGCGCTCAAGGCGACCGTGTCGCGATAAATTCCAAAAACTGCTGTGTTCTTTCCCATGATGGCTACGTTTTGTCCTTTCTAGTTTGCGTGTTGGATCGATTCGTACTTTATTTCGAGCTCACGGCCAGCTCGTCGGCGAGATTGCCGGGCTGGCTGCGATCTTGTCCGACAGCGCCGAACGAGAGTTCCGCGCACGCTGAAAATATCTGACACATTAGAGCGATTTTCGATACGCTGGTGCGATTCATGCCTGGGAGCTTGCAAGAGCTCTGCCAGTTGCCCGTTTGCGGTGCAGCTGTAATTTTCAGGGCGGGAAAGGGTTTCTGTCGCGCCGCCAGCCGCGAGCGAGACCGAAGATACCAGCGGCGACTCCAGCCAAAGGGGAAATATTTCCAGGTTAGAAACTGGATAGGAACAGACTCTTCTATCGCTTCCGCGCGGCCTTTGCCTTGCAACCAGGGCCGAGGAAAGGAGTCATATACCCATGAATTGGGACAGAGTGGAAGGCAATTGGAAGCAGATGAAAGGCAAGGCCCGCGAAAAGTGGGGCAAGCTCACAGACAGTGACTTCGACCAGATTGCCGGCAAGAAAGATCAGCTGATCGGCCGCATTCAGGAGCGCTACGGAATCACCAAGGACGAAGCTCAGAAGCAGGCCGACGAATGGGTGCGCGCGCAGAAATTTGAGGAGCCACAGAAACACACCACCCCTGTGTAAGCCGCTTGAACAGGCCGTCCTCCGTGACGGCCTTCTTTCAGCGAGAAGCGGGCGCTACGACCGCGCCGGCCCGGGCAACCAGTGCGGCGCGAATCTGATCGCTTGAACCAGCACTGGACACTTCGCCGCCGATCAGGAAGCAAGCGATAAGCCCGGTCATGTTGGCGACGGCGAAACTGGCGCCATTTAAGTTATGTTCCGGCGGCACACCGGGAATGGGCCGCGGAAACGGTGAAGCATAGAACACGCCGTCGCGATAGCGAAATGAATCGCGCGGGCACTCCGCGTCGGGCGCGACACCAATGACGCCGGGCAAATCTCCCGGCAGCGAATGGGCCGCACCCACCACTAATGGCGCGTTCGTCAACACTTTCTCGAAGCTCTCCCGATGCGCCGGGTTGGTTGTTCCCAGGCTCAGGTTGACTACGTCCATGCGCTGGTCGCTGCACCACTGGAGCGCCCGCAGGATCACACCGATGGTCGCGGTGAGGCGCCGGTCGAACACCTTGACCGCGTACAGTTCGGCGTCGCTGCCGGCCTTTTCGCGAATCGCGCCGGCCACCGCGGTTCCATGCCCAAGCCGGTCTATAAAGTCTTCGATAAGCCCCTGCGGTGTCACGCCCACACCGCCGGCGACGCCGTCCACGTGAGGATGCTCGGGATGGACGCCGCTGTCGATGATCGCGATCTTCATTGCACCAGCTTGACGGTCTGATGCGCGATGCGCGCCAGCGACGGACGATGCGTGATCAGAATGGCGGTGCGGCCATCGGCGACGCGCACCAGCGTTTCGGCGATAGCGCGCTCATTGGCTTCGTCCAGCGCCGAGGTGGGCTCATCCAGCACCAATATTTTGGGGTTAGCAAGCAGGGCGCGCGCCAGAGCGATCCGTTGGCGCTCGCCCGCCGAAAGCGTCTGCCCGCGCTCGGCGATGACGGTATCGTAACCCTTTGGAAGCGCCAGGATGCGTTCGTGAATGCAGGCCGCATGGGCTGCTTCGGTGATTTCGGCATCGGTCGCGTCCGGCCTGGCGTAGGCGATGTTCTCGCGCACGCTGGCTTGAAACAAGTACGGCGACTGATCCACCAGCATGATCAAGTGGCGCAACTCGGCTAGCGGCAGATCGCGCAGATCGCGCCCGTCGATGCGGATCGCGCCGGCATCCGGATCGTAGAAACGAATCAGAAGATCGGCCAGCGTCGATTTTCCCGCGCCGCTCGGCCCCAGAATGGCACAAATGCTTCCGGCCTGCACGCGAAACGAGAGGCTATTCAGAACCGCATCGCCTCCGTACGTGAACGACACGTGGTCAAACTCGATATCTCCGCGCACGTTCTCCAGCGGCTTGCTGCCCGGGCGGTCGCTGATCTCAGGCTTGGTGTCGAACAGCTCCCAAACCCGGCTTAGCGCGACACCGCCCGACACCAAGTTGGTGTACAGGCTCATCATGTTCTGCACCGGGGCGAGCAAGCGCATGTGGTAAGCCATGATGGCGACCAGCGCTCCGGTGGTGATGGTGCCATCGATGACCAGCTTGCCGCCATAAAGAAAGATAGCCGCGGTCGAAAGCGTCAGCACCGTGCCCGGAACCGCGCCGGAAAGGAACGACGTCAACTGCATGCGCAACAACGCGTCCAGAAAACTCTGATTGTGTGCCCGAAACCTCTCCACTTCGCGCGACTCGGCCTGCGAAGACACCACCAGCCGGATCCCCAGCAGCGTTTCGAGCAAAAAACTGCCGATGTCGGAGCTGCGCTCGCGAACGGCGCGCACTCGTTCGGCCAGCCTGCGCTGGTAGTGCTTCAGCGCCCACAAGCTCACCGGAACCGCAGCCACGCTCACCAGGAACAGCCGCGGGCTCAACGTGATCATGATCCCGATGCTGCCCACCAGGAACACGACGTTGGAAAGCACGCTCAACAGGCTGTCGGCGGAGACACGCTGCACCTCGGCGATGTCGTTGTTGATGCGCGAGATTACATCGCCCAATTTGGTTCGCGCCCAGAAACGCGGCGAGAGCACTTGCAGATGCCGGTAGAGCGCCAGCCGCATGTCGAACAAGACCGCCGCCGACACTCGCACGTAGGTATAGCTGGACAGGATGTTCAGCGCGAAACTTAATACCGTAACGCCAAACATCAGCCCGCTGACGATCAACAGCATGCGCAGATTGCGCTTGAGCAACGCGTCGTCGATGAGAAGTTTCGATATATAAGGTTGCAGCAGACCGAAACCCGTGGAGGCTACGCCCGTGGCCAGAATCAGAACGAGCTTGGGCCAATACGGCACGACAAAGCGCAATGCCCGGCGATAACCGGCCAGTGGAATTACTTGCTGGGACACTTTCCTCTGTGATAACACATGGCCTGTTGGCGGCGTCGGGTGGAGCGCCCAACTTGTGTAGCCCACGGGGCCCACGGCGCCATTGACATTGCAGCGATTACATTCTGGAATTTTCCCAGTAAGTCGGCTGAGGCAGCCGTGCCAGGCGTTCGTAGTGAGTGGAAGTTCGAACGAGAAAAGACGGAGGGGTCATCCGGAGCGAGGGCGTTTCTTCTTCGGCTTGCGGTGCGACTCCGCACGAAGTTCGGCGAGAAACTCCTTCGCCGGACGGCTGCGGCCGGCCAAGTAGTCAGAGTGGCTTTTGCGGATGTGCTCCCGGACTTTCGGGTCCTGGATCTCGCGTTCGTCTTGCAGCTCGTCCGGTGAGAGCTTCGAGATAATGTTGATCACGCGACCGGAGACGCTGAACTCAACCCGGTCTCCGGCTTTGATGCCGGCCTTCCGGCGGATGCTCTTCGGAACTGTTATTTCCGCTTTGGGTTTGAGGATGACGGTCATGGTAGGTACTACGCCCCCGAACGGTTGGTTCGCTTTCAGTGTAGGGGGACGGGAGGCGTCAGTCAAACAGCTTTCAAAGTCATCTCTTGCACTTTCATCATCCGCTCCATTTCAGCAGCGGACAGATCACATGCTAATAACAGCCGCGCCCAACCCTGTTGGACATCAGCGATGTCCGGCGGTAGAATCGGCTTCGCGGACGAATTCTTCCCGGAGGTATTTTATGTCAGGTGCAGGTCGCGCAGCGCTCCTCATTGCCAGTGCCGTTGTGGCAATGGTTCCCATCCAAGCCACCAACGAACCCAATGCCCAGCCGAATCCTTATCAAACCATCGAGAACTGGGCCAAGATGCCGGAAGGGCGAACCTGGGGATCGACGGCGGGCGTCTCGGTGGATTCGCACGATCACATCTGGGTCGCCGAGCGATGCGGCGCCAACTCCTGCGCCGGCTCGAAACTGGACCCGATCCTGGAGTTCGATCAATCGGGCAAGCTGCTCAAAAGCTTCGGCGGCGGGATGTTCGTTTTTCCGCACGGCCTCTACATCGACAAGCAGAACAATGTGTGGGTGACCGATGGCCAGGCCAAGGACGGGAAAGGCGATCAGGTTTTCAAATTCAGTCCGGATGGAAAAGTGCTGCTGACGCTGGGCAAGGCGGGCGTGGCGGGCAACGGCGAAGATACCTTCAATCAGCCCTCCGCCGTCATCGTCGCTCCGGATGGCGACATCTTCGTCGGAGACGGGCACGGCGGCAAATCGAATGCTCGCATCGTCAAATTCGATAAGAACGGAAAATTCATCAAGACCTGGGGCACGCACGGCTCCGAACCAGGCCAGTTCAACGTCCCCCACACTCTGGCGTTCGATTCCAAGGGACGGCTCTTGGTCGGCGATCGCGCCAACAACCGCATCCAAATCTTCGATCAGGATGGAAACTTCATCGAACAGTGGACCCAGTTCGGCCGCCCCAGCGGAATCTTTATCGACAAGCACGACATGATCTACGTGGCCGACTCGGAATCGAATCCGAGCAACCATCCCGGCTGGAAGCGGGGAATGCGGGTCGGATCAATAAAGGACGGCTCGGTGCTGGCGTTTATTCCCGACCCGGTACCGAATCCCACCAACACCAGCGCGGCTGAAGGCGTGGCGGTAGATTCCAAAGGAACGATCTACGGCGCCGAGGTGGGACCGAAGGACCTCAAGAAATACGTCAAGAAGTAGAAGACGCGCCCGGTAACACCGCTCTAACTCATTCTCCCCGTGCCGATAAGAACGGCGTGGGAGCATGATGCAGGACACGAACTTCGAAGATGCCGTGGTGCAGCAGGCTCTGGTGGACGGCGAGCTCCACAAGAAGCTGCTGGACCAGTTGGATACCGGCATCTACATCGTGGACCGGGACCGGCGAATCCTGTACTGGAACGGCGGAGCCGAGCGCATCACCGGATACCTGGCGCACGAGGTGGCTGGCCAGTTCTGCCACGGCGATCTGCTAGTGCACTGCGACGAGGTGGGCAGCGTGCTGTGTGGCACGCGCTGCCCCTTAAAGCACGTTATCGACGACGGCCGGCCGCGCGAGTGCACGGTTTTCCTGCGGCATCGCTACGGCCATCGCGTTCCGGTACGTGTGCGCTCCAGTCCGATTCGAGATACCCAAGGAACGATAATCGGCGCGGTGGAGGTATTCGATCCAGCCTCGGCGCCTGCGCGGCACGCCATCTGGCAACTGCAAAATTTCGGCTGTCTGGACGAGTTGACCGGTGCGGCCAACCGCAGGTACGGCGAAATGCGAGTGCGGCACGCGCTGGAAGGCCTGAATGAATTCCGGATTCCGTTCGGCTGGTTGCGCATCGGGTTGGACGACACGGAACAATTCGAACAACGCTACGGCCACGGGATCATCGACGCGGCGTTGAAGACCATCGGCGGAACGCTGGACGGCAACCTCGGCTCGCTGGATGTGTTGACTCGCTGGACCAAGGCCGAATTCCGCGTCGAGGTGCACTACAGCTCCCGCGTGGAGCTGGCGGATCTGGCCGAGAAGCTGGTGGTGCTGGTCCGCGCCTCCGCTGTGGAATGGTGGGGCGACCGGTTGCGCGTTTCGGTTTCAATTGCCGGGGCCACCGCCGAGCACGGCGATTCGCTCGATTCGCTGGAAGCACGCGTTGTGGACATATTCGAGGACTGCCGCGCGGGCGGTGGCAATCGCGCCGCCATCTCTCGGGCCATGGGAGACCCATGTTCGCGATAGTTGGAATCGTAGTGGTGTTCGGCGCCGTGCTGGGCGGCTACCTGATGGAGCATGGCAACATCCGGGTGCTGCTGCAACCCGCCGAACTCGTGATCATCGCCGGAGCCGCCGCCGGCACCGTCCTGATCGCGAACCCGATGGAAGTGCTGAAGGGAATTGTCGCCGGCTTTCGATCGGTCTTCGGAAATTCGAAGTTCAGCAAGGCCCTATATCAGGATGTGCTCAAGCAACTGTATACGGTGATGCAGGCCGCCCGGAAGCAGGGGCTGAACGAATTGGAGAAGGATGTCGAGAATCCATCCAAAAGCAAGCTGTTCTCGGCCTGGGACCATCATCTGCAAGACTTCGTCTGCGACACCCTGCGCATGGCGATGACCGGCGGCCCCACTCCGTTCGAGCTGGATCAAATGATGGAGGCCGACATGGAAGTCCACCATCATTCGGCGAATCTGCCGGTGAACGCCCTCAACACGGTTGCGGATTCGCTGCCAGGTTTGGGAATTGTCGCGGCGGTGCTGGGCGTGGTGATCACCATGGGCGCGCTGGGCGGCCCACCGGAAGAGATCGGCCACAAGGTGGCGGCCGCATTGGTGGGGACGTTCCTTGGCATCCTGCTCTGCTATGGGCTGCTGGGCCCCATGGCGTCCAAGATGGGCAAGGCGGCGGAAGAGGAAGGTCAGTTCTATCATGTGGTGCGGGTGGCGCTAATCGCGTTCTTGAAGGGAGCCTCACCGCAAGTAGCGATCGAATTCGGCCGGCGCGCCACGCCGGGCGGGGTACGGCCCAGCTTCCTGGAACTGGAGAAAGCCGTTAAGGGCCCCAAGTCTTAGATCATGTCCCAGCAGACGCAGACACCCGACCCGATCGCGGTGACGCCCATCGTCATCAAGAAGACGATCGTTCACGCCGGCCATCACGGCGGCGCTTGGAAAGTGGCCTATGCGGATTTTGTCACCGCGATGATGGCGCTATTCATCGTGCTGTGGCTGATGGGCGCAAGCGAACCGGTGAAGAAATCCGTGGCGGGATATTTTCGCGATCCGTCCGGCAAAAAGGCTGAAACCGGGAACGGACAAGGGGGCGTGGGCGAGAACATCAGCCTCGGCAAACAAGACATGAACCAGCTCAAGCAGAAGCTGGAAGCCGCGATGAAGCAGGCTCCCGAACTGGAAAAACTCAAAGACCAGGTGCAGATGACCGTTACCGGCGAAGGCTTGCGGATCGAGCTGCTGGAGAGCGAAGTTGGGACGTTCTTTGAAAGCGGCAACGCGCACCCGACGGAATCGGGAAGGGGGATGCTCGAGATGCTGGCGGCGCAGCTCGGCAAGTTGCAGAACAAGCTGCTTATCGAAGGCCACACCGATGCGCGCCCCTACGCCTCCTCGCAGGAGTATTCCAACTGGGAGCTATCCACCGATCGCGCCAACAGCGTACGAAAGCTGATGCAGCAAAGCGGTGTCCGGCCGGACCAGGTGACCGAAGTTCGCGGCTACGCCGACCAGCGTTTGCGCAAGCCGGACGATCCCGACAGCGCGTCCAACCGGCGGGTGTCGATTGTGGTGAAGTATCCAGGGGCTTGAACAAACAGCGACCGGTCTCCTGCGACTCCCAACCTCCTTCGCCCCGGCATTACTATAGACTCTTGATGTGCGCGCAGGATGGAGGGGCACTATGAGAATGTCGCGCTTTGGCGTTGCGGTACTCGTTTTGGTGGGCACGGCTCCCGCGCCGGCGCAGCATCATCAGGCAACCGGTTCTGAAAAGCCAGTTACATTGCTGGCTGGGCTGGGGAACTGGCATCATCCCATCGCCACCAGCAATCCGGAGGCTCAGAAATTTTTCGATCAGGGGCTCACGCTGGTTTATAGCTTCAACAAGCATGCAGCGCTGCGCGCGTTTCGCAAAGCCTCGGATCTGGACCCACGCGCGGCTATGAATTTCTGGGGGATCGGAATGGCGCTGGGTCCTTACATCAACATGGATGGCGACCCGGACGTGCAGATCAAGGAATCGTGTGCGGCGGTGGACCAGGGATTGAAACTGGCGAGCGCGGGATCGCTGGACCGGGCGTGGCTGCAGGCGGCTCAAACGCGCTGCCCGGATTATGCCGATCCCTCAAAATACATCCGCGCCATGCACGACCTGGCCGCGCGCCTGCCGGATGATCCCGACGCGCAGACGCTATACGCCGAAGCGCTGATGACCCCCGTGCGCTGGCACTGGTACGGCCCGGATGGCAAGCCCGGGCCGGGCGTCGCGGAAGCTGAACATGTTCTAGAAGCGGTGATGCGGCGCTATCCGCAGCATCCGGGGGCGAATCATCTGTACATCCACGCGGTAGAGTCTTCGCCCACGCCGGAGCGCGCCGTACCGAGCGCGCAACGGTTGATGGGCATCGTGCCGGCCGCCGGGCACATGGTCCACATGCCGGGCCACATTTGGCTCGCTCTGGGCGATTTCAACAACGCCATCGCGGTGAATGAGCGGGCCGTGCAAGTTGACGAAAAGTACATCGCGCAGGAAGGGATCCTGGGTGGCTACGGCATGTACTATCTGCACAACATGCAGTTCCTTGTTTATGGCCATGGCATGCAGGGCCACGCGGCGGAAGCCCGAAAGGCAGCGCAACAAATGGCGGCGGCGATCAAAGACCATTCGAGCGAAATGCCGGAGATGGCGGAAGTGATGCACACCTGGCTCATCCTGAATGAGCTGCGCGCCAATCTATGGGACGATGTCCTCGAAACTCCCCAGCCTCAAGCGCCCCCGTCGCTGGCGGTCTGGCATCTGGTGCATGGAATCGCGCTGGCAAGCAAGGGTCAAGCGGGCGAGGCGCGTAAGGACCAGGCCGAGTTCGAAAAAATACGCAAGACTCTGGATCGAAACATGCAATGGGACACCAACCACTTCGGTGACGTAATGGACCTCGCGTCGGTAGTGTTAGACGCGCGTCTGGATCCGTCGCCGGCCAGCGCCGTGCCCAAGTGGAAGCGCGCCGTCGCAATCCAGGACGGGCTGGTCTACGGTGAGCCTCCGGCCTGGTATTATCCGGTCCGCGAATCGCTTGGTGGAGCGCTGCTCGCTTCCGGCGACGCCGCCGGTGCTGAGGCGGTGTTTCGCGAAGGCCTCAGGCGCAGCCCCAACAACGGCCGCATGCTGTTCGGGTTACTGGAAAGCCTCAAGGCCCAGAAAAAAACCGAAGCCGCCACCTGGGTGCAGCGTGAATTCGACGCCGCCTGGAAGGACGCCGACATTCAGTTGCGCGTCAAGGACCTGTAAGGCTGGCGCGGAAAATTACTTGTACGTCACGTAATCCGCGCTTTGGAAATAAGTCTGAACGCTGCCGTAAGTCAGGCCAGATACCGAAAAGTTTGACGGGATCAACCCCGTAACAAAGAGCAACGTGCCGATGCTGCCGGCGGGCAGCTGCTCCAGCACATTGGATGGAACGGTGAAACTTAGCACGTTCGCGTCCGCGATGCAGCTAAAGGTTGCGCCAATCGTGCCGGTATTGTCCGTATAGCTCGCTCCCTGAATTTCAACGTACGTATCCTGCCCGCCTGCAGTCCAGGTAATGTTCAAGGGGCTGGTGCGATCGATCGTGCCCGAGGGTTGATTCGTCCAGACCGGCATTGCCGGAATGGTGACTGGCACGTTAAACGCCGGCAGGTCTTTGCCAGCGGAGCTGAAAGTATAGTTGCCCGCCACCAGATAGTTACCGGGCCCCAGGTTGGCCAGATACGTTGTCGGACTGCCGGCCGTCTCGGTTAGAGGCATGCTGCCTTTCGGGCCGGTGAGCGTAATGGTTCCTGCATCCAGGCCATTCGATATCGTGTACGGCGTCACCGGATTGGCTTTGTTTTGGACAACGCACGTGCCGGTGGGCGGTACGTCCAGATACGAAATGACGAAAGGCTGATCGGCGGCTGGAATTGTGATCGAGGCGAAGTCCGCTTTGGCCTGATCCTGGTAAGGAGGCTGGCACGGCGGTGTGCCGCAACTAGCCGCCTGCCGCCGGAGCACGAGATCTCCGAAACCGAATGCACTACTGCTGGTGGTCAACTGCTGAAAGACATTGCCGGCCAGTGTGGGTTGCGTGGGACTACACGTGCGGCTTCCATTGGCGACCGGTATCACCGCGTTGTTGCTGATCTGATTGCCGATCTGGACCAACAATGGCACGGAGCAACCGGTCGGTGCGTTAGCCGGCACCGTAAACACGATCTCGTCCTCGCCGATGCAGCAGCCCGAGCGACCTTGATAAGTAACCGTGGCTTGCACTCCGCCCAACCACAGCGTCAGCGGGATATTCGGCATGTTGCCCGACTGCGGCCCGGAGGAATCCGGCGCGCTCACCGGCCCCAGTCCCGTGGCCCACAGAATCAGAACGTCATTCGGATTGGCTGCCCCGCAAGTGGTGTTGGGACCGCCGCAATTCGCAGCCGGAAGATCTGAAACCAGGCTGTAGTCAGGATAGGTGACGATACCCACGCCGGCGCCGTCCTGAGTGATGGTGAATATTCCTAGATTGCTTTGGACGACCGTGATGGGCGCGGGCATGCCGGCGTTGCCATTGTAAGTGACCGTGATGGTTCCAGTGCCCACCGGTGTGTTGGAGGGAAGCAAGGCGGAGACCTGCTTGGCGGATGTGTAATACAGCAAGACGGGAACCGTTTGACCATTCACGGTGACGTTCGCCGAAGTGCCGCTCAGATTGGTGGACTGGAACGCGTTTGGCGCCACCACCAGCGTTGATGGCCCCAAGTTGAAGCCGAACATGCTGAAGATCGCTCCTTGCGCAATCGCGGCGTTAGGAAGGCCCGGAGCGTTGTTGCTGGCCGCGTTTTCCACACTGGTGATGGTGGGCAGGGTGCCTGGGTTCACAGTCGCATGGAAAGTTACCGAAGGCAAACCTGTGACTCCGGCCGTGACACTGGCAGGCCCGGGTATGTTTCCTAGCGTGACCTGTGTGCTGGCATGCCCGCTCGAATCCGTCTGCGGGGACGCGGGATTCACGCTCGCATTGGTCCCCGTGAATGTAACCGAGACTCCCGGGACTGGATTCTTGTTCGCATCCATGACAGCTAGTACGAGCGGCGACGCTAAAGCTGTCCCGGCCACCCCAGTTTGATTATCCCCGGAAACCACAACCAGCGAAGTTGGCGCGCCTATCGTGATGGTCGTGCCAGTAATTCGCAACTGGTACGGTCCTTGGCTGTTGGACCAAACCGCTCCTTTGAAAAAGTTGTATTCCGTCGGAACTCCAGGGCCACTGTTATTGTCACTCCAGGCCAGGTCGGCCACGGTCTGGTTCACGCTTAGAAAACCAATCCAGTATCGAGTGTTCGCCTTTCAGCTGGAACGAAGGGCTAACAGGGAAGTCGAAATTCGTGTAGGTGGCCGCCGAAATGGAGCTGTCAGCCAAGGTAGCGATCTTAACGAGCAGGCTGCCCGGCCTGGTTGCTGCGTCGCTGTAAAGTCCCACCGTGATCGAGCCGCCGGGCGCGCCCTGTCCGGCTGTCAGCTTAGCCATCACGTCGGTCAGGGCGACGGGCGACGAACCGGTGGAGAACGATGCGTAGAGCGGCCCATCCCCGTAGATGAAATCGGCTCCCGACGTATCGTTGTTGAGGGCATCGTATAGAACCGTCGTGTCGCCCAAAAGCGGCGTACACGTGGCGCTAGCGCCCAGAATCAGGACCGCTAGTAATAATATGTGATTCGTACGAAGAGTTCGAAGCATGCTTTTCATGTTCATCAGTAAATGCGCAAAATCCTTCCAGTTCGCCTCACTACAAGCGTTGAGTCCGAGCATAGACCTGACCCAGTGATCGCTGGAAACGTCCCCAGAGCAACCAGCACCACAGCCTAACACAGAATGATTCACTTGCTGTCTTCCTGCCGCGATCCTACGCGGGAGCGTCGGGAGCGTCAAGTATCATGAGGTAACGAGGCTTCGCCGTAACGTAACACCCTCGATTTTCGACGCCGCATGTGTCGCCCATCATGCGGTGCTCCGGTTGGATCCGCGTTTGCGTTAGCCTTACGAGATACAGGCCGCGACGGTACCGTGGCGCCACGCCGCCACTCGCGCCAGTGTGCGTGATATGCTACCGGGTTGCTCGTGAACCCATGGAGGCTAGATGAATCCCAAGGAAGTCTTGGAATTTTCGAAAAAGAGAGAAGTGCAGCAGATGGACCTGCGCTTTACCGATCTGCCTGGTTTGCAGCAGCACGTTTCTTATCCCATCAGCCAGCTCACCGAGGACTCATTTGAGGAAGGCTTCGGAATCGATGGCTCCAGCATTCGTGGCTGGGCGGCCATCAATGAGAGCGACATGCTGCTCATCCCCGATGCATCCACGGCGTTCATCGATCCCTTCGGAGAAATACGCACGCTGGTGATGACCAGCGACGTCATCGACCCCATCACGCGGCAGCACTACGAGCGCGATCCGCGCTGGATTGCGCGCAAAGCGGAGAATCATCTGAAAAATAGCGGCATCGGCGACACCGCGTACTTCGGGGCTGAGGCCGAGTTCTTCATCTTCGACAGCGTGCGTTTCGATCAGAACCAGCATTCCGGCTACTATTTCATCGACGCCGAAGAAGGGCGCTGGAACTCCGGCCGCGACAATCACAACCTGGGCTACCGGCCGCGCTACAAGGAAGGCTATTTTCCCGTCCCGCCGACGGATCATTATCAGGACCTGCGCGCCGAGATGGTGGAGACCATGATCCGCTGCGGCATGGAGATCGAATGCCATCACCACGAAGTAGCCACCGGTGGGCAGTGCGAGATCGACCAGCGTTTCAACACGCTGGTGAAATCGGCCGACAACATGATGTTGTACAAATACGTGATCCGCAACGTCGCGTATCAATACGGCAAGAGCGTCACGTTTATGCCGAAACCGCTGTATGGCGACAACGGCAGCGGGATGCACACGCATCAGAGCTTGTGGAAAGATGGGAAACCGCTGTTCGCCGGCGACGGGTATGCAGGGCTGAGCCAGCTCGCGTTGTGGTACATCGGCGGCTTGCTCAAGCACGCGCGGGCGTTGTCGGCCATCATCGCGCCCACCACCAACAGCTATAAGCGCCTGGTGCCAGGCTATGAAGCGCCGGTGAATCTGGCCTACTCGCGGCGCAACCGGTCGGCCGCGGTACGGATTCCGATGTACTCGGCCAGCCCCAAAGCTAAGCGCACCGAATTTCGGCCGCCCGATCCATCGTCGAATCCTTACCTGGCGTTCGCGGCCATGCTGATGGCCGGCGTGGACGGCATCGTGAACAAAATCGATCCCGGCGAACCGCTCGACAAAGACATCTACGATCTTTCTCCGGAAGAAATGAAGAACATCCCGTCCATGCCGGCTTCGCTCGAAGAGGCGCTGGCGTGTTTAGAAGAAGATCACAGGTTCCTGCTGCATGGCGATGTGTTCACCGAAGAGCTGATCGAAACCTTCGTCAACTACAAGCGTCGCAGCGAAGCGGACGCGATCCGCTTGCGGCCGCATCCCTACGAATTCGCGCTCTATTACGACATCTAAGGACGCCATGGCAGAGCAATTCCGCTTAACGAAGATCGGCCTGGTAATGCTCGGCATCATTGACCCCGACAGGTCCGTTGCGTTCTATCGCGATCGGCTTGGGTTGAAGTTACAGGCACAGTTTGAAGGCTTCGCGTTTTTTGACGGCGGCGGCGTGACGCTGGCGCTGAGTAGCGGGCTGGCGCAAGCGCTGGGTAAAGGCCCGGGCGCAACCGAAGTCATATTCTCGGTCGAGCGCGTGCGCGCCGCCTACGATGCGCTGCGCAGCCAAGGCGTCGAGTTTATAAATGAGCCGCGCGTGGTTTCGCCGGGAAACTGGGCCGCGAATTTTCACGATCCGGACGGGCATCTGCTGTCTGTTTTTGGGCCGGAGTAAGGATGGGGCCCAGTTCCGGGCCGCCCGCCCGAGCCGCTTTCCGTTATCCCAACTTCCGCTACTACATGACCGCGCGCTTTCTGACCGTGCTCTCCACCGAGATGCAGGCCGTAGCGGTCGCGTGGCAGATTTATGCGCTGACACATCGCCCGCTGGATCTCGGGCTGGTTGGCCTGGCGCAATTCGCACCCGGCGTCCTGCTGTTCCTGTTGGCCGGACATACCGCCGACCGTTTGCCCCGCCAGCGCATCATCTCCACCTGCTACGGCGCGTTCTCCATTTGTTCGGCGCTGTTGCTCGCGCTGGCTCTTCATGGCTTGACGTCAGTCTGGCCGATCTATGCGGTGCTGCTTGGGAACGGCGTGGTTCGCGCGTTCAACGGACCGGCTGGCCAGGCTTTTCTGCCGCTGCTGGTCAGCGAAGAACATTTTCCCAATGCAGTGACGTGGAGCTCTTCGATTTTCCAGTCGGCCACGGTGTTGGGTCCGACCGCCGGCGGCGTGATTTATGGCCTGGCAGGGAGTCCCGTGCCGGTGTTCTGTTGTGCCGCCGCCGGTTATCTGGCGGCTCTGCTGCTGATCTTGAAGATTCGCTTGCAATCGGCCGCGCGGCCGCGCCGGGCCGCAACCGCAACCCTGGTGCTGGAGGGTCTGCGTTATATCTGGCAGAACAAGCTGATCCTGGGCAGTATTTCGCTGGACCTATTCGCGGTTCTGCTGGGCGGGGCAGTCGCGCTGCTGCCGGTCTACGCGCGCGACATCTTGAACGCGGGCACATACGGTCTCGGCTTGCTGCGCAGCGCTCCCGGCGCGGGCGCGGTTCTTGATGGCTCTCGCACTGGCCTATCGTCCGCTGCGGCGGCGCGCAGGCGTTACGCTATTCGCTTGCGTTTTCGGCTTTGGTGTTTTTACTGTCGTGTTCGGCGTCTCGCGCAGCCTGGCTGTTTCGATGTTCACGCTGGCGCTGCTGGGAGCCTGCGACATGGTGAGCGTGATCGTGCGGCACACGCTGGTGCAGCTCACCACGCCGGATGCGATGCGCGGCCGGGTGAGCGCCGTGAACATGTTGTTCATCGGCGCCTCCAACGAAGTCGGCCAGTTCGAGTCCGGCATCACAGCGCAGTGGTTTGGCGCCGTTCCCGCCGTGGTGCTGGGCGGTCTGGGCACCATCGCGATCGTGCTGCTGTGGGGCTGGATGTTTCCATCGCTACGGCGCGTGGACAGCCTGGCCCCGGAACCCGTCCAGACCGCCTAGGCCAGATTGGTCTTGTACAACGCCACCAGCTTGCCCCAAGCGCGCTCGGCGTCGGGCTTATTGTAAATCGGCTTGCCATTCTGCATCGGCATGTCCGGAACGCACCAGCCATGCAACGATGCCGAATATACTTCGATCTCCGCCTTTGAACCGAACGCTTCTTTCAGCTTGTCCTTGGCGTCCGGTTGAGTGTGGTCGTCGTTGGACGCAATCCCGAAATACATGTGAGCGTTGATTTTCGAAGCCAGCAAATGCGGGCTGTTGGGTTTGTCGGTCACCAGGCCGCCGCCATGGAAAGAACCGCCGGCGCCCAGCCGATCGGGCACTGCCGCGCACGTCCTGACAACCAACGGACCGCCCATGCAGTAGCCCTGCGTGCCGATCTTTTTCGATTTGTTGACCTGCTTCTGCGAGTCCAGGAACTGAACGAAGGCAACCGCGTCTTTTTCGCACGCCCCGTCAGCACCGATCGACCCCATGAGCGGCCCCAACTTGGCGCGGTCGGTTGGATTCGAGAAACTGAAGTTCGACGCGTCTTCAAATTGCGGCGATTTGGATACGCGGTAGAACGGGTTCGGTACCAACACCGAATATCCCTCCGCGGCGATGCGCTTGCCGATCTCGCGGAAGGAGGGGCGCAATCCGAACGCGTCGGGCCAAATGATCACTCCCGGATGAGAACCGCGGGTTGGATGAATGAAGGCTGCGTCGCAGGTGCCGTCGGGAGTCTTGATCTCGACGTCGGTCATCGTTACCGGCATGCCCGCGCCCGAAACTGAACCGGCCGCAGCGAGTCCCGCCGCCACGAATCCGCTGACAAAGTCGCGCCGTGGAAGTCCGCCGGATGACTCTTGATTGTTCTTTTGGTCTTTGATATCGTCCGCCATTATTTTTTTCCTCCCTGTCACATCACAGTGTATATCTAGTCGGCTTGCCGATGGGATCGGGATGGGAAAATGCCTGAGCCAGACGCCTGGACCGGGCCACGGTATACTGGTCGTAGGCAGCCTGCAGGCTCATCTATGACTAGCCGTATCAAATTTTTTGTCGCTTCCACTTCCACTTGCCTCGTTTTCGTGCTCCTGTTCGGAGCTATGCGCGGCAAAAGCGCCTCCCCCGAAGACACCTACCGGCATCTTGCGGTTTATACCGAAGTGCTTTCGCGCATCAAGAGCGATTATGTCGAAGAGCCCGACATGAAGAGCGTCACGCTGGGCGCGGTGAACGGCTTACTCGAATCCATCGATCCGTACGCCAGCTACTTGAACGCCGATCAGTACAAGCAGTGGGCCGCGAGCAAAGGCCAGCATAAGGCCAGCGTCGGCCTGATCCTGTCGAAGAAGTTCGGCTACGTCGGCATCGTAGACGCCATTCCCGGCTCGCCCGCCGCCAAGGCTGGATTGGCCACCACGAACGTTTTGGAGACCATCAACGGCGTCGCCACTCGAGATATGCCGCTGGCTTTCGCCGAACTGCTGCTGGAGGGCGATCCGGGCAGTACGGTGGAAGTAGGCGTGCTGCGATTCCAGCAGCCCGAGCCGCAAAAACTCACTCTGACGCGCGCCATGGTGGAGTACCCGACCGTGACCGCGAAGCTGATGGACGATCAGATCGGACTGATTCAGGTGGAGAGCCTGGAAGGTCGCAACGCGCAGGACGTCGCTGCGAAGATTCAGGATTTGGAAAAGCAGGGCGCCAAGAAGCTGGTGCTGGACCTGCGGCATTGCGCCACCGGCGGTCCCGAGCAGGGTGAGAAGGTGGCCGATCTGTTCCTGGACAAGGGACAGGAGATTACTTACGCGCAGGGCCAGAAGTCGCCGCGCGCGGACGTGACAGCGGACGGCACGGCAGTGAATCATCTGCCTTTGGTCGTGATCGTGAATCGCGGCACGGCGGACGGCGCGGAAATCGCTGCGGCAGCGCTGCTCGACGACAAGCGCGCGGACGTGGTTGGCGAGAAGACCTACGGGGATGCGTCCATTCGCAAGACCATCACCATGGACGACGGCTCGGCGGTGATCCTGTCGACCGCGAAATTCTATTCGCCCAGCGGAAAGGCCATCCAGGATACGGGCGTCTCTCCGTCGGTTCCGGTGATTGAGGCAGATGCAACGCCGGTGGATGACGACGGCAATCCCATCGGTGGCGAGCCGCAGCAGCCCAAGGAAGATCTGTTGCTGAAGAAGGCCATTGAAGTGATCACCAAGGGCAAGAGTGACGTCGCTGCCGCCTCTGGAGCCGCGGCCGGCGCCTCGGACCATGGCCCGAGCCTTACTCCGCTGCACGTGCCTCAGCCCCAGCAACAGCAGTAGGACCAGAAATGCCTATTTACGAATACAAGTGCGAGAAGTGCGGCGCTGTATTCGAAGTCAGGCAGAAGTTCTCCGATGAACCGCTGCGTATTCACGAACAATGCGGCGGAACGGTGGAACGTCTGATCTCGCGATCCGCGCTGCAGTTCAAAGGCTCAGGCTGGTACGTGACCGACTATGCGGGCAAGACTGGAAATGGATCGGCCAAGCGCGAATCGGGAAGCAAGGCTGGCGCCGACACCAGCAGCAAGACAGAGAACAAATCGGGCGAATCGAAACCGGCCGAAACAAAACCGGCCGCGAGCGAGAAATCCAAAAGCGACTAGCCGGCGCGCTATTCCCCTGCATCCAGCGCTTCCAACAAAGGATCCGCAACGCGAATCCGGTAACGCTCTGCGGCGAGGCGCCGCGACCATCTGGAAGCGAAAACCAGCTCGGACAGATGATTCGCTAGCGTCACCGCCGGCACCAGCAGCAGCAGGGGCGCCAGTGCAATCGCCCACCGGTGCTCTTCCACCAGCCGCGTGCCGATCTCGAGAATGGCGCGCGTGAGCTTGGCGTAGTTGCCCGACGCGCCGCCCACCTGGCCGCGCCCATGGCGCAGCCCGCGCAGAAAATCCGGGATGCCGCCGGCCGCCGGAATCTCAGTGTAGGTGCTGCCCAAGGATTCCAGCGTGTGGGCGTCGCTGCCGCCGACCGGAGCCTTCCGCCAATCCCCCGCCAGCCGGTTCGCTGAAACATTATTCACTCGCGGGATTTGTCCGTTCAGCGTCTCAACGCCGGGAAATTCTTCCTCGAAGAGCTGGAAATCGCGCGCCGTGCGCCGCCCGGTGAGGCTGGAGAAAACGTGGTTGATGCTGAAGAACAGCCGTTGCTCTCGCAGATAGGCGGCCAGCGCCGGGACATCCTTGCGGCGCCTCTGCAGCTCCGTGTGATGCCGCTCCTCGATGCCATAGACGCCGACGTGAATTTCGGTTCCGCTGGGCGTGGTGCAGGTAACCTCCTCGCTCAGGAAGAAATCCTTGTAGCGCCGGAGCGGCTCGGCCGCGCCGATGGAATCGTGATCCGTGACCGTCACCAGATCCATGCCGCGCCGCTTGAGCGTTTCGTAAACCGCTTGCGGCTCGTTGTAGCTCTCGCGGCAGACGCGATCTAACAGGGGGAGGTTGCACATGCCGGAATGTAGTGTATGGACGTGCAAATCGCACTTCATGTCCCCTTGTAACGTCCAGCCGGTTACGATTTGGTGACTTGTGGAAAAAACATTGATGACAGGGTATGTTTTTTACTCCGTCGGCCAAGAAAAGTCATGGATATACTGAAGTTATGGCGGGTCTGGTAAGTCTGGAAGCGGGTTCCAAGCTGGATGCGGCGCTGCTGGCAGCGAAGGAGCGGAAGCTCTTCGGCCAGTTGGCGGGCATGCGGCGGTTGATCGTCGCGTACTCCGGCGGGACGGACTCGGCCTATCTGGCCTGGGCCGCCCAGCGCATGCTCGGCGACGGCGCGATCGCGATCACGGCCGATTCAGCTTCCATTCCGGAATCGCACAAGCGCGATGCCGAGGCCTTCGCGCGCGAGTGCGGAATCCGGCACGAGTACATCGCCACTCACGAGTTCGACAATCCCGACTACGTCAAGAACGATCCGAATCGCTGCTTCCATTGCAAGGACGAGCTGTTCACTTGCCTGGACGCGATCGCGCGCGAGCGCGGAATCGAGCACATCGTCTATGGCGTGAACGTCGATGATCTGGGCGATTACCGGCCCGGCCAGGGGGCGGCGAAGCTGCACCAGGTGAAGGCGCCTCTGGTGGATGCGGGTCTGACCAAAGCCGAGATTCGTGAGTTGTCGCGGCTGGCCGGGCTGTCCACGTGGGATCGTCCCGCTTCGGCCTGCCTTAGCTCGCGTGTTCCTTATGGCACCCCGGTAACGCCCGAGACTATCAAGACCGTCGAGCGCGGCGAAGAAGCCATCCGTGCGCTGGGTTTCCGGCAGTTTCGCGTGCGCTTCCACGGCGAGCTGGTGCGGATCGAAGTGGCCAAGGACGAACTGGCGCGGGCGTTAACGCCGGAGATGGCGCAAGCCTTCGTCGCGATTTTCAAGCCCCTCGGGTTCCACTATGTCACCATCGATCTGGAAGGCTACCGGCAAGGTTCGCTGAATTCGGTTCTCAATTCGCGCTGACTCTTCGAGACGCGCCGCACGCTTGCGCTATACTGGCTGGCGACAGTCGCTGCGGGGATAAATTCCGATAGAGGAGACGCATTATGCGACGAATTTCGCTAGGAATTTCCGCAATCTTGGTTGCCGCCGCGTGCATCGGCTTCGCAGCGTCCGGCAACGGATCCTACAAAGTACTGAAGACCGCCAAAGTCGGCGGCGCGGGCGGTTTCGACTACGTGAATGCCGACGAAGGCGGGCGCCGGCTCTATGTCGCTCGCAGCGGCGCCGAGCCACGCATCACCGTCTTTAATCTCGACACGCTTGCGCCGGAGGGCGAAATCCCGGGCGTCGGCGCGCACGGCGCGGTTGTGTCCGACAAAACGCACCACGGCTTCGCCAGCAGCAAGCCGGTCACCATGTTCGACAGCAAGACTCTGGCAGTCATCAAGAAAATCGACGTCGAGGGCAACCCGGACGGCCTGCTCTACGATCCATTCAATGACCGCGTGTATGTGCTGAGCCATCGCGCGCCAAACGCCACCGTAATCAATGCGTCCGACGGCTCCATCGTGGGCACCATCGATTTAGGCGGTGCGCCGGAGGAGGCCGCGACCGACGGTAAGGGTCACATCTACGTCGATATCGAAGACAAAGCCAACATCGCGGTGGTCGACGCCAAGACGCTCACCGTGACCGGCCACTACGAGCTCGAAGGCAAAGGCGCGGTCTGCGCGGGGCTAGCGCTCGATACGAAACACAACATTCTGTTCGCCGCCTGCCGCAATCCCCACAACATGGTGATCCTGGACGCGGCCAGCGGAAAGATCCTGGACGCGCTGCCCATCGGCGAAGGCTGCGACGGCGCGGTTTTCAACCCCAAAACCGAGGAAGCGTTCAGCTCGCAGTTCGATGGAACCCTGACCGTGATCAAGGAAAACAGCCCCACCAGTTTCGCCGTGGAGCAGACAGTGCAAACCATGCCGAGCGCCAAGACCCTGACACTGGATCAGAAGACGAACCACATCCTGCTGATCGCCGCCGAATTTGGCCCGCCACCGTCGACGCCGCCTCCGGGAGGTCGTGGAGGCCGCGGGCAGATGGTACCGGATTCGTTCTCCATTCTGATGGTGGGCAAGTAGCGCCCGATCAGTTGCGCGTACCGATCGTCTCGGTGCGGCCGGCCAATGGTCGAACCACCGAACCGCCGCACACGCCGACGCCGGTGTTCAGCAGCGCGTTCAGCAAGTGAATCAGAACCTGATAAACCATCTGCTCGTTGACCGGCTGTTTGCCCGGCAGGCGAAATGACGCAGGGAGCTCTTTCGCAATCTGCAGCCGGATGGAATGCGGCAGCGTGTGGCCGGAACGGTCGCGCTGGTTCGCCACCGACATAGGCGTCTGGAGCACCACGCCCGATTTGCCGTCGACATAGAATTGGCAGCGCGAGAACCAACCCAGGTTGCCGGGATCGGCCGCGTCGAAAAGCAGCAGCGGCGCCTGGCGTCCAGCCGCCAGCAGATCCAGGCACAGCGTGCGCGGATTCTCCTCGAGCCGGTACTCGAAGCCGGCCTGCTTGGCGATGGTGCCCACCAGATCCGGATCCAGCTCGAGCAGGATGAATTTATGATCCCCCGCTGACAACACCTGCATCCTTCCTATTTTACCGTCTCGTGGACACAGCCTAGCGGATTCCAAGCGGAATTCGAGAAACCGGGCGTCGCGCTATAATCGTAAAGGAGTCTTTTCCCTTGACGATTCGAAGCTTTTTGCGCTTGAGCGCGCATATTCAAATGCTGCCCATTCTCGAAGGCGGCGAGGAGACGCTGGTCGGCGGCCAGGCCGTCATGGAAGGTGTCATGATGCGCGCGCCCCACAGCTATTGCGTAGCCGTGCGCCGGGCGAGCGGCGAGATCGTCACCGAAGAGAGCCCGCTTCCTCGCCTTTCCGAAAAATATCCGATTTTCAGGGTGCCGATTCTGCGCGGCCTGGGAACACTGGGGCATGCCATGGCGCTGGGCGTGAAGGCGCTGCGGTTTTCAATGAATGCCTCGCTCGCTGACTTGACACAGAGCACCGGCAAACCGTCAGAAAAGCCGGCCGAACTGCCTGGATGGGTATTGGCGTTGAACGTGGGCTTTTCGCTGCTGATGTTCATTTTCCTGTACAAGTTCGTGCCGCTGGTCCTGGCCACCCGCCTCGGGCATATCCTTCCATCCACGCACCAGCGCCTGGAAATAAATTTGTTGGATGGCGCCATCCGATTAGCTCTGCTGCTCGTCTTCCTGTACGCCATCTCGCGCATGAAAGACATGCGGCGCATGTTCCAATATCACGGCGCGGAGCACAAGGTGGTCTTCAATTACGAATCCGGCCAGCCGGTGAACGTCGAGAATGCGCAGAAGTTCGTCACCTTCCATCCGCGCTGCGGAACCAGCTTTCTGCTGGTGGTCATGCTGATCGCGATCCCGGTGTACGCGTTTCTGCCGTTCGACGGGTTTGCAGCGAAATTCATCGCACGCATCGCGCTGCTGCCGCTGATTCTGGGTGGAAGCTACGAATTGATCCGTTTCGCCGCCAAGCATCAGAAAGGCTTGATGGCGTTGCTCACGCGGCCCGGCTTGTGGCTGCAACGCATCACCACCCAGCCCCCCTCGGACGACCAGGCCGGGGTCGCGATTCATGCGCTCCAGGGCGCCATGGAGCTTGAAAAGTCGCAAGGCGGCGAGTTGGTAATCGCCTAACTCGGGCTCGCCAGGAGGCCGGAGCCTGCCATGCAATTTTCCCAAAGACTCGACGACATGGAAGCGCGGTTCGAGGAACTGACGCAGCAGATGGCGGATCCGTCTGTAATCGCCGATGGCGACCTGTATCGCAAGACAGCCAAGGCGCGCTCCGAACTCGAAGAAGTGGTGGCGAAGTATCGCGAGTACAAACAGAGCAAGCACAACTACGACGAAGCCAAGCTCATGCTCGATGATTCGGACGCGGATCTGCGGGAGATGGCTGAAGATGAAGTGCGCCGGCTGGAACCGGAACTGGCCCGCTTCGAGGAAGAGCTGAAGGTTTTGCTGCTTCCCAAAGATCCGCTGGACGAGAAGAACATCGTGCTGGAAATCCGAGCGGGCACCGGTGGGGACGAGGCCACGCTGTTCGCCGCCGAAGTATTTCGCATGTATAGCCGCTATGCCGAATCGCAGAAGTGGCGCGTCGAGGTCACTTCGATCAGCGAATCGGCCGTGGGCGGGATCAAGGAAGTGATCGCGCTAATAAGCGGCAACAAAGTTTACAGCCGTCTGAAGTACGAAAGCGGCGTGCATCGCGTGCAGCGCGTGCCACAGACTGAGCAGCAGGGCCGCGTGCACACCTCCGCCATCACGGTTGCGGTGCTGCCCGAGGCGGATGAAGTGGAAATCAAGATCGATCCCAAGGACATCCGCATCGACACGTTCTGCTCTTCCGGGCCTGGCGGGCAGTCGGTGAACACGACCTATTCGGCGGTGCGAATCACGCATCTGCCGACCGGATTGGTCGTTTCGTGCCAGGACGAAAAGTCGCAGATCAAGAATCGCGCCAAGGCGGAACGCGTGCTACGGTCTCGTTTGTACGAGATGGAATTGGAAAAACAGCAGCAGCAGATCGGCGCGGAGCGGCGCAGCATGGTCGGGTCCGGCGACCGCAGCGAGAAGATTCGAACTTACAATTTCCCTCAGAATCGCGTGACCGACCACCGCATTGGCCTAACCTTGCATCAGCTCGATTTGATCATGGAAGGCCGTCTCGATCCGCTATTCACCGCGCTCACCAACTACTATCAGAGTGAGAAGTTGGGAAATGAGGGCGAGGCGGCGTAGTTGTTGTGGCGCACGCACTCGTGCGTGCCGCGTCGCGACTCATCGCGACGCCGAAGGGCCCAATGACCATCCAGACCGCTCTAGTTCAAGGCACACGCTTACTCGAAGACGCCGCCATCTCCGTCCCGCGCCTGACCGCCGAAGTTCTCCTCGCCCACGCCCTCCAGCACGACCGCGCCTATCTCTACGCGCACTCCGACGAAGAACTGAGCGAGCGCGCCTGGATTCACTATGGCCGCTACCTGCACGAGCGCCTCAAAGGGAAGCCCACGCAATACATCACGAGCCGGCAGGAGTTTTACGGCCGCGAGTTTCGCGTGACACCCGACGTTCTGATTCCGCGCCCGGAAACCGAGCACCTGGTGGAAGCAAGTCTCGAACGCATCCGCCCCGGCGATACGGTACTGGACGCCGGCACTGGCTCGGGCGCGATCGCGGTCAGTCTGGCACTCGAAACCGGGGCGCGCATCTTGGCCACCGACATCTCGTTGCCCGCCCTCTGCGTCGCCGCCGCCAACGCGCGCAAGCTGAACGCAAACGTAACTTTCCTGGCCAGCGACCTGGCAGCGTGCTTCGCCGGCCGATCCCTCAACACCCTGGTCTCAAACCCGCCCTACGTGCCACGCAGCGATCAAGCCGGCCTCCAGCGCGAAGTCCGCGACTGGGAACCCCACGTGGCCCTGTTCAGCGGCCCGACCGGACTTGAAATGTACCAGCGCCTCGTCACCGAAGCAGAGCGCGTGCTGCGGCCGGGCGGCTGGCTGCTGATGGAACTCGGCTACAATTCCTTAGAGCCCGTGCGAGGAATGCTAGGCTCTGGGTGGAGCGAGATCGAAGTGCGCGCGGATTTGGCGGGACTGCCCCGCGTGCTCGCCGCGCAATGGTCGCCCGCGTCGGTTTGATCCGATATGAAGACTTTCTTCCACGTAGACATGGACGCGTTCTTCGTGTCGGTGGAAGAGCTGTTCGATCCCTCCTTGCGGGGCAAGCCTGTGGTGGTAGGAGGAAAAGCCGATCAGCGCGGCGTTGTATCCGCCGCCTCCTATGCCGCGCGCAAGTTCGGGTTGCACTCCGCCATGCCGCTCCGAACCGCGTATCGCCTCTGCCCGCAAGCAATCTTCGTGGACGGACATCCGGAGCGCTATCGCGACTACTCGCGCAAGGTCTACAAGGTGCTCCAGAGTTTCTCTCCGCAAGTCGAGATGGCTTCAGTCGACGAAGCCTACATGGATTTAACCGGAACCGAGAAGCTGCACGGGCCACCGCTCGAAGCCGCGCATAGCCTGCACGACGCCATCAAGCGCGAGACGGGGCTCAACTGTTCCATCGGAATCGCCGCGTCGCGCATGGTGGCCAAGGTCGCCTCCGATCAGGCCAAGCCGAACGGCATTCTCTGGGTTCTTCCCTGCCAGGAGGCGCGCTTCCTGGCGCCGCTCGAAGTTCGCAAGATTCCCGGCGTGGGCAAAGTCACCGAGAAGAGTCTGCAATCGCGCGGCATCCGAACGGTGGGCGATCTGGCGGCGCTCGACGAGGCGTTTCTGCGCGAGCATTTTGGCGAATGGGGACTGGCGCTCGCCGGAAAGTCGCACGGATTGGACGCGGGCGCATGGTTTGCCGGCGAGGTGGGCGAGTCGAGCGATCCGAAATCGATCAGCCACGAAGTCACGTTCAACGAAGATACGGACGACACCGATTTGCTCGAATCCACGCTGGCGCGCCTCTCGGAAATGGTAGGACGCCGTCTGCGTGAGCACTCGCTCCACGCGCGCACCGTGCAGTTGAAGCTGCGCTATTCCGATTTCACCACCATCACCCGCGCGCATTCGCTCGATCATGCCACGCAGCTCGACACCGAAATTTTCCGCGAGGCGCGAGCGCTTTTCCGCGGCAATCGAAAAAGCAAAGCGAAGATCCGTCTGCTGGGCGTGCACGCGTCGGGACTGGAATCCGGCGAAGGCCAGCTCAGCCTGTTGGACGAGGATTCGACCAAGCGCTGGCGCAAAGCCCTGTCAGCCGTGGATCAAATCCGCGACAAATTCGGCGAAGACAGCGTTTCGCTCGCGACTGGTTTGAAAGGCCGCTTCCGGGAGCGAGTCCACGAAAATCCAGCCGGCCTTCCAGGCAAGACGCCGGGCGAGGAATGATCGCCCGATGACATCATGACAGCAGACCAAGTGATGCTATGATAGCACCATGAGAACGACCGTTACGCTCGACCCGGATGTCGAGCGGTTGATCCATACGGCCATGCGGGAGCGGGGCACTTCGTTTAAACAAGCATTAAATCAAGCCGTGCGCGACGGCCTGGTCGGAAAGCGCCAGCCGCGACGGCGGAAATTCGTGCAGCAGACCTTTCCTATGGGCGCGCCTCAGAATTTTCGTTGGGACAAGGCGCTGGCCGTCGCCGACGCCATGCAAGATGAAGAGATCCTCCGAAAGATGGCTCTCAATAAGTGATTTTGCCGGACGTCAATCTGCTGCTCTACGCGGTGAATGAGGAAGCTCGCAATCATCGTAGAGCAAAACTTTGGCTGGAGTCTGTGCTTTCCGGCATCGAACCAGTCGGGTTTGCGTGGGCCGTTCTTCTGGCATTCCTACGCCTTTCCACTCGCCCAGGAGCATTCAATGAACCGCTTTCAGTCGGAATGGCATTTGACCAAATTGACGCTTGGGTCAGTCAACAAGGAGCATTTATTGTCCATCCTGGGCCGCGCCATGCCCAGATTCTGCGGGATCTGCTATTGCCTTTAGGTATTGCCGGCGATCTCTCTTCGGACGCTCACCTTGCCGCCCTGGCGATCGAGCACGGCGCCCAGCTCTGTTCGGCCGATTCGGATTTTGCGCGGTTCCCGGGACTGAAGTGGGCTAACCCTTTGGCTTGAGCGAAACGAAAGCGCTCAGTGGCGCTAAACTACTATCAGGCATACCTGGAAATGAAGCAACTCATCGAAGATATCGCGAAAGCTCTTGTGGACTCGCCCGACCAGGTTAGCGTCAGCGAAGTACAGGGAGAGCAGGTCACCGTCTTGGAGCTGCGAGTCGCCCCGAGCGACTTGGGAAAGGTCATTGGAAAGCAAGGCCGCACCGCGCGTTCCATTCGCACGCTGTTGGGCGCTGCCGGGATGAAGTTGAACCGCCGGTTTACACTGGAAATTCTGGAATAGCTCTGAAGCTCGTCACCATTGCACGTCTCACGCGGGCGCGCGGCAACAAAGGGGAACTTGCAGCCATCCCGCTTTCGGACCGCTTCGACGGCCTGAAGAACGTGCTCGTAAACCAGGCGCCCATGGAAGTGGAACGCACCTGGGTGCACGGCGAGCAGGTTATTTTCAAATTCAAGGGCGTGGACACCATTTCGGACGCCGAGCGTCTGGCCGGCGCCGAGGTCTCAATCCCGATCGAGCAGCGTCCCGCGGCCCCGGAGGGTGAATACTATCGATCCGATCTGCTAGGCTGCGAGGTGTTCGATGAGCAAGGCCGGTCGCTTGGACTGGTCGAGGACTGGCAGGAGACCGGAGGCACGCCGCTGGTCGAGGTGCGAACCGCGGACGGCAAAGACCTGCTGATCCCCTTCGCCAAGTCGATCTTCACCCGCATCGACGTAGAACGAAATCGCATCGAGGTCAGCCTTCCAGAAGGCCTCGCGGACCTGAACTGAGAGATCGTGCGCTTTCACATTCTCACCATCTTCCCGGAATTCTTCGACGGACCGTTCCGCCACGGCGTCGTGGCGAAAGCTGCCGAAAGCGGCCTGATCGCGATCGAAATCCACGATCTTCGCAACTGGACGCACAACCGCCATCGCACCGTCGACGACCGGCCCTTCGGCGGCGGCGAGGGCATGCTGCTCAAGCCCGAGCCCATCTTCGACGCCGTGGAAAGCATCTGGCCGCAACGCACCGCATCCCAGCGGTTGGTGCTGCTTTCAGCGCAAGGCCAGCGCTTCGATCAGCCGGCCGCCCGCCGCCTGGCCGGCTACCCCGAGCTTTTCCTGATCTGCGGCCGTTACGAGGGCGTCGACGAGCGCGTGGCCGAGCATCTCGCCGACGAGGAACTCTCGGTAGGCGATTTCGTCCTGAGCGGCGGCGAGCTGGCCGCGGCCATGGTCATCGATTGCGTCGCACGCCTGCTGCCCGGCGTGCTCGGCAACGCCGATTCCGCGCTCCAGGAATCCTTCAGCCAAGAGAAATTGTTGGACTGCCCGCAATACACGCGCCCTGCCGATTTTCGCGGCTGGAAGGTCCCGGATGTGCTCCTGAGCGGCAATCACGAAGAGATTCGCCGCTGGCGCCGCCAGGCCGCGCGCGACAAAACTGCACGCAACCGCCCGGATTTACTACAATAGAGAATTCAAGGATTTGTAACCATGCCCAACCCCCTACTGACCAAGGTGTCCGCCCGCCAGAAACGCGCGGACCTGCCGGCATTTCGCCCCGGCGACACGATTCGCGTACACGTCAAGATCAGAGAAGGCGACAAAGAGCGATTGCAAGCTTTCGAGGGCACTGTAATTGCCCGCAAGAATTCGGGGCTCGGCGAAACCGTCACGGTGCGCAAGGTGAGCTTTGGACAGGGCGTGGAGCGAATTTTTCCTCTACACGCACCCGTGGTGGATCACATCGACGTGATTCGAACCGGCCGTGTGCGCCGCGCCAAACTTTACTACCTGCGCGATCTGAAGGGCAAGGCAGCGCGCCTCCGCGAACGCGACTAGGCCGGCTCTCCCGCGATCCCTGGCCCTCGTGCCACAATTGCGGGTGGGCAGTACTTGATGAGATGCCAGGGTAAATACGAACGGGAAGCCCGTGCCGCGGGTTTCGCGCGCATCGCCGGAGTCGATGAGGTCGGCCGCGGCGCGCTGTTCGGCCCGGTCTTCGCGGCCGCCGTCATCCTTTCACCCGAACGCCCCATCCGCGGCCTGAAAGATTCCAAGCAGCTCATAAAAGACCGGCGCGAGGTACTGGCCGAGCGGATTCGCGAGCGCGCCGTGGCTTGGGCCGTCGCAGCGGCCGACGCGTTCGAGATCGACCGCGTCAACATCTATCAAGCTTCCCGCCTGGCCATGCGCCGCGCCGTCGAGAAACTCAATCCCACGGCCGACTATTTGCTGATCGACGCCATCACCGTGGATCTCCCGGTGGCCCAGCGCCCTTTGATTCACGGTGACGCGCTGTCACAATGTATAGCCGCCGCGTCTATACTGGCGAAGGTGGAACGCGACGCCTGCATGTGCGCCTGGGACCAGGTCTTCCCGCAATACGGCTTGAAAAATCACAAAGGTTATTCCACCGACGAACATTGGAAGGCCCTCGAAAAGCACGGTCCCACGCCGCTGCATCGCTTCAGCTTTTGGCCGGTGCGCGAGCACTCACCCCACACTGTTTGGACCGGCTATCCGCGCCAGGGAGAGTTGTTCGCTTCCGAGGAGATTCCCGCGGACTGGGCCGACTCGGAAGCCGCTGAGGCCCCTCTGCCGCTCCAGGAAGTGGCCGCATGCAGCCGGTGACGCCGCCTACATCCATCGATGAGCCGCCGGCGCCCGGCAAAAATACCTGGGTTCAAAAGCTCGGTGTCTTGGTGTTCGTGCTGGTGTGTTTCGAAGTCGGCTTGTTTCTGCTGCTATTTCCTTGGATGGAGTATTGGGACCACAACTGGCTGGCCTCAGTGACACCTGGGATGCGCGACGTCTGGGATAGCGCCTATTTCCGCGGCGCAGTAAGCGGGCTGGGCCTGGTGAACATCTACATCGCGCTGGCCGAGATCGCCCATTTCCGGCGCCCCCGTCCTGATAGACTGAAAGTGCCGGTGCTATGAAACCGCCTACTGATCGAAAGACCACGGTTGCCGAACCACCGCCAGCCCAGCCCGCTGCCAAGCCTGAGCCGCCGCGTGGCGCGATTGCCGAGTGGGCCATTACCATCCTGTTGCTGCTGTTCGGCACCACGACGCTGGTGCAGGCGTTCGTCATCCCCACCGGTTCCATGGAAGATACCTTGCTCATCGGCGACCATCTGCTGGTAGACAAACTAGCCTACGCGCCTTCCGGAAAAGTCAGCAAGTACATCCTGCCTTACGAAGAACCCAAGGACGGCGACATCATAGTCTTCCGGTATCCGGTGGACATCAGCCAGACCTTCGTCAAACGTGTGGTCGGCGTGCCGGGCGACCACATCAAGATGATCAACCAGCAGGTGTATCGCAACGGCGTCAAGCTCAACGAGCCCTACGTGGTCCACAAAAATCCGTATCCGGATTCTTTTCGCGACAATTTTCCGAACAGCGAGCCGAATTTGATGCTGCTCGACCGGGCGCGCGAGATGCTGGCCAACAATGTCGTCAACGGCGAGGTCGTGGTTCCTCCTCATTCCTTTTTTGCCATGGGCGACAACCGTGACAATTCGCTCGACAGCCGCTATTGGGGATTCGTGCCGCGCGAGAACATCATGGGCAAGCCGCTGATCATCTATTGGTCCTACGATGCCAACACCGAAAGCCTGGCCAGCACTTCGGTCAACACGCTGCTGCGCCACTTCGTCGATCTGGGCGAGCATTTCTTCACCAAGACGCGTTGGAACCGCACCTTCAAACTGATCCATGGCTACTACGCCTACAACAACTAAGACGCGCAAGAAAGCCAAGCCAGCCCCAGAAACTAAGCCGGCTCAAAAGGCCGCGGTGGTGGCGCGAAACTCGATCGCCGAGTGGACTCTCACCATCCTGATCCTGCTCTTCGCCACTTCCACCATCGCGCAGCCTTTCGTAATACCCACGCCGTCGATGCACAACACGCTCTACACCGGCGATCACCTGATCGTGGACAAGCTCGCTTACGCGCCGCCCGGATCCATCAGCAGTCATTTTCTGCCTTACGAGGACGTCAAGCGCGGCGACATCATCGTGTTCAAGCACCCCACGCTGATCAATGTGGATTATGTGAAACGCGTGATCGGAGTTCCCGGAGATCGCATCAAGCTGGTCAACAAGCAGGTCTTCTTGAATGGAAAGCCGTTGAACGAGCCGTACACGATCCACATGGACAACTACCTGAACTACCGCGACAATTTTCCGGCGGGCCAGCCCGAATATGCTTCCGATCCGCAAATGGCGGCGCGGGCCAGCCAGATGCTGCGCGAGGATGTCGTCAACGGCGAACTGGTTGTTCCGCCCGGAAATTATTTCGCCATGGGCGACAACCGCGATAACTCGCTCGACAGCCGTTACTGGGGCTTGGTGCCGCGCGACAACATCACCGGCAAACCGCTGATCGTGTTCTGGTCTTACGACGCGCCTACAGAGGATCTGAAGGACTACAATCTGCATCATTTCGTCGATCTGGGGCTGCACTTTTTCACCAAGACACGCTGGGATCGAACCCTCAAGCTGATTCACGGATACCCGCTCGGCTGATGGCGCGCGGGTCTTACTACGGCCTGATCCTGGCCGGAGGCCGGGGGACGCGCTTCTGGCCACGCAGCCGCCGCACGCACTCGAAGCAGGTTCTGCGCTTCCTGGGCGAGCGCTCGCTGATCCAGCAAACTGTCGATCGCCTGCGGCCGCTGATTCCTCCGGAACGCTTGTGGGTTCTTACCAGTGCCCCGCTTCGCGCCGAGATCCTGCGCCAGTTGCCCGAAGTGCCTCGCAAGCAGATTCTCGCCGAGCCCGCGCAGCGCAATACGGCGCCCGCCATCGGCCTGGCCGCCCACATCCTGCAATCCATCGATCCCAACGCCGTGATGGGCGTCTTTCCCTCCGACCACATCATCGCGAAGCCCGCGCAGTACTTGCGATTTGTGCGCCCAGCGCTTCGAGCGGCTGTCCAGGGCAAAATCGTGGTGCTCGGGATTCAGCCGCGCTGGCCGGAGACCGGCTACGGCTACATTGAATTTCCCAAGAGCACGAAGGCGGGCTCGTTCGAAGCGATCCCAGTGCGCCAGTTCAAGGAGAAGCCGAACCTCAGGACCGCGACGCGCTATCTCAAGGCTGGCAACTTCTATTGGAACGCAGGCATGTTTTTCTGGAAGGCGTCCGTGCTCCTGGGCGCCTTGCGCGAGTTCCAGCCCAAAACCGCCACGCTGCTGGCCAGCTTGCCCGCATTCAAGAGCCGCGGATTTCTCGCCAAGATGAACGACGTATTCCCGCACTGCGAGAGCGTCTCCATCGATTACGCCGTGCTCGAAAAGGCCCGCAACGTGGTGGGACTCGCCACGAGCGATTTCGGCTGGAACGACGTGGGCAGCTGGAACGCCGTCTACGAGCTGCTGCCGCGCGATGGAAGCGCCAACATTTTCCGCGGCCACGCCCTGGTTCACGACAGCTCCGGCAACTACGTCGACGCCGAAGGCAAGCTGGTCGCCCTGGTGGGCGTCAAGGACCTGGTGATCGTGGACACTCCGGACGCCCTGCTGATCGCCCATCGCCCACGTTCGCAGGAGGTTGGCGACATCGTCAAAAAGCTCGAGCAGCTAGACCGCGACGATCTGCTCTGATCCCTAAGCCGGGAAATCGCGGTGCCTGCGCACTCCCCACGCTTGCCGCAAATGCCGCCGATCGTGTGCCGTTAGAATCGCAAAACGCTGGCCCAGGCTGAATTTGATCATCGCAAACGGCGTCCGCGTTTTGATGCGTGCCAGATCCAGCCCGTTCGACTTCACCACCAAGTCCCGCATCTGCTCGTGAATCGAAATGAACCCGGCAACCACTTTCTCTTTCGGCTCGCCGGAGGGCGGCCGGTAAACCCGGGGTGCGTTCATCTTGATCTTCACCGGCCCGTCCTGATAGCGGACAAATCGGCGGCTCAGCCAGCTGTAGTGGAACGGTCCGGTGCCCGTCAATCCCGCCGATCGTCCTACCGCGATGGCTTCCTCCAGCAGCGGCAGATCCAGCCCATCGACGACGTTCAGATGTGCCAGACACTCGGAAATCGACCACCGCCCGTCCGGCCGCCAATTGAATTGCTCGTCGTTCAACGGAGCAGTCAGTTCCAGCACATCTTCTTTCAGATTGTCGATCTGCTCGCACACGTCGCGCAGTTCTTCGGTCAGAGCCTCCACAGGGCACTCATTTTATCTACGAAGGCGGCATGTTGTCTTGAAACCATTTAACGAGGCGATCGAAGACGTCGCGCGAATCGGCCGGCTTGTGGAAACCGTGCCCCTCGCCCGGATACAGAACAAACTCCGTCTGCACTCCCAGCGTCTTCAGCGCGTGCCAGAATTCGTACGACTGCGGCGGCGGGCACTCTCCATCCCGCTCGCCCACCACCACCAGCGTCGGCGTCTTGACGTTCTTGATGAACGTGATGGGCGAGCTTTTCGCATACACCGCCGGATCGTCGTACACCGACGCTCCGAAATAGGGGATCATCCATTGATCGATGGCGTTCTCACCGTAATAGCTCTGCCAGTTGGCGATGCCCGCGCCCGCGAACGCAGCGCGAAAGCGATTGGTCTGCGTAACGGTCCACATGGTCATGTAGCCGCCGTAGCTCCAGCCGGCGATGCCGACGCGCTGGTTGTCCACCGGGTAGTTTTTCACCACCGCATCGACGCCCGCCAGGATGTCGCGCAAGTCGCCGTATCCGAAATCGCGGACGTTGGCGCGCGTGAACTCCTCGCCATGGCCATAACTGCCGCGCGGGTTCGGCATGAAAACGAAATAGCCCTGGGAGGAAAGCAATTGCAGCGGAAGCCCCGGATTCGGCCAGCCCGGACGCGTTTCCGAAGCCGGACCGCCGTGCACATCCACCACCATCGGATAGCGCTTCGCCGGATCGTAAGGCTGCGGCAGCACCAGCCAGCCCTGGACATCGAAATTGTCGCTTTTCCATTCCAGGCTTTTTACCTGACCCCAATCGGGATGCAGTGCGTCGTTAGAATGCGTCACCCGCCGCCAGTCCCCGGTACGCCCGGCCCAGATTTCGGGCGGATGATCCCAATTCCTCCGCACGATCGCGCTGATGTTCGGATCGCCCGAAAAACTGATCGACTCAGCGCCCTTCCACAGCGCCTCCACCGTATCCGACGCGAGATCCAACGTCGATATCGCCATATCGCCGGAGACGCCCTCCGTCATGAGAATCTGTTTCGACGACGGCATCCAGCGAAACCAATTGGGCGAGGATTTGCGATTGGGCGTGAGGTCGCGCGCGGCGCCTCCTGTGGCGGGAACCGCATAAATGTCCCCACCCGTCACCCCCTCGTCGCTCATCAGCCCGCCGATGAACGCGATGGTGCTGCCATCGGGCGACCAACGCACATTGGCAACCTGCGTATCGGGCTTCAGAATCTTGCGGACTGAGCCCGTCCCAACATCGATCGCGTACAATTCGGCGATGAACCAGTTGTCATCACCTGAACCGGGCGCGGCCAGATAGGCCAAGCTCCTTCCGTCCGGCGACCAGTCGAACTCGTACGCATAGACGTCTGCCGGCGAAATAGCGGTGGTCTCGCGCGTAGCCAGGTTCACAATCGCGAGCCGCTGCTCGTAAATCTTGGATGAAACAACGCCGGAGTCCGCAACTGTCGCCTCCGTCGGGCCTGGCACTCGCGTCGCACCCGCGATCCACAGCAGCGCGATGCTGCGCCCGTCCGGCGACCACTGCGGTTTCTCGATGTAACCTTCCAGGTCCGTGATCTTACGCGGCTTCGCGCGGCCCGGCTTGTCGGAAACATACAGCTCGAGTTGCCCCGGTGAATCGCTAGTGGCGACAAATGCCAGCCGGCCGTCTCGCGACCATGCCAGGCCGTGCACAGCGTGCGCGGGCTCGCTCACCCGCCGCGCGGCAGCGTTGGCATCGCGCAGGTCCTTCACCCAGATCGTGGAATTGGCGCCTTCCGTCCCATCATTGGCGCGGCTCGATTCGGTCCACGCCGCCATTCGTCCATCGGGCGAAACCTCAACCTCGCGGAATTGGTGGACTGACGAAAGCGAATCCAGCGCATCATTGATGGTTGGCCCCGCGACGGTTGGACCCGCCCAGAGCGCGGAAGTGAACAGGAGAAGAGGGAAGGCTAGCAGAACTGGTGGTCGCACACCCTCATCGTAGCGCTATTAGCGGTCGATCACTGAGCCGGCGCAGGCCGGCCCCGGCCAGGTCCGCCTTGCATCACGGTATAGCCGGAAGGCACGGCGAACGACGCCGGATCCGGCTCCGCGCGGGTGATATTGGTCAACTGATACACGCTTTCGCCGAATCGCGGATCGCTGGTTTTGCTCATAACCACCACTTGAAGATCCGGCGAATACCAGGTTTCGGTGACAACCTGAATCGCCCGATCGTTCCCCGCTGCGCCCACCGCGATACTGCGGGTAGTGCGCGTACCGGTCGCGTTGAGACCCTGAATCACCTGCGTGCCCAAGTCTTCCGTGGTCGAGTTTGCGCCACGCCGGCCACGCGCCCCGGGACCGGCTCCAGCTCCAGCCGTCCCATTCTGCTGGAACTGCCCGCCTCGCTGGGAAATCTGCATTTGCCGAACTGTATGAGCATTGGGATCGAGCACATAGCTCATGCTCGCCACCGGATCGTGGATGAAGATGGTAGTCTTCGGCGTGCCACCAGACGCCGCCAGCGGCCCGATCGATGACATGGTCTGCTCGGTTCGAGTGCGTCCCTGACTGTCGCGCGCCAGCAACGCCATCGAGGAACGCTGGATATGCGTGCCATCGGCCAACGTTTGCGTGAACTGTGTCGAAGCTTGCGCCGAATAAGGCGCGCCCGTCACGACTTTGCGTGAGAATCCAAATTCGCCGCGCACAAACGCGAAATCGCCCGGCCCGCCCGGAGGAGGACCACCCATTCCGCGGTGAGGCGGTTGCGCAAAAACACAGGCGCCCGCGAGCGCTAGCATCGTGACCGAACGTATTCCAAACATATTTCCTTCCCCTAAATCGATCTCTACTGAATCAGTCGCACTCCCCGCGCCAGCCCATCCTGGCCCAGCAACACTTCGGCCTCAACCGGCTCGGCGCCGGCCTCTTCATTCACCGGAAAACCCATCAACTCAAGAGATGACACCGGCAGTTGTACGCGAACCACCAGGCTTGTTTCAAGCGGCGGAAGCTCGTCTGCCTCGGGCAGCGGATAAAAGCTGGCAGCCAGATCATCGGTCCGGACCACAGCATACTGAACGCCCGGCACGTTGCTCACGGCGCCCGGAGCCTCATTAGTGACCTTGTTCCGATGCCACGGACCCGGCGCAAAGAACAGCACCATAATGGCAGCCGCAATTGCAACAAAGCCAGCCGCGGCCGATCCCCACACCGCGCGGCGTCTCCGCTCGGCGCGCGCCCGGAACGTCGCCCGCAAGGTTTGCTCGACACGCGGCGACGCTTCGCGCGGTTCCATCGCCGCCAAAGCTCTCAGCCCCTCCAGCAGTTGCCTTTCATTCTCGTTCATACCGCACACCTTTCCGCGGCTCGCATCTTTTCCATGAGCAGCGCTCGCGCCCGATGCAGGCGCGACCGGATGGTTCCTATCGCGCAACCCAGCACGCTCGCCGCTTCCGCATAATCCATCTCATGCAGATCGCACAACACCACTACTTCGCGATACGCCGGCGGCAGCGCCAGCACCGCCTTGCGAAGCGATTCGATTCGCTCAGCGTAAGCGAGCTCGCCCGCGATGTCCTGGTCGCCGGCCAGCCGTCCCGAGTACTCATGGCCGGGATCGTCCAACACCGTAAGGTAAGGCTTCTCGCGCTCCAGGCACCGCAGCACCAGATTCCGCGCAATGCCGTAGAGATATGCGCCCGCCGATCCCCGCTCAGGATCAAATTGCTTCGGCGCGCTCATCACCACCATGAACACGTCCTGCGTGACCTCTTCGGCGATCTCCGCTTTGCCGCTCATTTGCAGCGCGAACCGAAACACCGCGCCCTGATGCCTGCGGTAAAACTCCAGGAAGGCTCTTTCGTCGCCGGCCGAAGTCAGCCGAAGCAGATCGTCATCACTAGGTTGGGACGGGGATTCCAGCATTAGTGTTAGCGACGATCTGCGCCGGCCATTGTTAGGGATTCGCCCCGCGCGGCCGAAAAGTTCCACTTTCTGGATGCGCGTTCTATCGCAAGGTCACGATGGTCGCGCCCCAGCCGCCGGCTTCGGCGGGCGCGTCGGAGAAGCTCTCCACAAACGAGGTCCGCGCCAGCACCGCCCGCACCATCTCCCGCTGCACCCCAATCCCGCGTCCATGTATGATTCGCAACGCTTTGAACCCCAACCGGCGTGCTTCCTCCAGGTACTCTTCGACGATGGGCCGCACATCGCGGGGCGGAACGCTGTGCAAATCGAAGACATCGGTGATCGGAATGCGAACCGGCTCTTCGTCCATGCGTCACTGCTGTTAGCCTAACATTGTGAATCCACTGGGCGAGTACCAGACACGCCTGACCGCGCGGCGCGCCGTTTCCGAGCGTGATGAGAAGCTGTTCCGCCGGGTTGGCAACGCGCGCCTGCTCACCGCCCTGGCCGGTCTGATTCTGGCGTTCTTCGTCTTCGGCGAGACAGTTGTTTCCGCTTGGTGGCTGGTGGCGCCCGCGGCCCTGTTCGCGGTTCTGGTTGTGCTGCACGCGCGCATCGTGGAGCGCCTGGAGCAAGCCAGGCGCGCGGTTACGTTTTACGAACGGGGCTTGGCCCGGCTGGAGAATCAGTGGATCGGACGAGGCGAGCCAGGCGAACGCTTTCGCAATTCCGCCCACGTCTATGCCGAAGACCTGGACCTCTTCGGAAAGGGTTCGCTGTTTGAACTGCTCTGTACGGCCCGCACACGCGCCGGCGAAGACACCTTGGCGCAGTGGTTGCTCGCGCCCGCATCCCCAGAAGAAGTCGCGGCGCGCCATCAGGCCATTCAGGAGCTCAGCCCGCGACTCGATCTGCGCGAAGACTTGGCCGTGTTGGGGGACGTGATTCGCGCCGGAATGGACCCTGAAGCCGCGGCTCGTTGGGGCCAAGCCCCGCCCGTTCCATTCCCGGCCGGCGCCCGGATCCTGGCGCCTCTGCTCGCCTCGGCCGTGGTGGTCACTTTCGGCCTGTACATGGGCCGGTTGACCACTCGCACGCCCTTCATGATCGCGCTGCTGGTGGAGCTTGCGTATGGCTTTTTCCTGGGTTCGCGCACACTTCGAGTCACGTCAGCAGTGGACGCTCCCGCGCGCGATCTGGGCCTGTTCGCCAAGCTCCTGGCGCGGATCGAAGCCGAATCATTTGACGCGCTTCTGCTGCGGCGCATGCAAGCCTCGCTAGCGTCCGGCAGCCTGGTTGCGTCTTCGGAAATCGCGCGCCTGCGCCGCCTGGTGGATCGCATGGATTGGCAGCGCAACATAGTCTTCGCTCCAATCGCCATCGCGCTGCTGTGGAGCGCCCAGATCGCCATCGCCATCGAACGCTGGCGCAAGCGTGCCGGCCCTCACATCGGATCCTGGATCGCCGCCGCCGGCGAGTTCGAAGCTTTGCTCGCCCTCGCCGGGTACAGTTACGAGCATCCGTCCGATCCCTTCCCGGAGTTAGCCGACGCCGCCGGAGGCCGGTTCGACGCCCAAGGAATCGCGCACCCGCTCATGCCCGAAGCGCAAGCCGTCCGCAACAACATCGAACTCGGGGACGGCCAGCGGCTGCTCATCGTCAGCGGATCGAACATGTCGGGCAAGAGCACGCTTCTGCGCGCCGTAGGCCTGAACACCGTGCTGGCATGGGCCGGCGCGCCCGTGCGTGCAACCCGCCTGCGAATCTCACCGCTGCGTTTGGGAGCCTCCATTCGCGTGCTGGATTCGCTCCAGGACGGCCGCTCGCGCTTCTACGCCGAGATCACGCGCCTGCGCGAAATCGTGGATCTGACGCAAAGCGGCGCCGTTCTTTTTCTGATCGACGAGCTGCTCAGCGGAACCAATTCCCACGACCGCAAGATCGGCGCGGGCGCAATCCTGCGCACGTTGGTCGACCGCGGTGCCCTCGGCCTGGTCACCACGCACGACCTCGCGCTCACCGCCATCGCCGCCGATCTTTCCCCCCGCGCCACAAACGTCCATTTCGAAGACCTGCTCGCCGACGGCAAGCTGCACTTCGACTATCGCTTGCGCCAGGGCGTCGTGGAACGGAGCAACGCCTTGGATCTGATGCGCTCGGTTGGGTTAGAGGTCTAACATGCCCGTCCGCGAACGGCGCAATCCCACGATCGAACAACCGGCGCTCAGGAGTTCGAATGCTGCCAATACTTGCCAGAGGTCCGCAGCGTGCAGTCTCGCGCCTAACGTTGGAGGTGAACGTTGCTTGAAAGTCCGATCCCCGCGGTTCGTCCGATCCTACGTAGTTTGACGCGCAGCCCCGGTTTCACTCTGTTTGTGATTCTCACGCTCGGCCTCGGGATCGGCTGTAACACCGCCGTCTTCAGCGTGGCGGACGTATTCCTCTTCAAACCTCTGCCATTTCCGGATGCCGGCCGCCTGGTCATGCTCCACGAACGCGCGCCCTTCGATACCACCGTGTCGAGCCCGGTTGCCGCGGCCGACTTTCTCGATTTTCAGAGCCGCTCGTCTTCCTACCAGCAGATCGCCGCCTACCAACAAGTCGATCTCAACCTCTCCGAGACCGGCGATCCCGAAACGGTCTATTCCAGCGTAGTCAGTCCCAACTTCTTCGATACGCTGAGGGTCAAGCCGCTGCTCGGCCGCACCTTCGCGCCGGGTGAGGATGTGCCCGGTAAGAATCAGGTCGTCGTGCTGAGCTACGGACTCTGGCAGCGGCGCTTCGCGGCCGATCCCAGCATCGTCGGGCGTCAGGTCAAGCTGAACGGAAGCACGTTCTCGGTCATCGGCGTGATGGGCAAGAGCATTCGCTTCCCGGTCGGCGGTGAGCTGTGGACGCCTCTCGCGCTCACGCCCCGCGACAAGGCGAACCGCGAGTGGCACTCTCTCCGTGTAGTCGCCCGCCTCAAGAATGGTGTCTCCGAATCGCAAGCGCGCGCCGAGTTGGAGACGATCTCTGGCCTCCTGGCGAAAAGCTATCCGCAAACCAACCACGGATGGGGAGTCATCGTCCAGCCCCTGCACCGCTACATTACGGGCGAATTCAACTGGCAGTACTCGCTGCTGTTGCTCGGCGCGGTTTTCTTTGTGTTGCTGATCGCCTGCGCCAATGTCATGAGCCTCCACTTTGCAAGAATGTCCGGCCGCCAGAAGGAATTCGCCGTTCGCGCCGCGCTGGGAGCCAGCCGCTGGCGCATCGTTCGCGAGATCGTTGCCGAGAGCGTCCTGCTTTCGCTCGCCGGTGGGCTGGCAAGCCTGCTCTTCTCGGGCTGGAGCCTGGCCGCGATCGTCTCCAAGATGCCTAGCGATGTCGCGCGCTACATCGCCGGGTGGGACGATATTCAGCTCGACGGCCGTGCTCTGGCATTCACCATGGCAGCCGCTATCTTCGCGGGCATTCTCTCGGGCCTCGTTCCAGCGCTTCGGACGCGCGCCGACGTGAACGACGCTCTGAAAGAGGGCGGGCGCGGGACTTCCTCGAGCCGCGGGCGTCTCCGTTCCCGCAGCGTGCTGGTGGTTGGCCAGATCGCCGCCGCGATGGTCCTGCTGGCCGGCGCGGGGCTCATGCTTAGGGGCTCGCGATCGCTCCTCCAGGTCAATCAGAATCTTCACCCCAACTCGATCCTGACGATGCAGATTGTCCTGACCGACCAACACTACGGGGGAGCGAGCCAGCGCGTGGCATTTTACGACCGAATGCTCCAGCGTCTGGCCGCATTACCCGGTGTCGAGGACGCAACGCTGGTGTCCAATCCACCGTACGGCTCCAACCAAACAACGCTCCCTTATACGGTGGAAGGCCAGCGCGTGTCCAATGCCAGCGAGCAGAGATCGGCCGAGGTCCAGACTATCAGCCCAAACTATCTGAATGCTTTCGGAATTCCGCTGATCCGCGGGCGGGCATTCCGCGATTCGGACGGCGCTGATGCTCCTGGCGTGGTGATCGTCTCGGAGAATTTTGCGCGCCGCAATTGGCCCGGCCTGGATGCCATCGGCCATCGCATCCGCCTCGACGCCAAGGGCGCCTGGCTCACCGTGGTCGGCGTGGTCAAAGATGTACGCTACGATCCCTGGGTCACTGAGATCGCGCCCACGATCTACGAGCCCTATCGCCAAACGCCTCTCTACTATACGTACATCGCAATCCGAAGCAAGGGAGACCCCTCCGCGCTAGCCACCCCGGCACGTCGCGCCATCGCGGCGCTCGACATCGAGCGGCCGCTTTGGGAAATCAAGACCTTGGATCGCGTGATCACGAATAAGATCATCGGGCTCTCCTACGTCGCGGTGATGCTGGCCGTATTGGGCGCGATCGCTCTGGTGCTCTCCGCAGCCGGTATTTATGGCCTGATGGCATACACGGTCACCGAAAGAACTCACGAGATCGGCATCCGTCTAGCCCTCGGGGCCGACCGGCCTGACGTTCTCCGGATGCTGGCCCGGCGTGGCCTTCTATTGACCTTTACCGGCCTCGCGATCGGTCTGGCGATCTCCATCCCGCTGGCACGTCTGCTCTCCAGTCTGATCTACGGCGTCAGCGCGAACGACGCCATCACGTTCGGTGGGACTGCTCTGCTGCTAGCGGCGGTTGCCCTGCTGGCCTGCTATGTGCCGGCTCGGCGGGCGATGTCGGTGGATCCGATCATCGCATTGCGCCAGGAATGACGGCGTTTCTAGCTTCGGCCGGCCGCGCCGGACGCGGGCTGTGCAGCCGGATTCCCCGCGCGGCGAATCCAGCGGCCGATGGCTTCTTGCAGTTTCTCCACGCTCACAGGCTTGGCGATGTAATCGTCCATGCCCGCGGCCAGGCAGCGCTCGCGGTCGCCCTCCATGGCGTTCGCGGTCAAGGCGCAGATGGGTGTGTGCCGGTTGTTTCGCTCACGGTTGCGAATCACTGCCGTGGCTTCAAAGCCGTCCATCTCCGGCATCTGGCAATCCATCAGGATCAAGCCGTAGTTCTTCTTGCTCACCGCGTCCACAGCCTCGCGCCCATTGGCCACCGCGTCCACCGCGTGCCCCAACTTTTCGAGCAATCGGACTGTGATTCGCTGGTTCACCTCATTGTCTTCGGCCAGTAACACGCGCTGGCTATGGCCCAGCACCGCTGCTGTGAGATTCGCCAGCCCATTCGGTTTCTGCGCAGCCGCCTGGGCCGGCACAGCAGCCTTAGGCGGCGAAACGGCGGACGGCTGCGGAGCTGGCGTCGGAATGGTCAGTTTGATATGTGGCTTCACGCTTTGCGCCGGCGCTTTTGCAGGACTCGCGGCCTTGGGAACCGGCGCGTTCTCGACCTGGGCGGCCTTGCCCAAGGCCACCGTAAACCAGAACTTGCTGCCATGATCAGGTTCGCTGTCGACACCGATCTCGCCGCCTAGCAGCTCCACCAGCTCTTTGGAAATCGCCAACCCCAGCCCGGTCCCGCCGTACTTGCGGGTATTGGATGTATCCGCCTGCGTGAACCGCTCGAAGATCCGGGCATGATCCTGTTCTGCGATGCCGATGCCGGTATCGTGGACTATAAATCGAACCTGGCTGCTATCGGCCGACTCCCCGGTCAAGACCACGGTCAAGCCGATCCGCCCCGCGTCCGTAAACTTAATCGCGTTCCCCAGCAGGTTGTTGAGCACTTGCCCCAGACGCTCGGGATCGCTCACCACTGTGGCCGGCGCATTGGGAGCGATCTCCAATCGGAACTCCAGGCCTTTGGCGCGCGCCTGCAGCGCGAACAGCGAAACAGTTTCGTCCAGAACTGTCTTTAGTGCAAAAGGTGCCGGCCGGATCGTCACCTTACCGGCTTCGATGCGCGACAGGTCGAGAATGTCATTCACCAGAGCGAGCAGCGAGGTGGCCGAGCGCTTGATGGTCTCAGCGTACTCCTGCTGTTCCGTTTTGAGCGCCGTTCCCAGCAGCAGGTCGGTCATCCCCAGCACGCCGTTGATGGGCGTGCGAATCTCGTGGCTCATGGTGGCCAGAAACCGGCCCTTGAGCTGCGTGGCCTCGCGCGCGGTCATCAGAGCGGTTTCCATCTCTTCGTTCTTTCGCTCCAGCTCCTGCGCGTACTCCTTGAGTCTCGTCTCGTCCGTCTTGCGCGCCGTGATGTTGCGCACGATCGCGATCGATTCCCAATCCAGCTCCAACAGGCGCAGCTCGTAGATCTGAGGCTCTGGCGCCAAATCCACGCTGAACTCGGCAATCCCCAGGGATTTGGTTCGTCTCACATGTTCCTGGGCCTGCACGAACTGGCCGACGGCGTCGGGAGGCAGAAGCTCCTTCAAATTGCGCCCCACAAACTTGTCCGGCGCCAGGAACGGATCGGACTTCCCACCGCCCTTGGCGTCCTGCACTTTGCCTTCGCGATCCAAACGCAGGAAGAAGTCCGGGAAAGCCTGAAACAGAGCGTGTAACTCGGACGCGATCTGGAAAGCCTGTTCGTCGCTCTTCTTGCGTTGGGTCACGTCCACGGCCGCCATGCGCATTCCGTCGACCTGGCCGGACGAGCTGGTCAGCAATTCCTCGTGAATCTCCAACACCACTTTGCTGCCGTCCGGGCGCTCATACTCACGCTGGTACGGCGCGAGCCTTACTTCACCCGACATTCTGCGCGCGATCTGTTCGCTGTATTTTTCCCGATGCGCGGCGGGCGCCGGCTCCTCGCAGTGCTTACCAACCAATTCGAGTCTGGCGCGACCCAGCAGGTTGGCGTACTGCCGATTGGCCCGCTGCACCGTTCCATCCCGATCGATTTCCACATAACCGATCGGAGCCGTTTCAAACAGATCCTCGGCCGAAGCGGATGCAACGGCGCCGGATTGTCCCCGCGCGCGGCGCACATGATGGATCACCAGCGCTAACACGATGACGCACAACACCCACACCAACAGTTCCAGGATCGGCAAGCGCCTCAGCTCCTTAGTTCAGATCCAACAACTCTCGATACCGGATGAATCGGCTCTAGGCGCTAAATCCTTTAGATGTAGGATGTTAACTACGTGACGCGGGGCGTCTATCAGCCGCCGATCAGGTTAATGGCGCCGATTCCGCCGCGGATGTCTAATCGCACCGTGGTCTTAGCGCGGCCATAGGCTTCGTTGACGTACTCGCCGCCGCGCTTCTCCAGCCCGCGCGCTGTGATGCCGCCAATCCCGCCTTGGGCATCGGCCACCACGCCAACCCCTTCCGGCAGATAGACCGTGGCTTCACCCACTCCGCCCCGCATGCTGACCGTGTAGTCTTTCTTGGGCGTCCCACGCAGGTCCAGCCGCAACTCGCCCACCCCCATGTGGATCTCGACGCTGCGCAGGTTGAGCGAACCTAGATCCAACCGCCCTTCACCGGCCCCGAAATCGACATTCAAGTCCAACGGCTTGTCGTCGTTGAGGCGCAGGTCCCAGCGATACCGAGTGTTGCCGGTGTGAACACCTGAGGGCTCCTCCACCCGCAAGCGGCCCCGGAAATCGCTTGCATCGTAATGAATTTCCGGCCTCATAGCGAGCCGGCGAAACGAAAACTCCCCATCCATTAACTTCGGCGAACCGCCCCGAACGCTAAGTTCGCCCGCGCCCATCCTTACGTCGACGGTAACGAATTCCGATTGATCCAGCTCCACCGAACGCGTCTCGGTCTGAAGCGTCCCGCGCTCGTCCAGATTGGAAACACAACCCGAGAGAAAGCCAAGGCTTAGCGCAATGGCCGGAACCAGGCCAAGCTTCATGACAAAGGGCATTCGAAGTTCACCTTACCACGAAATACGTTACTCGCCCGGCATACAGTTCCGGGCATTTCATAGGGTGCCCGCGGTGTCTCAGGTTCTTCCCTTAGCCAGGCCCCGATGTGACTCTCAAGTTAAACCAGATTCTTGGCTTAGTACATTTTCTCAAACACACCCACTTGGTACACTTGGGCATCATGGTACCGAGTACCGTGCGCTGTCAATACTGCCGCAAGAAGATTGGCCCGCTGCGACGCCTGCGGGATCAGCAGTTCTGCTGCGCCGATCATCGCCGCAAGTTGCAGTCGAAGTCCGCCCGGGCGGTGCGCGAAGCCGAGGAACTTTTTGGCCTGGACGAGATGCACAACGCCAGCTGGCGCGTGGTCACGCAGCTCAAGCGCGAGGACAAGGAAGAGCGTAAAGCCAATGTGGGCGCCACCATTTTCGTGGGAGTCGCAATCGTGGCGCTGTTGGCGGTGTTATCGCAGATGCCCGGTGGCGCGCCCGCTCCCAAGGCGGTCTCGTCTCTGCCCGACAACACTCCGCAAACCTCATCCCATGGCATCGGTCAAGCGTTAAACAACCTGGTTCAGAACAAGACATCCGGCATTTTGCGGGACGATTTTCATACCGGCTTAAGCAACTGGGAAGGCCTGATGGCGAGCGGTTCGGATTGGACCCCCGAGCACGGTGCGGTACGGCCAGCCTCGCTGCGCATCTGGAAGCCCTCCGTGGCGCTCTCGAATTATCAGATGGAGTTCCTGGGCCAGATCGATCGCAAGAGCATGGACTGGGCATTTCGAGCCGCCGATCCGAAGAATTACTACGCCACCAAGCTGGTCATCACGCGGCCAGGTCCGCTTCCCAACGCCGGCCTGGTGCGCTTCGTGGTTTTGGATGGCCGTGAGCGTGAGCGCGTGGAATTGCCACTGCCTCTGACGCTGGAACGCGGCGTCGACTATCACGTCCGCGTCAACGTCCAGGGCTCCCGATTCCTAACTTCGGTAAACGGCCAACTGGTCAGCTCCTGGAGCGATGACCGCATCAGCCGCGGCGGCGTCGGGTTCTTCTCCGACGATGGCGAATCAGCGCTGTTGAAGTGGGTCAGCGTCTCGGAGCGCGACAGTCTGCTCGCCAAGATCGCGGCTCATTTTTCGCTGATCGTGTTCCCGGCCGGCCCCCGGGCCGAGTAGGTTCGAGGCGGGAAAGCGGCTCACGAAGCTTTCGCGCTTTCGGCCAGCGAGCTTTCCCGAGCCAGAGAACGATACAGGGCGGCCGTTCGGTGGGCCACCTGATCCCAAGTGCGCTCCTTTTCAAACCAGTCGCGGGCGTGAGCCCCCATGCTTGCCAAGAACTCCCGGTCCCGGAATCCGCGGCAAATGACTTCAGCCAATGGTTCCTCCGCGCCAGGCGGCGTCAGGAATCCGGTCTCGCCATCCCTGACCAGCTCGGGTAGCGCGCCGGCGGAGGTGGCGATCACCGGTCGGGCAAACCGGTAGGCCAGCGGAACCACGGCGCTGGTGGAGATGCGAACGTAGGGAAGCACCACGGCATCGGCCGCGCAAAAGAAATACTGAACCTCGGATTGGGGAACGTAGCCCGGCCGCAGCGTCACCGAGTCTCCGATCTTCAGGTCGCGGATCAGCCCCTCAAGAGAACCCAATGGCACCATGGCTTCGCCGGCAATCAACAAGCGCGCCTCCGGAAATTCATCCACCACCAGGCGCCACGCGCGCAAAAGGTATTCCAGGCCTTTGTTGGGCTTCAGCAAGCCGAAAAACAGCAGAACCGGGCCGCCTGGATTTAATCCGAGCACCTCACGCGCACGTTTTTGATCGACGTCCACCGCGAGCGGGAACGTCGAAATGCCTTCCGGGATGTCACGCACTTCCCCCAGACCTGGGCCACCCCAGTCACGCAGTTTCCTTGCCAGGCCAGGCGTGTGGACGACAATGGCGTCGGCCTCCCGATAGATGCGCCCAAACAGCCGGCGTTTGAACGGCCGGCTTACTTCGGAAACAACTTCATGCGCGGTATAGACCATCCGCCACCCCTTGGCGCGCAGCTTGCGAATCAGCAACGCGTCCAATAACGGAACCAGAGACCACTGCACGTGCAGAATGCCCGGCGGTTCAACCCTCAGCGCCCGCCAGGTGCGCCACAGGCCCAGAGGATAGCCAAGCGCCTTGACAAACCGGCGCAGCGTGGCATGCCGGCGAAAGAAATCTCGTCTGGCGCCGCCGGTTATTTTGAAAAAATAGTTTTCCACGCCGATCGAATGAGGCTGGCCGGCTTGCTCGAATAAGGGCGCGGATGTTATGAGATCGACCTCGATACCCAGCCGGGCCAGCCCTTTTGAGAGGTTCTCCACATAATGTGGCGTGAAATTACCTGGATCGAACATCTTCACGCGCACCCCAGCACCTCCCGGTAGAGCGCCGCGAGAGCGGAGGCCTGCGCCTCCATGGTGTAACGCTCAGCAACCAGCCTGCGGCCCGCGGCGGCCAGCCGTCGAGCGAAGTCTGGGTCGTTGATCAGGCGCAGCACCGCGGCCGCCAATGAATCCGGATCTCCGGCGGGCGCGAGAAGCCCCGTTTGTCCATCCATGACTATCTCGGGAATGCCACCCACCGAGGTAGCGACCACAGGGCGTTCGAGAGCGAGCGCCTCCAGAACGGCCCGTGGAAACGCCTCGTAGGAAGATGCGCACACAATCACGTCGCTTTGAGCCATGGCGTGGCCCGCATCGTGGCGATAGCCCAGAAACGAGACCGCGCCTTTTAAACCCAACTGCAATGCGAGGGCCTCCAGTTCATCGCGCAAATCTCCGGCGCCCACGATCCAGAATTGGGCATCCGGCCGGGCCGCCAGGACCTGGCGCGCGCTCTCTAGAAAAATGCGATGTCCCTTGACCGGTTTCAGCCTTCCCACAATCGAGATCACGGGTCCACCGTTGCGGCTGGGCCAGCCCGGCGTAGGCGCCGCTGTATCCAGGGAAACATCCTCCACCGCGTGATGGATTACTTGCGAACGCCTCCGTAGCGCCGGCCAGCGCTTCAACTCCTGGAGCGCGGCGCGGGAGGGAACGGTCAAGCCATCGAAGCGGTGCAGCACCAGCGAATCGAGCGCCTGGAACAGGCCCATCTGAAAACCCGGTTCGGTGTGCCGCACCGTGGCAATCAGTCGCGGCCGCGGGCCTTTGATTCTGCAGTCCGCCAGAGCAGCCATCAAATCAGTCTTGTATTCGTGACAGTGTAGAATCGAAAACCGCTCGGATTGCAACTTGCGGCGCAGCCATCGGATCGAGCCGGCGAGGCGCCGCATGTGGCCATCCAACTGAGTGATTGGAGTCCCCTGAGCGCCCGCCGCCGCAACCAGCGGGTGCACGGCAGGTTCGCCCCGTAGGCGCCGATAAACGATCACAATCTCGCAATCGAACCCGTGCGCCGGCAGCCGGCGGCACAGGTCCAGAATGCCTTTCTCTGGTCCCGAGATATAACTGCTTTGGCGCAAATGCAGAACTTTGAGAGGATGTAGGCTCAACGGTTAACGCCAATTTAACCATGATAGACCCTCCGGCTTGACCGGCATAATTCAGATCTGGGGTCATGACGCCCTGTATCGGAAGGCCGCGCTGGCCGATATTTCCACAGGCCGTGTTGCGGCTTGGTATGTTACTTTGAAACTTCCCGGCGTTTCCATGAAATACCGGCGTGTAGTGCCCGGCTTGTTCCTGGCGGCGGCGTTTGCGCTCGCAGCCGACCCCAGGCTGGCGCAAAAGTCGTTTCAGGAAGGCCTCCGGCTGGAAGATTCCAGCCAGTGGAAGCAAGCCGAGAGTGCGTATTCCACGGCCATCCAAGCCGACCCCAGCCAGCCGGCCTATTATCTGCATCGAGCGCGGGTTCGTCTCCAGTTCGCCGGCAATTCGCCCGCGCTGGAGGATGCCGGCGCCGCGATTCGCCTCCAGCCCGGCAGCGCCGAGGCATTTCAGTTGCGCGGCGACATCTACGTCAAGATGCTCGAACCACGTAAAGCCATAGCCGACTACGATCGCGCCATCGAACTCAAGCTCGACACTGCGGCCATCTACAACAGCCGCGCCGCGGCGCACGCCTCGCTGGGCGAAAATGACCTGGCCATCGCCGACTATACGCAGGGCATCAAGCTGCGCCTGGACGATCCCGTGCCCATCAAGCAACGCGGCAATGTGTATGCCGCGATGGGCCGCTTCAGCCAGGCCCTGGACGATTACGATCAGAGCATCAACCTGAAAGCCGACTACGCCGACGCTTACCTGGATCGCGGCTTCGCTTGGGGCCAGATGGGCGATTTCACGCGCGCTATCCAGGACTTCGATCGCGTCATCGCATTGCGAAACAGCGATGCCAAGGCGTACACGCTGCGCGGCGTTGCGAATCTCAAGCTGGATGAAAACGAAAAAGCGGTCGCCGATCTTTCCGCCGCCATTAAGTTCGCGCCGAAAGATCCGTACACTTACCTGGCTCGCGCCGCGGCTCTGGTGAAGCTCGGCCGCAGCCAGGAGGCGTTCGAGGATCGCGACCAGGCCGTCCGCCTGAATCCGAACATGGCCGAGGCGTACCTGGCACGCGGCGGTTCCTATCATGAACTCGGAATGCATGAGAAGGGCCTGGCCGATCGCAGCAAGGCGATCCAGTTGGACCCCGAGCTCCCCGAGGCCTGGTATGCACGCGGCAGCGCGTATTACTTAATGGGCGACTACGCCAAAGCTCGCGCCGACATGCAGGAGGCTTTGCGGCTGCGGCCCAGCTATCAAGAGGCCGCGGATGTATTGAAAAAGGCCGAAGAAAAGTTGGCCGAAGCATCCGTGCCCCAGCCCACACCGCCAGCAGTTACGCCCGCAGCAACGAAAGAAGCTCTCACTGTCGCCCCGAGCAACACTGTTGAACCGGTAAAAGCCCCAGTGGCTGCCGTCACACCGCCGCGGATCGAGCCTCCCAGACCCCAATCGCCGCCGAAACCCGCTGCGGCCACGCCCGCACCGAAACCTCCTGCTCCCGTTCCAGCCGCTTCCGCCGAAGAGCACGAACGCCGCGGCCGCGCGTTCACTGAATCCGGAGATTACCCCGATGCGATCGGCGAGCTGACCGAAGCCATCCGCCTGAAGCCGAACCTCGCCCGCGCCTACAACGCCCGCGGCTATGCCTACCTGCGCGCCCGCGACTACCAGCACGCGCTGTCCGACTTCAATGACGCGATCCGCTTGGATGCCAACTACGCTAACGCCTACAAGAATCGTGCCGCAACCAAAAAAGCATTAGGCGATCAGGAAGGCGCCGCGGCTGACCTCGCGAAAAGCAAGTAGGTCTCTTAAACCGCCAGCCAGTTCGCGAGCTCCGCGGCCGGGCAGCGGATGCCGACGTAGAACGAACCGAACAGCGCATACACCGCGCTTACTTCGTCGAAGCGCATTTCGTAGATCAGCTTCTTGAACACCAGCGGGTCGTCGGCGAACAGGTCCACGCCCCACTCCCAGTCGTCGAACCCGATCGACCCCGAAATAATCTGCTTCACCGTGCCTGCGTAGCGCCGGCCGATCATCCCGTGCTCATGCATCTGGCGCTGGCGTTCGGCCATGGGCAGCGTGTACCAGTTCTTCTCCTCGCCGCGCTTGCGGTCCATGGGGTAAAAGCAGATGTATTTGTAGGGCGGCATCTCAGGGTAGAGTCGCGGGCGCATGGCCTCGCGCTGCCGCGCCAGCACCTGCTCGATCTCGGCGTTCCACTCCTCGGAAAAAGGCTGCATGCCGCGATCCGCCAGCGTGTGATACGTCTTCTGGCTGGATTCGTACAACCCCAGCTCCACCACCGACAAATATGATGTCGCCGGTTCCAGATAATCCCACAGCCGAAGCTGCGCCAGTCGCTTTTCGGTATGCCCCAGTTCGTCAAACGAGTTGCGAAAGTGCACCAGGATCAAATCGCCTTTGTGCCCGAGCAGCGAATACGCCGCGCTCTGGCCGGATGGATTGCGTTCCATTTCCCCCAGTACCAGGGCGGCTTCTTGAGCGATCTCCGCGCGCTGCCCGGCCGTCAGAGCCTTCCACGCCGTCCAGCGCACTCGCAGCATCTGGTGCAGTACGCTGGCGCCTTCAATCGTCAACGGAACCGGCGGCAGACTCTCCACAGTGGGCTCAGGCGGTGCATTGGTAATGGCTGGCATGTCGAAAATCCTTGTGTTATTTTATTTTCACACGGATATGAGTACGTCTCCCGGTTCTCCACCTCCCGCGCAAGCTACGCCCGCTGAGCCTGCGCGCGTGTTTTCCCACGAACTGGAAGCTCTGCGCGCCGCCCACAACGTACGGCCTTTGGAGCCCGATGAGGAAGGCTCAGCGGTCGCGCACCTGCCGAACGGCGTCTACGGCTTCACCTACGCGCCCGGCCAGCCCGAAGTCCCGCTGTTCTCCAGACAGGGCTACCACAGCTTCGAAGTTCACAAAACAGCCGATGGAACCGAGCACGTGCTGGGATTCGTCACACAACTAGAAGCGTCGGATCTCGAGGCCGCCAAAGAAGGCGCCGCGATTCGGCTGTTTCCGAGCCCTTGGCAGAATTCGCAGTCGTTCGTCAGCGTCCCTGTGGCCGGGATCGTGCCGTCCAAGCGGATGCCGCGCGAAGACGGTAACCCGTTTCCGTTTACGTTGCCGTAGGCCGAGCGCGTGCGCAGCCGGACTCTGCGTTAAACCTGGGATAATCGAGCCAACGAGGTTAAATCCGTATGCGAAAGATGCTTCCGGCCGCCGGGCTCGCGCTCACGGCCACGCTCCTGTACGCCGCGAAACTTATGCCCCCTCCCACCAAATCCGAACCAGTCACCGACGACATCCACGGCGTCAAGATCACCGACCCGTACCGCTGGCTGGAAGACCAGAACAGTCCCCAGACCCGCGCCTGGCTGGAGGCGCAGGAGAAATACGCGCGCACTTACCTGGACGCTCTGCCGGGCCGCGCGCAGCTGAAGAAAGAATTCGAAGCGCTGTTGAAAATCGACAGCATGAGCGCGCCCGCGGCTCGCAACGGCCGATACTTCTTCAGCCGCCGCCTGGCGAGCGAGGACCGCGCGTCCCTGTGCGTGCGCCAGGGCTACACCGGCAAGGATGAAGTGCTGGTAGACCCCAAGACCGCCGCCACCGACCCCACCTCTTCGATACACTACCAGGGCATTTCGCGCGACGGCAGCCTGATCGCTTACGGCATCCGCAAGGGCGGCGAGGATGAAAGCGAGGTCCATTTTATCGACGTCGCGACACGCAAGCCGCTGTCCGATGTGATCCCGCGCGGCCGCTTCAGCGGCTTCTCCATCACGCCTGACAAAACCGGCGTGTACTATGCCGTGATTCCGTCCAAAGGCTCGCGTGTCTACTACCACGCCATGGGAACTCCGGCGTCCGCTGACAAGGAAATTTTTGGGAGCGGCTACGGACCCACGCAATTGATCAGCTCCGGACTTTCAGAAGACGGCCGCTGGCTGGTGCTGATCGTCGCCGACGGCGTGCCGGCCAAGAAAAACGAAATCTATTTGAAAGACGTCCAGCACAATGGCCCCATCGTGACCGTCACCAAAGACATCGAGGCCGAATTTGATCCCGACTTCGCCGGCGACGCGCTGATCCTCACCACCAATTGGAATGCTCCCAACCGCCGCATCTTCCGCACCGATCTGAAGAACCCCACGCGCGATCATTGGAAGGAGATCGTGCCCGAAGGCAAGCTCGCCATCGACACTGTTTCGGCGGCCGGCGGACGCATTTACGTCAGCTATCTCGACAACGTCATCACGCGTGTCAAACAGTATGACATCGGCGGAAAAGACCTGGGCGATTTCAAGCTGCCGGGCATCGGTTCCGCCTCTCCTCCGAGCGGTCGCTGGACCGACAAAGAGCTGTTCTTCGACTTTACTTCGTTTGTCGTTCCAGCCAGCTCGTACCGCTATGTGGTATCCACTGGCAAGGAAGACCTCTGGTTCCAGCCCAAAGTCCCGATCCACACCGGCGACATGGAGGTGAAACAGGTCTGGTACCCGTCCAAGGACGGAACCAAGATCCCGATGTTCGTCGTCGCTCGCAAAGGCCTGGTGTTAGATGGCAACCGCCCGACGCTGATGACCGCGTACGGCGGATTCAACATTTCGCTGACGCCGCAGTTTTCTGCGATCGCGGCCTGGTGGACCGAGCACGGCGGCGTCTTCGCGCAACCCAATCTGCGCGGCGGCGGAGAATTTGGCGAGAGCTGGCACCACGCGGGCATGTTCGAAAAGAAGCAGAACGTCTTCGACGATTTCATCGCCGCGGCCGAGTGGCTCATTCAAAACAAGTACACAAATCCTTCGAAGCTCGCGATTCAAGGCGGATCGAACGGCGGCCTTCTTATGGGCGCCATGATGACGCAGCGCCCGGATTTATTCGGCGCCATCGTCTGTGGCGCGCCGCTGCTCGACATGTTGCGCTTTCAGAAAATGTCGGTGGGGTCCTGGTGGACCGCCGAGTACGGCTCGGCCGACGACCCCAAACAGTTCCAATATCTGCTGAAGTACTCGCCCTATCAGAACGTGCATAAAGGCACGAAATATCCGCCGATCATGTTCGTCACCGGCGACTCCGACACGCGCGTCGACCCAGCCCACGCCCGCAAGATGGCGGCGCTAATGCAGGCCGACAACGGCTCGGGCAACCCCGTCATCCTGCGCTACGACACCAAAGGCGGCCACAGCGGCATCGGATCAGTGGACAAAGTAATCGACCAGCAAGTAGATCAAATGAGCTTCATCGCCGACCGGCTGGGAGTCAAGATCCAGTAAGTGGCCGTTTCCCGGCAGAGCGCACAGTCTAAGAACCCGGAGCCGAACACCTAACGCCTCGCTTCGCGCCGCAGTCCCTCATGCACCAGCATCTTCAATAACGTTTGGTAGCCGATGCCCTTACGCTCTGCGATCTCTCGGGCTTTGGCGAGATCAGGCGCGGGCAAGCGCAGTGCGATCTGCACGCTACTGGCGCGGCCCAACTTGGTCACGAGAGCTGATCCTCTTCGATGGCTGGATGGTCTCGCTGCAGACTGCTGCTTGAGAAATTTACGACCCTCTGTGCCCGCCCACCACGTCGCTTCCGCGTCCTCATTTGCAAATTTCGGAAGTTTCAAGTTCGTCGCGAATCGCTCTTTCTGCTTGTTCATTGCAATTATTCTCCACGTAATCGCCGTTCTCTAGTAGTCGAGTTCCTGCCGCACATCCCAAGGTGTAGGATTGTCATCCCAGTCGAACACTGCCAACCCCAGTGTATATGCAATGCATGACAGATTGCAGCCCGCGACCAGCATGGTCCAGCTGAGGTGAGGTGGGGCGGCACTACGCCATGCTACGGCAGCGGCGGCTTCACTCCGGGCGGCAACTGCATATCGAATGCCTTCAGCAATACTGCTGTCGACGCGTAGGAGCCCATCAGCGACACGACGTTGACTAATCCTTGCTTGCCGAAAGCGTTCACGGCACGAGTGAATGTTTCTTGCGAAACCTCCTTGTGTTCGAAAATCTCGCGGCCCAACTCAATGATTGTGGCCTGATCGTCGGCAAGCCCCGCTGTGTTCTTGCGGTTCTTCACGGCATCTATCGCCGCATTGCTGAGCCCTTCTTTGCGCGCCACCGGTTCATGCGCGGCCCACTCGAACTGGTTGTCCGTCTCGCGCGCGGCTACCAGGATGGCCAGTTCGCGGACCGGCCCGCTCAGCCCCGATTCGAATCGCAGATATTGATTCAACTCGCGTTGCAATTCACCTAGCTTGGGACTGTACAACCGGATCCCCATCGGACCGCGCAAGCCCGCGATATTCCGACCATCCTGGCTGGCGATTTCGTCATAGAACTTCTTGCCCTGCTCGTCCAGTTCCTCGCGCTTCGGCAACGGCAAACGGAACCCGGACTCAGGGTTCGCGTCCCTCGGGGCAGCCGCTTTCTCCTGCGCCCGCGCTCCTTTCAGAACATCTTCCAAGCCGTAGTTGCCCTCATGACACGCGTATTCATACAGCGGACCCTCCGCCCGCTGCATGACCACCTCGAACGTCCACGGCCGCGTGTACACAGTAGGATCGCTGACCGTCGCCCGATATGTGATCGCTTCCGGCCCCGTGCGCGTGAATCGCTCGGTAATGCGCAGATTCTGGTCGGTGAGCCCGCTGTCGTACTGCACTCCAAACCGGCTGCGCTCATTGAAGCGGAAATTCGAAGTCTCCACCACCAGCGTGTCGCCCTCCCAGTGCCCGCGCGGCTCTCCTTCCCACTCCTGTATGCCGGCCGGGAGCGGGGGCCTTCCGTCCAGCGCAATCACGCGAACCTGATTCCCCATCTCGGCCAAAATCACGAGGCTGTCTGGGGTTTGTACAATCTGATAGTTGTTGTTGTAATTCCCAGGAATCATCGGCGGGCCGGACTGTGAAAACATCAGACAGCGGTCGGGTAGCGGCCGGTCCTCAGGCCCATCGGCGGGATGCGCGGCGAAATAGGCCTCATCGGCTTTGAGGCGCGCCTGAGCCGCGGGAGTCATCGGAGGAATCCTGCCATCCGGCGGATCGACGATCAGCGATGTTCGGCGATTGGGCGCGAGCTTCGTGCCACGATCGTAGAACAACTCGTTGTACGAACGACCTACGTCCGCTTCGGGCGACCCATCGCGCCGATCGCGATTCAGCTCCGCCACGCGCTTTTTCTCGTAAGCTGCCGCCTCGGTCTCCGTGTAAAATTCCTTGGTCCCCAGGCCGGCGGGCCGCTGCAGCGGCGTAAGACTGGCTGAGTTCCAGATGCCCTCGATCAGTGGATGACCATCAGAGCCGCGCGGCACGGACTGCCCTGCCATCCAGCCGGCCAAGCCCAAAGCCAAAACGAAGTAACGCATGGCGCCCCCTTCCCAGCCGATCGTACTCAGCTTGCCACAGTTGGAAGAAGCCCGGCTGATACACTGTAAGCCATGCTCAATCGCCGACGGTTCCTCCACCACGCCGGCGTGATCATGACCTCGTGCGGCGCTCGATCTTTTGCGCAACCGGCGGGAGCCACCCGCGGGCCTGTCATGCTCGGCGGCCGGCGCATCAAAGTCATCGACTTCCACGCCCACTGCGTTATTCCCGAAGCCATGGAGTTGATGGGCCGCAAAACGCCGGCGACTGATCCTATACTCATCGGTCCCGGTCGGTTCGACCCCATGGACGAACAGCGCATCGACGTTGAAGCTCTCAGCATCAATCCGTTCTGGTACTCAGCCGAACGGGGGCTGGCGCATCGCATCGTCCAAATCCAAAATGAAAAGCTGGCGGAACTGTGCGCCGCTCATCCGGATCGACTGGTGGCATTTGCGAGCGTTGCCATTCAATATCCCGATCTCGCCGCCGAGCAGATGCAGGAAGGCATCAAGAAATTTGGACTGCGCGGCGTTTCGCTCGGCGCAAGTGTCAATGGCGAGGACCTCTCGGCGTCCAAGTTCGATCCGTTTTGGGCTAAGGCCGAAGAGCTTGGTGTCCCGGTCTTCATTCATCCGCAAGGCGTGCCCGAATTGCAAAAGCGCCTGGCGGGCAATGGATTCCTCGGCAACGTGATCGGCAATCCGCTCGATACCACGATCGCGCTGTCGCACTTGATTTTCGACGGCACGCTCGACCGCTTCCCCGCCCTCAAGATCTGTGCGGCGCACGGTGGAGGCTACCTGCCTTCCTACGCGGCGCGATCCGATCACGGCTGCCTGACGTTTCCCAATTCCTGCAACAAGACACTCAAGAAACATCCCACCGAATACCTGAAGCAGCTTTACTTCGACTCGCTCGTGTTCACTCCCGAAGGCCTGCGGCATCTGGTGGCCGAGGTCGGCGCCAGCCAGATCGTGCTCGGCACGGACTACCCATATCCGTGGATGAGCACCGCGGTGGAGCATGTCCTGGCGACACCAGGCTTGAGCGACGCCGATCGGGAGGCGGTCCTCGGCGGCAATGCGGCCAAACTGCTCAAGATCACCTGAGCGCATGACTCGCCGAAACTTTGCCGCAATCCTGTTGAGCGCTCGCGCGGGCTTCGCGAAAGCGTCGCAGCCCGCAACGCGAGTGAACTTCGACATCCCGGCGGGCGCCTGCGATTGCCACACCCACATCTTCGGCGACCCAGCGAAATTCCCCTTCGCTGCAAACCGCGTCTACACTCCCGAGCCCGCCTTGCCCGGAGAGATGTCGGCGCTGCATCGGGCGCTGCATATCCAGCGCGTCGTCATCGTTACTCCGAGCGTATACGGGACTGATAATTCCGCATCACTGTACGGGATAAAAGCGCGCGGCGAAGGCGCTCGCGGAGTCGCCGTCATTGACGACCGGACGCCAGACAGCGATCTGGACGCGATGGATCGCGCCGGGTTCCGAGGCATTCGACTCAACCTCGCAACCGCGGGCCAGAACGATCCGGCACTCGCGCGCAGGCGCTTCCAAGCCGCAGTCGAGCGCATGCGACGCCGCAACTGGCACATCCAGATGTACACCAGCCTGGCGGTGATCGCGGCCATCAAGGACCTGGTTCAAGCCTCTCCCGTTCCGGTTGTTTTCGATCATTTCGGAGGCGCGCAAGCCTCGCTCGGGCTCACGCAACCCGGCTGGACGGATCTCATCGATCTGGTGCGTTCCGGCCAGGCGTACGTCAAAATCTCGGGAGCCTATCGCGCCTCGATGCAGGCGCCAGATTATCCGGATGTCGTTCCATTCGCGCAAGCGCTGATTCGAGCCAATCCCGATCGCATCGTGTGGGGAACCGACTGGCCGCATCCCAACTCGACCCCTTCCTCACGGCGCCGCGCTACTGAAATTTCACCGCTGCTCCAGATCGACGATGGCCGTTTGCTCAACCAGCTCGCCGTCTGGACCCCAGACCCGAGCGTTCGCAAGAAAATCCTCGTCGACAATCCCGCCCGACTGTACCGTTTCTAAGTTCGGCTTCCGGCTGGGGCCCACTATCATGAATACATGTCGATCCGGACCGACTTTCTTCACCTGGATGTCTTCCTCGTCAACGCCATCCGCATCGCCGTCATCCTGGTCTTCGCCTACATCGCGACGCTGGTGGTCAGCCGGCTGCTCCGCGGCGTGCGCAAATACACCGTCAAGGTGATGGCGCGCGCCGGAGGCGGCAACGAAATCGAACTCGAAAAGCGCGCGAACACCATCGCCGGGCTCACTAGAAAAGCTCTGCTGGTGCTCATCTGGACGATCGCCTGGCTCATGGTTCTGAAAGAAATGAATTTTGATGTTCGGCCGCTGTTGGCGGGAGCCGGGGTGGTGGGCGTGGCCATCGGCTTCGGCGCTCAAAACATTGTCAAGGACGTGCTCAGCGGCCTGTTTATGATGATGGAAAATCAGATTCGCATTAACGACATCGCGGTCATCAACGGCAAAGGCGGGCTGGTGGAAGAGATCAATCTTCGCACCACGATCCTGCGCGGTGAGGATGGCGCAGCGCACATTTTTTCAAACGGCAGCATCCAGAGTTTGTCCAATCTGACGCGCGAGTTTTCTTATTATGTTTTCAGCCTCGGGATCTCCTATCAAAACGATACCGATCAGGCCGTGACCGTGCTCAAGGAAGTGGCCGAAGCGCTCGCCAATGAAGAACCGTACCGCTCGGCGATCCTTGCGCCGCTCGAGATCTGGGGCGTGGATCAGCTCTCCAACTCCGCCGTCATGATCAAGGCGCGTTTTAAGACCATGCCGAGTCAGCAGTGGCTGGTTGGGCGCGAGATGAACCGCAGGATCAAGAAGCGCTTCGGCGAGGCGCACATCGACCTGACTCCGTCCAGCCAGCCGGTTTACCTGCTGCCGCAAATGTCGCCGGAGCTCCGCGATCAGATCAAGCAAGCAGTGCGGGAGGTGTTGAAGGAAACGTCGCCGGCGCGTTAGCCAGTCATCCAGGACGGGCGAATCCAGCCTAACGAGACGCCGGTCATTAGAACTCCCAGCACCAGCACGACGGTGGCCGACGCCACCGGCATCCAACGGAAGAATCCGCGCCTTTCGCGCGCGCTGTCGGGCAAGAGATTCTTGGCATAGATCACCAACACACCAATGCCCATCAGAACGATGGCGAGTCCCAGGCTGAAGAACACGAGCAGGATAAGCCCGAGCCCCACACGTCGCATCGCCACGGCCGTGAGCAGCAGCACCAGCGCCGATTCGCACGGCACCAATCCGCCGCTCGCACCCAGCGCCATCAAGCCCGACCACGAGACTTCCTCCGGCAAGTGCGAATGGGTGTGGCCGTGATCGTGACCATGCTCATGATCGTGAGCGTGGCAATGATGATGATCATGCTCGTGAGGCTCGTGATGATGGTGTTGATGCTCGTGCGAATGCGCACCCGGAGCGCGCAGGCGCTTGTACAGCATCCAGCTTCCGATCGCGACAATCGACAGCCCCGAGACGGCGCCCAACACGCGCGTAATCTTCTCCGGCACGACGTATTGAAACAGAAACAGCGTGGCCATGCCCAGCAGAAAGACACTGACCGTGTGCGTGAAGGTCACCATCGCGCCCAGGAATGCCGCGTGCCGCAGCGTGCCGCGCGACCCCACCAGGTACGCCGCCACGATGGTTTTGCCATGTCCGGGCGTCAGCGCGTGCGCTGCTCCCAGGGCGAAGGCGATAGCGAGCGCAGCCGCCATCATCCACGGTGTCAGCGCTCCTTGGTGCAGCAGCCGCACCAGCGAATCGGCCTGGGAAGTCATGCTCACTACGCATTCTACCGCGCTATCCGGGATTTCCTGGCTCACCCGTGCGCCACTGGATGATCCTCTCCACCCTGCTCTGCTCCACCTGCCACGCGCAGGACTAGGCACGCGACCGCCTGGAAAAGCCCTCGCGTCCTTAGTTGCTTCCATCCAACTATAGAAGTTGAAGCGACAAATCAGTATCTCGACAAAGTATTTTAGAGCCACGTGCGTTGACGAGGACCCCGTCCAGTTGCAGCAGGGCGTCGTCCGTTGACACGAGAAGGTCCGCATCGAAGGCAATAGCGCTCGCGGCGTGAAGCCGTCGGCCGCGCGAATACCGCGCGTCTGTAAGTCGAGTTGCTGAAGCTGAAGGCGAACCGTTGCAGAGGTCAGGTCCAGCACAGCAACGTTGAATAGCTCCACCACGATTTGAACCTGCGTGGTTATCGATCGTGCCACTGGAATCAACAGCGTGTCGGCGCTGGTAACACCTTTTGCGGATTGCGTGAGAATCCGGAAGAGCGCCTCTTCGACTTCGTAGTAGGTTAGACAGGACGTTGCACCGGCGTGGGAGCGACTGACCTTCTCGAATAGCCGCTCGGCATCGAAGGCCATCTCAGCAGGGCTGCGTCCGCGCCGCGGCGTAGATCTCAGGATCGCGTTCGTGTTCCCACGTGTGCAGAGATAGTCGATGAAAACGCCGGTGTCAAAATAGACGCGCACTACGCCGCTCGGAGACGGGCAACGAGTTCCTCAGGAGTAACTACCTGAGGTTTCTCGGCACGCACCAAGCTCTTGAGGAGAACATCGCTGGTCACGAGAAAGTCGCATTCATCGGCACTGCTGAGGATCAGAATGTTATTCGAATGTGTTAGGCGATTTCGCAAAGCTCGAACTCGTGGAACTAGGGCCTCAGCTTTGGCGAAATCCACTGGCAGCACTCGCAGATGATCTCTGATCCGTTCGAATTCAGGACGATCCGTTGTATCCGCGGCGAGCAGGAGTTCCTGGAGCACGATTGGGTTGATAGCAAAACTAATGCGACCCTCCGCCTCGGCGGAAAAGAGCTGAGCCGCCGCCGAATCACCCTGGAGATATCCGATTATTACGTTTGTATCAAGGAACACCAGCGGTCTGGAGTTAGGGTTGTCCCTTTGCAGGCATCTTTCGGACTTGACCACCTGTTCCATCGATTTCATTGTAAAACAACTTAACTGATTAGCCGCGTTAGAATACTCTACTATGGCCAGCAGACGCTCCCTCCCCGCCCTTGCGGTCGCCTTCTCAATCGCTCTCGCGCTCCCCGCCGCCGACCGCCGGCCGATCGCCGAAACCGACCTCTACTCCTTCCAGTGGATCGCCAATCCTCGCATCTCGCCCGACGGCTCGCGCATCGTCTACACGCACGTGAACGTCAACCAAAAACACGACGGCTACGAAACCGCGCTCTGGATCATTCCTTCCAGCGGCGGCCCGGCCCGCCAGTTGACTAGCGGCCCGCACGATTTGTCGCCACAGTGGTCGCCCGACGGCAAGCTGCTGGCGTTCGTACGCGCCGCGGAGAAAGACGGCAAGACGCAGCCCGCTCAGATCTACCTGCTCGCGATGGAAGGCGGTGAAGCGCGCCCGCTGACCGATCTTCCTAAGGGCGCTTCAGCGCCGCAATGGTCGCCCGACGGCCACAGCATCGCGTTCTCCTCCACCACTGTCGCACCCGACTTCGACAAGAAAAAAGACGGTGAAGAAAAAAGCGATGTGCGCGTGATCACCCGCGCCGCGTATCGCTCCAACGGCGCCGGCTACCTGGACCTAGACCGGCCCAACCATATCTGGACGGTCGAAATTCCACAGAAGCCCGGCGAAGTGCAAAAAGCGAGACAAGTAACCACCGGCGAGTTCAGCGAAAACGGCATCGTCTGGTCGCGCGACAGTTCCCAAATCTACTTCACTTCGCGCCGCGTCCTGGAGCCCTACTACGAAACGCCCCACACCGACTTGTACACCGTCAAAGCCACCGGCGGCGACGCCACCAAAATCGCCGGACAGGATGGAGGGATCCAACAATTGGCGCTGAGCCCGGACGGCACGCGCATGGCGTTCACAGGATCCATCGATCTCGGCAAGGACGGCGTCGAGCGCTCCTACAGCCAGCCGGACTTGTTCATCACCTCGCTCCAGCCAGGCTCGACGCCGAAGAACCTCACCGCGGCCTATGACTACGACATCGCCGGTGGAATCGGCGGCGACCAGGCGCCTCCGCGCGGCGGCGGGCCATCGCATCCCTTCTGGAGCTCGGATGGCCGCTTCGTCTTCGTCGACGTGGCCGAAGAAGGCCGCTCCAACCTGAAGCGCATCGACGCGGAAACCGGAAAAGTCGAGACCCTGACCGAAGGCGACCACGACATTTTCTCGTACAACGCAACGCCCGACGCCTCCAAGGCCGCGCTGCTCATTTCGACGCCCACCAACATCGGCGATCTGTACATTCTGGACGTCGGCGCGCACTTGATGAGCCGGCTCACCAACATCAATGAGGATTTGTTCTCCAAGCTCAACCTCACCGAGCCGGTCATGATCTGGTACAAAAGCTTCGACGGCAAGCGTATCCAGGCCTGGGTGCAGCGCCCGCCCGATTTCCAAGAGGGCAGGAAATATCCTCTCATCCTGAACATCCACGGTGGCCCGCACGCCGCGTACGGGTATACCTTCGATCACGAAATCCAGTGGATGGCGGCCAAAGGTTACGTGGTGCTCTATCCGAATCCGCGCGGCAGCACAACCTACGGCCAGGATTTCGGCAACGTCATCCAGTATCATTACCCCGGCGACGACTACAAGGACCTGATGGCCGGCGTCGACGACCTGATCAAGCGCGGCTGGGTGGATCCGGAAAAGCTCGGCGTCACGGGCGGCTCCGGCGGCGGGCTGCTTACCAATTGGGTGGTTGGCCAGACCACGCGCTTCAAGGCCGCGGTCTCGCAGCGCTCCATCGCCGATTGGTCGGACTTCTGGTACACAGCCGATTTCACGCTGTTCACGCCTAACTGGTTCCGCGGCTCGCCTTGGGAACAGCAGGCCGACTTCAAGGCTCGCTCGCCCATCACCTACATCGATAAGGTCACCACACCGCTCATGCTGATCGAAGGCGAGGCCGATTATCGAACGCCTCCCACGTCGGGCGGCGAGCAGATGTTCCGCGCGCTGAAATACCGCAAGATCCCGACCGTGATGGTGCGCTTCCCCGGCGAATCGCACGAGCTCTCGCGCTCCGGAATGCCGCGCCATCGCGTGGAGCGCCTGGAACACATCGTGGCCTGGTTCGACAAATATCTTCAAGGCCAGGACATTCACACTTACGACGTGCAGTAGCGAACGCCAATGAAACGTGTCTGGATCGTCCTTGTATTGGGCGTCGTAATCGAGTTGAGCCGGGGCTATTTCACGCCACGGCTGGAAGCCCTTCCGGCGAAGCCCGACGGCTGGATACTCGTTACACAGACCGCACTCGACCCTGTACCAGCGGAGCTGAAAACATGGCCCGAGACATCGCGCGCCGTTAAGGCTTGGCGAGGGACATACAGTGGCACGTCACTGATTACCATTACGCTGTATGCGATGCCATGGTCCCCCGGGAGCGCATGGGACGCGATTCAGAGATGGCGGCCAGCGCCAGGCACGATGGCGTTCGCGAAAGGCAGGTACTTCGGAGTAGCCGTGTCACCGGGTGCCGATCAGGCCACGCTGAGACACTTCGTCGAAAACTTCACGGCAACGCTTCCGCCGGGGGCTGAGACGATCAGGTGATGCTCGGGCTCCCAGACGCCGCCTCCGCTGGCTGCGATAGAATCGCTCAAGCGATCGAGAAAGGAGCAACGCATATGCGACGAATGGCGATTTTGAGCTCTCTGACCCTGGTCCTGCTCGCCGTGACCGTGCATCCGGCCCTGGCGCAGCTATCGCCTGCGGCCACCTGGGCCACCCACGCGCTCAACGAGTACCAGGTCTTTCCGAACATCACCTATGTAACCGCGACCAATTACGAATCGAAGCTGGACATCTACAAACGCCGCGATGCCACCAGCCCGCAACCAACGCTGATCTTTATCCACGGCGGCGGCTGGGTGGGCGGATCCAAGGAACAGTCGGTGCTCTCGATTTTTCCGTGGCTCGAAATGGGATGGAACGTCGTGAACGTGGAATACCGTCTGGGCCGCGTCGCCTTGGCCCCCGCCGCCGTCGAAGATTGCCTGTGCGCGCTGCGATTCGTGGCCGCGCAGGCCAAGACCTACGCCATCGACGTCAATCGCCTGGTCGTCACCGGCGAATCCGCGGGCGGCCATCTTGCTCTGACCACCGGGATGATTCCCGAAAGCGCCGGACTGGATAACCAATGCCCGGGCGCGCCGCTCCCCAAAGTGGCCGCGATCATCGACTGGTACGGCATCGCCGACGTCAATGATCTGCTGGACGGTCCCAACCGCAAAACGTACGCCGTCGCGTGGCTGTCGAGCCTCCCGAATCGAGACGAGATCGCGCGCCGCGTCTCGCCCCTGACCTACGTGCGCCCCGGCCTGCCGCCCATCTTGGCGATCCAGGGCGACGCCGACCCCACCGTGCCCTATCAGCACTCCGTCCGCCTCACCGAAGCGCTCACCAAGGTCGGCGTCCCCAATCAATTGGTGACGATCCCCGGCGGCAAACACGGAGGCTTCACGCGCGACGAGCGAACCCACATCTACACCGTTATTCGCGAGTTCTTGGCCAAGAACGGCCTCGGCAGCGGCACCTAGGTTAGGCAAACGCGCTCGGTGGTTGGCGTGCCATAATCTTACTAGAGTCTTACCTATGCAGACCACCAAGCTTTCCACCAAAGGCCAAATCGTCCTGCCCAAGGAGATTCGTTCTTCCCATGCCTGGGGACCCGGCACCGAATTCACGGTCGAAGAAACCCGCGACGGAATCCTTCTCCGCCCCACTCGGCGCTTCCCGCCCACCAAGGTGGAAGATGTCGCCGGCTGTCTAAAATGGCGAGGCAAGCCGAAAACGATCGAGGAAATGGACGCCGCCATTCGCAAAGGGGTAGCGCGACGGCATGCTCGCGGTCGATACTAACGTGCTGGTCCGGTTTCTCACCGGAGATCATAAGGAGCAGGCTGCCACTGCGACCGCATTGTTCACTGCCGAGTCCGTTTGGATCGCGAAAACCGTTCTCCTCGAAACCGCATGGGTACTCGGCGACGCCTATGGCTTCCAGCAGCCCGCAATCTACGAAGCTCTCACAAAGGTAATCGCCCTTGAGACCGTGCAAATTGAAGATGAACCGGCGGTGTCCGCCGCTCTCGCCCTGACGGAGCAAGGGCTCTCATTCGCAGACGCATTGCATCTGAGCAGCCGGCCCTCAGGGTGTGGCTTCGTTTCATTCGACCGAACGCTCGTCCGCCGGGCCCACCGGGCGGGAGTCGCGGAAGTCTCCGATCTTTCCGCCAAGGCCTGACGATCCACCGCGCCACGCCCTGGCCCTCCATACCGCTATAATGGTCTCAGCCGTCCGCACGTCCAAGGCTCCCGAAGTACTTCATGTTCGATAACTTATCCGACAAGCTGCAGCGCGTTTTCAAAAACCTGCGCGGCGAAGGAAAACTCAGCCCCGAAAACATGGAGGCCGCCCTGCGCGAGATTCGCGTGGCGCTGCTCGAGGCCGACGTCCATTTCCGCGTCGTTAAGCAATTCATCGAAAATATCAAGGAAAAAGCTATGGGCCAGGAGGTGCTTACCGCGCTTTCGCCCACGCAGCAGGTGGTCAAAATTGTCCGCGATGAGATGATCCGGACGCTCGGCAGCCACACCTCCAAGCTCCGCACCGCCAACGAGCCCCCCACCAGCATCCTGATTGTCGGCCTGCAAGGCTCCGGCAAAACCACCACCACCGGCAAGCTCTCGCGCTGGCTCTCGAAAAACGGCCACAGCCCGCTCATGGTCTCGGTGGACGTCTACCGCCCGGCCGCCCGCCAGCAATTGAGCGTCATCTCGCGCGACATCAAGCTCCCCATCTACGAGGGCACGCCCGAGGAAACGAAGCCAATCGAGCTCGCCCGCTCCGCTCTCCGCGAAGCCCGCCAAACCGGACGCGACACGCTGCTGGTGGACACCGCCGGCCGCCTCCACATCGACGACCAGCTCATGCAAGAGCTGCAAGAACTGAAGGAATTGCTCGCGCCCACCGAAGTTCTATTCGTCGCCGACGCCATGACCGGCCAGGACGCGGTCAAATCGGCCGACGAGTTCCACAAACGCCTCGGCATCACCGGCGTCATCCTCACCAAAATGGACGGCGATGCCCGCGGCGGCGCGGCGCTCTCTATCCGCAGCATCACCGGCCAGCCGCTCAAGTTCGTCGGCGTGGGCGAAAAATTCGACGCGTTGGAGCCCTTCCATCCCGACCGCGTCGCGCAGCGCATCCTCGGCATGGGCGACATGCTCTCTTTGATCGAGAAGGTCGAAGAGACCATGGATCAGAAAAAGACCGAGGAGATGCAGCGCAAGCTCATCGATAATGAGTTCACGCTGGAGGATTTTCGCGATCAGCTTCGCCAGATCCGTAAGCTCGGTCCACTCGAATCGCTGCTCGGCATGATGCCCAACCTCGGGCCCATCAAGCAGCTCAAGGACGTCAAAGTTGACGAGAACGAAATTACGCGCGTGGTCGCCATCATCGATTCGATGACACCCAAAGAGCGCAATAATCACATGATCATCAATGGCGCCCGCCGCCGCCGCATCGCCAAAGGCAGCGGCACCAGCGTCCAAGAGGTCAACTCGTTGCTCAAGCAGTACGCGCAGGCCCGCAAAATGATGAAAAGCATTACCGGTGGCGGCTTCCTGGGCAAGCGCCTGGGCAAACTCAAGCTGCCGATGGTACAGTAGGAGAGAAATGTTAATGATTCGACTGGCGCGTTTTGGCGCCAAGAAAAAGCCAACTTATCGAGTAGTGGTGATTGACAAAGTCCGCGCTCGCGATAGCCGCGCCGTTGAGGTGGTCGGCACCTACAATCCTGTCAGCCAACCTCCCGCCGTGGACCTCAAACACGAGCGCATCCAATATTGGTTGAAGAACGGCGCGCAGCCTTCCGAAACCGTCAGCCGCCTGCTTAAGAACAATCCCGCGCCGGCCGCCGCCTAGGACTTCAGTAGGTTCGCCAGCGCCCAGCTGAAAACCTTCAGCGCGGCTAGAAAAACCAGCAGCACGATCGCTAGTTTCGTGCGCGTGATGCCGAACATCAGCCTGCCTGGGACAGCCACGGCGGCGGGTTGGTCACTCATCTCCATCACGCCATTTTCTATCTGCGCGGGAGCCGCAGTTCCGGCCGGTTGGATCGGCGGCTGGTCCGAACTGGCAGCTGCTTTACGCTGGCCGTGCAGCCGGTTCAATTGGTAGAACACCCAACCCAGAACGCCGAAATAAATCACAGCCAGATAAAGCGCGGCACCGGGCCATAGGATTTCGCTCTGCGACAACGTCTTGTAGGCGAACGCCGCAATAGCAGTCTGAATAATGACAATCGCGTAGAGAAAATACTCGACTGCCGCGGAGGTGGCTTTGCTTGAGGCCTTAACTTTCATCCAGAGACTCGCCCTCGCTGAATTATCGGCTGAATCTGCCGCTTCGAGCATAAGGCAAACCTCCGAACCTGACTAGGAACTTCGACCTAGGCGAACTGCGCCTCTTCCGTGGATCCGGCCAGCGCTACCGTCGAACTGACGCCGTTGGAAACCACTTGCGTGATCTCGTCGAAATACCCGGTCCCGACAAAGCGCTGGTGCTTGATGGCCGCATAGCCGTCGCGCGCGCGATCAAGTTCCGCTTCCTGCAATTTCGCGTAAGCCGCCATCCCGGACGCCGCATAGCCGCGCGCCAGCTCGAACATGCTTAGGTTCAGCGCGTGGAATCCGGCCAAAGTCACGAACTGGAATTTGTAGCCCATGGCCGCGATTTCCTCCTGGAACCGCGCGATCGTCGCGCGGTCCAGCTTGTCATTCCAGTGGAACGACGGCGAGCAGTTGTAGGCCAGCAGCTTGCCGGGAAATTGCTTGTGGATGCCCTCGGCAAAGCGCCGGGCCTCTTCCAGGTTCGGCTCCGACGTTTCGCACCAGATCATGTCGGCGTAGGGCGCGTAGGCCAGGCCGCGCGCGATGGCGGCATCCAGACCGCCGCGGAATTGGAGGAAACCATCCGCTGTTCGCGTCCCGGTGATGAACTCGCGATCGCGCGCATCCGCGTCGCTCGTGATCAGCTTGGCGCTGTCCGCATCCGTGCGTGCGATCAACACCGTCGGCACGCCCATCACGTCCGAAGCCAGCCGCGCGGCAATCAGCTTCTGCACGAACTCCTGCGTCGGCACCAGTACTTTGCCGCCCAAGTGCCCACACTTTTTCGCGCTGGCAAGCTGATCTTCGAAATGAACCCCGGCCGCCCCCGCTTCGATCATCGCCTTCATGAGCTCGAACGCGTTCAGCGGACCGCCGAAACCGGCCTCGGCATCCGCCACGATCGGTGCAAACCAATAAGTATCGCCCTTGCGCTCGGCGTGCTGGATCTGATCGGCGCGCTGGAATGCATTATTGATGGCGCGCACCACGTTCGGAACGCTGTTGGCAGGGTACAGACTCTGGTCCGGATACATCTGCCCGGCGAGATTCGCGTCGCCCGCCACCTGCCAGCCGCTCAAGTAGATGGCTTTCAGCCCGGCCTGCACCTGCTGCACGGCCTGGTTTCCGGTGAGCGCACCCAGCGCGCGCACGAACGGCTCCTCGTTCAACAGTTGCCACAAAAGCTCGGCGCCCATGCGCGCCAGCGTGTGCTCGATGTGCACCGAACCGCGCAGCCGCGCGACGTCCGCCATGCCGTAGGGACGTTCGATTCCTTTCCACCTCGGTTCATTGGTCCAAGGCCGATCCATGTCGACAACGTGGCGCTGTGTGTTCATGACCAAGTTGTAAACCGAAATCAGAGAATCTCCAAATCGTCTGGTCCGCGGCGTCCAGTGGCCCGATTCGGACGGGTCTGCGCCCCGGCTCAAGTCATTGATCTACCATGGTGATTATGAGTACTCAACAAACGGCTGTTGCCAAAGGACGCACTGAGATCCGCGGCGCCGTCCAAGGCCGCCACGCCGAGGTTCTCACGCGCGAAGCCTGCGAGTTTCTTGCACAACTCGCGGTCACGTTCGAACCGCGCCGCCAGGAACTTCTGGCGCGCCGCAAGGTCCGCCAGCAGCAGCTCGACGCCGGCGCACTGCCCGATTTTCTCCCCGAAACCGCAGCCATCCGCGAGAAGGAATGGACCGTCGCGCCCATCCCCAAGGACCTGACCGACCGCCGCGTCGAGATCACCGGCCCGGTGGACCGCAAGATGATCATCAACGCGCTCAACTCCGGCGCCAGCGTCTTCATGGCCGACTTCGAGGACGCCAACTCGCCCACCTGGACCAACAATCTCGACGGCCACGTGAATCTCGGCGACGCCATCCGCCGCACCATCACCTTCGAAAGCTCCGAACGAAAAACCTACAAGCTGAACGACCAGATCGCGACGCTGCTGGTGCGCCCGCGCGGCTGGCATTTGAACGAGAAGCATTTCTTCGTCGATGGGGCCCAGATCTCGGGCTCCCTGTTCGATTTCGGTTTGTACTTCTTCCACAACGCCAAGGCTCTGACGGCGCGCGGGACTGGGCCGTACTTCTACCTGCCCAAGATGGAGAGTCGCCTGGAAGCGCGCCTGTGGAACGATGCCTTCAATTTTTCGCAAGACGCTCTCGGCGTTCCGCGCGGCACCATTCGCGGAACAGTTTTGATCGAGACCATCCTGGCTTCCTTCGAGATGGACGAAATCCTGTGGGAGCTGCGCGATCATTCTTCCGGCCTCAACTGCGGGCGCTGGGACTACATCTTCAGCTTCATCAAAAAATTCCGTAACCGGCCCGATTTCGTGCTGCCCAACCGCGCGCTGGTCACGATGGACCGGCACTTCCTGGATTCCTACGTGCAGTTGCTGATCAAGACCTGCCATCGCCGCGGTATTCACGCCATGGGCGGCATGGCAGCTCAAGTTCCAATCAAGAACGATCCGGTTGCCAACGAGCAGGCGCTCGAAAAAGTCCGCCAGGACAAGCTGCGCGAGGTGAAGAGCCGGGCACGACGGAACTTGGGTGGCTCATCCCGGCCTGGTACCCGTCGCCAAACAGATCTTCGACGAGTACATGAAAACGCCCAACCAGATTTCCGTCAAGCGCGACGAAGTGCGCGTCAGTGCAGCCGACCTGGTTGCGGTCCCAACCGGCGAAATCACGGAGCAGGGCCTGCGCTGGAACATCGACGTCGGCATCCAGTATCTGGAGGCCTGGCTGCGCGGCTCCGGCTGCGTTCCCATCTACAACCTGATGGAAGACGCCGCCACGGCCGAGATCTGCCGCTCGCAGGTGTGGCAGTGGGTCCGTCACGGCGCGAAAATGAACGACGGCCGCACCATCACCGCGGATTTCGTGGTGCAGGCCACGCGGCAGCAGGCCGAGAAATTCCGGGGCCAGGGCAAATTCGATGTGGCGGCCAAGATTTTCGAGCAGATGATGACCAGTCCCGACATGGCCGAATTTCTGACGCTGGTCGCCTACGACTACATCGATTGATGGACGCGCTTGCGGCCGCCCGCTTCGAAATCACCGACGATCTGTTAACCCGTCTGCGCGAGGACGTGGTCCTGCGCCGCATTGGAAGCAGCATCGAGTGGTTCCGGACGCATCGCGATTCGCTGCTCGCGCTCGACCCGGATCAGAAAAGCGCCGCCACGTTCGTCGGCTACTTGTCGCAGTGGATGGACATGGGCTATGGCGACGCGGCCATCGTTCGCGAACTGCTCCACCGTTTTCCGAAGCCCAAGCGCGCCATGTTGCCGCTGTGCGATTACATCCATCTCGAATTAGCGGAAGGCATGGTGGCATCGGCGGAAGAAGAAACCGAACAGGCCATCGCGCGCTTCAACGTGATCATCAATTTGGGTGAGGAGGCCGTAGCCGACGGGCAGCTGCTTTCGCTGGCCTATTTCTGGAAAGGCCGCTGCCAGCGCAAACAAGGCGAATACGACAGCGCGCTCACGCACACGCGGAAAGGCCGCGAGCTCGCCCTCGAATTGGGCTACAGCCGGATGGCCGCGGTAATGCAGGTGCTGGCCAGCTGGCTCTGCTTTCAAAAAGAGAAATTGACGGAGGCTGTCGCTGATTTGCAGGAAGCTGAAGCGGTGCTGGTTGAGACGGACGACACCGTCACGCTCGGCAACATCCAATCCGGCTACGGCCGCATCGCGCTGCGCGAGGCGCGCTACGAGCAGGCCCTGGATCATTTCGCGCGCGCCATCGAGCTATATCGCAAGCGCGATCCTCGGCATCGCAACCTGGCACGCTCGCTCGCCAACATGGCGTACGTCAAACGGCTGACGGCGATTCGCCTGGCGCAAAGGATCGACGCCGAGGCCAAGCGGCGTCGTAAAGCCGTCGCACGTCCGCCTGACGCAGCGCCGGCTAGTGCGGCTTCGCGCCAGCGCATAGAACAATTACATGCCGAAGTGTTGTCGAATCTTGCGCAAGCCGAGGAGATCTACCGCTCGCTCCATCATCATCGCGGCTGGGGCACGGTCCACGTCGAACGCGCACTCCTGTACCTCGACATAGGAGACGTGGAACGCGCGGCCTCCGAAGCGGCCGAGGCGTATCAACTCGGGGCCGAGAAGAAGGACAACATTTTAATGGGACGCGCCCGCATCGTGCAGAGCATGATCGAGAGCGCCAAGTACGAAGAAGGCCTCAACGAAGATCCCGCGGCGCATGCCCAGCGCGCGCAGGATTTCGCGCGCGAAGCGCTCACCTGCGCGCAGCACACCGAGAACCGGCATCTGCTGGCGCGCGCCTACATCTGCCAGGGCATGGTGTTCGCCAACGAATTCTTCGACAATACCGAGGCGGCGCGCGAGTGCTGCGATCGTGCAGGCGAGTACCTGATGCCCGGAGTGCACGATCATCTTTGGGAAGAGCACCAGGCGCTCAAGGCACGGGTGCTGCATGGCGGCGGCGTGGACGTGATGTTGCGCAAATGGTCCCAGGGCGAAACGGGCGACGAAACGCTGCAGCAATTAACCGAGCATTTCGCCGAAATCATCATTCCCAAAGTTTGGGAGCGCGAGGGCCGCAAGGTCTCGCGCGTAGCGGCCAAGCTATCGGTCTCGCCGAAAAAAGTTCGCCGGATTTTGAGCCGCCTGGGACTCAAAGTCGACTGACGGCGGCCGATTACTGCTTCTTGGACGGGTCTGGCAGATCGAGCTTCGGATAATACGGCTGGTCGAGTTTCTGGAATTTGTCCATCCACTTCTTGCCGGCTTCCTTAGGCGTGAAGCTCCATTCCTGGCGATGATAATTCCAGTCGTCCGGATTCAGCTGCTGTGCGTACTCGAAGTACTTGGCCGCGAGCTCCTGGTTGCCGTTGTCGTGGAAATAGACCCCGAGCTTAAAGCTGGCATCGGCCTCCATCTCGGAGGCGGAACGCGGTTTGACGCGGCGCGCGAATTCTTCGTCCGACAGCGCATAAACGCTGCGGTCGCCTTTTTGGACCCAATCGCTCAACGCTGCGACATATTTGGCGCCCTCAATGACGAGCGGTTTGCCACCGAACGTATCGGTGCGGCTCTCGGTCCAGGCCGGCTCGGCCGGGCGCACGACGCGGCCTTTCTCATCGATCCAGATTCCCATCGGCACGTTGATGAATTGATAGGCGGAGCTGACGGCGTGCTGGGCGTCGACCAAGGTTGTAAAGGTAGCCTTGGCGCGGTCGTACCATTGGCCGGCCGCGGCTTCCCCGCCCGTGTCTTGGGCCGCTCCGATAATTTCAAAATTCTGGTCCTTCAGTTCCGTGTAGACTTTCTGCCAGCCTGGCAGATCGAGGCGGCAGCCTCACCAAGAGGCCCAGGTGAACACCAGCACTTTCTTGCCGCGAAAATCCGAGAGATGCACGATCTTGCCCTTGCGGTCGGGAACGGCGAAGTCCGGCGCGATGCGCGAGGCATAGAAGCTTCCCCGCATCACTGGAATCTCGCCGAAGCTCCACACGCCGGAATCGTCGACAAAGGCCTGACCGAGCTTGCGCGAGAAGCCGGTCAGGTTGAACCATGGGCCGCTCTTCAGCGTCTTGGCGATGGGGATGCACATGTCGGCGCGGCAGGCGCCTTGCGGTTTGAGCTCGAACTCGTTGATGCGAGGCAGGTCGGCGGCGCGCACCCACAGATCTTTGGCGTCGGGCCGGATTTTGTCCAGCTTTACAACCGAATCGTTGTAGAGAACCGTCACAGTGCTGGTGGACGGAGCCGCAAAAGCGGCCGCGGTACCGGCGGAAGCGATCAGAAATTCGCGGCGATTCATAACCCTCCTATTCTACTCGCGGACGCCCCGAAATTATTTGACGTCCTTAGCGCCGCTTTCCGTGGGGTAGTTCTTCTCGGACCAATCGGTATGCAGGTTGTCAGGAAGATCCAGGACGCGAATGTGAGTAAATCCGAGTTCTTTGAGTGTGCGATATGCCGGGCGTATGTTGGGGCACTTATCCATCGGACAGCAGCCGCAGTAGACCACGATCTCGGCGTCTTTCGGGAAATTGGCCACGGCTTTCTTCAGCGCCGCGATGCCTTCGGGCGAAGAGGCAGGGCCGGCTTGGATCGCATGCACGATGTGCCGGGCGCGATAGAGAACCGGGAAAGCCACCGAGATAACCATGGGCGCCTTGCCGCTCTCGAGAATCTTCGCGAGCTGCCCCGGCTCGATGACGGCAGTCTTCGGCCATGGGTCCGCGGTCTCCTGTGAGAAACAGAACGTGGCGGCGAGGGCGAAGACAACGGCTGGTGCGCCGGAAAGCTTCATGGATTCCAGCATAACCGATCCGGGCGGGACCTACTGGCCAGCAAGCCCCTTCACCAGCAGGGACACGGTGGTGGCGCCGGCGTAGCGGTCCTTTGCGATTTCCTGGTAGTCCGGTGACTCGGCCCATTCGAAGAAAGCAGCCTCGTCGGGAAATGACATGAGGACCACCTTTTCGCGATCCCAGTGGCCTTCCAGCACGCGCGGGTTTTCGTCGGCGACGAGCAAGCGTCCCTTGTAACGCTGGAAGACGCTCATGAAGCGCTCCTGATAGCGCTGGTAGGTTGCGCGGTCGTGGATGGTCAATTGCGCGATGGCATAGACTGGCATCTGTTCTCAGGATAGCCACATCCGGGGCCCGCGTGGAGTAGATATTATATTGTCAGAGCATCCTTATGAGCACTGTCGAAACTGTTCGCGGACCGATCGACTCCCAGCAACTGGGCGTCACTTTGATGCACGAACACATTTTCGTGCTGTCCACCGAGATCATGTTGAATTATCCCGAGACATGGGGCGATGAAGAGAAACGCATCGAAGACGCCGTCGCGCGCATGAATGAGCTATATTCGCGCGGCGTGCAGTCGGTGGTGGATCTCACCGTGGTCGGGCTGGGGCGCTATATTCCGCGCATCCAGCGCGTGGCTGCACAGACCAAGCTCAACATCGTTGTCGCTACCGGAATCTACACCTACAACGACGTTCCGTTCTACTTCCATTTTCGCGGGCCTGGCACACCGTTCGACGGCCCGGAAGTGATGGTGGACATGTTCGTGAAGGACATCCGGGAAGGCATCGCGGGAACGAACGCGAAAGCCGGCATCTTGAAATGCTGCACCGATCAGCCTGGGCTGACGCCGGGCGTGGAGCGCGTGCTGCGCGCGGTGGCGCAGGCGCACCGGAAGACGGGAGTCCCGATCTCGACTCACACGCACGCGCACACGAAACGCGGACTCGAACAGCAGCGCGTTTTTCGCGAAGAAGGCGTGGATCTGTCGCGGGTGATCATCGGGCACTCGGGCGACACCACCGACATCGATTACCTGGAAGAGCTGATCGCGAGCGGCTCGTATCTGGGCATGGACCGTTTCGGCATCGATACGATTCTTTCGTTTGAAGACCGCGTAAAGACGGTAGCGCGGCTGTGCGAGCGAGGGCATGCCGGCAAAATGGTGCTGTCGCACGATGCGGCCTGCTTTAACGATTGGCTTCCGGAGCGCGATCTGCCGGCAATGCTGCCGCGCTGGCATTTTCTGCATATCCACAATGACGTGATCCCGGCGCTGAAGCAGCAGGGAGTCACGGACCAGCAGATTGAAACGATGCTGGTCCACAATCCGCGCCGGATTTTCGAACAGCAGGGGACGTATTGATGATCCGTCCGTTCGATCAGTCCGGCATCGTGCGCGGCGCCGACAACATCGCGCGCTATCAAGGACGGCCGAATTCGCTGATCGAGATGTTGCGAGCCACGGTGGATCGCACGCCCACCAATGAGGCGATTGTCGAACTCGGCGGCGAGCGCATCAACTATCGCGAGCTGTGGGATCGCTCAGCGCGCGTGTCAGGCGGGCTGAAGAAACAGGGTATCCAGCACGGCGACCGCGTCGCGATCCGCCTGGGCAACAGCCTGGATTGGTGCGTGGCATTTTGGGGGGCGCTCATGTCGGGCGCCATCGTGGTGCCCGTGAACACGCGCTTCAGCGAGCCAGAGATCGAGTATGTGCTTACCGATTCCGGATCGCGCTTCGTATTCTTGCCGGATCAGCCGCTACCATCGGGCGATCCTTTCGTGGTGGAAGACCTCACGCAACCTGACGTCGCGGCCATTTTCTACACCAGCGGCACCACCGGATTTCCCAAAGGCGCGATGACCACGCACGAGGGTTTCCTTTCCAACATCGAAACCTGCCGGCGTATTGTTCCGCTTCCGATGGACGACAGCTTGCGGACCCTGGTGTCGGTACCGCTGTTTCACGTTACTGGCTGCAACAGCCAGTTACTGCCGAGTTGCGAGTCGGGCGGCGGGACGGTGATCATGCGGGCCTTCGAGGTGCAGGCGTTTTTGCGCGCGATCGTGGCCGAACGAATCACTTCGGTTACGTCGGTGCCGGCGATTTTCTGGCTGGCGATCAATCAGCCGAATTTCGGCGAATTTGATGTCAGGGGAGTCCGCTGGGCCATGTACGGCGGCGCGCCCATCGCGCCGGACCTGGTGGGGCGTATCGTGCAGGCCTTTCCAAACGCGCGCGTCGGCAACGGATTCGGACTGACCGAGACGTCTTCGGTGGCTACGTTCTTGCCGCACGAGTACGCGGGTGTGCGGCCGGATTCGGTCGGCTTTGCCGCGCCGGTTGATGATCTGGATTTATTCGAAGCGGATTCGGGCGGCGTCGGCGAGCTGCTGGTGCGCGGGCCCAACGTCGTCAAGGGCTACTGGAATAAGCCGGAAGGGACGGCACAGACGTTTGTGAATGGCTGGCTGCACACCGGCGATCTGGCGCGCATCGACGCCGACGGATTCGTCCAGATTGTCGACCGCAAGAAAGACATGGTGAATCGCGGCGGCGAGAACGTTTACTGCGTGGAGGTGGAGAACGCTATGGCCGCGCATCCGGCAGTGTATGAATGCGCGGTGATGGGCGTTCCGGACACCATGATGGGTGAGAAGGTGGGCGCGGTGGTAGTGCTGAAGCCGGGCGCGAAAACAGAACCGGCCGAGATCCGCGAATTCCTGAAAGGGCGGCTGGCGGATTTCAAGATCCCGCAGTACATGGCCATCCGGCCCGACCCGCTGCCGCGCAATCCGGGCGGGAAAATCCTGAAGCCGCGGCTCAGAAAAGAAACCGTGTGGGGAAATCCGCTGCGCTGACTTACAGCCTGTTTCGCGACCGGGCGGCATGGATCGGCGCGACATTTTACCTGGCGATTGTTCTGATCCTCTGGACGTCCTTCAATCTGCATAGCGGGATGCCGTTTGAAACGGGATTCGTGTACACCAGCGAAATTTCCACCTGGTGGAACGGCTTCCTGTTCGGCGCCGATCTCAGCCGGATGCACACCAGCAGGTTTTTCCAGTTGGGCTACCTTTTGGGAGAGCTCACGGGGGTTCGCGGAAGCTTTGTGCCGTACCAGATTGTCTATGCGGCGCTATGGTGGGCACGCGGTTTTCTGATGTTTCTCATCGTGCGGCGGTTGCTGCCGGGCCAGGATCTGCTCGGCTATTTGGCCGGGGCGTTGGTGCTGGTGCATTCATCGGATCTGGCAGCCGGCTGGGTCGGACAAATGCCGCAACCCGCCTACATCTTCTGGATGTTGGCCGGGTTTTATCTGCTGGTGCGCGCGCTCGATCAAGGCAGCCGGGTTTTCATGACGCTGGCGATTTTCTGCGAGTACATGTCGCTGTGGACTTACGAGAGCCCGATCGCGATCATTTTGCTCGCGCCGCTTCTGCTCCTGTGGTTGCGGCGCGAGGCGGTTCGCAAATGGCGGGCGGCAGTATGGGGCTGGTACGCAGTGCCGGTCGTTTATCTAGTCCTTACCGGCGTCCGGTACGCGCATTCAGGTGGACACACCTATCAGGCGTCTGTCCTTAGAAAAGATTGGACGATCGCACAGATTTTGCGGGATTGGCTTTTCAACATCGGCGCAAGTTTGAGGTTTTGGGGCTGGCCGGGAGAACAGCCGGCGCGAGTGCCCGAGGGCCAGTTGATGCTGCCGGCTGCGTTGGCGGTTGTGGTGTTGATTGGGGGGATGATCGCGTTGTCTGTCTGGCGGATCCCCGAAATGCGCACCATCCTCGGTGCGATAGCGGCCGGCTCGGTTCTGTTGGTCTTCAGTTTTCCGGCATATTTGCTCCTGGATTCGGCCCGAAGCCTGTGGCGCACGCAGATGCTTTCCGGCCTCGGCGCGGCGTTATTCTTGAGCGCGGTCATCGTTATGGCTGCATCCGGCGTGCCGGCGAGATGGTTGCGATTCAGATCGCTGGCGGCGCTGAGCGCGTTCGTCGCGTGGTTCGGGAGTTACTCAACGCTCGCGAAATCGGCCAATCATCGCCGGTTTTGGGAGCAGCACAAACAAGCGATGGCGGCCGTGCTGCATGTCGCGCCCAGAGTAAAGCCGGGAACGCTGATCATCCTGACCAATGTGCCCGGAGGCGAAGGAGATCCCTTTGGTGGCGACAATATGTGGTTCGATATGGCGCTGCGGCTGGCCTATCCACGTACTCCGGTGGCGGGAGCGTATTGGCACCAAGATGGCACGCCCGCGCGGGGCAGACGGCCCATGCTGGACGCGAGCGGGAGATGGACTTTGAGAGACAATACGCTGCTCTAAGAAGGCGGCGCGGATTCGATTTTGGTGGTTGAATACTCGGAAGATGGTCACGCCTCTGTGGCGGCTCGGTTGCCCGACTTCCTGGGTTTCGGCGTGCGCGCATCGGCTTTGTACAATCCCGCCTCGCGCATTGAAAGCGGCCCGCCTTCAAACCGCGCGGTACGACGTTACGGGTTCCAGCGGCAACGCAATGATTCCCAAAGCCGCAGCTCATTCACTTAGGCGAAACCCTTATGGTACCGGGAGTACGGGCCTGAAACCGCAACCGCGCAAGTACTAAGTTTCATTCCCTCGCCAATAGGAATGATTGCTGTCTGGAAATGTCGCCGCAGAGCGGGTAGGTTAGAGTTGCACCCATGCGACGCCCGTCCATCGATAGTTTCGGCGCGGCCATTCCACTGTACGTGTTGGGTGCGATTTTTCTGGTGCCGCTGACCATCGGTGTCCTGCTGGTGAGCAGCAATGCGGACCAGGGCGGCCGCGCCAATCAGATCAGTCGGGACTTGGCCAGCATGTACGCACAGGGCGTCGATTTCTCGCGCAACGAGAACAAGAACATCGCGATGCGTGTGGCCGAGGGACTGGGGATGGATGGCAATGAAGGCGTGGTAATTCTGAGCAAGATTCGCGTCGTGAATGATTCGGACTGTGCGCCGGGCTCGGCCTGTTTGAACAACGGGCATGCGGTAGTGACAGAGCGGTACGTGCTTGGGAACGCGGCATTGCGCGCTAGTTCCTTTGGGACGCCGGCGCGGCAAGACCAGGCAACGGGCCATGTTCAGGATTGGGCCAACGATGTGTCGGCGCGGGCGCAGGAATTCTCCGCCAAGCTGAAACCGGGCGAGTTCACGTACGCGGCGGAGTGTTATCTGGCGTCGCGGGAATCGGGAACTGGAGTTTATTCGCGAGTGATGTTCTGAGCCTCGGGGGGGCGGTTGCGGCCCAGGCGCTCGTGCGCCGTGACCCAATCGCCATGGATTACGGCAGCGGCCAGCGAGGTTTCTCCGGCCAGCACCACCGCGGCGCAGATTTCGGCGAACTTTTTCACTTTGCCCGTGCCGTAGCAGCCCAACATTTCCAGGCATTGCTTCTGAGTGGGAAGACCGGTGCCTCCGCCGTAGGTGGCGACGATCAGGGAAGTCAGGGTGATGGACCAGTAGTAGTCGCCGTTGTCGAGAAGCTGGCTGTAGCTGATGGCGGCGTGGGATTCCGAAATGTCGGCGACGTCCTGGCCGGTGGCGATGAACAGCGCGGCGAGGCCGTTGGCGGCATGGGCGCCGTTGTTCGCGGAGGCAGCCAGGAACGCTCCCACCATCTGGATTTGCCGGGACCAGAACAAGTCGCGCGTATCGATGCCCATGATTTCCTGGAACAGATCCTTGGGGATCACGGCTTCGGCCACGACGCGGCGTCCGCGGGTTAAAAGCATATTCAAGTGCGAGTGTTTTTTGTCGGTATCGATGCCGCCGGACAAGATATACTTCGCGCCGCCCGGGTAGGCATTCTTGATCCACTCGCAAGCGGCGAAAGTGGCCTTGCCGCACATGTTCTGGCCCGCGGCGTCGCCGGTGGTGTAGTTGAAGCGCAGGTAGCGCAGCGGCCCAACCTGGTATTGACCGATGTAAATGAGATGCCCGGTGTGCGTGGTGGATTCCGCCACGGACTTGATGGCGGTGAAATTTTCCGTTACCCAACGGCCGAATTCACGCGCCTGGACGGCATCGCTGAAGATGAAAACGGGCGCCCTCTGCATCGATTCCTCGACCACCGCGGTTTTGACGCCGCCGCCCTCGGTCAACAGGCGCATGCCACGGTTGTAGCTGGCGACCAGCGTTCCCTCGCTGGTGGCGAGCGGAACGTAGAAGTCGCCCTGGGCGTGCTCGCCCACAATGTGAATCGGGCCGGCCAGCCCGATGGGGACTTGCGCGACGCCGATGAAGTTTTCGATGTTGCCGGGAAGAACGGCGGGATCGAAGGAATACTGCGCGACGTGCGACAGATCGGCGCCGGTGTGTTCGCGGATGAATTCGCGGCGCTCGGACGCCATGGCGTGCGTGTAGTCGTTATGGATGTCGCGCGGAACGCGGGCTCGCTCGCGCGCGACTTTCTCGGACTGCACAAATGCCTCCTCGGATTTCACTGGACACCTCGGCTGAAAAAAGGAGGACCGCCAGGCACAAGGGGCCTCGAGTGCCTGGCGGCCCCGCATTGACCAGAGTTCTGGTCAAGGTCTACCATGCGAATCTCAGTGCGAGTTGCAGCTCGCGCCCTGGAAACGCGGAGGTAAAGCCCAGCGGCGTAGTGGGAGACAGACTCTTGTTGCCTTGTACGTTGAACGGACCGGTGAGCAGGAACGGATCGCCAACTGGGAACTGGTCGTTGACGGAGCTGAAGTTGGTGTGGTTCAGCAGATTGTTCGCCTCGGCGATGAGTTCCAGTTTGTATCCGGCGTCGCGATTGAGGTAAAAAGCCTTGACCATCCGCGCGTCGAAGTCGTAGAAAGCCGGTCCGATTCCGGTGTCGCGCGAAAGGTACCAGGGCCGCGCGTACAGGTTGTGCCCGAGGGTGCCATTTTCAGCGCCCGGAACGCGGACGGTGAACGGAATACCGCTGCGCGCGTGCACGATGGGAGAGAACGTCATGTCCGCGAAAGCGCGCGACCACCAGGATTCGCCGGCGCCCGCCTTGAAAGGCGTGTTGTAGACCGCGTCGGCGACGAAGTTGTGCGGCACGTTGTAGGCAGAGATGGCGCGCTCCAGGTTCAGGCGCGTGGGGAAGAAGGAAGCGAACTGCGAGTTGAAGTCGGTCACATCGTCGATGGCTTTGCTGAAGGTGTAGCTCATATGGCCCTGGAAATTGCGGCTATAGCGCTTGGTGAGCTGCACCGTGAGCCCGTTGTACGTCGAGTTGCCGATCGAAGAGTACGTGTTGGCCTGGATGATGGAGGGGTTGATGGGCGCATACATCGGGCCCCATTCGGGATTGATCGCACCCGTCTCGTAATAGTTGGTTTCCTGGTCGAGCTGGATGTGAACGCCTTTGTACATGGCATAGCCGACCTCGAGCGAAAGGTTGGTGGCCAATTCGCGGGCGATGCTCATGCTGGCCTGGATGGTGTAGGTGTTCTTGTAATTGGGAGCGAGGTTGAAGATGACGCGGCCGGGGGCTTGGGGGCCGACGTTGACGCCAAGATTAGCCAGGTCGGCCTCGGTCAGTGAACCGAAAGGTAGTTTGCCGATCTGCTCGCCATATCCAAACACAGTGGCCGAGTTAACGCCGGGAGAATTGATGGCGCTGAAATATTGGTTGATGTACTTGCCGCTGTCGTTGAGAGTATTCACCAGGTAGTCGACGAAGAAATTGACGGGCGCGACGAAGATGCCGCCGCCGGCGCGGACCACGGTCTTGCCGTCGCCGAACGGATCCCAGGCGAAACCCAGGCGCGGCGAGAAATAGACATTGTGTTGCAGCGGGGCCGGCTCGGCGTCGAAGTCCATGCGGGCGCCATAGCTCAGGGTGAAGCGCGGCGTGACCTTCCAGGTGTCCTGGACGAAGGCCCCGAGATACTGCGCCCAAGCGCTCCAGCTTGGATTGTTGAAGCCCTGGCGATAGTCCAGGGGCAGACCGAGCGAGAAGGACTCCAGCGCGGTCATGTATGTACTGGCTGGACCATTGACGCCATAGCCATGCGCCAGGTTGAAGCCCGCGAGCGAGGCTTGCATCGCAGGGGGAACGATGGCGATCAGCGGGAGCGTGCCGTCGGTAAAGTCGAACTCGCCGCCGAACCAGAGGTCGTTTTGCACCGCGTAGTTCACCGGCCGGTAGGAGGCGCCGAACTTCAGGGTGTGCTTTCCTTTGATCAAAGTGAAATAGTCTTCAAACTGAAAGCGCTCTTGCTGCGCATTGTACGGAAATTGATAGCTGCGGTTGAAGACACCCAGGCTGCCGATGGACAGCTCCGTGCTTCCCGGCGCCAGGGGCGGCTCATTGACATTGTTAAAGGGCACGATCTGGACGCGAACCTGGTTGACGGCTTGAGGGCTGAAAATGTGATTCCAGCTTGCCAGGAGGCCGAAGTCCTGTTCGTGGACATAGCCGGCGTCGCTGGCCGCGTAGAGATTGTTCGAGCCGATTAGCGTGTAGTTCCAGTGCATGAAGGAGGTACGGAACGTGAGAGTGTCGTTCTGCGAGGGCAGATAGTCCACGCGCGTGACCCAGTCCTGGGACCGGGTGACGTCGGGGAACACGCCGTTGTTCGCACTGAGCAGTTTGACGACGTTCGGATTGTTCATTGGCGTCAGCGCCTGCTGGAAGATTCCGGCGATGCCTTGGAGCGTGGGATCGCCGGAGGTGGCGAGCGAGTTCACGTAGCTGAGCTGCGCCGGATTCCCATTGAGACCCTGCGCGTCGGGCGTGTTCAAATAGTTCTTGAATTCCGGCGTGTCCACCTTGCGAAATTCGTAAGACGTGAAGAAGAATAGCTTGTCCCTGATGATCGGCCCGCCGAACGTGGCGCCGGGCGTGAACAGCTGATCGAACGGCTTGGTGGCCGTGTTGTCGAAGAAGTTCCTGGCCTCCAGGTTCTGATCGCGGAAGAAGCCGTAGGCGCTACCGTGAAACTGATTGGTGCCGCTCTTAGTCACGACGTTAACGGCCGTGCCGGAGGTAAATCCGAATTCGGCCGCGAAGGCATTCCGATTGACCTGAAATTCCTGCACCGATTCGACGCTGACATTGGGCGTGCGAAGCTGGCCGGAGCCGTAATCGTTCTCCCCGCCGTCGAACGTGATCAGATTGTCGCGTCCGTTGCTGCCGCCGATCGAGAATCCCGAGGTGAGAAAGCCGGTATAGCCGGGATTCTGCAGGCGCGGCGCGTCGGAGTTGGAAACGCCGGGCAGCGTGAAGACTGAATCGGTGAAATTGCGGCTGAGATTGGGCAGGCTGTCGATGGTCTTCACCCCCAATGTGTTGGCTTGCTGGGTTCTCTCGGTCTCGACCAAGGGCGCGGCTTCGGTGACCTGCATCACGTCCGATACCGAACCGATCGCGAGGTGTATGTCATATATAACGATCTGACCGATAGTCAGCTCGACCTGGTTGGCGACCGCCTTTTCGAATCCCTCCTGGGTGACCTCCACGCGGTACACTCCGGGTTGCAGCAGCGGGATCTGGTAGCTGCCGTCTTCACCGGTGATGACCGTTTTGGTGAATCCGCGCTCCAGGTTCGTCACCGTCACGGTGGCGCCCGGCACGACGGCCGCAGTGGGGTCAAGCACAGTTCCTTTGAGCATGGCAGTGGAAACGTCGACTTGGGCGTTGAGCGGAAGTGCGATGAGCAGCGCCGCAAGCGCCAGAATCAGAATACTGAAGGATTTCGGGTTCATTGCTAACCCCTTTCGTCCGGGACCGGACTGGCTGAAATAAACACCATAGAAACGCGGCCGCAGTTGACGGCGTTCCCCGAGGGACTCTTGTGACTTCCTGAATTGGTCACATGCGGTGCAAACGGGATGCCACGGTTTCACGGAGTGCTTTGGTTGATTTCGCGCGTGCGTGGGTTTGGGCACTCGAAAAATTGCGCACCAGGAAGCAGTTTGGGTGAGGCAATTCCCGCTTTGTGATTAGTGCTTTAGTTCTACGAATAATCTCGGCGCGCCCTGGATGAAGTGGCCAAGCGCTTGCAAAAGACAGCGTTCCGAAGGCCGCGGTGATGATTAGCGCCGGGGAGCGCAGCACGGCGCTTCTTGACGCAGTCGCGCTCCGGGATTGGTGGCCGCGCGAAGGTTGCGCGGGTGGATGATGCCAATTTCAGGTAGCGAGCCGCGGCCTTCCGGGGGAGCAGCAGTGCATTCGCTCCCTAGCCCGAATATTAACGAGTGGTTGGCTTTTTCTTTCTAGGTTTGCGAGATGCGCGCGGCTTCTTCTTGAGTTGTTCTTCGAGTTCCGCGATCCGGCTCCGGAGTTGATCGAGTTCGGAGGCGCCGGGCGGCGATGCCGGCGGGGCGGAGGCCGTGAAGAAACGGCGGACCGATTCAAGCGGAGCAAGTGTGGCTGCGCGCACCCCGGTTAGCTGGTTTTGAATGGCTTCCTGAACCTTTTGGTAGCTGTCGAAGGCTGACTTGAGATACCACATCAGGAAGTCCTGGCGGGCCCGGTCGGAGGCGACGATGAGCTGGCGCAAGAGTTCTAAAGGAAGGCCGGCAGGTTGGTCCTTGGCGTCTTCCATGATGACCTGGGTCAGAGTCACGCGCGTCAGGTCCTCGCCGGTCTTGGCGTCCACCACCTGGACGTCGGCGCCCTGGCGAACCATCTCGGCCAGATCATCCAGGTTCACGTAGCGGCTTTGGGAGGTATCGTACATGCGCCGATTTTCATATTTTTTTATGACGATCCTGTCGGGCATGTTGGGCCTTCCTGTTGCAGTGCAACAAAGATGGGTGCGGCGGCCAAGCTAGCGACAGCCGTCGCACTCAACTTTATATTGACACACCTGCCAGTGAGGTGTATATATTAATTGGATGCTGCAGTGCAGCATCCGGAGGACGTTATGAAAAGCAATGGTAAAACGGAGCTTCCCGAGGCACCGGCCCGGGTTACTTCCCCAGTGGCGTTGTTCTCGGAATGGATGCAGCAGGGAACCGAGACATTCTTCGCTACACAGCGTATTCTATTGGACTTAGTAATGCGCCAAAATGCCATGGCAATGAATGCCATTCGTGAGAGGGTCACGGCCACTCGGCCAGCAGCCACCACGGCTCTAGCGGAGATGGCGGGCGAAGGCATGGGCAATTTTATTGCAGCGCAAAAGATTCTCTTAGAACTGGCCAAGAAGCAGAACGACATCGTGCTGAGCGGCGTCAAGGAGCGGGTAGGTGTTGCGACGCCGGCCGCAGCCATGACCGATCTGTTGCGGCGCAGCGTAGACACTTTTATCGATCTGCAGAAGCACTTCCTGGAACTGGCCTCGAAACAGACCGGCGCTTGGGCGGAAGCCGCCAAGACCGGTAAGGCTTTCTCCGGCAAAGGACTGGCCGAGCTGGCCCGCGAAGGGATCGAGAACTTCGTGGAAACCCAGAAGAAGTTTCTGAATCTGGTTGCCGAGGAGACCAGCAAGGCGGCCAAAGCTCGCAATGGGGTGAAGCCGGCGCCGAAGCCGACTGAGCTGGCTGAACTGGCGCGCGAGAGCGTGGATGCGTTCATCGAGGCGCAGAAAAAGCTGCTGGACACGGCAGGCGAGCAGGTGGTTGCAAACATGAAGGCCGTGCGGCAGACCGCGAACCTATTCACTCCGGTTCCAGGCGCCAATCTGGCTGACTTGGCGCGCCAGGGCGTCCAGAGCTTCGTGACGGCGCAGAAAGCGCTGCTGGATGTAATGACCAAACCAAGCACACCGGTGGTTCACCCGGCGATTCATGAGAAGGCTCGTCCGGCGGCACGGCGCGTTCGCGTGCATTAACTAGCTGACTCTTTCCCCGCCAGACGGCGTAGCGTGCCGTGACCCAATCGGGCGCGGCACGTTGCGTGCATCCGCTCCTGGGAACTGAAGGGATTATCATATGCCACATTCCTATCCCGGGGACCGTCTTACCGCAGAAGACGCGGTTTTCCTTTATTTTGAGACCAAAGAGACGCCACTGCATATCGGTAGCGTGTCCATTTTCGACGGCGCGATTCCGTTTGAAGAGTGCGTAGAGTATATCGACTCGCGCCTGCCCCTCATTCCGCGGTATCGCCAGCGTATTGTCGTTCCCCCTTTCAATTTCGGGCATCCCACCTGGGAAGCCGACCCGGACTTCAATATTCGCAATCACGTGCATCACGTCCAACTCAAGCGCGGCACCGAGGCTGACCTGCGAGCCTTCGCAGGCCGGCTCTTCAGCCAGATCATGGATCGGAACCGGCCGCTGTGGGACATGACTGTTGTGGACGGCCTGAGCGCCGGGCGAAGCGTGCTAATTTCGCGCGTGCATCATTGCCTCGTGGATGGCGTGTCCGGCGTCGGGCTGATGAACGTCCTGCTGGATCCGACGTTGCGGGCGCAGAAGGCAAAGGCGCGCCACGCGCCGCCGCTGCCTGGGCCGGCCGCTTCGCTGGCGGACGCCCTGGCTACCTCATTCTCCGAGATGGTCGAGCGCATTCTTGCGGCGCAGTCGGCCGCGCTGGATGTCGCCCAGGCGCTGGTGAGCGACCGGGCTGCGCGCGGGCTGGATCAGCTGGTTCGCCTGGTTCCGGAGCTGCTGACGCCGGTGGAGCGGCTGCCGTTCAACCAGCCTTGTTCCAGTGGCCGCAAGATCGCGTGGGCCGAGATTCCGATGGCTGAGGTAAAGTCGATCCGCGAGAATTGCGGCGGGACGCTGAACGACGTCGTGCTGACCGTGGTTACGTTGGCCGTAAGCCGCTATGCGCAGTTGCATGGAGCCTCCGTGAAAGGCCGTTTGCTGCGCCTCATGGTGCCAGTAAACCTTAGACGCGAGGGAAACGGAAACGGGCTGGGGAACCGCGTTTCGATGCTGCCGGTCAGCGCGCCGCTGGGCGTGCTCGATCCGGTGAAGCTGCTCGATCAGATCCGGCAGCGAACCGAGGCTTTGAAGAGCGCGCGGGTTGCGGACTTGATTCATCTGATCGCCACCTGGATGGGGATGACACCGGTTCCGTTGCAGGCGGCCGTAGGGCCGTTGTCCAATCTGCTACCGGTTCCGCCGTTCAATATGGTGTGCACCAATGTGCCTGGACCGCAGGTTCCGCTGTACGCGCTGGGACGCAAGATGCTGACCTATTATCCTTACGTTCCGATCGGCAACCAGATGGGAATAGGCTGCGCCATTCAGAGTTACAATCAGACCCTTTATATCGGTCTGACGGCGGATGCCCAGGCAGCGCCGGATGTCAGGCGGTTGAAGCAGTTTGTGGATCAGGCGTTCCATGAATTGTGTCAGGCCGCGGGCGTGAAAACGCGGCCGCGCAAAGTCGCGAGGCTCAAGCAGCCCGCGGCGCGAGCAGTTGCAGCCCCGCCGCGCGTCGAAAAGGCGGACTGGATTGGACCAGTAGGGGAAGGGCGCAGCGAGTCGATCGTGGCCGCGGCTGCTGCTCCCGCGGGCGACTAGGCGGCTGCCAGCAACGACGGGGGAGGCAATGAATCTTGTATTCGCTAGCGGGTTTCTGATCCCGCAAAAGCTCAAGGGGCTGGACTATTTCCGCGATGTCGCAAAGAAATATCCCGATGCGCTGTTCCCGCGCGTGGCGCTAGCGGGAAGCGTGGAGTTGCGCGCTAACCAACTGGCTGAACAAATTGAGACCGCGTTTCCCAATGGGCGGATCGATATCGTCGGGCACAGCATGGGGGGCCTGGATGCGCGCTATCTTCTAGCGCACAATCTGCGTGGGCTGGCCGTGCGCATTGCGACGCTTTCCACCATTGCAACGCCGCATCGCGGCAGCCCGTTGGCCGATCTTCTGGCGGGCCCAACGCCACTTGGTCCGCAGCGCCTGGTGTACGAGATCATCAAGGACACCATGGCGCGGCAGGGCTATGAGGCCGGCGGTCTGGTGAACCTCACTACCGGCGCGGCCATGACCTTCAATCAGCTATGTCCCGATGTGCCGGGCGTGACTTATCTCGCTTATGCGGGCTGCGGGCCGCGATCCTACGCGTTGCGTGCGGGCGGATGGGTCATCGAGAAAGCCGCTTCAACCGCCGATGAACGGCGAGAATGACGGCTTAGTTTCGGTGGCCTCGGCCCAATGGCCCGGAACCCAATTGGCTGAGCCTCCCTGGCCTGCCGATCATCTGGCCGAAGTGGGCTACGACCTGGACCATCCTGCAAGCAAGCCAAAGTTCGATTACCTGGGCGCGATCACCCGGGTAGTGGAGCGGGCGCTCGCCGTGCCTCCGGACGGATCATTGCAGCAGCTGGCGCAGGGAGCTTCCTGAGTACTAGTACAATCAAGTTTTGATAAATCTAACCGGGCACTTTGTCGGGTGCTTTACAAGGACGTGCCTCTAGGTGTACAAATGAGTCAGCTCCACGACGAGAACATGGCAGCAGCGCGGCGCAACTTAATCAGCACCGATCAAGCATCCGCTCCCGTCCCCATTTGGCAAGAAGCGCTGTTCGGCTTGGAGATGCTGCTGCTCCGCGCCACGCCCGCCTATTACGGAATCGGCGTTCCGCGCGGCGACGGCTCGGGCGTGGTGATGATTCCCGGATTCCTGGGCACCGACATTTATCTGATGGACATGTACGCGTGGCTGGAGCGCATCGGCTACCGCGCATACTATTCGGGCATCGGCTTGAACGCGGAGTGTCCGAATCTGCTGATCAAGCGCCGGCTGACTGACACCATTGACCGCGCGCGGGACGAGACCGGGCGGCCGGTGCATCTCATCGGGCACAGCCTGGGCGGAATCATCGCGCGCTCGGCGGCGCGGCAGCGGACGAAAGACGTCGCGTCGGTGATCACGCTGGGCGCGCCGTTTCGCGGCACGGTGGTGCACTCGCGCGTTCTGAAAGTGGCGGAGATGGTGCGCGATCGCATCTTGAGCACGCATGGTCCCGGCGTTCTGCCGGACTGCTACACCGGGCGCTGCACGTGTAATTTCATGGATTCGCTGAAAAAGGACCTGCCCGATTCGATCAGCCAGACCGCCATCTACACCAAGAGCGACGGCGTGGTGGACTGGCAGTATTGCATCACCGATGATCCCACGGTGGACGTGGAAGTGCCGGGCACACATATCGGGCTGGCGTTTAATGCCGTCGTCTATGAGACCATCGCCAAGCGGCTGGCAGCAGCGAAGACCCAATAGGCCAGGGCCAGCCGGACGCCTACGTTATCCGCAGCTTGGTACGATGATGAATCATGCGACGTCTGCAAAGCTCAATTGGATTCCTGGCGCTGGCGGCAGCCATCGCCGTGCAGCCCGCTTATGGCAAGAAGCCACTGGAACTGGATGGAGTGACGTGCGAGACTCCGCCTCCTTTGCATTGCCCGGATGCGAATTGTCCCGCGGCGACGGTCGTTGAATCGGGCAGTGCCGTAGAGCCGAAGACTGGCCGTAAGTTTTTCCTGGACTATCCCTGCAACTTGAAGCGCGGCGAGAAGGTGACGTTCATTCTGAGCTTGCATGGCGCGGGCTCCTACGGGAATTGGCATCGTCATTATTTTCCGCTGGTCGATTACAAGGACAAGTACCGGCTGGTGATTGCGACCCCGACATCCAGCGTGGTTCCCAATTCGAATCCGCCCACACACGTCTGGAACGGGGAAACCGATGACGCGTATCTGCAGAACATCGTGAATCTGATCTACGCGCAGTTGGGCGCGAAAAACATAAAGGCGTTCTGGCTGGTTGGACATTCGCAAGGCGGCATGACATCGAACCGGCTGCTGCGGACGGATTTCTTCGCGCAGCGCGTGGATGGATGGTTGAGTCTGTCGGGCGGGCGGCTGGGTCCGACGCCGCCGATTCCGCAGAGTTTCTTCGCCGGCGCGAGATCGGGTGGCGCAGCTAATGCCCTTCCAGCGCCGGGGCGGGCTGGTGCAGCGGGCCCGCCACCCGGTTTTGCCGCTTCGATGGCGGCGTTGCGCCAACCGCCGGCGGCTGAGTTCTCATTTATCTTTGAAACCGGCGAGCATGAACTCGGAGACAAACCCATTCCGGATGCTTCTCCGTGGGCCGACAAGCTGGGCTGCGGCGCGCGGGTTCGTGTGCAGGATATTGTAGACACCAAAGCCGGCTATGTTTACGACGGGACGCGGCAGGATCCAGGGTCGGATGCGTGGGGCCGTTTGCCCAGGGGCGGAAGCGCGGAGGTGTTCGAGTATCCGCATTGCAAGGACGGGCGCGTGGTGGCCGACGCAGTGCGAATGGGCAAGGGACACACCGAGGGGCTGGAGCCGCAGGTGACCGAGGATCTGATCAAGTTGATGCTGTCGGCCAAGGCGCCGAAGAAGTGAGCCGGCACCTGCCCGCGTCAGCCACCGAAGACGCTGCGACCTAACTGATTGCCCAGGCGTCTGATTTTTCTCGGATTCGTTGCACTACGAAAGCGCTCAGCTAGATCGAAGAATTCACGCTGCTTCCTCCGTTGCAGTTCGATCCCGTTTTCGATGAGCTCTACCAGCATGCGGCTGAAGCTGAGGTGACGGGTCCCAGCCATTGAACGCACTTGTGCCGCTAGGTTTGAGGGTAGGCTGATGTTCAAGCGCACGGTTCTGATCTTCATTGCACCACAACGCGATTCGCCCGGTCTGCTAATCCTCGAAAATTGCGCTCAACGGGACCGACCAGCCGGGGAACAGATCGGATTGAAGATCGTTTCCGGCGGTTTTGCTAGTACCGTCGGGAAAGTGGATGCGGATTTTGCGCGTTTCCGGATAGACGACCCAAACTTCTTCGGAGCCGTGAGCGAAATATAACTCCAGCTTGCGATCGAGCTGCGCGGCAGTATTGGATTCGGATACAACCTCGATCGCGATGGCGGGCGCACCTTCGAGGTATCCATCCGGATCGGTCCCCTGCAGATGGGTCGTTCTGACAAATGAGCCAGCCGGCAGGAGGAAAGTGTTTGGCGGAAGCAGAAAACCTGCCGTAATAAACACCTCGCCGAGCCGATGCCCTCGGACATGAGGCCTCAGGAGATGGTAGATGGCGTGTCGAATGTTCGAACGACGAATCGTGTCCGGCAGCGAGACGATGTGTTGCCCGAGGAGCAGTTCATGTCTCAGCTCGTCGTCCGGAACCTTCTCGAACTGCTCGAACGTCATTGATGCGGCGACGCTCATGGCCCATGATACTCCGCAAACCTGCTGTAACATAGAAGCGAATGGACCAGGTCCTGGATGCGGCTCAACTGATTCGACTGAATCGGGAAGAGATCCTGAGGATTGCGGCCAGGCATGGCGCTCGGAATATCCGTCTCTTCGGCTCGGTAGCGCGGGGCGAAGCGAGGCCCGACAGCGATGTCGATTTCCTAGTAGACGCAGGCCCTGCGACGAGTTCGTGGTTTCCAGGCGGGTTGATCGTGGACCTTGAGGCGTTGCTGGGCAAACGTGTCGAAGTGGTGACCGAGCGCGGGCTACATCCGTTGCTTCGCGACAGCGTCCTGCGAGAGGCTGTTCCTGTTTGAAGGTAGGTCTTCGGAGAGAGAACTGTGCTCGTTGCAGCTACGAGACTCTGACAAATCCACCCGGTTTGACTGAACTAAGAGCCGTTAACGCCGCAGGAATGATGCTCGTCAAGTCGGCCAGCTTGTTCGTAGACGCGCAAAGAATCAACACTGCGATGGCTCGGCTGTTGAGTTCCTGCTGAAACGGAATGTTTTGATCTGTGGTGACGATCACGTCGAAACCCGCCGCTTCGGCCGCCACGAGTAACTCCCCGTTCTTAAGGCCTGCCATTTTCGCAAACCGAGCCGTTTGGCAATCGTGAGGCGAGAACAAGTGACGCAGGCGTTCGTCAACGCACTCGTCGAGAAGAATCCGCATCAGACGCGGGAGAGCAAGAGCTGCTTGGCTTCCTCCAGCGCCTGGAGTGCCAGTTCGCGCGAAACAGTGGGGAAGCCTTCTAGGAAATCCTCCAGAGTCTCGCCGCCTTCGAGATAGTCGAACAGAGTCTGCACCGGTACTCTGGTCCCGCGGAAGACAGGCGTTCCGTGCATGATTTCAGGATCTCGAATGATGGCCCGCGCCATATGGTTATTGTCCCGCAACGAGCGTGCGGTTGCGTAGGGGCGCTCACCCCCACTGCGGGAACGGTCGGTTCGTAGGTTCCAGTACTCCTCTTGCGATCGTTCTCAGCCGTCCTCGCTTTGCGAGTCACCTATCATGCTGCATTATTTTGCGCTCTTCCTCAGTCGGTTAACAGCTGGGTCTGCGCGCCCCGCTAACGCACTGCGAAACTGCCTGCAGGAGAGCGGACCGGAGATGATGTGTAGGAGAAACGCAATACAAGTTCTGATGGCTCTAGCCGCTGGTGGCACTGCGCAGACGCGGCCCACCGGACCCTACTGCTGGACAGGAAAACGCTTAAGCGGAGACGATGCGTACGCCCCTTGCCGCGATCTTGGCCTCACAACTGGTTCGACGATGCGCTGGGTTAGCTTAGATCTGGTAGGTATCGCTGGGATACGAGTGCGTACCGAGGGAGAGGTTCACGATATAACTGTGGCTGAGATTTTCAATGCCCTGAAGAATTGCGACTGTCTCGAACCCGGCGCCACCCCTTGATCGTGTCGTTCACGAGATCCATAGGCACTACCTCCGCAAGGCCCGAATTCTCCTGGAAGACAGCTCTTATCTGGCCGGTCTGCTGACTCACAGCAACATCGTTATATGGAAGATATCCTCTTACTACGCCGATTAGATAGGCAGCATTTTGACTTTTTGTTCCACTGATAGCTACTGAGCTTACAGCTGATACGACTGGTCCTCCACTATTGCCGGGAAAAACAAGGGCATCTATTAGGAAGGTGCTATCGGTCGAATCCAACAGGTCCGAGATTCGAGCGATAGAACCGCCACGTGATATGACGTAGTTTCGCTGCGTTCCAGAAATGCCCATGGGAAACCCCAGAACAAAGACGCCGTCGCCAGCCGCTAATCCGATGGCCTTTATTTTCGCCTTGTCCGCGACATGGAGATCGCTCGCAAAGAACGAAAGTTTTAGTCCCTGTTCGCGCATGAAAGGAGCATTCAGCTGCACGACCGATATGTCTATTGTCGGATCGGGGAGTGAGTACCAAACGTCCTGGCCCTTCGCATCCTTCAACGCTAATGGAAACTCTTTGACTCGCTCTTCGGCTTTCTCGGAATTGAACCGCACAAGTATTGGGTTATGGTTCGCTAGTACATGCCGATTTGTCACCAAATAGATTTCGTAGCTCCGCTTCGTCGGCTCTGGATCATCCTTGATGAGGTAGCCATACAAGAACCCGGACGCCTCTGTAATCCACTCTGGATTCTGTCCCGCGGCCTTAACCTCAGTTCTCCCAAGCGCCGCCACGGTGTCGATGAAAAATGGTGGGATCTGATCGGCTACGAGAGCATTCCAAGCTACGACCGCAACAACAACAAACCTCATAACATCTCCGAATTCGCTGACAAGTCAAAAAAGGCGGCCTTTAACAGGCCGCCCAAGGCTGGAGGAATGACACCTCCCACCAATCTCGCTGTGAATTTGGCTAGCTACACCCGCTGGTTCCGCCGCAGTTTTCGCACTTGTAGCAGCTTCCGTTGCGCGTCATCAGGCCGCCGCATTCCGAACACATGGGGGCGTCGCTCACCACCGGGCTGAACGGGAGCGCCTGCTGCGGCTCGGGCTCGGTCGGACGCAGTACCTGGGCGTTGCCTGCCTCGGTCACGGCGTACTCGGGACCCAGGAATTTCGCGCCCATCCAGCGGAAAATGTAATCCATGATGGACTTCGCGTACGGCACTTGCGGGTTGCCGGTCCAGCCGCTCGGCTCGAAGCGAACGTGGCTGAATTTGTCCACGAAGAATTTCAGCGGCACGCCGTATTGCAGCGCGTAGCTGATGCTGGTGGCGAAGCTGTCCATCAGGCCGCTGATGGTCGACCCTTCCTTGGCCATCGAGATGAAAACTTCGCCGGGCGTTCCGTCCTCATAGAGACCAACCGTGATGTAGCCTTCGTGGCCTCCGATCGAAAACTTGTGCGTCACCGATTGCCGCTCGTCGGGCAGCTTGCGGCGCACTGGCCGGTAGACGATCTTCTCGGTCACCGGTGCAGCAACGGCGGTGCTAGTGGCTTTCTTCTCGCCTTTGCCGGTGCCGGAGCTGAGCGGCTGCGCGCGCTTCGAATTATCGCGATAGATCGCGACCGCCTTCAGACCCAGGCGCCAGCTCTCCATGTAGGCGTCCATGATGTCTTCCACCGTGGATTCCTCGGGCATGTTGATGGTCTTGGAAATCGCGCCGGAAATGAACGGCTGCACCGCGGCCATCATGCGGACATGACCCATGTAATGGATGGAACGCTTGCCATTCTGCGGGCGGAAGCTGCAATCGAACACCGGCAGGTGCTCGTCCTTCAGGCCGGGCGCGCCTTCGATGGTCCCGGTGGCGTCGATGTGCGTGACGATCAGCTCCACCTGCTCGGGCGTGTAGCCGAGCTTGATCAGCGCCTGCGGCACGGTGTTGTTGACAATCTTGATGATCCCGCCGCCGACCAGTTTCTTGTACTTCACCAGCGCCAGGTCAGGCTCGATGCCGGTGGTGTCGCAATCCATCATGAAGCCGATGGTGCCGGTGGGCGCGAGCACAGTAGTCTGCGCGTTGCGGAAGCCGACGCGCTCGCCCAATTGATACGCATCGCGCCAGCATTCCTCGGCAGCATGATAGAGATCCTCCGGAACGCGCTTGCTGTCGATCCCGGCGACGGATTTGCCGTGCATCAGAATCACGTCCAGAAACGATTCTTCGTTCTCCGCGTAGCCTGGAAACGCGCCCACGCCCTCGGCGATGCGCGCGCTGGTGAGATAGCCCTGGCCGCACATGACGGCGGTGATGGCGCCGGCCCAGTCGCGGCCTTGCGGGCTGTCGTAGGGGATGCCCATGGACATCAGCAGCGCGCCCAGGTTCGCGAAGCCCAGGCCGAGCGGACGGAAGTCGCGCGAGTTGCGGGCGATCTTCTCCGTCGGGTAGCTGGCGCTGTCGACGATAATCTCCTGCGCCAGGATTACCGTGTCGCAGGCGTGGCGGAAAGCCTCCACATCGAACTCGCCGCCCGGGCCGACAAACTTCATCAGGTTGAGCGATGCCAGGTTGCAGGCCGAGTCGTCCAGGAACATGTATTCCGAGCACGGGTTCGACGCGTTGATCCGCGCAGTGGCCTTGGAGGTGTGCCAGCGATTGATGGTGGTGTCGAACTGCATGCCGGGATCGCCGCACTGGTGCGTGGCTTCGGCGATCTGGCGCATCAGGTTCTTGGCGCTGTAGCGTTTCTTGGGCTGGCCCTCGGAGACCGAACGCGTCCACCAGTCGCCGTCGTTAGCGACCGCTTCCATGAACTGGTCCGTGACGCGCACGGAATTGTTGGCGTTCTGGAAGAAGACTGAGCCATAGGCTTCGCCATCCAGCGCCGAGTCGTAGCCCGCGTCGATCAGCGTGTGCGCTTTCTTTTCTTCCTTAGCCTTGCACCAGATGAACGATTCAACGTCGGGATGATCGACATTCAAGATCACCATCTTGGCGGCGCGGCGCGTCTTGCCGCCGGACTTGATCACACCGGCGAACGCATCGAAGCCCTTCATAAAGCTGAGCGGGCCGGAAGCACAGCCGCCTCCGGCCAGCACAGCGTTCTCTTCGCGCAACGGCGAAAGATTGGTGCCCGTCCCCGATCCCCACTTGAACAGCATGCCTTCGGTCTTGGCGAGTTCGAGGATCGATTCGAGCGAATCCTTAACGGAGTTGATGAAGCAGGCCGAGCACTGCGGGCGCGACTCGCCCTTCTTGAGCTTGACTACCTGGCCGTTCGTCTCGTCGTAGTAATAGCCGTAGCCGCGCGCTTCATTGTTGACGCCCACGTTGAACCAAACCGGCGAATTGAAGCAGGCTTTCTGAGTGAGCATCAAGTGAGCCAGCTCGCCTCGGAAATTTTCGGCGTCTTGATCGGTTTTGAAATAATGGCCGGACTTGCCCCAATCGGCGATGGTGTCGACCACGCGGTGCACGAGCTGGCGCACGCTGGACTCGCGCTCGGGCGAGCCCATGCGGCCGTGAAAATATTTGCTGACTACGATGTTGGTCGCGGTCTGGGACCAGTCGGCCGGGACTTCGACATCGTTCTGTTCGAAGATGATGGCGCCTTTGTCGTTGGCGATGGCGGCGGTGCGTAGCTCCCAGGCGATCTCGTCGTAAGGCGTCCTGCCGGCCTCCAGCTTTTCGGTAAAGAATTTCGGGAAGCTGACGCCGATCCTATCGGCGACGGGAAGCGCCTTCTTGCTGCCGGTTTGACCTTCGGGAATTTTCGCCAATGCTACGCCTACTAGTCCCATTTTATCTCCTGTTGACTGATTGTTTACTTTTGCGGGCTGTCTGTAATCATGCCGCAATATGTAGTGGGGCGTCAAGAACTATATCTATATACGGTGCAGCGTCTTACGTTGTGGCCGGTCGAAACTCGATTTCGGCGGGCAGTTGCCAACGCCCGGTGCGGACTTCGAGGATGTGGCGGCCTGGGGCGAGACCTTCCGGCAGTCCCAGATTCACTTCGTGGCGTGGAGCCCGAGGATCGACGCACTTGATCTCGATCCACGCGGCCGGTTGGCCGTCGATAGTGGCGCTGAGCGATTCAGGCGCGCTGACTTCTTCCAGTTGGATTTTCACGAGGCCGCTGGTGCACGCATTCTTTTCGACCAGATTGACGCCGTCGGTGACCGAGATGATGCGCGGGACCATCGGGCCGGCGGGAATGATGCGGACCGTGCCGGGGGCGCAGATCGGCCGGCCATTCATGCGGACTTCGACTGGGAGCAGGCCCGTTCGGACGCCTTCAGGAAGCCACGCGTTCACTTGTCTAACGCCTTCGGAAACTGGCCGGCCGGCGTAGTACGGATCAGCAGGCGCGCCTTCGACCAGGACTTCGAGATTGTTCAGGTCGCATTCTTCCGGCAAATTTGCGACCCAGATGGAAATGGCCGCGTGGCGCTCGCGTTTGGGCGCGACCGGTTCGTAGGAATGAGCGTTGGTGATGCCTTTGATGAACGGCGCGGGCAAAGCGGGGCCGGGAAGAAACTTGCGCCAGGTGGTCCACATGTATTGCGTCTGGACGCCTTCGAGCGCCAGCAACTGGAGCCCGTTCTCGCGCGTGAAGGCGCGGAGGTCGTCGGCTGAAAACACAACGCCCGCCCAGGTGTCGGGGATGGCCGAGTGCGGGAGGCCGTTGAACTGGCCGCGAAAAACTCCGCCGGGTTTGAGCACGCGGCGTGTTTCGCGCATATATTGGAGCACTACGTCCCGACTGGGGATGTGCTGAAAAACGGCGTAGGAATAGACGAAGTCGAAATACTCGTCGGGGAAAATCGCCAGGCTGGCGCCGTCGGTGGCGTGCACGTGGGCCTGCGGAATGTCTTTGAGACGCTCGCGCGCCAGGCGGATCATTTCGTCCGAGACATCCACGCCGTGGATCTCGGCGAAGCGGCGGCTGAACGGTTTCATGAGCCGGCCGGGACCGCATCCGATTTCGAGCGCGCGCCAAGCGTGACGCCCGGAATCTTGCGGGAGGCGCATCAGCTCCTGTTCCAGGTTGGGGAGCACGTGCATGACGGTGGCTTCAAAGCCAGCTTCGTCCTGATCGCGGCTGCCGAAAGCAACGTAGAAATGGGCGTCTTCGCGCGCGCGCTGGTTCCAGTCCGCGCGCATGCGCTCGGAGACGCTGGCTGGTTCTTCACTCATCGGTGCACTGATTTCCCTTGATGGTATTGTCGGACAACTTCACGCCGGGGGCTGCCTGGATGCAACGTGTCTTCATTTTCCACCCGCTGATAGTATTGCCTTCGATGAGATTGTTGGCAGCGGGGGCGGGGCGCTCGGCGTGACTACCCAGGTAGATTCCGGAATCGAGCACCTCCGGTTCGCCCAAGACCGAACAGCCGAATTGCGCGCGGTTTTCGTTGCAATGCGCGGTGTTGATGTGCAGCAGCCGATTGCGCAGAATGCGATGGCCGGAGCCGATCAGGAAAATGCCGCCGAATTTCATCCCGTCCAGCTGATTCGATTCCACCAGGATGTTGCGCGATTGCATGTCGGGATTGGCGTTGTTGAAGACGATTCCGAAGTGGCCGAAGGGATAGTCTTCGGGTTTGCCGCGGTTGATGCAGGTGTTGCCGCGGATGGCGCCGTCGTGGAAGCCGTCCAGGTCGATGCACTTCCCGTTGATTTCTTCGAACTGGTTGTATTCGTAGGTAGAGCTTTCGACGTTGCCGGCGGTGTCGATCGCGACCGGTGTGCCGCCGCCTTCGACATCGACGATGGCGCTTGGGAATCCGATGCGCCGGCCGCGATTGCCGCTGACTTCGATATTGACGGCGTGGCCGATCTGGATGGCGTCGCGTCCGATATCGCTGAACTTGACGTTGCGAATCTTGCCCGCCGCGATTGCGGGGTGAGCGGTAACGGGAATGGGTCCATACGGCGTTGCCGCGAATGTTTTCGAACACCGAGTCGGCCACGGTGAAGGAATCCGTACCTTCTTCGAGCAGAACGCCGCCAGTGGTGTTGTTGCGCTGCAGCGCGTTCAGTGAACCGCTGTCCTGGACGTGCAGATGATCCAGCAGTACATCGCGGGAGTGATTCACCAGGATCGGAAAGCCGGCTATGTTGGTGAAATCGACATGATCCACTTCCAGGCCCGTCGTGTCCTCGATCAGGATGCCGTTGTTCGGAAACACGCCGGCGAAGGACTGGTCGCCCGGCGGGATCGGCATGGGCTTTTCTAAGGCGGCGCGATTGCCGTCGATGGCGAAGTTGTAAAACTTGATGGAGCGGCAGCCGGTGCAACTTAAGATCGCCCGACCATGGAAATTGGGAGCCGCGCGCAGCACGGTGTGATCGGCGCCCATCACGGTGAGATCGTGCGCGCCCGCCGGCAACCGCAGTTCGGAAGAAATCTCGGTGGTTCCCGAAGGCAGGCGGAATGTACCGGTGGCAGGGACGGAGAGCGCGACCAGGAATGCCAGGACCAAGCGTTATTCTAACTGGCCGGCACAGGGCGGACCCGCGCACATCAGGTTTCGGTGGAAGAGCGGCGGTCCGCCCCGTTGTGCCGGCGTTACCTTATAGAGATGGCGATTGAATTTCGCGGCGTCGAGTTCGCTCCGCTGCGCAACCTGACGGTGTCAGCTCCGGACAGCGCGGTCATCGGCGTGATCGGGCAGAAGGGCTCGGGTAAAACGGCATTGTTGCGGCTGGCGGCCGGGCTGGAGAAATCTGCCGCCGGGTCGGTGGTGTTTGAAGGCTCGCGGATCTACTTGGGACCAGGCGGTACTTTTGCCGCATCCAACCTCGATCTGCTGCTTCTGGATCAGACTCTGGCCCAGTATGACGCCTTGGAGCGAGAGAAATGGCTGGTCATAATCGACCGGCTGCGTAGCCATGGCGCAACGGTGCTCATCGTTTCACATGAAGCGGATCTGCTGCGCCGATTGTGCGATGAGGTCTGGTGGCTCGAACAGGGAACGCTGGCCGGCCGCGGCGATCCGGGCGAAGTGTTGGACGCTTACCAGCGAGCACATCGCCCAGCAGTTTCGCGCCTGGGGCGAAACGTTGTCCAGTCCGATGCGCCTGGCGCTGCGCCGTGGCGACGGACGCGCTGAGATTCTGTCGCTTGAAACGCTCGGCGAAAGCGGACAGCCGAGCGTGGTCTGGCGCAGCGGCGAAGCTGTCGCCGTGCGAGTGCGGGTGCGTTATCGCGAGGCGGTGGAAGAGCCGGTGATCGGAATCATGATCCGGACCAGAATCGGATTGAACGTTTACGGAACCAACACCGAGTTGGAGAGACAGAAGACCGGCAAATTGGGCGCAGGCCAGGGGCTGGAGACCGTGTTCCGTTTCCACTGCGATTTGTGCCCCGGCGAATACACGCTGACGGCGGCCTCCCATGATCCCGACGGCACCGCGCACGATTGGATTGATAACGCGGTGGCGTTCGCAGTGACGGATTCCCGGTATACCGCAGGCGTCGCCAATCTGCGAGCTAGCGTGGAAATGCAGAAACTACCGGCATGAAAGCGCGCGACGCTGAGCATACTGCCGAGACGCAGGAGCAGATTGAGAGATTCCGTCGGCTGGGCTGGTATCACAGCATCGAGTTGCCGAACGGTGAGGTCATCCGGGGGCACCAAAGCCTGGAGCACCAGCGCCTGCGTCTGCGCCAGTTTCCCATCCCCGACGACCTCGGTGGAAAGCGCGTTCTGGACATCGGCGCCTGGGATGGCTGGTTCAGTTTCGAGATGGAGAAGCGCGGCGCTTCGGTGGTGGCTGTGGACGCTACCTACAACGAAAAACTCGTGCAAGCTCGCGAGTGGCTCAGTTCCAAAGTGGAATACCGCGTGGCCGATGTGTGCGACCTGCGGCCGTCGGACCTGGGCGTCTTCGACATTGTTTTGTTTCTGGGTGTTCTGTACCACTTGAAGCATCCGCTGCTGGCGCTGGAACGCGTGTGCGCGCTGAGCCGGGACCTGGTGTGCGTGGAGTCGCAAGTGATGCATGACGGCTTCGATCCCGGCGCCGTGCCCGTCATGGAGTTTTACGAGACCAACGAGCTCGGTGGGCAGTTTGATAATTGGGTGGGGCCGAACGTGGCGTGTATGCTGGCGATGTGCCGGAGCGCGGGATTTGCCCGGGTGCGCTTCGAGGGCATGCTGGACGATCGCGCGCATGTCAGTTGTTTTCGCACATGGGATGGTGAGGCGGGAACCGGGACGGCGCCGTACATCGCCGGCATCGCGAACACGTCCACGCTGGATCTGAGCTTCTCGGCTTCCAAAGACGAGTACGTTTCGGCGTGGTTTTCTACAACCAGCACCGGCTTGACGGCGGACGACGTGTTTCCGGAAACCGGCGGTTATGGTGCGCGTCCGCTGAAGGTGGCGAGCGCTGGTTCGGACGGCTGGGAAGTGGTCTTCAAGCTTCCGCCGGGCCTAGAACCCGGATGGCATCCCGTGAGACTGCGGGAGCGCGACAGCGCCTGGAGCAACACCATGCTGCTGGCAGTGGATGTGAATCGAGAGCAGCGCCGCGAGCGAACCGTGGCCTGTGGCGATCCAGGAATTGAGATTTTGAACGCGTCGGATGGAAGGACTTGGGAACCCAACCTGGTGCGCATGGGTTCCGAGGCGTCCATCACGCTGTGGGCGCGCGGTCTCGGTGGCTACTCCAGGCAGGATGCTTGCGTGCGGCTGGATGGATACGATATTCCGGTGGTCTATGTGGGCGAGCAGGATGCGAAAGGTTTGGTGCAGGTGAACGCTCTCATTCCGTCTGGGATGCCGGCTGGAGTTGCGGCCGTCAACATAGCGGCTGGAAGTTCAGTATCTCCGCCCGTGCGCGTCGAGCTTATGCGCGCTTAACTTTGCCGGATGGGAGCAAGACCCAGGCGACGGCTAGAATCAATCCCAGCATTTGGACCCAGGTGGCCCAATGCGCGCCGGAGCTTTGACCGAAAACCAGATTGATGTCGCAGGAACCAGTGCAAGCCGGTTCAATCACCATGAGCCCCAAAGCATCGCTGCGGATTGGCTGAGCAGCTCCGGAGATAGTCGCACTCCATCCGGGATCATAAGAAATCTGGACCGATACGATCTGGCCCTTCGTGACTTGAGCGTGCACTCGCGCCTGGTGAGCGTTGATCCATTGGAAATCGGCCTGCGAACCGGCGCGCTCCAAGCCCGTTACATAGACGGCCAGCCCAGCCGTGTCCAACCCGTTCGCCGGTTGCCGGTTCACCAGCTCAGAGGGATTGAGGACGTGAGCCAAAGACAGCGACATGGATGGAACCTTGTAAATCACGCTGTCGCCGTCACGCCACAATTCGGGGAGCGCGTCGCGGAACGCGTCGGGGCGTGCGTATGGCTTGAAAAATTCTCTGCTGTTGGGTCCGGTTACCAGGATGGCTTGCGCGCCGTAGGCTTTGAGCCAGAGCAGCACCGCGGGGATGTAGGAATCGCCGGCGTTCTCAGCAGAGTACACGGTGTAGTAAGCCAAGCGATGCGAGAAGCTGGGCACGCTGGGATCGCAGCATCCCGCGACTTGGGGCACGTCGGTAAAAGCATTGAGCCACAGTGAAACGCTACCCGGGACGAAAACACGGGCGTCCTTGAGATTCGTCTCGATCCATTTGGAAGTTCGATATTCGATGGTGTCCTGCGGGGCCACGTCGCGCGTGATGCTTCGGGCATAGCGGCTATAGTTGCGCACCTGGAAGATCGCTCCCAATGAAAGCAGGACCAGCACCGCAAACCTGATCCGAGAGGAGCGCCGCGCAAGCGCCGGCCGCGCCAGCAAAGCCAGCGCTCCGATGATGGCCAACTCCATCTCCAACTGCCAGCGGTGTCCTTGTGGCAGGAGATTGAATCCGGTCCAGAACCTGGCGAGCGCAACCAGGCCGCTGATAAAAGCGAAAAACGAGAAAAAACGAAGCCAGCGGTCGACGCGAAAACGCTGGAACAGCAGGTGCAACCCGAACAGTGTCAGGCCTGCCGCCAGCGCGATCAGCAGGTGAAGCCAGCCGAACGAGGTTCCATCGGACTGCTGGGCGTTCCGGAGAATCGGCAATAGCGAGCCGGGAGCGACCCAGCGGCAGGCGATCATAGCGGCGATCGCGCCGGCGGCCGCCAGGCTAATCCATAGCGGGCGTGGGTCCGCGCCTACTCTAGAAAGCGCGTACGCCAGTAGAGCCATCAGCAAGCCAACGGTTCCGGGCCAATTGGTGAGGAGGATGGCCGCGAGCACCAGGCAGGTGAGTGGAAAATACCAGCGCCTCTGATCCACGACTGCTTTGTGCAGAAACAGGATCGCGAGTGGGATCAGCAACAGAGCAGCGTCATGCGGCGCCTCGCCATAGTAGACCAGCGTGTGATAGCGCCGGGCGAACCAGATGCCGCCCAGTTCATGGCGGACCAGGCTGGCCAGGAATGCACTGGGAGAGATCAGACTGAAGGCCACTCCGGCGGCAAACGCGTAGACTCGGGATCGGGTGGCGCAATAGCACAGCCAATACAGCGCGATGGGCTGGAGGCAATACACCAGGGCGATCACTAAGAAGTAAGAACGCTCCGGAGTCAGATGGAAGAGACTGGCGGCGGAAGCGACGACCACGGGCAGCCCGGGCTGGTAGACGTGGAAGAACGGCATGCCGGTGAACCAGAGCGGGTACCAGGTCAAATCGTGCCAATGGCGCAGGATCCAACGGCTGAGCGCGATGAAGGGCCCGGCGGTGGAGCCCATCTGATGGATGAAGTGCGCCTCAAAAAGATACCGGCATATGTACGCATTCAGGGCGAACAGGATCAGGATCGAAGCGGGCAGTCAGGAAGCGCGCCGGCGGGACGGATCGATGCGGAGCGGCGGTCTCGGTTTGAGATTGCACGCGGCCCGATGGTGGCATGGCCGGGGAGCCGGACTTACTTTGCTTCCAGAATGAAGGTCGGGGCGAGCCCCGACAGGGTCGAAAAGCCCGAAGGACCGATGGCGGTCAGCCAGCTCGAACAGCCCTGCACCTTGCCGAGGTAGGAGTGCGGATGCACATCCACGCGCATCTTCTGCATCTCCAGGTGTCCGTACTGCAGCACCGGGAAAACATCCACCACGGGATCGAGCACTTCCTGAACCACGTAGGGATTGCGCAGCGCCGTGCGCAAGGCCTTTTCCCAGCCCGCATCGTCCATCTCAGCGCCGCGGAAGGAGTGCTGGTCGGAGCTTTCATCATTAGGGCGAAGCACCAGCTTCTGGCGGTTGTGGAGGATGAACTCAGGAAGATCCACCAGCTTTTTCTTGTGGCGCGTCTTGGCGTCGCGCACGACGCGGGTCCAGGGAATCAATTCTTGCAGCGCTTTTCGTTCGACCGCCGGGAAGCTCGCGGTGATCTCTTCGTCGGTGAGGAGATCGAAGATGGCCTTTTTCTGCGCCATCTCGGAGCGAAAGCTGTTCACCAGGCACACGGCGTGTTCCTGATAGGCGCGCAGCAGGGGGTGAGTTAAATCGAAACGCACCAGGAATTCCTGGACTTTGATGCGGCGGAAGATCACGTCGATGGGAAACTCGCCGCGCCGCAGGACGCCGTTGCGATATTCAAGCTGGTCGGGCGAGACCACTTCCACCTGGTGCCCATCGCGCCGGAAAAGCTGGGCGATCAAAGCACTCTCGCCCGACTCGGTGGTCTGAAAGGGCTGCCGGAATTCCAGCACCGCGATGTTCGGTTTCTTGTTTTTGCCGCCCCATTCCTTGTAAGTCTTGAGAATGGCCTGCAGCAAATACTTCGTACCCGGCAGCTTTTCGAGATGATAACGCCGCCGGAATTCCTTAACCGGGGCCGCGTCGTAAAACAAGTCCGAGAGGGCCTCGCCGTAGGCTACGCCGACCGGCGTATCCGGAATGTAGCGCGAAAAGCGAAGCGTGCCGTTATTGAGATGCGTATCGATGAGAGAGGTGACCGAAAGAAACGGATAACCGGGATCGACGGCGGCGAGCATTTTCTCGGCCGGCAGCAGCTCCATGCGGGCCAGCAGCGCGGGGCTCGCGATGGCCAGCTTTTCAATCCGCTCGATGGCGCCGGAAAACGACTCCACCGCTTTGACCAGCCCGGCGTACTGCCTGCGCGTGATAAAATGCGGACGCAGAACCGGAGATACAGGCTTTCCGCTAACGGCCAAATTGTTCGCTTGCATGCGTTCCTGGAGTTGGTGTGCCCAGGCAAGATTTTGGTATTGGCTGCCCTGGAGAAGCTTGTGGTAGCGGGTTATCGCCTCACCTAGCTGAGTCATTCTGGCCGGTTGTCTTTCTGCACCCAGTATCGCACGCCGAGCTGAAAAAAGGGAAGTAAGCATCACTCGGATTTTTCATATTTGTTGTTTATTTTGTTAGATTTAAGGGATGTTAAGCGAATGCTTGCCAGCCGGACTCCGGAAGGCGAATTTGGACGATTGCGGGCTCCAGAACACCCGCCTACGTGGCTACGGTTTCGGATTCGGTTGCGATTTCGGGAAGCGACGTTTCCGGGCCGTAGGCCAGGAACTCGACGCGGTTGCGTCCCATTTTCTTAGCCAGGTAGAGGGCTTCATCCGCCCTTCTAATCACGTTTTCGGCACAATCCGCGAGACCACAAGGAACGGCGGTTACACCAAAGCTGGCGGTAATCGAAATGGCCGTGTCATCGACGCGCATATCGGACTGCGCCAGCTGTTTGCGCAAACGCTCGGCCTGGCTCACACTGTTGACCGCGTCGCAACCGGGGAGCAGAATCAGAAACTCTTCGCCGCCATAGCGTCCGATGGAATCGTACTGACGCATGGCGCTCTGGATGCGGCGGGCGGCCTCACGCAGGACGGCATCGCCGGCCAAATGCCCATGGTGATCGTTGACATTCTTGAAGCGATCCAGGTCAATAATCACGACGCCCAGGGTGGCGTTCTCCCGCGCGCCGCGCGCGAGTTCGCGGCCGAGCATTTCCAGGATCGAGTTCCGGTTCCAGGTATGTGTCAGGGAATCCCGAGTGGCCTGTTCCCGCAGAGCTTCCCGGGCGGCCAGCAACTCGGCCTGTGTATCGACCAGCCTTTTTCCGGCGCGCAGCCGGACTTGCAACTCATGCCGGTCAAACGGTTTGGTAACGTAATCGTCGGCCCCGGCTTCCATGCCCTCGATCAGGTCTTCTTTGAGGCTCTTGGAGGTTAGCAGCAGGATGTAGGTGTAGGGTTCGCGGGCGTGCTGGCGGATGCGTTTGCAGACCTCAGGGCCAGTGAGCCCGGGCATCATCCAATCTAAGATCGCCAGTGCCGGCGCGTTGGGCTGTTGGAGGATGTCCAAAGCCTCCAAGCCATCGCAAGCGGAGATGACGTCGTAGCCCCAGCTATGCAGAGTTGCCTCTAAAAGATGGCGTGAAACGATACTATCGTCTGCGATCAGGATCTTCACTATTCGGTCTTCCCGCTTGCCCTGGATTGAGCCCACCCTCGTTCAGTCATAGTTCGACAACTCTCTCATCGGCATGGAGGTGTACTAACGTTAGCCCTGTACTGTCACTCGGGAAAACCCTAGGGAGCCTTAGCCGCGTCCTTAGCCCGAGCGAGTGTCTGGGCGAGAAAGTCCAGCCGCTCCAGGGTGGTCCGGATGTCAGCTTGCGTGGTGCGCGGGTTGATGGTACAGGTTCTCAGGACGGTACGCCCCCGCAGTACCGTGGACGTAATGAGAGCCGAGCCGTCGTCCAGCAGGGCCTGCACCAGTTTTAGGTGAAAGGCGTCACTGCCCGCCGAGTAGCGGAAGCAGACCACCGCCATGTTGGCCGGCGTCACTATCTCCCAGCCGGGCATCCCGCGCAGATGGGCTTCGGTAAATTCAGCCAGAACAAAGCCGCGCTCGATGGCGGCGCGGAAGGAAGCCAGGCCGAATACCTGGATCGACATCCACAGTTTCAGGGCGCGAAAGCTGCGGGTCAATTGCAGGCCGTAGTCGGTGAAATTGAAGTCCTCCGAATACTGGTGCGTATCCTTGAGATACTCCGGCAGGATGCGAAACGTGTCGCGCAGTTGAGCCAGATCTCGAACCAGGACACAGCCGATTTCAAAGGGTTGGAAGAGCCATTTGTGGGGATCGAGCGAAAGCGAGTCGGCTAGTTCGATACCCTGGAGCAGCTCGCGGCCGCGGGCGGAGATTGCGGCTGCCGCACCGTAGGCTCCGTCCACGTGGAGCCACAAGCCTTCGGCGTGGCACAGTGAAGCGATCTCGGCCAAAGGATCGATGGCGCCGGTATTGGTGGTTCCGGCGGTGGCGATTACACAGAAAGGACGGAAGCCGGCGGCGCGGTCTTGCTGGATGGAGCGGGCCAACTCGTCCAGCGGCAAGCGAAAATCGCCGTCCGAGGGAAGCCGGCGAAAATTCGCGGGCGAAATACTGAGCAGGAACAAGGCTTTTTCAAGCGAGGAGTGCGCCTGATCGGAGAAATACACAGTGGCGCCATCCAGACGATCTTGGAGCGTGACATGGCGGGCCACGGCCAGCGCAGTCAGGTTGGCCATGGTGCCTCCGCTTACGAACAAGCCGCCTGCATCGGAGGGAAAGCCGCAGGCTTGACGCAGCCAATCGACCGCCGCGAGTTCGACGGCGGCGGGGCCGGAACCGCTAATCCAGGTTCCGGCGAAAACGTTGTAGCCGGAAGCCAGAGCGTCGGCCATGGCGCCGATAAAATTACTGGGGCCGGGCACGTAAGCAAAGAACCGAGGATGGTTCACGTGCATGGTATGGCGGAAGACCTGCTGCTCCAATTGGGCCAGTACGGTCTCAAAGTCGGTTCCCTCTTCGGGCGGCGGCTGGCTGAACGCGGGAATCAGTATGGAGGGATCTGCTTTGGCGCCGACCGGCTGGTTTGAAAGAGTGGTCAAGTGTTCGACGAGGCGGTCGATGACGCGATAGCCAATCTCGCGCATCCGTTCGGGAGAAAACTCCAGTTCGGGATTCACCGTGCGTCCTCGGAGGCGCGGCGGATGGCCTGTTCCAAATCCTCCCGGCTCAGGGCGGTGCTGATGAACAGCTCCTGGCGCGCGCCGTCGCTGAGCGCAATGGCCTTCCAGCCGTTGGTGGTGGGCACCGTGACTCGAATCTTGGCAGGTCCTTTGGCGTCGCGTACCGGGCGGATTACGCCGGGGATCACGGACCGCACGTCGGGATTTCGGGCGAGCAGCTTCTCGAGGAAGATCCGCACGCCGTCCAGGATGGCATGTTCCACTTTCAACTTGCCCTGCATCTTCCGCAGTCTCATTTGAAACTTTTCTTATAGAGAAAGTCGATGCTGAAGGCGCCATTCTCGTCGCGCAGCGCCACCACGGACCAGCGCCGGTTGAGGTCCCACTCCAGGCGCACGATCTGCTGGTTGGCGACGGCCAAGTTGGTGATGTAGGTCAAGGTGACGTCGGACGAGACCGGCTGCTCGAAGGTCAAATGAGCTTGAGGAATGCTGGTTACGTCGGTGATCTGCGGATCGATCTTGATGTGACTTACGCCGAAAAGCTTCTGCAGGCGGCCGGAGGACGGTGTCAGGGCTTCACCCAGCAGGGCGTTGCCTCCGGAGCCCAGGTAACTGACGTCCGTGTTTTGGGCAGCAGCGAGCGGGCTCGAAAGCGAGGGAGTGCGTCCTACCGCCAGCAAAGCGACAATATCGCTGGCCTGTAGCGGCGGATCGGAGCGATAGGAGAAGTTCAGCTTGTTCAAAGATCCTGCAAAGCTGATGTCTACCGTGATTCCGCGCACCTGCGTCTCCAGATCCATGTCGAGCGTGGGCTCGATCCGGGCGGGATTCAGAAAGCGGACATCGCCGCGATTGATAGTGTATTTATTTCCGAAGAATTCGATTTGACCGGAGCTGACGCTGACATTACCGAGCAGCACGGGCCGATCGGGCGTTCCGCGCACGCGCAGGTTCGCATTGGCCTGGATGTTTCGAGCCAAGGATGTTTGGACTTCGAGGCTGGGGGCGCTTTCGACCTGGACATCGAACTGAACGCCGCGCAGGTATTCATTGGATTCCGAAGGTTCGGATACGGGTTTCTGGGTTGCGGCCAGCAGCGCGCCGACATCGGTGCGGGGATTGAAAGCCGCGCGCGCCACTTGCATGCTACCGGAGAGCACGCTATTCTCCGAGGTGCCCACCAGGGCGAGCGTCGCGTTCACGGTGATGCTGATCCCATCCGGGGTGCGATAGCGAACGTTGCTGGCCGCGGCCTGGAGCCGGTACAGCAACACTGGTCCTCTGAAGCCGACGAAGCTGCCGCTATCAAATGTCACCTTGCCGCCGCCGGTAACAGCCGTAAGATTCTGGACCGTGGCGCGGTTGCGATCGAAGAGAATGAGGCCGTTGGCTTGATCGACGCCATTGGGAAAATCGCGCAGAAACAGGGAAGCGTTCTGCAACTCGAGACGGCCGTCGATTTGCGGCTCCATCAGCGGCCCCCGCACGGCCAAGCTGATTACCGAGGCGCCGGAGGCAAGCAGATTGGGATTAAAGATCTGCAGGATGGAGAGGTTGATGCGCCCCGCGACGTTCAGGTCCCAGGGGCTTTTGGAGTCCAACGTCAGCCGTCCGGAGGCGGTCAGCGAGGTGTCGCGGGCGGTGAAGCTGGCGCTGCGAATGTCGATGGCCTTGGCCGTCGCCTCCAGGTGCACCGGTTGGGCGTTGCGAAGAACCAGGTCTTGAGTTTGGAAGCCGCCTTTGGGCGAGGCGCTGGGGCTGGCGTTCAGCTGCACGGTGGAGAGCACGACGTCGGCCTGCATGGCGGCGGGATTGTTCAGCGGTCCGGTTACGGTGGCGTCGCCTTCGAGAAAACCATCGAAAGGCAGCGTCGGGCGTTCATGCGGGCCGGGGACAAGATCGTGCAGGGTGGCGAACGGAACGCGCGGAATCTGGAAACGCGCCTCTCCTGAGTAATCGCCTTCCATGCGCCACTCGCCACTTCCTTCGATCTGGATGCCGCCGAGATTGACCTTGGCATTGACGCCCAGGATCGGCAGGCGGGTACTGGCGTTTAGTTCAAGATTGCCGTAGGGATGGCCACCCAAGACGGCGTTGCGCAACGCCAGCCGGCCGGTGAGCGAGGTCAGGTCAACCGCGCCCTTCACGACCTTCGCCGTACCGTTGGCCTTTAGATCCACCTCGCCGCCCAGATCGGACTCGAGGGCCTGGGCGTGCTTGATCTGCGCGAGCGTCAGACCGCTGGTTGAGATATCGAAACGAAGCGCACCATCTTTCCAATCCTGGGCCGGGTGATTGTAGGCGCCAGTTAATACAACGCGGGCGGGTCCGGAGCGAATATTTCCGTCCGAGATTTCGACGCCAGTAGCTGAAACCGTCACGTCGCCACGGAAGGAATCGGCATGTTCTCCGTAGGCCGAGACATTCGCGGCTTCGATGGTGCCGGAGGCGAGCGGCGAATCGAGCGAGCCCGACACGCGCACGATGCCGGAAGCAGTGCCTGTAACCTGCAGGTCGGTTCCGCTTTCCTTGGCCAGCGTTGGGAGGTCGGCGCCGGTGATCGAAAGCAGGCCCGAGATGGGGCTGGCATCTTCAATTTTCCAATCGCGCAGGCTGATGCGGCCCTGTCCTTCCACGCGCATCCGGTCTTGCGCGGCGGTCAGAGTACGGAAATTGGCGGAGGACTGATCGACATCGACGGTGGCGGTGAGATGATCGAAGCGTTGTCCGCGAAATTGGAAGCGGCCCACGTCGGCTTTGCCGGAGATGCGCGGATTGGCGAGCGGACCGGCGACGGTTCCGTCAAAGCTGGCGCTGCTTCCGTCCAGCGAGATGGGAGTCTGCTTGGGGGGCTCGACGTCGAGCAGCGGGAACAAAGACAGCGCATCATCCAAATTCTTCGAGACGGCGTGGACGGCGAGGCTTTGCCCGAGCACTCCGGAAACGGCGACTTGGGTAGTGCCAAGAGTCAAGTGCGAGTCTCCCAGCTCAATGGTTCCGGCGGCTTGGTTGTAGGCCAGCGCGATGGCCCCTTGGAGCGGCGTCCGGGCTGTTCCGGGGGCAATCGCGAGTTGAGCCGAAGCGGTTACGTTGTGCAGGCCGCCCCGCCCGAGGTCGCCATTCAGACGGATGGGGCCGCTCAAAACGCCATCCAATTCACCCGCGTGGCGGCCGCTGAGCGCCACCAGTTCTCGCAGCGCAAAACCTTGAGCGTCTCCGCTAATGGCGAGCTTGCGAAAATCGGACACTTCGGCCGACCCGCGAAAGTTGCCATGCAGCGCGGAAACATCCAGGTCCGGAAGCCGAAGTTTTTCGGGCGACAACTCCAGGCGCGAGCCCGCCGCGATGTCTGTGATCGCGACGTTTTGGTAGGTATATCCGAGCCCGCGCGCCGTCAGCTTACCGTCCAGCTTGTACTGGAATGGGCTGCTCTGCAGGCTTCCCTGCCCTTCGAAGGCAATGGCGCCGCGCGCCTCCAGCGGAATCGGGATAAATTTCTTCAGCTCGTTCACCGGGGCGGACGCTTTCACCTCCAGAGCCAGCCGCGGAGCAGCCAGGTCTCTGATCCAGCCCTTCAGTTGAACGTTGGTAGCTGCGTTAGAAAAGCTGGTTTCAAGGATCTCGACGGCGTTCGATTCGAGCGCGATCCGGCTGGCCAGATCGAACATCAAAGGTTCCTTCAATTGGGGAACGGAAACGCGCACTTTCCGCGACGCGATATCGCCGCGATAGCATGCGCCATTCCGGTCATAGGCCAAGGAGGCCTGCAAGCGGTCGCCCTGGACATCCAGAGGAATGCGCCGGGAATTGTAGTCGAAGAACCCGTCGTGAAGTTGGAAATGCTGCACCTTCAAATCGAGCAGGTCTTGGGTGACGTTCTGCACGGAGCGAGCCAGCGTCGGGATGGGCACATTCGTGGATCCGTCCGGGGCGACGATGACGTAAAGTTGCGGCTGATCCACTTGGAGCGACGCGATGTCCACCTGTTTCTTGAACGCCGAAATGATTCTCAGCCCCACCCGGATCTTGGCGGCGCGGAAGAACGGCGGCGAAGACGCGGGTTCGGAGCCATGCAGCACGAATGGCGCCACCTCCGCGGTCAGCGCGTGCCAATCGTAATTGAAACGCCCGATTTCAACCCGTCCGCCGGTGGCTTGCTGGGCCACGGAGACGATGCGCTGGCGGACCTGGTTCTTAAACCAGTCAGTCTGGACTACGATCACGAAGCTGATGGCCGCGGCGGCGGCCAGTCCAAGCAGGCCGCCAAAGGTCCATAACACGGCCTTGGCGCGGCGGCTCATCGCAATGCCTCGTCCAGGTAGCGAATCGGCACTTGTTTGCGGGCTTCGGCCAGCCACTGGTCCAGATTTTGGTCGATTTGTTGCTCGGTCAAGATTTCTTCGATCTCCGCGCGCTGGTCGCTCAAGCTCGGGATGGGCTTAACCCCCTGCTGCTCCCATTTGGACACTTGCTGTTGATAGTATGCCTGAACCTCGGAATCGGAGATCTGGATGCCGGGGCGGAAGCGATAGTCCACAAATCGCAAGACGGTCAGCTGCCACCACAAATGTTCCTTCAATTGAGCTTCGGTGATGCCGTGATCCTCTAAGGCTTGAGCGAAAGAGGCCTGGCTGGTGTAATGAGATTTGACTTCATTCAGCGCGCTATCGGCGTCGCTGAGCGCGGGCAAGGGGTAGCGGCTGAGATCCATTTCGCGCTTGATCAGCGCTTGTTCAATCAGCCGGTCAGCGGCTTTCTTCTTTTGATCGGCGGAGAGGTCGACCTTTTCATTATTCAGAAACGCGGTGACGCGCACTTCCTCATCGGTCTGGCTTTCGGTGATGACTTGATTGCCCACTGAGATCGCAATGCGGTCGATCACCTCGGCGCAAAGAGGAGCGCATAGAGCAAACAGGCACAAAATCGGAGGCAGGCAGAAGAACTTCGAGCGGAAGCGCGCCGGGTGCGGCATCAGAATGCCTGCCCCAAGGAAAAATGGAACTGGAACACGTTGATGCGCTGCGTTACCGCGTGGCCACCGCCGAAGAGCAATTGATTCTCGGTGCCCTCGAATCCGAAGAAGCGCGGCGAATTGGGGCTAAGGGAAAAGTCCACGCGAACCGGGCCGATAGGCGTGCGGTAGCGAATGCCGAAGCCGAAAGCCTGCACGGCGTAGTCGAAATCGTCGAGGTTGCGCTGGGTAAACCGCAGGCTAATTTTGTTCACGGCCGAATAGACGTTGCCCATGTCATTAAATAGGACGCCGCCCAGGTTCTCTCCGATCAGCGGAAATCGTAATTCGACGGTATTCACAAAAGACGCGTTACCGCCCACGGGGAAGCCGGTTGTGGTGTCGCGGGGGCCGGCCTGAAAATCCGGAAAGGCCCGGTTGGAAAACGCACCGCCGCCGAAAAACCGTTCCGCCAAAGGGATCTCCGGCAGGCCGGAATAGCGTTCGATCATGCCGAAAGTGGTGGTGCGGGCCAACACCAGGCTCTTGGTCAGCTGATAGTAGGTGGAGTTCCGCGCGACCACGCGGCCGAAGCCGGTCTGGGAACCGAGGTCGCTCGAAGCCCAGGCCAGGTCCAAGCTGTTATACATCCCGCGATGCGCGTCAACGGGATCGTCGCGCTGGTCCTGAATGAGAGTCGTGGACAGGAAGCCGACGCGTACGGGTTGCGAAAGCAGCGGGATCAGGTCCGGCGTGATCAGCGGGGTTCCGAGAATATTGACCTCCCGGAAGGTATAGCGGTATTGGATGGAGTAGGCGCGCGACAGCTTTTGGCCCAACTGCACCGATCCTTCTTCGCGCCGGGCCGAGAACGTGCGGACGTCGTGCGAGTTATCGAATAAACCGATAAATTGCAGGTTCAGGTTGGGGTTCCCTTCAAACTGCGGCGCGAAGTAAGTCAGCTGGGCGCGCTGTTCCAGCGTCGAGACGAGGGTCTGCAACCCGATGGTGTGGCCGGTGCCGAGAAAATTCAGGCGGCTGACGCCGAATATGAAGCGCGGGGTGAATCCGGTAGTACCGGCCGGCGAATCGAGCGAGGTAGTGCCTCCGCCGATGCGTCCAATCTCAGCGCCCACGCCGTAATTGGTGACCCAGCGGCGCGCTTCGTCGATGGAATACAGCACATTCTTGTCCGGCTCGTCGCCGTCGGGATTCTGAAGCGCGGTGTCGACACGGGCGAAGATCCCGAGATCGTACAAGCGCCGTTGACTTCCGGTGATCTTATCCTGGGAAAGCGGGTCGCCGGCGTGCAGATCGATGCGGCCTCGCACCACGTCGGGGTGCGTTCTTTGGAGACCGCTTACCACAACATTGCGCACGAACTCGCGCTGGCGCGGCGTCACGACGAACTTGAGGTCCACATGCTGCGGCTCAGAAGCCGGGGTCGAAACGAACTCGAAGGTGGCGCCTGGGTATCCCTGGTTGAAGAAATAGTCGAGGATCGCGTCCCGGTCCAAGGCGATGTCCAGATCGCTGTAGGGTTGGCCGGCGGTGGAATGCAGAATCATCACCAAAGCGGCCCGGTCGTCTTCGGAGATTCCTTCCAGATCGAGTGTGGAGACGAACCACTGCGGACCTTCCTTAATCTCGACCAGGATCGCGAGTTGGGCGGGCTTGCCCTGATAGTTATCTATCTCCCGGGAGTTCACCTCGACATCGCGAAAGCCATTAGCGCGGTACAGGCTGCGTATACCTTCGACGTCTCGTTCGAGCGCGCTGCGGCTATAACGGCCGTAGCGATAGCGGATGAACGTGGACGGTATGACCGAGATACGCTCGCGAATGGTCTGGTAGTCGAAGTAGTGGTTGCCGGTGATTTCGAGCTTGACGATCTTATGGCGATCGCCGCGATCGACCGTGTAGTCGATGTACTCCTGACCGTTGGGAGGCGTGGAGGTGGCATAAGAGACCAGGGCGTCGAAGTAGCCCTGGGAATGGAAATAGGACGCCAGGTCGCGAGAACCTTCTTCCAGCAGGTCCCGATCCACGGCGCGCTCTTCATAAATCGGCAGCAGGCTGCGCAATTTTCCGGCGGACATCTTGGCGCCATGCAGCCGCACGTCTACGAGCGCTCCGCTATCGATATTCACCTCCGGCGTCACGGCGTTGGTGCGGTCGTGGTAATCCAGATTGACCAACTGGACCCGCGCCAAGAGGTGATCGTGTTTGGGATACCACGAGCGGATGTTATCCAGACCGTTGCGCATACGGGTTTCATTGAAAGAATGCCAGCCGAACAGGCCGCGGAAGCGCTTCCAGCCGGTAGAGCTGAGCAAGCTTTCCGGTGAGCGCTCGCTATCGCCAGTGGTCTTGAGGCCGTCGAATTTCGCGCGTTTTCCGGGATCGACGTTGAAGTCGAAATTCATCTGCTGGTACAGCGGGTCAGCGGTGGTGTCGGATTGAACATCGGCGTGGTAGAAGCCGTTGCGCTTGATAATGTCGGCCAGAAGGTCGTCCGCGGTTTTCAACTCGTCGCTCGAATACGTTGTTCCCAACTCGAGCTTGGTGGCCAGAACCAACTGGCCCGCGTTGGGCGGTTCGGGCACACCGTTCACGGAGACGTGTCCGACGAAGTAGTTTGGCTTGGTGATCACCTTGAGGATCACGCCGGAGGGTCCGGTGGCCGCGTCGACCGCGATATCCACGTATTCGCCGGTTCGATACAGCCGTTCGATGGTCGCGCGGACATCCGAGCCCCGCAAAGGCTGGCCGGGCCGAAGCGGGATCATGGCCATCAGCTGATCGCGCGAGAGCGGCTGCTTCTCAGGTTCGAATTGGACGTTCGCGATGGGCTTCCCCTCGTACTCATCGGAGAGCGCGAGAAGAGAATTCCCGCCCAGCGCGAGGAGCATGGGCAGACTGACCCACCAGCCCAGCCGGGTTGACACAAGCGTCCATCTTAGCGCATCGGCTGGTACCATCTGGGTGTATGAAGGGGCCGGTCGGCGAGCGTTATTCGCGCCAGATTCTGTTTCCCGGGATTGGCGAGGCGGGACAACAACGCTTGTTGGACGCGCGCGTGGCGGTGGCGGGTTGCGGGGCGTTAGGCAGCTTTCAGGCGGGCGCGCTGGCGCGGGCGGGCGTGGGGTTTCTTCGCATCATCGACCGCGACTACGTCGAGCTCAGCAACCTGCAAAGACAGTGGCTGTTCGACGAGCGCGACGCCGAACAAGCGCTTCCGAAGGCGGTGGCGGCAGCGCGCAAAATCGCCGCCATCAATCGCGACGTTCAGACCGAGCCGGCCGTGGCCGACCTGACCGCGTCTAATGTGGCCGATTTTTTCGACGATGTGGATTTAATTCTGGATGGCACGGACAATTTTGAGACTCGTTACCTGATCAACGATTACGCTGTCGATCGCGGCCGGCCGTGGATTTATGGAGCGGCGGTGGGAAGTTACGGCATTACGATGCCGGTTGTGCCTTCGCGGACGGCCTGCCTGCGCTGCGTTTACCCGGATCCGCCCGCTGGGGTGCAGCCAACGTGTGAAACGGCGGGGGTGCTCGGTTCCATCACGGCGCTGATCGCGAGCCTGCAAGTGGCCGAGGCTCTGAAGATCCTGTGCGGCGCCGAGCCGTCGCGCAAAATCACGACCGTGGATGTGTGGAGCGGCGAAATCCGGCAGGTGGCGCAACCCGGGCCTAGCGAGCAGTGCCCGGCGTGCGGGCGGCGCGAATTTCCTTATCTCGAAGAAAGCTCCCGCGCGCCGGTGAGCTTGTGCGGCCACAATGCGGTCCAGATTCATGAGCGCAGGCGGCCGCTGGATCTCAGCGATCTGGCGGTGCGGCTGAAGCCGCTGGGCCGGGTTCGCGCCAATGAATTTGCACTGCGTTTCGAAACGCCACCCTATCTGCTGACGATTTTTCCTGACGGCCGGGCCATCGTCAAAGGCACTACGGACGCGGGTTTGGCGCGCAGCCTATACGCGCGGTATATCGGCGCCTAAACCCTTCCGCTTGCACGCGGCACCATACGGCGCTACTATCGCGGTAGAAAGGCGCGTCTTTATGCGTCGACTTGCAATCGTTCTCATCTTCGGTCTTCTGCCGGCGATTCCGGTTTTGGCGCAACGCGGAGGCGGTGGCCACGGCGGCGGTGGGATGCGTGGCGGTGGCGGGGGAATGCGTGGTGGCGGTGGGGGGATGCGTGGTGGCGGCGGGATGCGTGGTGGCGGCGGATTCGGAGGAGCTCGCGGTGGCTTCCGAGGCGGTGGTTTCAACCGTGGCTTTGGATTTCGCGGCAACCAATTCTTCGGCTTTTCGCCGTTCCTCAATTCCGGGTTCTACGGCTACCCATTCTTCGACACTTGGGACCCGTTTTTCGACGATTCGGACTACGGCTATGGTTACCCGCCTTCTTACAGCTATCCATCTTACGGCTATCCTTCCGCAAGCTATTCGGGCGGCGTACCCGCGGTGATCATCAATCAGAATTCCGGCGGCTATCCTTATGGTCCTCCGCCCGAGCAAGCCTATTCGCCGCCTCCTCCGCCGCCCGCTCCAGTGATTCGCGAGTACCATGCCCCGACGACGCAGGCACAGCAATATGAACCACCGCTCTACTTGATCGCTTTTCACGACGGCGTGATTCGAGCCGTTCTGGCTTATTGGGTGGATGGCGCGACGCTGCACTACGTCAGCCTGGATCACGAGCAGAAGCAGGCGCAGCTCGGCACGGTGGATCGAGCCTTAAGCGATCGATTGAATGCGGAACGGAACGTGACGTTTTCGCTGCCGCATTAACCTGGCGTTCACACGAGTGTGAACGCGGCACGCATGAGTGCGTGCGCCACGGCGTTTATTTCACCACGACCTTATCGACGGCCTGGTTGTCGAATTCGTCGCTCACGCGCACAGCGATCACTTGTTCGCCTGGCGTGCGATCGACTTCCAGACGATAGTCCTCTTCCGGGGAATCGGTGAGTTTGTTGGCCGGTTCCAGCAGCAGCCACTCGCCGCCGTTCACTGAGTACTCGGCCTTGTCGATGTTGCTGCGGGCGTCGTGCGCCGTCCAGCGCACCGACACTTTGTTGCCGGAGGTGGACGCCGCCAGGTTGAGGATTTGCGGGGGTGTGTTATCGATCAGGAATGGATCGCTGACGAGCGATGCGTCGAGCGCCTGATCGCGCGGATTGCTGGGCGCATCCGACGCGGTGACACGCAGCAGGTACTCGCCATCGGGAAACGCGGTGCTATCCCAGCTCCAGTACTTCTCCTTGACGTCGTCCTTGAGCAATTGCCAGGTATTTTCGTTGACACCGCGGATTTCCAGCTTGTAAGTGAGCGAGTCGCCGTTCTCGTCGGAAGCGAGCCAGCGCGCGCCCAGGTATCCTTTGGCGGAATTCATGCTCTGCGAGCTGGCCAGTTCGAGCGGCGGCTGCGAGCTTCTTCTGGACTGCCCCAGCGCCGGGAGCGTGATGCTGGTGGAAGGCGTCAGGGACAGAGTGTTGGGCGGGAAGCGGTAGTTCGGCGGAGTGACTTCGATTTGTTCGACCGACGGCGCTACGTTCTTGGTCAAATAGGCAACCTCGACGTAGGAAACTTCGGCTTGAGGCGAGGCCGCCGGCGCGCCGAGTTCGATTTTGTACTGCAGGAAACGCGCCGCAGGCGAAACAGAGCGCCCGCCGCCGCAGGAATCGCAGATCGCTTTTTCGCCCGTGTCCGGCTGGAGCGCCGCCCAGGGGCTCCAATTGCTCTCGGGGTGATTCAAGTTGCCGGCACGCGTGAATACCGAAATTGTTCCGGTGCCGCGATAGCTGATGCGGCCCCAATAAGAGAAGCTGCTGGCATCCAAAACTTCGCTTTCGAAGGTGCCATGCTGCTCCAGGCCCGGTCCCAGGCGATAGAGCTTTCCGATGTTGGCGGTAACGGCGAACAACTCGCCGTGGGCGCCTTTGCCGAAACTGGTGACCTGCGTGGGAGACGCATCGATCAGTTCGGTGCTGAGCGAATCCGAATCCAGGCGATAGATTCTGCCGCGGTTTCCGGTACCAAGGATGGGCCGGCCTTGCGCGTCGAACGTGATGGCATAGACGATGTCCTGGTTGTTGGACCAGGCTTTGCGCGGCGACCCGTCCGGATTGATGCGATATATATCCGAACCGCCCGCAATGGCGGGCAGCGGCTGGCCCAGAGCCGGAGTGCGCTGTGGCGCGTTCGAAGTGAGCAGGGTGACGTTGCCGCCCACGGAGGGCAGAGGCGATAGCTGGGGCGTCACGGGTGCGAGCGGGATGGCCGGATTGACACCGGTCTTGCTTCCAGCGCCCGCGGCGTAGATGGCGCCGCTGGGGTCGACTGCAACGGCCGTGATCTCGCGCTTAGGCGCCTGATACAGGACGAATCCCTGGCCGGACGGTGAAACGCGCAGTATCAAGCCGCTCGGTTCGGTACCGACCACCAGGTTGTCCTGCGCATCGATGACGAGCGAGCGCGCGTGGGTCTCTTCGGTTTTGAAGAATAAGCTACCGGTTCCGTCGGCCGTTACGCGATAAATTTCCCCTTGCTCGCCGGTCGCCACGAACAGATCGCCTTTGCTATTGAACGCCATGGCCCAGATATATTTCTGGTGCGGATCGAAGAAGACGCGCGATTTGCCGTCGGCTGAAATTTTATAGATCTTTCCATCCGGGTCGGTAGCTGCGTACACCTGATCTTTGGAGTCCAGGACGACGGCATGAATTTCCAGGCCGTCCAACTCGGCGAAGGTGCGGCTCTTGCCGGCGGTGTCAACGCGGAAAAGCTTGGCGGTTCCGCTTCCCGAGCCTCCGCCGGCGGTGTAGAGATTGCCTTTCGAATCGGAGGCGATGGTCCAGAGATAGGGAGTGGATGAATCGAAGACTTCCTGAAACGTGGGAGCCAGATAGATGCGGCCGTCGCTGCGGAGGGATAGATGTGTTAGCGTTCCTTTTTCAAAATCGGAACGCTCGCCTTGTTCCCAGAAGCGCGTTTCGACGGCGAAGCAGGTGGCGATGGCGCAAGCCACCGGCAGGAATCGTAGAATTTTCATTGCTGATTACTTAACTGTGATCCTCAAGGAGTAGCTGCCTTCAATCATCAGATCGAAGGGGACGCTGCCCTGCTCGACGGCGCTTTCCGGCGAACTCACGAAATGCCGGCTGGCGGTGCGGCCGGTCTGCATCACGTTCATGACGGAAGCGGGCAGGCTGGGTAGCGTTTTATCTTCGTAGAACACCGTGGGGCGCGGTTCCACCAGCGAGATATAAAGCTTGTTGTTGCTGCGCTCCTGGTTGATCAGCGACACGGTTTGCGGAATATCCATGAACCGTTCCGAAAGGCCGGCCACTGTTTGAATGCGGTTCAGCGTGTCGGCGTCGCTCAGCAGAATGCGGTGCTCGCCCGGGGCCAGGCCGGCGGGAATCTTCAGCAGGAAGTCGCGCTGGATGCGCTCGCCGCGATACGGGCGCAAGAAGACTTTGACTGGAACTTGGGAGCCGGCTTCCACTTCACTCGATGGGATCCAGGCATTTTCGATGGTCGCGACACGGCGCTCGGGGAAAATGTCGACGGTGGCGTCCACAGCCTTCAGCCGGGGCGTGTGCACCGGATTCAGGAACAGGCGGTTGAACTTGTCGCCCCACCAGCCGGCTAATTGCATCGGGGCGGGCGCGGGATTTTCGCTGGACGCCAGCATGGTGGAGATAGACATGCCGGGTTCGCCGTCAAACTCCACTTTGCCGCTCATCCGGTAGGTGGTCTCGTCGGCGAAATCGTTGAGTCCGGAGAGAGAATTGAACAACGTCAGCATCATCAGGTACGGCGTCCACTTCTGTTGGACGAAGACGTTGAAGTGCAGATCTTTTTCGTTGCGGACGGCGTTGTTATCCCCGAGGGAGCGGACCTTCACGGTGACCGGCACCATGTCGGCGGTGGCGCCGAGCTCGCCCATGATGGCGCTGTGCCGGTCCTGCTTCAGAGCGCCCACGATATCGGTGGCGTTGCCCATTTTGTTGGGCTGGAACGCCGAGGCCAGTGTCATCAGAACATCGGCCTTGGCCATGGGCATGTCGACGGGGCCGAGATTGAAGAAGGAGTGGCCGCAGGCCAGCACGTGCTTGCCGTCGTTGTAAGTGACGGTGCACATCCCGCTTACGCTCATGTCGCCGGTGACCAGGACGCCCGAGACGGCATCGCCCGGCTGCAGAGAATTTTGCCATCCCGCCACGGGCTTGGCACTGAGGGTGGTGCTGGCCGCGCCGCCGGCCGCGACGGTCATGCCGAGCTGTTGGAACAAGCCGGAGAACTCGTGCAGCACGTTTTCGTGAAAGCCCGCGAAACTGAGCGGCGTCTCAATCGGAATCATGGTGGAGTTGGCGCCGACGTTGACGGCTTGATTGGCCGACAGCACTTGAGCCAGCATGCCGCTGGGAACCTGGACGGAATCCTGCGCCACGGTTTTTTCGGGCGTGCGGGCGTCCTCGGGGCGGGATTTGTCAAAATCGTTGACCTCGAGCATCAGCTCGATGGGCGTGATGCCGCAAATCGCATCCGGTGAGAAAACGCTGAAGCGCAGCGCCACCGCGCCTACCAGTTTGCCGTCGATGTAAACCGGGCTGCCGCTCATGCCTCCGGCCACGTTGGTGCGCGTAGCTTTGCCGCCCATCTTGGCCAGAATGATGTCCTGCTTAGGTCCCCACTGATTCTTCAGCAGCCCCAGGATCTCGATCGGAATCGGTTCGGGTTCGGTGCCGGCGAGAACCGTCCAGGCGTAGCCTTTCATTCCGGGTTTCAGATCGGCCAGCTTGAAAATCTGGACTTTTCCTGCTTTGGGGCGGGCGGGCGCTGTCTCGGCTGCCAAGAGAGACGAACATACCAGCGCCACAGCAACGGCGGCAAACTTCATGGGACCTTCCTTAATCTAACGATGCGGAGAACAGTACTTATGTTCCCATTATGATCCAGATTTGAGGTGCGTGGGATTTTGGAGCCGTCAGAACTTCGTTAGGGTTGTGGAATGGTGTGATCCGGATTGTAGCCGCTGCCAGGGTCCTGATCCTGTTCGGCGGGCTGCGGCGGGTGCACGGGACCGCGCGGAGGTCCCTTGGGAGCCTCGGGCGCGTCTTTCGGAAAGCGCAACTCGTCGATCATGGGTTGCACGATGCCTGGATTCTGTTCGGGGTTCTCAGTCGTTTCCTTCTCGGGCTTTTCCTTGGGCTTGTCGGGCTGTTTCACTTCGGTCTCCTTTCACCAGGGATTCTAGGAGCCCCAGTGCGGAGCAAGCCGGGTCCAACCACTAACCCAGTGAAAACGGTGCAAATAGAATGGCGCTGGCGATGTTACCGTCCGAACCCGATGCCGATCAGAAACTCAGCTTGATTGAGGTTGGATGGAAACGTGGAGAGCACAGTGGACGCTGCGTCGTGTCCCCACCGCTCGTAACGCAGTTCCGGCATGATGCGGATTTTCCAGATTTGAATGTTCACGCCGCCGCCTAATGCCACGCCGGAGTTCGAGAGATAGGACGCTTGACTGCCCACCGCGCGGAAAATGGGTCCGGCTTCCACGTAGGGATGCAAGCCGGGCGTGTGGAAGAAATAGTATTTACCAAGAATCGGAAATTCCCAGGACGTGATATCGGTCGCGGAGCGGGTGAACGGCTGCGGGACGATGGTGTGGTCGACGGTTAGATTGAGCGGCCGGTACAATGCGTCCGCTTCGACCGCGAATCCCAGCGGCAGGCCTAATTCGATCACGGGACCGATGACGAAATCCTTGCTCTCGGAAAACGAGTGAGCGATGGTGTCCACGCCGTTGGTAGTCTGATCGGAAAACGCGTCGGTCAGGGGAATGCCGCTCTTGACGCCGATGGTTATGTGTTGGCCATAAGAGATTCCGGAACACAGCAGCAGCCAAGCGGCTAGCTTCAAAGGACGCATGTTGTTTGGACGCGCGAAGGATGTAAGGGTTTCCATGATTGGTTTTATGTCTCGAGAATCACGATCGCCACGCCTTGCTGCGCGGTGTGCGTGAGCGACAGCGCAATATTGCGAACACCCAGGCCTTGGGCGACTGCCGCGGCCGCGCCGTGTATGCGTAGCGTGGGCTGTCCGGAGGGAAGATTGGCGACCTCGAAATCCAGCCAGCGCACGCCCCGGCGCCAGCCCGTACCGATGGCCTTCATGCCGGCTTCTTTGGCGGCGAAACGCGCGGCGTAGCGTTCATAGCGATTGGCCTTCTGCTCCACGTAGGCGATCTCGGCGGGGCTGAAGATGCGGTCCACGAAACGGCGTCCGTGCCTCTCTATGGCCTCGCGGATGCGGGACACTTCCTCGACATCGATGCCGATCCCCACGATCACAACTCGGCGCCCGAGGACGCCAGGGTCAACTGGCCATGTTTGACACCCTTGGTGCTGATCAAGGCATCGGCGATCTTCTTCACCGCTCCCGCTTTTCCCTTGACCACCAGAACCTCCAGGCAATTGTCATGATCCAGGTGAACGTGCAAGGTGGAAAGAATGTTGTGGAAATGGGAATGCTGGAGTCCGGTCAGCTTCTCGTTGAGCAGGCGGACATGGTGGTCGTAAACCAGCGTCACGGTGCCTACCACGCTGCTGTCGGGACGCTCCCAGGAGCTTTGCACCAGCTCGTCCCGGATCAAGTCTCGAAAGGCTTCCGAGCGATTGGTATATCCGCGCGAGGCGATGAGGTGGTCGAACTTCTTCAGGAGATCGGAATCGATGGCTACGCCGATGCGGCTGAGTTCGCTCATTTGTATAGAGCGTAGCAGGCGTCCGCCCCGCGTTAGAAGACGGCGAAGCGCGTGGCACGCTTTGAAAAATCGTGATACTGTGAAGCCGTCGGCCGTCATGCATATTCCGGACAATTTTTTGTCCACGCCGGTGTGGGCATCGCTGGACGCAATCAGCATCCCGGCCGTTGGGTTGATGATCAAGCGGGCCGGGCGCGATTTGCCGGATACGCGTATTCCGCTGCTGGGCGTGATGGGCGCCTTCGTGTTCGCCGCCCAGATGATCAATTTCCCGGTGGGCGCGGGAACCAGCGGGCACCTGGTGGGCGGCGCGCTACTGGCCTGCGCGTTGGGACCGGCGCCGGCCGTTCTGGTGATGACCACCATCCTGGTGATCCAGGCCTTCGTTTTCCAAGACGGCGGCGTGCTGGCTCTGGGGGCGAATGTATTTAACATGGCCGTGGCGGGCGTACTGGCCGGATATTGGCCCTTTCAACTGTGGGGTGCGGCCAGGCGCAACAGCGCGATTTTCGCCGGCGGATTTCTCTCGGTGCTGGTGAGCGGCTCGCTTGCGCTGGCCGAACTGCTGATCTCCGGCGTCCGGATGCCGCGCCTGCTGGTGTTCACTTCTCTGGGTCTTTTTGCCGTCAACGCCGCCATCGAAGGGGCCATCACGATTTCGGTGGTTCAGGCGCTGGATCGATTGAATCCGGGATTCGTCCAAAAGCCGGCGCGATCCAACAGCCGCGTTCTGATCGTGCTCAGCACGGCGGGCGTACTGCTGGGAATCGCCGGATTCCTGCTGGCCTCGAGCGCTCCCGATGCCATACAGAGCCTCGGCCAAACCTTGGGCATGTCCGCCAAGACGAGCTTTCAAACGCCCATGGCTAACTACAGCGCGGGAAACTTCGAGTCGGCCTGGCTGCGCCGGGCGATCGCGGGGCTCACGGGATTGCTATTGATCTGCGGCCTTTGCCTGGCCGGCGCGCGCTTCGTGGGCCGCCGCAGGAGCGCCTGATGCACCACGTTCTGGTGGACCAATGGAGCCAGGGCTCGAGCCCGTTGCACAGGCGCGATCCACGAGCCAAGGTTCTGGTGTTGCTGATCTTCCTGATTGCTTTGGCTACTGCGGCTCCCAATGCATTCCCTACCTTGGTTATTTATGCCGCGCTGCTAGTCTCCGGTATCCTGATCGCCGGCCTTCCGCTGGGTGGACTGCTGCTGCGCTCGATGGGCATTCTCCCGTTTTCGCTCACGTTCGGGTTGATTACCTGGCTGGCGGGCGATCGCTGGCGCGCGCTGGGTCTGGTGGAAAAAAGCTATCTGTCCACGGTGGCCGTGCTGCTGCTGGTGGGGACGACGCCGCTGCCGAGGCTGCTCGGTGGATTGGAAGCGCTGGGAACACCACGCCTGCTGGTGTTGATGGCCCAGTTTTTGTATCGATACTTATTCGTGATTTCAGAACAAGCGCAGCACATGCGCTTGGCGGCGTCGTGCCGCGGGGGAGCGTCCCGCGCGCGCCGACACGCGAAATTCCGCGCTGCCGCCGCCGGCGCCATCGCGGTATTGTTCGCGCGCTCTTATTACCGGGCCGAAGGCGTGCATCGCGCCCTGATGTCGCGCGCGTTTAGCGGCCGTTTCGCTCTTCTGAATCCGCTGCGGTTTGGCTGGATGGATGCCTGTTTCGCGGCTGGAGTGGGAGCGCTTCTAGTACTGGCTCGAGTGCAATGACACCGATCATCGAAGTGCGCGATCTCCACTTCCGGTACGAGGATGGCACGCAAGCGCTGGATGGAATCAGTTTCACGCTGCAGGCAGGCGAAACGGTGGCGCTGCTGGGCGCCAATGGTTCCGGGAAGACTACCTTCGTTCTGCAACTCAACGGTATTCTCGAAGGCCAGGGCAGCGTCACGGTGTGCGGCCTGGCGGTGAATAAGCAAAACCTGGCCGCGGTGCGGTCGAAGATTGGAATGGTATTCCAGGACTCAGACGAGCAGCTCTTTATGCCTACCGTGCTGGAGGATGTGGCTTTCGGGCCGCTGAATCAGGGGTGCACTCCGGAAGAAGCCATCGAGAAGGCCAAGGCCGCCTTGCAACAGGCCTCCATGGAGCATGCCCTGGACAAAGCGCCTTATCACCTGAGCGCGGGCGAGAAAAGAAAGGTTGCGCTGGCGGGCGTGCTGGCAATGCAACCGGAGATCTTGGTGCTAGATGAACCGACCACCTTCCTGGATCCGCCCGCCCAGATAAACTTGCTCCACTTACTGCGCGGGCTGCCGCAGGCCAAGCTGATCGTGACGCACGATATACGCTTCGCTAGTGCGCTGGCGGAGCGCGCGGTGTTCTTTGAAAAAGGTAAGTTGGTGGCCGATGGCCCGCTGGAAGAAATCGTGCGGCGTTTCGGGTGGACCTATTCGGACTTGGCCGCAGACTTACGATACTCGGCCCAGCGGCGCTTTTGAGCGGCGGCGATGCGCCGGCGCGCGGCCACGCTGAGCCGGCTGCGTCCATTCTTCACCGCGCCCGGCGGCCGGCCGCGCCGCGCTGCGCCTCTGCCCAAAAGCGATCGTACTTCCATGATCTGCTCATCCAGTTGCTGTTTTCGCAGCTGGAGTCCTGCGAGAGCCGCTTCCAGCAGTTCATTGCTTTGAAGACTTTTCTTGGGGCGGGGCATTTAGTGAGCTCCTATTTCAATCATAACTAAGTATCGCCGGTTGCGACACGTTACAGTTTGTTAGAAACCTGCAATTTACTCTACAATTCGGAGTTGCGCGCTGAATCCAGAACAAAAGTAACTGGGCCATCGTTGACCAGGTAGACTTCCATTTCAGCTTGGAAGACTCCAGTTTCGATGTTTGTGTTACTTAGTTGCAAGCGCCCAACAAAATATTCATAGAGATCGCGCGCCTGCTCGGGCGGCGCCGCCTGGTCGAAACTCGGGCGCCGGCCTTTTTTACAACTTCCGTATAGGGTAAATTGCGACACTACCAGGAGCGCGCCTCCGGCCTCCAGGACGGACCGGTTCATGCGGCGTTGATCGTCGGGAAAAATACGGAGATGGAGAATCTTGTCGGCCAGATAATCGGCGTCCTCCCGCCCGTCGGTGTGCGTCACGCCCAACAGAATCAATAACCCCGGCCCGATGCGGCCTTTTGATTCGCCGGCCACTTCAACGTGAGCCTGCTTGACCCGCTGGAGGACAACTCGCATAAGTTCAGTTTGCACCGTTCGAGATGGGGCGAACGCGCGGCAATTTTCCAATGTTACACGAGCCGTACGGAAACCGGCGCTGCCGTCAGGTTTCGCGCCGTTTCCGGGCTCGGTAGGTAAGAGCATTACGGACCACTAAGGCGAACACCCCATCCCAAAGCTGACCCATTGGCCAAATAATGGACTAGTGGCTCGTAAAGGTATCTTCCAGCGCCGTCGAATCCACGGCAAAATTCCAGGCGGATTCTTTAGCTTCGAAGAAGAAGCCTCTTGCACGCGGCTGTACGGATTCGGGCACGGAGATCATCTGCAGTTGCGCGACGAGTATGGAAATGTCTGGAGAGGCACCGCCGAAAAAGTTAGCGAGGAGTCGGTTCGCTACACTTTCCGCGATCCAAATGGGCACACCATAACCGGCGTGGCCGATGGCTACGGGATCATCCTGCGCGATCGGCGAGGGAAGACCTGGCGCGGCTTCGTCGAGTAAGCTGGCGGGGCCTGCAGCCGTCCGGCGCCCAGCCTGAGAAAAACCCAGCCGTTCCGCGGTGATCGCTTATCATAGAAGTTCTTCTAACGATCACAGACGGAAACAGTGCCCCCAAAGCGAATCAGTTACAAAGATGCCGGTGTGAACATCGACGAGGCGGACCGCGCCGTCGCGTTCATTCGCCGGCACGCGCGCTCCACATTTTCCCGCGGCGTACTCACAGATATTGGCAGCTTCGGCGGCGGCTATCTGCTCTCCGGATGGAAGCGCCCGGTGCTGGTCAGTTCGGCCGACGGCGTGGGCACGAAGCTTAGGATCGCTTTTCTCACGGGCCGGCACAACACCATCGGCGAAGATCTGGTGAACCATTGCGTGAACGATATCGCGGTGCAAGGGGCGGTTCCGCTTTTCTTCCTGGACTACTTCGCTGTGGGGAAATTGGACGCCCGCGTGGCGTCGCAAGTCATCGAAGGTGTCGCGCGAGGCTGCCGGAACAACGGCTGCGCGTTGATCGGAGGCGAGACCGCCGAGATGCCAGGCTTCTACCAGGCCGGCGAGTACGATCTGGCGGGCTTCATCGTGGGCGCCGTGGAACGCAGCCGGATGCTTACCGGGAAAACGATCCGCGCCGGCGACATCCTGCTGGGTCTTCCATCGAACGGCCTGCACACCAATGGTTATTCGCTGGCGCGCAAGCTGTTGTTGGACGTCGCGCGCTTGCCGCTGGACGACGCGCTCTCGGGCGAACTGTTGCGGGTGCATCGCAGCTACCTGAATCCGATTCGCGCGCTGGTTGAAGCCGGCGTCTTAAAGGGAGCGGCTCACATCACGGGTGGAGGAATTACCGAAAATACTCCGCGCATTCTCCCGCAAGGGCTGGCCGCGCGAGTGGACGTTTCAACCTGGACCATCCCTCCATTTTTCGAGAAGCTGCGCGCCATAGGGAATCTCGACCTGGTGGATTACCGTCGAACGTTCAATCTGGGCATTGGGATGATCCTCGTGGTCGGCAAACGAAATCTCGAAAAGGCGCAGGCGGCGCTGCGCAAGCTCGGCGAAACTCCGTATGTGATCGGCGATGTGGTGCGTTCGAGCCGGCCCGGGGTTGTGTACGTCGGCCAGACCGGGGTGGGTACTTGAAACGCTTGGCCATCCTGCTGTCGGGACGCGGGTCAAATTTCGAGGCTATCGCGAATAACGTCGCTTCCGGACGGCTCAATGCTGAAATCGTCGCCGTTATCTCGAACCGCCCGGAGGCGCGCGGGCTCGAGATTGCGCGGGAACGCGGATTGCCCGCTGTCCTGATCCCATCCAAGGGCGTAGCGCGCGAAGAATACGACCGTAGCGTGGTAGCTGAGCTTCAAAAGCGTGGCGTGGAACTGGTTTGTCTGGCCGGGTTCATGCGATTGTTGAGCGCTGAATTCTGCCGTGCGCTTCCACTGCGGGTTCTCAACATTCACCCGTCGCTGCTGCCCGCGTTCCCGGGACTGGAGGCGCAAAAGCAGGCGCTCGAACATGGCGTCAAGATCAGCGGCTGCACGGTGCACTTCGTGGACGAGCTGCTGGACGCAGGACCGATCATCCGCCAGGCCGCCGTACCCGTGCTGGACCGGGACACTGCGGAATCGCTCGCAGAGCGCATCTTGACCGAAGAACACCGCATCTACAGCGAAGCGATCCAAATCGTGTTGTCGGAGCGGTGGCGAATCGAAGGCCGGCGCGTAGTGACAGACTAGTCTCACTAGGGCGAAGATGATAGTATCTTTGCTGGTGGCAGGGGCCTTCCAAGCATGCTCGACTGGTGGGAAAAACGGGAAGTGGAGCGCAAGCTTGCGCAGCAGCTGAACTATGCGCAGGAACAGTTTCGTCTCAGCGAACTCAGCACTGCGTGACGTGACCAGTTCCTGTCCATCTGGAATTCCCGCACCAGACTCGAATTTGCGAATCGAACAAGCTCGCCGAGCCTGCGGGCACGCCTACGATGAGTGGAAAGTAGCTTTAGCTCGTTGGACGAATTTCGTAAAATACGGAACCCTTCCAGAGGACTCGACTTCTGGCGAACGAGCGTCCGCGAGCTAGGATGTTGGTTCCAGCTTTGGTACCGGCGTCTTAGTGCTGTAATGGTTAGGTAGACTTGTCTCGCTCGACCAACCTCCTCGTTCGCGCTGGACGCGCTTCGCCGCCAACCTTCCGCTATTTGATGCAGACCGAGGTACACGTCTTCGCTTTCTCCATTTCGGCCGGGATGCTCTTGTCGTTTTTCCCCTTCATGACGCTGATCCTGTCGCTGTGCCGCTACGTTTTCAAGTGGAAAGCTTCAGTAAACGCCATCTATTTCGCCGTGGGCGACTACTTTCCGGACGTGTTCGGGCAATTCCTGCGGCGGAATCTCGAAGCCACGGTGGAATCGCGCGGGCCGGTGCAAGTGATCGCATTAGTTCTGCTGTTCTTCACCGCCAGCGGGATTTTCGAGCCGCTGGAAGTAGCGCTCAACCGGGCCTGGAGCTGCTCGCGCAATCGGAGCTATTTGAGGAACCAGTTGCTCAGCCTTTTCCTGATGTTCGCCTGCGGCGCCCTGACGCTTTTGTCGGTAACGCTGACCGCTCTCAATAACGAGTTTCTAAAAGGAGCGTCCCACCGGCCCTTAGCAGCCGCCAACGTGCTAGGGCTCTTCTTTTACAAGCTGGCGGCAATCCCCACCTCGATGCTGCTGTTGTTTCTCATTTACTGGCTGGTGCCTAACTGCAAAGTTCCGGCGGTGAAAATCATCCCGCCTGCCATCCTGGTTGGATTCCTGCTCGAAATTCTGAAGTACGTCAACCTTCTCACCTGGCCTTACCTCAGGACCAAGCTGGCGCTCGAATACGGCCCCTTCGTGTATTCGATCACCATCATCCTGTGGGGATTTCTCGCGGCGCTGGTGGTGCTGGCGGGCGCGGAATGGACGGCCCGCCGGTCGCGCATCGCCATCGTTCCGGCCGGCTGACTGCAATGTCTTGGACCTCCTTCCACAATCGGCGTGCCGTTCAGATTGAAAACGATTCGGTCCGCCTCACCATGACAGCCGAAGGCGGGCACATCGCCGAAATCCTGCACAAGGCCAGCGGCCTGAACCCGCTCTGGATTCCACCCTGGCCATCTATCGAGCCGTCCATGTATAGGCGTGAAACGCATCCCGAGTATGGCGCCGATGCCGAAAGCAAATTATTGGCCGGCTTGATGGGCCACAATCTTTGCCTGGACTTGTGGGGCTCGCCCTCGCCCGAAGAAGCCGCGGCCGGGATGACGGTGCACGGAGAAGCTTCCATTCTTCCTTACGACATTTCGATCAACGGCCAGGAGCTGACCGCGAAATGCTTCTTGCCCGCCGCGCAATTGCAATTCGAGCGCCGCGTGCGCTTGGAAGGCGAGCGCGTCTACTTCGGCGAAACAGTGGAGAATGTCTCGATGCTTGACCGGCCCATTGCCTGGACCGAGCACGTCACGCTGGGCCCGCCCTTCTTGGAAAAAGGCGTCACACAATTCCGGGCGCCTGGCACGAAAGCACGATCTCTCGCCGGTCAGGATTTCGATTGGCCGTTGAAACCTCGCCCGGACAGCGGCGTTGAAGACCTGCGCGTGTTTACCAGCGCGGAAGCGTCCGGCGGATTCGACACTGTCCTGATGAATCCGCGGCAGCATCGCGCGTTCTTCTTGGCGTTCTCGCCCACTTCCAAGCTGCTGTTCGGCTACGTTTGGCGACGCGCGGATTTCCCCTGGCTGGGCATTTGGGAGGAAAATAACGGCCGGGAACATCCGCCCTGGAATCGCCGCACGCTCACGCGCGGCCTGGAGTTCAGCGCGTCGCCGTTTCCCGAGAGCCGCCGGCAGATGATCGATCGCAAGTCGCTTTTCGGCGAACAGGGCTATCGCTGGATTCCCGCGAAAACGAAGGCGCTAGTGGAATACCACGCCTTCATTACAACCGCGGCTTCAATCCCCGAGAGTTTGTAGGAACTCCAAATCGACGTTCCCGCCTGAAAGTATCGCGCCGACGCGCTTCAAACCGGCCGGCAGCTTGCGGTGATAAAGCGCGGCGGCGGTTGCGGCCCCGCTCGGCTCGACCATCATCTTCATCCGCGTCAGCAGGAATTTCATCGCCTCGCGAATTTCGCGATCGCTCACCAGCACGATGTCCTCGACGTACTTCTGGATTATCGGAAAGGTGATGGCCCCCGGTTTGGTGGCGCGCAAGCCATCGGCGATGGTCCGCGGCATGGGAATCTCGACGCGCGAGCCGGCACGCAGCGACAGGTACGTGTCGTTGCCGTCTTCCGGCTCGATGCCGAAGACGCGTATAGCCGGCCGCAGAGCCTTGGCGGCGATGGCACAGCCTGAGATCAATCCGCCGCCGCCAATCGGCACTACCAGCGCATCCAGATTGGCGATTTCTTCCAGAAATTCGAGCGCGGCCGTGCCCTGCCCCGCGATGGTCCAGGCATGATCGTAGGGCGGAATCAGCGTCGCGCCGGATTCTTCCGAAATCTGCCGCCCGATAGCTTCGCGGCTCCCCGTCATGCGGTCATAGGTGACGACGCGCGCGCCGTATCCACGAGTCGCCTCCAGCTTGGACTTGGGCGCGTCTTCCGGCATGACGATGGTGGCTGCGGTTCCGGCCGACGCCGCTGCGATCGCCACGGCCTGCGCATGATTGCCGGAGGAATAGCTGACCACGCCCGATCCCAGCCGGTCTTTCGGAATCGAGTACACGAAATTCGCGGCGCCGCGAATCTTGAAGGCTCCGCCGCGCTGAAAATTCTCGCACTTGAAGAAGACACTCGCGCCCGCGATGGCATCGAAAGACCGCGAAGTAAATACCGGCGTGCGATGCGCAATCGCGCGTATTCGATTGGCGGCCTGCCGGATGTCGGAGAGCTGAATCTCGTCACTCATCGGTGTTCTAAGGCTCGCTCGGCGGGGTCTTGCCGGTCAAGGTCGCAGGGAGCGAATCCACAAACTCGATCACTCGTGGCAGCTTGTACTCGCCCAGCATCCGCCGGCACTGTTCTATCACCTCTACGCGCGTCAGGCGGAGCCCGGGCCGAACCACCACTCGCGCCCGAATCACTTCTCCTGCGCGTCCACCCGGAACAGCATCTACGTGGACCGCTGACACGCCGGGCAGGGCTTCCACAGCCCGCTCCACCTCCACCGGATCGATCTTCACGCCGCCCATGTTGATGACGCGTCCGATCCTACCTTTCAGAAACAGTCCTCCGTCGGCTTCCACGTACCCAAAATCACCCGTGCGAAAAAAGCCATCGTGGAAGACTCGCTTGTTAAGCTCCGGCTCTCCCAGATATCCGGAAAACACCGCGGCGGAGCGCACCGCAATCTCGCCCAGCCGGCCAATTCCGACATCGTTGCCTTCCGCATCAAAACACTTGACCTGTACACTCGGAAACCGGACGCCTACAAACTCGCCTCCGAGATCACTTGATGGCGGGCGCGGAGCGTAAGCAATCGAGATCCCGGCTGTTTCCGATGTTCCATACCACGGAAGCAAGGCGACACCAAAACGTTCCCTCCAGCTTTGCGCGAGGACGGGCGGCAGACGCGCACCGCTGGAGACACAGAGCCGAACTGTTTGAAACAGATCGGAGCTGGCGACGCGATCAGTCAAGTGGCTGAATATGATCGGAGAGCCGATTAGAACGTTGACACCCTGGCGAGCCACCAGTTCCGCATATTCTTCTGGAACGAAATGCCGCATCATGACCAGGGAGGCGCCTCTTAGCAACGGCGTCAACATGCAATTGTTGAACCCATGAAGATGATGAAAAGGAACGGCGCTCAAAAAGCGGTCGGTGGGCTCGATACTCATGGCGCGAGCTCCATTCGCGGTGCTCGCCAAGAGGTTACGATGGCTCAGCGGTACGATTCTCGGTGTTCCGGTCGAGCCGGACGTCGCCAAGTAGAGCAACGGATCTTCTAGAGAACCCTGCGAAGCTGGATACCAGCTCGCGGGTGGGCCCGCGCCGCAGTTCAAAGCATCCTCAACAGCTAAGATGCGCTCGCAAGGAATTGCGCCCGCCTCTGCCCATTCGCGGAAGAATTGGCGTTCGGACACCACGCCGCGAAAGCCCACTCGCGTGGCTAGCCGCCGGAGTTCCTCAGCGCGCCACTGTGGATTGCAAGGCATCAACACGGCCCGCAAATCGGCGAGCGCCAGGAAACAAGCGGTGAACTGCCAGTGATTCTGCATGCTCGCCGCGATCACGTCACCAGGCTGAGGATTTAGCGTGGTTTTCAGCCAAACACGGTACCTGGCTGCCTCTTCGAGCAGACGGCCATACGTAAAGAGTTCATCGTTATCGATGATGGCGGCCTGGTCCCAACGCTGGTTTGCGACTTGGCAGAATCGTTCGAAGATCATTGCTTCTGCGCGCCGGAGCGCTGGGCGCGCTCGTCGATGTAGGATGCCAGCCGCGGCAGATCGCTCAAAAACTCCAGATCCAGAAACCCGGGCTCGATCACCAGACCGAACTCTTTCTCCACCGCGGCGACAAACTCGAGCACTGCAATCGAATCCAATCCGGCCGCTTTGTCCAGTCGGCGGCCCTCGGGCAGATCCTCTTCCCGCAGGTTCAAGCGCAGCGATTCAATAAAGACTTTACGGACGCGATTCAACGTAGCGGGCGTGGGAGGCATGGCATGCTCGACGAAATCAGAGAAGTGCCCATAGTATCCACTCGGCCGGATGATCCGCAATCTGCTTCTCGATGCACTGTACGAGCTTGGGCAGATTGACGCCAATGAACTCATCGCGGCTGGAAGCCTCAACTATATCCAGGGCCGGGCTGAAGACGATTCGGAGGTCCGAACTGTTGCCCAGGCACAGCATCGGGACAACCGGGCACCCGGATAACCGAACGATATCCAAGAGGCCGGTTGAGAAACACCATGGAACACCGAGCAATCGCCCCTCCAGGGTCCTGGCTCCGCCTGGAGCGTCCAGAGTCATGTTGACCAGACCGGCGGACCTGAGCCTTTGCAAGATACGGAGAGTGCAATCGGGTGTCGTAGGATGCACGTCGTCGTGAACTACCGCGTGCAGAAATTTCGCAAGCCGCCGCTGCACGGGCGGGCCACTGAGCCGCCCGGCAGACTCGGACGAAGCGTTATAGGCGCGCACGGTTAGCATGGGATAGCCGGCCGTGGCGAGATAGCACCGCGCGAGGCGCACCGCGGAAAAATGCCCAGATACAATCAGCACGCCTTTTCCGTGCATCATTGCCGACTCGACGTGCTCCAGTCCGGAAACCTCCGTGAGACGCAGCTCTTTCAGGAACTCGGGGCGGCAGATTATGAGATCGTCCAGCAACCGGTGCATTGCGTTCGACACGAGTTGGCGCGCGAGGCGTGGCGCGTGGTCGGCCGAGATGCCGGAGCCCGGGGTAGCCAGCATCCTGCCCGCCGCAGTCTTCCTCCAGTTCCGATGATGGAATTGCAGAAACGGTTCACAGGCTCGACCGATCTGATACAGCGCGTCCCGAGAAAAGAACTTGAAGAAAAACTGAAGCGGATAAAGGTAAAGCAACAACAGGAGATCACGCAGCGTAACCAACGGCGCGGGGCTAGCGCTGCGCGCCGAAGATACCGCGGTAGCGAAGGAGAAGCAGGATTCCTTAGTATCCGGCTCTCTTGTCAACCAGGTTCTCCAGGGGTCGGCCATTGCGGAAACGCTCGAAGTTCTCGATGAACTTGTTCATGCCGAGATCGAACCAGCCCACGGTGTGGTCGGCCGAATGCGGGGACAGCAACACGTTCGGCAAACGATAGAAGGGATGGCCGGGAGGCAGAGGCTCGGTATCGAAAACGTCCAGCGCCGCGCCCTTGAGGCGCCCCTGTTCGAGTGCGGCGATCAAGGCGGGCTCCACGACCACCGGACCGCGGCCAACGTTGATGAGCACCGCCGACGGTTTCATCGCGGCCAGCTCGCCTTCACCGATCATTCCGCGCGTTTGGGAGGTGAGTGGCGTTGCCACCAGCACGTAATCGCAGCCGGCCAGCATCTGGCGCAGTTCGCTCAGCGGAAACATGCGGTCGAGATTCGGGTCAGCGTTCGAATCCGGCAGCCCCCGGCGGACTGCGTGGACCTGCATTCCCAGCGCATGGGCCAGCCGCGCCGACTCGCGGCCAATTCCGCCGTAGCCGACGATCCCCAGCACCTGCTTGCGCACCTCCAGCGACTCGAATTGCTCCCAGCGGCCTGCCTCCTGATTGCGGATCAGACGGCGCAGGTCCTTGGCGAAAAACAGAATCGACGCGATGGTGAATTCCGCTAAGCCGTCTTTGAAGACGCCCCGGCCGTTGGTCAGCGGAACCGCGCTCTCCACCAATTCGGGAAAGAGAAGCTTTTCGACACCGGCCCACATCGCGTGCACCCAGCGCACTCGCCGCGCCAGTGGAAAGATGGATCGCAGCAGATCGTGTTTGAGAGCGCCCACCAGGATTACGTCCGCTTCCGGCGCGTGCTCGGCCAGGAACTTCTCATCGTTGCCGGTGTGAATATTTACCGGCTCCGGCAGGCGCTCCAAGAGCCGCAAGTAGGCCGCGGTCGGATTCGAAATCACCAGTACAGTGATAGGGTCCATGAAAAAAGGAAGATAGCACGGTTGGAAGCCGGGGCTGTCCCGGTATAACATCGTGACGTGGCGGCACAGCAGCAATTGCGCGATCTTCCGGCGGTCGACCAGGTTCTGGCGGGGCTTGCGTATCTGGAACCGCGCTTTCCGCGCAAGTTGATCGTCGCCGAAGTGCGCCGCGTCCTGGACATCCTGCGCGAGGAGATCCGAACCGGTCGCGCGGTGAGCTTGGACTCCGTCGGGACGCGCGTTGAACGGAATCTTGTACGGCTGGAGCAGCCTTCGCAGCGCCATGTCATCAATGCGACCGGTGTCGTGCTGCACACCAATCTCGGCCGCGCTCCGCTTCCGCGCTTCGAGCCGAATTTCGGATACTCGAATCTCGAATACGATCTGGCGCGCGGCGCGCGCGGCAAGCGCGATGTGCACATCGCGGAATTGTTGGAGCGGCTGGTGGGCGCGCCGGGCATTGCGGTCAACAACAACGCGGCCGCGATCTACCTGGCGCTGAACGAGCTGGCCGCCGGATTCGAGGTGATCGTCTCGCGCGGCGAGCTGATCGAGATCGGCGACGGCTTTCGCATTCCCGACATCATGCAGAGCTCGGGCGCGATTCTTCGCGAGGTGGGAACCACCAATCGCACGCGGATCGAAGATTATCAGGATGCTATCAATGAGCGCACGCGCCTTCTCCTGCGTGTGCATCCTAGCAACTTCCGCATGGAAGGCTTCACCGCGCGTCCGGAACTGCGGGAGCTGGTGGCGTTGGGAAAGGAACGGGGCATTCCCGTTTATGAGGATCTCGGCAGTGGCTGCGTTGCCGATCTGCGCGCGTTCGGCGTCGCCGAACCGCTGGTCTCCGATAGTCTTCAGGCCGGAGTCAGCCTGGTTTCTTTCAGCGGCGATAAGCTTCTGGGCGGCCCGCAGGCCGGATTGCTTGCGGGCGAAGCCAAGCTGGTGGCGCGATTGCGCCGCAACCCGATGTTTCGCGCGCTGCGGCTGGACAAGCTGATTTATCAGGCGCTGGAAACCACGTTGCGCGATATTCTGCTGGAGCGCTGGGACCAGATTCCCGCGCTGCGCATGATCTCGATGACGGCCGACGATCTGCGTGCGCGCGCCGAGCGCTTTGCCGCCGCACTGGACGGCGTCCGCGCGAGCGTCATCGAAGGACAGTCGCTGATTGGCGGAGGAGCCACGCCCGAGCAGCCGTTGCCGAGCTGGCTGATCGCGATTGAAGGCCCGGACCTGGTGGAAGCCGAACGCCGCTGCCGAATGGCCGACCCGCCCGTGGTGGCGCGAATCGAAGAAGGCCGCCTGCTGCTGGACCTCAGAACTGTTTTCGCGGGTGAAGAAGACGACTTGAGGCGCGTAGTGCGCCAAGCCTGCTCATAGCGACGAGACTAGCATCGCGAGCAACGCGGTGCGATCGGCAATGCGGTCGATCAGAATGCTTTCGTTCAGCGCATGCGCGCCTTCACCGACTGCGCCCAGGCCATCCAGCGTTGGGATCCCAAGCGCTGCCGTGAAATTTCCGTCCGAACCGCCGCCCGTGGCCGATTCTTCCAGATCCATGCCGAGCTGTTTGGCCAAGCCGCGTGCTGTCGAAAACATCCGGCCGATGGCGGCTGTGCGTTCCATGGGCGGCCGGTTCAGCCCGCCTTCCACCCGAATCGAACAGCGTTTGTCGAACGGGCGCAGGCTGTGGAATTTCTTATCCAGAGCCGGCGCGTCTTTGAGGCGCGCGACGCGGATGTCGACTTCGACCCGCGCCTCGGCGGCCACTACGTTGGTGCGCGTACCTCCCGAGATGACTCCAGGATTCACGGTCAGGCCGCGCTGGATGTCAGTGAATCCGGCGATCCGCTCGATTTGCTTAGCCAGTTCCACGATGGCGCTGGCGCCGCTCTGAAAATCCACGCCAGCGTGCGACGCGCGCCCTTTCACAGTGACGGTGTAATCGCCCACGCCCTTGCGCGCGGTCTTGAGCTTGCCCTCCAGACCGGTGCCGGGTTCCAACACCAGCACCGCCGCGCTCGATCGCGCTGCGTCTTCGGTGAGCGGGCTTGAGGATTCGCTTCCGACCTCCTCATCGGCGTTGACCTGCAACAAAACGCGCCGGGCGACCGGGACGTCGAGATCGCGCAGCGCCTGCATAGCATATAGAAAAAACGCGATCCCGGACTTCATGTCCAGCACGCCGGGGCCCCACAACCGGCCGCTCTTTTGCCGAAAAGGCATTTGCGCCAAAGTGCCGAGCGGCCAAACTGTGTCGGAGTGCGCGAGCGCCAGAATGCCGCCCGGCTCCCGTCTGCGCGGTCCCGGAAGTTGAAATTCGCAACGCAGATGACGCCCGAACCGCCCGCCCGGATACGTTCGCACGCGCCCCAAGCCTTCCAACTTGCTCGCCAGCAGATCGACAAAGCGATTCACCGACGGTGGATGATCGCTGGGCGACTCGCACTCCACCAGTTCGCGAATCAACGCGATGATCCCGGATTGTTTCGACCGCGCAAACGCAAGGAATGGATGCATCGCCTGTTATAATAGCCACTTCCCATGCCCATTCTGGATATCCAGGCGATTCGCGAGATTCTGCCGCACCGCTATCCGATGCTGCTGGTGGATGCCATCCTCGAATTGGAAGAAGAGCGCATCGTGGGAATCAAGAACGTGACCATCAATGAGCCGTTCTTCGTGGGCCATTTTCCCGAATTTCCGGTTATGCCCGGCGTACTCATCGTCGAGGCCATGGCGCAAGTGGCGGGCGTGCTGGTTTTGAAAAGCATACCCGACCGGAAAAACAAACTGGTGCTGCTGGCTTCCGTGGAACAAGCCAAGTTTCGCCGACCCGTGCTGCCTGGCGATCAGCTCCGTATCGAGATGAAAGTCACCAAGCGCAAGGCCAGCGTGGCGAAGATGCACGGCCAGGCGACTGTGGATGGCTTGGTAGTAGCCGAGGCGGAACTGATGTGCAAACTCGCCGATCGCGAACCACAAAGCGAAGCGGCGCCGGTTGACCCACAGATCCCTGCGCCGGTCCTGTAAGCCACTGCATGGCGATTCATCCGACGGCCATTATCGACGCACGCGCCCGCATCGCCGGCAGCGCCGAGGTCGGTCCTTTTTGCATTGTCGGCTCGAATGTCGAGATCGGCGCACGAACCCGGCTGATGGCGAACGTGTACCTGGAAGGCACGGCCGTCATCGGCGAAGACAATGTTGTATTTCCGTACACCACCATCGGCGTTGCGTCGCAGGACCTCAAATATAAGGGCGAGCCCTCCGAGACGCGCATCGGAAACCGGAACACGATCCGCGAATTCGTCACCGTGCATCGCGGCACGGAAGGCGGCGGGCTGATCACCGAGATGGGCGACGACAATCTGGTCATGGCTTACGCGCATATCGCGCACGACGTGCGGATCGGTAACCATACAGTGATCGCAAATGGCGTGACTTTCGCCGGGCACGTCGAGGTCGGCGATTGGGCGGTGATCGGCGCGTTCAGCGGCGTCCATCAATTTTGCCGCGTGGGCCGTCACGCCATGATCGGCGGCTACAGCGTGGTGACCCAGGATGTGCTGCCATTTTCGATGACCGTCAGCCCGCGCGAAGTGAAGACCTTTGGCGCCAACAAAACGGGCCTCGAGCGCCGCGGGTTCAAGCCCGAGGCCATCGCCGGCCTGCACAAGGCCTTCCGGCTGCTCACGAAATCCGGGCTCAATACCACGCAGGCGGTGGATCGCATTTCCGCCGAAGTGGAGATGGGGCCGGAGATCGAGGAACTGCTGGCCTTCATCGCTTCCTCTGAACGCGGGTTCGTGAAATGAGCAAGTACGGGATGATCGCCGGCAACGGCCGCTTCCCGTTGCTGGCACTGGAAACTGCGCGAGGGCTGGGCGATGAGGTGATCGCGATCGGGCTGCGCGAGGAAGCATCGCCGGAAATCGAAGCGCTTGCCACGCGTTGCCATTGGATTTCGATTGGCGAGCTGAGCCGGTTGATCGAAATCCTCAAAGAGGAAGGCATCACCGAAGTCATCATGGCGGGACAGGTGAAGCACGCGAGCATTTTCTCCTCGATCCGTCCCGACTGGCGCTTGGTGAAACTGCTGGCGTCGCTGCGAGAGAAAAACACGGACGCTCTGATCGGAGGAGTCGCCAAAGTTTTAGCCGATGAAGGCATTCAGTTGGCCGATTCCACTCTGTTGTTGAAGCCGCTGCTGGCCGGCGCCGGGGCGCTGACGAAACGCAAACCGTCTTCGGACGAAGAGCGCGACATCGCCTACGGCCGCCGCATCGCGAATATGCTGGCGGGGCTGGATGTCGGCCAGAGCGTCGCAATTTGCGAGCGGGCGTGCGTGGCTGTGGAAGCGATGGAAGGAACCGACGCGATGCTGGAGCGCGCGGCCTCGCTGGTGAATGGCAAGCCCCTGCGCTTGATCAAAGTCTCGCGCCGCCGCGGGCACCTGCTGTTTGATGTTCCCGTGGCCGGGCCGAGAACCATCGAGGTAATGCAATCCTGCGGCGCCACGGCGCTGGCCATCGATGCAGGCCGCACGCTGCTGCTCGATCGCGGCCAGATGCTGGAGCAGGCCAATCAAGCCGGCATCGCCGTCATCGGTTGCGCGTCCGAGCCTTAGATTGTGCGTGTGCTAGGTTAAGTCCTTGGCCGATAAAATTCGAGTCGCGGTGGTGGGCGCGGGCGTTTTCGGCCGCCATCATTTGCGCATTTTGAGCCTTTCGCAGGACGCGCAACTGGCGGGCGTCGTGGACATCGACCCCGGGCGCGCTTCCTCCGCGGCAGCCGAGTACAAGTGCCCGGCTTACTCTTCACTTGACGAACTGGCAGGCAAGGCTGATGCCGCCGTGGTCGCGGTCCCCACGTCCGCGCACTCGCAAGTCGGCTGCACGCTACTGGAACACGGCATGGACGTTCTGGTGGAAAAACCCATCGCCGCCGATCACGCATCCGCCCAGCGCCTGGTCGATACCGCCGAGCGCAACGGCCGAATTCTGCAGGTCGGCCACCTGGAGCACTACAACCCAGCCGTGGTGGCGTTGAAGAAGGTCGTTCACATTCCGTTGTTTTTCGAAATTCATCGCCTCAGCCTGCCCGGCCCGCGCAGCCTGGACGTGGATGTGGTGCTGGATCTGATGATTCACGATCTGGACATTGTGCTGGATCTGGTAGGGGCGATGCCAGAGGACATCCAAGCCGCGGGCATCTCGGTTCTTTCCGACAAAGCCGACATCGCCAACGTGCGCCTGGCCTTTCCAGGGGGCTGCATCGCCAATCTGACGGCCAGCCGCGTATCCACCGAACGCGTCCGCAAACTGCGCCTCTTCCAGCCCCACCAGTACATCTCGCTCGATTACCAGAAGCAGGAAGCGGCGGCGTTTACGGTATCGGAGCAGAAACAAATCGGCTTCCAAATGTTGCCGGTGACTAAGGCTGAGCCGCTGCGCCTGGAAGTGGAATCGTTCCTGGAATCGGTGCGGAATCGCACCCGGCCGCTGGTTTCGGGCGCGGAAGGTCTGCGCGCGCTGGATGTCGCGCTGGCCATTCTTGGTAAAATTGAAGCGCACACTGAGCTAGTCGCGCAACGAATTCAATCGCTTCGATAGCAACCTTCGGCGCAGGCCGAACGTCTTTTTTGCAACGCCGTCATGAATTTAGAAGCCGATTCCGGCCCCAAGTTACTGCTGGACTGGCAAGCGGAAACCGACTCGGTCCGTTGGTTTCGCGCCGGTGTGGCCTCGCTCATCGTTCACGCCATAATCGTGCCGCTGCTGGTAATAGTGGCGAGCCTGGAGACGCCCGCACCTAAGATTGGGACCCGGATCATCAGCAATTTTGAGCACGTGACGTTCATTACACCGAGCGACATCACGCAGAAAGAACCGAATCGAGCCAAACCCGCCAAGGAAGTGAGCGTGGAAGACCTGCGGGCGCATCCTCGCTCCGAGAGCAGCCTACCCTCGACTCGCGCCGTTCGCACTTTCCAGCCTCCGGCGCCGCGAAATCCTGGTCCTCCGCATCCGGGACCGGACGTTGTCGAGCCGCCGAAACTGGAAGCTTCCCTAAGTCCGGCGCGACCCTTGCCAGCGCCTGCTGGCACACCGAACGCTCCGCAGCCGAAAATCCAATCCGACGAGCAGCCCAAACTCGCGTTGGAAACTCCGGGACAGCGCGGGGCGAATCAGGATGCCACCAAGGGCCAGTCCAAAGAGGCGTTGAAGTCGCCCGTAGAGGAGGCCATACGTCAGCCTCAGCCGAGCGTTGGCGGACGCACTCCCGGCGGCAACGTCGAGCAGCCGGAGCTGCCCGAAAGTCTACAGCTTCCACCCTCGCCCGGCAGCCAGGGAATCCTGCCGGAGCTGCTCAGTAACCCCATGGGCGTCGACTTCAAACCGTACTTGGCGCAAGTTCTCGCGCGGGTGCGCAGCAACTGGTTCGCCGTGATCCCGGAAAGCGCGCGCCTGGGCAACCGCGGGGTGGTGCAGCTTCAATTCATGATCGACCGCAGCGGCGAAGTTCCCAAACTGGTGATCGCCACACCCTCGGGCTCGCAGGTGCTTGACAAAGCGGCCGTCGCCAGCATCAGTGCGTCGGTGCCGTTCCCGCCGCTCCCTTCGGAGTACAAGGGCTTGTCGATCCGGCTGCAGTTCGCCTTCAAGTACAACGTGCAGTGATCCAAGCGCCCGGATTCACGGCAGAACCACAATCGGAGCGCGCCAGAATGCAAACTTCTGCGCGGCCGGATCCAGCACGCTTACTTGGCAGGTGTACTTGCCGGGCTTTAGCTTGGCTAATGGCACGCTGAAACGCAAAGGGACCGCTTTGGTTTTGGGATTCAGGCCCTCGGTCACACGCAGCGGCTCGGTTTCAAAAGTTTTCACTTTGCCGCGATAGAAGCTTACGTTCGCTACCAGGGGCTCGGTAGCGGCGGCGGCGGGCTGGTACGCTTCGAGATAAACGTAAAGATTCTGACTCGTGCGGAACACGCGCGTGACGCTCGGGACCAGCTTTACTCCGTCCTGGATCAACGGGTGCGCCGCCAGAATCTTCTTATCTTTCTCCGCCGTTGCCACCGCGGCGTCCAGCCTCTCGCGCTGATTGCCGAGCACCACCGAACTGATCGGCAGATATTTTTGCTCGCTCGTGAGGTCGGGCACGACAAACTTGATCTCATACGTGCCCATTTTCCCGGTCTCGTTTTCGCGCGCCAGAAATTTCGCCGTGTAGGCGCCGGGCGGAAGCGTGAAGCCGGTGTCGTATTCGAGCGTGGTCTTGGCGAGCTGCTGACTGCTTTCGCCGCTCAACTTCACCTGGATGTTATCGCGCACGTTCGCCACCACCGCACCCTTGGAATCCTTCATCTCGCCGATGAAATCGAGCCGCGTGGTTTCGGCGCCGCCGTGCCGGGCCAGTTCAATCTCGGAGCCTGGAATCTTCACCGCCAGCGGAACAAAATAGCGATCGCGCCCCTGGCGGAAATAATCCAGCTCCATGGCAAGATCCATGTCGGTGATGGGGTCGCCCAACGTGAGAGCTTGCGCGAGCTGGCGCTCCTTATCGCTTTCGCTGAACTTGTTGAATTGCTTGCCGGCGTAGTATCCCTGCCGGTAATCGAGTTTCGCGACGCGCGCCACGGCCGAGCTGCTATTCAAGGTGATTTTGATCCGGCGAAAACGCCCGTCCAGCGCGGTGTTGCTCGAATAATAGCCGATGACGTAATAGCTGGTCATGTCCTGCTGCGCCTGGACAATGCCCATCGAGAGATCGTTGTTGTCGAGCAGCGCCTTGCCGCCCGTGTCCGCGGCCAGCGTGAACAGCGTCTCTTGCTGATTCTGAAAGTTGCTGGTGGCGGCCCGCGCGGAACTGCCGGAATACATGGCTTGGCCGCCGGGCGATCCCTTGGTGGCGTCACCCAGCGGAGCTTGCGCCACCAGCCCGCGCGCGTCGATCGGGTAAAACGATACATTGGCGCGAATCGCGGCGTTAATGGTCGACCTCAGTTGCGCCTGATTGTCCAGACCATTGCGCTGCATGCCGCTGGCGAAATAGATCAGTGATTTTTTCTCGTTCAGCGACCCCAGCATCTTGACCGCGTTTTCTAGCGCGGACAATTGGCGATCGGTGTTGAAGATGTTGAACTCCGTATCGTCCTGCTGGAACGCGGCGCCGGTGTCCGATGCGCTGTCGTCCTGATTGTCGATTTCGAATCCTTGGCCTTCACCGATGGTCAGGCCGCGAATGTCCTTGGCCAATAGATCGCGGTCGTCGGTGAAATCCTCCAGAACTTTGACGTCGCTCGAAAACGTCATGATGGCCATCAGATCGGCGGGCTTCATCTGCGTTTGCAGGAATTTCAGCGCAGCCGTCTGCGCCCGCATCTGGTCCTGGATCGGCATGGAGGTCATGTCGAAGAACATCACCATCAAGCGGCGGTTTCGGTATTTGAGATCGCCAGGCCGTTCCGGCGCGATTTCAACTGTGGTGAGCGGCTTGACTGTGGCTTTTTCGGCGACGGCGTTGGACGGTACAACCGTGGGCTTCGCGGGCGGCGAGGTGTCGCCTTCGAGCGACTGAAATTCGAAGATCTTGATCTCCTGCGGCTTGCCATCTTCGGTAATCGTGAAGTCGGATGCCTTGAGATCCGGGATCGGCTTTCCATCCTTGCCTTTGATCAAGACATCCTCGACTACCAGTTGCGTCGTAGTCGAGATCCGCAAGCCTGTGTCCGGACGACTCGCGGCGTTCGACACGGGCTGCTGACCGGAGGCCGGCAGCAGAGCGCATAAGACCAACGCAATGATCAAACGTCGTGGCATGGCTTAAAACCTGAATCGCAGCGTGAGCTGCATCGACCGCATGGCATTGGCGGCGGCCGGTAATCCGAACTGAGCGTTCCCCAAGGTCGTGTTCCAGGAACTGAACGTGACGTGGTTCAGGACATTGGTGGAATCGAAGCGTATGTCAAAGCTGCGCCGCTCTCCGAGGCGGAAAACTCGCCCAGCCGATGCATTCAAATTCAACTGGATCGGTCCGGCGATGATGTTCCGCCCAGCGTCTCCGTATTCGCCAGAAGGCGGAGCGGCAAAAGCGGCGGTATTGAAACCATAACCGGGAAGAACCGCCGCGAGGGATCCGCCGATGTAGTCCGCGCGGAGCGTGCCCGTCACGCCGGTTCCGGTGGCGACGCGGCTAAGAATGATCGGCGTTTCGGGCAGGCCGCTGCCGACGGTCAAGGTAGTGGCGAACGTCCAATCCTTCACCAGCGCTCCCTTCCACCCGCTCAGCAACGTGCCGCCGCTGGTGCCCTGGCCGGTGCTGTATTGCATAGTTCCGTTCAACGTGTGGGTGCGGTTGAAGCTCGAAAGCGACCGTTCAGCGGCAAGGTCCAGCCAATTCTGCGCGTATGTTGAGCCCAATGACGCGCGCCCGCCGACCCCCTGCGCGTCGTCGATGGCTTTCGAAAAAATGTACGTCCCGTTCCAGGAAAAACCGCTGCGGAAGCGCCGTTGCAATTGGACGCTGGCGGCGTTGTAGTTGGAGTTCCCGTTCGACGTCACGTACACATAGCCGGATGGGTAAGGACTCGCAGGCGAACCGGTCGGAAACGTATTCGGCAGAAATTCCTGCACCTGGTGCGTGCCCTTGCTGCCTTGATAATTCAAGGTGAGGATGACGGATGGCGACAGGTTCTGCTGAATCGAAGCCTGCCAGTAATGCAGGTAGCCAAGGTGGAAATTGGGATCGATCGCATAAGTCTGCGGGGTAGCGCTGATGGCCGGCGTCAGGAAAGCGTTGGCGAGCGTAAACGGATTCGCCACCGAATTCGGCTGCGTCACGCTATAGGACAGCGGCGCCTGCTGCGCCATCCAGCTAGCCAGCGACTGGTAGACCGAAGTGTTGTAGTAAAGTCCGTACCCGGCGCGCACGACAGTGGAATGTCCATTCAACGGCCGCCAGGCGACCCCGATGCGCGGCTGATACTCACGATAGTTGGGGCGAACCAGTGAGTCGGGATAACCCGCCTGGCTGGCCGAAGTGCAGCCCGGAACTGCGGTAGCGCAGACCGGCGCTTCGGTGGTGAAGTTCGGCCCGATGCTCAGATTCACCAAACGGTTGTACAACTCGCTCACGGGCTCTTGAAAATCCCAGCGCAGCCCAAAGTTGATGGTCAAGTTGCTTTTGATGCGCCAATCATCGTTCGCGAAGCTGTCCAGCCAGGAGGTGCGGAAGTACTTGTCGGCGTTGCCGTAGGCGACGGAACTCGTGGCCGGATAGCCCAGCAGGAAATCGGCGAAATCGTCGCCGGTAAACGCGCCCGTGAATAGGACACTGCCGCGCGGATTTTGCTGCGAAAGCTGGTTGAAGTCGAGCCTGCGGAAATCGCCGCCGAAGGTGAAATTGTGCTTGCCATACACCCAGAGCAAGTTTTCGCCCACCTGGTTGGTGGTGTTGTGATTGAGTGAAAAATTCCCATCCGACAGGCTTGAAATCCCGCTCGAAAACGACAAAGTAGGAGGGCCCCAGAATGACGGAGCTTGATCGTTGCCTTGAATGCCGGCGTTTTGGGAGACGTTTTGCGAGTTGGCGAAAAACGGAGTCGCTTGCGCCGCGGACCGGCTGAAGTTGTAGCGCAGGTTGCTGATCAGCGTGTTGGTGAAGTGATGCGTCCATTGCAACCCGGTGTTAAAGCCGGTCATCGTGGACGCATCGATAAAGTTGAACAAATTCGGGTTGGTAGTGTGGTTGTACTGCCAGGAGAAATTGCCGCTCAACTGGTTCTTGGAGTTGATGGTCTGGCTGACGCGCGCATTCACATTGCTCTGGTCGCCGAGCCCCAGGACCGGAATCTGGTAGTTGTAGCGCGAGTCTCCCGTAAAATTCGGCAGCGGATAGAAATTCAACAATGCCTGAGCCTGCGGGCTGATGGGAATCGTGCCGATACCCGGAAAAATGCCGGAGCGCTCGGCCGCCGTTGGCACCAGGCCTGAGAGCACGTTGGCGTTGTGATTGAGCGTCAATTGATAGTTGATGAAGAAGAATGTCTTGTCGCCGCTGAGCAGCTTGGGGATCTTCAACGGGCCGCCTAGTGCGCCGGTAGTGCGGAAATGGTTGTAGGCAGACTTGGGCGTTTCCTGACCGGTCAGCGAGAAAGGCTTGGCGTCCAGCGCGGAATTGTCCAGAATCACCGCGAGGTTGCCGTTGTACTGGCTGCGCCGGTTGCGGCGCGCGTTCCCAAATGAGTTGGCGTTATTCCGGCCGAAGCCTCCGCGCCCGCCGCGTCCGCCGCCCGGAAAGCCGCGCCCTCCGCCGAAGCGTCCACCGCCGAATCCGCCCCCTCCGGGACCGCCGCCACCGGGACCTGGACCGCCAGGGCCTCCAGCTTGAGGGCCGCCAGGATTTCCAGGGGCAGCCAAACCCGCCGGGCCGAAACCTCCTGGTCCGCCGGGACCGCCCGGACCGCCAGGCCCGAAGCCCCCCGGTCCGCCGGGACGGAAAAGCATCCAATCATTCTGCTCGGGCGCGTTGACCCCGCTACTGACGCTGCCATTGACGATGAAAGCATTCGAGGCGCTTTGGTTGAGGTCGCCCGATCCGGTGCCGAAATCGTTCTCCTGCCCCGGCACATTTTCTGCTTGCCCCGATTCCGGCGACGCGTTCACGTCCAGCGGCTGATATCCGGGCTGGCCCGCCACGGCCTGGCGCAAAGAAGGCCGGCCAGCACCGCCAGCTTGCGCGCTTCGGTTCCTTCTCGGAAAATTCTGCGGGCTGGCATTGGCGGCGTTGGATTGCTGCGAGGAAGAGGCGCTGTTATTAGCGGAGCTTGCCCACTGCGTTGCGGCCTAGGGGCGCCGGCAGTTTCCCGATCCAAAGCCCCCGGCGGCAAAAGCTTTAGATCCCAATCCCCAGCGGCCAGCGATGGCTCGATATCGACGGTGTGGCTGAGTTTCGCGAAGCCCAGCATTTCCACGGCGATGGTCCACGCGCCTGGTTCCAGATCCGGGAAGCTGTATGCTCCATGCTCATCAGTGGTCGTAATTATTTTCTGGTCGCCCTTGCTGCCGGATACGGTGGCGCCGGGAATCGGCAGTCCGCCGGATTTCACGACGCCATGATATTCCGCAGCCATCAAACCGGTAGCCGCAACAACTAGACCAACAAAACACCGCACTGTCTAAAGGATCACATGATTCCGAGATGGGTTACGAAAATTGGTGTAAAAGAGGGTAAAGCCCGCGCGATTTTCAGTGCTGCGCGCGCAACAGAATGGCGGTAATGTTATCGGGACCACCCGCCTCGCGCGCGGCCTCGATCAGCCCGTGACACTTGGATTCCAGCGTGCCATTGCCCGCCAGCGTGGTCGCGATCACACCGGCCTCCACCACACCATGCAGGCCGTCGCTCGAGAGAAGAATCAGGGCGCCGTTCACGGGCTTGAGAGCGTAGGAATGCACGCGCAATTCCGGACTCACGCCGATGGCCATGGTCAGGACGTGCCGCATAGGATGGGTACGCAAGCTGTTCTCGTCGATTCCTAACCTGCGGCCAACCTCATGCACCCAGGTTTGATCTTCCGTAATGCCCGTCAACTGGCCATCCTCGTAGACATACGCGCGGCTGTCGCCGACGCTGGCGATCAGCAGCTCGGGGCCGTTCTCGAGCGCAGCCACCAAAGTGGTTCCCATTCCTTCCAGATTGGCGTCGCCGGCAGCGGCATTCATCACGCGCTGGTTGGCTTCCTGGAAAGCTTGGGCGAGTGTATCGGCGTCGCGCACAGCAGCATCTTCAATGAACGAAGCCACTGTTTCGACGGCCATCTGGGAGGCGTGCTCTCCGGCCTGCGCCCCGCCCATCCCGTCGGCCACGACATACAGGCCGGTGGAAGGAGACAACAAAAAGGAATCCTCGTTGTTCTGGCGGACGCAGCCCGGATCGGAGAGTCCGTAAGCTTCGAGCATCAGCTTAGGATTATACCGTTCCCTGCTTTGGCAAAGCTTGACGCCAACATCACGGCTTATCCGGCTGCAACACAGCCTTCAATTGCCAGTACGCGCTTTCTTCGTAATTGCTCTTGAGGCGCTCCAGGCCCTCGGTGCGAGGATCGCCCGGCCGGGGCCCGAGACGGTTTTCGCAGCGCGCCAGCAGCAGGCTGGCCTGTTCGTCAGCAGGATCGTGAACCAGGACGGCGTGGAAATTTTCCGCCGCCGCGATGAAATCGCCCTTTTTCCAGAGCGCGTAGCCGACGTTGAACTGGTAGGTAGGATCGCTTGGGTCTCCCTCCAGTGCGCGGCGGAAATTTTCCAGCGCCTCCAGGTCATTGGCCCGCGACTCGGCTGCACCCAGATTGTTGTACACCTCGTTCAGAGGGACCGTGCTCGCCACTAATTGGAAAGCAGCCTGGGCGAGCGCGAAATCGCCAGTGTAGTAACGGCACAGTCCTAGAAAAAAATTGGCTTGACGATACTGTGCATCCGCCGGGCCGACGCGCTGGAACCAGTCCGCAGCGGTTTTGTACTCTTTCCGTTTCCATAACAGCCGTCCCAGCTGAAAACACGGCTGGGAATAGTGCGTATCCAAACGGGCCGCTTGCGTAAAAAAGCGGTGCTTGTCGTCAGGATTGACGGCCATCAAACCTCGAATGAAATTTTCGATCGCGTCCAGCCGGACCGGTGGATGGCGCTGTTGAAATTCCGCTTCGCTCATCGTGACATTGCGGCGGATCGCCTGGAGCGCCTGCCAGGCCAGACGGTTTTGCAAAGCGGCCAGATCCTCGATGGCTCCCGATTCGCGGAACTCCATGCCTTGCCGCATTCCTTTCAGATGCAGCACGCGCGCTGCGATGATGAGCGAGCCGCGGCTGGTGGCGGAGGGTTCCGTTGCCGGCTTCATATCGAATTCGCCGAAAATGACGTGTTCGGCATCCAATTCCTCGCCGATTTTCACGACCGACGCTTTGGTTAACTGCGTGTAGGGCCGGATAGACAGGCGGCGATAGACCTCGACCCTAGCGTCGCGGTCCAAGACCATCAGGTCCTCCGAGGAGAGCGTCTCCTGCAACGTTTCGGCCAAGCCTTCGCCAATCCAATCCAAACTGGAATTCTTGGAGACGTTGAAGAAAGGCAGGACCAGGTAGGTGTCCGCCCGCGCCGCGGGGATACAGAAGGCCGCTACGCTGGCGGCGAGCAAGATGAGGCGCACGCCTTCATCTTACAGAAATCCGGGGACAGTACACGCGATCCCTAATTCTTATCAAGATGGTCGCGTCTGGGGCGACGGAGGAAATTGGGGAATGCGTATACTGTCCCCGGATTATTCGCATTATTTACTTGGTCGAATCGCCGGTCTGATCGAACACCAGCTTGGTGTGCGTCCCGGCCACGCCGATTTCAGCCACCCGATCCCCATCCAGGCGGAGGGTGTTGGTTCGATACTTCTGATCGACGTTCTCCACTTTCACCGGAACCTCTGCCACCTTCTTGCCGTTCTTAATGACCGCCGTGCTGCCATTGACCTCGACCCGATATGTGCCCGGCTGTAACTTCGCGCCGCTGACCGTCACGGGGGAGTAGAATCTAACGTTGTAACCAGTTGCCGCGCTCGCAACTGCCAGCGCGACGGAAGCAAAACCAACGAGCAGTTTCTTAACCACGATTGTAACTCCTGAACTTGAGAATTACTTACGACTCATTTGCTTTAACGTTCAGAAATAACTTTCGTTCCGTGCTAATTCTGGAAAACAGTGAAATTTGCAAATGCTCGGCGAGGCATGTCCGATTCAAAACTTTTTTATTGTGCTCTTGATGTGGGCCAGCGCTTGCTCAACGACCTGCGGCTCATCACCGAACCCTTCGAGCCAATGCACGTCCTGTTCCTTCCGAAACCAGGTTAATTGCCGCTTCGCGTAGCGGCGCGTTTCCCGCTGTGTGGACTCGATGGCCTGTTCCTCCGTGATTGAGCCACGCGCGGCCTCTAGCGCCTGTTGATAGCCCAGCGATTCAAACGGCTTTGCGTCGGCCGGGACACCACTAGCGAGTAAGTCGCGAACTTCGGCCATCAATCCCCGCTGGAACATAGCGGCGGCGCGCAGGTCCAGCTTGCGATAGAGTAAGTCGCGCTCGGGACTTAGTCCGATCTTGATAGGCCGGAACCCCTGAAGCGGCGAGCGGCCTTCGGCGAACAACTTGGTTATCGGCCTGCCGGCGAGTAACCGCACCTCCAGCGCGCGGAGGGTTTTGTTGAGATCATTGCGGTGAATGCGCTCCGCGGCCTCCGGATCCAGGCGCGTGAGAATCCGGTGCAGGCTTCCGGCGCGTTTTTGCTCCCGGCGTTGCAGCCTGGCACGCAGCGCGTCCTGGCGCGGAGGACCCGGAGAAAGCCCCTCCAGCAGCGCTCGCAGATAAAAGCCCGTTCCGCCCACCACCACGGGGATTCTTCCGCGGCCGGAGATTTCGGCTAAAACCGTCCTGCCCGCGCGCGCGTAATCGCCTGCGGTGAACAGCTTGCCGGGCTCGACCAAGTCAATCAGATGATGTGGAATCCCGCGCCGCTCGGATTCCGGAACCTTGGCGGTTCCGATCTGGAAGCGCCGGTAAATCTGCACGGAATCGCAATTCACGATCTCGCCCTTCAGTTCCTGGGCGATTCGGATGCCCAGTTCGCTCTTGCCCGACCCGGTGGGCCCCAGAATGACAGGCAGCGCGATGGGATGGCTTTCGTCCACAGTCTTGCTGCATGGTATCGCGGAACCGAAGCGGCACCGAATCCAAGCCGCCCCAGCGACTTCAGCCCGCTTTCAGGGTTATACTGAGGTTGTACAACTCTGTCCCGATCACCAGATCCGGACAAGAGAAAGAGAGCGTTTTTTTGATGACCCCACACCGCTGCATCAGCCTAGCCTGCCTGCTTTTTACCGGCGCTTTTGCGTTCGGCCAGAACCAGCCAGCCGCCTCCCCCGCCCCGGCCAGTGACGAGAAAGCCACGGCCTACTACGACTATTCGCTCGGCCATTTGTATTCGGAGCTTGCCGCTGCGTATGGGAATCGGGGAGACTACTTCAACAAAGCGGTGGAGAGTTACCGGGCGGCTCTCAAGGCGGACCCCAGCGCCACCTTCATTGCCGAGGAGCTCTCGGATCTGTACATTCAGTCCGGCCGGCTGCGCGAGGCGGTCACGGAAGCCGAGGACCAGCTCAAAGAGAATCCCAACGATCTGAACGCGCGCCGCCTGCTGGCGCGCATCTATACGCGTTTGATCGGCGACCAGGCTAACCGCGTGGACGAAAGCATGGTCAAGAAGGCCATCGAACAGTTCCAAAAGATCACCGAAGGCGACCCCAAGGACGTCGAGAGCTGGCTCATGCTGGGCCGCCTCAACAAGATTTCGCAGAACTCCACCGAAGCTCTCAAGGATTACAACAAGGCGCTGGAGCTGGATGCGGATAACGAAGACGCCATGACCGGCCTGGCCATGGTCTACACCGACTTGGGCGACAACAAAGCGGCCGCGGAGCTGCTGCGCAAAGTGGCCGACAAGAATCCCAACCCGCACAGCTTGATCAATCTGGCGGGCGTCTATGAGCAACTCAAGGATTATTCACTGGCCTCCGAGATGTTGCGCCGCGCGCTGCAACAGCAGCCCGGAAATGCCGAGCTGAAGCAAATGCTGGCCGAGGACCTGGTGCAAGCCGACCAGATCGACGAGGCCGCCAAGCTGTATCAGGACCTGGTGGACGAAGATCCCAAGGATGCGCGTCCGCTGCTTCGCCTTTCCGAGATTTACCGCCAGAAGAAAGATCTCGTAAAATCTCGCCAGACGCTCGACAAGGCCAAGGAAATCGACCCGGGCAACGTTGAAATTCAGTGGTTCGATGAGACCCTGCTGGAAGCGGAAGGAAAATTTCCAGAGGCCATCAAAACCTTGCAGTCGCTCCTGGACGCAACCGCCAAGAAGAGCTATAACGCAGCCGAAAAGAGCTTCCGCGTCCAGCTGATGGAGCGCCTCGGCAGTTCGTATCGTTCCATCGAGCAGTTTGGACCGGCCGTGGACACTTTCCGCGAGATGGCGGATTTCGATCCGGACATCTCGGCCGGCGCTGAAGTACAAATCATCGCGACTTACCAGGCCGCCAAAGATTACTCCAAAGCCGAAGCCGAGGCCGATGCGGCTTACAAAAAGTATCCCGACGATAAAGACCTCCGTGCCACTCGCGCCGGCCTCCTAGCCGAAATGGGCAAGACCGATCAGGCTGCCGCTGAGATGCGCAAGCTCATGGACGGCAAGGACGACTTCAAAGTGCTCATCGATCTCGCCGATGTCTATCAAAAGGCAAAGAACTGGGGCGAGATGGCCAAGACGCTCGATGCCGCCGAAAAGCTGGCGAAAAATGACGACGATAAGGTGCAGATTGCCTTCTTGCGCGGCGCCATGTTCGAGCGGGAGAAGAACTTTACCGCTTCCGAGGCCGAGTTCCGCAAGGTGCTGGCTATCGATCCAGAGAATGCCGGCGCGCTGAACTACCTCGGTTACATGCTGGCGGATCGCGATATGCGGCTGGATGAAGCGAAGGACATGATCCTGAAGGCGCTCCAGATCTCGCCGAACAGCCCCGCCTATTTGGACAGCTTGGGATGGGTCTACTATCGCTTGAATAAGCTGCCCGAAGCGGAGGAGAAACTCAAGCAGGCTATCGAGTACATGTCGCGCGACGCCACGGTGCACGATCATCTGGGCGAGGTTTACATGCGCGAAGGCAAGATCAAGGACGCCATCGCGCAGTGGCAAAGCTCGGTGAAAGAATGGCAAACCAGCTCGCCTAGCGAGATGGATCACGCGGAAATGTCCAAGGTCCAGAAGAAGCTGGACGAGGCCAAGGTGCGCTTAGCGCGCGAGACCGGCGCCAAGCAACCGTAAGCGCATTTTCTATTCGCGCAACGCCAGCACCGGATCAATCCGGGCCGCGCGCAATGCCGGGAGCCAGCCCGCGACGAACGCCACCGCCGCCAGCGCCAGACTCACGGCAATGAACGTAAGCGGATCGGCCGGCGATACGTCAAACAGCAAGGTCCGCATCAGCCGGGTCAGCGCCAACGCGGAAAAGACGCCGGCGGCGATGCCCAACAATACCAGGCGCATTCCGTGTCCCAGCACCAATCGCAGCACGTCGCCGGGGCGCGCGCCCAGCGCCATCCGGATTCCGATCTCGTTGGTGCGTTGCGCCACCAGGTAGGCCATCACGCCGTAAATCCCCATCGAAGCCAGCAGCATTCCGAGCAATCCGAAGATGCCAAACAGCGCCGCACCCATGCGGGGCGCCCATAATCCCTGCGCCAGGTTTTCCTGGATGGTGAGCGGATTCGCCAGGACCAGGTTGTTGTCAAGCGATTGCACTCGCGCCAGCACCGCGGGCAGGATGGCCGCCGGCGACGATGCGGTACGAACATTGAGCGTTACGAACGGCGTGAACTGCTGCTCCAGCGGCAAGAAAATCACAGGCTGCGGCTGTTCGCCGATCACCAGAACCGCGGTGTTCCGGACCACGCCGACAACCTGGATGAAGGCGGTGTCGTTGACGAAGTGAAAGCGCTTTCCGATCGCGCTTTCACCGGGCCAGAAGTGGCGTTGCATGGCTTCATTGACCACGGCGACGAGCGTGGAATCGGCACGATCGAAATCCGAAAACACCCGGCCTGTCTCGAGTGGAATCCCGAGCGTGTCGAAAAATGTCGGCGAGACGGAGTTGATCAGCGTGAGCGTGCCGCGATTGTCGGGATTCGCCTCCTGGCCCTCGGCGAATGTAGTCAGCAGCACACCCCCGCCCAGCGGAGGATTCGAGGACACTGCGGCGCTCTTGACGCCCGGAGTTTCTCGCGTGCGATCTAACACGGTGCGGAAAAATTGCCGTACGCGCTCCGGAGGGTAATGGCGCGAGGTGAGGTCAAAGTCGAAGGTAAACAAATTCTTGCTCTCGAAACCAGGATCCGTCTTCTGCACCTGCTGCATGCTGCGAATGAACAAACCCGCGCCGACCAGCGCCACCAGCGCCAGAGCGACTTCGGAAACCACCAGCGCCGATCGCAATGGACTTCGCGCCCCAGGTTCCGTGCCACCGCGTCCGCCGGTCTTGAGCATCGCGCTCAGGTCGGGCGTGGATGCTCTCACTGCCGGAGCGAGCCCGAACAAGACTCCGGTGAGCAAGGTGATGATCGCCGCGAAGACGAACACGCGCACGTCCATGCCGAGAGCGAGGCTGTTCGGCTCAAGAAATGCGGGTCGAAAAGACCACAGCAACTGATATCCGACTGAACCGATCAGCAGTCCGCCCAGGCCTCCGGCCACCGACAGCAGCAGACTTTCCGTGAGCAACTGGCGCACTATGCGGCCTCGTCCGGCGCCCAGCGCGGTGCGGATGCCCATCTCCCTGGCGCGCTTGGAGGACCGCGCCATGAGCAGATTCGCCAGGTTCACGCAGGCGATCAGCAGCACCAAGCCAACCACCGAGCTCAAGGCCACGCCCGCGATCACCAGCTGGTCGCGCGGCAGAAAACCCAGCGCGGCCTCCTGCAAGGAGGAAACTTCAACGGTACGTCCGTTGTTGTCGCGCGGGTACTCCTGTTCCAGGCGCGAAGCAATGGTCTTGAGCGGAGCCAGCGCTTGCTGCGGCTGCACTCCCGGCTTGAGGCGCCCAAAAACCGAGACCACGCGAAAACGACGCGAGTCGAACAAGGTCTCAACCTGCGCCGGGAACACCTGCGCATGCATGCTGATCGGAACCCACACCAAGTTCGGATTGATTACCGTGAACGTTCCCTTGAAGCCTGGCGGCGCTACGCCAATCACCGTGTACGGCGTTAGATTCAGCGAGATGGTCTGACCCAGAATTCCGGGATCGGCGCCGAATTCGCGTGTCCACAACGAGTGACTCAACACCACCACTGGGTTGCCGCCAGGTTTCTGATCCTCGCCGGGAAGAAACGCGCGCCCAAGCACGGGCTTTACGCCCAGCAGGTCGAAATAATTCGCCGTCACGAGCATCGCGAGTTCGGGCTTGGGCTCACCTTTGCCGGTTAGAGTGATACCCGACGGGACGAATGCCGCCAATCCGGAGAACACGTCGTTTTGATCGCGAAAATCCAGATAGTTCTTGAATGACATCGGCGTTCGATTGAAGTTGGCCGCGGTCGCAATCGTGGCATGGTCAACCGTGAAGAGCTCCAGGACGCGCGAGGAATTCTCGACCGGAAGCGGGTTCAGAAAAACGGCGTCGGTGAGCGTGAAAATCGCGGTATTGGCGCCGATGCCCAGCGCCAGCGAAAGCACCGCGACCAGCGTGAATCCGGGGCTGCGAAGCAGCGTTCGCGCGCCGTATCTCAGATCCTGGAGTACTTGGTCCATATTTGAACTATAGACGCACGATCGTGCGATTTGTACCGCGCTCTTTCAGCGAACGGCCGATTCTAGTAGACTACAACCTGTATCAGATGGCCGACCGAGCTGCCTGTCCCGCCAGCCGCAATGCGGACCCAGAGTATCTGTATGAGCCGTATCGCTCCACTCTACGGCGCGCACCGCGACGCCCGCTGATCCTGCTTCACGAGAGTCTATCCCAGCGCACCGGGCCCATTTTTGGACACGACGCGATCACTGAAACTTCGGCCGATCTCACGCGCCAGCACTCGGGCGAACCGCTGGGTGAACGGATCACCGTTTCGGGCCGCGTGTTGGATGAAGACGGGCGTCCCGTGACCAACACGCTGGTCGAAGTCTGGCAAACCAACGCGGCCGGGCGATATTTTCACAAAAAAGATCAGCATCATGCGCCGCTCGACCCAAATTTCACCGGCGGCGGACGCGCCTTGACGGATTCCAACGGCGGCTACCGCTTCGTCACCATCAAGCCCGGCGCTTACCCTTGGCAGAACCACAACAACGCCTGGCGGCCTGCACACATTCACTTCTCCGTCTTTGGGGCTGATTTCGGATCGCGCTTGATCACGCAGATGTATTTCCCCGGCGATCCGCTGCTCGCGTTGGATCCCATCTTTCATTCCGTTCGTGACGAGGCGGCCCGGCAGCGCTTGCTCGCTCAATTTGACTTGGGACTGACGAAACCGGAATGGGCGCTGGGCTATCGCTTCGACATCGTCTTGCGCGGCCGCGTGGCTACTCCTTTCGAGGATTGAGATGGAAATGACGCCTTCGCAAACCATCGGACCGTTCTTTCATCTCTGCCTCACGGTGGACGAAACGGCCGGCCGCCTGGCTGGCCCAGGCGCGGAGGGCGAACGCGTGACGCTGATCTGCCGCGTTTTGGATGGCGATGGCGTTCCGGTGGACGACGCCATGATCGAGCTGTGGCAGGCCGATGCGAGCGGCGCGTACAACCACCCCGACGACCCGCGTTACGCCGACCATGATCCTGCCTTCAGCGGCTTTGGCCGCCTGGCAACCAATCATGATGGCGTATGCGTGTTCGAAACCGTAAAGCCGGGCTCGAACGGCACGTCCGAAGCGCCCCACGTCAACGTCTCCGTGTTCGCTCGAGGACTCCTCAAGCGCGCGGTCACTCGAATTTATTTCTCGGGCGATCCCGCGAATCTGCACGACCCGGTTCTGGCGATGACCCCCGCGGACCGCCGCGATACTTTGCTGGCGCGCCAAGATTCTGCGAAGCCGTCGGCTTGGTCATTCGACATCCATCTTTGCGGCGAGCGCGAAACCGTATTCTTCGAAATCTAGATGCCGGTGCGATTGATCGACAGTCTTGCCACGACAGAAGCACTGGCGAATGTTTTCTCCGATCAACAGGTCTTGCAAGCCATGTTGGATTTCGAAGCGGCGCTCGCGCGCGCGGAAGCACGCGAGAGTGTAATTCCACAGGCAGCCGCGGACGCCATCGGAAAAGCAGCCATCGCTGAAGATTTTGACACCGCCGTTTTGTCGCACGAAGCTTTGCGTGCCGGTACGCCCGCCATCCCCGTCGTAAAGGCACTCACGGAACGAGTGCGTGCCAACAATCCGCACGCCGCACGGTTCGTACACTGGGGCGCAACCAGCCAGGACGTTACCGACACGGCGCTCATACTGCTTCTTCGACGCTCCCGGGCGATTCTCGCGTCCGACCATGCGCGATTGATCGATGCTCTGAGCAAGCTTGCTGCCGAGCACGCGGACACGGTGATGCTCGGACGGACGCTCCTGCAACCCGCCCCTCCCGTCACGTTCGGCCTCAAAGCCGCAGGCTGGCTGGCGTCGATTCGACGCGGGTGGGCTCGTATCGACACGCGTTTTACGGAAGCTGAAGTACTCCAATTCGGCGGAGCGAGCGGAACGCTGGCCGCTTTGGGCGACCAAGGCGACGCGGTGGGACGGGTGCTCGCCGCCGAACTCGGCCTGAAATATCCGGACGCGCCCTGGCACACCCACCGTGACTGCCTGGCGGCGTTGCTCGCAGCCTGTGCCGTTGAGTGCGGCTCGTTGGGAAAAATGGCGCGCGACATCGCGCTGCTAATGCAGGGCGAGGTCGCCGAAGCCACGGAACCAGGCGGCGACGGACGCGGCGGCTCGTCCACCATGCCGCACAAGCACAACCCCGTCGCCAGCTCGCTCGCGCTGGCCACCGCGCACCGCGTTCCCGGACTGCTGGCTTCTTTCCTTTCCGCCATGGTGCAAGAACACGAGCGCGGCGTGGGCGGCTGGCAGGCGGAGTGGCCCATCGTCACGTCCATCATCCAAGCCCTGGGCGTCGCCGTTGCCTCGATGGCGGAAGCAGCCGAGGGCCTCGCCGTCGACGCCCAACGCATGCGCGCCAATCTCGAAGCAACTCGCGGAAGCGTTTTCGCCGAACGCGTCATGATCCTGCTGGGCGCGACGCTTGGCCGCGACGTAGCGCATAAGCTGCTGGAACAAGCGACGCTGAAGAGCGCCGCGCAAGGCCGGCGCCTCGTGGACGTGCTCAAAGAAATCCCCGAGGTCACGCGCATCATCCCCGCCGCCACGCTCGACTCGATCGACTCACCACGGGACTACCTGGGCCTGGCATCCGTTTTTCAAAAACGTCTGGTCACGCCGCCAAAATAACAAGGAGAACGAACTTGCCCTACGCACTGGTCGACAGCACGCGCCTTTTTTACCGCCTGGAGGGGCGCGACGACGCGCCCGTTCTGGTCCTGGCCCATTCGCTCGGCCTGGACCACAGCTTGTGGGATCGGCAGGCGCTGGACCTGGTGCCGCACTTCCGCATTTTGCGTTTCGACACGCGCGGGCATGGAGCCTCGGATGCGCCCTCCGGCGATTACACCATCGAGCGGCTGGCGCACGACGTGCTTGGGCTGGCGGATGCGCTCGAGATCAAGCGCTTCGCGTATTGCGGCATCTCGTTGGGCGGCTTCGTGGGCCAGTGGCTGGGAGCAAACGCGGCGAACCGCGTCAGCCACCTGGTTCTGGCCAACACATCGCCCCATGTAGGACCGCCTTCTAACTGGGAAGCGCGCCGTCACACCGTATTCAGCGGCGGCATGAACAAGCTGGAGGGAACGTTCCTGGAGCGATCGTTTTCGGCTGAAACGCTGGCCCGCCGCGATCCGCGCGTCGATTCGCTGCGCCGGATTTTCCTGGGCACCAATCCCGTTGGCTACGCCGGTTGCTGCGCGGCGATTCGCGATATGAACCACACCAGCCTGCTGCGGGAAATCCGCATTCCAACGCTGGTGATCGCAGGCTACAAGGACGTCGCCACTCCCTGGGAAGGACACGGCGAGGTGCTGGCGCGGGAAATTCCGGACACGCGCGCGGTGCGCCTGGCCGCCGCGCATCTGTCGAACATCGAAAAGCCTCGGTCTTTTACCGCCGCGCTGCTCGATTTTTTGTGGCAAGCCCCCAGCGATACGCTACAAGCCGGCGAGAGAGTCCGCCGCGCGGTACTGGGAAATGCTCACGTCGACAGCGCCATCGCCAAAACCACGGATTTCAACCGCGACTTCCAGGCGTTGATCACGCGCTACGGCTGGGGAGCAGTCTGGACCCGCCCCGGACTCGACCTGCGCACACGGCGGCTGCTGGCGTTGGCTATGATGGGCGCGCTCGGACGCTGGGAAGAATTCCGGATGCATGTGCGGACCGGTTTGGCGCACGAGCTCGAGCTCCCCGACCTCAAAGAAACGCTGCTCGAAATGGCGATTTACGCCGGCGTTCCGGCTTCCAACACCGGGTTTCAGATCGCCAAGGAAGAGCAGGCCAGCCTGCGGACGCCGCTGTAGCAAGCCGGAAGCGCAACGCATCCGTCGTAAAATAGGTGCGCATGGAACACTATGCTTGGGAGTCGGTCCCGCTCGAGGTCATGAGCGAAATGATTTCGCGCAAGGTCATCAGCGGCGAAAAGGCCATGGTGGCGCAGGTCTTTCTCAAAAAGGACGCGGTGGTGCCCGAGCACCATCACGAAAGCGAACAGCTCACGCTGATTCTTTATGGCGCGCTGAAATTCCAGCTCGAGGGAAAAGAAGTGATCGTTCGAAAGGGTGAAGTGCTCAGGATTCCGTCCAACGTGCCGCACCGCGCCGTGGCTCTCGAAGACACGCTGGACGTCGACATATTCTCGCCCATCCGTACCGATTGGCTCACCAGGGACGATAGCTACTTGCGCCGCGGCGAGCGCGAGAAAACTTGAGCGTCACTTCAACTCGACCTGAATCTCCATCGCCGTGCGGTCGCCCACGTTTTCGGTAGCGTGCTTTAAAGCGTCGCGCCACGCGATTTCGCCGGGCCTGCGCACATTGTCGATATTCCGTCCGTCGGCCATCGCCATGGTGGTGTGCAACTCGGTGAGATACACGACCACGTAGTGCGGATGCTCGTGCATCGGGGCCTTCAGATGCGGATCGAGAATCGTTTTTATCGCCCGCACGCGATCGTTCTCCAGCAGCACGATATGATGCCGCGGGTCGAGCTTGACCGGATCGAGCGCAACCGGCGCTGCGTGCGACGGGTCCTGCTTCAACTCGATAACGACGGCTTCGATCGGGCGCCTCGACAGGTTCTGAACCTGTTTCAAACCAAGATTTACATAAGATACGTCGCCGGCTTTCCGCCGGATCTCCTGCGACACGCCGAGCATGTCGATCATGCGCGCATGGCAATCGGTCAGATAAACCACGGCCGATGGTCCGCGCGCCAGGAAGGACCCCATTCCGGTGTCTCCCTTCGTGCGCGTGACGCGCACCCAATCGTTATCGATCTCAACTTGCGCAGCCAGCGGCACGGCTGCGATGAGCACAAGCAAGCAAACGGTAAGGAATGACTTCACCAGTACTCCATTTCGTCAATATGTTATCAGCCGCGCGCATCCGCTATACTTCCGCGAGGAGGCTCATGAAAACCCGACCGTCTCGCCCCGCCGCCCTGCTCTGCGTGCTGCTTGCCTTTGCCCCTCTGGCCCTTGCACAGACCTTCGACTCGAAGTTCTTCTCCAACCTGCGCTGGCGGTCCATCGGACCGTTGCGCGGCGGCCGCACCCGCGCGTGCGCCGGCGTTCCGGGCGAGCCCAACGTCTTCTACATCGGCGTGGTGGATGGCGGCGTCTGGAAGACCAACGACTTCGGCCGCACCTGGCAGCCGATTTTCGACGATCAACCCAGCGGCTCCATCGGCGCCATCGCCGTCGCTCCTTCCGATCCCAACATCATCTACGCCGGCAGCGGCGAAGGCCTCCAACGCCCCGACCTCTCGGTTGGCGACGGCATCTACAAATCCACTGACGCGGGCCAAACCTGGACGCATCTCGGCCTCCGCAACGGCCAGCAGATTCCGCAAATCGCGGTCGATCCCCGCAATCCTAATCGTCTGTTTGTCGCGGTGCTCGGCCATCCGTACGGCCCAAACGAAGAGCGCGGGATTTTCCGTTCCACCAACGGTGGCCAGACTTTTGAGAAGGTCCTCTACAAAGACGAGAACACCGGCGCCAACGGAGTCGAGATCGATCCCGCGCATCCCGACACCGTCTACGCGGCCTTGTGGGAAGCGCGCCAGGGCCCCTGGGAAAACGCCGCCTGGAGCGGGAGCAATGGCGGAATTTTCAAATCCACGGACGGCGGCACAACCTGGCGCCAGTTGACCAGAGGCCTGCCCGAAGAAGGGGTGGTCCAGGCCAGCCTCGCGATCGCGCCCAGCCGGCCCAGCCGTATCTACGCCTCGGTTGCGACTGCGCGCGGCACCGGCATTTATCGCTCCGACGACTCAGGCGAAAATTGGACGCGCGCCACTGACGATACGCGCCCTGCCCAGCGCATCGGCGGCGGCGACTTGCCCGTGCCCGCGGTCGATCCGAAAAATCCGGATGTGGTCTATAGCGCCAGCGTGGTCACCTGGAAATCCACCGACGCCGGGAAAACCTGGACGGGATTTCGCGGCGCGCCGGGCGGCGACGACTACCAGAAAATCTGGATCAACCCCAATAACCCGGACATTCTCCTCATCGTCGGCGACCAAGGCGCGGTAGTGACTGTCAACGGCGGCCAAAGCTGGAGTTCCTGGTACAACCAATCCACCGCCCAGATGTATCACGTCGCCGCCGACACTGCGTTCCCCTACCGGCTGTGCGGCGGCCAGCAGGAGAGTGGATCGGCGTGCGTGGCCAGCCGCGGCAACGACGGCGAGATCACGTTTCGCGAATGGCATCCGGTGGGCCTCGAGGAATACGGATACGCCGCGCCGGACCCGCTCGATCCCGACCTCGTCTACGGCGGCAAGCTGACGCGCTACAACCGCCGCACCGGCCAGACCAAGAACATCCTTCCCAAGCCGCTGCGTCCGGCCGATTTTCGCATGCTCCGGACCCAGCCCGTGATGTTCTCGCCCGTCGACAAACACACGCTGTACTTCGCCGCGAATACGTTGTGGAAAACGAGCGATGGCGGCGAAACCTGGCAACAGATCAGCCCCGACCTTTCGCGCAAGACCTGGCAGGTCCCGGCCAGCGTGGGAAAATACCGCGATGCGTCCAGCGCGCAGCCATCGCAGCGCGGCGTCATCTACGCGCTCGCGCCTTCCCCGCTCGACGCCAACCGCATCTGGGCGGGAACCGACGATGGATTGATCCACCTCACCGTCGATGGCGGCCTGCACTGGAAGGACGTCACGCCGCCGCAGCTCACACCGTTCGCCAAAGTTTCCATCTTGGACGCGGGCCATTTCGACCCGCTCACCGCCTATGCGGCCATCAACACGCTGCGCCTGGACGACATGCGCCCGCACATTCTGCGCACGCACGATGGCGGCAAAACCTGGACCGAGATTGTCGCCGGCATTCCCGACGGCGCGCCGGTCGACGTGGTGCGCGAGGACCCTGAGCGCAAGGGCCTGCTGTTCGCCGGAACGGAGACACAGGTTTATGTTTCGTTCGACGATGGCGGCCATTGGCAGTCGCTGCGCTTGAACATGCCCGCGACGTCCATTCGCGACCTTATCGTCAAAGGCGACGACCTCGCGGCAGCGACGCATGGCCGCGGATTCTGGATTCTCGACGACATCACGCCGCTGCGCCAGCTCACGGATTCAGTCGCGAGCGCTCCGGCTTTTTTGTTCCGGCCGCAAACCGCGAGGCGCGTACGTTGGGACACCAACACCGACACGCCCATACCACCGGACGAACCCGCAGCGCAAAACCCGCCCGACGGCGCGATCATCGATTACTATCTCGGCGCGGATGTAGCAGGTCCCGTGACATTGGAAATTTCCGACTCCATCGGCAAACTGGTCCGCCGCTATTCGAGCGACGATCCGGTGGAACCGCCCGACCCGATGCTTCCGATTCCGCGCTACTGGTTGCGCCCCGCTCAGCGGCTCGCAAATTCGTCCGGCACGCATCGCTTCCTATGGGATCTTCACTACGCACCCGTACCCGGCGCGCGGCCGGCGTATCCCAGCGCTGCCGTCGCTCATAACACCGCACCGGAGCCAACCTCTCCGTGGGTGTTGCCAGGCCTCTACGACGTCAAGCTCATTGCCGCCGGCCGCAGCTATACGCAGCACCTCACCGTCCGGATGGACCCGCGCGTCCACACGCCCGTCGCCGGACTCTCCGAACAATTCACAGTGTCGAAGCAGGTCTACGATGACGAACTCGCCTGCGTCGCGATCCTCGATCAAATCCGCGCGCTACACGCCAAGCTGGGCCAAGCCAAAGACCTGGATCAGAAGCTGACGGCGCTCGAAGGCGCACCAACCGGCGGCCGCGGTGGCCGTGGCGCAGCCGCAGGCGGACCGGACACTTTGAACAGCGTCCGCGCCGCGTTGAGCAACCTGCTGCGCCTGCTCCAGGAAGCCGATGTCGCCCCGACTACGCAAGAAGCCGCCGCCGTCGCCGGCCGGCACAAGGCCTTCACGGCTCTGCAGCAACGCTGGACCGCACTGCAACGAGAGATCAGTCAGGCCAACATTTCGAATTAGCTACTTGTGACTGAACCGCGCCATCCAGGAGTTTACCGTCCCGGCCTGCGCGGTGGTCAGTTTCGGTTGCTCGCGATCAGCAATCTCGCGCGCCTCGGCCAAACCCTGATCGCCGGCCAGCCGATACCACGCCAACGCTTGGAGAAGATCGCTCTCGGACCGGCTCTGATCATCAAAAAGCAAATTTGCCAGCCGGTATTGGCACTGAACCACTCCCTTCACGGCGCACAACCGAAAATAGCGCTTCGCGCGTTCCACGTCTTGAGGCACTCCTTTGCCATCCCTGTACACCGCGCCAAGATAGAATTGCGCATCACCGCTACCAAGCAGCGCAGCTTCCTGCATCGTCTTGAGCCCGCGGTCGGTATCGAGCGGGAGGTCTTGCCCGCGAATCAGGCGGATTGCAACCTCATAGAGCGCCGGACCATAGTCTTTATTCGCAGCCTTTTGCACCAGCACCAGGCCATTCGCACGATCGGCTGCAACCCTTTTCCCGTCGATCTGCCACATACCCAATGTGAACATGGCGGGCGGATAATTCTCGCTGGCCAACTGCTCAATCGTCTTCATGGCATTGGCCTGGACCACCGGGTCAGGCCGTTCGACAAAGGCCGCTGCTTCATTGAAACTAGTGCGCTTCCGCTCTAATTTGTGATTAAACGAACGTCCGCTGAGGCGAAAATTTACCTCAACTGTGACCTGGACGCTCACCGCGTGTCCCTCCTTTTCTCCTGCGAAGAAGCGCCACTTTCCAACCGCCCGTTCGGCGCTCTCGTCCAGACCGAACCCCAAGGGACTCACTACCGTGATTTTTCTGGGAAGGCCCTGATCATCTATAACAGCATCAAGTACCACTGTCCCCTGAACTAATTCCGTTAGTGCCTGGGCCGAGTAGGTCGGCTCGACTTCGGACCTCAGGCGCGGAGGTGTGACTCCGGGTCCAATCCTAACGACAGTAGGTGATGGGGGCGATTGCGTGCCATTTCGTGAAGAAGAGACCGTGTCTTGCTCATAGGCTAAACATGGCAAGAGCGCAACAATGCCGATAAGGCGGAAAAATCGCATGTTTTCAGAGTATATACTCGCCGAATCTTTGCCCGCCGGCGCAGGTGCCAGTGGCCAGCTACAGTAATATTGACCTATGCACGCTACTAGCCTAACGCCAGCGGCTATCCTGGAGGAAAAAATCAAATCCCGGACCGCCCGCGTCGGCGTCGTCGGCCTGGGCTACGTCGGCCTGCCACTGGCCATCGAGTTCGCCAAAGCCGGATTCGCCGTCACCGGCATCGACGTCCAGGAATCGAAAATCGCGAAACTCAAGCGCGGCGAATCCTACGTCCAGGACGTTCCCACGGATTCCCTGCGCCCGCTGGTGGAAGCGCGCAAATTCTCCGCCACCACCGATTTCTCTGTCGTCGCCGATCTGGACACCATCAACATCGCGGTCCCTACGCCCTTGCGCAAAACCAAAGACCCCGATATGAGCTACATCGTGTCGGCCTGCCAGGAGATCGCCAAGTATCTCTCGCCGGGAAAGCTCGTGATCCTTGAATCCACCACTTACCCCGGAACCACCGATGAACTGGTGCTGCCCATGCTGGAGCGGCCCGGCCTCAAAGCAGGCGAGCAATTCTTCCTTTGTTTTTCGCCCGAACGGGTCGACCCCGGCAATCCGAAATTTCAAACTGTCAACATCCCCAAAGTCGTGGGAGGAATCACGCCCGCCTGCACGCGGCTGGGCGCGCTGTTCTACTCGCAGGCGCTCGAAAACGTGGTTCCAGTCAGTTCCACCAGCGTCGCCGAAATGGTGAAGCTGCTCGAAAATACGTTTCGCATGATCAATATCGGACTGGTAAACGAAATGGCTCTCATGTGCGACCGCATGGGCATCAACGTCTGGGAGGTCATTGATGCCGCCGCCACCAAGCCGTTCGGGTTCATGCCGTTCTATCCCGGCCCCGGCCTGGGCGGGCACTGCATCCCCATCGATCCGTTTTATCTGTCCTGGAAAACCAAGCAGGCCGGCATCGAAGCCCGCTTCATCGAATTAGCGGGCTACATCAACGGCCAGATGCCCCACTTTGTCGTGGACAAGATTCAGAACGCGCTTAACGATCATTCGAAGCCGCTCAAAGGTTCCCATGTTCACATCCTGGGCGTCGCCTATAAGCGCAATATCGACGATGTCCGCGAGTCGCCCGCGCTCGATATTATCCTGCTGTTGGAGCGCCGCGGCGCGCGGGTCACCTACAGCGATCCGTTCGTCCCCAGCGTTCGCCTGGACCACCACGAGCTAATTGCCGAAGACGCCCTAAGCATGTCCTCCAGCGCCGACTGCGTTGTCGTGGTCACCGACCATGCCGCTTTCGATTATGCCGCCATCGTCGAGCGCGCCCCCCTGATTGTCGACACGCGCAACGCGCTCAAGAATCACCCATCGGCCAAAGTGGTCCGGCTGTAAATGCGTAGCCGCGGATAGACTTTTCGCGGCATGGTAGCATCGGGAAGATGAGGGTGCCGGTTTGCTCGATTTCCTGAAGCCGCCCGTCGCCGCCATCCAGGATTTCTACTCGCTGGCCGGGCTGGCCCTTCGCAACGTCTTCCGCAGCCCGCATTACTCCGACGACATCGCCCTCCAGATGGACATCATCGGGGTGGGCAGCCTCCCCATCATCATTCTCACCGGATTCTTCAGCGGCGTCGTCATCACCATGCAAATGTCGCGCGCCTTGGCGCAGTACGGCGCCACCGGCCAGGTCGGCCAGATCGTAGCGATCACGCTGGTGCGCGAACTTGGCCCCGTGCTAACCGCGCTGCTGGTGGCCGGGCGTAACGCCTCCGGAATCGCCAGCGAGCTGGGCTCCATGAAGGTGACCGAGCAAATCGACGCCATGCGCGCCCTGGGCACCGACCCCATCCAGAAACTGGTGACGCCCCGCATGATCGCCACCTGCGTGATGCTGCCAATGCTCACCATCATCGCCGATTTCGTGGGCATCTTCGGTGGCTACGTGATCGCTTACTTCACGCTCAACCTGACTAGCTCCCAGTACTGGACCAACGCCTATCAGGCTTTGCAGTACAACGATATCGTCCAGGGCCTTTTGAAACCTTTCGTCTTCGCCTTCGTCATCTCGCTGGTGGGCTGTTTTTACGGGCTTCGGACCAGCGGCGGCACTCAAGGCGTGGGACGCGCAACCACCGAGGCCGTGGTGGTGGCGTCGGTTTGGGTCTTCGTCATCACCGCCATGCTCACGCGCATCTTCGTGAATTTGAGCTGATGCCCGCTCCCGACGCCTCACCGCCCGCCGGCAGTTTGCTGCGCATGGAGAACGTTACGGTACGATTCGACGAGTTGGTGGCGCTGGAAGATCTGTCCTTCGAGATGACCGCCGGCGATACGCGCGTTGTGCTGGGAGCGGCTGGAAGCGGAAAGACCACGCTGCTGAAAACCGCTCTGGGCCTGATCAAACCCGACGCCGGCCGGGTGTTCTTGTTCGGCCAGGACATCACCGGCATGAGCGAGCGCGAAATGTTTGAGATTCGCAGCCAGGTCGGCGTCCTGTTCCAGGAAGGCGGTTTGTTCGATTCCATCACCGTGGCGGAAAACGTCGCGTATCCACTGGTGAATCGCAAGCTCCGCACCCTTACAACCGCCGAAGTGGATGAGCGCGTCGAAGACGCCCTGCGGTTCGTCGAGCTGGAGCACACCTTGGAAAAATACCCCAGCGAATTGTCCGGCGGCATGCGCCGGCGCGTCGGAATTGCGCGCGCCGTGGTCACACAGCCCCCGCTGGTGCTCTACGATTCCCCGACCGCGGGCCTGGATCCTATCACCGCCAATACCATCATGGCTCTCATCGCCAAGGAACGCGATTCCCAGAACACCACCACGCTCATCGTCACCCAGCGCTACCAGGATGGCCAGCTCATGTCCAATTTTCGCTACAATCGCAACAGTGGCCAGCTGGAGCCGATTTCGCGCAATGGGGATCAGCGCGATCCGGGCTCAAATCCCCGTCCCACTACCTTCATGGTCATGAAGGAAGGGCGTGTTGTTTTTGAGGGATCCGAGACCGAGTTGGAAGCGTCCACCGACCGCTATATCAGTAAATTTGTACCCAAACGCTCCTAAACTATGGCGATCCAGACCAAGGCACGTTGGGCGCGTCTCAAGGCCGGAATCCTCGCCCTAGCGGCCATGGTGATTCTCGCGATCCTGATCTTCCTGATCACTGGTCATACCAACCTGTTCGAATCTCAGACCGTCGTTTATACCTACATGGCCGATGCCGCGGACTTGGCTCCCGGCGCGCCCGTCAACCTCAACGGCATCCCGGTGGGGAAGGTCAAACGCATTACGCTGTCCGGTTCGAAAGACCCCCAGCGGCTGGTTCGCATTGAAATGCAGATCCCCGAGGGAACACTGAAAGACATTCCCGTCGACTCCGTATCCGAGATCAGCGCAGCCAACGTGCTGGGCACCAAATACATCAACATCAAGTCCGGCATGAGTTCCACCACCGTCAAACCCGGAGGAGAAATCCCAAGCATTAACACGGGCGAGATCCAGGATCTGGTGCAGCAGGGATTTGGCGTCCTGAACTCTTTGCAGGATACGGTCAAGCAAGTCAACAAGACGGTGGAGGATGTCGACCGGATCGTGGGTTTCGTGGAATCTGGTAAAGGAAGCATCGGCAAACTGCTGGTAGACGACACGCTTTATAACCATTTCCTCGCAATCGTCGATGAGGTCAAGCAACTGGCTGACGTCTTGAACAGCGACCAGGGCACGTTAGGCAAGCTGATTTACGATCACGAACTTTACGATGACCTTCGCAAGACCGTATCGAAGGTTGACACTGTAATCGACGATCTCCAACAGGGCCAGGGCACCGCCGGGAAACTTTTGAAAGACCCCGCGGTCTATGACGAGATGCAGAAAACCTTGACGGACATTCATCAGATCGTCGCGGACTTGAATGCAGGCAAGGGGACCGCGGGCGCGCTGCTAAAAAGCGACGACCTGCACAAGGAGCTGTCCGACTCGCTCTCCAAACTGGACTTGATCATGGATAAGGTCAACTCCGGCCAGGGCACCATCGGACAACTGCTGGTCAATCCGCAGTTGTACGATAACTTGAGCGGCGCAACGCGCGAGATGCACTTGCTCATGCAGGATTTCCGGGCGAATCCCAAGAAGTTCCTGCGCATCAAGCTTTCCATTTTTTAATTGAAGCGGCTCATCATCAACGCCGATGATTTCGGCTTCACCCGCGATGTCAATGAGGGCATCGTGCACGCCCACCGCCAGGGAATTCTGACTGCAACCACGTTGATGGCCACCGGACCGGCGTTCGAGCACGCGGTTGCGCTGGCGCGCGAAGATCCAGGACTCGACGTGGGTGTTCATCTGGTGCTGGTCGGCGCGGAGGGCTATCCGTCGACGCCGGCGCGATTGGCGGCCGCGGTCGCGCTCGGCCGCATCCGCATCCATGACCAACTCGCGCAGCAGGTCCAGAAAATCCTGGACGCAGGAATCCGGCCCACGCACCTGGACACCCACAAGCACACTCATCTGCTGCCGCCGGTCCTGGATGCTGTCGCGCGGATCTCTCAGGAGTTCCGGATTCCGTGGGTGCGCCGGCCCATTCCGCTGCGTGTCCCGTTCGTTAGATCCATGCTCCAGCGCAGGCTGATCCGCCGCGGTTGCCGGACCACCGACTACTTTGCGGGATACGAGATCACCGGCCGATACGACGCACGCGGTCTGGCGGGTGTGATCCGCAACCTCCCTCAGGGTTTGACCGAGTTCATGTGTCATCCGGGATTTTGCGGGGCAGAGCTGCGCGCCGCGCATACGCGCCTGAAGGACAGCCGCCGCGTTGAGCTGGACGCGCTCACCAGCGCCGAAGCTCGCCAGGCGCTCCAGGAATCGGCGGTCACACTGATTAGCTTTCGCGATCTGGCCTGAACTCTGTCGCTTAGCGCGGCGCGGGCGCTGAACCGTTGGCGGCGTTGCTACTGTTCGTTAACGGATGCGCATCTTCCTGCTGTTCCTGTTCTCGCTAGCGACCGGCCTCGCACAGGAATATCCCAAAACGCCGCCGGAACTGGAGGCGCCCCACGCGGGCGCGGACGTGATCTTCGGTACGTCGTCGTCCAAATCCGCTTGGCCGGTTCGGATCAAAGTGTTCGACAGCGCCGGGCATGTCGTCCAGCAGCGCGATGTTTTCGTGAACGCCTCCGATTCCAGCATCGTGGCCGGTTTCCCAGCCAGCCTTCAGGCCGGCCAGATCGTGCAGGCGTATTTTCTTCGGGGCGCAGTCGAAATCATGCCGTCCGCCCCGTTGGTGGTGGGAAACGCTGCGCGTGCATCGTCCCAGCCAACTGCTGTTCGCATTCGAGGAGAGCTGGCGCCCGGCGCGACCAACGTCTTTGTTGACGCGACGCCCACACTTCCCAAATCCGGATACGAGACTCGCATCTACTCTTGCCCGGACGGCGTGCCGGCGGGCATCCGCGATTCGGGCGGATTCAAACCTTATGCCGCAACCGACGCGGCCGGCCAGGCGGCCATTACCTTCGAGCAGCCTTTAGCCGCAGGCCAATCGGTTAGCCTGTGCCAGAAAATCGTGGACATCAACGATCCTTCCGCACCGGTCTTGGAAGCTCCCGGATCGGGTGCCATCGCCATCGCCATCGCGAATCCGCTGGATCTCGGCCGCGTGCACTACTATTTCACGGCTGGCGTAATCTTGTCGAACGACCAGGGATTCCAATTGAACTCTCCTGGAACACAAGCGGACCTGTTTCTGGATTTGAATGCCGATCGAGCCTGGCTGCCGCTGGACTCGAATGGATTTCGACGCATCAACGTCAACAGCTACCTGGATATTGGCTTAACATCCGTCCCTACCGAGCAAGCCCAGGCCGGCAACACACTGGATAGTTTCATCCAGTCCCAAAAAGCCGCAACCTTTCAAGCCGGGGCATACTTGCCTCTGATCGCTGGCCAGCCCTGGTCTACGGGCGGGAGCAGGTACTCGCTCTTCGTGGCCCCTCTGGCCCAGGCCGGCTTCACCACTCTTACCAGCGACGCAACAGCGGCCACGTCCATGACCGATCGTTTTTTCAAATCCTATTCGTTCGGCGCAAGATTGGGAGTCTTCCAGCATTCCCGCTCCGCGTCCGAAGCGCCGGAACTCGTGAGCTACGTGGACATCACTCGCGGACGCTTCGGCGATTTTGGGCACCCCTGGAGATATTCACTGGAGGGCGTTTTCAAAGTGCCTCATTCGCCCCTGGTGCTAGGCTTCAACGCCAATATCGGGACCGGTGGAAACCTGGCATTCACTCAACCTCGCGACGATCTGCGCTTCCTGATCGGCGCGCAATTCGATTTCGCGAAATTCCTAAAAGCCCTCCCCGCCTTCTAAAATCCGGGGAGAGTACGGGGGTACAAAACTTCCATGGTCCGCTCCTCTGCTGGCGGACAGGGAACGCGCGGCCAAGGGCACTCTCTCTTGCGTGCTGGCGCTGGCGCGCCGCAACACTTCTGGGTTCGATTCGCGTTCGGGCCACGCTGTCCCGCAGGCTTCTACAGCTTCACAGTCTCACTACGGCCTCAGCGCTGCCGCCAACTCTCCCATTTTCATGCTTCCGGGTGAAGCTCGGCTTCATCGCTCTACGCTGTCCCCGGATTTTTTTAGGGATGTACTTGCGCCAGGATCTGTTGGTACCACGCTTCGCTCCGCAGCGGCACAAAAGCCGGATCGATTCTCAGTCCTAGAATAGATGTCTCACGCTTCACCAAAGCAGCCTGCAAATAATCGAACGCTTTCGCTTTCTCCCCCAGCAAAGCGCAGGTACTTGCAAGTCCATAATTGCCGGCCTGCCCGTGTGCGGCAAATTTCTGCTGTATCGCCAGCATCGCTTCCAGCATCTGATGCGCTCCGCCCGCCTGAAAGGCTTGCTCACCTGCCGCGACCTCTTCCAGGACTTGCGAATCGTGCTCCAGCAACGCCCCGGTGCGCGCCTCGCGCAGATAGTCCGTGTAGTCTCCCTCCCAGAGATAAAGGTTTGCCAGATACTTGTGCGCCGAGAGGAAGGACGGATCCGATCCCGCGATCTGGGATGCCAGCGCGATCGCTTCGGCATGGCGTCCGGAAGCGCCTATAATTTCCGCCTTGTCTGCGAGGATTGATATGGAGGTAGGGTCCAACTGCTGTGCGCGATTGATCTCAGCCAGCGCCTCGGCTGAGCGGCCCTGCGTGGACAAGAATGTGGCGAACCAGTGATGCGCGACCGCCGAGTCTGGCTTCAATCGCAACGCTCGTTTGAACTCACGCTCCGCTGTAACGGCGTCCCACGCCCCCCAAAACGATGCGTACGCCAGCGAGCAGTGCGCTTCCGCCATCGAATCGTCCAATTGCACGGCTTTTTTTGCGGCGGCCAAAGCGCGCGAAAACGCTTCCCGATACGGCATCACCGTATACTCGCTGAGCAAGTTGTACGTATCCGCCAAACCCACGTAGGCCGCCGCGTAGTTCGGATCCCGGGCTATGGCCTGCGTAAAATAGTCGACCGCCAGATTCAGACTCTCGGGCGTCCTTTTGTCCCAGAAGAATCGGCCTTTCAAATACAACTGTTGCGCGTCCGAATTGATCACGTGCGTCCCTACATGCCCGCCGCGGAGGTAGAGCCAAAGCACGGCGCCCAACGCTCCGGCCACGAGCAAGGCTGCCACGACGCCCCACCGTCGACGCGCGGGCTCACCGGCTTCCTTCTCGACGGGTTGAACAGGTAGCGGCTCGGGTGCGGCCTGCACCGCCCTTCGCTCAAACCGAGCCGCATAGCCGCCCTTCGGCAGGCTGATTACCACCTCATCGTTGGAGCCCGGCCCAGCGTAGTATTCAGAGAGCTTGAACCGCAGTTGCCGGGCTTCCACACGCACCACCGGATCCGTGCGTTGGTCGTAATCGCCGTCCCGCTCGAATACATCTACGCCGATCTGATATTCCTTCAGTCTTTCGCCATCCCCATCGAGTGTCTGCTCCACCACATACCGCAGAAATCGGTTAAGCCGGCTGGAGTTGACAAAGGTCTCGCTGGCGAGAATTGTGTCAAGTTCGCGAATCACAGCCTCGCGCGGGAGGTTCGGGGGGGCGGAAGCCAATGGGTCGGGCACGAACGTTGCTCACTCGTTCTAGGTAATGGTATCCCATTCACGCGTCCACTGGCTGCGATGCATCAATCGGAGAATGTGTAGGTTGGCCGCCGCGTAGGTGGGGTTACCTACCGTAACAACACGGCAACCTACTTGGAAATCGGCTCCCCCTCCTCTATCCTAAACCGCAAGACAAATGGCCTTTTTCGGGCCTTTGTTTTCCCTGAGGCAATTCCCCTGGAAAAGCCGCTAGAGCAGTTGAGGAGGATCGAAGCGATGCTAAAGACAGACTCGGCCATGACCCACTGGAGGCCCAGGAATCACGTCCTGTGCCGCCTGCTCGCGGTCTTTTCTCTTGCGGCTATGGGCGCCTGGGCCCAAAACACCCCCACCATTGCGTCGGTGCTCAACATATTCGACTACAGCTCGACGAACCTTTGCCCGGGCGTGTTGGTGGCGGTGTATGGCAGCAATTTCGGGACCTCGGCTTCGGCCGCGACGATTACCGTCGGTGGGAAGCCCGGCTACATTATTCCCGGCAGCGTCACCGCAAACCAGCTCAACGCGCAGATTCCGTTCGAAGTCTCGGCTGGTCCAACCACTGTAATAGTCAGTGTAAGCGGCACCCCATCCGCGGCGTTTCCAATCACGTTGGCTGCGACCGCACCCGCATTTCCCGCGGTTGATTCAAGCGGCAGTGGTTCCGGTATTTTCGACAGTGCCACCCTCACCCCGCTGACTTCTCCGTCGCCCGCAAAGCCGGGTGATATTGTCGCCGCGTTTGTCATTGGCTTGGGCGCAACGAATCCGCCGACCGCCACTGGCGCGACGCCCGCCGTTGGATCCGTGCCAGTTCAAACACCCACCATAACCGTGGGCGGGCAACCGGCGACGATCAAGGGCGTAGTTACCACTCAATACACGGGCACTTACCAAATCAACTTCGTTGTGCCGAACGGGGTGCAAGGTAACGCGCCGATCATACTCACCAGCGGCGGCAAGTCAAGTAGCTCCCAAGATCCCAAAAATCCGATCACGATTCCAATATTCGGCATTACCTACATCGAGAACAACGCTTCCTTCAGCGCGCCGGGGACAACCACCCCCGGTACGATCGTCAGCTTGTTTGGAAACGGCTTCGGCACGACTACTCAGACCACTGGTTTTCCAGCCACCACTTTTCAGAGCGTCTCGGTCACATTCAATGGGACCCCCGCGCCGCTCTTCCACCTGGTCAACACAGCGGCGAGCTCCAAGCCCCCCTATTCGATAGGCGCCTCACAAATCGATCTCCTGGTGCCCTACGAATTGCCATACACAGGAACAGTTAAAGTTGCCCTCAAGAATGGATCCCAGACTTCCCCCGACTATTCCCTGACCATGGCCGCCGCCACGCCGGGCATGTATTGGATACAAGACCCGTCCACCAAAACGCGGTTCAACATTACCGCCCAGTTCAACAACACCGCCTGGCTCAACATGCCAGCCTCTATGGCTACCGCTTTCCAAAATCTTCCCAACTCAACGTTCCCAGGGCTCTGCCAGGCTAGCTTCAGCGCCTTATCGGTATGCGGTCAACCGGCCAAACCCGGCGACATTCTGGTCCTGTATGGCACCGGGCTCGGCCTGGCAACTCCGAACGGAGACCCGAATGGCACGCCGCTGACCACCGGACAGGTTGCGCCCGCCAGCGGGAATCCGTTGTACGAGACCGTTACCACACCGACCATCACGGTCGGCGGTTTGCCCGCGAAAATTCTGTTCTCCGGCATTCCACCGGGCTTCACCGGTGAATACCAAATCGACTTCGAAGTCCCCACTGGTGTGACCGGAGATGACGTGCCGGTAGTGCTCAGCATGGGCTCGAGCCCCACCGACACGCGCACCATGTCGATCCAGGCGCCGGCGCCGATGTAGATCGCGAACATTCGAAGCCGTCGCCTTAACTTTAATCCACGAAACAGGAGCTGCCATGAGAGTCGGAAGCAGGGTAATCAAGTCCTCGCGCTTGCCGCTGTGGCTTTTGGCCGGCTGCCTGATAGTGACGATCCGGCCGCTATACTCAGCTTCGCCGGTGACCTTTTATACAAATCTTTCGGCGTTCCAGGCGGCCATCACGAATCCTTCGTCGTTCGGGTTCAACAACGTCCAACAGACATCGTATGACAGCTCTGCCGGGCTCACTATCGACAACTTCAATTTCGTGGGTCCGATGACAAAGTCCGGAGGCATCCCAGGCTATTGGTTAAGTGTCAACGGGCCCAACACCTACTTCAACGACTATAACCGCATCAGTCCCAATTCCAGTCTGCAGGGACCTGCCGCCACCAGCTCCTTTTATACCTTCACCAACGGCAAACTGATCATCACAATGCCCACCGGAGGTGTGACGGCTTTTGGTCTTCAGCTTTGGGAGGTACAGACAGGCGACACCAGCGGCGCTGGGACCGATAGCGTGACTCTTACCGTAAACGGCGCGACCGGGACGACCGTCACTCCCAAATACACCGGCGAGGGGTTTATTGGCTTTACGTCGACGGCTCCGATCACGTCGGTCACGCTCACCGGAACAGCCGCCGAGGAGTTCCCCGAAATCGGCGAGGTGTACACGGGAACAGCGCAAGTTATGGTAGACCAAACTGCCCCCACCGTTACGGCGGTGCAAAACCTATTCGACTACAGCACCAACCTTTGTCCGGGCGTCTTGGTGGTGGTCTATGGCACCAATTTCGGGACCACGGTTTCCGCCGTGACGATTACGGTAGGCGGGAAGCCCGGCTATATTCTCCCCGGCGGCGCCGCCACAACTGAGTTGCTCGCGCAAATTCCATTCGAAGTGTCGCCCGGCCCAACCACTCTGATAATCAGTGTAAATGGCACGCCGTCAGCGGCATTTCCAATGACATTGGCGGCGACTGCGCCTGCGTTTCACACGGTGGATGGAAGCGGCAGCGGCTCCGGTGTCTTTCAAAGCGCAGCCCTCGCCCTACTGACTTCAGCGGCACCCGCGAAACCAGGAGATACTGTCGTCGCGCTGGTTACCGGCTTGGGCGCAACGAATCCTCCCACCGCCACCAGCGCAACGCCCAAGGCTGGCAACGTTCCAGTGGCGACACCCACTATGACCGTTGGCGGGCAACCCGCTACGATCAAGGCTGTCGTGTCGACTCAATACGCGGGCTCCTTCCAAATTAACTTCGTGGTGCCGGATGGGGTGCAGGGTAATGCGCCGATCGTCCTCACCAGCGGCGGCAATTCAACTAGCTCCCAAGATCCCAAGAATCCGATTACGATTCCAATATTCGGCATCACTTACATCGCAAACAACGCTTCCTTCAGCGCGCCCGGAACAACCACCCCCGGCACGATTGTCAGTCTTTTCGGTAACGGCTTCGGCACCACTAGCCAGACCGTGGGCTTTCCCGCCACCACTTTCCAAGACGTCTCGGTGACATTCAATGGGACCCCCGCGCCACTTTTCCACCTGGTCAACACTGCGCCGAGCCCAAGTAAGCCTCCTTTTTCCCTAGGCGCCTCGCAAATCGATCTCCTGGTGCCCTATGAATTGCCGTACACAGGAACGGTTCAAGTCGCGGTCAAGACGGCCACTCAAACTTCACCCAACTATGCTCTGACCATGGCTGCCGCCACGCCGGGCATGTATTACATACCAGACCCGTCCACCAAGACGCGGTTCAACATCACCGCCCAGTTCAACAACACCGCTTGGCTGGACATGCCGGCCTCCATGGCCACCGCGCTCATGATCCCGGGTAGCTGCGCGGCCAATAACATCAACCCGCTGTCGCTGTGCGGGCAACCGGCCAAGGCGGGCGACGTTCTGGTACTCTACGCTACCGGACTCGGCCTCGCGACTCCTAACGGCGACCCCAACGGTAAACCGCTGACCACGGGCAATACAACTCCGGCCGATGGCAGCGTGTTGTATGAGACCGTCGTGACACCCACCATCACGGTGGGCGGCCTCCCCGCTAAAGTCCTGTTCTCGGGCATAACACCGGGCTTCACCGGCGAATACCAAATCGATTTCCAAGTCCCGGACGGCATCATAGGCGACGACATTCCCGTCGTCTTCGGCATGGGATCGAGCCCCACCGACACGCGCACCATGTCGATCCAGGTACCGGCGCCGATGTAGGCCGCGAGCTTTCGCTCTGTTCTAAAAATCCCTCGCATCCCGCATCATGTATAATGGAACTGTCGAACTAAGCCAGTGGGCGAAAGCCCACTTTTTTATTGCACGAGACGAAAATGGTAGCCGCCAAGGAAGAAGTCGTCAGCCGGATCAGCGCCATCGCGCACCGCGTCGGCGACTCCGAAGGTATTGAAATCGTTGATGTTGAGTTTCTGGGCGCGGGACGAAGCCGCTTGCTGCGCATCTACATCGATCGGCCTCAAGGCGTCACGCACGCCGATTGCGAATTCATTTCGCAACAGGTAGGAACAATTTTGGACGTGGAAGACGTCATACCAGGCGACAGCTATACACTCGAGGTCAGCTCCCCGGGCCTGGAACGCAAGCTGGCCACGCCGAAGGATTTCGAGAGATTTGTTGGAAAGAAAGCCAAGGTCACACTACGAGAACCCGTGGAAAACCAGCGCCACTGGGAGGGGAAACTGGCCGGCTTTTCGCAAGGGATCGTCGCGCTGGAAGCGAGCGAAGGAAAGCTCATCCATTTCCCCGTCGCTCAGATCCAAAAAGCCAACCTGAAGTTTGAGTGGTAATCCACCCCTGGACAAGTTGAGAAGAGGACAAAGTGGGAACTATCTATCAGTCCATCGAGATTTTGAGCAAGGAGAAGGGCATCGACCCGCAGATCGTCATTGACGCCGTCAAGGACGCCATGCTGGTCGCGGCCCGCAAGCATTTCCGCACCACCGAAGATCTGGTGGCCGAGTTTGACGACCGCGGGGCGCTCGAAATCTTTGGCATCAAGAAGATTGTGGAATCGGTTCAGGATCCGGTGAAGGAGATCTCAGTCCAGGACGCCCGCAAAATCGACCCGGCCGCCCAAATCGATTCCGAGCTGCGCATCCCCAAGCCCACCGATGCGCTGGGCCGCATCTCGGCGCAAACCGCCAAGCAGGTCATCTTGCAAAAGGTGCGCGAAGCCGAGCGCGAAACCGTGTATTCGGAGTATTCCAATCGCGTAGGCGAGCTGGTCAACTGCACCATCAAGCGCGTCGAAGGACAGGACCTGATGGTGGACATCGGCAAAACCGAAGCTCGCCTTCCCAAGAAAGAGCAGAGCAAACTGGAAAATTTCACCCCCGGCGATCGCTGCCGTTGCGTGATCCGCAGCGTCGAGAAGGCCGGCAAGAACGCGGGCGTCATCGTTTCGCGCGCCGCGCCCGAGCTGGTCATGCGGCTGTTCGAACAGGAAGTCCCCGAAATCTACGACAACACGGTGCTCATCCGGGGCTGCGCGCGCGAGGCCGGAGAGCGCACCAAGATCGCCGTGATCAGCCGCGATCGCGACGTGGACAGCGTGGGCGCCTGCGTCGGCATGAAGGGCATGCGCGTGCAATCCATCATTCGCGAGCTGCGCGGCGAAAAGATCGACATTATCGAGTTTTCCGACGACGCGGTGACGTTTGCGACGCATGCCTTGAGCCCCGCCAAAATTACGCGCGTCTCCATCCTCGATGCCGTGGAAAAGCACATGGAAGTGATCGTCGATGACACCCAGCTCTCGCTGGCCATCGGCAAGAAGGGCCAAAACGTTCGCCTGGCGGCCAAGCTGCTGGGCTGGAAGATCGACATCAAGAGCGAGGAAGAGAAGCGGCAGGAAGTGGAAACCGCCATGGCCGCGCTGGTGCCGGCGGGCGCGCCGGTTTCCGTCCTGATCGACCACGGTCTCGGCGAAGAAGTTGTCGAGAAACTCATTCAGGCCGGCGTCGGCACGGTGGAGAAGCTCGGCAATATGACACCCGAGGAGCTCGAGGTCATTCCCGAAATCGGGCCCGAAACCGTGCAGAAGATTCTGATCTCTGTAAACGCTTACTATGCCCAGTTCGAGCAGCCGGCCGAGGCTCCCGCCGAAGTTGTTACCGCGGAAATGGCTGCGGAAACGCCCCCGGCCGAGCCGGCGCTGGAGGAACCTGCTAGTGAGCCCGTCGAGATTCTAGCGGAGGCGGCCGGCGAAGCCGCGGAATCAGCAGACCAGAAAGTTGAATCTGATACTATAAAGAACTCGGAGGAGGTCGGTTAAACGCCCAGTTTCAGGGGTGTTGCAGTAGCTATGAGCAAAATCCGCATCAACGAGCTGGCCAGGCAACTCGAGATCCCCTCCCATACCCTGATAGACATGCTGCCGGAGTTCGGCGTCACGGAGAAGAAAACGCATTCCAGTTCGATCGACGAATCCGTAGCCGACCAGGTTCGCAGGCGCCTCGCGGGTGGTGAAGCGCCGGCCGCGTATACCAATACCGCGGTGGCAGTGGAAGAAGCCCCACCCGAGGAAGAACAGGCCACGCCCGCGCCTTCGGTTGCCGAACAACCGGCTAAAAGCGCACCCGCTCCGGTTGCGGAAGCGGCCACGCCCGATCTCGCCGACGGAGCGAATCACGCCGTCGCCGAAGAACCCGCGCGTGCGAAGCCCGCGCCAATACGGCCTCCGCTGGCGGCCGGAGGAAGCGCGCCTCTGCATCCCCCTTTGCGAACCACTCCCATTCCGGCCCGGCCGGCCCCGCCGCCGGCCCCGGCTCCGCGCCCCGGCCAGATTCTTTCGGGCCCGCGTCAGCCTTTGCCCGCGGCTCCTTTGCCACCGGCGCCACCGCTGGCTGCAACTCCCGCCGCGCCTGCCACGCCCGGCGCTCCAGCGCCCTCTTTGCCTCTGAGAACTCAAACCCGTCCAGCCTTGGCTGGACAACCCGTAATGCGTCCCGTGGTGCCTCCGCGTCCGGACATGGTGGCGCGTCTGCAGCAGACGCAAGCGCGTCCCGCTCCCGGCCAAGCACAACCGCCACCGCCGCGCCCCGGGATGCCGACTCGCAGTTCCACGCCAGTTCCCGGCCAGCCGATTTATCGCGGCCCCATTCGTCCTGGACAGCCCGTCATGCGTGGCCCCGGCGTAGGCCCAGGCGGCCCTGTTCCTGGCTTGCGACGCCCCAGAACGCAGCACCCGACGTCGTCTCCATTGCGGGCCGAACCCGCTACACCGCTGCCCGTCGAACAGCAGCGCCGTCATGCCGCCAAACCGGGGGGGCGCGACCGGCATCGCGAGGTCGAACAAGAAGAGGGTCGCCTGCGGATGCCCGTGTCCCGGCGCCAGGAGCCGGCAGCGCCCCCGCCCATCGATCGCGAAATTACGATTTCCGAGGGCATCACTGTCAAGGAATTATCCGAAAAGCTTGGCATCAAAGCCAACCTGGTCATCAAGAAGCTGGTCGAACGGAAAATCTTCGCTACCATCAACCAGAATCTGGACGTGAAGATGGCCGAGGACATCGCGCGCGAATTCGGCGCCTCCACCAACAAGGTCAGCTTCGAGGAAGAAAGCACGCAAGAGATCGAGTTGGCCGAGGAATCGTCGGACCGCGTGCGGCGCGCGCCCGTGGTCACCATCATGGGCCACGTCGATCACGGCAAGACCTCGCTGCTGGACGCGATTCGTTCCACCAACGTGGCGGACCGGGAAGCCGGCGGGATTACACAGCACATCGGCGCTTATCACATCGAAAGGAATGGCCGCAAGATCGTGTTCATCGACACGCCCGGCCATGAAGCGTTCACGCGCATGCGTGCCCGCGGAGCGAAGGTTACCGACATCGTGGTGCTGGTGGTCGCGGCCGACGATGGCGTCATGCCGCAAACGCTGGAAGCCATCGATCACGCCAAAGCCGCCGGCGTACCCATCATCGTCGCCATCAACAAAATCGACAAAGGCGACGCGCAGCCCGAGCGCGTAAAGCAGCAACTGTCCGATCGCGGCCTGTTGGCCGAGGATTGGGGCGGCGACACCGTCATGGTGCCCGTCTCCGCCAAGGCCAAGACCAATCTGGACCTGCTGCTCGAAATGATTCTGCTGGTGGCCGACATGCAGGACCTCAAGGCCAATCCCGAACGTCCGGCCCTCGGCACCGTGCTCGAAGCGGAGCTGGATCGCGGGCGCGGGCCCGTGGCCACCGTGATCGTGCGTAACGGAACGCTACGCGTCGGCGACTACTTCATCTGCGGCTCCGTGTTCGGTAAGGTGCGCGCCATGTTTGACGATCGCGGGCAACCCATGCGCGAAGCCGAGCCTTCCATGCCCGCCGAGGTTCTGGGCCTGGATGCGCTTCCCGAAGTCGGCGACACGTTTCAAGTGGTGACCGACACCGCCAAGGCCAAGCAGATCGTGCTGTATCGCGAGTCCAAGGCGCGCGACGTCGCCATGCAGAAGACCGGCCGCATCACGCTGGAACAACTGCACGAGCAGTTGAAGGAAGGCGAGGTCAAGGAACTCAATATCATTCTCAAGACGGACGTGAGCGGCACCGCGGAAGTCATCAGCGACATGATGCAGAAGCTCTCCAACGACAAGGTTCGCATTCGCGTGCTGCACTCCGGCGTCGGCGCCATCAATGAAACCGACGTGCTGCTCGCATCCGCTTCCAACGCCATCATCGTCGGCTTCAATGTCCGCCCCGAGCGCAACGCCACTGCGCTGGCCGAGCAGGAAAAGGTGGACATCCGCCTGCACACCATCATCTATGAGCTGACCGACGAGCTGAAGCGCGCCATGACCGGAATGCTCGAGCCGGTCTTCAAAGAGGTTTACCAGGGCCGCGCCGAGGTCCGCGAGGTGTTTCGCATCAGCAAGGTCGGCAACGTGGCCGGCTGCATGGTGCTGGACGGCTTCATCAAGCGCGACAGCGAAATGCGCCTGTTGCGCGACAACGTGGTGGTCTTCACCGGCAAAGTCGAATCGCTGCGCCGCTTCAAGAACGACGCCAGCGAGGTCAAGAGCGGATTCGAATGCGGGTTGACGATCCGCAATTACGCGGACGTCAAGCCGCACGACATCATCGAAGCCTTCACCACCCAGCGTGTGGCCGCTGAGGTCATGGCGTGAGAATGTCATGCCGACGGTTGGCGTACTGACGCTTGAGCTGCACCTGGATGGCGCGCATTCCCTAAAAGACAAACGCCACACGGTAAAGAGTCTCAAGGACCGCCTGCGCAGCAAGTTCAACGTGGCGGTGGCCGAGATCGGTTATCAAGATCTTTGGCAGCGCGCGCTGGTTTCCGCCGTCACCGTATCGGGCGACCATACGCACGCCGAGCAGACTCTGCAATTAGTCGAACGCGAAGCAGCCGCGATCCTGGGCGGCGTGTTGGTGGGTACTACGGTGGAGTGGATTGAATAAGGTGTGGATTGAATGACCGACCATCGCACCGAACGCATCTCCCAAGCCATCCACGAGGAGCTGGCCGAGATCATCGGCTACGAAATGTCCGACCCGCGCATCGGATTCGCCACCGTGACCGACGTTCAGATTTCGCCCGACAAGCGCCACGCTTTCGTACGCGTGGGGATTGACCCGCAAGTCGACAAAAAGGAGACGCTAGCCGCGCTGGAACATGCCCGCAGCTTCCTCCGCCGCCAGCTATCGGCCCGCTTGGACCTGTTCCGCATCCCCGAGCTGCACTTCGAAGCCGACGTCGCCAGCGAACTGGGCCCGCGCATGGAGCACATACTGAAGCGCGTCAAAAAGGGCCGGCCGCGTGAATAGTTTCACGCCAGAGGCCAGAAAATCTCGGTCTTCCAGTCCTTCGGGTCCGGATAGTCGCCGGGATCAGTGACGTAGACCTCCCACGGCGCGCCACCGATCTTCAGGCCTTCGGCTTTCATCCATTGTTCGATGGCTGCGTAAGCTTCCGGAAGATCCTCGTACTTGCCCATGTGGATGGTCGTCGCGGCTTCTCCGCCCGGCAGCGTTTCCCATATCACTTCTCCGACGAGATCCACGTGCGTCGCCGCGCCGGACACTCGCACTCCCGGCTCGATTGTCATCAGACCCGGCCCGGCATTCAGGCATCGCATCAATGGCGGGCCGGCCAGTGCAACACCGGCCTTCTGAGCCGCCAAAAAAACCTTGCCGAGGACTTCAGCGATGGTGGCCGCAATTTCGGATCGCTTTACGGTTCGCCGCACCACCAGCATCGGCTGCGGCGACAGCTTGGTTTTCGCAATGGAATAGGTCATGTCGTTGATCTCCGATTTTGACTGTTCACCCGTGTAATAAAGCCCGATGCAAGGCCCAACCTGATTGACAACCTCGGCGTGAGCGCGCGCGGCTTGCGGGCCGGCGCCATTCACAAACCCTCGATCGCGATATTCGCTCGGCTTCATTCCGAATCGGCGCCGAAACGCCCGGCTAAAGACTTCGTGACTCTGAAAGCCGCAGGCCAGCGCGACGTCGAGAATCGAATCGGCGCCGGTGAGCAGAAGTGCAGCGGCGCGGTCCAGACGAAGCCGCTGGACAAAGTGCTTGGGCGTCTCGCCGGCTACGGCCGAGAACACGCGGTGCAAATGAAAGGCTGAAAGCCGCGCTTCCACTGCAAGAGCGTTCAGCGAAAGATCGGCGTCCGGATTCGACCGGGCATATCCGATGGCAGGCTGAATTCGCCGGAGCCGCCGAAGCATTGTCCCAGTGTAGTGCACCGAATCGCAGGGCCTCTTGACAATTCTTGCTACAGACCGTACGCAACTCGTAAGATGTTGAAACAATGATGTATTGTAGTCGTGATCACACGGCCTTCGGGCGCCCCCGCCGTGAATTTTCCGCCAAAACTTGACAGTTCGCCCCATCCCAAGCGCTACTATATTTAGGCCTGCTTAGTAAGACTCCACGGGCGGCCTGACACTTCAACTTCGCGTTTCTTGCGAAGCGGGGCTCAAGGTGAACATGCGAGTGGGTTCAACAAATAGTCGATTCTTGGATGCTTGCCGCCGCCGGCCGACCGATGTTCGGCCGGTCTGGTTTATGCGGCAGGCCGGCCGTTACATGAAACAGTACCGCGACATCCGCGCCAAAACGGGCATCTTGGATATCTGCAAGCGCCCCGACCTGGCCGCGCAAGTCACGCTGCAGCCCGTCGAAGTCCTGGATGTCGATGCGGCCATCATCTTCGCCGACCTGCTGCTGCCGGTCGAGCCCATGGGTCTCAAGCTCAAGTTCGTCAGCGGCGAGGGCCCGGCCATCGACAATCCGGTCCGAACCTCGGACGACGTCGATTCGCTTTCCATCTCTAACACCGACGACCTCGGCTACGTCGGCGAAGCTATTCGCATCGTCGTCCAACAACTGGCCGGCCGCGTCCCGGTAATCGGCTTCGTGGGCGCGCCCTTTACCATCGCCAGTTACATGATCGAAGGCGGCCCGTCGCGTAATTTCATCCGCACCAAGCAGATGATGTATCAGGACGAGACCTTGTGGCGCCGCCTGATGGGCAAGCTGGTGGACGTGCTCGGCCCATTCGCGCTCGGCCAGGTGACTGCGGGCGCGCGCGCCATTCAAGTGTTCGATAGCTGGGTCGGCGCGCTTGGTCCCGATGACTACGTCCGTTACGTCGCGCCGTATTCCCGCGCGCTGATTGAACGCATCCGCACCGCCAGCGTCCCAGTGATCCACTTCGGCACCGGCGCGGCCGGATTTTTCCGCGAGTTGCACGCCGCCGGCGGCGACGTTATGGGTGTCGACTGGCGCATCAACATCGACCAGGCCTGGATGGACATCAGTTATCGCTCCGCCGTCCAGGGCAATCTGGATCCGGCCGTGCTCTTTGCACCGGTGTCGGAGCTTCGCACACGCATCCACGAGTTGCTCAAACGCACCGGCACGCGGCCGGGACACATCTTTAATCTAGGCCACGGAATCCTGCCTGAAACACCGGTGGACCACGTGCGCGCCGCGGTCGATTTCGTGCGCGAATTCAAGCTGGCACAGTAACTGGACCTAAAGATGCTTTAGGGATTTTTCATGACCCACAGGGCTTTGATCGTCGGTGGTGGAATTTCCGGACTCTCGGCGGCCTACTATCTCAACAAGGCCGGAATCCGCCCGACGCTCATCGATAAGACCGGCCGCACCGGTGGCGTAATCCAAACCTCAGTGCAGCAAGGCTGCGTCCTGGAAGCTGGTCCGGACGGCTTCATGGCCGCCAAACCCTGGGCCATGGACTTGATTCGCGAGGTGGGCCTGGCCGATCAGATCATCGGCTCTAATGACCATTCGCGCATCACCTACATCATCAAGCACGGCAAACTGGTCCCTCTGCCAGACGGCTTGATGATGATGGTGCCCACGAAAATCATGCCGCTGGTCGCCACCAGCCTGTTCAGTTGGCCCGCCAAGATTCGCATGGGCTTCGATCTGTTCCGCCGGCCCAAAGGCCCGCAGCCGGATCGCTCGGTGTACGATTTTTTGATGGACCACTATGGCCGCGAATGCATCGACTATCTGGCCGAGCCGTTGCTCGCGGGCGTCTACGGCGGCGATCCCAAGCAGATGAGCGTCAACAGCGTGCTGGCTCGCTTCGCCGAAATCGAAGCCAAGTACGGCAGCTTGACGCGTGGCGTGCTGGCCGCGCCGAAACCTCCCAAGAGCTCCGGACCCAAGTCGTTCCTGTGGACGTTGAAGAGCGGCTTAGGCCAGCTCATCTCGAAGCTCACGCCCAGCGCCGACGTTCTCAACGGCGCCGTGGAAACCATCGAGCGCAACGGCGGCGGCTTCCGCGTGCGCGCAGGCGGCGATTGGCTGGAAGCCGAACAGGTCGTGATGGCGACTACTGCCTGCGATGGCGCTCCTCTATTGCGCATCCTCAACGCCGAACTTTCGGGTCTGCTTGCCTCCATTCCGTACACTTCATCCATCACGCTCGCACTCGGCTATCGCAAGCAGGGCTTCGATCATCCGCTCAATGGCCACGGATTCCTGGTCCCCAAGCTGGAGCGCAAATATCTGATGGGCTGCACCTGGGTCGGCAACAAGTTCAACTACCGCGTTCCCGACGACATGGTGTTGCTGCGTTGCTTTATCGGCGGCAACGGCTTCTCGCTCAGCGACGATCAGCTGGTGGAAGCTGCCCGCGAGGAGCTGCGCAGCCTGATGGGCATTGAAGCCGTTCCGGTCTTCCACAGCATCGCCCGCTGGTCCAACGCCATGGCGCAATACACGGTCGGCCACCAGCAACGCGTCGAACGGGTGGAAGCCATTCTGCAAACAACACCCGGCCTGCACCTGGCCGGCAACGCGTACCGCGGCATCGGCATTCCGGATTGCGTCAAGACCGGGAAGGAAGCCGCCGAGCGCATCGCTGCTGCGTGTGCAACTGAGCTTCGCCCAGCCTAGCACTTTTCCTAGCCAGCCTGGCTTGCGTTGGGTGTCAAAATAGTAGTTGGTGCAACCCTAAAGCCGATCATGATGCCAGGAAAGATGAGCTACGAATCCGTGCATCTTTCGCGCACCCCGATCGTTACCATGCTGATCATCGCGTCGGCCATGGTGATCGTGATCGGCTTGCTATCGTTTCAGAGCAGCGACTCCCGCCGAACCGCGGATGCTGAATTGAATGCCTCGCGCCAGATCCGCAACGCAACCGACGACCTGTTAGCCCTCCTGACTGATGCGGAAACGGCCCAGCGCGGATATCTTCTGACGGGCAAGGAGACTTATCTCGAACCGTATAACAGAGCCAGGACTGCGCTTCCCGCGGTGCTCGCCAGCCTGGATTCCGCCACTGGGTCTAATAGCAGTCAGGCTGAGCGTGTGGCGGCGCTTCAGCCCGTGCTGGCCGCCAAGCTTCAGGAACTGGCGAAGACCGTCGATATACGCCGGTCACAGGGGCTTGCGCCCGCCTTGGAAATCGTCGATTCCGGCAAAGGCAAAGCGCTGATGGACGATATCGGGGCCCGCTGTGCGGTGATCCGGGATCTATCGGAGCAGCGCAGGGCTGAGTTTGCCGCGCTAGCGGAGCAGAGCGTCCGGCGCTTGACCTATGTCGGCACGGTGGGCAGCGCGATTCTCCTCGCTTTCATCGCACTGTCGGCCGTGACCATACTGAACGGCCTGGCACAACGCGAGCGCTTGTACCGTCAGGCCGCCGCCAGCGCGGAATTTCTGTCCGTCACGCTGAATAGCATTGGCGACGCCGTGATTGCGACCGATGCCGCCGGACGGATCACGCTGATCAATCCGATCGCGCAGACACTGACAGGCTGGCACGAAAAGGATGCGGTCGGATCTCCTATCAGCGCCGTGTTTCGCGTGGTCAACGAGACCACACGCGCGCCCGTGGACAATCCCGTTGAAAAAGCGATCGCCAACGGCGCCATCACCGGCTTGGCCAACCACACCATCCTGATCTCCAGAAATGGACAAGACATTCCCATTGACGACAGCGGCGCTCCTATCCGCGGCCCTGCAAGGCGACATCCAGGGTGGCGTGCTGGTTTTCCGCGATATCTCCGCGCGCCGCGACGCCGAGCGGCAACTCAAGGAATCCAACGAGCATTTGAAGGAGTTCGTGGCTGCGGCGGCGCACGACTTGCGATCGCCACTCAACTCGGTCAACACCATGGCTCAACTCGTCGCGCTGCGCCTGCAAGACCACATCGGCGCCGAGGGCAGAGAACCGCTGGGCTACATCATCCAAAGTACGCAACGCATGCTGCGCCTGCTCGAAGATTTGCTGGCTTATGCTCAGGCCAGCCATTTCGAACTGGACAAAAGAAATCGCGCTTCCATGGATCGGGCGCTGAAATCCGCCCTCGAAAACCTGCGCGTCGAAATCGAAAGCAGCGGCGCCATCGTGACCGCCGGCGCTCTGCCTGAAGTTGTTGCCCACGAGGCTCACATGGTGCAGCTTTTTCAAAATCTCGTGGGCAACGCTCTAAAGTACCGGAGTGAGGCCGCGCCTCGCGTGCGCATCGGGTGTACCAAACGCGGCGGCGAATGGGTGGTCGAGGTCAGCGATAACGGGATCGGCATCGAACCTCAATATGAGCAACAGATTTTCAAACCCTTCAAGCGGCTGCATGGGGAAGACCGCCCCGGCAGCGGGATCGGATTGGCTACTTGCCAAAAAATCGTGAGCGGATATGGCGGCAGGATCTGGCTCGAGTCCCAGCCAGGCAAGGGATCGACCTTTTTTTTCAGCCTTCCCGCTGCGGCCGGCGCGGAAGCGAAAAACGTCACGCACGCCTGAACAGACGTTCTGGGGCGCCTCACTTCCTGATGTACACGCGAGCTTCGGCCGGCGTAACTTCGATCCGGTCCACTCCATCGGCCAGCTCGAACGGCTGATCGATCTTGGCGTCCGGATAAAGCGGCATGAAAAAAGTCTGAATCAGAAAATCCAGCGGAGCGCCGCTCACCGCGATTCCGCCCAGCTCGACGCGCGTCAAGTGGACCGTGGCGCGCCCGTGCCCCGATTGAATGCTGGCCATCACCTTGAGCGGTTTCTCGCCCTCAATCAGCTTCGCCACCACCCAGTTGGTCTCAATGCCGGCAGCGTGGCGCAATTTCAAGAAGTCCACCAGCGCGTAAGCCGTGGCCGTTCCGTTGCCAAGCTCGAGCCTAGCCTGGCGCAGGCCCTCTGGCGCGACTTCGGCCGCCTTCGCGCGGCCCCATGTATTCAGCTCCGCAACCGTGAACACAACCACCGAGCCCGGCCTGGCGCGGCCGTTTTGAATCAGATCGATCTTGCGATTGACGCGCTCGACCTGCGAATCAGGCGCCGGAGAAACCGGAGCCGCGCAAACCAGCGCAGCCACCGCAGTCGCTGCTAAGATCCGGCCTTCCAAATCCCATGATAGGCTGAAACGCATTTGTCATCGCCCGCTTGGTAGAATCAGCCTGAGAGGAGAACGAATGAAGACGACCTTTCTTGCAATCGCCGCGCTGACCGGAGGCCTGCTCCACGGAGCAGTAGCGTCGGACCGGCTGACTGATGCCGCCGATATGATGACCGATATCATGGCGGCTCCCGACAAGGGAATCCCCCAGGATCTCCTGGAAAAAGCGCAGTGCATCGTAGTGGTGCCGGGCGTCAAGGGCGGCGCCTTCATCTTCGGCGGAAAGTACGGCAAAGGTTTCATGCTGTGCCGCAAGCAAGGCGGAGTAGGCTGGTCGGCCCCCGCATCCGTCCGCGTCGAAGGCGGCAGCTTTGGCTTTCAGATCGGTGTCTCGGAAACCGACGTAGTGATGCTGGTGATGAATGAGTCGGGCGCCAAGAAACTGCTGTCCAGCAAGTTCACGGTCGGCGCCGACGCCTCGGTCGCAGCCGGACCGGTGGGGCGCACGTCCTCCGCCGAAACCGACGCGCAGATGCATGCCGAGATCTTGACCTGGTCGCGCACTCGCGGTGTCTTCGCGGGCATCGCCCTGCAGGGCGCCACGCTCCGCCCCGATGACGATTGGAACAAGGAGTTGTACGGAAAAGCAATGTCCAATCGCGATATCGTGATGGGGAGCACGCCTGCGCCGGCCTCCGCGTCCAAGCTGCTCGGGATTCTCAACAAGTATTCGAGCCGCAAATCGTAAGCGCGCCGGCGCCTCAGGCATTGGAATTCGCAAACTCGATCCAGCCCTCCGGCGGGACGGCCTCGAGCGGCACATGGTCTTCGAGCAGCGCCACTTGAAACGCAAGCGTCTGGTCCTTCGAGACGCCCAGAATTTCGAAGGGAACGCGCGCTTCGAAAATGTTTCGCTGCGCGGATTGGACCGCCGGGTTGCCTGAGAGCGGGATGCTCTTTTCCTTGGTCCGCAATTCGACTCCGCTGAACTCCGGCGGGCTGTCGAAATCCAGCCGCACATAAAAGCTCGATTCGTCCGCGCCGTAGTAAAGCTCGCGTACGGCGTTCCGTGGGCCATGCATGGCGCCGGATCGCGCGTCGCTGCGGTAACGGCCGGCCCCCATCCATTCGAAGTAAGAAGTAACTTCTCCGTCGATCACCGGGTGGATCGGATTGGCCGGCGGTTGGTGAAAATGGCCCGGCTGATTGGTCAGAATCGGCCGCGATAATTCCTCCGGCGGCGCCAGATTCAACGCACGATATACGTTACTCAAATGTTGCCGGTACAACTCGTCGAATTCCGGCCGATTCTCGGATTGATGCTCCGGGCCATACCACCAGCACCAGTCGCTACCCTCGGCGATCATGAGTTCTTCAAACGCCAGCCGCCGGCTCTCCTCCGGAACGCCAGCCGCGGCTTCGTCGTACTTCTGCCGCGCGCGCAGCAGGTACTCCCAAGCCGTGTTGTCCTCCTGCGAGCCGATCCAAACATCGAAGTTCGCATTGATCCAGGAGCCGGGAAAAATGTGATCGAGCGGACGCGGCTGGTCGATCTTCAGCGCCTCGCTCACCGTGAGCGCGTCCAGATCGGGCGAGTTGGCGATGCGCGCGTATAATTCGCGCAGGAACGGCCGGCCGTTCTGATAATAATATTCCCAAGCGTTTTCGCCATCCAGGATGATGGGCAGCAGCACGTCCGAACCATCCGCCAGCAGCGGCCGCGCATTGGCGCGGATGCGCTCCAGAAATTGTTCCGCCGCTTCCGCCGCCCCCATCTTGGAGTAAACGAACCCCACCTCATCGCTCAAGAAATGATCGCGAAAAATCATCCGCATCTCGCGTTCGCCTTGCTTCCACGAATACGATCGGTAGGTCAATTCCGCGCCGGCCGTTTTATGCAAGGTCTGCCCCAGCACGCCATTGTCGCTGGCGGCCCACTCGAAGCCGGCTTCGGCCGCGATCGAGAGCGCTTGGTCCGACACCGAGCCCTCCGACGGCCACAGCCCGGCCGGGGCGCGGCCGAACTCGCGCTCGATGAATTCGCGCGCGGTTTGGAGCTGATGCCGTGCATCCTGCGGATAGCAAAACCGGCTGGGCAGCGGAACATGCGGGTGTGAAACGGAGGCGATGTTCGAGTCGCATACCAGCGGCAGAATGGGATGATAGAACGGCGTGGTGGAAATTTCGATCTGTCCTCGCGCGGCGAATTCCCGGTACACCGGCACCACCTTCCCCAAAATCTCGCGCTCTTTCCGCGCCATGAGAGCCTGGTCCTCCGGCGTGTAGAGGCGCTCTTTCGCAATCAAAGCCTTAACGTCCGGATCGTGCTCCTGGAATTCTTCGTCGAACCAGGCCAGCTGCGAGAGCACCTGCAGATCGCGGAAATCTTGAAAGCTGAACAGCCGGCGCGCGCGCTGCGGGTCCGCGCCCGATTTCTGAAACGCATCGTACAACTCGCCATAGCGCGGATAGCGGTAAATCATCCGGCCCGCGTTGGCCTGAAAAAAATACTTGAGCACGAACTGTTGCTCGCCCGGCGTGAGATCCTCCGCCGGCTTGACCGCGCAGTCCAGGAACGGATCGGCCGCCTTCCCCGATGCGTACTCTTCGATCTGCACGATCATGGATGGGACCAGGTTGAAGGTCTGGTGCACGCCGGGAAAATCCTGCAGCACCTTGACCATCCCGTAGTAATCCTTCAGCGCGTGAAAACGCGTCCAGGGAAGACGGTATTCGCCCGTGATGAGGTCCTTATAAAACGGCTGATGCATGTGCCAGACAAAGCACAAATTGATTTTCGCCATAGTGGAGCGTGGCGCACGCCCTGGTGCCACGCTGGTTTGACCGACCTTGCTCTACCTTGCGAACAGGCTCCGCACCGGCGGCGGCGGATCCGTTCCCTTGATCGCCAGCCACAAGATGTCGTTCAACTCATCGTCGTCGTTCAAGTCCGCCTGGTCGAAATCGAGCCGCGCCGAACGCGCCGCGGTGGTCGAATTCCCCGGATTCAATGTGTCGAGCGGGATGCGCGGCTTCTCAACCTGATAAGGCGTCAGAACCGCATCTTTGGAGAATGCGTTCGCCATGGGGCGCGCCCCCGCGTCGAAATGCGTCATGGGACGAAGATGCAGGATCAACTCCATGGTGCGCAGCACCGAAGTAGTGTTGTACATGGTGCTGTCGATCTTGCCGGTATGCGTGTAAGGCGAGATGAGATACGCCGGAGCGCGGTGCGAGTCCACGTGATCCGGCCCGTTCTGGGAGTCGTCTTCCACGACAAAGATCGCCGTGCTCGCCCAGAACTTGCTGCGCGACAAACCCTCCACGATCATGCCCAGCGCGTAGTCGTTATCGGCAAAAGACGAGAGCGGCGCGATTTTGCCGGGCGCCGTGCCGTTGGTGTGATCATTCCCCAGGCGCATGATGAGCAGCGCCGGCATGCTGCCCGTTTTCTCGAAGTCCACCAAGTCGGCCAGGAAAACTTGCGCGCGATTCACATCCGGATAGTCCACGTCGAAGCTCCGATATTTCATGTTCGTAACCTTGCTTAGCACAGGATCGCGAACTTCCTCAATTTGAACTCCGTCTGCTCCCGCTGTCTTCTTGTTCTCGGCCCAGTAGCCGTAGTTGCGCATCGAAACGCCGCGCGCGGCTGCATTGGTCCACAAATATCCGGCCGGCGGATACGCAGCCGGCTCGCCGCCTTCGAATCCGTACATCGCGTTTCGCCGGGCGTAGTTGCTGGGCCAGAGCTTCTCCACGAAATCGTTCGCAATCGCGGAGGTCGACCAATTATGGCCATCCGCGCTCACATCGGCGTTCACGTAGAAGTTGTCGAGCAACACGAATTCGCGCGCCAGCTTGTGATGATTCGGCCCGGCCTTTTCGTCAAACAAACACAGCGACGGATCGCTCGCGCCCTTCCCGATGTCGCCCAGCACCTGGTCGTAGGTGCGGTTTTCCTTCACGATATACAACACGTGCTGAATCGCTGCCGGAATTCCCTCCGGGCCGCGTTCCAAAATTTCGTCGTTGTAGGGCGAATTGTGCTGGACTTGCGCGGTGTAGTCACCGAGCGCATCTTCGGTCAGCGGCGGGATAAAGGACGCCGACCCAGCCTGAATGGCGGCTACATAGTAGTCGGACCGCTCCCCTTCACGGTTGCGCGCGATGCGTTTGGTAGGATTCGGCCCCTTGGGATTTGGATAGCTGCGCGTTCCCTTGCCGTTCAAAATCATCAGGCGCCCATCCGCGAGCGTCTTCACGGCGGTGGGATACCAGCCGGTCGGAATGAACCCGAGTACCCGGCTACGTTGCTCGGTGACATCCACGACGCCGGCCGCGTTGGCATTGGAACAAACCACGTACAGACGCGACTTGTCCGGGCTGAGCGCCAGCGCGCTGGGCGTCATACCTAGCGGATGCATCGGCGACGTTGACACATTGATGGTCTCCGCCATCCGCAAGTCGCCGTTGTCGGACACCGCCACGGCATAAACATTGTTCGTGTTTGCGGCGGCGACAAAGATGCGCGCCTTCCAGCTTGCGTCCTCGCCGGTCTCGGCGGCGCTGCTCCGATCGCGCCAGATCATATCGGTAGCATGCGGGCCCAGCCGCAGCACCTGCAACTGCGCTCCGTCCGTGGCTTGATGGCGGACGATGGAACCGTCCGCCCAACTGGTCACGAAAAACGTTTTGCCATCGGGAGCGAACATGATTCGATACGGTCTGCGCCCGGTCTTGTAATGTCCAATCACGAGGCCCGATTGAGGATTGATTACCGCGATGCTGTCGTTGTACAGATCGCAGGCATACAACAAATGGCCGTCCGGCGAAACCGCCACGTCGCCAATAAAATCGTGCGGCTTGCGGTCAGCGGCCTTGACGATCTCGAAGGTGCGAGTAGGCTGGAGTTTTCCATTTTCATCGAAAGAAAACTCGAAGATCGAAGCCTTTGAGCCGCCGCCCACCCACAGCGTGCGCCCATTCGGCGCCAGCGCCAATCCCAGCCAGCCATCCGGAACGGGCGTGCGCCCGATCTCGTGCCCATCCTTGGTTTCCAGCACGCTCAGCGAGGGCGGCTGGTAGCCTCCATTCAACGCGATCAAAAAGCGGGCATCCGCGGAAAGCACCGCGGACATGGGCAGCGTGCTCAGCGGCACTTGTGTACCGGCCGGCTTCACGCGCCAGCCGCTGTTCAGCAGAAATCCGCCGTCGGGCAAGAAGCCAACTTGCTCGCGCGGCGCCGGCTGCGAGGAGGATACTACGGCAATCGCCAGCGCGATTCCGGCCAGCAAAACTTGACGAGGCGCATAGGTCATTTTCATTCGGAAAACCTTTGTGCGATGGGGAAGCGGCGTCCGATGCCGAACGCCTTGGTGGTTACTTTCAGACCGGGCGCGGCCTGCTGCCGCTTGTATTCGTTGCGGTCCACTTTGTTGACAATATCACGCACCAGCGTTACAGGCAGATGAAGCGAATCGGCGATCCGTTGCGGCGACTCGTTGTTCTCAATGTAACCGCGCAAAATCTGATCCAGCACGTCGTACTCGGGCAATGAATCCGTGTCTTTCTGATCCGGCCGCAGCTCGGCTGACGGCGGCTTGCTAAATACGCTCTCCGGAATGGCATTCGCGTGCCGCTTGCTGGCGACCCGCGACAGCGAGTACACCAGCGTCTTGGGCACGTCGCTGATCACCGCCAGGCCGCCGCACATGTCGCCGTAAAGCGTGCAGTAACCCACCGCCAGCTCACTCTTGTTTCCGGTGGTGAGCACCAGCGCACCCCATTTGTTCGATAGCGCCATCAGCGTGACGCCGCGCAATCGCGACTGCAAATTCTCTTCCGTCACGCCCATGCCGGCGCCGTTGAAAACCGGTTTGAGCGCACCGAGAAACGCCTCGTATTGTTCGCGAATCGAGATCAGCTCGAAGCGAATGCCCAGGTTGCGCGCCAGATCCCGTGCGTCCGTCACGCTATGCTCGGAAGAGTACGGCCCCGGCATTCCGATTCCGGTGACGTTCTCTTTGCCCACCGCATCCACCGCGATAGCCGCTGTGAGCGACGAATCGATGCCGCCGCTGAGCCCGATGATCACGCGCTCGAATCCGCACTTGCGGATGTAGTCGCGCGTCCCTGCCACTAGCGCCTGATAAACCGCTTCGCATTCGTCGGAATAATTGTCATGGCGGTCGCCCGTGAGCGCATCCGTGTCGAAGAGCGCCAGGTCCTCTTCAAAGGAAGCCGCCACTGCGATCAGCCGCCCTTCGGAATCCATCGCGAAGCTGCTGCCGTCGAACACCAGTTGATCGTTGCCGCCCACCTGGTTGACGTAGACCAGCGGCAGCTTGAACCGCCGCGCGGTGGCGGCAAAAATCTCGTGCCGTTGCGCCCGCTTGCCGCTGTGATAAGGCGACGCGTTGATGCTGATCAGAAGGCGCGCGCCGCTGTGCGCCAGCTCTTCCACCGGATCGCGGCTGTACAGCCTGCGCTCCCAGTATTGCTTGTCGTTCCAGGCGTCTTCGCAAACCGTCAGCGCGACCGGAGAATCCCCCAAGCTGAGCGGACTCTGCCGGGCCGCGGGCTCGAAGTATCGCTTTTCATCGAAGACGTCGTAGCTTGGCAGCAGCATTTTGTTCTGCCGGAACAGGACACGCCCGCCGGCGATCACCGCCGCGCTGTTGTAAATCGGATTGCCGCTCGAAGAACCGGTCCGCGTGACCGTTCCGCAGATGATGCTGAGCTTCAGGTCCTCGGTGGCTCGAGCCAGTTCATCCAGATGCTTCTCTACTCCTGCCAGGAAGCTTTCCTTCTCCAGCAGATCGCGCGGCGGATATCCGGTGATGGTGAGCTCGGGAAATACCGCCACGTCCGCGCCCGCCGCGGCCGCCTTCTGCGAAAACGCCAGGATCTTCTGAGTATTGCCGCACAGGTCGCCGACCGTCGTATTAATCTGCGCCAGCGCGAGCTTCATGCAGTAATTCCTTATTGTACCCAGGGTCGCCCGCGGGCAGTGCTATTGGCCCTTGCAGCCGGCCGTCTCGGCGGTGTAAACAATCGTCGCAATTTTCCATCCCTCGGCGGTCTTCAGGAGGCTCACCGAATCGACACCGCAATGTTGGAACTTGCCATCCCGCAGAAACTCGTACTCGCCCCAGACCTGCGCCATGCGCCCCCGAATCGAAACGCTCGGCTGCGCGGTGAAGCGCTCCAAAAGATCGCCTTTAAGCGACGCGATCTGATTGGCGAAATCATCCACCGCCGTGCTGGCCGGCGCACTTTCGTTTCGAACCGCGTACAACCGCGCGTCCGCGAGCATGGTGGCACGAATCGTCGCGGCATCATGCGCCGCCATCGCGTCGAAGGTCTTCTGCACCGTGGCGACGGCATCTTTCTGATCCGCGGTCTGCCCGAACAACGGCGGCAAGAGGAACAACGTAAGGCTCTTGAGGAATCGCATTCCTCCTATTATGAGGCCCAAATCACCGCTGCGGCTCCGGCGGACGCGATGCGCTCGCAGCCTCGCCCAGCAAATTACAGTTCCGCAAGAGCCGCTATTCTTTCCAGAATGACTGCGGCTCGTTGCTGACTGGCCGTATCGGGAAGCAAGTGGCCCGGCAAAGCATCTAAGAAATCCTGGGATGCGAGAAGGGCACGAAATGCGGACCCAAGATATCGGCGCAGTTCTAGGGACTCTGATCGAGTCTCCTCAAGTAGTTCAATCCGTCCGTCTACAACGGCGATAATGTCCTCTAAATCGGAACTGATCCGGAAATCGTTATGTCCTCGCGTTCGGAAAGCTTCCATTTTGGTTCCGAGAAAATACGGGCCGCTTACCAACCGGATAACAAGATCCGTGTCCAGTTGGATCTGGGAAGCGCTGCGAATCGCGCCTTCGTACCACCGGTTTGAAAAACCCAGAATCGCAGCGCTCGTCGGCATCACATCCAGCTTCATCTCCTCGATTTCCCATCGGCACAGAGGCGCGTCGTCAGCGCTGTCTTCCTTGAATCCCAGCACCCGCAGGCGCTCGCTGAGCGCGGAATAGTCTACATAGGATGTGACTTCCACGATCACATCGACGTCAAGCGTCGGACGCGCAGGCGCGCTCGCGGGATCCGTTATCAGCAGACCGGTCGCACATCCGCCGACGAACGTCAGATCGGGAAGCAGCGGCTCCAGCCGCCTCGCGATCGCACGAGTAAGCTCGAGATTAGGATTTTGCGGCCGCAAGGCGCGCCCCGAGTTCTTTCTCCGCTATCTGGCGTTCCCGCGCGCGTCCGTCGCGAAGGGCGTCAATGAGCGTCAGAATCTCATAGAGCTTTGGATCTCTAAGAGCCGCCTCCGGTGCTTTGGCATACAGCGGCGACAGCTCGTATCCGCGCACGCTCCCTCGCGCATAAGGCCACACCGGCGGCGGTTCGTTCGGCTGAACGATTTGAGAGTTCAGCGGCGGCGCCGCATACGAAGTCGGTACGCCTCGCGTGAGGGCGCCGCGGACCGCCGGAAATGCGTAGCGAAGACCATGCAGCACAAACTCCAGCACGGCTCTCCGATCTGGCCGTGGACCACTCTTGTCCACCGTGAGAAGCCGGGCCGTTTCCGCTCGCTTCACGGCTGCATGCACCTCCGACGGGCTCATCCCCAACTCCAAGGCGAGCTTCGCGTACGTTGACCGCGTTCCTTCGCCGAGCATTAGCTTAAGAACGACCACGATGTCTTGCGGCCTGAGGGTCACAATCCCATTATATTCGGGAATCGCGAATACCGAATAGAATTCTTAACTGACTATGGAGAAACAACTTAGATAAACTGGGTGGGGCTAGCACATCCCGAACCCGCGCAGGCCGGCTACTGATACACGACGTTCTTCACCTGCAGCGTGCCCCAATTGAAAAAGCCCGCATCGACGCCGCCGGCTAGAAAACGGGCGGGGGTTGACAGAGCCGTTCCCACTGCGAGATATCCTATCGCGACCGGAAAATCCGCGGCTTGCGCACTGGCAGGCAGAGCCGATAGTACCCAGGCCGGCACTGTAAACGACGTGGTGCCGGGAGGGGCCGTGCAATAGAAGCCCGCGCCGGCCTGCGCGTTCGACGAGTTACCCTCGATCGCCACCGGCCCGGAAGCGTTCATCGTCAAGGTCAAATCCTGGGACCGCGAGATATTGTTCACTGCATCCTGTCCGGTCCAGGTCACCTGCATAACCGGAATCGTCAGCGTGGCCGAAAACACGCCGATACTGCCGTCTCCGGTGCCCCCGTTGCCGTCATCCACGGTGTAGTTTCCCGGCGAAAGATAATCGGGCGTCACGTTCGGGGGCAGACCCCCTCCAAAGAACGTATTCGATGGCAACTCATAGGCAGGACCCCCATCACTAGTTTGTGCTAGTTGCCTGGAGCCGTTTGGGCCTGTGAAGTTCAAAACGGGTCCCGCATCTCCGGCGTTATAACCAGGATCTTGGGCGCCCTTTAGAAAATTGTCGAAGAAGTTCTGCGACTTGGGCGTGTACGGAAAGACACTGCAGCCGACCGATGGAAACCCACGGAACGCCGCCACCGCGCCGCTGATGCCACCCAAAAGACCGAGGTACGGGATCGTCCGGAAGTGGCCCTCCCCCTGATCGACATTGGAAATTATGGTGCCCGTCCCCGGAATGTTCAGGTTCAAGGACAACCGGCTCAAGTTTATATCCGCCTCGGCCAGCGACAGATGGTCTTGAGGCCGGGCGAGGTCCGCAGCCGCATAACCAGTCGCGTCGGAACAAACCGTCCCGCTCTCTGCAATCGACATCGTCACAAAATTACTGACGATGTTGCCGATCTTCACCGCCACGGGCACATAACAACCGGTCACGCCTGATGGAACCGTAATCAGGATCTGGTCGAGCCCGGCGCAACAACCGGAGCGTCCCTGGTAGCCAATCTGCGCCTTGACGTTTCCGACGTAAACCTCCACGGGCACGTCGAGGTTGCCGACCGGTGGCATGCCAGCGTCGCTGGAGCTGATGGGACCCAGCCCGGTGCCCCAAATGAAGAACTGGTCGTTCGGATGCGCCACGTTGACGATAGTGTTCACGTTGTAGCTTGGGTCGGTGAAAACACCCGGCCCGGTGCCCGCCTGATCAATCGTAAAGATGCCGAACGCGCTCGGAACGACGGTGATCGGTTCCGTCTTGCTCGTCTGGCCGTTGTAAGTGACGGTGATCAGGTGCGACCCGGGCGGCACGTTGGACGGCACGATCCCCGCCAGTTGGTCGTAACCCAAACTCGACTGGCCCGCCACGACGTAAACCATCAGGACGTCGAACGATCCTCCTTGGATCATGATCTTCATCGAGGTTCCGCCCATCTTCGGCTGCAAGGGAAAGGAGTTGGCCGTTACAATGCCGCTCGTGCCGAGGTTCTGGCCTTTCAGAATAAACACGCCGCCCTGCGCAACGCCATAATTGGGCAGTCCCGGCTGGGCGTAGCTGGCTGCGTTGACGACGCTGCCGGGCGCGATAATTGGCTGGCTCAGCATGACGCCGGCAGCCGCGGATAGCAGACATAAGACGCTAAGAGCCTTTCGCATTCTTCCTCCCCGACCCGTTTACCCGTCCCCTCGATGCAACGGCCATCTAGTTAAAGCTGGTCGATCAGAGATTTTTATCACAACCGCGCCTCCTCCGCAACAATCTCTCAAACACTGCTTCGAGCGACGGCGCGTGCTCAAGCGCGGACGCCACGCTATCATAGAGTTGAAATCAATTTTTTCTCCATGTCCGAATCACGCCCACCCGAGTTTGGAATCAATAGCTGGCTCGAAGACGAGCTGTACCAGCAGTACTTGAATGACCGCAGGACGGTCGACGATAGCTGGAAAAAGATATTCGAGTCCAACGGCACTACGGCCGGCAACGGAGTGCCAGCGAGCGCGCATCCCGCCGAATCACTGACTGTTCAGACGCCCGAACATCGTCCGGTAACGGGTGAAACGCTCCTGCCTCTGCGCGGCGCCGCGGCCCGCATCGCCGAGAACATGAATGCCAGCCTGAGCATCCCGCTGGCCACTTCCCAGCGCATCATCCCGGTCAAGGTCATCGATGAGAACCGCCGCATCATCAACGAGCATCGCGTCCTCACCGGCAAGAGCAAAATTTCCTACACGCACATCATCGGCTGGGCCATCGTCAAGGCCATTCCAACCAACCCGACGCTCAATCATGCCTACGCCGAGACGCAAGGCCAACCCTTCCGCGCGGTGCGCGAGCACGTCAACATCGGCATCGCCGTCGACGTGGCCGGCAAAGACGGCACGCGTTCGCTCAAAGTGCCCAACGTCAAGAACGCGGACTTGCTGAACTTCGCCCAATACATGGAAGCGTTCGACGACATCGTGGCGCGCGCGCGCAACAACAAGCTGACGCTCGAGGATTTCGACGGCACCACCATCTCGCTCACCAATCCCGGCACGGTCGGAACGCTGGGCTCGGTGCCGCGCCTCATGCCCGGCCAGGGCGCGATCATCGCCGTCGGCACCATCGATTATCCGGCCGAGTATCACGGCGCCACCGAACAGCTGCGCGCTCTGCTGGGCCTGAGCAAGGTCATGACCGTGACCTGCACCTACGATCACCGCGTCATCCAGGGCGCTGAATCCGGTATGTTTCTCGGCCGCCTTCAAGACTTGCTAGAGGGCCAGGATAACTTCTACGAGCAAATTTTCGAGGATCTCAAGATACCGCACAAGCCAGTGCATTGGCAGACGGACCGTCCCGTCAGCATCCCTGGACTGCGTGGCGCGCAACTGGACGAAGTGGCCAAGGAAGCCGCGGTCCTCCAGCTCATCAACGCGTATCGCGTGCGCGGCCACCTGATCGCCGATTTCGATCCGCTCGGCTCGGAAGCCATCTACCATTCCGAGCTCGATCCCGCCACGTACGGCTTGACCATCTGGGACCTGGATCGCGAGTTCCTCACCGGCACGCTCATGTCGGATCATGACGAGCCGCAAAAAATCGCCACGCTGCGCGAGATCCTGGAAACCCTGCGCCAGACTTACTGCGGAAAAATCGGATGCGAGTTCATGAACATCCAGATCCCGGAGCAGAAGCGCTGGCTGCAGCTCCGCATGGAGCCGACCGGGAATCGCTGGCCGCTGGATGAGGCCGTCCGGCTGCGCGCGCTCCAGCGCGTGATCGAAGCCGAAGAGTTCGAACATTTTCTGCACACCCGCTTCGTCGGACACAAGCGCTTTTCACTCGAAGGCGCCGAATCGGCCATCGTGATCCTGGACGAAATTCTGGATCGCGCCGCCAACACCGGCGTACACGAAGCCGTCATGGGCATGGCGCATCGCGGCCGGCTCAACGTGCTGGCCAACATCGTCGGCAAATCCATGGTGCAGGTTTTCTCCGAGTTCGAAGGCATCGATCCGGATAGCACGCAGGGCTCCGGCGACGTGAAATATCACCTGGGCGCAAGCGGCGTGCGGAAGTCGTCCAGGGGCAAGGAAATCATCGTCTCGGTGGCGTTCAATCCCAGTCACCTGGAAGCCGTCGATCCGGTGGTGGAAGGCATCGTGCGTCCCAAGCAGGACCGTCTCGGCGACAAGCAGCGTGAGCGCGTCATTCCCATCCTGATCCACGGCGACGCGGCCTTCGCCGGCCAGGGAGTGGTGGCCGAAACTTTGAATCTTTCGCAACTGGAAGGCTACACCACCGGCGGCACCATCCACCTGGTGATCAATAATCAGATCGGATTCACCACCAACCCCGATGAAGCGCGCTCCACGCCTTATTCCACCGACGTCGCGCGCATGGTGCAAGCTCCCATCTTCCACGTCAACGGCGACGACCCCGAAGCCTGTGTGCGCGTCGCTCAAATGGCCTACGACTATCGCCAGCGTTTCAAGCGCGACGTGGTGATCGACATGTTTTGCTACCGGCGCCACGGCCACAACGAAGCCGACGACCCCAGCTACACGCAGCCGCTGCTCTATCGCAAGATTCGCCAGCATCCCTCGGTCGCCACTTTGTACTCGGAAACTCTGACGCGCGAGGGCGCGGTGGAGTCGGGTCAGATCGAGCAGATGCGCACAGACGTTCATCAGCGTCTGAACGACATCTACGACGCTGCGAAGAAGAATTCCGAGCGCTATCAGGTGCAGGAACTGTCTGAAGTGGATCCCGAGGACATGGTGGCGCCCACGCCCAACACCGCCGTGGATCGCGCTACGCTGGAACGCATCATCGAAGGCATCACGACATTCCCGGCCGGGTTCCACGTCCATCCCAAGCTCGAGGGCTTTCTCAAACGCCGCCGCGATGTCCTGCAGGGCGCACACATGGACTGGGCCATGACCGAAACGCTGGCATTCGGCAGCCTGGTGCTGGAGCGAACCCCGGTCCGTTTGAGCGGACAGGACAGCGGCCGCGGAACTTTCAGCCAGCGGCATCTCGATCTCTACGACAGCGAGACCGGCGAACGCTACACCCCGCTGCAGCATCTGGCGCCCAACCAGGCGCGCTTCGACGTCTACGACAGCTCGCTGAGCGAATACGCCGTGATGGGCTTCGAGTTCGGCTACAGCGTGGCCGATCCCCGCACGCTGGTGCTGTGGGAGGCGCAGTTCGGCGACTTCGCCAACGGCGCGCAGATCATGATCGATCAGTTCATCGTCAGCGCCGAAGCCAAATGGAGCCAGCCCAGCGGCCTGGTTCTGCTGCTGCCGCACGGCTACGAAGGCCAAGGCCCCGAGCATTCCAGCGCGCGCATTGAACGCTTTTTGGTTCTCGCCGCGGAAAACAACATTCAGGTAGTCAACGCCAGCACTCCGGCGCAGTACTTTCACGTCCTGCGCCGGCAGATGCACGGCGGGCACGATCGGCGGGGCGTCCGCAAGCCGCTCATCATTTTCACGCCCAAGCGCATGCTGCGTCATCCCAAGGCCGTCTCGGTTCTCGACGAGCTGACGATGGGTGCGTTTCGCGAAGTGATCGATGACCCCACCGGCATTGACCCGGCTCGCGTGAATCGCGTGCTGCTCTGCTCGGGCCAGGTCTACTACGATCTGCTAGCCGCGCGCGAAGAACGGAAAATTCAAAACGTGGCCATCGCGCGCCTGGAGCAAATCTATCCGTTCCCGGCCGAGCAGTTAAGCGATATGCTGTCGCGCTACCCGCAAACCGCCGACGTAATGTGGGTGCAGGAAGAGCCGCGCAACATGGGCGCGTGGCGTTTCGTGCAGGAGCAGCTCCAGCCCATTCTCGACGCGACCGAGGGCGCCGAGCGCGTGCTCCAGTATGCCGGACGCCCCGCCAGTGCCAGCCCGTCGGCGGGCTCGCTCAAACGCCATCAGCAGGAACAGGCCGAGCTGATCGAAGAAGCGTTCGGCACCCAGTAAAGTGTTCCGAAACGTTCTCTGTTGCGCAGTCGACCAAGAGTGTGCCGGGCGAGACGCTCAGAACGGCGAGACAGCCCCACCAGCGCTAAATGGATTTAAGGAATTGTTCCCGGATGTTTTCCACGATGCGCTTAGCTTCTTCTAGCCCGGCTGCGTTGAATTCTGCAGGTGGCTCTGGCGGAACTTGCGACGGAGGGATGACGATTTTACCGTTTTGAAGTTCTTGAAGTGCGACGTTGACCTGCAAGTAGAAAATCGCCAATTTAGCCACGGCCCACGGCATAGTAATGGCCGTATGTTGCACAATCACCTCGCCGTCGGGCCTTTGTTCGCTTTGCCCGAAAATAACCTTAAGGTCAAACACGCTTGATTCAAAGCGGGCATTGTTGGCATATTCTTCAAAGAACTCGTCGGCGCGTTCAAATTTTGGCAACGGCTGGTTTTTTGGTTGTTCTGACATAAATGCTCGTTTTAGATGATGTGCGGCGTCGCGAGCTCGCTGACTACCGTACAGTTATTTCCAATAGGGCTGTTTGAAGACGGCTTAGGACGCAGGAATCCGATCGTGCCCGAGCATGCTTGCGAATTGTTATTCATGCTGATGGCTGCCGTACCGGCGTACATAGATTGTAGATGCGTTTCGTACGATATCCCGTTCACGCCAGAGAATTTTGTCGCAGGGACTTTGATCGGATGCTCCTCAACTGCGCCAGGCTGTTTGATGGATGCAGCCAATGTCGCTCCTCGGCCTGCATGAATTGGCACTACCACTGCCTTAAGCCCAAGCGCCGCTAGGATAGCGCGGCGGTTTTCGGAAGTAGGATTACCGGTTTCGGAAAGCATCCGGTAGAGACTCTCGCGACTCACTCCGCAAGCTTCTGCCAGTTCTGCCATCGAGCGTGTTTGGGATGCAGCAACTTTGCGTAGCGCTTTCAAAAACATTGCCTCGGAGTCTTCGGCCGCAGCGTTTAGGTAGCGCGCAGCGCGCTCAGGATCAACGAGCTTCGCCCCGAGCCAATCGCGATAACTCTTGAGCCCCTTAGCCATCTTTGTATTCCTTCCAAAGCTTCTCCGCAATCTTGATATCGGAGTCTTGCGTCTTCTTGGTTCCAGCCCACAGAATTATGACGAGGTCGCCGTCGATTCCGAAATATAGTCGATATCCAGGTCCGGTATTCAAGAACCGTAACTCTAAAACATCACCAGCGGGTTTGTAATCCCCGAGATTGCCATCCTCCACTCGTTCCAAGCGAGCAATAATCGCATCGTAAGCTTCGTTATCGGACTTTTCAAGCTCATCCAACCATCCGGGAACACCTCCCGCTTCAAGAAAGAATATGTCTCTCGGACGAGCGTCCACTCACTAGATCGGAGGTTCCCGTGTAATCTTTAAATCACAACTACAGGTATACCACCGTCCTTCCTCTTTTTCAAATGTAATGACAGTCAGGTGTACAGAATACTCCACTTCTGCCTGATGATGAAGAAATGGCGGACACGGCGGAAATCGAACCCGCAAAATCCTTCCGAGAGCTAACGGTTTTAAGACCGCCGGGTTTTTGCCAGTGCCCAACGTCTCCGTCTGTGATTTATAAGTTACAATACGTATGGTACTACAGAGTAGGCTGGTCAGACAAGCTGGTGAAGAGCTAGTCTGACGCAGGCCTGAAATTCTTCTTGACCACCACCTCACTGTGGGTTATGATCGTCAGGCTGGAGGTAAACAACCGATGATCGCCTATAGCCGAGGTTCCCAAAGCCTCGCTGGTGCGGCTTCTTCTGAAGCACCGTATGCCGGCGATAATCGGACCTTCGCATCCAACCGGATATAGCTCAGTGGGTAGAGCGACAGCCCAACACGCTGTAGGTCGCGGGTTCGACTCCCGCTTTCCAACCGTCTGGTAAACGGCGAGTGAACCGGGCTTCGCTTTCGCCGCTTTCTTGAGATCGGCTTCGGCCGTTTCTTGAGAACTCCGGCAGCGGTTCCAAAGCTCTGCGCTTCTCCCGAAACTGCGGCCGCGCTGCGCTCGCGATCACGCGCTTCAAAAGTTTGTTGCGCGTTTCCCGGGCTGACTCGCGGCGCTCTGGTCGAGGCCCGCCCCCGAGCCGTGAAGCGAAGCCTGGGGATCTCTCAACTGCAATTCAATTCAAGGAGGTGACTTGCTATGCTGCGTCGAATTTTAGTCGGCGACAACGAACGCGTCTTGCTTATCCGCAAGCGCCGCTTCGGCGATATCCTGGGCCCCGGCGAGTACTGGATTCTCACGCTGGGCCGTAACATCGAAGTGGAACGCTTCAACACCAAGGAATTGGTGTTCGCAAGCGACTGGTCCGACTACCTGGTCAAGGAGCGTCCGCAACTTGTCTCGCGATACTTCACCGCCATCGAGACCGCCGACTCCCAGGTCGCCGTCGTGTACCTGGACTGCCGACTGGCGCGCGTGATCTCCCCGGGCAAGCGCGTGCTGCCGTGGAAGGGCTCGGTTGACGTCACGTTCGAGTTGATTGACGTGCTCAACTCGCCGGAAGCGCCGGCGCGGCTGCTTGCGCCTCTCTGGAGGCTGGGCCGCGAGTCGCTGATCACCTTCGCCGCAGTGGACGAGGGCAAGCGCGGCCTGGTCTACATCGATGGCCGGCTGGTGCGCGAACTGGGAGCCGGAGCCTACGGCTTCTGGAACGCGGTCGCCACGCCTCGCGTCGAGGTGCTCGAAATGCGGCGCCAAACGGTGGAGATCTCCGGCCAGGAGATCTTGACTCGCGACAAGGTCACCGTCCGGGTGAACATCTCGGCGGTGTTCGACATCGTGAACGTCGCCTTGACTCGTTCCACGGTTAAGGACATCAACGAGCATCTGTACCGCACGCTGCAAATCGCGGTGCGGCAGACCCTCGGTAAGCGCAGCCTGGAAGAGGTGCTCGCGGAAAAGACGGACATCGACGAAGCAGTTTCGGCCGAGGTCCGCCGCGAGATGGAAGCTTATGGTGTTCGCGTGGGCGCCATCGCCCTCAAGGACATCATCCTGCCCGGCGATATCCGGGACATCTTGAACCAGGTGGTGACGGCGGAAAAGCAGGCGCAGGCGAACCTGATCCGCCGGCGCGAGGAGACGGCCGCGACGCGGTCCCTGCTCAACACGGCCAAGCTGATGGAGGAAAACCCTCTGTTGGTGCGGCTCAAGGAGCTCGAGACGCTGGAGAAAGTCGCCGACAAGGTAGATAGGATCACCGTGGTTGGCGGCATCAACGCGCTGCTCGAGCGCACCGTGACCATCCGGCCCGAGTGATCGGGTCTGCGCGCCGGCATGTCTCAACCATGCCGGCCATTTTTTCGGACTGAATCATACGCCGCAACATCATTGCGAGACGCGTTCCGGAACGGCCGCGAACCGCCCGCTGCGGACCTCTTCGATCGCAGCCAGCAGACGCTCGATTTGAATCGGCTTCGACAAGTAGCCGTCCATGCCCGCCCGCACGCACATCTCCTGGTCGCTCTTGGTGGCGCACGCGGTCATGGCAAAAATCGGCAGGTGCCGGCCAGTGCTGATCTCCCGGCGGCGGATGGCCACCGCCGCCTCCAAGCCATCCATCTCCGGCATTTGGACATCCATTAGAACCAGTTCGAAATCTTCGTGCTCCAGAGCCTCCAGCGCCTCGCGGCCGTTCCAACGCGCCATCACGCGGTGCCCGTGTTTCTCCAGCAGCCGGGTGGCCAGCCTCTGATTGACGGCATTATCCTCCGCCAGCAGGATTTTCAGCCCCGCGCCACCGCTCTCTGCCGCCGCCAGGGGCAACCTATCGAGCGAGGCCCCCGCCGCCGGCCCATCCATCAGAACCTTGAGCGCGGCAGCCAGCAGGTCGGCGCGTCTGACGGGCTTCGTGACACAGGCGTCAAACTCGGGCTCTCTTGTTAAGCGCGAAGCGGGAGGCGCCAGCAAGACCGTGGGCACATCCGGCAGCGCCGCTTTTAACTCACGCGCCAATTCCACCGGATCCACCTCCGGCATTCCGCCATCGATCAGCACGATCTGGAACTTTCGCTCTCGGGCGGCCCGCAGCGCGGATTGGCGATCCGCCGCCGGAACCGGCTCCGCTCCCCAGCCACACAGCATCTCGGCCAAGGCGTGGCGGCTGCTCGCGTTGTCGTCCACCACCAGCGCGACGGCGCCTTCCAGCGGCATAACCCCGGCTTCGCGTTCCGCGCATGGCTTCACTCGCACCGTAAATTGAAAACAGCTCCCTTGTCCCAGCTCGCTCGTTACGCAGATCCGGCCGCCCATCATTTCCACCAGATGCCGCGAGATCGTGAGCCCCAGCCCGGTGCCGCCATACTTTCGGGCCGTGCAACTCTCGGCCTGCACAAAGGACTTGAAGATTCGACCCTGCTGCTCCTGCGACAGCCCGATGCCCGTATCGCGCACGGCAAAGCGCAGGATCAAATCCTCTTCACTCGCCGGGTTCGCTTCCACGCTCAGCACCACCTCGCCCGCCGGCGTGAATTTCACAGCGTTGCTCAGCAGATTCAGCAACACCTGCCGCAACCGCAAAGCGTCGCCTTCCACCCGGGCGGGAACGCCGCGGCCGATATCGCAGACCAGCTTCAGACCCTTCTCGCCGGCGCGGAGCGCTACGGTTCGCACCGCTTGCTCAACCACTTCAGGAATATCGAATGGCGCCACATTCAAATCCATCTTGCCGGCCTCGATCTTGGAGATATCCAGCAGGTCATTGATGATCGCCAGCAGGCTTTCGGCTGAACTCATGGCCATCTCGAGGCACTCCCGGTGTTCCGCCGCGACGCTCGAATCCAGCACCAGGTCCAGCATCCCGATAACGCCGTTCATGGGAGTGCGAATCTCGTGACTCATGTTGGCCAGAAAATCGCTCTTGGCGCGATTGGCGCCTTCCGCCGCTGCTCTGGCCTCTTCCAACTCGGCGGTGCGCCGCGTCACTAGGCCCTCCAGCCTTTGCTGCTGGAGGGCCGAGCGCCGCAAACGGAGCCGAATGAGTAACTGCAGAAGCACGATGGCTCCCAACGCGCAAGCCAGGTAAAACCAGCCGGTTTGGTACAGGTGCGGCTCCAGAACCAAATCCAGCCCGGCGCCCTGTTGGTTCCAGATTCCCTCTGAGTTGCGCGCGATCACGCGGAACCGATATCGGCCCGGCGGCAGATTGGTGTAGTAGGCTACCCGCCGCGATCCGGCTTCTACCCAATCCCGGTCGAAGCCCTCCAGCCGGTATCGAAACTGGACGCCCGAACCGGAGCGAAGATCGATGGCAGTATACGAAAACTCGAGATTCCCAGGCCCGGGCGGAATCGATAGCGTGGCAGGAGGACGATTGATCTGCTTCCCGTTGAAGCCGGCGCGCTCCAGGTAAACCGGAGGCGCCGCTGAATCGCGCACCAGGTTCGCGGGATTGAACGCCACTACGCCGCCGATACATGCAAACAGCAGTGTTCCGTCGCGTCTCTTCCAGGAGGTTGGCTGGAGGCCACCGTAACATTCGTCGCTCCGCAAGCCGTCCCTGGTTCCGTACGTGACGGCGTCCACCAGCCGCGCGCCGGAAGCAGGGGACGTGAAGGCCTGCTTGGGCGCCCGGATCAGACCGTGGTTCGAGCTCATCCACAGGTTTCCGCGGGTGTCTTCTTGGATGGCATAAATGGTGTTATCGGGAAGGCCGCTGCGGCTGTCGTAGCCCTCTGCGCGGCCATCGGCAAAACGGAATAGGCCCGAACCCAGCGTCGCAATCCACAAGGCGCCTTGCTCATCTTCATAGAGCCCGCTCACGGTGCCGACCGAAGAAACGCCATTTCCGCGGCCGCCAAAGTTCGTGAAATGCCCGTCGCGAAACCGGCTGAAGCCATTATCCGTGCCCACCCAGTAGCCGCCACCTCGGGCCGGAATCAGCGCACAAATCCGGTCCGCCGGCAAACCCTGCTTGCTGGTCAGGATCTGGACCGCCCCGTTTCTGAACCGGACCAGGCCGGCTTCCGTGCCGATCCAGAGGGTCCCATCCGCATCGCGTCGAATGGAGCTCACCGCGGCGTTGAATGCGCCCAGCGGAATCCTTTGGAAACGCCGGCCATCGAAACGATGCACAGCGCCTTGCTCGGTCCCCAGCCAGATCGCGCCCTGGCTATCTTCGAACAGGGCCGAGACCAAATCATCGGAGAGCCCGTCGCGCGCCGTGTACCGCGCCCAGCGGCCGTTGTCGAAGTGCAGCGCCCCGCTGGTTGTGCCGACCCAAAGCGATCCGTCGCGCGCCTCCAGCACGGCCGCGGCGTCTTCGGCTCGCCTATCGGCATTGAGCATGCGAACAGCCTGCTCGCGAATCCGGTTCAAACCGCCCGCGTGTGTTCCGGCCCACAAGGTGCCGTTGCGATCACGGTATAGACAGTCCACCAGATCGCTCGACAGCCCTTCTTTGGTGGTGAGTTTTGCCGCGTGGCCGTGCGCGTACCGGAGCAGGCCTGCGCCCCCGGTTGCGATCCAAAGCCCGCGCTCATCGCTGACCAGGCCGCTGACGCGAGCGGCTGGCAGGCCGTCGGCCGGACCGAGCGCCAACACTTCGCTGTCCCGCCAGCGCAGCACTTGTCCGGCGCCTCCCAGCCACAGCCCGCCCTCGAAATCGGCAGTGAGGACGTAAGCTTGAAAGGTTCGCAGCGCCGCGGGCACGGCATCCGCGAAACATCCACTGCCGCGCAATTCGCACACGCCTTTCTGGGTGGCTACCCAAACGCGCCCGCTGCGATCCTCCGCCAGCGCTGTGACACGCGAATCGGGAAGCCCGGCGATGGGCGCAAGAAACCGGCCGTTGCGCCACGGATACAGGCCGGTATTGCCGCCCGCATAAGATTGGCCGCGGCTGTCCTCGAACAGTACCCCTACGCTGGACGGCGGCGCTTCCGGGCCGCTGACAGCCCCGATTTTACCCAGCTCTCTACGGCACAAGCCGCCTGCCGTCGCGATCCAAAGTGAGCCGTCCGCCCTCGCCAGCAGCCCCCGCACTTCCGGGTCGGTCAGCCCGGGCCGGTTCTGCTTGTTTAAGATTTCGAAGCTCGACCCGTCAAAGCGCGCTAAGCCGGCTTGGGTGCCGATCCACAAGTAACCGTCGCTGGTTTGTGTAATAGCGGCAGCGGTGTTTTGAGGTAGACCGTTAGCGCTGTTCCACACGTCCACCGCATAACCTCGCAATGGCTCGATTTCAGCGCCGGCGCAGGAGAGCAGCGCCACGCCAGCGAGGCAAAAAATTCGGATGTACACCGACACTGTAGCTTATCGGTCACGGATTCAATTTCTTGGAGCGCTATTGCGCTAAGCCGAGGAAAAGTCACGCGCACGATGCACGGACCGCTCCGAACAATTTAGTTCACCGGCTTCCAGGACGGATCGGGATTGAAGCGCGCCACCGGCGCAACCAGCGCGTTCGCCGGGCGTCCCAGATCGCGCTGATAGACCACGCCGTCCTGATTCACCAGGAACGCGTGCACGCCGCTGACGCCGTATTCGGCCGGCCAGGCAACCAGTGCAAACCCGCCCAGGAGCGAATTCTTCACCAGGTAGTTGTGCCGGCCACCAGGTGCGTCCGGACCCTGCGCCGTCAGCACCTCGAAATAATATCCGTGGTATCGCTTGGGCTTCGCATTGGAGACGCCATCCATCACCGCTTCCGCGAACTGGCGGGGCACCAGCGGATGCGCGTCCGAATACAGCCCGTCGTCTTTGCCGGGCGCGCTCAGCATGCGCTGCGCGTACTGCGCGCCGCTATGTTGCTCAGCATATTGTTTCTCGGCCTCGGCATAGCCTGCGCAGATTTCAATCGCGTCCAGCTCATTGGCTCCGATGCGCCGCGCGCGCATCATGGTGCCGCCCATGGCGCTGTCGAAGCTCCATTTCCCGTTGACTCTCACCAGGGGCGCTGGGAAAGGCCAATCTTCGTCGCCAATCGCGAGGATCTTCCGGTCGCGGTTCATGGAGTCCGGCTCGATCTGGTATTTGTGCTGCGCGATACGCGCGAACTCTTCGCGCTCGCTCTTATCTTGAGCCGCGTTCCCGGAGGTCAGAATCGTGGCGCCTTTGGGTCCGAAAATCGCGCTGAGCGCGGCGGTGTCGTTTGCCGCGGCCGCCTCGATCAGCGCTTGGGCCGCCTGTTCCGGCGTATCGAAGGCCCTCTGTTGCGTCTGCGCGGTTGCTAATCCCGCGCCGAGAAGTAACATTGCGGTAATGAATCTCATAGTCTGCACCTAACGCCGTCCTCCCCCGCCGCGGGCACCTCCGCCGCCACCGCCGCGGAACCCTCCACCTCCAGCACCGCCGCGGAAGCCGCCTCCGCCAAAGCCTCGCATGCTGGAGAAGCCGTGATCGCTCTGAATGCGCGTTTGCGCTCCGCCTCCGACGCCTCCGAACACGCTATGATTCGTGCCGGGATTGGCGCGCTCGAATCCGGGCGATCCGAAGCGCTGGGACGGAGCACGTTCAAAGCCTCCACCTCCGACGCTGCCGCGGGCGTTGTTTCCGCCGCCAAACGTCCGGGGTTGGCCGCCCCCAAAGCTTCGTGTCTGGCCGCCGAATTGGCGCGCGTTCGCGGCCCCGCCGAAGCCGCCTCCGCGAAATCGATTGGCCACGTCGCGGTTCGCGTACGGCACGCCCCCACGGTGCCCAGGGTCGTGCTGCCACGCATCCGTGCCTCGAAAAGCGCCGCCATGATAGTCGTTGAACCCGTAGCGATGCATGAAATAGTTGTTGACGTAGATCTGGCGATCAAACCAGTGCGGCTGCCAGCCCCATCCGAAACCACCCCAGCCGCAGCATCCGCCAAAGAAAGAGCCGATATAGATTCCCGGGCCAAACCCAAATCCGACGCTCAGGCCCGGATACCAGAGCGGCGGATAATAGCCCACCACCGGCGGTCCCCAAACCCAGGCGGGATCGTACTCAGGCACGTAAACCACCTGCGGATTCGCGGGCTGGATCTCGATCGCGCTACGGCCGTCTTGGGTATCGGTGGAAACGTCGTACTGGGAATTGGATTGCAGTTTGCCGTTGGATTGAGCCTTGGCGCGCATCCGCTGCACGGCGTCCATCACGCCGGCTTGCTGCGCCAGAAAGGCATTGCCCAGGTCTTGAGTCCAGCGGATGTCATGGTTCATATTGTTTACGACATCCGGGAACGCGGCTAGCGCGGCCACGCTTGGATCCCAGCCCTCGTTGCGCGCGCCCTCCATGAGCGCCTCACCGTGTAAGCCCGGATTTTGCTGGAGCCATTGCGCCAGCTCCACGATCTCCAGCGGGTAGGTGCTGGCCGCCATAATCTGGCTGAGCAGCGAGTCCGGATAGAGGGCGATGGGAGCGACCAGCGTATCCAACTGATCCGGAGACAAGAGCGGTGCGTTTGGCGCGGTGGCCGGCTGGGCCCACGCCACCGCCAGCATGCCGGCCGCCGTCACCAGCAACCCAAATGTTTTCATGCGACCCATACCCTCACGATGCCACGCCCGGGGATCAGGTTACATCGCATGATTTGGGTAGTTTTGGGGGTTTCCCGCTTTGAGGGCTGCGATGGCCAACGGAGGAGCAACGGAGGAGTGGATCACGTTGAACCGGGACTCTGGCTGGAACAGTACTCGGGAGGAAACTACACGACCCTAAGTATCCTCAGAGATCGCGACACCCTGAATCCCTAGCCTGTCCCTGCCGTCTCGGGCCGATGGTTACTGCAAGGAGGCACACTTTGCAGATACGTTTGCTAGCCTGCCTTGCAGGCGGTTTCCTGGGTGTCGTCGTGGCATCCCCGATCAGTCAGAGCTTTAATGTGAGCCTGACTCTGGCGTTAATTGGTTGCGCGCTTCTCGGTCTGGCGCTGGGATACGTCGTGAGTATCTTCTTCGACGTATTTACTGCCAGCTCGGAAGAACAAAGTGTCGAATCCCCGGCAGATAAGTGGGCCGCGAAAACGATTCCAGGAAAAAGTGGCAGGAACGGCGCGGCTCAAACCTGGACGCCGGACCGCACTAAGTAGCAACAAGCGGCAAGACGGCTGAGTCCGCAGGCCTCGTACCGGTCTATTCCGCAAGACGATTGTATTTTCTTAAGACCGCGCGCAGGCGGTCGTGTGGAAGGGCGATTACCTTATGGCCATCCACTCCGATCATGGTCTCGGCTCCGACCATCGCGTTCACGATGGCTTCCTCGGTGGCCTGAACAGTGCCTGCGAACAATGGGTCCATTTCTTCGTTGGGCAACTCGGATACGGTTCTAAGTTTTGGTTCGATTCCGGGCCTGGCATTGGCAGTGGAAAACGCAATGAAGATGTCGCCCGATCCGTTCCCGGAAATGGAGCCCGTGCGCGCCAGGCCCATGGTGGCCCGGTGGGCGATGCGCCGCAACTGGTGCGGTAACAGCGGAGCGTCGGTGGCCACCACGATAATGATCGAACCGGTTTCGGTCTGCTCCAATTTTGGATTGGCCGCATAAGGAACATCGTCGGTGATCTCCTCACCCACCGGCGCACCCGCGACCAGGAGCTGCGGGCGTCGTCCACAATTACACTGCACCAGCACGCCGACAGTGAATGCTCCAGAGGGAGTTTGCACCTTTCGAGACGAGGTGCCGATGCCACCCTTGAACCCGTAACAAACCATGCCGGTGCCACCGCCGACGTTGCCCTCGGCTGGTAGGACGCCGGGCTTGGCATTCTCGATGGCTTGTGCGACGTGCTCCGGCTTAACGTGAAACCCGTAAATGTCGTTCAGATACCCGTCCCAGGTCTCGGCGACAATCGGAAGCGAAAACACGGTCTCGCCGAAGCGCGCCGGATTGGGTGGCGGAGCGTGTTGCACTTGCCAGGCGATATAAGCGTCGCGAACCGTGCCCACGGCGTGCGTGTTGGTGATGAACACCGCGCCTTCCAACATACCGGACTCCTCAAGCCACGTCGTCCCGGTCATCTCGCCGTTGCCGTTCTGAGCGTAAAAGGCGCCATAGAAACGGGTCGCCTCGCCGATCTTCTGAGGAGAGACAACCGTGACGCCGGTACGAACCGGCCCAGAGCCCCGTACCAGTTTTCCCTCGCCCGAAATCAGCGTAACGTGACCTACTTCGACTCCAGCAACATCGGTGATGGCGTTGAGTGCACCGGGAGTTCCTGAAAATGGCACGCCGAGATCACGCGCTCGAGGCTTTTGCGCCACGAGAGTGATAGCGGACAGGATGAAAAATGTGGTGAGGCTGGCAATGCGGAGGGTCATGTTGGTTGAGTATATCGCGGAAGGGCGACGCCGCTCTGCCACACGATCGATAGGGCGCGGGGCGATTTGTGCGCGCCCCCGCTATGGCTGAAGGAGTAGAATGGTCCGACAGTAGGGCCGGGTGCAAAATGCGGGACGGGTCAGCGGTCAAGTCTGCTCGAAGCCACCTATATCTGCGCGTATGCGCGGGTTGCGCCGTGATGTTTGTCTTTAGCTTCCCGGGTCTCAGCCAGCCCAGTCAAACACCGGCAGCCGGCAATACGTCCGAGCTCACCACCCACGACGCGCCTGCCACATTTCGAGCCCGGGTCAACCTGGTGATGGTCCCGGTGGTGGTTCGCGATCGAGAGGGACACGCGATCGGCACGCTAAAGCAGGAGGATTTCCAGCTATTCGACAAGGGAAAGCCACAAATCATTTCAAAATTTTCCGTGGAGAAGCCGGGAGCGAGAGCGGTGGCCTCAGCCGTGCAGGTTCAGGCGCCGGCCCAGGACGGCAGTCCGGCAAAACCGGTGGAAGGCGCCCCGGAAACCACGGCATCGGCAATTCCCACGCGGTTCATCGCCTACCTGTTTGACGACGTCCATCTGGAATTCGCCGATCTGGCGCAGGCCCGCACTGCCGCTATTCATCATCTGACCGCGACTTTGCAGCCCACCGATCGCGCCGCCATTTTCACCACCTCCGGACAGAACATGCTGGACTTCACCGGCGATCTCGACAGCATCCGTGAAACACTGAATAAAATCCAGCCGCGAGGCACGTCCGTACCAGCCATTTCCGAGTGCCCCTACATGACCTATTACATGGCGGATCTGATCGTGAACAAGAGCGATCCGCAGGTGTTGCATGTGGCGGCAGAAGACGCGATTCTCTGCGCGAACATCATCGTGCCGCAAACACCCGGGGGGATGGCAGCCGCGCTGCAGCAAGCCGAGTCGCTCGCCAGGGGCGCCGCAACCCGTGCTCTGGCCAGCGGAGAAAACGACACCAAGCTGGCGCTCAGCGTGCTGCGGAACATAGTCCGCCGGATGGCCGCATCGCCCGGACTGCGCAGCATCGTTCTGGTGTCGCCCGGATTTTACTTGCCGGACGATTTTAGGAGCGATCAAGGCGATCTGATGGATGCGGCCATTCGTGCCAACGTGACCATCGGCGCGCTGGACGCGCGCGGACTCTACGTAGTTTTGCCAGGCGGAGATGTCAGTGAACCCTCGCAGAACCTGGCAACCCAGACCCAGAAGGACATGTACCGGCGCGACAGCGATGTGCTGAGCTGGGGGACTCTGGCGGAACTCGCGGACGGAACCGGCGGGACATTCGTGCACAACACCAACGACCTGGAGGGCGCCTTCGGACGAGTTGCGGCGGCGCCTGAGTTCATTTACATGTTGGGGTTCTCGCCGCAGAATCTTAAACTGAACGGTTCCTATCACGCCTTGAAGGTCACCTTGAAAAACGTGAAGGACGTGACTGCGCAAGCGCGCCGCGGCTACTACGCACCCAAGCACGAGCTCGATCCGGCGCAACAAGCCAAACAGGAGATCCAAGAAGCCGTCTTCTCGCGCGACGAGATGCTGGACATACCGCTGAGCGTGCAGACCCAATTTTTCAAACCGAGCGACTTCACCGCTAAGCTGGCGGTGCTGGCCAAGATCGACCTTAGGAAGCTGCCGTTTCGCAAGGCCGACGGGCGCAACAACGACGCGCTGACCATAGTGTCGGGCGTGTTCGATCGCAACGGCAACTTGATCAACGCAATTCAAAAGGTGCTCGAAATGCGCTTGCGGGACGAAACCCTGGAGCAGAAGGCCGTGGGCGGAATTGTCATGCGCAGCAATTTCGACCTGACGCCCGGTAGTTACGTGATCCGAGTGGTTATACGAGACAGGGAAGGAAATTTGATGGCGGCGCGCAACGGCGTCGTCGAGATTCCTTAGGGAGGACAAGATCGTGAGCTTTAGAACAACGTGCGCGCTGACTGCACTCTTGGGCCTGGGGGCCGGTTTGGCCGCCGCGCAACAGGACACGCCGCCCGATTCTGGAAGCGTGATCCGCACCGAGACGCGGTTGGTCTTGGTGGACGCGGTGGTTACCGACAAAAAGGGCAGCTACGTTCGCGATCTGACGCTCAAGGACTTCAAGGTGTGGGACGACAACAAGGAGCAGGCGGTCAAGAATTTTTCGTTTGAAGCGGACCCGGCCTCGCCCTCTAACGGGCAGTCGCGTTACTTGGTTCTGTTCTTCGACAATACGACCCTAGATTATGGAGATCAGGCCCAAGCGCGGAAAGCGGCCAGCCAATTCATCGAGGCCAACGCAGGTCCGAATCGCATGATGGCGGTGGTCAATTACGGGGGCGCCATTCAACTCGCCCAGAACTTCACGGCCGATGCGGCGCGCTTGAAAGCCGCGGTTAACGGCGTCTCGATTCCCTCGGTCAATGTCAACGCGGGCGAGGTTGGCTTGTCACTTGGCCTGTCCCGGGCCGCGGGAAGTTTCGGAGCCCGCGATGTCATCCTGGCGCTGCGCAGTATGGCAAAGAACCTCAGCGGTGTACAGGGCCGCAAGAGTCTGATCCTGCTGACGGACGGGTTCCCGCTCAGCGATCCGGACCTGATTAGCGAGGTTACCGCCACCATCGAAGCTTGCAACCGGGCGAATGTGGCTATCTATCCGATCGATGTGCGAGGCTTGGTGGCGACGCCGCCGGGCGGCGCGCGGTTGTTATTTGGACCTCCGGGCCGCGGTGGTTCGGAGTTGGCTGCGGCATTGCGGCCGGCATCATTTATTCCTGGATCCATGGCGTTTTTCGCGCCACAGGCAGGCGGGCACGGCGGCGGGACACCAGGCGGCGGAGGAGGCGGCGCGCCTCGAGGGCCCAGCCCGGGCGGCGGAACACCAGGCGGCGGGGGACGAGGACCCAGCCCGGGCGGAGGGACGCCGGGGCGGGGCGGCGCAGGAACCGGAACGCCGAGCCGCGGTGGAACCAGTGCTCCAGCGGGTCCAATCTACGGTGGTGGTATGCCGGCCACCCTCTATAACCAAGCGCGCAATATGATTCCAAAGTTCCCGGACAGTGCAGCCACGAATCAGGATGTCATGCATGTTCTCGCCGAAGGCACTGGTGGGTTCGTCATCATCAATACCAACGACTTGTTGTCGGGCTTTGAGAAAATCGGCAAGGAGATGAACGAGTATTACTTGCTCGGCTACGAGCCGCCTGAATCGAACGAGGGGAGTTGCCACACGTTGCGCGTGAAAGTGGATCGCTCCGGCCTCAACGTGCGCGCTCGCACAGGCTATTGCAACGCTCGCCCGCACGATCTGGTGGCCAAGAATCCCGTAGAAAAGACTCTAGAGAATCGCGCCGCCGGCGCACAGGCAGGCGATGTCCCGGCCTCGATGCAGACCCCGTTCTTTTTCACCGGGCCGAATCAAGCGCGCATCAATGTCGCCATGGACATTGCGCCCAAGGCGATGAAGTTCGAGAAGCAGAAGGGCAAGCTTCATTCGGAGCTGGACATCCTGGGAATTGCCTACAAGCCGGATGGATCGGTGGCCGCGCGTTTCGGCGACGCAGTCAAACTCGATTTCGAGAACAAGAAGGAAGCCGACGCTTTCAGCGAAAAGCCGTATCACTATGAGAATCAGTTCGACATCGCGCCGGGACAGTATCGTCTCAAAGTGGTCTTCAGTTCTGGCGGGGAAAGTTTCGGAAAAATCGAAAAGCCGTTAACCGTGGATACTTACGACGGGCAGAAGTTCAGCATCAGCGGCCTCGCGTTCAGCACGAGCTACCGAGCTGCCTCTAGCCTGGGTACGGAGCTGGATGCCTTGTTGATCGAGGACCGAACGCCGCTGGTGACGCAAGGCGTCCAAATGATTCCGGCCGGCTCGAATCAATTCAAGACCAGCGACAAGCCGGCGATTTACCTGGAAGTATACGAGCCGTTGCTGGCCGCAGCGGAGCCGCCCAAGGATCTGGCGGTCGGGCTGCAGTTGCGCGTGTTGGATGCTAAGACCGGCGAGCAGAAGAGCGACTCCGGTCTGTACCGCATTCCCATTCCCGAGAAAACCGGCAATCCCGCGATTCCCACCGGAACCACGATCCCGGTAGCGTCGCTCGCGCCCGGCACCTATCGCGCCATCCTGAGCGCCATGGACAGCGCGGGTAACAAATCGGAGCGCTGGGCCGATTTTGAAGTGCAGTAGGGCAGCGGCTTGACGCGCAAGAACATCACGCTTTCCTCCGCGTCCCGAAAAGCCGTATCCCCCCCGGCGAGTTAGCAAATGTTTTCGTGAAGGGAGCCTTAAAAAAAGGTAAGTGGTTCCTTCAGAGGGAGAGGGGTTGGCGGGGACGACGGGGCTCGAAGCCGCGACCTCCGGCGTGACAGGAAGAGGGCTCCCTGAACGGTGAAGCGGAATTTCTCTCGTTGTCAGTTCGTTGGGCAAGTGGTGAGATGCCGATTTTCTGACTGCTACAGTTCTCGGCAACACTTTTATGTAGTTGTGACCTGGAGTAGAAGGTGTGCGCGAAATACATCCGGCCACAGAGCTAGCTTTAGACGCTGAGCCCCGCCGAATCACCCGGCAGGCGGCCCTGCGGGGCTAAAAGCTACGTTGACGGTTTCTGCTTCCGGAGTTCCTCGGCGTCGATGCGGTCCTTGGCGCGGCCAGTGGCGTCCTTGTTACGGAGGAGGGACGACCGGCCGATGAAGGTGACGCGTAGGCCGTCCAGATCGCCGGTCGCCCGGTCATCCCATGCGTCGTCGAAACTCACACCGGTAATTGAAGTCATCAGGTCAATGCGGTTCGGCTCGTAACCGAGCTGGATCACCTTTCCTGTGAGTGTCAGATCGGAGGCGGGAATATCGAGACTACCGAATCCGAATTGAGAAAGCGCCTGCAGCACACGCGCGGCGTTGGTTGGGCTTGGGCGAATCAGGAAATCGACATCCGCGGAGTAACGGGGAAACCCGTGCCACGAAACGGCCAGCGCACCGACGATCAAATACTCAACTTCGTTCGAGTTCAAGCACTCGATAAACTCTCGCAAATCCCTGCTTAAAGGCATCGGGGTGGGCTCGCTCTCGCAGTTCGAAGAATATGCCGACCCGCTGTTGCGGGCTCATTTGACTGCGGGAAATGGCGTCGGCGGTATCGGCTTCCTCGAAGCCGTCGAAAATGCGGACTACCTTCTCCATGCTTTTATTTTACTCTGGTTGAAGCGTCGCGGGCTCAGTTCCCGCACGGGCGAAAGTACGCCGACAGAGTTCAGCATCGACCCCTTGGAAGTGATTGAAAAGTTTGGCGGGGACGACGGGGCTCGAACCCGCGACCTCCGCCGTGACAGGAAGAGGGCCCAAACGCGGGTTTCGGGCATATCGCTCCATTTACAATTCGTTCCTTGAATTATGAGGAGCCTTCCGGGTGCTGCTACAGTACGTGCTACAGTTCTCGGCGACCGCGTTATGCCAGTTTTGGCATACAATGAATATAGTGCCGGAAAGCCCGGAACGACCGCGTAAGTTGGTTTGGCTCGTCGACTCGCTCGATCGGCTGACGGACTTTCCGCCCGCGGTTCGGCAGAAGCTCGGTTTCGCCTTGTACCAAGCGCAGATCGGGCAGAAGCATGAAAGCGCGAAGATGTTGCACGGCTTTGCCGAGACGGTTTGGCAGGTGCGTGCAGACGATCCGGGTGGGACGTATCGTGCGGCGTATGTGGCACAGTTTGGGGAAGCCGTTTACGTGCTTCATGCTTTCCAGAGGAAGGCGACGTCGGGAATCGCGACTCCGCAACGAGACTTAGACCTGATCCGGCAGCGGCTCCAGCTTGCGCGCAAACTGGCCAGAAAATGAGGAGTGTGAAGATGCCTAATCGAAAGGTTACACCGAGTTCCGGGAATGTGTTTGCGGACCTGAACCTTCCGCAGGCGGATGATCTTTTGGTGAAAGCCGAGTTGGCTGCGAAAATCATCGCCGAGATCCAGCGGCGGCGGATGACGCAGAGCCAGGCGGCGGCGGTACTCGGAATCGATCAACCCAAGATCTCGGCGCTGAAACAGGGAAAGCTATCTGGATTTTCCATCGAGCGACTGATGCGGTTCTTACTCTTGCTTGGGCGCGACATTGAAATCACAGTCAAGGGAAGGCCCAAGGCAAGGGCGGCTGCAAGACTGCGCGTGGCGTAAACGGGCGAGACATCATGTCACTGCGGAAGGATGCCGTCGAACTGTCAAATATCTTGAACGAGATTGTGGCGAGCGCGTGTGGCTGCCCTTCCGCCTACGTCGCCGAGTTGGCGAGGGCCATTGCGAAGAATGTGGCCCAGTATGACGAAGCTGTTTTCGACAACTGCTCTCGCGTAGACGCAAGTGATTCGCTTGCTGAACTTGCGGAGGTCGTGAGCACCCATAGTGCTGCATCTGTCAAAGATGAGTTGAACATTTTCAAGGGCGACCTTTTGGACAGGTATTGGCGATTGCACACGATATTCCGGGAATCCAGGTATCGCGATCAAACACTTTGACCGCAGTGTTCCGCGCCGAGTCGAGCCCTTTCGGGTAAGCTAAACCGAGTCAGAATCTTAGGGCGAAAACTGTAGCAGCCACTGTAGCACCGGCGAATACAAGTCGAAAGCTCAGCCGATGTGGAACGAGCAAGTAATTGAAAGAATTGGCGGGGACGACGGGGCTCGAACCCGCGACCTCCGACGTGACAGGCCGGCGTTCTAACCAACTGAACTACGTCCCCTTGCTGTGCGGATACGTCGGTAGTTTCATCTTAACATAGCGAGCGCTCACAGCTCGAAAAGCGACGCTTGTTTGCGCAAGACGACCGGCGCGGGCCATTCGCGCCAGCCGCCGAGCAGCGGGAAATAGAGCGCCAGGCGGATGGGCCGCTGATCCTGCTGGAACAACAAGCGCGCGTAACGTTCGAGCTGTTCCTGATAGCGGGTCTTCTCATTTTCGAGAAACGTTTCCAGGTCGCCGCCGGTATGCTCGCCGGTCTTGTAGTCGATGATCCAGCGCACGCCTTGCTCATCAACGAAGGTGCGGTCGATCACCGCTTCGGTGAGCTTACCGTCGACAAGACCGGCTAGCGGCAGCTCACACTCGGCCTCGGCGTGCGGCGCGAGAATCCAACGGCCGCGCGGGTCGCGCACAGTAGTGAGCAGGCCTGCTTCGACGCGCTCGCAAGCTTCTTCCAGGTCGTCCGGGGGCACGCCGAGGTTCGCCAACACGGCGCGGTACAGATTGCGGCGCGAGCGAATTGTGGTTTGGTCCCAGGCATCGGGGCCCTCGCGAGCGATGCGCTGCAAGAAGCCGTGCAGCGCAGTGCCCGCGTAACGCAAGCGATCGCCCACCCATTCGAAGGTGACGCGCGGCGGTTCCAAGATTTCAATGCGTCCAGGCGGCTGCGTTATGGAAGCCGGAGGCGCAGGGATTTTCCAATCGGCCGGGACGCGGCGGATGGTTCTGGGTTGCGGCGCCGGCTCGGCGACGGGCGTACGCGCGATATTGGCAAATTCTCCGGACAGCATGGGCCAGAGCAGTCTCAAGAGAGTTCCAGACATCGGCTCGGCGATGGAGCCATCGTCCTTGAGCCGCACCGATCCCATCAAATGCAGATTCCGGCGGGCGCGCGTGGTGGCAACGTAGAGCAGTCGCGCGGTTTCATGCTCGCCTTTTCGGCGCTCCAAGCGTTCGAGATAGTCGTAGATCGGATCCGAATCGCTTCCGGACTCCTTGATGGGCGCGAGCAGCAATTCCCCGCCCTGCTCCAGCCACATCAGAAGACGCTGAGGATCGGAGCCGCTGCGCTCGCCCAGGCCGGGCAGAATGACGGTGTCAAATTCCAGGCCCTTGGCCTTATGAATGGTCATGAGCTGCAGCCGGCCGTCGGCCTGCACGTCGGTCTGGGCGAACAGTTGATTCACTTGCTCGCGGAACCAGTGGAAATCGTCCAGGCCGGCGCCTTGTTCGATTCCTTCCAACAAATCGAAATACGCCTCGGCGTCTTTCAAACCGGTTTCATCAGTGCAGGCCGGACCACCCAGGCGCAGCCACGCGGATTCGATCCAATCGCGCAGCGGCCGCCTGGCACGCGCGGCGAGTGCGAGCTCCAGGTCAGGAAGGATTCGGGTGATTCGTGCCGAGCCATCCTCACTCAATGGCAGGCCGCGCTGACGCAGCAGGTCCCAGATGGCGGTGTTTGGGCCGGCCGCGGCGAGCGCATACAGGTCGGCCAGGGCGAGACCGCACCAAGGCGCGCGGAGGATGGCGAGCCAGGAAACACGGTCGCCTGGATGCAGAAGCGCAAAGGTTAGAGCCATCAAATCCTCAACGACCGGACGTTGGCCGAGCTGATCGATCTCGACGGCTTGAAACGGAATCCGATTGCGTTTGAGAGCCGCGACGATGACGGCCAGATGCGGGCGCGCACGGACTAGAATCGCGGTGGTTCCGGTGGTGTCAATGTCAAGCAATTCGAGGATGCGGTCCGCTTCTGCTTGCGCATCGAGGAACCCGTGGATATTGACTCCTCCGCCTTGCTCCGCGACTGCAGAAAGGCTCGACGAGTACGAAATCGCGCCGGAATCGACATCGTCTTTCGGCGGCAGGATGTGTGGGAAGTTTTCGTTTACCCAGGAGACGATCTCAGGGCGCGACCGGAAATTGGACGTTAGCGTAAGCGCTTCAAAGTGAATCGAGCCGATGCCGTCCTCGCGCGCTTTCAGCAAAAGGCTGACGTCCGCCTCGCGAAAGCGATAAATGGATTGCATCGGGTCGCCGACCAGGAACAAGGTGCGGCCGTCCGGGGACTCCCAGCCCGCGGTTAGTTTTTCGAGCAACTCGAATTGGGTGAAAGAAGTGTCTTGAAATTCATCCACCAGGATGTGCTGGATGCGATGGCCGAGGGCGAGTGCGAGATCGGTGGGCGAATCCAGGCGGCCCAGCGCATCGGTAGCCCGGATGGCGAGTTCGGCGAAATCCACGCTGCCGTGCTCGCGGAATACCAGTTGAAGCTCGGCCGCTGCGAGCTTCAAGACCGAAACCGCAGCCTGCATGGCCTGCCACTGCGAGTCGCTAAACCGAGGCGATGGCAGCTTGCGGACCGAACGCAAAGCCTCGCGCAGGGACTCCTCCGATTCGAGACGCGTCAGAATAAACTGCTGGCCTCGGTCAGCGCGCTTGCGCCATTTTCCATCCTTGGTCAAAAGAAGCTCCGCGACTGCGTTCCACTGCGGGAGATCCTCGGGCCGAGCCCTCGGGAATCCATCGAGCGCGAGCAACCTGACGATCTCCGCGGCGGTGTCCGGATCGAAAGCGGCCCGCAGTTCTTCGAGGCGATGGCGGATGAGGCGCGCAAGCGACGCTTCCAAATCCGCGCGCACGGAAGTGGCTCCGGTATGGCGCAACCACTGATCGCGTTTTTCGAGCATCTGCACGATCAAGCGTTCAGCGGCATTGAAGTCGTTATCCAAATGGAGCAGGATCAAGGCGAGCGCTTCGTTGCCATCGTCGACATGGCGGAACGTGTTGCGCGCGGCTTCGCGATACAGGGCGTCGGCTTTCTCGATGATGTCGGGCATAGCGCCGAAGCGCGCCACCCAGGGCATGCGGCGGGTGACGGAGGCGCATAACGCGTCGATAGTCTCGATCCGCATTTGCGCGGGATTGTCCAGGAGATTCCAACCGAGCCGGCGATCGTGCTCCAGGACGGCGCAGGCGATTTGGAAAGTGGTCAGTTCGTGATCCTGCTCGGGCGCGGAGCCTGATTCGGCGTTGCGGAGCGCTTCGAGAACACGAGCGCGCATTTCGGCCGCGGCTTTGCGGGTGAACGTGATGGCTACGACCGCTTCCGGCGTATCGACGATCGCCAGCAGCTTCAAGTAGCGCTGGATGAGCAGCTCGGTTTTGCCAGAGCCCGCCGGGGCCTGAACCAGGAAGGAGGTTGCGGTGTCGAGTGCGCGCGCGCGGGCGGCTCTATCGTCCGTCATTTTTGAAACTCGCGGATGCGGCACAGGCCCCACTCCCCACAGTGAGCGCAAGCGTCGTTGTCTTTGGGGTCGACTTCGGCGTGGCCGTCGCGGAAATTCCGTGCCAGATGCTCCAGCACCTGGCGCCAGCGGTCGATTTGTTGGCCGAAGGGGATGGCCGGTTCCATACGCATATTTTTCATGTCCGGAAGCGCGGCGGCGTTTTCGGTGAGGCCCTGGAACGCGAAGTCGCCGACGCGGATCTGGGCGAAGACAGCGCCCGCGACGGGACGATCGCTGGTGGCGCAATACAAGGGGAGCTGCGGCTCGGCGGGCCGATCGGAATCCCAGGCTGTGGATTTGAACTGGCCGGTCTTGTAGTCGACAATCAGGTCGCCGCCGGAGGCCAATTCGTCGATGCGATCGGCGCGCGTCCTCACCTCCAGGCCACCGATGGAAACCTCGCGCTCGGTTTCGATCCCGTGCACGGTGAATGGGCCGCGCGACTTTTCGATCTGGAGCCAGTCCTGCAGCAGTTTTTCGAGACGGCGCTGCTCGATCCGGCGGCCGATCGCGTGGGGAATGTCGTCGACCGCCTTCTGCGCAGCGCTTGAAATAAGCGCTCCGAGTTGTTCCGGCGTCAGTTCGATCAAATGCTGCTGCGACCCCAATTCCGTCCAGATGATTTGCAGCGCGCGATGCACCGTGATGCCGCGATCTTTGTAGCTTAACCCAGGGACGGTTTCCTCCAGCGGCCTGGCGGCGAGCCGGTGTTTGGCGAAAGCGCGAAATGGGCATGCGGCCATGTCTTTGAAGAGCGCTGCGCCGCCGCGTTGCTCGGAGCCTGGGGCGACTGCTGGGGCAAATTCGTCGACGAATTGCTCGAAACAAACTTCCTGGCGCGTTTGCGCCATCCAGGCATCGAGTGGCGGCGACTCCTGAAGCGGCGTGCGCCACGGGCCGCTGATGAGAGGGCTGGGCGTCAAGGCGCGATCGCCGTCCGACGCCGGGTAGCTGGCGACCGCGTCCGCTGCGCCGGCCGTTAATCGCGAGATGAGATTTCTGGCGAACTCGAGTTCGCGCTCGGCCGAAGAATGCGGCAGCTTGTAATCGCGCTGGAGCGAGATGGGGAGAAAAGGATTGGGAGCCGCGGCGGAGGGTAGGGCCTCGTCATGCAGGCCCACGATCCAGAGATGATCGAAGTTCAAACCTGAGGCTTCAAGCGGGCCCATGATCTGGATGGGCGCGCCCTCGTTCTCAATTTGAAACGGCTGAGCAGCCGCGATTTCACGCAGCCGGGAGAGGGCCTGGTCGTAGTTGATGCGCGGCGAGGCGAGGTCGAGCGCGGCAAGATCGGAGAGCCGTTCCCGCCAGCTTTGGACGGTCTGATACTCTCGGCTGTCGAGTGTACGGTCGCCGGGCCAGCCCAGCGCATCCAGGAGCTTTGCGAAATCCTGGCTCCAGGCCGTGGGTCGCTGTTCAGCGGGGAGCGCGCGAAGCAGCTTTTCGAAGCGCCCCAGATTGCGCTGTAAAACCGGACACTCGGAGCATTCGCGGCGCAACGAAGAGGCGTTCAGGTTCCACAGCCCGTGCCGACGGAGGCGTGCGTCGAGGAGACCGCGGCGGGTCCATTCGGATTCGAATCCGCCGACAAATGGCGAGCGCAGAAGCTGGCCTAAAGCAGGGAGTGAGAGGCCGCGCAGTCCGAATTCGAGCTTTAGTAGGGCGGCGTGAACGATGGGAATCTCAGCGAGCGGCGGACCTAACGATACGTGGAAGCATCGTTCCTGGCCGGCCAGCACGGCGGACGGATCGAGCACCTGGCGGAAAATTCGCTCGGTGCGTGCCCGCGACTTCGCAAGGTCCGGAACAATGATTCCGATTTGCGTTTCAGGCTCTTGCTCGATCAAGCGGCGGGCCCAGATGGCAGCCGCCCGAATTTCCGCAGCGGCGTCCTCGAACTTGAAACATGCGATCGTTGGCTTGCTACGCAAGGGCTCGATTGGGACGGGCGCGTTCAAGGCCGCGAATAAACCGGCTTGCTGGGGCGTCAACTCATCGAAACCCGCGATGTAGACCTGGGCGGGGCGTGCGATTTCTCCGCTCGTGAGCCGTTTCGCGATGAAGTCGCTCAGGCGTGCGGTTTCGAGCCACCGGTTGGCATGGCAGCGGTTTTCAAAATCGCGCGACCAGCCGGCGAACGCGGCGCAGTCATCCGAAGCGTCGAAACGGCCGTCCACCGGCACGCGGTAGGCCTGAACGAGTTGCCAGGTCTCGATGGCCAGGCGCGCTGTTTCCGGAACCCGAAGCAAGGTTTCGCCCGCGGGCGACGCGCGGATGACTTGCTCCCAGACAACTTGCTCCTGGAGAGGATTGAGCAGCGTGAGTGGCATGTCGCTGCCGCCGCGCCATTTGTTCCAGGCGCGCAGGAGAAATGCATCGAGCGGCAGGATGTCCGGAGGCCGCCAAACCGAGCGTCCCTGCCGAGCTTGCCAGGCGTGGAAGCCGCGCGCGAAGGAGCGCGCGAGGCGCCGGTTGATGGTGATGAGAGTCGCTCCGGTTTCGAGGACTCGGAAAAGTTCCTCGTGCATGTGCTTTCATGATAATTTGACCAAGCGCATCACAGTGGCCATCGATGGACCGGCGGCCGCCGGCAAAAGCACGATCGCGCGGCGGATCGCGGCGAAACTGGGGTACGTGTATGTCGACACGGGCGCGATGTACCGGGCGGTGGCGTTGTGGGCGATGCGGCGGGGCGTGGCGCTGTCGGACATGCATCGGCTGGAGCAGCTGGCGAAGGAAGCGAAGATTGAATTTGTTCCAGGCGATGCGAAAGTAATATTGAACGGCGAGGACGTCAGCCAAGCTATACGAACGCCGGAGGTGAGCGACGCCGCATCGGAGGTTTCACGCATTGGCGCGGTGCGGCGCGCGCTGGTGGTCAAGCAGCGGGAGATCGGCGAGCGGGCATCGATCGTGATGGAGGGCCGCGACATCGGATCGGTGGTTTTTCCGAACGCGACCGTGAAGATTTTTTTGGATGCGTTGCCGGAAGTGCGGGCCGAGAGGCGCGCGGTGGAATCGGCGCAGCCGGCTGAAGTGGTGGCCGAGCACATTCGCGAGCGAGACCGGCGGGATCAGACGCGAGCGCATTCGCCGTTGGTGCAGGCGCCGGATGCGGTGTATGTCGATACGACGGGAATGACGATTGAAGAAGTGGAGGCAGCGTTGTTGAAGATCATCCGGGATCGGACGTCGAATGGGAAGGAGAGGACCGAGTGACCAACGGTCTGCTGGTGATGAAGTTCGGCGGGACGTCGATGGGGTCGGCGGAGCGGATTTGCGTGGCCGCGGATATTTGCAGAGAGCAACGCGCGCTGCGGCCGGTACTGGCGGTGGTGTCGGCGATGGCCGGCGTTACCGACCTGCTGTTGAATACCCTGCGGCATGCCGAAGGTGGGGATGAGGCACGCATCGAGAGCAATGTCGAGCAGCTTCGGGAACGGCATCTGGACACTTGCGAAGAGCTGGGAATCGGAGAGAAGGCTGGCGGAGGCGTGCGCGATCTGATCGTGGATTTCAAGCGGCTGGCCAACGGGATGCTGATGCTGGGCGACCGGCCGCCGCGCTCGGTGGATGAAGCTATCGCGATCGGCGAACGACTGACTGCTCTCATGCTGACTGAGTATCTGGAATCGAAAAAGATCCCGGCGCGGGCGATCAACGGTGCGGACGTGATTGTCACGGATGCGGTGTTCGGCAACGCGACGCCCATCATGGAAGCGACGCGCAAGAAGGCCCAGGAGGGGGTGAAGCCGCTGCTCGATGCTGGAACAATTCCGGTCGTGACGGGGTTCAACGGAGCCACCATCGACGGGAGGCCGACCACGCTGGGCCGCGGTGGGTCCGATTTTTCGGCTTCGATTTTGGCAGCCGCGCTGGATGCAGCGGAGCTGTGGATCTGGACCGACGTGGACGGCATCATGAGCGCGGACCCGCGGCTGGTGAAGGAAGCGCGCGTGTTGGATGCGGTGACCTATAGTGAAGCAGCGGAGCTGGCTTACAACGGCGCGAAGGTTTTGCATCCGCGGACGCTGGCGCCGCTGGCGGACCGGCGGATTCCAGTGTGGAGCAAGAACAGCTTTCATCGTGAGCACCCTGGGACGCGCATTGTTTCCAAAGTGGATGCGCCGCCGGGGCCGAGAGCGGTGACGTCAATGGCGAATGTCGCGCTCATTTCCTTGGAGCCGGCCAGCGCGGCGGTGAGTGGGACACGTCTGATGGCGCGCGCGCTGGAGGCGCTGGCGGATGCGAACGCGGAGGTGCTGGCGCTCACCAGCTCGAGTTATCGCCAGAGTTTCTGTTTTCTGGTGCGGAAGGAAGAGCTGGCGGCGGCGATGAAATCGCTGGAATCCGATCTGGCGCTCGAACTCACGCACGGGTATCTGAAGCCGATCGAGGTGGACGAGAACGTGGGGCTGCTGGCGGTGGTGGGTGAAGGCATGCACGGCACGCCGGGGCTGGCGGGACGGATTTTCAGCGCGATTTCTAAAGAGGATGTAAATATTATTGCCATCGCGCAAGGATCGAGCGAGCTGACCATCAGCGTGGTGGTGCATCGGGATGGGTTGGAGCGGGCGATCCGTGCGGTGCACCAGGAGTGCCGGTAGGTTCTTGACGCATTCCGCTCGAATGAGGTGCGCCAGGCTGGCGATTGGTAGACTAGGAGTCTGTTGAAAAAGGAGTTTTTGATGCGAACAGCGATTCTTTCGGGCGTTTTTGTGTGCTTCGCCGTGTCCGCCGCGGCGCAGACGTTTCCCTACGATCACGTGCATGTGAACGTGCCCGATCCGGCGGCGGCAGCGAATTGGTACGAGAAATATTTCGGCGGACGCCGCATCACAGAGGCGCCGGACCGGTTGATGTTCGGCAGCACGCGCTTCATGTTCCTTCGAAAAGCGGACGCGAAGCCGAGCGCCGGAAGCGCCATCGACCACGTAGGCTTCTCGTTTGCCGACCTGGACGCGAAGATGAAGGAGTTCGAAGCGGCGGGCATCAAGATCGTGACACCGGTGCGGGAGATTCCGGGGCTGTTCAAGCTGGGGTTCGTGGAAGATCCGTGGGGCACGCGCATCGAGGTGGTGCAAGATCCGGAACTGCTGGGACTCCATCACATTCACATGCGCGGGCCGAACCCGGAAGAAGTTTTCACCTGGCTGCAGGCAAAGTTTGGCGGCGAACGCACCAAGCTGAAGGGGCGGCTGGACGCGATGAAGTACAGCGCGCCGGGCTTCAGCGACATGTGGATCCTGGTGCAGCGCGGAGACGCGGAACCGAGCGAGGGGCACGCGATTGACCACATCGGGTGGCGTTCCGAAGGGCCGCTGGCGAAGACCATCGACGGGTTGCGCGCCAAAGGCGTGACGGTGCTGACGGAACCGCGGCCGCTGCCACTGCCGCACGGCCCCAGCATCAATTTCGCTTACGTGGCCGGACCGGCGGGCGCGAAGATCGAGCTGGTGGAGCGTCCTGGACTGAAGCCCGGCGAGTAGACTTGACGCGCGTGAGAATCGACAAGTGGCTGTGGGCCGCCCGGTTCTTCAAGACGCGCTCGCAAGCTGCCCGGGCGTGCGAGCTGGGCAGGATTGCATCCAATGGACAAACGGCCAAGCCTGCGCGGGAGGTGCACGCGGGCGACCGGTTGTCGATCAAGAACGAGAGCGGCGAATTCGAAGTGGACGTGCTGCTGCTCAGCGAGATGCGCGGGCCGGCAGTGGTAGCGCAGACGCTGTACCAGGAGACAGAAGCGAGCCGCGCGTTGCGGCTCCAGCGCGCCGAAGAGCGTAAGGCGATGCCGCATTTCGAAGCGCCACGAGGCAGGCCGTCGAAACGCGATCGGCGGCAAATCAATCGAACTCGCGGCCGAATGTAGCCGGGGTCAAAGCCCGGCGCCGCGAACGCTGGCGTTCTCGCGCAGCAGTTCGTTGACTTTCGCCATGAGAGCCTCCGGGAGAAACGGTTTCTGCAAGAAGGCCGTGCCTTGTTCAATGGCTCCGCGGTGCAGCAGGGCGTGGTCGGTGTAGCCGGAGATAAAGAGCACGATCAGCCCGGGTTTGGATTTGAGCAGTTGATCCGCCAAGTCCGGCCCGCTCATCTCCGGCATGACCACGTCGGTGATGAGCAGATCGATGGGGTCCGGATGTTTCTGGGCCAGCTGCAAAGCAGCACGGCCGTTGGCTGCGCTCAAGACGCGATGGCCCGCCTCAGCGAGCACGTCCTCAGCCAGCATGCGAATTGCGGCTTGGTCTTCCACTAACAAAATCGTCGCAGGGCGTGCCGGACCGAATTCCTGGCGCGCATCCGGAGCTTCGATTTGGGCGGCGTCGGCGCGCGGCAGGTAAATGCTGAAGGTTGTGCCGTGGCCGGGTTCGGTGTAGACATCAATCCAACCGCCGTGTTGCGTGACGATGCCGAACACCGTGGCTAGACCGAGCCCGGTGCCCTTGCCGGCCTCTTTGGTAGTAAAGAAGGGCTCGAAGATGTGAGCTTCGGTATCGGCGTCCATGCCCGTGCCAGTGTCGGAGACCGCCAGTAACGCGTAGCGGCCCGCGGGACGAATGCCGCGGCGGCCAAGATCCTCGCGTTCGCGCACCACGGTGCGGGTCTCAATGGTGAGCCTCCCGCCGGTGGGCATGGCGTCGCGGGCATTCACGGCGAGATTCATCAGGATTTGCGTGAGCTGGCCGGTATCCACGTTCACGAAGCACGCTTCGGAATCCGCAACGACGGCCAGATCGATGTCTTCGCCGATCAGGCGCTCGAGCAGGTCCTTGGTTTCGGCGACGAACACGTTCAGGTCCAGGATTCTGGGCTGAGTTACTTGCTTGCGGCTGAAGGCGAGCAACTGGCCGGTGAGTGACGCGGCGCGCTCCCCGGCGTTCAGAATTTCCTTGACGGTATTACGAAGAGGATCGCCGGGAGGCAGCCGATTGTTGACAGTGGTGGCGTAACCAAGAATCACGGTGAGCAGGTTGTTGTAATCGTGTGCCAGGCCACCGGCCAAGCGGCCGACCGCCTCCATTTTCTGGGTTTGGTGGACCAGGTCTTCGAGTTGCCTCTGGCGGGTGATGTCGCGCGCAATTTTCGAAGCGCCCACGACGCGGCCGTCGCCGTCGCGGATCGGAGAAACGGTGACCGAAACCTTGATGCGACGGCCATCCTTGGTTATTCTCTCGGTCTCCTGGTGATCGACTGACTGCCCCTGGGCGACTTGGTCCAGGACTTGTTCCAGTTCGTCCATACAATCGGGAGGGACTATGCGAGAGATGGGGCTGCCGATCATCTCGTCCGCCGAGTAGCCAAAGAGTCGCTCGGCCCCGCGGTTCCAGGCAGTGACGGTGCCTTCCAGCGACTTGGCCACGATGGCATCGTCGGAATTCTCGACAATCGAAGCCAGCCGCCGCGCCGTGTCGAAGGCCTTTCTGCGCTCGGAAACATCGCGAAAAACAAGCACCACGCCAGTGATGTCTCCAGTCAAGCCTCTTATTGGCGCTGCGCTATCGTCGATGGGGATTTCCGCGCCGGATTTGGAAATCAGCACGGTGTGATTAGCCAATCCCACGACCTGACCGTCCTTCAGCACGCGGCGGATGGGATTTTCCACGGCGGCGCGGGTGGCCTGGTTGACGATGTGGACGATGCGCTCGATTCCGGTTCCGCGCGCCTCAGGCTCGGTGTAGCCGGTGAGCCGCTCTGCGACCGCGTTCATCATATGAACGCCTCCATCGCGATCGGTGGTGATGACACCGTCGCCGATGCTATAGAGCGTTGCGCGCAGCAGGTCGCGGCTTTGTTCGGCGGCGCGCCAGGACTGGTCCAGTTGAACGGCCGACTGCTCCAGCTGCCCGGCGGCGTTCCTCAGCGCCGCGCCGCCAACGCCTACCAGGCCGACGAGCAGTACGGCCCCAATGAGAATCACTATGCGGAGATGCTGGGCGCCGGACCGTAGATCATCCCAGGCGGCTTGCCAGCGGGCCGTCTCGGCCTCCTGGATCTGCTCGGAGGCCTGACGAATGCGATCCATGGTTTGCTTGCCCTGCCCAGACTGGACCAAGGCCAGCGCAGCGGCAGTTTGCTGAGACTGACGGAGTTCAATGGTGGTACGCAATTCGTCCAATTTGGCGGCGATGAGCGACTGAAGCTGCAGGAAGAGGTTGCGCCGATCGGGATCCTGGTTGAGCAGCGACCCAAGTTCGCTGGTTTGCGCGGGAAGTTGATTCAAGGCGGCCCGGTAGGGATCCAGGTATTCGGGCCGGCCGGTCAGTAGAAAGCCGCGCTGACTGGTTTCGGCATCGAGCAGGCCGCCGATCAGGGCTTGATTGAGATTCAAGATCCGGCGAGTGTCTCGGATTCCGATATATGCGGTGTCATATCGTTTCCAGTCCTGGTAGCAGAGGACACTGATGACGAGCAGCGTGAGGAGTGCCGTTGCGATAGCGGCCACGCCCAGCGCTCGGGACTTGGTAGCGTGCATAGTGAGGGACTAATCCCCTTTACTCGGCGCGCTTTTATTTTATGCCAGCCCGAAAAGGCGGGAGCGGCGTAAAGGTTTCGGAATAGCGGCGCCAGGCTACGGCGGCTATGGATGCAGCGCGAGAACGGCGTTTCCGGCCGAGCCGTTGTAAATGAGCTCCAGCGAGTTAATGTTCTTGGTCTTGGCGCGATACTCGAAGAAGAGCAGGCCGGCCTGGGGCAGCGGGCGATCGCCTTCCAGCATGGCAGCGTGTTGAACATGCAGCTCCATTGCTCGCCGTAGCTCGAGGGGCATTTTGGGGGGCAGCGGCGGCGGGTCGCCGGGATTGCCTCCAGCGCCACCTCCACCGTTCGTGCTGAAGCTGCTTTTCGATTTATCGTCGGTTTTGGGCGGCTCCCAGGAGGGATCTTTGAGCGACTTGAAAGCAAGTTCGTAGGGCTGGTTGGGCAAAACTTTTTTGCTTCCATTGACGCGGAGCGAGAAATCACTCACGGACAGCTTGGCCGTGGCCTGAGGAGCGCCGAAGAGGCCGACTTCAACCAGCACATAGTCTTCTGTTTCGTAAATAGCGTCGGGAGTTGGGACGGAGTGTCCCATGAACTCCGCTCCGATGGTTACGGCGCCGGCTTTGGCCTGGGCCTGATATTCGGAAGGAGCCGCGCGTGGCGGCATTCCTTTCATGGCCGATGTTTCTTGTGCCTGCACGAGCCCGCACAATACACTCACCAAAGGCAAGACTGTCAGGGACACGGGGGGAAAATGGACACTTCTCATACTTCAGTTTTCAACCTAGCATAGTCCGTGCGTTCTTAGGCGCCCGGCCTGCCTTCTTCAGAACCGAAAATAGACGAACGGGCTGGCCCCGGTAGCGCCGAAGAGTAGGACCAGCAGGGCCCAGCTTGTCATCAGGAACGCGCCCAGGAATCTGGGTCTCAACAGGACATACACACCCGAGAGCCGGTTGGAGCGGACTTGAAACCAGTCCCGGAGTTGCGCGCCCTGGCGCTGAGCCATGATTCCGATTGCATGGGCGGCGATCACTAGTGGGAGGACCATTAGCAGTGGAGAGTAGAGGAAGGCGATGCCGCCGGAGGCGAGGCCGGCCATCTTGCGCAGAATTTCGAGCGCTATCGGAAAGCTGGGCGCGCGGAACAGTACCCAGGTTATGCAGATGAAGACGTACATCGCGAGCCAACGGGCGAAGCGGACGGCAATGAAATTGCCGGGAGCGTGCTGCTTAGCCTCCCGCCCGGAGATCCACCAATGGTTGGCGGCCAACGCCAAACCATGCAGAGCGCCCCAGCCAACAAAGGTCCAACTGGCGCCGTGCCAAAGGCCGCATAGGAGGAACGTGACAACGACGTTGCGGTATCGTTGCCAGGGCTTCGAGCGTCTGGGCGGGAGCGCGAAGTAGAGATAGTCGCGCAGCCATTTGGAAAGGGTGATGTGCCAGCGGCGCCAGAAATCGATCGGAGAGGTGGCCAGATAGGGCATGTTGAAGTTTTCCGGCAGATCGATTCCGATGATTTTCGACGCGCCGATGGCCAGGTCCGAGTAGCCGGAGAAGTCGCAATAGATCTGGAGCGAATAAGCGATTACCGCGCTCCACACGGTGAGCGGAGAGTAAGTGGCGGGAGCGGCGAAAACGGGATCGACGAAAATCGCCATCTGGTCGGCGATGAGGAGTTTCTTAGTCAGGCCCAGAAGGATCAGGTGACAGCCCACGACAGCGTGAGGGAACGAGGGACGCACAGATCGGTCGAGCTGCGGGAAGAAAGTGGAGGCCCGCACGATAGGTCCGGCAATCAGATCCGGAAAATAGGAGACGTACAGGGCATAGCGCCAGAGACTGCGGCAAGCGCGGAGGTCGCCCCGGTAGACGTCGATGATGTAGCTGAGCGACTTTAGCGTAAAGAAGGATATGCCCAGCGGCAACACGATGTCCAGATGCCTCGGGGCGGTGTGGAATAGGGCGGCAACATTCGACAGGAAGAAGTCCGCGTATTTGAAGTAACCGAGCAGGGCGAGATTCGAGATCACACCGGTTGCGAGCCAGCATTTGCGAGACGTGGGGCGGGAGCGCGACTCGATTTGAATCGCGCAGAGGAAATCGATGCAGATGGGCGCCAGCAGGATCAGTAAGTAGACTGGCTTGAAAGTGGCGTAAAAGCCGAGGCTCGCAACGAGCAGCAGAGCTTGCCGCAGAATGCGCGACGGGGTGAATCGAAGCAGGAGCACGACCACGATAAAAAATACGGCAAAGGTAATGGAAATAAAATTCATCGAAGCAAGGAGGAAGGCGAGCGGGCGGCAAGATAGCGCCAGATCTCTGCTCCGATGATCCGGTGGCCGACTGCATTGAAGTGCCCGACGCCCGGGGCCGTGCTGTGGAACCCGCGGCTGAAGCGGGAACGTTCATTGCGGTCGCGTAGCAGCGCCTCTCGCACCGAGAGAAAAGAGACGTCTTCATCCGCGCAGAGCCGGGCGAGTTCGGTCTCGATTGGTTCCACGGAGGCGGAGGGCTCGGCGGGAGCATAGACAATGATCAATCGCGTCCCATAGGCCTGCTTGAGACCGGTTACGGTAACGCGCGGGACGCGAGCAACCTCTTCGGCGACTTTGGGGTCGCGTTCTTCCAAAGCAGTTTGCGCCGTGGTTTTTTCGGTCGCCAGCCGGTCCTGGATCAGTCCAATGCGACGGCGCAGAGCGAGAGCCAGTGCGGATTTTCGGCCCCAAGCGAGCAGCGTGCGCGGAAGGTTGTTCTGACGATAGGGAGCGTAGTGGAACGAACCATCGGGCGCCATCTGGGACATCTCACCGCTGGGTCGAATGACAGCATTCACGCCAATGTTGTAGGAATTCAGAAGCACTGCCGCCCAAGCCGGATTGCGGGCTCGAACCACCGCGCTCGCGGAGGCAATAAAAGCGGGGGCATTGGCTCCGGTCCAGCCGTACTGGCGAACGTTCAGCGGATGGCCGGAGGCGCGAGAGAGACGCTCTACCACGGCACCCATGGTTTCCTGATCGTGGACTGCGAACGCGACGACGTGGGAGTCGCCGATGATAAGTCCTTCGGGCGCGCCGGGCAGGGGCGGGTTGCCGGTCAAACGGTTCCCGAATGGGCCCAGGGCGTCAGGTTCAAAGTGCGAGACTGAGATCCCCTCGAAGTAACTTCGGATGGTGCGAACCGTAGGCGGGCCTGCGGTGGTGGAGTCCTCAACAAGAGGGCGCAGGGCTATTTCAAAAAGCAAGGCCGCGCTCAGAGCACCCAAAGCGCACCAGAGATATCGCTTTCCGGCGTGAGCTCGGCGCGGGCGGCCCGCACAGCCCGATGAACCGGCCATCATGGCCGCGGTTTGGCCGATTCTTGTGCGCGCGCGACGATGTAGGCCTGAATTGCCCGCACCTGGCCGGCGTTGAGGATTTTCTGAAAAGAAGGCATGCCGTCGGAGGCGCGGCTGCCGCCCAGAACGACGTGGTCCAATCCGTCGAGCGTTTCCTTGGTGGCGTAACGCAAGTCGGGCACCGGGCCGGATACGGCGTTCACTCCGTGGCAGTTGAGGCAATACTCCTGGTAAAGCAAGCTTCCTTCATGCACCAACTGCGGCGAAGATTTCGTTGTGATGGCGGGCGTGGGCGGGTCCTTGTGGCCGTACGCGGGAGGCTTCAGCGTCGCAGTGCCGCCAAGAGTGAACGTGAGGATACGTCCGTAGCCCGGCTTGGCCGGACCGTATGCCGGATCGTTGGCCAGGCCAGACGATCCTCCCCAACCGGCCATCACGGAAACATACTGGACGCCGTTGATGAGATAGGTCATAGGCGGAGCCATGATTCCGGTGCCCGCGTCGAAGGTCCACAACTGTTTTCCATCGGTAGCGCGGTAGGCGGCGAGCAGGCCGTCGGAGCGTCCTTGAAACACTAGGTTTCCAGCGGTTGTGAGGACGCCGCTCGACTCGGCCACAGGAAAGTCCACGCGCCAGGCAGCTTTCTGCGCCACGGGGTCCCACGCAACTAGCTGACCTTTCGGCGGAGGCAGCGCAGCCAATTTATCATTGAGCGGACCCTCGTACGTCACCGCGCCGACGTTGTCGCGGTCCGCGTTATATTTCCATTTCGCATTCGGGGCGTGCACCGCTTGCGTGCCGGCCTTGGCGGCCAGATATACAAAGCCTGTGTCCGGGCTGAACGCAATGGGGTGCCAGTTGTGCGCGCCATCGGTATTGGGGGAAATGAGGATCGGTTTAAACTCTGCATAGGCGGCGGGCGTTTCGATGGGACGGCCCGATTTGGGATCCAGGCCGGAGGCCCAGGTGATACCGTCGACGAAGGGCGTGCCGGAGATGAACTCGCCGGTCTGACGATCCAGGACGTAGAAGAATCCGTTCTTGTTGGCCTGCATGATTACTTTGCGCGCGCGCCCGCCGAGGTTGAGGTCGGCCTGGATCAAGGGCTGTGTGGCGTCAAAATCCCAGTTGTCGCCGGGGGCGGTTTGGAAATACCAGGCCTGCTGGCCGTTGCTGGCGTGTACGGCGAGAATGGATGCGCAGTACAGGTTGTCGCCTGCGCCGCGCTGGGCCCGATACCAGGAGGTGGGGTTTCCGGTTCCGAAATATAGGAGGTCCAAGTCGGGGTCGTAGACAATGCCTTCCCAAGGGGTGCCTCCGCCGCCGGTCTTCCAATATTCACCGGACCACGATTTGGCGGCGCTTTCCAATGCTTTCGACTCGAAGCCCTTAGCGGGATCGCCGGGGACGGTATAGGTGCGCCAGCGGAGCTTGCCGGTTTGGGCGTCGAAGGCCGAGACGTAGCCGCGCACTCCGAACTCGGCGCCGGCGTTGCCGATCACTACCAGTCCATTGGCGATGCGTGGAGCGCTGGTAATGGAGTAAGGCTTGGCCTGGTCGGCCACCGAGACGCTCCAGACGGGCGTGCCGGTATGTTCGTCGAGCGCGATCAAGCGGCCGTCGAGCGTGCCCACATAGACTTTGCCTTTGTAGAGAGCTACGCCGCGATTGACCACGTCGCAGCAGATGAAAAAAGCGCGGCTGCGATCTACCTTTGGGTCGTAAGTCCAGCGGGGTTCGCCGGTCTTGGCGTCCATAGCGAATACTACGCTCCAGGTTCCGGTGGTGTAGAGGACGCCGTCCTCGACCACCGGCGTTGCTTCCAGGCCGCGCGTGGTGCCTAGCTCGCGGCTCCAGGCCAGGCCCAACTTGCCGACGCTCTGCTCGCTGATCTCTTTCAAAGGGCTGTAGCGATGATCATCGTAGGTGCGCCCGTACATGAGCCAATTGCCCGAGTCCTGGCCGGCGCCGCGGAGGCGCGCTTCGTCAGTAGTCTTCGGCCGGTTGTTGCAGGACGCGAAGATCAGGAGAACAGGCAATAGAGCGCAGACAACTGACCGGCGCATTAACATCAACAACCTCCAAATTAGGCGTTTTAGGGTATCTATTAGACTACCTGGTATTGTGGCGGAACAAGTCGACCGCGCCCCTTCGCGCGGTGTACTCTGGAAGGCACGATGACGAAAACAAGAGCGCTCCTGTTGGCGTGTACGCTTGCTGGGGCTGTGCACGCGCAGGTGCTGACCAAGAGTGCGATCCAGCGGTACTTCAATCCCGTGCGCGCCAGTCTGGAAGGAAGCGCGGATGTCATGCCCGCGGAGAAATACAGTTTCAAACTCACGGACGCACAGATGACCTTCGCGGAGTGGCTCCTGCACAGCGCCGATCGGAATTACAAAGACTGCGCGACGCTGAAGGGCGAGAGCGTGCCTGAAGCGGACAAATCTCTCGATCGTCTGAAGGACAAAGCCGAGGTCAGCAAGGCGCTGAAGGATTCCTTCGCTTATTGCGCGGCGGCGCTTGAGAAAATGAACGATCAGACTGCTGCTTCTTCGCCGGAGATCGCGACGGCTTTTCTGCACATCATCGTGCACAACAATGAAGTGTACGGAAACATTGTTGGGTATTTACGTGTCAGCGGGATTGTGCCGCCGTCGACGGCTGCTCGGGCCCGTGGCCGGGGCGGGAGATAAGCGACTTCAACGCAGTGGAGGCGTGATCGAGGGAGGGCGGCGGTGACGCGTCGCTTGTTCGTAGGCGTAGGCGAAGCGGATTAGCTGAGCCTCGGACCAAGCGCGGCCATAGAACGTGATGCCGGCCGGAAGGCGGCCGCCGCGCGTGTATCCCATGGGAACGTTGATGGCCGGGAATCCCGTGACCGGCGAGAATATCTGGCTGTTGTCGCCGGCAGGCGTGTTCAAATCGCCGATCAAGCGCGGTGGATTGCTCCAGGTTGGGTAGACAAACGCGTCCAGCTTCAGCCGATCCATAGCGGCAAGCACAGCGTCGCGGAACTGCTGGCGATACGCGCTGTCGGCCCGGCAGGCGTCTGAATCGGGGCCGTTCTCAGGAGCCTTCTCGGAATCCTCCAGCCGCTTCTGCACCGAAGGATGGAACTTGCCGGATTTCAGGATTGCCGCGAGGTCGGGCATGGGGACTGCCTCCGCGCGTGACGCGAGAAACGTGTTCAGATCGTATTTGAATCCCATGCAGGGCCCGGCGCCAGAGGCGCGGCGCACGTTTTCCAGGCCGTCGATTTTTGCCGGATCGATCACGGTGGCGCCGGCGCGGTGCAAATCCTCCAGCGCGGTGTGGAACACGGACAGAACCTCGGGATCCGCGGAGTCACGATCGTACGCTTCGTGCAGGACTCCGATCACGGCTCCCTTGAGCCCGTCGCGATCGAGAGATTTTGCGTAATCCGGAATAGTGCGACCCTTGGCCGCTTCGGTGGCGGGATCGCGTGGATCTGCGCTGAATTCGCCCTGGCCCACGATCACCTGAAAGACGCGCACGGCATCCTCCAGCGTGCGTGCCATCGGACCCGCGATGTCGGCGCGGAGATTCAGGGGGAAGACGCCGGCGCGGCTGGTCAATCCCATAGTGGAGCGAATTCCCGCTAAAGCGGTGTGCGCCGAAGGGCCGCGGATGGAGTCGCCCGTATCGCTGCCGAAGCCGACCAGACCGAAGCTTGCGGCGATGGCAGCCGCGGTTCCACCGCTCGATCCAGCGGTCACGCGATCGAGCGCGTAGGGATTTTTCGTGTAACCGGGGAGGATCGAGCTCACCGTTTCTACTGGACTGAAAGCCCATTCGGCCATGTTCGATTTCGCCAACACGATCGCTCCGGCGGCCTTGACGCGAGCCACCTCGGTGGCGTCCTGGGCGGGTGCGTAGCCGGAAAAGGCCAGGGCGCCGTCGGTGGTCTGGAGGCCCTGCGTCTCGAAGTTATCCTTGACGATCATGGGCACGCAGTCCAGCGGCCTGGTGAGGCCGGACTGCTTGAAGCGCTGGTCCTCGGCGTCGGCTTCCTTCACAGCGTCCGGGTTGAGGATTACGATGGCATTGATCGCCGGGCCGTTCTTGTCGTAGGCGTCAATGCGGCGCCGATACGCGTCCACGAGCGCACGGCAGGTCAGGCGGCCCGCGCTTATGGCTTCATGCACCTGGGCGATGGTGGTTTCCTCCACTTCGAACGGAGGCGGCGTCTGGGCCGCGAGGGAGGCGGCGGCAATCAAGTAAAGAAAGCAGCGTGGGGTCATGGAGTGCGTCCGGCGTCACTTAAGCTGGCGATCGTAATTCTCCTTCTGTATTCTCGGCGTGACGTCGTCATTCTTAACCTCGCGCACCACCTTCGCCAGCGCTTGGATACTGTGCTCCACCAGAAATTGCCCTTCTTCCACCGACGCTGCCGCGCCGACGCCCGCATAGTGATTGGGGAAGCGCGCGTACCAACTGGTGGCGGTCCAGATATTGGGCAGGTCGGCCAGGCGCTTCTGATCGCTGCTGTCTTCGGTGGCGGCGCGATCCATTTTTACAAGGTCCGGACGAATGGCAAGCATACTGGAGGTCTCGCGTTCGCCGGCATGCTCGTCGCCCTCCAGCGGCGTTTTTCGCATCTTGGTGTACTGCTCGAGGAATTCGGTATCGGGCTGCGGATCGTAATAATAGACGACGTAGTCGCGGCGCTTGTCGAGCTGGGTTTGGATGAAGAAGCGCAGCCAGTTCGGGTTGCCTCCGTGCGTGGTAAAAATCAGGATCTTCTTGAATCCGTTTCGCGCGATTTCGTCCAGGGTCGCCTGGAGCAGCTCTGAAATCAAGGCCGGCGGCAGAGCGAAGGTGCCCTCGGCATACTTAGCTTCATAGATCTGCCCGTAAAAATATTCCGGGAAGACCACCACGTACTCGCGTTTGGCAACTTCACGCGCGATGTAGGTGGCGTGGAACAGGTCCGAGCCGACCGGTACATGCGGCCCGTGCTTTTCGAGAATTCCGATGGGCAGTAGGCAGGTATCGTGCGAAAGTTCGAGGGCGCGTTTCCAGTCGGAGGCCACCAGTTCATCCCAACGAACCGGGAGTGCCTGCGCCGCCAAGGTCAACGAAGCCGCCAGCAGTAGAGCAAAACGAGCGAACATACGATCTCCTCTCGGTTTAAACGCGAGCCAGTCGAATCAGTGTATCGCGATCGGCTGAAAGTTTTTGAAAGTATCGAAGTGGCGCCCGGCAAGCGTGCCTGGTTGCCGCGTGAGTTCTTGTATCTAAAGCCGGAGTTATGCTATCGTCGCTTCACGATGAGACGCGGCATGAAGCTACTGGCGAGCTTTTTGATAGCCTGCTCACCGGCATTGAGCCAGGGTGCGGACTCTGGACCGCAGCCGAAGACCACTCCAGCGGACTTAGCACAAGGCGAGCGGACTTACGGATCCGAATGTTCCTTTTGCCATGGGCCAAAGGGCGAAGGTGCGGTTGGTCCGGCGCTGGCGGTGCCTCGCATACGCCGGGCGCCTACCGATGCAGCGCTATTTCAGGTTATTCGAGAAGGCATCGCGGGCACGCAGATGCCGCCGAGCGCGCTTAGTACCGCGCAGATTTGGCAGTTAGTGGCGTATGTGCGAACGCTCGGTCACGTGGAGCAATCGAAATCCACCGGCGATGCGCGGCGCGGCGAGCAGATTTATCTCGGCAAAGGGGGCTGCGCGCGTTGTCACACCTTGGGCGGGCACGGGGGCGCGATTGGTCCGGATCTGAGCGATGTGGGCGCGCGGCTGGATAGAGATTTCATTCGCGCTTCGCTGGTTACGCCGGAAGCGTCCGTCCCGCGCGATTTCATGGAAGTTCGCTTGGTGACGAAAGACGGGCAGCGGCTGACCGGAGTCCGAGTAAACGAGGATTCTTTCTCCATCCAGATCCGCGATCTTTCGAATCAATTTCATTCCTACTGGAAAACTGAACTCACCGAGCTGGCGAAAGAGCCGAATCGGTCCCCGATGCCAAGTTATAGCAAGACGTTGACGCCGGAAGAATTGAATGACCTGGTGGCCTACTTGGAATCGTTACAAGGTAAATGATGAAGATTATATTTCTCTTATTGACTTACGGGACCTTATTAGTCGGGCAAGTACCATATCAGCGCATTCTGCGCGCAGACTCTGAGCCGGGTAACTGGCTGACTTACTCAGGCGGTTATCAAGCACACGGTTATTCGCCGCTGGATCAGATTAATACTACGAATATTTCAGGCCTCAAAGTGGCTTGGATGTATCAGATTGGGGTGCCGCACCACTTCGAGACTGAGCCGTTGGTTTTCGACGGCGTGATGTACATCACCGAACCGCCCAGCGATGTGACGGCACTGGATTTACGTACTGGCCGGCCGATTTGGACGTACCGGCGGTCGCTGCCGAAAGGCATTATCGTCTGCTGTGGGCAGGTGAATCGTGGACTGGCCGCGTTGGATGATCAGCTCTTTCTGGGCACGGTGGACGCACACGTAGTGGCGCTCGATATGAAAACCGGGCGGGTGCGCTGGGATGTTGAAGTCGCCGACTATAAGGCGGCGTATTCGATCACGGCCGCGCCGCTGGTAGTGAAAGACAAGGTTATCGTCGGCATCGCGGGAGCGGAGTACGGCATTCGCGGATTCCTGGATGCCTACGATGCGAAGACCGGAAAAAGAGCATGGCGTTTCTGGACGGTACCGGGACCGGGCGAGCCGGGCAATGAGACCTGGTCGGGCGATAGCTGGAAAACGGGAGGCGCGCCGACCTGGGTTACCGGCGCTTACGATCCGCAGGCGAACCTGGTTTACTGGGGCACGGGAAATCCGGGACCCGATTTCGTCGGCGACGACCGGCAAGGTGACAATCTTTATTCGGATTCCATTGTGGCGCTGGACGCCGACACGGGGAAATTGAAATGGTATTTTCAGTTCACTCCGCACGATGTTCTCGACATGGACGCCAATCAAGTGCCGGTGCTGCTGGATGCGGAGTTTCGTGGACGCCCGCGTAAGTTAGTGCTGTTCGCGAACAGGAATGGTTTTTACTATGTGCTGGACCGGCTTACTGGCGAGTTTCTCGTGGGTAAACAATTTGCCAGGCAAAACTGGGCCAAAGAGCTGGACGACAAGGGGCGGCCGATTTGGAATCCGGAAGCAACACCGAGCGAGAAAGGGGCGCTGGTATATCCGGACGACGACGGCACGGCCAACTGGTTCAGTCCTTCGCTGAACCTGAAGACCGGACTCTTCTATCAGAATGTCCGGGAAAAAGGAGCCATTCAGCGGCGCACTCGCGTGAAGCCCACGTATGAATCCGGAAGACTATATATGGGAGCGAGCCGGCTGCCGATTCCTGGCGAGGAGCCCTGGGGTGCGCTGCGCGCGCTGGACTGGAAAACCGGCGAGACGAAATGGGAATTTCGAGTGCACACACCGCCCTGGTGCGGGGTGCTTTCGACGGCCGGCAACCTGGTTTTTTCCGGAACGATGGAAGGCGACTTCTTTGCTCTGGATGCGGTCAGCGGCAAGCTGCTCTGGCGTATTGAAACTGGCGGCGCGATCTGGGCGAATCCGATCAGCTACCTGAGCGAAGGCAAGCAATATATCGTCGTGTCGGCAGGCAGCAGTGTGATCGCTTTCAGTCTGGGGCAATAGATATATGTTGCGCCCGCGCATTACAACAACTCTCTGCCTTCTCTGCGCCGCTTCCTGCTTGTTCGCGCAATCCAATCACAAGATGACGAAGGCGGACGTGGACCGCTGGATGAGCGAACTATCAAACTGGGGACGGTGGGGCAAGGACGATCAACTCGGAACGTTGAATCTCATCACGCCCGCCAAGCGCCGTGAAGCGGCCGCACTGGTAAAGGATGGCGTTGCGGTTTCGATGGCGCATGAGATGCTCACCGAAAAAGCAGTGGACAACTCCGATCCGCTGGTCCACACCATGCTACCCACCAACAGCGGCTTCCACATGGACAACTACAACGTGTCCTTTCACGGGATGGGGCTTACGCATCTGGATGCGCTGTGTCACGGCAGTTATCAGGGAAAGCTCTATAACGGCTTCCCGGCGGATGGGATCAACGCGCAAGGCTGCCCGCAGGATTCTGTTTTCGCGATCAAAGGTGGAATTGTGACGCGCGGCGTGCTGATCGATATCGCGCGCATGAAGGGCGTGGACTATCTGGATCCCGGCACACCGATTTATCCCGAGGACCTGGCGCAATGGGAGAAGCAAACCGGCGTTAAGGTTTCCGCGGGCGACGCGGTGTTTGTACGTTCCGGGCGCTGGGCGATGCGCGCGGCCAAAGGGCCGGGAAGCAGTTTCGCGGGGTTGCACGCGTCGTGCGCCAAATGGCTGCACGATCGTGGAGTCGCGGTGTTGGGCGGAGACGCCGATCCGGAAGTGGCGCCGTCGCAGATCGAGGGTGTTTCGGTGCCGATTCACCTCTTGACGCTGGTAGCCATGGGCATGCCTCTGTTTGACGAATGCGATTTGGAGGAAGTCGGCAAAGAAGCGGCTCAGCGCAAACAGTGGACGTTTTTGTTCACGGCAGCGCCGTTGGTGGTGCGGGGCGGGACGGGCGCGCCGATCAATCCGATCGCGATCTTCTAGCGGAAATCGGCCATTCCCACGCGAATCACTGCGGCGAGACGATCCGCGACGTCGCGCGCCGAGCCGGCAGGCGGAACGATTTCAGTCCAGCTCCCATAGACGCGTCCTCCAAATGCGGTGAGCGCGGTGTACTCGCCAATCATGCCGCCCTTTGGATCGAAGGCGTGATCGCTCAGCAGATAATTCCGAAACGTGCGGCCGCCATCGGTGGAACGCGCGAGAACGACTTCGGCGGATTTGTTGGCTGGGTCGCGGCGGCGATCGTAGAAGAGCACGTTGACGGCGCCGGATACCGGATCGACAGCCATCCACTGAAAGAATTGGTCGGCGCTGTTGTGCACCGCATCGGAATTAACTCGGACGGCGGGGCTCCAGGTTCGCCCGCCATCGGCCGAAGAGATGCAGAAGACATCGACGTCTCCGTTCCGGTAGTCGGACCAGGCCACGTACAGCTTTGAATCGGGCGCAATGGCGATCTGCGGGTAGCCGTTGGATTCCTCAGCGCCCAGAACGACGAAGTGGGAGGGCGCGGTGTCGGCGATGGAGCGGTTGCGCGAGAAAGTCTTGCCGCCGTCGCGCGACACGGTGTAGGCGACGTGATTAGCGTTGTCGCTCCAGACCACATGCAGTGCTCCATCCGGTGCAACCACGCCGGCGAAGCCCTCTACGGTGCCGTTATCGTCGCGCGGCAAGCCAGCCTGATCGCTGATGCGCACGGGGGTGGACCAAGTCAACCCGCCGTCGGTGGAACGAGACAAAACAATCAGCGCGTCTTCGATCCGGTCCTGCGACCAGCCGACGTAAAGGTTGCCGAAATTGGGACTCTTGGGCTGGTTGTCGGCGACAATGTAGGGTTTGTCCTCGAAGGGGACGCCCGGAGCCTCGGCGTGTTCGATCACCGGGATGGTGCGAGGCTCCCAGGTTTTGCCGCCATCGAGCGAGCGGCGGACGAGGATGGCATTTCGTTTCGGATTGTGGCCCCAATACTTGAACGGCCCGGCGCCATCGAACGCGATGAAGCAAAGGATCGCGTGGCCTTGGCGATCGTAGGTGACCGAGGTGTCGCCGGTGGCGCGATAGCTTTCCGGAGCTGTGCCTGGTGCGATGGCCCAGTGCTCGCCGCCATCGGTGGAGTAAGCCGCGCTGACTTTCGATTGGAAGCCCACCACCACTTGCCGCGGGTTGGCCGGATTGACCGCGATTGAGGGGGTGTGGAAGTTACCCGGATGGTCCGCCAGGGTGATGATTTTCCTCCCCGGCGCGGGTGCGAGGGTACGTTCGGACAATTGACCCTGAGCGACGGCGAAGGCAACCAATAACAAACCACACCACGAGGCTTTTGTAAGTGGACGGCCAAGATAGGGCGGCCCGTCTAACTGGGTTGACATGATCGACCTATATTTGACCACACACCGAAAGCCCGGCGTCTTCCGATTCCTGATATACTCGACCAGGAGGTTCTCCATGACATCACGGCGCAGCTTTTTAGCCGCGGGCGCAACGATGGGCGCTTTTGCGGCAGTTGAAGGACGGGCAGCTAGAACAGGTTCGACTGGAATGCCATACACTGATTTCGAATCCCGCATTGCTCGACGCGATTTTCGCGACATTACCAAGGACGTCCTGCCCACGCCGTGCATGGTCGTCGACAAGGATCTGTTCGAGCGCAACGTGAAGCTCATGGCCGATACCACCAAGTCGAGCGGCATCGCTGTCCGGCCGCACGTGAAGATTCACAAGAGCGTGGACGTGGCGAAAGTCCAGGTGGCGCATGGCGCGATCGGGCTGACCTGCGCCACCATCGCGGAGGCGGAGTTGATGTCCAACGCCGGTCTGAAGAACGTGATGTGGACCAAGCAACCGGCCAGCCGCAACAACATCGAGCGGACCATCGCATTGTCCAAGAAGGACCCGACGTTCAGCTTCGTGATTGACGATCCGATTGTGTTCGATTGGTTGGAACAGGCGGCGGAAGCCGAGAATGCGCGGCTCAAGGTTCTGGTTTCGGTGGATGCCGCGTTGAGCAGGCAGGGCATTGAGAACGGCCAGCCGGCGCTCCAACTGGCTCAAAAAGTCGCGTCGTCAAAGCACATGCAATTCGAAGGCGTCATGGCCTACGCCGGAATCGCGGCGCACACGCACGGCTTTGAAGCGCGGAGCGAGCGGTCGAAGCAGGACATGGCGGGCGCCAGGGAAACGGTGGATCTGTGCAAGAAGTCCGGTTTGCCTGTGAACGTTTTCACCGGCGGATCGACGGGAACCTACAACATCGATCACCAGTACGGCCTTACCGAGCTGGAGGTCGGATCCTACGTGTTTATGGACATGCGGTACGCCCCCATTGGCGGCAAATCCGACGAGCATACATTTTCAGATTTCGCATTCGCTATGTCCATTCTCACTACGGTCGATAGCAAGCGCCATCCCAACGTTGTTGCCATCGACTACGGCAACAAGGCCGGTGTCAGGCCGACGGACAAGGTGAAGGGAATGCCTTGGCTGGAAGTGGGTACGCAAGGCGCCGAGTACGGGATGCTGAAGTGGAAAGATGGCGACAAGGATCTCAAGCTGGGCGACCGCGTGGAGATTTATTGCACGGTTCTCGACGACAGCACGAATTACTATGATCGCTATTATGTCGCGCAGGGCGATCGAATCGTCGATGTTTGGCCCATCATGGGACGCAGCGGCGCCGCGCAAAGATAAACAAAGCATCTCGCGTGCAACGTTATTTCGCCCTGCTCCTGATCGCGCTGTTTTGCGCGATGCCTGCGCGTTTGCAACAGATCGACGCGGGGAGGAGGCAGTTTGCCGCGCGCTGCGCCAGTTGTCACGGCGCGGATGGCGCGGGCGGCGAATTCGGCCCTAGTATCCTGGACATCCGGCGCGCGGGCCCCGCAGCCAGCCGGAGCATCCGCAACATTATTACGGAGGGCATTCCCGAATCGGGCATGCCGCCGTTTTCGTTACCCCAAGACGAGCTCGATCCACTTGTGACATACGTCGAAGGATTACGAGCGCCCGCGGCGGTGCATCCGTCGGTCGGCGATGTTCAGGCCGGAGAGAACTTTTTCTTCGGCAAAGGAAACTGCGTGACTTGCCATATGGTGGCGGGCCGCGGAGGCGTTCTGGGACCAGACCTTTCCAATCTGGGACGTGAGGCCAGGCTGATTCAAATTGAGGCGTCGTTGAAAGATCCCAACGCGCTGCCCGTCCTCGGGTACAAGCTAGTTTCGGTGCGCCTTCGCTCCGGACAGACCATTCGCGGGCTGGTCAAGAACGAAAGCAACTACGATCTGCAATTGCTTGGCTTGGACGGAACGATGCGTTTTCTGCCGCGGGACGAGATTGCCCAGGAGACAGCCGAGCCGAAGCCGCTGATGCCGCCGGTAAGCGCGACGGACGAGGAAAAGCGCAACCTGCTGGCATACCTGAGCCGGCTGTCGACGGATAAGACGCCATCGGCAGTGCAGGCTGGGCGAGGCGAGCCGCGCGGGGAGCCGCTGTTTTCCGCGATCGCGAACCCGAAACCGGGCGACTGGCCCACTTACAATGGGCATCTCAGCGGAAATCGGCACAGCGGGCTCGACCAGATTAACACGTCCAACGTCACGCAACTGGGAGCCAGGTGGATGTTCAACATCCCGGGCAGCCGCCGGCTGGAAGTGACGCCGGTAGTGGTGGACGGCCTGATGTACGTGACCATGGCGAATGAAGCCTATGCGCTGGACGCAGCCAGTGGACGCCAGATCTGGCACTACTCGCGACCCTTGACCAAAGGCGTAATCGGCGACGCTGGGACCGCGATCAATCGCGGCGTCGCGGTGCTGGGCGACCGCGTTTTCATGGTCACCGATCATGCGCACCTGATCGCGCTCAACCGTTTCACCGGGCAGCTTTTGTGGGATAGCGAGATGGCCGATTTTCGCAAGCACTATGGCGCGACGTCGGCGCCGCTGGTGGTGAAAGATCTAGTGATCTCGGGAACTTCCGGTGGCGATGAAGGAGCGCGCGGATTCGTCGACGCGTACAAAGCGTCCAGCGGCGAACATGCCTGGCGCTTTTGGACCATGCCGGCGCCGGGCGAGCCGTTGTCTGAGACGTGGGTCGGACGGGCCATCGAGCATGGATGCGTGGATTCCTGGTTGACCGGCACTTACGATCCCAGTACGAATCTGATTTACTGGCCTACCGGCAATCCCTGCCCTGATTTTAACGGCGATGAGCGCAAAGGAGACAACCTGTATTCCAGTTCGATCCTGGCGTTGGAGCCGGAAACCGGGAAGCTGCGCTGGTATTACCAGTTCAGCCCGCACGATCTGCACGATTGGGATGCTACCGAAACGCCGATGCTGATCGACACGGAGTTTCGGGGGCGGCCGCGAAAGTTGCTGGTGCAGGCGAATCGCAATGGCTTTTTTTACGTTCTAGACCGGGTGACGGGCGAATTTCTGATGGCAGAACCTTTCGTCAAGAAGCTGAACTGGGCCAGCGGCATCGGTCCCGACGGCCGGCCCAAGCTCCTGCCCGGCCAGGAGCCGACTCCGCAAGGAACCGAAACCTGTCCGTCGATGGGCGGCGCAACGAACTGGATGTCGACGGCATTCAATCCCGCGACCAAGCTGTTTTATGTCATGGCGCTGGAGGCGTGCAACATCTATATGAAGTCGTCGGCGTGGTGGGAGCCGGGGCAATCGTTCTACGGCGGCGGCGCTCGCAGGGTACCCGGTGAGACGGGACAGAAATTCCTGCGCGCGATCGACGTTCAAACCGGCAAGATCGCTTGGGAAGTTCCGCAGTTCGGTTCCGGCAGCAGCGCGGGCGGTGTGCTGTCGACGGCCGGAGGTGTTCTGTTCCTGGGCGACGATAGCGGAGCGTTCGCAGCGGTGGATTCGAAGAATGGCAAGCCGCTTTGGCACTTCCACACGAACGAGGCGTTCCGCGCTTCGCCCATGACTTACATGGCCGAAGGGAAACAGTACGTTGCGATCGCGGCCGGCTCGAACATGATCGCGTTCGCGTTGCCTTAGCCGGCCGCGCTGTTTCTCGAATTCCTCTAAAAGTCCAGCCGGAGCGAAAGCTGTCCCACCCGGTTGCCACCGTTTTCCGCCGACTGGACGGTCTGCGTCACGCCGAACGTGCTGGGCGAGGAAATGTCCATGGATTGCGGCTGCAGGAAATTCGGGTGGTTGAAAAGATTGGTGTAAGTGGCTTCGAACCTCATTCTGAGCCGTTCCCATACGGCAAAGGTCTTTGAAAGCCCAGCCGAAACGACCGTCGTCCCGGGACCTACACAATTTCCGACGCCCTCGTTACCGATGCGGCCGGCGCCCTGCGGCGTGAGCGCAAACGCGTTTATGTTAAACCAGCCCGTGTTCGGGCCAGGATTCGAGAGATTGCAATTGCCAATCTGGTCCGGCCGGATGGTCGTACCGCGGTAGAGTTCATTAAGATTGGACGCGCTGTCGGCAGGGTTGCTGTCAACAGCGGTCATGAACGGTCCGCTCTGGGCAAGAATGATCGTGCTGAGCTGCCATCCGCCGATTGCGCCATTCACGAAGCGGTTGGAGTTGGCGAGAAACGGTCTGCCGTGCCCGAATGGAAGTTGGTAGATCCCCGTCATCAGGAAACGCTGGCGCCGGACACCGGCGTCATTGCCGCGATCGTTACTCAGGGAGTATTGATCGTTGACTAAGTAACCACCTGAGAAATTGCCGGCTTCGGTCCCGTATCCTATCGGGGCGTCGCCGACATTAGTTAGATCTTTGGCCCAATCGTAAGTGGCCTGTAAATAAAATCCAGTAGCGAAGCGGTGTGAAAGCTGCAACTCCAGCGCTTGATAGTTCGAGAATCCCAAGTTTTCCATCGAAACGATCAGGTTGTAATCGGGATAGGGCAGGGTACAAGGACCAAAGGCGCTCGCATGGCATTGGTTCTTATCCACATTTATCGAAAGGCCATAGGTATTTTCGCCGATATAGCTGGCGCGCGCGGTCCACGAATTCAGGAACTCGCGTTCGATGGATACGTTCCATTGAGCCGACTGCGGATCCCTGTAATGCTCGTCCTGGGCCTCAAAAACGTTAAACGAACCTACCACGGCCGGAGTCAGGCCGCCGTTGCCATAACCAGTGGCGGGAAGCCTGAAGAGTGGCTGGCCATTGTTGAAATTATTCACATAGAAGGGAGCGTCGGTAACCGCGACGCCGGTCATCATATAGGCTTCCCAGCCTAGACTAGGAACGGTGAAGAGGCCCCAGCCGGCGCGAAACACGGTTTTGTCGTTGCCAAACGGGCGCCATGCAATGCCGACGCGTGGATCGAAATCATGGTAGTCCGTGTAGCGAAGCCAGGCAGGGAAGCCAGCTTGGCTGGCAGTCTGCACAGGAGTGCAGGGGAAAGCAGGATTCGGCAGCGGGTTGAGCGAGCACGCGTTCAAGGTATACAACACCGAGGCCGCTGGAGGAAGAACTTTCGCAGCCAGGTCGGGAATGACCAAGCCACCGTTAGCGGGATTGAAATTGGCAATGTTGCCATTCTTCTCCGAGAAAGGCGGCTGCAATTCCCAGCGCAGGCCATAGCTGAAGGTCAGGCTCTTGGATATGTGCCATTCATCCTGCCCGAAGACCGCGAAGTGTTTAGATTGCTGAGAGAGGTAGGGACCGGTCACGAAGACTTGATTGGTGGCCGGCAAACCCAGCAGAAGGTCGGAGAATGCGTTGCCGCTAAACATACCGTTGAAGGTGAACGAACCGAATTCGTCAGACGCGCCAAAATCGTCTATTCGATCGTATTCCACCTGATTCAGCGAAGCGCCAAACTTGAAACTGTGCTTGCCTTTGATCCAGGAAAGATTGTCGCTATATTGAGTCACCTTGGAGGAAACGGGTCCGATGGAGTCATGCCCCAGATTGGTAAACCCCGTTCCAGTGCTGAAATTAAACCCAGGGAACGCACCCGCGGTTCCGGCGCGTGACAGGTCCAGCCCTGTCAGCCCGAGGTAATTGTCGACCTGTGCGCCTTGATAGGGAAACGTTGAAGTTACGTCCAGGCGGCTCCATCCAAAGCGAAACTCATTGACCAGGTGCGCAGTGATGGTGTAGTTGTCGGAAAGAATCAGATTCTTGTCGTACTCGTTGTTCGTCGTCGCCGGCAGCAGTTGAGCGGTCTGCGCCTGGCCGCCGAATCCGCTATTGGTCAGGGACTGCTGCGGCAGATTCTTCCAGGTCCAGCGCCCGAAGAGCAAATTCTTGGTGCTGATGTACTGATCGAACCGGAGGTCGTATCCGTTGGTCTCGTTGGTCAAAGGCAGCAGCGATCGGTAGTCGCCCGTGGTTGAACCGCCGTTGAAGTTCGGTAGAGGAATGTACTTGGAGAACAATTTCTGAGCGACCGGGTTCAGACAGTCGACCTGAGTGGCATTCGCACAAGCCGGGATGGTGTTGTTGGGATACGGCGCGCCCGTGTATGGGTCGATTACGGCGGGACCGGGGAGACCATTGAGATTGCCGCCGATCATAGCCGCAGTGGGGAGATTGTCAATGATTAACTGCTGGCTGGGCCTGCGGTTCTCTTCCGTATCGATGAAGAAAAATGTCTTGTCGCGGCCATTATAGAGTTTCGGAATAACGACTGGGCCGCTCAGACTGCCACCGAATGTATTCCAAGCCTTGTGCTGCTTCTCGGTAGACCCGTACACGGTGGCGTCGAGTGCCGAATTCTGAAGATATTCGAAGGCGCTTCCATGCAGGGCGTTGGTCCCGCTCTTGGTGGTGACGGTGACGTCGCCGGTGGTGGCGAACTCAGCGTTATTGTTAATGGCCGAGACCTTGAATTCTCCCAGCATCTCAGCAGAAGGGAACATGTTGCTGGCGGGCGAGTTGTAGATGATATTGACGCTGGATGCTCCATCGACGGAGTAGTCTACCTGGTACGGTTGAGATCCCGTGAGGCCAATATTTCCATACTGATCTTGTTGAACGTTGGGCGAGGCGACAATCGCCCCCAACGGGCTGGTGGACGCGCCGCGATAGTTGGCCGGCAAGTCGGTAACCTCGCTGCCACTCATGGTATTGACGATGGTCGCATTCTCGGTATTGATGGTGGCGGCCTCCGCGTTCACCTGGACGCTCTGCTGCACGGAAGCCAATGAGAGGCTGATATCGACGCGCCGCTCTTGGCGGGCCTCCAAGGCCACCTGGTCCACTTTGGTATTTGCAAATCCGGGCTTGACGACCGAAATCGAGTAGCGGCCCGGCGGCAGGTTCAGCAGCTGGTACTGCCCGCTATTGTTCGTGGTCGCGCTGCGGGTGTTGTTGTCGTCCAGGTTCGTGATGGTGACGACGGCACCCCCGATGACGCTGCCGGATTGATCCTGGACAGTGCCGACGAATGTCCCGAAGGTGGATTGTCCGAAAGCGGAAGCGCCCGCGAACAGAAGTACGGCTAGCAGCAACGACGTGAAATATCTCATTTGGGCTTTACCTCTCTGGTTCAGAAGTTCGAGTAAAACTAAGCACACCTGACAAGGGCGATACAAAAGGGACTCTCGACCCAACACCTGGCCGACCTGGGGCAAAGCGCGGCACCTCGGGTAAGAATGAAGCGGACATAAGCTCGTTCGGATCCGAAGCTATTACTCATCTATCCCACAACTGAGTGCACGTCAAACACAGACTCGCCACCATGGAGGACTGGGCCCTATTATACGCGAGCGGGAACATTTGTCAAGACAGATGTCGGATGCCGGGCACGAGGTGTCGTCAAGTAAGTGGTAAGTCAGCGAAGGGCAACCGAGTTACTCCCGGGGGGATGCGAATGGAGGATGCTCGGCGTTCCGGGCTTTCGGAAGGGCAGAGCGGGCCGCTAGTTGCAGTTCTGCGCTGTAGAGTTCAAGATGGAAGGCACCGGTAGCTGAGAGAAAGCGGGAATGGTGCATGATGAACGTAATGCCAGGCAATCTGTCCCTGATTAGCAGTCGAGTGGTACGGTGGAGCGGTCTGGTCGCCTGCTTGGCCCTGATGACGGGGCTTGAAGCGCAGGATCGCAACCCGTTTGCGAACGATCCCGCAGCCGCGGAAGCCGGCAAGTATCACTTCCGGATCAATTGCGCTCTGTGCCACGGGCTAGGCGCGCACGGCGGAGGGCGGGGGCCCGATCTGACACGCGCCAACAAAAAGCACGGCAACTCCGACGCCGCCATGTTCCGCACTATCCACGACGGCGTTCCAGGCACGGACATGCCCGCAGCGCTAGGCAGTATTGGCGTTGAGATGAAGGACCAGGAGATCTGGCAGGTCATCACGTATCTGCGAAGCATCGAGGTGAAAACTCCGCCGCCAGCGGGTGACGCAGCGCACGGGAAGGCGCTTTTTTCCGGCGCGGCGGCCTGCTCGAAATGCCATATGGTGGAGGGAAAGGGCGGGCGTTTGGGTCCCGATCTGACATCGGTGGGGACATCGCGGTCGCTCGAATCGATTATTCAGTCCATTCGCGAGCCCAGCAAGGAGCTGGTATCGGGCTACGAAACAGCGACTGTGGTCACTGCAGACGGCAAGGACGCGAAGGGCATCGTGATGAACGAAGACCGCTTCAGCGTTCAGATGATGGACACCAGCGAGCGGATCCTGCTGCTGGATCGCGATAAGCTGCGATCCTTCCAGAAAAGCCCGGTCTCCCTGATGCCCGCCGTACAACATGAGCACGTTGAATGAAAAAGACCTTCAGGATATTCTCGCGTATTTGCTAACTATTGGTAGTAAGTGAGGAAGCTAGCATGAATAAGTTGCTCTCTAATTCACTAATCGTTGCTGCGTTGGGGTGGTGCGCCGCAAACGCTTTCGGGCAGGTTACGTCTGAGCGGCTGGTCAATTCGTCAAAAGAACCGCAGAACTGGCTGATGTATTCCGGCGACTATTCCGGGTATCGATTCAGCACGTTGAAACAGATCGACACGAAGAACGCGGGCTCGCTGGTGGCGAAGTGGGTTTATCAAAGCGGCGCGCCAAGCGATGGTTCCAACGGCAGATTCGAGGCCACGCCTCTAGCCGTCGACGGTATCCTGTACGGGACCGCGCAGGACGGGCGTGTTTTCGCGCTCGACGCACGCAGTGGCCGGCCGATCTGGCGTTATGAGCGTCCCACGCCCCCGGACATTCGGCCCTGTTGCGGGAGGGTGAATCGCGGGCTCGCGATTCTGGGTGACAAGGTTTTCTTTGGGACGCTGGATGCCCACGTCATGGCGCTGGATGCCAAGACCGGCCATATCATTTGGGACATTGCGGCTCGGTTGATTATAAACAAGGGTACAGCTTCACCATCGCGCCGCTGGCGGTAAAGAATCTGATCATTATCAGTCCTGCGGGTGGCGAATACGGAATTCGCGGCTTTGTCGACGCTTACGACGCCAATACGGGCCAGCGAAAATGGCGATTCTATACCGTGCCTGAGCCCGGCCAGCCGGGCGGTGAATCCTGGGAGGGCGAGTCTTGGAAAATCGGCGGCGCTCCCGGATGGGTCACGGGCACGTATGATCCAGCTAGTAACGAAATTTTCTGGACTACCGGAAATCCGTCACCTTCGAATCGCGGCGAGGGACGCGCCGGCGATAATCTTTACAGCAATGCACTGCTGGTTCTGGATGCAGACACAGGCAAACTCAAGTGGCATTTCCAATTCACCAAGCACGATACGCATGATTGGGATGCGGTGGAAGTGCCGATGCTGGTCGATATAGGCGGCAAACACCTGGTCGTTCAAGCCAACCGCAACGGTTTTTTCTACATAATCGACCGCACCACCAAAAAGCTAATCTCAGCGACTCCGTTCGGAACGGTGACCTGGACTCATAGCAAAGACGCGGAAGGGCGGCCGGCGCCTGACAAAGACGCCGAACCCACGTTCGAAGGGCGGCGGATATGTCCGGGGGCGGCCGGCGTGACGAACTGGTTTTCACCCGCCTTCAATCCGCAGACCGGCTTGTTCTATGTAACGGCGAATGAAACTTGCAACATTTTCAGCACGGCGCCGCAGAAATATGAGGCAGGCAATGCTTATTATGGCAGCGCCTACTTTCCCGCGGGCGATTCACCGGAGTTAGGCGCGGTTCGCGCACTCGATCCACTCAGCGGAAAGAAGAAATGGGAATTCGAACATGTCACTACTTCGGCGGCAGGGCTGCTGTCGACGGCCGGCGGAGTGACGTTCACCGGCGATGCGCAGGGGAATTTCATCGCCTTGGACGCCGCTTCCGGAAAGGTGCTATGGCACTTTCAGACCGGCGGAGAGGTGCATGCCGGGCCGATGACGTTCGCCGTAGACGGGAAGCAGTACGTGGCCGTCGCGGCCGGGACGTCTCTGTACGCATTTGGGCTTCCGTGAGGAGCGTATAGTATGCGAAAAATCCTACTAACCCTCTGCTTCGCCACCCTGGCGTTCGCTGCTGACAGCCGGCCTCGGATTCGCGCCGTCACGGTATTCATCGATGTAGATTCGTCCAACTACGCCGCGAAAATCGAGGACGCGCAGAAATTCCTGGCGGTAGCCAAGGCAGCCTTCAATCGCGCCGGATTCGAGGGCGCGGGCGGGCGCATCACAACACAGCCTTTCCCGGTGTACACGCACGGCCTGTCTCGGGAAGAAGCACTTGGACTGATTCGCAAGATGCGAGAGGCCGCTTCCAAAGGCTCGTCGGCTCTCGATATCGGCCCGGCCATGATGCACGATAACGACGACACGGGCCCGGTGGCGCTATTGACGGATGTTCTGTCTGAGAACCTGGGCGTCAATGCCAACCTGGTTGTGGCCGACGAACAAGGCATCCATTGGCGGGCCGTCAACGAAGCGGCGAAGCTGGTTAAGACCGTCTCGCAACGCAGTCCACACGGCGACGGCAACTTCAGCTTCGGCGCCATCGCCATGGTGAAACCGTATGGGCCTTATTATCCCGGCTCCTATCATCTGGGGCCAGGACATGCATTCGCCGTCGCCATGGAGGGAGCCAGCGTGGTGGCCGATGTGTTCGCGCATTATCATGATCCGGTAGAAGCGGAGCAGCAATTGTCGAAGGCGTTCGGTCAATATACCAAACAGGCGGAGGCGGTGGCGCTGCAGCTTGCGTCCAGCACGAAGTGGGCTTATGAAGGGATTGACGCCACGCCTGCGCCGCTCGGTGACCGCTCCATCGCGGGCGCCATCGAGGCGTTTACCGGCGCGCCGTTTGGATCGAACGGCACGCTGACGGCTGCGCGCATGATCACGCACGCGGTGCAATCCACGACAGTCAAGCGCATCGGTTACTCGGGATTGATGATCCCGGTGTTGGAAGACAACCTAATGGCGCAGCGCTGGGCGGAAGGCACTTTCAACCTGGATTCGATGCTGGCTTACTCGGCCGTGTGCGCCGCGGGCCTCGACACGGTGCCGCTTCCGGGCGACATAACTCAGGAACAGATCGCGCGCATCTTGGGCGATCTCGCTTCGCTTGCGTACAAGTGGGACAAGCCGCTGGCCGCGAGGCTCCTTCCAGCGCCGGGAAAAAAGCCCGGCGAGAGAACCGAGTTCACAGAGAGCGCCTTCCTCAAGAACACGCTGGTGCAGCCATTGCCGGGAAGCAAGCGATGAAGCGGCGAAATTTCCTTACCATTTCAGTGACAGCGCTGGGAGGCACGCTGGTCTATCATCTCGACCGCACGTTTTCCGTGGTCCACGCTCAATCCGGCGAGGCTCAATCCACCCGGAAAGTTCGCGTTCCGCTGCGATTTTTTGACGAGCGTCAGGCGCTGATCGTGGCCGCGGCAGCCGCGCGCATCTTCCCCAAGGATGAATCAGGCCCCGGGGCTTCGGAGGCCGGCGTCGTGATCTATATCGACCGGCAGTTGGCCTCTCCCTACGGAGCGGATCGTCACCGCTTTACGCAGGAACCCTTTGAAGACGGTGTTCCCGAGCAAGGCTACCAGGGCAAGGCGACACCGCGCGAGGTCTATCGCGATGGGATCGCTTCGCTCGGTCCGGATTTCGATCGCCTGGCGCCCGAAGCGGAGGATGCCCGGCTGCATCAAATCGAAGATAGCTATTTTTTCAGCCTGCTGCGGCAGCACACCATCGAAGGAATGTTTTGCGACCCGATGCACGGCGGCAACGCGGAGCTGATTGGATGGCAGCTGATCGGCTATCCAGGACCGTACATGAGCTGGGCGCAGGACATCGACCGGCACTATGGCGAAGCGTTTCGGCCGAAACCGCAAAGTCTGGCCCAGGTGCTGGGACATGAGACAACGCCTTGGGAGAACGAGTCGTGAAGACGCTTCCCAAAGTGGACGTCGCGATTGTTGGCGGCGGCTGGACCGGCCTGCTCATGTCCAAGGAGCTCGGCGCGCGCACCGGTCTCAAAGTGGCCGTGCTCGAACGCGGCCAGCCACGCAACCGCTCCGCTTACGTCAATGGCATGGACGAGCTGGACTATGCAATTCGCCTGCGCATGATGCAGGACGTTTCGCGCGAGACGGTGACGTTCCGCCATACCGCCACCGACCGGGCGCTGCCGCTGCGGCAATGGGGCTCGTTTCTCCCCGGCGAGGGAGCGGGCGGCGCCGGTGAACACTGGCAGGGCGAGACGCCGCGATTCTTCCCGCATATCTTCGAAATGCGCAAGCGCCTGACCGAGCGCTACGGCGCGGCGCGGCTTCCGGAAGGATGCGCGATTCAGGATTGGGGTGTTCGCTACGACGAACTCGAGCCCTATTACACACGAGCCGAACATCTGCTGGGCATCTCTGGTCAGGGCGGACTCGATCCGTTCGAGGGGCCGCGTTCAGCTGCGTTTCCCACGCCGCCCATGAAGCTGGGACACATATCCGTGATGTTTTCCGAAGCGGCTCGGTCGCTCGGCTATCATCCGTGCCCGCTGCCCTCTGCCAATCTCAGCACGACGTACAAGAATCCCGATGGAATCATCCGGCCGGCATGCGAATACTGCGGCTTTTGCGAGCGCTTCGGATGCATGGTCGGCGCAAAAGCACAACCGAGCAATGTGCTGCTGCCGGTGATCGCAAAGCAGAAGCACGTCGAACTAAGAACTGGCGCCAACGCTCGCCGCATTGTTCATCGCGACGGCAAGGCCACCGGCATTACCTACATCGATGCAAACGGTACGGAATGTTTCCAGCCGGCCGATCTGGTCATTCTTTCATCCTGGACCTTGAACAACACGCGGCTGCTGTTGTTATCGAAAATCGGACAGGCGTACGATCCAAATAGTGGCAGCGGGCAGGTGGGGCGCAACTTGACGCACCAAGTGATGATCGCCGTGCGGCTGCTGTTCGATAAGCCGCTCAACCGGTTCATGGGCGCCGGCGCCAGCGGGGTCATGATGGGCGACCTCGATGCGGACAACTTCGATCACGCTCCGTTGGATTTCATCGGCGGCGGACGTGTGATCGTGAGCAGTTCGGGTGCGCGCCCGATTGCCAACTTCGGCGCGGTACCCTCATCGGTCACGTCGACTTGGGGTTCGGAGTGGAAGAAGGCCGCCATCGCTTCGTTCGACCGGCTCGCGGGTATCAGCGCGATTGGCGAGCATTCCGCCTATCGGTCAAACTACCTGGATCTTGATCCGAGATATCACGATCAATTCGGCGATCCGCTGCTTCGAATGACCATTGACTATACCGGCAACGAACGGAAGTTGGCGAGCTACATAGCGTCGAAGCTGGCCGAGATCGGTCGCAAGATGGGCGCAAGCGAAGTGCTGCTTCCCGACCCGCTCGAGCGATACGATGTCGTCCGCTACAAGGGGACCCACATTCAGGGCGGGACCATCATGGGCGCGAATCCAGAGACTTCCGTGCTGAATCCCTGGCTGCAGCACTGGCAAGTGCCGAACTTGTTCATCCTGGGCGCATCAGCTATGCCGCAGAACCCTTCCGGCAATCCGACTTTGACTTTGCTGGCGCTGACGATGCGAACGGCGGATGCGCTGGTGGGGCGGTATTTGAGACATCCCGGGCCGCTGGCCTGAGCGCCTCACTTCTCGCCGCCTTTTTGCAGTTGTTCTTCCTGCTTTTCAGTGGCGCGCGCGCCCAAGAGAATATCCACCAGAGCGCGGTTATCTTCATGACAGGCGTATTCGTAAACCGGGCCGGGCGTGGCCACGAAGGGGAGCTCTCCGCTCCAGGGCGTGAGAAATGTGGTCGGATCGTCGATGGTGAAGTTGTACAGAATTGTATTTGCGTCCACGCGGGTGAAGCGCTCGGTCACGTGCAAATTTTGATCGGAGCCGTCCAGGCTGGCCTTGTCGGTAAAGTTCGTGGTGTCGACCACTAACGTCTCACCTTCCCAGTGGCCGCGCGAGTCTCCCATCCATAGACGTACATCGGGAGGAAGGTGCGGGCTGCCATCCAGTGGAATGATGCGGACATCGTGCATCATCTCGATCAGGATCATCACGTATTTCGGCGTTTGGATAATCTGATACGTGCTGTTGTAGGGCGCTGGAAGCATGGGCGGCTCAGCGGCCCAGAGCAAGCAGCGCTCGGCTAACGATCGATCCTGCGCGCGGTCCGCGGGATGTTTTTGGGCATAGGCGTTGGCATCGGCCAGACGCCGCCATGCTTCCGGGGTAAATGGAGGGAGGTGTCCGTCCGGCGGATCGACAATGATTGAGGTTCTGACAACGCCATTGACGCGAGCGAGTCGCCGATCCGTGATCGAAGAAGAGTTCATTGTACCCACGCCCGACATCGGCTTGCGCGAGGCCCGTCGCGCCGGTCGGCGCTGCCCTCCTTAGCGATGGTCTCTTCAAATTTCGCTGCCTTCTTCCTCCGTTAGCGTGGTGCTCTTACCCAAACCGATAGGGCGCTCCAGGAGCGTCATGGTCGCGTTAGTCCATGTTCCCTGCAAATCGGAATGTCCATCCGCTGTGCGCAGGCGTGGCGATTGAGCCAGGACGCCGGCGGAAAACGCAAGGAAGAGTAGAGCCTGATTCTTCACGGGATATTCAAGGGCGAAGCTTCAATTTAGACGAATGCTGCAAGAGAATGCAATGTCGTGTGCACAAGTGCGCTACCGCTATATAATGACTACGGATGCGAAAGTTGCGCCGCGCAATCCTCTTCGGGCTGCTTTTCGTGGCAGCTTCCTATCCAATGCGCCCCGGTAAGTACTGGGTTTGCAATCATCCCTCGCACAAGACAGCTACGCAGGACGTTTTGCAAAGCGAATGCAAGGCCATCCCGCAGGCGATCGCGGAGGCGGAAGCGCACCGCAAGATTCATCCCAAAAACGTAATCGTCTACGACTGCGCTTTGTAAGCGCGCAGTTACTCCCGCAAATCCAGCTTGAGCTCGCCGTTGGCCGTGCGGATCTTGATCACGTGAATTGCAAGCGAGCCGTCCTTTGAGGGATGACCTATGAATGTGAGCTTCTCCCCGGCTTCCAGCGAAGCAGGGTTCCAACCTTTACGCGACAACTCTAACTTGCTGGCAAACTCCCCCTGCCATTTCTTGATGCCGCCTTTTTCGTCCTTCACCTCGAACTCCACCACGCAATGAGGATTGACGAAGTAGAAAGCGGTTACAGTTCCCGAGACCGTGAGGTCCGCTTTTTCGTCGAAGTCGACCCAACCGTGGTGTGCCTGGGCGGTACCGGGGATCAGGAACAGCCCGATCACGATGGGGGCAAAAGCCAGCGAGCTGAATTTCATCTATGCTTTCACTGTAATCGATTTCGCGGCGCGGTTAAGGCTGTGCGGCCGGTCCCTCGTCGACCCAGCGGTCGAGATCGCGGACGTACTGGCGGCCGTTAAATGTGTATGTCGGCACCGTAAGCACCATGTAAGACTTGCCAACCAGTAGCGCACCGTTAGGGTCCTTCTCATCCTTGGCGGTTGCGATCACCCACACGTCAAAGTTCGTTTTGAAGCTCCCAGTAGCGGGCGTGAAGAGGCCCAGAGTGCTGATCGCGCCGATCGAGTCCGAACTGCTGCTCTCAGCGGCGTGAAATTTTTCGACCGTCCATGTCACGTCCACAGGCCCGAGCGCTAAATCGTCGGCGGTATGCAATTTGCCGTCGGGACCGCGTTGATATCCGATGGCCTCGAACTGCTGATAGCCCTTGGGGTGTGTCTGGTCCGCGAATGAGGCCATCGCGGAGTCCGGTATTACCTTGATGTAGTCGATGCGGTCGTAAATTGTTATCGCGCCCGGCAGAGATGACCGGCGGAAGGCGACATTCCGTGCGCCGAGCTGCGCGCCGGCGGCGACATCCACTTCCGCGATAATCTCGCGCTTAGTGCTGGACGCAATGCGGCGAACTGTGACGCCCGGACCGAAGTCCAGATCGGTTGGCGCAATCTGCGCTGGAAAATTGTTTCCACTTAAGCGAACGCGATTGGCCAACGAACCGGTCTTCAGCGCGGATCGATCGACACAGGTCAGCACCGGATCGGAGGAGTCCCGCTGTAATTTCACGTCCAGCCCGAATTCCTGATACTGTCCCCAGAACCACCGTCCCACGGCGGTCGACTGGTCCGGCCCAATCAGCAGGACTTCGCGCGCTTCGCTCGATGGGTCGTCCGGCATGGAAGTGGGGGGCTCGCTGCCGCGGGAGCGTCCTCGCCAGGCATCCCCGCCAAAAACGCTGGTACGTCCCGCGCGGAGAATTCGCGAGCCGTCCTTCACCGAGGTCAGAGCTACATGCGTATTGTACTCGTCGTCGCCATCTCGATCGATTAACAGCTCGCCGCAGTAGTTGTCGTGTCCGGGCCAGGATGCGCTGACCAACCAGTGGCCAGCCAGATTCGGCTTGAGAGCGCGAGCGATCCAGGCGTCCCAAGCAGGAGTGTGCAGGGGAGCGGCGCTGGCCAGGAACTCGATCGCCTCCGCGGTGGAACGAATGTTGTAGCGTGCCGCGTGCGAATCGGCGAACTGCTTCCAATCGTCGCGCGAGCGCCGCCAGGTAAGCGCAGAGGCAAACGAGTGACATTTCGAGCAAGCCTCGCGCAGACTGTCGCTTGGAATAGCGGTCTCCTCTTGAACTCGCCGCTCGGCCTCGTACATGACCGGTTTGGCTTCCTCGGGCGCCAACCCGTGGGAAGCGCTGAGATACTTGACGATGGAGCGCGCCTCAACGGGAGTGAGCGAGACATTCTGGCGAAGAATCATTTGTTTCAGCGCGTCCTGCCAACCCTCCGGAGTGGTGCGCTCCCAGGAGATGCGCTGCATGTTTCCGCGGGCGTCGCTGGGATGGCAACTTCCGCATTTTGCGATGACCAGCGGATCTGTGACCGCAATGCCTTCTTCGCGCTGATTGTCGGGAATGGCCGGAGCTCGACTGGTCTGGCCTGAAATTCGGGCCGCGAGCAAGATGCCGATCAGGCAGAGACTTTTATTTCCAGGTAGCGACCGCACTAAGAGCATTACACCATGATAGGAACGGCCGCCGCGACATCGGTACTATAATCACAGGAGCATTAGTGACCCTCAGGAATTTACTGCTCGTCTTGTTCAGCCCGCTGGTTGCGGCGCAAACGCCGAAAGTGGACTTCGCGCGCGACGTCCGGCCCATACTTCAGGAACATTGCTATTCCTGTCACGGCGGGTCGCAGCAGAGCGCGGGCCTGCGCCTGGATCGGCGTAGCTCGGCGTTCCAGATTCGCGAAGGCGTCATCATCGGACGCGGGAATGCGACTGGAAGCATTCTCTACTTGAAGATTTCCGGCAGCACGATAGGAACGCAAATGCCTCCCACCGGCGCTCTGCCGGCCGAGAAAATCAATCTCATCCGCGATTGGATCGATCAGGGCGCGGAGTGGCCTGACAGCCTCGCGGGAGAGAAGACGGTTCCTGCCGCCGATCCGAAAGCCGCGCAGATCATGGACGCGTTGCGCCGCGGCGATCGCATCTCGCTTGATCGCCTGCTGCGTGACAAGGACGCGAGCAATCATCCTGGAACCAATGGCGATACGCCGCTGATGTACGCCGCGCTGTATGGAAGTGCCGACTCAGTTCGCAAACTCCTGGATGCCGGGGCGGATCCCAACCTGGCCAATTATATTGGCGCGACTCCTCTGATGTGGGCGGTGGACGACGTCCAGAAGGTCAGGCTTCTGCTCGATCGTGGCGCCAATATGGATGCTGTCTCCGAGGAGCGCCGGACCGCGCTCAGGATCGCGCTCAGCCGCAACGATGGCGAGGCAACGGCTCTGTTGCTGCTCGGCCGGGGAGCAAAATTGCCGGACCGTGAGGGCGCGCTGGCTGATGCAGCGCGGAATGAAAAACTCCTTCGCGCCGTGATCGGGAAGGGCGCCTCGGCGAAGGCCCTGACCGGAGGCTTGTCCGTCGCCGCGCACAGCGGTTGTGACGCCTGCTTCGATCTTCTGATTCCGTTCACGGACAAGTCGGCGTGGAACGACGCGCTGGATTCCGCCGAGTACGACGTCAGCACGGCCCGCGTGAAACGCCTGCTCGAGTTGGGCGCGGATCCGAACTTGGACGAGATGGGAAAACCCATCCTGATGTGGTTCACTACCATGCGAACCGCGCCCGCCGAAAATGTGCGCTTGCTGCTCGAACACGGCGCCAAGGTGAACGCTAAATCAGCGGACGGACTTACGGCTCTGGATTACGCGTTGCGGCAAGGCGATACGGAAGTGGCCGCGGTTCTGCGCAAATTGGGCGCCGAGCAAGGCCAGCCTTCTCTAGCGCCGCATATCAAGCCCGATCCAGCTCCGTCTGCCCGCGCCGCGTTGGCGCGCAGCATTCCCCTGTTACAGCGGGTGGATGTTAAGTTCATGCAGAAATCCGGCTGCGTGTCCTGCCACAACAACAGCCTGGAGGAGATGACCATCGCGGAGTTACGAAAACGGAAGCTCAGCTTTAATCAGGACATCGCGCAATCGCAGCTCAAAGCCCTGGGCGATTATATCGAAGGTAGCCGTGAACGCTATCTGCAAGGGATCTCCATAGCCGGAGAATCGGACACCACCAGCTATCTCCTGGCCGGATTGGCCGCGGAGTCTTTTCCTTCAAACGCCGCGACCGATGCCATGGCGCGCTTCCTTCGCGGCCAACAGAATCCGGATGGGTCCTGGCCGATGGACGCCAGCAGGCCCCCGATTGAATCGAGTTCGATCGAAGTGACGGCCATTTCGATGCGTGCCTTGCAGGTGTACGCACCCGTGCCGCAGCGCGAAGCTTATCGAGAGTCGATCCGCAGAGCCGCCGCATGGCTCGCATCGGCGGAGCCGTTGTCGAACGAGGATCGCGTTTTCCAGCTTCTGGGTCTCGCGTGGGCGGGCGAGAAAGGCGATCGAATACGTAAAATGGCGGCCGCGCTCGCCGCCGAACAGCGCCCCGATGGAGGTTGGGCACAGCTTCGGTCGCTCGCGAGCGACGCCTACGCGACCGGCCAGGCGCTTTTCGCACTGAAGACCGCCGGGGCGATCGCGCCGGGCGATCCCATTTTTCAGCGCGGGGTGAAGTTCCTGCTGAATACGCAAATGAGCGATGGATCCTGGTACGTCCGAAGCCGCACGGTGGCACTGCAACCGTATTTCGATAGTGGCTTTCCCTATGGGGCCGATCAGTACATTTCCGCCGCCGCGACGAACTGGGCTGCCTTGGCGCTCGCCGGCGCGATTTAGCGCTCGCGGGTCCTGCCGCAGCACAGCGCGCGTTGGCTTCGATTGTGGATCGCCGAATCCTGGTGCCCGGGGTGGGACTTGAACCCACACGGGAGTTGCCGCCCAAAGGATTTTAAGTCCGTTGGTAAAGCCGCCAAACTATTGAAACTATGTGGCTTGCATTTTTGCAAATGTGAAACTGTGCAAGTAACTGTGTAAGTTTCGCGGCTTCCCGATCTCTCGCCAAATCCGCATCTTGCCAGGCAGGCAAGTTTCGGCTTGGGCGTTACACGGTCACCGGCCTTCTGCCCTGCTGTTTGGGCAGTTGAAGGAAAACATCTAAAGCGAAGTTTGCGCTCACACCCCAATCGACTTGTGGGAGCCGACCCTCCATCTCCAGGAATTGCAATTTCTAGCCGAAGATTAAGATTGAAGATTAAGATTAAGGAAGGCACATGGCGACGTCTAGTCCAGGAAAGTCGAAAACCCGTCGTCTCCAGTCCCGGGTGGCAAAGGCCAAAGCTATCGGAATGATTGTCGTCGCTATCCACCTATGCGGCGGTCTGCCTGCTCTAATTGCCTGCGAGTGTGCGCCCCCGCCGCCGCCCTGCGCCGCATATACGGAAACCGAGCTGATCTTCCTCGGGACGGTAACCGAATTAGGGAAGGGTCAGGAGGCGGGAGTCGCGCGCATGCGAATCGATAAAACCTACAAAGGCGTTGCGAAAAGAACGGTGAATCTTTTAGACGATGGGATGTGTGATGGCCCGCACCTCGAGGTTGGCCAACAATATCTGATGTACACCTACGACAACGGCACGGGCTATTTGCCGGCCCGCGGGTGCACTCGTAGCAGGCATGTCCGTTTTGCGAAGGAGGATTTAGCATTCTTGAACGGCCTCTCGAAAGCTCCTGCAACATCGAGGGTACTCGGGCAGGTTTCAACCTTGCGCTCCGGAGTCGTATCGGAGGAAGGCGAGCCGGCTGCCGGTGCCTCGGTCGAGATCGAAGGCGAGGGGCAAAGACGGAAAGGCACGACGGATCAGCACGGGCGCTACTCGTTCTCAGGGCTCAAGCCGGGCTCCTACCGTGTAACGGCGATGTTGCCCGGATTTACGCAGCGCGAAGACGCGAACGACGATTCGGTTGACGTGATCGCTCGGGGCTGCGAGGTTCTCGATGTGGTCCTCCACAAAAACTGGAATGGAAGACTCAGCGGGCACGTTGTCCGCGCGGACGGCAAGCCCGCCCCAGGCGGGATCCACGTCGATTTGATCCGTGCTGACACCAACGTACCTGGGCGAGCCTCGGGGCTCTTACTTGGCTCTACGGTGCAAACGGATGATCAAGGAAACTATTCGTTTGAGGGAGTCGCTCCTGGACACTACAAGGTTGTGTTGAACGTATTTAAGCCGCCGACCTTTGAATATCCTTTTATTCCGCTGTACTGGCCGAACGCGGGCAAGGAAGCGGCCGCCTCCACGGTCGAGATCACAGAAACAGTACGAACGCAGTGTGACTTCCACTTGCCGCCTCCTTTGAAAAGCACTCCCGTCAAGTTGGTCGTCTTAGCTCCCGATGGCACGCCAGCAAGGGATGTCCGGATCAATATCGGAACGAGCCTGGTGGGACTGGGGTTTACGTGGGCGGGCGTAGCCTTCACCGATGCGTATGGCGAAGTTTCGTTTCCAGCCATTGAGGGATACAAATACACGGTGCCGGATATTTTTGCGCCGGAGGGCAGGAGCGCTTCAACGGCGCAGTTCTCCTCGACAGATGCAACAAAGCCCACCATCATCCACCTAGTTCCTCGATAAACTCCTTCTGCGGCGCCCGCAAGAAAGAGCGGCTCGACGACTTTGGTGTGTGGTGCGGGCGGAGGGACTTGAACCCTCACGGACCTTGCGGTCCAACGGATTTTCATACCCGTCTACGGCTTTCGCCGCCCCTGCTGTCTTGCCGCAGGGTTTGGGGTCTGGACTATCCCTTCACCATGTCCCGGATACCTTTCCGGTTTTCAGGTGCTGCCCGTCTAGTCTCTACACCTTCCCGGCCGTCTGGGGCCGGGCTTGGCTCGGGATCACCATGTTACAGGGTTCCCCGAATTTGAGCAGTTCTGCATCGCCGGTTTCCCGGCGAGCACTCAAGTTTCTCGGCTTAAGTCCGATGCGTCTGCCGATTCCGCCACGCCCGCACGGTTTCAAGTTAGCACGAATGAACGGCTGACCCGATCGGACTTTTAAGTCCTTTGCGTCTGCCGATTTCGCCACCCGGGCAAGTCTGCTCAACATCGTGTGCCTGGACTGTGCATCACGAAGGAACTCTTTACCTCCGACCACTTCAGTTTCTCACGAACCTTCTAATGGATACGAGATCTACGCATGGATTCCGCCGGGTCGTTGACCGTCTACTGCGCAACACCTTCTACAATGAACCCGCGTGATTTGGCCGAACGCTGGCGGATTGGGCGGATGGCGGAATATTCGGGCGAGCTGTACCACCTTTGCGCGTCAGCCACACTATTGAACGCGATGACCACGATGCGCTTCGGCTGCTCACCTTCTAGCGATTCTGTCTTGCCGCCGCGCACGAGATAGTGACCACCGTACTTTTCTATCGTCTTCGGAACGCCAGCCGCATACGTGTTGAACTGATCCTGATTGCTCACTTCAAAGACTTCGGCGATGTAGTATCCGGCAGGCGACTTCTGACCCTTTAGCATTTGCGTGCCGAGCGAACCGAGTGCGATACCCGCGATCGCTGCTGCGGCGGTGTAGATCTTGTTCATTGTTTTCTCCTCCGTACGAAGTTGAGTTTCATAGAGTGGTCCACGGGAAATATCGTATAACGTCACAGCCATGTAATGGGAAGGTTACTCAATCGCGCTGGTACGTGGATTGCTCATCCTGTGGCAGGGGAGGGGATCTGATGAACACGCTCTTACTGACAGTTACGGCACTACTGATGTCTATGCCGCTTTCGACAAAAACAGATTCGGACCGGGAAGTTGTCGTGAGAACGGACAGCGTCATAAATGTTCAGCCGTGGGAGGGTTGCGGTAGGATTTACAGGGGCCATGTCGCTGCGGACGTGTTATGGGGAGACGGCGATGCGGTAGCAATTCCCAAGGGATCGCCCGTCGAATTGACCGTACGCGAAACCGGGCCGGGAGAGATGATCGTGGACATCCAGTCGATCACCGTCCACGGGAGGCGGTACGCCACGGATACGGAGTACGAGACGGAGGATGGCGGCGGCGCAATTGAAGCTATTCCAGCCGTGATAGCGGAGGGAGAAGAGATTCAGCCGCAAGGTGCAGAAATCCATATTCCATCCGAGAGCGTCCTCCATTTTCGGCCACCCTTCCTCGTGCTGCGGCCCGGTTGCGCGCGCTGTACTTAGCACCGAGCAGATTTTCTCGTAGGAGACCAATAATGGATAACCTGAGCGCGTCGAACAAACGCCTTGAGGCTTCTGTTGTGGATACTAATCGTAGCGGTGGCGGTCGCTGCAGGCTTCAGAAGCGACGATTACTTTTTTCGATTGTGATACTCCGCCATGGCGTGCTGATGATCGCTGGACTGCAAGGATCGCTCCTGATACTCCAGGTACTTCGAAAACGCGGTATCGAAATCGCTCTCGAACGCCGCGGTCACCAACTTCTTGGAAAAAGCTTGCGCGGTCCGGCTGCCTTTGACTACACCGGCTATGACCGAATCTACGGTTTCATCGAGCTTCTCTCGGCGGCACCACCCAATCGAGCAGGCCGATGCGCAGCGCTTCCTCGGCTCCCATCAGCTCGCCCGTCAGAACCAGGCGGCGCGCGCGTCCCAGTCCGATGAAGCGCGGCAACCGGTAAGTGCCCATGCCGGGGATCAGCGCCTCCATCACAGCCGGAAGCCCAACCTTGGTATCCGGCGCGGCGATGCGCAGATCGCAGGCCAGCGCAATCTGTAGCCCGCCTCCGATCGCGTAGCCTCGGATCTTAGCGACGGTCAGAGCATCCAGCCCTTCCAGCCGGCGCATGGCCTCGTCGAAGCTGCGAAACCAGGCAATGCCCAGCTCTCCGCCGGCGAGCGCCCGCAGATCGACACCGGAGGAAAACGATCGCCCCTGACCGGTGACGACCACCGCGCGTATTTCCGCGGCTTTCTCCAGCTGGTCGAGCGCGGCGTGAAACGCCTCCGCCATCTGCCAATTTTCGGCGTTGAGCACGGCCGGCCGATTCAAGACCAGTTCCGCAATGTGCCCGCGCCTTTCGAGATAGACCGCGTCGGATCGGGTCAATTGCGCGCCAGTCTGTGTTTCCATGAAGCCGAGTTTATGCCGCTAGGGAATGGAAGCGCAACTGGACCCGGCGCGACTGCCCGACGGCTGGGTGCTGCCACCCAGCAGCACAGCCAAGATCGTGTCAGGGCGTGCTCTCCCCAGCGGCAAACCAATTGCATCCCTGCAAGCGAACATAGCTATGCCCGAGCTAGCGCAGGAGATCGAACTGTTAGAACGTGAGATTTCGCCGGTGGCTCAGCTTCCCAAGCTACCGAATCCGCGGAAGGATATGCGCCCCGGCGCCTGGCTGAGGATCCGAAGCTTCCTGGCGGAAGTGGCGGCCTTCCCTGTCCGTATAAGGAAGACAGACGGCAATTGGATCGTAGCGGCAGACCTCCCTGGTCTTCGCCGGGACGAGGTCAGGGTCGAGGTGGGGCACATGCTCGTAGTCGAGGCCGAGCCAAAGCTAGAAAAGGGCCGCCCCTTTTGCCGAACCGGGCGCCGTCTGCTTCGAGTCCCGAATGGCGCCGATATCGCGCTGGCGAGAGCTGAGCTCAAGTCCGGCGTTCTGACGGTGACCATACCAGTGCCGTACGCACAGAGAATCCGGCACGTCCCGGTGGAATGCGATGAGAATTTCTCGCTAGCTATTCAGGATCGCGACGCTTCCGCGCGCTCGCGCGTGCGCTAACCGCAAATCAGCCGACAATAGATTCAGAGGCCCTCGTGGACGCGGACGCAACTACCACGGCTTCAAATGCGCCTGCCGGTTTGACAACCGCGCAAGCCGCGGAATTGTTGTCGAAGTACGGGCCAAACGCGGTCGCCGAAGAACGCGCGCATCCACTCCGGGCGTTGGCAAGCAAGTTCTGGGCGCCGGTTCCCTGGATGCTCGAAGCCGCTGTCGTGCTTGAGATCCTGCTCCATCGGAACATCGAGGCGGCCGTGATCGCCGGCCTGCTGGTGTTCAACGCCGCTCTGAGCTTCGTCCAAGAACACCACGCCCAGCGAGCCCTGGCGTTGCTGCGGCGCCGGCTCACCATCCAGGTTCGGGTACGGCGTGATGGAGTGTGGCTGAGGCTTCCGGCCGAACGCCTGGTGCCCGGCGACGCGATTCACTTGCGCGTAGGCGACGTGGTGGCCGCGGACGCACGCCTTGCCAGCGGAAACGTGCTGGTGGATCATTCCGCCGTGACGGGTGAATCGACACCCACCGACGCCGGCGCTGGCGATAAGCTCTTCACCGGCGGCCTCATCCGGCGCGGTGAGGCTACGGCCGTGGTCACGGCCACGGGGAGCCGAACCTATTTCGGCAAGACCGCCGAGCTGGTGCGCGAAGCGAAAGCCGCTGGCCATCTGCAACAAATGATCTTCACGGTGGTGAAGTATCTGGTGGCCTTTGACCTGCTGCTGGCCGCTCTGGTCTTCGCCTATGCCCTCACCGCTGGAATGGGGGCCGCGGACATATTGCCGTTCTGCCTGATGCTGCTGGTAGCCTCCATCCCCGTGGCTCTTCCGGCCACCTTCACGCTCGCCTCCGCCCTGGGTACGCAAGAGCTGGCGCACCGAGGCGTCCTGGTGAGCCGGCTGTCGGCCATCGAGGAAGCGGCTGCCATGGATACGCTGGCTACCGACAAGACCGGAACGCTCACCAAGAACGAATTGACGGTGGCAGCCGTCACTGCACTGGCGCCCTACTCGGAAGCGGATGTGATCCGGTTTGGCGCCCTAGCTTCCGACGACGCAACACAGGATCCAATCGATCTGGCGATTCTCGCTGCGGCCCGCAGCCGCGGCATAAGCATGCAGGACTTTGCGGTTCTGAAGTTCGTCCCCTTCGAGCCGTCCACCAAGTCTTCGGAAGCCCTGGTGCGCCGCGGAGGAGAGACCGTGCGAATCGTGAAGGGAGCGCCGGCCACGATCGCAGCTCTTGCCCAGTCGCCGGGCTTTCCGCAAGCCGACCAGCTCGCCGCGCGGGGATATCGCGTGCTCGCAATCGCGGCTGGTTCAGAACAGCAGCTCGCCATTGCCGGCTTTGTGGCGCTGCTCGACCCGCCGCGGCCTGACTCCGCCACGCTAGTCCAGAATCTGCACAACCTCGGCGTCCGGGTTCTGATGATCACGGGCGACGGCCTGGCAACGGCACAAACGGTTGCCGCGCAAGTTGGAATCACGGGGAACTCCTGCCCGTCCGATCGCCTCCATGGAGGCATCGAGGGCGCTGTCAAAGAATGCAACGTGTTTGCGGGCGTCTTTCCCGAAGACAAGTACCACCTGGTCCAGGCGTTACAACGTGCCGGCCACGTCGTGGGTATGACTGGCGACGGAGTAAACGACGCCCCAGCGCTCAAACAAGCCGAGGTGGGAGTGGCCGTGGCGAATGCGACCGACGTCGCCAAAGCCGCCGCCAGCATCGTGCTCACGAACCCGGGCTTGATCGACGTGGTCTCCGCCGTCGAGACCAGCCGGCGGATTTATCAGCGCATGCTGACCTATACGCTCAACAAAATCATCAAGACGCTGGAGATCGCCTTGTTTCTTTCTCTCGGCGTGGTGCTGACGCGGACGCTGGTGGTGACGCCGGTGCTCATCGTGCTGCTGCTGTTTACCAATGATTTTGTCACCATGTCGATTGCCACCGATCGCGTCTCGTTCTCCCAGACGCCGGAGCGCTGGCGCATTCGATCCCTAGTCCTGACTGCGGCGCCGCTGGCCGCGTTGCTGGTTTTGTTCTCGCTATCGGTGCTTCTCTTCGGCTGGCATGTGCTGCGGCTAGGATTAGGCGAAATCCAGACTCTGGCTTTTCTGACTCTGGTCTTCGGCGGGCAAGGGACGGTGTATCTGGTTCGCGAGCGAGGTCATTTGTGGCGATCTCGTCCCAGCCGCTGGATGCTGCTGAGTTCGGCGGCCGACCTGGTGGTGGTGAGTCTGCTGGCGATGCGCGGAGTGCTCATGGCTCCGCTCCCGCCGGTGCTGGTGGGCGCGCTGTTCGGCGCGGTGCTGCTGTATCTTTTCCTGATCGACTACCTGAAGATCGCCATCCTGCGCCGCTTCGGCTCCGGTTAGGCAACGTCGCTGCCCTGCAGTGAAGGCGCCGGAAATTGCATCCTTATAGATATGCCCGAGCAAGATCGGCTCAGGCGCGAAGGCAAGGTCCGCCTCGTGCCTCACGCACTCGTTGTGTTGTTGCTACTGATGTCCGCCGGGCTCGTCTTCGGCCAACGGCCGATGCCCGTCATTCTCGACACCGACTTAGGCAATGACATCGATGATGAGTTTGCGATTGCGATGGCCATCCAATCGCCGGAGATCGACGTGCGCGCCGTGACCCTCTTCGGCGACCGGATGGAAGACCGCATGCGCCTGGCTTGGAAAGAACTGGGATTGTATGGCAGGCGCGATATCGCGCTGGGCCGTGGCGCCAGCGAGCCGCTGCTAAATTTTGCTGCCACAAAGCCTTGGTCACACTTTGAAATCCTGACGCCGGACGACCTCCTGCCGCCCGCCATCAATAGCCAGGCTGTCAGTCTGATCGCGAACACGGTGCTTTATGCGTCGCAGAACATCACTTTCATCACCACGGGACCGTTAACCAACCTGGCGCTCGCTATGAAGGTGGATTCGCGCATCAAGGATCGGATCGCGCGCGTCATTGTGGCGGGCGGCGCGTTCAACCCGCCGGGGCTGGAATACAACATCCAGCGCGACCCGATCGCCGCCGAGATTGTTTTTCAGTCCGGCATTCCGATCACCGTTGTCAGCAGGGATGTCACGCGGGACTGCACGCTTACAGCGCCGGATCTGGATCGTTTGCACGGCGCGCAGAACCCGGCGTCGCGCTTTCTGGTGCAATTGATCGAGTTGTGGCAAACGAATCATACCAACGAACCCGTGACGCTCCTCGATCCGGTGGCGGCCGCGGTGTCATTTCAACCAGCCTTGATCAAGACCGAGGCCGGGAGCATCGTCGTGGAGACCTCCGAAACGAAGAAGTTCGGTGAGACGCGTTTCGAGCCGGGCACGGGATCGCCGGGCGAGCATCGCTCCACCATCGCACTGGCGCGCGAGCTCGATGTTCACCGCTTTTTGGACCTGCTGATCGGCCGGCTTTCAGCTCCGCCCCGCTCCGGCCAGTCTTCGGCTACTGGCGCCAGCTCTGGCGCAGGGGTTAGAAGCACCAGCCAATGATCGCCGGAGCCTTCTCGCTATACTAGAAGTTCGCGCAACACCGAGACGCGCGTGATGCCCATCTACGTCCGGCGGTGCGAGCGGCCCTGTTTGCGCTTGAAAGGACGCAGTTCTTCGCCAACCATCTCGTGCAACCGGAACGAAGCCCCGGCATTACTCCCAAGACTGCGCTCGAAGCCGTCGCCTACCGGTCTCTGCTGGACGTCTCTCAGGCCATTCTGCAGCACCGCGATCTGAACGGGCTCTTTCGGGATCTTTCGATTCGCCTGCACTCCATTCTGCATTTCGATTTTCTGAATTTGATCCTGCACGATCCGGATCAGAACGTCATGCGGCTGCACATCCTGGCATCGGCGACCGGAGTCGAGCGGGACCTCCCGGCTCTGGAATTGCCGCCCGAGGAATCTCCCTCCGGCTGGGTTTTTCTGCATCAAGAGCCGTTAGTGATCCCGGATGTGGCCGCGGAGACGCGCTGGCCCACCATAATGAGACTGCTGCAGCAAAACAACGTCGTCAGCTCGTGCTGGCTGCCGCTGACCACGGCGCAGCACCGGATTGGGACCATGGTGTTTGGGTTTGGATCGGATGGGCAGGCCGAATCGCAGTTGGACCTGATGCGGCAAATTGCCGCGCAAGTTGCGGTAGCGGTCGACAATACTCTGAACTTCGAGAAAGCCGAACAATTTCAGCGGCAGCTGGCGCGGGAACGCGACCGGCTCCAGATCCTGCTGGAGATAACGAATACGCTGGTCTCGGAGCTGGACATTCGGGATCTTTTTCCTTCGATCATCGCTTGTTTGCGGCGGGCCGTGCCGCACGAGTATTCCAGCCTGGTGCTGATCGTGCCGGGAACCGGTCAACTGCGAGTCCACGCGCGGGTGTACGAAGGGGATGACGGGATTTTCCAGGAGAGCACGACCGTGCCGATTGACGAGGCGCCGGCGGGGCGGGCGGTGGAATCGAAGCGTCCGGAGCTGTTCGACCGGGAGACGCTGCGGCAGTTTCCAACGCCGGTGATCCAGCGTCTGATCGCGGCCGGAATCCAGTCGGTTTGTTGCGTGCCGCTGATCACCAGGACCCGCGTTCTGGGCACCCTGAACGTCGGGAGCACGCGCGAGAGCGCCTTTAGCGCTGCGGATATCGATTTCCTGAGCCAGGTAGCCGCGCAGGCCGCCATCGCGATCGAAAATGCCACGGCCTATCAGCAAATCGCGGAACTGAAGGATCAGCTCGCCAAGGAAAAGCTGTACCTGGAGGACGAGATCCGCACGGATCGCAATTTCGGTGAGATCGTCGGCGACAGTCCCGCCTTCAAGCACGTCCTGGATCAAGTGGCGACGGTGGCGCCCACCGACGCCTCGGTCCTGATCTTGGGAGAGACGGGAACGGGCAAGGAGCTGATTGCGCGTGCGATCCACGAATTGAGCGGACGGCGCGGACGCACGTTTGTGAAGCTCAATTGCGCAGCCATTCCAACCGGGCTGCTCGAAAGCGAGCTGTTCGGCCACGAAAAAGGCGCGTTCACCGGCGCCATAGCGCAAAAAGTAGGGCGCTTCGAACTGGGACATCAAGGCACGCTGTTCCTGGACGAAGTGGGCGACATCCCGCTGGAATTGCAACCCAAGCTGCTGCGGGCGTTGCAGGAGCATGAGTTCGAGCGGCTGGGCGGAACGCGCACCATCAAAGTGGATGTGCGGCTGGTAGCCGCCACCAATCGCGATCTTGCGCAGATGATCAACGAGCGCCAGTTCCGAACCGATCTGTACTATCGGTTGAGCGTTTTCCCGATCTCGATCCCGCCGCTCCGAGAGCGCGCCGACGATGTTCCCAAGCTGGTCCGTTACTTCACGCAGAAATATGCGCGCCGGATGAACAAGCCCATCGAGAACATTTCGCAGCAGACCATGGAGGCACTGACGCGCTACGCCTGGCCGGGGAACGTGCGGGAGCTGGAAAATCTGATCGAGCGCGCCGTGATCCTGACGCGCGGCTCAACGCTCCAGATCCCGCTCTCGGAATTACGCAGCGCGCCCGACGATAGAAGCGGACCCACGACGCTCGAGGACGCCGAGCGCGAGCACATCCGGCGGACGCTCGAACAAGCCAACTGGGTGGTGGGCGGACCGAATGGTGCCGCGGCGCGGCTGGGCATGAAGCGCACCACACTGCAGTCTAAAATGAAGAAGCTCGGAATCGCGCGCTAGGCTAGGCCACTCGCATGGTGTCGTCGGCCTGAATTGTCGCATCCTCGACGAAACGCCGCAGAGCCTCCAACGTTTCCGCAATGCTCGATTCGCTGGTTTCCTGGGCCGCTCGCTCCAACTCCCCGCCCAGTTCCTCCATCTCAGCGAAACCGTACCCGCGTCCGGTGCCTTTCAGATTGTGTCCGAATCTGCGGATAGAGTCGAAGTCACGCTGCACGAGTTGGGCGTGGGCGTCGTCGATCTGTCTGGATTGGGAGGCAAGATACTTTGGAACCAGCGCGGCCACTTCTGGTGAGACGAACCGCGGATTAGCTTCGATTCTTCGCCGCGCCGCCGCGGGACGCGCAAAGCGCGCGATGGTCTCAAGCAACGTCCACCGGTCTACCGGCTTGGACACATGTGCGACACACCCGGCATCCAAGCTGCCGCGAACGGTCTCGTGAGCAGCGTGCGCGGAGAGAGCCACGATGGGCGTCGGAACAATTCCCTGCTTGGCTTGCCACGCACGGACCCAACGCGCAGCCGCCCAACCGTCCACCAGCGGCATATCAAGGTCCATCAGAATCAGATCGAAGACCGCGCCGTTCTCGAGTGCGTCGATCACCTCCTGACCGTTCTCGGCAAACCGTAAGACCAGGGCTTGATCCTTCAAGTAGGCCTGGAGCAACAAGCGGTTGTCGGCGGCGTCTTCGGCGATGAGAATTCGAAGGGGATGATTCGGCGCTGCGGCGTGCAGGCGCTCCGCCGTGTTGGAGCCCGCCGGCACTGCGCTGGGCGGATCGGCTTCTTCAAGCCGAAGCTCCAAGTAGAACGTGCTACCCATGCCTGCCTCGCTCAGCACGCCAATGCTTCCGTCCATAAGCTCTACCAGCTCGCGGCAGATGGTCAGCCCCAGGCCGCTACCTTGAGCCGGTGCGCCGGAATCCTTCAGTTGAGTGAAGGGTGCGAAGATTCGCTCCCGATCCGCCGCACGAATGCCCGGTCCTGTGTCGGCGACCTCGAATCGCAATCTGGGATGGTCCGGCCCGGCCGCAACGCAAGCGCGGACTTCGACGTGGCCCGCCGAAGTGAACTTTACCGCGTTGCTGACCAAATTCATCAGCACCTGTTGCAGGCGATTCCCGTCGCCTAACTGCCACTCCGGGACATCGCTATCAATTCGAGCTTGGAGCGAGAGCCCCTTTCTCCCCGCCGTTTCGCGAAACGTTTCCACCACGTCGTAGATGGTCTGCCGAACGCGGAATGGAACTCGATCTACGCGCACGGCGCCCGCTTCGATCCTCGAAAAATCGAGGAAGTCGTTAATGAGAGCGACCAGGCGGCGGGAGTTCCGTTGAAAGATTCTTACGTATTCGGCCTGATCGGCGGCCAGGTTGGTTTCCGCGAGCAGGTCGGCGCTGCCCAAAATCGCATTCAAGGGGGTCCGGATTTCGTGGCCGATCTTGGCCAAGAAGCTGGTTTTCGCGAGGTTCGAGGCCACCGCGGCATCCTTGGCGCGGACCAGAGCGCCCTCCGCGCTTTTCTGGACGCTATTGTCGCGCAAGAAAACGTAATAGCCTTCCTGGTGTTCTCCCGAGCAAGGCAAAACCGTCAGGACGACCTCGACGACGGACCCGTCGGGCCGGACGATTCTGGCCTGTGTTTCGGCCCGCCCCTCGGAGCGCATCCGCTGGAGGGCTTCCTCCAGCTTTTCCCAATCGTCACCGTGCACGCTGGCAAAGACATTGGTGACCGGCTCATGTTTGGACAGGCCTATGATCTCGGCGTAGGCCCGATTGAACGACAAGTAGCGGCCGGAAGTCCCGGCCTGGGCGATACCATGCAAAGCATTTTCGAGGACGAGGTTTTTTTGATGCAGGCTCCCGGCGGTGCGCACCAGGCTCTCGCAGACGGCCTGTAGTTGGTCACTCGCCTTGGGGTCAACGAATTGGCCGCTTCCGATCGTGGCCAGGCTCTCTTTCAGGACCCGGATGCGACGGCTGATCCCGTAGGCGAACAAAATCCACATGAGCAGGATGCTTCCGGCCGCGATACCAAGAATTTGCCAGACGCCGGCCCGGGCCAGGACGCGCAACCGCCCCAGGCGGGCTAAGTGCGCGTCCAACAGATGCTTTTCTTCCTGCTCCATCGCAGAGATGAGGTTTTCCAACTGCAGGCGCTCGTCCTCAGCGGCCAAAAGGCTACGGCTCAATTCCGGGCCTGACAAAACACCGGAGCGGAACAGGCCGAGCCCGTCGAATATGCGTTCCACGCGCGATCGTTCGAGGGCCGCGATTTGAGCCAGCCGCTGGCGTTGCGCGACGTTGTCCGGCGTCAATTGCACTAGCTTCTGCAGGGCGCTATCGAACACCGCCAGGTCCTGGCGGACGCCCGCTCGAAACGCTTCGTCCCTGGTAATCCAGTAAGCCCGTATCTGAGCGCTCGCATCCGTCAAGCTGGCCTTCATTTTCTGGATTTCCTCGCCTGCTTGCAGCGCGTGACTCACCCAGGCCTCGGCTTCCGTGGCGCTGATTGCGATCGAATAGGTAACACAGGCGGCCAACAACATAGCGGCCGCCGACAGCGTACTCACGATGAGTCCCTTGGCCCGCAAGGAGAGGCTCATCCACTTGGACAGCAGCGTCATCTTGATCTTTCGAGAAGCTGCTCAACCAGAGGGCACAGGCGTTCGACCTCGGACTTGGACAGAACCGCGTCCGCACCCGGCGGGGTGGCGAACTGAAGATAGAGCCCGGTGGCGATAAGGACTTTCGTTTCAGGAAAACCAGCCTTAAGGAATCCCAAGGCTTTGATTCCGTCTTCGCCCGGTAGAACCACATCCAGAATCACGAGATCGATCCGCTGGGTGTGCATGCAATCAAGGCCCTCCCGCGCGCCGGCGGCCTCGATCACGGTCATGCCGGCGGCTTCCAGAAGGCTGCGTGCCAGCGAACGGAAATGCGGATCATCGTCGACCACCATTACCTGGGCCGCGGCGCATCGAGGCGTCGCGACTGGAATGCGGACTTGCAAAGCTAGCTTGATCATAGGTTCCGCATCGACACTTCTTCGGAGATTAAGAGCGCGCTCGGCTCACTTTTTCTCAAGTGGAGTCGATAAGCCTTAACACGCGCGAAGACGCGGGACCCAAAGGGGCATGTAGGAGGATCTTGTGGTTCTGATCACGGTCTCATCAGATCGTACCTTCCATCCGGAAGTCCTGAAAGCCCTGGGGGAGCGCTTCGGTTTTGAGGCAGCCTGGGAACTGGGCTACGGCGACGTGGCCCGGCTGCGGACCGCCGAAGCCGGCAAATACCTTCTGGTCATCGATTTTAATGACGCTCAGCGCGCCTTGCGGATAGCCGCGGCGGTGGATGGGCGGCCGCAGTTTGCCAGCATCGCAGTCGGCTCCGGCGGCACGCGCGAGGAACTGCTGGACCTGATGCAGGCCGGAATTCGGGAAGTTTCACCGGGCTTCAGTGCTCGCGATATCCTCGAGACCGCGAATCGGGCAGCCATCAAACTGGAAGCGGGGGAAGACCGTCTGGGGGAGCTGCACGCCTTCGTGCCGGCCAAACCCGGATGTGGAGCGACCACGGTGGCGACCAGTGCTACCGCGGCAGCGGCCGCGTTGAGCGAAGCACCCACCCTGCTGCTGGACTTCGACATCCGTTTGGGAGTCACGTCTTTCCTCTTGAAGACGGAAGGAAACCACACCATTGTGGACGCCTTGCAGCAGGCCGATCGTCTGGACCACGACCTCTGGTCGAACCTGGTGGCGCAGCGTGGGAACCTGCATATACTCGGATCGGGCCCGATGGATTTTTCCCAGACGGTTCCCTGCGAACGTTTCAGCGCCATCCTGGATTACGCTCTCCGGAATTACTCGCGGGTGTCCGTGGATCTGCCGGGCACGGCCGAAAGCCATGAATGCGAGACGCTGCTGCGTGCCAAGCGCATCTTCCTGGTTTGCACTCCTGACACCGCCGCGCTGCACCTGGCGCGCCGCAAGTCCAACTGGCTGCGTGACCTTGGATTGGCCGATAAGGTCTCGGTGGTACTAAACTGCGTGGAGCGCAGAAATACTCTGTCGGTGGCGGATATTGAGCGCATCATTCAACTCAGCATTCACTACTTGTTGCCGGATAGCGCGGCGGAGATTTCGCGGGCGGTCCAAAAGGGCATCCCCATTCACGGTTCATCGCCGCTGGCCAAGCAGATTGCGCGGATCGCCGAGGACATCTCCGATAAGGAGATTGTCAAGAAGCGGAGCCCGGTGCGCCGCTTTGTGGACTATTTTTCTATCAGCGCGGCCCGCGACGTACAGCCCTAGAGGTTTCAATCATGACGAACCAAACCACCCTAAAGCTCTTCGATCTTCTGTGTAACGAGGCCAGGAACACTCTGCATTTGACACTAGGCCTGTTGGAAGCCCACTGCCATTGCGGCACATCAGCCGACGGCGACGGATGTAACCGCTCCAATCGGATGAGCGTGGACCGGCTGCTGCGGCTCATTGACGACATGCGAGAACTATTCGTGGACACGCCGCCTTTGCCGGGCGCGGTCGAAGAGTTCGATGTTTCGCTGCGGCTGGGCGAGACCATCGAGCTGCTCAACATCGCCCGCGGATGCCGTGAGAGCCGGCTGGTGTGGGAGCAGCCGCCGCACACGCTGATAGCCTGGCAGAACGCGGAGGCCCTGGATCAGGCGCTAACGCCCATTCTCGATCTCACGCTGAAGCTGGCCCGCCACGGAGTAGCGCGCGTTCGCCTGGATGCCGGCCCAGACGGCGGAATCCGGCTGGATGTCACGCCGCCCAACTCGGAACTGGCGGAGCAGCTCGCGCATTGGCTGAGCGCGGACCCCGATCAGGTCGAGTTCCAAAGCGGGGACGATGTATCCTTTGGCGTCCCGCTGCTAGTGGCGGGAAAACGTTGGCGCGGGCTCGGAGGGACGATGGCCTTGGCGGATGACTCCGGCGCACCGCCGCACCTGGTCCTGTCTCTTCCGAATCGGATCGCTAGCGAACTTCCACCCGGGCATGACCTGGCGCCCCAAGAGGTTCTGAATGTTCTGGTCGCGGAGGACTGCGATCAAAGCTACGTCCTAGCCGAACTCCTGTTGCGAAAAGAATTGGTGACGCGTGCAAGAACGGGCCTGGAGGCTATCGACATGGTGAAGGAACGCCGCTTCGATATCATCTTCATGGATGTTCATATGCCCGGCATGGACGGGTACGGGGCCATTCGCGCCATCCGGGACTGGGAGACGCGTACGGCGAACGCGCGGACCCCGATTGTCCTGCTATCCTCCGATGAAATTGCCGCCCAAGCTCGCGGCGCGGCCGAGTCCGGCTGCTCCGGCTTTCTGCGCAAGCCTGTAAGGGCAAGGGAAATGCTCGATCTGCTGGAGCGGCTGCGAGCGGCGCGCGCGCCGGTATTTTAGGCCAGCGCGTCCGCAGCTAGCTTTCGATCTGTCCCTACTGGCCCTGCCCCGCCTTCCGGTGCGCCAGACGGCTGCAGGCTTCATCGGCGCCCGTGGTATCGATGGCCTCGTTGCCTTCCTGGATATTGGCGATCTTGCCGTCTTTGTCTATCACGAACGTGGCGCGGTTGGACAACCCGAGTTGCGTGATCAGCACGCCATATTGCTGGGAAACGGTACGCATGTGATCGCTGAGCATCGGATACGAGGCGCCGAGTTCTTTCTTCCAGTGAGCCAGCGTGGCGCCGAAATCCGTGCTTATTGCCAATACCTGCGCGTCATTTTCATCGAACTTTGAGATACCAGACTGGTATCCGGTGAGTTCCTTCGTTCAACCACCGGTGAAGGCGGCCACGAAGAAGGCCAGGACGACTGTTTTCTTGCCGCGAAAATCGGAGAGTTTCACGGGCTTGTTGTCGGAATCGGGGAGCGTGAAGTCGGGAGCTTCATCGCCGACTTTTAGCGGAGTTTTCGGGGGCGCGAACCGTTGTTGCGCCGAAAGAACAGTCGCAAACAAGGCACATGCCGCGAGCGCGCGAAGTGGTTTCATAGTTATCCTCACTGGAATCGGAACTATATTACGTAAAGATACCATGATCGCGGACCATTTGTGGGCCGGCTCGGATTTCTCCTGTAATGGCGCGGGGATTTGCGCGGCTGCCGGTAGCTAGGCGGTGGTGTGAGGCTTGCTGCGATACAGCAGAATCGAACCCAGCGCCAGAACCCCGAAGGCCATGCCGAGGATCCAGTACAAGCGATCGTAGATGCGCGGCTTCACTTCTTGTATGCCGGGCGCGCCGTTGTCTGCTCCCGATGCTGCGCCCGCCTCCGGCTGCAAAGCTCCAGTGCCTTCGATTTGCACCGTGAAATTGGCGTTCTTGACGCGATAGATGCTGGCCTGCGTGGTGGGTTCCTGGCCGGCCAGTTCGATGTCGTCGCCCTTCAGCGTAACGCCCTGTGGCGCCACCAGAGCCGACGAGCCTTCGCTGTGCAGAATCTTGGTTGAAAACGTCATCGGATTGGTTGCGGGAATTACATAGTTCAGATCGAAGCGCGTTTCGCCGGGTTTGATGGGGTAGTCGATTTTATAAACGTTGGCCTGCTTGGTCTTCTCGGCGGGCCGCTGGATGGGCATTCCGCCCGCTGCGTTGATGGTCACTTGGACCTTGCCCGTTCGCCTCCGGCGGAAGATAGAAGCGGAACGAGCCGTTCACCGGATCGCTGTAAGCGAGCTTTGGATCGCCCTGATATAAGATGCCTTCGCTGACGCTGATGTCGGCCGCGCTAGGTTGCAACACTATAAAGTGCTGGCTCACTTTGGCCGTACCGGGCTTGTTGGTGGCGTCGTAGACTTGGACGCGCATGCCGCTCCCCGAGCCAGGCATCACGGGCTGATTGTAAAGGACGCCTACATAGAACGTTTGAAGCAGGATGGGTCCGGGTGGCGGTTCTTTGTCGAAGCGAAACTTACCTTGCGCATCGGTCTTGACGCTGGAGAGCGTCTGCATGCCGCCTTGGCCGGGCTGAACAAGGGAAACGATGGCGTTGGGTTGCGGCTGGCCGGTAGTACCGTTCATCACGGTGCCGTCCACGGCGAAGCAGGGCGCGGCCAGGAGCGCTAGTGAAAACAAGGCACGCAACGGTGAAATGCTCATGACGCCAACACCTTTCCGCACTCGCCGCAAAACTTCATGGCCAACGGAAATTTTGCCCCACAATGCGGGCAAAGGTGCGCCTCCGGCTTGTTGCCGTTTCCGTCTGCGTGCGCCCCTGAAGCCGGAGCTTTCGTCACCTTAGCCTGAACCGCCTGCGCGGGAGCCTGAACCGCCTGCGCCGGCTGCAGTGCATCGATCTCGGCCAGCACGCGCGCCAGCTCACGCTGCAAATCAAGCTTGGTCTTTTGATAGTCGCTGTCGGAAAGCTTGCCTACGCGAAATTCGAATTGAAGGTCGCGCAAATTCTCGTAAATTTGCGCCTTGCGTTCTTCCAGATGCGCCGTGGGCGAGGCGGGCGCCGGCTCGGGAATATCTTTGGCGCGAACGAACAGGGTGAAAATGATCGTTCCAACAGCCAGAATCACCGCGATGGAGAGCGCCATCAATCCAGCTTCTCCACTTCTTTCTCGATTTGCTCGTGATAGCGGTCCAACACCGCCTCGTCAGCCAACCCGGTGGCCGCAACCGGCGCCGGGCGCGTGTATTTCCGGATCACCCACAAAACCAGAATCAGACCGAACGCCGCAGCGGCGTAAAATGAAATCGAACCCAGCACTCCCGGATGCACGGCCACCACGTCCTCACCCATGTCTTTCTTGAACTGATCCAGGATGGCTGTGTCGGACAGTCCCGCCTGCTGCATGCTCAAGATTTTTTTCTTGTTGCTCCAGCAGGTTTGGCAGGGATAAGGGTCCATGCGGCAGGTCATGTTCATCTTGCACCCACAGGGACAGAGCAGTCTTCCTGCCACTCGATTCACCGCGGGGCTTTCGAGGTCCTCGGCCGATTGCGCGAATGCCGGCGCGGCAATAAGCGCTAGAACAAAAATGCTAGCTCGTAACCTTCGCATGTTTTTCTGCCATTCCGAGTACTTGTGTGCGCGCGTAAGATAGCCGCACTTTGCTGGGGATCAAACAGACCAGCGTTCCCATGGCCAGCACCCAGAAGCCGATCCAGATCCAGGACACCAGCGGGAAAACGTAGGCCTGCACCACCGCGCGCTGATTGTCGGTTGAAACCCCGGCGAAGTTCAGATAGAGATCTTCGTTGAGCCGCCGGCGGATTGCGACTTCGGAAGTCGGCTGCTGGCTGGCTTTGTAGAAGCGCCGCTCGGGTTCCAGCGTACCGATGGACGTCGAACCGCGCGAAGCGTCAATGGTCAGCCTCTGCCAGGTGTAGTTATCGTTCTCGCCCTGCAGCATGTTGGTGACCTTCAGATTGTAGTGTCCCAACTGGAAGCTGCCGCCCGGCGCTACTTCCTTGGTAGTGTCCTGATTGAAGGCCGTGCCGGTATAGCCAATGAACATGAACACGATCCCCATGTGCACCAGGTAGCCGCCGTAGCGCCGCGTGTTGCGATGCGTCAACTCGACAGCCGCCGGGATCAAGCCGACTTTGCTCTTGACGCTGATGGCGCTTGCGCCCTTATAAAACTCGGCAAAAATCGTGGCAGCGACAAACATGCACAGCCCGAACGATACCAACGCGTAAGGATGCTCATACACGCCGAAGACTGCCAGCACCACCATTAACACCAGTGCCGCCATGGAGGGCCAGAAGAAGGCGCGCCGCAAGCTTTCGACCGAACTCCTGCGCCAGGCGATCAGCGGACCCACGCCGGTCAGCAGAAGCAGACCGAACGCGATGGGAACATTAATCCGATTGAAGAACGGCGCATCCACGCTGATTTTCTCGCCTGTCACCGCTTCCGAGATCACCGGGAACAGGGTGCCCCACAGCACCGCGAAGCAGCTGGCCAGCAGGATCAGGTTGTTGAACATGAAGCTGGACTCGCGCGACACCACGCTTTCCAGGCGAGCTTCACTCTTGAGGTATTTCGTGCGATCCAGAATCAAGGCGAGCGTGGCCGCGATTCCGATGGCGAGGAAGTAAACGAAATATTTTCCGATGGGCGACTGCGCGAAAGCGTGCACCGAACTGACCACGCCGGAGCGCGTCAGGAACGTGCCGAAGATGCACAGAAAGAACGTCCCGGAAACCAGGACCATGTTCCACACCTTCATCATGCCCTTCTTTTCCTGCATCATCACCGAGTGCAGAAAGGCCGTCGCGGTAATCCAGGGCAACAGGGATGCGTTCTCCACCGGATCCCAAGCCCAATATCCGCCCCAGCCCAGCACTGCGTACGCCCAACCTTGTCCGAGCAGAATCCCGGTGCTTTGGAACAACCAGGTGACAATGGTCCAGCGCCGCGTGGTGTGAATCCAGGCTTCACCCGGCTGCTTGGTAATCAGCGATCCCATCGCAAACGCGAACGGCACCGTGAATCCAACGTAGCCCAGATACAGCATGGGCGGATGGATGATCATGGTCCAATACTGCAGCAGCGGATTCAGCCCGCGCCCCATGCCCTCGACGATGTTGCCGCGGCCCATTTCGAGAATGCTGAATGGGCTCAATACAAACGCGATCAGGATCAGGAAGAAGCTTTCCGTCGCCATCAGAACCGCGTTGACCCAAGGCATCATGTCGCGGAACTTGCGGCGATTAGTGAAAATGACAATGGCCGAATATGTTGAAAGCAGCCAGGCCCACAGCAGCAAGGAGCCTTCCTGCCCGCCCCACCACGCCGTGAACTTGTAGATGGCGGGCATGGTCTGGTCGGTGTGCGAGGCCACATAGCCCAGCCGGAAGTCGCCGGTCAGAAGGGAATAAATCAGCAGCCCGGAGGCGGTGGTGAGAAGGATCCAGACGCAATAAGTGGCGCGCTCGCCGCTAATCACTAGAAAAGGATTCTTCTTGATCTTGCCGATCACCGAACCGATGACGGCGTACACTGCCAGGCAAAACGCCAGCAGGATTGACAAGGCGCCTATATTTTCCATCCGAGTTTAGTCCTCTAGAACGGAGCGCTGGGTGGCCGCTACATGCCTGCGCGAGTCGCGTCCGTCTTCAACTGTGGCTTAGCTTCGTACTTCGATGCGCATTTGGCCTGAATCTTGTTGGCCTGGAACACTCCATCCGCTCCAAGCTTTCCGTCCGCCATAGCTTGCGCATCATCCTTGAACGTGTCGGGCAGCGGATCGATTCCGCTGTACACCACCTTGAGCCGGATGGCGTCCTGGCCGCGCTTGGCGGGGTCCTGGTGCATGATGAAGGAAACTTCCGCGCCGTTCCGCACGATGGAACCGGGTACGACATATCCATCTACGCGCAGCCGCTTGACGTGAGCCTGATCGCCCATGTGCTGAACTTCAGAGATGGTCTTGTAATACGTTTTGCTCTCGCTGACGCCGCCGAGCGCGAGCCACGCGAGGACGCCCACGACTACCGAGACGATCGCGCCGAACTTCACGTAGGTCTTCATCGTTTTAGCACCTCAAACTATCAGTATAGCGCTGCTTTCTGGTTGCGAAGCCAAAGTAAGCAATCGGTCGGCCAGGTTTGACTGGACAGGCCCCAATTCACCTATGTCATTGAAAAGTAATCGGATAAAATTAAAAGAAGGCCGTGATCGAGGGCCTGGCGATCCATGGGTCAAATCACCCAATCCGGCCTTATCGGTCTTTGAGAACCCGCTATCCGCCCACATGGCACATCACACAAGCTTTGAAATCCTGAGGTTCGGCGCAAGCCAGCAGGTAGGTTTGTCCGCCAGTGGTCCAGGAAACAGACTTTCCGTTTCGCCGGACGGATGCCGGGTTGTCCGAAACAAAGACTGACACGTCGCGGCCGGCCACCCGGTACGCAATCTGAGCGGTGTGCGGGGAAACCATGTTCGCACCGGCGAGATTGCCTGCGTGCAAGGGGACGTCGAGTCCGGCGTTGGCTTTTACCCAGGTGCGAATTTCGGCGGGATCGTTGGAATGGAACTGAAGCGCGGGGTTGTTGCGCTGGTGTGATCCCCAAAGAGCGACGAACATAAGAACCGGCACGGTGGCCCAGGCCATGAATCGTGTTCGGACACGAGCGCGCGCGTGCTGCGGGCTTTGAATGCGATCCCAGAGCTCTTCCGGGGCGGAGACGTGGCGCAGAGAACGCTCCAGCTCTTGTTCGATCCACTGCTTGTGAGTTTCCGGTTTCACCATTTTCTACCTCCCTGCGCGCAGATGCGCCAGCCGCCGCTCCAATACCTTATGCGCCCGATTCAGCCGCGAGGCCACCGTGCCCGCCGAGCAGCCCACGATCTCGGCGATCTGGTCATAGGAAAGCCCTTCGGTGTACCGCAAAACCACCACGATGCGCTGCTCGGGTGGCAGCTTGGCGACAATTTCCTGCACGGTCTGTTCTCGCTCGGCGCGCACTAACCGATGTAAGATGCTCTCGGCGGGCGTGGCGACGGCGTCCAGCAGCCCATCCAGAAACGGGATTACGTGTCGGCCAGTGCGTTTGTAATCCAGGCAGGTATTCACCACGATCCGGTACAGCCAGGAGTCAAAGCTAGCGTTGCCGCGAAAATTCTGGATCGAGGACAGCAGCTTGAGAAACGTATCTTGCGCGATGTCCAGGGCGGCGCCGCGGTCGCCCGAGTAGCGTAGCGCGATCGAGTAAACGCGGTCTTTGTGAGCTTCAAACAGCGCGCGGAAGGCGTTGTCATCGCCGCGCCGGCAGGCCTCGATTACCTCGTGGTCGTTCGCGTCCAGCACCATGCCAAATTGGTTAGACGGGTGAGGCAGGCGAATTCTTCCCGGTATTTCAAGGCGGCCTAGGAGCCGGAGGGCATTCCGGCGTCCATTTTACACCGCTGGGCGATTGAGGCTGGGATTAGGCCGTTGTCGCTGTTATTTCGTTAAATAGCTGCGATGGATCCAGGCATCGCCTTGAGCGCGGTCGCGCGTTTCGAATAAGACGTTGTGCGCCGTTTCTTTGACCAGGACGTTGGTCCGATCAGTCAACTGGCGTGCCGAGGCCTTGCCCGAGGCAGCATCGTCCAGCGCGGCTTTGACTGCGGCTGGTGTGGCGGGCGTGAACTTCTTAGCCGCATCGTATTCGGATACCGCCTCCACCGCGCTCGCGCGCAGCAGCTTCGGCCAGAGTTTCATGAAAAGATCGTGCGAGGAATAGACATCGGCGCTGTTCACTGTGCCATTGATCGCGAACGCGTAGCCGATCACGTCGTTCTTGCCATCAACGACGCTCTTCAGATCGCGAAGATAGCCATCGATTGATTTCTGGACCACGGGAGTCTGCATCGTCATGGCCATGCTGGTAGGGGCGGGTGCGGCGCGGACGTCCGAGCGAAGCGCGCTGGAGAGGCTGGCTTGCGCGGCAGCCACCTGGTCCCATACCGAACGCTGATCGGCTTTCATTTTGACGGCCATTTTCAGTTCTTTGGTGGCGAGCGAATCGGAGGATGCGTTGAAGGTGGTCACCGGTTCGTTGCCGCGCGGGTTCCAGCGGCCGTGCTCGACGCAGAACGCGTTGATGTTCACGCGGCCCGACTTGGTGGGCAGGATGATGTCGTCCTTGAGGGTGCGATCCTGCGCGCCGCCCTTGACGATATCGCCGGATTCGATGAACACATCTTCGCCGGAAACGTTTTCGATGGCGAGTTCGTTGACATTGCGCGTCTCATAAACGACCACCTTATGCTGCGCGAGGGCTTCCTCGAGAGTGAGCAGGTTCTTGGTGGGTTTCGCCGAGCCGTGAATCAGATATACCGAGAGGTTGTCATGCGTGAAGGGGCCGCTGATGCGGTATTCCCCGGCGCGCTGCGTCTGCGCCGACAAGCTGCGAAACGAGAACAATGCGACCACCAGCGCTCCGAGGGCGAGCGCAAACACACCACTACCGGCTGCTTTCATACAAGATCTCCTTTGGACCACGCTCAAGTTCGGGCGATGGTCTCACCGTGAGAATGCCCTGAAGAGCGTGCGCCTTTCGCCCAGGGCGTTCAAGTTTGCAGCCGGTTGAGTTAAGCTGTTTTCATTCCTATGAAACCGGAATCGTTCGATCCAGGATTGACGACGCAGTTTTCAGGCGAACTGCGGCGGACCATCAACCCCGATGGCACGTTCAACGTGCGCCGCAAAGGGCTGCGGCTGCGCGACACCAACTTTTATCTCATATTGATCGACACTACTTGGCCGCGATTCTTGGCTGCGGTGCTGGTGATCTTCCTGGCCGTAAACATGTTGTTTGCGGGCATGTATCTGGCCATCGGCATGGGGCACCTGCGGGGCGCCGAGCCGGAGATGGGCGATTTTCTGAACGCATTTTTCTTCAGCGTGCACACTCTGACCACGGTCGGATATGGAAATGTTTATCCGCTCGGGACCATGGCCAATGCTGTGGCGGCGCTGGAAGCAGCCACCGGCCTGATGGTGTTCGCGCTGGCCACCGGCCTGCTCTACGGAAGATTCTCGCGGCCCTCGGCCAAGATTCTGTTCAGCGAACGCGCGCTGATCGCCCCCTATCAGGATGGGATCAGTTTGCAGTTCCGCATCACCAACGCTCGCAGCAACGTGTTGATGGACCTGGAGGCGCGCGTTCTGCTCATGACCGTGAGCCGGGCCGATGGCCAGCTTAAGCGTGCGTTTTTTGATTTATCCTTGGAGCGGCGCCAGGTGTACTTTTTCCCTCTGACCTGGACGGTCGTGCATCCAATCGATTCCGAGAGCCCACTACTCGGGAAAGACTGCCGAGCATCTGACGAGGGCTGGAGGCCGAGCTGTTGATTCTGATCAAAGGCTTCGACGATACTTTCAGCCAGGTGGTCCACTCGCAGTACTCTTACCGCCATGATGAGATCTTGTGGGGCGCCAAGTTCGAGCCGGCCTTCCGTGTCGATCCTAAGGGCGACCTGGTCTTGGATGTGAATCGGGTTCACGAGCTAAGAGTGTTGCGATGAATATTCGAAGTTGGCTGGTTTTGATTGTCTGGGCGGCTTCTGCGCCCTGCGTGGCGCAGTTCACCCAGCCGCCCTTTGCAGCGGACAACACACTGTTCGGAAAAGCTGAGTTGGGGGAGATTCTCGGCCTCCTGTGCCCGGGTCAAGAAGTGCATTGGGCCAGGAGAGCGGGTGCCGCGTGTGCCCTGCTTCCAGCGCCAAGGCCGGAGCGCGCGCGAATGCCAGCATCGTGTCGGCGCTGCGCGGGCATTTCTTGAAGCCGGATTCGGACGATGTGCTGCTGGATCTGGATGCGTGCGGTCCAGCGCTGCTAACGCATTCCTCGAGCGGATGGTTCGTCGATCACGCGCAGGGTTTGCCGGATGGCGCTTGCCGCAAGGTGGCGAGCCGCGGCGGGCGGGACGGCCTGGTTTGTTACGAGACTTCTTCGACGCCGGACCGCGAGCAGGCGCGGCTGACGTTTTCCTATCTTCCGGAGCAAAAGATCGACTTGCTCGCGGCCTTTGACAATACCGGCGGAGCCTGCGATTCGCCCAAGCGAGTGGTTGTGCAGTCGGCCATTCAGGGCGTGAAGTTCGTCCCCGGCGCGCCCGGAAAGTTGAGCATTTCTATCTCGGCGCGCTGCCGCCGCGGACTGCTGAGCGAAGGATCGCGCAGAGCCTGTGCGCGTGGCGCCGGATTCCTGGACGACATCCGGCCCGCGGCGATGTTCCGCACGTTTCGAATCGACTACGCATTTAGTGGCGATGGTTTTTCGCTCGCGGCGGCGAGCCGGCTTGCCAAACAGGCCTACGATGCCTGTGTGGCAGAGGTAAAGTAGTCAACCAGGACACGCGATGAACTGGCCCGGACTGCTTCTGCTGGCGGGAACCATCACCGTAGCATGGGCCGCGGACGTCGACTCATCGGCACTGCTGGCGCGCGTGCAACCGAAGATTGTCGATAACGAGCGAAGAGTGCCGCGCTACATTTGCCGCCAAGAAATGGAGCGGCAGGACTACGCGATCATCGGCAAAGGCTCTAGCATGGGCGCCTGCGGGACGCTCGATGAGCCACAAGCCAGGACGCGCCTGCCGTACAGGCTCATGTCGTCCGATCGTGCCAAGCTCGACGTCATGCTGGCGGGAGAAAAGGAAATGTTCTCGTGGCCGGGCGGACGTAGCTTCGATACGGATAATCCCGCTGACCTGCTGAGTGGCGGGTTGTCCGGCAGCGGCGATTTCACCAACTTCACGATCAGTATCTTCACGACGGACCAGACGACCTTCGAAAATCAGGGACCATGCCAAGGGTCATCCTGCATCCGCTACAGTTACGACTTGCCGCTAGAGGTGAGCCATTATTCGGTGAAAGACTCACTCGGTGAAACCACCTTGGGATTTCACGGAACGTTCGATGTCGACCCTCAAACGGCCGACCTGCTCCAATTGACGGTTATTCCCACCGATCTCCAACAGGCACGGCCCACCGCATGCGACTTGCGCACCAAGATGACCTACACACGCACCACCATGAATACCGGCGATTTCACGATACCGAAGTCGACTGAAAGAGAATTTCTCGCCAGGGATGGCGCCTACGCCGTTAATCGCGTGTCGTACGAGGGCTGCCGGGAATACGCGGCTGAATCGGTTTTGTCGTTTGATGTCGATCCCGCCGGCACGGCGCCCAATGCGCAAGTTAAGGTTGCCCCCAGATTGCCGACACAGGGGAGCGAGTTGCGGCTGCGGCTGGCATCGAAGATCGATTCCGAAGTCAATTTCGCCGGAGACAGTCTGGAAGCGACGCTCGATCATCCGGTCCGGGCCGCCGGGGGCGGAACGATCCAGGCAGGCACGATCTTCCGCGGCCATCTGGCCGAGTTGGGGAAGGTGTATTTTCCACGGCGGCAGGTGGTGGTCGCGATCCGATTTGACGCGATGGTCGCAAATGGAACGCCGATCCCGGTGATGCTCGATCCAGTCGGGAAGATGGACCGGCGCGGGCGCGAAGTCTTCCGTTTCCCTGGCGCGAGATGGGTAGCGGGCAAAGAGTTCGTCTCGCGCTGGCAGGTCCGTTAGCGGCAATGACCGCGGCGCGCCGCGTCAGCGCAGGACATTGCTCGATTCGGCTTGGGCGATCAGGCGGTCGGCGTCCGCCTGCAGCAGGTAGCGATCTTTTACGAGATGTGACGCGGCGGCGCGCACTAGCTCAACGTATTTTTCGTGCGAGCCGTAGCGTTCCTCGAGCGACGGCCTTGGATCGGCAGCCGCGAGACGCTCGGCTTTGGTCTTGGCGAACGGAACGTAGCCACCAGCGAAGCCGCATTCGGTCCCTTTGAAATAACCCGCGGCCGTTACATTCCAACCCAGGTAAGTCCCGAGCGGAACCTGATGCAGGACGCTGGCGACTCCGGAGGTTTCGTTGCCGTCCGCGTTGACCTTGGCGGCAAGGCTCGGCAGCGTGTCCTTAATCACGGGAGGCTGAATGGTGATCCAGCCGGTGAGATCGCGCGGGTTGAACTTAGGGCCGAAGTCGTATTCGTACATTGGAAGCTGAATGCCGTCGGGCAGCGGCACGCCGGGAATTATTGGGAAGCCGAGCGCCTGCTGGGTGGCGGGAGCGAGATCGCCATGATCCAGGCGCGGATATTGACTGGCGGGCGGCTGGACGTTCTTCACCACCCAGTCCGTCAAGGCTTCACTCAGAGCGCGCATCGTGTCTGAAGACGGATTGGGATTGTCGGGAAGCTCGCAGCGTCCGCCGGCGGCTGGGGCAACGGTGGAAAATCCGCCGCGGCCGCCGCCGTGCGTCACGCCGGGGAAATAGTAGCGGCGCACGTTGGCGGGCAACGGAATATCGCGATCGGCTTTGGTTCCCACCAAGTCGGGTGAACCGCGCAAGCCCCACATTTCCGATGCGCCGAAGGTTTCGACAATCTTGGGGCAAGTCTTGGTGGCGTTGCAGCGGTCGAGCAGTCCGCCTTTGGCCAGATGGCGCGCTTCGTCGGTGTAATCGCTCCACCACACTATGGCGTCGCTGCCGGGTTGATAGAGGTCAGCTGCGCCACCGGGAACGGCGAAGCGGAAGTTCATCGGATTCTGCCGCGCGGCAATGTTGGGATGCGCGCCGTCGAAGACGATGCGCTTGGATTCGTCCTGATTGAAACCAAGATGGATGAAACTGCGCAGATAGTTGCCGGATTGCGAGGTGCCGCGGCCGATGGCATAGGAAATCTTGCCAGCCACCGGATTGGCCGTTCCCGAATCGTCCGCGGTGGCGTAGCGCAGGAACGAGTTCAGGTCGCGCGTGGCCGCGTAGCCGATGCCGAGCACCAGCGGGTCTTTAGCAGTGTAAACCAGCTCGTAGAGATACGCGGGATCGAAGCCGCCTTTGATGCAGACCTTGTGCGGATCGGCTTCACCGGGGAACGGAGTTTTGGTGCAATCGCCAAAAGCCCAATCGCCGGGGCGCAGCGGGATGACCTCGCGACCTTCGCCGGCGCGGCGGGTCAGAGTAGCTCTGGACGTGTCCAGGCTGGCGGGCAGCGGCGATGGCACGCCCGCGCCGAGGCCACCCGTCATCTCCAGTGTCGTTGTCCCAGGCTTCATGTCGACGAAACGAACCAGCACTGGACCGGTGATTGAAGAACCGTCCGGGTTCTTAGCGACTGGGACGACCAGGGTCTCCATACCATTGGTGGGCGGGATGTCGCCCTGCCATCCGCTGGAGACCAGCACGTGACCGAACTGAAAGAAGTCGGCCATGCCGCCCGCGTTAGTCGCCGCGCCCGCCAGAGCCACCCGGCCGCGGTTGGGGACCTCGTAGATCAGCACGCCGCTGGTTTTGGAAAGATCGAGCGGCTTGGCCAGCGAGAACGTGGCAGAATACTCCACTTTGCCGTGCTGGTTGCGCGGCGCCAGCGCGAGATCGGTGATGATCGCGTTCAGCGGATCTTTGGGATCCAACTCACCGTAGAAGTGCCCGGTGAGACGTTCGTAAGAACCGGCCGAACCGAAGGACTGGCCTTTGAATGCAGGCGAATCGCGATGGTCGATGACGATGCGCGTGACGCGCGCCTGCAGAGAAACCGTGCAGGCCAGGATCGCGGCGAAGCTGAGCAGATAGGTTCGAAGATGTGCCATTCACAAGTACATTACTGGAACCAGCGGGTGAATACAACCGGGCCCAGCGGCTACACTAAATCCCATGGCGGCTAAAGTGAATCGGGTAACGGTGGATCTGGGATCTTATCCGGATCTGGTTGTGATCTATTTGGGGATGCGGGTGAACTCGCTGCGGGGTTTGGCGACGCTGTTCAAGTTCGGCCCGCGCATTCAGAACTCGGTGGCCGCGAAGCCGGACGGTCTGCTGCTGCACGAGAATCTGTACTTCTCGTTTTTCCCGCCACACTTGGGGATGCGGCAGTATTGGCGCGATTTCGAATCGCTGGAGAGCTGGTCGCGCACCATGCCGCATCAGAGCTGGTGGCAGGAGTTCGTGCGTAACTCAGGCGGCACCGGATTCTGGCACGAGACGTATTTCATGCGCGGTGGCATGGAGGCGATTTATGATGACGTGCCCGTTCCGATGGGCTTGACACATTTCGCGTCGCCCAAGCCGGCCCGGGGTGCAATGTTCTCCGCTAGAAAGAGGGCCGGGATCGCGGGAGAAGCGAAGGTCGCGGGTCCAGTTGAGGATGAGTAGCTAGAGCGCCGTTCGGCGATCCAGGAATACGGTAACCTCATCCCAGACTTTCGCGGCGATAACCTCAGGCGTTCCGTGGCCGTCGATCAGCCGGAAGCGATGGGCCTCGCGCAAAGCCAGTTCGTGGTACGCGGCGCGGGCTTTTTCGTGGAAGTCGCGCGACTGGTCGTCCAGTCGCGACTCGTTTTTGCCGCTCTCGCTGAGATTGCGGGAATGAGCGCGGGCCAATCCGGTTTCAGTGTCGATGTCGATGCACAGTGTGAGGTCCGGGACCAGGCCGTGGCAGGCGATGCGATCTAGATCTAGAACCGTCTTCCATCCGAGGCCGCGGCCGGCACCCTGATAAGCGATGGAGGAATCGGTGAAGCGGTCGCAGACCACAATTTTGCCTTGCTCGAGCGCCGGGAGAATCCATTGCTCGACGTTTTGGGCACGCGCGGCGAACATCAGCAGGAGTTCGGGTATGGGCCGCAGATCGTGGTTGGCGGGATCGAGCAGGATGCGGCGGATTTGCTGGCCGATGGGGGTGCCACCCGGTTCGACGGTTTCGAGCACCTGGTGGCGTTCGGCGCGCAGGCGCTCGGCGAGCAGGCGGGCCTGTGTGCTTTTGCCGCTGCCGTCAGGGCCCTCAAACGTGAGGAAGACGCCGCGGCTAGTCGTAGACATAGTGCAGGACCATTTTCAGATCCTCCCACGCTTCCTTCTTGGCGTTCTGATTGTATGGCCGCAGCAGATACGACGGATGGTAGGTCACCATCACGGGAATATCGCGCCAGCGCTGCCATTTTCCGCGCAATCGAGTGACGCCTTCCTTGGTTCCGAGCACGGCTTTGGCCGCGGTGGAGCCTAGAGCGCAGATGGCTTTGGGACGGATGGCCTGAAGCTGGCGATACAGGAACTGGCCGCAGATTTCCATTTCGTCGGGCTGCGGCGTGCGATTTTCGGGCGGGCGGCATTTCACGACGTTGCAGATGTAGACATCGGCGCGGACCAGCGGGATGCCTTCCTTGCGCGCGGTGCCCTCGATCATCTGGGTGAGGAGCTGGCCGGCGCGGCCGACGAAGGGTAGCCCTTGTTCGTCCTCATCGGCGCCCGGGCCTTCGCCGACGAATACCAGCTTGGCTTGCTCGTTGCCGGTTCCGAAGACCAGCTTGTTGCGGCCCTCGTGCAGCCGGCAGCGCTTGCAGTCGCCGATGTCCTCAAGAATTTTGAGCAGCGTATCGCCGGCCGGTTCCAGAGAAGGGAGCGCGGGGGCTTCGAGGATGACGGGGGCTTCGACAGCCGCGGCAGGCTGCGGCTCCGCGTGCGGCGCATGCGCCGCCGGGCGGCGGAACAGGGTTTTGACGCCGAGATCCTGGTAGAACTCGAGGTAGCGCCGAATTTCTTCTTGTGTCATTGGGCCGCGTGCAGAGCCAGGCGCAGCTTTAGGACCTGATCGAAAATCCGGTCGGCGATCTCGCGCTTGGGTGCGCGCGCCAGCGGGATGGTTTCGCCGGTGCGCAGCACCAGCACCACTTCGTTCTGATCGGATTCAAAGCCGGTGCCGTCCTGATTCACCAGGTTGGCCACCACCAGGTCGCAGTTTTTGGATGCGAGCTTTTGACGCGCGCTTTCGACCAGCTTCTCGGTCTCGGCGGCGAATCCGATGAGCAGGCGGTCGCCTTTTTTCTGTCCCAACTCGGCCAGGATGTCGGGCGTGGGTTCCAGCTCCAGCGACATTCGCATGGCGGTTTTCTTGATCTTATGCTGCGGGACGTGCGACAGGTGATAGTCGGCGACGGCGGCCGACTTGACGACAATGGTTGCGCCGGACAGATTTTCCATCACCGCGTTGCGCATCTCGACCGCGGTTTCCACCTGGATCACCTGCACGCCGTACGGTTCCGGAAGCTGGACGGGGCCGGATATCAGGATGGCGCGCGCGCCTCGCTCGACTGCGGCCTGCGCCAGCGCATAGCCCATCTTTCCGCTGGAACGGTTGGAGATGAAGCGCACCGGATCGAGCGGCTCCTGCGTGGGGCCGGCGGTGATCAAAATCGTCTCGCCATCCAAGTCATCGCGATGGAAACCAAGCCCGGCGACGACGTCGGCAATGCGGTCCGGTTCGGCCAGTCGCCCGGGACCGGTCATGCCGCACGCCAGCATGCCTTCCTCGGGTTCGACGATGATGTGGCCGCGCTTCTGCAGGATGCTCAGATTCTCCTGCGTGGCTGGATGCAACCACATATTGGTGTTCATCGCGGGCGCCAGCACGACGCGGCCGGTGAAGGCGAGATAGCAGGTGGTGAGAAAATCGTCGGCGTGGCCGTGCGCCAGGCGCGCCATCAAATCGGCTGTGGCGGGCGCGATCACCATGACGTCGTTTTCCTGCGCCACCGCGATGTGCTCGATGGCGCTGGAGAGCGTTTCCTCGGAACTCCCTGCGGCGAACAAATCGGTGATGACTTTGCGTCCTGTCAGAGCCGCGAAAGTAAGGGGCGTGATGAAGCGCTGAGCGGCCTCGGTGAGGACGGCCTGAACGCGCAACCCGCGCTCCATCAGCGCACGGGCCAGCTCGGCGGACTTGTAGGCCGCTATTCCACCGCCTACGCCTAAGATCGCGTTCATCCGGTCAGGCTCCTCAGGACGCGCCGTGCCGCAAGGTTATTCCTGCGGCGCGAGTTCCTCGTGCGGCTGCTCGCGCAGGATGTCGGTGTACTTCACCAGGCCGCGGCGGACTTCTTCCATGGCGGTCACCGTGGGCTTTTTGGAAGTGGTGGGCAGAAACGGACGGGCGCCATTTTGCAGCTGGCGCGCCCGCTTGGCGGCTACGATAATGTACCGGTAGGTGCTCTGCTCACCGTCATCCGGGATCGCGTACATCGCGTTGTTCTTCAATCTCTCAGCCATTCGTTATCGAACCTCGGTAGTAACTTGAAATCACTGTCGCTGGAAGCTCTCGAGGATGGGCCGGACTTCTTCTTCCATGCGGGCCTTTCTCAGCCGTTCGGCCTTCACGATAGATGCCAGGCGCGCGGCGGCTTCCTCGATTTCCCGGTTGATCAGGACATAATCATATTGCGTATAATTTCGAACTTCGGCCGCGGCGCCTTGCAAGCGGCGTTGAATCACTTCCTCGCTGTCCTGAGACCGGGCCCGAAGCCTTTGCTCGAGAACATCCCGGGAAGGCGGCAACACGAACACACTAATCGCTTCCGGGATCGCTACTTTCAATTGTCGCGCACCCTGGACATCAATGTCGAGTACCAGGTCGTGGCCCGCGTGGATGGCCTGCTCGAAGGTTTCGCGATTGGTTCCGTAGTAGTTTCCGAAGACTTCGGCGTATTCGAGAAATTCGCCGCGGGCCAGGCGATTTTCGAAGTCTTCCCGCGTAATGAAAACATAATCGACGCCGTTGGTTTCTGTCGGGCGCGGCGGACGCGTGGTGTAAGAAATCGAGAAGGTCAGATTGGAGACGGTCTGCGAGCAGGCGATGGACCAGCGTCGATTTACCGGAGCCGGAGGGGGCCGAGATGATGAAGACGGAGATCATGCCGGCAAGCCACCCATAAAGGCGCAAGAACGCAGATTTGCGGCTTCCAGAGATGGGCTCATTCCAGGTTCAAGGCCTGTTCGCGGATTTTTTCGATGGCGGACTTCGTTTCCAGCGCCAGCGAGGTGATGCGCAGGCCGATCTCGCCGATCCCGCTGGTCTTGGAGAGAATCGTGTTGGATTCGCGGTTCATCTCCTGCAAGAGAAAATCGAGTTTCTTGCCGACTTCCCCGCCCCCGTCCAGAATTTCGTCCACCTGGTTGGAATGAATCTTAAGGCGCGCGATCTCTTCGCCGATGTCGCTGCGGTCGGCCAGCAGCGCGGCTTCTTGGGCGAGCCGCTGAGGATCGAGCGGCAGATTCGCCAATAAATCGCGCAGCCTTTCTTGCAGGCGCGCCTGAAACGCGGGCATGGCCTGGGAGCGGATCTGCTCTATCTCCGCCGAACCTCGCTGGATGGCCCGATTTTGCTCGCGAATCACCGCGACAAGTTCAGCGCCTTCGCGCGTCCGGAAGCGATTGAGTGCCTCGGTGGCCTGCTCGAGAACGCTAAGAATCGCGGCTTCGATGGCAGGGTCGGGCTCTTGCTCCTCGACGCCGCCAAACATGCCCGGGTGCTGAAAGATTCGGCTCAGATCGGGCTCCGCCTTGAGCCCCACTTCGGCAGCGGCCTGGCGAAATGCAGCCAGATAAGCGCGGAACAAAGGGAGATTCAGCCCTCCGGCTACGCCGTTTCCAGTTTGCGAAAGCGCGCAGCGAATATCGACGTGCCCGCGAAGAATGGATCTTTTGATAACAGCACGAATCGCGGCTTCGAAGGGATCGAACTCCGACGGCAGATGGAAATGCAGATCCAGGCCGCGATGATTGACGCTCTTCAGGCTGACCGTGATTTCGCCCTGCGGAGTGGACTGGTGGAGGCGGGCGAAGCCGGTCATGCTGCGGATCGGCGCGCTCATGAGTTAATCAAAGGATCCGCTTCCAGAAATTGCAAGCCGTGCAGGCGATGATAGATACCGCCCTGGTTGATCAACTCTTCGTGCGTTCCGATCTCGGCGATGCGGCCGTTATCCAAGACCACGATCTTGTCGGCTCGGCGGATGGTGGACAGCCGGTGCGCGATTACGATCACGGTGCGATTGCTCATCAAGGTTTGCAAGGCGCGCTGCACTAGAATTTCAGATTCGGTATCGAGATGCGAGGTAGCCTCGTCCAGGATCAGAATGGGCGCGTTCTTGAGCAGAGCGCGGGCGATGGCCAGCCGCTGCCGCTGGCCTCCGCTCAGCATCATACCGCGTTCGCCGATTACCGTATCGTACCCGTGCGGCATGCGTTCGATAAACTCGTCGGCCAGTGCGTTGCGCGCCGCTTCGCGAATTTCTTCCGGCTTGGCCTTGGGCTTGCCATAGCGGATATTGTTGGCAACGGTGTCGTTGAATAGAAAAGTTTCCTGCGCTACCATGCCGACTCTGGCGCGCAGCGAGGCCAGTTGCAGATCGCGCACGTCCTTGCCGTCGATCCGTACCGCACCGCTAGATACGTCGTAGAAGCGTGGCACCAGATTGGCCAGCGTTGTTTTGCCCGCGCCGCTCGGCCCCACCAGCGCCACCACTTCTCCGGCGCGCACTTCCAGTTGGACGCCCTCTAGAGAAAACCCGTTGGGTGCGCTGGAATAGTGGAAGCCGACATTGTCGAGCACGATCGAGTCCTGGAACTTGGAGAGCTTGACGGCCCCCGGCCGTTCCGAGATTTGCTGATCACGGTCGAGATATTCGAAGACTTTCTGCGACGCCCCAGCGGCCTGCTGGAAAATGTTGTGAATGCCCGTGAGCCGCTTTACGGGTTCATATAACATCAGCAGCGCGATAACGAAGCTGGTGAACTCGCCCGCTGTCAGAGAACCGGCCTTGATCTCGGTGCGCGCGTAGGTTAGCAGCCCGACGATGGTGATCGCTCCGAAGAACTCGATCAGCGGTGAGGCGAGCGCCTGTTGCAGGACATACCGCAGATTGCTGGACTTGAGCCGGTCGGCGGCCAAACGGAAACGGTTCGATTCCACATCCTCGGCGCCGAACGACTTTACCACCTGGTGCCCGCTGATAGTCTCTTGCAGAATCTGGTTCAATTCAGCGGCTTCATCCTGAGCGCGGCGCGTGGTGCGGCGGATGCGGCGGCCGATGCGGAGCGTGGGGATAAGCACGAAGGGGAGCAGCGTCAGGCTCACGAGAGCCAGGCGCCAATCTTTTTGAATCACGACAAAAAGCAGGAAAATCACCGAAAACGACTGGCGCAGCCAATCGGCCAGCATGTGCGAAGTGGCCACCTGGATTTTTTCGAGGTCGTTCATGATGGACGACATCACGCGGCCGGTGGAATTGGATTCGAAAAAATTGGCGTCCTGCCGCAGCACCCGGTCGAAGACCTGCTGCCGCAGATCGGTGACGGCGGAAAATCCGACGTAATTGACGAAGTAATTACCGAAGTAATCGCACAGCCCCTTCACGGTGAAAGAGCCCAGGATGGCGACGAACACCATGGTCCAGATGTTGTGAATCGCGGAGGGGAGCAGGTCCTGAAGATTGACGGGATGGTTGAAAATCGGGATCTTGAACAGGAGCACCGGTGCGTCGGGCGAGTCGGGCTTTAGAACGCGGTCGAAGATGGGGCCGATCAGGACCGCCATCAATCCTTGCGCCGCGCCGACCGCCGCCATCAGAATCACCGATAGGATCAGCGGAGCCGAGTAGGGACGGACGAAGCGGAGCAGGCGAGTCATGGCAGTCGTGAAACGGTCGCTCCGGGCGACACCCGGTCTGTTACGGTTTTCATCGTTAACAAAGGACGGGCAGTTATTCTTCGATCTTGGCTTCGTCGATCAGCATGACTGGAATGTCGTCCCGAATCGGGTAGACGCGTTTACACTGCACACATTTCAGCCCGCTCTGATCGGGCTTTAGCTCCAGGCTCGCCTTGCACAAGGGGCAGACCAGAATCTCCAGCAAGTCCTTGCTAATCGCCATGGTTCGAATCCAAGTGTAACAGGGATCGAGAGGCCAAAGCTCCGGGGATTTAGTGCGTGAGCGGCTAAGCCCGCTGGATAGCGCTTCCCAATCGAGTAAGCTGGAGACGCAAACGAGCCGTGGTTACATCAGGCACAACCAAGCACGCTCTGGCGATTCTGGTGATCGCCGGCCTGGCTGGCTGTCAATCAGCTCGCGTCGCGCCCCTGTGGCCCGGCTCGAAATACACCGAAGGCGACCGTTCCATCGCGATGCTGCGGGCGCTCGCGTACATCGATCAGTCGGCCAACAAGCCCGCCAACTTTGCGGAGTATGGCACCGATTATGTGTACTGTTTTTATTCCATCGCTGCGTCGGCTCGGGATCCAGAACTGCGCGCCGAAGCGGAGCGCATCGGCCGCCGCGCCGCCAAGCGGTGGGCCGCGTCGCACGCCGTCGTGGCCGCCGATGCAAATGCGGATGACGTTGCTGACCTGGCGTTCGGCTGGCTGGCGGCTTCCCAGCTCGGCCAGGATGACGGCCGTGTCAAGCCCGAGCTGCGTAGGGCAGCCGCACGTTTCAGCGCCGTCGACTACCTGCTGTTCGATCCCGCCCGGGAGCAGCCGCCGTTAGACATTCCGGAAATGTGCCCGCACGATTCGGTGTGGAATCCGCGTGGCGCGACGGTCTGCAAGAAATGCGGGCGCGCCCTAACGATGCAATCCAAGTACGATGTCTGGCTGGACGCGCTCATAACCACCTATACCGGGGATCGCTACGGCATTCAATTGGGAGCGCCCTACCGCGAGGTCTTGCAATGGATGCCCACCATGCGGCCATATCTCGACCGAAACCAGACCAACCATGCGGTTTTTTATAGCACCGTCTACGCAATCACCCATGTCGTCTACACGCTGAACGATTACGGGCAACATCTATTGCCTCGCGATCTGCTGCCGCAGGAATATTCTTTTCTGAAGCGCAACCTGCGAGAAGCCATTGCATTGCACGACCCGGAGACGATGGGTGAGTTCCTGGATAGCTTGAAGAGTTTCGGCCTGAACACTTCCGATGAAGTGATACGCACCGGCATCAGCTATTTGTTAAGCACGCAGCGCCCGGACGGAACCTGGAGCGCGCCCAACGAAAAGGACTCCTACACTCTTTATCATTCCGCTTGGACCGGAATCGACGGGCTGAAGGACTGCCGCTGGCAAGGCGAGGGCCTGGGTTTTCCGGAACTGCGGCCATTGTTGGAACGAATGCGCTAGGTTCCGGTTTTAGAAACTGAACCGCAGATTGAAATCGATGCGGCGATTGAACGCCTGCGCGTTGGCGTTCCCGCCAAAATTGCCTACGGTGGCCTGCGCCAGGGGCTCTCCGAGGCGCGGCGACAGCAGGTCGTTCTCGATCTGTCCGGGATTGACGGTGTTGAAAATGTTGTGGAACATCACGCCCGCGGTCAAGGTGTAACGCTTCCCACTCGAGTCGCCAAAACCGCCAAAACCTCCGAACCCGCCCCCGCCCGGGCCACCGCCGCGGCCGCCTCCTCCTCCGCCGGGCCCGCGCCCGAATCCGGGACCGCCTCCCGGGCCGCGGCGTGGATTGTTCCGCGGTGCGGTTGATTCGCCAAATCCCCAGGTCCGGCTCAGACGAAGATTGAAATTAAACTGGCCAAATGCGCTGAACGCATTGATCGGAATTATAGGCAGCCCGCCGGGAGGATTGAGCACGAAACTTCCGTAGGGCGTTCCGGAAACCAGGCAGGTAGCTAGGTTGCGCGCCAGTTGCTGGCTGCACACCGGCGCCGAAAATCCGGCCGGAGCCAACGCCGGGCGCGCGTTAGCAGTCACACCGTCCCCAACAGCATCGATGCCTTCCACGATGTTCAGCGGTGGCGCTGAATTGTAAAGGATGTTCGGCGACATTCGCAATCCAAACGGCAGCTGGATGCTTCCATTGAAAACCACGCGATTCCGAATATCGTAAAGCGCGCGTCCCCAGTCCTGGTTGAAGTTGTAAGGATTGGACGGAGCGGCGAGCGGGCTGGAAACGTTGGTGTTGACATGCCCGTTGACGTAAAATCCGAACAACGAAATCCGGGAGTTGATGCGCGCATTCCCGTTAACGATCAATTGATGCTGCGCGTACAGACCACTCGACTCATAGAGATTGTAAAGGCCCGCGTTATAGCCGAGCGGATATGCCGAAAGAGCCGGATTCAACGGATTCCACGTTCCCGGAAGCGGAGTGTTGATATCCACGGTGCGCAGGATGTGCTCGCCGATGGTGTTGATGTAATTCACCGACAGCGTCACGTTCTTCGGCAACTGCCGGTCGATCCCGATGGCGGCTTGCTGCATTCGCGGGGATCGGTACGTCCCATCGATATGATAGGTGGCGGCGGATTCCGCGTATTGCGGCGATTCCAGCGCACTGAGCTGCGGAATCGGCACGCCGGCGGCCGGATAAAAGGTCGGATTGGGGATGGTGTAAGAAACGTCGTTGGCCCCGTTGAAGCGGATGGTGTTCAGCACATTCCCCACGCTGAAACGGTCGTAGAAAAAGCCGTAGCCTCCGCGCACCACCGTCTTGGGATTGCCGAGACGGCCCCCCTGCGTAGGCCGGCCGAGGCCCCAGGCAAAGCCGACGCGCGGCGCCCAATCGCCGTGATCCGGAATATCGTTCTGCACTTCGTAACGCAGGCCCAGGCTCACCGTCAGGTTCGGTTTTACTTTCCAATCGTCTTGAAAAAACAGTCCGGCATCCACTTCGCTGGCGTTGATCAATGGTTGGCCGGCTGCGAACACGTATTGGTACGCTCCTCCGCCCGCGGCGACAATCTGCGAAAGCGGCAGCCCCTGGGCGATGCCCTGCTGCATCAGTGCGTAAGAGGCCAGCGACGGGAAATTGAATTGTCCGCTGAAGTTGTTGGTGTTGTAGTTGGCCAATTGCTCGCCGCGGATGCGCGCGCCGAACTTGATGAACTGCGTGCCGTGCGTGATCGAAGTGTAGTTCTGGTATTCGTAATTCCTCTGGTGCGAGTAATCCGCCGGGAAGGTGCTGCCAGACGTGAAGGCGTCGGCCACGGAAATGTTCAGCACCGGATTCACACCGGTCTGATTGTTGCTCATCGAAAAAAACTGGAAGCGCGACTCGTTGATGACCGCAGGGCTGACCACTTGCGTTTCCGTCAATTGCACGGTTTGATTGGTACCGTGCTGGATGAAAGCGCTGTTGGGCAGATTGAATCCGCTGACGCCGCCGTTGTCGAGTTCGCTGCCCTGCCAGCGGTAGCGCAGATCGAGAGTGATGTTCTGCGTCAACTGGTAGGTGACGCGCGGGCTTACGTTGTCAAACGTATTGGGCTGGAGCACTCCATAGGACTGCGCTAGGGGCGAGCATGGCGTCCCGAACGCGAGCCCGGAACAGGAGGGATCGAGTATATCGGCGGTGACCAGCTGGTCCTCACGCTGCTGGCGGCGGGAAAAGTCGATGAAGAACGACATCTTGTTCTTGATGATCGGGCCGCTGAGATTGGCTTGCAGGTTCTTGGTGTCCGATGCCGGCAGCGCGAACCCCGGCGTGGCCGCGAACGGGTTGCGCGCGTCCCAGATGTGGTCGCTGTAAATCAGGTTGACCGCGCCATGGAATTTTTCTGATCCCGGCTTGGTGAAAATCTCGATGCGTCCGCGGCCGGACGTATCGTACTCGGCTGAAAACGGATTGGAGTTGATGCGAATCTCGCGAATCGAGTCCTTGGGAGGAAGCTGGCCGCTCGAGAAGCCGTCGATGAAGAACTGGCCGCCGTTGGGTCCAGCGGCTGGGCCGGCCAAGGCCAGTAGATCGGCTTGCAAGTCGTCGGGGTCGTCTGAGAGAGCATCCAGGTCGGCTGCTTTTAGCACCAGCGCGCCCGCGTTCTGCGCCGGATCCGTGCTGACCTGCGGCCCGGAGTTTTCTTGTACGGTCACTTCTTGCTTTTCGAGTGCAACCCGCAGTTGAATATCCAAGTTGACGGACCGAACGCCGCCGCTGAATTCCGCCGTGGCGGGGGCGATCTGCGCCAAACCGGGCGAGCTGACCTGAACGGTGTAGGTTCCGGGAGGAAGGCCCGCGATGGAATAGGAGCCGTCGTTCCCGGAAGTCCCGGTCTTGACGGGTCCGGCTTCGGTCGACACCGTGATCTTTGCCCCGGGAACCAGCGCGCCCGATTCGTCGGTGATCACGCCGTGCAGGACTCCGATCGGCTGGCTACACAGCGCGGCCGCAAAGAGCAACGCCAGCGACAGGCCCAGATTGAACTTCAACATTTCGTGTCCATGCAGGAATTCGCAATCCGGGCTGCAACCGGTTATTGCTCGGCGGCGCCTCCGGAAACTTCCAGATTCCACGAGCCCAGGTTCACCTCGCCGGCCGTGCGCGGCGCGGCAGCCAGGAACGGCTCAACGCCGGCCACGAAGGAGAAAGCCGTAACCGGGGCGCCCTCGGGCGCTTTCGTGCCAGAGACAATCACGGCGTCGCCTTTCTTAAGCTCGGCCAGTGCCAACTGTGGGGAGCGTTCCAAAACTTGCTGGAGATCGCCGGAACCGCCGGGACCGCGTCCACCGCCAAATCCCCTGCCTGCGGGTGGGCCGTCAGGTCCGCCGAACCGCCCGCCTGGTGGCGGCCCGCCTTGAGGGGGCGCATCGCCGGCGGCCGCGGGACGCATGCGCCGCGCCAGCATAGTGGCGGTTTGCTCGTCGATGCGGCGCAACATCGTGCCCGAGTTGGTCTTCACAACAACGGGCTTTTTGTTGCGCAGGTTGGTGATGCGCACCTCTCCGCTGGCTGCGTCCGCGGAGATGACGGTGCCGGCGATGGTTTCGAATGCGCCCGAAACAATCTCCTCAGCCTTGACGCGCGTACCATCCTCGGTCCGGTCGCCTAGCACGCGAATGGTGTCGCCAGGCTGCACTTCCGCCAGCGAACTGGGTTTTGCATCGGCGAAGTTGGTCGAATCCGGCGCGTAACGGCGAAAATCGGCGCTGGCGGCATCCAGGGTCAAAGTTTTACTGTCGCGTCCGCGCGTGGCGATGATGATCTCTTTGCTCCCGGCGTTGACGGCAGTGGCGATTCCGGTGATCCCGCGTTTCTGCCAGTCGGCCTGATCTCGCGCCTGCTTCTGCGCCACGTCGCCTTTGGCCATGGTGATTACAGTGCGCACTGAAACTGTCTTAGTGTCTTCGGCGAACGGGCCGCGCGCGATCAGCCGGTCGCCGGCATGTACGTCTGAAAACGTGATGCGGACAGCCTTCTTCTGATCGGTCTCGCCCAGCGGCAGGCGGAGGTAAATCGCGTTGTCTTGAAGCGCGACGTTGTAGGTGACGCCGTCGTCTCCCTTCACTTTGAACTGCTTGGCGGAGGTGTCGATGGAAGTGACTTCGCCGGCTACTAATTTGGCGGGCGCAGGCGTCTGAGCCGGGGCCCAGGCCGCAGCCACGCACACGAGAATCCCCAACAATTTCATCTTGTTAACTTGGCGATGAGGTAGATACATGGGTTACTCTTCCAGATGTCAAGAAACGTAAACGGATTGGGCGCGCTTGGCGTGGAACAGGAAAAACGCTAGTCAGGGCTGACAACCAACTGGTTGTTGACACTGCTGACGCCTTTCACCTTCTTAGCGAGCTTTTCGGCTTTGACGCGCTGTTTTTCGGTCTTCACTTTGCCCGTTAGCGTGACGGCGCCATCATGAGCGTCGACGTCAATCTTAATGCCGCCCACATCGGGATCATTAACCAGCCTGACGCGAACCTGATCGATGACTTCGCCGTCGGGCACGTGCTTTTGCGGCGCTTTTTCGGCCGCTAGGGGCGCCAGGAACAGGCTCAATGCGAGCGCTACGGAAAGGAATCGCATCATTTTTCTGGGGCAGGCTCCGAGTCCAATTCTGCACCCGTCATGGAGCGCCAGTCAATGGCCTTGAGGAACTCGGGACTTTCGCGCCAGTCCTTCTGAACCTTGACGAACAGTTCCAGAAAGATTTTGCGCGAGAAGATGCGTTCCATTTCATGCCGGGCCAGCGTGCCGATTTTTTTCAGCGTCGCGCCTTTGGCCCCGATCACGATGGCTTTTTGACCGGACCGTTCGACATAAATCGTAGCGGCGATGCGGGTGAGCTTGGGGGTCTCGGCCCACTCATCCACCAGCACCGCTATGGCATGCGGCACTTCCTGCCGGGTTTCTCGCAGGACCTGCTCGCGGATCAGCTCGGCGGCGAGAAAACGCTCGGGTTGGTCGGTAAGATAATCGGGCGGAAAATAGGCCGGACCTTTCGGAAGCCGTTTGACAATTTCGTCGCGCACACGATCCAGACCCTCGCGCGTGATCGAAGACACGGGGATGTATTCGTCGAATTCGCGCGCGGCCTTGTACTGCTCGATGAGCGGCAGCAGCCGGCGCTTGTCCTGAATACGGTCGATTTTGGTGAGCAACAGTAGCACCGGCGTGGTTACCTTGCGGAGCACATCCAGGGCTTGGGCGTCCTTCTCGGTAAACCCGGTGGTGGCGTCGGCGAGATACAGCAACACGTCACGGTCAGTCAACGCATCGCGCACGGTTTCCATCATGCGCCGGTTGAGGAGCGTGTTGGATTCATGGATACCGGGCGTGTCCACGAATATGATCTGAGCGCCGGCGGTATTGACGACACCCTGCAGGGACGCGCGCGTGGTTTGCGGCTTTTCGGAAACAATCGCAACTTTGGCGCCCACCAGCGCGTTCAGCAACGTGGATTTGCCGGCGTTGGGACGGCCGAGAATGGAGACGTATCCGGAACGGAAGCCTGCCTGGGGGGCGCTCATGAGCGGCCGTGGGACAGGGTTTCCTGCTTGGCTTTCGAGATACGAACTTGTTCCACCTTAAGCTCGTCGCCGGCCAGAACCTCGATGCGGATGCCGTCGCGCTCCACGGTCTCGCCGACCTGCGGTACGTGCCCCAGCCATTCCGTGACCAAGCCGCCGATGGTGGTGGACTCCGTGCCTTCCGCCGGGCGAAAGCCCAGCAAATCGTCCAGACGGTCCAGATCCAAGCTGCCGGCGGCCACAAACTGGCCCTCGGATTCCTCCGTCACATCGCGCTCCGGCTCATGCTCATCGTGTATCTCGCCCAGAATCTCCTCCACCAGGTCTTCCATGGTGGCCAGCCCCGCGACGTTTCCGTACTCGTCAATCACGATCGCCATGTGCGCGCCGGCCTCCTGCATTTCGCGCAGCAGATCGTTCACCGGCTTGGTTTCCGGGACAAAGCGAATGGGCCGTACCAGTTCGCGCACTTGCCGGCCCGCCCGATCCGCTTCATCCAATTCGAACATGTCGCGCACGTGCACGAATCCGATGATGTGATCGATGGTCTCCTCATAGACCGGGATGCGAGAATACTGCTCGTGGATCACCAACTCCCGCAGGTCCTCGAGCGAGCGGCTGGCTTCGATCGCGACGATCTTGGGACGAGGAGTCATCACCTCGCGCACGGTTTTATCGCCGAAAGCTACCACGGATTCGATGAGCTTGCGGTCGTCTTTTTCAATGAGGCCCTCCTCTTCGCCGGCTGAGATGAGAGCCTCGATGTCGCCGTTGGCGCTGGCTTCCTCGCCTGCAGATTCGGGAGCCGAAAGCTCCACCAGCGACTGGAAGAAGCCGAGAATCGCGGTCAAAGGACGCACCACCAGCGCGCACAGCCGCAGCACGGGAGCCAGTGGCAACAGCCAGCGCCCGCGCGTTTTGCGATACAGCACTTGGGCCAGCATGTAGGTTGTGGCCAGCATCGTGAGCCAGGCGAACAATGCCGCTTCGAAAAAGCTCTGCCAAGGCGTGCCGGTATTGCCGAACTGCACGGCCATGAAGCACAGACCCATCAGCAGGAGCAGCGTGTGTTTGATCACTGAGAAGGCCAACACGCCTTTTTCGGCTTCCAGGCCGATGCGCTCCTCCAGCGTTTCCTTGAAGAGTTCGAGCGCGGGCAGATCGCGCGCGCGCAGGCGCAGAGATTCCATGTACAGGATCTGAACCACCGTGACCAGGCAGAGCAGGACGGCGCAGACGGCCGCGGCGCCCACGGCAAACCAAGTCATGCGTGGGCCCTCTCGATCAGGCCGCACGGCAGCCCGAGCGCCGCGCGCCATTTCGCTTCTATACGCGCCATGCGCCCGCGATCTTTTTCGTGGTCCATGCCCAGCAGATGGAGCAGGCCATGCAGCATTAGGATTTCGATTTCCTGCTGGATGGCCAGACCATACTCGGCGGCCTGTTCTTTGGCCCTTGGATAAGAAATCGCGATGTCGCCCAGAAACCCGTTGGCATCCGCAGCCGGGAAGGAGAGAACGTCGGTGGCGTGATCCTGCTGGCGAAAGTCGCGATTGAGCCGGCGCAGCTCAGCGTCGCCTGTGATTAAACAGCCGAACGCGCGATCACGAGCTACTTCGTTCGCGAGCCTTTTGACAAACAGCCGCGCGGACCGCCGTGACACTCCGGGGGTCCGGACTCGGAAAAGCAGACTGGTCTGCTGGGATGGCATGCGAGGCCTCAGGCCAGCGGAATCTCGGGGCCGGCAGCCGAAGAAGCCAGAGGATCGGCTGGAATGGGCTCGGCGGGAGAAACTTCGCCGGGCGGCTCGCTCAGTCTCAGCGCGAGTTGCTGGCCATCGCCGGTCAATTGTTGATAGCGCTCGTACGCCTTCACGATTCTCTGCACCAGACTATGCCGCACGACATCGCGATCGTCGAAGTAGGTGAAGCTGATGCCTTCGACGCCGCGCAGAACGTCCACCGCGTTGGTCAGACCGCTGCGCTTGCCGCCCGGCAGATCGATCTGCGTCAGATCGCCGGTGACCACCATTTTGGAATTGAAGCCCTGGCGTGTCAGCACCATTTTCATTTGCTCGGCGGTGCTGTTTTGCGCCTCGTCGAGAATAATGAAGCTGTCGTTCAGAGTGCGCCCGCGCATGAAGGCGATGGGCGCCACCTCAATCACGGAGCGCTCCAGGAGCTTTTCGACCTTGTCGGCCTCCAGCATGTCGTACAGCGCGTCGTACAGCGGGCGCAAGTAAGGATCCACTTTCTCCTGCAGATTGCCGGGCAGGAACCCGAGACGCTCGCCCGCCTCGACCGCCGGCCGCGTAAGCACGATGCGGCTGACGCGTTTGCTCAGTAATGCCGAAACCGCCATCGCCACCGCGAGGTAGGTCTTGCCGGTGCCGGCCGGCCCAATGCCGAACACCAGATCGTGACGTTCGATCGCTTCCACGTAACGGCGCTGGTTGACGGTCTTGGGCGCCAGCGTCTTCTTGCCGAAATTGCGCTGCCGGCCGCTGTGCACCAGGCTGCGCAGCGTCACTTCTTCGTCCTCGGTGACCACGCGCAGATAGCTGTTCAAATCGCCGTTGGCGAAGGCCTGGCCCTCTTTAACCAATGCGACATAATCTTCCAGAATGCTGGCGGCGCGGATCACGTTGGGTTCTTCGCCCTCGATTTCGAGCGAATCGTTCCGGAGGCTGGTGGTGACGTGCAGTCCGTTCTCCAGCACGCGAATATTCTCGTCGCGGGTTCCGAAAAGGGACTCGATGCCGCGAGTAATCTGGACGCTTACTTTCATTCCCAAGGTATGTGAGTTAGATGCATGAAGGAACGGCAGAGCAGCCTGAAGTTCCTGACGAGAAGTGGCCGGAGCGGCCCGGGGTCCTCATCCGCGAACGCGGAGGAAAGGCAAACATCTAGGGTCATTATAGCAGAGCCGTGCAAGGGCTATTTTGCCGGCCTGTAAGGGGCTCAAAGATTAAGATTCACGATAGCGAACGCCCGGCCGATATGACATTGGAAGGTCTCAATAAATGGGTTCCATTTCTTCTGTCAACCCCGGAATAACAAATCTGCTTCAAACCTTGTCTAACGTCGATTCCCCGGTACTGTCATCGCCGTCGGTACTATCTGCATTGCAGAAAGCTTCGCCGTCGGACGTTGTTCAACTCAGCAACGCGGCCCTGCAGTTGGAGAACGTGGACGCGATTTTTGGCATGCCCGCGGCACCGAACAGTCCCACCACGGACTTGACCAGTCTTCTGACCAGCCTGGAAGCTCCTCAAACACCTACGCCGCCGGCCGCGAATGCCCCGACCCCATCGCTAACATCCTCTAGTACATCGCCGGCGGATCAATCCGCCAGCTATCAAGCGGCTTTGCAGCAATCGGAGACACAAACGTTGTTCGGCCTCGCGCCAACCAGCGACGCTAATTCTTTGTTCAACCTCCTGGGTTGAGCAGACCAGCTACTTCGCGGCGGCCATGAACCTGGACCAGTCGCGCACTTGCCCGGGCCTGCGATCGGATCCCTGGGTGCCGAACATCCAGTTGGGATATTCCGGCGTGAGCTTGCTGGCCTCGTCGATCTGTTTCAGGTCTTCAGCTTCGAGCTTCACGTCGACCGAGCCGAGGTTATCCTTCAACTGCGCCGCGTTGCGCGCGCCGATGATCACGCTGCTCACGGAAGGTTGATAGAGCAGCCAGGACAGCGCCACCTGGGCGACGGTCGCGTTGCGCCGCGCCCCCACGGCCATCAGAGTATCGATGATGTTGTAGCCTTTTTCCAGGTTCACTGGAGGAAAGGTAAACTTGGAGCGCCGCGCTGCATTGTCCGAGGCGCCCGCGCGTGTAAACTTGCCGGATAGGAAGCCGCCCGCCAGCGGGCTCCAAACCAGCAGGCCGATCTTCTGATCCAGCAGCATCGGAATGATCTCGCGCTCCAGCTCCCGGCCGACCAGCGAATAATAAGCCTGCAGCGTAATGAAATTTTCCAGATGCTGCAGCGCCGAGATTCCTTGGGCCTTCATGATCTGCCACGCGGCGAGATTGGAGCAGCCGATGTAGCGAACCTTGCCCTGCCGCACCAGATCGCTGAGGGCGCTCAGGGTCTCTTCGAGCGGCGTCGCCGAATCAAACCCGTGGATTTGATAGAGATCGATGTAATCGGTGTTCAGGCGCTCGAGACTTGCTTCCACCGAGTGCATGATGTGCAGCCGCGAAAGCCCCACCTGGTTCGCGCCCGGACCCATACGCCCGAAAACCTTGGTGGCCACCACGATGTCCTTGCGCTTCGAGCCCAGCGCTTTTCCGACCATGGTTTCCGATTCGCCGTAGGAATAGATATTGGCCGTGTCGATGAAATTCACTCCCGCATCCAGAGAATTTCCGACTATCGTATCGACGTCGTGCTGCGGCAGCCCGCCGATCACTTCGAACAAGCCGCCCTTGCCACCGAACGTCATGGCGCCTAGACAGAGGCGCGAAACAAAAACTCCGGTATTGCCCAGTTGTTGATATTGCACGTTCTCTATTCTAGCGCCGGATGCGCGCATCGAGCGCAGCGCCATGCGGTCTGCTAGGATGCTTCCAATATGCGCATACGTTTGCTTGCCCTGGCCCTGATAGCGCTCGCCCACGCGGCCGCAGCCGATAGCCTGGAAGGCCGCTGGAAACTGCTCGCCGCCGAAGATGTTCGAGACAACGGCGAGGTGGCGCGCCATCCCTGGGGCGAGCATCCGGTGGGTTCGATTGTCGTGCAGGGCGGCTGGCTGTACTTGCAGATCATGTCCGGCGACACGCCCTCGTTTGTGTCCGGAAAGCCGCTGGCGGATCAGATGAAGGCCATGCTGACCAGTTCCTACATCGCCTACGCGGGCCCGGTGAACATCGACGAAACGGCCGGCAGCGTGTCGTTCAAAGTGGAGGCCGCCTGGCGGCCGGACTACGTCGGCACGGATCAGCACCGCATTTTCCATTTTGAGAATGGCAAGCTGATCTTCGGCACCGCGCCCAATTCCATCCGCGCCGGCTCGGATCGACTAACGCGCCGCCTGACCCTGCAGCGGCTCCCGTAATCTTGTCCCTATGGCCCAGCGGGTGGCGTGATATGATTGCCTCAATATTCGTAACGCCCCAGAAGGAGCATTGTCTATGAATCGATTCGCTCGAAGCGTATCTCTACTGATTGTTGTTCTCGGTTTTCTCGCCGCTACTGCGAGCGCGGCGGATGTCAATGGAAAATGGATCGGCGATGTAAACACACCAGACGGCCAATCTATTTCGTTAACCTTCACGTTCAAGCTCGATGGCGATAAAGTCACGGGCACCGTGACCGGACCAACCGGTGACATCGACATCTCGGACGGAAAGATGGCCGGCGAAACGCTGCAGTTCGGCCTTAGCGTCGACGCGGGCGGCCAGCAAATGACCTTTAAGTGCACCGGAAAACTCGCGGCTGACGACCAGCTCAAGATCACGATGGATGGCGGCGGCGATCTGAATTTCGAAATCAACGCCAAACGCTCGACCTAGTTCTCCAAACGCGTTGACTTACTTTGGCGCCATGCGAATGGCGCCATCCAACCGAATTACCTCGCCATTCAGCATCGGATTCTCGATGATCTGCTTGGCGAGCAGCGCGTATTCCTCTGGCCGGCCGAGGCGTCTCGGAAAAGGAACCATCGCTCCGAGCGAAGCTTTCACGTCCTCCGGTAGGCGCGCCAGCAGCGGAGTGTCGAACAGGCCCGGCGCAATGGTCATAACGCGCACTCCCATGCTTGAGAGATCGCGAGCGAGCGGCAAAGTCAAAGCCACGATGCCGCCTTTGGATGCCGAGTAGGCCGCCTGGCCGATTTGCCCGTCGAAAGCCGCCACCGAAGCAGTATTTATGATGACCCCGCGCTCGCCATCCGGACCGGGCTGATTGCGCGACATCTCCCAGGCCGCCAGCCTCGCGACGTTGAACGTGCCGATCAGATTCACGCGAATCACTTTGTTGAATCGTTCCAGATCCGCGGGACCCTCTTTGGAGACGATCCTCTGCGGATCGCCGATGCCGGCGCAATTGACGCAGATGTGCAGCGCTCCGAAGGCGGCAACCGCGGCCTTTACCGCTTGCTCCGCTTCGCTCGGCCGAGCTGACATCGGCGCGCACGTAACGCGCGGCCGATCCCAGCTCGCCGGCCAGCGCGTTCCCCAATTGTTCATTCAAGTCCAGGATCGCGGCGCGGCCGCCAGCTGCGACGATGGTCCTCACGGTTGCGGCCCCTAGGCCCGAAGCTCCGCCTGTCACAAGTGCAACTTTTCCGGAAATGTCCATAAGTTCTCTATGCTAGCGCGAGTCATCGGACCGCAGATCGTCGGCCAGCGTCTGGATCTGATGGTCGAGTTCCTGGAATCGCCGCGCGATGGAGTGCAGGACCAGCCCGACCGTCATGGAGGCAGTGCCCGCGCACAACAATGCCGCGCCGATCAAGCACGCCAGAACCGGAAGCGAGGCGGTCTGCGAATACTGCACCCCTGCCCAGATCGCCGGAACCGCGCCGGCCAGCCACAGCAGCGCTCCCACGCCGCCGAAAAAAGTCAGCGGCTTGTAATCGCGCAACAACACCAGCATGCAATTGAGAATGACGAAGCCATCCTGCAGCACGCGAATTTTTGAGGAGCTGCCCGCGGGACGCGCCGCCAGATCCACCGGAACTTCGGTGATGGTGAATCCGCGCTGCAAGGCCTTGACGGTCATCTCCGCTTCGGTTTCAAAACCGCCGCCGAACAATGGCAGGCCCCGCACCAAGCGCCGGCTGAAGCAGCGATATCCACTGAGCAGATCCGTCAGGCGCACGCCGAAGATGAAATGCAGCAGCACCAGGAAGAACCGGTTTCCCACACGGTTCAGCCAGCGGAATTGGCTGTTGGCGGCCGTGGCCAGTCGCGAGCCGATCACCATGTCGGCCTCTTGCCGCATGACCGGCTCCATCAAACGCGTTACCGCCTGGGCCGGATAGGTCCCGTCGCCATCCACGATCACGTAGATGTCGGCCTGGATCTTGCGGAACATGGACTGCACCACGTAGCCCTTCCCACGCCTTCGCTCCAGGAAGACCTGCGCCCCCGCGCGCCGGGCCGCTTCCGCTGTGCCGTCGGAAGAATTGTTGTCGAAGACGCAGATCTCCGATTTCGGCAGGGCTGCACGAAACTGTTGGATCACGCCGCCGATCGTCCGTTCTTCGTTGTAGCAGGGGATCAGCACGGCCACGCCGCTTCCGGCAGCGCGTGTTGGAAGGCGCTGTTCGAGTTCCACGCTGCTCATGGCTGACCGCACCGCGGCATACTTGAGCCAGTATCGCGCATCGGCCAGGCGCCGGACCCACACCCCAGGCCGGGCCAGGCCGGATGACGTTTTGATTACTTCAAGCCAAACGAGAAACTGTGGTAGGTTGTGGATGCCTTGGTGAACAACCAGCTCTCGACAATTGTCTCCCAAGCCCGTTGGGATCAAGCCATCGCACTGCTCCGGGGGTTGGACGCCGACCTCGCCGCCGACGTGTTCATGAGCGTCCCCTTCGAGCAGCAGCAGACATTGTTTCGCAAGCTACCCATCGATTTGGCCGCCAGACTGGCCGGTGCGTTTCCCTACTATCACGCCTACGTTTTGTTGCACTCCCGGCCGCGCAACGAGATGAACGCGATTGTCGACGCGATGAATCCCGGCGAGCGCATGCATTTCTTCGATGAGCTGCCCGAGGAGGCTTGGCAGCGCCTGATGGACGAACTGGGCGGAATCGAAATGACGGCGCCGGACATCGAGCTTCGTCCTTCGACGGAAATGGAAGCAGCGCGCGAAGCCGCGCTTCCGGCCGAGCCGATCATCGAAGCGCGCGGCATCGAGAAATCGTTCGAGCGCCCGGACGGCGGCCAGGTTCAGGTGATCGCTCCCATCGACCTGGCGGTGCAGCCGGGCATGATCGTCGCGCTGTTGGGCGCCTCCGGCTCGGGGAAATCGACTTTGCTGAGAATGCTGTCTGGATTGACTGCGCCTTCGGCCGGCGAGGTCCTGTGGCATGGCCGCCCGCTCGCGGAGAGCCGGCCCAATGTCGCCATCGTGTTTCAAAGCTTCGCGCTGTTCCCCTGGCTCACGGTGCTCGAAAACGTGGAAGCGCCGCTGCTGGCGCGCGCGATGAAGCATTCCGACCGTCATCGCCGCGCGCTCCGCACGCTGGGTTCGGTCGGCTTGAAGGGCTTTGAGAACGCCTATCCCAAGGAGCTTTCGGGCGGCATGAAACAGCGCGTCGGTTTCGCGCGCGCACTCGCGGTGGAACCGGAGATTCTTTTCATGGATGAGCCTTTCTCGGCGCTGGATGTGCTGACCGCCGAAAACCTGCGCGGCGAACTGATGGAACTGTGGCTGCAAAAAAAGATGCCGATTCGCAGCATTTTTCTGGTGACTCACAACATCGAGGAGGCCGTGCTGCTGGCCGACCGCGTCCTGGTGTTGAGCCGCAATCCAGCCAAGATTCGCGCCGATTTCCTGATTCCTCTCACACAGCCACGCCAGCGCAACTCGGCTGAATTTCCGCTGTACGTGGATTACATCTACAAGTTGATGACCGAGCCGGAACTCAAAGCCGAACCTCCCGTGCCGGGCCGCGCCGCCAAGCCCGCTTATCCGATGCTGCCGCACGCGCGTCCGGGGGGAATCGGCGGTTTGCTGGAGCTGGTCAACGATCGCGGCGGCCAGGAAGACCTGTACCATGTCGCCGAGGAGCTGCGGATGGAGGTGGACGATCTGCTGCCGATCGTGGAGGCCTCCACTCTGCTCGGTTTCGCCAAGCTCGACAAGGGCGATCTCGAAATTACTGCCCAGGGCAAGCAGTTCGCCGAAGGCGACATTGCCACGCGCAAGACACTGTTCCGGGAAGCCACGCTGGCGCGCGTCCCGCTGTTGCAGCAGATGTATGTCGCGCTCTCCGGCAAGTCGGATCACACCATGCCGCTGGAATTCTTCCGCGACGTTTTGGACGAACATTTCTCGCGCGAGGATGTCCAGCGCCAGATCGACACCGCGCTCGACTGGGGCCGCTACGGCGACCTTTTCAGCTTTGATTCGGAAAGCGACCGGCTGCGCTTGTACCAAGCGGCTGCAGTGGAAAGCGGCGAGGAAACGTGGCATCACTAGAAAGCCGGAGCGAGAGTAAGCGCCTCTTCGGCATGCAATGGGAAGGGCTGCCGGCGTCGGCTTCTTCGCTCGCGCGCGACTTGCCGATTCTCATCGCGGGTCTAGCGATGTTTTATGCGCTGCTTGCGCTGGCTCGCTACTGGGCTGGCCCGGTGAACGCGCAGGCCAGCATCGATCTGCACCCCTCGGCGCTGCCTAGGTATGCAGCCTTTTCGCTGGCTCGAATCATCTTGGCCTACGTGCTGAGCTTCGCCTTCACGCTGGTCTACGCCTACATCGCGGCGCACAATAAGCGTGCCGAGCGCATCCTGGTGCCGCTCTTAGACACGTTGCAATCCATCCCGGTGCTGAGCTTCCTTCCGGGCGTAATGCTGGCGATGGTTTCGCTGTTTCCGACGCGCCAGCTCGGAGTCGAACTGGGCGCCATTCTGTTGATCCTCACCGGCCAGGTCTGGAACATGACCTTCAGCGTGTATGCGTCGATGAAGTCCATTCCTCGCGAGATGCTGGAAGCCGCGGAGGTTTATCGCCTGAACTGGTGGCAGAAGCTGGTGCAACTGGAACTGCCTTACGCGGCGATCGGCTTGGTGTGGAATTCCATGATGTCGGTGGCCGGCGCCTGGTTTTTCCTGATGGCCTGCGAAATGTTCGTGCTCGGGAATCGCGATCTGCGTCTGCCCGGCCTGGGCTCGTATTTGCAGACCGCCTCCAACGCGGGCGATATGCGCGCCATCGGGTGGGGGCTGATCGTCATGGTGGCGGTGATCATCTTGCTGGATCAACTGGTGTGGCGCCCGCTGATCGCCTGGAGCGAGAAGTTCAAGATGGAGCAAGTAGAGGCATCGCGCACGCCGCGCTCCTGGATTCTCGATTGGCTGCGCCATTCGCGCGCGCTATCCGTTCTGGGCCGGGCGTCGGTGACGCCGGCACGCGAAAGGCTGGCTCTGCATTTCGCCCAGCAAGCCGCAGCCGAGGACAGGCACGCACGGCGCCCGGCAAGAACATGGTTGCTCCGGTTCGCGGCAGGGGCCGCAGTGTTCGGTCTGGCGTTCGCCGCCATCAAGATGGTCGTTATGCTCACCGCGCTTTCTGGACGCGATGTTTCCGGTATCTTCCGCGGGGCGGGAGCAACGTTTCTGCGAGTGGAATTGACGCTGTTGCTGGCCGGGCTTTGGACGGTCCCGGCCGGCGTCCTGGTCGGGTTGCACCCTCGGCTGGCCGCGGTAGCGCAGCCAGTCGCGCAGATCGCCGCGTCCGTGCCCGCCACGGCGCTGTTTCCCATCGTGCTTCTGTTTTTGATTCGCATTGGCGGCGGCCTGGGGATCGGCTCTATCGTGCTGCTGCTGCTGGGCACGCAGTGGTACATCCTGTTCAACGTCATTGCGGGCGCCAGCGCCATCCCAACGGATCTGAAAGAAGTTTGCACCGTGTTTCATCTCGCGCGCTGGGATCGATGGCGGCATTTGTTTCTTCCCGCCATCTTTCCTTATCTGATAACCGGATTCGTGACTGCGTCCGGCGGGGCTTGGAATGCAAGCATCGTGGCGGAATATTTCCGCTTCCAAGGAAAGACCATCTCCACCACTGGCCTGGGCGCACTGATCAGCGCCGCCAGCGATAGCGGCAACTTTCCTCTGCTGCTGGGCGCGACAGTGGTGATGGCCACGATGGTGGTGGTGTTCAACCGGCTGGTATGGCGGCGGCTCTACGCGCTGGCCGCGACCAAGTACAAGCTTGAGACATAACGCCCAGTTAGACCGCCGCCGCCCGGCCTCCCCGCTCCCCGATGTTTCACCCGGCTGTCATTTGTGTTAAATTCCTCCCTTAGGAGATTTGGGATGAAACGCAGCGTGGCCATGCTCGCCTTATTCGTACTGCCGCTCCTAGCGCAGCGGCAAAACTTCACCATCAATGTCGGTACACCGGAAGGACAGCAGCTTCAGGCCATCGGCCAGGAAGCTGATGATGCCAAGAAGGTCGCCTTGATGGAGGACTTTCTTTCGAAGTACCCCAAGCACGAAGGCGCTCCCTGGGTGGCGGGGCAGTTGGAGTCGACCTATCTACAGCAGAAGCAATTCGACAAAGCGCTGGACGCAGCCGACAAGGCTTACACCGGAGGCCCCAACGAAGTGGACCTCTGCTACAACGCCATCAAAGCCGCCGAAGGCAAAGGCGACGCGGAGCAAGTAAAGAAATGGGCGGAGCGGACGGCCGAGACCGCGCAAAAGGTCACCGGCTCCGGCAAGGCGCCCGCCAACGACGACGAGAAGGCCGACCTGGAGCACGCCAAGGAAGTGGCCACCTACGCCGAGTACGCGCTGTACGCAACGGCATCCAAGTCGAGAGAGCCCAAGGAGATTTCGGGGTTGGGTGAGACGCTCGAGAAAATCAATCCCAAGAGCCAATACATGTGGCTGATATCGCCTCGCTACCTGGCATCGCTCGGAGGAAAGGGCTGCGCGGAGGCGGGGAAGTTAGCCGCGGCGGATTCCAAGAACGCCGAGGCGATGCTGTTTGAAGCGGATTGCAATTGGCGCGGGAATCGCGCCGCCCCGGTCGTCACCAGCGCGGACCGGGCACTGGAAGCCCTCAACAGCCGGCCCAAGGTGGAGGGCGGCAATGAGGCCGGCAAGATCGGAACGGCCAACTTCTTCATCGGCGTCGGCAACGCGATGCAGCAGCGTTGGGGTCCCGCCAACAAATCATTGCGCTCGGCTCTTCCGGCGCTGAAAGGCGAGCCCACCTATGAAGCCAACGCTCTTTTCACGCTCGGCCTGGCGAACTACTCGCTCGGCAAGGCCGTCGGCGACAAGGCTCAAATGCGCGAAGGTCTGAAATACTTCGAACAAGCCGCGGCCATGAAGAGCAACGTGCAGGATCAGGCTGCTCGCAACGTGTCGGTGATCAAGAAGGAACTCGGCTTACCGTAGAGCCAGCAGCGATCCAGCAACGAGAAAGCAAGTTCGCGAACCTGCTATGCTGGTTTTGTCCTCGTAGAGGCGCGGAAGCCATCAGTAGCCGGCGGCGCGATTCCGGGAAGCTCCGGAGCGGCTGGCGAAAGGGGCGCAATTTCTTCCGCCGAAATCGGCTGCGGCAGCATCGCCCGGCGCGGTTGGGGGGTCAGGCTAATACCGGCCCACTGTCATCGCGATCTCGTGGATTGGAGATCGGATGGAGCGCTACCGGGAAGCACGCGGCTTGGCTCGCGTCGACCCTCCTCCATCCCTCCCTTAGTTTATGAATGCTTTCGAACTAACGCGCGCGTTGGTGGACGTCGAGTCGATCACCGAAAACGAAGAGGCCATCGGCGATTTGCTGTTCGCGAAATTGTCGGAGCTGGCCGCGCAGCACTCTGGGCGGGTGGAGCGAATGCCCGTGGAGGAGCGGCGCTTCAACGTGCTCGCGACCTTCGGCGATCCTGTCGTGACGCTATCCACCCACATGGACACGGTCCCGCCCTTTTTCCCGTCGCGCGAGGATAACGAACACATCTGGGGACGCGGTGCATGCGATACCAAGGGCATTATCGCGTCTATGATTTTCGCCGCACGCGAGCTGCTCGAAGCCGGCCAGAAGAACATGGCGCTGCTGTTCGTGGTGGGCGAGGAGCGCAACAGCACCGGCGCGATTGTGGCGGCCACGCAGAGGCGCGGCTCGAAGTTCCTGATCAATGGCGAACCCACCGAGAATAAGCTCGCGCTCGGCTCCAAGGGCGCGCTACGCCTCCAGTTCACAGCTGGCGGCAGGATGGCGCACTCGGCCTATCCGGAACTGGGTGAATCGGCCATCGAGAAGCTGCTGGATGTGCTGGCCGTCGTTCGGCGTTTGCCGCTTCCGAACGACAAGATCCTGGGACCAAGCACGCTGAACATCGGGACGATCACCGGCGGCCGCGCCCCCAACGTGATTCCGGACCATGCGCAGGCCGAAATCTTCATCCGGCTGGTGGACGACGGCGTGGCCACGCGCCAGGCCATAACTAACGCTGTCCAAGACAAGCTGGACGTAAAGGAACTTCTGAACACGCCCGCCGTACACTTGGGCGGGCTGGACGGTTTCGAGACCACCGTGGTCGCCTTCACTACCGACATCCCGTGGTTCGGCGGCGCGTGGGGCAAGCCGTATCTGCTCGGGCCTGGATCGATTCATGTGGCGCACACATCGGAAGAGCGAATCCCCAAGCGGGAGATCCTGGAAGCCATCCAGATTTATAAGCGCATGATCACGCAGCTAATGAACGCATGAAGCAAGGAACGCATATGATGAACGGGCAAAAGATCGAAGTTGGAATTCTCGGCGCGACCGGAATGGTTGGCCAGCATTTCGTCAAATTTCTGCAAAACCATCCCTGGTTCGAAGTGACCTGGCTGGGCGCGAGCGACCGCTCAGCGGGCAAGCAATATTGCGAAGCCACCAGCTGGCGCCTGAACGGCTTGATGCCGGCGATGGTGCAATCCATTCCGGTCGAAGAGTGCAAGCCCGGCAATGCGCCCCGGCTGGTTTTTTCCGCCACGGACTCGTCAGTGGCCACAGAGATCGAGCAGGCCTTCGCGCGGGCCGGGCACATCGTCCTGTCGAATTCGAAAAATCATCGCATGGAGCCGGATGTGCCGTTGCTAATCCCCGAGATCAATCCGGATCATCTGAAAATCGTTCCGCTACAGCAGCGCCGGCGCGGATGGAAGGGCATGATCGTGACGAATCCGAACTGCGCCACCATGGTGCTGGCCATGGCGCTGGCGCCGCTGAAGCAATTCGGAATCACCACCGTGATCGCCACCACCATGCAGGCCATTTCCGGCGCAGGTTATCCCGGGGTCGCATCCATGGACATCAACGCCAACGTGATCCCGTTCATTGGTGGCGAAGAAGAAAAGATGGAGCAGGAAACTCAGAAGATTCTGGGCGACTTCACCGGCGATGCGATCCGATCGCTTCCCGCCAAAGTGAGCGCGCAGTGCAATCGTGTGCCGGTAGTGGATGGACACATGGTGGCGGCGAGCTTCGCGCTGGAGCGCAAACCCGCGTTGGCCGAAGTGATCGACGCGCTCACCGGTTTCTCGAGCGTTCCGCAGCAGCGCAAATTGCCCAGCGCGCCGGCGCAGCCCATTACCTACATGCCGCAACAGGACCGGCCGCAACCGCGGCGCGACGCCGAGCGCGACAACGGCATGGGGACGTTTGTGGGCCGCGTGCGCGAGTGCCCGGCGCTTAGCTACAAATTCATCGCACTACAGCACAACACGGTTCGGGGCGCGGCCGGCGCCGCCGTGCTGAACGCGGAGCTGATGTACTCGGAGGGTTTGCTGGACTGATGATCGTCATGAAATTCGGCGGAACTTCAGTCGAGTCCGCCGAAGCGATAGAGCGCGTAACGGGCATCGTCAAATCCAGGCTCGCCCGCAAGCCCGTCGTGGTTGTGTCGGCGATGGGCAAGACCACCAATCGTCTGCTCAAGATCGCCGATCTGGCGGTTGGCGGACAACGCGAAGAGGCTCTGCGGGAACTCATTGCGTTGCGCGATTACCATCTGCGCGAGTCCGGCATGGAGCGTACCATCGACGAGCACTTCCAGGAGCTTTCCGAATTAGTAAAGGGCCTGGCGGTGCTAGGCGAGTTGACCCCGCGCTCCGTCGACGCGATTTCAAGCTTCGGCGAGCGGCTCTCCAGCCTGATCGTGACCAACTACTTCAAGCATCACGGGCTGAGCGCGGTGCACCTGGATTCTCGCAAAGTCATCGTCACCGACCGCCGGCACACGCAGGCCGCGCCGAACCTGGAAGAATCGTATGCCCGGTTGGCCGCTGCGATTCCACCGTTGCTCGAAGATCACGTGGTGGTGATGGGCGGCTTTATCGCAGCCACGCCGGAGGGTATTACAACCACGCTGGGCCGCGGCGGTTCGGATTTCACAGCGTCCATCGTGGGCGCGGGCATTGGCGCCGAAGAAATCCAGATCTGGACCGATGTCGATGGCATGCTGACCGCCGATCCCGGGATCGTTCCTAATGCTCATCGCGTCAAAATGATCTCGTTCACTGAGGCCGCGGAGCTGGCTTATTTCGGCGCGAAGGTGCTGCATCCGTCCACCGTCGTTCCGGCGATCGATCGCAACATTCCGGTCCTGATCTTGAACTCGCGCCGTCCGCAGGTGGAGGGCACACGCATCGTGGCCGAGCCGGTCACCACCACCAATCTGGTGAAGTCGATTGCCTGCAAGTCCAATGTCACGGTGCTAAACATCCACGCCGCGCGCATGTTTCTGGCGTACGGCTTCATGCGGCGCATCTTCGAGGTGTTCGAGCGCTATCAGACTTCCGTGGACATGATTGCCACTTCCGAGGTGAATGTTTCGCTCACGGTGGATCAGTCCGAGCACTTGAGAGAGATCGTCAAAGATCTGCGCGAGTTCTCCGAAGTTTCCGTGGAAGAAAATGAGGCTATCATTTGCATTGTGGGGGATAACATTCGCTATACGCCAGGCGTCGCGGCGCGCGTGTTCAAAGCGCTGGCGGGAGTGAATGTGCGCATGATTTCGCAAGGCGCGTCGGCGTTGAATCTGGGCTTCGTTGTGGCCGGCGAGGATTTGCGCGCGGCGGTATCGGCCCTGCATACGGAGTTTTTCAGCGAGCTGGACCCGGCGGTGTTCGATGCCTAGGGGATCGTGGCGCACGCACTCGTGCGTGCCGCGTTCACACTCATGTGAACGCCTGATCCATGTTTTTCGAGCCTGGCGTCGGCACGAGTGCCGACGCGGCACGCACCAGTGCGTGCGCCACGGTGGCCCATGGCAAAACTAGCGATCGTCGGTTACGGCAAGATGGGCCGGTTGATCGACCAGCTTGCGCCCGAGTACGGTTTTACCGTCACCGCGCGCATTGATATCGATCGGGACGAGCCCCTGGCAGGAGCCGATGTCGCGGTGGAGTTTTCGATTCCATCCGCGGTTCTTGGCAACATTCGAAAGGTTGCCGCTGCGCGCATCCCCATCGTAGTCGGGACTACCGGCTGGGGCGAACATCTGGCGGAAGCGAAATCGATCATCGAAGCCAGCAACTCGGCTCTGGTCTGGAGCCCCAATTTCTCGGTGGGCGTGAACGTCTTCACGCGCCTGGTCGCGGAAGCCGCGCGCCTGCTCAAGAACGAGCAAGAGTACGGCGCCTGGGCCTGGGAAATCCATCACATCACGAAGAAAGACGCGCCCTCCGGCACGCTGCTCAAGCTGGTGGAACAGATGAAGGCCGCCGGATTCGAGCGCGCCATCGACACCAGCTCCACTCGCGCGGGCGCGCACCCCGGCACGCACGAGATCGGCTTCGATTCCGCCGCCGACACGATCACGCTGCGCCACACCGCGCGCAGCCGGGAAGGTTTCGCCCGCGGTGCGCTGAAAGCGGCACAATGGATAGTCGGGCGCCAAGGATTCTACGAATTCAGCAACGTCTTGTTTGGAGGTTGACATGTTGTTTGAAGGCTGCGGCACCGCGTTAGTGACTCCGTTCCGCAAGGACGGATCGCTCGATGAACACACGCTTCGCGCACTGGTCAAGCGGCAGGTGGAAGAAGGCATCAACTTCCTGGTTCCCTGCGGCACCACTGGCGAGAATCCTACGCTGACGCGCAAGGAGCACTTGCGGGTGATCGAAATCGCCCTCGATGAAGCCAAGCAGCGCGTGCCGGTGCTGGGCGGCGCGGGCGGCTACAACACTGCCGAGGTGATCGAGCTGGCGCGCGAGGTGCGCGCGGTGGGCGCGGACGGAATTCTCAGCGTGACGCCTTATTACAACAAGCCGACGCAGGAAGGGATCTATCAACACTTCAAGGCCGTGGCCGCAGCGGCCAAGCTGCCGACGATCGTCTATAACGTCCAGGGCCGCTCCGGCGTGAATATCGAAACCGCAACGCTGAAACGGCTGTCCGAGATCGACAACATCATCGGCGTCAAGGAAGCCTCGGGAAACATCGCCCAGATGGCCGCCGTAGTGCACGAGCTTCCATCCAACTTCGCGGTGCTGTCGGGCGACGACGTGTTTACGATTCCGCTCATCGCGCTGGGTGGCCGCGGCGTGATCTCGGTGGTCTCTAATGAAATCCCGCGCGAGATGACCGCCCTGACGCAGTACGCGCTGGCCAATCAATTCGCGGCCGCGCGCGATCTGCAGCGCAAATATCTGCACCTGATGGAAGTGAATTTCGTCGAATCGAATCCGATTCCGGTGAAGGCCGCGATGGCGCTGATGGGTCTGCTTGAGCCAGTGTGGCGGCTGCCCATGTGTCCGCCCAGCGCCGCGAACCACGTCAAGATCGAAAAAGTTTTGGAAGCTCTCGGGTTGCTGGCGGACCGGAGCGTGCATGCAGGCTGAGATCGAGGCGCTATTCGACGAAAAGCCAGCCCCCTACACCGATGAACATTTCCTGCTCTTCGAGCGATTCAAGCAGGCCTTGAACACCGGTGCCATCCGCTCCGCGCAGCCGGATGCCTCCGCCGGAACTGGGTGGCGCGTGAACGCGTGGGTGAAGAAGGGCATTCTGATCGGCTTCCGCATGGGCGCGATTGTCGACATGTCCATCAACGCAGATCGCCAGCCCTGGTTCGATAAATCCACATTCCCGGTGCAGCACATCACCGCGGACCGGGGCATTCGCATCGTGCCCGGCGGTTCGAGCATTCGCGACGGCTGCTACATCGGCAAAGGCGTTACCTGCATGCCGCCCATGTTCATCAACAGCGGAAGCTGGGTGGGTGACGGCACGATGATCGATTCGCACGCGCTGGTGGGGAGCTGCGCGCAGGTCGGCGTCAATTGTCATATTTCGGCTGCGGCCCAGATCGGCGGCGTGCTGGAGCCGGTTGGCGCAATGCCGGTCATTATCGAAGACGACGTCCTCATGGGCGGCAACACGGGAGTCTATGAGGGCACCGTGGTGAAGCGTCGCGCGGTGCTTGGTTCGGGCGTGATTCTGAACCGGTCGACACCTGTGTATGACCTGGTTCAGGGTGGCATTCATAAGGCGTCGGATGACCAGCCGCTCGTGATTCCCGAAGATGCCGTGGTGGTAGCCGGGACGCGCGCCATCACGCAGGGCAAGGGACGCGAATGGGGCTTGTCTGTGTACACGCCGATCATCGTCAAGTATCGTGATTCGAAGACCGACTCGCGCATTCAGCTGGAAGACTTGCTCAGATAATCCAGAGTCGCGCGCGCGCATTTTTCCCAACTGAAATCGGCCGCGCGGCGCCGTGCGGCATCGCTCGGAATCGAGCCTGCCGACAGCCGCTCGATGGCATCTTGAATCGCGGCATCGTTCGACGGATCGAAGTAGTGAATCGTATCGCCGCCGATCTCGCGCAGAGGCGCAATATCCGAGCACGCCACAGGAACGCCAGCCGCCATCGCCTCAGACACCGGCATTCCGAAGCCTTCGAAGGTGGACGGATAGATAAACCCACGCGCGCAGCGAAACAGTTCGTAGAGTTCCCCGCGCGGTACCCAGCCGAGCATCCGGACCGATGGTCCGGCGAGTTGTTCCACTTGTTTGGCCGCGAATCCGCGGACGCCGGTGATCACCAGGGGCGGCGCGGTTCTCATCGCCCCATGAACGCGCAGCAGCCGATCCAGGTTCTTGTGCGGATGCGATGTGGACGCACACAGCAAGTAATCGCCCGGCTCCCGCATGCCGGCGATCTCGAAGAACTCGCGCTCCACGCCGTGGTGGATCACTTCGGCTGCCCGCCCGTAGTATCGCGCCAGATCGTCGCGTGTCGCTTCCGACACCGCGATCAACCCGCGCGACCGCCGCGCTGAAATCCACAGCAACAGATTCCAGAACGGACGATCGAACCAGCGGAAGTATTCGGGGTGCCGTTTGTGTTGCAGATCGTGAAACACAGTGACCTGCGGGCACGGGCAAATCGCGGGACCAGTAAAGCCGGGATTGAACAGGACATCGACGCGATGACGACCCACCAGGCGTGGGAGCGCTTCTTGTTCCCACAGAATTCGCGCCGGGCGGAACGACGCGCGCAGCGGTTGAGGAGCAGCCTTGAAGTTCGGCTGGTTCGGAACTAAGTCCGCGCCAGTCTCCCGATTTGTGAACACGACATACTGATTGACCGTGTCGATCTCCGCAAGCGCCGACAGCAGATTGCGCAGATAGATTTCGGTGCCGCCGACACCTCCCGGAATGAGATACAGCGCGTTAACGCCGATGCGCAACATCTATTGGCTGACGCGTGCCAGAGCGTCGCGCGCCAACTGAAGTTGTGGATCGAGCCGCGCCGCATGCCGGTATTCTTCCGCAGCCTGCGCTCGGTTGCCTTGCAGCTCGTAGACGTTGCCGCGAGTGTAGTAGGTCATCGCGAAGCGCGGATCCAGTTTGACGGCCGTTGCCAGGGCGTCCAGCGCCTCCGGATATTTGCCCATCTTGCCGTACTCGTTGCCAATGGTTTGATACACGTGCGCGTGACGTTCAATGGCCGCAGCTTGCTTGAATTTGTCCAGCGCCTGGTCCATTTTGCCAGCGGCATCATAAGCTAATCCCCAGTCGAGCAAAAGATCGTAAGTGACCTTGCCGAGGTCCGCCGTTTTCTGGAACTGTTCCAGGGAGTCAGCGCTGTCGCCGGCCAGATAATAAGCGAACGCGAGCTGGAATCGCGGCCGGTATTTGTTGGGCGATTTTTCGACCGTGTCCTTCCACAGATCGATGGCGCTGTTCCAGAGTTGATTGCGTTGATAGGTCGCCGCCGCTTCGATAATCAAAACCGCGCTGAGAGCCGTAACCAGGGTAGTCTTGGTAGTCTTCCAGCGGCTCAGGAAATCCACCACGATGAACAGCAGGCCGATGAAAGGAAGGTAGAGCCGCCGTTCCGCCGAAGGGTCCAGCAGCGGCACGAATGAAGAGGTGGGTGCGAGCAAAATGAGAAACACGAACCAGCCGTAGGAAGCGAGTTGAAAACGGCGCCGGTACATCCATGCCAGCACGCTCACCGCAAGGAGGCCGGCGAGGCCGAGAATCGCGCCGTGATCGAAGACAGTGCGCGAGATCGGAACGTCGGGATCGAGATTCTGGCCAATGGGGAGCACGAACAGACGCAGGTAGTCCCAGATGACCCGGCATTGGGTGAAGAAATACTGGTACCAGGTAAATTCTTTGATACCGAACCCCGCCGTCGGCCCCATGTTCAGCGCTTTCGAGATGAAGGCTAGAGCGATCGCGGCGCCGGCGGCAATAGGGATATACAGCCTCCAATTGCGTCCGATGCCCGCCAGCGAGAATCCGGGATTCCAATAGAAGTCGGTCAGCAGCAACACTGCCGGAAGCACGGCGGTATGCTCTTTGGTCAAGACCGCCGCGCCGAACAGAGTCAGGATCGCGAGCGCCCGGAGCGTGAAGATCGCATCGCCAGAGCGATACACGAAGACGGTGAAGGCCGCCAGTACCCAAAAGACACTCAGCGTCTCCGAGCGGCTGGCGACATACGTCACCGATTCGGTCTGCAAGGGGTGCAGGAGAAAAAGTCCCGCGGCAAAAACGGAGAGCGCGCCCGCGTGCCATTTTTCGATTCGCGTCCAGCTCAGCACCTTGCGGACCGCGACCAGAATCAGGCCGCCGTTGAGCAAATGCACAACGACATTGAACAGATGGTAGCCGAATGTATCCTGACTGCCCGCGCTTTGATAGTTGAGCCAAAAGCTGAACATCAACAGCGGGCGCAAACCTCGCACCCAATCCTTCAAAGGAACGCCCACGTAGGCGGGAAGCATGTAGGGCAACCCGGTATCGTCCAGCAGGAAGGGACCACGGATGGCCGGCCAATACACCTCAAACACGGCAAAAATCGCCACCAGGATTCCCACCGCGTATGGCCAATAGACCGGCTGGCGGGGCGCGATCTCGACCGCAACGCGCGCAGAGGTTTTGCGGTTGCGTGTTGCTTTACTGCTTTTCATTTCGGCTCTGCAATTGGAATTCGACGATGGCCAGCCGCTGCGCCATGGCGATATTGGCGTCCTTGAGATCTGAGATCACCACTGAGAGCCGATAAATGACCACCACAAAAACGCAGGACACCAGCAGGATCAACGCCAGCGGCGGATAGGTGAGCCCCAGCTGGTCCGAGATCCAGTTCAGCAGCGAACGCGAGCGGGAGAGCAGCAGCAGAATCACGGAGGCGGCCAGCCAGCTCACTGAATACTCGACGCGGATATGAGAGCGGCGGACCGAAAACAGCACCGTGATCATCAGCACGAGGCTCAGAATCGTGACTGCGTCCAGCAGGCGTTCCATAGTTATTTTTTCCTCGGGCGCCGTTCAAACTTCAAAATATTGATGAACACACCTAACAGCACGTGGATGATGTAATACAGAGATTTTACCGCGGTGATGCTGCTGCGGCCGGCTTGCCGCGGCCGCATCTTTACGGGCACTTCCTGGAAACGGAATCGTTTGCGCTGCAAAACCACCAGCGCTTCGATCTCGGGATACTCCAGCGGGAAGCTCTGGCTGAACACTTGCAGCGCTTCTCGGTTGACGCCGACGAAACCGGAAGTGGGATCTCGCACCGGCTGGCCCAGGATGGGACGCAATACCAGCCGGAACACCCCGATGCCGATGGCTCGAACCACGCTGGTGTGGACGCCGTCCCCATTGTAAAAACGCGAGCCAATTACCATGTGGCAGCCGGACGTGCGGAGCACTTTGAGCAGATCCGGAATATAGCGCGGGTCATGTTGACCATCGCCGTCCACTCGAATCACGTATTGGTAGCCGAGTTCATACGCCAACCGGTAGCCGGCTTGCACGCAGCCGCCCAATCCCAGATGGTAAGGCAGGCGCAGGACCTCGGCGCCGGCGCCGCTGGCCTGGCTGACTGTGGCGTCCTTGGAAGCGTCGTCCACCACCAGGATTTGAGCCTTGGGCACAACCTGGCGAACTTCCCGGACCACCTGCGCAATCGCGCCCGCCTCGTTGAAAGCCGGAATCAATACCAGGAACTTTTCGGCGCCATTGGATTGTTTCACAGCGCAGCCACCTGGCGAGGCCCGATGGAGAATCTGCGGATCAGGCGGTGAAACTGCTTGGGAGTGAGGCGGCGTTTCATTCCGCGGCGTTGCCGCAACAGTTGCGGAAGGCGCGCGAGCAGCGCCAGGTAGGCCCGCAGAACGTAGAGCGGCAGTTGCGCGCCGGTGTTTCCTTCCTTCTGAAATTCGGCCGCCTTCCCCCGGCCCTTCAGCGCGTAAACCACATGCCAGACGTAGCGAGCCACGGAGTAGAACGGCGCCAGCAGCAGATCGCGCGCCGGCAAATTCTTCACCGCCAAAAACAGCCGATTCCGCTCGACATAGTATGCCTTCAGCGCCGAAGCTTTTCCCGAGGAGTGTGAATATTGATGTTGCACGATTGCATCGGGCACGTACAAGCAGTCCCAAGCTGCCCAACGCGCCCGCAAGCCGAGATCCGTATCTTCACAGTATAAAAAGAAACTCTCGTCGAACAGGCCGATTTCTTCCAGCATTTCGCGGCGGTAGATGGCCGCGCAACCGCTGGGCAGCAGCGCTTCCTCGCGGCTGCCGAAGGACGCGGGACTTTCCAGATGACCGCGTTGCTTGCTGCTTCCGTCCCGGCACAGCAGCATTCCCGCGGAATCCAGCCGCCCATCCCCCGCCAGCCGGATTTGCGGCGCGCACATGCCGATGTCGGGACGCGACTCGATAGCGGCCATTAGGGTCTCTAGCCAGCTCGGTTCAGCGGCCGCGTCATCGTTCAACACCGCGATGAATGGCGCATTCGACTCGTGGACGGCTTGATTCACCGCCGCGCCAAAACCTACATTACGATCATTGGCGATCACCCGGATCGAAGCGCGCGGTTGCACGGCGCGCCGGCCACTGTTATCCACCACGACGACTTCAAAGCCGGAGAAGGTTTGCCGTTCCAGGGAATCCAGACAATGCGCCAGCTTATCGTCGGCTGCCAGGGTTGGCACGACGACGGTCACTCGTGGCTGCGCGGGGCCTGTCTTGGGCGGCATTTCAGAGTGCGCTGGGCATGCGTTACGATAGAGGCTTGCGGAAACACGTCTTATTTATTCTCCTCGCCGGGCCTATGCTCGCGCAAACCGTCCATCTGGACAACCTCAAGCAGTTGACCTTCGGCGGGCAAAACGCCGAGGCCTACTGGGCGCCGGATGGCAAGCGGCTGATCTTTCAGTCCACGCGCGACAAACTGCAGTGCGACCAGGAATTCATCATGAACGCCGATGGCTCGGACCAGCACATGGTCTCGACCGGTAAAGGGCGCACCACTTGCGGATACTTCCTGGCCGACAACAAGCACATCATTTATGCTTCGACGCACGAAGCGGGCGATGCCTGCCCGGCGGAGGTGGATCGCAGCAAAGGTTATCTGTGGGCCGTTTATCCGACCTATCAGATTTATCTGGCCGGCGACGACGGCAAGATCGAGAAGAAGCTGGCGAGCGCGCCCGGATACAATGCCGAGGGCACGGTGAATTGGAAGACCGGCAAGATCGTCTACACTTCCATGCAGTCCAAAGACCTGGATTTGTGGACCATGAATGCCGACGGCTCGCACAAAAAGCAGATCACTAAGGCCGATGGTTACGACGGCGGAGCGGTTTTCTCGCGCGATGGAACGCAACTGGTGTGGCGCGCGAATCATCCGGTGTCGATGGATGGTTTGGCGCGATACCATATGTTGCTGGGGCAGAACCTGACTTCGCCCATGAAGATGGAGCTGTACATTTCCGACAGCGACGGCTTTAACATCCGGCAGATTACCGATTTTGGCTGCGCCGCCTTCGCTCCTGCCTTCACGCCGGACGGCAAGAAGATCCTGTTCTCATCCAACAAGCAGGACTGCGACGGCCGCAAGTTCGAGTTGTATCTCATCAACACCGACGGAACGGACCTGCAGCAGGTCACCGATTTCGGCGGCTTCACGGCTTTCCCCGAGTTTTCCCCCGACGGCAAAAAGATCGTGTTCGCCTCCGACAAAGACGCCAAGCAGCGCTACGAGTTCAACATCTTCACCGCGGACTGGAAGTAGACCCGCACCGCCAGCAGCCAAAGTCTCAGCGCTCACCGCCACTTCTCTTGGGTTGCGCTATGCTTGTGTCCGAGGAGTGTCTATGCGCAAACTGTCGATCGCATTCTTGGCAGTTGTTTTTGCTGCGACCTGCTCGGCGCAAGGCCATGGCGGTGGTGGCCATGGCGGCTTCGGAGGACGAGGCTCAGGTGGCGGCGGTTTCCGCGGAGGCGGCGGCATGAGCCGCGGGTTCTCTGGCGGTGGTGGTTTTCGTGGTGGCGGTGGTTTTCGTGGCGGTGGTGGTTTCCGTGGCGGTGGTTACGGCGGATACCGCGGCGGCTACGGCGGCTTCCGTGCTGGTTATGGTGGTTATGGCGGCTGGGGTGGCTACGGCGGCTACGGTGGTTGGGGTGGCTGGGGCTTTGGCGGCTGGCCGGGCTGGGGATTCGATTTCGGATTCTGGCCTGGTTACGATTGGGGCGGCTATGGCGGCTATCCGTATTACGGGTATCCGTACGCGTACCCGAGTTATCCTGCCTACCCGTCTCCACCGTATCCCTACTACTATGGCGGCCCGTGGATTTCCTACGGCGATCCGCCCCCGGCAGCAAGTGGCCCGCCTGTGAATTACGCGCCGCCCGCTCAATACCGGGCGCCGGCCGGCTCGGGACCGCCCGCCGGTTACGTTCCGCCTGCTCGCTACGGGACGCCTTATTCCAATGCGCCCCCTGCGGTTAATTTGCCCCCTGCTCCGAATCCGCCGCCTGCGGCCGCTAGGCCGGTGGTTGCGCGCGGAGCAAATGGCGCTGCCGATGGGCAGTGGCACCACTTCGGCGAGGCCGTGGCGCAGCGCTGAGGCTCGCTCGTATCTGAATGCTGATCCTGGCGGCGATTCTAGCCATCTTCGTGTATGGCATGATCGCCGCCATGCTCGGTACCATCCTGCCCGATCTTTCCACGCGCTTTTCTCTCACGCCTCGCGAGAACGGGACCATCGCGTTGTGCCAGGCGCTCGGACTCATCGTCGCGTCGGTCTCGGTCGGTCCGCTGATCGATAACGAAGGGAAGAAGGCCGGCCTGGTCCTCGGCCTGGCAGTGATCACGCTAGCCCTGTTGCTGCTGCCGCGCTCCAGCGGGTTCGGCGCTATCGCGTCCAACCTGTTGCTGCTGGGTTTGGGCGGCGGCATCATCGTTACCGCCGCAAATGCCTTGGGCAGCGACGTAACACCGGATCGCCGCGCCACCGCGCTGAACCTGTTGAACGTCTTCTTTGGCCTGGGCGGCCTTGCAACTCCGTTCATCTCAGCCAACCTGCTGGCTCGAAATTCAGTTCGTTTGTGCTATCTCGTCGCTGGGCTGGCCGGCGCCACGCTGCTGGTCAACATCGGAACACCCATGCCGCAGCCCACCGGCGCCCAGAGCTTCGTTTTCTCCGAGATTAGCGAGGTGGTCGGGCGTCCGGCCCTCTGGCTATTGGCTTTGTTTTTGTTTTTGTACATTGCCTGCGAAGTGAGCGTTTGGAACTGGCTGGTGCGGCATTTGATCGCCCAGGGTATCCCCGAGTCGCGCGCGCTCAACGTCCTTTCGTTGGGGTTCGCGCTCGGCCTGCTGACAGGGCGAGTGGGAGTCGCGCCGGTGCTGATCTCGGTCTCCGCTCTGACCGTCACGTTAATCGCCTCCATGCTGATGGTCATCACCACCTACCTGATGCTCCAGACGCGCGATCCCAAGGTAGCGTGGGTGCTGGTGTTTCTCGCGGGTGTTAGCATGGCGCCGGTATTTCCGACCACTCTGGCCATTGTGGGCGACGTTTTTCCGCGCATGACCGGCACGGCCATGGGGATCGTGATCACGTCCGGCTGGATCGGGCTGGCGGTCAGCTCGCGCATCATCGGATCCATCGCGGGAGGCGAACCGAAGCGTCTTAAGAAGGCGCTGCTGATTCTGCCCGCCATGGCGATCCTGATGATCGCCGTGAATCTCGCGCTGCATCTGATCATCCCGGCCTAGCCGGTTGCCGCCCCGGGGTTCATTTCATGGCCATTTCAGATAACATTGTCATTCTCACAAGACAACCAGGAAGCAGAGTTGCTATCTTCTAGGTCAGGATGGTGCATCGATTCCCGGGGTTGGCGGCGCTGGCCGCATCCTGCATTCTCTTAACTGCTTGCCACGGCCGGACTGGAGCGGTTACCCAGCCGGCGCCTCGCGTCACCATCGCTGCCGCGGCCAACCTAACGGACGTTTTCCAGGTGATTGGGCCACGATTCGAAGCGGCCACCGGCGTTCATCCTGTTTTCAGTTTCGGGTCCACGGCGCAATTGACACAGCAGATCGAGAACTCGGCGCCTTTCGACGTGTTCACCGCCGCGGATGCAACGCATGTTGCAGAGCTGGATCGAAAGGGCCTGCTGCTCGCTCACAGCCGCGCTGCCTACGCGCGGGGCACCCTCGCGCTTTGGATTCCGCCTGGCGCCAAGGCCGTCATCGATCGCATCGAGGACCTGGCCAATCCGGACGTGCGTTTCATTGCGGTCGCCAAACCAGAGCTGGCGCCGTACGGACAAGCGGCTGTGGAAACGCTCCAACATTTGAACCTTTGGACGCACGTTCAGAGCAAAATTGTGTATGCCGAGAACATCAATGTCGCCCGGCAGTACGGCTTGTCACACAACGCCGATGCAGTGTTCACGGCATATTCGCTGGTGTTGCACGAGCCAGGCAAGGTGATTCAGGTGAGCGAGAGCCTGCATCAGTCCATCGATCAAGAACTCGGAATTATTGCAAGTTCGAAAAATCTCGAGCCCGCTCGCAAGTTCGTCGATTTCTTGCTCCACGGCGAGGGCCGGGCCGTACTACTCAAGTCAGGCTACCAGGTGCCGAATCTCTAGCGGCTCGGCGATTCGCGGTTTGCGTCGTGCATCGCTGAAGCGGGATAATGAAGCCCTAAACATTTGGTGCGCGGGTTGTTCGCCCGCGCATTCTGCGTTCTTAGGGATAGACCCAGGCCCGATGGTCGCCGTATGAGTTTGTACGCCACCGAAGAGTTCGCCCGCCGCTTCGCCGAAATCCATCCGCCGCTCCATCCGCAAGCGGCGCTGGCGGAGGCCAATCGCTGCCTGTACTGTTTCGACGCGCCCTGCAGCGCGGCCTGCCCGACGCATATCGACGTGCCGCGCTTCATCAAAAAAATTGCCAGCGCGAATCTACGCGGGTCCGCTCAAACCATTCTCGAGGCGAACATTCTGGGAGCGAGCTGCGCGCGTGTATGCCCGGTGGACGTGCTTTGCGAGGGAGCCTGCGTGCTCCATCGCTACAACCAGCAGCCCATCGAGATTGGCCGCCTGCAACGCCACGCGATGGATCATTTTTACAGCAACGGTGCTAAGCCACCCTTTCGCGCAGCCGCCGCGAAGAAAGCACGAATCGCATGCATCGGAGCTGGCCCGGCATCCCTGGCCTGCGCCGCCGAGCTCAGAAAGCAGGGTTACGGCGTGACCATCTTCGAGAGCCGGCCTCTGGCGGGCGGACTGAACACCTACGGCGTGGCCGAGTACAAGCTGCGTCCTGCCGACAGCCTGCGCGAGGTGGAATTGGTGAAATCCATGGGCGTAGAGTTTTGTTTCGGCGTGACGGTGGGCCGCGATGTTGCGATCGAAGACCCTGGAGCGCGATTTCGCCGCGATGTTCCTGGCAGTCGGACTGGCCGCCCCCGAGCCGCTGGGTCTTTCGGGAGGTAACTTAGAAAGCGTCGTGGATGCGCTGCGCTTCATCGCCGATTACAAAACAGCGCAGACCATCCCGGTGGGGCGCCGCGTGGCCGTCATAGGCGGCGGCAACACCGCGATCGATGCTGCGAATGCCGCCAAGCGCCTGGGCGCCGAAGAAGTCTCCCTGATCTACCGCCGCAGCGAGCGCGAGATGCCCGCGTTTCGCTTCGAATTCGAAAACTCCAAGCTGGAGGGAGTGCGGTTTCTCTTTCAGAGCCAGCCGGTCGCGATTCATCCTGACGCCTCCGACCCGCGCCGAGTCAGCGCGATCGAGTGCGTTCGCATTGAGCTTGGTGCGCCCGATGCCTCGGGCCGTCGCCGCCCCACGCTGGTCGCCGGATCGAATTTCCTGCTCCCCTGCGACATGGTGATCCTGGCCACGGGGCAATCGCGGTTCTTGGATTTTCTTAGCCGCTTCCGGGGAGTCGAATTGCGCGAGGGCAATGTTGTCACCGATCCCGAGACCGGCCGTACCAGCAGCCCGCGCTATTTCGCCGGCGGCGATTGTGTCAACGGCGGCCGCGAAGTCGTGGACGCGGTCGCGGAGGGAAAGCGAGCGGGAATTGCTATCGCGGGTTGGCTCGAGGCGCAGCATGGCTGATCTGTCCACGGTCTTCGCCGGAGGAATCCGTTGCCCCAATCCGTTCTGGTTGGCATCCGGACCGCCGGCCAACTGCGGCGATCAAGTGATGCGCGCCTTCGACGCGGGCTGGGGCGGCGCAGTGTGGAAGACGCTGGGCGAGCCGATCGTCAACGTATCTTCGCGTTACTCGTCGGTGGATTGGAATCGCCAGCGCATGATGGGATTGAACAATATCGAGCTCATCACCGATCGCCCGCTGGACCTCAACCTGCGCGAAATTGCCGAAGTAAAAAAACGCTACCCGCGGCATGCGGTAATCGCATCCCTGATGGTGGAGTCGACGCGCGAGGCCTGGCATAAGATCGTGCGCCAGGCCGAGGACGCGGGCGCTGATGGCCTGGAGCTGAATTTCGGCTGCCCCCACGGCATGAGCGAGCGTGGCATGGGCAGCGCGGTGGGACAAGTTCCCGAATACACCGAGCTGATCACTGGCTGGGTGAAAGAAGTGGCCCGCACCCCGGTGCTGGTGAAGCTCACGCCCAACATTTCCGATATCCGCATGGTGGCGCGGGCGGCCAAGCGCGGCGGCGCCGACGGGCTCTCGGCCATCAACACCATCAATTCGATTACTGGAATCGATTTGGATACGCTCACCCCGCGTCCGGACGTCGGCGGGAAATCTTCGCACGGAGGTTATTGCGGACCGGCCGTCAAGCCCATCGCCCTGCACATGGTACAACAGGTGGCGGGCGACGAAGCTTCGCGCCTGCCCATCTCGGGCATCGGCGGCATTTCCGGCTGGCAGGATGCGGCGGAGTTTATCTTGCTCGGCGCCGGAACCGTGCAAGTGTGCACCGCGGCCATGCATTACGGTTTCCGCATCGTCGAGGACTTGATCGACGGCTTGAGCAATTGGATGGATGCGAAAGGCTTCCAGACGCTGGACGACTTCCGCGGCCTGAGCCTCCCGCGCGTGGTGGAGTGGAAGCATCTCGACCTGAACTACAAGATCGTCGCGCGCATTCACGCCGAGAAATGCATCGGCTGCGAGCTGTGCTATACGGCGTGCTGGGATGGCGCGCACCAGTGCATTCATCTCGACCGCGAAGCCAGCGCGCCCGGGAATGGTCACCGCACGCCGGCGCAAGTCGAAGCCGAGAGCCGGCGACGCATCGCGATGACGCCGATTCCCAAGCTCGATGGCGCGAATGGCGCTGGTGCCGGGCCGTATCCAACTCCACTGGCGCGCATTCCACGCGTCGATGAAGAAGAATGCGTCGGTTGCAATCTATGCGCGTTGGTTTGCCCAGTGGATGGCTGCATCACGATGGAGCAGATCGATACCGGAAGGCCGGCGGAATCCTGGGAACAGCGCATGGCGGCACTTCAAAAAGGAGAACGGGCCCGATGAGCACTTTGATTCGCAACGGCACGGTAGTGACGGCTGAGTCCACGTTCCCGGCCGACATCCTGGTCGAAGGCGAGAAAATCAAAGAGGTTCGCCAGGGTATCGCGGCAGGCGCGGCGGATCGGGTGATCGACGCCACAGGTCTGCTGCTTTTACCGGGCGGCATCGACGCCCACACGCATCTCGACATGCCTTTCGGCGGCACCACCTCGAGCGATGACTTCGAGACCGGAACCCGCGCCGCGGCATTCGGCGGGACCACCACGCTGGTCGATTTCGCCATCCAGGCGCGTGGCACGCGCATGCGCGACGCGCTGGACACCTGGTGGAAGAAGGCTGAGGGCCGCGCCTCCATCGACTACGGCCTGCACATGATCGTTACGGATCTGGCTGGCGCGGGTCTCGAAGATATGGACGACATGGTGCGCGAAGGCGTGGCCAGTTTCAAGCTGTTCATGGCGTATCCGAACGTTCTCATGGTGGACGACGCGACCATTTTTCGCGCTCTCTCCCAGACGGCCAAGAACGGCGCTCTGATCTGCATGCACGCCGAGAACGGCGGCGTGATCGATGTGATCGTGCAGCGCGCGCTCGCGGAAGGAAAGACCGCGCCGATTTACCACGCGCTCACGCGGCCCACTACAGCCGAGGCAGAGGCCGTGCATCGCGCCATCGCGATGGCTGAGATGGCAGGCGCGCCGGTGTACATCGTGCACTTGTCGTCAGAAGCCGCGCTGAACGAGGTTCGCGAGGCGCGCGATCGCGGCCTGCCCGCATTCGCCGAAACCTGTCCGCAGTACCTGCTGCTATCCATCGAAGAACTCGATCGGCCCAATTTTGAGGGCGCGAAATACGTCTTCACCCCGCCCCTGCGGGAGAAGGAGAATCTGCCCAAGCTCTGGGACGGCCTGAAGCATGATCACTTGCAGGTGGTCTCGACTGACCATTGCCCGTTCTGCTTCGAGGACCAGAAAGTTCTCGGCAAAGACGACTTCACCAAGATTCCGAACGGCGGCCCCGGTATCGAGAACCGCCTCCAGTTGATCTATCATCACGGCGTGAACCAGGGCAAGCTGTCGATCAACCGTTTTGTCGAGCTGGTCTCTACGACGCCCGCGCGCATTTTCGGCATGTACCCGCGCAAAGGTGTCCTGGCCGGCGGCAGCGATGCGGATATAGTGCTGTGGGATCCCAACGCCGAACACACCATCAGCGCCAAGACGCATCACATGCGCGTGGATTACTCGATGTTCGAAGGCTTCCGCGTAAAGGGCAACGCACGTATGGTGATGTCGCGCGGTGAAGTGATCGTAGACAACGGCAAATTCCTGGGCAAGCCCGGCCGCGGCCAATACCTGAAGCGTGCGGCCCGTGGCGGAGCGTGGGCGTAAGATCCAGACCGTCGTACCTGTTGATTTCAGCTACCGCAGTAGCGGCTTTCTCGTTCTTCTTCCGTACTTTCGGTTCCGCTCGATCCCTGGCGGCCGAAACTGTTCTTGGCTACATTCCGCTGCTCCTGGGATGTGCGTCCCTGTGGCTCTGTTTCCTGGCCCATAAACGCGCCAAGCATAAGGGGCTCGTCGTCGCTTACTCGATCGTGCTGCACCGTTCGCCTTTAGTTATCCCGCGTGGATCTTGATCCTGTGGATACTGTTTACCTCCGGTCACTACAACGGACCGATGCCTTGAAGAAATCACGTGATCAGCCTCGCTACCCTGATCAAACTGGGTGACAAAGTAGCGGCAGTACAATGGAGGCAGACATGCGGTCTACTGCCAAAGCCCAGCTAACCATCCCGACAAGTGTGCAGCGGAAGGCCGGAATTAAGGCCGGTGATCGCGTGAAATTCCACACATCGCCCGGCACGATCACCATCACAGCCGTTAACCAGCCCCCTTACAAACCCAGCAAAACGGAATTGGCGGCTATTCAGAGAGGCGAGGCTGACATTGCTACCGGTAGATACGTAAGTCTCGCAGATCTGCTGCATGAATTGGACAGTCATCGTCGCCGACGCAGCGAGAAAAAGTCTCGCAAGGTTTCCTTTTAGAAAACCTTTTCTTGGTCCGCCTTTTGTGTCATCATCCTGAAAGAGTGCCCGCGCACGACCCATCGCTCTTTAACCAAGACCTCGCGCCCATACCGCTCGAACGCCGCACCTGGGGCCTCTACAACTACGCCTCGCTGTGGGTCGCCATGAGCGTCTGCATCCCAACCTACATGCTCGCTTCGGGCTTGATCGCGGGCGGCATGAGTTGGCTACAGGCCATCCTCACCATTCTGCTCGGCAACCTAATCGTGCTCATCCCCATGCTGCTCAACGCGCACGCCGGCGCGCGTTACGGCATCCCGTTTCCCGTGTTTGTGCGCGCATCGTTCGGAGTCAAGGGCGCGAACGTCCCGGCCGTGTTGCGCGCGCTGGTGGCCTGCGGATGGTTCGGAATCCAAACCTGGATCGGCGGCCAAGCCATCTACTCCATGCTCCAAATTCTGTGGCCCGCATCGCGCCAGCTCGCGGGCGGCATTTGGATCTGCTTCTTCGCCTTCTGGGCGCTCAACATCTACGTCATTTATCGCGGCATCGAGACCATCAAGTTTCTGGAAGGCGTCGGCGCGCCGTTCATGCTCGGAATCGGGCTGCTGCTGCTGTGGTGGATCACGCGCCAGGCCGGCGGCTTCGGCCCGGTGCTGAGCGCGCCCAGCAAATTCAAAACCACGGCCGAATTCATGCGCTTCTTCATCCCGTCGCTCACCGGCATGGTGGGATTCTGGGCCACCGTCGCGCTCAACATTCCCGACTTTACGCGCTACGCGAAATCGCAGCGCGATCAAATGCTCGGCCAGGCGCTGGGGTTGCCCGCAGCGATGACGTTGTACTCGTTCATTGGCGTCGCGGTGACCTCGGCTTCCGTGGTGCTGTTCGGCGAAGCCATCTGGGATCCGGTGGCGCTACTTGGCCGCTTCCATCAACCCGTGGTCGCCTCCATCGCCCTGGTCGCGCTGCTGATCGCAACGCTGAACACCAACGTCGCAGCCAACGTCGTCTCGCCTTCCAATGATTTTTCGAACCTCAATCCGCGTCTCATCTCATTCCGCACCGGCGGCTTCATCACCGGCGTAGTCGGCGTGCTCATGATGCCCTGGAAGCTGCTGGGCGACTACAGCGCCTACATCTTCGGATGGCTGGTCGGTTATTCGGCGCTGCTGGGGCCGATCGCGGGCGTCATGATTGCCGACTATTTTCTGGTCCGGCGCCGCGAGTTGAATGTCGAAGACCTTTACCGCCGCAATGGCGCGTACGAGTATTCGAGCGGCGTCAACTATCGCGCGCTGGCAGCGCTTGCGTCAGGAATCGCCCTGGCGCTGCTCGGCCTGGTTGTGCCCGCGCTGCGCTGGCTGTACGATTACGCCTGGTTTGTGGGATTCTTGGTAGCAGGCACCGCTTACGTCGCGCTGATGCAGCGTGCACCGGCGCGCGCCGCGGCATACGCAGGGGAGGGAACATGATCGGCACCGAATCGTCTTTGCAGACTGTCTCGTTCTACGTCAACGGAAAATTCACCAGCGCGGAAGGGCGTCCCGTGATGCCCATCACAAATCCGGCCACCGGCGCTGAGATCGCGCAAGTGGCCTACGCCTCCGCGGCCGATGTCGATCGCACCGTAGAATTGGCCCACGCCGCGTACCTCAAGTGGCGCGAAATTCCGGTGGTGGATCGCGTGCAGCCGCTGTATCGATACAAAGCGCTGCTCGAAACGCACGCCAACGATCTGGCCGCGGCGCTCACCATGGAAAACGGCAAGACCATCGACGACGCCCGGGCCGAAGTCCGCCGCTCAATCCAAATGGTTGAAGTGGCCTGCGGAATGCCCACGCTCATGATGGGCGATTCGCTCAACGACATCGCCGCGGGCATCGACAGCCACACTATTCGCCAGCCGATTGGTGTCTGCGCCGGCATCACGCCCTTCAACTTCCCCGCCATGGTGCCGATGTGGATGTGGCCCTTTGCCATCGCGGCCGGAAACACGTTCATCCTGAAGCCGTCGGAAAAAGTTCCTTTGACTCCAACCATGGCCGCCACATTGCTGCACGAAGCGGGACTCCCGGCCGGAGTTTTCAATTTACTGCATGGCGACAAGACTGCGGTGGATGCACTGCTGCATCATCCCCTGGTGCGCGCCGTCTCGTTCGTCGGTTCGACGCCCGTCGCAAAGTACATCTACACAACGGCCGCCGCCGAAGGCAAGCGCGTGCAGGCGCTGGGTGGCGCGAAGAACCATCTGGTGGTGATGCCGGACGCGGATTTGGAAAAGACAGTCGATGCCATCATCGGATCGGCGTTCGGTGCGGCGGGCGAGCGCTGCCTCGCTGGGAGCGTGCTGGTCCCGGTAGGCGATGTCGCGGATCCGCTCCTGGCGCTGCTTACCAAAAAGGTCAACGCGATGAAGCTGGGCGACGGCGCCGAAAAAGGTGTGGACATGGGCCCGCTCGTGACCAAAGAACACAAGGCGCGCGTCGAAGGCTATATCGAAAAAGGTTTGGCGGAAGGCGCTAAGCCGGTGTGCGACGGGCGCGCCGCTGCTCACGCAGGCGAAGGTTTCTTCGTCGGACCTACGATTTTCGACCAAGTGCGCCCCGACATGACCATCGCGCGCGAAGAGATTTTCGGCCCGGTACTGTCGGTAATTCGCGTGAACAGCCTCGCCGATGCGATCGCGCTCGTGAATCAGTCCCGGTTCGGCAACGCGACTTCGATCTTCACCGCCAGCGGAAAGGCCGCGCGCGAATATTCAGCGCGAGTGGAAGTGGGCATGATCGGAATCAACGTGGGCGTGGCCGCGCCCATGGCGTTCTTCCCATTCGCGGGCTGGAAAAATTCCTTCTTCGGCGACCTGCACGCGCACGGCAAGGACGCGGTGATGTTCTACACCGAGCAAAAAGTGCTCATGACGCGCTGGTTCTAGGCGTGCGATGTGGCGCACGCACTCATGCGTGCCGCGTTCACACTCGTGTGAACGCCGGCGTGATCTGTTCTCATGGGCCCAGGCGTCGACACGAGTGTCGACGCGGCACGCACAAGTGCGTACGCTACACTAATGACAATATCCGAGCTGAACCGCCTGCCCATCTATCGAGCCGAGGAAGAATTTCTCAAGTGTTGCACCTCCAGAGCCTGGGCTCGCGCGATGGCCCGCCGCAGGCCCTTCGCCAGCCCCGAACGGCTGCTGCAGGCTGCCGAAGAAATCTGGTGGAGCCTGGATGCCACCGATTGGACAGAAAATTCTCAAGCGCAATTGCAAGAGCAGCAAGTCCGCGCCGTCGCCGAAAAGCGAAACAAAATCACGCTTTGGCGTTTGAAGCAACTTTTCCCGCTATGACTGCGGTGTCCGCTCCCGCGTCCAGCATCCTCCAGCCTAGATAGCCCAGCACGGGACACAGCGCGGCCAGCCCGAACGCCAGGTTGTACTCGCGCAGATCGAACAACCGGCCGAAAAGCGGCATCAGCACTGCCAGTCCCGCGCCGTACGCCCCGGACGCCACACCGCCAAGGTACCCGGCGTAGGCCCGCGAGAAAACCTCGGTCCCGTAGATCAGCGGCAGAATCTGAAATGCCGCAGCCACAAACATCGCAAAAAACAGGTGCGCCATGACCAGCGGAAAAGACCGCGTCAGTCCTGTTGCGGCCAGCACAAGGCTCAGAATCATCGCAACCGGGAGCAGTCGGCGCACCACGCGCAGCCTGGCGACGTCGCCGTGCGCCATGCGGTCCGCCAGCCAGCCCCAGAAGAACACGCCGATCTCGGAACCAAGCGGAGGCACCCACAACACTGCTCCGATGGCCCGCTGCGACAAGCCGAGCACGCGGCTCAAATAGATGGCCGAAGAATACACCACGAACCCCAGCGGAAGCGCGCCCAATGAATATGCGAGCAGATAAGCCCAGAAGCGCCGGTCGCCCAGGCGCGGCCGGCCAGCGTCGCCGGATGCCTTGCTTTGCGGCGCCTCGATTTTTCGCACATCCGGCCGCCTGCTCAGCACCAGCCACCAGGCCACCCACAAAGCGCCCAGCAGCCCGGTAAACCAGAATGCAGCGCGCCAGCCCCAAGCCTCGGCCACCGGCGTAATCAGAAACGGCGTGAGAATCGCGCCCGCCGATCCACCGCTGAAAGTCAGGGCCATCCCGCGCGACCGGCTGGATGCCGGCAGCGTCTGGACCACGGTTCGCAATCCGCCGGGACTCGCCGCACCCTCACCCAGACCCAACGCCGCGCGCGCGGCAGCGAATCCTGCGAACCCTCCCGCCCAGGCGTGCGCGGCCGACGCCAGCGTCCACAGCGAAACGGCCGCCGCCATTCCACGACGCAATCCCAGGCGATCCAGAATCTTCCCCCACAGCGGATTGCCAATCGTAAACAGCACCGAATAAGCCGAAACCACCCAGCCGTATGCGGCCACCGACATGTGCCTGTCCTTGAGGATGGTGGGCGCAAGCAGCGCCAGCGTGTTGCGATCCACGTAGCTCAGCACGGAGACCAGCATCATGGAGCCGGCCGGCATCCAGGCTCTTAGCCAATCGCGCTGCAATCGGTCGCGCACAAGAACTAATACTGTATCTTGGTTTGGGACCGCTCCCACTCGCGAAACGCCGCCAGCGCCTGCTCGCGCATCATCGGTGCCATGGGAATCCTGCGCGCCTCCAGCGGCAGCGCCAGCTCATCGTAAATCAGCGAGTCGTCGAATCCGGCTTGTGCGGCATCGGCGCGCGTCCCGGCGTAGTACACCCTGCCGAGGCGCGCCCAGTAAATGGCGCCCATGCACATCGGACACGGCTCGCAGGTGGTGTACAATTCGCAGCCCGTGAGCTGAAAATTACGAAGGGCCTGGCAGGCCGCGCGGATGGCGACGATCTCGGCATGCGCGGTGGGATCGAGCGCGCTGGTGACGTGATTCACCCCGGTCGAAATGATCGCGTCATCCTTGACCACCAGCGCAGCGAACGGCCCACCTCCGCCCGAGCGCACGTTCTCGACCGAGAGCTGGATGGCTTCCAGCATGAATCGATTCACCAGTGGCGCCTCTGCATGCCTCACCATAGCAGAGCGCGCCGGCGCGCCGCCTTGCTAAAATAGGATTCACACCAACTCTCGGCTCCTTGCCCAACCGGAGCTACGGAAGGCTTACACAAAGAAATGATTTCCGCCACACAGCTACGCCCCGGCATGGTGATCAAGTTCAACAACGAACTGTATTCCATCTTCAAGACCGAGCATCGCACTCCGGGCAACCTCCGCGGCTTCGTCCAAGCCAAGATGCGCAAACTCAGCAGCGGAACGATGATCGAGCATCGCTTCTCTTCCGAAGATCGCGTCGAACGCGCCGCGCTCGAAGAGCAGGAGATGGAGTACCTGTACGACGACGGCGAATACTACTACTTCATGAATACCGAGAACTACGAGCAGATGCACCTGACGCGCGAGATCCTGGGCGATGGCGTCGAATTTCTGATCCCGCAGCTCAAGGTCAACGTCGAGTTCTATGAAGGTAAGGCGATCAGCGTCGAACTCCCGCCCACCGTGGATCTCAAGGTGGTGGAGACCGAGCCTGGCCTCAAAGGCGCTAGCGTGTCCAACGTCACCAAAGCCGCCAAGCTCGAAACCGGGCTGGTAGTGCAAGTCCCGCCCTTCATCAACGAAGGCGAAAAGGTCCGCGTCAGCACGGCCGAAGGCACCTACCAGGAACGCGCGTGACGGATCAGAGAGTCGCCCGCCATTTGTTCAAACCAGCGACGATCATTTTTTCCAACCACGCGGCAAAGCGCCTCTGCGCACTGTCGTACTTCTCTTCGTAATTAATGAGCAGAGTGCCACCCTGGAGCATATACGGTTCTGAGCCTTGCAAATCTATGGATGCAACCGCTGCGATGATTCCGTGGTAGCGCGCTCCCAAAGCACTAAAGGAAATCACAAGGCTCCCCGAGGTGCTGGCGCGCAGGTCGAGCCGAACCGTTCTGCTGTATGCAGGAAGATCAACTAGATACCCCGCATCTCGGGCCAGCTTCACGTGCCGCTCGCCTACCGCCAGAGTGTTCAAAGATCCGAACGTGAAGTTACCCGCCAAGGCGTTCGTCTGTTTGCTCAATCCACCTGCGATCTCCTGCAAACGTTGTCTTGCGAACTCTGCCAGGCGATTTGCAGTCTCAATGGCGGCTTGCCATTCGTTGGGGGGGTACTTGCCCGCCTGTCGCAGACGTGTCCCTACGGCCGCAATTGCTTCGTCAGCAGACGTGATCGGTCTTGCTTCATAAGCAGCCTCGGTTGCTTGTACCAGCGCACTTCGTTGTGCCTCGATAAACAGCAGTACTAGCGGGCCCAAGTCGTCACGATCCGCGTTCTCCAGCGCTTCCACATACCGGCTCCAATCATCGCGCTTGATGATTAAGGGAAACCATCCCGCCTTGATGAAAACGAGTGTCGAAATGGCCCGCGCGACTCGGCCATTGCCATCCGGGAATGGATGGATCTGTGTGAAGCGATGGTGCAGCCAAGTGGACTCCACTTCCGCAGGTACGCCGCGTATTTCGTGCTCGGCATGCATCGCTATCAGCCGATCCATCTCCGCTGCAACATGCTCCGGCGGGCAATACTCATGCACGGTTCCATCTGGCCGCGTTGGACTGTTCGGCTCTGTCTTATACTGCCCCTTCTCAAGACGTCTCTCAAACGCCCTGCCGAATTGGTCGACGACCGCGTACGTCTCCTGATTGCGCAGGAGCGCTGCGTGAAGCTCCTTGATATAGCTTGTGGAAAGTTGCCTGGTACCGCCGACGAAATCGAACAATCCTTCCAAAGTTGCTAAATGATCCTGGATGATCCGGGCCACGACAGTTCCGCCTGGATCTGTGGTGCCATGGGGTATCAGCGCAGCATCAATGCCCTTTTCGATGAGTGTTCGAGTGACGCCGCGATCGATCGTGTACACATTCTCAATAACCCCAGTTTCGATTGCCCACTCACGACGCAGCCGCTTGTTGAATTCATCCAAGCTTTCCGGATCGGCCAGATCTTCCTTTTGCTTGATCCAGACCCTTCTCAGGGACTCCAGTTCGCCGTCTGTCAGAGTTTTTGGGTTCTCAGGCAGATCCGTAATCGGGTGCCACTTGTACGCAGCCATCACTTAATTATCGGCGACTGTCGCGCGGTAAGCGCTAGTTAGAGAGGGTAGATCGATTCGTTTAGCGCGGCTGTTCATCTAGCCACGCAGCGCCAGGTCTGCCCATTGACTTTCGCCTAATCTTCGCCTATGATGGCCTAGCGGTTGATTCTCCCAAAAAGGAAAACTGATGACGATCAAAGACGCTTTGTTGCCTGAATTCGATCAAGAGATGGCCAATACGCGGAAAACCCTGGAGCGGGTGCCGGAAGACAAGTTCGCCTGGAAACCGCACCCCAAGTCCTACAGCATGATCTCGCTCGCCACGCACATCGCTACCATGACCGGCTGGACTGTGGATACGATGACCAAGGACTCGTTCGACATCTCACCGCCCGGGGCACCGCCCTACAAGGAAGATCTGGCCACGTCGCGCGCGCAACTGCTGGAGAAATTCGACAAAAGCGTGGCGGCGGGACGAGCAGCGCTGGCCGGTGCATCCGACGAGGCATTTCTCAAGAACTGGTCTCTGCTGGCCGGCGGCAAAACGCTGTTCACCATGCCGCGCATCGCCTGCATCCGGACGTTCGTGATGAACCACGTCATCCATCATCGCGCGCAGCTCGGCGTGTATTTGCGGCTGAACGATATCCCAGTGCCGTCGATTTACGGACCGTCAGCGGACGAAGCCAACTTCTAGCGCCAACGCACCGAAGCGCGGCTACAGGACGTCAGCGAAGCCGCGCTTCAGGTGGCGGAAGAACAGGCCGCCCACGACGAACGCCGTGATGGCGTACGCGGCGATGATCGCGAAATCGTGCAAGCTCGGGATGCGGTAGGAGAGCAGCCGCTCACGATAGGCGCTCACCAGGAACGCGAGCGGATTCAAACGCACAATGAACCGCACTTGCTGGGGGATTTGTTGCTCGGTGATGAAGATCGGCGTCAGCCAGAACCAGAACGTCAGCAGGACCGAAAGCACCTGGGCCGTGTCCCGCAGATACACCTGCAGGCTCGCCACAATCCAACCCACGCCCACCGCCAGCATGCCGGCCAGCAGCATGTACACCGGCAGCGACAGCATCCACAGGCTGAAATGCCCGACGTACAAGCCGACCACCGCGATCACCAGAACCAGCACCATCAGGTGGCCCACCAGCGATGACAAAAAGATGGACACCGGCACAATCTCGGAGGGAAACACCGTCTTGGTGATCAGGTTGGCATTGTCCAGCAGCGAAGAAGCCGAGCGCGTCACCGTTTCCTGAAACAGCATCCAGGGCAGAAAGCCGCAGAACAGGAACAACGAGTAATTCTGCGTCACCTCGCTGGGCGGCAGTGTCTGGTGCAAACAGATCTGAAACACGAAGACCCAGCTCACCAGCAGCACCAGCGGATGGATCAGCCCCCACAGCCATCCGGCCGCCGAGCCGACGAAGCGCTGCTGGAAATCGCGGCGCACCAGTTGGGCCAGCAGCGTCCGGCTGCGGACCAGGTTGCGCACAAATTGAACACCCGGAATTGCCATTCGACCTCAGGTTACTATAAGCCTGGATCACGGCGGCGGAATGACCACAGGGGCGCTTCAGGGCGGGCTTACTTCCGAAGAAGCCGCCGAGCGCCTGGAGAAGTTCGGGCTGAACGATCCAGCGCCTTCGCGGCGGCGTTCCGGCGTGGTGCAGTTGCTGGCGCTGTTCCTGAATCCGCTGGTAGTGATCCTGTTGGTGGCCGCGGCAGCATCGGCGTTTCTCGGCCAGGAGGTGGAGGCGTCCATCATCGCGGCCATCGTGCTGCTGAGCATCGTCATCAACTTCGGTCAGACCTTTCGCTCCCAGCGCGCCGCCGAGGCGCTCCGTGAAAAAGTTACCCCGACCGCTACCGTGCTGCGCGACGGCGAATGGAGAGAAATCCCGCGGCGCCAGGTGGTGCCAGGTGACCGGATTCGTCTGTCGGCGGGCGACCTGGTTCCAGCCGACGCACGCCTGATCGAATCGCGCGATCTGTACGTGCAGCAAGCCGCGCTCACCGGCGAGTCCATGCCCGTCGAAAAGGAGGCGGCCGCCGCCCCTAGCAGCCAGGACACAAGCCCGTCCGCTCCCAATCGCGTCTTTCTCGGTACTTCGGTGGTGAGCGGCACCGCGACTGCAGAAGTCATGGCCACTGGACGCAACACAGAGTTCGGCGATATTGCCGAGCGGCTGGCCACGCGCCCGCCCGAAACCGAATTCGAGCGCGGGCTGCGGCAATTCGGCGGGCTGATCCTACGGACGGTGTTTTTCCTGGTGCTTTTCATTCTGGTGGTGAGCATCGGATTGCATCGCGACGCTCTGCAATCGCTGCTGTTCGCGGTCGCGCTCGCAGTGGGTCTGACTCCGGAATTTCTCCCCATGATTACGTCCGTGACGCTGGCTAAGGGGGCGGTGGCGATGGCACGGCAGAAGGTCATCGTCAAACATCTCGCGGCCATCCAGAATTTCGGCAGCATCGAAGTGCTATGCAGTGACAAGACCGGCACGCTGACCACGGGGAACATGCTGCTTGAAAGCTCGGTGGATCCGCTCGGGGGCGTTTCGGATCGGCCCTTGGAGCTGGCCTGGGTCAACAGCCACTTTGAGACCGGGATTCGGAACCCTCTGGAGGCTGCCATTCTCAAGAAGCAACCCGCTGGCGTGGAAGGCTACGAGAAGCGCGACGAGATACCGTTCGATTTTGAACGCAGGCGGCTCTCGATCGTGGCCGACACTCCGGCCGGGGATCGCGTTCTGATCACCAAAGGTGCGCCCGAAGGAATCATCGGATTGTCGGTGGCGTACGAAACCGGCGGGCACGTGACGCCCGTGGACGACGCAATGCGCGAGCGTTGTCACCAGACCTACCAGGCCTTAAGCGAGCAAGGCTATCGTGTGCTCGCTGTCGCGTCCCGGAGCATCCAGCAGCGCGCTGCCTACTCGGCTGCCGACGAGCGTGACCTGACGCTGGTTGGATTCCTGGCCTTCGCCGATCCGCCCGTGCCCGACGCGCAAAACGTGCTGTCGGCGATGCAGCGGGACGGCGTGCAGGTGAAGATCATCACTGGCGACAGCGAGGTGGTTACGCGGCACGTCTGCAATCAGGTGGGGCTGGAGAGCGAGCAGGTGATCCTGGGCGAAGACCTGGAGAGCATGAGCGATGCAGCGCTCGGGCACGTCGCCGAAACCACCAACGTGTTCGCCCGCGTATCGCCAGCCCAAAAGACCCGCATATTGATCGCGCTCAAGCAGCGGGGCCACGTAGTGGGATTCATGGGCGACGGAATCAACGACGCTCCCTCGCTGCACGCGGCCGACGTTGGAATTTCGGTGTCGACCGCGGTGGATGTGGCGCGCGATGCCGCCGACATCATCCTGGTAGAACCGGGGCTGCGAGTGCTCCACAACGGAATCATCGAGGGACGCAAAGCCTTCGGCAACGTGACCAAATATCTGTTGATGGGGACCAGCTCCAACTTCGGCAACATGTTCAGCATGGCGGGTGCCTCGCTGTTTCTGCCGTTTCTGCCCATGCTGCCCACGCAGATCCTGCTGAATAATTTTCTGTATGACCTGGCGCAGATCACCATTCCCACCGACAACGTGGACGAAGAATACGTTCGCGGGCCGCAGCGCTGGGACATTCGCCTGATCCGCAATTTCATGGTGATCATCGGGCCCATCAGCTCGATCTACGACTTTCTCACGTTCTATGTGCTGCTGCATTTCTTCCGCGCGGGCGAGCCGGCGTTTCACACCGGCTGGTTCGTCGAATCGCTGGCCACGCAGACGCTGGTGCTGTTCGTAATCCGTACCATGCGCAGCCCCTGGCGCAGCCGGCCGAGCCGCGCGCTTACGGCCACCACGCTATCGATCGTCGCGGTCGGCTTGCTGCTCCCCTATTCTCCCCTGGCCGGCCCGCTCGGTTTCACCCCGTTACCTGGCTCTTATTACGTATTTCTCACTGCCGCCACCCTCACATACCTGCTATTGGTGGAAGTAGTGAAGCGTCGCCTCTTTCCGCCCAGGAGCGAGCCATGAAGGCCTGCCTTCTTCGATCCCCCGCGCCGATTGAAACCAATCCGCTGGAATTCACCGATGTTCCGAAACCCGTGCCGGGCGCCGGACAGGTCTTGGTGCGGGTGCTTGCCTGCGGGATCTGCCGGACCGATCTGCACGTGATTGAAGGCGAACTCCCGCAACGCAAAATGCCCGTGATTCCCGGTCATCAAGTGGTGGGAGTGATCGAGTCCGCCGGCGCAAACGCGACACGCTATCCAACTGGAACGCGCGTCGGCATCGCGTGGCTGCACTCGACCGACGGCACCTGCGAATTTTGCAAAGCCGGCAAGGAGAATCTCTGCAACAATCCCAGTTTTACCGGCTACACGGTGGACGGCGGTTACGCCGAGTACGCCCTCGCCGACGAAAGTTTCGTCTATCCGATTCCGGAGGGTTTCGGCGATTTGAAAGCCGCGCCGCTGCTGTGCGCGGGCATCATCGGATTCCGCTCGCTGCGCCTTTCCGGAATTGCACGCGGCGGCCGGCTCGGATTGTATGGCTTCGGGGCGGCTGCGCATGTGGCCATTCAAGTAGCTCGGCATTGGGGCGCCGAGGTGTATGCATGCACGCGCGATGAGCGTCATCAGAAACTGGCGCTCGAGCTGGGTGCGGTGTGGGCGGGCGGAACCATCGCCGATCCGCCCGCCAAACTCGACAGCGCCATCATCTTCGCCCCGGCCGGCGAAATTGTTCCCGCAGCGCTCAAGGCGCTGAAGAAGGGCGGCACGCTGGCGCTCGGCGGCATCCACATGAGTCCCATTCCGACGCTCGATTACAATCTGCTGTACCAGGAGCGCGTGGTGCGCAGCGTCGCCAACAACACGCGCCAGGACGGGCACGATTTTCTGCGGATCGCGGCCGAGATTCCCATTCACACCGAAATCGAAGTGTTCCCGCTCGAACAAGCCAATCGCGCGCTCAACTCGCTCAAGAACGATGCCATTCGCGGCGCGGCCGTGCTGAAGCTGGAATAGCTGGGTGAAATAACCCATGACGGCGTCTAAAGCATTGCGCCATAAGAGCCTAGAGTCAGGCGTTACACCGCTGGCCAAGCCGCAGGTTCGGTGAATCGACGCACAATTCGAATTGCAGCCATTGGTTGACTGTCGCTGGCACGCGGCGTGCATTCTTTTCAGATGAAAGGCGGTGCGCCATGCAAACCTTCGAGAAAATTCTGTTTCCGGTGGACATGTCCGACAACTGTACGGCGACGGCGCCGTTCGTGGAAGCGCTCGCAAAGAAGTTTCAGGCCGAGCTAACGCTTCTGCACATCCTGGAGATTCCGCCCGCTTATTTCACGGATTGGTACGGGTACATGTCGCTGATCGACACCCAAGGCATCCGCGACGCGCGCCAGGGCGAATTCGATCAATACCTGAAGGACCGGTTCGCGGGGCTCCACGTCCAGCGGATTCTCGAAGAAGGCGACCCGTCCCGGATCATCACCAAGTGGGCCGAAGAGCACGCCACCGATCTGATCATGATGCCCACGCATGGCTATGGCGTCTTTCGCGGCCTGCTGCTGGGTTCAGTGACCGCCAAGGTGCTGCACGACGCGCTGTGCCCGGTGTGGACCGCCGTTCACGTGGAAGAAGCGCCTCCCTCTTCCGCTTCTTTCGAGCGCATCATGTGCGCCGTAGACCTGACGGACTCAAGCATCGCCACCATGCGTTTCGCCTCCCGCCTGGCGCACGATTTCAACGCCAAGCTTTGGCTGGTGCATGCGGTGCCGGCGCCCGAAGCCGGGCCGGAGCGGTATTTCGACGCCGATTTGCAGAGATTCCTGGAAGAAGACGCACGCAAGATCATCGGGAAGATGCAGGAGACGGCGGGAGTCGCGGCGCAGCTCTGCCTGGGCGCGGGCGAGGTTGCGCATGTGGTGCGCGAATCGGCCACGCATCACAATGCCGACCTGGTGGTGATGGGGCGCGGGCATGCCGTCCGAACGTTGGGAAGGCTCCGCACCAACGTCTACGGGATCATCCGGCAATCGCCTTGCCCGGTGATCAGCGTGTAAGCTCGCTTCAGTTGGATTTCGGGCCGTACAGCCGGCGATACACTTCCGCGTTACGCAGCACGCTTTCGACGTAGACGCGTGTCTCGTTGAAAGGGATGCTCTCGACAAACTCGGCCGGCTCGTGAAAGCTTCCGGTGCCGAGCCAGGTCAGGACCCGAGATTTGCCTGCATTGTACGAGGCCAATGCTGGCTCCCATTTGCCTTCGAGTTGATCGGAAAGAGCCTTGAGATAGTAGGTGCCGATCTTAAGGTTCGTGTCCGGACTGAACAGCATGCTGGTGCGGTAGCCGCGAATCCCCAGCTTGCGGCTCAACTGCCGTCCCGTGGCGGGCATTACCTGTGTGAGACCGCGCGCGTTGGAGCGCGACACGGCTTTCGGATTGAACTCCGATTCCTGCCGGATCAGCGCCGCCACCAGGAACGGATCCAGCGAAAGCGGCCGGCAAAAATCTTCCAGCTGCTTCCGGTAGGGCAGCGGGAACGCCAGACGCCAGAACTTGTCCGGGGCGGTGTCTAGCGACAGCGAGAGATAGTCGGGCGCGTAGCGCTTGATGTAACGAATACCCTGATCGGGCGACTGGCGACGGGTGGCCAGATCGGCCAACTCCAATGCCATGATCTGCGGCTGGCCATCGGCCTTGGCGCCGAAGCGTAACTCGCCATCGGCCAGATCGTCCAGGCCCGCGCCGGCTAGCAGATGGGCGCGATCGATGCGCTGGCGCGTCAGCGCGCTGGACTGGAAATCCTCAGTCTGCCGCGCGGGCAACTTGAGCGTGCTGAGAAACCGCGTGGCTTCCGCCGTCCGGGAGGCGGAGCCGATCGGCGACGATTGCAGCCGGTCTCGCGCCAGCATGGCGTAGTAGTAATTCGGAAACCGGTCATTGATCTCTTCGTAGTAAGCGCGCGCCGCTCCCCAATCGGACTTCAGTTCCGCGATCCTTCCTAGAAAGTACAGCGCAGTGCTGGTGTGGTCCGAATCCGGATAGCGCTTCAAGTGCTCTTGAAACAATTTCTCGGCGCTAGCCTGATCTTTGAGATATTGGGCCCAGGCGATTTTCCAGTTGCAGGTGGCGGATCGCGGGTCGTTCGCGAACGCGTCCGAGCAGGTCTGGTAAAGCGGTTCGGCGGTGTCCGGTTGTTTCTGGGCGCTATAGTAGTTGCCGGCCGAAATCAGCGCGTCGCGCCGCCAGCGGGATTGCGGATAGGACGCCGACAGCTTGGCCAGCGTCGCATTCATCTCATCGATGCGGTCGAGCCGCCGAGCTGTTTCCCCTAGATAATAGAGCCGCTCGGCCTCCACTTCCCCGGCTTGCGCTTCGAAGGAAGTAAGCTGCGCATAGGCCGGCTTGTTGTCCCGCGCCAGATAATGCGCGACACCGATGCGCACTCTAGCCAGATCCAGGTCCGCGCCGCTCAACAGCGGCTCCACGGCGGCCAGTTCCTTGGAGGCGCGCGTATAATCGCCGGCCTCCAGCAGCTTGAGGCCTCGCTCGAAAAGCGGCGCGGGCGGCAACGCCGGGTAACGCACCAGCGCCTGGGCGGCGTCGGATGCCTCTGTCGACAAAGGATAATCGACGTAGATCTTCTGATAGTGTTCTTCGGCGGTGGCGGAGTTCCCGCTGGCTTCGTTTGCGCGCGCCAGCAGCAATTCCGCTTGCGGAGCCGCCAAGTCCGAGCGATGCTGCTCCACTAGCGGGATCGCCTGCGCTGCCCGTCCATCCTCAATGTCCGCGTTGGCTTGGAGCACCACCGCTTTGCCCACCAGCGGAGAGGCCGGACTAAAACGCCACAGCGGCTGGAGCGTTTTCTCAACGCCGGCGAAATCGCGCATTTCCGAATCGCACCTAGCGCTGAGATAGCCGACGTAATCGGCGAGTTGTGGCAAACGTTTCTCGGCCGCCTGCAAGTGTTTGAGAGCATCGCCGAATTGACGCTGATCCACTTCGGTGGCTCCGAGCGCCAACAGAGCCAACGCGCCGTTCTTATCGTTGCGATGTAACTCGGCGTAGTGCAGCACCGCGGCTCGGGTCCTGGGATTGGGCGTTTTTCGGTAGCTGGCGGCCAGAGCGTCCAGCGTCTGGGCGGAAGCGCCGAGCGCGCAAACGACAAGCAACAGGCCTAATGAAGCTCTCTTCATGCCAGCGGTCCTGGATATTCGGGTCCTAGTAGTTCGACGTCGCCGTGGGCCAGCGTGTGTACGAGCTCTTGGTGGAGGTAATCCGGCATGTCGTCGTAGTCGTCCATAAACGCGCGACGGAAGCCCTCGCGCGCCGAATCGATTTCCGTCTTCAGTGAGGCGTACAAGTCGCGCCCGGCTCGGCCATTCTTGACGTGTTGGTCTTGATACAGGCGTATTTCAGCCACCTGTACTCTGGCAAATCGTTGCGCTTTGAGATGCAGATCGCGCTCGCCGGAATCGAGCGGCGCCGCGATGTTCACCAAGCCCTCGGCTGCTTTCTGTACCCAGCTCTCAAGCACGACCCCGGCAATGGTGGCCAACAATTCCAGGGCGTCGGGCTGTAGCTTTCCCCGGCCCTCGGCATAGAGCAACGCCGCTACACGTCCGCCGGTAAAGACGGGAAACAGATGAAACTTACTGTCAGCCGCTTCGCCGAAGCAGGCCGCGATGGGCGCCGACATTTCCCCGCGGGTTCGTACGGCGATCACCGTGTCCTTGCTTTCGACGGCGGATCGGAAAGCGGGCGCCGCATCCAGCGGCACATCTTCCAGGACGTCGCCGCGGGACGATCCTTCCAGGTGCAGCCCGTCTCCCGCCAGCGTAAACAGTGCCGCGCGCTCGCAAAATGTCGCGGCGGCCTCGACCAGCGCCTGGGCCCCCTGGCTGCCCGAGGAGCGCAAACGCCGCGCCGCGCGATTCAGACTGGCGATGTCCCTGGATTCCCGCGTCTCCAGCAGTTGCTGCAGACGATCGAAGTGCCGCTGCGCCGCATTTAACTGCTCCCGCAAGCTGTTGTGGGTCTCGGCAAGAAGGGCGCTGATCTGATCGTTCATGTGCCCGCGCTATACCTATTGTATCGGACGATAGCCCGAAACACTGCAATTCCAAGGTGTTCGTAAAAGCGCCCAGTACTAGCGGTCAGGATGAACCGGCAGCAGCATTCCAGTCAGGTGCACCGGCTTGCGTCCGCTCATCAGTTCCAGCACAATCCGGCCATCCACCTGGCTGGCGCCTTGGCCGACCAGGTTGTCCGGCCCTAAGGCGACCTGAAGGTTCGAGAGCACCAGCCGCGGGATTCCGGAAGACGGCGCGATCCGGTACGCGCCGGAGATCGCGTCCACCTGCGCGTCCGGGGCGAGCGTGATCTGGCGGCCTTCAAAGGTACCCTCCGAATGCACATTGAGCAGCAGACTTTCGCCGATTCCACTGGTCTGCAGCTCTCCATCGACATCCAGCTGCCCACCGCGATAATCCAAGTTTTCGATGCTGCCGCTAAGCCGGTAAGTGGGCAGCGCTCTGGTCAGGCTCACGGTTACATCTCCGGCCGCGCGCATTGGATCCAGGCCCAGCTCGGCGTCCGACAGAGTGATCTTCGGGCCCAGCCATGTCAGGTGCGCTTGAAATTGGCCCAGGCGCGTGTCGCCGTTCAACACGCTCCCGATCTGAATGGAAGCATCCAGCGAGCGGCCTTCCAGCCACTTGGGCAGCGGAGAGCTACGCCGGAAGGTGCGCGCCAGAAAGCTTTCGTCACGGCGCAGCGTAGGCAGCATCAAGCGCTCCAGCTCGGCCAGCTTCAATTCCGGAATCCGGAGCCGCAGGCGGTTCGGCTGATCAGCCTCGGCATCGAAACGGTAGTCGCCTTCCAAGCGCACGGAGCCGACGCGCGCGCGCATCCGGCTAATCTGAATCCGATTCTGTTTCATCTCAACCGATGCGGTCGCAAAACGCACCCCAGAAGCAAGGCCCGGAATTTCCATCAGGCCATTTTGAAGGTCGTATTCACCGGACCAAACGCCCGGGGCATCGTCTTTGCGGTCAAACGCAATCCAACCCTTCCAGGTGCCCTGGCGCAACTGTTCGATCAATGGGATGGGCGGCGCTTCCAGCAGGCGGCCGGCGCCGCCTTCCACTTCGGCGATGGTCAACTGAGGAGTCGTAATTTTGAAGCTGGTGTGGCTGTTATCGAAAGCGTACTGGCCTTGAATCTCGGCCGACTGATCGTTGTCCAATTGCACGCTGACGGGATCGAGAGTCACATTGTTATTGGTGAACGCAAGTCGCGCCGAATCGAACGCCGCCGATGCGGATTGAGGAAATTTGACCGACGCCGATCCCAGCGTCAGCTCACCCGCGAGCCCGCCCCGATTGGAATAGCCGATCTGGCCATTAATCTTGCCATCCACTTGCACGCCGGCCGCCAGCGGCGCGCCCATGTGACGCGCGGTTTCGACCAGCGATGCGGCCGGAAGATCGTGAAACTTGATTCCGGCGCTCCAATGCGCATTCGCCAGATAGTCCTCGATTCCAAGCTGGATCGAAACCGGCTGCGGCTGTCCCTCGTTTGCGAGAGTTTCTAGATCCAACCTATGGGCGTGCAAATCCAGAACACCCTGGTAATGCAGGGTCCAGCCCTCGCCGTGGGGCGGCATGAGGTCCCAGCGGTGAATGTCGTTAATGTTCAGACTGCCGGTAACAGCGATCTGGTCGAGCGGGCCTTCCAGCTGCGCCTCCGCGATGGTGAAACCGTGCACGCCGACATCGCGCGCATTGAAGAGCTGCACGATTTCCGAGATCGCGGTGCGCTCCAGGTGAACGCCCATGGTGAGCTGGGCCGCGCCGCCCGCGCCTGCATGCAGTAGTCCTCGGGCACTAATCTGCCCGAAGGTCTGGCTGCCGCGGTCCGTGCGTGCCGGGACGCCCGAAAAGCGGATGACCAGTTCCCCGCGTTCGTTGGGATAAACATCCACGTCGGCCTGGCTGATATAGAAAACCGACTTGGTGTCGCCGAACTTGAAATTCAGCCGGCCGCCGCTAATCTGAATGTCGGAGAACGCGCGCGGCGTGGACCTGGCAGCCGGCGGGCGGTCGAGCCAGGGCTGAACGTTCCAGGCGCCGGACGGCATGCGGACCAGGTTCACGCTGGGCGCGTCGAGGTAGAGGTTCGAAAATGCGAGCTTGCCCGCCAGCAGGCTGCTGAGCCGGACCCGCGCCCGCATGGATTCGACATAGGCGAACGGTTCCACTCCCGCCGCCGGGTCGTCGCCAATGACCACTCGCTCCACTGTGAAGCCAGGACCGGTAAAAAGGTTCAGATGCACGGCGCCGATCTCCACCGGACGATGGAGCGCGGCTTCCAAGGCGGCACGGATGCGAGGCCGCAAACGGTCGGCGCTGAGAAATGGCGCGAGCGCGCCGGCCGCGAGTACGGCCAGCAGGACGATCAGAATCCAACGGCGCAGGGCTTTCATGGCAGACGCTGCGATTCTTGGGCCGCCATCAACCCGGCGTAGGCGGCCGGATCATCGATATCGGTGACGACGGCCGGATCGTCCACTTCGAAATAACATGTTTCGCTGACGTAGCGGTGGATCACATCGCTGGCCATGGCCGTGGGCGGAAGCGCCAGCAATTCGTCCACTAGCGCCCGTGAAATACATACCGGATGCCCGTGCTCTCCCGGCATAGACGGGAACGGTCACGGGAGCGCGCGCGGCTTGAAACTTCGACGCCAGTGACTTCCAATGTGGACGTCTGGAGATGGGGATGGTCGACAGGCGCGAACATAACCGCGGCGGCGTCCGCAGGCACCGCCCCCAGCCCGCACTGCAGCGAACTGAGCATGCCGCGCTCCGGATCCGGATTTACGGTGAAGACGGCGGCGCCCGGATTCTCCAGCCCGGCGCGAATCTGTGATGCATTGTGCCCAAGCACTACGACTACCGGATCGCAAACCAGCGCGAACAGCCGGATCATCCGGTCAAGAAACGTTTCGTTCTGGAAGCGCAGCAGCGCCTTCGGGCTGCCCATGCGGCGGGAAGCGCCACCGGCGAGGATCAGGCCGGCGATCGAGCCGCTGGGCTTCACTTGAGGACGGCGCGCGACGCCTCGGTAGCGAAGACCGACTTGGCGGCCTTGCGCCATTCGCTATCCGGCGTGCGCCGTGTCGCGATCATCTCCGCCACCACGGAGATGGCAATCTCCTCGGGCGTGATCGCGCCGATCTCCAGTCCCATGGGCGCGAAGATGCGCTCGAAGGCTGCGCGCTGGATGCCCTCTTTTTCGAGCTGCTTGATAACGCCGATCACCTTGCGCTTGCTGCCGATCATGGCGATGTACTTGGCGTTAGTTTCCACCGCCCAGCGCAGCACGCGCATGTCGTCGCGATGGCCGCGCGTCACGATGATCAGATAACTGGTGTCGCGGATAGCGAGCTTAGGGAAGACTTCCTCGTATTCCTCGGCGAAGATTTCGTCGGCTTCAGGAAAACGGTCGCGATTGGCGTAGGATTCGCGATTGTCGACGATGACCGTGGCGAAGCCGGCCAGGGTCGCGACTTTGGAAATGCTTTTGGAGATGTGCCCGGCGCCGAAGATAAAAGTGCGCGGCTGAGGCACCACCGGCTCGACGAATACGCTCAATTGGCCTCCGCAAATCAGCCCGTTATCATAGGCGGCGTCCTGCCCCAGGCTGAAGTTCATGTGGCGCGCGCGTTCCTCCTGCATCACCTCGCGCGCCGCGTTCCAGACCTCGGCCTCGACGCAGCCGCCGCCGATGGTCCCGATCATGGAGCCGTCCTCGCGCACCAGCAATTTGGCCGACTCGTAGCTCGGAATGGACCCGTTGACCTGAACGATAGTGGCCAGCGCGCACTTCTGTCCCAGCCGGCGCAAGCGGACGACTTCCTCGTAGATGTCCATTCGATTGGATTATACCGTGTGGCCGGGACTTTCGGGCACGTCGGCGACAATCACAATCATTGAGGGCGGTTGCCAGAATCCGGCTCCGCATGGTACAACCGGACGCGTGGATAAAACCATCCGCATTTACACCAGCCATAAAGAAATGAAGGCGGACGAATACCGCTACTGGCAGAGCCGGCCGGCGCATGAGCGGATGGACGCGGTCAGTGAACTGACTCTCGCCGCTTACGCGCTCAAGGGCACAACTCCCGATGTTCCAAGACTTCAAAGACCTCTTGTCTGCCTTCAACGCCCACGGCGTTAAGTACCTCGTTGTCGGCGGCTACGCCGTTTCATTCCACTCCCAGCCGCGAACAACCAAGGACCTGGATCTGTTCGTGAGGCCAGCCCGGAAAACGCGCGCACAATTTACGCAGCCTTGACCGCGTTTGAGCACTAGTCGGAAGCATTGATGTTGGCGACCTTTCGGACCCGGCGAAATTCATCCGTTTTGGACGGGAACCGATCGCCATCGATATTCTTCCGCATGTCGACGGGGTTGACTTCGACCGGGCCTGGGAACGGCGCATCTCAAATGTGATCGATACTCAAACAGGTTTGACCGCCTATTTCATTTCCAAAGAGGACTTAATCGCGTCGAAGCTGGCGGCTGGGCGGACGCGCGACCTTGCGGACGTGGAAGAAATCCGCCAGGCGCAGGCCAGCGCGGACCAGGCGCCTGCTGACAAGCCCAACAAGACTTGAGTTTTAAAGTGTCGTGCCTCAACCATTCGGCGGATCCCGGAGGCCTTGTCGTCGCGCCTCAGTAGGATAAAATCGTTCAACACTCTTGGGCTTCACCGCTTCACCAACGTGTGACCATGTCATGATGACCATAGTCATGATTGATAAAATCGCTGCCGGAGAATTTAAAGCCAAGTGCCTGGGCCTGCTCGATGAAGTCCAAAGGCAGCGCAAGGAAGTCGTCATAATGAAGCGCGGCAAGCCGGTCGCCAAACTCGTCCCCATCAGCGGCCAGCGGCCCAGTTTCATCGGCAGCATGAAAGGAACCATGGAGATCGTCGGCGACATCGTGTCGCCCATCGACGTCCGATGGGAAGCCGATGAATGACGGCCCACTGCTTCTCGACACCCATTGCTGGCTATGGGCGCAACTGGGTCTCACAGCCAAACTGTCGCGGGCCGCAGTTTCGGCGATGCGCTCGGCCGAGACCACCGGACGTTTGCGGATCTCGGTGATCTCAATATGGGAGTTGGGCATGCTCGAAAAAAGACGTCGAGTCGCGCTTCCCAGAAACATTGGGCCTTGGGTCGAAGAGGCGTTGGCGAAGCCGGGTATTTCTCTCGCGCCTCTGACGCCGGAGATTGCGATCGAAAGCGTCCATCTCCCCGGAGACCTGCATGACGACCCAGCCGACCGGATAATCGTAGCTACCGCAAGAGTCCTGGGAGCAACTTTAATGACGAAAGATAGCCGACTGATCGAATATTCCCTGTTGCGCCATGTACGCGTGCTGCCGGCATAGTCTCTCCACGACGAAACTCCGAAGCGCTATGGCATCCGATTCCAATGCTGTTCAAAAGCACACGCGTGTCCTCGCTTAGCTTCGCCCCGTAGCCGGTCTCAGCACAGGCGTCAACCGATCATGTCGCGCTTCATGTGGTCAGCCGCGCCACCACTTCTTCCAGCGCCGCGTCGGCCTTGGCTTCGATTTCTGCCTTGGTCCGATCCTGGATCGGATGTGGGACGTAGACGGCGTCGAACTCCGGGCGGCCCAGCGCGGCGGCTTGGGCGCGCGCGGCGGTCATGAATTCGTGCGTCGCCACCGGTACCGATGGCAGGCCCATATTTTCCAGTCTCAACGTATCGTGCAAACTGCACGTTGTGCAGGACCCTCAATCGGCCAGCGCTTCGATCACCGCGTCTGCGCCGCGAATTTTTTCCAGGACGCCCGCGGGCGCAGGTTTGGCGAAGGTCGGCTTCATTTCGCGAATCACGCTGGCGACGCCATAGCGATCTTTCAATAGCCGCTCCATGCGATCCAGGAAGACGCTGCCGCCGGGCTTGCTGATGTCCAGTAGCGCGATGGTCTTGCCCTGGAGATGGGCAAGCCGTGGCGCGGCCGGCGCGGCATGCGTGGCGATTTCGTTCATCGGATTCACTAACGTGATTGGCATTGGGCCTCCTAAATCGGGTATGTCACCATCTGGCTGCCGCGCGGGCCTGCGGACCAGCTTCCCAGCACGGCTGAAAACTTGCCGGCCGTTCCTCCGGCTACCACGATTTTGATCGATTCCGGCGCGCGGAATTTCTGATAACAGGGCTCGCCATCGATCGTGATTTCTTTGTACATGCCGCGCTGCGCGACCCCTTCACCCGGTTCGCCCTCGTAGCAGCGCAGCGGGATGCCGGTGTTCTCAAACAGAAAATCGCGGACGTTCTGTTTCGTGAAGCCGTCGCGCGCGATGGTGTGGACGTGCTCCGGGCCGAGCACGACCAGCGCTTCAAAGCCCAGGCAGTTGCGATAGCTCCAGACGGTGGCGAGCGCGTAGCTGATGGCTCTCAAGACGCCGCGTGCGGTGCGGGCATTGTGCTCGCTCACGCCGTGCGGCGCTTCAGCGGCGAACAGTGTGACCGCGCTCTGCTCGCGCGCAAGGCCATGCTCCACATGCAGCGGCTCCCAGGGGTTTTCTTCTTCGTTCTCGGCGATGCAATAAGAAAACTTGCCGGGGTTGCCGAGCGCGGACATATCGATGCCGTCCGGACGCGCGCCGCCCAAGTTCAGAAGGATTAACTGCAACGCGCGGCCGAGCGTGCTGTTGGCGCGCGCCACGTTGCTGAAGACGTTCTGGCGCGAGTGAAAGTTCAGCTCGCTCCGCACCGGACCGTTCACGATGATGAGCGGCGCGGCGAAGTGCGTGGTGGCCTGCACGCCGTGCGCATTGAAGCGTTCGTCGGCGACCGCCCGCACCAGTGGAATCAGGACGCGCATCATTTCCGGAACGCAGCCGGCCATCACCGCGTTGGCCGCGATCTTTTCCACCGTGGCTTCGCCATAGCAGGGCGGAATGCGCGCGATAATCTCACTGGCGTCGTGTCCGGCAGCGGCGCGCAGCATTCGCTCGACGCGCTCGCGCGTGGGTGGAACCACCGGCAGCCCGTCTTTGAACACTCGAAAACAATACTCGTAGGGATCTTCATCGCCGGACAGATCGACGGTTGACGCCGGAGCGCCGCGCGCCACATGCAGGTTGAGCGCCGCGGCGGAGGCGTCTTCGGTCTGCGCTTCCAGATGGCGCGAGGTGCAGCCGGGCTTGCTCGCGGGCGCGCCGTCGTAAGGGGTCGCGACCGGCTCGTGTCCCAGCAGCCCCGCGATTTCGTTAAGGGCGTTCTTATCAAAGCCTGGCTCCTGACGCACGACGCGGCCGTGTTCGTCCAATACATAAAGCGTCGGCACCGTGACGACGCCCAAGCGCTTGGAAATCTCGAAACCCGGATCGCGCTCCACCGGAAATCGCACCTCCATCTGGCGCACGAACTCGCGCGTCGCGTCTTCAGCGTCTTGCGAAATCGCCGTGACCGGCCCCGCGTTGCCGGCGAGCTTGTTCAGATAGGGCGTGATCAGCCGGCAGGTGGGGCAGTCGGTCTGAAGGACGGCGAGCAGTCTGAGGCCAGGCATGGCTCACCACTTGTCGATGTGAATCGGATGCGCGGGCGGCTTGCCTTCGCACCAGTAGTGATCGAAGTTGGTGATGCCGGCGAGTTCGGTGAGGCAGTCCTCGTCGATCCATTCGCGCCCGGTGGAGCTGCGCGGCTCCTGCGCGAAGATGGCCAGCGAGGCATCGCACAGAATCTCAGGGGTGCGCCATTGCGAGCGGTCGGCCATGCCGAGATTGATGGAGGCCTGGCTCTCGATGATGGTGCGCGGCCAGAGCGTGTTGGCGGCCACGTTGTCCTGCCTGTGCTCGGCGGCCAGGCCGATGGCGAGCCGCGCCATGCCGAGCTTCGAGATCATGTAGCCGACTTTGCCGGGCGACGGATCGACCGTCAGGCGCGGGCACATGTTGAGCACGTGACCCCACTTTTGCTTGACCATGTGCGGGAGCGCGTAGTAACAGGCGATGTAGGCGGCGCGCACGTTGATCGAGACCATGAGGTCGAAGCGCTTGGGCGGGGTTTCGAGAATCGGGCGGGTCCAGATGGCGCCGGCGTTGTTGACCAGGATGTCGATGCGGCCAAGCTCGGAGACCGTGCGCTCGATCATGTTGCGGATGGCGTTCTCGTCGCGGACGTCAGTGGGGACCGCAACGGCCCGCCGGCCGAGCGCGCGAATGGCGTCCGCGGTTTCGTGGATGCTGCCGGGGAGCTTTTCGGTGGACTGCTCGCTCTTGGCCGCGACCGCAACGTCCGCACCTTCCTGCGCCAGCCGTATGGCTAGCGCTTTACCGATGCCGCGGCTGGCGCCGGTGACCACGGCCACGCGGCCGTGCAGGTCGGGATGGAGAACGCGATTGGAATCGGGCATGGCTTCATCGAGGTTAGCATTGGTGGCGGCGTCCTCAGCGGAACGGGTTTCGAGCCGTCACGGCGCCGTAGCGTTGGCGACTCAGTGCTTATGCAACTCGTCCCTGGTCCACCTGATCTTGCCGTGCGTCCCGCGACCGGGGGCATTGCAGATTCGATCCAGAAAACGGCGCTTAGTTTTCGAGTCCCGTTCCTCCTGTTCGAGAAGCCTACGAATCGCATCCGTCACAAGTTGGGCCATGGTCTTGTTATGGGCGGCAGCATAATTCCGGAACCGGCGCAGGAGTGGCCCGGGTAGGGTCAGCGTGACGTTTTGCCTAGACTTCACATAGATCAGTGTAAAACGCTGATACGTGAACCCTGTATGACGCTCGCTCAGCGCAGCACGTACGTCAGGCCGAAAGTGAATTGAAACGAGTTCTTTTGGAACCCCAGCGGCGGATCGTTTAAAAACGTATCGATGATGCCCGTGGAAGCGCTGATGCGTTTAGAGACCGGCATCGTAAGCATCGTGCTAAACAGCGCCGAGTAGTCGCTCACGTTGTTCCAGGCGGGCATCAGGGAAAGATGCTGGTCCAGGACGAACAGCCGGAAATTGCGTTTGAAATGCTCGGCGATGATGGAGCCGATTAGATCCTGGTTCGGGCCGGTCTGGAATTGCTGCCGCACGTAGCTTACGCCGCCCTTCACGTCCAGGGTTTCATTGGCTTGGTTAATCGCGGTCCAGCCGATGCCGCCGCTATAGCTCTGCTGCAGCGTGAGGCCCTGAGAATAGTTGTGATCGAAGCCCGCGCGGCCGAACCCGAAAACGCCGTCCGAGAAATATTGGTCGCGTTCGATGTCGCCGTCGAAAATCGAGGTCTTGATGCTCGGGGTTTTGGGCTGCGAGATATCGCCGTAGGACGCCGAGAAGTCGACGCTGGTGCGGTTGCTCGGCGAAAGCCAGGTTTCGGCCGGCTCGGCGCGCACCAGGCTGACGGCGCCGTTGAAGGTGCGGTTATCCTGCGTGGCGTTGACCAGCGATGCGCCCGCCGTGATGGCGCCGGCCCAGTCTTGCAGGAACCCCGGCGCATGCGTGATGGCCCTTTCGAAACTCGGCTGATCGACGATAGCGCTGGTGTCGCTCAGCGGAACGGACTGCGCGGGCTGGGGCGGCGCGGCCAACTGTGCGTTCTGGTTCTCCACCGTCAGCGTTCCTTGCGGAATCGCAGCAGGATTGGCGTGTTTAGCCAGCTTCAGGCCCTTGCGAATCACCGCAACCTTCTGAGCGGTATGCAGTTCCTTGACCTTGCTCCAGTCGATAGTGAGGTCCCCCAGCGCATCGCTTTTGAATTTCACCGAGCTGCTGGTGGCGCTGACGAAGTGGCCGGTGAGCTTGTCGCCGTTGGGGAAGAGGATGGTGTCCGGGCCGGGCGCGGCCCCTTGTTGTGCCAGGATGCCGGGAGCTTTGAGCAGGAGCAAGAAAGCAGCCAGAAGCCAGATGAAATGAGCGAAGTTTCGGGGCATAGGCGTGAGACGCTGGGACGCCGCGCATAGTCTCAATGAGTTGTCGCGCATGGCAAACATCTTAGCCTGTCCAGCGTCAGATGCAGCCGTTCCCAGCCGCGCCGCCATACCACTGCGAGGAGTATTCCCTTATCTCGTCGCGCCTTATTCTCTCCAATCCCGGCATCCGCCGCCGATAAAAGAACTAGGAAGGCGATGAGCAGCGGTTCATCGGTGAAGCAAGATGAAAATCAGCGATCGGATCAATAGAGCCGCCCAAGATGTCCAGCCTGTCAAAAGCGCCGGGGGGCGGGGGTCCAGTATCACCGCGCCGGCGGCCAGTGGCGATCAAATCGGGCTATCTGGCTTGGGGGCGCAGCTATCCCAAGGTATTTCTTTCGAACACAGTGCGAAATTGTCGCAACTGTCGGAAGCGGTATCAAGCGGGCGTTATCGGCCGGATACGGCCGCGGTGAGCGCCAGTATTATCCAGCACAGTCTGGCCGCTTAGAGCGCATTCTAACCGGAGAGAGAACTGCGGGTGACGAAGGAAATCGAGAAAGTACGCGAGGCGCGTCGCAGCCTGGGAACGGTCTGCGAAAGATTGCAATGTCCCAGCGTTGAATCCTGGAAGGCCGGCGAGCGAGAGCTGATCACCGCCATTGAATGCCTGCAGGACCTCGAGCAGGGCCTGCGGTCCACCGCTACGGCCAGGCTACATTCCCAGATGCTGGCCGCGGAGATGGCGGCGCTCCGGCGTGAGCTCGCCCAGGCTCAAGCGCTACTGGTGGCGGCCGGGAAATTCTACCAAGGCTGGGCTCGCTTGCTGGGTTTGGCAGAAGAGGAAACCGCCAACTACACTCCGCGGGGCGCAGCCGCGCCGGTGATCCCCATCCATTCCGCTCAGGTGGTGATGCATGGGTAATCTGCTCACCTCGCTGCTCAATAGCGCCCAGGCCATGGACGTGTATCAGCAGGCGCTCACGGTCACCGAGAATAACGTCGTGAACGCCAACACGCCGGGATTCGCCAAGCAGGCCATGTCGTTCGAAGCCATGCCCTTCGACCTCTCGGTGGGGCTGCCGGGCGGCGTGAAGGCCGGGACGGTGCAGAGTTCGCGCAACGCGTTTGCCGAGCAGTCCGTGCGGGATCAGCAGACCGCTTCCAACTATTACCAGCAGAAAGTGTCCGATCTGTCGCCGCTCCAGTCCTATTTCGACTTGTCGTCGACATCCGGCCTGGCGCCGGACATGAGCAACCTGTTCAACAGCTTTTCGGCGCTCAGCGTGAATCCCAATGACACGGTTTCGCGCCAGACCGTGATTAACGCTGCCAGCACCGTGGCGCAGGACTTCAACGACGCCTCCAACGGCCTGCTCAGTGAAGGCGCCAACATGGACCAGCAGACCAGCGATGTGATCACAAGTATCAATCAGCTGGCCAGTACCATTGCCGGAATCAATGCCCAGAACCGCGTCGATCCCAACGGCGGCATCGATGCCGGTGTGGATGCCCAGTTGAATTCGTCCCTGGAGCAACTGTCGCAGCTGGTGAATTTCACGGCTTTGCAGCAGCCTGATGGCAGCGTAACCGTGTATATTGGCGGCCAAACGCCCCTGGTGGTAGGCGACCAGACCTTCGATATCTCGGGCGATTTCTCGACGCCCCAAACTGCGGTCTTGAACAGCAGCGGCGCCGACATCAGCTCACAGCTTACCGGCGGGCAGCTCAGCGCCCTGCTCGACGATAAGAATAATGTCCTGCCCTCCTACGTGAACGGCCTCAACACGCTCGCCCAGAGCCTGGCCGATCAAGTGAACAATGCGCTCGATCAGGGTATCGACCAGAACGGTGCGGCGCCCTCCACCAATCTGTTCACCTATAATGCCAGCAACGGCGCGGCCCTGACGCTGGCCGTCAATCCGCTCACGCCGGACCAAATCGCCGCGGCGCTTCCAGGCGCCCCCGGAGGAAACGGCAATGCCCTGGCTTTAGCGAACCTGGCAAACGCGAAAACCACCAATGGATACACTTTCGCGCAATTCTACGGCAATCTGGGCGGGCAGGTAGGTCAGGATCTCTCGGCCGCCCAGTCCTCGGCTGCCACCAAGTCAGCCTTGCTCAATCAGGCCCAGAGCCTGCGTCAACAAATCTCCGGTGTGTCGCTCGATGCCGAAGCCCAGAATATGATGGAATATCAGCGCTCCTACCAGGCGGTTTCCAAGATGTTGGGCGTTTTGAACAGCATCACAGACACGCTTATGAACATGGTAGGAGTTGTAACCACATGATCAGCTCACTAGATCCGTCGTCCCAATCGTTCCTCACGGGCCTCAATCAAATCCAGCAAAGAATGCAGACCGCCGAGCAGCAATTAACCACCGGGCTCAAGATCAACAACGTCTCCGATGATCCTTCCCAGATCGCCAATTTGTGGCAGACGCGCTCCAATCTGAACCAAGTCCAGCAGATCAACTCCAATCTAGGTCAAGTGCAAACCGAAGTGAACACGGGCGAAAGCGTTCTAGAGAGCGCGGTGTCCCTGGTGGAGAATGCCGAAACGTTGGGCGCCCAAGGCGCCTCCGATACCTCCGACGCCAACACTCGGCAGAACCTAGCCAGCCAGTTGGGCTCGGTACTCCAGCAACTGGTCTCAACGGCCAATACCACCGTGGAAGGCCGCTACATTTTCTCCGGCGACACCGACCAAACCGCCCCTTACTCCTTTGATTCAACCCAAACGTATCCGGTGAGCTCTTACCAGGGCTCCACGTCCACGCGTCTCATCCAGGCCCCCGACGGCTCGACATTTCAAGTCGCGCTGACGGCCCAGCAGATCTTCGACAGCCCCAACGCGCAGCAGAACGTGTTCACCTCAATCAGCAGCCTGCAGCAAGCCTTGCTGAGCAACAACACCTCCGCCATCGGTTCGGCCTTGAGCAACGTGCAAAGCTCGGACCAATATCTCAATCAACAACTGGCCTGGTATGGCACCGTGCAGGACCGCGTAGCCAGCAGCCTGAACTTCTGCCAAAATTATCAGACTCAGCTCCAGAGCCAATTGAGCGGCATCCAAGATGCCGATGAAACCGCCTCCATCACGGACCTGACGCAAGCGCAGACGCAGTTACAGGCGGCGCTGGAAGGACGCGCGCAGGTGCCGCGTACCAGCCTGTTCAACTACCTGGCTTAGCCGCCGGCCGCGGGCTTGGCCTCGGATTCCACCACTCGGGCGGCGATGCGGCCGCGCGCCAGGCGCACCCCAATCGCCGAACCTTCCGGCGCCTGGCCGGGCTCCCTCACCACGCGGCCCGATTGGTTGGTCACAATGGCGTAGCCCCGTTCCAGGATTTTGAGCGGGCTTAATTGCGTCAGATGGGCAGTGCTCTGATCCAACCGCCCGCGCGCGCGGGTAAGCCGTAAGCGGCTCAATTGCACTAACGCCGTTTCCGCTGCTTCGGCGCGGCGCCGTGCAGCCGCAAATCGCAAGCGCAGGTCCAGACTCCGCAAGCGCGCCGTCCATTCCTCCAGCTGCCGGCGCTGCGCCGACGCAAGAGCGCTCATGCGGTCGCGCAAACGGTAGGTCAAATCGTCGATGCGCTGTTGCAGCCGGCCGACATTGCGGTGCAGCAGCGCCGCGGCCCGCTCCACGCCCTGCTGGTGCAAACGCCTCGCCTCCATCGCCAGACGGTAGCGCAGCACCTGCACCAGCTTATGCTCCAGCGCCCCGGTCTGATCGAGCAGCTGCTCCCGGGTGCCAATCACCAGCTCGGCCGCGGCCGACGGTGTGGGAGCGCGCAGATCCGCTACGAAATCCGCGATGGTGTAGTCGGTCTCGTGCCCGATCGCGGAAATCACCGGCGCCCGGCAGGCCGCAATGGCGCGCGCCACGGATTCTTCGTTGAACGTCCACAGATCCTCGAGCGAGCCCCCGCCGCGCGCCAGGATTACAACCTCCGGCCAACTCGACTGGCTGAAGTACTCGAGCGCACGCACCACCGCCTCGGCCGATCCATCGCCCTGCACGGCCGCCGGGTACAGCCGCATATGCAGCCCCGGAAAGCGGCGTGAAAGAATCTCGATGATGTCGCGGATTACGGCGCCGGTGGGCGAAGTCACAATCCCGATCCGGCGCGGCACGCGCGGTAGCGGACGCTTGCGCGCGGCATCGAACAGCCCCTCGCCGGCCAGCTTTTTCTTGAGTTGCTCGAACGCAAACTGCAGCGCCCCGTGTCCTTGCGGTTCCAGCGCCTCGACTAAAAGCTGATACTCGCCGCGCGCGTCGTAGACGTCCAGCCGGCCGCGCGCCAGCACTGCCACGCCATCCTGTGGCTTGAATTTCAGGTACCGCAGCGAAGCTCGAAACGCGACGCAGCGCAACTGCGCATCCCGATCCTTCAGCGTGAAGTAGCAGTGGCCGCTCGAAACGGTGCGGGCGCCCGAAATCTCACCTGACACCCAAATATCGCCGAACTCGGCGCCCAGCAGATCGCGAATGGACGCAGTCAGCTCCCCCACCGTGAAGGTCTTGTGGAGCGCGCCCCAAGCCAGCGCCATTTGTTCCATCTGAAACTATGGTAAGCCTGCGCTATCCCGTGGCGGAATATTCCTGCTCTGCGCTGGGCACTAAGCAAATATTGTCCTTCACCATTTCTTCCCTCTTGCCGATGGATGAGCAGCAAGGAGGTGCAACCACCGTGACGCCGAAGGTGCTCTGGATCGCGGATCAGGCCAGCGAGATCGCCGCCAGTGAACGGCTCTCGATCACCGAGGCAAGAACGCCTGGCCATGGACTCGGATACCTGCACGCCCAGGAATTCGACGTGGTGCTGGTGAGCTGGCCGGTGGCGGATTGGCCCAGCTCCGATAGCCTGCTGGAAGAACTGCAACAGGCCCAGCCGGACACACCAGTGGTGATTCACGCGCCGGTCATTTCATCCGCCGAAACGGTGCGGCTGCTGCGGCTGGGCGCCTTCCATGTGTTTCATTCCGGCGATGCCACCAGTCTGCTGTATGTGGCGGCCAATTCCAAGTGGGCGCAGCTGGCTGCCGCGCACTCCCCGCGGGAGGACGAGCCCTGGAGGCATGCGCTCATCGGCGGGAGCCGTCAGATGGAACAGATCGCCGAGTGCATCCGCTTGGTCGCGCCGCACCGCTCCACGGTCCTGATCACGGGTGAAACCGGCACTGGAAAAGAAGTCGTGGCGCGGTCCATCCACGCCGCCAGCAACCGTGCTCACCTGAACATGGTGTCCGTAAATTGCAACGCGCTGCCCGAGACGCTGCTCGAGGCCGAGCTGTTCGGGCACGTCAAGGGGGCCTTCACGGGAGCCACCAGCCCGCGCACGGGCCGCTTCGAACAGGCGCATCGCAGCACAATCTTTCTGGATGAGATCGGTGACATGCCATTGGGTTTACAAGCCAAGCTGCTGCGTGTGCTGCAAGAGCGTGAGTTCCAGCGGCTGGGCAGTTCGGAGACGATTCGCGTGGACGTTCGCGTCATCGCCGCCACCAATACCGATCTCGCCGCTCTGATCCGCCAGGGCAAGTTTCGCGAGGACCTATACTACCGCCTGAACGTCGTGCCGATCGCGGTGCCGGCTTTGCGCGAGCGCTGCTCGGATGTCGCGGCGCTGGCGCTGCATTTCATCGAAAGGGTGTGCCGCCAGGAGAATATCGCGCCCAAACAAATCTCACACGAGACCCTGGAGCGGCTGGCCGGCCACGATTGGCCCGGCAATGTGCGGCAGTTGGAAAACGCAGTCGAGAAAGCCATCGTGCTGAGCGGCGAGCGGCCCATTCTCCACCCTGGCGATTTCACGCTTCCCCCGCGCCAGCGTCCGGCTCAGCTCCCGTCCGGCCCGTTCATCGCCGTGCCGGATCAGGGCCTGGATTTTGAGCGGACCGTAGGCGGCATCGAACGCGAAATTCTCGAGCAGGCTCTTAAGAAAACCAGGGGTAACAAGAAACTTGCCGCTGAAATGCTGGGCCTGAAGCGAACCACCCTGTCGGCCAAGCTCAAGAGCCTGGTCGCTGTCGGGGCCGGTGGTTAGACGCCAGGCGCTTATAGACAGCGCGTTTGGAAGCCACCTCCCCCGTCCCCGCATCGGAGTGAACTTCGACCGCCCGTACGATAAAGCGCTTGGGCGCCGAGCCCACGTAGTAAAACGGATAGCAAGTCACCAGCGTCAGCGTTTTGCCCGCCGACGCCTTCAGTACTCCCACGTCGCGCGGCGAAACAATCTCGGTCTCCGTCACCAGATAGCGCAGGGTGCCGTGCCCGGTGTCCACATCGATCGCGTCGTTCTTGCGGATGTTCTCGAGCGGCCGGAAAAACGTGTCGCGATGCCCGGCCAGGCCTACGTTTCCCACCTCGCCCGGTAATCCCGTTCCCGGTATATGACCCACGGCGCGCCGCAACGTGGATTCGCCGGCGCCTTCGCGCACCATCACCGCCAGCTTAAGCCGCGGGATTCGCAACCGGCCAAGCAGCGCGCCCGGCCGCGGAGTCTGCACCGCTGGAGGAATCGGTTGCGCCTTTTCGGCGTTCTCCCGCGGCATGGAAACGCTGGACCGATTTTCACGAAACAACCAGCCCAGCTCATCGTCCACAAAGCCCCGCATGGACGGCTTCAAACCGCGCAGGGTCTGGTCGAAGGCCCAATCGCTATACGCCTGGTCGAGAGTAGCCGCGGTGGTGACCCAGATGTAGCAGTCCACCGCCAGCAAACCAAACAAGAGAAAAACCCACTCCAGCCCGGCCAGAATCCGGCGCCGCGGCCGCCCGGTTCTGTAAGACCGAAAATCGCCGGACGGCGGCAACTTGTGTGAGCCCGATTGTTCAAACCTCGCGAGAGCCCGCGGCGCTCCTTGACGCTCGCCTCGGGCGGCACCAAGGGCAGGTCGCGCCGTGTCGTCGTGCTGCACCAGACCTGCCCTCATTTGGCCGCCGCCGCTTCGCTCTCGGGCGAAAATTGATAACTCGTTCGCGTGCGCACCATCAGATTCTCATGCCCCGGCGCGGCCGCCACTACCTTGATGCGCCGCACCGCCTTGCCTTCCGCCAGCGGAATGTATCCGATGGTGTAGCGCGTGCGAATGTCCTGCGCGATCTGTTTGCAGATCGGAATCACCTGGTCCAATTGCTTAGGAAAATAGACCGCGCCCCCGCTGATATGCGCCAGCTTTTCGAGCACTCCGGGATTTCTCTCCGGATCGTCCTGATCGAAAATGCCGACCGTATACACTGTCACCAGTGAGTTAAGGAGATCGTGCGTAACTTCCGCTAAAGTGTGTTTGCTGACGTTATCGCCCCCGTCGCTGATCACCACCAGCGCCTGCTTGGCGCGCCGGCCCAGTTGAAGCTGGCGCATAGCCAGCTCGATGGCGTCATAAAGCGCCGTGCGCCCCTCCGGATCGCCCTGCCACAGAGCCGCGCGCAATTGATTGATGTTGTCGGAGAACGGCATCAGGTCCGGCAATCCACGCCGCGCGCGCTCGTTGAAATTCACCACGAACATCTCATCCTGCGGATTACTGGCGTGAATGAACTCGAGCGCGGCCGTGAGCACTTCCGGACGCTTCCGCCGCATGCTCCCGCTTTCATCTACCACGATGCCCGCCGTGACCGGTACGTCGGCGCTGGAAAACTGCGAGATTACTTGCGGCTTTCCGTCTTCGTATACCTTGAATTGATCCTGCGTCAGTCCCGAAACAAACCCGCCCTTGGAATCCTTGGCGCTGACGTCCAAAAGAACAAGCCTCGATGTGGTTCGGAGCGTGAAGCCTGGCGAGGGTTCATCCCCGCTGGTCTGCGGCTTGCTAGTGGCGGCCAGAGCCGCGCCCAGCAGCAACATCACACCCGTAATGCGAACCACATCGTGGCTTAAGGACATAAGACATCCAATCTTTATTTTAACGAGCCCGGCTTAAACGGATCCCGCGCAATAAAGCGAAAATTCCCAGCGCTCCCATGCCTGCCAGTCCGATCAGAGGATACGGGCTGCCAGTCTTGGGCAGTTCTTGAGGTGGCGCTGGAGCAGGAGCCGGCTGCTCGGGAGGTGGAGGCGGCGGAGTATTCTGCGCAACTTCCGGCGCCGGCGGCGGCGGTGGCGTCGTGGTTACTGGAGCCGTCGGCAGCTCCTGCGGTTGCGTTGCTTCCGTGGTCGGCACCGGGGCTTTCGCCACGGCCGCTATCTGCGTCGCTACCGACTTGGGATACGCGAACTCCTGCCCATAGTTATCACCGGGGTAGAACCACGCTCGCAAGGCCGGCGGTTGTCCGGGAGGCGTTTCCCAGAACGTGAATACGGTCTTGCCCGACGGCTCCAGCCGGTAGTTCGGCATCGCCAGAATAGTGGTGATCAGATGCGTTTCATCCGCATTGAAGATCTGCACGATGTGCCGGTCAGACGGAGAATCGAGCAGCTTCACCACGTACTTGCCAGGCGGCAGCACGCGGTTGGGCACCTGAATTGGTTCGTTGATGGTCATGACGGTGCGCTTGTTCCATTCGTCAGCGCGTGCGGCCGGCGCGAATGCGATGGCCGTGAGGCCGACGCAGGCCGCCAAAACAACTAAACGGTTCATATGAACTCCTTCCCGCTTGAGATCTGCGGTTCGCGAACCATCTCGCCCGAGCCCGCGGCGTGTAACCGTTTCACGAGCCTGACATGGCCGCAATCCGGTTTCGCTAAAGCGCAGCTACGGGGCCAAACGGGAAGGCTTATGCTTTCAAATGTTTGTGATTATTTTTGAAACGCGCGGGCGTTGAAAGTTTTACCACGAGGTCGATCCACCGTCTATCTAACGGTTAACGCTGCAGCGGATCTTCCACCCAAGGGGGAGTAGCTTCCATCCAGCGCCCCAGGTCAGGTTCGAGCGCGGTCATCTTTTCCTTCATCTGCCAGGCGATCCGCCGGTAGCTGAAGTGACCTTTGACGCCGCTGCGCACGCGCGCGATGTATTCGGCTTCGGCGAAATCCATTTTGAAAAGGAATCGCGAGCGGGCCGCAAAGGGCAGCAGATATTGCGCGGCCGGTTGCGGCAAGCGGTTCACGCACGCGGTGACATCCGACAGCAGCGCTGCGTAGAAATCGCGCAGGCCCGCTGTTTCGATGGCCTCCGGGATTTCGAAACCCAGCTTGGCCGAGTACGCCTGGCGGAATTGCTGGCAGCGCCGGTGCCGATGCAGATCGCGATAGGCGCCGATGTCCATCGCAATGTCGTAGGCATAGGGCGCGGTGCGGAAATTGCGCAGCAGATCGTCGCGTTTGCCGCGGCTTCCCAGCGCCACTTCCAGAACCTCGTTCCTTTGCGCCGCGCTCCATTCTCGCGCCTGCTCGTACAGATCGCGATACGGCCGCTCGGTCACCGTATAGAGCAGTGTCGCCACCACGTCCGCCACGGTGTCGGCGGGCTTGAGAAGGTCCACCGCCTCCGTATAGCGCGGCTCATACACGGACAAGTTTTGCGCCGCCCACGCGGACAGATCGGCGCGGCTGCGCTCCAGATGCTCATCCACCTCCACGTGACGCGCGAGCGTAGGCGCCACCGCTTCCGCTGGCGCGCTCGCCTCCCACCGGCAGGCTGGCTCAGCAGCGCAAGCTTCCGCGATCTCGCCCGCCAGCTCCCGCACTTCCTGATACTCGGACGCCTTCATACGCCGCACCTGCCGCTCCAGCGTCCGGATGCTGGTCACTTGTCCCACGCCGGTCGGAATGCCCAGCCACAGCAGATAGCGCGCCACGTCGAATGCGCGCGCGCGCAAGTTGCGCTGATAGACTTCCGGCTTCATCGCCTCCGGCCGCGGCAGCCGCTCGGCCAGCGCCTCGAAGACTTTGCCGTGGACGTGTTCGTATCCGGCCAGCAGCTTCGCGGCAGCCTCACGATACGCCACTGCTTGCGCGGCATCGAGTTCGGGCGGCGTCACGAAACCGGATTTCGAAAAATCCTGATAGCGCGACGACCGCGCCTGGCCGTCCCAAAGCTGTTCATCTTCCACTTCGGTCGCCGCCAGCTCCGAGATGCCCTCAAAGCACAGCACCACGTGTCCCAGATCGGCGATGGACGCATGCCCATACTGGAAATAAAAACTCTCGAGAAATTTCTGCGAATCGTGCGTGCGCACCCACTCGATCGAATCCCGAATCGAATCCGGCGAGCGGCTATAGCGCGCCAGCGCATAAGCGCATTTCTCCGGCGGCATCGGAGCGACGGTTAAGACTCTTTTTGCTGGGCTTGTGGTGCAAGTGCTTGTGGCGCACGCACTCGTGCGTGCCGCGTTCACACTCGTGTGAACGCTGGCGGTGTTGTCTACCGGACTCCCGCTCATTAACCCTTGAACTCCCCCGCCAGCCTGCTAGCCAGCGGCCGCGTCTGCCCGGCATACTTGTTCCCCGCCTTCTTCCCATACGGCATCGACGAAGGCGACGAAAGCTGCTCGAAAGTGAACGAACAGATCCGCATCCCCGGATACAACGCCACCGGCATGCGGCTCAGATTACTCAACTCCAGCGTCGCCTTCCCCGACCATCCCGGATCGAACAACCCCGCCGTTCCATGCACGATAATCCCGATGCGCCCCAAGCTCGACCGCCCTTCCAGCCTGCCCAGCACATCGTCGTCCAGTTCCAGGCTTTCCTCGGTGATGGCCAGCACAAACTCGCGCGGCTGCAGAATAAAGGCCTCGCCCGCCGGCACCATCACGCTCTTCATGATGCCCTCGATCCCCTTGATTTCCCGGAGATCAATGTAGGGATGCCGGCTGTGCTCGAAAACGTTAAACTCGTTGCCCAGCCGAAAATCCACCGAACAACTGCCAAACTGCTCGGGCGGCAGCTCGGGCGCGATCTTGATTTTTCCGCGCTCGATATAGCGCTTGATGTCCACGTCGGACAAAACCATAGAGCTTCAAGTTAGCACAGCGCTCGTATTCTTCAGACGTGGCTCGGTGGGCGATTACTTGTTCTTGGCCGCTTCTTCCGCCCGCGCGCCCTTCAGAATATCTTCCATGGCGTAATTGCCTTCGTGACAAGCGTACTCGTAGATCGGCTCGTCCATCCTGGTCATCGGCACCGCGGCCGTCCACGGCCGCGTATACGTCGACGGATCATCCACCGTATACCTGAAGTCGATCGTATTCTGGTCCACGCGCCGGAAGCGCTCCACGATGTGCATGTTTTCGCCCGCCGGCCCGCAACAGTTAAACGAAGCGAACCGCACCTCGTCGCGGTAGTTGGTTGTGTCCACCACCAGCGTGTCGCCCTCCCAGTGCCCGATCGAATCGCCCTGCCACAGCCGCACTCTGGGCGGAAGATGCGGGCGCCCGTCCAGATAAATCACGCGCACCTCGTGCAGCATCTCGCCCATGATCATGATCGCATCGCGCGTCTGCACGATCTGAACATTGTTGTTGTAGCCGCCCGGCAGCTTGGGCTCCCCGCGCGTGATGCAGCGCTCGGCCAGATTCAGGTCGGTATAAGATTCAAACGGCGAATGCTTGCGCCGCTCTTCTCTTCGCGCCGCTTCCCGCTTCTGCGCTTCCGCGGTTAGAGCAGGCCTGCGGCCATCCGGCGGATCGATGATTAACGATGTAAGCCCGCGCCCATCCAGGCGCGCCAGCTTGGTCCCGGCGTCCCAGAAGACGTAGTTGTAGCCGAGCCCGGTGCCGGGCTGCGGAGGCGCACCCGGGCGGTCCCAATTACCCTGCTTCGCCAGCTCCGTCTCCAACGCCACCGTTTCCTGCTCACTCAAAAATTGCTTGTTTGCAAACTGGCGCGGGCGTTCGAGCTGCGTCAGCGTCGAATTGTTCCAATTTCCCTGGAGGTCGGGCTGCCCATCCGGCGTGCGCGGCTGCGTCCACACTTTGGTCGCCGGCGTCACACCAGGCGTTTTCGTCTGGCCCATCGCGGCCACGGCCAGCAGACTCAGCGAGGCGGGGAAGAACCAGCGGCAGGTCATCGGATCGCTCTCCCTTCGAGGTCCAAGTTAGCACAGCAGTAGCGGCGCTATTCTAGATAGGCAAATGGAACCATCACGCCGCCATTTCCTCGCAGCCACCATCGCCGCCACCGCTTCACGCTTAACCTCGGCGCCCGCCCAGGACCTCGCCGCATTGACCATCAAACAAGCCGCGGACCTGCTGCGCCGCAAGGCAGCTACGCCGGTGGATCTCACCCAAGCCTGCCTCCAGCGAATCGATCAATTGAATCCACGCGTGAACGCCTACATCACCATCACGCGCGAGCAGGCGCTGGCCTCCGCGCGCGAAATGGCCGACGAGCAGCGCCGCGGCAAGTGGCGTGGCCCGCTGCACGGCATTCCCATTGCCCTCAAGGACAACATCGACACCGCCGGCATCCACACCACCGCCGCCAGCGAGCTGTTCAAGGACCGCATTCCCACTGAAGACGCCGAGGTCGCGCGCCGCCTCAAAAACGCGGGCGCCATTCTGCTCGGCAAAACCAATCTGCATGAGTTCGCCTACGGCACGACCTCGGCGGTCACGTATTTCCATCCGGTTCACAATCCCTGGGCGCTCGATCGCATCCCCGGCGGATCGTCGGGCGGTTCGGCCGCCGCTACATCCGCCGATATGTGCCTCGGTTCGCTGGGCACCGACACGGGCGGTTCCGTTCGCATACCAGCTTCGTTTTGCGGCGTGGTCGGCTTCAAGCCCACCTATGGGCGCGTGAGCTGCCGCGGCGTGATCCCGCTTTCCTGGACGCTCGACCACGTGGGCCCGATCTCGAAAACCGTCGAAGACGCCGCGCTCATGCTGGACGTCATCGCGGGCTACGACCAGATGGATCCGGCCAGCGCCGACACGCCCGTGCCTGAGTACACTCGTGCCCTCACCATGCCGGTCGCCAAACTTCGCCTGGGTCTCCCGCGCAGCCCCTATTTCGAAGGCCTCGATCCGGACGTGCAAAAAGCCGTCGAAACCGCCATCGATGTGCTCGCCAAACTCACCGCGGGCGCAAGCGACGTGACGCTTCCTCCCACCACCGGCCTGAACCTGATCGGACCGGAAGCGTACGCGTATCACGCCAAGTGGATCGCCGAATCGCCCGATCTGTATCAGCCGCCCACACGCGCCATCTTGCAACGCTCGGCTGACAGCAAGGCGCCGGCCTACGCCGATTCATTGCACAAAGTGTATCTGCTGCGCCGCGAGATCCGGAAAACCTTCTCCACGGTGGATCTGTTGATCACTCCCACCATGCCGCTCCCGCCGATCGCCATCGCGGCCACACCGGCACAAAGCGCCACCACCCGCAACACCTCGCCCTTCGATGTCTACGGCTTGCCCGCCCTCTCGCTGCCGTGCGGTTTCACCAGCTCGGGCCTCCCGATCGGCCTGCAAATCAGCGGCGCTCCGTTCGCCGAACCAACCGTGCTGGCTTTAGCCCACGCTTACGAGCAAGCCACCGAATGGCACCAGCGCCGGCCGCGGCTCAGCGCGGCCTGAACGAGCTAACTCACTTTCCGACGCCGCAGGATCGCAAGACCGCACATGCTGAGACCCAGCAGCACCCCTATTGACGGCTCGGGCACCGCACTAGGAGCATCCGTGAAGTTGACGTCAAGGTACTGACGTCCGCCCAACGTATCCGTTGTTGGGAAACCGAGCATCCCACCGTTTCCGGGCGTGTACCACGAATCAAGGTACGTGATGTTCGGGTCCGTCACGAGGTTGTCGGCTTGGTAAATCCAGCCGTCGTTCAGCCCCAGCGTTGTCCCAGTGATGAAGTAGTTACCGCTTGTCAGAAGAAGCGGACTGCCCAGAGAGGTGTACAGGTAGCCGTTGGACGCCGTCGAGGAATTATCAACCGTGGCCGACGCAAGCAGATTCCCGCCTGAGTCGTAAATCCCTACTTGGTGGGAGTTGTTGAGCGGAGTGTTGAAGTAGTTATAGCCGAGCGCGTAGACATCCACGCTGCCGCTTACCGAGAATTCCCAGCCTAGGCTGTAATCCTCATTATCGGCGTTAGGCCACACCGCCGGACTCGTGAACGAGATCGCATCAGCCCAGGCATTTGTGGCTCCGAACATCGCCACCACCAGTAGTGTCAGCGCTCCCAGATATGCGAGCCGCCTGAAAATAGTTCCGTTTTTCACTGATCCTCCTTCTCTCGTCGAGTTGGGACGCTTCATAGCCCTATCTCTTAGTAGAGGAATTATATGCTCGGCCCCGTCCGGTGTGAATATGTTCCGGGCACTCGTCGTTACTAGTTCGGTACTGGTACTGCTTGAGCATCGGCGTTCTTGTTCACACCACGAACAAACACGCGCTGGCGCAAGCGTTTCTATGGACAGTGCCTGAAAAGCGACATCGCGGCCGCGACGCAGACCACCAGAAACTGCGGCGGCTCGGGAACCGGCGCCGGTGATGTTCGGTCCAGTTAGTCGGTGGAGAAGTTCTTATGATACAGTTTGTAATACGCAACCCAGATTATGCACTTACTGAAGGTTCCGGCATGCCTTTTCTTTTCTGCTTTGGCCATATTGGGCCAAGCCACCCACGGCACAATCAGCGGGTCCGTAACGGATGCGGACGGCAGAGCCGTCGCCAATGCCCAAGTGCAGGCCAAGAACGAGGTAGGCGCTGAGTTCCAGGCTAAGACCTCGACCTCAGGCAGTTACACGATCGCGCAATTGCCCGCCGGCACGTATCACGTCGAGATCGCCTTCCCCGGGTTGGAGCCGTTTTCCAAAGACAAGGTTGCGGTGCAGGCCGGAGAAACCGTGCAACTGGACGGGCGGTTGACTGACTTTCCCTCCTTAGGCTCGGTGGGAGAAGATCGAACCTTCTACGCGGGAGTATTCGAGTCGCATAAGGCCGCCTCCGGACCTACTCCGCGCACGCCGGACGGCAAACCAGATTTTTCGGGCGTGTACTACCCTTTGCGCACCGTCGATGGCGGACAGCCTGAGCCGCTTCCCTGGGCCGACGAACTCACCAAAAAACGCGTCGCCGACAATTTCAAGGACATGCCTTCGTCCTTCTGCCTGCCGGGCGGAATTCTAGGTGCCGGAACCCTACTGCCGTTCCGGATCATGCAAAACCCCACCTTGTTGGCGATCCTGTACGAGGAAGACTTGCCTCGCCAGATTTACCTGGACGGCCGCAAACATCCCGAGGAGTCGCTCTCCCCATTTGTCGGACACTCGGTGGGCACCTGGGACGGAGATACGCTGGTGGTCGACACCGTAGGGTTCAACGATAAGACCTGGTTGGAGCAAGGACACCCGCATACCGAGAAGATGCACCTCGTCGAACGTTTCCGGCGAAAAGATCTGGGACACCTGGAAGTGGAGTACACCATAGAGGACCCCGGCGCTTACAAGAAGCCGTGGATTATCAAAAAGGCTACCGAGCTCGCAGGCCCGGATGAAGAGGTTGGGCAATACGTCTGCACCGAGAATAACCGGGACGTGCAACATTTGGTGGGCAAATGACCACGAAAAGGATGCTGCTTCCCAGCGCGTTTTGCGTCGCATTGCTGTTTGCCGCCATGCCCGCGCCGGCCCATCATGCATTCAGCGCGGAGTTCGACGCCAAGAAAAGCGTCAAGGTCTCCGGGACGGTTACCAAACTGGAATGGACCAATCCGCATGCCTGGCTTTACGTGGATGTGAAGGACGAAAACGGCAAGGTCACGAATTGGGGATTTGAGATGGGCAGTCCGAATACCCTGATTCGCCAGGGCTGGCGCCGAAGTGCGCTGAAGGAAGGCGACCAGATAACTATAGAAGGTTATGCCGCCAAGGATGGCAGCAGCTTGGCCAACGCCCGCAGCGTGACGTTGCCGGATGGGCGCAAAGTTTTCGCCGGATCGCCCACCGACGGCGGGCCGCCGAAGTAACATTCGCCGCTACAGGCGTCGTCTGAAAACCAACATCGCGGCCGCGACGCAGACCACCAGAAGCTGCTGCGGCTCGGGAACTGGCGCCGGATCCGGATCGGCCGGAGTCAGAATCGTCGCCGCGGCCAGAAAGGGCTCCCCTAGTTGACCGTTTCCAAACCCCTTGAAATCGATGGATTCCAGCGTCTGTCCTGAAAATGACAACGGAAGTTGGATGGATTCCAAATCCAGCCGGTCAGCGCCTCCGCCAAAGCTGGCTGTAGCCTTAGTGTCTCCTGCGGAGTTGCAATAAGCTCCCGTTAAAATGATCGCGCACGTTGACGCCCTCAGTTAGCGTGTCGGCGTAGGTCTCGGATGAGCCAACGAAATCGATCTCCCCAACATCGGCGCCGCAGCTTCCAAAGGCGGAGTTGACCAGCACATCCACCGTGGTCACCCCGGAAGACGCCCAACCGAGATGGAAAAATCTTGCGTGCCGTTGGTCTGAATCACGGCCGTGTCCTGCCCGGAGCCGATGGTCGCCAGCTCAAACGGAATCGTCTCCACCGTAATCGCGCCGCCGTGCTGCGGATAGTTGGATCCACCGGTGTAAGTCGTCAGATCCGAGTTCACAAAACTGGACAGATCGATTTCTACGCTGTCGGCTCGCACGATGCCGGCGACGCCGACGGCGAGCGTGATGATCGCGACAAATTTTGCGGCCCCATTCACAACCAGTCGAAGGGTGCAAACCAAGGGCCACGAAGATCGTATTAGCTAATCCCTGACCGATCAACCAATCAGACGCGGCCGAGCGGGCACGAAACGTGAGCCTCTATCCGATCAGATAGTGAGCCTCTCACGGCTCTCCACAAACTTTGCCGCCGTCGTGCTACCAGTAGATATTGGCTCCCCTCTTTGAAACCAGCCTGCCGGGCATCGAACGGCATGCGCGCGGCAAAGTGCGCGACGTCTACGCGGTGGGCGATCGTCTGGTGATCGTTGCCACCGACCGGCTGTCGGCCTTTGACTATATCCTCCCCACGCCCATTCCAGACAAGGGCCGCGTCCTCACCGCGCTCACCATCTTCTGGCTCAACCTGCTGCGCGACATTGTCCCGAACCATTTCATATCCGCCAACGTGGACGACTACCCGGCCCAGTTCCACGCCTATCGCGATCAACTGGAAGGCCGCTCCATGCTGGTGCATCGCGCCCGGATGATCGACATCGAATGCGTTGCCCGCGGATACATTTCCGGCTCCGGCTGGAAGGATTACCGCAACGAAGGAAAAATCTGCGGCATCCCACTTCCCGCGGGGCTGCGCGAGAGCGACATTCTGCCGGAGCCGATTTTCACGCCCGCCACCAAGGCTCAGTCGGGCCACGATGAAAACATCCCGTTCGACGCGGTGACGGCCAAGCTCGGCACGGATCTGGCCAGCCGTTTAAGCGCGTTGACTCTGAGCATCTACAGGCGCGCATCACTCTATGCCGAAACGTGCGGCATCCTCATTGCCGACACCAAGTTCGAGTTCGGTTTCCTGGGCGATCAACTCGTACTGGCTGACGAAGTTCTCACGCCGGATTCCTCACGCTTCTGGCCGCGCGACACCTACCAGCCCGGCGGACCACAGCCTTCCTTCGACAAACAGTACGTGCGCGATTATCTGGAATCCATTCACTGGAACAAGCAGCCGCCGGCGCCCGCGCTGCCGCCGGAAGTGATCCAGCGCACCTCCGAAAAATATCGCGAGGCCTACAGAGTGCTCACGGGGAAGACGCTATGAACTGGATTGACCTCGTTCTGATTCTGGTGCTGGGACTGTCGGTGCTCACGGGGCTGGCGGCGGGATTCGCCCGCGTCGGCATCGGATTCATCGCCGCCATCCTGGGCATCTTCATCGGTTTTTGGTCCTACGGAGTGGTCGGCGCCTACGTGCTCGATTACGTTTCCTCCCGCCAGATGGCGAACCTGATCGGATTCTTCGTCATTTTCTTCGGCGTGGTCATCGTGGGAGCCATCGTGGGACGCATCCTGGCGAAATTCTTCAAGTGGGCCGGGCTGTCCTGGTTCGATCGTTTGTTGGGCGGGGCCTTTGGCGTGGTGCGCGGGTTCGTCATCTGCGCCGCCATGGCCACCGTGCTGCTCGCATTTGCACCCTCGCCGCCACCGCGTTCCGTGCTCGAATCAAAGTTCCTGCCTTACGTCGTGGATGGCGCTGGAGTCCTGGCCGCCATGACACCGCATGACATCAAGGACGCGTTTCGCGATGCCAAAGACAAGGTGCAAAAGGACTGGGAAGCGCGGCGCCTGCCCAAGCGCCCGGGAGACGCGCGCCGCGAATGAAGCTGGCTATTTTCGATCTGGATGGAACTCTGATCGATTCCAAGCTCGACCTGGTTCATTCCGTGAACGCTACTCGCGCCCACATGGATCTGGAGCCTATTGCAGCCGACTTAGTCGCGTCTTATGTCGGCAGCGGTGCGCCGGTCTTGATTCGCCGCCTGCTCGGCCCGGATGCCAGCGAAGCTGACGTCCAGCGCGCCCTGAGTTTCTTTCTCGACTACTATCGCGAGCACATGCTCGATAACACCTACCTTTACCCAGGCGTGCGGGAAGCGCTCGATCGCCTGCATGTAGCCGGCCTGCAGATGGCGGTCCTGACGAACAAACCGGTGCGCTTCAGCCAGGCGCTGGTCCAAGGCCTGGGCTTGGGCTCTCACTTCTTTCGCATTTACGGCGGCAACAGTTTTGAACAGAAGAAGCCGGACCCGGTGGGCATCCTGACATTGCTCCAGGAAAGCGGCGTTCCAAAAGAGCGAACCATCATGGTTGGCGACAGCAACGTGGACATTCGCACGGCGCGCAACGCGCAAGTAATGGCTTGCGGCGTCACCTATGGATTTCAGCCGGAAACTTTCGAGCAAGATCCGCCGGATTTGATGGTGGACAACATGCAGCAACTCGCCGAGTATGTCCTCAACGGCCGCTGAACTCGGCCAGCGCTTCCAGCTTCTTCGCGGCAGCTCCGGAATCCAAGGATTGTTCGGCCAGGCGCATCGCTTCGGCGATTTCAGCCGCTCGGCCGGCTGCGATTAGAGCGGCCGCCGCATTCACCAGCACGATGTCGCGGCGCGGGCCGCGCTCGCCTTCGAGAATAGACCTTGCGATACCCCGATTCACCGACCGGTCTCCGCCCGCCAGGTCCGAAAGCCGCGCCGGCTCGACCCCGAAGTCGGCCGGATGCCAGGCAAATCGACGCACCCGGTTTTGATGCACTTCGAAAACGTCAGTCGATCCGGTGATGGTGACCTCGTCCAGGCCGTCCGATCCATGCACCACAAAGGCGCGTTCCGAACCGAGCTGCGCCAGCGCGTTGGCCATCAATTCCGCGGTCGCGACGGACGGCGTGCCGATCAACTGCCGCGTCGCACCCGCCGGATTCACCAACGGACCCAGCAGATTGAAGACCGTGCGCATCTTCAACTCCATGCGAGCCGGTTGTGCGTGCTTCATGGCCGGGTGAAAAGCCGGTGCAAACATGAAACCGATTCCGACTTCGTGGATGGCGCAGGCGACCGCATCCGGCGTGGTCAGCAGCCGCACTCCGAATTCCTCCAGTAAGTCGGCGCTGCCGCACAGGCCCGACAGCGAGCGATTTCCGTGTTTGGCCACGCGCACCCCAGCCCCGGCCACGACAAAGGCTGCAATGGTCGAGATGTTGAACGTTTGTCCGCGGTCTCCACCTGTGCCGCAAGTATCGAGCAGTGGTTCGGAATCGATGCGGGCCTGGACGCGGGCGCTTTTCTCGCGCATCGCGCGCGCGAATCCCAGCAGCTCTTCCGGCGTCTCGCCCTTCATCCGCAGCGCCACCAGAAAGGCCGCAATTTGCGCGGTGGTCGATTCTCCTTCCAGAATCGCAAGCATGGCTTCGCGCGCGTCCTGCGCCGGCAGATTTTCGCCGGACGCGATCCGGTGGAGATAAGACAACAACATTTAGGGCTTTGCCCGTGAGTTTAGCACGTGGACCCATGGCCGGCCATCCAAGCTACCATGGTCTTGCGACATATGGTGTTGCGACATCTCGATAAGGAGAACCTCAGTGCGCCTTTCCTTGCTCCCCATGCTCGCCGCTTCCTTGTTCCTGGCCGCTTCCGTGAACGCCCAAGGTCCTGGCCGCGGAGGACGAGGGGGCGCCGCGGCACAGTCGGAGGCCGATTCTTCCACCTCGACCACTGAACGCTTCCCCGCGCCGCCCGCCGTTGAGACCACCTCCAAAACTGAGCACGAGATCACCGTCAATGGCGCCAAGATCCCCTATACAGCCACGGCCGGAACTCTGGTTTTGAAGAAGGAAGACGGCAAACCTTGGGCCAGCATGTTCTATGTCGCTTATACCCGCAGCGACGTTCAGGACATGTCCAAGCGCCCCATCACGTTTTCGTTTAACGGCGGGCCTGGTTCGGCTTCCATTTGGTTGCACATGGGCGCTCTAGGACCCAGGCGCGTCGACATGGGACCGGAAGGCGAACAGCCCAAGCCGCCCTATCATCTGGCCGACAACCAGGACACCGCGCTGGAATTCACGGACTTGGTGTTCATCGATCCCGTGTCCACTGGTTTCAGCCGTCCGGCGCCGGGCGAAAATCCGGCTCAATTTCACAGCTTCGAGGGCGATCTCCAGTCCGTCGCTGCGTTCATCCGCTTGTATCTGGTGCGCTCGGAGCGCTGGGACTCGCCCAAATTTCTGGCGGGCGAAAGTTACGGCACCACGCGCGCTTCCGCCCTTTCTCAATATCTGCTTAACAACGACGGAATCTATTTGAACGGGATCACGCTCATTTCCAGCGTGCTCAATTTCGAAACCATTTCCTTTAACCCCGGCAACGATCTTCCCTACGCACTGTTCCTGCCGAGCTACACCGCCGCGGCCTGGTATCACAAGAAGCTGCCCAAGGATCTGCAAAGCGATTTGGAAAAAGCGGTCGGCGAATCGCGCCGCTTCGCAGCCAATGAATATAGTGTCGCTCTGATGAAGGGTGATAAATTGAGCGCGGCCGAGCGTGCACAGGTGGTCAAGCAAATGGCGCGCCTCACCGGCCTGTCGGAAGATTTCGTCGAAGAATCGAACCTGCGCGTCCCCATGCAGCGCTTCGCCAAGGAATTGCTGCGCAAAGATGGCAAGACCATCGGACGCTACGATAGCCGCCTGGAGGGCGCGGACCTGGATTCGGCCGGCGATCGGCCGGAATATGACCCCAGCTACGCCTCCGTGCAAGGCGCATTCACCGCGGTGTTCAACGAATACATCCGCAAGGATCTGAAGTACGAGAGCGATCTGACCTACGAAGCGCTGACCGGGAAAGTGCAGCCCTGGAGCTACGCCCGCTTTGAGAATCGCTACCTGAATACCGCCGAGATGATGCGCCAAGCTATGACCGAGAATCCGAACTTGAAGGTCATGATCGCCAACGGCTACTACGATCTGGCGACGCCCTTCTTCGCCACCGAATACACGGTGAACCACATCGGCCTGCAGCCGGCGCTGAGCAGTCATATCGGTCTCACTTACTGCGAAGCCGGCCACATGCTGTACACGAAGAAGAGTTGCCTGGATAACCTACACAAATCGATGGCAGACTTCTATCAGAAGGCGCTGCCCACGCCGTAGCTCCGGGGCTTAGAGGCTTACACCATGCGTGACGCGCAATCCAGCGCCTGGGCTGCAAGATTGCGTGGTGAATCTCACCGACTGGGAGCTTCTCTCGGAACCAGAGTGCTCGATGACACGGACTCAGCGGCGAACCCGAATGCTCCCAGTCGAAACACGTAGACTCTCGATTCGCCGGAAACGTTTCAAGTTGAGCGTGGACACAAAACCCGCCGGTCAGTGATTCCGGTCACATTCCGCCGCCGCCCCAGCGGCAACCCAGAGTGCACTTATGGACCTGCCCGCCCCGCGCATCGGGGGATTTCACCAGTGCTGGCAGACTTTCCACCCATTGCCCTATTCCTCAATGGCGGATAAAGCTCTACCACGGACCCACCCTGGAAATGAATCCGGCCAAGTCAGCCCAGGCTTTGAGGGCAGAGCAGGCCGCTCAGATGTCCGGGGCTTGGCGAGGAAAGCCTTGAATTTCACTGCCTGAGCACCGCCAAACGAACTAATTCCTTCAGTTCCGCGAGTCCCACCAAGCCGTCCACCGGGTTCTACCAGGCACTGTTTGGAGTACCAAGTGCTGAGCTAGGGGAAAAGCCTGACTGGTTGTTCGAAGAATGACACGTTGTCCAACGCGCCATTCCCAGCCCTCGCTGCAGGAAATCCAAAGAAATTAGACAGCAAGCCCGTGTAATAGGCGGAGTATTGGGCGCCTTCTGCGTGGCGGAAAAGGATTGGAAATGGTTGCAACAATGGGAAAGCTCGGATTTGCAAGATCCAGAGCCAATTGGACCGAAAAGCGGTCTGGCGCGTCCGCGGACAGTGCCGAGGAACAGATCGTTGCTGAGCGGGACGAAACCCAGGCTGCTGAGATCGGGGGCAGTCCGGCCGATTGGACCGAACTGGTCGCGCGAATCCACCGCGGCGATGAGTCTGCCATGGAAGAGCTTTATCGCGTGTTCGCCAAAGGCATCCGCTTCTATTTGTGCCGCCAATTGGGAGGCCAGGAGATCGACGACAAGATCCACGATACCTTTCTCATTGTCGTCAAAGCCATCCGCCGCGGCGACTTAAGGGAGCCTGAGCGGCTCATGGGATTCGTCCGCACCGTGCTTCGGCGCCAGGTTGCCGCGCATATTGACCACCTCGTTCATCGCCGCCGCGACCAGATCAACCTGGACCTGAACTCGCGCGTCGCCGACGGCCGCCGTAACCCGGAACAGCGTGCTGCGTTCCGCGAGAAGGTGGACCTCATGGCCGAGGTCTTACGTGAGCTCTCGGAGCGCGACCGTAATATCTTGACTCGCTTCTATTTGCAGGAACAAAGCCAGGAGCAGATCTGCGAGGAAATGAACCTGACCGAGACCCAGTTCCGTTTGCTCAAGTCCCGGGCCAAGGCTCGGTTTGGAGAGCTGGGCCAGCGAAAATTACAGAAAAAACCGCTGCGCGCAATTATGCTGAGAACTTCCGAGAGCTCCGCGCACTCTGGCCTTTAGAATCGCTGTTGGCCATCTAAAGGCCCTTCGAGGCTAAGCAGTCGGTGGCCCAGTTTCGGCCCCCGAGGAGGTTCTTGCTATGAACGCTGCTGCATGTGACTTTCCGGATGACCTTCTGGAAAACTACGCCATGGGAAAGCTGTCCGACCAGGAGAGCGAACCTGTGGAAGAACATTTGCTCCTCTGCTCCGCTTGCCAGGAGCGGCTGGACGACCTGGATGACTTCATCCGGGTAATGAAAAACGCCCTTACAGTCCCCGCGCCCACTCCTTCGGGGACTTTAACCCTCCGTATTCCCTTTCAAAAGACAAAACACATATCACAGTGCTGCTCGTAGTCGCGCGGAATTTCTCGCACTCTAGAACACTCGTCTGCTCAGCCGTCCAACCGTGAACTTCGCCGTGTCAGCCACCGCCATGACAGCCATGACACCGGCTTGCACCGGATCGGTCACCACCAAATCCGCCGCTTCGGGCACGCTGCCCGCCATGTTCAAGCTGATCACCAGCAGCCCTTGACTGCGTACCTCGCGCACCGCCGTCTCGATCTCGCCTCCCATGAGCGCACCGGCCAGAACTAGCGCCCGGGCGCGCGGCAATCTGGCGACCGCCCGCACCGCGTCTGCCAGCGGTTGTTCGCCGACCAGCGGGATCGTATCCACCGAAATGTGTTCGCCTCGAATATTGTGACGATCGGCCTCCGAAATAGCCCCGATGGCCACCTGCCCAACCTGCGCCCCGCCGCCCACGATAATAATGCGCTTGCCGTAGATCTTCTGTAGAGTTTTGACGACGGTGACCTCGCGGACCACCGCCAGTCCCTGAAGAGCTGATTGCAGCGCCCCCGAATCGCCCGGCAGATCAATCTCGAAATAGATCCGCGACTCCGGCAATTGCTCGATAATCTCGACCAAAGCGATGTCGCCATGCTGCCTGGCGATCACGCCCGTCAATTCGTGCAGCACACCGGGGCCTGCCTGCGCCACAACCACCAGTCCAACCCGCTCGGCGCTCATCGGATCTCGTACTTCCGCAGCAGCTCGTCCCAGTGTCCTTGCGCTTTGAGCAAAAGCTCCGCGACCTCTCGCACCGCGCCCCGCCCGCCGGGATTCTCAGTGACGTGCATGGCCGAGCGCTTCACCTCCGGCCGCGCGTTCGCCGGCGCGATGCTCAGCCCAACACGATTCATCACCACCACGTCGGTCAGATCGTCGCCCACATATGCCACTTGCGAAGCCTCGAAACCCGAGCGTTGCAGGATCTCCTCCAGTATCGGAATCTTTTCAAGATGCCCCTGATAGATATACGTCATATTGCACTGCCGCGCACGCGTTTCGGTGGCCGGCGAGATGCGCCCGCTGATGACGCCGGTCTGAATTCCTTTCCACGAGAGCCATTGCAGGGAAACCCCGTCCTGCGTATCGAAGCCCTTGGTCTCCACCATGTTCCCGGCGGCATCCGGAACGTTGTACAGTTTTCCATCGGTTAGCACACCATCCACATCCATCAACAGGAGACGAATCTGCGCGGCCAGCTCAGTGAGGGATCGAGGCATTAGTTTTCTATGGTACTGCAGGTCAGTACAAATGCACGCCCAGTTCGCGCATTTTTTGCGAAGCGGCCGGGAACCCATCGGTCACTGCCGTCGCGACAATCGCGTAAGGCTGCCACAGAGGGCCAGCATCGAACGTCCGGCGAATGGGATTGTCGCGCCAATCCCAAACGCGATATCCAGCTTGATCCACGGGCACCGGAGAGTTGTCCCAATGCCCGTTGGGATAAAAATAGACTCCAAGCGCCTGAATCAACACGCAATAGACGGCAACTACCGCCAGCGACCGCTTCACCCACGGCCGTTCCAACTCCGCCGAACCGAGAGCCATCAGGATCACCAACAGCGGCATGATCTCGGTGAGGTAGCGCGGCCCCCAGCAATATCCGCCCCACCACAGGTTCACTCGCGAGACCACCAGGAAGTGGAGAACCAGCAGCGTGGCACTTGCGAGCAGCAAGGGAGCATGCTTGCGGCGCGCATCCGCCGCAGCCGGCAGAAAGGCGCACAGCGCAAACACCGCGATCGGCATAAAGATCAGTAATCCACGCCCCGGGCTCACCAACAGCCCAACCACGCCCTGCAGCGCGGATCCTGCCCACATCCCGAACGTGTAGGTTCCGGTTGGATTGCGGAAAAAGTAGAGATTGTAGGCCAGCGCAAGCACTCCGCCCAATGCGGGCAGCGCCAGGAAGCGTAGGTAATCGAGCAGCCGGGCCCGCGCGGCCAGAAGCCCAGCCGCAACAGCGACCAGTGCGACTACTTCCCCCGGACGAATCACCAGAGCGCATGCCGCACAAGCTCCGCAAAGCCAGAGCGCTCGCCGGGATTCCCGATTCCGCCACCAGGCCTCCAGAAAATACATAGCCCCGACGATCGCCAGTTCCACGGTGGTGTGCTGCCACAACGCCTGGCTCGCGATGGACCACGTCGCCGTCGCCAGCGCATAAATCAAAGTCAGCCGCCAGGCCCAATAGCGGCTGGTCAGGCGCGAAAGCAGCGCCAGCATCACCACCGCGGAAAACGCCGCGATGGCCGCGGCTGCAAATTTCTCCAGGATGCGCGCCAGCACCACCAGTGAGCCAGGGTCCCAGTCCCGCAAGCGCGGAACCGCGAGTAGCGGCAGGTACAAGGGCGTTACCAGTACGCCACCGGCGATCGGATACCCGCTATAGTAATGCCCACCCTTGAAACGGATCACCTCGCGCGTATAAGGTACATGCGAAAACAGCCATGGACCGAAACGATCGAGCATGACCGAGTGGTCCAACAAAATCGACAGCGGCAGCAGCGACGTACAAAGCGAATCGCCCGACGGAATCGGGCGCAGATTGGAATGATACACAACGGTCAGGCCGGCGAACAGCAACAGATAAGGCTTGGACACGCGGAGCGCGCGAGACGACACATTCTGAGTATAGGGGCCGTCAGCGGCCCATCGCGGCTTGGCCCGGCTTGGTCTTCTTGGCGAAAAACAAAATCACCACAGCTAGCCGGCAAACACTCGCGGATCGGCCGGGGTCTCGCGCAGCCACCTTCACTTCACGCCTGATACACCGTCTTCCCACCCACCACGGTGCGGACAATCTCGAGGTCCTTGATTTTATCCTGGCTCACGGTGTAAAGATCGTCCGACAGAACCACAAAATCCGCCAGCTTGCCCGGTGTGATGGATCCTTTGATCGCTTCTTCATGCGAATTGTAAGCGCCGTTGATGGTGTTAATCCGCAGCGCCTCGTCCACGCTCACCTTCTGGTTGGCTCCCCAGGTCTCGCCGTTCCAGCCGGTGCGCGTCACCATTCCTTGAATGGCCATCCTGGGGTCGAACGGCCCCGGACTGAAATCGGAACCCGCCGCCGCCACAATCCCCGCATCGAGGAAAGTCCGATAAGCCATGCACCGCTTCATCAGTTCTTCGCCATAAAAATGGAACTTGTCTGAGTTGTAATACGCATACGACGTGAACGCCGCGGGCACGACATTCAGCGCTTTCATGCGCCGGATCAAATCGTCGTTGATTAACGTGCAGTGCGTGATCTTGGGCCGCACGTCCGTCCGCGGAGCCAGCTTCTGCGCCCGCTCGAACGCTGTCAGCGTCATGTCGATGGCGACATCCCCATTGGCATGGCAGTTAGGCTGGATGCCCGCGCGATGCACCCGTTCGATCCAGGCGTTGAGACTGTCCTGCGTATCCGTGATGTTGCCTTTGTACGGCGGAGTCACCCCCGGATACGGCACGCTAAGCGCCATGGTGCGCTCGGAGAACGATCCGTCCACGGTGTGCTCGGATGTTGCTCCGAACCGGATCAATTCGTCGCCGAACCCGGTCTCGATGCCGCCCGCGATCATCGCTTCCAACACCTTGCCGTTGGCTTCGTAGCTCACCCGGTGCAACAGGTCGCCGCGCGCTCGCACTTGCTGCAAAGCGAACAAATCGCCACCCTCGTGATGTACGCTGGTCACCCCGTATCGAACGAACTGCTTGGAGATGTACGCCAACCCGTCGCGATTGCGCTGCTCGGTTTCTTGCGGGCTGAAGGTCCGCCGTTTGCCGACGCGATTCACGACCGCCGTCGCCCGGTCCGTAACGCGGCCGTTCAATTCACCGTTCGCGTCGCGGTCGAACGTCCCCCCCGGCGGGTTGGGCGTGTTCTTATTGATGTCCGCCATCTCCAGCGCCTTGCTGTTGTAGAACGAGGTGTGGCCGCCCCGGTGATGCACCGCCACCGGATGATCTTTCGACACCCGGTCCAGGTCATGAACGTTGATCAAGCGGTTGTCCTTCACCTTGGTGTCGTCGAAGAAAAATCCCTCCACCCAAGTACCGGGCGGCGTCTCCTTTGCTCGCGCGCGAAGTTTCTCCACGATGCTGTCGATGCTCACAAACTCCACCACGTAGGGATTGCCCACCAGTACTTCGTACAGCAGCACATTGCCGGGCGCGTGATTGTGGGTGTCGATGAACCCGGGCACGATGGTCATCTGCTTGGCATCGAACGTCTGAGTCTGCTTGCCGATGAACGCCTGCATGTCCGCGCTGCTTCCCACGGCGGCGAACCGTCCGGCCTTGATCGCGAATGCCTCGGCCCGCGGGACGCTCGAATCCACGGTGTAGACCTTGGCATTGAAGACCACCAGATCGGCATCCTGCCCTTCGGCCGCCGCTGCAATGCCGGTCCACGGTCCGCCCAGAGCAGCGGCGATACCGGCTCCAGTGAGCCCCATGAATTCCCTACGGCTGTGGCGCTGATTTTTCATAATGCATTTCCTCCAGCTAACCGGGACGAGGCTAACACAAAAATGCTCGTGCCAGCAACGACGCGGGCCGCGCCCGCTCGTTAAGAATGCCTCGAACCCACCTCGCCGCAACCGGGCGTGGTTGGGTGTACAATAGCCCGATAACGGAAGCCGACAATGTCTGGGCATGTTCCAAGTTCGACTCCATGACCACAGGAGGGTCAATTCGATGAAGCGTTCTATCGTAGTGGTTTCGTTTTCCGTGCTGGCATTCGTAATCGGCGTGAGCACCTTTTCGCTGCGGCGCGCCCAGGCCCAGGGCCGCGGTGGCCGGGGCATGAGCCCTGAGGCGCAAGCCGCCAGGGAAAAGCAAGCCGCACTCGAGCGCAGCACGCCCCAACTGCAGATCACCGAGGAAGTGCTCCCGCTCTCCGTTCCCGGCCACACCATCGGTGAAACCGAAGGCGTTTCCAAAAATTCAAAAGGCCACCTGTTCGTCTACTCGCGTACCGGCAAGGGCGGAAGCGCGCGTGGCGGAACGGCCGCCGAATTGTTCGAGTTCGACCAGAATCTGAAATTCGTCAAGGAGTGGGGCCAGGATAACTACGCCGCGTCCTTCGCGCACTCCGTCCGCGTCGACAAGTACGACAACGTCTGGATGGTCGACGAAGGTTCCGGCATGATCGTCAAGTTCGACCCCAACGGCATGGTGAAGATGGTGCTCGGCCGCAAGCCGGAGGCGATCGACTACCTGGAGGAGTTTCTGGAGCGCGGCGAGAAGAACGAGAACCGCTATCCGGTCGGCAACCCCGGTTCATTCAACCGCGAAACTGACGTGACCTGGGATTCGCACGACAATATCTACGTCAGTGACGGTTACGGCAACTCGCGCCTCGACAAGATGTCGAAAGACGGCATGTGGGTGGGCTCGGTCGGTACGCACGGTTCCGGCCCGGATCAGTTCTCCACGCCGCACGGCATCGCCTCCGACGCCAACGACAACATCTACATGGCCGATCGCGGCAACAATCGCGTCCAGGTCTACAACACCGAATTGAAGCTGGAAAAATCCATCACCGGCATGGGCGCGCCCTGGAGCGTCTGCATCACGCCCGGTTCGCCTCAATATATGTACAGCGGCGATGGCTTCAGCGGCAAACTCTATAAATTCGACCTGGACGGCAAGCTGCTGGGCTGGGCCCAGACCAGCCTAGGCCATGGCCAGAACACCTGCTTGATCCACGAAATCCATTGCGAATCGGCGCACGTCATCTACAAAGGCGACTGCTCCACCTGGACCGTGGAGAAAATCACCGTGAAGTAGAGTCCGGCAAAAAAAAGCGGCTCGAGTCTAAAGCCGCATTGGCAGGATTCGGTCGATGCAAGCCTTGCTGTCCGAGCCGCGGCGCTGCCGCGCCTATTTGAACGTGAAGCTTCCGGAGCCCCAACCATAACCGAAGCCCGCCACGTTATAACGGTTTACGGCAATGAACCCGAGGTTCAGACCCGTTGCCGTGAACGCACTCTCCGCTCGCGTCGACAAAACGAACCCGGCTGAAGTGCTCGCGGGAAGCGCCAGCAGGACGTAGGGCGGGACCGTGAAGGTACCCGCACTGGCTGGCGCTACGCATGTCGCGGTGGCGCCGTTGGTGCATGTATTGTCAGTGCAGCCGGCTATGTCGATCAGAACGTTTCCGCCGCCTCCCGTCCAGGTGACTGTCAGTCCGTCCGAACGGGTCGCGACGCCGTTGTTCACCGGACTGACCAAGGTGGGCGATGCAGGGATGGTCAAGGTTCCACTGAACGGGCCAACGTTTGCTCCGCCCGCCCCGGTGACGGTATAGTCTCCCGGGATGAGAAAGCTTCCCGCGCTGAACTCGCTCAAGCCTTGGTTCTCGGGGAGGGACACGCTTCCATTCGGTCCCGTTAGCTTGATGGTCGGCCCGGCGTCGAGGCTGGACGCGCTGGTGACCGGAATATTGCCCGACCCGTTGATATTGCTGTATACGACGCAGGTTCCCAGCGGCTGGTCGTCAAGGTAGGAGACTAAGAAGGGCTGGGATGCGGGGGCGTATGTGAGAAGGGTCTGGAATTGGGCTTTCCCATCGTCTTCGAATGCGCCGTTTCCATCCGAATAATGGTCCAGCTTGATACTGCCGACGGTAATGGGCCCGGCGATAACGTCCTGCTCGATGTTTGCCGACGCGTAGGCCGTATTGGCGGGGCTGCAGTTGCGGCTTCCGCTGGCAACAGGCATCGCGGTGTTGTTGCTGATCTCGTTGCCGATCTGAACCAGCAGCGGCACGGCGCATCCGGTGGGAACATTGTTCGGCACTGTAAAGACAATCTGATCCTCCCCGATGCAGCAGCCGGACCGGCCCTGGTAGGTCGGGGTGATCGAGACGCCGCCCAGCCATAGCGTGAGCGGAACGTTTATAGCCACGCCAAGGCCTGCGCCAGCCGCGTCGCTTCCGGTCACCGGACCGAGGCCGGTTGCCCACAGAATGAGCGTGTCGCCGGGGTTGGCCGCGCCGCATTCGGTATTCGGTCCTCCGCAGCCGGCGATTTTGGCGGCCGAGACCAGGCTGTAGTCGCCAAAGGTGACGATACCCGGCCCCGAGCCACTCGAATCTATGGAGAAGATGCCCAAATTGTTCGCCACCACGGTGATGGGCGCCGCAGCGCTGGTCTGGCCGTTATAGCTAACCGCGATGGTTCCCGTACCGGTGGGTGTATTCGAGGGCAGCAACGCGGCAACTTGGCCCGCCGAAGTGTAGTACATCGGCGCATTCACCGTCGTGCCGCCGACCGTAACCGCCACCGAGGTATTGCTCAAGGTTGTGCTCTGGAACGCTGCCGTGGCAATGGAGATGTTCGCCGGGCCCAAGCTAGCCCCCTGGACGATAAAGATAGAGCCCTGCGCGATTCCGGCGTTGGGCAGCCCAGGCGAGATGTTGCTGGCCGCATTCTGCACACTCGTGATGTTTAGGGCATTGGGAGCGATTCGCCACGCATAGTAGGGATTTCCTAACTGGCTCGCGGGAATAACGCCATTTTTATAGGGCTGGTTCGTGGCCGGGTTCACCAGCAACCCGGCAAAGGCGCTGAAGTCCCCCTCCCTCTCCGCCGTGGTAGGCACGTAGACGTTGGGATAAGACTGCTGAGGCGCAAGCTGGACTTGGGCGTCGCAGTACTCCTGATTGATGGAGGTTGCTGGGTTTTGAATCGCATTGCCGAAGGCGTTAAACCCGCCCGCTAGCGGCCCCACCACTAGGCGATCGCCCGCCGCGTCCGGAGCAGTGACATAAGAGATGCTCGAGAATGGCACGTAATTGGCGGGAAAGTTCACGCAGCCGCTCTGTCCGAACGCCGGCAAGCCGATCGGCCAGCACAGGAGCCCCAACGCGAGGGTGAGACTCCCAAGACGAGCCAGAAATTCACTTGGAAATATGCGCCGATTCATAAGCTCTGCTCCCTTGTCGAAAAGACAACAGCCTGAAAACCCAATAGGCGAGTCGCCATGCGAGCCAGCTCGGTTTCAGTGGCTCCCTTCGCGTAGGGTGAACTGCCATCCAGCGCCGCATAGTTGGGTACCGCCGTGATGGCCAGGAACTCAAATGGATTTCCGGCCGTCCCCCGGTAAACGGCGCGCAGCGTCCCGCCACCCTTTTTGTAAGCGGCCGTGTACTGCCCTTCCACATCCATATACTCCCCGATCCGATCGGGTTTCACTTTTACTCTGGCTACATTAGGTAGCGTGGGTCCATTCTGGGCCATGGCCGGCAGCGACAACGCGGCCAGCCCTACACATGTGGCGATTGCTTGGTTGATACGCATCGATGTTCCTCCGTTGCGTTTCTGGGACTTCTTGCTGCAAACACCCAGGTTGCCGTAGTCTATCACGCAGCACCTGCAAAGTGGCGAACCTTACGATGCCGAGAACTTACTAACACCGAGTAAGTGCAGTCCAGCGTCTGGAATTAGGTAGAATGCGAGGCTTATGGCTCAAGTACTCGTTCTTTACAACACCCCGGTGGACCCGTCCGCCTTTGATCGTTACTATCACCAGACGCACGTGCCGCTGGCCCAAAAAATCCCAGGTTTGCGCTCATTCTCGATCAGTAACGGCCCGGTGCAGGCCATCGGCGGAAGCGCGCCGCACTTGATCGCAACCTTGAACTTCGATTCGATGGCCGGCCTGAACGCTGCTCTTACCTCTCCGGAGGGCCAGGCAGCAGCGGCCGATTTGCCGAACTTCGCATCCGGCGGCGCAACTCTACTGATTTACGACAGCAAACCGGCGTGAATCACAAGTCTTACTGGATCGTGGTCTTCTCGACGTTCCACAACACCGCCGAGCCTTGTAAATGACGTTGGCGGAGTCGTAGTGCAGCATATGGATCAGGCGTCCGGTGTCATCCTCGCCACGTCCCAGGCTGGTCTGCGCACACCCCAGCCCCCTCGATCACCCCTGGCAATTGCGGTTCAAACTCTCCGCACCGGACCATCGATGTTGGGGTTCAGCGGAACCCAGGCCCCTCGCGGAACGTTGTAGCCAACGTATCTGACGCTGCCGTTCGGTCCAAAATCGAACACATGTCCTTTCCAGCTCCCCGTAGGCATGACGCTATAGTCGGGCGTGTTTAAAAATTCTTCCACGCCCATGTCGGAGGTCATGGCGGCGGGCTGCTTGGCCATCGACGCACGTACCGTGCAGCGGAAGGCCTGCGCGGCGCGCGAGCAGAAAAGAGGGCCGTTCCAGGACGGATACACCGAGCCTCGGCTCAAGACCGGCTCTTGGGTGGCGAGTGCCAGCCGGACGATGCTCTCCGGATTCGGTTTCACAGCCGGCGGTGGGCGGCGATCGCGTTCCGGCCGTCCGTCCGCGCCCCGGCCCCGATCTGAGTCCTCCCAGTGCCATCTGAGATAAGCGGACCAATCCAAGAGCAGTTGCAGGTCCGCCTTATGGGCGGCCACGTTTTTCCAACGCTCAATCAGCGGGCGCCCATTGTAATTCGCCACATTACACGCCAGGAACTCAACTATCCCATTGGGCCGGACTAGCTTCCGAACCCCGTCGGCGAACGTGTACAAGCGATAAAAGTTTACCTCCGGACCCAGCTCCAGCGCTCCCGGAATACCGTGACAGTCGATCTCCAGGCTCTCCCCGCGTTGCGGATATTTCCGTGCCATTTCTGGCAGAGCAGACCTCCAGTCCTCACCTTTAATTGCGAAGGGCGACCGCTGGACATACGCGGAAGGGTAGATACCCGCTCCGTGCACAATGTAGAACCGAACGGGGCCAGTATAAGCCATCAATGAACTTATCGGCTATATTCTGGCGAGATTTGACGCTTGTTGAGTAACCTTACTTCTCCGGCTCGAACGCCAGCAAAACGTTGCCCGGAAGGCCGCCGAAGCGCGAGTAGCCGGAGTTCACGAAAACCATCCCCTTAATCACCATCGTGCCCGGTCCATCGATGGCGCCGCCTTTGGCTTTCACTCCGTCCACCGTCTTAAAATCCTGCGCCGTGTCGTACTCCCAAAGCACCTTGCCATCTTCAGTGGAGTAAGCGCGCAGAATCCCGCCCAGCGTTCCCGCGAAGACCGCCCCCGGGATGGACGTAAGCGCGGCCCCTTGCGCCGGGCTGCAGCCGGGCCTGGTTCCGCACTCCGGCGGAGAAGCGAACCAGAGCTTGCTCCCATCGGAAACCTTCAGAGCCGTCAGGCCGCCGCCCACCTCCGGATCCATGATGCGTATCGGCGCGCCATTCGCATCCGTAATGCGCTTTCTACCGACGTCCGAAACGGACGCGTAGAGGTTCTGCCCGTCGTAGGACATCCCCCACTGCACGCCTCCATTCGCGCCGCCGCGCCCGACGCGAGTCTGCCAAACCACTTGGCCCTTCTTGTCCGGATCGAAAGCATAAACCATCCCCGACTTCTGGCCGGCCAGGATCAGCTCGCGCCCTTCGGGAGTTTTGATGAGCATCGGAGGCGAACCAAAGTCGAAATCCGGACCTCTTTCGGAGGGCGAAACATCGTTGGCCGTGGTCTGCGCGGTCCACACAATCTTGCCATCGGCGGGATTGATCGCCACCAGCGCGTCGCTGGTCAGCGTGGCCGGCGCGGAGAAGTTATCTCCCGTGGTCACGTAAATCAAGTTGCGCTTAGCATCGTAAGCGGGCGTCGACCAGATGCTGGCGCCGGACGGGCCCCACTTGGCTTTTCCCGTGGCCGTCTTGCTTTGCTCGCTAGGCTCCCCGACCATGTAGCTTTTCCAAACCTGCTGGCCATCGCGAATACGCAGTGCAACCAGCGAGCCGCGGAACGTGCAGCACAAATAATCCTCACCGGACGAGCGCGTTTCCTCCCAGGATGCGACCGGCACATATACCACCCCGTCATGCACCAGCGCCGCCCCAGTGAGACGCGCGGTATCGTGATCCTCGATGTGCTTCTTCCAGATCAACTTGCCCGTCTCGGCTTCCAGCGCGTAATACCAGCCAATCTGATCGCCGAACAACACGGTGTGTCGCGCCCCGTTCGGCACCACGATCATGGCCGACCGAACCGGACCGTTGGCGTCGAAGGTCCATTGGACGCAGCCGCTCTCAGCCCGCAACGCGTGCACCGTCCCGCGCGCGCTGCCGACGAAGATCTGCCCGTCGAAAAATGCCGGGAAGGCGAAGGCGTTCACGTCGCCGTCGTAGCCAAAAGCCCATTTCAGCTTGAGCTTCTTCACTTGATCGAGGCTCAGCCCGGCCACATCCGCCGTCTCAAAACGCGCGTTGTCGCCTTTAGGGCTCCATCCATTCCAGATGAATTTGGATTTGTCGTTGATTGCGACCGTCCGGTCCTTGCAAAATGCCTCGGCCGGCAGCGTGGTCTCGGCGCCCGCGGTACCCAGGAACTTCGCCACCGCCTCCCGTTCCTCGCGCGGCATGTGATACGCCACCTGCATCATCACCCCGAAGTCCAGGATCTTGAGGATTCTGGATGCCGGTATCGTCTTCAAGGCATCGCGTGGAGGGATGCGCGGATTGGTCTGATCGTGACAGCCGGAGCAGCGTTTGGTATAAACCTCTTCGCCGGTGGCAGCGGCCAGAACGGCGGGGCAGAGAGAAAAGACCGCCGCCAGTCCCAGAAAGCGGTAAGACATCCGGATCAAGTGCATGGCCGTCAATTTATCACACGTCGTTGTCGATAGGAAACCCATCCCGCAACCACTTCTACCGATTCGACTGATCCGCCAGCGGCAGCCAGAGCGTCACGCGATCCTCCGTGCCGGTGACTCTCGTGATATGACCTTTGCCGGTGACATCTTCCACCAGGTCGATATGTCCAGGTTGAATGGCGATCTTCTTGCCTCCCGCGACTTCGATCTCTGCCTGGCCCGTGAGCGTGATCACGTACTGGCGGCGCGGCGCTGTATGCCAATCGGCCACCGAGCCAGGCAACCCGCGATGCAGCTCGGCCCCGGTCACGGGAAGCATCTTGAAGACGTTGCCGTCGAACTTCGCTTCGATTTCTTCGGCGTGCGCCAGATTGTCCGGGCCGGTATAGAGATGAGTCATCATTACCGGCTTGCGATTTTGAGCCATCACCACGCCAGCCGGCGGAAACACCAGGTGTCCCACGATTGCTCCGCAAGCGAAAGCGAAGACCAGCGCCAACATTCTACGATTCGTCATTGTGTGCCTCCCGACGACCAAGTATATCTGTTGCCGGCGGCAACACTGGAGCCAAGCGACACCACGTGATCCATCCAATCAACGCGTCAATGTTAGAATGATCGTCATCCCAAAGCCATTGAGGGAAGAACTGCATTTGGAGCCCGGCGATGCCCTTGAGATGGAGAGCGCCGGCGAGCAGATTACCCTCCGGCCGGTGCGCGGGACCGGACCGCTCGCCAAAGAGCATGGCGTCTGGGTATTTCACAGCGGACAGCCCCTGCCCGCTTCTGCCACCGACAAGACGCTCGAGCAGATCCGCGAGGAACGCGACCTGGCGAACCTGCACGACCCTCGTATCCCACGATCCGTTGACGAGTCAACTCGCTAGCTTTCCGCGTGAAAGCCGAATGTGACGATACGTTTTTTCAGATTCCGGCCAACAGAAACTTGATCCCAATCCATCCGCTGAGTATCGTTGCGATGGCGAGAAGTGCAGCGAACTTCGTCACGAAATATCGTGGCCGTGGTCGCTCAGTAGCAAGTCGGACCAAGCACACGAATGTTGCGACCACCACAGCAGCCTCGACGAAAATGCCAGCCGGTGGAATGAGAAACTCTAAGGTGATGGACAATGGAACGGAAAAGAACAGTAGGAGGCTGACCCGCTCCCATTTGTCGGGTCGTGACTCGTCAAATCGACTAGACCAATCTTTCACTTTTGGCCCCAACGATCAACAGCGGGTCGATGGATCTGACCCTGACCAGATTGTAATACCACGGCACTGGCTTTAGTCACTGGACACGCGCGTTCAGGTGGCGTCGCTTCTGGAGATAGATGGTTACACTTGCCCTGTCACGTGCACAAACCGCAAAATTGCTTCATCTTCTTCAGCTGCTTAGACGCCCCGGTCTCCAGCGTTTCCATCCGCTCGGTATAGCGTTGTCTTGATGGACCATCCGAGAATACCTCGCATCTCTCCAGTCGCGGCGAGCTCAGCACCTGGCGAACTACAATTTGCACAAACGAACCCAAGCCGCGGCCTGGGGCGATTCAAAACTCGCATTAACATCGCCCGGGCTCTATCCCGGATATCCTGGAAGCATCATGCCTATCTCCGCTAGAAACCAACTCCCCGGCCGGATCACCGAAGTCGAGTTCGGCGAAGTCATGGCCCATGTCACCGTTCGCGTCGGCAAAAACCTCGTCGAAAGTGTCATCACCCGGCGCAGCGCCGAAGAGCTCAAATTGAAGAAAGGCGACAAAGTCACGGTTGTCATCAAATCGACCGAGGTGATGTTGCAGAAGGGCTGATGCCGCAGGTCGAGCGAGTTGCAGCGTTCATCGCGCGCCAGGAAATGTTCCGGCCGGGCCACCGTGTCGGCCTAGCCATCTCCGGCGGCGCGGATTCCGTCTTCCTGCTCCATGCCCTCCGCGAACTGGCGCCGCGCTGGAACCTGCAACTGAGCGTGGTTCATATCGAGCACGGCATTCGCGGCGATGCCTCTGACAGCGACGCCGAGTTCGTTCGCCAACTCGCCGAAGAGTTTGGACTTCCGTTCTATCTCCATCGCGCCGACGTCCCTGCCTTGCCTGACAACCTGGAGCAGGCCGCGCGCCGCGTCCGTCTCGGGTTCTACCGGGAGCTGCTGGACTCCGGCCTCCTGGAGCGCATCGCCACCGGACACACCCGGTCCGATCAAGCCGAAACCGTCCTGTATCGCGTCCTCCGCGGCTCCGGACTCGCCGGCCTTGCGGGCATCCTGCCGGTCGCCGAACCAGGCTTGGTCCGGCCGCTGTTGGAACTGACGCGCGCCGAAATTGAGGATTGGCTCTGCCGGCGGTCCATCACCTGGCGAGAGGACGCAACCAACCAGGATCGCTCCTACGCACGCAATCGCCTGCGTCACGATATCCTGCCGCTGCTGGCCGAATCGTTCAACCCGCGCTTGGAAGAAGCCCTGGCAAATCTCGCCACCCTGGCAAAAGACGAGGAGCGCTACTGGGAAGCTGAAATCGACCGGCTCCAACCGCCCATCGCAGGAACCGTTGATCATTCCAGTTTCAACGCTAGCCGTCGCCCCGCCCGCGGTGGCCCGCCGCCTGATCCGCCGCTTCATCCAAACCGTCAAAGGCGACCTCCGCCAGATCGAATTCGCCCACGTGGAAAGAATCCTCGCCATGGCCCAATCGTCCGAAGGGCACGACCGGGTCCAGATCCCCGGCCTGGACGTCTTCCGGTCCTTCGAATGGCTTCGTTTTTCAAAAATCGCCCCGCATCCCACCGAGCGCGACTTCTCCCTCCCCCTGCCCACCCCCGGATTCGCGGAACTGCCCGGCACCTCCGTCCGTATCAGATTGCAGGTGCAGGAGAAATCGGAGCCCGTCGAACCCTGTGTTACAGTGGTGGATGAACTGGACTTAGAGCGGCTTCGTTCAGGTGACGATCCCGTTCCAACCCTGGAACTCCGCAATTGGAGACCTGGTGACAAGTACCGCCCCGCAGGCCGCTCCCAAGAAGAAAAGATTAAACTTTTGTTCCAGGAGGGCCGTGTCCCCTTGTGGGAGCGCAGGCATTGGCCGATTATTACTTATAATGGAGTCATCCTTTGGACGCGCCGTTTCGGGGTGGCCGCCGATTTCGCCGCCAGTCCCGGCGCGCGCGTGGTGCTTAAGGTTGACGAATCCGGTTAGGGGAATGTCGCATCGGTTGGCCTTCGGATACGTCTAATATTTAGAAGGGCTCTCAGATGGTAGGGAGAGGTTAATGAACAATTCGAATATTAAGACCGCGGTCTTCTGGGTCGTGATCATCATGGCAGTGGTGTTGTTCTGGACGCTGGTCCACAACACCAAGTCCCGTCCGGACGCTCAGCTCTCATACACCAATTTGATGAACGACGTGGTCGCCGACAAGATCAAGTCCGCGACCATCACCGGCAATGACCTGGTCGGCAAGTACAAGGATGACGACCAGCAATTGCACGCCGTGATTCCGGCCAATCATCAGCCCTTGGACGATGCCATGTGGCAACACAAGGTCAACGTCACCTACAACAAGGAAGCCGGCAGCGGCTGGGTTTCCATTCTCATCAACGCTATTCCGTTCGTGCTGTTGCTGGCCTTCTGGATCTTCATGATGCGCCAGATGCAGAGCGGCGGCAATAAGGCGCTGAGCTTCGGAAAGAGCCGCGCGCGGCTGCATTCGTCCCAACAGAAGAAGGTCACTTTCAAGGATGTCGCCGGAGTAGAAGAGGCCAAAGAAGAGTTGCAAGAAATCATCGAGTTCTTGCGCGAGCCGCAGAAATTTCAAAAACTCGGCGGCAGGATCCCCAAAGGCGTCCTGCTGATCGGCCCTCCCGGTACCGGTAAGACGCTGTTGGCCCGTGCGATCGCCGGCGAAGCGAACGTGCCGTTCTTTTCCATCTCCGGATCTGATTTCGTCGAGATGTTCGTGGGCGTGGGCGCGAGCCGCGTGCGCGATCTGTTCGAACAGGGCAAGAAGAACGCCCCGTGCATCATTTTCATCGATGAAATCGACGCGGTCGGGCGTCATCGCGGCGCCGGCCTCGGCGGCGGGCACGATGAGCGCGAGCAAACGCTCAACCAGTTGCTGGTTGAAATGGATGGCTTTGAATCCAACGAAGGCGTCATCCTCGTCGCCGCCACCAACCGCCCGGACGTTCTCGATCCCGCGCTGCTGCGCCCCGGCCGTTTTGACCGGCGCGTGGTCGTGGATCGCCCGGACGTCAAGGGCCGCGAGATGATCCTGCGCGTACACACCAAGAAGACTCCGCTGGGCGACGATGTGGATCTTTCCATCGTGGCTCGCGGCACGCCTGGATTCGCGGGCGCCGATCTGGCCAATTTGGTGAACGAAGCCGCACTGGTGGCGGCGCGCCAGAACCGCAAGGTCGTCACCCAGTTCGATTTCGAGCTGGCCAAGGACAAGGTCATGATGGGCGTGGAACGCAAGTCCATGATCATCACGCCTGAAGACAAGCGCATCACCGCCTATCACGAGGCCGGGCATGCGCTGGTCGCCGCGATTTCGCCGGGCGCCGATCCGCTGCACAAAGTCACCATCATCCCGCGCGGCATGGCGCTGGGCTTGACGATGCAATTGCCGCTGGACGACAAGCTGAACGCCAATCGCGAGTACCTGGAAGCGCGGCTTTCCATCCTGATGGGCGGCCGCATCGCCGAGGAAATTTTCATGCACCACATCACCACGGGCGCTAGCAACGACATCGAACGCGCCACCGATATGGCGCGCAAGATGGTTTGCGAGTGGGGCATGAGCGAACTCGGACCTCTGAGCTTCGGCAAGAAGGAAGAACAGATCTTCCTGGGCCGCGAGATCGCGCAGCATCGCGATTACAGCGAAGCCACCGCCATCAAGATCGACGATCAGGTCCGCAAGCTGGTGGAAGCCGGCTACGGGCGGGCCCGCAACATCATCGAAGATAAATCCGACGCGCTGGTGCGTATCGCCGAGGCTTTGCTCGAGCGCGAAGTGCTGGATGGTTCGGAAGTGAAGATGCTGATCGACGGCGAATCGCTCCCGGCCGTTACTCCTACGAAGCCGGCTCCTCCGGACGGCGGAGAAAAACCGCAGCAGGTGCTGAAGCCCGAAAGCGGAAAGCCGTTGCCCGGTCTGTTGGGTGGCGAGCGGCCTCAGCCCGCCTGAGCGTGCTTCCGGCCTTTCCCGTTTATCTGTTCGACGTCGACGGTACCTTGCTTGATTCCGCGCAGGATATCTGCGCCGCAATCCAGGGCGCGCTTTGCGAAACACGTCATAAAAACGTAAGTCACCAGTTGCTGCACCGTTACATCGGCCGTCATCTGATCGACCTGTTTCAAGACTTGCTCCCCGAATACTCGCGTGAGCAGATGGACGCATTGGTGGTCGAGTATCGCCGCATCTATCTCGCACGCAACCACGGCCTGACTCGTCGGTACCCGGGCGTTGCCGAGGCGCTCGCGGCACTGGGGGGCCGCAAGTCCACCGCGACCACCAAGGGGACGCCGACCACGCGCCTGGTGCTCGAAAAATTTGGTCTGCTCACCTACTTCGACCACGTGCAAGGAACCGACGGGTTCCCCGCCAAGCCTGAACCGGATGTGATTCGAGCATCGCTCGCGGTTTTCGGCGTCGCGCCCGAGGATTGCCTGCTGGTTGGCGATTCAGCAGCTGACATGGAGGCCGGTCAGCGCGCCGGCGTCAAAACCTGCGCGGTGCTGTGGGGCTACGGCGAGCGCGACGAACTCGCGCGCTGGAGCCCGGACTATTGGATTTCAGATCCGAACGAGCTGGCGAGTTCTTGAAGATTCAGCCGGCCGGTGTAGATGGCCATTCCCAGGGCCGAGTGAATGCCCAGGCGATCGAGCTCGCGGATTTCGTCTATGGTCGTGATGCCGCCGGCCGCGGTCAGCTCGTGTTCGGTTACAGCGCGCAGGCGGCGGAACCAGTCCAGGTCGGTGCCCTGCATGAGGCCTTCTTTATCGACATACGTGCAGAGAAAGCCCGAGCAATACGGCTCCAGGTGCGGGATCATTTCTTCCGCGGTGGAGTCTGTGGCTTCCTGCCAGCCGCGCACCACGACCTTGCCGCCGCGCGAGTCGAGCGCGATGATCAGGCGCCCGGGCGTGACGGCGTCAGCGATCTCGCTGAGCAGCTCGCGATCGAAAGCCACTGTGCCGACGATCACTCGATAAGCGCCTTGCTTGATCAACGCCCGCGCGCGCTCGGGCGATCGGACGCCGCCGCCGACTCGCGCTGTGGCTCGGGACGCGACCAATTCGACCAGGTCGTCGTTTGAGCCTTTTCCCATGGCGGCGTCCAGATCGATTACCTGGATCTGAGGAAACGCGGCGAACCGCTGCAACATTTCGAGCGGCGTACCGCCTTCCAGTGCCTTGTCGCGGCCCTGTACCAGTTGGACCACCTTGCCGCCCATCAGGTCAATGCATGGGATGATCATGGCGCCGGCCGTACGGGAACACCGCGCTGGGCGAGAAATTTCTTGAGATCGCTAACCGTGTAGGTGCCGTAGTGAAAGATGGAAGCGGCCAGCGCCGCGTCGGCCTGGCCTTCCGTGAGTACGCGCTCGAAATCTTCCGGCTTGCCCGCGCCTCCGGAGGCGATCAGCGGAATATGCGTGACTTTCGAGACGGCGCGCGTCAACTCACAATCGAAGCCGCCTTGCACGCCGTCGGTATCCATGGAAGTGAGCAGGATTTCGCCAGCTCCGAGCATCTCGCCTTCCAGCGCCCATTCCACCGCGTCCATCCCTTCGTCGTCGCGCCCGCCGCGAGTGAAGACGTTCCAGCTCTCATTGGGATTCCGCCGCGCATCGATCGCCAGCACGACCGCTTGCGCGCCGAACTCCTCACTCAGCTCCTTGATCAGCTTCGGACGGCGCACGGCAGCGGTGTTGACGCTGACTTTTTCAGCGCCGGAATGCAGGATCTTGCGCGCATCGTCGACTGATCGGATGCCGCCGCCGACCGTCAGCGGGATGAAGACCTTGCGTGCGGTGCGCGCCACCAGATCGGCCATGATCTCGCGCGCGTCGCTGGATGCGGTGATATCGAGGAAGACCAGCTCGTCGGCGCCTTGTTCGTTGTAGCGCGCGGCGAGTTCCACCGGATCGCCCGCATCGCGCAATCCGACGAAATGAACGCCCTTCACCACGCGGCCGCCGGTGACGTCGAGACAAGGAATGATGCGCTTGGCCAGCATGGTTTACAACTCGACGAAGTTGCGCACAATGCCGAGCCCGATCGGGCCGGATTTTTCGGGATGAAATTGCACGCCGAAGACGTTGTTGGATTCGAGCACCGCCGTGTACTCGGCCGAGTACTCGCAAGTCGCGGCGGTAGCATCGATCACCGGCGCGTAGTAGCTATGCGCGAAATACAAGTACGGATGCGGCGGGAGATCTCGAAGCAGCCGCGCCCCGTTGCGCGGCTGGATTTCGTTCCAGCCCATGTGCGGCACGCGGGAATCGGCGGGAAAGCGGCGGATCTGGCCGCGAAACAATCCGAGGCCACGCTGTTCGGGGGCTTCTTCGCTGGTCTCAAACAAACCTTGCAGACCCAGACAGATTCCGAGAAACGGCACGCCGGCGCGAATGCGTTCGAGCAGCGCTTCACGCACCTGCATCTGATCGAGCGCGCGCATCATCTGGCCGAAATGGCCGACGCCGGGCAGAATGATTTTGGTCGCGCGGCGCAACCCCTCGCTGTCCCGCACCAACTCGTGCGCTGCTCCGATCTCGTCCAATGTGTTTTGCACGGAACGCAGGTTCCCGGCGCCGTAGTCGAGAATCGTGATCATAGAAGTCCTTTAGTGGACGGAAGCTGGTCCTTCAGCCGTGGGTCTTTCGAGCAGGCATAGCGCAGCGCACGGGCGAAGCACTTGAAGATCGCTTCGATCTTGTGGTGATTCGACCGCCCGTACAAAACCTTGGCGTGCAAATTTGCGCCGGCGTGAGCTACAAAGCCGCCAAAGAAGTCTTCCACCAGTTCCGTTTGCAAATCGCCCACTAGGCGCACCTTGACCTTGTCGTCGTAGACCAGCGCGGGGCGGCCGCTCAGGTCGAGAGCGACCAGGGCCAGCGTCTCATCCATGGTCATGATGAAGTAGCCGGCGCGATTGATGCCTTTGCGATCGCCCAATGCCTTGGAAACGAGCTGGCCGAGCACGATGCCCACGTCTTCCACCGTGTGGTGTTGATCGACATCCAGATCGCCGGTGGCTTTCAGCTTCAAATCGAAGGCGCCATGCTTGGTGAACAGCTCCAGCATGTGATCGAAGAAGCGGATGCCGGTGGAAATGTCGTACTTGCCGCGCCCGTCGAGTTTCAACGTGCCGCGGATCTGCGTCTCCTTGGTAATCCGCTCGACGCTAGCCGATCTCATTGATTTCTCCCAAGACCTGGATCGCGCCTTCCTGATGGAACAGATTGAGTAGCTCCGCACGGCGCTCATGGGCCGGAGCCGCGATTCCGATGAACGGGACGTTGGCGGCGCGGGCGCAGCGGGCGTCGTCGACCGTATCGCCGACATACAGCAGCTTCTTCGAGGGACGCAGCGAAGCGATTTTCAGCAGACCATCGGGAGCGGGTTTTTCGCACTCGACATCATTCGCCGTGATCAGCAGGAATCGGTCGCGCACCCCCTGGCGGTTCAGCGTTATTTCAGCTTCTTCGGTGGTGCGGCCGGTGAAGATGGCGAGTTCGAATTTCGCGCCCAGCCGGTCCAGCAGTCCGTCGCGAGGCAGCCAGCGCTCGCGATGGATCATGCCTTGGTCGAGGAACAAGTAGTTGAAATAGTCCACCACGGTCGCGTAGGGAAGTTCAACGCCCAGGTCCTTGCAGATTTTCTGCGACAGCGCCCAGTCGTTGTTCCAGCCGCCCTGGTTCTTGTAATCCTGAATCTGCGCGCGTGTGATGATTTTGCTGGTGAAGTGTTCCACGGTGCGGACGATGGTCTCGCGGTAAGACTCGCTGACGTCCACCAGTACGCCGTCCATATCGAACACGAGCACCTGAGCACTCACCAGATCTGCTCCAGCTCGCTCAAGAATTGGCGGACCTGGTCGCGCGTGCCGACCGTGACACGCACGCAACCTGGGATTTCGTAGCTGCGGTCGCGAACCAGCACGCCGCGGCGGCGCAGTTCATCGCGCAGCGGGATGGCGCGATCGCCAGCCTCGAACAGCACGAAATTGGCTTTGCTCTCGTAGTACTTGATCCCGAGCTTTTCCAAGCCGACGTACAGCAACTCGCGCGCGGCCAAGCACCTCGGTGACATATTTCTCGATATAAGCCCGGTCCTGGATCGCAGCACGGGCGGCCAGGACTGCCACGCTGTTCACGCTATAAGGCGATTGCGCCTTGTGCAAGAACTCGACGTTGCCGGATTGCGAGAACAAGCAGCCCAGCCGCATCGCGGCCATGCCGAAAACTTTCGAGAACGTGCGACTCACGAAGAGGTTCGGGTAATCGTTGATAAGCGGCAGCGCGGTGACACCGCAGAATTCGTAGTAAGCCTCGTCGATCAGGACCGCCGCGCCCGCCGCCCGCTCCAGGATTCGTTCGATACCCGCGCGCGATGTTCCGGTTCCGGTCGGATTGTTGGGATTGGCAATCAGGATGGCGCGCGTGGTGGGACGAATGGACTGCAAGAGTTCTTCGAGCGGGAAGGCCAGCTTCTCGCGGCGATACGGGATGGTACGCACCGCGGCGCCCGCAACTTCGGCGTAGAAACGATACATCGCGTACGAAGGCTGCAACACAAGCACTTCGTCGTCGTCGTCAACATAGGTGTTGATGAGAACCTGAATCGCTTCGTCGGTGCCGTTGGTGAGAATGAAGTCGTCCGGATCGACGCCGAAGAACTGTGCCAGCTCGCGTTTGATTTCGCTGTACTCGGGATAAACCGAAAGGCCATCTTCGGTGAGATGCTCCCGCAGATACTCGATTACTTTGGGCGACGCGCCGACGGTGTTCTCATTGAAGTCCAGGCGGAGTTTTCCGGCGCGGCCGGCGGTGGGCGGCGAGTAAGGCGCCATTTTGAGGACCGCCTCGCGCGGTTGCAGGACGCCGGGCGGCAGATCGATTCTCTTACTTGGCAAGCCGGACCTCCACGGAGCGGGCGTGTGCTTCCAAACCCTCGGCGCGCGCGAGCGTCGTGATGGCGGGCGCAAGCCGGCTGAGGCCGTCGGCAGTCAGTTCCTGGACTGAGATGACCTTGACGAAATCGGCCGGCGACAGGCCGCCGCGAATCCGAGCGGCTCCGGCGGTGGGAAGGACGTGATTCGGGCCGGATGCGTAATCACCCGCCGCTTCCGGACTGCTGGGCCCGATGAAGATGCTGCCCGCGTGCTGAATCTTGGGCAGCAGCGCGTCATCGTAAATCGCCAGATGCTCGGGGGCGAGGCGATTGGAAGCGTCCACGGCAGCGTCGATCGACGGACACAGGATCACGGCGCTGTGATTGCGGATGGATTGACATGCGACCGGCGCAGTGGGAAGCGTTTCGAGTTGGCGCGCGACTTCCTGCGCCACTTGCTCGGCCAATTTGCGTGAAGTGGTCAGCAGGATCGAGGAAGCTTCCACGTCATGCTCGGCTTGCGCCAGCATGTCCGCGGCCAGGTGCTTCGGATTGGCGTCCTCGGCGATGATCACAATTTCTGTGGGGCCGGCGATGAAATCGATGCCTACTTCTCCGGCCAGAGCTTTCTTAGCCGCGGTGACGTAGATGTTTCCCGGTCCGACGATGCGATCGACCTTGGGGATGGTGGCTGTGCCGAACGCCAGCGCCGCGATGGCCTGCGCGCCACCGACGCGGAACACGTTTTTGACGTTGAGAAATTTCGAGGCTGCCAGAATCTCCGGGCTGGGGCGTGGCGAGGTGACGCAGATGGTCTTGACGCCAGCGACCTGAGCTGGGATGGCGGTCATTAGCAGCGTCGAGGGCAGCGGATAACGTCCGGCTGGAATGTATGCGCCCATGGATTCGAGCGGGCGGACGATGTGGCCTAAGCGGCGGCCGTCGTGGAATTGAACCCAATTCTCGCGGGGAAGCTGGATCTCCGCGTATTCGCGGATATTCTTGGCAGCAGTCTCGAGCGCTGCGTGAAATTCAGGTGAAACACTTGCTTCTGCCGCACGCATTTCGGACTCGGCGACTGTTACGCTGTTGCCCTCCAGTCCATCAAATTTGCGCGCGTATTCCAGCACCGCCTCGTCGCCGCGTTTTCGGACTGCTTCCAGGATGGGCGCGACGGTCTGCTCAGCTTCCGCCAGCCGCACCGCCTTGCGAGTTATGAAATTCTGAGCTTCTTCGAGCGGAAGAATTCTAAGCATAGTTACATCACGATCTTGTTCAGCGGATACTCGACGATTCCCTGCGCGCCCGCTTCCTTGAGCCGGGGGATGATATTGCGCACGGTGTTTTCGTCGAGAATTGTATGCACGGCCACCCACTCGTCGTCGCTGAGGTTGGAGATGGTGGGCTTTTTGAGCGCCGGCAAAATGCCGAGTACGGCCGGGAGGCAATCCTTGCGGACGTTGAGCATCAGCCCTACTTTGCCGAGCGCGTTGATGGCGCCTTCCAGCAGCATGCGTATATCTTCCAGCTTGCGGCGCTTCCAGTCGTCGCGCCAGGAATCGACATTCGCGATCAGCTGCGTGTTCGACTCCAGCACGGTCTCAATGATGCGCAGCTTGTTGGCGCGCAGCGAGGAGCCGGTCTCGGTGACTTCCACGATCGCGTCGGCCAGCACGGGCGGCTTCACTTCCGTCGCGCCCCAACTGAATTCGACTTTAGCTTTTACGCCATTGGCTGCCAGGTAGCGCTTGGTGGTGGAGACCAGCTCAGTGGCGATGATTTTACCCTCCAGATCCTTCACCGTCTGAAACGAAGAAGCCTCGGGCACCGCCAGCACCCAGCGCACCTTGCCGAAGCTCTGTTTGGCGTAGATCAGGTCGGCGACGGCGTGCACCTTGGCTTCGCTCTCTTCGATCCAATCGCGCCCGGTCAAGCCGGCGTCCAGCACGCCATCCTCGACGTAGCGCGCCATTTCCTGCGCGCGGATCAGCATGCATTCGATGTGCGGGTCGTCGATGGCGGGGAAATAAGAGCGCGAGCTGGTGGTGATGTTGAAGCCCGCGCGGCGGAATAAATCGATGGTCGCGTTCTCGAGACTTCCTTTGGGAATGCCGAGCTTGAGCTTCATGAGCCGTTCCCGTAGACGCCCGCCGGATCGTAGGCGCGCGGCTCGGATTCCTTCCATTGGCCTTGCTCCAGACGGCGGAAGAAGCAACTCTGGTAGCCTTCGTGGCAGACGCCCGGACCGAGCGCTTCCACTTTGATGAGCAGCGCGTCGCGATCGCAATCAGTGGAAATTTCCTTGACCACAAGCCTGTGCCCCGAGGTCTCGCCCTTCATCCAAAGCTTGTTGCGCGAGCGGCTGAAGAACGTGACGAAGCCCGATTCCACGGTTTTGCGGAAGGACTCCTCGTTCATGAAGCCGACCATGAGGACGCGGCCGGTCTGGTGATCCTGGACGACGGCCGTCAACAGGCCGTTCAGTTTGCTGAAGTCGAGATCCATAGCTCCTCAGTAATATCGCGCACAACGCAACGGGTCGCGATTGGTTCCTTCCTCAAAGCGAGCTCGCCCCGCGCTGTGCGCTCCATACCAATAAAAAAGCCCGCCGTTTTGGTCGGCGGGCTGTGTTTGATTTCAGAAATCGATCAGAAGGCCGCCGAACGCCAGGTAACGCGATGATGATGGTGATGGGCGGCGAACATGAAGCTTCAGTGTAGCACGATGGCCGGCTTCGAATCCAGGCTAGAATGGGTTGCTCATGGCTTTTCCTGCATGCTCGTCGGCCGCGCACTCCCGGTCGCAAGCGCGGTCGATGGTCATCACCACGCGCGGCGTTGTCGCCACCGAGCAGACGCTGGCATCGCAAGTGGGGGCGCAGATCCTAGCACGCGGGGGTTCGGCAGTGGACGCGGCCATCGCGGCCAATGCAGCGCTGAGCGTAGTGGAACCGATGATGAACGGGCCCGGCGGCGATCTGTTCGCTCTGATCTGGGAATCGAAGACTGGCCAGCTCACCGCGATCAACGCCAGCGGCTGGTCGCCGAAAGGGCTGTCGCTCGATTACCTGAAACAGCAGGGCGTGCATGGCGGCATCCATGCCGTTACAGTGCCTGGCTGCGTGGATGGCTGGGAGAAACTGCACCAGCGTTTCGGCCGGCTGGCATGGAGCGATCTTTTCAAGCCCGCCATTTACTACGCGGAGAACGGTTTCCCGGTCACGGAGTTGATCCAATGGGAATGGGAAAATTCGAGCGTCAATCTGCAGGATGAGGCGCGCGATGTCTATCTGCCCGGCGGCGCCGCGCCGCGAGTGGGCGACATTTTCCGCAATCCGCAACTGGCGCACGCGTTCCGATTGATCGCTGAGCAGGGCGCGCAAGCCTTGTACTGCGGTCCCATCGGCGAAGCGATTTTGAAAACATCCGGACGCTACGGCGGGACGATGACCGCCGACGATCTGCGCGAATACCGATCCGAATGGGTGCAGCCCATCTCGACCAGCTATCGCGGCTGGCGAGTCTACGAAGTGCCGCCCAACGGACAAGGTATCGGCACGCTGCAGATGCTGAACATCCTGGAGAATTTCCCGCTCGGCGACTATCCGCAGGGCAGCGCCGAAGCGTTTCATTTCAAGATCGAGGCGCAGAAGCTGGCGACGCAGGACCTCAGGCGCTACGTGGGAGATCCGCGGCACGCGTCGATTCCGGTGGACGGCCTGCTTTCGAAGGCCTATGCCAAAGAGCGCGCGGCGCTGATCAATCGGGAGAAGGCGAATCGCGATGCGGCGCCGGGAAAGCCCGAGCAAGGACACACAACCTATCTTGCCGCTGCGGACAAAGATGGCAACGTGGTGTCGTGGATTCAGAGCATCGCGAATTTCTTCGGCTCGGGAATCCTGGTGGACGGGATGGGATTTCCCTTGCATGACCGGGGTGCATCATTCGATTTCGAGCCGGGCCATCCCAACGCGCTCGGCCCCCGCAAGCGTCCGTTTCACACCATCATTCCGGGATTCATGCAGAACGGCAGCCGGCACATCGCTTTCGGAATCATGCGCGGCATGAACCAGGCGCAGGCGCAGATGCAACTGGTCAGCAACATCGTCGATCACGGGATGAACATCCAGTACGCGCTGGAAGCGCCGCGCTTCACCAAGCCGTCGCTGGGCGGATGCGATGTGCAGATTGAGTCGCGCGTACCGGAGGAGGCACGCAGCGAACTCGCCAGGCGCGGGCATCAGCTCAGCGTGGTCGGCGATTATTCCGAGTACATGGGCGGCGGGCAAGTGGTAATGCACGACTCCGCGTCCCAGGTGAACTACGGCGCCTCTTCCCCGCGCAAGGACGGAGCTGCGATTCCGGAAGCCGATCCGTATTTCGATTAGCTCAGTGCCGCCAGCGGGGTAGCCTCGTGTGCACCGCCGAGGAAAGATCGCGTTAGCGGCCGGTTTTGCATGCTGGCGTTTCCGGCCTATCCGATTATCCACGCCAGCGCAAACGGTGAACAAATCGCGGAATTATTTCGAATGAGCCCCTCACGCCAGGAGGCAACTACGAAGTACCGCATCTGAGGGCGTATCTGAGTAAGATAGGCGGGACAATTACTCTAAACGGTCGCAAGTTACCGTAAGCCACTTACAACTTCAACAGCGCGCGCAGCCGCTTGGTCTGCACGCGGCTCACCGGGATCTCGGTCTGTTTCTTATCGTCCATCCGAAGCTGGAAGCTGGACTTGAACCACGGGATCACTTCCTTGATGCGATTAATGTTCACCAGGAACGACCGGTGCACGCGCCAGAAAGTCTCCGGATCGAGGTTGGATTGCAGCTCCTCGATGGTGCGGTAATTCGACTCGCCTTCCACGTTCGAAGCCACTACCGTAATAAGTCCGTCTTCGATGGTGGCGTAAATCACATCCTGCGCGTCGACGATGAAATGCCGGTTGGAGCTGCGGACCAGCAGCTTAGTGCGCTGCAAACCCGACTTAGAGGCCACGAGCTCACCTTGCTGCGGCTTGGCCTTCTCGGCCACCGCCTTGGCCGCCCGCTCTACCGCCAGCGCCAGGCGTTCTTTTTCGATCGGCTTGAGCAGATAGTCCAGCGCCTCCCAACGGAAGGCCTCCAGCGCATATTGATCATAGGCCGTCGCCAGGATAAAGTACGGCAGAGGGATGTTTTTCTCGCGCAGCGTACGGATCACGCCGAAGCCGTCCAGGCCGGGCATCTGCACGTCGAGGAACACCACGTCAGGCTCCAGCGTTTCGATCAGCTTGATCGCCTCCAGGCCATTTTTCCCGGTGGCCAGCACCTCGACTTCGGGAAATTCCTTGAGGAGATAAGAAAGTTCTTCGCTGGCTAGTTGCTCGTCGTCAACTACAACCGCGGAGATCACGCCGGTCGCGCGGCTTGTCATAAAATGTTAGTATAGCGTAGGATAGGCGTTCGCAGGTCCCCTTTTGAGGGCACGCTAAAGCATCTTCGCGCCACCCAAGGAGATTCGTTGTCTACCATTGGAAACACCAGGATTGCGCCTGCTGATGGGAAATTGGGAATCCTGATTCCCGGTATCGGCGCGGTGAGCACCACCTTCATGGCGGGGGTGGAGGCAGTAAAGCGCGGACTGGGCGCGCCCATCGGATCGCTCACGCAACTGGGCACCATCCGCCTGGGCAAGCGCACGGAAGGCCGCACGCCCAAGATTCACGACTTCGTTCCGCTGGCTAAAATCGAAGACCTGGTCTTCGGAGGCTGGGACATTTTCGAAGATAACGCCTATCAATCCGCGGTACATGCCGAGGTGCTGGAGCCAACGCTGCTCGAAAAAATTCGCGAGCCGCTGGAGGCGATCCGGCCTATGCGCGCCGTTTTCGATCCCGATTACGTGCGCCGCCTGCATGGCCCCAACGTCAAGAGCCAGGGCTCCAAGATGGATAAAGCGGAAATGCTGCTGGATGATATCCAGCAATTCCGTCAGACCACCGCGGCCGAGCGGCTGGTGATGATCTGGTGCGGATCGACGGAAGTCTTTCACAAGCCTGCCGCCGTGCACCAGACCTTGAAAGATTTTGAGTGCGGCCTGCAGAAAAACGATCCCGATATTGCCCCCAGCCAGATTTATGCGTATGCTGCCTTGAAGAGCGGCGTTCCTTACGCTAACGGCGCGCCCAACCTGACCACCGACACGCCCGCCTTGCTCGAACTGGCGCGCGAACGGCAGATTCCCATCTGCGGCAAGGATTTCAAGACTGGCCAGACCTTCATGAAGACGCTCATCGCCCCTGGGATGAAGGCGCGCATGCTGGGAATGTCAGGCTGGTTTTCCACCAATATTCTGGGCAATCGCGACGGTGAGGTGCTGGAAGACCCGGGCTCGTTCAAATCCAAAGAAGAAACCAAGCTGTCGGTTCTGGAACAAATCCTTCAGCCGAAACTGTATCCAGAGCTGTACAAAAATCTGTATCACGCGGTGCGCATCAACTATTACCCGCCGCGCGGCGACGCCAAGGAAGGCTGGGACAACATCGACATCTTCGGATGGCTCGGTTATCCTATGCAAATTAAAATCAATTTCCTGTGCCGTGACTCGATTTTAGCCGCGCCGCTGGTGTTAGACCTGGTGCTGTTCCTCGATTTGGCGCAGCGCGCGGGAATGAAAGGCATCCAGGAATGGCTGTCGTTTTATTTCAAGGCGCCCATGACGGCTCCAGGGCTATATCCCGAGCATGACATTTTCATCCAACTGATGAAGCTCAAGAACACGCTGCGCTGGATGCGCGGAGAGGATTTAATCACACATCTTGGCCTCGAGTACTACGACTAACGGAGCGAAACGGCAAGAGCCGGCCAAGCGCAAGGTGCTGGTCATCGGCGGAACGTTATTCATCGGACGCATCCTGGTGAAGGAATTGGTGCGCGCCGGCCACGACGTCAGCGTGCTGCATCGTAAGTCGCGGCACAACCTCGGCAAGAAAATCGGCAATGTCATGGCCGACCGCAACGACCCCGAGGCGATGAAGCGCGCCCTGGGAGGAAAGAACTTCGACGTCGCGTTTGACAACGTGTACGATTTGGAGCGCGGCACCACCGCGGCGCAAGTGGAAGGCACGGCGCGCGCGTGCGGAAACAATTTGCATCGCTATATCTTCATGTCCAGCGTCGCCGCCTATGGCGACGGCCTGAATCATCATGAGGGCGATGCGCTGGCACCCGACGATCATCCCGACGTCTACGTCCGGAACAAAGCCATGACCGAGCGCTTGCTGTTTCGGATGCATCAGCGCAACGGTTTTCCCGTGGTGACTTTGCGCCCGCCCTTTATCTACGGTCCGGAAAATAATCTCTACCGCGAAGCCTTCTTCTGGGACCGGCTGCGCGAAGGCCGCCCCGTCATTCTTCCCGGCGATGGCCGCCGCTTAATGCAGTTCATCTACATCAAGGACCTGGTGGCCGCTTGCCTCAAGGTTATGGAGGCGCCGGATATCGAAGGGCATGCGTTCAACATCGCCAATCCGCGGCCGTTGACACAGGTGGAAGTGGTGGAGGCGTTCGCGCGCGCGGCCAACAAGGAGCCGACCTTTGTGCGCCTGCCTCGCGAGCGCATTCTGCGGGCCGGCGGACACATCATGGCGTCGCCGAATCTGTACTTCGGAACTTATTTCGACGTGCCCGCCATCACCATGGTGGTGAACAAAGCCCAGCGAGTGCTGAAATTCAAGCCCGTGGATTTCGCGACGGGACTCAAAGAGACGTATCGGTGGTACCTGCGCAACAGCCCGTTTTCCAAGCCGGATTATTCGTTCGAGGATACTCTCATCGAGTCCGCTCCGGCCTCGGCTTATTCGGCGCCGGTAGACTGAGCTTCAATCCGCACGGCCTTTAGCCGCTCGCGAAGAGTTTCCGGCAACGCGGCTTCGATCTTTGGCGTGATCAGTCCGACAGAATCCATGTCGATCAAGTGAACTTTGTCCTTCAGCCGGAGGCTGGTCAGTTTCATGCGAACTAGATCCGCAACCGGGGCCAGCAGAATTCCTTCCTCGGTAACCGTCGGCTTGGAGAAATCGGGTACGGGTTCCACGTAATCAGGGCGCACTTTCTCACGGACGAAAACGAAATGGACGGCGCTGTGGGCTTTTGGCTGGGTGGCGTCTTCAAGCAAGTCGCCGCCTCCAGCATGACGATACTGGAAGCCGAAATCCTTCACGGCTTGGGCAATTCGTTTAAGATGCTTTCGGTCGATAGCGACGTCCACATCCCGCGTCAGCCGCGCAGCCATGGGATCCTTTGCGTTCACTTGGAGAAAAACGCCCAGCCCGCCAACGACCCGGTATGGAATGTCTGCGCACGTCAACGCGGAGTGGAGCCGCCGCAACACGTCGAACAACTGTTCCACGTGTTTGTCTACAGCCCTGGCAGTGATCATTGGCGCTATTGTTTTGATTCTTGCATAAGCGCCGCCGCTGCTTCCTTGACCGTATTGCAGTGGATGGTCACCGTGTCCGCGGTGTCTCGGGCATAGCCCCCCGCCAGTGTCACGGCGAGCGGTACGCGTTTTTGCAGCGCTGTTTCAAACACCAGCCGGTCCCGCTGTTTCAGCCCCTCCATGGTCAGCTTCAGACCGCCCAGTTGATCTTCGCGGTACGGGTCGGCGCCCGCCACGTAGACGATCAAGTGCGGGCCAAAACCCATCGCCAGGTCCAGGGCTCCGCGCAGCCGTTCCAGATATTCCTCGTCGCCAATGCCATCGCGCAGATGCACGTCGATGGTCGAAGAAGGCTTTACGCTCGGGTAGTTGTTCCATTGGTGCAGGGACATAGTCAGAACGGAGTTGTCGCCCGCGAAGATGGCGGCAGTGCCGTTACCGTGATGCACGTCGCAGTCCACCACCATTGCACGCTCAATTAGCTTCTCATGCTGCAGCGCGCGAATCGCCACGGCGACGTCATGAATCGCGCAGAAGCCCTCGCCGTGCCCGGGAAAGGCATGGTGAAAGCCTCCGCCGATGTTCAAACCGATGCGTTCGCGCAAAGCGTTGCGCGCCGCGAGAATGGTGCCGCCGGCGGCCAGCCAGAATCCGTTCACCATGGCCTCGGAATACGGAATTTCCAGCCGGATCACTTCCACGTCCGTCATGGTTCCGGTCTTCAATCGATGCACCCAGCCAGGGTCGTGCACGCGCAGCACGTCTTCATCCGCCGCCGGTTGCGGTTCTACGAAATCCCACGGCGCGGCTGTGCCTTCGTCCAGCAATCGATCGTGGATGAGCCGGTACTTGCGCGAAGGGAAGACATGCTCGCCCAGGTTCAAATCATAACCGGGATGATAGATCAGCTTAAGCGGAAGCATGCGCGGATTCGAGCGCGGTCATGATGGCCACGCCGTAGATGTCGTTGGCCGAGCAGCCTCGGGATAGATCGTTGGCGGGCTTCGCCAAGCCTTGCAGCAAGGGCCCGAACGATTGAGCGCCGGCCAACCGCTCCACCAGCTTGTAGCAGATGTTGCCGGAGGTGAGGTCGGGAAAGATCAGTGTGTTGGCGCGCCCGGCGACGCTGGAGCCAGGCGCCTTGGTGCGTGCCACAACTTCCACCAGCGCCGCATCGCCCTGTAACTCGCCGTCGATCGCGAGATCCGGCGCGCGCTCGCGCACGATGCGCAAAGCCTGCACCACTTTATCCACCCATTTGTGTTTTGCGCTGCCCTTGGTCGAAAACGACAACAGCGCCACGCGGGGCTCAACTCCGATGACATTGCGAGTGGTGGCCGCCGTTGCGATCGCGATCTCGGCTAGCTCGACGGCGGAGGGATCCACCACGATGCCGCAGTCGGCGAACGCAAGCAGGCCGTTGTGTCCGAAGCTGCGGTCCGGCACGGCCATCAGAAATGCGCTCGACACTATGCTGGCCGAAGGCGCCAGCCCGATGCAGTGCAGAGCCGCGCGCACAGTTTCGGCGGTGGTGTTGACGGCGCCACCCACGAACCCGTCCACTTCGCCGGCAGCCACCATGAGCGCCGCCCGGTACAGCGGCCGCCTCGCAATCTCCTCCGCCTCCACTTCCGTGATCCCTTTGGCGCGGCGCCGCTCGAAATACAGCTTTCCGTACCTTCGGGCTTCGGTCCCAGCTACCGTGTCACCGGGCTTCAAAAGCACCGGCGCGAGCAAGGCTTCGCGCTCCAGCCGTTGGGCGGCGGCCTGGACGCGGGGGTCGTCGCCCTCTGGGAAAACGATGCGGCGCTTGGGCTTCAGCCGGCGCAGACGATCGGCTTGAGCGGCGAGAAACGCGGCGGCGGATTCCGGGAGTGCGGCCAAGGATTCATCATAACCGCTAAGCCCGGTGGGCGCGGCGCGCTGGTTGCGGCGGATCGGGTTTGCGCATGCTGCGGCGGTAGCTTTGGACCGCGCGGTTATGTTCGTCCATGGTCTTCGAAAATTGATGGCCGCCGGATGCGTCGGCTTTCGCGACGAAGTACAAAAAATCGGTACCGGCCGGCGCCATCGCCGCCTTGAGCGACTCGACGCCGGGATTCGCAATGGGCCCCGGCGGCAGACCGGTGTGCTGGTAGGTGTTGTACGCATTGGCGCTGGCCAGATCCGACTTGTAGATGGTCCCGTGATAGCGCTCGTCGAGCAGCGCGGCGTAAATAGTGGTCGGGTCGCAATCGAGCGGCATGCCCAGCCGCAATCGGTTTTCGAACACGGATGCAATCAGGGGACGCTCGGCCGGAATGGCCGTCTCCTTCTCGATGAGCGAGGCCAACGTCACGGTCTGGCTGACGGAGGCCGGGTGATTCGGGTCCTGAAGCTGCTGCCAGTGTTTTCGAAACTGATCCGTCATCATCCGGCACAAATCGCGCGCGGTGGTTCGGCGAGTCAGGCGATAGGTGGACGGGAACAGATAACCTTCCAGCGTGGGAGCGCCGGGAGCGAGATCTTTGATCATCGACGGATCGCGCGCGGCTCGCAGAAAGTCGTCCGCGTGAAGAAAGTCGAACTGATTCAAACTTCCCGCGATGTCGAACATGTTGCTGCCTTCCGGGATCGTGAGCACATAGAAAAACACGTCGCCGCGCACGATGCGATCAAACACGGTCCAGGTCGTGTCGGGATGGGTGAATTGATATTCTCCGGCCTGAAGCCGGACAGCAGGATGCAGCAGCCGCGCCAGGACGAACTGCCATGGATATCGCACGACACCCGCGTCGGCCAGTTGTTGCGCCATGGCTTGCGTGCTGGTGCCTTTCGGAAAATCGAGAACCACGGAAGTCGCAAAGCCCTGATAGGCCATGGCCAGCGTGGAGGCAAGCAGGAGAACTACGCCCGCGCCGATCAGCACGACAAACACAATGAGCCGAAGCAGGATTCCGCCACTCCGGCGGCGGCGATGAGTCATAGTCTATGTGAGTCCAAGTAACTCTCGAGCAGAATGACGGCCGCTAACCGGTCCACGGCCTTGGCGCGCTTTTCGATGCTGATTCCGCTCTGGCGCAGCACGCGTTGCGCTTCAACTGTGGTGAGGCGCTCGTCCCAAAATTCGACTGGCAGCCCGGTGGCGGCCTGAAGGCGCGCACCAAAATCACGGGCGTGCTCGGCCTGACGTCCCTCCTGCCCGCTCATGTGCAGCGGATTTCCGATTAGAATGCGCGCCACATTATATTCCGAAATGATTCGCGCCAACTGCGCGAGATCCGACCTAATATTGGTGCGCTGCAGCGTCTCCAGCCCCTGTGCCGTGATGCCCAGCTGGTCGCTTAGTGCCAAGCCGATGCGCCGTTTGCCGAGGTCGAGCGCCAATACTCTGCCTGGATTGGTGGAATCCGTCTGAACTCTCTCCGTTGCTCGAATTTGCCGTACGCTACACTTTCATTTCATCATAGAAGCAGCGGTTCTATCCTGGATGTCCACCACCGCCCCTCCATTACCGGCTCAGAAGGCAGGGCAGCTCAGCGTTGCGGTACTAGCTGCCGCGGCTGCCGTCGCGCTGCTCTATTTCGGCCGTGTGTTTCTTATAACGGTGGTCATCGCCGCGATCATTGCATTCCTGCTCGATCCGGTGGTAACGGTTTTTGTGCGACTGCGCCTGCCTCGCGCGGTGGCGAGCTTCATCGTCTGCACGATTGCACTGTTGGTCCTGTACCTGCTGGGTCTCGGCGTCTACACGCAGGTCTCCTCGTTCATGGGCGATCTGCCGACGTATAGCCAGCGCATGAACGACATTGTGGACAACGTGGCAACGCGCGTGGATCAGATCGAGAAACGAACTTACCAGGTTCTGGTGCCCAAGCGCTTCCAGGCAACGCAACCTGCGGCGCCCGCACCGCCAGTTGAGACCAACCGCCGCCGCAGAAACGGCAAGGCTCTCCCTCCAGAGCCGGAAGTTCCGGCGGCCATCCCCGAGGTAAGGATTCACACCGAACCCACTCCTCTGCTGACCTACGTCTATGGGTACGTGCGGTCTTTCTATGACGTGCTGCTCATGGCCAGCTTTGTCCCATTTCTGGTGTACTTCATGTTGAGCTGGCGCGATCACATGCGGCGCAGCTTTTTCTATTTGTTCAGCGATCCCGGGCGGCACGTGGCCGGAAAAAGCTGGGGCGGCGTGGCGGACATGGTCCGGGCCTACGTGATCGGCAACTTTGTTCTCGGGCTTTTCCTCGCGCTCCTGAGCTCGGCGTTTTTCTTCTCCATTCGGCTGCCGTATTGGCCGGTCATCGGACCGGTGAGCGGATTTTTGAGTCTGGTTCCGTATGTCGGACTCCCAATGGCTGCCTTGCCGCCGTTGCTGGCGGGATTGATTAGGTACAGCGAACCGGCGGTGTACGTCATGATCGCCATCGTGGTAGCCATGCTGCACCTGATCGCTTTGAATCTGCTTTATCCCAAGGTGGTCGGATCGCGCGTGCACTTGAACCCTCTGGTGGTGACGGTAGCGCTGATGTTTTGGGGCACGTTGTGGGGCGGTATCGGCCTGGTGCTTGCAATTCCCATCACGGCCGCCGTAAAAGCCGTCTGCGATAATGTCAGCAGTTTGCAAGGATACGGCAAGCTGCTGGGAGATTGAACGGCGCCAATGACCAAGCAATTCATGATTTTCTTCGGCGTCGGTGTGGTCGCCGTCGTGGCGGCCGTAGTGGGGATCCTGAGCTACACCAAGGGCGCGCACCTGGTGCTGCAAGGGCAGATCCTCAAGATTCGCACCGGCGCTTTAAGCGACTCCGACAGCGTCGCGGTGCTCGATTTCCGAGTTACCAATCCATCCGATCTTCCGTTCGTGGTGCGCCAGGTGGAAGTATCGCTGGAAAAGCCCAACGGCGATATGATCGACGGTAACAACGTCGTGAAGGAAGATCTGAAACAGTTGTTCCAATACAATCGCTTTCTGGGCGAGCGCTACAACGACGGCCTGGCGATCAAAGACACGATACCCGCGCACAGCACGGTGGATCGCATGCTGGCGGTGCGCTTCGAAGTCAACAACCGCGACTTGGAATCCGCCAAGGCCATCCATCTCAGCATCCAGGATATGGATGGGCCAATGTTTGAAACCAGCCGGAGCATGAAGTAGACTCGCTTGCGCCGGCTGCTGATTCGTCCGGGCGGAATCGGTGATTGCATTCTGTCCTTTCCGGCTCTTGCGCGTCTGAAAGCGGACTACACCGAAGTTTGGGTGCGGGGCGACGTCGCGCCACTGGTCAGGTTCGCGGACCGCGTTTGTTCCATCGCGTCCACCGGTCTCGATCTCCTCGGCCTGCCGGGAACTGATCCACCTCATGGGTTGATCGAGCATTTGCGGTCCTTCGATTCGATTGTTTCCTGGTACGGCGCGAATCGAGCCGAATTTCGCGAACAGGTGGACGCGTTGGGGCTGCCGTTCCGATTCCTCAGCGCCCTGCCGCCGGCCGGCGAGAGACTGCACGCCGCGGATTTTTTTCTGAAGCAAGTCGGTGGCGCCGGGTTTGCGGTGCCACGTATCGAATGCCCGCCTGCTGAGCGGTCCGACTTCGCGGTGATTCATCCCTTCTCCGGAAGCCCGCGCAAGAATTGGCCACTGGAGCGATACCGCGAACTGGCCGAGCGCCTGCCGCTTCCCGTGCAATGGTGCGCAGGTCCGGAAGAAGCGCTGGATCACGCGGTGCGGATGGAAAACCTGTGGGACTTAGCTGGCTGGCTTCAAGGCGCCCGCGTCTACATTGGCAACGATTCCGGCATTACGCACCTGGCTGCGGCTGTGGGTACGCCGGTGGTGGCGATCTTCGGACCGACCGATCCCGAGCTTTGGGCGCCGCGGGGAGATCGCGTGTATATCGTAAATGGCACCCTCGACGAGATCGACGTGGATCGGGTATCGGATGTGGCGCACACATTCCTGCGACATCCGAGAGTTACCATCGAATAAGGAGTGGATCTCATGTCGCGCGCTACAATCGTTTTCGCCTTGGCATCCATCGCCGCGATGGCCGCCGAAATACCGCAAGGCACCCACGTCCTGCTCCGAATGGAAAACTCCATCAACACCCGCACGGCGCAGGAAGGCGATTACGTGTATCTGCGTACCGCGGCTCCGATCAGCGTGGGCGGCCAGATCGCCGTGCCAGAGGGAAGCTATGTACAGGGCGTGGTGGCGCAGTCTAAGCGCAGCGGTCGTGTCAAAGGTCGCGCCCAGCTGGGAATCCGGCTGGAGACACTGACTCTAGCCAGCGGCAAGGTCCTCAAGTTCTCGCCGCACCTGGGTTCAGTCGAGGACGAAGAGACCGGACAAAAAGTCACCGGCAAGGAGAACACGGTCGAGGCAGGCTCGAATACCGGCAAGGACGCCGAGCGCATCGCCATTATGGCTGGCAGCGGCGCAGCGCTGGGTGGCCTGACGGATCGTGGTTGGACGGGGGCTGGTATCGGCGCTGGGATCGGCAGCGGCGTGGGGCTCGCCACCGTTCTTTTGACGCGCGGCAAAGAGGTGGAGCTGCGCCGCGGCTCCACGCTGGACGTGGTTTTCGACCGCCCTGTTTTGCTCGAATAGACGAGCTAGCGCCGCGCGGTTGCCAGTTCCGGTTCCGGCCCCGCATTCAGCTTGCTGTGATTGCGCCCGTACAGAAAATACATCACGAACCCGATCAGCATCCAGCCGAGCGCCGTCAATTGCGTGTAAGTGTCGAGCGAGACGATCATCACCGCGCAAACGATCGCTCCCAGGATCGGCACCACCGGCACGAATGGCGTGCGGAAAGGCCGCGGCCGGTCGGGTTCAGCGCGCCGCATGATCCAAATCCCCAGCGAGACCAGCACAAATGCGAACAACGTCCCGATAGAGGTGAGATCGCCCAGCAGCGACTCGGGCAAAAAGGCCGCTAGCGCGCCAACAAAGAAAAACAGCGTGATATTGGATTTGTATGGAGTGCGAAACTTCTTGTGCACCTGGCAAAACTGCGGCGGCAGCAGGCCATCGTGCGCCATCGAATAGAACACGCGGCTCTGGCCGAGCAGCATCACCAGAATCACCGATGAGAATCCGAACAGAATCGCTACGGTGATCGCGGTGGCCAGCCATCCGAATCCCGGCATGTGATGCTCCACGGCATAGGCGACCGATGCTTCTTTGCCCACTGTCAGGAACTCGCTCCAGTTTGCGACGCCCGTCAGAACGTAGCCGAACAGAATGTAGAGAACCGTGCAAATCGCGAGCGAGCCCAGAATGCCGCGGGGCATGTCACGGCCGGGATTCTTGGTCTCCTGCGCCGCCGTCGAAACCGCATCAAAACCTATGTAGGCGAAGAATACGATCCCTGCTCCGCGCAGCATCCCACCGATGCCATGCTGCATGGTCGCTTCGTGGCCCGGCGTGCCGGCAGGAATAAAGAAGGGCGTATGATTGGCGGGATTGATGAATTTCCACCCCACCACGATAAAGATGAGAACGATGGTGACCTTGACCACGACAATGATGGAATTCACCGTGGCTGATTCCTGGATTCCTTTAACCAGCACCGCCGTAATCGCCAGGATAATGATCAGCGCTGGGAAATTAAAGATGCCGTGAACGCCCGCGGAGGAAACCTCCATGGGCGAGTGGCACCACTCATAAGGTATCGACCCGCCCACCAGCCGGTTCAAATACTCGCTCCAGGCGATGGCCACCGTTCCGGCCCCCATTGCATATTCCAGGATCAGCGCCCAGCCGATGATCCACGCCACGAACTCGCCCATGGTCGCGTAAGCATAGGTGTAGGCGCTCCCGGCGATCGGAATCATGGCGGCAAATTCGGCGTAGCACAGGCCCGCAAAGCAGCACCCGACTGCGCCCACTATGAAGGAGAGAATGACCGACGGGCCGGCAGCTTCGCCCGAGGCGGCCGCGGTCCGAACGAACAGACCGGCGCCGATGATGGCGCCAATGCCCAGGGCGATCAGGCTTCGGGCGGTTAGAGTACGTTTGAGGTCACTGTGGTTGGCTTGGTCGAGCAGCGCGTTCAGCGACTTTTTGCGAGTAAGGCTCATAAAGTTGTTGCCGGAGTGGGTTGTCCGACATGCAGAATATCATAAGTTTGTGACGGACGCGCCGGGAGAGCCGCTCCTCGGTTGGAACCAGGCCGTCGTTTAGGCGCCGTTGCGCCCCGGTTCTGCGCGGGCAACGAGGTTGTTACCGTTACTACTGGAACAATTTCCAGGTCACTCGGGTCAACTGTTTGGTTAAGAAAAGCGTTCGAGCCGGGCTGGCTTGGGAGAAGGATATGAAAGAGTTGCCTGAGTTGCTGGACGATCTGAGCGAGGCGATAAACCAGGCACTCTTGCGCTCGGGTCATGTTCTGGATGCAGCAGCCGCTCTAGAAAACGCGGTAGGCGGCTTTCAAATATCCGTCGATGTGATCCTGCCTCAAACGACGGACCCCAGTTCGAGCGCACTGCCACTCGCGAGCGATCCCACTGGCTCGGATGCCGAGTTCCTTCGCTCGCTTAAAGTGAAGATGTAGTCGTTGGCTTAGAATCTCTTTTCCGCCGAGCTCAGGCGAGGTCGTAGCGATCCAGGTTCATGACCTTGTTCCACGCAGCGGCGAAGTCCCGCACAAACTTCTCCTTCGAATCGTCACTGGCGTAGACTTCTGCGATGGCCCGGAGTTGGGAGTTCGAACCGAAGACCAGGTCGACACGGGTACCGGTCCACTTGACTTGGTCCGTCGCGCGATCGCGCCCCTCAAACACTCCTGCGGATGTAGAGGAGGCCTGCCACTTCGTTTTCATGTCGAGCAGGTTGACGAAGAAATCGTTCGTCAGGGTTCCGGGCCTCGGCCGACAGCAGGTGCCCGCCGCGGAGATAGCCCGCCTCCCCGCGTTGATCTGACTGGGCGGACTTGAGACTCCTCCTAGTGGCCCGCGATTTTATTGATTTCCGCCACTATTTTCTTTCGAACTTGCTCGGTCTTGATATCCTTGAACTTCTCAAGAGCAAAGTTTCCACGGTCATCGTCCGTTGGATCGTATAAGGCTGCCAAAGCCACGCCCCGCTCAGCTTCATCGGGAGGCAGTTGCTTGACTGCCGTCGCGAGCACTTCTCGCACCCGCCTTTCCACCAAGTCGCCATTCTCAATCAGCCACTTGCGGTTGTCATCGCCTAGTCTGCTGCCGTGGGCTATGCGAGAACGAATCTCGTACATTTTCTTTAGGAATACAACGATCTGTGCTCTTCCTGTAGCACTATCTGGACTGATGAGGGCGGCTGCGCGATTGCTGATACGGCGCGTGCTGTAGTCCTTCTCCGGGACCAGCGTTGACTCGAGCGCTGTGGCGTAGTCGAGAATCCGATCCACTTCGCCCCGTTGAGGTTTGAAGGGCTTGGCTCCGCCGGTCAGAAAAAATCGTCTCGCCGCCATGAACCAATCAGAAGTCCACGAGGGACTCCGCCTAATAATGTTAGCGAATTGTTGCCATGACAGGCATTCGGCCGACGTGATCGGGAATTGCAGGAGAGAGTAGCTGTTCAAATCATTCATTGCTCTGGAAGGTATTAGAACGAGCGGGTTGCGATTCGGCGAAACGATCGCCTGCTTTATGAATGAAATGTCACCAGCCCGATAAAGCCTCAGCAAGAGCAGAATCTGTTCAACATCATCGGGAATGGCGTCGACCGGTGAACCCGGAGGTGGCAGCGCGTAGGACTTTTCCAAGATCCAATCCTGGGGGTTTACATCCAAGGATGAAAAAACGTCTCGGAGCTCCTCGAATCGAGCACCGATTTGTTCGATCGCGAACTCGCCAAAATCAAGTCGATGATCGCTGGATTGGATGTTGCGGACTAAGACCAGCGCCGTGAACATTCGAACGCTTCCGGAAGCTGTCCTGATCAGCCGCGTCTATGAATTGAATTCCTTCGACTGAACGAAAAATATTTCGGGAAAATTTCATACCCGAGGCGAATGGCACTCACATCAGAGCCCCAGATTCGCAATCCTGATGCAAGGCAACCAGAGCCTCTTCAGGGGTTTGGTAGTGGCCGGTCCAGTCGGTCTGCGTATTATCAGCACTTATTCGCATGATGCGCCAATCGCTCCCGGTAGGTGCGGCGAAGTTTGCAATTCTCGCGGTCAGTCCATTCGGCATCCCAGTAACTCGGTAGCCAATGACCTGACCACCCGCATAGACCTGCCCCTTCCGAAACCATGCGTCTTCGTGCAACGTGAAAGCGTGCTGCATCGTAATTCTCTCCCTCTCAATTGTAGCTGACGAGCCAGCTCACAAGGCGTCTCGAAAGGCGCGACGCCGCCTCAAAATCAGGGGATGATTGCACTCAGCGTGTTCTCCGCACGATCTCAGGCCAGGTCGTAGCGATCCAGGTTCATGACCTTGTTCCACGCGGCCGCGAAATCCTTTACAAACTTCTCCTTCGAATCGTCACTGGCGTAGACTTCTGCGATGGCCCGGAGCTGGGAGTTCGAACCGAATACCAGGTCGACACGGGTGCCGGTCCATTTGATTTTGTCCGTGGCGCGGTCGCGCCCCTCAAACACTCCTGCGGATGTAGAGGAGGCCTGCCACTTCGTTTTCATGTCGAGCAGGTTGACGAAGAAATCGTTCGTCAGGGTCCCGGGCCGGTTGGTGAAGACGCCGTGTTTGGACTGCCCGAAGTTCGCACCCACGGCGCGCAGGCCGCCGATCAGAACCGTCAGCTCCGGGGCAGTCAGGGTCAGCAACTGCGCACGATCCAGCAGCAGCTCCTCCGCAGACAACCCATGACCATTTCGGAGGTAGTTGCGGAACCCGTCTGCGGCCGGCTCCATTACAGCGAATGAGTGCACGTCGGTCTGCTCTTGGGAGGCATCCGTGCGTCCGGGCGAGAAGGGAATCTTCACGGCGTGCCCGGCCTTTTTGGCAGCTTCCTCGATGGCAGCGTCTCCACCCAAGACGATCAGGTCCGCCAGCGAAACCTTTTTGCCGCCGGACTGCGAAGCGTTGAACTCCTTTTGGATGGCTGCCAGCTTCTCGAGGGTCTTCTTCAGCTCGGCCGGCTGGTTCACTTCCCAATCCTTTTGCGGGGCGAGGCGAATGCGCGCTCCGTTGGCGCCACCGCGCTTGTCGGAGCCGCGGAACGTTGCCGCCGACGCCCAGGCAGTGGTGGCCAGTTCAGAGATGGACAATCCGGACGCAAGGATCTTGGCCTTCAGAGCAGCAACGTCCTGCTCGCCAATTAGTTCATGGTTCACCGCGGGAATAGGATCCTGCCAGATTTGGGGCTCCTTCGGAACCAGCGGGCCGAGGTACCGCGAGATCGGTCCCATGTCGCGGTGCGTCAGCTTAAACCAAGCCTTGGCGAACGCGTCCGCCAACTCCGCCGGATGATCGAGGAAGTGCTTCGAGATCGGCGCATAGATCGGGTCCATCCTCAGGGAGAGGTCGGTGGTGAGCATTCCAACGGGGTGCCGCTTGGACGGATCGTGGGCATTGGGAACGGCGCTTGCCGCGGCCCCATTCTTGGGAGTCCACTGGTACGCACCGGCTGGGCTCTTCGTCAGCTCCCACTCAAGTTTGAAAAGGTTCTCCAGGAAGTTGTTGCTCCACTTCACCGGGGTAGTGGTCCACGTGACCTCTATGCCGCTGCCGATCGACTGATCGCCGCTGCCACTGCCAAAGGTGTTCCTCCAGCCCAAGCCTTGCTCCTCAATGGGAGCCGCCTCGGGTTCGGGACCAACGTATTTGCTCGGATCGGCGGCACCGTGGGTTTTGCCGAATGTGTGCCCGCCGGCAATGAGCGCAACCGTCTCGTAGTCATTCATCGCCATACGGGCGAACGTCTCTCGAATATCGTGAGCCGCAGCGAGTGGATCCGGCTTTCCATTTGGCCCTTCCGGATTCACGTAGATCAGGCCCATCTGAACGGCAGCGAGAGGATTGTCGAGTTGACGCTCGCCCTTGTAGCGCTCATCGGCCAGCCACTTGCCCTCAGGCCCCCAGAAGATATCCTCTTCCGGCTCCCAGACGTCCTCGCGGCCGCCGCCGAAACCGAAGGTCTTGAAGCCCATCGAGTCCAACGCGACGTTACCGGCGAGAATCATGAGGTCGGCCCAGGAGATTTTCCGGCCATACTTCTGCTTGATCGGCCAGAGCAACCGGCGCGCCTTGTCGAGGTTCACATTGTCGGGCCAGCTATTGAGGGGTGCAAAACGTTGGGTGCCGGAGCCAGCCCCGCCGCGGCCGTCGCCGATCCGGTACGTACCGGCGCTGTGCCACGCCATACGAATGAAGAACGGTCCATAGTGGCCAAAGTCGGCCGGCCACCAGGGCTGGGAATCCGTCATCAAGGCATTGAGGTCCTTGATCACGGCGTTGAGGTCGAGGCTTTTGAACTCCTTAACGTAGTTGAACGCTTTGCCCATCGGATCGCACAAGGGAGAGTTCTGGTGCAGGACCTTCAGGTTCAGCTGATTCGGCCACCAGTCTGAATTCGTGTGAAAGTGACTGCGAGCGCCACCCGATACCGGGCACTTGCTTTCGGTTGCCAGGTTTTGCTGCTGATTGCCGGAGACGGGCGCCCCCGTGGTGAGTGTTTTGTCCATATGTTTGTTTTCCTTCGAATTAGTTAAAAAACTGTGACACACCAGGAAGCCGTCCTGGCTTCCTTTTTGCGCAATTGCCGCCGGCGGCGCTTACAGACGCTCGCCAGTTATCCGCTGTCCACACGCCTGCGACACTTAACGCGCAGCGTGCCGGGGAGCACACTTCACGCAGAGTCCCCGGAAAATGAGTTCGCTTTCGCGCAGAATCCGCTTACCGAGGGAGCGCGAGGCAGGCCGGGGCACCCTGTACCACTCCATGTCCTCAACATTGCCGCAGCGGTCGCAGATGAAGTGGTGGTGCCGCATGCCTTTCGCATCGAACCGCGCGGCGCGGCCCTCGACGGCCACTTCGCGCACCAAACCCGCCTGCACCAAGTCCCGCAGATTGTTATAAGTGGTGGCTTTGGAAGAGCGCGGGTCCACGCGATTCACGGCTGCGAAGATTTCCGCGGCCGTGGGATGCCGGTTGTGTTCCATCAAGAATGCCATCAAGGCGTAGCGCTGCGGAGTGCACCGCAAACCGCTGCCTTGCAAGGACCGTTTAATCGCCTCGGCGTCCACTGAACATTTAGATTATATCTAATGTGAAAGTTTGTCAAGACTTATGCTTTTGGCTGCGGCACACGCGGCTCTGCTTACTTGCCGGCCTCGCGAGCAGGGTCGCGCTCAGCACTGCTGGGCGATCGCGGTATCGCAATCGCTCTGATCGTCTATGACCAACCCAGTTCGAGCCAGGGGCAATGCCAGGAAGAATACGGTTCCTTGCGTCGGATCGCTTTCCACCCACACCCGGCCCTGGTGGGCCTCGGCGATTCTTTTGACGATCGAAAGCCCGAGCCCCGTGCCGGCCGGGCCATCCTGGGAGGCATGGGCGCGATAGAATCGCTCGAAGATCCGTTCGCGGTCCGAGGGCGGGATCAACGCCCCGTGGCTGCGGACGCTCACAGTCGCTCTCGCGTCGCTTGATTCGAAACCGACCTCAATGGGCGAATCCGGCAGGGAGTACTTAATGGCATTGTCGAGTAACTGCGTCAACGCCGCACCCACCAGTCTGAAATCGGCCCAAGCAGGCGCTTCACCGGGAGACGCCTCAACCCGGATTCGTTCTACGGCCTCGCGCGGTTCGAGACGGCGGATGACGGATTGGACGACGCTCGAACACAACACCGGCTGGCAGCGAGGTTGGAAATTCCCACGATCCAGCTTGGCCGTGGTGAGGAGCCGCGACGCCAGATCATTCAGTCTCTCGGATTGTTCATCGATCAGGGTTACCAGTTCAGTCTGCAAGTCCGACAGGCCACCCATTTCGAGGAGGCCGGAACTGGCCGTCCAGATGGTAGTGACGGGCGTCTTGAATTCATGCCCGAGGGCGTCCAGCACGGCCGCGCGCAACTGTTCACTCTGACGAGCCGCTTCCGCGCGGCATTCTCTCTCCACTGCCCGAGCCCGCTCGAGTGACGCAGCGCACAACGATGCCAGGGCGCTGGCAACCAGGCTCGAAACGGTACAACCGCACAGTGCCAGGCCTCCCACCGGCCGTGAATCGAGCTGCAGCGTGCAGTACCAAGAGCAGGTCTTGGGATCGAACTCATTCCTGTCGAGCAGGTAGGCGGAGCGAGTCCGCGCCTCGGCGTCCTGGGGTCCAGTGCCGTTCACATGCATCGCGGCTGATGTGGCATCAAACAAAAAGACGGCATCCAACTGGAAAACTTCTCGAATGATGGATGTCAGCGGGCCACTCGGCTCGCCCGGCGCTCGCAGCAGCAAGATCCGGCGCGAAGTCTGATAGAGCCGCTCGCTATCGCGGCGTTGAGCCAGTGCTTCTGCCGCACGCCGCTGCGACATATAAGAAAGGCGGCTAACCACTAGCGCTGTGAATTCGAAGGTGCAGAGCGCAATCGAGTCTTCAAATGAGTTGACGCGAAACGTGAAAACGGGCGGAACGAAGAAATAGTTGAGGCACATGGCTGCTGCCAAAGAGACCGCGGTCGCGATCCAGAATCCGCGATAAATGGCAGTCACTACGACAATTACGAGATACAAGAAGCCGATCGTCGCCAGCTCTAAGCCGAGCCTGAAGGATAGCCAAGTACAGGCCGTCACGCCCAGCAGCGAGAGGCACAGCGCCGGCAGAGCCGCAGTGATCCGGCCGCGAATTTGAAATGGGACCAGCGCTTGGATCAAATGGCACCGTCAAAGACTGTCTAGAGACTGAGCGGCGGCGCTCCGAGTGTCTCTCAGAAAGCCTTCCCCGATTACGTCGTACGAAATCAAATTATAGGACGTTTGACCTTAAGAAGACATTAAGGCCAAGGGCTCCTCCTAGGTGCTTGAAGATATAAGCACTTGTCATTGTTGGCCGCGACGGCAACTCAACGCGGAAAAAACATTTTCGTGTTTTTATGCGTTTTTTATGGCTGGCTTTGGATACTCAAGGAACGTAATAATCGAAGGAGGCTTTACGGTATTTACTCGACGTCCGCATCCAGGCGTCGGCTTTCAAGCAAAGGAAGCCTCATTCTCCAAGGTGAGCTGGACACAAACTTTCGCGGCCCTATCAGCGTCGCGCGCACCGATGGCGGCAGCGCGGCGAACTAGCGCCGCAAGAAAATTGTTGCGCACCGGCCGATGGTGCTTGCTCGGTTGTGTCGGGTTGTCCGCGTTGACGCTGGCGGCCTTCCAGCTTCATTGGAGCCCCGCGACCGCGAGCTTCTGCTATCTGGTTCTCGTGGTTTCCCACTCTCTGGCGGGGGATTTTGCTGCGTCGGCAGTGCTTTGTCTTTTGACCGTTGGCTGCTTGGATTACTTCTTCATTCCTCCGGCCCTGTCCCTTGAGATCGCGAACCCGCTGGACGGCCTGGCGCTGATTTCCTTCTTGCTGACAGCCTTGATCATCACGCGGCTGGTCACCCAGGTTCGTGAGAAGACGTTGTCATCGGAGTTGCAGCATGAGAACCTCAAGCGGCTGTACGATCTCGCCCAACAGTTGCTCGAGCTGGAGCCGGAAGCCACGGCGGGAACTAAGTTCCTGGACCCATTTCTCGGGGTCTTTGGCGTGCGCTCGGTGTGCTTATACGACGGCCTTGCGCCGGAGCTGCACCAAGCCGGCGATTTGCACCAATTGCTGCCCGCCGAGACCCGTGAGACGTTTTTGCGAGGACGAGACAGAAACGATCCGGACCGCCAGATCGCGATTCGTTGCATCCGAGTCGGAGGGAACACCACGGGAGCGATCGGATTTGAGGGCTTACAGGACAGCGCACTCACGGCGGGCCCATTGAGTGCATTAGGCGCGGCGTTGCTCGAAAGAATGCATGCCTTTCGAAGAGCCAGCCTGGCCGCGGCGGAAGCGCAGACTGAGGCATACCGGTCGGTTGTTCTGGACGCGCTGGCGCACGAATTTAAGACTCCGCTTTCCACCATTCTCGCGGCTGCGGGAGCCCTTCGCGAGGCCGGTTCGCTGGGCCCGGATCACAAGGAAATGGCCGAAACGGTAGAGAGCGAAGCCGTCAGGCTCGGGCGGCTCACCTCCCGCCTCATTCGAACTGCGCGCCTGGAGCGCGAAGAAATCAGGCCCTGGATGGAGCTGATCGAGGTCTCTTCCCTGGTGGACGACATCGTGGAGCAGTATGCGAGAATGTCGACGGCCCGGCGGTTCTACGTGGTCAAGCGGTGCTCATCCAGTGACGTGCTGGCGGATCCGGAACTCCTGCGCCTGGCCGTGAGCCAGCTACTGGATAACGCTTGTAAATATTCGCCGGCCGGTTCACCCGTCGAGCTGTCGCTCGGACGAGAGAATGGCCAGATCGCGGTGCGGGTGATAAGCTGCGGATCAAGCGTCCCAATCGTCGAGAAAGGCCACATCTTTGAACGCTTTTACCGCGGGGCCGACGCACGGCACGTTCCCGGAACAGGCCTCGGCTTATACGTGGCCCGTAAGATCGCGCTGGCTCACGGCGGCAGCTTGGATCTGGAGAGCAGCCAGCCAGCGAGCGACGTGACCGTGTTCCGCCTGACCATCCCTATTCCGGAAAGTGAGGGTGACAGTGCCCGCGCCAATTAGCGTTCTGGTAGTCGACGATGAGCCGGCCTTGCGCAAGGTGATTCGCGCATCGCTAGCGGCCAGCGGCTTTCATGTGGAGGAATGCGGGACCGGACGGGAAGCCCTGGGAGTGGTGGAGCAGCATCCCTTCGATTTGGTGTTGCTGGACGTAAACATGCCGGGAATGGGCGGGGTCGAGACCTGCCGTAAGATTCGGGCGCTGGCGCCTCGCACCGGCATCCTCATGGTCACAGTGCGCGATGCCGAGGAAGACAAGGTGCTTGCTTTGGAAGCCGGCGCGGACGATTACGTGACCAAACCGTTCCGCTTTCGGGAGCTGGTGGCGCGCATGGGCGCCGTCTTTCGCCGCACTCATGCACCTAGCACCGGCGAGCCACCGATCCTTTCCATCGGGAATCTAAAGATCGATCTGGGCCGCAGGATGCTGTGGAAAGGCCGCGAGGAAATTCATCTTTCTCCCAAGGAATTTGATCTGATCGCGTTCCTGATGAGGAACCAAGGTGCGCCACTTACGCATGCGCGCCTGTTGCGCGCCGTCTGGGGACCGGAATACGGCAATGAACTGGAGTACCTGCGGTCTTACGTGCGCATGCTACGCAAGAAGATTGAAGACGACCCGGCGCGCCCGCAATACCTGCTGACGGAGCCCTGGGTGGGCTACCGGTTTCGCAATCCGGCGGATCCTGACATCGGTGCAAGTGAGTTGTTGGAGGACGAGTAAGTCCTCTCGGCTCGTCTTTATGCCTTTTTCATGCCTTTAGCGGCACACTAAGGCCGATGTCGGGGCCAGTGCACGCATTGCAGGCGCCGCCGGGCGCCAGCCTCGGCGCCCCAGATCCCGGACTACAACTCGATCATTTAAGCCTGAACGATCTGCGTCAGGCGATTCGCGCCAATCGGGTAAGCTTCCCAGCCCAGGTCCCGGTTTTTCCCAAGCACGATCGGCCTGATCTGCAAAGGAAGATGGTCCAACTTTACTTCGTCTTGGGCTGGAGCTGCGGCTCCATCGCGAACCGCTACGGAATGCTCCGCCAGCGAGTGCAACAGATTTTGAATACCTGGAAGCGCCGAGCCGTGCAAACGGGATACATTCAGGACATTCCGCTGCCCGAAGAGTACTCAGAGCTGGCTGGCGGGCAAGGGTCGTTTCCCACGCGGCAAATCAAGAACTAATAAAGAATGCATAAAGACTTTATGAAACTCGCGGGTATCGAAAGTCGCTATCTGAACCATCAAAAAAGCGAATTGGTAAGCATGCCATCGGCATAACATCTGCGGGCCCAAGACATTACCAACTGCTCGATGTTCACTTGGTGTTGAACGGCACAACTTGCGCCGTAGAAAATGGACCACGCGCGTTTATGCCTTTTTCACGGGCGTGAACGAATACTGAAGTATCAAAGCAATCTGACTGGCAAAACGCGCCATCGCTTGTTTCCAGGTGCGTGTAGCCGCGCGGTGCGTTGTTTGTTCCGACGAGTGCTGTTGTTGGTGAAAAGTCAACTTTGTTTGGGGAATCGCCATTATGAAACGTAAACTCTCATTTACAGTAGTGCCAGCGGTGCTTAGCCTGGTGACTGCCTTCGGGCAGTCGCCGTTCGGCACTCTGCAAGGTATCGCTGCCGCCGGAGGAACACCCGTCCGGGACGCACAAGTTGTCATTGAGCGCGTTCAAGACCACACCGTGTACAAGCTCGCGACGGACGGCAATGGAGCGTTCATTGTCAAGAATCTCGATGCCGGGCGTTATGAAGTGAGCGCGAACAAAGGCGAGCTTCGGAGCACGCCCAAGGACGTGAATGTGCTCTCGTCGCAAACGGTCAAGGTGGATCTGTCGCTCGGTCAGGGGTCGGAAGACATCAGTCCCGCAGTCGCTAAAGCGCTGGCGGCGATGCAAGCCCGCATCGATCAGCTGGAAGCCGAGCTGCGGAGGAAGAACGGCGAGGGCGAGGGATCAGCGCAAGCCGCTTCGCAAACGCCTCATGGGCCGTTGCTGGCGACTCTGACCAAGGATACGACCGCGCCTGCCGCGCTGCCGGCTGCGTTGCCTCCTCCGGATATGACGAAGGCGGTGGCGGCCAATACGCCGGATACGGGTGCGTCCGCGGCTCAACAATCTTCCGGGGCTTCGCCAGCACCTCAGAATCAGGCGCCCGCGGCTCCCGCGGTGGATTTGCAAACGCCCTTCGCTTACGGCGATTTCACCTGGCTTAACGGCTCTCCGCGCAACAAGGACGTAGCCGTGGATACGCCTTTCTTTACACCCGAAGTCCGATTCGACACGCACTACATGGAAGATTTCAACCAGCCGATCGACCACACCATCGTCGGAGCAACTGAGTCGTTCCGCTCCGGCGAAGTTCAGATCGAACAGGCCAGCGTGGGTGGCGATTTCCATTGGCAGAACGTGCGCGGCCGAATCAATTTCATGATGGGACTATTCGCCACCACCACGCCGCGCAATGATGCTAGCTCCGCAACCGGCTCGGATGCAGGAAATAGAGGTGGCGTCGGCCAGTGGGACCTCCAGAATGCTTACAAGTATGTGTCGGAAGCTTACGGCGGGTATCACTTCAACGTCCAACACGGACTCAATGTCGATGCGGGAATTTTCGTGTCGTACATCGGCCTGTTCAGTTATTACAACTTCGATAACTGGACTTACCAGCCGTCCTATGTTTCTTCGAATACTCCCTGGTTCTTCAACGGCGTTCGCGTGCAGTGGTTCCCGACTAACAAGCTGAAGATCGAACCGTGGTTCATCAACGGATGGCAATCTTACGCCAAGTTCAACGGCCATCCCGGCCTGGGCGGACAGCTGCTGTGGATGCCGACCGAATGGTTCAAGCTCGTCGCGAATCAATATGGTTACGGACAGGACAACCTGGGACTTCCGCACACCGAACGCATCCACACCGATGACAGTATCGAGGTAAGGTACTACAACAATCCCGAGAGCCTTGGCCTCTCAAAGATGGCGTTCTCTCTCACGGCCGACGCCGGCTGCCAGTATGGTGGCGGGCTTTCCTGCACCGGCGGACGGAACACCACCCAGAAGGAGTCGTTTGTGGGCTGGATGCTCTATGACCGCCTGTGGTTCCACAAGGATCTGATGGCCGTTACGCTCGGCGGCGGAGAGATGAGTAATTGGGGCCGCTACCTGACGTTGCTGCCGCCGATCGATGGGGCCTGGGCTTCATCCGGTAGCGTATACTTCCCGGAACTTCCTGGGCAGCGCGCTCACATGTGGGATAGCACGGTTACGTTCCAGTACATGCCCAAACAGTACATCACTTGGTGGGCTGAGGCTGGCTATCGCCACGCGGATATTCCGTATTTCGCCGGCCGCGGCGGTGTGACTCCTCCGGGTGGTAATAACGGCCTCCCGCAATATTACACATGCATGTCGGGAGCCTCGGCCGGAACAGGGGATCTTGCGGCAGCGACCGCAGCCTGCGGAACAGGCAATGTTTGGTTTCCTGATCTCCGGCGAAGCGAAATGAAGCTCAGCGTCGGCGTGATGGTGAAGTTCTAATGATGGATGCGCTGCCTATGAAACGAAGACGCAACGCACTGGCAAGTTTGGCGGCGGCAGGATTCTTCGCAGTTATCGCGATCGTTGAAACTGCCGCCTTCGCTCAAAAGTCCTCGATCCCCAAGACACAGAATGGACCGCAGCTCAACACGGACGAGGTACGGCAGTTGATGGTGCTCATGGACACGAACAAGGACGGCAAAATCTCCAAGCAGGAATGGATGGCATTCATGTCGGCAGAGTTTGACCGGTTGGATAAGGATCATAGCGGAGATCTGGATTCCAAAGACTTGGAACTATCGAGATTGCGGGCCAGCCGCCCGTTTTCAGCCGCCGGTAAGTAACGCGCAGTCGGCAGCGTTCCGGCGCCGTCCCGGTTTACGAGGTAAGCAATGCGAAGAATTCGAGTGCAAGCATTCTGGTTAATCGCTCTATCGGCGGTCTCACTTACGGCGGACGGGCAAGACTGGAGAACCAAAGCGGTCAGCGACTGGAGCGAAGCGGACGCCAAACAAGTCCTCACTGCGTCCCCGTGGGTGAGAAAGGCTAACGCGAGCATTGCGCGGCGGCAGACTGAGGACCAACTCCGGGAAGGTGGACAGATGGGACAACCTCATGGCGTCGGCTATGAGGGCGTGGATAAGGACAACCGGGGACTCAAGGTATCACCGAACATCTTCACCCCAGAGGGAGCGGGTGACCGCAGCCCCCGCTCCAAGGTCCAGCCCCTTACGCTGAAACTGCGTTGGGAGAGCGCCCTTCCGGTTCGTCTGGCGGAGCTGAAAGCGCGCGAAATCGAGCCGCCCACGTCGGAGGGCGAGGGCTACAGCATCGCCGTGTATGGCGTTCCCGGCGCCTACTTCAAGGAAGATCCAAAACGATTGGGTGAGCCTCTGAAGGACGAAGCTGTCTTGAAGCGCGAGGGGAAAAAGGATGTGAAACCGATCAGCGTCGAAGTTTTCCAGCGGGAAGACGGTTTGGTTGTGGTCTATCTATTTCCTATGTCCGCGGAAATCAGTAAGAAGGATGTAACGGTCAGATTCGAGGCCCACATCGGCCGGGTCGGGGTTGCGGAAACTTTCAATCTGGCTGAGATGGAGTTTATGGGCAAGCTGGAGCTTTGACATGCTGGGCCGTATGGTCGTCGCGAGCGGTGATGTTGAAAGACGAAAGGAACTGCGCGCGGCTTTGGAGTTCGAAGGTCCAGGTAGCAGAAGCGGAGGTGGGAGATTGGGGTGCTCGATGAAGAAAAAAGGCCTGAAAATCAGTCTGGTCCTAATGTGTGTGTCTTCAGCGCTGGTCCTGGGCGGCTGTGGCAAGGTGCACGCCCAAGCCGACGCGGACGCAGCCACGTCCGGGGCGCCACCGGAGGCTAAGGTGGTGCCATACCCGGATGCCAGCTTGTTCAGTGTGGACCATCCCGAACAATTTCCGCTGGCCACCGCTACCGAACGACCCGCCACATCCGAACTAGTGGTCACAGGCTCAGTCACGCCGGACGTGTCTCGCAACGTGCCGGTGGTGTCGCTCGCTTCCGGCCGCGTGATGGCGATCAAAGCGCGGTTGGGCGACAACGTCCAGAAGGGTGAGTTGCTCATGACCATTCGAAGCGATGATGTCTCCGGCGGCTATTCGACTTACCGGCAGGCCGTAGCGGATGAGGTTCTTGCACGCGCGCAATACGAACGAGCCAAGGACCTCTATGAGCACGGCGCCATCGCGCTGAACGATCTGCAAGTGGCGCAGGACATTGAAGACAAAGCCAAGATAATCGTCGAGACCGCGGCCGAGCATCTGAAGCTGCTGGGCAACGAGCCAGAGAGGCCGAACTTCATGGTGGATATCTTTGCGCCAACCTCGGGAGTCATTACCGATCAGCAAGCTACGCTCGGCTCTCTGGTGCAGGCCTACAACACGCCCTACCCATTCACGATTTCCGACCTCTCGTCCATCTGGATAGTCTGCGACGTGTATGAGAACGATCTGGCCACAGTCAAACTGGGCGACAGCGCGGATATCACGTTGAACGCGTTCCCCGATCGGGTGTTCAAGGGTCGGGTGAGCAATATCGGCGCGATCCTTGATCCCAACATCCGCACCGCCAAGGTTCGAATTGAGGTTGCCAATCCCGGAATCATGCGCCTGGGCATGTTCGTGAGAGCCACCTTCCACGGCCAGACCACCGAGATGCACACCATTGTTCCGGCCTCCGCCATCCTGCACATGCACGATCGCGACTTTGTCTACGTTCCCGCGCCCGACAAGAAGTTCCGCCGTATGGAGGTGGTAGGCGGAGACCTGCTCACCGACAACACGAATCTGCAAGAGATCAAGTCGGGCCTGGCGCCCGGGCAACCGGTGGTGACGAACGCGCTGGTGTTGGACCACGTGCTCGGTCAATGACGCTGGACGGCTGCTCGCGAGACAGGAAATAGAAAGATGATTCGCGCTCTAGTTGATTTTGCGCTTAACAACAAATTCGTGGTGCTGGCGATCGCCGCCTTGTTGATTGGCTGGGGCGCCATCTCGTTTCACAACTTGCCGGTGGAAGCCTATCCCGACATTGGCGACAACTACGCGACGGTAATTACGCAGTGGCCGGGCCGTTCCGCCGAAGAGGTGGAACAACTGGTTACGATTCCGATCGAGAAGCAAATGTCCGGCATGCCGCACCTGACATATTTGCGCTCCGAGTCGATTTTCGGCCTGTCATTCGTGATCATGATTTTCGACGACACTTCGGTGAACGACTGGAACCGGCAGAAGGTCCTGGAAAGGCTCACGCAGGTCACCCTTCCGCAGGGCCTCCAGCCTCAAATCGGCACGGACTGGAGCACCACTGGCCAGATCTATTGGTACACACTGAGAAGCACAAACCCCCGCTATGACCTGATGGAACTGAGGTCACTGGAAGACTGGGTTCTTCAAAAGCAGTTCAAGTCTGTTCCTGACGTCGTGGATGTTTCCGACTTCGGCGGCACGGTCCGCGAATACCAGGTGCGTGTCGATCCGGCCAAGCTGGTCTCCTACGGATTGAGCATCGGCCAGGTGGAGCAGCAGCTCGCCAGCAACAATATCAACGCGGGCGGCAGTTTTGTTGAAATCGGGATGCAGCAGATGAATGTCCGTGCGCTCGGGCTATTCAGCAATGTGCACGATATCGAGCAAACCGTTCTAAAGACCCAGACCGGAACCGCTCTTCGAGTTAGCGACATCGCGCAAGTCACCCAGGGGGCCAAGATCCGGCTGGGCCACATGGCGAGAGCGAACCACATGCAGGACGGCCGCATCATCGACGAGCCGGACGTCATCCAGGGCATCGTGTTGATGCGCAAAGGCGCGGAAGAGGAAGCAACGCTCGCGGCGATCCACAAAAAGGTCGACGAGCTCAACAATGGCCTCCTGCCTCCGGGCGTCAAGGTCGTTCCCATGCTGGATCGCAGCGATCTCCTACACTTCACCTTGAATACTGTGATGCATAACTTGACCGAAGGCATGATTCTGGTCAGCATCATCCTTTTCTTATTTCTCCTCAACGTTCGCGCCGCTCTGATTGTCGCGCTCACCATTCCGTTCTCGCTGCTCTTCGCATCTATTTGGCTGAACGGTAGCGGCATTCCGGCGAATCTTCTCTCGCTGGGCGCGCTGGATTTCGGAATGGTAGTGGATGGCGCCGTGGTGATGGTGGAAAACATCATCCGGCATCTGAATCGAAGCCGCCACCACACCCCGTCTGGCGCTCCGAAAACCACAGCGGACATCATCCGCGAGGCTTGTCACGAAGTGCAACGGCCTGTGTTTTACGCGATCGCCATCATCATCACGGCGTATATGCCGATTTTCACCCTGCAACGCGTGGAAGGCCGGTTGTTCCGGCCGATGGCCTGGACGGTTGCTTTCGCTCTTCTGGGCGCCATGACGTTTTCGATTCTCATTGCGCCGGTGCTTGCGGGCACGTTTCTGGGGAAGGGAATCCGGGAACGGCGTAATGTAGTCATGGAATATATTACCGAGCATTATCGCCGGCGGCTGCGCTGGGCCATCCGGCATCGCTGGCTCACGCTGGCCTTCGCCTTAGCAGCTCTGTGCGTAGCGATCTATCTGGGATTCAGCGGCGTCATTGGAGCCGAGTTCCTTCCTCACTTGGATGAAGGCGCCATCTGGGCGCGCGGCACCCTGGCGAATAGCACCAGCCTTTCCGAGGGAGAGAAATTCACCACTTGTGGCCGCTACGTTCTGGCGTCATTTCCCGAAGTGACGAAAGTCGTTTCCGAGGTCGGCCGGCCAGACGATGGAACGGACACCGGCGGATTCGGCAACACGGAATATTTCGTGGACTTGAAGCCCCACGACGAATGGCGCCCGGTATTTCACAAAACCAAGGAAAAATTAATTGCCGCTATGGACCGCGAGCTTCCCAAGCGATGCCCGGGAGCGATCTGGAATTTCTCACAGCCCATCGAAGACAACGTTGGTGAGACGCTCACTGGCACCAAGGGCGCCATGGCCCTCAAGATCTTTGGCGATGATTTGAAGGTTCTCGAGCAGACGGGCGAAGGGGTCACGAACGTCCTGGAGCACATCCCAGGCATGTACGACGTCAAGCTATTGCGGGATTTCGGCCAGCCGAATCTCAACTTAACAGTTGATCGACGCCAAGCCGCCCGTTTTGGAATCAACGTAGCAGACATCCAAGATGCCGTCCAAACGGCCGTGGGCGGCAACGCTGTAAGCCAGGTCCTGATCGGCGAACAGGTCTACGACGTTGTGGTGCGCTACCAGGCTCCGTATCGCAATACCGCGAGGGCGATCGAGAACGTGCGCCTGCTTTCTCCAACCGGAGAGCGGGTCTCACTGGCGCAACTCGCGAAAGTCGAAGTCAAGGACGGCGCCTACGATATCTATCGCGAAGGCAACCAGCGTTATGCTGCAGTAACTTTCAATATCAGAGGCCGGGATTTGGGAACCACCGTCGAAGAAGCCATCAAGCAGATCAATCAAAAAGTGAAAATGCCGCCCGGCTACAAGGTCGGGTGGTCGGGCGAATATGAAAGTGAAAAACGGGCCGAGGCGCGGCTGCATATCATCGTTCCGCTGACGGTCCTGGTTATCTTCATCATTCTCTACACCATGTTTCGCTCCGCGAAGTGGGCTGCCCTTATTCTGAGCGTGGTTGCGTTGGCTCCGTTCGGCGGATTGCTCGCCCTCATGATTACGGGAACTTACTTCAGCGTGTCATCGGGCATAGGTTTCCTGGCTCTGTTTGGTGTATCGGTGCAAACCGGCGTCATCATGCTCGAATACATCAACCAACTCCGCGCCAGGGGCCACGCAGTAGCAGATGCCGCCGTGGAAGGCGCAGTCCTCAGGCTTCGGCCCATCATGATGACGATGCTGGTCGCGACTTTTGGTTTAGTCCCCGCCGCGCTTTCACATGAAATCGGATCTGACTCGCAGCGGCCCTTTGCCATCGTGATCGTGGGTGGTCTCGTGGCGGCCCTATTGATGAGCCTGGTTCTGCTGCCCACCTTGTATGTTTGGATCGCCAGGGAAGGCGACGTTCTTCCGAAACCGGAGGCCGCCGTTGAAATTTAATCGCATCATTTTACACGCCCCGAGAATCTGGGCGGCGTCAACCCTGCTGGCAGGTTTGACATTCGCGCAAGCGCCTGCGCCACCTACCAAGATCACACTCGATCAGGCCATCCAGTTGGCGATCGAGCACAACCATAGCCTGCTGGCTGCGCGGACCACAATCATGCAGAACCAAGCCCTCGAGGTCCAGGCTAACGTGCGGCCGAACCCCACGTTATTCACCGATTGGGACTACCTGCCGCTGGTCCCTACCGGAAGCGGGATTGCCAATTACCTCCATGATTCAACCGAGGGCGACATCGGCATGAGCTATCTCTTCGAGCGCGGCCAGAAGCGCCAGCATCGTCTGCAAGCCGCCCAGGATACGACCACCGTTTCGCGCTCGACGGTGCGAGACAACGAACGCACGCTCGGTTTTCAAGTCGCCCAGCTCTACATCAATGCTCAACTGGCGGACTCCATGCTGGACCTCGCGCGCCAGGATTTGAAAAGCTTTCAAACCACGGTGGACATCAGCGAGCACCAGTACAAAGCCGGTGCACTGGCCGAGAATGACTTTCTTCAAATCAAGCTGCAGCTGGTGCAATTCCAGCAGGACGTGGAGCAGGCCGAGCTTTCTAAAGCTCAGGCTCTTTCAGATCTGAGGCAACTGCTGGGCTACGAATCCGTCCCGTCCGAGTACGACATCGCGGATGCTCTGGAATACCGTCCTATTTCGATGAAGCTGGATGAGCTGCAGTCCCGGGCTCTTGAGAACCGGCCGGATCTGCGCGCCGCGCAGCAAGGTGTAACCGCGGCCAAGAGCCAATACGAATTGGCCAAGTCGAACGGAAAACAGGATGTCACTCTATCGGGCAACTACTCGCACGTGAATGCCATCAGCGCGGTCACGTTCTCGGTGAGCATGCCGCTCGCGATCTTCGACCGCAACCAAGGCAACATTGCACAAACCCACGCCGCGATTACCCAAGCCCAGGAACTGCAAAGATTCGCCAATGGGCAGGTGCTCACTGATGTGAGCGATGCGTACGAGGGGCTGCAGTCCAACGACCGCGTGGTCAAAATATTCACGTCAGGAGCCCGCGAGACGGCCCTGAAGAGCCGCGACATCAGCGAATACGCGTACCGCCGCGGGGCCATCTCGCTGCTCGATTTTCTCAACGCCGAGCGCCAGTATCGAGCGACGGAACTCGCGTACCGGCAAGCTGTGGCTGGCTACGTCACCTCGCTCGAACAACTTCGCCAGGCGGTCGGAAGCAGGAGTTTGATTTGACCAAGACAGAGATTCGCGCGCGGATCGAGGAGATCGGCATCGTCCCGGCCTTGCGGGTGCACTCGGCCGAAGATGCCCTGTTCGCCACGGAGGCCGTCGCTGCGGGAGGAATCCCGATTGTAGAGGTCAGCATCGCGGTGCCAAACGCGATTGAGGTAATTCACACCCTGGCGCAAAACCCGGACATTATCCAGGGGGCCGGCACGGTGCTCGACCTGGGTTGGGCCCGCCGCTGCGTGGACGCCGGCGCACAGTTCCTGACCAGCCCGGGATTCGATCCGAGGATCGTCGAGTTTGCGGCGCACGAAAACATCGTGTCCATGCCGGGTGCATTGACGCCCAGCGAAGTGATGCAGGCCGCCAAAGCCGGCGCTGACTTCATCAAGATATTTCCTTGCGGACAAATCGGCGGCCCCAACTACATCAAGGCCCTGAAATCGCCCTTCCCGGAAGTTCGCTTCATCGCATCCGGCGGGGTCACGCAAACCACCGCTTCTGAATACATATGGGCCGGCGCCTCCGCATTGGGCATTGGCGCGGACTTGATTCACCAAGACGCCATTCGACGCCGGGAGCGGAACTGGATTATGGAACTGGCCCGGCGCTACGTCCACATGGTGAAGCAAGCGCGCGCGGAACTAAAGGAATCCTGGAAATGAGAAATAGCTGGACCCTCAGGTTGACCTTGGGTTTGCTGGGCGTGACGCCGCTACTGCTGGCCGACGAAGCTCTGAAGCCCCCTGTTCAGGCCACCAGCACCGAGCACCTGGACTTCGCGCCCGGAGGCCTCATTCGCGTGAATGGTTCGTATGACGACTTGTACGTCGAAGGTTGGGACCAACCTCAGGTGGAAATGTCGGTGACCAAGTTCATGCCATTCGAGTACAAACCGGGGTATCCCGAACGCGCCACGGAGCACCTGGCGGCTGTTGGAGTGGTCGCGGTACGGCGCTCTCCGTCCGAACTGGAAATATCGGTCAACTTGCCGCATCGCGGCGGCCCACCGCTCTTTCCGCACACCACCAAGGGAAGCGTGAGGCTGGAGTGTCACCTCCGCGTGCCGCGAAATTCGCGGCTGGTAATCCGCCATGGCGTCGGCATGGTATCGGTGAAAGGCGTTAGCGGCGACATTGACGCGCGCTGCCATCGTGGCGACATCCTGCTCTGGCTCCCGGAAGGCGGCGCTTACTCCATCGACGCAAAAAACAAGCTTGGCAAAGTTTCTTCCGACTACGCCGGCGCATCCTTGAGCGAGTTCCTGGTGGGTCAGAAGTTTGTGAGAGCAAATCCGGCGCCTACACAGCGGCTCTATTTGCGCATGGGCTTCGGAGGCATCACCATTAAGCCGATTCTGCCTGAGTCAGAACCCCTGAGCCCGTCACCGGCGAAGGCGAAATAGCGGCATGCCGGAGGAGGCCATAGGTTGAAGTCGATTTTGAAGGTAATTCTTCTTTTAGCGGTGGTGTCTGGCGCCCCGCGGACAGTCTCCGCGCAAGAGGTGGCCGCCTACTTGGGGTTCGGCGGCGCTCACGACAGCTCCAACGGAGCCAGAATCGACACGTTCGGCGACGGGACCTTGCATGCTACCCCCAGCCTGGGCGGAGTTGTCGGACATGCCGGCGCCAGCGTTTTCTTGAACAAGTATGTTGGCGTCGGTGGCGAGATTTCGTGGGCCCTCTTCCAGTCTGACTACGCCGGCATCCAATACCGTCCCACGTTCTATACCTTCGATGCGATTCTTCGGCCGCCCAAAGTCGGAACCAAGCGCTTCATCCCCGAGTTCCGAGCAGGCATCGGGGGCGTTCGGCTACACTTCTTTCCCAACGACGACCTGTCGTGCGCCCAAGTTTCGGGTTGCCCCTCCTCGGATCACTTCCAGGAACACTTCGCGGCCGCCGCGCGTTGGTATCTGACCAGCCACTTCTATCTCCGTCCCGCCGTGGATGTTCACTACGTAAACAATCTGTCCGAATTCGGAAGCAATTGGGTTCCCCAATACTCGGTCGGCATTGGATACAGCCTCGGCCGGGGAGAATGATACCCGCTTGATTGGAATGCGCCAAATGGTTCGATGATCAGCCGCCTCTTTGTATTCGGAATCCTCTACGCCGCGATGTTTCTCGGTTGGATTGGCGTCGGCCTATTCATGCTGGTGGCGCCGGCGCGGTTCATCAAAGTAGTCCGTGACAATGTCGCCATGCTACCTGAGGCCCGCGAGCGAGCTGGCACCGGATTCATTGTCCGCATCGTCGGCGCCGGATTCGTCGCCTTTGCAATCCGGTTTGCGCTCAGGGCGGCTGAATCGTTCCGGTAGGTCGCGCCGGCGATGGATTTCGAGGCGCGTTTACGCCGTTGCTGCGAATCTCGGATCCTATGCCCAGATCAATCCCGGCCCCACGCACTCCGTGAATCCCCCATTGAGAATCGTAATGCCGTTGTTCGACCCGGAGAAAATTCTATTGCCGAAGCCTCTGGGTGAGCAAAATGAGAGTAGAATCTTCATGGTTTCCTCGATTCGAGAGCTTCAGAAACATCGCTCAAGGCGTCAGATTGTTCGCCAGTCGGCAACCCGAGTCCCTGGTAAAGATATTGCCGCCGGGCATCGCGAACCGACTCGACGCTAACAACGGGGCAAACCGATGGGCCCGCTTTGGGGTTGCGCGTCCCGGCCCGACTCTACGGCGCCGGAAAGTTGTTCGCGCGCGTGCAGCCTGCGACAATGTCTTCGCTCGTATTGAAGACTGCGGAATTCGATGTGATGCTGCCGCAGCCAGAAATCCCAACCTGATTAAAATAGGCAGCATTCCCGCTGATCGTTGCGGGGACCTCGGCAAGAATGCCGGTGCCATTGTTAGAAGAGACGCGGCTATTCATTACGACGCTGCCGGCGGCAAACTGTAGGTGAATTCCATGGCTCCCGTTGAAGCTCGCAGTATCCGAGACAAACATACCTTCCCCGTCGAATCCAATAAAGCCGTTGTTGCTAGCCTCACTAAACGACACAGTGGCATGCCCAACTGAAATGCCAGTGCCCCCATTGCCGAGGGCGCGAATGTCCTCAACGCGCGCGCCAATGCCGAACAGATTGATGCCAGTGCCGCCCATTCCGGTGACGACGCCGTGGAGGACGGTAACACCGTTGAACGCCCCGCCATCGATACCGGCGCCCGGTCCGGTAGGGGCGCAGGAAGTAGGAAACCCGCTACAAACAACAGGGCCGATGATGGAGAAGCCGTTTAGATCGATGGTGACATTATTCGCGGTGATCTGTAAGGCTGTGGTGTTTGCGTCCGGCACGACCAAGTTTCCCGAGAGCCGATAGCTCCCGGAGACGGAAATTGTCACTGGGAAGCCCGGCGTATCACCGGGCGTGACGCCTCCGGCCAGTGCGATGCTCTGATTGATGAGCACCACGCCGTCCACCGCGTAAACCGGAGACGCGAGAACCGCGAGAATCGTCAGAGAGAATAGAGTTTTCATAGTCAACTCGCAAACTTGCGCAAACGACGCTCCGTGACCCAGAGCATCGCGATCAAGCCTAGGATCAGCGGTGCAATGGCTGATGGCTCGGGTACCACGCTGCTGCCTGAGCCGCTGTAGGAGTGCTGTTGACGAACCCTTGATATTCCGTGTTGCCGTCGTCTTCCAAAAGGTCCAGGGGCGGATAGAGAAATGGGACACTCTGCGCAGTGACGCCGGCCGAATTGAGGCTGGAAGACGGTATCTGAAAGTTGGCCGACAAGTAGTTTCCCACCAGACAGCCGCTGCCAGTGGACAGGCAGCCTAGCAGACTGAGGTCGTAATAAGAGCCATCCGTGACCACCGACAAGCTGACTGAGCTAAAGCTCGATTCGCTCGCCGATTCATCCAGGTCAGAGAACAGGAGACTCGCGCCCGGCAGGGGATAGGTGCTGGGTGCGGTAATCGATCCCGTGAAAGTCAGGGTGACAAGGTAACTGTCGTCGTCCCGAATGTTGTTTAAGGACGGATTGTTGACCGCGGGGCCTGTGCCGCCAGGCGCGGCGGCGACGCTGCCGCCAAAGGTGATGGTGTCCGCGATTGCCTGGCTTGAAAGTGCGACCGCAAATAGGCTCGCGATTCCTAACAGCTTGAGAGCATGCAGTTCCATGAAGATGCCCTCTACTTAAGAGAACGGAATCGGGAGAAACTTTTGGCTGGCGGCAGAATACAATGAAGTACTATTTAGGACTAATTCGAAGGGAGAGCCGCCAGTTGGCGACGCACGAAGCTGTTGTTCGGAAGCTTCTTGTCCCAGTGCTGCCACAGCTCGCGGCGGCTTCGGTCCAGCGCGGCGGCGGCTTCGGCGTGGCCGGCCTTCCATTCCAAATTCGAGAGCGCAGCCTGGATTACCGAGATACGGTTGGCATCCAACAAATCGGTGTCCGGCGACGGATCGGACGCCATGATTTTCTGAAGCAGTTCGCGGTATTTTTCGATGGCATCCTGCTGCCGTCCGGTGTCGGCGTCATAGTCAGCGAGCGCCCGCAACGCGAAGACGCCCTCTTCTCCAGGTCGAAGGGATTGAACGGGCCACAGCTTCATTGTCCCCAAGAGATCGAATGCCGCATCGATTCGCTGCTTGGCCTCGCCGGTCCGGTGGAGAGCGCGGAGCGGGTAAGATGAGTCCGCCAGAAGCCGCACGCGATCGTTCGCCGATTCGGCGTTCTTGATTTCGGCTGACCTCAGCAGTCCGCTATCGTAAATTGCCAACGCGCGAGCTGGATCCGAGTGGCGCAAGATGTCTCCCAGATCGCGCGCCGCAGCCACGAAACGCGCCCGGCTGGCATAATCGGCTGGGTCGCGCCGGGCCAGCTGGTCGGCCAGGTCACAGGCAGTCTGTAAGACAGGAATCGCCTCGGCCGGCCGGTTCAGGTTGATTTCGTCGTCTTCGCCGAGAATGCGCCCTTCGCGCCAGGTCGTCACGATGAGGTTATTTTGACGGCCCGAATCGTCCGGCTGCTGCTCCAGAAACGTCCGCGCCTGTTGGGTAGCTTCCAGTGCTTCGTCCAAATCTCCACGCAGGCGAAGCGCATTCGACAGCACGCTCAATCCCCCAGCGACGTAGTCAGGCGTGTTGCCACCTCGGGCGGACTCCACTGCCCGGCGCGCATAGCGGACAGCGTCGTCCAGCCGATGCCGGTTGGCGTTCGCCAGGGCGATGTTGGTGTAGAACCGGGCGATGGCTGGCGCATCCTGCTCTGAAATGCCCAGGTTAACGAGCCTGTCGAGATAAGCCGCGGATCGCTGCGCAAATTGCAAGGATTGATCGGGGCGGCGCAAAGTGTCGGAAACGATCATACGGTCATGGGCGATCTCAGCCGCCTGGAGCAGCGCGGTTCGGTCCCGGGGAGCCGCGTCGAGAACAGGTCCGACCATCGCTTCCGCTTTAGCGAGGCTCTCGTCGGCCGAAGTCAACTCCCCCAGGTTGCTATTTCCGGGCACGCCTTGCACTTCCGCCACCGATAGGTAGGCTGCCCCGATCTCCAGCGCCAGATTTTTGTCGCCTCGCGCCTGTTGCCCCAAGCGTTCGAGATATTGCAATGAGAGCGCCACCAGGGCCTGGCGCGCTTTGGTTGCACCCGGCAGGCCCCGGATCTCGTCGTCGAGCTTGAAGACTTGGTTCGACAAGTCGCGAACCTGGGAAAATCGCTGCTGCGCAACGATACGCTCGCGATTGGCGATGTATAAGCCCACGGACAGGCCGCCCAGCGCCACCGCGGCGGCAGTAACCGGTATCCAATAACGCCTTAGGAATTTCCTGGCGCGATACCATGAGTTGCCGGCGCGCGCGCGAACCGGCCGGTTCTCCAGGAACGCTAGTACATCTTCCGCCAGCGCATCCGCAGTGACGTAACGCTCTTCAGGTTCACTCCGTAGCGCCTTAAGAACGATGCAATCGACATCGGCTGGAATCCCGGCTTTAACACGGCTGGGCGGCCGGATGACCGTCGTGGCGCTGCCAGAGTCCGCCGTGTTCGACACGCTGCCGGTCAGAAGCTTGTAGAGCACCGCGCCTAATGAATAAATGTCCGTGGCAGTGCTGTGCGCCTCGCCCCGCATCTGCTCGGGACTGGCGTACTCCGGCGTAAGCAGGCGGACCACCGTGCGCGCTTCCTCCGAAGCGTCGATGATTTTTGCGATCCCGAAGTCCAGCAGCTTGGGCCGGCCCGAACCGTCGATCAGGATATTGGATGGCTTGAGATCGCGATGGATAATTAAATTGCGATGCGCGTAGGCCACGGCGTCGCAGACTGCCAGGAAAAGTTTCAGAACTTCCCGCAAATCGAGCGATGCGCAGTACTCGTCAATCGAGACGCCATCGATGTATTCCATCACCAGATAAGGCTGGCCGTCGTCCGTTTGACCCGCATCCAACAGACGCGCGATGCCGGGATGGTTCAGCGACGCGAGAATCCGGCGCTCCCGCAAAAAGCGCTCCTGGAAAACTGGCAGGCCGGTGCTGGAGTGAACCACCTTGATCGCTACCCGCTGTTCCACTTCCCCGTCATTCCGCTCCGCCAGGTACACGGCGCCCATGCCACCCCGGCCGAGCAGGCGGATCACTCGATAACGCCCCCACACCTGACTCTCGGGCGCACCATGGCTGGCTTGTAGGGCTTCCTGAGCCGTTTCGGCGATTTGACCGGTCAACGATTCCGTGTGTGCGTCGAACTGGAGCAGCGACTCTACCTCCTCGCGAACGTTCGGCGGGATCCCTCGGCTCGCGTAGTAGTCCACGCGGGCCGAAAGCGGAAGATCCGCGACTTCGTGGAAGAGCGAAATTACTTCTTCACGCATGACCGGCCTCCCATCCCCCTTGACACGGAAGTAAAGACATTATGTCGGAACAGACCACGGCCTCGCAACGCCGGCCAGCACCCATGCGCAGACCAAGAAGCGGTGAAGGAGCGACAATATTGCTTACGGACCATGGCCTCCAATGTGACCGAGCTCTTACTACGCTGGCGCCAAGGAGACAGCCGCGCTCTGGACGAGCTCATGCCTATGGTTTACGATGAGCTACACCGGCTCGCACAGGCCGTCCTCCGAAACCAGCCGAATCAAACGCTGCAGCCCACGGCGCTAATCAACGAAGCGTACCTCAAGCTGTTCGACGGCGCGGAGCCGCAGTTCGCTGACCGCGCGCACTTCCTCGCGGTCATGTCGCGGGTCATGCGTCATGTGCTGATCGATCACGCGCGCACGGCCGCGGCCGCCAAGCGTGGTGGACAGAACGAGCGGGTTAGTTTCGATACCGCGGTTGAATTCGAGCTTGGCCGTGCGCCTCGACCGCTTCGGATGCTGGAACTCGATCGCGCCTTGGGCACCCTGGAAATCGAGAATCCTTCCCTGGCAAGAGTGGTTGAAGCCCACTATTTTGGCGGCATGACGGCCGAAGAGATTTCTACAGTAGAGGGCCGCTCCGCGCATGCCATCCGGCACGATCTCCGGCTGGCCCGCGCGTGGTTGCGCCGGGAGCTGGATCAGTAAGAGAAACGGATTGAGCCATTGTCAAGATTGATCGGCACTCTGATCTCTAACAATGCTGTCTGAGCGTGAAAGTTTTATGTTCTTGCTCTGTTACCTATGTGTCCGGTCCGGACACAAGAACTTCATAGCAAAGCTCGGCTCAGGTGCCTATCTCTCGCTTACTTGTCACGAAGGGCTGCGAAGCGCTCCAAGATAACCTTGTAGAGCCCTTCAATATCGCGCAACACCGGCCCCTGAGACGTTCCTGGGAACACGACGGACAACACTCCTGCGAACGGATGGGCCGAAGTGAGTTTGAGCGCCATTTTGTTAATTTGATGTGAGGCGGGTGAAGAACCTGGAGCGGGAACGCCGAACCGATGCGACTCCATGCTCGGGCCGTAGAACCACAAAGACGGCGAGCGCAGCCGCCAGCAGTGCGAGCGAAGAAGGTTCGGGTACGGCAGAGGAGCCATTCTCAGCTGTGATTGTGAAATCGACGGAAGTCAACAAATCTTGGGCATTGGGGTCCACGCCGCCTGACAGGGCATAGTTGCCGCTATAAGAGACGAACGGGTCGGTGAACGGATCGTTGAACAGAACCTCGAACAACTCGATATCAGATGTTGCCTGGCCGGGGTCCAGCGAGAACGGCACGTTGGCGAAGAACGGGTCGGAAAAATCCGGAGTAAAACTATTGCCTGCCAGATTCAAGTCTGCCCCGTTCAGGAAGATGGTGTCCGATGAGCTGTTGAACAAGGTGCCGGAAAAAATCAGAGTGTCACCCGGGGAGCCGGTCTGAGCCGCCGCGTCCAACGTGATAATGATGTCCGCTGCGGCGTTTGAACCAGCCAGCACTAACGTCGTTATCAAAGCAATTTGTATTTTCATTTCTGATCTCCCCCTAAGGCAGCGTAATCCGCGAAGTCGCGCTAAAGCTCCCTCCGCTGTAGGTTCCGGTCACGGTAAGTATGTTGGGCGAGCCGGACGCGCCGGCGGAACCAGGCACAGTCACCGAGGCAGTCACAGAGGCGTCGGATGCAATTGCGCCGATCGCCTGAGGCAGCGAAGTTCCCGAAGTCGAGCCAATCTTAACGCTGGTCAAAACTACGTTCGACGCTATCGTGCCGCCGATATTGGTCAAAGTGAGTTGCACCGAAATATCGTTGATGCCGTTGCGGTGCAGCGCGTTGGTCGTGATGATCTTTACAGGAGAGCCCGGCACCGGCAGCACGTTGATCGCGACGGTTGCCTTGGCGAAAGCATACGTGACCAGATCGGTTGGCGTGAACTCCACCGACAGCATCTGGCCGTTGCCGACTTGGAGGACCGTGCCCGGCCCCGGAGTGTAGGCAAAAGTCCCGGGTACACTGGCCGTCGCGTTAAGCTGGACGCTGCCGAGCGGAGTGCCCGCCAAAATATCCGCTGGATTAGACCACGTGAGCGTTGGGACGGGCTTGGGGCCGATGATCACCAGGCCCCCCGCCGCGTTGTTCGACGTCGACTCCTCCGAAGCAATCGGGACAACGTTAGCCTCGTTAAATGCAACAGCAGGCGCATTTCCCGCCACACTCACGGTCGCAGTGATATCCGGATAGCTCGCTCCCGCGGCCAGCGTATCGCTGCGCCCGCACTTATAGCCAGGCGGATTTGGAGTGCAGGACCATCCGTTTCCACTCATGGCCGTCACTGTCAGCCCGCCACTCACGTCTGGTGAATCAAACACAGTGATGGGGGTTCCCGCCACCACATCGGCGTGACCGATGTTCGACAAATGGATCGTGAACGTTCCCGTTCCGCCTTGAACGAGGCTGCCATTTTGCACGAGGGTGATGTACAAATCCGGTCTCAACGGCGCGGTGATCGTGACCGTATCGCTCGCCGAGTTGTTGAGGGTCGACTCCTCCACGAATTGTTCGCCCACGTTCGCGCTGTTGAAGGCTATGGTGGGAGCGTTCGGTGCGACACTGACCGTTACCGTGATATCTGGATAGCCGGATCCGGAGGCCAACGTGTCGTTCCGCACGCAACCACCGCTGGGTGAATCAAACGGCGGCAGGCACGCCCACCCGGCGCCGGTCATGGAAGTGACCGTAAGCCCGCTGGCCGTGCCTGGAAACTCGTTCACTCGAACCGACGAATTCAACGCCACGTCGCCGTGACCGATGTCGGACACCTGGAGCGTGAACGTTCCGGTTCCGCCTTGAACAAAACTGCCGGTATGCGTCTTGGTGATGGTTAGATGAGGTCTCAGAGGCGGCGTGACAACGGCCACATTGCTGTCCGAGTTCCTGACGGTGGAACCGTCAGTTGCCTGTTCACTTACGGTCGCGACGTTGATTGATTGCAACGCCAGGAGCGTTCAGCGCGATGCTGACCGTTACCGTGATATCTGGATAGCTTGCACCCGCGGCCAACGTGTCATTCCGCACGCAGCCACCGGTGGACGAATCATAAGGCGGCAAGCAGGCCCATCCCGTGCCAATCATGGAAGTGACCGTAAGCCCGCTGGCCGCGTCCGGAAAATCATTCACTCGAACCGATGAATTCGCCGCCAAGTTGCCCTGACCGATGTTGGACACATGGAGCGTGTACGTTCCGGTTCCGCCTTGCACAAAATTGCCGGTATGCGTCTTTGTGATAGTCACGTCCGGTCTTTGATCGATGGTCACGGTGTCGGCCGCCGAGTTGTTGTTCGTATTGGTTTCCTGCGCGTTGGTGGAGACCGAAACATTGTTGACCACAGATACCGGCGCACCAGGCCGCAATTCCACGGACACCGAGATGTCCGGATAACTCGCGCCAGGCGCCAGCGTGTCGCTCCGTACGCAGACCGGGGGGGTGCAGGACCATCCTGTCCCGCTCATGGTCAGTACCTGAAACCACGTTGGCGGCAGCTCCTGCACCGTGACGCCCGCCACTGCGCCCACCGGCAATGCGCCCGCACCCGAGTTGGTTACCCTTACGGTGAATGTACCGTTGGAACTGTCGAGAAAATCACCTACATGAGTCTTCGTGATGGTGAGATCCGGTTTTGCTACGCCGCTGATTGTGGTGAGGTCGGTCGCAGTGTCATTCGACGTATCCGTCTCGCCGCCACCCGCCACCGTCGCGACATTCGTAAGCAGGTAGCCGCCTGCGGCTGTGAGGTCCACGGAGAACTTGATGGTGGAGGACCCGCCCGCCTGGGGCAAAGAACCGGAAAACGTACAGCTGAGGTTGACGCTGGTGGAAGCCGAGCAATTCCAATTCGTAGCGACGATCGAGGCCGTTTCCAGCGTCATGCCGGTCACCATCGGATCGGTCACCGTGATGTTGCCAGAGGTCGCAACCCCGCCTGGGTTGGCGACCGTAATCGTATAGAGGCCAGCCTGGCCCAGAGTGAAGGGATCGGCGTGTTGCAGGTTGATGGTCAGGTCCGGCGGAGGCGGGGGCACAAAGACGTAAGCCGCGCCGGAGTTGGGAGCCGACGTGTCCGCTGGATTGCCGTTTACGCCGGTGGCGTTGCTGCTATCGAGCCCGGTGGCCACGATGGTGGAGCCTGAGACTGCGACAGCGACGCTGAAACTGGTCGCAGCGTTGGAGGGGAATAGCAAGGCCTGCTGGCTCCAAGCGGTTCCACTGCGTGCGAAGACATATCCCTACCCCGAAAAGTGATGCGGCGCACCTACCACTAACGTGTCGCCATCCACGGCAAGAGGAGCGCCGAACTGATCATTTGCAAAAGGATCGGAGGCCTTGATGTAGGCCTGCTGGGCCCAGAGCGCCCCGGTACGCGTAAATACATACGCGGCGCCGGAATTGGACAGCGAATTGTTGGTCTGGTCGCCGTTAATCCCGGTGGCATTGCTGTCCTCCCAAATTGCTCCAACAGCCACGGTGTCACCCGACACTGAAACAGCCGTGCCAAACTGATCCTGTGCGTCGGTATTGGAGGCTTTGAGATAACCCTGCAGGCCCCACACGCCCCCGCTCGAGAAATACACATACGCCGCACCCGCGTTGGGAGCCGACGTGTCCGTCTGGTCGCCAGCGGTACCGGAAGAGCCGCTATTCTCAAGGGGAGCTCCTACCACGACGGTGTCGCCGGAAGCCGCGACAGACGATCCGAATTGCTGACTCTTCTTGACCGGCCCCTTGACGTAAGCCGTCTGGGCCCAGACTCCCGCCGTGCGTTTGAACAAGTACACCGCGCCCGCAAGTCCTTGCAGAGTGTTCGTTTGATCGCCATTGATGCCAACCGCGTTGCTCGACTCATTGGGCGCGCCGATGGCCATGAGGTCGCCGGAGATGGCGACGGAATTGCCGAAATTGTCGCCGATGCCAATCGTGCTCTTGGTGTTGGACGCTTTGATATATGCCTCCGTGAACCAAGCCCTGCAACACGAACGAACGTGTATGCGGCGCCGGAAAAGGGAGCCGGATGCGGAACAACAGGGGTCGGGTCCGGGTTCACTCCCTTTGTGATGCTGCCTTCCCAAAAGGCCCCCACGACGATTGAGTCGCCGGAGATGGCCACCGAGTGTCCGAAGCGTTCGCCACCCTGGGTATTGATCGGCTTTAGGTAGGCCTGTTGGCTCCAAGTGGTTCCGCTGCGCACGAAGACATAGGCGGCGCCGGCTTGCGCTAACGAAGTGTTGGTCTGATCCCCGTTGACGCCTGTCGCGTTGCTGGACTCATTGTCCGTGCCGACCACCACGGTGTCGCCGTCCATCGCCACAGATGCGCCGAAACCAAGAAACTCCCTGCTGTTGGAGGCCTTGATATATGCCTGTTGCACTAGAGGATCGATGGTGATGGGATAGCGCGCGCCATTTTCGTCCACCTTAATCCGGAGGCCGCCAGCTTCGATCGTCATGCGCGCGGTGAGCTCGCGCCCGGCCGAGTCGATCGCCAGGAGTCCCGCGTAATTCAGAACTGCCGCGCCGCAGCGATCCACGAATCGCACGCCACGCCCGGAGATCTCGCCATGCAAGTTACCGCGAACGGCCAAGTGGAATAGCAATGGTCCCGCGCCGGGCGGACGCTTGGTAATCGTAAACCCTTGTTCCAATCCACGGTCGCTGTTGACGAACCACTCTTCGACGCGGGCGTCCCACTGATAACTGATTCGCTCCACATCAGTTGACACTTTTGCTTGATCCGCCACATCCCGCTGGGCGCCCGGAAAGCCATAGCTCTGAAGCTGGAGCCCCCAACGCCAGCTGCCCTCGTCGGGAATCACTTCAAACCCGCGGCCATCGAAACGTGTCACCCACTGTTGCTCCCAGCCGCGGGCCCGATATCCTCCCTCGGCGATTGGAAAGGCCGCGTGCCTGTGACGCTGGTATTCTTTTGTGATGCTGGACCAGTCCGACGAACCCATGCCTCGGGGTAGCGTCATGGCGCACAGACCGCTGCCCGAGAGGCTCAGAACGATCAAAAGATCTTGGTAGCGCCGGCAGCGCATGAAATACCCTCCAAGGATCGCAACAGACGCAACCCGTCAATTTCTACCTGTGAGATGAGCTGGGAATTTTAGCGCCCGCTGCCGAATTATTTTCGGCGCCACCGCCGACTCATCGCGCGTGCTGTAATAATCGCCATAGGGCGATGGAGATCACTCAGCTTTTGCAGCGCCTTCAAGCGGGCGACCGGGAAGCCCTAAATGAAGTCATTCCGCTGGTCTATGTTGAACTAAAGAAACTCGCTTCTGCTCAATTACGCCGCGAGGGACGGCCCGTCAAGATCGAGACAACGGCGCTGGTTCATGAGGCTTTTCTGCGGATGGCCGGAGGGCAGCACCCCGCCTATGAGAACCGCTCCCACTTTTACGGGATCGCTTCGCGTTTGATGCGGCAGATCCTGGTCGAAATGGCCCGCGCCCGCAGCACGGAGAAACGCGGAGCTCCGGAAGAACCGCTGCGCGCAGATCATCCGGATGTAAATCAATCCGACAGATATTTGATTGCCCTGGATGACGCCCTGGCCCGCCTGGCATCCGAGGATGAGCTGAAAGCGCGATTGATCGAAATGCACTATTTCGGGGGAATGACGGCGGAAGAGTCTTCCGAAGCGCTTTCTATCTCCGTACACATTGTTCGCCGCCACCTACGTTTAGCGCAGGCCTGGCTTCGCAACGAAATGGCCGGATGAGGCTAATGCGATGCTGTCAACGCAATCTGACGCGCGACGTACGGGTTGCCTGGAAGCTTCTTCTCCCAGCGCAGCCAGAGCTCCAAGCGGCGCACATCCAAGGCTGACGCAAGCTCGACGTGTCCCACCTGCCGATGCACCGCAGCCATTCCTGCATAAATGCCCGACCGGTCCATCGCATCTTCCAGGCTGATATCGGGTCCTGGCTTGGACCCGGCGGTCCGGTCAAGCAATTCCTGGTAGATCTGGAGTGCACGTGAGACGTTGCCGGTTGCCGCCTCGTAATCCGCCTGGGCGGCCAGCGCACGCTGCGCTCCTGTACCCAAACCAATTTCGTCGGCGGGATACATTTTGAGTTGCAGCAGGAGTTTAAAAGCCGCGTCCAGCCGCTGGCGAGCTTCCCCGGCACGTCCCAGTTCACGAAGCGGATAGCTGGAACCGACCATCGCGCGCGCCTGATAGAACTGCACGTTGGGATTGCTCTTGATCTCGGCCAAGTGCCGAAGCGTGTGGTCATAGACCGCTAGGGATTCTCGAGCGTCCGAATGACGCAGAGTACTCGCCAACGGGTATCCTGCCATCTCCAATTTGCCTCGGGTGTTTTCATCGTTGGCATCTTGGTGAACGCGATCGTCGGCGATTTTGAATGCGCGCTCCAGCACTGCAATCGCTTCCTCCGTACGGCCCAGGCTGATCGCGTTGTCGCCGCCGAGAATTTCACCTTCGTAGACCAGAGACATGACATAATTCATCGTCTGCCCTTGGTCGGCGTTTTCTGGGCCCGGCTCCAGAACGGCCGCCGATTCTTGAATGGATTTGAGAGCCTCGTCGAGATCGCCCCGGCTTTGAAAGATTTTCGCCGCTACTTGAAGGAACGTCCCGCGCGCCGGGGAACGGCCAAACATCCGTGCGAGTTCGCTGCCACGGCGGCATAGGAGGAGCGCGTCATCCGCCCGACCGGTGTGCTCATAGACCTGGGCCAGGTTGAGATAGGTGACTAAAATCGCTGACGCTTCAGGCTGGTCGCTCTTTTGGGCGTTGAACTTCTCCAGGGCCGCGACAGATTGCCGGGCGAACGCGTTTGCTTCGTCAGAATGGTCGTTGATATCGGCCAGGATCATTCGATCGCGCGCGACCTCTGCCGAAAGTTGCAGTGCCTTCCTATTTCCGGGTTGCGATACCAAGACCGAGTGAATGAATCCCTCTGCGAGGCGAAGGTTTTTGTCGGCCTGGTCGATCTGGCCCAGATTCGCGGCCACGGGCACACCTTGCACGCGCGCCACCCACATGTAAGCATTGCCGACTTCCAAGGCAAGCCCCGGGTCGCCTCGAGCGTCGGCGGATAGCCGCCCCAGATATTCGAGAGACGTGTCGACGATCAACTGTCTCGTCTTGGTGCTGCCGGGCAACTGGCGAGCAAGGGCATCGATATCGAACAGTTTGTTGGACAGCTGCCGCACTTCCATGAAATGCCGCTGAGCAATAATTCGCTCGCGGTTGGCAATGAACAAACCTACCGACAGACTAGCGACGACGGCCGCGGCGGTGGCCACCGGCGCCCAGTAACGCCGCAGGAACTTACGGCTCCGGTACCAGATATTGCCCCGGCGGGCACTGACAGGACGCAATTCCAGGGACGCACGGATGTCGTCGGCCAAGGCATCGACCGATCCATAGCGCTCTTCCGGTTCTTTGCGGAGAGCTTTCAGGATGATGAAGTCAAGGTCCTTGGGGAGCGCGGCATTGATGCTGCTCGGGGCAGCCGGTTCTGTCTGGCATATCCCCATTTCGATGGCCTGCTGGCTCTTGGTGGAGAACGTGTGAGGAGATTGGCCGGTGAGCAACTGGTAGAGCACCGCGCCCAATGAATAGACATCGCTGGTGGTAGCCTGAGCCCTGCCGCGAACCTGCTCCGGACTGGCGAACGCGGGTGTCAGAATCCGTTCCTGCGTGAGTGTTTGATCCAGCGTGGCATCGAGGATTTTGGCGATGCCGAAATCGAGCAGCTTCAATTCACCGGAACGTTCAACCAAGATGTTCGACGGCTTGAGATCGCGATGAATGATGAGGTTGCGGTGTGCGTAGGAGACCGCCTCGCAGGCTTTCAGGAAGAGCGCCAACTTACCGCGGAGATCGAGCTTGGCGGCGTAGATATCGATAGGCAGGCCTTCGACGTATTCCATCGCCAGGTAGGGCTGGCCATCGGCGGTGTGTCCCACGTCCAAAAGACGCGCAATGCCTGCATGGCTGAGCGTCGCCAGAATCTGGCGCTCCCTGAGGAAGCGATCGACGAAGGCCGGCTCATGGCGGCGGTGTCCGATAAACTTGATGGCGACCCGCTGCTCGATTTCTCCATCGGCGCGCTCCGCCAAATACACGGACCCCATGCCTCCGCGGCCAAGAACACGGAGCAGCCGGTAAGGGCCGCAACTGGGGTTCGGTTCGAGATTGTCCAATAGCCAGCGCTCAGCCGAAGAGGCGACGTGCCCGGCCAAAGATCCGTCGTTTGTGCGGGAGTCGAACCGGAGCAAGACCTCTACTTCCGCGCGCACTTCGTCGGAGACCTGACGACTCTGGAAATATCTCTCCCGTTGATCAAGCGGGAGGTCGGCAAGCTCATGGAAGAGGCTCTCAACCTCGCTTTTCAACTTGTATCCCCCATCCCGTTATCCCCGTACCCTTCGCCAGAGGAATTGAACAGCCTTCTGTCAGTTTACTTGATCATCGCGATCTCCCGGTGCCATGCTGTTTCCATCCTCTCCTCCGAAGGGCGTGAAGCCAAGAATGTGATCGCTTTTCGTGTCGATCAAAACGTCATGAATCTTAGCGTCCCGAAACAGCTCCGCATGTCGGCTATGGTTCGACTATTCTCATGCTGGCCCAAGCGGCGTGCCCAGAAGTCGGCCCGATTAGGAGCACTAAGTCGGCTCGTGAGCGCCGATCGAGCACTTTGACAACGCCCTTGAAAGTGAACGACTCAACGACCGAACCTGCAGATCACTCCCGTAAAACGCAAAGGTCGGCCTGACGTTGTAAGCCTAAGCCGCTGGCATTCACCCGCTGGCAGTCATGCACTGAATGGACTATTTAAGTAATGGAGAGAACGAGCAAACGAGCGGTTGATATCGCGACAGCGGATCTCGCCAAATGGTGTTCATAACACCAGAAGTAAGTCGCTTACTTTCGGCAACTTACGATTGGCCGTTTCTTAATGGTGTTCGAACAGTGTTCAGGCGTGAGGCTGTGGCTCTAAGCCCCTGTGTGCGGCTCGACACATAGGTAACAGAACGTACCGGAGACATGGGTTACACTTTTTTCCCTGCCAAGGGGGCGGGAAAGTGGGATGCCATGGAAGGAAAGTTCTGTTATGGATGAACGCATGCGATTCGTGATTCGGCTCAAAGATGGCGAGAGCATGGCCGTGCTGTGCCGCGAGTTTCAGATCTCGCGCAAAACCGGCTACAAGATCTTCGAGCGTTATGAGGAATGCGGACTGGAGGGGCTCACGGATCGTGCCAGGCGCCCGCACCGCTATGCCAACCAGCTGCCCGAGCAGATCGAGGCCGCCATCGTAGCGGCCAAGCGCGAGAAACCAAACTGGGGCGCCCGCAAGATCCGGGAGCGCCTCCTTCGACGACTGCCGAGCGAAGTCAAAGTTCCCGCTCGCAGCACCATTCACACCATCCTGGATCGCCATGGACTGGTGACCCGGAGCAGGCGATCGCGCACCCGCACCGAGGGCACGCCGCTGTCGGAGGGCGCCAGCCCGAACTCGCTGTGGTGTGCTGACTATAAGGGAGAGTTCATGCTCGGCGATCGGCGCTACTGTTATCCGTTAACGGTCACCGATCATGCTTCGCGCTATTTGCTGCTGTGCGAAGCCATGCAATCGAACGCCGAGAAGACCGCTATTACTGCCTTTGAGCGCCTTTTCAAAGAGCGAGGTTTGCCGCTAGCGATCCGCTCCGACAACGGTGTTCCCTTCGCTTCGCCCAATGGGTTGTTCAATCTCTCCCGGCTCTCCGTCTGGTGGCTGCGGCTCGGCATCAGCATCGAACGCATTCGGCCCGGTCATCCCCAACAGAACGGCCGCCACGAACGCATGCATCTGACCTTGAAGAAAGAAGCCACACGGCCAGCCGGCGCCAATCTACTTCAACAGCAAGCCAAGTTCGACGCCTTCCTCGAGGAGTTCAACAACGAACGCCCGCACGAAGCCCTCAACATGAAATGTCCGGCGGAGGTCTACTCTTCTTCCTGCCGCCCTTACCAGGGCATTCAGGAACTCAACTACCCCTTTCACGACAAGACCGTCGTCGTCACCAACTGCGGCCGGCTCTGTCTCTATCGCAAGAAGATTAACTTGAGCACCTGTCTGGCCGGCCAGGCCGTCGGCATCAAAGAAGTCGACGACGGCATTTGGCTCGTCAGCTTCATGCAGTACGATCTCGGTTATATCGATCTGGAGGAAAAAACTTTGCAGCCCCTCAACAATCCCTTCGGGCCAAAAGTGTTACCTATGTCTTAGGAACGTTCTGTTACCCATGTCTCCGGGTCGGACAAAGAAGGAAATGGAGCGGGAGACGGGACTCGAACCCGCGACGTCCAGCTTGGGAAGCTGGCATTCTACCACTGAATTACTCCCGCCCATCGCTGGCACCATCAACATATCAGAGCATAACTCCGATGTCCAGCAGCGCAGGCCCCGTTCTCGCCGGGTGTATGATAGCGATTGCACGGAGGAAAAATGAGAATTATCCGGATTGTTTCGATATTTGTTCCAGCCGTTGCCGCGCTGTTTCTGCTTAACCAAGCCCATCCCACCAGCGTGCATGCAGCGCCTCCGCCCGAAGCCGCGCCCGCCTTTGCCATGGTTATCCATGGCGGCGCCGGCAACTATGACCGGATGCCCGCCGAGCAAGTCGAACTGCGCCGCGCGTCCATGACCAAAGCGATCGAGGCCGGCTACGGCATCCTCAAGCGTGGCGGCACGAGTCTGGACGCCGTGGAAGCCGCGATCCGAGTAATGGAAGACTCCGGGTTGTTCGATTCCGGCCGTGGCGCCTACTACACCAAGGAAGGCGTTCCGGAAATGGACGCAGCCATCATGGACGGAAAAACGCTAAGCGCTGGCTCGGTGGCTTCCGTCAAACACATCGCGAATCCCATTCACCTGGCGCGGTTGGTCATGGAGAAGACGCCGCACGTCCTGCTGGTGGGCGAGGGCGCCGAGGAATTCGCAAAATCGCAAGGCATCCAACTGGTCTCGCCCTACTATTTCTATAACGAGCGGGAGTGGGAGCGCTTCAAGAAGGCCCAGGAAGGCGCCGCCAAAAAGACCTCGTCGTTGCGGCGCGACGAAGAGCACGGTACTGTCGGCGCGGTCGCGCTGGACCTGGCCGGCAACCTCGCGGCCGGCACTTCCACCGGCGGAACCGTCCTGAAAATGCCCGGACGCGTGGGCGACTCGCCCATCATCGGCGCCGGCACCTATGCCAACAACGAAAGCTGCGCCGTCTCGGCCACCGGAACCGGCGAATACTTCATGCGCAACATCGTAGCTGCGGACATTTGCGAGCGCGTTCGGTATCTGCACGTCTCGCTCGACCAAGCGGCGGATGACGTGGTCATGAAGGAGTTGGTCGCGCAGCACGGCGACGGTGGCGTGATCGCGCTCGACCCCAAAGGCAACTCCACCACGCCTTTCAATACCCCCGGGATGATGACCGCGACCCTTCGCGCCGATGGAACCATAACCCTGAAAGGCTGGACCAAGACCGCGCAGCCGGTCACGGTCTCGGCGACGAAATAGACCTGATCAGCGATTCAAGGTAAGCCGCGACGCCGGGATCTCCTTCTCTCGGCGCCCAGGCCGCAAAGTCTTTATCGTTGGTCGCCACGTAGGGCCCCGGTTTCACTTCGTAGCAGATCGCATGCGGCGTTAAGGGAGCCATGCTGTGCCACACGCCCGGAACCACGTCGATGCCCATCACGTCACGCCCCAAAACGTGCGAACTCGCGATTCGCCCCGCGTCGTCGAACGTGAAGAACGCGATTTCACCCTCTAGCACCAGGAAGGACTCCGCTTTCGGCGGATCCAGATGCCGGTGCGGCGCGATGTACGTCCCCCGGATCAGAACGTTCAGGAAGCGGTGCGGATTGTCTTCCATGCTGGCATGAAAATTGTGATTCGTCCGCAGCCGCGGAGACTGGCGCGCGCGCTCCACTAGACTCGCAAAGAGCGCCGTGTCCAATAGCTGAATAGCGGGCATCAGCTTCATGTTCGCACGCCCGCGCAACGGGTATATACTTGTTTCCGTTCGGGCCGAAAGGAGCGGAGACATGCGAGCCATCACACTGCTTTTCCTGGCGGGCTTGGCGCTGGTTGCACAACCGCCGGCGATCGACAGCGATGACATCGGAGGCGTGGTCAAAAGCGCCAAAGGACCGGAAGCCGGCGTGTGGGTCATCGCCGAAACAACCGATCTGCCCACGCACTACATCAAGACCGTCGTCACCGACGATCAGGGTCGCTACGTCATGCCGGATTTGCCGAAAGCGAACTACACCGTCTGGGCGCGCGGCTACGGGCTGCTGGATTCCCCAAAAGTGCGGACCGCCCCGGGCAAGATCGTGAACCTGACCCCCACCGTCGCGCCGAACGCGAAAGCCGCGGCCGCTCTTTATCCCGCCAACTACTGGTATTCGCTGATGAAGGTGCCAGACAAAAACGAATTTCCTGGAACCGGCCCCAGAGGCAACGGCATTTCCCCGAACGTCAAAGTCCAGGGACAATGGCTGCACCTGATCAAGACCGACAGTTGCGAATCGTGCCACCAGCTCGGCAACGCGTACACGCGCACCATTCCCGCGATGTTCAGCAAGCTCGATTCCCCCGCGCAGGCCTGGATGCGCCGCGTCCAGTCCGGACAAGCCGGCAATGCGATGCTCGGTGGCCTAAATCAGCTGGGCCCGGAGCAGGCCACGGCTTTATTCGGCGATTGGACCACGCGCATCGCGCAAGGCGAATTGCCGGCTGAAGCGCCTCCGCGTCCGCAGGGCCTCGAGCGCAACGTCGTGATCACGCAGTGGGACTGGGCCGATCCGAAAACATATCTGCACGACGAAATCTCCACCGACAAGCGCAACCCCAGCGTGAACGCGAATGGCCTGATCTACGGATCGCCGGAGGAAAGCCGCGATTATCTGCCGGTACTCGATCCGGTGCACAACACCACCAGCAGGGTGAAGGTTCCGTATCGCGATCCGAACACGCCGGGCCAGCCCAAGCCGCTGCAGCCCTCGACGTTCTGGGGCGACGAAGCCATCTGGGACAGCCACACCACGGTTCACAATCCGATGTTCGACGAAAAGGGGCGGCTGTGGTACACCTCGCGCATCCTGCGTCCCGCCGACAATCCCGCGTACTGCAAAGCCGGATCCAGCCTTCCTTCGGCCAAGCTCACTCCAGCCGATCGCTCCGGCCGCCAGTTAGGCGATGTACGATCCCAAGACCAAGCAGAGCTACATGATCGACACCTGCTTCGCCACGCATCACCTGCTGTTCGCCGAGGACGCCAACAACACGCTGTGGACCAGCACCGGCGGCGGTGGCGGAGTGGTCGGCTGGCTCAACACCAAGATGTGGGACCAGACGCACGACGAGCAAAAATCGCAGGGCTGGACCGCGCTGGTGCTCGACACCAACGGCAACGGCAAGCGCGACCCTTATCGTGGAATGCGGAGCAGAATGTGGTCACGGCGCCGAGCGGCGAGAGTCTGGGCACTCTCGGCCATTCTCAAGCCCTCCACGGATCCCACCAAGGACACGCGCCTCAACGCAGCTTTCTACGGCCTTGCCATCGGCGCCGACGGATGATCTGGGGCAGCGTGCTGGGCTTCCCCGGCGGAATCGTGCGCCTCAATCCCGGATCGCATCCCCCCGAAACCGCGCTTGGCCGAGTATTACGAAGTGCCGTGGAACAATCCTAAAGCGCCGGTCTCGGGTTTTTCGCCGCGCGGCATGGATATCGATCGCAACGGCGTCGCCTGGGTTGCGCTGGGAAGCGGGCATCTCGCAAGCTTCGACCGCCGCAAGTGCAAAGGTCCCGCTCAATGGGCCCAAGGCCACGGGCCAGCATTGTCCGGAAGGCTGGACGCTGTATCCATCGCCGGGACCGAACTTCAAAAACGTGAAGGATTCCGGCAGCGCCGACTCGCATTATTACGACTGGGTGGATCAGTTCGACACGCTGGGACTGGGCAAGAACACGCCCATCATCACCGGCAACTCTTCCGATTCGCTGATCGCGCTTGGTCAACGGCAAGTGGGTCATCATGCGCGTCCCCTATCCGCTCGGATTTTTCGCCAAAGGGATGGACGGCCGCATCGACGACGCCAACGCCGGCTGGAAAGGCAAGGGCGTCTGGACCACGTGGGGCACGCGCACGCCGTTCCACAGCGAGACCGGAAAAGGCACCATGCCCAAGGTGGTGCACTTCCAGGTCCGGCCCAATCCGCTCGCGAATTGAGGGCATCG
>CAVYGT010000006.1:0-88210 GCA_963768095.1 Terriglobia bacterium | reverse complement strand
CGCCACGCTCGCAACATATGCGCTCCAGGGGAATAGCCACAACAAATGCAGCAGCCAGAACGAGAGCCGCGGCACTGTGTTGTAATCTCGCGGATAGCGCAGGTTCAGAAACCGCAGCAGGTGCTCATTGAAGAAATAAAACCAAAAGAACCCGTGATACTCGCCCGGACCGCTATGCATCGAAAAATAAAAATAGGGCGGATTACGCAGCGTCGCCAGGATATGCCACGGCGCGGCGATCGCCAGAGCAATCAAAGCGCCCGAAAAAGGCCGCAGCCGGTCCCAGGTTCGGCGAGCGAACAGTTGCCGCGTTAACGCCAGATAGATCAGCGCTGCACCCACCGGAAAAACCGCCGCAATCAGTCCTTTCAGCAACAGACCGGTCCCAATGCTGGCGGCCATGAGCCACGCCCAGCGGCGCGAGTGCAGCTCGTCTTCATCCAGCGCTCGCAGGAACGCCCACATCGCCAGCGCGATAGTGAACGTGAGAATCACATCGGGAATGAGCACCCGCGTGAACAAAAAAAGCCCCACGCAAGTGGCCAGCGCCAGCCCGCTATAGAGGCCAGCCCTGGCCGAAAACGCCCACCACCCGATACGCGCCGTCAACCAGCACAGCGCCACCGTGCACAAGGCCACTGGAAGCCGCGCGGCCCAATCGTGAACGCCGAAAATCGTGTAGCTGACGGCCATCATCCAATACTTCAGCGGCGATTTTTCCAGGTACGGGACTCCGTCCAGGTGCGCCGTCACCCAGTCGCCTGAGTCCAGCATGTTGCGCGCGATTTGAGCCTGCGTAGCGTCCACGTCGTCCAGCAGCGACGGTGGGCTGAACATGCAGCCGAAATAAATCGCGCAGGCAACCAGAATGACGATCAGCTCGTTGCGGAAGCGCGCCTGAATATCGCGGCCATCTCCGCGCAGCTGCTCTGGATGCCCCATCTCCTCATCCAAAGGAAGAGCGCCGGCAGACCCCATAGATGATACCCGAGATTAGCACGCACGCGGCAGCGAAGCCCTGCTCATGCGGGCAGCCAGCCGGTATAATCGAGCGATGCGGACATTCCTCCCGGCCCTGCTGCTCGCCCTCCCTCTGGCAGGCGCGAACTACCCGCCTCCGACCGAAGCGGATTTCGTCCTGCACGATTTTCATTTTCACGATGGCGGCAGCCTCCCTGAATTGAAACTCCACTACGCCACCTTCGGCACGCTGCGAGGCGACAACGCCGTCCTCATCATGCACGGCACGGGCGGAACCGGGCATCAATTTATCTCCGACCGCTTCGCGGGCGTGCTTTTTGGCCCCGGAGAGCTCCTGGACGCCAGCCGCTATTACATCGTGCTGCCGGACGGCATCGGGCACGGCGGCTCCAGCAAGCCCAGCGATGCCCTCCAGGAAAAATTCCCGCACTACGACTACGACGACATGGTGACCGCCGATTACCGGCTCTTGACGGAACATCTGGGAGTAAAACATCTGCGCCTGGTCATGGGCACGTCCATGGGCGGCATGCATACCTGGGTGTTCGGCGAAAAGTATCCGGATTTTATGGACGCACTCATGCCGCTCGCCAGCGCCCCGGTCCAAATCGCGGGCCGCAACCGCTTCTTCCGCCGCATGATGATCGACGCGCTGCGCAACGACCCGGTAAATGGCCTTCGTACCGCCATCTACATTCTCACCATCATGACCTCCAGCTCGCTCCAAATGCAGAAGGATGCGCCCACGCGCGACGCGGCCGACAAGCTCTTCGACGAAACTATCGAAAAGCGCATGCAAGCCAACCCCAGCGCGATCGACCTGCTCTACCAGGTGGATTCCTCGCGCAACTATAATCCCGAGCCGGACCTGGAGAAGATTCAAGCTCCGCTGCTCGCCATCAATTCCGCCGACGACGTAGTCAATCCACCCGAGCTCGGCATTCTGGAACGCACCATCAAGCGCGTCAAGCACGGACGCTTCGTCCTGCTGCCCATCACGGATCAGACGCGCGGCCACGGAACCCACTCCCTGCCCGCTATCTGGCAGGGCTACCTCTCCGAGTTGCTGAAAACCTCGGAGCCGCATAACGCCACTTCGGACGCATCGCTCCATCGCGCGCAATGAAAATCGCGAAAGCCACACGCAGCTACGAGGCTTGGCTCGCGAAGCACATCGATTTGCTCGCGCCCGATCTGGATCGCAAGCACGCCTCCATGGCCGCGGACGTCTTCCCGTTCCTGCGGGCCACGTTTTATCGCTGGATGCAGCTTTGGCCCGAACTCTGTCCGGACGAGCAACATGCTCCCAAAGTGCTGGCCGTGGGCGATCTGCACGTGGAGAACTTCGGTACCTGGCGCGATGTGGAGGGCCGCCTGGTGTGGGGCATCAACGATTTCGACGAGACCTTCGTGTTGCCCTATACCGTCGATCTAATCCGCCTGGCCGCCAGCGCGCACATTGCCCTGCGTGAAGCGCGCCTTCAGATCGGCCCCAGGGACGCCTGTGACGCCATCGTGGCCGGTTATCGGAAAGGCCTTCAGATCGGCGGCCGGCCATACGTTTTGGCCGAGGAGCACCCCTGGCTGCGCGAGATGGTCAGCAGCATTCTGCGCGATCCCGAGCAATATTGGGAGAAGCTCAACAGCCTCCCCACCTGGAAAGGACGCGTTCCCAAGAGCGCCCGCCGCGCCATGGAGCGCATGCTTCCGGAACCAGGCCTGCCGTATCGCGTCGCACACCGCATCGCTGGACTGGGAAGCCTGGGCCGCGAACGATTCGTCGCGCTGGCTGAATATCGCGGCGGCATGGTGGCCCGCGAAGCCAAGTCCCTGGCGCCATCGGCCTGCGTCTGGGCCGGCAAGGGCAACCTGTCGGAACGCATCCACTACCAGGAAATCCTGGATAAATGCCGTCGCGCCCCGGATCCTTTCGTGCGCTTAAAGGGACGCTGGATCGTGCGGCGCCTGGCGCCCGATTGTTCGCGCATCGCGCTGTCGGATATGCCCAAGCAGCGCGACGAGGTCAAGCTGCTGCACGCCATGGGTGTTGAGACCGCCAACGTCCATCTCGGCACACCGCGCGCCCGCGACGCGATTCTTCAACATCTGCGCGGCCGCACCCGCCACTGGCTGCACGAAGCCTCCAGCCGCATGGTCAAAGCCACCACCGACGACTGGCGCCTGTGGCGCGCCCGCATGTCCAAGCAAACCGCATCGCACGGTTAGAAATCGCCGCACCACCTACAATGAATTTGAGTGTTGAGATTCGCTCTCATCCTGCTGCCTTCTGCTTTGGCTTGGTGTCAAAGCGCCGACAGCGTACTGGTCGTCTTAAATCAGGCTTCGCCCCTTTCGCAAAACATCGCCGAATATTATGCCAGCCGCCGCCACATCCCTTCCGGCAACATTTGCCGGCTAAATGTTCAGCCCGATGAAGAGATCTCGAGCGATGAATATCAATCGCGCATCGCCGATCCTATCGCGGCCTTCCTGCGCACCGGTCATCTGGAAGAGAAGATCCTGTACATTGTGACCACCGCCGGTCTTCCTCTGCGCGTGGGCGGGCATGGTGTCGGGTTACTCTCGGAAGTCGCGTCGGTGGATTCAGAGCTCGCGCTGCTGTACTCGGACATGCACTCTCACCCGCACGCCGCTCCGTCCGGCATCGTGAACCCGTTCTTCGGTAAAATCAACGCGCCCTTCCGTCATCCGGATTTCCCCATCTATTTGGTGACGCGGCTGGCCGGCTATGATTTGTCCGACGTCAAGGGCATCATCGATCGGTCGCTCGAAGCGCGCAATCGCGGCGTGTTCGTGATCGATCTCCGCGCCTCCGACAAGACCGGCGGAAATAGGTGGCTGCTCCAAGCCGCCGCGCAGCTTCCCAAACAACGTGTCATCTTGGATCTCTCATCCAACGTTCTCTATAACCAGACCGGCGTGATCGGCTATGCCTCCTGGGGATCGAATGACCCCGATCGAAAACAGCGCCAGCTCGGTTTTCACTGGCTGCCCGGCGCCATCATGACCGAGTACGTTTCCACCAACGCGCGTACCTTCGCCCGCCCTCCCGATAACTGGAACTTCAGCTCTCCTGCCAACGCATCGTTCGGAGGCTCCTCGCAGAGCTTGACAGCCGACTACATCCACGAAGGCGTCACCGGTGCATCCGGCCACGTCGCGGAACCGCTTCTGCAATTTACTCCGCGCCCCGATATTCTGTTGCCCGCCTACTACCGTGGACGCAATCTGGCCGAAAGCTACTATCTTTCCATCCGCGCGCTGAGCTGGATGAACATCGTGATCGGCGACCCGCTCTGCACGCTTGGAAAGCCGAACTAGAAACCCGAGGCAAGAAACGAGAAACTAGTAGTAGATGATCCAACTGTCCGGGGCCGGCAAACGTTTCGGCCCTAAGCTCCTGTTTGAAAACCTGAACTGGCTGATCACTCCCAAGGATCGCGCCGGGTTGGTTGGCGCCAACGGCACCGGAAAAACCACGCTGCTCAAGGTGCTGGCCGGCATCGAGTCGCTCGATTATGGCTCGCTCAGCGTGACGCGCGGCGTCAGCGCCGGATACCTGCCCCAGGACGGCCTCTCGCTTTCCGGCCGCAGCGTCTTCGCCGAATGCATGTCCGTGTTTTCTTCCTTCCACGCCATGGAGCAGGAGATGGAACAGCTCACACACAAAATGTCGGAGCTGGATCCGGCCGGACCTGAATACGCGCAAGTGGCCGACCGCTTTCACGACCTGGACACCAATTTTCGCAACCGCGACGGCTACGCCATCGAGGCGCAAGTCGGCACCGTTCTCGCCGGCCTCGGCTTCCCGCATTCCGATTGGCACCGCCGCACCGAGGAATTTTCCGGCGGCTGGCAGATGCGTATCGCGCTCGCAAAGTTGCTGCTGGAGAAACCCAACCTGCTGCTGCTCGACGAGCCCACCAATCATCTGGATCTCGAAGCCCGCAACTGGCTGGAGCAATATCTGACCGATTACCCCTTCGCCTACGTCCTGATTTCCCACGACCGTTATTTTCTGGACGTCACCGTCAACAAAATCGTCGAAATCTGGAACAAGGGCGTGCACTTCTACCACGGCAACTACGAAAAGTACCTGCAGCAGAAACAGGAACGCAGCGACCAACTCGAGGCCGCCTACAAAAATCAGCGCGAGCGCATCGAGCAACTGGAGGCGTTCATCAGCCGCTTCCGCTACCAGGCCACCAAAGCCAAGCAGGTGCAGAGCCGGATCAAGGAGCTCGACAAGATCGACCGCATCGAGCTGCCGCCCGAAGAGCGCAGCATCCATTTTTCGTTTCCCCAGCCCAAACCCAGCGGCCGCATCGTGGCCGAGTTTCAAAACGTCTCCAAGAGCTACGGCGAGAAATTTGTCTTCGGCGGAGTGAACTTCATCATCGAGCGTGGCGACCGCATCGCCCTGGTGGGCGTGAACGGCGCCGGCAAGTCGACGCTCATCAAATTGCTGGCCGGCATCGAACCGCTTTCGGGCGGCGAATACCGCCTGGGTCACAACGTTGAGGTGGACTACTTCGCGCAGGATCAATACAAGGAACTCGACCCCAACGCCCGCATGCTGGACGATCTGACCAGCCTCGCTGAGCGGAACACCAACACCGAACTGCGCAACCTGCTGGGCTGTTTCCTGTTTTCCGAAGATGACGTCTTCAAGCGCATCGGCGTCCTCTCGGGCGGCGAGCGCAACCGCTACGCGCTGGCCCGCATGCTGCTGCAGCCCTCCAATTTCATGCTGCTCGACGAGCCCACCAACCATCTCGACTTGCGCGCCAAAGATGTCCTGCTCGAATCGCTCGAGAAATACACCGGAACCGTGGTCTTCGTTTCGCACGACCGCTACTTCATCGACAAGCTCGCCACGCGCATTTTCGAAGTCGGCTCGGGCAAAGTGCACGTCTTCCCGGGCAACTACGAAGACTACATCTGGCGCAAGGAAGGCAAGCCGCTGGATCTGTCTCTTCCCGCAAACGGCCGCCCGGCGCACAACGCGCCGCCCGCTCCGGCGCCCGCACCTCCCGCGAAGCGCGTCAATCCAATCAAGCTCAAACAAATGCGCGAACGCTGCCAGCAATTGGAGCAACAGATCGCCAAGACGGAAACGGAAATCGCCGCCTCTGAAAAGGAACTCGCCAGCTTCGTGAGCGCCGACGAAACGCTCCGTTTGACCAACATGCTGGATGAGCGCCGTGCCGCTCTGGCATCGCTGCTCCAAGAATGGGAGCAGGTTTCACAAGCGGTCGAATCGCAGCAAGCATGAGCGACTTTCAAGATCAACTCGCGCATCTGCGCCGCCGCATCGCGAAGATCGACAAAAAGTACACCAACCCGAAACCGCCCCCTGCCCCTCCGCCGCGGCCGCCCATTCCAGCCCCGGAAGATTACCTCAGCGGAAACGACATCGAGACCGAGCTCGGCCGCCATTTCGAGACTGAAAAACTTTACGAACGCCATCGCCGCCACGGCAGCATCGGCATCGCCGACCTCGAAGACCTGCCCAACGATTTGCTCCACCCCATTTCGAACGGCTTGATCCCCGATGTTCCGCCGTCCAAATGGTGCTTTCTCGACACCGAAACCACGGGCCTCGCGGGCGGCTCCGGCACCTACGCCTTCCTGGTGGGCGTCGGCCGCATCACGCCGGAAGGCTTTCGCGTCCGCCAATTCTTCATGCGCGACTTCGATGAGGAAGCCAGCCAGCTTAGCGCGCTGCACGAGCATCTGAAAAACTTCGAAGTCCTCATCACCTACAACGGCCGCACTTACGACCAGCCCTTGCTCGAAACGCGTTTCCGGATGGTTCGCCAGCGTCCGCCCTTCGCCTCGCTCGAGCACCTGGATCTGCTATTCGGCGCGCGACGTCTCTGGAACCTGCGCTTCGATAGTTGCCGCCTGGTCGATCTTGAAAATCAGATCCTGGGCGTCGAACGTCAAGGCGATCTGCCCGGCGAGCTGATCCCGTACGTCTACTTCGAATACCTGCGCACACACGAAATTTTCCGCCTGCTGCCCATCTTCCACCACAACGCGATGGACATCCTGACGCTGGCCTGCCTCACCGCCATCGTGCCGCTCGCCTTTCAAGCGCCCGAGCAGGCCCACTTCGCGCACGGCGCCGAAATGGTGGGGTTGGCGCGCTGGTGGCGCCAGGCCGAGCAGCACGAGAAAGCGCTCGCGCTATTCCGCCAGGCCCTGGATCGCACGCTGCCCGACGATCTGCTGTTCCACACCATGTGGGACATCGCCGCGCTCGAAAAGAAACTCGGCCGCCAGCACGCCGCGCTTCCCGTGCTGACCGATCTGGCCGCCGAGCGCAACCCCTGGCGCGCCGCCGCCTTCATCGAGCTGGCGAAATACTACGAACATCGCGAGCGCAACTACCCGATGGCGCTCGAAATGACGCGCAACGCTTTGGATCTCGAACCATCCGACGCAACGCGCCGCCGGCTGACTCGCCTGGAAAAGCGCATCTCGCCTCGTTCGGGAAAACTTCTATGACACGTTGGAAACTCATCGCCTCAACCATTCTGCTCGCAGCTCTGTCTGCCTGCGCGCATCCTCCCAGGCTCTCCGCCAGCCTGGACATCCACAAAGACTCACCGGATCTGGTCGTGCTCAAACTCAAAGTCGTCAATCTCGAGGATCGCGTCACGGTTCCCATCGCCATCCAGATAACCGGTCAAGCCGAGGAAAACGGCCAATGGGACAAGTCCATCACGCTGCTGCAACCTGCGGCCTTCGTGCTCAATCGCAAAGAAGAGCGCACCATCACCAAGCTTTGGCACATCTCCCCCCAGGCCGTGCGCACCACGCTAGTGGTCCGCGAACAGGAAAGCGGCAATTTGTTGAAATCGGAAAAGCTCGAAAAAACGTTGTAGGCCGCGGCTACATCACGGCCTTAAGCTCTTTCCAGGCGAGCCCCTGCGACTCGGCCACGCCCGGATACGTGATGTAGCCCCGATACGTATTCACGCCTTCGCGGATGGCCGCATTCTCTTCGCACGCCCGCTCCAACCCTTTGGCACAAAGTTCCGCAAGATAGGGGAACGTCGCGTTGGTCAGCGCGAAGGTGGAAGTGTGCGGCACCGCCGCCGGCATGTTCGAGACGCAGTAGTGCAGCACGCCGTCGACTACATAGACCGGATCGGTATGCGTCGTCGCGTGCGAAGTCTCAAAACATCCGCCCTGATCGATCGCCACGTCCACCATCACGGCGCCTTTTCGCATCTCTGCCACCATGTCGCGCCGCACCAGCTTGGGCGCCGAAGCGCCCGGTATGAGCACCGCCCCGATCACCAGGTCGGCCTGCCGCAGCGTCTGGCGAATCGTAAACAGGTTGGACGCCAGCGTCACCACCTGGCTCGAATAAATGTCGTCCAATTGCCGCAAGCGGTCCATGTTGCGATCGATGATGGTGACATGCGCGCCCAGCCCCACCGCCATTTTCGCGGATTGATGTCCCACCACGCCGCCGCCGACGATCACGACATTGGCCGGCGCGACGCCCGGAACGCCGCCCAGCAATATTCCGCGCCCGCCGTTCGGCTTCTCCAGATACTGCGCGCCCACCTGCACGGCCATCCGGCCCGCCACCTCGCTCATCGGCGTCAGCAGCGGAAGCGACCCGTCGCGCTCGCGAATGGTTTCGTACGCCACCGAGTTCAACTTCGAATCAAGTAGCTTGCGCGTCAACTCCGGCAGCGGCGCCAGATGCAAATAGGTGAACAGAATTAATCCCGGGCGAAAATAAGCGTACTCGCTGGGCTGCGGTTCCTTCACCTTCACCACCAGATCAGCCTCCCGCCACACCTCCGCCGCGCTCGGCAAAATCTCCGCACCCGCGTCGGCGTATTCTTTGTCGGTAATGGAGCTGCCAGCGCCGGCTTGCGTTTCCACCAGTACCCGGTGCCCGGCCTCGCGTAACGCCGCCGCCCCGCTCGGAACCAATCCGACGCGCGCTTCGTGATCTTTTACTTCCTTGGGAACGCCGACCGTCATTTGAGAGGGTTCGCCGAACCAGGCTGGTTCGGCGGATTCGCGGGACTGGGTGGGTTGGCCTGGTTGGCCGGGATCGCCGTGTTCGACGGGATTGCCGGGCTGGCCGGGTTTGCGAGATTCGCCGGAGCAACAGGCCCCTGCGTGCCGGACTGCGCGGTCAACCGCTTCGGCCCGAGTCCCAGCGCGATCAGCGACAGCGCGCCGATTTTCCCATCCGCCGTCAGATTCTGATCCGTCTGAAACCGCTTCAGCGCGTCCACCGAATCCGGGCCCCACTCGCCGTTCGCCTCCCCGTGCAGGTAGCCTTTGCTGATGAGAGCCTGCTGAATTTCCCTGTAGCGATCCGCTGTAGGCGCCTGCTGAAAGGACCGCACCACCCGGCGCGGCCGGCTGCTCTTTGCGCTCCTCGACTTCGACGCAACCGTGCCGGACTTTGCGGTTGAAGCCTTCGCCGTGGCCGAGGATGCCGTGGCGTGCGCGCTCGTGGACTTGGTGGCCGCCGAATGAGCCGTCCGCTTAGTGGTCTTCTTCTTTGCCGGAGCCGTTGACGTCGGAGTAGTCGCCCCAAACGCCAGCGCACACCACACCGCCGTGAGCCAGATTGTCTTTGACACCAATGCCCATCTTACCAGCGAGGGCCCCAGCGGCGCACGCACTCCTGCGAAGGCCTGGCTCACTCCTCGCGCAACAGCGTCAACGGATCAATCGCAAGCGCGCGCTGCGCCGGAATCCACGTCGCCAGCAATCCTAACAGCGCCATGGCCAGCACCACGCCAGCCAACACCAGCGGGTCGCGGGGAGTCGCCTGATATACGATATGAGCCAAAACGCGAGCCGCCAAAAGCCCCAGAAGCAATCCCGCCGCCGACCCCAAGACCAGCAACTTGAATGCCCGTCCCAACGCCGCCTGCAACACTTCCTTCCGTTGCGCTCCGATGGCGATGCGAATGCCCAACTCCTTCAGCCGCTTGCTCACGGAATAAGCCGCCATCCCGAAGATGCCCGTAATGGATAGCATCGCGCCCATGACGCCCAGCACCCCCAGCGACACCGTGGCCACATGCGTCGGAAACAAAGTGAAGTCGTCCAGTTGCTGGTTCCAGGTTTCGATATAAGCAGGCAGCCCTCGATCAAGGTCCCGCAACGTATTCTTTACAGCCCCCGCCACCTGCCGTGGATCACGGCTCGAACGGATTACCAGATTTGTCGCCAGCGTTGGCGATTGCAGGATGGGAACAAACATGGCCGGCGCCGAATCGTCGGTGAGCCCTTTGTATTTCCCGCTCTCCACAATACCCACCACCTGGATGCGCGTTCCATCACGCAGCTTGAAGAAATGGCCCAGCGCGTTACCCGTGGAGCCGAACATTTTAACTGCAAAGTCGAGATTTACGACCGCCACGCGCGGCGCGCCCTTGTCGTCATGCCAGGAGAAGGTCCGGCCCGCCAACAGGGTTGTACCCGCCGCCTGGAAGTATTCGGGCGACATTCGAAACGAGTACGCTGTAGCCGCGGCATTCGATGGGCTCAGATCGCTCGCCTGGTCTCGAAAGATATAGTCATCGCCGTAATCGCCACTGATGAGCGGCGGCCAATCGATCAATCCCACGGCTTCCACTCCCGGAATGGTCCGCGCCGCATCCAGCATGCGCTTTTGCATCTCCGGTACTCGTTCGCCGCTGTAACCCGCCATGCTGAGATCGGTCTCGACGATCGTCACGTTCCGTGGATCGAAGCCGAAATTGCTGTGTAGCGATCGGACCAAGCCTCGCACCGCGACCATCGATGACGTAACCAGCACCGCACAGATCGCAATTTGTACCACCAGCAGCAGGTCGCGGACCGTGATCCGCCGCCCCAGCGCGCCGGTGGATCCCGACTTGACGATCTGGTATGGATCGGTCCTGAGCACCTGTCGCACCGGAACTAGCCCGAAGAGGATTCCACTGACCAATGCCAAAATCAAAGCGACTCCATACACATTCGCGTCCGGCGTCACGGGCACAGTTGCCGGATATCGGGGCACTGGCTGCCACACGCTCAGCCCCCGCAGCAGCGCCACGCTGCCCCAGAGCCCGATGGCGCCACCGGCCAGTGAAATTAGCACCGCTTCGGTAAAAAGCGTCCGCAGAATGCGCGCGCGTTTCGCTCCCAGCGCCAGCCGCAGAGCCACTTCACGGCTACGATCGGCGGCCCGCGCGGCAAACAGGCTACCCAGGTTGGCGCAGGCCGCCAGCAGCATCAATCCCGCCAGCAGCATCAATCCCGTAAGGAACATCTGTACACTGCGGCCCAGGGAATCGCCATAAAGACGGGGGTTTGACAACGAATAAATTGGTTTCCCGTGCTCTTTGGGATAGGTCCTTTCCAGATAGGAGCCAATCGAGTTCAGGTCGGCAACTGCCTGTGCCGGAGTGACGCCCGCTTTCAGATGTCCCAACGCCAGATAGATCCACTCCGTTCCCCGCGCGTTCAGGATGTTCCTTCCCTCCACCTGCTCCTCGTTGATCATCGGCAAGTAGAAATCGGGACTGAAAAACACCAATGTCCCGCGAAATTCAGGCGGAGCGACGCCGATAACGGTGAAAGGATGCTTGTTGACCTGAACCACTCTGCCCACCACGCCGCGGTCATCTTGAAAATGTGTGTGCCAGTACGCGTAACCGAGCACCATGTACGGCGCGCTGTTCGGGCCCTGCTCGTCGGACGCATGGAAGAAACGCCCGAGATACGGCTGGACACGCAAAGCGTCGAAGTAGTTCCCACTGACCTCATATAGAAACACGCGAGACGGATTTTCGCCCGTATCCACGCCTGCCTCGGTGATTTGATAGGCTGCCAGACTGTCGAAGCTGCGGTTGCGGTCGCGCAGGTCCACATAGTCCGGATACGATTGCATCGGATCATCATCGTCCGAGCGCTCGATTCCGTAGAGGCTCCGCGGTTCCGGCAAATTCAATGGACGCAGGATCAACCCGTTTAGAATGCCGAATACCACGGCGTTTGCGCCAATCGCCAACGCCAGCGTCATAACAGCCGTGAGCGTGAACCCGGGCGACTTGCGCAGCACGCGCAGGCTGTAGCGCACATCCTGGACCAGAACGTCGATAAAACTCCCGCCCAGCGATTCGCGCACTTCCTCTTTGATCCGCTCCGGCCCGCCGAACTCGATGCGCGCGCGGCGCTCTGCCTCGGCGCGATCCAGCCCTGACCGCTCCAGATCGTCGGCCCGGTGCTGGATGTGCGATCGAAGCTCCTCTTCCATGTCAGCCTCGACTTGAGATCGATGCAAGAACCTGGCGGCAAGTGAACGAAAGTAGGAAAGGAGTTTCATATTTCCTCCGATCACTCCTCGCGCAGCAGCGTCAAAGGATCCAGCGACAGCGCGCGTTGCGCTGGAATCCAGGTAGCCACCAACCCCAGCATCGCCATCGCCAGCACAACACCAGCCAACACCAGCGGATCGCGGGGAGTGGCCTGATATACGATGGCAGCCAGTACGCGGCTGGCCAGAATTCCAAGAGCTAATCCTGCCGCTGATCCAAAAGCCAGCAACTTGAAAGCACGTCCCAGCGCCGCGCGCAGCACTTCCCGAGGCTGCGCGCCGAGCGCCATGCGAATTCCCAGGTCGCGGATGCGCTTGCTGACCGAGTACGCCGCCATTCCGAAAATGCCAGTCAGGGACAGCATCGCACCCATGATCCCCAGCACACCGAGCGCTACCGTTGCGACGCGGGAAGGAAACAGAGCTCCATCCATCGCCCGGTTCCAGGTTTGGATGTAAGAAGGCAGCCCAGCGTCCAGGTCCCGCAGGGCGCTCTTCAGGGCTGGCACGAGTTGGCGCGGATCGCGATTGGAGCGCACTACCAACCATGTGCCGCCCGACGGCGCCTGCAGCATTGGCAAGAACATCGCCGGCCGTTGATCTTCGGTGACGCTCAAATATTTTCCGTCTTCCACAATTCCCACCACTTGGAAGCGCGCGCCACTCCGCCGCTTGAAGTGTCCACCGAGTGCGTTTGCTTCCGAGCCAAACACCTTGCGGGCGAACTCGCGATTCACGACGGCTACACGCTGGGAATTTTGGTCGTCATGCCAGGTAAGAGTCCTGCCTGCGAGCAAAGTTGTGCCCGCCGCACGAAAATATTGAGGCGATATCTCGAACATGTACGGTTCCGCGGCTGCGGTGGATGGCCTCAGGTCTGTTGTTTGGTCAGCGAAAACAATGGTGGTAGTCCCGCCCATGCTTAAAGGCGGCTGATCGATGAGTCCGACGGACTCCACGCCGGGAACTTTCTCCAGACCGTCGATGATGCGTCTTTGCATGGGCAGCACCCGGTCGCCGCTATAGCCGGCCATCTTCACGTCGGCGTTGACCAGCATCGTGTTAGCCGGCTCAAAGCCGAAGTTGCTATGCAGCGAGCGCAGCAACCCGCGCACGGCGACCATCGAAGAGGTGACCAGCACGGCACACAGCGCGATCTGCACCACCAGCAACAAGTCCCGCACGCTAAACCGTCGTCCGTCCGCGCCGCCGCGGCCTGCTTTGACAATCTGGTAGGGATCGGTGCGGAGTACCTGGCGCAACGGAACCATACCAAAGAGAATTCCGCTCACAAGTGCCAGAATCAACGCTACCGCGTACACATTTGCGTCCGGATTTACAGGCACGGTGATGGGGAATCTGGCGAATGGCTGCCACGCGCTCAACTGATTCAAGAGCAGCACGCTGCCCCATAATCCGGCCGCGCCCCCGGCGAGCGAGATCAACATTGCTTCGGTGCATAGCGCCCTCAGAATGCGATTGCGGCTGGATCCCAACGCCAGGCGCAGAGCAAGTTCCCGGGAACGGTCGGCCGCGCGCGCCCCAAACAGGCTGCCCAGGTTGGCACAGGCGGCTAGCAGGATTAAACCCGCCAGCAGCATCAATCCGGCCACGAAGGCTCGCGTCGGGCGGCCGAGCAAATCGCCGACCAGGCTGGGACGACTCAAAGAGAACTTCATCTTGGCATCTTCTTTCGGGTAGTTCTTCTCAAGGTAGGAGCCGATCGCGTTCAGATCGGCCACCGCTTGCGGCGGAGTCACTCCCGCTTTCAGATGTCCCAAGACCGTAACGATCCAGCGCGTCCCGCGTACGTTCAGAAAATTCTCTCCGTCCACTTGCTCTTCGTTGATCAGCGGCACATAGAAATCGGGAGCGAAAATCAAGACCGTCCCGTGAAAATCCGGAGGCGCTACTCCGAGGATGGTGAACGGATGCTTGTTCAGCCGGACCACACGTCCCACCACGCCGCGATCATCCTGAAAGCGGCTGTGCCAATAGGCGTAGGAAAGCACGATAAAAGGAGCGCTGTTGGGGCCGTGCTCATCGGAGGCGTGGAAGAAACGGCCCAGGTACGGCCAGAGACTTAACGCGTCGAAATAGTTGCCGCTGGTTTCGTAGACCCAGTCGCTGGATGGATTCTCGCCGGTGTCCATCCCAACCTGAGTGATGGCATAAGCCGCCAGAGCGTCGAAGCTGCGGTTGCGATCGCGCAGATCGAGATAGTCGGGATAGGAGTGCCATGAGTTTCCCAACTCGACGCTGTAGAGGCTCTGGGCCTGAGGGACCTGGAGCGGGCGCAGGATCAGTGCGTTCAGGACGCCGAAGACCACCGCGTTGGCGCCGATTGCCAGGGCCAGCGTCGCCACGGCGGCGATCGTGAATCCGGGAGATTTGCGCAAAACACGAAGGCTGTAGCGCACGTCCTGGATCAGGGTTTCGATGAAATTGCCGCCCAGCGATTCGCGAACTTCCTCTTTGATGCGCTCGCGCCCGCCGAACTCGATGCGCGCGCGGCGTTCGGCCTCGGCGCGAGAGAGCCCGGAGCGTTCCAGGTCGTCGGCACGGTTTTGGATGTGGGTGTTTAGCTCTTCCTCTAAATCGGCTTCGGTTTGAGAGCGGTGGAAAAATTGAGCGGAGAACGAGCGCAAATAGGCCAGGAGTTTCATAGTTCCTCCGGTTCGGCGGCCAGCGCGGAACCCATTGCCGCGGCCAGCCGGTTCCACCCTGCCGTTTCCTCGCGCAGACGCTTGCGCCCCAATGCCGTCAATTCGTAAAACTTGGCGCGCCGATTATTCTCCGATACGCCCCAGCTGGCCTTCAGCAAACCCTGCCGTACCAGCCGGAACAAGGCCGGATAAAGCGCTCCCTGCTCGATCAGCAGTGCTTTCCCGGAGATCTGCCCGATGCGCAAAAGAATCCCATAACCATGCAGTGGCCCCAGCGAGACCGCCTTCAAAATCAGAAGATCGAGCGTTCCGGGAAGGATCTGCGCCTGGCTGGACATGTGGACACTCCTAAGATGCTAAGGGGAGTATACTGCGACTCTCCTAAGCTGTCAAGGAGAGTGTGAGCCGCCCCCGGAAAATTGACTTGCCTTCACGCACTAAACGGGCGGAGGTATTTTAAAGGAAGGCATTACTGCACTCACTATGAGTATCACCATCCATCCGGACATCGAAGCGCGCCTGCGCGCGAAAGCCCAAGCGGAGGGCATCACGGTCGAGGCGTACCTGCAGCGCCTGCTCCGTTCTGATCTGGAAAACCTTGACGAACTCGAAGCCCTGGCCCTGGAAGGCCTGAATTCCGGCGACCCAATCGAGGCCAGTCCAGCCTACTGGGAAGAGAAGCACCGTCGCTTGGACGCCCGGCTCAAGACCAGCGCCCGGTGAACCGCCGCTACCTGATTCGCCCCAGAGCCGACCAGGACCTGGACGATCAAGCCGATTACTACGGCACAAGGGGAACCCAGCTTTGGGCCATCGCTTTCTTCTGGCCGCTGATGAGGCAATGATAATGACGCCGTTGAACGATTCACGTATCAGCAAGACAAGGCCTCAATAAGGGCTCGCCTCTACAACTGGCACATTCCAGCCATGCAGATATAAGAAGTCTTGGACCTCGACGAGGCTGAGTACGGAATCGGGCCCACGAATCACCCGGCACACCGTCGACGCGACGATCGGCACCCTTATGCGCCGCTTACCACCGCACATGAATTGTTCCGTCTCATCGCGCTTATTTGAGCCGAGCCGCACCTCGAGTTCGTGGCTGAATTTTTCCCGCTTGAATCGCAACCCGCATCCAAGCGCCAGCTTGATCATTACTTCGCCCCAGAACTCGTCCTTTTCATCTGAGCGAATCTGCACTCTTTTGGATAGCTTCCAGCTACGGCGAAGCATCCTCGCCGCCATCGTTGACTGAGCCGCATGGGAGTAGAGCATTGGACCGATCCAGTACTCCTGACCACCGTGGGACCGATCCACCAGCCCCGAGAATGAGAAGACTATCGCGCAACCATTTCCATTCCCTGCATAGAATTGCCACATATACGGCCGTGCCCCACTTCGACAAAAACAGACGCAGTAGTGATGCCACCCAGATCCTAGGCCCCAGAAATTGCTGTTGTGCCGATCAATGCTTTTTGGAAGCCACCTGCGATTAAGCTCAGCATTGATGATCCTGTTAGCATGCCGCATTTCACCGCTCTCCGTAGCCCCAAGGTCAGACTGATGCGTTAGCCAAAGCTCACGGTTCCGTACTATGCTCTTGAACGCCTCCAACGGCGTGTAATGAGAAATCTCATAAGGCCAGCGGCCGTCGTGCGGACTCCAGAGACGCCGCTGAATAAGGTCCAGACCCTGCCATAGCAGCTTTTGCCGATTTGCGGTCATACCTTACAACCTAGCTCGCTTTAACACCGAACCCAGGGAACGACCGCGGCGGCCAGACCGCTCGTGACCGGCTTGCAACTTTTGACCAAGCCTGCCGAAGGCGCCGCTCCCGAGCGCACCATTGGAGAGCGGTGACGTATCTTCACAAATATTCTTCTGTCTCCATCCAGCTGCCTACAAGCCCGGCGTGCTCTGACTGCAAGCGCGAAGGTCCAGAATTGTCCTTATGGACGATACCGTGAGCGCTAAACTCGCTGAATTTATGGATTTGTTGAAAACACACGACTTCACTGGCTTCGTTTTCTCAAATTCCAATTTCAAATCCCACCGCCCGCGCCCAAACCCCCACCCTGCGCCAAACGACAACCCAATTGATCCGTCTGCTATCGTGAACCCATGAGAAGACTCCTCCCCGCCCTCCTCGCGGCCGCAGCCCTGGCCTCGGCCCAACCCTCCGACGTCAAAACCGACACGCTCTCCAACGGAATGAAAATCCTCATCCAGGAGGACCACAACATCCCCAACGTCGCCATGTATTTCTTCTTCAAAGTCGGCTCCCGCAACGAACGCCCCGGCATCACCGGTATCTCGCACTTCTTCGAACACATGATGTTCAACGGCGCCAAGAAATACGGCCCCGGCCAGTTCGACAACGAAATGGAGAAAGAACGGCGGCAACAACAACGCCTACACCACCGAGGACGACACCGTCTACACCGACTGGTTCCCCTCCAGCGCGCTCGAGCTGATGCTGGACATGGAGTCCGACCGCATTCGCAATCTCAACTTCGATCCCAAAATCGTCGAGTCCGAGCGCGGCGTCGTCTATTCGGAGCGCCGCACCTCGGTCGACAACAGCAATTTCGGCGTGCTCTTCGAACAGCTCCGCGCCGCGGCTTATCAGGCGCATCCGTATCACTGGCCCGTAGTCGGCTGGCCCTCCGACATCGAGTCCTGGACCATGGACGATCTGAAAAACCACTTCCGCATGGGCTACGCGCCTAACAATTGCGTCATGGTCGTGGTCGGCGACGTCTCTTCCGGCTAACGTTCTGACGCTCGCAAAAAAATATCTGGAACCCATCCCGCGCGAGGATCCACCGCCGCCCATTCGCACCAAGGAACCCGAACAGCTCGGCGAGCGCCGCATCACCGTCATGCGCCCTGCGCAGTTGCCGTTAGAGTTGGTCGCCTACCATGTACCCGAAACCAAGAATCCGGACGACACCCCTCTGGACGTCCTCGAAACCGTGCTGGCGCGCGGCCAGAGCTCCCGCCTCTACAGCCGATTAGTCGACAAGGAACAGCTCGTCCTCGGCGTCCAAAGCTTCCGCCAGCCATCTTTCGATCCCGGTCTCCTGATTTTCAGCCTGCAACCCAGAAGCGGCGTTGAACCCGCGCGCGCCGAGAAAGCACTGCTGGAAGAACTCGATCGCCTGCGCGACCAGCCGCTCTCCGATCAGGAACTGCGCAAAGCCAAAAACCAATTGCTCGCCAATCACTACCGCGAGCTCAAGACCATCTCCGGGCGCGCCAACCTCCTGGGAAGCTATGAGCTGTTCTACGGCGACTACCGCAAGCTCTACTCGGTGGAGCAGTCGGTGGAAGCCGTCACCGCCGCCGACGTGCAGCGCGTCGCCCGTCAATATCTGACGGAGAAAAACAGGACTATCGCCACGCTGGTCCCGACCGCGCCGAAAGGAGGCACCCAATGAAGGCCCGCCTCGTGCTGATCCTGGTTCTCGCCAGCGCGGCCGTCCTCGGCGAAGTGCGCCTGCCTCCCTTCACCCGCCAGACGCTGCCCAACGGCGTCACCCTCGAACTAATGCCCCGCCCCGGCGTCCCTCTGGTAGGCTTCCGCATCCTGGTGAATGGTGGCGCCGAAGCCGAGCCTACCAACTTATCCGGCTTGGCCAGCATCACCGCTCAGCTCCTTCGAAAAGGAACCGCCAAGCGAACCGCCGATCAATTCTCCGAAGAACTGGACTTTCTCGGCGGCACGTTCCAGACTCCCGAAACAACGGAATCACCTGCCAGCGTCATCACCGCCGAATTCCTCAAAAAAGATTTCGACCGCGGCCTGGATCTGGTGAGCGACGCCGTCCTGCATGCTTCTTTCCCCGAACCGGAAGTTCGCAAGCTGCTCGCCCAGCGCATCGATGCCGCGAAATCCACCAAGGACAATCCGCAAGCCGCCATCGGCCTGTACTTTGCAGCGTTCTTCTTCGGCTCAAGCCATCCTTATGGACGCGTCCCCGACGAAAGTACGCTCTCCCGCATCCAGCGCCAGGACATCGTCGACTTCCACGCCCGCAATTACTGCGGCAAAAACCTGGTCGTCATCGTCTCCGGCGATTTCGAGCCCGCCGCCGTCACCGAGAAAATTCGCGAGGCTTTCGGCGGTGTCTCGCCCGGCGAGGTGTTCCAGCCAGTCAAAGCGCCCTCCACCCCGGCTGCCACGCGTCTCCTGCTGATCGATAAACCCGACGCCACCCAGACTTATTTCTACATCGGCCAACCGGGCATCGACCGCACCAGCCCCGACCGCGTTAAGCTGATCCTCGTCAATCTCCTGTTCGGCGGCCGGTTCACTTCCTTATTAAACGAAGAGCTGCGCGTGAAGTCCGGCCTCACCTACGGCGCGACTTCGATCGTGCAACAGCCGCGCATACCGGGCGCAACCATCATCGCCAGCTACACGAAAACGGAAACGACAGAAAAGGCCATCGACCTGGCGCTCGATGTTTTGAAGCGCCTGCGCGATCAGGGCGTCACGGCCGACCAACTCGCCTCCGCGAAGGCTTATCTCAAAGGCACCTTCCCCACGCAACGCCTCGAAACCACGGACCAGATCGCCACCGCCCTCGGCGACATCGCGATTTATCATCTGGGCAAAGACGACATCGACGACCTGTTCTCGCGCATCGATGCCGTCAGCCTCGAAGACGCCAATTCCATCGCGCGCAACTACTACCGGGACAGCAACCTGACCTTCGTTCTGCTCGGCAATGCCTCCAAAATCCGCGACGCGGCCAAGAAATACGCACCCAAAATGATGGAGGTCCCGATCACCAAGCCAGGCTTCGCAGCCGACTAAGGATTCGTCGTTGTTGGCGGCGTCACTACCGCAGGAATCTTTACAACGCGGCCCAGTGTCACCAAAGTCCGGCCGCTGATCCTATCGAAGATTTCGAGCGTCGCAGCCAACTTGCAAGCCGACGGCGTAGGGGTTGCGGCGCTGCTCGCCGGTGTAACCGGCGGGATCGTGATCACCGCGCGAATCTCGCGTCGATCGCCCGCCACCACTAAATTCAGATCCGTATCGCTATGCAGTTGGAACGGCCTGCTCTGCCCGGGAGGAACCATGAGCGTCGTCGATTTCAATACCGTTCCGCTGTCGTCCACGAATTGCACTGCAGCCGAGCAGATCACGCCCACTGCCGGCGCAAGCACGCCCGGATTCAACAGATTCAACTGAGCCGTCTGCGCATCCGCAAGTCCGACCATCCCGGTCGTCCCCACCGCAGGTTGAGCGCACAACACGGCGGCGCCCAGCAAAAAGACACACGTGTACTTGAACATAAAATGCTCCTTGGTTGAAATCCGGCTTCGCTCGTCAACTCCTGCCGGTCTGCTTTTACAAACACGGCGCACCGGCCAGAGTCGCGCAAAATCGCCCCAACGATTCACGCCTCGTATATAATTCCTTTCATGATCTCTGTTGCTCGCAAAGCCCTGGTCTGGCTGCTTCCTCTTGCCACTCTGTCCGCCGAAGTGAAATTGCCCGACGGCGAGGGCAAGGACCTGGTCGAAAACGTCTGCGCGTCCTGCCACGACCTGGACACCGCCGTCGACACCAAGCGGACCGAAACCGAATGGAAAAAGGTGGTCGATACCATGAAGTCGCGCGGCGCCGAAGCCACCGATGAAGAATTCGCCACCATCGTGAAATACCTGACCAAGAATTTCGGCAAGGAGGGTGGAACCTCCGATGCCGCGCCGAAAAGCGATGCCGGCCCAAGCGCCAGCTCAGAATCCAAGAAAGTGTCGATCAAGTTCGACGCCAAGAATGACTGGGCCGCTTACGGGCGCGACGAGGGCGGCCAGCGCTACTCCCCACTCACGCAGGTCAACACCAACAACGTCGCCAAACTGAAACTCGCCTGGCAGTACGCCATCGATCCGAAGGCCGCCAGTCTCACCGGTCCGCAGCGCGTCCTCGCGCCCACCGAAGCCGTGCCCATCGTCATCGGCAACGTGCTGTTTACGCCCACCACGCAACACACCGTGGTTGCGCTCGAAGCCGACACCGGCCGGGAAATCTGGAAGTACGATCTGGGCCGCGCCACCGGAACTATGCGCGGTGTGAGCTTCTGGCCCGGCGATTCTCAAACGCCCGCGCAAATCTTCACCGGAACCAGCGAAGGCAAGCTGATCGCGCTCAACGCCGAGACCGGTAAGCCCGTCCCCGGTTTCGGCAACGAAGGCACTGTCGACCTGCGCGTCGGCGTAACGGAAAAATACCCCAAGATGCCGTATCACATGAGCTCGCCCGGCGCGATCTATAAAAACCTGATCATCACCGGCTCACAAGGCCAGGAAGACAATCCCGACGGCCCGGCTCAGGACCTGCGCGCCTGGGACGTCCACACCGGCAAGCTGGCGTGGACTTTTCATCCGCTCCCGCATCCGGGCGAAGTGGGTTACGAAACCTGGCCCAAGGACGCCTACGAGCACGTCGGCTCACCGGCCAATTGGGGCCTCATCACGGTCGATAGCGAGCGTGGCCTGATTTTCGTGCCGTTCGGCCAGCCCGCGCCGCAGTATTACGGCGGCGGGCGGCCCGGAAACAATCTGTTTTCGTCCTCAATCGTCGCGATCGACGCCGCCACCGGAAAGCTACGCTGGTATTTCCAGATCACGCATCACGACATGTGGGATCTGGACGCCGAAGCCGCGCCCGCGCTGATCGACGTCGTCCAGAACGGCAGGAAGATTCCAGCCATAGTCGCCGTTTCCAAGGCTTCGCTGATGTTTTTCCTGAATCGCGAAACCGGCAAGTCGATTTATCCGGTGGAGGAACGCCCGGTGCCGCAAAGCGACGTTCCGGGCGAGCACTCTTCGCCCACGCAGCCTTTCCCGCTGAAGCCTCCGCCGCTCGCTCGCCTCGGCATGAAGCCCGACGAGGTTTTCACCGGCGAGGCTGCGCACGAAAAATACTGCCGCGACTTAGTCGAGAAAATCGGCGGCATCCACAACCTCGGCCCGTACACGCCATACAGCAGCAAGGAATATCGCGTGATTTTTTCCGGCCAGCAGGGCGGCGTAAACTACGGTGGCGTCTCGGTGGATCCGGCGCTCAACTACGTCTTCGTCAATACGCGCGACGTCGCGGGCCTCGGCCGGCTCGACAAACAGGACGAAACCGATTTGGTTGCCTATCGCCGCTCAACGCCGCTGCCCGGCCGCGGTACGTTCTATTCGCGCTTCTGGGATCCAGACAATCAGATGCCGTGCCAGCAGCCGCCTTGGGCGCATTTGCTGGCCGTGAATGCGAACACCGGCGACATTGCTTGGACGGTCCCGCTCGGCACCAGCGATGAACTGGAAGCCAAGGGCATGCACGACACCGGCGCGTTCGGCCAGGGCGGCAGCATGGCGACCGCCGGCGGGGTCGTTTTCATCGCCGGCACCAACGATTCGCGATTCCGCGCTTTCGATTCGCGCACCGGCAAGCTGCTCTGGGAAACGAAGCTCGACAGCGAGGGCCACACCAACCCGATGACGTTTATGGGCAAGAACGGCAAACAATATGTCGTGATCGTGAGTTCGGGCGTGAACGCGTTTGCGCTCGAATAATGAAGTTCGGCAGGGCCGGAGGTTTATGAAGAGTCTGAATACCGTGCTGCTTTCGTTCGCTGTTTGCGCGACGCTGGTCGGTCAAGCTCCCAAACCGAAGCACATCAATCGTGCGATCGAGTTGCTCGAACAAGGTCAACCGGTTTACTACACCGGCTCTCATTCCGGCACCGAAGGCAGCTTCGAGCAAGGCAAGAAGGACGCGCAGACCTACGCCGACTACATCAGCTACGACATGGAGCACGCCCCGTTCGACGTCAAAGGATTGGCCGAGTACATGCGCGGGCTCGTCGCGGGTGGACCGACCAAAAGCGGGCATCGCACCCCGGCCGTGATCGTGAACGTTCCGGTGAATGGCACCGATGAGGCCACCGTTCGCGCCAACGCCTGGATGTTTCAACAGGTGCTGGCAACCGGCGTCCACGGCGTTCTTCTGACGCATGCCGATACGCCCGGCGCGGTGCGCGCGTTCGTGGAAGCGATCCGGCTGCCCATCCACAAACAAGGCGTGGATCACGGAATCAGCGAAGGGCGCCGGGGCGTGCATGGGGCGGCAACCGCGGCTCAGATCTGGGGTATTTCGGAACAGGAATACTGGGACAAGGCCGATGCCTGGCCGCTGAATCCCAATGGCGAGCTGCTGCTGGGATTGAAGCTCGAAGACAAATACGCTCTCGCCAATGCGGAAGAGAATTTGAAAGTTCCGGGAATCGCGTTTGCCGAGTGGGGACCCGGCGACATGGCGCTGTCGCTGGGCGTTCGAGGAACGGGCAACGTGGCGGAGACGGATCCGCGCATGCTGGCGGCGCGCGCCAAAGTGTTCGCGGCTTGCAAGGCCAACCATATTTTCTTTTTGAATTCCATGAATCCGGGCAACGTGATCGCCATGATCAAGGAAGGCGTCATGATTGGGCCGGCCAGTCCGGAGGCCGCCGACATAGGCCGGAAGTTTACCAAGCGGCAGATGCCCTATTAACGTGGCTGAAGAGGCGAGACCGTTACAGACCCCAGCGCATACAGTTTGCGATCCATCACGATCACGCGAATCTTCTCGGCGTCGCTGCTGACCTCGACATCCTGCGATGCGTCGATCCCGTCTTTCTGCGCCTGGCTGAATTGATCCGGCGTAAGATTGACATCGATGTGAACGGGAGGCGCCGCTCGCTCCAGGAAGCCATGGCTATAAAACGCGAAGAGCAACGCCAGTTGGCCCCGATAATTTCCATCTCGTTGATCGAGCAAAATGTCCGCGGGATCGATATGAATCGCGAAATGCGTCGCTGAGCCGGATGGCGTCTGGGACAGCGCGACGCGCACACCGATCTCGCTTGCTTCGAACGGGCTATGTGGCACGCTGCTGAAAAGAGAGTGCTCCAGTGCAGCGGGATCGGGTTCGGCGACATCACCGAAGTAACCTTCGCTGGTCAGTAGACGGACCCCCTTGCGCGACGACTCCAGCCGGATTTTGTGCTCCTTGCGGTCCTTCGGCCGCGTAGGCGAATAGTAAGCGAGCCGGAAGTTGCCCCGGCCGTCGGCGATTGCTGCGGACAGTGCCTCGGCCGTGTTGTCGGTCGGATACAAGCGGCCGCCCGTCAGCGAGGAAAACATATCCAACGTCTCCCGGAACACGCTGCCCATATCTGCTACTCCCTGAGCAGACTCGTCCACGGTGTAAATCGCGATCTGGTTCTCGGTGGCCGCCGCGCTGAATTGACGGATCTGGGGCGTGAAATCGATGATATCCGGATTCATCAGCGTCAGCGGGAAGCCATGCGTGACCCAGATCAGGTTCTTGCGCCCCGCGATGGCGGCCATTTGCGATCCGAGCATGTAGAGAGCCCGGAAGGTGGTGTTGGTACGCAGAATCGGGTCCTCCACGTCAATATCGCGGAATCCGTTTAGGGTGCGCACCGCATCGTCCAGTTTGCCGCGAAGCTGTACAGGTGTCGGCTCGACCATGGCGCGCAGGTCCGCATCGGCGGACGGCAGCGGATGCACCGGAAACAAATCCCCGTGATTCGTAAGGAAATAAATGAAGATACTATCCACCGACTCCAGCCGCTGCAAAGCAGAGCCGAGATTACTCCACGCCGACAGCGCCACTGTCAATCGCTCGTTCCAACGATCGAACAGGATGAGCGTAGGAGTGACCGCGGGGCGATTCGCGTTCTCACCTTCTACCAGCGGCAGCATGGTGCGTTTTGGGCCGGCGAAGTGAAAAAAGACTGCCGGATGCACTTTTCCGTCCTCGCGAATCTGGATTTCGGAAGCGCGCAGATCGGTGACCGGCTCACCCTTGGCTGTGGTGGCGGCTACGTCGAGAAGAACAAGTCTCTGCGGCGGCTCGGCGCCACTCTTGGGCTGGGCGAAGGCGACGGCGGCAGCGACAAATAAAAGGAACACCCGGGGATGCATAGGGCCTCCTACTGCGCCGCGGTTTTAGCGCCGTCCACGCTTTGGAGGAACTCTATCATAAGCCGCGCCACTTCGGCGGGCGCCTCCTGTTCGGTCCAATGTCCTACACCCGGCAGCAGAACTTTCTTCCAAAGGTTGGGGACGCTCTGTCCCAGGTTGTCGACGGCCGGCTTAAGGAACTCGACCACCCCGTCGTCGACGCCGGCAATGAAGAGCGTCGGCTGTAGGAGCTTGCGGCCGATCAGGAACGGTGTCTCCCGCCAGAAAATGTCCTGACCGCGATACCAGTTCAGACCGCCGCGAAAGCCGGTGCGGGAGTACTCGTTGGCGTAGTAATCCAGATCCTCTTGTTTCAGCCAGGCCGGAAGTTCCTTCGGATCGGTGCAGCCGTCCGACGCTTTTTCGTTCACACCGAAAACGTAACGCCACTTGTGTTCTTTCGGAATCGAACCCGAGAGGGAGTACAAAAGCATGCGTAGGCTGCGTTTGGGGTCGGCTTCGAATTCCTTCTCGGCGACGCCGGGAGTCTGGAAATAGTTCATGTAGAATTGCTTTCCCGGAGGGACGAGCCGTGCCAGGGATTCGACCGGACTGACAGTGCCGCGCATAATATACGGCACACTCAGGAGGATGACGGCACGGAACATATCCGGCCTGAGATTGGCTGCGTTGAAAGCAACGGGCGCGCCGTGGTCGTGCCCGGCGATCACCGCTTGGTCGTAACCAAGCGCGAGCACCAAGCCGACCATGTCGCCGGCAGATTGGAGATGCGTGTAGTCTTCGATGTTCGGCGGCGCGTCGGTCTGGCCATAGCCACGCATATCGGGCGCGACAGCATGATATCCGGCCGCGGCGAGTGCAGGAAGAACGTGGCGCCAGCTATACCAGAGTTCCGGAAAACCGTGCGCCAGGATAACCAGCGGGCCTTCGCCCTGCTCGGCGATGTGCATCCTGATTGCGTTGGTCTGAATGAAGCGATGCGTGATCGCGGAGTGCGACAGGCTCGGTGACATAGCGTCACCGTATCACACGCAGCGGCGGGGAGGAAGCGTGAACTGGCAGGCACGCACGAACCTTTACTGATTGCTGAACCGCTTCCAACTGCGGAGCGCTTGGCGAGCGAAGAGCCCGAATGCCCCGCATTGGTTGGCCGAAGAAACCGGCCACGGCTATGACGCACATCGTCATTCAGGAAAACTCGACGGCAAGGTTGTAGACTGGATGGAAAGGTTAGCGACGTCCAGTACTGCAGGTAAGCCTTGCGCTTCTGAAATGCCTCTGAACCGAAGGAGATTACGATGCCACACGTTATCCTGAAACTCTATCCCGGACGGTCAGAAGAGGTTAAGACTCGATTGACGGAACAGATCGTGAGGGACGTGATGGAGATTGCGAAGTGTGGAGAAGAAGCGGTTTCAGTAGCGATTGAAGAAATCAAACCCGCCGATTGGCCGGACCAGGTCTACAAACCGGATATTCTTGACAACTGGGACAAGCTATACAAAAAACCGGGCTATAACCCGTTTCAGTAAAGTGCTGCTCTGGGAACTGGAGAACCACTTAACGATTTCCAGATGTTCGCCGGCCTTCCTGACGGGCGAGCTCTTGCGATCGCTGCGGTACCGGGAGGCTGGCCGAACTCGCGCTTGAAGGCCCGATTGAAGGCCGCTTCCGATTCGTATCCGATGTCGGCGGCGATTTCGGCGACACCGCGCGATTTTTCGAGCGATGGCGCGGCCTATTGAAACCACCAGCGAGTCAAATATGTCATGGGCAGTCGAAGCCGCCCGGAAAGGCGGAGGCACTCCGCAAACAACTGGTGGAACTGGCGAACGCGCAGAACAAGAGCAAGGACGCCGGCACTTCTACACCTGCCAGCTTCATGCGGATAACTGTTACGCTCTAAGGCTAAGGAGATATCAAATGTCAATGTGGCGCCCCGATCCCACGTTCTACCCTTCACCCAAGATGGCAATGCAGGCGCCGGCGGAGAAGCTGGCTTTCGTCGCTATGCTCAACGGAAAAAACAACGGCCGTCACGACGCATTGGGCGTCGTAGATGTCGATCCCGCATCGTCCGGCTACGGCCATATCGTCGGCCAGGCGGACATGCCGAACGCCGGCGACGAGTTGCATCATTTCGGCTGGAACGCCTGCAGCGCTTGTCTTTGCCCGCACGCCGCGCATCCGCACGTGGAGCGCCGGTATCTGGTGGTGCCGGGCATCACTTCGTCGCGGATACACATCATCGACACTAAGCCCGATCCGCGCAAACCGCAAATCGTGAAGGTGATTGAACCGGAGACGCTGGGCGCGCGCACGGGATACGCATCTCCGCATACGATTCATTGCGGTCCGGACGGAATCTTTGTCAGCGCGCTGGGAGCTCCCGACGGCGGCGGTCCCGGCGGAATTTTCGTGATGGATCAAGAGAGCTTCGATGTGCTCGGGAAGTGGGAACTGGATCGTGGTCCTCAGGAACTTGCTTACGATTTCTGGTGGCACTTGGGATTCGACACCGTCATTACCAGCGAGTGGGGCACCCCCAACATGGTGAACAAGGGAGTGAATCCGGAAATTCTGTTGAAGGGCGGCTACGGACACAAGCTGCATGTCTGGGATCTGGTCAAGAGGCGTCATCAGCAGGAAATCGATTTAGGCTCCGAGTATCAGATGGCGCTGGAACTGCGGCCGGCGCACGATCCCACACGCGCTTACGGTTTTCTCGGGGTGGTGGTCTCGCTGAAGGATCTCTCGGCATCGATCTGGGTCTGGCATCGCGACAACGGCAAATGGGGAATCAAGAAAGTGATCGACATTCCCGCCGAGCCTGCCGATCCGGCCACACTGCCGCCGCTGCTCCAAGGCTTCAAGGCCGTACCGCCGCTCATCAGCGACATCAATCTCTCTCTCGACGACCGCTTCCTGTACGTTTCCTGCTTTGGCACCGGCGAGTTTTTGCAGTACGATGTCTCCGATCCTTTCCATCCGCGAAAAACCGGATCGGTGCACCTGGGTGGAATCGTCCGCAAGGCCGCGCATCCCAAGCAGCCCAAGACTCCCTTGAACGGCGCTCCGCAAATGGTCGAGCTTAGCCGCGACGGCAAGCGCATCTACTTCACCAACTCTCTATATGCTCCGTGGGACGCTCAGTTTTATCCGGAAGGCATTGCGAGCTGGATGGTGAAGCTGGATGCCAAGCCGGAAGGCGGCATGGAAATCGATCCCAAGTTTTTCGTGGATTTCGGTGAACTGCGGGGTCATCAGATTCGTCTGGAAGGCGGCGACGCTTCTTCAGACTCGTACTGCTACGCATGAGCGAAACGTTCGCAGTCTGTTCCACGCTCTTCTTGCTGGGTGCCTATCACGGCATCAATCCCGGAATGGGGTGGTTGTTCGCGGTGGCTCGCGGCATGCAGGAGCATCGCGCACGAGCGGTGGCGTGGTCGCTGCCACCCATCGCACTGGGCCACGCTCTATCCATCGGCGCGGTAGTTCTGGTGGCTGGATTGGCGCAGATGGCGCTGCCGCTCGCCTACATCCGCGTCGGCGTGGCCGTGATGCTGGTGGGGTTGGGTGTGTACAAGCTGATTCGCAGCCGGCACTTTCGCTGGGGCGGCATGCAAGTCGGCTTTCGCGAACTCACCATCTGGTCGTTTTTAATGGCATCCGCGCACGGCGCCGGCCTCATGGTGTTGCCGGTGGTGCTGGCGGGACCGCATGCGCACCATATGGCCGCATCCCAAGGCGCGATCAGTGGCGTATGGGCCGCGCTGATCCACACGCTGGGATACTTCACCGTGACCGCTGCAGTGGCATTGCTCGTGTATCAGAAATTCGGCCTGGCGATGCTACGCCGGTCCTGGTTCAATCTGGACCTGATCTGGGCGATCGCACTCGTGGTTACCGGTTTTGTTGCGTTGTTGGTTTGACCCGGCGTCGCGCGGGTGACCAACCTCAATCCACCCGCGGATTCAGAAATCGGAGCTAGCGCCGCCGCCTCCCGAATCTCCTCCGCCGAAACGAAACTCGGGACTTGTTTGGGGACTTGGTGCTATCGATTGCGGCGATACCAGACCGAATGCACCGGCCGCGGCGTTCATCCAGGATTTGTCCTTTCCAGAGAGCCGCTGGGCAGTAAAGCCGTGGCGAACCCCGCCTAGCCCGGCTGCGAGCCAGCGGCGGATCAGGAGCGCGGCGCCAAACAATAATGCGCCCAGGAGCATCGGGTCCCAGGTATGCCGCGGCCAGCCGAGATAGGGTTTGTTGGTGACTAAAGTCAGAACCGCGGCGATGGCGCCGGCTGCGATGACGAAACGGTCTTTCCGGCCCAGGCCGCGTGCGAGTGTGGCAGCTGGGAGGCACCAGGTCAGCACCCAGGTGGTCCAATAGAAGGGCCTTGAGAATTCGGTGGTGATGTGAGGGGCAATCCACCACTGCCGGAGCAGGTCGATCGACGAAAGTTGGAGATTTATCGCCACGTAGACGCCGAGCCAGAGAAGCGCTTCTGCGACCGAATACGTCTCGTCAAGGTAAGTGAAGCGATGCCGGGAGCGTACCGCGGCGACGATTGCCAGGCCGGCTGCATAGAATGCCGCGACGATGACATGCTGCCACGCATGCGACGAGGTCCAGTGGCCTGGCAGCCAGAGGACGAAAATCATCGCGGCGAGAAATGCATAGGGCCGGCCGAAGCGACGCCAGATCCACAGCGAAGTGGCTGCGCCCGCCGCGGGAACCAGGGATTCCATGACGTCCGGTTTCGGCGAATAGCGGCCTTCGAAAAAAGCTAGCTGCATTCCGACGCAGAGGAAGGCAACTGCGCAGACGGCCAGAGCTTCTTCGATCCCGTAGCGATACAGCCGGGCCAGGGAAACGGCGAATTCGGCGGCCGCATAGGAGATAGCAGCGAAGATCATTAGGAGAATGCCGGTGGTTTGGACCGCGGGCCGCGACAGAACCACCTCGAAGAACAGCGCGACGGCGGCCGCCACAATGATCAGGGCAAAGAAGAACAAAACCAGCCGCAGAAAAATGTTGGTGCGGCGGAGGTCGCAGACCGTCTCCTGTTCCATGCGCTGGTACTGCGCGTCGGTGAGAAAGCCTTGGCCGGCCCAATCCTTCAGCAGATTGCGGGCGTGCAGGGCTTCTTCGCTGGATGCCGGGTAGGCTCGCATGCCGGCCTTCATGATTCTCGCGCGAAGCGGCGCGCGATCTGGACCAGTATAACCAGCATGGCTACGCCGGTAACCACGAAATAGCTCAGTACAGCGGCGGTGCCATGCATGTTGCGGGTGAGGATCGAGCTGACGCCCACGTATCCGTAGAAGGCGGCGTAGGCGACGAAAGAAAACTGGCGGCGTGCCAGGCCCCAGCCGAGAGATGCGGCACAGGCAGCCAAAAGCGCGAGAAGCCATACGCCGTAGCCCTGCGATTCGAAGACTCCCGAGAGCAGTGCCCAAAAGAGAACGTTGGCCGCGATGTTCAGATAGGTGGAGAAGAAATGCGGTTTCAGGCCGCGGCGCTGGAGGATGGCCCCGGCGGCGCTTACGACCAGGCTGTAGAGGATCGCATATTGCCGGTACGTTGCATCCTGATGCGTCCGCCAGTGCGAGATGGTGAGTCCGAACCATGCGGCGAGCGAGGACAAGGCGAGCGATAGGACGAAGCGGTTGTCAAAGCGATAAGCCAGGAAGAAGAAGAGGACCGCGGTGGCCAACAGATAGAGATCCCATTGTCCGGAGAGCACATGAAACCGGTTCTCGATGTAAGTGAGTTCAAGCGACCAGGTGAGGCACCCGAGGTAAAGTACATAGTCGAAAATCAGACTGGGCGACGGGGCTTCCGCGGGGATCCAGGCGGGGGCGCGGGAGAAGCAATACCAAAAACAGCCGGCGAACAGCGCGGAGAGAATGGCCAGGATGAGGATATCACCGAGTTGGTTCGACCAGGTGGTAATGGTCCAGCCGAGGCCAGCGACAAATGCCAGAACACCAGCGTAGAGAAGAACGTTGAGCTCGAGAAAAAGGGAGAAGGGCTCTCCACGGGCGAGTCCCGACAGGAGCGTGTACTGCTCTGGCGATACAATGCCGCGCTCCGTCCACTGCTCCAATCGGGCGAGTATGGTCATGAAGTTCAGGGGCCACGCCTTCTACCCATGAGAACTATCGTCTCAAATCAACAGTCACGCAGGCTCCCGGATATACTGGAACCACGGCATGATGCATCGCAGACTTCACCAAGCCACGGCTCGGCAAAAACTGCTGATAGCGCTGGTCGCGGTCACTTTTGTTGGACCGGTCGCGGCACAGCATCCCGATTTCGAGGGCATCTGGAACTCCGCGACTGCCACTCCCCTGGAGCGTCCGGCGCAACTTAAGGACAAAGAGTTCTTCACGCCGGAAGAAGCAGCGGCTTGGGAACGCCGGGCGGCAGCGCGAAGGCAGGACCCAAAGCCGGAGGTTGCCCCGAAGACCTTCGCCAGTTACAACAACCTCTTTTACGAAACTGGTACAAAGCTACTGAAAAGTCTCCGGACGTCCATCATCACCGATCCTCCCGACGGAAGGATTCCCGCGCTGACGCCGGCCGCGGCTGCCGAAAAGAGCCGCCGCATGGAATTGCTCCGGCATCCGCACACCTCGACAGACCTTGGTCTGCAGGACCAGTGCATCGTCTTCCCGACCGCGGTGGCGCCGATGCTTCCGTATATTTACAACAGCAATTATCAGATCGTCCAGACCGGCCAGGAAGTGATGCTCAACGTCGAAATGATTCACGACACGAGAATCATCCGGCTGGACCGCCAGTCTCACCTTCCGCCCAGCGTGCGACTCTGGCTGGGCGATTCCATCGGGCGCTGGGAAGGCAGCACACTCGTAGTGGACACTACAAACTTCAACGATGGCGGCGGATTTTTCGGCGACGCCGGCGGCATGTTCGGGTCCGATAGAAACCTGCACGTTGTGGAACGCTTCAGTCTGCAGGATGCGAATACGCTGCAGTATCGATTCGAAGTCGACGATCCCACCGCTTTTACGCGGCCCTGGAAGGGCGAACTGACCTGGACACGATCGGAAGGCGCGATCTTCGAATACGCATGCCACGAGGGCAACTATGCGCTCACTGACCTGTTGGACGGCGAGCGCGCCACCGAACGTACCGAGTCTGGGGCCAAGAAAAAACAATAGGACGCCAGACAAGTCGGCCGGCGCTTGCACATACTTTAGTGTTGACTTATATAAGTGAACACCGATATAATTCCTCCAGGCAGTTCGGTTCTGTCAAGGAGCATGTCTTGAATATTTGACGTCCTACGCTACATTGGAGCTGTCACGCGCGAGGTTCAGAATCGCGATCATAACGGGCGCCCTGCCCGCGTTGTGGTGGCTACGTGCTCGTACGATACTACGATCGGCGACATGTGGGACGCCATCACCAATCCTGAGCGCATCCCGAGATGGTTCTTGCCGATCTCCGGCGATCTGCGCCTGGGCGGACGCTACCAGTTGCACGGAAACGCGAGCGGGCAGATCACTGCTTGCGAGCCACCTCGTAGCCTGGCGGTCACATGGGAGTTTGGGGATCAGGCGAGTTGGGTGCAAGTCCGGCTGACGGAATTATCGGACGGGGGCACGCGCCTGCAGCTTGAACATATCCTTCTACCGGATGAGCACTGGAATCAGTATGGTCCCGGCGCTACAGGCGTCGGCTGGGAACTTGCGATCATGGGCCTTGGTCGGCACCTGTCGACCGGCGCTGCGAATGACCCCAAGGAGGCTGCCGAGTGGCTGACCTCGGAAGAGGGTAAGGACTTCGTTGCTCGAAGCAGCGAAGAGTGGGGCCGAGCTTCGATCGCCTCCGGCACGGACGAGACGGCTGCCCGGGAGTCGGCCAGGCGCACAACAGCGTTCTACCGCGGTGAAGGATAGAGCCGGCGGGTCTTAATGCACGCATTTGACGTTCTCGGCGACCCGGTTCGACGCCGCATACTGGAGGTGCTCGCCAGAGGCGAGCAGACTGCCGGGGCGATCGTCGAAGTGATCCAGCGGGAGTTCAAGATTTCGCAGGCGGCCGTGTCTCAGCACTTGAGCGTTTTGCGCCACAGCGGGTTTGTGAGAGTTCGTACCGACGGGGCGCGCCGGATCTATTCGGTGGATTCCAAGCCTCTTCAGCAGGTGGACTCGTGGCTGGATCAGTTTCGCGGCTTTTGGGAACGGCGCCTCAATGCCCTCACCGCCGAGATCGCGAGGGGCAAACGCGAACGCCGCAGGTAGATCTCCATCGAGTCACGACTGCAGATTCCGCAGGCGCAAAGTGTAAAGATCACGCGTGCGCACTTCTTCGGCGCGCCGGACGACCTCGTCCACATTTTCGTGGACCGAGAAGAAACGGCCGCTAAGCGCGTCGGCGCAACCCGAGGCCAGCTTCAACACCAGATTGGCGGCCACGTCCGGCGCTACGTCCTCGCCACGATCCAGGATGGCTTGTATAAAAGGGAGGCGGGCGCGCGATTCGTCTACCATTCTGGTGCGGACGGTGCCGGGCTGAATCGGAAACACGCCGACGCCGTGGGGAGCGAGTTCGAACGCCAGCTGCTCGCTGAAGCGGATCAAGGCACACTTGCTGACCACGTAAGCGGACAGGTCCGGAAAAGGCCGGAAACCCGCGCCACTGGCCACGTTGATAATGCGCCCGGCTTTGCGCGCGACCATGCCGGGAACAATTTCGCGGCAACACAGCATGGGGCCGCGCAGGTTTACTTCCTGATTGCGCCACCACTCGGCGGGATCGCTTTCCCAGAAAGGACCAACTGGGCCCGCCATGCCCGCGTTATTCACCAGCAGATCGATCGGGCCAAGCTCTCGTTCGACGCGCTGGACCATGGCGCGCACGTCCGCGGGATCGGCGATATCGGCGGGCACAGCGAGCATCCGGTTGGGCGACAGACTTACGGTTTCGTTGAGCTCGTTAGCTGAACGAGCGGTGACCGCGACCGCCCATCCGGCTTGCGCCAGGGCCAGCGCGATGGCGCGGCCAATCCCGCGTCCGCCGCCCGTTACTAAGGCCGTCACGAGTCGCCGTCTTTACTTCAGCTCGGTCATCATGCCAGCCAGGCTCCACTGCATTTGCAGGCTGTTCGGCGCCCAGTGATATTCCGCCATCATGACTTTCGCGACATCGTCCTGGCTCTTGCCTTCGCGAATCAACTGCGTGACGCGCATGCGTTCCTTGGCGACGTTGTCGCGGTAGGTTTGCAGTCCGGCTTTGTTGGTCACCGGGCCGTGGCCTGGGATCACGGTATCGAAATCGAGCGTATTCAGGACGCCGTCCAGCGTGTCGGCCCATTCCTTGAGGCTGCCGCCGCCGGGATAATCGATGAGCGGGGTATTGCCGGCCATCAAGTCGCCGGTATGCACGACGCGCAGCGCCGGGAAGTAGATCACCGCGTCGCCGTTGGTGTGCCCGCGGCCATAATACTTGGCGCGCACTTCCTTGCCGCCCAGAAACACCTGCGCTTCAGTGGTGAACGTGACCCGCGCGGCCTGCATGCCGGGAGGCGCGTTGGACTGCACGTGGTTCACGATGTTGTTGTGCGCGTTGAGCGTGGAGATGATCTCGGCGGTGGGCAGGAACTTCGCGTTTCCGCCGCTGTGATCGGCGTGATAATGCGTGCTCAGAATGTACTTGATGGGCTGGTTGGTGACGCTCTTGACGTTGGCGACGATCTGCTCGTGGTCCTGATCGTATTTGTCGTCAACCAGAATGACGCCTTCGCTGGTGATGTAGACGGCCACGTTGCCGCCATCGCCTTCGATCTCGTACAGGTCGTCCTTGACCTTGTTAATGGTCAATTTCGGCGGATTCTGAGTTTGCGTGTATGCGATCCAGCAACCCACGAGAAACAGGGCGCCGGCGGAAATACGGGTCAGGAATGTCCGGCTCATGCCCGGCTACTATATCACAACGGGTAACCGTCGGTCTGGGCAGTTATCGGTACTCAGGCGACCGCCACCACCAGAGGTTTCCTTCGGCAAAGCAGGCTGAACTCTTTGGTGGCCCGGCGGTAGCGCTCCGTAGCTTCACGTAAGCGACGGTTCACAATCGCGAGAGTAATGGAGCATTCTGGTGAATGTCTGCTACGGGCGAACTCCGATAAGGCGTTGCAAAGTTCGGCTTGCGAGCTGCGCACCAGGGCTTTAGAGGTGTCTAGCTCCCGGAGGGCGGCGACCAGTTCAATTTCTCCTGGCGGCGCGTAATACATAGGCACTCCTATCCACGGCGGGAAGAAGAGGAACGCCCTACGCTTAGAGGTTGCGACGTGGCTCTTAGTTATTTCTAGTTTCTGGCATGCCCAGCTAACGCCGGACTTTCTTACCCTTGTTGTGGTTGATTTTATCACAGTGAGAGCCTCAGCCAACTTTGGCGTCCGCTGGGAACTCGGTGTCATGCCAAGATCGGCTAGCGATGCGGGCGTAGCGTTAAGAGCTACGCGACGGTTTGCTAGAGATTTGTGGAAGCCGACTTGGATGCGATTGGGTCTTCGGATTGGGAGGAATCACCCAAGGCCTCCAGCGATATGCCATTTCGCTCAACGTCTTCGCTGAACGCCATCACCAGCCGGCCATCCCATGTCGCCGTGCACAAACCTAGCCCGTTCTTAGAGATCGCGATCCGCAGCGTGGCCTTGGCGGGGATTGTGATTACCTGCCCGCAGTCAGACCAAAAGCCGAAGATCGGACGGATGAGGTGATATTCGGGAGCCACGCAAACGAAAAGGCAATTGCAATACCGAACTTAGTGCTGGAACTTTTACCAGGTGTTCAGCAAAGCTCTCAGCGCTTCATTCAGAAACAGTGAAACAATTTTGGAGAGCATGGACTGCCAGCCGCGCCGATCAAGCGATGTCGATGGGGCTGAGGTCTGGAACAATCTTACGAGACGGAATGAGCTTCAGCAGGAGCGGCCGGCTGGAGCACGCGAATGGAGCGAACACGCGAGGTGCGCACCATGCCGAGCTGGGGATGCCGGAAGGCCATCTTCAATCCCAGCTCGATGTGCCACATCTTGAGCAGCGCGGCACCTCCCACGGAGCCTTGAAAATCCACCAGCACCGGCTCCGGACAATATTCGGGGTGGCCCGAGATCACGACTTTGCCCTCGCCGCGATTCTCTAGCGTATAGGTGGTGTGGCCAGTCTCAATTTCCAGGCGTGCGCCGATGGCTAGTTCGTCAATGTCGACACCATTGGAAACCGCGGCGGGGGTGCTAGCCGCAGGGAGGACCGCTCCAAGTTGGCGAATGTCACTGTCGGTCAGCATTGGCAGCCTCCTTTCTTTCGGCTAAGCTAGTTGCACGATGCGAACCAATCGTGATGATCCTAATAGGTTCAATGATTTAGACGAGCGCTCCGGTCTTTTTGTCTCGATCATGCGCTGTAAAAATGGGCACAATGCCCCTATTTCGGCAGTCGAACAAGCCTGCTCGCTCGCGTGCGGCAGCCACCTGCGTCAAACTGTCGCGGAACCTCGCGCCGCCCGCTGAAATAAGCGAGAATGGATCATACATGGCGGGATCGGCTCGCGAATTTACCATGGGGAGTTCATACGGAATGGCACTCGCTCGAGATGCCAGTAGCGACTACCGGCGGCTTCTGGCTGCACTGGCCTCCCGCGGGCGCTGGCTCGGCTCGCGCGACCCGGAGAGCGCCGCGCAAGAAACGCTAACACGATCGCTAGGCTACCCCAGCGCTCAAGCCGCGATCGAATACTATTTCGCCGAGCAATTAGAGCCGGGCGTTTCGGAGCCCGCCTGGCCGCTCGATCAGTTATTGGCCTGGCTGCATGGCGTGCTCAATTTTGTCGTCCGCGAGGAACACAATCGAGCCAGCAGCCGCCGCGAAATTTTGCTGAGTGGCGGCGAAGCGGCGCGGCCGGAGTGGAGCGCGCCTCTGGATCCCGCCGACCCCGCCCCCGATCAGCTGCATGCCCTGATCCAAAAAGAGATGCAGCAGATCGTTCTGGAGTGCCTTCCGGCGCTGGACCCCGATTACCGAACCGTTCTGAGAATGCGCGCGGAAGGCCTGAAGTACGAAGAGATCGCCACGCGGCTGGGCACCAACGAGAACACGGTGGCTACTTGGGTGAGCCGCGGCATCAAGAGCCTGGGGCAATGCGTGCGGCGACGGACCCAGCTCGGAGCGAAACGTCAGCAGAATCCGGATCCGCCGGCTCCGTGAGGCAATATGGCTGAACCTGCGGAACGCGAAATGGATCGATACTTACGCGGCGAGTTAAGCGCGGCCGAGGCTCGCGAGCTGGCGCAAGCTGCGTTGGATCGCCGCGGTCTGTTCGAAGAACTCACTCTGGCCGCGGTGGCACTGCACGGTGTTGCCGCGCAGCCGTCGAGTGATGATCTGGAATCGTACATCGGCGGGCGCCTTTCGGCCTCCGCGCAAAGAGAACTGGCGCAGGCTGCTCTTTCCGACCATGAGTTGTTCGATGCCCTGGCCGCGCATGGCGCGGTGGAGAAGAGCCTGGACAATCCAGCGTTTCAAGCCGCCGTGGCCGGTGAAGCGCCGCGGCAAGCCAAGCTCGTTTCATTTCCTCGCAGATTCCGCCTGGCCGCGATGGGCGCGGTTGCTGCGGCGATTGTCGCGATCGCGGTGTATTGGTGGAGACCCGTTGCGCCATCCAAGCCGACCTTAGCCACCACCTCGGGCGGCGTCTTGTCGGCCAGCCTGGATCCGGCCGCGGGCAAACCGACCTTGCTGGCACGGGACCTCGGTACAACCACAACTTCGAGTGCTGCGGCCCCCATCTTTCGCAGTACCGAGCCTGAAAGCCGCGCCCCGCAACCCGAGGGTTCCATCGTCGCGCTGGATAATCTTGTCGCGACGGTCAATCTCGGCTCACTGGACGGCCTGGCAAAAGGCGCGCAGCTGGAAGTTTTTCACGGCGTCTCGACGCACCCCGGCGCACGGTTGGAAGTAACCACGATCTTTCGTGATCGCGCCCGTGGCTTCATCGCCGCGGGGAGCCCGATTCAGGTCAACGACCGTGTGCGCGTAGCGGCGCCGGTCTATCTGTCCGCCGTCCTCGAACAGGTGGGCTCGCTGGCGGATCGCGGCGACATGGGAGCAGCGCGCAAGATGGCTCGCGACGCACTGGCTTGGGCCAAATCGAACAGCGTTGCTCCCGGCGAGACGCGCGCGATCCTGGAGCGTCTGGCGCCTTTGGATTTCAGGAATGGCGATCTGAGCAGCCGCCGAGCAGGATTATCAATCGCTCGCCGCTGGCTTCGCATCGCCTCCGCCCGCCGGCACAAGCGCGCAAGACGCGGCCTTCAACGCTTGGGGATCGCTGCTTCTGCTGCGCGGCGACACGGCGCAAGCCGAGCTGAAATTCCGCCAGACTCACGATGCGGATGGCCTGAACAATGCCGGTGTATTAGCGGAGTTGCGTGGCCAAACAGCCAATGCTCAGGCGCTCTATGAGGCTGCTCTTCGTATTCTCGACCAATCGCCATCTGCTTCCCCGCGCGACCGTCAGACCATCGAGGCGAACCTGGCCCGCCTGACCAGAGACGCGCATGAAAACCACTAGCATCGCGGCGCTCCTGCTGGCGCTCGCTCCCGCGGCGCTCGCCCAACCAGCAGCCCCGCAAAATTGGGACACGCTCGATCAACAACTCGAACAGGCTTACCTGAAGGGCGACCTCCCGGAATCCCTGCGCCTGGCCAAACTCGCCGCCGACGCGGCTTCGAATCCCAAACAATCCGGGCGCAGTCTCGACCGTCTCGGGTATTTGTATTACGTTTCGGGGAACCTCAAGGACGGAGAAAGTTTTCTTCGAAAAGGCCTCGAAATTCGGCGCAGCCAAATCGGGGCGGACACAGCCGACTACGCCGAAAGCGCCAACGACCTAGCGCTTTTCTGCCGCGACACGCGCAAGCTGGACGAAGCCCGCACGCTGGCCGAACAAGCGGTGGAAATTCGTTCGCGCGTGCTCGGCCCCAAGGATCCGCTGCTGGCCGAGACCATGGAAACGCTCGGGTCGATTTACAGCGCGCGCGGCGAATACGAGCAATCGGCCGCAACGTTTGCCAAAGCCCGCGCGATTTACGAATCGCAATTGGATCCCAAGAACCCGATGGCCGAGTATGGCACGCTGCTGGTCAACATCGGCGGCAACGACCAGCGCTTGGGCAGATACCAAACGGCCGAGACCGACTTCCAGACTGCGCTGGAGGTCTTGAGCAAGAACCCCGGCGTAAACCATCCCATCTACGCCACCAGCTTGATGGGGCCGGCGCTGCTCGAGACCGAGCTTGGCCACTACGCGCTTTCGGAAAAGTATTACAACCAGGCCGCGGAGCTTCTGAAGAAGGAGCTGGGCGATCAGCATCCCATATACGTGCAGGTGCTGGACCACCGCGCGACGCTGTACCAATCCATGGGCAACTTCACGGCCGCGGAAGCTGACTACACCGCAGCGCTCGCCGCGCGCCGAAAAATCTTCGGCCCGAATCATGTGCTGGTGGCGGCCACGCTTCGCAACTACGGCCGCCTGGTTTACGCGCGCAATCGGGCAGAAGGCGAAAAGCTGCTGCAGGAATCGGTCGACATTTATTCCAAGTCTTCCGACCATCCGCCGTTCGACTTCGCCAGTGTTCTGCTGAGTCTGGGAGAAGCGCAGGAAAATCGTGGCGATCTTGCCAGCGCCAGGAAGACCTTCCAGCAGGCTCTCGAACATAGCGTCGCAAGGCCTGGGAGAAAAGCACCCGCTATATGCCAGCGCGCTAAATGATCTGGCGCTGGTGCATCAGGCCGCGCGCGAATTTCCGCAAGCCGAGCAGCGCTTCCAGCAAGCCATCGACATCGTCACCGAAACGCATGGGCCGAATCATCCCGACGCCGCCCGATATCTTCAGAACTTAGCCGCGCTCTACGACCAGGAAGGCAAATACAGCGCTGCCGAGCCTCTCTATCGCCGCAGCTTCGAAATCAACGACGCGGTGCTCACCGAGATTCTCAACATCGGATCGGAGGGCAACAAACTGGCCGAGCTTTCGAACCTGGCCGACCCCATCCCCGCCTTGCTTTCGTTCCAGGAAAGGGCCGGCTCCCAGGTCCCCGAAGCGCGCGCGCTGGCATTTGAAGCCGTGGCGCGCCGGAAAGGCCGTGTTCTGGATGAAGTACGCGATTGGCGCGAGCGCCTGCGGCTCAGCTCCGATCCGGCGGTTTTGACGCGATTCAATCAATGGGACGCGATGCTCGAATGCCAATCCTCGCTGACCATCGCGCTGGGCTATCGCGACCTGAAGCCCGCCGTGGTGGGAGGCTGTTCGCTTCCGGGTACCGAACTGGAGGGCCGTTACGAGCGTCTTCTGCAAGACCTGCGCACCAGCTGGAGCGCGGAGCTGGGCCGGCAGGGCGTGGCTGCCATCAAGGTGCTTCAGCAACGGCGCGATGCTCTCGAAGCCGCGCTCAGCCGCGAATCGCCGCAGTTTGGCGCGGCCGTCAACCCGGCGCGTCTCGAAGACATCCGCTGCGCACCTTGCGCCGGATGAGCTGTTCGTCGAATTCGTCGACTATCAACCGCACGACGGCGGCAACCGCCAGGCGCAACGCTATGGAGCCTTCCTGATCGATACATCGCGGACTCTGCATTGGGTGGATCTCGGGCCGGCCGCACCTATTGATCAAGCGGTACGCGATTTGTTTGAAGCCGCCAACGACTGGAGCACCGCATTGGCCGGGCGCGAGAATCGCACCGCGCAGTCGGCCGAGCAGACCGCACAAGACGCTCTGCGAGCGCTTTCGAAAAGCGTATTGGTCCCCCTGGAACCCTGGCTCGCAGCGGGAAAGGACGCGCATCGCATCCGCATCGCGCCGGATGGCATGCTGACGCTGGTTCCGTTCGGCGCGCTGCTGGATGAGCAAGGCCGTTTCCTGGTGGAACGCTTCGCTATCGGCTACGTGCCGGCCGGGCGTGATCTCGCCAACCCGTCGCGGCGCGACGTTGCATACTCGCCGCCCGTGATCGCGCTGAGCCCTGGCGCGGCCGGCTCTGCGGCTACGCCTTCTACCAGCCCCTTCCGCGCCGAAGGTCTCGATCGTCTGGCAGGCGGCGCAACCGAAGCGCGCCGATTGCAGCAAATCATCCCCCGCTCGCAACTCCTCGGCGAAGGCGAAGCCACCGAAGAACGCGTGAAGCAACTCCATAGCCCGGCCGTGCTGCACATTGTCGGACATGGCGTGGTTCGAGGAAACGAAGATTGTAAAGCCAGTCCCAACAGCCCTGGTTGCGCGGTGGGGATGGACGCGGCCTCGCGCGTGATGAGCTTGTCGGCGATTGTCCTGGAAGAAGCTTACGGACGCGGCCCACGTTCCTCGCAAGACGGGATGCTGACTGCGCTGGAGCTGGAAACGGTGGATCTCCAAGGCACCGAGCTGCTGGTTCTCTCGCAATGCCAGATGGCCGGCGGCGTGCCGTCTTCAGGCGAAGGCGTTTACGGCATGCGCCGCGCCGCTGCAATCGCAGGCGTGCGGACGTTTGTGGCGCCGTTGTGGAAAGTGGCAGACACGCCCGAGCAGGCCCTCATGGAACGCTTCTACAAAGAGCTGAGCGCCGGACGCGGCCGCGCCGAAGCACTGCGCAGCGCGCAATTGCAATTGCTCAGAAACCCGGCCACTCACTCCTTCCTTTACTGGGCTCCCGTGATCCTTTCCGGCGACACTGCGCCTCTACCGCAGGCCCTTTTTCAGCGCTAGCACGCTACAGGTTTCATTTCTTGATCGTGAGCAACGCTGTGGAAGGCGAGGATACGCCGCCGACCTCCGCGATCACGGGGTAGTCTCCGTCGCTCAGGTTCGGCACTTGCACGGCAACCTGAACCAGGGCCGCAAAACCGGACGCATAGGCCGCGCCATATACCACGGCCTGCACTCCGCCGATCATCACTTGAACGGAGTTGGCAACGTTGTAGGTCTGGTCGCTCGGCACCTCATGTCCAGCCGCGACCGGCGGGCTCGAAGGACCGAAGCCAGTGCCCCACAAGATGAGAACATCGCCCGGTGCGGCCGGCGTCGTGGTCGCGCCCGCGAATTCTCCAGCCTTGACCCGAAGTTGGTAGTTCTGATCCGTAGCCACGGCATAATTCCCCGGCCAGAGAAAGAATCCCGGAGCAAAGGGCTGGATGGCAACGGCCGAGGGCGCGCTCGGAACTCCGTTGTTGGTCACCACCACCTGCGCGGTCCCCGGGCTCGGAAGATTGTCAGGCGAAACCACATTCAATTGCCCAGGACTCAAATAGTAGAGGAACGCAGGCAGCCCGCCGATGGTAACCGAAACGCCGTTCGATGAAGTAGGATAGCTGCCGTTCACGAAGCCGAGCGTGGTAGGCTGCCCGCTCGCCAAGCTGTTGCCCTTGATGGTGACCCATTGGCCAGAGGAGAAACTGGGCGCGAAAGTTGCGCCATGCTCCGCAGAGCTGATGGAGACGCAACCGCCGCCGCTGCAAGAGCAGTTGTTCAACAAGACCGAGATGTCGCTGGAGCCGCCATTGGCTGTCACCAGATCCGGCTTGCCATCGCCGTTCAGATCTCCGGCCACGACAAATGACGTGCCGTTGCCCGCACCGAACGGGAATGGCGCGGCAAAGGTTCCGTCGCCATGATTCAGCAAAATGGACACGGTCCAGGGGAGAAAATTCGTGACCGCGAGATCCGCGAACCCGTCGCCATTGAAATCCGCGATGGCGATGGATTGCGGCTTGTTGCCCGCGTTGTAAGTGACCGCGCTTTGAAATGTTCCATCGCCGTTGCCCAGCAGAACTGCGATATTTCCCGAGAGTGCAGCGGTGCAGCTACTGCAGCCAAAGTCGGCTACTACAAGGTCGGGTTTTCCATCGCCGTTCAGATCGCCCACCGACACCGTCTGCACGGACGAATTGGTGTCCGCCGTATAGTCCACATTCGTGTTGAATGTTCCATTCCCGTTACCGATCAGCACCGACACAGTGTTTGAATACGTGTTGGCCACTACTAAGTCTGAATTACCGTCGCCATTGACGTCCGCCACCACGACGTTTCCAAGGCCGGATCGGGTACCTACGCCGACGGGAGTCTGGAAGGTGCCGTCGCCTTTGCTCAGCAGGATGGCGACTCCGATAATGCTTACGACGGCGAGATCGGCCTTTCCATCCTTATTAAAATCGCCCGCCGCGAGGGCCTCGGCGCCGAACATGATGGTCGTATCGGTCTTCGATTTGAACGTACCATCGCCATTTCCCAGCAACACCGAAACGCTCCCGACGGCGACGTTGGCCGTCGCGACATCCGGCTTGCCATCGCCGTTGATGTCGGCGATGGCGACTGAAAACGCTCCTTGTCCCACCGGATAATTGACGGCCTTCTGAAAGGTTCCATCGCCGTTGCCGAGGAACACCGAGATGGTATTCGATCCATTGCTGACCGCCACGACATCGGGGATGCCGTCGCCGTTCACATCGCCGATCGCAGCGCCTTGTGGAAACATTCCGGCCGGGTAGTCCGCGGCGGTTTGAAAAGTTCCGTTCCCGTTGCCGAGTACGATCCAAACACCGGCCGGAAGCCCGACCACCTGCGAGGCTGCCACGAAGTCGATGCGCCCATCGCCATTGAAGTCGCCCGTCGCGATTTGCCGCACGGGATTTCCACTGGGGACGTAGTTCACTGGATTTTGAAACGTTCCATTGCCATTGCCAAGCAGAACAGCGATACCGGGAGCGGTCCCATCGCCGTCTGAGATTGCCAGGTCGAGCCGGCCGTCACCGTTGAAATCGGCTACGACCACGCTGGTGGGCTGCGTAGCGGTGGTGTAATTGACCGGCGCTTTGAAGGTGCCGTCGCCATTTCCCATCCAAACCTGAATGTAATTGGAGCCGATGTCGAGAGTGACTACGTCCAGCTTGCCGTCCCCATTGAAATCTCCGAGTGCGAGAACCAGGAAACTTTGGAACAGAGATTGCGTTCCGGACGTGATGGGCGCCTTGAACGTGCCGTCGCCGTTGCCTGGCAGAGTGAGGATGTTACCGGCGCTTACATCCACCGACACGATGTCGAGTTTTCCATCGCCGTTGACGTCGCCCACCGCGACGGCGTTTCCCGTGAAGTCTCCCGGCGTCACTAAGGTGGGTGCCTTGAAGGTGCCGTCGCCGTTGCCGAGAAGAACCTGAATCGCCGACGAGCCAAAGGCCGCTACAGCCAGATCGGGCCTGCCGTCGTGATTGAAATCGGCGACAGTCAACGACCCTGGAACGCCGGGCAGGATGTTTACGGCTGTGCCAAAGGTGCCGTCGCCATTGCCCTTCAGAAGCCAGACGCCGCCAGGCATTTGCCCCGATGAGCAAGGAGAACAGCCGGTGCTGGCTACTGCCAGGTCGAGTTTCCCATCGCCGTTGAAATCGGCTACGACGATGGCCAATGGTTCATAACCTACCGCGTACTTGACGGCTGGTTGTAAGGTCCCGTCGCCGTTACCCAGCATCACCGAGATGGTGCCAGAGGAGAAATTGGCAACCGCAACGTCGGCCTTGCCGTCTCCGTTGAAGTCTCCCGTAGCTGCGAACCAGGTGCTGTCGCCGCCCGAGTCGAACGCCCGCCCCGCGGCAAACATCGGCGTGCTGCACTGCGCCGCGGACAGAGTTTGACCGTAGAATAGGCTGGCCGCCAGCAGGCAGGCCGTAATAGATCGAGACTTCCACGGGAAATAGTTCTGCATCGTCATTGCTCGCTTTCGGACAGCAATTACACTGGCCCTGAGAGAGAAATGAGGATAGGGAGGAGAATCTTTCGGAAAAAGTTGAGCGGAGTTACTTCCAGGCCATGCGTTCCCGCAGGCCAGTGATGTGCGCCACATGGTGCCGGCCGTGCCAGGCGTAGAGGGCGGCGTTTTGCTCCAGGCTGATCAGTCCCAGGTCCGGATGCCGGAAGGTGCGTTTCCACTGATCATCGGAAAGCGACCGCAGCAAGCCCAACCAGCGCGAATGTAGGCATTCCAGCAGCCGCAGCGAAACCTCAACCGGCGCAGTGCGCGCATCCGGCAGCTCGGCCCAGCGATCCTCGTGGTAGGGCTTGATGGTTGGCTCGTCTTCCGTCAAAGCCAGGCGGAAGCGCGTATAGCTGTTCAGATGGCTATCGGGCACGTGATGCACCACCTGGCGAATGGTCCACCCACCCGGGCGGTACGGCGTGTCGAGTTGCGAATCGCCTAGACCTGCGACCGCCGAACGCAGGCGCAGGGGGGCTTCGGCAATATGCTCGACAAACTTGCTGCGCTCTTCGCGAGTAATTGTCTCCGGAAAGCGGAACTTACCGACCGGGTAACGCAGATCTGGGCTGTCCATGAGTCATCGGATTCGCGAAGCTAGGGCCGAGTTTCAGCTTTTTGCGGGGGCGTGGGGTGGGCGCATGGTATGCTGTGTTGCGAAGTGTTCAGCCGGCACTACAGAAAAGTCAAGGCAATCTTCGGACTTACCGATGTTTTGCTGGTTACTCTGGCATTCATCGCCGCCTACCAGACTCGAATCCACCTGCATTTCGAGAAACAGTTCTATCTCGATTTTCCGGTGGCGGCGACTCTGCTGGTGGTTTCGTCGATGTGCTGGGTCGCGATCGGCTACTGGTTCAACGTATATGAAAAGCTGGATTCAGCGCACCCGCGCGTGGTGTTGCGCGACACCTTCCAGCAGTGCCTGCTGGGCGCCATCACCCTGGTAATCGCCGAGTACCTGCTGCGCCTGGATCTGAGCCGCTCCTTCGTCGCTTTGTTCGCGGTGTACGCCTGGATTCTGCTGTGTCTTTTTCGCCTGAACGCAGCGCGCGTGATTGGGGCGGTGCGGCGCGAATTTGGGACGGCTCATTATGTAATGGTGGTGGGTTCCAGCGAGAACGCGCGGCGGTTGGGGGAAGCGCTCGAAAAGTCGTCCGACTACGGCATCCGTCTGGTCGGTTTTCTGGATGACGAACCGGGCCAGGTCACGCTCAGCCGGACCTACATACAGCATGCGCTCTCGGAGCTTCCGGCGCTGCTGCGCGGCCAGGTAATCGACGAGATCATTTTCGCGGTCGACAGCAGCCGCCTGGGTGAGATGGAAGAGGTGTTCCTGCGCTGCGATGAAGAAGGCGTGCGGACTCGCCTGGCCGTGGATTTCTTTCCGCATGTCAACAGCCAGGTGTATCTGGACCGGCTGGGGGCCACGCCGCTGCTCACGTTTTCGGCCGCGCCGCACGACGAGATCCGGCTACTGGTGAAACGCAGTATCGATGTAGCGCTCGCGGCCGCGGCGCTGGTCTTGCTGTTCCCTTTCATGCTGCTGATCGCGCTGCTAATCCGGCTCACGTCGCCCGGCCCAGCCATATTCCGCCAGGAGCGCTGCGGATTGAACGGCCGGCGGTTTGTCTTTTACAAATTCCGCTCGATGTGCGATAACGCGGAGGAGTTGAAGGCCTCGCTGGCGCATTTGAGTCACAAATCCACCGCCTTCAAGATTCGTGACGATCCGCGTCTCACAGGGATCGGCCGGTTTTTGCGTAAGTTCTCCATCGACGAATGGCCGCAATTGTGGAACGTTCTCAAGGGCGACATGTCGCTGGTGGGTCCGCGGCCGGCGGTGCCCGAAGAGGTGGAGCTGTATCAAACCTGGCAGCGCCGCAGGCTGCGCATGCGGCCGGGGCTGACGTGCCTGTGGGCGGTGAAGGGACGCGACGCGCTGGATTTCGACACCTGGATGAAAATGGATATGCAATACATCGACAACTGGTCGCTCGCGCTGGACTGGCAAATCATGCTGCGGACCATTCCCCGGGTGCTGACTGGCAGGGGCGCCTACTAAGCTCATCGCCGCTCCGGCGGGATAATAAAAAGAGATATGCATCTGGTTCCTACACAAGAGGAAGTGGTTCGCCTGCTCCGTCGCACCGGCGCCATCCGCGATGGGCATTTCGAATATCCCAATGGGCTGCACGCCACCGAGTACATGCAGGTCCAATTGGCGATGCGTTACTACCAGCACGCCAAGGTTCTGAGCGTCGGCCTGAGCCGCCTGTTGCGCGCGAACGCTGAAATTCGCGCCATGATTCCCGAGCTTTCCATCGTGACGCCCGATACCGGCGGCCTGCCGGTGGCCTACGGGATATGCGAGGCCTTGCGCGCGCACCAGGTGTATTGGGCGGACCGCAAGGAAGAGAATGGGCCCATGCGGTTCCGGCAGTATTTGGAGCAGACGCCAGGCGAGAAGGTGCTGCTGGTGGACGACATCCTGCGCTCGGGCAGAAATCTAGCGGAGCTGAAGCGGCTGGTGGAATCCACTGGCGCGCAGGTGGTGGGACTGGCGGTGATCATCTATCAGCCGACTCCCAAGACGGTGGACTTCAGCCCGCTGCCGTTCTACTATCTCGCCAAACTGGACGCGACTTATTATAAGGACGCGGGGTCGTGCGAGATGTGCAAGCGGGGGGTGCCAGCGGAAAAGGTTTGGATCTAAGCGAAGCTCAGCGGCTTTCTTGGGAAGCCGCGAGATAAGCGGGCGTCAGCGTGCCTTTGGCTTTCGCTACCGGTAGCAGCGTCGGATAAAACTGGACGAAGGTGTTGTCCACCGCGCCTTTGTCCGGATGGCAGGTGTAACACGACGCGCTGCGCGGAATCATCTTGGCGGTCTTCCCGTTACCCAGCGCAAAAAAGGCCCAGCCGTTCCCGGGGAAGCGCGCGGTATCCTTCACCTCGGCCTCGAAGGCCACGCGATCGCTCTGATAGTGGCCGCCATTGTTGATGGATCCTTTGCTGATGGAAGAGCGGGCTTCCAGTACGAACATGGTTCGCTCCGGCCATTTTCCGGTCGCCAGGAAGGCGCGATAGGCGGCGGGCGCCACGAAAACGTTGTCGAACATGAGAGGACGATCGCCGTTCGATTCGCCGATCGGGCCATAGGTCATTCCGAGTCCGGAACTCAAGAAAATCCATTCGCGGTAATCGGTGGGTACGACCAGTTCGTTGTTGCCGGTGAACTGCGGCGTGCCGGCCGACTGCGGAGAGCTCTGCTGCGCCAGCAATGCGGCGACGGCTCCGATGGCTAGGACGATCGAGATCGCGGTTCGCATGTACTTCTATTCTCAGCGAAGCGCCAGCAGCGGATCAACGCGGAGTGGGCGCCGGGCGGGGCAGGCCAGAAGGGATTTTGCCCGCGATCGTAACAGGCGAGGCCTCTAAGAATTCAATCACACGAGGGAATTTGTAATCGGCTAAATGCTGGCGGCAATGTTCGATGATTTGGCGGCGCGTGAGTTGAAACCCTTCGCGCGCCACCACCCCGGCGCGGATGACTTCGCCTCCCACCCCGTTGGGAACCGCGTCCACATGGCACGATGCGACGCCCGGGAGCAACTCGACTGCCCGCTCTACCTCAACTGGATCCACTTTGACGCCGGCGATATTCATCGCCCGGCCCAGGCGGCCCGTGAGGTGAATCATCCCCCGGGAATCAATAAAGCCGAGATCGCCCGTGCGGAAGAAACCGTCCTGAAAGCGGCCGCGGTCCGGTTCGGATTCGGACTCGCCCGCGTAGCCCGCCATTACGGACGCGGATCGCACTCGCAGCTCGCCGATTTCGCCAGGAGCTAAGTTCGCGCCGTCCGGCCCGCAGACGGCAACTTCGACGCCGTGAATCGGTGGACCCACGCAAGCCCCTGCGGAGGACTCAGGAGCCGGTTCTGAGGGCTCAATCGCAATCGCGCCGGCCTCCGTCATCCCATACAGTTGGCGAATCGGCACGCCGAAGCGCTCTTGCCATCGCTCCTTCAGGCTCGAGGACATACGGCCGCCCGCGCTGAAACAGCGCTGCAAACTCGCCAGCGCGCCAGGGTCGCGCACGCCATCCAGCAGCGATGCGTAAATGAAGGGCGAGCCAAACAGCGTATTGATTTGCTCGCGCTCCACCAATTCGGCGCATGCGCGGGGGTTGAATTGCGGCATCATCCCGACAGTTGCCCCGTTCAGCAGGGGCACTATCAGGCTGTTGTGGAATCCATTGGAGTAATGAAAAGGAATCGCGCCGAGATAACGCCAACCCGGGCCGATATCCAAAGTACGAGCGACGTTCCCGGCAATTGCAATCAGATTGCGATGGCTGCGAGGAACCAGGCGAGGCGTGCCCAGGGAGCCGGAAGTGGTCAAAAAGAGCGTAGGATCGTCCGGACCGGCTGGATTAGTAGGCGGGAGCGAAGAGGGCGGTCGAGCCTTGGCGCCAGGTATGCTGTCGCGAGTGATGAGGCGCACTCCGGGGATCGTATCCCGAATCTGATTCCATTCCGCGCTCAATCGTGGCTCAATGACGGCGTGGCGCAATCCCAGCCGCTGGACGATGCGTTGCAACTCGACGGCGCGCCATTGTGGATTGCAAGGCAAGAGGCTGCAACCTAGCGCGGAGGCGGCAAAAAAGCACGCGGCAAACTGCCAGGAATTGTCGAGCGCCGCCGCGATGACGCCGGGCCGCGGGCCAAGTTCATTCCCCAGCCATTCGCGAACGGCTCCCACTCGCTCGAAAAATTCGCCGTAAGTGATTCGCTGATTGCCGTCGATGATGGCCAGGCTCTCAGCGTGCCGGCCGGATACGACGCGCAGAGCTTCAGGAATCATGCCCGGCTCTCCGGCGGGGGACGGCGCTGCGCGGACCGTTCATCAATGTAGGCGGCCAGGTGTTGTAAATCCCGTACAACCTCGAGCGCCAACATCTCAGGCTCCAGCGTGATCTCAAATTCTTTCTCCAGCGCGGCGACAAATTCGAGCACCGCCACGGAATCGAGCGCCGCGACTTCATCCAGCTTGTCCGCGTAGGCCACGTCTTCGGCGCTAAGATTGAGATGCAGCGACTCAACGAAAACGCGCCGGATGCGGTCCAGCGTTTCGCGCGATCCTACACCCGCCATGCCAGGTAGGGGTTCCATAGTCTCCATTCCTCGGGATTCGCGATGATGTGGCGTTCTAAAACCGCGGCGAACCGTGGCAGGTTGGCGCAAACGAAAGCCTCGCGTGAAGTGGCGGGTACGATCTCCAGCATGGGTTCGAAGCGTATGCGGAAACCATCGCCCCGGCCGAGGCACAGCATAGGGAGCACGGCGCAATCCGACAGACGGACGATCTCAAAAATACCGGAGGCAAGATGACGCCGCATCCGCAGGAACGAGTATTCGAGGGGGTTGGTGCCGGCACGTCCGTCCATCTGGATTACGGCCAACCCGCCGGCGCGTAATCTTCGCATGATCTTTAAAGTGCATTCCGGATCCTGAACGAAGACATGATCCGGCAACACACGTTGCTGGACCTCGCTCCAGCGCGCCCGCACGAATCGTCTGCCAAGCCGGCCTTCGGCGGCATTGGATGGCTGGCGGTTGCGGACCGACAACGTTCCGTAACCGATCTTGGCCAGATAGCGCAATGCGATTCGACTGGCGAAAAAGTGGCCCAGCAGCAAGATGACTCCCTTTCCCCGCGCGATTGCGCTTTCCAGATGATGCCGGCCTTCGACTCCCTGGCAACATAGCATGCTCTCCGGCGATGGACGAAGCAACAGAAGATCATCCAAAGTTCCGAACAGGTTGTTGGTCAGGGAGCGGCGAGCGATTTCTCGGGCGCGGCCGGCCGTAACGCCGCAGGCCTCCGCGATCCAAGGGACCACCTTTTCTTTGCGATCACGCAGATGAAATTGAACGATCGGATCCACCAGCTTGCCAATGGCGTACAAAAATGCGCGCGGCGATATCCTGGCTAGCCAGCAAATGGGATAGAAGTAGACCAGCCATAACAGGTCGTTCGCGGTGAACAGCGGTAGCGTGGCGCGCGGCTGGGGGCTTGCGGGCGAAGCCGTGGTGGGGACGGCTTCAGGCGTTCTCATGGGCGCCTCCAGGCCCTCTGCTGGTACGGCCCGGGGAAAGCAGTGCATGGGCGTGTAGCGATCCCTTCGTGCCGCGATCTCGGCGTGTCGCGGGGATCGGGTTGGCTGTCTTGGATTCGCATTCCGATGGGCGCGGGCGTCACTTGCGGCGTCTTAGATATCTGGCGTCTTAGATATCTTTCGATGATAGACGAAAGTGTTTGGAAGCGGTCCGGACGCCTGGCCAGCCGCTACCTGCGCTACCCGGCCTCGACGTGGTAAAAAAGAAAAGCTGTCGGGACACCCAGCATACAAGGTGGAGCGTGGCGCATAACAAATCCAATAAGAAGGTCGCTAACGGCTTGGTGGCCATGAGTTCGGCCGCGGTGCTGGCGGTTTACGCTGCCGGATATGTCCGCACGCGGCCCGCAGCGAATCGGCTGGCGGCGCAGGTTTATGAGCGCCCGCTGATGCGCGAGGCCGCAGGGACAGAGGCTGCGCCCGAGGTCAGCGTGCCGCCTCTAGCGCCCAACCGTGCTGCAGTCGCGCCGTCTCCGGTTCTACCCGCCCATTCTGAGCCGACGCGCACAGCAGCTGTGGCGCCGTCTTCCGCCGCCGTGACTCCAGCGAGAACAGCGGTCCCGGACCAGAAGACCGAAACCGTAGCGGCGCCTGCCGAGAGCGCGGCACCGGTGGCCGCTGCCGCTGCAGTTCCGGCGACTGCAGATTCTCCGGCTACCACCGTTGCTGCGACACTGCCACAGGTTGAAGCTCCAGCCGCGCCAGCCCCTCCGCCTCCACCGCCGCCGGTCTGGAAGGATGGCAAATATACCGCCTGGGGCACTTGCCGTCATGGCGACATCCAGGCCACCGTCATTATCGAAGGCGGACGCATCAAGTCGGCTGAAATTACGGATTGCCAAACGCGCTATTCCTGCGACGTGATCGAGACCCTGCCGCCGAAGGTAGTCACCAGGCAGAAAAACAAGTTCGACGCGGTGGGCGGCGCCACCGAGAGCGCCTATGCGTACTACGGCGCGGTTTACTGGGCTCTGGACCAGGCGTCCAAGTGAGTCATAGCGTGACCGTTCGCAGGCAAGTGATGATGGACACGCTAGTCACCATAACCGTCGCGCGGCCTGGCGCGGATGGCGCAATCGAGCGCGCGTTTGGATGGTTCCAGCAGATTGAAGAACGTTGCACGCGATTCGATAGCCGCAGCGAGCTGATGCAGCTGACTTCGCAGGCCGGCGCGGCCGTCCCGGTCAGTTCGATCCTCTTCGAATCCGTACAATTCGCCGTGAGTCTGGCGGAGGAAACCGGCGGCGCGTTCGATCCAACGGTCGGCCATAGCATGGAGAAACGCGGCTTCAACCGCGACCATCGCAGCGGACAAATCATCCACACCGCGATTACTCCCGAAAACGACGTCAGCTACCGCGACGTTCATCTGGATCCCGAGCGCCGGACCATCCAGCTTCAACAGCCGCTGATTCTCGATCTGGGAGCCGTGGTCAAGGGCTTGGCCATTGACATGGCCGCGCATGAACTGGAGCCGTTCACGGATTTTTCGATCGATGCCGGCGGCGACCTGTACCTCGGCGGACGCAATCCGGAGGGCGAGCGCTGGCACGTGGGGATTCGCCATCCGCGCCGCGACGATGCGTTGATCTATGAACTGAGCGCCTCCAACCAGGCGGTGTGCACCTCAGGCGACTACGAACGCGGCGGCCACATCCTGGATCCGCGCACGGGCGCGCCGGCGAACTCCGCTGCCAGCGTAACGGTGATCGCGTCTAACGCCATGCTAGCCGACGCCCTCTCGACGGCCGCGTTTGTGCTCGGCCCAGTGGAGGGGATCGCACTGCTCGGGCGCATGGGCGTGGACGGCGTAATTCTGACGCCCGAATTGGAACGCTTCGAAACACCAGGATTGCGGGATGCGGCATAGACGCCGCGCCGCGAAAAACTTTTTTAAAACGCCCAAGGGCCTGCTCACCATCATTCTCGCGATCCTGATCGCGCTGGCTGCGCCGCATGAAGGCATCGCTGTGGTGGCGCCAAGGCTCCTGAGCGCCGTAGCCGCCGCGAGTGCAGTTGACCTTCTAATTCTCAGGAAGAGAAAACACGTCTGGGAATTTCCAAGCGGCGCCGTCCTCACGGCCATGATCGTCACCATGGTCCTGCGGGCGCAGGAGCCCTGGTACGTCACCAGCATCACTTCCGTGGCGGCGGTGCTGAGCAAATACATCTTTCGCTCTCGCTCGGCCAATCTCTTTAATCCAGCAGCTCTGGCGATTGTCGCCAGCTTCTATGTGTTTCATACCGGGCAAAGCTGGTGGGGAGCCTTGCCAGAGGTGATGCCGATCGCACAAGTGGTGCTGATCGCCGCCGGCGTCTTCATGACGGACCGAGTCAATAAGATGCCGATGGTGTTGTCGTTTCTGGGGATCTACTACCTGCTGTTTACGGCCACAGCCTTCGTGGGCGATCCCACGCGCGTGTCCGAAGTGTTTCGGCCGCCGGATCTGGAAGCGGCGTTGTTTTTCGCGTTCATCATCTTGACCGATCCGCCCACGTCCCCTACGAAATATCCGGATCAACTCTGGTGCGGAGCCATCACCGCAGTGGTCAGCTACGCGGTGTTCGAATGGCTCGGGGTGGTGTACTATCTGCTGGCTGGGGTTCTGGTGGGCAATGTTTGGGAGGCCTGGCGCCGAGTGAATCGGCGAACTGGTGACCGGTTCCCCAAAGGAATGGGCGCCTTTCTGCGTGAGATGACTCCGTGGAGAGTCGCGCACCAGCACCACCGGTCGCACGATCACGATCGAGCGCCGGCCGCGTTGTAATTCCCTGCACGCTACACGTTACCGCGTGATGATATCCGTCACGACGCCGTTGGAAAAACGAATCAGGCTGGATCTGCCATTGGCAACCATGTAGCGGCAGGTCTCGATAAACTCGCCGTCGTCCGGAATCGTCAATTTGGACGCGGGCGGCCCAAGCCGCCGTTCCACTTCCTCCTGCTGCATTCCCGGCTTGACTTCCGCGATGGCCTGCGGAGAAACTTCGGGCCCTCTCACTGGAGGCACGTAGGGCGCCACCGTGGGCACCGGTTTCGGCGCCTTGACGGCAGCGGCGACCGGGCTGGGCGCAGGCTTGGGAGGAGGCGGGGCCATCTCGAAGTGCGTCAACCTGATTTGGAACGCTCCCGGAGCGCAGGACATGGTTTCGAGCGAAGTGTCGGTTACACCGCCCGGCGCAACGCTCACATCTTCGGCGCCGTCATAGCTGTCCTTGAGAGTGTTGCTCTTGATGGTAGCCCTCAAGGCAAGCGAGCCGGGATAGCCGTTACGCCATTCGATGGTGGCGGCCTCCCGATGACACTTCACCCTGTACTGGAGGTCGGGGTGTTGCGGATCAATCCGCCACGGGGATGATTCGTCGGCCAGCGACGACAGTGCGCCGCCGGCTAGAAGTAGAGTCAAGCTGACGATTCTCAGTTTCATGGCCATGTCTTCCTATGCCGGCTGCCTCATTTCGACAGGCGCAGGATCTGCGATGCCATCGCCAGGAACACCTGCCCGAGCTGGGTGGGATCGCTGGAGAAAATGAAAGCACCTTGCGGCTGGCTCGGAAAATGCGCGCAGGTGGTCTCCTGCGAGCAGGCTGGATAAAGAGCCGGCGAGTTGTACAAGTCGCCATTGGGATCGTTGGTGATGCGCTGCATGAAGTCGTATCCGGGAGGAGCCTTGGAGGTGCCGCCCAATCCCACGCCGAAGATGGTCACCGGTAACGTGGCATTGGTTCTGGCCTGGTTTGCCGCGCTGTCGGCCGCGTTGCGCGCCGCCAGGTGGAAAATCAGATTGTTGCCGCTGAGCGACGTGCCGTTGTTGGCGGTCGCACTGAGAACAACATTGCCGTTGGCGTCAGTCGTCAGCGGGTTGTACGAATTATTGACCAGATTGTTGCCCCACGCATCCTTGGGCGGAAGCAGTTGGAAATCGTTTACGTAGTTGGATTCGTTGAACGGGAAAGAACAGCCGGGCGCGCTGGCCGAAGAAATGGTTCCGTGGTTGGTATTGGATTGAGAAACGCCCTGATATCTGCGGACACCGTAGCTGCCGCTGCCGGTGGGATCGTCGGAGGCCACCACTCCAATCGGTCCGGGTCCGAGGTTGCCGAAGTAGCTACCCGCCGGCATGGTCCAAACCGGCGTCCAAGATGGCGGATTGAGCAAGAAGTTGCCGCCGGCGCTGATGGCCTTGCCGGTACTGTCCTGGCAGTTGCTGGTGGAGAGCATGACGTTCTGGTAATTCAACGTAAGCGAATTGGGGATACCGTCGGTGAAGAACATCAGGAGATTGAAAGCACCGGGAAGGTTGGTTGCGTACACTTCGTTATAACCGAGCGAAAGCGCCTGCGCGGTTCCGGTGTTGTCGTTGCAGACAATCGAGTCGATCAGGCCGCTGCCGGTGCCCGACGAATTCGTGTACCCCAGGACGGTTTGAAAGTTGGTGGTTGGCGCGCTATCCACCCAAGCGGTGTCGCCGAACTCCACCATGCCGATGCGGTCACGGCCAGCGGCAAACTGGCCGGTGAAAACTTTGGCCGCTTCGCGCATGTTCGCGCAGCCGTTGTTGGAGTTCATCGAACCGGAGCGATCCATGATCATCATCATGACGACGTCGCGGCGGGATGCAAAACCGTTGGCCGTGATGGTGGTGGCATTGATGTTGAACCATTTCATGAACCAGGTCGGCACCGTGGTGCTGGCGGTCACGTTCACGTTGCGCAGGCTGGTGTTGTTGGGGTCGTCAAAAACCAGAACATGGGCATCGGTGGTGTCCATCTGGGTGTTGCTGGTGGCCCAGTTGCCCGGCGGAAAATTGGCATAAAACCAGTTCACGGCGTTCTGCTTGGCGGCCGCGGCCTGGTCCGATGTTTTCTGGCCCAAGGTCAGCGCGCGCGCCGCGGCCAGAGCCGCCCCATCCACGGAGGCTTGCAGGCGAGACTTAGTGGAATACAACATCCCGACGTCCACAACCATGCCGATCATGGGAATGATGAATACCATGGCCAGGATCCCCAGCATCAGGGATACGCCTCGTTGTCCTTTTTTACGCTGCTGATTTGACATGAAGTTTTCTCCCTAAAAGAAATAGCGCGCGTACACGCCGTTACCCGACAGGCTGCTCACGTTCAAGTCCGGCGATTGGAAGTAAGTTTCCACGACATAAGTGACCTGGCCATCGGTCAGCGCCTGTTGCCCGGTGGCGGCATTGGCCCCCCAGAGGCTGGCCATCGCGGATTGCGCTGCGCCGCTCAGTTGGGCATGCGAGTCGGTGACGGGGTTCGCCACATTCCCGCTGCTATTTACACTTGCTCCGGTGGGCGTCCCTAGAGTCACGGTGGCGGCATTGGCGAGTGTTCCGTTTCCAAACTGGATCTGCTGCACGTAGACGAAGCTGTCGTGGTTGGTACAGTTGCCTGCACCCACCGCGACGCAGCTTGGCGAACTGGTGGAACCGACGTACATCACGCGGCTGACCGTCACCAAGCCTCGGCCGCTATTGCCGGTGTTGGCATTGTTGTTACCGGAGAATCCTCCGCCGACCTGCAGATTCAGCCCTTGCGCCAGACGCTGCGCTTCCTGCTGCAGGGGATACGTGGAGAAGTCCGCGCCATGGATATACATGTCCGTGAGGTCGCGGCAAACCTGATTGGTTTGAATACTCCGGATCAGGTTCATGCCCACCACGAACGTGCCCAGAAACATCGGAACCAGAAGGCATGCCACCAGGGCAAACTCGACAATCTCCTGTCCGCTTTGTGTTTTTCTTCTTCGTTGTGTTGCCATTGAGATGCTGCTCCTAAACCGCACTTAGCGGCTCACCGAAGTGAGGCCCGCCGGATAGCCGCCCAGAATGTCGGACGAGTATACGTTGAGCTGAATCGGATTGGTGCTGCGAAGCACGGGGCTGCTACCGATAAAAGTCCCGCTCAGGGGCGCTAGCTGCGCCCAGGAGACGCCTTGCACTGAAACTTCCACTAAGTTGCCTGGTATGTTGCCACCGCTGGCCGCCGGAATGGGTGCGGTGAGATTGCTGGGAGCGTAGTAATTGACCTTGATCTGCCCTTGCGTGTCGGCGGTGGCCAGAAGTCCCATACTGTTCTGCTGGACCACTTGCTGGATGGACGCGTCCTGACCCAGGGCGCCTGAAGTCTGAAAAGTGATGGCATAGCGGCAACCCTCGCGAACGGCGTTCTGCAGCGTCGACCAGCGGAACAGGAACAAGCCGAAATCGACAAAAGCGAAAATGAGGGCGAAGGTCGGAAGGATGGTGAAAACCATCTCCAGCATCACGTTACCCGAGCGCCGCCGGTCCCGCGGGCTGCGCTTCCGATGCGAGCTGCGACGGGCTTGATCTTTCAGCGTTGCTGGCTTGGCCGAAACGTTATCAATCATCGTGTTTCCAAAATGCGGCCGAATCGCTCTGCCAACAAGTTACTTTGCTCTTATTCCCCGGTAGGCTGATGGGTCTGGGCAACCGGAACTAAAGATGAGGACCGAGGTACTGATCCGTGGCAGGACTCGCGCGCGCTGGGACTTTAGCTCCGGTACCGGCGGGATGTGGCGTGCACCCTCCTGGCCGGAGATGTCCAATCTGATCGCCTATCTGGATTCGTCAGATAAGATGGAGTAGGCCCTCGGAACATGCCATTCGCACGCGACCGCATCGCACCGCTGGTCCATCTGTCAAACAATTGGATCAGCCTGACGGGCGTGGTGGTGGTCACCACTGCCACCGTATTTTGGCTCTTTCTTCTGCCCTTTACTTTGCGCGGCCAGATAACCCATCCCTACATCGGGATCCTGATTTTTCTGCTGCTGCCCTCTCTATTCGTCCTGGGGCTCATCCTGATTCCGGTAGGAATCGCGCTGCACCGCCGGCGCGACCTCCAGAGAGGACTGGTTCCGGCCACTTTCCCGCCGCTCAATTGGGAAAATCATGATTTCCGCCGCCTGTCTATCTTCATCCTTGCGACCACCGTTCTGAATTTGATCATTACCAGCCAGTTCGCCTATGGCGCTGTGAACTACATGGACACCACGACGTTTTGCGGATTGACGTGTCATCGCGTAATGGATCCCGAGTACACCGGCCATCGCAACTCTCCGCATGCTCGAGTGGATTGCGTGGCATGCCACATCGGGCCGGGCGCCTCGTGGTTCGTGCGCAGCAAGCTCTCCGGAACCGGCCAGGTCTTCGCAGCGTTGTTCGACACCTACCCGCGGCCCATTCCAACTCCGGTGCAGAATCTCCGCCCGGCGCGCGAAACCTGCGAGGTGTGCCACTGGCCGCAACGCTTCGAGTTTGATCGCCTGGAGGTAATTCCGGACTACGCCGAGGATGCCGCCAATACGCCCACCAAGACCGTGCTCTTAATGAAGATCGGCGGGGGCGACCGCACCGCGGGCATTCACGGCGCGCATGTCGGACCAGGCATCCGTATTCGCTATGCGGCCTCGGATGCTTCCCGGCAGACCATTCCCTGGGTCGAGTACACCGATGCTGGCGGGAAATCCACCGTTTACACGGTACCCGGCACAAAGACTCCTGAAGATACGAACATGCGCGAGATGGACTGCATTGACTGCCACAACCGCCCCTCCCATCCCTTTCAACCGGCCGACCGAGCCCTGAATGCCGCCATCGCCGCCGGAAGAATTCCGTCCTCGCTCCCATTCATTAAGAAGCAGGCACTTCAAATCGTCCAGCGATCTTATTCCAGCACGGACGATGCGGCGCAGAAGATTCCGGCGGCAATCGAGTCGTTCTACCGCACCAATTATGCCGGCCTGTACCTCCAGAACCGGGACCAGATCCGCAAGGCGGCTGAAGCCGTACTAGCCGTATACAATAACAACGTTTTTCCCGATATGCGCATCAGCTGGGGAACTTATCCGGACAACATCGGGCATATGGATTCGCCGGGATGCTTCCGCTGTCATGACGGGAACCATGCCGCGGCAGGAGGCAAGAGCATCACTCAGGATTGCGGTGCCTGCCACAACGTGGTCGCGGTCCAAGAGCCCAACCCGAAGATCCTGACGGAATTGGGAATCGGGGATAACGAGAACTCGGTCTCTGATCCGCGCTGATTACTGATGCACCGCGATGTACAGCGTCTGCGTGCCGGCCGCGCCGCCCAGGTTGAACGTCAGCGGCACCAGATCGTTGTCTGATACAGCAGGCACCACCACGTCGAACTGGTACAGCCCCACGAATCCCGGCGACAAGCCGAAGTAGGTTATCTGCGCGGATGTCTGGCCGAACAGAATCTGCAGCGATGCGGCTAGCTGAGTGGACCCGGCCGCTATCTGCCCGGCGGGAATGTTCGGCATCACTGCGCCGAAGCCAATCCCGTACATCGTGATGGTCTCGCCCGGATGAGCCGGCCTCGATGTCACGCCCGCGATGGCGCCGGTTGGAAGAATGTAGGTGGCGCCGTCAGGCAGCAGTGCCACTACATACTGATTCCCACCGATCTTGAACACTGCGGGCGCCAGCAATCCCGGCTCGGTGCTGTTCACCATGATGTTGTACGCGGCGCTGGTCTGCGTGCCGTTGGTGACGGTGAGCGGGAGCACCCCGCCCATCGGGATATTGGACGGCAACTGCGCGTTAATCTGGCCGGGGTTGGACGATATGTACTCGACGAAAGCTTTCTGACCCCCGATGGTCACCTGCACGCCGTCGAGTGCTGTGGGTGCGTTGCTCCCGTTGAAATCCGACCCGGCCCATTCGCGCGTGGCGGTCGCAAGGTTGGATCCGTAAATCTCGACCCAAGACCCCGGCGCGACCGCGGAGAATCCCCCGTATCCCGACGCGCTGACCACCGAAGTGATGCTAGGTGGGCTGGGAGCGTTCGATCCTATCCAGGCCCACGTGTCTGCCAGCGCCGAGTGCAAGCGCGATCCCCCGAACATGACAACCTGACTATGGGTGGAATCGTACGCCATGGCCTGCGAATCGCGCGTCGAGGGGCTGGCGGCGGGAGATTCCTGGGTCCAATTATTGCCGTCCCATATCCAGGTGTCATTCAGATCGCCGCTGTTTCCCTGCCCTCCAAACATGACCACTTGGCCGTGCGCGGCGTCAAAGGCCATGGACTGATAAACTCTCGCCGGCGGTACGTTCGTGGGCATTTTCTGAGTCCAACTGGCGCCGTCCCACACCCAGGTGTCGTTCAGCAGGATGTGGCTTGAGTTCACGCCGCCGAACAGAACAACCTGATGATGAACTGCATCATAGGCTAGGGCGTGCGAATCGCGGGGCTGCGGGGCGGTCGCGGAACCGCTCTGGGTCCATCCGGAGCCGTTCCATAGCCAGGTGTCGTTGAGATCGCCCGAGTCCGGACTATAGCCGCCGAACAAGACCACCAGATTGTGCAAGGAATCGTAGGCCATGGCGTGCGAATCGCGAGTGGAGGGATTAGTGGCGGGCGTTCTCTGGCTCCAGTTCGAGCCATCCCACAGCCAGGTATCGTTGAGGTCCGTGTCGCCGGGACCAATACCGCCGAACACTACCGTCTGGCTGTGTTGCGCGTCGTAGGCCATGCCGTATAAATATCGAGCGGGCGGCCCGCCGAATTGAGATACCTGGCTCCAATTGGTCCCGTCAAATACCCAGGTATCGCCGAGGGAGTTGAAGGAAGCATCCGCTCCACCGAACAGGACCGCTTGGCTGTGAGCGGAGTCGTACACCATTCCGAAATTCTGCCGGCCGGGTGGGCTGTTTTTGGGAGACAGCTGCGTCCAGTTGGGGGCCGTCTGCGCGCCGGCCAAACCCGTGAACAACAGCAACGCCAGGGACACATGCCCAGTGCTAGTCAACGCCAGTCTCCGTTGCAGACCCGTAGAAAATTGTAAGAAAGTTGCAAAAGCCGCGTCAAGTTAATCGGGCCCGCACTCTATGAAGGCCTAGATCCGCATAGCAGTCATAGAACTGATTTACGCTTTTAGCCGCGCATAAACAGGCTGAGTTTTCACGTCATCGAGTTAGCATGGATCGAGGAAGAGCCTTCTTCAGCAGCATGGCCAAAAAATCGCGTTCGCTCACGCCGCTTGCAATTTGCGCCGGTTTGGCGTTTTTTTCGGGAATTGCTCTCGATGCCCAGACGGTTGTGTTCATTCCTCAGGACCAAATCGCGACGGGCACAAACCCGAATGCGTTGGCTCTTGCCGACCTCGGCGTGGGTGTCCCGCCCGGCCTGGTGGTGGCCAACGCGGGATCCGCATCGCTGAGCGTGCTGCGCAACTTGGGGAACGGCTTCTTCGCGCCACTGGCAACGCAAGCCACCGGCACCAGCCCGCGTGCCATCGCGGTGGGCGATTTCAATCGAGATGGAAATCTGGATCTGGCCGTGGCCAATGCTGCTTCCAACAACGTAACGGTGCTGCTGGGAAATGGTAACGGAACATTCCGGTTCTTCACCAACCTGACGGCCAGCGGCCCGGTGGCGCTTACCGTGGCGGACTTCAACGGGGACGGAAAGCTGGATCTGGCGGTGGTACAGAGCAGCTCGAATAACGTCGCCATTTTCCTCGGAAACGGCAACGGAACTTTCATTCCATTCTTCACGGTGGGCGCGGGGGATGGTCCAGCCGCCATCGCCGCCGCGGACTTCAATGGCGATGGGAAGCTGGATCTCGTGGTGGCGAATTCCGGCTCCGACGATGTTTCCATCTTGCTCGGAAACGGCAATGGAACATTCGTGAACGCCCGGAAATTCGCGGCCGGACCAGCGCCGGCCTATCTGGCGCTGGGCGACTTTAACGGCGATGGCATCATCGATCTGGCAATCGCCAACGCCCCTGGCTCTTCGTCCGGTTCCGTTTCGCTGCTGCTCGGCGCAGGCGGCGGAATCTTCCTGGCGCCAAGAACCTTCAGCGCGGGCAGCCGGCCTTCCTTCCTGGTAACTGGCGACTTCAACTTGGATGGCCAAGCCGACCTCGCCGTCGCCAACACGGGCTCCAACACCGTATCGATATTCCTTGGCATCGGGAACGGCACGTTTCTCGCTCCTCTGGATTTCACCGTCGGAAACGCACCGGCCTGGATCGCGATGGCCGACCTGAACGCGGACGGCAAACCGGATCTGATGGTCGCCAATAGCCAATCGAACAGTGTTACGGTGCTCCTGAATCGCACGGGCACGCTGGATTCACCGCTGGTGACCTCGACTGTAAGTGCGGCCGCGCTGCAGCCAGGACCCCTCGCGCCGGGGGAACTGATAACGATTTTCGGCTCCAATCTGGGACCTGAACCGGCGGCTGGACTTCAGCTCAACGCTTCCGGATTCGTCGAGACCCAATTGGCGCAGACGCAAGTGCTTTTCGATGGCATCCCAGCGCCGCTGCTCTACGCCGGCGCAGGACAAGTGAGCGCGGTGGTTCCATACGCCGTCGCGGGCCGCAACAGCACGCAGCTGGTGGTCACAAAGGGAGGCCAGGCGTCCGCCGCGCTAACCCTGAGCGTAACCGCCAGCGCCCCTGGCCTGTTCACGCTGGACTCGACCGGCCAGGGAGCCATCCTGAATCAGGATGGGTCCGTGAACAGTAGCGCGAATCCGGCCGCACGAGGGTCGATCGTGACGCTCTATGCGACCGGCGCCGGCCAAACCAATCCCGCCGGTATTGACGGCTTGCTCGCCACCAACGTGTTGCCTGCGCCCCTGCTGCCCGTTTCGGTTAATATCGGCGGCCAACCGGCGCAGGTATTGTATGCTGGTGCAGCGCCCGGCCTGGTGGCGGGGGTGATGCAAGTCAACGTTCGTCTGCCGGATGGCATTAGCTCCGGCGCGGCCCCGGTAATCTTGCTGGTTGGCGCTGCTTCGAGCCAACCCGGCGTGACCCTGAACGTCCAGTAGCGGCGTTCACTTGCGCCGGCCGCACCCGGTCATAATAGTTACGCATGCACATGTTCCCGGTTCGCTCCCTGCGAGCGAGCATTGTTGTCGAGCCTGAGCTGGGCGCCGAATCCGGCCACGAGGAACAAAGCGGCGGCTCGGGCCCGCGCATTCGCTGCCCGCCGTGCAATTGGCCGCCGGGTCCGCATGAGCTGTGGTCCTGCACCTGCGGTCACGCTTGGCACACTTTCGATACCGGCGGCGTGTGTCCTGCCTGCCTGCATCAGTGGACCTCCACTCAATGTCTCCAGTGCGGTGCTTGGTCGCCTCATTCAGATTGGTATGAATAGTGAATTGACCTTGCACTGAGGAGCCATACATGTTTGACTTTCTCAACAATGCACCGCTGATCTGGAAGGATCTGGCACAACTCGCCATCACTTATTTTCTGACTGCCTTGATCGGTTGGGAGCGCGAACGAGAGGCGCACAGTGCGGGTCTGCGTACCTTTCCTCTGGTCGGCATCGCCAGCTGCGGCTATTTGATGATTCTAGGCGCTCAGCCCAGTAGCGCGGATCAATCGCGCGTCCTGCAAGGCTTGATCACCGGTATCGGATTCGTGGGAGGCGGCGCGATCTTGAAGGAAGGAACCACGGTGAGAGGAACAGCCACCGCTGCGAGCGTGTGGAACGCCGGCGTGATCGGCGCCTCGGTTGCCATGCAGCATTATTCCATCGCTATTATCCTGGCCCTGCTGAATCTGTTCACGCTGCGGGCGCTGCTGCCTCTCAAGCACCGTATCGAGAGAGCGTCGGATCTTAAGTCTCCGCCCGAAGAACAAGTAGCGAGCGACAAATCATCGTTACCGCCGCAATGATGATCCAGTTGAATTGAATCACAGACCCGGTGGGAGCCTGTCAGACTCCTGGGCATGGCTGGAGCCCAGGAACGGATTCTTACCTACCAGCTCGATCCCCTTCGGCCAGTGTGCACCTTCTGCAATCCACTTTCTCAGCGTCGCCAGTTGCGCGGGCGTGAGTTTTTGCGGACCAGGCGGCATGGCGCCGATCTTCGCCATGTTATAAAGCAGGCTGTCGTCGGGCTTCTTGGGAACTACCGTCATCAGAGCGCGTTCTTTTTTGTCCAAGCGGATGCCTCGCATCGCACCGTCCTCGCCATGGCACCGAACGCAGTTGTTCTCAAGGATCGGCTTCACATCGCGCACAAAGTTTACGCGCGCCAGAAGCGGCGCGGCCCAGATGACTAGAACAGCCGGCAGCCATCGCATCGCCCCATTGTATCGGGCAGAAGCACGCGCGCAGCCGGGGGCATTTTACCAGGGCGACTTCTTCGGGCCGAACCACCAGATTACGCCCAGCGTGGCCGTGTTCTGTTCGCGCTTCAACTGACCGAGCACGCTGGTGTAGAAATACGGCTGGTTGGAAAAATCACGCCGCCACTCTTCGCGCAGCAGAAAGCCCTCCAGCATCTTTTGCTCCAGCGTGACCGTGGTTTCTTTCAGAGCCTGGGTCGCGCCGCTAAAGAGTCCGCCTTGATCCGCAAGATATTCAGCTCTGGCCGCCACCGCGACCCGCGGCGAGATCTGATACCGCGCATAACCCGAGCCGCCCCAAGTGCGGTCGGGCGCCGAGTAAGTGAACAACCTCTGGATGACATAATCCGCCTCCAGCGCAAAGGTGAGTTTGGGGCTCGCCTGCCAGGTCGCATAACTGTCCAGGATGTGCAGTTTTCCGTTGGGCGATGGCGAAATTGGAAGGAATGGCTCGCCCTGCAAGGTTGGTAGGTTGGGATTGGTCGAATTCGGCAATAGCTGCAGGTCGGGATGTTCCTGGCCGAAATAGTAATTCAAGAACCATGACACATTCTGATTGGGCTGAATACTTAGCCCGACGAATTGATCCTTGAAGCCCTTGAACGGCTCCGTTTGCTGTGCTCCATTCGTCACCCAGTAGTTGACCCCCAGGGATTTGGTGAGCTGGTAGCCCATGCGCACGCCCTCATGATAGAAGGGCAGGAAGTTGTACCAAAAGGAGCGCGAGTAGTTCATCTGGTCCTTCGTATAGTTGTTCTCGATTCCCAATGCGCTGGACCACTTTCCGAAATCTATCGTCAGGCCGCTGCCAATCGGCGCAATGTAGGTCCCGTAGGCCTGAAAAATATTGCGATACACATCGGGCCGCAGTTCGTTGGCCGCGTTTCCCTGCAGCGTTTCCGTCGCTTGACCGAACTGCAAATCCAGCCGAAGGCCCCAGCGCTTCCCACTCGCCAGATCCGGGGCGTCTTCAACCACAATCGCAGCTTGATTGAGACTGAAAGCGTTACTCAAAACGTCGTAGGCCCGAAGACGATTGACGCGGCCGATCGGGTCGTTGAAGTTGTAGCCATAGTAGCCATCCACAAGAAAATTAACTGATACGCCGCGCAGAAAATCGCCGGCCGCCGGCTGTGAGGAAACTGTCTGGCCGGAGGGAGGCAATGCGGATTGCCCGGCTGGCGCTGCTGGCGCCGGTTGCGCGGCCTGAGCTGCTTCCGGCGCCGCCTCCGCTGCTACTCCCAGTCGCGCTTCCAGTTGATCCACTCGCCGCTGGAGTTTCTGAATCGTGGCGTTCATCTCGGCAATCTGCTTCGCCATGTCGGGCGAATTCTGTGGACTTGCCGAGCTTTGCCCTAACAGCAAGCCTGGCATGAGAATCAGGGCCGCAATTCGCACGTGCATGAGACCTCCCTAAGGTTACGTTCGATTTTCAACGCGCTGATTCGGCGCGCTCGTAAGTAAGCAATTTATCGGTTTTTCCGCGCGCTCCGTGATTTGCTTGCCGGACTGGAGAACCGCGCGATGGATGTGCTGGCGTTCCGAACTGCGCCTCAGCCTTTCAGGATCCGGCGCCTCTCGTGCGAACTGATGGGGCTGCCACTTCGGGCTCCACTTCAGCCATGGGCTCAACTCGCGGCGGAGCCTCGTACTCCGTTGCACAGCCGTTGGGGCAGACTCGCCACTCGTGACCATCGCGGTCTTCGGTTTCCATCGGCCCTAGGCAGAACGGGCACTCGTCGGCTTCGTTCAAGGTTCCTTGAAAGTACCACCATCCGCGGGCGATAACAAGGCTACGTAAAGTTACCGTCTCCGCCCGGCTTGACAAATCCCAGCCGGGCCGACCACACTCAACTGAAGCAGGCCCTACGGCGGGCCGGAAGGAGCGGTCCCATGTCGCGAACGCTGGAACGATTGGTCTTCGCGGGAGTCTCATTCGGTTTTCTGATCGCCGGCTTGCCGGCCCAGACTTATCAGTTGGGCACCAAGAGCGGCGAGTGGCCGGCCTATGCCGGGGACCTCAGCAACTACCGCTACTCCCCGCTCGATCAGATCAACGCGTCCAATTTCAGCAAACTCGAAGTCGCTTGGCGCTTCAAGACCGACAGCCTGGGCACGCGGCCGGAATACAAGCTGGAAGGTACGCCGATCATGGTCAAAGGCGTGCTGTACGCCACCGCAGGCACGCGCCGCTCGGTAGTAGCGCTGGACGCCGCCACCGGCGAGCTGCTCTGGGTGCATGGGGAACATGAAGGCGCGCGCGGCGCCGCGGCCGCACGTCAACTCAGCGGCCGCGGATTATCGTATTGGTCCGATGGCAAAGGCGACGACCGCATCCTCTATGTCACGCCCGGCTATCGACTGGTTGCGCTCGATGCCAAGACCGGCGCGCTCATCAAGACCTTCGGCGCCGGCGGAATGGTCGATATGAAAACGTTCGCGGTGTACGGCACCGGCCAGCCGATCGATCTGGTGAACGGCGAAATCGGCCTCCACTCCACGCCCGCTGTCACCAAGAGCGGAATCGTTCTGGTTGGATCTTCCTTCCGCGAAGGCAACGCGCCCAAGACGCACAACAACACCAAGGGCCTGGTGCTCGCTTTCGACGTCCGAACCGGCAAGAAGCTTTGGCAGTTCAATACTATTCCCCGCCCCGGTGAATTTGGCAACGACACCTGGCTGCGCGAATCCTGGGCCACCAACGGGAATAACGGCGTGTGGACGCAAATCGCCGTCGACGAGCAACTCGGCCTGGCCTACCTGCCGGTGGAAACGCCAACCTCGGATTACTACGGCGGCCAGCGGCCTGGTAACAATCTGTTCGCCGAAACGCTGGTGTGCGTCGATCTGAAAACGGGCAAGCGGAAATGGCATTTCCAGTTGTCGCATCATCCCATCTGGGATTACGACATCTCGTCGGCGCCGATGCTTGCCGACCTCAACGTGGGCGGCAAGACCGTCAAAGCCGTGATCCAGCCGACCAAACAATGTTGGCTGTTCGTGTTTGATCGCGTCACCGGTCAGCCGGTGTGGCCGATTGAGGAGCGGCCAGTTCCACAAGGCGACGTTCCCGGCGAATGGTATTCGCCCACTCAGCCGTTCCCAACGAAGCCTCCCGCATACGCGCGCCAGGGCGTCTCCATCGATGAGCTGATCGACTTCACGCCTGAGATGCACGCCGAAGCTTTGAAGATCGCTTCCCAATACCGGCTCGGCCCCATGTACACACCGCCGGCGTTGAGCAAGCCGGGCGGACCGCTGGCGACGCTGGTGCTTCCCTCCCCCGCCGGCGGCACCAACTGGCCGGGCGCGGCATACGATCCCGAAACGCACATCGCGTATGCCTACGCGCAGGACACTATCACTCCGCTCGGTTTGGTTGCTACGCCCGACAAAGAGTTTTCGGACATGGATTACATCATGGGACGTGCCGGCATGAATGCCGCGCGCACGCGTGGACGCGCGCCGAGCGAAGGTTCGGGCGCCGACGTTGCCCCGCCTCCTCGCCCCCAGGCGCCTCCGGCAGCCGGACGCGGCGCTCCAGTTGGCGGCGGCTTCACGGTACAAGGACTGCCGCTCCTCAAGCCGCCCTACGGACACATTTCAGCCATCAACATGGACAAGGGCGAAATCGTCTGGCAAGTGGCCAACGGCGAAACGCCCGACTTCATCCGCAACAACCCGGCGCTCAAGGGCCTTAACATTCCCAACACCGGACAGCCCGGCTACGACACCGGAACGCTGGTGACGAAAACGCTCGTGATCCAGGGCGACACAATGCTGACCACGTCGCCGTCGCATCCGCGTGGCGCCATGCTGCGGGCCTACGACAAAGCCACCGGCAAACAACTGGGCGCAGTGTGGATGCCTGCTCCGCAAACCGGATCGCCCATGACCTACAGCGTGAATGGCAAGCAATACCTTGTTGTCGCCATCAGCGGGGCCAATTATTCCGGCGAATATCTGGCCTTCGCGCTTCCGGAATGAAGACGCTCGTATGGATGGCGATCGCGTTGCCGGGCGCGTTGGCACTCGCGCAAAGTGACCAGCCGCCTCCGAACAACCTCCCGGAGCCGTATCGGACCATTCGCGATTGGGCCCAGCTTCCGCAGGGCCTGAAATGGGCCGCTGTCACCGGAGTCGAGCCGGCCCCGGACGGCAGCGTGTACGCGATTCATCGCTGCTTCGGAAATTCCTGCGCCGGCCGCAACGAGCCGCCCATCTTGAAATTCGACAAGTCCGGAAAGCTAATTAAGAGCTGGGGCGAGGGAATGTTCGTGTTTCCACACGGCTCTTGTCTCGACTCGCAAGGCAACCTCTGGGTCACCGACGCGAACGGCAAAGACGGCAAGGGCCACCAGGTTTTCAAATTCAGTCCCGACGGAAAGCTTCTCATGACCCTGGGCAAGGCCGGCGTCGCGGGCGAAGGTCCGGACGTTTTCAACCAGCCCACCGACGTCGTGGTTGCTCCCAACGGCGACATTTTCGTCGCTGACGGCCATCGCGAAACCGGCAACAACCGCATCGTCAAATTCTCCAAAGACGGTAAATTCATCAAGACCTGGGGCCACAAAGGAACCGGCCCGGGCGAGTTCCACGAGCCGCACACCATCGCGGTGGATTCGCAGGGACGCCTGTTCGTGGGCGACCGCGTCAACAACCGCATCCAGATTTTCGATCAGGACGGAAAATTCCTCGCCGAGTGGAGACAATTCGGACGGCCCAGCGGCATCTACATCACCCGGGACGACACCATCTACGTCGCCGACTCGGAATCCTGGGGGCCGGATGAACCGGGCGTAAAGAAAGGCATTCGAATTGGCAGCGCCAGGACCGGCGAAGTGACAGGCTTCATCGAAGACCTGGAGTCCACCACTGACGACCACAGCGGCGCGGAAGGCGTGGGCGTGGACGCGGACGGAAACGTGTACGGCGCCGTGGTGCGCCGCCAGATGCTGGAAAAGCACATTAAGAAGTGAAATGCTGATCGCGCTGACTCGCGGCGTAAGCCCCACTCTCGGCGATTGCGAACTGCAGGAGCTGGATCGCGAGCCGATCGATATCGCAAAAGCCATCGAGCAGCACCACTCGTACGAGCGCTGCCTGGAAGAGTTAGGCGCGCGCGTCCTGGCGCTTCCAGCCGACCCGCGCTTTCCCGACGGCGTTTTCGTCGAAGATCCTGCCGTGGTTTTAGACGAGATCGCCGTCATGACGCGCATGGGCGCCGAAAGCCGCCGCGGAGAAGGCGAAAGCATCGCAAAAGCGCTCGCCCAATACCGCCCGCTGCAGTGGATCCGGGACCCGGGGACACTGGAAGGCGGCGATGTGATGCTCATCGGCAAAACGTTGTACGCCGGTCTTTCGCGCCGCACCAATGAAGAAGGGATTGCGCAACTCCGCGAATTCATCGCGCCATTCGGCTATCAGGTGATCGCGGTGCCGGTGCACGGCTGCCTGCATTTGAAAAGCGCCTGCTGCTATCTGGGCGACGAGACAATTCTTGCCAACCGCGCCTGGATCGACGCGAGCTTCCTTGCGGGATTTCGCATCATCGACGTCCCCGAAGACGAACCACGCGGCGCCAACGTCCTACAAGTCGGCGGCACACTGATCCTGCCCGAGGCGTTCCCGAAAACGCGCGCATTGCTGGAAAACTCCGGCCTTCACGTGCGCACCGTGGACGTTTCCGAATTGGCCAAAGCCGAGGGCGCGGTCACCTGCACCTGTATTCTGTTTGATTCAGTTACTTCTTCGCCGTAGTGTTGACCGGGCCGGCGTTCTCGTACCACTTGATGTTGTGCGTCGCGCCGCCAATCATGATGATGTCCGGACGCCCGTCGCCATTCATATCAGCCACCTGGCAGCCTGACGCCGACATGGCCATGTGATCCAGCTCCTCGTGATGCCACTGCGTGCCGCTGTCATCGGCGGAGTAGAAGATGTGTGAGCTCGCCACCTTGCCGCGCGCGCGGTCGCCGGCCACGATCTCGTCGCGTCCATCGCCGTTGAAATCGCCGACACAGACTTCGTGCCCTTCGGTGAGCTGGTCATAAATAACGTGGCGTGTCCAGCCGCCCTTGCCGTCCTCCGTGTACACCACCACTTCGTTGCCGTGCCACGGCTCGACCGTCGCCAAGATGCGCTTCTTGCCCAGATGCGCGATCTTCACGTCGCTGGTGCCCAAGCGCGGCGCTTCTTCGGTATCGTGACCCTTGACGATCAGCTTGCGTTCGAACTTCGGATTGTCGGGCTTGCCACTCGCTGAGTACATCAGCACGCCCTCGAAATTTGCCACCAGCAACTCTTCGCGCTTGCCCTTCCCAGTCCAGTTGACCGGCCGAATGCGATGCGTGATGCCGCTCAGGTCTTCCGTAATCGTCTCGCGCTTCCAGGGACCCGACCAGTCCGCCGGGACCCGGTAGAAGAACAAAGGCGTCTTGCCCTCGTATTTCGGCCCCTGATTCGTCGGACCAACCAGCGGCGCATTGATCAGCACCTTGTGGCCGTCGCCAAACAGGTCCGCCCAGGCGATGTGATGCGACGTTGGATACGAGTCCACCTTGGTCGCCTTCCATGGCTCGCGCGGATCGCCTTGATGCGCCACCAGCCATACCAGGCCCGCGCTCTTGGCCTGCTGCATCGCGAACCCGCTCTCCACCGCGAATTCCGGGATGCCGTCGCCGTCGATGTCATAAGGCGCGAGGTTCACTTGGCCCGGCATATCGGGAACCATCACGTGCTTCTGCCACCCGGGGTTCTCGTACCAACTGAAATCCGGGATCATCTGGCTAATCGGAACCACGTCCGGCTTGCCGTCTTTATTGACATCCAGCACGAGAACGGCATATCCGCCCTTCTCATTGGCCTCGATGACATGGTCCTTAAACTGAACGATTTGCTGCCCGGCGGCGAGGCCGGCAGCGGTCAAAAGCAGCAACAGGGTTCGGCGCATAATGGGCTAATCATAGCAAGTTCCCAGCCGGGCGGGAAGGCGGAGGCTGTTTCCGGATGGCCCATGCAGCGGGAAGGGCGACATCAAAGTGCCGCGTTCGCCGTTTGATACGATGAGGTCTCTATTCTGTGCTTCCGTGCCAGCCGAACCTGATCCATTGCATGCGCTGGTGACCATCAAGCTGCTTCACACGATCGCTTGGCTTTTCTTTGTAGTATGCATTCTCGCCATACCCGTGACCGGAACAAAGGGAGAATTTGGATGGGCTGCCGCGCTGAGCGGGGCCGTGCTGATCGAGTGCGCCATTCTCTCTCTCAATCGCGGCCGTTGTCCGTTGACGAGCGCCGCACGCCGCTACACCGACGAGCGCACAGAGAACTTCGACATCTACTTACCGCTCTGGTTGGCTCGATATAATAAGGCGATCTTCGGAACTGTCTTCTTACTTTTTGAACTCTACGTGCTCGGTCTCTGGATCGCTTCCCATCATTGAGCATGGCCGCGTACGCGTAGCCATTACTTGGCGAAATGCGTCAAAGGCCGGAACCGGGAATCCGCCTTGCAGCGCCTGGCCGGACGCCCGCTGGTTCATGCTACATTTGCTGGAGGTTCCTCCCATGTTTGTCAGATCTGCTTTCCTCGCTCTGTGCGCGTTAGGTTCACTCTGGGCCGCCGATCCGGACGGCGCGGCGCTCTACAAGGCTCATTGCGCCATGTGCCACGATGCCGCCAACGTCCAGGGCCGCATTCCCAAGCGCGACGAACTGGCTGCCCGGACGCCGGAGTCTATTTTCAGCGCCATGTTCGGCGGAGCGATGGACATTCAAGCCGCGGGCTTGAGCGAGGACGAAGGCCGCGCCATTGCGCGCTTCCTGACGGGCAAGGAATTTTCCGCAGTCAACGAAACCACCGCCGGAATGTGCTCGGCTCCCGCGACAAAGTTTGCTCCCGCAAGCGGCGATTGGAATGGATGGGGCGTCGAGCTGGACAACTCGCGCTTCCAGCCCAAACCCGGACTCAGTTCCGACGATGTCCCCAAACTGAAACTGAAGTGGGCCTTCGGATTCCCGGGCGACAATCGCGCCACCGCGCAGCCCACCGTCGCGGGCGGCCGCGTCTTCGTCGGCAGCGCCAGCGGAACCGTATATTCATTGGATGCCGCCACCGGATGCACTTACTGGACTTACAAAGCCGGCGCCGGCGTCCGCACCGCAATCATCATCGAACGGTCGAAAACCAGCGGCCGCTACATCGCTTACTTCGGCGACTTACGCTCGTTCACGCATGCGGTGGATGCCGAAACCGGAAAAGCCATCTGGAAAACCCGGCTGGAGGATCATCCCGCATCCCGCATTACCGGCGCGCCGGTGTTCTACGAAGGCCGGCTGCTGGTCCCGGTGGCTTCGCTCGAAGAAGGCTCGGCTCGAGCGCCGCAATATGAGTGCTGCACTTTCCGCGGCAGCTTGGTTTCGCTGGACGCCGAAACCGGCCGCCAGATCTGGAAAACGTACAGCGTGCTCGATCCTCCCAAAGCCACCAAGAAAAGCAAAGTGGGAACGCAGCTCTATGGACCCGCCGGAGCCGCCATCTGGTCGGCGCCCACTATCGACGTCAAGCGCAAGCTGGTCTACGCCGCCACCGGCGATTCCTATACCGACATCGATATCCACACCAGCGACGCGATCGTGGCGTTCGATCTGGATACCGGCTCTTTGGTGTGGGTGAGTCAGGTGACGCCCAAAGATAATTTCATCGTCGGCTGTCCCGCCGCGCCGAATTGCCCTGAAGATCCTGGCCCCGATTTCGATTTCGGCAGCGCGCCCATCCTGAAGAACATCGGCGGCGGGAAGCAGATTATTATCGCCGCTCAAAAGTCAGGCATCGTCTGGGGCCTCGACCCAGATCAAAAAGGCAAAGTCGTTTGGCAAACCAAGATCGGCGCTGGCAGCGCGCTGGGCGGTATCGAGTGGGGACATGCGGCCGACAATCAGAACACCTACGCCGCCGTCTCCGACGTCGCCGTCCGCAAGGACCCGCAACCCGGTATTTGGGCGCTCAAGCTTGCAACCGGTGAAAAGGTCTGGAGCACGCCCGCACCCGCCGTCACCTGCGCTCAGGGCCAATCCTGCCAAGGCGCGCAGTCGGCTGCGATCTCCGTAATTCCCGGCGCCGTGTTCTCCGGCGCAATGAACGGACACTTCCGCGCTTATTCCACCAAAACCGGCGAGATCATCTGGGATTTCGACACCTCCAAGCCGTTCGACACCGTGAACAAAGTACAAGCCAAGGGCGGATCCATCAACGGCGCGGGCCCCACCATCGCCAACGGCATGGTCTTCACCAACTCCGGCTACGGCGCTTTCGGCGGATCGCCGGGCAACGTCCTGCTCGCCTTCGCGGTGAACGGGCAATAACGAAAAATATCTCGTCACCGGCGCACCGCTACCATTGAGTAGATGAGCGCGCCATTTCCCGACGATCACGCCGGCCCCGATCCTGCTGCCACGCTCGATCCGCCTTCTTGGCCCGAATTTCGCGGCCAGGCCCACCGCATGTTGGACGACATCCTCGACTATCTGCAAAACATCCGCGATCGGCCCGTCTGGCAGCCGATTCCCGAATCTGTCCGCGAACGTTTCCGCAACCAGCTTCCTTCAGGACCTTCCGATCTGGCCACAGTTCACGACGAATTCATGCGCTACATTCTGCCGTTCGCCGCGGGCAACGTCCATCCAGGATTCATGGGATGGGTACACGGCGCCGGCACGCCGGTCGGCGTTGTGGCGGAAATGCTCGCTGCCGGTCTGAACGCCAATCTGGGAGGACGCGACCACATCCCGATCGAAGTCGAGCGCCAGGTGGCCGAGTGGATGCGGAAGCTTTTTGGTTTTCCCGAAGGCGCCAGCGGACTTTTTGTAACCGGTGCTTCCATGGCCAATCTCATCGGCGTGCTGGTGGCGCGCGATACCGAATTGGGTTTTGAGACGCGCTGCACGGGAGTCGGAACGGGCCCGCGGCTGACCGCATACGCGTCAGAAGCAGTGCACGGCTGCATCGGCCGCGCCCTCGACATCGCCGGAATCGGAAGCGATGCGCTGCGCCGGATCCCGATGGATGGCCGCTATCGGATCCACTTGGACGCTTTGCGCACCGCCATCGACGCGGACCGCCGCGCCGGCTTCGCTCCGTTTCTTCTGGTCGGCACGGCGGGCAGTGTAGACACCGGCGCCATCGACAATCTGGATGCGCTAGCCGAGCTGGCGCGTACCGAGCACCTCTGGTTTCACATCGACGGCGCGTGCGGAGCTTTGGGAATGCTCTCGCCCGCCATCGCGCCGCGGCTCCAAGGCATCCAGCGCGCCGACTCACTAGCCTTCGATTTTCACAAGTGGGGACAAGTGCCTTACGACGCCGGTTTTGTCATGGTTCGCGACGGCGTTTTGCATCGCCAAACCTTCGCCACCTCAGCACCCTATTTGCGCCGCGAAGCGCAAGGCCTGGCCGCGGGTTCACCATGGCCCTGCGATTTCGGCCCCGATCTGTCGCGCGGCTTTCGCGCTCTCAAAACCTGGTTCACCTTCAAGGTCTACGGCGCGGAGGCGTTGGGAGCTTCCATCGCGCATACGTGCGAGTTGGCCCGCTACCTCGAAACACGCGTCCTGGAAACTGGAGAACTCGAACTCGCCGCGCCGGTAGAACTCAACATCGTCTGTTTCCGTTATCGCGCCGAAGCGTCGCACCGCGTGAACGCGCGAATCGCAGTCGAGCTCCAGGAGTCAGGCATCGCCGCGCCTTCCACAACCATGGTCGGAGGCAGCCTTGCGATTCGCGCGGCCATCGTGAACCATCGGACGCAGCGGTCGGATTTGGACGTGCTGGTGGAGAAAACTGTCGCGCTGGGCCGTTCACTCGAGCACCGCGCCGCGCGCAGCACGGCATCGGCGAGCAGTGAGTCAACCGACTGGCCGCCGCGCATAGCCCGCGAAAATGCCCTGCGTAATATCGAAGCCCGCATCGCAACTCAGCCGGACGCCGTGGAACCCCGGCTCGAGCGTGCCGATTTGCTGGTCGAACTGGGCCGCACACTGGACGCACGCAACGCTTATCTCGACGTCTTGGCGCGCACGCCCTCGCACCGCGTCGCTCTCAACAATCTTGGCACGCTCTTGCATGCTACCGGCTATCGAACCGCCGCCCGCACCGCTTACGCGGAAGCCGCCGCCCGCCATCCCGCCGATCCGATGAGCCAGGTCAATCTCGCCAACGCGCTTTATCAGAACGGTGAGTTCGCGCAGGCACGCGAGCATTATGAAACGGCTCTGCGCGGCGCGCCGGATTATCCCGAAGCGCACCAGGGCCTCTCCTACGTTCTGGCGGAACTGGGAGACGCACCGGGCGCGGCCTGGCATCGGCAAAAAGGCTTCGAGCAGCGCTCCCTAGTCACGCTGCCGTACCGCGGCGAAGGTCCTCCGGTATCGCTTCTACTCTTGATCTCCGCCCAGGGCGGCAACATCCCGACGCGCAGTTTCTTGGACGACCGCGTATTCGAGACCACCGTGGTGGTGGCCGAATTCTACGATCGCAACCGGGCGCTGCCGCGTCATCAGTTGATCTTCAACGCCATCGGCGATGCCGATCTGTCCGCCAACGCGCTGGCCGCCGCGCAATCGCTGGTGGCTTTGAGCGACGCTCGGGTCCTGAATCCACCGCCGGCCGTGCTCGCCACCGGACGCGCCGATAACGCTCAGCGCCTTTCGCAATTGCCCGGCGTCATTGCTCCCGCCACGGTTACGCTGCCGCGCGATCTGCTCAGCTCCTCCGAAGCCGAAAGCGCCCTGGCGCGGCACCATTTGAAGTTTCCGCTCCTGCTGCGCACGCCCGGCTTTCACACTGGCCGCCATTTTGTAAAGGTCGATCGCGCCGCCGCACTGGCGGAAGCCGTCGCCGCGTTGCCAGGCGCCGAATTAACCGCCATCCAATATCTCGATTCCCGCGGAGCCGACGGCAAGGTCCGCAAGTACCGCGTCATGCTGATCGATGGCCGGCTGTATCCGCTGCACCTCGCCATTTCGAGCGACTGGAAAATCCACTATTTCACCGCCGAGATGGCCGACCGGGCCGAACACCGCGCCGAGGACGCCGAGTTTCTGGAGAACATGCCCGCCGTGCTCGGCCCGCGTGCCATGAGCGCGTTGGAAACAATCCAAGCCGTTCTGGGTTTGGACTACGCCGGAATCGATTTCGGCTTGAGTCCTTCCGGCGACCTGCTCCTCTTCGAAGCCAACGCCACCATGGTCGTCAATCCTCCGGAGCCCGACCAGCGCTGGGCCTATCGCCGCCCAGCCGTGGAACGGATCTTCACCGCGATCCGGAAAATGCTGCTGGAGAAGGCCGCTCGCAGCGTTCACCTGATATCCTGAGTAAGTCATGGATCTCAACCTTACTACCGCCGAGCTAAAATTCCGCGATGAGCTGCGTGCCTGGCTGCGCGCCAATGTCCCCAGCGATTGGGAAAAACATCGCACCGAAGACGAAATGCGCGAGCGCTTCGAGTTTCTTCGCGCCTGGCAGAAGAAGGTTTTTCAAGCCGGCTGGGCCGGCATCTCCTGGCCCAAAGAATACGGCGGGCGCGGCGCTCCGCTCATGGAGCAAGTAATTTTCACCGAGGAAATGGCGCGCGCGGCCGCTCCTCCGCTCGCCAACGTGCTCGGTCTTTCCCTCATCGGTCCCACCATCATTGCCTTTGGCACCGACGCTCAGAAGAAGCGCTTCCTCGCCAACATTCTCAGCGCCGACGAGATCTGGTGCCAGGGTTTCTCGGAACCCAACGCCGGCTCCGACCTCGCCAACGTCCGCACCGAGGCGCGCCTGGATGGCGATCACTACGTCATCAATGGCCAGAAAGTCTGGAATAGTTACGGCTGGGCCGCCGATTGGTGCGCCCTGTTGACGCGCTCGGATCCTAACTCCACTAAGCACCAGGGACTCACTTACATACTTGTGGACATGAAAAGCCCCGGCGTTGAGGTTCGTCCGCTCCGCCAAATGACCGGCGAAAGCGAGTTCTGCGAAATATTCTTCCATGACGTCCGAGTCCCCGCCGCCAACGTGCTCGGTAAAGTCGGCGACGGCTGGAACGTGGCCATCGGCACTCTGGCTCACGAGCGCGCCACTCTCGGCGCGGGAGTGCAAATCACGCTCAAGCGGCAGTTCGACCGCCTGGTCCAGCTCTCCCACTCCACCATCCGCAACGGCAAGCCGGCTGCCGAAGATCCTGTCATCCGCCAGAAGCTGGGCCAATGCTACACCGACATCGAGATCATGCGTCTTAACCAGATGCGAGCCATCTCGCGCATCAATCAAAAAGGCGTACCCGGGCCGGAAGGCTCAGTGCTCAAAATCTTCTGGACCGAGTTGAACCAACGCTTCCAACAGATCGCCACCGAACTGCTGGGACCCTATGCGAGTTTGACCAAGGGCGATCCCCACGCCATCGACGAAGGCCAGTGGGCTTACGGATTCCTGCGCGCGCGCGGTAACACCATCGAAGCCGGAACGTCCGAGGTCCAGCGCAATATTGTCGGACATTTTGTGCTCGGCCTCCCCAAGAGTTACTAACCTCGCGTTACAACTTACTAACATAGGAATGCCTTCATGCAATTTGAACTTACCGAAACCCAGCAAACACTGAAAAATACCGTCCGCAAATTCCTGGCCGCCGAGTGCCCCATGGCCGAAGTGCGCCGGCTCATGGAAACCGATACCGCCTTCGACCCGGCGCTCTGGCGCAAAATCGCCGAGCAGGGCTGGACTGGCATGCTCATCCCCGAGCAGTACGGCGGATTCGGAATGGGAATGGTCGATATGGCGTCAGCCCTGGAAGAGATGGGCCGCGCCCTTATGCCCGGACCTTTTTTCAGCACCGTGTTGATGGCCGGCCCGCTGATCGAGCGCGCCGGAAACGAAAATCAAAAGCAGAAATATCTGGGCGCCATCGCCCGCGGCGAAGCCAAGGTCACGGTCGCATTTCTCGAGGACCCGCCCTCCTGGTCGCCGGACGGCATTCAAATGACTGCCCGCGCCGCCGGCGGCGGCTACCTGCTGGATGGTAAGAAGCTGTTCGTGCCGGATGCTGCAGTCGCGGATTTCTTGGTTGTAATCGCGCGATTGGAGGGAAAACTGGCGCTGTTCATGGTCGCATCGAATTCCAAGGGCTTATCCATCAGCCCGATGTCGAGCATGGACCTGACGCGCAAAGTATACGAAGTCGCACTCGACGGTGTGAAAATCGCGCCCGAGGACTTGCTGGCAACGGGCGCTGCCGCGGCTGCCGCGCTAGGCCCGGCGCGCGCCATCGCAACCGCCGGACTGGTCGCGGAAATGACCGGAGGCATGCAGCGCCTGCTCGAGATCACCGTCGAGTATGCCAAAACGCGCAAGCAGTTCGGACGACCCATCGGACAATTCCAGGCCGTGCAACATCAGTGCGCCGACATGCTTCTCTACACCGAGAGCTCGCGCTCGGGGGCTTACTATGCGGCCTACGCGCTCCAGGAAGCCATCCCCGAAGCCCAGCTCGCGGTTTCCGTCGCCAAGGCTTATGCGAGCGACGCCTATCGTGAAACCGGAAACCGCGCCATCCAGGTGCACGGCGGCATGGGTTTCACTTGGGAAAACGACGCGCATCTCTATTACCGCCGCGCAAAAGTTTCGGAGCAAATGTTCGGCGACGCGGCCTTCCATCGCGAGCAGATCGCGAAAATGGTGGTCGACGCCCACCCGGCCCGGCCGGAAGAGAAGGCCGCCGGCCGCGGATAAGACTACTCCGCCAGCAGACCGGTCAGTTCCCCGCTTACTTCGGAATCCGATTGGCCTAGCGCGCATTCGGCCAGGTCGATCCACTCGTTCCGCCGCGTGTTTTGCACGAACGCGATTTTCTCCACGCGGAAGCTCTTGTCTAAAGCAAACTCGGCCCACCGGGCTCGCGCTACCGCAACCAGCTCATCCAGCTCGTCTGGCTTCAATTCCTGCGCCAGCGTCACGTGAGGATGATAGGCAAACTGCTCGGCGAATTCGAGACCATCGACAGCCAGCACGTCGTGCATCAGGCGGAGCTGCTCACCGCCCTTCCCTACACTCACGTAGATGACGTCCGAAACGGGAAAAACCTCGACATCCGTCATACGGACTTCAAATGGCGTGAAGCGTGCCGCTAGATTCTTGACAACGCTCCACGCTTCGTCCGGAGCCGCGACCGGCCGCGGCGGCAGCACTGTCACGTGAGCGTGAAGAAAACAGTTCGGTACCAGTTCCTGCCGCAAACGATCCAGAAAACCCGCCAGAGGCTCGGGAAGATAACTGACGAGTGCGAAGGAATTGATCCGATCCCATGGCATGGGATCTTTGTACATAGCCCTGTGCCCCTATGTTACCGCGACCGCGGCCGCGTCCGTGGGCAAAGCCGGTTCTGGTACGTACCAGCGAGCTTCCTCAAAGCCGATGTACTTGAAGATGCGAATCTCGCCACTTTCGAGTTCCAGAAGATCCCCAACCTGGAGCGCTTTCTCGGACTCGCGCAACGCCACCCAAGCCGCATACGCGCTGGCCGCCTCAATCACAGCGTCCTTCTCATAATCCTTGGGTTTCACAATCGTCACTCCCGAAGTGTGCGGCGCCCAGCGAAACTGCTGCCGTGCCGCCTCCCTTAAGCGATGAATTTGATAAGCCGGCATGTCAGGATCTATTTTCGCTCAAAACAATTCGCGATGCTATGTTTCAATTGTTCGCCATCCCGCTGGCCGGCCTGAATCCACGCCTCGGCATTCTGACGGCTCCAATAAATGGATTCGAGCGGCGCGCCGAGCAGCGCCCGCGGCCCGACACGGACCACTTCCAATCCCGGCGCCACCGCGGCTCGAAATGGCGATAGCAACCGCATGGCGCCCACAAATGTTCGTGCGATCACGCCCGGCGCCTGCGGCAGAACGTCAATCACCACCGCGCTCGTCGCGCCCAGCTCAGCGGCGGCCCACAGCGGAACCGCTGCCAGCAGCCCGCCGTCGGAGTACAAGCGTCCCTCGATCCGTACCTGATCGAACAGGCCGACAATCGCGGTGGTCGCCACCAGGTGCTCCCAGCCGATCTGGCCGGCATGAAATATCCGGGGCCGCAATCTCAGCAGGTCCGTCACCACCATCGCGAAGTCCACCTTGGGCTGAAAGGACGCATGGATGTCGCGCACGACACCCTGCAGGCTGGCCGAGTCCAGGAAGCCGCCGAAAATCGTCTGCGGAAATTTCCAGCGGTATCGCGCGGCATCTTCCAGGCTCAGCCAACGCTCGATCAGCTCATCCGGATCGCATCCACCGGCAATGGCCCAGCCATTCACCGCGCCAATGGACGCGCCCACAATCAAGTCCGGCTGAAAAACATCCGCCAGCGCTTTCCATGCGCCCGCCTGATACGCGCCATACATCCCGCCCGCCGATAGAACCAGGCAGTTCACGATTTCGCCTGTTGGACCGTCACGCCGTGGGCTCTCGCCACCGTATTGACAATGTCGATCGGGATAATTCCCCAACTCGCAATTCGCGGGCCCAAGAATCGCACATCGGCAATCCAGCCGCGTTGCGTCTTCTCGGATTGGAATTGGTCGAACACCAGATTGCCGAGCGAATAGAAGATGACGCCGTTGTTATATTGTTCGACCGGCTGCACTACATGCGGATGATGGCCCACCACCAGGCTTGCTCCGGCGTCGATCGCCGCGCGCGCGAATCGCCGCTGAAAAACGTTGGGAGTTGGCTGATACTCGTTCCCGGCATGCATGGAGACGATCACCACATCCGTGCGCTCGCGCAAACTGGACACATCGGCCCGCATTCGATCCGTCTCCATCATCGCCACGCGCTCATCCACGTCCGGATGGTTGCCGTTGGATTGATCGAACGTGTAGCCCAGAAAACCGAACCCCACTCCCTTGCGCGCGAGAATCACGCCCTGGTGCACAAGCTTGCCGCTACCCGCCGTACCAGCCGCCAGAATCCCATGCTTCGCCAGCAAATCGAGCGTGAATTCGATGCCGTAACTCCCGCAGTCGCGTACGTGGTTGTTGGCCGTGGAGACCACATCGATCCCGGCCGCCTCCAGCGCGGCCACCATCTCAGGCTCGGCGCGAAATACCATGCCCTTATCGATACTCCCACCGCGGTCCGAGAACGGCGATTCGAGATTCGCGAACGCAATGTCCGCCGAGCCGAATAAATCCGCCACCTCGTGTAAAGGCCAGGCCGGATCGTGTTTCTGACGCGCCAACCGGCCGACATAACGCGAGAGCATGATGTCGCCGCCAAAAAGCGCGCGAACTTCCGCGGACCGGGAAGGCGCCAGCGGCGCGGACCTGCTGGCCACTCGGCGTGGCGATAGACCCAGCGCCAGCAAAAAGAGCACGCTGCGCCGGCTAACCCTCATTCCATTCCCCTCGCCGCCGCGCGATCCAGAAACCACAAAACGTCCCGGCCATCGACATTCACGATTTGCACCGGGTACTTCCGGGGATTGTACGGCTCGTGCAGAACCAGGCGCAGCGGCTCGGCCTTATCCTCTCCCGCAACCAGCATCACGGTCTGCTTGGCGGCGCGAAGAACGCCCGGCAGCAGCGTGATTCGCCATTGCTGAAACTTCTCTACGTACACCGCCGCCACCAGATCCTTCTGGTCTTCAATCAGCGGCTGGCCGGGAAACAGACTCGCCGTATGTGCATCCGGACCCATGCCCTGATGAATCACATCGAAACCAGGCAGCTCGCCCGGCCCAAGCTGGAAGAATTCGCGGATCTCGGTGGCATACAATCGCGCCGCCAGCTCCGGCTCCCTCTCGGCTTCAATCCGATGCACGTTGCCGCTGGGGAAATGCACCGGATCGAGCCATGCTTCCTTGGCCAGCTTGTAATTGCTCTGCGGATCGGTGGGAGGAACAGCACGCTCATCCACCCAGAACAGATGCACGCGCCCCCAGTCGAAGCGCGCCTTGGCCATCTCCTCGAACATAAGCTTCGGCGTGCTGCCGCCCGAGATGGCCAGCGTCGCGCGAGGACTCTCTTTCAGCGCCTCATCCAGCAGCTCCAGGATCTTCGCCGCGCAGTGAACAGCCGTCTCCCGCGCATTCTCATAGATGCAGGCGTGGATGCTCATGCTCGCGGTTCCATGGTATCGATCCTTCGTTCCAGCTTACGCCAAACCGCCGCATATAGTCATGCTAGAATGATCCTTACCTGCCACCCAACTTGCCGTCTCCATACGGTTAGCTAAAGGTCACATTCAGGAGCATTGCGCATCACGTCCGTTATGCATACGCGGGAGAAGAAGAAAATTCTAGCTGTAGTCGACGACCTGCTGTTCACGGTTAAGATCAGTGATGCGGCCAAGCGCGTGGGCCTGGACGTCGAGTTCTTGAAGTCCGAGCACGACGTGCTGGAGAAAGCCGCGCATGAAAAACCGCTGCTGATTATCCTGGATCTGAACGCCAATTCGGTTGAGCCGCTGAAGCTGATCTCAAAACTCAAGGCTCACGGCGACCTGAAGAAAATCAGCCTGATCGGCTACCTCTCGCACGTGCAGGGCGAGCTCAAGCAGCAAGCCCACGAAGCGGGCGCCAACATCGTCATGGCGCGCTCCGCTTTTTCGCAGAACCTGCAGCAGATCCTCAAGCGCCACGCCGGCGTTATTTGACCGGCTAGCGGCCGTGCGACATAGAATAGCCTCATTCTATAGACACGCACCTAGCTCGTAAAGCAACTACGGATATGACAGGCCGGGATCAGAAACCGCCGCGCGGACGATACCCCGGCCGGGCCCGCACGCGATACTTCTTGCCGACGTCCGAAACGATCTCCACATTGATCTTGCGGAACCCCTCGTTCGGATTGGCCTGCGGATAGTAAGTGATGGTGTAGCTGTTGCCTAAATCTTCGCGGATCGATTCAAACGCCTCCACCTGCTTCTGCCAGGTCTTGGCGAAATAGGCCTTGCCGCCAGTGCGCGTCGAGATGCGCTTGAAAACGGCGCTCGACATCGGATCCTTGTTGACGTCGTTGGTGGAGATGACATAAATGGGGATGCCTTCGTCCTCCGCCACCGCGCGCACGTCGTCCGGCGCCACCATGCTGGCGTTGTCCGGCCCGTTCGAGAAAACGATAATCACTTTGCGCCCCGGCACCTTGGCGGCGTCGCGCAAAGTCAACAGCAGGCCGTTGTACAGCGCCGCGTCGTCACCGGCCACCGCCTTGCGCAGCCCCAGAATCGCGTCGCTGCGCTCGTGCGTCAACGGCGCATCGCGTTTCAAATTACGGCTGAACGTGTACACCGCTACCGAATCGTTGCGGTCCAGCCCGCGCACGAAATCGGCGATCGCATCCGAGGCGTACACGAACCCGCGATACATGTAGTTGCTGGTGTCGAACAGCACGAATACGTTGGTCCCGACGAACGACCCCGTGCGCGATTCCTCCGATTTCACGTCGCCTTCCGTGCCCGAAGCCGGCGTCGTCTCGGCCACGGGGTTCAGCGCCTTGGTGCTCCCATCGCTCAACACCTGCAAAGGCGGCCTGCTTCCTTCGCCGAAGGTGTTGATCTTCTGCGCAATCCCGTCTTCGGTTACGCGGAAATCGGCCGGCTTGAGACCATTGATGTACTTCCCCTTGGCGTCGGTAACGGTGAAGCTCAGCACCACCATATCCACTTTGATGCGGAACGTGGGCCGATCCTGAGCCGATAGCCACAGCAGCCCTCCTGAGCCGAGTATCCCGATTCCACTCAAGATAGAAGTTGTCAGTAATCTCAAGCAACCCTCCCCGACGGCTGTCTTAAATTATAGGTCAGGCCCCGGCTATAGACCCGCTCCCGCCACCACTTGTTTCCGGGTCTTCTCGCGGACATCGTCGCCCACCATCCGCAGCGAACGCAGCAGCGCCGGCCAGTCCTCCAGATGCGTCGCGAAAATCCGCTCTACGGTATCGCGCGTCCATTCCGGCACCAGAACGTTGAGCTGAGCCGGGGGCAAGTACAATTGGTCCGCCAGCGCGGCGTAATACAGAAGATTCGATTCCCAGCTTTCGGCCAGAATGCGGCTCGAATATCCCATCAAAGTCGGGAACGTCCGAAGATTGAGCAATTCTGGCGAGTAGGAATTTGCTAGCGTCGGCTTGGGGGTTCCGAACGCGTGCGAGATCGCCTCGTAGTTCAATTGCCGCGGCGCTTCCGTCGCCATGCGGTGAATCTCGCTCGCGATGGGCGTGTCAACCGCGCCCTTCTCCGCCAACAGGTCGCGCGCGATGGCGAACAGCTCGGAAGGCATCACCTGCTCCAGCGCGGCCTTCACCCGGCCCTCTTCCAGCAGCGCTCGAACCGTCTCCACTCGCGCCGGCATGGCGTAATGATCCAGCGCCTCCAACACCGCTTGCCGGCGATCCGCGCTCAAGGCCCCTTCGGCCAGCTGCGTCTCGGCGTAGTCCAAGTGCAGCGCCACCCAATGGGTCTGCGCCGGCGTTACGTTCCACCAGCGTTGTACGGTGGCCGAAATCATGAGCTGCGGCACCAGGTCGCCCCAAATGAGCGCCTGCTCGCGTGACGGAATCAGGAAATTTTGTTCCGCTTCCGCCAAGGCATACGGCAAGCTGGCCAGCGAGCCCACCAGTTTCCCGCCCGCGCTGGTCGGCCAGCCCGTTCCCAATACCTCGGTCGTCCTCCAGGTTTGCACCGAACCCTGCAAGCCGATGAAGTCGTGACTGCGGACAAACAGCGGATTGGTGTACAGCACTTGCGCCCCCGGCGGAGCGTAGTGAATATAGTTGAAGCCCACCAGCGTATCGCGCAGGAACGGCGCCATCAGAGCCCGCACATCGTCCAGCTTCTTCGGGTCCGTCGCCGCCCGGTCAATCAGAGCGCGCAGGTTTAGCTTGCGCTGCGCCTCGATATGTCTCTCCGACCAGTAACCGAAACTCAGAGTGTTCCGTTCCACGGTGCTCAACGACGTCCGCGGAAGCTGGATCTCGGAAATGCGCGAGGCGGTGCGATTGATCAGCGCCATGTTCGCCTTCTCGCCCTTGCCCAGCCCTTCCAGATGATCCACCAGCTCAAAAATGGTGGAAAGCGAAATCAACCGCTGCGCTTCGAAGATGCGGATCATGTCCTCGACCATCTGGGTGTGCGCGTCCGAATTGTCGTTCTCCGCGGTGCCCGCCAGCAGGTCGATCATCCGGTCTTGCGCCGAGACATTGGCCGGGGACTTGGTGGCCGCCAGCAGCGTCTTGACGCCCTCCCGCCCGTCTTCAAAAATGTCTCGTTCGGTCTTGACCTTTGCGAACGGGCTCAGCAGACTCGCCAGCGTGTGGTCCGCTTCCTCGGGCGCGATCGAGCCTTGGCGATAAAAGATCTGCCACAAGCCCACCAGCGCTTGCATCGTCCCGGCCGCGTCGGCCCGAATCCCCAGGTCACGAATCTGGTTCACCGCGTCCGCCGTATCCAGAAACTCGTTAATGCTAGCGTCTGAAAGTTCCGGCGCTTCGGCCAGGGTCGGATACTGCGCGCCAAAAGCCCGGTAATCGTGCGCCAGCCGCTGCGCCGTCTTCGCTTCCAGCGGCGTCTTGCGGCGCCGATCCATGTCCGTCAGCGCCATGAAGATCTTCAGCGGCTCATTCTCCACTGATTTTCGGCATAGCCCGAACAGCGCCTCCAGCACGTCGTCCGGCTCTTTCCAGCTGGACGCCGCCTTACTCAACTTGACGTCGTACTTGCCCGCCCCGCCTGGATGTTCGGTGAAGATGGTCTTCCATACCTCCAGGCCTCCCGGCACGTGCGGCCGTCCGTCCGGATCCAGCCGCAGACGCGTCGTCAGCAGCAGCATGTCCGTGTTGGAGCGAAACACCGGACGCGCCGGCCCCGGGCTGGTCACCTTCCCCCGAATCGCGGCGTAAAAACGCTTCAGACGCTCCGGGTCGGTGAGATAATTCTGAACCGACAGTGTGGACGGGTTATTGATGCGTGAGAGCGCGTCGAAATAACTCGCCAGCCAGCCATCGTCCTTGGCCACCAGGCGCTCGATGAACGTCCCCGGCCGGTCCGGCCCCACCCCCAAAAGATCCGCCCAGGGTTTTTCCGAACGCGCGCCGCCTGGAACCAACACCTTGCCGCCTCGGATTTCCAACATGCCGCCGTAAAAATCCAGCACGTGCGCGTAGGCGCGAATCCGTTGCACCGTCGCGCTCTTACGCAGCTCCTCGGCCACCGAAGGATCCAGCTTCGATAGCGCCACATACAGCCGGCACAACGATGGATCGCCCAAAAATGCGTCGATAAATTCGCCGCTTTGCTTTTCCTTCGCGCTCAGCCAATAATCCGGACCATAGAGGATCGGGACTTGGGTGGGCCTGTAGTCCTCCGTGAAGGGCCGGTTGGTGCGGAGGTTCTGCTCCAGCTCAGCCAGCGGGAAACCCGAATCGATGGTCAAGAACGCGCGCGTGGCGTTCACCGTCTCCAGCACCACTTCGCTTCCGCACGCGCCGCGCATACGATAGCCGAGCACTCGCAGCAACTCCGCGGTCTGGCTGGAGTCGCAGGACTCGATCTTGATCACGTGATCCGCACCTGCCAGTTTGTCCAGCTCGCGCGCCTGCGATAGATAACGCACCACCAGCTTCAAGTATTCGGTTTGCTCCAGCGCCTCGCTGCCAGTGGCCGCCTGATAGCCGTTCGTGATGACGTTCCGCGCCAGTGCGGGCAACAGCTCCGCGGCGTCGATATCCGGAGAAAGCGCAGCCATCCGCGCGAAGGATCCAAACGGTCCGGGAATCGATATGACCGTCTTCTTTTCGGAAGTTGCCGAAACCGGCGGCAGACTGACGTCGCTCCCGCCCGCCGCGCGATACGCCTCCAGATCGCGCGCGGCGTCGGTGCGCGAGCCCGCGAGCAAATCCAGCTCCACCAGCCGGTGCGCCACACTCGCTCGTTGGCTGCCCTGCGCGGTCTTCAGTGCGTTCTCATATTCGGCACGCGCCTCCGGATCATGGTGACGATCGAGAAACTGCGCGTACGCGTACATCGCATCGAAGCCGCCAGCCTGCGCCGACCGCGCCAGAAAATCACGCGCGCCCACGGCGTCGCCTTTGCTCTCCATTTGCCAGGCGCGCATTTCCAAATCCTGCGCGCTCGCGCAACAGCTCAGAAAAAACACGAAGGCGAGGGGTCTTGCGAGGGTCTTCATGCTGGATTCCTTCCGTTCCCGCTGGCTAAATAATGTACCACTCGCGGCGGGATGTCCGCTTGCAGGACCTTAGCCCGTAATCCGTCGATAGGGCTGGTCCAAACCAGGGATGAGGATGTTGGAGGCCGAGACTTGGGATGGAAGGCGGGCCGCGCCCCCGGGACACGGAAAATAGCCGAGAACGATCCGGTGGTGGCCATCCGGCTGTGAGGGGCAGTTGCAGGACACCAAGAGTGCCGGTTTTCAACAATTGCGATTGGGAAGTAAGCCGTTGAACTGGATTTAAGAGCGGCACCCGGCAGGAGCCGTTGCAGCTCCCGGCAGTTCCGTCAGGCGCCAGCACGCGCAACGCAGCGGCAAACCAGGCTTCGGACGTGGTGAATGACGTGGCCCGCCGTATTGGAAATCAGAAACCGCAGCCGTTTCGGTCGGGCCGCTGCTTAACGCTGAGATTGTGTTTCACGCTTTGCGGCACGCCCAGCGAACGGAAAGCCTGCAACGAAACCGGCACCCCGCTCCAACCGGTGAGGTTCTCTTCGGAATCCGGGCCTGCACTCGCCGCGGCCGCATACAACGGCCTGAACGACAATCGCCTCTTGAGTTACACCAATACTGGAGCCTCTCTTCTGGTTCCCGCCCCATAAACCTCCCACAGTCCGCCCTCTCAAGGACGGATTACGGGCGCGCCCGAGCGAGCGGAAAATTTGACAGCAAGCAGCGTGGTTTGATGTAATTTGATTGCGAAGCTGTTTCCCGCCTTGCTCCTCAGTAGCTCAATGGTAGAGCATTCGGCTGTTAACCGAAGGGTTGTAGGTTCGAGTCCTACCTGAGGAGCCAA
>CAVYGT010000005.1:0-383351 GCA_963768095.1 Terriglobia bacterium | reverse complement strand
CGACCCAGGTAAGGGTGACGCGCCAATAGCCAGAAACGGTCGGCAATATCGTCCACCACGCGAGTGGCAATTTCAATACTGTCGCGAGAGCGCGCGATGTGCAGCCATATCTCGTCAAGCTCGGCTTCCGCCTCAGGCGAAAGGCGAAACTCGCTCATCGATGGGAGTTCTGCTCGGATTTCAGCCGCGCCAGACCGCGCTGCTTTACGTCTTCGGCAAGCTGCCTTGCTTCCTCAGGCGTGGTGACTCTACGGCCTTCGCCACGCCGAAGAGAGGCTTCGGATCGATCGACCGTAACCAGTATTTCCAGGCGCCGGCGCTCACGCTCTTCCCACAACGAAAGTGCTTCCCTCACGGCATCTTCTTCGCGTTGCAGGCGTCCGCTCTCAATCGCTTGGCGGATAAACGCCTTTTGGTCGGGGGTGAACTGCACTTCCATACGTCTTCAGCGTAGGGAGCAGTAACGGGCGTGTCAAGCACGCTAGGTTGGGTGTTACGCCTGCGATGGAGGCTGGAATAGCCGATCACGTCTGGGGCGTTGCTGAACTGTTAGCCTGAACTGGATGACCCAACTTTTAGGCTTCCAACGTTGCTTTTGCGGTGGCGGAATAGATAGTGGCGGCTTTGACGTTGGGTCGCTGCTTTATACGACACGTTGGGATGGACATGAGTCCGAGCGGGAAAGCCAACAATTTTTCTGTCACGCCAAATGTCTTCGCACGGCCTTTCATCCATCGACTCCGATTTACGCCCTGGAAAACCCCGAATGGTATGCCGTCGAACGAAGCACCTCAGGACACTACCAGTGGGCGGTTTCAAACTGATCCGGTACCGAATATTCTGGTGCGACCCCCTGGCCGCCCCAGCGGTATCATGGACTCATGCCGTGGCCGGAACGCATTGCCGTTGATCCCGAGATCCTGGCTGGGAAGCCCGTGATCCGCGGCACTCGGGTCGCCGTCGAACTCATCCTTGAACTTCTGGCGGCTGGGCAATCCGAGAGCGAGATCCTCGCGAGTTATCCGGGGCTGACCAGGGATGACATTCTGGCGTGCCTGTCCTACGCGAGCTATCTGGCGCACGAGTACAAAGCCTACCCGATCCCCGCTTGAATGAGGATTCTGGCGGATGAAAATCTCCCTCGGCCAATCGTCGAGGTCCTGCGCAAGCGCGGCCACGATGTGGTCTGGGCTCGAATGGACTGCCCGGGCTTGAAAGATCGTGCTCTGCTCGAGCGCGCCGAAGCCGATGAACGCGTCGTTTTTACCCTGGACAAAGACTTCTGGCAACTGGCGCTTCAACGGCCAAATCCGAGCAGACGTTGCGGGGTGGTTCTGTTTCGGGCGCTTCCAGCGACCGTGAAGAACGTCGAACGGCTTGTTGAATCTATGCTACGCACTGAACATTCCTGGATTGGGCACGTTAGCATCGTTACCGCAAATGGCATAGAGATGATTCCGATCGGAGGATAGGCGGGATCTGCTGGTCGCCCGAGGCGGATGCGGAATACTTACGAGGGGCGCTAGTTCACGCGGCGATTGAGGGCGAAGCTACAGCAGGTGGCGCCGACGAGTACGGCCAGCGGTACACCATCGATTTCGAGTTGGCGCGGGCGATCGCCGGGGTATGATTCGCAGCGCCTGGATAATTCGTCGCGGCGAATCGGTCCCCAGATTTACGAGTTGTTATGTACTATTGGACTAGGGTGTCCGATGCCTGAATTCGAGCCGCTGACAGTTGTAGCTCTCCTCGAAAACCTGCCCGAGAAAGGTTTGCTGCGTGGGCAGGTGGGCACGATCGTAGAAGGCTTGGCCCCGGGAGTGTACGAAGTCGAGTTCAGCGACGACTCCGGCCGGACGTATGCGTCCCTCGCGCTCCGCGCTGACCAACTGATGCGCCTGCGTCACGAGCCCAGCCACCAAGCAGCCTGAGCACCATTGATCGCAAGTCCAGGCGGGCCTGGAACATATTCCACGACATTTGTCGCTCCCAACCCGATCGGAGAATGGTCGGAATCGTGATCCAGGGAAGCTCGTGAGTGAACGGGATGACTTGCGCTTGACCGCCGGTTTCACTTCACGTACCTTGGGGTCATGGAAGTGCGCTTCACACGGGAACTACAAGCCAAGCTCGACCGGGTTGCCGCCGACACTCATCGCGGCGCCGAGGAGTATGTGCAGCAGCTTGTCGAGCACTATCTCGACTACGATGTCTGGTTCCGGCAAAAGGTAACGTCCAGCCTCGCCCAGCTGGATCGCGGAGAATTCGTTACCCACGAGGAAGTCGGCGAGCGACTCAAGAAAATGTTCCAGCCTTAAATGCGGATCCGCTGGTCACCCGCCGCGGCTGACGACCTCCAACAACTGTTTGAATACATCCGGCCGGATAGTCCTACCGCAGCAAGACGTGTGGTTAGGACGATTTATGATCGAGCCTCGATGCTGCGTGCCCATCCCAGGCTGGGACGGCCAGGCCGCGTCGAAGGCACGCGCGAATTACCCCTGCCGCCCTTGCCATTTATCGTGGTCTACCGGGTTCTCGAACGTGCGGACGTTGTCGAAATTGTCAATGTGGTTCATGGCGCCCAGCGTTGGCCGCCCGCAAACTAGTCGAGCCGCGCAGATTGCCGCGCGTCAAAAACATGGTCACGCGTAATGCTCGCCGGCACCACAGCGCTTCTTTACAGTTCTTGAAAACTTGCGAAGCGCTTTTCGCTATATTGGAAACCATGTCCGTGCTGATCTGGGGTCTGACTTCAGACCGTCTCTGTCGACCAAAGAGGAACGCCGGTTGAAGAGGACGAATTGGCAAGAGCTGGCCGCGATAGGCTTCCTCCTGCTGGCGCCAGCAGCAGTCTTCGCGCAGACCGACGAGATCCAGGTCTACGATGCCGCGATTGCCGAGCCGGGTGTGTTCAATCTGATGATTCACACCAACTACACTCCCATCGGACGGAAAACGCCGGCGTTTCCGGGCGCCATCATCGCCGACCAGTCCGTCAACGGCACCGCCGAATGGGCCTATGGTGTCACCGACTGGTTTGAGCAGGGGCTGTATCTACCGGTCTATACGCCGTACTCGCAGAATCGCGGCGCCACGCTGGACGGCTTCAAGCTGCGGGAATTGTTCGTGCGGCCGCACGCCGACGAGCACAAGCTCTTCTACGGCATCAATTTCGAGTTCAGCGTCAATCATACCTATTGGGAGCCCAAGCGCATCACCTCCGAAGTCAGGCCCATCATCGGAGTGCACCTGCATCCGTGGGACATCATCTTCAATCCGATTGTCGATACCGACTACACGGGCGGTTTTGGCAACCTCGAATTCGTCCCCGCGACCCGCGTGGCCTACAACTTCAACGACAAGTGGGCCGCCGCCGTCGAAGAATATGCCGACATGGGACCCTTGCGTCAATTCGAACCCTTGAACAACCAGTTCCATGAAGTGTGGGCGGTGATGGACCACAACAGCAAGATCGTGAATATCGAAGCCGGTGTTGGATTCGGTGTAACCGCGGGAGCCGACAAGTTGACGTTCAAGCTGATGGTGTCGCGCGACCTGAACTCTCGGCACCACGATTGAGCCTTGGCAATTTCGCCGGACACAGCGAAATATCTCAACAACTGTGGTTCCGCGGTGTTAACCGCGGGTAACGTCGATTCGTCGTGTTTCTGAAAGCAGGCAAGGCCGGATTGAGTCTAACCTTCAGAGGTAACACTTATGAAGATCCACCTGAGAAACTTGACACCAATTCTAGCCGGCTTATTCTTTGCAACCGCCGCCGCACTCTCTTTAAACGCCCAGATTACGAACCCGATCCAAGCGCACATTAACCACAGCTTCGTCATTGGCGACAAGGCCTTGCCTCCGGGCGACTACACCTTCCGGATGGAGAAAAATTCGGGCCTCAACGTGATGCGAGTTGAGAACCAGCGCGGTGACAACGTCGCGCAGTTTGAGGTCCGGGAAACGACGGCGAACCATCGCCCCGCGCACTCCGAGCTCGTTTTTCGGAGGTACGGAAATACCGAGTTTCTGAGCAAGATTTTCGAAGGCGGCTCGAAAACCGGCTCGGAGCTGACGGAAACCAGCAAGCAGGAGGCGAGCATGGTGAGCGCGGGCCAGCACGCCATGGAACACACCGAAGAACAACACTAAGAAGTCTGCCACGCAAACGGTGGGAACCGCGTGTCGCTGCCTGCGGAGCGGAGATGGCGGGACTCCTTCCATCATCTGGACTTCACCGCGAGTCAGAGTATGATCTATGCGCTCCGGGGCACTCCGTCACGGCCTGCCCCGCTTGTGCTGGTGCTCTTGGGCCACCACCTGTCGATTTTGAACCAACAAGACGCTGTCGTTTATTCGAGCAAGGCGCCTCGCATCATACAATTAGCGCCTGGCGATCAGATTGCCAACGAGTTTGACGGGAGGACAAATGGCAGTCAGGCCCGGCAGAGTGAACTTCGAGCTGATCATGTTTGCGGTTTTGATGTCTGCTCTAGCCCCCAGCGCCCCCGGCCAGTCCACCGACGAGTTTGGCACTGAATCCTGGCTTGCAGGGGCGCTACGAGGTCGCATATTTTTTCTTCCCCCGTTCACTCAAAGACTGCCCGGCTTAGACTCACTTAGACCCGAGGGAACAATCTATGCGCATGAGTTGAACGTACCAACGACTGCTTGGCAGCAAGGTTATCCGGGAGTCAAGGGTCGTCTCGAATGGTTCGCAATCGAATATGAAGGGATCATTCGAGCCCATCACAGCGGCCACTATCTCTTTAGACTCGTAAGCGACGACGGATCAAAACTATACATCGACAACAAGCTTGTCATCGACAATGACGGTGTTCATCCAACCCGCTCGGCAGAGGGCAGCGTAGACCTTGATGCTTTCCAACACAGAATTAGAATCCAATATTTTCAGGGCCCACGGTACTACGTGGCATTACAGTTGTTTTGTTCTTCGAATGGCTTTCGTGAACAGGTCTTTCCAAATTGCGGCGTCGGGCTCCAGACACCTGATGTCCACAGTGTTTTTAAACCGGAACCGATGACGGACGTCTGGAGTGTTTTTAAACCGGACATGACAGACGTCAAGTCGCAGATCAGCTATTCGAATATTCCTTGCTTAGCTGAATTGGATCTCTGCACGCCAGACCGCGTTATCATTGAGCCTCAGACACCTGGACGATACCACATTGTCCTACCTGCGCTGGCAGTGTGGGGCGTGAGCATGCCAAATCCAGGTAATCTTCCGATTACGATTAGCAACGCAGCGGGTACCGTCTGCGACACGACGGTTGCTGACCATGCTCTCGGATGTAACGGCTGGCAGGGTTCAACCCGCTTTGACCGCGCAGGTGAAGGTTACCTTCTGAAGGATGAAAAGCCTGGCGCGCTCATTTACCATACTGTTGGAGGCCGGACAATTTTTTCAGTCAACGGCAATAAACGCGGTGTCATCAAGAATTCTTCCGGCGCTTTAGAGTTTAAAGACTACAGAGGATCCTTCCAATTTGATGTTGAATTTGCAAGATTCGGCCAGGCTGGTACAATCACTCAGTTCCAGGCGAGCCCCACGAAGGACGCATCCGTGCAACCTCTGACCCGGGTCAACGCGTGCTCTGGCAGGAATGACGGGCAATGGCACAGATTCGGCGAGTCGGGCTGCACGGCCCCCCTTCCAAATCAATTACGTTAGAGGTCACATGTCTTGTTTGGGGCCTTTGCAGACAGTTTCAGGACAACGTCGGATACGTACGTGACTGCTGTCTTGGCTGTTGACGGCGTGGAATACGCTGAGACATTGTGCCAACACCCGATCGGCTTCCCAGTTGGCGCGATGTGAGTCATGGCCCGCCTCCTCCTCCGAGTGGCTGGTGCGGCGGCTCCGAATTGCGAATCGCTGCAAATAAGCCCTCCTAGAGTTTTCCTTGATTCGCTGGCTAGCCGGCTTATTCTTTGCAAGCGCCGCCGCACTCTCTTTGAATGCACAGATTACGAACCCGATCCAAGCGCACATTAACCACAGCTTCGTCATTGGCGACAAGGCCTTGCCTCCGGGCGACTACACCTTCCGGATGGAGAAAAATTCGGGCCTTAACGTGATGCGAGTTGAGAACCAGCGAGGTGACAACGTCGCGCAGTTTGAGGTCCGGGAAACGACGGCCAATCATCGCCCCGCGCACTCCGAACTGGTCTTTCGGAAGTATGGAAATACCGAGTTTCTGAGCAAGATTTTCGAGGGAGGATCGAGAACCGGCTCGGAGCTAACGGAGACCAGCAAACAGGAGGCGAGCATGGTGAGCCAGGGCCAGCACGCCATGGAACACACCGAAGAGCAACGCTAAGAAGTCTGCCACCGAACCAAAGCATCGGCTGACCCGCGGGCCGGTTTCTGCCACGAGCTGCCACGAGCAAGTGAATCTGTCCGCTTTTGTTAGCACATGATCTGTCCGGTTCGTCACGCAGCTCTGTTCCCCGGTTTTGACTTTTTAGGTTTAGGAATAAGAGCCGCAGTAGGCGCGGTGGAAAAGTGGGAATCTCGCGCCGTTGGCGAGATTTCCAAGGAGCTGTGGGAGCGGTGGAAAACCTGCTTTTGGTTTTCCAGGGCTTCCATAGATCCGCCTTTTCCACGGCGCTCGGTTCTGGGCAAGGGGTTTCCGGTCCCGTCGTAGCGACCCACCAGGTGCGGACCGTAGCGGACCGAAATAGTTCCGTCCAGATGTTCGTGAATGGTCACCGTGCAACCGGCCAGCGAGTGGCGCCAGCGAGTCTGGTCCAGCTGCCAGATCTGGCGTTGCAAGCTGAAGGTGTTGTCCTTGGCCACGGCGCGCTCAGTTTGAATCGTAAAGATCCAGTCCAAATCCGAGCGCGTGCAGCGCCGAAACGCAGTCCCCTTCTCGGCCGCCGGTACCGCGAACTTGCGATTGAACTCGGCCTGGTAGTGCTCCCTCAAGAACCGGTTGGCTTGTTCCACGGTGCCAATGCCTGCCAGCCGCAGCTCTTGCGGCAAACGTCCTTGCCAAGTCCCAAAGCTTCGCTCACTCCGCCCCCGCGCTTGCGGCGAATACGCCGGTATCATCTGAATGCCCAACTCTTTCAGCGCCCTGCCGACCTGCGTAAGCCGGTACTTGTCCACCGGATCCCCGGCCTTCTGCGTCACAAAGAAATGACTGGCTCGATCACTATACAGTGCGCAAAACAACCCTTGTTCCTCGATCACGGCCCGTAGCCCCGCCATCACCGTCCGCGTCGATTCTTCCTCCACCAACTGCGCGTAGTAGATCTTGCTGGTGGCATCATCCAGAATCACAATTAGGTCGTACCAACGATCATCGTTGAGCCAGCGGTGGGTGCTGCCGTCGATGTGCAGCAGCATCCCCGGCAAGGGCCTCCGCTCCCGCCGTCTGCGATGTGGTCAAAATATAGAGGAAAATAAGCTATCGAGCTGCAGCTTGCATTTCCCTGCGCCTTTGCTATACTTGTAGCTTCATGCGCCCCGCCGTTTACAGCTCGTTTCGATTTTGGTACTGGTTTAGTGCCTGAATCGGGGCGAGTGGCGTTGGCGTAAATAGCAGAGATAGCAAAAACCGACCCACTCGAAAGAGTGGGCTTTTTTCATTTTAGGAGACACGCAATGATCATCTCGATGAAGCTCCACTCTTCTAAAGAGGAGATTGAGCAAGTGTGCGAGCGAATCCGGGATTTCGGCTATAAGATTCACGCCATCGAGGGCGAAGAGCGCGTCGTAATCGGCGTGGTCGGGATGGGCGACGTCACTGCCTGCCTGGAATCCGTCGAGGCCATGCCGCAGGTCGAAAAAGCGGTGCGTATCTCAGCGCCCTACAAGTTCGTCAGCAAGGAGTACCACGCCGAGCACTCGCGCATTCGCGTCAACGGCTGTGAAGTCGGCGGCGACGAGTTCATCGTGATGGCGGGTCCGTGCTCGGTGGAATCGGAGAAACAGATCATGCAGGCGGCCGAAGGGGTGGCGGCGGCGGGAGCCAAGCTGCTGCGCGGCGGCGCGTTCAAGCCGCGCACTTCGCCCTACGATTTCCAGGGGCTGGAAGCCGAGGGCCTGAAGCTCCTGGCCAAGGCCAAGCGCGCCACTGGCCTGGGGATCATCACCGAAGTCATGAGCGACAGCGATGTCGGTCTGGTGGCCGAGTACGCCGACGTGATGCAGATCGGCGCGCGCAACATGCAGAATTTCGCGCTGCTGAAGGCGCTGGGCAAGTGCGGCCGCACGGTCCTGCTCAAGCGCGGCATGAGTTCCACCATCAAGGAACTGCTGATGTCGGCCGAGTACGTGGTGGCGCACGGCAATCCCAACGTGATTCTGTGCGAACGCGGTATCCGCACTTTCGAGACGGTCACGCGCAACACCTGCGACATCACGGCGGTGGCGGCGCTGAATGAGCTTTCGCACTTGCCGGTGATTCTCGACCCCAGCCACGCCACCGGAAAGCGCAGCCTGGTACCGGCCCTTTCGCGCGCTGCCGTCGCGATTGGCGCCGACGGCCTGCTGGTGGAGGTGCATCCGGCGCCCGAAAAAGCCATGAGCGACGGCGCGCAATCGCTCGACCTGGCCCAGTTCCGCAAGATGATGCAGGAGCTACAACCCTATATCCGCCTCTGGAAGGAAGCGCGTATGACGGAGGCCGCTACAGCGGCGGTGTAAGTTCCGGTGCCGCGCTTTCGCCTTCACGCCTGGCAACTGGCCGCGCTGCTGATTGTCGTCTGCGCGCTGGCGGTCGGGGGCGTGTACGTGTATCGGATGCGCGGCGGTTCCAAGCCCGCCGATCTGGTCGCGTATCTGCCGGCCGAAAACGCGACGTTGGTCTATATCGATGTCGACGCCATCCGCCGCTCCGGAATCCTGGACATGATTGCTGGCTCCAAGGCCGCCGAGGAAATTGAATATAAGCAATTCGTCGACGCGACGCTTTTCGACTACCGGCAGGACCTGGACGCGATCGCAGTGGCCTTCAAGGACAACCAGGTGTTCTTCGCATTGCGCGGCCGTTTTCATTGGAAGAACCTGATGGATTACGCGCGCCAGCAGGGCGGGTCTTGCCAAAATGGTTTCTGCGTGACAACCGGCAGCCGGCCCAATCGCAGAATTTCGTTCTATGCGCTGCGGCTGGACACGATGGCCCTGGCCATCAGCTCCGACGATTCGGCGGCCTATCAGATTGCCTACAAACCCGCGGCGCGTCCAGTGGCGACGCCTACCGAACCGGTTTGGGCCATGGTCCCGATCGCAGCGCTGCAGCGCGCCGAGGATCTGCCGTCCGGATTGAAGCCTTACGCCAGAGCGCTGGGAAACGCCGATCAGCTCGTGTTTACTCTCGGCCCGCAAGGCAATCGCCTGCAACTGGCCTTGAATGTGACGTGCCGTGATACGCAAACTGCATCTGCATTAGTGGTGGACTTGGAAAGCACCACCAACGAACTGCGGAAAATGCTCGCCCGCGAGCATCAGCAGCCCGGCCCGGCGGACCTGACCGCTGTCTTAGAAGCCGGCAGCTTTCGCCGCGACGACCGCAGCGTCCACGGCCAATGGCCGCTGGAGCGCGCCTTCGTGGACGCGCTGGCCAACGGATCGAATTAGAAAGGACGAATGGAAAAACGCACACTCGGCAAGACCGGAATGGAAGTGACCGTGCTCGGCTTCGGCGCCGCCGAGATCGGCTATCGCGGCGTTCCTCAGGACACCGTCGGCCGCCTGATCAATGGCGCGCTGGACGCCGGCCTGAACGTCATCGACGCGGCGGAATGTTATCCGGACAGCGAGGAGAAGATCGGCCTGGCTGTGTCCGGGCGCCGAAACGAATATTTCCTTTTCACCAAGGTCGGGCACGACGGCGGAAGCTTCGCGGCGGGCAATCATTGGAATCCAGCCATGATGACCGCGAGTATCGACCGCAGTTTGCAACGCCTGCGCACCGATCGAGTCGACCTGGTCCAGTTGCACAGCTGCACCGAAGCGCAATTGCGCCAGGGCGACGTTATCGAAGTTATCCAGCGGGCGCGCGACGCCGGCAAGACGCGCTTCATCGGCTACAGCGGCGACGGCCAAGCCGCGCTGTACGCCGTCGAATCGGGCGCCTTCGACACGCTGCAAATCTCGGTCAGCATCGCCGACCAGGAAGCGCTCGATCTGGTCCTGCCCGCGGCCAAAAAGCGCGGCCTGGGCGTGATTGCAAAACGCCCCATCGCCAACGCGATCTGGAAACAGCCCACCAAGCCCGACCCGTACTATCAGACCTATTGGGAGCGTTTCCACCAGCTCGACTACGATTTCTTGAAGGGCGATATGGCGGAGGCCGTCGGTACGGCTTTACGGTTCACCCTCTCGGCTGACGGCGTCCATACCGCCATCGTCGGCACCACGCAGCCGGGACGCTGGCGCGAGAACGCCGAGCTACTGAACGCAGGCCCGCTGGATGCGGCCACGATCCAAGCCATCCGGTCCCGCTGGAAGGCCGTGGCTAAGCCCGATTGGATCGGACAGATCTGATTTTGTGCTACATTGGCTACTTAACGGATTAGTTGCGACTCCGCATTTCTAACCCTTCAGATTTGATCGACAGGAGATAGTTATGAATCTGCGTCCTTTACACGACCGCATACTCGTCCGCCGGCTGGAGGAAAAGGAAGCCATGCGCGGCGGCATTATCATCCCCGATACTGCCAAGGAAAAACCGCAGCAGGCCGAGGTGGTCGCCGTCGGCAGCGGAAAACTGCTGGAGGACGGCCAGCGCGCCAGCATCGACGTGAAGGCCGGTGACCGCATTCTGTTCGGCAAGTACTCCGGCTCGGATGTAAAAATCGACGGCGAAGAGTACTTGATACTGCGGGAAGATGAAATTTTGGGAGTACTGGGATGAAAAAGCTTTTCTCGATCGCCCTGCTTGCCCTGGCAAGCGCGGCTCTGGCGTCGGCGCAGGCCAAGATCGGCGTCGTCAATTCGCAAAAGGCGCTGCTTGAGACCGAGGACATTAAGAAAGCGCAGAAGGATCTGGAAACCAAGTACAAGCCGCGCCAGGACCAGATGGCGAAGCTCGACAAGGAACTGCAGGATATCCAGGCGCAGCTCCAGAGCGGCCGCCTGAACGAGCTCGGCCAGCAGGAGTTGACCGCGCAGGGCCAGCGCAAGCAACGCGACCTGCAACGCCTGCAGCAAGACCTGCAATCCGACGTCGAGAGCGAGCGCACCGACATCTTGCAGCGCGCCGGAACCCGCATGCAGGACGTCATAAGAAAAGTCGCGGACGAAAAGGGCCTGGACGTGGTGCTGGACACTTCCAGCACGCACTATTTCAAAGCCCCGCTCGACATCACCGAGGATGTCGTCACCGCTTACAACAAAACCTACCCGATCACAGCGGCCACGGCCGCACCCAAGCCGGCTCCGGTAAAATAGTAGTAGGTCGATGTCCAGCTATCTGGAAGCCTACGGAGCCGCCGAAGAACACCGCAGCCAACGGGTCCGGGTGGTTCGAAATGTCTCCATCGGTCTGGCGGCCGCGCTCCTGATCGGGCTGGTTCTCTTCTTCGTTTTCCGCAACCATTCCGAAGAGCAACAGGTAAAAAGCTTCGTTCAACTCTTGCAGGCCAGGAATTATACGGAAGCCTACCGGCTGTGGGGTTGCACCGAATCGCACCCCTGCCCGGAATACTCATTTCAAAGATTCGAGGAGGACTGGGGGCCGGCTAGCCCGCACGCCGACGAGTCATCCGCGCACCTGACCATGTCGCAATCCTGCGGCTCGGGCGTCGTGATCCGTCTGGCCTACAACGGCTCCGAAGAGGCGGTCCCACTGTGGGTGGAACGCTCCAGCCAGGTGATCAGCTTCGCGCCTTGGGAGGAGTGCCCCGGCACCCGGCACTTGCAATTGGGCGCGTTCTTCCGTTCGCTGTTCGGCAAATCGTAGTTCGCGCTGTCCACTCAGGGGACGACCACCACTTTTCCAAATTGCTCTTTGTTCTCCAAGTAGCTGTGCGCGGCCGCGATGTCCTGCATCGGAAACACGCGGTCGACCACCGGCTTGAGCTGGCCCTGAAAGACAAACTTGAGCACCCGATGCAGTTCGCCCAGAGTTCCCATGAACGAACCCAGCAGCGCCTGGTGTTTTCGGAACAGCGGGCGCAGATCCAGGCTGACATCGTAGCCGGTGGTGATTCCGCAGGTGACCCAGCGCCCGCCCGCGGCCAGGCTGGCTGTGCTCGACGCAAACGTTGCCGCGCCTACATGTTCGAAGACCACGTCCACGCCGCGCTGGTTGGTGATCTGCTTCACTTCCGCCGCGATGTCCTGGCGGTAGTGATCGATCACGTGATCGGCGCCCAGCGCCATGGCTTTGGCCATTTTGGCTTCTCCACCGGCGGTTGCGATCACGCGGCAATGAAACAATTTCGCGATTTGGATCGCGGCCATGCCCACGCCGCTCGAAGCCGCCATCACCAGCACGTCCTCACCGGCCTGGAGTCCGGCGCGCCCGAATAACATGTGCCAGGCGGTGAGAAAAACCAGCGGTGCGGCGGCGGCTTCTTCGAAACCGAGGCGCTCGGGAATGGGAATCACGGTATACTCGGGCGCGGTCATGTATTCGCGATTGCCGCCGGGAACGCCGCTGCCGAACAGAGTGTATTGGAGGCACTGGTTGTCGCGGCCCGAGACGCAGGCTTCGCATTGCCGACAGCTCAAGCCGGGCGACAGCAACACGCGCTGGCCGGGCTGGACGCGCCAGCAGAGTTCGCCGGCCTTCACCACCTCGCCCGAAATATCGCTGCCCAAGATGTGCGGCAACGTTTTCACGCGCGGCTTGCCCCGCCGGATCCAAAGATCCAGATGATTCAGCGCGCAGGCTTTTACGCGGATCAAGACTTCGTCGGGCCTGGGCGCAGGAACCTCGATGTCCTCGTATTTCAGGACCTCGGGCCCGCCGTATTCATGGATTCTGACAGCTTTCATCGGCTCGGTAAATTCAAGTGTAATGGGGTAGAGAAACGAATGCTCACCCGAAGGTGAGCATTCGACCATCATCTGCCTGAATTTACAGGCTCCCTGTTTTCGCCAGGGGATGTATGGGAGAAGCAGATTCGACGGAAACGCAGCCGCCAAAACCTGTTTGTGATTCAGATGATAGGGCCACGCAGGTTATGAGTCAAGTCGGAAAAACTGCCAGTGCGGCGATGCGACTTAAGGCACTGACGGGCGAGCAGTTATCTCTGTCAATCGGTTTGCGAAATTTTGTGGAAAACCCTGTGGAATTCCGTATCCGGCTAAGCCGGTTGGTTTCTAAGGTAGAGAAAGCCGAGGAGTTATTTGCCGCTCAGACTCAGCGTCGTAAGCGACTCGTCAGCACTCTCGTAGCCAAACTTTCTTGCGATCACCCGGATCAGTCCAAAAGCCAGGCCGGAAGCCAGGCAAAAGCCTAGAACAACCCCGGCTAACATAAAGATTCCCAAGATCATCTGAGCCGCAGTCTGAGGCTTGACGACAATCGGAAGCGGTTCGTTCCAGGAGAATGAGGCCTGATAATTTACTTGGTCCAGGAGCTTCCGGGCCTCGGCGGTATCCGCCGTTTTGCCGGCCATTGCCGGGGCTACCAGGGCCACCAGCGCGCCGCTGCGCTTGACGACGACTCCCGGAGTCTTTTCGTAGGCGGGCGCCTGCTGGCGGGCCATTTCGAGCGTCGGATAGGAGAAAATCGCCAGCGTCAATTCGCCTTTCGCCAGGCGGTAGCGCGCCACTGCCCCTTCGGCGCCAAACTGCAGCGCGACGGCCGATTCTGAGATCTGCGGAAGATCGGCGTGCAGCCCAACCGGGCCCATGATGTAGCGCTCCGAATTGGCCACCTTGCCCTTGGCCGGCAGGTAGCCGCTGAGCACGGAAAGGGGCAGGTGCAAAAGGCGCGGCAGAGCTTCCGCCAGCGCGGCCAGGTCCTTGGGGCACTTGCCGGAACAGGTGATCAGGTAATTCCCAACGCGCAGCGGGCGATCGCGCATCTCGAGCGAGGCTGCCCAGGCGCCGGTGCTGTCCTTGAAACGGATGCCGGTGACTTGGAAGGCGCCGTAGTCGGCCTCTTCGGCGGCTTCGCGGCCGAATTCGTCGGGTGTCGATTGGTCGCGCAGTTCGCTAGCGGATTTGCGCTCATAGGTCCCCAGCTGGTCCGGCCAGATGGCCGCGCCGGCGCACGAGCCGAAGATCAGGACGAGAACTAGGCTCCGCAGCATTTTTTGTATTTCTTACCACTGCCGCAGGGGCAGGGATCGTTGCGTCCGGCCTTCTTTTGGGAGATGGCCTGTTTCTTCTCGGTGGCCGTGCCGCTGCCGCCGGCGAATTGCAGCTCGGCCATTTCCTTGTCTTTCTTGCGCTGGATATTACGGGTGAAGTCTGCCACCACGTTCTGCGCCGCGCGCCGATCCTCGCCGTTCGCGGTCACGAGCGCTTCTTCCTGATCTTCCTCTTCCTCGTCTTCGTCCTCGCCATCGGGCGAGAAAGGAAGCACCGGCCGCGCGCGTCCGGCGTTGATCGCGCCGCCACCGTCGCCACCTGGACCGCCAACCTCGCCGGGCGGGGCTGTAGTGACTTGCAGGAAGAACAGATACCGGATGGTCTCGTCCTCGATGCGGTCCATCATGTCCTGGAACATCTGGAACGATTCTTTCTTGTACTCGATCAGCGGATCTTTCTGGCCGTAACCGCGCAGCCCGATGCCTTCCTTCAAGTGATCCATCGACAACAGGTGGTCTTTCCACTGGTTGTCGATGACGTTGAGCATCACGATGCGCTCGGCCTCGCGCATGCCTTCGGGGCCGATCAGGTCTTCCTTTTCCTGGTAGCGTTTCTTCAACAACGCGTTGACGTGCTCTTCGATCTCGGGGCCCCTCAGGCCGGTCAATTCTTCCGGATCGACTTTGACGCCGAACGCGGAAAGCACGTCCGATTGCAGGCCGGCGAGATCGAACTGGCTGGGGTGCGTGCGCTCGGGACAGCGGCGGTCGATGAACGTAGCCACGATGCCTACGATGATGTCGGCCACCCGCTGCTTCTGGTCCTTGCCTTCGAGCAGCGCGCGACGCATGCCGTACACGGCCTGGCGCTGCTTGTTCATGACGTCGTCGTATTCGAGCAGGTGTTTGCGGGAGGCGAAGTTTTGCGCCTCGACCGCCTCCTGCGCCTTGGCGATGCGCTTACTGATCAGCTTGGACTCGATTGGCACGTCTTCTTCCATGCCGAGCCGCAGCATGAGCTTCTGCATGCGCTCGCCGCCGAAGATGCGCATCAGGTCGTCTTGCAGCGATAGATAGAAGCGGGAACTGCCGGGGTCGCCCTGGCGTCCGGCGCGTCCACGGAGCTGATTGTCGATGCGCCGCGACTCATGCCGCTCGGTGCCCAGCACGTGCAACCCGCCGGAGGCTACCACGTCATCGTGCTCCTTGGAGGTCTCCTCTTTATACCGGTTGAAGATCGCATCCCATTCGGCGCGCTCCGGCGTCCCCACGGCGCTGGTCTGCAACAGATCCGGATCCTTGTTCTCCTTCTTCAGATGCTCCTTGGTCAGGAACTCGGGGTTGCCGCCCAGCAGGATGTCGGTGCCGCGGCCGGCCATGTTGGTGGAAACCGTGATGGCGCCTTTGCGCCCGGCCTGGGCGATGATGAAGGCCTCGCGCTCGTGATTCTTGGCGTTCAAGACTTCGTGCTTGACGCCCATTTTTTTCAACTGGTTCGAAAGCCTCTCGGATTTCTCGACTGAAATCGTGCCCACCAGCACCGGCTGGCCTTTCTCATAGAGGCCTTTGATCTCGTTCGCGGCGTTGCGGAACTTTTCTTCTTCGGTGCGATAGACGGTGTCTTGAAATTCCTTGCGCTGCATGTGCCGGTTGGTCGGAATGACGCTTACTTCCAGCTTGTAGGTCTTGTCGAACTCGGCGGCTTCCGTTTCGGCCGTACCGGTCATGCCGGCCAGCTTCTTGTACATGCGGAAGTAGTTCTGGAAGGTGACGGTGGCGAGCGTCTGATTTTCGCGCTCGATCTTCACCATTTCCTTGGCCTCGATGGCCTGATGCAAACCGTCGCTCCAGCGGCGGCCGGGCATTATGCGCCCGGTGAATTCGTCCACGATGATCACCTGCCCGTCCTGAACCAGGTAATCCTTGTCGCGTTGGAACAGCACATGGGCCTTGAGCGCCTGCTGGACGTGGTGCAGCGTGCCCCAGTTCTCCGGCTGATATAAATTGCCGCAGCCCAGCAGCTTTTCCACTTTTCCGATGCCTTCTTCGGTAAGCGCCGAGCTGCGGTGTTTTTCGTCCACCGTGTAATCGCCGGTGGTGTAGGTCTCGCCCGGCTCCTTGCCCTTGATCTCTTCGCCCCGCACCAGCTTGGGGATAATGCGGTTGATCTTGTAATACTTGTCGGTGGATTCTTCGCTGGGGCCGGAGATGATGAGCGGGGTGCGCGCCTCGTCGATCAAGATCGAATCTACTTCGTCCACGATGGCGTAGTTGTATATTTTGAGCTGCGAACCCAACTTGCTGTCCGAAAAATAGAATGAAGGGATCTGGCGCTGGACGCAGTCGTCCAGGCGGAACTTCATGTTGTCGCGCAGGTAGTCGAAACCGAATTCGTTGTTGGTGCCGTAGGTGATGTCGCAGGCGTAGCTCTGGCGGCGCTCGTCGTCATCCAAGTCGTGCACGATGATGCCGACCGACATGCCCAGGAACTTGTAAATGCGCCCCATCCACTCGGCGTCGCGCTTGGCCAGGTAATCGTTGACCGTGACTACGTGCACGCCTTTGCCTTCCAGCGCGTTCAGGTACACCGGGAGCGTGGCGACCAGCGTCTTGCCTTCACCGGTTCGCATTTCGGCGATTTTGCCGCGATGCAGGACCATGCCGCCGATCAACTGCACGTCGAAGTGGCGCATGTTGAGCACGCGCCGGCCCACTTCGCGCACTACAGCGTAGGCTTCCATCATGAGGTCGTCCAGCGGCTCGCCATTGGCCAGGCGCTGCTTGAATTGCTGGGTTTTGGCGGCCAGCTCGGTGTCGGAAAGCTGCTGGATTTGCGGCTCCAGGTCGTTGATAGCGGCGACCGTGGGACGCATCCGCTTGACTTCGCGTTCGTTCTTGGTCCCGAAGATTTTCGCGAGAGTGGTATCGAGTATGGACACGCTATTTCTATTTTAGCGGATCTGACTAATTGTTACCGCGCCGCCAGACGCCCCAAAAGTGCACGTTCATTCCGCCGCACTTGCTGTTATCGTTGGCCAGCAGATATTTGCCGATCAGGGTCAGGTCGATGTTGCATGCTTCAGCGCTGCCTTCCTCGTAATGCAGGTGATTGCCCGTGGGCGTTACTTCACCGGCGATGGCGCCCTCGTGCACGTTGTCGCGCCCGCCGCGCCAGTACGCCTCGCCATCGAGCGACAGCTTACCGGGAGTGTTGGAGCGTTCCATCGTGATGCGATTTTCGCCTTGCGTCCAGGTTCCGAGCCAAGCCGTTAAGGGCGGGTTTGGATCGGCTTCGACCAGCCGAAAATCCGCGGAACGAACCCAGCCCTGCGCCGCGCCTTTAGCGCTGCTCAGATAACCGCAGGTCCACCCGCCCTCGGAGCGGCCGATCACGGCTAAGTCTCCGGCTTTCAAAACCATCGGAAGACATTTTTGGCCTGCGGCGCAGGCATAATAAGCCGTGGTTGGCTTGGCGACTTCCGCCAGCTTTGCATTCACGTCGAAACCGTCGAAGTCGCAAGCGGACGTAGGAGCCTGCCCGGCGGCCGCGGAACTTGCCACTGCCCACGCGACCACGCCGAACAGCAACTTTCGGTTAATCACAACAACCCCGCTACTAAGGTAGCGTGATCGTCCCGACGCCGGACTCTGTTATTCTCGAAAGCTGGCTAGTGACAGCCCAGCGGACAGGAGGGTCTGGTTTGAGAATTGTCGTCGGAATCTCGGGAGCGAGCGGCGCGATCTATGGGATCCGGCTGATGGAGAAGCTACGGCGGCGCTCGGGAGTCGAGATTCACCTGATCCTGACTCGCGCCGGAGAAAAAACGCTGTTTCTGGAGACCGGCAAGCTCGCTTCCGACATCAAAAGCCTGGCCGACTGCAGTTATTCCATCGACGACATCGGCTGCCGGCTGGCTAGCGGATCGTTTCCCACTGATGGCATGGTGATCGCGGCCTGCTCGATTCACACCATGTCGGCTATTGCGGCCGGAATCAGCTCGAACCTGCTGATCCGGGCCGCCGACGTCGCGCTCAAAGAACGGCGCAAGCTGATCCTGATGGTCCGGGAGTCGCCCTTCCATCTGGGGCACCTTCGCAGCATGACGGCCTTGGCGGAAATGGGAGCGATCATCGCGCCCCCCATGCCGGCTTTCTACAACCACCCCCAGGGCGTGTTGGACCTGGTGGATCACAGCGTGGATCGCGTGCTGGATTTGTTGGGATTACCCGACCCGGAGGCGAAACGTTGGGACGGTCCGGATACATCTAACTTAGGTGCTTAAACGAGGCGTGCCGTGGCCCCTCCGAGCCGGCCTTTGCGGTCGGCGGAGTCCCCGTTACCTCCTCTTTTGGCCTTGGGCCTTGGGCCTTGGGCCTTAGGGTTAGACTGGAGGTGCATCGATTCCCGTGGTTAGCCAACAACGGTCCCCAATGAGTGTCGAAGAATCGAAAATTCAAAACGATGCCGTGGAGGCGGCCCGGGAAACCGAGAACGTCCAGGCGCTCCGATCAAGCCTGCGGGAGCAAGAGCTACGCCACGCCGAAGCGCTCGAGCAACTGACCTATGCGCTCATGCACGATCTCAGTGAATTGTTGCGGATGGTCCGCAGCTACGTGCAACTACAAAGCCGGCGCGAACCCGCCCAGAACGCCGAGGCCAACGAATTCGCCACCTACATTCTGGATGGCTCGCAGCGGATGGAGCAGCTTCTTTCCGACCTGGTAGTGTACTCGCGCCAGTTCCGGCCTCGCGAAAAACCACCCGCGGCGGCCGATTCGGAAGCGGTTCTGGAAGGCGTCCTGCTGAATCTGGACGTTCTGATTCGTAAAAGCAAAGCATCCGTCAGCTACGATCCTCTTCCAAAAGTGTTGTGCGACAGCACGCAGTTCAGTCACTTGCTTCGACACTTGCTGGTGAATGCCATCACGTTTCGGAAAGAGGACCCGCCACAAATCCATGTGTCCGCCGTCGAGGAAGACAATCAAGCCGTGTTTTCCGTGCGCGACAATGGCCTGGGCATCGATCCTCGCTTTCACGATCAAATCTTCATGATCTTCAAGCGGCTGCAGGGCCGCGACTATCCGGGTAGCGGCGTGGGGCTGGCCATTTGCAAACGCGTTGTCGAGCAAAATGGCGGACGCATTTGGGTGGAATCCGCGCCCGAGCAGGGATCCACCTTCCGGTTTACGCTGCCTCGCTAGGTTTGCCCAGCCTCCGCGCCGGTTGGTTAGTAACCAGGCTCTGGACTCCGGCTTGCAACGGGACCACGCGGAGGAGCTATGCCCCGCAGCCTGTTCCGATCGTTTCTTACCTTTATTCCCGTTGCGATTCTTGTTTCCGCCACCGCATTGGCCAGCGATCACCACGCATTCAACGGCACTTGGCGACTGATTCCCACGCGCAGCGAATTCAATGGCGAGCCGATGATGCAAAGCGGAACGCTCACCATTGGTTACCGAGACCGTAATATCTACATCTCTCACAACTATGTTTTCGACGGGCAGAATGTAACGGTGAGTTACCACACCAGCCTGGACGGGGGTGTGAACAGTTCCATCCATCAAGGAAAAGAGTTCAAGACCAAAGCCAAATGGGACGGAGATGAGCTAAAGGTCACGTCCACGCAAGGCGACGTGACGTCGGTGGAGCACTACCGGCTGAATCCGGAAGGAACTCTGATTGTGACGAGCGAGCGCGCTGGTCATCCCACCGTCACGCTGTTGTTCGAGCGGGAATAAGGATAGGCAACCTTCTCTCATCCCAGGAGTCACACGTGAGTATGCGAGCGGCTTGGTTGTGCGCGGTTTTGTTTGCGGCCGGCCTCATGGCTGAGACGAATCCCGATCCTCCGCAGCCAACCGGCCAAAACCAACCCGACTCCCGCTCCACGCCTTCGGCCAGCTCCACACCGGACGCAGGCGCGAGCGAGGAGCCGCTCACGATCGGCGAGAAATTCAAGCTTTCCTCGCAGCGCTCGCTCGACCCGTGGGAGCTCTTTCGGGCATCCATCGGCGCCGGGCTCGATCAATGGCGCGATTATCCGAACAACTGGGGCGAAGGCTGGGACTCGTTCGGCGTGAGGATGGCCTCGCATTTCGGCGAGCATCTGATCAAGGAAGAAATCGAGTTCGGCGTGGAAGCTTTCGATCGCGAGGATCCGCGGCACGGCAAGTCAGGCCTGACTGGATTCTGGCCGCGAACACGCTATGCGGTGATACACACGTTCGTGAGAGAAAACGATCGCGGACATCTGATGCCCACCTACAGCCGCTTCATCGGCGACTACGGGGCTGGCTTCATCTCCCGAGAGTGGTACCCGGCCCGATTTCAGACCGTCGGACAGGGCGTGGAAGCCGGCACCATTTCGCTCGGCCTGGATGCCGGCATGAACGTGCTGCGGGAGTTTTGGCCGTCCAGAAAGTAGCAGACCGAGTCTCAACAACCCAGCCTGCGGTTTTGCCATCCTCCAGCGCCGGTATAAAATCGTCTTGAATGAACGAAAATAGCGCCGAGGCAGGGATGCGTGTGCTGTTGGCCGAAGACGACGAACAGCACCGCGCCAGGCTGACAAAGGTGATGCAGTCCTGGGGCATCGCGGTGGAGACGGCCGTCGATGGCCTGGAAGCACTCGAAAAGTTGGGCCAGTTTTCGCCGCACGTTCTGCTGACCGATTTGATGATGCCGCGCGTCAACGGCTTCGAACTGTTGAAGCGCCTGCAGGCACAGGGAGCAGTTGTTCCCAGCATCGTGATGACGGCCTTTGGCGATATCGACACCGCCGTGCGAACCATCCACGAGCTGGGCGCGTACTGGTTTCTGGAAAAGCCCATTCAGCCCAGCGTGCTGAAGGTGCTGCTGGAGCGTGCCGCCGCGCAGAGCCACTTAGCCGAGGAGGCCGAGCGCCTGCAGCGCCGGCTGCGCTACGAAGGCATCTTGCAGGATCTGGTGGGCGTATGCGCGGCCATGCAGCAGGTTTTTTCACTCATCCAGCAAGTGGCGCCCTCCAAAGCATCCGTGCTCATCACGGGTGAGAGCGGAACCGGCAAGGAACTGGTGGCGCGCGCGATTCACCAGCTGAGCCCGCGGCGCGAAGGACCGTTTGTGGCGCTGAATTGCGCCGCGCTTCCCGACACCTTGATTGAAAGCGAGCTGTTCGGGCACGAGAAAGGCGCTTTCACGGATGCGATCGAGCGGCGTATCGGCGCCTTTGAGCTGGCCGACCACGGCACTCTCCTGCTGGACGAATTGGCCGAGATGCCGGTGGGCACGCAGGCCAAGCTGCTGCGAGTGCTGGAAGATTCGCGCGTGCGCCGCCTGGGCGCCAAGACCGAGATTGCCGTGGACGTGCGCGTCATCGCGTCCACCAACAAAGTGCTGGAGGAGGCGCTCAAAGGGGGCCGGTTGCGCGAAGATCTTTACTACCGCCTGAACGTGTTTCAAATCCCTCTGCCGCCGCTTCGCCAGAGGCAAGGCGACATCCCTCTCTTGGCGGCCGCCCTGGTCGACATACTGAATCGAAAGCACGACACGCGGGTAGCGGACGTGCATCCGGACGTGCTCGAGATGTTCCAGCGCTACTCCTGGCCGGGAAATGTACGCGAACTGCGGAACACGCTGGAGCGCGCCGTGATCGTGGCGGGCGAGGGGACCGTCCTGCCGCATCATCTTCCGCCCGGTTTCGGGTTGCCCTCCGGATCCACGGCCGTGCGTCAAGTGGTGGAGCCCGGCATGGTGCATCTGCCGTTCGGTACCACCGTCAAGGACGCGGAGAAAGCGCTCATCACGATGACTACGCAGCACGCCAACAAAACGCGCGCGGCGGAGATCCTGGGTCTCAGCCTGAAGACGCTGTTCAACAAGCTCAAGGAATATGGCGCGTCCGATGGACATTCCGCCAGTTAGCCAGCCCATATGATTCGCTTCCTGCTGCTGCTCTCACTTGCGGCCACTTCCGCGGCTGCACAAGTTGCGACCTTTTCGATCGTGGCTTACGATCCTGCGGCCGGCGAATGGGGCGTTACCGTCGCCTCGCGCTATTTTTCGGTGGGTTCGGTGGTCCCATGGGCCGAAGCCGGAGTCGGCGCGGTCGCGACGCAGGCCAACGTTAATGTAGGCTATGGGCCGCACGGCCTGGAGCTGCTGCGCCAGGGGCTGACCGCGAAACAGGTCCTGGATCGTCTGCTCGAAGAGGACAAGTTTGAAGGCAAAGACGGGCGCCAGGTTGCCATCGTCGATTCGCAAGGCAACATCGCGGCCTACACTGGACCGAAGGCTCCAACCTGGGCGGGCGACCGGCAAGGCAAGAACTGGTCGGCGCAGGGCAATATCCTGGCTGGCCCGCAGGTGGTCGAATCCATGGGCCGGGCTTTCGAGGCGGCGCCAGGCGAGCTGGCCGAGAAACTCTATGCGGCGCTCAAGGCCGGTGACGAGGCGGGCGGCGATGCGCGCGGCAAGCAGTCGGCTTCCATGCTGGTGGTGCGCAAGCAGGGCGGCCGGAACATCAATAACGACCGCGCGATTTACATCAACGTCGATGACAACCCGCAGCCACTCGCCGAGCTGCGCCGGCTGCTGGATCTCAACCTTGGTTATCTGTATCAGGATCGAACGGACAAATTTCTTGACGCAGGCCAGACCAAAGAAGCGCGTGAGGCGGCCGAAAAAGTGGTGCATTACTGGCCGCAACGCGCTGACGGCCATCTGAATCTCGGTCTGCTCGAGTACGCCCTGAACGACAAGCCAGGGGCGCTCGGCGAGCTGCGCGAGGCCCGGTCTTTGATTAGTGACCCGGCGTTTCGCGGCCAGTTCGAAGCGGCCGCGCGCCGTCCGGCGTTTCAGGCGATCCTGGACGACAAAGAATTTCTAAAGCAGTTGCTGGGGGAATAGCGGACCTTGCGGAAGCCCAGGAAGTTCGATCAAAAAGCCGGCGTGCGCAGGCTGGCGCGCGAACGCGTGGGGTCCGTACCGGCGCCAAAGATCATCCAGCCCAAGCCGCGCAAGAAACCGAAGCACAAGAAGCCGCCCGGCTCGGAAGAGGCGTGACGCGCGCCGCGGCGGCCGATGCTCAGGAGGGGCTTCCGCCCGGAGTGAAGGCGATCTGGATCATCCGCAGTAGAAGCGGCAGGACCCAGGCCGGCGTGATGGCCGCAAAAGCTTTGCCTTTGGAAGTTTTCGCCAGAGCCGCCAACCCGACGCACAGCACCACCAGGTACCAGATCTCAAAAATGGAAAAGAAATTCACCACTGCGAACAGCGGCCCGTGCAAGTTCTGAAGAAAAATGTCCAGGCCGAACGGCGGAGTGAGTTGCTCGACAGACCGGATTTCATCGCCCTTGGCGCGCACCACCACGTAGGTCGCGATGGACTGAAGCGCCTGGATCAACGAGCAAGCCGCCATCAACGAGAAGACGTCGCGGAATTTCGCGCGCAAGCCGCTGATCGAACCCATCCCGCTGACCAGCCAGGCTAGAATCAGGATCACCACGATGAGGATCACCGGGCTTATCACCGCTCCCGCGCGGCTGATGGTGTGGGCCATGCTCTGCGCGCGCTCAATCTGCTCCGGCTTGAGCCCCTGCTGGGCGCTTCGCTCGGCGATAGCGGCATCGGCCAATTGCATCGTATAGGGCATCATCAGGTAGCCGACGACTCCGTAAATGATGCTGAAGATGATCACAGGCCACAACCAGGAGAGCTTCGCCGGGATTCGCTTGCCCGTGGTGGCGGGATCGACGAACACGTTGAGCATTCCGATCAGGCCGCTGGCTACGCTGGGAGTTTTTTCTTCGGCGATCATGCATCCTCCTTCGAATTGCCCCAGATTCAACCAGAGTACAACGCCGGCTCGCGCGGACGCTGAGCGTGAGCGTTTCGGCTCACCAAGCTGCGCGATTCGGCCTAGGACTGGGCGGCTCTTCTTGCTATAAGCTGAGGGCTTGCATCCCGAAATGCCCGCTAGCCCACGGCCCTCGGATCCGAAACGAAAGTTCTACGTAGCGCTGGCCTGCTACGCTGCCATCGCGCTGCTTGCGGGGCTCACGCTGGATGGGAAGTTTCGCCTGGTGGTTTGGATTTTCCTCGGGTATCTGGCGTTCCGAACCTATCTGCACCGGTTTCAAAAACCTTAGTCCCTCAAGCTAGCGGCGAAATGGCCGATAAACAAGGGAGAAGCGTAAATCAATTTGCGTTCCAAAATGGAACGCGAGTCCCGATTCGGGATTGGCGGGGTGGTCAATTCGTTCCATTACGAGACTCCCCTTAAGCCAGTACTGAAGCGGTGCCCCTCATCGAACTAAGCAGGCGAGGCGGCTCCCAGGAGCGCCATGTCATTGAAGCTTAGGACCGCCGGAGTATTCCGCTTAGCAGAACCACTTATCCTTTTCGCAGATTTTTGCCTACTCCTTCGCACTGGCCAGCGGCTTGCATTTAGGACGGCGTGCTTCAAATGAAGATCAGCAAAACCAGACACGCCAGGGGAAGAACTGCAATGAAAACCAAAATAGCCACATCGATCCAAACCGCGAAGACCGCGCGCCGGGATCGCATCGTGCTCGAGCATTTGCCGCTCGTCAAGGCGATCGCCGTGCGAGTGCATGAGAATCTGCCCGTGCATGTGGATCTGGACGATCTGGTTCATGCCGGTGTTCTGGGCTTGTTCGATGCCGCGTCGAAGTTTAACCCCGAAAAGCAAGTCGCGTTTTCCAGCTATGCCAAGCACCGCATCAAGGGCGCCATTTTGGACAGCCTGCGTCAATTGGATTGGGCCTCGCGCGATCTGCGCCGCCGCCACAAGCAAGTGGAGGCCGCCACGCGCGAATTGTCGGCCACTCTGCAACGCACGCCGACCGAGTCCGAAATCGCCCAGAAGCTGGGCGTGGACGTGGAGCGCTGGCGCCAGATGATGCTCGACCTGCGCAGCGTCGGCCTGATCTCGGCTTCCTCGCGAAACGCCGAGCACGATGACCTGCCCGCCCCCGATTTTCCCAGCAAGCCCGAAACGCAACCCGACAACATGTGTTCCCGCGAGCAGATGCGCTCGGCGCTTAACGTGGCCATGAAGACCTTGCCGGAGCGCTACCAGAAAGTCGTCTTCCTGTACTACAGCAACGAAATGACGATGAAGGAAATCGGCGGCATCCTGGGGATCAACGAAAGCCGCGTTTCACAGATCCACAAATCGGCGCTGGAGAAGATGCAGGTGGCGCTGCAATCCAGCGGCATCAGCTCCGTTCACGCGTTCTGATCCGGCAGCCCGCTTTACAGTGGACCGATGTGAACGTAGCCCTCAAGCTGCAAGTTCACCATCGAGACCAGCGCCCACAGATCGACCTGAATCTCCGGCAGAATGTCTTTTTGATCGATTTTCTTCCCCGTCACTCCCTGGCCGCACACCCGGAAAGTCACGCCGGCCTTGGTCAGTTTCCTAATCATCTCGATGTTGGGGTTATTGAGACCTTCGGTGCGTTTCTGGTACGCCTCATCGGTGAAAATCATGTCTTCTCCGCCGCGATGCAGGACCACCGTGATCTTGCGATGATCGGCCGGCACGCCCCACTTGGCCAGCGTGTTTACGTAGGTCGCGATCGTGACTAGACCCGGGCTGACTTCATCCGGCTTTGGAGCGGCCTTTCCGATATCGAACACCACCTTGTACATTCTGTTCGGGTCAGGCAGCTCTTTCGCTCCCGCAACATCTCGGGCAACGCGGGCGCCGGGTACCGCTAACTCTTGCGCGTAAACGGAACCGGCCAATCCAACCAGGGCAGCCAATGCGGCGAAACTCAGCGATCTCTTCATACGGCCTCCAGGACTCGGGATTTTGTACATTAACGAGGCTATCACGTTGGGACTTTCACTTCGTGCGAGCTTCGGCTTCCGCCAGCCATCCGCGACGCAGCCTCTCCGGTGGCACGCTCGACAGATACGGTTTGATGTCGAGAATCGGCGTCCCATCCAGCATGTCAACTCCGCGGACTCGCAGCAGGGGACCGTGTCGGCGTATCAACTCGACCACCGTCAGCGCGATGGGATTCGGCCGTCGCGGCGAGCGGGTGGCGAACACACCATGCGGGCGGTTGTCGCTGGGCGGATTTACCACGAGCTTCGGCTCTTTGGCTCGATCAAACGCCCAGATGACGTATAAGTGCGAGAAGCCTTCTATATCCGCCAGCCCCGGCTCGAATTCCGGCAAAATGTCCAGCTCGCCTTCGGCGTCGTGCCTGGCGCCTAGTCCCTTCGGAATTTGGTCGGTATCCTGGTACGGACTCCTCACATATCCGATCGGCTTCATTGAAAACATCACGGCTCCTTTACCTCCTCCGGGCCTTGATCGCGATGGGTGTTCCCTCGAATCCAAACTTCTTCCGAAGTTGATTAATGAGGTAGCGCTCGGTGGAGAAATGCAGATCCTGGCCTTGATCGGTGAACACGACAAACGCCGGAGGCCGCACCGAGGCCTGCGTCATGTAATAGATCTTGATGTCGCGCGACGGTTCCAGCGTCTGGACGAAGCGGTTCAGCTCGCCGGTGGTGATGCGCTGGGAAGCCGATCCGTAGGCCTGCTCGATCAGGCGAAACAATCCCTTGACCCCCGTGCCGGTTTTTGCCGAAACGAACGCGATGGGCGCGTAATCGAGAAACTTCAGCTCGTCGCGAAGCGCCTCGGTAAAACTTCGCTTGCCCTTTTCGCCGTGCAGATCCCACTTGTTCACGCACAGGATCAATGCCCTGCCCTCTTCGTGCGCGTAACCGGCGATGGTGGCGTCGGCCGCGACCACGCCTTCGGTCGCGTCCAGCACCAGCACCACCACATTGGCCATGCGGATGTGGCGGCGCGCCATCACCACGCTCAACTTCTCGGCCATGAGCCTGGTCTTGCCTTTGCGGCGAATGCCGGCGGTGTCGACGAAGACAAAATCCACGCCGTGCCGCGTCAGCTTTTCATCCACCGCGTCGCGCGTGGTTCCGGGGACCGGCGACACAATGGAGCGCTCCGAGCCAACCAGCGCGTTCAGCAGAGTCGACTTGCCCACATTCGGCCGGCCGATGATTGCAACCTTGATTGGTTGCTTTTCTGCGGCAGGAGCTTCTTCGGCTTCGCTCTGAGGAAAATCGCGCGTGACATGCGCCAGTAAGTCATCGAAGCCGATCCGATGCTCGGACGAAATGGGAAAAAGGTCCGCGAAGCCGAGCGCGTGGAACTCGTGCGCCAAGCTTTCTCGCGCGGTGGTGTCGATCTTGTTCACCGCCAGCGTGACCGGCTTGCCCAACCGGCGCAGCATCTTCGCCAGGTCCCGATCGGCGCCCGTGATCTCGGCGCGGCCATCGATCAGAAAAATAATCTGCGAGGCGCGGTCCAGCGCCACCCGCGCCTGCTTCAGGATCTGGCTGGGAATCAGCTCGGCGTCATTCTGAATGATCCCGCCGGTATCGATCAACTGGAATCGGCGCCCCAAATACGAGGCTTCGCCCTGGATGCGGTCGCGCGTAATCCCCGGCTCGTCGCCCACGATGGAGCGGCGCGTCCCGGTTATCGCATTGAATAGCGTCGATTTACCGACGTTCGGGCGGCCCACGATCACCACCGTTGGAAGGGCAATTGCGTCCGCGGATTCGGTTATTGGATCTCGTCGTGCGACCATGGAATTTAGCGATGCAACCCGAAGTCCTGAGTCATACTAACGATCATAGCGAAGCGCCTGCGGCCAACCAGTCCATTCGCAACATCGCCATCATCGCGCACGTCGATCATGGCAAGACCACGCTGGTGGACGCCATGCTCACCCAAAGCGGCCTGTTCCGCTCTAACGAGCAGGTGGCGGAGCGGATGATGGACTCCAACGAGCTGGAGCGCGAGCGCGGCATCACCATTCTCGCCAAGACCACCGGCGTGCATTATCACGGCGTGAAGATCAACATCGTCGACACACCCGGCCACAGCGATTTCGGCGGCGAGGTGGAGCGCGCACTGATGATGGTGGACGGCGTCATGCTGCTGGTGGACGCGAGCGAAGGCCCGCTGCCGCAGACGCGTTACGTCCTCAGTAAGGCGCTGGAGGCCAAGCTGCCGCCCATTCTGGTGATCAACAAAATCGACCGGCCGGACGCGCGCATCCAGGAAGTACTGAACGAAGTCTACGATCTGTTCATCGATCTCGACGCGGTCGAAGACCAGTTGGATTTTCCGGTTATCTACACCAACGCCAAGGCCGGCATCGCGAAGCTGAAGCCGGAGGACGAATCGGCGGATCTGCGCCCGCTGTTCGACACGATCTTGAAAAACATTCCGGCACCCAAGGGGAACGCCGAGGCGGTGTTGCAGCTCCTGGTGGCAAATCTTGACTACAGCGATTATCTGGGACGCCTGGCCATCGGCCGCGTGTTTTCAGGCGTGCTGAAGTATGGCGACGAGGTGTCCATCGCGAAGTTGGACGGGTCGTATCACAACACCCGCATTACCAAGCTGTATTCGTTCGAAGGCCTGAAGCGCGTGGATGAAACCATCGGGCGTCCGGGCGACATTCTGGCCATCGCGGGTGTGGAAGGCATCACCATCGGCGACACGATCACCAGCGTCGAGACTCCCCAGCCGCTGCCGCGCATTCAAATCGACGAGCCGACTATATCGATGGTGTTTACCATCAACACGTCGCCGTTCTCGGGGCGCGAAGGCCAGTTCGTGACCTCGCGCAATCTGCGCGACCGCCTGGATAAAGAGCTGCTCACCAATGTTTCGATCCGGGTGGAAGAAGCGGGCGGTCCGGACGCATACAAAGTAATGGGCCGCGGCGAGCTGCAACTGGCGATCCTGATCGAAATGATGCGCCGCGAGGGTTTCGAGCTGATGGTCGGCAAGCCTGAGATCCTGACCAAGACCATCGACGGGAAACTCCGCGAGCCCTTGGAACTGCTGGTGGTGGACTGTCCGGAATCGTTCGTCGGCGTGGTGATCGAGAAGCTCGGCTCCCGCAAGGGCAAGATGAGCAAGATGGTCAACCACGGCTCCGGCCGTGTGCGGCTGGAGTTCCACGTCCCGTCGCGCGGGCTGATCGGGCTGCGCAGCGAAATGCTGACCGACACCAAGGGCACGGCCATCATGAATTCGCTGTTTCACGGCTACATCGAATGGCAGGGCGATATTCCGACGCGTCCGACCGGCTCGCTGGTAGCCGACCGGCCGGGCCGAGCCACCGGCTATGCGATCTGGAACCTGCAGGAGCGCGGCGAAATCTTCATCACGCCCGGCACGGAAGTGTACGAAGGCATGATCATCGGCGAAAACGCGCGCGACGCGGATCTGAACGTAAACATCGTCAAGGAAAAGAAGCTGACCAACATGCGCGCCTCCACCGCCGACGAAGCCATCCGCCTGGTCCCGCCGCGAATCCTGAACCTGGAGCAAGCCATCGAGTTCATCCGCGACGACGAATTCGTCGAGGTGACGCCGCAATCCATCCGCCTGCGAAAGAAGACCCTCAAGGCTAATCAGCGATGATCGATAACGCCAAGGCGCTTCGCGATGCAGCAATCCTCCTTGTCCTGATCGCTCAATCTGAGCAGGACTCGCATGAAGGCCGTTGGCTCTCGCAAGAAGAAATGGAAGAAAACTGCGCAAGACGTTCAGGACCTGACGCGTAATGCCTTCCTGATGCTCCTGGAAGCTCAAAAGCCTGCTTGATTGATTAGACCGAAGATACTGAGCTATGCGGCATGAAGTCTAGATTGGTCGTTGCAGTGGCGTCTCTGGTTGCCACAGCGGCGATTGCTCAACAGCCAGAGGACGGATTGGAATCAAGAATCGCCCCGATTCGTTATGCCCCGCTTGCTGAACAAGCGCGGATTCAAGGGGATGTGCATCTTAAGCTCAGTTCGGGCATCGTGACTGTTATCTCTGGCCATCCGCTCCTCACCAAAACCGCGGAGGAAAGTGCCAAAGCATTCGGAGCATTTCTGGGCACAACCGATGTTGACGTTACGTACCACTTTGTTTTATCCGAGACGACCATAAGCGTCCCCATATCAAAGGTCGTCAAGAGAGGCAACGCCTTTGAACGATTCTTTTTGAGGATGTTCGGGCGTAAGACTGAAGAGGTGGTCGCAGATTACGAATGCGAGCGAGGCGTTGCCCCGCCAAGCGATGTTAAGATCGCCGGTTCGCTCATCGAAATCTGGGTGTACGGAAGGGGCGTTTGTCTTGAGACAAATGTCGCATCAGTCGTGGCCCAGCGTTGACGAAGCCTTAACTAAGTCTCGATATCAGCAGCTCATTCACTGCCGCGGGATTGGCTTGCCCTTTGGTGACCTTCATGACTTGGCCCACTAGGTAGCCAAGCACCGCGGTCTTGCCGGACTTGTATTGCTCAACCTGCTTGGGATTGCTCGCGATCACTTCATCCACGATTTTTCCGAGTGCGCCCGCGTCGCTGATTTGGCGCAGACCCTCGCGGTCGATGATGGTGTGCGCCGATTCGCGGCTCTCGATCATCTTGGCGAAGATCTCCTTGGCGAGTTTGCCGCTGATCTCGCCTTTCGCAATCAGGCTCACCAACTCGCCCAAGTGCTCGGCCGAGACGGGCGATTCGGAAATATCCCGGCCTTTCAGCGCGCCTAGCAGATCGCCCGCCACCCAATTCGCTGCGGTGCGCGGATCGCCCGCGGTGGCCGCAACTTTTTCGAAATAGTCACTGATGGCCCGCGTGGCCGTCAAGACTTGCGCGTCGTATTCGCGCAACCCGTAGCTTTCGATAAAACGGCGCCGCTTGTCGGCCGGAAGCTCCGGCATAGCGGCGCGAATGCGCTCCCGCCAAGGCTCGCTAACGCGCAGCGGTACCAGGTCGGGCTCCGGAAAATAGCGGTAGTCGTGCGCGTGCTCCTTGCTGCGCATCCCCACCGTTTCGCCGGTCGCGACGTTGTAGAGCCTGGTTTCCTGCTCCACTCTTCCGCCGCTTTCGATTAGAGCCACCTGCCGCGCGATTTCGTAATCCAGCGCCAGCTTGGCGAAACGAAACGAATTCAGGTTCTTCACCTCCGCCTTGGTGCCGAATTTCTCCGCGCCCTTCAGACGCACCGAAACATTGGCGTCGCAGCGCAATTGCCCCTTTTCCATATCGCACTCCGACACGCCGACGTATTGCATCACCTGCTTCAACTCGGTGAGGTATTCATAAGCCTCGTCGGAAGCCCGCAAATCCGGTTCGCTGACAATTTCGATCAGCGGCGTCCCGCTGCGATTCAGATCGACATAAGTGTACCGGTCGGAATCCTTGAAGCCGTCGTGGATGCTTTTACCGGCGTCATCCTCCATATGAACCCGCGTGACGCCGATCCGTTTCCTCGCGCCCGCGACGGAAATCTCGAGCCAGCCGTGCTCGGCCAGCGGCTGGTCATATTGAGAGATCTGATAGCCCTTGGGCAGATCGGGATAAAAATAATTTTTGCGCGCGAATCGCGAGAACGCATTGACGCGGCACTGCATCGCGAGCGCGGCTTGAATCGCCATCTCGACCGCTTGCCGGTTCAGCACCGGCAGCGCGCCCGGCATCCCCAGGCAAACCGGGCAAACGTTGCTGTTGGGCGGCGCGCCGAAGCTGGTTGGACAGCCGCAGAATATTTTCGTGCGCGTGTTGAGCTGCACATGCACTTCCAGCCCGATCACCGGCTCATATTTCGCGATTTCCTCCGGCGTAGCTAGCGCCGCGATGCTAGAGGACATGGCTTCATTATAGAAGGCTGACCCGGAAAACTCCGCTGCAGCCGGCCAGGACCAGATGCACCGTGTAGGCCATGATCCGCTGCACCGCATTGCCGGCGCTGCTGCTCATTCCGAATCCAACCAGCGAGCAGCCAAGGACGAAAACCGCTTCCAGAAATCGCGACATAGTAACCTCTTTTCGCTCGCCTTACTGTTTGGTACCCGAGAGCGACGCTGTCCCGAGCAGCCCTCCTAAGCCCATGGTTTCCACCGCCGACGATGGCACGATCACCATGGCGCCTTTTTCCTTGATGGCCTCGTACAGCATGTTCATCGCGCGCAGATGCAGAGCCACCGGATTGTTCAGATACACCGCCGAAGCCTCGGAGAACTTGGTGGAAATCTCCGTCTCGGCCGTCCCGAGAATGATGCGCGCCTGGCGCTCCCGCTCCGCCTGAGCCTGCCGCGACATGGCGTCTTCCAACGCCTGCGGGATATGCACGTCGCGAATCTCCACCGATTGCACCGTGATGCCCCACGGATTGGTCTTCTCATCCAAAATGCGTTGCAATTCGCGGCCCAGCATCTCGCGCTCCGTGATCATCTGCGCCAGATCGTGCCGTCCGATCGATTCGCGCAGCGCGGTCTGCGCGCTCAGGGTGATGGCGTTGTCGAAATCCATCACTTCCAGAATGGATTTCTCGGGGTTCCACACCAGCCAGAAAATGATGGCATCGACGTTCACCGGCACCGTGTCGCGCGTCAAGGCCGACTCCGCCTTGACATCGGTGACGCGCACGCGCTGATCGACGTATTGGCTGACGCTGTCGATCACTGGAACGATCACGAAGAGCCCCGGCCCGCGCAGGCCGACGTAGCGGCCGAATCGCAGCACCGCCGCCTTCTGCCATTGCGCGGCGACCTTGATCGCAAACAGGAAGTACAAACCGATCAGAACTCCGGCGACGGCGAAGGCCGGCTGATTGTACAACACCGTGGCCGCCACCCCGCCCGCCAGCACGATCAGAAATACAGCTACGCCGATGCTGCTTACCTGTGGCCCTCCCGAGCCGCCCGAATCCTTCGTGCCCCTTGGTTTCATGATGCTTCGAAGTAGCATGACTAGCCCCTTTCCGGTTCCTTTTTCAACTCGTCGAAATATTCCAGTAGTTCTCCGAGCGAGATTCCCTCGGCGCCTGCTTTGGCGAGCAATTCACCGGCGAGCTGCGCCACACGCCGGCGCCGCTCCACTTCGCTCGCTTTCGGCTTTTTATCGGTGACGAACGTGCCGGTTCCCTGCTGCGTCGCCAGCACCTCGCGGATCTCCAGTTCGCGATACGCCCGCACCACGGTGTTCGGATTAATCGTCAGGTCCACCGCCAGTTGGCGTACGGTCGGAAGTTGATCGCCCGGCTTAAGGGTCCCCGATGCGATGCCGCCTAACACCTGGTCGATGATCTGCCGGTAGGCCGGAACTCCGCTGCGCGCGTCCAATCGGACTTGAAAACGTCGGTCTTGCGCCGTCGAGGTCATCTACTCTGCTATTGTATTAGTCCTCTAGTACATCGTCAAGAGGAAAATCCACTCTGGCGGTAAACCAACGGTCCGCCGATGCGTTTAATGATAGTAGTGAAGCAGTAAAGCAATGAGAAATCGAACCTTTCTGGCGATAGCCCTGTGTTGCATGGGGGTAATGGCAGCTTCGGGGAAGAAGCCTGCTAAGCCCTCCGATGCGCAACAGCACCAGTCCAGAATGTTCCAGAAGAAGCTCTCGAACGACCAGCAGATGGTTCACGCGCTCGACCGGCTGACCTTCGGCCCGCGTCCCGGAGACGTCGCTCAGATCAAGAAGATGGGCCTGAAGAAATGGATCGATCTCCAGCTTCATCCCGAGCGGATCCGAGAAAGCGTGGAGCTGGAAGCGAAGATCGAGCCGCTGGAGTCGCTGCGCATGTCGCCGCTCGAGGCCGTGCAACATTATCCGGCGCCGCAGATGATTGTGGCTATCGCGCGGGGCCGCCAGCCGATGCCGGACGATCCGTTGCTGCGCGCGAGCGTTCAGCGCATGATGCAGCGCTTCAAAGCGCGTAAAGATTCGGGCGCGCAAGGCGCTCCCGCGTTCGATGCGAATACCGATCTGGAACCGGCCAGGCGGCTCAACGAAGTTCTGGATCCGTCGGAATTGCTGATACTGCGCGGTGGGTCCCAGGATCAGAAGCGCGCGCTGCTCGAGAAGCATGCCGCCGGAGAAGCTGGAAGAAATGTTGATCGCGATGCCGCGCCCGCAGCGGCAGCAACTGGTTGGCATCGTGCCGGTAGAAGCGCGCCGGACCATCATGCTGCTGAACGCGCCCCAGCAGGTGGTGGCTTACGATCTGGTGGACGCAAAAGCTGTTGCGTGCAGTCGAGAGCAAACGCCAGTTGGCCGAAGTGCTGGACGATTTTTGGTTCAACCACTTCAACGTGTTTTACGACAAGGGCGCCGACCGGTTCTCGATCCCTGAGTACGAGCGCGAAGCGATCCGCCCGAACGTGCTGGGGAAATTCCGCGACCTGCTGGAAGCCACCGCCAAGAGTCCGGCCATGCTGTTTTATCTCGACAATTTCGAATCCGTGCGGCCCGACATCGACGCCAGCAACAAAAACCGCAAGGTCAAGCGCGGATTGAATGAGAACTACGCCCGCGAGCTGCTGGAGCTGCACACGCTCGGAGTCAACGGCGGCTACACGCAGCAGGATGTCACAGAAGTGGCGCGCTGTTTCACCGGCTGGACGCTCATCGAGCCGCGGCGCGGCGGCGGGTTCTTCTACAACGACAAACTGCATGACAAGGGCGAGAAGGTGGTGCTGGGCCACGTGATTCCAGCCGGAGGCGGCATGGATGACGGCGAAAAGGTTCTGGACATCCTGGCTGCGCATCCATCCACCGCGCATTTCATTTCGCGGGAACTGGCCGAGCGCTTCGTCGCCGACAATCCGCCCGAGCCGCTGGTCGAGAAAATGGCCGCGACGTTTCTCAAGACCGATGGCGACATTCGCGAGGTCCTGAAAACCATGCTGGCTTCGCGCGAATTCTGGTCGGAAGGCGCATATCAAGCCAAGATAAAAACTCCGTTCGAGATGGTGGTCAGTTCGGTGCGCGCCTTGGATGCTAATGTCACGGACGCCTTTGCGCTCGCCAATCAGGTACAAAACTTGGGCGAGCCGCTGTATCGCAAGCTGGAGCCCACCGGCTATTCCAACCTGAACTCGGATTGGGTGAATTCCGCCGCGCTGCTGGCCCGGATGAATTTCGCGCTGCAATTGGCCCAAAATCACGTGCCGGGCGTGAAAGTGGATGTATCGCATCTGAGCACCGATCCGGCGCAGGCCGCCAAGAGCCTGCTATGCCGTCCGGCGGCTCCGCAAACACAAGCCGGCATTCAGAAGGCCCTGGCGGAACAGAAACAGAAGAACACTCCGGCGCTGGTGGCCGGATTGGTGATCGGTTCACCGGATTTTCAACGCAGGTAGTTTTGAGGCAGCCTTGAGGTACTTCGCATGACGTCAAGACGTGTTTTCCTGAAAGGCTCGGCCTTCGCAATCTTCGGCGTGGGCTCGATTCCAGCCTGGCTCTCGCGAACGGTCTACGCCGCCGAGGGTCCGCAGCGGCGTAAGAAAATCCTGGTTGCCATCTTCCAGCGCGGCGCAGTGGACGGCCTCAATATGGTGGTGCCATTCGGCGAGCCGCGTTATTACGAGATGCGTCCCTCGATCGGCATCCCGAGACCGGACGGCACGCCGCAGTCGGCCGTCGATCTGGATGGATTCTTCGGCCTGCATCCGTCGCTCGCGCCGCTCAAGCCTCTCTATGATGCGGGTCAGCTGGCGATCGTGGACGCAGTCGGCTCGCCCGACCCCACGCGCTCCCATTTCGACGCGCAGGATTACATGGAATCCGGCACACCCGGAATCAAGGCGACGACCGACGGCTGGATGAACCGCGCTCTGCCCAAAGCCAGCGGCCCGGTGTCGCCGGTACGCGCCGTGAGCCTGGGGGCGAACCTGGCTCGCAGCATCCGCGGGCGCAACGATGCCGTCGCGATCAACAACCTGAACGATTTCCAAATTCGCGATCCGCGCAGCGCGGACGGCTTCGAGAGCATGTACGAAAGCACGCTCGACACCATGCTGCACGGCACCGGCAAAGAGACTTTCGACGCTATCAAGCTCATGCAATCGATCCAGAAGCAGAGCTACACGCCCGCCAACGGCGCGAAATATCCAGGCGGGCCCTTCGGCAACAGCCTGCAACAGATCGCGCGGCTGATCAAGGCGGACGTGGGCCTGCAAGTCGCCTTCGCCGACATCGGCGGCTGGGACACGCACGTCAACGAAGTGGCCGCACACCCGGCCGCTGGACAGCTCGCCAATAACCTCGCGCAATTCGGCCAGTCGCTCGCTGCGTTTTATCAGGACCTGGGAGATCGCATGGCGGATGTCGCCGTGGTCACCATGTCCGAGTTCGGACGCACGGCGCGCGAGAACGGCAATCGCGGAACCGACCATGGCCACGCCAACGTGATGTTCGTCATGGGCGGCGGCATCCAGGGCGGCAAAGTCTACGGCGAGTGGCCCGGCTTGGCGGAGGAACAACTATACGAAGCCCGGGACCTGGCCCTGACTACCGATTTTCGCGACGTGCTGGGCGAGCTGGTCTCGAAACACCTGGGCAACCCCAATCTCAAAGCCGTATTTCCGGGCTACGAGAATCCCAAGTTCCGCGGGCTCCTGGGCTAGGCGGGCGAAGTTTCGCCGGCCGCGGGCACGGGCGCGCGGCCCAGCGCCTTCAATTCGTCCAGTGTGCCATTGAACCGGTTGAGATCCACCTGGCTCAAAACTCCCGGCATACTTCCCTGCCGGGTGTGTTGCCAAAAAGTCCACTTGGTCCAGGGCTGGGGAACATCGGGCGCCGGATCGCTGGTGTATTGCGCCAACCAAACCGGGTATTGCGCCAGCGCGGAGGCGTTGTGCAGAACGTCGCTCATGAAGGCCGGGCTCAAATACAGAATCGGCGTCCGATGCAACCGATCCTCCACCGCATTTAGCCAGCTCAACACCAGCTGCGCGCGGTGCAACATCGGAACGCCCTGCCACTCCTCGGGAGCCTCCAGATCCAATACCGGCGGAAGATCGCCCGCTTCGAGCCGGGGAACGGTGCGCAAAAATAAATCCGCTTGTGCTGTGACTGAAATCGCGGGATGAAAGAAATGGTAGGCGCCCCGGGCCAAACCCGCTTCCCCCGCCGCCCGCCAATTGTAGGAGAATCGGGCGTCCACGTGCGAAGCGCCTTCGGTGGCCTTGATAAAGCAGAACCGTATTCCCGTAGCGGCTACGGCCGCCCAATCAACAGCCCGCTGGAAATGAGAAACGTCGATTCCTTTAAGGAAAGCAGAACCAGGCGCATTGGGCGGATTCACGCCCTATCTTAGTACGCCCATTTTGTCGAACGGCCAGTAAATGAACACCGCTTTTCCGTAAATATACCGGCGCGGCACCAGGCCCCAGGCGCGGCTGTCGTTGGACGAACTGCGGTGATCGCCCAGGACGAAGTATTCGCCGGACGGAATTTTCTTAGCCGGCATGGAATTGTCGTCGCGATATTCGGAGGGAACGTAGTCTTCCTCGAGCGCGTGCCCGTTCACCACCACAGTGCCCCGGTCCACTTCCACGGTGTCTCCCGGAACCCCGATCACACGTTTGATATACGACTTGGTAGGATCGCCCGGAAACCAGAACACAATCGTCTCGCCGCGATCGATGGTCGAAAAGTGATACACGAACTTATTGATGAAGATACGTTCCTGATCGTCCAGCGTAGGCATCATGCTGGTGCCCTCGACTTTGACCGGTTGATAGAGGAACAGGATGACGATGACCGCCAGGACCACGGAGAACAGCAGGTCCCGCGCCCAATGCAGCACCAGACCGAGCAATGACCGCTTGCTCGCCGGGGCCGTAGGTATTGCGGGCGGCGGCGTTTCAGGTGTTACGGGAGCCACGTCTATCTGGTCCATCAGATTACCAGGTTCTCCAATTATTTTCGCACCGCGCGGCGCTCTCCGGCAAGAGCCTGGGACACTTCCGGAGAGGCTCGATCCGGTCGGGATACCGGTAAGAACAGTCGATCCAACACTTCAGACGTATCGCTAGCGGATTCAGTTGCTCGGCGCGCTGGGCCCGGACCCGCTTTAATCCGCCTAACCGTTACCAGAAACCGCAGTCTAAAGGACGGATGGATGCGGAGGCCGGCGGCGCGGTCGAACGGGCGCAGTCGGGTGACAGCGAAGCTTTTCGACTGCTCGTCGAGCAGCACAGCCGCGCCATCTTCCGGCTCGCTTTTCGTATGACTGGCAACGAACAGGACGCTGAGGACGTGGTGCAGGAGACTTTCTTGCGCGCCTATCGCCAGCTTTCGCGCTACGAAGCCCGGTCCAGCTTCTCCACCTGGCTGTATCGGATTGCGTCGAACTATGCACTGGATCTGATCCGAGCGCGCCGGCGTCACGAGGAAAAGCGGGAGCGCGGCCATTCCGAAGACCGGGACGTTTTGCAGTCGATTCCGGCGACTAGTCCTGGGCCAGACCGGATCTTCTACGGCGGCCAGGTGAAAGATCGCGTGAACGCGGCGCTGGATGAGCTAAGCGCCCAGGAGCGAACCGCGTTCGTGCTGCGGCATTTTGAAGGACTCTCGATCGACGAGATCGGCCAGGCGCTCGGAACCGGAACGAACGCCACCAAGCACAGTATTTTCCGGGCAGTGCAGAAGCTCCGCAGAAGTTTGGAGCCGGTAGTAGGGACGGCCAGATGAATCACTTGAGCGAAGAACAGTTGGTGCTTTTCTATTATGGCGAGTCCACGGAAGCGAGCGGCATCGAGGGGCATCTGGCGGGATGCGAGCAGTGCCGGGCCGATTTCCGAGCCTTGCAACTGGTGTTGAACACGGTCGATGCGGCGCCGGTTCCCGAACGCGGCGCCGGGTATGGCGAAGTCGTATGGCAGCGTCTCAGCCAGCAGCTTGGCGCGCGCAAGCGCAGGCGCGCATTCACCTGGTGGATCTGGGCGCCTGCAACCGCAGTGCTGGTGTTGACCGCCTTTTTCGCAGGACGTCTTTCGCATCGCGCCGAAAATACCCAAACGGCGGCCAATCAGAATAGTCAGCAGGTGCGCGAACGCATCTTGCTGGTGGCTGTGGGCGATCACCTGGAGCGGTCCCAGATGGTACTGGCCGAATTGAGCAACGCTCCTGAGCAAAAAGGTAAGCTCGACATCTCCGACGAGCGGCAAATGGCCGAAGAGCTGCTGGATGACAACCGGCTGTACCGCCAGACCGCGCGGACCACGGGCGATACAGGAGTCGCCAACGTGCTGGACGATCTGGAGCGCGTCTTGATTGAGATCGCGCACAGTCCCTCCGAAGTTTCGAGCGAACAGCTCTCCGAACTGCAACAGCAAATTGAAGGCCGAGGCTTGCTGTTCAAGGTACGCGTGCTCGGCTCGCGTGTGCGGGACGAAGAGAGCACTCCGCTCAGTGAAAAAGACAAGAACCGGAAAAAGTTGTAAGGAAGATCGACATGATTCGAAAAAGCACATTGTTATTGATCCCGGGATTCCTGGTTGCCGTATCGGCATTTTCTCAGCAGCCGCCACCGCCGCCTCCGGAACCACCCACGCCCCCGGTCGCCCCTTTGTCGCCAATGCCGGCCATGCCGCCAACGCCGCGCATGCCGTCGTGGCCTGTGCTCGCGCCCATGCCTCCGCTGCCGCCCGATTTGGCGGACCTGCCGCTACTGGCCTTCCAGGACACGTCGCGTGCCGACCGCGATGCCACCCGCCGTGCCAGAGACGTTGCCCGCCAGCAGCAGGATCGCGACGAACGCTATTACAGAGAGGGCAAGAGCTACCTGGATCGCAAAGAATACGACCGGGCGATCGAGGCGTTCAATCGCGTCATCGACAACAAAAGCAGCCGCGCGGATGGAGCGCTGTACTGGCGCGCCTACGCGCAAAACAAACTGGGGCAGCGCGAGGCCGCCGTCACCACACTCACCGAGCTTCAGAACAACTATGCATCCAGTCACTGGCTGGACGATGCCAAGGCTTTGCAGGTCGAGATCCGGCAACAGAGCGGCCAGCCGGTTTCCCCCGAGTCGGCCACCGACGAAGATTTGAAACTGCTGGCTCTGAACAGCCTCATGAACTCCGATCCGGAACGCAGCGTGCCCGATGCTCGAAAATCTGTTGAAGAGCAGCAACTCGCCGCGGCTGAAGGAGCGCGCCCTGTTCGTGCTGGCCCAGAGCCGGTCGCCGAAAGCGCGCGAGGTGCTCGCGTCGGTGGCCAAAGGCGGCTCCAATCCCGATCTGCAAGCCAAAGCTGTGGAGTATTTGGGTATCTACGGCGGCCGCGACAACTTGCAGCTCTTGGCCGACGTATACAAGAGTTCCAACGATGCGCAGATTAAGCGCGCGATTCTCAACAGCTTCATGGTGGCCGGTAGCCGCGAAAATTTGCTGGCAGTCGCGAAATCCGAATCCAATCAGGAGCTGAAGCTGCATGCCATCCAGTTGCTCGGCAACGCGGGCGGGTCAGCCGACCTGGCCCAACTGTATTCCAGCGAGTCTTCGCCGGAAGTGAAGCGCGCCGTCATTCAAGGGCTATTTATCTCCGGAAATGTCGACAAGCTGCTGGAGCTGGCGAAAGCCGAAAAGGACGCTAGCCTGCGCCACTTGGCCATTAACCAGCTGGGCGTCATGGGGCGCAGCAAAACCGGCGCCACGCTGGCAGCGCTGTATCCGCAGGAGACGGATCAGGATAACAAGCGCGCCATCATCAATGCGCTTTTTGTCCAGGGCAATGCGGCCGCGCTGGTCGATATCGCGCGCAAGGAAACGGACATGAACCTGAAGAAACAAGTGGTGAATCAGCTATCGGTGATGCACTCGAAAGAAGCCAGCGATTATCTGATGGAGATTCTCACGAAATGAAAAAGACCGGCTGGATCGCGATCGCGCTGGCTGCCGGTTCCGCACTGGCGCAACAACCCCGAGTTGAAAATGCCCGCACGGAAACGCGCCCGGTCTCGGGCGGTCTGGATGCAACTTTTCGCGCGATCATCGGGGCGCAGTCCGGCCCCGCTTGGGTCGGATACGCCGAGCCGATGATTCCAGGTGACCGCCAGATGTGCTGTTGGAGCGACAACGAGCGCGGATGTTTTCTCGAAACGCATACGCCCGGCCAAACTGTGTCCGCGCCCGCCAACCAGACCGTCCAGTTGGAAGGCCCGACCCAGGTGGTGGTCCTGTACCGCATCGAAAACCATCAAGTCGAAAAAGTTCGAAGCTTCACTCCCGATTGCACGCTGGACGCGGGCGGGCTGCCATTCGTCTGGCTGACCGGCGCGACGCCCGCTGAGAGCGTTCGCTATCTTCTGAACGTCGCGCAAAATGCCACGGCCGGAACGTCGCGGCGAGCGAACGGAGCAGTATCCGCCATCGCACTGCACGCGGAGGCATCCGCCGATCAAGCGCTGGAGGAACTCGCCGGCCCCGCCCAACCTGACCAGGTGCGGAGTCAAGCGATTTTCTGGCTGGGCAATGCTCGGGGCAAGCGTGGATTCGAAATTGTGAGCAGGATTCTGCGCGAAGATCCAAGTGACAAGATCCGCGAGCACGCCATCTTCGCCCTCACGCAAAGCAAAGAGCCGGATGCGCTGGACACCGTAGTTCGCGCCGCCCATGACGACAAGAGCCCGCGCGTCCGCGGCCAAGCGCTGTTCTGGCTGGCCCAAAAAGGAGCACGGAAAACCGCGCAGGCGGCTATTTCGGAGGCCATCGCCAACGACCCGGAAACCGAAGTCAAGAAACGGGCGGTGTTCGCGCTGACGCAAATGCCGGCCGGCGAGGGCGTGCCGCTGCTGATTCAAGTGGCGCGCAGCAACCAGAATGCCGCTGTTCGCAAGCAAGCCATGTTCTGGCTGGGACAGAGCAAGGACCCGCGCGCATTGGCCTACATCGAAGAGGTTTTGAAATAGCGGGCGCGATTCATCCAGTAGGCCCACGCGATCATCAGCGAAAAGAACACCAGGCCGTTCGCGCCCGCGCGTTCGGGATTGGGATCGATGCCGGCCGTGATGTTTCCAAGCCAGGAGACGGTCAGCAGCGCGATCCCCAACCAGAATACGAGCAGACCGAGCCAATTCTTTCTCTTGGTGGCCCGCACGTAGAGGATAATGGCGGCGAGCCAGACGCCGCCTTCCAGCAGCACCGTCGCCGGGATCGAGTTCCACAGTCCCAGACCCAGCGGCGGCTTCACACCAGGTGCGAGCGCCATGTCCGGCCTGTGGCTGATGACGTCCAGAATCCAGTGACTCAGCACGGCGCCGAACAAAAGCAGGGCGCCACGCACCGAGCGCCGCCACACACAAAATCCACCCGCAAAGAGCGATGCCCACAGCGCGTCCGTCAATAAACTGTGACTGTATGGGATCTCGCCCAACATGCGATTCGCCGCCACACCGGAAACCGGCTGAAAGCTCTCGATGCCGCCCATCATAAAAACAAACGCGAGCAGGTCGGCCAGCATCGCCGCCGTCATCCAAGTGCCGAGTGAAATTTTCGGCTCGATCTGTTTGCCGGCGAACCCGATCGCCAGATGCCCGGTGAACATGAGCTACTCGCTCAGCCCGTATTTCAGGCGTAGCCGCCGCAGGTTTTCGCGCGCTTTCAGATCCTCGTTGGAATAGAAGCGCGCGCCCGGAAAATCGTGCGTCGCGATGGCGTGTTCCATGCGCCGCAAACAGAATTCGACACGCTGCTCGGCTTCCGCGATTTCATCAGGCGCTGCAGCGCTCATCGTTCTGGCAGACGCGAACCACAGCTCGCGCGGTACGCCGGCCGGACGCATCAGCCGCAAATCCGGCAGAGACCGCGCGCGGATTGAACTGCTGGTGCTGAGCTTCGCCATCCATTCAACCGGCACGCTAATAGCGAGGACAACCAGTTCCACGCCCACAAAGCGGCCGTACGCGAGCCTGCCGCGCGCGCGTTGCTCTTCCGACGCCCGGCCAAACGCACCCAGCATTTCGGCTGCGAAGAACAACCGGTAATCTTCGGGATAAAGCCGCAGCAAGGCTCGATAAACGGGCTTGAGATTCATGTCAGGCCTCTTTCGTTCGCAGCCGCGCGGATGCGGCGCGCGTCACTTGCTTCATCCGCTCCACCTCGAATTCGAGTTTCCTGCGGCCCTCCGCGGTCAACCGGTAGGCCTGCTTCTCGCGCGAGGTGTCCTCCTGATCGAAACGCTCGATCCACTGCTCTTCGAGCAACCGCCGCAGCGCGCCATAAAGCGTGCCGGTGCTCATGCGAACCCGGCCATTGCTGAGAGCTTCGATATCCTTCATGAGCGCATAACCATGCCGCGGCCCGGCAGCCAGACTGGTCAGGATCAGAAGGACCGGCTCACTGAGCGGCTTGCCGTCCCATGCCTGTCGTTCCTCAACATGTCGCACAACGACATGTTATGACACGACATGCGCGTTTGTCAATCCCCAGCAAGAGTAAAATGAAGCGTGAAACCTGCGTCCTTGCTCCTCCTTCTCGCCCTCCCCGCGGCCGCTCAGACCACGCCCGGTTTCAGCACCGCCAACATGGACACTACCGCCAACCCCTGCGTCGACTTCTACCAATACGCCTGCGGAACCTGGCTCGCCAAGAATCCGATTCCCGCGGACCACTCCACCTGGGGCGTCGCCAGCGAACTCGATGAGCGCAACGAGACTATTCTGCGCGGCATCCTCGACAAAGCCTCCGCTAACGATCCGAAGCGCGCGCCGGACGACCAGAAGATCGGCGATTTCTATTTCTCCTGCATGGACGAAGCCGGTATCGAAAAGCGCGGCATCCAGCCTTTGAAACCTGATCTGGATCGCATCAACTCGCTCGCCAGCAAATCCGCCTTGGCCGGGGAACTGGCGCAGCTACACCTGCTCGGCGTGAACGTGCTGTTCCGGTTTGGATCCAGCCCGGACCTGAAAAATTCCAGCATGGATATCGCGGACATCGACCAGGGCGGCTTGGGCCTCCCGGATCGCGATTATTACCTGAACACCGACGCCCGATCGGTCCAGTTGCGTGAAAAGTACCTGGCCCACGTTCAAAAAATGCTCGAGCTCATTGGTGAACCCGCCAACAAGGCCACGTCGGGCGCCCAGGCGATCTTGCGGATCGAGACCGCGCTCGCCAAAGGATCGCTCGACCGCGTCTCGCGCCGCGATCCGGACCGCACGTACCACAAGCTCCCGCTCGCCGATCTATCTTCGCTCGCGCCCGGATTCGACTGGCCTCGCTACTTCAAGGCGCAGGACACGCCGCCGTTCTCCGACTTGAACGTCTCGGTCCCGGATTTTTTCAAAGCCATGGACGCCGCCGTCGCGCAAACCAGCCTGGATGACCTGAAAGCTTATATGCGCTGGCATCTGGTGCATGCCGAAGCGTCGCTGCTGGCGAAAGCTTTCGTGGACGAAGATTTCGCCTTTTACGGCAAACTGCTCACCGGTGCCGAAGAGTTGGAGCCGCGCTGGAAGCGTTGCGTCGCAGCGGTCGACTCCGATCTGGGATTCGCGCTGGGCCGCAAGTTCGTGGACCAAACCTTCGGCGCCGAAGGCAAGGCGCGCACGCTCAAAATGGTCCAGGAGATCGAGAAGTCCCTCAGCGACGACATTCACTCGCTCACTTGGATGACCCCCGCCACGAAGGAGCAGGCTCTGATCAAGCTCCGCGCCGTGACCAATAAAATCGGTTATCCCGACAAGCCCCGCGATTACTCGACGGTGAAGATCGTGCGCGGCGACGCGGTGGGTAACGACGAGCGCGCCACCGAGTTCGAAGTGCACCGCGAACTGAACAAGATCGGAAAGCCGGTGGACCGTAGCGAATGGTTCATGACTCCTCAGACGGTGAATGCCTACTACAACCCTCCCGAAAACAGCATCAACTTTCCCGCCGGCATTCTCCAGCCGCCGTTTTACGACAACCGCATGGACGCGGCCGTCAACTACGGCGCCGGCGGTTCCATCATCGGCCACGAGCTGACCCACGGCTTCGACGACACTGGGCGCAAATTCGGTCCACATGGCAATCTGAAGGATTGGTGGACGCCCGAGGACGCTAAGGAATTTGAAAAACGCGCCGACTGCTTCATTCAGGAGTATTCGGCTTTCATCGCGACCGGCGACGTCCACCTGAACGGCAAATTGACGCTGGGCGAGAACACCGCCGACAACGGCGGCATCCGCCTGTCATTCATGGCGATGATGGATTCGCTCTCGAGCCATCCTCAGGCCCCCATTGACGGATTCACGCCCGAACAGCGCTTCTTCCTCGCATTCGGCCAGAGTTGGTGCACCAACGTCCGGCCCGAAGCCGCGCGCCTGCGCGCCCAGACCGATCCGCATTCGCCTCCCAACGATCGGGTGAACGGCGTCGTCCAGAACATGCCGGAGTTCCAGAAGGCGTTCTCTTGCCAGGTGGGCCAGCCCATGGTTCGCATGCCGGCCTGCCGGGTTTGGTAAACGCACATGCGGCCTGAAATTGGTTAGTAACCTTTTCCGTCCGGCTCAGTATTTACTTACGTGTACGAGGCCAGCGACAGCAGCCTGATGCAGGCCGTCCGGGAGGGCGACCTGGGCGCTCTGGCCATACTGTTTGAGCGCCATCATCGGCCGCTGTTCAACTACTTCGTCCACATGAATGGGAATCGCGAGCTGAGCGAGGATCTGGTGCAAGACGTGTTCGTCCGCATGCTGAAGTACCGCCAAAGCTATCAACCGGAGCGCGCCTTTGCGGCTTGGATGTACCAGATCGCCCGCAACGCGCAGGCCGACTCGATCGGTAAAAGAAAACTTGAAGTGGCGATGCCGGACCGCGAATTCGCGAGCGTGAACGTTATGGAAGAGAACTTGAAGCGCAAACAGGAAATTTCGATTTTGAAACGCGCCATGGCCCGGCTGCCGGTCGAAAAACGAGAGCTGCTGGTGCTCAGCCGGTTTCAGAATCTCAAGTACGAAGAAATCGCATCCATACTGGGCTGCGATGTGGGAGCGGTAAAGGTTCGCGTATATCGCGCCGTGCGAGCATTGGGTCAAATTTATTTCGAATTGTCCGGAGAAAGGGCATCATGAATTGCGACGAGGCAAGAACCCAATTCGTGGATTATTGGCGGGGCACGCTGGAGGATACGCGCGCCGAGTTTGACGCGCACTTGGCCTCCTGCGAGCGCTGCCGTGCCGAAGCCGCCGAGCTGAAAGACATGTGGAGCGCGCTCGGCACGCTGCCCGAGGAAGATCCCAGCCTCCGGTTGCGCGCGCGCTTCTATGATTCGCTGCGCGAGTGGCGGCAGCGCGAATCAGGACGCCGGCCAGCTCTTTGGTGGCTGCGTCATCCGGCCTTTCAAACCGCGGCCGCGATGATCATTCTCGCCGCGGGAATCGGAACAGGTTATATGCTGCGCGGCCGCGAAATGTCCGAGGTCTCGCAATTGCGTGGGGAGGTTGATAACATGCGCCAGCTTGTGGCTCTTTCTCTGTTGCAGCAGCAAAGCGCCAGCGATCGTTTACGCGGCGTCAGCTATGCCTATCGCGTCGAACCGGACGATTCGCAGGTGCTTTCGGCGCTGCTCACAACCGTCGATCACGATTCCAACGTCGACGTGCGCCTGGCAGCCGTGGATGCGATGAAGAAATTCACCAACAATCCGGTGGGGCGCAATGGACTCGCGCACGCCCTGGCCAGGCAGAATTCGCCGCTGGTCCAGATCGCCATTCTGGACGAAATCGTGGAAGTGCGCGATAAGTCCTCCGCCCCAGCCATTCAAGCCCTGATCTCGAGCCAAGATGTAAATCCGGAAGTGAAACAACACGGCCAGTGGGCGCTGAGGCAACTGCAATGAAAACTCTACTCGCTATTATCGCCGCCGTTTCGCTGGCCTACGGCTTCGACCCACAGGAAAAAGAGACCATCCGTCAAACTTTTCCCGCCGCGGCGCACCTCGATGTCGACAACGTGTTCGGCTCGATTCACGTCATCGGCTATAGCGGCAGCGAAATCCAAATGACGGCCGAGAAAACGATCGCCGCCGAATCGCAGGACCGCATGGACGCGGCCAAACGCGAGGTGAAGCTGGATACCACGCAGTCGGGCGACGAACTCAGGATCTACGTAGACGGCCCATTTCGACACCGGGATAGCGGACATCGCGGCTACCGCGTCACCTACGACTTCGAATTCAAGGTTCCCGTCACCACCGCTGTACGTCTGGCCGCGGTGAATCACGGCCACATCCGTCTGGAAGGTACTTCCGGCGCCTTCGATCTGAGCAACGTCAACGGTGGAATCGAACTGGCGGAGGTGAGCGGAGCCGGCAGCGCCCACACTGTGAACGGAAAGATCTCGGCCCTGTTCGCGCAAAACCCGGCCGCCACCAGCTCCTTCAAGAGCGTCAACGGCAGCATTGAGGCGTCCTTCCGCCCGAATCTTTCAGCCGACATCCGGGTGAAAACGCTGAACGGAGGAGCCTACACGGATTTCGAGACCGTTTTGCTCGCCAACACCACCCCGGTGAGCCAGCGGCAGGGCGGCAAGTTCGTCTACCGCGCCGACAGATCCAACAGCTTGCGCATCGGCGCCGGAGGACCGGAAATCAGGTTCGAAACGCTCAACGGCGACATCCGAATCATCAAACGAGGTCAGTAGTCATGAAGTATTTCGTCATTCTTGTTTCGTTCCTGGCCGGCGCGCTCACAGCCTGGCCACAGCAACCGCAGCCGGACCGCGTCACCGTCCCGTTCAGCGACGCCTCCCGCCCCAAATCGCTCAGGGCCTCGCTCGTCAACGGCAGCATTTCCGTTAAAGGATATGACGGCAAGGATGCCATCGTGGAGGCACGCGGGGGCTCCGGCAGGATCCGCCGCCGCGATCGCGAGCGCTCCGACGGCCTGCGCCGCATCGACACCAATGCCACCGGCCTGACCGTGGAAGAATCGGACAACGTCATAACCGTCGGCACGCACTCGCCCGGCGAAAACCTTGGCCTGAACATCCAGATTCCGTTCAATACTTCGCTAAAGCTGCACACCGTTAATGGCAAAGAAATCGCCGTCGACCAGATCACTGGAGATGTGGAAATCGACTGCACTAACGGGAATGCCACCGTGACGCACGTCACGGGCGCCGCAGTCGTGCACGCTCTGAACGGCAACGTGCTCGTGTCGCTTGACAAAGTGTCTGGCGACAAACCCATGTCGTTCAGTTCGCTGAATGGCGACATCGACGTCACGCTGCCCGGCGATACCAAGGCGCGGCTCCGGATGAAAACCGACAACGGTTCAATCTACAGCGACTTCGACGTCGCGCTCGATACCTCCGGCCGCACGCCTGCGGTGGAACAGAACAAATCAGGGAAAGGAAAATACCGCGTGCGGTTCGATCGCACCATGTTCGGCACCATCAACGGAGGCGGCCCGGAGCTTGCGCTAACCACGTTCAACGGGAGCATCTATCTCCGCAAGGCGAAGTAGGCCGATCTGGCCTTGTGCAGCAACCCGCTAAAATAGATAATTCTGCGCTTCCTCGGAATTGACTTCGGATGGGAGAAAAATCCCAGCGGCTTGGCCCTCCTGGAGCAGGACGGCTCAATATTGCGGCTGCTGAAACTCGAATGCCTTACTGAACCCGGCGAAATCGTCGGCTGGGCTGATTCAAGTGCAGGCCACCACGCCGTGGTTGGGATCGACGCGCCTATCGTGATCCCGAACGCCACCGGCATGCGTCCAGCGGATCGCCTGGCGCACTCGATGTACGGCAAGTTTCACGCGGGCGCTTACCCAGCCAGCCGTGCCCGCAGCTTTTGGCGGCGCACTACGCAGCTCTCGGCCGACCTCGCTGGCCTGGGCTTTAGTCACGGCGACCAACTCGCTCCACAATGCCCTGGACGCTATCAGATCGAGGTGCATCCGCACGCCGCCTCAGTGCAACTGTTCGAGCTGGACCGCATCGTCAAGTACAAGAAAGGCACTCTGGCGCAGCGCGCCGCGGGCCTGACCACTCTTCGCGCTCTGATTCTGGACAAGCTGCCCCAGCTAATCCCCGTTCTCGATCCGCCGAATCTCCCGGAGATTCCCAGCTCAGGCAAGGCCCTGAAAGCTTGCGAGGACCAACTCGACGCGCTGCTGTGCGCCTACATCGCCGCTTACTGGTGGCATTGGGGTCGCGAGCGCAACGACGTGCTCGGGGATTCCAAGCGCGGCTACATCGTGGTGCCACGCCGTCCCACACCCGAAACGAAACTCGCGGACTTGCGCGACCAGCACATGCTCCGCGGACTGCGCGAAACCGACCTGGATCCTGACCCGATCGCCCAATTCAACCAATGGTTCGCGGAAGCCCGCTCGGCCGGCGTCGCCCAAGCCGACGCGATGGCCCTGGCGACGGTCTCGCAAGAAGGCCAGCCCTCCGCCCGCATGGTCCTGCTCAAGGAAGCGACCGCCGGCGGCTTCGTCTTCGTTACCAACTACCGCAGCCGCAAAGGACGCGAGCTGGCCGCGAATCCCCGTGCCGCCCTGGTCTTCTTCTGGCGCGAATTGAGCCGTCAGGTGCGCATCACCGGCACGGTGGCCAAGACCACCCGCGCCGAGTCCGAAGCCTACTTCCGCACTCGTCCGCGAGGGGCGCAACTCAGCGCCTGGGCCTCCTGGCAGAGTTCGCCCGTCCCGGACCGCCAGATCCTGGAGACCCGCGTCTCCAAGCTCGAAGCCAAGTACGCCGCCGCCGGCATCCCCGCCCCGCCGAATTGGGGAGGTTATCGGCTGCAGCCGGAATCAATCGAGTTCTGGCAAGGCCGTCCCAGCCGCCTGCACGACCGGATCGTATATTCGCGCCAGGCGGATGGGCCCTGGCGGATCGAGCGGCTGGCTCCCTAACCGGCCCGCCCAAGGCCGTTCGCCGATTCTGCGCCTCCGTTCGCCGATCCGGGGTCGAACGCACCTAGCTCTCACTGTTACGCTGAGATCGTGCCGCCAGACGATCAATTCCATCAGAACCTGCGGGACAACATCGAGCGCGACGTTCACGACCGCATCCAGCGTAAGATGGCCCGGTTCGAGGACAAGATGAGGCGCCGGCAGTATCGCCACGCCGGCGGCTCCGGCATCGTGATCGGCGCCATCATTGTCCTGGTAGGGCTGGCCCTGCTGCTCGACAACATGGGCATCGTCAGGTTCCACGATCTCTGGCAGTATTGGCCCGTTTTGCTGATCGTCTACGGGGTTTCGCGCATTCTGAGCTGCCAGGCGGTTTCGAGCTTGGTCTGGGGCGGTGCGGTGGCTCTCATCGGCGCGCTCTTGCTGCTCGACAACCTCGATATCATCACCTTCAACTTCAGCTACATCTGGCCGCTGATCGTCATCGCGTTCGGACTCAGTATGTTGGTCCGCGCCTTGGATCGAAAGCGCTACTTAGAGGGCACAGCGGCTTCGACGGAGGCAACACCGGCCAAGAGCGAATCGACAGTCAACATCGTAGCGATCTTCTCGGGTTCCCGGCGCGTTATCGACAGTCCTGATTTTCGAGGCGGCGAAGTCGTCGCAATCTTCGGAGGCGTTCGACTGGACCTGGGCCGCGCGGCGATTACCGCCGATAAAGCGGTGCTGGATATCAGCGCGGTCTTCGGTGGCGTCGAGATCCGCGTGCCCGAAAACTGGAATGTGCAAACCAAAGGCGTGGGCATCTTCGGTGGTTTCGACGACAAAACCATTCATCCCAAGCCCGATCCAAACGTCAAGATCCCACAGTTCGTGATCACCGGCTCGGCGGTCTTCGGCGGTATGTCGGTGACCAACTAGGCGCCGACTATGCATCCGCTACTTGCCACTCGAGGCAGAACCACCCTCTATCTGATCGCCTGGCTCCCGCTGGCCGGCCTGCTGGGCTATCTGCTATCTGTCACCGGCAAGCTGCCGCTACTTCAGAGCGAGGCTCTGACCGTTCCGCTTTCTCTGTTCTACGCGCTGGTCTGCCTGGCGCCCTGGTACATGTGCAAGGCGCTGCCGCTCGGGCCTTCCCAGATTTTGCGGCTCTTGGGAAACCACACCCCAGCGGCGTTGGTCGCGGCGCTGCTATGGATCATCGCCGCCAAGGGTCTGGCGTTGGCGCTCGCCCGCCTTTATTTTCCCCAGCTCGATCAGCAATTCAGCCCGCAGCTTCCCTTGCTGTTCGGGATCGGCGTGCTGCTTTACATGTTGTCGGTCGCGCTGCATTACGTTCTGCTGTCGGTGGAGTCCTCGCGCGAAGCCGAAACGCGCGAGCAGGAAGCACGGGCTCTAGCTCGCGAAGCGGAGTTGAAGGCCCTCAAGGCGCAGATCAATCCGCATTTCCTGTTCAACAGCCTCAATTCCATCAGCGCGCTCGCCACCGTGGATGGAGCGCGCGCCCGCGAGATGTGCATCAAGCTGTCCGACTTCCTCCGCAGCACTCTTAACCTCGGCGACAAGACCAGCATCTCGTTCAAGGAGGAGCTGGGGCTCGCGAAAGCCTATCTGGATGTAGAACAGGTTCGTTTCGGCGCACGCCTTCGCACCGCCTTCCAGGCCGATCCCGGCTGCAACGGCTGCATCGTGCCGCCGCTATTTCTGCAACCGCTGGTCGAAAATGCCGTCAAGCACGGCGTCGCGGGCATGGTGGACGGCGGGACCATTGAAGTCTTCGCGTGCTGCCAGGACGGCTGGCTGCGCGTCAAAGTGGAAAATGATTTCGACCCCGACGCGCCCCCGGCCAGCCGCCATGGCCTGGGATTGCAAAACGTCCGCGGCCGCCTGCGCGCGCTGTACGAAAATCAAGCGCGCCTCGACACCCAGTTGACCAGCGGCCGCTTCGTGGTTCAAGTCGAGCTACCCTGCACCGCGCATGGGTAACAATAGAGAGACGAATGGCTGAGACAGTGGCGCCCGGCGCCGCAATCGCACACTATCGCATCGTTTCACTCTTGGGCCAGGGCGGCATGGGCGCGGTCTATCTGGCCGACGATACCCGCCTCGGCCGCCGCGTGGCGCTGAAAATTCTGCCGCCCGAAATGGCCGCCGATCCCGAACGTATGCAGCGCTTCGTCCAGGAAGCGCGCCTCGCTTCCGCTCTGACTCACCCCAACGTCGCCACCATCTACGAGATCGGACAGGACAAGAATCTCTGGTTCCTGGCCATGGAATATGTCGAAGGCCGGCCTTTGAGCGAGCGCCTCCGCCAAGGTCCGCTGAAGACACCCGAAATCGTCGCCATTGGCATGGAGACCGCCGACGCGCTCGACGATGCGCACTCCAAGGGAATCGTGCATCGCGATATCAAGCCGGCCAATTTGATGCTGACCTCGCGCGGGCACGTCAAGATTCTCGATTTCGGCTTGGCCAAGCAGGCCGCGCCGTCCAATACGCAAGAAACGCAACTCATGACCAGCCTCGGAGTTGTTATGGGAACGGTCGCCTACATGAGCCCGGAGCAAGCGCTCGGCCGCGAAGTCGACGCGCGCACCGACATTTTCAGCCTGGGCATCGTGCTGTATGAGATGGCCACCGGCCGCGTTCCTTTCTCCGGCGCCAACGCGCAGGAGACCATGGCGCATCTGCTGCAAAGCCTGCCCGAAGCCACGGCGCGCTTCAACTACGACGTCCCGCAGGAACTCGACCGCGTAATACGCAAGTGCCTGGAGAAGGACGCCGGCCGCCGCTATCAGTCCGCGCGGGAACTGATGGTCGATTTGAAAAATCTAGATCGCGACACCGGCTCCGGCCGGGCGCCAACGCCAGCGGATCTCTCGTCGAACGCGACACGCCGGCTCAGAACCATCATCGTGGATGACGAAGAACTCGCGCGCCAGCTGTTGCACGAATATCTGCAATCGGCACAGGGCGGCATCGACATCGTCGCCGAATGCGCCAACGGCTTCGAGGCTGTAAAGGCAGTCTCCGAACACAAACCCGACCTCGTCTTTCTGGATGTCCAGATGCCCAAGCTGGACGGCTTCGAAGTGCTGGAGCTGATCGACCGCGAAGTAGCGGTGATCTTCGTGACCGCCTACGATCAGTACGCGATGAAAGCCTTCGACGCGCACGCCGTGGATTATCTGCTCAAGCCCTTCAGCCAGGATCGCTTGGAAAAAGCGCTGGAGCGCGCCCGCCAGCGGTTAGGCCAAAAGCTGCCGCCCCCAACGGAGTTAGCTCGGGAGGCGCGTCCTCCCCAGCAGCATTTGCACCGCATCGTGGTCAAGGATGGCGCGCGCGTCCACATCATTCCAGTCGAGGCGCTCGATTACGCCGAGGCGCAGGACGACTACGTGGCGCTGCACAGCCAGCGCAAGAGCTACCTCAAGCAGCAAACCATTTCCAGCCTGGAAGCCGGGCTCGACCCGGAGCGCTTCGTGCGCATCCATCGCTCCGTCATCGTCAACCTGGAGCGCATCGCGAAAATCGAGCCCTACGCCAAAGACAGCCGCATCGCGGTGTTGTCCGACGGCACACAGCTCCCGGTGAGCCGCGCCGGATACGACCGCCTGCGCTCACTGCTAGGCGAAAAGTAGCGCACGCACTCGTGCGTGCCGCGTTCACACTCGTGTGAACGCCAAGCTGGTATCGTTTAAAAATCGTGACCCTCCCCTTCGCCAATCTCTTAGGAATTCAGGTGCTCGAGTCGACGCCCGAAAAAGTCGTGGCCGAGCTGCTGGTGCGCGACGACCTGTGTACCCAACCCGCCGTCCTGCACGGCGGCGCAGCCATGGCGCTGGCCGACACCTTGGGCGCTCTGGCAACGCTGCGGAATCTCCCACCGGGCGCAGGCACCACGACCATCGAAAGCAAAACCAACTTCCTCGCCCCCGCTCCAGCCGGCACAACGGTCCGCGCCGAATGCACCCCCATCCATCGCGGAAAACGAACCCAGGTCTGGCAGACCCGCATCACGACGCGCGAAGGGCGGCTGGTGGCGCTAGTCACGCAGACGCAACTGGTGCTGTAAGAGACGGATGCCCGTAAGCCATCGCGTGGCACTGCCGGCCCCGCGCTATGCTGATTTGAAGTGCGCAAAGTCATAATCGTTTCGGAGATCCCGTATTCGGGCGAGCTCAAAATTCCGAGGGGAAGCATTTTAACGCCGTCGGCTCAAGATGCCATCCGCGAGCGGGGCATCAAAATCGTCGAACTCCCCGACGATCAACCCGATACGGCGCCGCCGGAAAAAATCGTCGTGCTGGGATCGGATCACGGTGGGTTCGTTTTGAAAAAAACGCTGTTGCCGATCTTCGCCGAGCTCGGACTCTGCGTCAACGACGTCGGCGCCGCCAGCGAAAAGCCGGTTGATTACCCCGACATCGCCGCGCAAGTGGCCGAATTGGTCGCCAGCGGCAAAGCCACGCGCGGCGTCATCATCGACGGCGCGGGCATCGGCTCGGCCATCGTCGCCAACAAATTTCCGGGCATCCGCGCCGCGCTGTGTTATGATAAAGCATCGGCGCGGAATAGTCGGGAACATAATGATTCTAATGTACTTACGCTTGGCGGGCGACTACTGACCCCAACCCAGGCCGAGGACGTTTTGCGAGTCTGGCTCAGCACTCCTTTCGCCGGCGGACGCCACGCCGCCCGAGTACAAAAGATCGCCGAAATCGAAAAGGCCACGAAAAATTGGACGCCGCGGAGCTAGATCGACTCGTCGAACAAATCGGAGAGGAGATCCTCGCGCGCACCGGCCGGCTGGCTGCGCTGCCGCGTGATGCGGAAGGCCTCAACATTCCCGATCTGGTGTGCCCCGGTTGCACGCAACGTTGCCCGCAGACCTGCGAGCACAAGGCCAAGGAGATCGTGAAGGCGGGTGCCTGCCGGCTCTCGTGCAGCGACACGCTGACCGGAATCGATCCCTCCATCGCCTCGCTCATCGACCACACGCTGCTGCGCCCCGATGCCACGCGCGATGACATCCTCAAGGTCTGCCGCGAAGCGCGCAAATATTGCTTCGCCAGCGTCTGCATCAATCCCTACTGGGTGCCGCTGGTTTCGGCCGAGCTGGCCGGATCGCCGGTCAAGGTCTGCACGGTGATCGGCTTTCCGTTGGGCGCGACGTCCACCGAAGCGAAGGTCGCCGAAACAGAAGCAGCCCTGCGCGTGGGCGCGCAAGAGATCGACATGGTGCAAAACATCGGCGCGCTGCGCAGCGGCGATCACGACGCAGTGAAAGCCGACATCGCCGCCGTCGCCGAAGCGGCGCATCGCGCTGGGGCAATCCTGAAGGTGATCCTGGAGACGGCTTACCTGGATGACAATCAAAAAGTGATGGCCAGCATGCTGGCGAAAATGGCGAAAGCCGATTTCGTCAAAACCTCCACCGGCTTTGGCCCCTCCGGCGCGACCGCGCACGACGTGGAACTGATGCGCCTTGCGGTCGGCCCCGAAATGGGCGTCAAGGCCTCGGGCGGAATCCGCACGCTGGCCGACCTCAAGAAAATGGCCGCGGCCGGCGCCACGCGCATCGGCGCCAGCGCCAGCGTGAAAATCGTGGAGGCCACCACCGGCGCTCCACAAGAAGCGGGCACGGGCTACTGATGGCCACCGCTCCCCGTAAATCCGCCGTCCGCTTCCAGGAGCGCGCCGAGCTGCTCGATTTTCTGCTGGATGTCGCCGCCGCCACGTCCGAAACGCTGGATCTCGAACGCATCCTGGCCAATGTAGCTTCCGCCGTCAAGGAAGTGGTCCCGTACGATCTGTTCGCCATTCTGCTCTACAGCGAACGGCGCGGTGGCTTGACCATCCGCTATGCCATCGGGCACCGCGAAGAGATCATCCGCAGCCTGCTGCTTCCGCTCGGCGAGGGTATCACTGGAATCGCAGCCTCCACGCGCCAGCCGATCCTGGTCGATGATGTTCGCAGCGATCCGCGTTATCTCTCGGCTCTCGACGCCGTGCAATCGGAACTGGCCGTGCCCATGCTGGCGCGCGGAAGGCTGGTGGGCGTGATCGATCTGCAATCCACCCGTCTGAACGCCTATCGCGAACAGGATCGCGCCCTGCTCCAGTTGATCGCGGGCCGCGTCGCGGTCGCCATCGACAATGCGCGCCTGTACCGGCGCGTCGATCGGCAGAACAAAACCCTCAAAACGCTTTCGCATTTGTCGCAGGAGTTCAGCTCGATTCTCGATCTGGACGAACTGCTAGGCAAAATTGCCAAGATCGTGCACGCGTTGGTAGCTTTCGATGCCTTCAGCATCCTGCTGGTGGACCCGGAACAAAAGGTTTTGCGCCACCGCTTCAGCCAGCGCTATGACCAGCGCGTGAATCTGGATAACATCCCGCTCGGCCGAGGCCTGACCGGCGCGGCCGCGGAATCGCGCGAGATCGTGCGCGTGGTCGACACGCTGGCCGATCCCCGCTACATCGCTTCGCATCCCGACATTCGCTCCGAAATCGCCGTGCCGCTGGTTGTTCAAGATCGCGCCGTCGGCGTCATGGATCTGGAGAGCGAAAAGATCGGCTATTTCACCGAAGACCACTCGCGTCTGCTGGCGTTACTCGCTCCGCAGGTCGCCAGTTCGGTCGAAAACGCTCGGCTCTACGAACAACTAGCACAGCGCGAGCAGAGCATGGAGCAGGACCTCAAGGCCGCGCGCAACGTGCAGTCCGTCCTATTGCTGCGTGAAGCGCCTCCGATCAAGGGCCTGGAGATCGCCATCCGCTCCCGCCCGGCGCGCCAGATCACCGGCGACGTCTACGACATCTTCGAGCATGGCAACGACGCTGTCTTCGCCTTGGGCGACGTGGCCGGAAAAGGCGCGGCCGCGGCGCTTTACGGCGCCATGGTCAGCGGGCTGCTCCGGACGCTGGCTCATCGCAAGCGTAGCCCCGCGGAATTGTTGCGCCTGCTCAACAACGTGTTGCGCGAACGCGCCGTCGAAGCGCGCTACGTTACGCTGCTGGTCCTGGTCTGGGAGCGCGCGCATCGCCGCTTCGTCATGGCCAACGCGGGCGGCGAACAGCCGCTGATTTGCCGCCAGGGCGAGATCCTGAAGCCGCGCGTGGAAGGCATCCCGGCCGGGATGCTGGATCATCGCGAGTACGAAGAATTGGTTTTCGACGCACAGCCCGGCGATCTGCTGCTGCTCACCTCCGACGGCATCACCGACCAGCTCAATCCCCGGGAGGAGGAGTTCGGCCACGGCCACCTGGCTCGTTCCTTTCGCCGCCTGTGCGGTCAAAGCGCGCAAACCGTGGCCGATCAGATCCTGGCGGATCTCGATCAATTCACCGCCGGCGCGCCCGCCTTCGATGACCAGACTATGCTTGTCCTGAAGGTCCGTTGATGCAGTATCGCGACCACACGCTGTACTTGGAAGATGTTCCGCTGGCCGACATCGCCCGGCGCGAAGGCACGCCCTGCTACGTCTACTCGGGCGGCAAGATCCTGGAGCGCTTCGAGGCCTATCATCAAGCCTTCGGCGCGGTGCCGCACCAGGTCTGCTACGCCGTGAAAGCCAACGGGAATCTCGCGATCCTCAAGCTGCTGGCCGATGCAGGCGCGGGCTTCGACATCGTCTCCGGCGGCGAACTGTTTCGCGTCCTCAAAGCGGGCGGCGACCCCGCGCGCGTGATCTTTTCCGGCGTCGGGAAAACCGCGCAGGAAATCGACTACGCGCTCGAACACAATATCCGCAGCTTCAATTGCGAATCGGAGCCGGAACTTGCGCTGATCGACTCCCTGGCCGCCCGCCGTCAGGCGCAGGCCCGCATCGCGGTGCGCGTGAACCCGGACGTCGATGCCTCCACGCATCCTTACATCTCAACCGGCCTCCGCAAACACAAATTCGGCATCGACATCGTCCAAGCGGAAGCCATTTACGAGCGCGCCAAATCCTTCGCCAATCTGGTGCTGGAAAGCGTGAGCTGCCACATCGGCTCGCAGATAACCGATCTCGACCCAATGCTGGAAGTGTTCGACAAAATGGTCGCGCTGGTGGAGCGCCTGCGCGCTCGCGGTCTGCCCATCCGCACGCTGGATCTCGGCGGCGGCCTGGGCGTTCGCTACAAACCGGAAGATAAGGCCATCTGCATTCCGGAGTTCATCCACGGCATGTGCGCGAAAGTGGCCGGTCACGGCCTGGAGATCCTGATCGAGCCGGGCCGCTCTATCGTCGCGGAGTCCGGTGTGCTACTGACGCGCGTGCTGTACCGCAAGACCAACGGCGAGCGCGAATTCGTGATCGTGGATGCCGCCATGAACGACTTGATTCGTCCCGCGCTGTATCATGCGCATCACGAGATCATCCCGCTGCGCGAAACACAGGCAGGCACGATCACCGCCGACGTGGTTGGACCGGTGTGCGAATCGGGCGACTTTCTGGCGCGCGGCCGCGAGATGGCCAACGCCATGCCCGGCGATCTGCTGGCCGTGTGCACTGCCGGGGCCTATGCATTCGTGGCGGCATCCAACTACAACGCGCGCCCTCGGCCACCGGAAATCTTGATCGAAGGCAACCGCTACCGCGTGATCCGCACGCGCGAAACATACGACGATCTGATCCGCGGCGAATGAAGCGCCGCGCCGCCCTCAAATCATCTCGAATTGAGGACATTCTCGCGGCGCGCCGGGTCCGCAGACCGGCGGTATCCAATCCAGCACCGTGTCCCGATGCGATCGCGCCAAGTCGTCGGCCACCCACAGAATGTCCGGAATGTTGGCAACTAGAATCTGATGGATTTCTTCGCCTTGCAGAGGTGCGGCTGCATCGGGAGATTCGTTCCCAGAAGGCTTGCTGCCCGGCGTGATGCTTGACTGATTCATATGACCATCAGCGAAGCATTTCGCCTGCCAGCGGCTTTTAAAATCAACCCATCTTTATATACAGGGACCTGAATTAGCCCGCAACACTCTCATAATAGGCGGCCGGGTACCGCCTCATCATCGAATTTATGCTGCTTGGCGCGGCCATCTGAGTTGCCCTCCTTAGCCTCCGGTGCGGCTGTGAATGGGTTTCGCACCCGACGCCGGGGGTTTTTCCCTAAGCGGTTCCATCTAGATCGACCTTGGATCACGTTCTATCTTCCAGAGTGGGTTGCCCGGGCCCTGCGCTTCTTCAGCCTGCGGCCGGATGGCACACCAAGCCTGTATGATGGGACTTAGACCAGCAAAGGAGACACGAAGAGATGAAACTTCCCCTACTAGTTGGCGCAACGCTCGCGCTGGGCGTTCTGTTCGCGCATGAAGAGCCAAAAGGAAAAACCATCACAGTAACCGGTCAGGTGATCGATACCGGCTGCTATCTGTCGCACGACAGCAAAGGGCCCGACCATGCCGCTTGCGCCGCGACCTGCGCCAAGAACGGCGTCCCGCTGGCGATTCTGGACGCGAGCGGCAAGATCTACATGCCCATCGCGGCCGACCACAAGAATCAAAACTTGAAGCTCATGCCATTCATCGAAAAGAAAGTGAAAGTGAGCGGCATAGCGCTCGACAAAGGCGGCGTGAACGGAATCGCGATCAAAACGATAGAAGCGGCTGAGTAGCGTCAGTGCCGGTCGTGGTCGTCGTGATCGCGCCAACGGTCGCGATCACGGTCGCGGTCGTGGTCCCAGCGGTGATCGTGCTCGAATCGTCCCCGGTCGCCGTCCCAGTAGCCGGCGAAGAATCGTTCTCCATCGTGATGCGGCACAATCCAGCGTGCGCCCGGATAGGGCGGCCGCGTCCAATATCCGGCATGCCAGCGGTAACGCGCGCCGTCTGCAAACCAATAGCCATCGATCCAGACGAAGTCAGGGCCCGGCCTGGCCGGCAAAACTCGAACCACGCGCGGCGGTGGCGGAGGACCGATCCGGATGCCAATCGAGATCTGGCCGAAGACACAGCCTGCGGCCAAAAGAACCAAGGACAGCAGTTTTGTTTTCATCGTTAACGCTACGTTAGCACGAAGCGGTCCAAACCTTAGGGCTTTCAAAATCAATCGAATGGCGGAATGTTCCGCGAGTAAATTTTGCTAAGAGCCGGGGATTTTGTTCCTAGGTGCCGGCCTCTAGGAAACCCGATCGATGCCTCTCGATACCTAGGTTACTTCAGTGAGCAGCGGGGCCGGGAATTCGCTGGCGCAAAACGATGATATCGCCGTAGCGGATGCGCAGATACAGCTTCTGCGCGCTCCCGGATGGGTTTTCCATGAAGCTGTGACCCAGGAGTAACGCGGCTCGCTTCTCCGTTCCGGCAAAATCCGAATCGACGCTGCCGAGCCCGCTCCTGGCGTCGACGGCGGATGGGCGATTCTCCGCGAGATGGACTGTGATCAGGCCCTGTTTATCGGTTACGTGAATCTGGCCGGTGATATTGTCGACGTGCACTTCGCCAGTATTGTGATCCACCGCCAGGCCGGCGCTGCGTGGGACCTTGATGTCATATCGCAAATCGAAATCGACGGCGGCGCCCAACGGGGAAGGAGGCGGAAATAGATGGTGCTTTGGAAACTCGGTTGTGACCACCACATCGTCGCCTTGGCGTTGGGCAGCGACATGTACTTTGTCCAGTTCGTAGACGGCGTTCTCGCGCTCGCTGGCTTCGTACTCTTTCTTGGTCGACTTAATAGTAGTAATCTCGACGCCGGGCTGATCCCAACCTTCGATGGTGAGCTCACCGGTGGAATGCTTGAGCCTCAACTGGCCGCCGGAGGCGAAGTCCAGGTCCTGGGTGTTGGTGACCACGACCTTTTGTTTGGGCTCGCTGGCCGCGAACACCTGAGAGCCGAGCAAGATCGCCGCACATACCACGTGCTTCAGGGTCATGGTTCTAGACCTGCTCGTCATGACCCGATTCTAACTCGGGGAGAACATCGTTTTCGCCTGCCATCCACACATATAAAGTGGGCAGCAGGAAGATGCTCATCAGCAGGTCCGAGATGAGGCCGCCGACGATCACGATGGCGAAGGGGCGCTGCGAATCCGAGCCGATGCCGTGCGAAAGTGCCGCCGGCAACAAGCCCAGCGTCGCCACCAGCATGGTCATCATGATGGGACGGAGCCTCAGGACGGCGCCCTCCACGGCCGAGTCCACGATGGTGTGGCCGCGAGCCCGAAGTTGATTGATGTATTCGAGCATGATCACGCCCACCTGCACCGAAACACCGAACAATGCCAGAAAGCCTACACCGGACGAAACGCTGAAATTGGTGTGTGAAACCAGAAGCGCCAGCAAACCTCCGATGGGCGCGATCATCACATTGACCATAATCAACCCCGCCCATTTCGGGGAACGAAACATGCTGTACAAAATAATGGCGATCAACAAGACGGTGAGAGGCACGATGATGGCCAAGCGCGCTTGAGCACGCTTTTGACTCTCGTATTCGCCTTCCCAGTCGATCCGATATCCGCGCGGCAGTTGTACCTGTGCACTCACTTTCTTGATGGCCTCTTCCACGGCGCCTCCCAGGTCGCGATCGCGCACGCTGTACTTGATCGCAACATAGCGCTGATTTCCTTCCCGATAGATTTCTGAGCCTTCGTCGCGCTCTTCGACTTTGCAAAGCTGCGCCAGCGAAACTCGTTCGCCGGTTGGGGCCAGCAGGCGGATGTCCTCGATGGCTTCCTTGGTGTTGCGATATTGCGGAAGGTAGCGCATCACCAGGTCGTAGCGAGCCTCGCCTTGAAGCACCTGCGTGAGAGCGCTGCCTCCGGCGGCGGTTTGGATGGCATCCTGCACATCGGCGACGTTGATCTGGTAACGCGCCGCCTGTTGACGATCCACTACGAAGTTGTCGTTTGGCTGGCCCAGGACGCGCAAAATCCCAAGGTCCTGAATTCCCCTGATCCCGTGCATGATGCTGAGAATCCGCTCGGCTTTATCCTCCAGAATGTGCAAATCGTCGCCGTAAATTTTGGTGGCAAGCTGGCCCTTTACTCCGCTGACTGCTTCCTCCATGTTGTCGGCAATGGGCTGCGAAAATCCCCACACCACGCCGGGAATTTTGGAAATCTCCAGGTTCATGGCGGCGATCAGTTCGTCTTTGTTCTGGTGAAACACGGGACGCCACTGCTCCTTAGGCTTCAGGTCCACGAAGTACTCCGTGTTGAAAAAGCCGGTAGCGTCCGTTCCATCATCCGGTCGGCCGGTTTGGCTGGTGCATTGGATCGCCTCCGGCCAGGAGCACAGCAGAACTCTGGCTTGATTCGACAGCCGAATGCCTTCGCTCGGTCCAGTGCTGGGGGCGAGAGTGCCGCGCACCCACAAGGCTCCTTCATCCAGGTGCGGAAGGAACTCGGAGCCGATGGTGGTTCCGAGCCACAGCGCAGCGGCCAGAGTAGCGATTGCGGCCGCCACCGTGACATACCGGAATCGAATCGCGATTCTGAGGAGACGGCGGTATCCGCGTGTCAACCAGGCCATCACCGGGTTGTGCCACTCGCGCGTGCCTTTGGGAAAAAACAGGCTAGCCAGCGCGGGCGCGATCAACATCGAAAACAAGATGGCTCCCAGCAGGGCAAACGCCACCGTCCAGGCCATGGGCTTGAACAATCGCCCTTCCACGCGTTGCAACGTGAAGATGGGAAGATAGGCCGTAATGATAATGGCGATGGCGTAAAATACCGGCCGCTGGACCTCATGCGCGGCCTCGAAAATCTTCTGCTTGGGTGTGCGATTGTCATCACCCTGGCGGCCGAGGTGACGCACGATGTTCTCCACCATCACCACGGCGCCATCCACCACCATGCCGAAATCCAGCGCGCCCAGTGAGAGCAAATTGGCTGGAATTCCTTTCAGGTTCAGGCAGGTGGCGGCGAACAACAAAGAGAACGGGATGGTCAAGGCGACGATGATTGCGCCGCGCACGTTTCCAAGGAACAAAAACAGAATGACGATCACCAGGACGATGCCTTCGGTGAGGTTGTGCAGTACGGTGTGGGTAGTGTAGTGCACCAGATCGCTGCGATCCAGGAAGGGAACGATCTTAACGCCGGGCGGCAGAATGTGATCGTTCAGCTCCTGCACTTTGGCGTGGATCCCCTTCAGAGTGGAGTCGGCTTCCGCGCCTTTCCGCAATAGAACGATGCCCGAGACCACGTCATTGTTGTCCACCAGCTTTCCATCCTCGCGGCGGATCGCGCGGGCGAACTGGCCTAACCGGATCTTCGGCCCTTGCGCGACGACGGCAATATCCTTGATGTGCAGGGGCGTTCCATTCTTGGTCAGGATGACCGTGTTCTCGACGTCCTGAACATTACGCACCAGGCCCACTTCACGGATATTGATCTGCTGGAGGCCGGCCTCGATGAAGCTTCCGCCCGCATTGGCATTGTTATTGCTTAGTTGCTGCTCCACCTGCGCGATGCTCAATCCGTAGGCGATGAGCTGGTTGGGGTCCACCCGCACCTGATATTCGCGCGTGGGGCCGCCGAAGCTGGCAACATCCACGACATTCGGCACAGACTTAAGATTCTTTTCCACCACCCAGTCTTCGATGGATTTCAACTCCATCACGTCGTAGGCCGGGTTCGAACTGTGCAGAGTGAAGAAATAAATCTGGCCCACCGGACTCCAATCAGTTCCCATTTGCGGCACGACGCCGGGCGGTAGAGTAACCTGGGAAAGCCGTTCGAGAACTCTTTCGCGGTTTCTGAAGTTCTCTTCGTCGTCGTCGAAGATCAGTTTCAAGTCCGAGAGCCCAAACAGCGAGAAGGATCGCAGATGCGTGACATGTGGAACGCCATTCATCACGACCTCCAAAGGGATCGTGACTTGTTGCTCAATTTGTTCGGCGGAGATCCCAGGCCACTGCGTAATCACTTCGACGTAGTTATTGGCGACGTCAGGATAGGCTTCCACGGGGAGCTGATGAAACGAAATCGCGCCCCAAACGAACAGCAGCAGGGTCGCCGCGAGCACCAGGAAGCGATTGTTCAGCGCGAAATCGACGGCCTTGCGGATCATTAACGACGGCCTCTCATTGCTCCACGGTGTTCTGGAAAACGAGCGCGTTGGCAACTACCATGTCACCCGGCTTGAGACCGGAGATCACTTCCTGCAGGTTGTTGGGCAGCATGCTGCCGGCCGTCACTTCCTGGCGTCTGAAGGCGCCGTTCCCTAAAGGCGTATAGACCCACTCGCGGTCGTGCAGGTGCAGAATCGCGGTAGCCGGAATGGTAGCGTGCTTTTCGACGGTCTGGCCGTGGAAGGCCGCCGTAACGAACATGCCCAGCCGCATCAGACCGGGATTCTCGAGTTCCAGACGCACCTTAGCGGTACGAATATTGGGGTCCATCACGGGCAGAATGTTGTTGATTCGCGCCTTGAGGACACGGTCCGGATAGGCGTTGAGGCGGATGTCCGCGTACTCGCCGATATGCACCTGCGCCATGTTGTTTTCGTACACATCGCAGATCACCCAAACGTGCGACAGATCTGAAATGGTGAACGGATTGGGAGGCGTCAGCGCCTGCACGCCGGACTGGTCGGTGATTTGTTGATCGGTTACAACTCCTGAAACCGGAGCGAAGACCTCCACGATGCCGGAAGGATGCTGCGGGTCCGACCCGAGCAGGCGGAGGTGTTCGGTACTGGTCTCGAGATCGACCAGAGCGTTGTCTTCGGCATTCTGCGCCACTTCGAGGGCGCTCTTGGGGACAGCTCCGTGTTCGAACAACAGTTTGGCTCGGTCGAGCTGCACCTTGGTCAGTTGTTCATTTTTGACGGCCTTCCGGTAGTCCGAATAAGCGCCGGCGACATCCGTGCTCCGGACTTTGAACAGTAGCTGGCCCTTTTTCACTTCGTCGCCCAGACGCGCGTCGATTTCGACGATCCGGCCGGTGGCGAGCGACGGCACGGGCACTTGCCGCGAGACATCCGGACTTACGACGCCCGTCACGTTTAGTTCCGGCGCGGCAGCGTACTCGCCCGCGGTGGCGAGCGGAAATTGCTCGGGGTGTTCGATCTTGAAATTGTTCGCATCCATGTCCGGCACCACGGGTGTAGCAACAGGGCCGACGCTGGCCAGCGCACTTCCTTGCGCCGCGACCTTCCGCTCGCAGCCGGCGGCTAGTAGGCTAAGCACCAAGCAAGCGGTTGCTTCAAGGACGATCAGGCGATTCATTCGATAACCTCCCGGCCGGCCGCCATGTTCAACTGGGCCGCGGCAGTCAAGTACGAGCCAATCAAGTTCAAATACGCCAGGCGAGTGTCACGGTAGGATTTCTCGGCGTCCAGAAAATCCAGCAGCGATGCGCCCCCGTTGCGGAACGAAAACGACATCCGGTCGCGAACGTCGATCGCGAGCGGCAGGTATTTCGTCTTATAAGGGCGAAGAAGATTCAAGGCTTGCACCAGCGTCCAATACGACGAATCCACGTCGCTGAAGACGTGGGCCCGGGTGGCGTCTCGCAATCGTTCGTTGCGGCCGATGTCCAGCTGGGTCCGCGCTTTCTCGCCCTGATTACGATCGAAGATGCGCAACGGAATGCTGACGCTGCCACCGACAGTCTCGCTGGCAAACGAGTTGCTGAAGGAGGGATTGTTGGAAAACCAGACGCTGAAAGTAGGATCGGTGGATGCGTTGGCCACCGCGAGTTGATGACTGAGCTGCGCCAGCTCCACATTCTGCACCGCGGCTTTCAGGTCCGGCCGAGCCTGCAGCGCGGCGTCCCGGTATTCTTCCAGGGGCTTTAGCTCGCCGCCGAAATCGAACGGACCGGCCACATCGAACTGCTCCACCGGCGTTCGATCGTTCAACAGCATCAAGAGCTGAATTTTAGCGGTGCGAAGATTTACCAGCGCTGTCTCATAATCCGATTCGAACTGGAGACGCTGCAGTTCCAGGCGGTTCAGATCCATCAAAGCGAGATCGCCGGCGTTGTAACGGGTGCGGTTTATATCCAGCTCGCGGTCCCAGTAATCCAGGTTCTCGCGAGCGTTCTGGAGCACTGCTTTGGCTTGCAGAGTCGCGACGAAGGCATTTCGGAGGTTGAACAGCAGGCTGCGCTCCTGATCGAGATAGCTGGATTCCGCAACCGCCGTCGACTCTTTGGCGGTATCACGGCGCAGCTCGCGTTTGTGCTGGCGCTCGTGCAGATAGCTGATACCGGGTGTTTCGACCACCCCGCTGAGCGGCCGCCAGATTCCCTGATTCCGGCTAACCTGGAATCCGTCGGCTGTCAGGCTCAAATCCGGGTTCGGACGCAGGTAAGCCGTGATTTCGGCCGTGCGCGACTCGTCGATGTTGAGGCGTGCGGCTTTCAGCGTCGGATTCGCCAGAGCGAACTTCTCCTTGATCTGCTGCCAGGTGAAAGCCGTCTGAGCGAGACTTGTGTTGGCCAGAAGCACAGCCAAAGGAATTGGGCCTCGGGCGCCATGTAACAGGACGAGCGTAACGCGTCGAATTGTGAGCCGGCTTGTCTTCATAGCGAACGGAGTGGCAGTAGAGCGGAGCAGGCCGCTTCAAGCGGACAGAGTTCAAATTTAACTCCTTCTCGTCCTGGGAACCAGCGATCTTATGTGCAAGAGCTCAGTTCTTTCGATAATCCGCCGATGCCGTTCTTACGTTCCAGCCAAGACTTTCAGGTAGCAGTCTATCTTTCGGCGAGCCGACCCTATCTTTCGGGTGAAATGCTTGGCATCGCGCGCAATTCAACATAGGATTGAACTCAGCGTGCCGCTGGCCGTGGAGTCCCGGTCGAGCCCGCTGGATGCCACAGCCGTAAAGCTGCTGCCTCCGCTGCTGCACCCCAGCATGACGTAATGAACCAGACCAACGAACAACGAATTCGGCTTGTTTTGCTCGACGACCACGTCCTATTTCGAGCGAGTCTGGCACACCTTCTAGCGGGTGAACCTGGCTTTGAAATCGCCAGCGAGTGTGGCACGCCCGCGGAGGCCTTGGAAATCCTGCGGACTTCGGCAGCCGATATCGTCCTGTTGGATTTCGAGTTAGGCGCCGAACGCACTAATGAGTTTATTTCCGCGGCACGCAAGTTGGGCTACACAGGTTACTTCCTTTTGGTGGCCGGAACGACGGACGCCAGGTCCGCGGCTATTGCTTTAAAGCATGGCGCTTCTGGTATTTTTCTGAAGTCGGAGGCTCCCGAGCGGCTGCTGAATGCCTTGAAGCTGGTGGCGGCTGGCGAAGCATGGGTCGATCCCCGGGTCACGCAAATGTTAGCCACGCATCTGATCGACCATTACCCTTTAGACGATCAGGCGCCGGCGGGTGCACTCCAAGAGCGCGAGCGAAATGTCCTGCTAGGTATCCTGGCCGGTCTGACAAACAAGAAAATCGGGGCCAGCATGGGGCTCTCGGAAAGTTCCGTTAAGAACATCGTGCAGCGTTTGTTTGGCAGAGCCGGAGTGAAGACCCGTAGCCAACTGGTAAGAGTAGCGCTCGAAGGCGCTTTGGGGCCCACTGGACCGCTCCTCAGCCGTCACTCAAGCGAGACGGCAATTCACGCTCAGGCGGAATCGGATCGAATGCGGCGGACACACTGAACCATCCGATTTATCGACTTGCCAATCTTTCGATTGGGCGCGTCAGATGCAAGCACGGCGTGGTGGAGCGCTTCCCCAAAAATCTTTTGGTCAATCTGTTGATTAAGGCCCCGAGCAGTCACGAACTGAAGGACAATTGAATCTCGCTAAGACCCATGCTGCCTTTAGAACGGTTGTGGAGTGAACGAAACCGTAATCCAGTACTGGCGATCAGCGGCATCATCATTCTGGTTGTTGCGCTAATCGACTGGTGGACGAAGCCGTTTGTATCACTCGGTTTTCTGTATCTTTTTCCTATCATGTTTGCAGCCGCCTTCCTGCCGCGCTGGCTGGTGGCGGTGCTGGGGATCGGTTGCGCGGTGCTGGCTGAAGAGTTCAGCGCGCTGGAGCCCTCGGTAGTTCGTTTGAGCTTTGAGAGTCTGGCGCTGGTTGGTTGCGGATTGTTCGTGCATGAACTGGCGCAAAACCGGCGTCTCAACTTGGAGTCCCAGGCGAGGCTGAAAGCGTTGGTTGAGACCAGCCCGGCCGCGATTGTTACCGTGGACGAGCGTGGTTTCATTGAACTGGCCAATCGCGCGGCGGTTGATTTGATGGCGCCGCGGGAAGGCAACCTGATTGGCGATCCGATTGCGGCGTTCTTGCCGGAATTGCACCACGCGCTGCGGTGGGAGGAAGCGCCTCAATTCCGCGCATCCATGCAATGCCGGGGACACCGCGGCACTGGTGAGACGTTCACCGCCGACATCTGGTTCTCCACCTACAAAGAGGGCCGGACACCGAAGCTGGCCGCGATCATCGCGGACGTCAGCGAAGACGAAGGGACGGTTGCGGGGCCATCGCCTGCGGGCAGCGTCAACGCGCACGAGGTTGACACCCAGGACCGCGCCGCGTTGAGCAACCGGGAAACCGACGTCCTGCGGTTGTTGGTCCAGGGATTGGCCAACAAGGAAATCGCCGCGCGCATGGAGATTTCCGAGAGCGCCGTCAAGAATGCGATTCAGCAACTTTTCGCCAAGACCGGCGTCCGCACGCGCAGCCAGCTGGTGCGGGTCGCTCTCGAACAGTACCGCAGCGCGCTCTGAACCGGGCTCGCTCACTCCACCGTGAAGAGCCACACTGCGCCGCCCTCGGGAACTTCCGGATATTCGCCCGGAAAAACGCGGTTCAGGTTGGCTTGCATGCCTCGCGAGTCTCCGCCCCAGCCGGTCACAATCGCGATGTATTGCTTGCCGTCGATGGCGAAGGAAGCGGGCGGCGCCAGGATTCCGGAATTGGTGGGAAATTCCCACAGCAGCTTGCCCGTGGCCGCGTCGAAGGCGTGCAAGTGGCGATCGTTCGTGCCTCCGCTGAACACGACGCCGCCCGCTGTTGCGAGCATCGCGCCCCAGTTGGGCGACTTCGAGTAAGTGTGGGTCCAGGCCCGCTGCCCGGTGTCCACATTCCAGGCCTGAACTTCGCCGATGTGGTCGGCGCCCTGGAACCACCGAGAAACCGAGCTGGACGCCCATGTAGCTTTTGCCGGGCGTGTATTCGACCTCTTCGCCCATCGATGTCTGGCAAAGATTCTCGTTGGCTGGGATATAAACCATGCGCGTCTTCGGACTGAACGCGATCGGCGGCCAGTTCTTGCCGCCCCACAGCGATGGGCAGAAGGTGACTTGTTTCCCCGTACCGGGCTTATGGTCGGGATCAATTTCCGGGCGGCCGCTTTCCGGATCAATTCGCTTGAACACGTTTTGACTCACGTATGGCTTGCCATCGATGAAGTGCAGACCGGCGGCGCTGCGCTCCAGGAACCACAGGTAGCCGTCGCGGGCGACGTCCACCAGACCTTTGATGCTGCGGTCCCCACGCTGGAAGTCGAGCAGGATGGGCGGCGAGACCTCATCCCAATCCCAGGAATCATTGGGGTTGTACTGGAAGTGACTTTTGATCTTCCCAGTAGCGACGTCGATGGCGACGGTGGATGCCGTATACAGGTTGTCGCCTGGACGCTGATCGCCCATCCAGGGTCCGCCATTTCCGATGCCCCAGTAAGCGAGGTTGGTGTCGGGATCGTAATTGCCGGTGACCCACACCGAGCCTCCGCCGGTTTTCCATTGGTCGCCCTTGGGCCAGGTTTCGCTGCCGGCCTCGCCGGGCGCGGGTACGGTGTAAGTGCGCCAGAGCTGTTTGCCGGTGTCGGGATCGAAGGCCGCGATGAAGCCGCGAATGCCATACTCGCCGCCCGAAGCGCCCACCATGATTTTTCCGCCGGCCACTAGCGGCGCAAGTGTGATGTAGTAAGCCGATTTGCTGTCGGCGACTTGCGTGCTCCACACCATTTGTCCGGTCCGGGCGTTGAGCGCCACCAGCACTGCCTCGCCCGCGGCGAAAATGACTTTGTCCTGATACAGCGCTACGCCGCGGCTGGTCTCGTGGCCGACGTGGGCGCTCGCGGGCCTGGTCTTGTGGTAGCGCCACAGCAGATTGCCGCTGCGGGCATCGATGGCGATCACCTGGTTATTCGGCGTCGCGACGAACATCACGCCATTGTTGACGATCGGCGGGGCCTCGTGTGGTTTGGTCTCGCCCGTGGAGAAGATCCATACCGGCCGCAAGCGCTGTACGTTGTCCGGCGTGATTTCGTCCAAGGGGCTGTAGCCCCAGCCATCGTAAGTGCGGCGGATCATGAGCCAGTTGCCGTCTTCCGGATTCTTCAGACGCTCCTCGCTGACGGGCTGATAATTGCGGAGCACTTCAGGCATCGGCGCGCGCGGCGCGGCAGGCGGTTGCTGCCGTTGTTGTTGGGCGAGTCCCAGAGAGGTGAGGGACGCGATTGCGAACCAGCCGGCGGCGGCGCGTGTAGCCTTGATTGGAAGCATGCTCCCGCCATCATACACAAATACGCAGCGGATTTTTTCCTCCAAGACGCTCTGAATCAAACGTGGTAACTTATAGGCCGGGAAGCGCAGGATAGGGGCTCGGCGGCAGCAAGTAATGCAGAGAAGCTGGAATCTACCGATTTGGATCGGGTTCACGATCGTAGTGATCGCGCTCGCAAGCTACATCCCAGTGTTCACGCAGTTCGCTGTGACGCGCGATTTTCCGTGGGCGAATTATCTCCTTCTTCTAATGGGAGGCGGAGCGCTGGCAGTAGGGCTGCGGCGCGCTTATCGCGACCCGCAGCGCTACCGCGGCAAGATCAGCGGGACCATTCTGGGTGCGGTGGCGGTGCTGCTGGCAGGCTTTTTCGTGTTCTTCATTGTTTACCTGGGCAAACAGATCCCCTCGGCCGAGAGCGCGCTGCACGCCGGACAACGAGCGCCCGCCTTTACGCTTCAGAATGCCGATGGGAAACAGGTGGCGTTCTCGGATCTGGCGAACAACCATCGCGCCGTGCTTCTGATTTTTTATCGCGGCTATTGGTGACCGTTCTGCAACTCCGAGTTACGGAGTTTCGAGCAGCACCTCCACGAATTTGAGTCGCGCGGCATCGCCATTGCCGCCATCAGCGTGGATTCGCCGGGCGAATCACGAAAGCTGTGCGACGCCAAGGGCTACACGTTCCCGTTTCTCTCTGATCCTGACGCCGCAGTAATCCGCCAATACGGCGTGCTTCACGCCAAGGGCGGTCCGGATGACCATGACATCGCGCGTCCGGCGGAATTCCTGTTGGACCCGTCCGGAGCGATCCGCTGGGTGAATCTCACCGACGACCTGCGAGTCCGCGCCAGGCCGGAAGCGGTGCTCGAAGCGATCAACCGCCTTCCGGCGCTGTAATCAAAAATCGGCGCGAATGCCGAGTTGAATCAGGCGTCCTTCCAGCACCGTGCCCGCCGGCCCGAGCGAGGGCGGAGTTGTGATCACACCCAGCGAGTTAACCTTGGCCCCGGTGCTGAGGACAGTTACGTTACGGGTGTTGAACACGTTGTTCGATTCCGCGATGAACCGGGCGTTGAATCGCTCGCGGATCGAAAGCAGCGTGCGCGTATAACGCATGTCCACCTGATAGAGATTGCCGGTGCGCAGCGTGTCGCGACCAACGAATAAGGGACGCTGAACGGAGGCGCCGATGGGATCGTTGTTAAGGTTCACGTTGGCGGTCATGTTCTGCTGGTCTCCGCTGGCCAGGTTAGCCAGGATCGTCAGTTCGTTTCCGTTGGCCAAGCGGTTCAAGAAACCATTCGAAAGCTTGAAGCTGGGGGCCATGAAAACGGCCATGTTGAAGGCCTGCGGCCGGTTGACGATCGAGTTGCCGCGATCGTAAGCGCGGCTGTACGGATCTTCGATCACCAGGTTCTGCTCGAAGCTGTTGGCGTCGGGCGCGTCGCTGATGCTGTGGGACCAGGTATAATTCGCGCTCAGTTCAAACCCGTTTCCCAGCCGGTGCCACCAGCTCACGAGCAGAGCGTTGTAGTTGGTAACCGCGCCTACGTCCTGGAGCTCGATGCCGTTGAACTGGGGATACAACCGCGTGGCGGCGCTGACCGTCTTTGAGAAGATCGGTCGGCCGTCGGCGAGGTAGCCGGTGGGGTTGATCAGATTCATGTCGCGCAAGTATTCCAGGTCGCGCGCGCCGGTGTTGACGTAGCCCAGCGTGACTTTGTCGTTCTTGGAAATCTGCTGCTCCACCTGGAAGCTGGTGTTAAGGGTGTAGGCATTCTTGAAGTTCGGCGTGACGGCGTAGATGTTCTGACCGGTAGGCGCGGTGGCGCCGGGCAGAAAATTAAATACGTTCGGAAACGCTGGAGCCCCGGCCTGCCCCGGTGCGAAGGTGGCGACGAAAGCGCGGTTCGAGCCATCATTGTAAAGTGCATTGAACCAGGTATTGGTGGGGGGCGCTTCGTAGAACATGCCCCAACTGGCGCGAATTACAGTGGTTGGCCGGATATTCCACGCCAAGCCGAGGCGCGGAGCCCAGTCCCGATTCGGCGTGTCGAAACTATGCGTATAGATAAACGGCGCGTTCGGCTCGCCGCTCGGCGCCTGGAAACGATCCCAACGCACGCCGTAGATCATGAGCAGGTTGGGACGAAGCTGCCAACTGTCCTGCACGTAGAAGTCATAGAAATACGACTTGTACGGAACTCCCGGCGCGCCCAACACGGTTCCGAACTGCGTGTAACCGAACGGATTGGCGCCGCTCTGAGCAGCCAGGTATGCTGCCACGGTTGGAAAGTTGTAGAAGCTGTATGTGTCGGTTACTTGATTGTCGTTGTTCTCCTGCCAGCCAAAGCCCATCTTGTAAGTGTGTGCGCCGCGGATCTTGGTGAAATTGTCGCTGACGCTAGGGATTTTCTCGGCGAACCGGTCGCCCGCCGATTGGGTGCCGTTGAACGTCGCCAGGCCGGCGCTGCTGTTGCATGCGGCGATGCAAATCTCAGGTCCAGGACCGGTCAGCGGACCGGCAGCATGCGCCTCGTTGCGGTACGGTTCGGAAGCCCGCAGCTCATTCAGCGCGGTTGGCGAGAAAGTAGTCAGCCACTGGAGGCCGCCAATGTGCGCGCGGTCGTGAAAATCCACGGCTGCATCGAGCGCATTCTTGCCGCCCACCTGCGTGTTGAACGGGAACTCGTTGCGGAAATAGTCGTAGCGGAAGAAAACCTGGTTCTTCTCGTTGACGTTCCAGTCCAGCCGCAGATCGACGAATTGGACGTGCTCGATGCTCGAAGCAATGCCCAATTCAGCCGGAGTCAAGCCGAGCTGCGACGCAGTGGTGGAGTCGATCGTCACCGGCGAAGGCGTTCCGCGCAGCAGGTGCTCGTAGCCGCCGAAAATGAAAACCTTGTCCTTCTTGATCGGCCCGCCGGCATTCACGGCATAATCGTGCAGGTCGATAGCCGCGGCCTTCTGACTAGAGGGCAGCAGGATGGTCCGCGCGTTGGCGTCCGGCGGGCGTCCGATAAAATAGCCCTCGCCGTGAAATTGATTCGTTCCGGAGTTAGTGATGACGTTGAAAATGTCGCCCGCCGTCTGGCCGAACTCGGGCGCGAAACTGTTCGAGACGGTTTGCACTTCGCGCACGTAGATGTCGGAGATCGGGAACAGCCGCAGCCCGTAGCGATCCGTTTCGGTGTCGATCATGCCGTCCATCTGATAATTGATTCGATCCAGCAGGCCGTTGGTGTTCAGTGTGCGTGGGATGCCCAGCTCGGGATTGGGATGGCCGCTCACGCCGGGTTGGAAGATGATCAGATTGTATGGATTTCGCGAGGTCATCGGCAGATTATCGACTTCGGCGAAAGAGATGGTTCGGCCCGTGGAGACTTTCGAGGGCTCCAGCACGGGTGCGCCGCCGGTCACCTCGATGGTGGTGCTGACCTGGCCGACTTTGAGCGATGTCTCGATCACCGCCTCCGTTCCCGCGTTGAGAATCACGTCGGTGTGGCGCTCGGTCTCGAAGCCTTCTTTCTTGAAAACGACGGTGTAGGTGCCGATGGGAAGGTTCGGGATCACGAAGTAGCCGTCGTCGCCCGTCTGAGCGTCGCGCGTGAAGCCCGTGGCCGTATTCGTCACGGTTACAGTTGCGGCCGGGATGGCACTGCCGGCCGGGTCCGTGATGCGGCCGCGAATACTGCCGTTGATGGCTTGTGTCTGCGCGCCTAGCGGCAGCAAGCAGGCGGCCAGAAGCGCCACCGCAAAGAATGACCGTAGCGCGAGCGTAGCTCCGGTGCAACGTGCCCTGCAAAAACTAAACATGTCCACTCCCCTGGCTGAAAAATGACGTATTAGTTACTAGTATGTACTCTTTCGGTTGATGCGCGTCAAGAGGATTCGGATTCGACAATCACGCCGCGAGGCCTCCGGAGCCCGAGGCGGTCTGCGTTAGTGCAGGCGGGCGCCCGGCTTCAGCGGCAGAAGAACTGCGCCTTTCGAGCGCCTTCTTGCATCCGATACTTACTTCACGGAACAATGAAGATATGCAGGGTCTAATCCTTCGCACGCGCGTGTTGATCGTTGCGTGTTTTTTGGCGATTCCGACGCTCGTGTTAGGGCTTGCGTGGGCGCAAGAGGCTCCACCGGCGCAGCCCTCCGCCAATGCCATGGCGATCGACGTGGATCGCGGCTCGGCCGGTTTGACGCGCTGGCTGCACGCGCTGCGAACGCGCGCTAGCGTACTCATGATTACGGCGCATCCAGACGACGAGGATGGCGGCATGTTGGCGTTTGAGACGCGCGGAACAGGTGCGCGCGCCGCGCTGCTCACCTTGAATCGCGGCGAAGGCGGGCAGAACGCGATGTCGCCGGACATGTACGACGCGCTCGGCTTGGTTCGCACCGAGGAGCTGCTGGCGGCCGACCGCTACTACGGCGTCGATCAATACTGGACCAGCGTGGTCGACTATGGTTTCTCGAAAACCCGCGAGGAGGCGCTCGGGAAATGGGATCACGACCGCGTGCTCTCTGATGTGGTGCGAGTGATTCGCATGACGCGGCCGCTGGTGATCACAGCCGTCTTCGTCGGCTCCGCCACCGACGGCCACGGCCAGCACCAGGTGTCCGGGCAAATGGCGCAGGAGGCGTTCCTGGCAGCGGGCGATCCCACGAAATTCCCGGAGCAGATTCGCGAAGGCCTGCGGCCCTGGTCGCCACTGAAGATGTACGCGCGCGTCCCGTTTTTCGACGTCACGCCCAAAGGCATGTACGACTACGCCATCGACAAGTACGTCCCGGTAAAATTTTTCGATTACATCAAGCAGACCTGGTCCAGCGAGAAGCCTTCTACCACGCTGGAGATTCAGGAAGGCGCTTACGCGCCGCCCGCGGGGCTGACCTATTTGCAAATCGGCCGGGACGGCCTCGGCCAGCAAAAGAGCCAGAACAACGGCGTGGCGATTCCACCGCCGGCGCCGCAAGCCAGTGCCTATCATCGCTACGGCTCGCGCGTGACTGCGGCGGATCATGAGGAATCCTTCTTCGATGGAATCGACGCCTCGGTTGGAGGCATTGCGTCGCTGGCCGGGAATGCGCCGGATCGGCTGAAGAGCGGCCTGGCGGAAATGGCGCGCATCGCGGATCAGGCCAACGCGCAATATCAACCCGATCGCCCGCAAGCCATCGCGCCGCTGCTGGCCGACGGATTGCGCGCCACCCGCGCGCTGACGGAGCGGGTGCGGTCGAGCAGCCTGCCGGATCCCGGCAAGGCGGACGTGCTGTTTGAACTAAGCGCAAAAGAGAATCAGTTTGAGCACGCGCTCAGCGCTTCGCTGGGATTGTCATTATTCGCGGAATCCGGCCCGGACAAAGAGCCGCAGCGGCAGGGTCCGTTTGGCCTGTCCGGTCCGTCGTTCACCATCGCCATACCCGGACAGACGTTTGGCGTGCGCGTGGACCTGCTGAATCAGAGCCCGGAGAACGTGAATGTCGAAAGCATCGCACTGGCCGCATCGGACGGAAAAGCCTGGCGGATTGCGAGCAAGGGTCAGCAGCCAAAAGCGCTGGCCGCACGCGCGCTAGGCCAGCTTCGCTTCTCGGTAACTGCGCCTGCCGATGCCGCGCTCACGCGTCCATACTTCACGCGACCCAACGACGAACAGCCTTATTACGATGTCAGCGACCCACGCTACCGCAATCTTCCGCTCGCGCCTTATCCGCTGGCCGTGAATGCGACGGTTTCCTATCGTGGCGTGCCGGTGCATCTCTCGGAAGTAGTGCAGGCCATGACGCACGTGAACGCGGAAGGAATGATTCCGCAGCCTCTGATTGTCGGGCCCGCCATCTCGGTTTCCGTGTCGCCGGCCGCGGGCGCGGTTCCGCTGGGCGCGAAATCGTTCGAGTTCTCTTGCACGGTGCACAGCAACGTCAAAGGACCGGCCAAGGGCACGCTGCGTTTGAAACTTCCGGCGGGCTGGCGCTCGACGCCCGAGTCGGCCGAATTCGCGATGACGCGCGACGGCGAAGATCACACCATCACGTTCGCGGTGCTGCCGAGCGCGATCCAAGCGGGCGAGCATCGCATTACCGCGGTGGCGGAATACCAAGGCAAGACTTACGAAGAGGGTTACCATTTGGCCGGTTACGCGGGGCTCCGGCCATATCCGGATTTTAAGCCGGCCGTGTATCGCGCGGTGGGCGTGGAGGTAAAGACGGCCGACGTGCGCATCGGTTATTTGCCGGGCACCGGCGACGACGTGCCGCGGGCGCTCGAAAACCTCGGACGCAACGTTCGCACGCTCGCGGCCAGCGACATCACGCAAGGCGATCTATCCGGCTACGACGCCATCATCCTGGGAACGCGCGCTTATGCCGTGCGGCCAGAGCTGAAATCGGCCAACGCGCGGCTGCTCGAGTATGTGAAGAATGGCGGCGTGCTGATCGTTCAGTACGAGCTGCAGGATTTCGACCAGAATTACGGTCCCTATCCTTTCAGTCTCGGCAATAATCCGCAGAAAGTAGTGGACGAAAACTCCAAGGTGCGGCTTCTGAAGCCGAACGATCCCGCGCTCGCCTGGCCCAATCGCATCACCGCTGCCGACTTCTCAGGCTGGGTGGAAGAACGGGGCCACGGTTTCATGCAAACCTGGGATCCGCGCTACGAGCCGCTGGTGGAAACCAACGATCCCGATCAAGACCCGCAGCTGGGCGGGCTGCTGTTAGCGCGCTACGGTAAGGGCGCCTATATTTACGACGCATTCGCGCTGTATCGCCAGTTACCGGATGGCGTTCCGGGAGCATACCGGATTCTCGCCAACTTAGTAAGTCTTGCTAAGAACCCCACCTTCATCGCGCAGACGCCTAAGAATCAGGCGGCCAAGTAAGTGGACACCGAGCAATTCCCCGCCCCGCTTTACGTTGAGACGGTCCTGGCGCCCAACTTCCAGGAAGCCCAGCGGCACTTTCTGGAGGCTCTGATCGAGATCCATTACGCCCACACGCGCATGCTGGCGCGGCAGGGAATCCTGACCGAGGCCGAGGAGACTAAGCTGCGCCAGGCTCTCGACCAACTGGACCGGAGCGAGATCGCGGCGGCGACTTACGACGGATCGAACGAGGATCTGTTTTTCTATATCGAACGCTTGCTGGAGCAAGCCTGCGGGCCGCTGGCGGGAAAAATGCACACCGCCCGCAGCCGCAACGACATCGCGATCACTCTATTTCGAATGACTCTGCGGGAAGAATTGCTGCGCCTGGCGGCGGTGATCGCGGAAGTGCGGCGCGCCGTACTGGATTTGGCGGAGCGCCACGTGGATACTGTGATGCCGGCGCATACCCACACGCAGCCGGCGCAGCCAACCACGCTGGCACATTACCTGCTCGCGGTAAGCGAGTTCCTAGAACGCGACCTGGCGCGGCTCCGGGAAGCTTTTGCGCGCGTGAATCTGAGCCCGATGGGCGCGTGCGCCATCACCACCACCGGCTTTCCCATCGATCGCGCCTTCACTGCGGAATTGCTGGGATTCGATGGGCTGGCGGAAAACTCCTATGGCGCGATCGCATCCATCGACTATCTGACCGGATCCGCGGCCGCCGTCGCGGTCGCCATGGTGAACACCGGCAAGCTGGTGCAGGATCTGTTGCTGTGGTCCACGCGGGAATTCGCGTTCGTGCGCTTGACCGACGCTTACGTGCAATCCTCCAGCATCATGCCGCAAAAGCGCAATCCCGTCGCGCTGGAGCATGCACGCATCCTGGCCAGCCGCGCGCTGGGAGAATCACAGGCCGTGCTGACCTGCGCGCACAACACGCCGTTCGGCGATATCAACGACAGCGAAGACGATCTTCAACCGCTGGTGTTCACGGCGTTTGAGGATGCGTCACGCGCCTTGCGCCTGCTGGCGGGGCTTCTAAGAACGGCCGAGTTCGACCGGTACCGTCTAGCCGAGCGAGCCCGGTCCGATTTCATGACCGTGACCGAACTGGCGGACACGCTGGTTCGCGAGGCCGGCCTCAGCTTTCGTGAAGCTCACGGCCTAGTAGCCGAGGCTGTCAACCGCTCTGCCGGAGACACTCCCAGCGCCATCGCCTCGGCGCTGTTGTCGCAGAATCCATCTTTGCCGTTGAGCCGGGAACTGATCGAACGATCGCTCGATCCGCTCCACTTTGTCAGGGTGCGGCGCATCATCGGCGGTCCCGCACCCGAAGTGGTTAGCAGCGCGCTCGCCCGCGCCCGCGACGCGCAACTCGCCATGGAAAACTGGATTCAGTCGCAACGGCAGAAGCTGGACGACGCCCGGCGACGGAATGTGGGCGCCCTCTAAATAACAGCCCGCAAAACGGAGCGCGCGGACTGCTTCACTTCACACTTGTTGAGGATGCCGACGCGCCCTTTGCGGGCTAGCTGGCGGCCTTCTTGGCCTTGGGCGGCACGATCGCGTCTTTTACCGCCTTAGCGACGCGGAATTTCACTACTTTTTTGGCCGGAATATTGATAGTTTCGCCCGTGGCCGGATTGCGGCCGATGCGGGCCTTGCGATCCACGCGGACCAATTTTCCCAAGCCGGGCAGCGCGAATACGCCGGCCTTCTTCACTTCTTTAACGGCGGTCTGGGCCAGGTTCTCAAGAAATTGCTTGGATACCTTGTTGCTGACGTCGCAATTCTTGGCGAGCAGCTTGACGAGTTCGCTTTGAGTCATCGACTTCTCCTTGGTGTGGTTTTCGTCACCGAATCATCATATGCCGATGTTCCATGCGGCGCAAGCGATTTTTCGCCTATTTTACGGGCTTTTTTTGCGAACGGCGCGCCAAACTGCTACTTGAGACGTTTCAAGTCTTTCTTGGCCGGCTCAAAATCGGGCTTCAAGCGCAGGGCCGCTTCCAGCTCGTTCCTGGCGTCTTGCTTGCGGCCTTCCTTCTCGTAGACCAAACCCAGCGACCAATGTGCACCCGCGATCAGAGGCGCGCCTGCTTCGGGTTCGCGTGTTTCCGTGAAGTACTTCTTGAGGTATGTTTCGGCCTTCGGCAATTCGGCGGTTTCGTGGAGCATGGCGCGCGCGGCATACACATACGGGCTGAGGTCGTCCGGAATGGCCTGCTGGGAGCGGGCCACCAGCTGGGCCGCGTCGTCGTAGCGTTTCTCCTGCACCAGCACGATCGCCAGCATCCGGTAGGCATCGATTCGGTCCGGGTTCAACTCCAGCGCGGCCTGGCTGTGCTGCTCGGCCTGGCCGAAGTTGGGATGCCGCGAGCCGCTATAGAAGTTGGCCAGAGTGATTTGAGCCTCATAGTTCCGTGGATTTGACTCGACGGCTTTCTGATACAAGCCTTCCAGCTTGTCGTCTTGTTTTTCGTTGCGCGCGATGAAAGCCAGCGCCAGGTAGCCTCGCGCCGGATCGATCTTGACCAGATCGTTGGCGGCCTGCGCGGCTTTGTTCTTATCGCCCCCGGCTACACCCGGCGCCTCCACAAAATATTGCATTTGATCGAACAGATTGTCGGGATCTTTCGGCGCGATGGCCAGCGCAGCGTCGAATTCAGCGCGGATCTTGCGCGCGAATCCAAGCTGCTTCAAGAAGGACACATGATCGGCTTGATCGGCGTAGATTTCGCCCAGCTCACGATGCGCCGGGCTCGATTTCGGATCCAGCCGGACGGCGGCTTCTCCCAGCTTGGCTGCCTCGTCCAGTTGATCGAATTCGTGCCGGATGCGAGCCAGGATATAGTTGGCGCGGGCATCTTCGGGATGCGCCTTATAGTCAGCTTCCGCAATTTCACGCGCGCGCTTAAAGTGGCCGTTGTCGATGAGCGCGTCAGCGGCCGGGCCGCCAGCGGCCGCGGTCATGATAGGCATAAGCAGCGCCAGTACTGTGCGGAGCGACTTACTCATATCGCAAGGCTCGGTTCGGGTCGACGGTTGAAGCGCGCCGGGCCGGAAGATAACACGCGAGCAGCGCTACGACCAGCAGCAATACGCTGATCGAGATAAACGTTGGGGCATCCGTAGGGCTGACCTGATAAAGGATGGATTTCATCAGACGCGTAACCGCAAAAGCAGCGCCGAGGCCGATCGCAAGCCCGGCCAGCGCTAGTTTGAGGCCTTGCCCCACCACCAACGAAGCCAGATCGCGTCCGGCCGCGCCGAGCGCCAATCGAATTCCGAACTCGCGTTTGCGAGCCGCCACCGAATACGCCATCACGCCGTAAATGCCCAGTGCCGCCAGAAAGAGCGACAACACCGCGAAGAAAATCGTGATTTGACCGACGATCACTTGTGGCGCGCGCTGCTGGGCCATCATTTGCCGCATGGATTGCACGCCCGCCACAGCCTGACCCTTGTCTACCGCCAGAACAGCGCGGCGAACAGCAGATGCCATATCTTGCGGCTCAGAATTCATGCGCAGCACGATTCGCATATTGCGGTAGGGGGACTGCCGGTGAGCCAGATAGACCTCCGGTTCGAACACATCGGTCTCGTTCTGGCCCTTGGTGTCCTCCACCACGCCGATGATGGTCACGACGGCGCCGAAGTTGGCTCCGTAGCGAATGCGCTTTCCAACCGGGTCTTCACCAGGCCATTCGCGCCGCGCCATCGCCTGATTGATAACGGCTACGGGCAACGAATCGGCTTGGTCCTGTTCGGAGACGACACGGCCGCGCAACAGGGTGATTCCCATGGTGCTGAAATAGCCGGGAGTCACCACGCTCAGCTGCATGCTCGGAACATCCCTGGGATCCGGCTTGGGACGCCCATCAATGGCGTATCCGGCGTAATTTCCACTGTCCGCGTACGGCACCAGCAGCCCCGCCGCCGCTGAAGTCACGCCCGGGAGCCGCCGGATTTGTTGGAGCACGCTGGCATAGAACGCTTCCACGCGCTTCGAGTCGGCGTAGCGCGACCCAGACAGCGCCAGCTGAGACACCATCAGTCCCTTGGGCTGAAATCCGGGATCGCTGGTGTACATGCGCACCAGGCCCTTGGTCAAAAGGCCGGCCGTTATAAGCACTATCAAGGCCAGGGCCACCTCGAAGACAATCAGAGAATTCTTGAGGCGATTCCCCGCGGCGCCTCCCGTCAAGCGCGAAGTGTTTTCCCGGAGCCCGTCATTGACTTCCAGGGTCCAACAACGGAAGGCCGGCGCGAACCCAAATATCAAGCCGGTCGCGAGCGCGATACCGAGTGTGTAGAGCAGTGTATTGCGATCGACTCTCAACGCGCCTGAGTCCGGAAGATACTGGCGAATTTCGACTGGAATGGTATCGGCGATCCAATGCACGCCCCAGATTGCAAACACCACGCTGGCGGCCGCCGCCAGCAGGAACAGCACCAGATTTTCGACCAACAGCTGCCGTAACAAGCGCCCTCGGCCGGCTCCGATAGCCAGCCGCACCGCCATTTCCCTCTGCCGGCTCACGGCGCGCCCCACCACCAGATTGGCGACATTGCCGCATGCAATCAGCAGCACGCAACCCACCAGCCAGAAGACAATCAGTAGCTGATCGGTACCGACCTCCTTGCCGATTTCATCCTGCAAGGTGCGAAGTTGAATGCTTCGGCTTGCGTTGGTCACCGGATAATCTCTTTGGAGGCGGCGCGCTACGGTCTGCAGGTATCCGCCGGCCCGCGGAAGACTCATGCCGGGACGCATGCGCGCGATCACGTTGAGATAGCGCACGCGCCGATTGGATCGCTCCGCCTCCGTCAAGGCCAGCGGCATAAAGATCGCGGCCCTGCCGAGAAGTGGCAGATGGAAGCCGGCCGGGAGAATGCCTACGACGGTCACTTTTTGACCGTCGATTGGAATTGTTTTGCCCACCAGAGTGACATCGCTTTGGTAGCGGCTTTGCCACAATTCGTGGCTGATGATCGCGACCGGCGCGGCATCCGGCGTGTCTTCTTGCGGCAGGAAACCGCGGCCCAGGTGCGGCGTGACGCCCAGCATGTGGAAGAACTCAGAGTTGATTCGCGCGCCATAGAGCTGCTCGGGCTCCTCTCCGTGCAGCAGGGTAAAAATGGGAGTGGTGTAGGCGCAAATCTCTTCGAAAACCTCGTGGTCCTTGCGCCAGTCGGAGGCGTCGGCCGGCGCCACGACACCCACTGCGGCGTTTCTTGGGTCCACCTCCCGAATGGTCACTAGTTGATCGGGATTCCGATAGGGCAAGGACTTCAGGATCCAGGCGTTCACCACGCTGAAGATCGCCGTATTGACACCGATGCCGAGCGCCAGCGTCAGCACCGCGATGGCTGTAAATCCGGGACTCTTTCTTAGCATCCGCACGGCGTAGCGCAAATCCTGGCTGGTTTCGTCCAGCAGACGCAGCCCGCGGGCCTGCCGGCACTCTTCCTTCAGCGGTTCAAGCTGGCCGAATTCGATGCGCGCCTGGCGCTCGGCCTGTTCGCGCGGAATGCCTTGCCGCACCAGATCGTCGGTGTAGCTCGCGACATGATGACGCAACTCGGCATCCATCTCGCGCTCCATGCGGCCGCGCCCCAAGGCGTCGCGAGCTAACGTGCGAAGACGTGCCCACCAGGTCATGACTTCTCCGGCACCGCCTTCAGCACGCCCAGCACGCCTTCGCTCAGACGATTCCAGTTCTCGGTTTCGGTCTTCAACTGGCGCCGTCCTTCCGCGGTGAGCCGGTAGTACTTGGCTTTTCGATTATTCTCGCTTTCCCCCCATTCGGCCCGGATCAAGCCGCGATGCTCCAGGCGATAGAGCGCCGGATAAAGCGAGCCTTGCTGGACGAGCAGACGCCCGGCCGACAACTGCTGGATGCGCAGCAGGATGCCGTAGCCGTGCATGGGCTCCAGCGACACCGACTTCAGGATCAGCATGTCCAGCGTGCCTTGGAGCAGATCGGATTGCTTGTTCATTGATGCCTAGACAATCTAGGAGGAGTCTACGGCAACTCTCCTAGATTGTCAAGGAGAACAAAGAACCGAGCTGGGAAGGTTCTTGAACTCGAATTACGCCGCGCGGCCAACCGCCGAGAGTTCTTTCACCAGGCTGGATAGAAAAGCCTTGGCGTCGCCGAACAGCATGATGGTGTTGGGCATGTAGTACAGATCGTTGTCGATACCGGCGAAACCGGGATTCATGCTGCGCTTGATGACCATTACCGTGCGGGCCTTGTACGCCTGGATGATGGGCATGCCCGCAATGGGGCTTTTGGGATCGGTTTCGGCCACCGGATTCACCACGTCGTTAGCTCCGATGATCAGTGCGACGTCGGCATTGGGCATTTCGGGATTGATGTCGTCCATCTCGCGCAGCTTATCGTAAGGCACGTCCGCCTCCGCCAGCAGCACGTTCATATGGCCGGGCATGCGTCCGGCCACCGGATGAATGGCGAATTCGACGTTGACGCCGCGCTTGGTGAGGAGGTCGTACATTTCGCGGAGCTTGTGTTGCGCCTGCGCGACCGCCATGCCGTAACCGGGAATCACCACTACGGTTCGCGCCGAATCCAGGATTTGCGCCGCTTCGTCGGCGGTAGCGGACCGATATGGCCGGGCTTCCGTTGAAGCCGCCGAGGTCTGCAATTGGCCGAAGGCGCCAAAAAGCACGTTGCCGAACGAGCGGTTCATGGCGCGGCACATGATGATCGCGAGAATGAACCCCGACGATCCATCCAGCGCGCCCGCGACGATCAACATCTTGTTGTTGAGCACGAAGCCCATGGCGCTGGCCGACAGCCCGGCGTAAGAGTTCAACAGCGCGATCACGGTGGGCATGTCGGCTCCGCCAATCGGAATGATCAGCAGAACGCCGAATATCAGTGCCAGCACGGTGAAGATCGGGAACAGAATAGTGCGCTCGGGTGAAATGATCAGAGCCAGCCCAATGCCTGCGGCGGCTGCGAACATTCCCAGGTTGACGAAGTTTTGTCCTTTATAGGTGATGGGCCGCTGGGGCAAAGTCTCCTGGAGTTTGCCGAAAGCCATCATACTGGCTGTAAAGGTCAGGAACCCGAGCAGGGTTTCGACAATGAGAGCGGTCATCTCGACCGATGTCAGCGCGGGTCCTTGGGTGATGCCCTTGTAGTACTCAGCGGTTCCAATCAGCGCCGACGCCAGCGCGCCGCACGCGTGCGAGAACGCGGTTCGCTGCGGAACCGCGGTCATGGGCATGATGTAAGCGATAGGGATTCCGGCCGCCGTGCCCAAGACGAATGCCACCAGTATCCATTGGTAGCTGACTACTTCGAATCGCAGCAGCGTGCCGGCGACGGCCAGCACCATGCCGATCTCGCCCACGATGACGCCGCGCCGCGCGGTAGCCGGCGAGTTCATCCATTTAATGGCCAGGATGAATGCCATGGCCGCGATCATGTAAATCAGCGGAAGAATGGTATTGTCCAGCTTCATTTCTTTTCCGGCTCCCGTTTCTTAAACATCTTCAACATGCGGTCGGTGATCAGGTAGCCGCTCACCGCGTTGAGCACGGCCAAGAACACGGCCGAGAAGCCCAGGGCGCGGGAGAGCACGCTGGCATCTTTCGCGCCGGTGATTAGGATCGCGCCGACTACCGTGATGGCCGAGATCGCGTTGGTCAGCGACATCAGCGGCGTATGCAGCAACGGCGATACGCCGCGAATGAGCTGGAAGCCCAGAAAAGCGGCCAGCATGAATACCCAGAGGCCAAATTCATAACCTCCCATCGCTTCACCTTCCTTCCCCGGCTCGCACCGGAGCCAGGCCTAACTTTTCGCTCACGCGAGCATGCACTACCTCGCCGCCTTGAGTGACCAGGGTCTCGCGAATGATTTCGTCTTCGCGATTAATTTTCAGCTCGCCTTTGTTCACCATCAGCTTCAAGAACGAGACCACGTTGGAGCCATACATCTGGCTGGCGTGGTTTGGGATCGTCGAGGGAATATTGAGCGGGCCCAGGATGCTGATGCCGTTGTGGACCACAGTCTGGCCGGGGTGCGTCAGCTCGCAGTTGCCGCCGCGTTCGGCCGCGATGTCGACGATGACCGATCCGGGTTGCAGCGCGCTGGCCATCTCGGCAGTCACGAGGATAGGCGCCTTCTGGCCCGGCACCGCGGCCGTGGTGATGACGACGTCCTGCTCTCGGATCACTTCGGTGAGCAGCTCGCGCTGCTTGCGGTAGAATTCTTCGCCCATGGCCTTGGCGTACCCGCCCTTGTCTTCGGAAGCGCCCGCCTCGATATTCAAGACGACGAATTTCCCGCCCAGGCTCTCGATCTGCTCTTTGACGGCGCTGCGGATATCGTACGCGGAAACGACCGCGCCCAGACGCCGGGCGCTGGCGATGGCCTGGAGTCCCGCGACGCCGGCGCCCAGGATGAAGACTTTCGCGGCTGTCACGGTGCCGGCCGCGGTCATCAGCATGGGAAACATTTTCGGCAGCGTGGTGGCGGCCAGCAGCACGGCGCGATAACCGGCGATGGTCGCCATCGAGGAAAGCGCATCCATGCTCTGCGCGCGCGTGATGCGCGGCATCAGCTCCATGGCGAAATACGACACACCGGTGCGCGCCAAGTCGGGGATTTCCCGCGCCGCGGTCAAGGGTTCGCCGAAACCAATCAGGATTTGACCCGAGCGCAGCAGGCTCAGATCAGCGCGGCCGGCGTCGGGATTTGCGCCCAAGCTGCGAACCTGGACGATGATGTCAGACTTCCCGAAAATCTCGGCGCGATTGGTGACGCTTGCGCCCCGGGCCTTGTAGAGATCGTCTGGAAAACCTGCCTCAACGCCCGCCGATTCTTCGACCAGAACGCTGGCGCCGATCTTACCGAGCGCTTCGCAAGCTCGCGGAATCAGCGCCACGCGACGCTCGCCCGGGAAAGTTTCCCGCGGCACTCCTATAGTCACAGCCAAAGCATTACCTCCCTTTGGAGGGTTGTTCAGAAGCTTATTTCTGCATCACGATTCAGCCCATGAGCCGCGAGGGGATCATGGCATCGAGCTGCGGTCTAGCTTCCAACAGCCCTTTAGAGATCATACTCTCATCCAAGGAAGTTTGGCGGACGCCCGCCTGTTTCAGCGAGTGCCGCCGTGGAAGACAAAGGGGAGGCCCCCATTGACACGGCCCGCGGTCTGATATATGCTGCCCGACAACCTTCGGTGTCGCCAGGGTGAGGACACCTAGGAGAAATGGGGAAACACGATGCGTTGCACAAAGTTTGTGCGGTGCTTGCTAGCCGCGTTTGCAATCCTTCTCTTCGCCTCGATCGCTTCGGCGCAGAGCACAATTTCAGGACAGGTCAAGGACAGCTCGGGCGCTGTCATGGCGGGCGTGAAAGTTGAAGCTGCCAGCCCGGCGCTTATCGAAGGTTCCCGCACCGTGACCACAGACGGCTCAGGACGATATGCCGTTGTTGACGTCCGGCCGGGCACCTACACCATCACTTTCAGCATGCAAGGTTTCACCCAGGTGAAGGAGCAGGTGGAAGTGCCATCCAACGTGACCGTGCCGGTTGACGGCGTCATGCAGATAGGCGCGGTGGGGCAAACGGTCGAGGTGCAGGCCCAAGTCGCAACGGTCGACGTGGAGAACGTGGCGCACCCGGAGGTCTTGTCTAGGACCGATATGGACTCGCTGCCGACCGCGCGGAACATGCAATCGATCGGCTCCTACGTGCCCGGCGTTCACCTCAATGCTCCCGACGTGGGCGGCTACCAGCAGATCGAGCAGACCTACATGTCGGCGCACGGGGAGCCGGCCACGCGGGATACATATCTGCTGGACGGGATGCGTGTGAACACCATGCAGCTGGACGGTCTGATCCAGATCTATATCGATAACGAGCTTCTTTCGGAGTCGACTTATCAAACCAGCAACGTCACGGCCGAAGTGCAAGGCGGCGGCGTTTACACCAACTTGGTCCCGAAAGACGGCGGCAACGATTTTCACGGATCGCTGTATCTCGGGTACACGCCGGCGCAGTTCGTAGGCAATAACGTCAACCAGTCCCTGATTACGCGCGCGCAGGCTAACGGGTTGTCAACGTTTGCCGGCCAATCAGCCGTGAATCGAATCGAGGACTTCGACGGCAGCGTCAGCGGGCCGATCATCAAGGACAAACTGTGGTTCGTGTTAGGTGGGCGAAAGCAACTCAGCTTCATTCAATCCGCGGGATCGTTCTACAACAACGGAGCGCCCGGGATCGAGAGAAGTTACATCTACACTGGGGACCTCAGGCTGACGTGGCAGATCAATTCGAAAAACAAATGGTCCGCCATGTGGATTCGCGACTGGAAAACCAAGGAGAACGACGTGGTCACGGATGCCGGCGGCTACACCGACATCAACCCGGCCGTTTCGACCCTGGAGCGCATGCCGAAGATGTATTACATTCTCCAGACGCGCTGGACCGGAACCCTAACGCCCAAACTGATTCTGCAGAGCGGGTTTTCTCTGACCAAGCTGGACTACAACATCAATAACCACTCCGGCAACAACTACACGCCGGGTTCTGCGGCCTGGTATGCCAACGCCACGGAGTTGGACGGCGCATTGCTCCATCGCAGCGTCGCCGGCGGCGTCGAAACTTTTTCCAAGTACGACCGTTATGTTTGGAATGCCATGGGCGCCTACATCACCGGATCGCACCAGTTCAAGTTTGGAGTCACCGACGATTGGGGCATCGACCAATTGGACAATCTTGCGACCGGCGACGCCTACTACAACTACTTGAACGGCGTTCCTCTGAGCATCACGGCTTTCAATACGCCGACCTACCAGCATTTCCGGCTCAAGGCGGACCTGGGCCTCTACGGTGTGGATACCTGGCACGTCAAGCGGCTCGCCATCACGGCCGGCCTGCGCTGGGAATATCTGGACAATTACATCGAGAAGCAGGAGGCTCCCGCCGGCCGCTTCGTTCCTGCGCGCAGCTTTCCGCAAATTGATTGCACCACGGTGAAAGGGCTCAGTTGCTTTAAGAACTGGTCGCCGCGCGTCGGGGTCATTTACGATGTGTTTGGCAACCACAAGACTGCCGTCAAAGCCGGAGTGGGCAAGTACAATTCGCCGGTTGTCACGTCGAATTTGAATGCGTTCAACCCGATGTATACCGCCAGCCAGAGCATTCAATGGTTGAATCATCCGACTACCGCATGCGAAACGAATGGCGTTACGCCGGGCTGCATTCCGGCCGGGAGCGGGTTCGGGGATCAGAATATCGGACTGAACACGAACCCACGCTTCGGACTCTTGAACAATATGTCGATGGACCCGAATTTCAAGCGCGAGTATCAATGGGAATACAGCGCCGGCATTCAGCAGGAAGTGATGCACGGCGTGACAGCAAATTTCAATTGGTTTCGGACGGCAGACTATCAACAACCGCTGGTCGACAACTACGCCGTTCCGCAGTCGGCTTACACACCCGTCCAGATCGTAAATCCGCTGGACGGCACTCCGATTACGGTTTACAACTTGCAATCAGCCTTTTTCGGCTTGACACCTCAACTCCACGAAACGAACGCTCCTCAGAGTCTCCGCCGCAATATCTACAATGGGATCGAGGCATCCACGACCGCTAGGCTGCCCCACGGGGCCTTTGTCTTTGGCGGCTGGACAGTTGAGAATCAAACCGACGTCGCGTGCGACATTACTACCAACTCCTCTGGCACCGCGTTGAACGACCCGAATTCGCTCCGATTCTGTGACCAAAGTGGAGGCTTGTTCCAGAGTCTTGGGAAGATTGATGGAGTACCGTGGCGAAACGAATTCAAGCTTCAGGGTAATGTTCCGGTTAAGTGGGGCGTCGAAGTAAACGCTTCGCTTTATTCGGATCCGGTATTCAGCACGAACTATGCAATGTCCATTGCCGCGAGCTCCACTGGGCCACCGCTCCCGCTATCGGTCTTCACCGGCGACCAACAAGGCTACAAGACGGTAAATTGGACCATCTCGCCCGCTACCAAGTATCCGCTCGATTGCAAGTGCCCGAATCCAGGCGGTGTTGTCGACCCCGGCTTGACGCAAGGATCCGCGACGATTCAGCTAATCGCGCCCGGTTCCCGGCTCACGCCGCGCCTGACCCAGTTCGACATGGGAGCGCGCAAAGTGTTCCGCATTAGAGAGAGGTACACCCTCATGGCGGAAATGCAGGTCTACAACATCATGAACGCGAGTACGGTGACGATCGAAAGCCAGTCGTTGGGCACCAAGGTTGCGCCTTATCTTTCCGGCGGACCCGGCGGGAACGCTTCGACGATCTTGAACCCGCGCATGTTCCGGGTCAGTATGCAGTTCAAGTTCTGATCGCGACTCTCAGCGCGACGTTGCATCCAGCGTCGCGCTCTCTCGCTTGAAAAACCGGCGCTTGACATCCGGCCAGAATTCTTTCAACACCTGCGACACCGAGTCGATTCCGATCTGCTCGGCCAGTTTGGTGACATTGTCGACAGCGTTGCGGCCGTCCGGCTCGTAAGCGTTGGAAATCGCCACCGCGGCCGCATTGCCCAGCACCTCGGAATAGTTGAAGCGCCAGTCTCCCTGGTCGGTTCGATTCACGAATACGCGCGTGGCCGCGTACCAGGTGCGCGACCATTTGCCGCCGTAGCCACGCCGGAAATAGCGCGGGTCTTCGCGAAGAAAGGTAGGGAAGACGGCCTCTGTCATCATGTTCCCGATAGCTTGATCGGCGTACCCGGTTCCCAGCCGTCTACCGTAGCCGGCCATTCCCTGGCCAAAGGACGGATTCTGGTTCGTCAACTGCCCTAAACCGGCGATCGCTCCCGCCAACAAGACCAATGGATAGTCGAAAGAGTCCTTGCTCGCGATGATGAACTTCTGCTTGGTGCTAATCGGGGTGTAAACACCCGTGTCATTGGCGGTGCGATAGTTGGGGAGCACGCCGAAAACGCGCTTGTCAGGCGGTTCCTGTATTTGCCGGGGCTGGACTTGGGCCGGCGCGCCGGGCGCCTGCGCGGATTGTCCTGCAGGCTGCTGCGAGGCGTCCTGGGAAGTATTTTGCGCCCAAACCAGGCCGCAGCCTAGGAGAGATACGGATAGAGCTGGAATAACTCGTAATCGAAATGTCATGTTGAGTCAAGGAAACGAGCGTCTTACCCGGCCGCCCGCAACAAACAGTCTTTACGTGTAGATGTCTCCGCGGCAGTCCGGGTTACTCACTTTCGAGCAACCAGTTGGGATTCAACTTGCCGGATGGCTCGCGCGAAATCGTCCGGCGTGCGGACCTCCAGCTTTTTGCCGTGCACCTTCTTGACCGCCAGTTCAATGGAATCGGCTACTTCCGCCCGAGCACGCACGTAAGGCTTGTACTGCAGATAGAAAAAGCGCGGTGACTCACCGGAGGGCTCCTCCAGACTGGCCTGCGGCAACTTGTCGAAATAGCGCGCCGCCGGGCCGAGGAAGATCACCGCATCCGAAGCCTCCGGCGTGTTCAATTGCTCGTTCATCAGGTCCGCCAGCAGATGGACGTGGCCGCGCGCATTTTTCAGAACGCTATAGTCCACCAGTTGCAACTGCAGGCCGGCCAGCGATTGCGAAGCTTCATCGAAGTCCTCCGGCGTAAAAACGTCCCGCCGGAACAGCTCCTTCTGCTGATCCAGATTGAAGATGACCAGACGCACCGTGCGAGCCGGGACGCTTTCCAGCAGCGAAGCCAGCGAGCCGAGTAAGGTGAGGCGGTCCTGAGCACGGAACCGCGTCATGCGCGGAAATAAAGGCGCGGCGTGCAAGAATACCGTGAGCCGCCGGAGTGTGGGCGCGTCCGCCTCGTTGCGGTCCTGCGCCGACCAGCGCCGAAACGAAATCTGAGCCACGGCGCCGGGCGCGATCCCCGGAGTAATCCCTCGCTCGCTGACACTCAACTTCGCGTCGATCTTCCATTGTTTGCGGCAGACGCGGCGTGCCTCATCGTACAGCACCCACTCCACTTTGTAATTGCCTTCGCCGACCCAGAATAGCCCGCCCCATTCCGCTACTGACTTGGTCTTGGGCACGCTCGGCAATCGGTAGCGCGCGCTGAGCAGCGCTGCGTCTCCTCCGCTCGCCGGGGTCAAGCGCGTGAGCACGGTCCAGCGGTGGCCTGGGCCGGCAAATTGTTTCATGGGTACACGAAATACGTAGCCGGCCTGGAACCTGAAACTGAAATTCAATCGAGGCTGGATGGGCGTGACTTCGCAGCGCAACGGCTGGTCATCTTTTCTCGCGTCGAAGCTCTCAGCGAGCCGGGTTGCTCGGGCGGGATCTACCAGGGACTGAGGGTACACCGCGCCCGTTGAGCTCAGCAGCGCCACTGTGAGGATCAGACGCATTGACCTCATTATGATCGCCGGCGCGCCGTGCTGCTCGGAGTCACTCGTAACTGTGTCAACCTGGATTTCAGGGGGGGCCGCGCTCATGGCCGTTAGTTCGCGCGCCGGTCAGCCGGCGCAAGCGTCTGATCTGGTAAACGTCGCGCGATTGATTACGGCGTATTTTGCCGAGCGGCCGGACCCTGGAATCGCTTCGCAGCGCGTATCTTTCGGAACCTCGGGACATCGCGGCTCCTCGCTCCACGTGGCCTTCAACGAGTGGCACATCCTCGCGATCACGCAGGCCATTTGCCAGTACCGGAGCGAGCACGGGATCGGCGGGCCGCTTTTCCTCGGCATCGACACGCATGCGCTGTCCGAGCCGGCGCTCGCCAGTGCGCTGGAAGTGTTGGCCGCCAACGCCGTATCCGTGATGCTCGCGCCCGAGGGTGAGTACACACCCACACCCGCCGTTTCGCACGCCATTCTGAACTACAACCGCGGCCGGGAAACTGGCTTGGCGGACGGCATCGTCGTCACGCCCTCGCACAATCCGCCCGAGGATGGCGGTTTCAAATACAATCCGCCGCACGGCGGACCGGCCGACAGCAAAGCCACCGCGTTTATCCAGAACCGCGCCAACGAATTTCTTGCGAAAAAACTCGAAGGCGTGAAGCGAGTGCCTTTCGAAGCGGCCCGAAGAGCTTCAACCACCGGGCGGCACGACTACATTGCCGAGTACACCTCCGCCCTGGGGAATGTGATCAATCTGGAATCCATCCGAAGCGCGCGCATCCGCCTGGGTGTGGATCCGCTGGGCGGCGCGGGCGTCCACTATTGGCCTGCCATCGCGGACCGCTATGGCCTGAACCTCACGGTGGTCAACAACGAAGTAGATCCAACCTTCCGATTCATGACGCTGGATTGGGACGGCCGCATCCGCATGGATCCCTCATCGCCTTACGCCATGCGCGGTCTGATCGGCCTCAAGGACCGCTTCGACATCGCGTTTGCCTGCGACACCGATCACGACCGCCATGGCATCGTCACACATTCCGGTCTCATGCCTCCCAATCAGTATTTGGCGGCTTGCGTTCACTATCTCTATGGCAACCGGCCCGGCTGGAACCGGGATGCGGCAGTCGGCAAGACCGTGGTGAGCAGCAGCATGATCGATCGCGTCGCCGGCCGGCTCAACCGCCGCCTGTACGAAGTACCCGTGGGCTTCAAATGGTTCGTCGATGGCCTGCTGGGCGGTTGGCTGGGCTTCGCGGGCGAAGAGAGCGCCGGGGCGTCCTTCCTGGCGCGCGATGGTTCGGTCTGGAGCACCGATAAGGACGGCCTCATCGCGGCGCTGCTTGCGGCCGAGATCACCGCCAGCGCGGGCCGCGATCCGTCGGAAATCTACGCGGAGTTGGTGCGTGAGCACGGCGAGTCATTCTATGAACGGATCGATGCACCCGCCAATGCCGCCGAGCGGGCCACGCTCGCCAAATTATCACCGGCCGATCTTGCGGTCTCCGATCTGGCCGGCGAAAAGATCCAACGCGTCTTAACCAACGCGCCCGGCGATAACAATCCCATCGGCGGAGTCAAAGTCATCGCGCAAAACGGCTGGTTTGCCGCGCGTCCATCCGGCACCGAAGATGTCTACAAGATTTACGCCGAGAGCTTCCTGTCGCGCGAGCACCTCGGGCGCATCCAGGAAGAAGCGCAAGCCATAGTGACCGCGGTCCTGCACGTGGCCGCGCAGACTGCTTAGCTGGTGGTACTCGCCCGCGCGCCGCCGCATAGGCTGCTCACATCGTACTCGAGCAAATCTCCAATTCGGTCGATGCTGATATCGGCCGGCGCATACTGCGACAGAACCTTCGGATCGTGCGCGTAGTGTCCTTGCCGGACAAAGACGGTGGTCACTCGCGATTTCCAAATTTGCTTAATGGCGTTCAGTATTCGCAGCTTGTCATCCACCAATACATAGTGCTCGGCCGGATAGCGCTGCTCGACATCCGCCAGCTCCTGCTCCTTGTGGACGTAGATCAGAACGTTGCCTTCGAAAATTTCGTACAAACCAGACCGGTACACCTTGTGAGGCTGAAACACGACGTCGCCATCGGAAAGAATCACCGGGCGGCCCCATTGCGCGACATGCTCCACCGCATCCACCGAGTTCGGAAAGAGCCGGTTGGCGAACGGATAGCCCATCAAGAAGTAGGAAACCGCCAGAAGATTGGGTTCGTGCAGGTGCTCCAGGCGGTAGCGTTGCAGCGCGCCCAGATAGTCGGCATAGCCCAGCTCCGAGCGGATGCTCTCGAACAGCTGCCAATAGCGCAGCGACCTCTCGGGCCCGACGTTGGCCTCCAGGTAGCGCTTCAAGTCCGCGGTGACGCGATCGTTATCGAGCAGTGTGTTGTCGACGTCAAAGAGAAAAACAGTCTTGGAGTCCGGCATGGTATCGTCGGCCAATTGTACTGCGGACCCGCGCCTCAGTGCGCCCGCTGTTTGCTCCGGTCGGCCACGATGATCACCTGCATATCGCGCGCCAGGCGCACTACCTGCTGCACCAGGTTTCGTCCACCGAAGGCGGGCCAGCGTCCTTCCGACGGCCGGGCCAGGAACACTTGCGTCACCCCGTTGAGCCGCGCGAACTCCACCACCGTCTTGGCCACGTCGTTTCCGCCCAGCATGCGCGCTTCGATGTGCAAGTTGCGCGCGAAGTTCAAGTGACGCTCCACGGCGTCGCGTTGGTGGGATCCCGCTTCTTTGCCCTCCCCGTTGGTGTGAACAGCCACGGCGAAACAATCCGCGTGCAGATAGTCGGCCACGCGCTTTCCGCGCCGGATCAGCATCGCGGTGGACGGATCTGCCGTCACCACAATCAGAATGCGCTCCTGGCTCCGCGGCGGCTCATCGGTCACCTCGCCGTCGGCCGGGATAGCTTGAAAGCCCGGTGAATTATAGTCCACCTGCCGGATCTCCACTTCGTGGGCCGTCTGGCGTAGCGCCAGTTCGCGCAATGCCACCAGTGTGGATTCTTGAAAAAAGTTTTTCAGCGCCTCCAGAGCCTTGTCGGGAGGGTACACCACGCCGCGCGCCAGACGGTTCAACAAAGCGCGCGGCGTCAGATCCACCATCACCACCTGATCGCCCTGCTGCATCACCCAGTCCGGAATCGTCTCGCGCACGCGAACCCCCGTGATTCGCCACACCTGATCGTTCAGGCTCTCCAGATGTTGGATGTTCATGGTAGTCAGCACGTCGATTCCAGCGTCCAGCAGAACTTGCACATCCTGCCAGCGTTTCTCCCGCTCCGAGCCGGGGATGTCACTATGCGGAAATTCATCCACCACGCACACTTGGGGACGGCGCCGCAGGATGGCGTCGGTATCCATATCTTCAAAAACGGTGCCGCGGTATTCGGCTCGCCGCCGCGGAACGAACTCCAGGCCATCCGTTCTGCCGATAGTGTCTTTCCGCCCGTGCGGCTCGAAATAGCCGATCACGACGTCCCGGCCCTGGCGCCGCAGCTCTTGCGCCTCCTCCAGCATCTGGTACGTTTTGCCGACACCGGCGGCATAGCCCAGGTAAATTTTGAGTCTTCCGCGCGCTTGGGATGCTGCCATGCTCGCTAGTGAGGAAACACGCGCACGTCGATGTCGTTAGCGCCGCGGATCAGCCGGTCCAGCGGGGTTCCCGTGTACCTCTCCCACCATCGCTCTTGCGTGCTGTGCCCTACGAACACCTGCGTTATCCCGTGTTCGCGGGCAAACTGCAATATCGTTTCGACCGGGTCCTCCCCGTCCAGGATTTCGATGTGCGCCTTGGCGTCGCGCGCAATCGCCAGGTTCCGTTCCAGGGCGGCCTGGTCGTCGGCGGAAATCTCGGCTTGCCGTACGTACGCCACGGTCAGGTCGCCATGGAACCGATCCGCGTTGCGCCTGCCGCTGGCGACCATCACCGCACCGTTGGCCCGCGGCGTGATGCACACCAGGACTCGCTCCTGCGCGCCAAACGTCTGCGTGATTCCATTACGCTGCAGGTACTGCTCCAGTTGGCGGTCCACCACGTCGGCGGCCAGCAACAATGCAATCTCGCGGAGTTCCGACAGCTTCTGCGCCTGGCTGGAGGCGCGGGCATCCGCTTCGCCATCCGTGCGCGTGATGCACATCTCGGGAGGCGCGTCCACCACCACGATTTCATCCGCGGAATTGAGAAAGCTGCGTGGTACGGTTTGCGATACGTACTTACCGGTGATCCGCGCAACTTGCTCGCGCAGCTCGTCGATGTATTGAATGTTGACCGAGGAGATAACCGAGATTCCAGCTTCGAGCAGTTGCTCCACGTCCTGCCAGCGGCTGTGGTTGGCCGAGCCGGGCGGGTTGTCGTAAGCCAATCCGTCTACCAGGACGACGCCCGGATGGCGCGTCAAAATCGCGTCGACGTCCATCACCGCGACGCCGTCCACAATCCGGAACGGGATCACGGGCATTTTTTGCAACAGCGCTTCGATCTCGGGCGAGCGTTGCGGCTGCACCGCGCCTACCACGACATCCTGGCCGCGCTCGTGCCGCCGGCGGCCCTCGTCCAGCATGCGAAAAGATTTTCCGACGCCCGAGGCGTATCCCAAAAATACCTTCAGCCGGCCGCGCTTCTCGTAAGCCTCCTCGGCTTGCACTTGTTGCAGGATCTCTTCAGGACTGCGGCGTTTAGTCGTGGTGGTCATGCTCCGTTACCATTATCGGCGGTCGCGCCGGGTTGTGCGGCGGCGCGATGGCAGGCACCGAAAACCGGAATATGGAACCTTCGCCCGGCTTGCTCTCCACCCAAATTTCGCCGCCATTGGCGTGGATGATCTCGCGCGCGATCACCAATCCGAGCCCGGCTCCGGGAACGCGATGCCGCGCCGTATCGCCGCGATAAAACTTTTCAAAAATGCGAGTCTGTTCCGCTTCCGGGATACCCGGCCCGCAATCGGCCACGCTCACAATCACACGGCCCGATTCCGATTCCGCTTCCACCCGCACCGGCGAGTCCGGCGGCGAATACTTAAGCGCATTATCGATCAATTGCCGCAAGGCCACCTCAATCAGCTCGCGGTCCACCCAGATGGGCGGGAGCTCACCTGTAATCCGCACCGCGATGGTGCGCTCTTCGGCTCGCCCCTTCAGCTTTCCCAATACGGAATCAATCAGCGCCGGAACGTGATGATGCTCGCGCCGCAAATGCACGCGCCCCGCCTCGATGCGAGCCATCTGGATGGCCTCGGTCACCAGAATGCTGAGCCGGTCGGCCTCTTCGTCCACCACGCTCAGCAACTCGCGCCGCTGTTCGGAATCCAGCCCGTCGCTGGACAGCAAGGCTGTGCTCGCCGCCTTGATGGACGTTAGTGGCGTCTTGAACTCATGTGCCAGCGCGTCCAATAGCGTCGATTTCAACTCATCGCTTTGTCGCGCCGCTTCGGCCCGGCTGGCGCTGGCGTGCGCCCGGCTCCGCTCCAGCCCGATGGCGACTAAGTTAGCGAGTCCTTGCAATGCGGAATCCGATAGCTCCACGCCGCGCAGACCGAGGCTGCCAATGGGCTGCGCACCCAAGCGTACCGAGGTGATAACGCTGGCTTCGTCGCGGAAGAACGTGCCTTCCACCGCCGCTTTCTGCAACTGATCGCCCGGGTCGGGAAAATCCTCCGGCCCGGAATGATAAATCTGCCCGCTCTCGCGGTCGTAGAGAGCGATCGCGGATGCGCCGAAAGTCTGCGCAATCTGCATAGCCAGCTGCTTCGCCACGGATTGGCTGGGCTGAATCAGCAGGATGGACCGGCTGAAAGCATACAGCGTTTCCATCTCCTTCTGGCGTTCGGTCGCTTCGATGGTCCGCATTCTGGCTTGCCGGGAGAAATGGCTGGCTGTAACCGCAGTCGCCAGAAAAGCGAACAAAGCCACCCAGTTCTGAGGGTCAGCGATGGTGAGTTGGCCGATGGGCGGAAGAAAAAAGTAGTTGTACGCGAACACCGCCGTCAGCGATGCCGCAATCGACTCCGCCAGCCCCCAGCGGCCGGCGATAAACAGGATTGCCAGCAGGTACGCGAAGCCGGCGGTAGTCTCGTTCACCGGCAGCAAGCCATAGCCGATCCACGTGATGGCCGCAATGATCGCGATCACGATGGCAATGTGAACCGCTATTGTCCTGGCAGATTCCTTGGCGCCTGCTGGCATCCCGCACCCATCGAACTAGCCTAACAGACGAGTCTCGCAAGAATTTGACGGGGGTATCCCGCGGGGGGACGCCGCACGTCTGGATGGCGAAAACACGCCGTCCGTGAAGGTTCCACCGCGCTTCGGCCCTCCGCGCGTGACAATCTCGCCGACGCCCCGGTATCCTGAAAAAGACAATCATGGGGAACTGGTACGAACGCTGGATCCTGGCTCGCGAGCAGCAGCTCTGCTTTCGCGCCACCAATCGCGTCGTACGCCATTTTGAATGGGGGCTGGAATGGACCGGGAACTGGCCCTGCGGCCGCCGCTATCCGAAGAATGGCGACGCCCCCGCCGATTACGTCTCCAAGCTCAACCGCCTCGCGTTGGAAAACAGCGACGAGTTCTTCGCCTACCAGCGCCCCACCCACTTCTCGCTGCGCGACGGAATGCTGCGCTTTCGCTCTGCGGTGGAAACGCCGTATCCGGAGAACAACATCGTGCACGCGCAGTGGTTCCCGGCCAAAGGCGGAAACAAGGCGGTGGTGCTCTTGCCGCACTGGAACGCTCCCGCCGACGGCCACAACGCGCTCTGCCGCGGCCTGGCGCGCCTGGGTGTTTCGGCCTTGCGTCTCAGCTTGCCCTATCACGACTACCGCATGCCGCCCGAACTCCAGCGCGCCGATTACGCCGTCTCGGCCAACGTGTGCCGCACCATCGATGCCGCGCGCCAGGCCGTCATCGACGTTCGTTCCTGTTTGGACTGGCTGGAGACGCAGGGATTCGAGCGCCTGGGCATCGTCGGCACCAGCCTGGGATCTTCGTACGCCTGCCTGGCCAGCGCCCACGATCCGCGCATCGCCGTGAACGTCTTCAACCACTGTTCCACGTATGTGGCCGATGTGGTCTGGACCGGTCTCTCCACCCAGCACATCCGCCAGGGCCTGGAAGAGCACATCGATCTCGAACTCCTGCGCGAGTCCTGGAAAGCCATCAGCCCGGTCAGCTACCTGGAAAAATTCGCCGCTCGAAAACACAAAACTCTGTTTATCTACGCCGCGTACGATACGACGTTTCTGCCGGAATTTTCCCGCGACATCATCGCCAAGGTTGAAAAATACGGCTTGGATCACAAGGTGGTGGTGCTGCCTTGTGGCCACTACACGCTGGGCGAAACTCCCTTCAAGTTCATGGACGGGTATCACATCTGTTCATTTGTGAAGCGGCACCTGTAGTTACCGCAGCGCGGGCAGCGTAATCGTGAACACCGATCCTTCGCCCAGGCGGCTGTCCACCTGGATGGTCCCGTTCATTTGCTCAACTACATGCCTCACGATCGAGAGGCCCAGTCCCGTGCCGCCCATTTCCCGCGAGCGCGCCTTATCGACGCGATAGAATCGTTCGAACACCCGCGGAAGATCTTCGGACGGAATACCGATGCCCGTGTCGCGGATTGCGATGCGCGCGCTTCCATCCACGGCCCGCGCTTCCAGCCACACCTCCCCGTTGGGCCGATTAAACTTCACGGCGTTATCCAGCAGGTTCACCAGCACCTGCTCCAGGCGCAACTCGCTGCCCGATACGGTCAGATCGTCGATGGTTCCACAATGCATCCGCACTCCCCGCACCCGTGCCGCCGACTCGACCGTACGCAGCGCCGACTCCAGGACTGCCCGCACCGAAACCGTCTGCGGCTGGGGCGCAACGCCGGCGCTCGAGTCCAGCTCCGAAAGCGTCAGTAGATCGGAGGCGATGTTGCTCAACCGCGTGGCTTGCGCTTCGATGATCTCGACGAACTTGCGGTTATGCTCCCGGTCTTCCAGCGCGCCGCCCAGCAGCGTTTCCGCATAGCCGCGAATGGCGGCCAGCGGCGTTCGAAGCTCATGCGAGACATTGGCCACAAAATCCTTGCGCACCCGCTCCAGCCGCTCCAGCTCCGTCACATCGTGCAGAATCGCGAGCGCGCCTCGTGTAGAAGCTCCGGCCAGCGGTCCAGCCAGGATTTCGAAGGTGTGATCGGCCGCCGCCGGCAACGTGAGCCGCTGCTCGGTCCGCTCGCCGGACGTCAGAACACCCGTCATGATTTCAAGCAGTCCAGGATCGCGTACCAGATCCAATAGCGGCATCCCGGCGCGCACCGGAATCCGAGCGCCCACCGCCCGCGCAAAGGAATTATTGCAGAATGTCACGCGCAGATCCTTGTCAACGGCCAGAACCCCTTCCACCATGCTCGCCAGAATCGCCTCGCGGCGCGCATTCTCCAGCTTCAGGCTCTCCACCAGCTCGCGGATGCGCGGCGCCATCCGCTGCAGCGAGCGCGCCAGGTCCCCCAGGTCGTCGTCGCCGGCCGGAAGCTGCTCGATGGACGCGAGCGGATCCAGCAAACGCTCCGCATAGGACCGCAACTCGTCTGTCTGCCGCGAAAATGAGCGCACGAAAAGATACGCCAGTATCCCCCCCAGCAGCAGGATGATTCCCGAGAGGGTAAGCAGCGGATACCACAGCGCCGGAGTCGATTGGGCGGCGTACAAATCCAGCACGAGCAGCGCGGCCGCCAACAACACGAAGCCGCTGGTGAGAAAGGTACGAATGACGCGCGTCCGCATGCCCAGGCTCTCGTTTCCGGATGAACCGCACTATAACACGACGCACAACAAACAATACGGCGCAAAACGCTGCTGGCGCGAACCGCTACTTACACACGGCAGCAGCGAGCGGTGTGTTTCGCCGCAATAATAGAAGGGACATGATCCGGAATCGCCGATTGCAATGAGCCAAACCGATCCCTCGCTACCAATCCTCGCCATCCGCCGCCGCCTCCTGGCCTGGTACCACGAAAATCAGCGTGACTTGCCATGGCGGCGCACTCGCGATCCCTACCGCATCTGGATTTCTGAGATCATGTTGCAGCAGACGCGCGTCGCGGCCGCCATCGGCTACTACGGACGGTTTCTCGATCGCTTCCCCGGCATCCAGGAACTGGCGGCGGCGCCCGAACAGGATCTGCTAGCCGCCTGGGCCGGTCTGGGCTATTACGCACGCGCCCGCAATCTACAAAAAGCGGCGAAAAAGATCGCGGAATTAGGAGCCTTCCCGCGCGACTACGAATCCATTCGAGCCTTGCCGGGCGTGGGAGACTACACCGCGGCCGCAATCGCCAGCATCGCTTTTGCCCTGCCGCACGCCGCTTTGGATGGAAACGCCATCCGCGTGTTGAGCCGCCTGACAGCCGAGCGCGGCAATGTTGCTTCCAGCGTCGTGCGCAAGCGATTGCGCGCTGTTGCGGATCGTCTGATCGATCCCACACAGCCGGGCGAATTCAATCAAGCCTGGATGGACTTGGGCGCGATCGTTTGTCTCCCCAGGGAGCCGCGGTGTTCGATTTGTCCTTTGAAAAGCCAGTGCGCGGCGCGCCGGCTCGGTTGCCAACGCGAGTTGCCTGTCCAAGCTGTCCGCGCCAGCTCCATGGAAATCGAGAAGCAGATCTTAGTGATCCGAAAAGCAGCCAGCATTCTTCTCTGGCAACGTGAGACGGAAAGCCGCCGATTGGCCGGCTTTTGGGAACTGCCCGAGCCCGCGCAACTCCCCCAGGCTAAGATCGGCGCCCGGGTTGGCGTTTTTCGCCACACCATCGTGAATACAAATTATTCGTTCCACGTCCACCAGGCCTCCGCCCGAAGTATCCCTAAGCACTTTCTCTGGTTGCCCGTGCAAAGATTACATGAATTTCCCTTGAGCACCGCCGCCAAGAAAGCACTGGCGTGCTTAGCGCGCCAGGAAGGCGGTCAGAATCCATGACAAGCCGCTCAGCCGGAACCCTTCCCCGGGGCGCCTATCAAGCGTCACTAAGTTACCCAAGCTTAGATCCCAGCTGTCCTAACTTACTAATTCCTCGTACAATTCACCTTATCCCTGTAACCTTTCTGCTATAACTCAGTCTCACGAGAAGAATGAGACGGATACTTCCAGCGCTGTTGTTTGCGATCGCCACCATGCCGGCCGTCGTGCTGGCTGAAAGTGCTACACCAAGTTTGGGATACGCGGGCGCCAATGCCGTGCCCTCCGATCACAACGGCCAGAACTGCAGCACTTGCCATAGCTCATTTGGCCCAGCCAATGCCGACCCCAGTGGTTCCCTGAAAGTGATGGTCAGCGACTACCTCCCGAACACCCAGCAAACCATTCGCATCTTCATTCAACATCCGGAGGCGGTTACTTGGGGCTTTCAGGTAACCATCCGCGAGGTGAGCGACGAAACTCAGTCGTCCGGAACCTTTTCGCCGTCCAGCACCCCCGCCCCAGTGCAGGTTCGATGCGACGACGGCTCTCAATACGGCGCCGCCGCGCCCTGCAATAACCTGCGTGCGTACGCCGAACATAACGTCGCTCCCAGAGGCGCGGCTGGAACGAACTTCGAGTTCGACGCGTTGTGGACTCCGCCTCCCAATGAGGTCGGCAAGCTGCACGTATACGTGGCTGCGGTCGCCGGCAATGGTGATGGAGGGCCGCTGGGCGATTGGGTCTACACTTCCGTCTCGACCATCGCCAACGCCGGCAAGTGCACCGATATCACCAATCCGATCTTGCGAACCACGGAAAATGGAGGATCATTCCTGCCTCCTTTGTCCTCCAACGCCATGGTCAGCATTGTCGGCACCGGGTTTGTCGTGGGTGGCCCGGGACGCATCGCGGGACTGGGCGATTTCGTCAACGGAGCCTTCCCGACCGAACTGGCCTGCGTCTCGGTGCAAGTTACAGGCCCAGGTATTCCCAACCCCACGCTAATTCCCATCACCTATGTTTCCGCCGAGCAGATCAACGCGCAGTTACCCACATTTTCCGGAACCGGTCCGGTGACGCTCCAACTTATACTGAATCCCGGCCAAACCAACCAGATGACTTCCGACATCGACACTTACACCACGCTGCAACCCTTCGCGCCGGCGTTTTTTCTATTTGCGAATTCCACCAGCATCGCGGCCCAGTTTGCCGGCACTGCCAACGTGGTCGCTGCTCCATCCCTGGTTCCAGGCGCCACGCCGGCCAAGCCGGGCGATCTCGTGACGCTGTACGGAACTGGATTTGGCGACACGAATCCCTCTGTTGCCGCGGGCCAATTGGCCACCGCTACAGCATCCTTGGTGAACGGAGTAACCGTCACCATCGGCACCGTAACACTCGCCCCATCGGACGTTTTGTACGCCGGCCTGGTCCCCGATTCCATCAGCGGCCTCTATCAATTCAACGTTCGGATTCCGCAATCTACGCCCAGCGGAAACATCCCCGTGTCCATCTCCATCGGAGGTGTCCAAACGCAGACACCGGCCACCATTCCTGTGCAGGTGCCGGGGCCATAACCGGCCAACGAGCTGTTACTTGGTTGCGGCACGGCCAAAGAAGCGCACGCGCACCACAAAATGCCGCCCTTCATCGCCCAGGAACTGCAGGAATTGCGGCGCTCCGATCACGTTGTTCACCGCGGTGGGATTGGCTTGATTCGTGATGTTGTCCATCCCTCCGCGCAGCGCGAACCGGTATCCCGCCAGCGTGATCATGCGCTCGAGGGCAATGTTCAGATCCAGATTCATCGGATAACGGTGAGAATCCACAACGCCCGAAACCAGTCCGGTCTGATCCCGGATCGAAAACGGATAACCACTGCGCAGGTCGGCCAGCGCGGCGATGGACCAGTTCTTCCACGGCAGCCCCAGATAGGTCCATCCCAGGAAACGATTCGGCGCGTCCCAGGGCATCGGAACTAGACTGGTCAAAACCTGCAGCGGTATGGATGTGCTCGGATCGAGAACCGCGTTCGAAAGCGCGCGCGAGCGCGTGTAGCTCGCCATCCATTCGTGCTGGCCGGACAAAGTCTGCCGCATCGAAATCTGCACCGAGTCGTAGTCGTCCCGGCGCAGGTTTTCGATCTGGTACACGCCCGCGGATGTGGCATTGGGTAACGGCAACAGCGAGGCCGGACCTTCCGGCGCCAGCGTGTTCACGAACGCGAAGCCGTCGGTTCCACGCCGCCGCAAGTATTTCGCCGTCAAAAAAGTGTGCGGCGTGATTTGCTGATCCACGTTTAGATTCCAATTGGTGGCGCGCGGCAATTGGAAGCCGCCTACCGCGAAAGTGGTGTCCGCCGCGAAGAACGGCGTGCTGGGGGTGCTGGTAAGCGCGGTCTGATCCAGCGGGCGGCCCAGCATATCCATGGTCGCCGCATCATGACTGATCGCATAGCCTCCGGAAACTCGCGTGTGGCCGGACGCAAACGGCGACCACGAAAACGCCGCGCGCGGCGACCAGGCCACGTCCGTGGCGCGATGATCCAGGTCCTCGCGAAACCCCAACTCGAATTGCAAGCTCTTCGACACGCGCCATGTATCCAGCAGATAGGATGACGTCGCCACATCTCGCGCATGAAACAGCGCCGGCGGCCCGAATACTGTCTGGGACAGCAACTGGCCCGTGAGCCCCAGAACTTCGTAACCGCTGCGGTGGAAGTCGCCGCTATAATGCAGCCATTCGGCGTCCCCGCCAAGCTGGATTTGATGCGAGCCCGCAAATTCGAAACGCGGCAGATAAACATCCGCGAGGCCCTGATCGCGCGAGGCCGACTGCGTGGAATCGACGAAATAATTGCCGCTCTGACCCTGCGGCGAAATGACGTACAAGCTCTGTCCAAGCGGAGTTTGAGTATCCAGGAAGTCGTTGCGCGCGTACCCGAACTCCACCAGCGTGTGGCCGAAGTAGGCTTGGTCCTTGATGCTCCCGAAAAACTCGCGCGTGTTGATGTTGGACGTAGTAGGTACCGGATTGAGCGGACCCAATCCCACGCGGCCTTCGCGATCCACATATGCCAGGAAGTCGACGAACAGAATATTGGATGGCGTCAGGTTGGTCTGCGTATGCAGCAGGTTGCTGCCGGACCATCCGCTGCGCGTGTTCTGTCCGCGCGGCAGATCGGTGACTATGCCCTGGTTGTATCCGGAATCGAAGGTGTCCGAAAACCAAGAACGTCCGCGCACAATGGGCCCCGAGAGACCCACGCGCGGATACCAATTGCCCAGGCGCAGGCCTTGCTGCAGCTTCAAACCGGGAATAAAGTCGGTCGCTGTATAGTGGAACGCGTCCGTACCGTTCTCGGTATTGATGGCCAGCACGCCGGCCGATCCCTCCCCGTACTGGGGCGAGATGCGGGCCGTTGTAAGATCCACGCTTCGGATGCCTTCCACCGCCAGCGCCGTTCGGTAGTCCCCCGATATCGGATCAGTGATGTTGAAGCCGTTGAGCAGGAACAGAACCTGATTCTCCGACGACCCCTCAATGTGAAAAGCGCCGGTCGCATCTTCCAGCACGCCCGGCATCATCGTCATCGCATTTCGAAAACTGTGGCTGTTGGCGTACGGGATGTCGTTCACTTCCGTGCCGGTCAGGTGTTCCTGGTTCTGCGTCTGACCCACATCGAGCGGCGAGGTCGCCTCGTTCACATCCGTGGATTGAAAAACCTCGCGGACCGTGTTCAACGTCAGCGTCACCTCCTGCGTCCCCTCCACCCGCACGGGGCGGTTCTTCAGCGCATAATAACCTTCGCGTTCGACGCTAACCAGAAAGTCGCCTGCCGCTGGAAGACTGAGCCTGAAAGCACCGGTCGGATCAGTTTGCGTATCCCAAGGCTTTGCGGGGGCAGGAATCGGGGAACCCGGCGCTGGAACCACGCTCACGTGCGCCGCGGGAACCGGCACCTCGTTTTCGTCCACGACGCGGCCGGTGAAGGTAACATCGGCGCACAGCGGAAAGGCCGTCAGTACGAGCAACGCGCAGCAGCACCCTGGGAGCGATGAAACACGCCAAGTCATCCCCGTCTTCCTGCGGACATCCCTTCTAGTGAAATTAACAGATCGCGCTTCAGGAAACGAGTCTGTGGACTACATTCCGGATGGGAAAGTTTCGGCTGGTTCTCCGATGGCCCACTCGGACGTGCGTTCCAGCGGTTCAACGGCGCGCGTCTGATCGAAATGCAGGATGGCGTCGAACTGCCGCGCCAGGCTGGCGTAGAAATAGTGGCTCGCCAGTTCGGACTCCGGCAAGTAGATTACACCGATGGCGCGTTCCAGCATCGGCTCCGCCAGCGCATGCGAAACCTGCCCGCCATCGCGAAGCCGCAGCAGAAATCGCGGCGCGCCCACTGCATGGAACATGGCTTCGTAGCTCTCCGGCAGCGCCGGACGAACTCGCTTGCGCTCCGCCCGACCACCCCATTCGGACGCCGCCGTCACCGTTCCACTGTACGTGGTGAATCCGATCAGCACGCATTCGCGGCCATAGCGCTCCCGAATCAATTGCCCGACGTTCAACTCACCCCGACGGCCCATCTGAGTGGCTCGGGCGTCCCCCAGATGCGAGTTGTGCGCCCACAGCACGATCTTCGCCCGCCGATCGTGTTGGCTCAGGTGCTCAGCCAGCGCATCCAGCGTCTCGGCCATGTGACGATCGCGCAGATTCCAGGAGGCAACGCGCCCCCGGAACATCGCGCGGTAGTATTCTTCCGCATTCCTGACCAGCCGCGCGTTTTGCTCGGCGTAGAAGAAGTCGTCGGCCGCGATACGCCCGTCGCGGCGAGCATAATCGGAAGCGCGCCGCTGCAGGTCGATGAGCTGCTCGATCACCTCGCGCTCGCACGTGCTGCTCAATCCCATCCCGGCCGCATACCCGTACTCCTGCGGATCTTCGCCGAAGTGTTCAAAACACGCGTAGCGATGCCGCGCCCGCCGCGCGCCTTCCGGATCTACTTTGTCCAGGTACTCCAACACGGCTTGGATGGAGGCGTGCATGCTATACAGATCGAGTCCATAAAACCCTGCTTGAGTTTGCCGCGCGGCTAGCGCCTCGTTATGCGCGCGCATCCAACCAATGAAATCCAGAACGTCCGCGTTGCGCCACATCCACGCCGGAAAACGCCGGAATCCGCTGAGCGCGTCCGCCGCGTCGTCATCCTCGCCTTGCCCTCGCACGAAACGGTTCACACGATACGCGTCCGGCCAATCCGCCTCCACGGCGACCGCTGTGAATCCTTTCTCGCGAATCAGCCGCTTGGTGATCTGCGCGCGCTCCCGATAAAACTCGTGCGTCCCATGCGTCGCCTCGCCGAGCAATACGACACGCGCGTCGCCAATCAGTTCCAACAGCGGATCGTAATCTTGCGCCGACCCGGTCAAAGGGTGCGCCGCATCCCGCACCAGATCGAGGAGAATTGTCTCCGTAGCGTTCACATTGCACCTCCTCTAGATTCCCGACGCATGGCGCAGCGCCGCGCCGTAATATCGCGCGCATTCCTCTTCCCGCCCGCGTACGATTCGCTGGCCTTTCAAAGCTCCGTACTGGCTAGTGATCACCGTGGCCTGCCGCTCGCCCCCGCGCCCGTCGTAATAAAGGATCACCCAATCTCCCGTCTTACCGAGCTTGTGCGCCCGAGCCGTGTTCGAAAAAAGCGCCGTGTAGTGTCTCTCCTCACGCTGCGTATGCAGAATCGGAAGCCAGGCATCACCCATGGGATTGAAGCGCCGCGGCGCAATCTTGTGCAGTTCGCCAGATTCCGCGCGCTCGCGATATTCCCGGTCAACGTCCAGCATTTCTTCCACCGGGACCTGTTCCTCGGCCTCCGCGCTCAGCGCCCGCAGCCGGCCCAGCCGCGTAGCCAGCGAATCCATGATGCCCGCCACGCGCTTGTGCCCCAGCCCCGCGACGCTGACCAGTCTCCCGTCGTGCGCCGCCGCTTCCAGATCCTCGAGCGAATCGACGCCCAGATCCTCGTGCAGCCGCTGCGCATGCACCGGCCCGATGCCGGGAACCGTTCGCAGCAATTCCACCGCGTCGGACTCCCCGCGCAGCCGGTCCAGCATCGCAAGACGCCCCAGGCGCACAATGTCGCGAATCGCGATTGCCAGGCGATCGCCGATGCCCGGCAGCTTGCGCAGCCCCTCCAGCCCCTCCTGCTCGAAGATTTCGGAAACGGGGCGCTCCACCCGCCGCACGGTTTCCGCGCCGCGCCGGTAGGCCTGAACACGGAAGGGACTCGCGCCTTGCTCCAGCAGCAAGTCAGCCACTTCATCCAATCGCATCGCGACTTGCGTGTTCAACGTCATTCCACACGCTCCGCCGAGCCGGGCCCTGGCCTAAATGCTGATCACCGGACAAGGCGCTTGTTGGATAACGGAAAGAGCGCCGCTGCGCAGACGCCCCAGCTTTTGTTGCATCACCCCGCGCCCGATCACCACTAGATCCGCGTCGTGGCTGATAGCGGCCTGGTGTACCGCGCGGCCCACCTTGCCTCCCAGAAAACAGACTTCAAAGTGCGTCCCCGCCTGGGACTGCATCTCCGCGATCCGCTCACGCGCCACATTGAACAGGAACTCGTACATGCTCGGGTCGCGTTCTTTCGTCAGCGTTCCGTCCACTCCCTCCACTGCGTGCACCAGCCGCACCTCCAAGCCTTGCCCGGCGCCAAACTCCGCCGCCCACTTGAGCACCGCCCCGTCGCGCGGATCGGTGTCGATGGCGCACAGCAGGTGCTTCCAGCGCTGCGGAGGATGGGCCGTCAGCTCTGCGGCATGCACTCCAGTCCAAACCGGACAATGAGCGTCATGCAACACCTTGGCCGTGATGGACCCCAACAAAAACGCCCGGAACGGACCATAGCCATGGGTCGGCATCATGATCAGATCGGCATGCTTGTCCTCCGCGTGATCGGCGATCTCGCGCCCCGCTTCGCCTTCGTCCACCACCGCAGTCACGGGAAAATTCCCGAAATGCTTGGCAAGGAAGCGATCTAAAGCGATCTGCCCCTCCTCCCGCAGCCGTTCGGCGCTGATCAGCGCAGCCCAAGCCGCCGCCTCGGGCGACCCAAACCAGGCCGAAGGCAAGTCCACCACGTACAGCACCTCGAGCCGCGCGCCAAATTGGCTGGCCATGGCCTTCACCGCCGGCACGATAGCCACGCACTGCTCGGAAAAATCGACTGGAAATAGGATTCGCTGGAACGTGATCATTCGTCCCTCCTTCCGATCCGGCCAAGCCGCGCTAATACGCCACCAGGCTCGCCACCGGGTTCACAATGAGCAGATTCTCGACGTCACACACGCCCGGCGCACCCCAGGCCGCCTGTTCTGCCGCTTCCCGCTCTAGCCAGGATTGCACCGTGCCGCTCAGAATCACGCGCTCTCCCCGAATATCCACACGAATGCGGTTGGCGTCCAACTGCGCGTTGCGTAGCAGCGCAGCTTCAATCTGCGCCTTAACGGCGACCTGATCGGCCCGCGGGCTGACCACGATGTGATTATTCACGTCTCGGACGCCCGCCAGATAGCGCACGCTCCTGCCGGCCGCCCGCCGCTGATACTGCCAATCCACCGCGCCCTCCAGCGTCACGCGCCCGTTATCCACCCACAACTGGATGGCGTCCTTCGGCAATAGCGTATTCCAAGCGACAGCGTTAGCCGCCGCCCGCGCGATTTCCTCATCGCTTCGCTCGAATGAGACCGGCAGTGCCACCTCCAGCTCGCAAGCCACCGCCTTCACTCCCCGGACCAAACCCGCTACTTTCTCCGCTTCCCGCTTCTCGGCATAAGTCGGAACGTGTCCGCTCAACGTCACAACCCCATCCACAACCGACACCCCGATGCCCTTGGCGTCAACGATCGGTTCCCAATCGAGCGCTTGCTCGACTGCTTCTCGCAGTTCTTTGTCGCCCATATTGCGCCTTCTTCCGGTCCGTCATCCCTGAGACACAAGACGTCTCCGGACTGCTATTTGGACCACCTAATCCCCCGCACGACCGGGACCGAAGAGCATGCCATTCAATCTGTTGGAGGCTTTGCCGATCGCCGAGAAGCCCCGCGCCGTTTTCCCCACATCGAGGGTGCGTGAAAGCTCCCAACCAACCACTTCGCGCCCGAACAACCGTAATCTGTTGGCCTTCCCGCAATTGGTTGAACGCGTGCCAGCAGTTCCCGATGGAGGACTCTATGACCGGCTTGAATGTTCCGACGTTGGAGACCCTGCGCCCCGGAAAAATCGGGGAGCTGGCCGGCTCTGCCGCGCCCTGCGTTACCATCCTGCTGCCGCCTTACCGGCCCGGAGAACAGGCCAAGTCGATGGGCGCCATGTTACGAACCTATTGTCAGGATGCCGAACGGCAGCTTAAGGCGCGTTCCATCGCCCAGCCCCAGATAACCGACTTAATCGAGCCGTTACTCCGGCTGACCGACGCTCCTGAATTCGAGGCTGGATCGCACTGGGGCCGCGCTATCTTTCGCTCCCCGGAAGTTTTTACCATCCTGGATGGGATCGAGCCGGTGAAACCCTCGCTCACCGTGGCGGGCTGTTTCCAGGTACGCCCAGTGCTCGCGGATCTGCACCTGCCGGCCGAATTCTATCTGCTGCGCTTGTCGCAGAAATCGGTGGAGCTCTGGCGCTACGCCGGCCAGCGTGCCCAGCGCGTCGAGCTGCCTAAAGGCGTCCCCCGAACCCTCGACGAGGCCCTGGCCTTTAAACCGCCCGATCACGATCTGGAGAACCGGTCCAGCGCCGGAAGTTCGGCTGGGACGATGGCGGGCGTCCGGTTCGGAACAGGTTCAGGCCGTGAGAGAGCGCACGCGTATCTGGCGGACTTCTTCAAAGCCGTGGACCGCGGCATTCGCGAACTGGTCCACGCCGGCGATGCACCCCTGGTCCTGGCGGGGGTCGAGGAGGATACCGCCATTTACCGCTCCGCCAGCTCCTACCCGCGTTTATTGAAGGAAACCATCCGCGGAAGCGCCAACTCCCCGCTGTCCGAGGAGGAGTTGCTGAAGCGAGCCTATGCGATTGTTCGATCCGATTCAACCGAGCGCGCCGTGGCCAGTCTCATGGAATTCAAGGAACGCATGGCGCCGGCGCGCTTCTCGACAGACTTGGACACGATCCTCCGCGCTGCCGCCGAGGGCCGAGTGGGCTGGCTCTACATCAATCAGGACGCGCGCGTAGACCGGGGCGACGAAGATCCGCTCAACCGTGCCGCCATCGACACCCTGCGACAGCGCGGCTTAGCTTTCAGCCTGCCAGCCGCTAAAATGCCGGATGGCGCCGCGGTAGCGGCCGTGTTTCGCTATTGATGTTCCTCTTCGTGGTGACCGGATTCCGGTTGTTCGGTCCGGCGCACCTCGCGATCGTCGCTGCCATCCCTCTGATCGCTCTGGTTCTGTCGGCGTTCTGCCGCGGAAGCCATCCAGTCAGCCTCTGGATTCGCCGCGGCCTGGCTTTGTTCCTTCTGTTCAACGAACTGATCTGGTATGTCTACCGGTATGGTCATGAAGGCTTCCGCTTCCCCGAAGGCCTGCCCCTGCAGCTTTGCGATTTCACCCTGTGGCTCACCATCATCGCGGCGCTCACGCTCCAGCCCTGGTGCTATGAACTGGCCTACTACGCCGGCGTGGCCGGAAGCAGCATGGCGGTGCTGACGCCGGACCTGTGGGCCCCCTTCCCGTCCTATCCAACCATCTACTTTTTTCTGGCGCACGGCTTCGTCATCGTTACGATCTTGACGTTGACCTGGGGCCGCCTGCTCCGGCCGCGCCCCAACAGCGTCTGGACAGCATTTCGGACCGCGAACCTGTACGCCGCCGCCGTCGGCCTGTTCGACTGGCTTTTCAAAACTAATTACATGTACCTCCGCGAAAAGCCCGCCAATGTTTCGTTGTTGAACTATCTGGGACCTTGGCCGTGGTACATCGCGGCCGGCGAGTTGGTGGCGCTGGCGCTTTTTTTCCTAATGTGGCTGCCTTTCCGCCGCACCCACTAAGTACTGAAGCGCTGCGTCCACGCCGCCCTTGCCGTGCGGGATTTCGGCCAATTCCAGCCCCATCTCGACGCCCGCCAGCGTGCCCGCCAGCATCAGCTCATTGAAGTCGCCCAGATGTCCGATGCGAAAAGCGCGTCCGGCCAGCCTACCCAGCCCTGCGCCCAGCGACATGTTGAATCGCTCCAGAATCAGCGCGCGCAATGCGGCCTCGTTGAATCCCTCCGGCACAAACAGCGCAGTCAGCGAGTTGCTGTATTCAGCGCAATCGAGCGGCACCATCTCCAGCCCCCAGGCGCGGGCAGCCCTTCGCGTCGCCTCGGCTAACCGCGCATGGCGCTTGAAAACGTTGTCGAGTCCCTCTTCCTCCAACATCCGCAGCGCTTCCCGCAAACCATACAGCAAGTTCGTCGAAGGCGTGTACGGAAAAAATCCCTTCGCATTGGCCTCCAACATTTCGCCCCACTGAAAAAAGCTCTTCGGCAAACGCGACTTCTTGCCCGCTTCCATCGCCTTCGCACTAATCGCGTTGAAACCGAGCCCAGGCGGCAGCATGAGACCTTTTTGCGACCCGCCCACGGTCACGTCCACGCCCCACTCCTCGTGCCGGTACTCCATACACGCCAGCGACGAGATCGTATCCACCAGTAGCAGCGACGGATGCCGCGCAGCGTCGATCGCACCCCGAACAGCGGAAATGTCGCTCGTGGTCCCCGTCGATGTCTCGTTGTGGACCACCATCACCGCCTGGATCTCATGCGCCGAATCGGCGTTGAGCCGTTCCTCCAAACCCGCTGAGTCCGCGCCGTGACGCCAATCCCCGGCAATCACGTCCACACGCAGGCCCAGGTTCCGAGCCATCTTCGTCCAAAGCGTGGAAAAGTGCCCCGTTTCAAATACGAGCACTTTGTCGCCCGCGCTCAGCGTATTCACCAGCGCGGCTTCCCATGCCCCAGTGCCCGAAGACGGAAAAATAATCACCGGCCCCTGCGTCTGAAAAATCGATTTCATTCCGTCCAGACACGCCCGGCCCAACTCCGCGAAATCGCTGCTCCGGTGATCGATGGTGGCGTGATCGATGGCGTGCAAAACGCGATCCGGAACGTTGGTCGGTCCCGGTATCTGGAGAAAATGTCGGCCCGGCCGGTAGCTCACGTGTCAATCATAACCGCAATTGACACGCAACTAACCGGAATGGTCCCATGAAGGCAACCCGCATTGAATCTAGTCAACGTCAGCCTCGGCGCCCCAGTCCCTCAAGCCAACGCCGCCTTGGTGGACGCCGCGGCTTTACAACACGAACTCGAGCGCCAGATCGAGGGTGAAGTGCGCTTTGACACAATCTCCCGCGCGCTCTACTCCACCGACGCCAGCGTCTATCAAATCCGGCCTCTGGGCGTGGTGATTCCGAAGACCCGCCAGGACATCATCAACACGATTCAAATCTGCCAGCAATTCCGCTGCCCTCTGACCATGCGCGGCGGCGGTACATCCCAGGCCGGACAAGCCATCGGCGAGGGCCTCCAGGTGGACACCTCCAAGTACTTCAATCGTGTCCTCGAAATCAACGCCGAGGAACGCTGGGCGCGCGCCGAACCGGGCGTCGTCCTCGACGAACTGAATGCGCAACTGGCCCCGCACGGCCTCCGTTTCGCCCCCGACATCTCCACCGCCAGCCGCGCCACCATCGGCGGCATGATGGCCAACAACTCCGCCGGCGCGCGCAGCGTGGTATTCGGAAAAACCATCGACCATGTGCTCGAACAGACCGTCGCCCTCTCGGACGGCAGCGTCGTTCAATTTCGCGAAATCCCTCGCGAGGAGATCCCCAGCGGCGACACGCTCGAAGCCGCTTGCTATCGCACGGTTCTCGACCTGACCCGCCAGCACTCCGCCGAAATCGCCCAGCGCTATCCGAAGATTCTGCGCCGCGTGGGCGGCTACAACCTGGATGAGTTCGTCGATCCCGCCAGCACCGTGAACCTGGCAAGGCTCATGGTGGGCTCCGAAGGCACGCTGGGCGTAGTGCTGGAAGCAAAGCTGCGCCTGGTGCCGCTTCCCAAAGCCAAAGCCGTCATGGTGATCGGATTTCACCATCTCTTGGACTCGCTCCACGCCACTCCGTCCATCCTGGCGCACCAGCCCTCGGCGGTCGAGGTAATGGACAAATCCATCCTCGACAACACCCGTCAAAACCTTGCCCTGGATCAAGCCCGCCGCGCAGTCATCCAGGGCGACCCGGGCGCGATCTTGTGCGTCGAATTTTACTCCGACCGCAAAGAGGACCTGCCCGCCCGGCTGACCGCTCTCGAAACCGACCTTCGATCGCGCAACCTCGGTTACTTCTACCATTCCGAAACAGACCCCGCCGCCCAGGCCCGCATCTGGAATCTCCGGGAATCCGCGCTCGGCCTCTCGATGGCCATGAAGCAGGATGCCAAGTCCATCTCATTCGTCGAGGACACCGCGGTCGCCCCGGAAAAACTGGGTGAATACATCGGCCGCTTCATGGAAATAATCGAACGCCACCAAACCACCGCCGGAGTCTACGCGCACGCCTCCGTCGGTTGCCTGCACGTTCGCCCCGTCATCAACATGAAAACCGAAGAGGGCGTTCGTAAGTTTTCTCGTCTGGCCGAGGAAGTCGCGGACCTGGTGGTCGAGTTCGGCGGCGCGATCTCCGGCGAACACGGCGACGGCCTGGTCAGAAGCCCGTTCATGCGCAAGATCTTCGGCGATGTGCTCTACGAAGCCTTCCGCGAGATCAAGCGAACCTTCGATCCGCTCGGCATTCTGAACCCCGGCAAAATCGTCGACCCGCCCCCGCTGACGTCCAATCTCCGATTCGGTTCGGCGTATCAAGCTCGCAACCCATCCACCTGGTTTGATTTTTCCGAATACGGCGGCGTCGCCGGCGCGATCGAAATGTGCAGTGGCGTGGGAGCTTGCCGCAAACGGCTCTCCGGCACCATGTGCCCGTCATTCATGGCTACGCAAGACGAATCGGCCACCACGCGCGGCCGCGCCAACGCCCTTCGCATAGCAATCTCGGGTCAGCTCAACCAAACCGGCCTCGGCGACGAAGATGTCTACAACGTGCTGGACTTGTGCCTGGAATGCCGCGCCTGCAAAGCCGAATGCCCGGTGAACGTCGATATGGCGATGCTCAAGAGCGAATTTCTGGCCGATTATTGGAAGCGCCACGGTGTCCCGCTCCGCGCCCGCGCGCTCGGCCATATTGGCTCGCTATCTAGCTGGGCTAGCCGCTTCGCTCCGATTTCCAACACGCTCACGCGCAGTTCGCTAGGCCGTTACGCGAATGAAAGACTGCTGAACATCGATCGCCGCCGCACCCTTCCCGAGTGGAAGCGCACAACCTTCGCCGATTGGGCAAACTCGCAAGCGAATTCCACCGGCGGCACACCCGTCACGCTGTTCAACGACACGTTCACCAATCATTTCGACCCCGAGATCGGCATCGCGGCAGTCGAGATCCTGCAGCATGCCGGGTGCCGCACCAACGTCGTCCGCCCAGGCTGTTGCGGCCGCCCGCTAATTTCTCAGGGACTCCTCCAGCAGGCCCGCCAACACGCCGCCAACGTTGTAGACGCGCTCTTCCCCATCGCGGACCGCGGCGAAAAGATTCTCTTCTGCGAGCCAAGCTGTCTCTCGGCAATCAAGGAAGACGCCCCGGCTCTCTTGCGAGGAGACCAACAAACGAAAGCCCGCACCGTAGCGCAAGCGTGCATGTTATTCGACGAGTTCGCAGCCGCGCTGGATCTGCCTCTCCGCCCCGGTCCCCAAAAAATCCTGTTCCACGCGCACTGCCATCAAAAGTCGATGGGATTGACGAAAGCTACCATCGCTCTCCTGTCGCGCATCCCCTCCGCAACCGTAGTCGATCTCGATGCAGGCTGCTGCGGCATGGCCGGATCTTTCGGCTACTCCAAAGATCACTACGAGGTTTCGAAAGCCATCGCTAGCCGCCGCCTGTTGCCCGCGGTCGAATCCATGCAACCCGGCGACGTCCTGGTGGCAACCGGCACCTCCTGCCGCCATCAAATCGCCGACCTGAACGGCGCCAAGACGCTCCATCCCACAGTTCTGATTCGAAACTTGATCAAATAAACCTCCCGCCACTCGTCGCTCCCATCCGTCGTAACCTTGTCAATATGCGATCCCAAGTTCAGCGCGCAAGGAGCCGAAGATGAGTACGGTTTTGGTAACCGGCGGATCCGGCTTCGTCGGCAGCCATTGCATCCTGCAGCTTCTCTCAGCCGGCCACCAGGTGCGCGCCACAATACGCAGCCTGACCCGCGAGAGTCAGGTGCGCGCCATGCTGCAACAAGCGGGTGCCCAGCCGGACAACCGCTTGACCTTTTTCGCCGCCGCCCTCGAAAACGACGCGGGCTGGCCGGAAGCCGTGGCCGGTTGCGAATACGTCCTGCACGTGGCGTCGCCCTTTCCTTCGAATGTCCCCAAGCACGAGGACGAGTTGATCGTGCCTGCGCGCGAAGGCGCCCTTCGAGTACTACGCGCCTCCCGCAACGCCGGAGTCAAACGCGTAGTGCTCACCTCTTCATTCGCCGCCATCGGATATGGCCACGAGTCCCGAACAACACCGTTCGACGAGACAGTGTGGACGGACCCCGACGGCGCTGACGTGCTCCCGTACGTGAAATCGAAGACCTTGGCCGAGCGTGCCGCCTGGAATTTCATCGCCGAAGAAGGCCGCGGCCTGGAGCTGGCCGTCATCAACCCGGTCGGAATCCTGGGCCCGGTCCTCGGCCCGGACTACGCGACTTCGATCCTCCTGGTGCAGCGCCTGATGGACGGCGCCATGCCCGGCTGCCCACGCCTCTACTTCGGCCTGGTGGACGTGCGCGATGTCGCTGACTTGCACCTCCGCGCCATGACTCATCCCGCCGCCCAGGGCGAGCGCTTCCTGGCCGTCGCCGGCGACTTCGTGTCCATGCTCGACATCGCCAAGGTCTTGAAAGCCCGCATGGGCCCCGCCGCCAAACGCGTTCCTGCCCGCGAATTACCCAACTGGCTGGTGCGAATCGCGGCGATGCGCGATCCGGCCGTCAAGCAGATCCTGCCGGAGCTCGGCAAACCGAAAAACGCCACCGGCGAAAAAGCCAGGCGCCTGCTGGGCTGGACACCGCGTTCCAACGAAGAAGCCATCGTCGCCACGGCCGAAAGCTTGCTGCGCCTCGGCCTCCTCAAGGCCAGCCCCAATCGAGCCGCTTAAGCCAAAATCCGGACTTGTTGCTCCGAACCTTACGCCAGCGAGAGCCTCAGCCATTACGCCTCCCATGCCGTTTCGACGGATCCTCGACCGATGCTCGTTTAGCCCGGGTATAAGGTATACTAATATCTACCTTCTACCAAAAGCGGAAAATAGTATATGAGCCTGAACATCAAGAACGAGGAGACCCACCGGCACGTAAGAGAGCTTGCCCAACTCGCAGGCGAGACTATGGCTGAAGCTGTTGACCGGGCGGTCCTGGAGCGGCTGGCGCGAATCCGGAAGAAACGCAACAAGGCCCGCTTGGTGGCGCGGCTGCTTGAGATCGGCCACGAATGCGCTACGCTCCCGGTTCTGGACAAACGGAGTCCGGAAGACATGCTGTATGACCGGCGCGGGCTGCCGAAATGATAGTCATTGATTCATCAGCCCTCGTAGCCATCCTGGACGAAGAACCAGACGGCGCGCGTTACGCGGAAGCAATCGCCGAGGCGGACGCGCCCTTGATTTCAGCGGCCACTCTCTTTGAAGCCGGCATCGTCATGCTAAACCGGCATGGGCCAAAAGGCCCGCACAAGTTGCACGCCCTCCTCCAGGAAGCAAGCTGCCATGTGGAAAGCGTGACAGCTCACCATGCGCACCTCGCCCTTGAGGCCTATGCGTCCTATGGCAAATGCCAGAAAAGCAAGACCGGCCTTAACTACGGAGACTGTTTTTCGTACGCGCTCGCAAAGGCGACCGGCCTGCCCCTTCTCTTCAAGGGAAAGGACTTCGTCGGCACGGACATTCAGCCAGCCCTTTGAAATAGGCCGAAATTGATGCCAGAACCAAGCCCGCATACCCCGCGCCGCTCCTGTTAACCTGAAAGACTAATGAGCGAAAGCCTTACCATCACGCTGCCCGATGGCAGCCAAAAAACTGTCCCCCCCGGCTCCCGCCCGCTGGACGTCGCCCAATCCATCAGCCCGCGCCTGGCCGACGACGCCGTGGTCGCGCGCGTCAACGACCAACTCTACGATCTGACCCGCCCGCTCGAAGGCGACGCCAAGCTCGAAATCCTCACCTCGCGCAATCCGGAAGCGCTCCAAGTCTACCGCCATTCCACCGCCCACCTGCTCGCCGCCGCGGTGCTCGAACTGTTTCCCGAAACCAAGCTCGGAATCGGCCCGCCCACCGACACCGGCTTCTACTACGACTTCCAGCGCGAGACGCCCTTCACCCCCGAGGATCTCGAAAAAATCGAAGCGCGCATGTGGGAGCTGCAATCCAAAGCTCTCCCCTACGAACGCAAGCTCACCGCCAAGACCGAAGGGCTCAGCAAATACGCCGACGACTGGATGAAGGTCCAGCTCATCCAGGAAAAAGCCGACGAGATTTTCTCCGAATACACGCTAGGCCCGAATTTCATCGACTTCTGCCGCGGCCCGCACGTCCCGGCCACCTCGCGTATCAAAGCCTTCAAACTGCTCTCGGTCGCCGGCGCGTACTGGAAAGGCGACGAGCACAACGCCAGGCTCCAGCGCATCTACGGCACTGCATTTTTCAGCAAGAAAGATCTCGACGCCTACCTCGCGCGCCTGGAAGAAGCCAAAAAGCGCGACCACCGCAAGCTCGGCCAGGAGCTCGACCTCTTTAGCATCCAGGAGGCCGCCGGCCCCGGCCTCATCTTCTTCCACCCCAAGGGCGGCCTGGTGCGCAAGATCATCGAGGACTGGATGCGCGATCAATACCTGGCGCGCGGCTACTCGCTGGTCTTCACTCCGCACGTCATGCGGCACGACTTGTGGGTGACTTCCGGCCACGCCAATTTTTTCAGCCAGAACATGTTCAAGCCCATGGAGCTGGACGACGCCGAATACCAGCTCAAGCCCATGAACTGTCCCGGCCACATCCTGATCTACGCCGACCGGCAGCGAAGCTATCGCGATCTTCCTGTTCGTCTCGGCGAGCTCGGCACCGTCTACCGCTACGAGCGCGCCGGCGTCCTGCACGGCTTGCTGCGCGTCCGCGGCTTCACCCAGGACGACGCGCACATTTTCTGCACCCCCTCCCAGATCGAAGACGAAATAGTCAACTGCCTGCAGTTCGCCATCGACGTCCTCACCACCTTCGGCTTCGATTCCTATGAAGCCGAAGTTTCCACCTGGGACGGCGGTTCCAGCGGCAAATATGACGGCACATCCGAGCAATGGTCGCTGGCCGAAAACGCCCTCAAACACGCCGTCGAACGCCTCAACGTCAAAGCCCGCCTGGTACCCGATGAAGCTGCTTTCTACGGCCCCAAAATCGACGTGAAGCTATTCGACGCCATCGGCCGCCCCTGGCAGCTATCCACCGTCCAGTTCGATTTCACGCTCCCGCGCCGCTTTAGCCTGGAATACATCGCCGAAGACGGAAAAAAACACCAGCCTCTGATGGTTCATCGCGCGCTGTTCGGGTCCGTCGAGCGATTCTTCGGCATCTTAGTCGAACACTATGCCGGCGCTTTCCCGGTGTGGCTTGCCCCGGTGCAGGCTATCGTGCTACCCATCACTGATCGCCATAACGAATACGCCCAGAAAGTAGCCGGTCGCCTCAAGCAAGCTGGAATCCGCGTCGAGCTCGACGATCGCAGCGAGAAAGTGAACCTCAAAATCCGCGACGCCCAGCTCCAAAAGGTCCCCTACATGCTGGTGGTGGGCGATCGCGAAGCTCAGAACGATAGCGTCTCGGTCCGCAACCGGAAGCACGGCGACCAGGGAGCCCAAAGCGTCGACGCTTTCTTGGCCGGCATCCAAAAGCTGATCGAGACCAAAGCCCGGACCGAGTAGGCCGCCACACATGTTCGCCCTGGCGATCGCCGTGGCCTTCCTGCTGGCCGGATCCCTGATCTATTGCCTCCTGGTTGTCTTCGCCGCCCGCAACTACCTGTCGCAGAAAATTCCCGCCGCGCACTCTTCCGATCCAATCAGCGTCCTCAAGCCCCTCTCCGGCGCCGACGAAGGCCTCGAGGCAAACCTCCGCAGCTTCTTCGAACAGGACCACCCGGAGTACGAACTCTTGTTCGCGGTTAGCGGCCCTGCCGACCCCGCCGTCCCCGTCGTGCGCGCGCTGATCGAAAAGTTCCCCAGCCGCACCGCGCGCTTGCTCATCACCGGTGAGCCGCCCTATCCCAATGCCAAGGTCCACAGCCTGGAGCGAATGGTCGCTGAAGCGCGCTATGACATCCTCGTAATGAGCGACAGCGACATCCGCGTCGCCCCCGGATTCCTGCGTTCCATCGCCGCCGAGTTCAGCGCCCCCCGCGTCGCACTCGCAACTTGTCCCTATCGCGCGCTGGCGGGCGCGAGCTTCTGGTCTCAGCTCGAGGCCGAAGGCATGAACACCGAATTCCTGGCCGGCTTGTTGGTGGCCCGGCTCATCGAAGGCATGCGATTCGCCGTCGGCCCCACCATCGTAGCGCGCAAACAAGCCCTCGCCGCTATCGGCGGCTTTGCCAAGCTCAAGGACTACCTGGCGGAAGACTTCATCATGGGCAAGTTCGCCGCTCAGGCCGGAATGGGCGTCATTCTCTCGCGCAACATCGTCCAACATCGCATCGGCAGCCAAAGCTTCCGCGCCAGTATTTCCCACCGCCTGCGCTGGCTGCGCAGCACTCGCAGGTCCCGGCCCCTGGGCTACATCGGCCAGCTCTTTACGCACCCGCTCCCGTTCGCCCTGCTGCTCTGGATTCTGCATCCGGCCTGGTGGCCCACGCTCCTCATCGCCGCCGCTCTGCGAGCCCTGGCCGCCTGGTCCACCTGCGCCTGGATTCTACGCACCCGCCCCCGTTGGCATCTCCTGATCTTGCAGGATTTTCTGACTTTCCTGTTCTGGTGGGCCGGCTTCTTCGGCAATACCATCGTCTGGCGCGGCCGCCGCTATCATCTGTATCCCGACGGCCGCTTCGAGCTGCGTTAAACTGAAAGGCGAGCGTCCTGCCGGATCCAAGGCTAAAATCAAGTCCCGGCTTGAGATAACAGTTCGCAACGTGTAACCTGACAGATCCTAAGGACGCCACTTTAAACGTTAGTGATGGAGTTTCCTCTTTCATGAGTGTGTCCAAACGGATTCTTTACTGCCTCGCGCCACTTTCCCTGGCTCTGATTACTTTCGCGTTTCTGGCAATGCAAGGCTGCGCCTCCAAAAGTGAAGCCGACGCCACTTCCGGCCGCGGACCGGGCGGCCGCGGTGGACGCGGTAGAGGCGACGGCGGTGGCCCTGTTCCGGTGGTGGTCGCCACCGTGATGCAGAAGGATGTGCCGGTCAATATCGATGTCATCGGCAACGTCGAAGCTTACTCCACCATCTCCGTCAAGGCGCAGGTCGGCGGCCAGCTCACCAAGGTCTACTTCCAGGAAGGCGACTACGTGAAGAAGGACGACCCGCTGTTCACCATCGATCCGCGCTCCTACCAGGCCCAGCTCAGCCAGGCGCAGGCTCAGCTCAGCCAGGCCCAAGCCAACTCGGCGCGCGATGACGCCGCGCTCAGCCAGTCCCAAGCCAATCTCGCGCGCGACACCGCCAATCAGAAGTACTCTGAAACAGAGGCCGGCCGCTACGCCAAGTTGTTCGAGCAAGGTATCGTTTCTCGCGAGCAGACCGATCAGATGCGCGCCAGTGCCGATGCCTTGATGCAGACCATTCAGGCCGACAAGGCCGCCATTGAAAGCGCGCGCGCTCAAATCGGCGCCGACAAAGCTTCCGTCGCCAACGTCGAAGCCATGATCGATAATGCCAAAGTCCAGTTGGGATATACCGCCATCCGCTCACCCATCGACGGACGGACCGGCAATCTGGCGGTCAAGCAAGGCAACATCGTAACCCCCAATACCATGGAGATGATGACCATCGCTGAGGTCCATCCGATTTACGTCACCTTTTCGGTCCCCGAAGCGCAATTGGGCGAGATCAAGAAATACATGGCCGAAGGGAAGCTACCAGTGCGGGCCCAGTCTCAGGACACTGGAGATACCGTGCAAACCGGCGTTTTGACGTTCATCGATAATACCGTCGATGCCTCCACCGGCACCATCAAGCTCAAAGGCACTTTCCAGAACGAAGACAATAAGCTCTGGCCGGGAGAATTCGTGCGCGTCACCCTGCGGCTCACCACCCGTCCCAATGCCGTCGTGGTCCCCAATCAGGCCGTCCAAACCGGACAAGACGGCCAGTTTGTGTACGTCGTAAAGCAAGATCAGACGGTGGAAATGCGGCCCGTGGTCACCAGCACGCGTGTAGATCAGGATCTGGTCGTGGATAGCGGCTTGACACCCGGTGAAACCATCGTTACCGAGGGCCAGCTCCGGCTGGCGCCCAACAGCCGCGTCCAATACGGCGGCCGGGGAGGCCGTGGTGAGGGAGGCCGCGGCGGTCGCGGCCGCACCAGTTAGGATCGCCCGGTGGTTCCGTCGTTATGCCCACAAACTCTGGTCTGAGATTGCGGCTTAAATGAACTTTTCGGAAGGATTCATCCGCCGGCCCATCGCCACCAGCTTGCTGATGGCTGCCATTGCCCTGTTCGGACTCGTCGCCTATCGCTCTCTGCCTGTCAGCGATCTGCCCAACGTCGACTTCCCCACCCTGCTGGTCACCGCAGCCCTGCCCGGAGCCAGTCCCGAAACCATGGGCTCCGCCGTTGCCACGCCGCTCGAAAATCAGTTCTCCAACATCGCCGGCCTGGATTCGATGACCTCCATCAATTCGCTGGGCTCCACTCAGGTCACCTTGGAATTTAACCTGAGCAAGAGCCTGGATGGCGCCGCCGTGGATGTCCAGGCCGCCATCACGCAGGCCGCGCGCTTGTTGCCGCAAGGCATGCCCACACCGCCCACCTTCACCAAGGTGAATCCCGCCGATCAGCCCATTTTGTATCTCGCCGTCACCTCCAAGACCGTACCCTTGTGGACGCTCGATGAGTACGCCGAGACCCGCATCGCTCAACGTATCTCGATGATCAGCGGCGTCGCACAGGTGCAGGTGCTGGGCGCACAGAAATACGCCGTCCACGTGCAAGTAGACCCGCACTTGCTCGCCGCGCATGGCGTCGGCATCAACGAAGTCGAAACCGCGCTGCAAAGCTGGAACGTGAACCTCCCCACCGGCACCATCATCGGGCCGCAGCGCGCGTTCACGCTCCAGACCACCGGCCAATTGATGAGCGCCGCTCAGTATCGGCCCCTCGTCGTCGCTTACCGCAACGGTTCGGCCGTTCGTCTGGATGATCTCGGCCAGGTGATCGATAGCGTCGAGGATGACAAGACCGCTTCCTGGTTCTACACGCCCGAAGGAACGCAGCGCGCCATCATTCTCGGCATCCAACGCCAGCCCGGAACCAACACCATCCAGGTCACCGATTCGGTGAAGAACCTGCTACCTCTGTTCCGCTCCGAGATTCCGGCCTCGGTGAACATGGACGTTCTGTACGACCGTTCCGATACCATCCGCGAATCCTATAAAGACGTTCAGTTCACCATGCTGCTCACGCTCGGCTTGGTGGTGATGGTGATCTTCCTGTTCCTCCGAAATGTCTCCGCCACCGTGATCCCCAGCCTGGCGCTGCCGTTTTCCATCATCGGCACCTTCGCCATCATGTACCTGCTGCACTACAGCCTGGACAACCTGTCCATGATGGCCTTGATTCTTTCGGTAGGATTCGTCGTCGACGACGCCATCGTCATGCTGGAAAACATTTTCCGGCACATGGAAATGGGCGAGAAGCCTTTGATGGCCGCCCTCGATGGATCCGGCGAAATCGGATTCACCATCGTGTCCATGACCTTGTCGCTGGCCGCCGTGTTCATCCCCGTTCTCTTCATGGGCGGCATCTTGGGCCGGTTGTTCCGTGAATTCTCCGTTACCATCTGCGTCGCCATTTTGATTTCCGGCGTCGTCTCCGTCACCTTGACGCCCATGCTGTGCAGCCGCTTCCTGCGCTCGCCCGAGCTGCAAAAGCATTCCTGGTTCTACCGCATCACCGAGAAGTTTTTCGAAGGCATGCTGCGCGTCTATGACCGCACGCTGCAAGTGGTGCTGCGCCATCGCGCTCTCACCATGGCCGCCTCCGGCCTGGTGCTGGCCGCCACGCTGTACATGTTCGTCACCATCCCCAAAGGCTTCATCCCCGATCAGGACACCGACCAGATTTACGCCGTCACCGAAGCCGCGCAGGGCACTTCGTATTACCAGATGATCGAATACCAGAAAGCGGTCGCCGAGGTGTTTCGCACGAACAAAGATGTGCTTGCGCTCATGTCCACCGTCGGAGGCACTTCCGCCTCCACTCTGGGCGGGCCCAACTATGGCGAGCTGGTGGTGCATCTCAAGCCCCGCGGCCAGCGCAAGGAGCTGGTCAACCAGATCATCGAAGACTTGCGCCCCAAGCTCGCCAACTTCCCCGGCATGCGCGTGTACTTGCAGAATCCGCCCACCATCCGCATCGGTGGACAGGTCACCAAGAGCCTGTACCAGTTCTCCATGCAATCGCCCGACAAGAAAGAACTGTACGCCGGAGCTACGCGCCTTCAAAACGAAATCGAAAAGTTACCCGAAGTGCAGGATGTCACCAGCGACCTGGCCATCCTCAGCCCGCAGGTCACCGTCGACATCGATCGCGATAAAGCCGCCGCGCTGCAAGTGAACGCCAACTCCATTGAAAACGCGTTCTACGACGCCTACGGCCCGCGCTGGGTATCCACCATTTACGCCGCCATCAACGAATACAAAGTTCTGCTGGAATTGAATCCCAAATACCTGGCCGATCCTCACGCGCTCTCGCTGCTCTACTTCAAATCGTCCTCCGGTTCTCTGATCCCTTTGGATACTCTGGCGAAGCTGCATCAGGACATCGGCCCGCAGGCCATCAGCCACTATGGCCAGCTCCCGGCCGTCACCGTATCGTTCAACTTGAAACCCGGCGCTTCGCTCGGCGAAGTGGTCGACAAGATTCAAACCCTCGCCAAGCAAACTTTGCCCGATACTATCAGCACCAACTTCCAGGGCGCTGCCAAGGCCTTTCAATCCTCGCTCGGCAATCTCTGGGTCCTGCTGATTGTCGCCATCCTGGTGGTGTACATCGTTCTCGGCATTCTGTACGAAAGCTACATTCACCCCATCACGATTCTGTCCGGGCTGCCGTCGGCCGGCTTCGGCGCGCTCGTGACCTTGTACCTGTTCGGAATGGATCTGAACATTTACGCCTTCGTCGGTTTGATCATGCTGATCGGCATCGTGGAAAAGAACGCCATCATGCAGATCGACTTCGCTCTGGAAGCCGAGCGCAAGCAGGGCTTGACGCCTCTGCAGGCCATCTATGAAGGCTGCCTCATCCGCTTCCGTCCAATCATGATGACCACCATGGCGGCCCTGCTCGGCGCGGTCCCCATCGCGCTCGGCTACGGCGCCGGCGGCGAAGCCCGTCAACCGCTCGGCCTGGTAGTAGTCGGCGGCCTGCTCTTTTCGCAACTGGTGACGCTGTACCTGACGCCGGTCTTCTACACCTACATGGCCGCGATCCTGGAAAAAACGCGCGCCCGCAAAAAACGCGTCAAGCAAGCAGTCCCGGAACCAACCGTCGCCTAACGCTGTGGCGCACGCACTCGTGCGTGCCGCGTTCACACTCGTGTGAACGCTATGTTCACCTCGGCACAACGGTCAAGGTCTGCTTGGCATCCACCTTCTGAAACTGCATCGGAAAACTCCGTCCGGCATAATAAGCATTCCACTGATCCTTGTAATGCCGGGACAAAATCTGCCCGGATTCTCCAATCGTGAGGTTGTTGAGCGAGCGATCCCACCCGCTGAGATCGGCCACAAACCGCATCGATGGGCCTAGTATCTGCGTGGTCTGCTTAATGCTCGTCGACGAGCCGCTCATCGGCGCCGGCCCCACATTAAAGTAAGGCCCCAGCAGCGGCAACTTGTCGCCCACCGGATGCCGGATCGTCAGCTCGTTGTAGCTGCCGTAATTCCAGCGCTTCACATTGCTGCCCTGCAAGCGCCGCCCGTTTTGGAAGCCCTCGGAAAGCGCTCGCATCAGCAGCGCATCCCGATCCTGAAACCAGCCGCGCGCGCCGCGGTCCAGAATCTGCTCCACCACCGCCGGCGCCATTTGCGCGCCGTAGAGATCGGATTTGCCGGGCGCGGCCGAATCCGCTATGCGCTTCCGCAAAGCCTGGTACACAACGGAAATCAACATGGGCGCGGCGGTGCCCTTTTCCATCTGGCCGTTCCAGGAGCGCAGCACGCCGACTGCATCGCTCAAGTTCGAACCGGCCGGCTTCGATCGATCGTAGGCCGCCACCAGCATGCGCGCCAGATGATCCAGAAACGCGGAGTAGACGTCCTTCTCGACCGCCAGCATATCGCCCGGTTTCCAGCCGTCGTGCGAGGCCAGCAGGCTGCGAATCTCCAGCGAACGATACGGCGCGGCGAAACCGCCATGAACGCTGTAAGGATAATTGTCCGGAAACGGATCTTGATTGGCCGTGACGATCCAACCTTGCGGCGGGTTGTAGAAGGCCGGCAATTGCTCGAACGGAATGAAGCCTTCCCATTCGAAATCGCCCGAGCTGCCGTCCACCGGAACGTCGCCTTCGTATTTCCGGATCGGAAGCTTCCCCGTGGCGTGATAGCCGATGTTTCCGTCCACGTCGGCATACACGAAGTTCTGCCCCGGCCCCGGAAAGCGCGCCAGCGCGGCGGTGAACTCGGCCCAATTGTTCGCGCGGTTCAAATCCAAGAACGGGAATTGAAACCCGCTGGGGTCAGCCGCGCTCCAGCGTAGCGCGAGAAACCGGTTTCCCTCCTCAATGGTCACCGGACCATGTCGGGTCACCCACTGGCGAAATTCTTGCGGCTTCTGCCCCTTCACCGCGATCCATTCGGCCTCCGAGCGGGCCTGCTCGAGTTGGCCGCGAAACAAATACCGGCCGGTGCGCGGATCGATCTTCTCGATGTATAAATCCTGCACGTCGTAGCCGAGATTCGTGACTCCCCAGGCGATGCGCTGGTTGTGCCCGATGATCACGCAAGGCAACCCGGGAAGCGACACGCCGATGACATCCAGACCGGGCGCTTGCAAGTGGACCTGATACCAAGTCGACGGGATGCCCCATTCCAGATGCGGATCGTTGGCGAGAATCGGTTTGCCGCTGGCGGTATGCTTGCCCGAGAGCGCCCATGAGTTCGAGCCGGGTTGGAACTCAGTGCCGATGCGCGACGGAAACAGAAAATCCACTTTGGCGCGATCGCCGCTCGCCAGCATGGCGGCCTTCTGCAATTCTTCCCGCCAGGTGGTGGTCAGGTTGCGATACATCTGGAGGCCGCACAGCAGGCTGTCTTCGATGCTCCATGGCCGGGGATCGTAGCGCAGCAAGGAGAACTCGAGCGGCAAACGATCGCGATGCGTTTCGATGAAATAGTTCACGCCGCGCGCGTAGGCCGCCAGCACCGCGCGGTCGCCCGCGGTCAAATTCTGATAATATTCGTGCGCCATGCGCCGCATTCGCAAACGCCGCGCGTCGCGATCCAGCTCCAGCGCCGAAGGCCCTATAACTTCCGACAGCTCGCCGGCAGCCAGCCGGCGCAGCGCGTCCATCTGCCACAGACGGTCCTGCGCGGTGACGTAGCCCTGTAGGAAAATGGCGTCTTCCCAATTTGCGGCGGCGATGTGCGGCACGCCTAAACCGTCTCGCTCCACCGTGGCCTTGGCTGAAATCGGCGCTGCGATCTGGCCTGAAGTTTGGGGCAGCGGGCGGTAGGCGAACCAGTAGGCCGCGAAAAGACCCACTAAGAGCAAAACCGCTATGCTCAAGTTGATGAACTTGACGATTCTTCCGAGGTGCATCTAGGAAATTCCACTGTATCGCGGCGGAGTGCGCGGCGTCAGGGGAAAAACACTCGGCATGCCTTATCGTTTCATCATTCTCATCGCAGTCCTCACCTTGAACGGCTTCTTCGCGGCCGCTGAAGTGGCCCTGGTTTCGGTGCGCAAAAGCCGGCTGCGCGCGCTCGCCGCCGAAGGTCAAGTGGGAGCGCAAGCGGCGCTCAATCTGCTGGCGAATCCGGCGCGTTTGCTTTCGGTCACCCAAGCCGGCGTGACGCTGGCTAGCCTCGGACTGGGATGGGCTGGCGAGAGCACCATGTACAACCTGATTCTGTTGTTGTTCACTCCTGTGCTGACACCGGCTCTGTCGCCGTGGCTGCATGCCTTGAGTTTCACGATCGCCTTCCTGCTCATCAGCTACGCCCACGTGGTGCTGGGAGAGGTGGTGCCGAAAAATCTTGCCATCGAAAAAGCGGACCGGCTTGCGATTCTGGTAGCACCCGTGTTGCTGGTATTCGATCGCCTCTCGTCGCCATTCATCTTCTTTGCGGAACGGTCGGCAGCGGCGATTTCGCGTGGGATCGGTCTGCGAGGCAGCCACACCGGCGGCGGGCATTCGGCCGAGGAATTGAAGTTCATTGTCAGCTCCAGCCGGCGCGAGGGCCATCTGCACCGCTTCGAGGAAGACGCCATTCAAGCGCTGCTCGAATTACAGAATTACTACGCGCGCGAAATCATGGTGCCGCGCAACGCCGTCGTCTCGGTCTCCGTGGATGCGAGCCTGGACCAGGTGTTGCGGCGCATGCGTGAGAACCAATATTCACGGCTGCCGGTGTATCAAGGCGATCCCGAGCACATCATCGGTTACGTACATTACAAGGATATGATGCGGATTTGGGAAGAGCGCCGGATCGCCGCGGAGAGGAAGCGTCCACTGCGGCCGTTTCATCTTTCGCGTGTACTACGCAAGCCGCTGGTGGTGCCGGAGACCAAGCCGTTGAACGATCTGATCGACGAATTCCGGAGCACGCATAAACATATGGCAGTTGTCGTGGATGAGTTCGGGACCATCGTGGGACTGGTCACGCTGGAAGATGCGCTGGAGCAGATCCTGGGCGAGATCGGCGACGAGCACGATGTGAAGCGGCCCCGTCCTGCCGCGGAGGCCGCCGAGATCGAAGTGGAGGGCACCATCTCGATTCGCGATCTGGATACGCAGTACGGTTTGGAACTTCCGGGCGACGCCGGGTTTGAAACATTGGCTGGGTTTTTGCTGTTTCAGCTGGGGAAGATTCCTAATGAAGGTGAAGCGGTGGAGTATGGCGGGCGAAGGTTCACGATTCTCCAGATGGAGCACAACCGCATCGCACGCGTTGTGATTGCGCGCGTGCCCGCTCACAAAGAAACGAGCGAAGCGGCGCCCCGGAAGAAGACCGCGTCCGATTAGGGAACCGCTGCGTAAGTGATGTGGCTCTGGACGTCGGCGTGGTGGAAGCCGGAATTGCGCATTGAGATGCCGATCTTGCGGGAGTAGAGAAACAGGCCTTTCACCTGGAATTCGCCGCCGTAGGTGACTGGGAACCAGACGCCTTGGTCGAATTTCTTGTAGGTCACTTTGAAGCCCAGCGCTTTGACATCGGTTCCGAGCACGGCCTTCACCCACAGCGGAATCTTTTCGGCCAGCGTGGTGGTGACAAGGAGCGGCTGGAATTCGTCGCGATCGATCAGCGCTTCACCCGCCCACAGGTCGTCGTCGTCGCCGGTCTCATCGGCATCCAGCGGGGCCGGCTTTTTCTTGGGCTCGAACGTGATGCGGTAAACGGGTTTCCCGCGATAATCTTCTGCTCCTTCCAAATGAAAAACGTAGTTACGCTGTTCTTTGGAAGCGAGCGGAAAGAAATCGTGCTCAATGCCGTCGCGAGATTTTTTGTCGTTTACGAACGACTCGGAAAGGCCGACTAGCAAGCCTGCATCGATGTCGATTTTCTTGTGCTCGTAGCCGGGCTTGTCGAATTCGACCTCTTTTCCGTGGTCCATGTACTTGCCGCGGAAGAGCTGGCGGTCCTTTTTGGTTCCATCGGCCGTAGGCGTGACGGTGTATTCGCTGTACTCCTCGCGCGCGAGCTTTCCGTTCCTGCGATTCAGGCGAATCAGGACATCCTGGTGATAGACGAAGTCGGCGCGCATCTGATCGGCGCGATCCTGGTTGGCCGCCACGCGCGCCATGATGTCGTCGGCGGTGAGCGGGTCTTGAGCCAGCAACAACAGCATCGGCAGCGGAATCATTTATGCTTCCTTTCGGTCTTGGAGCGGATGTCGTCGGGGATGCCGAAGTTGCCCGCCAGTTTCGACAGGCCATCCAGGTCGATCACTCCATCGATGTGGACAACGGTCAATTCTTTCGGCTCGGCTGAGACGATGGCGATGCCGGCAAAGTGGTCGCCTTCGTCCTTGACGTAGACGTCGGTGTTATCGTTTTCGTCCTTGCTGTGCACTTCGACGATCGGCTTCCAGCTTGCATCGCGCAGTTGTTTGTGGATGGCGTCGAGATCGGAGTCGGCGTATTGGCCGGTGTTGGCGAATTCGAAGCTGCGGACGTAGATGCCTTTGAGACCCTTGACTAGTTGTTTGACCTGGGCTTCGTCGGGATCGTCGTTAGAAAGAAAGCGGGCGGCCAGGCCCAGGAGCCTGTTGTCCAGAGTGACCTTGACGGTCTCGGTCGCCTTGGACGCGAGCTTATCGAGGCTGTCGAGCTTCAAAGGCTGCGCGAACGCCAGCGGAGAGATAAACAACAGGAGTAATAGAGAATGTCTCATCGTACGGTACCTTGGACTTTCTTATGAATCTTGTTGAGCTGCTCGGAAGTGATTTCCATGGCCTGGAGCAGTTGGGCGCGAGCTTCTTCGCCCTGTTCGCGCGCGATGCGCTGGCGGCGCTCGAGATCGAGTCCCGTGGATGCGAGCAGCACAGAGGCGGCAACGGCAGCGGCGGTCCAGGCAGGCCATTGGAACCAGTTGGCGATGGCGCGCGGGCGGCGCTTGGCGGAAACTCGCGCCAGCACGCGCGCGGCGAAATCCTGGCGAGGGGTCTTTGCGCTCCAGCGCTCGGCGAAGCTGATCTTCAAAATCCGTCATATGGACTCCTCGGGGGCGGTGAACGTCAGTTTGCGGCGCAGCGATGCCAGCGACCTGTGCAGGTGGCTTTTCACGGTGGCCAGCGGCATGTCGAGCAGGTCGGCGATTTCGGCCGGCTCGAGCCCTTCCTGGTAGCGCAGAATCACGATCATGCGGGGCGCTTCGGGGAGTTTGGCGAGGAGCTGCTCGATGTAGCGCTTGACCACCGGGTCAGTGGCGGGCATCCAGGAGAACGGCTCGGGCGCGTCGTCCAGGCTCACGTGGCGGCGGAGTTTGCGGCGGCGGCCCTGATCGATGGAGCGGCGGCTGGCGACTTTGCGCAGCCAATGCAGGCGGTGTTCGTCGGAGCGGAGCTCGTGCCAGTGCCGGTAGAGTTCGAGGAAAACTTCCTGGGCGACCTCTTCGGCGGCGGCGTGATCCTGCAAGAAGTGGTAAGCGACGCTGAAGACCATGGCCTGGTGTTGGCGGACGGCGGATTCGAAGGCGCGGTCCGAGTCGACGGCCGCGCGCCCGAGGGCTGCATGCTGGGCCAAGCTGGGGGTCACCGTTGCCTTTCATGGACTAATACGCAGCAGGCGGGGGGAGCGAACGCGCTAATTTTGTGCAAAATTTGGGCGGCGACGGGCTTTCTGGGCGACGGGTTTGACGCATGTTGAGGGTTCTGTGCGGGCGGTGGGGATTGGAATTGCAAATTTGAAAAACGAAGCCAGGGAAGTTGTGCATTTTCAACAGAACCGCTCGGGTTGAGCGCACGTCATCGATCGCTTTGGTCCATCAAGACAGACGTACTGCCTGACTCGTTAGCGGTAGCATGCGGCGACTGCTTAAATGGTTATGAGTAGTTGGTTAATGTTGGCAGCAGTGAGGTGACCAGGCAGCGGTGTGCCTCGCTGCTTGTCATCTCGGTGCGTCACAAGCCAATTGCCGGCGAGGCCGTGGACTATGAGGACAGTTGTTGCTTATGCAATGGCTGGCTGGTTACGGTGGCTCGACGCATTCGATTAATCGATTTCGAGCCGGTATCTACTCCCTGAAACCGGCCGTATCCGTGCTCCGTAGTTCGCAGAAAACTGTGTACATTGAAGCCGCTATTCGGGGTCCTGGATGCGGTCGCAGTTTCCTCGATAGTCCATTTGTGAAGCATATTGCTCACTGCATTGATAATCATCGACCCTCGCACATCCGTGAAAGATTCTCAAAACCATCGCCTCCGTTATCTGCTCTCCTGTCAGCCGATGACAACGCTCCCTATGTTCTTACGCAGCTTGTACCTGCTTTCCCAGCCATCTTTAGACGCAGAAGCGGAAGATTGTCCGGTAAGCGCTCCTTCGTCTTCCTCGGATCCGCGGTATCCGACAGTTCATAACGCTCGGCGATGGTTTGCGTAGACGCGATGCAGAGAGCCGCCGTTCTACGCTAGTGAGATCCAATACGATCGACATGTCAGTCGCTCCGCTAGATCGTCGTCGAAGGATTGCCAGTCGCGCAGATTCTGATCGCTCGGACGTCCGTTTTCGAATTCGCTCGTATACGCCGGCGTCGCCTTGGAGGCGGGCGGACGCTCTTGGCATGTGGCTGGCGCGTCGCTTTCGCTGTTCAGGATAAGCGTTCGCTGCGGTAGGCTCTGCTGCGGACCTCGTCTCGGACGGAGTCGCAAGGGATTGAACATCGCCGAGCGCGGTCAGTCGTCCACTCATCCCCTGGGTATGACGGAGCTGATCGCGCGCTTGTTCACCAGATCGAATCGCCGACAGGTTCACTGTTCTTCGATCGAGTCCGTCGTGAATATGCCGACGGTTGACGGATCAGCTCGTGCAGACTTCACGGATCGTATCAAGGGGTGACGTTGCTCTGGTCGATCGAAGTCGCGAGGTAACACAGCATGCTGCGGATAAGAATCCGCCCTGGAAAGAAACCTGCTTACGAGGCGGACTGACGGGTGATCACTTTCCGAGATCAGCTGTAACCAGCCCCATCGAGCTGTTCCAATTGGAGCCATCTTTCGAAACGTTCCGGTTGCAACCAGAAGATAGCGTGAATGCCGGATTTCTCGGAAAGCGAGGATCTTCGGACCTCTGGGTATGTGTACTGCGTCTATCGCCAGTGATTTTGATGCCGGTCCACGAGCTTCTCCTCGTCTGGACACGCTTTTGCCTGGTTCGGGAGCAAATGCGGCAACCTCCCACGGTGACTCCGTCTCGAAGGCGAAGATCGAGCAGCGAGCGAAGGGCCTCCACGTGCCTTAAGTACATGCCGATGAGTGCGCTAATATTTGTCGACATCAGCAGTGACGCTAGCCTTGTACGCTGAGTGGGGAATCGATCTCGCCCGTGAAAGCTCGGCGGGGTCTCTATCGGAATACTTGCTCCGGCTGAGTGATCCAGGAGAACAGGCGAGCGGCAGAAGGACGGACTCCGGGGCGCGTAATCTTCGTGGGCCATGACATCGTCGCCTATTTTAGGTTATGGGCCGAGCCCTGCCCGATTGTCGGCGAAGCAGGAGCTAGGCCAGGGATAACTCTGACACTTGACCGTTGATCCTCGCAGCGATCCCGACAAACTCAAAAGCAATTGAAGTTACGAGTATGGAGTTATCTAAGCAATAGGACGTTGGGAAACGTCGTGCGCTCACTTGGCTGCGTCAATCCGCTCGCACTCCTCTTCGATCGCCTCGGTCATCTGCCGGGCGGACAAGGGATCGAGAGAGGACGAGAATTGGCGCAAGTTAGCGCCGTACTCGCCCATCGGCGTCGGAGCAGTGAGCGATTCTACGAACCGGAGCACCTGTTCCTGCTGCTCCGCAGGCAGCCTTCCAATCTGCTTTGCGATTTCCTGTAAGACGTCCATTTGGAGAGCGCTATTACACTTCCAGGATACACTTCCGCAATGTGGGGCGTGATTCCGCTTCAACTGAAAACCGTTGCGTTATGATGACGGCGTGCAGGAACTAACGCGCATTACGATTGATCCGGAAGTGATGGGCGGCAAAGCCTGCGTTCGAGGAATGGGCGTAACGGCCGGAATGATTGTGGAGGCCATCGCCTCAGGGCGTACGGTTCAGGAGATTTTGGACGATTTCCCCTATCTGCAGGAGGCCGGCGTCCGGGAAGCACTTGCATATGCGGCCAGTCTTGCCCAGGTCGTGAGGTCCATCTGGCTGGTTGATTGATGCCGCTCCATGCGGTTATGGGAAAATTGAGACGTGCGGAAATATACCGTTGTCATCCATGAAGATCCGGATGGCGGATTTTGGGGCGAGGTTCCTGCGCTGCCAGGCTGCTACTCGCAAGGCGAAACCGTGGATGAGCTTAGCGACAACATCCGCGAGGCGATCGCCGGCGTGCTCGAAGTCCTGAAAGAAGAGGGGCGGGAGCCTGAGTCGCACGTTCAGTTTCTCGACGTAGCGGTTTGAAATCGATCACCGGACCCGAGATGTGCCGGCTGATTGAGCAGAACGGCTGGTCGCTCAAGCGCGTCAACGGAAGCCACCACATCTATTCAAAACCCGGTGAACGCAAAGTGGTCTCGATTCCAGTGCAACGGCGCACGCTGTCAGTAACCATCGAAGTGCCGTCGAGCGATGACATCTGGAAGGATTGGATTGGCGGCACTTGAACCGGGCATCGGACTCGCGCGCGAGGCCTCGCGCCAGGATTGATCCTGTTTGACGCCAACGCCCCGCACCGCTGGCAGACTGTCTCTTACTTCGTTGACACCTTTCTGACGACGCCATGGATCGGTTGTGGACCGAAGTGCCCGGTTGCAGGTCCGGTGTACACCAGAGTCACGTTAGAAAAATCCACCACCGAGCCTCCAACGATGCAGAACTGGATCGTAGATGATCCTTTTGACTCAAAGGACGCTGGGCTGCCATTCCCTGAAGTGGTGGCCGGACCGGTGATCACCAGACCAGTGCCGGTGGTGGGAGGGCTGTTGGCGGGGCAGACGCTGATGTCATAGCTGACCGTGGCGTTCGTCACGCTGATATGGTGCGTGTGGGGGCTCCGGGTTGCCGGATTCGTCGGATCCACCTGAGTGGCGCCGGTAACCCCGTAGTCGGACGTCTCCATGTTCAGGTCCGCTGAAAAATTGGCTGTGCCGCCCCTTTGCAGGTCCACGGACCATTCGCCGCGAATTTCGTACGGGCCGCCTGACACCGTTGACGGCGAATAGTCGTTGATCAAGCCGCTGAAGTGCACAATCCTGAGATCTTGAGCTTGGGTTTCCACCACCGCGACCCCGCACAGTGCGATGGCAATCCCGCAAACTCCCGCAGTGTACCTTCTCATTGTTCCTCCTAGGTTGGATGTTTTTGCCGAAAATAGTTCGGCATCCACGATGCGCTTAGCGGGACTAAAGAGCAAGTTCCGACAGGCTTGAAGCATGTTTAATACATTTGCACGCTGATGAAAACAAGAGTATTCTCGGAACGTGCCGACCGCCCGCACAGATCCTGATGCCGCGCGCCGGCAATTGGAACGGGTCCTCTCAAGCCCTGGATTCCTTCGGAATGAGCGGATGAGCCGATTCCTCAGGTTCCTTGCAGAGCAACATCTGGAAGGCCACGGCGACCAGCTCAAAGAGTCCGTAATTGCAGTCGAGGTATTTGGGCGTAAGCCGGACCACAATCCCTTGCAGGATTCGATCGTGCGGACCGAGGCCGGCCGGCTGCGCGGGCGGTTGGCGGAGTATTACGTCGATGAAGGAAAAGACGATGCAATCGTCATCGAGCTGCCGAAGGGCGGATACACACCGGCCTTTCGATTGCGGGACCCGGCGTCTCCAGCGACGCTACCTGACAGGAAGATAGGGTGGCGCGCATGGCTGGTCATTGCGGCGGTAGCCATAGCGCTGGCGATCGCCGCAATCCGCTGGGTTCAAGATACGGAACGATTCTGGCGAAACCCCATTGCCGATGCGCGATTTCACACGCTGACTGACTTCGATGGAACCGAGCAGGCCGCGGCTGTGTCGCGCGACGGCAAGTTCGTAGCATTTTTATCGAGTCGCGATGGACGTCCTGATGTCTGGGTCACCCAACCCGGTTCGGGACAGTTCCACAACCTTACTAGCAGAAGCGTTCTGGAACTCGTCAATCCCTCGGTCCGGGTTTTGGGATTCTCGCCCGATGGTTCCTTGGTCACGTTTTGGGTTCGCAAACCACCCGCCCAAAGCGGGCAGATCGGCATATGGGCGGTGCCGACGCTGGGCGGCCAGTCCAGGCCATATCTGGAAGGAGCGGCGGAGTTCGATTGGTCGCACGACGGTTCGGGGCTCACTTACCATACGGCTGCTTCAGGAGATCCGCTTTTCGTTTCGGACGGCACGACGCATCCTCACGGACCAATCTTTACTGCGCCTGCGGGCCTTCATTCTCACTTTCCGTTGTGGGCGCCAGACAATCGGTTCATCTATGTTGTCTACGGCGTGCTTCCCGACAAAATGGACATCTGGCGCATTAAGCCAGCGGGCGGAACGCCGGAACGGATCACGTCACACAATGGACGCGTGAGTCATCCAGTGTTTCTGAACGGTCGTACGTTGATGTACCTTACCAGCGATCCCGACGGGTCAGGACCATGGCTTTACAGCACAGACGTCGAGCGCCGCATTCCTCACCGGCTCACCTTGGGTCCGGACCGGTACACGTCACTGGCCGCCACGGCTGACGGCAAGCGCCTGGTTGTCACACGCGCAAGTCCGAAGAGCACCCTCTGGCGAATGCGGATCGGTGATTCAAGCTCCGAGCTTTTGCCTCCCTCTCGAATCGCCCTGACGCCCGCTACCACGTTCTCTCCGCGACTAGGGCCGGATTATCTTATCTACGTCTCTTCGGCCGGTACGACCGAGAGCATTTGGAAGCGGGCAGACGGGGCGGACACGGAACTGTGGAGTGGTGATGGAGCGCAAATCATTGGCAGCCCCGCTATTTCCGCCGATGGCGGACACATCGCATTTTCGGTTCGTCAGCGCTCGCAGACCCTGTTGTATGTGATGCAGGCGGACGGGACCAACGCGCGGGTTGTGGCTGATTCGCTTGATTTCAGAGGCTCTCCGGCATGGACGCCGGATGGGCGATCCATCACCTCGGCTGCGAACGATCACGGCGTGCCGCACCTTTTCGAGATACCGATGGATGGCGGTTCGCCAACCGTCTTTCTCCGCGACTACTCGCTAGATCCGGCATGGCAGCCCTCTGGTCGCTTCGTTGTCTATTCGGGACCCGACATTGGCACAACGTTTTCAGTGAAAGCCGTCGCGGCGAACGGCCTCGCGCAGTCGCTACCGCGTCTGACTACGCTGACGCGGGGCGCTCGACACCTGAAATTCCTTTCGGCAGGACGTGGACTCGCCTTCCTGCAAGGAGGGATTGAACACAAAGATCTCTGGCTAATGGACGCGGAGACTGGCGCGGAGCGGCAGCTGACCAACCTCCCTGGCGATTTCGATCTTCGGGACTTCGACATTTCCCCAGACGGCCGTGAAGTTGTCTTAGAACGTGTGCAGGAGCGTTCTGACATTGTGCTCCTCGACCTGGCTCGGCAGTGAGGGGGGTTAGCTCGCGCGGGGTCGTGAGTCTTCACGCTCCTGTTTTCTGAACGCGGCGAAGTCTTTCATCAGGCCCCGGCCGGCGGCGCCTTTCAACTTTCTCCAGGCCGGGTCTTTCGAGAGGATGATTTCGTGCCCCGCACTTCGACGGTGAATTTGTCACCCTCGAAGAGATTCAAACTGTCGCGAATGTTTTTGGGGATGGCAATTTGGCCTTTCGAAGATACCGTGACCTTTTCCATGTATGTATCTTTGCGTGCGAGGCCTGCGTTAGCGAGACTAAAGCAAATGGCTGTATCAACGCATAGCTCGAACCTCGGCCGTCATGTGTTTGGAGCGGCGTCTTTGGCCTTTGGCCTGATCGCGCTGGCCTGGCACAACTACAAGGATTGGGATCAACTGCGTTACATCTTGAACGCCACCGATGGCCCGGTCTTTCTCTACGCGGTCGCCGCTCTCCAGATCTTCGGCGGCGGTGCAACTCAGTTCCGCCGGACCGCGAAGACGGGAGCGGCCGCCCTGGGTGCGGTTTATCTTGTCTTCGTCTTACTATGCGTGCCGACAATCGTCGCCGCACCGCGGATTTACAATAGCTGGGGCAATTTCTTCGAGCAATTCTCTCTGCTGACGGGAGCGGGTCTGATTTATGCGCGCTGGTCATCGCTATGCGCGCCTGAAACGCTGAATCGGATCGGCCGCATTTCTTTGGGCCTTTGTGCGGGTTCCTTTGGCCTGGAACAAGCGATTTATCTTAACAACACCAGCACGCTTGTTCCGAAGTGGCTTCCGCCAAGTCAGGTGTTTTGGGCGGTAGCAACCACGGTCCCCTTCGCGCTGGCGGCCGTTGCTCTGCTTACGAATCGAATGGCGCTGCTGGCGACGCGCCTGCTGACAATCATGCTGGTGACGTTTGGACTACTGGTGTGGATCCCGTTGCTAGTTTCCCAGCCCCGCAGTCATACGAACTGGAGCGAAACCGCCGAGACATTCGCGATTGCCGGAACCGCTTGGATTCTCGCTGATCTGCTTGCCGAGTATCGTCCTGATGCGCGGCGCGCTACTTCAGCCGCAACGACTTCCCATCCGGATCCGGCCTGAATACCAGATACGACATGTCGCCCTCCAGATTCTGCCACCAGTGCGGCGTTCGCCCCGGGGTGATGATGACGTCGCCCGGAGACACGTGCCGGCTGGTACCGCCCTCAATCTTGTCGCCGGTGAAGTTGCCGCCGGGGCGCGTAGGCGGATGAGCGTCCGGAATGGTGCCGCCAGTGATCAGCGTCGCCGATCCCTCCAGGATGTACAGAATCTCGGTCATGTTCGTATCGTGGTAGATAGCTTGCTCGGGCGCGTCCTTTGGCCGGAACACAGCGAAGACGCCAACCTTGTATCCGCCCACGTCAATAGCACGGATGGGACTGTCCGATATTCTCGCGCGTGGCAGATTCGCGATGAAATCCTGAATCTGTTCCTTGGTGACGTGCGTGGCCGGTGCCGTCTTGGGGGCCTCGGAGGCCTGCGGAGTTGCCGCCACGCACAACCCCAGCCCTGCAATTGCGATTCTCGCGGTACGCTTTATCTTTTCCATAGTGGGAAGTATACTACCGCCGTAAACAAAAGGGCCGGATTCGCCGGAACTGAGATGTGCGGCCCTACCTCCCCGGCGCTGTCCGGCTCGGCATTTTCCGTTTCCCGTCTACAACCGGCGGAAAGTCCTTCAGTTCGTCGTACACCTCGCTGATGAACCGGTCCTTGCTCTGCTTGGTGTCGCCCAGCGTGGTCGCGTCGTAGGGTGCGGTCAGGTTCGCGGCCAGAACCTCATCCAGCGACTTGCCCTGGTCGCGGAGCTTCTGCACCTTCGCCAGGATGTCGACCAGCATGGCGCGGTAGCCCAACAGATCCTTCTTCTTGACCAGCGTTCCGTGGCCGGGGATCAGCGTCGTATCGGGGCCGGCCAGCTCTTCAATGAGGTCAACGGCCTCTATCATGCCCTTGATCGAACCGCCGTTGGACTGGTCGGCAAACGGATAACCGAAGTTGCGATAAAAATCCTCGATATAGATCACGTTCGCCTTGTTGAAGCGCACGATAGTGTCGCCCGCGGTGTGGGACGGCATCATCGGAATAAAGTCCACCGTTTCGCCGTTCATATGGATGGTGACGGCGGGAGCGCCTGGTGAGCCGTACCGATACGTGGCAGTTGGAACGCCGGCGGGATCGGGCGCGCGACTGGCACGGCCGGCCGGGTTTACCATTTCCTCGCGCAGATTCTCCTGCGAGAAGATCACCGCCCCTTGTTTCCCGAAGAACGCATTGCCGCCGGTGTGGTCGGGGTGAATATGAGAATTGACCACAATTTTAATGGGCGCGCTGGTGAATGTCCGGATGGTGTCGAGCGTCTTGGCCGCCAGTTGCGGGTCCTCAGTATCCACCATCAGCACGCCGTCAGAGCCGAACAGAACTGCGACCCTGCCACCGGCGGCGTCGGGATGAGTCTGGGTCAAGACCTGCCGAACCGTGCAGAAGATAGAGGTTCGGCGACAGCTTCTCGGTAACCAGCATCTGGATCTTGTCCCAAGGCGTTTGGTATCCCTGAGGAAACTGGTATGGCCCTTTTCCCGGTGGGACGACGGTAATGGGATAACCCGGTTCCTGTGCCCACGCGCTGGCGGAAACGGCCGCCACCGTCAACAGTAAGATGAGTCCACGTGTCATAGCCTTGTGTCCCTCCGATCCTGAGCTTCGATATTAACGGATCTGAGGGCCGTTGTTAATGGTGAGTCGCGAGATGGCCGGCAAACGGAAAACTGACGCCCCGTCTGTTTTCAATATAGCAAATCTAAACCATTGAAAACAAGACTAGATTTTGATTTTTTATTCGGGTAGTATCAACCAACGAAGCATCGAAAAAGGAGGATCGGCATGTCAGAACTAGTGAACGGGTTCGCGGACGAGAAGGCATCCAAGGTCGGGCCCGCCGGGATCGACATCGTCTACCAGCGCTTCGGCAAACCCGATGCGCCTGTGGTGCTGCTCATCATGGGCGTCGCCGCGCAATCCATTCATTGGCCGGACGCGTTTTGCCATGCGCTGGTCGAAGGCGGCCTGCAAGTGATTCGCTTCGACAATCGAGACATCGGGCTCTCTACGCACATGACGGATGCCCCGCCTCCGAACCTGCCCGCGGCGCTGGCCGGCGACCTGTCGTCGGTGTCGTACACGCTCTCGGATATGGCCGCCGATACGGTGGGATTGCTGGACGCGCTTGGCTTCAGGCAGGCGCACATTGTCGGCGCGTCCATGGGAGGCGCGATTGCGCAAACCATGGCCATCGAGCATCCGGACCGCGTCCGCTCTCTCACCTCGATGATGTCGACCACCGGCAACATGTCGGTCGGGCAGCCGTCGGCGGAGGTGCTGCGCGCGGTGTTCAGCGGCCCGCCCGCAACCACCCGCGAGGAAGTGATTCAGCAGATGGTCCGGGCTTTCCGCGTGGTCGGCTCGCCTGGATATCCGAGCGACGAGAATGAAATCGCCGCGCGAGCAGGCCGCGCCTACGACCGCTGCTACGATCCGATGGGCGTCGCTCGTCAGGCGGTGGCGTCGGTCGCATCCGGCGATCGCACCGAACGCCTGCGGCACCTTCAGGTCCCCACGCTCGTGATCCACGGCTTGGCCGACGGCATGTGCGACGTGAGCGGCGGGCGCGCGACCGCTGCGGCAATTCCAGGCGCGGAGCTGGCCCTGATCGAGGGCATGGGGCATGACCTGCCACCCGGTTTGCGCTCCCAACTGGCAGAGCGCATCGCCGAGTTCGTGTGGCGCGCGGAGGGCCGCACCAAGACTTGACGCTACCGCACCGCCAAGGCTAGCGTGGGAACACATGCTTACGCTGCAGGAGCAATTCGGCCAGATCGACATCTATCTTTTCGACCAGCTTCTGAAAGGGCGCATCTCACCCGGAATGCGAATCCTCGACGCCGGGTGCGGCGCCGGCCGAAACCTGGTCTACTTCCTGCGGGAAGGTTACGAAGTCTTCGCGGCCGACGCGGACCCGCAGGCCTTGGAGAGCGTCCGCTCCCTGGCCCGAATGCTGGCGCCCGCGCTTCCTTCCTCGAATTTTCGAGTCGAAGCCGTCGAACATATGTCTTTTGAGGATGCCTGCGCCGACGTGGTCATCAGCAACACCGTCCTCCATTTCGCCCGCGACGACGCGCACTTCGAGTCCATGTTGCAGGGATCCTGGCGCGTTCTCAAGCCCGGCGGGCTCTTCGTTTGCCGCCTGGGATCTTCCATCGGCATGGAGAGTCAGGTCGAACATGTCCAGGGCCGCCGCTATAAGTCGCCGGATGGCTCGGAGCGTTATCTGGTGGACGAAGCCCTGCTCGGCTCGGCCACCGCACGGTTAGGCGCCGAACTAGCCGACCCCTTGAAAACCACGATTGTCCACAATCAGCGCTCGATGACGACCTGGGTATTGCGCAAGAAATTGGTCTGACGTGCGGCAGCGGGCAGAAAATAGTTCTGGCTAAGGGTAGGAAATAGCTGAAATTCTGCCGATAACAAAGATGTAGGGGTTGTCGGATGACCTGGAAGTGTCGCGCCATTCTGAGGGTGATCCCGAGCCTCGCGTTCTTCGCTGTCACCGCATTTGCGCAGCAGTACAGCTTCCGCCACTACGGCACTGCCGAGGGACTCCAAAACATGGTGGTGCTGTCACTGGCCCAGGACCGTGATGGTTATATCTGGGCTGGGTCCGAAGGTGGGTTGTACCGCTACGATGGCACGCGCTTTCACCTAATTGGGCCAGCCGAAGGCCTGCCCTGCGCCACCGAGATTCACACGCTCTATGTGGCGTCCGATGGCGCCCTCTGGACCAACGCCTGCAACCAGATCTTCCGTTTCGATGGCCAAAGCTTCCACGCCGTTCCTGGCTTTGCCGGCCCCCTGGCCGGGGTACAACGCATTGCTGAAGACCTGCATGGTCATGTGGTGGTCTCGACCAGCACGGGTCTCGAAGAGGTCATTCCGGCTGGCGCCAGTTCCTTCGTCTTGCGTCCGTATCCTCTAAGCGCCGCTTTGGAGGGCAAACCGACGCACGGAATTCTGCGGCACGGGCCCGAACTCTGGTTCGGCTGCGACGTCCATCTGTGTGTCGAAGACCGAGGCCGGATATCGATTTTCGGAGTTGAGAGCGGATTGCCGGAAGACACCTGGGACGGTATCGCAATTTCGCCCGATGGGACGGTATGGGCTCGCAGCCCCAGCCGGCTTTATCGCAGGCCACCCGGCCAGCCTCGCATGTTCCAGGAAGACCGGAGCATTGGCTCCAGCTATTTCTGGGGCGCCATCACCATCACGCGGGATGGATCGGCAATGGTTCCCACCGACCAGGGGTTGGCGATCCGGAGTTCCACGGGCTGGACTGTAGTGGACCGCGAGCGGGGTCTGCGCAGCGCCATGACCAGCGCGGCGCTGGAAGATCGCGGGGGTTCCTTGTGGATCGGTCTAATCGGCGGCGGCCTGGCCCGCTGGCTCGGCCGGGGCGAATGGGAATCCTGGACCGTGGCGCAGGGCCTCCCCTCGGACTTGATCTGGAGCATCCTGCGGGACCGGAAAGGAGCGCTGTGGATCGGAACTTCGCTCGGCTTGGCGCGCCTGAATGGGGACTCGCCGCCAACCACCTGGACCAAGCAGGACGGCCTGGGAGGCGACAACGTCCGATGGCTGGGCGAAACCCGCGACGGTTCTATTTGGGCCGCGATCAAACCCGGCGGTTTGGCACGCCTTCAGCCGGCCAGCGGAAAAGTCTATCTGGTTAGCCCAGCGGACCTGGCGTGCGCCGGCGTGAATCGAGGCTTCGTGGACCGTCTGGATCGTGTGTGGCTGGCGACTTCCTGCGGAGTCTTCCTCAACAGCCGGCCGGCGGTTTCCGATCGCTTCGTCCGCATCGATCAACCCCAGCCGTTCGAGCACGGCGCCTGGGCCGTCAGCATGGACCAGAGCGGGGCGATGTGGATCACTAATCCCGATGGACTCTGGCGTTTGCGCGATGGCGCTTGGCGTCACTACGGGAAATCCGATGGCCTGCTCAGCGGCGATGCCTACATTCCGGCCTTCGCGCCGGACGGAACCTTGTGGCTGCGTCACCGCGTGGACGCCGGAGTGGAACGGTTACAGCTTTCCGGAGATCGCATCGTGCGCTCGGATCCGATGGTACTGGCCAATCCCAACTCAAATGAGGTAACCGCATTTCACGGCTTTGACGCGTTTGGCAATTTCTGGCGGGGCAGTGCCAAGGGCGTAGCGCGCCTGAGCGCCAACTCCTGGACGCAGATGTCCGCGGAAGACGGACTGATCTGGAACGATTGCGACGGGGAGGCGTTCTGGGCGGATTCGGATGGAAGTGTGTGGATCGGCACCAGCGCCGGATTGGCGCACTACCGGCCTCCCTCCGCTGCAACCGAAACGCCCGTGGCCGATCCAGTCATTTCAGCTCTCAAAGTCAGCCAGCGGCCGCGAATTGTGCGGGCGGAATTCTCCACGCTCAACTACAAGTACGAGCAATTGGTCCACTTCGCCTATCGCTTGGATGATGGCCCTTGGACCGATACTGCGGAGCGCGCCGTGTCCGTCGCCGGGCTCGGCGCAGGCAGCCACAAGCTGGAGCTTCGGGCGCGCATTCGCGCTGCTCCGGCTTCTTCCAACCTAGCGTCGGTGAACTTTCAGATGGAGCCCATGTGGTTCGAAACCTGGTGGTTGCGGTGTCTGGCGCTGCTGGCGGGTATAGCGGCCGTGTGGGGTCTCGTTCTATGGCGGTATCGGCTGCTGGAACGCCGCAACCGTGAGCTGGAATCCGCCGTCCGCGAACGCACCGCGGAACTGGAAACCGAACGCGGCAAAGTGCTCGAAGAGAAGAAACGGGCTGACGCGGCTAACGCAGCCAAGGGCCTTTTCCTGGCGCACATGAGCCACGAGATTCGCACGCCGTTGAATGGCGTGATCGGGTTGAGCAGACTGCTCGAAGACATGCACGATCCCACCGAGGCGTTGGATACCATCCGAGTGATTCACTCCTCCGCCGACACCCTGCTGCGGGTAGTCAATGACATTCTCGATTTCTCCAAAATCGAAGCGGGGAAGCTGGACCTGGACGCGGCCCCATTCCAACTCCGGCGCTGCATAGGGGACAGCATCGAGCTGTTTCGCGCCAAGGCCACCGAAAAAGGCTTGCGGCTGGAAAGCAGCTTTGCGCCGGACCTGCCCGCATGGGTGGCTGGAGACAGCACACGATTTCGGCAAGTGCTGCTCAACCTTATATCCAACGCGCTGAAGTTCACCAGTTCCGGCGAAGTCAGGGTTTCCGCGGCGGTCGAACGGCACAGCCCCAGCTCGTACTTCATCGCCGTCGAAGTGCGTGATACGGGCATTGGAATTGCTCCGGACCAACTATCCCGGCTGTTCTCGTCGTTCAGCCAGGCGGATGCCTCGATCAGTCGCCGTTTCGGCGGTACCGGCCTGGGGTTGGCGATCTCCAAGCGGCTGGTCGAGCTGATGGGCGGCGTTATGAGTGTTGAGTCCCGGCGCGGTGAAGGCACGAGTTTCCGGTTCACTGCCTCGCTGGCAGCCGCTCAAGAGCCTGTTGAGGTGCACATCGCGCCGGCTCCCCTGCGAAATGCCGGCAGGCTGAAAGTGCTGGTCGCGGAAGACAACCCGGTGAATCAGCTCGTGGCTGTGAGGATGCTGGAAAAACTGGGCGTGCGCGCCGGCCTCGTAACCGACGGCAGGCAAGCGATTGCGGCAGTGTCAAAAGCTCGCTACGACCTGGTTCTGATGGATGTGGAGATGCCCGAAATGGATGGCCTGACCGCGACCCAGCAGATTAGGGCCAGCCTTGCCGCCGATCTTCAGCCTGTCATCTTCGGCCTTACGGCCCATGCGGAGATCGAGTATCGCGACATCTGCCTGCGCGCGGGCATGAACGGATGCCTGACCAAGCCGCTTGAACCGGAGAAGCTTCAAAGCGTTATCGCAGAACTGTCCAGCCGGATCTATGACGGAACGGCAGGCCTTACTCCACCGCCATTAGACGCCGAGACTTCGGTTCGACGATGAATTTTGTTCGGCCCGCGGACAGCTGATCCGGCACCATCCAGCCAAGCGAATAGATCTCGATTTTACGGGAGCAATCTGGCTCCCGGCTCGGCCACCTGGACTGGGAACTTTCCCGTGTCTCTCGGCAGTACCAGCCTGACCATCAACGGCAAGCCGGCTTACCTCTGGTTCGTAAGCCCCACGCAGATCAATGTGCAGGCACCGGACGACCCAACTACCGGACCGGTCCCCGTCGTAGTTACAACCCCCAATGGGAAGGCAACGTCCTCGGTCACGCTGGCACAGTTTGCTCCTTCACTCCTGCTGCTGGATGCCAAACATGTGACCGGAATCATCATCCGGTCTGACGGCTCCGGCGCTTACGCAGGCGGTGCCTACGATATCCTTGGCCCGACTGGAAATTCGCTGGGTTATGCGACAGTCGGGCGCTGGACTCCACCAAATCAACTTGATACTGCCCACAGGTCTTGGCGCTGGAGATGTCACGCTGGTGGCAAGCGTGAATTCCTGCAGACACCACTTCTCGCTCATCTGGATTGCTTTCGCGTGGCTGATGACCAACCTTGAATGGCGCATCCACGAGTAAGCGGTCCGTCGGGTGACGCGCGGAGGGCGATCATCTAGCGACATCGGAAACTGATCTCCTGCCTATGGCTGCACCGCAATCACATTTCCAGCCGGCGTCGACGCTCCGTTATAGCTGCACTGGATCGCCTGATTCCCCGCGCCAAGCCCCGATGGGACCGTCAAGTTAAATTGATACAGCCCCGGGCTCACCAATCCCGCGAATGCCACAGAGGCAGATTGTCCGCCGATCTGACACGTAGGCACCGGACTCAACACGCCTGACTGAGTCGAAGACCCTTTCGTCAACGCATTTGGCGGCAAGCCGAAACCGACCGCGTACGCCACAATCGTCTCGCCCGGTTTTGCGGGCGTCGAATATCCCGGATAAAGACTCGTCGGACCGAGCAGGCTTCCATCGGCGTGCGTCGCGGCGACGTATCCAGCAGGGCTGAACAACAGGAACGACGGTTCGATCACGCCCATGTTCACGGTGTACGGAGCGCTCAGAACGCCCTGATTGTTGACCACGACGTTCACCGGGCCCGTGGTCGAATCGAGCGGAGTCAGGACGTTGATCTGATCGCTCGTGCAGACGGTGCTCGTGACGGCGCTGCAATAGAAATAGACGAACGCAGGCTGGCCGTTCACCGCCACGCTCACGCTTCCGATCTCAGTGGGAAGCTGATCCTTTGCGAAATCTGGCGCGGTGCTCCAATCGAGTCCTGCGGCGGGAGCGTTGGCCGGAACAAGATTCGTTCCCTTGATCACGATCCAGGTGTTTTGTGCGATGTTGGCGGGACCGTTCGCGGTCGTGACGGAGCTGATCGAAGGCCCCGTGGCCGTAAGGATCTGAGTGCTCATTGCGCCCAGGTCCACCGGAAGATTGCTGGCGGAGGTCCACAGCACAACCGCGCGGGCGAGCGGACCGGTGGTGTATGCGATCCAGGTTCGGAACGGACCGTTCGCGCCGTCTTTCCAGCGGTCGAGCTCGCCCGTGACGAGGTTCAGGGTCTGCCATGCGAGCTCCTGTCCACCGCCGGGCGCCAGTTCATACTGCTGGTGAACGATCGGCAGCGCGTTGGCGAGCGTCTCAGTCGGTGGTGCCGCCAATCCTGAATTGTACGCGGCGAATTTCATTAGATCTTGCAGCGTCGAAAACAGGCCGCCGGCTGGATTGCCCACCGGCAGCCAATCGAGGAGCTGGCAGTTCACATTGGTGCTGCGCGTAGCAGGATCGCAATGCTTTGCCGCGCGCGAAACTTGCGATGGCGTGAACGATTCCAGCGGCATGGTATCGGGCATTCCCAGTGGCTGCGCGATCTCCTGCAAGTTGGCCTGATTCCAATCGGGATAGTTGAGCCAGCTCGCCACGAGGTTGCCCAACACCTCGAAGCCGAGGTTGGAATAAACCCATCCTTGCAATCCCTCGGTGGGCGCGTGCGTCGGGCAGGAATACACTGGATTGGTGCCGCCGTTGCCACAGGTCGGCTGGAACCCGAGAAGCGACATGTACACCGGATCGCAGCAGCCGCAATCGTGAATCAGCTCGTCCGTCGCGGGATTGCAAGTGATCGGATCCGCAGCGTAGTCCGTGTACAGATCGTTCAAGACGCTGAAGAGATGCCCTTCGTTCTTGGGCAGACCGGCATGATGATCAGCCATGTCGAGCAGACGAATCGCATAGCGATTTTCCCCGGGCGCGATCGAAATCGACGGCGGCAGAAGATTGAGCGCAGGCGTGCTCAAAGCGAGTCCTTTGGTGTTCGCGATCCCCAGTAGCGTGGCCGCGAAAACCTTGGTCAGAGATCCTACGGCGAAGACGGTTTCCTCATTGAGCGGCACGGTGCCGTCCACGGTGGCCTGTCCGTAGAATCGGTAGACGGTTCCGAACTGGTCGATGTAGCCCGCTCCAAACGCGCCATATCCGGCGGGCAACTGGCTCGGATTGACAGCCTGATCGATGATTTGATCGATGAGGCCGGATCGGTCGTGATTGCTGACGGTCGGCTGTGCCGCTGCACAGGCCGCGAAAAAAGCAATTGCGAAGGAAGCGCGCATTGAAGCCCTCCTCGAATGCTTACAACATCATAAGCTTGGCGCATCAGTTTAATACTTCAGCACACCGCCGAGCCACTTCCAATATCCATTGACTAGTTAGCTTACTTTTGCGGATTCGACCGTTAGGGAGCCGGCGGGATGAGCTAGCCTAACGAATTGAACGTATAACGCAGCCGCCCCAGCCAGGCGGAGGCTTCAAACGGTGTTGCCGGCGCTGGGCTGATGAACTTTGACCGCAACCTAGGCGAGTGCAGTATACTTGACGACACTGAAGGCAACATGGAAATCTCGGATTCGAGATCACCTATGACCGGCAGTCGCGCGACGAAACGCTTTCGGGAGGTTCAGATCATGAGATACGTCACTTTGGCCCTGGCAGCAATGGTGCTGCCGGCCGCTCCTGTGGCGGCCGAGGAGTCGGGAACGGCCGACCAACAAATTACCCAAGCGGTACAGATTCTGCCCCAGGACCTGCGGGCCGGCGCAACGGTGGTAACGTACGACGCCGCTACTGGTGCGCGCAAGGTCCTACGGGAAGGCACGAATTTCATCGAGTGCCAGCCTCGGATGGCCGACGGCTTCGTGCGGTGCTACAACCAGGCACTCGCCCCGCGCCGCGATCTGGAAGCGAAGCTGCGAGCCCAGAAAAAGACCGACGAGGAAATCCAGCAAGCGGTGGCGGCGGCAGTGAAGGCGGGCACGCTTCCGCAGCCTGCCAAGGGGATGATGGCCTATCGCGGGTTCGACAAGAGCGACCGCATCCAGAACCTGTGGGTGATGTCGTTGCCCAACGCGACCCCTGAAGCGGTGGGCGTTTCTACTGCGACTCAGCGCGATGCAGCCCTGGCAGGCCATGGACTGCCGTGGATGATGCTGCCGGGCAAGCCCGGCGCGCACATCATGATTCCGATCAATCCCCCCGCCAGGCCGTCGTCCATCACCGACGTCGCGCCAGACGAGATCGCACAAGCCACCCTGCCGCTGCCCGAGGATTTGCGCGCCGCCGCGACGGTCTACAAGTACGACGTCAAGACGGGCGAGCGCATCGTGTTGCGACGAGGAACCAACTTCGTCGAATGCACGCCTCGTGGCGAGGATGGCTTTACGTGGTGCTACAACACAGTCTCGGCCCCGCGCCGCGACTTCTCGGCCAAGCTGCGCGCGCAGGGCAAATCCGAAAAGGAAATCCAGGCTGCGGTTGCCGAGGCGGTCAAAGCCGGCTCGCTCGCGGCGACGCCGTTCGGCACGATGTCCTATCGCCTATACGGAAAGAAGGATCGGATTCAACTGCTGTGGGTGCTGTCCGTGCCCGGCGCCACTCCCGAGTCGATCGGCGTTTCGGAGGGCAGCCAACGCGACGCCTCTATTGCCGGCGATGGACGCCCGTGGCTGATGTTGGCCGGCACGCCGGGCGCGCACATCATGATTCCGATTAACAGATAGCCGAGTGACGCCGCCGGCCACGGGGCGCGAGGGCTCTGTCTAGTTGCTGCGTCCGGAATCCTTCTTCAATTTATCCAGCAATTCGGGCTCGATCCATTTCCTGGACTGCCGCGCCTGGTGGACAACGGCCCAGGCCTGGTCGTAGCTCCGGTTCCTGGCGTAGAGGCCGAACAGCGGATTGTAGGGATCGCACGAGCAGCCGTCAGCGGAGGCGCCGGTCTCGATTGATTTTTCGTAATCCGCGATGGCGGCATCTTGCTTCTTCTCTTTTTGGTTAGAGCCCCCACGCTCGCAGTAGGCGTCGGCCAGGCGTAACCTGCCCAATTTCGGATTCAGCGCCATCTCTTGCGAGTACTCGCTGATGGCCTGGTCGAGTTCGCCGATGGTCTCATGACTCAAGCCGAGCATGTCCCACGCCATATAGAGTCGGCTGTCTCGGTCGACGGCCTTCCTGAAATCGGCGATTGCCGGGGCGAACCAGGCCTTCTGGTCGGCAGCACTGCCCACCAACATGCCGTTCACCACCACCTCCAGGTCGGCCCGGTCGTAATAGGTTTGCCCGCGGCTGTAATAAGCCTCGGCGCTGGCGGGATTGAGCGCTATAGCCTGGTCATGATCCTTGACGGCCAGGCCGAACAAGCGTTCGTATTCATCAGCCGGGATCAGCTTGAAAGCCCGGCTATAGCGGGCTTTCTCCGAATAAGCACTGCCTCGCCTTGTGTAGGCCGCCGCGCGGTGGGCGTTGTCGCGAGCGGTCTCGATAGCCCGCGTGGACCTGCTGATGTCGCGTTCATAGCTGCTCAGATACCAAGACTGGGCCATGCGGACGCAGCCCGCCAGGATTAGGAGGACGGAAGCGCATAACAGCCCGGCTATTTTTGAAGATGCTTTCATGGCTCCAGGGTTCCGGCGGACACCCGCGCTAGTACAAGAATCGGCATGGATGTTGTCCTTCATTAATGGCCAACGAACCGGGTTGTAAGTCCGAGGACGAGTAATGTCCGGATAGGCCGTGACTCAGGCGCTAACCGCTTTGTGATCGGCTAATTTAGCGAAATTCCGCTCGGTAAGAAAATTCGTGTGGCCTGACCATAGAGCTTGAGCAAGCCTCCGAGCCGCGGGCGACACTCGACGGAGTGGTCGCGTTCGCAGGGAGCAAACCAGGAAATTTTCAAACCGATACGCGACCGACTCTTACGCAATGAGCTATCATCTGCGATCCTAACCGATATACGTGTTGTCTGCCCCTGGATGTTCGGAAAGCGTTCCCAAACACCGGGCAGCCGCTTTGCAAAGGAGTGTTTCATGAAACTGGCAGCCGGCGCCCTAGCGATCTTCAGCGCTTCGCTCTACGCGCAATCCAAGGAGCCCCTCGTAGAGTTCGACATGATGACTTGGCGGGAAGTTAAACGGGCAATTCAAGGCGGCAAGACGACGGCCCTGGTTTACAACGGCGGCACAGAACAGCGTGGGCCACAGAACGTGAATGGCGGTCATACTCTCATTGCCCGTGAAACCGGACGGCGTATCGCGTTGAAACTCGGCAATGCGATCCTCGCTCCGGTGCTGCCCTTTTCGCCGAATAATGCCAGTGCCGAACTGCCCGGCACTATCGGACTCACCCCTCAGTTGTTTGCCGCGATTAACGAACAGATCGCCGAGCAACTCATCATCAGCGGGTTCAAAAATGTCGTTCTTATGGGCGATCACGGCGGCGGGCAGAAAGAACTGGGGGAAGTGGCCAAGAAGCTCGACGACAAGTACTCCGGCAAAGGTATTCGCGTGGTGTTCTGCGACCAAGTCTACGTTGGGACGACGGAGCACCCCGGCGCCCAGGCCGATTTCATAAAATGGCTCGCCGATAAGGGCTATCCTGCTCCCGCCGGCCACGCGGGCATTATGGACACTTCGGAAATGGTTTATCTCGGCGGCGACAGAGGTTGGGTCCGAATGAGTCTGCTCCCGACAGCTTTGGGCGATCCGATAGGCGGGGGCAGCCAGGCGCCGGATCCCAATGCGACCCATATGAACAATGGAATCACAGGGGACGCCCGGCGCTCTACTGCCCAGCTCGGCAAGAAGTTTATCGACATGAAAGTCGATTATGCGGTACGGCAGATCAATCAGTTGCTTGCCGCCAGGCCCACCAGCGGTGCGCAGTAACGTCCGGCGTCACGGCTCCTTCCGAGAAGGCGATCCCTTCGGCCCGATGCTGTCGGGCGGCATCAAGACGAGCCCAACTTACTCTTGCGTTTGATATGGGTTCGCGGAATAGCGGCCGTATGGTCGGAAATAACCGGCTATGTGGTGAGTGAGGGGATCGCCATCACCAGCGCAAAGCAGTATTCTTTTTTCGTTTCGTTTGAAGCTGACTTTGCCGGAGGGTGAAGGCCCGGCCAGCCGATCGAAACTTTCGCAGGGAACGGTCAGCGGCGGGCCTTCACGCCAGCCGTGATTCTCTTTATCGCACTGCCCGAGGCGAAAGACAACATCGATCCGGGGTAATCCCGCTGGAACTTCTGCCGCGGCGCTGTCCGGTTTGCCATGACGACACCATCATCGGCCACGGACGGCGACTTCGTCAGGGCCACGATGACCGGCACGCATGCATGTGGGTGCGGCGCGGAATCTGTCAGCCGTGCCGCAAGACCTTCACGATCTTGCCCGATTGGCTGGCGCCGTCCGGGCACTACAGCTCTGCGGTGCCGACAGCAGGCCTGTGAGCGCATCTGCCGCCGGTGACTCTGCCGAGCAAGCAGCCCCGCACTGCCAAGATCCGGCCCGCTTGCCCGATCCATCCACCGTGCGCCGATGGGCACAACGGCGACTGCTGAGCGTGTGGTGCTGGGCGAAGGCCGGAGCTCGCCGGCATGCATTTTTTGCGGACACCCACCATCCTTGCCTGGGATCTGAGTGCGCTGTGCCGTATTCTGCCGCTCGAGGCAAGAAGTCCGTGAATCGCCAAGCTCTCGACGAACTGAAACAGCAGATTCCTCTGCTGGACTATCTACAGGCTCAGGATTGGCAGCCGGTCCGGCCTCTCAGCGGCGGTCGATGGATGGGGTTGTGTCCGCTGCATGCCGATCGCAAACCCAGCTTCCTGGTGGATCCCGGCAAGAGTCTGTTCTACTGCTACGGCTGTGGCCGCGGCGGCGATGTGATCCGCTTTGCCGAGATCTATCACGACGTGAAGTTCCCGCAAGCCTTGGCGCTGCTGCGCCAATGGCGTGGCTTGGCGCCGTTGTTGCAGCAAGCCACGGATTTCTATCGCCTGCAGCTACACCGCCACACTGAGGCGGTGGCCTATCTGCACCAACGCGGAGTCCGCTCGCCGGAACTGATCGAGCACATGCGCATCGGCTACGCACCCGGCGCCTGGCTTGCGAGCCTGGCTGATGCAGTCCGGCTACCCGCTGTCGGCTCTGCAGCAAGCCGGTCTGGTTACTCCCGTCGGCTATGACGCCTACGTGCATCGCATCGTCTTTCCGCTGGAAGGCAATCTCTATGGCCGCAGTATCTCGGCTGCGGCTCCGCCGCATCGTTTCCTGCCCAGCCCCAAAGGCGGCCTATATGCGTGGGAACAGGCCCGGCGATACCCGGAAGTGATTCTGGTGGAGGGTCTATTCGACTACGCCGTGTTGTGGCAGTCCGGTTTTCATAACGTCACTTGCGCGATGGGAACCCATCTCAACGCCCGTCAGTTTCAACAACTGTGCGACGGCCCGCGCACCGTCTATCTCAGCCTTCGATGCCGATTCCAACGGCAGCGGCCAACAGGCGTCACAGCAGTTAGCCCATCGTCTCCAGGCACACGGCATCCTCAGCTCGCCGCATCGTGCTGCCCGCAGGCCACGATCCCAACTCCTTCTTTGTCCAGGGTGGTGACGCGCGCCAGTTCCAAGCTCTTCTGGAGGCTGCTCAGCCATGAAGTTCCGCGTGATCTACCAGCACACCGCCCCCAGCGCGCACAGTCCGGCGCGGGTCGTCGAACAGACCACCGGCCGCGAGATCGGCTGGATCAATCGTTATCTGGACCGCGAGTACGTGCGCCGCCTGGCCGACAAGACCTTGCGCATCTACGCTTACAATCTGCTGCACTTTGTGCGCTGGTGGGAGAGTGTTCATCACACCGGCGAGGTGCGGGAAACGGACCTTACCGAAGCGACCCTGCGGGAGTATCTGTGCTTCCAATCCAGCCTCCAACCACGGCCTTCCGGTTCCACCATCAATGACACGGGTCGCCATCGCCGATCGCGCCCTGCGCAACGAGTTCCCCGACGCTCCCTGCCAGATCGCTCGCGGCTTTCATCAAGCCTTTTTACAGCGCAGGCCGATGGGCCTGGGCCGGCCGAGGATGGCCCTCAGCCGAATACGCGTCAAGGTAGCCCAGGCACCAGATCGTTCCGCTGTCGGTCGATGAGGTGGCGCGCTTTTGGTCCAGCTTCGACACGGCGCGCGACTTGGCCATCGTCGGCTTAATGCTCCTCCAAGGACTGCGGTCCGCCGAAGTCTTGGCTTTGAATCCGGAGGACGTGTTACGTTCCGAAGCCCAGCTCCGCGTGCGCGGCAAGGGCAACAAACTTCGTTTCCTTCCGCTGGCCCCGGAGTCCGTTCAACTGCTGGATCACTATCTGCGGCTGGAGCGGCCCGATCCCTGTTCCGCCGCGCTGTTCGTCTCGCTGAAAGGACGTTCGCGCGGAGCCCGCATGACCGCTGCCGGATTGCGTTCCTTGTTCCGCCATCATCGTCACACCACCGGCGTTCCGCTCGCCAATCCCCATCGGTTTCGACACACCTTTGCCTCCGACATGGTGCGCGCCGGCGTCAGCCTGCCTGCGCTCATGCAGTTGATGGGTCATGCCGATATCCAGACCACACTGCGGTATGTGCAGGTCACTCCCCAAGACGTCTACCTGCAGTATGCTCGCGCCGTGGCCCAGCACATTCGCCCGCTTCCAAGGACTGCCTCGTGAGCGCCCGACACCCTCCGCTGTCTCATCCGCTGGCTCCCGTCTTCGACCACGCCGTCGACTCCCTCAGCGCCGCGCTGAATCCGGAAACGATTCGCCACTACCGCGGCACCGTCCGCAAGTTCTTGACTTACCTCGGTACCGCTCATCCTCTGGTAGTCTCTCTCGATCAACTGCGCCGCGATCCCCACCTGCTCGGCTGGATGTCTTGCCTGCGCTCGCAAACGCCGCCTCTGGTCACCGCATCCTACAGCAACCGGCTCATTGATCTGCGCTCCATCTTCCAGGAACTGGCTTGGACACACCCGCTTCCTGAACTCGCCCAGCTGATCCGCCGCCAGGACTTTCCGCGGCTCCCCAAAAGACTGCCGCGATCGCTGACAGCGCAACAGGATCAGCTTCTCGATCAGGAGTTGCTCCGCCGCAATGATCTCGGCGGGAATGCGCTTCTCCTGATCCGTCACACCGGCATGCGCATCGGCGAGTGCGTCGATCTGTCCTACGATTGCCTCCGCTCCACTCGGCCCGGATCAATGGGCCGTGCATGTCCCGCTCGGCAAACTGCAGAAAGAACGCTTGGTCCCGGTGGATCGTTTCGTTTGTGAAATCGTCCAGCGCCTGCGCTTCTTTCGCTCCCTCGACCCGCTGCCCCCCGATGGCTTCCTGTTGGCTCGTCCTGGCAGCAAGCAAGCTCTGGTGCGCCAACTCCGTGACTATCTACACCAGGTGTGTCATGCGCTCGGCCTCTCCACCCGCCTCGTCCCGCACCAGCTTCGACACACCTATGCCACTCAGATGATCCGTTCCGGTGTCAGCTTCCCAGCCTTGATGACTTTACTCGGCCACACTTCTCCCGACATGACCATGCGCTATGTCGAGGTGGCCCTCACCGATCTCCGCCGCGAGTTCGACCTGGCGCAAGCCAAGCCTCGACACCTGGTTCCCCAGCCGAAAATATCGAGCGCTTCTCTGCCAGCCGGCCTGGACGGCGTCATCGACGCCTTGCTCGCCGCTCAACATGTCCTCGAAATGTTCCGTCGTGCTTTGCCCGCAGGCCCTTCACGCACTTCGCTTGTCCGCCTCTCCAACCGCCTCTCCAAAATCCTCGCCCAAGCTCGCAAACTCACCACAGCCTAAAATCGGGCACAGATTGGCCGGTTATGTCGGCCACCCTTCCATAACTTTTTTTGATCTACCCCGATGAAAAACTAATGGACGGTTAGGCCGTGATACAGGATCTACTTCCTTTCTGATCAGCTAAACTGAACTGAATCCTGCAGATGGCGCTCCAACCCGGCGACCAATTCGGACCGTATACGCTCATCTCGGCCATCGGCCGCGGCGGTATGAGCGAGGTGTGGAAAGCCCGCGACACGCGCCTCGACCGTATCGTCGCGATGAAGTTCTCTGCGGAACAATTCAGCGAGCGGTTTGAGCGCGAAGCGAAAGCGATCTCTTCGCTCAATCATCCAAACATTTGCCAGCTTTACGATGTTGGTCCGAACTACCTGGTGATGGAGTACGTCGAGGGGGCGCCTCTAAAAGGCCCGCTGCCTCTCGATCAGGCTCTTAAACTTGGCGCGCAGATTTGCGCTGCGCTCGACCACGCGCACAAGAAAGGTATCACTCATCGCGACCTGAAACCCGCGAATATTCTCGTTACCAAAGCCGGGATCAAGCTGCTGGATTTCGGACTGGCGAAGTTGGCATCGGCGAACTCAGGCCAAGCACCCAAGCCCGATGACGCCACGCTCACCATGGCGCTCACAGGCAAGAACGAGATCGTGGGCACGCTGTACTACATGTCGCCCGAGCAGTTGCAGGCGCAAGCCAACGGCCAGGAGATCGACGGCCGCAGCGATATTTTTTCGTTCGGCATTGTCCTGTATGAAATGCTGACGGGTAAGCGAGCATTCGAGGGAGCCTCGCCCGCGAGCGTCATCGCAGCGATTATGGAGCGTCCGGCGCCGTCGATAGCGGATGTCGCGCCTCCCGCGCTGGACCGCGTGCTGAAGAAGTGTCTCGCGAAAGATCCCGACAAGAGATGGCAGACGGCAAGTGACTTGAAGGATGAGTTGGAATGGGTTGAAGGCGGATCGAGTGAAGTCGTTGCAAGTCCCACTCCCTCGCAGTCGCGGTTCGGAAGATTGCCGTGGATCGCGGCAGCCGTGCTGGCGGTCGTTGCGGGTGCGGGCTGGTACCGCGCGACGCGGCCCGCCGCCGCTGCGGCCACCACGCGCGTGAATATAACGGTGCTGGCAAACCGGCCGGTAAGCACTCTGGAATATCCTACACGATCCCTCGCGATCTCTCCCGATGGGACGCAGCTTGTATATGTGGGTACGAATCTGGACGCCCCTGCCGACCGGCCTGGCGGGCGGGGGCAACTGCAATTGCGGCCCCTTGCCAGCCTGGAAGTGCGCGATCTTCCAGGGACTACGGGTGCCCGCCAGCCCTTCTTCTCGCCCGATGGGCATTGGGTCGCCTTTTTCACGGCAACCGGCGAACTCAAGAAGATCTCGCTGGCTGGCGGTAACCCCGTGACTCTGGCGCAGAAGATCAACGGCAGCGCATGGGCTTTTGGTGTCTGGACGGAGGACGCCACCATCGTCTTCGGCACGCTCGCGACTGGCCTTCGCCGGGTGTCGGCCGAGGGCGGCGAGCCGACCGATCTTACGACGATCGATACGGAACATGAAATCTTTCATTTCTTCCCGGCACTGGTTCCGTCGAGCCGTGCGGTGCTCTTCACCGTTCGCACGAGTGGCTACTCCTACCGCATTGAGGGCGTGGTGCCCGACTCGGGGAAGCGCCGTGTAGTGGTCGAAAACGCGCGTATGCCGATTGTGTTGAGCAGCGGGCATCTCCTCTTCCAACGCGACGAGACGATCCTAATCGCGCCGTTCGACCCCACGCGACTGTCCGTCACCGGCCCCGCGGTTCCGCTCCCCGACAAGGTTCGTAACGATAGCCTGGTCTCACCCTTTCCGGCAGCGGAGTTGGCAGTGTCTCGAAGCGGCACACTCGCCTACCTGCCTGCCGCCGACACTGCGGGCGCGCTGGGTTTGGTCAGCCGTGACGGGGCGTTCCAGCCGCTCGGGTTGCCGCCCAACAACTTCGATCGGCCCCGAGTGTCTCCCGATGGCCGCTCCATCGCGTTCATGGTGGGCCGTGGTCAGGATAGCGAGGTCCACGTTTACGACTTGCAGCGCGGGAGCACCACGACGCTGACGCGGGATAGCCGAGACTCTGGCATCGCGTGGCACTCCGACAGTCGCTCACTGGCGATCTTTTCTCAAAGGAAGGATGCGAGCGGGATCTTCCTCAAGAACCTGGACGGCGGCGAGCGGTTGCTCGTGCCGCTCCCAACGGGCGTAACCAGCCTTCGCAATTTCTCATGGGCGCCGGACGGCAAACAAATGGCCTATACGGTGCAGACGGGCAGCCAGCACGACATCTGGGTCCTAACGATGGGCGAAAAACCCACTAGCCAGCCGTTTCTCAATAGCGCGGCGTCCGAGTACAGTCCGAAGTTCTCGCCCGACGGTCGCTGGCTGGCGTATGTCTCCGACGAATCCGGACGAGCCGAGGTGTATCTTCACGGCTATCCCCAGGGCGAGCGGCTCGCGGTCTCGACCGGTGGCGGCGATGGTCCGGTGTGGCGGCGCGACGGGAAGGAACTGTATTTTCAGGGACTGGTGGACGGTGTTCCGAAGATGATGGCCGTCGCGGTGACGCCGGACGGCGCGTCGCTGCGTCTCGCGAAGCCTCTGCCCCTCTTCGACCTGCGCGTGACGGGGCCCACAGGCGTAATCGAGCAACAAGCGGGCAGCTTGGTCGTTGACGCTGGTCCCTGGTACGACATCCTCCCGGACGGACGCTTCGTGATGGTCCGGGGCCCGGACCCGACCGGCACGCGCGAGATCGTGCTCGTGCAGAACTGGTTCGAGGAACTGAAGCGCCTCGTGCCAGGCAAGTGATGGGGGCCCGCCGTTTCTTCGTTTCTCAGTAACTCCATGCTGTTGAAGTGGATGCCGGGGTAGCTCCTGGATCGTCGGCCACCCTTCCCCTACTTTTCTGCGGCGTTTTGACTCAGCGCCAAACCCCGCCGAACGCACCGTGCCACCTGTTCTCAGCGCTCGCACGCTGGGCGCTTTCCGCTCTCGCCTTATAATCGATGCAGATGGCACAAATAATGTACGGCCGGCCGGTTGCCAGCCAGATTGAGCAATGCGTCCGGGCGGAGATAGAGGATCTGCTAAAAAACCGCAACATCATCCCGCGCCTGGATGTGGTGCTGGTGGGCAAGAACGCGGCCTCGCTGCGCTATGTCGGAAAGAAAATGGAATCTTGCGGGCAGATGGGCATGCATGCCTAGGTTGCATAACCTGGATAACGACATCAGCGCTCTGGCGCTGCCGACTACGTGCGCCGTCTCGGCGACGGATACGCCGTCAGTCAGAAGCTAAAATCCTTTCTGATCGGCTAGACTAAGCTTAGTCAATCCAATGCCGCCGGCGGATGGTGGGTATTCGTGGGGTAGGCTGGCAGGTTCTTAGTTAGGTTGGCTCGCCCCTTTGAATGGCGCGCCAAAATCCGGGGTACATTGCGGGGCGAGCCATAACCGTTGCGACCGCCAAATAGGTTTATACCCGTTGACGCGAATCGGAGGACCAATGCTGTGGTCGTACTATCGAAACCATTGCCTGGCGGCCGCCGTTCTGGCGACTGCTCTTTCTACTGCTGCGCTAGCCGATCAGTCCGGCAATGCAGCGCTCACGGCGAGTAGTTACTTGAACCTGGACAACGGCGCGATTTCCAACGCCGGCGGCGACGTCTTTTGGAATGGGACGGCGCTCGCGCCGCAGGGGCAGGCCGGGCTTTATAACCTGGGACGATTCGGTTCGCGCGTCTTCAAATCCATCACCGCCCGCTCCGCGGCGCGCGCCCCTTATGGCGCGGCTCCCATTCCCTCGAGCGCGCTGATCGTAGGGGATATTTTCGGAGTGCACACCAACGGCGGGCAGTATGCCAAAGTAACCGTCACTTCGGTAAGCGGCACGTCTATTTCTCTTCAGTACACGACGTTTATCGCGGCCGTTCGGAGCATCGCGACTCACCCGTCCGCCTTCGGACCCCCGCCATTCATTTATCAGGTGCAGAACAACTATAGTTATCTTCTTCCCGGAGTGCCGAATTACGGAATCGCGCCTGGCAGCCTGTTCGCGATCCAAGGCATGAACTTGAATGGCAATCCGACGCCAGTGTTGCAGTCCAGCGCCGCCCCTGGCCTGCCCACCACGCTGAACCAGACCAGCCTTTCGGTGACCGTCAACGGCGTCACGACAACGCCGGCGTTATACTACGCATCGTCGAATGCCGTCGCCGCGGTGCTCCCGTCCACCACCCCCGTGGGAACTGGAACCATCACTCTGACGAACAATGGGCAGAGCACGCAGGCTCCGATTCAGGTGGTGGCGAGCGCGGTGGGGCTCGATACGCTGTACGGCGCCGGATCCGGCGCGGGTGTCCTCACCGATTCGAGCTTCAATCTTCTGGGACTCACGAACTCAGCCATGCCGGGACAGGCCGTGACGCTGTGGGGCTCGGGTGTCGGGGCCGATACGTCCAACAACGATACCACCGACCCGCAAAATCAGAACAATCTCACCAATATCCCGATGCAGGTCTACGTCGGCGGAATCTCCGCGAATATTCTTTATCGCGGCCGGTCCCAGTATCCCGGCCTGGATCAGATTGACGTAGTGATTCCCGCCAATGTTTCGCCCGGCTGCTACGTGTCCGTGGTGGTGGAAACTGGTTCCGTCGTGAGCAACACGGTGACGGTTCCGGTGAGCCCGAAAGGTGGGGCGTGCGCCGATCCAGCACTGGGCTTGAGCGGCACTCAGCTTCAATCGCTGGCTGCCAAGGGCGCCACTCCAGTCCAGTCCGTTGCCGTAACTGTTTCTCAGTACACCAACTCGGGTGGAACGGTGTCCGATCAAGCCTTTGTCCTCGCAGCTTCCGTTACAAGCGCGGAATTCGGGGCCGGGAGCTACTATGCTTCCGAGGGAAGTTGCAGCGTCTTTCCGCCCGGAACAGGATTCCCATTCCAGTCGCCTTTAGACGCGGGGACGGTCCAGTTGACCGGACCCGATGGCGCGCTGAGTTTGGAAGCAACAGGGATCTCTTACGTTGCGCATTTGCCGGTGGGCTCGGTGACCAGCAGCCCCGGCACCTACACTTTCACTGGTTCCGGTGGAAAGGACGTGGGAAGCTTCAAGGTCGCAATCAACGTGCAAACGCCGCTTTCCTTGACCAACCAGAGCGCTTTGGCGTCGATCAATCGATCACAGGGTGCGACCATCAGCTGGATTGGCGGCTTTGCAGGCGGCGATGTAATGGTGAATGGCGCGGGCGCGAGCACAAATGGGAGCGTCAATTTCTACTGCCACGCCCCCTCCAGCGCTGGGCAACTCACGATTCCATCTGCGACCTTGTTGGCGCTGCCGCCGGGAGCCGGCAAGCTGATCGTCATGAACGCTACTGCTCCGCAAACAGTTTCAGCCTCGGGTGTCGATCTGGGCTTGGCAACCGGCGTCGTGTCCTTTGATGTGCCCACCACTTTCAAGTGAGCTGATTGATTTTATCTGGGCGGTACGACGGATTCCGATAAATATGGCGTTATCGGCCGGCGGCTGAAGCTGGCGCCTGAGAGAAGTCGGCCGCCTGACGCGCCGTGCCGGTGAGTTCCAGGATGTGCATCCCGGTGTTGGCGCGATCGACGGCGTAGATATAGCCACGGTCGTCCACCTCCACATTGTTGGTCTGGATGGCCACCTTGCAATGCTGTTCGGCTCCCTGGCCGACGCAGCGCTGGTCGGTCTTGTCGGTAACGGCCGGGATGTAGTAGCCGATTTCTCTGGGGCGGTAGGGGTCGCGGATGTCCACAGCGCGCACGCCCGCGTTGAAGTGCGCGATGAACACCACGCGGTCGTAGTAGATCGGGGTCATGTTCTCGTTCGACGAATGGGTGCCGAAGCGTCCGCCGGCGGTGCAGAAGTTACCGTTGTCTTCAGGGACCGTCCAGGTGGATACGCCCACCGGTTTGGTTTCCATGCTGATGTCGAAGATCCGCGCCATCTGGCGGTTCTCCTGACATTCATTGGCGACGGTCTCGCCGATGAGCAAGAGAAAATCCTTGACCTTGCCGTTGCGCTGCTTGGCGAATTCCGACAGCGTCATGTGGAGCATGGGAAGCACGTTGTGAGCGCCCATGTCGGCCGGCAAGTCCACCCGCGCGATCACCGGAGCGCGCAGACTCTCGTCGGTAGGCTCACGGGGTCCGTTCAACAGTTTTTCACGATCCACAATTTCGAGGACGCCGTCCCGTGAATTGTCGAACGCGAAGTACACGCGGTTGCCTTTGGGACCGGTGGAGAACGCGCCGTGCAGGCCGCCGGGCGAAGGGCCTCTGGCGCCCGGCTGCTGCCCCGGCAGGCCGAAATTGCGGACGAACACGGGCTTGGCCGGATCGCTCAAATCGTAGATTTGGGCCATGCGCGACACGCGCCATCCAAGCACGCCGGAGACCAGATACGCGATGCCGGTGTCGCATTCCCACCAATTCTTGTGTGTGTCGCGCAGTCCTGAGACAATCACGGTCAGGCGGCTGGGGCGGGCCGGATCGGTGACGTCCCATATTTCATGCGCGCTTTCGCCGAAACTGCGCAGCAGATAGAATTTGTTTTTTTCCGCGTGCGGCAGGTCGTTCCCGCTGCACACACGCACCATGGACGCCCCACCGCTCTCGCCGGCCGGACCCGCGGGCTCGCCCGGAATGTGAGCCAGGTAGCTGGGACGTCTGGGGTCGGTGACGTCGACGATAGAAGTTCCGTTGGGCTCGACTTTTCCGGTGAGCGTGTTGAGCTGCTGGCCGCCGTGGTGTCCGATGTAAGCGATCCAGCGCTCACTTTGCTTCTGGATGACGGGCTGATACGCGCTGCGGCCCTGGAGGTCGTTGTAGCCGACCAGGCTCATATTGCTCGCCCGTGCGGCGGTCTCTTGCGCCGCCGCGGGCATGGTCACAAGAATGGCGGCAGCCATGCAGTTTCTCCAACGCATAGAACCTCCCATAGTCTGAAGAATACACCCTCGCTTTCCGCGCCACTCCGAGCCCGGTTTGCGCGGTCTACGCCTGACCAAGCAGCGGAGGACCACCCTCGGCCCGGAACACCTCGATGGCCTCCTGATGCAGCGCCTGGGCTCTGTGCAGGATCCGTTTGAACTCGGCATCGCCGCGAACCGGATCGAGCCACGGATCGGAAGCCATCTGCGGGTAACAGAAGTACCCTCCATCGACGGTGCTCTTCAAAACATGGGTCGCGCGGCCGATGTCGCTGAGATAGGCGAGTTGGCGAGCCATGTAATATCTCCCTTCCGGGTCCTGGAAGCCCCTGCTGATCAGCTCGTCACTCACCTCAAGGCTCGCTTCCCGATTCCCTTCCAGCAGCGTGCGCAGAGAAATCATAAACATCTGGCCGAGGCGCTCCGATACGACCGGCTCTTTCTCCTTCAAGAGCGCGATGGCTTCCTCCACTCGCCCGAGCATTGCAAGGCGCAGTGGCCCGAAATAACCGAAGTCCCCGCCGGCCGCCTCCAAAGCGCCCTGGTAGTCGCCCATCGCGAAGCAAGTATGGGTCACGCCGGTGCGAATGTTCGGATCGAGCCGCCGCGCCTGGCGATGCGCTTCGAGCGACGCCTGGAGCAGACCGCAGTAGCGGCTGGCGTGGGCGAGGCCCGCAAACAACTCCGGATCGGTTTTCGAAGTGCGCAGCCGCTGGAGCAAGCGCCTCAGGGCATCCATAGCGTGGCCCTCGTCCACCTGGATGTTGGTATACAGATTGTGCGCCAGCGGAAGATCGGGATTGAGCTCCAGCGCCCGCTCGATGGCGCTGCGCCCTTCCGCCAATTTCTCCACCGCTCCTTCCGAAAATTTGCCTATCAGCCAGCGCGCCCGCCCCAAACGAGCCCAGGCGGGTGCGTATCCGGGATCCAGCGCGACACACTGCTCATACAACCCGATGGCCTCTGAAAGCCCACTGAATTCTTTGCCTGCTTCATTGGCGCGCAGGTACAGATCGTAGGCCGTGGTACTGGCCGGCGCATCATGTGCGAGCTGCTGGCGCTCGCCCGCTGTCAACGGCAGCGCGAGCGATTCGACCACGCCGCTCACCAGCGCGTCCTGCAATTGAAAAATATCGCGCAACTCCACCTGCGACGCTTTCGACCAGATCAGCGTGCCACTGGGCGCCTCCACCAATTGAGTGGTGAGACGCAACTGCGTACCGGCGCGGAGAAGCGTCCCGGTGAGCACCGTATCCACGTCAACCTCTTTGGCGATGGCTCTCAAATCCAGGGCCGCTGCAGCGAAGGGAGCCGCCGCCAGGCTGGACCGCACCACCAGCGAGCTCAAGCCGGCCAACGACGCAGCGATCGCGTCCGGCAGGCTGAACGCCAGAAAATCAGTCTCCGGATCGGAACGGAGCGCGCGAAATGGAAGCACGATCAGGCGCTTCACTGCGCGAGTCTCCACATGCGTGCCCGAATCGTCCAGCGCCATCACGGCACGCAGCTCCGCGGCCATTTCATCTGCCGCAGCGAAGCGGTTGGCCGGATTCTTGTCCATCGCTCGCCGCACGATGCGATCGACGGCCGAAATGGCCTGCGATCCGCTAAGCACCGGCGGCGTCTCATGCAGCACGGAGTGAAAGATTTCCACCGCTGAGTTACCCGCAAAAGCGGGTTTGCCGGCTAACGCCTCGAAAAGAATTACAGCAGCCGCGAACAGATCCGATCGTGCGTCCACCGGCCTTCCGGTCACTTGTTCCGGCGACGAGTATCGCGGCGTCCCGACGATCATTCCATGCCTGGTCAGCCCGGTCTGCGTCTGCTCGTCGCCGGAGAGAGGCGAAACCGGCTTGGCCAGCCCGAAATCCAGCAGCTTCACGCCCTGCGTCGACAGAAAAACGTTGGACGGCTTCAGGTCCCGATGCACGATGGACGACTTATGCAGCGCTGCCAGCGCCGACAGGATGCTCAACGTAACCGGCAGCGCTTCGGCCAGTGGCATCGGCCCACGCGCCAAGCGCTGCGACATCGGCTCCCCTTCGAGCAGTTCCATCACCAGGAACGGCTGGCCGTCAACCTCGCCGATGTCATACAAGCGGCAGATATTGGGGTGGGTGACTCGCGCGGCTGCCTGCGCTTCGCGCAGAAAACGCTTGCGGCTGTCGTCGTCATGGCCCGAATCGAGGATCATTTTGAGCGCAACCGGCCGGTTCAGCCGGGTGTCGTTGGCGCTGTAAACAACGCCCATTCCTCCTTCTCCCAGTTTCCCGGTGATGGTATACGGGCCGATCCGTTCCGGAAGAGCAGACATCTCCTCAAGTGTAATCGCACGGCGTTGAGGCCGCCGGTCCGCGATCAATCGATTCCCCTAGCCGGCCGCCATGGGTTTCGGTGGATGTGGCCCTTTCGAGCGTTCGCAACCGGTCACTGGCAAACCGGGGCTATGTCCACTTGCCGGTCACCGATGGATCAGAAGGGTAACACTGAAAGCGGCGACAGGAAGAACTAGGGTCAGCCCTTCCACCAGGAGCGCATAAGAAACTAACCTCTTAGCTCGATCAAATCGGGCCGCGAACCGGCTGATGCCAAATCCCACGAGAACAATTGGCGACTCCTCGACTCGGTAAAAACAGAGCCAGCTTAAGCTCGGCGCCACGTGATCGCCGCCGAATAAGACCACACCCATGCAAAGTGGCGCACTCAGGCTGAGACCGAATAAAAATCGGGAGTATGCGGTATATGGGGCCTCCGCCTTTGCAATGATCCAGATTAGGAAGACGGTTGGGATCAGGAATAGACAGCCGATGAAGAGATGGAGCAGTATCTCGCCAAAAGCAAACATACCGCCGGATGCGGCCGCGGGGTCCTGGAGTTCCACCAGGTGGCGGATAAACAGTAAAGCCGCAGCAACCAATAAGACAGCGGCATATCCCCCCGCAACCAACCCGAATTTGATCCGGCTGGGAATAGGCTTCACAAGGGCATCTTACCGTGCTGGGTGGAAACCCCAAATATGCGATTTCCTCAGGGCTGTGGCGCCGGGGCGAACCGCCGAAGGCGCCGTGCCACCCGTCCTGGCACGCTGGGCGCTTTCAGCGCTCGCCTTATAATCGATGCAGATGGCACAAATAATGTACGGCCGGCCGGTTGCCAACCAGATTGAGCAATGCGTCCGGACCGAGATAGATGAACTGCTAAAAAACCACAACCTCATCCCGCGCCTGGATGTGGTGCTGGTGGGCAAGAACGCGGCCTCGCTGCGTTATGTCGGAAAGAAAATGGAATCTTGCCGGCAGATGGGCATGTATGCCGAGCTGCATAACCTGGATGACGACATCAGCGCTCTGGAGCTGCGCGACTATGTGCGCCGTCTCGGCGACGACCCCGCCGTCCACGCCATTCTGGTGCAACTGCCGTTGCCCCGTCATATTGAAGAGCCGCCCGCCGGCCTCAACAAGTTTGACGTATTCGACGCCATTCCTGGCCCAAAAGACGTGGATGGGATCTCCCGCGCCACCGTTCCTGAACTGTATCGCGCACAGAGTGAAAGAATGCTTCATCTGCCGGCCACGGCACTGGCTGTCCGCCGCATGATGGCCTTCTATGGAATCCAAACCGAAGGCAAAGTAGCGGTGATTCTCGGCCGCAATGACATTACCGCTAAACCCATTCATCACATGCTGGGCGGGCGCATGTGCAACGCTACCGCAGTATGGTGCCATCGTTACACGCGCCGCGCGGACCACGACGTCTTCCTGCGGTCGGCGGACATCATCATCAGCTCAGTCGGCAGTGAGCGTTACCGGATTACAGCCGACCTGGTCAAGCCGGGAGCGGCGGTCATCGACGTCGCCACACGTGTGGGCGCGGACGGTAAGCTGCATGGCGATGTTGACTTCGAACACGTGAAGGACATTGCCTCGTTGATCACTCCGGTACCCAAGGGAGTGGGTCCAGTGACCGTGGCTGCTTTGATGGAGAACGTCGTCCGGGCCGCCCAGTTCGCCGCCGGCCTACGCTCGCCCGGATATGATTTCCAGCAGTCGCCAGCGGTAGCGAAGGCGGGATAATTCTCGAATGGCCGCTATTGGGCGCACTTAATCTTGTTCAAGGAGAATACATGAATCGCCGAAGTTTCCTGGGAACCAGCACCGCATCCCTGATCGCCGCCGGCGTGAGTAATGCGCGGCTTGCGTTAGGCGACACCACTCCGCGAACGCAGCGGGACGATCTCAATCCGCCGGGCATTCGCACCGCCGGCATTCGCATGCTCCCCGTCGTCAATGGCAAATACAAGGTGTGGACCAAGAAATTAGGAAGCGGCTCTATCAAGGTTCTGTTGCTGCACGGGGGGCCCGGATTCAGCCATGAATACCTGGAGGCAATGGAGTCCTTCCTGCCTCAGGCCGGGATTGAAATGTACTACTACGATCAGCTCGGCTGCAACAATTCCGATCAGCCCGACGATCCCGCCCTGTGGACTCTTCCACGCTATGTCGAGGAAGTGGAGGAAGTGCGGCGCGGGCTGGGTCTCGAGCAATTCGTGCTCTACGGCCACTCCTGGGGAGGCATTCTCGCAATGGACTACGCGCTGAAGTATCAAAGCCACCTGCGCGGACTGGTGATTTCGGACATGTGCGCCGGCACCCAGGCTTATCTCAAGAGAACCGCGGCCTTGAAGGTGCAAATGCTCCCGGCAGCCTCGCTGGCTCGATTGCGCGCGCTCGAAGCCAAAAGCGATTACGACAACCCGGAGTACACAAAAATCATGATGGACCAGCTGTACCCACAGATGATCTGCCGCACCAAGCCGTGGCCCGAACCGGTAACGCGCGCGTTCCGTCACTCCAACCAGAAAATCTACGTCCAGATGCAGGGTAAGAGCGAATTCCTGGTAACCGGCAACTTGAAGGACTGGGAGCGCTGGGACCGCCTGCATGAGATCAAGACCCGCGCGCTGACGATTGGCGCGAAATATGACGAGATGGACCCTGCGGACATGCAGAAAATGGCAACCCTGATGCCCAACGCCAGCTCATTCATTTGCCGGCAAGGCAGTCACCTTTGTATGTGGGACGACCAAGCCTTCTATTTCGAGAACCTCTTAAAGTTTCTGCACTCGGTTTAGTCAAGCCTGTTGCTGGAGGGCGCTATTTCGTTTCCGCGGAATTATGGTGGTAGGCGAGGCTATCGCCCGGCGCCTGCTCACGGTCAGACATGCCATAGTCCCGAATTACGCCGACGACGCGCAGCCGGTAGTCACGAAACACCCCGGCTCGTCCCACCGCTTGGGCGACCCGGTGCGCCTCCAGTTTTCGCCACTGTTCCACTGCCGCTTGATCTCGAAAGAAGGAGAGTGACAAGATCTTTCCCGGCTCGTACAGACTTTCGAATCGCTCGATGGATATGAACCCGTCAATTTGATCCAGAAGCGGCCGCAGTCTCGCGGCGATGTCGAGATATTCCTGCTTCTTTCCCGGAGCGGGCCACACTTCAAAAATGATTCCGATCACGTTAGCCTCTCCGGCTATTCTACCGTCGGACCGTGCGCTGACCGCTCCGGCCCGCGCCTCGCTCCCTCTTCCACGCCTGTCCGCCGGGTCGCTTTCGATAGGTGTCCGCCCACGGCCGGTTTTGGTTGAGTCCACGGAGGTCCGCCTTACTACGCGATCTGAACTCTCGATCCAAGAATTGAACCGGTATCCCAGGATCAGGCGGATTTTCTCGCAACGAACAGACCGAAGGCCATCGCCCCTTGAGCATAAGCCTGTTTCATCAAAGGGAAAGATCGCACGAAGCGTTGGGTGGGCCGGCCAGTGAAAGGAAGAAAAAACCGTATTGCGGGATTGTCGCCAATCCGCGCACAGCGAGACCAGGTCGGCTCGACATTACGCGTGATGTCGTCGGCCGCCGTGACCGTCAGGCCGGCGTCGGACATCCAACGCCGATAGTCGCTAAGCGAACCCAGACTCGCGCTGAGCATCGCTTCCGCGATGGTGTTGACCAAGCTCTGTTCGTTCTCCCGTAAAGGCCCATCGCGGCGGAGCCACGCGCAGACCGCTAAGACGCCCCCAGGCTTCAAGGCGCGCGCGCAGCGTTCGAAGAAGCCGGGCTTGTCGCGAAAGTGCTCGCTGCTTTCCATGATCCAGATCACGTCTACGCTGGCCTGTTCAGGTTGCCATTGATTGGCGTCCTGCACCTGAAATTGCACGCGGCCGGTCAAGTCTCGGGCTCTGGCCTTAACAGCCGCCATTCGCGCCTGTACCGGACTGATGGTGATGCCCGTCACCTCGCAGTGGAACTGATCGGCAAGCCACAGCACCGACCCACCCATGCCGCACCCGATGTCGAGCACGCGCGCGCCTCTGGGGATGCCCGCCCGTGCAGCCAGACGCTCCATCAGTTGAATCTGGGCACGCGCCGCCGATTCGTTGTTCTCCCAATAACCATGATGAAGATGTTCGCCCCAGAAGAGACGATACAAATACGAAAGACGATCGTAGTGCTTGCGAATCTGATCGATCTCGACGGGAAACTGCGGCGTAGCGATCATTTTACCGGCGGCCTGAGGCGGTTTAGCTCTCGAACGTAAAGTTGATTGTCGGGGAATCGAGTATGCAGCTCGAATAACAACTCCCGGGCGCCGGCTCCATTGTTGTCGCGCAAGGCGGCGACCGCGAGAAGCAGCTTTGCGAATGGCTCAAGATAGCGGCCGTGCTGGGCGGTCATGCGCAGCTGTTCGATGCCCTTCTCGCGATCCACTCGCGATCCGGTGAGCCGGAGCAGGACGCGCAGCGGCGCCGGCTGGAGGCTCAATAAATAATTCTCTACGCCACCGCCGAGATACGCGTCGTAGGCCCTTGGATCGGCCGCAATCAGCCGATCGGCGTACGGGCGGCCTAGCTTGGTGTACCTGAGGGCGGTGAGGTCCTGCTTTTCGATCAGAGCGGCGAAATCCGCCCGCAATCCGAAGGTCAGCGATTTCGCAAACAGGGCGTTGGCGTCGGTCGGGGCGTATTGGAGTGACGCATCGGCGAGCTCATCGGTGCGTTCGATCTCACGATTGAAGAGCGTTTTCATTAGCGGGTCAGGGCGAAGCCTCGCGCGATTTTCATAGCGCGTGTCATCAACGAATAGCTCGGATTCGAGCGCTCCCAATCGAGACAACTCGGAAAAGAGATACGCTGCCGCATCCGATGCCGGGCCGAGTGCATCGGCCGAGTGACTCTGCTTCCAATGTCCGAAGGTCTGGTGCGCCGCGTCGAATCTGAGATCGTACATGTTGAGCCAACCGCGGTAGAGCTCCCCGGACGGCGCATCGGGTCCAGCGGCGTACATGGAGGAGACTAGAAGCGCAAGGACGGCGACGCGCATTAACCTCACCCCTGGCGGAGAAAGATTTGAAAATCGATCTCCAGCTCATTTTTGACCTTGATCATTCCGCCGCCCACAACGATGGGCTTGATTCCGAAATCGGTCTGCTTGAGGACGATGCGCGCGGTGTAAGAATCGCCGGTTCGCTTCACCGTGACGCTGACCGGTTTGGTGACGCCGTGAAGCGATAAGTCGCCTTCCACCTTCCATTGCCCGTCGGGGAGTTTTTCCGCGCGGGAGGATCGGAACGTAATTTTGGGAAATTTCTTGGTCTCGAGCGTCATCTCCTCCATGTCCTTTTGGATCGTGGCCTCGGTCTTCGCGTCAACCTTGGGGTCCGGCTTGACGGTCATTTTCGCGGTTTCGATCGTGAATTCAACGTACGGGGAAGGACTTTCCCGGATGGTCCCCGAGGAGATGGGCGCGTTGATCCAGTGCTCGTGGCCGGCCGCCGACAACAGCCCGGCCTTGCCGACGTGAATGGTGATAGTGCTGCGCTGAACGTCAATCGCCCTGTCGTCGCCGGCCGCAATTGCTACGGCGGCAAGAAACGCCACGCTGAGCGTCACCGTGCTACGTCTCATAAGCGTAAACTCTCCTCAGATTATGTTCAAAAAGCGAGGCCGGGAGGAGGCTTGTCACCACGCCTCGCCCGGCCACTACAGCGCGGTTCTGCCATTGGCCGATATGGCCCATTAGGAGCGACCTCTGCTGAATGTGCCGAGTCCGGGATCGCCGCAGGGACTCATAGCGGTGCAGGGCGGATTCGATAGAGCGTTCGCACGAAAGGCATTTTGCCAGGACCAACGCGTCCTCGAGCGCCATGCACCCGCCTTGCCCGAGATTCGGTGTGCAAGGGTGGGCCGCATCGCCGAGCAACGTCACTCTTCCGTGTCCCCAACGCTTGAGGGGCGCGAGATCGTATGCGCCATTCTTTAGGATGTTGCCCTCGTCCGTAGACGCAATCAGACGCTCCACCGGCTCGTGCCAGCCCGCGAACATCTGCAGGAGCTCGCTTTGCCGGCCTTCGGGTGAATCGACGTGCTCCGAATCGGTGTTCGCGGTGGCGTACCAGGTGAAGCGATCGCCGCCGGTGTTGAGGATTCCGAAGCGTTTTCCTCGTCCCCAAGTTTCGCTGTTCGAGGCGGACGGAACAGCGCCCGTAAGACGCGCCAGTCCGCGCCAGACGGTGTAACCGCGGTAGATGGGTTCGCAGACCCCCAATAACTGCGAGCGGACGCGCGAGCGGATGCCGTCGGCGCCGATCACCAAGTCGTGTTCCATGGAGACACCTCCGCCGAAATGAACTCCGACTGCGTGTTCGCGATGCTCGAAGCGTTCGAAATCGTGGCCCAGCAGGACACGCCCGGGCGGCAGCGCGGAGAGCAACGCGTCCAGCAGGTCCGAGCGCCGGGTGCAGAGCGCCGGCACTTCAAATTGGCCCAGTGCAATGTTCATCAAGATCGTGCCTGTGCTGGTGCGAACCAGGAAATGCTGGTTCGGGCCGCTGCGTGCCGCTACCCTTTCGAGCAGACCCAAATCCTTCAATACGCGGGTGGCATTCGGCCAGAGCATCATGCCCGCGCCGACTTCACGTAGCTGGGGAGTCCTTTCGTAGACCGTTGCGTCAATGCCTGCGCGGTGAAGCGCTACGGCCGTGGCGACGCCACCGATGCCACCACCGATGATGCCGATGTTGAGAGTATGAAAGCTCATTGCCTATAAGTGTTTTCGATGCATGCGCGACCGGACCGGTTGGAGAACGTGCGACTCCCGCGTGATCTTCGGAGAGTCCCCAAGATTTATACCACTCATAAAGAACGCTGATCAGCTGGTAGAAAAATATCTAGCATCGTTCTAGTCTCGGGACGATTTGTGTTTCCACGAAAATTTCCGTTCGAGATCCGGCCAGAATTCCTTGAGGATGTTAGACAGCATGTCGACACCAAGCTGACTGCCAAGTTTAGACACGCCGTTGGTAACGTCCCGGCTTTCGGGGTAGTAGGCCATCGAAACCGCCACAGCGGTCGAATTGCCCGCAAGCTCCGAGAAATTGAACTGCCCTCGCCCCGAGTCATTATGGGTCCAAAAAATCTGTCCAGAGGCGTATCCAAGTCTTGACCATCCGCTTCCCGTGCCGCGCCGAAAATAGCGCGGGTCCTGACGCAGGATGGTAGGAAAGATAGCTTCGGTCATGTAATCGCCGATCACAAAGTCGCTGTAGGCTGTCCCAAAGTAGTGGGCATAGCCGCGAACTCCCTGGCCGAAAGATGGATTCGAGGCCGTCAATTGCGCCTCGCCCGCAAAGAGTACTCCCAGCGCAACAGTCCCACGGTCAAATGAATCCAGGGTTGCAATTCTGAATTTCTCGCGCGGCGTGAGCGGTTTATACTCCGCCAGGCTGGGCGAAGTGCGAAAATTTGGAATGATCCAGAAGACGCGCTTGGACTCGGGCTCCGACAAGGCGGTCTTCGGAGGTTCGGGTTGCTGGCAAAACGCCGTGCTCGAAAGCAAGCCCACCAGGAAAAAGACGTTGGAATATCTCTTCGAGCGGCGACCGCTCGCAGGCATTCGCCCCTGCGACGGGCGCTCCTCTTCACACCTCGACTGCTCCGGTCTTCCAGCCGGAACCGTCTGCTGCCAGGCCAGTCCTTGGACACTCCTACTTCCCGACCTGCTGGCTAAACTGGAAGGCGCCTGGCTCTTTCCAGCCAAACTCGGGTCGGGGCAAAGTTGGGTTTCAACGGCCGCAGTCCTCCTTACCAGGCTCGTGGGATCGCCGGAGGTGTTCCGTTTCTCCCTCATCATGCGACTGCTGGTTGGAACTGTCGCGAGCCATGCGAGCGGAATTTCTGGCCAGCACACGTTAAATCATCCATCTGAATTCTATGTGACGGCTGCGATGCGCTTTCGTTCATGACGATTTGTTCATTTGAACTAAGCGCGATCAATCCAAGCACGGCTCATCACTATGTTTATATCGGCTGAAGATGACTCCTGAAAAACCGCAAGATGACGAGTTGTTCATTTTCGAAGATGAGCTCAGCAGGCATGCCCACTGCTTCGTTGCTCCAGGCCCATTTCGAAAGAGAAACAGGTCTCGAATTGCATTAACATCAAGTTATGCGCTTGTTGCTGGTAGAGGACGAACTCGAAATTCAAGGGTTCTTGCAGCGCTCCCTGACGGCCGCCGGATACCAAGTAGAAGCGGCCGGGGATGCTAGGACAGCCGAGCGTATGGCCATCGAGACTACGCACGATGCCCTCATCGTCGACCTTGGCTTGCCCGACCAGGACGGCATCAGCTTGATCCTCCGGCTGCGACAGCTTGGATTACGTGCGCCCGTGCTCATCCTTTCCGCGAGACGTTCGGTAGATGACCGGGTGCGAGGACTCGAACAGGGTGGCGACGATTACCTGACCAAGCCATTCGCGCTGGCAGAGTTGCTCGCAAGGTTACGCAATCTGGTAAAAAGGAACAACTCTTCGAGCAGCGACGCCACTCGCTTGCGAGTCCTTGATCTAGAACTCGACATACTGCGCCGTGAGGCGTCCCGGAACGGGAATATATTGAATTTGACGCCGCAAGAGTTTGTTCTTCTGGAGTATTTGTGCCGCAATGCGGGCCGCGTCGTCACACGATCCATGATTCTCGATCAAGTCTGGGGTATGCGAATCCAACCCGATACCAATGTCGTGGATGTCCACATTTACCGCCTGCGCGGGAAAGTCGACTCGGACGGGGATAGACCCCTCATTCGAACGTTGCGAGGCGTGGGCTATGTTCTCAGAGACCGCTAAGCCGATAGTGCGAAGCGCCGCCTGGCGTATCTCGCTGTGGGCCACCCTGGCATTCGCCTGTGGCACGATGGTCGTCTTTGTATTCCTGCACCAATTTGTCGCCGGGGACATCCAGCGTCGGACCGATGCCTGGTTGACGGGAGAGGTAGAAGTCCTGGGTGACGTCGCCCACCGAACTCCTAAAGATGCATTGTACGGACGAGTCGTCAAAGAGGTTGCCGAACTCGCAAGCCGGGAGATACCGAACAAGCTGCGATCGAGCGAAGGGCTGAACGACTCAGTGTTCTTCCTTCAAACCGCCGGCGATGGTTCGTTGGCTTTATGGGCGGGAGCAGGCGACGGCAGCGCTTATCTCAAAGCTGTCAGGAATAGCAAAATCTTTCCCGATACTCCATCGAACTTACAAGTAGATGGTCTGGATAAGCCGTTCCGTGTAGTCTGCGTCCGGATGGCCGATGGAAGCAACATCTACCTCGGTGTTTCTGAGCGCGATGAGTTGCGGGTGCTTAGGAGTTTGCGCCTTCGCTTCGTCCTTCTTTGGTTACTGATCGTCTTCATAGGCTCCGCCACCGTGTTTTACAGCACTCGCCGGGTGCTGCGCCATGTTCGGAAGATCACGGAAGCAGCCTCACGAATAGGTGAAGCGGACTTGAGCAGCAGGGTGCCTACGACACGAAGAAACGACGAGGTCGCACAGTTAGCGCTCACGCTAAACCGCATGCTCGACCGTATAGAGAGCTCAATTCATCAATTGCACACAATCACCGGATCGCTCGCCCACGATCTTCGGAGCCCTCTGACTGCTGTGCGGGCCAAGTTGGAGATTGCCTTAACCGCGGGCGGGAGAGATGAAGGATCGGAATCGATCGTGTCGGCCATTGAGGACATGGACCGGCTTGCGGAATTTTTGGATCAGTCTTTGGACGTCGCCGAAGCCAAAGCCAACGCGTTGAGGCTCAATCGTGTTGCGGTCGATCTGGACGAGCTCCTAAGAGTCATGATCGATCTTTACGAACCGGGCATGTCCGAAAAGGGCTTGCACATCCAGCTGTGCAGCGCTGGGACGCTGAAAATATACGCGGACGCCGCCCTGCTTCACCGGATGATTGCCAACTTGTTCGACAACGAATTGAAGCATTTACCGCCATCCTGTAATGTGAAAATTTCTCTTCGCAGCTCCGAAGACGCCGCCGTGTTGGTCCTGGAAGACAACGGGCCCGGCTTCGATTCTGAGATCAGCGCCCATATCTTTGAGCGGCGCGTAAAGGGGCAAACCTCGAACGGCCACGGGCTGGGCCTGGCATTCGTCGACGCTGTAGTACGTGCTCATGGAGGGACCGTTGAAGCCTCCAATCGACAAGAGGGAGGCGCCCATTTGACCATCCAGCTTCCGCGCGCCGCTACACAAGCAGTCCTCTCTCCCCTTTCATTGCCCGTGCTTCTAATTGATCCCGGTTCTTAGTGCCTCTGTCCAACCGGGTGTGAGGCGTAAACCAGATGCCAAAACTCAACCGTCCGAAGCCCAAGAGTTACGTCGACTACCGCAAGCTGCTCGAAGACCAGTCCATCCATGCTGTCTCCATCGCTACACCCAATCACTGGCATTCGCTGATGGGAATCTGGGCATGCCAGGCGGGCAAAGACGTTCATATCGAGAAGCCCCTGCCGCACAATTGGTGGGACACAAGCAATTTGGCGGCTGCCGCCAACAAGTACAACCGCATCGTGCGACACGGCACTCAGTGCCGGTGGGGTGCCAAATTCAGGGAAGCTTTTCAACGTATTCAAGACGACCTGTTGGGCGATGTCTGTCAGCTATCGCCTTGAGAGTAGAGTAAAGCGCTGCGCTTCGGTCAGACCATTTCCAAAAGAGGAGAAAAGCATGAAATACGTAATCAGCTGGTTCGAACGCCCGCAAGGCTCGCCTATAGAGTATGAGTGGAATGCGACGATCCACTAACGATTCACAAGTTTTGCTCCATGCTCCCTGCATTCGTATTCCAGGTGCACCCCGTGATCCCGGTCATGGACGCAGTCCGGGGCGAACTGGAAGTCATCGCCTGGCGCGACGGGCTGAAGGGTAAATAGAATCGTTCGTTACTTGGACGCATCCGGGCCGGCTTTCCGGATGCGCCCCGTCCGCCGGTATAATGATTCGCGAATGATCCATCGCCGTTCCTTTCTCGCCTGCCTGGGATCCACACTGGCGGCGCGCCTTGACGCTGCTCCGCCGCAACCACCCAACATCGTCTTCATTCTTTGCGACGATCTCGGTTACGGCGACCTGGGCTGCTACGGCTCGAAGATTCCCACGCCCAATCTCGATCGCATGGCCGCCGCCGGCGTGCGATTCACCAATTTTTCTTCCGCCGATCCGGTCTGCTCGCCGTCGCGCGCGGCTCTGCTCACCGGCCGCTATCCGACCCGCGTCGGCGTTCCGCACGTGTTTTTTCCGCAGGATAAAGGCGGCATGAACCTGGACGAGGTCACGCTCGCCAATGTGCTCAAGAATCGCGGCTATCGGACCATTTGCATCGGCAAGTGGCACCTGGGGCGTCCGGTCGAGTATTTGCCCACCAGCCGCGGTTTTGACGAATACTTCGGCATCCCCTATAGCAACGACATGAACCCGCGTGTGCTGATGCACAACACCGAGGTCATCGAACAGGAGGCCGATCTCTCCACGCTGACGCCGCGCTATACCGAGCAGGCTATCCGATTCATCCGCGAAAACCGGGGCTCGCCGATGTTTCTTTTTTTGCCGCAGACCTACCCGCACATTCCGCTGGGCGCTTCCGAGCGCTTCCGCGGCAAATCGCCGGAAGGCCTGTACGGCGACGTGGTCCAGGAAATCGACTGGAGCGTCGGAGAAATCCGCCGCGCGCTCAAGGAAAACGGCCTGGAACAGAACACGCTCGTCATTTTTACGAGTGACAACGGCCCCTGGTATCAGGGCAGCCCCGGAAAACTGCGCGGACGCAAGAACACCACTTACGAAGGCGGCGTGCGCGAGCCGTTCATCGCCGCGTGGCCGGGCAAGATTCGCGCCAATCGCGTGTGCGGCGGCCTGGCATCGATGCTCGATATTTTTCCGACGGTCACGCGGCTGTGCGGAGCCGCGCTGCCCGCGAAACCGCTGGACGGTATCGATATTTGGCCTCTGCTGACGGGACAGAAAGCATCCATCGATCGCGAGGTCTTACTATATTTCGACGGCTGGGATCTGCAATGCGCGCGCTGGATGAATTGGAAACTGCACGTCGCGCGGCACAACACCGCCGCTTACACGCCAGCGCCGCCCGAAGGACGCCTTAACTACTCGCTCGCCCGTCCTGAGCTCTACAACCTCGCATCCGACCCGGATGAAAGCTACGACGTCGCGCCGCAGAATCCGCAAATCGTCGCCGAAATGCAGCGCAGAATCGCCTCGCTGCTCCCCGGTTTCCCCGAGGAAGTGCAGAAAGCCTGGGCCGAGGCGCAGCAGCGCCGCTCCAATCCCAATGTGCCCGCCGCAGCGTATCCTCGACCGATTCTTTGAGCGAGTAGCGCCTTTCCAAAACGTCCGCGGGATACCCACGCTCCGTTTTAGTAGCGGCCCAGAAGAGGCGTGGTTATGGTTAACTTAAACCGAGCTGCGATGAAAGATCTGAAGAAAATCCGGCTGCTTAGCCTGCTCACCGCTCTTGGGCTGCTGTATGTCGCGATCGACAGGGTCTTTTTCGACAAGATTGTGGGTAGCGACCCTCTGGCCATTATCCAGAGAATACTCACCATCGTGATTGGCATATTGCTGAGCAGCGTTGCCGTCAGTCTCTTTGTGGTTGCCTGGCGAGGCCGCTTTCCCGTAACTGCAACGAACACCAACTCCATCGCGAAGGAGCTACTGGCCCATGCCTTTTGCGCGGCGCCCTCGGCATTCGTGTTGGGAGTGTTCGCCGTGCGCACGATAAAGTCCTTCAATGTTCTGGACTGCACGCTCGTGCTCTTGTCCGGAGCTGCTCTCATGTTCGTGTTGTTCTGGACGCGCCGGGAGGTTCGGCGCTTAGCCACCGGCGAAATTGCAAGCCAGCATGCGCGCCAATTTCTGTGGTCTTGTGTTTTCTTCAGCATGCTTTCCTTTATGTTTGGTATGGCAGTGTCGGGCTACACCTGGTTTAGCACCGGTTTCATGCAGACATTTGGCGTGGTTTTCTGGAGCGCAATGACAGCGGTTGCGATCTACCCTGTCCGCCGCGACGCGAAACGCCTGGCCGATCGAGTAACAGATCAGGGCAACAAATGACGGAATGTGCCGCGCCTCCGGTCTCCGATTTTCAAAACGAATACCCGATCGCAGCCTGATACGTTCGTGGCGGCACAAAGTGCGTCCCGCTGAAGGTCGACAGAAAATTGTAGAGCGCCACTTTGTTCGTGAGATTGGTCACCGTCAGCCGGAGCGTCATCTTGTAATGCTCGGTGCGCAGCAGGTTGTCGGTTCCGAGCGCGAGGTCGAACAGATTCCGCGCCTTCACGCGGTCCGGGTTATGGTCGTTGTTCTCCGTTCCAGCCTGCGGCAAAGTGAGTAGCGTCGAAGTAACCGCGCCGCCGCACGCCCGCAGCGGACTCCCGAACGCCGCGGGTGCGCCGTTGCACGCCAGGCCGATGTCCACTTGCTGTGCCGCTGTCAGCGTCAGCGCCGCTGCCGAGTCCGGAATGCCGGTTACCACCAGCCCGCTGTCGTAGCGCCAGATGAACGCACCCCACAGCCCGTCCCTCCCGCGCTGGTACCGCATGTTCGTGGTCTGCTGGAACGCCTGGTCGTGATCGATGCGGAACACGCCCGGCACCGAAGCAGTGCCCTGGAAGATCAGCCCGCCAACTTCAGGCGGAAAATAACGCGCTCGCGTGTGCCCGAACGTCATGTAGGCTTGGAACCCGTGCATGTTCACCGTGCTCAGCCGCCCGGTCAACGCCGTCCAGCTTCGAGTTATGCCAGGCGATCGGAAAAGTGATGGGCGTGTTGAACAACACGTCGAAGTCATATCCGTTGTGCGTGTATTTCCAAAAATAGTCGCCGTCGAACACCAGCCAGTTTCCGAACTTCTGTTGCAGCCCGCCGTTGAACTGATTTCGAAATCCAGGCTCGAGCGGCAAGCTGGCCTTGGCGCCGAATATGTTCTGCGCCAACCCTCCGGATCCGGTCGCGCTCGAAAGCAGCAGATTCTCGTTGAACGGCGTCTCGAAAGTCCGCGAGTAAGCGGCCCGCAGCACCGTACCCGTGCGACTCACCAGATAGGAAAGGCCCAGCCGAGGTTGCGGTCCATTCTTGGAAACCAGCCCGTTGTACTGGTCATCCCGAAATCCCATATTCACGGTGAAATTGCCCAGCTTGATATCGTCGGTGGCATAGAAAGCGAATTGGTTGACGCTGCCATCGCCGTGGAACAGGAAGTACGATCCGCCGCGCGTCAAATCGTACGGCACCAGCCCGGGGAGCAGGCGTGGATTCGCCGCGTACGCGGGATTGATCGCGCTACATTGGCTCGGATTCGTGACCGAGGGTAATGCCAGCGGGATCCCACCCGGTCCCAGGCACACCGGATTGAACAGCGGATTGGTGACTCCCAGCGTGAAATTCTCCAGCAGCTGCGTTTGCTGGATCTGTAGTCCCGAACTTGAAGTTGTGCCGCTTGTGCGACGTTGCAACATCCGCCCGCACGCCGTAATTCGTCAAAAAACGGTTTTGCGACTCCGTGACCGGAGTGTCGTCGAATGGATCGCGGCTGCCGTAATAGTTCACCTGATCGCGCCGCGCAAAGGGGTTGATCGTCACCAGCGTGGTCGAGCTGAAGATGTGTTGATAGCCGGGCGCGACGTTCCACGTCAGCACGCGCTGCTTCTGGTCCTGGCTCAACTGGTCATAACTGTTGGGGACCTGGAACCAGTTGCGGGCTAGAAACAGGTTCAGATGGAGCGCGTCGCGCGCGCTGGGCAGAAAATCAATTCGATCGAAAATGTTTTCGCTGTTTCCGATGTCGTGAAAGGGCTGGAACTCCGGCGTGTCCAGAAAATGACCGGTACGGATGCCATTGACCGCCATGAAATTCCCCAGCTTGCTGGTGCCCCAGCCGAAGGTGCCGTCCTCGGCGTAGGTTCCAAAAGATCCCACGGTCGCGCCAATGCTTCCGAACGGGCTGCGATCCCAGCCCCGATTTGGTAGTCGCATTCACCACCAGGCTCGATTTGTCTCCATATTGCGCTTCCGGCGCTCCCGTAATCAGCTCCAGGCTCTGCACCGCGTTGGGCGGAAGCTGCGTGGAAAAAACCTTGCTTTGCTGATCGCTGATGGGCTGGCCATCGATCACAAAGCTGACCTGCGCGTGATCTCCCAAGGGGTGAAAAAATCCGTTGGCGTCGGCGGCCGTCCCTCCGGTGCTGTTGTTAATGATGTTGCTCAACCCCGACGCCGGATCGAATGACGGCAGCTTCATGAAGGCCGACGAATTCGCATCCGTATGCGCCGAGGGATCCGTGTCGATCAGGGCCATCGACGCGCTGATCTCCACCGTCGTCGCAACCTCGGCCATCTGCAGCGTGAAGCTCAGATTGATGGGAACCGAGCTGCGCACCTCCACCGGCTCTCTTTTTGAGGCGAAGCCCGGCGCCGTTACCCGGATCTCATACATGCCCTCGGGAACATTATTGAACCGGAACCCGCCCGTATCGTCGGTGGCCACGGTCTGGTTGTAGCCGGTGACCGGGTTCCGCAGCGCGATCGCGGCCTGCGGCACCGCCATCTGATCCGGATCGAGAACCGTCCCGCCGACCGTGCCGCTATTGATGGATTGGGAGAAGAGCGGACTGGCGAACACCAAACACAACAGCCCCAACAGCCAATGTCGCAAGGACATACTGGCCTCCTGGTGCTCGCCTTACTGCACGCGACACCCCGAGGCTATCTTGCAGAAAATGCGGCCTCTTTATGCGTCTGATCCTCGATCGTGAGGCGTATCACCCGCAGCCTGGATCATTTCCCCCACCGTCCGGCCCGCGTTCCACATCACCCAGCTAAGGCCGGTCAGCGGCGCAATCCCGCAACCCGCTCGAGTTTTCGATGCAGGCGTGGCGGCGAGACCAGACCAGCCAGACACGCCGCCGCCGTCAGCCAGTTTCGTGAGTCGGCAAGGAACGCCGCCGGAGCATCCTGGAAGCCTTCGTTAAGATCCTTCAGTCCGCTGGCATAACACGACCGGTCGTAGTCCAGCCGGGCGAAATAGCGATTCATATTTGAGCGGGCCAGCTTTTCAACCGGCGCCACCTGGAGGGGAACCAGACTCCGCAGCTGCTCCAACGCCCTCAGCCATTCCTGCTTCAGCGAAACCACATCGCTGGAGATTTGTCCGCCGCACCGCCGGTAATGCATCAGGTCCTTCGGAATCGCCTCCACGTTGTTGGGCGCCAGAAGCGCAATGCGCAGGAAGAGATCCCAATCGTAGACGCGCGGCAGGCTGGCGTCGACTTCTACTCGGACCAGCGCGCTCCTGCGAATGACGACGTTCGACGTTGCGCCGATGACAAAATCGCACAGCAGGTCCGAGAAGGAGATAGTCCCGCGCCAGCGGCTGGAGTGAAGGCCCATGTCCTTTCCTTGTCCATTGATGACGCGGAACCACGAAAAGGTCAGATCGAGATCCGGCTTGCTCTCGAGCACGTCCACATGGCATTGGAGCTTGTCGCGCTCCCAAAGATCATCCTGGTCGAGCAGGGCAACGTACTTCCCGCGCGCCATCTCGATACCCCGCCGCAATGCGGCCGCGGCGCCCCGATTTACCTGGCGAACCGTACGCACGCGCGGGTCCGTGTATGTGGCCAGCACCTCCGCAGAACCATCCGTGGATCCGTCGTCCACAATGATGAGCTCGAAGTCGGACCAGGTCTGCGCTAGTGCCGATTCCAGCGTCGCAGCAAGAAATTCGACTCCGTTATGGGCGCAAAGAATTGTGCTGACCACCGGCTCATTCATCGAGCGACTCGCGTAGCGCGCGTATCACTCGCTCAACCTGCGCCTCACGCATGTGTGGCCCCATCGGCAGACTAAGGACGGTATCGGCCAAACGTTCCGTTATCGGGAAATCGCCTGGTTTGAATCCTCGATCCGAATAGGCTGGTGAGAGGTGCGGAGGCGCCGGATAGTGGACGGAGGTCTCAATCCCGCGCAATTCGAGCGAGCGCCGCAGCCGATCGCGCTCGGCGTGACGAATGACGAAGAGATGCCACGACGGGTCCACGTCGTTTGAGACGCAAGGCAGTTGGCAGCCGCGTGCATTCTCTAAACCCCTCAGGTACGCTTCAGCCACCAGCTTGCGGCGCTCGTTCCAGGCCTTGAGATGCTTGAGACGTACTTGAAGGAAAGCGGCTTGAAGAGTATCCAGACGGGAATTGTACCCTTGGAACTGGTGCACATACTTGCCAACCGAGCCATAGTTGCGCATGGCCCGGACGCGTCCGGCGAGTGCGTCGTCGTTCGTCACCACTGCCCCACCGTCGCCGAACGCACCCAGGTTCTTAGCCGGATAAAAACTGAACCCCGCCGCGTCTCCCAGACTTCCAGCAGGGGCGCCCTTCCACGCCGCACCGTGTGCCTGCGCTGCGTCCTCAATCAGGAGCAGACCATGACGCGAAGCAAGCTCCCGAATTGCGTCTATTCCGGCGATACCGCCGTAGAGATGCACAGTCACAATGGCGCGTGTGCGAGCGGTTACAGCCGAATCAATGCGTGCAGGATCCATTTGGAAGGATTGATCTTCGGGCTCCACCGGGACCGGCGTTGCTCCGGTGTGGCTCACGGCCAGCCAGGTCGCGATAAAGGTGTGCGCCGGGACAACCACTTCGTCGCCGGGCCCAATTCCGTAACCTCGCAGGATTAGAAACAGAGCGTCCAGACCGCTCCCGGCGCCAATGCAATGGCGAGTCCGGCAATGCGCGGCGAACTGCGCCTCAAATGTCTCCACTTCCTGCCCCAGGATGTACCAGCCGGAGTCCATGACTCTCCGATAGGCTTCGTCATACTCCTGCTTGAGCTCCCGGTAGCTCGCGCCTACGTCCAGAAAAGGGACCTCTATTGGGAATCGCGCTGGCATGCGGCAAGAAACTCTCGATAGTCGCGACAGTCGTCCGCCGGGTCGTACGCTCCCGATGCCAATACCGCGCAGAGTGCACCATCGCGGAAACCGTATACTTCGTGCCAAACACGGGCGGGCACATAAAGGCCGGCGTCGGGCCGGTCCATCACAAACTCGGTTCGCGTGCGGCCGTCGTCGGTGAGAATCGTGAAGCTGCCTCGCAGCGCCAGCATAACTTCGTGGCCGTTCCAGTGGCAATGCAATCCCCTGGACGCAGCGGCATCCGCCTGGTCGATCCAATAGAAACGTTTCGGCAGGAAGGGGAGATGCTGTTCCCATTCCACTACCGACAGGGTCCCTCGATGGTCGACGAAACGTGGAATTGGGATCAGGCGCGGTTCCGACATTCCGGCTCCCTTATAATAGCCCGCTAGCTGATGCATTTCGCCCAAGACTTAGAATTGATGTTAACGGATGCGGCTATATAACCTATGGCGCTCAAAGAAGCTTGCCAGATTCATACCTCACGGGAAGCGCCTCGAACTTCTCACTCCACCTCTTCTGCTGCGCGCAGCTAAGTACTGGCTCTCCGAATGGGAATACCTGCCGGGCGGCTGGGATAACTCCAAAATTGGAGGAACGGCGGGTTGGAACGATTCCAGCATCGCCGACGCCCAGCAGGAACACTGGCCAGATCTGATGAGAAATCTGGAGGGTTCCGGCCCATTAGGCGCCTCTCATTTCCCGTGGCGGAAAACGCGCGAAAACTGGACTGATCACAACGCCATGATGACGCTGGGCTACGTGCTGGGCCTGGTCAGCCGCGGCCGCGCTTCTCTCTCCGTTCTTGACTGGGGCGGCGGCGCGGGCCACTCTGGATGCTACTGCCGAGTTTTGATGCCTGAGGTTCGCTTCAACTATCACTGTTACGATCTTCCCCAGCTAATCGCTTTGGGACGCAGCCTCCTGCCCGACGCTGTGTTCTATGAAACCGAACCCGAGGCGCTGGCGCGCCGGTACGATCTTATTCTTTGCAGCAGCTCACTGCACTATTTTGAAGATTGGCGCGGAATCCTCCGGCGGCTTGCGGAAATTTCCGAGTACCTGTACATCGCAAGGCTGCAGAGCGTCCATTCGGCCCAGTCGTTCGTAATCGTACAAAGGCCGTATCGCGTGGGATATCGGACGCAGTTTCTGAGCTGGTTCCTGAATCGCCAGGAAGTGATTGGCTTCGCTGAAACCCTGGGCCTTGAACTCCAGCGCGAGTTCGTTTATTCGGAGGAGTGGTGTGTCCGCGGCGCTCCCGAGCAGGGCCATTGCAGAGGCTACTTGTTCCGGCGCGTGAATCGAAATGAAACCGAGGATCAAGCTTGAATCGCGACCAGCTATTTTCCGCTCCCGAGACGGCGGCCTGGGATTTCGAGTTTAACGCCGCGGTCGCTCAGGCCTTTGACGACATGTTGGAGCGCAGCGTTCCGTTTTATCTGGAACAGCAGCGCATGATTCGGACCATGAGCCAGAGCTTCTGGATTCCAGGCACCCGTGTGTACGACCTGGGTTGTTCCACCGGGACGACTCTGGAAGGGCTTGCCAACCAGCTCGACAGCGCTGCCATGCTGACCGGATACGACAATTCCGAGCCGATGATCGAGAAGGCGCGAACCAGATTGGCTGCCGCCGGATTGGGAGATCGCGTCACTGTCGCGTTTGGAGATCTGAATGGCGACCTGGCCTCCCTGGCTCTCGAAAATGCCAGCCTCGTGACCATGTGCTGGACGCTACAGTTCATTCGCCCTTTGCGGAGAGACGATCTGATCCGCTGGATCTATAACGGGCTGGTGGACGGGGGCGCGCTGATTCTTACCGAGAAGATTCTCACCAACAGCAGTCATGTGAACCGTTTCTTCATCGACTACTATTACGACCTGAAGCGCCGTAACGGCTACTCCGAAACGGAAATTGCCCGCAAGCGCGAGGCGCTTGAAAATGTGCTGATTCCCTATCGCTTGGAGGAGAATCTGGAATTGTTCCGGCGCAACGGTTTCGAAGTTGTCGAAACGTTTTTCCAGTGGTTCAATTTCGCGGGAATTATCTGCGTCAAGCGGCCGGCTGGTGGAAGGCAGCCGAAGTGAGGACGTTGCTCATCTCCGGTTCTTCAGGCCCCACCTGTACTCGGATTTCTCCATCCGGGTTGGCGCTGCCAATCGGCGCGCGAGGGCCGGCAGCCTGGACAGCGCGTGACCCCCAAAATCAAGTACGGCGCCGCTGACACCGCGAACCACGCTGAGCGCCGTTGGCCGTGCCGCGCTGCGCTCATACCCGCAGCTCTCCATTTCTCGCCCGAGCACCCATTCAATCTGCGCCACCTGTGCGGCTGGGAGTTCCTTCTTCCAAACGTCCACACGCGCGGAAGTTACCGCTGTCCGCCAACGCGTTACGCTTTCGTAACCCGGGCTCGAGTCGTCATCCGGAACGATCATTGAGGCAGAGTATTCTTCACCCAGGAACGAGCAGATTGTGGAGAGTTCTCGAACTGGGTCCCTCACTACCGCCTCATATCGAACCTCGAGATAGCCGGGCCACCCGCGATATCGGCGCGCCGCTTGAGTGAACGTGAGCCATTTGCGAGCATTCGCTACGACACTGCTAGAGGCCCAGGGTGCATGTTGCAATGAGGCTACCGCCGCACGGGGATCTCGGACGATATGCAGAATCATGGCGTTCGGAAACCACTCGCAGAGAGTCTCTAGGAAGAACGCGTGCAGTGCCGTCTTTTCTCCAAAACGGGGCTTACCTTGCGAATCGGCATAGTAGCTCAATATGGACGTGAACAGCGCCTGGTAGTTGGTGGCCTCCCGCGAAAGTTTCTCCGCCAATGCGGCGGTGTCGAGTCCGATTTCCTTCATAGGCGGGCTTGCAAGATATTCGCTAACCAGGCGTCGCCGCTTCGAGGGGTCGCTGATATCACCGAAGGCCTTGCGCCTGCTGTACACGAGCCTTTGGAAGTGTGTCGCTCCGCAGATCGCCAGCGCGGGATGGCGGTCCAGCATCCGGCGCAGCAAGGTCGTCCCGCTTCGGGGACATCCGACAATGAAGATCGGAGGCGCAGCCATGGCGTCGTTATATCATGAGCGGCAATCCCGCTGACCGGACCTGTGCCTGGCACATGCTCCGCGCTGTGGCCGGCCATCAGGGGATCCGCGACCAGAGACGTTACGCAATTGGACTTCCCGCAGGCTTGGAAAGCAGTAGAATAGCGGCGAAGTCGAATTAAGACGCGGGTGGCCGCCTGTCAAGTTCTGGGCGCCGGGAGATTCCATATGAAAAGATTGACCGTCTTTGTCATCGCGCTGGCAACGTCGGCGAGCGCTTTGTTGGCTCAGACTCTGACCGGAACCTGGCAGGGAGCGCTAAAGATTCCGCAAGCGCCGAATGGCGAGTTGCGAATCGTTATGAAAATCTCGACCACCGATAAGGACACGCTCAAAGCTGAAATGTACAGCATCGACCAGGGCGGGCAAGCCATACTGGCTGAGTCGGTAAAACTGAGCAGCTCGGGTCTCAAAATCGCAGTTCCAGCGATCAACGGCACCTATGAGGGCAGCCTCAGCGCTGATGGCAACACCATCACGGGCACTTGGACGCAGGGAGATCCACGGCCGCTGACGCTGGTCAAAGCCACTCCGGCGACAGCTTGGACGATCCCCGAGCCGCTGCCTCCGCCAAAGATGATGGACGTCAAAGCAAAACCAGAGTTCGAAGTTGCCACGATCAAGCCCTCCGACTCCAACCGGCCGGGCTGGGGACTGGGCGTGAACCGAAGCGGCGTTTTCACCACTCGGAACACGAACCTTTCAGACCTGATTAAGTTCGCATATTCGGTGCACGCCAAGCAGATCGTCGGCGCGCCTTCGTGGGCCGATTCAGAGAAATTCGATCTCACCGCCAAGCCTGACACCCCCGGTATGCCACACGTGGATCAGATGAGGGCGATGCTTCAGAAACTGCTGGCTGATCGCTTCTCGCTTGCATTTCACAACGAGAAGAAAGAACTTTCGGCGTATGCGATCACCGTGGCCAAGGGCGGCGAGAAATTAAAGAAGGAAGAAAATGCTCCTGTCCCCGCTCCCGGATTTGGAGGGCTGCCGCAGCGTGGGTTCAACGTTCGCAACGCCACGATCGCCGAATTCGCGGCAGTGATGCAGGCGCAGTTTATGGAACAGCCCGTTGTCGACCAGACGGGCCTGGGCGACACGCGCTACAGTTTCATCCTGAAGTGGACACCCGATCCGTCGCAGAATGCGGGATTTGGTGCAGGGCCAGGCCCCCCTAATCCCCAACCACCGGCCCCTGATCCGGACGCACCTCCGGATTTGTTCGCCGCGATGACACAGCAGCTCGGCTTACAAATGAAGACAACCAAGACACTAATCGACGTAATGGTTATCGATAAAGTGCAAAGACCCAGCGAGAACTGAGGCCAACCTCCGTTACGCGATCATTTCGGTGGCTCTCCAACCCGGCAAACCGACGAGGCGGGTAAAGGCCCTATGCTCGCCTGTGCGGGCAAAATGGGATCTTACTTCGCAAGCTAGCGACTTTTCGCTCGAATGAATTTGTCCCGGTTGCTTCTAACTCATGGCACACACATAATGGACGCATGTTCGAGCGATATTCGCACCGGGCGCGATGCCTGATCTTGATGGCACTCTGGTCTGCGAGAAGACGCGGCGGACTGTATATCGAACCGGAGGATCTCCTCCATGCCGTGATCCGGGAAGACCGCGGAGAGCTCGCCGCAATTATCGCCGACGTATTTCCCGGCTCTGCAGCCCCCGACGAGTTCTCCACCGGCGATCACCGACCTTTCTTTTCCGACGATGTGGCCAGGACTCTGCTTCGGGAACTGCACGAAGATCCAGACCCTCTGAGCAGGGAAACGCCGGGTAAGAAGCGAGAGCAGGCACCGCATGCCGACATGCCAGTTTCCCGTTCTCTGAAGGAGGTTTTGGCCTTGGTCGCCAAAGCCCGTCAAGATGACACGGGCACAATCGAGGCATTGGACCTTCTGGCGGGAATCGTGGAGGACCGCGACAGCCGCTTGGCTCAACTGCTGCGGGATTGCGGCATCACGCGCCAGAATGTAATGAAGGCGCTTGATTCGGGATCATGGGGCGACTAGAGTTTCACTGGGACGTAAAACGCCCGTTGCTGAAATCTGACGAGCGCCGCTTGGGACGTCCTCCCTGACGTCCTAGTAGCTCATCTCACAGCCGACCCAGCCGCCGAGCCGCCAACACAAGCGTCTCCGCACATGCACCGAACTCCAGGGCCAGTTCGCATCCGATGCCTGCCGATGCCCCGATTATTAGGACGGCGCCGTGATCGCCCATGCATGGCCGTCTGCTTTAGCCGCGCGCCCGAATCAAGGCAATTCCCAGGCTGACGAGACTTCCGCCGAGTACAAAGACACCGATCCACAGCAGTGCGATGAGCCCGCCTGGCCGAGTTCTACCCTCGCCCAGCGCCGCACCGAAAAAGCCGGCGCTCACCAATATCGGGGCCGCCGCGAACCCAATCCGCAGCGCCCAGGCGATGGGCGCGGATAACTTTGTTTGATCCGTGAACAATAGCGAGACCAGCGCGAGAATCACCAGCACTCCGGCGTGCGCATGCCCGGCTCGGAACATCGAGCGCTGAAAGTCGGTCAATGCGGGCTGCTTCCCCGAAAGGACACTGAGGAGAAATGTGCCGCCGTACTCAATCGTCGTCACGGTGATCAGCAGAAGGCCTGCCATCAACTTAGTTGCATCGGTCATGCTTGCTCCTTGCTAACTTGACATCGTCTACTTGACATTGTCCATTGAACTCCAACGGCAGCGAGCCGCGGGGGATTCCTCCTTCGGCGACCCTCGCGGGCGACATGCCAAAAAATGCTGGCTAGAATGGAGCAATGACTTCCGATCGCCGCCGCTTCCTGCGCTTTCTCGCCGCCAGTCCTTTGGCCGTCCGAGCTTGGGCGCAGGACCCCGTCCTCACCATTACGAAACCCAAAGAAGCGCTGGACATCATGGATTTCGAGCCGCTGGCCCGCAAGGCTCTTCCGCCCGCGCACTGGGGCTATATGGCGACCGGCGTGGACGACGACAAAACGCTGCGCATGAATCGCGAGGCCTTCGATCACTACCAGCTTCGCGCCCGCCGCCTGGTCGACGTCACTCACGCCGATCTCAAGACCGAGGTTTTCGGCGCCACCTGGGACACGCCAATCTATGTGAGCGCCGTCGGCAGCCAGCGGGCGTTCCATCCGGAAGGCGAGCTTGCCACGGCGCGCGCCGCCAAGGCCAAGAAGACCATGCAGATGCTTTCCACCGTCACCTCCGTCGCGGTGGAAGAAGTCGCCCAGGCGCTGGGCACGGCGCCCTGGTATCAGCTCTACATGCCCACAACCTGGGACGACACGGAAAAAATGGTGAAGCGCGCGGAGGCCGCCGGATGCCCGGTGTTGGCGTGGACTATCGATCTGCTGGCCGGGCGCAACACGGAAACCGCGACACGTTTCGCCCGAGCCGACCAGCGCGATTGTTTGACCTGTCACGCCAGCTCACCGAAAGCCGGCGCGAACACCCAGCGCAACCAAGGCAAGCCGATGTTCGCGGGTCTTTCGGGCGACATGAATCCGCCCGGCGCCACCTGGAGCTACGTCGAGCGGCTGAAGAAGATGACCCGCATGAAGCTGGTGCTGAAAGGCATCGATACGGCCGAGGACGCCAAGCTCGCGCGCGAAAATGGCGCCGATGGCGTGGTCGTGTCGAACCACGGCGGCCGCGCCACCGAAACCGGCCGGGGCACCATCGATATACTTCCCGAAGTAGTGGACGCCGTGGGTCCGCAGTTCCCCGTTTTCGTGGATGGCGGCTTCCGCCGCGGCTCCGACGTCTATAAGGCGCTGGCCATCGGCGCGCGTGGCGTGGGCATCGGCCGCCCTTACATCTGGGGCCTCTCGGCCTTCGGACAAGCAGGTGTCGAGCAGGTACTCGACATCCTCCGCGCCGAGCTGACCCTAACCATGCGGCAGTGTGGAACGCCCTCCATCGCGCAGATTGGCCGGGCGTCGGTCCTCAGAAACGGAACGCGGCTCTGAAGATCGATTCCTCCCAGCTAGCCGCCCCGCATCGACACTTTGATGACGCACGAAGCGTTCACGCCCGGCAACCGCCACAATACGATTCGAGCCATATGCAACATGCGCCTGTGCGACAAGCTTGGATCGCGTCGAAATTCTTGCTTGCCGCGCTCGCTCTGTTTCCAACCACCGCAGCTGCGCAATGGAAGACACCCTGGAGCTACCAAGGCCCTGACGGCCCCGAACATTGGGGCGACCTCGATCCGGCCTACGCCGCCTGTAATGCCGGCATGGAGCAGTCGCCCATCGACATCCGCGCCGCCCAAAAATCCGCCCTCCCCGCCCTGCGATTCGAATACCAAAGCGCTCCGCTGAAATATCTGATCAACAACGGCTACACCATCCGTGTGAACTACCACGCGCCCCTCCCCGCCGGCCTTCTCATCGTCGGAAATGAGCGCTACCAACTCACGCAATTCCACTTTCATCGCCCCAGCGAAGAGTTCATTCACGGCAAGCCCTCCGATATGGTGATCCACCTGATGCACGAATCGAGCGACGGCAAAACTGCCGGCGTCGCCGTTCTTCTCAAAGCCGGCCGACCCAACGCCACGATCCAGCAGCTCTGGGATCATATGCCCGCCACCAAGGGCGATGAGCGAGAGATCCCCGGAGTCGAGATCAATCCCGCCGGCCTCCTCCCCCGCGACTTGACTTATTACACCTACCTGGGATCTCTGACGGCTCCGCCCTGCGATGAGCACGTAACCTGGTTCGTCCTGAAGACGCCGGTCGAGATCTCTCCCGCTCAGATCCAGGCCTTCGCCAAACTCTATCCGCACGATGTCCGGCCAATTCAGCCGCTCAATGGCCGCATCGTCCGGGAAAGCCAGTAAGCGAGGACGCCTTCATCGATCACGGCGCTCGCGATAACTTCTCTCCCTCCTCATCAACAACCTAGCCCGCGCTGCTGGCTCGACGCGTCTACAGCCGTGCTATCCCAAGCTCGAAAGGACCATCCCAATGTCAGCTCTTCCAGCCATAGACCGCGCAGCCATCAATCGCGCCAATTCCCAGTACTCCACCGGCCCCCGCACCGCCGAAGGTAAAGCTCGCTCTTCCCAAAACGCCCTCCGCCACGGCCTCTCCAGCCGCACCGTCCTCCTCGAATCCGAAGACCAAGCCGCTTACCAGCAGCATTGCCGCCAGCTCTTCGACGAACACCGCCCGGCAACCCCTACCGAAACCCAACTCACCCAGGAACTCGCCGACACCTCCTGGCGCCTGAACCGCGTCCCCGCCCTCGAAGCCGAATTGCTGAACCGCGCCGCTCATCCGGCCAACGAAGAAGCCGCCATCGCCTTCGATATCGTGGATGCCCACCGCGCCATCTCCATCCTCAGCCTCCATAGCGCCCGCCTCTCGCGCCAGTTCCAACGAGCGCTCCAGCAACTCCGCGAGATCCAAACCGACCGCCTCGCGCGCCGCGAACGCGACCTCAAGGACGCCGCCGCCGTCTCGGAAGTCCATAAACACCAAGGCATTCCTTACGACCCCGCCCAGGATGGCTTCGTTTTTTCGCGCGACGAAATCGACGCCTTCGCCCAGCGCCGGATGCGCATCGACAAGTCCCGCGCCTTCGATTATTCCCGCACCTACCAGGCCCGCAAACTCTTTGGAGCCATGCTGGCCGGAAAATAATCGTTCCCAGATCCGCCGCGCACGCCCGAGGTGTATACTTTCGATAATCGAAGACGGCGCCGGAAATCGCGACGCGCAGAGAGGAGCTTCGAGAATGTCGAATTCCAAGAAACCTCGCGTGGATCGCCGCGGCTTCTTAAAAGGCGCAGCCGCCGGAGCCGCGGCCATCGTCGCGAAACCTCCCGCCGCCCAGGCGCAAGTCGCTCAGGAACGCCCCACCACGCCGCTCCCCTCCGCCCGCCAAATCGCCGCCGAAACCAGCCCGCCGCCAGCCGCGCGCCGACGTCTACACCACCGACCGCCCTGGCTCCGACTTCATGCTCGACGTCATCAAGTCGCTCGGCTTTGAATACGTCGCCGCCAATCCCGGCTCCAGCTTCCGCGGCCTGCACGAATCCATCATCAACTACGGCGGAAACAAGAACCCCGAGCTGCTCACCTGCTGCCACGAAGAATCTTCGGTCGCCATGGCGCACGGCTACGCCAAGATCGAAGGCAAACCGATGATGGTGATGGCGCACGGAACCGTCGGCCTGCAGCACGCCTCCATGGCCATCTACAACGCCTATGGCGACCGCGTGCCCGTCTACCTCGTCCTCGGCAACATCCAGGACATAACTTATCGCCGCAGCGACGTCGAGTGGGCCCACAGCGTTCAGGACGCCGCCGCCATGGTTCGCGACTACACGCGCTGGGACGACGCTCCGGTTTCGCTCCCGCACTTCGCCGAATCCGCCACGCGTGCCTACAAGATCGCCATGACCCCGCCCTGCGGCCCGGTCGTAATCGTCGCCGACGCGGTTCTGCAAGAAGAGCCCGTCCCCGACCGCGAGCGCCATCTGCCCATTCCCAAACTCGCCCTGGCAGCGCCGCCCGCCGGAGATTCCGCCGCCGTCGAGGAAGCCGCGCGCATGCTGGTCGCAGCCGAAAACCCGGTCATCGTCGCCGGACGCGTCGCCCGAACGCCCGAAGGCCTCAGGCTTTTGGTAGAGCTGGCGGAAACTTTGCAAGCCCCCGTCCTCGACCGCCCCTTCCGCTTCCGCATGAATTTCCCCACCCGCCATCCTTTATATGGCGTGGGAAGCGTCGAAGACGCCGACGTCGTCCTGGGCCTCGAGCTCCCCGACTTCTGGAGCGTCACGCATTCCCAAACTCCCATCAACCGCATGGGCATGCAATCCCGCCCCATCACCAAGCCCGGCGCAAAGCTGATCACCATCTCCTCGCTCGATCTGCTCGCCAAAAGCAATTATCAGGACTTCGGCCGTTACACCTCCGTTGACCTCGCGATCGCGGCCGACGCCGAAGCGACTCTTCCGTCGCTTGATCGAAGCCTGCAAGCGCTTGCTCACCTCCGACCGCAAGCGCGCGTTCCAAGACCGCGGCGCCAAGTTCGCCGCAGCCGCTAAAGACGCCCACCAGCTGGCCCTGGAACAAGCCGCCTGGGCCTGGGACGCCAGCCCCATCACCACCGCGCGCCTTTCGGCCGAACTTTGGAATCAGATCAAGAGCGAAGACTGGTCGCTGGTCTCGGACGTCGTGTTCATGAGTTTCTGGCCCACCCGCCTCTGGGATTTTCAAAAACACTACCAGTACATCGGCGGCCACGGCGCCTACGGAATCGGCTACGGCGCTCCAGCCGCGGTGGGCGCCGCGCTGGCCAATCGCAAACACGGCCGCCTCAGCGTCAACATCCAGTGCGACGGCGATCTGAACTACGCCCCCGGCATCCTCTGGACCGCCGCGCATCACCGCATCCCCCTGCTCACCGTGATGCACAACAATCGCGCCTACCATCAGGAGCGCATGTACATTCAGGACATGGCCGCGCGCGCCGAACGCGGCATCGATCGCGCCAACATCGGCACCGCCATCTCCGAGCCCAATATCAACTACGCCACCATGGCGAAGGCTTACGGCGTTTACAGTGACGGCCCCATCGAAAATCCCAACGACCTCGGGCCTGCCATCCGCCGCGCGATCGAAGTCGTGAAACGCGGCGAGCCGGCCCTCATCGACGTCGTCACCCAACCGCGCTGAGGCCGGCAATGAAAAACTTCCTGCCACTGATCCTCGCAGCCGCCGCCTTCGCCCAAGCGCCCGCCGGCAACGCCGAACGCGGCAAGCAGTTGTTCGAAAAAGATGGCTGTTACGAATGTCACGGCCACATGGGCCAAGGCGGTCGAGATGGCCCGCGCATCGCCGACACTCGTCTGAGCGTCCAGGCGCTGACGCGCTACATCCGTCGCCCGCTGGGAGCCATGCCGGCATTCACCGAGAAAGTGCTCCCCGACCCGGAGCTCAAAGACATCTACGCGTACCTGAAATCCATCCCACCGGCGAAACCGGCCAAGGACATCCCGCTGCTAAGCAACTGAGGCGGCCGTGCCGCTCTCCAGCTTCAACAAGCGCAGCGCATTCCGCCGGTAGATCCGATCCCTCTGCTCGGCTGTCAGATCCAGGCTCTCGATCACCCGAATGGTCTCGCGAATGTACAAACCAGGCTGAGGCTCGAACGGAGCATCGGAGGCGAACACCACATGCCCGACACCGAAAAAGTCCAGCCCGCACTTGGTCCCCGCCAGCGCCCCGAACAACGCCGTGTCGGCATAGAACATTCGGAAATAATCGATCGGCCGTTTCTTCAAGGAACGCAGCAGCGCGAAGTAATCCACATCGGAAGTGCGCGTGCCCAACTGGTCCCATCCATAGCCAACGCGCCCTTCGAAGTACGGCATCATTCCGCCCATGTGATGCGTGATGATCTTCAGAGTCGGCAACCGGTCCAGCAATCCCGAAAAAGCCAAACGCGCCATGGCCACGCTGGTCTCATACGGCCACCCCAGCGTCCACCAGATTTCATACAGCGATTTGTCCTCGCCCTGGTAGTCCGGAAAATTGGGCCCGCGCGCCGGATGCATCCAGATCGGCAAATCGCGCCGCGCCGCTTCCTCGAACAGCGGCGCAAATTGCGGATCGTCCAGCGGCTTCCCATTCACGTTGGTAAAGATCTGGATCCCCCGCGCTCCCAGATGCTTCACGGCCTGATCCATTTCCTTCAACGATTCGTCCGGATTGTTCAGCGGCAGCGAGGCCGCAAATCCGATAAAGCGGTCCGGATACCGGTTGACCAGTTCGGCCAGACCGTCGTTGGCAACGCGCGCCAGCGTCGGCGACACCGCCGGCCCAGCCATCGTTTCCAGCGGCGGCGAGGCCAGCGACAGAAACTGCCGGTATTCGCCGAACTCATCCATCACGCGAAAGCGCGCATCCAGATCGTGAATGCAGGGGATGTTCTGCACGCGTTTCCCCATGTCCTTGAAGCTCGCGCCCCGATGCACAAATTCCTCGAAGAACCGCTTCGGAAAAAAGTGATTAAACAGATCGATCTTCATCCAGTCCTCCTCGCCCCGCCAAAAATGCCGCGCCCGCCGCCAGCAAAACCGGAACGGAAGCAGCCAGAAACAAGCTGCTGGCCGCCGGTTGGAGTGCCACCAGCATACCGCCCAACAGGGGACCGGCGATCGAGCCGATTCTGCCAATCCCCAGCGCCCAGCCAACGCCGGTCGAACGCAGCGCCGTCGGATAGTACACCGCTGTAAGCGCATTGGCGGCGCTCTGCCCGCCGACAACCAGAAATCCCGCGGCCGAAATAGCACACGCTAACAGCGCGGCCGATTTTCCCGCAATCCCGATGAGCGCCACGCAAACACTCGCGCCCAAGTAAGCCCAGGCCAGCACGCGCGCCGACAAGTACCGGTCGATCAGCCGGCCCAGCGTCAGCGCGCCCGCCGTGCCACCCACTTGGAACAGCGCCGTGAGAATGATCGCGCGCGAAACCGCAATCCCGGTGTCATGGATCACCGTCGGCAGCCAGTTGCTCAAGAAATACAAATCCAGCAGGCTCATGAAATATATGATCCAAAGCAGCACCGTCCTGCGCGCCCGCCCCTCGGCAAACAGCCGCTTCACCACCAGGCCGGCCTCGGGACGAGTATGCCGGAACTCGCTCGACTCCGGCAGCAGCGCCATCAGCAACACCGCCACCAACAACGGCGTGACGCCTCCGGCGATGAAAACCGATTGCCAGCCATACCGCGAGATCAATCCCGCTGCAACAAACCCGCCCGCCGCCGCCCCAATAGGAAACCCGCAGAACATGCCCGTAACAGCGGTGGCGCGAAATCTCTTGGGCGCGTATTCCGCGGTCAAAGCGATCGCATTGGGCATGGCGCCGCCCAATCCGAGACCCGTCATCAGACGATACACCAGCAGCCATGCGAGCGAATCCGCCGTGGCCGTCAGCAGCGAACAAATGCCGAACAGCAAGGTGCAAACAATGAGCACCGGCCGCCGTCCAACCCGATCCGCCAGCGGCCCGAACAGCAGCGCCCCGATCATGATGCCCACCAGCCCGCTCGAAAACACCGGCCCCAGCGCCTGCCGCGCGATGTGCAACTCGGGAGCTAGCGCGGGCGCGACATAGCCCATGGCCTGCGCGTCGAATCCATCCATGAACAGCGTCGCGCCGCACAGCGTCACAATCAGGAGTTGAGTGCGATTGAACGGCGTTTGCTCCATCAATCTGACTGGCGCGGCTTGGCTCATACGGCTTCCTTAGATCATAGAACGGGAATAGAAAGCTTCGGAGACAACACAGTTTTCCCGGCTAAGTACCGCCTTGAAATTCGCTTTTGGTTGTAGTAATGTCATCCGCAAGAAAGGGGTGTCCAATGACCAAAGTTGCCGTCATTCTCTCTGTCGCACTAACCGCGGCTTCCGCTGCCACTCTGCCCGCTGGATTCCAGCGCAACGCCGGACGCTTCGATCCCCGAATCTCCTTCGTCGCGCAAGGACGCGAGTATGGAGTGAGCCTGGAGCCAGGCGCGGTTCGCTTCCTGCTGAGCGGCAAGGACCACAAGCCCGGTGCAGTGGTGCTGCGCTTTCCCGGATCGCGGCCCACGCAGGCAGTGGCGGACGGCCCTCCGCTCGGACACGTCAATTATTTCATCGGGGACGATCCGGCGCGCTGGGCGCGGAATCTAGACCAATACGCCCGCGTCCGCTATCCCAATCTCTACAAAGGCATCGATCTGGCGCTGTACGAAAACGCCGGACGCCTGGAGCACGATTTTATCGTGCAGCCGGGCGCTGATCCTAGGGCCATCGCGCTGGATTTCTCCGGCGCGAACCCGCCGCGGTTGAATCCGGATGGAGCTCTGCTCCTCGGCGCCGCACAAGGCGAGCTGCGTTTCGAGCCTCCATCGTTGTACCAGGAGATCGACGGCAGAAAGGTCACCGTGGATGGCGGCTTTCGGCTGGACCGCGCGGCGCGAGTGGTGCGCTTCGATGTGGGCGCGTACGATCGCAGCCGCGAGTTAGTGATCGATCCCACCGTGGTCTTCACGGTGAATCTCACCGGCAGCGGCGTCGAAACCGGCCTGGCGGTTACCAGCGACGCACAGGGCAACATGTACATCGCGGGAGTAACTACGTCGATGGATCTTCAGACTTTGAATCCGGCGCAGCCCGCGTTTGGCGGAGGGGTTGGCGACGTCTTTATTGCTAAGTGGGATTTAACCGGTAAGCTGATCTACGCGACTTACTTGGGCGGCTCCAGCCAGGACCAGCCGCAGCAGATCAAAGTCGACGCGCAGGGTAACGCGGTGATCCTGGGGTTCACCCACTCTCCCGATTTTCCGGCTGTGAACCCGCTCCCGTCCGGAGGGTATCCGGCGCCGAATCCAGACGTGGCCGGAAAGGCTGTCAGCTTCATCGCCAAGCTCGACCCCACCGGCTCCAAGCTCGTTTACTCAACGCTTCTTTGGAGTAACAATCTGGAAACGTTCGACAGCACCGGTATGGCCTTGGACTCGGCAGGCAACGCCTACGTCACGGGATTCGACGTCCTTCAGGCCGCGCCGAGTGTCAGCAGCCCGCGTCTAACGCCAACCGCCGGCGCGTATAAGTCACCAAGCCTTGCGGCCGCCTTCAATCATGCGTGGGTCGCCAAGCTTTCCACCACGGGCGCGCTGGTTTGGGATGCAGTGATCGGCGGAAGCAACCAGGAACAAGCCAGCGGCATCGACGTGGATTCGTCAGGTCAGGTCTACGTGGCCGGGTTCACGGGCTCGGCCAATTTTCCGGTTACTCCCAACAACGGCATCCAGCAGACGCTCATCAGTAAGTCGGCCGGCAACGCATTCCTTGCAGTGCTGAATCCGACCGGCTCGCAGCTGGTCTATGGCACGTATTTCGGTGGAAGCGGAACCGACATCGCCAGTTCCGTGGCCGCGATCCCTGGTGTGGGAGTGGCTATCGGTGGCCGCACCACTTCACCGGATCTTCCGGTAACGCCCGATGCGAGCCAAAAGACGCTGATACCGAACAAGCACAACGGATTCTACGCGCTCTTCAATCCACCCGGACTCACCATACCGCCGTCGGCGACGTCACAGGCGCCCATGGCTGCCACCGACCTGAAACCTCGAGACGAGAATTCGATCATAACGTTGACATACGAATCCGGCGTGGTCGAGAAAACCACCTTCCTCGTGACCGACTATATTCACTACGAATTCGTCGTACTCATAGATAGCGATACAGGTGACGTGCTGAGCATCATCGTATTCGAAACGACAACGACGGTATTAGGTCCTTTTGATCCGTTCCCGGCGGAGACCAAATCTGTGGAGTTCGTCGATGTTCCCCCCGGTACTATAGACGCGGAAGTCGAGGGCATTTTGAACGGACTTGGATTGGGAACTCAAGTTAGTCTTACCGGGGCCTATCCCGCCAGTACCCCGCTACCGGGCCGGGTGCGGCCTATGGACACAACCCTCGCTGCGCCAGCCATCGGGCTCCGCCTCGCTTACCCACCGGTCGTTGTCAATGCCGCGAGTTTCGCGCCATCCGCGGTGTCGCCCGGGGAAATCGTAACGCTTTACGGAAGCAACCTGGGGCCTTCCACGCTTACCACCGCGCAGCTCGACTCCAGCGGCCAGAAGCTCAGCACCTCGGTCGCCGGTACACGAGTCTTCTTTGATAACGACCCGGCGCCCATCGTCTACACTTCGGCCGGACAGGTGAGCGTCATCGTTCCTTATTCGGTGCAAGGTAAAACTTCGGTCAGCGTGATCCCTTTTTATAACAACGCTCTCCAAGATACAATGACTGTTCCCATCGCCGACGCCGCGCCGGGCATCTTCACGGCGGACGGAAAGCAGGCCGCCGCGATCAATCCGGACGGCAGCTATAACTCGGCATCCAATCCCGCCGCGCGCGGCTCAACCGTGGTGCTGTTCGCGACCGGAGAAGGCCAGACCGATCCGCCCGGCGTCGATGGCCTGATCGCCACAAGTGTTTATCCCAAACCCGTCCTGCCCGTCAGCGTAACCATCGGTGGGCAGCCCGCAGCTCTGGCTTATTACGGCGCCGCACCGGACCTGACCGCGGGGCTGATGCAGCTGAATGTGACGATCCCGCTGAACATCCAGCCGGGCAACGCGGCGGTGGTGCTCACGGTGGGAACCGCCGGCAGCCAAGCCGGAGTAACCGTCGCGGTGAATTGACCGGAACCAGCGGCGGCAGCTGCCTCGGTTGACACCAGGCCACCGTGCCGCTACGATCAGATCGACGATTGTGCATGTCTGGGGAGGCCTGTTCAAAATGACCAACCGTCTGCTACTGGCGTTGCTGCTTGTCCCAATCGCCGCAGTGAGCCAAAGCTCGCCGGCGCCGGCCAACTCCTGGAAGGCTCCACGCACGCCCGACGGGCATCCCGATCTTCAAGGCGTCTGGACCAACTCCACCATGACGCAGCTGGAACGCCCCGAGCAGTTCACTGGTAAGCAGACGCTGACTGAAGCCGAGGCCACCGCCTACGAGAAGCAAGCCATCGTGCAGCGCGACCGCGACCGCCGTGACGGGGGCTCCGAGGTGGACGTCGGCCGCGCCTATAACGAGCTGTTCTTCGATCAAGGCAGCCAACTGGCGCGAGTAAACGGAACTATTCGAACGGCGCTGATCGTGGACCCGCCGGATGGGCGCATCCCCGCTTTGACACCCCAAGCCGAGAAGCGGCAGGAGGCGTTGCGCGCCGAGGCCCGTCTTCATCCCGCCGATGGCCCCGAAAATCGCTCGCTCGCAGAGCGCTGCCTGTTCTGGGCCACCACCGGCCCGCCCATGCTTCCCGGTCCGTACAACAACATGTATCAGATCGTTCAAGCGCCCGGTTACGTTATGATCCTGAGCGAGATGATCCATGAGACGCGCATCATCCCAACCGATGGCCGCGCGCACCTGCCTGCCAACATGCGCAAGTGGACAGGCGATCCCATCGGCCACTGGGAAGGCGACACGCTGGTGGTCGACTCTACCAATTTCACCGCGAAGACGCGCTTCCGTGGATCCGATGAGAATCTCCACGTCATCGAGCGCTTCACGCGCACCGGCCCCAACACCATCGACTACAAGTTCACCATCGACGACCCCAGCGTGTTCACAAGACCGTGGACCGCGGAGCTTCCCTTTGCGGCCACTGCCGGGCCCATCTACGAGTACGCCTGCCACGAAGGCAACTACGCGCTGGTGGACATTCTGACGGGCGCACGCGCGCAGGAGAAGAAAGCCAATCAGACTGCAAAATAGCGGCCGGCGTCACCTGCGCAATCAAACCAAAAGTGTGCGAGGATGATGTGAACCGGTCCGCGGTTCAAGAAGTATCGATCATGAAGAGTTCGCGTTATTTCCCCCTGCTTCTGCTATTGTTCGCCTTGAGCGGCTGCTCGGCGCTGATCTACGAAATCGTCTGGTATCAATTGCTGCAATTAGCAATCGGCTCGACCGCGGTGTCGCTGGGCGTCTTGCTCGCAACATTCATGGGCGGCTTGTGCCTGGGCAGCATCGGGCTGCCACGCTTGCGGTTGGCCGGGGCCAACCCGCTGCGAGTCTACGCCGCCCTCGAGCTAGGCATCGGGATTTTCGGAATCCTGGTGCTCTTCGCGTTTCCTTTTATCGACCGCGTCTACGTCGCGGCGGTCGGATACGGCCTGCCCGGCATGCTGTTGCGCGCGCTGATGGCCGTAGTCTGCATGTTGCCCGCGACCGTGCTCATGGGCGCGTCCCTGCCTGCCATCGTGCGCTGGGTGGAGCGCACCCCGCGCGGCGTCTCCTGGTGGGGATTGCTGTACGGCGGAAACACCGTGGGCGCGGTGATCGGCTGTCTGGCGGCCGGATTCTATCTGCTGCGTCTGTACGACGTCGCGGTCGCAACCTACGCCGCTGTTGCAATCAATTTCGCGGTAGCTGCCATCAGCTATGCGCTGGCCGCGAGAGCCCCGGCCGAGTCCGTCGCGCCGGAGGCCGTCGAAAACACAGCGGCTCCCGTGGATTCGCTCGATTCCCAATGGCCGATTTACCTCGCCATCGCGCTCTCCGGCATGTGCGCGCTGGGCGCCGAAGTAGTTTGGACCCGGCTGTTAGGGATGATGCTGGGCGCGACGGTTTATGTATTCTCGATCATTCTGGCCGTGTTCCTGATCGGATTGGCGCTCGGAAGCGCGGCCGGGTCGTGGTTGTTGCGCCGCATCAATCCGCGCCTGGCTCTGGGCTGGTGCCAGATCCTGTTGGCGCTAGCCGTTGGCTGGACAGCCTATGCAATTTCTCAGGAACTGCCCTACTGGCCCGCTTTGCTAAACACCGGCCCCTGGAAGACGTTAGCACTCAACATGGCGCGCTGCCTGTACGCGATCTTGCCACCGGCGCTTTTGTGGGGCGCAAGCTTCCCCTTCGCATTTGCCGCAGCCGCGCCCTCCGGCAAAGAATCCGGACGCCTGGTCGGCGGTGTGTACGCGGCCAACACTCTGGGCGCCATCGCGGGCGCGCTCATCGTAAGCCTGGCGCTGGTTCCGTGGATCGGGACCCAACAAACCCAGCGTTTGCTGGTGCTGCTTTCGTGGATCAGCGCGGCCGCGGTTCTGGCGCCATACGCGCGCCGTTACCGCTCTCAGGCGGTCGCGTTGGGACTCACCGTGTCCCTGGTTGTGGCCGGCCTGGTTGCCTGGCGTGTGCAGAAAATTCCAGGCGAGCTGATCGCCTACGGACGCCGCGTCCAAACCGCGATGGACCGCTCCAACATTCTCTACACCGCCGAAGGGCGGAATTCTTCGGTCGCGATTTCCATCGGCCAGGACGGATCGCTCGAAGTGGACGTCAATGGCCACGTCGAAGCGACCAATGAACCGTTCGATATGAAGCTGCAGCGCATGGTCGGACATCTTCCGGCGCTGCTGCATCCCAATCCCAAGTCCGTGCTCGGTATCGGATTCGGCGCGGGCGTCTCGGCCGGGACGTTCACGCGCTACCCCGGCATTCAGAAGATTACGGTGTGCGAGATCGAGCCCGTAATCCCGCCCACCACCACTAAATATTTCGGCCAAGAAAACTATCGCGTGATGCTGGATCCGCGCACGCACATTGTCTATGACGACGCGCGCCATTTTGTGCGGACCACCACCGAGAAGTTCGACATCATCGCCTCCGATCCGCTGGACGTGTTCGTCAAAGGAACCGCCGCGCTGTATTCGAAAGAATATTTCGAAACCGTCAAGCAGCATCTGAATCCCGGCGGCATGTTCACGCTGTACGTTCCGCTTTACGAGACCGATCTGGCGACCATCAAGAGCGAAGTGGCGACATTTCTGGAAGTTTTTCCGCATGGCACCATCTGGGCCAACACACGGCTGGGAGAAGGCTACGACATGGTCTTCATGGGCCAGGCCGAGCCGCTGAAGATCAACCTGGACGACGTCCACCAGCGCTTCGCGCGTCCCGATTACGCGAAGGTGGTTGAGTCGCTGCGCGACATTGGGGTGAATTCACCAATCGACTTGCTGGCCACCTACGCCGGCCAGCGCTCGGACCTGAGTCCCTGGTATCAAGGCGCGCAGCTCAACCGCGACAAAGATCTGAGGCTGCAGTATCTGGCCGGCTGGGGCATCAATTCGCAACTGGAAGCCGAACTGTATCGCGACATGATGAGTCACGTGCGTCCTCCGGCGACATTGTTCGAGGGCTCGCCGCAATTGGTCGCGTCGCTAATGAGCGCCATGGCGGTGGAAGCGAACGGCGGCGGGGCGCAGCCGTAGGATTTGTTCGCCTGTCCTGTATAGTGGGATTTGAATCGAAATTCATCCGATTTGCCGCTGGTCAGTATCGTAACGCCGTGCTACAACATGGCGAAATATCTGCCCGAGGCGATCGAAAGCGTATTGAGCCAGGACTACCCGCGCATCGAATACATTGTGGTCGATGGCGGATCCACCGACGGCAGCATCGAGCTGTTGGAGCGCTACAAAGATCGCTTGAGCTATAGCTCCGGTCCGGATGGCGGCCCTAGCGACGCTGCGTTCCAGGGATTACAGCGCGCGCATGGCGAAATTCTGACCTGGCTGAACGCCGATGACAGCTTTCTTCCCGGCGCGATCCGCACGGCTGTCGCGTATCTCGACGCGCACCCGCGGACCGACGTGGTCTACGGGGAAGGCTGGTGGATCGACGAGCAGGGCGCCATCATGAGCCGCTATCCCACGCTGGCCTTCGACGCCAAAGTGCTGGAGCGCGATTGTTTCATTTGCCAGCCCGCGGCGTTTCTGCGAGCTTCCGCCTACCGGCGCGTGCCACTGGACCCCAAGGTCGAGAGGTCGTTTGACTACGATCTCTGGATTCGCATGGCCAAGGCCCAATGCCGCTTCGATTCCATCCCGGACTATCTGGCGAACTCCCGCATGCACCGCGGCGCCAAAACGATCTACGAGCGAGAAGAAGTTTTCCAAGCTTCCATGAGCCTGTTGAAACGCCATTATGGTTATGTGCCGCTTTCCTGGATCGTCGGCTATACTACCTATCGCATGGACCACCGGGATCAATTTTTCGAGCCAATGCAATACTCGCCGTGGAAATATCTGGCGAGCCTGCCGGTCGGTTTGTGGTTCAACCGGCGCAAACCGTTGCGCTTCTTCGGCGAATGGTTCAGGAAGGGAGCGCAAGGGTTAGCGCGCCGAGGCAACACGGTTGAAGCTCGATAGAAAAACGCTCCTGCTGGCTCCGTTTTCGGTTCTGATCGCGCTTCTGATTTTTGAGGCGGGTCTGCGGGTATTTACCCGCTTCGGACCGCACAGCGTGGCAATGACAGATCTGGCCGTCTCTTCGGTGACCGGCGCAATGATCCATCAGCCGCTGGATGTGAGTGAAGCCGCGCGTTACATCGGCGCACTTCCCCTGGTTCCAGGCACAGATCGCCAGTGGTTTAGTGAGGATCCGCCGCCGCTTCCCAACCGCACACCGGTCAGCTCCACGCGGTTGAAGCGGTTCCAGGATTTCGAACGGCGGGGCTTGTTTGGTCCGCAAGCTGACTATATCTGGAACCGGAAGTATGTGGAGCACGAAAGATGTGCTTCCGATGGCCTTTTCCGCAATTACCCTCCAACGGTGCTGGCTTTCGACCCGCCTGACGGCGGGCTTTATCCGCACTACCGCTTCGCTGCGGGCATCACAACTGCTGGCGGTCTGGTCACGAATCAGTTCGGTCTGCGCGGGCCGCCGCTCGACTTCGTGAAACCTCCCAAGACGGTTCGGATCGCGTTTGTCGGCGCCTCCACAACCATCGACGATCACAGGTTCCCGTTTTCATATCCGGAACGAGTAGTCTACTGGTTAAACCGTTTTGCCGAAGCCAGCCACGACGCTGTGCGCTTCGAAGTGTTGAACGCCGGCCGGGAGGGTCTTGCTTCGGACGATTTTGTGGCCATTCTGCGCAATGAATTGCTGCCGTTGGATCCGGATCTTGTCGTGTATTACTGGGGCGCCAGCCAATTGAGCGCCGGTCGCATGCTGGTTCCGTACACGCCGCCCAGGCGCCAAATCGATGCAAGCAACCATTTGGCGCAGCACGTCATCCCGGCGGCGCTGCGGGATCATCTTGCACTGGCCAATCTGTTGGATCAAGTAATGAACGGCTTCAGTTCGCGGGACGAGCCGCGCAAACCTCTGCACGTGCTGGTTTGGCCGATGGGTGTCAGCGAGCAGAATCCGAACATCAATAGTCCGAAGTTGCCGCTCCAACTCAACTTCATCGTCAAGGCTCTGGATGCGATCCGCACCAGCCTGCAATCGATTGGCGGTCAACTTGTTGTATGCTCATTCGAATGGCTCGCCCGGGACGGTCTGTCGCTCTCCGCCAAGCGGCACGCACTGATCTACAAGCAATTGAACACGGAGGAGTGGCCGCTGCGGTATTCCGAGATCAGGCGGCTGGCGGACTTCCAGAATCGCGTGCTTCGGCATTACGCGGAGTCGCGCGCCGTAGCCTTCATCGACGTGGCGGGCGCGATGCCGCAGGATCCAAATCTTTTCGTGGATGCGATTCACATGACCGATACCGGCGAGCGCGTGAAGGCCTGGATCGTATTTCAGCAACTGGCGCCGATGCTGCGCGCTGAAATCGAAAGTGGCCATTTACCGCGCACGGCAACCCAGCATCCTGCTGCTCCACCCTCGCTTGAAGCCACAGAAATCTCCGCGCATTGCGACGGCACTCCGGCGCACAACGAGCAATGAAGCCGTTCTTACTGGTCCTCGCTAGCGTTTTGTTCTGCCTGGTGCTGTTCGAAACCGGCCTGCGCCTGTTCACCGGCTTCGGCGCGAATCGCGCGAATTCGGCTACGATCTCGGACCAACCCGTGAACCCGCAAGAGGTGCTGCGCTATCTGGACCGCATCGCAGTAGCGCAGGGAACCGACCGGCGATGGTTCACCGAGAGCCCTCCGCCGCTGGCCAACCGCCGGCCGCCGAGTCCGGAACAAGTGGCCCGCTTCAACGATTACAAGCAGCGCGGCTTGTTCGCGGATCAATCCGACTACATCTGGAATCGCTACTTCGTCGAGGGCACGCGCTGCGCGCCGGATAATCTGTTCACGAACTACCCGGAGAAAGTGCTGGCGTTTGATCCGCCGTCGCTCACCGTTCACCCGTTTTATCGCTTCCCGCCCAACACCACCGGAGTGGGGGGACTGGTGACCAACGAATTCGGCATGCGCGGACCGCCACTTACGTTGGCGAAGCCGCCGCGAACTATTCGCATCGCCTTCATCGGATCCTCGACCACGGTGGACTACCACAGTTTTGCGTTTTCCTATCCGGAATACGTGACGCATTGGTTGAACCGCTTCGCGCAGTCGAACCACTGGGATGCCCGATTCGAGGTGATCAACGCGGGCCGCGAGGGGATCAACTCGACCGATATTGCGGCCATCGTGCAGGATGAACTGCTGGCGCTCGATCCGGATCTGGCGATTTACAACGGAGGAGCGAACCAGTTTCCCAGCGCCAATCAGCTGGTATCGCCGCACGTGCCGCCTCGCACGAAGATCGATCCCACCGATCCCATCGCCCGGCATGTGGTGCCGGAGTTCATGCGCACTCATTTCGCCGTGGGCGATCTGGTGGATCGCGCAATGAACGGGTTCAGCGCGGTCGGCGAGCCTCGCAAGCCGGCCTACCGGTTGCGATGGCCGCACGGAGTGGACGAGCAAAATCCGGATGTCGACCGCGCCAATCTGCCGCTGCAATTGCCGGTGATCGTCAAAGATCTGGATTCCATCCGCGCCAGTCTGAAGACCATCGGCAGCGAGTTGATGGTTTCTTCGTTCGAATGGTATGCCAGCGACGCCGTCCCACTTTCGCCGGTGCGTCATCGCTACATCTACGAGCAATTGAATACACTGCTGTGGCCGCTTCGCTACGCGGATATCCGGCGGCTGGCCAACTTCCACAACCGTGTGCTGCAGCGTTACGCGGCGTCGCGCGGGCTGGCCTTTTTGGACGTCGCCAAACAGATTCCGGAGGACCCGAACCTGTTTGTCGATGCGATCCATATGACCGAGATCGGCGAGCGCTTAAAGGCCTGGATCGTCTTCCAGCAGCTGGCTCCGGTTGTGCGCCGCAAGATCGAGAGCGGCGAGTTGCCGCGCGCGTCAGGGTCCCACTTCCCGCCGGCGCCGTCGCTGGCGGCTTCCGAGATATCGACACGTTGCGACGATCCTCATGGCCCATTCACGCGCGTGGATGGGGTGGTTTCGCTCGATGCAATCGAGCGCCATAACAGCGCGGTCATTCAGAAAGGGCCGCCTCTTAAGATCACGACGCCCGCCGAGCAGGGGGCTTACGCGGCGGAAGTTCGGCTCAATATGCCCGCGAAGCTGGCTGGGAAACCGTGGATTCATCTGCGGGGGCAGGTGTTGACGGGCCAGGTTGCGGTGGGAATCATAGACAGCCAGACCGGGGAATTTCAGGCGCAGAAGCGCGTGGCCGCTTCATCGGAACCGGTGGATATCTACGTGCCGGTTGTTTTCCCGAGCCGCGCCTCGAGCCTCGTCATCCGCAACACAGCGGAGGGAAACATGCGTTCTGAGATGGTGATTCAGAACGCCGATCTGTCGCTCGCCCCCTAAGGCAGCTTCCGGATTTCGATCTTTTCGATTACAGCCTTGGAAACTTGTGTGTTCGGTCTGACGTTGCTGATGATGAGATCGCCGATCATCGCAGGCGATGGCACCGGCACAATCAGGTCCAAGGCATGAGGCAGCGGCCAGACCGGAGTGTTTATCAAAAAGCGCTTACCCGATGGATCCAGGATGCCGACTGCAACCTTGCCTTCGATAACGCGCAGGCGCACGAGCACCGCGAATTTTTCCTGCGTGTTTGGCTCCAGGCCGAGCTTTAGGCTGCCGGCATAGGCCCCGAAGCCGCGAATGGTTCGCACTTCGAGCCCTCGCGCGGTTCGACGCAGCACCGCGCCATTGACGGCCAGCTTCACCTGCTCCAGTGGAACGGAGCGGAACACTTCGCCTGGCGGTGCAACCGTGGACGCCGTGGGCTCGACGCGCAGCATGGTCATGGTATAGGGGCGCGGGTCGCCGCCGATCACTTCTTGAGATTCGAATACGGGACGGACTCCAAATGGCAGCCAGCAATCTGTTAGAGCGGCCTGAGCCACTTCGCTCGAATGCTCTTTCTCGGACGTTACCACCACCAAAGTGCCAGGCTCGGCTGGTCCGCTGCAGCCGCGCGGGAACGTTTCGTTGATGCGCTCAAATTCGGCGATGTAGGTGGCGTTTAGGGCAACGTACTGGAAAAAAGAGGCTGACTCTTGCCGGTCATACCAGAACAGAATGGGCGCGCCCGCGCGACGGTCTTCGATACGCTGGCGGGCTTGCATCACGCGCGCGTACTCACGCCAGGTAGAGTGCAAGTTCGTTCCCACGGTCAAATAGGTTTGTGAGAGCGCGGCAGCGGTGAAGACAGCGAAACCGGCGACGCCCAGAATCGTACCGGCCGTTCGGTAACGTAAGGCCAGCGCAATCGCCAAAATGAACGCGCTGACCGCTATGGCCTCTTGTGATGCCGCCGCCGAGGTTAACAGCGCATATCCGTTTGGGTTGTACCAGAGCGTGCCAAAAGCCAGAGCGGCGATACAGCAAATCAGAACGTAGGTTCGGCGGGGCATGCTCTCGACGGCCGGCCAAAAGGAACTGCCCATGACCAGGAACGCGAACGGCAGCAGGTAGCTGACGTAAGGATGATGCCCCAGGACGGTGGTGCCGCGAGACTGCAAATAGAGCATGTAGGCGAACGCCAGCAGCAACGGCGCCGAGAGCACCAGGGCAACACCATTTTGTAACGTCGCTCTTCTCTTCCAACGCGAGGCGAGCAACAAGAGTGCGGTAAGCGACCCAAAAACGGCGGGCCAAAGCCACGGCACCAGTTCCCGCGTTCGCCAGATGGAACGAACGAACTGAAAGTCTCCGGCCATGCGGAAGGCGCGGCTCACCGAGGGAGCATAAAACCAGAAGGTCCCGTCGAGAAAATAATTCACGCCGCAGAGTGCCAGCGTTGCGATGGCGGCTCCTGCTCCAATGCAAAGGCACGAAACGATCACGGGCCGGATTGCCAGGGGGCCGTGCCACACCCAGACCAAGCCGAAGTAGTACAGCACTAACAGCAGTGTGAAGGTGCCCAGAAAAAGATGCGTATAGGCCATCCCCGCCAGTGCGATTCCCGCCAGGAGTAAGCTCCACTGCCTGAGCGGCTGAGCGGCGGAGCGAGTCAGCAACGCCATGGCTAACAGGGAGTAGGCGATGCCGGCTCCGTCCGGGTAATCCCATCCGGTGGCGGCCCACAGCCACGGATCCACGGAGAAAACCAGGGTCGCCAAGAACGCGGTGCGGACACCCGCCAAGCGGCGAAGAACGGCGAAGAACGACAGCGTCGCGGTCAGTTGAACGGTCAAATGCAAGACCATGTTCGCAACCACGGGCGAAAACAAAGAGTGAATGAGAAAGCCGGGCAGAACCCACGCGAGCCGGCTGCCGTAGTAGGAGCCAAAAAAAAGATCGCGCTTGTAATTGACCAGGTCTCGAAAATAGCCAAGATAGAACCATGGATCCGCGTACCACAGTGGAGAGAACAGCGCATCGGCACGGTGCCACAACACGAGCAACGGCAGCAGGAGCACTGCCAAGATGTAGGGAAGCGTGCGATCCGTTGCGGAACGCGGCCCAGTCTGACCCGCAATCTGTTCGGACTTCGGTGCGACCGTCTCTTCAGGGACTGGCCGGGAGCGGCTCATCGCTTCAGCACTTCCGGAAGCTAGAAGAGGGTATAGATGAAAGGTGCAATGGCGGAACTCTGAGCCACCATTAACAACGCGCCGAACATCAGGGCCATCAGAATGATCGGCAACAGCCAGAACTTCTTCCGGACACGCAAGAAGGCCCACAATTCGCGGGCAAAGGACATGCACTCCTCCTGAAACGAATCAATCCGCACTCGAGCTTAGGAAGGACAAGAACAATTCTAACGCACTGCGTGCGGGTCCGGGGTTGAAGAGCCTGCCTTGCGGAGGACCCAAGGCAGGATTTGAGCGACAATCAGCGCATTGGCTTTGGGGTTGGGATGCGGGTCCGCGGGCGTGGCCCACAAGGTGTTTTCCGGGCCATGGCCGCGCAGCCCGTCGATCAGGTCAATGACGGGAACATCGAGCGCCGCGAGGATATCTTTAATTTTCTGCTGCTGGTGACTGAAGGGATAGGACGCATTGATCTGATGCAATTCGGGGATCATTGTAACCAGAAGGGCGCTGCCATCGGCACGCGTCGCGTGAGTCAACTCGGCCAAGGCGGATTCCGCGGCCATCAATCCCGGGCGTCCATCAACGTACAAATCGGCGTAGTAATCATTCCACTTCGGGCGCAGGCCGGCGAACTGCAGCAAGGCGTCGTAGCGTGCTATCGCGAAGGCGACCAGGTAGGATCTTGAGAGCAACGCGGTGTGGCGCTCGATCGGGACGGGCTCGGCGTCATTGATGAAATAGTCCAGGACGACGAGATCGGGATGGAAGGCCCGGTCGTAAGTACGGTAATGCGCCACTTCCTGCACCGTGTCGTAGTTCCCTACCCCGGCGTTGAGGACCTCGCAGTGGCGATAGCCGGGAAGCCCTGACCGGTTTAGTTCGCGTTCCAGAATTTTGGGAATAGTTTGATCCTGGGGGTCGCCCCATCCGAGCGTAGTGGAATCGCCGAGCATCACGATGCGGTAGGTATCAGGGGGTTTCGATTCCGAGTACTCGCGGTCGCGCAAGCCGTGGGAATTCGTGGAAACCTGTACACCCATCAAGAAAGCGCTGCGATTGGGGGCGTGCACGAAGCTGAGGCGCGGGTCAGCTACCGGGCGTTTCAGCTCGACGGCATACTTCCACATCTCCATGGAAAAATCGAGGCTGCGGGCAAAGACCAGCCGGAGCGCGAACTCGAGAAAGAGGCCAAAGCAGGTTACCGCAATTGCCAACAGAAGCAAGTTTGCTAAAATCGTGGAGCGAGTCCCAGTCGGCCTGATCACGGTTTCACTCGCTGTTCTGTGGCCGAAAAGAGTGAATCGAGAAGCAATCTTAAGTTTACAATCACTCCGCAGCGCTCTCGACAATACGCAGGTTCATTTCTAGTGAGTACTGCACCTCGCTGTAACATTATTAGTACCGGCTTCGGTTCGCGATCGCGTTTTGAAACACTTTTGTGGGCGCTAGCGTCTACCACGTTTACTGCGCGTCCTTCCACAAAAACTGCAATCGGGATTTCCGCGATAGCAATGCCTGGCGGCCTCGATTAGGGAGCATACTCGTCTTGCGTCAACATCAAGTCATTTCATATTTCAAGCCATTCTCCGGCAACGTCCCGGCGTTTCGAGAAGTCGACTTTCTGGGTACTTTTACACGTCATGAATTTGTAGCCGGTCTGCATCCCGCCGCGCCGGAGCCGCGTCAGGTCTCGGACTACTATCCGGATTTCGATGAAGAATACTTCGAATGGATCGACCTGCTGGAAGCAGTGGTCTCGGCGCGGGGATCTTTTACGATGATCGAGTTGGGCGCGGGATTTGGACGGTGGACGGTTCGCGCGGCGGCGGCGTGGCGCCAGCGCAATCCAGGTTTGCCGTTCCGCCTCATCGCGGTCGAGCCCGAGCCGGTGGTGTTCGGATGGATGCGGCAGCATTTCGCGGACAACAACGTGGATGAACGGGGTCACTCCCTGATCCATGCGGCCATCAGCGATACCCCGGGAACGGCGATGTTTTACATCGGAGGGCCTCGGGGCGGACCGTACGACCGCCATCCGAACAGCTGGTACGGTCAGGCCTTAACGAAAGATTACGACGCGGCGAGTCTCAACCGGCCAGATGGAGTGTATGCGGGGTTCAAGGTGATCGAGCACAGCAGTGGCTGGCGATCCATCCGGATCCCGACCCTGAGCCTGCGTTGCATTCTGAAGGACGTGGATCGGGTGGATCTGGTCGATCTCGACATTGAAGGCCAGGAGTTGATCAGCTTATCGCAGGCTATCGACGACCTGGATGCGAAGGTAAAGAGGCTGCACATCGGCACCCACAGCCAAGAGATCGAGGCCGGCCTTCGACAGCTGTTCACGGCGCACGGCTGGCAATGCCTGGCCGACCATTCGCTGCACTCCACGAGCCAGACTCCGTGGGGAGCCATCCGCTTCGAGAACGGGGTACAGAGCTGGGTGAATCCCAGGCTCAGCTAAGCTTGCGACTGCGGGCGAAGCAGCGGTTGCTCCAGTTATAATCAAGGTTCCTTTCCATAACTGAGCGGAGCTCCGCAGAATCATGAAGACCGCAGCCTCATTTGAGGACACGCCACTTTCCAAGGTCAGCGAGTATTGGAACGCGCGTCCTTGCAATATACGCCACTCGCCTAAGCCAGTGGGATCGCGCGAGTACTTCGATGAAGTTGAAGCGCGCAAGTATTTTGTCGAGCACCACATCCCGCGCTTCGCCGAGTTTGAGCGCTGGCAGGGCAAGAGGGTACTGGAAATCGGATGCGGGATCGGCACCGATACCATCAGTTTCGCGCGGAACGGGGCTCAGGTAACGGCGGTCGATCTCACGGAGAAGTCGCTGGAATTAGCGCGGCAGCGGGCGCGAGTATTCGGACTGGACGATCGCGCGACGTTCCTCCAGGCCAACGCCGAAAAGCTGAGCGACTACGTTGCCGTCGAGCCTTACGATCTGGTTTATTCGTTCGGAGTGATTCATCATACGCCGCATCCTGACCGCGTGCTGGAGGAGATCCGCAAGTACGTGACGCCGGAGAGCACGGTGAAGATCATGGTGTACAACCGCTGGTCCTGGAAGGTGCTGTGGATTTTGTTCATCTACGGCAAGGGCCAGTTCTGGAAATTGAATCGGCTGATCGCGGAGTACTCGGAAGCGCAGACCGGATGCCCGGTGACTTACAGCTACTCGCGTACCAGCGGGCGGCGCTGGCTGGAGCAGCACGGGTTTCGCGTCACGGACGTGATGGTGGATCATATCTTCCCTTACAGCATTCCCGAGTACGTCCAATACCAGTATCGAAAAGTCTGGTATTTTCGCTGGATGCCAAACTTTCTTTTTCGCGCGCTGGAGCGAGCCTTTGGTTGGCACCTGTGCCTGACGGCGAAGCTGAAGTAATGTCCGGCGTGGACGCCCCGTATCTTTCTTTAGTGGTGACGGCGCGCAACGACGATCACGGCGGGAATCTGCTGGATCGGATGCAGGCGTTCGTGAGCGGCTGGATCAGCCAGGCGCGGCGTTACAGTATTCCCTCCGAGTTGATCATCGTGGAATGGAATCCGCCTCAGGAGCGGCCGCGTCTGGTGGAGGCGCTGGAGTGGCCATCGGATATGGGCCCGTGCCGGGTGCGGTTGATTGAAGTGCCGGCTGAGCTGCATGGACGCTTCGCGCACGCCGAGGCGCTGCCCTTGTACCAGATGATCGCTAAGAACGCGGGCATCCGGCGGGCGCGCGGCGAATACGTGCTGGCTACGAACATCGACATTCTTGTTTCGAGCGAGCTGGCTTGCTTTTTCGCTGCGCGGCGGCTGCAGCATGGACGCATGTATCGCATTGATCGGCACGATGCGATGAGCGGTGTACCTCGCGGGGCGTCCATCGAGGAGCAGCTCGAGTACGCTAAGACGCACCTGATTCGCGTCAACATGCGCGAAGGCACATACAATGTGTCGCCGGATGGCAAGCCGATTTTGAACAGCGACGACATCGCTTCGGCCGGGTCGGGGCTGCTATTCGGAAAAGGCTGGCTGCCGGTGGAACGCTACACGGCGAATGAGCCGTTTCGATGGGCCGGCCAGTACGCGGAACTGCTGCTTGAAAAGCCGCCCGATAACGTTTCGGCGCTGCTGGTGGAGCTGGAACCGGGGCCGGGGACGGGCAGCGCGCCGCTGGATCTGGAAGTGATCGCCGAGGGCTACCGCGTGCTGGCGCATGTCAACGTGGGACGCCGCAGCCGTTTGCGCTTGCCACTCGGAAAGCCGTTGCCTCGGCGGCTGTGGTTTCGCGTGCACCAGGGCGGATTGCCGGCCGAGCATGATCCGCGCATTTTGAATTTCCGGGCGTTTCGGATCGACTGGGAGCGGAATGCGCGCGGCGGCGAGGGGGCGGCGAGTGTACAGCCGCTGGGGGGCAGAAATCTGATTGCGGCGACTTGGTTCGCTTTGCAGCACCTGATCGACCGGCTGGCGAAGGGTGGGCGGCTGGTGCGCCTGACTGTTCCAGTGTCGCCGCGCTTGCAGCGGCGGCTGAAGATGTACATCGACTACCGGGGCTTCGTGGGGATGGCTCGGCATTCATTTTCATATTTCAAGCGCCGCATGTCGTTTCACGCCGCCGCGCAGCCGGGCGAGGACATCTTCCCGCCAGGATCGGGATTGTCGCCGGGAACCGGATGGCAGCCGCTGGAAGATTACCGCGGCGAGACGTTCCGGCGGGCGCGGGACGGCGCGGAGATTATCGTGGCGGCTTCGGTCTCGGGGTCGAATGAACTGGGGCTGCAAGTGGAGCCGTCCGAGAAAACATCGGCGGCTGTGGATCTGGTGTTGATGGATGCCGCTGGAAAAACGATTGCGAGCCAGCGTGCCAGCGGGCTGAGCTTCGTGCGTTTCGCCATTGATCGCGCGTCCGGGCGGACTCAGATTTTTCGGCTCGGAGTCCGGGATGCGTCTGGACCTGCTTTGGAAGTGAAGGTGTTCTGGTGCGGTTTCACGAATCGCGCCGCGGGCCAGACCGTGACTTTGTCGCAACCGTGGGGGGCGGGCTGGCGCTGGGAGCCGGACACGGACGCCATGCTTGCGACCGGTCCTGCGGAGCTGGTGCTGCGCGCTCCTTCCGGTCCGGCTCGGCCGCTGTTCATCGATCTGGAGGCAGACTCGCCGGTGGACTTCGAAATTCGCGATCAAAACGGCAAGCGGCTAGCGGGGGCGCGGGCGTGCGATCGCGCCGTGCACCGTCTGGATCTTGAACTGGAGCCAAATCGGACGCACGTGCTGGAATTGGCCGCCTCCGGCCCGGTGCGCGCTTACGGCTGCGATTGGACGGTGGCGCCGGCGGCGCACGCCAATTTTATTCACACCAATGCCTGTGGCGACTTCACGCTGCTCGCGCGAGAGCACTGGTTCGACCTGCGCGGATATCCTGAATTTGATCAGTTCTCCATGAACCTGGATTCCATCTTCTGCATCGCAGCGCATCATGGCGGGGCGCCGGAGCAAGTGCTGGCCGAGCCGATGCGCATTTATCATATCGAGCACGCCACCGGGTCGGGCTGGACTCCGGAGGGTCAAGCGAAACTATTCGAACGCATCCGGGCGCGCGGCCTTTCCTTCGTCGACAACGAAGAGGTGCTGGTGTGGGCGTCGCAAATGAATCGCCTCAACTCGCCCATGATCTTCAACCACGAAAACTGGGGGCTGGCGGATTTCGAGTTGAAGGAAACGGTGGTCGCGGGCGGCCACGGCCAGAGCGCAGGCTGACACGGAATGATTTCTGTCGTTCTATACGGCCGGAACGATTCGCACGGGTACAACCTGCATAAGCGCGCCGCCATCAGCCTGAATTGCATCGCGGAGGTGTTGAGCGATCCCGGCGACGAGATTCTGTTTGTCGATTGCAACACGCCGAACGATCTGCCGACGTTTATCGAAGCCATCTACGACACGCTGAGCCCGAGGGCCAAGCAGTTCCTGCGGGTGTTCCGGCTGAGGCCGGAGCTATATGCGCGGCTGGTTGGACAAACGCACTTGTTCGCCACCGAGCCGCACACCAGGAACATCGCGCTGCGTAGATCCAATCCACGCAATCGGTGGGTGCTCTCGACGAACACGGACATGATTTTCGTCCCGGAGAACGGCTTATCGAGCCTATCGGAGGCGGTGCGCGATCTTGCGGACGGACACTACGTGGTTCCACGATTCGAATTGCCGGAGCCGTTGTGGGAGTCGTTTCCGCGGAGCAGCGCGCGCGAGGTCATGCAGACTTGCGAGGAATTGTGTCCCCGGCTGCATCTCAACGAGGTTGCGAAGCGTGTGCCGTACATGCGATTCGATTCGCCGGGCGACTTTCAATTGATGCCGCGTCAGGCGTTGTTCGACATTTGCGGTTTCGATGAGCGCATGACGCAGGGCTGGCACTCGGATTCGAACATGTGCAAGCGCATGTACCTGTTTTTCGGAGGGCGCACGGAGAGCCTGGCGGATCGGGTGAGGGCGTACCATTGCGATCACACGCGCGTGGCGACGCTGGCGCATCGCGCGGACTTGAAACTGGACAACAGTCTGCAGGAATTCGTGTGGGATGTGACGGATCCGGTTGCGCGTCACCAGGCTGAGACATGGGGCGCGCCCGAGGAGCGCATTGAAGAACTGGATTTCGCGAACGATCCGCAGCCGCGATATTTGTGCGCCGTCGAACATGCTCTAGGGGCGCCACAGCAGGCGCCGTACTTCACGGATTGCAACGACGCTCGCAATTTCGTGTACTACCCGGCGGAGCGCGCGTTGCCTTATCTGGCGGCGAACTTTACGGTGTATCCGCGCGAGGCGCGGTTTCTGTATGCCGGCAACAATCCGCGGATGCTGGATATGATCGCGCGGTGTCTCGGCGAGATGGGGTTTAGCGAGCCGCTCAACTACGTGTCCGATTTGCTTTGCGCGGGAGCCGCGCCGGGTGGGGCCGTGGGGACGAACTGGAACGGCGCAGCGAAGTTCAACGCCATCATTTTTGACTTCGGCTTGGATCCGGCCGGCTTCGACGTAGGGGCTGTGCGGCAGAGTAACGGATTGGCCCCGGGATCTTCGCTACAGTCTGGGAGCGGTGGCGCGTTTTCTGGAAGCTTGCGCGCTGCAGGACGACACGGCGGCGGACTTCCTGGTGTTGAACGCGAATCATTACGTCTTCAAGAATTTCGTGGAGCAACTTTTGCTCTCCACCGAGACGCCGTATCCGATTCACGTCCGAAAAGGCCGGGCGCGAAAGAGCGAGGAACGTGATTATCGCGGGGCGGGATGGAAGTACAACCTTGATCTGCTGTGTTCTTACTTTGCGTATGACGAGTTGGATCATTCGGTCGCGACCGTGGGGCCCGGCCATGCGATCGACTTTACGAGCGAAGGGCATCCGGCGCGCTACAAGGACGGGCATTGGGGCGCGATGGACTACAGCGGGACGTGGACCGACGGGCACGCGGCCGCGATTCTTTTTGCGCCGGCCGAGCCGCTCGACGACGATCTGGTGGCCTACGTTCGTATCAACGAAGCTTTTCCCGGGTTGGACGAACAACCGATACGGCTGCGTGTGTCGTTCGAGGGCGAGCCCTTGACTCGCTGGACGGTGTACACGCGTTTCGAGGTGATCGTTTGCAAGGTGCAGTTGCCTCGCCGGCTCATGGCTGGGAAGAAAGCCTGCCGGCTGGAATTGCAGATTGAGAATCCTCAGTCTCCGCAGGCGATGGCGGAGGCGCGGGGGGAGCGGATTGTGAACGAAGATCCGCGCGAGCTGGGCGTGAAGGTGCAGTCCGTCACGTTTCTCGGCACGGAACGGCTGAAGTATGCGCTCGGCGAGGCGCTGGATTTCACGGAAGGCGGAAAGGGCGCGGACCACACCAATGAATGCTGGAGCCAGCCGGACAATTACGGGCAGTGGACGCTGGGGCCGGAAGCCAGTCTGATCTTCTTGTTAGGCGCGGCGGTGGATGAACCGGTGCGCGCAACGATTGTGGTGACGGATGTTGCGGTGAACGCCGAGCATCCGCTGCAGCACGCCGCGGTGCACATCAACGGGCGGCATGTGGCCGATTGGACGCTAGGGCCGGCGCGGTCGCGCGACGAACGGACCATTCTTTTGCCGGATGGGTTGCCGGCTGGTCCGCTGATGATCTCGTTCCGGATTCCGTCGCCGTGGTCGCCGGTGCAATTGAAGTGGTCGACCTGGGACAAGCGGCCGCTGGGGTTCCGGCTGACGAGTTTCCGCCTGGAGCCGGCTGGGCGGTTGAAATACCGGCTGGGCGATGTGATCGATCTCAGCGCCGGCGGCAACTCGGCGATGTTGGTCGGCGACGCACTGGGGATTGAATGGGCGCAGCCGGATCAGTTCGGATCGTGGACCATCGGAAACGCGGCTTCGCTGAAGATCGTTTTCGAGCAGCCGCCGTCCGGTGGGGCGCCGGCATCCTTCATCATTTCGGACTGCATGGTGTCTAAGAGCGCGCCGAATCTCGGGGTTCGCATCAGAGCCAACGGGCAGGCGGTTGGAGAATGGACGTTGGGTCCGGCGCGAGCGGTGCACCGGCGCATGCTCGACCTGCCGGCGGAGGCGATCGCGGGCCGGGCGGAGTTGACGCTGACGTTCGAAATCGCCACGCCGCGCTCGCCGGAATCGTTAGGATGGGGAGCAGACTCCAGGCCGTTGGGACTGCGTTTGGCGCGAGTCTCGATCGGCCGCGGCGACGTTCCCATGCCCGCGTTCGGAAAACGCCTGTACATTGTGCGGCGCCTGTTCGGACGTGTGCTCGGCCTGCCGAATTTCGCGCTGCATCATGCGCGCCGGCTGGTGAAGTGGTGGTACGAGCGATGAGCGCGCCGCTCAGCGGGCTGCGGATCGTTACGACCATTCCGCCGCATCCATGGTTTGGGGGAATCGATTACAACTTCGCGGTCGAGATGACGGAAGAGCTGCGCGTTCTGGGCGCGACGGTGTTCGAGCTGCACATCGGAAGTTTTATCACCAACAACGACATCTATATTCGCGATGTGATCCAAGCTTTGAGGGCGTTCCGGCCGGATGTGGCCATCGCGCTGCCCAATGCGTTGTATGCGCTGCTCTGCCGGGATGCGCAGCAGAATAATATCTTCAAGGACATTCTGCAGATTCCCACCGTCATGCTGTGGGATCATGGGCTGCTGCAGTTGCCGCAGCAGATTCTGGGGCCGCTGCCGAACAGTCCCGCGGAGGCTTCGGGCGGTTGCATCCGGCGGCTGAAGCGAGCCTTGAATCATCCGCTATACGTGCACTATTCTCCGGACCGCGGGCACATCGATGCGCTGGACAAACTGGGAGTGATGGACCGCGACAAGGTTCGCTTTTTTCTGCAGCCGGCTTATCCGAATTATGTTCGCTACGGGTATCGGACGCCGCCCGCGAATGCTTATCGCACGCGGGTTGCGTTTGCGGGCAACGTGTACGTGAAGGGCGCCCAAGCGCTTGCCTTTCGCAATGAACCGGGCCTGGCGGAGATTGAGGCGCGTGTGCTGGCGGCCAAGAAGAGCCGGCTTACCGATTGCCTTTGGGATCTAATCACGGCTGAGATCGCGAGGCTGGACGGGGCCAGCCGAAAGCGCCTGCGCCTGGAGCCGAACTACAGCTTCTTCTGGCAGTTCATGCACGAGGAAATCGAAACCGTGGGAAATACGGAGGCGCGCCTGGGTGTACTGACGGCGCTCAAGCGGGAGTTTGATTTTTTCGGAAATTTCGTCGAGCCGGACAGTGTGTCCACGTTGCGCGAGCGCTATCGCATGAAGTTCCGCAAGTGCCTGGACTACTTCACGGAGCTTCCGCTGCTTTTCATGAATAGCGACGTGATCGTGGACGTGGTCAATCTCGGGTATAACACCGGCGTTTCGCCCAAGATCATGGGCTGCTTCGCCTGCGGGGGGCTGATCCTGTTCGACTACAAGAGCGACTTCCACGAGGGCATGGGGGAATTGGGCAACCAGGTGATGTACCGCAGCCTGGACCAGCTTAACGCGATGGTGGAGGAATATTTGTCGAATCCGAAAAAGCGGCGCGAGGTTTCGCGGTATTTGCAGCATCGTGTCGCGACGGAATTCAACTTCGCGGCGCTGAGCAAGAAAGTGCTCATCGACGAGCCGGCCTGGCGAAACGGCGCTTAAGTTCGAGCGGGTCCGGCAAACCGACATGATTCCGTTTCTTGTTTGTAACAGTTCCGTGCTAGAATGTTTTCGGTGTTCACGGACTTCGACAGCCTGGGAGTCGAACGGTTCAAGCAAGTCACGGAAGAGAAACTGCGCGACGTGCGCTGTCCGGATCACCACCAGGCGCCGCGCATCCGTTTCCACGGAAGCTCGCTGCGCGACATCAGCATTTCGGTGAGCGGCTGCTGCTCGAAAGTGATGGAAATCGCCAACGCGCGGATCGGACGTTCGTCGGTCGATGCGGTTGAAGCAGCGCACACGAATTCCTAGCCGACAGTGCGACTTCAAGCGCCTCGTATTTGGCACTTGAAATGCTCGAAGCACTGCAGCGACGTTCCGTTGGGGAACTGAAGGTGATTCGGCGCTGCTATCGCCCGCCTACATTCAAGAACTGTTCTTTTTCTGAACGCGCCTAAGCTTCGCATTTTCCGCGTTGCACGTGGCGCAGCTCCCGCAACACATCGGAACGAAGTTGTCGAAGGACGGCTGGAAGGAGGCGGCGATGTGTCAAGGATTTCGCGTGCGGCAGTTTTTGGGCGGGGTGTTCTGCCTGGTGATGCCGCTGCTTGCCACGTCGGACCGGGTGAGTTGGGATGTGAGCTATAAACAAGGGCTAGCCGCCTTTGACGCCGGGCGCTACAGCGAAGCCGAGCGGGCTTTGACGGTAGCTGTAGATCAGGCGCAAGCGTTCTCGCCCGTGGATGCGCGTTTCGTCAAGAGCGCGTACACGCTGGCGCTCACCTATTACGTCCAAGGCCAGCCCGAGCTGGCTGAACCGCTGTATCTGGAGGCCAAAAGTGCTGCGGAAGCAATGGGCGAGAGCGGTCGGCCGATGCTCGGCTATGTGTTGGAAGCCCTGGGCGAAGTGCGAATGCAGCAGGCCCGTTGGACGGAGTCCGAACAGCTACTCAGCCAGGCAGTGGCCGCGTGCACGGAGACTCACGGTGCAACCCATTCTTGCACGCTTACGGCGCAACGCCGGCTCGGCGAGTTGTTGTCAATGCAGGGACGAAACGTCGAAGCCGAGGGGCTATTTCAGCAGGTGATCGGCACCCTGCGCCAAGGGCCGGCCTCGCCGGAATTGCTGGCCGGAGCGCTGACCAATCTGGCGGGTGTATATAATGCGCAGGGCCGGTTCGAACTGGCGGAGCCGTTGCTGCGGGAGTCGCTGGTGGTGGCCTCCCAGAACGCCATCACTGGGCCGTCCGTAGCCGATAGTTTGGTCGATCTCGGTCAGCTTTACCGGCTGGAGGGGGACGGCGCGCGCGCCGAACCGCTGCTCAAGAAAGCCCTGGGCATCTACGAAGCAGCCAATGATCCGCATCAAGCGGGTGCGCTCAATGAGCTGGGCCTGATCGCCATGGACGAAAAGAAGTTCGCGATTGCAAGAGACTATCTCAACCGCAGTTTAAGCGTCTATCAGAAGATTGTCGGGAGCACGCACTTGTTCGCGGCGCGCGTGAAGGCCGGCCTGGCGGAAGCTTTCCTGGGAGAGCACGATATCCCGAAAGCCCGGACGCTGGTGGCGGAAGCGCTGACTACCGAGCGCCAGGCTCTCGGCGGCCAGCATTGCGAGTACGCCCGGCTTTTGATGCTGGCCGGCAAAGTGGAGGAAACCGGCCATCAAAGCAGGCAAGCTGACGAGTATTATCGCCAGGCGCTGAAGATTTACCGCCAGAGTTTCGCGGATGGACACCCAGAGCGAAACCGCGCAGAGCAAAATTACGCACGGTTCGTCAAATCGCTTCGGAAGTAGCCGCCGATCACGTCGCCCGGGCCAGGATTCGATCGATACCCTCTTGAAATGTCTCCGGGGTGGTGAGCAGGCTGAGAATCAGAAAGGCCTCTTTTTCAAAATCGAAAAAGAAGCCGGGCTGCACCAGGACATTGTTCTGGTTGAGTAAGCCGAGCACCCATTCCTCTTCGGAGTAAATTCTCGGTGCTTCCAACACGGCGTACCAGCCGCCCTCGGTCTCGAGAATGCGCCAGGGCGAGGCCGATCCGATGCGGCTGGTTAAGAAGGCGTGGTTGGCTCGAACGCGCTCCAGGATCTGCCGCTGGATAGCCTCTCGCGCGCCGAGCAGCGGGCCGGCCGCCCATTGGACCGGGGTTCCGACCGAGAGATAAGTATCCTCGATCAATTCCAGGCGCTCGATAGCTTGCTGAGTCTCGAGGCCGCTGACGACGATCCAGCCTAACTTCAACTGCGGCAACCCTAGCACCTTCGAGAAGCCGCTCAGGACGAACGTCAGAACATCTTCGACGGCGCTCAGTGAGGTTACGCGGTGCTGGTCGGGGGCGAAAGCATAGTCGGAGAAAACTTCGTCGGAGATGATCGCAATTTGATGAGTCTGGCAGAGCGCGATGAGTTCTGGTAGCTCGCGCTGCTTCAAGAATGAGCCGGTGGGGTTGTTTGGATTCACGATCACGATGGCGCGCGTTCGGGCTGTGATGCTGCGGCGAAGGGCGTCGAAATCGATGGTCCAGCGGCCTTCGTAAATCAGCGGGTATTGGACCGGGCAGACCGATTCCAGGGCCGCCAGAAACTCGAACAGCGGATAGGATGGGCGCGGGACCAGCACCTGGTCGCCCGGGTCGGCCAGCAGCTTGAACAGGAGCGCGTAGGCTTCGCTGCTGCTGGCGGTGAGCAAAATTCGGTCGGGCGAGATGCGATAATATTCGGCCACCGCTGCGCGGGCCGTTGACAAACCAGCAGGCTGCGGATCATAGCGCAGCGAGCGCGGATCGGCCAGCGAAGCGAGCAGCAGATCTGTTGGATAGGAAAATCCGGCGGCGGTCGGATTGGATTGAGTCAGATCCAGGACGGCCTCGCCGCGCGATCGCTTTTCAGCGAGCAGCCTGGTGAGAGGATTTTCCGGTGCGCTCCAATTGAGGCGCGAGGAGAACATACCGCGAGTCTACTCTACTCGGCGGCGGTGCCCCGGAGCGGTGAACTTAGCGGTCGCCGATCTTAGTTCGAAGGAACGTTGCCGCGCGTTTTGCCTGAGCCGGTGCGGTTGGTCGAGCTGTGATGTTTGCCGTTGCTGTGCCGCTTGGAAGTGGAATGGGTTTTGCCGCCGGAGCTGTTCTTCGAGCTTGCGAAGGCGGCGCCGCCTGTCAATAAGGACAATGCCAGGATACCGGAGAGAATAGTTTTCATGCCTTATCAGTGCAGAGACCGGGGCGAAAATCGCAGGCGAAATTTGCCGGGACAGATCCGCCGCTCAGCCGCGCTCTTCGATATGCTTGAGCCGGGCGTCCAGCACTTCCTCGACCCGATGGAGTTCGGCGCGCCAGAGGTCGCGGATTTCGTCGAATCGGCGGTCTACTTCCCCGAATCTTCGGTCAATGTCCCCGATTCTGCGATCAACGTCGTTGAAGCGGGAGTCCATGTGGGCGCGCAATTCGCCGATGCGCGCGTTGGTATCGTTCAATCCGGAATTGTTAACCAGGATGCCCACCAGAACGGCGAGCATAGTCGGCACGGCGGCCAAGGCAATCGTAAGAAGCTGGGCGTCGCTCATACCCACTCTCCTAGTATCGCTATAATTTGTGAAACGCAGCAGGAGGCCCACCATGCCGTCAACCAGACCGTTCCCTCGGATCACCGCAGTGCCCGCAATCCTCTGGGCCGCGCTCGCCATGTGCACGTCGCTCCACGCCCAGCAGCCCGCCGCGCCACAAGGAGTGCCCGAGAACTCGGTGACGCGTGTATCGGACCACGTGTATGCCATCATCGGCTTTCCGAATATCGGTATTATCGTGGGGGACCGCGCCACACTGGTAGTGGACACGGGCATGGGCCCGCCCAACGGCGCGATCGTGGCCCGCGAGGCACAGAAGCTCGCGAAAAGCCCCAATCTTTACCTCACCACCACGCATTTCCATCCCGAGCACGCCGCCGGGGCGCAGGCCTTCCCGCCGCGCACGGTGCTCATCCGGCCCGCGGTCCAGCAAGAAGAAATGGAACAGCATGGCGCGGAATTTATCGAGATGTTCCGGTCCAGATCCGCCTTGTTCCGCGAGCAGCTCAAAGATGTGCAGCCGCGTCCGCCGGACATTCTTTTCGATCACGAGGTCAAGCTCGACCTGGGCGGCGTCACGGCCCGCCTGATGTGGCTCGGGCCGGCGCACACCCAGGGTGACGAACTGATCTTCGTTGAGCCGGATCGCACGCTGCTTCCGGGCGATATCGTCGAGAACAAGCTGGTTCCGAGCATGCCCAATGCGCAGGCGAGCGCCAAAGGGTGGCTGGCAGTTTTGGATAAAATCGCGCCCTTGCAACCGCGCTACATCGTGCCCGATCACGGCGCGCTGGGGGACGGCTCGCTGATCGCGCAGGAGCGGGCGTTTCTTCAAGATCTGCAAACCCGTGCGCTGTCGCTCAAGCGCCAAGGAGTTTCGGTGGACGACGCCGGCCAGCGCGTGGAGGCCGATCTCAAGGCCAAGTATCCGGATTGGGGCAGCCTAACGGCCATCCCGAATGCGGTGCGGCGCGTGTACGCCGAGTCGCAGTAGGCAGCCCCGGCCGATGCGCTGCGCTTGGTAAACTGAATTTGATGCCATCCGCTCCTACTAAGCCCGAGGCGCAGCCTCAGCCCACCCGTTCGTGGTATCCGATTGTGGGGCTCGGCTGGCTGATCCCTGGAGGCGGCTACTTCCTGCTGAAGCGCCCCGGCCGCGGCGCACTGCTTTTGGCTTCGGTGCTGTCCATGTTTCTGCTCGGCCTGATGATGCGCGGCGCCATGTTCCAGCCGCAGACCGGGGACATACTGACCACGGTGATCTACGTAGGCGGCTTCATCGGCGATCTGGCTTCCGGCCTGCTCTACCTGCTGACCATCTGGCTCGGATACAACCAGCCCGACATGGCCGGGCACGTTCACGATTACGGCACCAAGTTCCTGGTCGCCGCGGGTTTGCTCAACATCCTGGGTATGGTGGACGCCTACGAAATCGCGATTGGGAAAAAAGACTGATGCCGAAAATGAATCTGACTCACTTTGAAGCCTCGGTGCTGTTCGCGCTGTTTTCTTCGGTGGTGCTGGGCGTCATCACCAAGCGCACGGATAGCGAGCGGCTGCGCTACGGTCTGCGCTGCTTTGCATACTTTGTTGCGACCTTAGTCGGGTTAGGCTGGCTGATGCACTTAGGCCACGGCTAAACGGATCAGGGCTTGCAGTCCCCTTTGCAAACAGTTTGAGAAAGCTGCCGCGCTGGTCCCAGCGTGTTGGGATCGGACACGGTGGGGCGCCGCACGCTGAGCGTTTGTGTGACTGCGCCTCCGGGACCCTTCTGGCTATCGACGAGCTGCTGTTCCTGTAACTTCAGCGCGGAGCCGGGCTCGCCGACCGTGCCGGGAACGTTCGTTGCGTAGATGTTCACGACCGTATCTTTGGACCCATCCGCCGCCGTGACGGTCTTGGCCACAGTCTGGCTATGCACCTGCAAAGTGCTTCCGGGATTCGCTTCGTACTCGACGGTGTTGTCTGAACTCTGGCCGTTTTTCTCGGTGTGGTCGGTCACAGTTCGCACGGCGGCATAGAATCCGCCGGCGCCGCTGGGGCGATAGGTGGTGGTCTCGTCACGGTACCCGTCGGCCTGAGTGACTTTCACCTGATCCTGCTTCTCCACGGTGTCGAGCGAGCCGTTGATAGTGGGCCGCTGGACCACGGTCTCGGACCGTTCCTCGGCGCCGCTCTTGCGCGTTTCAGTGACTGCTTTCTGGGCAACCTGCGTGTTGCCATTGAAGTCGGTTCGATAGCTGGTGGCCGTGGTGGTGGACGTTCCGTCCGAACGTTTCGTCTCCTCGACGGTTTCCCGCGTCGGCGGGGCCGGGTTTCCCTGGGAGTCATAACGCCGCACGATGCGCTCGACTACGCGTCCGGAGGCATCGTCGCGCAGCACACGCTGCTCGACGCGCTCCAAAGGAACCATGCGGCCGTTGATGGACTGCATGGTTTCGGTGCTCAGGGTTCCGGTAGGGGATTTGGTAGTAACCTGTTGGGGACCGTTCTGGACCCGGTTGCCGTTGATGTCCACGCTGGTAGTGGACGAAACACTGGTGCCCTGGGCGCACAGCGCGACCGCCGACACAAACACACTGGCGAGAAGGTTCCTCACAATTCCAGCCTAACGCTCCCGGCCTGAGGCGACAATGCGGCGAACGCCTTAGACTGATACCCGCCTTTAGGGGTTGAATCTCTCGCGGCTATTCGCCGAAGACGCGCTGGAGCCAGGGGCGGACGATGGCGCCGGCTTTGGAGGGGAAACGATGCTGGCCTGGGAGCATGTGGAACTCGACGTCGCCGGCGCGCTGGCGCAGGCGCTCGGCGAAACCGGAGGCGGTGGCTACGGGATAAAACTCGTCCTGGTCGCGCGAAATGTGGAGCAGGGCCGCGGTTACGGGCTTGTACTTTGGCTCCTGCCAGTCGCGCGGCACGCCGCCGCAAATGCCGATGACGCCGCGAATCTCGGCTGGATGAGTAGCGGCGAAGCGGTAGTTCAAACCCACGGGTTGGGAGAATCCGGCCAGGGCGCAGCGGCCGGCGGCGAGGCCGAAACGGTTCCGGAGCAAGGCCAAGACCTCTAAGACCATGTCGTGATGCAGCCGCACGGTGGAGTCCCAGTGCTGGCTGATGCCCCAGTTGTAGCCAGGAATCGGGGGGCCATCCTGGGGGCGTTCGGCCAGGTAGTGCTGGTTGGGGGCTTGGATGGAGGCAACCAGCGGGTGGGCGCCAACGGCGGCGCGGGTGAGCCGCAGCATGTCCTCGGGATTGGAGCCATAGCCGTGGAGGGCCACGATCAGGACCGGGTTGGCTGGAACATCCTTCGGGACATCAAGGAGATAGCGGCAATCCAGGCGAGCGGGGAAGAGGTGTTGCTCCCATCTATCAAGATCCATAGGAATACTCATAATAATCCGGTGAACAGCCGATAACCAATCTGAGGTTAAATGCGCGACCGGTGGACGAACTAGGTCACATATTGGAGCAAGGGCCGGGTAGCAAGCGTGCGGGCTTACTCTGCACGGCTCTGGAAGCCTCGGCTGCAGTGGTGGTGTTATCGGATGCGCAAGGCCGGATTGTGCACAGCAACCGCGGGTGCGAGCAGTTGACGGGATATTCGAGCCAGGAGTTGAAAGGGCGCGTGCTTTGGGAGGTGTTCGTCCGGCCGGAGGCGCAAGCGCTGGCTCGGGCGCATTTTGGGGCGGCTGCTTCGGCGGGAGAAGCCTCCACGTTGGAGAGCGAATGGGTGACAAAGTCGGGTGAAGTCCGCCGTATTGTTTTTTCGCATGCGCTCGCGAAAGGCGAAGGCGATGGCGGGCGATTCGTCATCAGCACCGGAATCGATGTAACGGCGCGCGACCATCTGGCGCGGGAGCGGGCTCAATCAGAAACGAGCTTCCGGCTGGTTTGGAACGCGGCGCCGGAAGCCATGTGCCTGCATGACCGTGCAGGCGCCATTCGCGAGGCCAATCAGGCCTTCGCGCGAATGGTTGGAAAGCCGGCGGCGGCGCTGGAGGGTACCAGCATTGCGGGGTTGTTCGGCAGTGAGCCGGAGAGAAAGCTCCAGGCTTTTTACGCGAGCCCAGGGGAGCGCGCCGGCTCATCCATAGTTTTTTCGCTGCCAACGGGCGAGCGGCGGGCCAGTTTCTACGAGATGGTAACCTCGCCGTTAGAGGTCACCGGCCCAGCGGCGCAATTTCTGAGCGTGATTCGCGACGTCAGCGAGCGTGAAGCCTACGCCCAAGAACTGGCGCGCACCCGCAAGATGGTAGCCGGCACGAGCCAGGATCTGATGGCTGCCAATCAGTATCTGCAGGAAACCGGCACGCTGGCGCGGGAACTGGCGGAAGACGCCGCCGCGCTCAAAAAAGCCAAGAGCGATTTTCTCTCCAACATGACGCATGAGATCCGGACTCCGTTGAACGGAATCCTGGGAATGCTGGAGTTGGCCGGCTACGACGCCGCGGGGCCGGAGCAGAGCGAGTATCTGGACTTGGCCAAGCAGTCCGCGAATGCACTGTTGAGTCTGGCCGACGATGTGCTGGACTATGCCCGCTATGAGGCCGGCAAACTGAGGCTTGCCACGGGGGAATTTTCGCTGGAGACATTGCTCCAGCAGGCACTCGGTCCATTGTCCGAGCGGGCGGCCGCTAAGCACGTTCCACTGGATTGGTCGCTCGAAGGCGAGGTTCCGGGCGTTTTGATCGGGGATGCCGAGCGGCTGGCGGGGGTGCTCACCAAGCTGGTGTCCAACGCGATCAAGTTCACCGCCGACGGCCAGATTTCGGTGCGTGCGCGGGCCGTTTCAGTCAGACCCTGGAGCGTGGAGCTGTACTTCACGGTGGCCGATACGGGCATTGGAATTGCACCAGAGAAACAGGGCGCCGTCTTTCAGCCTTTCACGCAAGCCGACGGATCCACGACGCGGCCGTATCAAGGGGCCGGACTGGGGCTAGCGATCGCTTCGATTCTGGTGGAGCTGATGGGCGGGCGGATCTGGCTGGAGAGTGCGCCCGGGCGCGGCAGCAAGTTTCATTTCACGGCGATGGTGGAACGGCCGAGCCTGGCGAAGGCGCCCCATTGGCGCGCGGGCGGCAAGAACAAACAGCACATTCTGGTGGCTGAAGACAACATCGTCAACCAGCGCCTGGCGTCCCGGCTATTGGAGCGCGAAGGGCACCAGGTGGAGATCGCGGTGTCCGGAAGGCAGGCACTCGAATGGCTGGAGCGAAAGCGGTTTGACCTGGTTCTCATGGACCTGCAGATGCCGGAGATGGATGGTCTGGAGGCGGCGCTCGAAATCCGCCGGAGAGAACGCGGCTCCGGCAAACGCATTCCCATCGTTGCAATTACGGCGCAGGCGTCGGAGTTGGACCGCCAGCGCTGTTTCGAAGCAGGCATGGACGCCTACGTCACCAAACCGGTGCGGGTGGCGGAGCTGATGAGCATGATCGAGTCGGTAATCCCGGGAGGTTCCCTTATGAATATTGATGCTGATGGCCGTGGAGTGATGGAGCAGCAGTTACTGCAGCTGGATGAGTCCGTCGCACTGAGCCGCGTGGGGGGCGATCGCGGCCTGCTGCGGGAAGTGGTGGAGCTGTTTCTGGATGACTATCCGAGCGTGCTCGAAAAGATTCGCGCGGCGGTGTCAACCCAGGACGCGAGCGCGTTAGAACACCATGCTCATAGCCTGAAAGGCTCGGTCTCGACGTTCGGCGCCAAGGGTGCGTTCGATGCGGCGCTGGTGCTGGAGCGAAAGGGGCGCAGCGGCGATCTCTCCGGCATTGAAGAGGGCCTGGGGCAGCTCGAGAGCGCGCTGGGTACGCTCCGGCCGGAACTGGAAACGCTGCAAACCCGCTAACGCGGCGCGCGGTCACGGGGCGAAATCGCGCTGCGGCGCACCATTGGAGTTCGCAACGAAGTGACCGACTCGCTTAACGTGACGAGACGCAACTGGGAGCAGCGCCGCCTCAAGATTTTAACGACTTCCCGAAGATCCGCATCATGCTTCCCGAGCTGCCCTCGATTGCCTCGATTGGCTTCACGCGGGGTCGTTCAAAAACGATTTGGCTCCCCAGTCTGACACGTTTCGAACTCTTGCCGCCTAAGACGGCTCCCGCTCGAACCAGTCCAATTGCTCGCATCGGTCTGAAAAGAGGCCAGGGCAAAATGCGACAACCGGCAATGGCGATCGAGAGTAGACTGGTAGCGCGGGACCGTTATATGGTGGGTCTTGTCACGACAGCCGGGGCTAGGAGGACATTTGAAAACGCGATACCTGGTGGGGGTTGTCCCGTTCTTAATGGCCACGAGCGCACTCCCGGCGCTGACCGACACGCTGCCAGCTTCTTGCGGCGGGGTCGGCGCGGCGAGCTATACGCCTCCCGTAGTGACCATTCCTGCGGTGACTCTCAATCGCGGCACGGTGATCACGGTTACGAATGCGACGGTTGCTGTTAACGGCGATACGTCGTCGGTCGCGGCACTGGTTGCCAATCCCGGCCCGGACGGAATTTCCATCCAGGAAGCGATCATGGCGACGAACAACGACCCGGGCACTTGGAACATCCAGTTTGCCCCGGCGCTGAAGGGCTCCGTTATCGTGGTCGATTCCGCCCCTGGGGGGACACTGTCTGGCCTGAGCGGCGGCAACGTCACGATCAACGGCGACATCAATGGCGACGGGCAGCCCGATATCACGCTCACCACCAGCCAGTCTGGAAATACGGAGGGTATTTCTGTCGGTTCCGGTGGCAATACCATCTACGGGCTGGCGCTCCAGAACTTTTATTATGGGGTTTGGATCAGTGCTCCGCCGGGGGCCGTGGGCGGGACTTTATCCAACATCACCATCGGCAACCTGGTGCTAACCGACATTCAGTTTATCGGAATTGCCGTGAATCCCGGCGGCGCACCGAATCAGAGCACCTTGGACCATGTTCTGATTACCGGCAACACCATCTCCGGCACTGTCGCGGGTCCGAGGCTGGGTATCGACCTGGAACTCGGCGGCACGACCGGCGTCACGTTGCAGCACGTTACCATCGCCAACAACAACATGGTGCTTCCGAGGCCGGACGGGGCAGCCTCGGGAGGCATTGCGCTGAACGCCGGAGCCGGGATTGGATCGACGAACAACCAGGCGCTGGATTTCCTAATCGCGAACAATGCCATTTCCGTTGCGCCTGGCTCATTCGGGGTTCGCATTGCGACCGGCGTCGGCGCTGGATCGGCCAATTTGATTGACGGCGTCGAGGTGATTGCCAACCACGTTCAACTCATTGACCAGACCGCGTCAGCGAACGAATTGGGGGGCGGCATTAGCGTAGCGGTCGGAGATGGCGCCAGCGACGACCACTTTCCGTCCCTGAGGCCGATCCAATATGCGGAGAACAACATCGCACGGAATGTCAGCATTCTCTCCAACACCATCGGAGAATCCGGCAACTTCGGAATCAACGCTACAGCGGCATGCTGCGGAAACGGCAACAACACGATCGACAAGCTCTCCATAGTGGGTAATACAGTGACGGGCGTGGAACTCATTGGCGGAGCCAGCGGTGGATACTACAGCAGGCCCACGACCGGCAATACGCTGTCTAACGTGCTGATCCAGGCGAACACCATCCACAGCTCACCGCTTCCCCCGAGCCCGTTCCCGCCAACCCTTCAGGACGCAGTCAGGGAAGGCGGGGGAATTTATGTCATAACCGGATTGGGGGAACCCGGGAACAGCGTCAGCGGCATCGCGATTGCCAATAACAAAGTGAACACGCAGCTGATCGGGATCAACGTGATAGGGGGATTGGGTTCCCCGCCACCACCAACGTCGGGCTTCTCAGCGGACCAGAATATCGTGTCCGCGGCGCAGATCTTCTGCAACCAGATAGACCAGCTTCCCAGCAATGGTCTTGCGACCCCCTCGGGGTTCAGTGGCATCACCGTGACCGCCGGCGTGAACGCCGCGAGTGGAAACCAGGTGCAGCAGGTGAGCGTGTACGACAATCTGGTGGCGGGCGTGCTTGGGAATGAATCGGTTTTCGCCAGCGTGGGCAGCGGCGCGGCGGGGAATACGATCTCGATTTCGAAGGTTTCCGCTGACGTGAACGCACCTCAATTTGTGCCGGCTGGCTTCCTCAACGCGGCGACGTTTCAGCAAGTCGCTGTGGCTCCGGGCTCGCTGGTCAGCTTGTTCGGCGCGAACCTGAGCGGGGCAACGGTGCAGTTTGATGCACTCTCCGCCCCCATCATCTACTCGTCATCCTCGCAGCTGAATTTGCAAGTGCCGTGGGAGCTGCAGGGCAAGTCGAGCTCGCAGGTGACGGTTACGGCCAATTCGATCACCAGCGCTCCACAGACGGTCGCGGTGGGCACGCTCGGCACCGGCATATTCTCCCTGGGCGCGCCGCAGGGTGGGCAAGGCGCGATCGCGAATCTCGCCGGAATGGTAGTGGATGCGAACTCGCCCGCGCATGCGGGGGACTACCTGCAGATTTACGCGACGGGGCTGGGCGCGGTGACCAACACGCCGCGGACCGGAGCCACAGCCGTGGCAAGCCCTCTTTCCTCCCTGGTCGACTACCCGACGGCGACGATCGGCGGCGTGCCGGCTCCCGTCAGTTTCGCGGGACTGGCACCGGGGTTTGTCGGGCGTCTACCAGGTGAATGCGCAGGTGCCGCAGGGAGTAGCCGCCGGGGACGCGGTGCCGGTTACGCTTTCGGCCGGTGGTCTCATGTCGAATACCGTTACTATTTCCGTTCGCTAGCTCTTGGCAGGTGGTTGAGACGGGCGGCCAAAGAGGTAACGGTCAACCGGGTTGAGATGATTTGGACCGATTGCGCCTCCAAAACACCAAACCGAAGCATGACCGCCGGCCCGATGGCGTCCGGATGGCCACTCAGAATTCTGTGGCCACAAATGCTCAACGAGTTCGAGTGCGAAATTGGGGTCGCCTGTAAACGCACGATTCGAAAGAGCGATTTTTGTGGCCTTCGGAATGGATTCGAAATCGCCCTACTGTCACAGTCGCCGGCGGGCCGGACTGCGGTAGTGCGGACCGGTCCCAACGCCAAGAAAGTTTCGGTCAGCCCGCGGCGCGCGATCACGGGGCGAAATCGGGCAGGCCGGCGCGTCCCATTCGAGCCTCTGTAGCGGTCCTCACGTCATCGCATCGAAACATTCGCGCCGGAGAGTTTGCGCGGCTCTGCTATAGTGAAAGTCTGCTTTTTTTCTAAAAGTCTGCTTTCCTATGTCAAGCACCTCGGTAACGGAAATCGTCTGCGCCCACAGCCCGGACTCGGACGACGCCTACATGTTCTATGGTATGGCGACCAAGAAAGTCCGAACCACGATGGTCAACTTTCGGCACGTGCTGGAGGACATCGAAACGCTCAACCGCAAGGCCATGGAAGGCGCCTACGACCTGACCGCGATCTCCTACCACGCTTATGCTTACGTGTCCGACAAATACGTGCTGATGGCGAGCGGATCGAGCATTGGCGACGGGTACGGTCCGATCCTGGTGAGCACGCGTCCCATGGCGCCGGAGGAAATCAAGGGCAAGCGGATCGCGATCCCCGGACGGATGACCAGCGCTTATCTGGCGCTGCGGCTGTTTGAGCCGGACTTCGAGGAAGTGCCGATTCCCTTCGACAAGATCCTGGATGCGGTGGCCGAGCACGCCGTGGACGCCGGGCTGATCATCCACGAGGGCCAGCTCACGTACGGCAAGAGCGGTTTCCAAAACGTCGTGGATTTGGGACGATGGTGGAAGACGACCTATGATCTGCCGCTGCCGCTGGGGGCCAATGCGCTGCTGCGGTCGCTGCCGGAGGAAGTGAAAAGCGAATGCTGCCGTATGATGCGCGAGAGTATCCAGTATGCGCTCGATCACGGCGAGGAGTCCTTGAACTACGCCATGCAATTCGCTCGCGACCTGGAGCCGAGGCTGGCCGAAAAGTTCGTGGGGATGTACGTGAACCACTTCACGCTGGATGGCGGGGACATCGTGCCACAGGCGGCTCAAAAGCTGCTGGACATGGGTTACGAAGCGGGGCTGATTCCGAAAAAAGTCACGGTAGAATTTGTTCGTTAAGGTACTGCGCTATGTCTCGCCTGACGAGAAGCACGGTTTGTCTGGTGCTGGCGACGCTCGCGCTGGCGGCGCAGGATGACGCCAAGCAGCGGGCCAAGGCGGTTCGCGAGTACGGCAAGAACGCCTCGTCGGACGCGATTCCAAAGCTGGAGACGTATCTGGCGGACCCGGACGTGGACGTGCGGCGGGAAGCGGTGAAGGCGATTGTCGACATCGGCACGCAGCGCAGCCTGGACCCGCTGGTGAAATTCTGTTCGGACAACGACCCGGAAATCCAGATTCGCGCCGTGGATGGCCTGGTGAATTTCTACCTGCCGGGCTACATCAAGACCGGCATGACGGCGTCGCTGCGGCGGGTGGGCACTAGCATCAAGAGCAAATTCACCGACACGAACGACCAGGTGGTGGACGCCTACGTCGAGGTTCGGCCGGAAGTGCAGCAGGCGATCGGACGGGTGGCGCGCGGCGGGGCGAGCGTGGATGCGCGGGCGAATGCGGCGCGAGCGGCCGGAATCCTGCGGGCAAAGGGCGCCGTACCGGATCTCGAAGAGGCGCTACGCTCCAAGGACTCCGAGGTGATCTACGAATCGCTGGTGGCGCTACAGAAAATCCGCGACCGCAGTGCCGGGCCGAGCGTGGCTGTTCGGCTAAACGATCTGGACGCGAAAGTCCAAGTTGCGGCGATTGAGACCACCGGCCTGCTGGACAACCGCGACGCGCTCAACGCGCTGCGCGGGATACTGGACCGCAGCCGCAACATGAAAGTGAAGCGCGCTGCGCTGACCGCCATGGCGCAAATGCCGGACCCGCAGTTGCATGGGGTGTACACGGCTTATCTGGAGAACAAGGACGAAGGGCTGCGCGAGGCGGCGGCCGAGGGCGTGGCGCGGCTGAACGATCCGGGCGATAACGCGAATCTGGAGCGGCTGTTCTCGGCCGAGACCAAGACCGGGCCGCGCTTGTCGCTGGCGTTTGCGCTGGTAGCGGTCGGCAAACGCAGCATGGGCGAGTTCGATCCGCTGCGGTATCTGGTGAATAACCTGAATTCCGCTGCCTTTCATGACACGGCGCAGCCGTACTTGATCGAGCTGGCGCGTGACCAAGCGGTACGCGGCGCACTGTATCCGGCGCTGCAGGATCCGATGGCGACCAAGGCTGAAAAGATCGGCCTGGCGCGGGTGTTTGCGGCCAGCGGCGGTAACGATTCCATCGCCCCGCTCGAGGCGCTGTCGTCCGATCCCGACACCGAAGTAGCCGACCAAGCCCGCCTGTCGCTCAAGAATCTGCACGCCCGGCTGCCGTAAGCGGCCGCTCCAGTACACTAACCATATGCGAATGCGATTGGCTGCCGGATTTGTGTTGTTTGCGCCTCTATTATTGGGGCAATTGGATACGAATTCGGTGACGGTTACGGCATCGAGCAGCGCGACGCTCCAGCCGGATGAGGCGGTGTTCTCGGTTCAAGTGGGTTCCGGAATAAACGCAACCTTGAACGATATCGTCGCGGCGCTACAGGGGACCGGGATCACGGCCGCAAATTTCACTGGGATTATTTCCCAGGGATCCACTGTCCTCGTGCCCGGGATTCTCCAGCCCGCGGAAACGTGGCTTTTCACGTTGGCGGCGCCGCTCGCCAAGATCAAGGACACTGTGGCGCAGTTGACCAACCTGCAGCAAACCATCGCCAAGCAGAACAACGGGCTCCAGATGAGCTTCTCGGTCCAAGGCACTCAGGTTTCCCAGCAGCTCCAGCAATCGCAGCCCTGCGTTCTTTCAGATTTGCTCGCGAATGCGCGCACGCAGGCTCAAAATCTGGCGAGCGCCGCGGGTTTTGGGCTGGATGTGATCCAGGCCATGTCGAGCACCATTTCGACCTCGGTTTCCGGCCAGGGGCAGAGCTTCAGTTCCTTTCTTCTGGGATCGGCATCCGCGCCCTGCACGGTAACGTTGAAATTCGGATTGGTTCGGCAATGACGGGCATGTGGAAAGCTCTCCCGATTCTGCTGGTGGCCTGCGCATGTGCTTTCGGGCAACTTCAAACCGACACGATCACGATAACGGCCACGCGACAAGTGAGCCTTCTGCCGGATCAGATCGTCTTCAGCGTGCAGGTGGTCGCGCCGGAGAGCGCCGGAATTGACGACGTGGTGGCCCAAGTAGCCGGCGTGGGAATCAGCGCGGCGAATCTCTCGGGCGTGTCCTCGTACTTCAACGGCGGATTGGCTTGGAATTTTACTTTGGCGGTGCCGATTCCGCAGGCCAGCGCCACGACGGCGTCGTTAGTCCAACTCGCGCAACAGAGCAAACAGGCGGTGACGTTCTATGTGCGAGGCACGCAGGTCTCGCCGGTGCTGCAGCAATCGCAGCCTTGCTCGCAGGCCAGTCTCATTTCCGATGCGCAGTCGCAGGCGCAGAGCTTGGCCGCGGCGGCGGGGTTTACAGTAGGGGCGGTGCTGGCCGTATCGGATGGCCGCCTAACGCCAGCCGCGCTCCGGGTTGTGGCGGAGGGGTTACCTGCGCTGGTAGGAGGCTTCTTCGGAATGGAGTCTTTCGCTATCCCGCCTCAACCGATCACCTGCACGGCGGTCGTGAAATTCCAGCTCCTCCGCTACCACTGAGTACGGTCTACACTGGAGTTTTGACCGAACGGAGGAACACGCACTAATGCCTGAGGAAAATGCAAAAAGCCGAAGCGCCGCACACCAAGGACGAGGTAGCCCTGGAGATGATGAAATTCATCGCCGTGACGACGGGGTATGGGAAGGGCGCGGGGACGGCCGGGTTCACGGGTAAGGCCACCAAGACGCCCGAGGAATACGCCGAAGCGTTGTTGCAATTGTTCGAACGCTGCCGGGCGGTGGTTCGAAAGGAATAAAGCCAGATAACTCAACCGGGCAAGCGGCGCGAGGCGCTGCCTGCCCGGAGCCTAACAGAACTATTTCTTGCGAGGAGCCTTCTTGGCTTTCTTCGCCGGAGCTTTCTTGACCTTTTTGGCGGGCGCTTTCTTGGCCTTTTTGGCGGGCGCTTTCTTAGCCTTCTTCTTGGCGGGCGCCTTCTTCGCTTTCTTGGGAGCGGCCTTCTTCACTGCCGCTTTCTTAACCGCCTTGGCGGCTTTCTTGGCGGGAGCTTTCTTGGCTGCTTTCGCCGGTGCTGCTTTCGCCGGTGCTGCTTTGGCCGGTGCTGCTTTGGCCGCGGCCGGTTTGGGAGCCTTGACCACCGGCTTCTTCTTGGGTGGCACTTCGGCGGGGGGTGGTGTTGCGGCTGCCGGAGCAGGCTCCGGAACCGGTTTTATGAGTTCTTCCTCGTCTTCGTCCTCAGGACCGTATTCGCCAACGTCGGTCGTCACATCCAAAGTTTCTTCTTCATATCCGAAGTCGTCCACATCGTCGTCCGGGGCGAAGCGATAGCTGTCAAGCATTAATCATGCCTCCTGTAGGGCTTAACCACACCCTAGAATAACTCGTTTTCTTCGGAAGGCAAGGGGGATGTGCGCACTTTTTGGCGCGCCGCGAGGATCAGTTTGTCGTGGCGCTCAGTTTGTTGTGACGGAACGTTTCGAAGCAAGGCTGGCGGTCTTGTAAGGAGTCGCGGCGGGTTGGTGGAGCGAGATGGGCGCGGTCTTGTGAACGGCCGGCGCGGCGGCCTTCTGAACCCCGGCCGGGACGGTCTTGTGAACGGGGGCTTTCCTGGTGGCGGTAGAGCCCGTAGCGTGGTGCACGGGATGGCTGGCGGCAGCCGCGCGGCTGGTGTGATGTGCAACGGTCCGAGGCGCCGCATAGCTCACGGGGATCACTAACGTGTCGCCGGCTTCCAGGTGGGCGACGGGGCGCTGATTGGCGGCGGCGATGGACGCGACCGGCGTGCCGAAGTGATGCGAGATTTCGGCCAGCGTTTCATCCCCAGCCACACGGTGAAGCCGCCAGGTGGCGCGATGTTCGGAGGGGACCTCTTCGAGCGCCATCCGGACCTGGTCCGAGCTTCCTCTGGGAACGCGCAACTGGTAGCCGCCGGGGGCGATTGTTTTTAGCAGAGCGGGGTTGAGTTCCTGAAGTTCGGGAACGGGACGGTCGACGGCGTCGGCAACCAGAGCGAGGCTGGTGGGCGCGTCCAGGTCAACCGTATCGTACTCCACCGGCAGATCCTGATCCTGGGTCTCCAGGTTGTAATCCTTCGGGTTCTTGGCCATGATGGTCACGGCCAGGATAACGGGCACGTAATTATTGGTTTCGTGGGGCAGAGCATTTCGCCTAGCCAATTCCCAATAATCCGCGTAACCAGTCCTTTGGACGGCGTGATCCACGCAGTTGGGCCCGCAATTATAGGCCGCCATCGCCAGATACCAATCGCCGAACATGGCGTAGAGATCGTGCAGGTGTTTGGCGGCGGCGCGGGTGGCTCTTTCCGGGTCCAAGCGGTCGTCGGTGTAGGGGGTCTGGTTGAGCCCGTATTCGCGGCCGCGGAACTGGACAAACTGCCACATCCCGACGGCTTGCTTGTAGGAGCGGGCGCGGGGGAGGAAGCCGGACTCGATCTGGGCCAGGTAGATCAATTCCTGAGGAACGCCCTCCTCATCCAAAATGCGTTGGATCAAGGGACGGTAGCGCCCGGCGCGGCGCAGGCCGGATTCCAGGATCTTGTGGCCGCGGTCGGTGGAAAAGTAATGGATATAGCTGAGAACGGCGTCGTTTTCCTCCAGCGGCAGCTGCGAGACGGTGGCTTCCAGCTCTTCTTTTACCTTGGGGCGGAGATTCGGATCGGTGGGGAAGGTCAGGTCCAGGATGCTGTCTTTCGGGGCGCTTTGGTAGACGACCTCTTGTTGCGCGGCGCCGGCGCCCAAGCCATCCAGATCGTAGCGGTAGATGTCGTCCACCATCTGATCCAGCCTGCGCTCCAGGCGCTGGCGGTCCGGGATGTTTTCGGGGGCGGCGAGGAGCAGGTCAACGGCGCGATCGAATTCCTGGCGCGCACCCGTCATGTCGCCGGCCTGGTAGAGTTTCTTGCCGGCTTCAAAGTGGTCCTGAGCGTGGACGATGCGGGATTCAACCTCGGGGGGACGCACGGGCGTGATCAGCGTCCGCTCAACCAGGTTGGGGGATTCTTTGGCGAAAAAATTCACGTCCACGGCGGGCGGCTCGATCACTACCGGGTCGATCGGCACGGGGGTGGCGGGCAGGAAAGATAACTTGAATGCCTGCGGCTTGCTGGACACACATCCGGTAAGTACCAGCAAGAGCAAACAACCGAGGACGCAGGTGAGGACCGAAAAGCGGTGACGTGATGTCATCAGACTTGAACTAGTCGGTTCATCAAAGTAAAACTCTAAGACTTTATAATAGCCGAGGGCTTAGCGTCAAGCGATATCTACCCGTGGTGGTAGTAAGACATATTACATACAGCTGGGCTGTCAATTATTCTATCGGCAGAGTGCTAAGGAACCTGCAACAGGGGTGGGGTGGAGGGCAGGCCCTGCGCTACGATGCTCTTGATGGCATTCATCAGCATCTCGGGTGAAGCAGGATGCCGGCACGAGGAATTGGCGCGCATGGCGGCGCAGCGGCTGGAATGCGAGCTGGTGACAGACGCCAAGCTGAGCGCCACGATCGCCTCGGAGTTTGGCGCGCAGAATGGAATTCCCGAGAAAGCGTGGCCGCATCTGGCGACATCGATTCTGGCGAAGCTGGGAGTGCAACAACATCTGGTGATCTCGAGCATCGGCTCGGAGCTGCTATTGCGCAATATTCCAGGAGTGCTGCGAGCGCACGTGGTGGCGCCGGAATCGCGGCGGCTGGGCAACGTCATGCTGGACCGAAGGCTGGAGCGGGCGGAGGCCAAACGGCAGCTGCGCGAGATGGAGAAAGAAACGGCGCTAACGCGCAAGAAGCGATTCGGACGACCGGGGAGCCGGGTGCAGAGCTTCGACCTGGTGATGAATGCCGAAGGGCTCGGGACCGAGCAGATGTCGGATGTGTTGGACGCGGCGGTGCGAGCCAAAGGGTTACTCGAAGGGGGGCTGCTGACGGCGGCGGCGGAGGCGCAGATTCAATTCCAGGTCCGCTTGAAGCTGGCGCGCTACGGGATTGTGCCACCGGACCGTCTGCAGGTGAGGCACAAGGAGTTCGGGCATCCGAGCGAGGAAGTGTTCGCCAATCTGCTGGACTTTTACCGCATCGCCTGGGATTACGAGCCGCGCAGCTTTCCACTGCAATGGGACAAAGACGGCAAGGTGCAGGAAGCTTTCACGCCCGACTTTTATCTGCCGGAATTCGACATGTACGTGGAGCTGACCACCATGAAGCAGGCGCACGTGACCAAGAAGAACCGCAAGATCCGGCTGTTGCGCGCGATCTATCCGCACGTGAACATTCAGGTGTTTTATCAAAAGGACGTGCAGGATTTAGTGATCAAGTACGGGCTGCCGGAGCGGCTGGCGCAATGAGCGGCGGCCAATGAGCGAGCCGGCCATTGAGCGCATTCTGTTCACAGCCGAGCAGATCGATCAGCGCATCCGGGAGGTGGCGGCGGAAATCTCCGCCAAATACGCCGGGCGCGAAGTGAAGCTGATTGCGGTATTGAAGGGTTCGGTGTTTTTCCTGACGGCGCTGGCGCGGGAGTTGAGCGTGCCGGTGAAAGTGGATTTCCTGGCGGTTTCGAGATTCGCCAATCAGAAGGGCGCGCCGGGGATGGTGCGCATCGCCAAGGACCTGGACGACAGCATCGAGGGCGAGGACGTAATCCTGGTGGAGGACATTGTCGACACCGGTTTCACGACGCGATATCTGCTGCAACACCTGGCGGCGCGGGAGCCGAACTCGCTGGGGATTTGCACGCTGCTGGACCGGACGCCGCGGAGGATCGTGCAGATTCCCATCGATTATCGCTGCTTCGAGATTCCGGACCGGTTTGTAGTTGGGTTCGGCCTAGACTACAAACAGCTCTATCGCAATCTGAAGTATGTCGCCGCGCTGAATCTGGATCCTCCCGCTGCTACACCGTAAGTTCGTTGCCAAGCTGACTTTTCGACGGCTGCTATCCCTGCCCGGGTTCGAGTGCTAAGACGAAGTTCTTAGGACTCGGACTCGGCTCTTTCAATCCGATGAGCACAGTGTGGTACGAGTGGCGTGTCTGAGCTTGCTGTTCGCTTTGGGGGGACCGGGTCTGGCGCAGGACGAGCCCGACGGGGATGGGCAAGCTGCTAAGCCGGAGGCGGTTTTATTTGATGCCATGCCGGTAGTTGAAGCGGCGTCGCTGCATACCCAGACGCTCATGGAAGCACCGGCCAGCGTAACGGTGATTACGGACCAGGAAATCTGGCGGCGGGGCTATAGAACCCTGGCAGACGTTTTGGCGGACGTTCGGGGATTTTATGTGACGTATGACCGCGCTTACCAGTTCGTAGGGGTGCGGGGGATTTCGGTTCCCGGAGACTATAACACTCGTTTCCTGGTGATGATCAACGGACACTCGCTGAGCGAGAACATTTATAACTCAGCGGGATATTTTGGTGAAGATTTCGGCTTAGATCTGGATTTGATCAAAAGGATCGAGATCGTACGGGGGCCGTCTTCGGCGCTGTATGGCAGCAACGGGATGCTGGCCACGATCAATATCGTGACGAAATCGCCGGTGGAGTTTGAGGGATTTCGCGTGTCGGCGGAGACGGACAGCTTTGGGGAACGCAAGACCGAGGTCTCGGCGTCGCAGTACCTGGGGCGGGGCGCGAATCTGCTGCTGTCGGCATCGGTGTTCAACAACGCCGGCCAATCGTTGTATTTTCCCGAGTTAGACACGCCCGCAACGAACAATGGCTGGGCGGTTGGCATGGACGGCGAGCGAGGCTACCACACCTTCGCCAATCTGATCTGGCACGACTGGAGCTTTCTCGGGTACTTCAACAACCGGGAAAAGGAGGTTCCGACGGCCTGGTACGGAGCGGCATTCAATCAACGCGGCACGGACGTTGTGGACGGACGCGGCTTCTTCGAAACGTCCTACGAGCATGACGTCGGCGTGGACGGAAAGCTGCGCTGGCGAATCTATTACGACAAATACCGCTACAAGGGCAGCTACGAATCCATGGCCGACGGTGTGGGGGTGGACCAGCGGGACGGCGCGGCTGGCGACTGGCTAGGCAGCCAGCTGACCTACCGATTCCGGGTGGCTCACTTGGGAGATTTGACGGTAGGGGCTGAGGCGAGCTGGGATTTACGCGCGCTGCAGGTTTACTACCAGGTATCCCCGACCTACGAAAACCTAATGCGTATCGACCGCTTGAATCGATCCGGGGCGGGGTTTGTACAACAGGAATGGGACATCTCGCAACGTTGGAAGCTGTATTTGGGCGGGCGGCTGGACGCCAGCCGCATTGAAGGTCCATCAGTCAGCCCGCGAATCGGGCTAGTTTACCAGCCTTCGGCGGAGAGCGCGCTGAAGCTGCTGTACGGGCGAGCCTTCAGCAATCCGAACTCGTTCGAACAATTCTACGATGACGGCGTCTCGCAGATTCCCAATCCCGGCCTGCGCCCGGAGCACATGGAAAATCTGGAAATTGCGATGGAGAAGCGAGTTCGAAAGCGGCTGGAGTTGTCTGCCAATGTCTATCGATACTGGCTGAGCGATTTGATCGCGGCCGTACCGATTAGCGACCAGATCCAGCAATATCAAAACATCGCCCAAATGACGTCGACCGGGGCCGAATTAGAGGCCAAGGCCCGGCTGGGATGGCGATTGAAGGCCGATGCCAGCCTGGCGCTGGTATCGTCCAACTTGGGAGGGAATCAGGCTGCGATCAATTCTCCGGCACGCATCGGGAAGTTTCTCCTGGACGCTCCGCTTCGGGGCGACCGGCTGTCATTGAGCGGCGCGTTTCAATATCTCAGCGAGCGCGCGACGCTGGCAGGAAACTACGTACCGGCGGTGTACCTGGTGAATCTCGCGATTGCGAGCCGGAGTTGGATGCCGGGCGGCGTGGAAATTCAGGCGGGCATTCGCAATCTGTTCAATCGGCGGTACTGGGATCCGGTGGGACCGGCCGAACCGATGGACATCGTGGAACAAGACGGAAGAAGCTTCTTCGTGCGCTTGTCCTGGGCGTCCCGGGCCGAACAGCAGGGGAAAGGTGCAAGGGGAGGCGGAGCCGGGGCCGGGTCACGGGAGGGAGGAGAGAAGCCGTAACCATGCATGTGCACGCGTCCACGGCCCTGGTGTTGCTAGCTCTTAGCTTCGGGGGCGTGTGTGTGGGCGAGGGTCGATCAAACCAGCCCCTGGTGGTGATCGTGACGACCTCGGTGGTGGAAGCGTTTAACGAGAGTGTGGAAGGGGCCCGGGCGCGGCTAAGCCCGGAGGCCCGCGTGGTTACCGTGGACCTGGCGGAGAAACCGGCGGACTTGAGCAGCCGGCTCGGCGGCAAAGATGTGCGGCTTCTGATCGCGGTGGGCAACAATGCGCTGGCTGCAGCGCAGCGCTATGGGAGTGCTCCGGTGATAGCCACGATGGTATTGAGGGCGGACATTTCGCCAGCGCATCCACCCTGGAGCGCGGTGGTGTTGGACTTGACGCCCACGGAGACGCTTTCCGGTCTAGCGCGGGTGTTTCCAGGAAAAACACGCGCCGGTATGATCCGCAATCCGGCCGTGGACGCGGTGCCGGAAGCCGTGCTGGTGGCACAGGCGAAAGCCGCGGGTATGACGCTGAAGGTGGTGGAATGCCCGCGTGCGGAGGGGCTGCTAGCGGCGCTGTTGTCGCTACGCGACCTGGTTGATTTCGTATGGTGCCCGCCGGACGCGACATTGTTTAACGGCACCACGGTACAGCACTTGATTCGAGCCTCGCTCAGCAGTGGTCTGCCGGTGGCGGGTTTTTCGGCCAGTTTTGTCCAATCGGGGGCGGCGGCCGGAGTGTATCCGGACTATCGGGAAATGGGCGTGCAAACCGGGGAAATGGCCCACAAGTTTCTAAGTGGGGCGAACTCGGCGGCCATGGAAGGCGCTCGCAAAATCCGAGTGGGCGTGAACCTGCGCGTGGCGCGCCTGTTGGGCCTTCGGCTGCCGCAAAGAGGCGCGGACGAAGCGGGCATTGTAGTGCTGGAATGAGGAGCCTGACGAAACAGCGAGAAGGGCTGCGCAAGAGCCTGCTGATGCAGGCGACGCTGGCGAATTTCTTAATCGTGAGCGCCGCTGCAGTCGGTGTAGCCGGGCTATTTATGTGGAACCTCAATAGCGGGCTGCGGCAACAACTGGAGCTACGCGCCCGAACATCGGCGGAGTATCTGGGAAGGCAGAGTGAATTTGCGCTGCTGGTAGGCGACCGGCAGGAGTTGAAGCGCATTGCGGCCTCGGCGGCAGCCAACCAGGAGATCCTTTACGTTGTGATTTCCGACGAGTCGGGCCGGACACTGGCAAGTGCGGGGCGCAGGCCGGACGGACCAAGCTGTAGCGCGGCGTTCCTCAAACCGCGCGAGCCCCTGGATCAGTGCCTGCCCGCACACCTGGAAGTGACGCGGGAGGTGGAGCAGGCGGGCGTCAAAGCGTTGACGGACTGGGAAAGCGGAGACCGCCAGAGCAAGCGGCTGGGGTGGGTGCGAGTGGGACTATCGAGGGAGCAACAAAACGTGCTTTTCGCGCGCATCGCGCGGGGCTCAGCGCTGCTGGCGGCGATGGCGCTATGTCTCATTCTCTGGATTCAGCACGCGCACTTCCGGCGGATGCTGGAGCCACTGGCACGTCTGGTGCGGTTCTCCGGGCAGGTGGCGAAAGGCGATTTTTCGCAGCGCGCGGCGGTGGGGGCCTGGAACGAGGTGGACGATCTGGCGAGAGCCTTCAACGACATGGTGGCGCAGGTGGAAGCTTCGCAGCAAAATTTCCTGGCGCTGGTGGACCAGGCCCAGGAAGCGAGCCGGCTCAAGGGCCAGTTCCTGGCCAACATGAGCCACGAAATCCGGACGCCCATGAACGGAATTCTGGGGATGACGGAGCTGGCCCTGGATACTCCGCTGGACGCGGTGCAGCGCGAATACCTGACGACAGTGAAAGAGTCGGCGCACTCGCTGCTGGCGCTCATCAATGACATTTTGGATTTTTCCAAGATCGAAGCGGGAAAGATGGGGCTGGAAAGTATCGTGTTCGATCTCCACAATCTTCTGGAGCAGACGGTGCGTGGCATGTCCGTTAGAGCGCACGAGAAAAATCTGGAGGTGGTGGTGGAAATCGGCAGAGGCGTCTTGCGCTGGGTTCAGGGTGATCCGCACCGGTTGCGGCAGATCGTCGTGAACCTAGTAGGCAACGCGATCAAATTCACCGAGACTGGGGAAGTGTTACTGCGGGTGGAAGGTTCCGGTAAAGATTCTGACGCCCACGAGCTGCATTTCGTGGTGGAGGACACGGGGATCGGCATTCCGGCGGACAAATTGGAATCGATCTTCGAATCGTTTACGCAGGCCGATGGATCGATGACGCGCAATTTCGGAGGAACGGGGCTGGGGCTGGCGATCGCTTCCCGGCTGACGGAACTGGCTGGCGGAAGGATGTGGGTGGAAAGCCAAGTTGGAAAGGGAAGCCGGTTTCATTTCACGCTGGCGATGCAATCCGCCGAGGCTCGGAAGGCGAATGCGGACTTGTTGCCGCTCAGTTCGGGCCTGCGAGTGCTGCTGGTAGACCATCACGCGAGTAGCCGCCGGGTAGTGCGGGATCTGCTGGCCAGCGAGGGGCTGGAAGTAGAGAGCGCGGAGACATCAGAAGAGGCGCTGGCCGCGATGCAGCACGCCTTGGAACGACCGTTTCAAGTGGCGATATTGGAGGCTCGGCTTCCCGGCATGAATGGGTACGAGCTGGCCGAGAAGCTACTGGACAGCACGGGGCTGGCGGGAGCAGTGATCATGCTGCTGGGCTCGGCTGGTTTGAGCGGCGAAGTGCGGCGCTGCCAGCAGCTAGGGCGTGCGTGGCACCTGACGAAGCCGGTAACGCGCACGGTACTGCTGGAGACGCTACGGCAGGCCTTTGGCACCGGACCGCAGGAGCCGGATCACAGCGCCGCGGAGCTCGGGGCCAGCCTGCGCAAGCTTTCCATTCTTTTGGCCGAAGATAATCCGGTGAACGCCCGCGTGGCGATGAGGCTACTGGAAAAAAGAGGACACAGCGTCAAGCAGGTGGACAATGGCCGCCGTGCAGTAGAGGCATTGGATAAGGGCTCTTATGACGTGGTTCTCATGGACGTGCAAATGCCGGATATGGACGGATGGACCGCCACCGAGCTGATCCGCGAGCGAGAGCAGGTTACGGGCGCGCACATTCCGGTCCTGGCGCTTACTGCACACGCCATGAAGGAACACGAGCAACGAAGTTATCAAGCGGGGATGGATGCGGTGGTCTGCAAGCCATTCCAGCCGGAGGAGCTTTTTGAGGCGGTGGAGACGGCGGCTGACGCCGCGCACAAGGAGCTTGATTCAACCAGCGGCTGAAGCGCTGTAGACCTGGCGGCCATCCAGATAGGTTTCGAGAATTTCGATTTGTTGCGTGTGTTCGTCGAAGCGGAAGCGGACGAGGTCCGCGCGTTCGCCGGGGATGAGGCCGCGCTGCCGGGAGGAAATGCGTCCCACGCGGGCGGGGTTTCGAGTGGCGAGCGAGACGGCGTCGCGCAGGCTGAGACGGGCTTGCCGGATTGCGTTTTCGATGGCGCGGTTCATGGTAAGGGCTGAGCCGGCCAAGCGCGTAGCGCCGGAGAGGCGAACGCTGCCGTTGGCATGGAGTTCGACGTCTACTTCTCCCAACCGATAGGGGCCCGGCGCACAGCCGGCCGGCATTACGGCGTCGGTGATCAAGATGGATCGCTCCAGGCCTTTGGCGCGCAGGGCGACATTCAGAAAAGACGCGTTCAAGTGGAAGCCATCGACGATGAAGCTGGCGGCCAGGCGGTCGTCGGCCAGTTGGTCCCAGATATAATTCCAGCGCGGGAGAACCTGGTGAGCGGCGTTGCCGAGGTGCGTGGAAAGGGTGGCGCCCGCACTTACGGCGGCGGCGATCTGGGCGGTGCCGGCTTGGGTGTGGCCGATGCTGGCGACGACTCCTTGCTGGACGATGGCCTCAATGAAGCGTGGCGCAGCGGGCCATTCGGGCGAGAGCGTTACCAGGCGAATGTGGCCGCCGGCGGCGTCTTGAAAACGGCGAAACTCGTCCAGGTCGGGAGGGCGGACCCAGGCCGCCGGGTGGGCGCCGCGCGGTCCATCTTCGGCCGAGATATAAGGGCCCTCCAGATGGAAAGCTTCCATGGCGGGGCCTTCCGGTATTTGTTCCTTGGCTTGCGCCAGGTTGCGGAGCGCGGCGGTCATGTCCTGCGGCGATCCGGTGATCACGGTGGGGAAGAAACGGGTGACGCCGGTCCGGAACATTTCGCGTATAGAATGTCCGATCTGTTCCGGCGAGGCAGTGGGCGAGTTGTAATCGACACCGGCGAAGCCATTGACCTGCAGGTCGATCCAGCCGGGGGAAAGGTAGACAGAAGAAGGGGCCGGCGAGAGCAGAGGGTCGACGCCGTGGATCAAATTATCGAAGGAGATTTCGATCTGTTCGGCGGTAGCAAGATGGATGCCGCTACATTTCATTCGGGTGTCGATTTATTCACAAGTTTCCCACAGCCTGTGGAAGCTAAGTGCAAGACGATGCACCTAGAAAAAATTTGTTGAAAAGGGTGTGACTAAGCACAAAAATGTCTGGCACTTTGCGCGAACCCCTGCTAAAAAGGAATGCATGATCCCCTGCGAGTGCGGTTCTGGCGGTTAATCTCGGGGGAGGTGATCGTCGGAATCGCACTTGCGGATCGTCCTTCCGCAACGTCCAATTGCAGGGTTTTCTCAAAACCCTATGGCCCGTGACCTTCAAACGGTCACGGGTTCATTTTTTGCGATGGGCGTAAGCCAACCGAAACGGTCGGACGTTTTGCCATCCACGATATCGAAGAAGGCCTTCTGCAATTTTTCAGCGACGGGGCCGCGCGCTCCCTTGCCGACCACGATGCGATCCACGGAGCGGATGGGCGTAATCTCAGCCGCGGTGCCGGTGAAGAAGACTTCGTCGGCGATGTATAGCATTTCGCGAGGGACCAGGGTTTCGACCACCGGAATGCCGAGCGATTCGGCGAGCTGAATGATGGTTTCGCGCGTGATTCCGGGCAGCACGGAAGCGCCTAGCGGCGGAGTGAGCAACTTGCCGTCGCGGACCAGGAAGATATTTTCGCCCGAGCCTTCGCTGACGAAACCGGCGGAATCGAGTGCGATGCCTTCGGCGTAGCCGTTCTGGTGAGCCTCCATGCGGATGAGCTGGGAGTTCATGTAATTCGCTCCGGCCTTGGCGAGGGCGGGAAGGGTGTTGGGAGCGATGCGCGTCCAACTGGAGACGCAGACATCCACGCCTTTGGCGAGCGCGTCTTCGCCGAGATATTTTCCCCATTCCCAGCAGGCGATGTAGGTCTCGGTCGGATTTTGCGTGGGAAGCACGCCGACGTCGCCATAGCCGCGCAGCACGAGCGGCCGGAAATAGCAGGAGTCCATATGATTCAGGCGGACCAACTCGGCCATGGCGTCGGCCAACTGGTCGATGGAGTACTTGAGTTCGATACGATAGATCTTGGCGGAGTCGAGCAGGCGCCGGAGATGTTCGCGCACGCGGAAAATCGCCGGGCCGGCGGGGGTAGAGTAACAGCGCACGCCTTCGAATACGGAGCTGCCGTAACTGGTGACGTGGGAGAGAACATGAATTTTGGCGTCATCCCAGGCGATAAAGCGTCCGTTATGCCAGATCTTTTCCGTGGGCTTTAACATACCGTAATTATAGCGTTGCAATGCACCCGAAGAATAGAGAACAGAAGCGCGCGAGGGCGGCCGGTACAGCGATTTTGCTGGCGATGCTGGGAGCCGCCGGCATGCGGGCGGAGCTGCGCGAGTTGCGGCCGGGATTCAATCTGTTCACTACCGAGCAGGACATCCAGATAGGAAAAGAAGCGGCGGCCGAGGTGGCGAGGCAGGCGCCGGTGGTGCGAAATCCGGAGCTGGAACGCTATTTGAACGTTCTGTTGCGCAAGCTGGAGCAATCGCGCTACGCGCGGTCGCTCGGGAGCGACGGTGAGCGCGCCGGAATGTTTCCATTCCAAATTCGCGTGCTGGCCGACAAGAACATCAACGCGTTTTCGCTGCCGGGAGGTCCCATTTTCGTGAACACCGCGGCGATCGCGGCGGCCGAGAACGAAGCGCAACTGGCCGGCGTAATCGCGCACGAGATGTCGCACATTGTGTTGCGGCATCCGACCAATCAGGCGTCCAAGAGAAACCTGGTGGCGCTTCCGGCGCTGCTGGCGAGCGTGCTGGCGGGCAACAGCCTGTTGGGACAACTGGCGCAGATCGGGATCGGATTCACGGCGAATTCGGCGCTGCTGAAATTTTCCCGGACGGACGAAGCGGAGGCGGATTACAACGGCGCCGAGATGATGGCGGACGCCGGATACAATCCGATGGAGCTGGCGCGTTTCTTCGAACGTCTGGAGGGCCAGACCGGACGGGAGGGCGGTCTGATTCAATTTCTGTCGGACCATCCGAATCCGGGGAATCGGGCGGAGGCGATCGCGGACGAGATTCGCGAGCTGCCGCGGCGGAGATACGTGGTGGATGAAACCGGCCAGTTCGTTAAGATTCGTGAATTGGTGCAACGGCTTCCCGCGACGGAGCCGCGGCGAAGAGACGCCGATGAGGCCGTGCGGTCGAGAGACGGGTTGCGTTCGTACGCCGGACGGACATTCTCACTGGGGTATCCGGCTGATTGGCAGGTGCACGGTAGCGAGTTGGGCGACGCTGTGACCATAGCACCGCCGGAGGGACTCGTGCCGGGAGCCGATGGGCAGGTTTCGATCGGGTACGGGATGGAAGTGAACTATTACGTTCCGCAAGGTCACGCCGCTGAACTGCAGCGCGACACGGATGCGTTGATCCGGCAGCTTGAGCAGAGCAACACCGAAATGCGCACCGGACGGGAGGCGCGGAGCATTCAAGTGGCTGGCGAGAGGGCGCTGTTGTCGACGCTGTACTCGAGGTCGCCCTACCGCAACCAACGGGAGGTGGACGTGCTGGTTACCGTAGTGAGGCCGCGGGGGTTGTTTTATGTGGTGTTTATCGCGCCGGAGAGCCAGTTCAATTCCGTTCAGGGGACCTTCGAGAAAGTCGTAACATCGATAAGGTTTGAGTTTGAGTAACCGCCCCCTTCCGAATTTCTTTATCGTGGGAGCGCCCAAAGCGGGGACAACGTCGCTGTATCACTATCTGGATCAGCATCCGGAAATTTTCATGAGTCCGGTAAAAGAGCCGAATCACTTTGCCTCGGAGATCCGGCTGGAGGGGTTCACGGAAGCGCTGCAGGAGCGGACTCGGCGGGATATGGAGGAGATGCAGAAGTATCTTGCGGGGCCGATGGTGGAGAAGCGCTTTGGAGCGGTTGGACTGGAATGGGCCGATTACTTGAAATTGTTCCAGAACGCGAGGCGGGAAAAAGCGATCGGCGAGGCGAGCGTGTGCTATCTGTGGTCGCAAAGTGCGGCGGGCAACATTTTCGCGCGAATCCCGGAGGCCAAGATCATCATGATCCTGCGCGATCCCCGCGAGCGGGCGTTCTCGCAGTACAGGCAGTGGGCGGTGAAGGGCAAGATGCGCGACACGTTTCTCGAGACGTGCAAAAAGAGCATTGCCAACGCCGGCGGAAAGTTTCAGGCGATGAGCCCGTTTCTGGAGATGGGATTATACGCCGCTCAAGTGAAGCGATACATCGAGCTGTTTCCGCGCGAGAACATTCGCATCGTCTTTTACGAGGATTATCAGCGCGACCCGGTTGAGATGATGGCGAGCACGCTGCGCTTTCTGGGAGTGGACGCGAGCTTTCAGCCGGACATGAGCCAGAGGCATCTGGCAGGGAACGGCGCAGGATGCGTAATGAATGACGGAGAGAGCGCTTATCTGACCAGCTATTACGGAGAGGATGTGCGGAAGCTGTCACAGATTCTGGATCACGATTTATCGCACTGGGGGCGCTAGGGCGAGATGCGGGCGGGTTTCTGCGTGTGGTTTACGGGATTGCCATGCGCCGGCAAGAGTACGCTGGCGGCGGAATTGGCGCGGGATCTCGAGGCGCAGGGGATGGAAGTGGCCCTCTTCGACGGCGATGTCGTGCGCAAGGATGTTTCCTCGGACCTGGGGTTTTCGCGCGAGCACCGGCATGCGAATGCCTTGCGGGTGGCGTCGGCGGCGCGCACGGTGGTGGAGCGCGGGGCGGTGGCGGTATGCGCGCTGGTGAGTCCGTATCGGGAATCGCGGGCGCAGGCGCGGGAGTTGGTAGGCGCAGCGAGGTTTGTGGAAGTCTACGTGGACACGCCCCTGGAGGTCTGCGAAGCACGGGACGTGAAGGGCATGTACCGGATGGCGCGCGCCGGGGAGTTGGAGCATTTTACGGGTGTGAGCGATCCCTACGAAGCGCCGATTGATGCGGATGTCCGGGTGATTGGAACAGGGACTCCGGAGGAAGCGATTGCGCCCATCGTGGATGTGCTGCGCGGACGCGGGCGCGGGTAGCGCTGAGAATTGCGGTGATCACTGCCAAGGCGCAGCGGTCCGTATACCGTGACGAGGCGCTTGTTTGGCCGAGGCGGAGCGTTGACACGCACTACGAACTTACGAAAACGCTTGGGAGGCGCCGCAACAATAGTTCGGTCTAGCAGGATGTCCTGAGCAGCACGCCAGGCACGTCCAAAATGAAATCAGAGCGCTTCCAGCCCAGAAATTTCGCGGCATGCTCAATCAAATCGTTCAACTCCGCGTCGACGCGGATGCTGAGCGTTCCACGTGTCTCGGCAAATCGAGTTGAAGCGCGCATGCATCTTCCCGAAATTCAGGATAACAACTCGCAATGACGTCGTCATTACTGTTGAGTGCGGGGGCGAGATCTCCTTTTCGATCCTCAGGCGATCGAGATTCAGCCTTCAGAACTAGTTTGTTTGCGCTTATCATGGGTCAGCCATCGGGAATAACCTTTGGGGCAGGCTGAATCCAGGCTCGCTCTTCGCTGCCATAGCTGCCCTCGCCCAGAAACAGCATCACGCGCGAATGGATTCGGTCCCGCAGTCGTCGAAAGGCATGCAGGCGCTCTTCACCAACCTCGATGAAACTCCCCGGGTCTTCGAATGGCCAGTGGAGCCGCTCCGTCCCTCCAGATAAAACGGGGCACTCTTCGCGCGCCTTGTCGCAAACGGTAATGATGAAATCGAATTGTTCTCCTTCAAACTCCGTCACGGGCTTGGACCGCTGCGCGGAGATGTCGACGCTAATCTCACGCATGACGTTCACGGCTTCCGGGCGGACAGCAGCCGGGTGTGTGCCGGCCGAGAAGACCTCATACAGGTCACCAGCCTCATGTCGAAGCAAGGCCTCGGTCATCTGACTCCGCGCGGAGTTCCCGGTACAAATGATCAATACTCATTTCTTAACCACGGAGACTCTCCTGTGGTGAGCGCTCGGCCGTAGCGGCTTGGCCGTAGCGGCTTGGCCGCGATAGAAGCCCTTCACCCGCTCATAGAGCTGATCGCGTATGTTTCGAAAAACAGCCAAGCGTTCTTCCTCGGTCCCCTGCACGGTGGCAGGGTCCTCCAGGCTCCAGTGGATTCGCTGAGCGCTGCCGGGAAAGATTGGACAGTTGTCGCGAGCGTTGTCACAGACCGTGACCACGTAATCGAATGACTGGCCTTCGAACTCGCTCACTGATTTGGACCGATGGCCCGAGATGTCGATCCCCAGTTCGTTCATAACAGCGATCGCTTCGGGACGCAGCGTGCTCGGATTCGTGCCCGCGCTCACGACTTCATAAAGCCCACGGCCTTCATGCCGGAACAGCCCTTCGCCCATTTGACTTCGAGCCGAATTGCCTGTGCATAGAACGAGTATTCGCTTCATGTATGACATGCTTGCTTACTGATCGATAACCGTCAGCGTCAATTCCGTACCGACATCTCGACCAGGGCCTTCGCCGCCGATAGCTGCCAACACGTCGAAAATTCCCTGCACTCGGTACAGCGATCCCATTCCTCCAGGTCCACCGAGATTCCAGGCGGAAGGGCCACGGTTCCCGGCTGTTGATACACGTACCCGAAAATGCCATCAGCGCGCTCTTTCCCAGACCCGCGCCAGGATCTGGAAGGGAAGAGTTCCCCGTAACAGGCCTTGTGGTTTTTCATAGATGCCTTCTCGGCTACTAAGCCCTTTGTGGGTGGCATGTCTCCACCCCGGAAACACGTTGCCAAACCATCTCCGGTTCATCCAGAGTGCGACGTTAACGAGGGAGATTAGTACCGGAACCTCGACCAACGGCCCAATCACAGCCGCAAAAGCGGCTCCGTGGTGGATGCCGAAGGTGGCGATGGCGACGGCAATGGCTAGTTCAAAATTGTTGGATGCTGCCGTGAATGAAAGTGTAGTCGCCTCCGCATAGTTGGCGCCGACCTTTTTGCTCATCCAGAACGAAGCGAAGAACATTACTACGAAATAGATCGTGAGTGGGATGGCGACACGAACTACATCGAATGGCAATTGCACGATCATCTCGCCCTTCAGGCTGAACATAACGACGATCGTGAATAATAAGAGCAATCAGCGTAAGCGGGCTGATCTTAGGAATGAAGCGCTTCTCGTACCACTCGCGGCCCTTGGCTTTCTGCATCACAAAGCGGGTGAGCATCCCTGCGATGAACGGGATGCCCAGGTAGATGAACACGCTCTTGGCGATTTCGGCCATGGAGATATTCACCTCTACCGAATGTGAGGCCCAGCCAGCGGGGAACGGTGGCGAGGAAGAAATAGGCGTAGACCGAAAAGAACAATACCTGAAAGATTGAGTTGAACGCGACCAGGCCGGCCGCGTACTCGCGGTCGCCGCGCGCCAGGTCGTTCCAGACAATGACCATCGCGATACAGCGCGCCAGACCGATCAGGATGAGGCCCGTCATGTACTCTGGTTTGTCGCGCAGGAAGCAGCACGGCGAGGGCGAACATCAGAATCGGTCCGACCACCCAGTTTTGGATGAGCGAGAGGAGCTAGGATTCGGCGGTGCTGGAAAACCCTCCCCATCTCTTCGTACTTCACCTTCGCGAGCGGTGGGTACATCATCAGGATCAGCCCGATGGCGATCGGGATGGATGTCGTGCCGACGCTGAAACGGTCGAGAAAAGGCACCACGCCGGGGACCAGGTAGCCAAGTCCTACGCCAGCTGCCATAGCCGCGAAGATCCACAACGTAAGGTAACGATCCAGAAATGAAAGTCGGGGACTTGTTGTGTTCTTCATATCCTTTTCAACCTTTCAGAGCACCCCAAGTGCCAGTGAACTCGCCGCCAGTTCCCTTAGCCGCTCCGGTCCCACCGGTGCCTCGGACTTCCAAGGGATGACGGCAAATCGGGTTGCGAGGTGATCGCGCACTTCGGCGACAAACGGCTCTTCTCTCGACCCGCGCTCCACCAGAACCGGATCCCGGAAACCGTCGGCGGCGAAGCTCTGGTTGATAACCCAGGCGTAGGCTCCAATGCCCGCCCGCCGCAGGTCGTCCTGTAATCGCGCTGCCTCATGAACCGGGGTTGCCTCCGGCAGAGTCACCAACAGAACGCGCGTAAACTCAGGGTCCCGCAGCCTGGGAAGCAGTCGCCGCACGGAATCCGGCAGGTCGCTCATCGTTCGAGTGACGTCGCGGTGGTAGGCCTCGGCGGCATCGAGCAGCAGGATCGTATGTCCAGTGGGCGCCGTGTCGAGAACTACGAAACCGTTTTCCCCTTCAGCCACCGTCCGTGCAAAGGCACTGAATACCGCTATCTCCTCCGTACACGGCGACCGTAAGTCTTCCTCCAACAATGCCAGCCCCTGTGCATCCAGTTCGTGGGCCGCCTTGGCTAAAACGGCTTCTGTGTATTCGCGAGTCTCGACGTCTGGATCGATTCGGCTCACCGACAAGTTTGAAACGACTCCTCCGACCGTGGCCGCGACATGGGCTGCCGGGTCCGTAGTGCTCAGATGTACGGCATGTCCACGATGGGCTAGTTCGATGGCGATCGCCGATGCGACCGTGGTCTTGCCGACGCCGCCCTTCCCCATCGTCATGACCACGCCGTGTCCGGCCTTTTCGAGTTGGTCGATCAGGACAGAAAGTGGAAGTCCGGATTCGATCGCATCTGTTCCGCCGTGGCGTTTGGGTTTTCGCTCTCGGGAAATTCCGTTGAAAACCGAAAGAAGATGATCCACACCCATCGGCGCGTATGGAAGAAGTAGGATCTCAATTCGCGGAAGTCTTGCCAGATTCGAAGGCATGCCGGCGATCGCCTCCTGGCCGCGAGCTTGGAGAGAACATGCGGCGGCGTCACTTCGATCTTGCGCGAAGAAGACACCGTTAAGGAACAGCATCTGATTGGTCACGCCCATCGCAGCCAACTCGGCTCTCGACCGATCCGCTTCCGCGAGTGCGGCTCGCTCCGGCCGGCTTACGAGAACCAGCGTCGTCGTGGACGGATCGGTGAGGGCGCTCAGACTGGCGTCATAAAGAGATTTCTGAGTTTCGAGACCAGACAAGGGGCCCAGGCATGAGGTTCCAGTCGTGTTGGTGGCTATGAAACCTGTCCATGCAGCCGGCAGCTTCAAGAGGCGAAGCGTGTGGCCCGTGGGAGCCGTATCGAAGATGATGTGATCGAATCCCGCCGTTGCCTGCACATCGCCGAGCAGTTTGGTGAATTCGTCAAACGCGGCGATCTCAACCGTGCAGGCGCCGGACAGCTGCTCTTCCATGCTGTTGACCGAAGCGTCGGGGAGCACGCCGCGATAAGGACCCACCACTCGTTCCCGGTAAGCCTTCGCAGCCGCCTCGGGATCGATGTTCAGGGCCGAAAGTCCCTCGGCGCCGGGAACCGCGGTGGGCGCTCCGGACAGGCTCACGCCCAAAACTTCATCGAGATTCGACGCGGGGTCGGTACTGACCAGCAACACCTTCTTATCGTGCTGGGCCATTGTCACGGCCGTGGCGCAGGCCAGCGAAGTTTTTCCGACGCCGCCCTTGCCCGTGAAAAAGAGGATGCGGGTTGCGTGTTCGAGGAATGTGGTGTTTGTCATGGCAGCACCTATCCACAGCAACCCCGGACAACTGGAAGCGCGGCAGGATCTCCTTCGAGGATGCGGTTCGCCAGTTCCAGCATCGCCTTCGCCGGCGTCTCCTTGACACTCTGGGCCGTCTTGACGGCGAGCATCATGTCTTCCCGTGAGATGCCCAGTTTCTTTGCCTGATGGAAGTGATGTTTGAAGCAGGGTTCGCAATTGGCGGCGATGGCGGCGCCAATCGCGACGAGTTCGGCCACCGCTTCTGTGTAAAGGCTCGGCGGGACTTCCGGAACACCCACGCCGTACAGTTTCGCGAGTTCTAACCGCTGTGGATACGCCCCTTGACTGGCAATCCGCCCGTTTACCAGGATCAGAGGCAGACACTGGTTGCCCTCTTTGGCGAGCGTCGCCTTTACGAGCGAGTTAGCGACGAACGCCTCTGGCTGCTGAGCCAGGTTGTACCGTTGCACCTGGACACCTTCGCTGGCCAACCAATTCAGGTCCGCGCTGAAGCGGGCCAACGCCGGATCGACACTCGGGCCGCAAACCCCGGTCGAGCAGCACATCGGGGGATCGAAAACTTCAACTGTGGTCATTTGGAAATCTCCTAATTTCGTATATCGACGAAAGGCGATGTCGTGAACGTAAAAAAAAACGCCCTCATAAGATTGCCACCAGCCCCTTTAGCCGGCGCAGGCCATTGAAATCGATGCAGTAGCCAACGCGCGGACCATCCTGCGAACTCCGTACCAAACCCGCCTCTCTCAAAATGCGAAGGTGCTCTGAGACAGTCGATTGCGCCAGCGGCAATTCGTCTACAATCTGACTGCAAACTCGGGCTTCTCTACGGGACAGCATCCTCACGATGCGAACTCGAGCGGGATGGCCAATCGCTTTCGCGAGTTTTGCCAACTCCTCATCCGCCTCCGCCCCTTCGAGCGCTTGGAAGCTAAGTTCAGGCTCTTTTGCTTCGGGCTGGCAGCATATATCGTCCGTCAATGGTTTTAAGTCGCTCATTGTTAATCGTCGATTAACGATAACATGAAAACCCACTGGTGTCAAGAGTGTTGGAACTGCTCTCTGGAAACCGTCCACACTTGACGGCGAGGACCTTTCCGCAAAAGATGCCGGGGGGAAAGGAAAGGGAGCCGATCGCCCGCAGTCGGGTTGATGCTAGATCAGATCAATTTCAAGTCTGCTTCCGATCAATCCACTTATCAACCAGCGGCACTTCGTATTCGAGCAGGCGGTTGATGAGCGGGGCGGCGCGAGTATCCGAGAGCACCATGAGGCGGTGCGCCGGCTTGACGAACTGCTCCGCGACAGCGTGGTCGAAAAGCATCAAGAGGTGATCGAAGTAGCCTTCCACGTTTAGCAGTCCGCAGGGTTTTTGATGCAAGCCCAGTTGGGTCCAGGTGAGGACTTCGCAGAATTCATCCAAGGTGCCGTAGCCGCCAGGCAGCGCCAGGAACGCATCGGATAAATCGGCCATGCGGGCCTTGCGCTCGTGCATGGAGCCGACCACATGCAAGTCCGAGAGGCGCGCATGCGAGAGTTCCTTGGCGGCCAGAGCCTTTGGAATCACACCGATGACCTCTCCTCCGGCTTCCAGCGCGGCGTCGGCAAGAGTACCCATCAAGCCGATGTTGCCTCCACCGTAGACCAGTCCGATTTTGCCGGCCGCCAGGCAGCGTGCCACGGAAATGGCTGCCTCGGCATAGGACGGGCGGGCGCCGGAACTGGAACCACAGAACACGCAGATTCGTCTAGTCATTGGGATCAAGGGTAGCGAAGTAGAATCCTGTGCCGCGGCACGGAGAATGCGCGCGCCTGGGGAGGCATGAGAAGATGGTAGTGGCGTGGCAGTAAAAGTTCAGGTCCCCAAGAAAGCTTCCGCAGTCCATTTTTTCCTGCGCCCCGGGGAAAAATCCTCATTGCAGTCCTGGCGCTGGGAATCACGGCGGGGCTGGGGGTCTTCACTTACTATTACTCGTATTACTCGCACCGGATCGAAGCCAAGCTGGCGGCCGGACCCTATGCCAATACGTCGATGCTGTTTGCGGCGCCGCGTACCCTGGCGGTAGGGGACGTGGCCGGGCCGCTGGAGATCGCCGACGAGCTTCGCCACAGCGGATACAGCGAGTCGAAAAACAACCGGATGGGGTACTTCTCGTTGAAGCCGGACGAGATCGATGTCTATCCGGGGCCCGATTCGTACTTCAAGCGTGACGAGGGAGTGATCAAGTTTCGCGCCGGCAAGGTAGCACGGATTATTTCGCTGGCCGACAATACGGATCGCACCGAGTACACGCTGGAGCCGGAGCTGATCTCGAATCTGTTCGATAAAAACCGTGAGAAGCGGCGGCTGGTGAAGTACGAGGATATTCCGCCGGTGCTGGTGCATGCGGTAGTTTCGGCGGAGGACAAGCGGTTCTTCCAGCACTCGGGGTTCGATCCGGTTCGCATCATCAAGTCGGCTTACGTGGACGTGAAGAGAGGGCAGAATGCGCAAGGAGCGTCCACGCTGAGCATGCAGCTGGCGGGCATGCTGCTGCTGAATCGCAGCGATCGTTCGTGGCGGCGGAAGATTCCGGAAGTTTTGATTACCCTGCACCTGGAGCAGAAGCTGAGCAAGGAGCAGATTTTCGAGTATTACGCCAATCAGGTGCCGCTGGGGAATCGCGGGAGCTTTGGGATTCGGGGGTTCGGCGAGGCGGCGGAAGTCTATTTCGGAAAAGACATCTCACAGTTGAGCTTGCCTGAGGCAGCGACGCTGGCGGGATTGATCCAGCAGCCGAGCTACATCAATCCATACCACTGGCCGGACCGGGCCCGGCAGCGCCGCAACATAGTTCTGAAGCAGATGTGGGAGAACAAGTACATCAGCGAGACGGAACTGGAGCGGGCGGCGGCCATGCCGATGACGCTAGCCAAAGGCGGGGGCGAAGCGGCGGAAGCTCCTTATTTCGTCGACCTGGTGAACGATCAGCTGGAGAAATTGCCGGATTACAATTTTCAATCCAACACTTATCGGGTCTACACTACGCTGGACATGAACCTGCAGCGCGATGCGGCGGAAGCGGTTCGCATCGGGATGGAGGAAGTGGACCAGCACATGAAGAACCGCAAGAAGCGGGATCCGAAATATCCGGACCCGCAGTGCGCGCTAATCGCGCTGGATCCGCTGACCGGTGAAGTGCGGGCGGCGATTGGGGGGCGAAATTATGGGACCAGCCAGCTTAACCGCATCCTGGCGAAACGGCAGCCGGGGTCGTCGTTCAAACCGTTTGTCTACACGACGGCGTTGAACACGGCGCTTTCGGGGGGTGGTCAAGTGCTCACGCCCGCGAGCATGGTGCAGGACGAGGCCACGACGTTTTGGTTTGACGGCAAGCCTTACGAGCCGAGCAATTTCGAGCATAAGTTCTATGGAGCGGTGACGCTACGCGATGCAATGGCGCACTCGTTGAACGTAGCGACGGTGAAAGTGGCGGAGGAGGCGGGCTACGGGGCGGTGGTGGATCTGGCGCGGCGCGCGGGGCTGAACATGGAGATCCAGCCGACTCCGGCGGTGGCGCTGGGCGCTTATGAAGTGACGCCGCTGGAGATCGCGGGCGCTTACACGATTTTCGTCAACCACGGTGTTTACACCAAACCGCATTTCATCAACACCATCGCTAACGGCGGCGGGTCGCAAATTTACGACAATCAACCGGAGCACCGGGACGTGCTGGATCCGCGCGTGGCATTCCTGATGGATCAAATGCTCGAGGAAGTGGTGCGCAGCGGGACGGGAGCGAGCGTGTGGGGCCGGGGTATCAATTTTCCGGTGGCGGGTAAGACTGGGACGTCGCACGACGGGTGGTTCGCCGGGTTCACGTCGAAGCTGTTATGCGTGGTGTGGGTGGGTTTCGACGACAATCGCGAACTGAACCTGGAGGGTGCGAAATCGGCGCTGCCGGTGTGGACTGAATTCATGAAGCGCGCGCATGAACACCGTGAGTACCGCAACGTCAACGATTTTGAGGCGCCGGCGGGAGTGGTGAGCGTGCCGATCGATCCGCAATCGGGACAGATTGCGACCGCGGCCTGCCCGAAGGTGCGGACCGAGTACTTCATCGAAGGGACGCAGCCAGTGGAGTTGTGCAAGCTGCACGGCGGAGGCGCGACGCAGGTGGCCAGCTGGGAGACGACGCCCGGGACGCGAGCCGGCGATCAGTCGCCGGCGGCTCAAGCCGTTCCATCCAGCCAACAGCGCGTGTTTCCGGTGACACCGGCCGCGGCGCAAGACCCGGATGCGCGCCCGGACGATCAGCCGAAGAAGAAGAAAAAAGGCTTCTTCGAGCGGCTGCGCGGGATCTTCCACTAGGGTTCGTCCGGACCTGCTAGTCTAAGAACAAGCATTCGGGTAGGGCATAAATGTCCGGACCAACGCAGCCGATTGTTGTTCGAGGAGGCTGGCCGTGTATTCCAAACTCTGGTTGATTGCAATAAGCATCGCAGGGGCGCAGGCATTTGCCGCGGGCGCGCAAGCGACGCAGGTTGAGAATAATTTTCGCGACGCTTCGCGGGCATCGCAAGCGGCATCGCCGGTGCAGAGAACCACAGCCCCGAACGTGACGCCGGAGATGCGCGGCGACATCTTCATGGCGCGGAAAATGTACCGGGAAGCCGTGGAGTCATACCGGGAAGGGCCCAAGAATTCGGCGGTATTGCTGAATAAGACCGGCATCGCATATCACCAGATGCTGGACTTAAACACGGCCGAGAAGTATTACCGGTTGTCAGTTCGGGCGGACGCGCATTATGCCGAAGCGATCAATAATTTGGGCACGATTTACTACACTCGCAAGAGCTATCGCCGGGCCATTACCGAATACAAGAAGGCGCTGCGGATCAACCCACAGTCGGCTTCGGTTTTGAGCAATCTGGGGACCGGATACTTCGCGCGCAAGGATTATAAGCGGGCGGCGGAAACCTGGCAAGAAGCGCTGGCGATCGACCCGGAGGTTTTCGAGAGCCGCAGCACGCAAGGCGTTTTGCTGCAGGAACGCTCGGTAGAGGAGCGCGGGAAGTTCCACTACATGATGGCGGAAGAATACGCCAAGAAGGGCATGAACGACCGCGCGCTGCAATACATCCGCAAGGCGCTGGAGGAAGGCTTCAAGGAGCGCAAGAAGATCGCGGAGGACCCGGCGTTTGTGGCAATCAAGGATTTGCCGGAGTTCAAAGAGCTGCTGTCTTCGGAGCCCAGAGTTTTGTAAGTTAGCCGCGGATGAAAGCAGACAAACGCCGATAACGCATTGTCCCATTCCCACTCTTTTCGCCTGGTCTGCACGATCGTCATAGCAGCCTGTCTGGCCGGCTGCGCCCGGAAAAACACTGGTGGACCCCAGCGGCTGGCCATAACTCCGTTTGAAAATCTGAGTTCCAGTGCGGGGCGGGATTGGATGCGGCGCGCTTTGAGCGAGGCGGTGACGAGCGATCTGGCCGGGGTGACAAGCGTGTACGCGCAGGGAGTGGATTCCTTCAATGGCGCGTACGCGGTGCAGGCATCGCGGGTGTTGGAAGGCTACTTCGTCGAAGGCAACGGGCGGCTTAAGATTCGCGCCACTGTAATGGATCTGGAAAGCAAAAAGACGGTGCAGAGCGTGGACATCGATGGGCCGGCCAGCGGCGCAATCCCGCTGGCGAACCAGCTGGCGAAGAGGCTGAATCCGGGGGCGCGGCTGTTTCCGACTGACAATGAGGATGCGTTTCGTGCCTATGGCGAGGCGCTCAGCGCGGGTGATCGGGCGTCGGCGGCGCGAGGGTTGGAGGCGGCCGCGAAGGACGATCCGCGATTTGCGCTGGCATACCTGGACTGGGCGAAGCTGCTGCTGAGCGAGGGCGACCGAGCCGGGGCGCTCAAAGTGATTGAGGCGGCGAAGGGCAACCAGATGGATGCCGTCGATGGCGCGCAACTGGACTATCTGGCTGCGCTGGCGCGAGGGGACGGGATGGCGCGAGAAAAAGCTCTCGAGTCGCTCACGCGGCTGACGCCCGCGGATGCGAAGCTGTTCAGCGATCTGGGGGACCTGGAACTGGCCGAGAGGAAATATGCGGACGCAGTGCGGAATTATGAAACAGTGACGCGGCTGGCAGGAGAGCAAGCGCAGATCTGGAATGACATTGGATATGCGCGGGCGTATGAGGGGGATCTGAGTGGAGCACGGGCGGCTTTGGAGCGTTATCGGGCCTTGCTGTCGCAGGAGAATGTGAATCCACTGGATTCCTTGGGAGAAGTCAGTTTCTATTTAGGGGACTTCGCGGGGGCGGAGAAATATTTTCTGGAGGCGGATGGGAAGAATCGCGAGGAGTTTAGCGGCGCGGACCTGCTAAAAGCCGCGCAGGCCCGGCTGCTGGCTGGAGATCTTGCGGGGAGCGATGCGCTTTTTCAGAAATATGCGGGTCTCATTGGGGCGAGGGATCGCGGGCGGGCGGCCTACTTGCAGGCGCAGTGGGATTTTTTGACGGGGCGACGCAAGGCGGCGATGGCGGATCTGGCGAAGCTGGTTCCATCGCTCGAAGGGGATGGGCGATCGCTGGCTTTGAGCCAGTGGTCGATCTGGAAGCTGGAGACGGGCGATGCCAAGGCGGCTGAAGAGCTGGCGGCACAAGCGGAGACGACAGCGGTGAGTCCAGCGGCACGCAATGTGAGCGCGCTGTGCCGAATTATCTTGCAGGCGGGCGCGAGTCCATCCAGTTCGCGGCTGGCGGATGCCTATGCGCTTTTGTTTGCGCGGAAGTATGCCGAGGCGGCGCCAGTGCTGGAAATGCTGTATCGGGGGACGGATCCGCGCGCGGATGGACAGATTCGAACACTGCTGGCGTGGGCCTATGTGGAAACGAATCGCGCGGCGGATGCAGGGCGGCTAGTGGGAACGTATCCGATGCCGCTTTCGTCCGGCGAGCCGTTGTTCGCTGCTTTGATTTTTCCGCGCTATTTATTCGTTCGCGGAGTTGTTCTGGAGCAGCAGGGGAAGCGGGCCGAGGCCAAGGCTGCGTATGAATTGTTCCTGAAATACGCGGGGGATGTGCCGGACATCTTTGGGGATGACGTGAAAGCGCGGAAGAATCTGGGCGCGCTGTAGGGTTCTACGCGCTAACCTTGCCTTCCCAGGGTTTGTGGATTCCCTGATCGCGATCCTCGACGCGATCGTAAAGGTGTAAGTCCGAGGTGGTGCCGAGGCTCTCGTTGTAGAGACTGGGCAGGCCGAGACCTTCCTTCAAGTCCTCCTCGAAGTTGTGCAGCGCCTTGAGCTGAGTTGCGAGCGCCGGCGCCTGCTTGGCGGAGGGCGCTCGCCAGAAAACCTGGTAGCCGCGGTTAACCAGGAGCGCGATTTCGCCGCCGATCAGGAGTCCGGCCTTGTTGACGTGCGGGCGCTGCGAGGGGCGATCCTCGACGATGGCGGCGATTCCATCGCGCGTGACTTGGGCGCGCTGGGAGTCCAGAGACTTGCTCGAGAAGCCCAGGGCCTTGAGTCCCGCGATTCGCTCGGCGAAGCTCGGCTCGTGCGGTTTCTCTCTACGGAAGAACATGTCACTTACTATAATGCCAGAGTGCCTTTTCTCTTGTCGCTGGATGAAGGAACCACGAGCGCGCGCGCGGCGCTGTATGACGAACAGGGGCGGCGGGTTTCGATGGAATCGGCTGCCATCGAGTGCCGCTATCCGCATCCGGGTTGGGTGGAACAGGATGCCGAAGCGATCTGGCGGGCGCAGGTGGAGTCGGCGCGGCGGGTTTTAGAGCGAGCGCCGGCGGGAGCGCGATCGATCGCCGCGCTGGGGGTGACCAACCAGCGGGAAACCACCATCGTGTGGGAGCGCAAGACCGGCAAGCCGGTGGCGCCCGCGATTGTGTGGCAATGCCGGCGAACCGCGGCGTTTTGTGACGCGCTGGCAGCCGAGCCGCAGGCTTTGGAGATCAGCCGGAAGACCGGATTGGTAATCGATGCGTATTTTTCGGGCAGTAAGGTTCGGTGGATTTTGGAAAATGTTCCCGGCGCGAGGAGCAAGGCGCGCGACGGGGAGCTGCTTTTCGGCAATGTCGATACGTGGCTGATCTGGAAGCTGACGAACGGAGCCGTGCATGTGACGGATTCCTCCAATGCCTCGCGGACCATGCTGATGGATCTGGGGAGTGGGGAGTGGGACGCGGGGCTGCTGGAGGTTTTCGGTGTGCCGCGAGCGATGCTTCCGAAGATTGTTTCATCGAGCACGGTAGTTGGCGTCGCGGCGGCGGAGCATTTGGGGTATGAGATCCCGATTGCGGGGATCGCGGGCGATCAGCAGGCGGCGCTGTTTGGGCAGGCGTGTTTCCGGCCTGGATTGTCGAAAAACACGTATGGCACGGGATGTTTTGCTTTGATGCACACCGGATCGCATCAGCCGGTTTCGAAGAATAGGCTGCTGGCTACTCGGGCGGCGTCGACGGATGGTCCGCAGTTTGCGATCGAAGGAAGCGTTTTCATCGCGGGCGCAGTGGTGCAGTGGCTGCGGGACAAGCTGGGGATTATCGGGACGGCGGCCGAGAGTGGCGAGCTGGCGAGCACGGTCGAGGACACGGGTGGCGTTTATTTTGTGCCGGCATTCGTGGGATTGGGAGCGCCGCACTGGGATTCATCGGCGCGCGGGGTCCTGAGCGGGGTTACGGCTGCCACTGGGCGGGCGCACATCGTGCGGGCGGCGCTGGAGGCGATCGCCTATCAGACGCGGGAGCTGGTGGAGGCGATGGAGGCGGACAGCGGGGAGAAGTTGAAGGAACTGCGCGTGGATGGCGGGGCGGCGGCGAGCGATTTTTTGATGCAGTTTCAGGCGGATATTCTGGGCCGCGCGATTGTGCGGCCGGTGGATGCGGAGACGACGGCACTGGGGGCGGCTTATCTGGCCGGGCTGGCGACGGGTTTTTTTAAGGGGCTTGGAGAATTGGAGCAGTTTTGGAGAGCGGAGAGGACGTACGAGCCTCGGATGAGTGCGGACCGGCGCGAGGAGTTGTTTGCCGGGTGGAAGAAGGCTGTGGCGCGGTGCCGCTTTTGAGCATTGGCGTTCACACGAGTGTGAACGCGGCACGCATGAGTGCGTGCGCCACATCCACTAGTTCTTGAGGTGCTTGGATAGAAAGTCGGCCGTGGCGTGGTAGGCGTTCAGCCAGCGTTTTTCCGTTAGGAAGCCGTGGATTTCGTCGGGCAAGATGAGTTCTTCCATTTCGACGTGTTGCTTCCGGAGGGCTTCGGCTAGGCGGACGGTCTCGTGGAATGGGACGTTGCGGTCGTCGTCGCCGTGAATGAGTAACACGGGTGAGCGCCAGGTACTGATGGAAGACATGGGCGAGGATTCGAAGGCGATGCGGGCGGCGTCGACGTCCTTGCCGGGGTCGTAGCCTGGGACGAAGTTTCGGATGACGTCGTTCCAGTCGTGGACGCCGTGGAAATCTACGCCTACCGCGAACAGATCGGAGGCGCGAGCCAAGGCCAGGGCGGTCAAGTAGCCTCCGTAGGAACCGCCCCAGACACCGATGCGATTGGGGGCGACGTCGGGGCGGTTGCGGAGATAAAGGCCTGCGCCCATGACGTCGTTAAATTCGCTTGCGCCGGTGGCGCCGTAGTTGACGGCTTCGCGGAAATCGAGACCGTAGCCGATGCCGCTGCGGTAGTTCACGGCCAGGACGATGAAGCCGAGGCTGGCTAGATATTGGTTCATCGCGTAAGCGTTGTTGTAGTAGTCCATGTAATGCCAGCCGAGGAGCATCTGGCGGCGCGATCCACCATGGAAGAAGATGACGGCTGGGCGCCTCTCACCTGGGGCGAGATCGGGCGGAAGGAAGATTTGGCCGTGAATGCGAAGGCCGTCGGCGGAAGAGAGAATGACCTGTTGTGGAGCGACCAGGGCCGATGCGGGGAAGTCCGCGGGGATGGAATCGGGAGCCGTGTCGCGGACGCTTTCGCCGTCGATTTTGATGGCGGCGCGCGCCGGGTTTCTGACATCGGAATGAAGCATCGCGATGGCGTGGCCGCCGCTGGTTTCGACCGGGGACCATTCGAGGGCTTGGCCGGGAGTAAGTTCTGTCAGGTTTTCGCCGGTGACCGAGACGCGCCAGAGATGACGACGGTCGATGTCGTTTTGATTGGACGAGAACAGGACGGTGCGGCGGTCGGCAGACAAGGAGACGTCTTCGATTTCAAAATCGCCGTTCGCATTAAGAGGAGTGGGCGTGTCATCGTGCGTGGAGATGGAGTAGAGGTGCATCCAGCCGGTTTTCTCCCAGGGGAAGACGATGCGATCGCCGGCGCTCCAGAGCAACTGGTTGTCCGCGACCATTTCATGGAAAGCGCTGCCGGGGCCTTCGGAAGCGCGCCAAAGCTGGCGGCCTTTTCCTGAGGCGGCATCGGCGAGATGAATGGACCAGGGCTCGGCGGTGCGAACTGGTCCAAAAGAGAAGGCGCGGGTGGAGGCGGCGGCACGCACGAATGCGATTTGCCTGCTGTCGGGGGACCAGACCGGGTTGGAGTCGCGGTCGACGCTCGGTTCGAGGTAGGTGAGGCTGGGCTGATCGACGTTGTAGACCGCGATGAAGGCGTGGTCGTTGCGGTTGGTGGAGAAGGCGAGGCGCGAGCCATCGGGCGACCAGCGCAGCTCATCGGCTTGACCCTTGGCATGGAACATTTGCTCGGGCTGGGCGTTTTCGTCGAGGCGGATGGACCAGACTTCGCCTTTCTTGAGAAACGCGATGCGGTCGCCTTTGGGAGAAATGGCGGGGGAATTTCCTTCGGCCAGCTTGCGAGGCGAGCCGCCGGACAGCGGGACGATCCAGATGTCCTGTTCGACGCCTTGCGGGAGACTGGCGGGATTGGGATTGTCGCGATGCATTTCGAAATCGCCGCCGCGGACGAAGATGAGGGAACGGCCGTCGGGTGTCCAGATGATTTGGTCGATCTCCTGGCCGTCGTCGGCGCGGTAGTCGGTGAGGCGGCGGCCTTTGTAAGCGGGGGCTTCGGCGACCCAGATGTTGCGGGCTCCTTGCTGATCGAGAACCCAAGCGATAGCGCCGTTTTTGGGAGCCGCGGTGAGGCTGCTGGGGAAGGGAGCGCTCATGACTTGTTCGAGTGTGAAGCGTTTAGCGGGAGCGGCGTCGGCCACGGCGGCGGCGAGGGCCATTGCGAGGAGAACGCGGAAGTTCATAGCCTAATTGTTATACACTGAGACGCAGATTTGGAGGCAGTTGGTTGCATGTTGAGCTATACGAAAGGGCCTGAAGCGCCGCTGATCGAGAGCACGATTGCGGAGATTTTCCAGAAGACGGTGGCGCGATGTCCGGACAACGATGCGCTAGTGGTGCGGCATCAGCAGGCGAGGTTCACTTTTGCGCAACTCGCCGGCGAAGTGGAGCGCGTGGCGCGAGGGCTGGCGGGGCTGGGGCTGCGAGCGCAGGACCGCATCGGAGTGTGGTCGACGAATTGTGCTGAATGGGTGATACTGCACCTGGCGTGCGCGCGAATCGGCTCGGTGCTAGTGAATGTGAACCCGGCGTATCGGGCTTACGAGCTGCAATTTGTGATGCGGAAATCGGGCATGAAGGCGTTGTTCCTGTGGGAGAAGGATGCCAGGTCCGATTACGCGCAGATTCTGCGGGAGGCGAGGACGGGGCAGACATTGGCGCTGGAGCATGTGGTGTTTCTGGGGACTGAGCAGTGGAAGAGCATGCTGGCGCGGGGCAGCGATGTTCCGGAAACACGCATGGGTGCGGATGATGTAACGAACATCCAGTACACGTCGGGCACGACGGGGTCGCCCAAAGGCGTGCTGCTGACGCATCGCAACCTGCTGAACAACGCGGTGGTGATCGCGGACGGGATGAAGATCACTGAGAAAGACAAGATTTGCGTTCCGGTGCCTCTGTATCACTGTTTCGGATGCGTGGGCGGGACGCTGGTTTGCGTGTTGACGGGCGCGACGATGGTTCTGCCCGCGCCGACGTTCGATCCACTGGCGACCATGCAGTCGATTCAAGAAGAGCGCGTCACGACGATTTATGGTGTTCCGACCATGTTCATCGGAGAGCTGGAGCATCCGGAGTTTTCGCGAATCGAGTTCAGTTCGCTGCGAACCGGCGTGATGGCGGGCGCGCCGTGCCCGATCGAGGTGATGAAGCGCGTGGCGAAGGAGATGCATTGTCCGGAGATGACGATCATGTACGGGCAGACGGAGAGTTCGCCGGTGATCACGATGTCGGGTGTCGACGACAGCCTGGAGCGGCGCGTGTCGACGGTGGGAAAAGCTTGCCTGAATACGGAGGTGAAGATTGTATCGGGCACGGGCGAGACGGTAGCGGTGGGAGAGCAGGGCGAGCTATGCACGCGCGGGTATCTGGTGATGAAGGGCTACGATCAGGAACCGGAGGCGACGCGGCGGGCGGTGGATAGTGAGGGTTGGCTGCACACCGGCGATTTGGCCACGATGCGGCCAGATGGATATTTTCGGGTGACGGGGCGAGCCAAGGACATGATCATTCGGGGCGGGGAGAACATTTATCCGCGCGAGGTGGAGGACTTTTTGTACACCAATCCGAAGGTGGCGGATGTTCAGGTGGTGGGGATCCCGGACGCGAAATTGGGTGAGACGGTGGCGGCGTGGATTCGTCTGAAGGAGCCGGCGACGGAGGAGGAGATTCGTGAGTTTTGCAAAGGCAAGATCGCGCACTTCAAGATTCCGCAGTATATTCGGTTTGTGGAGGCGTTTCCGATGACGGTGACGGGGAAGATTCAGAAGTTTCGCATGCGCGAGGTGGAAATTAAGGAGCGAGGGCTGGAAGCGGCGGCGGAGATACAGACGGCATGATGTTGTGCGGGCGGAAACAACGATGACAAATATTGGTTGGAGAATGTGCTTAGCGTTTTCAAGCGGTTAAGCACATCGCTGTGATCGCTGTGAATTGACCGCTGATAGATTTCTGGCAGGAGAGAGTTGTTTGGGGCGCTTCCAAAAGGAGCGCCCATTTTTTTGTGCCACGGAAGCAGGGACAAAGCGGTGCAACACGCAGGGAGCGAATCACGCGATTGCTGACGGAGGTAGAGAAAAAGCTGAAAGCGGAAAAGATCAAGGTGACGCTGGCGGATTTCATCCGGCTGACGCAGCTTGAAAGAGAGCTGGAGCAGGACGAGCAGCCGAGGGAGATCATCGTTACGTGGAAAGACGCAGCGGGGGGACGCTCCGACTCGAAATAGACTACGTGCCGCTCGAATCACAGCGGCGGTTTCACGATTCGACGTCGAGGTTCAAAGGATTTTCGGGGCCGATCGGATCGGGCAAGAGCCAAGCGCTCTGTCAGGAAGCGATCCGGCTGACTTACTTGAATGCGGGGAGGCAGGGGCTGATTGGCGCGCCGACGTACCCGATGTTGAGGGACGCGACGCTGACGAGCTTTCTGGAGGTTCTGGGAAGCAATGGAATCCGGCACGAGCTGAACAAGTCGGAGCTAGTACTGCTGATGAAGGATACGCGGTCGCGAATTTATTTTCGCGCCGTGGACGATTTTGAGCGGTTGCGCGGGACGAACCTGGCGTGGTTTGGCGTAGATGAATTGACGTACACCAGCGAGGACGCGTGGCTGCGGCTGGAAGGGCGGTTACGGGATCCGCTGGCGAAGCGGCTGACCGGGTTCGCGGTGTGGACGCCGAAAGGCTTCGATTGGGTATACCAACGGTTCATTCGAGATCGAGTGGAAGGGTACGACGTGGTGCTGGCGAAGCCTTATGAGAACCGGTACGTGCTGGACAAGGTTCCGGACTTTTACGATCGGCTGAAGAGCAGTTACGATGCGAAATTCTTCGAGCAGGAAGTTTTGGGAGAGTACCTCAGCGTTCAGGCTGGGTTGGTTTATGAGGGCTTCAAGCGGGCGAGGAACCTGCGCGAAGCGCCGATTGACCGGAATGCGACGCTGCTGTGGGCGCTGGATTTCAACGTGGACCCGATGAGTTCGATTGTGGCGCAGAAAAGCGGCGAAGATGTCCAGGTGCTGGATGAGATTGTGTTGAGCCGGGCTAGCACGCTGGAGGCCTGCGAGGAATTTCACGCGCGATATGCCAACCATCAAGGCGGCCTGGTGATCTATGGGGACGCGTCGGGACAGCGGCTGCAGACGGCGGGGACCAACGATTATCAGATCATTCGCGAGTTTGTCAGAAGAACGGGCTATGAGAACGTGAAGTTTCGAGTTCCATCGAGTAATCCGAGCGTACGCGAGCGGGTGGGGCTGGTGAACGCGAAGTTATTTTCGGCAAACGAAGAAGTGCATCTGTGGGTGCATCCGCGGTGCAAGGGGCTGATCCGGGATTTTGAAGAGGTGATGTACAAGGCGGATAGCAGTGTGATCGACAAAGATCGGGATCCACGGCGGACGCACTTGTCGGACGCACTGGGTTATCTGATATGGCAAGAATGCCGGCCGCAAGCCACGTTTGGGGAACAGAACAGGCGACTGATTTGATGCAACTAATACAAACAAGCGGGGGCGGCGGTTTCGACATCGATCAGGAACATCCGGAATATTCCGTGCGGCGCCGAGTCTGGCACCAATACCGGGACCTGTACGTGGGTGGGGAGCAGTTCAAAGCGCGAGCGGACCGCTATTTGGTACGCCGTCAAAAGGAACCGCTGGACGTATATGCCGAACGTCTGAGCCGAAGTTTCTACGAGAACTATGTCGGGTCGATCATCGACTGGTATACGGCGACGCTTTTCCGCCGGGAGCCGGTGCTGACGTTTGAAGGTACCAACGAGCGCGCCAAGCAGTTTTTCGGGAAGTTCATCGACGACTGCGATTTGAAAGGCGGGAGCATTGCGGAGTTTTTCCGGCGCCAGTTCGTGGAAGCGCTGATTTGCGGGAAAAGTTACATCCTGGTGGATTTTCCGCGACAGAGCCAGCCCGCGGGAACGAGGGCGGAAGAGGACGAGCGGGGCGCCTCGAGGGCTTACCTGGTGAGTTACTCCGCGGACGAACTTATTAACTGGAGTTACGACGAGCACGGGCACTATCAATGGGTGGTGCTTCGGACGGAGAGCCTGCGGAAGGACCGCATCGAGGACGCGACATGGAAACGGCAAGTCCGGTGGGTGTATTACGACAAGGAAACCTTCAGGATCTATGAGCAGGCCGAGCGCGGTAATGAGCACGGGCGGATCGAAGTGGTATCGGAGGGAAGGCACGGGCTAGCAAAGCAAATGAGAGTGCCCTTGGTGGAACTTCGGGTGAGCGAAGGGCTGTGGCTCTTGAACAAAGCGGGCACGCTGCAATTGGAGCATTTCAACAAATCGAACGCGCTGGGATGGGCGCTGACGATGGGGCTCTTCGCGATGCCGGTTGTGTATTCGGAGCGGGATTGGAATCAAGTGATGGGGGAGTCGTATTACATCCAGCTGGGGCCGCAGGATCGTTTTGGCTGGACCGAACCGCAGGGAAACGTCTACCAGATCGCGGCTGAAAACCTGACCAGGCTGCAGGAAGAAATCTACCGGGTATGTTATGTGACGCACGCGGGCGGAGCTATTTCGGGGAGCGTGGCACAATCGGGCGCGAGCAAACAGCGAGATTTCGCCATCACGCAAGAGGTGCTGCGAGCGTACGGCGATGCGGTGAAAGACGCCATGAAACGGGTTCTGCGGGCGATCGAGAGCGCGCGGCAAGACGGCTTGAGCATCGATGTTTCCGGGATGGATGAGTTCGACATTGGGGACTTCGGGACGGAGCTGGCGGATGCGCAGAGTCTGCTGGCGTTAGGGATTGATTCGCCAACGCTGAAAAAGCAGGTTTTCAAGAAGGTCGCGTTTCAATTTCTGTGCGATGTCAGACAGGAAGTGAAAGACCGGATCGGCCGCGAGATAGATCAGGGGATGTAAGGAGACTTATGGACGACACGAACACAGAAGGAACGGAACTACGCTCCCTAATCCGGGGAGTAATTGAGGAGTTCGTCAAGGAGGAGCAAGTTAAGGCGGAGCCAGCGTACAAGACGGAACTTATCGATGAACGCAGGCGGAGGGAGGAGCTGGAGACACGCGTTAACGAATTGGTGAAGGAGAATCAGCGAACACGGCAGGTCGCGGAGGAAGCGGAGCGAAGTGCGTCGATTCGTACAGAGCTACAACGACTGGGCGTTGCCAAAGTCGATCTGGCTTACCGCGCGGTGAAAGACGATGTCAAGCGCAGCGAAGATGGACGGCTGGTCGCTCGAGCGGATCAGGGCGAGGTTCCACTGCGAGATTATCTGGCCGGATTCGTACAGGACAATCCAGAACTTCTGCCGGCCCGCATCCCCGGGGGCTCGGGCATGGGGTCGGGATCGAAAGCGCCGGCGGCACCGACCGGGGTGGATCTGGACAAGATTCGCCCAGGCATGAGCGAGGAAGAACTGACGAAAGTTCGGCAAGAAATTTCGCGGGTAGCCAATCAGGCGATGCGAGGGTTTTGACATGCGCGGCGCGGACGGAGAGAAGTAGAAACCGGAGACGTGAAAAAAGGAGAAGGACAATTCAATGGGAGCAATTACTTCAGCAAATGTCGCGAATGCGATTGTGAAACTGGTCGCAGTAGATGCCTTGCCAGCCCTGGTGAGCAATCTGGTTATGGGCAATCTGGTGAACCGGGACTATGAGCCGACGTTGGCACACGCCGGCGACACCGTCAACGTACCGATTCCACCGACTCTGGTCGCTAACAACATCGCAGAGGGCGGGACGGTACAAGCGCAAAATCCGAGCTTAGGGAACGCTCAGATTGTTTTGAACACGCATGCGGAGGCGACTTTTCAGATCCCGGACGTCACGAAGGTTCTGGCGGTACCGGACCTGCTGAGGTTGTACATGCAGCCGGCGGTGGTTGCGATCGCAGAGCGAATCGAAACAGATATTCTCAGCTTATATTCCCAATTCACGGCGAACGGCGCGATCGGGACAGCTGGAATGCCGTTGACGGAGGCAGGGATCGATTCGGCGGAGACGACGCTGTTCCAGGCCAAGGTACCGCCGAGCGCGGGCAAGTATCTGGTTGTCGATCCTGGAACGTACTCGGTGGTGAGGCAGATTCCACGGTTTAGCGAATACTATTCGGCCGGCGATGCGGGACTTCGAGCTCTGATCGAGGGTGCGGTTGGCAAGATCAAAGATTTCTTCGTGTTTCGCTCGCAGTTAGTACAAAAGACTGGAAGCGGGCCAGTGGCGACGCACAACCTAGCGTTTTCGCGCGATGCCATTGGCTTGGTAATCCGGCGACTGCCTCAGCCGCTGCCCGGGACGGGTGCGATTGCGGAGTACGCCGAAATGGGGAATTTTGGAATCCGCGTCGTCATGAGTTATCAACCGAACACGCTGGCGCAGCAGTTTACTGTCGACGTGTTGTACGGGACAGCAGTGCTTCGCAACTCCTTCGGAGTGCAAGTCAACTGCTAGGGATAGAGACGGTTGATTGGGGGGCGCGGGCACGCGCCCCGTACGTACTTATAAGGAAGAATCATGGATTTGAGAATGTTCTACCAGAAGCTGCGAAAGATCGAGCAGGAAATTGCCGATGCACACGTCATTGTGGTGAGCAGCGAGACATCGGATGGCGGGCGCGCTGGGCAGAAGGCGGAAGTGTCCCGAAGCATTGCGGCGAGATTGATCCTGGAAGGGCGGGCTCGGCTCGCCACAGCCGAGGAAGCGGCCGAGTATCGCCGTGGCGTTGAGACCGCATTGCAAGAAGCGGAGCAACGGGCAATGGCGGAGAGGGTCCAGGTAAACGTGATCACGGACTCAGATCTGCGAGCGATCAAGGCTAGTTCCAAAGTGGAAAAGCGTTAGAAACGGCTCGGCCATGGCTCTATTCAATGACGGGCCCATCAGCACCATCCTGGACCTCCAGAACTATGAGAGCGGCATCCTCGGAGTTGCGAGTACAGAGGGAATCGATCTGTCCGGAAAAATGGTTCTGGCCCAGGATGAGATTGCGAACGACGTGCTGCTTTTTCTGCTTCGGCGTCTTCCGGTTTGGGATTTCCTGTGGAGCCAACGACGCGTGAAAGGAACTAGCGACGTGGTTGTTACGACGCCGCTCAAGCAGTGGCACGTGCACAAAACACTTGCGTTGGTATATCGCGATGCATATAACAACCAACTCAATGACAGGTACTCGAAAAAGTGGAATGAATACGTGAACCTGGCGAAAGCCAGCTCGGAGACTTTCTTTCAGATCGGGGTGGGCTTGGTAGCGGACCCGCTTCCGAAGCCGGCGGTTCCTCTGTTGTCGGGTGCGGCCGGTCCAGGGAATGCGGCAACGTACTACGTTGCAGTAACGTGGACGAACGCAGCGGGACAGGAAAGCAATCCGAGCGACGTTTCGACGATCACGACGACGGACGGACAACAGATGGTGGCCGCGGTAGTGAATCCGCCGGCGAATGCCTTCGGATGGAATATTTACGCCGGGCAGTCACCAGACACAGTCAGTCTGCAGAACGCTACGCCGGTTGGCGTGAGTGATAGCTGGACACTGACCACGCTGGTGCAAGGCAGCCCGGCTGGAACGGGACAGCAGCCGACCTGGGTTCTGGTGGATCACAGGGTTATCGAGAGAGGTTAGGAATGCTTTCTATCGCGAGCGTGGCAACGCAAAAGCTAACAGGGATTTTGGCTGCCAGCAATGGTGTTCCGGCAGCCGTGGAAGCGTTGACCTCGCAACAAGGTGTCACTTTACCGCAGATCGGGCCGCAACAGATTGTCGCTCAGAATGTGGCGCCGGATATCGCGGAGAAGAGCGTGATCAGCAAGTACCCGCTCATTTATGTTCACTGCAGCAAGCTGGTGAATGATCTCAGAGAGAAATTCCGCACCTTCTCGGGCGACGCGCAAATGTCGGCCGAGGCTCGGGTATCGCAAGATCGACTGGACGGCTTGGAATCACACTTACACGTGTACGTGGATGCCATAACGTCCGTGCTGGACGGAAATCGCGGGGACTGGGGAGACGGATTTTTCTACGGTGGGGGCTACGAGGTGACGTTCAGCAAGGTCAAACATGGAGGGCGCAACTTCTTGCAGACGGCCGAAATATCGTTTGCTTTGGAGGTCAGCGCGGATTAGCGTAGGCGACCGAAAGCTATGTCATACATCTCATCGAACAATAACCGATTCTACGTTGCGTTGGAGCAGAGTTACGGCAGCGCGGCGGCTTTGGCTGCGGGCAATCGAATACCAGCGGTCAAGTTGACGGCCAAGCAACGACCTGAGAGAGTTCAGCGAAAGGACAAGACGGGATCGCGGACGTTTGTGGGAAATCCAAGCCAGCTCAGGAAAGAGACAACGTTCGAACTGAGGACGTACATGACGAACTGGGCTGACCAAACGACGCTACCAGCTTACTGGCCGCTACTTCAAGCCTGCTTGGGCGGTAGTGCAATGCAATCGCCCGGGGGGACGGTTGCGTCGGCGTCGAACCCATCCACGATCGGATTCGCGGGCCCGCACGGTCTGGTTCCGGGGCAGGCGGTGGTGAGCGGAGGTGAGATTCGGTTCGCGGCGGCCATCGTAGACAGTCAAACAGTACAAGTTAATGCCCCCTTCAGCGCCGCGCCGGGAGCCGGGTCACAAACCGGGACGACGGCGGGGCTTCAGCCTGCGGAAGACCTCAGCAGCGTTACGATTTTCGATTATTGGAGCCCAGGAAGCTCAGTGCAGCGAATTTTGCCGGGGGCGGCGGTGGACACGTTCACAATTGCGGTGAACGGCGACTTCCACGAGTTTGTGTTTGCGGGGCAAGCGCAGGATTTGGTGGACAGCTCCAGCTTTGCGAGCGGTCAAGCAGGGCTAACGGCGTTTCCGGCGGAGCCGGTGGTGTCAGGCATCAATTATGCGATTGTCCCCGGCCACCTTGGGCAGGCCTGGCTGGGTAGCACACCGAACCAGTTTTTCACGTTGACCAAGGCGAAGGTGTCTTTTCAGAACAATCTGGATCTCAGGGCGCGAGAGTTTGGAGCGAGTTTGCCGCTGGCTATTGCGCCAGGGGAGCGGACGGTAACGCTGGACTTCAGCATCTATCAACAGGACGATACGGCGACCGCTGCTTTATATCAAGCGGCGCGCCAGAGGTCGCCCATCGGAATCATGCTTCAGCTTGGCCAGCAACAGGGGCAACTATTCGGAATCTACATGAAGAGCGTGATTCCGGAAGTGCCGGAATTTGACGACTCCGATAAGCGCCAGCAGTGGCAGTTTCAATCGTGCCGAGCGCAGGGGAGCATGAATGATGAAATTTTTGTCGCGTTTGGCTAAGGGCAAGCGAGACGAGGGCCGGGAACTCCGGGGACAGGCATTCGAGATTGGGACGGCGATCTACGACAGCATATTGAAAATCGAGTCTAAGGCGATGCCGGGCGTCAAATTCGCGATCAACCGGGTTTCGTTCGGACGACGGATGGACCTGGCCAGGCGGGTGCGGGAGATCAGCCAACGAGTGGAGTTTCTGGAGGCTGGAAATCAATTGCAAGAGAAAATCGAAGCGAATCTGCTGAGGCAGGAAATTGAGGCCACCTACCTCCGCTGGGGTTTGGCCGGCATCGACGGCTTAAGGATTGACGGAGAGCCTGCGACGGTGGATTTGTTACTCGATAGGGGCCCAGAAGAACTCACGCAGGAAATCGCTACCGCCATCAAAGCCCAATGCGGGCTAAATGAGGACGAAAGAAAAAACTGATTGTCGCTTTCCATTTTCAGTTTGCGAATCAAGCCGCGTGGAAATGCGACACATGCAGGGCCAGCGGCTTGGAGTCGCGCCGGCGTTGTGGATGGTTAGCTAAGGAGTCTGACGCGCCGTCCCAATCGATCATTTGGGCGCGCGGCAAGGCATCGGCGCCACGCTGCCCGGTCTCTTACATTACGCCCGAAAGCATCGCGCTGCTGGAGGAGTATCACGTTTGGAAACTGTTTGGGAGGAGAGACTACGAGCGCCTGCCGGCGCGCTTAGTGGAGGCGATGTTCATCCTGGAAAACGAGCTGAGAATGGAGCAGACCGATGGCGAGGAGTGAATGGCAGCAGTTACTGGGCCACAGCGGAGTCCGCAACACTTCAATCAGTGACATCGCCCGCGAAATGGAGAGGAGCACATCGCCCGGTTTGAGTAGCATGGGCAGCCTGAGCGGCATCGGCTCGGGCGGAAGCAGCTCCACCGATTTGCAGCAGAGTTCGAACAACGAAATGACGGAGCAAATGTCATCGCTCGTCTCGCAGATAACGGGCCTCAATTCAACCCAGCAAGCAGCCATCACGGCCATTCAAGGCAACACGCAGGCGGTAACGCAGAATACTTCTACGAAAGGCAGTGGAAGCTCCGTCGCGAGCCAAGCCGGTGGCGTAGCGGAGAGCTTGTTCGGAGGCGCTCTGAGTTTGTCGCCCATCCTAAGCGGGATCATGTCGCTGTTTTCAGGAGGCAGCAACGCTCCGGCGACAGCGATGATGCCCTTCATGTTACCGGCACCCGTTCAGTACCAGGCCGGCTTGACGGGATCTTCTGGTGGATCGGTTGCACCGGTGAGCGACGGGGCGGGCGGCCAGCCGCGGGCGCAGACGACGCAAGCACCGCAGGTCACAGTCCAGGTGAACGCGATGGACAGCCAATCGTTCCTGGATCACAGCGATGAAATTGCAAATGCGGTCAGAACAGCGTTGTTAAACTCGAACGCCCTCGGTGACGTGATCTCGGACCTCTGACATGAGCCAGTTTCCCACCTTGAAAACGGGCGCGGTGATGCAGTATCCAGCTCAAAAGAGCGTTCTATTTTCCACAACCGTGGTGCGATTCATGGACGGCACGGAGCAGAGATATGGCTTGTACCAAGCGCCACTGCATAGCTGGACGGTCCAACTGAATCTACTCGACGACAGCGAACTGCACGAGCTGCGTGAGTTCTTTCGTAGCCAGGGCGGCCAGCTTAGCAGTTTCGCGTTTACCGATCCCTGGGATGGTACGGTCTACCCAACCTGCACGCTGGCGGCTGATGAAATGAGCGACACGCTCAAGGATGTGTTCGACGGAAGAACTTCCTTGACGATTCAAGAGAACCGAAGCTGAAATGCTCTACTATCCACAGCTCGCAACCGGCACGCTGTCCCAGTTCCCCGTCGGCCGCGCCATGCAATTGCGGACGATCACGAATCAGATGTTGGGGGGAGACAGCATCAAAGCGTCCGATCCGGGAGCGGGAGCGATCCGCTGGCAATTGCAATACGGAGGATTGACCGATGCGGAATGGGCATCACTCGAACAACTCTTCGAAGCGGTTGAGGGCCGCCTAAACACTTTCACGTTTCTCGATCCCACCGACAACCTCCTTTTGTGGAGCGAGGATTGGACCCAGAAAGTGTGGAGTCCCGATCCGCTGATATCCATGGGAACGGGTTTGCAGGATCCCTTCGGCGGAAGCAACGCGATGCAGATTACTAACAGTGCGCAAGCGACGCAACGCGTTATGCAGGCAACGGCGAGCCCGAGCTGGTTTCAATACTGCTTCAGCGTGTTCCTTAGGAGTGACGTGCCCTGCGCGGTGCAACTAGTGATTTCCACGACTGGCCAAGATTGGACCAGTTCGGTCAATGTGGGGCCGACCTGGAGCCGCATGACTGCCAACACAAGCCTTCCGACGACTCAGGACGGAGTCAGTTTCGGAATTCAACTCTCCGCCGGAGTCCGAGTCTATGCATTCGGAGGGCAGGCGGAGGCACAACCCGGCGCAGGGCCCTATAAAAAAACAACCGACTTGGCCGGCGTATATGCCAACGCTCGATTCGACTCCGACACACTTTCGAGAACGACGGATGCACCCAATCAGAATTCCACGGTCATAAAGGTCATGAGCAACCTGTCGTGACGAAAGCAGGGAGGCGATCGCGATGGCGACGACGATCAACAGCCTGAAAGAACAGGGAACGCCCGGCACTCCGCTCTTCATTTTTGATTGCACATTGACGTCCGGAGATCTTCAGCAATGGAGCACTCATAACGTGACAGTCAGTGGCAAGAGCTACTCCGCCCGGGTGCTCCGGCACAATGCGTTCGATCTCACTTCATCACCGGAAGCCGCCACGGATGGCGTGTCGCGAATTTCTGTCACCCTTGCAAACGCCGATGGGATTCTGTCGGAGATCGAACGCAACGTAGGGTGGAAAGGCGCTCAGCTCACAATCACGTTTCTGTTTTTCGACTTGAAGAACAGCGCTCCCGCCTCCGATACACAGATTGTATTTCGAGGCGTCGCCAACGCTCCTGACCAAACCACAGAGTCGACGATGCGGCTCAGTTTCACCAACCGGCTGAATCTGCAGCGCGTCTATCTTCCCGACATCACGATTCAAAAGCGCTGTCCCTGGACCTTTCCCGCTACGGCTGCTCAAAGGCAAGAAGCAGTTGCGGGGGGGAGCAAGGGACAGTTCTCGCCGTTTTACAGGTGTGGCTATTCCGCCGACCAGACCGGCGGAGCAGGGACTCTAGCGGCAGGCGGGCCGTATACGAGCTGCGATTATTCGCGAGCGCAATGCCAACAGCGCGGCATGTTCAGCGCTGACGCGAACAATCAAGTTACACGAAGATTCGGGGGCATCGAGTTCTTACCGCCTGCGATCCAAGTTCGGAGCTACGGTGAAAAAGGATCGCACCTGGCGATTCCCCTCACTAACCAGGCGCTCTACAACGACTTCGTTCCATTGGTTTACGGCACGGGGTGGTATGAACCGCCGATCGTTTTCGCGCGCAACGATGGAAACCTCACGCACTTCGAAGTGCTGTTAGGAGCGGGCCAACTCACCGGCGTCCTCAAAGTGGTGGTCAATGATATTGAGATACCGGCCGGTGTAAGTGGAAGCAACATGACCGCGACCGGGTGGTACAACGTGGTGACGCTCGGCGCCCGGAATGGCAACTTTAATCCGGACTTCAGCGATTCATCCGGAAACCCGCTGGGGGATCCGTACGGAAGCATGGGCATGCTGGCTGTTGTTGTGCCGAACGGCATCTCTAACGGGACTTCTCTACCGGCGATCGAGGTTCTGATTCAAGGGATGCAACTCGCGACCTTCGATTCGAATGGGAATCCTCTCGGAAATTCGTTTACAAACAATCCGGCGTGGGTTCTGCTCGATGTTCTGTTGAGAAGCGGGTGGACAAACAATCTGCTGGACCTGGCCAGCTTCGCCGCGGTGGCTCAGCGTTGCGATGCCCTGGTGCACACGACCGATCTGAACGGCAACGATACATTAATTCCGCGGTATCAATGCAACCTAATCCTGACGGGACGGCGGAGCGCCGGAGATGTCGTGCGCGCCATTCGCAATGCCTCCGCGCTGTATCTCAGCTTCGACACTAACGGGTGCCTTCAGTTGAATGGCGAAGACACGCTACTCATACAGCAGCCTACAAAACCGGCGGGAAGCAACAGCAGTGAGGCGCTCAATGGAGGTTGGCCGGCCTACGAATTTGGTGATAGCTTCTCGGGTATCGTGCGGCGCGACAGCGGGGAGACCTCCCTGAGCATCACCTCGCGCAGCACTGCCGACTCACCTAATCGATACACGGTCGAATTCCAGGATGAGTTCAATGAATACCAACAGGACAGCCTTTCGTTAGTGGATGTCGACGATTCACTACTGAGCGGCCAGGACGTAACCGTGACTCTGGCGGCGCTCGGACTACCCAACTTCGATCAAGCCACGAGGGCCGCGGCCCTGCAATTGTATAAGTCGGTTAATGGAAACACTTACGTAGAATTTGAGACCAGCGTCAAAGGCGTAGGGCTGAGGCCTGGCGATCTGATCGTACTCAGCTATGCCAGGGAGGGCTTCGATCGCCAACCCTTCCGGATCACCAAGATTTCCCCAGGCCTGAATTTCATGACGGCCGTGATCACTGCGCAGATTCATGACGATGCCTGGTATACCGCAGTGAACTCCGGATCGGCTGGCTTAGGCCGGCAATCAGCCTTTGAATTGGGCTTGCCGCGGCCGCTGGTGGGCAGCGTTTTTGACAATAACGGCGTAGAACAGTTTGGCATCACCGAATCATCCGCGACGAGCAGCGACGGAAGCATCGTGGCTGCCGTAACCGTGGCATTTTCTGTGCCCGCGCTACCCACCACAAGCACCGCAGGAATTCCGTTGGTGGGATTGAACCCTCAGGTACCAAACACCGGGGGCACGCTGGGGGGCGGCCAATCGTTGTACTACGCCCTCAGCGCGGTGGACCAGAACGGCTCGGAGAGCGCGCTTTCCTTTACGGTGATGGCGAGCATCCCGGCCGGAGCGAACACAAACGAAGTGACCTTGGGCAGTCTTAGCTTTTCGGCTGCCGCGAAGAGTTTTCACGTTTACCGCGGCACCAATCCGGCTCAATTGTTGCGGATCGCATCCAGCGTGGCGATCGCTTCGCAGTTCACAGATTCGGGTCTGAGCGCGAGCTTGCAGGGCCCCCCGGACTATAACTACGACCATGCCAATTTTTATTGGCGTCTGGAACTACAGCCGGTGGAGAGCGTAGACATCTTTTCAGCAACCACGGTGGGCAACAGCACGCTCAATATGTTGGTAAACGAATATACCGGGGCCACGGTGCGAATCGCCAGCGGAACAGGCGCGGGGCAAGAGCGGACTATCGCCTCGAATACCGCAACCACGATCACGACGACGACAAACTGGGGCATCGTGCCAGACGCAACCAGTACTTTCGTTGTTGCAGACTCGAGTTGGCAGTTTGGAGCTACCAGCAATGCTTCACCGGTTTCATTCTCAGTACCGAATCGGGAGGGCGTGACAATTCAGATTTCGGGCCGGGCGGCGAACGTACTCGATCAAGAGAGCCCATTCGAGTTGTCGCCCCTTACCGACTGGCGAATTTCCGGATCAGCGGGCGATAACTTGGACACCGACGTTCCGGGTGTGCCAACGTTCGGGCTGTCCGCGGCCGGCCAGGGGACGGTGGAGATTTCCGGAATCGGGTTTACCAGCCTGGACAACACCCGCACTATCAGCGCCGGCACCTTGACGCTGGCTTATTGGGATGAACTGAACGGGCCGTCTTCGATCACTCTGAGCGCGGCGATTGCGGCCACCGACGGAACGTTGAACCTGGCCGCCGCGGTTTCGGCGCAAGCGGGCGACTTGATCCAAATTGACTCAGAGATTTTATCTGTCAGCGCCGCGGTGAGTAACGCGAATACCGCCTCCGTGACACGCGGCGCAGAGGGGACCACTTCGGCCGCTCACGTTGCTGAGAGCTTGGTCTACTTTCTTGCGAAGAAGACCTTCGTTATGCCGTTCGCGCGGGATTTCATGGGCAGTCCGGCGAGCGGCAGCTATGCGTATCCGGTAGCGATTCCCGACGTACGCATTGCTGCCGCGGAGCTGTTCATGACCAACAGCCAAGGCAACAGCGGTGTCGCGCGCGAATCCTTTACCGCGACGACCGATCTAGGGCTACGGACGCTCTCAGGCGGGCAGCTTTCGATTCAAGTAGAAGGACCGCTCGCGATCCAAAGCAATGCGGCACCACCGTTGATTGTGGATACGGCGCACTCCGCACGCGACGTTTATGCCGTGGTCGGGGCGCCACCGACAGGCACGCCAGTTAGTCTACAGATCACGCAGAACGGCGAACCGTACTGCCAGCTCACGATTCCGGTCAATGGGACGGTCTCCAACACCGTGGATGGTTTCGGGCTCGGACCTTTGCAAGCCCAGGCGCAGATCGGTCTCGACATCACGGCCGTCACGCAAACCGCGGGTACCGCGCCCGGTAGCGATTTGACCGTGACCATTCGACTGTAGGCGGCATGGGTGAAACGCTCCAGAAACTGCAGCCGGATCGCGATCTGCAGTGTTACTTCTTTGAGCCATCCGCCATCGCGGCACTTAGCAGCACCAGCCCTCAGGGCTTCACGGTCTCCGGTTCATGGCGGCAACAATTCGATTGGGCGGTGATCGAATGGAACCGGGACAACGTCTTTGAGCATCCTGCTTTTCGCTCGTTGCCCGATGGCGACCTTAGCGGACTAACTCTCAGTTACTGCGAGACGCGGCAAAATTGCATCCCACTGGACTCCGATTTGTATCCGACCGTCGACTGGCCGAATCTTCGAGTCTGGGCGAACAACGGCACGGGCGAACAGATCTACAAGGTCCCGCTCAAGAACTATGCCGCGCCGGTTGCGGGCAGCTATCAATCTGCCACGGTTCAATTTCAACTCGGCGGCACGGTAACGGCCGGCGACTATGTCGGTCTGGCCTTCCTCGGCGAACATTATCCATATCTGATGAGTCCGGGCGACACCTTGGAGTTCGCCATCCAGAACATCGTTGCCGGCGTGAACGCCTTTTCCCCAACCATGAAAGCTGCTGGAAACGGCGCGTCAATCACGCTGACCTATGTTGGATCGGGCCAGACTCTGCAGAATTCCACCACGGGAGCGAACGGCAACCGAGTCGGAGTGTATACCTACGTTTCTGGAACGATGAGCGAACAGTGGGATGCACCATGGAGACTGTTGAGCGGCGGCACGTCGCCGTCGCAATGGCAGATAACGCTCCCATTTGCGACTCTGGCGGACCCGATCTTGGGGGTCATTCCCGCGAACGCAGTCCGCAAGCTTCGATGGACTCATTCCGCTGATCTTCAGGCTGGCGCATTCTCGCGAAGCGAGTTTCAAGTGGTGGTATCGAACTGGACGGTCACCGGGTCGGGCCGGGCGTATTCAGTCGCTGGGCCGGGGAGCAGGCGAATCGAGGACGATTCCAATCAGGTGCAGTACACGGGCACGTGGGCGATCACAAGCGGCAATTTTTCAGGCGGCGCCATTCACTCCACGAGTACGAATCAATCCAATGTAACCTGCAGCTATACATCGTCCCAGCAACATTCTTTGTATCTCGGCGCCAGGCTGGTCGATGGCGGAACGGTGATCTCGATTTCCGTCGATGGACAAACTCCGGTCACCGTAAACTTGGACGCGCCCGGGGAAGATGTTCTGATCCGCACGCCGCTCGGCCAATTCGCCGGGGGCAGCCATACGGTTACTGCGACCCACGTAGGAACCAACGGAACTTACTTTTACTTCGATTTCCTTGAAATCGCGATTCCTGCAGCGGAGCTTCCCAGCGAGGCCGTCGAGACCACACTAGCGCTAGCAACCGACTGGGATACCGAACATTCGCTTGCTCTCGCTCCGGAGCGCACAGCGTGGATGATCAACAGTCTCGGATTCCACGGCCGAGCGAATCATTATGTAGGCGCTTTATGGTTCTATGAATTAGTTATCTCGGGTAACCAGTACGCCTCAGCCACGATAACCTTCACCGGTGCGCCAGATCAGAACCTCATCACCGAAATCACAATAGGCCGAACCGATCAACCGCCCTCAACGCAAAATGTAATTCAACACTTGAACCTCGACGGAGACACCACACAGACATTGGTAACGGCCTTCGCGTTGCTGCTGAATGGAGGCTACACCGGTGTGCGCGCGGAAGCAAGTGGCAATCAGTTAACTATCTATTCCCGGTCATTGGGGTCAGACGGAAATGCGATCACGATCTCGACTAGCCCGAACACAAACAACCTGACGATTCAAACCTCAGGCGCGACTTTAGCGGGCGGAGTGGATGGCAACTGGCTTACGGACCTGCAAGCTTCGCCACGGCTCAACCGTGCAGCGCGAGATTGGAGCCTGAGTTTTCTGACGGCACTGCGAGGTTACGGCATCGATGTGGTTGCGTCCTTCAGCATGGAGTTGGGAAACGGCGACCCGTCCACAGCCGCGGGAATCGCGCAACGTTACCCCAGCCAGAGCCCCGCTCTGCTCACTACGCCATCGTTGCAGACCAACTTCTCCCCTACCAGCATCGCGTTCTGGCAGCAGGTGTATCAGGACATGGCGGGCATTCAGAACGCCGCCGGCCTGACTCCTTACGTGCAATTCGGCGAAGTCCAGTGGTGGTATTTCCCGGACGACGGCTCGGGAATGCCATTTTACGATGCGTATACAACCAGTACTTTCCAAGCCCAGTACGGCCGTGCGATGACCGTAATCACCACCAACACCGTCGACCCGGTCACGATTCCGCAAGAAGCCTCGTTTCTGCCGGGGCTAATCGGCGCGTTCACCAGTCAGATCATCAGCTATGTTCGTTCAGCATATCCGAATTGCCGGTTTGAGGTTCTGTACCCAATTGACGTCAACGACACGCCGCTCAATCAGGTGATTAATTATCCACGCTCCGAGTGGACGTCGGCGAATCTGAACTGCTTAAAGACCGAAAGCTTCACATATACTTACGATAGAAACCTCGATTTGAGCCGGACTAGCATCGAGGCCGGCGGCGCCTTCGGTTTTCTTCCAGCGGAACGAAGCCACCTGGTCGGAATCAGCGACCCCTCGACAGCCTGGCTCAAAGAAGCAAGAATTGCCGAGGGTTACGGATTTGAATCTGTAGTATTGTTCGCTTTGGATCAACTCTGCTTGATCGGCTATTCACTTCCCCTCTCGCGCGGCCTGCGCCGGAGCCTCTTTCAGGGCTAAGCGGCGCGCTCAATCAGACGTTCGCGGTACATTGATTATGCACCGTGATCTCAGTTCAGAACGTTTCCAAGGTTTACCATCTCTATCGGCATCCGATCGACCGCATTCTCGGCAGCCTCGGAGGTGCCCCCAGAAGCACAGACTTCTATGCGTTGCGCAACGTGAACTTCCGCGTCGAACAGGGCGAGGTGTTCGCTTTGATCGGCCCCAACGGTTCCGGTAAAAGCACTCTGCTTCAAATCATCAGCGGGATATTGCAACCCACCACGGGACGCGTGCTTCGCGGCGGACGCATAGCGGCGCTGCTCGAACTCGGAGCGGGCTTCAATCCCGAATTCAGCGGCCGCGACAACGTCTACCTGAACGGCGAGATCATGGGCCTCTCGCGGCGAGAGATGGAGCAAGCGTTCCCCAAGATTGAAGCCTTCGCCGAGATCGGCAACTTTATCGATCGTCCCGTCAAAGAATATTCCACCGGCATGTACGTGCGCCTGGCTTTTTCGACCGCAATCCATGTTGATCCCGAAATTCTGATCGTCGACGAGGCGCTGGCTGTCGGCGACGCGATCTTCGCCAGCCGGTGCATTCAGAAGTTCGAGGAGCTGCGCCAACGCAAAGTGACCGTACTGCTGGTCTCCCACGATCTTGGCCTCGTGAAGCGCCTTGCGGATCGTGCTGCATTCATGTTGCGCGGCGAACTCGTGATGGAGGGGACGCCCAAGGACGCTGTGAATCGCTACGTCGGCTTCGCCTTGGAGCAGGAACGTCACGGCCAAGACCAGCCTGCCAAGGCCGGTGTTGCCGCCACCAGCAGCTTCCGGCACGGAGACGGCGCGAGCCGCATCATGGATGTGCAACTGCTCAACACGGCGGGCGAGCATAGCCGCGCTTTCCGCCCGGGCGAATCGCTGGTGATCCATATTCAGGCAATTTTTCACCAAGCCGTCGTGGAGCCGGTAGTGGGAATCCTGATTCGCAACCGCATCGGCATGGACGTCTTCGGAACCAATACTCGCCTGGAGGGCGTTCAGCTTGGCTCCTTCCAGCCGGGCGACACTCTTGACATCGAATTCGAGCTGGATTGTCTGCTGAGCCGCCAAGAATATACATTGACCGTCGCTACTCAGTATTTCAATGGTCTTAGCCAGGACTGGCTGGACGATCTGTTGGACTTCCAGGTGGTGGACACCAAGGACGTGGCGGGCGTGCTCAACTTGAACGCTCGAGTGCGCTTTCAAAAATCGGTTCCGGCCGAGCGTGCCGAAAGAGCGGTGGTGTCATTCGTAGATGATCCAGGCCAAAGTTGAAAACAATTTCCGAGGTTGATCATGCACTTAGACGAAATCCAAAAAACGCTGCACGATGAGAAACTGGACGGCTGGCTATTCTTCGATCATCACCAGCGAGACCCCCTCGCATATCGAATACTGGGTTTGAAGCTGGGCCGCACTGTCACGCGCCGCTGGTACTACTTGATTCCGGCGCAGGGCGAACCGAGAGGAATTGTGCATGCCATCGAGTCTGGCGTTCTGGATGGTTTGCCGGGCAGCATCCGGAAATACTCAAGCTGGATGTCTCAGCAAGAAGGTCTCACGCAGCTGCTCGCCGGATGCCGCCGCATCGCCATGCAGTATTCTCCCAACTGCGCAATTCCTTACGTGTCTCTGGTCGATGCCGGCACGCTGGAGCTCGTTCGAGGCACGGGCGTCGAAGTGGTTACCTCCGCGAACTTGGTCCAGCTCTTCGAGGCTCGCTGGAGCGCCAGCCAGCTGGAAATGCATCTGGAGGCCGGCCGCCGCGTGGATCAGGTTCGCGCCGCCGCGTTTGAAAGGATTGGAACCGCGTTGCGCTCCGGAGGGTTGATCACCGAATGGGACGTGAACCGATTCATCCGCGACGGCTTCGAAAAGGCTGGACTCATCACCGACCACGGCCCTATCGTGGGCGTCAACGCGAACATGTCGGATCCGCACTACGAGCCTCTGGCGGACTCGAGCCAACCGATTCGAAAAGGCGACGCGGTCTTGATCGATATGTGGGCCAAGCTCGATCGGCCCGGCGCCGTCTTCTACGACATTACTTGGACTGGCTATTGTGGATCGCAGCCTCCTTCGGCAATCCAAAATGTCTTCGAGGTGGTACGTGACGCCCGCACGCGCGCCGTCGCCTGCGTGCAAGACGCCGTCTCCCGCAAACAGATCCTGCACGGATTTGAGGTAGACGACGCTGCCCGCGGCTACATTCGCGACCAGGGATTTGCGGAATTCTTCATCCATCGTACCGGCCACTCCATCGGAGAGGAAGTGCACGGAACCGGAGCCAATATGGACAATCTGGAAACCCACGACGAGCGCCGCGTGATCCCGCGAACCTGTTTTTCTGTCGAGCCCGGGGTCTATCTTCCCGAGTTTGGAATCCGCTCGGAAGTGAATGTTTACGTGGGCGAGGATTCGGCCATGGTCACCGGAGAAGCACAGGATAAACTTGTGGAGGTCGGATAAGGGGCGTGCGGAGCGCTTCTGAAGTGTCGCCGGAAACCGATTGCCAACGTGCGTCCAACATTGTGCCCTCAGCGGCCCTGCTGGATTTCCGTCACGTCTCCGTGATGCGCGGAGACAAAACCGCGCTAAACGATTTAACGCTGAGCATCCCGGCCGGCGAACACGTCGCGATCCTGGGACCGAACGGTTCCGGCAAATCGACGCTCATCAAGACCATCACGCGCGAGTGCTACCCTCTGGTTCTCCCCGGCTCTTCGCTAACGATTCTGGGTAGAAATTCCTGGAACGTGTTCGAGCTTCGCACCCTCCTGGGCATCGTCTCCAACGACCTGATGAGCGCATCCACGCGCGATATCACCGGTCTCGAAGCCATCCTCTCGGGATTCTTCAGCAGTATCGGAATTCAGCCCTATCGTCACGTCACGCCAGAGATGCTCCAGAAGGCGCACGCGGTGCTGGATCTGCTGGAAGTGCCGCATCTGGCCGAGCGCGAGATGACCGCCATTTCGTCGGGAGAAGCGCGGCGCATCCTGATCGCACGCGCCCTGGTGCACGATCCGCTCGCACTGTTACTGGATGAGCCGAGCAACAGCCTGGACCTCCGCTCCGCGCTCGAGCTGCGCACGATCCTGCGCAAGCTGGCGAAGACTGGCACCGGTATTCTCCTGGTCACACATCATCTGGCCGACATAATTCCCGAGATTGATCGCGTCATCCTGCTTCGCGATGGGCGGATCTTTGCCGATGGCGGCAAGACACTTGTCTTAACGACTGAGCGCCTCACGGAACTGTTCGGCCTCCCGGTAGAGCTGATGGAGCGCGACGGCCACTACCACTTATGGTGAGTCCGCATGCGGAGTAGACTGCTAGAGGATCTGCGCTTCAGCGCGCGGCTGCTGGCCCGAAGTCCAGTGTTCACGCTGGTCGCCATCCTGACGCTCGCGCTGGGAATCGGCGCCAACACCGCCATCTTCAGCGTCGCGAACGCTGTTCTTTTCCGCTCCCTTCCCTATCGCGATGCCGGCCGCTTGGTGATCGTCACTCACGCGCGTGGGCCTTATCGCCGCCCATTCACTTACAACCGGGCGCGTTTCATCGACCACCGCAGCCGCGCGTTCTCAGGTTTTGCGCCGTTCGTGACGGAGAACTTCAATCTCACCGGCCGCGGCGAGCCCGAGCTGCTCGCTTCCGCTCGCGTAGCCTGGAACTTTTTGGACGTACTGGGCGTCCATCCCGCGCTCGGCCGCATGTTTCGCGCTGCGGAAGACCGGCCAGGCGCACCGCCGGTAGCCATCATCAGCGACTCGCTGTGGAAGCGCAGCTTTGGCGCGTCTCCCGGCATACTCGGCGAATTCCTGACGCTCGATTCGGTGCCCACCGCGATCATCGGAGTCATGCCTCCGGATTTTGAATTCGCGCCGCTCGGCCGCAGCGTCGATGTCTGGTCCACTGGAACCTATGAGACTAACTCGCTAACGGCGCAGCAGGTTCGCAATGGGGCCACTTACTTGATCGCTGTTGCGCGGCTGCGCTTACCGCTCGAGCAGGCACGCTCTGAAATGCGGGCGCTGGACGCGGAGTACAACCAGGAAAATCCGGGACTGGCCGACGCTGATCCGCGGCGCAACATCAGTTTGAATCCGGTGCAGGATCTGATGGTGGCGCCAGTCCGCAACGAAGTGCTGCTGCTGTTCGGCGCCGTGGCATGCGTGCTGCTGATCGCCTGCGCCAACGTCGCCAGCCTTCTGCTCTCGCGCTCGGTCGCGCGCCGCAAAGAGATCGCCATCCGGACCGCCTTGGGCGCCACCCGCGGCAGCCTGATCCGGCAGCTTCTCACCGAGAGTTTGTCTCTCGCATTGATCAGTGGCGCGCTGGGCGTAGCGTTGAGTGCCTCCTTCATCCGGATCGCCTCCAGCCTGCCCGCCAACACGCTTCCGCGCATCAATCCAATCCGCATCGACCTGCGCGTCCTCGTTTTCTCGGTAGCCGCTTCGCTGCTCACGGGCATCCTGTTCGGACTGATACCCGCTCTAGAAATTTCCAAGACCGACGTCCAAGGCGCGCTTCGCGATGAAAGCCGCGGCTCGACGGGAGGCCGCTTCCGCAACGCGACGCGGCACGCATTGGTCGTTTCCCAGATCGCAATCTCCATGATGCTGATGATCGGCGCCGGTCTGCTGATGCGCACTTTCATGCGCCTGGAGAATGTGCCACTCGGCTTCAACCCGGAACGGGTGCTGCTGATGAACATCGCGCTTCCACCGGCCCGCTATTCCAGCACCGCTCAAATCGCCGGGTTCTTCGATCGCGTGCTAAAAGAAGTCGCGAGTAAGCCGGGCGTCCGGTCGGCGGCCGTCTCCTCCGCGCTTCCGTTGCACCCTTGGCGTTACACTCCCCTGCTGCCCGAAGGCCAGCCGGATGTACCGGCGCCTCAGCGCCCGCTCCTTTCCACGCAAGCGATCAGCCCATCCTATTTCGAGACTATGGGCATACCGTTGCTCCAAGGCCGAGCCTTTACAGAGCGCGACAACGAATCCGCGCCACCGGTCGCCATCGTCAACCAGGTTTTCGCCCAACGCTACTGGCCCAACCAGGACGCTGTTGGCAAACTTGTCATTGTGGGAAACTCGCAGCAGCCGGTCCGAGTGGTCGGCGTCGCGGGCAACGTCAAGAACATCACCTTAGACGTGATCAGCACGCCTGAATTGTACTATCCCGTCGCGCAACGCGCTTCGCAAGCCATGAATCTGATTGTGCGTTGCGCCATCAACCCGCTGTCTCTTTCGGCCGCTGCGCGCTCGGCGGTGCTGGCCATCGATCCGGACCAGCCCGTCACCGACATCCGCACCATGGAGCAACACCTCTCGGGCTCGGTGACGCGAACGCGGCTCACCATGCTGTTGCTCGCCGTGTTCTCCGGGATGGCGATGTTGGTGGCGACCGTTGGCTTGTATGGTCTAATCGCATACTCAGTGGCGCAGCGCACGCAGGAGCTGGGAATCCGATTGGCGCTCGGCGCCGCGCCCGGCAGAGTCCTGCGGCTCGTTCTGACCCAAGGTTTGACGCTGGCGATTGCGGGAGTGCTGATCGGCCTGGCGGGTGCGGTGGCTCTAGCGAAATTCATGCAAAGCCTGCTCTACGGCGTCAGCGCTACCGACGGCTGGACCTTCGCCGCTTGCGCTTTGTGCTTCATCGTGATTGCGCTGGCCGCCAGCTACGTCCCGGCGTCGCGAGCCGCGCGGCTGGATCCCACTGAGGCGCTACGGCGCGAATGAGGTCTAGGCGCCCCCGCGAATTGCGCGACATCCACAAGATCGCTGAACAGGCCGTAGGCGGTCTGCTCTACTCCGCCCGAAATTCCCATGACGCCGATCGTACCCATCAGATCGGTGTGCAGAAACAGCAGATTGGACGTGCCATGCACCGACGCTAAAGCATCCGTTTCATTCACCACCTCGGCTCGAACCCGCAGGCGAACTCCCGCCGCGCTGGACCGGCCACGGCTCACCAGGCAGACCGTCTTGCGATCCTTGGCCAGTGCGATCAAGCGCTCCGGAGTAAGGCGTCCGATGCCGCGCCGGTCGACATCCAGAGGCGTGCGGCGTGCATCCATCAGGACGTTGGCGAGAACCGCCGCCTTGGCTGCCGCATCCCATCCGTCGATGTCGTAACTCGCGTCGGCCTCGGTGATGCCCAACCGGCGCGCCACCTCGATTCCATCCTGCATTGACCTCCCGGCTCGCATCGCTTCAATGACAACTTGACAAGTGGAATTCAAGACGCCGGTGAAGCCCAGCACTTTGACGCCGGGAAGATCATTGCGCACCATATTGAAGATCGGAACGCCATCCATCACCGTGGATTCGAAGCGGAAGGCGACGCCAGCGCGTTCGGCTGCAGCACGCAACGAGGCGTAAGCGTGAGCGATTGGCCCTTTGTTGGCCGTAACCACGTGGCGTTTGCGAGCGAACGCCGCGCGGATATCGGAGATGGCAGGCTCTCCCGTAGCTGGGTTCAGCGTGCTCATTTCACCGACCACATCGCACTCCGCGCGATCCAGAAACTCGTTCACTGACGAAGCAGCGGGGCCGAACTTTGGTTCGAGCGGCAGGCCGGCCGGATCGTAGGCCGTCCCATGCCGTGCCGTGTGAATGGCGACGATCCGAAACGGAAAAGCGCGCCGCTTGCGTTCGATCAGCGCGGCCAGCGCGCGCCCCACGTGTCCGTAACCGATGAGAGCCAGTCTCAAAGGTTCATTGTAAACGCTGGCATCAGAACTCCAGCTTCGCGATCAGGTCGCTAAGATTTGATTCCTGCGCGGCTTTCTGTTTTCGCACATCGCTCAAGTGATCGCGCTGGGCGGCTAACCGGCTCTCCTGATCGGCAAGCTGGCGCGCATATTTCTGGACTTGCTCCTGCTGTCCGCTGACGGCGTTCAGGCTTTGGATGTTCTGGCGAATGCGCGCTTGATCGTCGACCAGGCTCTTGATGTCGCTCTCGGCTTGCCGGATTTGACCGTCAAGCTCCGCGATCTGGCGCTTCAGGTCGACGATCTGCTGCAGCTGCCGGCGGCCCGCATCCGAGATGGCTTTGTTCTGGACATAGGTGAGCAGCACGTCCGGCGTGAGGCTGGAAACGGCGGTGCTGGTGTCGTACACGCGTTCCTCGCTAACCGGAAATTTCTCGGTTGCATCCGGCCCGAGTTTCACCTCGAACCGGTTGGCCGTCGTGGTGGTCTCGGTTGGCTTAGGGTTCAGCACTTTATACTCCGGCCGTTGAGTCTGCTCGATGATGAGCGTTTTCGGCCTGGCATCGACATTGCGTATGGTATACGTCCGGGCTTCCTCCATAGCCGACCGCGTGGTCAGCATGCCGCGATTGACGTGAATCTCGCGCACGGCGCTGCGGCTGGAGTCGAATGCCGTGGTCACCCGCGTTCCTAGATCGACCGCGTAGCTGATCAGGCGTTTGTCGGCGGCCTTGAGCGTTGTCATCAGCGCTTCGCCCGAGTAGCTTGCTCCCTCGAACACGGTGATCGGTCCCCCGTCCAGCGTCTTGCCGGTGGAGTTGGTCAACTCGGCCGCGCTCATGGGATGCTCACCGTAGTTCTCTGAATAGATCAGCAACTTGCGCGCGCCGATCTTCTGCTGCAGGAACGGGAGCATGGCCGATTCATCTTTTTTCACCGTGACAGGCGTGCCGAAGCGGTACTCGAATAGCTCGCCGACATCCGCTGAGGCGACGTCGACCAAGATATTGCTGAAGGCGGCCTTCTCTTCCTGCTCTCGTAAGCCGGCGGCGGGCTGTCTTGCCATGTCTCTTGACATTCCTGGCGCGGGCGCCAATCCGCCGATCGCACCGGGGCGTCCGCCAGCCACGTTGCCCGTGATAGCCCCGCCGTACACCACTGGCGCGGCGGCGCGATCTTCGGGCAGCTCCACCGTCTGCCGCGGCACATACTTGGGTTCGTATAGCTTGCTGATGAACGACACCGGCCGCCCCGACACCACTGCCAGCACCACATTGGTCCAATCCTCGCCTGTGGTGTTGTCGATGATCGCCCAACCTTCCAACGTCGGATCGGTCTTGTCGTTGAATATCAGCCGATAGCTCGATTTCCAAACCGGCATCGGGATCGTGTAACTGGCATCGATCTCGCGAGCTTTAGTGTCGGACGAATCGATGTAGAGACTGCGCTTGTCCTGCGAACGCGATTGGTTCACCACAGCCAGGTAGTCGCGGAGTTGACCTTGAAGTTTCTGATCCATGAACCGGATCGCGCTGGCTGCCGCCAGATCGAATGTGCGAAGCTCGCCGGAATCCAGCATCATCACAAGCTGCTCCCGCTCGGGATGCTTGTCGTCGCCAGCCACCAGCCGCCCACTCACGATGGTGCCGCTTACTGTCTCGGCTCCGTACTTGATCTCGATCTTGGCGCCTTTCATCTGGTCGAGAAAAAGAGCCAACGATGCCTGGCCGTCAATCTTGAACGGAAAATCGGCCAGCTTCTGACTCAGAGGCTCGCTCGAATCGTAGCGCAGGCCGGTCACCTTGCCGCCGTTCCGATCCTCGATGGTGAGCGACTTTAACACGTCGTTCATATCGGACGCCTTGAAATCCAGCCGCGCCGATTCGCCCGGCCCAAGCTGGCCGGAGCGCTCGAAATAGCCCACTCCGCTTTTGTACAAGATCACTTGTCGAATCGGAATATCGGCGGCTGCCGCGCTCGCCAGGAAAACGCCGGCCAGAAGCAGAATTCGAGTCATATACACCTCATTAGACAAATGCCGGGGCGCGCCGGTTCCTTTCGCGGCGGCCTCACTCGCCCATTACTTTAATGATGACGCGCTTGGGCCTCTGCCCGTCGAATTCCGCGTAATAAACCTGCTGCCAGGGACCGAAATCGAGCTTCCCGGCCGTCACTGGCACGATCACCTGGTGATGCACCAACAGATTTTTCAGATGCGAATCGCCGTTGGTTTCTCCGGTTCGATGATGCCGGTAGTCGTCGCGGTAGGGCGCGAGCTGCTCCAGCCATTCGTCAATATCGGCGATCAGTCCATCCTCGGCGTCGTTCACCCACACGCCTGCCGTGATGTGCATGGCCGAGACCAGGATCATTCCTTCCCCAATGCCGCTTTTCTTGAGGGCCGCGTTCACTTCGCCCGTGATGTTGACGTACTGCCGGTGCTGCTTGGTGTTGAACGTGAGATATTCGGTGTGAAATTTCATACCTGCCGATGATAGCTTGACACTCTCCTGGCCGACCGGTCACACTTGGATCAGCACCGCCTGCGGGGAGTTCAGAAACGCGTTTCCTCTCGCTCGCTCTGCTGGCTGCCGGGCTCGTTCCGGCGCAAGACTCGCCGCCCGTCCCGCGGACGCAAAGCCAGCCGGGACAAAATCAAAGTTCGGATGATTCAGACACGCAGGATGGCGAGCAGCCCAGCCTTGCCAGTGCCGGGCCATCTTTGCTCAGCCGCGACAACGGATTGCTGGCGCAGCGCGGCGGCAAGCTGATCGATCTTCGGCTGTACGGCGAAATCACGGGCGTGTACGACTCCGCTTTGGCGCCCGCTCCCGCGCAGAATGGGTCAGTGAAAGCACTCCCTGATTACGGCGTCGAATCCGGCGCCGGCGTCGTCGGAACACGGAGCTGGCGGCACGCGCGGCTCAGCCTGGAATACAAAGGCAGATTCGTCCAATACGCTCGAGATTCGCTGTTCAACGGCTCGGATCAGTTCCTGGACCTGGCCTACAGCCAATTTCTGCGACCGCATTTGACGCTGGACGTGAAAGCCATCGCCGGAACCACGACGCTGGCAAACGGCGAATTCTCGTATCTGCCGCTTACCGACACCGATCTATTTGCTTTGCCCGCGAACGAACTATTCGACAGCCGCACCAACTACGCTGAGCCCCGCGTTGGCATAACCTGGCAGAAGACTTCACGGCTCTCGTTCGAGGCGGATGCCCAAGGCTTCGTGGTTCGCAGACAGTATCTCGCGCTGGCTGGCCTGAACGGCTACAGCGCGCGCGCGGGCGCAGCGTATCGGCTGACGCGCCGTCAAACCGTCGGTGCAACATATCAGCAAACCCATTTCGATTTTCAGCGCATCTTCGGGGACGCGCGACTGGAAACCGTGGCGCTGGACTATTCCATCGCCCTGAGCCGCACCTTGGATCTGGAGATGCAAATTGGTGGCAGCCGCCTCAACACCAGCGGCCTCACGGAAGTTTCTCTCGATCCGGCGATCGCAGCCATCGTGGGCCAGAATATCGCGATCGTGACATTCTCGCGCGTGTTGTATGTCCCGCTCGAGGCCGCCCGGCTGGTGCGCCGCTTCAATCATTCATCCATCATCGTTTCGTTTTCAAGCGGCATCTCGCCGGGAAACGGCGTCTATCTCACATCACGGCAGACCGAGGCCTCGGCAGGATTCTCCTACACCGGCGCCCGCCGATTCACGGCCGCGTTGAGCGCCGGATACACGCGGCTCGCGACGCTAGGCCAAACGCTGCCGCTCTATAGCAACATTCAGGGCGGAGGAGGTTTGACGTACCGCCTATCGGGCGATACCTATCTGGAGTTGCGCTACGATTACCGCCATTTCAGCACGCAAAATCAGTTCTACAATCTGGACTCGAACCGCGTCAGCCTGGGCGTGGCCTTCAGCCCCGGCGCCACGCCTCTGGCAATCTGGTAATGTGCCTGCCCGAAGAATCTTGATCGTAGAGGATGAGCCGCAATTGCTGCTGTTGCTGGAACGGCACCTGAAGCGCCTGGGATTCGAAGTGGATCCGCATTCCACCGGCTCGGCCGCGCTGCGCGCCTTGCAGGACGCCGCGGTTCCTTACGACCTGGCTGTGGCGGACATGGGTTTGCCTGACATGAAGGGCGAAGCGCTTCTCGCTAAGATCGTCGCGCTCCGGCCGGCCCTGCCGGTCTTGATCTGCAGCGGTTCGGAATTTTTCATCTCCAGCCTGCCCGAGGATTTGCAGCGCCGCACGCGATTCCTGCAAAAGCCGTTTATGCCGAAGGAGCTGGCGCAAAAGATCGAAGAGGTCCTGGGCGGTTAGCTCATTCCGCGGCAGCCGACAGCGCTTCGTGCAGCTTCTCGGAAAAGTTCTCGCCGGACTCTGACCAGAGCCGCCGCGTCTCAACCGGCAGCGCGTCGTCCAAGTCGTGAACCAGCTTGAGCAAACTTTTGATATTGGACTGCACCATTCGCATGCTGTTGGGCGTGCCGGGCTGTGGCAGAAAGTGCGCATCGATGCCGAATTCGATGGCAAGTTGATCCTCGCTCTCGTGCTCGAACTCGGGACCAAAGCAGCACAAAGCCACCCGCGACGGAGCTAGCTGCCAATCCGCCTCGAACTGCCATAGGTCCCACCAGCTTTCCAGGCGATAGCACGCATCCGGGTTCTCAAAATCCTTCGCGGCCGGCAGTACCTGATCCAGCGCAATGGGCTGAGGACACGGAACCTCCAAGACCACTGGCTCGTTGTAATCCACTGCCAGCACCTTGAATGTCGCGGGCTGGCGTGCCAGGCGCGAAAACGGGAAAATACGCAGCATCTTCTCATAGTGCCGGAGCATGTTCTGCGCGTTGAAACTGCGAAGCCGGTAAGAGAGGTAAAGTTGCTCAGCCATGGCGCCGCGCGCGTGACACTGGAGAAACGCCGCGATCCTCTGTTACCATCGTACTGACTTTCTTGCTGAAATCGCCGCTCCTCGCCATCTTTTTGATCGTTTCCGTGGACGTGCTGGGGCTGACTATAATCCTGCCCCTGCTCCCTTTTTACGCCGAGAAACTGGGCGCCAGCCCCGCTGTGGTGGGGATGCTGGTCTCCACCTATGCGCTGTGCCAATTGATCGCGGGCCCGATCCTGGGCCGTATGTCGGACCACACCGGCCGCCGGCCCCTGCTGCTGGTGAGCCAGCTCGGCACTTTCATCGGATTCCTGATTCTGGCCTACGCCAACGCATTGTGGCTGGTGTTCGTTTCGCGCGTGATTGATGGTCTAACGGCGGGAAATCTCTCGCTGGCGCAAGCCTACATCTCGGACGTTACCAAGCCGGAGGACCGCGCCAAATCGTTCGCCTTGATTGGCATCGCGTTCGGCATGGGTTTCCTGATCGGGCCCGCGATTTCAGGATTCCTGGCGCAATTCAGTTATCAGTACCCCATCTTCGCGGCCGCGGCGCTTTCGGCCACCAGCATTCTGTCGACCTATTTTCTGCTGCCGTCCAATGTCCCCGTGGCCGCCGACACGCCGCGCAAGTTCACGGTACTCGATTGGGGCAACTATCTGCGCTATTTCCGCGACCCCGGCCTGGGCCCCCTGCTGTGGCAATTCCTGGCTTTCGCGCTGACGTTCTCGCTCTTCATGACCGGTTTTCCGTTGTTCGCCGAACGCCGCTTCCTCTGGCAAGGTCATCCGTTCGGCGCCAAAGAAGTGGGATATGTGTACGCCTATCTCGGATTTCTCGGCGTGATCTTGCAAGGCGGCCTGATGGGAAGGCTGGTGAGAGTTTTCGGAGAAATCAGCCTGGTGCGCGCGGGATTTTTCGTCGCCATGGCGGGGCTGGCAGCGCTGGCCTTCACCAGCAGCATTCCGTTACTGCTCGTGGTGGCCGCTGCCGCTTCACTCGGAACTGGCATGAACCGGCCCGCGCTGACGAGCCTGATCACGCAAAGAGCGTCGCGTTCCGAGCAAGGCGTTGTCCTGGGACTCACGCAATCCCTCAACTCGCTGGCCGCAATCTGCGCGCCAACCGCGGCGGGTTTCTTGATCGATCACTCATTGCTGGCTGTTTGGGCGTTGCTCGCTGCCGTCATTAGCGGCGCGGCGCTGCTGTTCAAGTCAGGCCGAACGGAGCTGCATTCCTCCGCGGCACAAACCTAGCTTGTCATTTCTCGGCGAGTGCGGCCACGCCGGGCAGCTCGATCCCGGCTAAGAATTCCAGTGACGCGCCGCCGCCGGTGGAAATGTGCGTGATCTTGTCGGCAACTCCAGCCGATTTGATGGCTTTCTCGGAGTCGCCGCCGCCCACTACGGACACTGCGCCGGACGCCGCTACGGCTTTGGCGAGCGCGACCGTTCCACGGTCGAAGGGAGGCTTCTCGAATACGCCCATCGGTCCGTTCCAAATAATGGTCTTGGCTTTCGCAATGACGGCTTGGTAGTCCGTCACGGTCGCGGGGCCGATATCCACCGCCATCATGCCGTCCGGGATTTTCGAAACCACCTGAGACTCGGCGCCGTCTTTCAGTTCCGGGGTTACCACGTGATCGCGCGGCAACAGTAATTTGTTTCCGGCTCGCGCCAGCAGCTCTTTTGCGAGTGCCACCTTGTCCTCTTCGACTAACGACTTACCAACTGGTTCGCCGCGCGCCTTCAAGAACGTGTAAGCCATGGCGCCGCCAATTAGAATCTGGTCCACGATTTTCAGTAGATTCTCGATCACGTCGATCTTGTCGGAAACTTTCGCGCCGCCCAAAATCGCGATGCACGGCCGGTCCGGATGCTTAGTAGCTTTGTTCAGATACTCCAGCTCTTTGTCCATGAGTAAGCCGGCCGCGGCTTGCGGCACGAACCGGATCATTCCCACCGTGGAGGCGTGGGCGCGATGCGCGGAGCCAAACGCGTCGTTGACGTAAACATCGCACAACGCCGCGAGCTGTTTGGAAAAGCCCGGGTCGTTCTTCTCCTCCTCGGGATGAAAGCGCAGATTCTCGAGCAGCAGCACCTGGCCGGGTGCAGGCCGCATCTTTTCCACTTCCGGACCCACGCAGTCCGGCGCCATCTTTACCTCCATCCCGAGCAGCTCAGCCAAACGCTTGGCGGCGGGCTTGAGACTCATCTCGGGATTCGGTTTACCTTTAGGCCGCCCTAAATGGCTGGCCAGAATCACCCCCGCTCCGTGGTCGAGCGCATAGCGAATGGTCGGGAGCGACGCCCGAATCCGCTTATCACTGGTTATCTCCTGCCCTCCCGGAGCGAGCGGCACGTTGAAATCAACACGGATGAACACCGTCTTGTTCTTGAGGTCTAAGTCGCGAATCGAAAGCTTTGACATATTACACACAAAACCATTTGTGATGCACGCTTCTCGCCCTACAACCACAAAATCTGATGCTAACATGCAGTAACACGCTCTACTCACGTTGGCTTTTAGTACCCGGCATAACAGTAAGCCAGCGAAACTTCTTTCCTGGACTCGTGTCTAACGATGCGTGGCAGCTGGATTGCCACTAGTGAGGGTGGGCCACGCCCCTCTTCTCCCGCGTTCAACTTAATTCTTTGGAGTAAGCCGTGAAAATCTTGGAAAAACTGCCGTTCCGTACCGTGCTTCTGACGGGCACCCTGCTGTGTTGCTTTGACACGGCACATGCGCAGAATGCTACGTTGACCGCCACTCCGCCACAACTCACGTTCAACACACAGAATGGCGTGAGCGGGCCTCAAACGGTGTCGTTGTCCTCTTCCATCAGCCCGGTCAGTCTTTCCGTTTCGGCTTATTCCGACAACAATTGGCTGCAGGTTACTCCCAAATCCGGCCCGACACCGCTGTCGATCCAGGTGTCCATTGGCGACGGAGCTCCGGCTACCGGTACGGACGTGGGTTTCATCAATGTGTCCGGACCAGGCGGCAGCACGGTCACGATTCCAGTCACTCTGAATGTGAATTCCTCGGGTACCACCAGCCTGTCAGCGACGCCCAATGCGCTGAGCTTCAATTTCGGTGCAGGGAGCACGGTTCCAATCTCGAAGACGGTGACGGTATCCAGCAACACCGCCGGCATAACTGCGTTCACCGCCGCCCCGATCATGGACAGCGGTGGAACGTGGCTATCGGTATTTCCGACCTCCGGCAACGTGCCCGGGTCGTTCCAGGTAACTGTGAACCCGTCCGCGCTCAGCGGTTCCGGAATGTTCAATGGAGCCATCGCGATTAATCCGCCCGGCACCACCGGACTTAGCCTGCCTGTATTAGTGACCATAGCCGGAACGCCGGCCCTCGATGTAACGCCGGCGCAGTTGTCCTTCGCATTCCAGATCGGTCAAGGCGGTCCGGCGTCCCAGAATCTTACCCTGACGAGCAGCACTGGAGAGAACCTCAGCTTCACGGCCACGGCCAAAACCAGTTCGTGCGGGAACGGTTGGCTAGTAGTGACGCCAACTCAGGGCGCCACTCCCAGCACACTCAGTGTGCAAATCAATACGGCCGGTCTGATGGCGGGCCCATGTAGCGGCGAAATCGATATTTCAGCGCCCGGCGCGTCGAATCCCAGCACCGTCGTGAACGTGAGCCTGCTCGCCAGCACGAACCCCTTACTGCTGGTTCCCACTGCCGGCCCAACCTTCAACTATCAGATCGGCGGCACTGTGCCGGCGTCGCAGAACGTCCAGATCACCAGCTCGAGCACCGCCTTGAACTTCACTGCTTCCGCCGCTCCAGCCAATAACGGACCGGATTTCCTGGGCGTTTCCCCGCTCAGTGGGGCCACACCGGAGGCTCTCAATCTTGCCATCAACGCTGCCGTCGTGGCAACACTCGGCCCGGGCACGTATGTGGAGAACGTAACCGTCGCGTCCACGGGGGCCGGCAACTCGCCGCAGATGTTCCCAGTCACTCTCGAAGTGACCAGCAATTCAGTCCTCACGGCCACCGTTCCTTCGCTCAACTTCAATTTCCAAGTGGGGCAGGCGGCTCCGCCCAGCCAGACTTTCACGGTGAGCACCACCGGCGCGCCGCTCGATTATCAAGTCGCAGCCCTTACGACCAATTGCAGTGGCTTCCTGTCGGCCACTCCTGCGAATGGGGTCACGTATGGAAATCAAAACCAGGTGGTCGTTTCAGTCAGTACAACCGGACTGACGACCTCGCAAGTCTGTAACGGGAGCATAAACCTTACGGTACCTGGCTCCACGAACGCGCCGCTCGTAATACCGGTCACGATGAACGTAAGCACCACCGCGCTGCTCAATGTTGGCCAGTCGGCAATTGCCGTAACAGCTTTGACGGGCGCTGGCCCGACGCAGCAGGCCGTGTCCGTTACCAGTACCGACACCGGCACTCCATTGCCATTCAACGCCGTCGCGGCGACCAATCCTCCCGGTCTCACTTGGCTGGCCGTGACGCCCAACAGCGGCAACACGCCGAACAACCTGCAAATCACGACGAATCCCGCGAACTTGGGTGTCGGCACGTACACCGGCACGATCACAGTGTCGAGCAGCGCGCCCAACGTTCCCGCGCAGACCATTTACGTTACGTTGACGCTGGTGTCTTCCAATGTCGGCTTCACTCCTGCAACGGGCGCCTCATTCACCGAAACCGTCGGCGGTCCGGCTCCAGCCAGCCAGGCCGTTCAGATCAACGGAGTCCCGGCGGGCGCAATCATCGGCGTTGTCAGCACAACGCTGAATGGCAGCGGCTGGTTGAGCGCCACCGCCGCGGGCAATACGGTAACGGTCAACGCCAATGGCACGCAGCTCCCGCAGGGCTCCTACGCGGGCATCGTGACGGTGATCGTGCCCGGGGCCGGCAACAGTCCGCTATACGTTCCAGTGACGCTGACGGTAGGCGCGGCGCCGACCTTGGTGGTGTCATCCAGCACCGTAAACCTGTCGGCGCAGCTTGGTACCGCGATCTCCGGCTCGCAAATGGTCAACGTAACGAGCTCGGGCGCCAACGTGCCATTCACCGCCGCGTTTGTACCGGGTACCGGCGGCGCCTTCGCCACTGTTACACCCGCCAGCGGCAATACGCCGGGCACATTAACGATCGCGCTGAACTCCGTGGTCATCGCTACGCTTGCGGCCGGCAATTACAAGGGCACGGTCACTGTGTCGTCGCCCAACATCGCAAATGGCAGCCAGAACATTACGGTAAATCTGGCATTGACGGCCGCCACTACACCGGCCATCACCTCGCTCAAGAACGCCGCCAGCCTGCAACCGACTAACACGGTCTCTCCGGGCGAAATCATCAGCATCTTCGGCAACAATCTCGGGCCAACGACGGCGGCGAACTTGACGCTGACCTCCGCCGGTACGGTACCCACCAATCTGGGAGGAGTCACGGTGATGTTCAATGACGTCGCAGCGCCGATTATTTATGCCTCAGCGACTCAAATCAACGCCATCGTGCCGTACGAGATGGGCAGTGTCACAACCGCGAACGTCACTGTAGCGTTCGAGGGCTCGACCTCGGCTAACCTGCAGGTTCAAATCGTGCCCACCGAGCCGGCGATCTTTTCACTGAGCATGGGTGGGAGCGGCCAAGGCGCGATACTCAACCAAGACAACACCGTGAACGGCGCCCCGAATGCCGCCATAGGAGGCTCGGTCGTCCAGATTTATGGAACCGGCGAGGGCCTGATTGTTCCGGCGGGGACGACTGGCTGCGTGACGTCAACCACTGCCCCGTACCCCGTACCGGTGGCAAAACCGATCTCGGTAACCATCGGCGGCCAGCCTGCCACGATCGAGTACGCCGGCGAAGCACCCGGCTTGGTATGTGGTGCGATCCAGATAGACGCCGTGGTTCCGTTAAACGTTAGTGCTGGCGCCCAACCGATCGTGTTGACGATTGGAAGCGCTACCAACTCATCACAAAACATCACGGTGGCAGTCAGCAGTGCAAAACCCACTGCAGTCAGCGGACAGTGATGATTCCGGTGTTGCTCGTAACTCCAGCTACGGCGATCTGCAAAGCGTAGTCGCCAGGCTGGAGTTGCGGCACCGTGAGATTGACCTGATAGAATCCCGCGAATCCCGGCGCGAGCCCGGCGAATAATACGTTCGCCGTCTGTCCTCCGATGGTGGCCGTGACGGGATTGGTTACGCGCGACAGAGGATTCGCCGGAGTGGGCAGACCGGTGGGAACTGGATTGTCCACCGGGCCCAAGCCGGTCATAAAAGCAGAAATGTAGCTGCCCGCCGCGGCCGGTTGGTTTTCGCCGTTGATACTGTAGTCAGCGTTCAGCACGGCCGCACGCCCCTGACCCAGCAGAAACAGACCCGGCGCGACGGATTGAAGCAGAAAATTCGCGGAACCGGCTACCGTCCCGCCCGAGCTAATCGTCATGGCGCCGGCGCCAGGAGAAGTTTCGAAAGGTACCTGCGCGTTGATCTGCCCGCTGCTCCCGAACAGCAAGGGCGCTAGTACATTGTTGATGCTCATCGTCACGCCGTTGACGTTGGTCGGAATCGGAAAACGCGCGGGCGGAATATCGATGCTGCCCGTTCCATACACTGTCATGAGCGATCCGGGTGCGACGAAATTCTGCTGGCCACTGGCAGCGTTGGTGACGCTCAAAGATCCCAGCAGCCCGTACAACACCAGCGAATTCTGGGTGCCAGCGTAGACTTTGCCATTGGCCACCATCGGGGCGGAAAACTTGACGTAGGAGCCCAGCGCATCGCGCGCAACGTTCTGATTGCTGTTGTAGAGCTCGTAGGACAGATTCGATGCATCGTAAGCATGCAGAATCGCTGAGGTCTCAAGAATCCAGACGATGCCGTTCGAAGCGCCGTTCGCCGAGATCGACGGCACGCAGCCCGGATAGCCGAAGCTCCCCTGGGATCGAGAAGAGGGAGTTTGCGCGAGCGTCGCATTCGACACAGGAAAACCTTTTAGCCGATCGCCCGAACCACAGAAATATACCGTTTTGTTGAAGTAGGCCGGGTTCCCGAAAAGCCCTCCGATCGCGCCCGCTGCTGAGCCAACGATCTGGCTGTCCGATCCAGCTTGCCAATGCCCCAGATTGTCGCGGTCGAGAAGATAGATTCGGCCTTCCTTTCCCGCGCCGGCCATCAGGTGCGGATGAGTGGCGTTGCCCGCTTCGTCGCCCAGAAAAGCGACACCGGCCGAACCGACGTCCAGGTCCTGGCTGTTGAGCGCGTCGAAATTGAAGGGGGCAAAATAGTCCTCGACTTGAAGCCCGTTCGCACTGGAAAGCTTGATGAAACTTTCGCCCAGATCGGTGCCGCCGCTTTCCGTGTCGAAGGTGCCGTTGCCTGCAACCAGATAAATATTGCCGCTCGAATCCGCCGCGGGCGCCGCGCCTCCGGCCCAAAACGAACCTTCGTTGCCGTTGGGCGTGTTGTTGTACACCGCGACTTGCTGCAACGTCTTGGCGTCGTATCCGATCAGCCAGCCGTGATACGTCCCGATGTCGCAATGTGACGACCACGCTGTATAGACCACGCCATTCAACAGCAGCAGCCCCGGACGCTGTTTGTAATTCTTCGGCTGGAACACGACCGTGTTCCCGCCTTCGCCGGTCCCGGGAAAAGAAGCCTGGATGGTGACCGGGCTGCCGGGACGTTCGGCGCCGCTGGTCACGTCCAGCGCGTGGAGCTGCTGCATGTACGAAGTCGTCGCGCCGATGATCTTCGTCATGGCGACGACGTAGATAGTGCCGCTCACTGGATCGACCACCGGTGTGCTGGTGATGCCGATCTCGGGCTCGATCTGCCCGCAATTCACGTCCGATGCCGGAACCGTTGTGACGCTAGTTCCGTTGGTGAAATGAACTTCCCATAGCGATGCCGCGTTCGCGCCCGCGTTGCTGTCGGCGTCGAACGCATAGACGCTGTCGTGCTCCGTCGCGACAAAGACCACGTTGTGGAAACCTTTGCCCGAGAAGTTCAACCCTGCAAGATAAAGCGGCTGGCCGTAGATCTGGCCGTCCACTGGATAAGAGAACAGCTTGCCGAATTGGTTCGCGTTGACATTAGTTTTGGTGAGCAGCACCTCGTTGAGATTTTGCCCTGCGCGAGTGTTGTCGTACTGATAGGTCAGAACGTTGATCTGGGCGAGCAGCGGAAGCGAGAAAATAACGGTTGCAACTCCCCGCAACATCTTGCTCTCATGGTAGCGCTGTCGCCTCACTATAATGAGTAGGGATCATCATGACCGGAGCGCAAACAAAAACCACGGACTATCGCAACTTATACATCAACGGCGGCTGGCAGCCGCAATCGGGCCGAGGCTCCATCGACGTTCTCTCGGCCTCCACCGAGGAGGTCATCGGCTCAATTCCGGAAGGCACGCCGGAGGACGTGGACCAGGCTGTTCGCGCGGCCCGCGCGGCATTCGACAACAGTTGGAGCCAGACCACTGTCGCCGAACGCGCCGACTGGCTTCGTAAGCTTTCGGGCGCGATCAAGGAACGCGGCGAGGCGATCGCCAAAACCATCGCGCAGGAAGTCGGCTCGCCGATCACCATGGCGACCCAGGTTCAGGCCGGCCTGCCCGTCATGGTGACGGCCGGCTACGCGCAACTGATCAGCGAACTGAAGCTGGAGCAGGAAATCGGCAATTCGCTGGTGGTGCGCGAGCCCTATGGCGTAGTGGGCGCAATTACGCCCTGGAACTATCCGCTGCACCAGATCATGGCCAAAGTCGCGCCCGCACTGGCGGCCGGATGCACGGTGGTCTTGAAGCCGAGCGAAGTCGCGCCGTTGAACGCCTTTTTGCTGGCTGAAGCGTGCCAGTCCATCGGTTTGCCCGCGGGCGTGCTGAACATCGTAACCGGCTATGGCCCTGTGGTCGGCGAAGCCATCGCGTCGCATCCGATGGTGGACATGGTCAGCTTCACCGGCTCGGTCCGCGCTGGAAAGCGTGTGGGCGCGCTGGCCGGCGAAGGAATCCGGAAAGTCACGTTGGAACTCGGCGGCAAGTCCGCATTCGTTGTGCTGGACGACGCGCCCTTCGACAAGGCAATCCCGGCGGGAGCCCGCAACGCGATGCTCAACTCCGGGCAGACCTGTTCGGCCTGGACGCGCATGGTGGTGCCCCGCAGCCGCTATCAGGAAGCGCTGGATCTGGCGGCGCAAGCCATCGGCTCGCTCAAGCTGGGTGATCCGATGGATCCGGGCACGCGCCTGGGCCCGCTCATCTCCGACACGCAACGACAGCGCGTGGAAGGCTACATCGCCAAGGGCAAACAGGAAGGCGCGCGCGTCGTCGTGGGTGGCGGACGGCCAGCAGCTTTCAACAAGGGCTACTATGTCGAGCCGACTATTTTCGCCGACGTGCAGTCCAAGATGACCATCGCGCAGGAAGAAATTTTCGGCCCGGTGCTTTCCGTGCTGCCGTACGACACCGAAGAAGACGCCATCCGCATCGCCAATGACACGATCTACGGCCTCGCCGGGGGCGTGTGGTCCGGCGACGCGGATCGAGCCATGCGCGTGGCGCGCCGCATCCGCACCGGCCAGGTGGACGTCAACGGCGGACGGTACAACCCGCTGGCGCCGTTCGGTGGCTATAAACAATCTGGCATCGGCCGCGAGTTGGGCATGTTTGGGCTGGAAGAATATTTCCAGATCAAATCCATCGCGCGGTAATCAGCCGTGGCGCACGCACTCGTGCGTGCCGCGTTCACACTCGTGTGAACGCCAGGAGCCGAATGAAACCTTTCATCGCGATTTCCTTGGTGCTGGCCGCGACTTGTTCCGCGCAGCAGCTTGCGCACTTCCACCACGTTCATCTGAACGTCACCGATCCGGCCGCGGCGATCGCATTCTACACTTCCAAGTTCGACTGCGAGAAAGCTAGTTTCGCCGGGACGCAAGATGCGGTCTGGGCGCAGAAATCCTGGCTGCTGTTCACTAAAGTAGCGACGCCGCCCAAGTCCGAGATCACCTCCACGATCTGGCACATCGGCTGGGGCGCCGAAGACGTGCCGGCCACCTATCGAAAACAACTCGACACGGGGACGCCGTTCGAGACGCCGCTCACGGACATTAGCGATCTGGTGGGCTCCAAGGAACCCGGTGTCTTCTTCTATGCGTACGTCGATGGTCCGAACCATCAGCTCATCGAGCTGAACACCGCCAATCATCATCACTTCGGCCACATCCACATGCTGAGCAAGGACCCGATTGCAGCCGGCGAATGGTACGTCAAAGAATTCGGGCTCACGCGCCAGGGCCGCGGCACTCCGTCGCGCGAGCCTCGCATGTACAAGGGTTTTCAAGTTTGCGCCGTCGATGTCGCTGATGATGGATAACGTCAACATCATCATTTTTCCGATGGAATACGCCAAGACGCAGTGGCCCGACCTGTGGAAAGACCGTACCGATCTCGAATCGACGCGCGGACACACCACCGACCACATCGCGTTCAGCGTCGACAACCTGGACGAGACGCTCGCTCGATTGAAAAATGACGGCGTGACGGTGACTGGGGTCTTTCAGGCAGGCGCGAAGATTGGAAGCGCGTTTATCGAGGGCCCCGATCACGTAAGCATCGAGCTGGTGGAAGGCCAGGCGCACAAAGAGTAGTTGTTTTACCGCTGATACACTATCTTCCCGCCGACGATCGTGTAGTCCACTTTCGCAGACGGGATCTCATCTTCCGGAATCGTCAGAATGTCCTTCGACAAAACCGTCACGTCCGCCAGCTTGCCGACCTTCAGCGAGCCCTTGATCTGATCCTCGAACGCTGCGTAGGCGTTGCTCATCGTGTACGATCGCAGCGCTTCCATGCGGCTCATGCGCTGGTCGGGGAAGAACACCGAGCCATCCTTCAGCTTCCGGCTCACCGACGCATAGAACCCCGCGATCGGATCCACATCCTCCACCGGTGTGTCGGTGCCGTTGCCCACCACCGCGCCCGACTTCATGAGCTTTTGCCAGACATATGCACCTTCTTCGGCGCGCTTGGAACCCAGACGCGTGATGACGAACGGCCCATCGGAGGTGCAATGGACGCCTTGCATGGCCGCGATCACGCCAAGCTGAGCGAAGCGCGGAATATCCGCGGCGTTCAGGTGCTGCGCGTGCTCGATCCGCCAGCGCAACTGTTTCCCATTCTTCTCGGGATGCTCTTTGAACACGGATTCGTAAAGATCCAGCACCTCGCGATTGGCGCGGTCGCCGATAGCGTGTACGCAAAGCTGAAACCCATTGGCGATGGCGAGCTCGGCTGTCTCGCGGATGTCCGCCGGATCTTCGGTGTGCAGCCCGGAGCGATTGGGCGCGTCCGGCGCGAGATCGGAATAAGGTTCGAGCAGCAGCGCCCCGCGCGACCCCAGCGCTCCATCGATCTGGCGCTTGATCGCGCGCACAGTCAGATGCTGATCGCCCACGCCGATGAAATAATATTTCTTCAATACTGGCGCGATGTCGGCATTAGGTTGTCGCAGCATCACCCACATGCGCAGGTCCAGCTTGCCTTGCTCGGCCAGTTGCTTGAACAGGTCGATGGTCGCCATGGGCGATCCGGCGTCCTCGAAGGTCGTGATCCCTTTCGACAGACACTCACGCTCGGCTAGTTCCACCTGCTTATGCGCTTCGGCTTCCCGTTCGGAGGGACTCATCTCGGCGCGATAAGCAGAGAGCGCCCGATCCACCAGGGTCTGGGCCTCCTCATTCAGCAATCCGGTCGGATTGCCCTGCGCGTCCTTGAGAATCTGTCCTCCTGGCGGATCGGACGTGTTCCTATCGATACCGGCCAGCCGCATCGCCTCGGCGTTGGCGAAGCTGGCGTGACCGCTGGCGTGTTCCAGCCACACTGGATTGTGCGGCGAAACTTCGCTGAGCGCAGCGTGCACTGGAAAGCCGAGCACGTTCGGAGATGGCGGCTTGTCCCACTTGGCCTGATGAAACCCGCTTCCGAGAATCCAAGTTCCGGGCTTGGCTTCGCGCGCCGCCGCCGCAACCATAGCGACAATCTCGTCCCAGTTCCTGGCATCGCGCAGGTTCAGCTCCATCTTGGAAGCGCCCAATCCCATGAAATGGCCATGGCCTTCGATGAATCCGGGGATCGCCAGCCGTCCGTTCAGATCGATAATCTTGGTAGAAGCCCCGATGTAGGATTGAATCTCCTGATTCGTTCCCACCGCGACGATCGTGCCGCTGCGCGCGGCCAACGCTTCCGCCGTTCCGCCCTGCTCCAAGGTGACGATCTTGCCGCCGCGCAAGACCAGGTCCGCCGGCTGCGCGGCCAGCAGCCGCAGGGTCAGTGGCAGCACGCAGCAAGCCCGCCGCAATGTAATTACAATCATAGTGTTCAGTCCAGGCCAGGTTCGCCCTATTATGGCGTGCGTCGAAAGTTGAATCAAGGAGGACCCATGAACACTGTTTGCACTCGCCGCGAGCTGCTCGGCGCGGTAGGCTCGGCCGCGCTGCTATCTCGTTCCACTGCGCTGGCCGCTCCCAGCATGCCTGCGAAATCGATGCAAGGAGCGTTCATCATCCTCTCGACGCCCTACACGGCCGAGAAGGACGTCGATTGGGAAGATCTGGCGAGAGAAGTCGAGTACATGGACCGGTTCGGTGTTCACGGCCTGGTGTGGCCGCAGCTTTCGAGCGAACTGCTGCAGCTCAGCAAGCAAGAACGGCTGCAGGGCATGACGGTACTCTCTAGAGCGTGCCAAGACAAACGGCCGGTGCTGGTGCTGGGCGTGCAAGGCGATGACACCGCCGAGATGATGCAATACGCCGAGCACGCCGAAAAGCTCGAACCCGACGCCATGATCGCAATCCCGCCCAATAAAGCCAAGTCGATGGACGATTATCGCGATTATTTCCGCGCGCTCTGCAAACTCACCAAGCGCCCGGTCTTCATCCAGACCTCGGGTGGCGCGCCGAATCTGGCGCCCAGCATCGACATGATGCTCGGTCTGGCGCGCGAGTTCCCCAACTTCGGATATGTGAAGGAAGAGCACGACCCGGTGGTCCCGCGCATGAAAGAACTGATCGCACATCGGCCCGATCCGATCAAGCGCGTATACGGCGCGCACTTCGGCACCGGCTTACTCTATGAAATGCGCCTGGCCACGGACGGCGTAATCACCGGCGGCGCCATGTACGGCGATATCTACGCGCGTCTGTGGGACCTGCACCAACAGAACAAACTGGAAGAGACACGCGACCTCTACGCCAAGCTCCTGCTCATGTTGAATCTGGATCAGGAGATTCCCGGCACGAGGTTGTACATCATGCAAAAGCGCGGCATGTTCAAGACCTCGGTGTCCCGGCAGCGCGAGTACAAGCTGACGCCGGACGAAATCGCCGAAATCGAATACCGCTTCGATTCGCTAAGCCCCTATCTGAAACCCTAGCGTCGAGTTACTGGATGGTGAGCGTAGCCGGCGGACTGGACATGCCGCCGATGCTCACCATGACGGCTTGCGTTCCGCGGGCCAGGCCGGTGGGAACAACAAAATTGATCTGCGTCACTCCCACCAATGTCGGCGGGATTCCGACGAACTGGATCTGAGCCGGTACTCCGCCGACCGTCACCGTGACGTGCTGTTGTGGCGCGGGAAGATTTACCGTTGACGTGCCTAAGGGAGGCGCTTCTCCAGTCCCAATGGTCGGTGAGACTGCGCCTTGGCCGGTCATGTACAGCGAAATGATCTGGCCGGTGGAAGCGCTATTGACAGGGACCAGACCGCCGGATACGTCGATAAAAATGCCGGGCGCCGCCGCCTGGGTAGTGAACACGGTGCTGGCGGTGTGGCCGTTGTTGGTCACCTGCAAGGAAACCAGCGCGTTGACCGGAACCTCATAGGGAATCTGGATGTTCAGTTGAGTCGGTGAAACATAATAGAGCGGAGCGCCGAGGCCGTTGATAGTGACCGAAACTCCGGCCAACTGCGCCGGCAGCGGGAGCGTGGACGCGCTCCAGGTGGAAGGAGCCAGACCGGACCCGAAGATTGTCATCGCCATGCCCGGCGCAAAGGACTGCCGGAACGATGCGCCGTTAGCGAGAGCGGCGATGGAAGGAGCGCCGGACGTAGACTCGCTTACATTGATCAGCACCGACGCCGTCGCGCCCGCATAAGACGTGTCACCGCTGTATTGCGCGGTAATCGAATCGGCGCCTACGGGCAGATCAGCCCCCGAGACCGTCACGCTGGCGGAAGCCGAACCGCCCGCGCCAGCCAAGGTAGCCGAACCGAGCGAAGCACCCTTGAAATAGAAAGCGACAGTGCCGGAGGGCGTACCGCCGTTGGAGCTCGTCACCGTGGCGGTTATGGTTGCGCTGGCGGAGGACACAATGGAGGCAGCCCCGGCCGAAAGAATCATGGAGGGCGTGCTGCGCGAGATGGAGCTCGACTTCCCGCTCCAGGCCGTGAAGAGAACATTCGCATCCAGAGAACCAAGACCCGTAGCCAGGTCGTAGCCCGGCCCGGCAGCGAAACCAAACGGTCCGGATGTGCAATTCTGCGATCGTGGGCCGCACGTCACCGTCACGATGTTATTGCCCGCGGTTATGTCGTGAAATGCACCCGGTGCGGTCTGGGCCAGGGCGTATAATTTCGGATTCATATTGCCAAGCCCCGGACTGGATTGCACTCCGTTCAATACCAAATACTGATTCAACAAAGTGGCGATTCCAGCAAACGAGGGCGACGCCACTGACGTTCCTCCATAGATTTGCAGCTGACCACTGGAATAGATCATGAATCCATCGTGCTCCGGGGATGCCGAGAGCGATAGGTCGGGCACGTCGCGAGCGTTATCCTTGGGGACGCCGGCGCCAGTTTGCCAGGACGGCTTCAAGAAAATCACGCTGGCTCCGCCGCCGCCGGCCGCGGGATTATTGGGCGAGCTGTCGTTCCAAGCCATCTCCGGGATGTAGCTCAGCACCGAGCCGCCGTTGATGTTGTTGGTGGTGCTCCAGAACTGCCCCAGTCCTTCATTGAACTCGGTGCCGCCCAATCCTGTGACCTCTGGTATGCTGGCCGGAACGTCCACGGAAGGCCCTCCGTCGGTGTTGTCGCCGGGCGCGATGCAGTCTGCGCCGCCCGAGTCTCCGGAAGCCGCAACCCAAGTAATGCCCTCGGAGTTTCCTTGCTGTGCCCAGGACCGAAAGGTTTGAGCGTCGGATGTGGTGGTTTCGATTTCGCAGGATCCGTAGCTGATGCTCAATACCGGCGCGAGATTTTGATCGATCGCGTATTGCGCGGCGTTCATCACGTCGTCGGAGTACAAAAAGGTGATGCTGGCGTTCGGCGCGGCCGCGCCCGATAACTCTAAATCCAGGTCCGCTTCCGGAAGATCAGTGGACGAGATGCCGGGATCGCGCGTATTGGGAACCAGCATGATCTGAGGATCGTTGGCCGGCAGATTGAATCGCGTACGAAACTGCTCGATGTCGGAAAGATTGATCTGAGTTTGTCCGGCCACCACCAGCTTTTGCCCGGCGCCGTTGACGCCGGCGTTGTAGAGCGGCTTCAGGTCGTAGATGGTTGCAAAATCATCCGGGCTCAAATAGTGGTTCCCGCTGGTGCTGGAAGTGTAGGCCGGCTGTTGCGGTGCGACCAGAGACGTGCGAGGCTTCAGTAGCGGTTTCATCCGGAAATCGCTTAGCCCGCGGATGCCCTGCACGATCACGCTGAAAGCCTCGGGAATGGATGGCTCGGCGGCGTTGGCAAAATGTGTCTGGCTGTTGACCTGGTAGCGATGAATCTCAGCGCCGAAAGCCGACGCCACTTGTCCGGCCGTGCCGCTGAACGAGATCCAATTGCGGGCTCGCGCTACGGCGGTAACGTGGAATCCTCGCTGCTCCAGCCATTGGGTAACCTTGTTGATATCGTCGGGATTGGCGCCAAAGCGGTCCGCGTATTCTTCGGGAGTGAGCCAGCGATGATAGTCGGGCGAGGACGGGTCCTGCTGCGCAGCCAGCAACTGATTCAGCCCTTCCTGCTGACTGGCTGAGGGCTTCAGTGTCAGGTTCAGCGACTCCAGGGGCATGGAAGGATCCACCGGGCCGCGATCAAATTCCGCGCGCGCCAAAGGATGCATATGCCCGCTCAACCGCACGCGCCGGGCATTGTCGATCGCCTCGGTGACGCGGGCGCGCTGGGCCAATAAGCCGGTAGCAGAAAAGCCCAGCACAACAAGCGCGGCGAAGAAATACCGGGGGGCTTTAGGGAGGGTGAACAACCAGGAGTTGCTTCGGAAATGCATACGGACTGCGGCCTGAATCTAAAAGGCTTATGAGAATAGAAATCCCTGCGGTACCCTGCGCAGGGCTGTGTTCTTATCTACAGACGAAATGTGGGCGATAACCGTTTCTACGACTTCTAGTTTAAGGCAAATTTCACAGCGGAACTAAGCTGCTCACCCGAGGCGTCAGGAATTCGGGTTCCAGATGTCGACGTCCCATTTCCAAGCGCCATCTTCGCGTTTCCAGACGACGACATATTTCATTACCGCCGGCGGCGTTGCGGCCGCGCGGAACATCAGGGTCGCCTGGCCTATTTCGATCCCGCCTTCGCCGAGGGTTTGAAAATCCAGCGTCTCGAGCTTCACGGAGGCGACGTCGAGAGCTTCGATGGCGCTGCGCCAAAAGGTCTTGATATTCTCACGGCCCTCCACCATTGCGGCGCCCGGCGGCAGGATGCGAGCGTTCCTGGTATAGACCCGGTCGAGCGCCTCTACGTTGCGCTTGGCCGCAACTTCCTGCTCGAAAATCCGGTTCGTGGCTCCAATCTCGTGCGTCATGGTTGGACTCATGCTGGTCACCTCAGGTCTGCGAGCTTATCACATCGCACGATTCCTGGGAGTTGACCGCTGCGCTGCTGTACAATCGAGGCTTGCAAGGAGGATCCGGATGCAGCCCGCTGCCGATGGCCTAGGAAAGCTGAAACAGAGAATGCGCCAAACCTGGATGGCCGGAGACTTCGGTCAGATCGCCCGATATTCGGCCCGATGCGCGGCCGAGTTTGTGGATCGGCTCGACATCCAATCGGGCGCACGTGTGCTGGATGTCGCCTGCGGCACCGGCAACCTGGCGGTTCCAGCCGCGCGAAAAGGGGCGCTGGTAACCGGCCTGGACATTGCCACTAATCTGTTGGAGCAGGCCCGGCAGCGGGCAGCGGCAGAGAATCTCGAGGCCAGCTTTGAAGAGGGTGACGCCGAAGAGTTGCCGTATCCGGAGGCGCAATTCGACGTCGTAATGAGCATGTTTGGAGCGATGTTTGCTCCGCGCCCCGAGCTGGTCGCCGCGGAACTCAGCCGCGTGTGCCGGCCCGGTGGCACGATCGCGATGGCGAACTGGACTCCGGGCGGATTCATCGGCCACGTCTTCACGGTTGGGGCCAAGTACATCCCGCCGCCGGAGGGCATTCCCGCGCCGGTCCAGTGGGGCGAAGAAAATGTGGTGCGCGAACGATTCGGACCGCATGCTTCGGAAATCCGCACCGCAAGGCGCATGGCGGACTTTGACTTTCCATTTCCGCCTAGCCAGGTGGTGCGATTCTTCCGCGAATATTTCGGACCGACCAAACTGGCCTTCGAACGCCTGGACGCGGCAACCCAAGTGTCGTACGCCGCCGACCTTGAAAATCTCTGGCGGGAACACAACGAAGCGGATTCCGACCGAACGCGGATTCAAGGCGAATTCCTGGAAGTGGTGGCTAGACGGAGCTAGTTGCAGCATGAGAATCCGGCGCCTATGTTGGTTCGCCGTCCTGGCGGCTTCGGCTCTGCTGGGCGCCGAGGCCGGCGACACGGTGGCACTGGGCCGCAAGGCGCTGCGCAACGACGGGGTCGCTACCGCTTGGCGACTAGCCCAAAAAGCCACCAATGACACACCCGATTCGGCGACCGCGCACGAATTCGCGGGCGAAGTTCTGTTCCGGCAAGGCGAGTTCGCGCAGGCCGAAGCCGAATTCAGACGGGCAGCGAAGCTGGACGCCAATTTCGCTCTCGCTTGGTGGGGGCTGGCGCGGGTGAGCGAATGCTCGTCCATGTACAAGACCGCGGCGGAATATTTCCGGCGTGCGTACACGCTCGATCCAAAGGATCCGCGGATCGTTCGGGATTGGGCCATACGATTATCCGTCCAACAGCAGGCTGAGGCGCTTGAAAAATATTCTTCGATGGCGGGAAGAGCCGATAGCGGCGCCGATCTGGAAGATCTGCAGCAGCGCCTGCAATTCGCGCGCGTAGTGCGCGGCCGCACGCTCACGGTGCTGGAGAGCCCCTATAAAGCAACCGTGATCCCGCTGGCGGCCTTGGTCAATGATAAGAACCACACGCGCAGCTACGGGCTACAAGTGAACCTCAACGGCAGCCTCATGAAACTGATGCTGGACACCGGCGCCACCGGCATCGTGATTCCACGCCGGGCGGCCGACCAAGCCGGAGTTACCCGGCTGTCGCAGGCCAGCATGCGCGGCTTCGGCGACAGCGCGAAGCTCTCCGGCGGATACCGCGGTGTGGCCCGGCGCCTGCTAATTGGAGACGTTGAGTTTCGCGATGCCTTGATCAGTGTCGTCGATCAGGATTCCGTAGGTCCGGCTGACGGGCTGATCGGAACCAACGTCTTCGGGGCGTTTCTCGTCACGGTGGATTTCGCGGGCCGGGAGCTGCGCCTGAATCCCCTTCCAGGCTTCCACCCCGGTGAAAATCCCATCCAGGACCGCACCATCCCTACAGGGCTGGAAAAGGCCGCGCAAATATACCGGCTAGGCACTTTGCTTTTGATTCCGGCACGCGTGAACGGCTCGCGCGAAGCTTTGTTCGTGATCGACACGGGCGCCGACCGTAGTCTCATTTCCTATGATCTTGCGGCGGAGGTGAGCAAGCTCAGCCGCGATCCCAAACTCCACATGTCGGGCGTCAATGGCCAGGTTGCGGATCTTTATCAAACCGGAACGGTGCTCTTGCAATTCGCGGGGTTCGAGCAAAAGAATTTGGGAATGACGTCCATAGATACTTGGGAGCAGAGCCGCCGGATCGGGACCGAGATTTCAGGATTCTTGGGTTTGCCGGTGCTGGATCTGTTCACGCTGACCATCGACTATCGGGATGGGCTGGTGAATTTCGAGCGCAAGGGGCCTTAGCCGGATCAACCGCCCGACTCATCAGGCCCAGATTTCTGAGAGAGCTCGCTGAAAGTTTCCGCCCAGAATCAGCTCGATGTCGCCCGAGGAATAGTTGCGCCGTAGCAAGCCTTGAGTCAAGTCGAAAACCTTCTTGGCATAGTCCACGCCGTCCAGGTCATTTCTCTTGGGCGCATGCGGACGCCCGTCACGTCCGTCCAAGTCAACGTCGCTTCCCAAGCCGACATGCTCGACGCCGCACAGCTTCACGACGTGGTCGATATGATCCAGCACGTCCTCGATGGTCGCACTGGCGCCGGCGCGTACGAAATAGCGGACCATGGTGATGCCGATGACGCCGCCTTTCGCCGCAGTCCGCTGGATGGCTTGGTCGGTCTTGCAACGGCGGCTGCCTGGCACCAGAGCGCGGCAATTGGAGTGCGTGATGAGCACGGGCTTGCGGGACGCTTCAATCGCGTCCAGCGTCGTGCGGTCGCCGCAGTGCGAGATGTCCACCGCCATTCCGAGCCGGTTCATGCGCTCGACAACTTGCGCCCCGAACGGGGTCAAGCCCGAATCGGAGGCGTCGGAAGATCCGCCGCCCAGGCGGTTGTGGACGTACGTAAGTTGAGAGACGCGCTGGCCGAGACCGAACCAATAGTCCACGTCCTCGACGCTGCGAAAATGCTGCGAGTTCTGCTGGCCGATCAGGATGCCGAGCTTGCCCTCTTGCTTGGCGCGATCGAAATCGCCAGGGCCATCGACGCGCAAAAACCGGTCCGGGTGAGCGGCGATGAGCGCGTTCAAGCCCGTGATGTCGCGCAGCGAGCTTGCATATACGTCGCCCTCGGTGAAACCGACAGCGGGATGAAAAATCGTGATACCGGATTTCTTCAGCTTGTCGTACTCAGCCGCGCCGAATGAATCCGGCAGGGCTTCCCAGCCGAGCAGCTTGCGGTAGTCCAAAGTCAGCAGACCGAGCATGTCGATGACTGTGGAACGGCGAACCAAATCCAGCGTGAGCGCTGAGTAGGCCGCTGTGGAGGGATCTTGGGCGAAGAGGCGGAAATAGCCTCGATTGATGAACGGCGCCGTTAAACCGAGCGCCGCACTTTTTAAGATAGTACGACGGGACTGCACAACTTCGGGAAGTTTCAGTGTAACACGCTGGTTGTCACCGGCCGCCAGGAAGCTGTATCCTTTGGGCAATGCTGCGGGAAAGCGTGGAAAAGCCGTCCCTCCGCGCGCGTGAAGAACTGCTGGAGAAGCTGCGCGAAAGGATTGTCGGCTTTGCGGCATCCAGAATGCAGAGGGACGCCGCCGAGGACCTGGCGCAGGAAGTGCTGCTCCTGCTGCACGAAAAATACGGTCATCTCGACAGGCTGGAAGATCTGCTTCCGCTTTCGCTGCAAATCGTCAGATACAAAATGGCGGCGTACCGGCGGAAAGCGCAAAGGCGCGGGGAGTACACGCAAGTGCCGGTGGATGAAATTCAACTCGCCGGGGATGGTGTGGATCCGCTGAGCGCGGCCGAGCAAGGCGAGATGCGCGAGCGGCTGCTCACGGCCGTATCGCAGTTGGGCGAGCGCTGCCGTAAGCTTTTTGCGCTCAAGCTAGAGGGTAAGACATTCGCCGAGATTCAGGCGGAACTCGGCGCGGCCTCGCTCAATACGGTTTATACCTGGGATTTTCGATGCCGCAAGCACCTGTTGGAGCTGATGGGCGGAAGCTGGGAGAAAAGCGGATGAGCAAGGAAGAAATCCGCAAACTGCTGGGCGGCTACTCCACCAACACGCTCACCGAGAGCGAGCGCAGTGCGTTGTTCGAGGCAGCCCTCGACGATCAGGAGCTGTTCAATGCGTTGCAGCAAGAGCAAGCGCTGAGGAGCTTGTTGGACGATCCGGCGACGCGCGTTCGGGTGCGCCAGGTGTTGGAAAGACAGCCTTCCGGCCGGCAGACCGGCTGGCGGATGCGCTGGTGGGCTTGGGGAGGTGCGGCCAGCGCGGCCGTGGTGGCCAGCATACTGTTGGTCGTGTTCCGGCCGAATCCATTGCGGCCCGCCAAAAAGCCAGTTGAGATCGCTTCCCTGGAGAAAGCGCCCAGCCCGGCGGCTCCAGAGCAACCCAACGAGCAGAAGCGCACCGTGGTTGCGCCGAAAGAGCGGCCGCGGATGCGGGCGAAGGCCGCCGATGAACCAGCCCCGGTGGTTCGAGATACTCTACCCGCTGCTCCAGCCGCGGCGCCGCCTCCGCTGATTCCCGCGCCGGTTGAGCCGCGAGCGGTCGGATCTTTGCGCCAGCAGGAACCTGGTGCGCTGAATGCTGTGCAGGCGCAGGATCGTGTCGCACTCGCGAGCGCGCCGGTTGCGAAAGCAGTTAGTGGCGCTCCCCAGCCGCTCTTAAGGTATACATTACTGAAGCGCGAGTCCGCCGATAAGAACTTCCCGCTGACATCGGACGCAGAGCTCAAGCCGGGCGATCTGGTCCGCATTGAGGTTTCAGCCACACTGCCGGGCCAGATCACTTTGACGCGCCTGGATGAGACAGGCGAGTGGCAGCGCATAGCAAACGTCGCCATAGTGGCGAATACCGGCTATACGATTCCTGACTCGCCGATCCAGGTAACGGCCACTTCTCAGAGGTACCGGTTGACGTTGGAGACGCCCCTGCCTCAAGCAGGAATCGTGGGCGGAATCGCAGGCGGGCCTAAGCGAGAGATGCGCGCGGCCTCCGCCGCTCAAGCGACTGTTGCGCCGCCGGCCGTGGTCGAAATCACGATTGGCGGGAAAACGGGAAACTAAGGAACCGTTTCAAGCTGCTCCAGCAATTGCACGATGCGTCCAGCGGCCTCAGCTTGGCCGCCGAATCGCAGCTCATTATAAGCGCTGGTTAGATCCTCAACTAATCGAGCTAGCTCCGGCTCCTGCAGGACACGCGCAAACTCGAACGGCGTCAGCCACACCGGCTTTTCGATTCCGCGCTTGGTGAGGACGGTCAGCATGCGCTGGTACAGCAGCGTCGCATCGGAAGCCTGCGCTTCGCCACGCTGGACCTTGAGCACCCGCTGCCGGGTTTGCCACCATCGCCACCCGTCGCGACCAAACAGCCGGCCGGTCAGAGCCAGCACGAGGACTCCGAACAAAAGGAAGCCCCAGCGTTTCGCGAAACTGACGGCGGCCGGCCACATTTTCGCGCTCGATAGCGAGCTGAAGTCGTACCATTTCAAACCCACATGGCGGCTGGTCTCGCCCACGCGGCTGGCGAGTTGCAGTTGGCGGTCTAAATTGTAGTTCAACACCCAGTCGTTCCAGAAGACTTCGGCGGCGTCGGTATAAAAACCGAGGCGCGTCAACCACGAAAGCTGTGGGGGATTCGGATCGGGCGGCGTGGGATCGAAGGTGGTCCATCCGCGCTGCGGCAACCAGGCCTCAACCCAACTGTGCGCATCGGAGGTTCGGATCAATTGCGAACCGCTGATGGGGTTGTAAATTCCGCTTTGAAAACCAGTGACCATCCGCGCGGGAATGCCGAGCGTACGCAGCATGATGGCCATCGCGGAGGCAAAGTATTCGCAATGTCCTTTTTTGCGGTGAAAGAGAAAGAAACTGAGCGGGTCGGCTGGTTCGACCGGCGGCAATTCCAAAGTGTAGCCGAAGTGTGTGCGCAGGTAGTTTTCGATGCGCCGCGCTTCAGCGCCCGGCGAGTTTTCCGCGCCGACAATATTATGCGCCAGCTCCGGGATGCGAGGGTCCAGGCGCGGCAGTTGCAGATAGAGCTTTCGAACGGCGTCAGGCAACGGATCGACAAGCTCGTCGGCGTCCCTGGAGTCGCGAAACGGCAGATCGACGCGGCTGTAGACTTGGTACCAGATGTTGCGCGCCTCGCCGTATTGCACGGTGTAATTCTCGAAGGGGCGGCGAGTCACCGCCGAGTCGATTCGCAGGAATTGAGGCGTGCCCGCGAAGAACAACGTGTCGGAGCCAAGCTCGTTCAGGTGGACAGCGTAGGAGATGTGCCGCTCATTGCGGCGAGCGGGCGACTGGTCGAGTTGCATCAGCCCGCCCAGGCCCGGATGCAACGAGTCACCCAGTGTGGGCCGGTTGAACCACGCCCGGCCGTTGAATTCCGCCAGCGTGGCGCCACGCCACTTGAGTTGCAGGCCGCGGTCTTCCGGTTGATCCATCTTCACATGCATCACCGGCGTGTTTTCCTTCTTGATCTCACCGATCTCGCCCAGAGTCACATGGTTTGAAAAGCCCGCCAGGTAATAGCGGTGCGAGACCAGATGCTGAAAAGCCGCGCGCGCGGTGCGCGGCAGAAAGAAGAACAGGCCGGCCGTGATGACCAGGATTCCGAAGGAAACCGACAGCACGACGCCGGTGAGGCGGAGCGAAAGTCCCACACCGGAGACGCGCGCCGCCGAACACCGGCGCTCGCGGGCATGTCGGATTTCGTCGCTCGCGAAAGTCGCGACGCCGAGCACCAGGAACAGCAAGAGGAAGACGAAGAAATTGAATCGCGTCGAAAGCACGCAGGCTGCCAGCAATTCCACAAAGGCAATCAACTTCAGAAACAGGTAGTCGCGGTTGGTTCTCCCGGTGACGATCTTCACCACAGCCACAAAGAACACCAGATGCACGGCGGCGGGGATGAAGGTCCGGGAAATGAAGAAATAATCAATGGGCCAAAAGCCGATGTACGCCAAAGTTACCGCGGTAACGATCGGGTCCGGCAATTGGAAGCGCAGAACACCGGCCGCGAGTAAGGCACGCAGCGCCAGAGCGGTTGCGGCCGCAAGTAGCGTGGGCGTGTCCAAGAAGCCCGAGCCGGCCACTGCCAGAAACCCGCTGGCCAGCAGCCCCAGGAGTGAAAACTCGAAGAATCTGTCCACCGGCGAGCGCGGGGCGGCGGCAGTTGATTCCATAAACCTATTCTACGCCGCAACCGATTGTTATCATGGAGAACTGGAGGCGTATTGAGCACCATTACCGTCCCCCCGCAGGCGCCCGTTGTCGATCACGAAAAACGCCGTCAGGCGGTGCTGATTATTATCGCGGGCACGTTTCTGGTGGCCGTGGCGCAAATGCTGATCAAGTCGGGCGCGAACCGGCTGGGTCACGCGGATCTCATCGCCACCGCGATCGGCATCCTCACAATTCCGCCGCTATTCGCCGGTTATTGCCTGTACGGAATCTTCGCGGTCATGATGATTTACGCGCTGCGGCATGGTGAGCTTTCCGTTCTCTTTCCCCTCATTTCGCTGGGTTTCGTTTGGGTCGCGATTCTTTCGGTGCTCATTTTTCATGAAGCTATGAGCCCGCTGAAAGGCGTGGGGATCGCGATTATCGTCTGCGGGGTCGCAACCTTGGGACGGGGAGGCAGCCATTGACCACTCCTGTTTCTTCGATGGCCTTGGTGCTGGGCGGATCGGTGATCGGCTCGGTCGGCGCCGTGTTTCTCAAGGCTGGCGCGGTCGAAATTGGCCGGCACTGGTCCACCATCCTCAAGAATTGGAAACTGGCTTTAGGCGGGGTAACGTATTTGCTTTCGTCGGTTCTATTCGTCAAGGGAATGTCCCACGGCGAATTGTCGGTTCTGTTTCCGATGGTTTCGTTGTCGTATATCTGCTCGCTGGTATGGTCCCGGCTGATGTTTCAAGAAGTCATCACGAAGTCGAAGCTTTACGGCGTGGGGCTGATCCTGGTGGGGATCGTGTGTCTGGGGCTGGGCAGCGCTTAGTGCGGGCTTCGCACAGTGGCCAAAGTAAGGGGACAAGATGACCTATCACGCCTCCGGACCTTTCGAGGTGAAGCTCACGCCGCAGTCGCCCGAAGCCGAGAACACGGCACTCGGACGTATGACGATCGACAAGCAGTTCCACGGCGAACTGGAGGCGGTGAGCCAGGGCCAAATGCTCTCCGTGATGACGAGCACCAAGGGATCGGCCGGCTATGTCGCGATGGAGATCGTGAACGGAACGCTGGGCGGGCGCCAGGGGACGTTCGCGTTGCAACACAGCGCGACGATGGATCGCGGGCAGCCTATGCTCAGCATCACGGTGGTGCCCGACTCGGGGACGGGCGAGCTTCGCGGGCTCAAGGGCAGCATGCAGATCCGAATCGAGCCGGACGGAAAGCACTTCTACGACTTCGATTACGAGATCAAGGAAACGCCTTAGGCGACTGCGCTCAAGTAGCGATTCAATCCTTCGGCTGCCTGGCGGCCTTCGGCGATAGCCCACACGATGAGTGATTGGCCGCGCCGCATATCGCCGGCCGCGAACACGCCCGGAACGTTGGTGCTGTAGTCGGCGTTGGCTGCGACATTTCCGCGCGGATCGAGTGAGACGCCGAGTTGATCGAGAATGCCGCCCGGGCGCGGTCCGGTGAAACCCATCGCGAGCAGGACTAGATCGGCGTCGAGTGCGAACTCCGAGCCGGGCAACGGTTCGAATTTCGGCGGCGGGCCGACCCGCACGGCGTGGAGCTTCTTCACATTTCCTTTTTCGTCGCCGGAGAATCGCGTGGTAGCGATGCTCCAGTCGCGAATGCCACCTTCTTCGTGCGAGCTTTCGACGCGCAGTTGCAGCGGCCACAACGGCCAGGGAGTTTGAGGCGCGCGTTCCGGTGGAGGGCAGGGCAAAATCTCGAATTGATGCACTGAGGCGGCCTTCTGACGATGCGATGTTCCGAGGCAGTCGGCGCCCGTGTCGCCGCCCCCGATGATCACCACGCTCTTGCCGGTAGCCAGGATCTGGTTGGGGACATCGTCGCCCGCGCAGCGCTGGTTCTGTTGCGGGAGGAACTCCATGGCGAAATGGATGCCCTTCAATTCCCTTCCCGGCACCGGGAGATCGCGCGGATTTTCAGCGCCGCCGGCCAGCAGGATCGCATCAAACTCTGCCCGCAACTTGTCGCCCGTGATGGTGTAGCCGATGTTTACGTTCGTCTCAAACTCCACACCCTCGGCCAGCATTTGCTCCAAGCGCCGATCGAGCACGCGCTTCTCCATCTTGAACTCGGGGATGCCGTAGCGCAGCAGGCCACCGATACGGTCGGCCTTTTCGAAAACCGTTACGCTGTGTCCGGCGCGGTTCAACTGCTGTGCGGCCGCAAGCCCAGCCGGGCCGGATCCAACGATGGCCACGCGCTTTCCGGTGCGCGCCGGCGGCGGTTCCGGGCGAATCCAGTGTTCACGAAAGGCGTGCTCGACGATGGTTTTCTCGATGACCTTGATGGTTACCGGAGGCTCGTTGATACCGAGCACACAGGCGGCCTCGCAAGGCGCTGGGCAAAGACGTCCGGTGAACTCGGGAAAATTGTTGGTGGCGTGCAGCGCACGAATCGCGTCGCGCCAGCGATTCTTGTAGACCAGATCGTTCCAGTCCGGAATCACGTTGTTGAGCGGGCATCCGGTATGGCAGAACGGCACGCCGCAATCCATGCAGCGCGCGCCTTGAGTCTTAACCTTCTCTTCGTCGAAGTCCCGATAGACTTCGAACCAGTCGTTGATCCGCTGGGCGGGAGGCCGGCGCTGCGGGAGCTCGCGCGTGTATTCGAGAAAGCCTGTCGTTTTACCCATGGGCTAGTTTCGGCTGCGGCGGCGTCAATACAAGGCGCGCGGTCACGTCGGTCACGGCCGGCGGCGCGGCGCGCTTGATGCCCAGCACTCGCTTAAATTCGTGCGGGAAGACTTTGACGAACTTTGGCGCCATGCTAAGCCAATTTTCGAGAATCCATTGGCCGCGCGGGCTGCCGGTGGCCTCGACGTGCTTCACGATCAGGTTTCGGACCGTATCGAGATCGGCGGCATCGGTGACCGGCTCCAGATCGACGCCGGATTTGTTGCACATCACGTTCGCGAATTCGCCGTGCTCGTCCAGAACGAACGCGATGCCGCCTGTCATGCCGGCCGCGAAATTGCGGCCCGTGCGTCCCAGCACGACCACCAGACCCTTGGTCATGTACTCGCAACCGTGATCGCCAACCGTCTCCACCACCGCGGTCGCGCCGGAGTTGCGCACGGCGAAGCGCTCGCCCGCCATGCCATTGAAGTAGGCTTCGCCGCTGGTGGCGCCGTAAAGAACCACGTTGCCCACCAGCATGTTCTCCTCCGGCAAGAAGGTCGAGGTCCGCGGCGGATAGACGATCAGTCTGCCGCCCGAAAGTCCTTTGCCGACGTAATCGTTGGCGTCGCCTTCGAGCGTCAGCGTGACGCCATGGGCGAGAAACGCGCCGAAACTCTGGCCGGCGGATCCGTTAAATTCGAACCGGATGGTGTCGTCCGGCAAGCCCTCGGAGCCGTAGCGGCGCGCGATTTCGCCCGAAAGCATTGCGCCCACGGTGCGATGCACGTTGCGAATCGGCATCTTGAACTCGACCCGGGTGCGATTCTCCAGCGCGTCCTTGGCGTGGTCGATCAGCTTGTAGTCGAGCGCTTGCTCGAGGCCATGATCCTGCGCGATCAGGCAGCGCCGGCCAACTTTGCGCGGCACCACCGGATTGTACAGGATGCTCGAAAAATCCAGCCCGCGCGCCTTCCAATGCTCGACGGCGGGACGCATTTCAATCTTATCCACGCGCCCGATCATTTCGTCCATGTTGCGGAAGCCGAGTTTCGACATCAACTGGCGCACTTCTTCCGCGATATAGAAGAAGAAATTGATGACGTTCTCGGGCTTGCCTTGGAACTTCTTGCGCAGCACCGGATCCTGGGTGGCAATGCCGACCGGGCAGGTATTCAGATGGCACTTACGCATCATGATGCAGCCCATCGATACCAGCGGAGCCGTAGAGAAGCCAAACTCCTCGGCCCCCAGCAGCGCAGCGATGGTGACGTCGCGGCCGGTTTGCAGCTTGCCGTCAGTCTGGACGCGAATGCGGCTGCGCAGGTCGTTCAAGACCAGCACTTGCTGCGTTTCCGAAAGGCCCAGCTCCCAGGGAATGCCGGCGTGTTTGATGGAGGTGAGCGGCGACGCGCCGGTCCCGCCATCGTGCCCGCTGATCAGAACCAGGTCGGCGTGCGCCTTGGCCACGCCCGCGGCCACGGTACCGACTCCGACTTCGGCCACCAGCTTGACCGAAATGCGCGCCTTCGGATTGGCGTTTTTCAGATCGTAGATCAACTGCGCCAGATCCTCGATGGAATAAATGTCGTGATGCGGCGGCGGCGAGATCAACTGCACGCCGGGGATGGAGTGCCGCACGCGCGCGATCACTTCGTCCACTTTGTGGCCGGGCAACTGGCCGCCTTCGCCGGGTTTTGCGCCCTGAGCGATCTTGATCTGCAGCTCGTCGGCGTTGACCAAATAATTGGTGGTGACGCCGAAGCGCGCCGAAGCCACTTGCTTGATGGCGCTGCGCCGCCAATCGCCGTTGGGATCGCGCTGGAATCGGGCTTCGTCTTCCCCGCCCTCGCCGGTGTTGGACTTTCCGCCGATGCGGTTCATGGCGATGGCCAGCGTCTCGTGCGCTTCCTTGCTGATGGAGCCGTAAGACATGGCGCCGGTGGCGAAGCGCTTCACGATCTCGGACGCCGGCTCGACTTCTTCGATCGGAACCGGTTTGGCGCCGAATTTGAATTGCATCAAACCGCGCAGCGTGCAAAACTCGCGGTTCTGGTTGTCGATCAGCTGCGTGTATTCCTGGAAGGTCTGGAAGCTCTCCTGCCGCACGGCGTGCTGCAGCTTGCTCACGGTCAGCGGATTGAAGAGGTGATACTCGCCGCGCGCGCGGTATTGATAACTTCCGCCGACCGCCAGCTCGGTATCGGAATCGGAGAGCGGACGGAAGGCGTGGTCGTGCTTCATCTTGGCTTCGCGCGCCAGCACGTCCAGGCCAACGCCCTCGATGCGCGACGCGGTGCCGGTGAAATAGCGCTCGATCAGCGATTTGTTCAGGCCGATGGCTTCGAACACCTGTGCGCCGCGATAGCTCTGCAGCGTCGAGATGCCCATCTTCGAGAACACCTTGAGCAGACCCTTGTTGATGGCCTTCTTGTAGTTCTTGAGCGCGGTTTCGAAGTTCACGCCGCCGGGGAGATTGCCTTGCCCGGCCTGATCCTCCAGCGTCTCGATGGCGAGATAGGGATTGACGGCGCTGGCGCCATAACCGATCAGCAGACAGAAATGCATCACCTCGCGGGGCTCGCCGGATTCAATGATCAGCGCTACCTGGGTGCGCGACCCTTCCCGAACCAGGTGGTTGTGCACCGCCGAGAGCGCCAGCAGGCTGGGGATGGGCGCGTATTCTTCGTCGATGCCGCGGTCTGACAGGATCAGCAGCGTGTAACGGGATTTGACGGCTCGTGAAGCGCTGCGGCACAGCTCATCGAGCGCGCGCTCCAATTCCTTTTCGCCGCCCGCGACCCGGAAATGCATGGGCAGCGTGGTGGCAAGCAGGTCGCTCGTGGAAACACGGCGCAGCTTCTCCAGATCGCGATTGGTCAACAGCGGATGCGGCAGCTTCAGGGTATGGCAATGCGCCGGCGTTTCGTCCAGGATGTTGCGCTCGGTGCCGATGTAGCTGGTCAACGACATCACCAGTTCCTCGCGAATCGGGTCGATCGCCGGATTGGTGACCTGCGCGAACAATTGCTTGAAGTAGTGGAACAGCGGCTGCGGCTTGTCGGAAAGGCATGCCAGCGGCGTGTCGGTGCCCATGGAACCGACCGGTTCGTCGCCCGTGCCAGCCATGGGAGCCATCAGCACGCGAATATCTTCATCCGTGTAGCCGAACGCGCGCTGCCGCATGATGATGGTGTCGAGATCCGATTCGTACACGCGCGGCGGCTCCGGAAGGCTGTCCAGCGTGATCTGGTTTTCCTTGATCCATTCGCCGTAAGGCTGCCGGCTGGCCAGGCGCTGCTTGATTTCCTGGTCTGGAATAATGCGGCCCTCGCGCGTATCCACCAGCAGCATGCGGCCGGGCTGGAGGCGGCCTTTGAACTTCACTTCCTCGGGCTTCACGGGAAGCACGCCGGTCTCCGACGCCATGATGACCAGGTCGTCGTGCGTCACCAGGTAGCGGGCCGGACGCAGGCCATTGCGGTCCAGCGTCGCGCCGATCACGCGGCCATCGGTGAAAGCGATCGCCGCTGGGCCATCCCATGGCTCCATCAGCGAGGCGTGGTATTCGTAGAAAGCCTTCTTCTCCGCAGGCATGGTGGTGTCGGCGTCCCAAGCCTCGGGAATCAGCATGGCCATCACGTGATGCAGGTCGCGGCCGGCCAGCGTCAGCAGTTCCACGGCGTTGTCGATGGAAGCCGAATCGCTGCCACCCGGCGCGATCACCGGAAACAGCTTCTTCAGATCGTCGCCAAACACGGAAGAAGCCAGAATCTGCTCACGAGCGTGCATCCAGGCGATGTTGCCGCGGATGGTGTTGATCTCGCCGTTGTGGCACAGATAGCGGTAGGGATGCGCCAGTTGCCAGGACGGGAACGTGTTGGTGGAAAAGCGCTGGTGGACCAGGCACAGCGCGCTCACGGCGTCCGGATCGGTCAGCTCGTCGTAAAACTCGGCGATCTGCGGCGCCAGCAGCAGGCCTTTGTAAACGATGGTGCGCGCCGAAAGCGACGGAATGTAGAAAAAGCCTTTGTCGGGAAGATCGGAAGCCGCAATCTCCGACTCCGCGCGCTTGCGGACCACGTAGAGTTTGCGCTCCAGCTCGTCTTCCGTCATTCCGAATGCGCCGCGGATGAAAATTTGCTCGATGTAAGGTTGCGAGGCGCGCGCCACACGGCCGATAGCGTCGACGTTGACCGGCGTATCGCGCCAGCCCAGCACCGTGAGCCCTTCTTCGCGCGCAATCCGCTCCAGGATGCCCTCGGCGGTAAGCCGATGCGATGGCTCGACCGGAAGAAACACCATGCCGACGCCGTACTCGCCCGGAGGCGGCAGCGTGAAGCCCAGCGTTTCGCACTCGCGCGCAAAAAACTTATGTGGAATCTGAATCAGGATGCCGGCGCCATCGCCCGTCTCCGGATCGCAGCCACACGCGCCGCGGTGCGCCAGGTTGATAAGGATCTGCAGTCCCTTGGAGATGATCTCGTGCGACTGCTCGCCCTTGGTGTTGACCACGAAGCCAATACCACAGGCGTCGTGCTCATTTTGAGGATCGTAGAGACCTTGCTTCGCGGGAAGGCCGAGCATGCTTGACTGTATCAGAATTCAAAGTATTAGTCCAGCGAAAAGATAGATTGACTTAGTATGAGTATAACTAATATAATGCAGATGGGGATGGATCTGGATCACATCAAGCTTTTCAAAGACATAGCTCTAGCCAGAAGCTTCAGCCGGGGCGCTTCCACGAGCGGGATCAGCCAATCGGCAGCGAGCCAGCATATTCAGGACCTGGAGGAACAGTTAGGCGTCACACTTCTGGACCGAAGCACGCGGCCTCTGACGGTTACCGAACCTGGCAAGCTGTACCTGGAAATGTGCCGCGAAGTGTTGGGTGCGCGCGACGAGTTCCTGGTGGCGCTGGAGCGGATGAAGGCCGAGGTGGAAGGCACGGTTCGTGTGGCCTCTATTTATTCGGTTGGGCTTTCGGAAATGTCGCGTCTGGAAGAGGAATTCTCGCGGCGTCATCCGCAAGCGCACTTGGAAGTTGAGTATTTGCGTCCGGAGAAGGTCTACGAAGCAGTGGTGGCGGATCAAGCGGATTTGGGCCTGATGAGCTACGCGGAGGCGAGCAAAGAGGTCACAGTGCTCCCTTGGCGCCAGGAGCAGATGGTGGTGGCTGCCTCGCCTCATCATCCGCTGGCGGAAAGATCCGAGGTACGGCCCGAGGAGCTGGACGGGTTGGATTTCGTCGGCTTCGACGAGGACTTGCCGATACGGCGCGACATCGACCGTTTCCTGCGCGAGCACCGTGTGCACGTGAACCTGACGCTGCACTTCGACAATTTGCAGATGATCAAGGAAGCGGTGGCGCACGGGTCGGGCGTGAGCATCATGCCGGCGCGCATCATGGAAGAAGAAGTGCGCCAGGGCCGGTTGGTACCGATTCCGATTGCAAATTTTCGGCTGTTCCGGCCAGTGAACATCGTGCACCGGCGCAAGAAGCGGTTTCATCGCGCCGGGCAGGCGTTTCTGGAGTTGTTGCAGGAACCGCCGGCCGGGTGGACGCCGACCCGCGCGGCCGACTAAGCCTTCTTCCCGATCACCGTGGCTGGGTCGGACATGTCCGCCAGCGGCAGCACTTCGTAGTGCGCGTAGTTGTAGACCGGCGACATGGCCAGCAGCAGATCCAATTCTTCGTTGGACTTCACGTTGTAAATCCACGCGCCGCCATGTTTGCCGATCAGGTGATAGCGGCACTCCAGCTTGCCATCGGCCTGGAGTTTCTTTGCGTAGTTGGGCGTGTGAGCGACCGCCTTGATGAGCTCCGGACTAGGCTGACCGGCCTCCAGATGCCAAAGCACGAGAAATTTCATGCTGTTCTCCTCTTGATGCGGAAGTGATAAATCGCCGCGCCGGCGGCAACCGTGAGGATCGCAATCGCCGCCGTCACCGGCTTGTAAGTGATGCTGAAAATGGTCATGCCGATGCCGACCAAAATAAAGAATACCGGAATTAAAGGATAGGCGAAGCTGACCACACCGAGTTTCTTCCAGCCCGCGCGCCCGCGAAACTTGAACAACGACGCCACCGACAGCAGAGCGAAGAAATTCAGCAGGAACCCGATGTAGAGCAGCAAATCCACAAATGAGCCGAAGGTCATGAGCATGGCGCACAGGCCCTGCCAGACAATGGCGATTGCGGGAGTGTGCCAGCGTGGATGGACCTTGGCGGCGCCGGTGAAGAAAGCCCCGTTCTTCGCCATGGCGTAATAGACTCGCGGGCCGATGGTAACCTCGGCATTCATAGTCGCCAGGAGCGACAGCGCCATCGCAGCAGTAAACGCGCCCGCAACGGCGGGACCGAACAAATGCGTCGCGGCTTGTGCACCTACCGCCACGCTCTTCATCGATTCCAGCGGCATGGCATAGATGAACAGCACATTCAGGCCCAGGTACAAACCGCCCACCAACAGAGTTCCGCAAGCCAGCGAGTACGGCAGAGTGCGTGCCGGCTGCTTCAACTCTTCGGCGATATAAGTGGCGGCGTTCCATCCGCTGTAGCCGAAGTATACGAGCAGCAGACTCACGATGAACTGCGCGTACAACGGTGTGCTGGTAGTGCGCGCCGCGGCATGTGCGAAATTGTCCCAACTTCCGTTGCCGAACCCCAGTCCAGCGGCTAAAAAGAGGAAGATAACCAAAACCTTGATAAAAGTAAGCACGTTCTGCACGCGCGCCGTCAGCCGCACTCCCAGGCAATTGACGATGGTGAAGAGTGCGATCACGGTGCACGCGGCGGTTTGCGGAAGGCCGAATTTGAACTCCAACGCTCCCGACCCGATCAAATGGCGCGAGTTTTCCAGTTGGAAGACCGGGAAGAAATGCCCGAGATAATCAGAGAACGCCAGCGCAGCCGCCGCGATGGGGGCTGAGAAGCCAGCGAAGAAAGAAACCCAGCCGGTCATGAATCCCCAGGTCGGCCCGTAGGCTTGCGTCAGGTAAACATACTCGCCGCCGGAGCTGGGGAAATTCACGCCCAGTTCGGAATAGCAAAAAGCGCCGGCCAGCGCGCACACCGCACCGACACCCCACACCAGCAGGATCATTCCCGCGGAGCCGAGCTGACCGGCCAGGATGCCGGGCGTGCTCCAGATGCCGGCGCCGATCATGTTCGAGATCACCAGCGCCGACGCACTGGCGATGCCGAGTTGGCGAAGGAGCGTTGTGGTTGGGGGGGTCAATGATTTTCCGCGAGCCGCAGGCTGGATCGCAGCAGCGATTGCCCGCCGTCACACACGTACACGGCGCCGGTAATGTAGCTGGCGGCCTCCGAGCACAGGAACAGCGCCAGGTCGGCCAGCTCGTCCTTGGTCCCGAACCGGCGTAGCGGGACGTTCTCTTCTACTTTGCGCCGGATCTCGGGCGTGGGTGCCAGCCGGCGCATGCCCTCGGTCTCATCCGTGGGGCCGGGGGTGATGCAGTTGGCGCGAATGCCATCGGGTCCCCATTCGATCGCCAGCGTGCGCGTGAGCAGGTCGACACCGGCTTTGGCGGCACACACGTGCGCCTGCCAGGCCACCGGCATACTGGCGTGGCTGGCTGAAATCGCGATGATGCTGGCTCCGGGCTTGCGCAGATACTGGTGCGACGCGCGGAAGGTGTTGAACGTTCCCAGCAGATCGATGTCGATCACGGCTTTGAATGCGTTGGCCGACATGCCTAGCACCGGCGCGGGGAAATTGCCGGCGGCGCCCGCGACCACGATGTCGATTTCGCCGAACTGGTCGCGAGTTCTTTGAAGAGCCGCTTCTACGGCCGGGTAGTCGCGCACGTCGAGAGCGGCGGTGCTGGCAGTGCCTCCTGACTTGCAAATGGCCGCGGCGGCTGCATCCAGTTTTTCCTGCTTGCGCCCTACCAACATGACCTTCGCCCCGTGCTCGGCAAAACGCTCGGCCATACGCTGTCCAATGCCGCTGCCGCCGCCGGTCACGAATGCGGTCTTGCCCGTTAGTAAGTTGTCGCGAAAGATGCTGGCCATCGTTGGCACTGTATCACACGCGTTCGTTCACCGCTTCTCAAACCTGCAACTCAACTAGCGGTTGAGCCATGGGCGGGCAACGCGATACTCGGGCACAGCCGTTGCCGATGCGCGATGCACGCTTACCAAGTGGCGCCGCGTCAGAAGCCGCATCCCATTCTGGACCGCGCTCTTCGACAGCCCGGTTGCATCGGCGATGGTCCGATGGCTCAGGCAAGCGCTTTTCCTGCGCCGGCCGATGGTCTGGCTCCAGAGATGCAGATAGACGAGAAAGGCGGAAGGAGAACGATCATGACCGATCAGATCCCGCATCAGGACCTCGAAAATGTGGTCGTCGATAACTATAGTATCGATCACTATAGCAGGAAAAACCGGATTGCAAGCCGCCCGGAACTCCTTTACTCTACTCGCATGATCAAATCCGTCAAGTTCGTCGGCATCCCAGTGCGCGACCAGAATAAAGCGCTCGAGTTCTACACCAAGAAGCTCGGGTTCCAGATTATGACCGATCAGCCCTTCGGCGGGGGCCAGCGCTGGATCGAACTGCGCATTCCCGGAGCCGATACCGAAGTCGTGTTATTTACACCTCCGGGGCAGGAAGACAGGATCGGATCGTTCACCGGCATCTCATTCGTGACCGACGGTGTGGAGAAAACATTCGATGAGCTGAGCGCCCGGGGGGTGGAGTTCGTTCAGCCGCCCAAAAAGGAATCCTGGGGAACGTCCGCGATTTTCAAGGACCCGGATGGCAATCAGTTCGTGCTGTCCTCGCGATGATGTTACTGCTCGAAGGCGCTGAGAAAAAGTCGACGGAACTCGGCGCCATCGGCCTGGAGTGCGACGCGCGCGTTCGGGCGGCCGGGCGCCGCTAGCGTCCTGCCTTCTTCTGGAGCATCCTCGCGAATCTCGATGTGGAGTGGCGACACTTTTACAACGCCGGGATGGAGCAACGCGACCGCGGCCAAAGGATCCCAGGCATAGAAAATTCCCTGCTCAATCGCTTCGTGGTCCGACTGAAGGATCTGTACCACGAACCGGCCGAGGGGCGTGCGCGCGTGTGACTCAAAATTATGGAGAAATTCAGCTTTGATCGGGACCGTGTTGGTGGCGTCCAGCGCAATCAAGCGGATGTTGATCCCGGACCGAAAAACGATGCGCGCCGCCAGCGGATCAACGAACATGTTCCATTCCGCGGTCTTGTTCGAGGTGTGGAACACGCCTCCGTCCGCCAGGTTCCCGGGCACGTGAACCGCGCCACCCATGATCACGATCTCTCGGATCGCGCCCGCGGAAGAAGGTGCGCGCTTCAGCACTTCCGACAGATTGGTCAGCGGGCCGAGCGCCAGGATTCGAACGGGCCGATCCGGTTGCTTGAGCCGCTCGATCAAATAGTCCGCGGCGGGCCGCGTTTCCGGCCGGCGCTCAATGGGTGGAAGCGTCACGCCCGGAACCTCGTCGGCGATCTTGCGCCAGTCAGATGGAAACTCCGCGTTTCCGCGCAAGGGCTGGCTGCGTCCGGCGAAAACGGGCACATCGCGGCGACCGGCGAGTTCGAGCAATCTGGCCACATTGCGCGCGCCCGCATCCACGTGCGCCAAGCCATTCGCGATCGTGATGCCATCGATTCGGACGTCCTTCTGCGACAGCAGAAAAGCGATCGCCATCAGGTCATCGGAACCCGCGTCGGTGTCGATCAGAATCGGGGGCTGTTGCGCCCAAGCCGCGGTCGCGGTGGCGACGATTGTACAAACTACCGCTGTCTTCTGAAACATGCGCATGCCCAGAATAGCAGGCACGCGCCGCTACTTGGTCTTGGAATTCAGCGCTTTTGGATACACCATCACTCCCGCTTCGGACGCGCGGAAAATCTTGTGCAGGATTTGATTGTCCGGCAACTGGCTCTCCAGGTAGTCGACTCCTTCGGCGCTGATGATGAAGCTGCTCCGGTCGTCCTGCAAGACGTAGCGCTTGGAACGCAGGTACCACAGCGCAAACAGCAACCGTTCGCGCGGAAAGGCCATGATGTTCTCCATGTCGAGCAGGGAGAGCGCGGCAAAATCGGGATTCGCGCGCCGCTTGCTATAAAGCAGGCACAGCACGCCGATGCGAATCTTGGCCTCCGCATCGATGCCTTCGGTAAACTCTTTCCCCAGGAAAATGGGCAGTGGTTTGGCGGCGCTGGTTTCAAACTGCCGGTCGTATTCTTTGCGACTTACCGGATTGCGCAAAACCTCGCAGGCCTCGGCGATCAGACGGAAGCGCTCGGCGTCACCTGTTTCCTGATTATCGGGATGATAGCGCGCCGCCAACAAACGATAGACGCGCTCGATGGTCTGCGGGCTCGGCCTGCGGGCTGATTTGCAACAGGTCGTAATAGTTGACGGCGGACGAAAGCGGCATCCTAAACAGCTATCGGCCAAACCGCGGTAAGCCAGATAAGGGTTCTACCCTAACTGGGGCAGAGCTTGCTCCAGAGCCTCGACGAAAAAATAATCGCCCCACATCACCGACTCATCAACACCCAGCTCCTTGGGCAAGTGAAACACGCCGCCCTTGAGGATGCCCTCCCATTTCTTATCGCCCTTAGCCAGATGCTTCTCGCATAGGGTGCGGAGGATCAGCACCGCTGTCGACCAATAGAAGTGGCCCTTCATGGGGTCGGGCAGGAGGCGGCACAATCGCAGCAAGCCGGATGCAGCGATGGCGGCCGCGGAGGTATCCAGCAGCTTGCGGCTCTCGATCGGCGCGTTGAAATCCCAGGGCGGAATGCCGTCGCCATTGGAATGCGTCACGTAGTAATCGGCGCACGCTTCGGCAGTTTCCAGAAAGCGAGGATCGCGGCTGTACTCGTGCGAGACGCTGAAACCGTACAGCGCCCACGCCAGGCCGCGCGACCAACAGGAATCGCCGCGATAGCCCTGCTGCGTGGTCTGGCGCAGAAACTCGCCGCTGGCCAGATCGAACAGGCCCTCGTGCGCGGTGGAACCATCCCCGCGCACCAGAAAACGGCGCGTAGTGAGGCAGTGCCGCACGGCGATGTCGCGCAGCCGCCGGTCGCCGGTCTCGCGGGCCGCGTAGAAAATGATGCCGACGTTCATCATGAGGTCGATGAAGATCGAGTTCTCGCCGATCGACGATCGCAGATACTGGCCGTTCTCCCGGAAGTGCAGCGCCTCCGTTCTTCCCGCCTCGATGATCACCTCTCGGAACTTCGGATCGCGCGTCAGCCGATACCAGCGATAGTAGGTGGAAAGAAAAATGAATCCCAGGTCGGTGGCCTGGGGATCCTGCTTGCGCTCCTCGAGCGGCGTGGTGTAGCGAATGGCCTGCTCCAGCCAGAACGTGTCCTTGGCGTTCCGGCCGCCGTTGCGTTTGTGGAAAATCCACATCAGCCCCGGCAGAAAACCGTCGGTCCAGTTGGACCACGCGGGCCCATCATGCTTCCAATGCCCGTCCCGGGTGTACACGGGATAAAAATCCGGATGCGCTTCGATCAGCCTGCGCACCTGATGCTGGGCAAACCGCAGGGCCTCTTCGAAGAGCTCGCGATCGGGCTCGAGAACGAATTGAATCATGTCGTTCGGATTTTAGACCACGACCTTGGGCGGCGGCAGGTCGCGCGCCGGGCAGCTCGAATCGAAGCCATTGATTTTGTGCTGGCCGTCGCAGAACGGCTTGTTTTGCGAGTGCCCGCAGCGGCACAGCGAGATCGCCTTGCGGCCGGCGAGCCCGTACTCTTTGCCCTCGGCATCGTGGATGGTGAAATCCCCTTCGATGCGAATCGGTCCATTATTGCTGACTGTTACTTTCGTGGCCATCACAGCGATGGTAGCAGATGATCACGAGAGCTACGCCTCGCTCAGTACGCAGATGTCGCCCAGGTTGCGGTAGTCCTCGGCGAAATCCAGGCCATAGCCGACCACGAACTCATCCGGAATTTGGAAGCCGACGTAGGAGACATCCACCGGCCGCAAACGGCGGTCAGGCTTGTCGAGCAAGGTGGCGATGTGCAGCGATTTCGGGCGGCGCTGCTTGAGCACGTTGATCAAATAGGTAAGCGTGACGCCGCTATCGACAATGTCTTCGACGATCAGCACGTGATGGCCTTCGATGGAAACGTCCAGGTCCTTGGTCACTTTGACCTGACCGGATGTCGTCTTGCCCCGGCCGTAACTGGAGATGCCGATGAACTCGACGCGCGAAGGCGTTTTGATGGCGCGCGACAGGTCCGCCAGAAACATGAAAGCGCCCTTTAGGATGGCGATCAGATAAATTGGGCCTTCCGGAAAATCCGCGCTGATCTGTGCGCCCATTTCGCGAACGCGATTCTGAATCTGTTCCGCTGTGAGAAAGACGCGCGGAACCAAAGCCATCGGCTAGTCGGCTTCAGTCAGGCGTGTGCTTCCGGGGCCGATATGGATATGCGCACCTGTGGCCTTGCCAGGCATGGCGTGAGTGAAGGCGTAATACGGAATGTCGCGGGACTTCAAATAGCTTCGCAGCCAGATTCCTTCGGGAGTATTCGGAGCCACGGCCACATCCACGCGCCCGCGGTGATCGAGGCCGAGCGCCCGATGCAGGCTGGTCTCGCCGTCGGCGCTGATGGGTAACTCGCGGTCGAACTTCTGCTCGAAGGCCATTTCGATCGGCCTGAGATCGCGAGTTTCCTGGAACTGCCCGCTGCCTTCAAAATGCTCCATGCCGTCCAGCACCAGCGCGTTCTCGTTGTTGGGCGCAGCCTCTTCGCTCTGGACGATGGATTCCTCGAGTTTGGCCAGAGAAGCGAGACTGTTCAGTTGCCGGGCCTGCAAGCGAGCCAGTTCCAGCTTAGTCTGGCGCGTGGTTAACTCTGCTTGCAATGGCTCAAGCGCCGACTGCGCTACGAATCCCTGATCCACCAGTTGCCGGGTCTGCTCGACTCTTTCTTGCTGGCGTGCGACGCGGCGCTCAGCGGCCGAGACTCCTTCTTCGGCCATCTGCTCGGTCCAATCCTTGGCCGCGAGATCGCTGTACAGCGTGCGCGCCAGGACCGCATCGTCCTGGGCATCGCCCAAATTCTGCTCCGCTTCGGTCAATTTGACGCGCGCCAGCGCGCCCAGCTGCACCAGCTCCCGTACCCGGTCGAGATCCTTCTGGGCTAGGTCAATCCGTTTATTCGCATTGGCTTCCAGAGCAGCTTGCGGAGTTTGAGCTAATAGCGCAACCGAAATGAAACACAACAACACAACGGCCGATTGTCGCATTGGAATTTTCAGTGTAACATACGAGTAAGGAGCCTCTGTAGAACTATTCAACAACAACTGAACCCCGCAATTGAACCTGTCGCCCCTCCGATCGAGACCCCACCTTGGCTGACTGCCGTGCGCGCCGCTGAATCGAAAAAAGCGATCGACATTCGTGTGCTGGACCTGCGCGACGTCACTTCCTTCGCCGACTTTTTCGTGATCTGCACCGGCTCGAACCCGAAACAGATTCAGGCTATCGCGGAAGAGATCGCGCAGCAGCTGGAGCTGCGCGGCGAATATCCGGTCAGCGTGGAGGGCTTCGCCAATGCCGAATGGGTGTTGGCGGACTACGGCGATTTGTTGATCCACGTATTTTCGGAGAAGGCGCGCGCTTATTACGAACTGGAGCGCCTCTGGCGGCACGCTAAAGTGGTCGCGATTCCCGACGGATCGTAGCGGCCGTTCATCCGCGCAGCGCGGCCGTTCGTCGCGGCTCGATTGACTTCCGCGTCTCCCGGGACGTAGGCTTCCCACATGACCGCAAATTTCACGAAGATGCGCGTGTGCTCTGTTTTTGCTTTGTTGTTTGCAAGCTCGATTCCCGCAGTCGCCAAAACCATGGAAAAACCGATGTTCAAAGACAAGTACGTCCACGTGAACGGCGTGCGGTTGCACGTCGTGACCGCTGGGAAAGGCCCTCTCGTTCTGTTCCTGCATGGATTCCCCGAGTTCTGGTACGAGTGGAAGGACCAGCTGGCCGAGTTCGGCAAAGATCACCTGGCGGTTGCGCCGGACATGCGCGGCTACGATCTGTCCGACAAGCCCGAGGCGCTGGACCAATACAAAATGAACGTGCTGGTAGAGGACGTTCGCGCGCTGGGCGACCATTTCTCGCATCAGAAAAAGTTCATCCTGGTGGCGCACGATTGGGGCGGGGCCATCGCCTGGTCCTTCGCCATCGCGCATCCCGAGATGCTGGAGAAGCTGGTAATCGTGAACGCGCCGCACCCCGGCGTGTTCGGCCGGCTGCTGGCAACGGACCCGGCTCAGCAGCAAGCCAGCCAGTACATGCTGATGTTCCGCAGCCCGCAGGCCGAGCAGAATTTGTCCGCCAACAACTACGGGTGGCTGGTGAGCGCAGTTTTGGGCGAAGGCCTGAAGAACGGCGTGTTCACTGAGGAGGACAAACAGGCTTACATCAAGGCGTGGTCACAGCCTGGCGCATTGACGGGTGGATTGAATTACTATCGCGCCAACGAAGTGGGTCCTCCGACGGGGCAAGCCGCGAGCGGCGGGCGCGGTAATTCCGCCAGCGATCCCAGCGCGTTGATGGTCAAAGTTCCGACGTTGGTGATCTGGGGCGAGAAAGACACCGCGCTGCTCACGCAGAATCTGGACGGCCTGGACAAATTCGTCCCGCAATTGACCATCAAGCGCATCCCCGACGGCTCGCACTGGGTGATTCACGAGAAGCGCGACGAAGTAAACGCCGCGATCCGCGACTTCATCCGCTGAGATCTTACGGTGCGGGGGTGGCTAGCGGCTTGCCCTTCTCCACGACGTAGACAGCCACTAATTTCAACGGCTGCGTTCCCGTATTTCGCGCGTCGTGCTTGGTACCGCCGGGGACAATGAATCCGTCTCCGGCCTTGACCTTCAGCGGCGCCTGCCCTTCCATCAGGATCTCGCCTTGGCCTTCCTCGACGTAGCTGATTTCTTCGCCGGGATGCGTATGCCGTCCGGCCGAAGCGCGAGGAGCCAGTTCGACGCGAACTATAACCGCCTCGCGTCCGGGCACCGTAGTGTCGCCACGTTTTACAACCGTGCGTTGAATGCCGGGGTTCTGGGCCCATAGCGCCGCACCGAGAACAGCCGTCAGGGCCAGCCAATTGCGTTTGCGCATCATGTGAATTGCTCCAGGCTGCCCGGCGTCCGGCGGGCAGACCAGAACATCGTAGCACTCAATTCGCTAAGGGACCCGAATGCGAGAGGAAATGTTTGGAAGGGACCGCGCCGTTTTTTGACACCAGCGGTTCCAGAATGCCGGTGATGGCTTCGAAGACATAGCCGGGCGACCGGTCCCCGCGGATTTCGTGATAATCCGCGTCCTGGTAATGCGCCAGCACCGGACGGCTTAAAGCCAGGTAGTTCTTCAGGCGCTCTTTGACCACGTCGTCCTGGTCGTCTTTGCGCGTAACCAGCGCGACGCCGTCGTTATCGCAAAACCCGGCTTTCTTGGGCGGCTGGTGCAGCAGATTGTAGATGGTCCCGCACTTGGGACACTGGCGCCGCGACGTGAGCCGGCCCACCAGAGCATCCAGCGGGACAGCCAGGTGCAAGATCACTGGTTTCGACAAGTGGCGCTCCGCGATCAGGCGATCGAGAAACTCGGCCTGCTCGACGGTGCGTGGATAGCCATCCAGCAAGAACCCGCGTTGCGCATCGGGCTGAGCAACCCGATGCGAGAGCATCTGGTTCATGAGATCGTCGCCTACCAATCCCCCGCTGTCCATGACGGCCTGCGCGGCGCGGCCCAATTCAGTGCCGGCCGCAATCTCGGCGCGCAGCATGTCCCCGGTCGAAATCCCCGGAATCCCCAACCAGCTAGTGATCAATCGCGACTGCGTCCCTTTGCCGCTACCGGGCGGCCCAAAGAGCAGAAGGACCAAGTTACCTCCGTCGTGAAACAAACTAAACGTTAGCCTACTGAAACGCAACTATCGGGTCAAGCTATGATTACCCTAAGACCCCGATGAAAAAACTTCTTCTATTCTGCCTCATTGCCGGCGCTCCGTCGAGTCTGGCCGAGAATTTTGAACTGAAAGCCAGTCCTGGCACTGTGGTTTGGGGGTACTATTCCGCCACCGCTAAACCAGTCCTGCGCGTCCATTCCGGCGACACAGTTCGAATTGAAACGGTCTCCACAGGGAGTCCCGCGCGATTTGAAGCACTTGGAGTGCCACCGGCCGATATTCCCGACTCCTTCCGGACCATTTATAAGGAAGTCACCGACAAGGGCCCAGGCGGCCACATCCTGACAGGGCCGGTCTTCATTGAGGAGGCCGAGCCGGGTGACACGCTGGAAGTCCGCATTCAGAAAATCGAAGTGGACTATCCCTTTGCCTACAATGGCTTTGGGCCAACCTCCGGCTTCCTGCGCGAAGATTTTCCGTACGCCAAGACCAGGATTATTCCGCTGGACCGGGCTAGGAAAGTCGCGCATTTTGCCGACGGAATCGATATCCCGATGCATCCCTTTTTCGGCAGCATGGGTGTGGCACCGCCCGAAGCCTATGGGCGCATCAGTAGCGCGCCGCCTTGGAACCATGCCGGAAACCTCGACAACAAAGACTTGGTGGAAGGAACCACGCTGTACATCCCGGTTCACGCCAAGGGGGCGCTATTCGAGGTGGGCGACGGACACGCCGGGCAAGGCAACGGCGAAGTGGACATCACGGCCATGGAGACCGGCCTAACCGGAACATTTCAATTCATTGTGCGCAAGGATATGCACCTGAAATGGCCGCGCGCCGAAACGCCGACCCACTACATCACCATGGGAATCAACGAGGATTTGACCGAGGCTACCAAGCTGGCGATTCGCGAGGCCATCGATTTCCTGGTGGAGGAGAAACACCTCAGCCGCGACGATGCCTACATGCTGGCGAGCGTCGCCGTGGATTTCAACATTACGCAACTGGTGGACGGAAACAAAGGCGTCCACGCCATGATTCCGAAGAACATTTTCGTGGGAAACAGATGAAGGGAGTGGGAGGCAAACGCCTCCCACCGATCTGACTCGCGCGCACCCTTTAAGGAACAGCCCGCAAAACGGAGCGGCGCGGGCTGCTTACTTTGCTGAAATGAGGGTGCCCGCGCGCCCTTTGCGGCTAGCTACTACTTGCAGCAGTCGCACTTGTCGCAGCCATCCTTGCAGCAAGCCTGGTCACCCTTGCAGCAGCCGCAGCAGTCACCTGCCATAAGAGAAATGCTGCCGGCCAGCAGCGTCCCAAACAATCCGAGTATCATGATGACTTTTTTCATTGCAAATTCTCCTTTTTCTGAAATCTAAGCTCTTGGTTCAATTGGGGTGTTTGAATCGAACCGGACCTCAGATCAGAAGAACTCGCAGCCGCAGGTAGGTAGCGGACAAGTCGGCTTCATGTCCTGGCCAGGGCAGCGCAGAAAACCACACTTTTGGGCGATTTGCCTCAGCCCGGGCACTGCAAACCGGCGCCAGCGGCAGGGCCAAAAACGAAAGTTTAACTTGGGACTTCTCCAGCAAGCTGTAGGGGCACGCATTCGAGGTGTTGTCTGTACAGGGAACGGAGTGCCGGGTCGAATGCTCGCAACAGGCATGCCCTGCAGGTACTTGGTGAGCCAGAACGGGGCACACTGTGATCACGTTCAGCAGCGCGAACGACATCATCCACGCCAGGACCTGACTCATTCCCGATTTGGATGTATACCAAGCCATTGTGAAGCTTAGGCGGTCTGCCTACAATTCGCTTCGAAGCACTTTGTGCGCCGTTTCCGCGCCGCACACCGGTAAGGCTGGATCCGTGAGCAGTCCTATTTGCTTCAACACCGAGGCCTGGTCCCAGTAGATGTGCTCATGCGCGAGCTTCCCGTCGCGAAAATGCACGATCGCAACCAGCGGCACTTCGACGCGTTTGTTGGTCGGCGCAACTCCCGGCAACATCCACGGCATTTCGATGCTGTGCGTGAACGAGAAGATCATCTCATCGACGAGCTGGTCCTGGCCGACCGTACGCGATACCGGAGTGAGCTTGGTATCGGGCGGCATTTTAGGAATGAAATCCGTGGAATAGAAGCGCCTCAGTTCGGCTTTGCCGCGTCCTCCGGTCAGGACCGGGATGTGATTGACGTAGGCGTCTTCCACCATGGTGGCCAGCGTCGCTTCGGTGTCGCGCGTGGAGAATTCATGCGCGGTGTGTTCTTCCCACAGCGCGCTGAGATCGGGATTCGGCATGAGGCCATGGTACCCTCTGAAGGCGGGCGTCGCCTAGGCGAAGGCAGCAACAACCTTTCAGCGGTACCCTCGGAATTACCCCCAAGCGTCAAACGAACCATTATGCAAAGCAGTACCAGCACCACGGCCAAAGCAGCTTATATTTTGGCCATCTCCCTCGCGAGCCTGACTGCGGCCGACAAGGCGGTCTCAAAGGCACCCGAGGTTCCTCTGATTGTCCCGGCCGGCGTACCGTTGCGTCTGTATCTAACCAAGCGTGTCTCGAAGCGCACCGGCGCGGCAGTTGAAGCCAAGGTGCTCGATCCGGTCTATGTATTCGATCGCCAGGTGATCCCGGCTGGAGCGGTTGTTCTGGGCCAAGTCGGCCAAGTGCAGGCGGTTTCTAAAGCGCGGCGCACTCAGGCCATCCTCAATGGAGATTTCACGCCGCTGCACACCGCCCCAGTGGAATTCACCACCTTGATCATGCCGGACGGACGCAAGATACCGATGCACACGGTGGAAAGCTTCGCGCTGGATTCCATCGTGCCGTCCAGGCCGGCGAAGGCCCGGAATTCAACCGCACCTCAGAACACAGGCGTGCTGGGCGCGGGCAAGCAGCAGGTAAAGGACGCTATCCAGGCTCAAATCGATAAAGCGAAGAGTATTCCGGATCTGGTGAGGGGACCGGACAAGAAGGAGGTGGTCGAGGACTACCTGGTGGCGAAGCTGCCGTATCACCCGCAGTACGTACGCAAGGGAACGCGCTTCGATGCGGAACTGTCGGAGCCGCTCGGCTTCGGCGCCGAGCCTTTCGAGGCCGGTGCACTCGCCCTGTTGGGAACTCAGCCCAAGGCCGCAAGTGTGGCGCATGCCCGGCTGATTGCACCCCTGGATTCGTCCTCCTCGAAAGCGGGTGAAGCGGTACAAGCAGCTCTCACCGAACCGGTGTATTCGGCCGATCACAAGTTGATCTTGCCGGAGGGCACACAACTGCAAGGCGCCGTCGTGGTTTCTAAGAAATCCCGCTGGTTTCATCGAAGCGGTCAACTGCGCTTCAGTTTCCAGGACTTCGAATTGCCCACGGAAGTTGCGCGTTTGCAGGCTGCAACGCCGGTTGCCGAGCAGCAGGAGCCGGCGCAGCAAGCACTGAAAGTCCGCACGGAGGCCAATCTACAGGCCGCGGAGAGCACTGGCAAGGCTCGCCTTAAAGTGGATCGTGAAGGAGGCGTGCAAGCCAACGAATCCAAGACGCGTTTCCTGGCGGCCGCGGCGGCGGTGCTGATTGCGCGCCGGGCGGGCGATAACGATCCGCTGCGAAATCAAAGCCACCAGATTATCGGCCAAAGCCAGAACGTTGGCGGCAGAACCATCGGGGGCGGCTTCGGTTTCGGATTGCTCGGGGCCGGCATCGCGCAAAGCTCTCGTTACGTGGGAACCGCCTTCGGATTCTACGGCATGGCCTGGGCGCTCTATTCGACCGTGATCGCGCGCGGCTCGGAGGTACATTTCCCTAGGAATGCCGTAATCGATATCCGCTTCGATACGCCTTCGGACAAAGCCTCGGCGCAGGGCCCGGCCAGCGGCGCGGCGGTCCAGCACTGAGGTCTTCAGGGCTTCTTGCACGCCAGCGTGAGGCCGTCGCGGATTGGCAACAGGCTCAGCCAGACTCGTTCGTCGGCGAGCAGCTTCTGGTTGAAGGCGCGAATGGCCCGCGTGTCCGCGTCCTCATCAACAGCATCGATCACGCGGCCCGACCATAGTACGTTATCGACAACGATCAGGCCGCCGGGGCGGATGAGCGTCAGACAGCGCTCGTAGTAGTTCTCGTAGTTCTCCTTATCGGCATCGATGAAGGCGAAATCGAAGCTCGCGGCCTGGCCGAGCGCAATCAGGTCGTTCAAGGTTTGCACGGCGGGCCGCAATCTAAGGTCGATCTTGCCTTCGACGCCTGCCTCGCGCCAGTAGCGGCGCGCCACCGCAGTGTACTCTTCGCTGACGTCGCAGGCGATCATTCGTCCATCCTCGGGCAGCGCCAGCGCCACCGCCAGCGAGCTATAACCGGTGAAGACGCCGATCTCCAGCGTCCGGCGCGCGCCCAGCATGTGGATGAGCAAAGCCATGAACTGGCCCTGCTCCGGCGAGATTTGCATGCTGATCCGGGGATGGCTCGCAGTCTCTTCTCTCAGGCGCCTTAAAAGGTCGGGCTCTCGCAAGCTTACGCGGCGGATGTAATCTGCTAACTCAGGACTGACCGGAATATCGACTGGGAGTCATAACCCTCTATTGAACACCACTCCCCGCATTCGGGGGGGCCGGAGGGCTAGGTCTGGTTCTTCCTGAGCTGGTTGGCGGAGCTTTTGACGAATAAGAGGATAATCGTTACGGGAACGCAGACCGAAAGCGGCGGAGCGTAGTTGCTGAAGATCGACAAGACGGTCAGGCCGAGCGAAATGTAAAAGACGATGGAAGCCACCGTGTCGAAGCCGCCACCCTTAGGTTTCTCGCCCGCCCCGGTCTTCTCGCCACAGCTATAGCAGACCGTTTCGGACTTGGTCAGGATTCCATTGCAGGAGGTGCACCGCAGCATGCCTGATTAAACCGCGAAAGCGTGCGCGTGTCCATCGCGTGATCGTACCATTGGGCTCGGGAATTTGCCGGAGACGAGTAGTGCCGGAGCCTTAAGAAAAGCTCCGGCCAAGGGGCTACAGTACTTAGAACGTGAACTGAGTCGAAAACTGGACCTGGCGGGAAGTGCCGAAGTCGCCCGCTGGGAAGCGCGTTCCGGACGTGATCAAGCCGAATGTGCCGGTAGGCGAAATGGGCGCGCCGGGAGCCAGGCCGGTTGGAACCAGCAGGTTCGGATTGTAGAAATTGGCGTGGTTCAGCAGGTCGAAGCAATCCGCACGGATCATCCAGGTGAGGCGTTCGGTGATTTTAGTTTCCTTCCACAGCGCCAGGTCGACGTTCGCAAAACCTGGCCCGGTGATGGCATTGCGGCCGAGGTTTCCGAAGGCCTTGCCCTGATCGTAGAACACGCCGGGATTCTGAATGTAGGTCACCGAGGTCGCGCTCTTGTTGGTGCCTGGCGTGAAGCCGGTCTCCGGGGGGCCCGTAATGCTCGCCCTTAACGTAGGCAAACCAGTCAGAGAAGCGTTAGTGGTATGGATGCTCAGCGGGTTTCCGGTCTGCAGCTGCACGACCCCCGACACCTGCCAGCCTTCCACGAAGCGATTGCCTTTGAACGGTAGCATGTAAACCGGGTCTACAGTGAAGCGGTGCGCGACATTGAAATCGGATGGGCCCCACTCGTCTCGGATGTCGTAGCTATTCTGCGGCAAGGAGGTCGAGGCTCCATTGTTGTTGCGTGAATTATCGTCCATCGATTTCGACCAGGTATAGGAGCCGTTGATCTGCAACCCGTGCGAGAGCTGCTTGGTCACGGTAAGCCACAAGGCGTTGTAGTTGGAGTTGGCAACGCTTTCCTCCGTCAAGATATTGCTGAGCGCCTTGCCGGGGAAGATCGGGCTGGCGGCCGACAACACGGGGTACGGCTTGGCGCCATTGATGGGCTGGTTCTGATTGACAATAATGTTCAGGTCCGTGCCTTTGCTTCCGAAATAGCCGGCCATGACACCCCAGTTGTTGCCGAACTCCTGTTGGACGTTGAAGTTGTAGGACTGAACATAGGCGTCCTTGTAGTCGGGCGCAATCGACCGCGGCGCGACGGCGCCGCTGGCCAAAGAGAACGCGTTGCCGAAGCCCACGAACGGAACAGCCGTCGTAGGCGCGAAAGAAACGGGGAAGGCGTAGGGCGGATTGCTTGCCAGGGCCGTGACGATCCCGGTAATCGGCTGATCCGTCATGATGGCGTACGCGCTGCGAATGACGGTCTTGCCATTGTTAAACGGATCCCAGGCAAACCCGACGCGTGGCTGGAAGTTCAGAGCGCTTTGCTGGTAAGGCTGGTTGGTCGGTTGGAGGGTGGAATTGGCGGTGTTGAAAATCACGAAACGGTTACCCGCTTCGCTCGGGGTTCCGTACCAGTCATAGCGGATTCCCAGGTCCAGCATGAAGCTCCGCGTGACTTTCCATTGATCCATGGCAAACCCGCCGATCGAGTTCACATAGATGCGGCTGGCGCCATTGGAGGGATTCGCAGTGAAGCTCGTGGCCTGATCCGCGATGAACGCGTTGACGCTGGGGAAGCTGAAGCTGCCAGGCGTGTAGGAGAAATTGTTGTTGTCGATGCGCCGGTATTCGCCGCCGAACTTGAAGTTGTGCTTGCCATGGGTCCAGCTCAACGTATCGGAGGCGACGGCGGAATAATCGCCGCGTCCTTGCGGGAACCCGTTGACGCCGCCGAATCCCAAGCCCAGGCTCGGGATGGCGATCTGCGGCAGGCCGATCGAAGAAGTAACGCCGTTGCTAATTCCCAACGCCGAAGCATTCGCTGTGTTGTCGGCGTTGAATGTGATGTGAATGCGGTTGTAGCCTAAACGCGCCTCATTGACCAAGTTGGGATTGACCACATCCACGTCATTGAACGTGAAGATCTGGCGATGTCCCTGACGGATGTCGCCGTACCCGGGCAGCGTGTTGCCGTCCGTGGTGGGTGGCTCCCCGCGCAGGTCAGCCTGGTAGGCGTAGTAAAAGTTCAAACGATTCGAATCGGTCAGGTTGTGGCTGACATTGGCGGTTCCCTGGTCGATGTTCACGTTGGCCGTTGCGCCGGAGACGTACTGATTCGTCCCGGAGTTCGGAGCCGGGATCAGGTTTACCAGGTTCTGAACGATCGGGTCGCCCGTGGCCAGAGCCTGCGAGCGCTGCGCGGCCGTCAACACGCCGCTGGTCAGCGGAACCGATTGCAGCTGCCGGAGGCCTTCATAGCTCAAAAAGAAGAAGGTCTTATCTTTCTTGATGGCGCCACCACCATCTGCGCCAAACTGGTTGCGATTGAATGGCGACTGGTGCACCGAAGTTGGATTGGTGAAGTTGCGCGCATCGAAGTAGCTGTTGCGCAAATACTCGTAAAAGTCGCCGTGCCATTCGTTGGTTCCGCTGCGCGTTGCAATGTTGACGATGGAGCCCGCGTTGCGGCCGTACTCAGCGCTGTAAGTGGAATTGTCCAGCTTGAATTCGGATACCGTATTGATGGTCGGCTGGAAGGTGATTTGATTCTGCACCGGGTCGCTGAGATTGACGCCGTTGATCATGTAGTTGACTTCGTCTTCGCGCGCGCCGCCGCTGTTGAAGCCGAATGACCCTTGGCCGCGGAGGGGGGCCGTCAAGAATCCATTCGCCGGCGGCGTCACGGTGCCGGCGGTCAGCAGCGTGAGGTCGATAAAATGCCTGCCGTTCAAGGGAATCTCTTGCACCGTGGTTTGATTCACCACCGACCCGACCGAGACTGTGGAGCCCTGTACAACGGGTGCGGCGGCGGTGATTTCAATGGTTTCGGTAGTCGCAGCCACCTTCAAGCTAAAATCCTGGCGGACCGTGGTGCCGACGTTTAGCACCAGGTTGGGGGCCGCGGTAGTCTGCATCCCGGACGATTTCACCTCCACGCGGTACGTGCCAACCGGCAGCGAGGGGACCGCGTAGATTCCGGCTGAATCCGTCTGCATGGTGCGCTCTTCACCCGTGTTTTGGTTGCGCACCGTTACCGTCGCATTGGGAATCACGGCGCCGGTCGCGTCTGTTACCGTACCGGTGATTGACGCGGTCGACTGGGCTAAGATGTTGGGCGTAACTAGCAGACAAGCTGCCAAGGCGAGAACCAAAACGGAACCAAAAGACAAAATTGACCTGAACATTCGATCCTCCCGGTTATGGCAGGCCATGGGCACACGTCGCCTCAGGCCTAACGTTGGTTCGAAAACCATTTTCTAGACTCCTCCAAAGCTTAACCTAACTGGCGCGTGCATGAGCACACTCCAGCAGCGAGAACAAAGTTGGATTTAGTCTACCACGTGTCTGTGGGGCTTAGAAAGATCTGATTGGTATCTAGTTTGTGAAGAACGTAACGCTAGGCGCAACAAGCTGTCAGCTTGATTACCGACGTCACCGTTAGAGCGCTTCTCGAAAAGCGCAGCTTGAAGCAGCGGTTCCGAATATTACTGCAGATCGGCCACTTCGGATGGTTTGACTTCTTTCACCGACCCGGTCGCGGCCCAACGCAGAAAGCCGATCAGATCCGCCAGTTCTTGCGGCGTGTACTCTACCGAAGCTGGAGGATGCTTCCAGGTCTGGTCGCGCACTACCGACACGATCTCGTTGTTCGGCAGCTTTCGCAGCACCGGCGGCATTTGACTCAAGTCCCAGGCTTCGGTCTCGTCCTTCCCCTTTTCCTTCAGCATCCCGGGGAACGTTCCGCCGTGGGCTGTCTTGAACGACTGCACATAGGTGGTCATGGTCATATGCATCGTCATGACGATGACGTGCGGTGTGCCCATCGTACCCATTGTCGTCAGGTCAGGGCCGATCGCCGTCCCCTCGCCAGCCATCTGGTGGCAAGTTGCGCAAGCAGTACCCTTCGCAGGCTTTACGAAGAGGTCATGCCCGCGTTGGATTTGTTCGGTTGGCGGGCGTTTATCGTCTTTGGCCAGGATCGGCAGGGCCAGCGCAAAAGCGAGGCCGATAGAGAGAGCTGTTCGCATGGTCTTCCCCTCGCCGGCCAGAAGATGCAATCCGGTCTCCAGGCGGGAAGTCCTTTGGATAATTCAGCAGCTTCGGCTCGCCCTGCGCGGCTACACACGACGTCCTGGGTTTTATCGCTCAGATAACCGCGCCGTCATGCGATTCGGCCCATTTTTCCCGAACGGTAGTCCTCAAAAGCCTCCACCAGCTCCTGGCGCGTGTTCATGACGAATGGGCCATGCCGAGCCACCGGTTCGCCAATCGGTTCACCGCCGATCAGCAGTATGCCGGCCGGCATTCGGCCTGGATTGGCGACGCTGATCGCGTCCCCGTCATGGGCGAAAACCACGAGCCGTTTTTCGCCTTGGGCCGGCGACGCACCTCCGAACTGAGCCTGGCCGCGAACCACGTAGGCGAAAGCGTTGAACGTCTTCGGGATCGGCTGCGTGAATCCTGCGCCCGGCGCTAAGGTGAGGTGCAGGTATAGTATCGGCGTCCGGCTTTCGATGGCGCCGCTGACTCCCAGCGATTCGCCCGCGATCACTTTGACCTGTGCATCGCCATTAGAGCTGGCAGCCTGGGGTATCTGGGCAGCCTTCAATTCCTGGTAATGCGGCGCGGTCATCTTATCGCAGCGCGGCAGATTCACCCAAAGCTGGAATCCTTCCAGGCGCCCGCCCTGGCGAATCAGATCGCTTCCCGGCATTTCCGAATGCACCAGGCCTGAACCGGCCGTCATCCATTGCACGTCGCCGGGGTCCAACGCGCCGCGGTTGCCGAAGGAATCGCGGTGCTCCATTTGACCTTCCAGCAGATAGGTCACGGTCTCGAAGCCGCGATGGGGATGGTCGGGGAATCCGGTATTGTCGCCCGGCCGGTAATCGATGGGTCCCATGTGATCCAGCAGCAGAAAAGGATCGATATCCTCGATTTGAGGAATGGGGAAGGCGCGGTGAATCTCGACTCCGCCGCCTTCGAGCGTGTGCAGGCTTGGAACGGCGCGGGCCAGGCTGCGGAACTGGGTGTCTGTTTTGGTCATTGCCGGAATCTCCTTTTATCTTGATATCAAGATATTCGATGTCAAGGCAGGCAAAAGGATTCAAACCCGCCGGTTACTCCTTTAACAGCCGGATCCTGTGGTTCTCGCTGTCGGCGATGTAGATTGCCCCGGCCTGATCGATGAAGATCCCGTGCGGGCGCGCCAGCAGGCAGGAACGCGGCGCCCCATCCGGCCCGTCGCCGCGCGTGCCGTTGCCAACCACGGTATCGATGATGCCCGTCCTGGGATCGATGCGCCGGACGGTGTGGCTCTCGGTATCGTCGATAAACACGCGGCCATCGGGCGCGATGGCGATCCCCTTGGGCCCGGATAACTGCGCCTGAACGGCCGGCCCGCCGTCGCCCGTGTACCCGTTGGCGCCAGTCCCGGCGATGTGATGAACGATGCGGGCGCGCATGTCGATACGGTACACCGCGTTGCCTTCGCGCAGCACCAGGTACATGTCGCCGCGGGCGTCGAACGCCATCGCACGCGGGCCATTGAGCGGCGTACCCTCAAGCGGAGCGCCATCCGGCGTTGGCTTTCGCTCGCCCGTTCCCGCGAAGGTGTCGATGAGGCCGGTCTTCAGATCGACCCGGCGGATGCGATGATTGCCGATGTCGGCGATGTAGAGCCAGGCGCCGCTGGGATCGATGGCGATGCTGTGCGGCTGGCGCAGCTGCGCCTTGTTGGCCGGGCCGCCGTCACCTGAGAAGCCGGGCTCACCGGTACCCGCCAGCGTCGAAATGGTCTTGGTCTTGGCTTCCACGCGGCGCACCACGTGACTCGGCATGTCGGCGAAATACATGTTCCCCGAGCGATCGAAGCGAATCTCGTAAGGCTGATTCAAGGATGCCGCCAGCGCGGGGCCGCCGTCGCCTGAATATCCCTTTTGACCGCTTCCCACCACGGTGGAGAGCGTGTGGGTCTTCAAGTCCAGTCGGCGAATCACGTGGTTGTCAATTTCGCAAATGTATAGCGCGCTGTCGGGCCCGATGGTCAGGCCGTAAGGATTGTTCAACTCTGCTGCTGTCGCCGGGCCGCCGTCGCCGGAGTGACCGGGCTTGCCGGTACCCGCGATGGTCCGGATGTCCGCCGCGCGAGACATCGCCGCGGTTAGCGTCAGACACGCCAGCACGATAGCTAGTCCAAGCTGTTTAACCATGTCAGCCTGCTATTGTATCCCCTGACCGGATCAGCTCGAAGCTGGCTGTCACCGTTACTTACAGCCCCTCACAGTATGCCTCCCGTCCAAATAAGTGGCCGTGATCCAGCAAGTTGGTGCTTTCCAACCGGCTCGGCGGGGAGCACGAGTGAACGTAAGTTGCAGAATATGAATAAGTTGGCGATTGGTCAAGGATTTGCTTTTGCAAGGCTTGGAAGCTTCCGCAAATGATGCGGAAGCAAAGGGAGGTGGCAAATGAAAAACGCGAGGTCCATCCCCGTGATTCTTCGGCAGGCAGTTTCAGGCGTATGCGTCCTGCTGATGCTTTTATTCCCCGGTGGCGCCATTTTGTTCGCGCAGGATATTGCGCAAAACGCTCCACCGCCCCCGGCGCAGGGTGCACCCCCGCCACAATCGCAGCTCCTATCCCCCGATCAACTGGATAACTTGGTGGCGCCCATTGCGCTTTATCCGGACAATCTGCTGAGCCAGGTGCTGGCGGCATCAACGTATCCACTGGAAATTGTGGAAGCCGCGCAGTGGTTGCAGCAGAATCGGAATCTGCAAGGCCAGCAGCTGGTTGACGCGGCGCGCCAACAGAATTGGGACCCGAGCATACAGGCGATGGTGGTGTTTCCGGATGTGTTGAATCGTCTGGCTTCGGATATTCAGTGGACCACGGCTTTGGGCAATGCGTTTCTGGCGCAGCAGCAAGATGTCATGAATGCGGTTCAAAGGCTGCGCGCTGAGGCTAGCGCATCGGGCAAACTCAATTCGAATCAGCAACAGACCGTGACAACGCAAACGCAGGACGGGCAATCAGCCATTGACATTATGCCCGCCAACCCCCAGGAAGTTTACGTGCCTCAGTACAACCCCGATTACGTCTGGGGTCCTCCGCCCTATGGCTACTATCCTCCGCTTTACTATCCGCCGATCGACTATGGATTCGGCTTCTATCCCGGAATTTTCTTAGGCGGCTTCTTCGGCGGCCTCGGATGGGGCTTGGGATTCGGCGGCTGGGGTTGGGGCTGCAATTGGTTCGGCGGTGGCCTCCTCACCAACGGATTCTTCTTCAACCATTACGGATTCCGTGGCTGGGGCGGCGGCTTTGGACGCGGCGGCTTTGGACGCGGCGGATTTGGCCGGGGCGAGTTTGCCGGCGCCGGCGGATTCCGTGGCAGCGCATGGTCGCATAATCCCGCCTTTCGAGGTGGCGTTCCCTACGCCAATCAATCGGTCGCGAACCGTTTTGGTGGAACCTACGCCAGGACTGGAAGCTACGCTCGCACCGGGCAAGCTGGTGGATTCGCGCGTAACGGGCAAGCTGGTGGATTCGCACGCAACGGACAAACCGGTGGATTCGCGCGCAGCGGGCAAACTGGTGGGTTTGCTCGCAACGGACAAGCCGGTGGATTCAACCGCAGCGGACAAGCCGGTGGATTCAACCGCAGCGGCGCCGCCAATGGGCGGTTGGGCAGCTCGGGCGCGGCAGGAAGCAGCGGCTGGCGGAGTTTTGGCCAATCCGGCGCGGGAACCGCGGCAGGACGTCAGGGCTTTAACTCAGCCTCGCGCGGCGGCGCTTCGCAGCCGGGCTTCCGCTCCGGCCAGTCTTACGGTGGCAGCAGCGGATACCGGGGCGGGGCCAATTCATACCGTAGCGCGCCCGCTTATCGGTCCAGCCCGTCTTACGGCGGTGGTGGATTCCGATCCGCTCCTTCTGGCGGGGGCTTCTCGGCCCGCAGTTCCGGTGGCGGAGGCTTCCATGGCAGTAGCGGCGGATTCCACGGCGGTGGTGGCGGTGGTGGATTCCACGGTGGCGGTGGCGGCGGCTCCCACGGTGGTGGCGGCGGCCACGGTGGTGGCGGGCATCGCTAAGGCCTGCCTGATAACAGAGTGACCAAGGCGCAGCCGGTCGTGTCCAGAACACACACCGTGCTGCGCCTTTCGTTTGTATTGGATTTGCTTGGGCTACCGCGAGCACGAGTCTGTTAAACTCCAGGTCTGAATGGCAGCGCACGGCGAACCCTACCTCTCGTTGGTGGTGGCAGCCAGGAACGATGACCATGGCGGCAACATGCTGGGACGGATGCAAGGGATGCTGGATTCCTGGATCGGTCAGGCAGAGCGCTACGGTCTGCAGTCCGAAATCGTTGTAGTCGAGTGGAATCCCCCCGCCGATCGTCCGCGCCTGAAAGACTCGCTGCGCTGGCCCTCTCAGCCGAAATATTGTGAAGTCCGGTTGGTCGAAGTTCCACCGGATGTCCATGCGCGATTCAGGAACGCAGCCGCGATACCGCTGCATCAGATGATCGCGAAGAATACGGGCATCCGCCGCGCACGCGGCGAGTTTGTGCTCGCCACCAATCTCGACATAATTTTTTCAGCCGAGTTGATGGAGTTCCTCGCGGAACGCCATCTGGAAACCGGTGTGATGTACAGGATAGATCGCAACGATGTCGCCAATGCTGTCCCCGCCAACGCATCCCTTTGTGACCTTCTGACTTTCTGCGAAAGCCACATGCTGCGTGTGTTCGCGCGCGAAGGAGAATTTCAGTTGTCGGCCAACGGGCAACGGGCGCTGGACCGCGAAGACATTGTGGCCCAGGAAGCGGGCGTTCGTTTTGGCGCGGGATGGTCTTCGGTAGAATGCTCCGATCGGCAGCGCTATCGCTGGCTGGAATCGGAAGCGGAGCTTTATTTTGAACGGCCGGCCGCGGCGCCGGCGAGGCTTGTTTTCACGGCGGAAGTGGGGCCGAGCGCCGGTCAAGAGCCGGTCACTCTGGAGATTCGTGACCAGGCCGGTGCGGCGCTGGCCGTCGCGCCGGTTACCGGGCGATGTCAACTGCGTCTCCAAGTGCCGGAGCACATCTTTTCAGGCAAGCTGCGTCTCGGGGTTCAAGGCAGCGATCTTCCGCTCACCCGGAATCCCCGCATCGTTAACCTTCGGGTTTTGGCATTAGAGTGGGACCGCGCCCGGCCGTCGACCGACGCTGCGCCGCGGGAGTGGAGGCTTGACGTTCTGGACACGCGCCCGGCATTCAATTGGGCCGCGTCTTTCGATGCAGCCAGCCCGTTCGCCGCGGACATCCGGAATGCAGCCTACCTGCACACCAACGCGTGTGGGGACTTCACGCTGCTTTCGCGCGACGACTGGTTCTCCTTGCGAGCCTACCCGGAGTTCCCGATCTGGCCCATGCACATCGACGCGCTGTTTTGCTACGCGGCACACCATGCCGGGGTGCGCGAGTGGATTTTGCGCGAGCCGCTGCGAATCTATCATGTCGAGCACAGCTCCGGCGCAGGCTGGACGCCGGAAGGGGAGCAAGAACGGGTGGCGCGCGTTGCCACCAAGCGAGTGCGAGAAATGAGTTTCCCTGAAGTTGCGAGGTGGATCGATTTGATGCGAAGGTACGCTGCTCCGGCCATTTTCTCTTCTGAGAACTGGGGCCTCGGCGACGTGGCTCTCCAGGAAGAAAAAGTTTGGCCTGAATAGACGCCGCACCCGCCTGCCGATCGTGTCTGGAGTTTTCAGAAAATCTGGATGTACTAAAATACATCCAAAGATCTTAACCTTGGCCTGTCACTCCAGTGAATTACAAAACTTGCATTGGGCCAGTTGTATCGGGCGGGTCATGACGCATGAGAACAATTGAGCTGCATGGCTTTCCGCTGGACCTTCCGGATGACCATTGGCTTCCACAAATCCGGCGTCAACTACCCGATTACTCCGAGAACGTAGGACGCCTGGCCGGCATCCTGGAACGAAAATATCCGGGCCGTGGGTTCATCGACATCGGCGCGAACATCGGGGACACGGCTGCTATCGTGCGCGCGCACTCCAGGCTGCCAATTCTGTGTATTGAAGGATCTGAGATCTATTACGAGATTCTCAAAGAGAATATCCAGCGCCTGAATTCGGATGTGGAGCTGGAGTGCGCTTTGGTTGATTCCGCTACTATGGAACGTCCAGGCTACCTAAGCGTGGAATACGGAACAGCCACGTTCCGTCCGAATGGCGACAAAGGAACTACCAGCCGGTTCGCGCGGCTGGATTCGATCCTGGCGCGGCATCCCCGATTTCAGACTAGCAAGATTCTGAAAAGCGACACCGACGGAATGGACGGGCGCATCCTGGAGGGCGCGCTGGAATGGATAGCTAAAGCAAAGCCGGTGTTGTTCTGGGAGCACGACATCGGCCGCGACGCGGCCGCCAACGGCCCGGGACTGAGTATCTTCGATCGGCTGCTGGAGGTGGGCTACCGGGCAGCCTTGGTGTTCGATAACACGGGTGAGTTCATCGAGAAAGTCTCTTTGGAGGCGCGCCAGCAACTCGCGGACCTCTCCGGCTATTTGCCAGGCGGGGAGCAATTTTATGGATATTGCGACATCTGCGCCTTCCACGAGGAAGACCAGGATTTATGCATACGCTTCCGCGAAATTGAAATCGAAAATCGCTCCCAAAGAAGAAGAACTAGCCCAAAGCCGCTGGACGAGCCGCTTTTTCGAGCCTTGGTGCAGGCGCAATTCGAGACGCATAGCGCTCAGGTCATCGCTACAGTCCAACAAACGTTGAGACATTCCCTGGACCAGATGGGCGGCGCTCCCTTGGTTGCGGAACTGCAAGCGCTGCGCGCTCAGGCGCAGTTCGACCGCTATCGGATGCAGCTTAGGATTGACGACTTACAGACCCAAGTCTCGTCCAAAGAGGCCGAGATACAAAAGCTTCAGGTCATTTTGCGGGAGATGATACGGCAGCAGTACGAGCAGTCGCGCGCCAGCGAGGAAGCACGGCGCCGCGCGGAAACCGAGGAACTCAAAGCTCAGGTGGCGCTTGCGCAGGCTGATTGCGCCCAGCTGCGCCACGAGCTCGATTCCAGCCTGGCTCTGCGCGCGGCCCGCTCCCTGCAATGGATTCTCGGGCCGATCCGAAAAATAATGGGCGGGAAATCCGGCGGCGGCGCGCCATGAATCCGCAGCGCACTTCTGAGCAGCCGGACGAATCTCATCTATGGGATGTGCTGGACCTCATGGCCGGAAATGATCGGCGCGAAACGCTGGAGTTGATCTACCAGTGGGCGCGGCATCGCCCCGGCCTGGTTATTCTTTCCCGCCTTTCGATCCGAGCTGCAGTTTCGGCTGTCATGGGCGCGCTGGAATCCGGTTCTAGTTTCGGGCCCGCCAGAGTTTACGTGGCGGATCCCCGGTACCAACAGCTCAGGCTTCTGTTCGAGGAGCTGAGTAAGATTAATCTGGCGACTGAGATCACGCCGTATCATGGCTCGCTCAGCCAGTTCTTCCGCGATGTGCCATTGCGTGCTGACGTGGCCTGTCCTGACTTCACGGCTCTGGAGCCAGGAAGTTTTCGATCGGACTTGCCGCCTGGTATCGAGATTCTCAGCCTGCACGGCGCAACGGAAGATGCGCAATCAGGCATTGCTCAACATCTGCTTGATTGCGGAATACTGGAACTCGATCAGGCGAGCGCAGGCGGCACCGTTCACCGTACCACGCACCGCTGCCAAGGCACCGGTTTCGTACCCAGCGTGGATCTGCGCACCGTTCTGCGCGACAGGCTTCGGGAACGCTACTTCCTATCGGAGGCTGCGGCAGACACTGGTTACACCGGAGTGGCCGATCTCACCGAAGATATCCGGCGCGAATTTTCGCGCGCGTTTCCGGCCGCCAGCGGACAAGGCCGCTGGCCCTATGCCGCACCGGAATCTGAAGGACTGCCACTAACCCTGCCGAGTGGCAAACCTTGGCCCAGATTCTCGATCGTCACGCCAACGCGGAACCAGGGCCACTACATCGAGGAGACAATACTTTCGGTCCTGAATCAGGACTACCCGAATATTGAGTACATTATTGTCGACGGCGCCTCGACAGACGGAACGTTGTCCATCCTGGAACGTTATCGGAGCAGATTGGCGCTGGTAATCAGCGAACCGGATAACGGCCAGAGCCAGGCAGTCAACAAAGGCATGTCGCACGCTACCGGCGACATTCTGACGTGGCTGAATAGTGACGACATGCTAGCCCCTGGCGCTCTTGCCGCCGCCGCCATGGCCTTCGATACGCATCCGGCCGACATGCTTGCGGGGATTTGCCAGCTCTATCGGGACGGCCGTCTGGTTGCACAGCACCTGACTTCCTGCGCCGACGGCACGCTGCCTCTCAAGGATCTGCTCGATCTGGAGCATGGTTGGAATGCCGGCCAATTCTTTCATCAGCCGGAGGTCATGTTCACGCGCGAACTCTGGCTCCGCTCCGGCGGACATTTGGACGAGCGGATGTTTTACAGCCTCGACTACGAGCTCTGGCTACGTTTCGCCCGCGCCGGAGCGCGTCTGCACGTTATTGGTCGGCCGCTGGCCTGGTATCGCATTCATGAGGACCAGAAAACCTACGCATTGTCGAGCTTCCTGCCCGAGCTAACGGAATGCCGCGACGCATTTCTGAAGGAAAACGGCCTTACACCTGAAACGCAGGCGATCGGCCCATCGCGGCCAAAACTGCGCATCACGATGCTCAATGACCACGGCGGTTACTATGGCGCGGGGATCGCTCATATCCGGCTGGCTCGGGCGCTGGCATGGGCTGGGCACGAACTCAGTGTAGTGGCCGTTCTCGACTCGCCAGAGCGCGGGCTTGCCCCGCCGCGTTACACCGCTCAAAGTGTGCTGGATCGCGTCGCGTCCACCGCGCCGGACTTGGTAATTGTAGGCAATCTGCACAACGCCAACGCCGACCCGATGCTGCTCAATCTGCTGGCCGAGCGCTTTCCGACGCTGGTGATGATGCATGATTTCTGGATCTTAACCGGCCGCTGCGCCTATACCGGCAACTGTGAAAAATATCTGTCCGGATGCGATGAAACCTGTCCGACGCCCAATGAGTACCCGGCGTTGCCGCCCGCCGAGATTGCTGACGCATGGCTCAAGAAGCGCCTGTTGCTCAGTGCTGAGTCGCGCCCAGTGCTCCTGGCCAACTCGGAGTGGACGGCCGCGTTCGCTCGCCAGGCGCTAGCTGCTAGCGGCCGCAAGGCTGCTTCGATCGAAGTTGTCCGGCTGAGTTTCCCTTTGGACGTTTTCCACCCTCGGGACAGGCGGGCCGCTCGAGAACAATTTAGTTTACCGTTGGACCGCTTCATCGTTCTTCTACCGGCGTCCCTGGAGGACCATCGTAAGGGAGGGAGGACGCTCCTGGATGCTCTCGCCCGCCTCGAATTGCCGGGCCTGCTGGTTGTCGTCACCGGCTGGCCATCCCAAGACGTGAGCTTCCCCTTCGAAGTGGTCCAACTAGGCTATATCAACGATCCGCACAAAGTGGCTCTGCTCAATTCGGCCGCGGACGTTGTGGTGGCGCCGAGCTCGGCCGAGACTTTTGGCCAAGTCTTCATCGAAGCCATCGCGTGCGGCACTCCGGTGGCCGGTTACCCGGTGGCCGCGGTTCCGGAGGCCATCCGGGATGGCGTCACGGGCCTGCTGGCGTCGGACGATAAGCCCGCGAGCCTGGCTGCGGCCGTTCATCATTTGTATATCCACCCGAAACTGCGGCACGATCTGGCGCGATGGGGACGGCTGTATGTTGAAAATGAATGGTCGGAATTTTCGGCGTACCGGCACTTCTTCCTGACGCTTCAAAGATTGGGACTCGCAAAGTCGCTCGGGCTGCGCCGCAAAATCGGATTCCTGCCGAAGGCGCCGGCGATTCCGCAGCTCCAGAATGTGTGGACGGCGTGCGCGAATTGGCGGCCGCGGCAGGGGTTTTCGGCGGTCGAGCAATCCTTGGAGCACGATCTTCCGATTTTTCGATGGATCTACGGTCCGGCCGCCCTCGCCGAGATTTTCGTGGACGCGCCCGGACGATATAATCTGCTGATCGCTTATCGAAACCCGCACAACAACCAGCGCCTGAGGCTGCGCTTGGATGGCGCGCCGCTCGGAACATACGATTTGGCGAATACCGGCTGGGATTCCAGCCGCCTCTTGGTTGAGGAGCTGGCCCTGAATGGCGAGCAGAACCTGATGCACTTCGAATTGTCGACGTGGTCTTCAGCGGACCGGAACAATCGCCCGCTGGGGATCATGGTGACAGAGATCTTGGTTCAAAAAGTTGGAGAATGGGATCACGCCGCGAAGATTCCGACATCAGAACAAGCCGTTGCGGCCGCCTGGGGTAAAACCCATTGAACTCTTGATGGCACTCTCCCTGTTGCCACAGAAACGCGCATGAACGCTTACCAGCTCGCGGGCATCCTTCATCTGGTTTTACTTTGCGTGTTGACCGGGTTCACGGTCAGGCGGCTATTCGCCGGTGTTGCCGCTCGAATTTGCGCCGGCTTTGTCTTGATCTGGGCCAACCTTGCTTATACGGCGCTGCTGCTGTCGCTCTTTTCCCAGCTCGCCAACAGATGGCTGTATTTCAGCACCTCGCTGCTTCTCGCATTAGGGACTTGGTTGTCGATCAGGCGGCGTGTTTCAGAGCCGCTGGCGCTGGCCCGAGCGACGGATCGGCTTTACGAATCGCGAGCGCAACGGCTCCTGGCCTGGTTTCTCATTGCCACCTTGTCCATCGCGGGCGTTTGTACGCTGGTCATCTGCACTCGATACTACGCCGACAACTGGGATACATTGGCCTACCGCTTTGCACGGGTCTTCTTCTATCTGGGGCAAGGCAATCTCTTGCATTTCTCCGACTTCTCCGACTACCGGGCCTTGACCTACCCGCTCAATGATGCGCTCTTGTATATTCTGCCGGCGGTGTACCAGTTCGATGGACGTACTTTTAATCTGGTCTCTTTTTCCTGTTGGGGCATGGCGGCCACAGGCGTGTACTTCCTCGCGCAGGTAATCGGCGCCTCCAAACTCGGCGCACTGGTCGCAAGCTGGCTGTGTGCGCTGGCTCCGATCATCCTCTGCGAAGCGGCATCCACGAACGATGACGTCATGGCTGCCGTGCCGATGCTCTTAGGAATGTGCTTTGCTTGCGGAGCCTTCCAACACCATAGCCGGCGATGTCTGGTGCTGGCTGGCCTTGGCTTGGGTCTGGGTTTTGGTACCAAGCTTCACTGGGCGTTTTTCTTGCCGATTGTCGGGATGGCAGGGGCTATCGCGTGTTTGCGCGCATTGCTTAAGAAACGCTTTATACCGGGAATCCGCGACTGGCTCCCGGCCTGGCCGAGTCTGCTGTTAGCCGCAATTCTAGCAGCGCCGCTAGCCACCAGCCAACTCGTCAGCGACCGTTTGTCCGGACCAATGCGCGTGAGACCGACCTTGGCGGACGCGCTGAATCGCCCGTTTAGGCTGGATGTCGCCCGTCAACAGGTACGGATCGTCTCCGCTCAATTGTTCCTCAGCCCGATACCGGATTTGGCGATACATTTCAATGCCGATGCGCGCCGGCGCACTTATGAAGACTTCGACCGCTGGACCAATCAACGCTGGTTTCGAAATGTAAACAACGATCCCGCTTTTGGGGCCTATTCTTATCGCTTTCGAGGAATCGCAGACCCCGAGGGTTACTGGTATTTCGAGCAAACCTTGTGGCTCGGTTTCTTGCCGCTACTATCGGTTTTGCTTCTGGTTGCCGGTTTGATACCGGGCGTCCTTCCCGCTGGGGCCAGCCTGTTTTTCCTGGCTTTCACGGGTTTCCATCTGAGTTTCACGGGCCTCTCCAGGTACATGGAGACGATTTGCGCTTACTATTCTTATCCGGCGGTTCTTACGTGCGCGGGGTTTGGCCTCGCTTGGGACGCGCTGCAGCGCAAGAAAACCTTACTTCGCACTTCGCTTTTGTTCGGGCTCGGGTTTGCGTTCGTGACCCATCTGGTGATCGATTTTAATCTGCTGAGCTTCAATGTTCAGAGGAATCTTCCCACCGCTCTAAAGAGGAACTTCGATGGAGAGACCTCAGTTACAAGGATCCAAGAACCGGCGATTCACGCCATTCAGGCCGCCAACCGTATCAACATACCGTACTTGCATTGGGAGGTTTTGTACTGGGACATCATGCGACACAATTTGGGTGCCGTATACACGACCGGTTCCGAAGCGATTGCCCCGGATCCAGGCACACTGAATATTTTGAGCATAGCCAATGACCAGCAGTTCCTGATCGGCTGTTCTCCCGGTTCAGCCGGTGGGCTCACATATTTGGGAACTTCATCGAGCGGTTATCTTTTTGGCAAAGGGGCCAACGTGCGGGAACAGAGTCCGAGCCAAAACGGTTACTTTCTCCTTCCAGCGCAAGTGTTAAGGAAGGCGCCCGGCCAATCCATATCAGAGTTCAGATTCGACACGCATGCCATGGTAGGGCTTGAGCCTGCCGGCGACATTGAGTTTCGGATCCACTCCACATCGTCAGATGGGGATCGGTGGGCTTCTCCCTGGCTCACGCGAAACAGTGGCTCTCAAGTTCTAGATGTACCTTCCCAAGGAAAGTGGATCAGTCTTAGTCTCGAGGCTCGATCTACGCAAAAGAAAGGATGGATCTGCGAAATCGATCAAACAACCTATCCCTTTTCAGGGCGCTCCCACGAGGAAGCGCCGATCGCAGAGGCCCGCCTGAAATCGCACTAATCCCGGTATGGGTCCACTATAGATGAGCAGCCTGAGCAACTTCTTACAAAATTATCGACAAGAAAATGGCGTCTTTGTAATATCTGAGCCGCGGTTCTTTCAGCATCCCGAGGGTGCCTACGATCCGCAATACGGCATCGACCAGATTGATCTCGAGTCTTACCGTCACGAGGGGCGTGTACTGCTCGATCTGTGCAAGGAATTTGGCTACGATTCCCGGATGCCCGCACTCGAAATTGGATGTGGGACGGGGCGGCTGTCTTTATCATTGGCGATGTCCGGGCAGTTGGGCGAGATCCTGATCACCGACCCGTCGCCGGCATTCTGCCACATTGCCGCCGGCAAACTATCGAGCACGCTGCCGGATTTTAGCGGGGCAAAGACCGCGATCCTGATCGCGACGGACCTTGAGAAGCTTCCTAAGGCTGCCTTTTCCCTGATCGCACTGCGTTCCACCCTGCATCACATTCTGGATATCCCGCGTTTCTTCCACGACTGCGCAGAGTTGCTCGGCCCGGGCGGTCTTATCGTATTCGAGGAACCATGTTACGAAGGCTACTTGATTATGGGCGCGATGACCCAATTCATGCCGGACATCCTAAAGGCCCACGGTGTTGCGCTCAGCGCCAAGCACCTTAGTGACATTCAAATTTTCGTGGACGCGATGAAATTCTACGCTCGCCGTGACCTGGATAAGTCGGAGTGCGAAGACAAACACCTCTTCCGTCCAGACGAGTTGATGCGCATCTGCGACGACCACGGACTGCGGCTTGAACTGTTTCCCAATCGCACCTTTGGAGAGCTTCACGTACGCCATGAGCCGCTGAGCGAGCGCTACTTTGAACGATTCTATTTTGACTACTTGAAGTATTCGATGTCCTGGGACCGGGAGTTGCTTGATATCTTCGAACGATACGCAAAGAAGTACCTGGAGTATTTTCAGGCACTCGCACCTGGGGGCGCCACACCGTACACGTATGGAACTTTCCTCTGTAAGAAGAAGTAGCCGCAAATGTGACGCGGGCGATCAGTGGGCCGCGCGTGCTGGCTCCCCGGAGGGCGCTACTGCGCCGTCCTGCTGCGCCAGCCGGTACAAGCGGCAGTCGCAGATCAGATCAGCCGTCGATGTGATCGAGTACTTAGCCGACTGCAACTTGTCTAGGGTTTGTTTCGTGTAGTCGCGGACGACTCCAGTGTCCAGCAGCCAAAGCACCTGTTTGCCGGCCAGTTGTTTGGGATTGTCGACATCGCTGTAGTTAAGCTCGTTTGGAAAAAGCGGATAGGAAACGCCCATCGTCCAGGCGAGCAAGGGATTGTAGTATACAACGGTCTCGTCGGGCTTTACGTGGCGCGCCATCGCCAGGGTGATCGTCCTCCAATTGCAGGCCGCGGACATGGACGTGTCCATGAATGGGTCTTCTCTATAAAGGTGAACCTGTTGCAAACCGGCGGCCGCGACAAACAGGAGCAGCGCCATGGGGAACACCCTCCAATATCTTCGTTGCTGCTTGGCAGCGAAGTTATAGAACGAGGAAAATGCGCAGCTGCCAAGTACGACGAAAGCGAATTGGTAAGCAACAAAGTACCGGAACCAGAGCGAAAGCGCCTGCTCGAGGTAAAAGTACGCGACCTGGAAGACGAAGAAAAACGCGGCGGTCAAGAGCGCATACATCGCTCGCCGGTCCAAAGCGGTTCCCGATCGAGCGTCCAGAATCCATGCGGCGGGCATGCCAATCACGATAACTACGACGAATGCCTGAAGCAGCGGATGGCCGGTCCAGGACTGGTAGATCAACAGGCTTCCGAATCCTGCCTTCAACAGTTCCAGCAGCAAGGACAAAGTGGCTGGCCTTGCGTCCCACAGGCCGACTTTGAGGCCGGCCTGCAATCTTGGAAGGATCCAAGGTGCCGTAATCGCTGCCGCGATTGCGTAGGAAACCGCCATCTGGCGGAAAAAGACAGACCTGTTCGTTTTGACTGTCAGCAGCATCGCGAGTTGTGCGGCCAGCGCAAAAACACTGTATGGCTGGGTATAGAAAAAAAGACCCATCAAAACGCCGTAGCCAATCAGCAGGCTCCAGCGATGCCGCCGGGAAGCGTCACCCGGGAGTTCCAGAATCTCAAACAACAGGCAACTAGACCAGATCAGCAGGGTCAAGTACGGCGGATATTCCCGGACCTGCATCACGTTCATCATCAGAAACCCGTTCAACGCGAAAATCGCTAGCGCAAACAAACGGATCGCCTCGGCATAGTTTCGGAAGAATCGCAGCAGGCCCTGCAAGCCCAGCAGGAGCCATAGCACGTTAACCACGCGCAGGAGCAAATCCGAGTGCGATTTCGCCAGGCGAATCACCGCGTTGTCGATCACATAAAAGAGCGGGAAGTACTGAGAATTCGAGCCGACGGCAGTGATCACCTGCGAGGAGGATCCGAACGAATGCGATTGGTTGTACTCCTGCCACGTCTGTCCACCCGCCAGTAATCTGTACCGATTTCCCTCATCCGTCCAAATGCCTTTCAGGTCGAGCGAGAGGACATAGATTATGGCAATGAACCAAAGGGCCAGCAGAATTCTCGTCCGGCTAGAAGGCGATTCTGGTATGGTCATCAGGCTATGCGATGCGTGACTCTTAACAAGGGTGCTACAAAGGAGATCCCGCCATTTTCAAGTACTCAACGTCGCCCCAAAAGGTTGATCGCCGGAACGCTGTAGCAGCCGCACTCAGCCGCAAGCCTAGGAACTTGTGGTGCGCCACGCGAGGACAGATGCAGCCTGGGAAGAAAGTACATTTGCTCTGGTCCTTTAGATTGTAACTCTAGCGTCGTCGCTTCAGCGCTGTCAAACACGGATCATCATCCTGTCATCCCAATTGCGCGGCCGAGTTTGGTTGGCCATGCGCCGGTCGCACAATTACCTTCCATCTTGACAAGCGGGCCATGCTCTGTGAAGCTAGGCTATTGTCGCGCGGTCATTAGGCTCAGGGTTGTCCCCTTTGGGAACTGGGATTCCTGGCCGCTTTCGCAATGCACGCGTTCTAAAGTGCCGACAGCTCGAAGCCGGTCCAGTTTTGCTCATTCACATGCAACCGGGCAAAGTCCTCCATTGATGACGACTTCCCGCACTCCAGACCCTGACAAAAGCCCGGAGGAGCGTGTTGCCGTTCCTGCTAAAGCTCCGGGCTGGAAGCGATATTGCAACCAGCTCATCGGGAGCGAACTTTCTACGCTCACGAGGTATTATAACCGTGTCATCCACTGGTTGCCGAGGGAGAACGATACGGGATTGTTGTTTGATTCGATCGTTTGCAAAGAGAAGTTAGTTATAGACGACGCCAACATTCCAGACCTTTCTAACGAGACGGAGCAGCGGACCGCGATTCTTATCAACGGCACCTTCAATCATCACTTGGATATACAAGGCTTATTGTCCGGGATCAAACCGAGACTCGCGCCTTCATCGCGGCTTTTGGTGGTGCTTTATAATCCGTATCTTCGATGGATGTACGCCCTGGCGAACCGTTTAGGGTTGCGAAAGGGCGAATTGCCGAGCACTTTCATCGTCCGCTCCGACCTGCAAGACCTGGCGCGCCTGGCTGGATTCGAAGTCGTCCGGGAGCGGCCGTGGGTGTACTTTCCCTGGTCGCTCTTGGGCCTAGGAAATCTGATCAACCGCAGCCTTCCCCTGATACCGCTGGTTCGCTGGCTGGGGCTCACAGACCTGGTCGTGCTGCGGCCTCTGATTCCGCGCCGAGTGAGCGGACTTTCGTGTGTCATCCCCGCACGAAACGAACGCGGCAACGTCGAGAATGCGCTGAAACGCTTTCCAGATCTCGGTTGCAACATCGAAATCATTTTTGTCGAGGGACACTCGTCCGACGGCACCTGGGACGAACTGCAGCGTGTCGCAGCAGCATACCAGGACCGATTTCAAATCAAGGTCATCAAACAGAGCGGAAAAGGCAAGGCGGATGCCGTCAGAAACGGCTTTGCGCATGCAACGCAGGAATTGCTGACAATCCTGGATGCGGACCTTACCATGCCGCCTGAAATGCTCGGCCGATTCTACGCCGCCTATTGCGATGGGTTGGGCGATTTTGTAAACGGATCACGATTGACATACCCCATGGAAGGCGAAGCTATGCGGCCGCTGAATCGTCTCGGCAATGTATTTTTCGCCAAAGTGTTGAGTGCGGTTTTGAGCACACGCTTGAGCGACTCTTTGTGCGGTACCAAGCTGTTTGCGCGCCACGATTATCAGCGCATGACGGCCTGGAGGCGGGACTTCGGCGACTTCGATCCGTTTGGCGATTTTGAGCTGTTGTTTCCCGCAGCCGTGCTGGGCCTGGGGATTATCAACGTCCCTGTCCGCTATATGGCACGCACCTATGGCAGCACCAACATATCGCGGTTCCGGCATGGATTCCAGTTGTTGCGAATGACCGCCATTGGATTTTGGAGAATCAAGCTGGGGATGGGACGCCCCCGCGAGAGCAATGAATTTTGAAGCTTAACGCCGTGTCACGTGGATGAATGCAAACATGGCCCACCGATCCGGATGCGTGCAGAGCCAGGATTCAATTTTTTGCCAGACTGGGAAGGTGGACTCCGGCATTAACTGCCGCATCGAGACTCCCCCAGAGACGAGATAGCGAAACGGCATGAAGGGCTGCACGGCCCGAACTTCAAAGCCAGGGAATTCTGATTCGAATTCCCGCCGGTCACGCTGGAAGATGATCCAAGGCAGCGCGCCATTGGCGCCGGAGAGCGGGCCGGCCTCGGGAAAAGTCCAATCTTTTGCCTGTGGATCGAAGGGCTCATGATGCAGGCGGGTATAGATGGGCCGTGACCAAGTTGAAACCCAGGGTTCCACCATCGCAATGCATCCACCGGGCCGCAAACACTCCTGCGCTTCCGCGAAGAAGGCACGATTATCGGGGATGTGATGCAGGACATCGACCATTGCGATTGCCTTCAGGCTGCCGGACGAGAATGGCAAGCGGCGGGCATCCAGGACGAGCTGAATATCCTGGCACAAAAAAACTTCCGACGTGATGAGGTCCGGTATATAGCGGCTGAGAAAACCCGCCCCAGAGCCCAGCTCCAGCACTCTACCGGGACCATCCGGGATGCAGGAAGAAATCATTCGGTACCACTCATCATAGATTCGCCACAAGAATCTATTGCTTTGAATGATGCCGCGCCGCCTGGTGGTTGTTTGCGGATCGTCTATGCTCAGATCGCGTGTATCGGGGTGCGCCAGCAGCCTCTTGAGTGAGTCGACCATTTGATTGTGATGCCGTTTCCTTCTTGGTTTGGCTAGCCGGTTAAGCTCATCATACTGCAACATGTGCCGGATTCTCGACCAACGCGGCTGCTGTGCGGCCGCTCCTGGAGGGGAGCCGAACTTGAAAGTAGTTCGAGCCTGCGAATATGATCGAAAGATAACAGCGGACGGCATATTTGGAAAAAACTCTTACCTCGGCGCCTCATTCCAGCCAGTCGGCGGAATTGCCGATTAAGTTAGCGATCGTCATTCCAGCGCTGAATGAGGAGGACGGCATCGAAAGCATTATCGAGCGTTCGCTCGAAGCGCGCGAATACATCCGGGACCATTCACCCGTTACTGAAGTGGAGATCACGGTCGTCAGCGACGGCTCGACTGACCGCACGGTGGAACGCGCCTCCAAGTTCGATGGCCAGATCCGGCTGATTGTGTTTGAAAAGAACCGCGGCTATGGAGCGGCGATCAAGGAAGGCTGGCGGCAATCTGACGCGGATCTGCTGGGCTTCCTGGATGCGGATGGCACCTGCGATCCGAAATTTTTCGCGCCCCTGTGTGCGGCTTTGGTTGACGGCCAAAAAGATGTGGTGCTGGGTTGCCGCCTTAACCCGCAGAGCGAGATGCCACACATTCGGCGGCTCGGAAACATAGGCTTTGCATTGATATTGAGCCTTTTTTCGAAATCGCGCGTCCGCGATACAGCCAGCGGAATGCGCGTGGTTCGCCGTAAGAGCCTCCCTCATCTCCTGCCGCTGCCGGACGGTCTGCATTTTACGCCGGCGATGAGCGCGCGGGCGATGTTTTCCTCCGCCGTCGAAATCGCCGAAGTAGACATGCCCTACCAGGAGCGCATCGGCGAGTCCAAGCTCCGGGTGTTGCGCGACGGCCTGCGCTTCTTGCGGGTGATCATGGAAACCGTGTTTTTGTACCGGCCTTCCCGTCCTCTCAGCCTGGTTGCACTGGCGTTGTTTCTGGCCGCAGCCGTCCTGATGTTGCCGCCAACACTTTATTACCTGCGACACCGTAAAGTCCTGGAGTGGATGATTTACCGCTTCCTAGTAAGCGACCTGTTCGGGACCAGCGCATGCCTGTGTTTTTGCGCAAGCTATCTGTTCGGAGAAATGTCGCAAATAGCGCTGTCAGAGGAAATTTGGAATTCCCGCCAGTCCATCTCGCAGCGTTTTTTTCAGGGCCCGTGGCTTTGGGCCGCCGTCGCGTTCTTGTTGCTGACCGGCGGATCGCTGGTATTGGGCAGCTTTTTACAGTTGCTTGAAACGGGTTCCACCTATGAACACTGGTCGCGTTATGTGGTGATGACGTTCTGCTTTTCGACGGCCATCATCTTGATGCTGACGCGCGGCTTGGACCGCGTGCTCCGGCTATTCCGGGAACGTGTGCGTTACTGGCAGCAAGAGGTGAAGCATTAGCCGGGAAGCGCTGTTCGATCTGAGCGCCGAATATGAGCAGATGCTGAACCAGGGCATCCGGCTCTCCGGGGAAAATCAGGAGTTCTTCGTCCGGGGCAGGCTTCAGAGCCTCCATTCCCGGCTGCCGACGAATTCCAACGTGCGGCGGATTCTGGATTTTGGCTGTGGCACAGGAATATCGACCCGTCATTTGGCGGACCGTTTCCAAGACGCCGAAGTCGTCGGGATGGATACCAGCGAGAACGCGCTGGCTTACGCACGCAAGCAGTGGGGCTCGTCTCGTGTGCGGTTCGGTGACGTGGCGGAGCTAGGTTCTGAAACCGATTTCGATCTGTGTTATGTCAATGGCGTTTTCCATCATATCGCCGTGACCCAACGGGCCCGCGCGGTCGCGGCGATTTATGGTGCCCTGCGGGAGGGCGGCCGACTGGCGCTGTTTGAGAATAATCCTTGGAATCCCGGCGCGCGCATGGTAATGAAGCGAATCCCATTCGATCGTGATGCTCAGATGCTGTCTTTGCCCGAGACGATGGGCTTGGTTCGCTCGGGCGGGTTTCACCAGCCCGCCACGTACTGGTCGCTATTCTATTTTCCGAGGCCCTTGGCCCTGCTGCGAATTTTTGAGGGCGCACTGTCTCTGCTGCCGCTTGGCGCTCAGTACTGCGTGCTCGCGGTCAAGTAGCGTTTTGCAAGTCGAAAGTCACTGGCCAAACACTTGGACCTCGGCCAGGCTCAGATAATTGGTCCCGCTCAATTGCACCCGCACATAGCGCCCCTGGGCACTCGGCACGGCGATGCTGGCGCTGGGATTGGGCTGCACGGTCTGGTGGCTGCTCCACGTCCCGGCGCGGCTCTGCAGCGTGGTGGGCGTATCGGTCGGCAAAAACGGCGTGTTCGATACAAACACCCAGTAGTCGCTCAGACGATTGCCGCAACAATCCGTCCGGTTCCAGATCCCGATCGAACTCACCGTGACCGAAGCCCCCAGATCCACCTCCCACCACGCATTCGCATCCAGATTGGTGTGCGTCAACGAGCCATCCGCATAGATTCCATCCGTGTTGCCATCCACCGCTTTAGACGCACCCGTAAATCCGGGCTGATACGTGCTGCTTTGCGTGGCCGCCTTGTTCACCGCCACATCCTGCGGCGCTGGACCCGTCAGTGTTCCAAACACCTGCACCTCCGCCATGCTGAGATAGTTTGTCCCGCTCAGTTGCACCCGCACATAGCGGCCCTGTGCGCCGGCGATGCTGATGGTCGCGCTCGGACTGGGCTGCACCGTCTGATGGCTGCTATAAGTCCCGGCGCGGCTCTGCAGCGTGGTGGGCGTATCCGTCGGCAAAAACGGCGTGTTCGAAACGAACACCCAGTAGTCGCTCAGCCGGTCTCCGCAACAGTCCGTCCGGTTCCAGACCACGATCGAACTCACTGCCGCCGAAGCTCCCAGATCCACCTCCCACCAGGCATTCGCATCCTGGTTGGTGTGGCTCACCGATCCGTCCCAAAAGTTGCCGTCCGTGTTGCCATCCACCGCTTTGGAAGCCGCCGTACTCGGATATAAGGTGCTGCTTTGCGACGCCGCTTTATTCACCGCCAGATCTTGCGGTGCCGGACCGCTCAGCGTTCCGTAAACCTGAACCTCGGCCAAGCTCAAATAGTTCGTACCGCTCAATTGCACCCGTACGTAACGTCCCTGCGCCCCTGCGATGCTAATGCTGGCGCTTGGACTGGGCTGCACCGTCTGATGGCTGCTATAAGTCCCCGCGCGGCTCTGTAGCGTAGCAGGCGTATCGGTCGGCAGAAACGGCGTGTCCGAAACAAACACCCAGTAGTCGCTTAGCCGATCCCCGCAGCAATCCGTCCGGTTCCACACCACAATCGAACTCACCGTGGCGGAAGCTCCCAGGTCCACCTGCCACCACGCATTCACATCCAGGTTCGTGTGGCTCACCGATCCGTCCCAAAAGTAGCCGTCCGTATTGCCATCCACCGCTTTAGACGCATCTGTAAATCCGGGCTGATAAGTGCTGCTTTGCGTCGCTGCTTGATGGAGTGCCAGATCAGATCCGGACCCACCACCGCTGGAGGCGGTTATTGTCGTCGAATCTGAGGTAAAAGGATAGCAGCCGCAACCTCCGCCAGACACCTGCACTAGATTCACCTGCGGCGACGCTGCGGTGCTACTCACATTGACTGTCACGGTTATGGGCGGATAGCTGGCGCCCCCGCTCAACGAATCGCTTCGCGAGCAGTTGTTCGCCGCACATGTCCAGCCGGTGCCCGACATGGATACCCGAGTGAGACCGGAGGGTATCGTCTCGCTCACAGTCACCAAACCGCTGGTAAAAGCAGCTCCCGCCGCGTTCGACACAATGACGGTGTACACCCCGCTCTGACCCTGAGTGAAGTTGCCCGCATGAGTCTTGGTGATCGTCAAGCTAGAGTACAAGCCGAAACCTACAACATCCAGGAGTTCGACCTCGGCGGTGGGTGAGATATCTATGCCCGGAATGCCAGGGCAGAGTTCAGAGTTTTGAACCAGCTGCGCAGCGCAGTTGGGAACCCAGTCGCCTGCGTCTTCGCCGTTATTAAGGTTGTTGAACTGCTGCAACATATGCACGCCGTCGATTGAAAAACACGCGTTCTGAGTACTGCCGGCTGAGCAGCTATCGTTCGTCCCTGCGGCGAAGCTGCGGGTCCTATTGCTGTGATAACGGAATAGGTCAGCAGGAGTGATCGCCAGCGTTCCACCAAAATCGCATCCAAACGCACACGAGGCGGTGCCGAGCACTTCGTCCGTCTCATGTTCCACGACCGTGAGGAAATCGTATTGGTTGGACCTGATTATGCCGGATCGAAAGTAAAACTCTCCTAAAGCCTCTACGTTGCTGCTTATCGTAATCAGACCGTCGTAACAACCTGACGCGCCGGTTGCGCAGGAAGCTCCATTCGCTTGAATGCCGGACGCCGCTTGAAACCCAAGCGCTCGCGCGGTCGCGTTGGTGATCGCGACAGAATCGTTTCCAAAGGGACTGGTGGGCGGCACGCTATCGGCTACTGCAGTTTGATCGTTCGAGTCCGTTTCCGCGGCCATCAACGCGTTCCGGAAATTCCCGTAGCTCACCAAACTCAACGGTGTCACACTCTGGCCGAGGCCGGTCGAGCCAAACGTAATGTAGATATTCGCGCCCGCATTTGCGAAGTAGCGCGAGTAGAGACCTGCGGTGCTTGTGTTCAGAAGGGTGCAGATGTCGCCGGCCAGGTTCGTAATGCTTGGGTCACAAATATAAGTGATCGGGTTTTGCCCCGGAGCGGCGCGAGGACGCAGCTCCGGATTCCCTCCAGTCAGCGGCTCGGACAAGATGACTGGAGCGGATCTGCCGCCTTCCCCGGCCGCTCGTGCTTTGATGCTATGAACCGCGGCGAAGGTTTCACGCACGCTCGCACGGTCGGTTGGCGCAGAAGGCGTTGAGGACTCGTCGGCGGGGAGCCGGATTAGCCCGCCGGTGTCTGGGAGAACCGCCGTGGACTCGTTGTTAGCGATCTGGATTGTGACGGTCTGGGACTTCACGCCCCCAAGGGATACGACCAGGTCTCGATTTCCGAGGCCCACGTCTGGAACAACGAAACCGACCTGGTACACTCCCGTCAGCCCCGCAGCGAGACCGGCAGATTGTACCAGCGCATCGATCCCGCCAACCGTCACGGCGGGTTTTGTGACACACGCGGACAAAATGCCGGCGCTCGTCTGGTTACCGGCGTTGACCGGTGGATTAACAGGCCCTAAGCCAGTCGCATAAACATTGATGATCTGCCCGGGCGCAGCAGCTCCTATCAGCGTTCCAGACGAATTGGTAAGGACTCCAAGACCGCTGGAACTAAATAGCGCTGGTGAGTAGGGAGAAATCCAAACCTGCGCCGGAAGCGAAGCCCGTCCCTCGACGGTCACTGTGACGGCGGCCGGTCCCGAAGACAGCTCGAACGGGAACTGTACATTCACCTGATGATTAGAAGCAAATAGAACAGGCGCATTCAGTCCGTTGATGGAAACCGATACCTCGGAAGGCGTGGTTCCGAACTCGGCGCCGAATATTGTTGCTAGTCCTCCGGGACTAACAGCGGGCAGCGATGAGGCTGTGTTGACGATGGAAACTATGGTCGGTTCAGCTGATATTGCCAGCCCGGGAGCGAGGAAACAACACAGCAGAGTTCTGATCCATCGAGCCAGAATATCCATGCACAATCACGCTTGCAGCAGGCGAGCCTTCACGATCCGGCCGGCGAGGAGATGTTCGCACAGCTTCGATGGCAAAGACCACTGAATAGACACGGCACGATTGGTGGAATTGCTTCGGCAATTCATCGAATGGAAACTTTCCCGACTTTGCTTTGATCTCGAAGATATCAAATGGATAAATGAGAGTCAATTCAGTTGGACACCTTAGTTGGCCGTAGTAATCGCTTAGTTGCCGCGACTGAGAGCGTGCGTCAGGCAGGCGGTTTAGAAAATCTGCACCTCGGCCAGGCTCAGATAGTTGGTGCCGCTCAGTTGCACCCGCACGTATCGCCCCTGGACACTCGGCACGCTGATGCTGGCGCTCCGATCGGGCTCCGCCGTCTGATGGCTGCTCCAGGTCCCGGCACGGCTCTGCAGTGTAGTGGGCGTATCGCTGGGCCCAAAGGGAGTGTTCGAAACAAAGACCCAGTAATCGCTGAGACGATCGCCGCAACAGTCCGTCCGGTTCCAGACCATAATCGTACTCACCGTGGCCGAAGCTCCCAAATCCACTTGCCACCAGGCATTCGCATCCTGGTTGGTGTGGCTCACCGAACCGTCCCAAAAGTTACCGTCCGTGTTGCCATCCACCGCTTTGGAGGCAATGGTGCTTGCACTGTAGGTGCTGCTCTGCGTGGCCGCTTTATTCAAAGCCTGATCTTGAGGGGCTGGACCCGTCAGAGTTCCAAAGACCTGAACCTCCGCCAGGCTCAGATAATCGGTCCCGCTCAGTTGCACCCGCACGTAGCGCCCCTCCGCACTCGCGACGATGATGCTGGCGCTGGGACTGGGCTCCGCCGTCTGATGGCTGCTCCAGGTCCCCGCGCGGCTCTGCAGCGTGGCTGGCGTATCGGTGGACCCAAACGGTGTGTCCGACACAAAAACCCAGTAGTCGCTCAGACGATCCCCGCAACAGTCGGTCCGGTTCCAGACCACAATCGAGCTCACCGTCGCCGAAGCACCCAGGTCCACTTGCCACCACGCATTCGCGTCCTGGTTGGTATGGCTCACCGAGCCATCCCAAAAGTTTCCGTCCGTATTCCCATCTGCTGCTTTGGACGCATCGGTCTTCCCTGGATACAAAGTGCTGCTTTGAGACGCCGCTTTATTCACCGCGATGTCTTGCGCCAGCGGACCCGCCAGCGTTCCAAACACCTGAACCTCGGCCAGGCCGAGATAGTTCGTGCCGCTCAGTTGCACTCGCACGTAACGTCCTTGCGCCCCTGCGATGGTAATGCTGGCGCTTGGATTGGGCTGCGTCGTCTGATGGCTGCTCCAGGTCCCGGCGCGGCTCTGCAGCGTGGCCGGCGTATCGGTGGGTAAAAACGGCGTGTCCGATACAAAAACCCAGTAGTCACTCAAGCGATCGCCACAGCAATCCGTCCGGTTCCAGACCACAATCGAACTCACGGCAGCCGAAGCGCCTAGATCCACTTGCCACCAGGCGTTCGCATCCTGGTTGGTGTGGCTCACAGAAGCATCCCAAAAGTTACCGTCCGTGTTGCCGTCCACCGCCTTGGAAGCATCGCTAAACCCGGGAGCATAAGTGCTACTTTGCTCGGCCGGCCTTTTTGCCGCCAGGTTCAGTAACCCAAACACGCCAACGCCATTGGTGGTTCCAACGTATACCTTTCCATTCGCGATCATTGGAACGATATATTTGTTCCCCACACCGAAATTGTCTCGTCCGTTTGGCGCCTGGTTGCTGTTATACAACTCGGTCGCAACGTTGCTGGCATCATAGGCGTGTAGGACGGCTGGATTCGTGTTCTCGGCAACCCACACTACCCCATTCGACGAGCCGTTCGCCGAGATTGAGGGGGTGGCGCCGGGGTATCCAAACGAATGCGTCGACTCCGACGCGGGAGTGCTCCCAAACATTCCGCTCGAGAACGCAAACGCCTTCACCCTGTCATTCACTCCTCCGTAGTACAGAGTTCCGTTGAACCAGGCAGGGCTCGACCACGCACCGCCCGGCAATGCTCCAGACAGCTGTTGATAGATGTCATCCGAGCTGGAGCTGAACTTACCCATGTTGGCGGTGTCGACGACGTAGATATTCCCGTCTTTGCCTGCTCCAACGGCGAGGTTTCGCGAATTTCCATGCGAATCGTTCAAAGCAGGCAGCAGCATCGGGCCGCCCGAGCCCAGATCGACATCACCGTTTGACTCCGACACGGTATTGTCCATAGTGAAGTAGTCGGCCACGGAAGTGGCGCCGGAGGCAATCTTCACGAATGCGTTTCCGTAGTCGCCGTTGATTGGAAACCCATTCGTATTGAGCGTCGTGTCGAAGGTCCCGTTGGCCAATAGCACAAAGATGTTCCCGCTTGCATCTGCTGCCGGACCGGCGCCAGCCTGCCAGACCGACCCTTCCGATCCATTCGGGGTCAGGTTTAGTACACTGACCTGACTGAAGTTGGTCTCTGCATATCCGATGACCCATGCGCTGTACGGCGCGTCATCGCAATGCGACGCAAAGCTTGTGTACACCGTTCCGTTCCAAAGCAGGAGCGCGGCGCGTTCCTTGTACTGCTTGGGATCGAAGGTCGTGTGACCACCTCCGGTGGTTGGATACGTCGCTTGCACGTCGACGGGCCCGCCGAACTGCTCGGAGCCGGTCGTGATATCCAGTGCGTGCAACCTGTGGTGATAAACGGATCCATTCTTTGACATGGCGACGGCATACATTGTTCCGTGCGGGCCCATGTAGGGATCGATAACCGGCGTAGACGTGATCCCAATCTCGGGCGAAACCTGGCCGCAACCCCGATCGTCAGAGGTTTGCTCGCCCGAGAGCAGCAGCGATACATGCCACAGCTGCACTCCCGTGTCCGCATCGAAAGCGTAAGCACTGTCGTGTTCGGTCACTACGAATACAACATTGTGAGGACCTAGGCTGGGAATCGAGAGCCCGGGAACATACAGTGGCTCTGCGTCCACCAGTCCATCCACGGAGAGGCTAAACAGTTTCCCGAAGTTGGACATGTTCACCGTGGCCGGTGTGAGTTGCGTCTCTTGCAGGTTCTGTCCGGTGCGGGCGTTATCGTTGTGCCAGGTCAGAACGCTGGGCTGTGCGTACAGTAATGTCGCCGAGCCCAATAAAGCCCAGAGCAAAGCTGGCGTCGGCCGCGTCGATGGTAGCCTGCGAGTAAGCACAAAGACCCTCGAAACCGTGAATTTCCTCCCATCATACGCCACTCGACTCTTGGTGACTGTCCTGAGATGATCTGGCTTCGAGCATATAATTCGCCTGAGAGATTCGACTCACGTCGCTACCTTAGGACATACAGTGTTCTTCAAATCGAGGTGAGCCTGGGCCGAACTTCACGGGCCAAAAACCTGGACCTCTGCCATGCTCAGATAGTTTGTGCCGCTCAGTTGGACCCGCACGTAGCGCCCTTGTGCACTCGGTACAGTGATGCTGGCGCTCGGATTGGGCTGCACCGTCTGATGGCTGCTCCACGTACCGGCGCGGTTCTGCAGAGTGGTCGGTGTGTCGGTCGGTCCGAAAGGTGTATTCGAGACAAAAACCCAGTAGTCGCTGAGACGATCCCCGCAACAGTCCGTCCGGTTCCAGATCACGATCGTACCCACGGTGGCAGAAGCACCCAGATCCACTTGCCACCAGGCATTCGCATCCTGGTTGGTGTGGCTCACCGAACCGTCCCAAAAGTTACCGTCCGTGTTGCCATCCACCGCTTTGGAGGCAATGGTGCTCGCACTATAGGTGCTGCTTTGCGCGGCCGCTTTATTCACCGCCACATCTTGCGGCGCCGGACCTGCCACGGTTCCAAAGACTTGAACTTCCGCCATGCTTAGATAATTCGTGCCGCTCAGTTGCACCCGCACGTAGCGACCTTGTGCACTCGGTACAGTGATGCTGGCGCTCGGGTTGGGCTGCACCGTTTGATGGCTGCTCCAGGTCCCGGCGCGGTTCTGCAGAGTGGTCGGTGTGTCGGTCGGTCCGAAAGGTGTATTCGAGACAAAAACCCAGTAGTCGCTGAGACGATCCCCGCAACAGTCCGTCCGGTTCCAGATCAGGATCGTACCCACGGTGGCAGAAGCACCCAGATCCACTTGCCACCAGGCATTCGCATCCTGGTTGGTGTGGCTCACCGAACCGTCCCAAAAGTTACCGTCCGTGTTGCCATCCACCGCTTTGGAGGCAATGGTGCTCGCACTATAGGTGCTGCTTTGCGCGGCCGCTTTATTCACCGCCACATCTTGCGGCGCCGGACCTGCCACGGTTCCAAAGACTTGAACTTCCGCCATGCTTAGATAATTCGTGCCGCTCAGTTGCACCCGCACGTAGCGACCTTGTGCACTCGGTACAGTGATGCTGGCGCTCGGATTGGGCTGCACCGTCTGATGGCTGCTCCACGTACCGGCGCGGTTCTGCAGAGTGGTCGGTGTGTCGGTCGGTCCGAAAGGTGTATTCGAGACAAAAACCCAGTAGTCGCTGAGACGGTCCCCGCAACAGTCGGTCCGGTTCCAGACCACAATCGAACTCACCGTAGCCGAAGCACCCAGATCCACCTGCCACCAGGCATTCGCATCCTGGTTGGTGTGGCTCACCGAACCGTCCCAAAAGTTACCGTCCGTGTTGCCATCCACCGCTTTGGATGCAATGGTGCTAGCACTGTAGGTGCTGCTTTGCACGGCCGCTTTGCTCACAGCAAGGTTCGAAAACCCGCCCGTGCCTCCACTCACGGCAATTGTCGTCGAATCCGTCGTGGCCGCAGTTTGCGCACCGCCCCCCGACACTGCCACCTGATTTACCTGCGGCGAGGCCGCGCTGGCGCTTACGTTGACCGTTACCGTGATGGCCGGATAACTCGACCCGCCAGATAGTGCGTCGCCCCTTGAGCATGCGGCCGACGAGCAAGACCAGCCCGAGCCCGACATGGAAACCAGCGATAAGCCCGACGGTAGTGTCTCGGTCACAGTCACGGTACCGCTGGTCGGGCCCGCGCCTAGGGCGTTCGAGACAGTCACGGTGTAAGCCGCATTCTGCTGCCCTTGAGTAAAGTTGCCCGAATGCGTCTTGCTGACGCTGAGGGCCGGAACGGCGGGATTGATGCCAGAAACTTCGAGCAGGAAGGCATCAGGCGCAACGTTCAGCCCGGGCTGCATGGCGGCCACAGTCGGAAAATTGCCAGACGCTGTATACCCGGCGAGATAAAAATTGTCCGCCGGCGCCAGCGCCACGCCATAGCCGCGATCGTCTCCCGCGCCACCGAAATAACTGGAGAAAGCAAGACTCGCTCCCTGCGGATCCAGCACGCTCGCAAAGGCATCGTTAGCCCCCTGAAAGCCCGATTGCAAGGCGTTCGCGACGGGAAAATCGGGTGAGGATGTGAACCCGCCGACGATCGCTCTCCCGGCCTGATCCAAGACTAATGAAGTCGCGGTATCTGACTGAGAGCCGCCTATGAGCGTGGAGTAGGTCAGGCTAGTCCCGTTGGCAGCCAGCTTGGCGACGAACGCGTTATAGGTGCCTTTCAAGGTAGTTTGAAAAACGCCCGCCGTCACTGGAAAATCGATCGAAGCGGTCGAACCTGCAATGTAGGCGCTGCCCGTCGGGTCCACGGCAATCGCGTTAGCTTGATCCATGTTCGTCCCACCGACGAATGTCGAAAACACGAGCGCGGAGCCCGACGCATTGATCTTGGAGACGAAAGCATTGGCGGTTCCCAGCAGGCTTTGAAAGGCGAGTTGCGTTGGAAAATCAGTCGAGTAAGTCGTACCGGTGACGAATGCGTTGCCCGCCGAATCGACCGCTATGCTAGCGCAGGCATCCAGTCCTATCCGCCGAGAAACGTAGAATAGACCAGCGCGCTTCCGGAGGCATTCAATTTTGAGACGAAGCAGTCAGAAATGCCGCCGTGATAGGTGTTCTGGAAAACACCGCTAGTAACCGGAAACGTAGGCGATTCGGTCTGGCCGGAAATGTAGGCAGCTCCGGAAGAGTCAACCGCGATGGCAACCCCGAAATCCGGTTTTGCACCCCCCAGGTAGGTCGATACTGCAGCCGGCCCAGTGAGTCGAGCTTGGCAACGAAGACGCTCTGCTGCCCGGATAGGGAGGTTGAGAACGCTCCGCTGGTGACCGGAAAGTCAGCGGAAGCAGTCACCCCCGTGACGTATACGTTGCCCGAGGCGTCTACCGCAAGTGCTCTTGCCGAATCATCCCCGCTGCCTCCCAGGTACACGGTATACAAGACCTGCGTCGCGGTGCTATTCATTTTCGCGACAAAGGCGTCGCGAGTCGACCGTGGGGGCGGAATATTGCTCCAAAGGCTCCCGGAACTAGTCTCGCCCGCGACGTACAGGTTGCCGGATGCATCAGTCGCTATTCCGTAGATCGCGTCGAATCCCGATCCTCCCAGGTAGGTGCTGAAACTCAACGTGGGATCGATGGTGAGCGCCGCGTTGCGATCATAAACGCCGGTGCGCAACCTGGCTTCGCGGCGGCCCGCAAGAACGTAGCGGCACGCTACCGCGCGCTCGCCATTTCCCTGGTTCTGGGTTGCGTGCGGGCGCTGCTGGACCATAGCGAAGCCGGGCGATTGAATTTCCAGATCGCCCTCTCGATCCAGCGAAATCGCCGCGCCTTCGAAGCGGATGCGGATGGCGCGGGGATCGGCATGCGGAGCGACTTCAAAGTTGTACTCGAGCCGGCCTGAATTTGTGACGAAGACAAGATCAATGCCCGGATAGATTTCGGAATAACGGACGCGTTCGAAATGCGGGCTTTCTCGCCAATTTGCTGCTTCTCCCAGGTAGAACCGGCTCTTCCACTGCAATGCGGATTCGCCCGACGGCTTCGAAGCAGGAGTTGCGCCAGGGAAGGTGATTCGGATAACGCCATCGCGGCCCTTCAGCGTCACCATTCCACCGGCCGAGAGGGTCACGGCAACGTCCGAAGTTCGCCAGATGTACTGAGCTGAACCGGAAGGCGAGCGCAGTTCTTCAAAGCTGGGCAGAAGGCCGGATGCGGGTTGGCGTAAAATCGCCGTCAAGGGTCCGCATTGCGATATTCCTGCAAAGATTAGACTTGCCAACAGCAGGAGTGTTCCACGCTTTACAAATTCTCGCAAGAGCCGTCTCACGATAAGATGTGAGACGAACAGGTGCAAATTCTCGCGAGAACCGTCTCACCAGGATGTCCTAGGAACAATCTGTTACCTATGTCTCCGGGCCGGACAACATAAGTTATGGAGCTGGCGGAGGGATTTGAACCCCCGACCCTCTGATTACAAATCAGATGCTCTACCAACTGAGCTACGCCAGCCTAGCGGCGAGTTCGCCCATCCGTCGCACTCGCCTCGCGAGAACAATCCAGTCTCATCGTAGCAAGCACGGTTGTGCGCCACAATTTCTCCGGCGCATAGAAGTTGCCGAGATCCGCTCACCTTTTTTGCAAGTTTTCGCTCCCATCCCTCATTCACTCCCAGGACCACATGGCTAACCATCCGAAGCGAGTGCGCTTTCACATCCCTATCCCACTATCGAGAATCCTTCCGATCACCGTGGCTCTCTGTCTGGCTGCGGCCTGCTTGTCGGCCCAGGCCCTGCAAATGAACACGGTTTATCAATGCCAGGTTCCACTCAGCTTCAAGGTGCTGTCGTGCACGGGAACCAGCCCAACGACACGTGCGACGTGCAATCTTTCAACGCCGGGCGTCCTTTTCAGCGCGGTAAGTCGACCTATGCGCAGGTGATGACCCTGGTTCCACGCTGCCACCTGGAGATTCCGGCGGAGGTGCGCGGCGAGGTGGCGCCGGGGGAACCGGTCCCGGCGGTTTCAAAGTGGGCGATCGGGTACGCATCCTTTCGCACGGCTGGCAGGAAGGCACGGTGGTCCAGATCCGGGGAAATGTGTACGTGGTTCGCCTGCCCGGTGGCATCGATGTTCCGAAGCCCTGGCCGGTGGAGGTACGGAGAATCGGCAAACTCACCGCAGCAGACCACGCCGTTGGACAATACGACACACATGACCGCGTGCAAGCGCTCTTCAACGGCAAGTGGACCGAGGGCGAGATCGTGGGGCAGCAAGGAAACATGTATACGGTCAAGCTGCCGGGTGTCGTGACAAGTACGGCCTTCGGAGTTGACGATACCATCACCACCACGCCGGAAAACATTCGTATTTCGAACACGCCGCCGCCTCCTCCACCAGCCACGCGCCCGGCCGGTCAGATTCCGAAAGCCGGGCTCGCAACTGCGTCGGAAAATTCGAGGGCGTTATGAGATGTCCAACGGGATGGGCGGCATGCGTGTGGTTTTCAGGTCCGGCCAGGCCACCGTGAACGAGGCGCTCGGGGGCGACATCGAATACGAGTGCTTCACCGGCGGCGGCAAGATCGTCCTGTATAAAGCCGGTTCCTTCACCCCCTACGACACCTACGACCTCAACAGCGACGGAACCATCCAGACACCGCTGGGCGAAATCAAGAAAAGAGGAAATTAACATGCGTTTGCGTTTTGATTTTTTGGCCTGCTGTACTGTATTGGCCTTTGGGCTGGCCGGCTGTGGGGGAGGTTCCGAGCCCTCCGAAGCACAAATGAAAGCGGCCATGTTGGACGAAATGAATCATCCCCCGGGCTACACCGTGACCCAGCCGGTGTCGATCACCTTTTTCAAGAGGGGCGCATGCGACAAACCGACTCCGCAAGGCTTCAGCTGCACCTTTACAGTCAAGGTCGCATCCACGAACATCGCCGCCGGGATGTACATGAATATCCCGATGGCCGTGTTCTATAACGAATCGGGAAAGTGGATGATGCGGCCGCCGTTCTGATGGGTGACGCGGCTGGGAGACTCCCTCGGTCAGCCAGAACCGCGCGGGCTGGCCGGATTGGAGCGGGAGACGGGAATCGAACCCGCAACCAACAGCTTGGAAGGCTGTGACTCTACCATTGAGTTACTCCGCGCTCAGCGTAGGCAACGCCGCTACGCACCGTAAATAACACAGCCTCCTCGCGTTGCTCTACCTGACAACCCGCGCGGCAATGAGTCCTTCCAGGATGTGTCATCCATCGAGGATCGCCAAGATCAGGCTATCCTTATTGAAGACAGCTTTGGAGGGTCTTGCGTTTTTTTATCTACTTCGCACTCATTTTGCCAATAGCTTACGCATTGCCGCAACCGGACGATTCGTCCGCAGCCTCGCCGGCGCGCTCCGAATCCGCTGAGCCTGCTGCGGGCGACCCGCAAAACCAGCCGGCAACGTCGCCGCGAATCAGTCCGATTCTTCTGGCTCATCGAGCGCGCAGGCCCAAGCGCCCGGGCAATCCGAGGTTCCCGCATCCAAACAACAGCCCAAGCGATTTCTCGGCGCATGCCCAACGACCGCGCGGTCAGCGCGGGTGCGATCCGCCGCCCCCCACCGCCAAGGAAGCGTTCCAGATCGCGACCAGAACAGCTTCGATTACTCTTCCTTCATCTTTGTAGGGATCACTTTGCTCGCGGAGGCACGGACGCGCACCCGAGTTAGGGCACAGCATAACGGGTTCCGGCTGATATTACTGGCGCGGCCTGGTCGATAAGAACGACGGCAATCATCCGGTTATCTTTGCCTTGCCCACCATCTTTCATGAGGATGAGCGCTTTCATGCCAAGGGCGAGGGAACAATTTGAAGTGCGCCGTTTATGCCGCGTCTCGCGTCCTCATCATGCTGGACTATCACGGACACAACAGTCCAACGCTTCCGAACTCTTAGGCCGCGGCATCGCACAAGGCATTGCGGCGACCTAATATCCGAGTCAGACCGGACGATCGGAGCACTCGCGGTCAAAGACGGATACGCCGTGGGGCGCGACGCCCTTACCAATGTCTTCGCGAGTTCTGGCCCGACATTGCCACGCACGTGCTGCATCGGCATCCGGAACCCGAACTCTCCCATCCAGACCATCAACCGAGAACACATTTGCGCGCGGATCGAGGAGGTAGGCATTATCCGGGCGTGCGCGTTTGCAATCCGGAATACGCGCGCGACGCCGCCGAGACGCTCTACAACGCTAGAATCCCGATCGTTGAGTTGACGATGACCGTGCCCGACGCGACGCAAGCGTTTTCGCACATCGCGAAGAGCCTTCCGCAGATGATCGTGGGAGGCGGTACGGTTCTGGATGCGGAAACGGTGCTCCGCCGCCTGGACGCTGGGGCGAAATTTTCGACCAGCCTCGGCCTGGTACCGGAAGTCGTGGAAGTTGCTTTGGAAGATAACGCGGTGGTTTTCCCGGGCGTTCTCAGTCCGACCGAGTTTATCGCCGCCTGGAAAGCGGGCGAGACTTCGTCAAAATATTTCCGTGCTCGCTAGTCGGCGGAGCCGCCGGCATACGCTCCGTGAAGCGCCTCTGCCACATCCCGTTTATCGCCTCGGGCGGCGTGAACCACACAGCGCGGCGAGTCTCATTCTAGCCGGTGCCAGCGCGCTGGCATCGGGCAATAATCGATTCCGCAGGAAGCTCTCCGGCGGAAACAGGAAGAACAGATTCAGGAGCTTTCCTGCCGATCCCCGCACATCGTGAAGAGCGCGCGCGAAGCAGTCGTGCCGGCGCGGAACTCGGAACAGGACTACTCCGTTCAGCGCCGGCCGGATCCTGTAGTCGACGATGACCCGCAAATCCGCCGCACCCCGCGCACCGCCTTCATCGTCGGAGGCTATGAAGTGGACGACGCGAAAAATGGCGAACAAACACTCAGAAGGCCTGCGAAATCGTCCGGACCTGGTTTTGCTCGACATGAATATGCCCGGCCTGGGCGGTCTGGCCGCATGCCGCGCCATCCGTGCCGATGCCGGCGTGGACATTATCAGCTGACCGTCCGGAATTCCGAAGAGGACAAGATCGAGGCTCTTGTACGTGGGCGCCGACGATTTCATCACCAAGCCTTTCAGCATGCCCGACCGCCAGCTCGGATTCGCGCGCGCTCCGGCGCATTCCGGCGTCGCCCCAATCCGCGCAGGCCCGCCTCCAGGTGGGTCGCCTGGTAATCGATTTCGCCGCCCGCACGGTCTTCAACGGTTCCACCACCAGCCACCTGACGCCCGAGGAACTGGATCTCATCCGTTATCTCACCCAGCACGCCGATGAAGTGGTATGACCCCGCCAGCTGCTCCAAGCCGTCCGGGGCCCGGACTATGGCGATCAGGTTCATTACCTGCGCGTGTTCATCCGCAATTTCGCAAAGAAGCGGAAACCAACCTGTACGATCCCGAGTATATCACCACCGAACCCTGGAATGGGCATCGCTTCAACGGCCAGCCTGAGACGCTGTGA
>CAVYGT010000004.1:0-85552 GCA_963768095.1 Terriglobia bacterium | reverse complement strand
AGTTCTTTCAGACAGTTAGCGGCAGAAATCGGTCACTGAATCACGGCGACCGGCTCAGGTACAGGGACTTTCACAGGGACTACCTCCGAATTCTCGCCCTTTTGCCGGCTTAGAGACGACGCCCGCCACCGCGTCCCGCTTGGCAGTCATCCGAATGTGCGAGTACCGTTCCAGCATTGCCCGGCTCATGTGGCCCATCAGCGCGAGCATGGTGGACTCGGAAACGCCATTCTCAGCCAGCCGGGTAGCGAAGGTATGCCGGAGGTCGTGAAGCCGACAAGGACGCCTGTGTCCTTCCTTAGTTCGTCCCAGCCCCACGTAATGTCCGTAGCGTGACGCGTCGGATCGGAGGGAACGGGCTTTCCCCACGGAAACAGGTGATGATCCGGCTCGAGGCTCCCCGAACTCCTTCAGAAACCACGCGCGGTGTGCCGCAAGGATGGATGCCAAGTCATCGTTGATCGGAATGATGCGCCCGGTGCCGTTTGAACTCTTCGCGCGGCCCACCGTGATCGTCCTGCCCATGAGATCGACTTGCGCCCACGTGAGGGATAGCGCCTCACCCGCTCTCATGCCAGTGAGCAACAGCAGTGGAATGTAAGTCGGAAGGTGGGGCGTTCGGCGGTCCTTCAGGCCATCCAGTAGGGCCTTCTGCTCCTCGGCAGAAAGCGCCCGGCCTACGTCCTTGCGCTCTTCTAGCTCTCCGCACCTTCGGCCACAACAGAGACCATGGCTGCCCGATCGCGCGGCTCAGTTCGCCCACCTCCATGTTGATCGTGCGGCCCGAAACCTTCTCGCTTTGCCGCTGGCGAATGTACTCGCGGATGCGTTCATCCGTGAGATCAGACAGCACCACATTGCCGAGTGCCTTCTTGACGTGCGCCAGACGGCCTTCGGCGAAGAGAATGCTTTTCGGTCGATGGCTGAGCTTGTAACCAGCTAGGTACGGCGTCAACCACATCGTTCACCGTGCGGATGCGCGCGGCTTTCTGCTCTGTGGGCAAGCCCGCCGCCGCGCGCTCCATCTCCGCCTTGCGCCGCTTCTCGTATTCCTTCGCCACCGTCTTGCTGGTGGCGCCAGTGGATTCCTGGAACCGCTTGCCCTGGTAGACGAACTCGCAGACGTAGATACTTCGATGTTTCGCCCTTGCGTTTTGGTTTGTAGACCGCCATCACTTGCCGCCTTTCTTCGTTCTTCTTCTTCTTCCCGCCGCCCTTCGGACGCCCGCCCAGCCTGCGTCGGTCCTGGATGCGGCTGACCAACTCTCGCTCGGCTGGTGCTTCCACCTTGGGGCAGCGTCGCAAGCCAAGAATCGAGATCCTCGGCACGGTAGCGAACGAGAGAGCCGACTTTGATAAAGACTGGCCCCTTCCCTAACAACCTCCAGCGCCGAAGGGACGCCACGCTGACATTCAAGCGTTTGGCCACTTCGTCTTCGGTCATCAAGGCCGGAGCAATCGCAACCTTTCTCCGTTCAACAAATGGTTGGTTCACGACTGTGTCCTTTGCGACCAGGCCATGCGTATGATGCAAATCAAGGACACTGCGCCCAAGATGATTACGGCTCCCCTGACCGTCATTTCTTGGTTCCCTCCATTTTCACGGTTCCTTTGCAGCCCGCCTTAGGGCACCGGTAGCCCTGCAACGATCCGTCCAGGATGCTGGTCTGCATCAGCCTGTCCTCGACCCAAAACTCGTAGCCGCACCGGGGGCACTGCTTCCTGTAACGCTCCTCCAGCACGGCTAGACGCTTCCAGATGTCACTTCCGTCGAACTCGGCCAGCAGGACCTCGAACCGGTGGATACCGACGCCGTTCCGCACGAACATCTGCATGCCGCACGTGTCGCAAATCAGGTACGGCTTGCTCTTCTTTGTCTGGCGGACCTCCAGAGGTGCGCCACACGTGGGACATGGAAACGTGGCATCGGTCATTTCATTGCTTTCCTTGCACGCTTTGCCTTTGATTTCTTGCCTGAGTGTGCCAACGGCTTGGCCGGGGACTGTAGAGAGCTTTCGGGCGTTCGCACGGAGAGTGTGCCTTTGTTGGGTCCGGTGATCGGCAGATACATAATTTCGTCCTCGCCCCACATGGCCTCAAATGGCAAACATCCAAAAACGTGGGCCACTCCCAGGGGAACAGGTTGGGGTCAGGAAAGCGGGAGGTCTTTTCTAAACTGCCCCCTGTGGCCCACGCCCCCGATGCGGCTACCGTAGACGCGGTGGGCTAGATCGTCCAACGCCACATGCAGCGGGCGCAGGAGGGCACTCGTCTTGTCGCCAGGGAGGACAGTGGCTGGCGTTCGCCGCAACAGGTTGTCAACGGCCTGGAGCACATACAGTAGGGCACGCTCTTTCCATTGCGGTTCTCGCTTCAGCTCGGCCTCCAGGTGAAGGTTTACGGCGTCGCGGATGAAGTCTGAGAGGGGATGCTCCGGCGGCGGCAGACATCTTCGACCTTGGCCCTGGTGTCACCGAGGTCAACGCTGACTCTTCCGGGTTGAGAACTCTTGGTGGCTGCTTTATCGGATGCCATATCTGATCACATTATCACATGCCACATCAGATAACGGCAAGGGCAGGCTGGACGCCAGGAGAGGCGTTACATACGTTACGTGGGAAAGTGGTATCCGTGTAGACTATGGATCCCTTGCGCCGCGACGAATACAAGCAGAGGCTCTACGAGCTGACGCCTCCAGACGGTCAGAGTATTACCAACGCAGCACTCCGAGACGCTCTAAGAGCTGCGATCCCTGGTGACGAGTTTAGTCAAGAGGACTACTGGGACCTGCGCAACTCTCTCATCGACGACGCCAAACTCGAAAGGGACGCGGGCGCGGAGGGATTGTACGCCGGGTACCTGCTCCCGAGCCGGTTCCACCTCTCGTTTCAGGAGGTCCGGCCCTTGCCCCGCCCTGAGCTCCCGAGTCAGCTCTCTACGAGCCATTTCAACGAGCCATTCAGAACGGCTATGTGCCCGACAATGACTTGAGGCCTTGGATCTGTGAGATCACAGCGGCTCAAGGCGACGGAGTACAGGCGGGCGGTGGACGCGGCCGGACGTAACGTTGATCGCTATGCAGACGTTCCCCTATGTGCCACACAAGCTCTTCGAAGTTATAACTTTTGAGATCAAGCCGAACTTGAAACCGCTTTAGACGGCGTCTTTGAGGCTTCCGCCCATTCGGCTTTTGCTCACCGCAGCTACCTTGCATTTCCTGATTCCGCAGAATACGAAAACAGTCCGTTATTTGATCGAATTCGAGATGAAGTGTGAACGCTTCGGCTTAGGTCTTATCCTCTTGGAGATGTCGAGAACTGGGACACTTACAATTTCGAAGTTGTAGCGGACCGCAGTGAACCCGACCCACAAATGCTGAATGACTTCATAAAGACGCAGATTAGCGAAAGGAATCGAGAAGAGATTCAGCGCTGGTTTCGGTGAGCGGAGCAATCCAGCAGGGATGTTTGGGCACCTAGACGTTCTCTGGCGCGTATCGAGCAATCGCCCTCCTCGCCTTCGGATTCCGTTTACGTATCATCTCACACAGGTAGTGCAGTGCTCTGAGGCGAGCAACGCTCGCCCCTACATCTTCCCCTCACGAACGACGCGGTGCACACCCAAGGTTCTGTTGCTACGCTTTTGGCAATGTCTGGAGAGGCGGAGAACTCAACAGCACGCGTTGGTTTATGGAGCGCCCATTTTCATTGGCGTGTCCTCCTGCGTTGGGACATATTGGGTTGGTCAGTCGCAACATTGCTTGCTGTTGGCGGTATAGTCTTGGAATTTGATTAGTTTACCAACTTGCGAATGGCTGCTTTGTGATTGTGGCAGTGTGGATTCTCGCCAAAGTAGCCAATGCCGCAATTACTTCTTCTGATCCTTGGTGGCAACGAATGCTGTTCACATTTATCTTGTTCGGAGTTGTCGGTCTTGTGATCGTTGAGACGGTGAAAGGAGTAAATACCTATGCCAGAAAGAAAGCCAGCGAATCCTCGCCCGAAGCAGACAGCCAGAGTAGCGGCAAAGGTGCAAACGGGAGCGTTCAGGCTACGCCGACGCCAACCGCACCAATACCAGGATTGGCTCTGGTTCTAGCAGTGGCGCGTCCGATCACGTAGAAACCAAGGTAAGGCGCGCGCGCTGGAATGAACGCGGCCTAACTTTCGATGTGAAGTTGATCAAACCTTTGATCACACCGCGCGGAACAGATACACGTTGCGTATGAACGTGAGCGCTGACAATGTCATTCATGCTCCCGTAAGATCAGAGTGCAGTTCAATCAGAATATTTCCGATGCCGATGTTACTCCTGAAATTGGAGAACCTTCAAACCATCGTTGATCTGACCACAGTGGAAATAAGCTTCACTGGAGAACTAAAGGCTGATCGCATGCTGTCGATTCGGGTCACAGCGGATGCTGAGCTTAGCCCGCTTAAAGCAGAGTGGTGGGGGGTAGAGAATGCAGAGCCAGGTAATACCTTTTCGCCGATTAGGGTTTCAACTTTGCGCGGCCTCCTAGTAAATTTCAGCACCGGAACCGAAAAAGGTCAAACCGTAGTTGTGGTTGGCGGTCACATAACAAATCCAAGTGGTCCTCCTACGGGCACTGTAGATTGGCACATGGATATTGAGTTTAATGACGGCACAATGGCGCACGGCGTGGCACCCTTGAACTCCACTGATGATATTCCGGTGAATGATGTAACTGGCAAGCCAACAGCGCGGCTACTTGCCGCTGATTGGTTTCCAATTAAGACTTCTCAACCCATTCCAAGCGGCGCGATCGTTATCGGGTGGTATCGTTGCATGTTTAAGGATGTTAGCCTTCAGGAAATAATAAACAAGAAAGCTGTCGCCGCCGTCGAATTTACTGAAGTGGCTACTGGAAGAAAACATGTAATGCGGCGCGACGTTAGCGCGCCGGGACTATGGATAGCGCCCAGTTTGCCTCGCTAGGCAGGTTTCTTAATGAGTTCCTTGAATTCGATTTGTGGCGAATTCAGCATGCGAATGAGCGTGTCTCTAAACAGGTACGGATTCTCTCGCTAGTTGAATCTCCACTCAACCTCGTCGTCAAGGTAGCTATCCAAATGCTTCGCACTCAGATGATACGAACCAACAATGGACCGCTTAAACAGCGACCATACGCCCTAATCCCGTTCGAGTGGACAGCTCCGATCAGCTCGCCTGCAATCCTCTTCGTTGGGGTAGATGACCGGGAATCCTTTTGGCACGCATGGATGCCAAGCATGATATCCGTTGGCATGGGTCGATCTGTCGGGCTGTTCAGATGGTTTGGCGCTGGAAGTCGTCCACGAGAATTAGGCGTGCCATCATAGGGGAGCCACCGAGGGAGCCACGGCGATGGAAACGCAGGCCACCCGCACCGGGGGGACGGCAGCTTCTTGTGGGAAGCGAACTTCAATAGGGCGAACTTGTGTGGTGTAAGTTGTGAAGTGTGATCACCTATACCGAACTAATCCATGAGCTTGGTCCTGCGATGCAATGGCTTTCTGAGCTAGGTATTACGAACACAAACCGCATCAGGCAGCATCACGACAATGTTCAACTACTCGCTGAGGCTCAGACCAAGGATCAGATAGATCAACTAAGATCGAGCCTTGGACCCGCGAAGGCTAGAGAGATCTTTTGGTCCTGGGTAGAGGCGTTCGAGTTCCTGGAGGTGTTCCAGTTCCTTCACAACATGAGGCCACAGGAGATCCTACCAGTGCTGAAGCGTGCGGTGGAAGGACCGGCAGACGCCTCTGCTGAGTCTGCTTGGGACAGCAGCAACGCGGGACGCAACTTCATGTTCGAACTAAACATCGCTGCTAAGTTAGCGCGGGCAGGGCTTGAGCCTCGCCTTGGCGAGCCGGACGTTGCAACCGAATTTCTCGGATGCCGTCTGTTGTTTCAGTGCAAGCGGCCCTTCAGCACCAATGGAATTGGAGGAAACATTCTGAAGGCTGGGAGCCAACTCCGGCGCGATTTCAAGAACGTCGCTGACAAAGAGAAGGCAATTGGGATTGTCGCTATATCTGTTTCCAAAGTTCTGAATCAAGGTGACAAGATATTCGAGGTGAATTCCCGGCCCGACCTAGGAAACGCTCTTGGCACCGAAATGGACGACTTTTGGGCGAAGCACCAAGACAGCTTCATGCATCTCTCTGACCCCCGCATCAGTGGTGCGCTGGTTCATTTGTCCACACCCACTGCAATTGCGAGCGAGCGCACATTCTTCGCGGCTGGCATCACGAGTATCTACAGCTTCCGAGGCACGCTGGAAGTTCGAAGTGTTCTCCGCCGTCTTGAACAATTAATGCGAGCTACCCGTGAATGACTCAGCTCCGCTGGTACTTCAGGTCGGCGAGTGAAGCCTTCTAGCAGGCTAGATGCTTTTCGTACGAGTGCGGATCGTCTCTTGCCGCCTATACTAGATTTGCTTGTCCTTCGTACTGAATCCCGTGATGCTGAGTGGGCCGATTCGGCACCGGAGGGCCGCCAAGCGAACCGTCCAGGCGGCCTAGGAGTTCCAGGTTCCCGCGTGCCTCTCTAACTGCTCGCAGCGCTGTGGTCAAGTCGCAGAAGCCTTCTGCCCGTTCCAGCAAAGCCAAAGTTCGCTCATGCAAATCGCGCATCGCCCACATGACATCCACGGTCGCTTCATAAGCTTCGAGTGCTCTCACGCGTGGCGCGGCCACTGCTTCCGCCTCGATACTCCCTGGCTCGCACGGCATTCGCGCGGGCTGACCGACAGCGGCGGCCTCGGCGCGAGCAATCCGCACGTTCAGGTGCAGCCGGTTGTGGCGCGCGAGTGTCGAGACGGCTATCCGGTACCGTTTGGCAATGTCGCGGCAGGTACCGCCAGCCAGCAACGCGGTTGCGATTTCCCGCGCCTGGGCATGTTTGCAGACCGAACATGGGCGGCCTCGGAGTGGGCCTAGTTGCATCATTGTGCTACAAGTGTGCCAGAATTCCCCGGAATTGTGAAACTTTCCAAGCGATCTACGTGGAGGCCGAGTCGCAGTGCCGACCAGAACTGGCAATGATCATTCGCACGGCAAATGAGCGGTTTGCTGATCGCGCTATGTTGTTGAAAACGCGACGCGATCCGATTGCAAAAGTATCAAGTCATTTTGACGAGCCATCGGACTACTTTTGATTTCAATGATTTAGGTAGGCGGCCACAGGTATCATCACTCTGGAGGTTTCCCGCACGGCGGGAAGCAAAGCTATCCGTAGTTGGTAACGCATGGCATCGAGTTAGCTGTCAGGGATGCAGCTTTGCGATGACTCGGGATCACCGATTACTCTTGGAGCGTGGAAGAATTGCTTCTATGGCGCTGATACAGTTCAAAGAGTTTGCGGATGAAAGGGTTGTGGTTGATGGAGAAGAGTACGAAACCTGTACGTTTAAGGGTTGTCGGCTCGTCTTCACTGGTGGGGCAGTTCCAATGTTCTACGATTGCGCGTTCCCCGACTCCCGATTCGAGTTGACCGGGGCAGCCCTTAGCACAATTGGCTTCTTGACCGCTATGTGGACCATCGGTAATGAAGCCTTCGTCAACGGACTTTTCGACGCTATACGCTCGGTCAGACAATTCCAGAATCGCCCGGTGAATTGACCCTAGCTCAATCGACAGGCTGAAAAGTTGCTTCGGTACCGCCGCCGTATCGTCACGTTCTTAATGATCGGAATCGGGTAAAATCGGAAGCGCCTGCCCTACCAAAAATGCCGGAATCAATCATCGGGATAGGGTCACAGCTCATCGGCAAGAGAGACTTTGCCGTCGATGGATCGTTCGTCACGACTGAATTTGTGACAGTCTTCATTCCCGTGTATCCACGTAGAAGCCTGCGCGTGAAAGAGGGTCTACCATCGACCGAATATGGTTTCTTCCATCAGACATGGCGTACCCCGTACCTTGTCCTGTGCGAGGGCAAGGTGAACGTAAGGCAAGCTACTTATGTTTACGGTTTCGTAGCTCTTTACCTGCTGTACCTTACGGCAACCTTTGTTCTTTACATGGCCGGACGCCTGGATTGGCTGATGAGCACGTCGCCGATCTACACGATGAAATGGGTCCTGCAATTTGTGTTTTTGGTCCTTCCGCTAGCTGTCCCGCTCCTGATGAGACTGTCAACCAAATGGCATGCATGGACTCCGATCATGGAGTGCCCCTGCGGTTCATCGCTGCCGTATGCGGCTTGCTGTCGTCCAACTACGGAGGCTCATACGGAAAAGAGTCGAAACTTCTATAAATCATTCTTGGGATGAGTCCAGCGCAGTCAGGGACACAGATTTATCGCACCACCGCTCTCGCCTTCACTTCTTGGGCGATACTGTTTAACGGAGGCCCACATGCGGACCACACTCGCCGTCGCTTTTTTGGCAGTTTCATCATTGGAAGCACAAGGCTTCAATGGACTGCAAACTGGGATAAACGTCAATGGAAGGTATTGGAATAATCTTTCAGTAGAGGCGAAGGCCACATACATGATTGCGGCAGGTGAAGGAGCCTCAGAAGTTGTGGCTCATGCGCCGAAAAATTGCGCCTGCGTTGTCGATGCGAGTTTAGGGGTGCTACAAACAATCAGTGGCGGCGACAGCAGTTCCTACCTGGAAATAGCGGAGGGTCTAGATTTGTTCTACAAGGACCCGGCTAATCGGCCCATCCCGGTGATCAAGGCACTAGCGTACGTAACGCTCAAGATGAGGGGCGGCAGTAATCGAGAACTAGACGACTTGGTCTCGAAGCTGAGGAAAGACGCCAATCCGTAAACCAGGCCCGCCGTCGTCGAAGGGATCGGGCAGGGCCGAGGACCGCGTCGAGGGCGCGGTTGCCCTACTCGCTTAAGCCTCGTTTACTGGATCGCTTGCTGAGCCAAAACGTGAGCGTGTTTGTGATGGCTAACAGAATCACAGCCCATATCCAGCTAATCCCGTTCTGCTGGAGGCCATTAGAGAGCCAATACCCGAAGTTGAATTCTACGTCGTAGTGCATGACCTGCGGGTCATAGTCTTCACGATTGTTTCCACTGACGCCTTGTACGAGTAGGCTCAGTTCATGAGGCCCAGTGGTCTTTGGCCAGACGCTCCAACTCCACTCGCGGTGCCGTTGTCCTTTGGTGACGACCTGTGTTTCACTATGCTGCTTTACAACCTCGATCCCGGAATCCGGCGTGAGAGAGACTTCCAATCTTGCTTCACCCTTGAATCGCTCCGTCTTTACTTTACGGCCGGACTCGATGTCAGCCAATAAGTCTTCGTAGTCATTAGCTGCAATACGAACGACTACAATTTCAGGAACGGCCATCTTTAACGCCGTCGGCCAGGATACAACGAATCTCTCGTCAAGCTTGTGAGGGGGTGCGGCGATGATAGTCGGCAACTTGCTAGGGCGCTCGATGATAATCGGCTGGTTGCGAAGGACGCTGTCCGCCGTCCAGACCGACAAGAGGGTAGCTGCCAATGTGACAACTAATCCTAACCAAGTCAGCCGTTCCGACCATGTCAGCGCTCTCAGCCTGCTCGTGATTCGGTTCGTTCGTCCATTGTATCGCCACAAAAGCAAAAAGGGCCGAGACCCTTTGGCCCCCGGCCCAGTCCAATCTCTTGCCTGCCCTGCTTCTTATTCACGCGGTAGGTTCGCTCACGATCTTCGGATTTGAGAACTCGATGCCGTACGCCACGCGTGAGTCGATGCGAACTCATGGTCGCGCGCATTCGCAAACCATCGCTTTGGCGCGAGGCTGATCCCGCCCGGCGAGGCGATGCATGGCCGAGTGATGGCCTACCGGGACCCCTCTTATGATCGTCGAATCGTATGTATGATTCACCAACTAGTGCTTGTAGCGAAGGGCGCTAACCCCAACCGGCCCGCAACTTTTCTATTTTTCGACGGGTGGGTATGCCCCCGGCTTTCCACTGTGCTCGCGGTAGCCGGTCACCTGCAAGATTGCTACAGGGACTTTCACAGGGACTCTGGATCAAAGTAGCGATCTGCCGTGAGTAACCTTGAGTAGAGAGGGAATGCACCAGACCCGCTCCAGACGGGCCTTTGGATCAATCGTGAGCAACAGTGGGCAACGTTGATAATGCCACTTCGCACGATTCGTAATCAGCAGGTCGCCGGTTCGATCCCGGCGGGTGGCTCCATCTATCTGGTCTGAAATCTCGTCTGTCGAGCCGCCGACACTTCTCTGAGAGTGCCCGCGTGTGGCTGTCGGCCTTTGAACCGCCCTTCACCGATTCATTGTCTATCAACGCGGGAAAACCGTGTGCTCCAGTTGTGCTCCGCTACGACCCGAGCCAGAAGCGTGAGGTTAAAGTGGGTATTCGCGAATCGGTGGGCGTGATCGTTATGCCTGGCGCGAAAACGGATTGCGAATTGTAAGCCCGTCGATCGCTTGGCCATCTCTCATGTCCTCCGAGTAAAGTGTGCTGGCGCCAACATGGAGCGCAGCCGCGATGATGAGTGAATCAAAAATTGAATACCCGTATCGCTCGGCAATGTGTAGGGCCCGCTCGTGGGTCTCGACCGTAAGAGGCACGGGCTCTGGACAAAAGAAGCGAAGGACATCGATCGCGCGGCGAATTTCCTCCCAGCTCTTGTCAAACTTGCGCCGCGCCACCGCGACGAACTCGTTAAGGACCTGAACTGATAGTGTTCCGCCTGCGACGAGCAGACTTTCGGCCACCTGACCGCGCGTATCGTCCTGGCGGAAAGCGTATAGGATGACATTAGTATCAAAGAACGGCTTAACGCTCATTGATTTCTTCGCGATTGAATTTGAAATCAGGAGGAAAGGACCACTTCATTTGACGGAGTTGCTCGAGTGCCCTCTCTTTGGACCGGTCACGGGCCACCTTGAAATCGCGTTTACTTGCGATGGAGATCTCGATTTCGTCTCCCTCTTTAAGATCGAGAGCTTCGACGACCACAGCGGGAAGACGTACAGCCAAACTGTTGCCCCATTTGGAAACCTGCATAAAAGATATACCTAACCTAGTGTATATCCATACGAACTTCGAAGCAACCCGTGGAAGTTGCTCTTTGTGACGCAAGCAGCCTCCCCAAGTTGTTGATATCAGGCCTAATGGAACGTTTGGAGCCGGAGCTTATTTTTCGTAATCAGCAGGTCGCCGGTTCGATCCCGGCGGGTGGCTCCAGTTCTGCAAATGCCGGCGGTTAACGGGTGATTAACTGTCGCCGGCGCTCGCCCTCGAGATAGCCGGAAAGGCCACCAGCTTCAGCTCTGGACAATAGTCACAAGGGATAAGCTTCGGACAGCGTTCCATCCAGCAGGCTATTTGTCCAACCTGGGCGAGGATCACGCGCTCGATGTGGCGGCTTTGCCAACCTTCTGTAAGAACCACATCGCCGGCCCGTAGTTCCGCCTTGAGAAACTCGAACGCGGCGGGTAAACGTTTAAACGCGCGCGCCGATCCGGGAGCCATGCCAGACGCGATCGCGCTCTTAGCAGCACAATCCGCTTCGCTGCCGAGAAAGACGGCCATATCCGCGGCTTGGGCGACACGGCGGCCGAGATCGCGCGCACGCGGCCGCACGCTTAAGCCTGAATCCAAAATATCCCCCACCACGACGATTCGCCTAGCAGCTTGGACGCCGGCCAGGAAATCCAAGCCGGCTTGCACGCTAACCAGGCTGGCGTTAAAGTCATCTCGGATGATCTTGGCGCCACTCGGCAAGGTCATCGGTTGCATGCGCCCAGCGACCGGCTGAACAGATTTGAGAACAGCGGCTGCGTCCGGCAACGAGATTCCGGCATGCATCGCGGTGGTCAGCGCCGCGAGCACGGATGGCAACTGGTGCGCTCCGACCAAGTTGGTTTCCACCCGAGTCAGTTCTTGGCCGCAGCGAGCGCGAAAACTAAGTCGAGCAGGCCAAACGGCGGAGACCTGATCGGCGCTTAGAAAAGCACTCTCGGAAACGCCGAAGGTGTAGACCGGGCCCCGCCGGCGGCGGCCCATATCCAGAACTAGGGGATCGTCAGCGTTTAAGATGGCCACACCGCGCCGTCCCAACCGTTTCAGCAACAGTTCCTTTTCGGCCGCCATCGCTTCGATGGTCGGAAACGCGTTCGTGTGCACGCTCAGCACTCGGAGTAAAACCGTAATATCAGGTGCGATCATCCACGCCGCGCGAGCCAGAGCGCCCGGAGTGCGCGTGCCGACCTCGATCACAGTGAAACGGTGGCGAAACCGGGTCTTCAGCACGATCCCGGCCAGCGCCAAGCGGCTGTTCCGGCCACCGGGCTCCCAATTGGTCGGATAATGAGCCGAGAGTATGTTTCCCAGGCACGCGGTGGCGGTGGATTTGCCGACACTTCCCGTAATGGTGATAAAAGTGGTGCGAAACATCAATCGCCGCCAGATGAAAGCGCACGCGCTCATCAGGTAGCCTTTCGCGAGCGGCCAATGGGAACGCAACCGGAAAAGGAAGCGATGCATCATGCCGACCTGCCGGCCACTACGGCGGATAACTCTCCGGCCTTTGCGCCGATGAATTCGTTCCACCAGGTCTGCAGCGCAACTAAGCTGCCTATGTGGCCCTCTTCGCCAGTCTGCTTTTCCCGCCAAATGGGCAACTGCCGTTGAAGATAGGCGCGGTCAATTGGCCCATCGCTGTCAAGCAGCAACTCGCGAACATATGTATTGAGCGGAGGGCGCCGCCACGCTCCAAGCGGATAGGCCAGGCCCTGCTTGCGGCGCGAAGCGATCTCGGAGGGCAGATGACGCCGCGCCAGCGTGGAAAGGATCACCTTCTCACGCCCGCGATGCACCTTCAGCCGGGATGGCAGGTGCAACACAAAGTCGACGATCGAGCGATCGAGAAACGGCATGCGCACCTCGAGGGAATGCGCCATGCTCATTTTGTCGGCCTCGAAAAGGATGGCGTTCCCCAAGCGGCCTTCGAATTCGAAACCGAGGCGCCGCTGCAAGATGTCTTGACAAGTCTCGAGCGCGGGCGAACTCAGCAGCGCCGGCTCCAGATCGAGAGCCGAGCATCGATATTCAGGCCGCAGAACCTGGAGCTTGTCGGCGGGAGTGAACGTCCGGTTCCACTCGGCATCCGCGGTCCGCTCGTCCGGGGCGCTGAGGATGCGTAGCGCGCGCCGAAAACGGCCGGGCGAGCACCGGCCTGCCAGCAGCGCCAGGGGCGCTCGCGCGGCGAAACGGCGCAACAGGTATGGGTATTCGATCCGAAAACGTTCGTAGCCTCCGAATAATTCATCGGCGCCCTCGCCGCTCAGGACCGTCTTGACGTGCTGCGAAGCGAGCGACGCCAGGACGAACAGCACACCGGTGGGCACCTTGCTGCAGGGCTCTTCCAGATGACGCGCGATCTTGGGAAGAAGCGCCGGCAACAGCGAACTACGGTACTCGATCTCGTAGTGATCCGTGCCCAGATGCCGGGCAATGCGGCGCGAGAACCGGCTTTCGTCGGCGCTTGGATCATCGGGAAAAACGATCGAGAAAGTTTTCAGGTTCGATCCAGCCTGCTCAGCCGCGAATGTTGCGGTCAGCGACGAATCCCAGCCTCCGCTTACGAATGCGCCAACAGGCACGTCGGCCGCCAGGTGCGAGCGAACCGCGTTCCTCAACAGGCCGTCCAGCTCTTCGATGTACTCGGCGTCGCTCCGGATCGGATCCGGCGCGCGATAGCGATACTCCCAGAACGGACCGCCCTGCACGCCCGCTTGGTCTACGATCAGGTACCGGCCGGCCTCAAGTTTCTCGATCCCTGAAAAAGCGCTCATGGGCGCGGGAATGAACCCCGCTGCCAGATATACGTTGAGTGCCGCCAGATCTGGCTCCGGATGGATGAGCCCTGAAGCAAAGAGCGCCTTGGCCTCCGATGCAAACACGAACCCGCGATTCGTGGGAGCGAAATACAAAGGCTTCATGCCGGGTCCGTCCCGGGCGAGCAAGAGTTTGCGCTGCCGCGTATCGTAGACCGCCAGCGCGAACATTCCCTCAAGCTGATCCAGGAAGCCGATACCGTAACGCTCGTAAAGATGAACGATGACTTCCGTATCGGAATTGCTGCGGAAGCGATGCCCCAGCGACAGCAGTTTTTCTCTGAGCGGCTTGTAGTTGTAAATTTCGCCGTTCAACACGGCGTAGAGCGTTTGATCTTCGTTCGCGGCCGGCTGCTTTCCGTTTTCGAGGTCCACGATGCTCAGCCGGCGCGCGCACAGCCCGGCACGAGCATCCGCAAAGACGCGCTCGCCGCTTTCGTCCGGACCGCGATGAAACATGGCATGCTGCATGCGTCCGAGCGCGACGTCGATCTCTTGGCTCGAGAGCCGGGCGTTTACGATTCCAGCTATGCCGCACATATGCTTATCGCTCTAGCGCCGATACGGCGGAGGCGTTCATGCACTCTTCGAACCGGGCCGCAACGATTCTTGCGCCCGGCCCCGCCAGCATGCTTCGATGCCCTCCTGGTATGGTGTGAACCGCAACGCCCATCTGGGCCAGCCCGGACCACCCCATGTCGGGATAATCATAGCCATCCACTCGCGGCTCCTCGGCGCGAAATAGCTCCATTTTGACACGCAAGACGCCGGGGACGTATCGCGCGGCGCTCAAGCGCATGGCAACTCCAGCGTTGGATGTCAAGGAGGGTTTCAGGCCGAGGCCGGTTCTCAACTTATAGGCGATTTCCGCGCAGCGCTGGCGGGTGGTCTCCGAAAAAGTAGTGATTTTTTCGCGCACGTAGGCCGCCCTGGTGCCGTTGCGTTTGGTGCGCAACGTCTCCTTTTGATATATGAATCTCCTGCGAAGAAGATCCGCGCGGTAGCTCAGCTTTGTGACGAACGGCAGCTTCCCCGCCCAGGCGTGGTTATAGCAGTCAATCAGCGCCAGCGAGGCAATCGATTTGCCACGCGCGATTAACTGCGACGCCATTTCGTAGGCGACCAGGCCGCCCGTACAAACGCCCGTCAAGTAATATGGCCCGTCGGTCTGAGCGGCCAAAACTTCACTGACATAATGAGCGGCAAGATCCGCCACCGAGCGCCCGGCTTCCCACGCCGGCAGACGAAACGCCGTGACCGGCCGATCTTTCCCTAAACAACGCGCGAGGTGAAAGAAACCTGCGATGTTACCCTCCGAGCCTGGAATACAGAAAAGTATTGGTTCCCCTTTACTGGCTCTAATGACCGTGCTCAGCTCTCCGGTGGCGGGTTTCTGCTCTCGCCGATTCTTGAGGCTATTCGCAACCCCGAAAACACTAGGCTGGTCTACAAAGGCGAAGAGCGGTATAGCCGAACCAGTCAACTCTTCGATACGCGCCAGCAGAATGGCCGCCAGCAGCGAATCGCCGCCTTGTACGAAGAAATCGTCATGCAATCCGATTCGGGAAACTCCCAGCGTGGTTGCGAACAGATTCGCAATTTCCTTTTCCAGTTTCGAGACGGGTTCGGCAAACTCGCGTCTCCCGGCTTGCGAATCAGGCGCCGGGCCGATCCCTAATTTGGCCGCCAACCCGATGCGCTGTATTTTCCCGGTCGGGCCCTTCGGAATATCCTCGACCACGTGTATCCGCTCCGGAACTTTGAAATCGGCCAGGTACTGGGCCGAGAACTGGCGCACCTCACTGGCCGTGATCACTTGCCCTTTTCTCGGGACTACGGCCGCTGCGACGGACTCGCCCAGCGAAGGATGCGGCACGGCAAATGCGGCCGCCTGCTCGATCTTGGGATGCCGAAGCAGCACTTCATCGATTTCGCGCGGAGCTAACTTCTCGCCTCCGCGATTGATCAGCTCCTTTTTCCGACCCTTGAGGAACAAATAACCTTCTCGGTCGAGATAACCCTGGTCGCCGGTCCGGAACCAACCGTCGGTGAATGAAGCCGTGTTCGCATTTTGATTCTGGTGGTAGCCGCGCGTAACGTTCGCGCCGCGAATCACGACCTCGCCATCTGTTTCCGGAGGCAGCAAGGCGCCGTTATCGTCCATGATGGCTACCTCGGGACCAGCGGCCAGGCCCACAGAACCGCTTTTTCGCCTACCCGGCGGCAGCGGATTCGAGGCCACTTGATGAGCTGCTTCCGTCATTCCATAAGCTTCGATGACGGGAACACGGAAGATGGCTTCCATTTCCTCCATCACAGACGATGGCAACGCGGCGGAGCAGGATCGGATGAAGCGAAACGAGGTGGCGCCAATAACATTGAGATTCGCCTTCGCCCGGGCCAGCACGGATTGATGAATGGTGGGCACGGCCGTGTACCAGGTCGCACGAAACTCCGCGGCCCATTCAAAAAAGCGAGGAGCAATGAACCCGGGGCAGCACACCACGCTTGCTCCCGAAGCAATCGAGGCCAGGAGTGCGGCTTCCAAGCCGTGAACATGAAACAACGGCATTACGTTAAGACAACGATCGCCCGGCTCGAGCGACAGCGCGTGGGCAATGTGATGCGCGGATGAGTCGAGATTCGCCTGGCTCAGCGGTACGAGCTTGGAGCGCGAGGTGGTTCCAGAAGTGTAGAGTAACAGCGCGACATCGTCAGGCTCCGAATCTGTTACGGTGCACGCTTGCCCCGGCGCCGGCGCAATGATCTCGATGTCGCCAGCTACGCCGGAAACTCGCCGGGTCAGTTCCAACATCGGAATGCCGAGGCTAGCGGCCACGCCGCGCGCCGAACAGTCCAGCCCGGCTTCCACGACGAGCGCTCGCGGGCGCAGATCGCTCAAATACAGTTCGAACTCAGACGCCCTATAGCCGGGGTTCAGCGGCGCACAGGCTGCGTGCGCCGCGATCGAAAGAAATGCGGCCGCCATGTCTGCACCATTCGAGCACACGAGCGCAACTCTAGACGCGCGATCCAGTCCCAGAAGCGCAAGGGCATGCCCAGCCCGATCCACGACTTGGTCCAAACCTGCGTAGCTGAGCGTTGCATGTCCGGGCGCCAAAATTGCGGGTGCATCGCCGTTTCGCAAGGCCTGGTCTCGTATAAGCCGTCGAATCATGAAATGCTACAGCGCCTCTGACGCTGTTACAACGTAAGGGGAGGCCGCTGGTTTGTGGACCCCAGTAAAGCCGTCGCCATCCACGAACAGGCGAAACCAAAGTTCGAGCGATACCCAGCGAAAGATAAACTTCTCGAACCCTTTTCCGAGCTGTTCCTGTCGATCCAGAATCTTCTCCACTCTCCGCGCGTCAAATATTCCGCGCTCCTTGCATCGCTGTGACATAAGCAACGGCCGAATTCCAGTGTCCATGGAGTTCCTGACCCAGCGGGCCACTGGCGCAACGAAACCGACTTTGTCCTTCCGATCCAGGATGTTTTCGGGCACGATGCCTCGCATGCCCTCCCGCAAGATGGGCTTGGATTCGGACCCTCTGAGTTTGTGGTGCGCCGGCAGCCCGAACACAAACTCTACCAGGCGATGGTCCAGAAACGGAAGCCTGGATTCGACGGAGTGTGCCATGCTCAACGAGTCGCCGAATTTCAGAAGCATGGGCAAAATGCCGACTGCATGGTCAAAACACATCAGGTTAGTCATGCGATCTTGGAACCCTGCGGCGAATCGAGCGTGTTCCGACTCGCTGCCTCCGGCATTTATAAACTCGCGGGCGTAGACGCGATTGGCCTCAGACATCCTGCGCACGGCGCGCAGATGCGCGGAATTCGGGACCAACTGCCGCATCAGGCCACGGTAGGCACGCCATCCAAAAGTGCGATGCACTTCCAACCAGCAACGGAGCAGGCTTCTCAGCGCCAAACCATCCCCGTGTTGCAATTCGTCTACAAGATATGGCGCAAAGTATCGCGCGACATATCCGGCCAACATTTCGTCCGCGCCTTGACCCTCCAGGATGACTTTGACGTGCTCGCCAGCCGCGCGCATCACGTGCCACCTCGGCAGAACTTGGCCTTCCAGTGCCGGGTAGTCGAGCGACCAAGTCACTTCGCTCAGATCTTCAATGAAATCCCCAGGCTGATAGTCTATGCGGATGAGCTCCACCCCAGTTGAGCGAGTAGCGAGCTCCGCGTACTGGCTTTCGTCGTATGTTTCGCCGGGAAATACGGCCGTGAAGGCTTTCAGGCTGTGCGGACTCATCGCCCTTGCAGCCAACGCAAGAATAGACGAAGAGTCAATCCCACCGCTCAAGGCAACGCCTACGGGAACGTCGCTCCGCAGCCGCAGTTTAACGGAGTCATTCAGCAGTTCGCGAAAAGCGTCTACCGGCGAATGCGCGTCCGCGGCGCCGCTGGCCTCACCGTAATTCCAGTACCGTGTCTTCCAGCTCCCGGCCTGGGACACGATTAGGTTGTGCGCGGGTTCGAGCCTTTCAATTCCTTCAAAAAACGTCTCGTTCGTTCTGCACAGGGACCCGTCAATCAGATAGTCGCTCAAGACCCTGAGATTAGCGTCCGGCCGTTTTTCGAACGCCGGCAGGAGTCCCTTGATCTCGGAAGCGAAAACAAAAGTGTGCTGGCCGAGGCGATAGTAGAACGGTTTGATCCCAAAGCGGTCGCGGGAACAGAACACGTGGCGCCGGCGCTGATCCCAGATCGCAAACGCCCACATGCCGTTGAACCGTTTGACGCAGTCCGGGCCCCACTCCTCGTATGCATGAACGACAACCTCGGTATCGGTGTGAGAGCGGAATGCGTGGCCGCGCGCGGCTAGCTCGCCGCGTAATTCCAAATAGTTAAAGATTTCTCCGTTGAACGTTATGAAGATGTCATGCGTTTCGTTCGCCATCGGCTGGCAGCCGTCGGAGGAAAGATCGATGATGGAAAGGCGGCGGTTTCCGAGAAGTACGTCGCATGTTCCCGATGACAGCGGCCGCGGGCCGATTCGAAAATCGCCTGAAGTGCTGCTGAGTGCGAGATACCCGCAGTCGTCGGGGCCGCGATGCGTGAGCGTATCGGTCATGGCGGCGATGCGAGCCGGGTCGCAAGGATCCGGCCTGATTGTTCGATATATTCCAGCAATGCCGCACATGGCTTGAGATCCGGCTGACTATGGTCTTCGTCTATTATCGCCAGATTGCCCAGCAGCTCATTCGTAGGGGTTGCCGGTTGGAGCCGGGGTGCTGCTTAAGCACTATGATTTACTCAGGGACCACAATATGCCAAGACTCATGCTTGCTATACGAATCCTTGGGTTGAGCATCGCTGTCTGCATCACAATCATCCCCGCCCAGGCGCAGACCCGCCCAAGCGCCAGCACAACCCACGCGCTCGGTAATCTCAACGATGTCCTGCTGGAATGGCCACTCCCAGCGGGCGAAGAGCGCTACGGCGCCATCGACGGCAAACATCTTCATAGCTACGTGGTTGAGCAGGCCGCCATCTCGCAGCGGTATCGCGATCAGGGGCACCCGAAGTTCTGGGGCCGCATCATCGGCACATCCAGCGACGCCGAATCCGCCGAATGGCTGGCTGGGAAATTCAAGGCAATCGGCTTGTCGGAAGTGCATATCCAATCCTTCGATCTTGTTCCGCAGTGGATGCCGCAATCGTGGGATGTCTCCATTACCTCCGGCGGCAAAACGATTCAACTCGATTCAGCCCAGCCGGATTACGCATCGGCAGGCACGCCGCCCGAAGGACTGGATTTGGAAGCGGTGTACGCCGGCCTCGGAAGCGAGGCCGACTTCACCGGCAAGGACGTTCGCGGCAAGGCCGTTTTCACTTTCACGATGCTGGGACTCAAGCTCGAGGGTGACGCCAAGCGAGCCGATTCGAAGGGCGCGGCATCGATCTTTGAAGTAGACATGCTTCCGGGCAACATGCGCTATCAGGCGTATCCGGCGGGCACCAGGGCGCCGGCATTCACGGTCGGAAGCGACGACGGATTTGCGGCGCGAGATTTGATCGCCTCGGCGCCCGCGGGACAGCCGCCGCACGTCAAAGTCCGGTTGGATGTCAGAAGAGTGCCGAATCTGAAGACCGCGCTGGTCTGGGGGACGCTGCCGGGCGCGACGGATGAAACCATCTACGTGGTTGCTCACCGCGACGGCTGGTTCTATGCGGCCGGCGATAACGCGGGTGGCGTGGCTTCGATGCTCGGCCTGGCGGAATACTACGCGAAAATTCCTCAGAGCCAGCGGCGCCGCACGCTGGTCTTCATCGGATTGGATGGGCATCACAATACCGGGGAAGGCTCGGGTGTGGGCCGCAATTGGTTAGCGAGCAACAAGGACCAGCTTTTTCAAAAGACCGCTCTCATGATCAATTGCGAGCATCCCGCCACGCTTCAAACCTACGTCCGCCCGCGCTACCAGGAGCAGCGCGATATCGTCTGGAGCAACACGGCGCTAGGGCAGCAATGGTACGCGGGTGGGCCATCGCGGCCGGAGCTTCAAGCCATCACAACCAAGGCCTTCCGTGAGTTCGGCGCGCCTTTGTATCTGGATCCAAATACGCAGCCTCCGCCAGGTGATCTCGGCCAGTTCTGGCGCTTCCTGCCCGGCGTGGCATCCAGCGAATTCTACGACTACTTCCATACCGACCGGGAAACGCCCGACGTCGTGCCGTGGACGGGACTGGAAGCGACCACGCGCGCCTACGCGAAAATTATCGACGAAGTGAACAAGCTTCCGTTGAGCGCGATGCAACGGCCACCCGAGCGCTAGCTCGAACTTTAGTCTTCTTCCGGAACAGATTCCGCGGGTTCTACGGATTCCGCGGCTTCGGCCTGCGCGATCAGATCGTCCTCAGAGATCTGCGCTTGCAGTATCTCCTCAGCTTGTTCCAGGGACGAAGCTGGAACCATGAGACGCAGGCCGCCGGCTCCGGTCCACTGTGACGAAAGCTCATTGTCCAGTTTGACGGGAATCTCGGCGCTCTCCAGCAAAGCGCGCACCAGATTGGCTTCTTCCAGCGAGTCGAAAGTAGCGAGCGGAACCAGTTGTTCCTCGGCGCTTTCCTCCGCAGGCGCGGCCGGGGCGTGCTTGAGGCCGCGCCGCGACACTTCCGCGTCGTAATACTGCTGCGCCAGCTCGATCAGCTCATTTCGATCGATGGACAGAAGTCCCTCGTCGGATAATTGCTCGAAGCGCTGCCTGATTTCTTCCGGATCGACCTGCAAGACGCCATTGTACTCTGGCCAAGCGACTCGCACCGATGCAGTCCAAGGCTATACTCGACGGATGCGCGCGCCCGAGGTTGGTAGTAATCTATGTGGGGATTGGAGGGTTGTGTGAACAAACTGGAGGGTTGTGTGAAGAATAGCATCGCTGCTTTTGTCATCTCCATCGCGCTTAGCTTGGCCGCGAGTTACGCTCGCGCGGCCGATTTGCCCTATTGGGCCTACGGATTCAACGGGCCGAGCAATCCGCCGCCACCCGCCGCCGCGGCGCCCGACACCAGCTTGAAACATCTGCCCGGCAGTAAGTTCGAATTTACGCGGGCGCAGATCTCAAATCGTTTCGGCCCGGCCGACTGGTATCCGGAAGATCACGCCGCCATGCCAGACGTGGTCGCGCACGGCAAAAGACCCGACGTGTTCGCCTGCGCCTTGTGTCATTACCCCAACGGCAAGGGCCGGCCGGAGAACGCGGGAGTCGCGGATCTGCCCGTTTCCTACTTCGTCCAAACCATGAACGATTTCCGCAATGGCGACCGCCGCAGCGCCGACGCCCGCAAATCCAATACCAACCTGATGATCGCCATCGCGAAAGGGATGACCGATGACGAGATCAAACAAGCCGCCCAGTACTTCGCCGCAATGAAGTGGACGCCGTGGATGAAGGTGGTGGAAACCGCAACGGTTCCAAAAACGCGCATCGCGGGCGGCATGTTTCTGACGCTCGAAGGCGGCGCGAAAGAGCCGCTTGGCCAGCGGATCATTGAAACACCGGAGAACGCCGAAGGGACTGAGGTCTTGCGCGATGACCACTCCGGCTTCATCGTGTATGCGCCGCCCGGCAGCGTCAAGAAGGGCCAGGCGCTGGTCACTTCCGGCGGCGGCAAGACCACGCAGTGCGGCGCGTGCCATGGCGCGGATTTGAAAGGCCTGGGTCCGGTTCCAGGGCTGGCCGGCCGATCGCCCAGCTACCTGGTCCGTCAAATGGCGGACATGCAGCAGGGGGCGCGGAAAGGCATCTGGACCGAACTGATGAAGCCCGTGGTCGGCAAGCTGAACGATGCAGATATGATCGACATCGCGGCGTATCTCGCATCGTGTAAACCATAGCCGCTATGTTGGTAGACTAAAACGCATGGAAGTACCCGCGGGAGCAGCGGTGTGTCCGCGCTGCCATCACAGTAGCCCGCCGGGAGTCTCACGCTGTACTTCTTGCGGTACCTCGTTCGGCTCCGAGGCCGACGACGTTACGATGATCCAGGCCGCCAAGACTGCCTGGGCGAATCCAACCCAAGCCGAATCGCCAATTCCGAATTCCGCGGCTTCTCTCGAAGTCGGCAGCGTGCTGGCCGAGCGCTACGAGATCCTGAAAATGTTGGGCGAAGGCGGAATGGGCGCGGTCTACAAGGCCAAGGATCGCGAGCTCGATCGGATCGTTGCCCTGAAGGTAATCCGCCCGGAACTGGCCGGCCATGCAAGCATTCTTGCGCGCTTCAAGCAGGAATTGATCCTGGCGCGGAAAATCACGCATCGCAACATCATTCGCATTTATGACCTGGGCGTCTTTGAGGGACTCCGCTTCATCACCATGGAGTTCGTCGAAGGACAAGATCTAGCTTCGCTGCTGGAAGAGCGCAAGTTCACGCCCGAAGAGACGGTCAAAATTCTTCGACAGGTCTGCTCCGCGCTTGAGGCGGCGCACGTCGAGGGTGTCGTTCACCGCGACCTGAAGCCGCAAAACATCATGATCGAGTCCAGCGGCCGAGTCGTCGTGATGGACTTCGGCTTGGCCCGCTCCATGGAAGCCACCGGAATGACCCAAGCCGGTGCGCTAATGGGCACGCCCGCCTACATGTCGCCGGAACAGGCCAAGGGCATGCCGGCCGACGAACGTTCCGACATCTTTGCGGTAGGCATCATCTTTTATCAGATGCTGACTGGTGTGGTTCCTTTCGAGGCTGACACTGCGCTTGCCAGCATGCTTCTTCGTACGCAAGGGCCTCCGCCGCCGCCGATCCAACTCAATCCCAACGTGCCGCAGCCGTTGAACGACGTCGTTTTGAAGTGTCTGGCTGTCAATGTTGCGGATCGGTATCAGAGCTCGGCATTGTTGGGCGAAGACCTGCAAGATTGGCAAGAAGGCACTCTTCACAAAGTCATCGTCACGCCTCCCATGGTGATGATGGAAGAATCGAAAGCGGGCAAATGGATCGCGATTGCCGTTGCCGCCGCCCTGATCCTGATGGCTGGTGCGTATGCAAGTTACCGGCTGCTGCACCGGCCGGCCAAGCCCGTCCTGCCGATGACGGTGCTCATTTCGGATTTCAATAACCACACCGGAGATCAGGTCTTCACCGGCACACTGGAGTCCACGCTGAAGCTGGCTTTGGAAGGCGCTTCGTTCATCAGCGCGTACGACCGTACACGCGTCCGCGATCTAGGTTTGAAAGCAATATCCGGCACGTTTGACGAACCCAAGGCTGAGCAGATCGCCGCCAGCCAGGGATTGAACGTGGTAATTTCCGGCGGGCTCGATCGCCGCGGAACCGCCTATCAGCTTTCCGCCCGCGCAGTTCAGGCCGTCACCGGGAAGATTCTCGCAACCGCGGAGGCGTCCGCGCCCGACAAGGACCAGGTGCTGTTTGCGGTAACGAAACTAGGCTCGGCCATTCGAAAGGGTTTGGGCGATTCAACTTCCGAGTCTGAACAGCGCTTATCGATGGAGTCGCTATCGGCGGGCAACGTCGAAGCAGTCCATGAATACGCCACCGGACTAGATCTGCTATCGTCCGGTAAATTCGCCGACTCGCAGGCGCATCTTTCCCGAGCTGTCGAGCTGGACCCCAACTTCGGCATGGCCTACGCAACCATGGCGAGCGCGGCCCGCAACCAGGGCCGATTTCAGGAAGCCGAACAGTACATTCGAGACGCGATCCAACGCAGCGGCCACATGACCGAGCGTGAACGTTATCGCACGCGCGGTTACCTCTACTTCCTGACCAGCGATTACCAAAAGTGCGTGGACGAATACGGCTCACTATTGCAGCGCTACTCCGCGGATACCGGCGCGTACACAAACATTGCCATATGCCTGATTCAATTGCACAATGTGCAGAAGGCAACTGAGTTTGACAGGCGGGCGGTTAGCATCCTGCCTAAACGGCCGATTTACCACGCCAATCTCGCCTTTGATCTGGTGTTCAGTGGAGACTTCCAAGGAGCGGTCAAGGAGGCTGACCAAACCGTAAAGCTCGGCTACGTGAATGGCTATCTTCTGCATGCGTTCGCGAGCCTTGGCCAGGAGCAGATCGCCCAGGCTGTAGAAGACTACAAGAACCTTGGAAAAGCTATTCCATCCGATGCGACCACCGGGTTGGCTGACGTCGCCGCATACGAGGGCCGCTACTCGGATGCGGTCAAGATTCTCGAAAGCGGCATCAAGGATGACTTAGGGGGCACCAAGCCGGACAAAGACGCAGCCGCCACCAAATATTGGATGTTGGCGCACGTCCAAGTCTTGCGGAACCAAAAAGCAGCAGCTCTGCAGGCCGCAAAACTCGCACTGGAGAACAACACCGCTTTCCAGACCAGACTCATTGCGGGTCAGGTTTATGCGGCGCTCGGAGAAGAAGCGAAGGCGCAAGAGTTGGCCACTGGTCTTGGCAACGAACTGCAGGTCGAGGCTCAAGCCTACGCCAAATTGATTCAAGGTGAGATTGCCCTGAAGAACGGCGATAGCCGCGGCGCGATCAAGCTTTTCACGGATGCCAACAACCTGCTCGACACCTGGATCGGCCGGTTCGATTTAGGCCGCGCGTATCTGGCCGCTGGCGCCTTCGCGGAGGCGGATTCTGAGTTCGACCGTTGCATCCAGCGGCGCGGCGAGGCCGTATCGCTGTTCGTGGATCTCTCCACCTACGGATATTTTCCTCCCGCTTATTACTATCAGGGGCGAGCGCGGGAAGGCATGAAGGCCACAGGTTTCGCCGATTCTTACAAAAAGTACATCAGCATTCGCGGCAAGGCCGGTGAGGATCCGCTGCTGGCCGACGCCCGGCGCGGGGCTGGCCAGTAGTACCGATAGAACTTTTCAACCACTCTGTTCATCCAAAGATGTCGCCTATAACTTAAGTTGTTGGTGCGCGAGTCGCCGCCTCAGTGGTAACATCGAGAATCCAACCGACCAACTGATTTCGTAACGCTGGGGATACTTCTGTCACAACTATATTCGAGCCAAGGGCGAAGGGTGACCGGAGTGGGTCATCTGGGAACGTAAAGAGCGAGTAGAAGGGGAAAGACTGTGCCATCAAAGAGCGTTAGCCGGTTACTGACCATTGCCATGTTGCCAATGCTGGCGCAGGTCGCGTGGGCGAGCGATGCGCTGACTTTCTTTAACAACTGGTTCGTCACGGGCGACTACGTTGTCGGCGGCGTAGGTTTGAGAGGCACCGGAAAGAGCGGCACGGCCACCGGCAAGATCGTGATGCCGGCTTTACCCCAACACGCCGAACCGATCGCCGCGTTTCTCTTTTGGTCCACCTCGGAGCCCACCACCACTCCCGCCGCACGAGCGGGGTCCTTCAACGGACACTCGATTCAAGGCGACGTATTGGGCAATCCCAATACTCCGAATCCTTCCTGCGGCGCCGGCGGCGCTCTCGGGCCGGCGGGAACGGCCGCACAGGTCTATCGCGCGGACGTCCTTAGGTTCTTGCCCGTAAACAGCAACAATATCCACCAGTTCACTTCGGGCGGCGAAACTGTGATGCTGCCGGATTCGGTGAGCAGCGGAGTTGGAAAGGTTCTCTACACGAATGGGGCGAGCCTGGTGGTGATTTACAGGATTGTAATATCTGGCTTCCCACTGGCTGCGCCCCTTCGAGCGATTGTCATATACAACGGCGCCTATACCATGAATGCGAAATCGGTCCCCTTCGCCCAGAACGTGGCCGGTTTCTTTCAGGCGTCATCGAACGCCGAGGCTAAAATCAGCCCCATCGTCGCGAACGGGCAAGAAAATTTTGTTTCGCCCTTTTCGGTAAACGCCAAAACGCTGGCTACCGACCCCTTCGAGGGAGCTCTAAAAGGCCGCTGGGACAATCCTACTTTCACCTTCAATTTGGCGCCCAACGCCTCTTCCTTTTCGACCATGATGACCGCAGGGAATCAAACCTGCCTGACCGCAGTCGCCCAGGTGGCCAGCATGCAAGTCCCGGATGCCGACCACGATGGTCTACTGGATAGCTGGGAAACGTCCGGCTTGTACCAGGACACGACCGTCTCTCCGGCCGCGTTCGGCACCTGTGCGGATGCCGCCAAGGCCGGCAAGTCCTGCGTGAACTTGCCGGCCATGGGCGCCAATCCCAACAAGCAAGACATATTCATACAGATGGACTGGCTGTACAGCGACGGCGCTAATCCCATGAATCCAGCCCATAATCATATCCCACCGCTTTCATCGTTAAGTCAAGTCGCCGCCACGTTCGCACTGCATCAGATCAACGTCCATTTCGACCTGGGGAACAACTACCAGGGGGCTCAAGCCGCGTGTGGAAATGGAAACGCGCCGGCGCTCTGCAGCTTCATTATTCAAGCGCCCAACTTTGCGGCCAGACCGCTCACGGACAACGCCATTGGTATAAATGAAAACACGCTGTTGTGCCCAGCGAATACGACGTGCGCCTACAGCAGCCTACCATATCCCGTCACGAGCTTTGAATTCGGCTTCGACTCCATAAGGGACGGAAATGATGTCCTGCAGATTCCAGCGCATCTGTCACAGGATCGGTTCTGGGCGTTTCGCTACGCACTTTTTGCCCATGCATTGGGAGGCCCTTATGATGCTAGCGGTAATCCACTTAATGCGACACCGCTGAGTTATTCGGGTATTGCCCAGCTTCCCGGTGGCGGCTTTATGGTGACGTTCGGCTTGTGGGGTAATTTCGTGGGAACTCCGTTTGAGGTCGCAAACACAATTCACCACGAATTAGGTCACACGCTGGGCTTGTACCACGGAGGGTTGGCCAGCACTCCCAACTGCATGCCAAACTATCCCAGCGCGATGAATTACATGTACCAGATTCGAGGACTCACGGATGCTAACGGAAACGAACAGGTGGATTACTCTTACGGGTTGCTGTTACCACTAAGCGAAAAGCTTCTAGATACGAATATTCCGATGGCTCTCGGGGGCCTTCAGCATTACAAAATCAGATACTACGGGCCGCTGGCCGGGCCGCTGGCGGGTCCGAACCCGCAGGGTACGTCCGCCAGCCAGGCCGCGACGGTCCATTGCGACGGTTCGCCCATTACCAATGGCGAGACCCCGATTAAGCTGGAGGGCGGCACGGTTTCAACTCCGGACTGGAGCAACGGCAACGTTCAGCTAGGGAAATTGATTCCTCCCGTCGATTTGAACAACCAAGGTACCTTGGGCCAACTTTTCTTTGACCAGCCGGATTGGTTCGTTCTCAATCTTCAGCAGATTGGGAGCGCCCCCGACTTCGGAGGGTTATCCGTAGGCGCCAAATCAAGCGATTCCGGGGCTAAAGCCTCAGATGCCGGAGCCAAGGCCAGCGATGCCGGTGCCAAAGCCAGCGACATGGGGGCCTTCCCGAATACCGGCGTCACTTATTCGACGAACGGGGGAGCTGTTGCGACCGATTCCGGCGCCAAGGCCTCGGATGCCGGCGAGATGAACGAAGAATTGGTGATTCTTTCTGGCGGCTTAGCTTCGCCAACCAATGTCGCGTATACGTTTGGATTGGATACCAACAACAATGACCCGAACGTTAATACCGACAACTCAATCGTGCTGACCTGGATAAACCCGGAATCCGTAGGTAACCCGAACAACCCGTTTTCCGGATCTACCTTTACTTATAACGTCTTACGCTGTGCCGGAACGGGGTGTACACCGGCCCCATTCACGCCCGGCACTGGCGTAACGGGGCTCACATTTACTGACACCATAAACGATTATGCCCATGGCGGCACGGCGTGCCCCGCCGGGAATACCTGCCCCAACACGACGTACGTTTACGAGGTGACTACGGTGGCCACCACCACGACGATCACGACATTATGCCCGAGTGGACATTGCACCACAGAAAGCCTGCCCTCAACCTCAGTCAGCGCCGAAGTGAAGGTCGTGTTTGTAGTCCCCATCCCCAGCAATGACACCATCACCTACGACGGCAACAGCACTCATTCGTTACCAGTGCAGGTCTTCGAAGATCCCAGCGCGAATTTCGGTTCGGCGACGGCGCAGTGCACCGCGGGAAGGAATGTGGGGACGTACACCACCCCGACCCTCACGTGCTCCATGCTTTCTCTCTCGGTTTCCGCAACGGAGGGGGTCATTTATGTCGGGAACCCCAACACTACTAACACCCCCACCAACCCCCCCAGCACCTATACGGACGCTGCGGGCGTGCACGCACCTGGCACCTTGACTATCGTCCAGCGCTCGATCACCGTAACCGCGGCACCCAGCAGCAAGGTCTACGACGGTACGAATACATGTCCGATTCCCACCTGTACGGCGGGCCCTGTCGCCACCTGGACCGGTACTGGCCCGGCGCTGGCGCTGGGGACCGGCTACCCACCGGACACACCGAACTTTAGCGAAGCGTATTTACCCGCTCCTCCGTCACTCTCTCCTCCGTACGTGGGTATGGCGTTGACGATGATGCCGGCCGGTGTTGTGAACGACGGCAACGGCGGAAATAACTACCTGGTGACGTTTGCTAACAGTCAAAACGGCGTGATTATTACACGCAACGTGACGCCTACGCTGACGGCGCAGAATAAGGTCTATGACACAACCAATACCGAACCGAATGCCAGCATGACTTGCTCGCTGGCCACTGTGGTGGCATTGGACAACGTGACCTGCACGCCCTCGGCCGGCACATTCAACTCGACCCAGGTTACCGCCGCGAACACTGTAAGCGCTACGGCTACCCTGGGCGGCACGGCGGCCATCAACTACACGTTCGGTGCGGCCGGGACCACGGTAAACTCCACTATGCCTGTGACGGCTAGCGCCAACATCACAACGCTTGTGTTGACAGCTACGCTTACCTCGGCTCCACCCAAGGTCTATGACGGTACCACCACAGAGAACAACCCCATGACGTGTTCGGTGGCGACCGTCCTTTCGCCGGACGTTTTGACCTGCACAGCCCCGAACGGCAATTTCAATACCAGCCAGGTTGCGACGGCCAACAAGGTGACCGCGACGGCCACGTTTAGCGGCACCGGCGCGAGCAACTACACTCTCGGTGCCGGCGGGACCACCATGAGCGTTCCGTCGATTAGCGTGTCGCTAGCTTCCAGCATCACAACGAAGCCAGTAACAGCTACCTTTACCGCGCAGAGCAAGCCTTATGACGGCACCCTAACAGAGCCGAATGGCAACATGAGTTGCCCGCTGAACAACACAGTGGACAATAATGTGACCTGCACCGCCTCAAACGGTACGTTCAACTCGAGTCAGGTTGTCGGAGCGACTACTGTAAGTGCCACGGCTACTCTCGGTGGATCCACAGCAACGGACTATACCTTCGGTGCGGCCGGGACGGCTGTGAACTCGATTGGCGTGATGGCCACTCCCGTCAGCATCACCCCGGCACCCCTGATTATTACGGCCTCCAGCGCTTCCATAACCTACGGTACTGCCGTCGCCATCGGTGCCGGCTATAGCGGGTTCGTGCCCGGCGAAAGCTTCGCTTCTTTAAGTTCCCAGCCCTCTTGCGGGACGAGCTACATGCCGGGAAACCCAGGCGGGAATGTTGGGAATTACCAAACAGCCTGCTCGGGCGCGGTAGATACCAATTACAGCATCAGCTACGTGGGCGGTATGGTGATGGTAAGCCCCGCACAGCTGGCCGTGACCGCAACCGGCGTAAACAAGGACTTCGATGGTACGACAAACGCGACAGTAACACTGACCGATAATCGACTGACCGGAATGCCATTTGCGGGCGACACATTTACGGACGCCTACACTAGCGCGAGCTTTGCCAGTATAGGCCCGGGCACGGGGATCACAGTGAACGTGACCGGCATCTCGATCATGGGGCCGGGCTCCGCGAATTACACGCTAACATCGCCCACGGCGACGGCTACGGCAACCATCAGCGACAACATCAACCTGTCAGCCCTTTCCCTGAACGGCTTCAATTACACACCGACCTGGAACGGAAGCATGCTGCAGCTCACCAACACCGGCAACGAGACAACCTCGGCTTGGTTACCGACCGCCATTCCGGTCTCATCGGCGTTCACCACTACATTCCAATTCCAGATTACGCCCGCTGCAAGCGGTCCCAACTCGATCGGCGACGGGTTTGCATTTGTGATCCAGGGCGCACCTAGCGGAGACATGACCCTCGGAACTACGGGGCCCGGCGAATACATTGGGTACGTGGGTATTCAGAACAGTATCGCTATTGAATTCGACACGTGGGAAAACCCGACCGAGGACGATCCCGCCCCCGCCCCCAGGCCGACTTATGACGCTCATATCGGCGTTCAGAGCAACGGGATAGCGGCTAATTCCGCGAATCACGGGACGACAGCGAACCGCGGCGGACCGGCCCTGGTCAATTTCGCGGACGGCAGGCAGCACACCGCCACGATCACGTACAACGGATCAAACACTATAACGGTCTACGTTGATGGTTCTCAGGTGGTCACTGGTACGTTACCATCGGCCCTCGGGACGTTCTTGGGCCTGAACGGGGGCCCAGCTTACATCGGCTTCACCGGCGCTACAGGTGCTGCCCAAGAAGCGGATATCCTGGGGTCGACGTGGACTTGGGATTATCCGCATCCCTAACGAGTTGAGCGCTCTGCTGGATCCTCGGCGATTGCGCCAATGTCAGCGACGTTGTCGCCTTTCTTCATCGACGGCAGAGCGCAGATGTACAGGATGACGCCCGAAATCGGCGACTTGGCATCCCAGATTCGCTTTCCGAAATAGTCGGTGACGTAGCCGATGGTCATGCCTTTGCTCACGTAGGCTTCGGGTCCGACTAGCGGATAAAAGATGCCGTCCGTTTCGCTCGCAAGAACGGTGGCAGGTCCAAACCACAGAGGATGCTCCACTGGCGGCGCCGAACCCGGCAGCATTTTTAGATGACGCATCACGTTCAATGAGCCGCGCACCAGGATGTCCACGTCCTCGGCCTGCACTGTGCCTGCGTGCCCGGCTTCTGCCGCAACCGCTGGTTTGCCGATGCTCGAGGCATAGCGCGTCAGCGTGATTGCAGCGGGCGGCGGATCGCTCGGGCGCCAGCGCTGGATGATAATGTGATCGAGTCCGAATGCCAGAACCATCCCGCGCGTCGTAGTGTCGAGCCGCGCATTTCCAGTGTCGGCCCAATACGCGTACCGGCGCAGGTTTTCGTCCAGATCGCCGCCGTGGAAGTCGAGTAGATAGTCGCACTTTTCGACCACCTGTTTCGCGATCGCCCATGAGACGCGCTCGGTCTGCGTTCCTTCTGCCTTGCCGGGATAGTAGCGGTTCATGTTCTTTCCGTCGACCGGATTGAGATGCGGTACTTTTTGCGCGAACGAGGCCGGATTCACCAGAGGAACGATAATCACCGCGCCGCTGAGCTGCGAGGGCTCGATCGAGTCCGCCAACTTTTCCATCGCGACGATGGAAGCATATTCGGTTCCGTGCGACCCCGAGACCAGCGCGAGCGTGGGGCCCGGTTTAGCCCCGTTTATGAGGATTACGGCCAAGCTGCTGGCCGCATCCACGCCAGCCGGCACCGCCAGTACCCCAGTGGATTTCTGGCCGGGCCGCGCCGTTGCTGACCCAACGGTCAGGTCGGCAGCCAATGCAACTCCGCAGAATGCCAACGTTAAGAACGCGCGCATGTCATACTCCTTTGTGAGTGCAGTACGTCGGACGAAGTTTATCAAAAATGTGCGTGCCAGCCTTGGCATGTGTCGCTCTGTCGGCGATCGCTCAGGATCGGGGACCCTTCGATGCGATCGATTTGGACAGCCCGCTTGCCATCGATAAACTGGCGGCGCAGCTCGCATCCAAGCGCGTCGTCTTCGCCGGCGAGACGCACAATCGCTATGACCATCATCTGAATCAGCTTGAGATCATCCAGCTCCTGCACGAGCGCGACCCCAACCTGGCCATAGGCGTCGAATACTTCCAGCAGCCGTTTCAGCAGCAGGTGGACGATTACATCGCCGGACGAACCAGCGAACAGGAATTTCTGCGCGCCACTGACTACTTCAAAAACTGGGGCTACGATTACCGCTTGTACGCGCCGATTTTCCGCTACGCCCGCGAGCAGCATATTCCGGTCCGCGCGCTTAACGTGCCCAACGAATTGCCGGAAGCGGTTGCTAAAGTAGGCGTCGCCGGCCTCTCGGAAAAACAGCGTGCGTACCTGCCCCATGACAGAGAGCCCGCCGATGCAGCCTACCGGGCTCGCCTCCGCACCGCGTTCCAGGCACACGGCCCCAGTAAGCCAGGCGACTTCGAGCATTTTGTAGAAGCGCAGTTGGTGTGGGACGAAGGCATGGCCGAAAGCGCCGCTGCGTATCTCGACGCGAATCCAGACCGCCGGATGGTAATTCTCACCGGTTCCGGCCATGTGGCGTTCGGCTCCGGAATTCCAAAGCGCCTGGAACGCCGCACACACGCGACCTATGCCATCGTGCTCAGCAGTGGCGAAGCAATCGAGCCGCACATGGCGGACTATCTTCTGCTCAGCGAGAAACGCGAGCTGCCGCCAGCGGGGGCTTTAGGCGTCAACCTGGAGGACAAAAACGGTGAATGCCGGATCAAGTTCTTAAGTCCGGGCGGCGCCGGCGAAAAAGCTGGCCTCAAAAAAGGAGATATGTTACTCGCGGTCGACGGCCAGGCGGTCAAAGCCGTTGCCGATGTGCGCCTGGCGCTGTGGGACAAAAAGCCGGGAGACCACGTGCGCATCAAGTTGCGCCGCAAGCACGCCGAACGCGATTTCGAGGTCGAATTGGCAGCAGCTTCGCCGAGTCCGAGTTAGCGGCCGCCGCGCGCAGGCCGAGGCGGCAGCGTACCACCTTCGGCCAGGATCTTCATGTTCTCCAGCGCGCGCGTGAACTGCCCAGTCTTCTGCTGGATGTCCTTTTGCCGGGCTGCATCGTCGGCAAGCATCGAGTTGTCAAACATCAGGGTGTAAACCAGCTTCGACGTGGTTGCCGTCACCGGCCGAGCCTCGAGCGTGCCGTGATACAGGTTGTAAGGTCTGCCCGCTTTGACGGTCTGCGTGTAGGTATAGGAAAGCTCGGTCTTTCCAACCAGGACTTCGCCTGCCACCGAACGCACGGAGCCAAATTCGCCATCCTTGCCGGAGGTAATGGTGCAGGGAATCTGGAACCACTCCCCGATGTCGCAAAACTTTCCGACGCGCTTCCAAACTTCGGCGGCCGGACGGTTGACCGTGATTTCCATAGGAATGGAGACGTAGGTCGGGTTAGCGACCACAATGTCTCCGCTTTGGGCGTTGGCGGCGCACGTCAAGCCAATCGCGAGCGCGCAACCGGCAACTACGTTACTGAATCGAGTCCACATGGATCCTCCAAATGATCTTGTATTGACCCACATCTTCTCACACGCGGGCCCCAGCATCAACTTTCTATCTTCTGTCCGGAAGCGCAAACACGTACAGCGCGTTTCCGTTCGGCGGGCTGTGCACATCGGAGGCGACCAGTCCAGGCACCTGGCGAGGGCTCCCGCCGCCGTTGCTGGTGGTCACCGCGACGAACTGCTTGCCGCCAACCGTAAACGTCAGCGGGAAACCCTGCACCGCCGCGCCCAGCCGAATCTCCCAAAGGATGCGGCCGGTGTTGGCATCGAAAGCGCGGAACATGCGGTTCAAATCGCCTACGAACACCACGCCGCCCGCGGTCGAGAGCGCGCCAGTTAGGAACGGAGCGCGCTGCTCGTACTTCCAGATCTCGCGCATCGTACGAACGTCGTAGGCCGCCAGCTTGCCGACGTTGCCGTTCGTCCCCGGCATCTCCCAGAAACGGCGCAGCGCGCCGCCGCCCGATCCGCCGCCTTCCACCTTGTCAATGGTCTGCGCACTCAGGTCCAGGCAACTCTGGCTCAGCGGTATGATCAACCGATTGCCGGGCTGATAATACGTCATGGCCGGCCAATTCTTGCCGCCTTCAGTCGACGGACAGCCCGGCACCCAATCGCCGATGCGCTGTTCCACGATGTCGTTACGGTAGTGCGGCTGGCCGGTCTTGGGATCGATGGAGTCGTACACGTTCTGGAAAACCATCTCCTTGTGGCCCAGGTATTTTCCGGTCTTGCGATCCAGCTTCCACAAGATTCCGGTTTTGCCCGCGCTGAAAACCAGGCTCTGTCCTTGGTCGTCCACCAGCACGCGCTCGAACACTTCATCCAGATCCAGCGTTTCGCCCGGTGCGTGATCGTAATACCACACCAGTTTTCCGGTGTCGGCGTTGAGCGCCACGGTCGAGTTGGCGTACAGTGTCGCGCCGTTGCCCGACCCTCGGCTCACGCGCATCCAGGGCTTGGCCTGCGCGGTGCCCCAGTAGGTGATGTTCAGGTCAGGATCATAGCTGCCGGTGATCCAGGTCTCGGTGCCCGCGCGAAACAGATTGGGAAGCGTTCCCCAAGTGTCGCCGCCGGGTTCACCTTCCAGAGCGACAGTCCTGAAGCGCCATGCTTCTTTGCCGGTCTGGGCGTCGTAAGCGCTGATAAAGCACTTCTCTTCGCGATAAGTCGCGCACGCACCCAGGCCTTGGATCAGCTTGCCCTTCACTGCAATCGGTCCGCTGGTGGTCTGGTACTCGCCTTTGGACCGGTCGCCGATGGTGGTGTCCCAAACCGTCTTGCCGGTACGCGCGTCGAACGCCATCAGGTGCGCGTTGCTAGTGGCGACGAAAATCTTGTCGTCGTAGATTGTGATGCCGCGCATCGCAGCCGCGCCGGGGTTGGTTCCGTAGCGATTCTCCCAAATCAGCTCGCCCGTCTTGGCGTCCAGCGCCTGCAGCACGTTGCCGGTGTTATTGACGTACAGCACGCCGCCATGAACGATGGGCGCCGGCTGATTGCCCGTTCCGCCAGGGCCTTCCTGCATGGCCCAGCTCCACACCAGCCGCAGGTCGTTCACATTCTGCGTGGTAATCTGATTCAGCGGCGAGTAGTAGTTGGCCTTGTAATCGCGCCGGATCATGAGCCAATCGGCCGGATCGGGATTGCGCAGCATCGCGTCGGTGACCGGCACAAAGTTTTTCACTTCGCCCGCTACCGTGATTCCGCGCGGCGCTTGATTTCCTCCCCGCCCGCCCCGGCCTCCTCGGCCGCCTCGGCCTGCTCCAGCTGAATTGCCTTGAACCTCCTGCGCCACGGGAGCGCCCCCGGCCTGTAAGTAGGCCGCGCGCTGCCCGGATGCCACGCTGCGAATCGATGCGGTGGAGTTGGCGTCGAGCGCCTGGGAGCCGGCCCGCGCGCTATTAGCATCCAGGATGAACGCCGCCAGATCGACGTAATTCTCGCCGGAAAGCGCCGCTCCGCCCGGAGGCATGGTGGATTGCATAAACTTGATCAGGTCGGTAATGGTCCGGTCGCCCCATTGCGCCATGAAGTTCGACCCGGCCAGTTGCGGCCCTTCGCGGCCGCTGAGATCCGCCGCGTGACACGAAGCGCAGTTGGTCTGGTAAGCCGCACGTCCTGCCGCGGCCTGATCCGTCGTGTAGGGTCCCGCCGGACGTTGTTGCGCGAATAAAATCCCTAAGCCGAGCAGCGCGAAAATTACGCCAGTCTTCATATGCCGTAGCCTCCTACTTCAACAACCAGCCCCAGAGATTGCCGTCCGGCGCGCCTTCGCTGTGAACCACGATGTAGAGCAAACCTTTGCGCAGGGCCTCCACCTCGGCCGCCGTCAACTCCACTGAACCGGAAACATTGCCGGCCATGCCTTTGGACACTGTCAGCTCGTGGATCACGGCACCTGGGACTCCGGTCATCTTGCTCTGATGCAGATCCGCAGCCGTGGCCGCCGAGTGCATGCCCTCAAACGCACCGCTCACGCTGAGCTTGGTCCCAGCCAGCACCGCCGACACCGACCCATGACCCGTGATCACCGGCGCCAACTGCGCATCGATCGGCACGGGAGAGAGCCGGGCCTTGAAATTCTGCTGCGTTTGCGCCGCCAGAGTCCAGGCCAGCGCCATGACGCTAAAAGCCACTACGTGACATCGTTTCATTTTCGCTCCAGAAGGCGGAAGCATATCACATTGCTGCACAGCGCTGGAAGGAGTGGTCCCAACGCGACTCGCTGGAAAGACCTGTTAACGTTTCATTATCGCCCTGTAATTGATTACGTCGACAGCGGATACGGTGAGTACCAGTACAAGCCCCTGCCTTGTTCAGTGATAGCGAGATTAATTATTTCAGATTTCCGAGTATAATACTTGCGTGCCTAACAGCATTGAGGCGGGGTCGATGCGCGAGGGCGGCGACGTCACGCAACTGCTGCGGCAATGGAGCGTCGGAGACCGAGGCATTTCAGAGGAAGTGCTGCAATTAACTTACAGCAAGCTGCGAGCGATGGCAGGCGCGTGCATGAAAAGGGAGCGTCCAGGCCACACGATGCAACCCACCGCATTAGTAAACGAGCTGTATCTTCGCCTGGCCAGTGGGGATCACGCCGCATGGAACGATCGAGGGCACTTCTACAGTTTTTGCGCCCGGGTAATGCGTTGGATCCTGAGCGATCATGCAAAATCCAGGCTCCGCGAGAAACGGAGGTTGGACTTGCACATTCCGCTGACCGCCGATATTCCCTGGCTAGGGGCCCGCGACAGCGACGTGTCCGATCTCGACCTGGCAATGCAGAAGCTCGAGCGGTTGGACGAGCGTAAAGCCAGGGTCCTGGAACTGCGGATCTACTTAGGCTGCACAGCGGATGAGGCGGCCGGACTCCTGGGAGTATCCAAAGCCACCATCGATCGGGATTTGACTCTAGGCAGGGCGTGGCTCTGCCGCGAACTTCGCGGGCCACGTTAACAACCGAATGAGCGAAATCCCGCCAAGGACGTCTGCGCTCAATTGGCGTCGAATCGAAGATCTCTTTCACGCTGCCTTGAAACAATCTCCGGCTGAGCGTGACTCATGGTTGGCTGCGCAAGCCGGAGGTGAGCCTGACGTCTGGAGCGAAGTTGCCTCATTACTCGAAAGCCTGGGCCAGCATCAACAACTCAGCGCCGCAGCCCCCCGGCCCGATGTTCAACAGTCCCTTTCCGATCCGTGTGAACTGCCGCCGGCGCGCTTTGGTCCATACCAGCCAGTGCGCCTGTTGGGTCGGGGAGGAATGGGCGCAGTCTATTTAGCCAGACGCGCCGATGGGCAATTCGAACAGACTGTGGCTCTCAAGATTATGGCTCCGCATCTGGCCGGCGCCGAGTTTCTCGGAAGATTCCAGATGGAGCGCCAACTACTCGCCTCACTCACCCATCCCAACATCACGCGCCTTTTGGATGGCGGAATGTCGTCGTCGGGCGAGCCCTATCTGGTGATGGAGTACGTCGAGGGACAGACGCTCGACCGGCATTGCGATGAGCGTAAACTCGATATACAAGGCCGCCTGAGGTTGTTTCTCGGCGTGTGCGAAGCGGTGGACTATGCGCATCGTAACTTGATCCTGCATCGCGATCTAAAACCTTCGAATGTCCTGGTCACGCCGGAAGGCGTCGTCAAATTACTCGACTTTGGAACTGCTTCGTTGATCTACGAAAATCGGGAACTCACCGCGCCCCATGCGCGGATGGTTACAGCCCGTTATGCCAGCCCTGAACAGCTGCAGGGTAAACGCACGACGCAGGCGAGCGACATCTTTTCGCTGGGCGTTATTCTCTACGAGTTGTTGACCGGCGCGTGGCCCTTCGGCAATCCTGATTCGGTCATCGGTGAGTTGGAGCGCGCCGTGCACGACGTCACGCCGGTTTTCCCATCGACAGCGGTAACCGCTGAGGCTTCCGAAAGACGTGGACTGCCGAGCAATCGTCTGCGACGGCTTCTCAATGGCGACTTGTCCGCGATTGCGCTGAAGGCCCTGGAGAGTGATCCGTCGCGGCGTTACGGCTCCGTGCGTCAACTCGCGGATGACATCGAGCGGTCCGTGAACGGATTGCCCGTACAGGCGCGCCCCCAAACCGCGATCTACCGTGCATCCAAGTTCGTCCGCAGACGGTGGCTGCCCATATTGAGCATGGCGTTCGTCGCCGCGGTTCTGGTGGCTGCAACCGTTGTTTCGGTGAACCAGGCCCGGATCGCACGCGCGGAGGCGCGGAAAGCCGGAAAAGTAAGCCAGTTCCTCAGTGACATGCTGGCGTCCGCGGGGCGGTATAACTTTGATCCGCAGAAGTTCACGGTAGCTCAGATGCTCGATTCCGCCGCCCCTCAGCTCGAAACGGCCTGGAAGGATGACCCGCTGGTCGAGGCGACCCTCCGAACCAGCCTCGGCACCAGCTATTCGGCGGTCCAGCGGCACGATCTGGCGCGCGTACAGTTGGAAAAGGCGCGGACGACGTTCCATGCTCTTGGCAACCAGATGGAAGAGGCTAACGCGCTTACGTGGCTAGCGGCGGACGCCGGCGATGCCGGCCTGCCGGACGAAGCGGTCAAGTATTACCGTACGGCCCTGACGCTGCTGAATGGTCTTGGGAAGGATGCATCCCCGGTGGTCGTATTTCGAGCCAAGAGAAACCTTGCGGCCATTCTCAGCGCAACCTTGAATCGGGATTTGGACGAGGCGGGTAAGCTGTTTTCGGAAGCCATCCAACTGGCGCAGCGCAACACGTCGATCCCCAGACCCGAGTTAGCGCTGGCGAAGACCGAGCAGGGCGCGATGTTGCTCAACCTGGGTAGGACCGCGGAAGCCGAAAACGCCTTCCGGGAATCCATCGAAATCTTTCGCCGCGAGAATTTCACGGGCGTTGGAACCGCCCAGACCTACTATGAACTGGTAATTCTAAAATCTCGAAGTGGCGATTTCCCGGCGGCCAAAGAGTTCGCCCGGCAGTACTACGAGGCGCGGCTCAGGAATCTGGGACCGAATCATGCGCGGACTGCGGAAGCCAGCATCCTATGGGCGCGATTCAGGGCGGAAACCGGCGAGACCAAGGAAGCCGTTGCGCAAGTCTTGGAAGCGATTCCGGTGGCGCGCGTCGGCTTGCCGCACCTTTCAACGACTCTCTGGAGTTCACTAACCGGCGTCTCTCACGTTCTAAACGCCGCGGGCCACTTCGCCGAAGCCGAACCCTATGCGCGTGAAGAGATCGCCATTGTAGACAACGCACATTTCCAGGAAGTTGACGCCAGAAGGGCCCAGTCGCTGTTCGAACTCGCCAAGGCGCTCCGCGGGCAGGACAAGGACCGCGAGGCGGTGGCCACATTCACAAGGGCCGGGAAGATCTACGAGCAACTCGGCCCCAATTGGGCAAAAAGCGTCGAGCGGACCCGAAAAGCTCTTGACGAGGCCCAGGCCAGGCTGAAGGCCCGCGCACCCTAGGAGCGAGACGAGCAAGCTGGTCTCGCCGCGGATTTCCCCATCGGCTGGTGCACGGATGCTCCACGCCCGCTTTCGTCACGGAATCGCCGAACTGGAACCGGAGATGACAGGGCTGTTGTTCCCAAAGTCATAAAACGCGGTGACGCCTCCCTGTGAACCCAAGACGAATGAAGGCTGCCACGGGATTACATTTCCGGCGCCGCTGAACGGGAGCGGGAACTCCACCTGCAGGAAGCCAGCGCCACCGGCGTCCGCAATTGACAATACGGCCATATTCCCGGCCGAAAGGAGAAAGGCACAACACTGGCTAGGGCCATTCGTTAAGTGAGAGAGGGCGTTCTTCTTGGCGTCCCATAGAGTGATGTCCCAATTTCTCAGCAGAACCAGACCCTTCAAGGGCAGCGACCCGCTATCAACCGACCAGGTTCCAGAGAAGGAGCCTCCGGCTAAAGGACCAGTCAGCGGTGGCGCTGCGTTGCCGAACTGGCCCTGAAGGTAGAATTGCGACTGTGGCGGGGTTCCGACGATCTTGACAGAAGCGGACGCGGTGTTATAGTCGACGGCATCGCTCGGGGTGAAGGAGACCGAAAGGGCCTGTGTACCCGTAACTACCTTCGTGCCGGCAGGAGGGGTGTAGACGAACACGCCTAGCGTGGAGGCGGTGGCATTGAGCTGTGCTGAGCCTAGCATCGTACCGGCCACAACCGAGGCCGGCGTGACCCATGAGATTACCGGAGTCGCCTTGACGACCGTGAGCGAATTCGATCCGGAACTGGTGGAAAATCCCGCGGCTGGATTGTAGACCGCGGTAAACGGATAAGTCCCCACTGTAGTGCCCCCGGGAATTGTTAATGTCGCCATGACATGGCCTCGGGTTACATTACCCGTCGCTGCGCCTACCCCGCTGATGGTGAAGGTCACGGAGCCGGCATTCACCCTACCCGCCGTGCTTGCCACCGTCGCCTGCAATGTAATGGTCTGCGCGGACGGGCTGAACTTGGTTGACACCGCCGCAGTGCTGATGGTGGTGGGAATCGTCGGGCTTGAGATCACCAGCGACTTGGAGCTGTCGGTGCTGGTGTTCAGGTTGGCAGTGCCGCTGTAGACCGTTTGAATCGTATAACTCGCGACGGCTTGTCCCGCGGGAATAGTCAGGACGGCGGAGGCCGCTCCGGTGGCGACGGTTCCCGAGGTTGCCGAGCCGACACCAGTGACAGTAAACGTCACGGTTCCGCTATTTAGCACACCGGAAGGACTGGTCACGGTTGCGTTCAGGGTAATGGTCTGAGACGAAGGGCTGAAGCTCGCGCTCGCGGCGCTGGCCGTAGTGACCGTGTTGGCCTTGGAAATCGTCAACGAATGAGAGCTATCGCTGCTGCCTGCAAGAGTCCCACTACCGGAGTAGACCGCATTTATCGCATAGGTGGCGACAGCTTGGCCGGCCGGGATCGTCAATGTCGCCAAGGTGGCTCCACTGGCGACGGTTCCCGAAGTTACGGTGCCGATGCCGGTGACCGTGAACGCAACGGTTCCGCCGCTCACCGCGCCCGACGTGCTTGTAACCGACGCGCTCAGGGTCACCGTCTGGCTGGACGTGTTAAACGTCGCGGCCGCCGCTGCCGCCGCGATAGTGGTTCCCGCCGGCGCCGAAATCACCAGCGACTTGGAGCTGTCGCTGCTGGTGTTCAGGTTGGCAGTGCCACTGTAGACCGCTTGAATGGTATAACTCGCGGCGGCTTGTCCCGGGGGAATGGTCAGGATGGCGGAGGCGGCTCCGGTGGCGACGGTTCCCGAGGTTGCCGAGCCGACACCAGTGACAGTGAACGTCACGGTTCCGCTATTTACCACACCGGAAGGACTTGTCACGATCGCGTTCAGGGCGACGGTCTGCGCTGAGGCGCTAAAGAGCGCACTTGCGGCGCTGGCAGTCGTAGTTGTGTTGGCCTTGACGGTACTTATTGTGAGGACTTGAGAATTGTCGCTGCTGTTGGCGAGCGGAGAGACAGCGTTGTAGCTGGCGTTGATCGGATAAGTTCCGGCCGCCTGGCCTGGGGGAATGAGAAGAGTAGTGGAAGCTGCGCCGTTCGTGACAGCGCTCGAGACCGAACCTATCCCCGCTACATTGAACGTGACAGTGCCGCTGTCTACTGTGGCCGTCGAGGTGACGGTGGCGTTCAACGTTACGGTTTGACCGGAAACGCTGAAGTTAACCGAGGCCGGACTGGCAGTCGTGGTAGTCGGGATTCCCGTCACGATCAGGTGGACTGGTTGCGCGCCGGAAGCCGCCAGAGCGCCCGTTCCAAGGAAGGTAACGTAAGCGTTATAGACTCCGACCGCAGGGCCAAAACTCTCACCCGGAAATAGCACGGTAGCCACGCCGACAGATACCGGAGCGGAGGCCTCAATTTCAGTGGCTATGCCGGTGAAGTATGGAATTACGATGTTGACAGTCCCCGAGTTGACGGTTCCACTGGGGCTGCTAACGGTGGCGGACATCTGGAACGGGACGCCGGGACTCTGGTAAGGAATAGTCACATCGACGGAAGTGGCGGTGGTCGGCGCTACACCCGGATTCGCCGAGCCCAACCAGAGGCACACGCCGCTGAACTGATCCGCGGTAACGAAATCCGCGATGCCATCTCCGTTGAAATCGCCTACGCGGACCGCCGATGTGCCGGAACATCCGCCATAAATCGGGACCGATGATTTGAATGTCCCGTTCCCATTGTTGTAAAAAACAGTTGCAGCATTCACGGGTCCCCCAGCGGGCGTAGCTCCGTTGCTGATGAAATCCAGGCTCCCGTCGCCGTTGAAGTCCCCCGCAGCAAACGAGCCTGCGGCGACCAAGCCCGGGCCGTAAAGGACAGGTACCTGGAAGGTTCCATCGCCGTTACTGGGGATCACGTGAACGTCATAAGTTCCGGATCCGGTGATCACGTCCTCGTGCCCGCTGCCATGCAGATCGGCAATGTAGGTCGAAAGCGCGGTGTTGTTGGCCGGATCGGCCATGCTGGGAGCGATCACCTTGGTAAAGGTGGCGGTTCCACCCCCGTTGTTCAGAAACATGTTGGCGGGGGAGCCGCCAGTTGCCAGATCGGCTCTGCCAATTCCGCGAAAGTCTCCGATGGCAAGGGCCGCATCGAGAGAACCGCCGCCGGTAAGCACGGTGGAGCCGTTGACGAACGTGCCATCGCCGTTGCCCAATAAAATGAGTACGTTTCCGGTCCCCGTTTGCACAGCAATATCCGCTGTCCCATTGCCGTCGAAATCGCCAATTGCCACGCGGGTGAAGGCGGTGGTCGTGAGGTTTGGTACGTCGACTGCCGGCTTGAACGTCCCATCCCCATTGCCGAACAGGATCTGCCCAGTGTGACCGCTGGGCGGCAGCGACACCATGCAGAATAGATCCAGATTGCCGTCGCCATCGAAATCTCCCGTGGCGATCAATCCCGGTGATCCACTGAGCGGGTAATTTACTGAGGCGGCAAAGTTGCCGGCTCCGTCGCCGATCAAAACGCTCACGTCGCCCGCGACATTATTGGCATGCGCGATGTCCAGTTTTCCGTCGCGGTCGAAGTCGCCGACGGCGATGTCTCCATACGCAGAATGGACCGGAATCGCGCTCTTAAATGTGAAGCTATTGCCGGCTACAGTATTGACAGTCTGGGGCAACGCTGCCGAAGTGCTGGGCGCATAGGACGCATCCCCCGCATACGTGGCGCGCAAATTGCGGTGTCCAGCCTGGATCATGATCGTGTTAAGGCTTGCGGTGCCGGCGCCGTTGAGCGAGCCGATGCCCAAGATATTGGCTCCGTCATAGAAGGTCACTTTGCCCGTAGGGACGGGACTCGCGTTCACGGTGGCGGTCAGCGTCACCGGAGCGCCAAAGACCGACGGGTTGGCCGACGAGTTCAGGCTAGTTGTAGTCGGAGTGGGCCCGGCGGCGAGAACCTGCCCCATCGAGAAGGCGAGCATGATGAGGGCCGGGGACCAAGTAATGGGCCTTGTGCGGTCAGATCCATGGAAGCGCAGGCAGTCAGTTTGGCTCGGCATTGTCGTTGGCTCATTAAGAGAAGCGACATCCCTTCGCAAACTGACTCAGAGGTTGGCCATTTATTTATAGACTTAGCCCGGCGCGGCCTGAACAGAGATAGGGCAGGGGCATTCAGGCACTTTAAGCGAACGTCTTCAATGCGTTGGATCGACCTTGCGTCAAACGGCCGTGAGCGCCTGGTTGCCTGCGCGCGCTGTTGGCATCCAGGATGAACGCCGCCAGGTTGAGGTAAGTATCGCCGGGGAGCGTGGCACCGCCGGGAGGCATAGTCGATTGCATGAAGCTGATCAGCACGATCGCGAGAATCATTAGAGTCTGCATTTGTCGTGGTCTGCTATTTCAACAACCATCCCCATAGATTGCCGTCCGGCGCGCCTTCGCTGTGAACTACGACGTAGAGCAAGCCTTTACGCAACGCTTCCACTTCGGCCGCCGTCAGATCCACCGAACCGGAAACATTGCCGGCCATGCCTTTGGACACTGTCAGCTCGTGGATCACAACGCCTCGGACTCCGGTCATCTTGCTCTGATGGAGATCCGCAGCCGTGGCCGCCGAGTGCATGCCTTCAAAAGCACCGCTCACGCTGAGCTTGGTCCCGGATAGCACCGCCGACACCGACCCATGACCCGTCACAATTGGCGCCAACTGCGCGTCGATCGGCACAGGAGAAAGCCGGGCTTTGAAATTCTGCTGCGTTTGCGCCGCCAGAGTCCAGGCCAGCGCCAGTACGCCGAGAGCCGCTACCAGACATCGTTTCATGATTGCTCCAGAAGGCGGCAGCATATCACATTGCGATGTTTCCGCGCCGGAGCCCGAATTTTACGATTGGACTTTAGTGCGCCGGTTGCAGCGTGAACGCAGCCAGTGTCGGCCCGGACGTTCCCCGCGGCAGCAGACTCGGCCCGGACGGCTTGAATACCTTGGAACCGTCGGTGTGCGCATCAAAGATCAGGCCCAGGAAACCGGACTGCATTTCATCCCAGTTCTGATCTCCCCACCAGACCGGCTTGGTCGGATCGGGATTGTACTTGTTGTTCGGTGAGTTATCGAAATGGGCGATCGCAAGAATGCGAGTGCCTTTGGGCATCACGATCGGCTTTTCGAGCTGATAGCCGACCTGCCAGTCGAAATTCCACTGACCTTTGAACACGGTCTGCATCTCGCCAGTCGGATAGATCAGACGAAGCTCGTAATCCTTGCCGCGCAGATGCATGTGCGGCTGGATGTAGACCAGCTTCGCGTCATCGATCGCCACCGTCACTTCGCTCACGACCTCGGCATTGCTGTCGCCCGCTGGAATCGCGAGATTGAACGCCGCCGGCGTGCCGGGCGACATCCAGTAGCGATTCTTGGGCGGATGCTTGGCGAAAACCAGCCCCACCTTGGAGCGGTCCGTCTGCGGAGTGCCCACCGCCGTGTAGTGCAGATTGAAGACGAGATCGGAACCCTTCGGTATGAACTTGGCCGAGTCCTCCACATCGAAGTGCTGCGCTCCCAGCCCCGGATTGTACTTGCCCAACAGATCGGTTCCTTCCGCCGGGTTTCCCGCCGCGGCGGACGTGGTCTCAACCGCTTCGCCGGGAATCGCGTTGGCCATGAATTTTGATCCGGGCGGCCGGACGATCACGCGTCCGTGGTGCACTACTTTTGAATTTCCGGGCCGCATCTCGGCGGCCACGACCCACATATCTTCCGGAAAATTCACTTTGACCAGGAAATCTTGATAGTTGACGGTCCCGCTGGCGGCGACATGGAAGTCCTTCGGCATCTCGACAATCATGTCGGGCTTGATGTTCCAGCCATCTTCGAACCGAAGTGGCTGCGGTGCGTCTTTGGCGTTGCCTTCGGGAGCTCCATTGTCGGCCCAGGCTGACAGAGTCTTGACATCGGCTTCGCTCAAGGTGGGATCGTTGGCAAAATGGCCGTAGTCGGCAAACCAGGGCGGCATCTTCTTGGTGAGCACGGCCGCCTTGATGGCCTTGGCCCACGGCCGCGAGTCCTGGTAGCTGATCAGCGACATGGGCGCGATTTCCCCGGGCCGATGGCAGCCTTGGCAGTTCTTCTGCAGAATCGGAAGGACGTCCTTATCGAAAGTGGGCGTCGTGGAAGAAGCAGCGGCAGACATCCCCAAGAGCAGCCCGCCGACCAAAAAACACAGCCTCATGCCAACCTCCTCGCGTTACGTACCTGCGAGCATTATATTTGAGGGCGTAATCCACCGCAATGGGCATTCGGTTCAAAGGTAGACTGGCAAGGTGGGCGCTAGTTTACCAACCCCGAGCAGGCTTAGTGACGCCGAACACCGGCGGCAGCTTCGCCGAGCGGTTCTGGCCAGCACGATCGGGACGGCGATTGAGTGGTACGACTTCTTTTTGTACAGCTCTGTCACAGGCCTGATCTTCGCGCATCTGTACTTCCCCGGCGCGGATCCGTTTACCGGGTTACTGGACGCATTCGGCGTGTATGCCGTAGGCTTTGTCGCCCGGCCGATCGGCGCGGCCATCTTCGGCCATTATGGCGACCGCCTGGGGCGCAAAGCCGCACTGGTCGCGACTCTGCTGCTCATGGGCATTGGCACATTTCTCGTAGCGCTGGTTCCCGGTTATCAAAGCATCGGGATCTGGGGCGGCATCATCTTGACCGCTCTGCGCTTCATTCAAGGCATCGGCGTCGGCGGAGAATGGGGCGGCTCGGTCCTGCTCGCTATGGAATGGGCGCGGTCCAACCAGCATCGCGGATTCATTGCTTCCTGGCCGCAGTTCGGCGTGCCGGCCGGTCTGTTTCTAGCGAACCTTGCGGTGCTCGGCTTCAGTGCGCTTTCAGGACCGCAATTCGCAACCTGGGGTTGGCGCATTCCGTTCCTGCTCAGCATCGTTCTGGTCGCGCTCGGCTTGTACATCCGGCTTGGGATCGAGGAAACGCCGGTGTTCACGCGATTGCTGGCTGAGCGGCGCATCGAGCGGGCCCCTGTTCTGGAGGTGATCCGCCGCCAGCCGCGCGAGATCATCCTCACCGCGTTATGCCGGATGGCTGAGCAAGCGCCGTTCTATTTGTTCACCGCGTTCGTCTTCGCCTACGGCACCGAGGTCTTGAGCCTCAGTCGCGACTTTCTGCTGGTAGCAGTGCTCGCAGCCGCTGGGGTCTCATTCTTCTCAACCCCATTCTTTGGACACTTGTCCGATCGCTATGGCCGGAAGCGCGTGTACATGATCGGAGCAGCGCTCACTGGCGCCTACGGTTTCGCTTATTTCAGGATGCTCGACACGAGAATGCCGTGGTTAGTTGGCCTCGCGATCGTGCTTTCGCTGGTGCCGCACGACATGATGTACGGCCCGCAAGCTGCATTAATCGCCGAGTCATTCAAGGGCCGCCTCCGCTACAGCGGCGCTTCGCTGGGTTATCAATTGTCGTCTGTAATAGCCGGCGGACCCGCGCCTCTGATTGCCTCTTCGCTGCTGCGCCGCTACAAGTCCGCCACACCGATCGCGTTGTTCATTCTCGCATGCACGATCGTTACGCTGATTGCGACCGCGCTGCTCAAAGACTACACCAACAAGAGCATCTCTGATTGATTTAGTGCGTTAAATCGTAGATCCAGTAATTGACTGCGACGCGATAGGCGAGGCCGGCGAACTTTTCGTCGTAGCGTGGATCGTCGGACCACTCCCAGGCATCGCCCAGATCCATGTTGTGGCAGATCGCTACCATCACGCGGCCTTTGTCGTCGTAGATGGCGCGCCAGTGCGGCTCATAGCCGTCCTTTTCATACGTCCGCCCGCTGCGCAGATACTGTGCGCCGGGGACCTGGAAACGCTCGTCGAGATCGAAAATGGTGTGAAAGATGGAATCGCTGTTGTCGATATCGACGATCGTACGATCGGGAAATACTTTCTTGATGCCTTCCAGGAAAACCTCGTATTCCTGCGTGCCGTGGAAGTCATCCACCATCAGGAATCCTCCACGCAGCAGGAATTCGCGCAACTGCTTGGCCTGATCGTCGGGGATGTACCAATGCCCCACCTCGACCGCATACAGCGAAGGCCAGAGGAAAATATCATCGTCGCCGTCGAGTTGGACCACTTGCTCGACTGACCGCGTTTGGATGCGCGTCAGACGGCGGATTCCTTCCAGCAGATGGCGGTCCGAGCGCGGATAATCCATGGTCCAGTTGATCGAGCTGGCCCAGCCGCGGTTGATTCCGGGAAGCCGCAGGCGTGCACGGGTCCACTCGGTTTTTTGATTCCAGTCGTTCGGGAGCGGGAAATTTTCGTACTCGATGGCCTGATATTCGCGAAAAGGCCGCTGCGCGCGCAGTACGCCCCAGGTACACAATCCGGCGAGAATCACCAGCCACGCTACGCGCATAACAGCCGACACTGGTATTGTATCGCCGGGCGGCTTACGCGAACCGTGACGGCCGGTAATCCTTCAGCAGATCGACGCTGATTCCATCCAGAATCTCGGCGGCAGCCAGCTGTCCGATCAAGGGCGAAAGCGTGATCCCGCTGTGCATGGCCGCGACGTACAGATTCGGGTAGCTCTTGACGAATCCAACGATGGGATGATCGTCCTTGGGCAGAACGCGATGCCCCAGCGTCACGGTTTCCAAGTGTGTTTCTTTGATCCGCGGCAGGAAGCGGCGGGCTTTTTCCAGCAGCTTTTCGCCGAATTCCTTACTGGTGTCGAGGGTTGACGCGCTGCCGAAATCGCTGCCAGTTACGATCCGGCCGTCGGGATTCTGCTTGATATTCGCGCCCGGCGCGAACGCCAATCGTTCCAGCATGCGTGGGGCCGGGGCGGTGTGCGCCAGCAATCCGGGCGACTCTTTCAACGGAACGTCCACTTGCAGCATGGCGGCCAGGCGCGGAGTATCGACACCGGCGGCCAGCACAAGAAAATCCGCTTCGATTTGTCCGCGTGTGGTTTCCACGCCGCGCACGCGCCCGCCTGCGGCTGAAATCCCAGTTACCTCGCACGGATACTCGACGGTCGTCCCCAGCTTCTGCGCGCTCTTGAGCAACGATCCCAGCGCCTGCATCGGATCCACAGTTCCTTCCTGTTCCGCGAAGCAGGCGGCTGCGACGGGACCCGGCGCGCATCCCGGCAAAAGTTTCTGGATCTCCGATTCGTCCACCCGATGTGCGGCGTAACCCCACTGCTCCAGCCGCGCGATGTTCTTGCGCATCGCCTCGGCTTCCTCGGGCCGGGCCCATTGAACGCTGCCGCCCCACTCGACCTGCAAATCCGCGATTTCCAGTGACAACCGCCGCCAGCCCGCGATGCCGTACAAGTTGAGATCGTAATAGGACCGGGGGAGTTTCGAAAACGCGTTGATCCAGGCGAACGATTTTTCCGTCGCGCCCGCGCCCGGCCTTTGTTTTTCCAGCACCGTGACGCGGGCGCCGCGCTTGGACAAGTGATATGCGATGGAGGCGCCCATGATCCCTGCGCCCACGATTACGACCCGATCCTCGATGGCGAACCCTTTCACGATGGTCGCAGATAAAGCCGCAATCGCGCTCCGCCGATTCATGCGCTGATTATACAAGGCCTCTCGACCATTCGCGCACTGCCTGAGAAGTGATAGAGTGCCTTAAGAAAGGAAAATTATTATGCCTCGTCAGCAAATTCGTGTTTTTCTAGCGGGCAGCGTGGGCCTTTGTGCATTCGCGATGCTAGCCATCGCGCAGGCCCCCCCCGCCGCGCCGTTTGTCACGCATCAGTTGACAACCAACGTCTACTGGGTCGAAGGCGGCGGCGGGAACAGCGGTGTAATCATCGGCGACAAAGGTGTGATCGTGGTGGATGCCAAGACCACCCCGGCCGGCGGAAAGGAATTGGTGGATGCTATCGCGAAAATTACACCCAAGCGGATCAGCACTGTCATTCTGACTCACAGCGACGGCGATCACGTCAACGGACTGGTCTCGTTCCCTCCCGGCATCAAGATCATTGCCCACGAAAACAATAAGAAAGAACAGGAAGCGGCGCTCGCCGCGGGCGGCCGCGGAGCCCCTCCGGCCGATCATCTCCCCACGGATGTGGTGTCGAAAAATAAAACGGCCCTCACAATCGACGCAATCCCACTCGAGCTGTACCATTGGGCGCCGGCGCATACCAGCGGCGACCTGGTCGTCTATATTCCCGCCGAAAAGATCGTGTTCACCGGCGACATCATCGCGGCGCAACTGCCCGACCCATTGATTCACTTGGAAAAGCATGGCTCATCGGAAGGCTGGATCACCACCACGAAAGGAATTCTCGCTTTGAACGCGACCCAATTCGTGCCCGGCCATGGAAATGTTCAGACCAAGGCCGACATTCAAAAACGGCTGGCGGATGCGGAAGCCAAACGCGCGAAGATCAAGGATCTCGTCGCGCAAGGAAAATCTCTGGAGGAGATTAAGACCGCAGTCGGAGATGCGCCTCCGGCGGCAGGCGGACGCGGTCCCCGATTTCCGACCTTCACCGAGGTCGTGTATCGGGAGCTGACCAACAAATCCTGACCCGGCACCCCTAGCGCTTGTTCTGTGATTTGGCGATCCGCTGGATTGTCACGTTGATCAATCTCACCGGACTAACCGGTTTCTCGTTGCGCACCGGCGCGCGGGCGATCTTGGAGACGACATCCATGCCCGCGACCACTTGTCCGAATACCGTGTACTTGCCGTTCCAACGCGGCATGGGCTGATCGGTAATGAAGAATTGGCACCCGCCGCTGTCGGCGGCTCCGGTGTTCGCCATGGCCAGACGCCCTGGCCCCGAGAACAGCAAACCGGGCAGAAATTCGTCGCGAATGGTCACGCCGCAATTGTGCGCGCTGGTGCCGGTAGGATCGCCGGACTGAATCGCCTCGCCCGGAATCACGCGATGAAACGTGATGTTCTCATACAGTGGCCGCCGTACCATCTGGCCCGTCTTCGGATCGCGCCAGGGCTTGGTTCCTTGCGCCAGCGCGACGAAATTCTGCACGGTAGCCGGCGTGTCTTTTTCAAACAGCTGAGCGGTGATCGCTCCCGCATCCGTGTTGAGCACCGCATAAAGACCTGGTTTCAATGCGGGCGGGTTCTGCGCGACCACCAGAGCCGCGAATGAGATTAGAAAAGCGATTCGGTTCATACAACCGATCAGTCTACCGTGGACTTGGCGCGGCGGGCGAAGCGCTGGTCCACAGCTTGCTGGCTGCGCTCCAGGTCCGTGCGGCGCTGTTGGAGCTGCCGGGTCACGCGCCGCCAGGTGAATATCGCGTTCACGCCGTAATTCCACACTGAGCTCACGGCCATTCCGAGGATACCCGCCAAATACCAAGGCAGCCCCGCGCCCAACAGGAACCGCGCAAAGCTCAAGTTCGTGATGGCTCCTATGGAGCAAGCCAGATAGTAAATCGCGAGGCCCGTTACGATCCGCCAACCTCGCAGCCTGCGGTCGCGGAACGTCGTGAGATTGTTGATGAGAAAATTGAACGTCATCGCGGCCACGGTAGCCACGGCTTGCGCGTAGAGGAATTCGTATCGCGCGTACCAATAGAGCAGCGCAAGCACCGCCAGATGCACCAGCAGGCCCAATCCACCCACCAAGCCGAACATGACGAAGCGCGCCGGGAGCATGCCTCCGATCAACTTGTCGAGCAACAGTTGCAGGTACTCCAGCCCAACGTTGATGTCCAGCTTGCTTTCGCCGCGCTGCCGGTTTCGGAAGCGATACGGCACCTCCGCGAAACGAACCGGGCGCTCGGCGGAGGCGACCAGATCGACCAGAATCTTGAAGCCCGTCGCTGACAGCCGGTAGATCACTTCGTCCAAGAAATTGCGATCGACGATGAAAAATCCACTCATCGGATCGGAAAGCTCGCACTTGGAGACCGCTCGGCTGAGCCGCGATCCTAGCCCGCTGAGCGCCGCGCGCCGCCGCGCCATCTCGCCCATGTCTCCGCCCTCGATATTCCGGCTTCCGATCACCAGGTCCAGTTGTTCGGATTTGATGCGCTCATACATGCTGAGCAGAATGGATTCGTCGTGCTGCAGGTCGGCATCCATGACAGCGATGTAGGGCGCCGATGTGGCCAGCATCCCCTCGACGCAGGCTGAAGCGAGACCCTGGCGGCCGATTCTGCGGATCAATCGAATACGCCGGTCGCCGCGGGCCAGCTCGCTCACCAGCGCTGCGGTGTGGTCCGGTGAATCGTCGTCGACAAAGATCGCCTCCCACTGGAGCGAAGCCAGAGCCTGCTCCAGCCGCTCCAGCAAGGGACGCACGTTCTCGACTTCGTTGAACGTCGGAATCACGACCGCCAAGTCCAGGGGGCCTGAAGATTCCGGGCGCTCAAGCGGCATACGTCAGGATCTCGGCGCGTCTGCTATCGAGTTCCGCGCTCCCCGGACTGCCTCTGCCGCTCGTTATACTCGTCCAGAAAATCGAGCGCGGGCTTGTGGGGCAGGCTCATCAACTCGATCTTGTCGCCGAAACCCATCACCTGATCGTCCTTGGTTTTGTAGGCGGGCCACTTGGGCAGGCCTTTGCTATTGGGATCGCCGGTGGTCGCCAGATTCACCCAATAGGACGACATCGTGTCGGCCAGCTTGTGATCGATGTCGGTCCAGGGCCGCGGCTGCTCGTTCGGACCTACGGCGAATGGCGCGACGATCAGATTGCCGAACACATACCCGATTTCCGAGCCGTGGAAAGCGCCTTTGGCGCGGTTCTCACCCGGAGGCACCCGGCTAAAGTAGTAGACGTACACTTTGGATTTCCCGGTCTTGGTTTGCTCGCGCGCCCAGGTGCGCATCTCCCACCCAAAGGTCTGGTCGCGCATGCTCTCGGCTTGCGCCTCCCAGGCTTCCTGATCCGAGTTGAAGGGATACAGCTTGAGAAATGCATCGGCATCTTTGCCGAAGCGCCGCTCGGCGAGCTGTCGGAAGGAAGTGGCGGTGGTGTTGGGCGGCGTAAACATGCTGCCTTCGTCGTTGTTCGATCCAATGATGGTCGGCACGTCGTTCTGTTTGGCTGTGGAATAAATGGTGAAGACGTCTTGGGGCAGGAACCAACCATCCACGTTGGCCGCGGTCTGGAAGCCCTGCATCTTCGCGAGATCTTCGGCGGACTTGGCGCGCAGGCCTGCCAGCGACGTAGCACCGGCGGCTTGTTCGAACTTCAGGCCGGCCTGTTCCATATCCGCCAGCTTGCGCGCCGGTGCGAACTCGCCTCCACTCTCCCCGATGGCTCGCTGGAACAGCCCGCGCGCCAGCGGCGTCGCAGTCAGATAATTCACGCTCCAGGAACCAGCGGATTCGCCGAAAATGGTCACGCGCTTGGGATCTCCCCCGAAAGCAGCGATATTCTTCTGCACCCATTCGAGCGCCGAGATCTGATCCAGCAAACCGTAATTGCCGGACGAGTTCCGGTCCGATTCCTTGGTTAGTTCGGGACTAGCGAAGAAACCGAAGACGCCCAACCGGTAGTTCACCGTGACCACCACCACGCCCTTCTTCGCCAGCGCTTCGCCGTCATAGATGGATCCCGCGCCGCTGGTGAGCGCGCCGCCGTGAATCCACACCATCACCGGGCGCTTGTCTTTGGCTGAGTTGGCGGCAGTGTAGACATTGAGGTACAAGCAGTCTTCGCTCATGGCACTGCTCGCGCCGCCGGCCGCCGTACCGGGACGCCGCTGCATGCAAATCGGCCCGAACTTGTCGGCCGCACGCACGCCTTCCCAGTTCGCAGCAGCTTTGGGAGCATGCCATCGCAGATCGCCCACGGGAGGCGCGGCGAAAGGGATGCCTTTATAAACTCGGACCTCGGGATTGGCCCCCGCGACGCCGGAAACCGGCCCGTTTTCCGTCTTTACCGGGTCGCTAATAGCGGCGCAAAGCGGCAGCACGGCCGCAAAGAAGATGCTCGCACGAAGAGTACGCATACAGTTGATGATACTCCCCCGTGCCTGCGCCTGTTCAGTCCGAGGTTTTCGCGTAACACGGATTGAAAAAGCGTGCTACCCGTGATAGTATCACGAAGATAAGATTCGTATCACGAAGGAGCCTGCATGACTGGGTGCTGGCGGTTCGCACTCCTGGCAATTGCGCTCGCAGCCCTCGCGGAGGCCGATGGCCGGATCACCGGAACGGTGACGGACCCGCAGGGAAAGCCGGTACAAAGCGCCACCATTCAGGCCCTAGCCGGCGCGGTAAGCGTTGAGACATACAGCGGCCGGGACGGGCGCTTTGTTTTCCCCGCGCTGCCAGGCGGAGCCTATCAACTGCATGCATCGGCGCCTGGGTTCCTCGAAGTGCGCAAAAGCGTCGTACTCTCCGAGGGACAAACTCTTGCCGTTACCCTGCGGTTCGACCGCTTGAGCAGTCGCAGGGAGGCCGTAACGGTGACGGCCGACGTCAAGCAGATCGGCATCGAGCAACCCGATCCGGCCCAGCGTGTCTTCGTCCGCGAAGAGATCTTGGACGCTAATCCCGGCCGGCCGGGCGCGCCCGTCTCGATTCCCGGTCTGCCCATCGAGACTGCGTCCAGCGGAATCAAGGCTCCGCAATATTTCGCACCCGGCGTTGCGGGCGACCACGGCGAGCCCATCGCGCAGTTCATCCAGGTGGGGAGCTTTCTGCTACCCAACAACCTCAGCGCCAACGCGCACGGCAATGGATATTCGGACCCGAATATCCTGGTACCGGCCATTATCGAGAGCGTGCAAACAGACGGTGGCGCCTTCAACGTCCGCGAAGGGGATCACTCGGTGAACCTCGCGGCAACCTATGCTCTGCGGCCCAACATTGAACCATATGCCACGTTGACCGCAGATTATCGCGACGTCGATCTGAGCGCCGGCTGGAATTGGCTAGCCATCCAAGCCTCCTACGGAAACGGATTTCTCGAAACGCTCGAGCACCGCCAACAGTACAAAGTCAATGCACTGAGGGGTTGGAATTTCGGCACCCAGCATCTCAGCCTCCTTTTCATCGGTTACTACGGCCAGTCGAAAGTGCCCGGTCTGGTACCTATCGAGATCCCCAATCTGCACGATACCATCGATCCCCGCCAGCGCGACCAGACTCATACCGGCGAATTGGCGGTCAACGACGTCTGGCATCTGACCCCCTCGACCGAGTTGCAACTCTCCAGCTTCTTCCGCACCTACAATCTGTCGCTCTATTCCAACTTCGGCGACGGCTTGATCCGGCAAAGCGAGTTCCGCACGGTCACCGGCGACAACGGCACGTATATCCGCAAGTTCAACGATCACTTTTCGCTGATGGCCGGCTTCGATTATTTCCGCGAGGCGCCTCGCCGCGACGATCTGGACCACTACGATTCCACCAACCCAGCCCTTTACGGGCCATTCCAGAAGATTACCGCCAACAACATCACGCTCAACTTTCTGACGCCCTTCCTCTCCGTAGACGGAGCCATCGTGCCCTGGCTGCGCTACAACCTCGGCTGGCGCCGCGACCAGATCGATTTTGATAACACCGATTTGCTGGTGCCTGCCAATTCGTTTCACCAGTGGATCGGAATCAATTCGCCCAAAGCGACGCTCAGCATTCTTCCGCCCGAGTGGATGCCTCTGCCGTCGATCTCCCTTAGCTTCGGCCAAGCTTTTTTCACGAACGACCCGAGAATTGGGACGGGAACCATGCCGGGAAGTTTGGTGAGTCAAGCGCACGCCTATCAACTCGTCGTGAGCAAGACCGTCTGGAAGACCGATTTTCGTGTAACGCTGGCACACGTCACGCAAGAGGCGTCGCTCGCCAAGATCGATCCCGATACTGGCCTGCAGGAGAATGAGGGACCCAGCCGCAACCGCTACATCAGCGTCTCAGCCCGCCGCTACTTCAATGGGGGACTGATTCAGGGCTCGGCATCGAAGGCCGACGCACGTGATCTGTCGGATGGAAGTCCGGTGCCGGAGGCGCCGCGGCTCATCATCGATTTTCTGGGAACGCTGGATCGTCTGCCATTTCGTCTCCATGCACGCGCTGAATTCGAGGACGTAGGGCGCAAGCCGCTGGGCGATGGCTTCGTCAGCGTGCCAGTGCGGGAGTTTCGAGGTGCGCTGGTGCGGAATTTCGATGGCAACAAGCTGCAAGCCGGGGTTCAGTTTCAGATCGCCAGCGGCTACACCGGCCAGACTACGGAACTGCTGGCGCTGCGCGGAGAAGCGGAGCCGTTCGAACGAATCGTGGGAGTCTATTTGCCTTCGTACGCCACGGTCTCGTTCAGTTACCGCTTCGGGCGAACGGGCCAACCGTAGGACCCTCCAGCGGCTGCGCGGACGCGCTCTTCAGTGAGTCAGATCGTAGACAAAGTAGTTCATCCCGACGCGATACGCCAGCGAGGCCCACTTTTCCTCGTATTTCGGATCGTCGGCGTTTTCCCAGCCGTCTCCCAGGTCCATGTTGTGGCAGATGGCGACAATAATGCGCCCCTTATCGTCGCGGATGCAGCGCCAGTGCGGCTGCCTGCCGGTTGGCCCTTTTTCGAAGGTGGTGTGGGTCTCCATCCAATTGCCGTAGCCGGGCACCTGGAACTTGTTGTCGAGATCGAATAGCATGTGAAAGATGGGATCGTTGTCGGGGATGTCTTCGATGGGCCGGTCGGGAAAAACGCGCCGCATGCTGGTGACAAAGGTTTCCCACTCGTTCAGCGGTTCCATCGTTCCGTAATCGGGATAAGCTTCCGACCCGTGAAAATCGTCCACCATCAGGAAGCCGCCGCGCAGCAGATATTCGCGCAACTGATTGGCTTGATCCTGAGGCAGCTGCCAGTGGCCCACCTCCACCGCGTACATGATCGGCCAATTGTAAACGTCATTGGTGCCGTCGAGATCCACCACCTGCTCCACCGACCGCGTGTCGATGCGCGTCAGGCGGCGAACGCCTTCGAGCAAATGCCGGTCCGACCGCGGGTAATCCATGGTCCACTGACCCGGCCACGGCCTTCCGCCCATCAGGCGTAGGCGCGAATGGTCCGGATAACCGAAGATGTCGGGATAGCGCAGACGCGCCCGAACCCACTCGTGGTCTTGGTCTTTCCAATCCTTAGGGAGCGGGAAATTTTCGTACTCAACGGCCGGGTATTCTTTGAAGGGCCTTTGCGCTTCGAGCAGGCCTACGAAGCATAACGCCCCCACAAATCCTGCCGCCAGCGCGGTACGGAGACACATTACAACGATACTTTCCATTTCAGGATAGCACCGCCCAAAGAAGGGAAAGAAGCGGGCTGTAAACACGCCGGCTAGCTGCCTGAGACGAAAGGGCCAGCCGTCGGAGCTTCCAGCGAACGTTCCAGCGCAATCCGCACCAACTGGCTGCGGGTCCGCACGCCGGCCTTCTCAAACAGGTGCTGTAGAGTGGCCTTTACCGAGCTTAGGGAGACTCCGATCTGGTAAGCGATCTCTTTGTTCGTTAAGCCTTCGAGGACGCTTCGAAGTACCTGCTGCTCGCGCGGCGTCAGATGAGCGGCGCCAGGCACGCCGGCTTGGGAGACGGCAGGCGACGCCGGCACAGCCGCTTTCTGATCGGTCCAGACACCGCCCGCCGCTACCGTGCGGATCGCCTCCAGCAGCGTGGCCGGCGCGTTGTGCTTGAGAAAAATTCCAGAAATCCCGAGCTTCCACGCCAGCGAGGAATCCAGGGCGCTCATGCCTGCCGTCACCATCAGGATTTTCCCGCGATAACCGGCCGCGCGCGCCGCACGAATGAAGCGAGTGCCCGTACCATCCTCGAGTTCAAAATCCAGGAGAACGATGTCAACGGCCGACCGCTCGAGGGCTTCCAAGGCTTCGGCCGGGGTGCCGCATTGCGCGACCGTCTCAAAATCCCGCTCCGAGACCAGCAGACGGCTCAGCCCCTCGCGGAACAGAATGTGATCGTCAAGCAGTAAGAGTCGGATGGGCTGCATGCTCGACCGCCGCTGAACTCGGGACTTCCGCGCCCGGGGCGACAGCCAGGTCCAGGACAAAGCAACAGCCCGGCGGGTTGGGATCATGCCGCAGGTCGCCGCGGAACGATCGCATGAAGGCGCGCGACAAATACAAACCGAGGCCAGTGGCGTCCGCTCCTTTCTGCAGCGGCTGAAAGAGTTTCCGTCCCGGCGGAATGCCCGGACCGCTGTCGGTGATTCGAATGGAGACGCCGTCCGGGTGCGCCGAGGCCGAAATTTCGATGATCTTGCGTGCCGCCGATTCGAGCGCCCGCTGGCTATTCTTAGTCACGTTCAATAGCACTTGCATCAGGCTGTGGCGGTCGGCCTGCACCAGCGGCAGATTCTCCGGGATATTCCACACCAGTCGGATGTCGGACTCCTCGCAGTACGGTTCCAGAACGATCCGCAAGTCCGTGAGCACTTCGCACAGGTCGAGATAACCCGGTTCGGCGCTGCTGGTGCTCTGCTTAAGCTCAAGCGAAGCGATCTTGGCGAGCGTTTCGACCAGCGAACCCAGCGCTTCAAAGTCCTGGTTGCCGGCTAGCGCTCCGCTGCGCGCCAGGTTCTCGTGCATCACGCCGATGGCGCCGCACACGTTGCGGACTTCGTGCGATACGGCCGCCACCAGGATGCGCGAACCGGCTAGAAGCTGTTGAAGGCTCGATTCCTCGCGCTCCCGCAGCGCGTCGGAGGCGTCGGCCAATAGCGCGGCCAGGCGGGGGCCAGCGGCGGTGGTGTAAGTAGAGAAGAACACGTCCGCCAGAAAGACTTCGCCATTCTCCCGCTGGCCGCGCGTTTGCATTTCGGTGCGGAAGATTTTCGCGCTTTCGTCGATGGACGGCACTGAACCGAGCGCGGGAATGTAACGCGCAATTCGCCTTCCAGGAAGCGTCCCGGCGGGCACCCCCAGCAGACGGTGCGCCGCGGGATTCGCCAGCAGGATCTCGCCCCCCGCCGTCATGGTCAGAATTGCGGCCGGGCTGCTTTCAATCAAGAACTCCAACTGCTCTTCGGCCGAGCGCCGCGCCGCCACCTCCGCCATCTCGCGCCTGTAACCGCGCGCCACATCGCGCGACAGGAGCCCCGTGGTGGCCAGCGTAAGAAAGATCAGAATGTCGCGCGGAACTTGCATATCCATGGGAAAGGGATCGAGGCGATCCGAAATGAACGTGCAAAGCACGGCCGCCAGGACCAGTTGCCACCATCCCAGAACCGTCCCCAGCAGTACCAGCGGAAACAAGTACAGGAAGCCCAAGGTGGCGTTAATTTCGACCTTCCAGTCCGCCAGCGCGATCAATGCGATGAGAACGGCGGCAAGGCCCAGGACCGCCCTGGGGCTCCACTGCAAAATCCTGCGAATCATAGGCTTGCTTCCTTGATTGTACAGGGCGTTGCTGTGCGGCCAGAAATGGCCGAAAGATATCTATCCCAGTCACTTCCTCAGAACGTAAGTTGAAGAGAGGCGCGCAAAACGGCGAGGATGATCACCGGACGCATAGTCGTACCCTGGGCCAATTGGTTCGCGCCGGTTTTTCTTTCCGCAAGCCTGATGTGGGCCTTGGCCGGAGGCAGTCTCTCCGGAGTTCTGAAGGATGCCACCGGCGCCGTTATCCCTGGAGTGAAGCTCAAACTCGTCAACACTGCCCTGAAGACCGAGTTTGACGCCACCTCCGACAGTCGGGGGCTCTACTCGTTTCCGGCGCTGCCCGTGGGGCACTACGATCTTACGATCGAATCCGACGGCTTTCAGACCCAAAAGAAGACCAATATCGCGATTGATGCCGATGCCGCCGTGACCTTGGACGCGACGCTGGAAGTAGCGCAGCAATCGGAAGTTGTCACGGTTAGCGCCGCCGAAGCGAACGTGCAAACGCAAGTTGATACCGTAGCTACGCACCTGGGCGAGGTGGTGCCGGATACCCAGATTCAGGCGATTCCGCTCAATGGCCGCAGCTATACGGACCTGTTGGCCATCCAGCCGGGCGTCACTCCCGTTACCAGCTTGACGCCGACCTCGGTAATTATGGCTGGCGTCACGGGAACAATTAATCCGTCCGGCGATGCCAACCCGGGCGATGTTTCGATCGATGGCCAGCGCGAATCGTCGAATGGGTTCATGGTGAACGCGATCGACGTGCAGGAGCACATGAACGGCGGGACTTCGGTGATTCCGAACCTCGACTCCATCCAGGAGTTTCGGGTTCTGACGAACAATTTCGACACGGAGTACGGCAACTACAACGGTGGAATGATCAACGTCGTCACCAAGTCCGGCAGCAACGCATTCCACGGCGATGCGTTCGAGTTTCTGAGAAACACCGTGCTCGACGCGAGGAATTACTTCGATCCGACGCGGGGAGTTTTCCGGCAGAATCAGTTTGGCGGCACCGCCGGAGGTCCGATCAAAAAGGACAAAGTATTCTTCTTCTTGGATTATCAGGGAACCCGCACGGTCCAAGGCATATCCTCGCCGCTGACAACCGTACTTTCCACGCCGGAGCGGCAGGGAAATTTCAGCGACGCTGCCAGCACACTAACGGGAACCGTGAGCGGGCCCAATATCGCGAGTTTGCTCACGCAGGCATTAGGCCATCCGGTTTCGGTCGGCGAGCCCTATTACACGCCCGGCTGCACGAATCCAGCGGCCTGCGTTCTACCCAATGCGGTCATTCCCAGGGGCGCGTGGTCGGCTCCGGCGCAGCATCTGCTGCCTTATATCCCCACGCCTAACTCCGGCTCAAACTTGTTTTCCACCTCCGCTTATCCGGAGACCGTGCGGGACGACAAAGCCGGCAGCCGCATTGACGCGAACACTCGCTTCGGCCAGTTTTCCGGCTACTATTTTGTCGACGACTACACGCTCGATAATCCCTATCCGGGCGGGCAGGGCGGCGCCAGCATCCCGGGCTTCGATGCCTTGACGATCGGGCGCGCGCAGGAGATTACGATCGGCGATATAAAGATTCTCTCGCCCACCACGGTCAATGAATTTCACGCCGGCTTTCTTCGGAACGTAAACGACATCGGCCAGCCGCATGGCGGATTGGGAGTTTCGCTTCGGTCGCAGGGCTTTGTCACCGGCCCGGGAACAGCAGGGATCGTTGTTCAGGCGCCTCAGTTTCAAGGCGTGGAGAATATCGTCTTCCCGTCTTTTGTCATGGGGGTCCCTGTCACCAACACGTTCCAATGGAACAACACGCTGTATCTTAGCGATGCAATCTCGAAAGTAATCGGTCCTCACACCTTGAAGCTCGGCTTCCAATTTCACGACGATCAGGTTAACGAAGATCCGAATGCCACGTTCAATGGAACTTTCAACATCAATGGAACTGAAACCGGGAACCCTTTCGCCGACTTTCTGCTCGGATTTCCCAGCAATTTCACCCAGACAACTGGGCAGCGCTTTTACCTGCGCAACCACTACGCGGCTGCCTATGCGGAGGATAGCTGGCGCGCACGTCCCAATCTGACGGTGAACTATGGTGTGCGCTGGGATTTGATCGAACCGTGGTCAGAGAAATACAACAATATCCAGACCGTTGTTCCCGGCCGGCAATCGGTTGTGTTCCCCAAGGCGCCGGCAGGATTGTTGGTTCCCGGCGATCCAGGGATTCCCTCCACGTTGTCGCCGGCCAAGTATCGTAACTTCGCGCCGCGTATCGGCGTGGCATATTCGCCAGATTTCAAGGACGGCATTCTGAAGACCATTACCGGTGGCCCGAACAAAACCAGTATTCGGGCCAGCTACGGAGTTTTCTACACGGCGTTCCAGGGGCTCAGCGCCGGGATCATGTATGGTGTCCCTCCCTTCGGCTATAACTATCTGAGTCCGGCGCCGCCGCTATTTGCCACTCCCTTCATCAACTCCGGCGACGGCGTACAGAACACCGATCCGTTTCCGTTCACCTTTCCTCCGCACGGCGCTTCAGCGACGAATCCTTATACCGGATTCAATTTCAGCTCCGTAATCCCTATCAGCGCGGCTCCTTATTTCTACTACCGCAACAGTGTTCCCTACACAGAAAACTACATGTTTTCGATTCAGCGCCAGATTGCCGAGAAGGCTCTGCTTACGGTGAGCTACGTTGGCAACCAGGGTCATCACCTGCTAGTGGTCGTGCCAACGAATCCCGGCAACGCTGGTTTATGCCTGAGTCTGAGCCAGCCAAGCGAGGTGGCGCCGGGCAGCGCTACTTGTGGACCGTTCGGAGAGAATGCCGGGTACGTATCCGCATCCGGGCAGGTTTTTCAAGGAACCCGCGCCGGCCTGGGGCCGAACTACGGCATGGTAACCGCGCAAGAGACGATCGGCAATTCCAACTACAACGCGCTCGAAGCAACGCTGCGCTTCGCGTTGGGAACCCGAGCGACGCTGCTGGCCGGGTACACCTTCTCCAAGTCGATCGACGATGCCTCGAATCTCGGCGAGCAAATCAATCCGTTTAACTATCGGCTCTCGCGTGCGATCTCTTCCTGGGACATGACGCACAACTTCGTGGTGTCCTATACCTACGCACTGCCCTTCGAGCGGCTTTTGGGAACGAACCGGCTGACGCAAGGCTGGAGCATATCCGGCACCACGCGCTTTGCCACCGGGTTTCCAGTGACGTTGTTCGACGATTCCGACCGATCACTCTTGGGAACGCTAGGCAACGGCGTTAACAACCAATTGCTGGACACTCCGGAGTTGCTCCCGGGCGCGCTTGAAATAAACTTAAATCCTCGAAACGGCAAGCCGGCTTTCAATACCAGCATCCTGGTTCCCGAAGCGCTGGGGCAGCTTGGCGATGCTTCCCGGCGCATCTTTCATGGACCGGGAATCGACAATTTCGACGTGCAATTGAGCAAGACCCTCCGGCTGTGGGAATCGAAAACGCTGGACATCCGGGTGGAAGCCTTCAATGTTTTTAACCATGCCCAGTTCTACGGACCGGCGTCCGTAGAGGGCGAGGTCAACGATCCGAACTTTGGGCAGGTGGTAAGCGCCGCTGCTCCGCGCTTGATTCAGGTGGCGGCGAAGTTTCACTTCTGAAATGGTTAGCATGGCTATCAAGGAGCAATTATGTACACCCTGCGATTTCTAATGCTGGCGGCAATGCTAGCCATTCCGGCCGCCAGCCAGAGCCTTTCCAGCTCGCCATTTCCTAATCCGGTGGGCGCGGGAAGCCTCCAGCCGAACTGGTCCGTGACGCCCGATGGTGGCGTCGTTCTCAATTGGACCGAAGCGTCGAAGGATGGCTCGTATTCGCTGCGCTATGCTGTGCGGCGTGGCAGCAACGTGGTCCGAACCGGTGACCATCGCCGCGCATCGTCATTTCTTCCGCCATCCGGCCGAGGTTCCGGAGGTCATGGAGATGACCGGTGGCCATTGGCTCGCACACTGGGTGGAAAATCAGGAATCGAGTGACGCCGAGTTCGTGTACGTCTCTTCCTCAGCCGACGGAACCCATTGGACGCCGCCGCTGATGGCTCATCGCGACCGTAGTCCCGTCCAGCACGGATTGGTCTCAATGGCCGAGAACGCGGGCGGCGGAGCATCTCTCTTCTGGCTGGAGGCGTTGAAGGGCGAAGACGGGCCAGTGTACCTGATGCGCACGGTAGTGGATGCGTCCGGCAAGGAAGTCAACGAAGAGCGGTTGGATGACGATGTCTGCGCCTGCTGCCCCACCGCCGTTGCGAAGACCACCAAGGGACTGGTGGTAGCTTACCGCGATCACACACCCAAGGATATTCGCGACATCGCCGTCGTGCGCTTGGAGAACGGTCACTGGTCCCCTTCCAAGATCATTAATCCCGACAACTGGCAGATCGATGCCTGCCCCATCAATGCCGCGTCGATTGCCGCGCGCGGTGACAAGGTCGCCATCGCCTGGTACACGGCTGCCCACGATTCGTCGCAAGTCAAAATCGTTTTCTCCGCCGACGGCGGCGTGACGTTCAGCAGGCCGGTGATTGTCAGCACCGGACACGCTTACGGTTATGCCTCAGTGGTTCTCGATGACAGCGGCAACGCCACCGTTTCCTGGCTGGAGCAGGGTTCCGGAGGCGGCACGCGAGTCCTGGTCCGCGCAATCAGCTCCGCGGGCGCGGCCGGGCCTGTTCTTGAAATCGCCAAGGGCGAGAAAAGCGAGCTTGGCTACCCCAAGCTGGTTCGCTCGGCGAAAGACACTTTTGTCGCTTGGGGCAGCGGCTCAAAAACTCTAACCGCTTCTCTACGGTAGAGCGTCGCGCTTACTGCTTGGCCGACTCCGGCGTGTTGAACTTCGAATCCGGTATCTGAAGCGTTGACCTGGATATTGCTCAACTGAAGCGCATCGCGGCCATCCATCCAGGCGAACGTCAAGCTGAATGGAAACTTGATCCCGCCCACGTCGCGATAATCGGAAAAATCCATCTGCGTCGGCACGCGGCCGATCGGCGTCAGGCCATAGCGCTTCATGCGCAATAGCAAGCCCGACTGCTGGTCGAAATACAGAGTCACCAGCGTACCACCGGGGCCGGTTCCCTGAACCACGTTGACCAGGCGATCCTCCCCGATACCCACGTTCTTCTCCTGCGCTGTTTGGCTGGAGGGCCCGGGAAGATCGCTGATCGTGGCCGGCAGGCTAACGCGCGGATTGCTGATCACCTGCTTGATCTGGCCCGGGAAGGACATCTCCGCGTCCAGCTTGGCGCCCTGGTATTCGGTCCCAGTCAGTTCGTACTCACCGAGCAAAGTCAGCGGCGACTTAATCCAGGCCGTGCGGCCGTTGCAAGTCCGGATGCTGTCCGGGCGCTCGGTCTCCTTCTTGAATTCGATCAGCGTGGTTCGCATGTCGGGAGCTTTGGCGTAGAGGTGAACCGTAGCTCCGCCGCCGAACCCGCCGAACCCGACGCTGGTGCCGGTGGCAATGTAGCTCTTCACACCGGCCAACTTATCCGCGCCACCCAGAGCTTGAATATACTTGTCGAAAATCTGGCTGGCCGTCGGCTGCCCGGGCTCTTGCCTGAGCACGTCGTCCATATCCTGAGGACCCGGACCGTAGATGAATTCCAGGGTCGGCGTGGTGGCTGGACGGTCGCGGCCATGATGACAGGTCCAGCAGGTGACATTCTGGCGGTTGTTGAAATTGTCGTGATTGATGGCTTTCACCATCGTGACCATCCGGCGCGCAGTCACTTTTTTCGGGTTGTCGTCCGCGGCCCAATCTACTTTATCGGTACCGGCATTGTTGTGACACTCCGAACAATCGAAGCCCACCGCGGCTGACATGATTCCCATCGTTCCCAGGAAATCGTCGACGGTAATTCCCTTGAGCACCTGGATATTCTTGAAAACTTCTTCCGCCATTTTGGGCTTTGCCTGCGGCGGAGCCTGGGGCGTGGCAACACTGGCGAGCCACAAAACCGCCATTCCCGCGGCAACGGGAACGAGCCGCGTCAACCGAACGTTCATACAGGATTCCTTCCTCAACTGCCTTGAGTTAACTGAAGACCTATTGTACTCCCGCGCAAGAAAATTTACATCCAGCCTGTACGGCACGCGGAGTCTTACTTGTGCTTGGCTTTTGCGGTGGTCTGCTTGGCGCCGGACTCGAAAAGCTTCAGGTCAATCGCGTTTCCCATGGCCTCATAACCGGCGTCGTTGGGATGCAAATGATCGCCCGAGTCATAGCGCGGCAGAACCTTGGTAGGATTCTGCGGATCGCGCACCACGGCGTCAAAATCGATTACACCGTCGTAGAACTGATTGCTCCTCATCCAGGCATTGAAAGCCTGGCGCTTCACCTCGCCGGCCGGCGTGAAATAAGCGGCGCCTTCGAACGGCGTGAGCGTCGCGCCGAAAATCTTCAGGCCGTGGGCATGTGCGCGCTCGACCATCTGCTCATGCGCCGCGATCAGATCTTCCGCGGACGGACCGGGCGCCTGGCGCGCCATACCAATATCGTTGATTCCCTCCAGCACGATCACGTGCGTTGCGCCGGTCTGTGCCAGCACATCGCGGTCAAAGCGCTCCAGCGCGTTAATGCCGAATGGAATGTTCGCTTCCGTCAATAGACGATTCCCGGCGATGGCGGCATTCACAACTGCGCGCACGTTGCCAGGCTTAGCCAGGAGGCGCTTGGCGAGTTGATCGGGCCAGCGGCTGTTGGTGTCGGCGGTAGATCGCGTGCCATCGGTGATGGAATCGCCGAACGCGACCACAGCGCCAACCTGTGCAGGCGCCGTCACCTCCACGCGGCCCAGAAAAAACCACGACGGCGTGGTCGATGAAACGGGAAATTCAGCAGCGCCGGCGAAATTGCCTGTGTTCGAGACGTAGTTGGTTTGATTCGCGCCAAAGTGGCTGGTCAGATTCGTCTGCGAGAGATCGCCCGGGAGAAACAGGTCGACGGCCAAGTCGGACATAGGCGGCACGGTCAGGCTGACGGCATCGCTGAACATCACCGCACCGGTCGGGATCGTAACGGATGCGCGCCCGCCGAAGGTGAGCGGCCGGTTGGAGCCAGGAACAATCCTGGAATCTTTCTCCCGCAGCGCCACCTGCGCCGCGCCGACCGAGAGTGGCTCCGTTCCGAAAGCATTGCTCAGCACAACGCGTGTGCGTGCACCGCCGACACTCACGTGCACGACCTCACGGAGGGTTTGATTATTGATGTTGATCGCCGCCGGCTGCGGCTGGCCCGCGGCCGCTGGACGAGCGGGCGGCCGCACCACGTCGGCCGTGCTCCAGGTTCCGACCCAGTGCTCACCAGCGGACTGCGCCAGTGCGATGTGCGCCGTCAGGAGACAGGCGAGCGTCGCGATAGCGGCGTAACGCGCGAGACGCGCGCGAAGCGAGGTCATTTCTCCTTACGCTCGGTGTCATCCGGCGCACCGGTCCCGGTCGAGCCGAAGAATAGCTTGCGCCCATCCGGCAAGGTTACGTCTCGGCCGTTGCCGCTGTTCGATCCGTCCTTGGCCTGATAGCCGTCCACGATCACCTCGGTCCCGAGCTTCAGCGAGTCCTTGGTGAAACCGCGCCGGAACAGCGTGTTCGGTGTGCCGGCTTCGATCATCCACTCGCTGACCGTGCCATCGGGATTTTTCACGTCGATATGCAGCCAGGCGTGCGGGTTGATCCATTCCATCTTGGTAACCGTGCCGCGGAGATGGATCGGCTTCTTCGCGTCGAACTCAGCCTGAAAGGCGTGATGCGCCCACAGGCCCGCGGGCAACAGAAGCCCCGCCCCAACCAACAAACCAGCCAATTTCTTTCGCATCGCTGTTCCCCTTGTTACTTAGCCTGCTAGGCAGCTTGCGCGGCGGCTGCCCTCTCTTCGGCGCGCGCCCCCTTCAGGAGATTCATCATACCGTAGTTCCCTCGTGGCAGGCGTATTCGTAATCCTCTACTTGTTCACGACGATGGGGTTCTTGTAATAAGGCCCGTAGATCAGGTCTTCGACAAATTCCACGCAGCGGAAATCCATCAGCCGCGCGTTCTTCTCCAGATGCTTGTACAGCGGCATGCTGATCTTCCACGGCCGCGAGTAGACCTGCGGGTCGTCGATGGTGGCTTCGTACATCAGCGCATCCGGACTGATGGGCGTGTAGCGTTCGGTCACGTGCAAGGCGTCGCTATGATAATCCCCGGCGCGGTCAAACCAGGTGCGCTCGTCCAGATTGGTCACACTGACCACCAGCGTGTCGCCTTCCCAGTGGCCGACGGAATGGCCCATCAGGTAGTCGGTCGGGCTCTCGGGCGGATTCTCCATGTAGATGGTCCGCGAGGCGTTGGCGAATTCGTAAGAGATCAGGATGATGTTCTTGCTCTGGAGAATCTGGAAGGGGAAGGGCTCATAAGTGGCGCGCGGCACGCCCGGCTGATAGCACTTGATCTCCGGATCCTCGGTGTGACGGTGTTCCCAATTGCGTTTCTTTTGCTCCAGCGCCGCGGGCAAATAGGGAATTTCGCCGTCCACCACACCAATGCCGCCCGGCTCGGCGCCTTGCGCTCCCAGCGCCAGGATGTGGCCGGCTTGCGCGGAATGCCCTTCGAGATCCCAGTTGGCGGTGTTCAGAGCTTGCCAGATGCCGTTCAGGTTGGGCTTGCCATCCGCGGTGCGCGGGGCCTTGTAGGCAGGGGGTTGAGCGAGTGCGGCTACCGCAAACAACAAAAGACCGGGCCAGGCGGCCAGCGGAGCCCGCCAGCGTCCACGTGGACTTGGCATCAGATCTCCTCTAAAATCAGTACGCGCGCACGGAAAACAAGTCCCGTGCGCGCTTCAAAACCCGCGGGCGCTCTGCGCCTCAGCGGTTCAAGTTCTGGTCCAACTCGTTCGTCAAAACGGCAGATTACTTCTTTTCCTCGTCCGGAGCGCCGGTGCCTTGCGAGCCGAGGAACAGCTTCTGCCCGTTCGGTAGCGTGATATCGCGTCCATTGGCACGTAGCGAACCGTCTTTGGATTGATATCCATCGACGACTACGGTGGTCCCGATCGCGATCGTATTCTTGTTGAAACCGCGCCGCAGCAGCACGTTCGGGCTGCCGGCTTCAAACATCCAGTTGCTAACCGTTCCATCGGGATTCTTTACGTCCACGTGGATCCACGAGTGCGGATTGATCAACTCCACCTTGGTCACGGTCCCTTCAAAATGCACCGGACGCTTAGCGTCAAACTCCGCGGCGAACGCGTGATGCGCCCAAGCCGGGATACCCGCCGCCAGCAGACCAACACCCGCTGCCAAAAAAGCCAACTTTGCTCTCATCTGAAGATTCTCCTTGCGAACTTACTGGGATTGCTAGTTTCAATTATAACCTGTACCTGTTTTCCCTGCCGCCGCATGGCCCGTGACGGGGCGCCCGGCTACGGCTTACTTCTTACGATACTTCCCGTACATCAATTCTTCGACAAATTCCACGCACTTGAACTCCAGCAGCTGAGCGTTCTTCTCCACGTGCCGGTACAAGGGCATGCTGATTTTCCACGGCTTCGAAAACACTTTCGAATCCTCAATGGTGGCCTCGTAGTTGAGAATGTTCGGAGCGATGGGCGTGTAGCGCTCCACCACGTGCAATGAATCGCTGTGGTAATCGCCGGCGCGGTCAAACCAGGTGCGCTCATCCATTCCCGTCACGTCCACCACCAGCGTGTCGCCTTCCCAATGTCCGAACGATTGCCCCATCCAGGTGTCGATCGGCGCCGGGCCCGGATCCTTCAGATAGATGTTGCGGAACGCGCTATCGTACTCGTACGCGATCGCCAGGTATTTCTCGCTTTGAAAGATCTGAAATGGATACGGCAAATACGTCGCGCGCGGAACGCCCGGAAGATAACAGCGAACCTCCGGATCCAGATCCATGCGGTGCTCGTTGTTGGCTTTCTTTTTCTCCAGCGCTTGTGGCAGATAGGGGATGGTGCCGCCGTCCACAACGCTGAGGCCACCCGGCTCCGCCAGTAATGTGCCGGCTTCCACCAGCGGGCTCTCATGCGCGGCGTGAGCTTCCAGATCCCAATTGGCGGTGTTCAGAGCCTGCCAGATTCCATTCAAGTCCGGATGTCCGTCGGGACCCCGCGGGGCCCGATAGGCTTGTCCTTGTCCAAATGCCGGCGCCAGCAAGAAAGCGGCGGTTGCGGCGAACACGATAAACCGATTCTGCATTCGAACCATTCCTCCACGCGCTACATGGTACGTTCGGAGCGAACAGACTGCTCGGCCAACGTCCTGACTAGCCCGGTGTGCCGATTCTTGCACGTTACGTATTGCAACGTCAAGCGTGCTAGACTGCGGTGGATCGAACGTTTTTGCCAGTAGCCAGGAGGCATAATGCGGGCAGTCGGATTGCTTCTTTTTGCGATAGCGGGCGCGGCGGTGGCGCAGGCACCCTCGTTCCAGCCGGTGGGTTCCATGGGCGAGTTGATGATTCGCATTATCTACCCCGCTTCGGATGCGCTTTTTTACATCGAGCGCGATCCGCCCAAGACCGACGTGCAGTGGAACGCCATCCGCGCCCAGGCCCTGATGCTGGCCGAATCCGGGAATCTCATGCTGCTTCCCAATCGCCTGCGCGACCAGGGGGATTGGGTCAAGGAAACCAAGGTCATGATCGATCTGGCCGCCACCGCATATCGAGCCGCGCTAGCCAAAGACATGGACGGAATCCTGGCCGTCAACGACAAGCTGGCTGACTCCTGCATCGTTTGCCACCAGCAGTATCGGGCGAATTATCCCAAGCGGACGCCGCCACCGCAGCAAAAGTAGTGTTCTACACCGCGCGCCAGAGCGATTGCAGTTGGCCTGCCTGTGCGCGTCCCTGATCCAGTCCAGCCTTGGCCGCGGCGGGCCTGCGCCGGTAGTCCATTAAGTTCAGGCCGAACGCCTCCAGACACGCGGCATCGGGAAAGATCAGCTCCACGCGGCTCCCGCCTTGCCGTACCACATCCAGTTCGGCTTCCAACCGGCGGCGGAAGGCTTCGGCCATCGGCGAGGCCGCGGCGGCGCCGCCCACTGTCAAGGCCAGAACGAACACGACATCGTAGCCTTTGGCCATATCCGCATTGGTGGCCGATCGCATGCCCCCGTCCATGTAGCGATGGCCCGCGGATGGTCACGGGAGGAAAGATTCCGGGAACGCAGCAGCTGGATGCCACCGCGCGGGCCAGGCTGACTCCCGAGTCTTTATTCCAAACCACGAAAGCGCCATCGGCCGTATCCACCGCGGTGCACGCGAATCGATCCGGCCAGGAGCCCTCGGGATAATCGCGGATGGCTTGCCCGAAGCTGGCGACGAAGGCGTCCTCGCTCATGGTTTGCGCCTGCAAGGCCCAGGCGCCGAGGTCCGCGCGGGCTCGCTCAGCCGGGCCGCTGCCCATGACAGCCGCGGTCATCTTTTGAATCAGCACGGAGAGATCCGGCGGGCTGGAGCCGAGCGACTGGCTGGGCGAAGATGCCTGCGGATCCGGACGCTCGCTCAGGAACGGCGAAGCCAGCGCAACGGCAGGGCGTCCCATTGCCAGCTGAGCGCCGACCACCGATCCCGCGGACGTGCCTAAGACAAAGTTCGCGTCCGACAGGTCCAGCCCCGCTTCGGCCAGCCCCGCCAAAAATCCCGATTCCCAGGCGATGCCCACGGGACCGCCACCGCCAAGAACCAGCGCGCGTTTCGCCATACTCAATGAGTGTTCAACCCTTCGGTCAGCTCGATGCGCGTGCCCACTGGATCCAGGATGAACGCAATCTTCAACCCGCCCAACTGCGGCATCTCGCGATAGGCCAGATCGAATGGCACGCCCTGGGCTTGCAGGTTCTTGCAGAAGGCCTCGAGTCCCTGGATCTCGAAGCCGATGTGATCGAGCGAGCGGCCCTTGGTGGGAGCCGGCGCGGCGTCAACTTTGCGAAAATCCACTTCGCCGCCCGGAAGCTTTGCAGCCAGAAAATCGCCGCGCTTGCCGGCCTGGGCGCCGAAGGTCTTGATGTACCACGCACGCAGACTGTCGACGTCGGTAGTGACGATGTGGATGTGGTGAAACGCGATCGGGACCTTCAAGGAAGCATCTTCGGTAAACTCCACCCGCACCTTCTCGGGAAATTCCGCGATGCACTGCTTCTGCTCCGGATGGTCGAGCGGGAAAGTTGTTACGCCGGCGGCCATCAGCTTGGCCTTCGTATCCGCATAGCTCTTCACCAGGAATCCGAAATGATTCACCGTGGAACCGTCGGAACCCTCGCTGGGCGCGGTGCGGGCCTTTTGAACCACGATGAACACGCCGGGAAACTTGAGCATCTCGAGCGAGCCGGCATTGGTCACCTGCGCTCCCAGAACGCCCACCCACAGTTTCTTTTGCGCATCCGGATCCGCCACCACCAGGTGCACATGTCCAACGGAAACGCCGCTGTCGTTGGGGGCAGCGGTTTGAGCCAACAGCGAAGCGGCCGAGGCCGCGAGCAAAATGAGCCAGCGCATGCGTGTTAGGCTATCACGAAGCGAGCGGACGCCGCGTGCGCTGCTCGTTAATTGAGCGAGCCAGCTCATCCGGCCGTTGCGAGCCCACCACCACGACGCCGCCTTTGGCGAGCTCAAGTTCCACGCCTCGCGTTCCCTCCGCTAGAAAAGCTCTTCCCCGGCTGGAAGATCGGACGCCATAGCCGCCCCAATCGCCCGCCGGGTCAAAGCTCACAGGCCGCGCCGACTTGACCGCCGAGAGCGCGATCGAGTAAGAACGCCACAAGCCACGCATCCGTACTGAAATCTCGCCGGGCCGCACATCCGTCACCAGCTTCACCGTGATGAGCCGCAGGTAGATCAACCACAGGAAGATGGTCCAGCCGATGATGCTGGCGTTAGACATGGGCTGCTTGCCCCAAGGATGTCCCAGCCCGACCTGCCAGATCGCCAGCAGCGATAAGATCAGCGGCGGGATCGCCGTCAGAAAGACCAAGCGCCCTCGGCGCAAGCTCTGCTCTTCGTGAAAAAGCGGTTCTGGAGCACCGCGCATAGCTCTACCGTAGCGCGCCCATCATGTACTGCAGCGCGGCGTTCTGATTCTGATAGTCGTACTTGGCGTTGACGTTTTCGATTTCGGCTTGCGTCAGGTTCAATTGCGCCTGGGTCAGTTCCACGATCGAGGATAAGCCGAGATTGAAGCGCCCCTGCGCGAGATCGAGCGCCAAGGCGGCTTGGCGCAGAAATTCCGCGGTGACATCGATGCGCTGGAAGGCAGTGAAGGCGCTGGCCCAGGCGACACGAACGTCGCGCGCGATGCGCTCCTGCTGGTCGCGCAGCCTTTGATCCGCTTCCAGTGCATGCTGGCGTGCGGCTTCGCGACGGGCAGAGAACAAATGGCCATTGAAGACCGGAATGCTGACGTTGGCAGCGACGCCTTCGTATCCGGCGGGGACCGGTGAGTTGACGGGCGAGTTGATATAGGGGATTGCGCCACCCACCGCAACGGCGCTTACGGTCGGACGCGACAGATCCTTTTCCGCCTCGAAAAATCTGTACGCGGAATCGCGCGTCGACCGCAGGCTGGCCAGCTCCGGCCGGTTGTTCAAGGCCTGCGCCACCAGATCGTCGGGCATGGTCGGCGGGCCCGGGGGCAGCGGCTCGTCTATTAGCGCATAATTAGCCGGCTGGTCGGAACCCAGCGCCCGGCCAAGTTCCGCGAAGGCCTGCTGGACATTCTGTTGCGCGTTGATGAGAAGCAGCTTCGCTTCCGAGACGGTGACGTCGGCGAAGCTTACGTCGAGTTGCGACTTGAGCTGGTTCCTGGCGAGTTCGGTCACCTGATCGGCCAGCGTCTGGCGCGCCGCTACGGTCTCCTGCGCCACTTTGACGACGGCTTGGGAATGCAGCACGTCGTAATAGGAACGATTCACGGCCAACAGGACATCGTAGCGTGTGGCATCCAGAGTTTGAGCGGTGGCTTGCGCATTAAAACGCGCGCTGGCCACCAGGTTGGGAGTGCGGCCCGAGTCAGTGATCAACTGCGTCACGATCACACCTTGCCCCACGCGGTCGAACAGCCGCGATGCCGAAAGTTCTCCCGCGCCGATCCGCGACAGATCGTTGCCTTGCGTACCGGTCAACTCGCCGCTGACCAGCGGGTAATAGGGGGCCCGGTTGATGACAATCTGTTGATTGGCGAACACCACCTCTTCTTGCGCGGCTTGGATCTGGGGATGATTTTGGACCGCCAGGGCCTCGGCCTGTTGTAGCGTGAGCCGCTGCGGCGTCTGCGCACTCAAACTGGCAGCGCCAAAGACGATAAGAATGAAAACTCTACCCAGTAACTGGCGCCGCAACGGAAGGCCGTGGCGATTTCCACGCTGATTGTGGGGGCCCCGGCCTTCTGCGGCGCTACGAAGCAGTCTCTCCTGCATTCCGTTGTCTCCTTCCATAAACGAGTATGTACGCGGCCGGCACGATGAACACGGTGAGGATGACCGACGAGGTCAAGCCCCCGATGATGGCCCGTGCCATGGGCGTGTATTGTTCGCCGCCGGTGCCGAGCTTCATGGCCATGGGGATCATCCCGATGATGGTGGCCAGCGAGGTCATGAGAATGGGACGCAGCCGGACGCGGCAAGCAGTCACGATCGCATCGGCAACCGACAGGCCCTGATCCTCCAGTTTGTGCGCGAAGTCCACGATCAAAATGCTATTGGAATCGGCGATTCCGATTAACATCAGCACGCCCATCAGCGACATGACGTTCAGCGTGGTGTGGGTAAGTGGAAGGATGATCAGCACGCCGACGAATCCCATGGGAATCGCCAGCATGATCAGGAACGGATCGATGAAGGAACGGAACTGGGCGATCAGAATCAGGAACAGGAGAATAAACGAAAGGCTGAAGCCGATTGCAAAGCTCTTGAAGGACTGCTCCATCCCTTCCACCATGCCTCGCAATGTCACGCGGATGTTGGCAGGCAGCTTGGCGTCCGCGATCGACTGCCGGATCGCGCTGGTCAGTTTTCCCAGGTCCTCCCCGGAAGGCGTCACATACACATCCACGGTGCGTTGAATCTGGTAGTGATCGATCTCGGTGGGCGACTGCACGTTCTCCAGTTTCACCACCGAATCGAGCGTGGTGGGTTGGGTGAGGTTCGGCGCGCGCAGCGGGATCTGCTTCAAGTCGACGATGTTGTGAATGGATGGCTTGCCATGCTCGTAATATTGCACCGTAAGGAAGTAGTCGTTACCGGTCTTGTAGTCCACCCAGTAGTTGGGCGCGATCATGGTGTTCGAGTTCAACGCAGTGATGACGTTGGCGACAATGTCTTTCTGGCTCAATCCCAGCTCGGCGGCGTGAACCCGATCCACATTCAGACGGAGCGCAGGATAGTTCATGTCCTGCGGTATATAGATCTCGCCGACACCCTTCAGGCGCCGGATCCGGTCGGCCAGATTCTGGGCCGCGTCATACGTGGTGTCGAGTTCCCGGGAGCTTACCTGGACATCGATCGGCGCCGGTTTGCCGGAGTTGAGAATCGCATCCACCATGGACCCGCTTTGAAAGAACGCGCGCACGTCCGGAAATTGCGCCGTCAGCTGGTTCCGCACGCGGTCCATATAAACCAAACTGTTGACCTTGTGGTCGTCGTTCAGCGCCGCCTGGATGGTCGCGGTGTATTGTCCGGCGTTGGTGGTGTAGAGTGACGAGAAATCATTGACCACACCGATATTGGAGACCACCATTTTCAGGTCGTGCGGATCCACGACCTGGCGTATCAGATTCTCGATCCTGGACACATACTGATCCGTGATTTCGATGCGTGTGCCGGTGGGCACTTTGATGTTCAAAGTGAATTGTCCGGCATCGGTCTGCGGGAAGAAGGCCAGGCCGAGAAAAGGATAAATCCCCAGGCTTGCCAGGAAGATGCCGATCAGCAGCGCCAGCGTCAGCGCCGGATGCCTCAAGGACCGCCGCACCGTGCGCTCGTAAAAGTTGAGCAAACCATTGAACATCCCGTTGAACCATGCGTTGAAACGCGCGCTCCAGGAGCGATCCGTTATCTCTGCGGCTCCATGCTCGTGATGTATCCCTTTCAGGAATTTGGAGCAGAACAGTGGAATCACGGTCATCGCCACCACGAACGACGCCAGCAGCGAGAGGCAGAAGGCCAGCGCCAAAGCGGAAAACAGGAATTTACTGACGCCGTACAGGAACGTGACCGGAAAGAAGTCCACCACGTCAACTAAGGTCGCTGCCAGCACCGCCAGGTTCACTTCGGCGCCGCCTTCCTCCGCCGCGCGCTCGGGCGACGAGCCCATTTCCAGGTGCCGGTAGATGTTTTCGAGCGATATCACGGAATTGTCGATGACCCGCGAGAACGCCAGCGCCAGCCCGCCCAGAATCATCGTATTGACCGTGCTGCCCATCAGGTACAGGATCACGAAAGTGGCCAGTGCCGAAATCGGAATCGAAAGCAGCACCGCAAACGTTGCTCGCATGCTTCCCAGGAAAATCAAAATCATCAGGCTGGTGAGCACTAGCCCGATGATGCCTTCGTGCAGAACCGTGTCCAGCGCTTCCTTGACGAAAACCGACTGATCGAAGACCACGCTGGCTACTAATTGGCGCGGGATATCGAATAAGTGCCCGATCAGCTTGCGAACGCCATCCACAACCTCGAGCGTGTTGCTGTCGCCGCCCTGTTTCATGATCGGGATGGACGCGGATTTTTGACCGTCCACGCGAACGATGTTGTACTGCAACTGGCTGGAGTCTTTCGCCTCGCCGACGTCCGAGACGGGGACCCAGCGCTGGTCCACCGTTTTCACCGGAACCGAGTCCAGCTCCTCCACCTGATTCACCAGGCTGTTGGAATAGACGTAGTAGTCGTCGCCTCCAACCTTCACGTCGCCCGCCGGAAGAATGAGGTTGTTGTTGTTCACCGCGTCAACGACATCCATGACACTGAGCTGTCGCGACATCAGCTTGTAGGGATCGACGTAGACCATCGCTTGGCGGTATTTCCCGCCGAAAACGCCGGGAATCTCGGCCCCTTTGACCACCGCAATTTGATTGCGGATCTGAAACTGCGCCAGATCGTGGAGCTGCGTCTCGTTCAGGCCTTCGCCCTTCACCGTGACCAGGCAGACCGGAAGGCTGGAGGTATCGAACTTCATGACCACCGGTGGCAGCGTGCCGGGCGGCAGGCGCTTCAGATCGGCCAGCGCGAGATTGGACAGTTGCGTGACATCGGCGTCGGCGTTGGTGCCCGGTTGGAAATAAACTTTGATGATGCTGACGCCGAGCAGCGAGCGCGACTCGGTGTGATCGACGCCGCTGGCTAGCGTGAACCAGCGCTCCAGCGGGTTGGTGATATCGGTCTCGATGTCTTCCGGCGGCATGCCGGAGTAAAACGTCGCCACCACCACCTCGGGAAGGTTGATCACCGGAAACAGATCCACCGGCATCCGAGCCAGGCTGGTAACGCCGATGACCGTCAGCACCAGGCAGACTACGATGATGAAGTACGGATTGCGAATCGAGAAGCGCGGCATCAGCGTGCCTCTGCGGGTTGCTGCCTCCGCCCGTAGACCAGAAGATAAGCGGCCGGTACGATGAACACCGTCAACAGCACCGATACAGTGAGCCCGCCGATGATCGCGCGCGCCAGCGGCGCATATTGTTCGCTGCCCGTTCCAAGTTTGAGCGCCATAGGCACCATGCCGATGATGGTGGCGAAGGACGTCATCAGGATGGGGCGCAGGCGCACCCGGCAGGACACGATGACGGCGTCTTCAACGGACCGTCCCTGCTCCTCCAGCCGGTGTGCGAATTCCACGATCAGAATGCTATTCGAGGCGGCGATTCCCACCAGCATCAGAATGCCCATCAGCGACATGACATTCAGCGTGGTGTGAGTGAGCGGAAGCACGATCAGCACGCCGATGAATCCCATCGGAATCGCCAGCATGATCAGAAACGGATCGATGAAGGACCGGAATTGCGCCACCAGGATCAAGAACAGCAGCAACACCGAAAGCGACAGCCCGATGGCGAAGCTGTGGAATGAATCGTTCATCCCCTGCACCATGCCGCGCAGATTAATGCGGACGTTGCTCGGATACTTCTGCTCGTCGAGCAGGTGCTGAATTCGGGTGGTGACCTTGCCCAGGTCCTCTCCGGAAGGAGTTACGTACACGTCGGCGACGCGCTGGATCTGATAATGGTCGATTTCCGTCGGAGACTGAACAAAATCGAGACTGGCCACATTGCCCAGCACGGTGGTGCCGCGCGCGCTGGATCGCGCCATGCCGTCCGGGCGCACCCCATCGATCTGGCCGTTCTGCGGCGTGCCGCGCAGCGGGATCTGCTGCAGGTCGACGAAGTTGTGAATCGCGGGCTTACCATGCTCGTAATACTGGACGGTAAGAAAATAATCGTTCCCGGTCTGATGGTCCACCCAGTAATTCGGGGCGATCATGGTGTTCGAATTCAGCGCCGTGATGACGTTATCCACGATCTCTTTTTGGGACAGGCCCATCTCGGCCGCATGCACTCGATCGATCTTCAGCCGGACCGCGGGATAATTCATGTCCTGCGGGATGTACACCTCGCCGATATCCGGCAGCTTGCGGATGCGCGCCGACAGATCCTGGGCGATGTTGTAAGTCCGGTCCAGATCGCGGCTGCTGACCTGGACGTCGATGGGCGCGGGCATGCCCATGTTGAGAATCGCGTCCACCATCGAGCCACTGGAGAAAAACGTGCGCAGCTCCGGATAGCGGCTAGCGATTTCCCGGTGCATGCGGTCGATGTACTCGAAGCTGCCGATTTTATGGGAATCCTGCAATTCCACCTGGATGGTAGCGGTGTAAGGGCCGGCGTTGGTGGTGTAAAGCGCCGAAAAATCCGGCACGATTCCGATGTTGGAAACGATCATCTTGTAGTCCGCCGGATCCACTACGTGCCGGACCAGATCTTCGATTTTGGCAACGTATTCGTTGGTGGACTCAATCCGCGCTCCGGTAGGGACCTTTAAGTTGATCGTGAATTGACCAGCGTCGGTGCGGGGGAAGAATGCCACTCCCAGCTGCGGATAGATGGCCAGGCTGCCCGCGAACAACCCCAACAGAACCACGATGGTGATCACCGGATAGCGCAGCGCGCCGCGCACCATCCGCTCATAGAAATCCAGCAGCGCGCCGAAGCCCCGGTTGAACCAGGCATTGAAGCCGCCGCTGCGCACCTCCTCCTGGGCGTGATGAACGCTCTTGAGAAAGCGGGCGCAGAACAGCGGAATCACCGTCATCGCCACGAAGTAGGAAGCGAACAGAGAAATGACCACCGCCAAGGCGAGCGCTGAGAACAAAAACTTGCTCACTCCATACAGGAACGTGACCGGGAAGAACACCACCACCGTCGTAAGCGTGGCGGCCAGAACGGCCAGGCTCACCTCCGCGCCGCCCTGTTCGGCGGCCACCTCCGGCGACGCGCCCATCTCCAGATGCCGGTAGATGTTTTCCAGCGCGATGACCGAGTTGTCGATTACGCGCGAAAACGCCAGTGCCAGCCCTCCCAGGATCATCGTGTTCACCGTGCTCCCGAGCAGATACAAAACCACGAACGTGCTCAAAGCGGAGAGCGGAATCGAAAGGAATACCGCCACGGTAGCGCGCAGGCTTCCCAGAAACACCAGGATCATCAGGCTGGTCAGCGCCAGGCCGATCAGTCCTTCGTGCAGCAGCGTGTTGATCGCTTCCTTTACGAATGCCGACTGATCGAATACCACCGTGGCCTGCAATTGCCTCGGGACGTCGAACAGACGCCCGATCATGTCACGAATGCCGTTCACCACCTGGATCGTATTGGTGTCGCCACCCTGCTTCATGATGGGCAGATAGGCGGAGCGCTGGCCGTCGACGCGTACGATGTTGTATTGAATCTGGTTGGCGTCCTTGGCTTCACCGATATCGCCCACCGAAACCCAGCGCTGTCCTACGGTGCGAATGGGAACGTCATTCAACTCCTCGACCTTCTTGACCAGGCTGTTGGAGTACACGTAATAGTCGTACGGGCCCATCTTCACGTCGCCCGCCGGCAGAATCAGGTTGCTTCTGTTTACCGCGTCCACCACATCCATCGGACTCAACTGGCGCGATTGCAGCTTGTAGGGATCCACATAGATCATCACCTGCCGGTACTTCCCGCCGAACGGCGGTGGAATCGTGGCGCCCTGCACCACCGCGATCTGATTGCGGATGGTGAATTGGCCGATGTCGTGAAGTTGCGTCTCGGTGAGCCCTTGTCCCTTGAGCGTCACCAGGCAAACCGGCAGACTGGAGGCGTCGAACTTCAGTACGACCGGAGGCAAGGTTCCCGGCGGCAGGCGTTTCAGATCCGCCAGAGCCAGATTGGAGAGCTCGGTTACGTCAGCGTCCGCGTTCGTCCCAGGCTGGAAGAAAGCCTTGATGATGCTGACGCCCAGCATGGAGCGCGACTCCATGTGGTCCATGCCGCTCGCCATGGTGAAGAAACGCTCCAGCGGATTGGTGATGTCGGTCTCGATGTCTTCCGGCGGCATACCGGAATAAAACGTAGCCACCACCACTTCCGGAATGTTGATGGAGGGGAACAGGTCCACCGGCATCCGTGCCAGGCTGGTTACTCCGATGACCATCAGCGCCAGGCAGATTACGACGATGAAATACGGATTGCGAATGGAAAAACGGGACACGCTTGGATCCTCGCTCGCCTACTGCTTGTCTTCCTGGCCTTGATAATCGACCAAATCGATCACCTTCGGCCGCACTTCTTGCCCCGCCTTCAGCCCGCTATGGTCGCTGACAATCACCATTTCGCCTTCCTCGAGTCCCGAAAGCACCTCGGCGGAAGTGGCGGTCTGAATCCCCAGCGCCACCCGGCGCACTTCGATCTTTCCGGACGGATTCACCACATATACGCTGGTCTGGTCGCCGGCATGGTCCACTGCCTGGAGCGGAACCGCCAGCGCCGCGCTCTTGTTCTCGAGCGTAATGGTGGCTTCAGCGTACAGCCCAGGAATCAGCACATGGCTCGGATTCGCAACGTCCACCTCGGTGTGCATGGTTCGAGTGTCTTCCTTGACGTCCACCGAGAAACGCGTCACTTTCCCAGGAAAAGTACGATTAAGGGAAGGGACCGACACCTGCACCGGATCCCCGATGCGAATGTAATGAACGTAAGATTCCGGCACCGGAATAACCAGGCGGAATAGATCGTCCTGCGACAGCCGCACCAGAGGCATCGCTTGCGTGCTGGAACTCGTGCCGGCCTGAACCAGCGTTCCCAGATTCGCGAAGCGCTGCGTCACCACGCCTGAAAACGGCGCGGTGATCTTCGAATAATCGAACATAACCTGGTCTTGCTGCCGCTTGGCTTGCGCCGCCAGGAGCTGGCTCTGCGTGGCTTCCAGATTCGATTTGGCCGCTTCCACTTGCGCCTCGGATGCCAGGTCCTTGCTTTGCGAGTCATCTACTTCTTGTTGCGCAACCAGTCCCGGCTTGCTTTTTGCCACGCCGTTCAATCTGTCGTACTGAAGATGCAGCACGTTATGCTGCGCCTCCGAGCGGTTGACTTCATGCTGTGCGTAGTTGACCTGATCCGACACATGCTTGATGGCGGCATCGTCCTGGTGCAATTGCGACTCCAACTCGGGAATCTCCAGCACCGCCATCACGTCGCCGGCCTTGACACGGCTGCCGTAGTCCACGTCCAGCTTCCGCACGAAGCCGGACTCTTTGGCGTAGACGTCGATTTCCTGGAACGGCACCAGCTCAGAAGAGAGTGTGAGGGTCCGGCCGAGCGCTTTTCTCTCCACTTTGGCCACCCCGACCGAGACTCCCTCCGGAGCGGCGCCCACGGTGTTCGCGCTGGCCTTCTGGCTCTTACCGCAAGAAACCAAAAAACCGCCCAAAACGGCCGCTATCCCGGTCAGCAGAAAAAGCCAGATTTTGGTCTTCACAGGCAATCCTTCGATACTCGCGTCAGCCGGTCCGCCAGCCCCTTCAGGGAGAATTGCGGCGAACGGCAGAACGCCAACAGTTCGTGTTCCTCGCTTTGGATCTTGGCCGCTTCCTCCGCAATTTCGTCGATCAGTTGTAACGGGATAGTTTGAATGCCATGGCGGTCGCCATGTATCAAGTCGCCCGGGGAGATCTTCAACCCGCCGATCTCCACCGGTTCGCCAAACTCCACCAGATGCGCATACGCATGCGAAACAGCGACGCTGCCGGAAAACAGATGGAAGCCCATGGCCCGAACAGCCGGCAGATCGCGCACCGATCCATTGGTGACGTAGCCCACGCATCCCAGGGCCAAGCTGATGGTGGCATGAATCTCACCCACGAATGCCCCGAACCCTGGCGCGTGGTCGACATCCTGCAAAACCAGTACTCGCGGATTCGGCATGGTCGCCACGTAGTTCCAGAAATCCATGCGGTCGTAGTAACACCGCCCCGACATGGGAGGACTGGAACTCCGGATTCGCCCCGTCACCGCGTAGCCCAGCATGGGAGGAAAATTCGGGAACCGGCAACGCAGCGAGCCCGACACAAAACCCTCGTTCCGCAGCCTAACATTGAATCGTTCAATCGCATTAGAGACAGTGCAGGTGTCCAAGGCGCGGATCTTTTCGAGATCGGCGCTTATATCCATCGGCTTAGTAACCATGAGAGAGGACTGGGGCGGTAGGCACAGGTAATTTCGAGTTCTGTTCCTACTCTACGATAGTGTACCCCCAGCCGCCCAATACCAAGCAGTTGGTATTTCGCGCGCCAAATCCCGGTAGCGTCTTTTCTCAGGGCGCTCAATCGGTTACGCTGGAAACAGGTATCCTTGGACGGCTCCACAAGTACCACCGGAGGACGCGGTCACGAACGGCTGCTGCTCAGTAGCCGCGTCGCACTAATCGTTGGCTTTGGGAGCCTCCTGGTCATCATGGCGCTGGCGGGACTGGATGCGTTGCGGGTGCTCCAGAACTTCAGAAATACCGAAGCGCGCATTCGACGCCAATATCTTTTTCGAAACCACGTCTTGAACGACATACGCTCCGAGGTGTACCTTTCAGGCACTTACGTCCGCGATTACCTGCTCGAACCGGAAAGCGAACGTGCCGATGCGTATCGAAGCAGCCTGCAACAGGTGCGGCATCAAATGGAGGCTGCGCTGCAGTCCTATGCCGCCCAGCTCCATCCGGAGGAAGCACAACACTACGCGGATCTCAAGAAGGAACTGGCGCAATACTGGGATATCCTCAACCCCATCTTCAAGTGGAACGCGACGGAACGCCGCAGCCTGGGCTACGATTTTCTGCGCGACGAAGTTTTCCCCCGGCGTCAGAATATGCTCGCCATGGCGGACCGCGCGGCGGCTCTCAATGAGCAGCAGCTGAACGCCGCCAACGACCAGGTAGTCGGTCTCCTGGCGGATTTCGAGACCCGCGTCGGAGTGACGCTGGTACTGGCGCTGGCGCTGGGATTGGGAATGGCCGCCTTCAGTATGCGCCGCATTTTGAGGCTGGAGGATCAGGCGCACGCGCAATACCTGGAAGTCGCCGAGGCCCGCAGCCAGCTCAAAGACCTCTCCACGCGTCTGGTTCAGGCGCAGGAAACGGAGCGCCGCGCGCTGTCCCGCGAATTGCACGATGAAGTGGGCCAGTCGCTCTCGGCCGTGCTGATTGAATTGCGGAACCTGTCGTCCGGCCTGGGCGCCCGCGCCGACGAGCAAACCCGCAGCCAGGTGGAAGTAATTAAGGGCCTGGTGGAGAGCACCGTGCGTGTGGTCCGCAACATGGCCCTGCTGCTGCGCCCTTCCATGCTGGATGATCTGGGCTTAGTGCCCGCGCTGCGCTGGCAGGCGCGCGAGGTCTCCAAGCGAACTTCCATGGATGTCAGCGTAGCCGCCGAAACTCACTCCGAGGATTATCCGGACGCTTACAAAACCTGTATCTATCGCGTCGTGCAGGAGGCCCTCAACAACTGCTCCCGTCATTCCCAGGCCCACACCGTGCGCATCCGCGTGCAAGAGGAACCTAGCCGCCTGACGCTCTCTATTCAAGATGACGGGAAGGGCTTCGATTTCAACGAAAACAAAGGTATGGGTCTGCTGGGTATCCAGGAGCGTGTCGCCAGCCTGGGCGGCGCCTGTCAGGTACATTCGGTGCCCGGCGGTGGAACATTACTGAACGTGGAGTTGCCGTTCCCTAAGAGCGAGATCAATGGAAACACTAACGCGCGAGAGGAAGATCCGTATCCTGTTGGCTGACGACCACACCGTGGTCCGCCGGGGTTTGCGGCTCCTACTGGAAGGCCAGCCTGAATTCAGCGTCGTAGCCGAAGCCGCCGACGGCAAACAGGCCGTCGATGCAGTCGAAGCGACTAAACCGGATGTCGTGGTGTTGGACATTGCCATGCCCAACCTCAACGGCATCGAGGCTGCACAGCGCATTCTCTCGGTTGCGCCCAGCACATCCATCGTCATCTTGAGCATGCATTCTGACGAGGGCTACGTCTTGCGAGCCCTCAAGGCCGGCGCCAAGGCCTATCTGTTAAAGGATTCCGCCGAGGGGGATCTCATCGAGGCCATCAAGTCCGTCACTCACGGCAAGACCTTCTTCAGTCAGGAAATCACCAAGATGCTCGCCGAAGATTATGTCCGCGAGATCCGCTCACGCGGTATCGAGGACAGTTACGAGCTGCTCACCCCGCGCGAGCGGGAGATCCTGCAATTACTGGCCGAAGGAAAGTCCAACAAGGATATCGCGACCTTGCTGAACCTCAGCTTGTACACGGTGGAGACGCATCGGAGAAACTTGCAGGATAAGCTGAACCTGCACAGTTTCGCGGAATTGATCCTGTACGCCGTGAGAAAAGGCGTGATTTCCTAGCGCCGGCGCCAATTCGTGCGCGCCAGTACTAGAGGAGCTGTCGGTGAGGACCCCCACAACATTTCTGTGGAAAAACGTTTGCCCCCCCGGCCCCTTTGCCATATGATAAAGGACGTTATCAATTCACATTCCGCTCTGAAAGCAATCCTTAGCCGGATGGGTTTTTCAGCGCCCGTATGACAGCACTTTCAAGGGGCGGCAAGTCATCAATCACGGTTCGCCAGATGGAATCCACGTCGACGTGGTCATATTGATGGCGGAGCCAATTGCCGATCCCGCGGATGTTGCGCCATGGAAGGCCCGGGCAGAGAACCTCAGCCTGATCACCAAGCCGGCTGGCGGCTTCACTGATGACTTGCAGCTTGCGCTCGACGGCCGCGACTGTTTTCTTGTCGGTACAGAAAGTCTCTGCACTCATGCCGAGCGTGAACTGCTTGATGGCAGCGATGGCTTCGACAATACGCCTAAGGAAAGTGACGGCTCCTTAAAAGGCAAGCACGGCCTCGCGAGTGGCACGTTGGGCAACAGGCTGCTTTAGAGTATGCGCGGGCGACAGATCGACCGGTGCGCCGAGGAGGTCCGATAGGCGGCTCTCAAGGCCCACCATATCGAGGAGGGAGAGGTGTTTTGACCTATCGAATTCGGCGATCAGATCAACATCGGAAGTAGCCTTCGCCGTACCTCTTGCGAGTGAGCCGTGCAGGCGCAGATGGACAATGCCGGCAGCCTTCAGCTCGGGCGCGTGTTCACGCAATTTTGTGATCACGTAGTCCTTGTCCATACCTGCAATGTGCCATACTCTTGTCGCACACGCAAGAGACGCATGCGAACTCAAGAGTTGAGCTGATTCGGTAGGACACATTAAACGTTGGGCTGCACTTCCGGCCGCGTTTGGCGCCGGTCATAGAGACGTGTGGTGGCGATATTCGCATGTCCGAGCCACTCCTGGACCTTGGCGATATCGCCTGACACCATCCACCGGTGCCGAACGGTTCCAAGGCGTGCTAAAAACCGCCAAAGGGTATCTTAGGAAGGTCCGCCAGCCCCTGTTTGATGCTCGATTAGGTCGCACGAGCCGAAGACATGGATTTGGAAGTTTGGGAGCACCCCATTGCGAGCGAAGTGGACCGCGATTTAAGTATCATGCCGACCGAGAAAGAAGCAACAACGAACCGTTAGTCGCGGCGGCCGGCTCCGCTGCGCGGGTAGTGGAGGCGAGGCGTGGCCGAAGGGTAGTCTAACCAGCCTGCGCCGCTACATCGCTTTCTCGAAGAAGTGCGCCACTTTCTTGCCGCCTTCCTCGGTATAGTAGACCGTCACCTTGCCGGATTTTTCGGCTCCCTTGCCGATGTCTTTTCCCGCCCGTTCTGTCATGCGGTAAGTTTCTTCGGTGCCGTCTTTGGTCTTGACCACCACCTGCTTTCCACCGCGGTCGATGTGAGAGACAGTGCCTTCGGTGACGTGCAACCCGTCCTTGCCGACATTATCGACTTCCTCGGCGGTTGCCTCGCTGCCTTTCGCGGTGTAATGCACCACTACTTCGCTGCCTTCTTTCACGCCGTGGAACGCGTCCTCGGCGCCGGTAG
>CAVYGT010000003.1:0-171284 GCA_963768095.1 Terriglobia bacterium | reverse complement strand
CGTCACGCAACTCGCCAATGACTGCTTCCAACTCCTCCGCCAGATCCGGCGACTCGCCGGAATTTCCCACGACGATCTGGTTCAACTGCTGGGGGTTGCGAAGCGAGTTTCGGGGCCATTGTTGAAGCGCCCTACGACAACGATTCGCGGCAATCGTCAGAATCCAAGGTTTCAGCGGCCTCTCGGGATCCCATCCCTTCAGGCTCCGAAACGCACGCAAGAATACATCCTGCGCGACGTCTTCTGCATCTTCACGCTGCCCCAACATCCGATAACAAACAGCAAAGACCAGAGCTTGGAATCGCTCGACCAATTCGCGCAGCTTGTTCTTCGCCGTTCAAACAGCGTCGAACCAGGGCTGCATCGTCGGTCACGCGACCCCCTGTCCCTCATGAACAAATACCGGAGTTTTCGGCGGACCGTTTCACGAATTGAAGCCGCAAACGCCTTAGTTCGACGTTTGCACGGCTCGCTACACCGGGCCGCGTTTGACTCGGGTGATTGCGGCTCGCTGCCCGGATCGGCTCCTCTCGGCCGAAGGCACGGCAAACCGCTTCCCCGCCGTGGGAATTCAACGGCGAGTAGTAATTCCATCGCATGCTAGCAGGTTCAACCGGCAAATGATTGATTTTCGCGTCACAAACTGACCGATCTGCGATTTCCGGCCGGCCCAAGACGCCAAGAAGCCTCTCCACAAAAAGAGCGGTTCAATCCGAGCCGGGATGCTACGGAATCGAGAGGCTGCAGGCCGTTCACTCGTACCTTAAACTCCGTGTTTCAGGTTCCGGTCCCGGGACTGGGACTGGCACCTTGAACGACTTCGCGCGCGAACTCGCGCACCGCTCGGTACGCATGACGCAGAGTGAAATTGACCCTCCATCTGCTCCTGGCTGAAGTATTTGCCTACTTCGCTGTGAGGCAAACCAGCCAGAGCAATCGTCAAGGGCATCAGATCGAGGAATTCGCGATAACGCCGTTGGTGATCTCCGGCATCGCTGCTCATGCCGTCAACTCCTCAACTAGACTGGACGCCGCTGAGTGTAATTCTTCAGAATGTCGGCCGCCTTCTGAGATGGCTTCACTTCGGGAGGCTTCTTTTCTGCCTCTTTATTGCTCCCATCTCCGTTAGCGCCGTCGGTCGCCGCGGGTTCGGCCGGTGTCGACGCCGGGGGAATCCGGGGCCTTGGCCCCTGTCGTCTTCGGGATCCGGCAGTCGGACCGATGGCGCCGACTCGGTTTCCTCTTCCTGCGGTTCGGGTGTTGCCGCGGGCTGAGGTGGGTAAGCCGGGGCTGGCGGCAGCATATCCCCCCATTTGCGGATACATTCCCGGATAGCCCATCGGCATCTGCGGATACGAAAAATGGGGTTGGTAGCCCATGCCCGGCGGCATGTACGGATACCCCATCTGGTAGGGTGCCTGTGGGTACGGCATTCCCATGGACGGATAAGCTTCTGGTGCGTATCCAGGCGGCGCACCTGGACTGGACTGAGCGGCTGGGGACTGCCAGACGGTCGCCGAATCCCCCACATTGGGAACGGGGGGCGTTGCTGGAGCCGACGGCACCGGCGTCATGGACTCGGGCTGGTTGATGCTCGACCCGGTATCCTCGGGCACGGTCGGCACCGGTATTTCAAACGAAGTGTCGCCTGCCGCCAATAGCGCGCACGTCTCGGCCGTGGCGAGATCACCGGGAACCGGAGGCAAGAGTTGCGACGAGTCTCCCGAACGTGGGGGAGAGGTGACAGCGACCGGCTCGCCAATCACCAATTCAAAGTCCAGCTTACCAACGCGGATGCGGTCACCTGACTGAAGTACTGCTTCACCACGCACTCGCTCGTCGTTTACGAACGTGCCGTTCGTGCTCCCCAGATCACGGACCCGCACCGAAAAGTCGTCGACTGCAAAGACGCAGTGATGGCGACTGATCAGTTCGCTGTTCGGTCGCAGATGGCAGTCCTGCTCGCGGCCGATCAGGAACTTTTTCGTTGCCAGAGGAATCATCTTTCCGTGGTGTCTGCCTCCCACCACCTTGAGATTGGCCTGCAACATCGAGAACTCACTCCACCCGACGGTTACGCGCTACACATCCTGCGCAGGTCAACGAATCCAGCTTCGCCTTCCGGTTCGTAGTACCGAATCCTGCCCTCGACAACCCTCGAGAACAGGGGCAAACAATCCCGCCGACGCAATTTGCGCGGCACAACACCGGCGAGGCGCTCGCCGCCCGTGCCCTGATTGACGTCTCTTTGCGTGTGGCGGAACTAAACGCGTCTGTAACGACTTGCGACCCGTGTGCATCGGCCAGATTCGGGGCGTGAACGATTCCGGCGAAAGACCAGTATGAAGATGGATGAACCGTCGGGGAATCACTCAATCGATGCAAGGTATCAGCTTCGGCAACGCTACCACCGCATTGAGCGGATGTCAACGTGTGCCGCGCGTTGCAGATGACACGCGCAAAGCACCCTAACTCGTTCCAATTCAGGTTATGGGAGGCACCCTCTGTTCCCCATTCTACTGCTGTCCAGATCGCTTCGGTAGCGTGAATATTTCCTCCGAACTCCCACTTTCTGGCAATTGGCTGGAAGGAGCGATTTGAACGGAGTAGGTTAACGGCTGCACGGACCGGCGGCGTCGGCAAGAGACGCGCCGCCGGCTCGAAAAGACCTTGCAATGAGCCGGAGTTCCAACATGCCAAAGTCGGTGCGTTCCGCCGTGGCGGCCAGCATCGCATTTGCCGTATGCGCCTTGCTGGTGGGCCGCGGTCTCGATTCGTCTGGCCGGCCGCAAACCGCCCCAGCGGCGGCTACGGCAAGACTGGCCGCTGAGGGGAAGCTCCGCTGGTATCGTGGGAATCTACACACGCACTCACTCTGGAGCGACGGGGACGACTACCTGGAGATGATCGGGCTCTGGTACCGCGACCACGGCTACGACTTCCTGTGCTTTACTGACCACAATCTGCTGGCCAGATCGGACGCTAGATGGATTGATCCCTCGCGCAATAACAGCCCGCCCGAGGCCCTGAAAAAACTGAAGGCCCGATTCCCGTCCAGCTGGGTCGAGGAGCGGACCTTCGAAGGAAAGCAGCAAGTTCGGCTCAAGACATTCGAGGAAGTGCGAGCCCGCATCGAAGATCCCGGCCGCTTTTTGCTCATCCAGGGCGAAGAGATTTCAGACTTTTTTGCCCGAACCCGCTCCCAGATCCACATGAACGCGTCCAACATCCAGGAAGCCATCCCGCCGCTGCACGGCAAAAGCGTGGCTGACACGATCCAGAACAACGCCGACGCTGTCGCCGCCCAGCGCGAGCGAACGGGTAAGCCGATTCTCTTCCATCTGAACCATCCCAACTACTATTACGGCGTCACGGCCGAGGACCTGATGCGGATCCGTGGAGATAATTTTTTCGAGGTGTATAACGGCCATCCGTCGGTGCACAACTCGGGGGACCGCTTCCACGCATCGACCGATCGAATCTGGGACATCATTCTCGCCCACCGCATCGCTGACCTGAATCTGCCGGTCATGTATGGTCTGGCGACCGACGACGGCCACCGCTACCACCATATTCCCAGTCGCGGCTCCGAACCCGGACGGGGTTGGATCATGGTCCTGGCATCCGAATTAACCCCGGACACGATCATCCGCGATCGAGTCGGGGCAGTTCTACGCCACCTGCGGCGTGCGGCTGCGCGAGGTGACATCCAGCCCCGGAGGCCTGGATGTGGTCATCGACGCCGAGCCGGGATTCAACTACACGATCGACTTCATTGGCACGCGCGCCGGCTTCGATCATCGCAGCGAAGCCGTCAAGGACGAAAAGGGCAAGGAGATCCGCGCCACGCGTCGCTATAGCGACGAGATCGGCATGACATTTAAGACCGAGCAAGGGGAGCACGGCAGTTACCGCTTCCAACCCGGGGACCTCTACGTCCGGGCGCGGATCACGTCCACCAAACGACATCCGAATCCTTCGGAACTCGGCGATTTCGAGCCACTTGGGTTCAGCCCGTCCGCGGGCCGGCTGCCCCTAAGTCATGACCGCCTGGGTATTCTGGATCGATGTCGGCGGCACGTTCACCGATTGTTTAGCCTACGCCCGCGGCCGGACAGGGATCGCCCGGGCGGCTCGTCACTTGCAAGGTCCTCAGTTCGGGTGTGACGAAGGGGGTCGTCGGATATCGACTGGGTCGCTTTGCATTCGCCGACGAAACGCGTCGCGGCAATCCAGACGGTTTCTGGCTGGGCTACGAACTCCGCTTCACCGACGCCGTCGGCCAGGTAATCCATCGGGCTCGCGTGACCTCCTTTGATCGTGAGACGAGTGCACTCTCCGTCGCCGATCCGCTCCCCCAGACGATTGAAACGGGGAGCCGCTATGAGATCGTCACCGACGAAGACGCGCCTTTGTTGGCCATTCGGCAAATCCTCGGCTTGCGGCGCGGCGACCTCATACCGCCGGTCGTCGTCAAGCTCGGAACGACGCGCGGCACGAACGCGCCTGTAGACGCGCACCGGAGCTCGTACGGCGTTCCTCACCACGCGGGGCTTCGGCGACATTCTGTTAATCGGTAATCAGGACCGCCCCCACCTTTTCGATCTCGCGATACGCAAGCCGCAGCCCCTCTTCGAGCGAGCCGTCGAAATTGACGAGCGCGTCGACGCCGCAGGAAGCGTGCGACAATCTCCAAGCCTCGCTCAACTCCGTGAGGCGCTGGTCAGTCTGAGACAAGCCGGGATCGAGTCGTTGGCTATCTGCCTGATGCACTCCTTCGCCAACCCCGCTCACGAGGAGCTGATCGAGCGGATGGCCCGCGAAGTGGGATTCACCGAGATCAGCCGGTCGAGTCGCCTGTCACCGCTGATCAAAATCGTCGCCCGCGGCGATACGACGGTTGTCGACGCCTATTTGAACCCCGTGCTGCGAACCTACGTCGAACGGCTGGAGCGCTCACTCGGGACCGGAAGATTAAAGCTGATGACCTCGGCCGGCGGTCTCGTCGACGCCCGACAGTTCGTTGGCAAGGACAGCATCCTATCCGGACCGGCGGGAGGCGTGATTGGCTTTTCCCGCGTGGCCGTTAAGGCGGGATTTCACAAGTCGATCGGTTTCGACATGGGGGGTACGAGCACCGACGTCTCGCGGTTCGACGGAACCTACGAGCGCGAATTCGAGACGCAAAAGGCGGGCGTCCGCATCGTGGCACCGATGCTGGCCGTCGAAACGGTTGCCGCCGGCGGTGGGAGTATCTGCGAATTCGACGGCGTGAAATTGATCGTCGGCCCGGCCAGCGCCGGAGCCGACCCCGGGCCGGCCTGTTACGGCGGGGGAGGGCCCCTCACCGTTACCGATGTGAATCTATATCTTGGCAAGCTGCTCCCTGCACGTTTTCCATTTCCGCTTGACCGAGAAGTCGTCGAGGCTCGACTCAACGACTTGTGTCGTCGGATTGCCCAGGCACCCAGCGGTCGAGGTTTCGCGCCGCACGAGCTGGCTCAAGGCTTCGTCGACGTGGCCAACGCGAACATGGCACGCGCGATCCGCAAAATCTCCGTCGCCAAGGGATACGACCCGGCCGACTACGTTCTGGTGACATTCGGCGGGGCAGGGGGACAACATGCATGTGCGATCGCGCGGGCGCTGGGCATCTCGAAGATTCTGATTCATCCCCATGCCGGCGTTCTCTCCGCTTATGGAATCGGGATGGCCGACGTCCGCCGCTTTCGTGAGCGGGCCATTCTACAGATCGATTCGCCCCAATCGCGGGCCGCTCTTGAGGCCGTGTATAGCGAAATCGCGATGGAGGCACGGGCCGACGTGCTGGCCGACGGCGTGGCAGAAGAATGTATCGGGCCGCCGATCCGATCCCTCGATTTGCGTTACCAGGGAATCGAGTCGACGATCAACGTCACCGAGCCGGCCAACGGCGATTACGTCAAGCGCTACGCACAGCTTCATGAGCAGTTTTTCGGCTACCGCCGCGATGAGCGGCCGATCGAGATCGTGGCGGCCCGCGTCGAAGTCATCGGCACACTCCCCGAGCCGGCGGACGTTGCCATCGAGCCGGTGATGCGGCGGCCTCCCCGTTCGATGACGAGCGAGGCCTGGTTTGGCGGGCGAGCGGAATCCACCGACGTCTTCTTCCGTGAGGAACTGCGTCCCGGTGACGAAGTGTCGGGCCCAGCCATCGTCTGCGAGCCGACTTCGACGGTCATCGTCGATCCCGGCTTCAATCTCCGCGTCCTGCCTCGTGGCGAACTTTTACTGACTGACGATTCGCCGGCTCCGATCGATTCCGGCTCGACGGACGTCGACCCCATCCGGCTCGAAATCTTCAACAACCTGTTCGCGTCGATCGCCGAACAGATGGGGGTGACGCTGCAGCGGACGGCTCTCTCGACCAACGTCAAGGAACGGCTTGATTTCAGTTGCGCGATTTTCTCGGCCTCCGGGGACCTGGTCGTCAATGCTCCGCATATTCCCGTGCACTTGGGGGCCATGAGCGAGACGGTCAAACGCATTCTAGCCGACAACCCCGATCACGCCCCGGGTGACGTCTTCGTGAGCAATAATCCGTACCGCGGAGGCTCCCATCTGCCCGACGTCACCGTCGTCACTCCCGTACACAATCTGCACTCGGGGCGCCTGCTGTTCGTGACGGCCAGCCGCGCACACCACGCCGAGATCGGCGGGATCGTGCCGGGAAGCATGCCTCCCTTTTCAAAATACCTGGGGGAAGAAGGGGTCCTGATCAATAGTTTCAAGCTTGTCGACCGAGGACAATCGCGAGAAGAAGAACTGCGACGGCTGTTTCTCGCGGGCCCCTATCCGACGCGGAACGTCAGCGACAACCTCGCCGATATCGCGGCCCAGGTCGCGGCCAATGCGGGGCGCCCGCGAGCTACTGCACTGGTCGTACGCCATTCGTTGCCGGTCGTAACGGCCTATATGGAGCACATCCAACAGGCGGCGGCGCGCAAAATGCGGATGGTCCTGGGCCAGATTCCAGACGGCGACTATTCCCGTACCGACCATCTCGATGACGGTTCGCCAATCTCTGTGACGATTCGCAAACGCGGCGAGCGAGTGGTGGTCGATTTTACTGGGACCGGACCGGTCTTACCGACGAACCTCAATGCCAATCGGGCCATCGTCACGGCGGCCGTGTTGTATGTCTTTCGCTGCCTGATCGGCGAGGAGATCCCGCTCAATGGCGGAGTGCTGGAACCCATCGAGATCGTGCTGCCCACTTGCCTGCTTAATCCCGAGCCTGCGGCTGATCCAAATCGTTCGCCGGCCGTCGTCGGGGGTAACGTCGAGACTTCGCAGCGTGTCGTCGACGTGCTGCTAGGGGCCCTGGGAGTTGCCGCGGCCAGTCAGGGGACGATGAACAATCTCACGTTCGGGGACGCGACGTTTGGTTACTACGAGACGATCTGCGGCGGAAGTGGCGCCACTCCCCAATCCGACGGGGCCGACGCAGTCCACACGCACATGACAAACACAAGACTGACCGACCCCGAAGTTATCGAGCGGCGTTATCCAGTCCTGCTCCGTGAATTCCGCGTCCGACACGATTCGGGCGGGTTGGGGCGGCATCGCGGTGGCAGCGGCGTGGTGCGGAAGATCGAGTTCCAGCGTCCGCTGGTCGTCTCGATGCTCACCGAGCGTCGTGGCCCTATCCCCCCTTCGGATTGCAGGGGGGCACCGAGGGCCAATTGGGACGAAATTCGCTGCAACGCGCGAATTCCGAGCTCGTCGTCGACCTCGGTGGAAAGTTTGCGATCGACGTCGGTCCGGGGGACGTGTTGACCATCGAAACGCCCGGCGGCGGCGGATTCGGCACTCCGGAACTTCCCTAGCCGCCGAAGTCGGTTATGCTTCAGCAATCACCGTGCGAAATAGGCCTGTCACACGAACGTCCTCTCGGAGTTTCTATGTCCGCCAATCGAAAAACCGAAGTCGATGCCGCCGTCAAAGATGTCGACTTTGCCAAGAACAAATATCAGGTCGAGTTCGATACAACGTTGGGCAAAATCACGCTGGACTTTAGCCCCGACCTCGCACCCGGGCATGTCAAGAACATGATCGGTCTGGCAAAAATCGGCTTCTACGACGGTGTTCTTTTCCATCGAATCATCAAAGGCTTCATGATTCAGGGGGGCTGCCCGCTCGGGACCGGGACCGGAGACGCCGGATACAAGATCAAGGCCGAATTCAACACGACGCCGCACGAGGCGGGAGTGGTTTCAATGGCCCGCACGAGCGATCCGAACTCGGCCGGCTCACAGTTCTTTATCTGCCTGGGCAAACACACGCACCTCGACCGTCAATACACCGCCTTCGGCAAGACGGCCGACGAGGCAAGCCTGGCGGTCGTGCGAAAAATCGGCGAAGTGAAAACCGACAGCCGCGATCGGCCCGTCAGCGACGTGACGATCAAGTCGGCCACGGTGCTCGAAACGCCCAAGTAGTGCGGAGCGTAACGACCAAGTGGCAGCACACGTCATGCTCGATCGCTCGGCGTTGACCACGGGCAAATTCGTCCGAGAGGCGTGCCGGACCGGCCAGTTGGACGGCCAGACGTCGGGACTGGCTGACGGTTTTGCCCAAGCAAACCTTGTCGTCCTCCCCGCGGACTTCGCGTACGACTTTCTCGAATTCTGTCGCCGCAATCCAAAGCCGTGCCCGCTGCTGGAGGTAACGGAGCGCGGAAGCCCGATTCCGTTCCGTCTTGCGCCTGACGCCGACTTGCGGACCGACCTGCCTCGATATCGCGTGTGGAAGCGGGGAGAACTGGTCGATGAGCCAACCGACATCCTCACGGCCTGGCGCGACGATTTCGTCAGCTTCCTGATCGGCTGCTCGTTTACGTTCGAGGCGGCCTTGATCCACGCGGGAGTCTGCGTGAGGCACGTCGAACTGGGATTGAACGTGCCGATGTATTGCACGAACCGGCCATGCGTGGGCTCGGGTATATTTCATGGACCGCTCGTCGTGTCGATGCGCCCGCTTCAACCGGCCAACGCGATCCGCGCCGCGCAGATCACGTCGCGGTTTCCCGACGTGCATGGCGCGCCGATTCACATCGGCCTCCCCGAGCAGCTCGGAATCGCCGATCTCGCCGCGTCCCGATTACGGTGACGCGGTCCCGTTGCGCGAAGATGAGCTGCCCGTCTTCTGGGCCTGTGGTGTGACGCCGCAAGCCGTGCTGCACGCCGTCCGGATTCCGCTGGCGATCACGCACAGTCCGGGCTGCATGTTCGTGACCGACGTGCGCGATGTGTCCTTGGCGGCGTTTTAGCGACACCCTTGCGATAGTAATCGCGTGTGTGGCTGAAGCCCCGACCCCAGCGACGCGACGATTCGGCACAAAAAAAGGCCGCGAAACCGTTGTTCTCGCAACGCATCGGGATACAATGCAGTCCTCATTTTCGACTTCAAGGAGGATGCTGCCGGGAATCCGTCCTCGGCTGTCGCGGTTCCGCGGTTGATCTCTCGTTCATTCTCCAAGTGTTCGTCTTCAGGCTTGCAGCGATGTCTTTGTGGGAGAGTCGTCCATGCCGGATCGGGAACAACAAAAACGCAGCGGACCGGAATTCAGCCGTCGCGATTTTTTGAAAGGCTCCGGCGCCGCCGTGGCGGCATCTGCCGTGGCGACGGCGGCCCACGAAGAGCTGGCAGCGGCTGAACAACGGCCGAATCTCCGCCCGGCCACCCCGGCCAATGTGACGCTCAACGTCAACGGCAAAGACTACACCGTCAAAATCGAGCCCCGCGTCACCCTCTTGCACTGCCTGCGAGACGATCTCAATCTCACCGGCACGAAAGAAGTGGAAGATACGAGCACGATCGGCGCCGACACGATCCTCCTAGACGGCAAGGCGGCCCATGCCGGCTCAATCTTTGCGGTCGAGTGTAGCGGCAAGAGAATTCAAACGGTCGAGTCGCTGCAAAACGGCGACAAAGTGGACGAAGTCATCGCCGGTTTCGTCAGGCATGACGGGCTGCAGTGCGGCTTCTGCACACCCGGATTCGTGATGGCGACGCGAGCCGTGCTCAATGAGCATCCCAACGCGTCTCTCGACGAGCTCAAACACCTGTTGGGCGGCAACATCTGCCGTTGCGGCACCTATCATGGCATCCTGCAATGCGTCTGGAGATCGCGAAGAAAGGGGGTGCCTGATCATGACCACCGCACGCAAGGTCGCTTGGAAACCCCGCTCGGAAAACACGATCCTCGGCACGCGTGTCCCGCGCATCGACGGCGTCGAGAAGGCCAGCGGCGTGGCAAAATACGCTGCCGACATTAACACGCCCGGGACGCTCCATGCCCGACTACTGACGAGCAAATTGGCCCACGCAAAGATCAAAAAGATCAACGTCAAGGCCGCCGAAAAAGTCCCCGGTGTGAAGCTGGTGCACCTCTTCAAGGACGTCGGTGCGGAAGTGCATTGGGACGGCGACCTGATCGCTGCGGTTGCTGCCGAGCGGATCGAGCAGGCGGAGGATGGTGTCCGCGCTATCGAAATCGAGTTTGAACCACTCGACGTCTTCGTCGACGACCGCGACGTCAAAGGGGCGGAAAAAGCCAAACGCACGAGCGACTTCGCTCGCGAGAAACGGATGACTTCGACGCCGCCCTCAAGTCGGCCGCCGCCGTCCATCAAGGGTTTTACGGGATCCCTGTCATCTCCCACATGTGCATGGAGCCGCACGGCTCGCACTGCGAATGGACCGGCAAAGCTCTGACCGCCCACCTGTCGACGCAAAATGTCTCGGGTACACCCGGACAATTCGCCATGGTCGTCGGCGTCGAGGCGGCCAACGTGACCGTGATTTGCAATTACGTGGGGGAGGATTCGGGTCAAAATTCGCCGCCGGCGAATGGGGCAGGCCTCGCCGTAATGGCCCAGAAGGCCGGCCGTCCTGTGCGCCTGATGCTCGACCGGGCGACCGAGCTCAAGACGCCGGGAACACGCCCCTCGGCCTTCGCCGATGTGAAGGTCGCCGCCGATTCGTCGGGCAACCTCATCGCCTGGCAAAGCCATCACTGGGGGACAGACGGGACGCACGGCGGGTCGATCAGCGACACAAACCTTCCTTATGTCTTCAACAAGATCAAGAACTCGCGCCGTAAGGTGACGGGGATCATCACCGACACCGGGCCCTACCAGGCCTGGCGGGCCCCCGATCACCCGCAAGCGGCCGCCCTGACGATGACGGCAATCGACGACCTGGCCGCCAAGATGGGCATCGAGTCGCTCGAATTCTTCAAGAAGAACTTGCGTCTCACCGCACGCCCTGAAGTCTACGCCGGCGAATTGGAGGTCGGCGCCACGTCATCGACTGGAAAGCCAAATGGCACCCGCGGGAAGGGCGAGTTGAAAGGCGGCGTCAAACAGGGACTCGGCGCCCCACTGCATACTTGGGGCGGACAGGCCAACAGCTCGAAGTGCATCGTTCGCGTCCACCCGGATGGAACGGTCGAAACCACTTCAGGGACACAGGACCTGGGAACGGGCACCCGGACGGCGATTGCCGTCGTTCTGGCCGAAACGTTCGGAATTCCGATCACCTCGGTGAAGGTCAACATCGGCTCGAGCAAGTATCCGCCGGCCTCTGGCTCGGGGGGAAGCACGACGATCGGCGGTGTAAGCGGACCAAACCGCCGCGCCGGTTTGGAGGCACTCTGGAAGATCTTCGACCGCGTTGCCAAACGCTACTCGGTCGATAGCCAATCGCTCGTGGCCAAAGACGAAAAAATCTGGTCAGGTAGCAAGGAGGTCTGTACCTGGAAGCAAGCCTGCGGCCTGATCGGTCCCATGCCGTTGGAGACGAAGGCATGCTGGCCGCAAGAACGACGGTCTTACGAGTCAAGGGGTCGGCGGCATCCAGATGGCCGACGTCTCGGTCGACACCGAGACGGGAGTCGTGCGGATGAACAAGATCGTCTGCGTGCAGGACTGTGGCACAGTCATCGAGCTGCAGACGGCGGAGAGCCAGGTGTACGGTGCCCTGATCATGGGCATCGCCTATTCGCTCACCGAAGAGCGGATCATGGATCGGGTGACCGGCCAGTATATCAACGCCGACATGGAGAATTACAAGCTTCCGCACATCGGCGACGTGGGACAGCTCATCGTCGAGATGTACCAGCCCGACGATCAGTACAACCGCGGCGTCGTGGGTCTCGGCGAGCCGCCGGTGATTTCGACGGGGGCGGCCATCTCCAACGCGGTCGCCAACGCGATCGGCGTTCGCGTCCCCGTCCTGCCTCTCACACCGCAACGCGTTCTGGAAGCGCCGAAGGGAGCGCAGAACATGAAATCATTTGAGTATGCGACACCGCGGACCGAAACCGAAGCGCTCGGCTTCTTGAACGAGCACGGATCGAACGGAAACGGTTCGCACCACTCCGGTGGCGCCGCGGCCGTACTGGCAGGTGGAAACGATTTGGTTTCGCTGATGCAGCGCGAGCTGCTCGCGCCGCAGCGCGTGGTCGATCTGAAAAACATCGCTTCGATGTCGGGGATCGAAGAGACGGCGGACGGCGTCGTGGTCGGCTCGCTCACGACGCTTGAAGAAATGGCGACAAGTAGCCTCCTTTCCCCCTATCGGTCAGTGCGGCAGGTCATCGACGCCACGCATTCGATTCAGATTCAATCCCGGGGAACGCTCGGCGGGGATCTCTGTCACTTGCCCAACTGCTGGTATTACCGCAACGGTTATGGATTGCTCGCGCTGAAGGATGGGAGATCGTTGGTCGAAGCGGGAGACAACCGTTATCACGCCATCCTCGGGAACACCGGACTGCGAAATTCGTGAGTGCTTCGCGTTTTGCGCCGGCTCTGATCGCCTGGGGGGCCCACGTGCGAATCATCGGTCCCGATCCCCAGCATGAAGAATGGCTGCCCCTGGAGCGGCTCTACATGACGCCGAAGATCGAAAGCCAGGGTGTGACCGTTTTGAAGCCGGGTCAGATCGTCTCGCACATCTGGCTGCCCGACTGCCGGCTCGACCGAAAGCGCGTCATACGAAGTGTTACAGCTCAACGGTCTCGACTGGCCGCAAGCGGCTGCCGCAGTCTGTGTGGAGATGGAAGGTGGCTTCGTGGGCGAGGCGCGGATCGTGCTGGGGCACGTCGCGCGGTTCCTGGGTTGCCGACAAAGCGGGTACGCTTTTGGCCGGCCAGGCGTTAAACGAAGAGACGGCGGCCGCCGCCGGCGATGCAGCCGTCGCAGACGCCACGCCCTTATCGAACAACGGCTACAAAGTTCAAATGACGCGGGCCGCCGTCGAAGCGGGCCGCTCGCGCCGTCGGCCAATGGGAGGCGAGGTTTTAGCGATGTCCGAACACCTGAAAATCGTACAGACGGGCAGGCACTGCCGTTTCCTTCTCTCCAAGGGGCTCTATATCGAAGCCAACGAGCCAGACGATGAACACCCCGTCGGCGATGGCCATTTCTGGTGCGGCCGCAATCAACGCATTTATGGCCCCGACGAAAAGCTCTGCGGTGACAAGTACTGCCGGAATCCGTCCCGCGGCTGCTACAGAGCGCTCTGAAGCAAGTCTCCGCCCTGCACCCCGGGGCCTGATGCAGCTTTACACGCCGCCCCACGTGCGACACGTTGCTCCCGTGCGAGGCGGTGCCCAATTCGGTGATTCGCAATGATCCGGGGGCCGTGCGGGCCGTTATACTGTGAATGAGACGACCAGTCGGCGCCCATCATTCGTCTTGCCGAGCGCGCTTTCCGATGCCCAAGGACTTAGCGCCAGAAGACCGCTTTAAACGTTGGAAATGTGCATTTGTGGCCCTCGGAGCCGTCTGCTTTCCACTGCTTGTCGTCGGCGCAATCAGCGCCTACTTCTGGTATCAGCTTCTGTCGATCCCCGAGGTCGGCGAGCCATTCGACGTCCGCAAGTTTGCTTCGGTGTCGGTTGGCGACGAGCGAAACGCATTTTTCTTTTACCGGCGTGCGACAGCACTTTTGGTTGACAAGTCGCTCACCATTAAAGCCTCCAGTTCGGATTCTGAAGGCCTTTTACAATAGTGAGAACGAAACGCTCGAGAAAAATTGGTCCCACGCCGACGAGGCCGTTCGCCGCTGGTTGGATGCGAATCGACCCGCCCTGGAAATGTGGAAACGCGGAACCGAATGTCCCGACGCTCTTGATTACTCACCGGCCGAGGCGGGTCCAGGGACGTATTTGTCGAAGACCGATGACGCACATCGACATTTTGCCAGTCTGGCTTGGCTGGAGGCATCCCGCAGCGCGGCGCAAAGCAGCCCGGCACAGGCTTGGACATGGTATTTCGCCCTTCTACGTTCGAGCCGCCACGTCGGGAAGAATTCGTTGTTAATTGGTCGTTTAATCGGCAACGCTCTGCTTGCAGGCACTGCGGAATACGCGCTGCGGTGGGCGGCCTGTCCGGAGATCGAGGCGGCCGTGCTACGCAAGGCGCTCGCCGATGCCCAGTCGCTTGGTGAGCTCCCGCCGCCGTCCGACTGTCTCAAGGTCGAATATCTCTATTGGGGTAACGCCATCAACGACGTCATCGACGCGGATGGAGGCCGATTCGCCCAGTGGCTGCCCCTGATCGGTTACCGGCAACGGCTGCGGCGATATCGGAATCTGGTATTCGCCAACTTGCTCAGCCAGGCCGACCGGCCCCGTTTCCGGCGCAGGCCGGCTCCTGGTTCCAGGTGGGGCCTGTTCGAGGCGGATCCGACGGCGGCCGCGGATCCCAAGGTGCTGTCCGCGAAGGAGATTGAAAGCCGCGTTCTTCGCGGGCCGGGGCCGGACGCCGAGCTACTCGATCTGCTCGTGCTGAACCGTAACGCGCTGGATGTTTTCGATAACGACACGCTGTGCCAAGCGGAACTGATCCTGGGGTTGGCCCTTCAGTTGCACTACCGCGAACATGGCCAGTTTCCCCGCACACTCAGCGAGCTTGTCCAGAAAGGCTATTTGAAATCGATCCCTGCCGATCCATTCGGGAACGGAGAACCGCTTCACTACCGTCGCGAGGCCGATCCGCGCCAAGCGCGACGCTCTGGAGCGTTTGGAGGGACGGGACCGACCAAGAGGGGAAAGTCGATGCCTTCTCCAACGAGGGGAATGGTTCGGGCGACAAAATCGTCCGAATTGCCACTCCTCGGAGGAATGATGGACGGTCGGAGAAATGAACGCCGGCGTGCGATCGATGGCATTCGTAGGCACTTCCTGGGTGTTGACCGTGCTTGACCGCCTTTGATGAGGCTGTGAGAATTAGCGTCGGCAGATGTTTTGCGGACGATGTGTAGTGGAGGGAACTGGCAATGCGTAGCCTGTGGTCGGTCGGCGCCAGCGCGGCGATTCTTTGGGCGAGCTCGATGGCCGGAGCCTCGGAGATTTCCGGCGAATACCTGGAAGCCCGCTCATGCGACGTCTACACCGGACCCTGCTTTGCGAACGCACAGATGGGCTCCGCCGGCCGAGAGGCTGTTATGGCCTGGAAGGTCGACGAGGGGCGCTGGAAAGGCGTTCCAGTCTCAGGCCTGGGCGTGGCGCTGATCCTCAATTCCGAGGGGACGCTCGGTGACGACGGCGTGTTTCCGATGAAGGCCGGCTCCATCCGCTCGGTGATCCTCGTCGATGAAAAGGCGACCTCCGGACAGGAGACGGCGCTTGTCGACTTTGTGAAGCAGTCGGCCAAAGGGGTCATCGGATCCGTGCAAACCGTCAAACGCGTTCCCATGTCGCTGACGAATGACCATTTGGCGGGGAAGGGGGTCTTTCGAGCCGGCGAACTGGCCTGCATCGAGACGCGGGGAATGCGCAAAGGGGACTGCACCTGCTCAAATGAGCTCAATTTCTATCTCCCCCTGGCGAAAGTCGATAACTCGAGCCCCGCCTACGCAAAGACCGTGAGCTACGTTGGCGATGGGCTGCAGAACCGCTGGACATTGCACAATATTCGAGGCGCCTATATGGGGACCTTCGAGCGCTGAACAGCATCTGCAGTCAGACTTTGAGCCCAGCCAACTGCGGCTGGGCTTCTTTTTTGCGCCGTGCAGGCTGGGATACTGCTGAAAAAGGTCGATCCATTGCCTAAGATGGAAGAATAAACAAATCGAACTGACCCACCATCCATCGAAGAGAATCCTCGTGCGGAGTTTGCCGATGTCGCCGCGGTCGTTGATCTTTCTCACAATCGCTCTTTGCACGGCGTTATTGGCTGCGCAAGCGAGGAAAAAACGCTTTCCAAAGTCGAGAAGGTGCCCGACGGACTCTCGCCGCAGATTGCTCCGCTTTTGAATCCCGAGGGCTTTGCAATCAAAAGTACCGAGGCCGTCTGCGACGTGTGGGTCGTCAAGGACCTGGCCGCCAAGGACGGTTTTAAACCGACCTTGAACGTCAAATATCCTTTTCAGCCCGGACAGCTCATCGGAGCTCTCCGCGTCAGCGGCAAGACCGAGTTCACTGACTTTCGCGGACAGCCCGTCAAGGCAGGAGTTTACACGCTGCGATATGGGCAGCAGCCGCAAGATGGCAATCACATTGGCACAAGCGAGCTGTCCGACTTCTTGTTGGCGATCCCCGCTACGACCGACACCGATCCGAAGCCGTACGCGCCCGTCGAAAAACTGCACAAAGCCAGCGCGAAGTCGACCGGCGGAAATCATCCGGCCATCTTTTCGCTCCTGCCGGCAGATACGGCCGTCACCGCGGCCAACCTGGCCAAGGACGACAACAACCGTTGGGTGCTGGGCGTCCCCGTGCACGGCACGCAGGGGGGCAAGAAAGTCTCGTTGTCGTTGCGACTGATCGTGATTGGGAAGGCAGAAGGATGAGGCGGCCCGTGCGCACATGCGCCCTGTGGTCGGCACTGTTCGGTGTTTTTCGGAACTGCGCCCTAATCATGGGCCGATTCCAAGCCTGTGACGGTGGCCGCCCCGGCGTCGAAGACGTCACTCAGGGCGACGGCCGATCCGTCGAGTCAGGAACTCTTTCGCGGCAAGATCGTCTTTTTGCGCGAAACGCTGGCGCGTCACAAAATTGAATCCCGGGAAGAATTCGACAAACAGGTCGTCCTCGAAACGCCGGCCGGCGAGCTCATTCCGATCGTTCCCGATTGGCGCGGCCGGGCCTTTTTTCAGGACGAGCGACTGCGCAACCGGGACGTTGAGTTGATCGGCAAGCGTCAGAAGGGTATCCCCTATCTGCAGGTGTTGATGGTCTTCACCTTCGATGACAAGGGAAACCGGCAATACACCGATTACTATTGCGACACGTGCGGCTTTCCGGCGTATGAGATCAAGCAGTGCGAGTGTTGCCAAGGTCCGTTGCGCCTGCGGTTTCAGCCCCGCGATTTGCCCGATTACATCAAGACCAAGTATTCCAAGACGCTTAAAGCGGCTGGCACGGCCACCCGGCCCGCGAAATGACCGCCGGATCGGCCGGTATGCAGGAAACTCAGCTTTCGGTCGGCAGCAACGATGCGTTATGAACTGAATCACCGTGCGACCCAGCTCGTCGAGCGGGTCGCGACGACGATCGACGACTTTCGAGTCCGCCTGGTCCGCGTCGGAGACGCGCGGGTTCTCGACTTCGGCGTCCGGGCCGAGGGAGGGCTTGATGCCGGTCAAGCGCTCGCCGAGATCTGCATGGCGGGCCTTGGTTGGGTCTCGATCCTTCCGGGCGACATCGGCGGCGTGAGTTGGCCGCACGTCTTCGTCACCACCGATCATCCGCTCGCCGCGTGCCTTTTCAGCCAATATGCCGGGTGGCAGGTCGCAACGAACGGCTTCTTCGCGATGGGATCGGGGCCGATGCGAGCCGTTTACGGTCGCGAAGAACTCTTCAGTCGTCTCGACTACCGTGAAGAGGCGGCCGAGGTCGTGGGGGTGTTGGAAGGGCGCAAGATCCCGGACGAATCGGTGATCCAATACATCTGCGAGCGCACGGGAGTCACGTCGGAAAAACTGCAGCTCTTGATTTCGCCGACGGCCAGCCAGGCGGGCAACGTGCAGGTTGTGGCCCGCTCGGTCGAAACGGCGCTGCACAAGCTCTTCGAGCTGGGCTTCGACGTGCGGCGGATCAAGAGCGCGTGCGGCAGCGCTCCCTTGCCGCCGGTGGCCGCGGACGACATGTCCGGCATCGGCCGCACCAACGACGCCATTCTTTACGGGGCAAAGGTCACCCTCTGGGTCCGCGGCGACGACGACTCGCTGGCGCAGATCGGGCCGGCCGTTCCCGCCGACTCGTCGCCGGCTTTCGGGAAGCCCTTCCTGCAAGTCTTCGAGGAAGCAGGGCGAGACTTCTACAAGATCGATCCGCACCTCTTCAGCCCCGCCGAAATCACCTTCTGCAACCTCGAGACGGGCAAAGTGCACCGCTTCGGCCACAGCGAACCGGGTGTGCTGAAGTCGTCGTTCGGCCTCGGCTGATCGGACGAGACTCGAAGTTTCGACCGTCCGCCGCGAGCTTGCCCTCACGAAAGCCATCGGAAGCAATACGCCATTGAAAATTGCCGTTCTGGGACAACCCGGCAGCTGGTACGTGCGGGACTTAAACTGCGCCGGCAAAGGACCGCGGACACTTTTGCCGGCGGATCGACTTTCCGACGCTGGTCGGCTCGGTTGGGGTCGGAGATTCGGCGATCCAGGCCGGGGAGTCCAACCTGACGTCCTTCGACGCCGTGATTGTGCGGACAATGCCGCCCGGATCGCTGGAACAGGTCGTATATCGCATGGATGCTCTTTGGCGATTGGAGGCCGCGGGGATCGCCGTGCTCAATCCGGCGAAGGCCGTCGAGTGCGCCGTCGACAAGTACCTCGCGTCAGCCCGGCTCGAAGCGGCCGGCTTGACGGTGCCGCCGACAATCGTCTGCGAGAATGCCGAGGCGGCACTCGTGGCTTTTGATCGGCTCGGCAAAGACGTTGTCGTCAAACCGATCTTCGGCTCGGAAGGGCGGGGGATCGTTCGCGTGAGCGATCCTGATTTGGCGCTTCGCACGTTTCGGACGTTGGAGCGGATTGATTCGGTGCTTTACGTCCAGCAGTTCATCGAGAACGAAGGTTTCGATGTCCGCGTCATGACGCTCGACGGCCGCGTGCTGGGAGGAATGCGGCGGCGGGCCAATGGAGACTTTCGCACGAACGTCTCGCGCCGGGCGACGGCCGAGCAATATGTTCTCTCGGAACGCGAAGTCGAATTGGCCCTGCGCGCTGCCGATGCGACCGGCTCGCAGCTGGCGGGCGTCGACTTGCTTTACGGTCGCGACGGCACGTGCTATGTCATCGAGGTCAACGCGGTCCCCGGCTGGCGGGCGTTTGGACGGGTAACCGGCCTCGACGTGGCGGCCGCCGTCATCACCAGCTTGGAATCGTAAGTCATTGGGATCGGCACGATGGACGTATCCGGTTTGATCAGGTCTCTCGCAGCAGATGCCTCGCATATTGCGCTGGTCGGGCAGCGCCTTGCGCGACAATTGCGCAAACACAACATCGCCCTTTCGGGCAAGAACTCCGGCAGCGCGAACACCGATGCGCTGACACTGGCCGACTTGAGTGTCCAGGAGCTGATCGTCGGCGCCTTGCGGGACCTTGACCCGCAGTTTCGTCAGTGCCGCATCGAGGCGGAGGAAACCACCGGGGACCTGGTCCGATTCGCGAAAGACGGAGACCTCGTCCTGGCCATCGACCCGATCGACGGCACGAAGCAGTATCGGGATCACACCGGCAACGGTTACGCCGTCATGCTCCATCTGCGGAATCGCGAGACGGTCCTCTACTCGCTTGTTTTCGTCCCCGAGTCGTCGCCAAACGGCACGTGGGTCGAGGTCCGCGACGGCCAGGTCTACTGCGGTCCCGACGATCCAACTCGTCCCGCCGAAGTGGTATTGCGAACGATGCCACCGGTGGACGCCAACGCGCTCCCCGACTCGAAAAGGATTTACGTGATCGGCTTTCAAGACAAAGACCCGGATCGCGCTCGCGACGTCACAGCCGCCGGCCTCGAAGGGCACACTTCGGACCAGATGAACGGCAGCATCTTCGAACTCCGGGCGCGGGGCCTCTGGGGCGGTTCGCTGATCCATTCGCCGAACGTTTATGACTTTCCGGTCTCCCTGCACATCGTGCGGTCCTTGGGGGGCGACGCGGTCTGGGTGCACAACCGGCAGCCGGTGAACTTCCGGGAGACGTGGCTCGACAAGCGGGCCAACATGATTCGGTCATGGACACGATTGATCGCATTCGCGATTCTTTCGAGAGCGGCCTGGCCATTGAAGGCGTTCTGCTCACCATGTACGACGACCGCATGAACCTGACCCGCCAGGTGGAGCAAGACTTGCGCGAGTTTTTCGAACACAAGGTCCTGAAAACCGTGATCCCGCGCAGCGTGCGGCTGGCCGAGGCCCCCAGCTTCGGCAAGCCAATACTTGCCTACGACATCCGCTCTCGAGGCGCCGAAAGCTATATCCAGCTTGCAAAGGAGATCCTGGCCCGTGCCCAAAATGCCGGAAAAGCCACAACGCAAAGTCTTGGGTAAAGGTCTTTCGGCGCTGCTCGCCAGCAAACCGGCCGCGCGGTTGCCTGTAACGGAACCAGCGCGCGAACCGCAAGGCCCTCGCATCGTCTCGATTCCAATCTCCCAAATCGCTCCAAACCCCTTGCAACCCCGGACGGTATTCGATGCAACACGCCTCCAGGAGCTAGCTAACTCTATAGAAACAAATGGAATAATTCAGCCAATCCTGGTTCGGCGACACGCCGGGCAATACGAGCTGATCGCTGGGGAGCGCCGCCTTCGGGCCGCCAAGCTGGCAGGTCTCTCCGAAGTTCCGGCCATCGTACAGGATTTTGCCGACGAACGGGTCCTGGAAATCGCCCTAATCGAAAACATCCAGCGCGAAGATCTAAACCCGATCGAAACCGCCCAGGCACTGGATCGCCTCTCGCGCGAAATGAGCCTGAGCCACGAGGAAATCGCAAACCGCACCGGGAAAGACCGCACCACCATCACCAACCTGATCCGGCTGCTTCGCCTACCCGGCTCCGTCCAGCTTCTAGTTGCGGAGCGCCGGCTCTCCATGGGTCACGCCCGCGCGATACTTGGCCTAACATCGCCTGAGCTTCAAACCCAAGTCGCCGAAAAGAGCGCAGCGCAAGGCTTCTCGGTGCGCCAGGTCGAGCGTTTGGTCAAGAAGATGAACGAACCCCGCGAGCCCACTGAAACGCCGCTCCAAGACCCCAACATTCGCGCGGCGGTGGGAGAACTCGAGACGGCCCTTGGGACGCGAGTGCGCATCGTCGAAAAGACCGACCAACGCGGCCGTATCGAAATCGAGTATTACTCGCAGGAAGAACTGCAGCGCGTCTACGAAACCATCGTCGCAGCCGCGCGCAAAGATTGAAATTTGGTGCCGGCGGCAGGAGTCGAACCTGCGACCTACGGATTATGAGACCGTCGCTCTAACCACCTGAGCTACACCGGCAACGTGCTGCTTTCTTAAGGGTATTTGGCGCGCGGCCCGGAAGTCAACCGGCGCTCTAAATCATTAAAATCCTTGACGATTCCTTGACATTAGGTTATCTTAATGGTGGAGGTTACCTGAAGTAAGGCGAGCCTCTAGAAGGCAGTAACCGTAGGAGGTTTTATAGAGACTACGATTGCTCATCGGGGCGGCTACCGGCATCCTCGACGGGTCATCTCGCACGGATAAAAGCAGAGTGAGAGCTAAATGCCTCACCGCTAGCGGCGGTTTCACCGCATCCGAGGATGTAGAGATGGCACAGCGGGAGTCGGCGGCCGCCCTGAATTCATTTGTGCCATTTGACAGCCTCATTCCCCTCCAGTAGATTCGAGTTTAGTGTCCTCTCCCGTCGTTGAATTTCGTGGTGTCTCCAAGAGCTATCCAATCTATCCCTCTCCCAGCGCGCGCCTGAAGGAACTGGCACTCTTTAACCGCCGGTCCTTTCATCGCGACTTTTGGGCGTTGCAGGATGTGACCTTTGAAATTCAACGGGGCCAGACGTTCTGCATCGTCGGCGAGAACGGATCCGGCAAAAGCACGCTGCTGCAAATCGTAGCAGGTATTCTCCAACCCACCATGGGCGAGGTGCGCGTGCGCGGGCGCGTCGCCGCTTTGCTCGAATTAGGCACAGGGTTCAACCCGGAATTCAGCGGCCGCGATAACGTATACGTGAATGCCGCCATCCTGGGACTCTCGCGCAAAGAGATCGACGGAAAATTCCGCCAGATCGAAGACTTCGCCGAAATCGGCGACTTTATCGATCAGCCCGTGAAAACCTACTCGAGCGGCATGGCCATACGCCTGGCCTTCGCGGTCGCGATTAACGTCGAGCCTGAAATCCTGCTGGTCGACGAAGCCCTGGCTGTGGGCGATATCTATTTCCGCCAACGCTGCCTCCGCAAAGTTCACGAATTGCGCGGAAACGGCGTGACCATCCTGTTCGTCTCGCACGCACCCTCGGAGGTGAAATCCATCGGCGACCGGGCGCTGTGGCTGGATGCCGGACATATGAAGGAGCTGGGAAGCCCCGATGCCGTGGTAGCGAAATATTCGGCGGCCATGGTTCAGAAGGACAACGCCTACATCACCCGCCAGCACACTAAGGCGCAGACGGAGACCCAGGACCGGGTCCTGGCTCCGGAAATAGTCGACACCATTCCAAACATCGACCACCGCTTTGGCGACGGGCGCGCGGAAGTGATAGGCGTCGCGGTTTTGGATGCCACCGGCCAGCCCATCTACTTGCTGGAACCCTCCACGGCCATCGTAGTTCGCATCAGTGTCCGCGCCAATGAGGACATCGTGATGCCCATCGTCGGATTCATCATGCGAAACCACGTGGGCCTGGACTTCGCCGGTACCAACACGGCGCGCGAGGGGTTCGACCTTCCTCCCATGGCCGCCGGCGACGTGTTCACCGTAGACTTCCACGTCCAACTCCCCGAACTCTACGCCTCGCCGTTTTCCTTCTCACCGGCCATCGCGGACGGCACGCTGCACAATTACACCAACTGCGATTGGATCGATAACGCCGTCGTACTCCAAACGAATCCGGGTGACGATCAGATCTACGGCTATTTGCACCTTCCCTGCCGGGTGGAGTTGAACCGCTGCCTGACGAAACCTGCGCCGACCCTTTCCCACGCGGAGCCGAGCGTTGGTTGAGTTCACCGGAGAACGAGTCGTTCCAGGTCAAGTAAACGACGACCTCTGGAGCGAACACTTGGCCCGGTACGCCTTCGCAAGGACGTACGCGGAAGGGCGGCGCGTGCTGGATGCAGGTTGCGGCACGGGCTACGGTTCGTCGGAATTGGCAGGCGCGGCTGCGAGCGTCACGGCCTTCGACGTCGCGCCAGAGGCGATCAAATATGCGCGGGCTCATTTCGCGGCGCCCCGTTTCGTGTTGGCCGCCTGCGGCACGATGCCGTTCGCGCCGAATGCTTTCGATCTGGTGGTGGCGTTCGAGGTAATCGAGCACCTGGCTGACTATCGCGCGTTTCTTCAGGAATGCGCACGCGTCTTGAAGCACCAGGGTCTGTTGATCGTCTCTTCACCGAATCGGCTCTATTATTCCGAGAGCCGCGCGCAAACCGGCCCCAATCCTTATCACGAGCACGAGTTCGAAGCCGAAGAATTCGTGACGGAACTCGAAAAAACCTTCAGCAATGTGCGCTTGCTGCTCCAGAATCGCGTGGAGTCCTTCGCGTTTCACTCCGAGAACGGCCGTGAGCCGGCCGAAGTGCGGATCGAGCGCGGAGGCAAGGCCTCGGAGGCGCATTTCCTGATTGGCCTGTGTTCCTTCGGCCCGCTTCCCGAGCGACGCTCGTTTGTTTATGTCCCGACCGCGGCCAACATGCTCCGCGAACGCGAGCAGCACATCCAGCTATTGGAGGGCCAACTAACCGAGAGCCGGTCAGAGTTCAGTTCTCTGCTCGAACTGCATCGCGCGCTCACCGAAGAGCTGGAGGCGAGTAATCGCTGGGCGTCCTCGCTGCGCGAAGATCTTGATGCCGCCAGACAACGCATCGTCAAGCTCCAAAATGAACTCGAAGCGCAGACCACCGGCTACGAAGCTAAGGTCCTGGAGCTGGAGGAAGAGAATCGCGCGAAGACCGCGTGGGCCTTGGACACCGAGGCGCGCTTTGCCAAGGAACTGGCGGCCAAATGCGATGAGCTAGCCGAATGCGTGCGTCTGCTGGAGTCCGCCGAGCAGACCATCGTGGAACGAACCCTCTGGGCCCAACAAACCGAGGCGCAGCGCGAGGAATTGGCGGCGCTACTCAGCATGGTGCAGGCCTCCCGCTGGATCCGGCTGGGCCGTAAGATGGGGCTTGGTCCTAATCTAGATGCCAAGCCCGGCCAGTCCTGAGAAGCCCGGAAAGTGAGAACGCTGCTCACCATCCTCTGGCGGCTCATCCGGTCGCTGCCGCTCTTGCTGATCTCTCCGTTCTTGCTGGCCGTCGCTATCGTGGCGTTCGCTCTCGCCGACTTCGCCGCAGCGCTCCGAAAAAAGCCGGCTTCCGCGGACTCCCAACCTTCGCTCGACGCTGCCACCGTCGTCATTCCCAACTGGAACGGCCGCGATCTTCTTGCGAAGTACCTGCCGTCGGTGATCGCAGCTCTCGCGGGCAACAGCCAGAACGAAATCATCGTGGTCGACAACGGCTCCGAAGACGGCAGCGCCGAATTTTTGAGCGAGCATTTTCCCGCGGTGCGAGTGCTGGCGCTCGAACGCAACCTCGGCTTCGGCGGCGGTTCGAATGCAGGCTTCCGCGCGGCGCGCAACGACATCGTTGTGCTTCTCAACAGCGACATGCGCGTGCAGGCGAATTTCCTCGCGCCTCTTCTGCAAGGTTTCTCAGACGAAAAAGTGTTCGCCGTTTCCTGCCAGATTTTTTTCAGCGACCCCGCGAAGCTACGGGAAGAGACCGGGCTGACGCAAGGCTGGTGGGAAAATGGCGGGTTGCGCGTACGCCATCGCATAGACCCGGCGATCACGCGAGCCTTCCCTTGTTTCTATGGTGGCGGAGGTTCCTGTGCTTTCGACCGCCGAAAATTCCTCGTGCTCGGCGGCTTCGACGAGTTGTTTCGTCCCTTTTATCTCGAGGACACCGACCTCGGTTACCAAGCCTGGAAGCGCGGCTGGAAGGTTCTTTATCAGCCCCAGAGCGTCGTCTATCACGAGCACCGCGGAACCATCGGCAGGAAATTCTCGGCGGCGCAGATCGACGCGGTTCTCAAGAAAAACTTCATTCTGTTTTGCTGGAAGAACATTCACGAATGGCGGCGCTTGTGGTCGCACTTTTTCTTCACGTTTAGCGGCGCGGTTTTGAGTGCATTCTTCGGCGATTCACCAGAGCGAGCCAACCTGGGCGGACTGTGGCGCGCGTTCCGGCAATTGCCCGGCGCACTGCGGTCGCGCCAAAGAGCGCGCTCGCTCGCGACGGTTTCCGACACCGAAGCTTTCCGCAGACCGCTGGGCGGATATTTCCGGGACCGCTTCGGCAACGTTACCCAAGAGCCCGAGAACCTGAGCGTGCTCTTCGTCTCGCCTTATCCGATCTGCCCACCAATCCACGGCGGCGGCGTCTTCATGTATCAAACCGCTCTGGAGCTGGCGCCACTGTGCTCGCTGCACCTGGTCATCCTCTTGGATTATGAATCGGAGCGCGCCAACCACCGGGAGCTCGAACAGAAAGCCGCCTCTGTCGAGTACCTGGTGCGCATGGAGGGCCAGCCCAAGGGATTCGGGTCGATCCTGCCGTTTTCGGTGCGTGAGTTTGCCAACGCCGATCTCGAATGGCTGCTGCACCGCCAAATGTTCCTCAATGACATCGATGTCTTACAGCTCGAGTATACGGCTCTGGGTCAATATTCCGGCGATTTCCACCGGCTGGCCTGCGTGCTGTTCGAGCACGACGTGTACTTCCAATCGATCGGCCGGGGCTTGGCGGGCACGCCGGGAGTGGTGCGCAAATCCAAAGCGGCGTTCGAGTACCTGCGCGCCCTGAGATATGAGCTGAGCATGCTGCCCAGGTTCGACCGCATTCAGATTTGCAGCCCGGAAAATCGCGATTACCTGCTTTCGTTTCTCCCCGAATTGCGGAACAAGCTGGACGACAATCGCGCCGGCATCGCGACCTCGCGGTATGACTTCCACCCGGACGGGCGCGAGCCCGAGACCATGCTGTTCCTGGGTAGTTTTCGCCACTTGCCCAATCAGGAAGCACTGGATTGGTTCGTGCGGAAGGCGCTGCCCGTTGTCCTGAAGCGCTCACCCGCGGCGCGACTGGTAATCGTGGGCGCGGAGCCGCCACCGCGGCATTCGCTCCCCGACCTTCCTGGCAATATCGAGCTGCGCGGCTATGTCGAAGATGTGCGCGAGCCGCTGGGCCAATACGCGGTGTTCGTGTGTCCGATCTTGAGCGGGTCGGGGATGCGCGTGAAACTTCTGGAGGCGTTCGCGGCCGGTATTCCGGTGGTCTCGACCAGACTCGGCGCCGAAGGCTTGACGGCCACCGACGGCGAGATCTGCGCGCTGGCTGACGACCCGGGCGAATTTGCGGACAAAATCCTGGAGCTGTTCGCCAACGCTGAAAAAGCTCGCGCGCTGGCCGAGCGGGCCCGCGCACACGTGGTGAAAACGCGCGACATGGCGGTCCTCACGCGGAATCTCGTGGAAAGCTATCGAGCCGTACTGATCGAAAAGAGAGAGCGGCGCGTCACCAATTCTGATTGAAGCTCTCCAGCGCAATGCGCACCAACTGGCTGCGCGTCCGCACGCCGGTCTTATCAAAGAGCTGTTGCAGGACTGCCTTCACGGAGCCTTCGGAAATCTCCAATTGCCCCGCGATCTCCTTGTTGGTGAATCCTTCGAACACGCCCTTCAGCACGGCGCGCTCACGTTGGGTAAAGGGCTGGGAGGTTCGCTGCTCTTCGGACTTGCCGCTGGCGCCCGCGACCAGCGACCGCACGGCCCTCGAATCCAGAAACATCTCGCCGCGCATGACTTTGTAGATGGCTTCGAGCAGTTGCGCCGGCGGGCTGTGCTTGAGAAAGATTCCAGCGGCGCCGGCTTCCATCGCGCGCAGCGTTCCGGCATCGCTCATCCCGGCGGTGACCATGAGAATGCGGCCGGCGAACGCTTTAGCCTTCACCGAGTCGAGAAACAATGAGCCTTCCTGCTCTCCCAGGTCGAAGTCAAGCAGCACCAGGTCAACCGCCTCGCGCTCGACGATCGCGAGTGCTTCGGTGGCGCTGGAACAAGTGGCGACGATGCGCAGGTCAGGTTCGGCTTGGAGCAGCCGGCTGAGGCTCTCCCGGAAGAGGCTGTGATCGTCCACTAATAGAATCCGGATCTCCTGACCCATAGCGTTCTCTTCTCACTTCGGACAGCAAAGGCGACAGCTCCACCACAAAACTGGATCCGCCCGGCTCCGGCTCATACCGCAGGTCTCCTCGAAACGAACGCATGAAGGCGCGCGACAGGTACAAACCGAGCCCGGTGGCCTGAGCGCCTTGCTGGAACGGACGGAACAGCCGATCCGGGTTGGCGACGCCGCCGCCGGAGTCCTGAACGCGCACCGTGACGCGGTCTTTCTCAGTCCTCGCGCTCACACGCAGGTCGCGCAGCGGCTGAGTCCGCATGGCGCGCTCGCTGTTCTTGATGAGGTTCAGGAAGACCTGCATCAAGCTTTGGCGATCCGCCCAAACAGCCGGAAGCGCGGGCTCGATTTCCCAGTGAACCTCGAAGCCGTCTTCGCGCAGTGCCGGTTCCACGATGATGCGTACTTCTTCAAGCAGCGAAGAAAGGTCCAGGCCCGCCGCCGGATTCGCGGTTTGGCGAAGCTCCATGGCGGCGATCTTTTCCAGCGCCACGATCAGAGTGCCCAATGTTTCGAAGTCCTTGTTCTCTTCGAGCGCGCCGTTTCGCGCCAGGTTCTGATGCACCACGGCGATCGCGCCGCATACGTTCCGAATCTCATGCGATACGGCGCCGACCAGGATTCGCGACCCAACCATGAGTTGATGCAGGTTGACTTCTTCGCGGCTGCGCAGCTCCTCGGAGGCGTCCACCACCATGGCGGCCAGGCGCGGTCCGGCGCTGGTGCGGTAAGTCGAAAACCAAACGTCGGCCAGAAACACTTCGCCGTCCTCGCGCCGGCCGCGGCATTGCATCACGGTGCGAAACGAAGGGCGGTTCTGTTCCGGCGCCGGGACGTTGACTAACGCGGGCAGATAAGCGCGGATCGATTTGCCGGGAAGCGAGCCGGCCGGCACGCCGAGCAGGCGGTGCGAGGCGTCGTTGGCGAGCAACACGCGTCCTTGATCGTCCATGGTGAGAATCGCGGCCGGACTGCTTTCCACCAGAATTTTGAGCTGCTCCTCGGCATCCTGCCGGGCCTTGGCCGCGGTCTCGATGTCTTGCAGGTGCTGCAACGCATTTTGCCGGCTGCGGACCAACTCATAGACAAACAGCCCCATGCCGAAGAACGCAGCGAACATCAGGATGTCGCGCGGCACGCCCGCCGCGAGCGACCAGCGATAGGGATCAAAGACCTCGGCCAGCATGGTACACGCTGCCGCGACTCCAGCGATCTGCCAGCGGTTCAATACGCTGCCGATCAGCAGCATCGGGAACAGGTACAGGAATCCGAGCTGGAAGTTATCCTCGATGCGCCAGTCGGCCACCGCGATGAGCGCAATCATCAGACCGGCTCTGAGGAGCACGGCCCGGCGGCTGCCACGCAATAGAAAAAACAGCATGATCGATCAGCGTAAGCTCGGCATACAGCTACGCTTGCCTTCATTCTACCGTCAGCCTGTTCTCCCAGCGCTAGCGGCTGGCTAAAAGATAGGGCCGCTATGGCCGAAAGATATGCCATCCGATAATCGACAGGACAGGGCTGGCTCGCTACATTGCAAAGTGGGGTGTTGTGTGCGTGCCCGCATGGACGCGGCCGCAAACATACACCATCAGTTTGCGAATCGCACCGGAGGTCAGTTGTCGGTAAAGGTCCAACGGGTAGGTTTAAGGCTGGCATGTGCCGGGCGCGGGATGGCGCTGGCAGGATTGCTCTGCGCATCGGCACTGGGTCAAACGCCTTTCACCTGGCAACAGATCAAGGACAAATTTGCAGCCGCCAATCCGACGTTGAAAGCCGCCCAGCTCAACATTGCCGAGTCGCGCGCACAGGAGATCACGGCCTTTTTGCGTCCTAATCCGGACTTGAGCTTTACCGTGGATGGGTTTCAAGTAACGCCGAACGCAGGAGTGTGGCGGCCCCTCAGCGGGGTCCTCGAAACGCCCGCGGTTAGCTACCTGCACGAGCGGCAACATAAGCGGGAGTTGCGGCGTGACAGCGCCAGAGAATCCACCTCGGTGGCCGAATCGACTTACTCCGACCAGGAGCGCAGCCTGCTGTTTAATTTGCGGAACGCATTCGTAGGAGTTTTGCAGGCCAAGGCGGTGCTTCAGAACGCGCGCGAGAACCTGAGCTACTGGGACCGCGTGCTGGACGTGAATCGGACGCGTTACAACGCGGGCGACCTGGCTCTGGTGGATCTGAACCGCCTGGAGCTGCAACGCGTGCAATTCGAAGCTGATTTTGAGACAGCGCTGGTCAATCTCAGAACAGCGAAGATCCAGCTCCTGACCTTGCTGAACGATCGGACGCCGATCGACCGATTCGACGTGAGCGGTCCCTACGACTTCAAGGAAGAGTTGATGCCGCTGGAAGAATTTCGCATGGCCGCGCTCGAAACCAGGCCGGATCTCAAAGCGGCCGTACAAAACGTAGAATTGGCCAAGCTCAATCATCAGCTGGCCGTGGCAAACGGCTCGACCGATCCGACCTTCAGCGCGTGGTACTCGCACAATCCGTCCTTCAGCAACCCGTTCGCGACTGAAACGGTGGGCGGCAGCGTAAGCATTCCGTTGCGCATCTTCGATCGGAACCAGGGCGAGAAGGCGCGCACGCAGATCGACATCGGCCGCAACGAACGCTTGCGGGACGCCGCGGAAGCCGCAGTATTGAGCGACGTCGAATCGGCCTACTGGACGCTGGTCCAGGCCTTGAATCTGCTGAAACCCTACCAGACGAAATATCTTCCGCTGGCGGAGGACAACCGCAATCGCATTTCATTTTCCTTTCAGAATGGCGGCGCATCGCTGCTGGATTTTTTGGATGCTGAAAAAGCGTATCGAGACACTCGACTGGCGTACCTGAATCTAACCGGATCTTATTTGGTCGCGGCGGCGCAGATGAACATGGCCGTCGGCAGGGAGGTTGTGCAATGAATCGTTTACTCATAGTGGAAGCAACCCTCTGTGTGGGTTTGGCGTCGTTCGTGGCCGGCTGCGAAAAGAAAGCTGCCGCGCGAGACAACGACGACACCGGACCTGTCTCCGCAAAGGTGGAGCCGGCTTTCGACGCCAGCAATTTCAAAGTGGACCACCCCGAGCGGTTTCCGCTGGCGACAGCGGGCGAGCGCGTGGCGGCCCCGGAATTGAATGTCACCGGCGTAGTGAGTCCGGATGTTTCGCGCCAGGTACCGGTGCCGTCGCTGGCCACTGGGCGCGTTATAGAAATTGATGCGCGGCTGGGCGACACCGTGCAGAAGGGCCAGCTGCTGTTCAAGGTGCGGAGCACCGACATCGCGGGCGCTTATTCGGACTATCGCAAGGCCGTCAAGAACGAGCAGCTTGCCGTGGAGAACGAACGCCTGGCAAAAATCCAGCAGGATCGCGCCAAGCTCTTATACGAGCATGGAGCCGTTCCCAAGAGCGCTCTCGAAATTGCGGACAACAACGAGATTGCGGCGCAAACCGCGGTGGCGAATGCGCGCATCGATGTGGAAACCGCCAGCGAGCATCTCAAGTTGTTGGGTTCCGATCCGGAGCACCCCTCGGCGCGTCGTGGAAGTGTATGCACCGGTCTCGGGCGTCATCACCGATCAACAGATCACCAACCAGTCCGGCGTGCAGGCGCTGACTCCTCCGAACCCATTCACCATTTCGGACATTTCGCACGTCTGGGTAATCTGCGACGTGTACGAAAACAACATGTCGCAGGTGCACCTGGGCGAGTACGCAGACATTCATCTGGTTGCGTATCCGGACCGCGTATTGAAGGCGCGAATCAGCAACATTCTTCCGATTGTCGATCCCAACATCCGCACCGAGAAGGTGCGGCTGGAAGTGGAGAATCCAGGCCTGATGCGCCTGGGCATGTTTGTGAACGCGACCTTCCATGGTGAATCGACGGAAAAACACGCGGCTGTTCCGGCCAGCGCCATTCTGCACTTGCACGATCGCGAATGGGTCTATACGCCGGCGGGCAGCGGGGCTTTCAGACGCGTCGAAGTCACGGCCGGCAGCATGCTTCCCGGCAACATGCAAGAAGTAATTTCCGGCATCAAGCCTGGAGATCAAGTGATCGCAAACGCGCTGGTGTTTCAGAACACGGTAGAGCAGTAAATGATCCGCAAAGCAGTCGATTTCGCGCTCAACAATCGCTTCTTGGTATTGGCGGCGGCCATCTTGCTGTTCGGCTGGGGCGCGATTTCCTTCCATCAACTGCCGGTCGAAGCGTACCCGGACGTGGCTAACAATTACGTGGAAGTGATCACGCAATGGCCTGGGATCTCAGCTGAGCAGATCGAGCAGCAGGTCACCATTCCGCTTGAAATCGCCATGAACGGGATTCCCGGCGTGGCGCATCTGCGCTCGTTCTCGATCTTCGGTCTCTCGGACCTCAAGCTGGTTTTTGAAGATGAGACGTCGAACTTCGAAAACCGCGAGCGCGTTCTCGAACGTCTCTCGCAGGTCTCGCTGCCGCAGGGCGTGACGCCGCAAATGGGTACGGACTGGAGCCCGGTCGGACAGATCTACTTCTTTACTCTCGAGAACACCAATCCCGCCTATGACGTGATGGAGCTGAAATCCATCGAAGACTGGGTGGTGGAAAAAAATCTGAAATCTGTTCCGAACATCGTGGATGTGGCCACTTTCGGCGGCCCGACGCGTGAATATCAGGTTCGCGTGGATCCGAATAAGCTGATCGACTACGGGCTGAATCTGGCGCAGGTGGAACAGCAGCTTACCAACAGCAATGCGAATGCGGGCGGGAGCTTCATTCAGGCGGGCTTGCAGCAAATCAACGTGCGCGAAGTCGGATTAATCAAAAATGTCCGCGACATCGGAAACACAGTGATCCTGACCAAGAACGGCACCCCGATTCACGTGAAGGACATCGCGGTCGTCGAGCAGGGCCCAAAGATCCGGCTGGGTCAGTTCGCGCGCGCCATACACCGGGAGGATGGCAGGATCATCGACGACCCCGACGTCGTTTCGGCGTGGGTGCCGATGCGCAAGGGCGCCGACGCGGAACCGACGCTGGCGGGTCTGCACGCCAAAGTAAAGGAGTTGAACGATCACATTTTGCCGGCGGGTGTGAAGATCGTTCCCTTTCTCGATCGCGACGATCTGGTGAACTTCACCACCCATACCGTTCTACACAATCTGGGCGAAGGCATTTTGCTGGTGGTCGTTGTCCTGTTCGTGCTGCTGGGAAACGTGCGAGGCGCGCTGATCGTTGCCTTGACCATTCCGTTTTCGCTCTTGTTCGCGGCGACGTGTTTAAAGTTGAAAGCCATTCCAGCGAACTTGCTTTCCTTGGGTGCGTTGGATTTCGGAATGGTGGTGGAAGGCACGGTGGTCATGATTGAGAACATCGTGCGGCATCTCAACTCTCAGAACGGCAGCGAGAGAACCACCATCCAGAAGATTTTCGATGCCGCCCACGAAGTACAGCGGCCGGTGTTTTATCCCATCATTCTGATCATCACCGCCTACCTTCCGATATTCACCCTGCAACGCGTGGAAGGGCGCTTGTTCAAACCGATGGCGTGGACGGTGGCATTCGCGCTGGTGGGAGCCATCCTGTTTTCGCTGATGGTGGCACCCGCGCTCGCCAGTCTCTTGTTTCGAAAGGGCACGCGGGAATGGCACAACCCGGTAATGGCATGGATTACGGCCGGCTATCGCAAGGCGGTGCGCTGGGCCATTCGCTGGCGATATGTCACGGTCGCGGTGGGGCTGGCGGGGGTGGGGCTGGCGGCGTTCCTGGCGCTTGGCCCGCTGATCGGCTCCGAATTTCTTCCGCACTTGGACGAAGGGGCGCTGTGGGTGCGTGGCACTCTTGCGCCCAGCACCGGACCCGACGAGGGCATCCGGCTCTCCAACCAGGCGCGCATCCTGCTGTGCTCGTTTCCGGAGGCCACTGAATGCACCAGCCAGGTGGGCCGTCCCGATGATGGCACCGACACCACCGGCTTCTTCAATACCGAGTACTTCGTCGGCTTGAAACCCAAGGAGCAGTGGCGCAAGGGATTTCATCAGAACAAGGAAGAGTTGATTGCGGCCATGGACCGCGAGTTGGAGAAACTGCCGGGCGTGACCTGGAGCTTCTCGCAACCCATCGCCGACAACATGGAAGAAGCTGTCAGCGGAGTGAAGGGACAGCTGGCCACGAAGATTTACGGTGATGATCTGAAGGTTCTCGAGGACACCGCGGACAACATCGTCAAGATTATGCGCGGAGTGAGAGGAATCGAGGATCTGGGAGTTCTCCGCGTTCTCGGTCAGCCCAACTTGAATGTAACCGTGGATCGGGCGCAAGCTGCCCGTTACCAGATCAACGTGGCGGACGTGCAAGACGCGATCCAGACTGCCGTGGGCGGGAACGCCTTGACACAGGTTCTGCAGGGCGAGGCTCGCTACGATCTGGTGTTGCGCTATCCGCCGCAAGACCGCGGCACTAAGGAAGACATCGCCAACATCCGCTTGCTGGCGCCCACCGGCGAGCGAGTCTCGCTGGCGCAGCTCTGCAAAATCGAAGAACGGGACGGCGCTTCCGAAGTCTACCGGGAAGGGAATCAGCGGTACATCGCCATCAAGTACAGCGTGCGCGGCCGTGATTTGGGCGGCGCGGTGGAAGAAGCGATTCGAAAAGTGGGAGCGCAGGTCAGATTACCGCGCGGCTACCGTATCGATTGGGAAGGCGAGTATGAGAGCCAGAAGCGCGCCCAGGCCCGGTTGTCGATCATCGTGCCGCTTACCGTGCTGCTGATTTTCGTCATTCTCTACATGATGTTCAAGTCGTTTAAATGGGCGCTGCTCATTATGGTTACGGTGTTGGTAGCGCCCATCGGCGGACTACTTGCTTTGCTGATCACCGGGACCAACTTGAGCGTTTCCTCGGGCCTCGGATTCCTGGCGCTGTTCGGCGTATGTGTGCAGACCGGCGTGATCATGGTGGAATACATCAATCAAATGCGCGCGCGCGGGCACAGCATCCTGGACGCAGCCGCGGAGGGCTCGGTTCTAAAGCTTCGCCCGATCATGATGACCAGTCTGGTGGCCACGCTGGGACTGCTGCCAGCCGCCATGTCGCACGGGATCGGGTCCGATTCGCAGCGGCCGTTCGCCATCGTCATTGTGGGCGGGCTGCTCGCCGCGCTGATTCTGAGCATTTTCCTGCTCCCGACGTTGTATGTCTGGATGGCGGGGGAGCGCGATGCCCTGCCCAACGTGCAGGCTGATGAGCCGGTCTAAGGCCTCAGACGGGTGACGCTGGCCTGGTTTGGTATGTCAGATGCTCAGACCCTAATCGAAGAGGACTTATGGAAGGCTTATTCCAACCCATGCACTTGCTGGTGATCCTGGTCGTCGGCTTATTCCTGTTTGGCCCCAAGAAGTTGCCGGAACTCGGCAAAGGGCTGGGCGAAGGAATTCGCGGCTTCAAAAAAGCGTTAAATGACGTATCGGATGCCGCCAAGGAAGACCCGCCCAACAAAGAGATCCAGTAGTCTCCCTACCCCCACTAGGACGCCCCGAGCCGGCGCTCACTTGAGTAACGCCTTAACACTTTGCGGCAACTCGAACAGGGAATCCGCTAACGGTTCATAGCTGACGGACGAAAACGTCACTGTCTGAGCAGATTCGCCGGTGCGAGAGATCACTCTCGTCGCCACCAACGGCCCACCGAAACTTTTGTAGTCCTCGAATCGCGTGATTGTTACGCTGGTAGACGACTGCTGGTCTGCTTGAAAACGGTAGCCGGCGAGCAGTCCGGTTCGGACATCGTAAAACTGGTTGTTGTCCTTGCCCCAATGCGTAGTGCCGTGCAGCCAATAGCAGCGGGAGCCTTCGAAATCGGTGACGCCAGCGAACTCGAATTTCCGGAAGTAATCGGGCTGATGAAGCGCGTATTGAAGGTCAGCATCGCGGCGGTCCGATTCCACCGGGGTGTCCTGGTCGATGCTCGCTCCTTGCGGAGTGATTGACCAGGACACCGCGCCGTCGAATCCTGAAGTGATTTCGTGGCCATCGGGCAGCGTGATTTTTCGAAGACCTTTGAATGGCTTTGCATAAAAGATGAAGGTGGCCTTGCCCTTGAGACCCGTGGCTTCGATTTCGCCTCGCCGGGTTTCCGATACCACCTTCTTGACAGCGTCCACCCCGCCCAATGCCCGCTGATACTTTTCCAGGACCCCTTGGACGGTGTTGATCTGAGCGGTTAGCGGGCCAACACACGCGCCAAAGCTGACGATTGCCAGCCGGATGAATCGCACGGTGCATTGGACGGAGCATCGAGCGAAAGGTCACCGCACATCCGCGCTCCGGGCGCCACCCCCCGGTGGGCATGCCTCGATTCCAGATGTATACTGGCTAAAATGCCTGGGTAATCTTCCCAGTTGAGGAGGTTCCGATGCGGCCAGCCAGGACCAGCGGGGCAATTGCCCTCGCGGTGTTGTTCGGGGTAGCGGGTTCAGCGCAAACGCCCGCCAACGCAAACGATCAGGTGACGTTCACCAAAGACGTCGCTCCCATTTTGCAGCGCTCCTGCCAGAACTGTCATCGGCCGGGAAACATCGGGCCGATGTCGCTGCTGACTTATCAGGACGTGCGGCCGTGGGCGCGCGCGATGAAACAGCAAGTGGTGCAGCGCAACATGCCGCCGTGGTACATCGACCGGGCGGTCGGCATCCACAGCTTCAAGAACGATCCTTCGCTGAGCGATCAGGAAATCGCGATGATCTCCAAGTGGGCCGATAGCGGCGCGCCGGAGGGCAATCCCGCCGACATGCCACCGCCGCGCAAATTCGACGACAGCGACCGCTGGCACATCGGCAAGCCCGATATCATCGTCACGTTGAAGAAGGATGTCGTAGTGAAGGCCAAGGCGCCGGATCAGTGGATGGACCTGCCGGCCGAAGATCTTGGTACCAAGATCGATCGCTACATCGCGGCGGTCGAGGTGAAGCCGATCAAAGGCACGCCGGTAGTGCATCACGCCGTCGCGATGATGGAATTCGAGGACCAGCAGGGCAACGAGCAGCAATCGCTGCTGGAAGAATACGCGGTCGGCAAGTTCGGCGACATCTATTCGGAGGGCACCGGCCGCTTGCTTCCCAAGGGCGCGAAGGTCGTCATGAACATGCACCTGCACGCCAACGGGACCGACACGCCCGCCAACGTCGCGGTCGGCATCAAGCTGCATCCGGAAGGCTATGTCCCCAAGCACATCGAGATGTCGCAGCATGTCGGAGACAACGAAGATTTCGTGATTCCGCCCAATACCAAGAATGTTCGCGTGGACGGCTACAGCACATTGCTCAAGCCCGCCCGCATCACGGCGTTTCAGCCGCATCTGCACAATCGCGGGCAGGCGCAGTGCCTGGAGTTGATCTATCCTCCGATGCAGAGCGGCGGCCGCGCGCCCAAGGAGACGGTGAGCTGCGTCGACCGCTATCACTTCGACTGGCACATCGTGTATCACTACCAAGAGGACGCGCAGCCCATCGTACCGGCCGGCACGGTGCTGCACGTGACGTCGTGGTTCGATAACACGGCTGCCAACAAGTTCAATCCCGACCCGTCGAACCCGGTGGCATTCGGGCAGCGGACCATCGACGACATGAGCTTCTCCTGGCTGACGTTCTACTATCTGACCGACGAAGAGTACAAGCAGGCGCTGGAAGAGCGCAAGAACAAACAGAAGAAGCTGACGGCCACTTTGCAGTAGGAAGCGAGAAATGAAGCGACTGAAGTTCGCATGGCTCTCGCTGCTGGCCGGCGGTTTGGCGGCGCCATGGCTTTACGGCCAGCCTCCACGAGTCATCGATCAACTGCCGGATGAAGACAGCTTCGCGCACGGTGCGGGAAAGACCGTGCAACCGTTTTTCGAAGGCTGGCAGGCCATGCCGGACGGTCATATCGCGATGTGGTTCGGCTATCTCAATCTCAATTACGAAGAAGAGCCGGACATTCCGATTGGCCCGAACAACAAGTTCGATCTGCGCGACGATCTGGGCCAGCCGGCGCATTTCTATCCGCGCCGGCATCTGTTCGTTTTCAAAGTGGATCTGCCCAAGGATTGGAGCAGAGATAAGCACCTGGTCTGGACCGTGACGGTGAGCGGTCATTCGAGCTCAGCGAACGGCTGGCTGCAGCCGGAGTGGGAAGTGGATGAAGGCGTGATGCAGATGAACATCGGGCCGGGCGGCGCGCCGCCGGTGGATCCACCCAATCTCGCGCCCAAGGTCAGCGGCAGCGGCGATCAGAGCGCCGAAGTTGGGAAACCGGTTGCGTTGTCAGTCTCGGCCACCGATGATGGCATTCCGAAGCCACGAGCGCGCTCGAGCGCAGCCGCAGCCGCTCCGCGCCCGCCATTGCCGCCGGGCGCTACTCCGCCTCCGAGAGCGCAACTAGGCTTGCGAATCCGCTGGGAGCTTTACCGGGCCCCGGCTGAAGGCGGGCACGTCGCGTTCGAGCCGGAGAGCAACCGGCCGGTGATGGGCGCGCAGTCAAGCGAACTGGCTACGCAGGCCACGTTCAGCGCTCCGGGAGTCTACTGGCTGCGCGCGGTGGCGAGCGACGGGATGCTGGAGACACCGTACGATGTCAAAGTGACCGTGAAGCGTTAGCGAAGGACCTGCCCTATTTTCCTTCCGGCTCGCCGTTGGCGCCTGGGGCGGAACTGCCCAGGAACAGCTTGCGGCCATCGGCGAAGCTGAGCGTCTTGCCGACACCGCGATTGGACCCGTCCTTGGCCTGAAATCCATCCAGAACAATCTCGGCGCCGGCGGGTAGCGCGTCCTTGGTGAAGCCCATTCGCAGCAGAACGTTCGGGCTGCCACCTTCGATCATCCAACTCACAACCTTGCCGTCCGGACCCTTCACGTCAATGTGAATCCAGGAATGGGGATTGATCCAGTCCATTTTGGTCACGGTTCCGCGCAGTTTGATCGGCCGGTTGATGTCGAATTCGGCGGCGAAAGCATGGTGAGGCCGTGCCGGGGCGGCAACAAGCAGCGCGAGAATACAGGTTAACCCGAGTTTCATTTGTTGGCCGCTTTCGCTGCTTCGGCGGCGCGCGCCCCGCTCAACGTGTTGGGCATTCCCAGATTGCCTTCATGGCAGGCGTACTCGAAAATCGGTCCGGCAATTTTGGTCAGCGGCTGTTGCGCGGTCCAGGGCCGGGTCCAGGTGGATGGATCGTCCACCGTGTATTCGTACAGGATCGTTTCTTCGTCGATGCGCGTGAAGCGTTCCACTATGTGCAAATTCTGGGTGGAACCCATGAAGGACGTCTTGTCCGTGAAATTGGTTGTGTCGACGACCAACGTGTCGCCTTCCCAATGCCCACGCGAATCTCCCAGATACTGCCGGATGCTGGGAGGAAGATGCGGACTCCCGTCGGTGGGGATCATGCGCGCGTCGTGAATCATCTCTTCCATGATCGTTACTGTCTGGGGGCCTTGCACGATCTGAAGATTGCTGTTGTAGCCGGTAGACATCATCGGCGGACCCTCGGCTGACCACACGATGCAGCGTTCCTGCAGCGGGCGTTCCTCGTAGCCATCGAACTCGTGCCCGCGCCGCGCGGCATTGCGCTCGGCCAAGCGCTTCTGCGCTTCCGGCGTCATCGGCGGAATCCGGCCATCCGGACCGATGATCAGCGAAGTCCGGCGGCTCAGCGCGACCTTGGCCTGAATCACGTCCAGGCCGAACTGCGACATGTCGTAGTGCACCGCGGCCTGCGAGCCCAGGCGATCCCAACTGGTGCGTTCGTTGAACTCCTTTTTATCGACCGCGGCCGCTTCTTCCGCCGTGTAGAATTCCTTGGAGCCAAGCTCCTTGGGGCGCTGCAAAGGAGTGATGGACGCGTTGCTCCAGTAGCCTTGCAGGTCGGGATGGCCGTCGGGAGTGCGTGGCAGCGTCCACGGCTTCTGAGGTGGCGCGACTTTCTGCGGCGCTTGACCGAACGCGAGCGCCAGCGCGAATAGGAGTAAGAAGGTCGAGCCGAAGAATCCCCGCATCATGCGCCTCCTACTTGGCCGTCTTCTTGCGAAGATGGCCGTACATCAATTCTTCCACAAATTCGACGCACTTGAATTCCAGCAGCTTGCTGTTGGCGTCCTGCACCCGGTAGAGCAGCATACTCATCTTCCAGGGGCGCGAGAAGACCTTGGGATCTTCGATAGTGGCTTCGTAGCGCATGGTCTCCGGACTGCGCGGTGTGTAGCGCTCCACGACGTGCAAGGCATCGCTATGGAAATCGCCGGCGCGGTCAAACCAAGTTTGGTCATTCAAGCCGGTCACGTCCACCACCAGCGTGTCGCCCTCCCAGTGGCCGTTGGACCAACCCATCCAGCTATCGATGGGGGCTTTCTTAAAGGCGTCCATGTTGATGTTGCGCGTGGCGCCCGCGTACTGGTAGGCGAAGAACATGTATTTGCCGGACTGCACGATCTGAAACGGATACGGCATGTACGTAGCGCGCGGGACGCCCGGCAAGTAACAGCGGACCTCAGGGTCGAGCTCCAGGCGATGCGCGAAGTTTTCTTTTTTCTTCGACGCGGCTTCGGGCAGGTAGGGGATCTGGTCGCCTTCCACCACGCCCAGACCCGGAGGCATCGCGCCCTCGGCACCGAGTTGAAACAGCGGACCGGGGCCGGCGGCGTGGCCCTGAATGTCCCAATTGGCGGTGTTCAGCACTTGCCAGATGCCATTGAGGTCGGGTTTGCCGTCCGGCGTGCGGGGCGCGCGATAGGCCGGCGTTTGGGCACTGGCCGTGATGGCGGTCAAAAGCAGAATAGCTGTCCAAGCGCCTTTATCCACGACGGCGATTCTACCAAATCGGAAATTTTCCCATGCATCCGAACGTCCCATTAGAGGCGATGCAAGTATCTCGTTTGCTTTTCGGAACGCTGGCCTCGATCTTCGCCGCTTCAGCCGCTTCGGAATCGTCCACGGTTAACATACAGGTCGGAAACCAGGTCAACACAGCGGCGGGCATCCGAGGGCATCTTGGAGTCGCACTGTCTACTTCATTTCAACTGGCCAGCTACAGCTACAATTTCTTCAACCTGGCGCCGCAGGCCTCGTCGTTGCTGGAAGCGCTTCTACCTCAGCACACTCGTTTGCAAGTGCCCGCCGCGACCAGCCCTTTGAGCGTTCCAGGTGTGTGGAATTTTTCGCAGCTCGATACGCTGCTGGCGCCGATTCAAAACGCGGGCGATCACAGTCTGGAATTCCAACTGGCCGGCGCGCCGCCGTTCCTGAGCGATTCGAGCGGGCACATCCTGCCAAGCAATTTCGCCAGTTTCGCCGACCTGAGCGCGAATCTTGTTCGGTACTACAACACGGGCGGCTTCGAGGCTTCCTCGCAGCGTTTTCAGAGCACGAGTCCCTACCCGATCACCTGGTGGGGAATTTTTAACGAGCCCAACGGTAATGGGCTAACGCCGCAACAATACGTGGATCTCTACAACTCGACGGTGCCGGCGATGGCGGCCGCGGACCCGTCCATCAAGTTCGCCGCCCTGGAGCTTTCCGATGTGAACCAGGCGGCCGAGGCTTACATGCCGGCGTTTGTCTCCAACGTAACCGCTCCGGTGGATGCGTTGGCGACGCACTTCTATTCCACCTGCAATCAAAAGGACACCGACAACACGCTGTTTCCCACCATCCTGAGCTTTGCGAGCGAGGTCAGCTACATCTATTCGCAACTGGCTACGCGGCCCAGTCTGGCGAACGTCCCGGTGTGGGTGACCGAGAACAACGTCAACGCCGATTACGATCTCAGCAATGGCGTCAGCGCGTGCAATGGAACGCCGTTCGTCCTCGATTCCCGCGGCACCAGCCCGTTCTTCGCCGCGTGGCGATCGCTGGTGTTTGAGCTGCTCGGCCAAGCCGGCGCGCAGGCTCTGTATCATTGGTCGTTCACCAGCAACGCGCAGTATGGCGAGACCGACTCCAACGGCAACCGCTATCTCAGTTACTGGGTGGATTACTATCTTTCACACTGGCTGCCGTCGCCGCCCGGCCAGGACATACTCGAAACAACTACCTCGGGTTGCTGTCTTTGGGTTAGCAATATCGGCGGGGTTCTCGGGCTCGACACGCATACACTGGCGTTGCGCAACGTGGACGGATCGGTGGTGATCCTGATGTCAAACTACGCGGTAGCGAAACCACTGACAGATAACAATGGTCCGGGCCTGGCGCGGACTTTTGCGCTTGATCTATCGGCGTTGGGAACGTTCCATTCGGCGACGCTGGTAACGCTGGACGCTTCGACACCAGCGAGTGGTCCCGCGCTTCAATCGCTGGTTCCGTCCGCACAAATGCAGGTGACGCTTTCAAGTTACGGCGCGGCGTTATTGCGTCTAGCCAATGCGGCGCCTGTTCTGGCGGCCAGCGGCGTGATGAACGCGGCGAGTTATGCATCCGGCGCGGTGGCTCCAGGGGAAGTCGTTTCGCTCTTTGGCTCGGCGATTGGTCCAGCCGCACCGGCCAGCGGTGAATTTACGAATCCGCGCCTGGTAGCAAATTCTTTGCAGGGACTGCACGTGTTCTTCGATGGCGTGCCCGCGCCCGTGCTCTACGCTTCTGCGAAACAGGTGAACACGGTAGTTCCGTTCTCAGTGGCCGGCCGCTCCACTACACAGCTTCAACTGGAGTACCTCGGCGCGGTTTCGGCTCCAATAACTTTGCAGGTGGCGCCGACCGCAACCGCGGTCTTCAGCCTGGATGCTTCCGGACGAGGGCCCGCGGCGGTGCTGAACGCTCGCGATGGAACCATCAACTCCAGCGGGAATCCCGCACGCCGCGGCGATTTTGTGAGCATCTTCGCCACTGGCGCCGGCGTCACGACACCATCGAGCGCCGATGGCTTATTAGGATCGGCCCCGCTAGCTCAGCCCAACGCCGCGGTTTCGGTCACGATCGGAGGGCTTCCTTGCCAGCTCAACTTCGCGGGCGGTGCACCGGGGCTGGTGGCGGGCGCGATTCAGATCAACGCTCAGGTGCCCGCTGGCGCTCCTACAGGACCCAACGTGCCTTTGCAAGTCACGTTTGGAAACACGACTTCACAATCAGAGATAACTCTGGCTGTTGAGTAAGTCAGCGCTCGCCGAAGTTATACCCGAGCCAGATGGTTCCCTCGGGCACATAGTCTCGACCGAATTGCTGGGTGAGGTTCGGCACATAGTGGAAGTCGAACTGAGGGCGAATGAAAATGTGGCTGGTCAGATAAATCTGGACACCAGCGCCAACGTTCAGGTCGGCATGAGTCGCGCTTCCGATAGGCTGGACGGATGTTGAGCAAACCGCCGTGCCGATGCAGCCGCCTTGTGAAATCCCGAAACCGGTTCGCGCGATTCCGACCCCGCCGAGCAAGCGCAATTCAGCCCGCTTCGTGCTAATCGGGGCGTAAATTCCATCGAAATCAATGAACGACTGCCGGGCTTGGAGCGGCCCGTAGTTGCCCTGCGTGGGCTGAACATTGAACTGAGCGCCCACGCCGAAGCGCTTGTACAGCATGATATCGGCTCCCAAGCCCAGGAAAAATCCGCCCAGACCTGGCGTGGCCTGGCACAACGTATCAGCCGAGCCGGGGGTGCAAGGACCAAAGGCATTCAGCGAGGCGGGGCCATCGATGCCAGCGCCGCTGGCACTGTCGTTCGCGCTTCCGAATCCGATATTCACGTCGAGTGCGGCTTGGGCCCACGCGAAAGAGGCGCAGCTAAGCGCCACAGCCGGCATCAACAACCAACTTGTTTTTCTCACAATAAGACCTCCTTACGCTCGAGAGCCGCAGGCTCTGAGATGTCTGAGCTTACGACGCCAGCCCGGATAACGAGGTTTCAAGTTGTAAGAAACGTGAGCGGCCAACTAACGTTGGCGGGTGGGGTTACTCGCCGCCTTGCTTTTTATCAGCCAGATCGGCTTGCAGGCGCTTCACTACTTTGGACGCAACCTTGGTGAGACTTGCCGGAGTGGTGTCCTTGGCGGGCTCATAAACAGACCACAGGACGGTGCGGCTCTTGCGGTCGACTAAAAAGAAATTGCCCTTGCCACGATTGAAGGAGGACGTCGTCACGCGGCCGCCGGCTGTTAAATCCAGAGCGGGGCGCTTGGTGGCATCCTTCGCTTTTGCGTCCTTGTCCTTATCCTTATCCGCATCCTTATCCTTGTCCGCGTCATCATCCTTCTTGATCGCTTCGGGCGGCGGAGGCGGCGGAGGCGGTGGAGGCGGAGGATACAGCTCATCCAGCTTTTTCTCGAACGGCTCGCCCACGCGGTCGGTAAGAATCGCGTCGGCCTTCTTGGGATCGGTCACCACTTGAAAAAGGCCGGAGCTGGTCAACTGATTGGCGAGGAATTGATCCTCGCCGTTGCCCATGGCCAGGATGTAGACCGCGGTCACTTGCTTGAGTTGGGGATTCGCCGCTGCAAAAAGAGACGGCATCGCGAGCGCTAGGGGCCAAAACCACTTCATGTAGAATATGGTACCAGCGCCAGAGTCCCGTGCCCGGCGCCGCCCGATCGTGTACAAATCGCAACGAATCACAGTAATCATTCCTTGCCTGAACGAAGAGCAGGGAATCGAGCAGGTCATGACGCGCATGCCGGATTTCGTGGATCAGGTGATCGTGGTCGACAACGGCTCCGAAGACCGGACGTCAGAGGTGGCGCACCAGTACGGCGCGGAAGTGATTCGCGAGCCGGTGCGCGGCTATGGCCGGAGCTACAAGCGCGGGTTCGCCGCGGCCACCGGCGACATCATCGTGACGCTGGATGGCGATCATAGCTACCCGCCGGATGCGATCTCCTATCTCATCGAAGCGCTGCTGCACCTGAACGTGGACTTCCTGAATGCCTCCCGTTTTCCGGTGCGGGACCGCCAGGCCATGAGCTTCAAACACAAATTCGGCAACTGGATGTTGTCGCTCGCCATGTCGATTCTGTATTTCCGCTGGGTGCGCGATTCGCAGTCCGGCATGTGGGTTTTTCGCCGTGCGATTCTCAAAAACATGCGGCTGACCTCGGATGGCATGGCTTTTTCGGAAGAGATCAAGATTGAGGCGCTCAAGAATTCGCGCATCCGCTTCGCCGAGATTTCCATTCAGTATTCGTCGCGCCTGGGCGAGATTAAACTGAACCCATGGCGGGACGGTCTCTACAACCTGCTGTTCCTGGTGAAGAAACGATTCGACCGAGGCGCGTCTGGATGACCGCCGGCACGAGCGCACAGCGCGGGGCGCGCTCCGCTGAGGAAGTAACTAATCGCGACCCGCTGCGTTGTGCGCGATGTTACTGAGGGAAACATGCAAGTAGCGGCGGTCATCCCGAACTGGAATGGCGCGGCGCGCCTCAGGAAACTATTCGAACATCTGGCGGCCCAAACCCACCCGGTCGGCCGCGTCATTGTGGTGGACAACGGGAGCACGGACGATTCTGTCGCAGTGGTTGCCCGCGCCGGCGCAACGGTGATCGAACTAGGCGCCAACACCGGCTTCAGCCATGCGGTAAACTGCGGAATTCAGGCTGCGGACGCCGAATGGATCTTGATCCTGAACAACGACGTGCTGCCGGAGCCTGATTGGTTAAGGAATCTCATGGACACGGCCATGGCCCGCCAGGCTTGGTTCGCGACCGGGAAGCTGCTGGATGCCTCCCGCCGGGATCGCGTAGACGGCGCTTTTGACGCCATCTGCCGCGGCGCTTGCGCCTGGAGGTGCGGCCATGGCCGGCCCGACTCGGCGCTCTGGAACACCCCTCGCCAGATCCGCTTCGCCCCGCTGACCGCCGCACTCTTCCGTGCCGAGCTGTTTCAGCGCGTGGGAGGGCTGGATGAAACCCTGGAATCGTACCTGGAAGACGTCGATCTCGGAATCCGCTGTGCGGCCAAAGGACTTAGTGGCCTTTATGTTCCTTCGGCGGTGGCTTACCATCAAGGTAGCGCGACCTTAGGCGCCTGGCATCCGGACACGGTTCGAAAGATTTCCCGTAATCAGTTACTCATTGTGGCGAAACACTATCCCCGCAAATGGATCTTACGCTATGGTTGGCCCGTATTAGTAGCCCAGGCCTTGTGGGGATTCATCGCCTTACGACACGGCAGATTGCTAGCTTACCTCGCCGGCAAGCTGGACGGTCTACGTATGTTCGGAAGCAACCGGGGAGAAGCTTGTCCAAACCTGGCTGCCATCCTGGAGCAAAGCGAGCGGGAAATCGAGGAACTTCAGAGCTTGAGCGGTTTCGATCTTTATTGGAGACTGTATTTTGCTCTGACATGACTCGCACCGGCGTCGTAGTGGTGACTTACAATTCGGGAGATGTCATCGGCCGCTGCCTCGATGCGTGTCTGCAAAACACGGCGTGCATCCAAAACGCCGCGAGCGCGCCTTTACCGCTAGTGGTGGTGGATAACGGTTCCCAGGACGGCACCTGCCAAGAGGTCCGCAAGCGCGCGTCCGTCAAGCTGATCGCCAATGCAATCAATCGCGGATTCGCCGGCGCGGTAAATCAGGGCGTTGCGGCGCTGGACACGGAGTTGGTTCTGCTGCTCAATCCCGACGTCGAGCTGGAAACTCCAGTGGACCCTTTGGAAGCTGCCTGTACACGCGAAGGCACGGCCCTGGCGGGCGGGCGGCTGCTGGACGAGCAGGGTCACGTCCAGGCTGGTTTCACGCTGCGGCGGTTTCCCACGCCGCTGGCTTTGATTTTCGAAACGCTGGGTATCAACCGTTTAGCGCCCCACAATCCGGTCAACCGGCCGTATCGTTGTTTGGACCTGGATCTCGCGGTGGACCAAGAGGCCGATCAACCGCCCGGCGCCCTGCTGATGTTCCGGCGCGAGGTGTGGCAGCGGCTGGGCGGTTTTGACACACAGTTCCACCCGCTTTGGTTCGAGGATGTCGATTTCTGCCGCCGCGCCCGCGACTTGGGCTTGAAAATTCAATATGTCGCGCGAGTTACCGCGCGGCACCACGGTGGCCACAGCATTGCTAAGTTGGATTGGGCCTCCCGCGAGCTCTGTTGGTATGTTAGCCTTCTAAAGTACGCGTCTAAGCACTTTCGGCCGTACGCATACCGGGGAGTGAGCGCGGCAGTAGTGCTGGCTTCAATTTTTCGAGCCGGTTTGGCGATGGTCCGGCAGCGGAGTTTCAGGCCCATCAAAGTATATGCGAAGGTTGCGCGATTCGCGGGACGGAGTTGCATCCTAGGCCGCGTCACTGAAGTGCAGTGTTGGAACAGTTTGAGCAAGGGAGTAGTCTAACGAAAGTTCGTTAAACCAAAAGAATAGAGACACGACCCACATACATGTCCTCCAACGATAGGGTTTCCGTCACAATAGTCACTTACAACAGCGGCCGTTTTATCAAACGATGTCTGGAATCCGTTCTGGCGCAGCGCTACGCTAACCGGGAAATCATTGTCATCGACAATGCCTCCACCGACGGCACGGTGGACATTTTGGAGCAGTTCGATGGACAATGTCAGATCGTTTACAACGATGAAAACATCGGCTTCGCCGCGGCCCAGAACCAGGCCATCCAGATGAGCAACGGCGAATGGGTGCTGACGCTCAATCCGGATGTGCTGCTGCTGCCGAATTTCATCCAGGCCTTGGTGGACGCGGGCCAATTCGATGCCCGCATCGGCACGGTGTGCGGAAAGCTGCTGACCATCCTGGCCAGCTTCGATCTGCCCGATAAACCGCTGGTGGATTCGACCGGCATCTACTTCACGCCCATGCTGCGGCATCTGGACCGCGGCAGCCAGGAAGTGGACAACGGCCACTACCTCAACCACGAGTACGTTTTCGGCGCCACGGCCGCGGCCGCGTTGTATCGCAGGCGCATGATCGAGGACATCTCCATCGGCGACGAGTTTTTCGATCCCGATTTCTTCGTATACCGCGAGGATGCCGATGTGGCCTGGCGCGCGCAATTGCTAGGCTGGCGGTGCATCTACACGCCGCACGCGCGCGGCTATCACGTGCGCAATGTCCTGCCGGGCAATCGCAGGGCGCTGCCGTCCGTCATCAACATGCATTCGGTGAAGAACCGGTTTTTGATGCGGATGAAGAACATGACCGGCCATCTGTATTTGCGCAACTGGTTCTCCATCACAACGCGCGATCTGGTGGTGGTGGGCGCGTGTTTGATCCGCGAGCAAAGCTCGCTGCGGGCCTTCTGGTACGTGGTGCGCAATTGGAGCCGTGTCATGTCGAAGCGGCGCGAGATCATGAGCCGCAAGCGCGCCGACGACGATTACATCGCCAGCTGGTTCCGCTATGACCCGGTAAGCAGTCCCGCGGCAAAACCGAAAGCGGCGCGCGCGCTGGCGAAATCGAAGGCGGCGAGGGCCGAGTAAACGGCGCGGATCGCGATCCTCGGCACGCGCGGCATTCCGGCCCGGTACGGGGGTTTCGAGACTTTCGCCGAGGAGCTTTCCACACGCCTGGTAGCGCGCGGGCACCATGTTACGGTCTATTGCCGCGAGCGGCACTCTGAGCCCACTTATCGCGGCGTTCAATTAGTTTATCTGCCCACCTGGCGCCACAAGTATTTCGATACCATCGCCCACACACTCCTTTCCACCGTTCATCTGGTCTTTCATCGCGCGGATGTGGCGCTGTATTGCAACGCGGCCAACGCGATCTTCACGTTTTGGCCGCGATGGTTCGGGATTCCCGTAGCGTTGAATGTCGACGGCCTGGAGCGCAAGCGCAGGAAATGGAATCGACTGGCAAGAACCTGGTATTTGATATCCGAGCGCTTGGCGACCTTCTGCCCCAATGCGGTTGTGACGGACGCGCACAAGATCGCGGAATATTATCTGGAACGCTACGGAAAAAAATCCGACTTCATTCCCTACGGCGCCGAGACCGGAAAGCTGGAGAGCGCGGCAGTCTTGGATGGCTTAGGTCTCGAGCGCGACCGGTATTTTCTCTACGTCAGCCGGATGGAGCCGGAGAACAACGCGCTTCTGGTGCGCGAGGCGTTCGAGCAAGTGCAGACGCCGCTCAAGCTGGCTCTCATTGGTGACGCGCCCTACGCGCACGAGTACATCCAGCGCGTGCGCGACACAAAGGATGCACGTGTGGTCATGCCCGGCGCGATTTACGGTAGTGGCTACCAGGAGCTGCTGTCGCATTGCTTCGCCTACATCCACGCCACGGAAGTGGGCGGAACACATCCCGCGCTGATTGAAGCCATGGGCCGCGGCGCGCTGGTGTTGTATTTGAATACGCCCGAAAACGCCGAGGTCGCCGGTGGCGTGGCGATTCCGTTCCAGGCCGGCGAACTGGCGGCGAAACTTCAACTCGTGCTCACCATGTCAGAAGTGGAACGCGCCGGATGGCGCCGCCGCGCGAGTGAGAGGATCGCTGAGCGCTATAGCTGGGATGCGGTGACCGATCAGTATGAACGGTTGCTTCTCAACTTGTGCCATTAACCCTGTCACTTTGGCTGGGAGACTGCATCTTTGAACGATGAAGGAATGGGCAGCTAGGGTCAACCTTGTCGCAGCCCCATTGGCATACGACGCACGCTGGGGCTAGGCCATAGTGCACAAGATGCCAATCGCGACGGGAACCTGGCCGCAGAGATTCATAGAAAGGGAGCTAAACATGAAATCCAAACTTGGAAACGTTTTAGTGGGGGTGTGCGCTTTGACCATGACGGTCGCTCTGGCGCAGCCGCGCCAAGGAGGCAGGAACTACGATCCGTCGAAGGAAGTTACAATCAGCGGTACGATCAATGATGTCCAACAGGTGCAGCGCGGACAAATGACCGGGACCCACATCTTCGTAAAGACCGAGTCCGAAACAGTCGATGTACGCCTGGGACCTTCGTTCTTTATCAGCAACCACGGATTCAGTTTCGCCAAAGGCGATCAGGTGGAGGTGGTGGGCGCGAAGGCTAAAGTTGGAGGCGTTGACGTCGTGATTGCCCGAGAGGTAACCAAGGACGGTAAGAAGCTGACGCTGCGCGACAGCACGGGCCGGCCGTTATGGGCGGGGCGGCGCACCTAAGCAGTCGCATTCGCTTGCGCAAATAACCCATGCCGCAATGGTTAGAGATCGTAGTGCTGGTGGCAGGATACATCGTGCTGATGCGCTGGGTGCTGCCCAAATTCGGGGTATCCACCTGAATGTCCGGATCCTGCGACGCCGAGTCTCGGCGTGAGAAAAAAGAAGTCAAAGACGGCTCACCCGTTTAGGCTCCCCGGGCGGTGAGCATCTTCTGATAAGCCGCGAGAAGTTCTTCCCGTGCGCTGTCGCCCAGCGGTGAAGGCAGCGCGGCCGGACCATAGCGGCGGCACAGCTCGATGGTCTTGCGCAGACTTTCCACAAATTCCACGCAGGGAGGGCAGCCGACGAGGTGCGTCTCGATCTCCTGGCAGGCCTCGGGCGGTAGCTCCACATTCAGATAATCGGATAGCAGCGCGAAGATTTCCCGGCATTGCTCCGAGTGCTGGTGCGGTTCCAACTTATCCTCCTTGCTTTGACATCTCGACCGGGGCGCCGTGCGGCGAGCGGAGCTGCTGATCCAATTTCTGGCGCACCGCGAGACGCGCGCGATGCAGGCGCGTTTTCACGACATCTTCGGTCACGTCCAGGATCTGGGCGGTTTCCTGCGTGGAAAGCTCCTCGAGGTCGCGCAGCAGAATGACCGAGCGATAAGCTTCCGGCAGCTCGCCGATGGCCGCCGCCAGCGCATCGCGCAGTTCGGCTCGCAGCAACAGATCGTCCGGCAGAGCGGACCAGTCCGCGATCTCGATCGCCACGCGGCCGCCGGCGTTCGTCCGGACCGGCATCAACTGATCCAGCGACAGCTCCGCGGCCGGCGCAAACACGCTCTTACGACGTTTCATGAGACAGGCATTTTTCGCGATCCGAAACACCCAGGGCCGGACGCGTTCCGGTTCGCGAATCTGAGTGAAGTTCTCAAACACCTTCAACAACGTCTCCTGCGCGACTTCTTCGGCGTCCTCGCGATGGCCGCACATCAGCCAGCTATATTGAAAAACCTTGGAGCGAAAATGCTCGACGAATCGCTCGAACGCGCCTGGCTCGCCGGCGATCAACTGCCGGGCCAGCTTCACTTCTTGTTCGCGATCCAATGGCTCTATCCCGCTCCTGATTGTAGCGGCCGCGTTACGCCGGGATGGGAACCGCGGAATTTACCGCGACTTCGATACTCGGCGCCGCCAGCAGCGTGTTGTGAATCAAGCAGGCCTTCACCGCCCGCATTACGCCGGTCTGGTCCCGCTCGTCGAGGCCGGGCGCAATTACCTCGATTCGAAAGGAACCGAGCCGCGCCGGTTGCCGGGCTTTTTCTGCCGTGACGCGCACCACCAGGTCTTTGCTCGGGAGGCCGCGCGTGTTCAAGTATTCCGCCGCGTAGAAGCCCGAGCATGACCCCAGCGCCGCAAGCATGAGCTCGGGCGGCGTCATACCGGTGTCCTCGCCATGGTTGTCGAGTGGTTGATCGCAAATCACGCGATGGCCGCGCGCGGAAACGGCAAACTTCGTTTTTCCGAGATATTCGGTTATGACTTCCATATTTCGTCTTTCACTTCGCCAGATGCAATTCTTGCGCCAGGGGTGACAGCCATCCGGGCGCCCCGCCCTGCGCCCCGGCTGGGCGGATTTCGCGGAACTCGGCCTGCAAGCGAAAGTCTGGCGGTATGTTGGGCTTTTTCAAGCAGTGGACGATCTATCTGGCGGGCGGAATCGAAGCCGCCGCAGCGCTGCTGGTCGCGATTGCCGCGTTCGAAGCGATGTTGCGCGCCATCCCGCTGCTCCTGCGCCGCTCGGGTCCCGCTAACGAAGAAAAAGAAGCTCTTCGGCTCGGGCTAGGTCTTTGGCTGACAGTGGCAATCGAGTTCGAGCTGGCTGCCGACATTCTGCGAACCGCCGTCGCCCCCACCTGGAACATCATCGGCCAACTGGCTGCAATCGTGGTGCTTCGAACAGTCCTCAACTACTTCCTGCAGCTGGAGATCGCGCGAACTGCGAGACGTAAAGCCGAGACCGGGATTGAGCCGCCTGTCACCTTGGCCAGCAGTTTGCATCTCCGCCATTGAATGCGTATCTGGAGGTTGATCTTGGCGGCGGGCAGTGTGCCGCTATGGGGGCAAGCCCCGCTTTCTCTATCGGATGCGGTCCAGATGGGGCTCCAACACCATCCCGCGATTGAAGGCACTGCCGCGAATAAAGCAGCCGCTCAGAGCCGGGTTCGCGAGGCGCAAAGCGGTTTTCTTCCCAAGTTGAACTATTCGGAGTCCGTGCAGCGCAGCGATAATCCCGTGTTTGTCTTCGGATCGCTGCTCGATCAGCGCCAGTTTACGCAAGATAATTTCAATCTCGGCCAGCTCAACAACCCTAGTTTTATCAATAATTTCCAGTCGCAGGTCCGGGCCGATCAGACGGTCTACGATTTCGGCGCCACCAAGTCGCAAGTACGCTCGGCGGAGCTGGGAACCCAAATCGCCTCCGAAGACGACCGGCGTGCCAGGATGGCGGTGATTGCGGGCGTCGCGGCTGCGTATTTTGACGCTATCTTGAGCAAGGAGCGCCTCTCAGTGGCTGAGGACGCAGTCCGGTCGGCTGAATCCGACGTGCAGCGAGCGGAAAACCTGCGCACAGCCGGGATGTCCACCGATGCCGACGTGCTTTCGGTCCGCGTGCACCTGGCGGACATGAAGGAACGCGAGATTCAGGCGCGCTACGCTCTGGACGTCGCCGCGGCAGCGCTGAACGATGCGCTGGGCGCGCCGCTCGAAGCCCAGCACGATCTTTCGACCGCGCTAATCCCTGCGAAGCTTTCGCAAACCGATCTCGGCGAGCTGGACAAGAGCTCGCTCCAGGGACCCGGCCCGCGGGAGGCGCTGCTCGCATCCGAGGCCGCCGACGTGCAGACTTCGGTGGCACGTTCTGCTCTGTTGCCGAAGATCTCGGTGCATGGCGTGTTCGAAGCCGACCGCCAGACTTTCGTAACGCGCGGCGGAGCGAACTGGCTTTTCGGAGCTTCGCTCGATTGGAATCTCTTCAATGGCTTCGCCGATCAATCCCGGCGCGAGGAAGCGGTGCACTTGGCTGCGGCGGCCCGGGCGCAGCAGAAGCGCGCCGAATCGGCCACGCGTCTCGAGGTTCGCAAGGCCTATGCCAACTGGAAGGGCGCCGAGGAACAAATCGGCGTCGCCGCAGCGGCGGTGTCGCAAGCCGAAGAGAGTCTGCGGATCACGCGCAACCGCTACGAAGCCGGCCTCACCACCATCACCGAATTGTTGCGCAATGAAAGCGCAACGCTCGAAACCAAGACCCGCCATCTCGAAGCGATCTATCAGCAGCGCCTGGCTGCCACGCAGCTCGAACTGGCGGCGGGAACCTTAGCAGGAGATTCCGATGCACTTCACTAAGCCAATCTTTGCGGTAGCAGTTGTTTCTCTGGGCTTGACCGGTTGCCGCGAAGCTCCCCGCCGCGCCGAGGCGTCGGTGCGCCCGCAGACGGTTGAAGTTCCGGTGGTCGCCGTGGCCTCGGTCGAGTTGCCATCGGTGTACGAAGCAGTGGGGACGGTGCGGGCACGGACGTCCGCCGTCATCGCGAGCCAGATCATGGGCTCCGTGCGGGAGGTGAAGGTCCGCACCGGGGATTCGGTGTCGCCTGGCCAGCTCCTGGTAACGATCGATTCGCGCGATCTGGATGTGGCGGTGCGCGAGAGACAGGCCGCGCGGGAAGAAGCGCTCAGCGCGCGGGGAGAAGTCGACCACGCCGTGGCGGCGGCGCAAGCGAACCTCGACCTCGCCAAGGTCACGTTTCGCCGCATGCAGGAGCTGTACGACAAGAAATCGATCTCCGATCAGGAATACGACGAGTCCAACGCCAGGGTGAAGGCGGCGCAGGCCGGCTACGACATGGCCGTCGCCAAACGCGGGCAAGTGGCCGCTAGAATCCAGCAAGCCGCCGAAGCGGTCTCGTCAGCCGAGGTCATGCGAGGCTATACCGAGATTCATGCTCCCTTCGCGGGTATCGTGACCGAAAAACCGGTAGAGCCAGGCGCGATGGCGATCCCGGGCACTCCGTTGCTTACCGTGGAGCAAAGCGGCGCGCTGCGGCTCGAGGTTCCGGTGGAAGAAAGCTTCTTGCCTTCGGTTCGCGTTGGCCAGCCAGTGACGGTAACGCTCGATTCACTCGACCGCACGCTGGAGGCGCGCGTTTCCGAGTTGGGCCCGCTGGTGGATCCGGCTTCGCGCGCGTTTCTGGTAAAGATCGATCTGCCCAATGCGCCGCACCTGCGCTCGGGCATGTTCGGGCGTGCGAAATTCTCGCGCGGCACGCGCCCGGCGCTGGTGGTTCCCGCCGCGGCAGTGTCTGAGCAAGGCCAGCTTCAGTCCGTCATCGTCGTGGAGGAGGGAAGCGCGCATACCCGCCTGGTGACGCTGGGACAGAAACAAGGCGACGTGGTGGAAATTCTTTCGGGCCTGAACGCGGGCGAGCACGTGGTCTCGCCGCGCTCCACAACCCTGGCCGATGGCGCGCGCGTGGAGGCTAGGCCGTGAGTGGAGATTTAGGGATAGCGGGGAAGATCGCCCGCGCCTGGATCAACTCCAAGCTGACGCCGCTGTTTCTCGGCGCGTCGCTGCTCATCGGTCTGTTTTCCATCTGGCGGCTGCCGCGCGAAGAAGAACCGCAGATCATCGTGCCCATGATCGACGTGATGGTCGCGATGCCGGGCTCGTCGGCACGCGAAGTGGAAGAGCGCGTCACCAAGCCCATGGAGAAGCTGCTCTGGGAGATCCCCGGGGTCGAGTACATTTACTCCACCTCCAGCCCGGGTCAGGCGCTGGCCATCGTGCGGTTTCGCGTGGGCGAGGACGAAGAGAAGAGCATCGTCCGGCTGAATCAGAAGATGATGGCGAACTACGATCTGATTCCGCCCGGCGCCTCGCCGCCGCTGGTGAAGCCGCGATCCATCGACGACGTGCCCATCCTGGCGCTGACTTTTTCGAGCGACCGCTACAGCGGGTTCGAACTGCGCCGGCTGGCCGCACAAGTAGACGACACGGTGAAGCAGGTGAACAACGTGTCGGCCGTGGCCATCATCGGCGGGCAGCGCCGCGAAATGGCAGTCACGTTGGACGAAGCCCGGCTGGCGGCGTTCTCGATGTCGCCGTTGCAGGTGTTTCAGGCCCTTTCGGCATCCAACCGGCGGCTTTCCTCGGGCCAGTTCGCCTCCAGCAATCGCGAGTTTCTGGTCGAGACCGGCGAATTCTTGCGCTGCGCCGATGATGTCGGCAATGTCGTGGCCGGCGTGGCTAACGGCAAACCGGTGTTTGTGCGCGAGGTCGCCACCGTCACCGACGCCGGCGAGGAGCCGACGCAGTATGTCCAATTCGCCGCGGCGAATCCAGCGGGGGCATCGTTCCAGCCCGCCGTGACGCTGGCTATCTCCAAGCGCAAAGGCGCCAACGCCATCGATGTCGCGCGCGAGGTGCTGAGCCGCGTGGATGGCCTCAAAGGCAGTCTCATTCCTTCCGACGTCAAGGTTTCCATCACGCGCAACTACGGCGAGACGGCGGCCGAGAAATCGAACGAGCTGCTGTGGCACATGGGCATCGCGGTGGTGTCGGTAAGCCTACTGATCGCGCTGGTGCTCGGATTCCGGGAATCGCTCATCGTGTTCGTCGCGATTCCGATGACGCTGGCGCTCACACTGTCGGTCTTCTACTTCTACGGCTTCACGCTGAATCGCATCACGCTGTTCGCGCTGATCTTTTCGATCGGCATTCTTGTCGACGACGCGATTGTCGTGGTGGAGAACATCGCGCGCCATCGCTGCCTTCCGGAGAATCAGTGCCGGTCCTTGAGCGAAGTGGCTGTGGAGGCGGTGAACGAGGTCGGGAATCCAACCATCCTCGCGACGCTGACCGTTATCGCGGCGATTCTGCCCATGGCGTTCGTCGGCGGGCTGATGGGGCCCTACATGCGGCCCATACCGATTGGCGCGTCGTCTGCGATGGTGTTTTCGCTGATGGTCGCGTTCATGGTGACGCCCTGGGCGGCGATTCGCATCTTGAAGCCGATCCAGGAAGGTGAAAACGAACACGCGCGCGAGGACCGCCTGACGCGCCTGTATCGCTGGGTGATGGGCGGGCTGCTCCACCAGCCGCTGCTGCGCTGGGGCTTCTTGTCGGGCGTCGTGGTTCTGCTGCTCGGTTCCATGGCGTTGGTTTACATCGGCTTCGTGAAAGTGAAGATGCTGCCGTTCGACAACAAGAGCGAGTTCCAGGTGATCGTCGACATGCCCAACGGCACCACACTCGAAGAGACCGCGCGCGTCACGAAATTGCTGGCCGAGCAGACGCTGCAGCAGCCCGAGGTCGTGAATTTGCAAACCTACGTGGGCGCCGCGTCGCCCTACAACTTCAACGGGCTGGTGCGCCACTATTACCTGCGCTCCGGGTCAAACATCGCCGATATTCAGGTCAACCTGCAATCCAAGGGCGAGCGCAACCGCCAAAGCCACGAGATCGCGAAGATGGTGCGAACCGCGCTGCAACCGATCGCGGACCGCAATGGCGCGCGAATCAAAGTCGCCGAAGTGCCGCCTGGCCCGCCGGTGCTGGAAACCTTAGTCGCCGAAGTATACGGCCCCGACGAGTCCGAGCGCATCGCCATCGCGCGCCAGGTCCGCGATCTGTTCCGCAAAACCGATGGCGTGGTGGATACCGACTGGTATGTCGAAGACGACCACCCGAAAATCCAACTGCGCGTCGATGAAGAAAAGGCCGCGCTGCATGGGATCACCGAAGATCAAGTGGCGCGCGCGCTGCGGGTCGCCTCCGCGGGCGAGTCGGCGGGACTGCTGCACGTCGATTCCGAAAAAGAAGACATCCCCATTCTGGTCCGGCTGAGCCGGCCCGAGCGCTCCTCCGTCGATCAACTCGAAAACCTGAAGATCGCGGATCGCTCCGGCGCTTTGGTTCCTTTGCGTGAGCTGGTGACCGCCCGCACCGTGACCGAAGACAAGAGCATCTATCACAAGAATCTGATGCCGGTGACCTACGTGATCGGCGACGTGGCGGGCGCGATGGAGAGCCCCGTGTACGCCATCTTGAAGCTCGGGCCGGAAATTTCGAAAATCGCGATCCCGCAAGGCTACGAAATCGAGCAGTACACCGCGCATCAGCCCACCGACGCGTCGCGCTATGCCATGAAGTGGGACGGCGAGTGGCACATCACTTACGAAGTGTTCCGCGACCTGGGCGTGGCGTTCGGCGCGGTGCTGATCCTGATCTACATTCTGGTGGTCGGCTGGTTCCGCTCGTTCCTGACGCCGCTGGTGATCATGGCTGCCATTCCGTTTTCACTGGTCGGCATTCTGCCCGCGCACGGATTGCTGCATGCGTTCTTCACCGCGACGTCCATGATCGGCTTCATCGCGGGGGCCGGCATCGTGGTGCGCAATTCGATCATACTGGTCGATTTCGTCCAGCTACGGCTATCGCAGGGTATGCCGCTCGATCAAGCCGTCATCGACGCGGGCGCGGTGCGCTTCCGTCCCATGATGCTGACTGCCGCGGCGGTGGTGGTCGGTTCGTCGGTAATTTTGTTCGATCCCATTTTCCAAGGCTTGGCTATCGCGCTGATGGCGGGCGAAATCGCTTCGCTGCTGCTGTCGCGCATGACCGTACCGGTATTGTTCTTCGTCGCCAATCAAAGGAGTAAACTCTCATGACATTAGATCGCTATCTGCGCCTGATGGCCGGATTTTTCGTGCTGCTCAGCGTGGCGCTGGGTTACTGGGTAAGCCCGTATTGGTTTCTGTTCACCGCGTTCGTGGGCTTGAACCTGTTTCAATCCGCCTTCACGAACTGGTGCCCGGCGATGTGGTTTCTAAGAAAATTCCACGTGCCGGAATGCGAGCACGAAGTGCGGCACCATATTCCAGTCACCTCACACTGAGGTTTGGAATTACTGCCGTGGCGCACGCTTCAGCGTGCCGCGTTCACACTCGTGTGAACGCCGATAATGCCAACTACAACCCATGCGCTCGCATGAGTGCGAACGCGGCACGCTGAAGCGTGCGCCACAGCTCTCGCTACCATGGATCTATGGGCCCGTTCGCCTATCGATCCTGGGTGGAGATTTCGCTCAAGCAGATTGCCGACAATTTCAACGCCGTCCGCTCTGTGGTCGGGCCTAACGTCGAAGTAATGCCGGTGGTGAAGGCCGACGCCTATCGCCACGGCGCCGTCGAAGTCTCGCGCTCGCTCATCAAAGCCGGGGCACGGTGGCTCGCTGTCAGCAACGTCGAAGAGGGCGCCATCCTGCGCGACCGCGGCATCGACGCCCGGATCCTCGTCATGGCCGACTTCCTTCCGGCCGAGCGCGCCGGACTGTTCGACTACAACCTCACGCCCGTCATTCACTCGCTCGAAGACGTCCACGAGTGGGACCGCCTGTGCGAGGCGCGCGGCGTCCAGGCGCCGTATCATCTCAAAGTCGATAGCGGAATGGGACGCTTGGGAACGCTCGCTTCCGCCGCCGAGATACTCGCCACCATCGGGTCCACGCGCCACGCGCAACTGGAAGGCATCATGTCTCACCTGGCATCGGCCGCGAATTATTCCAGGCCGCAAACCGAGCAGCAGATCGAAGCCTTCGACCGCCTATGCTGCGAGCTCGCTGGCGCCGGCGTGAATCCGCCGCTCCTGCACCTGTCGAGCACCACGCCCGTCGCGTATGGACGCAGCGAAGCCTGGCAGCGCATGGTGCGGCCCGGACACGCCATCTATGGATATGTCTCGCCCGTCGCCGCCGGAACGCCGCCGGCGCGGCTCCTGCAAGTGCGTCCGGCGCTGACCTGGAAAGCCGCGGTGCTGGCCGTGAAGGATCTCCCAGCGGGCGCGCTGGTCGGCTACGGCGGCATGTTTCGCACCACGCAGCCCACGCGCATCGCGATTCTGGCCGCGGGTTATGCCGACGGCATCCCACACCGCCTTTCCGGACGGGGCCGCGTCATCGCCAAGGGACATTTCGCACCCATCATCGGCGCGGTCTCGATGGATGTCACCACCATCGACGTCACGAATTGCCCGCCGCTGAAGGTGGGCGACGCCGTTATGCTGCTTGGCTCCGAAGATGGCCTGTCCATCGACGCGCAAGAGATCGCGCGGCAAGCCGGAACCATCTCCTATAGCGTCCTGTGCGGGATTCACGCGCGAGTGAAACGCATCTACCTGGAATCCACGCTGTGAGGCCAGCGCAATGAGAACGCTCCTCCAAGACGCACGCACCGCGCTCCGCATGCTCGCGAAAACCCCGGCATTCACCGCCGTGGCGATCTTCACGCTGGCGCTCGGCATTGGAGCGAACACGGCCATCTTCACCGTGGCGAGCAGCGTTCTGCTGCGGCCGCTGCCGTTCTCGCATCCCGACCGCCTGGTTATGGTCACGACCGCCACCGCGACCCAGCATTCCGACGTGCGCCCGATGCCCTGGCTGCGCTTCACCACGATTCGCGATCAGAATCGCTCCTTCTCCGGCATCGCGGCATTCACCAACGAGACCTTCAATCTGAGCGGACGCGGCGACCCGGTCCAGGTGGCCTCGGCGCGCGTGAGCGCCAATTTTTTCGAAGTGCTGGGAGTGCGGCCTGCGCTAGGCCGCGGGTTTTTCGCGAATGAGGATCAGTCCGGCGGCGCCAAGGTGGTCCTCGTCAGCCACTCCTTCTGGATGCATACTCTGGGAGGAGCGGGCGACGTGATCGGCCAGCACCTGGCGCTCGATTCCCGCGACTTCACCGTCATTGGCGTCCTGCCGGCCTCGTTCCAGTTCGCACCGCTGGGGCGGACTATCGACCTCTGGGCGCCGCGAGTCTTCGAATTGAATCTGATCACCCCTCAGCAGGTTCAAGGTGGCAGCGGCTTCCTCACCGCAGTCGCGCGGTTGCGGCCCGGCCTTACCAGGGAACAGGCGCAAACGGAGATGGACGTTCTGAACCGGCGCTATCGGCAAGCCTACCCCGGGCGTCCCGACGCGGACCCGCGGCTGGTGATCGACGCTGACGATTTGAAAGAGCAAATTGTCGCCAACATCCGGCCGGCGCTTTTGCTGCTCACCGGCGCCGTTGGGCTGCTGCTTTTGATCGCCTGCGCCAATGTGGCCAGCCTGTTGTTGTCGCGCGCGCTGGCGCGAAGGAAAGAGATCGCGGTGCGGGCCGCGATGGGGGCGGGCCGCGGCGCCATCGTGCGAGCGCTGCTGGTGGAGAGCGCGCTGCTGGGGTTGCTGGGAGGCGCCGCCGGTACCCTCCTGGCGGGTTGGTGCCTGGCCGTTTTGAGCGGGTTTGGCGATGACCAGGCTGGACCGCTGGGCGAACTGCATCTGGATCTCGGCGTGCTGGCCTTCACCGCCGTCATCTCACTAGCCAGCGGCCTGCTATTCGGAGTGATCCCAGCGTTGGTCGTCTCGCGGCCGGACCTGAACGCGGTCTTGCGCGATGAAGGGCGCGGCGCTACGGCCACACGCAGCCGCAGCCGCGTGCGAAGCCTGCTGGTGGTGGGACAGGTGGCGCTGTCGCTGGTTCTGCTGATTGCATCCGGTCTGCTTGTCCGCAGTTTTATCCGGCTTCAGACTGCCAGCCCCGGCTTCGAGCCGAAGGGCGTTCTTACCATGCAGATCGAACTACCGCCCACACGCTACGGACGGCCCCAGCAGATGATCGCTTTTTATGAAGACGCGATCCGGCGCGTGCAGGCGCTGCCGGGAGTGGAGGCGGCGGCGATTTCCTCCGCGCTGCCGGTAAATCCCATGCGCTTTTCACCGGTGCTTTTTGAAGGCCAGCCGGAGTTGCCGCTGGCCGAGCGGCCGCTGGTCAGCATTCAAGCCATCAGTCCTGACTACGCCGAGGTTTTGCGCGTTCCCCTCATCCGCGGGCGCGAATTTAACTCCCATGATGACGCCCAAGCGCCGCGCGTCGTAATGGTCAACGAAACCCTGGCGCGGCGTTTCTGGGCCAATCAGAACCCAATCGGCAAGAAAGTGTGGGCCGGCCGGCAGGCTCCCGCCGAAGTGGTCGGCGTTCTGGGGGACGAGAAGAACATCAGCCTGGCGGCGGATCCGAATCCGGAAGTCTTTCTGCCGTTTCCGCAGTTGCCCTGGGCGCATTTGAACCTGAGCCTGCGGAGCGCGAGCGACCCGGCCGTCCTCATTCGCCCAGTCCGCGCGGCCATCGCACAAATCGACAGCGACCAACCCGTTACTCGCGTGCAAACTCTCGACGATGTTTTGGCCGCGTCCGCTTCCCAGCGGCGCTTCACCATGCTGCTGCTGGGCGCGTTTTCAGGGACGGCCATGCTCCTGGCGCTGATTGGAATCTACGGCCTGGTTGCGTACTCGATCACCCAACGAAGCAGCGAACTGGGAATCCGGATCGCGCTCGGCGCAACACGCGGCGACATCTTGAAACTCGTGCTGGGCCACGGCGCGAAACTGGCATTGTGGGGCGTCGCGATCGGCGCGGCGGGTTCGCTGCTTCTCAGCCGGCTGCTGTCCGGCATGCTGTATCGAACCAGCGCGACGGATCCGCTGATTTTTCTTGTGAGCGCGATGTTGTTCACCGCGGCTGCGCTGGCGGCCAGTTATCTTCCCGCGCGGCGCGCCACCAGAATCGATCCGGTCGATTCTCTGCGCTGAGACCGGTCACGCAGGCGGCGCCGGTTTTCGCAACCAAAGGAAACAGTGGTTGCCGAGCTGCCCAACCCGTCGCGAACGGAAAAAGAGCAGATCCAGGTAGCGCAGCGGAAACAGCAACCAGCCTAGCGTAATGTGCACGAAAGCTCTCCAGGCCCGCCACGGCAACCAGAGCTTCACATATTCCAAAGAGAAGATCAGCATGGTCGCGGTCGGCCCGGTCCTCCAGCCCTCGCTCACCAACTCGAGGCTGCCGTCAGCTAATTGCTTGAGACCATCCAGCGTGTAGCGGCGGTAGTCGCGCGGGTATTCGTGAAAGGGGTGGCAAAAGGGCGTGACCAGATGCGCATAACCTCCGGGCGCCAGGACCCGCGCGATCTCCCGCATGACTGACTCGGGACAGCGCACGTGCTCCAGCACCGCATCGCACTCCACGCGTTGAAACAGATTCGCGCGAAAGGGCAGGCACTCGGCGTCGGCGAGCACGTCCACGCCGGACGTCGCGGTTAAATCGACATTCACATATCCCGGGACGACCGCGCCCGCGCCGCCGAGGTACAAATTCCAGCGGCCCAGCGGATAATCCTTCGGCTCGCGAGGATTCATGAGGAGCGGCAGTGGCGGCTCCAAGAACCGGTACAGCGCGCTGGTCCAGTGCCGGGAAGTGCGGCGCTGATAAACTTCGCGCATCTCAGTCGAGCCCATACCTGACAGCTTACGGTACTACGCTTGCGCGGGGGCGGGGCAGGCAATGGTAAGGTGGGCGTAAAGGAAGAAATCTTGAATTACCGAGTCCTGTGGGCACTCGTGCTCAGTGCCCTAATTTCTCCGCCTGCAACCGGCGCGACTTTGCCGGCCACGACCACCACTTTGAGGATGGAGCAGCGCTTCGCCGCGGCGCGCAAAAATCCCCCGGAGCTGTACGCGTTCTTGCTCCGGATGCCGAAGGGAGGCGACCTCCATGTTCACTTGGGCGGCGCAATCTATGCCGAGACTTATCTGCGCATAGCGGCGGAAGACGGCCTGTGCCTGGATATACGGACCCACGCCATCGTGGCTCCATTGACGGCCGCCGGCAGCACGCATTGTGGAGAGGGTATGGAAGCGGCGCACGCGCAGAGCGACAATGCGTTGGCCAACGCCATGATCGACAGCCTGTCGATGCGCAACTTCGTGCCTGGCCGCGAGTCCGGCCACGACCACTTCTTCGGTGCGTTCGCCAAATTCGGGCCGTACCAGTCGCGGCACCGCGGTGAGCTGCTGGCCGAAGTGGTTCGCCGGGCGGCCGAGCAGAACGAATCCTATCTCGAAATCATGACGCTAAACGGCGCGTCCGCGAACGCCCTCGGAGCCAAAGCCGGATTCTTCGAGGATTTCGTAGCCGTGCGCGAGAAACTGATGCAGGCCGGGTTGGAAAAGGTGGTGGAGGGTATGCGAGCCAACCTGGATGAACTCGAGCGCACCAGGCGCGCCGCCTTGGGCTGTGACGCTCAACCCGACTCGCCACCTTGCCACGTCGTCGTACGTTATCTCTACCAGGTCTTCCGCGAGTCCCCCAAGGAGCAGGTCTTCGCGCAAGTGCTGGCCGGATTCATGCTGGCCTCGGCCGATTCGCGCGTGGTGGGAATCAATTTCGTCCAGCCGGAGGATGGAATCACATCCATGCGAGACTACCATCTTCAAATGCGCATGGTCGACTACGCGCACGGGGCGTATCCCAAAGTTCATATCACGCTGCACGCCGGGGAACTGGCGCCTGGCCTGGTCCCGCCGGATGGGCTGCGGTTTCACATTCGCGATGCGCTGGAATTCGGACATGCCGAGCGCATCGGCCATGGGGTCAGCGTGATGTATGAAACACGCGCCGACCAGTTGCTCAATCTGATGAAGCAGCGCCACGTCATGGTGGAGATTAATCTGTCGAGCAACGACCTGATCCTGGGCGTTCGCGGCAAAGATCACCCGCTGCCCGTATACCGCAAACATGGCGTGCCCGTGGCGCTGTCGACCGACGACGAAGGCGTGTCCCGCACTCATCTCACCGAGGAGTATCTGCGCGCCGCTCTGACCTACGATCTGAGCTATTCGGATCTCAAGGAAATGGCGCGCAACAGCCTGGAGTATTCGTTTCTGGAAGGCGCGAGTTACTGGCAGGACGGCGCCTACCGGATTCCGGCCGCGGCGTGCGCCGGAGGAAGCCAGGCCAAGTCCTGCCAGGAGTTTCTGCAGTCCAGCAAAAAGGCGCGCTTGCAAGAGGACCTGGAGCGCCGCTTCCAGGCGTTTGAAAACTCGTTCGCCGCGGACGGAGCGGCGCGCCGGTAAGAATGCGGAGCGGAGTAGGTCCGATCAAGAAGATCGCGGTTCCGCTCTTCGTGTTGAGCTGTGCGGCTTGGTATTGGCATGACACTGTGTCGAATGTTGTGCCAAAGCTGGGCGGCGTCTCGGATTTCCGGAAATACTACGACGCCGCGCGCCAGATTGTTGCGGGCCACAGCCCGTTTGCGACGGCCGGTTATATTTATCCGCCCCTGCTCGCGGAACTGTTGACCCCACTCGCGCACCTCGACTACCTGGCGGCGCGTTGGGTTTGGTACCTGGTGTCGCAGGTCTGTCTGCTTCTAGCGGCCTGGCTGATCTGGCGGGCCTTCGGCCGCGATTGGGTGGTCGCCTGTTCGATCGCCTTGGTGTGGGGCATGGGTGGAGCGGCGGCCGAGGCCCTGTGGCTCGGCCAGGTCAGCCCCCTGCTGGCGTTGCTGCTGGCCGCCGCTTACACCAGCACACAGTGGCGGCAAGGCGCAGCGTTAGGCGTGGGCTGCGCGCTGAAATTCATACCAGGCCTGCTCGCCATCGGCCTGCTGTTGAACCGCTCGCGTGCGGGCGTCCTGGCATTTCTCGCGAGCGTTTCCGTGCTACTGGCCCTGCCATGGTTGTACGTGTCCTGCTGCCTGGGCGGGCCTCGAACGCCGGTGGGAACCGATATGTGGACCGGCACGCCCGCGCCGCTCAGCTGGTCTCTGCCCTCTACGGTGTTGCGCCTGCTCGACCGGCCACAACATCCTGGCGAGCTGCCGCCCAACTGGAGCGTAGTCGAATTGACCGACCTCCGACTACCGGGCCCTGAGCGGGCCGCCTCGGTTGCGACCGCGGCCGGCACCGTCCTTGCGGGAGCGCTGCTGTTGTTTATCGCCGTGGGTGGGCGGCTGTCGGCGGAGCAGTTACCATGGGCCATGGCGGGGCTGCTGTCATTCGGATTGGCGGCGTCTCCGGTATCGTGGACGCATTATCAAGCCATGCAGTACCCGGGCGTGGCAATGCTGCTGGCTCACTCCTTCCGATGGCGCCTTTGGAAGTTGTTCTCTTCTGCGCTCGTGTGCGCGGTCGCGCTGCATCCGCTTCCCGTGGCGGTGCTGGGAGCTTACTACCGGCAGCACAACACCTGGAACACAGTGCCGCTTGCGGCGTTGTATTTCTGGACATCGGCCGCGACGGTTGCGTCGCTGGTACTTTTTGGTTTGTTCGTGCGCGAGGCGCGCCGAGCAACGGCCCCGACTCCTGGTGAGCCGGCGGTTACACGTCCAGGTTCCGCACGTCCAGCGCGTTCTCTTCGATGAACTTGCGGCGGCTCTCCACATCCTCGCCCATGAGCGTGGAGAAGATGTTCTCGGTTTCGGCCAGGTCCTGCAAATCCACCTTGAGCAGCGTGCGGGTTTCGGCGTTCATGGTGGTGGCCCACAACTGCTCTGCGTTCATCTCGCCCAGGCCTTTGTAGCGCTGGATGGAAACTTCGCGCGTGCCTTCGCTCTTGACGTGCTCCAGCAATTCGCGCCAGCCGGGCTGCGATTCGCTCTTGCCGTCGCGCAGCACGTTGAAGGGCGGCTGATTGAATTTCGCTACCTGCCGGCCGATGGCCCGCATGCGGCGGTATTCGGGCTGCTGCAGCAAATCGACGCCGATGGTGCGAGGAGCGCGGGTGGGATCTATATACTCGATGTTCCAGGCCTCGTGCTCTTCCTCATGCTCCAGCCTCGCTTCCACTTTGGCCGCTTTTATCGCCGCAACCACCGGTTCGAGATTGGCTTTTTCGTGGAAGTCGGCCTTGGAATCCAGCTTGTAGTCGATGTTCGAGAGCACCTCCACCACGCGCGCATCGCGCATGCGGCGCTCCATGCGCCGGAACATCTGCTGGTATTCATCCAGCGACATCAGGAAAGTGCGCAGCTCGGCGCCTTCCAGCTTAGCGCCGCCTTGGATTTCGACGGCCAGGTTCTCCGTGGCGCGGCGCAAAATCTCGCGCGTGAATTCCTTGTCGTCTTTGATGTACTTCTCGCTCTTGCCCTTCTTGATGCGATACAGCGGCGGCTGCGCGACAAATACATTGCCGCGCTTGATCAGCTCCTGCATGTGGCGGAAGAAAAACGTGAGCAGCAGCGTGCGGATGTGCGAGCCGTCCACGTCGGCATCGGTCATGATGATGATCTTGTGGTAGCGAAGCTTGGTGACGTCGAAATCCGTGAGGCCGATGCCGGTTCCGATGGCCGTGATCATGGAACGGATTTCCTCGTGGCCGAGCATCTTGTCGTAGCGCGCTTTTTCGACGTTCAGGATTTTGCCCTTGAGCGGCAGGATGGCCTGATAGCGCCGGTCGCGGCCGGATTTGGCGGTGCCGCCGGCCGATTCGCCCTCCACCAGGAACAGCTCGCAGCGTTCCGGATCTTTCTCCTGACAATCGGCCAGCTTGCCCGGCAGTCCCCCCGAATCGAGCGCGCCCTTGCGCCGCGTCAGATCTCGCGCCTTCCGCGCCGCTTCCCGCGCGCGTGCGGCGTCGATGGCCTTGCCGACGATCTTCCGCATCACCGCCGGATTCTTGTCGAAATACTCGCCCAGCTTTTCGTTGATCAACTGGACCACGTAACCCTGAATGTCGCTATTCAGCTTGCCCTTGGTCTGTCCTTCGAATTGCGGCTGCGGCAATTTTACGCTGACTACCGCAGTCAGCCCCTCGCGCACGTCGTCGCCGCTCAGGTTCTCCTTGACGTCCTTGAACAAGCCGGCCTGCTGGCCGTAGAAATTGATAGTTCGGGTCAGCGCGCTGCGGAATCCGCTCAGGTGCGAGCCGCCATCCACGGTGTTGATGTTGTTGGCGAAGCTGAAGACGTTCTCCGAGTAGCCATCGTTGTACTGCAGCGCCACTTCCATGGACAGCGTTCCGCCGTTGGGCAACTCGCGCTCGCCTTCGAAATAAATCGGTTTGTCGTGCAGTACGGATTTGCCGCGATTCAGATGCTTGATGAACTCCGCGATGCCGCCGCCGTAGTGAAACTCGTGCTGTTTGGCAGGCTCGGCGCGCTCATCGGTGAGCGTGATGGTGAGGCCCTTATTCAAGAACGCCAGCTCGCGCAAGCGTTGCGCCAGCGTGTCGTAGTTGAACTCCGTGACATCCATGATGGTGCCGTCTGGCTTGAACGTCACCTTGGTGCCGGTTTTCTTTCCGGCCTTTCCGGTCTGAGTGAGCGGCCCTTTGGGAACGCCCTGGTGGTACTCCTGCTCAAACGTGTAGCTTTGCGTATCGTTGGGCTTGCCGGATTTGCGCCAGATCTCGAGCTGCAGCCGCTCTGAGAGCGCATTCACGCACGCTTACGCCCACGCCGTGGAGCCCGCCGGAAACTTTGTAGCTCTTGGAGTCGAACTTGCCGCCGGCGTGCAACTTGGTCATCACCACTTCGGCGGCCGAAATGCCTTCTTCATGCAGGTCTACCGGTATGCCGCGGCCGTTGTCGACGACCGTGACGGAGTTATCGAGGTGAATGGTCACATCGATCTTGTCGCAGAAACCGGCTAGGGCCTCGTCTACGGAATTGTCCACCACCTCGTAGACCAGGTGATGCAGCCCGGCTTCGGTAGTGGAGCCGATGTACATCGCCGGCCGCAACCGCACCGCCTCCAGGCCTTCCAGCACCTTGATGCTACTGGAATCGTAAACTTCCACCGGAGTAACTTCTTTTGTCGCCATGTTTGTAAAAACTCACATCATCCAAATCAGCTAGAGCGCATACGCGGGAATCAGATGCGCATTGGCATCACCACGTAACGGTACTTATAATCGCCGTCGGCTGCGGGACGCAACTCACCCGCGCTATGCGGATCCTTGAAATAGAACGCTACTTTTTCCTCGGTGGTCGCACGCAGGAAGTCCATGAGGTACGTGGCATTGAACCCGATCTCGACGGAGGTGCCTTCATACTCGGCGGGCAGGGTCTCTTCGCTCTCACCGGTTTCCGAAAGCGAAGAATGGATCTGCACTTCACCATCCTGTACACGAAAACGGATGGCCCGGGATCGCTCGTCTGAAAACTGCGAAACGCGCTCCACGGATTTACGCAACTCCTCGCGATCCAGAACCACGGAGTGTGGATGATCCTTGGGCAAGACCCGTTCAAAATCCGGGAAGTTGCCGGTCAGCTTGCGGCTGAGCAGCAACCGTTCACCCAGTTGGAAGAACAGATGATTGTCGTCGCCGGAGAAGTCGAGCAGCGCGTCGGGACTTGCGTCCTGATCCAGCTTGAGGATCTCTCCCATTGCTTTGCGAGGCAGCAGGGCGCGGTATGTACCCGTGACGCCTGGCAGGTTCAGCGCATGCTCCACCATCGCCAGCCTATGCGAGTCCGTCGCGACCATCGTCAAGCCGGAGTTCTTCAACAGCAGCAGGGAACCATTCAAGGTGAAGCGCGATTCTTCCATCGAGATGGCAAAAATCGTTTTCGCGATCATGGATGCCAGCACATGCACAGGAATCTGAGCCAGCACATCCGGCATCTGAGGGAGCTCCGGAAAACTCTCGCGCGACATCCCCGCAATGCGCGTGCGAGAACGGCCGCATACCAAACTGGCCCACTGGTTCTCTTGAAGCTTCACGTCCACATCTGCGTCAGGAAGCAGCCGGACGTAATCGAGCAGCCGCTTGGCTGGAATAGTCCCCGCGCCTGCTTTTTTTACCCGAGCCGGGCAGGAAGATCGAATCCCCAGCTCCAAATCGGTCGCGGTCAAGTGAATCCGGTCGGCGGCGGCCTCTACCAGAACATTGGAGAGTATGGGGATCGTAGTTTTCTTTTCCACCACGCCTTGTGAAAGGTTCAGTTCTCGAACCAGATCGGCCTTGCTGACTGTGAACTCCATGGTCTCCCCCGCTCTAGTTGCCGCTTCTCCGGATGCTGCCATTTAGCTATTGCTCTCTTCCCTAAAATAGATACTTCTTAGAACCGTAGTAGTAGGAGCTGTTGAAATGTAGATTTCTCTCTAAATTATACAAAATCCAGAAACTTCCTGCCACTGAAACCTGTGGATCGCAGGTGGGGGAAAAGACGAAAAATCAGGCCCTCCCGAGTCATCCACCGCATCCACAAGCACTCGCCGGGGGTCCCTGTGGAAAACGGTAAAAAGCCCTAATGAATCGAGTCAGCTAGCCTGTGGAGGAAGTTGTTCAAATCTTGATCCCGCTGGCGCAGTTTATCGATCTTCTGGATGGAGTGCAGGACGGTAGTATGATGCTTGCTACCGAACCAGCGTCCAATCTCGGGAAGAGAGGCAGGCGTCAGTTCTTTCGCCAGGTACATGGCGATCTGCCGCGGATACACAATCCTGTGCTCATTGGTTTTCTGCTTAAGCTGGGATGGCTGAAGCGAGAACCTGTCCGCCACGTTCTTAACGATCAATTCGATGGAGATGCGTTTCTCCGGACTGGGCGTGAGATGCTTGAGCAGCTGCTGAGCCATGGCCAGCGTGATCGGCGTGCCGGTGACCGAAGAGTAAGCGATCAGTTTCACCAGCGCGCCTTCCAGCTCCCGAACGTTGGACTTGGTCTTGGTCGCAATGAAGATTCGAACTTCTTCCGGCAGCGTCATGCCCTCGATCTCGGCTTTCTTATCAAGAATGGCCATTTTGGTCTCGAGGTCCGGCGGCAGCACATCCACCATCAAGCCCCATTCGAACCGGGAACGGAGGCGCTCCACCAAGCCGGACAAGCTTTTGGGGGGCGAGTCGCTGGAAATCACGATTTGCTTCTGATGTTCGAACAGCTCATTAAAGGTGTGAAAGAACTCTTCCTGCGTGCCGTCCTTGCCTTCCAGGATCTGGATGTCATCGATCAGTAGAACGTCCGCCGAGCGGTAGTAGCGGTGGAAGCTCTGCATCCGGTCGCTCTTGATGCAGGTGACCATCTCATTCATGAAGCGTTCGCTGGAGGTGTAGACGATCTTCATGCTGGCGTAGTGATCCACCAGCGACCGCCCGATGGCGTGCATGAGGTGTGTCTTGCCCATCCCCACACCGCCGTAGATAAACAGCGGATTGTAGGAACGGGCTGGATTCGTTGCGACGGCATGCGCGGCGGCGTGCGCAAACTGATTGCACGAGCCCACCACGAAGCTCTCGAACGTGAATTTCGGATTCAAGCTGACGGAGGGCTGAAAAACAATTTCGCCCTTCTCGGCGCTCTCGGCCTTGGTTCCGGCGGAGTGGATCTCGTAGACCACTTGCGTGACGGGAAGTTTGAGGTCACCAATCGCCGCGGCGATGTGTGTGCCGTACTCCTGCTCGATCCAGTCCTTGGTCTCGCGGTCGGGCACGCCCACGTGCAACCGATCGCCGCTGGCTCTGAGGAAAACAGTTTTGGACAGCCAGTTCTGATACGCCTCCACGCTCAGCGTGCCAGAAAGCCGGCTCTTTATTTGCTCCCAAGTATTCATTGGTTTGTCACAAGACAGAGCTTTTACACAACTTTTCCACAGACTTGTGGAAAACTAAAGTTCAACCTTTCAATTCTATTGGGCGCCAACCACTCTGAAATGTCTTAGAATGGCATTTCGAATCGCTGGTTCCGTGTTACGGAAAAGAAAGTCTAGCACACTTCGCCGGGCCGGAATCTACAATTTTTTGGACGTTTATCGACTGTGTTTTCAGCCACTTACATAAAACAGTATCGATCGCAAATGTTAGGATTTGCTCGCGTTGCAGATTCGTTAACACCGGCAAACTCGCCCGGTGCGGGAAGTTGTGGTTTGACAGTCCCGCTCGCGGCGCGAGAAAATGAAAGTCGAACTCGGGCGGGAGTAACTCAGCTGGTAGAGTGCAACCTTGCCAAGGTTGATGTCGCGGGTTCGAATCCCGTCTCCCGCTCCATTTCCTTCTTTGTCCGGACCGGACACATAAGTAACAGAATGGTCATTGCAGCGGGGCGAGCGAATAGCTGGTGCTGCGCCCACCTTCGGGATTCTGAACGAGGACGCCATGCTCGACCAGCGTGAGAATATCGCGATAGGCGGTATCCTGCGAGCACTTCGTGAGCTGCGCGTATTTTGAGCTCGTGAGCTTGCTTTCGAACCCGTCCAGCAAGCGGTTTATCACGGAGCGCTGCCGGTCATTGAGCCGCACATCTTTGGTGCGATCCCAGAACCGCGCTTTGGCAAGCACGGCCTTTAAAGTGACTTGTGCGCCGTCGATGGCGCTGCCCAAGCATTCAAGGAACCATTCCATCCATGCTGTGATGTCCATCGTCCCTTTCTGCGTGTGTTCCAGGACGTCGTAATACTGCTTGTGTTCCTGCTTGATCTGGGCAGACATGCTGTAAAATCGCTGCGGGCTCTGCTCGGAACGCGCCAGCGCCATATCAGCGATCGCGCGCGCGATGCGGCCGTTGCCATCCTCGAATGGGTGAATCGTTACGAACCAAAGATGGGCGAGAGCGGCTTTCAGAACGAGATCGATTGCCTCCCGGCCCTCAAACCAGTCCAGGAATGATTTCATCTCGCCGGCCAGCCGGTCCGCCGTCGGTGCTTCGAAATGGACGCGTTCTTTTCCCATCGGACCGGAGACCACCTGCATAGGCCCCACGCTTTCGTCACGCCAAGCTCCGGTCTTGATCTTCCTCAACCCGCTGCGGCCCGTCGGAAACAACGCCGCATGCCATCCGAACAGCCGCTCGGCGGTCAGCGGCCGGTCATAATGGCGCGTGGCGTCCAGCATCATTTCGACGGCGCCTTCGACGCTGCGATCCGCAGGCTTGAGAGCGCCGATGTCCATGCCGAGACGCCGGGCCACGGATGAGCGGACCTGTTCCGCATCCAGCTTTTCGCCTTCTATTTCGCTGCTCTTTAGAACATCTGTGGCCAGCGTTTCGAGTACAGCCTCTTGCCTCAATTGAAATCCGAGCCCCTCCATGTGGCCAATCAGACGGCCCTGCCGGTGCCGGACCGAGGCGAGTGGCTCGGCGAGCTTCTCCATGCTCCAGTGGAACCGGGGCCAGTCTGTAAGCTCGTGAATGTATATTCTCCGCACCTGCTGCGGATATTATACCCTGCAATCTCCGCATCCGCTAAAGATTTCCTCCGCTCCCGCTGCGGAGAATAGGCCGTTCATTCTCCGCAGTGGGCGGATTCTTCGACTCATGAAACATTCACCAAGCTAACTATTTGACACGCGTGTGGTTTTCATTGATACTAGAAGAGTTGCCGGATCTGAGAAACAAACAATGACCAACCCCCAAATCGCCGTAAACGCGGCGCCGCTAGAAACGACAGCTCAACGAGTTGATCGCCCACTTCGACGTTTTATATCGTCGACTGATGGTGGCGCGACCTGCCACGGCTGCCTCCGACGTGGAAATCTCGCCCCAGGAGATTCGGATGGTTACGATGCTCGGAAGAAAAGGCATCACCATCATGAGCGACCTGGCCCGTGGCTTGAATTTGGCCCTCAGCACCGCGACCAACACCGTGGACAAACTGGTAAGTAAAGACCTGGTGGAACGAACGCGCGTGGACGAAGACCGGCGCATCGTCCAGGTCGCCCTTAGCGAAAAGGGCAAGCGCTATTATGATGCGCTTCTGGAATGCAAGCTCGCCATGGGACGCAACATGCTCGAATCGCTCAGTCCCGGCGAGCGCGAAATTTTTCTCGAACTCATGGCTAAGATGACCCGGCCCGGGCAAGCCTCGACGGAACCCGAACTGGAGCACTCAGCTCACTGACCGCACATTCAGGATAAAATCAATTGCCGACTAAGGAGCAATTCATGACCCGCAGATACCAAGCTGTAACCCTCATCGCCTCCGGCGCCTTGCTGGCAGTTTCAGGTGCTTTGATGGCCGGTGAGCCGGGAAAAACCAGCGCCACCGCGAAACCGGTGACGTTCACCAAGGACATCGCTCCGATTTTCCAGGACAAATGCGAGGCTTGCCATCGCAAGGACTCCATGGCGCCGATGTCGTTAGTCACTTATGAGGAAGCGCGTCCCTGGGCCAGGTCCATCAAGGAGCGCGTGGTGACGCATCAGATGCCGCCATGGCATCTCGACAAGACCGTCGGCATCCAGCAGTTTCAGAACGACCGGTCTTTGAGCGACGAGCAGATCGCCACCATCGTGCGCTGGGTAGATTCCGGCTCGCCCATGGGCGATGCGAAAGACATGCCGCCTGCCAAGCAGTGGCCTAACGAAGATGAGTGGCAGCTTGCCAAACAGTACGGCGAGCCGGACTTGGTTATCAAATCGACCACTTATACCATGCCGGCCGTCAGCCAGGACCAGTGGTGGCAGCCGATCACAGATGTTGGACTCACCGAGCCGCGCTGGGTTCGTGCGGTGGAAATGCGCCCCGGCACGCGCGCCGGCCGGCGCATCACGCATCACGCCATTGGTTACTTGATGCAAACCGAGCCGAAGGGCTCCGGCCCCGCGGATGCCGATCCGCTCGCGGCCATCGCCGGCGGCGGCATTCTGATGGAATGGGCGGTCGGAAAGCAGTACGACGTTTATCGCCCCAACACCGGAAAATTGCTGATGCCCGGCGCTAAGATCCGCTGGGACATCCACTATCACGCTGTCGGCGATCAGATCACCGACCACGTCGAGCTCGCTGTTTATCTCTATCCCAAGGGCGAGGTGCCGAAGTATCGCACCTACCTCACTATGTTCAACGCTGCTGCCAACGGCGCCAGCCCGCTCGACATTCCGCCGAACACGGTGGCCGAGACGGAGAACTTCCATGTGCTGAAGCAAGCGGCCCGGCTCGAGAATTTCCAGCCGCACATGCACCTGCGCGGGAAGGCGATGCTGCTCGAAGCCATCCTGCCGAACGGCAACGTGCAGACCATCAGCTACTGCAACAATTTCAACTTCAATTGGATGAACAACTACATCTACACCGAAGATTCGGCGCCCGTATTTCCGAAGGGCACCATCATCCATGTGAAGGCGTGGCATGACAACACTACCGCCAAGGCGTCCAATCCGGATCCGAATCAATGGGTGGGATGGGGCGATCGGACGGTGGACGAGATGGCGCACGCCTGGGTCAACGTCACGTACATCAGCGACGACGACTACAAAGAATGGGCCGCGAAGCACAAGCCGAAGGGCCCGGCCAGTCCGCTGGATTTTCTGAGCGGAAACAACTAGGAGTAGCTTAGCTAGCCGCGGATGAGCGCCAAAGTCGCATCGCGTTCATCCGCGGCCAACACCATATGTTCCGAAGTTTCTTAAGTACAGTTCTATTCGCCAGCCTGGGCTTGGCGCAAGGCATAACCAACGCCTACAAAGAGCCGCCCCACGAATCCGGCCAGCCCCTCACTGCCGCCTATGAGGGCTGGTATCCGAACCCGGATGGCACGAACACAATTCTGATCGGCTATTACAACCGGAACACTAAAGAAGTGATGGACATTCCGGTCGGACCGAACAACCACGTGGATCCGGGCGGACCGGATCGCGGGCAGCCCACGCACTTCCTGACCGGCCGCCAGTGGGGCGTCTTCTCCATCACTGTTCCGAAGGACTTCGGCGCGGACAAGAAAATCACCTGGACCATCGTCTCCAACGGGAAAACAACCTCCGTACCGTTCGGTTTGAACCCGCTGTATGTGGTCTCGCCGTTCAAGGATGCGACCGACAACACGCCGCCTTTTATCGGCTTCGCGGATTCAGGCCCGTTCCTGCAGGGGCCTCCGCGTGAGATCGCCAATACCTTGACGGCCGCGCCGGGCGTTGCGCTTCCGCTCACGGTTTGGGTTGCCGATGACAATGTTGTGCCGCCGGCCTTTGCAGCATTTGCCAAAATGCTTCCGGCTGTGACGGTCACGTGGAGTAAGTTGCGCGGCCCCGGTGATGTGACTTTCGCCAGCGCCAAGCCGAAGGCCGAGAAAGTTGAATTCAAGGCGCCGCCATCGGCTACGTTCACCGGCAAGGCCGCGACTACGGCCACGTTCAGCGATCCCGGGGAATATATCCTGGAAGTGACCGCGAACGATCTATCCGGCACCGGCGGCGGCGGATTCCAGTGCTGCTGGACCTCGGCTCAAGTCAAGGTCACCGTCAAGTAGTAATTCTTCGGTCTCTTCTCACCGCGGTGTGTCGTAGCCCATCACTTTTGGCCCGTGGCCTGCCAGGCTATCGACCACGGCTTGCGAAACCACAACCGAAAACAGCGGCCGGATATTGAAGTGACTATAGGGATTGATCTGCACCATCATGATGCCGATCAGCTCCTCCACCGGATCGATCCAGAATAAAGTGCCGTCGGCGCCGCCCCAGGTGAACGTCCCGGGCGAAAGTGCATCGGGGGATTTGGATGGATCCGTGAGCACGGCGAAGCCCAGGCCAAAACCGTAGCCGGCGCCGCGGATATAAACCAGCTTGCCCGACCCGATCTGGTTGCTGATCATCATGTCCACGGTCATCCGGCCCAGCAGGCGATGTCCTTCGTACTCGCCGCCGTTCAGGATCATCTGCGAGAAGCGGAAATAGTCCGCCGCGGTCCCATTGAGTCCGGCCACGCCGGGGAAGTAAGTGGTGGGCTCGTGAAATTCGGGCTTGCGCAGCAGCGTGATCTTGCCGTCTTTGTCGGGACGGTAAACAGCCGCGACGCGATTCACTTTTTCCTTGGGGATGTTGTAGTAGGTGTCCCGAATTCCAAGCGGTTCGAAAATGCGCTGGCGCAGGTATTCGTCGACGGTCATGCCGGAGATTTTTTCGACCAGAGCGGCCACGAAGTCGGTGGACGAGCCGTATTGCCAGCGCTCGCCGGGTTGAAAGGCGAGTGGGCGCGGCGCGGACTTTTCAATTTCTTCGAGCAATGTCTTAGGCCGTGGCCCGGGCTCCAGCGAGAGTCCGGAGGTGTGCGTCAAAATATTGCGGACCGTGATGGCGCGCGCCGGGACACGCTGTCCGCTCACCGGATCCAGCACCTGCTTGCTGGCGTACGAAGGCAGCCACTTGGAGATGGGATCGTCCAGCATGAACTTGCCGTCCTCCCACAGCATCATCAACGCCGTGGAGACGAAGGGCTTGGTCATCGACATCAGCGAAAAGATGTCGTCCTTTTCCATTGGCGCGTTTTCTTCCTTGTAACGCCAGCCCTGGGCTTCGAAGTGGACGACCTTGCCTTTGCGCGCCACCAGCGTAACGGCGCCCGCGATCTGGTTGCTGTCGATATAATCCTGAATGAACGCGTGGATGCGCTCCAACCGTTTCGATGACATGCCGACCGTTTCCGGTTTTGCGATGGGCAGGTCGGTTTGCGCAGCGGCCGGCAGGGCTGCACCGAGCAGCAGAAGAACGTAGAGTTTCCGGGTAGAACGGCGCATGGGAGTCCTCCTTCGAAGTGAAAGAACGTCGTAACATTCTCGTTCATCGATGCGAGGCAATGCAACCCGCGCTTCCGCCACTGAACCCTCCGCTGTCGGCGAAGTATTGCAGTATCCTGAAATCGATGCAAATGGGTTGTTCCCGGCGCCGCTTTCTCGCCTCCGCGGCAGCGCTTGTAGTTGGATCAAAAGCGCGCAGCCAGGACACGGCAACCTTCTCCACCTCGGTGAAGGTGGTGGATCTTCTGGCCGTCGTGCGCACCAGGAAAGGCGAGATCATCAGCAATTTGACGAAAGACGATTTCTCGATTCTCGAAAACGGACGGCCGCAGACCATCCGGTATTTCTCCAAGGAAACCGATCTTCCGCTTGACCATCGGCCTGATGGTGGACACCAGCGTGAGCCAGTTGAAGGTGCTGGACGCGGAACGCACCGCCACGTTCCACTTTCTCAACAATGTCCTGCGCGAGGACAAGGATCAGGTGTTCCTGATGCAGTTCGACATGGCGGTGATGATGCGCCAGAGCCTCACCGCGTCGCGCAGCAAGCTGGAGGAAAAGTTGAGCGTCGTCGACGCGCCCACGCGGGCCGAGCTGATGCAGCAGACCGGCGGCGGCACGTTGCTCTATGACGCGGTGGTAGCGGCCACGAAAACCATGCAGGATCAGCGCAACCGCAAGGCGCTCATCCTGATGACCGACGGCGTGGATACGGGAAGTGATTTGACTGTGGCAGACGCGATCGACGCGGCACAACGCGCTGATACGCTCGTTTATTCGATCCTGTTCTCCGATCCTGGCGCGTACGGATTCGGTGAGCCCGACGGCCGCAGAGTCTTACAGCATCTTTCAAAAGAAACGGGCGGGGGATTTTTCGAGGTCTCCAAAAAACAGGGCATCGAGCAGATTTTCGGCCTCATCGAGCAGGAATTGCGCAGCCAGTATAGTTTGGGATTCGTTTCAGACCAGCCGGTCCGCGTTTCCGAGTTTCGCGCGCTGCAACTCGTCACCAAGGAAAAAGGCCTGCTGGTGCAAACGCGTGATAAGTATTGGGCCCAGAGATAAGGAATGTGGCGCACGCACTCGTGCGTGCCGCGTTCACACTCGTGTGAACGCCGTGAAGAAACTCAGCATCCTAGCAAAACGGCCGCGCGGAGGAGGAGTCGCGCGGCCGCCCGTGACATCCGCCTGATCAGTAGCCGTACGGATGCCAGATCCCATATTGGTCGTAGTAGCCGCTGGGGGCCGGAACCGGGACTGGAATAGGCACAGGTGTCGGATCTGCGTAGAAGCCCACTCCGAAATTGAAGCCGCCACGGTCATCGCGGTCGAAGCGTCGGCCGCCGCGATCGAAGTGATCGTCCCCACGGCCGCGGAAATCCTGCCGCGCAACTTCGCGGCCTCCTCGCTCGCCGCCGCGATCAGCCGCTAAAGTCACAGTGGGCGCTGTGATCGCCAAAACCGAGGCCAGCGCCAAAGCCGGGATTCCAAATCTTTTTAGCATTTCCTTCTACCTCCGCTTGATTGGATGTGGAGGCGTCTCGGAGGCTTGTCAGAACTTGTAAGGACGCGTAATAGATCGTTATTGGTCACTACGCGGTTGAGCAGGCTGTGGCGGCGGAGGCGCGCCGGTGGTAGGCAGCGTCGTTAATCCAGTGCCGGCGATCGATCGGTTGTAAGCGGGAACATCTTTTTCCATGACGCTCTTGTACTCGGCCTGAACCGATTGCAGCTCGCGCTCGAGACCCAGCACCAGGCTTAGCGCGGTCTCGGTAGGACCATAGTCGCCGCTGCCTGCTACATCGCCCAGGCCGGACCCGATCTCGCCTTCCAGCCACATGAAATTCATATAGAGCTTGAACTGCGAGATGAAGTATTTGTCGTCGCTGAGCGCGTCGTTGCGCGAGATCAGTTTATACTCCACTTCCTGAAGTTTCTGATCGATCGCCTGCACGCGCCGCAGCAGTTCGCTCTGGCCGGCGACCTTCTTGTGATCGTCTTCCAGCTTCTTGCGCATCCACTCGATCTGATTGGTCATGTCCGAGACGGCGCTGAGATCGTCGCGCACGCGCGTTTGCAGCCGCACCGAGGCCTGGATGTCGGCCTCGCTTCCATGGCTTTCCGGCGGCAGCAGGATCTCGATCGGCTGCGTGTAAGATTGCCCATCCACCGTGAGGCGCTCCGTGTATTTGCCCGGCGCGGCAATGGGTCCGAGTCCGGCCTGCTCGATTCCCCAATGCGTGACTGGGCGCGTCTCGGCCTTGTCGAAACGCGGTTCATCCCAGATGTGCGGATTCTCCTCCGGCGTCGTACGCAAAGCGACCAGCCGCGGGCCGTCCAGCCGCAGATTCCAAATCACGCGATTCAATCCAGCTTGTCCAGGAAGGTTGCGGAGTTCCCGCACCACGCGGCCGGAGGAATCGAGAATGTCGATCTGGGGCGGATTCTTCGCGGCGGTTGCAAGCGAATAGTTCAAAACGCCGCGCGCCGCATGCACCAGGCGATAAGCCGCGCGCGGGGCAAACAACCGCGTGGCCGATCCGCTTGCATCCTGTTCGAGCGGCGTCAGGTCCTCGAGAATGTAGAACCCGCGCCCGTAGGTGGAAACCACCAGGTCGTGATATTTTTTCTGCACGACGATCCAAGAAACCGGCGCGGCCGGCAGCCCGTCTTGGAACTGCTTCCAATTTGCGCCGTCATCAGTCGAGTAGTAGAGCGCATTGCCGGTGCCCGCGAACAGCATGCCTTTCTTGTTGGGATTTTCCGCGATGACGCGCGCGTACGCCAGCGGCCCATGCGGTAAATTACCGGTGATTTTGGTCCAGGTCTGCCCGAAGTCGCGTGGTCTTGTACAGGAAAGGATCGCGGTTGTCCATCAGGTGGAAATCCACCGCGATATACGCCGTGCCGGGATCGAAGTGCGACGGCTCGATCTTCGAAACGGTTCCCCACGCGGGCATGCCGCTGATGTTCTTCGTGACATCGTTCCAATGCGCGCCGGCATCGCGCGTGTACCAGACTTTGCCGTCGTTGGTTCCGGCCCAGATGAGCCCCTTCTGGATTTCCGACGGCGCGATCGAAAAAACAACCTCGCCGTAAAACTGGCCCAGATTGTCGCCGACGATACCGCCCGAGGAGATGATGCGGCTGGGGTCTTGCGTGGAAAGGTCGGGACTAATAACAGTCCAGCTCGTGCCGCCGTTGCTAGTTTTGAATATCACCTGGCAGCCGTAATACATGGTGTTGTGGTCGAACGGGTCGGAAGCCAGCGGAGGCGTCCAATGGCAGCGATACTTCGCCTCGTTGGGCGCCGAGTCCAGCGTGTGGAGCCAGGGGCTGATGGATCGCGCCATTTTCGTGCGCCCATCGTAGCGCGTCACTTCATCGCCATAGCAGGTGGCCCAGACGATGTTGGTGTCGGTGACGTCCGGAATCGTGAAGCCGGACTCGCAGCCTCCCAGATTGTGGTCCCACGGGCCTGGCACGATGCCGATCGCCCCGCGCCGGCCGCCGCCCGCATAATCGATCGCCTGCCCGCCGGATTCGGGCGAGTTGCTCGGGCCGCGCATGGTGCCATCGTCCTGCATGTTTCCATAAATGTGGTATGGGACATCGTTGTCAACCGCGACATGATACATCTGCCCGATCGGAAGCGTGACCGTGGTCGAAGTCTTGCCGTGATCGGTGGTCATGTACATACCGCCGTCGTGGGTAATGAGGATACGATTGGCGTTGGTTGGATCGATCCAGATGTCGTGCGTGTCGCCGCCCCAGCGCACCGCGCGAAACGTCTTGCCGCCGTCCGTGGACATATGGACGCTGCTGTTAGCCACCAGCACCTCGTCGGCGTTGGCCGGTGAGACGGCGACGCGAATGTAGTAGCCGGCGCGGCCAATCAGCGAGCGATCCCAGCTCGCGTCGATCCAGTTTTCGCCGCCATCATCGGAGCGCCACAGCGAGCCCTGGTCGGCGGTTTGAATCAGCGCGTAAACGCGCCGGCTGTTCGTCGGTGCGATGGCGACGTCGATTTTGCCCACTGGCGAGTGCGGCAATCCGTGACCTTCCAGCCGTTTCCAGGTGGAACCGCCGTCGTGCGAAACATAGACTCCGCTGCCCGGTCCGCCGCTGAACATCGCGTAGGTGTGCATTTCGGCCTGCCACATGCCGGCGAACAGCACGTTCGGATCGTGAGGATCCATGGCCAGACCGGAGCAGCCGGTATTCGCATCCGCGAAAAGCACGCGCGTCCAGTTCTTGCCGCCGTCGTTACTGCGATAGACGCCGCGCTCCTGTTGCGGTCCGGTGAGACGGCCGAGCGCGCAGGCGAACACGATGTTGGGATTGGATGGATGAACCACGATACGCCCGATGCGTCCTGTTTCCTCCAGTCCCATGTGCGCCCAGGTTTTCCCGGCGTCAGTGGATTTGTAGATCCCGTCGCCCATCATGTCGACGTCGCGAATGGCCCAGGCTTCACCCGTGCCCGCCCAGATGATCTTCGAATCCGAGGGTGCGACCGCGAGCGCGCCGATGGCTTGCGCGGACTGGTCGTCGAAGAGTGGAGCCCAGCGCACGCCGCCATCAGTGGACTTCCAAATGCCGCCCGACGCAGCGCCAACGTAGTATGTGCTGGGATCGCCAGGAATTCCCGCAGCAGCGGAGATTCGGTTGCCAACCGCCGGCCCCATGAAGCGGAAGCGGAAATTTTCGGCCAGCGATGTGTTTTGGCCGCCGCGCTGAGCCAGCAGCGGGACGGTACACAATAGCAGCGCAAGGCTACGGTTCCGGCAAATGCCCAGTAGCATGTTTTTCAGCATACCCGAGTCACCGCCGGCGCGGATTCAGAGCACCGCGGTTTCTTCCAGCAGGCGCCCGGAGGCGAAGCGATCGAAGCCGAGCAGGTGCGCATCCACGATATCGGTGGATCCTTTGAGAATCAGATCCGCGAGAATCCGCCCGGTGGCCGGAGAATGCATCACACCGTGGCCGCTGAAACCGTTGGCGACGAAAAAGCCGGGCAGCTCCCGCACCGGTCCGAGCACGGAATGATGATCCGGCGTCATCGCGTAAAGGCCGGCCCAGGCGCGCCGCGGATTCACTTCGGCTTCTTCGAGACTCGGCAAGCGTTTCACGCCTCGGGTAAGGATTTTCTCGATAAACGCGGGATCGAAGTTCATATTGAAGCCGGGCTTTTCGTCCGGGTCGTTCCAGGCCATCAACAGCCCGAGCCCTTCCGGACGGTAATGAAAGCCAGTCGCCATATCGATTACCATGGGCGACTTTTGCGACACCTTGTCGAACGGCTCGGTAGGGACCAGTATGCGGCGCAGCGGTTCGATCGGCAGGTCGACCCCGGCCAGTTTGGCGAGCAGCCCTGCCCACGGTCCCGCCGCGTTCACCACGACGCGCGATGCCAGTGCGCCTCGCGTGGTCTCCACTCCGCAGACGCCGCGCGCGTCGCGTTGGATGACGGTTGCCTCTGTCTCACGCATTCAATTCCACGCCGCGCTCCATGGCCTTCTGCATGAATCCAGTCATCACGCTATAAGGGTCCACGAAGCCGTCCGTCGCGCAGAAGCTTCCGCCGATGATGTCGTCGGATCGGATTTCGGGAGCGAGCCGCGTCACATCGTCGCGGGCTAAGAGCTGCACGGACTTGAGGCCGAGAGCGGCCTGCTTCTCATAATTGGTCCGCAGATAGCTCATGTGCCGCTCTTCGCTGGCGACGAACAAATATCCTTGCGGCTTGTAGCCGGATGGATAGCCCATCACCTCGTCGAAGCGCGCAAAGAACGGTATCGAGTAGAGCGACATCTGGATGTTCACCGGCGTCGCGAACTGCGCGCGCACGCCGCCCATGCTTTTTCCGGTGGACCCCTTGCCCTGATGCGCCTCGCGTTCCAGAACTATAACGCTGCGGCATCCGGCTTCCGTCAGGTGGTAGGCAATGCTCGACCCGACGATCCCGCCGCCGATAATGATGACGTCGGCTGATTGCAGACGCTTGACTCCTGGTTCATTATTCTCTCATCAAGCAGCAATGGCGCGAGTGTTACGATGATGGGCTTGTGAAGCTGCTAGCCATCTTGTCATTCAGTGCGGCGCTATTTGCACAGCGCGTGCCGCTGGAGTTTCTGAATCACAATCGGCCGGTGCTGGATGCGCACAACTGCTATCCCTACGACGGCCGCTGGAGCGACCGGATCGACCGCGCGCTCGCCAACGCTTTTCCGGTCTCAATTGAGCAGGACCTAACGTGGTACGCGGACCCGGCCACCGGCGCCGGCCGCGTGGTGGTGACGCATCGGGCCGAAGCAGATGGTTCCGAGCCTACGCTGCGCGACTATTTCTTCGAGCGCGTGCGCCCCATCGTGGAGAAGGCGCTGGCCGAAAACAACCGTGCGAGTTGGCCGCTGATCATCCTGCACTTCGATTTCAAGAGCTGGGAGCCGCCCCTGCTGCACGCCGTGTGGGACCTGCTCGGACAATACGAGAGTTGGATTACGACGGCGCCCCAGACCAAGAACCCACGTGATCTTGCGCCCTTCGACACGAAGCCAATCTTGGTGATCACGGAGGATTCCGACGCCCAGGAGGAGGTTTTCTTCAAGCAGGTCCCCGCGGGCGCTAAGCTGCGCGTATTCGGATCGGCCCATACGGCCAGGATCCCGGGTGCATCGGACGAAGAGCGCGCCCACTATCGCGCCACGCTGCCTCCGGAAAAGTTGCTGACCGAACGGCCTACCAACTACCGCCGCTGGTGGAATAATTCCTGGTACGAAGTCGAGGAGGGCGGCCAGCCGCGCGCCGGCGACTGGACGAAGGCGGATGCAAAACGCCTGCGCGCGCTCGTCCACCGCGCGCACTCCCTGGGCTACTGGATCCGATTCTACACTTTGGATGGTTTTCCCGAGGGCGACGATCACGGCTGGGACCAGGGCTACAATTTTGGATCGCTGGCAGCGGCGCGCATCCGATGGCGCGCGGCGATCGCAGCCGGCGTCGATTTCATCGCCACCGATCAGTACGAAGAGCTGGCAAGAGAGATGAGCCGACGCTGAGCATCGAGCGCACCATCCGGGTATAACGGTTATATACTCGTATATGCAAGCGCATGCGCTTCGATCTCGATCCGCGGAAGAGTCAGGAGACTAAGGAGAAACATGGCGTTAGCCTGGAAGAAGCCCAGGAAATATTTGATCAGGTTTACCTCGTCGACCAGAAAAACGATGACCCGGATCAGTTCCGCGCGATAGGATGGTGCCGCGGCCGCTTATGCTCGGTGATCTTTGAGATCCGGCATGACTCGGAAGGCGAGTACTACCATTTGGTCACAGCCTGGAAGGCAACAAACGAAGAGGAGCAAAGCTATGCCGAAAACGTCTAGAAAAAGCCGCACGGCCGACGAGATCGCGGACATGGCAACTCGTGGCGAGGACATTTCCGCGTATTTCACGAACAAATTCACGGTTGTGAAGCCTTTGCGTCGCGTCAATGTCGATCTGACACAAGGCATGTTGCGAGAACTAGACGAGCGGGCGGCTCGCCTCAATATCAGCCGCCAGGCAGTAATCAAAACGCTGCTCGCGCACGCCCTCAGTGAAGAGCGATCGAATAAAACCCGACAAAGAAAGAGAACCGGCTAGGCGCGATACAACTACCGCAACAACCGGCCAGTCAGCGACCGGTGCTTGGGCGAGAAATGCCCGGCGGCGGCATGCAGGTACGGGCGAAACGCCTCGGCCCAATAGGCCGCGTAGCCGCGCTCGCCGATCTCGCGCAAGGTCTGACTGTAATGATCGAGTACGCTCCCGGCGAACAACTGGCCAGTGCGCCACACCGCTCGATTGGCCGCCCGAGCCAGGCGCCGCAACGTTTCCGGTGTGCGCGAGACCGCGGCGACCGCCATGATCGATGACAATTGGAAAACGCTCCGGCCCTGCGCCGCCGCCTCCAGCTTCAATTCTTCCCATTGCGCGCGGATGCGTTGCGCCGAGGGTAAATTCCGCGGAGGAATCCGCGCCACACTCTCGCGAAACGCCGACCACTCTTTACGAAGCCCCGCCACGTCCAGCGGCGGGACGTTGACAACATCCGCGGCCCAGCCGGCCGTCCGCTCCAGCCCATCCAGGATCTGATCGATGTTCTCGAATTTCGCGTCGCGCTCCAGCAGGCCCTCCTGCTTCATCGCTTCGGCGATCTCCTGCACGATCTGCCGGCCGGCTCCGGAGATGTCCGCCAGCGCCGCCAGGATCCAGACCGGCGAAGCGCGGAAAGCGATCAAGCCAGCCAGTTCGAGCCCATGGCCCGCGGTGCGCCGCAGCAGGAAATTAGCGGCCAGCTCGCCTTCGGAAGGATACACGCCCTTAACCTCGCCCACCTGTTGGATCATGAAACGCAACGCGATCTCGACCATGGTTTGATAAGTTTTCGTGCGACGGACTCCGGCGGGAATCGCCACGCTGCCCAGCTCGCGCATCAACCCGCCGGCCAGAGCGGCGCCGGAACGCACCAGCCGTTCGGGCAGCGAAAGCAGGTAAACACCGATCCTCGCGCTCGTTTTCCCGCGGCGCTTGCGGCTGGGCGTCTTCATTGGTTGTGCAATGGCTCTCTTTTAGTGTCGCGCGCAACGGCGCGGTACAATTTACCACGGACCCATGGCCGACATTGTAATCCGCCCCAGCATGAAATTCATCAAAATCGGGTACGTGCTCGCGCTGGCCGCGGTGGGCGTTGCGGTGTTCATTCACTACAAATATCTGGCGGACAAGTCCCCGACTCCCTGGCTGCCCCTGGCCTCGTTGCTGTTGCTGCTCTGGCCGATCAAGCGCCACGTCCAGCGCCAGATGATCAAGCTGACCATCGCCGGCGAAAAGCTGCGCTATGAAAGCGGCCTTGCTTCCAAGTCAACCCGCATCATTCAGCTCCCGAAAGTGCAGGATGTTCGCGCCATCCAATCGCTCCCGCAGCGCATGTTCGGCGTCGGCGATTTGTCGATTGAAACCGCAGGCGAGAACAGCCGGCTGGTGGTGGAGAATGTGGACAATCCCCAGCAACTCGCTGAACAGATCACCGACTTGGCGGGTCACGCGCCGCTTGCAGGTTTGAACTGAAACCGGCTGATGGCTGAAGCACTTAGCCCAGCGCCCCGCTGCGCCACCAAGCCCCATATCTGCTAGGCTAAAGAGAAGTGAAACTTGCAACTTCAGGGAGGCAAGCTTCATTATGCCTCGTCTTTGGTCTGATACTCGTTGTACCCGGTGTGGCCGCATGGCGGTTGTCCGGTCCGTTCGGAGGTAGTGCAAGAGCGCTAGCCATCGATCCGCAGAATCGTAACGTTCTGCTGGCCGGTTCGCGCGATTCGCTGCTGTTCCGTTCCGACGATGCCGCTGCGTCCTGGCGCCTGTTGGCGTTCCCGGGCGCCCCCGGCACGTTCAATGCGCTCATCATCCATCCCAAGGAATCAGGTCATTTCTACGCCGGATTGGACGCGGGCGATTCGCCGGACTCCGGTGTCTGGGAAAGCACAGACGGAGGCCTGACGTGGCAACCGCAAGCGGGACTGCGCGGCGCGCGGATCGAATCGCTGGCCATGTGGCCTGGCGACCCCCATGTTCTGGCGGCCGGAACCGCGAAAGGTGTGTTTCTGAGTGCCGACGGCGGCGCAATCTGGCAGCGCATCTCGCGCGAGAACGATAACGAAATGCAGGATATTACTGCCCTGGCGTTCGATCCGAGAGACTCCAAGATCATCTATGCCGGAACCCCGCATCTGCCCTGGAAAACCGTGGATGGCGGCCAAACCTGGCGATCGATCCATGACGGTTTGATCGACGATTCGGATATTTTTTCCATCCGCGTCAATCCGCTTCACCCCGAACTGCTGTTCGCCAGCGCCTGCAGCGGCATTTACCGGAGTAATAACGCCGGCGACTCCTGGATCAAGCTGCAGGGTATACCCGGAACCCACCGGCGAACGCACATTATTTCGGAGGACCCGGCGGCTTCGGATGTGATTTACGCCGGCACCACCCTGGGGCTCTTCAAATCGCCTGACACAGGTAAGACCTGGCGGCATCTAACTGCCGAGCAGGTTAACTGGATGGTTTTCGATCCCACTGAGCCGCGTACCTTGTACCTGGCCACCGAGTATGCCGGCATCCTGAAAAGCGCCAACTCGGGCGAGACCTTTCTGCCGGTTAATGCCGGATTTTCGAACCACAGTCTGTCGCAAATCACCGGCGCCGGGCCCCATCTTTTCGCCAGCAGCGGCTACGAGGGACGCTTTGGCGGCGTGTTCGCCAGCATTGACGGCGGTCTGAACTGGACGCTGCGCGCCAATGAAGAAGCCCTGGCAGGGCGCAATTTGAACAGTCTGGCAGTCTCGCCATCGCGCATGGATCTCCTCTTTGCCGCCAGCGAAGACGGTGTAATCAAATCCGCGGATGGCGGGAAAACTTGGACCCGGCTGCTGGCCCAGCCGAGAGCTGTGGCCCGGCCCGGTGCGCAACCCTCGGGACGCTTGCGGGTGAATGCCCTGCGAGCGGTCCAGAGCGGGAAGTCGACGCTCTTGCTCGCGGGAACGGAGTCAGGCCTGTTTCTCAGCTCCAATTCCGGAGCCACTTGGCAGCCAGTCAAAACCCCTGGGATCGCGGGCGTACCGGTGGTGGCGATCTATACGCCACCGCAGGGCGCCAGCCGCTTGGCCGTTGCCACTCGCTCGGGTCTGTTCGTCTCGGAGGACCCCGGCCTGGACTGGCACACTGCTTTTCTTCCTGACGATAGCTATTATCTTTACGACTTGGCGCTGCCGGGTGATCGCGACGATCCCATCCTAGCCGCGACATCGCGCGGCGTCCTGCAATCCGTCGATAGCGGCCGGAGCTGGACCCTGATAACCAACGGCGTCCCCGCCTCCACGGTCGAATCGATTCGGTTTCATCCCGAGCAAAAGCTCGAAGCATTCCTAGTTCAATACGGGAAGGTCTACAAATCCCTGGACGGCGGTACGTCCTGGAGTCTTTTTCCGAGCGATGGGCTGGAGTATTCTTCGGTCCGGCGCTTATGGTTCGCGCCCGGTCTTCCGGGACGCATGATTGCTTTGAGCGCCGCCCGTGGCGCGCTCGTTTTCGACTTGCCACAACAAGCTGTCGGTGCGCGGGTTGATGTAGATACTGCAGTTACAAAAGGCGATCGATAAGCAGGGGAGAAAATGAAAAAAATAGCAGCAGTTCGAGGGTATTCGGCCTTAGTCGTGAGCGTTCTCGGTCTCGCGTTCGCTACCTCAGCGCGGGCTCAGAACGCCGCCTCGCCGTCGAATGACTACTTCAACTTCATCGAGGCCAACGTATTCGGAGGCGTGGCTTATTACGCCCCGGTGGACGCCGGCCTGGGAGACAAATTCAACACGGATGGCCTGGTCGGCGTACGGGCTACCGAGAATTTTTGGAACTACTTTGGTTTGGAGCAAAGTTTTACAGTCTATTCGAACCACGACCTGTCGTTCGAGCATCAGCCCAATCCAAACTTCAACATCCCGCCGCTGGATATTCACGTACACGAAGTAGGGATGAATTTCCTGGCCTATCTCACTCCGCGTGACAAGACGTTGCGCCCGTTCCTTACGGTCGGCGTCGGCGGCGCGTTTTGGGATCCTTCCCGGCATGCGCGCCAGGTAGCGGCGGGGCTGAACCCAGCGCTGAATTTCCAGCCCTTCAATTCGTTTAATGGCGCCCAGGGCACTTATGGCGTAGGCCTGAAATGGCAGGTCAGCCCGCGTATCGGCGTGCGCGCCGACCTGCGCGCTTCACTCGGAAAAAACCCCAATTTCGGCCTGCCGAACAGCCCCACCACGGGCGCCTACATCGAGGGGAACCGTTTCATTCAAGGGTTGGAAACAACCATTGGCATGACGATTTACTTCGGACATCGGGGTGAAAAGCCGGCGCCGCCGCCTCCACCTCCGCCACCACCTCCGCCACCGCCTGCGCGTTCTGCATTGAATGGCGGTAATATCTCGGCGAGTTCCAACTCGGTATGCCCGGGCGAAACAGTGACGCTCACCTCTAATGCCTCCGATACGCTGGGCCATCGGTTGGCGTACCAATGGTCCGTGAACGGCACCAACCAGGGTCCCAACAGTTCCACCTACACCTTCACTCCGAACAATTCCGGAAATTACCGGATCGGGCTGCACGTTTCCGATACGTCGAGCGAGAACGCCGCGCCTCCGGTGGACGTGAATCCCGTATCCATCACCGCGCGGCCCTACTCGCCGCCAACGGTCAGCGGCGTAACCGCCTCTCCATCCAGTGTGGATTACGGCCAAACCTCCAACCTGCAAGTGAATGCGAACGCGTCGCCATGCGGCGGCTCGCTCCGCTACAGTTGGGCAGCGGCGGAGGGCGCTGTGGCCGGTAACGGTCCCACCGCGCAGTTCAATTCCAACGGCGTGTCGTTCAATCAAGGCGACCGCAGCCGGCCGCAGTCCAAGCAGGTCCGCTTGACCGCTACCGTAACGGACAGCAAGGGCGGGACGGGCACCGGATCCACCGAGGTCGCGGTCAATCTCCCGGCCCAAGCCCGGCACTTCGGCGACATCGTGTTCCCGAAGGACAGCGCCCGGGTCAACAATTGCGGCAAACGCATCTTGATCGAGCAGCTCTATCCTGAATTGACGGCCAACACCAATTACGATGTGGTGCTGGTCGGCCACATCGATTCGAGCGAGGCGCCTCGGCCAGGGTCGAACCGCAATCGCAACCTGGATCGCAATCGCGTGCTGAATACCGCCGGCGTTTTGAGCGGCGGCACCGGCACCTGCGCAGCGCTGGATCGCGGCCGCATTCGCGGTTCGTGGGTCGGCGCCACGCAGGAAAGCGAAACACTGCCAACCTCCTGCACCGTATCGACCTCAGCGCCCAGGGAACGACGGGGCGCCCAGGTTGACGTCAACGAAGCTAAGAACCGGCGCGTCGAGATCTGGCTGGTTCCCAGAGGCATGGCGTTGCCGCCCGCGGCGCGCGGTGCTCAGGAACTGCCGGCCGCCGACATGAACCGGATCGGCTGCCCGAAATAAGGGCCTGAGGTAATTCCGGCGCCGGGTGCCTCGCGCATCCGGCGCCCTTTCTACTTACGCGCGGGCCAGAGGGCCGATATGTCGATGGCGGCGTCTGGAAAACGCAGCGGGGCAATGCGGCCTTCTCTGAGCAGGGCGGTGGTCACCAGACGGCCCTCGCGGAGTTGCAGCACCTCCACGGTCTCAGCCTCCGGCGAGAGCACCCACACTTCGGGAACACCCAGGTTCTCGTAGTCGCGGAGTTTCTCGGCGCGTTCCGTGCGCGTATTGGCGGGGGATAGCACCTCCACCACCAGCTCGGGTGCGGAATGGATATAGCCATCCATCTCCACGACGTTGCTTCGAATGAAGACCGCGATGTCCGGAACTCGCGTGGTCAAAGGATCGCGCCTGATGACCAGGCCGAACGTGCTGACTCGAACCTTGGTCGTTCTCTGATCTAGCTTGGCTTTAAGAAGATCTGCCAGCTTCTCGACCGTATCGGCGTGAATGATTTTATTGGGAGGCATTCTGCGGATTTCGCCGTTTACGACTTCCTCAATGCCTTCCGCCTCCGGGAGCTTGAGCCATTCCGCATACGTCAGCAGTTTGGGAGTGGTCGCCATAAATAGCCCTTGTTCATAGTGTACGATGGGCGTGAAAGATGACACGCCGCGCCGCGCGCATCCGGCGCCGTTTCTATTTGCGCGCGGGCCAGATGGCCGATATGTCGATGGCGGCGTCTGGAAAACGCAGCGGAGCGATGCGGCCTTCTCGGAGCAGGGCGGTGGTCGCCAGACGGCCCTCCCGGAGTTGCAGCACCTCCACGGTCTCAGCCTCCGGCGAGAGCACCCATACTTCGGGAACACCCAGGCTCTCGTAGTCGCGGAGTTTCTCAGCACGTTCCGTGCGCGTATTGGCGGGGGATAGAACTTCGACCACCAGGTCCGGCGGCGAGTGAACATAACCATCTTGCTCGACCATCTGGGCCGCCACGAATACGGCCAGATCCGGCACGCGCGTCGTCAGGGGTTCGCGCCGCACCACCAGCCCGAACACGGACGTGACAACATAAATCGCATCGGGATCCAGCCGCGCTCTGAGCTGGCGCGCGAGCTGTTCGACAATTCTGGCATGATTCCATTTATTGGGAGGCATTCTGCGGATTTCGCCGTTTACGACTTCCTCAATGCCTTCCGCCTCCGGGAGCTTGAGCCATTCCGCATACGTCAGCAGTTTGGGAGTGGTCGCCATAAATAGCCCTTGTCCATAGTGTACGATGGGCGTGAAAGATGACACGCCGCGCCGCGCGCCCGCAACATGACTGAAAGTCAACCCGCACTCCGGCGGGAGCTTCGGCTCTGGCACCTGGTTTTATTCAATATTTCCTCCGTCGCAGGCGTGCGCTGGCTGGCGCCGGCCGCGCACACCGGCCCCGGATCCCTGACGCTCTGGCTACTGGCATCGCTCGCTTTCCTGCTGCCGTCAGCGCTGGTCGTCGCATCACTCTCCGCCAAGTTTCCGCAGGAAGGCGGTCTTTACATCTGGACCAAGCACGCCTTTGGCGACTGGCATGGATTCCTGTGCGCCTGGATCTATTTCGTCAGCATTCTCATCTTCCTTCCCACGCTCTTGCTCTCCGGAGTCTCCATGGCCAGCTACATGTTCGGCCCAAACGGCATCAAGTACTCCGAAGACGCAGCCTACGCCATCCCCTTCACGCTGGCCGCCCTTTGGCTGGCCTTTCTCGCTCACCTGGTCGGGTTGCGCGTCGGCAAATGGCCAACCTTACTGGGCGGCTTCACCACTTACGCGATCGTGCTTTTCCTCTGCGCGTTCGCCATTCTGGTGGCAGTGCGATTCGGATCCGCTACCCAGTTCCACTTCGTCCCGGAAGCTTCCTGGGGCAATCTGAATTTTTGGTCTCAAATCGCGCTGGGAATGACCGGCCTCGAATTAGCGCCCATTCTGGGCGGCGAGATTTACAATACCGCCAAGAACGTTCCCCGCGCGGCCTGGATCAGTTGCGGAGCCTGTGCCGCTTACTACATGGCCGGCACAACCGCGTTGCTGATTCTTCTTCCACCGCACACCATCAGCGCGCTGACTGGCCTCGCTCAAGCCGGTGACGTCGCGGGCCAGCGGTTCGGCGCAACCTGGCTGGCCCCCTGCTTCGCGTTGCTGATCACGGTGGGCTTCGTCGGCCAATTGAGCACTTACATCGCGGGCAGTACTCGGCTGCCATTCGCGCTGGGCATCGACCACTACATGCCACCCGCCTTCGCCAAGTTGCACCCGCGCTGGAAAACTCCCCACATTTCCATCCTGACGCAGGCCGTCATCGCGACGCTCCTGCTCTTATTCGCCCAGCTTGGCGAAAACCTGCGCGCCGGCTACCAGATCCTGGTGGATATGGACGTGATCGCGACGCTGATTCCTCTGATCTACATCTTCGGCGCCGGCTTCAAGCTCGGCCATCGCTGGGCGGCAACGGCGGGCGGTCTGATCGGCGTGATTGGCGTGATCCTGTCCGTCGTCCCGCCCAGCGACGTGTCGTCGGTCTGGCTATTTGAATTGAAAGTTGTCGGCGGAACGATTCTGCTGGCCTTCGCCGGGCGAGCCATCTTCCTGCGTAGCAAGGCTGCCGCGGCATGAACTACGCCGGGGCGGTCCGCTTCCTTTACTCGCTGGGCAACGAGGTCCAAACCGCGAAATTCGGCTTGGAGCGCATCGCCCATTTGCTGGACGCGCTGGGCAATCCGCAACGTGCCTGCCGCTGGGTTCATGTCGCTGGTACCAACGGAAAAGGCTCAACCTGCGCCATGATCGAGTCCGGGCTGCGCGCGGCCGGCTTGCGCACTGGCCTCTATACTTCGCCGCACCTGGTGGAACCCACCGAGCGCATCCAGATCGGCGGAGAACCCCTCAGTCAAGGCCAATTCGCCGAGATCTTCGATGAAGTCCACGAGACCGTGGAACGCATGCTCGAAGAAGGCAGTCTGGATTTGCATCCCACTTATTTCGAAACGGTGACCGCCATGGGCTTTCTCGCCTTCGCGCGCGGCGGCCTGGACACAGTCGTTTTGGAGGTCGGAATGGGAGGCCGCCTGGACGCAACCAACGTCGTGTCGCCGGCGCTGTGCGTGATCACGCCCATCGATTTCGACCATCAGGCATTCCTCGGCCACACGCTGGCTCAAATTGCCGCCGAAAAGGCCGGGATCTTGAAGCCTGGTGTTCCGGCCATCTTCGCCGGACAGCCGGAAGAAGCGGAAATAGTGCTGCGGGCGCACGCCAAAGGGCCGTACACTTTGTCGCGCGATTGGGCCATCACGCATCTGTCGCTGGATGCACGCGGCAGCCGCTTCCGTCTGCGCGATCAGGAAGTAGTTTGCCCCCTGGCCGGTGAACATCAGGTGGAAAATGCGCGCACCGCCGCCATCGCGCTGAACGAACTGGGCGCAACGCCGGCCGGTATCGCGCTTACACGCTGGCCCGGAAGGCTGGAGCAGGTCTCAGAACGGCCCGAGATCATTCTCGATGGCGCTCATAATGTCGCGGGAACGCGCGCCCTGGCGGCGTACATCCAGCGATTCTATTCCGGCCGCAGGATTTGGATCGTCTATGGCGTCATGCGCGACAAGGACGCCGCCGCCATGACTTCACTGCTTTTCCCCCTGGCGCATCGAGTCATTTTGACCAATCCCGCCAACGCGCGCGCCATGCCGCCCGAAAACATTCCTGCTTCGGACGCGGTGATTACGCACCATGTCCGGGAGGCTCTCGCCATCGCTCGCAGCGCTGAACCGGACGATGTCGTGTTCATCACCGGCTCGCTATTTGTGGTCGGCGAGGCGCGGGCGCTCCTCGTACAATAAAGACGAGTGTCGAAGCTCCGCGCGCTCTTCATCACCGATCCGCTGATTGTCGTCGCGACCATCGCATTCGCTTCCATCAGCCTCGCGGCATCGATCTACGATCCTCAAAAGCGAAAGCAGGCAGCCATTGCGCGCGGCTGGGCCCGCGTTCTTCTGTGGGTGAGCGGCGTGAAAGTCAAAGTGGAAGGGCTCGAAAAAATTTCACGCGACGGCAGCTACGTGTTCGTGTCCAACCACCTCAGCTATATGGACACGCCGGTGGTGCTCGCGAGCATCCCGGTTCAATTCCGCTTCCTGGCCAAGCGCGGTTTGTTTCAAATTCCGTTCCTGGGATGGCACCTGGCGCGCGCCGGCCACATCGCGGTGCCTCGTGGAGATGCGCGCGCGGCGGTGAAGACCATGAATCTGGCGGCGCAAGTGGCCCGGGAGCAAGCAATTTCGCTGCTCATTTTTCCGGAGGGCGGCCGCTCGCGAGAAGGATCGCTGGGGGAATTCAAGGAAGGCGCCGCGTTCATCGCGGTTCGGGCCGGTGTGCCGCTGGTGCCGATGTGCCTGAAAGGGACTCGCGAGGTTCTGCCTTTTGGCTCAGGCCACATACGCAGCGGTACGGTTGTCATGCGCATCGGCGACCCGATTCCGACGCGCGAATCGTCGGACCGCGACCGCGCCCAGCTCACCGCCGAGCTGCGCAACCGCATCGTCGCGCTGCTGGATGAGCAGACGGTCGCGGTTTAGCCTGGTTCGCGCTCTAGGAAAAAAGCCGCTCAAAAATCGCGCGCGTGCGATTCTGAATTTTCGATAACTCCAATTTGAGCGGCTGCCGGTTGAGATGCTCCGGCGTCCAGCGCCGCACCAGCTCCGTCAGAACCGAGAGCTGGGACTCCGCGTTCGGCAAGCTACCCTCGGTGTGCCCCGAATACACGCGCAAGCCGTGGTCGACGGCCCGATAAAACGTAGCGGCGTCGCGCAGAAACTCCGAGTCCGCGCGATCCAGGTGGCCCATGGCTTCGATGATGTCGATGCGCGCGGGCGTGTTCAGGACTTTGAAGAAAATCCCGGCGCTCTTCAGCCGCAGATACAGCAGCGAGAAATCGATGTCGTAGAAACCGCCCAGGCCTGCCTTCAGCGGATGCCCGGGGCCCTGCTCTTTCTCCAGCCGCATGCGCATCTGCCGCAGGTCTTTCTTGGAACGCCCGCTCTGGCCGTAGCGCCGCCAATCCACCTGTTGCAGCTCGTTGAGGAACTTCGTGGCGGAATCCAGATCGCCCGCGACGGCGCGCGCCTTCATGTACGCCAGGCCCTCCCAGGCCGCGGCGTTCTTGGCGAAGTAGTCCAGTTGCGAGGCCTCCGTCTGCACCAGCGCGCCCGCGCTGCCGTTCGGCCGCAAGCGAGTATCTACCGCGAACATCAAACCGGCGCCGGTGTAGGCGGTTACCAGGTCGATCAACCGCTCGGCCACGCGTGTCCAGAAAAGGTGCTCGTGCTGATCGGCATCCGGAAGAACGAAAACCAGGTCGGCGTCCGAAGCCAGATCGAATTCGCGCATTCCCAGGCGCCCCAGCGCCACCACCATGAGTTGCTGCCGTGCCTCATATCCGGCGGTAGCCGGCGGATGGGAGCCGAGCACTTGTTCGAGCGCCATGCGATAACAGGCGGCGATCGCGGCATCGGCCAGGTCCGAAGTTATCTCCAGCGTCTGAAAAACGGGCGCGTGCAGGCAGATGCTGGCGGCCTGGATGCGAAACATCTCGCGGCGGAAGAAGCGCCGCAGAGCGGTAATGTCGTCAAACTGCGAAGCCGATTCCGCATACGTATTGGCGCTTCCGGCCGGCAGCTGGCCCAGTTCCTCGATCAGTTCCGGCAGACGGATCAGCTCCTCGGCGAAGTACGGGCTGTGTTCGAAGATATCCAGCGTGTGCCGCGGCGCCGGGCCATCGGTGTTGAGCAAGTTGAGCCAGTCCTGATTCTTGACGGCCTTTTCCAAGAAATGCTCGAAGGCGCCCGCGCCCCGCCGCAGTTCCGTGCGCGCCACCACCTGCGCCAGCACCGGCGCGCATTGATCCAGAAACCGGAGCAAATTGCTCGAAACCGGTTCCAGCAGCGGCGGCGCCTCCTGCACTTCCGCTGGAGACGCGGGCGCCAGATTGTAATAACTGGGACGCTGGCTGTGGATCACGCGCTGGTAGATTTCCTGCACCGCTTCCAAATGCGCGTTCAATTCGTGCAGCAGCTTCTCACCCGAGGGTGCACTGCCGAGCTGCGCCACCGGCATTTTGCGCGCCAGAATGTCCAGTTCCCGCGCCGCGGTCGGCATGGTGTGCGTCTGACGGTCCTCGGCAAACTGCAGCCGATGTTCGAGATTGCGCAGGAAGCGGTAGGCGGAAACCAGACGGGCGTACTCGGCGGCGGAGAGCAGATCTTTGTCGCTCAAACGCGCCAGCGCCAGCATGGTTCCTCCGTGACGCACCCACGGGACTTGGCCTCCATGCAAGCGCTGCAAGCACTGCACCAGAAACTCAATGTCGCGGATGCCACCCGGAGCGAGCTTGATGTCGAAAGCGTCTTTGTGCAAACGCCGCCGGTTCAACTTCTCGCTGATGCGTTCGCGCGTGACCGACACCGCCTCAACCGCCGAAAAATCGAGTGTGGTGGAATAAATTTGCGGCTCGACCATGCGCAACAACGCGCGGCCCGCCTCCGGATCGCCGGCCGCGATCCGCGCTTTGATCAGCATCTGCAACTCCCAGTCGCGCGCCCGAGTCTGGTAGTAGCTTTTGGCGCCGTCCAGCGAAATGCATACCTCGCCCAGGCTGCCATCCGGCCGCAGACGCAAGTCGACGCGATAGCACAAGCCTTCGGCCGTGTACGTGGAAAGCAGCTCAGTGAGCTGGTTGGCAACCTTCTTGAAAAATTCCTTGTTCGAAATGCGGCTGGGCCCGTCGGTTTCCCCGGCCGCGGTGTACACGAACATCAGGTCGATGTCGGAGCTGTAGTTCAGCTCGTTCCCGCCCAGCTTGCCAAGCGCAATCACCGACATGCCGCACTCCTGCGATTCGCCCTGCTCGCCAATATAGCGAGGGACGCCGTGCCGCGCGACGAATTCTTCCCGGATGCGTTTGTAGCTAACGTCCAGGATGGCGTCCGCCAGATGCGATAGCTCTTGGGTAGTTTCCGAAAGCGAGCACAAACCCAACACGTCGCGCAGCAGGATGCGCAGCATTTGCTGGCGGCGGAACAAAGCCAGCGACAGCGCTTCGGCCACCTTGCGAGGCTGGCGTTTCAGAAAGGCCGTCAAACGTTTGCGGTATTCGCCCGCCGAGATGGCGCGCTGGATATCTCCGAGTTGCTCGATCCATTGCGGGTTCTGCAGGATCTCTTCGGACAGGAAGTGGCTGTAGGAAAAAACCGCGCTTAAATATTGCAGGGATTGTGGAGACAGCGCCAGTTTCTCGAAAGCCGCGGGCTTGTGTTGTTTGAGGCTGAGCAGAAAGTGCAGCGCGGCGTCCGGATCGGCGGCCGAAACCAGCAAAGTCTCAATCTGATTTTGGATGCCCTCGGGAAGGCCGCTCGCGATCGCCGCCAGTTCACTTTGCGCGCGTCCCCTCTGACGGAACGGTATTGTCTCAAGTAGTGTGGGCATGCTTGGCGAGCGGGCTAGGCGTCGGGAGCGGAAAGAACTGTCGAGGCGAGCGCGCGAATGCGCGTCCTACGGCGGAGCGCGATGGCTACCAGGTAAACAGGCATCCTTTGCTAGACGACTTGGTCCACTAACGTGATTATATCGTGCGTGCGTATCACACCCGGCCGGACCACCTTAGCGTAGAAGCCGCCCAGGCCCCAACGCGGGCTCGCGGGGTCGCCGGCCTTCACTTGCGCATCGTAGATGGCTTGCTTGATGCTTGGTCCGTAAACGTCCAGGTTGCTGCAAGGCGCCCGCAGCTTAGTAAGTTCGAGCATCACCTCTCCGGCGCGGTAGCGCTGCCCGATACGCATTTGACGCCGATCCAGACCCGCGGTCGTGAGATTCTCACCCAGCGCCCCGTAGTACAGCGGAAAACCTTGCGCAATCAGCTCGGCAATTCCTTCCGAGGTGATGAGCAGCACGGCCTGGTTCGGGCTCCCGTGAACCTGCGGATTCGACCACGAATCCCCGCGAATGCACTCGGCCGTCACGAACGCTTCCTCGATCGGCCGCTTGGGGATCCCGCCCGGCGAGATGTTGATCTGAACGATCGAACTCATTCCTGTCCGCAGCAGGCAGGTCCGCAGCAAGGTGCGGGCTTGCGAGCCCGGATGAACGCGCTCATGAATTTGCCCGCCACTTGCGGCGCAATCGCGTCCACATCGATGCCTTGACCGGTTAAGAACTGCCGGGCGTCCTCGACATCGTAGACGCGCGTGGGCTCGATGCCGATGCGCTCGAATCCGGCGCCCGCCAGCTTGTCTGCATAGTCTTCGTCTTGCAACGCGCCGGCAATGCAACCAATCCACAGCTCCACGTTCTTGCGAATTTGGTCCGGGACGGAGCCGTGCACCACGACATCGGACACCGCGAACCGCCCGCCCGGCTTCAGGACGCGGAAGGCTTCCCTCAAAACCCGATCCTTGTCGGCCGACAGATTTACCACGCAGTTCGAGATGATGACGTCGACGGTATTGTCAGGAAGCGGGATGTTTTCGATCTCGCCCTTGAGGAATTCGACATTCGAGACGCCGGCCTTGCGCTGATTTTCGCGCGCCAGCGCCAGCATTTCATCCGTCATGTCCAAGCCGTAAGCCTTGCCGGTTGCGCCCACGCGCCGGGCTGAGAGCAATACATCGATGCCTCCTCCCGAACCGAGATCCAGCACCACTTCACCGGGTTTTAATTCAGCCAGCGCCGTGGGATTTCCACAACCGAGCGACGCCCGGACGGCTTCATCGGGAAGCTCGGTGGTCTGGTCGGCGGCGTAGAGCTTCGAAGTGATCGGATCGCACTCGCCTTCCACCGCCCGCCGGCCTCCGCAGCACGTGCTTCCGCCAGTTTGCACCCGCAAAGCAGCCTGGCCGTATTTTTCCTTGACCGCTTCTTTGATGTCCGAAGTACTCATTGGTTCTCTCCTACTTTTGCAATTTGAACGATGTCGCCTGCCTGCAAGGCGCCGCTGCGCGTGCAACGTTCGGCGTACAGGAGGGCCTGGTGGCTGGAGACATCCAAAGCGAATGGGGCATCCGCGGCGGCCATATTTCGACTATAGCAGAAATATGGAATAACTGCAAATGGGCGGAGCCGTACTTCTGAGACCGGGCTGCTATTTGATTGACCGCGCCAGCTGCAACACGTTGCCGTCAACGGGCTTACGCGCCCGCTTGGCGCGCTCGACGTCCTGCTCGGCGAAGGCCAGGAGCGAATCGACGTCGGCGCCGTTCTCCGGGAAACACGCCAGCCCGACGCTAATGCCGATGGTCTCATCGCCGAACATCTCCCGGCCGGCCTCGCGAACCTTCCAATCCAGCGACGCCACGCGTCCGGCGAGTTCAGCGGTATCGGCGCCGCCGAACACCACCATGAATTCGTCCCCGCCCACCCGGGCTACGTAGTCCGAGGTACGGCAGTTATTCTGCAGGATGGAAGCCACGCGTTTCAGCAATTCGTCGCCGTTACTATGCCCGTAGCGATCGTTGATGTGTTTGAAGCCGTCCAGGTCGCAAGCCAACAGCGCCAAAGTTTTACCCTGCAGCTCGCACCTGGCTACGTCTCTTTGGAAATGCGCGTACAGCGAATCCGCATTGGGAAGGCCCGTTAATTCGTCCTGATTGGCTTCCTGGCGCGGCCCCAGTTTCAGGGCCAGCTCCACCAAGCGCCCGATTTTGTCGCTGATCGCCAGCAGCACTTTTAATTGGTCGTTGCTGTAGGCATCTTTGTCGGTCCGGTACAGCGTCAGCGCTCCGGTAATGCGCTCGCCGCCGTCCCGCAAGGGAATGGACAGCGCCGAATTCAACACGCTGGACCGCGCCGGGTCGTTCACATAGCCCGGCTCGACGGACGGGTTTCCGTTCACGATGGGCTTGCCGTTGTCCGCCACCCATCCTGAAAGCCCTTGACCGAGGGGAATCTCCAGCGACGCAAACGTGCGGCTGTTCTCTCCATTTACATAGCAGGGCTTCAGTACCTCGCCCTGCAGCACATAGATCGCGATGCAATCGTAGGGGACAATGAACTTCAGCCGTTCCGCGGCCAAAGAGAGCAATTCCTCCAGACGCAGGCTGCCGTTCGCATCCTGGGCCAGTTCCAGAATGGCTTGCATTCCCCGCCGCGAAGAAGCTACCGACGAAGTCTGCATCTTGGACGATTCTTCCGGCTCGACCGGCGCCTGATTCTTCTCGTAGCCGGCGTCGGGCGCCGCGCCGCGGCTCACCACGATGTCCTTCTTCAAGCGCGTAACCGCAAATGGCGTGTTTTGCGCCAGGCGTTCAAACTCCCGATAGTGTTCCTTGAGAATCGCGATCACCTTGGGATCGAAGCTCTGCCCCGCCAAGCCGGCTACGTACTGCATGGCTTCATCCAAAGGCAGCGCCCGGCGGTACTGCCGATCGCTCGCCAGGGCATCCAGGCAATCCACCGCCGACAGAATTCGCGCGCCGATCGGGATCTCTTCGCCCACCAGCCCATCCGGGTATCCGCTTCCGTCCCACTTTTCGTGGTGCGACCGCACAATCGGCGCTACCGCGTAGGGGAAGGCCACCTGCTCCAGAATGTCCGCACCCACGATGGTGTGGATCTTCATCTTGTCGAACTCTTCGGGTGTGAGCTTGCCCGGTTTCGAGATGATATGGTCGGGCACCGCCAGCTTACCGATATCGTGCAAGATGGAGGCGGCCTGCAGCGCCTGCATCTCATCTTCCGGAAGACCTAAGTGTTTGGCCAGCTCCAGCGAATAGACCTGCACGCGGCGCAAGTGTTCATGCGTGCATTCGTCCTTGGCCTCGATCGCCATGGCCAGCGCCTCGATGGTACGTAGATGCAGCGCCGCCATATTCTGCGCGTGAGCTCGCTCTTGTTCCAGCTTCTCGAAATACACGTTGCAGGAACGGTATACGGCGTACAACAGGGGCAGCAAAGCCAGCGTGAAGGACCAGCCTAGCCAGCCGGTCGCCAGATGCACCACCTCGGCCAGCGCCACCGCGGTCAGGTAGTAGATGAACGTCCAGTTGGAAAAACTCCTCCATACGTTCACGAAGCGCTTCTTCTCGGCCAGCGAGATAATCATCGCGAGCAGCAGCGTGTTCACGATGAAAAATGCCACGCCGCCCAGCGCCAGCTGCAACAGTTCGCCGCTAGGAAACCTTCTGAGCCAGGCTCCCCGGAAGGCCCAGGTCGCGGCCATGGTCGCGAGCGCCACTGACATGGTGTTGAAAATCACACGCGCGGGCGTTACGCGGTTCGTGGTAAGCCAAAATGTTTGAGTTATTGCGACGGCGACTGCGAGCACCACCGTCTCGGGGGCGCTCACCTCTAACAACGAGAGCATGATGATCGCCGTGCTGGCGGAAAAGGTACCGCTACCGCCAGGGTAGGGAACCTTCATTCGCGCGCCTGCAACAGCCAGAAACAGATACAGCGCGAACCGCCAGGAGAATTCAACCGGCCACACCCGGAAGCTCACGAAAATCCCCACGAGACCAGCGACGCCAACCGTCAGTATGAACAGCCTGGCCGCACCCGTAAGTCGCTCGGACTGTGCGTTACCCACTGTGGCTCGTCCTCAGGGTTTTACAACCGATGGCCTTCTCCACAATGACGTCCGGCCAGTCCCGGTAAGCATGATCGCGCGTGCGCCGGTCGTCGGCCGCCGCGCCGATCGATGTGTCCCCGCTATGGCGATCTTCCGTCATTTGGTGGACAAACTGCCCACCTTATCCATCGGCAGTCCGGGGTAGGACTTTATGGAGCTAGTTCATTGGATTATCGCGAGTTAGTTGGCCGCCAGCACGGAGCAAGAGGGGGTAGCAGCGAGCACCGCTGAGGCCATCAGCTAAGGTGATCGACCCAGCGACTTACTCGGCTCGTAGAGCCTCGGACGGCGCGATTCGAATGGCCCGCCAAGCTGGCAGCGAGCTGGCTACCAGAGCCACCAAGATCGTCAAAACACACGTTGCACCGAAGGTCATGGCATCCATGGCGCGGACTCCGAACAATAGCCGCGATAGAGTCCACGTCGTCAGGCTGGCGATGATCAGCCCGATTCCCACACCGATCAGGGCCATCCGCAGAGCCCGGCCAACTACCAGTGTCCAGATTTGGCTGGGCCGCGCACCCAGCGCTGCCCGCACGCCCAGTTCGTTGATCCGCTGGGTGACGGAATAAGACATGACACCATATAGCCCGATTGCAGCCAGCACCAGAGCGAGCGCCGCGAATATTCCCAGCAACAACGTGCGGAAGCGGGGCTGGGCGATGGATTCTTCCACTACCTGATCCATAGTGCGGACGTTGAAGACTGGCTGGTCGGGATCCACGGCGCGAACCTCGTTGCGCACCGCCGACGTCATCGCGGCCGGGTCCGAACCGGTTCGGATGGCCAGGTACATGATCCCTTCGGCGAAGTTGATTACGTTCGCTGGAATCTGGCGGTAGTCGTAGTAGGTCTCGGGACTGGTCTCCGCATCCAGACCCGCATGCTTCACGTTGGCCACCACGCCGATAATGGTCGACCAGACCTGCTCGTCGTTTCCGGAAAGAATGCGTCTGCCAACGGGATCTTGTCCGGGCCAGTAGCGCTCGGCCGTGGCCTCATTGACAACCACTACTTTGGGCGTCAGTTCTCCGTCCGATTCGTTGAAGATGCGTCCCCGCAGCAGGTGAATGCCCAGCGCCCCGAAATAGCCGCCGCTGGCGGCGCGGAACTTGGCCCGAGGCTGATCGGCGACCGCCAGCAACGGTCGGCCTTCAATATGAAAATTCAGGCTCACGTCCGGCCCACTCAGGGGTAGATACCTGCAAATGCCGGCCGATTGCACTCCTGGCAAACGTTGCACGCGATCCAGGAGCTGCTGGTAGAACGTGGCCACCTTGAGGCCGGGGTACAAGGCTTTCGGCAGCGCGAATTCCATGGTTAGAACATGATCGGTCCGGAACCCCGGATCCACCCGCTGCAGGCGTGCAAAGCTCCGGATCAGGAGGCCCGCGGCGGTCAACAGCACCACGCATCCCGCGATCTCGAAAATGACCAGCATGTCCCGCATGCGGCTGCTGCGAAGATTGCTGGTGCTCGAACGGCCGCTGGCGCGCAGTACGGAATTCAAATCGGGCCGGATGCTCGCCAGTGCGGGCGCCAGTCCGAAAACCACGCCGGTGATCACGGACACCGCCAGCGTAAACAGCAACACGCGCCAGTCCAGCGAAATCTCTTCCAATCGCGGGATGTTCGCTGGTGCAAACTTCACGATCTCCGTTGTGCCCCACCAAGCCAACGCCAGGCCGAGCGCTCCGCCGATCAAGGCCAGCAGCACGCTTTCAGTTAGCATCTGCTGCACGATCCGGGCCGGATCCGCTCCCAGCGAACTCCGCACCGCGATCTCTCGCTCACGCGCTCCAGCGCGCGCCAGCAGCAGGTTGGCCACGTTGGCGCAAGCGATCAGCAAAACAAAGGCTACGGCTCCCGTCAAGATCCAGAGCGTTGTTCCGATGTTCCCCACCACTTGATCGCGCAGAGAGATCACTTCCACGCTGTATCCGGCGTTGGTCTCGGGATTCGCCGCGGCCAGCCGGCCCGCAATAGACTGCATCCCAATTTCGGCCTGCCTCCGGCTTATGCCGGCTTTCAGACGCCCCAGAACCCGGAGCACACGCAGACCCTGCCAGTACGGGGTTAGTTCGACGGGATTCGCTGTATAAGGTACCCACAGTTCCGCGGGATTGTCCACTAAATGGAACCCCGGCGGGGCGACTCCCACCACCGAGTAGCTCTTGCCGTCCAGAACCAACGACGAGCCGAGGATGTTGGGATCGTGTCCGAAGCGCCGCCGCCACAAACCGTCGCTAATCACCGCCACGGAGCTCTTTTGAGGCTGATCTTCATCGGGCGCGAACGGCCGTCCCAGCGCCGGGTGCATACCCAGGATCTGGAAAATGCCCGGAGAAATTGCCGCGCCTTCGATGCGCTCGGGTAGCTCCCGTCCGGTTAGCGTGAGAGTTTGGTTTCGGATGGCGCCGATTCCATCGAATACCTCGTTCTGTTCCGCAAAATTCTTGTAGTCCAGCGGCGAGACCGGCTGCCTTCGCATGCCCTGACTCAGTTTGTTCTCGAAAACCGCCACCAGGCGATCGGGGTCCTGATAAGGAAGCGGGCGGATCAGGATCGCGTTCATGACGCTGAAGATGGCGCTGTTGACGCCAATCCCCAGGCTCAAAGCTAGAATGCTGATGGCGGACGCTGCGGGAGCCTTCCGGAGCATGCGCATCCCGTAGCGAAGATCTTGCAGCAATTCTGGCATGCCGTACCTGAAACAAACATTGTACGGGATAGGAGGGGTGCGCTAAGCCAATAAAAAACCGCAGCTTCACCGGGAGAGCGAAGCTGCGGTCCTTACCAATCTCACTTACGCCGGGAAGTTCTGCCGGTTCGCAGCTGCCCTTGCCATTGGCACGGCTGGAACAATCAGGCGTAAGACTTGGAAGTCGAACTGTTGGAGATTAGCTGCCCCAAACGCCGACGCCAGCTTTGATATTCGTCTTGGTCCTCATTTTGATTCCCTCCTTCTTTTGTATTACTTACGCACCTTAGGATTGCATGCCTAGTGCCAACGTACCAGAACTTCGGAGGCCGAAGTTCTAGGTAGACGGATCTTATTGAATCGCTGGACGATATTCTCCGAGCCGGGCACTATGTCGGATACGCTTCTTAGTACGCGAGTGGCTTGGAGACTATCTGTTCCGATAGAGATCCTATCCCTCTGGATAGGGTATTGTGCTTAGAACTCTCGCTCGCCGAGGCCTAAGAACAAATTCCCCAGCCGCGGCGCCATCAAAAACTCGAAATTTATCTTCGATTCGCTATACTCGTACCAAGTTCCAATGGTCGAGACTGCCGAATTGGAAGCAATCGCCGGACCCCTCAAGGGCAACAGCATATCCCTGGCTGAGGAGGAGGTCTCTATCGGGCGCGAACCTTCTAATCGCGTCTCCCTGCTGGACGCCTCCGTCTCCCGGCGCCACTGCCTGATTAAGCGCGAGGCCGAAGGCTTCCAGATCCAGGATCTGAACAGCCGCAATAGCACGTTCGTCAATGGCGTACCGGTGACCGAGCGGGTGCTTGCCTCAGGCGACGAAATCAAGATTGGCAGCTCACTGTTCGTGTTCGTGCTCCCGCAAACCGAACCCACGCCGAACGCCTCTTCGGTGGAGTTCGATCAGACCGAAACTGGCGCCGGCTCAACCATCATCCTGCGCAAGCAGGATGCCCGGTATTTGCGCGACCTGGAGAAGATCAAGCCCACCGGCCGCATGGTTCGGGATCTCAACGCGCTGCTGCGTGTCAGCAAGGCGGTCAATTCGGTGCGCGGCCTGGTGGCTCTGGAAAAGCAGGTACTCGAGCTGATTTTAGAAGTGGCGCCGGCCGACCGCGCCGCGATCCTGCTTTGCGATCAAGGCATCGAGGAGCCAACCTCGATTTTTGGCTGGGACCGACGGACCGGGCCGAATCACGCGGTTCAGGTCAGCCGCACCATCGTCTCTCAAGTGCTGGCCGAAGGCGTAGCGGTTTTGTGCAACGACCTGCCGGCCACCGAGTCATTCGGCTCGGCCGAAAGCGTGATTGTCCGCCACATCCGCGGCGTGCTCGCGGTTCCGCTCGAGGTTTTCGACCACGTCCTGGGAGTCATCTATCTGGATGCCAGCACGCCTGAAGCTAGCTTCGACGAAGATCATCTGCAACTGCTTACCGCGATCGGTAGCATCGCTGCGCCGGCGCTGGAGAGCGCCCAGCACATGGAATGGCTGGAGCAAGAGAACCGGCGCCTGCAGTCGGAGATGAACGTCGAACACAACATGGTGGGCGAGAGTCCCCGCATGCGCGAGGTATATCAATTCATCGGCCGCGCGGCGCCGAAGGATTCCACGGTGCTGATCTCCGGCGAGAGCGGCACCGGTAAGGAACTGGTGGCCCGTGCGATCCACCGCAACAGCACCCGAGCCAACAAGCCCTACGTCGCCATCAATTGCGCCGCCATCGCCGAAAATTTGCTGGAAAGCGAACTGTTCGGCCACGAAAAGGGCGCGTTCACCGGAGCTATCGCGCAGAAGAAAGGCAAGCTCGAAACAGCCGAGGGCGGCACGGTGTTTCTGGACGAGATCGGCGAGCTGGCGCCGACGCTGCAGGCCAAGCTATTGCGCGTTCTGCAAGAACGGGAGTTCGAGCGCGTCGGAAGCACCAAGACCATCAAGCTGGACGTGCGCTTGATCGCCGCCACCAACCGCGATCTGGAAGAAGAGGTCAAGAAGGGACGGTTCCGCGAGGACCTGTTCTACCGGCTCAACGTGGTCTCCCTGCGCATGCCCGCGCTGCGCGAGCGCCGCGAAGACATTTCCCTGCTGGCCAGCTATTTCGCCGCCAAGTACGCCAAGCGGGCCAACCGCAACGTGCTGGGGATCTCGCCGCAGGCGCGCGCTTTCCTGCTGAACTACGATTGGCCAGGCAACGTGCGGGAGTTGGAGAACGCCATCGAGCGCGCCGTCGTGCTGGGCTCCGCGGACCTGATCCTGCCGGAAGACCTGCCCGAAGTGGTGCTCGAAAAGAGCGGCCCAACCCAGGGCGGCGTCTCCGTGAGCGCATTCCACGACACGGTGCGTGAGGCCAAGAAGAATGTCATTGTCGCCGCCGTCGAGCAATCCGGCGGCAACTACACCGAGGCGGCGCGCAGACTGGGCTTACATCCCAACTACCTGCACCGCCTGATCCGCAACCTGAACCTGAAACCATTGCTGCGCCAGGCGGCGGGCGAATCCTGAGCTTCACGCCTCACACGCCGGCTTGAGGGCCTCCGTAGTCGGACAGCCGCCGGTATAACCACGCCTTGGCGAACTCCAGATCCCGGTCCACGGTGGCACGCGAGACGTTGAGGCATTCAGCCGCTTCCTCGTTGGTGCAGCCCAGGAAGAATCGAAGCTCCAGCACACGGACTTTCCGCTCATCCACTTTTTCCAAGTCATCCAAGGCCGCATCCAACGCCAGCATCTCTTCGCTGGAAGCGTCGATCCACGCCATCTCGTCGTGCAGCGGAACGCGCGTCGCCGAACCGGGCCGTTTCATCGCGCGCGATTGCCGGGCGTGATCGATCAGGATCATGCGCATCAATTGGGCGGCGAACGCGTAAAAGTGACGGCGGTCAATGAGCTGAACTTCGCGCAGCTGTGCCAAGCGCAGATACAGTTCGTTCACCAGGCCGGTGGCTTGCAGCGTATGGCCGGAGCCCTCGCGTCTGAGGTAGCGGGCGGCGATAGCGTGCAGATCGTCGTACGCCAGGGCGGCAAGAGTAGCCAGCGCCTGCCGGTCTCCTTGTTTCCAGCGCTTCAAGAGACCCGTTATCTCAGGGCCAATCGGAACATCTCCTGGCATGACTTCAAAAGCCGCAGAGCCCATATTAGCTCAGCGGCGCAGCGCGCTACGCGTTAAAAGGGAGCGTTTGGAAGAATCTTAGTCCGCGGATGAGGCATTTTGTATTTCGATACCGCTATAGAAGACGAGGGTTGGCGCCCAGTAAGTGCCCAGAGCCGCCGCCGCGCAATCCGGTTCGCCGCAATCCCTCGGTCATAAGGAATGGTGATGCGTATGTACAAGCTGGTGTTTATTCTTCCGTTGTTTTTGATGTCGCTCGGGAGCGCGCAGCAACTTCCCCTCGGGCGCGTTTTGGTGGTCGACGGGCTGTCGGCAACCCTGACGCTGCTGGCCCCGCCTCCCCCGGTGGTTGAAAGTTTGACTGGTCCACCACAATTCGCGGTCTACGGACTATTCGTCAGCGTTGCCAGCGGCGATCCTACGGTGGAGAGCTTCGAGATCATGACCCGCGTGGAAACCGCCAGCGGCGCGCGCATCGATCTTTTCGGAACCGTAAAGCGGGATGCAAGTCTGGACTGGACTACCGAGCTGTTCTACACCGGCAAGGATCCGGTGGTCAAGGTTCTAACGCTGGCCATCACGCCACTGCAACGGAACCAGGTGAAGGTGTTCTCGGCCGAATCCTAGCGCTGGCCTGGAATCTTGGTTAAGCCAGCGCAGCCTTCGGAAGCGAGCCGAAGCGCCGCTCGCGCGAGTGGAATTCCGCCACCGCGGCCGCCAGGTCCGCAGCTTTATAATCAGGCCACATGACGGGCGTGAACACCAGCTCGGCATAGGCGCACTCCCACAGCAGAAAATCGCTCAGGCGTTGCTCGCCACCAGTGCGAATCAGCAGATCCACATCCGCCGCACCCAGCGCCTGGATGAATTCTTCGCGGCTGGAGTGCTTCTTGAGTTGCAACGCCGCGTCTACAATGGCATCGCGCGAGGAGTAATCCACCGCCAGGCGCAGATGCAGCTTCCGGCCGGCGCTGGTGGCCTGCTCGCAGCCTTCGATTACCGGCAGCAACATGCGGGGCAGCCGGTCCCGCCGGCCGAGCACCGAAACGCGCACGCCATTGGCTACGCAGCGCGCTTGCTCGCGGCGCAGGTACAGGTGGAACATTTTCATCAGCGCGGAAACTTCCGCCGGAGGCCGCCGCCAGTTGTCGGAAGAAAACGCATACACCGTAAGTGTCCGAATGCCGAGATCGGGCGCCGACTCGACCGTTCGCCGCAGCGCCTCAGCGCCGGCGCGATGGCCGGCCACTCGCGGAAGTCCGCGCGCCGCCGCCCAGCGCCCGTTGCCGTCCATGATAATGGCGGCGTGCAACGGACTCGAAGTGCTTTGAGACATAAAGTATGACTCCAAAAAAACTCGCCTACAGCTCGCGCATGGCCTGGATCAACGCTTCCATGTGGCGCAGATATTTCTCCAGCGCCTGCCGGCCTGGCTCGGTCAGGCGATATTCGGTCTTGGGCATGCGCCCTTCGAACGATTTCGTGCAGGCAATGTATTCGGCCTCTTCCAGTTTGCGGGCGTGCACGCTCAAGTTCCCATCGGTAGTCTTCAAAAGTTTCTTCAGCTCATTGAAGGTCAGGGACTGGTTCGCCGCAAGCGCGCTCACGATACCCAGCCGCATGCGCTCGTGAATCAAGCGGTCCAGCTCGGCGAGCTCCTTCCCGCCGCTGAGCAGGCGCGTGCCTGGCTTCTCCGCCGGCGGATCTTTTCGTACTGTGTTTTGCTTCGCCATTTCCAATACCTCGATCACCCCCCGTATCTGCGGGCAATGATGAATCCAAAAATCAGATGCAGCCCTCCGAAGCCCGCAGCCAGAAACCCTGTGCCCCAGGAGAGCGGGCAAAACAGAGCCACCGCGCCCATCAGCATGAAGCACAATCCCATCACCGGAACCACACGCACCGAGAAGGCGCCGCCGGTGACAACTCCGGTCCCATACAGCAGCAGCCATGTTCCCGGAATCGCGGCAAACAGTCCGGCGCGATAAAGAATAATCGTCAGCAGCGCCCCCACCATAAAGGGAGGCGCGAAGCTGAGCACGAATCTTCGGGCCGGCGCCGAGAGCAGCGGCACCTGCGCCGAGTCGGCTTTGCGCTTCATCGCGATCGCTCCCAACGCGATGGCGAACGCGCCTTCCATCATCCAGGTTATCAGCCAAAGTTCGCGGCTCTGCCGCCAGGCAATCGCGGCCGCAACCAGCGCGCTCAAGCCGATGCCGAAACCTCCCCAACCGGGCACGGCCGTGAACGAAGCGGCGCGCTCCATCGTCTCGCGGATGAACTGCAAATTGTCCATAGCATGGACGTGCAGCGAAACGGGCTCGCGCCGAACACCACGAATAGGCTGAACGGTAGCCATAGGACGATTATACGGAATCTACTTTACGTTGTAAAGTGAAGTCCCGCCCTAGCTGGTGTTCGGGCTCGCCAAACAACCCCATCTGATCGCTGACCGGCCATTCCGGCGCTTCCCAGGTTTTCATGCGGTGGCGCGCCCGGATTTTTTCTAGCCGCTCCTGGATCATTTCCGGATAGGCTCCTTTGAGATAGGGATTCTTCTCGAAGCGCTCGCGATACCGCCGCACCAGATGCGGAAAGCGCTGCTCCAGAAAGGGAAAAAACACCTGCTGCGCGCAGGATTTCAAGAACAGCGGCCCCGCGCTGAAGCCGGAAGCGCCGTTGCGAGCGGCGGCGGCGCAGACCTCGTCCAGGCTCTGCTCGCTGTCGTTAATCAACGGCATCACCGGGTGCGCCAGCACCGAGACCCGCACTCCGGCATCGCTCAGCTTCTTCACCGCGCCCAACCGCAGCGCAGGGCGTGGAGCGCGCGGCTCCAGCAATCGGGCCAGCGACTCATCCAGCGTAGTGATTGTTAGGTGAACACCCACTCGATTCTTGCGTCCGATTTCGGCCAGCAATTCGGCGTCGCGCCCGGCCAGATCGGACTTGGTCGTGATCCCCAGATCGAACCCCCGTTCCCGCGAAAAAACCTCCAGCATCCCGCGCGTGATCCGGAAGCGGCGCTCGGCCGGCTGATAGGGATCGGTCGCGGTTCCGATCCAGATGGTCTCGCCTGGCTTGAGGCGGCGCAACTCGGCTCGAAACGCCGGCTTCTCAAATCGTTTCGCGTAGATCTTGCGTTCGAAAAGCTCGGGATCGCGCAGCTCCATGAACTCGTGCGCATAGCGGGCGTAGCAATACTTGCAGCCGAACTCGCAGCCCCGGTAGGGATTCACCGTCCAAATGGATCGCATCCGGCCGGAGCCGCGCCCGATGAAGCGCCTGGTTTCGAGCTCGAAGTACTCTACTGTCCGTTTGGCTTCAAGAAGATCGCTGGAGGCGGCGAGCTTCGCGATGCCGACCAGGGGCGGGGGAGGATCGCACTCGAAGAGCATACGGCGCGCTTATTATTATTCGCCTTTTCTTCGCCTCTTGTCAACCGCCAAGTCATCCCGTGCAAGCGGCGTGTAAGTCCCATGACACAATCCGGCGCTGGAAGCGTCAGACTGAACGAGGGTCGGCCAATGTTGGTTTGGGCAATCGCCTTTCTTGTCGCCGCAATCGGAGTAGGTGCGCTCGGCGTAGAGACTACCGCGACCACCCTGTCATGGATGTCGAAGGTGCTCTTCTGGGTATTCCTGGCTGGCATGGCATTGAGTTTGGCTTTGCATTTCAGCGCCAGCCGGAGAGTGTGAATAGCAACCCGACTGCTTACTTTACAACACGACACGCGCGTCGCCTTCGCGGCGAGTGATGCGCTCGCGATCCAGAAATTCGAGCAGCGGAATGGCATATTTCCGCGACACGCCGGTCCACTCCTTGAACTCGGGAACCGCGAAGCGTTGGCCTTTTTTCCCAGCCAGCATGTCCCGCAGCGATTGCATGGCCGTGGAATGAAACACCAATTCATCGCTCACGCGCACCAGCCGCTTGTCCTTGAGCAGCATTTGCAGCAGGGTCCGGGCACGGCTTGCCTCGACGCCCGATTTAGCCAGCACCTCTTGCAACCCCGGAACGGCCAACCCGGCGGTCAGAAAGGCGTTCTCGATTTTTTTCGCGGCCTGCTCCTCGTCCTGTTTGAAGGCGATGCGATGGGATGCCAGCCGTACCGTCTCCCCCTCCAGGGCCAGAGTCTTGGCCCGCGCCAGCAATGCATCCAGCAGCCAGGCCGGAGCGCCGGGCATCAGCTTGCTGCGCAGCTCCTCCTTAGAGACTCCAGCCAGCAGCGGATTCCGCCGATGGAATTGCTTGAGTTGTTCATGGATTGCCTCCAACTGCTGAGCGGCCCACTGGGAGTCCAGCACCCAGAAATGCGGCGAGCGCAACACGATCAATTGGGGGGTCGCGGCCGCTTTCTCGACATCCGCCTCCAGCCATCCGGTGCGTGCCACCAACTCGGGCATTCCTATGCCATAGCGGGATTCGGCGGCCAGCAGCGCGATTTTTTCGGACGGCGAAGCTTTCTCCAGAATCCGCAAGCGTTCCGCGCCGCCGCGCTTCGGAGCGGCGACATCCAGCACCACGCCGCCGCCGATGGTTACAACCGGCGAGAACATCCGCACAATGAAGCGGTCGCCGGGCACCAGCGCCAGCGGCTCGCTCAAGAGCAAGCGGATGTAATCGCGTGTGCCGGGAGCCAGCGGTTCGGTTCCTTTGAGACGCCGGACCTCGGCTTCCACCTCCGCCGTGCCAGCGTGAAAATGAACCGGCGCGCGATGCTTCAGCGGTTTGGCCGAGGGCAGCAGATCAAATGCGCAGTCGATTTGCGTGGTGGTGCGGAACCGGCCGCTCTCAGCCAGCATCATGCCGCGGGCCAGCTCGGACACCTCCACCCCTGCCAGGTTCAAAGCCGTCCTCTGTCCGGCCGTGGCCTGGGGAACGCTCTCGCCATGCACCTGGATGCCGCGCACGCGCACGCGCCGGCCGGAGGGAAACAAGTCCACTTCCTGCTCCAGCCGCACGGAGCCCGAAATCAGCGTGCCGGTGACCACGGCGCCGAAGCCGCGCATTGTGAAGGCGCGGTCCACCGGCAGACGAAAGTAGCGCGACGAATCTTTCTCCGCGATCGAAGCCGCCAGCTTCCGAATCTCGGCGCGCAGCTCCTCCAGGCCGGCGCCCGTGGTGGAGCTGACCGCGACCACCGGAGCGCCCTCCAGGAAAGATCCACGTACGAATTCATCCACCTCCAGGCGCACCAGCTCCAGCAGATCCTGGTCTACGAGATCCGCCTTAGTGAGCACTACGATACCTTTTTGGATGCCCAACAACATACAGATGTCGAAATGTTCTCGCGTTTGTGGCTTAATAGATTCATCGGCTGCAATTACAAACAGAACCAGATCGATGCCGCCCACCCCGGCCAGCATGTTTTTGATGAACCTTTCGTGGCCGGGTACGTCTACAAGACCGAGGCGCAGGCTCTGCGAGAGCTCGAGGTGAGCAAAACCTAAATCTATGGATATGCCCCGCTGCTTTTCTTCCTTGAGCCGGTCCGTCTCGATGCCCGTGAGGGCGCGCGCCAGGGCCGTCTTTCCATGGTCGATGTGGCCGGCCGTGCCGGCAATGATGTTCTTCATCGCGACGATCTTCATCCTAGCGCCTCTCCGCGCCCAGGATGAAAGCCAGCCGGTCTTCAAAACCGGCGTGGCGGACGTGCGCGTCGACGTTCAGGTGACACAAGGTAAGGAACTGGTCAGCGGGCTCGGCCAGGACGATTTCATTGTCAGCGATGAAGGCCAGCCGCAGACCATCGTGTCATTCGAGCACGGTGACGAGCCCGTGAATCTGCTGCTCCTTTTCGATATCAGCGAAAGCATGCAGCCATTTATCGAGCAGATCGGCCAAAGCGCGCGCGAAGCGTTGGACCATTTGCGCCCGGCCGATCGCGTGGCCATCATGGTGTTCGCGCGGACCACGGCCGTGCATCAGGATTTCAGCGACAATCTGGCCGAGAGCGCGCGGCAGATCTCGAGCGCGCTGAAGGATTGGGACGTCGGCGTCACCACCAACATCAACTCCGCCATCGTGGATGCGGCGCACTACATGGCAAAACATGCCAGCCCGAACGGGCGCCGCGCCATTCTGATCCTGACCGATAATCTCGCCACCAGTTTTCAGCTCACCGATGGCCAGGTGATCCGCGAACTCGACAAAGCGGATACGGTCTTAAATGCCATCGTGACCGGCCGCGCCATCCGGCCAAATCCACTGGCTCTGGGAATGTTTCCGAATCGGGAGGGCAAGGACGAGACGCCCGCCAATGTGTTCCACCTGGCGGAAGAAACCGGCGGCGAGTGGGTCAAGGTCGGCCAGGCCGGCCAGACCTTCGGCGAGATGATCCAACGCATCCGCTCGCGCTATATGCTGGCCTATCACGCGCCCGACTCCCAGCCCGGCACGTTTCGCCACATCAGCGTGAAGCTGTCGCCCGAGGCGCAGAAGAAGTATCCATCCGCCGAGCTGAAGTGCCGCAGCGGATACTACGCGCAGTAGATTCCAATCATCCCGCGCGCCAGCCTACCTGCTACTGTTAGATTTCTATGTCCATGGACCGTTTTGCGGAAGTGCGGCGCCGCCATGCCATTGCCGAGGCGGGCGGCGGCGAAGAACGGAAAGCGCGGCAACACAAAGAGGGTAAACTTTCGGCGCGCGAGCGCATCGACCTGCTGCTGGACGAAAACACATTCGAGGAGATGGACAAGCTGGTCCGGCATCGCTGCACCGATTTCGGGATGGACCAGCAGGTCATCGACGGCGACGGTTTCGTCACCGGCTTCGGCCGCATTCACGGCCGCCCGGTTTACGTTTTCGCCCAGGATTTCACGGTGTTCGGCGGCTCGCTGTCGGAAGCCAACGCGCTCAAAATCTGCAAGATCATGGATCTCGCGCTCAAAACCGGCGCGCCTGTCATCGGCCTGAACGATTCCGGCGGCGCGCGTATCCAGGAAGGCGTGCTATCGCTGGCCGGCTACGCCGACATCTTCCTGCGCAACACGCTCGCCAGCGGCGTGATCCCGCAGATTTCCGCCGTCATGGGCCCGTGCGCCGGCGGCGCGGTCTACTCGCCCGCGCTGACCGATTTCGTCTTCATGGTGAATCACACCAGCCACATGTTCGTCACCGGCCCGGACGTGATCAAGACCGTCACGCACGAAGACGTGAGCAAGGAAAAGCTGGGCGGAGCCGAAACGCACAACGTGATCAGCGGCGTGGCGCATTTCCTGGCCCAGGATGACGCCGAGTGCCTGCGCATGATTCGAGAGCTGATCTCTTACATCCCGCAGAACAACCGGGACGACGCCATTCCGAAGCCCTCTTCCGACCCGGTGGACCGCACCGACAGATCGCTCGACACCGTGGTTCCTTCCGACTCACACCTGCCTTACGACATCAAGGACATTATTCATCGCGTGGTGGACGATGGCGAGTTCTTCGAAGTGCATGAGCACTGGGCCAAGAACATCGTGGTCGGCTTCGCGCGCATGGGCGGGCAGAGCGTCGGCATTGTGGCCAATCAGCCCGCGTTTCTGGCCGGGTGCCTGGACATCAACTCATCGGTGAAAGGCGGACGCTTCGTTCGTTTTTGCGACGCGTTCAATATTCCGATCCTCACGTTCGTGGATGTGCCGGGCTTTCTTCCAGGAACCGATCAGGAATTCGGCGGGATCATCCGCCAGGGCGCCAAGCTGCTGTACGCTTACGCCGAGGCCACGGTCCCTAAAATCACAGTTATCACGCGCAAGGCCTATGGCGGCGCCTATGACGTGATGGGGTCGAAGCACTTGCGTACGGATATCAACTTTGCCTACCCAACGGCCGAGATCGCGGTGATGGGCGCCGAGGGAGCGGTGAATATCGTATATCGCCGCGAGCTGCTGGCCGCCGAGGATAAGGAAGGGGTGCGCAAACAGAAGACCGAGGAGTTTCGCGACCGCTTCGCCAATCCTTTTGTGGCGGCGGAACGCGGCTTCATCGACGACGTGATCGAGCCGCGCGAGACGCGCCCCAAGGTGATCCGCGCCTTGCGCATGCTGGCCAATAAAGTGGACACCATGCCGCGCAAGAAGCACGGCAATATCCCGCTGTAGCGCACGCACTCGTGCGTGCCGTGTTCGCACTCATGCGAACAGATTGGTCGTAACTGGAACACGGCGATCACACGAGTGTGAACGCGGCACGCAGGAGTGCGTGCGCTACAGAATGTTGTCGACGCGCATCGTCTCTTTCACCACGAAGGGCTCGCCGTAACGGACCCCGATCAAGTTGCCGTAGAATCGTGCGATTGCGCTCAGACGCTCGCGGATCTCCTGTTGATTCGGAAACAGCTCCGCGCCTTCTTTCGCTTCGCCGTATTGCGATTCGTACGCCAGCAGCGCGGCCATGCGGCGTTCGAATTGAGCCGAGATGTCGACCACAAACGATGGCGTCACGTGGGCGTACAGCGACGAATAGAGAATCTTCTCGGGCCGGTGCGGCGGTGTTTCTTCGTCCAGCTTCTTCAGGCCTGCCAGGAAGCAGGCTTCGAATCCGATCTCCGCGGCGCGGTAGTGATCCGGATGGCGCGCCTGCCAATACGGCAGGATCACGACGCGGGGCCGTAAATTACGGATCTCCGCAGCCAGGCTCATGCGGGCGCTGACGGTGTTTTCCAGGCGCGCGTCGGGCCAACGCAAGTTGCCGCGCCATGCGAGCGACAGGCACTTCGCCGCCGCATCGGCCTCCTGCAAGCGGGTCTCCGGTGTTCCGCGCGTGCCCATATCGCCGGCGGTCAGATCCAGCGCGCCGGTGCGGTAGCCCGCCTCCGCCATGCGGATCAGCGTGCCGCCGCAGGTTTGTTCGATATCGTCGGGATGCGCGGCGATCGCCAGAATATCCAGCGGCTTCTCGATTCCGGCCGACGGCGAACTCACTTCTTGAAACATTCTTAGTAATAGGAGCGCAACCGGCGGCTTCCGGGCATCAATTTGATCAGCACGATTCCGGTGATGAAGCCGCCCACATGGGCAAACCAGGCGACGTCGCCGCTGGAGGCTTGCGAATATCCCACCGATCCAACTCCATTGAAGAATTGGATGGCGAACCAATACAAGAGCAGGAACGCGGCGGGAATATCCACGGTGGTGATGAAGATGAACAGCACCACGAGTGTAACGACGCGGGCGCGCGGGAAGGTCACCAGATACGCGCCCATCACTCCGGCGATGGCGCCGCTCGCGCCGATGGTAGGAACCGTGGAGTTGAAATTAACCAGGATATGGGCGATGGCTGCCGCGACTCCACAAACCAGGTAGAAGAACAAATATTTCGCGTGGCCCAGCACGTCCTCGATCCCGCGCCCGAAGACCCACAAGAACCACATGTTGCCCAGGATGTGCAGCCATCCGCCGTGAATGAACATGGAAGTAAGAATGGAAGCCACGTTCAGCCGGTCCGGCACGATGCCATAGAGCGCAATGAAATGATTCAGCCGGTACCCGTTGCCCAAACTCAACTCGTATAGAAACACCGCGGTGTTGATGCCGATCAGCACCAGGTTGACGGTAGGACGCGTGTAGTGGGGTTCGGAAGATCGAAGAGGGATCATCGGTGAGTCCGGCTCTAGATGCGCTGCTCGAAATCGTGTTGCGAGCGGCGCTCGCCGCGCTCGATCAGCGCGCGCGCTGCTTCGATGCTGGAAATTCCTCCGCGCGCGCCCAAGGCCGTGCAGTTCAAAGCAGCCATGGCATTGGAAAATTCGAGCGCGTCGCGAAGCGGCATGTTCTCGAAGACAGCATAACAGAACGCACCGTGAAAGACGTCGCCCGCGCCGGTAGTATCCACGCAGTTCACCACGAACGCTGGAGAATAGATAAACCTGCCCTCCGAACGCGCTAGGGCGCCATAAGAACCCAGCGTCATGCCGGCGACGCGCATCCCGTATTCTTCCTGGATCAATTCCAGAGCGCGAAAAGGATCTCGCTCGCTGGTCCACTGCGGGGGAAAGTCGGAGCTGGCGATCAAATAGTCGACGTGCGGCAGCACCCGGTCGAAGCCGTGATAAATGGTATCCACGTCGAGCGTGACTGGAATACCATGCCGGCGCGCGATCTGCGCGGCGCGAGTTACAGCCTCGGTGTCATGCGCGTCGATGTGCAGTACCCCAGCGTTCGAGATTTTTTCCTCGGTGATGCTCTCGGGCGACAGACGAAGACGGTCGTCGCGGTTCCACAGCACAGTCCGCTCGCCGGTGGACTGATCGATCACAATGTAAGCCGTCTGATTGGGGCAGTTCTCGCGCACTTCGACGTCGTCCAGATTGATGCCGCTGTCGCGCAGGCTTTGCAGTTGAATCCGTCCGCGTTCATCATCGCCTACCGTGCCGATGTACTTGGTCCGCATACCCAGCCGGGCGCAAGTTACCAGCGCGCTCGCCACCTGACCGCCGGGACTTAGCACCTCGCGCTCGAAGGCGACTTTTCCGGCATAGGCCGGGAAGTGCGGCACCAGGATCAACGTGTCGGTAGCGTTCAGGCCGATGCCAACGACGTCGAATGGGGGCACTGACTTGGCGCGGCCCCGCTATTTCTTCTTGTGCGGCACTTCGTACAGATAAATGGTGTGATTGTGAGCTTCCGGGAATTCCTTGTCCACCAGTTTGGGCTTCCATCCCGGAATGGCGTATTCATGAGACACCACGCGAGCTCCGGGCTTGAGTTGCTTCTCCAGATTGGGCCGCAGCATCTCGTTGACGTCGGTTGCCAGATACATGGTGACAATATCGGCGGGGCTGAGATCCACCTGCAAGAAATCCCCGTTGATCACGCGCGCGTCGTTTTGCAGGCCGAGCCGCTGGATGCGTTCGGTGGTGCTTTTGGCGAGCGCTTCGGAAATTTCGATCCCCACGGCTTTGGTGCGATAGCGCTGGACGGCCGTGATGATAATGCGTCCGTCGCCGCTGCCTAAGTCGTACACCATCTCGCCGGGCTTAGGATCGGCCAGCTCGAGCATACGGTCAACGATTTCTTGCGGCGAAACAACGTAGGGCGCCAAGCTGTTGGCGTAATGCTTGATGTGTTGCTGCGCCAAGAGTCCGCCTTGCGAAAATGCGGGCATCCCGCATGACACCAGCAACGCTACTGAAGCTCCAAACCTCATAATCTCTGGGCAACTACCCGCTCTTCCACCCCTACTGACTTGAGATGGATGCTGCCTGCTTCCCGTTCCTTGATTTTACGATACGCGACACCATTTCCGACACCGCTACCCACAGGTCCCTGGGCTTGGCGATGGTGTACTCGTAACCGCGGAAGAAGTGCACCGTCCGGCTGATGGCGTCCTTCCATGGAACCGCCTGTGGGTAGAGGTTGTAATTCATATAAAACACGGGAAAATCGACGTTTCCGCTTTCTTTCAGGGTCTCTTCGGGAACATTGGAGTCCAAAAGGACCTTAGGACCCGCGAAGATGACGGCGTCGGGATGGTCTTTGGCTGAGCCGACCACTTCGTTGCGCACTAAGCTGGTCAGGAAGTCGGTGTCGCCATGTTTCTCGCCCAGCTTCTTCAGGTCCACCGTGCCCAGGTTGAGCGAGTTCAGCGCCTTGCCCAGAGCCGGGAAATCCAGGCGGTCCACGTCCTCCTGGCGGTAGACGACCCTTTGCTCCTGCATGTTGAATGCGACCACGGAGAATTTGCCAATCCGCGGCTCCCGCACGATGCTGCGCAGAATGGACACCAGCGCTTCGGTATCGAGCGGCTGCAAAGTGGCGGAGAGTGAATTCTGCGGTGCGAAGTTGACCAGTACCTTCACATTGAGGGGCGGCGGGACGCGTTGCACAGGTGGCTCGTCATTGAATTGCTGGGAGTCGGTTCGCAGGATGGCTTCCGGCGCGATGGCCAGGCTCATGGGCCGGTCCTTGGGCGTGAGGGCGGCGTCCGAATCCCAGGAAAACGAGCATACCCGCTCGCCTCGATCGCGCATCAGCCAATCGATGTGGTACTGGCCCTCTCCCAGGTCGAAAGTCCCCTGCAAATAGGCATCGCCCTTGGCATCTTCTTCAATGACGGGGACGTGGATATGCTGGGTGAAGTAAGTCTGCTGGTCCAGGTGGTCGCGCGGCTCGACGCGGAACAAAATATTGAGTGTGTTTTCACCGCCCGCCAACTCCTTCAGCGGAACGGTGACCTCGTAGCCGGCGTGGAAGCGAAGATCGAAGCCCACGGTCGGCTTGCTGGGCGCGACGGTGCAGGGTAAATCCTTGCGGGTTTCGCCGGATTCGAGTACCGCCAGGTCGGTGTTGAAGATATTGACAGTGCCGGCCGGGCCACTTCCCACGAGCACCATTTGGCCCCAGGCAGGGCTCGAGCTCTGTAACGCAACCACGAGAAACAGGCAGCCGCCGAGTCTCAACCGACAAACACCAAAGGGCCTCTGCATACCCTCTCTTATATCGATTGGTTCCTATTGTACATCCATAGTAAGGTGCTGCAAATGAAAATCTTGCCTGAAAGGCAGATTGATTTTCTACTCATGGCGCGCATGGTTCCAGCAGTCCCACGGGGCGAGGGGCGCTGTAACGCAACATGTAGACGCAACATAAAATAAAACTGAGACGTTACTATGTGATACAGTGCATGCAGTATGGCATCGCGCAGTGTAAATAAAGTAATCCTGGTCGGCCACCTGGGACGAGACGCCGAGACCAAATTCACGCCGTCGGGCGTGGCCATGACCAAGTTTTCCGTGGCCACCAACCGCCGCTGGAAGGATCAGCAGACCGGCGAGTGGAAAGAGGAGACCGACTGGGCCAACGTCGTGCTTTGGCGCCAGGAAAATCTGGCGAATTATCTGACCAAGGGCAAGCAAGTCTACGTCGAGGGCCGCCTGCAGACGCGCAGTTACGACGACAAGGACGGCAAGAAGCAATACATGACGGAAGTGGTGGCCGAGGACGTCATTCTGTTAGGCGGCCGTGGCGGAGATGCGGGTGTGGATGCAGGTCCGCAGCCGGTTTCGATGCCGCGTAGCGCGCCCAGACCCGCCCCGGCGCAGGAACAGGGTGCGGATCAAGGCATCACCGACGACGACGTGCCGTTCTAGAAGTCTCGTGCATTACCGCCATTCCGCTATACTCGGGTGACTATGGCCGCGCGCACTCACACCGAGCCCGCACCTGCCTCGGACACGCGATTTTTCGGGCATCCCCGCGGCCTCGCGACATTGTTCTTCACAGAAATGTGGGAGCGATTCAGCTTTTATGGGATGCGCGCCATCCTGATTCTCTTCATGACCGCGCCTGCCGCGGGCGGCGGCCTCGGTTTCAGCGTCGCCACGGCCGGCGTCATCTACGGCCTGTACACGTCGATGGTCTATTTTCTCAGCGTGCCGGGCGGCTGGGTGGCCGACAAGATCTTCGGACAACGCCGGGCCATTCTCTACGGTGGAATCCTGATCGTCCTGGGCCAGTTCAGCCTGGGTGTGCCCCGCGTGCCATTTTTCTATCTGGGACTGCTGTTGCTGATTCTCGGGACTGGGCTGCTGAAGCCGAACGTCAGCACCGTCGTGGGCCAGCTTTATGCCGCTGGAGACGTGCGCCGCGACGCGGGCTTCTCCATTTTCTACATGGGCATCAACCTGGGAGCTTCCATTTCGCCGCTCATCGTCGGCTATGTCGGGCAGCGAATCAACTGGAACCTGGGGTTCATGCTGGCGGGCGCGGGCATGGCGCTGGGCCTGGTTCAGTACATGCTGGGCGGCCGTTACTTGGGCGATGCGGGGCTGCATCCGGTTCCCTGCGAAACTTCCGAGGCGCGGGCGAAACTGCACCGCACCGTGGGGATTGGCGTGGCAGCGCTGGTCGCACTGATTGGCGTTCCCGTGTTGCTCCAGGCGGTGGGGGCGATCCACATCACCGCAGCCGGACTCGGCACCGCCAATGGCGTCGCGCTGCTGGCGGTTACAATCGCTATCTTCGGCTGGCTGCTTTCCAGCAAGGAATGGACGCCGATAGAGCGGAAGCGTCTGATCGCGATCGCGGCCTTGTTCGTAGCATCGGTTTTCTTCTGGTCGGCTTACGAGCAGGCCGGCTCCACGCTGACTCTGCTGGCCGACCGCAGCACCGACAATCACGCCTTCGGCCTTTCGTTTCCTTCCAGCTGGTACCAATCGGTGCCCGCGATCTTTGTCATTCTTCTGGCGCCAGTGTTCGCATTCATCTGGTTGCGGTTCGGCCAGCACGATCCATCCACACCCGCCAAGTTTTCCGTTGGGCTCGTGCTGGTTGGTTTGGGATTCGTGGTAGTCGGCATCGGGGCCGCTCGCGGGGTCCACGGTGTCTTGATCAGTCCGTGGTGGCTGATCGGAGCTTACTTTTTGCAGGTCTGCGGCGAAATGTGTTTGAGCCCGGTGGGGCTCAGCGCTCTGACCAAACTCGCGCCCCAGCGAGTGGCCGGCTTCATGATGGGTGTATGGTTCGTGTCGATCTCAATCGGGGATTACGTCGGCGGCTTGTTCGGCTCGGTGTACGAAAAATTTTCGCCGCCGACGCTGTTTGCGATTGTTGCGGCGGCCACCATCGGGTTCGGCTTGCTGTTGGCGCTGGTGGCCAGGCCGATCAAGCGGCTAATGGCGCTCTAGCCGACTAATTCGCCTCCGGCAGCGCGAACGAAACATATTCTCCCGAGTATGCACCGCCGCTGATCGCGACCACGATGTACTGCTTGCCATCCACCATATAAGTCATCGGTGAGCCGCTTTGCGGCGCGGGCATCCAGACCGCGCCGACTTCCTTCCCGTTGGACTTGTCGTAAGCGCGTAGCATCGCGCCGCGCGGATGTTGCGAAGTGGTGGTGAGCTGGCTATCGCCGACGATTAGCAGCGTCTTGGTGATCAGAACGCCCACGCTGCCGAGTTGGCCGGTGTTCCCGATATTCATTCCTTTCAGCGCAGGATGATTGCGTACGTTGTCCGGAGTCTCGCCGTAAGGCACTTGCCAGGCGATTTCGCCGCGATCCAGGTTCACGGCCGTGATGACGCTGTACGGCGGCTTGATGATCGAGAGGCCTTGCACGTTCAGATTGCCCGGTCCGGGCCCGGCGCCCTGCTGAGGCCTTCCCAGCCGGCTAGCGAGCGGCGAATCGGCGGCCGTGCCGAAGCCCGGGCCAAACGCCTCGCGGAACGGTTGATCCTGGCGGCCGGAAAGATAGCGCATGTCGGAAAATCCCGGAGGCGGTTCCCGCAACGAGATCACGCTGATCGCGGCTTGTTGGGCTTCCGAGTAGAAGGTGTGCGTTTCGGGATCGTAGGCGGCGCCCGGCCAATTCGTGCCGCCGGTTCCGTTGCCGAGATTGATGGCCCCGAGCCACTTTCCATTCGGATCGCCAACCACCGGCGGCGTGAACATGCCTTCCACGCGGTAGCGCGAGACCAGATCGCGAGCCTGCGCGCGCATCTCCGGCGTGAAGTCGATCAGGTCGTCAGGAATTTTGAGAAAATTGCGGGCGTAAGCCGGCGGCTTGGTGGGGAACGGCTGCGTGGGCGAGGTCTTTTCGCCCGGAACATCCGATTGCGGAACGGGCCGCTCTTCGATCGGCCACACGGGCTTTCCGGTTACGCGATCGAAGACGTACAGGAAAGCCTGCTTACCCGGGAGTGCGACTGCTTTGATCGGCTTGCCGTTGACGGTGATGTCCGCCAGAATCGGCGCCGAAGACAGATCGTAGTTCCAGATCGGATGGTGCACCACCTGGTAGAACCACTTGCGTTGTCCGGTTTTCAGATCGACGCAGACCAGGCTCTCGCCGTACAGATCATTGCCCGGCCGGTGGCCGCCGTACCAATCCGAGGTCGGCGACTCAACCGGTAAATAGACCAGGCCCAGATCTTCGTCCACCGTGATCTGGGTCCACACGCCGGTGTTGCCGTTGACGGCCCAGGACCCGTTTTCCCACGTATCGTTGCCGAACTCGCCGGGGCGGGGGATGGTGTTGAAGGTCCAGATCAACTTGCCGGTGCGAACGTCGAAGGCGCGAACCAGGCCTTTGGTGTTGTTGTGCGTGACGGGAGTCTGGCCTTCCTTCATCGAAGAGCCGATGATGACCGTGTCTTTGACGACGACGGGCGTGGAATGAATCCCGATCTCGCCGGTTTCCAGGTCGATCTGCTGGCCGCTGCCGTACACCACGCCTTCCTTGAGATCCACCAGGCCGCCCTTCCCGAAGGAACTGATCATTTGGCCGGTGTGCGCGTTCAGCGCGACCAGGCGGTAGCCGGTGGTGACGTACAGCACGCGATCGTCGCCCTTGCCGTCAGTCCAATAAGCTAGCCCGCGGCCGGAAAGCTGGCGCGGCGCAATGGCGGCGCGGTTGCCTTCGCGCATGCTGTGGGACCAAATCAGCTCGCCCGTTTTCGCATCCAGAGCGATCACCGAGCGGCGCGTGCCGGCAGTCGCGTACAACACGCCTTTGATCATCAGCGGCGTGCCTTCCAGCTTGTATTCCGGGCGCGGGCCGAGGTTGTCGGTCTTGTAACGCCACGCGACTTCCAGCTTGCTGAAGTTGGACGCGTTGACCTGATCGAGCGGCGAGTATTTGGTGCCTTTGAGATCGGCGGTGTACTGCGGCCATTCGCCATTCCTGGTGGAAGGCATGGACGATTGCGCGAAGGCGACCCCGACGGCCCAGCTAATGGAAGCGGTCAAAATTACGAAACGCATGCTCGATTCTCGACTTTCCGGCGCCACAGAGCGCCTTGGGCGATGATATACCAAAGCAGGCCGGGCTTATCGGTGCTGTTGCGCCGCAGCCTCGGCGGCAGCTTTCTCCGCCGCATGCGCGCTCAAGAGCATGCCCGCTTCGGTGTCGGCGTTCCCCTCGTGGCAGGCAAATTCATAGAGCGGCTCTTCGGTTCGCCTTAAGCGGATCATCGCGCTCCAGGGCTTGGTCCACGTGGTCGCATCGTCGATTGTAATTTCGTAGCGGACCTCATCGGCCGACACGCGCGTGAAGCGCTCCACCAGGTGCAGGTTCTCCGCCGATCCAAAGAAGTTGCTGTGCGGCGAAAAATTGGTTGTGTCCACCACCAGAGTTTGGCCGTCCCAGTGCCCGCGGGAATCCCCATTCCACGTGCGCACATTGGGCGGAAGATGCGGACGCCCATCCAATGGAATGATCCTGGCATCGTGGATGGTTTCAAAGAAAAGCGTCACGTAGCCCGGCGTCTGGAAGATCTGGAAATACGCATATTGACCGGAGCTGAATGTTCCGCCCAGCCGCGGCACGCCGAACGTGATGCAGCGCTGCGAGGGAGTCAGGTCCTCAGGCCCGGCGGCAAAGTTTCTCCCGGCCGCTGCCGCTAATGCCGCTGCTTGCCTGCGTTGCCCGGCGAGCGTATAGGGAGGCATTCTACCGTCCGGCGGATCCACAATGAGCGACGTGCGATTGTCGAACTCCCACTGCACCATGTCCTCGGAAGTGCCGGTCGAGGTGGGGCTCTTATAATGTTCCGGATTCGCGAGCACTGCGTTAAACAGATTGTCTCCCGCGGCGTAATCGTTATGACTGTATTTGAAGAGCCGATCGGCGCGGCGCTTGAACTCCTTCACCTCGTCGTCGGTCAGAAAAGGCCGGCCTTTTAATTCCTTGGGCCGTTCCAAAGGAGTCGCGCTACGATTCAGCCAGGTTCCTTCGAGATCCGGTTGACCGAAGGCATTCCGAGGCGCCGTCCAAGGCTTCTCCGGCGCTTGAGCAGCGGAGGAAAGCGCGAAAGTGAGCAAGCCTACTAGAGGCGCGACTTGACGAAGCATCGACAACTCCTGACTCCTCATTATGCGACTCTTTGGTATTGGACGGGAGGTGGTTCTTGAGTCAACAGGCACAGTCAGAAAACGCCGTGCTGCTCGAACTTTTGGATGGTTATGCGGTCATCACGTTGAATCGCCCGCGCGCCTACAACGCGATGAATCAGGATCTTGCCGACGGGCTGCTGCGCTCCTTGATCGCCTGCGACGAGAATCCCGAAGTGCGTGCGGTCCTAATTGCAGCAAATGGTCCGGCTTTCTGCGCGGGCGGTGATATTCGACAAATGCAAGCGCATGTCGAAAGCGATGGACACGCCGGACGATTTCTAAAAACCTTGACGATCGCGCTGCACGGCGCCATTGCGACGATTTCGCGTATGACCAAGCCGGTGGTGACCGCGGTGAACGGAGCAGCGGCTGGGGCTGGATTCAGCCTGGCGATGGCCGGAGACATCGTGCTGGCCGGAAGCGACGCTAAGTTCACCGTCGCCTACAGCGCTATCGGATTATCGCCTGACGGCAGCCTCACCCACCATCTGCCGCGGCTGATTGGCCCCAAGCTGGCCTTCGAGCTGACTTGCACCAATAGATCGCTCACGGCCGAGGAAGCGCGCGAGCTGGGCATCGTTACGAAAATTTTCCCAGCGGCTGACCTGCACGCCTCGGCGCGCGAGTACGTTGCGATGCTCTCGCGCGGCCCCACCCAAGCGCTGGGGCGTGCGAAAAGACTGTTTGCAACCTCATTCGAAAACAGTCTCGAGACGCAAATGGAGCAGGAACGCCAGCTCCTGGCCGAGTGCGGCCGCACGGCTGACTTCAAGGAGGGCATCGGAGCTTTCCTGGCTAAGAGACCCGCCGTTTTCCAAGGGCAATAGCCGGCTGCGGCACGCTTGCGGGCGTCCGCTGATTGGCTCATACTTCGGGAAGCGGGCATCCGGATATTCCCGCGAAAGGAGTCGCATTCATGGGTCAGACACATCTCGATTTGAGCCGCCGCACGCTGCTCAAGTCCTCGTTCATCGGCGCCGCCGCGGCCGCGCTGCCGGGTGTTGCCGCCACCATCGAATCCAAGTCCATCTCGTCTGTCGTGGACACTTCCTGCGGCAAGCTGCGCGGCGTCGTCAACAACGGCGTGCATGTCTATCGCGGCATTCCCTACGGCGCTTCCACCACGGGCGCGAATCGCTTTATGCCGCCTCGCAAACCCGAAGCCTGGACCGGCGTGCGCGATGCGTTTCAGAACGGCCATTCGTCGCCGCAGAATTCGCCACCGCCCGGCGCGATCGGCTGGGGCCTGCGTGGGAACGCACTGCAAGGCGAGGATTGCCTGGTGCTCAACGTATTCACGACCGGCGTCAACGACAACCGGAAACGTCCCGTCATGCTTTGGATTCATGGCGGCGGCTACACCTACGGTTCCGGTTCGTCGCTCGGTTACGACGGCGCGAACCTGGCGCGATCCGGCGACGTCACCGTGGTTTGCATCAATCACCGGCTCAATATTTTCGGTCACCTGTATCTTGGCGGCGCGGGCCCGGAGTTTGCGGACTCCGGCAATGTTGGCCTGCTCGACATCGTCGCCTCGCTCGAATGGGTCCGCGACAACATCGCGCGCTTTGGAGGCGATCCGGGAAACGTTACAATCTTCGGCCAGTCGGGCGGCGGCGGCAAAGTCAGCACGCTGCTCGCGATGCCCGCCGCAAAAGGTCTGTTCCACAAAGCCATCGTCGAAAGCGGTTCCACACTGAAGCAGGGCACTAGGGACGAAGCGCAAAAGAGCACCGAAATGTTCATGGCCAAACTCGGGCTGAGGCCGAATCAGGGCAGAGAACTGCAAGAGCTGCCGGTTCCCAAACTGCTGGCCGCGATGGGCAACGGCGCTGGACTGCGTCTGGCTCCAGTCGTCGACGGACATTCTCTGCCGCGCGACCCCTTCGATCCCACCGCGCCTGAGGTTTCGGCCGAAGTGCCCATGATCATCGGCACCGCGGAAACAGAAGGCTCGTACTTTGCGCCTCCCGACCTCTTATCGCTGGATGAATTCGCCGCGCGCGCCCGTCTGCGTGAGCGGCTGCACGACGAGGGCGACCGCCTCTACGATCTGTTCCGCAAGAGCCGTCCGAACGCGACGCCCAGCGAACTGTACTTCACCATTTCCGCGTTTCCCACCAACGCGCATCTGCAAGCCGAGCGCAAAGCGGCTCTGGGCAAAGCGCCGGCCTTCTTGTATCAAATCCGCTGGCGTACGCCGGTGGAGGGCGGACGACGCCTGGCGCCGCACTGCATCGAGATTCCATTCGCCATGCAGAATCACTGGCAGCTTCCAGAGATGGTCGGCACCGGCCCCGAGCTTCAGCCGCTCGCTGACAAAACCAGCGGCGCTTGGGTTGCATTCGCGCGCGGCGGCAATCCCAATCACTCGGGCATTCCGAAATGGGCGGCTTACAACGCGACCGATCGGCCTACCATGCACATCGACAACGAATGGAAGCTGGTGAACGACCCGGACCGTGAAGAGCGGCTCGCCATGGCCCGGCTGCCCCGGTTGCCGATGTTCTGATCGAGAATTTCGATTTAAGCCAATTTTAAGGATCGAGCCCTATCATCGATTCATAAGGCTCGTCAATTGATCGCCCCCTTCCGCAACCTGCTGCTGGCCGTGTGTGTGGTGGCGCCGCTATTCGCGCAGACGGTTGTGCTGCGTGGGCTGGTGACCGACCCGAGCGGCGCCGTCGTGCCGGGCGCAGCTGTGACCGTCACTGCCGCTGACGGATCCTCGAAAACAACAACCGCCGACAAAAACGGCGCCTATTCCTTCTCGGACCTTGCAACCGGCGCCTACAGTGTGAGCGCCAAGGCGCCCGACCTCTCGCAACCGCGGCCCGCAGCCATCACGCTGCGGCCAGGCGTCCAGACGCAGAATCTCATCCTGACAGTTTCTACCGTCCAGCAGCAGGTAACGGTCCAGGAAAACGCCGGGCCTTCCGTCAGCACCGATGCATCCAACAACGCCAGCGCGGTGGTGCTGCGTGGCGACGATCTGCAAGCGCTCTCCGATGACCCCGACGATCTGCAAGCGGACTTGCAGGCGCTGGCCGGACCTTCCGCCGGACCGAGCGGCGGCGCCATCTTCGTCGACGGATTCAGCGGCGCGGAGCTGCCTCCCAAGGAATCGATTCGCGAGGTACGGATCAATCAGAACCCGTTCTCTTCCGAATACGACAAGTTGGGCTACGGGCGCGTCGAGGTGTTCACTAAGCCGGGCTCGGATCGCTATCGCGGAACCGTCGACTACAATCTCGGAACCGAGTTCTGGAACACTCGCAATCCCTACGCGCCGGAAAAAGCGCCGTTCCTGCTGAACGAATTCGAAGGCAACGCGGGCGGGCCGCTGGGGAAGCGCGCCTCCTTCTTTCTGGACGCGCAGCGCAACACGGTGGACAACGGATTCATCTTCAACGCCTTCGCGGTCGATCCGAAGACCTTCGGGGTGCAGCCCTTGGCGGGTTTCATCTCAACCCCGCAGCATTTTGTGCGCCTGAATCCGCGTGTCGATTATCAACTCAGCAATAACGTCACCGCCACGGTGCGCTACAGCTTCACGCATGCCACCATTCCGGACGACGGCGTGGGCAACCTGGATCTCACCTCGCGTGGTTATCGCATGCAGTACACCAATCAACTGGTGCAAGCCACGGAGACGGCGGTCCTGGGCTCAACCATCAACGAGACGCGTTTCCAGTATCAGCGCAACGCCCAGCAATCGATCGCCAACAGCGCGAGCCCGGAGACTCAAGTGCTCGGCGCGTTCAATGGCGGCGGTTCGTCGCTCGGGCAGTCGTTCGATACGCTGTCGTACTACGAAGCGCAGAACAATACGTACATCACCCATGGCGCGCATTCGGTGCGGCTCGGCGTGCGCCTGCGCGAGCAGATCGACGACAATATCCAGCCGCTGAATTTCAACGGCATTTTCACATTCGGCGGCGGTGAGCTGGAGCCGGTGCTGGACGCGAACAATCAGCCGGTCTTCAGCGCGCCGGGCCAGCCGGAGCTTGCGCCTATCAGCTCCATCGAACGCTATCGGCGCACGCTGCTATTTCAGTCCCTCGGCTATTTGCCGGCGCAGATCCGCTCGCTGGGCGGCGGCGCGACGCAGTTCAGCATCAACTCGGGGCTGCCCACGCTTTCGGTGAGCCAGTTCGATCTCGGCGCGTTCGTGACCGACGATTGGCGCGTGCGCCCGAACCTCACGCTGAGCCTCGGGTTGCGGTACGAAATGCAGACCAACATTCACGACTGGCGCGATTTTGCTCCGCGCATCGCGGTGGCCTGGGCTCCCGGAGGCGGCGCGCAAAATGCACGCGCCAAGACCGTGCTGCGCGCCGGCTTCGGAATTTTTTACGATCGTTTCGCGCTGACCAACACGCTGGCCGCCCAACGCTACAACGGAATCGTCCAGCAACAATATGTCGTGAACAATCCCGAGTTTTTCCCGATCGTGCCGCCGCTTACATCACTGGCTGGTTTTCAGTCCACGCAAGTGATTCAGGAGGTCGATTCCAACTTGCGCGCGCCCTACACCATGCAGTCGGGCTTGACGCTCGAGCGGCAACTGCCGGCCAACACGACGCTGGCCGTCACCTACGCCAACTCGCACGGCGCGCACCTGCTGCGCTCGAACGACATCAACGCGCCATTCCCCGGCAGTGGCGCGTATCCCTACAGAACGACCAATCCGATCTTCCTAATGGAATCGTCCGGAATCTACAACCAGAATCAATTGATCGTTAATGTCAACAGCAGGGTCAACGCGGGCTTCTCGATGTTCGGCTTCTACGTATTGAATCGCGCCCTGAGCGATACTGATGGCATCAGTACATTTCCGGCCAATCCTTATAATTTTTCGGGCGAATACGGCCCGGCGATTACCGACGTGCGGAATCGCGTCACCGCGGGCGGCTCCATCAATTTCCGATGGAACATCCGCGTCAGTCCTTTTGTAATCGCCCAAACGGGCGCCCCGTTCAACATCACTGCGGGAAGCGATCTCTACGGCACCACGCTGTTCAATGGACGCCCAGGAATCGCGACCGATTCCAATAAGTCAGGTTTGATCGCGACACCGTATAGGCTGCTGGATCCGAATCCGTCACCCGGAGAAGCTCTGCTGGGACGCAACGCGGGTCGCAGCCCTGGACAGATCAGCCTGAATCTGCGCGTGGCGAAGACCATCGGATTCGGCGCGACACGCGAAAGCGCCGCCAAGCCGCAGGGTCCCACGCCCAGCGGCGGAGTAGCCAACGCGGCGGCTGCCTCTGGCCGCGGGCTGGGGAGTCTCATCGGAAGTCCTTCCACCAACCACCGCTACAACTTGAGCATTGGGATGTCGGCGCGCAATCTCCTGAATCACACCAATCCAGGGCCGATCATCGGCGACATCACCTCGCCGCTGTTCGGCCTCGCCACGCAGATTGCGGGCGGACCCAATGGCGAAGGTTTTTACGAAAACGCCAACAATCGCCGGTTGGAAATGCAGATCCGGTTTACGTTTTAGCCCTTGGCAGGGCGGCATCGCGCCTCCGGCGCAGCGAGGCTCGTGCGCTTCGCCCGGGTATAGATCTCGATCCACTGTCCTCCGCGAGTCCAGCGCTGCACCGCGTTTAGGCCGAAGTGTTGGCGGATTTCGTAGGCATTCATCTGTGGTCCGTATTCGTAGTAACGCGCGAGAAATTGCTGTACTAGCGGCCACCGCAAAACTCCCCAGTCGGGCTCCCAGGTGCGGGAATAAACAACCAGAACGTCGACGCCTCGCGGATTGATGGCTTCGAGCGTGGAGCGGCGCAGGTCGGAAGTTTCGGACACTGCTAGTCCGCGGCTGACATAGCCGAACGCGGGATCGCGCAAAGCCTGCGTCAACGGCCACGCTGTGTAAATCGTTCGGTCCGGATGGGCGTGTTCCAGGTAGCGCGCGGCGTCGCGATGCAGATTGACGAAGTCCGCCATCGCGAGATTGTTCTCGTAAGGAAATGGGAACGGCGGATTCAGGAACAGACCGAGCAGAAGGCCGGCCGAAACCGCAACGAAACTGACGTTGCGGACCAACGCAGACACTGTCGACCAGGCGACGGCCATCGCAATATAAATCAGTGGAATCACCGGAAGCAGATAGCGCTCCAACTCCGCTCCGCCCAGCAGGCTCACCATCAGGGTGTGCGCCGCGATGAACAGCCAGGTGATCTTCCAGGCGCGGGTCGAATAGACTGACGCGCGGCGCCAGGCATATACAATCGCGAACGCGCCGACCCAGCGAAAATCGGCGATGAACAAATAGTAGACGCGGCGCACCAGCGAGACCGCGGCGCGGACCGGGTTGAGCGCGTAGGCAATATTGTAGTGCGTGAAGCCGGCGTCACCGAACAAGTGACCCGTCGATCGCCACAGCACGAAGAACCAGACCGCCAGCGTGAAGAATGGCACGGTGTAGAGCCAGGCTTGCTTGCGCGTTGAACGGTTGAGCCAAAGCGCCGCGCCGAGCAGGAGCGGCAGAAGCGCGCCGGTCTCCTTCGTGAGAACCAGCGCGACCGAGGCTAGGGCCGCGGACTTGTGCCGGCCTTCCAAGAACAGCAGCAGCGCCAGCAGCGTGAACAGCATCGCGGGCATGTCGAGCTGTGCCAGCATGGCCTGCATGTAGAACAGCGGGTCCAGCAGTAGCAAAATCGCCGGCGCAAAGGCCCAGGCTGGTGTCAGTCCCAGCCGCTCGCTCAGCTGCAACGTAACCAGGACGGCCAGGCTAGCGAGCACCAACATCGCTACGCGAGTGGCTGGAATGGAATATCCGAAAATCTTCCACACTGCGGCCAGGTATGCCATCACGCCCGGCGGATGCGCGTTCGGCACGGTCGAGTGCGGCACCCATGCGCCGCTGCGGTAGATGTCCAGCGCCGCCGGGACGAATTGACCCATCTCATCCCAAAAATAAGGGAGGTTCAAATAGGCAGCGTGAGAGAGAAGAACAACCAGCGCGATCAGGGCGAACCATGACGCGCCGCGTGTCACTGAATTGCGCTGATTTGGCTGTGAGGCTCCAATTTGATTTCTCCGAACGTGGCCTCGTACTGCGAAATATTTTGATTCAAAACGTTCAACAACGCCTTGGCTTGCTGCGGGCTCAGGTAAACGCCCTGGAAGTTGTGGATCATGACGCTATCCGGCGCGGCTTGATTAACAGTTCCAAACATCAGAAAGAAATCCCAGAGGTTGACCCGGATCTGGACGCTGTTGGCGTAGCTCTCGCGATAGTCCGCGGTGTTCACCAACTGAAATTTCGGGGCTTGTGGCGTCATGACACAACTATAGTGACACACCACGTGCGGCAACGCGGCGAGTTCAGCGCAGATGGAGCGAACGCAGGCTGTTGGACTCGTGGATGACACCGTAGTAGCGCGCCATCCAATACGGCAGGATGTAATCGATGCCCGCTTCTTCAATGGTCCCCTGGCCGCCTCCGACGAGTTGAAAAGGACTGCGCTGCCACAGAAAATCGGTGGTGACGCGCAGCGGGATCGGAATCGGGTTGCAGGATTGGTCCGCGCTGACGCAGGAAGGAAATTGGCCTTCCAGATTCACGTACACGTCGCGCGGCGGCCGGTGCAGAAATTGTTCGAGATAGGTGGCCGTTTGCGCGTCTCGCGTTGCATCCGGGCCGTTGATGGCTCGATCGATCATATCGAAATGCGGGTTCATGTGATCTTTAGTGACGTTGCGGTAGATGGCATAGGCCGCCAAATACTGGGCACGAAGGGAGGAATCGGTTTCGAGCCGGATCAGGTTGAAGAAGTTGATCGCGTCAAGATTGAACTTGAAGTACGAATCGCGGACGTCCGCCGCATCCACCGCGACGGGCAGCGCGGCCAAGCCGGCACCGCTGGAGGCGGTGTTATAGAGATTCGCGTATACCGACGGATTCACCTGCTTGCCGATTTGAAGCATTGCTAATTGCTCGTCCGGCCGGATGACGAACGTGGTGCTGGCGGTTCCGTCCGGCATGACGACCGTCCAGGCGTGCGCCAGCAAGAAATTGAGCATGCGGATGGCCAGCGACTGAATGCTCGCGCGAACATCCGGCTGATTCACGAAATCATAGGCGGCGCTGAGCCCGAAGAAGGCGCCCGAGTATTCATCACGCGAGGTGTTTCCGATCCAGAAATTCTGGCCGCTGGTGTGAATCCCGTTGGCCGACTCTTCGTGCGTGATGCCGGCCGCGAACGGTGAACTCATCGGAACCAGGCAGCGGGCAAGAAGATCGGTGCCGGTCACGTCCACAAGCGATTTGAGGCCGGCCAGCACGGTCCGGACGTTCGCGAGCGCGGCAGGATCGGAGGTGACCTGGTAGCGAAACGATTCGGCCGCCAGGTAGTGGCCGGTCCAGATGGCGGAGTCTCCGCAACGCGTGTATCCGACTATGGTTTCACTGGCCGGAGAAGCGAAGATCGGATCGAGGATGGTGCCGAAGGGCAGGTGCTTGGCCTGAATATTAGCCGAGATCGCCACAGCGACCGCCTCACAGGAATTGCACAGCGCCATTGCCAGCAGCAGGAGCATTGTCAGGCCGCATTTCTTGCTGATCGCCGGCATCCCCAACCCTAAGATAGGACGCCGCGCGATGCGCCTGCGTTGCAGGCCCGTGTTATCGTTGTTGCTTGAGCGCGCGCGATTGGATCTTCGTTGCTCTCGGCGTCTTCTCCGCCGGGTTCATCTGGATCTGGTTTCAAGGCAAAGGCCGCGCGCCGGGGATGCCGACGCTGTTCGAGCTGCTGCTCGGGTTCGGCACAAATTTCTTCGACACGCTCGGCATCGGTTCGTTTGCGCCCACTACCGCCATCTTCAAATTCCGGCGCATGGTGCCCGATGAGGTCATCCCCGGCACGCTGAACGTCGGCCACAGCCCGCCCACCTTGCTGGAAGCATTTTTGTTTATCGCTTTCGTGCAGGTGGATGTGTTGACTCTCGTATCGATGATGGCCGCCTCGGTTTGCGGCGCTTGGTTCGGCGCCGGCATCGTGGCGCGCTGGCCTCGGCGCAAAGTGCAAATCGGAATGGGCATCGCGCTGCTCACCGCGGCGTTTTTCTTCCTGGTCACGAATCTCAATATCTCGCTGGTCCCCGCCGGCACGGCGCTGGTGCTGCGCGGATGGAAACTGTGGGCCGGCATCGCGGGCGACTTTGTGCTGGGCGCTCTCATGACGCTCGGCATCGGCCTATTCGCTCCCTGCATGATCCTGGTCAGCCTGCTCGGCATGGATCCCAAGGCAGCGTATCCGATCATGATGGGATCCTGCGCGTTCTTGATGCCTGCGGCCAGCGTGCGCTTCATCCGCCTGGACAGCTACAGCCCCAGACCAGCGCTCGGCCTCGCGGTGGGCGGCCTGCCTGGCGTGTTGATTGCCGCCCTGATTGTCAAAGCGCTGCCGCTGTATTGGGTCCGCTGGCTGGTTGTGGTCGCGGTAACTTATGCCAGCCTCACCATGCTGCGGTCGGCTGTATTGGAGAGGCGCAAGCAGGTTACTGAATCTTTCGAACCTCGACCGACTTATAAATCTCCTTAGTGTGATCCAGGTCCGCAAACTGGACTCCGGGCAATTTCGCGGACGCGGTTCCGGCGGCCACGGCCCAGCGCACGCAATCGGGGAAATCTTTTTTCTTGGTAGCGGCCCACACGTAGGCCGCGGCCAGAGCGTCGCCTGCGCCGATCGGCGACACCGCATCGACGCGCGGCGGGATGGCTTCGAGCAGCTGATTCTCATTTACCGCGACCACGCCGCGGCTTCCGAGCGACAGCAAGACCGTCTCGGCGCCCATGGCTTTGATGCGCGTGGCGGCTTCGATGAAATGCGCGCGTGTAATCAGCGCCCGGTTGAGCAGGCGCTCGGCCTCGGGCTGGTTGGGAGTGACCACCGTGGGTCCCGCTTCGACGCCGTGCAGCAACGCGTCGCCGTCGGTATCCAGCAGCGTTTTCACTTTGCGGTCGCGCGCCATGCGGATCAGCTTGGTATAAAATTCGGCCGGCACGCTGGGAGGAATGCTGCCGCACAACATCAACCAGGAGGCAGGCTCCAACCGGCGCTCGACCACGTGTTCCAGGCGCGCCAGCTCGTCGGATGAAACCGGCGGGCCGACCTCGTTCAGCTTGATCGCCAGACCCTGCCGGTCGACGATGGTGAAATTGACTCGAATCTCATTCTGGATCGGGACCACCTTGACCGGGAAACCCGACTTGGCGAGCAGCTTGGTGAACTTGTCGCCATTGGCGCCGCCGGAGGTGACGATGGCCAGCGTTTTTGCGCCGAACGAATGCAGCACGCGCGAGGCATTGATGCCGCGCCCGCCGGCCGAATCGCTGCGCGAGAGAATGTAGGCGCGGTCTTCGAACACCAGCCGGTCCACCATCACGGTGCGGTCGACTGAAGGGTTGATTGTGAGGGTGATGATCAACTCTCAATGTTACCCTGGATTCCTGCAACGCCCACCCCACTTTCGCGCCTATGTGGCTCTAGCTGCCGTCTGTTTTTTCTGGGGCACGACGTACCTCGGAATTCGGATCGCGTTGGAGTGGGTGCATCCGCTGCAATTGATGTGTCTGCGTTACTTGATTTCCGGCGCGGCGATGTTGGTGGTTGCCTTTGTTTCGAAAGCGCATGTTCCTTCCGGACGCGAGCTGCTCTATACCTCGCTATTCGGCGTGATCACCATCGGAATTGGAACCGGGTCGCTCGCGTTCGCGGAACAATGGATCCCGAGCGGGCTGGCGGCGCTCATTGTATCGATGCAGCCGTTCTGGATGGTCAGCGTGGAAGCTTTGATCCCCGGAGGAGATCGCCTGCATGCGCCAACTATCTTCGGGATGCTGGTCGGCGTTGTGGGAACAGCGCTCTTGGTGGGCCCGAGCGCGATTCAACAAGGCCTGGGAGGGCCGGTGCTCAGAAGTTTTGTCGTATTGCAGATCGGCTGTTGTGGATGGTCGCTGGGCTCGATCTTGCACCGGCGCCAAACCACCAGGGCGCATCCGGTGGTCAGCGCGGCGTTGCAACAATTGGCGACGGGTCTGTTTTTTCTCGGGCCGGCCATCGTGGAGCTGAGGCCGCATCCTCTGGCGTGGAGCTGGCGTGGGGCGAGCGCCATACTGTATCTGGCCGTGATCGGCGGCATCGTCGGCTACAGCGCGTATATTTATGCTTTGAGCAAGCTTCCGGTGTCGATCGTCAGCATCTACACCTACGTCAATCCCATCGTGGCTCTGTGGCTGGGCTGGCTGTTCTACCGGGAAGCGATCGGCCCGCGCGAGATTATCGCGATGATCGTCATTTTCGCCGGCGTAGCGCTGGTGCGCCGGTTCGGCCGTTCCGCGCCCGCCAAAGTTGTTCAAGCCGCCGAAGCTCACACCAACTGACTTACTTTTTCTAGCGCCGGCTCCAACTTTTGCAGGTTGGTGAGCACGGGCGCGAACAAATCGCCGACGCGTTCGAAGCGGTCGATAGCGTTGTGGATGTTGAACTGCGAAGGCTCCAGACCTTTCTTCACTTCGGACCAATCCAGCGGCGTGGAGACGGGACCGCCAGGATAGGCGCGCAAAACGTACGGTGCGGCGATGGTTTTGCTGCTGGAAATCTGCAGGTAATCGAAATAGACCCGGCCCTTTTTTCTCTGGGAAACGGTGCGCGGTGTCGTGAACAGATCCTCGTGGCCGCGAATCACCAGGATGGATAACAATTCGGCGAAGGTGCGGACCTGGTCGTAAGTATAGACAGGCTCGAGCGGGATATAGACATGCATCCCGTCGCCGCCCGTGGTTTTGGGATAGCCGGCCAGGCCGAGTGCGTCGAGCGTTTTCTTGACCAGCTGCGCGGCCTCGACGATGCGCTCGTAGGGACAGCCCTCGGTGGGGTCCAGATCGATCAGCGCGAAGTCGGGATTTTCGAGCGAGCCGATGCGGCTCATCCAGGGGTTCTGATCGATGCACGCGAGATTTGCGAGATACAGAAGAGTGGCGCGGTCGTTGCAAATGATGTAGTGAATTTTGTCTTGATTGTGTTCGGAAAAGATCGGCTCCAACCGCACCCAATCGGGCACCTTGTCTTCGGCGTCTTTTTGGAAAAAAAACTCGTGATCGATTCCGTTGGGATAGCGCTTGAGCGAGAGCGGGCGGTCGCGCAGATGCGGAAGGATCAGGTTCGCGACGGAGTTGTAGTAATTGATGACATCGCGCTTGGCGATCCCTTCGCCGGGATAAAAGACCTTGCCCAGGTTGGTGAACTTCAGGCGATGGGAATCCACGGTGGCGGTCAGCTCGGCGCCTGCGTTGGCGGGGACAATCGGCTCGCGTTGCACCAGCGGCGCGGTGGCTTCAGGCTGGGCTTCGATGGCTGCTTCCCGCACGCATTCGGTTGGATCTTTATCCAGCCGCAGGTTCATGAACACCGGCGCGCGCAGCAACCCATCCGGAGTGACCTCCAGATACTTGATCTCGGCCACAAGCTGCGGCTTGACCCAAGTGACGTCGCGCAGCGCTTTCACCGGACCCGCGAAGGGACTCTTCTTTGTGATGAGCGGCTCAATGGCGGAGTAAATTTCCTTCAGCGATTTTTCGTTGAAACCGGTTCCGACCTGGCCAACATGGACGAATTTGCCGCGATCGTAAACGCCCAGGACGAGCGAGCTGAAGTAGTCGCGCTCGCCGTGCGTGAAGCCACCGATGACGAAATCGCCGGTGGTGACCACCTTGACCTTGACCCAGTCGCGGCTGCGGCGGGGCTCGTATTTACTGTCGCGGCGTTTGGCGAGGATGCCTTCCAGGCCGTGCGCGCGCGCCGCTTCGAGCATCGCGGCGCCGTTGGCCGCGAAATGGTCGGAGAAGCGGATGCGGTCGGTGGGGGTGAGGATTTCCGCGAGCAACCGCTTGCGCTCTTGGAGCGGGACTCCGCGCAGATCGTAGCCGTCGAGATAAAGCAGGTCGAACAGAAACAGCGTTACGGGAGTGGAGCGCGCCAGGTGCGCGACGCTGTTGGGATCTCCGACTCCGATGCGCGGTTGGATCAGGCTGAAGCGCGCGCGGCCGTTTTCGTCCAGCACCGCGATTTCGCCGTCCACAATCGCATTGGTGGCTTTGAGAAATCGCGGCAAGACGCTCAGCTCGGGATATTGCTGATCGCAGCGCTTCTGGTTGCGGGAGTAAATGCTGAGCTGATTGTTATCGATGAAGCAGAGGGCGCGCACACCGTCCCATTTCACTTCGTACAGCCATTCGGGGCCGGAAGGCGGATGTTCGGCGAGCACGGCCAGCATGGGTTGAATGCTGCGCGGCATGGGCGATTCCACGACGCCTTTCAGCTTGGCGAGCGAGCGGGCCGGCGAGTGCGGCGCGGCCGTGGCGGGAAGATTCTCGGCGATTTCCTGCTGCGTGCGCCCCGTCAGAACGCTGCGCGCGTAGTCTTCCACGTTCCAGCCGGGTTTCGCGTCCGCGTCCTTCTTCTTAATGAGCAGCCACTCGTTGCCCTTGCCGCGGTTTTTCATCCGGACCAACGCGAATTCGCCGCGCAGTTTTTCACCGTGCAGCCGGAATTTCAAATCGCCACGCTCGATCTGCGCCGGGGCGGCGCTGTCGCCGAGCAGCTCGAACGTACCGCGATCCCACAGCATGACGCTGCCGCCGCCGTATTCGCCCTTGGGGATGTTGCCTTCGAAGTTGCCGTAGTCGAGGGGATGGTCCTCGACATGGACGGCTAGCGATTTGGCGAGCGGCTCCAGGCTGGGACCTTTGGGAACGGCCCAGGATTTGAGCGCGCCGTCGATTTCCAGACGAAAGTCGTAATGCAGACGCGTCGCGTCGTGACGTTGTACGCAGAAGAAATTTCCCGCCGAAACGGGCGCGCGCGGCGGCTCGGGAGCAGGTTCAGGCGTTTTGTCGAACGAACGTTTGCGCGAGTATTCTTTGAGCGACATGAGCGCCAACCGCGAGGCTTCAGAGGCCCGGCGGTCGTAGGGATGCTTTGCCGATTGTAACGTCTGGCGCGCCACGTGCGTCAGAGGGCCAGGGTGCGCGACCCGGTTGCGCCCGCGTCGACCATGGCGTCCGCCCCGCTATTGCGGGAGATTAACGGACTTATGAAGATCCTTACCGTTTTGGTTGGCGCAATTTTCGCCGGCTGCGGCTGGGCGGCGACCGGGAGCAACGTTGCCATCGACGGCGCAGGTAACATCTGGTCCACCGGACAGAGCCTGCCGGTGGCCCTTACCGCCAATGCGTTCCAGAAGACCCAGGTCAGCACTGTCTGCGGCACGCAGCAACTATCGCCGTTCGTGACGGCGACTGCCGTCTACTGCTCGCATGCCTTCGTCATGGAACAGGACCCCAGCGGCAAGGTTCTGTACGCGACCTATCTGGGTGGGAGCAGCGAAGATGGCGGCATCGCCATCACCACCGATGCGCAGGGCAATGCGTACGTCACAGGGTTCACCTATTCGGCGGACTTCCCGGTAACGGCCGGCGTGGTGCAGCGGCAGAATGCGGGGCCCTTGACGCCCAAGGCGGTTCTAGATTCGATTACTCCATTCGGACCGATAGCGATCCTTCCCGGTGGTGACATATTCGTGGTCAAGTTCGCGCCGGATGGAACGTTGCTTTACTCGACACTGCTGGGAGGCTCGGGCTCGGATGTTCCTTCCTTGATCGGAGTGGACTCGAGCGGCTCTGCCTACGTGGCGGGCACCACCGCGTCCACCGATTTACCTATCACTGCCGACGCCATGAACAAATCGGTGAGCGGAAACTTCTTGGCCCGGTTGGACGCGCAAGCCGCTTCGCTGGTCTATGCCACTTACTCCCAAGCGACCATCCAGTCGTTCGACATCGATGCTCAAGGGAATGCTTTCCTCACCGGGAGCTCCCAACCGTCCGGCGGCAGCGCGGGGCCGTACGTGACGGAAGTGGACACATCAGATGGGCGAGTGGCGTACACGACGTTTCTACCGGACCTGGATTCGAAGTACGCGGGCGCGGGCGCGGCAATCGCGGTGAATGGCGCAGGCGAAGCGTGGGTGGGCGTGAGTCCGGCGCCGATTACGATGCCATTCTTGACACCATCGCCGCCGCTTTATCCATTGGGACCATCGTTCCTGCTGAGGGTGGCTGCGGCCGGCGGGAACGTCCTATCGGAAACCGATATAGCGGCCACGCAGTTCGATCAGGTGCTCCTGGATGGCGCGGGGAACGTCTATGCTCTCGGCCACGGCACGGGTGCGCTTCCGCCGGCGCCATTGCCGCCGCTGCTGGCTGTCCCGTGTTCGACGCTGGGCGCGGAGTTCGTACTAGAGACCGACGCCGCGGGCGCTTTGGCGGCCGCCACCTACATCCGGCAGGGAGGAGGCGGTCCAGCCGCGATCGGCGCTCCCGGACAGCTTTCGGTTTACTCGCCGGTAACGCAGACAGTGACCGCGCTAGACCTGCGGACTGTTCCCGCGATGAACTTCGGCTGCCTGGAGAACCTGGCATCGGGTCAGATCGGCGCCGGCGTTGCGCCTGGCGAGATCTTCGTGCTTTTCGGTTCCAACCTGGGACCCGCGAACGCAGTGGCTGGAGTGCCGGACGAATCCGGACGATTCCCGACCTCCCTTTCGGGGGTGCAGGTGCTGATCGACGGGTTGGCCGCGCCTTTGCTGCTGGTCGAAGCCGGCGAGATCCATGGCGTCGTACCGTTCGGCGCCGTCAACGGGGCGACCACCCAGGTGCAATATCTGGAGCAGAGCGCTCCGCCGCTGGACGCACCCGGCGCGGACAACCCGGGGATCTTCACGAGCAACGGACAAGCGGCTGTTTTGAATCAGGATGGGACGCTCAACACACCCGCCAATCCGGCCAAGCTGGGTAGCATCGTTTCAATTTATGCCACTGGCATGGGTCCGCTGGCAAGTCCGATTCAGGATGGCGAGATTACTCCTCTGCCTCCGCCTTACTTCCTGCTCTTGACCCCACCGGAAGTCACGTTCGCGGGAGTAATTGCAAACGTTGTGTGGGCGGGTGCGGCGCCGGAATTGATTGCGGGAGCGATGCAAATCAATGCTCAGTTGCCGTCTAGCCTGCCGGCGGGCACGAATTTGGCGGCTGTGCCGGTGGTGCTGGTTTTGCCGGGGGTTGCCTCGCCTCCGGCTCCCATAAGCGTGGTGGAGTGAGGGGCCGGGATACCGTGATCTTACGATTCCGACAAAATGACCCAGAAGTCGCTGGCGAGATTCGGATCGAGAACGTAGGCGTAGGGAAGGTAGCCGTAACCGGAGTCGCCCCAGGCGTCGCCCCAGGAATTGCGGAACGTGAAGAGCTGCTTGGAATCGTCGTAGCCAGCCAGGCAAATGGCGTGGCCGCCGATGGGCGTGTCGTCGGGCCCCGGAACGGGGACGATTCCGGTAGCGGCCACCTGATCCGATTCCAGAGCGTCGTAGGCGTTGATCCCGAAGACCACCGGCCGGCCCAGGATCGCCAGGCAGTGACGAGGGAAGTAGGCGGTTTGGGTGACCCGCGAATACTGCAGCGCTTTGAATTTCACCGCGTCGGTATAGCACGTGTCGGGCGGTTTCGTAGCGAATTGGGACTCGTCGTACGGCCATTCCGACTCCGGACAGACGCCTTGCGCGGCCACGGTTTTGATTCCGTCGCGAAGTTCGGCTCCGGCATCCTGGCCGGGATTGCCCTCGATCACGCGTTCGTTGTAGTAGATAAACAAGCGCGAGGGAGTCAGGAATAGCTCGCTCTGTTTCTTGCGCTCGAAGTCCACCGCCGCTGCGACGGCATTGGCGGTGCAGCTTCCCAGATCCTGTTGATCATAGACCGGGGGCAGCAGCCCGGATTTTCGGAGATCGCAGGCCGGTGGGAGCGTGACTCGCTTAGCGACAGTCAATACATGATCACGCGCGTCCAGGTGATCGCGGCGCCATCCAAAGCGTTTGGTTTTGTAGGTTGTCATGGGGATTCGAAGGAGACTGACTTCGGCTAGAGCCTAGCCCCCCGGCGCGCGCTGGGACGCGATCGATTCCGTCAGATTGTTGAGAAAGCGTGAGATTTGGCAGGTGGAAACGCGTGACCGACGCGCGGAGCATTAGCGGGCTCGGCCTCGGGGCTGAGTTAGTAAGCGCAGCTGACCGGCTCGTACGTCTCGCTCTGAACGGGCGCGTGGCTCACACTGGCCCGCTCCTCGGGAATGATAGTGGCCCAAGCTTCGGCGAGGGTCGAGAGCAATCGCTCGGCTTCCTCCAACGGCTGCTCGCGTTGTTCAAAGTTGGCTCGAATCAACAATTTTTCCACGTAGCCATACAATTGAGCCAGCTTGCGGCTCAATTCGCCTCCCTGCTCGACATTCAAGGACAGGGACAGTTCCGTCACAATGGTCATGGCTTTGCTAACGGCCCGTGACCGGGAGCGAATATCGCCCAGGCGCACAAAACGGCGCGCGGCAGCGATGGAATCCAGAGCGGCGCGATAAAGCAATTGCACCAGCTTGAGGGGACTCGCCCCCAGCACGTCGTCTTCGTAGTAGCTCTGATAGCTTTTGGTCCGCATTCTAAACTACGTATCGGCGTGCGGCGGCGTTGTTTGTACCGAATCGGCGGGTGTGTCTTGGGCCAGCCGCAAAACATACTCGGGAGGGATTTGCAGCACTACTTCGTGAGTTTCGCGGTCTTCCACCCGGATAATGGGACGATGGGTCTGGCTATCGACCATGAAAACGAGCTGATTCCGGCCCAACTGCCCGCTCTCGTTGACAGTCTTGACGGCCTGAAACAGTTGCCTGCGTTCCGCCGCTTGTTGGGCCGCCGAGGCGCCCGATGGCACGGCCAAATGGCCAGCGAAACCGACGGAAGATACGTCAGATACGTCCATCTTGATACCTGATTCTACGATCCGGATGTCTTTTGACAAGCTTATCGTCCAATCCGCGACAAGCTTGAATGACAATCGAGGGGCCGTTCAGGCCAGGTTCAGGACGTCTTTAATGGTGCCCTTGTGCTGCTCAATCTTCTTTTGCAGCAGCATGATGGAGTAGATCAACTGCTCCGGCCGCGGCGGGCAGCCGGGCACGTACACATCCACGGGGATTACCTGGTTCACTGGGATGAGCGCATAGTTGCTGAACACGCCGGTGGAGGTGGCGCAGGCGCCCATCGAGATCACCCACTTGGGTTCCGGCATCTGCTCATACAAGCGGCGGATCACTGGAGCCATTTTGTTGGAGACCCGGCCGGCGATGATCATCAGATCGGATTGGCGCGGGGAGCCGCGCATGACTTCGGCGCCGAAACGCGAGATGTCGTAGCGCGAGCCGATCATGGACATCATCTCGATGGCGCAACAGGCCAGCCCGAATGACATCGGCCAGATGGAATTCTTACGCCCCCAGTTAATGGCCTTGTCAAGAGTGGTTGTTATAATGCTTTCAGACCCGACCGCGACGTCTTCGTTGTCGATCCGTGCGAAGAGTTCGCTCGGAAGACTCGGCTGAAACTTAGTCTCACCGTCCACGATCCTATTATCACATGCACGAGCCAGCACCTCGTTCTCTCGGCGCCGCACCACCGGACCAGCAGGAACTGGACGCCGCGGCTGGCCGGTTGGGCATCGAGAACGAATACTGGGACGTATGGGGGCGGCGTCACGCTGCATCGCGCCAGACGCAAACCGCGATTCTGGCGTCGCTGGGTGTGAACGCCGCGACGGGAGAGTCGCTGGGACGGGCGCTGGAAGACCGCGAATCGCGCTGGTGGCGTAAACCGCTGCCTGCGACGGTCGTTTTAACGGAAGATCAGCCGCCTCACGAAGTCGCGATTTCGCTGGCGGAGGAACACGCGGACGCTTCGGCGGTCTTGGAGATTCGGTTCGAGGATGGAAATTCGTTGCGGCTGCCGATCCAACTCGCCGGCGCGGCAGTCATCGCGGAAAGACAAGTAGACGCGCGGCGCTTGGTTCGCAAAACGATCACGCTGCCCGGCGCGCTCCCGTTGGGATATCACGAACTCACTCTAGAGCTTGCGGGCGAGCGCTCCGCATCCGCGCGCCTGATCGTTTGTCCAGCCAGAGCCTACCATCCGGAATGGCTTGAAACCGGACGCGCCGCGGGGCTGGCCATCTGCTTGTTTGGCCTGCGTTCCGAACGGAACTGGGGGTGTGGCGATATCACGGATCTCAAGGCGCTGATCGATTGGGCCGCCGAGCATGCCGGCGTGGACTTCATCGCGCTCAACCCTCTGCACGCCATTCCCAACCGGCAGCCGTTCAACATCAGCCCCTACCTTCCCAATTCGATTTTCTTCCGGAACCCGCTATATCTCGATTTGGAACAGATGCAGGATTTTCGGGTGTGCGCCAAAGCGCGCGCGCTGCGCCAGTCGCCCGCCGTCGACAACGAGATTCAGGCGCTGCGTGCCTCACCGTTCGTCGAGTACGAGCGGGTGTACCGGTTGAAGATCCGTTTTCTCAAGCTGCTGTTTCACGCCTTCTTGGAAGAGCGGCGCCAGAACGGCCCGAGGGCGGACGAATTTCGCCAATACATCGAGCAGGAAGGCAACCTGCTGCATCGTTTTGCCGTGCATGCCGCGCTGGACGAATCCATGCACACGCACTGCCCGGAGGTGTGGACCTGGCGGGCCTGGCCCGAACAGTATCAGGATCCGGAATCTCCCGCGGTGGCGGAGTTCGCGCGCAAACACTGGCGCAGCGTTCTGTTTCATAAGTATCTGCAATGGCAACTGGACCTTCAGCTTGCCTCGGCGCAGCGCCACGCGCGGCAACGCGGACGGCGCATCGGCCTGTACCACGACCTGGCGCTGGCCACCGACCGCTTCGGCGCTGACCTGTGGGCGCATCGCGATTTCTTCGTCTCCGGGTGCCGCGTGGGCGCGCCGCCGGACGACTTCTCGCCCAAAGGCCAGGATTGGGCCTTCCCGCCTCCTAATTCCGAGCGGCATTATCAGGACGGCTACCGGCTTTTCGCCGAGTCCATCCGCAGGAACATGCGGCACGGCGGCGCGCTGCGCATCGATCACGTCATGCGCTTTTTCCGCTTGTATTGGATTCCGGACGCCAACGATGCCACCGATGGCACCTACGTTCGCGACCGCGCCGAAGATCTGCTTCGCATTCTGGCGCTCGAAAGCGTGCGGCAAAAGATCCCGATCGTAGGCGAGGACCTGGGTACCGTGCCGGACGAGATCCGAGAAGCGCTGCATCGTTTCGGAATCCTGAGCTACCGCCTGCTGTACTTCGAGCGGGACCCGAGCGGACGTTTTCGAACTCCGGTAGAGTATCCGCGCGATGCGCTGGTGTCGGTGACGACGCACGACCTGCCGACGCTGGCCGGGTTCTGGCTGGGCCGGGACATCGATGCGCGCCGCGAAGCAGGCCTGTTGCCCGAGGAATCCAGCTATCGGAAAATGTTCGAAGACCGCGCGCGCGACAAGCAACGCATTCTGGATGTTCTAACCGAGTTGCATCTGCTTCCGGATTGGTTTCCCCGCAACGCGCGCGACGTTCCGGAATTAACCGGCGAACTGCATAACGCGATTGTTGGTTTTGTCGCTTCCACGCCCTGCAAGCTGATGGTCCTGAATCAGGAAGACCTGCTCAAAGAGACCGAGCAGCAGAACCTGCCGGGAACCACCGAGCAATATCCGAACTGGCGCCGCAAGATGCGCTGCACTGTGGAGGAACTGTGGACCTCGCCCGAGATCCAGGCCTTCACGCAGATGTTCCGGAATTGGATGGAACGAACCGGCCGCATGAACCCGGCCTAGCAGCCAGCCTGCCGAGCGAGCTACATAAAATAATCTTTGACCTTGTCGATCAGGCCTTTTTCGTGCGGCTCGTTTTCCGCCGGAAGAGTTTCGCGAAGCTGCTCGAAGAGCTTGCGTTGCTCGCGCGTCAGTTTGCCGGGGACGCGCACGTCGACGTGCACAAACATGTCTCCACGCCCGCCCCCTTGCAAACGCGGCATGCCCAGATTCTTGAGGCGCACGCTGGCGCCGGCTTGCGCACTCTCGGGAATCTTGACCGTTTCCAGGCCATCGAACGTCAGCAAGTTAACCTCGGCGCCGAGCGCGGCCTGCGCCACGTTGATGGGAACGGTACAGTGCAGGTCGTCGCCATGCCGCTCGAAGATGGGATGCTCCTTGAGCTTGATGACGACGTACAGATCGCCCGCGGGGCCGCCGCTGTGCCCGGTTTGCCCCTCTTGCGCCAGCTTTAGATGCGTGCCGGTGTCCACACCGGGGGGAATAGTGACTTTCAGTTTTCTTTCGGTACGGACCTGACGCTCGCCGCGGCATTGCGTGCAAGGCCGCCGCACGATCTGGCCGCGTCCGCCGCACTGGCCGCAGGTGCGGCGAATTTGCAGGAAACTTTGCTGATAAATGACCTCGCCGCGCCCGTGGCACATGGGGCAGCTCACCAAGCCATCGTTTTGCTCGGCGCCGGTGCCACGGCAGCGCGAGCAAACATCCATGCGCGGAACCTGAATCTCGACGCTCAGCCCGCGAATAGCGTCCTCGAGCGTGATTTCCAGATCGTAGCGGAGATCTTCGCCGCGTTGCGCGCGCGCCCGGCCACCACGCCGGCCGCCGCCAAAAAGATCGCCGAAGCCGAACAGATCGCCCAGGATATCGCTGAAGTCGGTAAAGGCGGAAGGATCGAATCCCTGGTTGGCGCCTAATCCCTGCAGGCCCTGATGGCCGTAGCGATCGTAGGCGGCGCGCTTCTGAGGATCGCTCAGCACGCTGTAGGCTTCCGCGGCTTCCTTGAATTTCTCCTCGGCCTCGTGATTGTCGGGATTGCGGTCCGGGTGATACTTCAGCGCCAGCTTGCGGTAGGCGCTCTTCAACCCGGCATCGTCGGTATCGCGGCCCACACCCAAGACTTCATAGTAGTCGCGCTTGGTCGCGTTCATTTCTTTTCTACCGCTACCTTCACCATGGCCGGCCGCAACAGGCGTCCGCGGAAATTATAGCCTCGCTGGAATTCCTCAAGTATAGTGTGATCGGGGATGTCGTTGGTCTCGACCGTATCGACGGCATGATGCAGGTTGGGATCGAACTTCTGGCCCTTCGAAGTAATCGGCTCCAGCCCCAGCTTCTTCAGGGCGTCGGAAAAGCGCTGATAAATCAGTTCCATTCCACGCGCATATTCTTTGTCGGCCGATTCCATTTTGAGGGCCCGCTCGAAATCGTCGAGGATCGGCAGGATGGCCCGCACGCTTTCGGTGTGCGCGTATTCGAGCACATCGGCCCGCTCTCGCTCGGCGCGCCGCCGGAAATTGTCGAACTCGGCCTGGCGCCGCAGCAGCCGGTCCAGCAGATCGTTTTTCTCTTCGAGCAGCCGGTCGCGCTCGGCGGTTACCGATGCGAGCGCCGCCGAAGGGGAATCCGCCCGATCGGCTCCAGCCGGATCGGCGGGAGATCCACTACCCGCGTCCTCGCTCGAATCGACGATCGGCTCTTTCGAATCCATATACCTACATTCTAGAGTACGCGCACGATTTCGACCGCGCTGCGGCGTTAAACCGGCAAGCTCCGGAACGCCTGGCCCATGTGATACACGGCGGAGATGGCTTTTCCGTAGTTCATTCGCATGGGGCCCAGTACGGCGATTTTGGCTGACAGGCCGCCATGCAACGGAATCGACACGCCGATCAGCGACAGCTCGCGCATGCTGGGGTGCGCGTCCGCCAGCCCCACCTGGACGGCCAGCTCTCCGCCCGGCTGTTCGAGAAAACGATCCAGCAGCTGCAACATCCGCTTTTTCTCTTCCAGCGTGTGGAACAGGTCGCGCAGCTTTTCGCGCGTCAGATGCAAATCCAAGCCGACCAGATTGCTCGCGCCCTCCATGTGGATCTCCGGAGTCAGCTCGATATCCAGCAGGCCTTTGGAGTAAAGCAACGTTACGCGTTTCAGCAGCGCGTCATAAGCGGCGTTTTGGCGCTCCAGGCGGCGCTCCAGGTCGGAGCGGATATCGGATAGCGTCCAGCCGCTGAAATTGCGGTTGATGTAGTTGCGAATGGAAGCCAGGTCGTCTTGCGAAACGAATTCATCCAGCGTCACCACGCGGTTGCGCACCATGCGGTCGCGTGTGACGACGATCATCAGCACGCGCTGATCGGCCAGGCTAATCAGTTCGATCTGATCCAGCGTTTGGCTGGAGGCTGGAATGGCGGCCGTGATGCCGATGCTGCGCGTCATCTCCGTCAGCAGGCGCGAAGAGCATTCGACGCGCGCCTCCATAGTGTCCATCTGGCTTAACTCGCCACGCACGCGCTGCAACTCTGCCATCATCAGGCGGCCGCGCGCGAGCGACTGCACGTAGCTGCGAAAAGCTTTTTCGGTGGGCACGCGTCCGGCGGAAGTGTGCGGCTGCGAAAGATAGCCTGAATCGCACAAGTCGGCCATGACATTGCGAACCGTGGCCGCGCTGAGTCCATCGCGGTGCTGGCGCGCGATTGTACGCGAGGCCACAGGTTCCCCTGTGTGGATGTAACATTCCACGATGGAATGCAGGATTTCCTGTTCGCGTTGTGTCATGGTGAACCTATTGGTCCGCCGAGTTGAGAGAGCCCGCTCCTACTTATTGATTATAAAGGCCTTCGCTTTAGATTTTCAAGCTGCCGAAGGGGAATCGGGCCAGGATGCTGCATCAGGGACGGCTTTTGCGGCGGTTGGATTGGAATTGCGCCATGCGTTCGCGCGGTTCCTCTGTTTTCCAAGCCTCGACGAACGAATCGATTCCGGCGTGAATCGCGTCGCGCAACGGCAAGTCTTCCCAGGCTCGGATTAATTTCTTTTGTAACCGGATGGCGCGCGGGCCGGCTTCGAGGATCGACGAGGTGCAGCGCTCGACCGCGGCGTCAAGATCGGCGAGCGGGACAACTTTCTGGACCAGCCCCCACTTCTCGGCATCGGCGGCGGGAAAATTCTCGCCCAGCAGTAGGATCTCGCGCGCGCGGCCCCAGCCGACCAGCATTGGCAGCAGCGCTGCTTCGATCACGGACGGGATTCCGAGCTTCACTTCCGGCATTCCGAAGACCGCCGTGTCGGACGCGATCCGAAGGTCGCACGCCGCGGCCAGCTCGAGTCCCCCGCCGAGCGCGTAACCTTGGATGCGGGCGATGGCTGGAACCGGCAGCTCCCGCACAGCATCGCAACAGCGGTGCAGAAGGGTGATGAACGCCTCAGCGGTCCTGTCTTCGAGCCGCGACATCTCGTCGATATCGGCGCCGCCGATGAAGGCCTTCTCGCCGGCGCCGGTGATCACCACGGCGCGCAGCATTTCATCGTCGCCCAGTGCTACGATGGCGCTGACGAATTCCTGCATCAGCGAGCGATTCAGTGTGTTCAGCTTGCGAGGATTGTCGATGGTGACGTATGCGATCCGTGCGTTCTCATCGCGCTGGTCGATGCGAACGCCGATTCGTTGCGCGCTTTGGCCGGGAGTGCTGATGTTCGAACCCACGTTCATGATACTGTAATGAACCTGAAGTAAGCTCGGGATTTGCCCGATGCAACACAGGAGTGCCGAACATGGACGAACTGAAGATTAATGTCGAGAAGGGCGCCTCGGGGGCCGGGATCCTCCGGCTGAACGGCCCGCTGACCTTGAACACTTTGTTCGAATTTCAAGATCTGGCGCGAAAGGAAACCGCACCCGCCCTCGTGCTCGATTTGTCGAACGTGCCCTATATGGACTCGGCCGGACTAGGCGCCGTTTTGGGCGTACTGGCTTCCTGCCAGCGGCATGGCCGCGGCTTCGGCGTCGCGTGCGTGAGTGACCGGATCAAGACGCTCTTCACCGTCGGGCACGTGGATGGCCTCATCCCCACTTTTGACAGCGTCGAAATCGCAGAATCGCGAATCGTCAAATCAGCCTCGGCGTAACCGCCACTCTCGGCCTCACGCCACCCCGCGCCATTTGATATGATGGCGGCGTTTCACGAATAAGGAACGCCATGCGTAACTGGAGCTTCAAAATCTGCGCTTTCTTCGCCACGGCCGGCACGTTGCTGGCGCAGCACGAATTCAATCCGTTCGACGCCCAAATCGGCGCGCGGATATACCTCAACAATTGCGTCTACTGCCACGGACCGGATGGCGACCAGGTCCCAGGCATCAAGCTCGGCTCCGGCAAGTTCAAGCACGCCACCACCGACGCCGACATCATCGAAATTATCCGCAAGGGGATTCCCGGCACCGGCATGCCGGCGCAGACCAACATGCCGCAGCAACAAGTGCTGTACATCGTCGCTTATCTCAGGTCACTGGCCGCCGAACCCGCCAGCGATCTGCCGCCGGGCGGTGATGCCTCGCGCGGTAAGGCCCTATTCGACGGCAAGGGCGGATGCCTCACTTGCCATCGTGTAAAGGAGGCTGGCTCTTGGGTGGGCCCGGATTTGAGCGACATCGGCTCGGTACGCCGCATCGCCGAAATGGAGAAAACGCTAATGGATCCGAAGGGCACGCTGCTCCCGCAGAACCGCCTCTTCCGCGCCGTAACGCGCGACGGCAACTCAGTGAATGGAAGGATCCTCAACCAGGACACCTTCAGCCTGCAACTCATCGACGCGCGCGGCCGCCTGCTTTCTTTTCAGAAGTCGGATTTGCGCGAATTTAAGGTGGTGGATTCGCCCATGCCGTCTTATCAGGGCAGACTGAGCTCGCATGAGATGGCCGACCTGATCGCGTACATGGTCACGTTGAAAGGCGCTCGTTGAAAGGACATCTTATGCATCGCATCGCACTGCTCGCGGCTTTGACCGCCGGAATTCTGCCAGCGCAGATCACTTTCGATCGTCTTCTGGGCGCGGCCAAGGAGCCGCAAAATTGGCTCACTTATTCCGGAAGCCTCAACAGCCAGCGCTACAGCGGCCTCACGCAGATCACACCGGCCAACGTGAAGAATCTGGACCTGCAATGGATGTTCCAGGCGCACTCGCTCGAGAAGTTCGAGGCCACGCCGCTGGTGGTGGATGGTGTGATGTACACGGTGCAAGCGCCCAACGATGTAGTGGCTCTGGACGCCGTCACGGGCCGGATTTTCTGGATGTATTCCTACGCGCCGGACAAAGACGCGCGGCCCTGTTGCGGGCGCATCAACCGCGGCCTGGCCGTGCTGGGCGACACGTTGTTTATGGGGACTATCGACGCGCATCTGATCGCGCTCGATGCCAAGACGGGCAAGCCGCAGTGGAACACCCAGGTTGGCGACCCGGCTTCCGGATATGCCATCACGCACGCCCCGCTGATCGTCAAGGACAAAGTGATCGTGGGAGTCGCCGGAGGCGAATACGGGATTCGCGGCTACATCGCGGCATTCAACGTCAAGACCGGCGACGAAGCTTGGCGCTTCTACACCATTCCTGGAAAGGGCGAACCCGGCAACGAGACTTGGGATGGCGATTCATGGCAGCACGGCGGCGCGTCCATCTGGGTTACGGGCTCGTATGATCCTCAGCTCAACTTGACCTACTGGGGCATCGGCAACCCTGGGCCCGATTGGAATGGCGACGTGCGCAAGGGCGACAACCTGTACAGCGATTGCGTGGTGGCCCTGGACGCCGACACCGGCAAGCTGAAGTGGTATTACCAGTTCTCGCCGCACGATGAATTCGATTACGATTCCGTGCAGGTGCCGGTGCTGGTGGATGCGGATTGGCAAGGCAAACCGCGCAAGCTCATGATGTGGGCTAATCGCAACGGCTTGTTCTATGTGATCGATCGCACTACCGGCCAGTTTTTGTTAGGGAAACCATTCGCCAAGGTCACTTGGATGAACGGGTTCGACGAGCGCGGCCGTCCGATGAAGGTGCCGGCCGCTGCGTCCAGCAAGGAGGGAACGGTAATTTTTCCGGGCAATCAGGGCGCTACCAACTGGTACAACCCGTCCTACAGTCCGCGCACGGGACTGTTCTACATTCCGACCTGGGACGATTACTCCTCGTTCTTCGTGAAACAGGACCAGGATTACACCAAGGGCCAAACCTACGGCGGTGGAGGGCCCCGGAATCTGACCGCGCCCACTACGTCCGGGCCGTTCAACTATCGCAAGGAAGGCGAGCAGTACGGCGCGATCCGCGCCATGGATCCCAAGACCGGCGAAAAGAAGTGGGAATTCAAGATGGACGACGTGACGGACGCAGGCGTTCTAACCACCGCGTCGGATTTGCTGTTCAGCGGCGGCCGCGAAGGATATTTCTTCGCCTTGGACGCGCGCAACGGGTCGCTGCTATGGAAGACAGCCGTCGGCGGGCACGTCGCGTCGGGGCCGATGACTTACTCGGTGAACGGGCGGCAGTATGTGGCAGTGTCGGCGGGCAATTCGCTGTTTGTGTACGCGCTGCGGCAATAACCTAGCGGGCTTTGGATTGATATTCGGTTAGTTCTTGTTGCAGCCATTGCCGAAGCTGGGACGCAGGTTCGCCCGGTTTCGGCGCGGGCGCAAGAGCTAAACCGCGCTGCGCCGCACCAGCGGCATCCTTGTAATTCTGGTTCAACGCGTAAGCTTCCGCCAGATACCCGAGCACGGCCGGATTCTTGCCCGTAGCCCGCTCGTCGGCGCGCAGAGCCAGCCGAAGCGCCGCTCCGTAGTCGCGCAGCGTCGGGATCGCGTTTTCAGCCACACTGCGGACCGCTTCCATCAATTGCCCGGGTGTTGCGTCGGGGCTCTCGCCCAACTTCTTGAAATATGCAACGCTGGCCTGCGCATACCGGAAGGCTTCCTCCTGACGGCCGCGCGCCAATAACAGTTTGGCCACGCGTCCCTGGAGTTCGGCCCGAATCACGGGATAGACTCCATTTGCAGTATCACGCTGCACGATGTTGTCCAGAATGGAGAGCGCTTTCTGGAGATTTGCGAGAGACGCCGCTGCATTCCCGGCGTAACCGTTCACCAGTCCTATGGATCGATACAAGTCCACGCGCCGGAACTCGGCGCCGACGTTTTGCGGATCTGACGCCACCTGCGCATCCAGAATCGGGCGCGCCTCTTCCAGGCTAGCGAGCGATTCCTTCAGCTTGCCCAGCTGGCCCTGATTCCAACCCAGCAAAACCAGCAATCGGGCTCGGATCTGCTGGGTGTCCACCGACTCGCGCTGCGCTTCCGGTAGCGCTGCCAGCACGGCCAGGGCAGCAGAGTAGTCCTGATCGCCTTGCGAAGGATTCGGCAGCGAGTGGATGCGGCCCATGGCCTCGTAGGTCTCTGCCAGAGTGCTCGACACGGCAGCGTTTCGAGGACTCAGGCGCAGCGCTGCTTCCAAGTACTGCACCGACTTGCCCAGATAGTCGAGCGGAACCACCGCGTTGAAGGCCACATAGCCGCCTTTGTCGCTCAGCATCTTGCCGTACGTCAGCCAGCCCAGGCCGGCATCCTGCAGGCTGGTCAAGTCGGCGGGATGGGACTTTGCGATGCCGTCGAATCCTTCAGCCGACTTTTGAAGCCAGTTCAGTGCTTCCGTGTACTGGCTGGAGTTGCCGAGCGCGGATCCCAGTTGCCCTTCAATCGCAAACAAAGTACGGCGCGCGGGGAGGTCCGTGGGACGCTCAGCGACCAGGGGCTGGATCAAGGCCAGAGCTTTACGCCCGCTTTGCACGGCCTGGGCCGTATTGCCGAGCGTATCGCCCAAACCAAGCTTGCGGCCAAGCACTGTCCCCAGCCTCAGGTACCCTTGCGCGATCTCCAGGCGAAGACTCGGATCGTTGCTTTTAATGGCCGCCATGCGATCCAGATATTCCAGCGTGCGCCGCGCCATGTCGGCCTGCACCGGCATGGTTCCGGGAATTTTGCCGACCGAATCGTACAAATCGAACAGCAGATAATTGGCCAGCTGGCGCGCGTCGTTGAAGCGCTGCTCGGCGATGCTACGTTCCTGCCGCGCCACCCGCGCTTGCCATAACGTTCCCGCCAGCCCGGCGGCAAGCGACAGCAACAAGACCGCGGCCGCGGAAACTGCCAGCGCATTCCGGCGTACGAACTTTCGCACAACGTACCAGCCGCTTCCCTGCACCGCGGCCACTGGTTGCCCGTCCAGATGGCGCGTTACATCGTCGGCCAGCTGGGCCACCGAATGGTAGCGCTCGTCTGGATTCCTAGCCAGCGCCTTCAGCACGATGCTGTCCAAGTCGCCGCGTAGCGCTGTCTTGAGCTTTTGGTCGGCACAGGCTGAACTGGGAAGCGCGGGATCTTTTTCAGTGACGGCCTCCACCAGCGCCGCCGGGCTGAGTTTGGAAACATCGAAGGGCCGGCGCCCGGCCAGCGTCTCGTACAGGATCACGCCCAGCGAATAAATGTCGCTGGCAATGGTGACCGGCTGCCCGCGGAGTATTTCCGGGCTGGCGTACATGGGCGTCAAAAAAATATTCGCCGTGGCGGTTTGTTGCAGGCCAGTCTCGACATCGATCAGTTTGGCGATTCCAAAATCCAGCAATTTCGGTTCGCCATCCGCGGTGACCAGAATGTTGCCTGGTTTCAGATCCCGGTGCACAACCAGGTATTGATGCGCCGCGGCCACGGCTGAGCAGACCTTAAGAAAAAGCCGCAAACGGTCCTGGATGGTCAACTGACGTTGCTCGCAATACCGGTCCAGGCGGATGCCTTCGACGTACTCCATCACCAGATACGGTTCGCCGAGCGGGCTCATCCCGCCGTCCAGCAGGCGCGCGATATTGGGATGCTCCAGCCGCGCCAGCAACTGCCGCTCGCGGCGGAAACGGTCGACTGAATCGGAGGCCGCCAGGTACGGCGACAAGATTTTCAAGGCCGCCTGCTGCTCATGCTGGCCGTCCGCGCGCCGGGCCAGCCAGACCTCGCCCATGCCGCCGCGCGCGATCAGGTGGATGGTTTGCCAGGCGCCGAATCTGCGGCCGCCCGGAGTCACCGAGGCCTCGGCGTTGGCGGCGCGCTCCTGGTCGTAGGCGTGAACCAGCCGCTCTGCCTCCGAGCGCAGGCCAGCGTCGTCCCGGCATCGCTCTTCGAGGATGCCGCGGCGGCTATCTTCATCCAGCAGACAAATCTCCTCGAAGATGTTCTGCAGGTTGCGCCAGTGCTCGTTCATGCCGGTCCGGAATGAAGCTTATCGTACAGCCAGGTGCGGGCAAACCGCAAATGCCGCTCCACCGTGGCGTCCGACACACCGCGCAAGGCGCAGATTTCGGGAATCGTGCAGCCCATGATGTAACGCAACTCTACTAAAGAGGCCTTGTCGGGATCCAATTGCGCGAGCTCGCCGAGGGCGCGGTCCAGGTCGAGCATGTCTTGACCGCTGACATCGATCCAGCTCAGGTCCTCCGACAAGGGCACGCGCCGCCACGCGCTCTCCCGCTTCTGAGCCAGCCGCAGGCGAGCTTGATCGATCAGGATGCGCCGCAACTCGGAGGCGACCACCGAGAAGAAATGATGGCGATCCTGCCAGCTCATCTGCTGCAATTTACGAAGCCTGAGGTAAGCTTCGTGGACTAACGCTGCAGGCTCGGTAGCAATCCGCTCCCGGGCCACGAAGCCGGCTGCAATGGCCAGCATCTTCTGATAAGCCCAGGTCATGACCAGGTCGAATGCTTCCTGATCCCCGGCTTGCCATCGCCGCAGCAGGGTGGTTACGTCCGCCGCCTTACTCGCGTCTGAGTCAGCCAAACTCCAGTATCCGCTGTCAACAAATCATCAGGCAAATGGTTCCGCGGCGGCCCGCGAGGGTGTTTGGCTTGGCTTTACGCCTCCCTAAGCGAATAGGATTCATGACGCATTTCCGATACCGGCCACCGCGTTGTCCGTTGAGCCGGAGGCGCGGCTTGAGGCCGGAAGTGCCGGTAGGAGGCAAGAAATGCTAGCCAGGATGGAGATCAAGATCACGCCAGCCGTTCTGGCGTTGCTGGTTTGCTCTGGGCTGAATCTGGCGGCGCAATCGTTGGACGCGCGCATCACCAGAATCCGCGAGCGCGTGGCCCCAAAGATCCGGCCCGATCGCGTCCCCAGCGCCGGCGAGCGCTTGAGTGAAGTCTTGGATCAAACGCGCACCACGCTTCGAAACATAAGCTCGGATCCTGGCGCGGCGGCCGCGGCGATCCGTGAGGAACGCGGGAAACTCGCCGTTCTCAACGAAGCATACGAAACTGAATTCTCCACCATCGAAGCGAAGCTGCGCCGGGCTAACCTGCCGCCGGCGGTGCTGGCTGATAAGCTCGCGAAATGGCACGCGTTCACCGTCAACTACCGACAGCGGATGGCGGCGTCTCTGGCGAGCTTCGATCGCGTGAGCCAGTCGGCCTCCTCTCACGATTCCGCGTGGCTGAGGGATGCAGTCGAGAAACTGCGCGCGGGCCTGGGCACGGAGTCGCGTTCCAGGATCACCGAAGTCGCCGATCGCCCCAGGTCCAAGTTGCAGGCGCACAGCGCGCCGGTCACGATTCTGCCGCCTGAAGCCACGGATCCACCGACCTCCGACGATCTGGCCGCCGATACGACCGTAGTTTTATCGCCGGACATCGTCGCCCAGGCCAAGTCGCTCGGCAATTCACCGGCGGCGCTGTTTGCGTATGTGTACAACAACATCCAGTTTGTGCCCTATTACATGTCGGTGCAGAACTCGGAATCGGCGTTGTGGTCGGGCAAGGGCAATGACGCCGATCAGGCCACGCTGCTAATCGCTCTGCTGCGCGCCGCCGGGATTCCTGCGCGCTATGCGTCCGGCTACATCAACGTGCCGGTGGCCGACGCAATTAGCTGGCTGGGAGTGAAGGACAAAGCCACGGCCTTTGAATTCCTGAACTTCAATACCATCGTCACCGACCAGGGCTCGAGCTTCAACATCCTGCACGTGTGGGCCGAGGTCTGGCTCAACACGCCGCGCGGCAATGCCTGGGTTCCCATGACCCCCAGCATCAAGCGCCAAACCTTCCAGCCGGGCATCGTGATTCCCGAGCCGGCCTTCGACCGGGCGAAATTCCTGAGCTCTGTGCAGACGCGGCTGTCTTCCGAGATCTACGCCGCGCAAGTGCTGGCCGCATTTCAGCAGGCCTACCCCGGCCAAGACTTCAGCGCCATGCCGTACACGGGGACCATCACGCCGCTCAGCGGGGACACGCTGCCCAGCTTTCCCTATCCGCCGCTGCGCATCAGCGCCCGGGGATCTTCTCTACCGGGCCACACCATCGGGGTCCTGATGGGCGCCGGCAATACGCAGTACTTCAGCTCCACGGTTTCGATGCCGCAGGTATCCAGCACCAGCCTGACCATCGGCTTCATCCCCGCCACGGCCAACGACCAAAGCATCATCAATAAATTCGGGGGCCTGGCCAATACGCCGGCCGGCATGGTGAATCTGTTTCCGCAGCTGCTGGTGAACGAGCAGGTGGTGGCCACCGGCACGGTGGAGATCTCCTACGGCAGCGAGTTCGTGCTGCGCGTGATCCACACCGAATCCTATGCCACCAGCCCGACCGACGTTCTCAATCACGGGGTGGTGGCCGGAGACAATATCGCCATCACGGTGGGCTATAACCAGATCTCGGAGCCGCTGATCGCCTCGCGCATGGACGCTCTGCTGAGCCAGTTGCCCACGGCCGACCCCAACCTGGTGTCGCGCGAGCTGGTGGCGATTGCCGGACTGCGCTACTTCGAGCGCGTCGAGCAGGAGAAACAGCGCGTATTTACTCCGTTGCAGATTGCATCGCCGCTGCCGTTCGTAGAGGAGTGCGCAACTTCGGCGAGCGTCAAGGTGACGAACCTTTTCGACCTTCCGTTCCTGGTCACGCCCGCGGATTTGCTCATGGACGCCCAGCAGCTGGCGGGCCGCGGTTACGATCTGAACGCGCGAGGCACGGAGTCGTTATTGGTCCCCGGTGATCTGAACGCCTCACGCGCCTTCGAGGCCGCCAGCTCGAGTCTCGAAAACGAGATCTGGGAAGAGCTGGCCTTGACTCCGTCCATCTCCACCATCAAGGCCCTGCAACTGAACGGGCAGGCCGGAATCCCAACCCTGGTGCTGAACTCCTCGAACGCCGCCAGCCTGTCGAATGTGGACGCGCCGTCGGTCATCACCAAGTCGGTTGCCTCCGATATCAAGAGCGGCTCGACCGACACCATCTCCGAGCAGGCCACCGTGTTTGGCGTCTGGTCCGGATTCGGATGGATCGTGGAGGGGCCGGATTCGTTTGAGTACGCTATCGAGCAGACCAACACTCCGGCCGATGGGGGGACCTCGGGCGGGAATCCACCGCAGCCGCCCGGACAGAGCGGACCGACTGGAAATAACAGCAACACCAACGGCACCAATTGCTCGGATCCGGTGAATGTCAGCAACGGCAATATGTTTCTCCAGCAAGTGGACCTGTTTGCCTCGAGCCGCGGCCCGGCCACGCTGATCCAACGAACTTATAACAGTCTCTCGGCTGGGACGAACGGGCCGTTTGGCTACGGCTGGGCCTACAACTATGCAATGGCGCTCAAAGACAATCAGACTTCGGTCACGTTCATCGACGATTCGGGCGGCGTGTTCAGCTTCGCGCTCAGCGGCGGCGTCTATGTTTCGCCTCCGGGGTTGGATCTGACGCTAACGAAGAGCGCTCAAGGCTACACAGTGCGCAGCACGCACGGGACGGTGTGGGGCTTTAACACCAGCGGCCAGCTCATTTCCATCACAGACCGCAATCACAACTCGGCCACGCTCAGCTACAGCGGGACGAACCTATCCACCATCACCGACGCGCTGGGGCGCGTGGTGACGCTCAACTACGACGGCAGCGGCCACATCGTGGCGATCCAGGATTTTGCAGGGCGTAAAGTCGCGTACACCTATGATGCGTCAGGCAACCTCGCCAGCATGACCGACGCGGCCGGCAATACCACCAAGTACGCCTACTACACCGCGTCTCCGTTCAGTCACCTGTTGCAGACCGTCACCAAGCCGGCCGGAAATTCCACCAGCTACGAGTATTTTTCGACCGGCCAGACAGCGCGCGTGAGCGACTCGGCAGGACGCAACATGCGCTTCTTTTATCTACCGCTGGCCAATGAAACCATTTTCGTCGATCCGCGTGGATACGCCGCCAGCTTCTACTACAACGCGCTGGGCAATGTCACGAGGATGATCAAGGCGGACGGCAACTACCGTGACTACACCTTCACCGCGGACGCTAAGCCTTCCTCCATTACCGATGAGGACGGCTTTACGACCAAGTTCGTCTATGACACGCTCGGCAACCTCACCTCCGCCACCGACGCGCTGGGCAACGCCGCCACTCTGACTTACGATCCAACCTTTAGTGAAGTGACATCGATCACCAATCCGTTGGGTGCGACCACGCAGCTTCAATATGACGCCAGCGGCAATCTCACGATGGTGACACAGCCGCTCGGCGTGAACGTGCAATTCACTTACGATGGCTTCGGCGAAATGCTCACCGTCACGGATGGAGCAGGAAACACGCGCACTTTCAGCTACGACGGCAGCGGCAACGTTGTCAGCGCTACCGACGCTCTCAACAATGCGACCAAGTACCAATACGACGCTCTGCGGCGTCTGATCGGTGTAACGGACGCGCTCGGCAATTCGAGCAGCGCTCAATGGGACGCACTCAACCGCTTAACCAGTCTGGTGGATCCGTTGGGTGCCACGTGGTCGGCGGCTTACGACGGCAACGGCAACCTTGCGCAATCCATCGACGCCAACGGGAACAAGACCAGTTTCTTCCATGACCCGCTAGATAACCTCGCACAAGTGAAGGATGCCCGCGGCGGCGTGACCCAGTACAGCTACGCCACGCCCAACTGCGGGTGCATGACGGATACGGAACTGACCGGATTCCGGGACGCGGCGGGTGTCAATCAATCGCAGACCTATGACTTCAATCAGTGGCTCACGCAGACGGCGGACCCGGTTGGCAACGCGGCGAGTTTCATCTATGACGCGCGCGGCGACTTGGTGTCAAAGACGGATGCCAACGGCAAAACCATTCAATTCAAATACGACGCCGATGGCCGCCTATTGCAGAAGACGTTTCCAGACGGGACAACTACGAAATTTGCCTACGACGCCGATGGTAGTCTCGTTAGCGCGAGCAACGCGAACGCAACCATCACGTTCGCCTATGACGCGCTCAACCGCATGGTCACCACGGCCGATTCACGCTTCGGCCAAACCGTCCAGTACGGCTACGACGACAACAGCCGCCGCACAAGCATGACCGACCCCACCGGCGGCGTCACCAATTACACCTACGACGCCGACAACCGCGTGACATCCATCACAAATCCAAGCGGCGGCGGCGCGCAATTCAGTTACGATGCAGCCAGCCGGCGCACCAGCCTGCAGTATTCAAACTTGCTCTCCACCAGCTATCAATACAACGCCTCCAGCCGGCCCACGTCGGCGGTGACGACGGGCGCCGGACCGCACCTGACCTACACATACGATTCCAACCGGAACCCAACCTCGATCGGAGATACGGCTGGCGCTCACGCGTATCAGTTCGATCAATTGAACCGGGTTACAGCGGCCACCAATCCGGGCGCTGCCGCGGAAAGCTACTCGTACGACAGCGCGGGGAACCGGCTAAGCTCTGCCTCCGGAGCGTACGAATACGACGTAACCGGCCGTCTCACCGCGGCCGAGGGCTTCTCCTTCACCTACGACAAAAATGGCAATCTGATTAGCCGAACGGGCTCCAGCGGCACTACGGCCTACACCTACGATTTTGAAAACCGCTTGATCGCCATCAAGTCCCCGAGTGGAACGGCTACGTATGAATACGACGCCCTGGGTCGCCGCATTCAGAAGAATGTCAACGGCGCGGTAACCAATTACCTTTACGATGGCAACCACATTTTGCTCGAGATGAATGGCGGTGGAGGTATGTCAGCACGCTACACGCACGGACCTGGCACTGATCAGATGCTGACCATGGAGCGCAACGGCCAGACGTACTTTTATCACATCAACGCGATTGGCTCGGTGGTCACGCTGACGGACTCATCCGGCAACGCGGCCTGCAGCTATAGCTACGATTCGTTTGGCAGCACGCAGGCATGTACGGCAGTCTCAAATCCGTTTGCGTTCACGGGCCGCGAGTATGATTCAGAATCCGGTCTGTACTACATGCGCGCGCGTTACTACGATCCAGCCACGGGAAGATTTTCCACCGTCGATCCGTTAAACATAGCGGGTCGGATTACGCTGGCGCAATCCGGCCAAAGGGGAGCCTTAGCCGCCCAAGCCACGCCCCAGCAGATCAATGCGTACGCATACGCGACCAACAACCCTTTAGTTTTCAGGGATCCGTCCGGGATGAACTGCGTGGGCCCAGTGCCGCCAATTAATCAGGTACCGTATGAGATCCAGAACACCGGCCTGGTCTGGATCGCGCAGTCGGGCAACAATTCCTACCTCATCTTCCAAAGCTTCAACGGGCCGAACAACATAATAACCGCCCCGGCAGGCACCATTTGGGCGGTTAATGGAGGAGGCTATGCGGCGATTTCACCCAACGGCACCCTCCCTGTTCAGGGACAGCTCGCAGGCAATTTGTCTCCATCGGGTTCCGAATATACCGTGCTGAATGGTCAATCACCCACGGCCATCTCTACTCTCCTTTCTAGCGGAGTCATCAGCCAAACCTTTACGACTTCAGCTCCCACGTTCAACGCCGCCCAAGCGACCTCAATGCAGCCACTCTTGGCACCCTACAACCAGTCGAACGCCCAACAGAATAGCGCGTGGTCGCAAGCATACGACCAGTTTATGCAGAGCTTGGATCAGTTCAACGGCGACGGCTCTCAATAGCTAGCTTGTGAGAGATTTTATGCTTCTCCGATTTAGTTCATTTACGCTGACAGACTCGGCAGGAACCGAGACCCGCTGGACTTCGTCGAGGGCGGTCTGCGCAGGCGCTTTAGTGCTCCTGCTGTTAGCCTTGTCCGCGCACGTACAGGCGGACACCAGCCCAGCATTCGACTCCAGCGGCAACTCCATGCTCAAAGGGAGCTACTTCGCCCGCTGGGTCGGCGTCGATCAGATCAACACCTCCACCGGCGCGTTCGCGCGGGCGCGCAGCCTCACCGGGACTCTCGCGTTCGACGGCTCCGGCCATTACTCGTTCAGCGGGCAATTGTCCGACAGCACGCAGTCCTCCGGCGCGCCTTCGTTCGTCACCGTCGCTTCCGGAACCTATTCGGTCTCCTCCGGCGGATTGCTGCAATTGCAGAATCCAGCCGATTCAACGCTCTCGCTACACGGCGGCATCGGCGCCAACGCCGTGGTCGCCAGCTCCACCGAGCCGGGTTCGTCAGGCAAAGTCGCCTGGGATCTCCTGATCGCCGTCGCTCAGGGCTCATCCGTCACCAATGCCTCGCTCAAGGGCAACTATCAGTTCGCCGGATTCGAATACGCCGGCGCGACCGTCGCCCAGGTCCGCGACTACGCGTTTCCAGCTTCCGCGGACGGAAACGGGAACTTCGCTGCAATATCCGTCACGGGTGTCGCCGAGAGCCTCGGCAACAATCAAACCGTCCAATTGATATCGAACGCCAATTTCACGACAGCGTCGAACGCATTCACAGTGACCTTTCCCGTGTCTAGCGGCGCGACCGCGCAAACTCAGTTCCTCTCCGGCCCTAAGCAGTTCGGCTTGAGCGCCGACGGGCAGCTCCTGGTGGGAGGGTCGCTCAATGGATACGACATGATCGTAGGCATGGCCGCTTCTTCGGGATCCTCGGGCAATAGCACTTTCCAGGGTACGTATTACGCAGGCGGCTTGGATTATGCCAGCGCACCCGGGCAGAATCCGCCTAATTACTTCGATGCGTATTTCGGATCCATCGCCGCCAACGGAGCCGGGACCTCGCTCACGCACCAACGTCTGAATCCATCCACAGGCGCCGCCTACGATTTCTATTTCGTCGACCAGTTCAACGTCAATTCGTCGGGCAGCGTTGCTCTGGACCTGAACCTGGCCACCTTCTATCTGAGCGCCAACGGACAGAGCGGCGTCCTGATCGGTCTCCAGTCACCCTACTCGTTCGAATTCTGGGTGGCGGCGCAAAGTCTGCCCGCCTCAGGCTCGGTGTATCTGAATCCGCTGGGCACTGCGAATGTCGCTAGCTATGATCCAGTCACCAGCCCGGTCGCGCCGGGCGAATTCCTGATTCTGAATGGGACCAACTTGGCCAGCGCGCCCGCCATCGCGTCCAGCCTTCCGCTGCCCACCACGCTCGGAACCACCAGCGTCACGTTCAACGGTGTTGCCGCGCCGCTGTACTACGTGAGCCCGACGCAAATCTATCTGATCGTTCCATTCGAGTCGCCACAGTCCGGAGTGGTCCAGATCGTGGCTTCGAATAACAACACCGCGTCGAACCCGGTCACCGTCTACGCCAGCGACACCGCTCCAGGGATGTTCACCGCGGGCGCCGATGGCATCGGACTAGGAGCAATCACGCACCTGGATGGCTCGCTGGTCACGCCCGCGAATCCCGCGCAGATAGGCGAATCCGTGGTCCTGTACGCCAGCGGCCTGGGTCCGGTGACGCCCTCCATCGCCGACGGCGCCGCCGGCCCAGCGAATCCGCTCAGCTACACGGTGAGCCCGGTGCATGTTTTTGTCGCCGGCGTGGAATCCACCACGGTGGAGTTTGAAGGCCTGACGCCGAACCTTTCCGGCCTCTATCAGATGGACTTCGTGATTCCCGCCGGTGTGCCCCCGGGCCAGTGGTACTGCGATCTGGCCACCGACGGCGCTTACTTCGCGCAAGCTCTGATCGCGGTCGGCTCATCCCCGCAGTCATCGCAGTCCAGCAGGGCGGCCAGAAGCCCAAGCGAAGTTTCCCGTAGGCGAATCCCGCGCTAGCACCATGAACGCGAAAGATCGCAACGTGAGCTGCCGGTGCGAACTACCGCGCAACCGAGATTTGAGTCAGACTGAATACCTGATCGTTGACGCCGCTTAGGAGGCTGAACATGAACCTGCGAACCGTACTCGCGAACCTTATACCAGCTCTGCTCCCGCTGGCCCTAGCGGGTCAAACCGCCAACTGGACCCAGCAGAACCCAACCGCCTCGCCTTCCGCTCGCAGCACGCCCGTCATGGTGTACGATTCTATGCACAGCCAGGTGGTTCTGTTCGGCGGACAAGCTGGCAGCGGACAGCAATCAGTTCAAAACGATACCTGGATTTGGGACGGCGCCAACTGGACCTTGAGCCATCCTGCCCAGGCGCCTGAGGTTCGATCCAATAGTGCCATGGCGTACGATTCGACCCATGGCCAGGCGGTCCTTTTCGGGGGGGCCTTTAATAGCAGCATACTGGGCGACACGTGGCTATGGGACGGCGCCAACTGGACCCAATCTCTGCAAGCGGGGCCTTCCGAGCGTGTCAACCATTCCATGGCCTACGATTCGGTGCATAGCCAAGTTGTACTCTTCGGCGGCCAAGGTACCAGTGGCGTGCCGCTAAACGACACCTGGGTATGGGACGGCTCAACTTGGACCTTGCAGCACCCGCGGTTTAGTCCCCCGGCCCGATCTGCCGCTGCCATGGCCTTCGACTCCGGTCACGGTCAGGTGGTCTTGTTCGGTGGATATAACGGCTCCTCCGCCCTGAGCGACACCTGGTTATGGGACGGCACGAACTGGAATCCAACGTCTCCGCTGACGAGCCCGCCCCCCCGGCTGTTCCACGTTATGTCCTACGATGCGCCACACGGTCAAGTTCTTCTTTTCGGAGGCGCAATGACGACCACGAATACCGACCTGCTCAATGACACCTGGGTCTGGGACGGTTCCAACTGGACCCAGAAGTTACCCCAAACCAAGCCGCCCGTGCGCAACCGTTTCGCCATGGCTTTCGATGCCGGGCACGGGGAAGCAGTGATATTTGGCGGCAGGGATCCGAGTAGTAACTTTCTCGGCGACACCTGGACGTGGAACGGTGGGCCGGTGACAACGCCGCCTCCGCCACCCGGCCCCACCATTACTTCCATCGAGAGCGCCTCCGGCTTCGGCGGCTTCTCCAGCGTGGCGCCCGGGTCCTGGGTGGAAATCTACGGCTCCAACCTGGCGCCCGATACGCGCTCCTGGCTGGGCGCGGACTTCACCGGCGCCAATGCCCCCACTTCGCTGGACGGTGTCGAAGTCCTCATCGGTGGACAAAAAGCGTTCATCGATTACATCTCGTCCAAACCCGGCCAGATCAATGCGCAGTTGCCCTCCAACATCCCTACCGGAGGACCCTTGCAGCTTACGGTCACGAACGGGACCGCTACCAGCAGCGCCGTCAACGTCACGGTAAATCCGGTCGAGCCCGGTCTGCTCGCGCCGTCGGCCTTTCTGATCGGCGGCAAGCAGTACGTCGTGGCGCTGCTTCCCGACAACGGGACTTACATTCTTCCGGCCGGTGCGATCCCCGGTGTGGCATCGCGGCCGGCGCAACCCGGCGACGTCCTCACGCTGTACGGCATCGGGTTCGGTGCGGTCACGCCCAGCATTCCCGCGGGCCAAATTGCCACCGTCGCGAATCAGCTCGCGCAGCCAGTCCAGATTCTGTTCGGCCAGACGCCCGCGCAAGTGACATTTCAGGGTCTTACGCAGAATTCTGTGGGCTTGTATCAATTCGATGTCGTGGTGCCGCCGGTTTCCGACAACCTTCTGACGCCGCTCACATTCAACCTCGGCGGTGTAGCCGGCACGCAGACGCTCTACATCGCCGTGCAGAAGGGCTCTTAAAGGAGGTCTTGTGTTGATCAGACTCAGCTTCGTTGCAGTGGCCCTCACCGCGGCCGCGCAAACCAACTCGGTTTCCTTTCAGGATCCCATCGAGCACGCCTTTTCCCTCGATGTGCCCAAAGGCTGGACCGCCAAGGGCGGCTTGTTCCGCATGGGATATTCAGACGCGCGGCCCATGGTGGACATTCAATCGCCCGACGGCCGCATCGACGTGCGCCTTCGAGACGTATCGATTCCGTCGTACTTCGTCCCCAACCAGCTTCACCCGCGCGAGGGCGAGATCTACGACCTGGGCGCGCAGGCTCAGCTCACCGTGGCGCGCTACCGCAGCGGGCAAGACTACGCCGCGCTATACGCCAAGTCGCGCTTCCATAGCGCCTGCCAGAGCCTCGCCACGCAGCCCTCGGACGCGCCCGCCCCCCTCAAGGATTTTCTACCTGAAGATGTATCTCCGGCCCAATCCTCGGTGGGACAAGCGACCTACCGCTGCGAGTCGGGCCAAGGCGCGCGCATCGCGTATGTGTACGCGCGCACCTCGCTCTATCAAGGATTCTGGCAGGTGCAAACCCTGGCCAGCCTGATGGCCCCGGCGGATCAATTGGCACTCGCGCGCGACGTACTTCAGCGCGCCACCGCATCATTCAAGATCAGCCCGCAATGGGTCGAGTATCAGAAGCGCATGGATCAACAGGCGCTGGATTACCAAAGGGCCCGCCAACAGGGACGGCTGCGCCAACTGAACCAGCAGGTGGCCGAGTTCGAAATGAAAATGCAGAGCATGAAAAGTCAGGTCAACGCCTTCGAGCGCCAGCAGGCCAGGCAGGCAGATCAGGTAACAAGCTTCGGGAATATCCTGACTGGAATCACGCCGACCATCGACCCGCTCGGCAATCCGCGCGACGTCTGGACCGGGACCAAGAGCGGTTATTGGACCAACGGCGCGGGACAGGTGATTAATTCCGACGTCTCGCCCGGCGCCGGCTGGCAGCAGATGCATCCCCGGCAATGACGGCGTTGCCACATGCTAATCTGATGACAAATGTGCCGAAGCATCAAGGTACTGCGTGTGCCGGGCGGACGCGCCACCGATGACGAGCTGAGCGCCGCGGCGCTGCAGTTCGTCCGCAAGATCAGCGGCTTTCGCAAACCTTCCCGCGTCAATCAAGAGGCTTTCGACCGCGCCGTGGCCGAGATCGCCGGATCCAGCAGACGTTTGCTGGACGGCATGCGGGTGCCTGGAGATTCCGCGAAAAAAGCCGCGGTGTGACCGGTGTGGGATAGCCGACCGGCGCCATCAATTAATTATTGATTATTACCGCCTCCAGACACTGCGGCTAAAACAAAGCTCTTGATCTGACAGTCAAATCGGATATTATAAATGTTCAGGTTTTTCAGCCAGGCGTTCCCAGTCGCACGATTGGCTGTAGCGTTTGCGTTTCGGCCGCCTAAGCCGGAAACGGCGGGGCTGCTTTTTCGAAGCGGGAGTTTAGCTGGCATCACCCTAGTGCGTAGGAGCCAGCAGGGCGACAGGCATCTTGTTAACCAGTTCTGTTTAGCTCATCCGAGAATTTCTCAGCCGGTGGCCGGCGCTCTTTACTCCTTTCACGCAATCGTAAAGAAGATTTGGCATACTGTCTCTATTCGCTTTCGCGATAGCTCCGGCAGTCCGATAGCACCGTTTGACAGGGGCATCATTCGACAGCCGATGCTTCGGGGGCTCGGCGAGGAACCGAGTCCTAGGCTGAAATTGCGTTTTGAACTTACTTCAGGGAGGAGAGTTGTTCATGCGTTTGTCAACCAGCTTTCTCAGATACACAATCTGCCTGATTTCGTGCTTGGGCCTGTCGCTGCTGCCCATACAGGCGCAGCAGATTTTGGGATCGATTACAGGCACCGTCCTGGATGCTTCCGGAGCTACCGTCCCCGGTGCGACCGTAACGGCCCTAAACACCGCGACCAACCTGCAAGTCACCGAACACACGCAAGGAAATGGCACATATGTGATCCAGAACCTTCCGGCCGGGACCTACAAGCTCACCTTCACTAAAGAGGGGTTTCAAACCGAAAGTCACACCGAGATCATCGTGAACGCCAACCGGACAACCACGGTAGATGGAAACCTAAAAGTCGGTCAAATCACCGCCACGGTGGAGGTCACTGCCACGCCGCTGATGAACCAGACCGACACCACGAACGGGTACGTGGTGGATCAGCTTACGATTCAGAACACGCCGCTGGGCACCGGCAGTTTCACGCAGCTGGCGATTATGAGTCCGGGCGTACATGCCGACTTTCTCGGCGGCGCCGGTGCCAATGCCGGACTCGGCAATCAGGCCATCTTTGCCAATGGGAACCGCGACACCAGCAACAGCTTCTCGCTGAATGGGGTGAATACCAACAACCTTTTCAATGGCAATTCCACCAGCCAGGTGGGTGAGAATCGTTTTGTCCTGAACACTGGTGAGAACTTCGGCGCGGGCGGAACGATCCAGACCAGCGCCTCTATCTACGATGCGATCGGCCAGGCGCTTCCCACGCCTCCTCCCGATGCCATCCAGGAGATTGCCGTCAACACGGCCATGTACGACGCGTCCCAGGGCGCCAACAGCGGAGCCCATATCAGCGTTCTGACGAAGTCGGGCACCAACCAGCTCCACGGTTCCCTTTGGGAGCAGTTCCAGAACAGCGCAATGAACGCAGCGCCGTTCTTCTACAACGCATCGCCGGCCATCACACAGAAAGTCCCATTCTTGAACCGCAATCAGTTTGGCGCCACGCTGGGCGGGCCGATTCATAAAGACAAGCTGTTCTATTTCCTCTCTTATCAGGGCGTGCGCATTGCCGATGCGGCTCAGGCCACTCAGGACGCCACCGTGCCGCTGACTCTCACCAACGATCGCAGTCCGCAAGGCATCATCAACGCCATTCAAGGCTCCTTTGGCGATACCATCCCGGCCGGCAAGATCAACCCCGCAGCGCTGCAGTTGCTACAGGCGAAGCTGAAGAACGGCCAGTATCTGATTCCGAGCGCGCAGATCACCGATCCGACCCTCGCGACTACCCTCGGTTACGACGCCGTTGTCCAGGGCGGGAATTCACAGGCCACCGTGGACCAGGGAATCGGCAACATCGATTACGTGGTCAACGACAAGGATCGTCTATCAGTGAAGTACTACATCCAGGACAACCCCATCACGAATCCGTTCGGCGCGGTTGGCAATCTCCTGGGCTTCGGTCAACAGCTTAATGCGGGCAGCCAGGTAGCCACAATCGGCAACACGATGATAGTGACACCCAATCTGACGTGGGAGGGCCACGCCGGATTCACGCGGCTCCGGGCCTACGCGGACACCACACAGCCGTTCACCCCCGGCAGCGTGGGGATGAGCCTGCTCGGTTCCAACACGTTCCCGCAAATGCAGATCGGCACGGCGGACCCGACCATCCAGGGCGGTCTCGAGTTCGGCCCCAGCGTCAGCTTCGGCCACGCGGGCATGTACCAGAATCAGTGGGAATACGAATCCACGATGTACTGGGTGAAGGGCCGGCATACCATCGCTTTTGGCGCCCAGTGGGATCACACGCAGCTCAATATCATCAACAACAACACCAGCAGCGATACCCTCGAGTTCACCAACTTCGAGAGCTTTGTCGAAGGCTCGATCAGGAGCGGCTCGGCCGTCGAAGGCAGCGGCACGCGCTACTACCGATCCGACACCTTTGGTGCTTTCATCAATGACAGTTACAAGGTCCGCAGCAACCTCACGATTACGCTGGGCCTGCGGTGGGACTATGATGGGCCGTTTACGGAGAAGTACGGCAGGCTGGATGCGTTCAATGGCAGCATGTATTCGTATAACGAGGCAACCGACACGATCGCTAACTCCGGGCTCGAGATCGCCGGCAACAACCCCACCGCTGGCACGAGCGGGGCCGGCAACTCCCTTCTCAAGAACCTGCAGGCCGGATTCGCTCCCAGAATCGGCATCGCCTGGAGCCCCTTTTCGAAGCTGACCGTGCGTGCGGGCTACGGGATTTACTACGATCGCGGCGAACTGTTCACCTATCTCTCGCCCCCCGCGGGCGGCGGATTCAATGGCCCGTTTGGTGTGACTCTCGCCCCACCGTTTGTCAGCGACATCTCCGCCAAAAGGGGAAGCAGTCTCTCGGCTCCCTTCGGCTCCACGGCTGCACCTCCTCCCCCGGCCAACGCTGCGTCTTTTTTGGCATACCTGCCCAATCTCGCGCAGACGACATCGGGCGATTTCCCGGCGGGCAACCTGTACGGTCCCCTCATTTTCGGCGGTTACGACATCGGCAACAAACTCCCCTATACCCAGAACTGGAGCTTCGACCTTCAGTATCAGCCCTCCAACACCTGGCTACTCGATGTCGGCTATACGGGCAACCACGGCTCGCACTTAGTGGTACCCGTTCCCTTTAACCAGCCGCAGATAGCGACGCCCCAGAAGCCCATACATGGTGAGATCTATTCTTACGGCGGTACCGACCCGGGCAGCGCCTGTAACAACGGAACGCTGGACCTCGAGCCCGTTTGTCCGCCCCCGTTCTATGCCGGAAATGCAGAGCTTCGAGTACCGTACCTCGGTTATGACATGAACTCAGTGCTTTACCAGGCCAGGGGCATATCCAACTACAACGCTCTGCAGGTGCAGTTGCGGAAGCGCTTCTCGTATGGATTGCAGTTTACTGGTTCGTACACGTGGTCCCACGCGCTCGATGAGCAAAGCGGGCTGGGCCTGTTCTTCACCGGGAACAATCCGCTCGATCCACGTTCGAGCTACGCTAGCGCGGATTTTGACCAGACTCACGTTTTCCTGGTCAACTACAGTTACGAAATTCCGAAGTTCTCGTCGAATAAGACGGTCAATGCGCTGGCCGGCGGCTGGATCATTGGCGGACAGACGGTGGCGCAGAGCGGTCAGCCCTACAGCGTTTACGACTATTCGGGTTCCGTAGGCGGCATTTTTTACGGCACGTACGACGATGCCGGTAACCCCATCGTCCCGCTCAAGCCCGGTGTCAGCGTTTCCCAGGCGGAGCTTCAGGGCACGACCGGCATCAATGCCGGCAAGCCGGTGCTGAACTCTTCCGACTTCCTGCCGCAGTTCCTTGCGCCCGGCCAGAGTGGCGTACCGCCCTGCGACGCTACCGGCTGCGACATGTACGAATCCCTCTTCGGCACCACTGGCCGGAACACGTTCCGCGCTCCCTTCCAGGTACGCTTCGACATGATGCTGGCCAAACAGTTCACCCTCAGGGAGCGCTACCATCTGCGCTTCGAAGCGGACGCGTTCAATATATTCAATCACCCTGATTTCGACACGCCCAACAACAACGTCGTATTCTTCCCCTACTACGCCGGGCCTCCCTCGATTCCGCCGCAGGGAAGCCTGGGCTACATCCAGCACACCATCGGCAGCCCGCGCTTCCTGCAGCTATCGATGCACTTGACGTTCTAAACGCGACACTGGCTCGGAAATCGAAGTGCGATCAAAATGAGCCTCATCGCTCATGGCTTGGGTGCGTCAAACCGGCCACGGCCGTCTCCCTGATTGCTCTCGTGTTTCTAACTGCTTGAGCCGGGTCACCAAGCGAGCGGGCCCGCTTCGGCAAGTCCCTTGCACATTCAAAGTTGATTCATAAGCTCGTCCGGCCTCGCATAAAGTGTGTGGAGAGCAACGGCTCGACACAGGAGAAGCCTTGCGGCCACCCCTGAATGCGCGGTTTGCCCGGTCGAGCTAAACCAGCTGTGCGAAACATCGCATAAGCGAAAGGAGGATTTGTATGGCTGATATTAAGGTCACAAAGGAGACCCCTGGTGCCTTGACCTATCGTCCCGAAACCTATTTCCCAACGCTGCCGTTCGGCAGCCTGTTCGGAACTAATCCTTTTAATTTGATGAAACGGTTCGGCGATGAGTTCGACCGGATGTTCGGCACCTTCGTGCCACCGGCTGAAATGGAGCTCTGGGCGCCTGCATTGGAGATCAAGCACAAGGAAGGCAACTTCATCGTTGTCGCCGAACTGCCAGGCATCGCCAAGGAAGACATCAAGGTTGAAGTGGTCGAAGAATCACTGGTCATCGAAGGCGAGAAGAAGAAAGTGAAGGAAGAAAAAGGAGAGGGCTATTATCGGACCGAACGCGCCTATGGCAAGTTCTATCGGTCCATCCCGCTTCCCAAAGGAGCCAAAGCGGACCTGGTGAAGGCGGAGTTGACCAACGGCATCCTGAAAGTCGTTATCCCGGTGCCAGAAGTGAAACCCGCGCTCCGCGAAGTTCCCATCACCGCCAAGTAAGCGGTTGAAGACTTTTCTGTGACGCACAGCAGTTTGGCTGCTGTGCGTTTTTTTCGTCTGCTGCTAAATGAAACCGCAATAGCGATCAAGTGCGCTCTCCCGCGAGCGGGTATTCTGGCTTGGTGCTTACGAGCCAGCAGCTATGAGTCCCGCCGG
>CAVYGT010000002.1:0-1951506 GCA_963768095.1 Terriglobia bacterium | reverse complement strand
GCGCGCCCGGAGGGACTCGAACCCCCGGCCTATTGGTTCGAAGCCAATCGCTCTATCCAGCTGAGCTACGGGCGCGCTGTTGCTATGTTTCGATAGTAGCATCGCTGGCGGAAAACGCCGAATATTACAAAATCCCCGCTTGCCCCCAGCTCCGCGTTCCTGCTACTTTGTTCACTTCACCCGCCGCAGTTCCCCCGCACGGCGTCGTGCTGATCGTTGCGCATGAGGCCACGCTCCCGTTGAAATTCGAAATCGAAATCAAGCTGCGACTTCCGCCCAAGCTTGGCAAGATCCGCCGCGTGCTGCACGCCGCCGGTTTTCGCGTGGTCAAGCCGCGCATCCACGAGTCCAACATCCTGTTCGATAACGCCAAACGCACCCTCCGCAAGCACGGCAAGCTGCTCCGCCTCCGCCGCGCCGGTCCCCATCGCCTGCTCACTTACAAAGGCCCGTCGCAACCCAGCCGCTACAAAAAACGCCACGAAGTGGAGATCGATCTTCACAACGGCGGCAGCCTGGAAGAAATCTTCACCCACCTCGGCTACCGTCCCGTCTTCCGTTACGAAAAATACCGCACCGAATATGCCAAGCTTCGCACGGAGGGCAAAGTGCTCCTGGACGAAACCCCCATCGGCAACTTCCTGGAGATCGAAGGCAGCCCGCGCTGGATCGATCGCACCGCACTGGCCCTCGGCTTCCGCCGCAGCGATTACATCACGCGCAGCTACGGCTATCTCTACCTCGCCTTTTGCCGCGAACGGCGCGTCGCCCCCAAGGACATGCTCTTCAGCGACAAGAAACTGAAGCGCGCTCGGAAAAAGTAATGGTTCACGAAACCCGCTTCCGCGTGCGCTACGCCGAGACCGATCAGATGGGTGTGGTGTACTATGCCAACTACCTGGTCTGGATGGAAATCGGCCGCGCCGAATATTTCCGTGCCGCCGGCGCCCGCTACAAGGATATGGAATCGGCCGACGGCATACGCATGGCCGTGGTTGAAGCGCAGTGCCGCTATCTGCATCCGGCCCGCTATGACGAAGAGATCGCCGTCGAAACTTCGGTTACGCGCGCCAACCGCAGAATGGTCGAGTTTGACTATCGCATGCGCGATGCAGCCACTGGCCGTGAACTAGCCACCGGCGCCACGAAACATATCTTCCTCGGCCCGGACATGAAGCCGCTCAAGCTGCCCGACAAATATTACGGATTCTTCGGGATCAGTTCTGCGGCTCGTTGAACTTGATGGTCGATTCGCCGGTGAACTTGTGGTAGTTGCGAAACTCGATCACGTTGCGCTCGCACTCATTCGACCCGCGTGAGCAGCTGAGCACTTCGGCGTGCACCGGCAGCAGGAATTTTTCCGCCGTGCCCAGCGTCACGTAATCGTAATCCACCGCGGTCTCCACCGAAACGCGCGGGAACGCCTCGGGAATTTCCTGAGCTTGCATTTCGATGCGCAGCGTATGCGCGCCGTCTTTATCAATCCACACCGACCCTTTGAAGGCGGGCGTGATGTATTGACCCGGCACCGAGATTTTCCACGCCGACCGCTGCCGCTCCACCTTGAAATCGTATACCGATGACGACCGGTGTGCGATGGAGTCTTCTTCGGCATATTTGAATTGTGCGGCGCTCCCGGGCGAATAAATCTCGGCCAGGATGGTCCCGAACTCACCGGTCGACCACGCACCCGATTCCTCCGGCGGCTTCTTGGACGGCTTGTTGTTGATGGTCAGGTTGCGATAGCTTTCCTTACCCGCCTCATACACCACTTCAGCCCCGATCACATCGATTACGTCCCAGCTCGGCACGCGCGTCTGGCTGACGTAGCGCGTGGTCAGCTCCTGGCAGACGTAGTTGGGCAGGTTGTCCAAGAACGATCCCGCGACCTCGCGCGCCTTCCCCACCAGCGCCATGCGGGGATTCGACGCTTCCATGCTCGGACGCCGCGACAAGGTCTCGGCTGCCGGACGCGCGCTTCCCGCGCCCGCCGATGCGTCCGCCACCTCTCTCGGCGCGGGTGGCAATTGCGCTTGCTCGGCTTGGCGTTGCTGCGTCACTCGATCCGGAACCCCGCGCCTCAATTTGGGCGGAGCGTCGCCATCGGTGTTCTGTTGATCCGGCCGGACCAGGATGGTCGGCGGCGGCCCGGTTCTTTCTTCTTCCACCGGCGCGCTCGGGCCGTCCGGCGCCTGATCGGCGGTTTCAATCTTGCGCGACAGCGCCGGATTCATCTTGATGCTCACCGCCTGGAACAGTCCGTCCTTGTCCTGCGCCGTCACTACATCCACGCCGTCGCCGGGCTTCAGCTCGTTGGACGGCTTGGTGGTCGAATCGGTGATCTGGATGGTGATAATCCGCGTGTCCTCAGCCTCCAGGTCAAACGAACCTTTATCTACTTTGCGAATCGCGCCGCTGAAATTTTGATTTACCGGCCGCGCTTCGGACGAACTCGACCTGCGCGTGCGCCCAACGCCGGGAATCTGGCCGCCGGGGTTACCGCCGGGCGGATATTGTCCAGGCGGGTACTGGCCGGGGAAAGGCCCGCCGATTTGCGCGTAAAGCGCCACGCCCGAAGTCAGCAGTAAGATTGCGGGTTTCAATCTGCTCCTTAGACGAACCCACCAACCCTCAGGGTACAACAGAAACGGTGAACCGGCGCGGCCCCTGAAAAGTGGCGCCGGTGGTTCGATTCCTTCCCTGGCCGCCCTGAAAATCTTCGATCGGAGGACTTAAACGAAAACAGAGCTCAGATCGTACGCTTGACTCGCACTTTATGATCGGTTGCGACAACCAGGCAGCCTTGCCACTGGTCGACGGGCTCGGTTGCAAACAGCGCAGCAACGCGCTCCATCAATGCATCCCGACCAGGGTGGGCGAGACGCACCAACAGCAAGCCTGCGTGGGTCCCGGGCGTGTAGAGCCGCAGGTCTGAAAAAATCCAGGTCTTGCGTGATCAGAAAACGGTTGCCAGACTAAGTGGCCTGCCAAACTTGGTTGTCGCTTTGCCCTGCAAGGTGCTCCGCTCGTATCGTATCAACGTCGTGCCCCAGTCGACTAAGTTCCGAGACCAGACGCTCGGGCAGATTCTCGTCGAGCTTAATCTTCAACGTTTAATGGGCGCCTCGGCCATTACGGAAGATCTTCCCGAGCCGATTCCGCTGCAAACGCGACCGCGGCCCGCACGTCCTCTTCAGACAGTGTTGGGAAATCGGCGAGGATTTCTGCCGTTGTCGCACCTTCCGCCAGGCTCGCGAGCACGGTCCGCAAGGTCACTCGTGTACCCTTGAGGACTGCTTCGCCGCCGACGATGTGGGGATCGCGGACGATCCGTTCGCGGTAGTTCATGGCGTCCATATTCTAGCGCTTCTGCCGTTCAGAACGACTCCTACGCCCAGCCCTTGTCAGGACGCCTAGCCCTGAACCCGCTTTTCCTTGCCCGCCCAAAACTTCTCCCGCAGCACCAGCTTACGGATCTTGCCCGTCCCGGTCTTGGGAAGCGCTTCGTCGTGAAATTCCACCATGCGCGGCAATTTGAATTTGCCCAGGCGCTGCCCGAGAAAATCCATGAGCTGGTCCGAAGTCAGCGCCGACCCTGGTTTCCGCACCACCACCGCCACCGGCACCTCGCCCCAGCGCTCGTCCGGCGCGGCCACCACGGCGCACTCGAAAACCTCCGGATGCGCGAAGATCGCCTTCTCCACTTCGAGCGACGAAATATTCTCGCCGCCGCTGATGATGATTTCCTTCTTGCGATCCACGATGTGAATGAATCCGTCTTCGTCCCACACCCCCATGTCCCCGCTGTGGAACCACGGCCCTGTCATGACCGACGCGGTCACATCTGGCTCGCGAAAATATCCTTCCATGATGTGATCGCCCATAGCGACCACTTCGCCGATGGTCTGCATGTCGCGCGGAACATCGTTCATGTTGTTGTCCACCACTCGCACGCGCACGCCCGTAATCGGCCAGCCCGCCATGGCACGCCTGCGCTGCCGGTCAGCGTCCGATTTGTATTCCAACCCCGGCTTCGGCCGCGACGATGTCAGAAATGGCGACGTCTCGGTGAGCCCGTAACCGCTGTAAACATCCGCATGAAACGCCTTCTCCATGCGCGCGATCAACTCCGGCGACGCGGCCGCCCCGCCAATTACGATGTTCCGCATGCTCGAAAGATCGTAATTGCCGATGTCGGGCGCGTGCAGCAACGCGTTCGCCATGGTTGGGACCACGCTCATGTCGGTGGCGTGATGTTCCTGGATCAGCTTGAATACCCCGGTCGGCTCGAAGCGCCGCACCATCACCTGCTTCACTCCCAGCATGGTTGACGCATGCGCGTGGCCCCAGCCATTGGCGTGAAACAGCGGAATGGTGTGCAGATCCACCATCGTGTCCACGTCCTTATAAGCCCCGCCTGCGTCCAGCGCGTGCATATACAGCGTCCGATGCCCCAGCATCACACCCTTCGGCGTCCCCGTGCTGCCGCTGGTATAAAACAACTCCGCGATGGAATTCTCGTCGAACCCTAAAATGTCCGCCCGCTCCGGATGACCTTTGTCGATCAACTCCTCATAGGTCATATCCGCGATCGGGATCTTGTCGTTGATGGTGACGAAGCGCTCGATCTCACGGCACGCGGGCTTCAGCTGCTCCACCAGCGGCGCGAAATCGTTTTCAAAAATCAGCATCCGCGCGCCGGAATGGTTCAGGATGTTGACCAACTCCAACGGCGACAGCCGCACATTGAGCGGCATCACGATGGCGCGCGCCTGCACCACGCCGTAGTAACCTTCCAGCAACTGGTGATTGTTGAAACTCAGATACGCGACGCGATCGCCGTGCTGAATGCCCTCTTTGGCAAGCCCGGTAGCCAGCTTTTCGCAGCGCTCGCCGAACTGCTCGTAGGTGAACTGCCGCTCGCCGCACACCACACCGATCTTTTTTCCAAACAGGTCCACGGCCCGATGCAGACACCGGACCGGAGTCAAAGGAACGAACATGGTCGCATTGTACCGTTAAGCAGGCTCAGACTGTAAGCGGCCCGTCAAAGTGCCCGGCTCACGGAATTTCGACCACTGCCGTAAGCACCACGTTCTGAACCGACGCCGCCGCATCGAACATCGCCCAGAACACTTCGCCACTCAGCTCATCCAGCTCGCCGTTCGAGGAGACGATGCGCCCCGGAGTCTTCAGGATGAACATGAGCGGCGTCAGGCTGCCAGTATTGTTCTTGTCCGAAGTGGCCGCGGCCGGATCGGGCGGAGTCATTCTCGCCGAGCTGAATGTATCCTGGATCAGTTGCCGCGCCACATCCTTGCGCTGCGCTGCCGTGAGCTGATCGCCAAACTGGTCCTCCAGCGCCTTGATCAGCAGTGTTCCCATGCGCTGGCCCAGGCGCCGCGCCGCCAGATCCGGATGCAACAACCCCATCGCCAGCAGTGGATCTACCGGCCCGAACAGCATCGGTACCGACAGCACAGCCAGCTTGTCCACCAGCGCCCGCGCGTTCGCATCGGTGGCAAGCGGCTTCGGCAGGACGGACTTGATGCCGGCCAGATCCTCCGGCTTCAGCTCGCGATGATTTGGCCAGGGTCGCCCTTCCACTGGAGCGTCTCGCGATACTCGAAGCGATGCGGACCCGCGCGCGTCACCGTGACTGCATTGGTCAACCGCAGCTTTCCACCCGGCCACGCCTTGATGGAAATATCGCCCGTCGAGCGACGCTCCGGCGGCCAACGTGCGCTCCAGCGTCAGCTCGCGATCACCGTTGTTCGTTTTCTCTTCGTGCGACTTCCAGCCGGCGCCCGAGGGAATCACGAACGTGTCCTCCAGCGTGGGCTGCACCTGTATGTCCTTCTTCTCCTGCCCGGTCAGCATCACGCTGCGGGTCCAGGAACCATCGGCTTGAACCGTGGTAGTCACGCGCGCCCGGGCGCAGCCGCCCAGCGCCGCTAAACCTGCCAACGCCACCCCGATCCCAAACAATCTCATGGGATCATGTTGCCACGACGCCATCGCTCGTGCACTCAGGCAAAAGCCGTAGCTCCCGCGCTGGACTGGTACGCTAAGATCACTGCTTGCGCCTCGGCCTGCACACCTCCATCTCCAAATCGCTCGAACACGCTGCGCTCGAAGCCGCGGAAGCCGGCGGCAACACCTTCCAGATTTTCTCCGCCAGCCCGCGCATGTGGCGCGCCTCACCGCCTCCCCCAGCCAGCCAAATCAAGCTGCTCACCCGTGCCCGCCAGCGTCACGACCTTTATCCGCTCGTCATCCACGACAACTACCTCATCAACCTGGCGTCCTGCACAGAATCGCTGCGGCAGCAATCCACCGAGGCCTTTCGCGGCGAGATCGAGCGCGCGCTCGCCATCGGAGCTGAGTACCTGGTCGCTCACCCCGGCAACTGCAAGGGTCACTCCGTCGAGCAGGGCATCTATTCCGTGATTCGCTCGCTGGCCGAAGCCGCCCAGGGCCTCAATACCGCACCGCTCACCGTGCTTCTTGAAAACACCGCGGGCGCAGGCGCCGCTCTCGGCAGCCGTCTCGAAGAACTGGCCGTGATGCGCCAGTTCGCCGCCCAGCTGACGGATCTGAAGATCGGCTTCTGCATCGACACCTGCCACCTGCTGGTGTCCGGCTTCGATATCTCGAACGCGGCCGGCGTGAACCAAACGGTCGCGGCCGTCGATCAGATTCTAGGCTGGGACAACATCCCGGTTCTTCACGCCAACGATTCGAAAGCGCCGCTCAGCTCCCATCTCGACCGCCACCAGCACATCGGAGAAGGCCACATCGGCGAGCCAGGTTTTCGCGCCATCCTCACGCATCCGCGCCTGCGCAAGAAAGCCTTCATCCTGGAAACACCGCACGACCGGCCGGAGGACGCGCGCCGCAATGTCGAGATGTTGAAGAAACTCAGCCGCAGCCGTGCCGCCCGCACACGACGCGAACCCCCCGCGTCCTAGACCACCGCGTTCTGCATTTTCGACGCCGTGCCGAACTGTGACACGAGAAAATCCACCACGCGCTCAAACGGATCGAATCCAAACTCCTTCGCGATGGGCGCGCGCAGATTCGAATTCGCGTTGATGTCGTAGAAGACCCGCCCGCCGTCCCGCGCCTCCAGATACTCGATGCCTCCGACATCCAGCCCGCCCGCGGCCATCAGCCGCTTACACGTTTCCACCGCCGCCGCAGGCACATCCTTATATGGATAAAACTCCACCGGCTTCACCGGCCTCGTCTCCACGTGACACTCAGCGCCCACGCCGCCCTCGGGATTGCACGCCTCCGATGGACAAAGATTGAACGCGCCGTGCGAAACCACGCGCATCGAGTACAGCAGCTCGCCTCCCAGAAATTCCATCCGGACGATTCCGCGCGCCGCATCCACTTCGAAGTACTCCTGCAACAACAGCAGATTGTCGGGCAGCCAGAGATCCGGCCGCTCGCCCAACAACCGTACCAGCTCTTCGCTTGAATTAAGCAGGTACATGCGCGCGCCGCTGCCGCCTTGTTCCGGCTTGAGCAACGCCGGCCAGCGATCCCACTCCTGGAGCGCCGCCTCCACGTCGTTGAACGCCAGCGAGCGCGGATGCCGGATATCCAGGCTCCGCATCAGGGCCGCTTGCGCCGACTTGCTCAATTCCAGCGCAAACGCCCGCGACCCGTTCAGCACCCGCGCCCCACCCAGCTCGAGCGACCGCATCAGCGCCAATGCCAGCGGCACCGCCCGCGTGTTCCCCCGCACGTACGCGCTGGGACTGGCCTGATTGAAATACAGCGGCGCTTCCGGCACGCCATCCGGATCGAACGCCGCGCGCTTCAGGTCGCAGGCCGCAAAGCGCACTCCGCGCCGTTCCAGCGCAGCAAACAGCGGCTTCTGCCACTCCGGATGCTCGAACAAAACCACCAGGTCGTGCCGCATGCTCGCTCTCAAATCACCGGCTTGACGCCGCGCCTGCCTGCACGTCGTCGCGAATCACTTTCCCGCCCTTCATCACGAACTTCACGCGCTGCAGCTCTGTGATGTCCGCGAGCGGATCGCCTGACACCGCGACCAGATCCGCGTACTTCCCTTCGTCGACGGATCCAATCTGATCCTGCCAGCCCAGCGCCTCCGCATTGACGATGGTCCCGCTCTGGATCGCTCTGGCGGGCGTCATTTCCGCCAGCTTCACCAACGCCTCAAATTCGAGCGCCTGCGACCCATGCGCGAATGTTGAACCATCCACGCCGCTGCCCACCATCACCTTGATCCCCTTGGTCGCTGCCGCCGTCGAAGCCGCGCGCTCGAAAATCGGAATGATCCGATATTTTCCGCCCGTGTTCTTCGTGTCTACATCGTCCATATACGGCTCGGTGTAGCGCACGATGGTCGGATCGTAGTACAGTCCCTTGGCCACCATCATATTGATCACTTCCTGATTCAACCCGAAGCCATGCTCGATGGTGTCGCACCCGGCCACGATCGCGTTCTTCAGTCCTTCGCCGCCGTAAACATGGCACCCCGCCTTCTTGCCCAGCCGATGCGTCTCGTCGATCATGGCTTGCACCACTTCCAGCGGATACGTCACCTGATATTGGTCCTTCCCATCGGCGGTGAACGAATAATTGCCGGCCGGAAACAGCTTGATCCAATCCGCGCCATGTGCGATCTGCTCGCGCACCGCCGCGCGCCCCTCTTCGGCCGACCGGACCACTGCGCTCGCCAGGGGATTTTCGGGCCGCGCCGGATCCCTGGGCGTCGCGCCCCACACGATCCCAAGCGTCGACACCTGATAGCGCGGTCCATCGATGCGCCCGGCGTTGATCGCGTCACGGACTGCGATGTCGGCATAGCCGTTGCCATGCGTGCTCATGTCGCGCGCCGCCGTGAAGCCCGCGCGCAGGTCCGCCTGCACGTTGGCGACGGCAATGAGCATCGATTGTTCGGTTGTGCCGTTGCGCCCGCGCGTGTCGAACATGTGCGTGTGCGCATCGATCAGCCCCGGCAGGACGGTTTCCCGGCTCAAATCGATCACCCGTGCACCCGCCGGAATCTTCACTTGGCTTGCGGCGCCGACTTCGCTGATGCGCCCGCCCGAAATGACGATCACTTGATTCGACAGCATCCTTCCCGCTTTGCTGTCGAACAGCCGGCCGGCCCGCACCGCGATCACACCGCGCACCGGCGCGCACTGAAAGATCCCGCCATCCGACCCCACGCACGGTGTAGGCCCCGCTCCACGCCAGGGAGCCGGCGGAGGCTGCACCTGCGCAGGCAGCGAGCCCGCGATCATCCAAATCCCGAACGCTGCAAAAAGAGTTCTCATGGCGCCACCTCCCGTTCGCAACGTTCTTGATTGTATCCAGCTTTTACCCCGCTGTCGCCGCGCTCGCGCACCGAAGCATTGCGTCCGCCGAAACGTCGATATCGCGCTCCGAGGTAGACCAGTTCGACACCGAGATGCGCATGGCATGCATGCCGTGCCAGGTGGTCGGGCCGGCCCAGCAGGTGCCATCCTGCTGCACCTTGCGGATCACTTCGTCCGTGAACGCATCCGCATCGCCGAACCGCACCAACACCTGATTGAGAACCACGTCGTTGAGGACTCGCACGCCGGGGTCGCGCGCAAGCCGCTCCGCAATCCGCCCGGCCAGCGCGCAACAGCGCTCGATCATTTCCGCGATGCCTCGCCGTCCCAGGCTTCGCAGCGCCGCATAGACCGTGAAGCCGCGCGCGCGCCTCGACGATTCCGCCACCCAATTGTAGTTATCGCGCACCTCCTCCGGATGCTGGCCATAGTACGCCGCACTCAGAGTCATGGCCGCCCGGTGCGCCGCAGCGTCGCGCACAAAAACGAGCCCCGAATCATACGGAACGTTGAGCCATTTATGGCAATCCGACGCAATCGAATCGGCCAACTCAATCCCGCGCGCCAGCCCTCGATAAGCGGGCGAAGCCGCGGCCCACAATCCGAAAGCCCCATCCACGTGCAGCCAGCCGGACACAACGCGAACGCACTCGGCGATTTCCGGGAGCGGATCGAATGCCCCAGTGTTGACATTCCCCGCTTGCGCGCAGACCAGCACCGGATCGCGGACGCCTTCGAGCGCGAGGCGAAGTTCTTCCACCTTCATCCGCCCTTGCGAATCGGTGGGAATCCGGCGAACGCGATCCCGGCCGAACCCGAGCATCTGCAGAGCCGCAAAGATCGTCACATGCGATTCATCGCTCACAACCACCGTGATCGGAGGCGCTCCGAACAGCCCCTGCGTCTCGACATCCCACCCCAGCCTCCGCAAGAGAGCGTGCCGCGCAGCCGCGAGAGCCGCAAAGTTGGACATCGTGCAGCCCGTGGTGAATCCCACGCTGGTGCCGGAAGTCGAGGCCGAAAAGCTCGATCAACCAGCGCGCCGCCACTTCCTCCACCGCCGCGGCGGCCGGCGACGTGGCGTAATTGAACCCGTTCTGATCCCAGGCGCTGGTGAGCCAATCCGCCGCGAGCGACGCTGGAACGGCACCGCCGGTCACGAAACCGAAATACCTCGGGCCCGCGGACGCGACCAGCCCGGCGTCGATCGATCCAGCCAAGTGCTCGATCACGCAGACTGGATCTTCGCACTCGGCCGGCAACGGGCCGCCGGCGCTTTCAACCAGCCCGGCAAAGTCCACCGGCCGGCCCACCGGACGTTGATCCAGTCCATCCAGAAATTCCACCGCGAGTTCATGAGTCTTCTGCAGCAACGCCCGGCCAGGATAAGATGACATGCGAGCAAGATACCGCAACGGCTCGAATCGTGTACACCGTTGACGTAGGCCCGTTGAGGGAGGCCTTGACGCTGACCGTCAGGGGGTGTACTATTTCGCTCAGCGCGGTGCGTAACATCGCGGCATATAAACGGCTATGAATTGGTTCGTATCGGATCCGGTCTCGGCGGACAGCATGGTTCAGGCGGGCCTCCCCTTCCTGGAAGTCTTTTGCGCCTTGGTCGGAGTCATCGCCGTCCTGATGCTGCTGATCGCTTTGCTCCACACTATCTTTGCGATTCGCTCCTCAAGCCTGCACCATGAATTGCATCGATTCGGCGAGGCGAAGCTCCGCGTTGACCGTGCGCCCTCGACGCCGGCCCCGCCCAGGAAACTGCTGCAGGTCGCGCACCTTCGCGGCTGGTTGTTTACTCGTTGACCCGGCGCCGGCGATGTCGCGTAGTTGAACCCGTTCTGATCCCAAACCGCTGTGAGCCAGTCCGCCGCAAGCGATGCTGGAACGGCTCCGCTGGTCACAAATCACTGGGCCCTGCGGCCGCGATGAGCCCGGCGTCGATCGGTCTGGCCAAATGCTCGATCACGCAGACCGGTGATTTTGTCAACGCGGGAAGCCAAACGACTTAGCTTGACGTAAGAAAGCGCATCGTGGCGTTCTGGGAGCCCACGCAAGCTCGGGCACCCGGACCGGCGAGTCTCACTTACTAAGTAACCAACTCCACTCCGCCCCGTCTATCACCTGAGGTTGCCTGAAACGGAGGTTTGGCATGCCGGAAGCGACTACTCAGTACTCCATCCGCCCATCCCCAGAAAGCACGTTCACGCTGGAAGTCTTCAAAACCGGACTGATGGCCGGGAAGAAACACCTGCTGTTTTTCGAACAATACGAGGGCGAGATCGACTACAATACCCAGCGCGTCGAGGACTCCAAGGTTCGCTTCACGGTCCAGGCCGGCAGCGTCACCTGCAAGGACACCTGGGTGAAGCGGGAAGACCGTAAAAAAATCGTGGACTTCGCGATCAATGAAATGATGGCCGCCAGCCAATATCCGCAACTGACCTTCGTCTCCACGCGGATCGTGACCAAATCGAAAGGCATGTACGAAATTCAAGGCGATCTCACCGTGCGCGGGATCTCCAAGCCGATCGTTTTTCAAGCCGCCGTCAAGCCGGTCTCGGACGGCCTGCGCCTCGAAATTGACGGCGACGCGCGCATCAGCCACAAAGATTACGGATTGAAGCCCGTCTCCAAATTCGGCGGAATCATCGGCACCAAGGACCAGATGCTCGTGCGGTTTCTGGTTTGGGCGGAAAAGAAGGCTTGATCTTCAGCCGCGCTTCCGATTGCGGCCCACCGCCCGCGCCCTCACAATAGAGAAATGGATTCTGTGAACACGGCCAAGTTCCGTGTGGGTCTGGTGCAGATGAGCTGCGCCGTCGATCCCAACGAGAACCTGGAAAAGGCCATCTGGAGGATTCGCGAAGCGGCCGCGCGCGGAGCACAGATCATTTGCCTCCAGGAACTCTTCCGGTCCCAATACTTCTGCCGCGAAGAGAATGCCGAGCTGTTCGCACTCGCCGAGCCGGTTCCCGGCCCCACCACGGAGACGCTGGGGCGCATCGCGCGCGAGCTCGGCGTAGTCATCATCGCTTCGCTGTTCGAACGCCGCACCGCCGGTTTGTACCACAACACCGCGGCGGTCATCGGCGCGGATGGCGAAATCGCCGGGATCTATCGCAAGATGCACATTCCCGACGACCCGCTGTATTTCGAAAAGTTTTATTTCACGCCCGGCGATCTGGGTTTCGTCAATTTCGATACCCGATTCGCGCGCGTGGGCGTGCTGGTCTGCTGGGATCAATGGTATCCGGAGGCGGCGCGACTTTCGAGCATCGGCGGCGCGAATATTCTGTTCTATCCCACTGCCATCGGCTGGCACCCGGCGGAAAAAGAACAGTACGGCGCAGCGCAACTCGACGCCTGGCGCACTATCCAGCGCAGCCACGCCATCGCCAACGGGATCTACGTCGCCGCAGTGAATCGCGTAGGGCATGAAGGACCCGCGGGCGGCGGCCTCGAATTCTGGGGCTCTTCCTTTGTCGCCGACCCGTTCGGGCGCGTCATCGACGAAGCATCTTCCAATAAGGAAGAGATCCTGGTCACCGAATGCGACCCGCATCGCATCGAGGAAGTGCGCCGCAATTGGCCCTTCCTGCGCGACCGCCGCGTCGACGCGTATTCTCCCATCTTGAAACGGTGGCTCGATTGAAGTTTCACATGCCGGCCGAGTGGGAGCCGCACGAAGCCACCTGGCTCGCATGGCCGCACGAGCGAACGGATTGGCCCGGCAAGTTCGCCCCGATTCCCTGGCTCTATGGCGATATCGTGCGCTGGCTTTCGCGCGTGGAGAGGGTCCACATCCTGGTGAACGACCAAGCCGCTGAGCAAAGCGCGCGCGGGATCCTGAAAAAATGTGGCGCCAACTTGAACGCCGTCGAGTTCTTCCACCATCGCACCAATCGAAGTTGGACCCGCGATTATTGCCCCATCTTCGTTCGCGATCCCAAAGGCCGCGTCACCATCACCAACTGGATCTTCAACGGCTGGGCCAAATACGACAATTGGCGCGACGACAACCAGATTCCTGCCTTCATCGCGAAGCGGATCAAAATCCCTCAAGTCGAACCCGGAGTCGTGCTGGAAGGCGGCAGCATCGATGTAAACGGCGCCGGTCTTCTGCTCACCACCGAGGAGTGCCTGCTCAGCCCGGACACGCAGGTTCGGAATCCAGGTTTCAAGTGCGCGGACTGGGAGCGCTATTTCGCAAAATATCTTGGAATCGAACGAGTGATCTGGCTGAAGAACGGCATCGCCGGCGACGACACCCACGGCCACATCGACGACTTGGCCCGCTTCGTCAATCCAAACACGGTCGTCACCGTCGTCGAAACGAATCGCTCAGAAGCCAACTACGAGCCGCTGCGCGAAAACCTGTCCCTCCTCAAACGCACCGGCCTGCGCATCGTGACGCTTCCCATGCCCGCCCCGGTCTGGTTCGCCGGCCAACGGCTGCCCGCCAGTTACGCCAATTTCTACATCGCCAACGGGCTGGTTCTTGTTCCAGTCTTCAACGACCCCATGGACCGCGTGGCATTGAATACGCTCGCCCGGCTTTTCCCCGGACGCCAAGTGGTCGGAATCTATTCCCGCGACCTGGTGCTCGGCCTCGGGACCCTGCACTGCATGACCATGCAGCAACCAGCCCCGCTCTGATTCGCGTGCTATCATCCGCTTTCGATGCATACCTTCGACCTGGCCGTAATTGCGATCTATCTGATCGCGATCACCTGGTTCGGAGCCCGCTTCCGCACTCGCCAGCACGGTCTCAAGGATTACTTCCTGGGCGGCCGCACCGCGCCCTGGTGGGCCATCTCATTGTCCATCGTCTCGGCCGAGACCAGCACCCTGACCGTAATCGGCACTCCGCCGCTGGCTTTCGCCGGTAATTTCGAGTTTCTTCAATTAGTCTTCGGATACCTTCTAGCGCGCATCGTCATTTCCGTTCTCTTCCTCCCGCAGTATTTCCGCGGCCAGATGTACACCGCTTACGAACTAATGCGCCGGCGCTTCGGTGAGCGCATCCGTAAGCTGACGGCCGGAACTTTTCTCGTCCTGCGCGCCCTGGCCGAGGGCGTCCGTGTCTTCGCCGTCTCCATCATCATCGCCACCATCCTCGGCACCGGCGAGCTGATCTCCATCCTCGTCATCGTCGCCCTTACACTCTTTTACACCTTCGAAGGCGGCATGACCGCGGTCATCTGGACCGACGTCGCGCAAATGGTCCTTTATGTCGCAGGCGCCATCCTGAGCGTGCTGATCATCGCCCATCAGATCCCCGGAGGCTGGAGCCACGCCTACGACGTCGTCAGCAGCGCGCATAAACTGCAGGTGTTCGACTTCCGGTTCTCCTGGACCGCCGCATTCTTTTCGCGCAACTACAGCTTCTGGGCGGGCATCATCGGTGGCTGCTTTCTCACCACCGCGAGCCACGGTACCGAGCAGTTGCTGGTACAGCGCTTGCTCGCAGCCCAGGACGAACAGCAGAGCCGCGCCGCGCTACTCTCCAGTTGGGTGGTGATCTTCTTCCAGTTCGCCCTGTTTCTCTGGATCGGCGCGCTTTTGTTCGTTTACTACTCCGGCGCGCACATCGCCGCTCCGCAGCCGCCCGAGTCCATGTATCCGCGCTTCATTTGGAACAATCTGCCTGTTGGTCTGGCGGGGCTTGCGATCGCCGCGATACTCGCCGCCGGCATGTCCAACTTGAGCGCGGCGCTGAACGCGCTGGCTTCCACCACAGTCATGGATTTTTACCGCCCTCTAGCCTTGCGGCGCGACCCAAACAAATCCGAGCCTTACTTTCTCAGCGTCGCGCGCCGGGCAACTTTGCTTTGGGCCGCGATTCTGGTCCTGGTCGGATTAGTGGCGCGGCACTGGGGATCGGTGCTCGAAGCCGGCCTCACCATCGCCTCCATTCTCTATGGCTCGCTCCTGGGCGTATTCCTGCTCGGTTTGCTGACTAAATCGGTCCAGGAAAATGCCGCCATCGTTGCCATGATCGCCGGCCTCGCCATCATGATCTGTGTGAAGCTTTGGACGCCCATCGCCTTCACTTGGTATGTCTTGATTGGGACCACCGTAACGTTCGCCACCGGCTACGCTGTTTCGCTGTTTTTGAAGGAACCCCGCCATGACCCAGCCCTCTGAGGCGCACGCCCATCCCGAGCTGAAGCGCGTCCTGGGCATCTGGAGCGCGGCCGCGATCGTGGTCGGCACGGTCATTGGAAGCGGGATCTTCCTGGTTCCCAGCAGCATGATCCAGAACGTCGGCACGCCGCTGATGGTGTTTGCCGTATGGGTCTTTGGCGGCCTGCTCACCTTGTTCGGAGCCTTGAGCTATGCCGAACTTGCCGCCGCCATGCCCGAAGCCGGCGGCGAATACGTCTATCTGCGCGAAGCCTATGGCCCGCTGTGGGGCTTTCTCTATGGATGGACCCAAATGTGGGTGGCCAAGAGCGGCTCCATCGCCACGCTCGCCACCGGATTTTTCATCTATCTCGCCAATTTTCAGCCCGGGTTGGAAAAGGTCTGGATGGTAGTGCCACTGCCGCTGGGCGAAGCGGGACGCCCGCTCGAAATCCGCTATGGCCAGTTGCTGGCAATGGCCGTAATTGCTGCCCTCGCTCTGATCAATTACTTCGGCGTGCGAGCCGGCGGCAACGTTCAGGTCTCAGTAACTGTGGTCAAGGTGCTGCTGCTTGCCGCGATTGTCGTCATTGGATTAGGAACGGCCCACGGGACTTCCGCGAATTATCACACCTCCATGCCGGCCCCGGGCGGCATCGCCGGTTTTTTCGCCGCTTTAGTGGCTGCTTTATGGGCCTACGATGGATGGAACAACGTGGCCATGGTGGCCTCCGAGGTTCGCAAGCCACAGCGCAATCTGCCCCTGGCACTTATACTAGGCAGCCTGGCGGTCCTGGCGATTTATCTTTTGACGAATTTAGCTTATTTCCGAGTTCTTCCCGCCGATTCCGTCGCGGGAACCGACCGTGTCGCCGGCGAGATGATGCGCCGGATTCTGGGCCCAGGCGGAGCCGCCGCCGTGAGCGTTGCCGCCATGATCTCGATTTTCGCCGCGCTCAATGGCTCCATCTTGTCGGGCTCCCGGGTACCCTTCGCCATGGCTCGAGACGGACTGTTCTTCCGGCGTGTAGGCTTTGTTCACCCACAGCATCGAACGCCCAGCGTGTCGATACTCGCTTTGAGCGCCTGGGCTGCGCTCCTGGTTCTGAGCGGCCGATACGATCAGCTCTACACTTACGTCATTTTCGCCAGCGTGATCCTGTACGCCATGGCTACCGCCTCAGTGATCGTTCTGCGTTTCAAACGCCCCGACCTCCCTCGGCCCTACCGAACCCTGGGCTACCCCGTAATCCCTGCGATCTTTGTGATCGCCATTTCGTGTTTGGTTGTGTCCACCTTGCTGAAATCGCCGCGCGAATCTCTGATGGGGCTGGTCCTAATTTCGGTCGGCTTGCCCTTCTATTTCTATTGGAAACGACGACAGTCGGTCGAATAGACACTAGCCCTTTGGAGCTATTCCGGACCTGGTGAGAGGCATGGTACAAGAACAGCCAGTACCAAGAGAAGCGTACGCTTGTTCGGTTTTCCGAACAAAAGGCTTGAAGACAAGTCGAAAATGCGGTACAAACATGAAGGGTAACACCTTTAGATTGTGTAAACCTGTTCGGTTTCCAGAACAGGAGCCAGTTTGAGCGTGTCATTTTTGCGGGAGACACAAACTAGATGGACATCAATAAAATGTTGGCGGAGTTGCGCCTTGAGCGTGAGCATATAGAAGAAGCAATCATGACCTTGGAGCGGCTAGCCAGGGGTCGCGGAAGACGTCGGGGGAGACCCCCAGCCTGGATGTCTCAGATCAAAAGGAGAGGCCGTCCACCAGGCAGCAAGAACAAGCCGAAGAATGAAGCCAGGGGCGCAGCGAAGTCGGCGGCGGCCTAGGCTAGCGGGGCGGTCTTACTTCAGCCCGATACTTTTATCGGTCCTGTGAAGCTGACAGTCTTGTCTGCTAGAGTCGGTTCATCCCGGCTTGGGCTGCCCTTTACTTATACAGCAGGTATTTCTCTCGCCGCTGGATGAAAGCAGCGAGAGATTCCTCTATTTTCTGGACGGTGTCGCGAGGGTCGGTGCCGGTTTTCATGGCGTTGATCACCTGGCGATTCCCGATCAAGAATCGATTCTCTTCCCACGGAATTCTCCCCGGATACAGTTTTTCCAAAGCGTAGGCCACCTCCAAGCCCAGGCGCGTGCTGTCAAACGCAGTGCGATCGGTCACCACGAAACGCACGCCCTGGATCGAGCGCCCTGAGAAATTCGACGAGGCCGGCGTGAAACTGGTCGCATATACCCGCACCCCCGGTATATAACGGCCGTTCAGGAATGCCGCAAGCTGCGGGCCTTGAATCCAGTCGGCGCCGATCTGTTCGAAAGGCGCATCGGTACCCCGGCCGACGGAGTAGTTAGTGGAAGCTTCCAGCATCCCTAGTCCAGGGTAGAGCAGCGCCGCGTTCAAACTGCGCATATTGGGCGACGGATTCACCCAGGCGAGGCCGGTTGAATCCAACCAATCGCCCCGGTTCCAGCCTTGCATCGCGACCACGTGCAAATCGACGTTCAGCCGGCGCTCGCCGTTCTCGAAATTTGCCAATTCGCCCAGCGTCATCCCGTGGCGCAGTGGGATTTCCATGCATCCGACGAACGATTCCAGATCGGGGTCTAATATCGGCCCCTCGACATGGACGCCCGTGATGGGATTCGGCCGGTCGAGCACGTAAAATGGCACATGCTTTTTCGCAGCTTCCTGCATGCTGGAAAGCATGGTGCAGGAGTAAGTGTAAAAGCGCGCTCCTACATCTTGAATGTCGAAAACCAAAGCGTCGATATCGCGCAACATGGCGGGCGTAATGCTGCGCGAGGAACCCTGGTACAAGCTCAGTATGGGCAGGCCGGTGGCCGGATCTCTCGAATTCGCGACGTTCTCTTTGTCCTCCAAGCCGGACAGGCCGTGCTCGGGCGAAAACAGCGCCGTAATTTTCACTCCCGCGCCCAGCATCAGGTCGACATTGCGCTTCCCATCGCGGCTCAGTCCGGTTTGATTGGTGATCAGCCCGATTCTTTTTCCGAGCAGCGGTGCAAAATGTTCCGCAGCCAGAACGTCCAAGCCAGTGAGCACGGCGCCGTTCCGATTCACATCGCGATGCAGACCCGGGCCAGTGATGGTCTCGTTGTATCCGGTGAGACTCACGCCCGGCGCGGCGATGCCGAAGGCTGCGGCCGCAATGGTCGCCACGCGGCTGCGCAGTGAGCTGAGCGATTTGCCGCGATGCGGATGGACCACGTTGGTGAGTAGAATCACGTAGGTCCGGCTGGCGGGGTCGATCCATACCGAAGTGCCTGTAAAACCGGTATGGCCGTAGGAACCGATCGGAAAAAGTTCGCCGCGATTGCTGGAATAGGGCGAATCGATATCCCAACCGAGCCCGCGCAGAATGGGCTGATCAGCGGGTGAGGCGGGCGCGGTGAACTTGTCCACCGTGTCCGCGCGAAACAGCCGCACGCCGTTGCCCTCGCCACGGTCGAGCATCATCTGGGCGAATTTCGCCAGATCGTTCGCAGTCGTGAATAGTCCAGCGTGCCCGGCGACGCCGCCCATGTAACGCGAAGTGTCGTCATGCACGACGCCGCGCAGCGGCTGGCCGGTCTCGGGATCGATTTCTGTGGGGGCGATGCGCGGCCGCAGCGACGCCGGGGGCTGAAACATGGAATCCTGCATGCCCAGCGGCTTGAAAATGTTTTCGCGCGCGTAATCGGAGAGCATCTGGCCGCTGAGCCGATGGACGATTTCTCCCAGCAGTATGAAATTGATGTCGCTGTAAACGAAGCGCAGCCCGGGCGGCCTGACCGGCTTATCAATCAAAGCGCGCTGGATCCCGGTCTGGTAGCCGCTCCAGGCCGGCTTCAAATCCAGATCCGGCCGCAGCCCGGAGAAATGGGTCATCAGGTCGCGAATCTCGATGTCGCTTTTCCCGCCTTGAAATTCCGGCAGATATTTCGTCACCGGATCATCGATGCGAATCTTGCCCTGCTCGAACAGCTTCATGAGCGAGGGTGTGGTGGCGATCACTTTGGTCAGGGAAGCCGCGTCGAAGATGGTGTCTAGAGTCATGGCCTCGCGCTGCGGTATCAGCGCTCGCTCGCCGTAAGCTTTTCGATAGACCACGGCGCCGTCGTGTCCGATGAGCAGCACCGCGCCCGGAATCAGACCTGAGTTGACGGCCTGGTTGATGACTTCATCCTCTGCGCCAGCTCCCGAAAATGCCGGCTGCGCGGACACGCACGCCGCAGTCGCGATGGCCAGCATGAGGAGCGCCTTCATTGCAGTTTCTTGGCGGCCGCGTCCAGGAGCTTGGCCAACTCGACGTCCTTAGAAGTGATGCCCTGGGCGTCGTGCGTTGCGAGGTCCACCGTTACGCGATTGTAGACGTTGAACCACTCCGGATGGTGATTCATCTTCTCGATGCCCAGCGCGGAGATTGACATAAAGCCGAAGGCGTGGACGAAGTCGGCGAATTTGAATTCTTTGTGCAGCTTCCCATTCTCGACGGTCCATCCGGGAAGCCCCGCCAGCGCTTCCTTCAGCTCCGAGCCGGAAAATTTCCTCATACCGACATTATCCGGCGTCGACGGCATCGACGCACGCCGTCCACGGGTGCCGCGAAGGTCCAAGCCTATAATGAACGGTATGCGCCGTCGTTGTGTCATTTTTCTGTTTCCTCTTCTGATTGCGGCTGCTGCCAACGGCCTGTTCGCCCAAAACCAACCTCTCGACTCTGCTCTGGCGCAAACCCTGCGCACGATCCGACCAGAGGCAATTCGCGCTCATCTCGAATTCCTGGCCGATGACGCGCTCGAAGGCCGGCATACCGGCTCGCGGGGCTACGAATTGGCCGCAAAATACGTCCGGGCGCAGTTTGCCGCTCTGGGACTCAAGAGCGGCGTAGAGGACGGCAGCTATTTTCAGCCGGTAATTTTGCGCCAAACCGAGGTGGATAGCAGCGCAAGCTCTTTCGTCATTCAGCGCAGCGGCCAAAAAAGTCAACTCATTTACAACCAGGATTTCATTCTTCTGGACACGCACGCCCACAGTACCGGCTCCGTCTCCGCTCCGGTGGTATTCGCCGGCTACGGCATCACCGCGCCTGAGTTCCACTATGACGACTACGCCGGCCTGGACGCGAAGGGCAAGATTGTAGCTGTGCTCGACTTCTCGGCTCCGAAGTCGTTTCCTGCCACGGAGCGCGCCTATTATATGGACGGCGACGTCAAACGCGAGATCGCGGCCGCGCATGGTGCGATCGGCCTGCTTAACATCATCACGCCGGAACTCGAACAAGCGTTTCCGTGGCACGACCTGTTACGGGAGGTCAAGATCGGTTTCAATTCCATGCGGTGGCTCGATTCTCCCGATCACGTCTTTGGTCTGGATGATCGGATCCGGGCCGTGGCGGACCTGAATCGATCGGGCGCCGAGGCGCTGTTCGCGGGCGAAGCACACAGCTTATCGGAAACATTCGCCGGCGCAAAAGCGAGCAAGCCGGTTCCCTTCGCGCTGAACAAGACGGTGAGCATTCAGTACAAGGCCACTCACACGTCCGTGCATAGCATGAATGTCGTGGGCGTACTTCCTGGCCGGGACCCTGCTCTTCGCGACGAGTATGTGGTGGTCACGGCTCATCTGGATCATCTGGGAATCGGGCCCGCCGTGGATGGCGACAGTATTTACAACGGCGCTCTGGATAATGGCGCAGGATCTTCGGTGATGCTGGAAATGGCCCGCTTTTTTGCTTCGTTGCCTGCGCCGCCCGCACGCAGCGTGGCCTTCGTTTCCTTGACTGGTGAAGAAGAGGACCTGCTGGGGTCCGAAGCTTTCGCGAATCGGCCGCCGCTACCGGGTCCAATCGTGGCAAACATGAATGTAGATGGTGGCGCTTTCATTGTGCCCATCCAGGACGTGATCGCCTACGGGGAAGAGCATTCGTCACTGGGACCGTTGGCGCGCCGGGCAGCCGGCCAACTGGACTTGCCGCTGAGTCCTGACCCCAGGCCCGAAGAAGGCTACTTCATCCGTTCGGATCAGTACTCGTTCGTGCGGGCCGGTATTCCCGCGCTTCAGCTCGATTTGGGCTACAAATCCGCTCAGCCGGGAGTTGACCCGCTGGCAGAGCAGAAAAAGTGGAGCGTCACTATCTATCATTCCCCGAAGGACGAAGCGTCTCAAAAGATCGATTACGCGGGCAGCGCCCGGTTCGCTCGTTTTGCGGCGCTTTTGACTTACTATGCCGCGAACGCACCGCAGCGCCCGGTTTGGAATCAAAACGATTTCTTCAGTAAGCGATTTTGCAAGCAGGGCGGAAAGCTCTGTCCTTAAAATAGGCGAGCGCGCTTTCGGCCTGCCGCTATTTCTTCTCGGCGCCCGCTTCCATTCTGCGCGCTCCGCCGAGAATGTCCTCAATCGCGTAGTTACCCTCATGGCAGGCGTATTCGTAGATCGGACCGGGCGCCGCAGCGAACGGCAATTCCACCGTCCAGGGCTTGGCCCATGTGGAGGGGTCGTCGATGGTGGCTTTGTACACCAGGGTTTTGTCATCGACGCGCGTGAAGCGCTCCGTTACCTTCAGGTCTTTCGAGGAACCGCGGAAATGGGTCTGGTTCGTGAAATTCGTGGTTTCCACCACCAGCGTGTCGCCTTCCCAATGTCCGATGGAATCGCCCGTCCACTGGCGGACGTTGTCAGGCTGGTGCGTCGCGTTCATGTGGATGATGCGCACATCGTGGATCTCTTCGACCAGGATCATGATCGCGTCGGGCGTTTGCACGATCTCATAATTGTTGTTGTAAAGCGTTGGCAGCATCGGCGGGCCGGCCATGGACGTGATGATGCAGCGCTCGGAAAGACTGCGGTCCTTGACGTTGTCAACGCTCGCCGGGCGCCTCTGGTTGCGTGCGCGCGCTTCCGGCAGCATGGGCGGGATTCTTCCATCCGGCGGATCGATCACCATGGAGGTGTGCTTGACACCGTCTATGCGCGCCAGGCCGTTGCCCATATCGTAGAAGAGGACGTTGTAGGCGCCGGTGCCTTCCGATCCCTTCTGTTTATGCAGGGGGCCCTCGGAGGTTCCGTCCAGCTCCTGCCAGGCCTGGTGTTCCTTGGCTTCCCAGAGCTTCGCTTCGGCGTCTGTTATGGTGGGCTTGCCGGCGAACTCAGGCGGGCGCTCGAGCGGCGTGCGGGTGGCATTTGACCAGACACCCTGGAGATCGGGATGACCGTCGGCGGTCCGCGGCGCTTTCCACGCCGATTTAGTTTGCGCGAAGGTGGAAGTTACCGCAAAGATCGCCAGCGCGCCGAGACTTATCAGCTTCCGGTAAGTCACACGTTGACCTCTGATAGAGCATACCTCGATTTTGCGATCGAGAGGGTGCCGCAATCCTCTGATCAGTCTAGACGCCGATGCCATTTGTCCGGGTCGCGGGAGGTCTGAAACACGGTATAAACCGTGACAATACTCCCTTCGTACTCGTAGAAAACAGCGTACGGAAAGCGGCGCGTTAACGGCGCCGATAGGCCTCATGAACAACCCGATACATTTCTGGTCGGCGGCGAATGCTTTCAAGACAAGCATCAACGGCTGTCAAGAATTCCTCGCCTAGACCGGTTCTGCGATCCTCGTACCAGAGGTAGGCTTCTGTGATGTCCCGTTCCGCTTCCGGCGCGACGGCCAGATTAGCGGCGGCCACCTTGCTCCCGCACCCTGCGCTTCAGCTCTTGCCATGCCAGTCCCGCAGCGGGGTTTTTCAGGAGGTTCGCTTTTCTGCGCGCCAGCTCCTGCTTCTGTCAGTCATGAACGGGCACATCCTCCGGCGTAGCTGCAAGGTCGTCCCAAAGATCCTCAACGAGTTGAAGCTTTTCGGAAGGGCTCAGGTCAAAGACCGATAATTCACCAGAACTCATTCACGTTTACCCACTGCCAATTGTCTCAAATCGGTTAGCCACTTCTAAGACTCAATCTCGCGTGCGCGCAAGCCTTCCACCGGATGCGTCAGCAACTCCTTTGCGGCTCCCAGAAATCGAACGGTATGGGGCAGGCGCGCGTGCAGCTGAAACGCGGCTTCGTCGGCCCACTCGGAATGAATCGCGAAAATGAACGGCTCCCGTAGCGACTCGAATATATGGATGCCCAGGCAACCCGCTTCGGCCTGGGTTGGCTCGACAACCTGTTGCAGCGCGTCGCGAAATTCCCGCTGTTTGCCTGGCTGGGGTTCAAATCGCACGATGAAGTGCATCGACAAACGCCACCTCCTGAATCACAAGTATGACAGCAGGTCCTCGCTTTGCCGGCTGTTCAAGAAGAGACACGCTGGAAGTGCCACTTCGCAAGGACCGCAGCAGTGTCACAATAGAGGAATCACCTCTCACCAAGCCTGGCCGCCTGGCCAGCGCAACGCGGATGAGAGGCTGAGCCCCGATCGGACACTTGAAACCTAGGAAATTTCTGCTTGCAAACGGCCAATTCGAATCAAATTGCCGTGCTCGGTCTTGGTTACGTCGGGTGCGTGACGGCTGCCTGTTTAGCCAGCCTCGGACATCGGGTGCTCGGTATCGACCGGGACCAACATAAAGTCGATAACGTTCTGAGAGGCCACGCTCCTTTCTACGAGCCGGGCCTGGAAGATTTGGTGCGCGAGGGCATTCAAGAAGGGCTGCTCTCGGCCTCTACGTCCGCGGATGCGATCCTAGACGCAGATATCGCGCTGGTGTGCGTCGGAACGCCGTCGGAGAAAAACGGAAACCTGGGGCTCGGGCAATTGCGGCGTGCGATCGAGGAAATCGCCGCGCAAATCCCGCGCCGATCGAAGCCGCTCATCGTGGCCATCCGCAGCACGGTGTTCCCCGGCACATGCGAAGATGTGGTGCTGCCCGCGTTCGCGCAACATTCGGGAGTTCGCGTCGTATCCAACCCCGAATTTCTGCGCGAAGGTTCGGCCGTCAAGGACTTCATGGAGCCGGCCCTGGTGGTGGCGGGTGGATTCGACTTAAACGCCGTCCAAAGAGTGGCCGAGCTGTACGCGCCGCTGGGCATTCCGCCGCGGCTGGTCTCGCTGCGCGCGGCCGAAATGATCAAGTACGCGTCCAACGCATTCCACGCCGTCAAGATCTCCTTCGCCAACGAGATCGGCGCGCTGAGCGAGCGCCTGGGCATCGACGGCCATGAAGTGATGGACACTCTGTGCGACGATGTAAGATTGAATATTTCGCCGGCCTATCTGAAACCCGGATTCGCGTTTGGCGGCTCGTGCCTGCCCAAGGATTTGCGCGCCCTGATTTATCGCATGGGCCGTCTGGATATGAGGCTGCCGTTGGTGGAGTCCACCATCTCGAGCAATGAGCAGCATCTGAAACGCGCCATCGAGGCGGTGCTGGATCTCACATCGCGGCGCATCGGCGTGATCGGCCTGGCGTTCAAGGAAAACACGGACGACCTGCGCGAGAGTCCGGTGGTGACGCTGCTGGAACAGTTGATCGGCAAAGGCCGCGAGGTTCGCGTCTTCGATCCGCACATCGCGCTCGATCGGATTTATGGCTCCAACCGCAACTTCGTTCTAGAGGCGATCCCGCACATCGGGCGCCTGCTGTGCGGGCTGGAGGACATTCTAAACTGGGCTGATCACCTGGTGCTGGCGCAAAAGCAGAGTGAGGAAATCATGCAAAAGATCCGCAGTAGCGGGCTTCCGGTTATGCCGGTGGTAACCGGTTCGCTCCAGAGCGCCGCCGCGGCCCGCGCCGGTGCCGAGGCTCGCGCGTAATGGCCAAGACCGCCCTTATCTTTGGTGTTACTGGCCAGGACGGCTCGTTTCTAGCGGAGTTGCTGCTGTCCAAGGGGTACGATGTGCACGGCGTGGTGCGCCGTGCCTCCACGTTTAACACCGAGCGCCTGGATAACATTTACCACGACCCGCACGAGAAAACCAATCTAAAGCTGCACTACGGCGACGTGACCGAAGCCTCCGCGCTGCGGCACATTATCGAGCGAGTGCAGCCGGAGGAGATCTACAATCTGGCGGGCCAATCTCACGTGCGGGTCAGCTTCGATCAGCCCGAGTACACCGCCGACGTGGTGGCGATGGGCGCTTTGCGTTTGCTGGACGCATTTCGGGACTACGCCGGTGCAGGCAAGCGCGAGGCACGTTTTTATCAAGCCGGATCGTCGGAAATGTTCGGCGCGGCCGCGCCCCCGCAAAACGAATCCACGCCGTTCCATCCCTGCAGCCCGTATGCGGTCAGCAAAGCGGCGGCGCATTGGTACGCGGTGAACTATCGCGAATCGTACTCGCTGTTTGTTGCGAACGGAATTTTGTTCAATCATGAATCGGAGCGGCGCGGGGAAACGTTCGTCACTCGCAAGATTACACGTGCGCTCGGCCGCATCAAATTAGGGCTTCAGGACAAGCTATTCCTGGGGAACCTGGATGCGCGACGCGACTGGGGCTACGCCCGCGACTACGTGGAAGCTATGTGGATGATGCTGCAGGCGCCGGAGCCTGGCGATTACGTGGTGGCAACGCGCGAATCGCACTCGGTGCGCGAGTTTCTGGATGTCGCCGGCGGCATGTGCGGACTGGATTGGACGCGGTTTGTCGAAAACGATTCGCGTTACTTGCGGCCGGCTGAGCCCAATGAGCTGCGCGGGGATCCTTCCAAGATTGAGCGCACGCTCGGCTGGCGTCCCAAGGTCAGCTTCGAGCAGTTAGTGCGCCTGATGCTGGATCATGATATGGAGCTGGCTCGCCAGGAAGAAACGCTGACGCGCGCGGGGCATAAGGTTTTTCCGCGAGGCGCGCATGGATGAGTCCAGCCGCATTTACGTCGCTGGGCATCGCGGTTTGGTTGGTTCCGCGATTTGCCGGCGTCTCAAAAGCGGCGGATATACGCGGCTGATAGTGCGAGACCGCGCGGACCTGGATCTTACAAATCAAGCAGCGGTGGAGGCGTTCTTCGCCGCCGAAAAACCAGAGTACGTTTTTCTGGCCGCCGCCAAAGTGGGCGGGATTCTGGCCAACAGCAGCTACCCGGTGGATTTTCTGCGCGACAACCTGGCCATCCAGCTCAATGTCATCGACGCCGCGCAACGTCATGGCGTGAAGAAGCTGGAATTCCTGGGCTCGTCCTGCATTTATCCGCGCCTGGCTCCGCAGCCGATGCGCGAGGACGCTCTCCTGAGCGGCCCGCTGGAACCCACCAACGAGTGGTATGCGATAGCCAAGATCGCGGGCATCAAGCTGGCGCAGGCCTACTGGCGGCAATATGGATTTCGAGCCATCAGCCTCATGCCGACGAATCTGTACGGTCCGGGCGACAATTTTGATTTGCAGAGCTCGCACGTGCTGCCGGCCTTGATTCGCAAGGCGCACGAGGCGCGCGCCGAGCACGCTCCGGAAATGGCGGTGTGGGGCAGCGGCGCGGCGCGGCGCGAGTTTCTTTACGTGGACGATCTAGCCGATGCCGCGGTCTTCCTCATGCTGCACTATGATGAGCCCGAAATTATCAACGTCGGCGCCGGAACCGACGTGACGATCCGCGAGCTGGCCGAGTTGGTGCAGCGCGTGATCGGGTATCCGGGGCGCCTGGTTTTCGACGCGTCCAAACCAGACGGGCCCCCGCGGAAATTGCTGGATGGATCGCGCCTCCAGGCCATGGGCTGGCATGCCTCAACGGGTCTGGAACAGGGCATCGCGAAAACCTACGATTGGTTTCTTGCGCACGCGCGGCAGGCGCCGCATGCCGTCGCAACCTAGCATCGCGCCGCTTGACCCTGGCACTGCTGCGCCGCGCCTCCCGGTGCCGGCCAGATGATCCGGGTATTTCGCGTTTCGATTCCCGACAGCGTCATCGCGCTTCTATTCGCGGACGCGATTCTGCTTTACACCTGCTTTGTCATAGCGGCCTTTCTGGTGTTGGATGTGGACCCGGTAGTCTTCCTCAAGTACGACGACGGCTGGGCGCGGCTCGCCATCGTGGCGCTTTTCGTGATGGCCGGACTTTACTTTCACGACCTGTACACGGATTTTCGCGTCAAGTCCAAGGCGGTCCTGGTGCAACAGGTGGGCGTGAGCGTGGGCGTGGCGTTCCTTTTCGAAGCGCTGCTGGTCTACTTGGGATGGCAGGATCTGTTCGTCCCCACCTGGCTGATGATCGTGGGCGGCGCTCTGGCGCTGGTCTTGATCCCGCTATGGCGCGTGTTTTACGGCCGGGTTGCTTTTCGCGCGGTTGGCTCGGAGCGAGTCCTGCTTCTGGGCGCTTCCGCGCTGATCCACGATATTTGCGCGTATTGGGGCGAGCATCCCGAGACCGGGCTCAGGGCCATCGGCTGCCTGGATGATAGTGTGGGCGATTCTTCGATCCAGGGCGTTCCGCTGCTGGGGACGATCAGCGAGGTTCGTTCGGTGGTAGAGCGCCTGCGCCCGGCGCGCATCGTAGTGGGAATGACCGAGCGGAGGAATCGCCTGCCCATCGATCAGCTACTGGATCTGCGGCTGGCGGGGATCCAGATCGAAGAGGCGGCGGCCACTTATGAGGCCACCTTCGGGCGCGTATCGACGCGCGAGCTGCGTCCGGCGCAGTTGATTTTCTCTTCCGATTTGGGGCCGAATCCGAAGCGTGTGATGTTGCAGTCGATGTATTCGTGGAGCATCGCTTTGGTGGTCGCACTGGCCGCGGCGCCGCTCATGCTGCTGGTGGGCATGGCGGTAAAGCTGACTTCGCGCGGGCCGATCCTGTTTCGCCAGCAGCGTGCCGGCAGGAACGGCGTTCCATTCACGCTGTACAAATTCCGTTCGATGATTCAAAACGCCGAGCGGCGAAGCGGTGCGGTTTGGGCGTCCAAGGATGACCCACGCATCACCGGCCTGGGACGGTGGCTGCGCAGGCTGCGGCTGGACGAGCTGCCGCAGTTGTTCAACGTCTTGAAGGGAGACATGTCGATGGTCGGGCCTCGGCCGGAGCGGCCCGAGTTCGTTGAGGAGTTGGAGAAGCGCATTCCGTTTTACCGCCAGCGGCATTGCGTCAAGCCGGGGATCACGGGTTGGGCGCAGATCAATCATAAATACGGCGACACCATCGAGGACACCATCGCGAAGCTGGAGTACGACCTGTACTACATCAAGAACCTGGCACCGGCGCTGGACGCGCTGATCATGTTTCACACCGCGAAGGTGATGTTGCTGTCGCGCGGGTCGCAGTAGCGCCGGCCCGCAGTGGCGCAGGAGATCCGATCTACACTGGAAGAGTCGGTGAATTTCGGAGGACTGCCAGACATGGCCAAGTTCAAATCAGCGGGTAGCAGGAAGGCGACGCCGGCCAAATCGGCGCGCGCGGCCATTCCGTGCCTGCTATTGGTGGTTCTCGGGATTGTCATCATGTGCCTGCTGTTTTATTACTCGCTGCGGTCCAACGCTTCATGAGAATCGATAACCGGGGCGCCGGCCAGATGCGGCCTGTTCGCATCACAACGAATTATCTGCTGACGGCCGAGGGCTCGGCGCTGATCGAGGTCGGCAACACGCGGGTGTTGTGCGCCGCATCGGTGGAGGACGGCGTGCCGGGGTTTCTGCGCGGCAGCGGGCGGGGATGGGTGACCGCCGAATACGCGATGCTGCCTCGTGCCACCGCGACACGCACTGCCCGCGAGGTCAACCGGGGCCATCCGTCGGGACGCACCCAGGAGATCCAACGGCTGATCGGGCGCTCGTTGCGCTCGATCGTGGACATGACGGCACTGGGAGATCGCACGGTGATCGTGGATTGCGACGTTTTGCAAGCTGACGGCGGCACGCGCACGGCGGCCATCACCGGCGCCTATGTCGCCCTGATCCTGGCGCTGCGGCAACTGGTTCAGTTCAAGGCGCTGAAGGCGTTGCCGGTGACTTCGGCTGTGGCGGCCACCAGCGTCGGGATCGTTGGCGGCGAGGCGGTGCTGGATCTTTGCTACGACGAGGATTCGAAGGCCGAGGTGGATATGAACGTGGTCATGACTGGCGCGGGACGGTTCGTCGAGCTGCAGGCTACGGCTGAAAAGATCCCCTTCGACGATGCGCAACTGGCGCAGTTACTCGAGACGGCGCGGCGCGGCATCGCGGATTTGTTCGCGTTTCAAAAGCAGGCCTTGGGAGCCTGATTTTGCGGCTGTTCTGCGCGACCACGAATCCCGGAAAGCTGCGCGAATTCCGGCTGGCGCTCCAGGATTCGTTCGATGTCGAGCCCTTGCCTGGATTGGGGTCGATCCCGGTGTGCGAGGAGACCGGTGCGACGTTCGAGGAAAACGCGATCCAGAAGGCGCTTTATTATTCGAGACATTGCGACGGCTATTTGTTTGTGGATGACTCGGGGCTGGAAGTGGATGCGCTGGAGGGGGCTCCGGGAGTTTACTCGGCACGGTTCGCCTGTCCGGATGCGAGCGACGAGGCGAATAATCGGCTGGTGCTGGAGCGCATGCGTGGCGTTGAAAATCGAACGGCGCGCTTTGTCTGTGTAGTGGCGCTGGCGGAAAGCGGACGGCTGGTGCGAACCTTTCGCGCCGCGGTGGAAGGGCGGTTGACGGAAGCGCCGCGCGGCGAAAACGGATTCGGATATGATCCCATCTTCTTCTATCCGCCCTTCGGCTGCACGTTTGGAGAAGCGCCGCTGGAGCGGAAGATGGAAGTGAGCCATCGGGCGCAGGCCTTGCGGGCGCTGCGGGACTACCTGATGTAGCATGGAACGGAAAGGAAAGTTCCCATGCGCCTCCAAGTTCTCACGATTGCTGTCATCGCGCTGCTCAGTGTTGCTGATGCGCAAGCTCCCGTGCCGCACGATTTGAGTCTACGCGGCGACCGATTCAAGCCGCTTACTTACGCTGAGTTGACCCCAGGTCAAAAGACGATGGTGGAGCATTTGTTCGCCGGCGAGCGCGGCGGAATGGGCGGTCCATTCAACGTGACGCTGCGAAGCCCGGAGATGGGCGACCTGGCGCAAAAGCTCGGCGCGGAACTGCGGTTTCACTCGGCGCTAACGGCCAAGCAGCGGGAACTGGCGATCATCCTGACGGCGCGCGACTGGACGGCGCAATACGAATGGTACGCGCACGCACGCCTGGCTCTTCAGGCCGGCATCGGCAAAGACGTCGTGGACGCGATCGCGGCCGGAAAGAGGCCAGCGTCGCTGGGAGGGGACGAACTGCCGGTGTACAACTTCGTCACGGAGTTGCTCAAGACCAGGCGGGTGAGCGATGCGGTGTTCAATGCGGCGCGCGCCAAGCTGGGCGAAAAAGGCGTGGTGGACCTTACAGGTCTCGTGACGTACTACGGATTCGTATCAGCGATGTTGAATATCGACCGCTATCCGCTGCCCGAGGGAGCTAAGCCGGAACTGAAGCCGCTCCCTTAGGCAGCAAAATGAAAAGCCCCCGGACGCGCGGTCCGGGGGCCGAAAAGGTGATGGGTCTGGCGTTAGAAGTTGATGCGTCCCAGAACCTGCGTCGCCCGCGGTCCGCCCGAACCGAAGGTCTGTACGACACGGGAGTTAGCTTGCCCAAACGTCGGGCCGAGAATGAAGCTGTATCCCTGCAAGTTGGCGATGTTGAACGCGTTGAACATTTCAGCTCCGAGTTGCAACGAGTAGCGCTCTTTAAATCGGAAGTACTTGCTCAGCCGGAAGTCGGTGGTGAAGAACGGATCGCCAAACTGATAATGCGAAGGCAGCGTGAGGTTTTGGTTATACGTCGAGTTGTATTTGCTGACCAGATTCTGCAGATCTGCTTTGCCGCTGCTCAAGCCAAAGCTGCCGAAGGTAGTTCCGGGTACATCCAACTGAAGCGGAACCAGCACGCTCGTTCCGAACTGATTCTGCGGCGTTCCGATTCCGGCGACGAGTTGTGGATAGATCGGCGATCGGGAAATCATGGCTTGGTTGATACTCAACTCGAACCCCCATGGCAATTGAATCAGTCCCGCGACATGCAGATTGTGGCGGGCCAGATTTGGACCGTAGGTCGCGAAGTAATTGTTCAGGTCGAGCGATGGCACCACGACCGTGTTCTGATTCTGAAGAGCATAAGAAACCTGACCCTGGAAGTGGTTCGACAATCGCTTGGAGACCTTCACCAGCAAGCCTTCGTAGATCGTGCGGCCCTGTGGAACCCAGAATGTCATGCCGCCGTTCGCACAATTGTCGTTCGGATTGAAGTCCGGCCTCGGATTGCAAAATGGAATGACCGGACCGCCCTGAGAAGCTGGACGCGAGGCGCGGTTTAGATCCAACTCGCCTAGGTCCACATTTTCGAATTGCCGCCGCGCCCAGTCAACCTGGAGTACGGTGTCGTGGCCCATATCGCGCTGCACGCCGATCGAAGTCTGATAGCTCTTCATGATCGCGAAGTTTGGCGCGTGAATTTCCACGGAGGTCTTGGCGACATCCAGTCCCGCCACGCTGAATGCCCCGCTGGTGGGAGGAGTCGGCGAAAACTTATTGATGAGCGCCGGGAGTTCTTGGTTATAGATCTGCTGGTACTGGGCCAATGTCATATTGGTTAACGTTTGCAGCGGCAGCGGCGCTCCAATTGGAATCGACTTGCCGTTGGTGAGATTCACGATGTTGGGGAAGAGGTTGGTCAGGGATCCTGCATCCAGAGTGGTTCTGCCGTTGCCAAGGGGCCCCAGGGACGCACCGGCACGGAAGTGATGCCACAGCGGCTCGCTGTCCCAGAACATCCCGGCGCCGCCGCGAATTACCGTTTTCTTATCCTTCCCAACGGCCCAGGCGAAACCGATTTGCGGGGCGAACTCTTTGTAGTTTACTCCAGGCGCGTTCAGATTATTGCCCACAATGGGTGACAGCAGAGATGGGTATGGCAGTTGATACCAGAGGCCGGTCTCAAATTGGTAGTCCAGCGCCGCGTTCAAAGTAAAGTTGGGCGTGACCTTCCATACGTCAGAGGCATACCACCTGGGCCGATCATTGTGATTATATTTGTCAAACTGATATGGTCCTGGAAACTGGCCTCGTCCGACGTCAATGCCGCTGTAAATCGAGGGGCTGTTAAAGTAGACCGGGAGCGCCTGGAGATTCGCGGTGGACGAAATTGTTCGCGGCAGGTTCGGCAGGTACTGAGCCAGGAGGCCTGGGTTGGCTTGCGCCAGCGTTTGTTCCGGCGAGTATACGCCCACACAAGAATCAGTACAGAACTCCCAGTCGTTATTGGTATGGATGCGCTCGTAGTCGAAGCCGAACTTCATACGGTGCGCGCCTTTCTGCCAGCTCAGGGTATCGCTAAACTCGTAAGAGCGCTCTTGCCGAGGTTGTGGGGAATTGTCGCTTACGCCGCCATAAAAGGTGCTCGATCCCACCATGCCGGAGCCGCTGCCGCCGGTGACTAAGGATGGCAGACCACCGCTTATACAGGGTGCCGGACACTCCGATGAGGAGGCTACCTCTACCAAGCTTCGCCACCAGTGGTAGAACACGCGCGCGTCATTGACTACATTGGGAGTCACCAGGGTCGTAACGCCCAGAGCATATTGATCGGACCAGTTGTTGTTGCTGGACCAATTTGCCTGCAGCGGCGCCGTACCGCCATAGGGGCCGAAGCCGACGTTGCCATCGTGGGTGTAGCGCAGGAACAGGGTGTTCTTCGGGGACATGTTGTAGTCGAACCGCGTGGTGAGGTAGTGGGCCAAGTAGGGGCTGAGAGAAACCGTCGACAGGCCGGCGAGGGAAGGCAGATCCTGCTGGAGAGCATAGGCCTGCACTTGATTCGAGTATTCGTAGTTGAAATAGAAGAACAACTTATCCTTGATGATTGGGCCACCGACCCCGCCACCGGGATTGCGGCGTGCGAAGAAGGGGCTTTCGGCTGCCTTGCACTCTGGCGAGTTGTTAATGTTCGTTTTGGTGCCGCAATTCGGGTTGAAAGATGTAGGGTCGGTCGCTCGCTTCAATCCTGGATAGGCGGCCATATTGTGATCGCGGAAAAAGTAGAAGCCGCTGCCGTGAAAATCGTTGGATCCGCTCCGGGTGACGATATTGATCTGGCCGCCGGCTCCGATGCCGCTCGACACGTCGAAATTGACGGTGGTCATCTGGAACTCCTGGACCACTTCCTGGGAGACGTTCAGGCTGACGGAGCCGCTGCCTTCCCACTCGTCGTTGATGATGCCGCCGTCAACGGTTATGCGGGTGTAGGCGCCTTGCTGATTGCTGCCTCCGCCGAGCGTGGTGACGTTGATCAAGGAGTTGAATTGCGCGGGAACGCCCGTGCTGTAAGTAACGCCGGGTTCCAGGGAGGCGAGAATCAGAAAGCTGCGGCCATTAGTGGGTAGTTCCTGAATGGTATTGCGCGCGACCGTGCCGGCGATCTGCTGACTTTCAAAATTCATCTGCGCGGCCTGGCCTTCGACCGTCACAACCTCGCTGGCTTGACCAAGCGCCATTTGCATGTCGACCGTGCTCGTGTTGCCGGCCGTGACGGTCGCCGTACGCACCATAGTCCGGAACCCCGGCGCTTCCGTGCGCACCTCATATTCGCCGGCCAGCAACGCAGGGGCGCTGTAGAGTCCCGCGTTATTGGTGGTGAGCGTTCGTACCGTGGCCGTGGCTTTTTCGGTGATAGTGACCGTGGCGTTGGGTATGGCGGCGCTGGATTGGTCGGTGACCGTGCCGCTAATAATTCCTGTAGGTGCTTGCGCAAAGACTGCCAGAGCCGATGCGAGGAAAAGAACACAAAACATCAACACAGATGCCTGTTTCACTTGGTGCCCCTTCTTTAGCCGTTACTGTTCATGACCCGGGCGAGCGTGGACCGAGCCACTGCAGATTAGGTCTATTCTCGGACGAAGAGTAAACGTTTGTCAAGGAAAACAATAACCTTTCTTAGTGAAGGTTGACCTCGCGCCCGTAATCTAAACTCGCTTCGTACTATGCACCACGCTTCGGTTGTGTACCTTCCGGCAGCCACACTCCCCGGCAGCGCGCCTTAGCGGGTCGAGGTCAAGGCTCGGCGCTGGGATCAGGCGAAACACGATACCAACAACGCCATTTGTCTGATTCTCTGCCGGCTGAAGTGGGGCGATGATGGAAGCGATCCGCACCGGTGGTGCATTGTTCTTGGAAAAGGAGATCCCGCAAAATGCTTCGAATGCTCCGTTTGTTAGGGCCGTTTTCGCTGGCCATGAGCGGCGCCGTGTTATCGGCGCAGACTCAGACTCAATGTCAGACTCAGGGTGGCGCTACGGTGAACGACTTGCCCGTCAGCGCATCCGCCACGTTCACACTCGGGACTGGAACCATCATGGTCACGCTAAGCAACAATCTTGAAGACCCGCGCAGCGCAGGCCAACTGCTGAGCGGTCTGGCCTTTTCTGTCAGCGAAGGGGAAACTACTGGAACGTTGGGGCCGAACTCGGCCGAGATCATTACCGTGGCCCGAGGAGGGGCTTCGGTGGATATCGGACCGGGCACGACCGGGTGGGCCCTGGAGCAGAACTTCAACGGGGGCTTTTTTCTTTGCGTCCTGTGCACCAATCTCGGCGCGGTGGGTCCGCATCAATTACTGATCGGGCCGCCGGCCGGCGACGGCAACTACGATTCGGCCAATGCCTCGATTGCGGGCAATCGTCCGCACAACCCGTTTACTTCCGGGCAGGCGATGTTTATGATCAATGCGCCCAACGTCACGCCCAATTCGACCATCATCGGCGCCGCGTTCTTCTTCGGCACAACCCAGGGAGTCTCGGTGGCCGGGACCTGCTCAGGCCCTGCGCCGCCGCCCATGTAGAAAACCGGAGCTGCCTTACAGCGGCGAATCCGGGCGCGCGATGGTGCGCCACATGTGGGCCACGGGGCTGTTGTCGTTGCCCAGGCCTTCCTTGGGCTGCTTGAAGTGGCGGCCGATGATGTCGATGAACGGATCGATGGAGACCTTGGCTTTGGGATCGAAGGCGTAGAGATCGTTCACCGTCACCAGGCGCGGCTCCAGATACCACTTGTGGTTACGAACCATTTTGTAAGTCGCTTCGATGTGGGGCGGCGGGACGTAATCTTTGCCGAAGATTCCGTAATACATCTCCGGGTATTCATAGCCGTTGGCTGGATCGGCGTAGAATCGAAGCGCCTGGTGGTAGCGGATGGCAAAGGTGCTCTTGGCGGGGATGTAAGGCTCGAAGAGCTGCGCTCCCCACCAGCCGTGATCGGGCTTGATGAGTTCCTGCACCACGTCATGCAGCAGGCAGGCGAGGATAATTTCCTCGGTCATGCCGGTTTTCATGGCGCGTGTGGCGCTTTGGAGCACGTGATTGGCGGGCGCGAAACGCAGCCGGAAGAAATCCTGTAGCGTGGGATTAGCCGGCATGGGTTCGAGCTTTTTGACGTTGCGGCCACCGGCGAACAGGTTGCCGACGCCGCGCCGGTAGTTCTTAGTGGTGATTTGCGCGTCCAGTTCGGCGACGGTGGGGAATTGTTTCTGCGGTGAGCCGGTTCCCTTGGGCGGCGCGGAGACGGCGTCATCCAGCTGATCCGACAGGTACGCTTCGAGCGCGTCGGCCTTGGCTTCCGAATCCATCGCGCTGACGGCAGCGGCTCCGCCGAGGCTGGCAAAGAACGCTCTACGATCGACTTCCATTGGGCCTCCTTGGCCGGGACATCCGGTCCCGAGCAGCTGCAAGTATATATCAAGCGGGTGCGCGCCGCGCGGCCAACGATTGGGCGCGCGGCCGGATCCAATTGTGAACTCCCGGTGTCGCGGGCAGTCATTCGCAGCCAGACGCGACTCGATACCATAGAGCAGTGCCTACCCAACACAACGCTGGCCCAGGACCCGTCACTCCCGACGTTCCTGAGCCCTCGCTGGCGGAACGTGCGCGCACGCTCGCTTTGCTCGGCCTTATCGGCAGCCTCTCGACACATTCGCGAAAGTTTCCCGGTTTTCCCTTCGGCTCCATGATGCCCTACGCAGCCGACGATCTCGGCCGCCCGATATTCTTCATCAGCAGCATGGCGATGCACACCCAGAATCTGCGGCAGGACCCGCGCGCCAGTTTGCTCATTACCCAGCCGGACGTTTCAGGAGATCCCTTGGGCGCTGCCCGTTTGACGCTCCTGGGAGACGTAACGGAAGCGCCCTCCGCGGAAGTTAGAGCGCTCTATCTTTCGCGCTACGAGAACGCAAAGTTCTGGCAAGACTACACCGACTTTGCGTATTACCGGCTGCAGGTCTCGGCGGTTTACTTCATCGGAGGTTTCGGCGTGATGGGGTGGATCTCCGCCGAGGACTACGAAAGCGCGCTACCCGATCCTCTGGCCATGGCCGCGCCAGGAATCATTCGGCACATGAATAGCGATCATGCTGATGTTCTTCGTCTGATCGCCCACCGGTTTGCAGGGGAACCCTCCGACGAGGCGGCGATGACCGCAGTGGACCGGCTGGGCTTTCATCTCCGGCTCAAGGCGGGCGACAGAATTCACGGCCGGCGCGTGGCTTTTTTGAGAGAAGTTAAGGATGCGGAAGACGCCCGTGCAGTCTTCGTGGAGATGGCCCGGCAGGCGAAATCACCCGTTGACTCGAGACGATGAAAGGCTAGCGGTTGCGCCGCCGGCCTACCAGGGACATCCGAGCCCGTTGGCGTGGCAGAACTCGATGAACTGCGGGTAGCCCTCGAACGCCACCAGCTCGGTCTTCCACCCGGTCAGCGTCCTGCATGGCAGATAGACGAACAACTTCTCGTGATCGTAGGAGCCGTCCTTGCCTTTCGGCGACCATGCGCCGCCCCGCGCTGTGTGGCGCGCGCTGCCCCCGGCGGCGCCATGGAAAATGACGTTATAGATGCCGAACAAGAAGCCGTCCTTCTTGGACATTTTATAGTTAATCTCGTCGGCGAGTTCCGCGTTGTCTTCCGGGTTGGTCTTGCCGCTTGCAAGGTGCGCGCCCGGCTGCGACACCTGGCCCTTGCCGGGCCTCTTCCAGATCCCCCCGATGTCCACGTCCTGGATCACCGGGTTGCCCAACCGGTCGACGATGATGAGGCGGTCGCCGATGTCCACCAACCGGTAGCCGTCCGCTTCGTGGCCTCCAGGGATCGTCACCGTCCCGCCGCCCTCCCTTACACTCGGGCGAACCTGGGGCTTGTGCGCCCCCGCCTTCCAGTCAAAGGCATCCAGCACTTTGAGTTTCCCGTTCTTCACTCCCTCGACCTTGAAGTTCACGCCGATAGGGAGCTCGTACATTGGACACTCCGGGTGGTGGGCGATGAACGCGTCGATCTCCGACGAGGCGCCTTTCAGGTTCCCCATTTTATAGTTGTTCGGGCACCGCTTCATCCTCCCGATTGCCTCCAGGACCTCGGCCGATTTCGGGATGCCCACGATCCCGTGCCACCCCATCCAGCTCTTGGCCTTGATCCACTCGGCTTTGCCCTGTGCCCAGCCGTGCAGGTTTTCCAGCAGCGTTTTGCGCCGGGGGTCCATTTCCCGGAGCACCGTGATCTCCCGTTCCTTGGCGCACCGCTCCCGCCAGTAGGAATCTTCGCTCTTTCTTAAGAGGTGGCTAATGTCCTCCACCCTCCTGCACAGATGCTCCTTGGCATAACCCATTCGCGATCCGGGGTGGGCTGGAGGCTTGGCATGCTCTGTTCCGTCATAGCCGCCCTGGTGGGCCGTGTGGTCGAGTTCCTTCGCGCTCTTGCTCTTGATGAAGCTGATGAAACGCTCGACTGCCGCCAGGCCGATGTCCGCGATCGCTTGCGCGACGAAGTGGGCCAGCGCATCGGCCCCCTTCTCCAGGTCGCTGTAGGAACTTGCTCCACCTCCGTAGACCAACCAGCGCGCGAACGAATCCAGGTAGTCCTTGGCCTGCGTGACGATGCCAAACCCATAAAACAGTCCCCGGAAAAACGCCACGTACTTCTGCGGCGAAAGTGCCAGAGCCGCCAGGACCGCGACCAGCACCGGCAGGCTTTCGATCAGGCCGTGGATCACCTTCTTGCCTTCCGCGGGCAGTTTGTGGGCGGCCAGGCGGGCGCTGGCGGTCAGCTTTTGCACCGTCGACATCTGTCCCACCGGGACTTCGAGCCCGTGCGCGAAGAACCACTCGTTGAACTGCGCCGTCTCCGTCGGGTTGAGCTTCCGCAACCAGACCATCAACCGCTTGCTGCCATCGGCGAGCACGTAGCCGTGCGGGTGGTTCGTCCCTATCGTGCCCGGCACGTAGCCGCAGGAGAGAGGGTCGTTTGCGTACTTTGCCAACAACGGCCGTATGCGCGCTAGCTCCCGCGCGGTCAACTGATTGTGCGAGCCAGCGGAGTTGGCGGCCCTCTTGACCTCATCCCATGAGGCCGTAAACGGGCAGGCCGGATAGGCCACCACATCTTGCGACACTAGCAGGATGCTGTCGCCGCCCTGACCCCTGAGTTTGACGCAGGGCACCATCTTGGGGTTGTTCTGGTTGGTTTTGATGCAGTTCTCGCAATTTTGCCGGCTCCACGCGATCATGGATACAAACTCCTCGTCCAGGCCCCGAAATCATCCCCGGTTCGATCAAGTATACAGTAGGCTGGAAAAAATATACCCGTCTCGACACAGTATATTGGAATACAGGGTTTCGCCGCATTTCATCACGCCGCCGCCCCGAATATCTATGCCCGAAAAGCAGTACGACGCGCAGCAAATCGAATTGAAGTGGCAGGAGCGCTGGAAAGATTCCACGCTGTTCCAGGCCGAGGAAAACTCCGCCAAGCCCAAGTTCTATGTGCTCGAAATGCTGCCGTATCCGAGCGGGCAGTTGCACATTGGACACCTGCGCAACTACGCCATCGGCGATGCGCTGGCGCGTTACAAACGCATGCGCGGATTCAACGTGCTGCACCCCATGGGTTGGGACGCCTTCGGTCTGCCGGCGGAAAACGCCGCCATCGCCAACAAGCGCGATCCCTACGAGTGGACCATGTTCAACATCGAGAACATGAAGCGCCAGCACCGCCGCATGGGCTTCAGCTATGACTGGTCGCGCGAAATCGCCACCTGCGATCCGGCTTATTACCGCTGGAACCAGTGGTTCTTTTTGAAGATGTACGAGCGCGGCCTGGCCTACCGCAAACAGGCGCTGGTGAACTGGTGTCCGGAATGCGGCACGGTGCTGGCTAACGAACAGGTGGTGGACGGCTGCTGCTGGCGTCATGAATCGACGCCGGTAGAGCAGCGCGCGATCGAGCAGTGGTTTCTTCGCATCACGCATTACGCCCAAGAGCTGCTGGACTCAATCAAAGATCTGGAAGCAGGCTGGCCGGAGCGCGTGCTGCTGATGCAGCGCAACTGGATCGGCCGCTCGGAAGGCGCGGAGATCGATTTTAAACTCGAGACAACCCGCGCGCCGATTCGTGTCTTCACCACGCGTGTGGATACGATTTATGGCGCCACGTGCCTGATCCTGGCGCCCGAGCATCCGCTGGTTGCCGAGCTGGTCAGCGGCGAAACAAAGGCTCAAGTGAAGCGCATGATCGACGCGCGCGCCGCCAAAGGACCCGGCGACATCGAAAAGGAAGGCATCTTCACCGGCCAGTACGCCGTGAATCCCTACAGCGGTGAAAAGATCCCGATCTGGATCGGCAACTTCGTCCTGATGGGCTACGGGACGGGCGCCATCATGGCTGTTCCGGCGCACGATCAGCGCGATTTCGAATTTTGCACGCAATATCACATCGCGATTCGTCCGGTCATCCGGCCGGTTGACGGCGCGCTAGCTGACGCCGCCGAGCTGAAAGAGGCGTTCGGCGACGACGGCATCGTCGAAAATTCCGGACCCTATTCCGGACTCGCAAGCGAAGAAGCGCGCCGCGTCATGAGCGCCAAAGCCGAGAAAGAAGGCTTCGGAAAGCCTGCCATTACGTTTCGCATCAAGGACTGGGGCATCTCGCGGCAGCGCTACTGGGGCACGCCGATTCCCATAGTCTATTGCCTCACGTGCGGCATCGTCCCGGTGCCCGAGCAGGATCTGCCGGTGGTGCTGCCGCTCGGAATCCCGATCACTGGAAAGGGCCGCTCGCCGCTGGAAGCGGTCCCCGAATTCATGAACGTGAAGTGTCCAAAGTGCGGCGAACCCGCGCGGCGCGAGAGCGACACCATGGACACCTTCGTCGATTCCTCCTGGTATTTCTATCGCTACTGCGATCCCGGCAATTCCAGCGCGCCCTTCGATTCGGAAAAAATCGCCTACTGGTTCCCCATCGATCAATACATCGGCGGCATCGAGCACGCCATTCTGCATTTGATCTACTCGCGCTTCTGGACCAAGGTGATGCGCGACTTGGGCCTCATCCGCAACAGCGAGCCCGCTACGCGCATGTTCAACCAGGGCATGGTGCTCAAGGACGGCACCAAAATGTCGAAGTCGCGAGGCAACGTTGTCAGCATCGACGAAATGGTTGAAAAATTCGGCGCCGACACCGGCCGTCTTTTTGAATTGTTCGCGGCTCCGCCCGAGAAGGAAATGGACTGGACCGATGCCGCGGCCAACGGCGCCTACGGCTTTCTGGCGCGCGTCTACCGTTTCGTTACCCGCAATGTTGGACAAGGTTCGGCTGAACCGGGTGAAGCCGATCGAAAGGTCCTGCGCAAGCTGCACCAGACCATCCGGAAAGTAACCGACGATTTCGAGAGCCGCTGGCATTTCAACACTTCCATCGCCGCTTTGATGGAGCTCATGAATAGCCTGACGACCGGCGAAAAACAAATCTCAAAGCCCGTAATGGCCGAGGTGCTCGAGAAACTCACTTTGATGCTGGAACCGTTCGCGCCTTACCTGGCCGAAGAACTGTGGGAAGAACAAGGGCGCAGCGGCCCGGTCTTCGGACAATCCTGGCCGGCTTACGATCCCGAGCTGGCCAAAGAAGAAGAAGCCGAAGTCGTCATTCAGGTGAACGGAAAACTGCGCGGGCGCATTTTCGTGGCGTTCGGCACGCCGCGCGAAAGGCTGGAGCAGCTCGCGCTCGATGACGCCAAAGTCAAGACGCTGCTGGATGGCAAACAAGTCGTCAAAGTAATCGTCGTTCCGGACAAGCTCGTCAACATCGTCGTGAAGTGAAAATCGTGAAGCAAACTCGCCAGGGCCCTGAGCGAAGCACGGAGGCGCTGCTTAACTCCAGTACCTGGGAGCGTGATCCAGGTCACTGAAGCTCTGGGGAAGCTGCGCCCCCGTTACATTGCATCCAGAATGGCTCGAAAGGGCTATACGAGTCTATTGAAAAATTAGCGTGCGCGGGTCAGAGCAGTCTAAAAGTGACCTGGACAGTGGCGCTGGTAACTGCCGGCTTGCCGTTTTGCAATCCGGGGCGAAACCGCCATCGCGAGACAGCCTGGATAGCCTTTTCATCCAGGCCCATGCCAAGCCCTTGCAGGATGCGAAGATTCGCAGGATGCCCCGAAGTGTCGATTTCGATGGCGAGCAGCACCGTGCCTTGATACTTCGCCTTGCGCGCTTCTTCTGAAAACTCGGGGTCCACTTGGAAGATCAGCACTGGAGGCGTGATGGAGCGGCCGCTCGGGCTGGAACTGATGCCGGGCGGGCCTGAGGCTCCCGGACCGATTCCGGGACCGTCAGGACGATTGCCGATTGTGGTCCCGCCTTTGTCGCCGAAGGCTCCCGCGAGTAGCTGACTCGACGGATCGCCGATGGCTGACGGTTCGATCCGGATAGTTGGCGAATCGAACACCACCGTCATGGGCATCGGCAACTTCGGATCCGGCGCCGTTCTCGGCGGGATGAAGGTGCGATGTGCGGTGGGAGGAGGCGCGCCTCGCCGTGCAGGCAGCGGCGTGCGGTTGCTTCCGCCGGAATGCTCCCGCGCGGCAGTGCGCGGCGCATGCCATCGCAGCGGCGCAATCACGGATACAACTTCGCGTGCGCGCGGCGGCTCGACGATGGAGCGCGCGGTCAGAAAGAGAATAATTCCCAGCGCTGCCGCGTGCAATCCAAGCGACAGCGCCTGCGAATTCGCGAGGCGCACGAAGGAATTGGATGCAATTCAAAAACCAGGGTGAAAAGGAATTGTTTTCTTGGCTGGATGCAAAGTAATTGGAAGCATTCGGCGCACAGGTGTGCGCCCGCCTCACTGCGCCGCTGGAAAACCGAGCTTCGCCAGCGCCGCGCGCAGTTCCGCCTCGCTGCCCGAGCCGACATGGTACAGCGCAATGTTTCCCTCGCGGTCGATCAGCACCAAGGTGGGAAACGCGGTCACACTGTAACTCTCCAGCACATTCATTTCGCCGGCCAGGACAATCGGATAACTCAACTTAGTCTGCTGAAGAAACTTACTAACTGTATCCTGGTCTTCTCCCGCGTCCATTCCGATCATCACCAGGCCGCTGCCGCGGAAATCGGCATAGATCTTCTCCAGCGCGGGCATGTCCTTGCGGCACGGCGCGCACCAGCTGGCCCAAAAATCGATCAGCACCACCTTGCCCCGCAGCGCTGAAAGACTGAACTCTTTGCCGTCCATCGAACTGAGTTTGAAATCGGCTGCAGCTTTGCCCGCCAGATTCGGAACCGCTTTCACGGGGCCCTGGAATTCCTTCACTTCCTTGGCGCCCTCCGGCGGCGTGAACTGAAACATCGAATCCGGCACAGGCTCGTTCAGCTTCATGGAGAGCATGTTGACGGTCTGATTCATCTCGGCCGGCGCGCGCAAAGACCCGCCCTGCATGGTCGCCGACGCGGTTTGCTTGAGCGTCAGTTTGGTCTTCTTGTCGATCCACATTTTCATGACGCCGTCCGTCAGCATCATCGCGCCGGGCATCTTGATGTTGTCCAGCGTCGCCTCGACCACGAAACAATCGAAGTGCCGGCCGTCCATCTCCAGCGATTCCTCGCCGGTCACTTTCACCGACAAGTACGGATCCTTGGATCGGTATTCGGCCAACATCTCGGATATTCCCGGATTGATGGACTTCATCAACGCGTCCGGGCTGCTGGCGGCCGGGGTCCTGGTGTACTGCTTCAAAGGGCCGAGATACATCCAGGTGTTCTCGCCGTCGGAGACGATCAGCGTGCTGCCCACCGGACCGTTGGATTCGATTCGAAGCTTGTCCGGATTCGCAGCCGCCAGCTTCACCGGCATTTCGAGCCTGCTCCGGAGGCCGCCAGAAATCTCCACCACCACGGCCTGCTCGAGGATGTAGGACTGAGCCGAGTGCAGCGCGTCGCCCGATTCCTGGAGCAGCGTCTTACCGTCCGGAGGGGTATCGGCCCAGACGGCGCCTGCCAGAACCAGAAGCACGGCGATGTTTGCGATACGCATGCGGGTCTCCTACTGGCCGTCGCTTTTCAGTTGACCGCGCGCGGCGGCTTGCGCCAGCTCGTCGCAGCGATTGTTGTCGGCGTGCGAAGCGTGCCCCTTGGTCCAGGCCCATTTTACCTGGTGTTTGGAGGCCATTTCGTCCAACTCGTGCCAGAGATCCTGGTTCGCGACCGCCTGCTTCCCGCCGGTCCGCCAGCCATTGATCTTCCATTTGTGGATCCACTCGGTGATGCCATGTTTGACGTAATTGGAATCGGTCACGATTTCAACCTGGCAGGGCTCCTTGAGAACCTCGAGACCCTTTACCGCCGCCTTCAGCTCCATCCGATTGTTGGTGGTGCGGGGCTCGGAGCCGTACATCTCGCGCATCTTGCCGCCGTGTCTCAATATGCACGCCCAGCCGCCCGGGCCGGGATTTCCGATACAGGAGCCGTCGGTTATGATTTGGACCTTTTTCATCCTGTGGTCAGGCGGTAAGGGCTGCGAGCTCGTGTTTGAAAAAAGCATCCACCTGATCCAGGATTTGTGCGGCTTCGGCCGCCTTGTAAATCTCGGCGCGAAGCTTGGAACCGTTGCGAACCCCGTGCGTGAAGTAGGTGGCGAACTGTTTCATTTTGCCCACGGTGTCCGGCGCATCACGCTCGCATAGCATCCCGTAATAGGTTCGCATGATGTCGTAGCGGCGGCGTTCTTCGGGATGTTCGTACGTTCCGGTTTGGAGGTACTGCGCGATCTGGCGAAATATCCAGGGATTGGAAGAAGCAGTGCGGCCGATCATGACGGCGTCGCAGCCGGTCTCTTCGACCATGCGCGCCGCATCTTCGGGCGTGACGATGTCGCCGTTCCCAATCACCGGGATGCGGACCGCGGCTTTCACTTCCGCGATGCGCGTCCAGTCCGCGTGCCCGCTGTAACCCTGCTCGCGCGTGCGCGGATGCAGCGCAACGGCCTGCAATCCGCAATCCTCGGCCAGCTTGGCCATGCGCACGGCTACCAGCTCTTGATCGTTCCAGCCGGCGCGGAACTTCATGGTCAACGGAATCGAGATGGCGGCGCGCACTTTGCTGAGGATTTGTTCCACCAGCGGCAGGTCGCGCAACAGCCCCGAGCCGCCATTGCACTTGACGACCTTGTTTACGGGACAGCCGAAATTGATGTCCACGATGTCGAATCCAAAATCCTCGCAGGCTTTGGCGGCGTCGGCCATGACCTGCGGGTCGGACCCGAACAACTGCGCCGAGATGGGATGTTCTTCCGGCTCGAAATACAGGTAGCGAAAGGTGCGCGTCGGTTTCTTGGACTTGAGCGAATGGATGACGCCGTGCGAACTGGTGAACTCGGTCATGATCAGCCCGCAGCCGCCCTGGTTGCGGATCAGGCGCCGGAACACCGTATCGGTGACGCCGGCCATGGGGGCCAGGACCGTCGCGGGAGCAATCGGAATGGAGCCAATCCGAAACTCGGCTAAAACTGCCATCTTGAACTTATTTTAACGGCTGGCGTTACGAAACGTAAACGGAGCGGGCTGCGTTTAATTTGTGAGGGGATTCAGCATGAATTGGAAGATCGTAGCCGCCTTCGTGGCCGGCGCGGCGATCGCTTCCGGGATCGTGTACATGGCGGTGCGGCCGGTATCGTCGCCGCCCACGCGCAGCATTGCGGAGGTTCGTCCAGCATCTGAAGCGCCGGTTGTAAGCCCGCCCGCCACACCGGCACCGGAGGCGAGCGTTCCCAGCACACCTGTTTCGCCCGAGCCACCGGTTAAGCCGCCTGCTGAGACGGCGTCCAAACCGGTCCAACGCGCCAGGATTTCGCACGTTCCAATCCGAGAAAAACCTTCCCCGATGCCACCGGCGGTGCGGCGCGAGAAAGCTCCGATGGTGGCGCGCAATGAAGATATCCCAGCAGCAGTCCCCGTGCCTATTCCGGCTCCTATTCCGCAAGCCACGCCGGAACCGACTCCGCAGCCAGTAGCCAACCCGGCGCCACCGCCTGCGCCAGCTCCGGCGCCCGAGCCCGCTCCCGCACCGCCGGTTGTCGCCAACGTTGCTTCTGAACCGGAGGCCCGCGTTCCGCACTCGGTCGTACTTGCGGCAGGCACTCCACTAACGGTCCGGCTGGGGGAGAGCGTTTCGGCGGCGCATAATCAGGTGGGCGATACATTTTTTGCCACGCTCGAACAGCCGCTCGTGATTGACGGGTTCGTCATCGGCGAACGGGGCGCTCGTGTGGTCGGAAGAGTGATTGAGGCGGTTCCATCCGGAAGGGGCGGGGGCGTATCGCATCTCAGTATTGAACTGGTGCGCCTGTCCACCTCCGACGGCCAGCGCGTCCCGATTCGCACCGAACCTTACGTGAGACAGGGTTCTGGCTCGACGGGCGGCGACCTTGCCAAGATCGGTGCGGGCGCGGTCATCGGGGCAGCCATCGGAGCCATGGCCGGCGGAGGGAAGGGCGCGGCGATCGGAGCCGGTGCAGGGGCCGCGGCTGGTACCGGCGCGGTTATGATCGCCAGCGGCAAATCAGTGGAGATTCCCGTGGAAACACGCGTCACCTTCCGCGTCAAAGAGTCGACCACGCTCACTGAAAGGCTGGATTGACCGGGCGAGTTTTTTCGAGGCTGCGCGGCCCGGCTAGGCCGTCACTTTCAAAAAAGCGGCCTTGAACTTTTCCATCTCCTCGCGTGTGCCGACGGTAACGCGCACATAGTTCGGCATGGCGGGAAAGAGCCGGCCGATGATCACTTTTTCCTTGCGCATGGCCTCGATTACTTCCGTGCCGGGACGCTTGGTATCCACCATGAAGCAGTTGCTCTTGGATGGCACCACGCTGAAATTGTGCTTTTCGAGGACCGCCATCGTGTCCTCGCGAATGTCGCCGATCATCTTGCGGCGCTGCGGGACCAGGTTCGGTAATTTCAGGCTCGCGATGCCGCCGGCTACCGCGGTGACCGGAATGGCGAAGGCGCCGTAGTCGGTGATTTTTTTCAACAGGTCCGGACGCGCGATGGCCGCGCCCAAGCGCAGTCCAGCCATGCCGTACAGTTTCGAGAAAGTGCGCAGGACCACGATCTCTTTATCCTTGGCCACCAGGTCGATCACGGAGGGCGCGCCCGAGAGATGCAGATAGGCTTCGTCCACCATGAGCACGCTGCCGGCCGGTTTATTGTCAAGCAGCCACTCGATATCGGCGCGCGGCGTCAGCGAGCCAGTGGGATTGTTTGGGTTGCACAGGTAAAGCAGTCCAGCGTTGGGATCGGCCTTCGCCATAGCCTTCACGTCGTGCGCCCAATCCTTGCGCAACGGGACAGGGACGTGCTTAGCGCCCACGAACTTCGCGGCGTCGCCACCCGCCTCGTAGGTCGGGTCCGCGGACACGTAGCTCTTCTGGGGTGAGCAAAAGGCCAGGATCGCTTGGTGCAGCGGCGCGCTCGATCCGGGATAGCCACGCACGTAGCTGGCCGGGACACCCTCCTGCGACGCGAGCAGCTTCACAAATTCATCGGTCTGTTCGTAGAGGTAGCGGCCCCCGCTCTGCACGATGCTGTGGATGGCATCGGCGGCTTCCGGACACGGCCCCCAGGGGCTCTCGTTCGCATTAAGCCGGACTGCGTCCGGCGGGATGGGCGCGCCTTTCTGCGACATCTGCGCCAGCGCCGGCTCGTTGTAGAACGGCAGCGTTGCGCCGGCGGCGAGGACTGAGGCGAGACGGCCGAAGTGGCGGCGGGAAAAACCGCGCCGCAGGAAATCCTGCTGTTGCTGGGAGCTAAGAATGGACTGCACGTGCCCTCCTTAGGTGCTCTTTACAGCATACTCCGGCGGAGGGCGGCTTGGAACGCGGAGTCTTGTATAACGCAGGATGAGCCTGAAGCGGGGATGTGTTTCTAACGCAGAGTGAGCCTGAAGGGGATCGAGTTTCGCATGCTGGGGATTGAACATCAGCGTGGAGAACACAGAGGAGTTAAGCCTGGAGCAGATCCGGGCGTTTTTGCAGGGTAGCCAACAGGTGCGGTTCGAGGCGACGCGGCGAGAGGAGGTCTACAGCTGGATGACGCGGACGCTGTGTCATCAACAGTACTGGAAGCAGAAGCGCGGTGCCAAGGGTCTGCTGCGGCAGTACATCGCGAGCATGACCGGATTGAGTCGAGCGCAGGTGACGCGCTTGATCGCGCGCTACCAAAAGGATGGTCAGGTGAAGGAGCGCAGTTATCGGCGCAACCGGTTCCCCGGCCGCTACACAGCAGCCGATATTGAATTGCTGGCAGCGGTGGATGAAGCGCATGAAACACTGAGCGGCCCGGCGACGCAGAAGATTCTGTACCGCGAATTTTACGAATACGGCGAGGAACGCTACCGGCGGCTGGCCGGCATCTCGGTGCCGCATATCTACAATCTGCGCAAGAGCCAGCCTTACCGCCAGCGTCGGATCGCCTATCAGAAGACCAGGCCGGTGCAAGTGGCCATTGGCGAACGACGCAGACCGAACCCGGAAGGCAAGCCCGGATACCTGCGCATCGACACCGTTCATCAAGGCGACCGGGAGGGGGCCAAAGGTGTGTACCACATCAATGCGGTGGACGAGGTGACGCAATGGCAGGTAGTGGGAGCGACGGCGCAGATCTCGGAAGCGTGGCTGATGCCGGTGCTGGAAGCCATGTTGCGGCAGTTTCCGTTTCGCATCCTCGGCTTTCACTCCGACAATGGAAGCGAGTTCATCAATCACACCGTGGCACAGCTATTGCAGAAGCTGTTGATCGAACAGACCAAATCGCGGCCGCGACACTCCAACGACAATGGCTTGGCGGAAGCCAAGAATGGAGCTGTGATTCGAAAGCACATGGGTTATGGCCACATTGCCGCCGAACACGCGCAGAGGATCGAGAAATTTTACCAAGAGCACTTCAATCCGTATCTGAACTTCCATCGGCCGTGTGGGGTGCCAGAGCTGATGGTGAATGCCAAAGGCAAACAGAGGAGAATTTATCGCTGGTACGCCACGCCCTGGGAGATCCTGCGGCAGTTGCCGGACGTGGCGCGACATGTGCGGCGGGAGATCTCACTAGCGGAGTTGGAGCGAACGGCAAGCGCACAAAGCGACACCCAGGCCGCCGCGGGCATGCAAGCAGCCAAGCGGAAACTGTTTGGGGGAATCCAACGACGGCGGACCGCATGAAGGCAATTGGAGCGGGCCTCCGGCCCTTTCCGGGGCTTCGCCCCGTACCCCACGGGGGCTGCGCCCCTGCGACCCCCGCTGAAAACCGTCAAAACCTTTCTGAGAAGAAAAAAACAAGGAGGCCTGGCGGCGGAGCTTCGCTCCCCGCCTTCAGGCTCATTCTTCAATTAGAAAATGCTCGCGGGCGGCGGGCCGTCTAGTTTTATTGGTGCCGGCGGGCCGGTTTTATTGGTGGATGGCCAACATAACGCCGGCCTGCGTGGTGTTGCCGCCGATCGTTACGACAACCGGTACGGCGGCGCCGGTTGCGCTTCCAACCGGGACCACCACGTTCATCTGCAGAAGACCGGCCATCGACCCCACCATCGGCCCGGCGTAGGACACCGTGGCATCCGCGCCGCCGATCGTCACAGTAGGCAGAGGACTGACCTGTGGCAGCGGTGACAACGAGGATGGAATGATATATCCGGTATTGCTGGCGCCGCTCACGCCCGAAAGCGGCGTAGCGTTGTAATCGCCTTCACCGGTGAGATACAGCAATACGGTGTCGCCGATCTTAGCTGGATTAGAGCTGCTGTTGAGGCTGTATTGGCTGGTGGCGGCGCTGTAATTTAGCGCGGCAGCTCCCCCTGCGCCCGAGCCATCCGCGGTGAAGATTCCCGGGGATGTGGCCGCGATGGTGACGGTCGCGCTAGCAGCCGGATTAGCGCCGTTGGTGACAGAGACTTGTTTGTTGCTGCCGGTGGTGGCTTCGTACGGTACCTGTGCGCTCAACTGGTTCGCGCTGACATAGATCAGCGGGGCGTTCTGTCCGTCGATGGTGACGGAGACTCCTCCCAGTGAAGTAGCGACGTACCCGTTGGTGATCGACATGGGCGCGGGCGCAACAGGCCCGATGTTGGTTCCAAAGATGGTGACCAATTGGCCCGGGCTCACGGGGCCCACGGCATAACTGGCCGCATCCACGATGCCCGAAATGGTGGGAGTACTGGCCACCGCCACGGCTGACGTTGCCGAATCGCCGCCCGGGGCCGGATTCTCTACTAAAACGTTCAGCGTACCGGCAGCCAAGAGCGACGTGGCCGGAACAACCGCCAGTAGTGTCGCTGAATCCAACACCGTGGTGGCGAGCGGCGCCGTGACTCCTTGGATTTTCGCCACCGAAGCGCTGTAGAAATTGGTGCCACGGATGGTAATGGTTTGCGCGCCAGCATTGATGGGCAACGTGGATGGCCAGATGCTGGTGATGGTGGGAGCAACGCTGTTCACCGTGAAGTTCACGGTAACGTTTTGCGATTTGGCGGTCACCGCCGCGCCCGACGCGACTACCGTAATTTTTCCGGTGTAGGGTGCGGTTTGCGGAGCCAGTGTGGTTGGGTCCACGGTTACGGTCAAGGTCACCGGATCGCCCGGTAGCGCGACACCGATAGCCGGACTTACGGTCATCCACGCCGATCCCGAGGTAGCGGTATAAGAAATCGGTGAGCCGTTGGTGGCGAGCGTCACGATCTGCGCGGGCACCGGCAGGGGTGGCGCCGTGAACGTCAAGGTGGTTGGACTCACGGTCAGGGTGGACGGCGGCGCCGTTACGTTCATTGTCACGGAAATATCCACTGGGCTCGCGATGCCGGTAACTGTCACTTCCACCGTGGCACTGTAAGCGCCCACTGCCAGACTAGTGGGATTGACCCGTATGCTCAGGGTGGCGGGCAGACTGCCGCTTTCCGGACTGACACTGAGCCAGAGATCGGTACCGGGGTTGATGCCGGCAGTAAATGTAGGGGCGCCGGAACTTGCCTTCACCGAGATTTTCTGGGCGGCTGGAAGGGCTGTCGCACCCGATTGGTACGTAAATGTGACCGCGGATGGCGTCGCGGTTGCCGTGACGGCGGTGCTGGCTTGGGCGATCGATGTCAGGACGCTACAAAGAAGAAGTATTTTTCCCACGTGGCCCTTATCGCCGCAAGGCGCGGGAATTTTAGTTCCAACTTGCGTAGTCCCGCGGGGGATACGGTTAGGCTTCTTCGCGGTATTTCTGGAGCAGATTGCGGGCGATGATCAGCCGCTGCAACTCGTTGGTGCCTCCGCCGATCACCAGCAACGGCGCATCGCGGTAGTACCGCTCCACCGGAAAATCTTTCGAGTAGCCATTACCGCCCAGAATCCGCATGGCCTCAAACGATACCTCGGCGGCGGTTTCGGTGGCGAACAGCTTGGCCATCCCGGCTTCCAAATCGCAGCGTTCGCCGCGATCTTTTTTCTCGGCGGCCGAATAGATCAGTAGCCGGGACGCTTCGATTTTGGTGGCCATGTCGGCCAGCTTGATCTGAATAGCCTGGTGCTGGGCAATTGGTTTGCCGAACGTGGTGCGGCGCTGGGCATAGAGGATGGCTTGCTCGAACGCCGCGCGGGCTAATCCGAGGCCGCGCGCCGCCACGTTCAGGCGCTCGGCCTCGAGCCCGGTCATGACGTGCTTGAACCCTTGCCCCTCCGTGCCTCCGATCAGATTCGCGGCGGGCGCCGGAAAATCCGCGAAATGCAGCTCGCAGGTTTCGACGCTCTTGTACCCCAGCTTGTCGATGTCGCGGCTGACATTTAATCCCGGCGCGCCTTTTTCGATGACGAACGCGCTCATCCCGGCGTAGGCGGGCTGGGCTTGCGGATTGGTTTTGGCGAGCAGAAGAAAAGTGTTGCCGTAGCGGCCGTTGGTGATCCACATCTTAGAGCCGTTCACCCGGTATTGGTCCGCCTGCCGCACGGCGACGGTGCTGATGTTTTGCAGATCCGTGCCGGCGTTGGGCTCGGAAAGGCAGATGCCGCCGCGCCGCTCACCGCTCGCCAGGCCCGGCAAGAAGCGCCGTTTTTGCTCTTCAGTCCCGAAGCGCACCAACACATCGCACAATACGGAATGTGTCCCGATCACGCCCGCCAAGCCGAGCCAGCCCTTCGACAACTCCTCGAACACCATGGCAAACGTGGTGTAGTCGACGTTGGCGCCTCCGTACTCCTCGGGAACGTTGAGGCCGAATAAACCCAGCTTTTGCATCTCAGCCACGAGCTGATGAGGATATTCGTTGCGATGCTCCATGGCGGACGCAACGGGAAGTACTTCCTTGTCGACGAAGCGCCTTACGGTGCTTACGATCAGTTCTCTTTCTGACGAGGATTCGCGCATGTTTCAAACAAGTAGTTGAAGGTAGCACGTACGGCTGGAGTCTGGAACAAGGGCGGTGCTACATTGGCCTAAGTGTTCCGCCTGCCGGTCTCTGTTAGCTGGCTGATGGCGTTCGCGCTGGCGTGCGTGGCGCTGTATTACCTGGCCAACCGTGCGATTTATTATCCAATGAAGTTTCCGCGCGGGCTGTGGGAACAGGAAACACAACTGGGGGCGAGCGATGTTTGGCTGGACACGCCCGACCACGTGCGGCTGCACGGCTGGTGGCTTCCCTCGCCCGGCTCGCGCTTTGCAACCTTGTTTCTGCACGGCAACGCGGGCAACGTCACGCAGCGGGCCGCCCAAATGCGCGAGATTGCGGCAGCCGGCTCGTCGGTTCTGGTGTTGGATTATCGTGGCTATGGACGCAGCCAAGGTTGGCCGACAGAGAAGGGACTGTATACCGACAGCGAGGCTGGCTACATTTATCTGCTCGGACTCGGCTATCACGCCCGCGACATTATTCTGCACGGCGAGTCGCTCGGATGCGCGGTTGCGATCGACCTTGCTTCTCGCCGGCCGTGTGCCGGACTGATTCTGGAGGCGCCGTTCAGCTCGGCCAGCGATGTTGCCGCCACCATCCTGCCGGTTATCGGTCCGATATTGGTTCGCAGCTACGATTCGCTTCCAAAGATACGCTGGCTTCTCATGCCGAAGCTTTTCATGCAAGGAGATCGCGATGAAGTGATTCCCTTACGCTTGGCTCAGAAGCTTTATGCGGCCTCGCAAGGGCCCAAGTCTTTTTGGATTATTGAAGGGGCGGGGCACAACGACATTCTTGCCAAAGCGGGACCCGAGTATAGCGCACGCCTGCGTGGTTTTTACACCAGCCTTCCCCTGGCGCTACCAACGAACCGAAGACGCCGATCCTTTTGAAGAATTAAACTTCGATTACCACATTAAGCGGAAACTCTCAGGTACGGACGGACGCCACCCAAAGCCGCGAAGGCATGCAGGTAAGCTTCCCTACGCCGTGGCAGCGAAGCGCAGAACAAGTCATATGCCCGCGCGGGAATGTGATCTTTTGCTAGTTGGCCGGTCTATTCGAACTTCCACCGTCGAAATGCTGCCAGCCCGATCAAGACAAGGCCGAGAAGAGGCATACTTGACGGTTCGGGCACATTGGCAATATCTGCACTCAGCGTGAAATCCAACGATCCTAGAGCCGAAGATGTCGAAGGGCCCCCCAGCCAAACTTCGGTGTAGCTTGCATCTTCAAAGACGACACTTAAGTTGAAAGGTCCCTCCACGGACTGGGCCAGCAGCAGCGTCTGGTTAATATCCGCGGTACTATCCAGCTGTTCACGGTAATATCCAATGAGCCCGTTCAGTGGGGGAAGAGAAGGAAAGACCTCTTCTCCCCAGATTTCAAAAGTGACGTCGATTCCGTGACTGCTCGAACAGGACACGGCCAAAAAGCACGAGTCATCCGTAATTACAAACGCATTTAGATCCAGATATAGATTAACGGGATCCGTGGAAAGGGGAGAGAGTTCCCCAGACCACGTTACCTTTGCACCTGCCGATTGCTGGTCATAAAAACCTGACCAAAGCGATTCGCCGGTCGCAGTGGTAGTGGTATTAGCCAAAGCTCCACCTTGGTATACGCCGTTGGTCACATCGCCACTGTAACCCAGAATCGTGGCGGTATCTTTAAACGATGACGAATAGGCTGTGAGCGGCGTCACGCTGTTGACATTTAATACCAACGCTACTGGATCAGCGGCGGCGCGGTTTGTAATCAGGCCGCTCATGGCCATCAGCATAATCACGACGCCTGAACGCTTCTTTCTGCTCGCCATAGGACGATCCTCCGTTTTAAGAGTTGTGTTGAAGCGTTAAGAGTTGTGTTGCAGATATTGACAGGCGCAGGATTACCGAGCCAAGCCACTACCACCTAGACAACCCTGGTGGGCCCCCTCAACTTCTCGAGGGCGTCGCGGCTTGGCTCGGCATTCAGCAACGCGAACAACCCTCCAGCGTTGCTGAAACGAGGCGCGAAGCTTCAAACGGCGCCGGCCGTTAACAGGGCCGGCTTATCCTCCAACGCAAGAAGCTTCGCGCCAAACTCACTGCTGCCTATAGCGTGGCCTCCACGGCCTTCAACGCGCTGGTGTGTTCGCAGATGGACTTCAGCGTGTCAACGACATCGCCGTAAGTCAGGCTGCCCCTTTCCTCGGCGAACAACACAATATCGTCCAGGCATAGAATGCCTTCCAGCGCTCCTTTGCTATCCACAACCGGCAGACGGCGCACCTTTTGCGCCCCCATGGTATGCAGGGCAATGTGGATGTCCTCTCCGGCAGTGGCATAGAACAACTTGGGCAGGCTGACATCCCTAACGATCGCCTCCGACGGCCGTACATTGCGTGTTCCAAGCGCGATCGAGATATCGCGGTCCGTAATCATGCCGATGACGCGGTTGTTTTCGACCACCGGCAGCGTGCCGCACCCCGCCTTCCATAGAATTTCCGATACAGCCGCCAGATTCATATCGGGGTTGCAGAATCTGACGTTGTGAATCATTACGTCTTGTACTTTCATAATTCCCCCCCAATCGTTCCGTGAGGAGTAAGATTGCTGCTCTAGTACTTGCACGACGGTACCCGAAAATAGGCGCGATGATTCCGAACACAATAGGAAGAAGGAGTTGCAGGTACTGACGGCTTTGGCTCACCCCGTGGGTGCGCAGCCAGACACAACGGTTGGGCAAGGCGAGTTTAGGAGCGCTCGGGCGATTGACTTTGGAATCAGATCAAACCGCGTTCATCAGACGTCCCCGGCGCACCACCCACTCTTCACTGGTAAACACGCGCGGACCAACTTCGATGAGGCGGGGCAGCATGTCAAAGACGGCGCCTGGCGTCCAACTGGTGCGGCGGCGTGTGTGGAAGCCACGCTGGTTGAGCGACTCGGCGATCTCGGAAAGCGGCTTGTCCTGGACGATCATCTCCAGCATCACGATCAGCGCTTCCTTCTCCTGAATGTCTTCCTCGAGCGCCAGGCAGTCCTCGGAGATTTTCAGGCCGTACGGCACTTCGTCGCGAATGTTAGCCGGGGCCGTCGCGCCGTCGTCGACCTGCCGCTCCCAGACCACCGCGACTGCTCGCCAGCCCTCGGCCGACCGGCGTTCGAAATCCGCCGGCGTTAGTGTTCCCGTTACTACTTCACGCATCCGTTCAATTCGCGCCATAAAGACCTCCCTGGGGTGGGTCGCGGTGCAAAGCGGCTGCCAAGGGCATATGCCCTGCTTTCTATGGTTTGAACCGCTGTGCTGCCAAGGCTTGTCCGCCTGTGGGATAGCCGTGCCCGGTCTCGCGACTGGCGGGCAGTTATAAAATGAAGGCAGATGCCAGTCCAGATCGGCCGCAAGGAATCGGACTTCACGAATCCTTTAGGATTGCTCAGCGACTGTCATCGCCGCATCGAACGATTCCTGGAAGTTCTGATCCAGGTTGCTGGCCGGGCTGGGGGAGCTTCGCTCACTCAGCAGGAGCGGGAGGCGCTGGAGAAAGCGCTTACCTATTTCCGCAACTCGGCGCCCAAGCATACCGCCGACGAAGAAGATTCGCTGTTTCCGCGGCTACGCAAATCCGGAAGCGCTGAAGCCGAACTCGCCTGCCTGGCCGAATTGGAAGACGACCACCAAGCCGCGGCGCGCGATCATGAGCTGGTGGATGCGCTTGGGCGCGAGTGGCTTGCGGCGGGCGCGCTCACGGCCGAACAAGTGGGCCAACTTGGCGAGGTGTTGGCGCGCTTATCGAATACCTATCGGCGTCACATCGCCATCGAGGATCACCAGTTATTCCCCTTGGCTGCCCGCGTCCTGCCGCCCGATCAGATCGCAGAAGTGGGCCAGGAGATGGCCGAGCGCCGCGGCGTGCGGCACGAGCGAAAATAAAAGCATGAGCCTGGGGCGGACGCTGATTGTGCTCGGCCTCATTGTGTTGGCGCTGGGCGTCATCGTTTCGCTCGGGGATAGGCTTCCGATCCGCTTTGGCCGCTTGCCTGGCGACGTTGTGATTCGTGGGAAGCACTCGGTGTTTTATTTCCCGATTGTCACTTCGCTATTGGTGAGCGTTGTTCTGTCGCTGATTCTCTGGCTGTTCAACCGCCGATAGGTTACCTTCGTATAATAATAGAGTCGAGAAAGCTCTTGATGACTGACCAGCAGTTGTACCTATCGATCGGGATTCCGACCTTCGCCGTATTGATCGGGATACTTCTGAATGGATTTCTTTACAACGCCTTGAACAGCCGTATTGCTAGCCTGGAAGCGCGGATGCTGTCGCTCGAGACAACCGTGACTGCGCGCTTTGATTTGATGATGGGTAAGCTCATGGAGCTGGATACGCGCCTGAGCGTACTCGAAGATCGCTTCAAGCGCTAGCCGCCGGCGGGCTCACAGCCCTGTGAACACGCCCAAGAATCGCAACGCGAAGGATGCTCCCATCCTCAGCGCGGCCATCCGAGGTGGGGCAGGCTCGCAATACATCATAGCCTCGCCTTTATGCGTTTCTACTGTAACGGGCAATTCCGGGATCAGCCCGCGATCCCCGGCGAGCTTAGGTAGTAGCCGTTGCTGGATCTGAGTGACGCCATAGATCGCACCTAAAGCTTGCCAGCCAAGTTGCGGCGCGATCAAGAATCCGGAACGCCAGCCTTCACCCGGAATATAGGGCCGCTGCAGCGCCAGTATCGGCAGGATGGTTCCCTTCGGCAATAGCGAGATGGCCGGGATCAGCGGAGGCAGAAACGCATACAGGCTGAGAGCGGCGCTATATGTGGACAGCTCGAGCAGGCCCGATCCCCAAGCCGGCAGGCGAGAGCGAATGTTGGCTTCGAGCGGTCCGCCCACGCTGGCCGGGCCGATCGGTCCTGAGAGACTCCAGGCGCCTCCCTTGCGCTCGTGCAGTTGAATATTGATGTTGGCTATGCCGGAGTCCTCATCGGTCTGGATGTGTATGTCGCGTTCGGTGACCGGCTCGAAGAAACCGGCCTGATTGATCCGCAGCATGCTTTTCCGCAAGAGTTTCTCATCCAGCAGATCGCCTTCGGCCAGCAGCATGTTGCGGCGCACCACGAGATCGCTGAAGTGCTGCCGGCCGCTGAAGTCGATGCGGCCAATGTGGTAAGGACGCCCCTTTTCGGTAGTGACCGCGAGATCCACTGCCGGAACCATATCGCTGGGTTCCATGCCGCGGGCATCCAGCTTGGCTGAGAAATCCACGATGCCTTGCTTTTCGGCTTCCCGCCAGGCGCTGAACAGGCTGGGGCAGAGCTCGCCCGGCGTATCGACGTGTGGCGCCGCGGCGCCATCGATACTCGCGATTGCGACGCTATAGCGCGGTCCCGCCTCGACATGCACCGCGATGTTGGCGTCACCGTGATTGACCTTGATGTCATCCAAGCGAAGGCTGACGTCCAAGTAGCCTTTGGAGAGATACAGCGATTGAACGCGGCCCAGGTCCGATTGCACCGCATCCGGGCTGTAGGCCGGAAACAGGCGCCATCCACTCCAAATTCCGGGAATTGGCGGGAACACGCGCCGTATTCGCAGCGCCTGCATCGCGCGCCGAAGATCTTTCGGGTCTAGGCCGACGTCGCCGGTAAAATCAAGCTGCTTCACGCGCACGCGCTGGCCGGGATCTACCGTGAGGGTCAAATTGACTTGCCGGCCAATGTACGGCGTCAGCTTGTAATCCACTTCCGCGTTCTGAAAACCTTCGGCGCGAAGCTCTTCCCGGGTTCGCCGCGCGGCTTCATGCGCCCGCTCGCGGTCCATGGGCGTTCCTTCCGGAAGCTTGTATTGGACGCCAAACGTGGAGGGCTCGATCCGCATTTCATGCAGCGGCTGGGTTTGCGTTTCGACGACATCGAAGACCACGCCGGTGCCGTCTTCCTGCTCCTGGCGCTTCACCCGGATGTCGGAAAAGCGTCCGGTGGCCCACAATGCCTTGACGTCCTTGTCGATGACGGCAGTGTCGTACTGTTGGCCCACCTGTGTCGCAAGTTGCACGTGCGCATCGGTACCCTGGACGGTGACCGAACGCACGACTTCACCGGAAACACAACCAGCTACTAGGATTAAACCCAGACAAACAAAACGCATATCGCGGCAGAGATGCAACCCTCGGGCCGCACTGGCCCAGACAGTTTACTGCAAATAGCAAGCATACAACGAATCGCCGGCGCCCACCACCACGTTCTGGCGGTCACGTCGCCGCCGAGAGGCAGGGCCGCCCGCGGGTGATGCAGCCCCTGCGCGTTCAGCCGTGGGAAGGTCGTGCTAGAGTCCCGGTTATAAAGGCTATCGAAAGATTTGATCCAGCAAGCGCGAAACTCATCGAAACTTTGATATTTTTTTTATGCCTTCCTGGGACATATCGCTGTACACTTCTTCCCAGTTCAACCCGCGCTCCGAGTTGAGATTTCCGGGTACCACTAAAAATTGAATCGCTCAGGCCACGAAGGAACCCGTGTGTCCGCGTGGTCAAGGAAAGGTACTCGCATGCATTTACAGACGGTTATTCGAAAAAGCAGGGCGCTGGCGTTCTTTGCGCTTGCCCTGGCAGCGTCACTGAACCTGAACGCCCAATCCACCTTTGGCAGCATTCGCGGAACCGCGGTGGATCAAAGCGGAGCCGCCATAGCAGGCGTAGTGATCTCGTTACACAGCGTTGACGAAAACACCACGGCGGAGACAATCTGCGATGATAACGGCAATTTCGTGTTCGAGAACCTCAAGCCCGGACACTACACACTCACCGCGCTCAAAGAAGGCTTTAGCAAGGCCGTTGTCAATCAGGTGGAGTTAACCGCCCGGCAGACCTTACGCGTGGATGTCAACTTGGCGGTGGCGGCTCAGACGCAAACTGTGGAAGTAGTCGCGGCGGCTCAAACGGTGAATACCGAAAACGCCACGCTGAGCGATTCCAAGGACAACACCGACATAAGCCAACTACCACTCAACTCGCGAACCGTTTCCACCAGCCCGCTTGCGGCTCTAGCGACTTCTGCTTCCGTGACGAGGGACTCACAGGGGAATTTTGCGGTAGGCGGCGCTACATCCGCGCAGACCGGTTTCTCCGTCGATGGAATTTCCACCGCCAATGTCCGCTTGAACGGTGCGCTCCAAGATTCCTATCCATCCATGGAAAACATTGCCGAGATGAAAGTGACGGCGTTCAACAATAACGCGGAGTTCGCTCAGATCGGCGACGTGACCTTTGTCACCAAGAGCGGAACCAATCAATGGCATGGCAGCGGGTTCGAGTATTTTCAGAACAGCAGCCTGGATGCCAACGTTTTGAATTTCGCCACCAAGGCGCCGCGGACCTTTAATACCTTCGGGGGCAGCCTGGGCGGCCCGGTCACCATCCCTAAGCTATACAACGGGAAGGACAAAACATTTTTCTTCGTGGACTACGAAGGAAATCGCAAAACCCAGTCCTATCCGGAGCAGCTTCTGGTGCCATCGGTGGCAGACAGAAGCGGCAATTTGAACGATCTGGTCCAAGGGCTGGGAGCCGGACCCGTGATGAATCCGTTCACCGGCGCGCCCTTTCCGAACAACACCATCCCGACCGGCTCATGCCAGGCCTGCATCAATCGCGGTGGCGCAAGCTTTACTGAATTATTACCCGCTGCCAAACGCCAACCTCGGGGTGCTGAACCCTTCTTACAACTACCAGACTCTGGTGCCGATCCCGTCCAATTCCAATGGTCTCGATGTCAGACTCGATCACAACATCAATTCCAAGCAGCAGATCTTTGTGCGCTACAGTTTCAAGAACGCCTTTTACACCGAATACAATAACGCCGGCGTCGTTGCTACCCGCAAACAATTTCCTGCCGAATGACGGAGCCAATGAAAAGAACCGCAGCCTGGTGGTTTCCTACAACTATTCGATTACTCCGCGCTTGCTCAACGAATTTCGTTTCGGATTCACAAATTACAACGAGAACGACACCTTCCCGATCCAAGGCGCCGCAGGCCATTTCTCAACTCGGGCTGGTCTTCGATCATCCGGTAGGCATTGCCTCCCATGCCCACGGTAAATGCCTTCCCGACGTTCAATTTCTCCGACGGCACGGTTACCTCGATCGGACAGGACCGGGTTGGGCAAACCATTTCGGGGAACACCCAATTCACTGACAATGTGACGCAGCATCGCGGGCAAACACACGTTTCGATTCGGAATCGATGCACGCAGAGAGCATTACAACGCCCTCATGTACTTCCTCCCGTCTGACGACTATGGCAACTTCACCTTTAGCGGTTCCCTGACCGGGTACTCCATGGGCGACTTTCTCCTCGGCTTGGCGAACCCGTCTTACTTCGCGGTCACGGGCCCACAAATGGACGCACGCACCGTGCAATGGGGCGGATTCGGCCAGGACACATGGCAGGTGAACAGTCATCTCACGGTCAATTTCGGGTTACGGTGGGAACTGCTTCCGCCGTTTCAGGAAACCAATGGCGATATAGCGACCTATCTTACGAACGGGAACAACTTGACCGTCGTCGTTCCGGACAAATTCAATAAATTTATCGCAAACGATCCTCTCCTTCAGCAGATATACACTGGATTTCTGCAAGGAGTCAACGCATGTTCGCTTCCGGGTAAGACCTCATTGCTGCCGTGTTCGAACATCGAAACGGCCAGCCAGGCGGGGATTCCTCAAGGCCTGAGGTATTGGAATTGGCGTGATTTTGACCCACGCGTGAGCGTCGCCTATCGTCCGTTCAACGACAACAAGACGGTCATTCGCGCCGGCTTTGGCATCTATACCATGACCACTCTTGGCCCCATGTCCTTCAACAGTGGCATCATCGCGCTCTCGGATCTGCTCACCTACAACAATTCTGTGACCAACGGTGCTGCGGCGTTCCAGTTTCCGCAAACGTCCCCTCTGGGCGCGCCGGCAACTTTAGGCGGCGGCGATTTCGAGGAGGCAAACAATCCGCACTGGAAGGATCCTTCTTCAGCGCAATGGAACTTGACCGTGGAACGGGAAGTGACACCCAACACGATGGTCCGGGTGAGCTATACCGGCCAAAGCAGCTACCATCTTCCCATCACCATAGACCGGAACCAAATTCCTGCGAGCACGACCCCCTACACCATTCCGGCCAACGGGTACTCAGTCGTCGATCCCCGCGCGCCCTTCCAGAACTGGAATTTGCTGATGGAGGCCGAGAGTATCGGGAATCAAAGCTATCAGGCGGGTACCGTCGAATTCACACATAGAGCGACGCACGGGCTGACGTTCCAGGCAAACTACACTTTCGCGAAAAATATCAGCGACGCGCAAGGCACCGATGCTCCCACCGCGTACGCCGGCGAAGAGCCATACGCCGTCGAAATTGCCAATGCTTATAACATAAAGTACGACCGCGGCAATGTAGTAGGTATGCCGCGGCAGCGCTTCCTGCTCACCGGCTCCTACCAACTTCCCTTCGGAACCGGCCGGACCTGGCTCAACTCTTCGGGTCGCTTCGTGAACGCCGTTCTGGGAGGCTGGACTCTCAGCACGGTCACGACCATGCAAACCGGCCAGTGGCTGACGCCTACGATGCCCGCGGCCGCCGATCAATCGAACACCAATTTGATCGTGCGAAACACCGGCGGGGCCATTGCGCGGCCGGATTGCGTAGGAAACCCCTACGCCAACCAGACTTCTGGGAACTTCTTCAACATTAATGCCTTCGCTCTACCGCCGGCCAACGCGGGACGATTTGGAACCTGCGGCGTCGGTATTCTCCAAGGCCCTGGCATGATCGACGTGGACGGCGGCCTCGCCAAGACGTTCCAGTTGGGCGAACGCTACCGCCTGCGCTTCGAAGCAACATTCACCAATGCTCTGAACCACACCAATTTTGCGCCGCCGGCGTTGAATGTCGGCAACCCGGCTTCCTTCGGCGTGTTGCAAACCGCCCTACCCCAAGGCTACGGCGGCAATCGCACGGGACAGATGGCGTTGCGGCTCGACTTTTGAACGGGCGTCCGGGGTTCTGCAATCGTGGACTCCGGGCGCTGGTGTGAATCGTGCCGGGAAAGCAGCGCCTCGATTCTGACGAGGCGCTGCGGAGGAAGTATGAAGTGCTCCTTTTGTGGAGGGCTTGAACCCGGAAAGCAATTGCCGCAGGGCTGGAAAGTCTCAGGTCCCCTTATTGTGTGCCGGGAATGCCAGCTCCAGCGATACAGAGCGAGAACCATCACGATGGCGGTTGTGGAACCCCTTGGCGCCGAGCCGCAGGACTTCACGGCAGCGCTGGAGAAAGCGTGGAATCAGACGCCGCCGTTGCATATCCAAAACGGGGCCTGGCAGTTGGTGATCACCGCGGGACGCCGCCTGGTTCGCATGTCGATCGGAAATCGGTGGTGGGCGCTGCCGCTGCGGGGTCCCAAGTGGTCGCGTGGACGCAGAATTACCTATGAAAGCATCGCATCCGGAAAAGCTGTCACCGGGGAGCTTTTAGTTTATCGCAGGTCCACATTTGGGATGCGCGGCGAAAATGGGCGAAGTACCCTCAAACGACCTCCGCCCGGGATCGTGTGCAAAACGGTAGCATGGCTGCCGCGCGAGCAGCAGGAAGCAACCAGACACCAAAGCGTACTATCGCCTCGGAACACCCAGCTCGATCCGGGGATTCGGAAGCAAAACATCCAGGAGATTGAAATCGGCATTCTTCGCGAGGCTATCCGCGCGAACTGGGTCAGCTTCCCATCGCAGGTTCCCGTGTTTCCAAGCTGCGGTCAGCGGGACCTGCAGCCCAAGCTCGTGCAACTTTACTTTGTGCTTGGTTGGAAGTGCGCCAGTATCGCTAGCCGATATAGGCTGCCTCCGACGCAGGTGCGGCAGGTTTTGAGTGCATGGAGGTGTCGCGCGGCAAGTGCGGGTTACATCCAACATATTCCCGCCGCGTTTCCGGCGGCCGACAGCAGCTGTTGCAGTAGCGACTTCGATTGCGCCATCCAGCCTGAACACGGCCCCAGCGATGCCCGGCTCGCAAATCTCGGGGATGACCGCGGCGATCCCTTCAAGTCTGTTCACGGCTTGATTCACACTGAGGGGCAAAGTCTTCCGTTCAGAATGAACCGGAAGATCCTATGATTTTTGAAGGGTTCTGGTTCAAAGGAAGGTTGATCGCTTTGCTCGCCTTCACGCTAGTGTGGAGCAGCGCCCACTGCATGGCGCTGTGCGCTAACCAATTCCCCGCGAGTGGCGCGGGGACTGAACTTCCTTGCCATCAGCACCACCCCGACAACCGAATTCCGGCATCTTGCTCCTACCCGCAGTTGGCTCAAGCCGACGTCCCGCGGCCTGCGCTGGTGCTGATCCCCAGCGCAGGTGTCACGGCGATGCATGGTGCCTTCTCGACCCTCATTACGATTCCGTTGCCACCGGTCGCGCGCGCTTTACCGATGCTCGATGTCACGTGGCCTTTTGACCTTGTAGCTCCTCGCTTCGGTGTCCTGCGGATCTGAGTTCGCGCTGATCCATCTCAAACTCTCATCTGATCGCATATGGGCTGCATTTGTGCGGCCCTAGGAGGATTTCGAGACATGCTCTTACAGCGAATGCTCGCCGGATTGGCGGCGATTGTGATTCACGCGGCCGTGTACGCACAGGAGCCCACGCCGCCCCACGCGGGAATGCCAGGCATGGCCGGCATGAATATGGGCGCGTCCAACGATCTTTTTGTCATGGCGGGGTCCGATTTCGACCGCCCCGGACTTCTCCCCAGAGCGAATTACATGATCGGTATTGGTCATATGTTCGGCTTCTTGAAGCAGGACCCTCTCGGTGACGAGCTGACCTTCAGCTATATGTACGAGAACATCGGCTCGCATGGCTTCCTGCACACCGCCTTCGGCGAACACACCGAATCGGCCGGCCTAATGAAAAACTTCCCGCTGCCCGGGACGAAGGCGGTGACCGGCTACACCTGGCTCCAAACGGGAATCACCAGTTTTACGGGCAACCCCCGTTTGGAAAACAGGCTCGACAGCAGCGTGTCGCTAGGCGCGATCATTCACTTTAACCGGCGCGGTTCCGTTTGGATTCAGGAAAGCTACGGCAAGGTGGTGACGGCTCCCTGGTTCACCACGTCAAGCATCGGGTACGGCTGGAGCTGGTGATTGCCAAAATCGAGGAGGCGAAATGCCTATCAGCCGCTATTGCAGATAAAAAGCGTACAAAGAATCGCCGGTGCCCACCACTACGTACTGGCGGCCATCCAGCAGGAAGGTTTCCGGTGAATTGTTGGGGACGCCGATGCCGGCGTGCCACAGAGGCATCCCGGTCTTAGGATCGTAGGCCACGAAATTGCCCACGCCGTCGCCGCCAAACAGCAAGCCGCCCGCGGTGCTGAGCAGCCCCTGCGCGCCCAGCCGCGTCGGGTGCTTCCAGACCACGTTTCCGGTTTTGTAGTCGATAGCACGCAGCGACGCGCCCGCCTGTCCGGCGCCACGTTCCGCAGCGCCGTAGCCTTGGGGACGCGGGTCGGTATCGGTCAAATAGAACAAGCTGAAGGTCTGGGACGTACCGACGTAAAACAATCCCGTGTCCGGATTGAAGCTGGGCGTGGGCCAGTTGGTGACGCCCGACGAGTCAGGCGAGACCAGAACGCCCTCGATTTTCGGATCTTTTTCGGGATCGCGAATGGGCTGGCCCTTGGCGTCCACGCCTTTGAACCAATTGATGGACTCGACGAACGGCTTGGTCAGGATGTTCTTGCCATTGGTGCGGTCCAGCAGAAAGAACAGACCCGGTGCGATTGGCCTGCGCCAGCAGCTTGCGCGGCTTGCCGTCGACTACGTCATCGATCAAGACCGGCGTCTGCGTGGCATCCCAATCGTGCGTGTCATGCGGCGAGGCTTGGAAATACCAGGCCATTTTTCCGGTGTCCGGGTTCAGCGCCACGATGGAGGCGGTGTACAAATTGGTGCCCGGCCGGCTCTGCGCCGCCATTACAGGATTCGGATTGCCGGTCGGCACATAGATCAGGTTCAATTCCGGATCGTAGGTCCAGGGCAGCCAGGGCATGCCGCCGCCGTGCTCCATGGAATACGCATCCGGCCAGGTCTCGGCGCCCGGCTCGCCCGGACGAGGCGTGGCGTTCCACTTCCATTGAATTTCGCCGGTCTCCGGGTCTCGCGACTCGAGCCAGGCCGGGACGTCGAGCGAATCGCCGCCCATCCCGACGATGACGTGATTGCGGATGATCAGCGGAGCGGGGGTGCAGAAATATTCCTGCTTCACGTCGGCGATCTGCTTGTGCCAGCGCTCCTGGCCGGTGGCAGCGTCCAGCGACACGAGGTAGCAATCCGGCGTCTCGAAGAACAGCCGGTTGCCCCACATGCCCACGCCGCGATTGCCGATGTGGATGCCGCCCTTGGTCTTCCAGACGTAGTGCCAAATCTGCTGGCCGGTGCGCGCGTCGATGGCCCAGGTGTGATCCGGCATGGTGATGTATAGGACGCCGTTGACCATGAGAGGCATGCCTTTGAAGTAGCCTTCCCCGGGGCTGGCGGGACCATCCGGCCCCTCGCCTCCCACGCTGGCTTCGTTCAGCGAAAGGTTGGCTCGATAAACCCAGGCCAATGACAGCGCTTTCACGTTGGAAGCGTTGATCTGCTTGAGCGTGCTGTAATGCCGGCCGGAATAATCGCCGTGATAGGTGGGCCAGGCGTCCACTGGCGGTTTCAGCAGCAGTGTAGGATCGAGCGGCCCTTGCGCCCGCGCGAGTGCGGAAAAAAGTAGAACGGAAAGCAGCCAGCAATTCTTCATTTCAATGTCGCCAGGTATGCGGTCAGGTCGTGAATGTCTTTGTCTTTGTAGACGGTGAGAAGGTCGATGTGCGCCTGGATGGGGTCCTTGGTTTCGACTTTCGGCGAATCGCCATTGCGCGCGTAAGTGTGTCTCGCGCCGTTTGAATCGCGCAAGGTGACGTCGAAGTCGGTGATCCGCAGCAGATCTCCGCTGATCGTTTCTCCGGACGGAAGCGTCACAGTGACCTGAACGCCCCGCCCGGACCTGGGATTGTCTCTCGGCATCACGATTTTTCCTTGCAGCCTGACCGGATCGTACTTTGCGCCGATTCCCTTCAGGTCGCCATCAGTCGAGTGGCAGGTGTTGCACTTGCCGGCGCCGTTGAAGTACGCCTGGCCAGCCTTCGGGTCGCCCACGAGGATGTTCAGGATCTTGTAGGTATTGCGGAACGCAGCGGCCACTACCCGAGAGTGCAGGAAGGTGGCGATGTCGTTCACTTGTGCCGGCGCGAGGTCGAAACTCGGCATGCCCCTGTCGGGACGCCCCTGGCGCAGGAATTTTTCCAGGTCCTGGCCGGCTTCGTCGTCCATCACGACAACGGAGCGGACCAGGTCTGGACCTTTTTCGCCGCCGCGCGCGGTGGAGCCATGACAGAACCCGCAGGAGCCGATGAAAGCCGTCTTGCCGCGCTCGACGGCGGCCTCGTCGAACTTAGGCATCACTTCGGGCTGCGCGGTGAGCGAGACGGCGGCGGCCAAAAGCAGCGCGAGGAGCCACACGACGCGCTTAGGGCTATGAACAAGCTCTGGGGGATGCACTCAGGCCAATTATACGGGATCGGGTCATTGCTACCCAATGGGCTTCCGAGTACGCTAGTTGGATAGGCGATTCTTCCCCGCGGCGCCGAACGTGCGTACCGCGAACTCTCCGGCCTTGCTTCCACGATCCGGATTGGGCCCGGCCAGCTGGAGATTACCTGCATCGACGCGCAGGACCTGCTCCGCCAGTTCATGGAACTCGCGCAGGCCAGCGCCGGTACGCTAGTGTAGTTGTTCGAAACAAGAGGCAATTTGAATATTCGCAAACAAGCCACCACAGTTCTTTTCACAATTGGAGTTCTCGTCGCGCTCCCAGCCAGCTTACAGGCCGACGATATGGCGTATATGCTGGGAACAGCGGCGCTGGGGGTTGAGAATCCGCTCGGGATCGTCGACCTCCATACGGGCGTGTTTACTTTGATCGGCAATATGGGATCCGGGGGATATGACGGCCTGGCTGTTGCCAACGGTGTTCTGTACACCGAACAGAACGGGCTCCTTTATTCGGTCAACACCAGCAACGCAAATCTCACCCTCATCGGAGGGCTGACCGGCAACAATCTCGCCACTTTCGGCTCAACCACCACTGGACTGTACGGCTTGGGAAGTACGGGTTCTTTTGATGTGGCTACTCTGTTTTCGATAAATCCGGAGACGGGCGCCATCACGGCGATTGGGCCGATCGGCGCCAGCGCCGTACCGAACGGTCAAGGCTACTATGCGAGGCTTTCCGTCGGGTCCAGCACGCTGTACATGGAATTCCAGAGCAATCTTTACGTCATCAATACGACCACCGGCGCGGCCACGCAGGTGGGAACCACCGACAGTAACGGCTATTTAACCTCCGTGCCGCTTTTTGAAAACGGCACGTATTACGCCGGCAGCGGTTCCGTAATTGGCACGATCAACGTCACCACCGGCCAGATCGCGGCCGGCTCCGCGCTTTCCGGAGGACCGGGGTCCCTGGTCGGTCTGGCGCCCGATCCTCTGCCCGCCGGCACACCGCCGGTCATGCTGACGGCCAGCGCCTTTATGCTCACAACACAGGACCAGGGAGTCCAGAATCCGTTCGGCGTCGTCGACCTCAACTCGGGAGCGTTTACGTTGATCGGGAATATGGGAAACGGCGGATACGACGGCTTTGGTGTTGCCAACGGCACACTGTACACCGAACAGAACGGACTGCTTTATTCGGTCAACACGGCCAACGCAAATCTCAAACTCATCGGGGGAGTCACCGGCACCCCAGTTCTCGTCACGTTTGGCTCAACCACCACTGGACTCTACGGCGTGGGCAATACGGGTTCTCAGACGGTGGCGACTCTGTTTTCGATTAATCCCCAGACGGGCATCATGACGGCGATCGGGCCCCTCGGCGCCAGCGCCGTACCCAACGGCGGAGACGCCTATGTGAGGCTTTCCGTCGGCTCCCCCACGCTGTACCTGGAGTACAACAGCAATCTCTTCACCATCAACACCACAACCGGCGCGGCCACCCAGGTGGGGACGACCGACAGCAACGGCTATCTGACCTCCGTGCTGCTTCTGGAATACGGCACTTATTATGTCGGCTTTGGTTCCGGCATTGGCACGATCAACGTTGCCACGGGCCAGATCGATCCCCACTCCTCGATTTTCGGACCGGGAGTGTCCCCCGTCGCTCTTGCTCCCGATCCTCTGACCACGCCCGCCCCGACCCTCACGCTGGTGGCGAATGCGGAGGGCGGCGTTGCTACGATTGCGCCGAACTCGTGGGTGGAGATCAAAGGTTCCAATCTTGGTCCGGCGGGCGATACGCGCATCTGGCAGAGCTCGGATTTCGTGAATAGCCAGTTGCCCACCAGCCTGGATGGAGTCAGCGTCACGGTGAACGGCCAGCCCGCGTACGTTTACTACATCAGCCCCACGCAGCTGAACGTACTCACGCCTCCGAATGCCATTTCCGGATCGGTACCCGTGCAGGTCTCCGACAATGGAGTGGTAAGCGCAAACTTCATGGTGCAGGCGCAGGCGGAATCTCCCTCGTTCTTCGTCTTCGGCGGCGGACCTTATATTGCCGCCACCCACGACAATGGAAGTTACCTCGGCCCAACCAGTCTGTATCCCGGTTTGACCACTCCCGCCCAGCCCGGCGAGACAATCACGATGTACGCCAACGGTTTCGGATCCACGTCGACACCGGTGGTGAGCGGGTCCGAAACGCAGTCGGGAACGTTATCGCCAATGCCGGTGATCACCATCGGCGGCGTGGCTGCGACGGTAACCTTCGCCGGCCTGGTTTCTCCGGGCGAGTTTCAGTTCAACGTGGTAGTGCCGCCCTCGCTCGCCAATGGCGACCAGCCCACGCTGGCAATGTACAACGGCTTGACGACGCAGGCGGGAACGCTAATCACGGTGCAGCAGTAGTGGAGCCTTCATTTCCGGCCAGTCAGCCCAAGCGCGATCAGAAGCATCTTCATCGAGGGCACGCTGGAGGACTTTTGTCACGAGTTGGAAAGGATGCTAGACGGGCCGGCCGTCAACGAAACCAAACTGGAGGGAGAGTATGCCATTCACTCGGACGCGAGCCAGAGTGGGAACGACGACTTCCTCGATCACCTCCGGGAGCAATTCGGCATCGTCATTGAGCCGGGCCAACGAAAAGTCGAGGTGTTGGTGCTCAAGCCTCGCTGAAAAGAGCGGTTGTGGCAAATCCCGTGGAAGAGGTGCTCTTCTGGGCTACGGCCCTACAAGCCCGCGTTGCGCGCTGGGACTCGCGCCACGCTGGACCAATCCATTTCGCCTTGTCCGTGCGCGAGCGCGTCCAGAAAATGATCGCGCAACAGGCTAGCGATGGGCATCGGCGCGGCGCATTCCTCGGCCGTTGCCAGAGCCAAGCGAACATCCTTCAATCCCAGGCGCAGGGCGAAGCCGGCGGGCTCAAACTTGTCTTCCGCGATGGCTCGCCCGTAGCCGGCGTAGACCGGCGAACCGAAAAGGGCATTCATAATGTCCAGGAAGGTCCCTGGCGCGACCGCCGCTTTCCGCAGCGTGGCGAAGGCTTCGCCGAAGGTCTCCAGCATGCTTGCGATCATGAAGTTCCCGCACAGCTTTACGGCGTTGGCCTGCCAGGGTTCGTCGCCCACCACGAAGGTCTGGCGGCCCAGCGCATCGAACAGCGGCTGGCAGCGCTCGATGAGTTGGCTCGAGCCGCCTGCCACTAGCAGCAGGCGTTTTGCTTCCGCCGCCTCGGGCCGGCCGAACACCGGGACGCTCAGGTATCCTTGCGCTTTTGAGGTATGTTCCCGCGCGAGCTTTCGCGCCAGCGCGGTGCTGATGGTGCTGTGCGAGATGTGCACCGAATCGTTCGGCAGCGCGCCCAGGATGCCGTTGTGTCCGAACACGGCCTGGTCGAGTGCGGCGTCGTCGGCCAGCATGGTCAGCACCGCTTCCGCATCGCTGCAAGCATCCGCGGGCGAATCGGCTACGCGTGCGCCTTCGGGAGCCAGCGCTTCGGCCTTTTGGCGCGTTCGATTGTAGACTGCCGTCTGATGACCGGCGCGCAGAAGATTCCGCGCCATGCCCGTGCCCATTTTCCCGAGCCCGACGAAACCGAGTCTCATGAGTCCAGGATACCGTCGCGTTGCGCGTCCGAAGTTGTGGAGAATCAGCCAGCGTGGGGTGAGCCATCCGACCCAGAGCCGCACGTTCGGCGGTCGCAAGTCCCAGTGTGGCCGCTTCCTCGCGCTGTGGCACGATCCGTGCACCGCAGGCGCAGTGAAGAGGTGTTCTATGACGAATCTAGAACGTTGTCTTGATTTTCTAGACAGGTCCCGCGTCTGGTACGCCCACACCAAGCATCCGCTGGCCTTCACGGCCGCCGAAGTCGCGTTCGCCGAGCACATTCCGCCGCACAAGCTGGCCAAGACGGTGGTTTACGTCTGCGCGCAGGGGTACGGCCTGGCAGTGGTTCCGGCCGATTGCCTCATCGACATGCAGCAACTGGGGGCGTTCGTGAACGATCCCGCGATTCGGCTGGCCACCGAGCAGGAACTCGGCCAGCTGTTCCCAGAGTGCGAATTAGGCGCGATGCCTCCGCTGGGCAACCTGTTCCATCTGCCGGTGATCGTGGACACGAGCGTCGCCGAGCAGGAATTTATCGCGTTCAACGCGGGCACGCATCTGGATGTGATCCACATCAGCTACGGCGATTATGACCGGCTGGTGGATCCGGCGGTGGGTAAGTTCGCTTTTGCGGCGATCGAGCAGCGGGTACCTTAGGAATCGAGGGCGCCGCCCCGGGGTTAATCCTGAACCTGGCCGTGGTAGGGGATTTTACGTTGGCCACACTCCGTCGCGATTCAGGCCCAGCGGGAGAATCGCCGGCTCGGGCGTTTCCTCAAATTGAAGCGCTCCTTCTGGAGATTTTGCCTTGGCGGTCGTCTGGTGCCGTGCCCAAATGGTCGCGATGCCGAGCACTACCATTACACCCGCCGAACCCGAAAGGTCTGCGACGGTCTTTTGCAGCACGTTCCCCTGGCCCACCAAAATGAAGAATCCAAGGAAGCTCGCCAGGGCCATGTGAGCGTAAGTTCTGCCCGGCAAATAGGAGCACGTGAACGGAATTTTCCGAAAGCTGTACAGGCAAACTTCCATAAGAAACGTTCCTAGAAGCCCGAGTATCACCAGATGACCGGCGGCCTCACGCCACGGCCACATGTGCAGAAACACTGCGGCCGAAACCAGCCAAATCGGAACCACCGAGAGAGCCAGCATGGATCGGCGGCTCGCGCGCAAACACACCGCACCGCCCGGAATCGGCGTGACCCTAAAAATCCAGTTCGCCCTGAGGTCCAGAGGCATCGAGAACACGATGCGGGCTCCCAGCACTGCGGCTGCCATCATGGCGATGCTCGCAACTAACATCGGGGAGTTCAGGTGGCGCCAAGGATCAATTCCGGAGACACCTATTTGAAGCGCGGGAGTCTTGGCCAGGAAAATCGTGGCGCCGAAAGCCAACCCCAAGTAAAACGAAAGAATGACGCGATGCTGCCGGCTGCGTAGCAAGGTGCGAATGCTGAATTGCGTAACCGCCGTCGGGAAGGCGTCTCCAAAGCGCGGCAGCCAGCGCAAGCGCCTCGACGCGGGCAGAATGTCAGGCTGCTCCGCCATCTGGCGCAGCGTGCGGAAATAGCAGATCAGGTACGCGAGCGCCGCTCCACACAAGGCCAAAGCCAGACCGATCCACGCTCTCTGTGCCAGCTCGGCCAACTCCGGCGGGATCGGTCCATTGAGCTGCTGGAAAAGCCCGAAAAACCAATAACTGGGAACCCACAGCAGCCAGCGTTGGTCCTCCATCAGTGTCTCCATGGACGAGAACGCCGGTTGAAGAAAATACGCCGCGAGAAGTAGACAGAAAAAGGTCAACTGCAAAACCACGGAGAGACGCAGGAACCACTGGCGCGGCAGCAGTTGTGCGAATCCTTGCACAGTCAGCACACCGCAGAGAATGAACGCGCCGGCCGCCAGCATCGCGATCCAAAACGCGGCGAACGAACGGATGAAACCCAACAGGCTGGCATGGCCTCGAACCACCGGGTTGGCAAGCGAAATCGCCGGCTGTCCCGCGAGCCGTTGATGGATGTGCGTTCCCAGTTGCCCGGCGAAGCCGACCGGGATCGGCGCGGTGTTCACCAGCACCACGGCGGCGTAGTCATCCTTCGGACAGAAAAACGCATAGCTGTTGTAGCCTAACGTCGCACCGTTGTGCCAGTAAGTTTCGGTTCGAGGGTCATAGATCCACGCCAGCGCAACGCGCGCCCCGGACGTGGCGTCGGCGCGAAGCTCGTGGGACTCACGGAGCGCCGATGAAAGCCCAGGAAATTTTCCAGGATGCAATTGCGCGTCGAGATAAGTCAGCATGTCACCGGCGGTCGAACGGATTGCCCCTGCTCCCGCCAGCGCGTCCAATTTCAAGGGCGGTGCCTGCCAATGGCCGTTATAGCCCTGGATGACTCGGCCCGTTTGCTCGGACGACAGCTTCACTACCGTGTCGGCCATCCCTAACCGCCCAGTGATTTCGGTTTCGAGCAGATCGGGATACGACATCCCCCCACGGTTCACCAGCGCTTGACCAAGCAATCCGAAACCGAGATTGCTGTACAGGAAGTGCGCGTTGGCTGGTTTCGCGAGGCCGTGTTTGCCGATGTAGCCGTACAGGTCGGCGGCACGATAGTTGGCGAGGGTTCCGGGATTGAGGTTGTCGGGGAAGAATGGCAGGCCCGAGTGATGGGTCGCGAGATCCAGCAAAGTGATTTCTGCTCCAGGTGTCTTCAAGACGGTCTCCGCCGGCAACAGTTCGCGCACGGGTTCGTCGAGCCTCACTTTCCCTTGTTCCACCATTCGCGCCAGCAACAGGCCCGTGAACGTTTTCGTGATGGACCCGATTTCGAAGATGGAATCGGGGGCTGCGCTTCCATAGACGAACACGCGCCTGTCCCCATGCTTGAGGACGCCCACGGCGATACCTGCATGCGGTTCCGAGGCCAGCGCGCCGGTACCGCTTCGCGCCGGAATCAAATCCCGGTCCAGCACGGGCTGCAGTTGGCCGGCACTTAGAGGCGCCATCGCCGGATCGTACTTGGGAGGCGGCGTTGCCGGCGCGGCGCCAAAGACGAACGGCGCCACCAGTCCAGGGAAAATGTTCAGAGCAGCCACAGTGAGGCCCAGCGCCGTGGCTACCGCGGCAACCTTGGCAAGAAACAACGTCCGGCCGCGCACCGGCAAAGGAGACAGCACCAACACGTCGCGCCGGTCGGGAAACATGGACTCCCAACTCAGCACCGCGAACAAGCCAACCGCCAGCATAGTTGTCGAAACCAGAAAGTGCGCTTCAATCCAGGCCAGCACCAGGCCGGATTCGGGTTCCGGCGAGCCAGCCGCGATGAAAACCGAGGGCAACAGGACCCACAAGCTCACCATCACCAGCAACGCGGCGAACTGCCCCAGCAGCTTGCTGATGTCTCCTTGAGGCGCGAGCAGCTCCAGATCGACCACACGGAACAGAAACTCGCGGTAGAGAATTCGAAGTTTTAGCTTCCTCATGCCAGAACCAGGTTCACGATCTCACGCGAAATCGCGGCGGTATCCTGCTCCACGGCGAGCTGCGAGAAGATGCTCTCCAAAGTTGGAAGCGCCATCAGCTGGCGCAAGTGCTCGATCGAATCGTCCGCCACGATCTTGCCGCGATGCAGGATCACCACGCGAGAGCACACCCGCTCCACAGTTTCGAGTTCATGCGAGCTGAACAGCACAACTTTGCCGCGCGTTGCCAGCTCCTGAATCAGGCTGCGGAGAACCAGTCCCGTGGTTACATCCAGGCCGGAGAATGGTTCGTCGAGCAGAAGCAGGTCGGGATTGTGCAATAGAGCGGCAATCAGAAGCACCTTCTGGCGCATGCCTTTCGAGTACGACGAGATGGGCACGTGCCGGTCGCCGTGCAGTGAGACCAACCGCAAGAGTCCGTCGATGCGTTCCGCCGTGCGTTTCTCCGCCAGGCCGCGCAACCGGCCCACCATCAGCAGGTATTCGAGCCCGCTCAGATGCGCGTACAAATGCGGCTCCTCGGGAACGTACCCCATGCGTTGCTTGTAGGCGATCAGGTCGCGCTGGATGGGAGCGTCGTCGAACAGGATCGCACCCGAGCTGGGCTCCAGCAGCGCGGTGATCATCTTCATGGTGGTGGACTTTCCGGATCCGTTGGGGCCCAGGTAGCCGGTAATCTCGCCGGCCCGCGCCGAAAAGGTCACGTCGTCGACGGCGGTGATGCCGCGGAATCGCTTGGAGACGCTGCGGAGTTCTAGCACTCGTTCGGCCATTCCGGCGTGACCTATGTAGCATACTACTCTCACCTTGCAAGCCTGTCAAGTAGTATGCTACATAGTCTTCAGTGGCAACCGAGCAGAAGCTTTCGCATACCGCCGCGATCATCCTCCAAACGATTCATTCAGGTTGTGTCTATGGCTTTAGCGTGATGGAGGCCACCGGACTGCCTAGCGGCACGGTCTATCCTGCGCTGCGGCGGCTGGAACGCGACGGCCTGATCCGCTCGCGCTGGGAATCCGAAACCTCGGCGGAAACTGAGCAGCGCCCGGCCAGGAAATACTATCGGCTGACCAACTCGGGCCGCGCGATCCTGGAAACCTCGCAAAAGCGCTACCCGCTGCTGGCCAAGCTGGCACAGTCGGCCGAGGAGTAAATATGAACTGGCTCAACCACGCCGTGCTTCACGTTGCCGGTCTTCTGGTACGCGAGCCGGATCGCTCGGCGTGGCTGGCCGAATGGAAATCTGAGCTGTGGTACGTCGTGCGCGCGTGCAATCAACCGGATCGAGCGGCACTACGCTTCTGCCTGGGCGCATTTCGGGACGCGCTCTGGCTGCGGCGCAACAGCGCAGCTTCGCACCTTCGAGGATTACCGCGGCTGGAGTCTCCGGCGCGCTGCCTTGCTTGCCTCGCGGTGATTGCCGCGACAGCTGCTATCGTATTTTTTCGAGTTCAGAGCCTGATCGATGCCGTTTTACAGCATCCTCAGGGCCAACGGGATCTGGTCTCCATCCATTTGTTTATGATGGTCCTCGCGTTGGTAATTCTGCCAACTACAACCCCGCTGGCGCTGGGAGAGTATCCTGCGAGGAGATTCCGCCGCTGGATTTTTCTGTTGTCCAAGTTCGCTCTGATCTTCCCAATTGTATTTTTCGGAACGCTCGATTTGTTGCCAATTCTGGGTGTCCCTGTCCTGGCCGACGGCGTGTTGCTGGGTTACGTCCTCGCGTTTCGATGGGCAATTATCGATCAGCGGCAACGTTGCCCGGTATGCCTGCGATTGCTTGCTAGCCCAGCGCGCTTCGGCGATGCATCGCACACCCTGCTCGATTGGTACGGCACCGAGTTTTGTTGCACACGCGGCCATGGCCTGCTGCACGTTCCGGCGAATCGCACCTCCTTCAACACGCAGCGCTGGCTGGAGCTCGATTCCTCCTGGGCCAGTCTTTTTCGCAGTGACGCGTAGCCGGCGCTCCGCCCTGTATCCTGGTGTTGAATGCCTCGCATCCAGATCCTCGGCGGCGGTTTGGCGGGTTGCGAGGCCGTTTGGCAGGCCGCGCGCGCCGGGCTCGATTGCACGCTGATCGAAATGCGCCCTCTGCGCTCGACGGCGGCGCACAAGACCGACCGTCTCGCCGAATTGGTGTGCAGCAATTCGCTGAAGAGCGAATCTGAAAGCTCCGCTCCCTGGCTCCTCAAGGAAGAATTGCGGCGGCTCGATTCGCTGCTTTTGGCCTGTGCGCAAAAGGCTCGCGTCCCCGGCGGGCATGCCCTCACAGTCGATCGGGAACTCTTCGCTCAGGAAGTGACGGCGGCCGTCGAAAATAATCCCCGCATCGAATTACGCCGCGGGGAAGCTGTCTCGATTCCCGCTGACGCCATCACGATTGTTGCGACCGGTCCGCTCACTAGCGGCGCTCTGGCGGACGAGATCGCGCGTGTCACTGGCTCGGATCGGCTTTTCTTTTACGACTCCATCAGTCCGATCGTCGACGCCGAATCCGTCGATCTCTCGATCGCCTTCCGCGCCTCGCGCTACGGCAAATCGCTCGACGGGAGCGACGACTACCTGAACTGCCCGTTCGATCGCGAGCAATACGAGCGATTCGTCGACGCCGTGCTGGCCGCCGATGCTGTTCCCGCGCACATCCCCGAAGACCAGACGCCGTTCTTTGAAGCCTGCCTGCCGATTGAGGAATTAGCGCGCCGCGGCCGTGAGACACTGCGCTTCGGACCCATGAAGCCGGTCGGCCTCACCGACCCGCGCACCGGCCGGCGGCCCTACGCGGTGGTGCAGCTTCGTCAGGAAAACCAGCGCGCGGCTAGCTACAACCTGGTCGGTTTTCAAAATCACATGCGTTTTGGCGAACAGGCGCGCGTTTTTCGCCTGATCCCCGGCCTCGGGAACGCCGAGTTTCTGCGCTACGGCCAGATTCACCGCAATACCTACATCAACGCGCCCGCGCTGCTCACGCCTACGCTGCAGCTGCGCGCCGAGCCGCGCATTTTTTTCGCCGGGCAGATCTCAGGCGTCGAAGGCTACGTGGAATCCATCGCTACCGGCCTGGTCGCCGGACGGCACGCCGCGGAGCTGGCGCTTGGCGAGACGATCCGCCCATTCCCGCGCGAGACCGCTATCGGATCGTTGTGCTCTTATGTGTCCGGCGCCGATCCGCGGCACTATCAACCAGCCAACATCACTTTCGATCTGCTGCCCGCGCTGGACGAAGCGACGCGCGTTCGCCTGCGCCACGACAAGCGCGCGCGCCACGCCGAAGTCTGCCGCCGGGCGCTCGAAAAGCTGGACGAATACCGGTCCGTGTATGCCTGATCTCGCGTCGCACATCCAGCGCTTCCTCGATGAACTGCGCCGCCAGAACGCCTCACCGCACACTTTGCGAAACTACGGCTCGGATCTGCGCCAGTTCCTGGCATACTTCAGCATCGACAGCAAATCGCACCCGCAAGTGGAAGAGATCGACGCGCTCGCGATCCGCGAATGGCTGGGGCACCTGTACCAGCAGCGTCTAACGGCCGTAAGCATGGGCCGCAAGCTGGCCGCGGTGCGTTCGTTGTTCAAGTTTCTGCTGCGCGAAGGTGTGGTCAGCGCCAACGTCGCGCGGCTGGTGCGCAGACCGAAGACTCCCAAGTCGCTGCCCGCGGTGATGACAGCCGAACAAACCAACACCATGGTGGACGGCATCCCCGCGACAGCTGAGAAACTGGAACGCCCTCACCCGGCCCGTGACCTTGCGATCTTCGAGCTGCTGTACGGCTGCGGGCTGCGCATCAGTGAGCTGGTTGGATTGAATCTCGACGATTTCGATTTCAGCGAGCGCTGGGTGCGCGTGCGCGGCAAAGGACGCAAGGAGCGCCAGGTCCCATTCCCCGGAAAAGCCGCGCGATCGCTGGAGCGCTATCTGGCAGCGCGCCAACCCGCCGCGCCTGGCGAACGCGCGCTCTTCCTGAACCATCGCGGCCGGCGGCTGACCGACCGCGGCGCGCGGGGCATCGTGAAATTCTACGCCCGCATGATCACCGGCGATTCCTCCATCCACCCGCACAGCCTGCGCCACGCCTACGCCACGCATCTGCTCTCGGACGGCGCGGATCTGCGGGCCATCCAGGAACTGCTCGGGCACGCCCAGCTCTCCACCACGCAGAAATACACGCAGGTTTCGCTGGCCGACCTGATGGCCGTGTACGACAAAGCCCACCCCAAGGCGTAACCCGCGGGTCACATCCCGCGTGGGTCAAAAGGGCCCGCGCACTATATAATGAACCGAGTGAGCGTGCAAAACCGAAGCGCTGTCAGACTTGGCCTGGGCCTTGCATTCTTTTGTCTGCTCTTGCCGGGACAACGCCTGACCTGGTACGAGCGCCAGATTCTGCTTCCCGACCCGCACACCGTTTCCGGGCGCGTGGTGGACGAATCCGGCCAGCCCATCGCGGGCGCGCACATCGATCATTCCGACGTCAAGGAACAGGAGCAGCTGTTTACCGACGAGATGGGCCGTTTTCATGTGGACACGCACGCCTCGGCCATCGTGATTCGCAAGCATGGCTTCGATGGACAATTAATCCGCATAGGCGGCGCGGTTCCGCTGCGTATCGTGCTGGAGCGGGCCACCCAGCTTCCGGTCTGCAGGAGCGCCTGCATCGGACTCAAGGGCGCCCAGAGCAGCTTTTGTTTTCCGCCCGTTTCGAGCATCAAAGTGAGCGACCAGGGCAGAATGGGCGACAGCATAATGCGGGAGTTCATGGTTCCTACCGAGGATGGGCCGCGCGAGGTGCTGTTCGGGACTGGCCCGACCTGGACCCTGGGCATTCCCTACACCGGCGATGTGTGGGAATCGGTGGAGTACTCAGAGAAAGACTACATCAACGGCGATTCGGACGTGATCGACGCTCGCGGCAAGGACAGCGACGGCAAAGTATGGCGCTACGTAGGCACTTTCGGGGAATCCGCGTCGTATTACGAAGTGGATCCGAGCGATGCCGCGCTGCCGGACCGATTTCTGGACGGTGTCTGCGCGCCCAAAAAATCCGGGGACAGTACACTCAATCCCTAATTTCGCCCGGCTTCGATCCAGTATTGTGGCTAGCGAACGCAGGTGGAGTGCGCCGATTTTGACATGGAGGCGGCCGACGCCGCCCCCGTTGGAGATTTGGTTAAGTTGTTTACCAGCGATTGCCGCGACGCTGGCCGCCGCCGCCACTGCGCTGTCCGAACCCGCCGGATCCACGCTCGGCTTTGGGGCGCGCTTCGTTCACGTTGAGCGAGCGGCCATCGAGATCTTTCCCGTTCAGGGCGTTAATGGCGCTGTTCGCCTCGGCATCGTTCGACATCTCGACGAACGCGAAGCCGCGGGGCTGGCCCGTATCACGATCCCGGATTATGTTTACGTTATCCACGCTGCCGTACGGCTCGAAGGCGGAACGGAGCGAGTCTTCGGTGGTGCCAAAGCTGAGATTACCGACAAAAATATTTTTCATTTTACTCTTCTTTCTGAAGTTGCAGATGGGCGAATCGGGCAGGATCGGACATGGACGGACTTGAACCGGACTGTGCGAGACGATGCCTTAATTGGCTTAACTGACCAACAACCCTTTCATGATGGCACGAAAGGCACGAAAAAGCAAAGGCCCCGTTTGCCAAGGGCCCGGGGCTGGGCGCGTTGCGTATAATAAACCCGCGGGAGGTAATTCGCATGAAGCGTTTGGTGTGCGCCCTGGCATTGGGATCAGCTTTACTGGTGCTGGGAGGAGGTTCGAAATTCACGCGCGCGGCCGCACAATCCAAAGCCGCTCCGGGAGACGCCTCGGGACACCCGGTAATCACCATCGAACAGGTGATGCGCTGGGAGACGGAGCTTTCCAATTGGGGCCGCTGGGGCAAGGACGACGAGCGCGGCGCGCTGAACTTGATCACGCCGCAGAAGGAAGTGCAAGCGGCGCGCTTGGTCAAGGACGGCGTTACGGTTTCGCTCGCCCACTTCGCCAGCCTGGAGAAGGCCGCCGACAATTTCAACTTTGGACCCACCAAGCACGAGATGTTCGGCATCGATCCGAAGACGCACGTGCCGCGTTTTGCGCTGGACATGATCAGCTTCGGCATTCACGACGGCACCAATTCGCACCTGGATGCGCTGTGCCACTATCGTCTGGAAAAGGACGGGCAATACGTTGTATTCAACGGTCACCCTCAGGAGTTAGACGAGAATGGCTGCAAGGCGGACGGCATGGACCGCATGGGACCGGGCGCTTTCACGCGCGGCATTCTGGTGGACATTCCGCTGCTCAAGGGTGTCGAGTATCTGGAGCCGGGCACGCATATTTATCCTGAGGACCTGGAGGCGTGGGAGAAATTCGCGCACGTCAAGATCGGGAGCGGCGATATCGTGCTGGTGCGCACCGGGCGTTGGGCGCGGCGCGCGAAGCTGGGGCCGTGGAACGTGGGGCGCGAAGCAGCCGGATTGGACGCCTCCACCATGCCGTGGCTCAAAAAGCGCGACATTTCTTTGCTCGGCGGCGACGGCGTGAACGATGTGCAGCCGTCGGGTGTGGTGGGGCAGGGCGAGGCAGCCGGGCGTCCGGTGCACACGCTGACCATTGCGGTGATGGGCGTGCCGCTGGTCGACAACGCCTATTTGGAAGATGTCTCCAAGGAAGCCGCCAGCCGGAAGCGCTGGGAATTTTTGACCACCGTGCAATTCACGCGGATTCCGGGCGGTACGGCGACGCCGTTCAATGCACTGGCGACTTTCTGAACTTCGCGTTTGGATCGCATTCGCGTTCCTCATGTCACCGGCTGGCGCGCAGGTTCACATGTCGCAGGTCTTGAACATTGCTCGTGAATTCCCGGCGCCGGGCAATGAGGAGAAATTTCGCAAGATCGAGGAAGATGCAGCCTGCATCTGCGCGGAACTGAAGTGCCCAAATCCATATATCGGGATTGAATCGCTAACCGGTCCGAAGGAGGCGTGGTGGATAAACGGGTTTGCATCGCTGGCGGCACGGAGCCGCGTGGCTGAACAATATGCGAACAATCGGCCGCTTACGGATGCGTTGAATGCGATTACCGAGCGCAAGAGAAGTTTGGTCGGAGACTCTATTGAAGTGGTGGCCAAGTATCGCAAGGAGTTGAGCCACGGCGCGCGGTGGGACGTGGGCCAGGGCAGATTCTTAGTGATTGCGATAACGCGCGATAAGCCTGCGAGTGATGGAACGGTTTTCGGGACGCGGTTTGTCGTCCAGGCGGCGCGCACGGCTGATGAAGCGGAGTCAAAGGCCAGGGAGGGCGCACAGATATTCGCGGTGCGGCCGTATTGGAGTATGCCCGCCAAAGCGTGGATCGCCGCGGACCCGGAGTTTTGGAAGCGATAGAATGTACCCCGCCAAGCCGGTTGCGTTGACCATCGCCGGTTCAGATCCGAGCGGCGGCGCAGGGATTCAGGCCGATCTCAAAACGTTTCATCAGTTCGGAGTGTATGGCGAGGCGGTGATCACGCTGGTCACCGCGCAGAACACGGTCGCGTTCGAACGCGTGGAGTATCTGAGGGCCGATCTGGTAGCGGCGCAGATTCGGTCGGTGCTCGCGGATATTCCGCCTGATGCCGCCAAAACCGGAGCGCTGGGGAATCGGGAAATCATCGAAGCGGTGGCGGACCTCGCGCCCGGCTTCCGGTTTCCCCTGATTGTGGACCCAGTAATGGCGAGCAAACACGGCGGCGCGCTGCTTTCTCCGGATGCGCTGGCGGCGCTGAAAACGCGGCTGCTGCCACACGCGTTTCTTCTGACGCCGAATCTGGAGGAAGCAGAGCTGCTTACCGGCATGGAAGTCCGCGACCTCGCCGGCATGAAAGGCGCCGCGGAAGCGCTGCGAGCCATGGGTCCGCGCGCTGTGCTGGTGAAGGGAGGTCATTTGGGGGGGAGCCCGATCGACGTTCTGCTTTACGACGGCGGATTCGTCGAGTTTCCCGGCGAACGCATCGAGTCCCAACACACGCATGGAACCGGGTGTACGTATTCGGCGGCGATCACCGCGCTATTGGCGAGCGGCGAAGAGTTGGTGGAGGCGATTCGTGCGGCCAAGCAATACGTGCGCGAGGCGATCCGCACTAATCCTGGTCTGGGGGCGGGAGCGGGGCCTTTGAATCACCATGCGGCGGTGCGGGTGCGGCTGGCTTGGGCTGATCTGGAAGAATGAACGATGTCTCGCCCGGGCGGAGCAACTTCAGCTTTTTGCGGATCTCGAGTTCCTGCTCGGCGGGATTGCTTTCGAGCTTCTCGATGCGCTTACGGCGATAATCGTTCTCGCGCTGGAGCGCCGCGTTGTCTTCCTCCATGGTGCGGATCTCGGTCCACTTTTCGCGCAGCGCGGGCAGGCCCTGCGGACTTCGTAGCGTGTAGTAACCGTAGGCGGCAACTAGAATGAACACAATCAGAAAGACAAGACGGCCCAGCGCGTTCTTCATGAAAGAAAATATGAGTCCTACATTTGTTTATAATCCTGTTTTGGCCGCACGTCCAGAGGACGGACGGAAAAATTTGCGATGACGGACAAAATTGTCGTCTTGAGTACATGCGGATCGCCTGAAGAAGCGGAGCGGATCGCGCGGGCGCTGGTCTCGAAGCGGCTGGCCGCGTGTGTGAACCTGCTTCCGGCGGTGCGCAGCATTTATCGCTGGAAGGGCGCGGTGGAGGATGCCCAGGAGACGCTGCTGGTGATCAAATCCAGCCGTGCGCTGTTCGACGAACTGCGCGCCGAAATCGAGAAGCTGCATTCCTACGAGGTGGCTGAGGTCATCGCGATGCCCATCGTGGATGGCTCGGAGGCGTACTTGGAATGGCTGGGGCGCGAGCTGGCCGTGAGGGAGTAGCTCGCGCCCTGAGCGCTCTTTATTGGAGCGGCAGATCGCTCTGGCCGTTGGCTCCGTTGCCGGTAACGGGCTCTTCGGGTGGAATCACGGATGCTGCAGCGACCTGGTCGCCTTCATCCATGCGCACCAGGCGGACGCCTTGCGTCGAGCGGCCGGCCTGCCGAATTTCGCCCGACTCAATGCGGATGATCTTGCCGTCGCGCGTAATGATCATCAGGTCAGTGTCTTCCTTGACGGACAGAATCGCGACCACTTTGCCGATGCGTGGCGTGCATTTCATGTTGATTACGCCCTTACCGCCGCGAGCCGTCAGGCGGTACTCTTCCAGCTCCGTTCGTTTGCCGTAGCCGTTCTCGGAAATAGAAAGAATGAGGCCCTCTTTCTCGACCACTTCGGCGCCGATGATGTAATCGCCCTCGGTCAGATCCATGGCGCGGACACCGCGCGCCGGACGGCCCATGGCCCGCACATCGGATTCGTTGAAGCGGATAGCCTTGCCTTCGTGGGTGCCTAAGAAGATATAATTCTCGCCTTTGGTGAGGCGCGCACCGAGCAGCTCGTCACCGTCGTCCAGCGACAGCGCGATGATGCCGCGCGACATCGGGTTGTCGAACTCAGTCAGCTCGCATTTCTTAATGACGCCGTGCTGGGTCACCATCACGATGAACTGGCCGGCCACGAAATCCTTGACCGGCAGGAAGGTTTTCACGGCTTCGTCCGGCTGCAGATTGCAAAGGCCTGAAATGTGTTTGCCCTTCCCGGTGGTGCCGGCATCCGGGATCTCATAGATCTTGAGCCAGTAGACGCGGCCTTTGGTCGTGAACACGAGCAGATACGCATGCGTTGAGGCGACCACCAGGTGTTCGACCACATCCTCGGTGCGCGTGCCCATGCCGATGCGGCCCTTGCCGCCGCGCGTCTGGCGCCGGTAGGTGTCCACAGCAGTGCGCTTCAAATAGCCGCCGTGCGTGACCGTGACCGCGACGTCCTCCACCTGGATCAGGTCTTCCAGGTGAATCTCGCCGGTGTCTTCGATCACCTGCGTGCGCCGCTCGTCGCCGAATTCCTTCTGGACGTCCTTAAGCTCCTGCACGATGACGCCGCGCAGCTTCTTGTCCGAACCCAGTATGTCGAGGTATTCGGCGATTTCCTTCTGGATCGCGACCAGCTCATCCAGGATCTTCTGGGTTTCCATGCCGGTCAGGCGCTGGAGTTGCAGCTCGATGATGGCCTGGGCTTGCTTTTCGGTGAAGCGGGGACCGCGCGGATCCGCGTCCACTTTCTTTGCGTATTCCTTGGCCTCGGCGGGCGTGATGAACTCCATCAACTTGTCGCGCGCTTCCCGCGGCGTCTTCGAATCCCGGATCAGCTTGATTACAGCGTCCAGATTCTCGAGCGCTCTCTGGAAACCGAGCAGGATGTGCTCGCGCTCGCGGGCCTTGCGCAATAGATAGTCGGTGCGGCGGCGGACCACGTCGATGCGATGGTCGATGAAGCGCCGTAGAACGTCCATCAAACCCAGCTCGCGCGGCTGGCCGTTGACGATGGACAGCATGATCACGCCGAAATTGGTCTGAAGCTGGGTGTGCTTGTAGAGGTTGTTGAGGATGACCTCGGCTTGCTCACCGCGCTTCAGCTCGAAGACGATGCGCATGCCGTCGCGATCGCTCTCGTCGCGAATTTCCGAGATGCCTTCGAGTTTCTTTTCGTTGACCAGGGCCGCGGCTGACTCGATCAGGCGCGCCTTGTTGACTTGATACGGGATCTCGGTAACCACGATGGCTTCCCGATCCTTGCCAAAGCTTTCGGTGGCAGCTTTGGCGCGCAGCTTCAGCGTGCCGCGGCCCTTGGTGAAGTAGTCCAGAATGCCTTGACGGCCGAGGATGAATCCGCCGGTGGGAAAATCCGGCCCTTGCACCATGTTGATGATCTCGCTCAGATGCGTGTCGGGCTTTTGGACCAGCTGGACAGTAGCGTTGATGATTTCGGTGAGATTGTGCGGCGGTATGTTGGTGGCCATGCCGACCGCGATGCCCGACGAGCCGTTGATAAGCAGATTCGGAACGCGCGTGGGCAGGACCTCGGGCTCGACCTTGCGTTCATCGAAGTTGGGACGGAAATCGACGGTCTCTTTGTCCAGGTCTTCGAGCAGCGCGGTGTCGATGCGGGAAAGCCGCGCTTCGGTGTATCGATAAGCCGCGGGTGGATCGCCGTCGACGGAGCCGAAATTGCCCTGCCCGTCGACCAGTGGATAACGTAGCGAGAAATTCTGGGCCATGCGGACCAGTGCATCGTAGACCGGCGCGTCGCCGTGCGGATGGTAATTGCCGAGCACTTCACCCACGATGCCCGCGCACTTGCGGTAAGCGCGATTGAAGGTGAGTCCCATTTCCGACATGGCGTAGAGGATGCGCCGATGCACCGGCTTGAGGCCATCGCGAACGTCCGGCAGCGCCCGGCCGATGATCACGCTCATGGCGTAATCGAGGTACGACCGGCGCATCTCGTCTTCGATGTTGATGGGGATCAGATTCTGCTTGCCGCCGCCACCCAGCGGCATTTGCGAACCGTCGCCCGGAGGCGTTTGCGGGGTATTGGGATCGTCGGGATTCGCCAAAGGTTAACTCCTTGAAAATACAGGGCGGGGGCGCCTGGTAAAAGATCGGAATGACAAGCTTTATTTTACCAGTTGGCGGGCCGGATCACCATATGAAAAGAGCCGTGCAAAACGGCGCGCGCCGCTAGGGCGCCTAGCGGCTCGAAGCCACTTGCAGTAAGGTCCGCGCAGGGGCGTTATCCGGGTCGAGCGCGAGCGCTTTTCGGGCGAGATTCTCGGCTTCGCGGTATTGGCTTAACCGGACATAGCACCAGCCGAGGTTCGAGTAAGCCTTGGCGTCGGGCGGCCCGATCTCGAGAGCGGTTTCGAACTGTCTCATCGCTTCGGTAGTTCGTCCGGAACGAGCGTATTGGACGCCCAGGTTCTGATGCGCTTCGGCGAAGGACGGCGCGATGTGGATAGCCTCCTCCAATTTGCCGATGGCTTTCGCGGTTTCGTGAGCTTGCGAGTAGCGTCGCGCTTCTTCGAACAAGCGGATGGCTTTCTTGGACGGCGGGTGCTGGAGCTGGCGCAGAGAGATGACCCCGGAGATTGGCTTCGCTTGTTCGCGCTCGGCAGCTGGCGGCGGACTGATTCGATTGAGCTGCGGCAGTTGCTCGTTGGCAGGGTCATAGGGGTCGAAACGAAAGCGGCCCCCGGCGTCTGGCTGAGTGCGATCGGCTGCCGGAGGGCCGTCGATTTGGTTCAGGCTGGCTCCGTCTTCGAAAGGCGGCCATTGCGCCATCACGCACATTGGAAAGAACACGAATGCAAGGGATTTAAGAGACACAATCCGCTCCTAAGTAGTTGGGTTTTGGATTCCTAACCGACGGGGAAACTAAGCCAACGCTGCGGAAGACGGAGCCGACGGAGACTCTGGGTTCATTGTAGGGGAGAAGCTACCAGCGCTCCAATCGATAATTTCTATGTGACGGATGGGCGACGGGAAGGTTTGCGGCCTTGGCATGCTAGAATCAAGTTGAAACATTCCCTCCCAGATGTCCGCTCAACCTGATCTTTCCAAACTGAGCGTTGGCCAGTTCGCGGAACGGTTCCGCAGCGAGATGATTCCGCTCAGCAACACCTTCTCCTATTTCTGCGCGTCGGTGCCGTTGTCGGAAGAAGATTTGAAGGAATACCTGGAGGAGCCGATCGCAGCGCTGCCGCCCGCGATTGCCGCGTTGCTGCCGAAAGTCTCCATCATGCTGGTGCCTTATCTGGAGCGGGGAGACGGCAAGGAGAAGGGCGCCATCCGCAGCGACGACTTCGTGTGCACGGAGAAACCGCCCGAAAACAAGCTTTCCTGGGCCACGCAAGTGCGCTTCGACAACGAAGAAGTGCTGGTGTTCGCGCTCAAGGACCAGGACGTCTCGGAATATCACTATCGCTTGTACCACATCCTGGCGACGCTGGCCGCGGATGTGTGGCCGGAAGAAGCGCAGTCACAATATTTCGCGTTACTGCGCGAGGAGTTGCGCGGGCGGATTCACGGCGAAGTAGACGAGGAGAGCTGGCAGGCCAAGCAGGCGCTGCTGCGGCGGGACGGCAGTCTGCGCAAGGAATCGAAGGCTTTCCGGGATTACGCGCGCCAATCCTTTGTGGACACGCTGACACTGTACCTGCACGGGATCTGCTGCGATATCGATGTGGACACAGGTCCGCGGCAACTGCCCAGCCGCTATTTGCGGCGCCGGCTTAACGCACTGTTCACGCTCTATCCGCCGCCCGGCGGTTACGCGGTTTTCCCCGAACATCAGAAGCAAGAATAGCGGACGGGCGCGGGCTACGGCCAGGGCGGCTCGGCCTTTTGTTTACCAAACCTTACAAGCGCGGAGTAACGGCGGCGACACCGCGCGCGTTGAACTCACAGAGTGGCCGAGTACGTAATTGATGCCGATACCGCGCTGATGGTGAAGGTCTCGGGCGGCGACGAGCCGAGTTTCGGGATGCTGCTGGAGCGCAATCGTGCGAACGTTGTCCGTCATCTCTACCGGCTGGTGCGCAATCGGGCGATTGCCGAGGAGTTGGCGCAAGACGTTTTTTGGCGCGTGTATCGCGCGCGCGGAACTTATCAGCCCGGCGCGAAGTTTGCCACCTGGCTGTTTCGCATCACTACGAATGTCGCGCTCAATTGGCGCCGGGACACGCGCCGCGAGCGCGGGGATGTGCGGCTCCAGGACGCCCCCCCGAGCACGCGCAGGATTGACCCGGCGGACCAAGCGTCGCGCGCCGATCAGCGCCTGTTGGACAATCAGCGCGCCGAAGAGATCCGGGCGGCGGTGGAGTCCCTGCCTCCGAAGCAACTCGCGGCGGTGCTGCTTCACAAGTACGAAGGACTGGATTACTCAGCCATCGCGGCAGCGCTCAATTGCTCCATTCCCGCGCTGAAGTCGCTGCTGTTTCGCGCCTACGAGACGCTACGCCGAAGGCTGGCGCACTTGGCGCCCGCGCGAATGGCATAATCATGTAGTTCATGGCAATGGAGACTGAGGCGAAACGCCCCGGAATCTGGCGCGCGGCGTCGAGCGATACCGGCGCATTGATCCTGATTGCGCTGGCGACCGTTCTCCTGCATGCGCTGACCAACAACCACTATGGCTTTCATCGCGATGAGCTGGCCACGGTGGATGACGCCCGCTACCTGGCCTGGGGCTACGTTGCGTATCCGCCGCTGACGCCGTTCATCGCGCACATCGCATTCGCACTGTTCGGGCCATCGCTGGTGGGGCTGCGATTTTTCGCTTCGCTGGCGCAAGCCATCGCGATCGTGGTGACCGGCTGGATGGCGCGCGAGTTGGGCGGAATGCGGACGGCTCAGATGCTGGCGGCTGTGGCGATGGCGATTGGGCCGACTTCCCTGATAGCGGGTGCGCTTTTCCAATACGTCACGTTCGACTATCTGTGGTGGGTCTTGGCTGTGTACTTCATGATTCGACTGCTGAAGTCCGAAGATGCACGTTGGTGGCTGGCGATCGGTGCAGTCATCGGGCTGGGCATGCAGACGAAATACACCACCGCGTTCCTGGTGGCGGGGATCGCGGTGGGAGTGGTGCTGACTCCGGCGCGCCGTTATCTGAAGAGTCCCTGGCTCTGGGGAGGATTAGCGCTCTCGCTCGCGATCTTCCTGCCCAACGCGATTTGGCAGTTCCGGCATGATTTCATTTCGCTCGATTTTTTGAGTAACATCCACGCGCGCGACATCCGGATCGGGCGCACCAAAAACTTCCTCATCGAACAGTTGTTCGTCCCCGCGAATCCATTTACGATTCCGATGTGGTTAACCGGCCTCTGGTTTTATTTCTCGCGTGACGCCAAACGGTATCGCACGATAGGTTGGATGTTCGTCGTGGCGTTTCTGTTGTTCTTTGCCGCCCGCGGGCGCAGCTATTATATGGCGCCCGCGTATCCGATGCTGCTCGCCGCCGGTGCGGTGGTCTGGCAGCGGCGGCTGGCTGCATCGTCACCCAGGCGCGCTCGCGTTCGCCGCGCGATCCAATGGAGTGCGATCGGCGTGGGCGCCGTGATCGCGATCGCATTGGTGGTGCCGATTCCCCCGATTGGATCCGCGTGGTGGAAGATCAGCGATAAGGTGCAAGACGATTGGCGGGAAGAAGTCGGCTGGCGGGACTTAGTGAAGGAAGTGGCTCAAGCGCGCGATTCGCTCCCCGCCGATGACCGCGCGCGCGCCGGAATTCTGGCAGGGAACTACGGCGAAGCCGGCGCCATCGATCTGTTTGGCGCTGCCTATGGCCTACCCAACGCGATCAGCGGGGTCAATTCCTACTGGCTGCGCGGCTACGGCGATCCGCCGCCGCAGACCCTGATCGTAGTCGGTCTTCCGCGCGAGTTTCTGACGGAATCCTTCGAATCGTGCGAATTTGCTGGACACGTGACCAATCGCTACGGCGTGCTCAATGAAGAGACGCGCGAGCATCCCGACATCTTCGTGTGCCGCGGGCTGCGCAAGCCTTGGCCGGATTTCTGGAAACAGTTCAGGTATTACGGTTAGTGTGCTTTTCGAGCCACGGCCACCAGCCGGGCTGCATCCACACCATACGGCGCGCCCTGGAGATCGCCGAACAGCTGTACTTCGGCGAACCCGGAGGCCAATAAACGCTCTTTGAGTTCACGTCCCGAATAGATGGTGTGCTCAAAATGAAAAGTCCGGTAGCGGCCATCCTTGAGCAGCATCCATTCGTTGCGAATCCGCGACCAATCGCTTCGCACTTCGTGACGCTGCAACAGCAAGGCTCCATCCGGAGATTCGGAGCAAACCACGTTTTGATAGACGCGCGCCAGCCGCTCTTTGCCCAGCATCTCGAGCACCAGGACGCCATCCGGTTTCAAGCTCTGATGTATGTGGCGCAGGACTTCGAGATCCTCTTCTTCGCGCTCGAAGTAGCCGAACGATGTGAACAGGCTGCAAGCCAGGTTGTATGCGGAGGCGCGCTCGAAGCGGCGCATGTCCTCCAGCACCCATTCCACCGTGACGGCGGATTCCGCGGCACGCTCGCGGGCGCGTTCCAGCAGAAAAGGCGAGCGATCGACCCCGGTTACGCTGAAACCGCGGCGGGCGAACTCCACGGCATGCCGGCCAGGTCCGCAGCACAGGTCCAGAACCGCGCCGCCGTTGGAGTGCGCCAGTGAAAGTACCTGGTCGACTTGACCCCCAGCCGCCGAGAAGCGCTCCGGGGGAAACATATACGGGTACAATTCGCGCCAAAAAGTTTCATCTTCAAACCATTCCATGATTCAGGGTACCCGGTTAAAATACCGGCTTGACAGGCCCGCCGAAAGGGTAGAATCTTGGACAGAGGGTCTTACGATGTCCAAGAGCTGCTGGCTTCTTTCCCTTCCCTTGGCCGCATTTCTCGGAATGCCGGTTGTGGCACAGCCGGTGATCTCAGCGCGCGCCGGATTGATCGAGTTTGCCGACGGAGTGGTCTTTCTGGATGGCGACCTGCTGCGGCAAGTGCCTGGCCGATTCGGCCAGATGAACGAGGGCTCGGAGCTGCGAACCCAGGCGGGGCGCGCGGAAGTGATGCTCACGCCCGGCGTGTTCCTGCGCATCGGCGACAACAGCGCGGTGCAGATGATTGCAAATCATCTGGCGGATACACGCTTGCGGCTGATTAGCGGGACCGCGATTGTGGATGCGATTGGCGCTTCGCCGAAAACCTCGGTCACCCTCCTTCAAGGCGATTATCAGGTTCAGATTGGCCAGGACGGACGGTTCCGCTTCAATACCGAGCCGGCGGAGCTGCGCGTGGAAGATGGCAAGGCTCAGGTGATTCACAATGGCGATTCATTGACCGTCGACGCCGGCCACCTGGTTCCGATGTCGGGCGGGCTCAGCGCGCGCATGCTGGAGAGCACTCCCAGGGACAGGCTGGACGATTGGGACCAGGCGCGCAGCGATTCCGTAGCGCAGGGCAATCAAGAGGCCGCCAATACGCAGGATCTTTCGAGCGCGATCGACAATTGGCAGAACGATCCCGCGGCGGCGCTCGCGGACATGGGAATGTCGGGTTACATTCCGCCTCCCGGATACATTCCCACTGCGCCATACACCGGCTGGGTCAGCAGTCCATACACGCCACTCGGCCTGAGCCCCTACGGTCCTTTGAGTCCTTGGGGCTATGGCATGGCAGGCGTCTATGGTCTTTATGGTGTGCCGCTGTATCGGAATTATCTGCTGCGGTCTCCGATAACGGGGGTGTCGCCGTACCCATACCATTCTCCGATCGGGATGCACCCTTCTATACCGATTGGAGTCGGCGTAGGAACCGGGCTCGGAGTCGGCAGAACCGGGATTTACGGCGGTGGCGGTGCGCGGCCGATTTCTCCGAGTGCTCCCATACACGGCGGGGTGGGACACGCCGGCGGCGGACATCGCTAGGCGCTAACCGCGGTGCTAACCGCACGGCAAAGGCGCTAGCCGCGCGGCAAGGGGCGATCTCACTGGCTGGGGGCGTAGTAGCCCAGGCGCCAGCGGGCTTTCAGATCCGGCAGCGCGTCCGGAGCCAGCAGCTTGACCTGGACCTTGCGGTATTTTCCATCGCGCTCTTTGTTGGAGGGCGAATAAGCCAGCACGTACTGGTTGCGAAGCTCCAGGCCGATCCGGGACGCGATGCCGGGCAGGTCTTGCGAGCCGGTTGCGGCCAGCGCACGTCCGCCCGTCTGCTCGGAAATTTCAGAGAGAACACGAGGGCCGCTCAGCTCGGAAGCGGTCAATCCGAACGTCAACGGCTCAAACACACCCATCGCATAGATCTGGACATCCGCTTCGCGCACCAGGTCCGCGACTTCGCGCGAAGTGTAGCGGCTGTTGTTGTCGCCGCCGTCGGATATCACGAGCAGGGCCTTGCGGGGATTTTTAGCTTGCTTCATTTCATCCAGGCCGAGCCGTACCGCGTCCAGCAGGGCCGTGAGCCCGCCGGAAGTCGCCGATTTGAGTTTTGTTTCGATCTCGGTGGCATCGTGTGTAAAGCGCAGTGTGATCTCGGCCTGATCGCTGCATTCCACCAGGAACGCTTCGTCTTGGGCATTCAACGTCTTCAGGAACTCGCTGACGGCTTGCCGGGAAGTGTTCAACTTCATGCCGATACTGCCGCTGACGTCGACGATCAGGCCTATCGACAGAGGCGCGTCCTCGCTTGAGAAATGCGTGATGGTCTGCGCGGAGCCGTCCTCGAGGATCTGGAAATTTTCCTTCTCGAGGCCGAGGACATAGCGGTTGCTCTTGTCGGTGACGGCGACGGGCACCAGCACCAGCGTTGTGTCGGCGCGAAATGACGTGGTGGATTCGGTTGGAGCTTGCCCGCGCGATGTGCCGGAAGTTAGAAGAAATAATGAAAGCGCGGCGATGCAGAACCGCATAAGTGCATCTCCTCATAGCACTCTAACATGCTGGTTAGCGGCGTTACGCGATGAGATACCAGGGCACGTCGAGCACGGCGATGTACTGGTTGCCCTTCAAATACAACAGCGCCTTCAAAATGTTGCCGCGTTGATTGTGGAGGAAGTAGTGATACCAGTGGCGTTCCACCAGCTCCGGAATCACCACCGTTATATAGCGATTTGGAAACTTCTTTTCCAGGTCGCCGATGAAATTGAGAATGGGGGTAAAGATCAAGCGATAAGGGGAGTCGATCACGGTGAGCTTGGGCGGCTGGACGCCCAGTTCGAGCGCGGGCGTTTCCACCAGGTGACACCAGCTCTGGCGAAGGTCCTGAACTCTATCGCCGGCCTTCACCTGGACCACGTGTATTTCCGTGGACATGTTCATGGCGTAGCGCAAGGCTTTGGACGCGACCTTGCTCCATCCCTGGAGAGGTATCACAACCACCGGCGGCTGAAATCCGGTCACGTCTAGCGGCTTGCTGAGAGAGATCTCGCGTTCCACGGCCCGGTAGTGGCGGCGAATGGTGAACATTGTCAGCAACAGCGAAGGGATCAGCAGGACCGTGATCCAGGCGCCCTCGGCGAACTTGGCGGTGAGCACCACGCCGACCGTGATGGCGGTTGCGATGGCGCCCAAGCCGTTGATCAGCATTCCGCGCGCAGCGCCCGGTCCGCGCACGCGCCTCCAGTGAGCCACCATGCCGGCTTGCGAGAGCGTAAAGGCCAGGAAAGCCCCGACGGCGAACAAGGGAATCAAACGATCCGTCACGCCGCCGAAGATCACCATCAGGACGGCCGCGAGGAAGGCGAGAACGTAAATGCCATAGGAGAAAACCAGCCGGCGGCCGCGCGCGGAGAAGGCATGTGGAAGATAGCCATCCTCGGAAACGATCTGGCACAGCCGCGGAAAATCGGCAAACGCAGTGTTGGCGGAAAGGGCCAGGACGGCGAGAACAGACGCGATGGATACGTAGTAGAAGATTCCCTTGCCGGCCACGGCGGCGATCAGCTGCGAGAGCACGCTTTGGTATCCGGGCGCGCCGGGGTCGGTAGCGCCGACATGATAGACGCGCGCCAGCCAGGCGATGCCCGCGAGCATCAGGATCAGGATTCCAATGATGGCGGTCAGGGTGCGGCGCGCGGTCTCGACGCGCGGGTCGCGAAAAGCTTTGACACCGTTGCTGACGGCCTCCACGCCGGTCATGGCGGTGCATCCGCTGGCGAACGATTTGAGAATGATCCAGAGCCCGGCTGCACCGCTTGCGGCTTTCAGCGCGGGCGGGCGAACCACCGGCATTGGATGGCCGCCGCTCAAGAGCTCCTTAATCAAGCCCAGCCCGATAGCGCCCACCAGGCAGACGATGAATAGATAGGTGGGCACCAGGAAGATGTTCCCCGTCTCGCGCACGCCGCGCAGGTTGATGAGCGTGATGATAGCGAGGATGCCGAGGCAAAGGGCCAGCGTGTGCGGAAGCAGGCTGGGGACCGCTGAGACCAGAGCGCCGACACCGGCGGAAATGCCGACCGCAACTACCAGGATGTAGTCGATGATCAGAGCGGCAGCCGCCAGCAGACCGGCTCGTTGTCCGAGGTTTTCTCGCGCGACGGTGTACGAACCGCCGCCTCCGGGATATGCGGCAATGGTCTGGCGGTAGGAAATGTAAACGATGATCAGCAGCGCAATGATGCTGAAGCTGATGGGAACGACGTATTGCACGGCCGCGGCGCCCAGCGGGATTAGCAATGTCAGCGCGGCTTCGGGGCCGTACGCCGCGGAGCTGAGGGCGTCCAGACCGAACACGCCTATGCCGGACGAAGTGCCCAGGCGTTGTTCGCCTTCTTCGTAGTTGGAGAGCGGTTTACCGAACAGCAGATCGCCGAGCGACATAAGCAACCATTATGCGGCAGCCGGGATGCTACGGCGTTGTTACTTAAACAGCCGGTTCGCGTCCGGGTAGGGCATCGCGCCGTCGGTGAAGGAGGAATAGGTTCCGCGCTCGAACAGCTCCTGGGCGATGCGCCGCGTCAGGCCCATGCTGGCGCGCATGGCTCCGGAGCCGATGCTGACGCGCGCCACGCCGAGGCGCTCCAGTTCGGCGATGGGCGGAGTTCCGGCGGACGCCAGGATGTTGATCGGGCATTTGGCAGCTTGCGTCAGCTTGGCGATGGTTTGGGCGTCACGAACGCCGGGGACAAACACGCAGTCTGCGCCTGCATCGCGATAGGCATGAATACGCTCGATGGTGCGTTCGAGGAGTGTTGCTGGATCGCCGATCGAAAACATAAGAACGTCGGTCCGCGCGTTGATCACCAGATCGGTCTTGGAGCGGATCGCCTGGATGATTTTGACCTGCGTGGGAATGTCTACGAGCGAGGCCTCGCCGATTGTGTCTTCCAGGTTCATTCCGCAAGCGCCGATATCGGCCAGGGCCTGGGCCGTCTTCAACGCATCGCCGTAGCCGGCTTCCACATCGGCGGTTACCGGGACCGAGACTGCTTTGACGATTCTGCCCACCACGTCCAACATCTCGTCGCGCGAGATCCGCTCGACGTCCGGATAGCCCAGAGAATTCGCGACGCCCGCGCTGGTGGTTGCGAGGGCGGGAAAGCCGGCCGTTTCAAAGATGCGTGCGCTGGCGACGTCCCAGGCGTTCGGAAGGACCAGGATCTTCGGGCCCTGGTGCAATTCGCGGAGCAGCGATGTCTTACTCACCGGCGAACCTGCGGAAAAAGCTGTCAGGTTTCCACTCGGGACGCGAATTGGCATCGGCGACGCGTTCCACCAGCGCCAATATGATGCGGTCGAACTGCGCGGCAGCGGCTTTGTCGACCGGCTGATTCAAATCGTCGGAGGGAGCGTGGTAGCGGTCGCGCAGCCAATCCTTGTGCAGTTTCTCTTCGGGCGAACCCGGAATGTAGCCAAACTTGAACGCCAGAGCCGGGATGCCGTGCCGAATGAAGCTGTACTGATCGCTGCGGATGAAAAGATTGCGCTGCGGTTCCTTATCGGCTTGCACCTCGACGCCGCCGGCTTTCGCGACCGTGCGGATGTCGTCTCCCAGAGTGGATTCACCCAGCCCCTGCACTTCCAGATAATGCAGCGAATGCAGCGGGAGAAACATATCCATGTTGATATCGGCGACGATGCTCTTGCCGTTGACGGTGGGATGCGTGCTGAAGTAGCGCGAACCCAGCAGACCCTTTTCCTCTCCGGTAACCGCGACAAACAGGACAGAGCGGCGCAGCTTAGCGTTCGATTCATGCAGCATGCGCGCGATTTCGAGATCGGAGGCGATGCCGGACGCGTCGTCCATGGCGCCGTTGTAGATTTTGTCGCCGTTGATGGGCTCGCCCACGCCGACGTGGTCCAGATGCGCGGTCAGGACGACATATTCGTTCTTCAACTTTGGATCGCTGCCGGGAAGCATCGCTGCCACATTCTGCGATTCCAGCTTCCATTTCTTGAGTTGGACGTGCGCTCGGACGGAGGCGGGCAGTGCAAAGTGCGGTAGGGGGCGGTCGCTGTCGGCGTCGGCCAGAATCTCGGAGATGGTGTGTCCAGTGCCTTGGAACCACTTGTCGGCGCGCTCGGCGTTGATGGTTACGGCAAGCCGCAAGCCTTGCGACTCGTCGAGCGACGGATCGGCCAGGCTCATCGCTGGCATGAAACGCGAGAGGCGCGCGCGCGACCAGGGGATGTCCATGGATTTCGGGTTCTGGATGGTCGCGGTCCCTACCGCGCCAGCAGCCTTCAGATATTTCCAGCGTTCGCCGCCGGAAGAATAGTGGGCCTTGAGCGGGCCGGGGATGGACGACGGGCCGCCGGCGAGAAACACCACGATCTTGCCTTTCAGATCCAGTCCAGCCAGATCGTCATAATTGTTCTCCGGAACTTTCAAGGCGTAGCCGGCGAAGACGGCTCTAGCCTCTGTGTCGGGCTGAATGTCTCCGCGCAAGCCGAACGTAGCGTCATCGCCTAAAACCAGCGGCTCAGCCTTCCCGTTGCGCACCAGGGCCAGGCTGGACTGGTTTTCGACGATCTGCTGGACGTTGAATGGGACGGGCTGAATGTAGCCGGAAGTTCCGGCTGGTTTCAAACCGGCGCGTTCATACTCCGAGGCGATGTAATGGGCGGCTTTGAGGTGGCCTTCGCTGCCGGTGTCGCGCCCCTGCAGGTCGTCGCTGGCCAGGTATTGGATGTGGGACCACCAGCGCTGGCCTTCGGCGTTGTAGTCGATGGCCGCAGCCAGTAAGACACCGACGCCGGCCAGCGGCAGAAGAAGGGATCGAGTTTTCATTTGGCACCAGCCTTGAAAGCTTTGAATTCGGCGCGACGCGCCCGCAGTTGCGTGGCGTGATTTTCGGCATGATCCGCAATCAGTTGAACCAATTGCTTGAGGGTCATGCGCCCGCGGTCGGAGTGGATGCCGGCGCGCTCGAAAGATGCTTCCGGCAGATCTTTGATCAGCTCGTAGTTCTCGCCGCGAATACGGCGGAAGGTTTCAAGCGATTGGGAGGGCTTCCGCCGCGCGTAGTCCAGGTTAGTGGCCCAGGCGTTCTGATCCCAGGCCTGCAGCTTAGGATCTACTTCGGCCAGGATCTGGCGCAAGCGCATGGTAGCGACGATTTCCGCGTCGGACAAATGAGCCACAATTTGGCGGATGCTCCATTTTTGAGGCTCGGGGGCGAAGTCAACCTCCGAACCGGCCGCGCCGGTAATGGAGACGGCGACTAGCTCGGCGCCGCGTCGGAAGCGTTCCAGCAGATCGGGGATTTCACTCATGCCGTCTAATTATTATGGCGCGAGTGGCGCGGGCGCGCCGGACTGGCCGCGCCCGCCTGGAACAAGAGGCTAAGAGACTAGAAGTCGAACCGGCCGCCGACCTGGATCACGCGCGGCCCGGCCGAACCAAAGATGTTCGCGGTCCGGTTGTTGGGCTGGCCGAAGGCGTAAGTCTGGCCGGGGCAACTGGTGAAGGCGCCGTTGGTTAGTGAACAGCCCTGCGCGAGCGTATCCAGCGAGAAGGTTGGATACGTCAGGTTCGCGATGTTGAAAGCGTTGAAGAACTCGCCCATGATCGAGAACTTGTAGCGCTCTTTGAAAGTGAACCTCTTCGTAATACGAAAATCTTGAGAGAAAGTCGGGTCGTCAAACTGATAGTCCGGTGGAATAACCACCGTCGGGATGGTAGCTCCGCTGGAAGTCGTCTTCCCGGCCCAATTGGCATTGAAGGATTGAACGGCCTTGACCAGGTCGGACTTGCCGCAGGAATAAGCGAAACAGTTGAATTGGTCTCCTTGTGTCACGGCGGAGAGCGCCGTATTGCCGTTTTCGGTGCCGACGATGTTGACGCCGGGAATCAGCGGTTCGACTGGGGTCCGGCTCTGAATCGATGAGTTCATGCTAATCGTAAAGCCCCATGGCAGGTTCCATGAACCGGCGACGTTTAGGATATGCTTCGGAAGTCCAGGATTCGGACCATAGCCCGCGAAGTAGTTGTCCAGGTTCTGAGTCGCGTCTTCGACCAGGCTCTTGGACAACGCGTACGAAGCGATGAAATAGAATCCGTGCGAGAAACGTTTGTTCAACTTCACCAGCAAGCCGTCATAGACGGAACGTCCCTCGGGAACCCAGAACGTGATCGAGCCGGTGGAGCACTCCTGGCCGGCTTGGTAGTACTGATTAGCAGCGCATGTCGGAATGACCGGCGCCGGAGCGCCGTTGATAACCCGCTGGAAGCGGTTCAGGTCAAGCTCGCCGAGATTGGTGTTCTCACCCTGACGCCGGGCCCAATCGACCGATATGACCATGTCGTGTCCCAGATCGCGCTGTACGCCGATATTGGTCTGATAGCTGCGCAGCAACGGAAAATGAGACGGGTAAATCTCGACGCCCTGCTTGGCGATATCGATTCCGCTGACTGAATAGGGTCCGCTCTTTTGGGGAGTCGGAGTAAGCTGCTGCTCCAAGGTGGGGAGCTGCTGATTGACGATCTGCAGGAACTGTCCGAGAGTCATGGTGGTCAAGTCACCGAGCGGCAGAGGCGCGCCGACCGGAACCGGCTGGCCGGCGAAGATGTCGAAGATTCCAGGGAGAGTGTTAGTAAACGCGCTGCCGGCCAGCGTGGTTCGCCCGTCGCCCGGAGGTCCGATCGCGGCGCCCTCACGGAAATGCTGCCAGATCGGCTGCGTATCCCAGTAGATGCCGCCGCCGGCGCGAATCACCGTCTTTTTGTCCTTGCCTACTGCCCAGGCGAAGCCAAGTTGGGGTGAGAAGTCCTTAGTGTTCGCCTGGGTCGCGCCCAATCCGTACGGCACGCCACCGGTCTGTCCTTCCAGAATCGGCGACAGGTATTGAGGCAGATGCATGTTGGAGTAGAACAGGCCGGTCTCCAGGTCATAGCCCAGACCGAAGTTGAGCGTGAAATTTGGTTTCACCTTCCAGGAGTCCGAGATATAAGGGTGAATGCGTTGGTTGAGACCGCCCTGATCGTGCTCGTAGCCGCCCGGGAAGGTTCCATTGCCAACGCCCGTGCCGCTGTAGAGCGAAGACGACAAGTTCAAGACCGGCAGATTCAGCAGATCTTGATTCGAAGTGATCCTGGTAGGAAGATTGGGAAAAACTGCGCTGGTCGCGCTCCCCAGAATCCCCTGGACGAATTCGGGCGACCACAGATAGTCGCATCCCGGATCGCAATAATCCCAGGGCGCAACCTTGGTTTTCATGTGCTCGTAGTCGATACCGAATGCGATGCGATGCGTGCCTTTCTGCCAGTTCAAGCCTTCCTTGAGTTCCAATGACCTGGCTTGGCGGAACTGCGGCCCGTTCACAGTGGTGCCTGCCAGGAACGTACCGGAGGGGATCATGCTGACAATGGCGGGCAGACCGGTGCCGATGCAGGGAGACGTGCATTGGGCCGCGGTGGAGTCCACTACGTTGTTCTGCCAATAGTGATACTGGAAGCGGAAATCGCTTACCAGAGCGGGCGTGATCACAGTAGTGAGTCCGATGATGCTCTGATCCGACCAGTTGTAATTGAAGTTCATGTTCGACGGTAGCGGTGTCCCGAAGTAGGGTCCGAAACCGGTATTGCCATCGTGGGTGTACCGCGCGAAGAACGTATTCTTCGCGTTTATCCGGTAGTCAAAACGCGTATTGATGAGATTGTAGTGATAGGGCTCCGGATACGCGCCGTTTAAGCCCTGCAGCGATGGCAGATCTTCCTGCACCAGATTCACGCCAACCTGGCCGAGGTATTCGTAATTGAAAAAGAAAAAGATCTTGTCCTTCTTGATGGGACCACCCAATGTGGCGCCCGGATTACGCCGCACGAAGAACGGGTCGGGAAACAGCGGGTTGCGCTGGAGAAGAGGATAGGCTGCCATATTGTGGTCGCGGAAAAAGAAGTAGCCGCTGCCATGAAAGTCGTTGGAGCCAGAGCGCGTGACAATGTTGAGTGCGCCGGAAGCGCCAATGCCGGTGGAAAGATCGAACGTGTTTTGCGAGAGCTGCGACTCCTGCACCACTTCTTGCGACATGGTTAAAGAGATGCCGCCTTCCATTTCATCGTTGATGGTTCCGCCATCGGCCGTGTAGATGATGCCGACACCGGAGCCGGCGGTTGCGCCGGCGTTGTCGCCGAAGACGCTGACGTTCACCAGTCCATTGAACTGCGATGTGCTCCCCGGTACCACGCTGACGCCGGGTTCCAGAGCGGCCAGCTGAAGTGCGCTGCGGCCATTCAACGGAATGTCTTGAATGTTCTGGCGCTCGATGATGCCTTGGATGGTGTTGGTCTCGTAGTTGACCTGTCCGGTAGCTGCTTCGACCGTCACCACCTGTCGCGCTTCGCCCAGCGTCATATTCATATCGACGGTGGTGTTGCCGCCAGTAAACACGGTAGCTGGGCGCACCATGGTCCGAAAGCCTTGGACTTCGGCGCGCACCTCGTAGTCGCCCGGCTGCAAGGCCGGAGCGCTATAGATGCCTTCAGCATTGGTTACCGTGGTTCGAGCGACGTTGGTGGCTTTATTGGTAATGGTGATGGTGGCGCCTGGAATCACCGCACCGGTGTTGTCGGTAACGGTTCCTAAAATGGTTCCACTGGCTTGCGCGTAAAGGCTGGCACACATTGCCGCGAGCGCCAAGAAAAGCAACATCAACCTGGACGGTTGCTTGAACATCGTTCCTCCCTAAAGCGTAGTAGTAGGACTAACCTAAATAAATTGGGTCCATTCTCTCCCCGTTAGGGACTTGTTGTCAAGTGAAAATCTTATCTTCAATTTGGTTCGCTTGCGACACAATGAAATCAGGCTGACAGGATGGGAGATCGAAAACGGCTGCTGTTGATCGGCGCAACCACCGGGTACCAAACCCGTGCATTCGCCGAGACGGCCCATCGCCTGGGCTTCGAGCTGGCGCTGGCGACGGATCGCTGTCACGTGTTGGATGATCCCTGGGGCGATCAGGCGATCGCGCTGCGGTTTGAAGAACCTGCGCGAGCGGCCCAGATGCTGGCGACGCAAGCGAAGGTGGATGGAATTGTGGCGCTAGGCGACCGTCCGGCGTACATCGCCGCGCTGGCCGCCGAGCGAATGTCAATTCCATACAATTCCCCTGATTCCGTGCTGGCTGCGCGTGATAAGTTTCTGGCGCGCGCGCGTCTTCGATGCGCCGGATTGGCCGTGCCCGAGTTTTTCCGCGTGCCGGCCGGCGACGGACCCCAAGGCGCTGCCGATCGCGCGCCCTATCCATGTGTCCTCAAGCCACTCGGTCTGTCCGCAAGCCGCGGCGTGATCCGGGCGAACAATCGCACCGAATTTGTGGCCGCTTTCGGACGCATTGCGGCGCTGCTTGCCGAGCCCGACATCGCGCGCTTGCACGATGAGCAAAACCGGTTCATCCAGGTAGAGAGCTTCATCGAAGGACGCGAGTTTGCCCTGGAAGGGATTCTCTCCGATGGGCGGCTGCGCGTATTGGCGTTGTTCGATAAGCCGGACCCGCTGGATGGTCCTTATTTCGAAGAGACTATTTATGTCACACCGTCGCGCGAGAGCGCCGAGACGCAGCGCGATGTCGTGCACACCACCGAGCGAGCCATTCAGGCGCTGGGTCTCACGCGCGGCCCGGTGCATGCCGAGATGCGCGTGAACCGGCGCGGGGTGTGGATGCTGGAAGTAGCTGCGCGGCCCATTGGCGGCTTGTGCGCGCGCGTGCTGCCGGGTTTGGAAGAGCTGATCTTGCGGCATGCCGCGGGCGAGAATGTTGCCTCGTTTCCGATGCCCAGCGGCGCCGCGGCTGTCATGATGATTCCCATCCCGCGCGAAGGAATTTATGCGAGCGCCGAGGGCCTGGAGGAAGCCCGATCCGTGGCAGGCGTGGAGGACGTCATCATCACCGCCAAAGAAGGCCAGAAGCTAGTGCCACTGCCGGAAGGAAACAGTTACTTGGGGTTCATTTTTGCAAGGGGTGAAGCGCCGTTAGAGGCGGAACGCGCGCTGCGAGATGCGCACGCGAAATTGAAGTTTGAGATTGCTACCGCGTTGCCGGTGTTTTAGACGGCCGGTCTGTAACTATCCTTTGGCTTTGGGCGGAACGTAGCCCGGAGGCAGAGCCGCGCCCTCGCCGAAGAAATAGTCTTCCATCTGCTTGAGGAGAAATTCCTGCGCTTCTTGCGTGCCGAGGTTGAGGCGGTACTCGTTCATGATCATCTTCATCTGTTCGAGCCACATCTTCCAGGCTTCCTTGGAGACGCTGTCGTAGATGCGCTGACCTAGCGGATGGCCGTCGAAGGGAACTTCGTCAAGACCGGCCATTTCCCGCTGGAATTTGACGCAGAACACCTTGCGTTTGCCGGTCTCTTCCTCGATTGGAGGGCCAACCATTCCGCTGCCACAGCCCATGGGCATTCTCCTTTGCTTCGGTGCTGACCTTAGGATAGCAGGGGGCGACGACGGGAGCGTGTGCGCTAGGCCACGTGGGACTTATGGACGGCAGATTTTTTTCCTTCCAGATACTCCGACAACTTGAGCGGGGCGCGGGCGCCTTTTTCCATGGAGCGCTGTACCGCTTTCTGATAGCGGCGCAGTGTTTCGCGCTTGACGGCCTCGCGGAGGTTGCACATTTCGATGTCCAGGAGAATTTCTATCTCCCATGGTTGGAATGTGTTACGGTTCATCGTGCCGCGTACCAGCTCCTGCAGCAGCTTGTTGAACCGGTTCAGAACCACTTCGGGATCTTGGGTTTCCACGGACATATCCATAAAGGTTATCGGCCGGAAGCGGCCGAATCTTAAGGATCTGGGGGAAGAAGCGTTGCACCAAGCACTTACTGCAATTTGGGCGACAATGGAAGCGGAGACTCGCATGTCCCACAGCAAATTCGACCAGCCGCGCATCGCGCTGAACCGCATCTATACTAAGACCGGCGACCAGGGCGAGACGCATCTGGCGGGCGGGCAGCGCGTCGCTAAGGATTCGCTCCGTATCGAATGTTACGGGACCGTGGACGAGTTGAACGCGTTCGCGGGGATGGCCTGCGTTTCGGCCCAGGAAGCCGTTCCGCCTCTGGCCGCGATCCTGCGGCGGGTGCAGCACGAGTTGTTCAATCTGGGCTCGATTTTAGCCACGCGGCCCCAAGATGTGCATCCCAAGCAGGCCAGGATCACGCCGGTCGAGATCGAGCAACTGGAAAAAGAGATCGATCAAGCCAACGCCGAGCTCGAGCCGCTGCGGTCGTTTGTGTTGCCGGGCGGATCGCGCTTGAACACGGAGTTGCATGCCTGCCGCACGATTTGCCGGCGCGCGGAACGAGCCGCCGTGAGGCTGGCGCGCGAAGAAGAGATCCCGGCCGAGGCCGTTCAATACTTGAATCGGCTGGGTGACGCGTTCTTCGTTTGGAGCCGCTGGGCGAATCACGTGCTGGGAATCAGCGAAGTGTTATGGGAGCCCAACCAGGCGGCGTCGGGTCAGGACGCCGGATGACTGGGCTTCCCTGAGTATCTCGCCAGCTATTGTTGGGGAAAGCTGCTGCTGAACAGGTCCGTCATCACGTTCACGTTGCTGTCGCAGGCGTGGTTCAAACAGGGCAGTCCCAGGGCGCCTTCGATGGATCGCAACAGCGAAAAGTGATTGTAGTATCGTGAACTCTGCAGTCCGTGGGTCCCGTAGCTGGTATCCACGATTACGAGGACCTTATTGACCGTCGGCGAGATGCTGTAGTCGTCTTCATCCCAGAGAATCACAATAGCGTTCTTGCCCTGCTTCCAGACCGGGGATTCCCTGATAGCAGTGACGATTTGTTTCAGTGCTATGTCGCCGCGCTGCATCAAAGCCGGATTCAGGCCGGCCTGAGTGCCGTTGTCATTCGGATCAAAGTTGCAATAAGGGCCAGCATTGCCGCGGCCATGCTGATCGTTGCACTGATTGGGTGCGATGAAAGAAAAGGCGGGAACGTTGCCGGAGGCGAGGTCCGCGTAGAGGCCATGCGAACCGTCAAAGCCCGCCACGTTCGTCAGGTCGCTCGACGGCTGCTCGCCCTCCTGCACGCTGCGGAAATAGACGAACGGGTTGTGCTTGGAGGCATACAGCGCCACGACATCGGACGATGACAGAGGCGGGGTCAGCGCGGGCGTAATCGAACTGAAATCGGTCTTGTCGGTATAGACGCCATCGCTGGTATTAATATTGTCGGCGCCCTGCGGCGGCAGGCTTTCCTGATAGCTCTTCCAAGTGCCGCCAATCTCAGCCAGCTGATCGGCGATGGTCTTGCCAGATATGTTGGTTGCGGCTGGGATGGATTGCACGCCGTCAATGTTGTTCTCTCCGGGAGGCCCGGTGGTCTCGTTGGTGGTGTCGATGGCCGGCGTCGCAGCGTCCGTTCCTACGCCCGAGATGGGGCAGATCGGCCCCGTCGCAGGAGTGTCGGTGGATACGTTGCCGGACGCCAGATTGGTAACGCAATTGAAGTTGTGCCAGTCCGGATTGTTATCGCTATGCACGCCGAAATTCGAACCCCCTACCACTTCCAGATAGTTGGTCAGGCTCGGATGAGCAACTGCAAAGTAGTTGGTCGCGGTGTTGGCCAGGCCAGCCAGCGAGTTGGTGTAAGGCAGGCTTGGGTTATTCAGGATCTGGCCGTATCCGTGATTTTCCATCATGATGACGAATACGCGATCGAGCGGCGGCATGCCGGTGGGGACGGGACCCTCCTGGGCCAGCGAAACAGCCGCCGTTGCGACAGCCAAAAGGCACAAAGACACAATTCTGGTTTTCACTTTTCCTTTCCTCTCCTTTGACGAAGTGCTCGAACGCCGCATCGCGGCCGCAAATGCAGCGTGAGGCTCAGGAAAATATAGCAACGGATAGCGTCGCCGTCGTTACGAGTGCGTCAAACCTGGATGAATTCTGCGATTCCGGACACTGCGGCCGAGTATTACTTCGCCGCGGGCTTAGACCGCGCCAGCTTGGCGTATTCGTTCCGGGCTTCTCGAAGAATGGGAATATCCTGGTCGGCATCTTTCCACAACGCAAAAAACCTCTCATATTCGCCCCGGCTGGCCGCTATGTCGCCCTGCAGCGCATTGGCCCGCGCCAATCCTAAATGCGCCAGCGGGAAATACGGTGAAAGAGGATCGATGCCTTGGTTTTTCAGGATCTTCTGGAATTCTCCGGCGGCATTCGTTCCCATCTGGGCCGACAGATAGGCCGAACCTCGGATGTAGGGCACAGTGAAATCGCGGAGCTCATAAGGCGCGGCGCTGCGGAGAAGCTCGACGGCACGCGCCGGCTGCCCGCGCTTGAGTTCCACCTCCGCCCGAATCCTGGGAACCTTGACCTCGTTGACCAGGGTGTCCAGCGGGTATTGCCGAACGAGGTCATCGGCGAGCGATTCCGCCCGGCTCAGGTCGCCGATCTGTGCGAGGACGAGCGCGGCGTCTTCTGAAAGCTTGGCTCCTTCCAAGGCCAGCGCTTCGGTAGCGCGGTCTTTCGCTTCACGGAAATTATGGAACTCCGCCTCAATCGATCCCAGCGATGCCAGTGCCTCGACCGCGTTGTCGGGAAACCCGTTCTTGCGAGCCACCGCAGAAGCGCGCTGCGACAATTCGCGGGATTCGCGGAGCTTGCCGGCAGTCGCCGCAGCCGCCGCCTCATACGACAGAGTTTCATCCTCAGTGGACTTGCCCAGGCCCCACTCCACCTGGCGTTGCATCGCTCGGGTGTCCCCTTCAACGAATGCGATTTGATAAAGGATGCCATGGATGCCCCAGCGTTCCAGGTGTTTGGCAATCGCGGCTTCAGAAATAGACTTGGCTTCCGCGTAACGGTTGGCGCGTTTGTACGCCCTGGCGAGGCCCTCGTACGGGAATTCATGGTTCGGGTTGAGCCGAACCGCCTCCCGGCCTGCTCCGATAGCCTTTTCGTATTGGCCGAGGTCCGTGTATTTGTTTGCAAGATTATTGAACGGAATCCAGTCTCTGGGGTAGGCGGTCCTCCATATTTCGTAGTTGTCGATGGCTTTGCCGGCTTCTCCGCTGACGTTTTCGTAATACCTGGCGGTCAGGTAAAGCCGCTCCCGTTCGCTGCTGCGCTCTCGCAATTGAAACGCTTTTCCCAGATACTCTTTGGATAGGCTGTTTTCGTCCATGTTCGCGTAGGCCGCGCCCAGCCGCCCATAAGCCAGGGTGAATTGGGGATCGAGTTCGATTGCGCGCTGGAAGAAAGAAATGGACTCGGCGATCTTACCTTGCCTGCGCAGCTCATCTCCCGTTGCGAACATTTTCAGAGCCTCGAACGATCCAGTAGTGGCCTGCTCGATGGGTGCGCCGAACTTCTGGATCGAAGCCAGAGACTCACCGAGCTTTCGGCGAATCCTCCCAGTGGAATCGTCCAGGGCTCTGAGTACCCGTTCCTTGCTCTCAGCTTCGGAAGTGGCTGCCGCAAGCACACCGCCCGTGGCGCAATTCAAGGCTTCCAGCGTCAGTACGTAGCGATTCCCTAGGCTGGCGATCGAGCCGTCCACCATCGCCTTGGCCGAATTGCGCTGGCAGATTTCGAGGCCCACCTGTTTCGTGATCGGTTCATCCGGGCGGCGGCGCATGTATTCCAGCGTCTGCCGCACATCTTGATCCGGCAGGATGTTCAAGTACGGCGACTGGCTGATTTCCACTTCAAGCACGTTCTTCAATGTGCCGTCAAAGGCCGCGTCGCCGGTCCGATTCTCGAAATCCGCCAGGACGATAGAGTCTTGTTCGGTGAGGAGCGGTGGCCTGCGCCAAAGTGTGTACCAGATTACGGCGGCCACGCCCAATAGCACTGCGGCGCCGGCCAGAAGCTTTGGATGAGCGAAACGATAGCCAGCATGTGGAACCGCTGGTGCGGGTGCGGGTTGTGGCCCCGGCTCAACGCCAGCCTCGGGTTCAGCAGCGCTTACAGGAGCGATAAATCGATACCCGATGCGGGGCAGAGTCTCGATGTAGCGCGGGTTTTCGGCTGAATCGCCCAGCGCTTCTCGAAGCTTCTTGACCGCGCTGTTGAGACTGTGCTCGAAATCGACGAACGTTTCGGCGGGCCAGAGGGTCTTCTGTAGCTCCTCGCGAGTAATCACCTCGCCCGGCCGTTCCAGAAATATCGTTAGGATTTTGAAAGGCTGGCCGGGCACCCGGATCAGCAGCCCATGCTTACGCAGTTCGCCGGACTGGAGACTGGCCTCAAAGACTCCGAATCGCACCACCGGCTTTTGAGTTTGCTCGGCCATCCAGAGCCTCGGATCGAACTCATCTTATCACCGTCTCCGACAGCGCAGTCACCTAGATGGTTATCTCCAATGTTTCGATGGAGTCACCCGGTTACCAACAAACCCGAGGCCGGCTATTGTCAGCTGCTCAAAGTCCAGTCATACTCGGCTCCGTTTCGGCTTGAGATACTCGCACGGGTCGCTCAGGAGGCTAAGTCGTCGAGAGAAGGAGACAAACATGAGCAAGACATTTCTGATCGCCGTCTTCATTGCTTCCGCTTCGCTTCACGCGGCGGACAACATCCTGGTGGCCAGCAGCAGGAGCAATTCCATCGAGGGTTTCGACACCAGCGGAAAATGGACTGGCACCTTCGCTACCACTGGCCCGTATGGCCCGGTTGCGCTGGCCCAAAGCCCAACGACCGGATTAATCTTCGCGACCACGCTCTGGGGGTCGGGACCCCTTCTGGGGCAGCTCACGAATAGAATCCTGCGATACGGCCCTAAGGGGCAGTTTGAAGCCAATCCCAATTGGGACACCTTCACGGTGACGGCGCCCCAGGGCTGCCCGACTTCGCAGACGCAGAGCTTGCTTTTCGACCCGCTCGGAAACCTTTGGGTGGCGACTGCCTACGGAACGGATATTCTGGGGCCAATCTGCATCCTCGAATACCCGGCCGCGAACCTCACGATGCCCAATCCTTCGGCGGGCCCAATGGTGATCGAGACCACGTTGTACCGCGGCGGTCAGATGGCCTTTGACAGAGGGGGCCATCTCTGCATCGCAAGCTTCATCGATGGGGACGTGCGGTGCTTCAATACATCCACAGGTGCGCAGACCCGGGACTACTACACCGAGATTCACTCGAGCGTCGTCGGCGGCATAGAGCCTGGGGGCTTGGCTTTCGACGCAGCTAACATCATGTACCTGACCAGCATATTCACGGGGCAAGTGGTAAAGGAGACGAGCCCCGGCGGGTCCATCGTGCTCCTGGCCACCCTTACCGCGTCTCCGAACCTGCTGAACGGCAATCTGGTGTTGCGCGGACCCTGTCCGTCGTCGTTACCATGCCTGGTGACGTCCCCCGTGATGTCGCATCTCTATACGTCCACCTATAACACTAACTTGTCGCCGCCGGCGTTCAGCACTCCAGACCCCGTTTACGAGGTCTCCACCCCCGGCGGCACGGTCGCCGAGTTGATTCACGCGACGGCGCCGCCGGCGGTGGGTAACGATCACCTGTGGGGGGCCGACTGGATGATCTTCACCTCATCGCCCGGTCCGTTGCTCATCTTCCCGTGAGCAATGAAGCCCGTGGGAATCCGATCAATTTAACTTCGAGGAGACGACACATGACTACGAACGGCAAGTCTCGGAGCAATTGCAGCGTGGCATGGCTGGGAAGAACGGCTGCCGGAACTTGCGTGGCGATCCTGATGGCTGTAACGGCCGCTGGCCAGGTCCGGGACGAGATCCAGGACCAGGCGGAAGTCGACGCTACCGCGCTCAATCATCCGATACCCAGCCCGGCGAAAAGGAGCTATTCTCCTGCGTCGGTTCAAGCTTTTCCTGGGTTGCAGTGTTCGGTTTATCCGGAAGGGAGCGCGCCCTCCTCGGGTCTTACGGTATTCACCGATGATGACGGTTACGCCCGATTCCATGCGGTGCGGGCGGCCGCCGGCGATAAGGTCCAACGGCTCACGTTGGATTGCAAGGATGCTGCCGGGGGACCTGCCATCTTCTCCGTCGATCTCACATCGGACGATACGTTCGCGCCGCGGCCGCTGAATCTCGCGAACGAGCGCGGTACCGACCGGCCGGCCCTAATCGGTGATCCTCGTCAGCTACAGCCAGGCCGAGTTGATCCAGGCTGGATACGGGCTGAGGCCGGACCCCGAGGAATCACCCGAGGCGTATGCCCGTTGGCTCGAGTCCGCCTTAACACCAGGACGAATCCTGGAGGCCAAGCGGCCCAACAGTTCGGTCTCGCACACGGTGAAGAAGCCAACTCCCGGTTGTTGTTGGGTCGGATCCGTCCTGGGAGGTTCCCCCAATTATATTTCCGTCGAAGGAAATTTCAATGTCCCCACAGCGATTCCAGGTGGCGACGAGACCACGGGTACGGAAATATCCATCTGGAACGGTCTGGGTGGGTATAACACGGGCTCCGGCCTCATCCAGGCCGGCGTGAATATCCAGACCGGCACTTTTACCGCTGCTTATGGGAGCTGGCGGGAGTTTTGCTGTGGACCAGGCGGCGACAGCAACGGATACGGAGGAGCGTTCACTCCGAACCCCGGCGACAAGATCTACGACCAAAATTGGTACTGCGACGCCGCGGGCAACGCGAATATCGCTGGTGGGTATGGATGCAACTTCGTCCACGACTTGACTACGGGTGCCATCCTCAGCTGCACGTCGCCCAGCGGTTCGCCCTGCTGGTCGGCTTATGTGCATCCGGGCATGACTCTCGGGGTGGATGCGGAGTTTGTGATTGAGAATCAAGACGGAGGATGCTGCAAGCCGTCAACCGCATTCACTGACTACTCGCCCGAAGTGACTTTCACGGGTACAGCCTATTCATCAAAGACCGGTAAGTTCTCACAAACCATCAGTTCGGATTCGCTGGTCTACCTGCTGGAGGACTTTACCAAGACGACATCGCACATGAAGGTCTCTCTGGGCAAAACGAACCAGACCTATTTCAGCATGTCTCAATTCGTGGGAGCCGGCGGTGTTACGGCCAACGCAAAGGTGATCGATTGCGGCAATTCTTTCCTGTGCTTCCCCGAATCGATTGCCGTGGGTCCGAATGCAGAGGGCTCCAACATTGGGGATGCGTGGGTGATCGAAGGCGGCGCTACGAACGCCGATCAGCCCATTTACCGTTGGGAAAAGTCGAAATGGGTGAAGCAGACCGGTATAGCAGGGGTTCTGATCGCGGTATCTCCTAAGGGCGTCCCGTGGGTGGTGAACCGTTCTGGGGAGATCCGTTACTTCGACGGAAGCGCGTGGGACCTGGCTCCCGGCAAAGGCTGCGCGACGTCGATTGCCGTAGGCCCCAATGCGTTCGGTTCGAAGTACGGCGATCCGTGGATCATCGGATGCGATGGCGGGTACCCACCGACCAACGGCACCATTTATCAACTGCAGGGGTCCAAGTGGGTGAAGCAAACTGGCGCTGCAACACAGATCGCGATCGGCAATGAGGGTATCCCATGGACCATCGACAATCTCGGCAATATCTATTACTTCGACGGGAGCAAATTCATGAATGTCCCAGGCTGCGCCACCAGTATCGCGGTCGCACCGGATGGAGCGACTTACTATACGGCGGTTGGCGTGCCGTGGATCACCGGCTGCACTGCCGAAGGGAGCGGGTATGGAATTTACCAATGGCAGGGCGGTTGGGCGAAGATACCGGGCTCCGCAACCGAGATCGCAGTTTCGCCGGATCTGGGTGTTCCGTGGATCGTCAATGACAAGGGGCAAGTATCCAGATAGACGCTATCCAGGTTCCCGGCAGGATTCACAACGTGGAGAGTTTATGAACCTAACCAAGATGCAGCTCACCGCTCGCGTGCTTTCCAGGTCCCGCTTTACGCGCGGACTCGCGCACCCACGCTGGCTCTTCGGATGCTTTGTTTTTGTTCTGGTCACGACCGCAGTTTATGCGGACTCGATTTCCTACACTGGCACGCTTACGAGTTCCACTGATGTTTTCGAGGCGACTTTCACCTTGAGTTCAACGGCGACGATCGGGCTTCAAACCTGGGGATTCGGAGGGGGCACTAACGCCGCGGGCAATGTCATTTCGCCCGGCGGCACGGATCCCTTCCTGGCGGTTTTCTCAGGTACAGGCGACGGCGCAACGATCCTAACTGATGGTTCGAGCAATCCATTTGGTACTTCGCTCGACCTGTCGAACTACGGAAACCCGAACTTCCTGGGCTGCCCTCCAGCGGGAGCACCGGTCATTGGCGGCTCTCCTCAGTGCGGCGACATCACCATGTCGCTTCCCTCGTTAGCGGCGGGTACGTACACAGTCGTGTTGAGCGATGGGCAGTACATCGCCAATGCGGTTTTCGACAACGGGACATTAGGCGAAGCGTTTACCGACCTTACAGGAGGCGCGTTCTGCAATGTCGACATCAATGGTGCCGCTTGTCCCGACTCTTTGGGTGGCGCTTACGCGTTCGACATCACTGGTCTGCCAGCCGCGACCTCGTCAGTTCCGGAGCCAGCTTTCGGTGGAGCTTTGGCGGGAATGGCGCTGTTGGGCTTAACACTTCTCAGCAAATCATTTCGAAAAAGGAGACTCAAATGATCTCGAATTTGTTGCGCAAAGTCATCGTTCCAGTTTTGGGGCTCGCCGTCTTCGCGCTGGTACTCTTGCTGGCAACTCCGCGCGCCGTGCATGCTGTAGTCGCAGCGCTGGTGCAGGTGTCCAACACCGCTGCCGCGCCTGCGCTCACACAGAACGTTCCCACCTTCGCATCTCAAACCGTGACGCTGTACACCGACACGACACCGGGCGATTTCACGGATATTATCCCGTTTGCCCAGCTCACCCCGCAGGGAGGCATCGTGTCGGGCTTCAACTACGTCACGCCGTCAAATGAAAGCCTTGTGGTCACAAGCATCGAGTTTGTCCCTTATACCGGGACCGGCGCTGCCGATCTCGAGCTCTGGAATACCTCGGCCACTCCGTACCAGAATTATGAGGGATGGAGGAAAATGCCTGCCGCTTCCATCACCAACCTGCAGTTCCCCAATGGAATTGTGATTGGGCCGAACATCGCACCCGGGCTGGGAGTCGGTCCTCTTAGTTCAACCACGGCAGGCTTCTTCGTATACCTCCATGGCTACCTGACTCCAAACTAGTATCGGCCTTCCGAGGGCCAAGCGCGGCCAACGGCTGGCTTTGCATGCACGACACGCCACGCTGGAGGTTCTACATCGCTTGATTTGCAGCTGTAGTCTGGCATCATCGTAACTGGTGCGTGCAGGGGATGCCGCGCCAGTCGACGATATGAAACTGCTCATCTTCTCCGACATCCACGGGGATAAGGCCGCGCTGGAGAAGCTGATGGACACGGATGCTGATTATTACTTCGCCGACGGCGACTTAGCTAATTGGGGCCGTGGACTGGAGCAGCTTGGGCCGATCCTGCAGAAGCGCGCCGAGCGAATGTACGTGCTGCCGGGAAATCACGAGTCGGAAGCCGCCATTGCCGCATTTTGCGAGCAATACGGGTTTCACAACTTCCACGGCCAGAACATCCAGATCGGGAAATTCGCCGTGGCGGGCCTGGGTTACTCGAATCCGACTCCCTTCAACACGCCGGGCGAATACTCCGAGCAGGAACTGGCCGCGCGGCTGGAGAAGTTCTCAGGCGCTCGATCCGCTGATCCTGATCTGTCACGCGCCGCCGAAATCCACCAAGCTGGACCGGGTGCGCGAGGGACAGCATTTTGGCAGCCAGGCGATCCGCGACTTCATCGACCTCCATCAGCCGCGCTACTTCTACTGCGGGCACATCCACGAGGCAGCCGGCGTGCACGACACCATCGGGCGCACGCAAGCCTGGAATGTCGGCAAGCGCGGGCAGGTGCTGGATTTGGACGGCCTGCTAAAATAAAACTTCATGACACTTGACGAACTGGAAAGAGAGTACGCTTCGCTCCGCCAGCAGGCCGACGCTGTGCGGAGCTATCTTTGACGCGCCCGGCAAGAAAACCCAGCTAGCCAAAACCGAGCAACAGATTTCGGATCCCGACTTCTGGAACCAGCCCGAAAAGTCTCAAAAAGTGATGCAGGAGCGCAAGCGGCTGGAGCAGTCGGTTGCGGATGCCGAGGAGGTTACGCGCCTCACCTCCGATCTCGACACGCTGTTCGAGCTGGCGCGTGAAGGCGAAAATGTCGCTAGCGACCTGGAGCGGGAAATCAAGCATTTCGAAGAGCGCCTCGAAACACTTGAGACCGCCATGCTGCTGTCGGGTCCGAACGACTCGAAGAGCGCCATCATGGCCATCCATCCCGGTGCGGGCGGCACCGAAAGCCAGGATTGGGCCGAGATGCTGCTGCGCATGTATCTGCGCTGGGCTGAGCGCCATGGCTATCAAGCCGTCGTCACGGACCGGCTGGAGGGCGAAGGCGCGGGCATCAAATCCGCGACGCTCGAAATCAACGGCGAAAACGCGTACGGGCTGCTGCAATCGGAAATCGGGGTGCACCGGCTGGTGCGTATCTCGCCTTTCGACGCCAACGCGCGCCGCCATACTTCGTTCGCCTCGGTCTTCGTGTATCCGCAGATCGAGGATGACATCAACATCGACATCAAGCCGGAAGACCTGCGAGTGGATGTGTTTCGCGCCTCGGGCGCCGGCGGCCAGCACGTGAACCGGACTGAGTCGGCAGTGCGGATGACGCACCTCCCCACCGGGATCGTGGTGCAGTGCCAGAACGAGCGCTCGCAGCACAAGAATCGCGCCAGCGCCATCAAGCAATTGCGCGCGCGGCTGTACGAGCACGAGATGGATAAGAAGCGCGTCGAGCAGAACAAGCTGGAGGACACCAAGCTCGACATCAACTTCGGCAGCCAGATCCGCAGCTACGTGCTGGCGCCTTACCGGCTGATCAAGGATCATCGCACCAAGCTCGCAATCGGCGACGTGGATCGCGTGCTGGATGGCGACCTCGACCGGCTGATGCACGCCTTCCTGGTCTTCAAGCACACCGGGAAAGTGTCAGGCGACGGGAAAGAGGACCTGCCTGAGTAGTGACGAATCGGAAGCGTCCCAGGTTCGCCGGGCCGCCGCGCTGATCCGCGCCGGCGAGCTGGTGGCGTTTCCCACTGAGACCGTTTACGGGCTGGGCGCCAACGCGCTGGATCCTGCGGCGATCGAGAAGATTTACGAGGCCAAAGGGCGCCCACCGACCAGCCCTCTGATCGTACACGTCGATTCCATCGAGATGGCGCGCAGCCTGGTGCAAGAATGGCCGGAGAAGGCCGAACTGCTGGCGCGGCGCTTCTGGCCCGGGCCGCTCACGCTGGTCCTTCCGAAACAGGCTCGCGTGCCGGACAGCTTGACGGCCGGCCTGGATACGGTGGGCGTTCGCATGCCATCCAATCGCATCGCTCTCGAGTTGATCAAGGAAGCGGGCGTGCCGCTGGCGGCACCCAGCGCAAACTTGTTCTCGCAATTGTCGCCGACCACCGCGCAGCACGTTCGCGAGTCACTGGGCGAGCGCGTGGCCATGATTCTGGATGGAGGACCCACGCTGGTAGGAATCGAGTCTACCGTGCTTTCGCTCGCAGGCCCGGAAGCGGTATTGTTGAGACCTGGCATGGTAATGCGGGCGCAGATTGAGGATCTCATTGGGCCGGTCGAGGTCATGCGATCGCCCGTAGAACCAGCGGCCCACCCATCGCCGGGGATGCACGCGCGCCACTATAGTCCCAGGACGCCATTAGCGTTGGTGAGCGGCGGACGTCTTCCCTCCAGCGGTCGCGGCGCGTATTTGTGGTTCGAATGCCGCGCCAATGCCGCGCGATGCATCCAGATGCCCAAGGACGCCGAAGCTTACGCCGCCGCGCTCTATCGGATCCTGCACGACGTGGATGCGCAGGGCTGGGACTGGATCGCGGTCGAACGGCCTCCCTTGGATGCGTCCTGGGATGCGATTCGGGATCGTCTGGAAAGGGCCGCGGCTGGATGAGAGAGCCGGTCAAAAGCGGCGAGGCGCTGCTGGAGGAGATAGAGCGCACCGAGGGCGAATCGCCAGCCTTGTGGTGGCTCGGCCACAGCGGTTTCGCGGTCAAGTTTCAGGGCATCGTGTTTTATGTGGATCCGTGTTTTGCGACGCCGCCCGGCCGGACGCGCACGCTGGCACCGCCGCTTGTGCCCGAGCAGGTTGCGAACGCGGATCTGATTCTCTGCTCGCACGCGCACGCCGCCCATATGGACCCGGAGACGCTGGCGGGAATGCTCAAAGCCTCGCCGCGCGCCCGCGTGGTGCTTCCCAAGAGCACCGCGGAACATGCCTGCTCAATCGGGGTTTCATATGAACGAATGACCACCACCGATTCCGACCTGCGGGTGGAATACTTCAAGGGAGGACCGTACGGCCGCGTGTATGCGGTTCCCTCGGCGCATCCGGAACTGAATTGGACGCCGCTGGGCGGATATCCCCAACTCGGCTACCTGATTCGTTTCGGCGCCTGCACCATCTACCACGCCGGTGACTGCCGCTGGTACGAGGGCATCGTGGGGCGGCTCAGGCCCTACAACGTGACGGCCGCGCTTCTGCCGATCCAGGGAGCGGGCAACTTCGATATCGCGCAAGCGGCGCAGCTGGCCGAAGACATCCGGGCGCGCTGGCTGGTGCCGATGCACTACGGAACTTTTGCCGACCAGGATGCCGAGATCGATCGTTTCGTCGATCACATGCTCGGCCATCGTCCCTCGGTAGGATTCAAGGTTTTCGAAGCAGGCGAGCGCTGGATTATCCCCTGATTGAATGGCGGCGCTCCCTCTGATCTCGATCATCATCCCGGTCTACAACGCAGCGGAGACCCTAGGCCGGTGTCTGGATGCTGTCAACAACTCGACGCATCGCGATTTTGAGTGCCTGGTGGCGGACGACGGGTCCTGGGACGAATCGCCAGATATCGCGGCGGAGAAAGGCGCGCGCGTGGTCTCCATCGCCGGACGCCATGGCCCGGCTTACGCCCGCAATGTGGCGGCGGAGTCCGCCCAAGGGGAAATCCTGCTGTTCATCGACGCCGATGTTTGCATCCAGCCCGACACAGTAGCGCAGGTGATTGAGGCTTTCGCCGAGGATCCGAAGCTGGATGCGCTGATCGGCTCCTACGACGACGAACCGGCAGCGACGAACTTCGTCTCGCAGTACAAGAACCTGATGCACTGCTTCGTTCACCAGCAGGGCAAACGGCGGGCCAGTACGTTCTGGACTGGCTGCGGCGCTATCAGGCGAGCGGTTTTCCTGGACTCGGGCGGCTTCGACAAACGTTACACGCGGCCTTCCACCGAGGATATCGAGTTGGGAGCGCGCTTAATTCGCGCCGGCCACAAGATCGAGTTGGAGCCGTCGCTGAAGGTCAAGCACCTGAAACACTGGACGCTGATGGGGCTGCTCGAATCCGATATTCGGGACCGCGCCATTCCATGGACGTTGTTGATGCTCCGCGAGCGCCACATTCCGAACGATCTCAACGTGCAATGGAGCCAGCGCGTGTCGGTGGCGCTGATGTACCTCGCGCCGTCCACGGTCCTGGTGTACTGGCCGGTTTCGGTGGGGCTGGTAGCCGTGGTGATCGCGATGAATCATCGCTTTTATCGATTCCTGGCCGGGCGCCGAGGTGTATTTTTTGCCGTGCGGGCTGTGCCGCTGCACTTACTGTATTTCATCTACAGCGGCGCGGCATTCCTGGCGGCTTGCGGAATTGCGCTCACCACTTCACGCCAGGAGAGCCGCTCTTAATGTTCCTGATATTCGCCGAACACCGCGCGCAAGCGGTCTGAGATTTCGCCGACCGTGGCGTAGGCTTCCGAACAAGCCAGGATGTGCGGCATCAGATTGTCGCTCGAGCGCGCGGCCTGTTCGAGGGCGCTCAGGCTAGCTTGCACCGCGCTCGCGCTCCGCGAAGCGCGTAACTCGCGCAAACGCGCGACCTGCTGCTGCTCTAATTCGGGATCGAGCCGGAATACACGCAGGGACTCGCCCTCCTCCTGCTTGAACCGGTTCACGCCGACCACGATCGCTTCACCGCGCTCGACCGCCTGCTGATATTCGTAGGCTGCGTTCTGAATCTCGTTCTGGATGTAATTCTTCTCGATGGCCGCCAGCGTCCCGCCCATGGCATCGATGCGCTCGATGTACTCGCGCGCGCCGCGCTCGATCTCATCGGTGAGCTGCTCGATATAGTAGCTGCCGCCCACCGGGTCGGCCGTGTTGGTAACGCCGCTCTCGTAAGCGATGATTTGCTGTGTGCGAAGCGCCAGCCGGGCCGCCTCCTCGGTAGGCAACGCCAGGGCTTCGTCCTTGCCATTGGTGTGCAGCGACTGCGCGCCGCCCAGCACCGCCGCCAGCGCCTGCATCGAGACCCGCACCACGTTGACGTCCGGCTGCTGGGCAGTCAGCGTCGAGCCCCCGGTCTGGACGTGAAAGCGCATCATCAGGGAGCGTGGGTTGCGGGCGCCGAAGCGGTCGCGCATGACGGATGCGTACAGCCGCCGCGCGGCCCGGTACTTGGCGATCTCTTCCAAAAAATTGTTGTGCGCGTTGAAGAAGAAGGAGAGCCGCGGCGCGAAGGAATCAACTTCAAGACCCGCGTCCAGCGCAGCGCCGATGTAAGCGATCGCATTCGCCAGCGTGAAGGCCACTTCCTGGATCGCAGTGGAGCCGGCTTCGCGAATGTGATAACCGCTGATGGAGATGGTGTTCCACTCCGGCAGCTCGCGCGAGGCCCACGCGAACAGGTCGGTAATGATTCGCATCGCGGGCCGCGGCGGATAAATGTAAGTGCCGCGCGCGATGTATTCCTTCAAGATGTCGTTCTGGATGGTGCCGGAGATCTTGCGCAGGTCCGCGCCTTGGCTCTTGGCGACCAGGACGTACAGGCTCAGCAGGATCGACGCCGTCGAGTTGATGGTCATCGAGGTGGTGATGTCCGCCAGCCGGATGCTATCGAAGAGGCGGTGCATGTCGGCCAGCGAGCAGATGGCGACACCCGCGCGGCCCACCTCGCCGGCCGCCAGTGGATGGTCGGAATCCAGACCCATTTGGGTGGGCAGATCGAACGCAACCGAGAGACCGGTTATACCCTGCGACAGCAGGTAGCGATAGCGCCGGTTGCTCTCCTCGGCGGTTCCGAAACCGGCGTACTGGCGCATGGTCCAAAGGCGGCCGCGATACATGTCGGGGTAAATGCCGCGCGTGTACGGGTACTGGCCGGGCAGGTCGTGGGTCATGATTTGGAGATCTTGCGGGCCTTCAGGAACGACGAGACGCCGAACCAAGCCATTAAGGCCACGAACGGGATGGTCAATGCCAGGCGTGGACCGCTGCCATCTTTGCCCCAGCTTCGCACGGCCGAGGGTACCGGAAGCAGCGCCAGTACCAGGAAGAAGAATCCAATTACTTGATTCCAGAGGATATGGATCGGCCGGACGACGCCGGGGATCACATGCGCCAGAAACTTTTTTGCCAACGCAAACATGCTGTCAGTTTCAGTGTAGCGGACCCGCCCGATGCAGGGCGCCGCTGCTCGGGATAGTACTCGCGCGAGCCCATGCCCGCTATTGAGAAAAGCCCTTCTGGCCGATACAGAAACTGGGAGCGGAATGGCCGGTTCCCAACACTTACAAGAATGAATGAAACTGTACTTGCCTTGCCAACATCAAGAAGATAGAGTGTTATGCTGAAGGTGGCCCGCGAAGAAAGGGGCGACGCGTGGAAGAAAAACTGAAAGAGCTGATGCAGGAACTGGGCAACGCAATTAACGAGTCCCTGTCTGACTCCGATCGCATAGCGGCCGCAATTGGGGAAATCAAGCGCGCGGGGTACGATGTGTTCCTGGTGCTTGAGGCTACCATCGGTTTTAATAAGCGCGATGAATCCGGCGAGGAAAGCGATGAGGAAATGGAAGCAGCCGATTCCGAAGCCCCACCCAAGCGTAAGTTCGAATCTACGGGGAAAATCAAACTGACGTCGCAAGATCAGAAGTTCCTGAAAGCGCTCAAAATCGCGATCGAAGAAGACAAAAGCTAGTCTTCACGAGCCAGCCAAGAGTTCTTGATAAACCTTCCAGGTTCCCTCCACCGCTTTTTCCCAAGTAAATTCCCGGCAACGCGCCAAGCCCTTCTGGCGTAGCTCTTCCCGCAACTCCTGGTCATCAATCAACCGGTCGAGGCCGGCGGCGATGGAAGTAACGTCAGCCGGGTCCACCAGCAACGCTGCGTCTCCGCTGACTTCGGGCAGCGCCGAAACGTTGGAGGTCAGAATGGGCACGCCATGCGCCATGGCGTCCAGCAGCGGCATGCCGAACCCCTCGTCGAGCGAAGGGAACGCGAACACAGACGCGCGCTGGTAGAGGTCCTGCAAGACGGACTCCGATACGTAGCCCAAGACCTGAATGTCCGCTCGCCGCGAGCTGGTTTGGATGCCGCTCAGGATTTCTTCTGAGCCGAAACCGAAGGAACCGGCCAGGACCAGCCGCCAACCGGGTGCGGTCTGTTCGAATGCCTGCACCAGCCGGATGACGTTCTTGCGGCGCTGGAGCGCTCCCACAAACAAGATCATTGGCTCCCGGCTCGCCGCGGGCGCCGTTTCAGAGGGACGCCGGCATCCGTGATGGATCACGCGGATTCTGCCGGGGTCCACTTTGAGAAGCTGTTCCACCTGGCGCGCGGTAAAACGCGAAACCGCGATGATCAAATCCGACCGCTGGGCCGCGCCACAGGCTTGATCGGTGAATCGCGCGCGGAACTCGGGCGTCGAATAGTCGCCGCTCATCACGAAAAGATCGTGGAAGGTTGAGACGGTTCGTCGATGTTTGGGCGAGTCGATGCGCTGGTTCAGGCCGTGAAACAGGTCCGCCGGCGGTGGCCAGGTCTTGGTCAATAAACGGCGCCGGCAGTTTTGCGCGAGGGCGGCCGAAAAAGAGCGAAAAAACCGGTGAGGCCGGTAGCAAAAGAGGAACCGCGTGTCGGGGTGCGAATTGGCTAGCCCGTTCAAGATAGCCTCAGAATAGACGCCGACGCCGCTTAGATTCCGGCCGACGCTATAGGTCGCATCCAGAGCGATTTTCAATCTGCCAGCATAACGGGTTTCGAGTGCCAGAGTGGGTCCGCCGCCGTCTCAGCGCTTAGGAAGTGCTCGATACTATCTACGTCATTGAGTTGTCTGACGGAGAAGCTTACAGTGGCCGAGACCAGACCGTGCAGGACGTCATCGATCTCAGCGGCGCAGCGAGCGACCAGATTTTCCGCTGCGTCCGAGTTGATCCCCGCCAGGATGAGAACAAAACGGCATTTTTCCACGCGGCCCATCAAGGCGGGAGCTGAAATCGTATCTCGCAGCACGTCCGCGGCGCGCATGAGGAAAAGCTCGCGGGCCTCGCGATCCTCGGAGGTTGCGGCCGGAAGGTCATGGATGTCGAGTATCGCAAGATGCGTCTCGATATCGCTTGTGAAGGCCAGGTTCAAGAAGTGAGGAACGACGAAGGTTAGTCCTGGCCTGCTGAGAACACCAGTCACGTCGGGGCCTGGAGCTTGATCATCCAGGCTGCGCCGCCGCCGCTCGACGGCATATCGGATGGAACGCGCCAGAAGACTGCACTCCAGCTCGGATTTCAACAAGACGTCTTCGGCGCCCGAGCGGATCAAGCGATTCGCAAGGTTCTCGTCTTCTTCATCCGCCAGAACTATGATGGGCGCTCCCTGTGCAAGGGCATGGGCTTCGAGGAAAGTGTCCAGCAACGCGGGGCTGTCCGGAAGGCTCAGGTTCAATAGCACCACGTCGAATGGTTGCTGGCGCAGGCAATCCAGAGCGTCCGAAAGCTGATCCACTTGAACGATGCTGGCGCCGCGCCAGTTGCACCACTGGCGGTTCTCTTCAATTTCGATCAGAGCCTCGCAGAGCAGCTGTTCATCTTGGAGGTCGTCCTCGACCACCAGAAGGTTGAGATTCTTTGAGTCTGCCACTGCTTCGATAGTGGCGATGAGCCGGTTTTTTTATCAGATTTTCGCCGCGGCCACTCAGACCGCGAGCTGATATTCTTTCAGCTTGCGATACAGGGTAGTGCGCCCGATACCCAGCAGAGTGGCGGCCACCGCGCGGTCTCCCTTGGTGTACTCCAGCGCGTCCAGGATCGCCTGGCGCTCCATCTGCGTAAGCGGAATAATGGGCCGCTGGGCATCCGGAGGCGTGGAACGGTGCTCATGCGAACCGGCCTCCTGCGGAGGCTTGGCGAACGGATGCGATCCCACCGCGACTGTCATGAATTGCGCCTTGCGGGCGATGAGCTGGTTCTGCACCATGGACGGCAGTTCGGTCACGTGCAGCAGCGGTCCGGAATTAATCGCGACCATGTGCTGGATGGAGTTTTCGAGTTCCCGCACATTGCCCGGCCAATCGTAGGAGAGCATGGCCTCCAGCGTTTCCTGCGTGAGCGTATGTCCTTTGCCGTAGCGGTTCAAGAAATGAGCGATGAGGGCGGGGATGTCTTCCTTGCGGTCGCGCAGCGGCGCCAGGCGCATATTCACCACGTTGAGCCGGTAGAAAAGATCGCGGCGGAAGGTTCCTTTTTCCACTTCCTTGGCGAGATCGCGATTGGTGGCGGCGATCACGCGGAAGTCCGAGCGGCGCTGTGTCAGGGAACCGACCGAACGAAACTCCTTTTCCTGCAGGACCCGCAGTAGTTTGGCCTGTAGGTCGAGCGGCAGCTCGCCAATCTCATCAAAAAATGCGGTCCCGCCATCGGCCAGCTCGATGAGCCCGGTTTTTGATGCAACCGCCCCGGTGAACGCGCCTTTGACGTGGCCGAACAGTTCGCTTTCCATCAAGGGCCCGACCAGGGAAGAGCAATCGATGGTTACGAAGGGGCCTACCGGATTCACGTTATGGATAGAACGAGCGGCTACTTCCTTGCCCGTGCCGGTCTCGCCCAGTAGTAAGACCGGCCAGCGGCAGCGGCCAAGCTTCTCCACCATCCTCAAAACATTGCGGATACGCGGCGACTGGCCGACCATGGCTGGCGTCGATTCCAAAGCGGGGGCTAACATTGGGTTCCCTTCGTCAATCGTCCCTAGACAGTATAGTGTGTCGCGTCTCCATAAACTCTACTGGGACTTTAGGCTTTGGGCAACACCGCAACATCTTAGATAGGGGGGTTATTTAGGGTACCGCCGGTAGCAAATATGCGGGGGTGCCAGTAGTACTTATAGCCGACCGGCCTTAGACTGGCCTTAGATGGAGCCGGTCGCGCTATTGCGATGGACCAGCCGCTTCCGTCGAATCCAAACTCTGCTGTTGCGGCCCATCCAGCCGTACTACAAAGGCGGGACCCACCTCGGCGCTGATCCGGCTGGCCAGTACGCCGGCAGCTTGTTCGGTAGGTTCTCTTCCCACCAGGACACGCCAGAGCGAGGGAGTGCCTGGGCGTAGCACCAGGCGCGCCGGTCCGTACTCGGGCTCCAGCGAGACCCGCAGCTTTTCCGCGCGGCCTCTATCGGCGAAAGCTCCGGCCTGAACGGCGAACCAGTTCAGGGAAGGCGGGCTGGCGGGAGCCGAGAGGATGTCCAAACGTACTTGAGCCACACCGGGGCCGATCAAGTCGATCGCTTGCGCGGCGGCGTGCGAGAGGTCGATGATGCGGCCGTCGATGAAAGGGCCGCGATCGATGATGCGAACATCCACCGATTTTGTGTTGGCGAGATTGGTGACGTGGACCCAGGTTCCGAAGGGCAGCGTCCGATGCGCGGCGGTCAGCTTCTCCATATCGTAGATCTCGCCGTCGGCGGCGGCGCGCCCGTGATACGGATGCCCGTACCAGCTTGCGAGTCCGGTCTCGACCGCGGGAATTTGCGAGGGAACAGGCGCTGCTGGCGCGGCCGCATGCGCCACGTGCCGATTGCGCGCGCAGCCCGAGAGCCAGAAACTCACCGGCAGGATGATGAACGCCAGGATGCTTGCGCGCCGGACCATTTCCTTCGATCGTACCGCCGCCGCGCGTGTCCGGACAAGAACAAAAGCAGGCTGGTTTGGTTTTTCCGGGCTCGAACAATTAACTGAAGGAATGGTTTTGGCCATCGAGGGGGGTGAATCACGGTCGTCGTCCGGGACCGATGTGCATTTTTTTCTTGACTTTCGATCCAAAGCACCTTATATATGAATCACACTGCGATCTCTGATCGCAAATCTGATGTTAGGGAGAATCAATCGATGAAGAACGCAACAAAGAAGGCTGCGAAGCCGAAGAAGAAAGCCGCCGCGAAGAAGAAGAAGTAGGCGCGCCGCCCCGAGAGGGCTTGCAGTCTATTTAGGGTTCATGCAAACGGCCCCGAGAAATCGGGGCCTTTTTTGTGTCTGGACGTTCCGCTAGTGCGATCTGCCCAGCTTCCACTCTTCCTTGTCCGGAGCTCCGTTTCTGAGCCAGTAGAGCGCGTGCCCACCCTCCAGAACAGCATTCACCCAAACGATATCCTTGCTGGCATCGACTGCGAACTCGCGACGGGCTCGTTCGTCGAGAGAAACGACGATTCTGTCGGTGGCTAGAGCTGCCTCGATCAGGTGCAGGTCCTTCAGAACTGCCGCCGAGCTTCGAACCTGGTTCCTGACCTCCGCGTTCTCGGTGGCTTCAAGGTCGACAATCTTGCGACGGCTCCGCATCTCGGCTCTCCATCTCGCAGAAAAGCGAGTTTGGTGGTTGTCCCACTCGCGCGCCATGACAACTCGGTGGCTGATCTTTAGCACCTCCATCAAGAACTCGCGACTTCGCAGAGAGGTTGGGAAGTCGGTAAGTCCGGCTGCGGCGCCGATGGATGCGTCGACCACAAGACGCCTCGATGGGACGGCCATTATCGAGCTAGTTTGATCTCGACAGCGTCGAGGTAACTCTGCTCCGATCGGAGAGCAACATCTCCGAAGTCCTCCGGCCAATCTCCAAACGCGCCGTTCTCATCGAGGTCCGCGCTGGTTACATGAGTGTTGCCGGTCTCTGCGTCCCGTTGGAACCAGTGAAGCTTGACGAGTTTGGAGTCGAGTTCACCCTTGGCGACCAAGGTCTGGACCGCAGTCAGCAGCAGTGAACTCTGCGTCTCAGCAACAACCCGGACCCCCCGTTTCGCAGCATCGGCAAGGATGTCGGCGAGCTTCGTCTGCGCGCGCGGATGAAGATGTATTTCAGGTTCTTCTAGATAGACTAGCCGCCCGTCGCCGGCGGCCCGCAGGGCAACCAGAACTGGAAGCGCCTGAGATACACCTGACCCGACATCCGCGATGCTGACCATGTCTTCCGGATATCCACCTGTGAGCCTGCTCACCTGAAGGTCAATCTCCGTTTCGGTCAGTTTCCGGGCCCGGATTTTCTGGGTCAATCCGAGGAGCCACAAATCCTCGTTCAGGCTGTCGGCCGCCCTATCCTGAATGGACTGCCAATGCGAGACTAAACTCGCCACGTAATATTCGAAGGTTCCCTGAAAGCCGGGACCGATACCAGCTACCGGGTACGTTCGGGAACGCATTGATCGGAGACTTGGAACGTGAATAAGACCTCCGATGAACGGTTCCATACCTTCCATGAAGCGCCACAGCACTCCTCCGCCATTGACGTTCAGAAAGAATCGATTCCGAACGATCGAGTATTCGAGGTCAGGGAGCGCGCGACCGACGGCTTGGCGCAATTCGTTGGGTGACATGTCCGGTCGCAACACTCTACGCCCGTCGCCAGCGGAAAGGGACTCCTCTGCTATCTCGATGGAGGGCTCATGTCCGCGGGAAAACGTGACAGTAAATCCAATCTTTTGCGTGCCGACTTCGAGAGTTAACCTTTGTGCGGGCTCTGGCGAGCGAGAGAAAAATTGGTCGCTTGAAGCGAACGTAACATTCGGCCCATCGATCTTGAGTGCACCGGGATCGTATGGTGCTTCCAGCGTCTGCTTCAACATCAGCAGTGGCTGCATGATGCTGGACTTGCCGGAACTATTCGCACCTGCCAGGATCGTCAGCGGCCTGATCTCGATCTCTTGCCTCTTGGCGATCGACTTGAAGCCCTCCACCGCGATGCGCGTAATTCCATCGGCCATGCTTCTACCCGATCCGGTTCAACGCTGCGCGCAGCTCGTCCAGCGTCATCTCGCCCGGATGATACACGCGCACGATGCCGCGGCGGTCCAGGATGACCAGCGTGGGTGTGGTGCTGGCGCCGTAGTTCTTGAAGTTCTCCTCGCTCACCGGAGCCGGCGCGCTCAACAGATCCGCGTAGAATTTCTTACGGACCTCGTCCATGTACTTCAACTCTTCGGCGGGACCGGCCTCTTCGCCGCGCGCCACGTATCCATAGCGCTGCGTGGGTGCGACGATCACCAGACCTTTGCTGGCATACTCCTGCTGGATCTGCGCCAGAATGGGCGCTTCGTGTTTGCAGTCCGGGCACCAATGCGCCCAGAAGAACAATAGGACCGGCTTGCCGCGCAGCGCGGCGAGCGGCACCGGCTTGGATCCCAGAAACTCCCGTTCCTCGAGCCGCGGCGCCGGCTTGCCTTCCAGCCCTAGCAAGTTGATGTTCTTTTGGATCCGCGTGCGGATGGACGTGCCGCGGTACGACGCCAGTTCCTTCTCGAGATATGCGACGGCTTCGCCCCGCTCGCCTCGCGCACTCAGCGCCAGTCCCTGGACTTCGATCGCCGCGCCGAGCGCCAGCGGCAGGTGCGGCTCGGCGTCCAGCGGCCGCTTCGTCAGTTGCTGGACGGACAGCGTCTCTGTCTCCTTAGCGTACGCCTCCGCTTTATCCAACTGACGAGCCGCCAGCGCACCGCGTCCCATCCAGGACAGCGCTTCCAAGTACTCCGGTGTTATGCCATATTGTCCGCGGTAACTGGCGACCAGCGTGTCGCCGAGCGTGAAATTATTCTGGCTGATGGCCGTGCGCACATCCTGCACGACGCCCGCGTGCGCCGCAACCGCGATCAGAAACGCAGTGATTAGTTTCGACAGCATCTACATCGAGGATAGTACACGGCCGCCATCCACGACGATGGTCTGGCCGGTCAGGTAGGATGACGCATCGCTCGCCAATAGCAGCGCCACTTCGGCGACTTCCATGGGTTGGCCCAGATGTTTGATGGGCTGCCGCGCGAGCATCTGCTCCCACTTGCTTTCATCCTTCCAGTAGTATTCGCTCAGCACCGTCTGAATCAAGCCCGGCGCGATGGCGTTCACACGCACGCCCAGTGGACCCAGCTCCACGGCGTAGGACTGCGTCATCATGATGAGGGCCGCCTTGGTCATGCTGTACAGCAGCCCATGGAACTGCGGGCGCAGGCCCGCGATGGACGCAATATTGATGATCGAGCCAGAGCCGCGCTGGCACATGCCGGGCGCAACCAAGCGAGTCAGCCGGTAGGCGCTCTTCAGGTTCACCTCAACCATCTTGTCGAACTGGGAATCGTCCATTTCGATGCCCGGCCCCTGCGCGATATTCGTGGCTGCGTTATTGACCAGGATGTCGATTTTGCCAAACTCGCGGTTGGTCGAGTGCACCAGCCGCTCCAGCTCCTCCAGCTTGCCGACATGACAGGCCATCGGAACCACGGTGCCTGGCAGGCCCTTCAACTGCGTGGCTACGTCATCCAATGGGCTCTGTTTGCGGCCGCAGATGATGGCTGTCGCGCCCTCACGAGCGAACACTTCCGCGATGGCCTTTCCGATTCCGCGGCTTCCGCCGGTCACAATTGCAACTTTGTTCTTGAGTTGGCTCATAAGGTCGGTCGACTTACAGCTTCAGACCCTTCAAGTACTCGCGAAACGGGCCGCCCAGGTCGTAGCGCCGCAGCGCGAACTCCACGGTGGCCTTCAGAAAACCCAGCTTGTCGCCGGCATCGTAGCGCGTGCCCTCGAAACGATAGCCATAGATGGGGCGGTTGCGCGCCAGGTGTTTCAACGCGTCGGTGAGTTGGATTTCTCCGCCGCTTCCTGCCGTGATGGCCTCGATGGAAGTAAAGACGTCAGGAGTCAAAACGTAACGGCCGATGATCGCCAGATTGGAAGGCGCTTCCGAAGGCTTGGGCTTCTCCACCATGTTATGGATGCGGAACAGGCGATCCTTGCCCGAACTGTGTGCCACCGGATCCGCGTCCACGGCGCCATAGGCCGAGATGGCATCTCCAGGCACTTCCATCAAGGCGATTACGGAAGCTCCGTAAAATTCGTAAACATCCAGCAGCTGGCGGATGGCCGGAATTTCCGAGTCGATCACGTCATCGGATAGCACTACCGCGAATGGCTCATTCCCCACCAATTCCTTGGCACGCAAGACCGCATGACCGAGGCCGAGCGCTTCCTTTTGCCGTACGTAGGCGACGTCGATCATGTCGGAAACGTCGCGCACGATCTTCAGCAGATCCTTCTTGCCTTTGGCTTCCAGGGTCTGCTCCAGCTCGAAGCTGACATCGAAGTGATCCTCGATGGCTGTCTTGCCGCGCCCAGTGACGATGATGATGTTCTGAATGCCGGAATGAATGGCTTCCTCGACGCCGTACTGGATGAGAGGCTTGTCCACCAACGGGAGCATCTCCTTGGGCTGCGCCTTTGTGGCCGGAAGAAACCGAGTGCCGAGTCCCGCAGCGGGGAAAACCGCCTTGCGTACTTTTGGAATCATCAGAACTATTGTACGCGGTGGCTCAGAGCTGGCTGAAAAGTTCGGCGGGCGAAAGCTGGAATGGATAGTTGGGCAAGGAGAAAGAGGAGACGTTTTGGAGGCCGAGTTCGGTGTAGATTGAGAAGCGCCGCGTGGCCGGATCGATCACCCAAATGTTGGGAACGCCCCACGCCCGATATTCTTCTAGTTTCTGCATGAGGTTCGAGTGGCGATCGTCCGTTGACAGGATTTCGATCGCGACCAACGGTGGCTGATCGGGAATCCTCCCTTCGGGCGGATGGGTTAGGACGGAAACGTCGGGAATGCGATATACATCGGGCGCAAGTCTGAGGCGCAGTTCACAGCAGGTTAGTAATCCATGACTTTGTCTGAGTGCTCCAAATAGGAATGCCAATAGAGCTTGAATGGTCGAGTGTATGTAATCCGGCATGCTGCGCTCCACGATTTCGCCATGGACAAATTCAGCATCATGCTCGAATGTCATCCGCAAATACTGCTCGGCCGTGATTTGCGTTTTGGTGGCCACCTGTTCGAAGGATAGCATGCGCGTGCACCCTGGAAATTTCCCCATCTGGCTGGGAAATAAGGCGTTTCGACGCGAGATGCGTCCGCCAATCTTTGCTCACGCTATAATAAAACTTACCCCAACGTGCGGCCGTTTCCGGCTCGCACTCTGGAGAGTGAATGGCTTACGTTATAGCAGAACCCTGTATCGGCACTAAAGACACGGCATGCATCGATGCCTGCCCGGTGGACTGCATCCATCCGAAGAAAGATGCGCCCAACTTTGCGGAACACAACATGATCTACATCGATCCTGTGGAATGCATCGACTGCGGCGCCTGCGTGCCGGTTTGTCCCGTTTCGGCCATCTTCGCGCTCGACGATCTGCCGGAGAAGTGGGCCACCTTCGCCCAGAAGAATGCTGAATATTTCGGGCGCTAAGCGCTAGGCCGGTAAACCGCCGAGCTGGTGTCGGTTTCCCACACCTTCACTTCGGCGATTCGCACCACATCGTCGTTTAACCCCTCGTGCACGCGGTCGTAGAAATATTTCGCGATGTTCTCGGCCGACGGATTGATCTCATCGAACGGCGGCAGGTCGTTGATGAAGCGGTGATCCAGATACTCGATTACCGCCCCCATCAGCCGCTTGACTTCCAGGAAATCGACCAGCAAACCGGTGGAATCCAGCCGCTCGCCCGCCACCGTGATGCGCACCTTGTAGTTGTGGCCGTGCACGTTCTCGCACTTGCCGTGGTAATTGCGCAGCGCGTGGCCGGCCGCGAAGCTCTGTTCTACGGAAACTTCAAACATCGAAAAATCTTCTCTACGTCGTCAATCTCGGTGGTGAATCCGTAATGGGGCAAGCTGTCGAAGAATACCTGCCCATAGCGTTGCTTCGTGATCCGATTATCCAGCAGCACCAGCACGCCCCGATCTGTCTTGCTGCGAATCAAGCGCCCGAATCCCTGCTTCAATGCTAGCGCCGCCTGCGGAATCTGGTAGTCGTAAAACGGATTGCCGCCGTCTTCGCGAATCCGTTCGATCCTGGCCTCCACCACCGGATCGCTGGGAACGGCGAACGGCAACTTGTCTATGATAACGCAGCTCAGTTGATCGCCCTGCACGTCCACGCCCTGCCAGAACGAAGAGGTCGCGAACAGCACGCAGTGCGGCGTGGCGCGAAATTCTTCCAGTAGCGCGCTGCGCGGTCCGGTGCCCTGCAGCAGCGTCGGATATTCGATGTCGAGCGAAACGCGGTCATAGACCATACGCATTTGCTGGTAGCTGGTGAATAGAACAAAGGCACGGCCGCGGCTGTGTTTCAGAATGCGAGTAATCTCGTCGGCAGCGGCGCGCGGAAACGCCGGCGAGCGTGGATCCGGCATGTGCTGCGGCACGTACAACAGCGCCTGTTTCTGATATTCGAAGTGGCTGGGAACTACCAGCGGCCGCGCGTGCTGGATCCCCAACCGTTTCTCGGCGAATTCAAACGTGCCGCCCACCGCCAGCGTCGCCGAGGTGAGCACCACGGTATCGAGCTTGTCAAAAAGTTTTTCTTGCAGGATCGACGACACATCGATGGGCGTGGCTTGCAGGAAACACCCCCGGCCGCGCCGTTCGATCCAATAGACGTAGCTCTTGTCGTCGCCGCGGCTCCAGAATGCCACGCGCTGCCCTAATTCCTGCGTGCGCCGGAACAACGGAATCACTTCGTCGGGGACGTCTTTGACCAGTTGCAGGTGCGTGGCGAGCAGTTCCAGAGCGCGCTCTAGGTCGTCGTACAGCTCCTGGTTCTGCTCGAAGAACGCGGTGTGTCCCTTGAAACCTACGCGTCCTTCGCTGTGGCCGAAGAGCGCAAAAAATTCGTCGGCCAGAACCGCCAGCCGGTCCAGCACGCGGTCGAGCTCTCCCGATCCGAACTGTTTGGCGCGCGAAACCGACGCGATGTCGCGAACCAGCTCCTGAAACTGGTAGTTGCTGACGCTCACGCCGAAGTATTTACCGGCCACGTCTTCAATCTCATGCGCTTCGTCGAACACCACCGCCGCATACTCGGGAATGATCCCGCCGAAATCCTCGTCCTTCACTGCCAGGTCCGCGAAAAACAAGTGGTGATTGACGATGATGATGTCGCTCTCGTGCGCGCGCTGGTGCATCTGCGTGATGAAGCAGCGCTCGAACTGCTGACACTTTTGTCCGCTGCACAATTCGCGCCGGGCATCGATCTTGTGCCAGGCCGAGCTCGACTCGGGCAGCGTCTTGATTTCCGCGCGATCTCCGGTGGTGGTCGTCTTCTCCCATTCGCGAATGATCTGAAAATCGGCGATCTCCTCCAGGCCCGCGAGAATCGGCTCGCGCTCGGCGTCGTAGATCTTCTGCCGGCAGGCGAAGTTGGCGCGCCCCTTCATGTAACAGACCTGCAGCGGCCGCGCGAAATGTTTTTCCAGAAACGGAATGTCTTTGTAGAAGAGCTGTTCCTGCAAGTTCTTCGTCCCAGTGGAAACCACCACGCGCTTGCCGGAAAGAATAACCGGAACCAGGTAAGCCAGAGTCTTTCCCGTCCCAGTGCCCGCGTCCACCAGCAGATGCTTCTTCTCGCCGATGGCCGACTCTACCGCTTCCGCCATCTCCAACTGGCCGGAGCGGAATTCATAGCGCGGATGCCACTTGGAAAGCAGTCCGTGCCGGGAGAAAAACTGGCGCGCCGTGGGCGCATTAACCGCCGATGACATCCCCTATGATTCTTGCACGTGCCAAGATAGGAGGTTACTATTATGCCCGACTATCGAACCCTCGAACAGCAGCTTCGCGAGACTCTGGACTTGAAGCGCCCACCGGTGGCCGTCAGTTTTCTCGACCAGCCGCCCGCGAGCGTCGAGAAGTTTGAAGGCTCGGAACCGTCCGGCTGCAGCTTCTGGCGTCTGGCGGCACAGGGCCGCGCTTTTTACACCGAGCCTTCCGATCACTACAATTGCCCGGTCGGTTCGTACACCCACAAAATTCAACTGCCAGCCGACCGCGCGGGCGAGTTGCCGGACATCCTGGGGACGATGACCAACCTGGGTTATCTCAAGATGGAAGAAGTCCCGGACATTCCGGTCTTGAAAGAAACGCCCAAGTTCATTATGTATACGCCGCTTTCGAAAACACCGGTCGATCCGGATGTCGTGCTGCTCGCTGCCGTTCCGGGGAAGTTGATGCTGCTCGAGGAAGCCGCCCTTCGAGCCGGGCTGGCATCCAAGCTCCCGCTGCTGGCACGGCCCACCTGTATGGCGATTCCCGCGGCGCTCGGGCAAGGCATGGTGACCAGCGCGGGATGCATCGGCAATCGTGTCTACACCAGCATCAATGACGATGAGCTGTACTCCGCCATTCCCGGCTCCGCGCTCCAATCGATCGCGGACGCCCTTCAGACCGTCGTCGCGGCCAACGGCGCCTTGGCTGAGTATCATCAGGGGCGGCGCAACCAACTCTCGACAGCCTAACCGCGCCAACGCCGGTCCCGATGTCCTCAGCCCAAAGCGTCCGATCGCACAGCGCCGAGCTCAAGAAAGAACTGGGCCTGGGCGATCTGGTCCTGACCCAGATCATGTACGTGGTCGGCACCGGCTGGGTAGGAACGGCGGCCAAGTTGGGAAACCAGCAGATCGTCTTCTGGCTCGCTGCGATTGTTTTGTTCTACGCTCCCCTGGCAGCCGCCGTGATCTATCTCAACCGGATGATGCCGCTCGAAGGCGGGCTGTACCAGTGGGCCAAGCTGGGCTTCGACGACTTCATCGGTTTTCTAGTGGGCTGGAATTTGTGGCTGTATGTCATCCTCATCGTGGCCACGCTGGGTGTTGGAATCGCAAACAACCTCGGTTACGCCTTCCGTCTGGGCGCTATCGGTAGCGCGACGTGGTTTATGCTGTTGGTGACTTGCCTGCTGGTGGTGTTTCTGGTCTCGGTGACGACGTTGGGCCTGGGTGTCGGCAAGTGGTTTCAGAACGCCGGAGGCGTCGCGCAGATCCTGGTGTTCGCGACATTGATTCTGATTCCATTTGTCGTGCCACGCGGCGCCGCGGCGCGCGAGTATCATCCACTGGCGGCTACGGCGCCCGCGATATCCCTGTTCAGCGTGAACATCTTCAGCAAAATTTCGATGGGTGCGTTCTGCGGTTTCGAGTACGTCGCGATATTAGCGGGGGAGTGCAAGAACCCGGCCCGCAATATCAGCCGCTCCGTGCTCATCGCGTCGCCCATCATTTGCATGATGTTCATTCTGGGCACCAGCTCGGTGTTGGCCTTCGTGTTACCTGGCCAAGTGGACTTGGTCGGCCCGATTCCCCAAGTGTTGACGCTGGCGCTGGGGCGTTTCCGCTGGGCCGGATTAGTCGCTCCGGCCGCCATTCTGTTGCTGATCGGCCGGCAAATCGGCAATTGCAGCCTCAGCACCGCGGGAAGCGCGCGCCTTCCGATGGTTGCCGGGTGGGACCATCTCTTGCCGGAATGGTTCTCCCGGTTGCATCCCAAATACAAGACGCCGGTGAACTCAATTCTGTTCGTGGGCGCCATGATTCTCGCCCTCGGCTTGTTGGGAATCACCGGCGTCGGCCAACAAGAAGCGTTCCAAATCCTGGACAACGCGGCCGGCGTGTTCTATGCCCTCGCCTATTTGGCCCTGTTCGCGCTTCCGCTGTTCGGGTTCCGAGAGATTTCACGGAAACCGCCGCTTTGGTTACGTGTAGCCATGGCATCCGGCTTTCTGGTGACGGCTCTCTATTGTGTGATGTCGCTGTTCCCGATCATCGATGTGACCAGCCGGCTGTCGTTTGCTGCCAAGATCGGCGGCGTGATTGTGGGCGCCAATGTGCTGGGCGCGTGGCTGTATCGCATGGGCAGCCGCAAACGAGCCGCATAGCGATCCAGTTGATATTCTGAAGTCATGGCTGTTGGCACGGCGCTGTCCGTCGAGCAATATCTCGCCACCTCCTTCCCGGACCTTGATAAAGAGTACCGGGACGGCGAGCTCGTGGAGCGCTCTCTGCCGGACAACCTCCACTCGAAAACGCAGGCCTTAGTGGCTGCCTTTTTCGGGGGCCTTCGAAAAAACCTTCCTGTCTTCACACGCGTTTCGCTTCGATTGAAGATTAGGCCGACGCTCTATCTCATCCCCGACGTTTGCGTCTTTTATCCCTCCGAACCGCAGCGCCGCTATCCCGACACGCCTCCCTTCATTGCGATCGAGATTCTCTCGCTCGATGACAAGCTGAACGACGTGCGTGAGAAGCTCGAAACCTACCGCACTTGGGGCGTGACGCACGTCTGGCTGGTCGACCCCCATTCCCGCCGCATGTATACCTGCGACAGCGGCCTGATGGAGGTTGCAACCTTGCAAGTTCCGGAATTAAACCTCACGTTAACACCGGCCGAAGTTTTCGGCTGATCGCGCTCGCCCGTCTCACGCTAGAATCGAGTTAATGCGACTTCGTGCGGTCATTTGCTCCCTTGTCCTTGCGGCGCTGGTGTACGCCCGGCAGCCGGTCCACGCCCGCCATGCCATGGTAGTGGTCCAGGAACCACTCGCCGCCGACGTGGGCGCCGCAGTGCTCCAGTCCGGCGGCAACGCCATCGACGCAGCCGTCGCGGTTGGATTCGCGCTCGCTGTAACGCATCCCTTCGCGGGAAATATCGGAGGCGGCGGCTTCCTGCTGGCCCGTTTCGCCGATGGCCGAACCACCTTCATCGACTTCCGCGAAAAGGCTCCGCTGGCCGCTTCGCGCAACATGTATCTGGACGCCAGCGGTAACCTGACCAAAGACAGCCAGCTCGGATGGCGCGCTTCGGGCGTACCAGGATCCGTGCGCGGCTTCGAGCTGGCGCACAAGAAATATGGGCACAAGAGCTGGGCCGAGTTGCTGGCGCCCGCGGTTCGGCTGGCGGCGGACGGATTTCCGGTCTCCTATAGCCTGGGCCAGTCGCTGCAGAGCCCAGGCACGGTTCGAAAGCTCTCCCAATTCCCGGACTCCAAGCGTATCTTCCTGGGCGTTCAAATCGGCGACAAGCTGGTGCAGCCGGAGCTGGCCGCCACGCTGAAGCGCATTCAGGAGCACGGCGCGGATGATTTCTACCAGGGCGAAATTGCCCGCAAACTGGCGGCGGCGATGCAGGCCAACGGCGGCTTGATCACCTTGCAGGATCTGCAGGATTACCAAGCCGTCGGAGCGCACGCCTCTCCGCGGTCATTATCGGGACTACCAGGTCATCACCTCGCCCCCGCCGAGCTCGGGTGGCGTCGGAATCCTGCAAATGCTCGGGATGTTGGAGGGCTCGGGTTACGAAAAATCCGGCGCCGGTTCGGCTGCTTCCATTCACTACGTCGCCGAGGTCATGCGCCGCTTCTACGCGGATCGCAGCGAGTACTTCGGCGATCCCGATTTCGTCCAGGTTCCCATCACTAAGCTGCTCGATCCGGCTTATATCGCCAGCCGCCGGCGCAGCATCGATCCGCAGCACGCCACGCCCAGCAGCGAGATCCGGCCCGGAAATCTGAACGCCTACGAGAGCACTCAGACCACGCATTTCAACGTGGTCGACTCCGAAGGCAACGCGGTCGCGGTGACCTACACGCTCAACGGCGGATTCGGAAGCGGCGTGACCGCGCCCGGTCTCGGATTTCTGCTGAACAACGAAATGGACGACTTTGCGGCCAAGCCCGGCTCGGAAAACATGTTCCATCTGATCCAAGGCGAACGAAACGCGATTCAGCCCGGAAAGCGGCCGCTTTCCTCCATGACGCCCACCATCTTGGCGCGCGACGGCAAGTTCTTCATGGCGGTTGGCGCGCCCGGCGGCGGCCGCATCATCAACGGCGTCCTGCAGGTGATTCTCAACGTGGTCGACTTTCACATGAACGTTCAAGACGCAGTCGACTGGCCGCGCTTCCATCACCAGTGGATGCCCGACGAGTTGTATCTGGAACGCGGCATTTCGCCCGACACGGCCGCGCTGCTGCGCGCCATGGGACATAAGATTGCGCCCTATGAAGCCAGCGACCCAATCGTGGCGCGCGTCGAGGCTATCGTGAATGAAGACGGCTGGCTGCAGGGCGGCGCCGACGGCCGCGGCAGCTCGAAAGCAGAAGGCTATTAAACCGGATGCAGCGCGTTCTGTCGACTCACCTGTTCGTCAATCATCGGCTCACCACGGTCTGGCTGGATAAAATCCATCAGACCGGTATCCCGGCGGTGGAGATTTTCTGCGCCCGCCAGCATCTGGATTACCGGGATGGCGCTCAGATCAATGAGCTGGGGCACTGGTTCCGCGATTCGGAATTGAAGCTGCACTCGCTGCACGCGCCCATGTACAGCGACGACATGTGGGGACGGTCTGGGCCGAATGCGCATATCAACCTCACCGAGCCGGTCAAATCCAAGCGGCTCGATATGCTGGACGAGATCAAGCGCGCCATCGACATCGCCGAAATCATCCCGTTTCGTTACTTGATCCAGCACCTGGGCGTCTCCCATGAGGACTTCGATGAGCACAAGGTGGAATGCGCCTTCACCGCGCTCGAGGAACTGAATCTTTTCGCCCGCGAGCGCGGCGTGGAGGTGCTGCTGGAGAACATTCCGAACGATCTCTCCAGTGCCGAACGCCTGATTTACTTCGTCGACACCACGCATCTGAAACTCAACTTCTGCCTGGATGTTGGACATGCCAATCTCAACGAAGGCGTCCCTGCGGCGTTCAAGATCATGAAGGACCGCATCCGTTCCACGCATCTGCACGACAACGGCGGCGATCAGGACAGCCATCTTTGGCCGCTGGTTTCCGAAGGCGGCAGCATCGATTGGAAGGAGACCATGAGCTTGCTGCGGTCGCATCCCGGCGATTGCCCGCTGCTGCTGGAGTTGCGCGAGCTGCCCGAGTTTCCCCTGCCTCAGTCGCTCGACTCCGTGAAGCAGATCTTTGACAAGCTCGAGGCGCTCTGATGGCGCACGCGCGCATTCGAATTCAAGACGCCGGCCGGCACGTGGGTGAAACGGTGGAGATCGCGGGCTGGCTTTACAACCTGCGCAAGTCCGGCAAAATCGTGTTTCCGCTGCTGCGCGACGGCTCCGGCATCATGCAGTGCGTCGCCGTGAAGGCCAATCTGGACGAAGCGCTGTTTGAAGAATTGAAGAATCTCACGCAGGAATCCTCGCTGGTGCTGCGTGGCAAAATTCGCGCCGAGCAGCGTGCGCCCGGCGGCTATGAGCTGGACGTGGAAAGCGCGGTGGTGTTCCAGCGGGTGCCGGAGACCGACCCGTATCCCATCACGCCCAAAGAGCACGGCATCGATTTTCTGATGGACCACCGTCATCTCTGGCTGCGCAGCAAGCGCCAGCACGCCATTCTGCGCGTGCGAGCCGAAGTGATCAAAGCCGTGCGCGATTATTTCGATTCGCACGGCTTCACATTGGTGGATACGCCGATCTTGACGCCCGCCGCCTGCGAAGGCACCACCACGCTGTTCGAGGTCAATTATTTCGACGAGGAAAAAGTCTACCTCACCCAGTCCGGCCAGCTTTATAACGAAGCCACCGCGATGGCGTTCGGCAAGACCTACTGTTTTGGCCCCACCTTTCGCGCCGAGAAATCCAAAACCCGCCGCCATCTGACGGAATTCTGGATGGTCGAGCCGGAAATGGCTTATGCCAATTTGGAAGACGTCAAACAGGTGGCTGAAGAACTAGTGGTATTCGTGGTGGGCCGGGTGTTGGAGAATCGGCGCGGCGATCTGGCCGAGCTGGAACGCGATGTCTCCAAGCTCGAAACAATCAAAGCCCCGTTTCATCGCCTGACCTACGACGACGCCGTGCTCGAGCTGCAAAAGAAGGGCAGCGAGATCCAGTGGGGCGGCGATTTCGGCGGCGCCGACGAGACCCTGATCACCGAGGGCCTGGACCGCCCGCTCATGGTGGATCGCTATCCAACCCAAGTGAAGGCCTTCTACTTCCAGCCCGACGCGGACCGCCCGGAACTGGCATTGGGCGTGGACGTGATCGCGCCGGAGGGCTACGGCGAAATCGTCGGCGGCGGGCAGCGCATCCACGATCTGGACCTTCTGTTGAAGCGCCTGGAAGAACACAATCTGCCCCAGGAAGCCTTCAATTGGTACGTGGACCTGCGCAAGTACGGCAGTGTGCCGCACGCGGGCTTCGGCATGGGAATCGAGCGCTTCGTGGCCTGGATGTGCGGCCTGGAGCACATCCGCGAAACCATCGCGTTCCCGCGCATGCTGTATCGGACAAAACCGTGAGAGATCGATCTTGGTCCAAAGCCATTGTGGCGCGCGCACTCATGCGTGCCGCGTTGACACTTGTGTCGACGCCCGGCTACGACTCAACAATGCGTTCACACGAGTGTGAACGCGGCTCGCACGAGTGCGTGCGCTACACCCCGACATGCGACACTCGCACATCGCTGTAATCGGCGTTCCACTGGATCTTGGCGCTGGCCGGCGCGGTGTCGACATGGGCCCTTCGGCCGTCCGCGTCGCGAATCTCAATGCGCGGCTGGCGGAGCTGGGCTACCAGGTCGAAGATCTTGGCAACGTCCCTGTGGTGCAGCGCGAAAGCCAAACCGAGGGCGATCCAAAGGCCAAATATCTTGCGCAGATCACCGAGACTTGTACTCGCCTGGCTCAAATGGTGTCAGGCGTCATGACTGCTGGAAAATTTCCACTGGTGCTCGGCGGCGACCATTCCGCGGCTATCGGGACCGTCGCAGGCGTCTCGCAGCACTTCCGCACGCGCGGCGAAAAACTGGGCATGGTCTGGATAGATGCGCACACCGATATGAACACGCCGGCCAGCAGTCCCAGCGGCAACGTGCATGGAATGCCCCTGGCCTGCTGTGTCGGCCTCGGCCCGCCCGAACTATCCGGCATCTTCGGCTATTCACCCAAGATCGATCCAGCCAATGTCGCACTCGTGGGTATCCGCTCAGTGGATGCAAAGGAGCGCGACAACGTCCAGCGCTCCGGTGTTCACGCCTTTACCATGCGCGACATCGACGAGCGCGGCATGCGATCGGTTATCGAGGAGGCCATCGAAGTAGCTTCGCCGGGCACTGCCGGCATCCATGTTTCGCTCGATATGGACGCAGTCGATCCGGACGAAGCTCCCGGTGTCGGCACGCCCGTGCGAGGCGGCATCACCTATCGCGAGGCACACCTCGCCATGGAAACGCTGGGCGACACCGGCCGTCTGACGTCTATGGAAGTAGTGGAAGTGAATCCGGTGATCGACGAAGCCAACCGCACCGCGATCCTGGCGGTGGAATTAGTCATGTCCGCGATGGGAAAGAGGATTCTTTAGACACAATGAGGACGCGCGTGGCGGTGATCTACGGCGGGCGCAGCGGCGAGCACGAAGTGTCGCTGCGTTCTGCCAAATCCATCATCGAGGCCATGGACACGGAGAAGTACAACGTGCTCCACTACCTGATCTCGAAGGAAGGCAAGTGGAGCCCGCGGCCTATCGTTCCCGAGCCGACTGGCAATGCTGGAAATCGACGTCGTTTTCCCAGTCCTGCATGGCACCTTCGGAGAAGACGGAACAGTTCAGGGCTTGCTTGAACTTGCAAATTTGCCTTACGTGGGCGCGGGCGTCTTGGCTTCATCGATATCGATGGACAAAGAAATGATGAAGCGCGTGATGAAGGAAAGAGGACTGCCCGTAGTCGACTATTTTGTTGTGCCGTGTGCAGGCGCCGCGGACCATGGACATGGATTTTCCGAAGTTCGTGAAACCGGCCAATCTGGGATCCTCCGTCGGAATATCGAAGGCCCGCAATGAACAGGAATTGATGGCGGCCATCGAGCTGGCGAGTCGCTACGACCGCAAGGTTATCGTCGAGCGCGGTATCACGGGGCGTGAGTTCGAATGCGCAGTGCTGGGTAATGAAAATCCGGTGGCAGCCGCGCCATGCGAAATCTTGCCATCGCGAGAGTTTTACGACTACGAAGACAAATATGTTCTAAACAAGGCGGAGACGGTGATCCCGGCCGCATTATCGCCGGAAAAAACCGCCGAGCTGCAGCGGCTGGCCGTCGAGTGCTATCGCGCCGTCGAATGCGAGGGAATGGCGCGCGTCGATTTTCTGCTGGAAGGCGCTACCGGCCAGCTCTATATCAACGAGATTAATACCATCCCCGGATTCACCTCCATCAGCATGTACCCTAAAATGTGGGAGTACTCGGGTCTTCCGATGCCGAAGCTCATCGACCGCTTGATTGAGCTGGCGTTCTCCAGACACGAAGCCAAGAAACGTCTCCGATATTCGAAGTAACCGTAGATGATCGCCCCGCTTCTGTTTTTTTTCGCCGTGCCGCCCTCCACCGAGGATCTGGAGAACGCGCTCAAGCGTTTTTCCCAGGTGCTGGCCATCGTCCAACAGCAAGCCGCCGATCCCGTCAATTCGCAACAGGCCATATATCAGGGCGCCATCCCCAGCATGTTGCGCGAACTCGATCCTCACTCGGTTTTCTTCGATCCCGAACAGTACGAGCAGCTCAAGGAGATGGAGAAATCCGAGCAGAAGGGATTCGGCACTGTCGTATCGATTCTGCCGGGACGCGTCTTCGTGCTGCAAGCCATGCCGGGAACGCCTTCCGCCAAAGCGGGGCTGCAGCCCGGCGACGAAATCGTCGCGGTGAACAACGTGGCCTTGGCGCGCCTGGAGTTCGATCAGATCGTAGGCTTCCTGAGTGAAGCCAGGCAGCATCAGGCCCAGCTCATCGTCCGCCGTCCGACCAACGCGCGTCTGCTCTCGTTCGTCCTGGACCCGGAATTAGTGGACGCTCCCAGCGTGGACCGCGCCTTTCTCTTGCGCCCCAACCTGGGTTACATCCGTGTCACTGGATTCGATCCCCAGACCGCAAAACAACTCAAGGAAGCCATAGAAAAACTCGGCGGCGACAAACTGCATGGGCTGGTGCTCGACCTGCGCGACAATCCCGGCGGTGTGGTCCAGGCCGCAATGGAGGCCGCCTCTTTCTTCCTTCAGCCGGGCCAAAGAATCCTCAGCGTCAAAGGCCGCAGCATCGAGGATCAGACGGTGGACACACCCAAGACTGCGACACCTTATACCTTCCGGATGGCCGTGCTGGTGAACGAAAAGACCGCCAGCGCGTCGGAAATTCTCTCCGGCGCCTTGCAGGATCACGACCGCGCGGTCATCGTCGGCCAGCCGAGTTTCGGCAAGGGCCTGGTGCAAAACGTGTTCACTCTTTCCGGCCAAACCGCCCTGGCTTTAACCACCGCGTTCTACTACACGCCCAGCGGCCGGTCCATTCAAAAGCCGCTCCCGAGCGGCCACCTGGCGCTTGAAAAACAGAACGAACAGTTCCACACCGATTCCCTCCGCACCGTCACTGGCGGCGGAGGGATTCGGCCCGACATCATCGTCGCTCCCGAATCGCCAACGCGGCTGCGCATGGCACTGGAAGGCAGCGGCATTATGACCTCCTTTGCCACCCAGTACACCCAGAACAATCGCGTGACCGACAGCTTCAATGTCACGCCGTCCATACTCGAAGACTTTCAAATATTCGCCAGCGAACGCCAGATTCAACCCTCCGTGTCCGACTGGCTGCGCGATCGCGATTGGCTACAAAACCGGCTCAAGCAGGAAATCTTCAATCAGTCCCTGGGCGTTGCCAAGGGCGATGAAGCGGGAGCCGAGCGCGACCCGGTGGTGCAAGCTGCCGTGGAACGGCTAGTCTCCCGGCAATAGCTCCGGCTTGCGAGCAAACCGGGCGCGTACGGCGTGGCTGATGATGGGAAGCAGCGAGACGAAGATCACCAGCAGCACGAACTTTTCGAAGTTTCGCCGCACGAACTGCACTTCACCCAGGAAATATCCCAGGATCGTCATGGAACAAACCCAGCCGATCCCGCCGAAAATATCGAACGACAGAAAGCGCACATAGCGCATCTTCGCCACGCCTGCGACGAACGGCGCAAAGGTCCGGATGATCGGAACGAACTTGGCGTAGATGATGGTCTTGCCGCCGTGCTTCTCATAAAACATTTCGGTGCGCCGCAAATGTTCTTGTTTGAAGAAGCGCGAATCCGGGCGGTTGAATATCGCCGGACCGGCGCGCCGTCCGAGCAAATAGCCGCACCAATCCCCCAGCATCGAAGCGCAGATCAGCAGAGCGATGATCACCGCCAGGTTCAACTCGCCCGCGCCGGCCACTACTCCAATTGTGAACAGCAGCGAATCCCCGGGCAACACGAAGCCTACCAGGAGCCCGGTCTCCGTGAACAGAATCGCCGCCAGCGTAACGTATCCCAGCCAGCCGGTCAGGACCGTGGAGAGCAGGTGAATGAGCCGCTCGGGCGTAGTGAGGGTGCGGAAAGCATCCAGCAGCCAGTGAATCATGCCCGGCGCGTTAGCTGTGATACCGGGCAACCAGCTTGTTGATTACGTCCTGGTGCTTTTTGACCTTACCTTCTTGAACCAGACGCGTCAGAACGCTGTCCGTCAAAAGAGGCGCTGACGCTTGGGCCTTGCGCGTCTTGATCTGCATCACGATGCTCTGCCGCTGATCGGCCAGCTTGGTCATGTCGGCCGGTTGGCGCGCCACCACTTTGCCAATCACGGTTTGGCCCGCTATGGAAACTGGGCCGATGACGGTACCGTCCGGCTTGGTAAACGCATCGCTCAGGGAAGCAGCCGGCCCGATGCCTTCCGCGGCGCCGTCCCGGGAGAAATAATCGGCGGTCTTTACCTCCAACCCCTGGCTCTTGGCGGCGGCCTGCAGGTCCCCGCCATTCGACTTCAGCAGATCCATCAACTTGTTCTGCTTTTCAGCCGCCAGCGAGGTTCCCTTCTGCTGCACGTAGGTTGCTTTTACCTGCGCCTGGACCTCGGAAAAGTCCGCTGGATGCGGCGGAATGACGTTGGTAACCACCGCGATGGCCAGCTTGTTTCCCGCCTGGATGACCTGGCTGACTTCGCCTTTTTTCAGCGCGGTAATGGCGGTGTTTGCCGCCGGGTTCGACGCCAGCTCTGGAACCGCTTGCCCCGCTTTATACTTCGGAAGGTCGACGAATTGCAAGCCAAGCTTGTCGGCAATCTGCGGGGCATTCTGCGGGGTCTTGACCAGCTGCTCGCGCGCCTGATCCTCCAAGCTTTGCATTTTATCGAACACGGTCTGCGCTCGAAGAGTGTTCGAAATATCGGCCTTCACTTCGTCCAGCGTCTTTAAACGCGCCGGTTCTTTTTCCAGCACCTGGATGATATGGTAGCCGTACTGCGTGGTAATAACGTTGCTGATCTCTTTCGGCTTCAGCGCAAAGGTCGTCTCTTCGAACTCCTTGACCATCTGGCCGCGCACCACCCAGCCCAGGTCGCCGCCCTTGGACGCCGAGCCGGGGTCGTCGGAGTTCTTTTGAGCCAGCGCGGCGAAATCGGCGCCGGCGCGTAGCTGCTTCAACAGATCTTCAGCCTTGGCCTTGATGGCCGCTTTCTCGGCATCCGATTTATTGCTGGTAGCCAGCAGTATATGGCGGGCATGCACTCGCTCCGGGGTCCGGTACTGGTCCAGATGCGAGTTGTAGTAATTCTGAATTTGCGTGTCCGGGATCGGAATCGTTTCGCCTACCTTGGCCTGATCGGCCACAATCAATTGCGCATCGCGAGTTTCCACCTGCGGAAAGAAGTTCTTGTTGCTTTCAAAATAGGCTTTTAGCTCCGCTTCGGTGGGCTTGACGTCCCCGGCAATCTTTTGCGGGATCAAGGCCACGTACTCGAACTTGATCTTCTCGTTTTGCTGCTTGTAGGCGGCTTCCACTTCCGCGGGAGTGACGATGGCGCCTTCCAGAGCCAGGGATTGCAGATCATCCAGGTAGGCGTTTTCCCGCAACCCGTTCTCAAACTCGGGGACGCTGGTGTTGAGCTGCTGTTGGATGTATTGGCTGTACTGATCCGGCGGCAGGCTTCCGTACTGCGTCGAGCGAATGATATAAGCCAGATCCGCATCGGTTACCTGAAATCCGAGCCGGCGGGCTTCATAAGCCATGGCGCGCGCGGCGATGGCCTCATCGATCAATTGGGGAACATACGAATCCGCCATCTCCGGCGGGACTTTGGCGCCCTGCAACAGGTTACGGATCTGCATATCGACCTGCTGAACGGTAATCGGCTCCTTGCCGATTTCGGCGATCACCTGGTCGTCTCCGCTGCTTGTCGGCGTTCCCGCGCCCGGAATCAGATACACCAACATCGACAATGCGACGATCGTGAGCATGGCGCCCAACATAATGCGCACGGCCTTGGCCCGGCTGCGAAACAGATCAAACATGCGTGAGATCTCCTACAAAAGACGGTGGGTCTAACCCAAGTATAGCGCGATCGCCTGCTTCTCGCGGATCCCCAGCCAGAAGGCTTATGCTGGGCTTTGATGCGCCTTCAATTGATCTTCGGCATCCACCGCGCCACCCATCGGATCGGGTTATTCGTCCAAAAACACGCGCCCGGCCTCACACAAGCGGAGGCACACATCCTCTGCCACTTGCACGAAGCCGGCGACACTTCTATCGCCGATCTGCATCGCGCCTTCGCGCACAAGCGCTCCACGCTGACCAGCGTGCTGGACCGGCTGGATGCGCGCGGCTTGGTGAAGCGTGAGACCAGCCCCAAGGACCGGCGGTCGTTTGTGATCAGCCTCACCCGCGCCGGCGCTAAAAATGCGGCTAAGATCCACGCGCAGCTGGAGTCGCTTGAGGCGGCCGTGTTGCGGCGCTGCGGCCGGCCCGCGCTTCAAGCTTTCGATCGGTTGATCCGAGAATTGGAGCACACCGCCGCGCTGGATTGAGATCATTTCGCGGCCAGCGGCTTCAATCCGAACTCCATGTGCAGCCGCAGGCCCAGCACCCACACCGGCCCGCGATCGTGGTTGTAGGCCGGATTGTCGTAGTGCTGCGCATCCAAGGTCGCAAAGAAGCCCGGTAACAGGCGCGCGCTGTAGTAGCTTTCCCACAGATATTCGGGCGCGTAGTTCAGCTTGCCATCGCCGATGAGGAAATCGTATCCGCCGCGCGCCAGGTAAAGCGCATGGACACCTGAGATTCCGCTGGCCGTGAAAGACGTGGCGGCGACGTCGTCCTTTCTCTTCCACAGCGCGCCCTTCACCGACACGCCGGCGCTCGCCAGCCGGTCGATTGCGGTAAAGGCGAAATCCTGAGTTTTTCCGTCGTTCCAGCCCAGTCGCGTGAAGACGCCGACGTTTTTCGTAATTTCCTGATCCGCGTTGACACCGAACCCGTACTTCAGCGTTCCATAGTGGCGGACAGCATTGACATCCGGCGTGGTTCCTGTTTGCGCGGCAAGGTTCAGCGCGTCGCCATAGCTGCCGGAATCGGTGTGATTCAGATATTCCAAAACACGCACCGCACCTGGGTGGGTTCGCAATGAGAAGCGCCGTTCCTCTTCGAAAACGTCGCCACGATCGACAAACAGGCGCCGGTCAAACCGGGGACCGTTCGCCGTCCGCGGCTCCGCCACGCTGCCATAGCGTAACGACCAATTGCGCGTGTGGAATTCGTGCACCATGCCCCAGGTGTAGCCGCGCGTATCGGCCGGATAATCCCAGGCGCCGTTGTACATCACGCCCCACGCCTCAAATTGCGTGCGCGGATCGTGGCTATAGGCGTTGTTGTCGAAAAAATCCGTGACCGTGAAGCGCCCCACAATCACCGTATAGCGAACCATCGGACGCGTGCCCCCGAGCACGTTTTCGTCGCTCTCGAAGGCTTCTCTCTCTGAGCCGAAGCCCACATCGTAAGAAAGATACAGCCGCGCTATGTAGGGTTTGGGAGTTGCGCTCGCAACGCGCGGAATTTCTCCGTTGGGCGGGTTGGCCAGCCCATTTACCTCGCTGAGGCCCTTGCCGCCGGCGATTTCGGGATCGAAATAAAACTGCAAATTATCGGTGAGACGCGCGCCAAAAAAAAGCGTCGTGGTGAGGGACGCATCCGCCTCACGCTGATCCAAGAGGCTGAATGCGCCCTGGTATGGCGCGTTAAACGTGCCGTGATACTGGCCGATCGAGGTGGCCTGGTAGTAGAGATTCCATCGCTCTTCGGGAGCCGTGTTGCCGGCATCCGCGCTCGGGGTGTCTTGCGCCCAGAGCACGGCCCCGAGGATGAACACACTTGAAATCGCGATGGTCCGAATCATCCATACCTTTTCTGGTTAAGTGTAGCCAAGCGGCCAGCCAGCCCGCAGTCATCGTTTTGTCATCGCGATGTTCCACCCGCGACGCACTCGTGCGGGATCATGGCGCTGCCGCCGGTGGCAGCTAGCGGCGTGGCGGGGATCTGTGGACCTTGCCTAAAACAACCGCGGCAGCGGAGGCTGGGCGCCGCGCGCGGTGAACCCCAAATACGCGGCAATCGTGGCCGCGATCTGCACGGTGGACACAGGCGTAAGAACCCGCCCTGGCAATACTCCGCCGCCCGCCAGGATCACGGGAACAGCCAGGTCCGTGTCGTCCAGTGCGCCGTGCTCCGCGCCATCCGGAGACGTGTTGCCGAAGTAACGTCCCGGTTTGGCCAGCACGATCAAGTCACCCGCGCGCGGAGAATTCAGCGCGTCCAGCAACTGCGAGTGGCCCGCTTCCAGTGGGTTCAGGCACACATAACCCCCATCCCGATAGCAGACCGATTCAATCTCGCCGGCCAGGTTACTATCGGCGGCCAGCGACGCCGCGGCCGCAATCAATTCCGCGACCGCCGGAGATTCGTTCCAAGCCGCGCCCGCCGGTCGCAGATAGATATGCGCCAAGCCACCTTCGTTCGCGATCCACGCGTGCTCGGAGTCGAAGCCCGCGCCAGCCAGCACACTCGCCATCCAGCCCGGCGCAAGCCCGTCGTCCGGAATTGCCGCGGCGTCGGTACGGCCGTGATCCGCGCTGAAGATAAATAGCGTGTTGCTGTACCAGGCTTGGTCCATCTGGTCCAAGGCCTGCAAGAATGTTCCGAGCAACGGATCAATCACTTGGCTCAAGTAGTCCATGACAGCGCTGGTACCGTGCGCATGACCGGCCGCGTCCGCCCCCGCGAAGTAAAGAGTCAGGATGCCGGGGCGCCCGTTGTGTTGAATCTCGGCGATTGCTTGCCCAATCATGTCCTGATCGAAAAATTCCAGGTCCGTCTCGCCGCTTTGCAGTAATGCCAAGGCGTCCGAAATGGTCGGCTCGATGACCCGAGTCGAGCCCTTCCAGTATTGGTTGTAGGCCACCACGCTGGTGAGCCCCGCTTCCGTGGCCCACTCATAGACCGTGGGAGAGGTAAGGTCGTGGTTGGCACGCCCGCCGTCGCAGAGGCTGCTTCCAAACAGCGCGAATCCATAGACGCACGCAGCGCCGGTGGCCGACATGTAATCGATCGCCGCGGCCTGTTGGCGATCGAACCAGTTGTTGCCGGGGATTCCGTGAACTCCCGGATAGACGCCGGTAAAGAGCGACGCCTGGCCGGACATGGTGACCGTGGGGGCGACGCTCGTGCCTTGCGCGAAGTAGAGCGCTGCCCGATAACCCGGGCTGGCCGGACTCCCGAACAGCCGCTGGAAGTGCGGCATCCTCCCGCCCAGGTAAGCCGTGTCCAGCAGGTCGCGGCGAACGCCATCCAGGTCCACGATCACGACGTGGCACTGGGGCTGGGCCCACAAGGGTTCGCCCAATAGCGCCACGAACATGATCGCCCGCACGAACATCGCTGTATTGCTGCCCTAAAGGCGGCAAACCTACTTAAGGCTCACGGTAGTCAGGAAAAGCGTCGCGTTAAAGGCTAGGCCGGAATCCAGTCCGCTGGCCGTAAACTTCGAATAGTTCGTCGGGAAACTGCCGATGATTACGGCGCCCAGCGCGGACGAACTCCCCACGGTAGCGGGCAAGTTCCCCAGCACCGAGGCCGGTACGGTGTAGCTGCCGGGCGCCGACGGCACGAAGCAGAAGAAGCCGCCCGCAGCCTTGGCGGTTTGATCCAGCCCGGCGCCCGCAATCAGCACCAGCATGGAGTCAGAGCCGCCGCTCCAGGTGAAGGTTAGGTTCTGGCTCCGGTCGATGGTCGTCATCTGGTTCATGTTGGTCCAGGTGACGGGCGGTGTTACCGTCATGGAGACTTGGAACGGACCGACGTCCTTGCCGCCCGGACCGCTGATCTCAAACGTTCCTGGATCTAGAAAGGGCGGCAGGCTGGCACCCGTCCCGATCGGAATCGATCCACCCAACAAGCCCAGATAAGGACCGGTGTTCTTATCCGTGTTCAGGTGCTGCAGTGGTATCGTGTTTCCCTTCGGGCCGGTGACCGAGATGGACGACCCGGCATCCAAATCGCTACCGAGTAGGCCGGAACCTCCGACCAGGCTGCTTGGGTTGCTCGACAGCAGGCTGCTTAGATCCAGATTGCCCGCGTAGGCTGAGCAGGTCCCAACGGGCGGCAGCGAGAACAGAGCGTTAAAGCCGGTGTCGCCTTTGGCGGTATTGTTCTCGAACGCTGCTACGCCCAAATCCACCAACAGATCGAGCGGCGCCTGGCTGGGATCGATTTGCGCGTGCGCATTGGCTCGCACCAGGAAGATCGAACCGCCTTTGCGTCCGCCCGATACCAGATCGCTGAACGGATTCAGCGGATCCGAGCAAGCCTGACCTTGCGCGTCGATGGCCATCGTAACGATGTTACTGAACGTGGTTCCCGTCTTCACCTGGACGGGCACGTAGCAGCCGGACGGAACGTCGGCCGGCAGTTGGAAATTGATCTGATCCACGCCCGCCACGCCCGGCATGCGCCCGCTATATGAAACTGTGGCCGTTTTGCCGCCCACGAAGACCTGGACCTGGACGGGTAGGTTTCCAACAGGCGGTGTATTGTTATCGGGAGCGGTGATGGGTCCGAGTCCGGTGCCCAGCAGTATCTCGACCTGACCAGGTTTCGCCGTAGCGCTGCGCGTATTCAGCGGTAGCTGGTTGGCCGAAACGTAGTTCTGGACAATTCCGGGCCCGCGCCCGTTCGCCGTCGAGAAGATGCCGAAATTGCTATCCACTACCTTAGCCGGCGCGCCGGCGCCGGCGGCGCCCTGGTAGCTAACAACGATCTGTACGTCGCCGGTTGGCGCATTGGAAGGCAAGATCGCGTTAATCTGACTTGCGGAAACAAACACCAGATAGGCGTTCACGGAACTACCTCCGCCGGTTACCGCCACGGTCACGCCGCCTAGCGTTGTATTCAATGGATAGCTCGATTGGGACTGATACTGCGCCGGTCCGAGATTAGCCCCGAATATCGTAAAGAAAGAACCGCGCGCCAGAGCGCCGGCGGCCATACTCGCGGGCGTGTAGCTGGCGGCATTGATGATACCGCCAGCGCTGACGGTTGGTGCTGTGACGGATGAGGCTCCCGCCTGGGTGACCGTGTAGGTGAGGCCAGCGATAGTCACGGTGCCTTGGCGCGGGGAGGTGGAAGTATTGGCCGCGACCGTGTAACTCACGGTTCCGTTGCCTGAGCCGCTAGAGCCGGCCGTGATGGTGATCCAGTTCGCGTTGCTCGTAGCAGTCCAGGAACATTCGCTCCCGCTGGTTACCAGAACGCCGGCGCTGCCTCCAGAAGCCGGGACGCTATTACTGGTGGCGCTCAGCGCGTAACTGCAAGGCTGTGCCGCGCTTTGCGTCACGGTGTGGGTTTGTCCGGCAATCGTTAGAGTGCCGGTCCGCGAACTCGTGGACGTGTTGGCGGCCACCGTGTAGCTCACGGCCCCGCTTCCCGTTCCCGAACTCCCGGCCGTGATGCTGATCCAGGAGACATTGCTCTGCGCCGTCCAAGTGCAGGAAGAGCCGGTGGAGATCAAAACCAGACCGGTTCCCCCTCCGGCCGGAAGGCTGTTCGTCAGCGGATTCACGTAGTATGAGCAGCTTCCTCCTCCGCCCCCGCCGCTCGAAGCCCCGAGCTGCCAGTTCAGCGTGACGGAGCCCGAGTTGTCGTTATAGCAGCAAGGCCCGCCTTGGAAACCAGATCCATCGGCGATACCGAGGAACAGGCGCGTCGCTCCGGCAGGAATCGTAAACTCCTGCGTCGTTCCACCGCTGGTTAAGCCGTCGCCGATAAAAAATGTTTGCGCCAAGAGCGGCTGGAATGTAGCGACACCGTTCGCATTGGTTGCATCCAAGCGCGTGGGCGCCGGATCGGCCGGTTCCGCGTCGCTCAAGAAAACACCGACCAGGAACATGGTCTTGCTGCTGTGGCTAATTCCGGAAATGCCCCGGTACGACGAGATATTGGTGCTGCTGTGGCAGCCATCGCCGTCGGCGCCTCCCGACGCCCCTCCCGGCTGGCAGTTCCAACTGCCGGTGACGCTGGTGAATCGGACTACTTGCCCTGCCAGATCGCCGACGGGGATCAGCGGAGGCGGAGTCCCCGGATTCGAAATGCCGATCGTGCCACTGTGGCCGGAGAGATAGATGTCGGCCGTGGACTGGACGGTGAGAGTACCGCTGGTACCACCGGGCGTACTGATGGTGAACGTCACCGTGAAAAAGTCCGCGCCGTTCCAGTGGCCGCGAATGGTCCACGTACCGGGGAACTGTGCGGCCGGCTGCCCGGCCACGTCCAGATAGTCGTCAAAGCAGTAGTTACCGGCCTCGGGAAGAGCTTCATACGTGGAGGTGTAGTACAATGCGCCATTGGGCTGCACCCAGTCGACGGTCAGTACGTCGCCAGCCGCCCCATTGGATACGGCCGCGTACAGCCAAACCGTGGCATCGGTGGTCAAAAAGTTTGTCGCTCTAGGCCCCGGATTGCACGCGTCGTCTGAAGGGGCTGTCGCTGTGAAGGCTTCTTCCAATGTGGCTGCCACCGCGCCGGGGATTCCCAGAGTGAGGCAGGCCAGGATTATGACTGCTCGATAGAGTTTCATTCCCATGCTCCTGAACGTCCCTTCCAGAAGCATCTGGCGAACCACTAAGAAGAACCACTAAGAAGTTTCATGTAAAGCCCTGCCGTGGCGCGTTGTGTCAATGCCACTTGCGTCGCGGGATTGTGGCAGCGCGGCTATTGACTAACCCGATGGGTGGGCGAAGCGACGCTTCTATCGTCGACGCCAAGCTGTCGTAGTCTAGACTTATGACCAGCGCCACGCAGATTCCAAGCCAGGACCCGGCTCGCGAGTTGCTGCGCCACATCGTTGCGACCCTCGCCTACCGCGCGGGCAAAACCTTTCGCGACGCGCCCGCGAGCTTCGCAGCTTATCAGGCTTCCGAAAGTACACGGACTCCGGCGCAGATTCTGGCCCACATGGGCGATCTGGCGGACTGGGCGTTGTCCATCGTGTCCGGCCAGCAGCAGTGGCACAATTCCGAGCCGCTCCCCTGGCCCCAGGAGGTAAGCCGGTTCTTTGCCGCTCTGGCAGCGCTGGACGCCTACCTCGCTTCCGAAAAGCCCCTCCACGGCGACGTTGGAAAGCTGTTCCAGGGCGGCTTAGCCGACGCGCTTACCCATACCGGCCAGATCGCCATGCTCCGAAGAATGGCTGGATGCCCGGTGCGCGGCGAGAATTACTACCAGGCTCACATTGAAAAAGGGCGCGTGGGGCCGGATCAAGCCGCCCCGGTGCGCGAGTTCGATTAGAGTGCGCCAGCCAGCCGTCCGCTAAAATCAGAATATTGCTCGAAAAGCCTATCGTTTCCGGGCTTGGCCGGTCCAATTCTATTGGACTTGCTCGCATCATAAGGAGGTCCCACCCCATGAAGTGGCTTGGCGCCGCGTTGCTTTTGTTCCTGTTGCTACCGTCCGCGGTTCGAACCGCAACACCGGAAACCCGGCTGCTCCGGCAACCCGACATCTCCAAGGACGCCGTGGTGTTCGTCTACGCCGAAGATCTGTGGATCGTGCCGCGCACGGGCGGCGAAGCGCGCCGGCTCACATCGCATCCCGGCGACGAAGTCTACCCGAAGTTCTCTCCGGACGGGAAATGGATCGCCTTCACCGGTGAATACGACGGCAACGCCGACGTGTACATCATTCCCTCCGAGGGCGGTGAGCCGCGCCGGCTGACCTACCATCCGGCCAACGACATGGTGCTCGGCTGGACGCCCGACAGCAAAAAGGTTCTGTTCCGCTCCAATCGCGCCAGCGCCCCCGCCGCTACCACGCGCCTGTTTCTGGTCTCGATCGACGGCGGCCTGGAGGAGATGCTGCCGGTCCCGCGCGCCAGCCTGACCAGCTTCTCGCCCGACGGCCAAAAGATCGCCTACAACCCGACTTCGCAGGAATTCCGCACCTGGAAACGCTATCGCGGCGGCTGGAACAATTACATCGGCATCTACGATCTCAAGCGCAACAGCTACGAAGAAATCCCGCGCTCCGGCGCGCTGGATCAGTTCCCCATGTGGCGCGGCAACGCCGTCTATTTCATTTCCGACCGCGACGGCGCCATGAATCTATACCGCTACGACCTGGGCTCGAAGCAGACCAGGAAGCTTACCAACTACACCGAATACGACGTCAAGTGGCCCAGCGCCGGCACCGACGCTATCGTGTACGAGAACGGCGGGCTGCTGTATTCCTACGATCTGGCCAGCGGCAAAGTCGCGCACATCCCCATCACGGTCTCGAGCGATCTGACTACCGCGCGTCCGGAAATTAAGAGCGTCTCGAACATGATTCGCAGCTTCGAGCTGTCGCCCACCGGGGTGCGCGCGCTGGTAGAAGCGCGCGGCGATATCTTCACCATCCCCGCCGAGCACGGCAGCATTCGCAATTTGACCGATACCCCGGGTGTCCACGAACAAGACGCAGTCTGGTCGCCGGACGGCAAATGGATCGCCTATCTTTCCGACCGCAGCGGCGAATTCGAAATTTACTTGCGGCCGCAGAAAGGCGGCGACGAAGTTCGGGTCACCAGCGACGGCGAGTGCTATCGCTACGGGCCGAAATGGTCGCCCGACAGCAAGAAGCTCGCCTATTGGGATAAGAAGCAGCGCTTGTATTACGTCGATATCGATGCCAAGCAGCCGGTGCTGGTGGATCACGCCGACAACGGTCTGGATGGCTCGCCCGCGTGGGCGCCGGACAGCCGCTGGCTGGCTTTCGCCAAGAACGAGCAGAACCAGGCCACCGCGATTTATCTGTACTCGCTGGAGAAAAGCCAGGTCACGCGCGTCACCGAGGATTTCTACAACAACGTCAACCCGGCATTCGATCAGAACGGGAAATATCTCTACTTCCTCTCCGACCGTTTCTTCTATCCCAGCAGCGGCCAGCTTGACAACCGGTTCAATTACTACGACACGCGCGGCATCTTCGCTCTGGTGCTGAAATCGGACGAAGCTTCGCCCTTTGCCCCGCAAATCGACGACGAGAAGGACGCCAGCGACGCCAAGAAGCCAGAGGCAGCGGAAAAAAGCGAAGCCAAAGCGGAAGCGAAACCCGACGAAACAAAATCCTCCGACGAGAAGCCGGCCGAAAAGAAAGCCGACGTGAAACCCATCACGATCGATCTGGACGGACTCGGCTCGCGCATCGTGCAGGTGCCGGTTCCCGCCGGGATGTACCAGCATCTGGAAGCGCGCAACAACACCATCTTTTACCTCTCAAACACCATCGAATCCACTGAGAACGGTCGTCCGGGCCCAAGGCCGCGTGCCACGCTGCACATGTTTGACATCGCAAAACGCGATGTCAAAGATTTGCTCACCGGAATCGACAATTACGACCTGGATCGCGACGGAAAAAAGGTGATCTATCGCGCCGGGCCAGGCAACTTTGGAATCATCGATGCCGCCGCTGGCAAGAAGGTCGGCGACGGCAAGCTGGATCTGTCCAGCCTACAGGCGCGCGTCGATCCCCGGGCGGAATGGAAGGAAATTTTCCACGAGGCCTGGCGTGTAGAGCGCGACTTTTACTGGGATCCTGCCATGGAGGGCCTGGATTGGAAGCTGATCGGTGCGCGCTACGAGGCGCTGCTGCCTTGGGTGGCGCACCGCAGCGATCTGAGCTACGTGATCGGCGAGATGATCGCCGAGCTGAGCACCTCCCACACCTACGTGCAAGGCGGGGATCTTCCGGATCGCCCGCGCATCGGCACCGGACTGTTGGGCGTCGACTTTGCGCTCGACAACGGCTATTACAAGCTGGCGAAAATCTATCGCGGCGAGAACTGGGATGAAAGCACTCGCTCGCCGCTCACCGAGCCCGGACTTAAAGTCAAAGAAGGCGATTATCTGATCGCTGTGAACGGCGCCGCGGTTCGCGCTCCCGCCAATCCGTATTCTTTCTTCGAAAACCTGGCCGGCAAAATCGTCACGCTGAAAATCAACGACAAGCCGTCGGACGAGAGCGCGTGGGAGATCACGATCAAGACGGTTGGGAGCGAAACCGGTCTACGTTATCACGACTGGGTTGAATCGCGGCGCAAGATCGTTTCCGACGCCACCGGCGGCCGCATCGCCTACATGCACGTTCCCGATACGGCCATTTCAGGGCTGCAAGCGTTCGACAAATATTTCACCGGGCAGATCGGAAAAGAAGGCTTAATCATCGACGAGCGCTACAACGCGGGCGGCTTCGTTCCCGATTTCTTCGCTGAGAAACTCCAGCGCCGCCTCCTGGCCAACGTTTCGCCGCGCGAAGGCAAAGATCAGACGGTACCGGGGGCAGCGATCTTCGGACCAAAAGTAATGATCGTCAATGAGCTGGCTGGCTCCGGCGGTGATGCCTTTCCCTGGTTCTTCCAGCAGGAGAAGATCGGTCCGGTGGTAGGAACCCGCACCTGGGGCGGACTAGTTGGGATCGATCGCAGCATTCCCCTCATGGACGGCGGCGCCGTCACCGCGCCGGAGACCGCATTCTGGGCGCCGGATAAGGGTGGCCACTGGATCGTCGAAAATCACGGCGTCGATCCGGATTACGTGGTCGAGCAGCGCCCGGATCTGGAAGTGGCCGGCCACGATCCGCAACTGGAGAAAGCCATCGAGCTCGCCAGGCAGGCGCTGGATAAAGAGCCCAAGCTGCCAACGCGCCCGAAATATCCGCGCCAGACCACGTCCACATCGGCCGCGACGGCCGTAAGCAAGTGAGATTGACGGTCTCCACACATGAAGTACTTTGCTTATGGTTCGAACATGTTGGAGGAACGGCTGAGAGCGAGCAATCGCGTTCCCAACGCGGCTTTCTTGTGTACGGGTTCAGTACCCGGATGGGCGATGCGATTTGAAAAAAGGAGCGTCGACCGCTCTGGAAAGTGCAACATTGCGCAATCGGAATCTTCCGCTGACATCGTTCATGGTGTTGTGTTCGAAGTTCCGGACACAGAGCTTTCCGCACTAGACCAGGCCGAGGGTGTTGGGCACGGATATCATCGTGACTCCAACGTCCCGGTAACACTCCCGGACGGCCATGTCGAGAGCATCCTAGCCTATATCGCCGATCCAGACGCGATTGACCCAAACTTGCAGCCTTATTGCTGGTATCAGGCGCTCGTGGTCGCAGGCGCCGAACAACATGGCTTGCCCCAGAACTCCATCGCACGGTTGCGAGCATTCTCCTGCAAGGACGATCCCAATCCGAATCGGCCCACAAAACTGGAAGCAGATCGGGCGCTGGACGCCTACCGTCAGTCGATGAGCCATCCCTAGGCGGGAAACTATAAGCGGACGCGCCGTTGCAGATCACTTGCCGGCCGGCAGGCGCCGGCGCAATTCGTCGAACCAGTTGACGACAGTTTCCATCCGTAAGTTGTTGCCGCTCGGGAAAACCTCAATTAGAAAACGGTTGCCATCCGGCGCGACATCCCAGGTCGAACCGGAGAACGCCTTAACGACGTCGCGAGGCAGGCCGGCGCGAAACGAATTGCCGGTTTGAACATCGACAGCTAGCATGCCAATTCGTCCGGGGTTCCAGTAGAACAACTCGCGGCCGTTGCGGGACCAACGCGGCGCTACTCCGCCTTGCGTGGAGATGCGGGTTTTCGCGCCGGGCCCGGGAAAGGGCTGAACGTAGACTTCGCTCGCGCCGGACTCCTGTGAGATGTAGGCGAGGTATCGGCCATCGGGAGAAATCTGAGCGTCCGATTCGCTGAACATGGTGTCGTGCAGGAGCGCCGGCTTCCGCTGCCCGGCGGCGCCCGGCATAGGCAGCGTCCAAAGGTGCGAAATTTTGTCGGATCCCCGCTGTGAAAAAACTAACGCCTTTCCATCGGGCGTGAAGGAACATGGTACGGCCGGCGCTTCGATGGTTGCCAGCAGCTCCGGCTTGCCGCTGCCGTCGGAGGCGATCCAATAGATCCCGCGATTACCGGACCTGGCGCCGTAGTAGGCGATGTGGCGCCCATCGGGCGTCCAAATCGGATCGGCGTTAGTGCCTTCGAACGTGAGACGCGTCAGGATGCGGCGTTCCACGTCGAAGGACCAGATGTCAGCCGACAAGCTGCCGGCATTGATCGAGTTCGCAACCTGCAGGCCGTCCGGCGACAGGCGGCCGTTGCCCCAGCTCTGCGGATCTGAAATGCGTTGCGTCGCGCCTTTGCGGTCGATCCACCCCAGGACCGACTTGCTCCCCTGGCCGCCCTGACCTGTCATGTAGACCAAGATGCCGTTGTCGGAAAACGAATACTCACCATAAATGCCGCCGACAATGGCGCCGATTCCGCTTATCACCTGCGTCTCCGATCCAGTTACGACCGCGCGCCTGGCATCGAAAGGAACGGCCAGCATCGATCCGCTTCGAACGTACGTCAGGTAACCGGTGCGAACGTATTTCGGATTGGCTCCGTTGCCCGCGAGCACGCGATAGCTGCCCTTCTTAATGTCGAGTACAGCCACCTGACTGCCGCTGTCCGTCGTAATCGTGAACAAAATGGCCTGTGCGCCTGGAAGGAAAAAGGGATAAACGTGCCGCTGTTCGCCTTTTTTACTGTCGAGCGCGGTGAGCGCCTGAGGCATACCACCGGCGGCGGATATGCGCCACAATTTCTTGCCATCGCTGAATACGATATTACCGTCGTCTCCCCAACTGAGTCCCCACCCGCCCGCGCAATCGCAAATTGAGATCGGAGATCCGCCATCGAGCGCAATCTTCTGAAGCTTGTTGGCAGTGGTGGTTGGCGAGAATCCGGAGAAGTATGCCAGCCATTGGCCGTCGGGAGAAAAAATGGGCATTCCGCCGCCCTCGATGCCGGCAATCGGCTTGGCTTCCGGTTCATCCATCATCCGCAACATGATCCGAAGGGTGCCGTTGCTGGATTCGCTGTATGCCATGCGGGTGCCGTCGCGTGAGAGCGCGGGCATGCCGAATGGATTCTCTTGCGTGAAGCTCCAACGGACCACGGGCCGCGGCTCCTGGGGGCGCGAATGGATCAGACTCCATCCAACGGCTGCGGCGGCAATAACGGAGCCGGCCACCCAAGGGAGCCAGCGTGCGGCGACAGAAGGTTTACGCACTACTTCTGCGATAGCCGGTTGGTCTGATTCGTTCAGCTCGATCCAGACGTCGCCCATGTCGCGCATGCGGCGCTTCACGTCGCGCTCCAGGCAACGGCGGAGCAGGCGGCGCACATTAGGCGGCGTGGCCGAGGGCAACTGCGTCCAATCGGGGTCCTTGGTCAGGATGGCTGCCAGCGTGTGGGAAACGGTCTCGCCGCCGAACAGCCGTTTCCCGATTAGCATCTCCCACAGGACGACGCCGAATGACCAGATGTCTGCGCGATGATCCACGGGCTTTCCAGAGGCTTGCTCGGGCGACATATAGCCCGCCGTGCCCATGATGAGCCCGGCCTGCGTGGCGCGTAGAGTCAGAGTCGGCGAGTTCGCGGGATCGGCGGTGTTGGATGCATCCTGTGCCACCGCTGCCAGGCCGAAATCCAGTACTTTGACCACACCGGACGGAGTGATCTTGACATTGGCCGGCTTCAGATCGCGATGAATGATTCCTTTGTCGTGCGCGGCCTCCAGCGCCAGCGCGATCTGGCTGGCGTAGTTGATGGCGGTTTCGATGGGCAGCGGGCCTTTGAGATTCTCGCCTTCCACCAGCTCCATCACCAGCGCGCGTTCTTCAACCCCATAGATCGCCGCGATGTTGGGATGGTTCAAGGACGCCAGCACTTCCGCTTCGCGCTGGAAGCGCGCCATGCGGTCCGGATCGTTAGCGAAAGAATCGGGCAGAACTTTCAGCGCGACATCGCGCTTCAGCTTGGTATCACGCGCACGGTAAACCTCGCCCATTCCTCCGGCGCCGATAGGGCCGAGGATTTCGTAAGGTCCGACACGCGTTCCAGCCGAAAGCGCCATGCGTACTGCACCGATTCTACTCTAGGTCCGGAAGGCACTCCCAGATCGTGTGCTTCAAATCGACCGGAATCTGCTGGTATCAGACGTGCACATCGCTGATGAACCGGGGTGCTCCATGTTTTGCGATCCGAAACGACTAAGATCCTGTGTTTTGTGGGGGTGGCTGCTGGCGCCCGTTGTGCTGTGGGCTCAGCCTCAGATCTACTCGGTGGGGAATTCCGCCAGCTACGCACAGGGGAGCATTGCGCAGGGTTCGATATTTGTCGTCTTCGGCTACGGCATCGGGCCGGCAGAACTTCAGCAGGCCAACTCTTTTCCGTTGCCGTCTCAGCTTGCCGGCGCATCGGTCCAGGTAATTTCGGGATCGACCGTGCTGGATTGCCCGATGATCTACGCGTCGTTTTCCCAAACCGCCGCCATTTTGCCCTCTAACACGCCCCTGGGTTCCGCGACCATTTGGCTGAAATACAACGGCCGCACGTCGATCGCCGGCTCCGCCATCGCGGTTAGTTCGAGCGCCTTTGGGGTCTACACGGTCGCCGGTTCCGGCACTGGCCCCGGAAGCATCACCGGCGCGGACTACGCGCTAAAGGGACTGGAGACTTCCGCGCGCCCCGGCGAGACAGTGATTCTGTGGGGGACCGGCCTCGGTCCCATCGCCGGAAGCGATAGCCAGCCGCCGGTGATCGGCCCGCAATTCGCGAACGTCGAGGTCTTCGTCGGTATGTCTCCCGCCGCGATCTCCTATGCGGGCCGGTCCGGCTGCTGCGCCGGCTTGGATCAGATCGCGTTCGAGATTCCCAGTTCGGCTACTGGGTGTTTTGTTCCAATCGTGGTGCGCAGCGGGGGCGTGGTGAGCAATTTTGTGACGCTCCCGATCAGCGCGTCAGGCTCCGTTTGCCCGGACTCGTCGCCCGGCATCCCGACCTCGCTCCTGGTGCGGGCGCTGAACGGGGAGGAGTTAAGGCTGGGCGTCATCGCGATCGGCCCTATACGGGTCCTGCAAACAGCCGGGTTCCAATTCTCAGGCAGCATTGCGCAGCAGGTATCTCTGCTGCTGCACGCGCAAGTTTCGGAAAACGATGTCAGCGAGTTGGCCGCGGGCTATCGCGCCAGAAACATCAAGACTGTCCAGCGGATCTTGCGCAAGTATAATCTGGGCAAGTCAGCCGCCAATCGCAAATTGCTTAAGGCACTGCGCCAAGCCGTCAGCATGGATCAACTGGGGGCCGCGGCCGCTTTCGGCACGACGCAGGGGCTGGATCAATTCGCTGCTCAAGTTGGATCCCATCTGGTTCCGCCCGGAACCTGCATCGTCACGACGGAAGGTTTGGCCCCCTACTCAGTTCACACACGAGGGCTGGACGCGGGCGCCGCCCTCAATCTTTCCGGACCACTGGGGCCGCGCAGCATGACCCAAGTCAGGGGAACGTACCAAGCGTCCTTCGGGTCGGGTTTCCAATCGTCCGGCATACCGGCCGGCGCTTACACCGTGAGTGGAAGCGGCGGAAGCGATGTTCCGGCCTTTACGGCGTCGTTGAATGTATCGAGCAACCTGGTGTGGACCAACAAAGGAGCAGTGACGGAGATCGACCGCTCACAGCCTCTGACCGTGACTTGGTCGGGAGCTAGCGGTTCACCCTACGTCTTGATCGGTGGCGCGGTGCATTCGGACAGCAAGAATACGACACTCCTGTGCGTAGAGGACAGCGGGAAAGGGTCGTTCACGGTCCCTGATTTCGTGCTCTCCGCTCTTCCGCCCGGCGCCGCGAAGGATACGTACTTTTTCCTCGCTCCGCACATGTTATCGAGTCCCGTCAATATTCCGGGCCTGGACCTGGCATTCTTCGCGAACGCCAGCAGCGACTACCAGTCCCTCGACCTCCGTTAGGAGTCTTCGCAGCCGCTCAGATCGTTTCCGCCACCATCTGGATGGCGCCGCACGGACACTCGGCCGCGCACATGCCGCAACCTTTGCAGTAATCGTAATTGAAGCGAAAGCGGTTGCCGGGACCCAGCTTGACCACCGCGTTGTCGGGACAAACGCCGTAGCAGTTGTCGCATTCAAAGCAGTTGCCGCAAGAAAGGCAGCGGCGGGCTTCAAACAATGCGTTGTTTTCGTCCAGCCCGCTCACTACTTCGTCGAAAGTGGTCTGGCGGCGAACCGTCTCGAGCGTCGCCTGCACCGTTTCGGGCGCGTCGGTGTAATACCAGGGATTCAGCTTTTCAAACGCCGCGAGTTCGTGCTTGGCGCCGGGTTGATACGTGGCGCCGCGCAGCCAGGCGTCGATATTTCTCGCGGCCTTCTTGCCATGACCCACGGCCACGGTTATGGTGCGCTCGGCTGGAACCATGTCGCCGCCCGCGAAGACGCCCGGATACCCGGTCATCATCTGAGAGTTGACCTTGACCACGCCATCGGTCAGCTCCAGGCCGGGCACGTCCTCGAGAAAACTCAAGTCCACATCCTGGCCCAGCGCCAGCACCAGCGAGTCGCCTTCGATGGTCTCGAATTCGCCGGTCGGCTGCGGGAATCCTTTTTCGTCCAGGCGCATCTTCTCGATCTTGAAGCTGGAGTCGCCCGCTTCCTTGATGGTGGAAAGCCAGCGGAATTGGATGCCTTCCTCGATGGCTTCCTGGACTTCGAAATCGTGCGCGGGCATTTTCTCGCGGGTGCGGCGATACACGATGAGCGTTTCAGTCGCGCCCAGCCGTTTGGCGGTGCGGGCCACGTCCAGCGCCGTGTTGCCGCCGCCGTAGACCAGAACGCGCCGGCCGAGCTCGGGCGGTTGGCCGCCATCCACGCTGCGCAGCACGCCCAGCGCATCCAGAATCTTGCTGGCGTCCCCCGCCGGAATATAAGCGCGCTTCGAAACGTGCGCTCCTACGGCCAAGAAGGCCGCGTCGAATCGTTTGCTTTCGACCACGGGCGCGAGATCGTCCACCCGCGTGTTGAGCCGGATCGTAACGCCCATTTTTTCGATCCGGGCGATTTCAGCATTCAGAACCTCGCGCGGAAGCCGGTACTTCGGGATCCCGAACCGCATCATGCCGCCGGCCGCGGGGCCAGCCTCGTAGATCGTTACCTTGTGGCCCATTCGCGCCAAGTGATACGCGGCCGAAAGGCCAGAGGGTCCCGAGCCGACCACCAGGACATGTTTCCCAGAGGACGGGCCGGCTTCGAATTGCCACCCGCGCCGAATGGCTTCGTCGCCCAAGAAGCGCTCCACCGAATGGATGTTCACTTCGTGATCGAGCTGCGCGCGATTGCAAGCCGATTCGCAGGGGTGGTAGCAGGCCCGGCCCATGATCGCGGGCAGCGGATTATTCTCCACCAGCGACTTCCACGCGGTGTGATAGTCGCCGGATTCGGCGTGATAAAGCCAGGCTTGGATGTTCTCGCCCGCCGGGCAGGCATGGTTACAAGGCGGAATGCGATCCACGTACACCGGCCGCTCCGTGCGCCAGGAGCCGGTATGATTAGCCAAGCTGGAGCCAACGTCCAACGTGATGGCAAATGGCTTGTCCATTAGCGCACCTCCCCGTTCTGCAATCCGAAGCGCTGGATGTTTCGATCCGCGATGGCCTGAATGGTTGCGAGGCGCTCTTCATCGCGCCGGGGCCGGAACAGGTGCGCGAATCGCTTCTGCAATTTCAAATACTCTTCGGCCGGCTGCTTGCGGCGTATGACGCTGCGCCCGGTAATCTCTCCATACTCAGCTTCGAACAGCGGGAACAGTCCGCTTTCCACCGCCAGCCGCGCCACTTTGATGGTGTCGTGCGGCTCCGAGCCCCAGCCCAGCGGGCAGGGGACGTGAACGTGGATATAACGGGCGCCACGAATGGGAATGGCCTTCTCAACTTTAAATTCCAGGTCGTGCAGATTCGCCACCGACGCGGTAGCGACATACGGAATCGAATGCGCCATCGCGATCAGCGGCACGCTCTTGCCCTGGCCGAACACGTTGCCCGGCTTCGGACCAACCGGCGGCGTGGTCGCGGTGCGCGCGGCGGGCGGCGTGGTGCCGGAGCGCTGCACGCCGGTGTTCATATACGCTTCGTTGTCGTAACAAATATAGAGCACGTCATCGTTGCGCTCGAACATTCCAGAAAGGCATCCCATGCCGATGTCGGCGGTTCCGCCGTCGCCACCTTGCGCGATCACTCGCACTTCGTTTCGGCCCTGCGCCTTCATCGCCGCCGCAACCCCGGCCGCGACCGCCGCGGCGTTGCCGAACAGCGAATGCATCCAGGCCACCTGCCAGGAAGTCTCCGGGTACGGCGTGGAAAAAACCTCCAGACATCCGGTGGCGTTCACTGCCACGAGATTGCCTTCCGCGGCGCGTACGGCCGCGTCCACTGCGTAGCGTGCGCCCAGCGCTTCCCCGCAGCCCTGGCAGGCCCGGTGACCGCAATTGAGCGCGTTCGAGCGCCGCACGTCCGATTGCACCGCGCGGCTCGAAACATCCAGCAGGCGATTGCCGACCGTGAAAGTCCCGGTTTGGTAAAACTTGATGTGTTCAAACGGCATCGGTTGCTCCTAGACGATCTTTACCGGCAAGGTCGCCAGATCTTTCAAAATGCTCTCGGCCGCCGGCCCCGATCTGCGCGTCGCAGTCTCGCGCGCCAGCTGCCGGTTGATAACATCCCAGTTGAGATCCAGGAATGTGACGCCCTCCAGCGCGTCGGACTTGGCCCGGTGGAACAGCTTCATCAGCGAAGCCTTGGTGATCGCGCGCCCGCCCAGGCCCGCGATGACTGTGTAGACTTTCTGCCTCCGCCCGGATAAAGCCATCTGGATATCGGTGGCCAACATACCGCCCAGGCCCACCGCCAGCGACTTCTCGATCACCACCACCCGCTTGGCCTCCGCCAGCGCCCGGGCGACTGCTTCCAAGGGAAACGGGCGATACGAACAGATGCTGACCGAGCCGATCGCCATGCCGTCCTCGCGCAGTTCGTCGACGGCCTCTTGAATGGTCCCGTTCACCGAACCCAGCGCCACTACCACCGTGTCGGCGCCATCCAGGCGATAGGGCCGCAGCAGACCGCCGGATTCGCGCCCGAAGGTTTCGTAAAACTCGCCGCTGATTTCGGGGATGCGCTGGAGCGCCTGCAGTTGCTTGTGATGTGCGAGGTAACGTACTTCGGTAAAAGCGTCCGGACCGACCATGGCGCCGATCGAGACCGGCGCGTCGGGGTCCAGCACCTGCCGGGGCTCGAACCGAGGCAGCCAGGCATCCACCTGGTGCTGCAACGGAACATCGATGCGATCGTAGGCGTGCGTCAGGATAAAGCCGTCCACGCACACCATCACCGGGCAGGAAAGCTCCTCAGCCAAGCGGAACGCCTGAATGTGCAGATCGGCGGCTTCTTGATTGGTTTCGGCGAACAGCTGGATCCACCCGGAATCGCGCATCGACATGGAGTCCGAATGGTCGTTCCAGATGTTGATGGGTGCGCCGATGGCGCGGTTCCCGATGGTCATCACGATGGGAAGCCCGAGCCCGGACGCGTTGTAGACCGCCTCTGCCATGAAGAGCAGTCCCTGGCTCGCGGTCGCGGTATAAGTGCGCGCGCCGGCGGCCGACGCGCCGATGGCCACCGAGAGCGCTCCGAATTCCGACTCGACGTTCAGGAACTCGCAGCCGGCCAGTTCGCCCGATTTCACCAATTCGCCCAGGCCTTCGACGATGTGCGTCTGGGGCGTAATGGGATAAGCGCAGATCACCTGCGGCCGGCACATTGCAACCGTCTCGGCGATGGCGCGCGAGCCTTCAATCTGCTTCCACATGCGTTGTTTCCTCCAGCGTCGTCGCCTGCGATAAATTGTCGAGCGGCGGACGCGCGACATTCTGGCCGATCAATTCGTAGGCGGCTTGAGCCGCTGCGGCGTTGGCTTCGCCGATCTTGCCAGGAAATTTTTGACGAATCGCCGCCAGCACCGACGCCAGGCGCAATTCGCCAGTCATGGCCGCAAATCCGCCTAGCAACGTGCTGTTGGGAAGCGGACGTCCGACGTGGTGCACGGCCAGCTCAGTGGCCGGCAAGGTCAGAACGTGATCTTCAGGCAATGCCTTTAAGTAGGATGCAATCCCCAGCTCATCCAGGCTGCGCGTCGAATTGATGAGCACGTAGCCCTGCGGCTGGAGGCCGTCAAAAAGACCTGGCTGGTGGAGCAGCGTCGGATCTTGAATAATCAGCGCGTCGGGCTGGGCAACCGGTTCGCGCGACCGGATGGGCTGATCGGAAATGCGGCAGAACGCCATGACAGGCGCTCCCATGCGCTCCGAGCCAAAGCTAGGAAAAGCCTGGGCATAACGCCCTTCGAGGAAGGCGGCGATGGAGAGCATCTCGGCGGCGGAGACGACGCCCTGCCCCCCACGTCCATGTATTCGTATTTGCACTCTGCTGGGGCAAGGTGCAACTGATTTGCCGCTGGGAGAACGTTGAAAAGACAGGGGTGAGGAATTTCCCGGCAGTTTATTGGGTGCTATGCCCCAATCGTCTTGCCTCGGTTATGACGGGATAACCTTGGCTTCCAGCTCTGCCCAGCGGGTGTACAAGTCTTCTACGCGTTGCTGGGCAGCTTGTAGCTCTTCGTAGGCTGCCATATACCGCTTCGCTTCGGAGCCTGCAGCGTCAACATTGCGCTGACAGGCTGCCAACTCTTGTTCCGCTGCCAGGATCTTTGCTTCCATCGCGTCCCACTCGCGCTGTTCCAGGTAGCCGAGTTTTCGCTTTGCCCCTTCGGTGGACGGCCGGCGCGGCTCCTCTGCCGTGGGCTGCTCCGCAGGCTGCGTGCTTCGCGAGGCTTCCCACTGCGAGTAGTCGGCGAAGACGCCGCCTTCGGCTCCGTCCAAACCGATCACGACAGTCGACACGCGATCGAGCAAGTATCGGTCATGACTCACCAGCACAACCGCGCCGGAAAAATCGAGCAGGCTGTCCTCCAGTACCTCCAGGGTTGGAATATCCAGATCGTTGGTCGGTTCATCCAGCAACAGGACGTCCGCCGCGGCGAGCATCAGGCGCGCGATCATCACGCGGGCGCGCTCGCCACCCGAGAGTCGCGACACGGGCATATCCAGCTGCTCGTCGCGAAACAGGAAACGCTTGGCCCATCCGGCAACATGCACGGTACGCCCGCGATAGATCACCGAGTCGCCCTCCTGACATAGCGTGCGGCGCAGGCTGACATCCGGGTCCAGATGCTCGCCTCGATCCTGCGCGAAGCTGACGATTTGGAGCAGATCGGCCCGGCGGATTGATCCTGCGTCGGGCGCGAGTTTGCCTTCGAGGATCTTGAGCAAGGTCGTCTTTCCGCTGCCGTTCGCGCCCACCAGGCCGATGCGAACACCGGGCGCGAGGGTCAGGTTCAGGTTGTGGAACAGCCGGCGGCCACCGAGGGTTTTCGAAATGCCTTCAGCCTCGATCAAGCGCTTGGTCTTTCGATCGGACGCGGTGAAGTCGATCTGGGCCGTCGCGGTACGGCTGCGCGCTGTGACGGCCGAGAGCTGCTGGATGAGCCGGCCGGCCGAGTCGATGCGAGCCTTGGATTTGCCGGTTCTGGCCTTCGGTCCCCGGCGCAGCCACTCTATTTCCCGGCGCACCTTGGTCGCGAGCGATTCCTGCTGCTTGGACTGCGCCTCCAGAAAGTCCTCGCGCTTGTCCAGAAATTCGCTGTAGTTGCCGTTCACCTGGAACGTATTTTGAGGATAGACCGCGTTGACCTCGACCATGCGCGTGGCGACGTTTTCAAGGAAGTAGCGGTCGTGCGTGACCACCAGGCACGTGTTCACAGTCTGGATGGCGGTCTCGAGCCACAGGATACCTTCGAGATCCAGGTGATTGGTTGGCTCGTCGAGGAGCAGGACGTCCGGTGATGTCACCAGCGCGGCCGCGATGGCGAGCCGCTTTTTCCAGCCTCCGGAGAGCGTCGCGGCCGGCGCAGCGGGGTTGTCAAACCCGGCGCGGCCGAGCATCATTTGGATGCGGGCGAGCTTCTCCGAGTCCTCTAAGTGCAAATCATCCAACGCGGCTTTCAGGACCGAGTCAACGGTGTCGTCCGGCTCGAATACCGAATCCTGAGGGACGTAAGCAAGCCTGGTCAGCTTCCGAAGCGCGCGTGTTCCAGCACTGGGCGTGTCGTTGCCGGCCAGGATCTCAAGCAGCGTGGTTTTGCCGCTGCCGTTCGGGCCGATCAAGCCGACGCGATCCCCCTCGGAAAGGCTCAACGAAAGATTTTCAAACAGGACTCGCGCGCCAAACGACTTGCTCAGAGCGGAGCCGCTCAACAGAACTGCCATCTACTCCAGGATGCCATTGGAAAGTTACTCGAAGATCGAGCCGACGGCCAACGTTTCCTCGGGCGCGAAGAACAGCGGAATCGACTGGCCGGATTTGTAGGTTAGGGAGCGGCCGTCGGGCGTCGAAACTTCGACCTGGCGATGCTCGATATCCACCAGCCAGAACTCGCGCGCTCCGCTTTCAAGACAAACGTTCCTGCGGTCCAGAATCTCGGCGGCCGTGTTGGAAGGGGACAGCACCTCGACCACAAGATCCGGCGCGCCGTCGAGGTGCCTTTCGCGCGGAGTTTGCTCCCAGCGGATCTGCGAAACGAACGCCACGTCAGCAACCCAATATTCAAATTCGGGAAGAGGACGGAATGGCATTTCGGTGCCAACTACTCCCGCCTTTCCGGCGAAAGTCGAGAGGGCCTGTTGCATCCGAAGCTGGACGAGGTAGTGAGCGCGATTCGGTGGTGGCATCTGGACTGGCTCGCCATGCCGTAGTTCGTAGCGAAGTCCTCTCGGGGTCTCGGGTAACAGCTCGAATTCCGCGAAGGACATTAGGCGAGTTGGGGGGGACGCCACAGCGCGTTGCCTCACTCCGATTATAGCGGGCTTCCTTCATTTGCCCGAGCTTGTCCGTTCCACTCAGAGACGGCGCAGCAATGGACTCATCAGTGCCACTGCTGTGAGCGCGGCGGACCAGACTACCGCGAGAACGATCAGGCGGGGCGTCTGTCTAAGCTTCATCTCCCTCCGCGCTTCCAATCTGATGAGCTCCTCTTCGCGGATTCTTGCGCGTTCATCTTGTGAAAGTGCCATAGTCTTTTGCCTTTCTCAGCCGCATGCTTCGGCGGCCGCGTTTTGCTAACAGCTGGCCATTGAGCAGCCGCTCCCACCAGCGGCACGGGCGTTGGGGGAATTTCGCTGCCAAGCTTTGGGGAGCGTTCGGCGCCACCCAAGCGCTCAATAGCTGTTCCAATTCGTAATCACTTAGTGGTTCCATACAGTCGCGAACTCGCTACAACTCCTTTAAGCGGCACTGGCATTCGCCGTAAGTTTTGCCGCGCGCGATGCAAGCGCGATTTGACTGTGCCCACCTCAGCATCAACAGTTCGCGCGATTTCTTCCAGAGACAGATCTTCGTAATGGGTAAGCACGAGGACTTCGCGCTGGAGCGGCGGCAAATCCTGGACTGCCTTGCCGATGATGTCCGCTATCTCGCAGCCAACAAAATCCACCGGCTGAGCCGTAAACTGCTCCTCGTCTAATGCGCTCCACCGATTCTTGTCCCGGCGAAACGTCTTGAGGACAAGATTCCGGGCGATACCAAGCAGGAACGGGCGTATCTGCCCGCGGGTGGCATCAAATCTGGCGGGCTGGCGCAATAGTGTAAGAAACACTTCCTGTGTAATGTCCTCCGCGGCATCAGGCGAGTTGGTCATCCTCCAGACGAACCGATAGACCGGATCTTTGTATTGCTCGAAGACCTCCTGAAACTCAGATTCGATCAAGGCCCTTTCCTTGGCTCAATAGTAATTACCAGCAGGCCATCAAAGGATACGGTATTGAGCGCGTGCCATTCCTAGAACGGAAGATGGGGAGCGATAACATCCAACAATTCTCTTGCATTGATGATCTTCGTGTTCCGCCAGTAGCGTGGAAAGTGCCTGGTATTGCCCGTGATCAAGTAATCGGCGCGCGCAGTCTCGGCGCACTCCAGGAAGATGTCGTCGTCCGAATTATGGCATACGGCTAATTTGGAGCCGGGAACCACAAGCCTGCTCCGGCTGGTGATTAAGTCCATCAGAGGCTCTCGCTCGTTGGATGGTACGCGTAGCTCCGGCCGGCTCAAGACATCGATATATTCCGCCAATATCGGGTGAGAAACGAAGAGATTCGCCGGAGGCGTCAATGCGAAGATCAGGGCTGTCCGTTCCAGTCCGGTTGGCTTTAAAGCGCCGGAAACTACTACGTTCGTGTCGAGAACCAGCTTAAGAGATAGCACGGCGACGGCTGGCTCTGGCTGCCTTAATCACGCTGCCTACTTGGGCAGCGGTAATCTTGTCGGTGCCGCGGCGGGCCGATTCTTCGCCTAGGGCTTTCAATATTTCCGGCTCCGGGGCAGCCAGGCGCATGTAGTCCTGGATGCCTAGAAGAATAGCCTTCGGGCTACCGCGCTTCTCAATGACGAAGCTGCGGTGTTCCTTGTCTACTTCCTCGAGAATTTTGCCAAGCTGGCTGCGTGCGGCCAGCGCTGAAATGACTCGAGATGCGGATTTCGGTCTCTTGCTGATACAACCTCCAGCCGACTGAAGAGTTCGTCCCTCTGAACTCTACAGTACCGCATAACCTTGCCAAATTGCCGGGCCATGGCCACTTCCCGGCCGACTACCTGGGTCATTTTGAGCTCAAGTTTCACGATCATGCGGCTATTGGCGTAAGGACCTGTGGGTTTTCGCGCAGGCTTGGGACTCTGCAACACCGGCCGGATGTCGATACGAGTGTCGACGCGGCAGGCATAAGCGCGTGCTCCACAGCACCATCCCGCTTGCATTCAAAGAAGTTCACATGTCGGACTAATTTGGTCGCGTAAATCGCTGCGCGAAGAGACCCTGGCTTGACGACTAACTTGGCCGCGCGGTTGCACTTGTCGCTATCGTTTTCGCGCGTTTCTCGCTGAGACGTGCTTTTATTGACGCTTTTTTTATTAACCGAGCGAGGTTAAACCACGTGGAACCTTCGGACCGCACACTGACCACTTATGAAGTCCTCCGTCGACACGGAGTCGACCGCCGGTCTTTCCTCAAGTTTTGCACTCAATCCGCGGCAGCTCTTGGCTTGAGCGCCGCATTTGTTCCCAAGGTCGTCGAGGCCATGGAGACCAAACCGCGCATCCCCGTGATCTGGTTGCATGGCCTGGAGTGCACCTGCTGCAGCGAATCGTTCATTCGCTCTTCCCACCCGATCGCGCAAGACGTGCTTCTCAACATGGTTTCGCTGGATTACGACGACACGCTGCAAGCCGCCGCGGGCTTCCAGGTGGAAGAAATCCGGCGGGACGTCATGAAGAAGTACAAAGGCCAGTATCTTCTGGCTGTCGAAGGCAATGCTCCGACGAACGACGGCGGCGTGTATTGCACCGTGGGCGGCGAGAGCTTCCTCAACATCCTGCAGGAAACGGCCAAGGACGCCAAAGCCATCGTGGCCTGGGGCTCCTGCGCTTCCAACGGCTGCGTCCAGGCTGCCAAGCCGAATCCGACCGGCGCCAAGCCGGTGCATGAGTTGATCACTGATAAGCCGATCATCAATGTGCCGGGCTGCCCGCCGATCGCCGAGGTTATGACCGGCGTGCTCACGCACATCCTGACCTTTGACGCGCTGCCTGAGCTCGACCGCCAGGGCCGCCCGAAGATGTTCTACGGCCAGCGCCTGCACGACAAATGCTACCGGCGCGCGTTCTTCGACGCCGGCCAGTTTGTCGAAGCCTGGGACGACGAAGGAGCGCGCAAGGGCTGGTGCCTGTACAAAATGGGGTGCCGTGGGCCGACGACCTACAACTCCTGCTCGACGTTCAAGTGGAATTGCGGCCAGGGCTGGCCGGTCAATTCCGGACACCCGTGCATCGGCTGCGCGGAAGAGGGTTTCTGGGACAACGGGCCGTTCTATCAACGCCTGTCCAACGTAATCGTCCCCGGAATCGAGGCCACGCCCGACAAGATCGGCAAGACGTTAACCGTGCTATCCGGCGCCGCCCTTGCGGCTCACCTCACTTCGACGGTGACGCGCCGGCAGTTCAACAAACTCAAGACAGATGAGCCCGGCGCGCCCGCCGCCGGCGAGCAGAAAGGCAAGGAGTAAGCCATGTCCAGACGCGTAGTAGTCGATCCAGTAACTCGTATCGAAGGCCATCTCCGAATCGAAGCCATGCTCAACGATAAGGGCGTGGTGGAGGATGCCATTTCTTCCGGCACCATGTGGCGCGGGCTGGAGGTCATCCTTCAGGGCCGCGACCCGCGCGATGCCTGGGCATTCTGCGAGCGCATTTGCGGCGTCTGCACCACGGTGCACGCGTTAGCTTCGGTGCGTTCGGTGGAAAGCGCGCTCAACATCACCATCCCCAAGAACGCGGAAATTATCCGCAACATCATGGAGCTGACGCAGTATGTCCAGGACCATGTGATTCACTTCTATCACCTGCATGCGTTGGATTGGGTGGACGTGGTGTCGGCGCTTAAGGCCGATCCGGCCGCCACCGCGGCGCTGGCGCAAAAGGTATCGCCCAACTGGCCGACGTCGACTCCCGGCTATTTTTCCGATGTCGCCGGGACGTTGAAGAAGTTTGTCGAGTCCGGCCAACTCGGAATTTTCCAGAACGCCTATTGGGGACATCCGGCGTATAAGCTTCCGCCTGAGGCGAACCTCATGGCGGTGGCGCATTACCTGGAAGCTCTCAAGTGGCAGAAGGAAATCATCAAGATCCACACCGTTTTCGGCGGCAAGAATCCGCATCCGCACTACCTGGTGGGTGGAACCGGCGCGGCGATCAACCTGAACGGCGACAACGCCATCAACATGGAGCGCCTGAATTTAGTGCATGGCTTGATCAAAGACGCGCAGGCCATCGTGGAAGGGTTGTACATTCCGGATCTGCTGGCGGTGGCTTCGTTCTATCCGGAATGGACGACGTACGGCGGCGGCCTGGGGAACTACATGGCGTATGGCGACATTCCACAGAATGGCGTCAACGATCCATCCAAGTTCAAGTTCCCGCGCGGCATCATCCTCAACAAGAACCTCAGCGAGGTTCTCCCGCTCGATTTTTCCGATACCAACCAAATCCAAGAAGAGGTTGCGCACTCCTGGTATAAGTATCCGGACGGAACCAAGGGGCTCCATCCATCGGTGGGCATCACTGATGTGAACTACACCGGACCGAAGCCGCCGTTCGTGCAGCTGGACGAGAACGCCAGCTACTCATTCGTCAAAGCGCCGCGCTGGAAGGAAAATGCAATGGAAGTCGGGCCGCTGGCGCGCATGCTGGTCGGCTTCGCGAGCGGGCGCGACGAGTACAAAGAAGTCGTCACCGAGGCTTTGGGCCGTCTCAAACTAACACCTGCCGCTCTGTTCTCGACGCTGGGCCGCACGGCCGCGCGGGGGCTGGAGACCAAGCTGGCCGCCAAGTGGCTGCTCGAAGAGTATGACCGGCTGATCGCCAACCTGAAAGCGGGCGATTACGCCACGGCCGACACCACGCGTTGGGACCCGAAAACCTGGCCGGCGGACTGTAAGGGCTTCGGTGTGGAAGAGGCGCCTCGTGGCGCGCTCGGCCACTGGATCCACATCAAAGATCAGAAGATCGCCAACTACCAGATCGTGGTGCCCAGCACCTGGAACGCATCGCCCAAGGATGGCAAGGGACAGCGCGGAGCTTACGAAGCCGCGTTGCTCGGGACACCGATGGCCGATCCGAAACGGCCGCTCGAGATCCTGCGGACTATCCATTCCTTCGACCCCTGCCTGGCCTGCGCCACGCACGTGACCAGCCCGGAGGGGGAGACCTTAGCTGAGGTGATCGTCCGCTAGGAGGCTTCCATGGCAACCATTCATACGAATGTCACTGGGGCGCCACCGGTCAAGGGAGCAGTCCCGCTGGCGCCGCCCAATATCCCGCTACCGCCGCTGGAGGCTGAAAAAGCTCCGCTTCCAGCCGGTCTCATCGCCGGCCGAAAATACGTCTGGGAGTTTCCTGTCCGCCTGTCGCATTGGGTGAATGCGATCGCAATTTTCGTCCTGTTCGCCACCGGGCTCTTCATCGCTGCTCCGATCCTGATGCCCGGTGGCGAAGCAGCCAACCACTTCGTGATGGGGAGAGCGCGCCAGTTCCACTTCGCTTTTGGATTCGCGCTTATCTTAGGTGTTCTGATCCGGGTGTATTGGTTCTTCGTTGGAAACAACTACGCCCGGTCGGGCTTCCCGATGTTCTGGAAGTTCTCCTGGTACAAAGCGGTGATCAAACAGGTCATCGACTACCTGCACCTGGAGCGCGGCCACATTCATATCGGGCACAACTCGCTGGCCGGCGCTTCCTACATGGCGTTCTTCGCCATGTGCGGATTCGAAGGCCTCACCGGAATGGCGCTCTATTCGGAATCGAATCCCGGCGGTTTCTGGGACAAAGTAACCGGCTGGTCGATTCCGCTGCTGGGCGGCTCATTCCGCGTGCACATGTGGCACCACCTGGTGGCCTGGCTCATCATGGTGTTCGTACTGTTCCACCTCTACATCGTGTTGTACGACGTGTACTTGTACAGGAACGGACTCGTGGACTCAATCATTGCAGGTCCCAAGTTCTACGAGCCCGGAGACCACGATGCCGACACCTGGATCAGTTGAGTTTGCCGAGCGCACACGGTGCGGCGCGGCGGCCGGGGGAAGTTGCCGCTGCGGCCGGCCGTGCGCCGGCGAAGAAACCGCGCCGGTCTTGATCTTGGCGATCGGAAACCCGCTCATGGCTGACGATGGCGCGGGGCAGGAAATCCTGTCCCGGTTGGAATCGGACGCCCAAAAGTGGGGCCATGACGTCGAACTCGTAGACGGTGGCACCCAGGGTCTGGCGTTGCTGGGTAAGTTCGAACAACGCAAGGCGGTGGTGTTCCTGGATGCTATTCGCTTAGGGTACAAGGCCGGCGCGGTGCACGTTCTGAATGGCAAGGACGTGATTCAGATGGGGCGGCGTCCGGCCAGCTCGGCGCACGAGGGAAGCGCCCCGGACATCCTGAGGGCCCTCCAATTGCTCGGGGAGACTCCCGAAGAGGTTGCATTGGTTGGAATTGAGCCAGAACGGGTGGAAACCCGCATCGGCCTGTCACCGGCGGTTCAGAACAGCATCGGGTTGGCGGCCGGGTTTGCACGCATGACGGTGAACCGTCTGCTGGCGTGTATTGCTCGGTAACCGAGCGATCTGAAAGTTCTTTCTGCATCTGAGTAGGAGGCAACTATGTGTTTGGCGGTGCCCGGAAAACTGGTGGAGACCCAAACGATCAGCGACAGCCGGGTGGGCGTGGTCCAGTTCGGGGGAATCAAGCGCTCGGTCTTCCTCGATTTTGTTCCCGAAGCCCAGGTTGGCGACTACGTCCTGGTCCATGTCGGGTTCGCCATTAGCCGCCTGGACGAAGAAGAAGCGCATCGCACTTACAAACTGCTGGAGCACATCGGGATGCTCGAGACCGAGGATCCCGCCTTCGCTGATGAACCGGATACAGCGCAATCTCTAGCATCGATTCGGGGCGGCAATGCGATACCTTGACGAGTACCGCGACCCCAAAATCGCCCAAGCGCTGGTGGGCCGGATTCAGGCCCGCGTCACCAAGCCGTGGGTTCTCATGGAGATCTGCGGCGGCCAAACCCACACGTTGATGCGCTACGGCATCGACGAGTTGATCCCCCCGCAAGTCGAGCTGGTTCACGGCCCCGGCTGCCCGGTTTGCGTCACACCCATTGAAGTGGTCGACAAAGCGGTCGAGATCGCTTCCCGCAAAGACGTGATCTTCGTTTCCTACGGCGACATGTTGCGCGTGCCTGGAACGCGCTGCGACCTTTTTCGCGTGAAGGCCGAAGGCGGCGACGTACGCATCGCCTATTCGCCCATGGAAGCGGTGAAGATCGCGGTCAATAATCCTTCCAAGAAAGTCGTTTTCTTTGGAATCGGCTTCGAAACCACGGCTCCGGCCAATGCCATGGCAGTTTGGAAAGCGCACGAGCTGGGCCTCAAGAATTTCTCCGAACTGGTCTCGCATGTCCTGGTGCCGCCGGCCATCCGGCTGCTTCTGAATTCCCGCGAAAATCGCGTACAAGGCTTCATCGCGCCTGGCCATGTCTGCACGATCATGGGCTACTGGGAATATAAGGCACTGGTCGACGAGTTCCACATTCCGATTGTGGTCGGCGGTTTTGAACCGGTCGATTTGCTCGAAGCCATCCTGATGCTGGTGACCCAACTCGAAAACGGCCAGGCTAAAGTGGAAAATCAATATGGCCGAACGGTCGACTTCCAGGGCAACCATCCGGCCCAAGTCATCATGGAAGAAGTTTTCGAAGTGGCCGACCGCAAGTGGCGCGGCATCGGCCCCATTCCGATGAGCGGCCTGCGATTGCGTCCCGAGTTTGCCGATTACGACGCCGAGAAGATTTTCGGCCTGGAGATGCTGGAAGCTGAGGAGTCGCCTGAATGCATCGCCGCGCAGGTGTTGCAGGGGCTGAAGAAACCGGTGGATTGCGCCGCGTTTGCCTGCCGCTGCACGCCCGAGCATCCCCTGGGCGCTCCCATGGTTTCAAACGAAGGCGCGTGCGCGGCTTATTATCAGTACCGCCGGCATGCGACCAGCTTGAAGTGCATCGCCTGAGGACATAAACGATGAGCGTGCTTACGCTAAACTGCCCGGCGCCGATGGTTGCCCGCGATCATGTGTCGCTCGGGCATGGCAGCGGCGGCAAGCTTTCAGCAGAGTTGATGCGCGATGTTTTCCTGCCCGCTTTTCGCAACGAAACGCTGGAGCGGATGGAAGATCAGGCCACTGTGATGCTGGGTGGCACGCGCATTGCGATGACCACGGACTCGTTCGTGGTGAAACCCTTGTTCTTCCGCGGGGGCGATATCGGGTCCCTGGCGGTACACGGCACGGTGAACGACCTCGCCATGGGCGGAGCGACGCCCTTGTTTCTGAGTGTCGCGTTCATCATCGAAGAGGGTTTCTCGATGGAGACTCTGCGCCGCATCACCGCGTCGCTGGGGCGGGCGGCTACGGCTTGCGGCGTCCAGGTGATTACCGGCGACACCAAGGTAGTGGATAAGGGGAGCGGCGACGGGGTGTTTATCAATACGACGGGCCTTGGGGTGATGCCGGAAGGGGTTTACCTTTCCGCGGGTGGGGCTCGTCCGGGCGATGCCGTGATCTTGAGCGGTTTTATCGGGGATCATGGCATCGCCATTCTGGCCGAACGCGAAGGGCTGGAATTCGACAGTCCGGTGGAAAGCGATTCCGCGCCGCTGCACACGCTGGTGGCCGGAATGCTCGAGACCACGCACGCCATCCGCTGTCTGCGCGACCCCACCCGCGGTGGAGTCTCCAGCTCGCTGAATGAGATTGCGGCGCAATCCGGAGTGGGCATTCTGCTGGAAGAAGAGGCTATTCCGGTGCGGGACGAAGTACGGGGCGCCTGCGAAATGCTGGGGCTCGATCCGCTGTACGTGGCCAATGAGGGCAAGCTCCTGGCGATCGTCGATGCCGCCCTGGCTGACCAACTAGTAGCAGCCATGCGCCAACATCCGCTAGGGGCCGAAGCCCGCCGCATCGGAACGGTGACCGAATCCGACGCCGGTTGGGTTACGATGCGGACGCCTTTCGGCACCACCCGCATCGTGGACATGCTGGCGGGCGATCAATTGCCTAGGATTTGTTGAATCATGCACGAAATGGGAATCGCCAGCTCGGTTCTGGAAACGGCACACAAGGAGGCCGCGAAGCATCCCGGTGCGCGCGTCCTGAAGATCGGCTTGCGGATCGGCGAGTGGGCAGGCGTAGATCCGGAGTCGTTGCGATTTTGTTTCGATGCCTTAGTGCGTGGCGAGGGAACGCTCTCTCCCGAGTTAGAGATCGAATTTCTGCAACGGAGAAACCGCTGCCCAGTATGTGGCAACGTATTTGCTCTGGACAGGTTTCAGATTGAATGTCCCCAATGCGGCGCGGAAATTACGGAGCCGGTGAGCGGGGATGAGTTGGAATTGGCGTTCGTGGAATTGGAGGAACCTTGACCCGCGTGGATGTCCAGCAAAAGGTACTGAGCGAGAATGATCGCCTGGCCGGGGCGCTACGTGAAAAGCTCAGGGACAACGGAGTTTACTGCCCGAATTTCATTAGCTCCCCAGGCGCCGGGAAAACCCTGCTGCTGGAGCGCACCCTCGAGCTTCTGCCGCGCGATACTCGCTTGGCGGTGCTGACCGGCGATATTCAAACTGATAACGACGCCAAGCGGCTGGCGCGCTATGGTTTCCCGGTCCGGCAAATTACGACCGGGGGTTCTTGCCACCTGGATGCGCGCATGATCGAGCGCGCCCTCGATGAGTGGAAGCTGGAGATGCTGGAGTACCTGTTCATTGAAAACGTCGGAAATCTCGTGTGTCCAGCAAGTTACGACCTGGGCGAGAATGACAAGATCGTGATCCTCAGCGTGACCGAGGGTGAGGACAAGCCCTTGAAGTACCCGGCCACTTTCGCGCGAGCCGGCCTGGTGATCATCAACAAGATCGATCTTCTCCCGTACGTTTCTTTCGATCTCGCGCTCGCCAAGGAGAATGTGCGCAAGGTTCATCCAGAGGCCGAAATTCTGGATATTTCCTCCACCGCCCGGATAGGCTTTGACGATTGGCTCGCATGGCTTGAGAGCAGGCGCAAGTCATGTTTGGAGCGCCGCATGGCTTTCGTTACATAGATGTCTCCCGATTGGGGGCCTCCTCCTCCAGGCCTCCACTTTCGGACCATAGGCCGGACTGGCTAGCTCCAGTTCGGCCCTTTTTTGGGTGTTTTCACCCAATTCAGACAGATCCTCCGGTCTTAAACTTGGCTAGCGGGGCCCCATTTCATTTCATTGGGTTAGTGCGTCTGGGTCGCGATGGAAGACCACCTGCTCGTCTCAAGAGCGAATGAATGCCTGCCTACCGGACATCCGTTCCGCCGTTCGCATCGACTGCCAGGGCTTGGGATCGTTGATCACAGCCCTCGGGCGTCGCGGCTATCAAACTATTGGCCCCCGTGTCAAAGATGGAGCGATATGCTATGCCCCGATTGAGGGAATAGATGACTTGCCGATCGGTTGGACCTCCGAACAGGGCCCGGCCTCCTACCGCCTCAAGCGGAGGACCGATGCCGCGCTGTTCGGATTTGCAAACGGTCCCAACAGCCTGAAAGACTTCATCCATCCGTCGGAAATAAAGCTGTTCAGCGCCGCGCCGGATAACAGCGCGTTCCGGATTTTGCCGAACACGGAGCCAGCCCCGCGCTACGCTTTTCTAGGGATTCGCGCCTGCGAGCTGGCCGCCGCGGGACTTCAGGACCGGGTGTTGCTGGGCGGGCACTATTCGGATCCGGTTTACCGGGCGCGGCGCAGCAACGCGTTCATCATTGCGGTGCAGTGCTCGGAACCATCGGCGGTGTGTTTCTGCACGTCCATGGGAACCGGGTCCAAGCGCCACCAGCGGATTTGACCTGGCGCTCACGGAGCTGGTTGGGCCGGGCGCACACGAATTCGTCATTGAAGTGGGAAGCGAGCTGGGAGCCGAGCTGCTTTCCGAAATCGAATTCTCGGATGCATCCGATCAATTGCGCGAGCAGGCGCGCGACGTCTCGCAGGCCGCCGAGGCGGCCATCCAGCGGCGGCTCGACACTACGGGTCTGCGTGAATTGCTGCAAGACAACTTCAATCACCCGCAGTGGGACAACATCGCGCAGAGGTGCCTGGCTTGCGGCAATTGCACTCAAGTGTGCCCGACCTGCTTCTGCGTGACGGTTGAGGATTCCACCGACGTCGCGGGCGCCGAGGCCGAGCGCTGGCGCAAATGGGACTCGTGCTTCTCGCTGGGCTTCTCCTACATTCATGGCGGAAGCGTGCGGGTTTCCACCAAATCGCGTTACCGGCAATGGCTAAGCCACAAGCTTTCCTATTGGCACGACCAGTTTGGTTCGTCCGGCTGCGTGGGCTGCGGCCGCTGCATCGCCTGGTGTCCGGCCGGCATCGACCTGACCCAGGAAGTCCCGGCCATCCGGGCGAGCTCGAACGGTAGTTGAAAAAAACGAGGCTACTCATGATTAGCACAGAAGAATTCATTCGCGTTACCAAGAACCAGGAGCTCTTGAAGGACTTCGGGCCGCAGCACCTGGCTCGCCTGGCCGCGCTGGCCGAGGAAGTGAAATTCCATCGCGACCAGATCATTTTCCGGGAGGGTGAGGAGCATGGCATGTTCTACCTGATCCTGGATGGCACGCTGGCGCTGGAGATCATTACGGCGCGGCATCCGGTATTGCTGCAAACGTTGCACGCCGGCGATGCCATGGGCTGGTCGTCGCTGCTCGGCTCAGGCGGGACGCACTTCGAAGCGCGGGCGCTTACGGCGGCGCGCACGTTGGCGTTTAATGGCGCCAAGCTGCGCGAAACCTGTGATACGGACCCCGCCTTCGGATACCGCATGATGAAAGCTCTGCTTTCGTTGATCACGGAGCGCTTGGACGTCACCCGCATGCAGCTTTTGGATATGTACGCCACGCCGGGAGCTGTGCGGGTATGACCGTTCCGGTACAACCTGACGTGCTGGACCCCATGCTGCCCGTCGCGGTGCGCGTGGCCAGCGTGAATCGGGAGACGTACGACACTTGTACGCTCGTCACCGAAGCCGTGACCCCAGACGGGTTGCCGGCCTTCGTGCCGGGCCAGTTCAGCATGCTGTATCGATACGGCGTGGGTGAAGTTCCGATCTCGATCAGCGGCGATCCGGGCATCGCGAATCGATTGATTTACACCATTCGGGCGGTGGGAGCGGTCAGCACCTCGCTGGTCAACCGCCGTCCCGGTGAGTTGATTGCGATGCGTGGACCATTCGGCAGCTCCTGGCCGGTGGAACAAGCCAAAGGCGGCGATGTGCTGGTAGTAGCGGGCGGGATCGGATTGGCGCCGCTGCGCCCGGTCATCTATCACATCCTGCGTAACCGGAGCGATTATGGCCGCTTGACCCTGCTATATGGCGCGCGCAGCCCCAAGGAGCTGCTTTTTTCCAAAGAGCTGAAAAGCTGGAGCGCGCAACCGGATACCGAAGTGCTCGTCACGGTCGACACCGGCGGCCCGAGCTGGCGCGGCCACGTGGGTGTGGTAACGAAGCTGTTCGGGCACGTCCAGCTGCGGCCGGAGCGGTTGACCGCCATGACGTGCGGGCCGGAAATCATGATGCGCTTTGTGATGCGGCAGCTGGAAGCGCGCGCTATACCGGATGAAAAGATCTACTTGTCCATGGAACTGAATATGAAGTGCGCGGTCGGATTCTGCGGCCATTGCCAGATGGGCCCCTATTTTTTGTGCAAGGACGGCCCCGTATTCCGTTACTCCCAGATGCGGCGCTGGATGGGAGGTCATCATGAGCTCTAGCAAACCAGTCAAAAAGCCAAGCATCGGTGTGTTCAAGTTTGCATCCTGCGACGGCTGCCAGCTGAGCCTCCTGGATCTGGAAGACGAACTGGTGGCGCTGACCGGTGCAGTGGATATCGCTTTCTTCCCGGAGATGTCGAGCAATATGCGCAAGGGTCCATACGACATCGGGCTGGTGGAAGGGTCCGTGACGACGCATCATGACGCCAGCCGCATTCACGAGATTCGCAAGCAATGCCGCACGTTAGTGGCGATCGGCGCCTGTTCCACCGCGGGCGGCATCCAGGCGCTGCGCAACTGGAACGACTCCAAGCAATGGGTTTCGCACGTCTACGCGCATCCGGAATACATCCAGACCTTGGGCATGTCCACTCCGATCTCGGAGCATGTGCCGGTAGACTTCGAACTGCGCGGTTGCCCGGTGAACAAGCGTCAACTGCTCGAACTGGTCAGCGCTACCCTCGCCGGCCGCAAGCCGAATATTCCCACCTACAGCGTCTGCATGGAGTGCAAACGCGCGGGCAACGTGTGCGTGACGGTGGCGCAGGGCATCGCATGCCTGGGGCCGGCGACGCAAGCCGGTTGCGGCGCGATCTGCCCGAGTTTCAATCGCGGCTGTTACGGCTGTTTCGGCCCGGCCGAAACGCCCAACACCTTGATCCTGGTGGAACAGTTGCTGGCGCACGGCCGGCCGGCCGAAGCGGTCACGCGCGATTTTCGATCCTTCAACGCCTGGGCCTGGCCCTGCCGCGAGGCCAGCGAAAAAGCGAGGCTGGCATGACTTCCTCCGGCGAGCCGCGCAAGAAGAGCGGGACCATCAAGGTCGACTACATGGCGCGCGTCGAGGGCGAAGGCGCGTTGTTCATCAAGCTGAAGAACGATCAGGTTCAGGACGTGAAGCTGAAGATCTTCGAGCCGCCGCGCCTGTTCGAGTCGCTGTTGCGCGGCAGGCACTTCACCGAAGCACCCGATATCACCGCGCGCATTTGCGGCATTTGCCCGGTCGCGTATCAGATGGGCTCGGTGCACGCCATCGAGCGGGCCCTGGGCATTACCATCCATCCCATGGTGCGGCAACTTAGAAGGCTGCTGTACGCCGGAGAGTGGATCGAGAGCCACGTGCTCCACATTTACATGCTGCACGCCCCGGATTTTCTCGGGTATCGCGACTTCGTCGAGCTGGCCAAGGACCACCCCGAAGAAGCAACCCAGGCGCTGCGGCTGAAGAAACTCGGCAATCGCATCATGTCGCTGTTGGGCGGGCGCGAGATTCATCCCGTTTCAGTGGCCGTGGGTGGCTTCTACAAGACGCCCGAGCGCGCCGACCTTGAAAAGCTGACCGAAGAACTCAAATGGGCGCTGGATGTTGCGGTCGCCAAGGCGGAGTTCCTGGCAAGCTTCGAGTATCCCGACTTCGAGCAGACTTACGAGTTCGTGGCGCTGTCACATCCCAACGAGTATCCGTTGAACGAAGGCCGCCTGGTGTCGAACAAAGGGTTGAATATCGACGCCAGCCAGTATGACGACTACTTCGTCGAACAGCATGTCAAGCATTCCAATGCGCTGCATTCAGTGATACGCGGGCGGGGGTCTTATCAAACCGGGCCGCTGGCGCGGCTCAACCTCAACTTCTCGAAACTCCCCAGCGTGGCGCGGCAAGTGGCCGAGCATTGCGGCATGCGTGTACCCTGTTTAAACCCCTTCAAGAGCATCCTGGCGCGCGCCGTGGAGGTAGTCTTCGCGCTGGATGAAGCGCTGCGCATCATCCAGACTTACGAACCACCCCCGGCGCCGCGGGTTGCTTACGACGTTCACGCGGCTACCGGATATTCCATCACCGAGGCTCCGCGCGGCATCCAGTTCAACCGTTACAGCTTCGACGAAAACGGCCTGATCCAAGCGGTGAAGATCGTGCCGCCGACTTCGCAGAACCAGAAACGCATCGAAGACGATCTTCGGAATTTTATTCCCAGCATCGTATCGCAGCCGGTGGAAGAGATCACGCGCCGCTGTGAGCAGGCCGTGCGCAATTACGACCCGTGCATCTCCTGCGCCACGCACTTTCTCAAACTCACGCTAGAGAGGGAGTGATGCGGATCATCGGATGCGGCAATGCGGATCGTGGCGACGACGCGGCCGGCATTCTGGTGGCGCGCCGCCTGCGTGAACTGGGCCTGGATTCAATCGAACACTCGGGCGATGGCTTCGCCTTGCTGGAACTCTGGCATGGTTCCGAGGACGTGGTATTGGTGGACGCGGTCCTGGGCGGAGCCGCTCCGGGAACGGTCTCGGTTTGGAATCCTGGGTCCGAACCACTGAAAGTACAAGATTGCGGCTGCTCGACGCACGGCTTCGGCCCGGCGGAAGCGATCGAAATCGGCCGCGCCTTGGGGCGCTTGCCCCGGCGCATTCGGGTCTACGGAATCGAGGCGTCGCAATTTGAACCAGGCTCGCCGGCCGGTCCGGAAGTACTGAAGGCGGTAGACCGTGTCGTCGGCGAACTCGCTCGCAGTGCCAGTACTTTCGCCGCCCGCTGACCCGCTCGCCTGCGGCCCTTCGCCCATTCTGCTGCGCAATTTCCCCCCATGAAGTGCCTACACCGCCGGCCGTGCAACTAAGTTCGATCAATTTGCGGCGTGCGCGCTAACGGCGTTTCGATTGCAAGATCGTGAATCGGAGACTTCTTACATATGTTCAAGCGATTCCTAACGTTCGGCGTTCCTTCAGCAATTATTATTGGTGGCCTGATGATGGCACCGTCCTTCTCTTTCGGTAAAGCGGAATACACCAAGAAAGAGGGAAAGGGCTGCACCTATTGCCACACGGCCGCGGGTAAGAAAGATTTGAATGACGTCGGCAAGTGCTATGCCGAGCACGGTCATTCGCTGGAAGGCTGCGGAGCGAAATAGCTCAAGCCTTTTGGATGGATTCAGGCTAGCGGAGGACGGCCGGGCCGGCCGCTTGCGCTGGTCAGTTTAGACAAAGGTACGCAAGGAGACTAATTCATGTTTACGCTTTGGATTGTGTGGTCCGCTCTCACGTTGTTTGTGATCTCTCTGGCCTTGATCCGCAAGTTTACCGCGCGGAACGAGGATGACTTGGTGCATCTGTCGGGCTCCGTGGAGAGTACGATATCGCACCAGTACGCGGTTGCCAACAAGCTTGACAAAATCGACCATTGGGGCAAGTTGCTGACAGTGGTGGATGTGGCGTTCGGAGTTGTGTTGTTTGCCGTGACGCTGTACATCACCTGGCAAAACAGCATAGCGCTGGAAAAGTAACTGCTCGGTTTTTAAAGTTGCTAAGCCCGCCCGGCGAACGGTCTCGAGGCCAAACTCGTGCCCCGCTCGCCGAGCGATTTTTTTTGGTACCTGCTGGTTTCTAAGTGGTTCTCGGCTTGGAGCGCCTCATCAGGAACATCAGTGGGATCAGAACCGCGCACAAGTAGCTCAGCAGGCGGTACACGTCGACGTAGGCCAGCATGGAGGCCTGCCGCGTTAGCTCGCGATATATGATCGCTTGCGCCTGCTGGGCCGCCAGCACCGGGTTGGCGCCGGCCGCACGGAGTCCCGCCTCCAGATTGCTCAGCCTGGATACATAGCTCGGATCGAGCGGCGTAAGATGTCCCGCCAGGACGCTTTGGTGCGACTGGCTCAGGCGGTCCTGCAGCGCAGTAACCAGCGAGATCCCAATGCTGCCCCCCATGTTGCGCGTCAGATTGATCAGCCCGGTGGCGCTGCTGACCTTTTCGCGCTCGATATGCGAGAACGCGGTGACGTTAATCGGAACGAACAGGAACGCCAGGCCGCCGCGCGAGATGGTCCACGTAAACACGAAGGTCCAGAAACCGGTTTGCAAGCTCAATGTCGACAGCCGGTACATCCCCACCGACAAAATCGCCAGGCCCGTTACCACCAGCCAGCGCGGCTGGACTTTGGTGAGCAGCCGGCCCACCAGCGGCATGGTGAACAGCGTCAGGATCGCGCCGGGCGAAAGCACCAGCCCAGCCCACTCCGCCGTGTAGCCCATCAGGCTTTGCACCATCACCGGAAGCAGCACGGTGGTGCCGTAGAGCACCAAGCCGAGACAGAACATCATGAAGGTCGCCATAGCGAAGTTCAGGTTCTTGAACAGCCGCAGATTGATCATAGGTTGGTCCTGGCGCAGTTCCCAGAAAACCGCTCCGATCAATCCCGCCACGCTGACCACGCTGGCCAATACAATGAAGTTCGATCCGAACCAGTCGTCACGCTGCCCTTTGTCGAGAACCACCTGCCCGAAGCCCAGCCCGATGCTGAGCAGACCGAGGCCGATGAAATCGATCTTCAGGCCTTGCTTCAGCGTCTTGCGCACCAGGTAGGGAGGATCCTCGATCATCGTCGACGTCATCACCATGGAAAGAATGCCGATTGGAACGTTGATGAAGAAGATCCAACGCCAGGAGAAATTGTCGGTGATCCAGCCTCCCAAAGTCGGACCGATGATAGGCGCGACGACAACTCCCATGCCATAGACCGCCATGGCCATGCCTTGCTGTCTTTGCTCGAAGCTTTCGACAAGAATGGCCTGCGATGTCGGCTGCAATCCGCCGCCGCCCGCGCCTTGCAGGATACGAAAAAGGATCAGCATAGATAAGCTGGGCGCCAGGCCGCACATCAGCGAGCTGAGCGTGAAGATCGCGACGCACGCCATGTAGAAGCGCTTGCGTCCGAAAAGCATATGCAGCCAGCCGGTGAGCGGCAGCACAATGGCGTTCGAGATCAAGTATGAAGTGAGCACCCAGGTGCTCTCGTCGATGGTGGCGCCCAGGTTGCCGGCGATGTGCGGGAGCGAGACGTTGGCAATGCTGGTATCCAGCACCTCCATGAAGGTGGCCAGCATCACGGTGGCGGCGATCAGAGGCGGCGGCGTCCGCGGGCGCCAGGCGGCGTGATCCGCGGGAGCCGCTAGAGTCTCTGTGGGCGCTTCCGCCACCTAGCGCGCATCCCCCACTTTGCGAGTAGCCGCCTCACTGTGCGCGTCGATATCCAGAACCTCATTGATGATGGCCCGTACCACCAGCTCATCGCCCACTTTGGAATTGATCATCAGGTGATAGAGATGGCGCGTGGGCCACTCCTTGCTGAAGTATTTCTGGATGAAGGTGGCGCGCTCCTGGTCGATGGTGGAAATCAGCTCGAGGGCCTCCGCCTCGCTTTTGCCGTTGGCCTTCACGCGCCGGACCTTTTCTTCCAAGGGCGCATAGATGAAGACGTGCAACGCGTCCGTCCGGTGCCTCAGAAGATAGGTCGCGCCGCGGCCTACGATCACGCCATTCCCAAGGTCGGCGGCACGCTCGATCACGCGTTGCATGAAGGCCACCATGCGGTCGGCGTCGAAATTTTCCAGGCCAGTCACGGGGAGGCTGCGCTCGAAGCTGCCGCGCATGTAAACTTTCATGAGCCGGGAGAACAGCGAATCGCAGCGCTCATCGAAGCGCTCGATGGAAGCTCGGTCCACTTGCGCCAGCCGGGCGATTTCGGCGGTCAGGTTCTGGTCCCAGAGTTTCCATCCAAGCTGCGCAGCCAGTTTCTCTGCGATAGCGGCGCCGCCTGCACCGAATTCACGTTCGATGGTGATGGTCCGGATCACAGCCGCCAGTGCCTCCGGCGACTATTTTAGCGCCTGGGATGCGTGCCCGATGCGTTCAGTGCGTCATCGCGTAGGTGATGTAGTTGACCCCGATCCGAATACCCAGCGCGGAGAACGGTTCGGGATACTTCGGGTTGTCGGCGTGCTCCCAGGAATCGCCCAGATCCATATCGTGGCAGATCGCCACCATCAGCCGGCCTTTGTCGTCGTAGATGCCGCGCCAGTGCGCGTCGAAGCCGTCCTTCTCATAGCGGCGGTGCGTGTAGACGAACTGCTCGCCGGGCACCTGGTAGCGGTCGTCCAGATCGAAGATGGTGTGGAAAATCGGATCCTTGTTGTCGATGTCCACGATGGGCCGATCGGGAAAGACGCGGCTCATGCTCTCGACGAAAATGGCCCATTCCTCGGTGCCGTGGAAGTCGTCACACATGAAGAAACCGCCGCGCAGCAGAAAGTCGCGCATTTTGGCGGCCTGCGTGTCGGTCAAATCCCAGTGCCCGACTTCGACCCCGTACAACCAGGGCCAGTGATAGACCTCATCCCCGTCATCCAGGTTTACGGGTTGTTCCACCGAGCGCGTCTGGATGCGCGTGAGCCGGCGCACGGCTTCCGATAGGTGCCGGTCCGAACGCGGATAGTCGATCGTCCAATTGGCAGCGCCATACAGCCAGTTGTCCCGCGGCCGGTCGAAGATTTCCCGGGAGGATGGGTACATGAGCCGGGCAAAGGTCCACTCGCCGGGCACTTGCCAATCCGGCGCCTTGGGAAAGTCGTTATATTCCCAACCCGGATACTCGCGGAACGGCTTCTGGCCGAACGCCACAACGATCAGCGCCGTCCCGGCGCAGGCCAGCAAGATCGGAATGCGCCAACGCTTCACATTGGTTAGACGCGCCAGCGCGTTTCTGGTGATACGCATCTATTAAGGAACCCGCGCAAAACGGAGCGCGGCGCGAAACAGTTCCTGACACGTATTGCGGTGCGCCCCGCACCCTTTGCGCTACTGAGGTCTAATTCCAGAATGCCACACTTCCTTTTATTTGCTCCTTGGAGTCCAGGGCGGCAAGGCGCGGGTATACTGGGCGCATGGCTCAGGGTAACGAGAGTGTGCTTCAAAAGCTGGCAGCGCTCGGCCTGCGAGTCACAGCGGCGCTCGCCTTCCTGGCCCCGTTGCTGACTCGGCTGGTCATCGGCAGCTCATACCATTTCACCGGTGACGGCAAGCTTCACAATCTCGACCGGACCACCCAGTTCTTCGCCAGCCTAGGCATTCCATTCCCGCACTTCAACGCGATTTTCATCGCATCGCTGGAGTTTGTCGGCGGACTGTGCCTGATGTTCGGCCTCGCGACACGCATTTTCGCCGCTCTGCTCTCCTGTTCGATGATCGTCGCACTGATCACTTCCGACGGCCAGGAATGGCTCAAGAAATTTCCCGCCGACATCACCGACGTCACCTCTTTCACCTACTTGCTATTCTTAATATGGTTGGTGCTGTACGGGCCCGGGCCGATCAGCATCGACAAGCTGCTGAGCAAGTGGCTGCATATAGGCGCCGAGCCCAGTTCAGCAAGCGCGGGATCGAAGTAAGCGTCGGTTTTATGGCAAATCGCTGGGGTTACAAGGACCTGGGGTTCGGGATCGGACTGCGATCGGTCCATTTCCAGCACATCCTCGAAAACCATCCCGCGATGGATTGGTTTGAAGTTCTATCGGAAAATTACCTGGACACCGGCGGCCGTCCCTTGCACGTGCTGGATCAAGTGGCCGAGCGCTACCCGGTGGTGCTGCACGGTGTTTCGCTCTCGGTCGGCAGCACCGATCCGATCAATTTCGAATATTTGAAAAAATTGAAGGCGCTCGCCCAGCGCGTGAAAGCTCATTGGGTGTCCGATCATTTGTGCTGGTGCGGCGTGACTGGCCTGAACACGCACGATCTGCTGCCCATGCCATACACCACCGAAGCGCTGCGGCACACCATCGAACGCGTGCGTGTGATCCAGGATTTTCTGGAACGCCCCATCGCGCTCGAAAACGCGTCCACTTACCTGGAGTTCGCCGCGTCTACCTGGCCGGAGAGCGAATTCCTGGCGGCGCTGGCTGAAGAAGCCAACTGCGGCATCCTACTGGACGTCAACAATGTATACGTCAGCTCCTACAATCACGGATTCGATCCCCAGGCGTACATCGATCGCATCCCGCGCGACCGCGTGGTGCAGATGCACCTGGCCGGCCACACCAACAAAGGAACGCACATCATCGACACGCACAACGACTACGTGATCGATACCGTGTGGAAGCTGTATCGTTACGCGCACCGGCGGCTGGGAGGCGTGGCGACACTGCTCGAATGGGACGCCAACATCCCGGATTTCGACATCGTGCACGGCGAGGCGCTCAAAGCCCGCAAGTTCCGGGAGCAGGAAGACGCGCTCGCCAAGACGCCGGAAGTGGCCGAGGTTCCTGCCTGTGGCGACTGATCCGGGGCTCGACCGAATCCAGCGTTGGATGCAAGCCTGCATCCTGAATCAAGGTACGGTTGAGGAGGCCATTACGTCGGAAGCGGCGCAATCCGCGATCCCGCCAGAGCAGGCGCGCGAGGTGGTTCTGCCGTCCAGAACCCTTTCGCCGCTGGAACGCCTGGATATCTATCGCGGCATGTATCTGCTGCGGATGGAGGAAGCGCTCTCCATCGATTATCCGGCGCTCAAACATTTTCTGGGCGCGGATGAATTCATGCGGCTGGTGGCGCGCTACGTGGATGCGTATCCTTCGCGCAGCTACACGCTCAACCGGCTAGGCGATCATCTGTGCGAATTCATCGCCACGCTGGACGATCTGCCACGCAAGGAATTCTGTCACGATCTGGCGCGGTTGGAATCTGCGCTGACGTGCGTTTTCGACGCCCCTGAAACCCCAGCGCTCAAGGGCGAGGCGGTGCGCGCGGTGCCGCCGGATGCTTGGGAGACCGCGCGGCTGAAACCGGTGGAAGCCTTCCGGCTGCTCGAATTCAATTATCCGGTGAGCCGCTACGTGGGCGCGGTGGACGAAGAGAATCCCTTCCCGCGTTTGGTGCGCAAGAAGACCTGGCTGGTGGCGTATCGCCGCGAGTACGGCCTGCACCGGATGGACTTGACGCAACCGGCCTACGAACTGCTGTCGGCGCTGGCCTCGCGAAAAACGCTGGGCGAAGCGATTATATCGGTGATGACCCGTAAGTGGCGGCCGGCGGTGCGGGAGTCGAATCTTTTTGAGTGGTTCCGCGATTGGATGGCCGAAGGGTTGTTCCAATCGGTCGAGCTTGCGGACTCGCAATCGCCCGAGCCGGAAGAGTTGGACCAGCCCGAAGACGAAGTGGACGAAGCAGGCGAGGAGTCATTCCCAGCCAGCGATCCGCCGCCCTGGACGGCCGCGGTAGCGCACTGAAGCACGCTACACTCGTCGTAGAGCAATCTGCGAGAGCGGGCGCGTAGCTCAGGTGGATAGAGCACCTGCCTTCTAAGCAGGTGGTCGCTGGTTCGAGTCCAGCCGCGCCTACCATATTCTTCTATGAGTTGAAGCCGGCTTGTTAGCTGCAGCTAAAGCCGCTTTAGATGATTTCGTAGCTCTTCCCCTGGGGACAGGAGTTAGATTATGCGGAAACTAAAGCTCGCGATAGTATTGCCTATTATTCAAGTTCTTGTCGCGTTATTTCTGCTTCTACAGGCGGATCGAACGCATGGTCCTGGTGGCGTGGATTATCACTATTTCCCCCCCGCTTGGTTGATCTGCAAGGGACTAAATGCCCCTGCGATGTTGCTACTGATTCCATTTGGAGGTACTTGGTACTTCGTGCCACCGATACCAATGGTGGGCCGAGCCCTCTTCTTGATCTCCGTGGCGATTGTTTGGTATTTCGTTGGCCGGCTGTTGGATCAGCGACGGGCTCCAAGTCGGGCGCGAGAGCACCGCGTCGCTACCACTTTACTACTGCAATTTCTCCTCTTGGTCGCAGGAGGGATTTTGTTCTATAGCGGGTTGAATGAATTAGGGGGTCCAATCTCCACGGTCGTAGGGGTACTTCTCACATTCATCTGGGCTGTGAGTTTGATATTGTTTTCGAGCATATCGCTGTTGCGAGCGGTTCGGGATCGACATCGGCCCCAGCACTCCTAAGTTGGTCGAGCAGGAAGTCGCGGTCCAGGAAAAAATTACGAAGACGCTGATCTCGCGACGCCGTCTTCTCGGGGGCTGGAAACGGAATGTTGCGCGCGTATTCAACCGGCGATGGCAAGATTCTATGAGAACTCGACACAGTTATCGAAACTGTCAACCGCGTGGTGGCGAAGGGTGGCGGGCTTGGTGGACCAAGCAATGCACCGCGGAAAATGTTGGTTTGTCTTTGATAGCGAGCAGCGAGGCCGCTATAGGAGATCAGAAGAAGGAAAAATTGCTAGTACCTCTCGGGGTGTAGATGATTTTGAGGACGCGAAATCCCCCGAGTTCAACAAGGCTCAACAGAGTTCAACAAGCTGGCCGCATCTTGCTGAAACAGAATACGTTGAAAATAGGTGCTTTCTGGAAACGGCTGCGGACGAATTTCTAAGCAGGTGGTCGCTGGTTCGAGTCCAGCCGCGCCTACCAAAGTTTTCATTCACATGCAAGAAATGTCCGCCAGCGACACAGGCCTTTGGGACGTAGATTGTGGCGTAACCGCTCAATTGACCTTCCCGACTGCTGATAGATTCTCAACCGGCTTGCAGCCCATTAGGCCGCTCTCCAGCTTATCCAGCGCAGCACGCTTTGTGGCCATGCGCACTTGGCTGTAGTGCTCCAGCATCCGCTGGGACATGTGGCCGGCGACAGCCATCAACGTCGCGTCTGACGCGCCGGCCTCGGCCATCTCGGTGATCGCCTGGTGCCGGATTGCGGAACGAAGTCCGTTCCTGCATCCAATGCATGGCGTGCGACTTCCCTACGGTCCGGTGTTTCCTTTTATACGCTGATCTGGGAAGGCACCAGCGGCCGATCGGGCAGTGAAATCCCATACGGATTCGGGGCAGTCAGCACGCAAGTTATCCAGACGCGCACCATCGGCCCGGCGTTGGCTCGCTTCGATGGTTGCTGAGAACGGCCGGGAGGCAGAAACTCTCCGTCTATACAGCGCGCCGGGCCACGCGTCTGCCAGCTTTGCCCCGGGGCGCAAACGATCTGGCATGCCGCTGGGGCGGGCGCGAGGCGGAGGGAATGACGACGACGGGAACCGTCTGCTTCTGCTCGCGGGGCACGTCGGGCGACACATGGCGACGCACCAGCCGGGTGTCTATTGTGCGCTCGATGTGCGCAACGCCTGCGCGCTCGGAAGGTGTCGCGAAGGTCGAAGCCGTTCCGCGAGCGCCCGCGCGTCCCGTGCGGCCAACTCGGTGAATGAAGTCCTCGGGAACTTGCGGAAGATCGTAGTTCACCACATGCGAGATTCCCTCCACGTGGATCCCGCGGGCTGCGACGTCGGTAGCTACAAGGACCCTATAATCGCCCTCCTGGAATCCGCGCAGCGCTTGATTGCGTTGGCTCTGGCTACGGTTGCCGTGGATTGCAGTGGCCTTTATGCCGCCACGCTCGAGTTTCTTCGACAGCTTATCGGCGCCGCGCTTGGTGCGGGCGAATACCAGAAAGGAACCCTGCTGCTCGCGCAGCATCCTTGAGAGGAGTCCCAGCTTTCGATCCTGCTCGACCTCATAAAGATGCAGTTCCACCTGCTCGATGGGCTTGGTAGTGGAGCCGACTGCGATACGCACGGCGTTTCGAACATGCGACTCGACCAAGTGTTTGACCGAGCTCTCCATGGTTGCCGAGAAGAACAGCGTTTGCCGATCGGAAGGAATAGCTGCAATGATGCGTTTGATGGTCGGCAGGAAGCCCATGTCCAGCATCCGGTCGGCTTCGTCCAGTACAAGCATGTGGACGCCACCTAGATCGGCGAGTTTCCGGCTGATGAAATCGTATAGCCTGCCCGGAGTGGCGATCAGCACTTGGGCGCCTCGGCGAATAGACTGCAACTGCGTTCGCTCGTTGAGTCCTCCGACTGCGACCGTGGCGCGAACACCTGTGCCGGTCGCCATGAGGGCGAAGGTCTGGCTGATTTGTATGGCGAGCTCGCGAGTTGGAGTTAGGATGACGGCGCGGACCCCGGAAGGTGACGGTTGCTTTCCAATCAGGTGGATGATGGGGAGGACAAAGGCGAGTGTTTTGCCAGTCCCGGTTTGCGCCGTGGCGATCAGATCGCGACCGGCCAGCGCCGGCTCGATAGCCTGCGCTTGGACCGCTGTGGGCTCGGTAAAGCCTTGCTTTGCAAGATTGCTCTTCAGCGAGGCAGAGAGTGAGAATTCAGAGAAACTTTTCATTGGATGTTTTGAGGAGGAGAATCGACGAGCCGACTACCGATTAGGGAGAGGGGGTTGCGGATCAACTTCCAGCAGTCTTTATTGTATCGCGTTGAAGGGCCCTGCGTTGGATTCTGTATCTTAATTTAGCGCCACCCACGCATGCGCACGTTTAGTCAACCTTCGCGCGACCGCCAGCTCATCGAACGTAGGCCATAACGTCCGCAGCCCGCCAGCCCCATAGAAACTTTTGATGCCGCTCAGCAGTATTGTTGATACGGGCCTGCTTGCCCCACGGCCAACGCATTGAGAACAGGGGAAAAGTCCGCTAAACACCGTCGATTACACTGGGCCCGCGGCCGATGGAAATCGCGTCTTTCCAGGAGTGCGAGCCGCCACTGCTTGGGTTACAATCGATCCATTCCTGGTTGGCCACGTTTGCCGGCCTTGCAACGTCAGCGTGGACGACGACTATGCTTCATTCCATCCCTGATAGGTGTGTACGTCGAAGGCCGCCGTGCGCAATGCGAAGCGCCATGCTGTTTGCTTTGCTGGTTGCCTGGTTCGCGCCCGGCCAAGCTTTCGCCCAGAAGCCTTCCTTCACCGTGGGCTGGTCTGTCTACGTCGGCTGGGATCCGTATTATTACATGGCCAAGTCCGGCATCCTGCGCAAATGGGCCGACAAGTACGGCATCAATATCAAGGTCCAGCGCTTCGACTATGCGCCGTCGCTGGACGCCTTCGTGTCTAAGAACATCGACGCCTGCGTCATGACCAACATGGAAGCGTTGGATATGCCCGCCGCCGCCGGTATCGATACCACGGCGATCATTGTGGGCGACTACTCTAACGGCAACGACGCGGTTCTCGCGCGGCACGATCTGAGCCTCGCGCGAGTCCCCGGCAAAGAGGTGATGCTGGTCGAAAAAACCGTCTCGCAATATCTCTTTGAGCGCGCCATGGCCATCAACGGCCTGGGAGATCAGATCAAGAAAGTACGTTACCTGAATACCTCGGATTCCGACATCGCCGCGGCCTTTATCACGGATTCGAGCAAAGAAGTGGTGGTCACCTGGAAGCCGCTGGTGTCCCAGATTGCGCGCGCCAAGGGCGTGAAGACCTTGTTCAATTCTTCGCAAATCCCCGGCGAGATCCTGGACCTGCTGGTAGTAAGAACCGACATTCTGAAACGGCCGGACGGATCGGGCCAGAAGTTCGCCAAGGCCGTTACCGGCGCCTGGTACGAACTCATGCATCAGATGTCCGCGGCTGGACCGGAGACCGACAAGGTGCTGGCCAGCGTCGCCGAGGCATCCCAGGATTCGCTCCCGTCTTACAAGGAACAGCTCAGCACCACGCACATGTTCTTTACGCCGCAGTCGGCCCAGCAGATGGCAGTGTCGCCGGATTTGAGAAAAACCATGGACCTGGTGCGGACCTTTTGCTTCGCGCATGGATTGCTGGGCGAGAAGACCAAGTCGGCCGATGACGTTGCCATTCAGTTTCCGGACGGCAGCGTGCTCGGCAAACCCGATCGCATTCGTTTCCGCTTCAGCGCCGAGTTTATGCAGCTAGCGGCGCAAGGGAAGCTATGAGCCTGCTCCGCATCCACGCCCAACCCGGACGCACCGCTGCCTGGAGCTTGTCGTGGTTCCTCTTCGCGGCCGGCGTCACGATGTACTTTTACACGTCGCAGCAGCGGCACCGCGAAAATCCGGACGACCGCGTCACGCCGACTCTGACGCAAATGGTCCACGCCTTTGGCGACGCGGCTCTCAAGCCTTCCGACGAAGAAGAGGCGCAGGATAACGCCGGGCAGCAGTCCGTGCTGGCGCGCATCCGCAATAGCATGCTCTGGAAGGACACCCAAGCCACCGGGCGAAGATTTCTGATCAGCGTAGTATTGCTGTTCCCCGCGGTCCTGCTGGGCCTGCACATGGCCATGTTCCCCTACATCGGCGCATTTTTCCTGCGATTCTTTTTGTTCTTCGACAAAATCGTCGCGCTTTCTCTGCTGCCGATCTTGTTCATCGCGTTCGGCATCGACGAGCTCGCCAAGATCATGCTCATTGTGATTGGCGTCGCGCCCACCATCATTCTGGATACGTTCAATCTCAGCAAAAGCGTTCCGCGCGAACAGATCGTGAAAGGCTTCACGCTGGGCGCGACCGATTTTGCCATCACCTATCGCATCATCCTGCGGCAAATCCGGCCGCGGATTCTCAACAGCATCCGCCTGAACCTGAAAGCCGTAATGCTGTTTCTGTTCGCCGGCGAAATGATCGCCTCCACCGACGGTTTGGCTTATCGCATCGCGCTATTGCGCCGCCACATGGGGATGGATACCATTCTGCCGTACGTGCTCTGGGTGGCGCTGCTGCTGTTCCTGGTGGACGCGGGAATGAGCACGCTAAACCGCAAGCTGCACCCCTGGTTCCAGGAGGCATGAGTGGCTGATCTCGCGGTTCGCCTGGAGAATGTTCACGTCGACTACCCGGTGGAGGGCAACTCGACCCGCAAAATTCTCAACGGAATCGACCTCGAAATCGAAAGCGGGGATTTTGTTTCCATTGTCGGGCAGACCGGCTGCGGAAAATCCACATTGTTGCGGCTCATCCTGGCTGAGGAAAAGCCCACGCAGGGACGCGTCCTGGTGGGCGGGCGCGAACGTTCGCAACCCGACCGTTATTGCGGCTACGTCCCGCAGAAATATTCTTTGTTCCCCGACAAAACCGTTCTCGATAACGTGACCTTCGGTCCGGAGGTAACCGGCTTGCGCGGCTTTTCGCGTCTGTCGCCCGCCGGACGCCGGCGTTTGCGCGACTTCCGCGCGGAAGCCCTCCAGTATTTGCGCCACACCGGATTGCACCAGGCGGATGCCAGGAAATATCCGCACCAGTTATCCGGCGGCATGCAGCAACGCGTCGCCATCGCTCAAGCGCTCATCATGAAGCCTCCTATTCTGCTCATGGACGAAGCTTTTAGCGCCCTCGATCCGGGAACACGCTCCGGAATGCAGCGGCTGATCAAAGAACTTTGGAGGGAAAGCGGAACTACCATCGTCTTCGTCACGCACAACACGCGCGAAGCTGTGTGCCTGGGCACGCGGGTGATCGCTCTCGCCAAGGAGCCCTCGGGCGAACGCGGATCCTCTGTCGCCCTGGATCTCTCCGTGCCGCACGCCGGCTTTGATTCCGATGAAAGCGAAATTACCCGGCTGATTCGAGAAGTGGAAGCCGCCACCATGCCGCGCGGAATGAGCTTTCCTTCCCCCGAAGACGCGATGGCGGTTCACGCCAGTTCGTCAGACTAGCAGGTTCTGGTTTACAATCACAGACTATGTCCTTTTACAAGCGCCATGCGCCCAATCACCGCGAACACAACCGGCCGTTGCCCGATTTCCAGGAACTCGAAGGCATGCGAGCTCTTCGAGAGGAAAAGACCATTCCGCTCCGCCAGTGGCAGGAAGAAGTGCGCCGCGGCAAGGAGTTCGGACTCGAATGCGTCGACTCGATCGAAGACAAATCCGAGATCAGTTGTTTTCAGCGCGGCGAGCTGCCGCACTGGTCCGGGATCAACACCTTCCTGAAGACCCACTATCTCGAGGACGTGCGCAAGGTCGGCGAGTACGACGTCGCGTTTCTCGGCGTGCCATTCGACATCGGGACTACCTACCGCGCCGGCACGCGCTTCGGGCCGCAAGGAATTCGCCGCATTTCATCCCTCTACACCACCTACAATTTCGAACTGGGCGTGGATTTGCGCGAGTCGCTTAAGATGTGCGACGTGGGCGATGTTTTCTGTCCCGCCAACATCACCAAGAGCCACGATCAGATCTCCAAAGCCGTGGCGCACATTCTTTCCAGCGGCACGCTGCCCATGATCATGGGCGGCGACCATTCCATCGGATATCCGTGCGCGCGCGGCGTGGCGCAGTGCATCGAGGGCAAGGTCGGGATCATCCATCTCGACCGCCACATCGACACGCAAGAAAAGGACATGGACGAGATCATGCACACTTGTCCGTGGTTCCACGCCACCAATCTTCCGAATTGTCCGCCCACCAATCTCGTGCAGGTTGGCATCGGCGGCTGGCAGGTGCCGCGGCCGGGCGTCAAGAAAGGGCGCGAGCGCGGATCCACCGTCCTGACTATCCAGGACATCGAGCGCATCGGCATCGACAAGACCGTGGAGATCGCCCTGGAAGTCGCCTGGAAAGGCGCTTCGGCGGTGTATCTCTCTTTCGATGTGGATTCCGTCGACGCTGGTTTCGTTCCCGGCACCGGCTGGCCCGAACCCGGCGGATTCCTGCCGCGCGAGGCCCTGGCGATCTTGAAAGGCGTCGCGAAAGAAGGCGTCGCCGCCATGGAAGCCGTGGAGGTTTCCCCGCCCTACGACATTTCCGACATCACCGCTCTGGTTGCGGTTCGCGCCATGGTGGACGTGCTCGCGACCATGGTCAAGCACGGCCGCATCGGTGGCAAGCTGGCTTGAGGTAGGTTGTGCTGAGCTACTCAGCGCCGGCCTTTATTATCGCGACCGATTTGCGATCGTGCGACGCGGCCTGGCCGGAAGCCATCGCGCAGCTCGACGATATTCGCGCGGCCTGCGCGCGCATCCTGGGATTTGATCCGGATTTGCGGTTGACCTCGATGCCGGCGCACCCCGGCGATGCCGAACCCGCCGAGTCGCTCGAAAACGTGCTTCGAGAGGTCGCCGGCGCGACCGAGGAAATCTTCGTGCTCCCCGCCACGCTCGATTTCAGCTTGTGGCAGCGAGACGCGCTCGGGCAAGTGCTGGCCGAGGCCCGCCGCGAACATCCCGGTCGAGCGATTCATCACGACGACATCGACCTCGGACATCCGCTGCTGGTCAGAGCCTTCGCCGATCAGGTGGCTCTCGCGATCGCGCGGCGCGATGCGCCTCCGCAACATTGTGGCCTGGTGCTGGCCCCTAGCGGCCACGGCGATCCCGCCAGCCGCGCGCAGTCCTACCGGCTGCTGCGCTTGCTGTGGGAAGAACTGGCCCTGGCGCGCGCCGAAGTCGGATTCATCCGCCACGTCCAACCTTTTCTCGGACACGTCCTGGATCGATGCGCCCGCGAAAATCTGAACTGGTTGATCCTGCCGCAGGCGCTGTGGCCGATCGAGCACGCCGGCTACGCTCGTGTAATCGTCGACAATTTCCAGCGCGCGCACCCAGAAGCCGCGGGCTGGACCTTTGTTGATTCACCTGGAGCACAAGCCGGCATCACAGCCTGGTACGCGCAACGCATCGTTCGACTGTGGCAGCAAAAACGCGAGCGCGAAAGTTCTCGAACGCCCTCGGCGAAGACCCAAGCGCCCGCCGCCAGCGAGCATTGGACCTGCGGCTCCGGCATCATCGCCCGAGTCCCCGATTCTGACGCTCTGGCCGAAATCCTCCGCAGCGTTATTCCCGAAAAGCCCGAGCGCGTACTCGTCAAAGTCACCTGGCATGGCTACGCGACGGGAACCTACACCGACCCCGCTGCCTTGGATCTGCTGCTCGGCGCCCTCCCTGCCACAGCCATCATCCTGGAGGGCCACACCAGCAGCCGCAACTTGGGCGGCGCTCAATTTGATTGGGAAACTGAGTCGCGCGAGAATCGAGCTTGGATCCGCCAGCAGGAGTCCGAATACCTGCGGCGCACCGGCCTGGCCGACGTCATGGCGCGCCATCAGGCGCAATATGTCAACGTCACCGAAGCCTGGTGGGACCAGGCCTGCGTCTGCCGCTGCGAAATCGAACGCATTCTCGCCGAGCGCGCCGCCAGCTTGCATCACACCGAACTGACGGATTTCGTGCCCCAGGCCCTGCTTCCGTTTCGCGGATGCCCGCTGATCAGCTTCGCCAAAATCAAGGGACCAACACGGCTTGGAATCTCCAACATGTTCGGACTAATCCCCGCCCCGTTACGCGACGCCTGGCACGGCCCCAACATCACCTGGTTCGCGCGTGTTTGTTGCGACCTGGCCAAGCTATATGGCGCCTTGTTCGAGTTGAGCGGCGTGGTGGAAGGTTTGTTCTCAGCGGTCCGCTGGAACCGCCAAGGCCTGTACCGCAGCCGCTGGGGCAACTACGACTTGATCAACAATGCGGGCTACCTCACGGCCAGCCGCGGCCTGGTGGCGGCCGATATTCTCGCTAGCCGCCTGCAAGGACAAGATGTCAATTCCAGCGCATTCTTCGATGTGGTGCGGGCTGAACTGGGCTGGGATGCCGCGGCAACGGCCCCCCTTCCCGATCCGGTCAAGGCCATTTTCGCCTGAATCCGCGTAGTGTTCTTACCGTTACCGCCCTAAGATCTTCCACCTAGACTCTATTAATTCCCGCGGTTCGATGATATGCTTGAGGCCGAGAGACCTCCACGTTCGAGGTATCTATGCATTGTCGATCAGCCCTGTTGCTGGCGTCATTGTGGGGAATAGCCGGTGCGCAGACACCGCCTGCCAGCCCCAACCTTACCGGTCCCTTAACCATCGTTCTCCGCAGCGATGCCGCGGTCTCCACGGAAGTGCTCAACGCCATGGAGAGCGAAGTGGAATCCCTGGTTGAACCTTCCTCGATCCGCCTGACTTGGACCTCCGCTACCGCCGGAGATGTCTACGACCGCGTCGCTGTGGTGCGGCTGCGTGGCGCTTGTAGGGCGGACGCGCCCCTTCTTGCTCCGACTCAAACGGAGAAGCAGGGCTATGTGCCCCTGGGCCAGACTCAAGTCGTGGACGGCAAGGTGTTGCCATTCGCTGCCGTGCGCTGCGATGCTATTCGCAAACTCATTGCCCGCGACCTCGTTCTCCAGCCCTCCTACGAGCGCGAGGATCTTTTCGGACGAGCCCTCGGGAGAGTTCTGGCTCACGAGCTGTATCACATACTGCTGCGCACCACCCGCCATGGCTCGCAAGGTTTGGCGCGTCCGGCGCTGTCGAGCATCGATCTGGTAGCGGATCGCGACAACTTCGCGCCCGCGGACGAACAAAAGCTTTCGCAGTCCTCCAGCTCCGAGACGGCTGAATCACTTGACTCAAGCGGCCGCTAGGCGATTCGACGGCTCTCCTAGGCAGACTCGCCGCGATCGATAGGCGCAGCATCGGCGGCTTGATCCGCCACACACACGGCGTGCCGCAGAATGCGTTCCAGATGTTTACAAACCAGCATCAGGTCTACATACGCGATGCCTTCGCCGGGCGACGATACCAGACGGGCGAGCTTCTCATATAGACTGCCGCATTCAGCGCGGATCGGACCTTCATGCGAACGGACAGAAAGAGCTTCAGCCCGATTCCCGGTCCGCCAACTCTCGATCGCCGTTGACAGGCACCCCCGAACTTTCGCTCCCGTGTCCGCAATCTGAGACAGGATCTGGGAAGGCGGCCTGCGGTCCATCGACGAACACAACGTCACGATCTCGTAGGCGTAGTCTCCGATCAACTCCAGATCCACGATGGCGTCCAGAATTCCCGTTACCAGGCGCGCATCGCTGGCCACTGGCGCTTGCAGCGTGATCAGATTCAGGCACTGGTCGTGGATGAGCCGGTGCTGATGATCGGTGCGTGCTTCGAGTTCGCTGGCGCGCGCCGAAGGACCGCGATTTGATTCCACCACCGCGTGCAGCGCTTCCGCTAACAGCATCGCGGTGGTCTCGCCCATCTCAATCAGGTTCTTGCGAACCGCTTCCAGCTCGCTGATGTAGTGTGTTCTCATCTGGGTCTGCTTTGATGCAATTCTAACCGCTTCTCCAACCTTGCTTCGTTACAATCCTGTTTCAATTCCTTTCTCCGGCCAGGCGCCTTACTCTTTCCAGTGAAGTTCCGCATCCGAGCGGCGCACGTAATTCGCATCGATGGCCATGGGATCGACAGCACGGCCCGCATCGAACTCGCGCCAGGCGATGCGGCCGACGGCCGAAGCGAGCGCTCGCGGCGCAGTCGCCACCGGAACCGCGGGATCGACATAGCTCTGGAATGGCGAAAAATTGCTCGAGACGAACTCGAAGCCACGCGCCGGCAGCGTTTGAAGCCAGGCGGGAAACTTCATGACGGTTTCCGCCTCCACCAAATCCAGCCGCTCGTTATAAACCGCGCCATACACTTCGCCGCGCCGCGCATCCAGCACTACCGCGCGCAACGGCGCCGATCCAAAGAACGCTAGCGCGCGCAGATTTGAAACCGCAACCACTTTTCTCCCGGCCGCTTCCGCCAGGCCTTTTACCGCCGCCAATCCGATGCGTACGCCCGTAAACGATCCCGGTCCGGACGCTGCGGCGAAACACTCCATCGCATCCACCCTCACCCCGTGCCGCTCCAGCAACTGCTGCACATGCTGGAAAAGAATATGCCCGAATCCATCGGGCGAGTGCAGCAGGATTTCTTCCACCACTGCATCGCGCTCGGTCAGTGCAATGCTGCCGAATTCCGAGGTCGTATCGAGGGAAAGGATCACTTGGCGAGTTCGTACACGTGGTCGGCGGCGTACGCTTTGCCGTTCGCGTTGAGCGCCGTCAAGTGGATCGCCAGAACGGCCGGAAAGCTCTGGGCTACGGAGGGAGGAATCGCGAACGTACCGGGCGACCCGGTTCCGATGACGCGAAAACCTTGTCCGTCCGTAGGGACCTCGGCGGTCCAGAGATACATCATGGAGCGCGTGGCGCGCGTCGCCCGCGTCAGCTTCACCGAGAACTGCACTGGCTTGCCGGCGGCGAGCGTGTGGCTGGACGGTTCCTCGATCACGAAAGGCACTTTCTGCGGATTATTTTCGATCGTCTGGATCAGCGGCACCTCGCGCGAGTCGAACCGGTAAGACCTGTTCATCGACTCCACGTGTCCTTCGCGCGACACTAGCACTACCCACGCCCTGCTTTTATCGGGCGCCTCGCCAGTGAAATGTTCGCCGCTGTATTTTTTCTTCTCCTGGTACTCGCCCGTCGCCGGATCGAACCACATCACGTCGTAGCCGTGTTTCTCCACCTCCACCTCGATGGGCGCACCCGGATGCTCGATGTACGCCAAGTACTCGGCATCTTCCAGCGCCACGGCCCGCGCGCCGTCCGTATAGAAGTACGGTTCCAGCTCCCAGTAGCGCGAGCCGGAAACCAGGTCGAACCAATGCTTGCAGAGAACCGGCTGCAGGCCGTGAAATTCCGGATACTCGCCGTCCATAGCCGTGTTCCACAGATGCTGCGCGTCCGTCACCCCCACGAAAGGAACCTGGTAAAACTGATGTTCCACCGATCCGATCGTGTCATCGCTAGAATTTTCGATGACGAAGTTCATCCAGCCGTCAGCCAGCAGAGGCGAAGACGTGACTTTAGCGTTCGACGAGCGCGGATGCTGGTACGGATCGATTTTGGCGAGCGCGGCGCCGACCTCTTTCAGCAGCGCGCGGCCGCCCGAGTAATCTTCAAACTCCTCCAGTCCCTGCCAGGTGACGTTCATCGGCGCATAGCGCGCCACAATGTAGCGAACGAAACGCTCACGCGCTTGCAAGTCCGGGAACAGACTCGTAATGTAGTCGGGATTGGAACCGAGGATGAGATCCGTGACCAGGCCGCGCTTGTGGATCGCGAGAATTCGGCGGTCGAGTTCGTCGAAATAGGCCGGGTTCGGTTTGTCCGGCCCAAGATACACGCGATTCCTGTCCGCATCGCCGCCCAAAATCGAGCCACGAAAATGCGTGAACTCGTTCTGCACCGCCTCGTTCAGCGCCTGGTCGAACTCCTGCGCGCTCGCGAAAGCGAATCGGTCGTCGATGTAGCCCATCCACAGATGCGGTTTCTTCTTTTCCGTCCACCAGTGATGGAAATTCGCCGGCTGGATAAACCCTGCCGCGTCCGAATCCACGGCATTGAACGACCCCGACTTGCCGTCGAGCGCCGCCAGATTGCTGTTGAACTTATACAGCCACTGGCCGGATTCGGTGGGCGTAAAGCGCAGCACCACCTTCTGCCCGCCATCCCAAAACGCGGGCATCAGGAAGGTTTTGAAATGTGGCGACCGAAACTCCGCCTCCAGTTTCACGCTCGAGTAAGGATTCGGATGCGCCGCCAGGTCGGCCGGCGAAAGCTCGAATACGAACTCGCAAGGCGTATAAGCGGGCGTCCCCTCGCAGGGTGTTTGCGCGAGCACCGGGACGCTCGCAAGAATCAGCAGCGGCAAGCGCGCCAGCATCACCTTCAGCGTAACGCAACCAGCGGCGAACGCGCCGCCCTTACGCCAACGTCAATGTACAAGTCAGGCTGCTCTTGTCCTTAGCGATGGCCGTGTCCGCGGCCGTTACCTGAGCGCCGCCTGTGGCGCAAAGATATAGCAGCGCGCCGATGGTTGGCTTGCCATAGTCGATGTGCAGGTCGTTCTGCACCGCGCTCGTTACGATTTGCAATACTTCATTCCATTGACCCGGGATGGAAGCTTGCTCGGTGGTGCTCCTCAGGATTTTCAAGTCGTCGCAGAGGTTCATGAATCCGGCATTGACCAGAAAAAAATAAATCACCTGCCGCTGAGCGTTCTGAAGATTACCGAAAAAGCTGGGCGGGACAGCCTGGGGGTTGCCGGGATTCCGCCGATCCGGAACGGCCCCGGTTGACTGCGTATTAGCGATGCTGTTGAAGTTCATCCAATCCGCGTAGGTCCAAGGCGCTACGAAGTTCAGCGTTGGCATCAGCGCTTCGGTGGCAGTCTGAAAAGCAGCCCAATTGTTGGCATCGCGCGTTTGCGGCAGTGGCGGCGGCGTGTTCCCACTGTATGGCGAGCATGATATTTTCTGGTAAGCCGAAGGCTTCAGAATATTGACGATGTTGAGCGTCCCCCGAGGGTTGGCTTTCAGATAATCGGCGATGGCGCTCTCGGCCGACTCCAGCAGTTGGCTCGCTGGGATCATCGCGATAACGTTCTGCAGCACGTTCGCCGCATCCAGATCGTCCGATTCCGACAGCTCCAAATTCAGATCCACCTCGGCGTTTCCCACATTGCCCTGGGTGTCTTCGGTGGCCGTCGCTACAAAGTGAATGCGCAACGCGGCGAGCGCTGTCTTGGTCGCAATCTGCTGCTCTTGCCCGATGTCTTGGAACACGCGAATGCTTCCATCCGCGGCCAGCTCGGTATAAGCGTTCGAGAAGTAATCGTTGGTAGCATCCCATTTGAACAAGTTGAAGAAATGGAATTGAATGGCCGACGAACGCTTCAATTGGCTGGACACGCCGGAGCCCGCCAGCAGAGTGAATCCGCCGATCTGGAGCGCCTGCGCGACGCTTCCCGCCAGCAGCGCGCTCCAACTCTGTTGCGCCAGATTCGCCGTCGTTAAGTTCACCGAGAACGTAAACAGGGCGGTCCGGCCGCTCTGCTGGGACAGCGCAAACGTCAACCCCGCGTCGCCATTCGCGTCCGAAATCCAGTTGTTCAACTTCGCGGTCAGACTGGTTTGCAACTTGTTAGCCGGCTGGGCCACGGCGTTGCCGATGGCGGAAGCTATCGTACTATTGCCGGTAATCTGCTGCGCAGTCTTGGTGATCTGCGTAGGATCCAGGCTCAGCGATACGTTGGTGGCCTTGACGCCAACGGTGATTCCCACCGATTCATCCGTTTCGTTACTGGCCGATCTCACCAGATAGACCGTCGCCGAATTGTCATCAGTCTTCGATATCAGCAACCCGAAATGATCGGCGTGCTTGTAAGCGACGGAGGCCTTGGCGCCCACGTTGATGTCGAGCGAAGGCGGAGTCAGCTTCTCCCACGCCTTGCTGAGACTTTGCTGTACCAGCCCCACATCCGGCGCCGAGAGCTTGTAGCTGCCCAATCCATAGGTGACATCAATCTCGCAATTCAGCGCGCCATCGAAATTGACTTTCCCCAGGCTGCCGTTCGTCATCCTGGCCGTGCAGGGCGGATCCAACGGCAGCACGATGTCCGAGAACGCCTCCTTCAAAGCCTGCATAGTTTCCAGCGTCGCGTCTACCGGCTGGCAAAAACTGACCGTGGCGCTTGCGGAACCGGAGGCCTTTCCGGCGATACCCACGCCGCTCAAAGTCCCACTGCCGGAAACCGAGCCTTGTATGTCGAAATCCAGGTCGATGTTCACGTAAACTTTGTTGGCAATCGGTCCAGCCACCACCTTGGTAGTGTGGGTCGGATCGTCGACTTGCGTGGCCACCTGAAAGCTGCTGCTGGTATCGCTAATGCCGATGGTGCAACGGGCAGTCGGCTGCAATGAAAACGTAATTCCGGTACTCTTTGTTTTCCAACTGGCCGAAGCCGTAAGGCTTAATTTCGCCGAAGTGCCTACGGCATTTTGGACATCCTGGCCGGCGTACTTGGCCAATTCCGTGGCGATGTTGAAGATGGCGCCCTGCTGGCTGGACAACATCTTGGTTAAATCGCTCAAAGAATTCAGATCCTTTGTTACGTCGATAGGCAATGTTGGTGTCGGCGCGGTTGCGGTTGTTGCCATGATCCCCTCCTAAGTAGGCGGCTGAACCAGAGAGGCGGCGGATTCACTCGGCCACCGCAGGAACATCTGCGCGGTCTTTATGAATTCGTAACAATTACCGCCGGAAGTTTCTCCGGTTTTCGATTCGCTGTAAATTATACATCTAGTTCAGCAGCTTGCATTAAATTTATTTTCGCCTTAGTTCTATGGGTCAGGTCACGAGCTAATGTACCTGCCATTGCGGTTATTCTGGAATGAGGTGTAGCCCCCGCCACTTGGCCCGGATTGGCGTGACACGCCGGCAGCCTACCGGTAGAAATTCTTCTCCCAGGCGTGACGCTTCAGAATATCGAGCGTCGCCGCGCCCAGCGGTCCTTGGTCTGACGCGCCTGCGTTCCGTTCCACATTGTGTACGGTCCGCATCCCAGGAATTACGGTGGAAACCGCAGGATGCGAAATCACAAACCGGAGCGCCGTCTCCGCGAGCGGCCCATTCACGCCGCCCAGGTCCCGCTGCAACGCCGTCACGTGTTCCACCACCTGCTTCTTGCGATCGCCACGAAAATACGCCGACCGAAAATCCTTCGGATCGAAGGCGATCGCTTCTGTGATCGCGCCCGTAAGGCTGCCTTCATCGAACGGCACGCGCGCAATCACGCCAATATTCATCTCCTGCGCCAGCGGAAAAAGATTCCGCTGCGGTGTCTGATCGAAAATGTTGTAAATCACCTGCACGGCATCGATCGACCCGGTCCGCATCAGACTCAGCGCCGATTCCGGCTCATGATCGTTGATCGAAACGCCCGCCGCCCGCACTTTGCCCGAAATCTTCAGTTCTTCAAACGCCCGCCGCCAGTCGTCGTGATCCAGCCATTCCGGGTTCCAGACATGCAGCTGCTGCAGGTCGATCGTATCCACTCTTAAATTGCGCAGGCTGTCTTCGGTACAGCGGATGATGTAATCGAACGGGAACACGCTCTCGATCCCGACACCCGGCCGCGCCGGCCACAGCCGATTCTTGGGCGGAACCTTAGTGGCCACGTACATGCGATGCCGCGCCTCGCGGATGGCCTTGCCAACCAGCTTCTCACTGTGCCCGTCACCATAAACCAGCGCCGTATCAATGAAGTTGACCCCCAGCTCCACGGCGCGGTGCAGGGCCCGCACCGATTCCTCGTCCGAGCCGCCCTGCCACAGCTTTCCGCCGATGCCCCACGCTCCGTAACCAATCTCGCTGATGTTAAACCCGGTGCGGCCGAGCGTCCTGTATTTCATGCTGAACCTATCATAGTGGAGGAAGCATCTAACGACTTCGGGCTCCCAGCGGAGGCTGCGATGGAAACTAAGCATCGAGTACTGATCCTGGGTGGTGGCTTCGGCGGCCTGAACGCTGCCAAAGCCCTGAAGCGCGCGCCGGTCCAAGTCACGCTGCTCGACCGCCGCAATTTTCATCTTTTCCAGCCGCTCATGTACCAGGTAGCCACCGGCTCCCTGTCACCAGGTGAAATCGCCTCGCCGTTGCGTGCCGTACTCCATCGCCAGGCCAACACACAGGTGCTGCTGGGCGAAGCTGTCGATTTGGACGCCGAACGCCGCCGGGTCATTCTCCTAGACGGGGAGATTGAATATGATTCGCTGATCGTCGCCACCGGCTCCGGCGATTACTACTTCGGCCATGACGAATGGAAGCAGTCCGCGCCCGGTTTGAAGACCATCGAAGAAGCCACCGCGCTCCGGCACAAAATCCTGTTTGCATTCGAGGCCGCCGAACGCGAGCAGGATCTCGAAAAGCGCCGCCAGTGGTTGACGTTCGTATTGGTGGGCGGCGGCACAACGGGAGTGGAGGTTTCGGGCGCACTCGGCGAGATCGCGCATGATACCTTGCGCCACGATTTTCGGTCCATCGACCCGCGAGAAGCGCTCATCCTGTTGCTCGAGGGCGGGCCGCGCGTGCTCCCCACATACCCTCCCGATCTGTCCGCCAAGGCCGAAGCGTCGCTGATCCGCTTGGGCGTCACGCCTCGAACCAACGTACTCGTAACCGGAGTGGACTCGGCCGGCGTCGATGTAAAGACTAGCGCCGGCATCGAGCGGATCAATGCTCGCACAGTTATCTGGTCGGCGGGCGTGCGGGCCTCGCCGTTTGGCGAAGTGCTCGAACGGCGTGCCGGCGCCAGATTGGACCGCGGCGGCCGGGTGTTCGTCAACCCTGACTTGAGCCTTCCCGGGCACCCCGGAGTTTTCGTCATCGGCGACTTGGCGCACCTTGAGCAGGACGGCAAACTTCTTCCCGGTGTCGCGCAGGTCGCCATGCAAGGCGGCGGCTATGCCGCCAAGCTCATTCAAAGACGCCTGCGCGGCGAGACGTTGCCCCCGTTTCGCTACTTCGACAAGGGAAGCCTGGCGGTGATTGGCCGCGCTGCGGCCGTCGCCGACATTCGCGGGTTGCACATTTCCGGACTCCTCGCCTGGTTCACTTGGCTGTTCGTCCACTTGATGTACCTGGTGGAGTTTTCAAATCGCGTCCTGGTGTTCATCCAGTGGGGTTTCTTGTACCTGACTTACAGTCGCGGCGCGCGGCTGATCACCGGTGTGGCTCCAGTCGAAGAAAAAGAGCCTGAAGACATTCCCCGCCTGGTGCGCTGATACAATCCCAGTGAGAGGCTGCATGTTTGAATCAATCCAAAGACCGGCGCGCGGTTTTTCCGGCCGCCCGATGATCGGCTTGTTGTTCGCGGTCGGTGGTGGGATTCTTTCGTCGTACCTCGGTTCTCTCTTCCATCTCGGTGACGTCGCCATCGCCGCGCTTGGCTTGGCAGCAACCGGTATCGTCGGCTACGGCTGGTACTGGGCGGAACGGCCCAAATAGGGTAATCGTCGTAGTGCGCTAGCTCGCTACGCGGCCTAAAATCGGAGTAGCGAGGTTGTAATGTCTCACTTCCGATTCCTTCCCCCCTTGATTTTGGCAGCGAGTTCTTGTTTCGCACAATCCTGGTCGCTCGGCGGCGCGGCTGGCTTCGGCTTCTATCATGATGCGACCATCACCAACGGCTCGGGCTCGGCGCAGGCCGGTTTCGGCCCGCGCATCTCTTTGAGCGCCGTTCTGGGCCAAAACATCGGCGATCACTTCGGCGGTGAACTGCGCTACACGTTTCGTGACGGCGACTCGGAGTTGAAGTCTGGCGGCCAGGAAGTCAACATGGATGCCGAAGCTCACGCGGTGCACTACGATTTTCTCTTCTACGCGACCCCGCGCCATAACAAGCTTCGTCCGTATGCCGCCGTTGGTGGTGGCATCAAACGCTACATGGCGACCGGCCGTGAGTACTCGTCGCAAGCGCTGAGCAATTTTGCGTTCCTCACTCACGCCAATGAAGTCGAAGGTCTGCTGAGCGCCGGCGGCGGGCTCAAGTACGCCCTCAATGAGCACTGGATGGTTCGGGTGGACTTCAGGTATTACGTTACTCCGTTTCCCAACCAATTGTTTGTACCCGCGCCGGGCGCAAAGATTAATGGCTGGCTGCATGACTTCGTCCCGTTGGCCGGCATCGATTGGACTTTCGGGAAGTAACGTTACACTGGCAGGCGATGTGCTTTCCCCTCTAAGTAAGGAGGGAGGGATATGCGCAGGCGATTCTTATCGATATTCTTTGCATTACTCGCTGCCTGGATGCTGGTTCCGATGTCCGCTCCGGCAGCCGCCACTTACCGTTATCATCGGCACTACTATTCTTCTAGCCGGCACCGAAGGCACGTCCGTACCGCCAAGCGTGTTGTTATCGGCGCGGCCGGCGGAGCTGTAGTGGGCGCTTTAGCCGGTGGTGGCAAAGGCGCGGGCATCGGCGCGCTGGCCGGTGGAGCGGGCGGCTATATTTACGATCGCTATAAAAGGCATCACCATCGCCGCGAATAATTTTCAGTAGCGCGACGCTAGCGTCTGGAACGCCCATTAGAATAGTAGTCAATCATCTATGGCGCGCTCGATCGCTTGCATTCTACTTGTCGCCGGATCGATCTGCGTTTACGCGCAGGGAGTTCGATACCTGCGCTGGCAGCAGATCCAGCCGTTGACCGCCAGCATTACAACTGCCGGTGAAAAGTTGCCCGATTTCCCAACCGCCGCCGCGTGGGACAACTGGATTCGCCAGCGGGATTGGGAAGTGCGCGGCCGCACCGATCAGAGCGTCGAAGACTTGATCAGCGGTTGGATTGTCTTCGGCACATCATTCACCACCCAACCCGTGGTCATGAGCCAAAAAGATGCAGTCAACGCCGCGGGAGATCTGACGCCGGTATCCAAGGCGCGAATTGACGACTTCATCAAGGGCCTCGACAGCCGCGATGACGAGCGCTGGCGCGATGTGCTCGAGTTCCTGCGCCGGCTTCGGGTGACGGAAGAAGAGCTGCCCGCCTTTCTGGGTGGCATTTTGCGGCGTTCGGCTATCGACCACGCGAACGGCGGGCGGAGCGGCGAGACCGCGCCGCTGCTGATGGGTTTCGCGATATCAGAAACACTGCGCGCCTTGAAGACCAGCGCCGCCGCGCCGGCTCACGTTCACCGCGTCGCTGTGATTGCGCCCGAGCTGGATTTCTCGGGCGGTCCGGATGGCTATGACTTCTATCCGCTTCAGGCCATCCAGCCCTTCACGATTTTCGAGGCAGTGGAGCGCCTGGATCTGGCGCGCGCCGGCGAGGTGCAAGTGTCGCTCATCGGCATGAACCCTTTCGTGCTCTCGCACCTGCGCGCCATGATGGCTAAACTGCGAGGCGGCCATTACGTCGTGCAATTGCCGCTTAACACCGCGGCCGGCTGGAATGCGGAGGCGGTCTCGTACTGGAATCGGTTCGGCGAGTCGATCGGCAGCCCGGCCGACCCGCTTGCGCTTCCCTCCGGCGTGCACCATGTGAACATGCGCGCCATCGCGGTGAAGCCGCAGGCCGGTGCGCGAATCAGCGTAAACGACCTCGATATCGTGGCGCAGTCACTAGAAACCGCGCCGGGTCAGGGATTCGATATCGTTGTGGCTTTGAACGCGCTGAGCGAGTACGACCGCGTGGAACAGTCGCTCGCGCTGGCCAGCATGGCCGAGATGATGAATCCTGGCGCTGTCCTGCTGATCAGCGGCGCTTCTCCCGCAGCCATTCCATCGGAGCTCGAATCGCTGGGTTCGCACCGCATCGTCTACAGCGAACGCGGCCTGGGTATCGATATCGCCGTTTACCGGCGGCGATGAGCCAAAGTCACCAAGGCCTGCGCTTCAGCGGAGCGGCCCTCGCCCACCGGCCCCACTTCTTCAGCCGTTTTGAATTTTACCGAGACTTGATCGACGTGGAGATTGAGGGCCTGCGCCAACTTTTCCCGGATGGCGTCGCGGTAATCCTTCAACTTGGGGCGCTCCAGAATCACGGTGGAGTCGACATTGACGATTTCGTATCCCTGGGCTAGGGCGAGGTCGCGCGCGTGTTGCAAGAATTGAAGACTATCGGCGTTTTTCCAGCGGGGATCGGAATCGGGAAAATGCATTCCGATGTCGCCGAGGGCGGCCGCGCCCAGCAGCGCGTCGGTGACGGCGTGCGAAAGCACGTCGGCGTCGGAATGACCCTCGAGTCCAAATTCAGAAGGAATGACAACGCCGCCCAAAATCAGCGGCCGGCCCGGCGCGATTCGATGCACATCCCAGCCCTGCCCGATTCGGAGATTGGCGATGCCGGGATCGCTCAAGAGGAAACCCGCGCGGCCATCTCCTCGGCCAGAAACAGGCGGGCGAGATCCATGTCGGAGGGCTTGGTGATCTTGATGTTGCGGTCGCTGCCCATGATCACGCTTACTTCCACCTGATCGAGCCGTTCCACCAGGCTGGATTCATCGGTGCCGCTAAAGCTGTCCTCGCGCGCCTTGGCGAAGGCCTCTTTCAGCAGATCGTAGCGAAAGACTTGCGGAGTCTGAGCCAGAACCAGGCGCTCTCTCGGGATGGTCTGCCGAATCTTATTGCGATGGACTTGCTTCACCGTGTCGACCGGGACGATTCCGACGATGGCGGCGCCGGTCTCTGCGGCTTCGGCGAAAACCTTTTCGAGCACCGGCTGCTCGATGAACGGGCGCACGGCATCGTGAACCGCGACCAGCTCGGTTCCGGGCCCCAGCGTGGCCAGTGCGTTTTCGACCGATTCCTGCCGGCTCTCGCCACCCTCCACCAGGCGCACGGGCTTCGAGAATCGCTCGGCGGCCAGCAGGTCGCGCACCCAGCCCATATCTTCGGCGCGCAGCGCCACGACGATTTCGACCACTTCCGGCGTGTCTACGAATTTCCGAATGGTGTGCAGCAATATCGGTGAGCCTTCCAGCAGCATGAACTGCTTGCGGCTGGTGCCGGCCTTTTCGGGGGCGGCTCGCCCCATTCGAGTCCCCAGCCCCGCGGCTGGGAGAATGACGGAAACTTTCATGTCAGCCTGCTATCCGGCGGCGGTGACGCCTGAGCCGCGAGCTTCCGCAGTTTGGGTGCCCGCGGCGGGCTGCTCGCGCGGAGTTCCATGCGAGCGCTCGGGTGCCTGGCTCTTGTCGTGAACTCCGTGCACGCGTTCGTCAAAGCGGCCAAAAATCATTTTACCGGCGGTGGTTTGCAGCACGCTGGTGACGGTGATGTCGATGGTGCGCGAGATCATTTTCTTGGCGTTATCCACAACCACCATGGTGCCGTCGTCCAGATAAGCCACGCCCTGGTTGTACTCCTTGCCTTCCTTGAGAATGAAGACGCGCATGGTTTCACCGGGGAGTACGATGGGTTTCAGAGCGTTGGCCAGCTCGTTGATGTTGAGCACGTCTACGCCGTGTAATTGCGCGACTTTGTTCAGATTGAAATCGTTGGTGACGATCTTGCAGCCATACGCCTTGGCCAACTCAATCAGCTTCATGTCCACTTCGCGGACGTTGGGAAAATCGTCTTCCAGGATCTGAACGTTGATCTGGCTCATTTTTTGGATGCGCTGGAGGACGTCCAGCCCACGGCGTCCGCGGTTGCGTTTGAGCGAGTCGGCCGAGTCAGCCACCAATTGCAGCTCGCGCAGCACGAACTGCGGGATGACCAAAGCTCCGTCCAGAAAACCAGTTTCGACGATGTCGGCAATGCGGCCGTCAATGATCACGCTGGTGTCGAGGATCTTGAAGGATTGGCCGGCGTTCTGCTCGCCGCCGAACAGGCCGCCCAGCGCGCCCAAGTTCAGCATTTCGCCCTTGCTGGCGCCTACTACCAGCCCGACGTAAGCCATCCACAACAGGAGCATGACCTGGAGGAACGAAAGCGTGGTGGAGTTGGTGGGGAACGCGCGGGCCAGAATCAGCGAGATCAGATAAGCGCCGACGATTCCGAGCAGGGAACCGAAAGCCGCTCCGAACAATCGCTTGAGTGTGGTTTTGCGAACCTGAACTTCGAAGAGTACGATCGCCACGCCGATGACGAGTCCGACCGCCGAGGCGTACTGACTGGGCAGATCGAACGGGCGCAGGAACCAGCCGGCCGCGGCCAGTACCAGAACGAAGAAGGCACGAAGTATAAGCAAACTCACGAAGCCACCCCCATACGAGCGGATTCTCGATTAAAAAAACAAAACGCTACCCAATGTTACAGGGTGCATTGAGTATAGCACTGAAAAAAGGATTGCTGCGGGCGAGAAAGAAAATCGGGATTAATGCCAGGCGGGAGGGCCGGACCAGAAAACCTAAAGTGCTTTAGCCAGCTCTTCTGCGAAAGCGCTGTGCGGGCCTTGCGGACCGTTGGGACTGTTCGGTTTCCGGTGCTTCTTGCCTCCGCGTTCCCGCCTTGGCCCGGGACCGGTTCGATTCGCCGGACTGGCCGACGCGGGACCCTGGCCCTTGGACTTGGGCGGTTGGGCTTGATTGGCTCTCAGCAGCCGGTCTTCGAGAGGCGCGCGATCGAAGCGGCGGATGATCAGGTTCATTTCTTCGGCGTTAGGCGTATCGATGAAGGCGAAACCCTTGGACTCCTGTGTTTCGGGGTTGCGAATCACCTTCACGTCGTCAAAGGCCAGATTCTCTGCGGTCAGCCAGGACTTGATATCGTCTTTGGTGACCCACACAGGTAAGTTTCCGAGGAAGACAGTAAAGCTCATTCTTGGGTTCTGTTAGCTCCGTTTTGGGGGATTGGACAAAGAACCACTGGATGGATGCGGTTCATGCAAGCTACCGTTAGAATAACACACCGAGCGCCGCGGCGTAAACGATAAACTTTTCGCAAAACACTGTGCGCGCGGAGGAAGGTGTTTTGGGCAGGGCGTGAATGCCCCACGGCGGGACTCTAGAAGCTATTCGTGGACCTCTCCGACCTCTCCGGCAAGGCCCGGCGGAAATTCTTGACGTGCCGGCCGCGTGTGGCTCCAGATACAACCAAGCGGCTCAGCGGCCTGGAGGTGCGGCGGCCGGAAATGACCGCGGCCGTCTTCGGGAATCCCGACAGGCTGATGGTCGACATCTCATTAAGCGCCTCGTTGGTGATAAAAGCAACCGATACATCGCCGTTTGCCAAACCGCTCTCCGGCAAAGTGAAATTGACCTGATATAGCCCGGGAAATCCGGGCGCCAAGCCGGCAAACATGACGTTGGCCTGGGCAGGGGAATTCACTCCGTCGTCAAGAACCACGATGATTCCCGCAGCTTCGTCGCTGTTGCTCAACGGACTAGTAGGGCCGGCCTCGCCATCGCCCACCGACGGCGTTACGGTTCCAAGGCCATTCATGAACAGGAGAACCGTCTCGCCCGGCACCGCTGGGCTGCTGTCCGTTACCTCCGAAAAATTGGAGTGCAGGATCGCTCCCGCCCCAATGCCGTTCTCCGAAAGCGTGTAAATCCCCGGCGCCGTATTGTCGACGTACACAGTTACGGCGTTGGACCTCGACCCGTTTACCTCCACCTGGAACGTAGCGAACAAATCGCCCGAAACCTCGTAAGGAATCAGAGCCGTGATCTGATTCTGGCTCACCGAATAGATCGGAGCTGCCTTCCCATTGACAAACACTTCCACGTTGCCGAGTGTGGTGGGAATCGGGAGTTGCTGGTCAACTTGTGACGAAACGCCGAAGTTCCCATACAGGTTTACCAGCTCACCCGGAGCGTAGGCGTTGGTGATGGGCGTGTAATTGGCCGCGTTAAGAATCCCGATCGGATCAAGCCACACGGTAGAAGACGACGTAAACGATGGAGCGTGAATACCGATGATGAGCGAGAACTGCTGGTTGGATCCGACCAGCATGAGCGCTTGCCCATTGGCGCCGGCGAAATAATTGTAAAAGCTGCCGTCGTAATATGAGCCGTTTGAGCCGATGGTCACGGGCACGGCGAACGTGTTGTCGTAGGTTTGTACATCGACAACGTCGTCAAACCGTTCATGCCAGATGAGGGTTCCATTTCCGTTGGTGTTGAAAGAACCATAGAAGGCATCCAGAAAATTCGGCGAGCCGCCCAAATAGTCTTCCATCCCCGCCGCATAATAGGTCCCGGTCAAGAGCGCATTCGAACTCGTCCCGGAGGGCGCGCGAAACCCGAACAGCATGTCCGATCCGGCGGCCGAGCCTCCCACGAACCAGTTACCATCGGCCGACACAAACAGAACCTTGGCGCCGCTGACGATCTGCGTTTGGTCGCCCGAGTTACCGGGAAAAGTCAAGGTTCCTCCGGCTGTGCCGGAGAGTGCATAGGTGGAGGCCGAAACCTGCTGCGTTAGGCTGTTGCCGGAGCTCAAATTCGCGGCCGAGCCTGTCACGGCGAATGCCGCGATATTGCCCTTACCGTCGGCGTTCAAAGTGAAGGAACCCTGCCGCGCCAACGAAGCCGAAGCATTCAGGAAGTCCAGGGTGCCTACCGTAAAGGCGCCCGAGAGGTTGCTGTTTGAAAAAGAAGTCAGCGGCGCCTGAACCGCGATAAAGAGATCGAAATAGTCGTCTTCTGTTGAGGATGCTATGATCACGGGGCTGCTGAAGGTGCCAAATAGAGTGGCCGCATAGAGAGGATTGTCCAGTTGGGCGATGCCGTTGGATTGCACTCCGTACGTTCCTCCGCCCAGGGACGAACAAAAGCCTGCGCCGCCCGAACCGAGGGAATCGAACAGTTGCGAATTTGAGGTTGTGTATTTTCCTTGCCCGTCGAAGGTGATTACGCCGGTCAGGGCGCAGGACTCTGTCAGGTTGCCTTGCGCATCGTTGAAGAAATTGACGTACCGGAACAGATACTGTCCGCTGAGGCTCGCGGTCCCGCTGGTATCGAAATTCTGAGCCCGGACCGGCGCCGACGCCATCAGAAGGGCGCTGCTAAGGATGAAGATGGTTCTGTACATGGGCGTCATCGTTACTGGCCCTTGCTCCAATTCAAGATCAGGTTGTAAGCATCCACACTACCGAGGCCGGTGGCGAAGTTCCAGCCGCTGCCGGCGGCAAAGGCCGGCGTATACGTTTGGCTGGTGGTCGATAGCGCACCATTTCCGTTGAACTCGGTAACCGGCGTCGCGCGGCCTCTTCCCACGAACCCAGTTCCGAAGCAGTTCGTGTCGCCCGAGCAGTTGACCGCGATGTCGCCGGTGGTGATGCTGTGGAACACCGACGAGGCAATGGAACTGGCGGCGAGTTTGTAGTAAACCGGATTCGGGTTACCCTGGGCGCCCCCCATCTTCTGGTTTACCAGTGCCTGGATCCCGGCCAACAATGGGGCGGCAAACGAAGTTCCGCCCGCACCGGCCCAGTTGACCGGCGGGCCGGCGCAGGGCGCCCCAAAATTCGACGGATCGGAGAAACAGGTCACGTACCAGTGGCCCCAGAGTCCGTTGCTGGCGAAAAACGATAGGTCGGGAAGATCCCGGACGCCGTCGCTCGGGATCCCGGCCACGCCCTTTTGCCAGGAGGGTTTGGGGTATCCCTGGCAACTGCCGCTTACCACCAGATTTTCCGCCGGAGCGCCGCTTGCGCAGGCGCTGGGTCCGCCGCTGCCTGCGACCACTGCAAATAGCCCCGCTTGTTGCGCCAGGCTGCTTCCACAAAACCCGTTGGGGCCGTAACCGACGGAATAGCCCAAATAAACCGCCACGATCGAACCCGCACACGAGAGATTCCACGGGATCTCCGGAATGTAGGAAAGGGCCGATCCGTAGGTCGAGCTGTTGGACGAACTCCAATACACATTGGTTGTACCCTGAGAAACGTCCGCGAAATCGGTTCCTCCGACGGCCACGTTATAGGGCGTGGAAGCAAATGCGCTGACGCCGATGCCATGGGTTGCGGCGTTGTATCCCGCATCGCAACCTGCCGCGCCTTCGTCTCCCGCGGCTACAAACACCGACACGCCTTCCGCCACCGCCTGCTGGTAGAGAGAATTGTAAGCTGCATTCGCGGTTGCTCCGTTCGCGGCTTCGCATTCGCCGTAGCTCACGCTGATGATCTGAGGCGGACTGCTGGCATTGACCAAATTCTGCGCCGCGATCAGCCCTCCAAACGTCGTAGTCGTATCCGAGCAGGCAGCTAACTCGATGGTTGCGTCCGGGGCGGCGGCACTGGACCATTCGGCGTCGAAGGTCGCTTCGTCATCGTCTTGTGTAGCTCCGGGATCCGAACAATTGGAATTTCCGCTCGGTGGCGCGGGTTGGATTGTGCTGAACGATCCGGAAGTGTAACTGGATAACCCGAAGACGCGGCGGAAGGTGGTGTAGTCCGTGGTGCTGTAAAGATCGCTATCTTCGAGCAGGGCGATGGTCTGTCCTTTACCGGTGTATCCCGCCGAAAAGGCCGGATTCAAATCGTAAATTGTGGCCAGATCGGCGGGCACCAGCAGCTGAACCGGAATGCCGTCTGTCACGCCCGTGTATTGGGTGCGAGGTTTCCTCAACGGGCGTGGCCGGAAATCGTGCAATGACACGATCCCCGCCACCGCCGTCGCAAGCGCTTCCGGAATCTGAGGATCGCTCATGTTCGCAATGTGATCTTTCCCGCTTACCGAGAGCCGGTGAATTTCGGTATGGAATGCCGCCAACACCTGGCCGGCCGTTCCGGAAAAATCAATCGACATGCCGCTCGGATATACCGTGTTCACGGTGAAGCCGCTGGAGCGCAGCCAGCCCGAGACGGTCTCGATATCCTGCTGGGCAGGTCCGTACACTTGGCCGAATTCAACCGCGCTCAGCCATTGGTGGAAATTGGGAGAGGCTGAAGCGTTTTGTTGATCGATAAAATTCTTCAATGCCTGTTCCCGCTCCGGACTGCGCTGCAATAGCAGAAGCATGTGATCCATCGCAAACGTATCCGGCACCTTCCCACGATCGTTCTGCGCGTTCGCTTCAGAGCGTGTGTTCCCGGCCAGCGTGAATAGCCGGTTGGAATCGACCGGCCGCGTAATGAGAACCCGGGCCCGCGGTACGTTCCTGACGTTCTGGGCCACCAGGGTAGAGGTCATGCCAAGCGTGAGCGCCCAGCAGCACAAAAAACGCACTAATAATGATTTCGCTCGAAGATTATTCTTCATCGGATACACTCGCAAGATAGGTTGACTTTAGGATAGCCGCTATTTGGCTCGCTGGCTCCAGCGACTGGCGCCTCTAGTTCAAAGCGTCACCTTCTCTCGACGTCCAACGCTACGTCAGAGGTACAATTTTCAGCGCAAGGCCTGGGCGGTATCGCGTGCCATCGCGCCAACCACTCTTGACTAAGGGAAATTTCGATTGCAGGCGATCCGGCCGATGGGGTATTCTGGCGGTCGAGCGTAACGATAAGGCATTCCGTTTTTCGCGGCTGCCGGCGGCGGGGAAACGCTTTGCGAGGAGGAACGTGCTCCGCTTAACGCTGTTCGCTTTCGGTTGCGCGGCCACTCTGGCCGCCGCCCCAACCATCACGCAGGTGGTCAATGCCGCGGCCTGGCTTCCTCCGGGCTTGCCCAATTCCGGAGTCGCGCAAGGCGCCTTCTTCACCATCAAGGGGAGCGGGCTCGGCCCCGCCACGCTGGTGCAGGCGACTAGCTACCCATTACCCACCACGCAGGGCCTGGGAGGAACCACGGTGCAGGTGACGGTGGGCGGCGTGACGGCGAGCTGCATCATGTATTACGCCTACAACGTACAGGTGGCGGGAATTCTCCCATCCGCCACGCCGGTGGGGACGGGGACGATCACGGTTTCTTACCAGGGCAGCCAGGTGTCGGCGGCGATTCAGGTGCAGAGCGCGAACTTCGGCACGTTCACGCTGAATCAGGGCGGCTCCGGCCCCGCCGTGGTCACCGATGCGAACTACAACGCGATTACGATGATCAATGCGGCGCATCCCGGCGATACTTTGGTTCTGTGGGGCACCGGACTAGGCGCAGTCAGTGGCGACGAGACGAATCCCCCGACGCAGGTCGACTTGGGCACAGGAGTGCAGGTTTTCGTCGGAGATCAGCCGGCCGTGGTCACTTACGGTGGACGAGCGGCTTTTTCCGCTGAGGATCAGATCGACTTCGTCGTTCCCAGCGGCGTGACCGGCTGCAAAACATCGCTAGCTGTGCTGGTCAAGGGAGTAACGGGCAACGTCACCACCATCTCGGTTGCGGCGCCAGGACAAACCACTTGCGACGATAGCTATGACGACTTGACAGCGGCGAACCTGCAAACGGCCGTGAACGCAGGTCACTTCAGCATTGGAAACGTTTCGCTCAGCCGCTTTGCAGGCCTGGATGACGTACTGGTCGCGGGCTATGCGGATTTCCCTCTCTCCAGCCTTCTGGCCTCCTTCGGAGGCTTTCTCGGGCCCTCCGTTGGCAGCTGCCTCGCTTACGAGGTCAGCGGGAGTGTTTTGGTGCTGACCGATCCGGTGAGCAAAACCTTTCTGAACGGCGGTCCGAACCTGACCCTGACGGGACCGCAGGGAACGAAGGTGATGCCCGCGACTTCCACGGGCAATTATTCGGGCACGCTCGCCATCGAACCCTCGGTCTTCATTGTGCCCGGGACCTTCACCGCTTCCAACGGCTCCGGTGGGGCGGGCGTGGGTGCATTCAACTGGAGCCTTACACTTCCCCCTTACGTCCAGGGGACGAACCTCCCGTCCAGCGTCAATTTGTCGCAGGATCTGACGTTGACGTGGAACGGCGGCTCGGCATACCCCATAGTGAGCCTTATCGGTTTCAACGGGGTCCCTCTAGGTGGGGGCGAGAACGCTTACGTCGAGTTCACTTGCACTGCCGACGGATCGGCCGGAACGTTCACCATTCCCTCCGTGATTCTGAACCTGCTTGCCCCCAAAGGCTATGGACTGCCCGGACAGCCGGGAGTCAGCCTGCAGATCGCCGGAGTGGCTTCCAGCACTTTCACCGTGGCTGGCTCGCCGGGACTCGACGCGGGCGTCTTTAGCGCGTTTGTTGGGAACGGCGGAGTGGCCAAGATTGTGCAATAGCGCGCGCCGGCACAACGTGCGGTAGCACAAAAATCAGAGCGAGTGTACCCCAACTTATGAGCAGCAGGATTGGCCACCCTGCGGGACGATAATCGAACTGAATCCTATTCTCACCTGCAGGCACGCGAACCGCGCGAAAAATGAAATCTCCCCCGAACATTTCAGTGGGCTGTCCATTCACTTCCGCCCGCCATCCTTGGGACCATCGATCCGTCACTAGCAGCCAACCGGCCTGCGGGCAAGATACCTCCAGATCCAAGGTATTGGGGGTATAGCGGATTATCCTTGTGGCCACGCGCTGTGCAGCCGGCAATTTTGAGATTGCGTCCACACCTGCGCGGTCGGCTGCGGTCGCACGTGCCCGCTCGCGAGTCCTGGCCATCTCGAGCCGGGGATGCACGACCAACACTGGAGCGCCGAGCGCTTCGCTGCGCTGCACGAATGCGGCATAGAAAGGATCCGTCGGGCTGACGATGGCCACGCCGGTTGAAAACCAAATGCGCTCGGCGCCGGTGGCCATATCGACCAGCACCGGATGCCGTTCGAAGTCCATGTGAAAGCGGTTGGTCAACGTGGCGTAATTGAATAATGTGGCCACCTTCATGGGAACGTTCTCATTGTGGTTTGAGATCCCATTCGAAGCAGGATCAGTGCAAACGCTCCACCAGGGCGGGCAGGTTCCAACGATCCAGGCCGGAGGGCGCGCGTCCCGTTTTAGTCCATTCGCACTGAGGTCCAGATTTGAACTATGACTCTGGTCGACCCTAGTCCAAACCTGCCGATTCTGAGTCGTGGAATACACCGTTGGGCTGGCCAGGTGGATTGTGAGGCCAGCGTCGAAGATCGCCAGGATCCCCAGCAACACTGGTAATCGCTTTCTAGATCCGGGCCGAAATACTAACAGCGCGGCCAGCCCGACGGATCCGAGCCAGACGCATGCCAGAGCTGTGTTCGCTACAGAAAGCCGATTCTCAATATTCCTGGTGTGGACTGCGTGAATCACGGCATAGTACGAGGTCATGGCGCCGGCAGCGACGATGGCCGCCGCGAATAGAAAACGCCTCCAGCTGCGAGCTCCAGCGTCCTGGATTGCAACCCGGAGATCCTTTCCAGCCAGCAGCGCAAGTAGCGCAAAACAGAACATCGCATAGATGCGAAACATGGCCGGATTTCGGAAATAGCGCGTGGGTGGGACGTAGTCATACAACCAGCCACGGACGGGTAGTTGATTCCCCAGTGCGCAGGCTAGGAAGAACGAGCCAAGCGCGAGCAGCCACCACCTCCACAAGGATCGGGGCTGGTTGATGATCGCCAGCAGTCCCAGGATGGATATCGAAGCGCCCAGATAAATATTTGTTAGCGAAATATCCGTACGGGGCCAAAGTTTGGAATTGTCATCACCAAATTTAAGCGTGGTCAGATAGGGGCTGGCAAAGGTGCTGAGGGCGCCGGCCTGGAGCACCCCCTCTCCAATCGCTTTATCTCGAGGCCGGACTCCGATCCCCCGCACTGCGGTGTTGGCGATGCCACGATCGCTGTATCCGGTGCCTCCTTCCGAAAAAAAGGCCAGGTAGCTAGGCGCAAGAATCGGCAGTCCCGCACATAGCACGAGGGCCACGGCGACAAGTCCAAACGATAACCGCGGCCGCGGGCCGCCAGCGGAGGACAATGCTGGCGAGACCGGGTGGCCTGCGGGGGCAAACCAACATCGCCCCAGCATCCATAGGAATAAGAAACCGCCGCTCAGGATCGTGAGCCCTGGGTAGCCTCCGACGGCCGACAATCCCCAGAGACCGCCCGCTTCAAGGGCAGGTCTCAGTGCGCGGGCTTCCAGGGCCACGTCCAACCGCCAAAGAATCCAGGGCAAGAATGAGATCGAGTAGAGCCAACTGGTGTGTTCGGCTTGACCGGTATAAAAGCCACAAAAAGCAAAGCCCAGGGAGACGGCGAAACCTGCCCAGGGTGGCGCTCGCAAGTGACGAGCGAGCACCAGGAGGCCGAGAGGTCCCAGGAACCAGATCAAAAGCCAGTACGCACGAAACCCCGACTCCGTGCCGCCCGCGATCGCGCCAACCAGTATCGCGATCGGCGAGGTGCCCCCGAACTCGGGCTCGGCATATTCAGGGGCGCCCCCGCTGACCCATGGATTCCACAGAACGATGCGACCTGCTCGAGCGTGGTCGGCAATCAGCGTGAAAGCGGGCGCAAAGAGTTCCTCGGCGTCCCAAATGGGAGCTCCGCTGCCATCCACGATCTGTAGATTGCAGATCAGGAATACGACGGCGAGCAGGAGAGCCGCCAGTAGCCAAGCGCGGCCCTCGCGCTTACGTTCCGATCCGTTTTCCTCCCTAGGCCTATACGCGAAAGGCATCGTGCTACCGGCAGAGCCGCAATAGCATCAGTGCTGTCCAATGTTCGAACGCTCCGCGGCCGCGATGGTTGCGTCCGCTTCGGGACGCAAAATATAGCCGGCTTTGAAATTCTTTTCGGTAACGTCCTTGACCGCGGTGACGTAAGCGGCGTGGTTCGGGTAAAGGTTGTTCACAGTCGCGGCATCGAAGTCCTGGTGCGTACCATACAGGCGGCAAAAGCCTGCACCGGAATTTTGTCCGGTATTCACGCCGGTCGGGACCGCGATCTCAGCCAGGCGGATGCCACCGGCCAGGGAATTGCCGTTCTTGTCGCGGGCGATGACCGCCGGTGGACCAACTGAGGTCACCTCGATCGGCGGCGCCGGCGGCGGCAGCGTACCGTCTTTCACCCAAGCTTGCAGGTGATCGAAGGCTGCATCCATTACCTGATAGAACGGAACGTGGCTGTAGGGCGGCTGCTCGCAGGGATTTCCGCCTCGCGCAACGGGAGCCGGCGCCGCGTTGGCATTTCTGCCGCGCCCGCCAAGTCCCGGCGTAAAGCCTGGCGCGACCGGATTGCCGTCACGCCGTCCCAGCGCGCCGGAACTCGCCGTAAACTGTGTATCGACGTGCGAGTCACCGGCGACCTCCCATGACCGGAAGTTATTCGTATCGGGCTGCCGGTTGGCGGCCTGATTGTTAATGACGTCCGTTTCCGAAAGCAGCTTCCAGACTTTAATGTTCAAGTCCGTGCGAATCTTGCCGCCGCCGCCGTGCACCACCACGGCGTCAAACACCGGCGCCAAGGGATGCACGGAGTTCACGTAAATGGCGAGGCGTCCGGCCGATTGCGAATGTCCGGTCGCGAAGATCCGCTGCGGCTTCAATCCGCCCAGCAAATCGACGGAGCCTGGTTTCCGCACGGCGCGCGCGACGTCGGTGAAAATGTCGTAGGAGAGCGCATCGTTGGTGATGGTTCCGTCAGCGGTGACGTCCAGGGATCCATAACGATCCTGGTTCCAGACCTTCAGCGCTTCTACGCCGATGCGCTGGGGCGTGACGCCGATGTAGGCGATGCCTGAGCGGATGAAATAATCGTGCGCCTGGTACCAATCGATGTCGAGATCGTGGCCGGCAGTGACATTGTTCCATTCGACGACCACCGTGCCGTTGAACTTCGCGGCGCTGGCCGGCCTCCGCACCACGACGCGAGTTTTGTATTTGTGATCGGCGTCGATAACCGAGCCGGTCGCGCCGTCCGGGGTGTTGTAGCGTGCCGCCGTACCGGAAACGAAAAATTCCTGTTCGACGTAGCCGCGTCCCTTCAGATCTTCGAGAGCCGCAAAAAACGGATATTGGTGCGACGGATCGCCCACCGGAGCAGTCGCAAGGATCGGGCCTGTGACCGTAGGGTTCTCGGCCATTGCGCAGAACGCGAACACAACACCAAGCGCTGCGAGAGGAATCAGAATGCCCTTCAGCATTCCGCCATCGTACAACAAACGACGCCCGGCGCGAACGGGCTGGCAGGCCCCGGCTGGGATAAAGCAGGCCACTCATCCCGCCGATATTATCGGAAGATGCGGACTCTGGTGTGTTTGTTGATCTGCACGATCGCGTGCCGGGCGCAACGCGCTGAGGACCAAGTTCTTGCCGTTTACAAGCAGATGGAGAAGGCCGTGCAAACCGGCAACGCGGACACCTTTGTCGGGCTATGGTCCAGCGAAGGGATGGCGAACGCGGAGAAAATGCGGCCTTTACTGCGCGCGCAGCCGAATGCGCATTACACTTCGTCCAAGGTTTTCGTACAGGGAGACGACGCCGTACTGCTGGGACAAATCGGCGAAAAGCAATTCCTGAGCATGCGTTTGGTCAAGCAGGACGGGCTTTGGAAGATCAAGGACCAGGCCTGGAGCGAACAGCCGTACCACCCGGACTCGGTTTATGCCGCGCTTCCGCCTCCCGCTGGAGCCTTCGAGCGCGCTGGGGCTCCGTGGCAGAACGTCGCACCGGCATTCAATGCGGCGGAGGCGGCCAAGCGGGGGTGGCAAGTTCGGGCAACGTACGATGAGTCGTTCTTGTACATTCGGATCGAGTCGTCTGAGCCGATGCTTGCGCCCGGCAGCCAGGCGGAGAAGCCACCCATGGGATGGCCGGTGATGAAAGCCGGCGTTTCCGGCGTTGGCGAGTTCGTGGTGCACGCCACGGCGAACATCGGAGACCAGGCGACGTTCGATAAAAGCGGCCGCGCTAACAGTCATCGGCCCTACGTGTCGTATTGGCTTATGATCGAGCGCGCCGACCAGATGATCTTCCAAGTCTTCGCGGACCTGCATCCCAATCCGTTGGTTCAGGCCGGAGACCACTTCCTCGACCTGCGCATTCCCCTGAGGACGATGGGCATCGCGGATGCGAGCCGAGCGAAAATCACGATTGGCGATGCGCAATGGCCGAAGAGCGCCCTTTTCAGCCTGCAAGTGCAGCCATATCGATAGGGATCGTTCCGGCCGTCCAAATCTGTGAACCAAAAAACCCGCGTGCGCAACGATCGCTACCGGTCCGCGGGCGGGTAATCTGGTTCTGGTTGCGAAACAAAACCGGGTATGATCGCGTTGCACAGTACGCGAGAGGGCATCAATGTATCGAGAAGTGGCTCTAAAGATAGCGCTGGCGGTGGTTGGATTGCTCTTTTTGGCCTTGGCTTATCCGTTGGTGTTGTTCGCGCGGCAAGACCCTGCATTGTCGATGATGTTCAGCCTTTATGTCACGCTGGGCGTTTTCCTGCTGTTGGCGATCCGCGACCCATGGGCCAGCCATAGCCTGATCGCGTTTACCGCGTGGTCGAGCTTGGCGCATGCCGCTGTTATGGGCACTCAGGCGTGGCGGAACATGGTTTCACGGGGAGAACTGGCGGGTGTGGCGGCCCTTATCGTCATCGGCGTAGCGTTAATCGCGCTGGCGCCGGCCAAGCAGAGAGCCGCATCAGCCTGATGGCAGGTGCTAACTTCCGGATCATCCCTGCGCGGCCGTGGCGCAGGGGTTGAGCGACGAAGATTTTTGGTGGGCCGGTAGTGGGCGAAGAAGTTTTGGAGAACCGGACCAAAAATATTTGGGGAGCCGGCGCTGCGCGAGCCGCGTTCAGTGTTACCATGCCAAGCAGTTTCCTGCATCGCGGAGTGAATTAATCATGAATCGTACAATCAACGCAGTACTTTTGTGCTTACTCTTAGGAGCCTGTCAACAGGCGCTGGGGCAAAGGGGACAGATAACGCTGGGGCCGAGTGCCCAAACCATAACACTAACCGGCATTGGGCCCGACGCTAACGGCAACGGCCAATCCCACCTCATCTGGAACGACTGTTCCTTCGATGGATCGAACACGAACTGCACATTGTCGGGGCCGTTTACGGGACTCGGGCCCGGGGGCACCTGGAACCTGGCGCGTACGTATCCAGGCAACGGGCCGGCGCCTGTGATTGCCACCACCGCTCCAGGAAGCGATCTGTTCTCGCCTTCTTGGACCAGCGGAAGCGTACTTTGGACGTTCAATGAGAGTAACGGGACTTCGGTTACGTTTTATTATTTAACCGGCCAGATACTTTTCATTCCGGGCCAAGCCAGCTGCACCGGTAACCCGCCGTCGTGCGCCGTCGGATCTGTGGGGCAGACACCGGGAGCGACTATCACAGGAGTGGTAAATGGGACTTTCAACCCGCTTCCTCAGGTGCAGACGGCGATCACGGCCGGCTCCTATGGCGGTTCCGCCTCCATCGCCCCGGCAACTTGGATCGAGATCTATGGACTGAATGTCGGAACATCGACGCCCGGGTATGAATGGGCCGGGTCGGATTTCCAGGGCAGCAACGCGCCCACCGCGCTGGCTGGCACCACCGTTACGGTGGGGGGCAAATTGGCATTCGTGGATTATGTGAGCCCTGGGCAAGTGAACGCCCAAGTGCCCTCGAATATCGAAACGGGCCAACAGCAGGTGGTTGTTACTACCGCGGGCGGATCAGGCGATCCGTTCAACGTAAACGTCAATTCCACCCAGCCCGGCTTATTGGCGTCGCCGCCGTTCGATATTAAGGGCACGCAATACGTCGTGGCGCTGTTCCCCACTCAGTTTTACGTCTTGCCGCCCGGAACCATCAGCGGTGTAGCGTCCAAGCGAGCCGTTCCCGGAGATACGATCCTTCTGTACGGCGTGGGCTTCGGAGCGCTGAGCGACGGCACGCCGGCCGGGGTGATTGATTCGGCGCAGAATAACATCAACGCTTCGTTTACCATTTCGATTGCTGGAGCACCCGCTCAGATTGCTTACTCGGGTCTGACGCCCGGATTCGTGGGGCTGTATCAGATCAACGTCGTGGTACCGAACATTGCGCCCAACGATCAAGCGCCGCTGACCTTCTCGGTAAACGGAACTCCGGGCACGCAGACGCTATACTTGGCCGTTGGGAGTTGACGAATAGGCCGGCGGCTGAAGACCGGCTGTTACTCGCCGCCCGCGCTGCCGCTCGATCCCGATTTAAAGAGGATGGTGGTCTTGGTACCGCCCAGATCCACTTCCTCAAGCTGCTGCTTCCCGTTGATGTCTTCGCTGCGGAATGAGGTGTAGGGATGTTTGGCCGCACTGGTTTGTATCTCCGCCGGGACCTGAATGCTAGTTTCCTGACCCTGGATGGTGACGCTATTCGCCTGCACCTGGAGCTTGTAATCGCCAGGTTTCAGTTCTTTTCCATTCACCCAAGTCGGACTGGAAATGACCATCTGGTGGCCAGCCGCGAATATCAAGCCGAGCGCGAAGGTACCAAACACAATCCCAAATTTCAAAAATTTCATCGACTCCTCCTGGCTCCTTTCGAAGCACGAAGAGCTGCACGCTCTCCACTTGTAATACGTGGCGGCCGGGCAGGAGGTTGCCAGGAGGCAGTTAACAGACAGTGAGAAGTTTTTTCTCCAGAACGTTCCGGATTTCCGGCCTCAGCTTGGCGCCATCGCAGGCCACATAGAATACGTCGATGGCGCGCCGGCCCTCGGTGTCGATAAGTACCACGTCGATGTTGCAGCCCGCCGACGAAAAGGCCGAGGCCAGGTCATAGAGCAAGCGCGGCCGGTCTTCGGCGACGATTTCGACCAAGGTTGCTGTCGCGCAGGCCTCGGAATCGAAATGCACGCTGGGCCGCACGGCGCGCAGCTTCTGGTGGGAAGGCGCGGGCCGTCCATCCAGCAGCTTGCTAGCGTCCAGCTTGCCGAGCGCAACCTGTTCCAGCGTGGATTGAAGCCGTTCGTTCTCCGGCGCATTGAGCTCCAGCGTGCGTCTCGGATCGGCGAAAACGAAAGTGTCCAGGATCTGGCCCTTGGTGTTGGCGAATGCTTCGGCCTTGACGATGTCCATGCCGAAACTGGAAATGGCCCCGGCCAACGATGCGAACAATCCCGGCGTGTCGCGCGCAACGACAGTGGCGCGATAGACCCCGCCCCAGCGATCCAACTGCACCGCGACTCCGGTGGGGCGGCTGAACTTATATAGCTCGATGTGCGTCTGGATCTCGGCCGGCGTGTGCGTGCGGAGATAGCGCACCGGGAAGCCGCGGATGAAGCCCGAAGGATCCGGAACATCGGCCGGGACGTCCTGGATGCGTGCGGTTTCGAGTTCGCGAACCAACTCCTGATGCGCGACCAGATAGGCCTGCCAGAGCTGCTCCAGTCGCCAGGGAGTCATGGCGGCGGGATTGACGGCGGAGATATCGGCGTAGGTCAGGACCACCAGGAGCTTGAGGCGTTCGAGGGTGCCGATGCGGTCGGCCAGCATGCGCGCGGTGGCGGGATCGTGCAGGTCGCGCGAGTTCATCACGGTGGACAGATCCAGGTGGTGCTCGATCAGGAACTCGACGGCCTGCTGGTCATCGGCCGGCATCTGGATGCGCTGCATGGCAGTGCGGGCCAGCTCCACCGAGCGGCGCGAGTGGTCGCCGTCGTTGTCGCCTTTGCCCGCGTCGTGAAACAGGAGCGCGAAACGCAGCGGCGCCGGGTCGGCGATTTCCGATAGCACTTCGGCCAGGCGCTTCTTGGACGGTTCGGCGGCGCCGGCCAGCTCGCCGAGTTTCTCGATCGCCACCAGGGTGTGCTCGTCGACCGTGTAGCGATGATAGTAGTCGGGAATCACCAGGCAAGTGATGGTGTTCCATTCGGGAAACAGAACTTGCAGCAGGCTGGTATCGTGCATGGCTCGCAGGGCCAGCGCTGAGTACGCGAGCGACAGGAGCTTTCGAAGCGCCGGCCACAGCGGTTTGCCGGCCGCGCAGAACCGGGCGAATGCTTCGCGCGCGGTTTCGAGACGCCGCTCGGTCTCGGCGGCCAGTGGGATGCCGTGGCGCGCTACGAATTCGAACAGGCGCAAGAAGAGTGCGGGGTCGCTCTCGAGCTGTGCGGGATTGCGCAGAAACAGGCGTTCGTTGGAGACCGTGAAGTCCGCGTTGGACAGCCGGGAGCGCCAATCGCGGAAATTGCTGAGGAGCGAGCTTTCGCGTTTCTCGCTCAGGTCGAGGGCGCGGCGCGCTTCGTTGTAAATGACGCGTGCATTTCGGAAATACTCGCGCATGAAGGCGGCCGGCCCTCGCGTGTTCAGGAAGGCCTGCTGGGTGAGGTCGTGCTGCGCTTCGAAACTCAGCAGGTTCTGATCGCGGCCGGCTTGGTAGTGCAGAAAGCAGCGCAGAGATTGGAGGAAGCGCGCTGGCGCGGCCAGGCGGTCGTCCGGGACGGCGACGGAGTTCTTGAGCTTCCCCAGCCAGGCGATCAAGTGCAGGTCGCGCAGCCCGCCCGGCGTTTCCTTGATGTCAGGCTCCAGATGATAAAAGGTGCGCTGGTATTTCGCGTGGCGCGTGCGGGTGAGCTGGCACAGATGACGGGTCAGGGTGCGTGCCTGGCGTTCCAGGAACGCGGGAAATTTGTCTTCCAGCTTGGCGAAGATTTCGTGCGAGCCATCCAGGAGCCGGCGGTCTAGCAGGCTGATGCTCAACTCGACATTCTGATCGTGGACTTCGGCGCATTCGGCGACGGTGCGGACCGAATGGCTGAGACGCAGGCCGGAATCCCAGATGAGGCGCACGAATTCCGAGAGCGCGTTTTTGAGGCCGGCGGTCTGCGACTCCTTTTCGACCAGGATCAGGATGTCGACGTCGGAGTAGGGAAAAGCTCGCGCCGGCCGAAGCCGCCGACCGCCAGCATGGCGAGGTCGCCGCAAGGGGCGAGGGTGTGGCGGAAGGCTTCAATGGCCGTTTGCTCAACAAGCTGAGCCAGGCCGGCCAGCACCGGCGCGGCTTCGCCGCTGGAGAGAAATGCGGTTCGGAGTTGTTCCCAGGCAGGGTTGGTAGGCAGTTTAAGCACGTTCGATTAGGCCGGGTTTGTCCCCATTGTATCGTCCGGCACCACAGCAAACGATGACAGGTTTTCGTATTAGCGAGGGCGGCCTCGGACGTAAAGGTCTGGTCGTCTCCAGCCTCTGTCGCTAGATTGGGGCGCCTTTCGGGTCGCCGAGCGCTCGCGTATGCGCTTGGTGGCTTGATCGAACAAGCGAAGCCGCTCTTGTTTGTCATCGATCTGTTTTTGCCTGCGCGGCACTCCAAAATCCCATCTCTTTGTTACGCTACCAGCGCTAATCGGCTCTCGAATTCGCTGAGTAATAGGATCTCACAGTTTAATTCCGCCGCCGCGGCAACCTCTCTTAGGTTTTGTCTCTGCGGCCAGTCGCTGGTCAGGAACAGATCACAATATGGCAGACATGCTGCCATCATAAGGTCAATGCGCCCCGCCCTGTCCTTCTGGCCGTCGTTTGGCCTAAGCGCCCCGTTGTGCCATGCCATAACGAGCGCGTAGCACACAGAGCGAAACGGGGGACAGGCTGACATGAACGAGTTGATCTCGGCCTCGCTCGGGGTTTGCCGTGAAACGAACTCGTACAGTCGCTGCCCGAGGCCCCAGAGGACACCGCCTTGCATTGTGGCAATCGCCACCGCTTCTTGGTAAGACTGCGGTCGCCTGGAGGGCTCCTTTGAGAGAATCTCGTCCAGCTTTGGCCGCAGCTGCTTCCACATTCTCTGGAAATCTTTCTCCAGCCGGTACTGATGCTTCTTCTGCTCAAACGAAAGCACGTCATCGAACTGGTGGCGGGGAACACCTGCCTCATAATCACGCGCCCGAATATCGACCCTTGTCCATTCGAAGCGCAGGGGATCTTTCCAGTGGTCGGCCGCCAACAGCCGGATGACCTCATGCGGCGGCCAGACCCATGTGCCCGAGCTCATTAGCCGCATAAGGCGGGAGAGCAGCGCTCCTCTTCGCCGGGGATCGGGAGTGGCCACAGCTTCATCGGCGTTTGTGCCCGCAAGCAGGATTTCGTAGCCACATTGAAGCCCTCTCATTAGCGGTTCCGACGTTGGCCCGCAGTCCTCGAGCTTGTTGATTGCGGAGGTGTCGAACATGATCTTCTTCTTCATCTAAGACCCACCTTTCTCCCGATTCTAAGGGAAAATCGCCCCGCTGGGCCACAGGACCTTTGAATGCGAAAATAGAGATCTGCCCTCTCCGTCTTTTTCGACCTGGGGTGCGTCTCTGGAATGGAGCCGAAATTTGATATTTCGGGAGGTTGAGGACCGCGACCTGATCGCCAAAGCGCGGCGAGGGCAGCGTGGACGCCTACAACGTCCTCGTGTCGCGCTGGGAGCGGCGTGTGTTTAATTATCTGTTGCGGCTGGTCGCCAACCGTGAGGACGCACTTGATCTGAGCCAGGACGTGTTCTTGAAAGCCTATCAAAACCTGAGAAAGCTGGACGATCCGGCTAAGTTTCCGGCCTGGTTGTTTCGCATCGCGCACAATGAAGCGTACTCGATGCTGCGCAAGAACCGCCCGGATGGGGAGCTCGCGGTTGAGCCCAGGTCGGGAGAGGCCAGCGCGCGCATGTATCCGATGGAGCTGACCTTGGCGGTCCAGGGAGCCCTCGGACGGCTGACCGAAGAACAGCGCGAAGCCGTGGTGCTCAAGATTTATCAGGGATTCAAGTTCGAAGAGATGGCCGAGATTCTGGCGTGCCCGGTTTCGACCATCAAGTCGCGGCTGTACACGGCGCTCGACCTTTTGAAACAAACCTTGGCTCCAGTCAATACGGGAGGGGCGGAATGAGCTGCTCATCGATAGATTTGAAAGCCTATTTTCTCGGGGAATTGCCGGCCCCTGAACGAACGCCGGTGGAAAAACACCTGGGCGCGTGCGCGGCCTGCCGCGAAGAGCTGGAGCGGTTGGGTTCGACGCGCGCGGCGCTGGTTGCGCTGGCCGACGAAGAGCCGCCGCAACGGATCGCGTTCGTTTCCGACAAAGTTTTTGAGCCGCGCTGGTTCGAGACCATCTGGCGCTCGGGACCGGCCATGGGCTTTGCGTCGGCGGCGCTGCTGGCGGCGGCGATTTTCGTGCACGCCTATGCGCGTCCGGCCAGCCCGCCAGTCAACACCGCTGAAATGGAGCAGCGCATCGAGCAGCAAGTGGATGCCAGGGTTGGAGCCGCGGTGACCAAAGCTGTCGCGGCGGTCGAAAAGAGCCAGGATGAGCGAATCGCAAAAGCCGTGGACACGGCCGAGCAACGCTTCGATACGCAATACCAGCGCGCTCTGGTTGACGCGCGCCAGATGGCGGATTACTATCGCGATCAGAACGCGAAATTCGAAGTCGCCAGCAACAACGCGGCCAGGAGTAGCCAATGAAAACACCGGTTGTAGCGGGTCTGCTGCTGTGCGCCTTGTCCACCAGCTCCATGGCCGACAAGCCGCGTGTGCCGCGAGCCATGCTGGAGCAGGCGGAGAGCATCCTGGATGCGAAATTCACCGCTATCTGGCCGCTGGACCCCGTGGAAGTGATGGGTGTTCCGCAGAGCGCCTATCTCAATGGCTACGGCGTGGTGTTCATGAGCAAGGTGAATCTGGCGCCGGCGCCCGGCATCACTCCGTTTCATCCCGCCATCAAGCCGGATGAGATCAAGCGCACGCACGACAAGAAGGTGCAGCGCATGGATCAGTTCAGAACCACGATGCGATCCATGCTGGTGGACGCGGCAGCGTCGCTGGACTCGGTTCCCCCCGACGACCAGATCGCGCTGGGCGTCTCGCTGTTCTACTGGAACTGGGAGAATCACGACGGGCTCCCCAACCAGATCGTGATGCACGCGCCGAAGAGGGTGCTGCTGGCAGCTAAGACTGGCGCGGGCCAAGCCGCCATCACCACCGACGAGTACTGATTCATGCGGCTCGGCGAGATTCTCATCGAGCGCAAGCTCATCACCGCCGAAGATCTGGAGCGCGCGCTCGAACTGCAAAAAGAGCGCGGCGACAAGATCGGAAAAACGCTGGTGGACATGGGCTTCATCGCCATGCGCGACGTGCTGGCGGCGCTGGCCGAGCAGTGGGACGTGCCGCTGGTCTCGATTGAAGGCCCGCCGGCCGTGTCTCCCGAGACCGAAGCGCTTTCGCCGCGATTTCTGCGCCAGTTCCGCTGCCTGCCGCTGAGCCGCGAGGATCACACCGTCACGCTGGCGATGGCCGATCCGCTGGATGTCGAGACCATCGCGCAGGTGCGGCTTTGCACCGGTCTCAAGGTGAACAGCGTGCTTGCGGCCGAACAGGAAATTCTGGACGCCATCGACCGCTATTACGGCGATTCGGCGCGCGCCGAGCACGAGATGGAAGGCGATGCCGCCGAGATGTCCGAGGATCTCGAGCATCTGCGCGACATGGCGAGCGAAGCGCCCGTCATTCGCCTGGTGAATGCCATCATCGCGCAGGCGGTCGAAAAGCGCGCCAGCGACATTCACTTCGAGCCGTTCGAGAAAGACTTTCGCGTGCGCTACCGCATCGACGGAGTGCTGTACGCGCAGGAAGCGCCGCCGCGCGAGATGAAGGCCGCCGTGATTTCGCGCGTGAAGCTGATGGCCAAGCTGAATATCGCCGAGCGCCGCTTGCCGCAGGACGGGCGCATCAAGATCAAGACGCTGGGGCGCGAAGTGGATTTGCGCGTTTCGACGCTGCCGACGCTGTACGGCGAGAGCGTGGTGATGCGCTTGCTCGATCGCTCCGCCGGCGATTTCTACGATCTCGGACGGCTGGGCTTCGATCGGCACATGCTCAACCGCATGGAGCACTACACTTCGCTGCCGCATGGGATCTTTTTGGTCACGGGTCCGACTGGAAGCGGCAAATCCACTACGCTGTACTCGGCGCTGAAGCGAATCAATCAGAGCGACAAGAAGATCATCACCATCGAAGATCCCGTGGAATACCAGATGGACGGGATCAACCAGATTCACGTGAATCCGCAGATCGGGCTGACATTCGCCGCGGGACTGCGGCATATCGTGCGGCAGGATCCGGACGTGATCATGGTGGGCGAGATTCGCGACCGCGAAACCGCCGACACCGCCATTCGCGCTTCGCTCACCGGCCATTTCGTCTATTCGACGCTGCACACCAATGATGCGCCCAGCGCGATTACGCGGCTGATCGACATGGGCGTCGAGAATTATCTGATCACGTCCTCGGTGGTCGCGGTGATGGCGCAGCGGCTGGTGCGCGTGATCTGTCCTCAGTGCAAGGTGGAGAATGGCACGCGCATCGCGCCCGACGGAGAAACGGTGCGCTGCTATCGCGGCGCCGGGTGCGAGAACTGCTTCGGCTCGGGGCATATCGGCCGCGTGGGAATTTTCGAGTTGATGGAGCTGAATGACGACATCCGCAAGCTGATCCTGCGCGGCGACGATGCGGTCGCGATTACCCTGGCGGCGCGTCGCAATGGCATGCGGAATTTGAGGGAGGACGGCTGGCTAAAGGTGGCCGAGGGGCAGACCACCCCGGACGAGGTGATGCGTGTCACGCAAGAGTTTTAGAGGTGGCGTACGCACTCGTGCGTGCCGCGTTCACACTCGTGTGAACGCCGAACCTGGGGTGAGCGCTGGACCAGCGGTAGTCCTCAATGGTCCTGACCAAGTCTGCCTTCAGCGGGTTGCGCTCGATGTAGCGGGCAATTCGATTCCACTCGTCCTGGCTTCTAACCCAATGGTCGTAGGATTCGCGTTGCCAGAAGGGCTCGCCGGTGCGATTCAGCGAGCGGTTCGCCTCCCGCGCGGTCGATCCCTTCAGCGACTTCAGAAACTGACTCGGCGAGATAACCGGAAGAAACAGAGCGTGGACGTGGTTCGACATCACCGCGAACGGTCCGAGCTGATAGTGTCCCAGCTTGGCTCCACGGTACAAAGAATCCACCACGATCTCAGCGATGGCTTCCTGCGCCAGGAATATCGGGCCACTACGCCGGGTGTCGAGATAGGCGTCCACCCAGGCGAAGGCTTCACCGGAAGTAGTTTTGGCTGGCGGCGGGAATCGCCATGCCGGCACGCTGCCGTACAAGGTCCAAGTAACGAACAGCCAGCGGCCTTCCGGGTAGCTGTGGGGCAGGCGGCGGTGGGAGTTCATAACCGAATAGTGCGTCGTCATCCTCGAAAATCTCGCGTTCACACGAGTGTGAACGCGGCACGCAGGAGTGCGTGCGCCACAGGGTGCTATGAATAGCTTTTATTTCAGGGCGGTGGCTTCTGACGGCCAGCTTCGCACCGGCACCATTCATGCCGAGACCGAGCGGTATGTGGCCAACGAGCTGCGCCGGCAAGGACTCACGCCGGTCTACGTCGGATCGGAGCCCAAGAAATCCTTCGAATTGAAGCTACCGTCGTTCTCGGGCGCCAAACGCAAGGACGTTCTGTTTTTCACGCAGGAAATCTCGACGCTGCTCACCGCCGGCGTTCCGCTCGACCGCGCGCTTGCCATCACCCTGGAACTGACCGACCGCCCCTCCTTCCGCGTGCTCGTCCAGGACGTGTTGCGCGTGCTCAAGGGCGGCAAGTCGCTCGCCGACAGCCTCGGAACGCATCCCGAACATTTTTCAGAGCTGTACGTGAACATGGTGCGCGCCGGCGAAGCCGGAGGATCGCTGGCGGTGGTCTTCGAGCGCCTGGCCGAGTTCGAGCGCACGCGCGACGACCTGCGCAGCTACATCCTTTCTTCGATGGCTTACCCGATGCTGCTGGTCGCGGTGGGCACCGGCTCGATCCTGGTTCTGATGAACTTCGTGGTGCCGCGCTTCGCCTCGGTCTTCGAGCAATCGCGCATCGAGATGCCGCTGCCCACGAAGTTTCTGCTGGAAGGCAGCAAATTCCTGCAAAATTACGGCGCGCTCGCGCTCACGGTGCTGGTTCTATCCGCCATCGGCCTGTATTCCTATGTCCGCACCGCGCGTGGGCGGCTGTGGTGGGACACGTTGCGGCTGCGCGTTCCGGTGCTCGGCGACGCGCTCCGCAAAGCCGAGACCGCGCGTTTCGCGCGAGCCATGGGGACGCTGGTTTCAAACACCGTGCCCTTGGTGCAGTCCATCGCCATCGCCGGCGCGACGCTGAACAACCGCAAGATCTCGGATTCGTTGGAAGCGGTCTCCATGGGGGTGAAGCGCGGCGAAGGCATTGCCACGCCGCTGCGGCGCGCGGGCCAGTTTCCGCCGCTGGCCGCGCACTTATTGGCGGTGGGCGAAGAAACCGGACACCTGGACACGATGTTCAACAAAATGGCCGATGTCTACGACGCGGAGACCCGCACCTCCATCCGCCGTTTTACTTCTCTATTTGAACCACTGGTCATCCTCGTGATGGGGCTGATTGTCGGCACATTGATTCTGAGTATGCTGCTCGCGATTGTCAGCATGAACGACGTCGCGGTGTAATGAGTATGAGCGCACAGGACGCCAGAGCCTCCAGGTTGGCGAAAAAGGGCTGCTCTGGCTTTCCGTTGTGCGCGCTTCTGGAGAGGTGGTGAGAGCGATGATCCGAAAAGACCGCCAAGCCGGCGTGACGCTGATCGAGATGATGGTAGTGGTTACGATCATCGCCTTGTTTGCGGCGCTGGTGCTTCCCAAAATGATCGGCCAAGCCGACCGGGCCCGCCGCACGGCCGCGCGCGCGCAAATCAACGCGTACCTGACGGCGCTTGGTTCCTACAAGCTCGATACCGGCGTATACCCGACCACCGAGCAAGGCCTGCAAGCGCTGCGCGTCAAACCCGAGGACGCCAATAACTGGCAAGGACCATATCTGCAAAAGGACATCGAAAACGATCCCTGGGGGCGTCCTTATTTGTACAAATACCCGGGCGAGCACGGCGACGATCCCGACATCCTGAGCTACGGCTTGGACGGCCAGCCCGGCGGAGATGGGAACAATGCCGACATTGTCAGTTGGAAGAACTAGCGCCGGCGTCACGCTCATTGAGCTCCTGGTCGTAGTCGCGCTCATCTCCCTCCTGGTCGGCGTCAGTTTTCCGGCCCTAACATCCGGCATCGATTCGCTGCGCCTGAACGCCGCCACCAACGGCATCGTCAGCTTCCTGAACTCGGGACTCGATCGCGCTCAACGGCGCCAGCAAATGGTCGAAATCACCATTTCGAAGGACTCCAACGCACTCGAGATGCGCTCCACCGAAGCGGAGTTTTACCGCAAGCTCGCGCTTCCGGACGGCGTCTCCATCACGCGCGTCCTTCCGGAACTGCCCGACAATCCGGATGCGCCGCGCACTTTTGATTTGTATCCCGGCGGCACCGTGCCGGGCTTCGGCATCGAGCTTGTCAATCGCAAGAACGTCGAACGGATCGTGCGCGTGGACCCCATCACCGGAGTCCCGCAAGTGGAGCGGCCGGAACAATGAGGACTCCCGGCGCGGCCAGGCGCGGTTTCACGCTGCTTGAAGTTTTAGTGGCAACGGTCATCATGGCGGTGGCGATCACCGGCCTGATGTCGGCTATCTCCACGTCCCTGCGCAGCGCCGCGCGCCTCACCGACTACGACCGCGCCGTCTTGTTCGGCCGCCAGAAGATGGACGAGCTGCTCATCGCCGCCAAGCTGCCCAAGCTGACTCCTTTCGAAGGAACCTGGGATGAAACCATAACCGGCGGGCTTCCCATTTACTGGCGAGCGCGCCTCACGCCTTTCGAAATGCCGCCCAATGCCGGCCCCGGCGCGCAATTCCTGGAACGCATCCAGCTGGAAATCTGGTGGATGAATCAGGATCGGCGCCGCAGCTTCGCGCTGGAGGGCTTCCGCCACGGCATCCTCACGCCGGACGACATGGCCGCGGTGCCGGGAGCGGGCCCGTGACCAGGCAGCGTGTTTCCCGAATTCGCCGCGCCGAATCCGGCGTGACGCTGATGGAGCTGCTCATTGCGATCACGCTGCTGAGCCTCCTCTCGGTCGGAATCGTCATCTCTCTGCGCGTGGCCTTGAGCGCCATGAACAAGGCCGACACCCGCCTTACCGGGAATCGCCGCGTCACCAGCGTGCAACGCATTCTCGAAGCGCAAGTCCAGGGAATCATACCGGTCACCGCCGATTGCCGGCCCCTTCCAGACGCACCGCCCCGAAGCATCAGCTTCTTTCAAGGCGAAACGCAATCCATGCGATTCGTTTCCACGTATTCGATGCAGCAGGGCTCGCGCGGCTTGCCCATGATCCTGGAGTTTCAAGTTATCCCGGGCGAAGATTCCGAAGGCGTGCGGCTGGTGGTGAACGAACACGTTTATACCGGCCCGCGCGGCGCCGGGCTGTTCTGCGCCGGCTTCGGGCCCGACCCGGCTAGCGGAGTGCAAGGCCCGCTCTTCGTACCCATTCAAATTGGCGCCGGTTCGTTCGTCCTGGCCGACAAACTGGCATTTTGCCGCTTCAGTTTTCGCGACACCGCGCCGCCCCCGGACCTCTTCAAATGGATCCTCCGCTGGGTGAAACCGGTGCTGCCCAGTGCCATCCGCATCGAGATGGCGCCCCTGCATCCGGATCCGGCGCGGCTTACGCCCGTTACGCTGACGGTCCCGGTGCGCGTCAACCGTCGGCCGCTGGAGAACTATGATTTCTAGCTGTCCAAGGCAGGCGGAGAGAGGCGCGGCGTTGCTGGCCGTGCTGTGGCTCTCGGCCGCTCTATCGGCCATCGCCTTCACGGTCGCCACCAGCGTGCGAGCCGAGACCGAACGCACCACCACCGACGTCGATGCACTGCGCGCCGGCTATCTGGCCGACGGCGCAATCGATCGCGCGTTGCTCTACATCCAGTGGGGTCCGAATTACAGAAACCCCGACGGCACTCCCAAATATTTCCAGAGCCCCATGCCGCTGCTAAGCTTCCAGTTCCCCACCGGCATGGCCAACGTGGAGATCATTCCGGAAACCGCCAAGCTGAACGTCAACCAGGCGCAGCCGGTGGAGATCAGGACTCTTCTTCTGCTGCTGGGAGTGGCCCCGCCACAGGCCGATGCCGTCACCGCGGCCATTCTCGATTGGCGAGCGCCCACGCCCGACGGCGCCTTCAGCCAGTTCGATCAACATTACTTGACCCTGGTTCCGTCTTTTCAAGCACGGCATGCGTCTTTCCATGAGATTGAGGAATTGTTGCTGGTCCAGGGAGTAACACCGGATTTGTTCTACGGAAGCTACACGCGCGACGAACAAGGCAACTTGCTGCGCCATCCTGCCTTGCGGGACTGCCTGTCGGTATTCGGAACCAAAGGAGTCGTGGACATCAACACCGCCGAGCCGGCCGTCATGGGGGCCATCGGGATCACGCCGGATTTCGTCGCCGCGATCGTCAATCGCCGCCGCCAGGGTGTCATCAAGCAGGGCGACGTGGGGGCTTTGGTGAGCGGCGCTGGACCGGGAGCCGCGCGGCTGGGCATCGCACCCAGCACCATCGTGACCCTGCGCGCCACTGCCGCGCTGCGGCTCGCTAACGGCCAGCTTTCGGATCTGCGGAGATCCGTATCCGCGATGGTGAAGTTTTTGGGACCCGGCTTTAACGAGCCGTATCACGTCATGCGCTGGTACGACAACGTGGTGGCGCCGCAATGAAGCTGCCTGATTTTAGGCAATGGCTGGCCATCGGAACCGCCGCCGGGATTGAGATCGGCCGCGACAATCTGACCGCCACCGTGGTTCGTCTCCGGCCCACCGGCGCGCGCATTCTGGACGAGCTGACCATCCCCGGTTTTCGCGAACAGGCCGCCAGCGAATGGGGCGCCACTTATGCGAGCTTTCTGGTGAAGCTCGGCGCGGCGCATCTGGCCGCGACCGTGCTCCTGCCGCGCGAGGAAGTGATGGTTCGCCAGATCGCGTTCCCCGGCGTCTCGGATAAAGATCTCGCCGCCGCCATCCGCTTCGAGATCGATTCGTTGAATCCCTATTCGGAAGAAGAAGCGGTTTTCGATTGGGCGCGCATTGGCAAGACGCCGTCGGTGTTGGTCGGATTCACCCGCCGCTCGGTGCTGGAGCGCTACCGCAGTCTGTTCGCCGAAGCGGGCGTCAAAGTTGCGTCCTTCACCTTTTCGGCGCCGGCCATCTATTCGGCGATCCGTCTGATCTCGCGTCCATCCCCGGATGGAGTCCTGCTGCTCGAACCGGCCGCGGGCGAAATTGAAGTTTACGGCGAGAGTCCTTCGTGGCCGCTTTTTTCGGCCCGCCTGGATGGTTCCGAAGCGCGCGCCCGCACGCTGGCGGTGGCCGAGCTACGGCTGCCGCCGGAAACCGAGCCCGTTGCGTTGCATGACGCTCTGCCCAAGCCGCAAGCCGCGCCGCCCGATTTCGACCTGGCTCGCTCCGCGCTGCCTTACGCCACGGCCCTCGCCGGCGCGTCGCTGGCCCCGGCGCTGAGCGTGAATCTTCTGCCCCGCGAGCTGCGCGAGTCCAGTTCCCGCATGCGTCTGGTTCCCACCTTCGCGCTCTCGGCTCTGGTGCTGCTGTTCGCTGTGGCCGCGCTGGCCTATCCCAAATATGCCGACCGCCGTTATCTGGGGCTGCTGCACGATCAGATGCACAGCATCGAGCCGCGTGCCCGGAAGGCCGTCGAGCTGGACCGCCAGATCGCCGTCACGCGCAATCGCACCGAAACGCTCGACAATTTTCGCCGGCACACGAAAGAAGACCTGGACGCCATCAACGATCTCACCACCGTGCTGGCAGCGCCCACCTGGCTGACATCGTTTCAGCTCACGCGCGATTCGCTGAATATCCTGGGTACCACCGATCAAGCCGCCAAGCTGGTTAAGCTGCTGGACGAGACGCGCCAATTTCGCAGCTCCAGCTTCACCTCCGGGCCGGTGCAAGCCGGTAGCGGGGAAGCTTTCGGAATCCGCTCGCAGCGCCAGGCGGTGACGCCGTGACGATGACCGACCGCGACAAGCGCGCGCTGCGTTTGCTGGGAGCCGCTCTCGCGATTGCGTTCCTCTATTGGATCGCCACCCGGTCGCCCAGCACATCCACCAGCGTGGCGGCGCCGGTGGACACCGTCGAGCGTTCCGAAAAACGGCTCACCACGCTGCGCACCGCGCTCGCCACCGTGGATGGCAAGGAGGCCGTCATGAAGCAGGCTGCCGCCGAATTGGCCGACCGCGAAAAAGGCCTGCTGCAGGGCGACACCGCCAATCAGGCTCAGGCCCAGCTGCTTCAGATCATCAACCGCGTGGCCAAGGAACAGATTCCTCCGCTTAATATCCATCAGGCCGAGTTCGCACAGCCCCGCCCGTTCGGCGACGCCTACGGCCTGGTCACCGTCACCGTCAGCCTGGATTGCCGCACCGACGAGCTGATCAACCTGGTGGCGGGCTTGAGCCAGCAGCCCGAGCTCATCGCCACGGAAGAATTTCGTACCGGAACCGCCAATCCGAAAACCAAGAGCATGCCAACGCGCATGGCTATTTCCGGAATCGTGCCGCGCAAGCTGGTGCCGGAAAAGAAGGGGCTTTCTTCGTTTTGACACGCAAGCTCATGGTCTTGAACCTGCTGCTGCTGGCGGTGCTGGCTCTGCTGGCGGTTCAGATCCGAAAAGAATGGCTGTCGGCGAAAACGCGTGAGCGGGCCTTCCTGCACAAAACGCTAAATCCCACCCCGGCTCGGCCGTTGGTTCCCTACGTGAAACCCTCGCCGCTGATGGCCTCTGCCTACGCAGCGGTGGCGGAGAAAAATCTGTTCTCGCAGGATCGCAATTCGAATGTCATTGTCGATCCGCCTCCGCCGGTGCAGGAAAAACCGCTGCCTCCTTTTCCGGTGGCGCGCGGCGTCATGTTGTGGGATGGCGTTCCGCCCACCGTGGTGCTGAGCGAGAAGTCCAACGGGGCGCAAAGGGGATATCACCCCGGCGACACCATCGGCGAATGGACCATCGTTTCCATCGATAACCAGTTCGTCACCTTCGAGTGGAATGGCAAGCAGTTTCAAAAGCGTCTGGATGAGCTGCTCGATAAGACCCTGGTAGCCAGTGAGGCACCCACCGCCTCGCCGGCGGCAGCGCCTACCAACCTGACGCAGGCGCCCGCGGTCCAATCGCTCTCGCCCAAAGCGGCCGGGCCGGGCATCGACATTGGCGGCAATATGCGAGGCTGCGTGGCCGGCGATAGCTCACCGGCGGGCACCATCGTGGATGGCATGAAAAAGGTCGTGAGCGCCACACCGTTTGGATCCGTGTGCCGCTGGGAATCAGCGCAGTGAAGGAGCCGAAAAAAATATGAAAACGATATGTATGATGCTGCTCGTGGCCGCCCTGGCTTGCGCGCAAGATCGTAGCGCCGCCGCGGTTCAGCCGCCTAAGCCGGCCGCCAGCGCCGATTCAGGGCCGGCGCTTCCCAAAGGGGCGGTCCAGGTTGAGCCGAACCTGTATCGCTACACCGATGCGCATGGCAAAACCTGGCTGGCCCGCCGCACTCCTTTCGGCTTTTCCACCTGGGAAGATAAACCCGCGCCGCCGCAACCCATCCAGGCCGGCAGCGCCCCGCCCATCCAAGCCACCGATCTCGGCGACACGGTTCGATTCGAGCGGCCGACGCCTTTCGGCAAGAGCACCTGGCTGCGCAAGAAGACCGAGCTGACCGACGACGAGAAAGGCTGGCTCGAAGCTGCCCAAGCACCGAAAGCCACAACCACGCCGGCCGGCCCATCCGCAAACGGAACGGAGAAACGCTAGTGGCCACACCCTACCGGACTCTGGGTGTCGGCTTCCTGCTGCTGGCCGCGGCCATCGCAGCGGCGCAGATTCCCCAATTCCCGCCGGTGGCGCCGCCCCTGCGCCCCAATCAGGCGCCCGTGCTTCCCCCGCGGCCGCGGCCGGGCACACAGCCACCCGCGGGTCAGCCCCCGGCTGCCGCTCAGCCTTCCGCCCAGCCTTCCGACCAACCAAACCCGGCGGCGCCCGCGGCCCAGCCGCCCGCGCGGCCTGCTCCTCTGCCTGCCTCTCCCACCGTCTTCGGAGGCCTGTCGCTGAACAACGTCTCTCTGGTCGAAGTAATCGACCTGCTGGCGCGCCAGCTCAAGATCACTTACATCCTCGACCCGCGCGTGCGCGGCAGCGTGATCCTCAATACCTACGGCGAGGTGAAGGACGTCGATACGCGCTCGCTGCTGGACATCATTCTGCGGCTGAACGGCGCCGCCATGGTGCAGCAAGGCAACATTTATCGCATCGTGCCGCTGACCGATGTTTCACACCTGCCTATTCCTCCCGAAACCAAGACCGACTCGCAAGACATCACCAACGACGATCAGACCATGTTCAATCTGATCTTTCTCAAGTACGTCACCGCCGAGGAACTTTCGAATGTACTGAAGCCCTTTGTCGGCGAAGGCGCGTCGCTGGCCACTTACGCGCCCGCCAACCTGCTGCTGATCCTGGATAGCCGCCGCAGCATGCGCCGCACCATGGACCTCATCGGCATGTTCGATAGCGACCAATTGGCCAACCAGCGCGTGCACGTCCTGGAAGTAAAGAACGGCCGTCCCACCGACATTGCCAAGGAACTGGAGAACATCGAAAAGTCCATCTCGATGTCGGAAAAGAATAGCCCCATCAAGTTTCTGCCCATCGACCGGATCAACACCATCATCGCGGTTGCGCCCAATCCCGGCGCGTTTGTCGAAGTAGAAAAATGGCTCGCCAAACTCGACACGCCGGTTAAGTCCACCGCCGGCGAAGTAACTAATTACGTATATCGGGTCCGTTTCGGCGACGCCAGCTCCATCGCTTGCTCGGTTCAGGCGCTTTACGGACAGCTGTCCGGAATGGGCGGTGCGCAGAACGCCATTATGATGTGCATGTCCATGACCATGAGCATGGGCATGGGCGGAGGCATGATGCCGGGGATGGGCGGCGGAATCGGGGGCTCTTTGCCGGGCATGGGGGGCGGCATGATGGGGGGTGGGATGTACGGTGGCGGGTACGGTGGTGGGTACGGTGGCGGGATGTACGGTGGCGGGTACGGTGGAGGCTATGGCGGTGGGTACGGCGCGGGATATGGCGGCGGGTACGGTGGTGGTTACGGCGGCGGTTACGGCGGCGGCGCGCCCGCCGGCCAACAGCAGCAGCAGACAGCAGGCGGAGTGAGTGCGACCGGAAGCCCCATGGGCGTAAACGGCGCACCCGGCGCCGGCACGGACTTGACCGGAACATATCTGGGAAACGCGCCACCCGGCTCCCTGCCCCGCGGGCACGTCCCGCGCGTGGTTGCCAATCCTTTCAATAACACTTTGCTCATTCAGGCCACGCCGCAAGAATATGAAGGCATTCAGAGTCTGCTGCGAGACTTGGACGTTCCGCCGCGCCAGGTGCTGATCGAAGCCAAGATTTATTCCATCGATGTTTCGCATGCATTCTCCAGCGACGTGCAGGCTGCGCTGCAACAAATATCCGGGAAAGTTGCGCACACCGTCCTCGGCGGCTTCGGCGCCGGAGCCACCAACTTGACGCTGGGCGCCCTGGTTGGCCAGAGCCGCGAAGTGGCCGCCGCCGTTCAACTGCTCGAGAGCGAGAACCGCGCCAAGCAGCTCTCGGCTCCGGCGGTGATTGCCACAGACAGCATTCCGGCAACAGTCAACGTGGGTCAGTCGGTTCCCACCTTAGCCGCGGAGGCGGTCACGGGGATCCAGCAAAGCGGCACCTCGCTGTTTGCAAATTCGGTCAACAACGTCGCCACCGGCACCACCCTGGCAATTACCGCCCGCGTGACGCCCAGCGGCATCGTAACGATGATGGTCAATCAACAGGTCAGTTCCCCGCAGCCAAACACGAGCAGCAGCATTGCTTCGCCGTCCTTCTCCACCCAGTCGGTCCAAACCCAAATCACCGTTCAGGACGGCGACACGGTAGCTATTGGAGGCGCCATCAGCGAGCAGAACAAAGTCATCATGAGTGGAATTCCAGGCCTGCATCGCATTCCGATTGTGGGCGCCCTGTTCGGCCATCGCGAATACGACCAGGATCGCTCGGAATTAGTAATCTTCCTCACCCCGCATGTCATTTACGACAGCACTCAGATGGCCGACGCCACCGAAGAAGTGAAAGCCAGGCTCAAGAACCTGCGAAAAGACGTCCAGGAATAAATTCGCCGCCAGCCTGCTAGGGCGTTTAAATCAGCCACTTACGTGCTTCGGCGCAATCCTTGTGGGGCGCCTGCCCAATGCCATTGATCCCGCCTCTGTCGCCATTCAGTTCCAGTCTTTCACCGTTGGCTGTAAACTATTGACCCGGCGCACACGCTATGGTTTAATAGCCTGCTGGGTCGCTGTACGTTAATCGGGGAAGTAAGCTATTCTCCTAGTACTTTGCGCTTGACTTACTCTCGCGTTGAATGATATGTATGATTGACTGCGTCCCAACGGTTTGGCGGCATTCATCTTTGGCGCATGAATCCCGCGAGCACTGAGATAAGAGAAGTTTAAGAAGAATTTGAGCTAGATGGAGACAAAGAATACAGTTCGAGCGACTAAGCCAGGCAGTGCGCCTAGCGCGCTGTCGCTTCTCGGGCCAGATTCGCAATCTTCATGACGAGCAATTACTCGAGGCTCAGGTTGAAAAAGATAACTTCCATCAATTCAATTTCAGTTTTTCACAAGGAGAAGGAAATGGCAGATTTTCGCAAATGGTTCTTTGCGTTTGCGGTTCTCGCGCTGATGTTGGGCGCATCCACCGCCTACGCACAAATCCCAGGCGGCTCGGGTTCAGTTATTTGTAACCTCAACCCCGCCAACCCGACCGTGGTATCGGTTGAGAATATCTCCGCTCTGGTCGGCGACTATGTATTGGTGTGCTCGGGTGGTACTCCGACACCTGTCGGTCAAAATATTCCTCAGGATAACGTCACGCTGACGCTCAATCAGAACGTCACCAGCCGGCTGATCGGCGGAGGCTATATCGATGCTCTGCTGACCATCGACGAGCCTTATCCGACCGAGGGGCTGGGCGGAATCCCGAATCCCCCCACTGCACCGCAGGTGGTTGGATCGCCCACCGGACAGCACGTGTGCTACTCGGTGACCGGAGGTCCCTCCAGCTCGCCCGTGGATTGCAACGTTATACCGGGTTTGTGGAATCCTGGGACGTTCCTGTTTAGCGGGAACCCCTATGATCCCAGCGGGCCCAACGGCGCGGCTGCTTACAACGTGTTCGTTGCCCACGCAACCTCCAACTTGGGCCAAGTCACTTGGTTGGGCGTACCGATCGACGCACCGGGCACCGCAGGCAATCGCATTATCCGCATGACTAACATCCGGGCCAATGCTTGCAACGCCGGTCTCTCGGGTGGTTTGGTCCCAACCCAGATCAACGGCTTCGTTTCGTTCAACGGCGGTCAAAGCGTTGTTGTCAATCAGAGCCAACAGGTTCTGGCTTATGTCCAGACCGGTCTGATCGTCGGCGGAACGCACGCCAGTCTGGTTCAGTGCGTGGACGTGAACACCTTCGGGGCAGGAACTAATTTCACCGGCCAAGGTGATGTAGGTGCCTCCACATTCATAGTGACCCTGAAAGAGGGTTATGCGGCGTCCTTCAAGCGGAAGGTGGGCGCTACTACACCTGTTACCGACGTGAACGATACCAATAATACGGCCCCAACTCCGCAGAATATAGTGGGCCTAAGCTATAACTCGGAGAGTGCCTTTGAGCCGACCGGCGCTGCCGCCGGCGCGCTCGGAACCGCTACTCAGGGGGATCGCTTCCTGTTGGTGTTCAATAACGTCAACACGGGCGCCTCTTTGTGGGTGCAGCAATATGTAGCCCTCACATTAGGGGATGGCGCAACGCCGGGTTCTCCGGTGCCAGCAAGTGACATCGGCGATTGGACCGGTGGCTTCCTGGAACTCGTTGGCAGCAGCTCGGACCTCGCTGGCAACCCCACGGCGCTACCGCCCAGTGCTACCGCAAGCTTCTATACCGGGTTAGGGACAACCTTCGTTGGCCCGACCGACGCACCGTTCAACCACGCAGTTCTGTTGAGCGGCACTGGCAACACCTTGACGGCAGTCTACGAAGTGGCGAACGCTGATCCGTTCGCTCCGGAACAGGCCGCGGTCAATGTCGGCGTCGCCTACGTCTCCAATACCGCTAACAACCTCCCGGCTCCTGGCCAGTCCACCGTGACGGCGTCCTTTGCGCCGCTCAGCACGGTTGGCACCTGGTCCACCACGGATCCGATTCCACGCTGGTGCAATAAGTCGAGTGCGGCAAACTCGTTCTCGATCAACCTCTGCACTTGCAACCTGCTGTTCCCGTTCGTGACCAACATCGGCGGGTTCGATACAGGTGTCGCGATCGCCAATACCACGATGGATCCCTACGGCACTACGCCGCAGAACGGGACCATCACGCTCAATTACTATGGCAGTCTGCCCGGAACTCCGGCTCCGGCGCCGATCACTGCTCAAACTACAACCGCCCCTGTTAGCGCTGGCACTGAATTGCTCTTCACGCTATCCAGCGGTGGAGATCATGGAATCCAGGCTGAAGTTGGATTTGAAGGCTACATTATCGCGGTAGCCAACTTCCAATACTGCCATGGCTTCGCTTTCATCAGTGACCTGGGGGCCCAGAAACTGGCTGAAGGCTATCTGGCGATCCAGCTCGACACTCCGCAGTGGAGTGCTGCGAACGTGCTCGGGCTCGGTGGTGTTACCCGCACCTTCATCGTCAACGAGAGCCAGGGCCACTAAGCCCTTCGCTTCAGCTGTCTGACTTGGGGGAGGCTTCGGCCTCCCCCATTTTCTTTTTGAGCTACCCTGCCGCGCCCTGAAAAAAATCGCAATCCGTTTTCACTGGCGCTGTGTTATTCTAGAGAGCTTAGTTCCCCCGCGTCCCTCGAAATCAACAATTGTGGTGAGGTCATAATGCGTAAACTACATGTACTGTTGGCCATCGGTCTGGGACTGTTCTCGCTAATTTTGAACGCCCAGACGGCCTTTGTGCTGCCGGGCCAGAGCGGGACAACTTCCAACGTCACGGGCTTCAGCATCAGTCCGTTTTCTCAGATCACGTCATTCGAGGCCACCAATTCCGCGTATAATGCCCTCGCGAGATCCGATGGTGGCGAATATTACATCATCTCCAACTCCAGTTCCAATACCGTAATCACTACCAACTCGATCCTGGGAAATGTGCAACCGTTGATCGGCTTTGGCGCCGGCGCGGCCGCTGCCATCCGGACGCCGGACGGTCAGAAAATACTCGTTGCGGCGGGGAATTTGCAGGCCATTAATGTCGCCAACGATTCCCTGCTTGCTCCTTCCGGTATCGCCGTTGGCGGAACCGCGGTCGATGTCGCCTCCAGCATTGATTCCAGCCGCGCCTTCGTGCTGGTCAACACCGGCGGCGGATACGAACTCAACGCCGTCGACCTCAGACTGTTCCAATCCGTCAAAACGCTGGCCATCGCCGGTACACCTTCCGGCGTCACAGTCGGACCAAACGGCCTGGTGTACGTCGGGACCTCCAACGCACTCCTGGAGATCGATCCCACCAGTCTCACGGTGCTCAATTCGTTGGCGGTGACTGGTCTGCCCGGCAAAGTCTCCTTCACTCCGGATGGAACGCTAGGCTTGGCTGTAAACCAAAATCCGGTCACTTCCTTCGCGCTGTTCGTTTTCGACATGAAAGCGAAAGCCCTGACCTCATTTAGCTCATTCTTCACTACCACCGTCTTACCCAATGCGCTGAGCCAGATACTCGTCGTCAGCAACAACCGCGCCTTTGCTTTCTCGTCTTCCACCCAAATTTTGTATTCCATCCAGCTCAGCCCTCAATCCATCGCTCCATTCCAGCCCGCTAGCACGGGAGTGAGCGTGGTGGCCACTACCAACGATCTGGCGATCACCAATGCCATCCCGAATGGAACGCATGCCTTGACCAAGTATTTGCTGTACATAAGCGGCGGTGTTCTCTTTGAGTACGACATCGCGAACAATCAAGTTGTGGGACAGCTCTCCCTCACCGGTTCGCCCGGCGCGCTCGCGATTGCTACTCCCGCCAACACCTCGGGCGCTCCCGAAAATATCTTCGAGTATGGCGATCAACAAACGGTCGCTCCCAGCGGCACCAGCGGTCCCTTGGTAGTGCGTGTGATGGATGCGCAAGGCAGACCGGTGGCCGGCGTAGGCGTTACTTTTTCCACTGCCAATCCAGCCGCTATCCTGCAATACCGAAATGTCATCTCTAACGACGACGGGTTGGCCGGCACAACCCTTACGGCGCCATCCACCGCCGGACCGGTCCAGGTTAGTGCTACCGCCGGCGCTTCCTTCCTCAGCTATGTCTTCACCGTGAACGTCGGGTCGAGCTCCCCGGGCGGCGGAGGCGGCGGAGGCGGCACACCCAACGGCCTGAGTGCCATCAGCGGCCAGGGTGCTCTCGTTCAATCGGGAACCACGCTATCGTCGCAGACCAGCGGGAACTCGAGCACGGGCGTGCAGCAGTTTATGGGCGTGCAGTATTTGGATACCAAGGGAAATCCCATCGTCGGCGCCGCGATTACTTTTAATCAGACCTCCGGCAGCGGGAATTTGCAATGCCCGTCCTCCTCGACTGAAGTTTTCACTTGCGTGCAGGCTTCCGCCGGCACACTCACCATCAAAACCGATTCCAAGGGCATCGCGCAGGCGGATTTCGGCGCCGGTGACGTTCCCCCCTCCAACGTCAGCGGATTTAGCCAATCGGTTATCGTTGCCAGCCCGCCCAGCGGCACGGGCGTCACCTTCTACGAGACCACTTTCCCGGTCGGCTCCCCGCCCACCGTGGAGCTTCGAGCGCCGTCCTTTGGCGCAACCTTGAAAGGATCAGCCGGTCAGACCATAAACAATGCGGTCCAGGTCGCGATTACCAGCATCAATGGGGCCCCAATTTCGAACGCCAGTATTCGAATTCTAAACGCGCCTGATCCAACCAAGGGACCCTCGGCGATGTGCGCCGGCACTTTTGGCCTCTCTGACACCACCGGCCTGGCCACTTGCAACTTGGTTCTGGAGGGTCTCCCCGGTAGCACCAATCTGACGGCCGAAGCCGGCTATCTATTTGACTTCGGTCCCATCAATATCAGCGTCAGCGCCGGGGTGGTCTCCAAGATCAACATCATCCAAGGCAACAACCAATCCGGAAATCCTGGTCAACCTTTACCCACGTCGTTCTTGGTCCAGGTGACGGACGGCTCCGGCAATCCGCTGCCTCAGATTGCCGTCAGCTGGAAGGTTCTGAGTGGAACCATCACGTTGAGCCAGGTTTCCAGCCTGACTGACACCAGCGGGAAAGCGTCCGCTCAGGCCACACTGGGCAACACGCCAGGCGAGGCGCAGGTGCAGGTCACGGCGGGGTCTGGAAGCAACCAGGTCAGCGCGACGTTCACGGTCACCATAAACACTCCGACTGCGCCCATCGGGGGAATCGCGGTGGCTTCGGGGAATAGCCAGACCGCGCTTCAGAATGTAGCATTCGCGAACCCGCTAATGGTCAACGTAACCGACACCACTGGCAAACCCGTGCAGAATGCGCCCGTTACTTTCTCGGTCACCAGCGGCTCGGCCACCATCACCACGCCTAGTGTATCCACCGATGTCAGTGGCAACGCCTCAACTACGGTGACAGCGGGCGGCACTCCGGGCCCGGTGGTTATCACCGCCAGCACCAGCGGATTCAACACTACCTTCAATCTCACCGTCAGTCCCCCGGGACCGGCGAATGTAGTCTTCCTGAACGGAGCCAGCTTGCAACCCGGCGCTGGAGCCGGAGCTATCGTCACCATCCAGGGCGACGGCTTAACTCCTGGCGTCAACGGTGTTGTGGTTCCGAACAACATCATCGGGCCGCTGCCTACCACGCTCGCCGGCATCACGGTCACGTTTAATGGCACCGCTGCGCCGATCTTCTCCGTCTCGAATTTGAACGGTGTGGAGCAAGTCACCGTCCAGGTGCCGTATGAGGTGGCTGGTCTCGGTTCTGCTTCCGTCGTGATCACCACTCCTGGCGGCGGCTCCGGGACGTTCACCGTCACGCTGCAGCCGTATTCGCCCGGTATCTTCACCACCAGCGTCTTCGGCGTACAGAACCAGGTGGTCGCCACACGTCCGGATGGCAGCTATGTTTCTCCCTCCAACCCGGCGCAGCGCGGGGAGATCATAACCATCTTCGTTACCGGCGCCGGTCAAACCAGCCCGGTCACCGGAACTAATGATGCCGGAATTGCGAATCAAAACATCGCAGCCAACATCGCCGTCGGATTCAACAACGCGGGCACCCCGTACATTTCGGCCCAAAGCGTGGTTGGATTGGTCGGTGTCTACGCGATCACACTACAGGTTCCGGCCGACACCACTGCCGGTCCCACACGGCCGGTAGGATTCATCGTTTATGACGCGGCGGGAAATCCATATTTCGCCAACAGTCCCGTCATTCCGATCCAGTAACTACGCCGTCTCGGCCTCTGGAAGGCGGACTTTGCTGCCGCCTTCCACGCCTCGGGCGCGGTTGTGAGCCGGCCTGGCCCGCCTCTATCCACGCGCGGCCGTAAGCGAACCAAAGAGCCTGCTCCAGCCTCCCCTACACCCACAGCCCGGCCCTTTCGGATTCCATCCTGGCTGCCGATTCTGTCCACTCTGCTGGCCGCCGTTGTTCTGATCGGCCTCTTCAGCACCGAAATCGCCGACACCGATTTCTGGTGGCATCTGAAAACCGGCCAATATATCGTTCAGCGCCACTCCCTTCCAGTTCCCGATCCGTTCTCCTTCAGCACCGCCTTGAATCCGCCCGCCGATGCGGGCGAGGCTCACGTCCGCCATTTCAATCTCACCCACGAGTGGCTGGCGCAAGCGCTCCTCTATTGCGTCTATTGGGCGGCTGGTTTCCCCGGGGTCATCCTGTTGCGCGCGGCGCTGCTGGCCGCTTTCTGTGGATTGGCCGGGCTCCTGGCCGCGCGCCGCTCCAACTTCTATTTCGGCCTCGGCGCCGCTTTCGCCGCTGCTTCTCTCGCTGTCAATTTCACGGCCGACCGCCCGGCTCTGTTTTCGTTCTTCATGGCGGCCTTGTTCATCTGCATCCTCGATTCCGGCCGATTCTTGTGGACCCTTCCGCCGCTTGAATTGCTCTGGGCCAATTGTCACGGCGGATTTTTTCTCGGCTGGGTTGTACTGGCGGCGTATTGCGTTGCCGCGCTGCTCCCCGGTCCGCGCGTCCCCAACCGGCGCCGGCTGTGGATCGTCGCCGGCTGCTCGGTGGCAGCGTCCGGTTTGAACCCCAATGGTTTCGGTGTGCTCGCCACGCTGATCCGCTACCGCCAAAGCGCGATGACGGCAAATCTGTTGGAGTGGCACCCGCCTTATTTGTGGGGACCTCCCTACGCCTTCGATGTCCTGCTGTACCTAGCCGCGGCCGCTTTGATCTATTCCTGGCGCCGCGTACGCTCGTCTGACTGGGCGCTGTTCGCCGCGTTCGCCGCCGCGTCGCTGATGGCGTTCCGGAACACGCCCCTGATGGCGTTTCTCGCGCCGGTAATGATCGCCAGCTATTTTCCGTTCCCGCTTCGGCTGCCTCGGGTCACGGCCTGGCTGGTTCCACCGCTTCTGGCGAGCGCCTTGATCTTCGGCATCGGCTCCGGCTCCTTCTTTCAACTGCGCGCGGCTACCTGGAAATTTCCGGCCGGCGCGGCCGGCTTTCTGCTTCAGAACCACATCGCGGGACCGCTGTTCAACACCTGGGAAGACGGAGGATATCTGATTTGGCGCCTCTGGCCCGAGCAGCGTGTCTTCATCGACGGCCGCGCGCTCAGCGAATCCGCCAATCGCGACTTTAAGGAAATTCTCTACAATTTCGGCTCCGACACAGGACACGTCACCGGGCCACGCGCGGAACTGCTCCGCCGCTACGGCATCCAGTCCGTGCTGACCAACACGTTTGAGTATGTCACTGGCGCCATCTATCCGCTCGCGCTGGCGCTGGCTGACAGTCCGGACTGGCAGCTAGTCTATGGAGACACGCACAGCCTGGTGTTTGTGCGCGCTTCCCAGCCCGATCCGTCCGCCGTACCTCAAAAACTCCAGCGCGTGCTGGATCACATGGATACGGAATGCGCGGACTACATCCAACATGATCCCCGCTTGCCTTCTTGCGCGCGAACGATGGCGCGATACTGGCTGGAAGGCAACCACCGCGAGCGCGCGTATCGCATGCTGTCGCTCTATCTCGCCCACGTCCATGGCGACGCCCAAGCGGAGCGAGCCTTCCAACTGCTGGTACATGGCGGCCGCTGATGCCGGCGCCCGATCGCTAGGAATTCGTCCCGCCGCGGGTGGACTGTGTGGCGGATGAGTTGTTGGCTGCCTGAACCTGATCCGAAGTCGCTGGTCCGGTGGGGTTATATAAGGTTCCCACTTCCGTGCTGCCCGCCGCGCCGTAGTAGCCGTTGCCGTAGTCGGGTCCGTTAATAAGGAACATGCTGTTATCGGGTGGCTGGAAGTTGCCGGAGGACATGTTCTGCTGATACTCCGACCACCATTTCTGGAAGCCGTTTTGATCGACGGTTTCATACACCGGTGGTTGCGGCGGCTGGCCCTGGCTGCCGTTCATTTGCCAATTCTGAAACTCATTCAGGTAATTCGCATAGCGGCGCCCATTCTCGTCGTTAGCCTGCACCTCATTAGCCGACAAATTCATAGCCTCGGAGTAATCCATGGTGCTGTAGACACTCGGATCGGTGCTGTTCGCTTGCCCCGGAGTGTAGGGCGTCGGTGCGGCGGCCGGCGCGCCGGTGGAATCGCTGGGTTGACCGATCGGCCCGGGGTTATGGCCGCCAGCCCGCTCGCCGGCGACGATCTGTTCGATTAACCCCGTCGCAGCGGTCTCGGAAGTGTTGCCCGGCGTACCGCCGTTCGAAATGCTATTCCCGAATACCGAGGCGAGGCCCGAAGCATTGGCCAGCGAGGCGCGAGAATTTGACAGCGCTGCGACGAGATTTTGACGCGCCGCGCTGTTCGACACGGCGCCTTGATTCGCCATCTGAGAAGTTTCCAATTCCTGCAAGGTCGTCCCAAAAGGCGTAGACACCCTGGAATTGAACAACTTAGAAAACGTTTGGGACACCGCGCGCAACGATGACAGGGTTGTGTTCTGCGTCTGGCGGTTTCCTATGTTTAGAAAATTCACTGCTCACTAGCCTCCGCCCCTCCGTTAAGGCACGGGGAGTGCCATTTCTGGGCTTGAAGGCGGACTCCAGCGGGAGGGCAGACCTGGGATGTCCTTCCGGCGTAATGCCGCCTGGAAGGCGGACCTTACTTCGCGCGCTCCGGCTGTGTGAACGTGATTTGAATGGGAAAGCGCTGCTGGGTCGGCTGCACCGTCAAACTGACGGTTATCGGGGGCCGTACCCCCGGATGCATCAGACATTCCCGGCAGGTGACTTCCGGATCGTCCGGATTGAACGCAATCACCACCGCGACCTCTTCGCCCGGGCCAACTTCTGGCTGGGCGGGCCGGACCGTCAAGCCCGGCGTACCAGTCGGGTCAGCCAGCACCTTGATCTCGCCCAGCATGCCATTCTTCAGATGGATTTCCTGCTTGGATTCTTTCGTCTGGTCCACAGTGACCGCATTGCGGTCCAGCACAACTTTCGCCAGGATGTTGCGGGCCGCGGCCATGGGATCGGTCGGGATCCTGGCAGCCACGGAGCTAGCTTCACTGGGCGGGCCAGGCTTCATGACGCCCCACGGCGAATCTACCTGGGCCGCCTTGAAGTAATACCAAAACCACTCTCCGTTGTCGATCTTCCAGTGAGTCAGGGCCGGCATGGTGACCGGCATTTTGTGGCCCTGGAAGAATAGCTCCGTTTTGCAGGCGGTGATTACCGTCGCTTTGGTGAAGTTATCCGTATAAGTGATCTTGGTGATCTGGAAGCCTCCGTAGTGCGTCTTCTCGGCGGCGAAGAAAACGTCTTTGGAATCCTCCGCGACATACTGATCCGCCTGGCGGAACTTGCCATCCACGTGCGCTTGATAAAACGCCGATACGCGTGCCCGCAGCGCCTCGTCGATGGCCGGCGGGGCTTTGTCAAAAACATCCGACGGAGCTTGTTCGGCTGGGCTCTGTGCCGCTGGGCCCGGGGCCGCTGGAGTTGGCTCTGCCGGAGCCTGGGCCGATGCCGAAGCGCACACCATGGCCAAGCCGCCAAACAGAGAAAAGACACACCGACTCAGGGTCCGCATCGCTCGCTTTGCTCCTTAGCTACAACTTTATCATTCTGAGATCTTAGACGTCACGGGCGGGACGGAAGGTAGGTGGCCCAGGACTTCTTCAGCGAATTGGCTGGGAGGCAGGGACTCGAACCCCGATACGCAGATCCAGAGTCTGCAGTCTTACCATTAGACGACCTCCCAGTACGCTCTCTATTTTAGCATCCGGATTTTAGCAACCAGCGCGTGTTACGGCCTTTTCTTTCCGGCCGCACTCGGGCGCGGGCCGCGTGCCAGATAGCTCTTCCATTGCTTGAGCTGGCCGTCGGAATCGAAGGCCCGCCACCGCCTGCGAAAATCCCTGGACGAACGTTTCAGCGCGCGCTTAACTTTCGCGCCAATCTCTTTATCGCCGGCGATCAGATCCAGGATGGTCTGCTGATCGCTGATCTTACCCAGCACATCTTGTATCGCATGCACCGCTTTCAGACGCCGGCCCAGGCTAGGACCATACAAAGGCTGGAATAGCTCCAAAGCGTACCGAAAGCGCTTGGTCGCGATTCGGAATCGGTGCAGGGCCTTCGCGGATTGCTTTTGCTTCACTACCTTGCGGCCGGCCTCGAAATAGTCCTGCGCCAGCCGGGGCAGGACCCGGCGCGCATTCCCGGCCACACTCTCAGAGGTCTTCCACTTCATACCGTGCGCAGGGACAGCCGGTTGCGCCACTTGGCGGAGAAATCGCGCGCGCTCCAGCGGCGCACCATTTCCGCGAACCGGCGCTGGTATTGCATCCTTTCTCTCTCCAAGCGGCGCTCGTGCGTGGCTGCCTTCAATTCCGCCAAGTACTCGATCGCGATGTCGCGATTGCGGATTTCGGAAGTAAGCTGCATCATGCGCTTCAACATCCGTTTGATTTTCTTGACCTCCCACTTCGGAAAGAATTCCGTGAACAGTAGCAATCCCTGCGTGAACCGGCGGATGCTTACACGCAAGTCGTGGATCTCGTCCGGCCCGGGCTTCTTGGCCGCCCGGTGTATCTGAAACGCCAGCGTCGTGAGCAAGCGATTCATCTGCTCGATGGCGTAATCGTTGATGGTCGCGCCGGCTTTCACGATTTCACCCGGGCCAGCGAGAACGAAGCCTGATAAGTCTCGCGAAACGCATCCGCCACGCGCTCCACGGCCCACATCTCCAAGTCGGTGTCGGCCTGCGATTCAAGCGCCAGCGTCACCGAACCGTTGCGGAGTTGGACCTGCATGTCCGACACGCGCTGTTCGTGGCTGCGATCCAGGCTGTCGGCAATACGCAGCAGGGGCGTGAGCAGCGTAATGGCTCGCCGGGAGTCGGGATCGAACGACTGGAAGGGGGAATGCCGGGGGAGGGGCATAGACTTTCTATGATACCGACATAGCAGCGCGATCATTTGGCGCTCCTGGTCGGTGAATCCGGGCAGATCCGAGTGCGCCACCAAGTAGTAAGAATGCTTGTGATGGCTGCTGGCGCTGACGAAGTGTCCGATGTCGTGCAGATAGCCGGCCGCTTCCACCAGCTTGCCGTGGCCCGGCGGCAGGCGGTGCAGCGGCTGCAGCCCCTCAAACAGCCGGTGGGCCAGCTCGGCCACTTTGCGCGCATGCAGCATGGGAGAGCCGTAACGCCGCACCATTTGCTCCACCACGCGCCGTTGATCGCGATTCAACATGGTGAGCTCGCGGCCGGCCCCCTGCGCCGCCAGATCCGCGATGATGCCGTCGCGCACGCCCGCCGAGGAGTAGTGCAGCGAGGGACGCTGGAACAATTCCATGGCTCGGCGAAAGACGGCTGCTCCCGCTACGATGATCTCGGCGCGCCGCGGTCCCAGGCCTTGGATCTTCTCCCGATGCGCCGAGTCGAGCGAGCTGACCTCACGGTAAAACTTGCGCACCTGTTGCACGGAGGCTTTCAACCGGTCGGCTTCCTCCCGGCGCGCCCGGCCGACGCGATTCACCGCGCAAACGATGGCCGCGGCGGTGGCTGAGGTCGCGATCATCCGCTCGAATGGCCCGGTGCCGATCCGGCGCAACGGCGTTGCCAGCTTCTCCTCGATGTATTCGTACATGCGATGCAGCTCCAGCGCCGCGGGAGGATCGCTTTTCAAAAAAGCTTCCGTCAGCCGCACCGCGCCCAGTGGTTTTGAGAAAGCTTCCACCAGCTCCCCGTGGTCGCTCAGGATTAGTTCCGCGCTGCCCCCGCCCACGTCCAGAATCAGCACGCGCTTTCCGGTTTGCGGCCACTGGCTCTGAACGCCCAGATGAATCAGCCGCGCTTCTTCCTGGCCGGAAATGATTTCCACCGGTACACCCAACACTGCCGAGGCGCGCTCGATAAACTCGTGCTGGTTGCCGGCGTCGCGCACCGCGCTGGTGGCCACTGCGCGGACGGCGATGACCTCCTGCTTGCGATACGTCTGCGCCATCTTGGCCAGAAGGTCGGTAACAAACTGCATTGCCTCGGTCGAAATACGCCCGTTTTGAAACACGCTCGCGCCCAGCCGTGTAACCTGCCGGTCGGCCGCCAGAATCTTGGTAGCCGCCCCGGGACTGGTCTCCGCGACCAGCATCCGGACCGAGTTGCTGCCGATGTCGACGGCTGCGTAGCGCGGCATATCATCTCATACTACCCAACCAATCCCGCGGCCCGGAAGCTATAATGGACAAGTCCTCCCCTCTATGCCTCTCCTGGTGCCGAACCGCTACCGCGGAAAACTGATCGTCGTTGAAGGAATCGATGGCTCCGGCAAGTCCACTCAGCTTTCGCTGCTGAGCCAGTGGCTCCGCTCCCAACGCCTGGCCGTCGCCTTCAGCGAGTGGAACTCTTCGCCGCTGGTGCGGGAGACCACGCGCCGCGCCAAAAAGAAGAACATGTTCACGCCGGTGACGTTCAGCCTGATCCACGCCACCGATTTCGCCGACCGCCTGGAGCGCTACATCATCCCTCTGGTCAAGGCCGGCGCCGTGGTCTGCGCGGATCGCTATGCCTACACCGCGTTCGCGCGCGACGTGGTGCGCGGCGTCAGCCGGAAATGGGTCCGCAACCTTTACAAATTCGCCGTGCGCCCCAACCTGGCATTTTATTTCCGCGTCCCGCTCGAAGTCGCCATCGGCCGCATTCTGGGCGGACGCAACGCCATCAAATACTACGAAGCCGGCATGGACCTGGAGCTGAGCCACAACGTTGAAGAGAGCTTCCGCATCTTTCAAGGGCGCATTCTGGACGAATATGAAGCCATGATCCAGGAGGTCGGCTTCCACGTCATTGACGCCACCGGTTCCATCGAAGAACAGCAGCGGCGGATGCGCCAGATCGTGATGGAGGAGCTGGGCGCGAACCTGCGCAACGGCGTTCTGCGGGCGTCGCAAGGAGATATCGATGCTGCACAAGCAGCCACTGGCGTTCTATAGCGAACCGCTGGCCGGCGTGGATCTGGAGGAGCTGCTCGGCAAGCTCATCGTGATCGAGGGCCCCGATTCGGTGGGCCGGTCCACCCAGGTGGCGCGCTTGCGGGCATGGCTGGAGCACCAGGGACACGCCGTGCTCGACACCGGTCTCGCGCGCGGTGCGCTGGCCGGTAAAGGCATCTCCCAGGCCAAGGAAGGCAACCTCTTGGGCCCGGTCACCATGACGCTGTTCTACGCCACCGACTTCGCCGACCGCCTGGAGAACGAAATCGTCCCCGCACTGCGCGCCGGATTCGTGGTGCTCACGGACCGCTATATCTATTCGCTCATGGCCCGCGCCATCGCGCGCGGCGAGGATCGCACCTGGATCGAGCGCGTGGCCTCCTTCGCCCTGGTGCCGCACGCCATTTATTACCTGCGCGCCGAGGTGCGCGATCTGGTGACTCGCGTGGTGCTCGGCCGGGGATCCTTCGACCATTGGGAAAGCGGTATGGACATGCGCTTTGGCTCCGATATGCACGACAGCTTCATCCGCTATCAGACCCGCGTCATTCGCGCTCTGGACCGCATGGCCAAGCGCTACAACTTCGTCGTCATCGACGCCGCCAAGAGTCCGGACCAGATCTTCAAAGAACTGCAGCGCTCGATCGCCAAGCTGTTTTGAGCGAACAGCGCGCGCCGCGCACAATGGGAACAGGAAACGCTCGCGGCGCGCTGCGTTGTTCGCGTTTCCTGAAGGCGACGCGTCATCGTCTAATGCGGCGCCACCAGGCCGTAGACCAGAATCGCCAGCACGATGGCGGTCAGCGTGACGTAGGTCCAGTCGCGCTCCAGCGCAAAGCCCGCCATCGAAAACGCCACTCTCGCGATCGGGGTGCAGATCAGCAGCAACAAGCCCAATTGAATGATGCCGCGGCAATCCGATGGCTGCGCTGCGCCAACCACTCCCCGGATGCTGCGATACTGCTGCTCCACGCTGTGGAAGGCATGATAATCCGGATGGTCGTGGCCGTGCCCCCACAGGAAGCAGGCGCCGCCCAATAGCACGACCAGCGCAGCCAGCGAAACACCCGCGATCAGCAAAACGCTAACTACTTTCTCCAGCCGCGCATCGTTCCACGTATTCATCAGATCTTCTGCACTCCGCTTACAATCATCTCGATTGCCATGGCCCCCACCGCGATTGCAAAAATCCAGCGCAGCACCCGCACCCGTGCGCCCACCAATTGCCTGGCCCCGACCAGCGACCCCACCAACACGCCCAGCATCACCGGCATCGCCAGCGCCGGCTCAATATATCCGCGGCTCAGATAAATCCCGGCGCTCGCCGCCGCGGTCACGCCGATCATGAAATTGCTGGTGGTGGTGGAAACTTTGAACGGAATGCGCATGATCTGATCCATCGCGATCACCTTGAGCGCGCCCGAACCGATGCCCAGCAATCCCGACAACGTGCCGGCGCCGAACATCATCCCAAACCCTGCCTTTACGTGCGTCACCTGATAACTTTTCTTTTCCTGCTCGCTCGGATAGCTGCCGTTCAGCTTGAAGCGCACGGCCAATGGATCCGTTTTGCCCGTGGTATCGCGGGGCCGCCCGCGCGTAGACATCCAGGCGGAATGCAGCAGCACTACGCCGAAAATGATCCCCAGAATTCCCGTCGGCGTGCGGGTGGCGAGATAAGCGCCCAGCACCGCGCCAATGGTGGTGGCAATCTCCAGGAACATCCCGATGCGGATGTTCGAATATCCTTCGCGCACATAGGCGGCAGCCGCGCCCGAGGAGGTTGCGATCACCGAGACCAGCGAGGCGCCAATGGCATAACGAATGTCGACGCCCAGCAGCACCGTGAGCGCGGGCGTGACCACCACCCCGCCACCGAGACCGGTCAACGCGCCCAATAACCCGGCCACGGCTGAAATTGCAAACACCAGAGGCGTGAACTCCAGGTTCGTCATCCGATCCTTAAGGATAGCTGGTACGCGACGCGTCTTAGTCGTGTAGAATAGCCGACGCGCCCGATGGCTGGTCTGATTTTCGAGAGATCCGCTCTTTGACGTCCGGCCAGAACTCGTCCCAAGCATTGCCGGCGATGCGTCCCAGAAAGCCAAATCCGACGCGGATTGTCGCTCGGCTTAGTGTCGCATCGCTGTCCACGCGCCACGTGTTTGAGAGGTAGTTGCTTCCCGTAATCGCTGCGTAGCGGGCGAACGCGGGCCTAAGGTCTCCCTCTTTGTTCTGCGCCAGGAACGCCATCTTCACGACGTGGCCCAGCCGGGCGGGAAAGCTTTCGCTGGTAGCTCTGAAATACCGAGGATCCTCGCCCCAGATTGCGCCCAGGCCAGCCTCCATGGTGTTGCTGGTGGCGAGACCCGTGAAGCGCATTCCATAGCGATCGCCAAATCCTTCCCAATGCGTGCCGTATTCGCGCGGCGTGTTGAATAGCGTGCCCCAGCCGGAGCTTATTACGCCGCCTAATAAGCTAGCCGGACCGAAGGTGCTGTCGAGCGCCCAAGCAGCACGCTCCTTTCCCGTGATGGATTGAGTTGCACTGCTGGAGCTGTTGCTGGGCTGTGGGAGCCGGATCCGTTTGGCCGAGTAAGGCAGGCCCGGCGGCGGTCATGGCGAGCAGACAAAACCAGCGTATCGACAGCGTGTGAAGAATCGCGGACCTCGCCTCCCGGTCGTGGCACATGCTGTGGCGCGTTCCCCTTGGATAAGAGTCCGAACTGCCTCGCCTGCTTTCGGAAGTAACCGTGAGAGGAAGTCGACACGCTGCCCCCCGGCCGCGTTTTCCTGCTGTACGCAAATTGCGTAATACTATAGAGGTGCATGGCCAGCGCTCCCATGACGGTGGTAGAGACCGCGGAGTTCCTGAAACACGCGGCGCCGCTGATGCCGGATTCGGGGCGCGCGGAATTGGTGGCGTTCGTGGGAGCGAATCCGAAGGCTGGCGAAATCATACCAGAGACCGGCGGCGTACGAAAGCTCCGGTGGGCTCGGGAGGGTATGGGCAAGCGCGGCGGTACGCGAGTGATCTACTGCTACCACAGCGAACGGCTGCCGGTGTTCCTGCTCACGGCGTACCCGAAGAACCGGAAGGCGAATCTCAGCAAGGCTGAGCGCAACGCGATGAAACGCTTGGTACCGATCCTGGTGGCGGGATATCTTAAGAAAGGCGTGAAAAAAATGGTCACGAAGAAAGCATTGAAACCCAAGGCGGAAAAGGCAGTGCGCGCTCGGAAGGGCCAGTCCGTTGGCGAGAGCACCATCGAAGGATTGCGGCAAGCGATCGCGTGGACGCGCGGTGAGAACGACAACGTCCGCGTGACACTCGTGCACGTGCCCGAGGTCGATGTGCGTAAGGTCCGGACCAAGATGGGATTGAGCCAGGCGCAGTTCGCCACCAAGTTTGGTTTCCCGCCGGCCACGCTTCGCAACTGGGAACAGGGCCGGTCGCGACCCGACGCGCCCACCCGCGTGCTGCTGGCGGTGATAGCCAAGCATCCAGAAGCGGTGGAGGACGTCCTGCGGAAGGCCAGTTAGCAAACTAAGTTACCGTGAGTCGTTCGAGGTGCCGCCGGGCTGCTAGTTTTAGTACTCGACTAAACTGTGACGGGCGGTATAATCGGCGGGTGGCCGATCAACCTTCCACTGCAAGTCGGGTAGCCATAGATTTATCGCACCCTGCTGGCGTGGAAACAAAACTTCTTCTCGCCTGCGCCCGGAACCGGCTCGATTTGGAAACGATGGAAGAAATTAAGACCATCGCGGAGGAAGGCGAAGTCGATTGGACCCTGGTGGTTGAACGCGCCATCGCCCACCGTTTGACGCCACTGCTAGCTTGGAACCTGGCCCGCTCGTGTGCTGACTCGTTACCGGTCGAGCTGGCCGGCGGCCTGCGCGACTGGCTGGCCCAAAACCGTGCTCGAAACCTCGCACTAGCGCAGGAAGTCTTGACTATCGTGGATTTGCTGGCGACGCACAACATCCCGGCGATTCCCCTCAAAGGCCCCGTGCTCGCGCAGACACTGTTTGGCGACCTGGCACTGCGGCAAAGCGGCGATTTGGATTTCCTGGTCCTCCCACGGCACGTCTCATCCGCGCTGGACATCTTAGGTAGCCTGGGGTACCAATTGAAACAATCGCTGGGTGGCGGGCAGGATGCGGCCTACCGCCGGTATTATTCTCATTTTGAGCTGGTGCGCCCGGATCAAATGATTTTGGCGGAATTGCACTGGAATCTGACGCCGCACATCATGGCAGTGCGCTTCGATCTGGATGGCCTCTGGGAGCGCGCCTGCACCATCCCGTTCGAAGCCCGGTCCGTCCTCTCGCTTTCTCCGGAAGACTACCTGATCTTCCTTTGCGTTCACGGATCGAAACACTGGTGGTGCCAGTTGAATTGGGTATGCGATATCCACGAGTTCTTAAGCGCCCATCCTGCAATCGACTGGCAGCGCTGCCTTGAGCTGGCCCGCAAACAAGGCTGCCAGCGCATGCTCCTGCTGGGCTTGTCGCTGGCCGAAGCGCTACTCGGGACCGAACTCCCCGCGCCCGTACGAGACCGTATTCAGTCGGATCCGAAAGTAGGGCAACTCGCCGCGCAAATGCAAGCGGATATCTTTCGCGTTGGAGAGCGTCCACCGAATGTATTCGAGGCCTTTCAACCCTTCCTGCCACTCCGCGAGCGCTTCCGCGATCAGCTACTTTACTGCTGCCGGAACGTGACCACCCCGCGCGCCAATCATCTTGGGATCGTGTCTTTGCCTCGCTTCCTTTGGTTCCTGTACGTCCCGATTAAAGTCCTCTACGACTACGGCTGGCGGGTTTTGACGCCTCGAAGGAAACAGACCCAGCCGGAGGCCCCTTAGCCGGCCAGGTGGCCGAAGCGGGCTGAAAGCTCTGGATCTTTTCGTTTCCCCGTGACCAGCCGCAGCAGTTTTTGCAAGGCCCCCGGCTCCAACTCCGCCCGATACCTTCCCCGCAAGACCGGGCACGACACAACGCCGCTCGGAGCCCGCTCCAACTTGAAATCGGCGAGGTCCAGGATCTCACGCTCTCCGTTAGAGAACGTCAATGCGACGCTGCGCGCGCTCCAGGCATGCTGGAACGGCGATCCACGGCGCACTTCGAAATCCACGATGGAGAGCTGGTGAGATTCACGCGGCACGCCCAGGGCAAACATCCCGACCTCCGATTCATCGCGAGTATCCAAGTTAAGAATTTCAGCCACCGCACGCTCCGGAAAAACGCCCACCGGACAAGCCGCCAACCCCAGTGCCCCGGCCGCCAGGTACATGGTCTGATAGAGCGCCCCAACTTCCTGCAGGATCAAATGCAGCGGAACGCCCCGGTACTTCCAGGCGGTCCGTCCGAATACCGCCGTGACCAGGAACAACACGGCCGGCTTCCCGTCCCGCGTCGCCTCTGTTCCCATGCGCTGCATGGCGGACTCCAACAAGGCCCCTCGATAACGCCGAGACTGGTTCAACAGCTCCAGGCGGTGCTCAACGGGGTGGTAGTAATAAATTCCCTTGGGGAGCGATTGAACATGCTCCACCAACGGGTAGACTTCGAGTGGATAGCGAGCTCCCGCGCTCGGGTAATTGCGCAACGAGGTGGCGCCAAACTCGCGGTACTCGACCACCGCGTGGGCCTGGGCCGTCAACTGCAAGAATTGCTCCAGCTTGCGCTTCTCGAGTGCATCCGGCGCTTGCTCACTTGGAGGCGGAACCGGCTCCCTCAGACGTCGTGTTCGAGGTTCTCGACGTGGAGGGCGGCCACGTTCTGCTGGACGGCATCGCCCCGTTTAGCTTCTGCCGGGACTTGGACCGGGTGACGCCGCGTTTCAAAACCTGGCTGCTCCAAACCGCAGTGCGGCACCATTCCTACTTTCTCGAGATCCACGCCGGTGTCGTATCCAACGGCGAAAAGTGTGTCTTGCTTCCGGCCGCCCCTGGCAGTGGCAAGACTACCTTGACCGCCGCCCTGGCTGCAGCGGGCTTCCACTACTTCTCCGACGAAGTAGCCTTGCTCGAAGAGCCGGACCTGGAGGTAAGGCCGGTACCGATCAGCCTTTCGGTAAAGTCCGGTGCGCTCGAGGTCCTGGCGCCGCTGTTTCCCCAACTACGCCGGTCGCCCAAACACACTCGCGAAGATTCTGAAACCGTCACCTATCTGAATCCTCCCGCCGCTTCGTTCCGCTACGACTTGACCCGGACCTATCCGGCTGGGTGGATCGTTTTCCCGCAATATTCTCCCAGCGCGACTACCGCGCTGCGGCCCATCGGGAAGGCAGAAGCTCTGGCGCGTCTCATGAAGGAGGTTCTGGTGGTAGGAACCACTCTGGACACGCGTATCGTGCGGAGCCTGGTGCGCTGGATCCAACAAGTAGACTGCTACGAGCTACCGAACTCCTCTCTTTCGCAGGCCGTTCAACTGGTAAGTAGCCTGCTGAAAAATCCGAAACCAACCGCATAGAACACCAACTCAGCGCGCCAGAAGAACGGTCCGGACAAGAGTGTCGATGGTGGGCCCTGAAGGATTTGAACCTTCGACCAACGGATTATGAGTCCGCTGCTCTAACCGCTGAGCTAAGGGCCCGTGACTTCATTATCGGCTAATTCCGCTGCATCCAGTTTCTGATTCGCCGAGCCGGGTGAGCATCGCGGGCCGCCGTGTGCCGGCCAGGTTCGCCTCGTTTCTGTTCTGATTTCAGAACATTATTTGGCAATTCTACCTATGTTTTGCAGCACTCCGTTTACTTACTTTCAATCGTTTACCCTGACTATGTTCTGGAAACCGAACAGGACCGCCCCATTTCAGCATCCAGAGAGCTTCTAGAATAAACTGCGGCGTTACAAGCTTGTGATAAGCTGTCTTGACAATTTTTCGAATTCGTTTACTATAACAACCTTGAGCCGCGCCGTTTCGAGCCATCACATTACTCTCGCCCCCGCCCGAGTTACCGTTTCTCCGCGAGAACTTATTCGAATCCTGGCATCCAGCTTGCTTGGCTTGCTTGTGCTGCTATCGATTACCGTTTCACTCGACGCGCAGCCCTACACCATCACTACAGTTGCCGGAACAGATCGTCTGCTGGACGGCCATCCTGCCACCTCGGTGCCGCTTCGATATCCTATCGGCGTTGTGGTGGACAGCGCCGGCAATCTCTATATCGCCGACGAGAGCGACAACCGCATCCGAAGAGTTTCCCCTTCCGGAACGATCACTACCTTCGCCGGCACCGGTAAGCCGGGCTATAGCGGTGACCGCGGCCAAGCGGCGCAGGCCGAGCTGAATTTTCCAACTAGCCTGGCCTTCGATTCCCTAGGAAACATGTACATCGCGGATTACGGCAATTCCGTAGTTCGGCGCGTCTCTCCGGACGGCACCATCAACACCGTTGCGGGCAACGGCACGTCAGGCTTTTCAGGCGACAAGTCGGCCGCAACCTCCGCACAGGTGTCCCCCTTTGCTGTCGCCGTCGATCCCCAAGGCAATCTCTACATCGCCGACGGGTTCAACTACCGTGTGCGCAAAGTGGATACCAAAGGAATCATCACCACCATTGCCGGCAATGGGCAAGCCACTTACTCGGGCGACAGCAGTTCGGCCCTCAGTACTTCCATCGATTTTCCGAGCGGCATCGCCGTGGACTCCGCCGGGAACGTTTATGTCGCCGACTACGCGTACGTCCTCCAAATCGATCCGTCTGGAGCGATCAGCACCGTTGCCGGCGACGGATTTCAGGGTTTCATCGTTGACGGCGTGGATGCCCGGCAAGCGTTCCTGCTCCCATCCGGCATTGTCCTGGACGGCAATGGCAGCCTGTACTTGTCCGACTGGGGTTCGAGCCGAGTTCGGAGGGTGGATCTACAGACTCATTTCATTTTTGGAGTTGCGGGAAATGGCAGCGAGGGATTCTCAGGCGACCAAGGTCCGCCGTTGGCCGCTGAACTCAGTTTCCCTTGGGGCCTAGCGTTTGACGCCGCACACGATCTGTTTGTCGCCGACATCGGGAATAACCGCGTCCGCGAAGTAACCAGTTCCACCATCACTACCGTGGCTGGAACCTCCATCGGCGATGGTGGACCGGCAACCTCGGCGTTTCTCGATCTTCCCGACGGGCTCGCCGTAGACGGAGCGCGCAATATCGTGGTTGCTGATGGCACCAATTACGAAGCCCGCCGCTTCACGCTGGGCGGAGCCATTACACCGTTCGGCCAATTGCAGATTTTCAGCCTTCCGCTTGCAGTGGCGGCTGATCACCTCGGGAACTTCTACGTCTCCGACACCGAACCCCGCGTGTTGCAGATCACTCCCGCCAATGTCACTACGATCGTGGCCGGCAACGGCACTGCCGGTTACACCGGAGACACAACCCAGGCATCTACTGCGTCCATCAGCTATCCCACCGGCGTAGCGGTGGACTTGGCAGGCAATGTGTATCTCACCGACTATACCCACAGCCGCATTCGCATGGTGAACTCGGCGGGTATCATCAATACTATCGCCGGAAACGGCAAACCCGTCTTCTCAGGCGATAACGGTCCTGCCAAGAGCGCCGGCATGGACCCCTACGACGTCGCAGCCGACACTCAGGGCAATCTCTACATCGCCGACAAGCTCAATGATCGCATCCGCAAGATCACGCCGAATGGCAACATCACCACTGTGGCAGGTACCGGAACCCCGGGCTATAGCGGAGACGGCGGTTTGGCCACCGCAGCGCAGCTCACTACCCCGGAAGGCGTGGCCGTCGATGCAAACGGGAATCTCTACATCACCGACTTCGGCAACTCCGTCGTTCGCCGCGTCACCTCGGGCGGATTGATCACCACCATAGCTGGGACCGGCACCTATTTTCCTGCCACCGGCGACGGCGGCCCCGCCATTGCAGCGCAAATCGATCCGGTCCGTGTCGCGGTAGATACAACCGGCAGCGTTTATGTCTCTGATGGCATCAATGATCGAATCCGCAAATTGACTCCCGCGCCCGTTACGCCGGCCGCCCTGAGCATCGTTAGCGGAGACGGCCAACAAGGCGCCGCCGGGACCGCCTTGACATCACCGCTCGTGGTCAAGGTAACCGACCACGCCGGCGCCGGCGTCTCGGGTGTCATCGTCACTTTCGCGGCCACGCCCAGCGCAGCCGCGACCCTGAGCCTGCCATCGGCGATTACGCTCAACGACGGCACCGCCAGCACAGGCGTCACGCTCGGTAGCGCCGCCGCCGGAGCTGTGACCATCACGGCCTCGGTGAACGGAATCCCGAACGTCAGCTTTTCGGTCACCGTGACGTCGCCTAACGCCCCTGCCATCTCGACCGGCGGCGTTGAGAGTGCCGGACTAAGTACGCCGGCGGTTACCACTCTGGCCGTGAATGCGATCGCCACCATTTTCGGCAGCCAGTTCGCGCCCGCCGGAACCGCTCTTCAGATCGGTCCTTCCGACTTGGTGAACGGCAAAGTACCAACCGTTTTCGGAGGCGTTTGCGTCACATTCGACGGCCAGCGTGCGCCCATTTTCGACGTTTACTCAAATCAGATCAACCTGCAAGTGCCGCAGGCCGGGCCGGGCACGGTGACTGTTCAGGTGATCACCCAATGCGACACTCTGCAAGCCCAGAACAGCGGCACCGTTACGGTGCAGGTCCAGCTGGCGGCGCCCGAGTTCTTCTATTTCACCCACACCACCAACGGCCACAATGCCATCGCAACGGTGAACGCGGTGACGGGCGCATATATCGGAGCGCCGGGGCTGATTAGCGGAGCAACCTTCACGCCCGCCAATCCCGGCGACTACCTGACGCTCTTTGCCACCGGGTTTGGCGCAACCAATCCGCCTTTCGGTCCCGGAGAACTTCCCAATGCCTCCGCGCAGATAACCGCGCCGTTCACCATCTCCTTCGGCGGTGTGACGCTGGATCCCTCCGACATACTATATGTCGGCGTCACGCAGGATGCGGGCGTGTACCAAGCGAATATTCGCGTGCCGGCCGGCATCCCAGCCGGCGACCAGCCGCTCATCATCACCATCGGCGGCGCGGCTTCGCCCGCCGGAGCATACATTACGGTCGGGGCGTCGCAATAAGCCGTCAGACAAAAACCACCGTTTTGTTGCCGTACACCAGGATGCGATGTTCCAGATGCCAGCGCACCGCTCGCGAGAGGACCATCCGCTCCACGTCCCGCCCTTTCTCTTTGAGATCGGCCAGCTCGTAGCGGTGTGAAACGCGGGTCACGTCCTGATCGATGATCGGGCCTTTGTCCAGTTCCGCCGTCACATAGTGACTCGTGGCGCCGATCAGCTTTACACCGCGCTCGTAGGCGGCCTGATACGGCCGCGGCCCGATGAACGCCGGCAGAAACGAGTGATGCACATTGATGATCCGGTTGGGATACCGCGCCACGAATTCGCTCGATAAGATCTGCATGTAGCGCGCCAGTACTACCAGGTCGATGTGATTTTCTTCGAGCAGTTGCAACTGGTTCCGCTCGCCTTCGGTCTTGTCGGCGGTCTTCACTGGGACATAATGAAACGGCACGCCATGAAACTCCGCCAGCCGCCGCGTGTCCTCGTGATTGCTTACGATCATCATGATTTCGCAGCGCAGCTCGCCCACCCGCCAGCGGTGCAGCAGATCCATCAGGCAGTGGTCTTCTTTTGAGGCGAACAACGCTACGCGCGCCGGAACGTCGGAGTACTCGATGCGCCAGTTCATCTTTAGGCGCTCCGCAACCGGGCTGAATGCGGAGGGGAATTGATCCGGCGTCAGATCGAAGTCTTTGAGCGCCCATTCCACGCGCATCAGGAACATGCCTTGATCCGGGTCCTGGTGCTGATCGGCATGCACGATGTCGCCGCCGTGCTGGAAGAGAAACTCGGAAATGGCCGGGACCAGCCCTTTCCTTTCGGGGCAGCTGAGAAGCAGGATGGCCGTGTTTTGCGCGCCCACCAGATCTACTCTAGCACCACGCGCGCAGCGTGCCGGTTTTGTCGAGCGCGAATCGCCAGCCGGGTGGGATCAAGGTGGTTGAGCCGTAGTCGATCACTAGCGCCGGACCGCGCTGCGCCGTGCTCGACAAATGGGCGCGCGTGAAGACCGGCGTCTCGCGCCATGCGCCCGCCGCATAGATTCGGCGCAGCGTTGGTTTCCCGGATGCGGCCTTTTCCTGGTGACGCGCCAGCTCGGGTTTTGCAACTCGCAACCTCGCGCGCACGCGAATTGTCACGATCTCGACCGCTCGGTCGGGATTCGCATAGCCATACACGCGCTGGTGCTCGCGATGGAACGGCTCGGCGGGGTTCGCCGCATGCCATGGAACCGTCAGCTCGTAGCTCTGGCCCGCGTAGCGAACGTCGGCCGATCGGACGAATTCCGCGCCGCGCAACTCCTTCCGCGCCGTGCGTTCCAGGCGCTCGAACTCGCGTCCGAGGTCCGGCCGGTTCAAAACGCCCGCCGCGTAATCGCGCACATGATCGGCGATCAGCATCCCCAGCGCCGACAGCGCGCCTGCATACTCGGGCACCAGCACCGTGCGGATGCCCAGCTCGCTCGGCCATTTCGCAGGCGTGCAGCCCGCCGCAGCCTCCGAAGGCGATCAGCGCGAAGTCGCGCGGATCGTGCCCGCGCTCCACCGAGACCACGCGAATCGCGCGCTCCATGTTGGCATTGGCTACGCGCACAATTCCTGCCGCCGCCGCGACGCGGCTGATCTTCAACTCGCGCGCGATGGAATCGATCGCCCCGGACGCGCGCGCCACATCCAGATGCATTTCGCCGCCCACCAGCTGGTCCGCCGCGATCCGCCCCAGCACAACGTGCGCGTCCGTCACGGTCGGCCGGTCGCCGATCCCGTAACATGCCGGACCCGGGTCCGCCCCCGCGCTCTCCGGCCCAACGCGCAGCAATCCGCCTTCATCCACGCGCGCGATCGATCCGCCGCCCGCGCCCACGGTGTGGATATCGAGCATCGGCACACGCACCGGAAAGCCGTCGATGGACGCCTCCATCGTTTCGCGCGGAACGCCGTCGCACAGGCTTACGTCCGTGGACGTGCCGCCCATGTCGAATCCGAGAATGTGCGTGAATCCCGCCAGCCGTCCGGCTTCCAGCGCGCCGATGACGCCGCCCGCCGGTCCCGACAGCACGGTGCGAATCGCATGCCGCCGCGCCTCGCGCGTCGACATGAAGCCGCCGTTCGATTGCATGATCGAGATCGAATGCCGGCTGGCGCCTTCCAGCTCTCCCAGATAGCGATCCATCAGCGGCCCGATGTAGGCGTTGATCAAAGTGGTCGACGAGCGCTCGTATTCGCGAAATTCCGGGCACACGTCGTGCGAGCAGCACAGGTAGCCGAGCCCATCGAGCGCTTGCGCCACCGCCTTCTCATTTGCGGGCGTGCGATACGCGTGCAGGAAGCAAATGGCAATTGACTCGACGCGCGCCCGCCGCAATCGCGTCTTCAATCGAGCCAATTCATTCCGCCGCGGTTTCTCCGCGATGGTGCCGTCGAACCAGGCGCGTTCCCGCACGCCGAAACACATCGCGCGCGGGATGATGGGGACCTTCGGACGCGGCGTCAGGTTGTAAAGCTCCGGACGATTCTGCCGGCCGATGTGAATCACGTCTTCAAATCCGGCGGTTGTCACCAGCGCCGTGCGCACGCCCTTGCGCTCCAGCAGCGCGTTGGTGGCGACGGTCGAGCCGTGAATCACCTCGGCTTTGCGCGACCCGGCTGCCTGCGCGAGTCCCGCCAGAATCACGCTGGCGGGCGATCGCGGATTCGAGCGCAGCTTGAATGTCTCCAGCCGCCCATCGTCGTGATACACAATGAAATCGGTGAACGTGCCCCCGGCGTCGATTCCTATGCGCATGTGCAGAGACGTGTCGCGATAAGACATGATAGCTAATAGGTGATTCGACTCGCTCAAGTCAGCAAAGTCTTCCAGGGGAAAACGCAGGTCACGGCGCTGGATTCGGTGGATCTCGAGATCGCGCGCGGCGAGATGGTCGCCATCATCGGACCGTCCGGCTCCGGCAAATCGACGCTGCTGAACCTGATCGGCGGCCTCGACTCGGCGACCTCCGGCGAAATCGAAGTCGATGGCCGCCGGCTGAGCGGCCTTTCCGACGACGAGCTGACGCGCCTGCGCCGCGACAAGATCGGGTTCATTTTTCAGTTTTTCAATCTGCTGCCCACGCTCAATTGCCTCGAAAACGTCTCCATTCCGCTGCACCTGCGCGGCTGGCCGAAAAAGCAGATCGATGAGCGCGCCCGCGAGCTGCTGCAACTGGTTGGGCTGTCGCATCGCCTGGACCACTTGCCCGATGAGCTGTCGGGCGGTGAACGCCAGCGCTGCGCCATCGCCCGCGCGCTTTCCGTCTATCCGCCGGTGCTTGCTGGCCGACGAGCCGACTGGCAATCTCGATACGCATACCGGCGCCGACATTTTGAAGTTGATCCGCGACCTGCACCAGCGCCTGGGCGCGACCATCCTGATCGTCACGCACGATGCCCATGTCGCCGAAAGTTGCGCCCGGGTCGTCGCGCTGTGCGACGGCCGCATTGAAGAAGACCGCGCCGGCAAATTCGGCGCACCCCTGCATGATTCTGCTCAAGCTCATTAGCTGGCCGTACGTCCGCAGGCATCGTCTGCGCTGGTTCCTGACGCTGGCGGGCATCGTGCTGGGCGTTGCGGTGTTCGTCGGGATGCACACCGCCAATCAATCCGTGCTGTACGCGTTCCGCCAGACTGTCGACCGCATCGCGGGCGCGACGCAATTGCAGGTTTCCGCGGGCGAGACGGGATTCGATGAAAATGTTCTGGCGCGCGTGCAGTCGATTCCCCAGATTCGCGTTGCTGTCCCGGTAATCCAAGCGGTGGTGAGCACGGGCCTGGAAGGCCAGGGTAATCTGCTGATCCTGGGCGTCGACATGACCGGCGATCGCGGCCTGCGCGACTACGATCTCCAAAGCGGCGACCAGGCCATCATCGACGATCCGCTGGTATTCCTCGCACAGCCCGATTCGCTGATGATCACCGAAACGTTCGCGCGCGAAAACCATCTCGTGCTCGACTCGACCGTTCCCATGAAGACCATGGAAGGCGAAAAGCGCTTCACCGTTCGCGGCATCATGAAATCCGGCGGACTGACCAGCGCGTTTGGCGGCAATCTCGCCATCATGGATGTCTACGCCGCGCAGAAAGTGTTTGGCCGCGGCCGCAAATTCGACCGCATCGATATTGCCGTGAAACAAGGCGCTAGCGTCGACGAAGCGCGCCGGAAAATCCAGGGGTTGCTCGGGTCCGGTTTCCAGGTGGAAGAACCCTCCGCGCGCGGCCAGCAGTTCGAATCCATTTCGCACGTCTACTCGCTCACTGCCGACATCACCAGCGCGTTCGCCCTGTTCATCGGAATGTTCATCATCTACAACACATTCCAAATCGCGGTTGCACAGCGCCGCTCGGAGATCGGCATCTTGCGCGCGCTGGGCGCAACACGCGGCCAAATTCGGACTATCTTTCTGGCCGAAAGCGCAATTGCAGGCTTATTCGGTTCCTGTCTCGGTTTGCTGCTCGGCATCGCGATCGCGCGCGCGATGACCGGATACATCGGCGCGCTGCTGGGCGAAGTCTACGGAATCGCGCAGCGCGCCGAGGAGATTTCCACCGATCCGAAGCTGATGCTGTTCGCGGTCGTGCTCGGCGTGATCACCAGTGTCATCGCGGCGTTCGTTCCGGCCCGTGGCGCGGCGCGCGTTGATCCGGTGCAGGCGTTGCAGAAAGGCAAATACCAGCAATTGAGCGCTGGTGAAAATCGCGCGCGCCGCATCGCGGCTTTGGTGCTCGCGATTCCGGCGTTCGCCTGCGTGCTAAGCAAGAATCATCTTGCTGGCTTACCTCGGCGATGCGCTGGCCGTGCTGGCGATGCTGCTCCTGACGCCATCGCTGGCTCAGTGGGTGGCGCAAATCTTGCGGCCTTTGCTCAAATGGCTGCGGCCGGTAGAAGGAACGCTCGCGGCCGACAGCTTGCTGCAAGCGCCGCGCCGCACTTCGGGCGCTGTGGCTGCGCTGATGTTTTCGCTCGCGCTGGTCGTTGCGCTCGGCGGCCTGACGCGCGCCAGCTACGATTCCATTTTCAAATGGCTGAACGTCGCGCTGAATCCGGATCTTTTCGTGACGCCGTCGGAAAGTCTGACGTCGCGCGACTTCCGTTTTCCGGCTTCAATGGAAGACGCACTGCGCAAGATTCCCGGTATCGCCGATGTGCAAGGCGTGCGCGACGCGCGCATTGAAGTGCGCGGCACGCCCATCCTGTTCGTCGCGGCCGACGTGCAATCGCTGACGCGCCGCGCTGTTGTTCCGCCTGTTGCCGGAGATCCAAAGACGATGTATCGCGAGGCCGCCGCAGGCCGCGCGCTGCTGGCCTCGGAAAATTTCGCGCTGCTGCGCGGCTACAAGCTGGGCGACGTGATCGACATTCCGAGCCCGCGCGGCGTGCTGCACCTTCCGATTGCCGGCATTGTGACCGATTATTCCGATCAGGAAGGCAGCATCCTGATGGACCGCAGCCTGTACCGGCGCTATTGGAACGACGACACGTTGAACATATTTCGCGTTTATCTTGCTCCGGGCGCTTCCGAGGCTGACGTGAAGCGCCGAATCCTGGACAAATTCGGCGCCGACCGGCGGCTCTTCGTTCTGACCAACCGCGAAGTGCGGAGCTACATTCTGCGGCTCACGAATCAGTGGTTCGGAATCACCTACGTTCAGATCGCAGTCGCGGTCTTGGTGGCCGTGCTCGGTATCGTCAATACGCTGACGGTTTCGATCACCGACCGGCGGCGCGAACTGGGCGTGCTGCAAGCGGTCGGCGGGCTGCGCCAGCAGATCCGGCATACCATCTGGCTGGAAGCGGTTTCGATCGCGGCGGTCGGGTTGATTCTCGGTTTGGCATTCGGCGCGCTGCAGCTTTACTTCAGCCTGAGAATCGTGGCCGAGGATATCGCCGGACTGCGGCTGGGCTACGAGTATCCATATCAAATTGCGCTGGCGCTGCTGCCGGTGATTCTAGCGGTCGCGTTTCTTTCCGCGATCGGACCGGGTGAAACCGCCGTACGCGGATCGCTGGTGGAAGCGCTCGAATATGAATAGACTTGCTTGCCTGCTTTCTGATTCTCGCTGCGGCAGCGGCTGCACAAGACGCGCGGCAGATCGTCACCGAATCGCAGAACCGTGCTCGATCCAAATCGCTCGAATACGAAGGCACGCTGGAAGTGATTGGCCCATCGAACAAGACCAGCGTGAAGCACTGGATTTTCCAGCGCATCGGATCGGCAGGAACGAGCAAAGCCATCCTGCGATTCACCGCGCCCGCGGAAGTGAAAGGCGTGGCGCTGCTGATCGTGAATCATCCCGACCGCGCGTCCGATCAATGGATGTGGACTCCGGCCATCGAACGCGACCGGCCCATCGCGCTGCAAGACCGCGCCACGCGTTTCTTCGGCACCGGCTATAGCTTCGAAGACATGGAAGAGCGGGACGTGAATCAATTCGACTACAAGCTCGCGGGCGAAGACGCGGTGGACGGTGCGCCATGCTGGAAAATCGAATCGCGGCCGAAGGAATCGAAGCCTTCGCAATACACCTTGTCGGTTCTCTCAATCCGCAAAGACAACTACGCGATCGCGCAGATTGAAAACTACAGCGAGCAAAAGCTGGTCCGGCGGATTCACAACAGCGGCATCGAGAAAGTGGATGGTATCTGGACGCCGCGGGCGATCGACATCGAGGATGCCGGCCGGCAGACCCGCACCGTATTGAAGCTCGAAAACATTCGGTACAACCTGCCGTTCAAAGACCAGGACTTCACGCTAGAGGCGCTGCGGTCATCTTCCAAATAACCCGTGCTTCTTCTGCTGCGGCTGCGGAACGGGCGCGCCGATCTTGTTGACGGCTTCCAGCACCAGCGGCGCCATGAGACGGTATCCAGCGCTGTTGGGATGCAGTCCGTCGTCAGCCAGATCGGCTTTGAAGAACCCGGAGCCATCCACCAGCTTCGGGTAATAATCCAAGTAGGTCAGGTTGCGTTTGGCACAGAAGCCTTTGATCCACTCGTTCAAAGCAAGAATGGTCGCGGCGGGGCGGGTGCGCGAGCGCTCGTAATTCGGATCGGCGTCCTTGTGATAATCGCTGACCGGCAGCAGGGAGCACAGGATCACTTTGACCTTATAGTAATCGGCCAGGTCCGCGATCATGGCCAGGTTGTCCTCGATGGCTGGGATGGGAACGCCGCGCGCGATGTCGTTGGTGCCGCCCAGCACCACCACCGCCGCGGGCTGAAGCCGGATCACATCCGATTCCATGCGGCCGAGCATCTGGCCGGTGATCTGGCCGCCGATGCCGCGATTGATGAAATCGCGGTCCGGGAAATACTCGTTGAGGCGCCAGCGATCAGTGATCGAATCGCCCAGGAAAATCACGCGAGGCTTGCCGGGCTTGGGAGGACCGACACGCGAATCCTGTTCGGCATAGCGCGCGATGTTGTCGCGGTCCGGGTTGCGGAGCTGCCGGTCTTTCTCGATGATCAGCGCGCGAAAATGCGCCTCCGCGCGCGCCAGCACGTCCCGCAGCTCATGTAGCTGTTTCTGCGCTTCGTCGGAAAACGGATAGGGCTTGGGGACGGCATCGGAAAGCGCGACATAGGCGCGAAGATTGGCTAGAAAAGCGTAGTTGGCATCGGCACTGGATGGATCGGCACGAATATTGTCCAGATACTGGCGGCCGCTTTCGACCAACGGTGCACCCGCGCGGGCCAGATCCGGGAGAGCGACGCCGGTGGATTCCATGAGCTGGATCGCGCGGCTGTAGGATTCGATGAGCTGGTTGTTGTTGAGAAGCGCGGAGGGAGGTCCCGGCGGCTGAGCGTGCAGAGCGACTGCCAGGCACGCCAGCCACAGTGTCTTGGAGAAACTCGCGCAAAACGGAGTGCGGCGCCGAGCAGTTCCTGACTGGTTCGGAGGTGCGCGCCGCACCCTTTGCGCATTCACGAATGTTCCTCTTTTTCCAGCTCGAGCGTGATGGAGCCGATGGGGAAACTCATGCGCGCGCGGACCTGCACCGGCAGATGGCGCGCGTCGTCGGTCAGCCAAACCAGGAATTCTCCTTTCCTGTTATACAGCACTCCATTAAAGATGTTGGCTTCGCAACGGATGGTCTCGAAAGTTCCGGATTTGAGCTTGAGGGTCTCTCGCGCCTGGGGCTCGATGCGCGCCGAAACGGTTTTCTTCCCGTCGCTGATGACGATCTGCTGGGGATGACTAGGTTCCAGTGGGAGGGTTCGCAGCTTGTAAAGGGCGGCGATGATGTCGCTCACGCAGGGAGGAATTTCGGTTTCGGCTGTCTTGATGACGGTGTTTTTGAGCAGATCGCGTTCGACATAGCTGGCTTTGCCGCGGTTGCGATCGAAGCGCACTTTGGTTTCGCGATGGCGGCTTCGCTCCAGCGCGTCCAGATTGGTGCTGGCGGCGCAGAAATGGCTGTCCATGGCGACGTCGTAGTTGTCGTCCAGATGATAGAGTTTCGAGACCAAGCCGGCGGATTCGAGGTGCAGCTTAACCTGCCAGGGAGCGCCGTCGGTGGACCCGGTTGGATCCACTTTGAGGACAGCGTTGCCGGCGTAGATGAGGCGCCATTCGACGGTGTAGGAGAGCCGCTCTTTAGAGGGGAAAACCGGGGTTGAGTTGCCGTCTACGCGGGACTGAGGGAGGGAGGGGGAGACTGCGGACAAGGCCAAGCATGCACCGGCGAATTTGGCCATGAAGCGTAAAGGCATGAACTTTGAGTGTGACAGAACTGTGAATCAGGCTGCAATGCGGGTCACTCGCGGGAGGGACGGCGCCAGCGAAACGAGATCCGGTCTAGCGCAGCGAAGCGGTCATCGGTTTTTCGGACGCGGCGTACGATAGTGCGATGGTGGCCCAGGCCGTGGCGGAGGCGGAGATCCACTGGTCGTGGTTGTGCGGGAAGCCGCTCTGGAAATAGGGTTGGAACTTGGGGGCGCGACTGGAGACGTGCCAAGAGCCGTCGGCCAATTGGGTGCGAAGCAGGTAGTCCACGCCGCGGTGGTACACGGGGTCGGAGTAGGGAGTCCCTAACTCGTGCAGAGTGAACAGGGTGGTGGCGGTGGCGTAGGCGTCACTCGAGAGGTCCGGAGTTTGTGACCATCCACCATCGGGACGCTGGAGCGCGGCCAGGGCCTTGAGGCGATTGTCCCAGGAACCGCGATCCGAGTTGGCCCATTTCAGGCCGAGCAACTGCATGTTGCGATCCTCGGTGGTGCGAGGCGTGGCGGAACGAAGCCAAGCGGCGGCGCGCGCGATGCGCTGGTCGAATTCGGCCTTGCGTCCGGGAGGCGCGTAGGCGGCGAGGGCGCGGATGCAGATGGCGGTGCGGGAGAAATCGCCGTCCTCCATGGGCGGGCGCTGGATGCCGCCGAAATGCCAATTGCCTTCTTTGCGTTGGAGCCAGGCGAGATTGTGGATCATGGCATCAATCCCACGGTCTGGCGGCGCGCCGGTAATGGTTAATTGCAGGATAGAGTACATCATCGTATCCATTTCGCCAGGCACGGTGATGCCCTGAATCAGGATCTGGTCGGCCGATGCCCACTGCAACTTGACGGCTTTCAACTGTTCGGCCGTTGCGGCTTCGTCCACGCGAAGGCCGTTGGCTCGCGCGATGCTGGCGGCCGTGCCAGCCATGTTCTGTGCGTGGCAGGCGACGCAGCCGCCTTCGGCGAAGAAGCTGCCAGCGGTCTTTTGCAACAATGCAAGGCTCTTCTCGGCGGCCTGTTTGGGAGCTGGGAGCTTGGAGTCGTCGGCTTGTTGCAGCACGGGGGCGGAGGCCTGCACGGGTGGAAGGCCCAGGGCTTTGAGGACTTCGGGATTGTTAAATTTCCGGGCCCAGCTGGCCGCGGTTTCACCGGCCTTGGACTGGATACGAGGATCGGCGCCTTTGTCGAGCAGCAGCTTGACCACGCGGGGATCGGCGCGATCGGTAGCTATGGCGATCATGAGCGGTGTCATGCCGCGTACGTCGAGTGCATTCACCTTGACGCCGGCGTCCAAGAGGAGCTTGACAGCCTCGGGTCCGCGGCCGCTACCGGCTGCCATGTGGAGTGGTGTTAGGAGGCCGAGAGCGAGCGGTCCATTCTTTACTTCGAAGCCCTTGGCCGCGCCGATCGCGTTCACGTCGGCGCCTTTGGCGAGCAATATCCGGATGGATTCGACGTTGGCTTCGCCGGCGGCATTCATTAATGGTGTATTGCCGTTGGAGCCCGCGCCGTTCCCAGCTTGTTCGGCGACGTTCACGTCGGCGCCATTGTCGAGCAGGATCTTCACGGTTGCCGAGTCGCCTGCAGCGGTAGCGGCCAACAGTGGAGTGGTGCCGGAGCCATCGCGCACGTTCACCTTGGCGCCTTTGTCAATCAAGAGCTTGACGACCTCAGCGCCGCCGTTGTACCCCGCGGCGGTGATCAAGGCGGTGCGGCCCGGTTTGGACTGGGCATTGACGTCGGCGCCTTTCTCAATCAGGAAGCGAACTTTGGCGAGATCGGTGGTGCAGGCGAGAAGCGCGGTGGAATCGAAAGCGTTCTTGGCCTTGACGTCCGCGCCGGCGGCGGTGAGCGCCTGCATGGCGTCCAAGCTGCCGAAGGCCGCTGCATACATCAGAGGAGTGCTGCCGCGCTCGTCCCTGGTGTTGACGTCGGAGTTCTTAATTAAGCCAGCCAGGGTGGGGGTGTCATTGTTGCGGATGGCTTGATAGAAGCGTTCGCTGGGGGTTTGAGCGATCGCGGTGCCTAAGCACGCGGACAGAAGTGTGATGTAAGCGCCAAGTCTTTGCATTTCCGTTACGTTCCTCCGAGGGCTTTTTACATTGATACCGTATCGGCTGCTCGGAGACAAGGGGGTGGAGGCCGCGGGTCGGCGAGCAGCTGCAATTTTCTTGACGCATGCCGCGGTTTTGCGCGGAGTGGTGTTATTTCTTTAAGAATCGGTACTGCGGGTCAAACGCCGGAATTTCACGGCACCACGGTAGCAGCAGAATCGCTGGCGCGTCAGGGTGGGAGTCGGGAAATTATTGACTAGCGGTGAAATCCACTTCGATCAGTGCGGGCAACGGCATTGGGATTCCATTGACGAGAGGGGGTGTGAAGTGCCAGTTGCGGATGGCCTCGATGGCTTGCGTGTTGTATTCCGCCGTGAGACTGCGTATCAGACTTACATTTGACGGCACGCCATCCGTTCCGATGATTACGCTGAGAACGACGGAGTAGGGCGAATGGGGTGTGCTGTCTTCAATAATGTAGGCGGAAAATATGGTCATTTTGGGCGGTGGGGCGGCTGGCTGACGCGGCACGGGCGCGCCCAATTTTTCGCGCATTTGGGCGAGTGTTGCGGCCGTCCAGACCTTCTGGCCCCAGACCAGATCCAAGGTGCATGGGACTGGCACGGGCTGGCCGTCTTTGGAGCCAGGTGTGAAGCGCCAGTTGCGCACGACTGCGATGGCTTCGTTCTCCCAGACGGGCGCGGAAGCTGCTAGGACCTGGAAGTTGGCAGGAACGCCCTGCTCGTCGACGTCAAATTGGAGCGTGATGGTTGCAGCGCGACGGATGGCCGCGATGACCGCGCCTTCGTCGATGGCCTTATCGGAAACGCCTGCGCCGAGAGGATAGGGTTCGGTCAAGAACGTTGGGCGCGAGGCGCCGTCGGGCGGTTTAAATGATGTATCGACAAGGTGCCAGCGGGAGAGCTTGGAAGGCAGGAGGAAGTTGACGGCCACCGCGGCGGATGGCACTTGTCCCAGGGGCGGCGGTGCGAAACGCCATTGTTTGATCGCGTCCATCGCTTTTTCGTCCAGACCGAAGCCGAGGGGTGAGGTCACCTGGAGATCGAAGGGCGTGCCATCCGCGCTGATGGCCGTCTGAACGAAAACCGTACCTTCCAGTCCGGCGGCGCGGGCCTCTTCGGAGTACTCGGGTTCTGTTTGCTGGACGGGCTCAGGGCCGATCGGCATCAGGCGGGTTCGAAAAGCGGCCGGCGCTGTTCGGGGCAGGTCTTGCGATTGGCTGGCTTCGCGATTCAGGCAGGTGTCGGCCACTTCTTGAGCGCCAGCCGTGTCGTCGCCGGTTAGGACCGCCAGATGGCATTCATTCGAGGCGCGATCGTATTGGCCGCTGAGATGGAATACATCGGCGAGACGGAGGTGTGACCAGACTTCAGTCCACTGCGGCTGGAGATCTCCGTTGAGCGCTTCACGGAATTCATTGGCAGCCGACTGATAATTCTTCTGTAAAATGTAGATCTCGCCGAGCTGGTAGTGTGCGAGCGAGCCACGCGGATGGGCCTTAATCCGGTCCCGGTATTTCTGAATTGCGCTGCTATCACTCTGGCCGTATGCGACGGTCACAGTTACCAACGCGGCGATGAGTGCTGGCGCCCGCATAGGCGGCCTGATCGATCTTGTCTTAGTGTACGCCCATATCGGTCCTTTGGCGCGGGCGCGGATAGGATAAGAACTAGCCGTGATGCGTCCATCATTACCGTGGTAATGTAGACATATGGCACTGGCGCATTCGAAGGTGACGTCGCAAGGTCAAATCTCCGTTCCTGCCGTCGGTTCGCAAGAAGCTTGGGGTTGGGCCTGGGTCGACGCTGGAGTGGATCGATCAGGACGGTCAGATCGTAGTGCGCAGAGCGGGCCGCTTTCACATTCGAAGATATTCATCAGGCGCTGTTTCCCAAGGGGCCTCCCAAATCCCGCAGCGTGGAGGAAATGAAAGAGGGTATTCGGCAGAGGATGCGGCGGCGCTATGCGCGCCGTTGATACCAATCTGCTGGTTCGTCTGATCACGCGCGACGACCCGCGTCAGACAGCTTCGGCCCAGGCCTTCGTTCAGGCCGGCGCCTGGGTATCGATTTTGGCGCTCGCGGAAACAATTTGGGTATTGGAGAGCTCGTATGGATTTGGGGCCGCGGAACTGGCTACGTCTGTCGCGATGTTGTTGAATCACGAATCCCTGGTAGTTCAGGATTCGGACGTGGTGGCGGCGGCTCTTGCGATATTCCGTTTACGGCCGGCATTGGAGTTCTCCGATTGCCTGATACTTGAACTCGCCCGAAAAGCCGGGCATCTGCCTTTGGGAACGTTCGACCGGAGACTCGGGCGGATGGAGGGGACGCAGAAGTTGTAAAGGACCCATGGCCGCTTTGAGCGCGGTGACGGGTGGCGAGGATGTGCCCCGACGAAGTCTCGCTAGACCAGTTTTTAATCCGTCATGATAGTATCTAATCCGATGCTTTCAATGAATATAGGGCGACTGATTGGATTTGCAGCACTGACCTGCCTGCCAATTAGTTCAGTCCCGGGCCAGGACAAGCTCCCCGACGCGCAGGCATTGCTCGATCAGTATTTTTCGACGACCCAAGAATTCAATCTGGCCACTACTCTCTTACTGGCCGGCGAGGTCTCACTGAAGAACCTCCCAATCCAGGGAAAACTCACGATGTATACCGAGAAAGGGGGCAAGCTCTATCGCCGAATCGAGTTTCCAGCTATTGGGAAACTCGAAACAGGTAGCGACGGGAAAGTGGCGTGGGAGCGCGATCTAAGCTCTGCCGTCAGAATGGTGCCGAAAGCTGAAACTCAACGGAATTTCTTCGGCTTGGATCCAACGATTGCGCAAAATTGGAAAACACAGTTCTCGCTCGAAACCATCGGCAATGAAACCGTTGATGGGCACAGTTGTTTTGCGGTGCGCATGACACCTCTCGGAGCAGGCCGGCCCGTGACTATTTGGCTCGATGCCGCCACCGGGCTCCTCAGGAAGCTCACGTCCACAGTTCACAATGCAGCCGGCGACGTAACGGTAACGCAACTCATCCGCGATTACAGGGAGGAAGATGGGACAATGGTGCCGCATCAATTCGAGATCGTTTCCGGCACACCGATGCTGATCGATCTCAAGGAGATCAAGATCAATGCCGACCTTCCAGCGGACGTGTTCGAGTTGCCCGACGATGTGCGGGCTTTAGCGGCCGAGTCTAAGGTTCCGCCGAGCAACTAAAATCCTCACCAATTGTGTAAATCCCAGCGTTGTCCCGATCAGCGTTTTGCCCGAGCCTTAGTCAAGCTGCTTCACAAGAGGCTGTGGCATACTCAGAGCATTGTGCGTTGGATTCTTGGTTTTCTGTGTGTTGCGTGCGCGGCTGCGCAGACGGCGCCGGCCGCTCCTGAGCCGGTGGGCGATGCGGTGCTGGGGCAGCAACGTTTTGAATCGCAGTGCGCGTTATGCCATGGGCAGGATGGCAGCGGCGGGCGCGGGCCGAATTTGCGGCGGCCTAAGCTGGATCATGCTCCCGACGATGCGGCGTTGCGCAAGGTGATTGCCGAAGGCATCCAGCCGGAGATGCCGGGAGCCTGGCAGTTGTCGCCGCACGAAGTGGCCAGCGTCGCGGCATACGTGCGCAAGATCGGCGCGGTGCCCGCCGAGCCCGTGCCGGGCGATGCGGCGCATGGCGAGCAGGTCTACAAATCCAAGGGCTGTGCGAACTGCCACATGATTCGCGGCGTTGGCTCGGGGTTTGGGCCGGAGCTGAGCGACATCGGGTCGAGGCGCAGTGTCGCTTTTTTGCGCGAGTCGATTGTTGCGCCGCAAGCGTCGGTGCCGGATGGTTTTCTCATGATTGAAGCCGTTACCGCGAGCGGCGCGACCGTGCGCGGAGTTCGTCTGAACGAGGATACGTTCAGCATCCAGATCAAGGATCAGAAAGGTCAATTTTTGAGCTTTCGGAAGGCCGAGTTGAAGGAGCTGCGGAAGCAGCGCGGGAAGAGTCCGATGCCGTCGTATCGAGGTTCGCTGACGCCGGAGGAGCTGACCGATTTGACGGCCTATCTGGCGGGGCTGAGGGGGAAATCATGAGAGCCGCTTGGGTGTTGCTGGTCGCGCCGGTGCTGGCCGCGCAAGTGCCATACGAGCGCATCGTGAATGCGGATCGGGAGCCGGGGAGTTGGCTGACTTACTCGCGCAATTATCTGGGGCAGCGATTTTCGCCGCTGAATCAGATTACGCCTGCGAATGTCGCGCAGCTCAAGGTGAAATGGGCGTACCAGTTTGATGTGCCCAACAACGAGGTATCGCCGATTGTGGCCGACGGCGTGATGTATGTGACGGGCCCGAACCGCGCGGCGGCGCTGGATTTGAAAACTGGGCGCGAACTGTGGCATTGGCGCCGGCCGATTCCGGCGGATTACCAGAACATCGGATTCGGGCGCGTGAATCGCGGGCCGGCGATTTTGGACGATCGGCTGTTCATTGCGACGCTGGATTGCTACCTGGTGGCGCTGGATATCAAAAGCGGCCAGGAACGCTGGTCCACGCAAGTGGCCGACTACAAGCCCGGCTACAGCATGACGCTGGCGCCGCTGGCCTATCGCGGCAAAGTGGCGGTTGGGATCAGCGGCGGCGAAGCGGGCATTCGCGGTTTCGTGGATGCTTATGACGCGAAGACCGGCGAACGCGCGTGGCGGTTTTATACGATTCCGGGGCCGGGCGAGCCGGGGCACGATTCCTGGAAGACGGAGGCTTGGCAGACCGGCGGCGGATCCACCTGGGTGACGGGCGCTTACGATGCGGACGCGAATCTGCTGTATTGGGGCGTCGGAAATCCGGGGCCGGACTGGAACGGCGATCCGAGGCCGGGCGACAATTTGTACACCTGTTCGCTGATCGCGCTGGATGGCGACACGGGAAAACTGAAATGGCATTTCCAGTTCACGCCGCATGACACGCACGATTGGGACTCGGCGCACGTGCCGGTTCTGTTTGATGCCGTAATTCGCGGGCAGAAGCGCAAGGTGGTGGCGAATGCGAATCGGAACGCGTTTTACTATGTGCTGGATCGCGAGAACGGGCAGTTTCTGGCGGGGCAAGCGTATTCGAAGCAGACTTGGGCCAAGGGTCTGGACGATAGCGGGCGGCCGATGGAGATTCCCGGCACGCAGCCGAGCGACGAAGGCACGCTAGTGTGGCCGAACCTGAATGGTGCGACGGTGTGGTTCAGCCCGTCGTACAGTCCGGCGCTGGGTTTGTTTTATGTCGCGGTGCGGGAGACGGGCGCGACGTACTTCAAACGCGAGGCGGATTACAAGCCGGGGACGTTTTTCGCCGGAGGCGGCCAGCGCGAGTTGCCGCCCGACGATGTATGGGGCGCGATTCGGGCGTTGGATGCGGCCTCGGGCAAGATGGCGTGGGAGTTCAAGCTGAATTCGCCGCCCTGGGCGGGCGTGCTGTCGACCGCGGGCGGGCTGGTGTTCAGCGGGACGACGGAGGGTAACTTCTTCGCCCTGGATGCCAAGACCGGCAAGCCGCTGTGGGATTTTCAAGCGGGCGGCGGAATCGGGGCGAATCCGATTTCGTTTTCAATCGGCAATCAGCAGCACATCGCGATTGCAGCGGATCGCGTGCTTTACGTGTTCGGGCTGTAGCGTGAACCAGCGCTACCTACTCGTGGCGGATGGCCGTAATCGGGTCGATCCGGGTGGCGCGCTGCGCTGGGATCAAGCTGGCTAGGACGGCCACGGCGGCTAGCAGCGCCGAGACAACCAGAATGGTCGGGATATCGGTGGGCGAGACGTCCAGCAGCATCGTTCGCATGAGGCGGGTCACCGGGATGGCGATGGCGAGGCCAATCGCCAGGCCCAGGGCCGCCAGACGCACGCCTTGACCGAGAATCAAGCCGAGCACGTCGGCGCGCGATGCTCCGAGTGCTACTCGAATCCCCACCTCGCGCGAGCGCTGCGAGACGGTGTAGGCGAGCACGCCATACAGCCCGATCGCGGCCAGCAGGAGCGCGATGGCGCCGAATAATCCGAGGAAAGATCCGCCGATGCGCTGGCCGAAGTAGGACGCGCTGATCGCGGTTTCGAGCGGATGCACGGCGTACACGGGAAGCGCCGGGTCCACCTGGTGAATGGCGGCTTCGACGGCGCGGGCGTAAGATGCGGGATTGCCGATAGTGCGCACCAGGAAGTGCGATTCGGAATCGAAGGATTGCGAGAGCGGAATATAAACCCACGGCCGGGGCTTTTCATCCAGCGAATAGAATTTTGAATCGCGCGCCACGCCTACCACGACGCGCCATTGGCCATGCACCTGGACTCTTCGGCCGACCGCGCCGCGTGGAAGATAACGCCGCGCGAAAGTTTGGTTGACGACGGCGACCTGCTGGGATGCCGCGGTGTCGGACGGTGTGAACTCGCGCCCATCCAGCACCGGCGTGTTCATGGTGTGGAAATAATCCGGCCCCAGGACGTTGGTGTTGGTGGTGGGCGTTTCGTCTTTGGGAGGAACGTAGCCGTCGGCTTCGAAGCGGCTGACGGTGCTGCCGGTGAGACCCAAGGGCAGGCTGCGAATGGTGCTGACCGCGGCGACGCCCGGGAGTGCGGCCAGTTTGGCGGCCATCTGGCGGATGGCGATTTGGCCGCGCGCATCGTCGTAGCCGTTGGGCGACAGATCCACTCCAGCCACAATCACGTTGCGCGGATCAAAGCCGGGGTCGGCTAAGGTGGCGCGGCGCAGTGTCTTCAGAAACAGTCCCGCGCTCATGAGTAAGACCAGGGAAAGCGCGACCTGCGCCACCACCAACGAATTCCGAAGCCAAGCTCTGCGCGGGCTCGCGGAGGCGCCGGACCCATCTTTCAAGGTTTCCAGCACATCGGGTTTGGAGGCGCGCAGAGCGGGGGCCAGACCGAAAAAGAGAGTGGCGAAGGCCGCGAGCGCCACGCTGAACAGATAGACGCCCGCGCTGGCGCGAATGGTCAGGCCGGCGGGAAGATCGGTGGCAGGGGTGAAGCTCTGGAGGGATCCCATGGTGAGGGGAAGTACGGCCAGGGCAGCAACAAGACCGCCGATTGCCAGCAGTCCGTTTTCAACCAGCAACTGGCGGATCAGACGTGTGCGCCCCACGCCCAGCGCCAGTCGAATGGCGATCTCGCGACGCCTGCCGCCGGCGCGCGCTAACAAGAGATTGGCGACATTGGCGCAAGCGATCATCAGCACCACGGCGACCACGGCCATCAGCAGCATTGCGATAGGGACCAGGACAGACCCGCCGCCATCCTGCGAAATGGGCAGAATTTCGACGCGATTGAAGCGGCCGGTCTGGTGAAATTCGCGCGTTAGCGCCGAAGAGATGGCGTCCAGATCGGCGCTAGCGGCGCGCCGATCCACGCCCGGCTTCAGGCGCGCCTGGAACCAGGCGAACCATGACACACCACGCTTGTCGAGGCCGAACGAGCCATCGGAAAGCGCGTCGGCCATGATCATCGGGATCCACAGGTCGAAGCGCAGGCCGACGGCGGAACCTTCAAACACGTCCGGTGTCACACCAATCACCGTGAAGTTGCGTTTGTTCACCAGAATCTGGCGGCCGACGATGTTGGGGTCGGCTCCGAACTTCGACTGCCAGAGGCGGTGGCTGATTACCACGACCGGATGGCCGCCTGGGTTTTGGTCTTCATCGGGCAAGAACGTGCGGCCGAGTTCCGGCTTGACGCCCAGCATTTTGAAATAGTTCGAGGACGCTAGCGTGGTCCAGACGCGGGCCGGCTGGGGGCCTTCGCCCAGGCTCAACGGCGCCATGGTGGAGACCGCGAAATCCTGGAGCGAGTGGTTGCGGGCGCGATAGTCCAGATAGTCGAGCCAGGAGAGCCCAGCTTGGCCGCCGGTGGGAGTTCGCCAGCGAACGGTGATGAGGTCGCGGGCGGCGCGGACGCCGGGCAGGGGATTGACGACAATCGCGTTGAACCACGTAAAGACAGTAGCGTTGGCGCCCAGGCCGAGCGCGAGCGTCAGGATAGCTGCGAAGGTGAAAGCGGGGCTCTTGCGGAGCTGGCGGAATCCGAACTTCAGGTCATGGATAAAGGAATCCATATTTGTTCAATACGGTTCCGCGGGGCGGCGGTTCGGCCAAAGGTCAACAACAAGGAATTTTAGCGAGCCGTATGCCGCACAATTCAGCCAGACGCTCCTCGGTGGCTTTCACCCGTTCGGCGGCGAGATTGAGGGCGCGGCGGTACACTTCCACGGCCAGCAACGGGTCGGCTTTTAGCGCGACGGCGAGATCGGCCCCGTCGATGCGCAACGCGCGACAATCCTCGCGGGCGCGGACCTGGAACAGCGTGTCATGGTGGTCCAAAAGAGCGGACCAGCCGAAAGCCTCTCCGGGGCCACGCGCAAGTATACTGACCACGTAGGACCGCGCGCTGACCTCGATAGAGATACTGCCTTCGAGCAGCAAATAAAAGTACTTGGACTGTTCGCGCCCCGTTAAGATTAGTTCATTCTCTTTGAAGTGGACCTCTTGGGCCAGAGCGAGCAGTTTATCGGCCTGGGAATCGGGGAGGCCAGCCAGGAAACTGTGTTCTTTCACCGCATCGGTCAGTGTCATATCACCCAACCTTAATAAATGGGTCTCAAAATAAAAGGCCGACGTAGTTAAGAACGTCGCCGCCCTGGGGGTTTGCAACTGGGGGGCCGAAGGCGACTGCCGCTATGCGACGGGCGATAATACGGTTATGCGCCGGCTTGCTCTTTTTATTTGCCTTGCGGCCAGCTTGCCTGCCGCTACACCGTTGTACCAAAGCTCGTTTGAAGGCACGGGTGTCGAGTGGAACGCGTTGCGGGGCACGGGTGTGGCGGATTCGGTGGTCACCTACCAGGGCCGCAAGTCATTGCGAGTGGAGGCGGGAACGAGCCAGGATGCGTGCGTGCGATCGGCGCCCATCGCGCTCACGATCGGCAAGCGTTACGAACTGAGCGGCTGGATTCGCACCAAGCGGCTTACGGTGCGCGATCTGGATCGATCGCCGATCGCGATTGGCGCGGCACTCAGCATGGCGTCCATGCCTTTTGACGTGCATTCGGAATCGGTGGGCGGGACACGCGACTGGACGCGGGTGCATCTGGCGTTCACCGCCACGCGGGCGCAGGATGAAATTCTGCTGACCGCGGGAACTGGTGGCGCGTTCGATGGCAAGGCGTGGTTTGCGGGCGTCAGTATCGACGAAGCCGCGGCCAAACAGGAATGGCCCATGCCGGCGGCGGTTGCGACCTATGGGCCGGCTTATCGCTATCCAACCGGCGGCTGGATTTATCTGCACATCGAAGGACAGCCGTATGAGCGCGGCTATCAGCACGGGCGGCTGATGTCGAAAGAAATCGTGCAGTACATGGCTCGCTGCGCGGCCGAGCTCAATCACGAAGGCAACACCCAGAGCTGGGATCTGGCGCGAACCACGGCGGGTGCGCTGTTTCTGCACGGATTCGATCGGGAGATGCTCGAAGAGATGCAGGGCATCGCCGATGGAGCCTCGGATGCGGGCGCGCGCTGGGAGGGCCGGCGGCTGGATCTGACCGATATCGTGACTGCGAACACGACCGTGGAGCTGACCGCTTTGAGCGATGCGTTGAAGGTCACGCCGAACGGGCTGGAGGGTTTGCATCTCGAGGCGCCCGCATACTTCATGACCAAGCCAGGGCTGGTGCGGCCGCAAGATCACTGCAGCGCGTTCGCCGCCACCGGCAAGGCGACACGCGACGGACGCATGCTGATGGGGCACGTCACCTGGTGGCCGCTGACGCTGGCCGAGCAGACCAACGTGCTGCTGGATTTGAAGCCTGCTTCCGGTCATCGAGTGCTGATGCAAAGCTATCCGGGCGGCATCGAGAGCGGCACGGATTGGTATCAGAACGATGCGGGCGTGGTGCTGACCGAGACCACCATCGATCAGAGCCCGTTCAATCGCCAGGGCACGCCGGTGGCGTATCGGGCGCGCAAAGCGATCCAGTACGGCGACAACATCGATAAGGTGGTCGAGTACCTGGAGGCCAAGAACAACGGGTTGTACACCAACGAGTGGCTGATGGGCGACGCGCGCACCAACGAGATCGCGATGCTCGAGCTGGGGACTTATAAGACGCGGCTGTATCGCAGCTCGAAGAACGATTGGTTCGGCGGCACCGAGGGATTCTATTGGGGCGACAACAATGCCAAGGATCTGAATGTGCGCTTGGAGGAGCAAGCGGATCCGAAGGGTGCGCCCAAGTATGTGCCGTATGTGCCGGGGCCGCGCGATTTGAAGTGGCAGGATTTGTATCGCGATTACCGGGGCAAGATCGACGAGCAGTTTGCGTTTCTGGCGTTTCGAACGGCGCCGCTGGTGAGTCCGACTACGATGGATGCCAAGGTGGTGACGGCCGATATGGCTTCGCGCATGATGGTGTGGGCGGCGTTTGGGAAGCCCAACCAGCGCGAGTGGGTGCCGTCGCGGGCGGAGAAAGAGGCGTACGCGAAGAACGATGGGATTTATCCGTCGGGTTATCGGATGATCACGGCGCGGGAGGCAGCTCCGGAGGCGGCGGGCGGGACCGTGGGATCGGACTTTCGAGGCACGCCAGAGTCGTTTTCGCCTGATCGTTTGTGGCAAGGCTGGGTTCTGCCGGCCTCCGATGCGGACATCTGGTTCACTTCGGGATCCGCGGCCTATTATCGCGACCTCGAATCCAAAGATGTCGGCCGCGCGATGAGCGTGCGCTGGGCCGAATACAGGTCGGCTAGCACCGCACCGGCCGATCCGATCCAGCGCTTTCGGATGGAGACCGCCAAGGGTGCGCTGTTTCTAGATGAATTACGCCATGAGATGGGCAACGAGCGCTTTTTTGCATTGATGAAGGATTTCTTCGCGGCCCATACTACGCAGAGCGTGACCGTGCAATCTTTCCTGAGTGCGGCGGGGGTGCAGTTCAAGATGCCGGCGGATCCTGGCGGTGCGACTTACCTGGCGTCCGACATCCGGCGGCGGCTTCCGAGTGCTCTGCTGGTGTACGGAACTGTGATGGATGCGGGCGCGAATCGGTACGCCGCCGAGCTGCTTCAGAAAGAATATCTGGATTCCTACGAGGGCGCGGTGCCGATCCGGAAGGATTTTGAAGTGACGGACGCCGAGCTGCGGACGCATGATGTGATTTTCGTCGGCCGGCCGGAGACCAATTCGGCGCTGGCGGAGTGGAGAGAGAAGATCGGTCTGGACGCTGAGGGCGCGATGTTCCGGATTCACGGCTCGGCGTGGGCGTCCGAGAGCGAAGGGCTGGTCTACGCGGCCGTGAATCCGCTGGATCGCAGCCACATGGTTCTGGTGCTGGCCGGTAACGACGCTCTGGCGACGGTGCTCATGACGAAAGCCGGATTTCCGCGCGCGGAATACGCGATTGTCGACGCGGGAGAACAGATTAGTTCTGGATTTTTGAAGTAGCGTTGTGGCGCACGCACTCGTGCGTGCCGCGCCGGCACTCGTGCCGACGCTTTGGTGATTAAACTACGGCCACAGCGTTCACGCGAGTGTGAACGCGGCACGCAAGAGTGCGTGCGCCACGCTGTGGTACACTCACCGATGTTGCCTTTGGGCAACGGGATCTTTTGAAAAGCTAGACGGCGAGGGATGCACGGGAAGGCGGTGAAAATCCGCCACTGCCCCGCAACTGTAAGCGGCCAATTCGAGGCCGAGGCGATCACTGCGTAAGCGGGAAGATCACCTCGTCAATGGCCCGCCGCAAGTCAGGAGACCGGTTCCTCGCTTGAGAACAAATCACGTTTTCGAGGGAGAAACGTCCGATGCGAAGCATTTTTCTACTGTCTCTGTCGCTGGCGATCTGCGCGGGCGAAAACACAACCATTCACGGGACAATTCTCGATCCTTCCGGGCGGCCGGTGGAAGGCGCGCGCGTGCAGTGCGCGAATCAGGCGGTGTATAGCAGTGCCGAGGGGCGCTTCAGCGTGCCTGGGCAGGATCACTGCGAGGCGCGCGTTGAAAAAACCGGCTTTCTGTCCGGGACGCCGACGCTCACCGCGGGTAGCGACAACAAGATCACGCTCGCGGTGGCCGGCCCGGTCGAGAAAGTGGTGGTCTCGGCGACGCGCACCGAAACTACCGCGGAGCAGGCCGCTGTCGCCGCGACGGTCATCACCGGACAACGGCTAGAAGCGCTGAATTACCCGATGCTGTTCGACGTGCTCCGGGATGTTCCTGGCCTTCAGGTTTCCACCTATGGACCGCCCGGCGCGCTGGCGGACGTCTTTACGCGCGGCGCCGATCGCACTGGCACGCTGGTCTTGTTGGATGGCGTGCCGTTGAACGATCCCGGCGGCGAGATCCATCTGGAGCACTTGAGCTCCGAGGATGTCGACCGCGTGGAAGTGATTCGCGGGCCGGAGAGCGCGCTGTTCGGGGCGGAGGCCTCCGCGGGCGTGATCCAGATTTTTACCAAGCACGGCGACGCGGAAGACACGGTTCCGCACGGCTCGGTTTCCTACGAACGCGGAAGTTTCCAGACGGACCACTGGATCGCGAGCTTGAACGGTGGTTTCATGAATCGGCTAGATTACGCGTTGAGCGCGGCCGAATTGCACACCGTGGGTGAGTTTCAGAATACGTTCGATCGCGACAACACCGGCACCGCGAATCTGGGTTACAAGATTTCGAACAGCACCCAGCTGCGCGGTGTGTTTCGCGTCTATGATGACCACGCGGGGACGCCCGGCCAGGTGGCCTATGGGATCGACGATCCGATCCCGAATGAGGAAACGCGCGATGAGACCGTTTCGGTTCGGGTAGATGACAGCCGAGGGTCGAATTATCTCCAGCAATTCACGTTCGGCTACAACCATTTGAGCGATCGCTACAACGACGATGAGCCTTACAGCGAGCAGCCGCTGGCGGCGCTGGTGCGCGACGTCGGGGGGCCCGTGCCGGCTACGTACTTCGTCGCGTTGCTCAATCCGAATGCCATTCCAAGCCAGGTTTCGCCGGGGTTGAGGCTGGTCCAAACCGACGCGTTCTTCGGCCCGTCGGATTCGCTGAATCTGACCGAGCGAAAAATCGCCGGGTATCAAGGCACGCTCTCGCATCGAACCGGCGCGTTCGTGTTCGGCTACAACTACCAGAAGCAAAGCGGCGTTCTGTCGGGAGTGGCGGCGTCGCGGGACAACAACGGATTCTTCGCCAATCTGCAAGAGAGGCTGGGCTCGCGCCTTTATCTGAGCGGCGGAGCGCGCCTGGAACATAGCAGCGCGTTCGGGACTATCTGGTCGGGACGCGGCGGGGCCAGCTTTCTCGTCGCCGGCGAACATGGCGCGTTGTCCTCCACTTCGCTGCGTGTAAGTGCGGGGCGGGGTGTCACGGAGCCGAGCCTGCTCGAGAACTTCGCGGTGTCGGCTTACTATCACGGCAATCCATTGCTGCGGCCGGAGACCACAACATCGTATGAAGCGGGGATCGTCGCCGATTGGTTCCACCGGCGCGTGCGGACCGAAATCGCCGCATTTCGCAGCTCCTTTCAGGACCTGATCGCGTTCGTCGGCGATTCCTGGCAGAACATCGAGGCCAGCTGGGCGCGCGGCGTGGAGACATCGGTGGAAGCGCGGCTGCCGCACAGCCTGCTGGTCACTGGCAGCTACATGCGGCTGTACACGCGCGTGACGGCATCCACGTCGCCGTTCGACTCGACCACGGGAATCGGCGAGGAGCTGGTGCGAAGGCCGCGCAACTCCGGCGCGTTGTCGATTGCGGCGACGCCCAAGCGGTGGTCTTTTGTCGTGGGCGGGCGATTCGAAGGAGAACGGCAGGATGCCGACTTCACGTTCGGTGTCACGCGCAATCCTGGGTTCCAGAACATCTATGCCAGCGGGTCGTATCGCGTGACCAGTCACGTGATTCCGTTCTTGCGCGTCGACAATCTGCTGAATGAGCGTTATGAGGAAGTGCTGGGCTATCAGGCTCTGTCGCGCAGCCTGCTGGGGGGAATGCGGCTGGCGTGGTAGCCGAGAGCAGCGGGGTATGATGGTTGAACTATGTCTACAGCACCTCAAAATCTAGCGGCACCGTCGCTGGAACTGATTTTCGACACTTTGAACGGCTACCAGCGCACGGCCGCGTTGCGCGGAGCAATCGAATTGGATTTGTTCACTGCGATTGCGGAAGGAAACGTGACCGCCAAAGCGATTTCCTCGCGCATCCAGGCGTCGGAAAAGGGCACGCGTGTCTTGTGCGATTTTCTGACGGTGACGGGATTTCTGACGAAGCAGGACAACGCCTACGGGCTGACCCAGGAATCGGCGGCATTTTTGAACCGGCATTCACCCGCGTATATGGGTTCCATCGGCAAATTCCTGGGTAACCCGGAGCTGACGGCCGCGTTTAACGACATGGCGGCGATGGTGCGCAAAGGCGGAACAAACTGGGAGGGCGAGGGTTCGGTGGAGCCGGACAATCCGCTTTGGGTTGACTTCGCGCGTTCCATGGCGCCCATGATGAGTCTGCCGGCGCAGTTGATCGCCGGTCTGCTGGACGCCAAGTCCGGCGCGCCGTGGAAGGTTTTGGATATCGCGGCGGGACACGGCCTGTTTGGGATCGAGATGGCCAAGCAGAATCCGAACGCGCGCATCGCGGCGTTGGACTGGAAGGCGGTGCTGGCGGTCGCGTCCGAGAACGCGGAGAAGGCGGGAGTTTCTTCGCGGTATTCGACCATTCCCGGCAGCGCCTTTGAGGCGGATTTCGGAACCGGCTACGACCTGGTGCTGATTACGAATTTCCTGCATCACTTCGACCCGGCGACCAACGAGACGCTGCTCAGGAAAGTGCACGCCGCGCTTGCGCCCGGTGGCCGGGCGGTTACGCTCGAGTTTGTGCCGAACGACGACCGGGTTTCTCCGCCGACCCCGGCCATGTTCAGCATGATGATGCTGGGGTCCACCGCGCACGGAGACGCATACACGTTCCGCGAGCTGGACCGCATGTTTCGCAATGCGGGGTTCCTGTCGAGCGAGCTGCGCGAGATCGCGCCGTCGCCGCAGCGCGTAGTCGTATCCTACAAGTAGGTTGATCAACAAGCTGGTTATAGAAAACCTGAAGCACCGCCCCATCCGGACGCTACTCAGCATCATTGCGATCAGCATTCAAGTGACGTTGGTGCTGGCGCTGGTGGGATTGAGCCGGGGCATGCTCAATGACCAGGCGCGGCGCGCCAAAGGCGTGGGGGCCGACATCCTGGTTCGGCCGCCGAACGCCGCACTGGTTATTTCCGGAGGGCAGATGTTGGCGCAAATTATTCCCGCCATCATCGACAAGGTGCCGCACGTCCAGGTGGCGACTGGGGTGCTGACCTATGGAACCGACCTGTTCAACTACGTCACCGGCGTGGACCTCGCGACGTTCAACGCGATGAGCGGCGGCTTTCAGTTCGTTCGGGGCGGCCCTTTCAAAGGGCCCGACGATGTGATGGTGGATCAATACTACGCCGCCCAACATAAGGTTCACGTGGGCGACACGATCACCATCATCAATCGGCCCTGGCACGTTTCCGGCATCTACGAGCCGGGCATGCTGGCACGCCTGGTGATGCCGTTGAGCACGTTGCAGGACCTCACCGCGAACACGGGTAAGATCACGATGGTCTACGTGAAAGTGGACCGTCCCGAGAATATTGGCCCGACCATCGCGGCCTTATCCGACCGACTCAAGACGTACAAAGTCTATTCGATGGAAGACTACGTGACGCTGTTCTCTCCGGCCAATATTCCCTTGTTGACGCAGTTTATCGGGGTAGTCATCACGCTGGGCGTGCTGGTGGGATTCCTGGTGGTTTTCCTGTCGATGTACACGGCGGTGCTGGAGCGCACGCGCGAGATCGGTGTGCTGAAAGCGCTGGGCGCCTCGCCGGGTTTGATCCTGAACATTCTTCTTCGCGAGACCGCGCTGCTGGCGGTAGCGGGTTCTATTCTGGGCATCGCGCTGGCGTATGGGACACGAGCCTTGATCGCGCGTCTGATGCCGGGGACGCTGATCCAGGCGATTGTCTACGACTGGTGGGCGATCGCTACGGCGCTTGCACTAGTAGGCGCGCTGCTGGGCGCCGTGTATCCGGGGCTCAAGGCCGCGCGCCAGGACGCCATCGAGGCTCTTGCTTATGAATGACGCTCTTGCTTATGAATGACGCTCTTGCTTATGAATGACGCTCTTGCTTATGAATGAGGCTCTCGCCTATGAATAACGCGCCGGCGTATGAGTGACGGCCCCATCATCGCGATCCGCGGCTTGACCAAGACGTATCGCATAGGCGAGGTGGAGGTGGCGGCGCTGCGCGGCGTGGATCTGGACGTCGCGCGCGGCGAGTTCGTCTCTATCGTGGGCCCTTCCGGTTCCGGGAAATCGACGCTGTTTTACATCATTGGCGGGCTGGCGCCGCCTACGTCCGGAAGCGTCCATATCGCGGGCCGCGATCTGCTCGGGATGACGGACGCCGAGCGCACCGAACTGCGCAAGTCGAGCGTCGGCTTTGTTTTTCAGAAATACAATCTGCTGCCGACGTTGACGGCGCGCGACAACATCGAGATCGCGCGCTACATTGCGCACAAGAACGGTCCATTGGATGCGGCTTTCGAAGACGTGCTGAAGTTGTTGGGGATCGCGGGCCGGCTGGATCACAAGCCGCGAGCTCTTTCGGGCGGCGAGCAGCAGCGGGTGGCCATCGCGCGGGCCATCGTGAATCATCCGGCTATTCTGCTGGCCGACGAGCCTACCGGGAATCTGGACACGGAAAATTCCGCCGCGGTGCTCGAGCTGCTGCGCGACCTCAACGAGCGGCTGGGGCAAACCATCCTAATGATTACTCACAATCCCGAGGCTGCCGCTTACGGACATCGCATCGTGCGCATGCGCGACGGGCGCATCGAGTAGGTTCGCAAGTTTGCGGTAAGCCAAGAGTGCGAAGGCCGTGAAGACCAGCGCCTGCGCGGCGTGAATCCAGAACCAGGCATCCGCGCCGCCTTCCCACACCAAACGTCGCGAAGTGTCGTAGGGCCAGACCAGCGCGAAGAAAGTCAGGTCGCCGAGCATGTGGACCGGGATGCCGGGCAGGATGGATTTCGTCAGATACGCGACGGTGCCGAATGCCAGACCCGCCATGAAGTACACGCTGAGTTTGGGCCACAGCAACCCGTGATTGTAGTGCCCGAATGCGAAGAACACCGACGAGATCAGGACCGCTACAGGGCCGCGGAACTCGCGTTCCAGAATGACCTGGCAGTAGCCGCGCAGGCCGGCTTCCTCGGCGAGCGGCGAAACCAGGGAGCCCATGAGCATGAACAGCGCCATGGTGAGCAGCGGGTAGTCGCTGGGATTCGGGAGAACGTTGCCGGGCATCTTCACCAGTTGGAACAGGACGATCCAGTATCCGGCCAGAGCCACGATGGCTAGCGCGCCGGCGAGAAAGGCCCAGCCGAACGTGCGGCCCGGGACTGGCGTTGCGCGCATCAAGATGCGGCGGGATTCCGAGGTGCTGCGCGGCCAGCCTTTGCCGCTCAGGTATTGCCACATCAACCAGAGAACGAGCGCCATCGGGAGCACGGCCCACGGAATGGAGGGGCCCGTTTTGAGATTGAGCATGTACAGGCCACCCCAAATTCCACCGGGTATGAGAGCGATTCCCAATCCGAGCAGGCCGGCCCCCATCGCTTTGGTTATCTTCTTCAAGAAATTGAGCATTTCTGATTGGCCTCCGCGATCAGTATAGAGTGGAAACGCGGAAAATCAGGTCAGACGAAGAGTCGCTTATTGGTTGGGAAAAGGTTGGGGAAAACCAAGCTGTGTGAGGAGCCGGGCATAACGGGGATCCGTTCGAAGGCTATCGAAGACCGGCATCACAGGCAGCCAGAACAGAAGCGGGTGTTCCTGCTGGCGGAGGCTTTCGAGCAGCTCGAAGCAGCGGTCGCGGTCGCCGAGCAACGAGTGAAGAACGATCAGGTCGAACTGGTTTTTCTCGCCTAGCGTGGCGTTGCGCTCCAGCAGTTCCACCCATTGGCGGAGGATCGCGGGCATGCCGCCTTGCTGGAAGGTCTGGCGGGCCTGCTCAAGCAAGGGAGCGGTGACGCCCAGGCCCTTCAATCCTTCGAGAAACGCTTCGAAGGCGGGCTGTTCCTTGCCTTGCAAAATATAGATCCAAACGATTCCCAAGTGAACATCGGGAAAAGCGGGATTGATGTCCAGGAGGCGGCGGGCTTCGGCGATGGTTTCGTCATAGCGGCGGGCGGCGAACGACAGGTTGAGAAGCTCACGGCGGGCGCTGAGCGAGAGCGGGTCAGCTTCGAGGGCGCGTCGGCCTTCGGCCAGCGCTGCATCGGTACGATTTTGTGACGCGAGAAATCGCGCGTACCAGATGTGGGCGACCGGGTCATCCGGTTTACGCTCGAGCGCGATGCGGAAATCGCGTTCGGCGGCGGCATGGTCGTGATCGTGGACCAGATGCACCACCGCCAGTGCGAGATATGGTTCGGCAAGTTGGGAATCCAGTTCGAGCGCTCGGGAAGCCGCAACTTTGGCGCGAGGCAGGAACTCGGCGGCGCTTCCTAATCCCAAGCTGGCCATGAGAACGTAGGTGCGGGCCAGGCCGGAGAGAGCCGCGGCATTCTCCGTTTCGGCTTCCACTGCGCGCTCGAAATAGAGCCGCGCCTGTTTCAGCGAGGCTTCCGTCGGCTGTTCGGAGAGGGCTGCGCGGCCTTTTTGCGCGAGATCCTGCGCTTCGCTTGCGGTCGGGCCCGAGAGCGGCTGGGGCTCAACCGATACCCGGTAGCCGCGCTTGGGCAGCGTCTCGATGAAGCGCGGCTGGCGTGAATTGTCGCCGAGCTTTTTTCGCAACTGATGAAAGCTTCCCTTGATGGTCTCGTCGCTGACGAATCGGCCATTCCAGACCGCGTCGACGATGTCCTGCTTGGGAACCACCTGCTTGGCGCGCGAGCAGAGGAAAACGAGTAACTGCATCAGCAGCGGCTCCAGACGCGTGTTGGAGGAGGGCGAGGAAAGGGAGCCGTCTTCAGGGCGAACGATCCACTCGGACAGGCGGAAGCCGCGCAACAGCCTCTGCCGGTCCATCATGTTTTAGCTTTCGGAACGGCCGAACGCTTTGCGAAGTTCGGATTTGGCCTGCGTCAGGACGCGCTTTTGTTTGGCCGGGAGCCCGCTGCCCGCGCGATTGATGTAGAAGTTCAGCATCGACATGGCGGATTGAAATGGAGATGCTTTGCGCCGATGGCTCGCTTCGGCGGATCGTTTGAGCGAGCTGGCGATGCGTTTGGGGTTGCTCCAGTTGAAGACGCCGCGGTCCAGGTCGAGCGCGTTGCTGGTTTCCGTAACCCGTTGGGACCACCGGCACGGGGCCGACTTCTTGGCGGTTTTGGCGGGCACCCGAGACCTCCTAAGCCCATCGTAGCGCGGAGTGTCCATGCGGGCGCGAAAATGAGACGCGCGATCAAGCGGATTTCAGTGTATGCTGATACATTTCCACTGAGCAAGGAACTGGAGTGATGGACAGTAGAGACCAGGCAGAACGGCTTTCCGGCATCGTGCGGGATTCGCTCGATCAAGAAGTGGAGGCGAGCGATCTGGCGCGGCAAGCCTATTGCAGCCGCAGCAGCTTTTTCCGGCTGTTTCAGGCCTTGATCGCCGAAAGCCCGGCCGAGATGCGGCGACGGTTTCTGTTGGAGCGCGCGGCGTGGCAATTGGTACGCACGGCGCTTACGGTGACCGAGATCGCACTCGACGCGCAATACGGCTCGCTGGAAGCGTTCACGCGCGCCTTCGGCAAGGCGTTCGGTGTCTCGCCGAGTCTGTACCGGCGAATGGGGCCGACTTGTTTCCATTTGCCGGCGCCCAACGGGTTTCACTTCTGCGCGCCCGGTTCCGGCTCGAAAGGAGACTCACACGACATGGATCTGTTCGATTTATTTGCAGGCAACGATTCGTGGCACACATCCAAACTCTTGGATAGCGCCATGACCCTGACCGACGAACAACTGGACCGCCCGCTAGAGTGCGCCAAGATCTTCCCATGGGAAGGGCCGGATCGCAATTTACGCGAGTTGCTGGATCGTCTGGTACAAACCAAGGAGATCTGGACCGCGGCGCTGACCGGGCGCAAAGTGGCGCTGAAGAGTCCGCCGGAGAGCTGTACTCCCCGAGCGCTGCGGGCGCGTTTCGATAAAGCGGACGCCGAGTTCACGAACATTCTCCGGGATGTGAAAAAGCGCGGAGCTTGGAGCGATACGTTCGTCGACGCTTTGTGCGAGCCGGCCGAGACGTTCACCTTCGGGGGAATGTTCGCGCATGTCATTACGTTCAACACGCATCGGCGGCTGCTGGCGATCGATGTGCTGCGGCGGCTGGGAGTCAAGATCGAGGGCTTCGGCGATCCCATCGAGTATGAGCGAAGCGTCGCGGCTCGCAACGTTCCGGAAGCCGTGACGCGCTGATCACTCGTCGCGCAGCGCGACCGCGGGGTCGATGCGCAGGGCGCGGCGGGTTGGCACGAAGCAGGCGATCAGGGCGATGGCGGCCATGAGAGCCAGGGCGAGCCCGTACGTGGCTGGATCTTTCGGGCTAACGCCGTACAGAACGGGCGTGAAGAAGCGGCCGAGCGCCAACGCCAGAGCCGCGCCCGCGACACTGGCGCTCAAGACGATCAGCGCGGCGCGCCGCAGCACCAGCTCAACGATGTTGCCGCGGCGCGCGCCGATGGCGACCCGAATGCCGATCTCGCGCGTGCGACGCGAGATGGCATAGGCCAGCATGCCGTAGACACCGGTGGCCGCTAAGACGATGGCCAGCACCCCGAAAGCGCCCAGCATCGTGGCGGCGATGCGGGCAGGCATTAGCGGCAGCCGCATGTGGTCTTCCAGGCTGTCGGCTTGGAAGAATGGCAAAGTTGGATCAAGCGTGGCGACGATTTGCTGAATCCGGCGGACCAATTGGTCGGGCGGCTGAGACGACCGGGCGACGATGGTGATCGTGGAATCGTAGCGCTGGCTGCGCGCGGCGAAGTAGGCCGGAGACGAGACATCATTCAAGGATTGATATTTTCCGTCCTGAGCGATTCCAATGATTTGCGTCCAGTTCGTGCTATCCGGATTGGTCCGGAAGCGCTTGCCCAAGGCGTTCTCACCAGGAAACAGCCGCTGGGCGAAAGCTTCGTTGACGACGGCGACGGGCGTGGAATTGGCGGTGTCGTGTGCATCGACATCACGTCCGCTGACGAGCCGCGTCTGCATGGTTCGGAAATAGCCGGGCCCGACGACATAGTAGTGGGCCAGTGGCGCGTCGTAGAACTTGGGGATCGGTTTGCCTTCGCCATAGACAGTGTTGTTTGACTGGGCCAGGCCGAGTGGCAGATTGTTGACTAGTGCAAATGAGTCGACGCCCGGGAGACCTGCAAGCTGGTCGTTAAGACGCCGTTCGAAGGCGCGGCCGCGCTCTTCGTTATAGCCGTTCATGCCGAGGTCGAACATCACTGCCACGGCGTGCCGCGGATTGAATCCGACATCGATGGTGAGGGCGCGTTGGAGACTGCGCACCACAAGCACAGTTCCGACCAGGAGGATCACCGAGAGCATGACCTGCGCGCCCACCAGGAGGTCTTTCATTTGGACGCGGCGGAAGTGCTCGGAAACTTGATTTTTCAGGGCCGGGACAAGATCGATGCGGACGGCTTGGAGCGCCGGCGCGAGTCCGAATAGAAGCGTCGTCAGCACGCAGGTGAAGAGGCTGAAGAGAAACACGCTGGAATCGAAGGGCAGTTCGGTGGCGCCGGGAAGGGAGAGAGGAAGGTGGATGCCGGCGATCGCTTTGAGAATCCATAAAGCAACCAGCACACCGGCCGTGCCGCCCGCGAGAGAAAGGAGCAGGCTTTCTGTCAGCAGTTGGCGGATCAGCTGGCCGCGGGAGGCGCCGATGGCCAGGCAGATGGAAACTTCGCGGCGTCGCTCAGCGGCGCGCGCCAGCAGCATTCCGGCGATGTTCACGCAGGCGATCAGAAGCACCAGGCCCGCCACGGCCACCAGGACTGAAGCGAACCCCAAGACCGGACCACGCAGAAATGAGCCGAACAGGCCGGGAGCCGCGAGCTGAATGCGCATGCCTTCGTCTTCACGATGCGCGCGGGCGAGGTCGGCGGCAATCGCGTTCAAGTCCGCTTCGGCCTGACGCGCGGTCATGCCCGGCTTCAAGCGCCCGAGCGTCCAAATGTTGTGCGTGGTCCGGCGGTCCAGCCAGGGATTGTTGCCGGGCTCAATCTGCGGCTCCAACGACATTGGAACCCAGAACTCGGGCGCCAGGAGAATCTCGGTTCCGAAGAAACCTTTGGGAGCGACGCCGATGACATTGTAGTCCAGGCCGTTCAGCTTGGCGCTCTTGCCCACAATGTTCGGATCGCCTCCAAAACGGTCTTGCCAGGCTGCGTAGCTGAGCACGATCACGGCGTGGGGTGAGGAGCGCTGGTCGTCTTCTTGAGTAAAGGTGCGCCCCAGGAAGGCATGCACGCCGAGCAGATCGAAATAGTTGCCGGTGGCTTCGTTCCCCCACAAATGGCTGTTCTTTCCGCCCTGGCTCAAAGCGACCGGAGCGATGCGGTAGGCGACGAGGCCGGACAGAGAGCGGTTACGGTCGCGCAAGTCGACGTAATCGGGATAGGATTGCGTGATACTGGCGGTGCCGACGTTGAATAGTTCCTGGGGCCGATCGACCGGCAGCGGGCGCAGCAGGAAGCGGTTTAGAGCGCTGAATGTTGTAGTATTAGCGCCTATGGCGAGGGCCAGCGTCAGGATGGTGACCGCAGTGAATCCCGGGGTTTTGGCGAGGCGGCGCAGAGCGAGACGGAGGTCTTGCAGCATGTCCTGTATATACGCCGGGGCTGTGGCCCGAGTTCAATATAAAACTGACGGCATCCAGACGGGCTGGGGTGGCTCGTACGGCCCCATGGCCATGAGGTTCATCATCTTGACCGTCCGGCAGCCGGCCAGCAAGAAGGCGCGGAAGGCGGAGCCTTGATCGAGCGGGCAGAAGCAAAACGCCCGATCCGGTGGGAGCAGGCGCGCGGCTTGGCAGGCGATGGCGACGGCATCCGCATCGGTTTCGGCGACGCCATGCCCGAAGACGCCGGGAATCAGGTAGCCGGTGAGGCGTCCGTCGCGCTGGCGGGTGAATGGCGACAGTCCGGCTTGGAGTGCGGCCGCCAGCTCGTTCCGGCGGCTGGATTTGTAGTTGCGTCGGCAGAGCGCATCGAGCGCGTCCAGGTCGTGCGGCTCGACCGGGCGGACGGAGGGGTCGGGCTGGGCTGCGGGAGCCAGGTGCAGGTAGGCAACGGCATGTTTGGTGTCGAAACCAAGCGACCCGTAGAGGGAGATGGAACGCGTATTGAAGCCGTCTTGCAGCAGGCGGACGCGCTGGATGTTGTGTTCGCGCGCGTAGTCGATGACGGCCTGCATGAGTTTGCGGCCTAGGGCGTGGCCCTGAAACGCGCAGTCCACCGTGATGGGGCCGAGGCCGGCGACCTCATCGGTAAGGGAGAGAAAATTCGAGCCGGCCAGCTCGCCGTCGACAGTCGCGGCTACGGCATAGAAGTCCGGGCGATTGACCAGCATGCCCATGACGAAGCGGGCGTGCCGCGCGCTGGGAAAATCCGGGGGGAAGTGGTGCTGGTCGGCGATGTCCTTGAAGGCTTCGTAGCAGATTCGGCCTAATTCACTGACGTGCTCGGGTTTGGGTTCGATCAGCTGAACGCCGGCGCGGGCGGATGCGGGTTCTGACATGAAATCCTCCTTGGGAACGTCCATATTATAGGATTATCGGCCCGTCGAAAGCAGTCCTTCTTCGGGCCTGGCGGAAGGCACGGGGAGGCGCTATGAAACCAGTTGATGCAATCGATTCGATATTGCGGGTGAAAGGCCGCGGCGCTTGGTGGATCGCACCGTCGGCCACCGTTTACGAGGCGATCAAGGAAATGTCGGACAAAGGCGTGGGCGCGTTGCTGGTGATGTCGAAGGGCCGGCTGGAGGGCATCATTTCCGAACGGGACTATGCCCGCAAGGTGATTCTGAAGGATCGTTCCTCGAAGGAAACCGCGGTTCGCGACATCATGACGACGGAGCTTGTCACGGTCGCGCCGAAGAATACAGTGGAGGAGTGCATGCGCTTGATAACGGAGCATCGCATCCGCCACCTCCCGGTATTGGATGGCGACGAGGTGGTGGGGATCATTTCGATCGGCGACCTGGTGAACTGGATCATCACAGCGCACGAGGAGACGATCAGTCAGTTGGAAGGATACATCGCGGGCAAGTATCCGCGTTGAGCCGATTCTTCAAAACCTCTGCTGATAGCGCGCACTGATCCGAGAGAGAGCGGCCGCATAGTCTAGGCGGGTCTCGTTATAGTTCACCCACTCGAAGGGATAGGGAGGCGCATTTGTGGCCTTGAAACGCAATACCAAGAATTCATCGAAGTCGAAAGCGACTTCCGCCTTCAGCCTGCGTTCCGCCTCAGGCGCTTCTTGGAATGGATGAAGAAACCCCTGTCTGCCGGTAGTCGGAAAGGGACGGTCACCCTCATAGCCAACTGTGCTTTCGGCATGGTTGATGCCGATTATCGCGATGCAGATGGGATTTCCTCCGCCGCGCTTGAACTGAACAACCTGATTACGAAGATCGTTGATGACGCGGTCAATCTGTTTGATCATTGCCTTGGCTAGGATTTTCACTTCAATGCCGATTTCAACGGTGGCTATCGGACCTCGGGCGACCAGATAGCCGCCATCCGTTATCGGAGACTCCCCAGGAATGATCTCACCGAATGTACCGTCTCCACGACGCGCGGCAACTCCGCGCCGTTTGTTTTGAACGTTGAGGACCCGATCCTTGCGATCGATGACAGCTTCGACAAGCTTAGGCGAGCGGTTAATGGTTATTAGGTCTTCACAAAGATGCATCACCACGAAATCGCCTTGACTGGAATTGCGATGCTTGTAGATCTTGCCTTCAAAGAGACGCCGGAATTCCGTTAGCAGCCGGTATTCGAGTTTTGTCGGCGCCTCCGTCAAAGGTAACCTCAGCTTCTATCGCACCAGCGTATCGAGTTTGTCGTGCAACTTTGCAAATCCGGTGTCGAGCGATCTCGAGATAGGCCGGTTCGATCTCGTTGGCGATCGAATTTCTGCCTGTGATAATAGCAGCTTGCGAAGTTGATCCAGTTCCGGCAAACGGATCCAATACTGTATCGCCAGCGAACGAAAAGAGCTTGATTAGTCGTTCGGCGAGTTCGACCGGATATGGTGCGGGATGTCCATCGCGAGTGGAGGCGCCGCGAAGATCCATCCAGATTGACCTTTGCCAACTCTTCATCTCTTCCTTTGTCAGCATCGACAGAGCCTTCTGAATGGACGGAGTATTACGGTACTCGCCGCCCTTTCGCAGAAAGAGGATGTATTCAATATCGTTCTTGATGATTCCACCTGGCTGATACGGCTTGCCATAAAAGCCTGCACCATTACCTTCCGCCTCCATCGCGCCGTTCGCGATCTTGTGCCAAAGAATCGGCTGAAGGCAATCCAGGCCAAGTTTACGCGCACGGACCTGAATGTCGGAGTGAAGAGGAACGAGGTAATGGCGCCCGCCACGCTTCCTCGGCACGCAGATGTCACCGACAACGCAACAAATTCGACCGCCGCCCACCAGAACGCGAGCACACTCGCGCCACACGCGGTCAAGCTGGGCAAGGAAATGCTCGTAGTCTTCGAAGTGGCCCATCTGGTCTGCATTGCCTGGCGCGTATTCTTTCAGCGTCCAGTAAGGAGGTGAAGTCACCACAAGGTGGATCGAGGCGTCCGGTATCCAGCTTAGATCGCGAGCGTCTCCCAAATGCAGGCGGTGTTTGGTTCGATGGTAGGGTTCAGGCCATGCTGTCTCGCGGTAATAGGCGTTGGCTTTTAGGAGCGACTGAAGACCCTCAGGCGTATTGTCCTCGGTGGGAATGGAGGGGGTGGATCGTTTTGCTCTCTTCCGTGTTCCTTCGGCAAAGAGGGTTGCCTGTGGCGAGTTCCCGTCGATCCTAATTTTTCTCAAGCGCTTTCTGTCCGGTGAGGCCATACCGAAGACGGGCTTAGGGCTGAAATTGATTGTACCGTCCTCTGACTTCGGTTCGCCCATCTTTTCGCTTATCGGCCAGGAAACCTTGATGAGTAGTTCCAAGTGCACTGCGAGCCAAGCGTGCTCGCTTTACGCCTTGCCCAGCGCCCACAGCAGGAAGGCGTAGTCGAAGGCGACTTCCTTGATGCCTTCGTAGCGGCCGGACGGGCCGAAGTGGCCGCTGCCCATGTTGGTCTTGAGCAGCAGGACGTTGGTGTCGTGCTTCATCGCGCGGAGCTTGGCGACCCACTTGGCCGGCTCCCAGTACGACACGCGCGGATCGTTCAAGCCCGCGGTCACCAGCAGTCTTGGATACTCGCGCGGGGCGACGTTTTCGTAGGGCGAGTAGGACTTGATGTAGTCGTAATACTCTTTGTGTTCCGGGTTGCCCCATTCTTCGTACTCGGCGATGGTGAGCGGCAACGTTGGATCCAGGCCGGTGTTCAGATTGTCGACGTACGGAACTTTGGCGACTGCAGCGTGAAACAGGTCCGGCCGCATGTTCAAAACGGCGCCCACCAGCAGGCCACCCGCGCTGCCGCCCATGATCGCCAGGCGCTTGGGCGTTGTGTAGCGATTCCGGATCAGGTGTTCGGCGCAGGCGATGAAATCGGTGAAGGTGTTCTTCTTGGCGAGCAGCTTGCCGTAGTCGTGCCATTCTTCGCCCAGTTCCGCGCCCCCGCGTGGATGCGCGATGGCGAACGCGAATCCGCGATCGAGCAGGCTAAGGCGATCGGAAGAGAACCCCGGATCGATGCTATGGCCGTAGGAGCCATACGCGTAGAGCAGCAGCGGGCCTTGGCCGTTCTTTTCGAACCCGCGGCGGTACACCAACGAAATGGGTACTTCGACACCGTCGGGCGCGTTAGCGAAGATGCGCTCGGATTGATACTGTGACGGGTCGTAACCGCCCTTCACTTCATACTGCTTCTTCAGCTCGCGCTGGTGTGTTTCGAGGTTGTAGTCGAACACCGAGGCGGGCGTGACGAGCGAAGTGTAGATGAAACGCAGCGTCCTGGTGCGGTACTCCGGGTTGCCGGTGGCGCCGACCGTGTAGACCGGCTCGGGAAAGTCGATGTAATGCGAGAAAGCGCCGTTTCCGTCGCGGACGCAGATTTTCTCCAGGCCGCGCTCGCGCTCGTAGACGATCAGATAGTCTTCAAACGAGTCGACGCCCTCGATGGTCACGGCGGGACGAGCGGGGATCACTTCCTCCCAATTGTCGCGGGAGGGATTCGCGGCGGGCGTTCTCATCAGGCGGAAATTCTTGGCGCCTTCGTTGGTGCGGATGTAGAAGAAGTCGCCGTGATGCGATGCGTCGTACTCGACTTCCTGCTTGCGCGGAAGCATCACGCGAAACTCGCCGAGTGGCTGATCGGCTTCCATGTAGCGGACTTCGGATGTCAGGGCGCTGCCCAGGTGCAGGACCAGGAACTGGCGGCTGCGCGTCTTGCCGACGCCGAGCGAGAAGCGCGCGTCCTGCTCTTCGTACACCAGCTCGTCCGACGCCGCGCCGAGCTGATGGCGCATTACACGGTAGGGCCGGCGCGCAGGATCGATCACGGTGTAGAAAAATGTCCGATTGTCGTTGGCCCACTCCAGCGAATAATAGGTATTCGTGATCCGGTCCGGCAACAGTTCGCCGGTCGTCAGATCTTTGACGAAAATGGTGTGAGCCTCGTCGCCCTCGACGTCGGTGGAATACGCCAGCAGCCGGTGATCGGGACTGATGCTGAAGTTACCGATGCGGAAGTATTTCTGGCCGGCGGCGAGCACGTTGGCATCCAGCAGGATTTCTTCGGGAGCGTCCAGGCTGCCGTGCTTGCGGCAGTAGATCGAGTAGGCTTTGCCTTCTTCGGTGCGGGCGTAATAAAAGTAGTCGTCGCGCTTGACGGGAACCGACAAATCGGTTTCCTGGATGCGGCCCAGGATCTCTTTGTAGAGCGTTTCCTGGAGCGGCTTGAGCGGAGCCATGACCTGCTCGGTGTACTGATTCTCCGCTTCCAGGTATTGCGTGACCTCGGGATTTTCACGCTCGCGCAGCCAGGCGTAGTTATCTACGCGCGTATCGCCGTGGACGGTGACCTGCTTGGGCATCGTTTTCGCGACGGGAGGGGGCGCGCTCATGAGTCGGCCGAAGCTACTGGCTCTCTTCTTTCCCCATGTAGAGCTGGCTCACCACTTCGCGATGATTTTCCAGCACGCGGTTGCGGCGGACCTTCATGGTGGGTGTCAGCTCGCCGGTTTCAATGGAAAAATCGCGCTCGAGCACACGGAACTTGCGGATTTGCTCGAACGGCGCGAGCTGCCGGTTGACGCGCGCCACAGCCTTGCGGACCTCATCGAGAACGGGCCGGGCCTCAGCCAGTTTGCGCTCGCCCTCCTTGGACATGCCTTTCAGGGATTCGGCATGCGAGGCGTTCACGGTGACAAGCGCGGTGACGAAGGGCAACCGGTCGCCGATCAACACCACCTGGTTGACGATCGGCTCCATCTTGAACAACACCTCGATCCGGGCGGGATAAATCTTCTTGCCGTTGGAGGAGACGATCAGCTCCTTCTTGCGGCCGGTGATGTAGACGTAGCCACCGGAATCGATCTCGGCGATATCGCCGGTGGCGAGCCAGCCATCGCGCAAGACCACTTCGGTGGATTCGGGATCCTTGTAATAACCCGAAAATAGCGTGCCGCCTTTAATCAGCAACTCGCCGTCATCGGCGAGCCTGAGCTCTACGCCCGGAAGCGCGATGCCGATGCTGCCGGGCTTGGGCCGGTCGATCGGATTCAGGCAGGTAACGCCGCCCTCGGTCAGTCCATAGCCTTCTATCAGCGGCATGCCGATGGAAGCATAGAATCGAGCCAGCTCCGGTCCCAGTGGCGCGGCGCCCGAGGCCGCGACGCGGAGGCGTCCGCCCAGCCGTGCGCGAATTTTCGAAAATACCAAACGATCGGCTGCTTTGAGCGAGGTCTGCATCCATTTGGGAACTGGTTTGCCGGCTTCGCGCAGCCGGTTGACCTCGGCCCCCAAGCCGACCGCGCCGTGAAACATCTTTTGCGAAATACGGCCGCGCTTCTTGATCTCGGCGTTGATACTGGCGAAGACTCGCTCCCACACGCGCGGAGGCGCCAGCAGAAAAGTTGGGCGAACGGTCTTAATTTCGTTGGGCAGCTTGGCGAGGCCTTCGGAAAACCAGACCGGCAGTCCCATGCCGATGGGAAGCAGCTCGATGACCACGCGCTGCGCGATGTGCGCGGACGGCAGAAAGCCGATGGTCGAGTCCGAGGGCGTGAGCCGCAGCACGGGTGGGCCCATGTCCACGTTCGCGAGCAGCGCCCGATGTGTCACCAGGCCCATTTTCGGCTCGCCGGTTGCGCCCGAGGTCAGGTAGAGAATAGCGAGGTCTTCCGTGTGCACCTCAGACTGGATCTTCTGAAACGCGTGCGGATCCTTGGCGATCGCGCGCCGGCCCTCCCGCCGCAGCTGCTCCAGCGTGAGCGCATCCTTGGCTTCGCCGGTCAGCAGGATCCAGCGAACCGGGAGCGAGGGTTGGCCCGCAGTCTCGATCAAGGCCTGCATGCTTTTCGGGTCCTCGACAAAGACCGCCTTGGCGTCGCTCGCGCGCAGATTCGCTACCTGATTCGGCAGCGGGTAACTGGTGTAGAGAGCCGCGGCGATTGACCCGGCGGACATGATCCCGAGGTCGGCCAGATAAAATTCGGCGCGCGTTTCCGATTGCAGGGCGACGATGTCACCTTTGCCGATGCCTAAATAGCGCAGCCCGCAGGCAATCTCCTGGACCGCTTGCTTGTATTCGATCCAACTGTAGGTGTGGTATTTGCCGTTGCCCTGAGGTTGATGCAGGGCGGGCAGGTCGCCGTGCTTCCGCGCAGCTTCTTCCAGGACCGAATATATGGTGCGGGAGCCCATCTGTCTATTGTATAAGCCGCAAGCGCTTTCCTAGCGGTGCCACTCCCTACTAACATGATTCCATGAGTCCAAGGGCGGATTCCATGAATCGATGGGCCAGAGAACTTGAGGTTGCGATGGAGGCTTCCAGGAAGGCGGCCGCAGTGGCGCTGCGCATGCAGCCGGACGTCGTCGCGGAAACCAAAGCGGATGATTCTCCGGTGACGCAGGCCGACCGCGAGTGCGAGCGGTTGATTTCGAGCCTGCTTGCCGAGGCTTTTCCTGGCGATGGGGTGCTGGGCGAGGAAGGTGCGCGGGCCGAGTCGCGCAATGGCCGGAAGTGGATCATCGATCCCATCGACGGCACTCGCGATTACGTGCGTGGGAATCCATTGTGGGCCAATTTAATTGCGCTCGAAGAGAACGGTGAGGTGGTGGCGGGCGTGGTGAACTTGCCGCTGCTCGGGCGGCTCTACGCGGCCAGCCGTGGCGGCGGCGCGTATTGCAATGACGTTCGGATCCGGCCGTCGTCGAAAACGCGGATCGAAGAGTCGGTACTCTGCTTCAACCGATTCGACCGGATGGATTGCTTTCCGGACGTGCAACAAGCGATCGAATGGATGGGCCGATTCTGGTCGATACGCGGTCTGGGAGGCGCGCCGGACGCGATGATGGTGGCCGCAGGGCAAGCCGAGCTTTGGATCGAGCCGGCCGCGGCGACCTGGGATTTCGCCCCGCTTAAGATCATCCTGGAAGAAGCCAGTGCGCGCTATCTGAACTTCGACGGCGGCTCCAGCATCTACGCGGGCAACTGCATCGCTTGCGCCCCGGGTTTAGAGGCGGAGGCGCGGCGCATGCTGGTGGCGCCTTAGTTCTTTGGTTCTACCTAACCTGGTTACTCATTAAGCTCCGTTCAGGTGATCGGATTTTAACGCGAGCGCCTGTTAACTTTCGCCCGAAATCTGCGTTTGCATGATTGGAAGCCAACGAAAGACTTCCGATAGAAAACGACGAGGAGCGAGGAGGAACCGACATGAAAAACTTTTTCTTGACCGTAGCCGCCGCGGGATTGTTGCTTGGAACTACCGGCATCGTCAGTGCCGATGAGCTGATCCATGCCCGCAAAGAGAACCAGCAGGATCGCATTGCGCAGGGTGTGAAGAGCGGTTCGCTGACCCCTAAAGAGACCGGCAACCTGGAGAACAAGGAAGCGGGGCTCAACAAGGAGATCCGCACGGATCGCAAAGCCAACGGCGGAAATCTCACTAACAATCAAAAGAGGCAGGTCAACCGGCAACAGAATCGTCTGAGCAAAAACATTTATCGCGACAAGCACAACGCCGCGCATCAGTAAACGCTGGCGGAAACAGAGGAGGGAGTTGGGAGGGAGGTGGCTCGGTTGAGCGCCTCCCTTTACTTCAGGAACATCGCCAGGCGCGACATGGCGTCTTCGAGAATGGGGCGTTCGGCGGCGTAGCAGATGCGCACCGACCCCTCGCCGCCCGCGCCGAAAGCGACGCCGGGTGCGAGTCCCACCTTGGTGTCCATCAGAAGGCGCTTGCAGAAATCGAAGGAGTCGGTCGCGCCTGCGATTTTGGGGAACAGATAGAACGCGCCGTCGGGTTTGGGCACGGTGACGCCCGGCATTTTGGCGAGCGCGTTCAGGCAGAAGTCGCGATTCTCGCGTAGCCGGATCAGCATCTCGCACAAGGCGTTCTCGCCCCACAGCAGCGCGGTTTCCCCAGCGCGCTGGGAAAAGCTGGGAGCGTGCGAGACGACGAACTCGTTGAGCTGCGTGGCGCGCGCGGCCAGATCGCGGCGAGCTACCAGCCAGCCCAGGCGCCAGCCAGTCATGCAGTAAGCCTTCGAGAAAGACTGCACCACCATCACGGCGTCGTCGCGGGTGGCGAGCTTCAGGATGCTCGGCGCTGGCGTGGTGGGCTTTGCGCCGGTATAGTTGAGCCGCTCATAGACTTCGTCGGCGACGAGCCACAGCTTGTGCCGGCGCGCGAAATCGAGTAAGCGCCGCTGGTCGTCGACGGTGGCGACCCAACCCAGAGGATTGGACGGCGAGGTGTAGAGCAGCATCCGCGTGCGCGGCGTGACGGCGGCTTCGAGCGCGGTGAAATCGACGTAGTAGCGGTCGCCGATGAGCGGCTGCGGGATTTCCAGTGCGACGCCGTTCGCCAGGGCGACGTTGGACGCACCGTTCGGCCAGGCAGGGGTCAGCACCAGAGCTTCGTCGCCCGGATCGATCACGCAGCGGATGCCGAGATTGAGCGCCTGCACGCCGGAAGCGGTGATTACGAACTCGGCGGCCGGGTCCAGTTCGACGCCGTGCAGTTCCTGATAATAGCGGGCCAGCGCCTTGCGAAGCGACGGTAGGCCGGCGTTTTCCGTATAGAAGGTGAAGCCGTCCGCCATGGCTTTTTGCGCCGCGCGCTTGATGTAGTCGGGCGTGGGGATGTTGGATTCGCCGAAGTACAGCTTCAACACGCCGTCCATGGTCATGGCGATTTCGGCCAGCTCGCGAATGCGGGAATGGGGGACACGCAGGGCCGAGGCTGCAACGCCGGGAGTCATGCTTTCAGTTTAGCCGGAGCGCGTTGGTCTAACTGTATCGACGCTCAGGGAGCAAAACTGTCAACGGCGCCGTGACGGGGCGACATCTTGTTCGGAGCGCGAGCGAGCAGTCGTGGAGACCGCCTCAGACAGGCTGGCCAAACCAGCCGCCACGCCGGGCCGGTGTTCCCAAGCCAAACGATTCCCGGGCCGGAGGGCGAATCGATAACTGAAAACCAGCCCGATCATCGTTAGCCCCAGGCGAAACGCCTTCCAGAAATCTCCCGTGACGGACGATTTTCCCACTCGCGCGCGATAATTCACCGGAATCTCGACAAACGGAATCTTATGGGTCACCACTTCGAGCAGCAGCTGGCAGCCGAATTGCGATCCTCCGATGGTCAGATGCGGCCGCAAGAGGCGCAGTGCGTCCGAGCGAAAGAGCCGCAGCGTGCACCCCATGTCGGTGAGCAGCGTGGTGTTGAACAGAAGTTCGGTCAGCTTGGCGACCGCGAAGTTGCCCCAACGCAGGAACCATCCCATGTTGGCGCCGGCCCAGATGAACTCGCGCGTGGTGCGCGTGCCGAAGACTACCGGCACGTCGTCGGAATATGCCAGGAGCTTGATCAGATCGTGCCCGCTGAAGGTGCCGTCCGGCTCCGAGAGCACGATCAAATCCGCATCGCACTCGTCGATACCGCGCAGCAAAGCGTGGCCGTAGCCCTGGGCGGTTTCGAAGATCTCGCGCGCGCCGGTCCCGCGAAGCTGCTCGGAGGTGCCCGCCGCCGCGTTGTTGTTTACGACGATGACTTCGTCGGCCAGGCCGGTGGAGAAACACTCCAGCGTAGCCGCACGGATCGAGTCCTTTTCGTTATAGGTGGGGAAGACGACCGCGACTCTTTGCCCGCGCCACATGGCTCCGAGCAATGAATCGGCCTTTTTGCGGCTGGACTTGAGTCTCTACCGTTTCTCGGCCACCACTAGAAACTGGCCCGCAAACGGCCGAAATGGCAAGGCCAGATACGACCGCACCAGCCATTCCGCGGTCGGCACTCGGTTGTTTTTCATAGTGAAAGGCAGGAAGCGCGGCTCCGAATGCAGGATGTTCCAGCCGCAGGTGCGGAGGAAATCGCGAAAGCCATTGTCGGTGTAGGCGGTCCGATGCGTATAGTCGTCGAAATAGCGGCGCGGCTCGAGGCGGAAATTGGGCTGCACGACGATCAGGCGGCCGCCTGGTTGCGAAACACGCCGGGCTTCGGCCAGGAGTTGGGCGCCCTGCTCGATGGTGAAGTGCTCGAAGAAGTTGGACCCAAAGATCGTGCCCACGCTCTGATTCACGAGCGGCCACGGCTCTAGCGCCGACTGAATGATGGGGGTAACCGATTCGGGCCAGTACTTGACGAGCGCCACGTTCTCTTCGAGCGCCCATTGTTTCGCTGCGATTATGTGGTGGGAGAATTCTCCGTACCCGGCGCCCAGATCGAGCAGCCCTCGATCGCCCAGAACCCACGGCTGCAAGTAGCGGCAAATCGCTTTCCACGCGGTGCGTCGGCGAGGATCGTAAGAGAACCGAACCTCGTGGTAGGCGGCCGATGGCCCGCTTAGCCCTGTTTCAGCGACGCCTTTCATGGAGCGCTTCCTCCGGCCGGTTCATAGACATAAACGCCATTCAGATAAGGACCGGGAATGTTCTTCACCAGTCGATAGTGCTCGCGTATCTCGTTCATCTGCGGTGGCGTCAGGCTAGGCACTTCGAGATCGACATCCAGCGGCTGAGTCACATCCTGATACAGCACAATTGTTGCAAAATTCTCGCGCGCGATATCGCGAAGAACCGGCGCTGGATCGATGCGGCCTGCCCGGACCAGCAGTTTGTAGATCAGCGGCTCCACTTCGATTTCGCCGCGCAAGTGAACCAGCGCGTTCATCTCGGCTGAAAGCACGCGCCCGCCGCGCGAGAAATAGGGACGCAAGGCCGTTACTTGCTCGCGAAACATTTTTTCCTTGGCGACGCGGGTCAGCAGGAAAGGGATCGTGATCCGATAGTTCAGCAGCAGATGAATCGCAAGTGGCGCCTGGAGCAGCGTGATCCAGGCTTTGCTGCCGCGAAAAAGCAGAGGGAAGAAATTCAGCGAGTGCAATACGAGACAGGAGCACACAATGAGCGCGAAGGTCGATTCGATTTGATAGTTGGAATCGGAGCCGATTTTGGGCGCCGTGACTGCCAGAATCGACATTGCAACGGCAAGGTAAATCAAAGCCGCTTTGGCCGGACTTCGCACCATCCGCTTGAAACCGATGAGAACCACGATGATCAGTTCGCCCGCCCCGATCAACAGGTAACGAACGTGCGGGCCCAACTTATCCGCCACGAAGGGATTCAGATTCGCAAATAGAACGTTGGCGAGGAAGCGGCCGTGCATGGACGTATTGAGCAACCAGATCGCTCCCAGCGCAACCACGCCAACGCCGGCGGCGAACTGCAGGGCGATCTTGGCCCGCCGCTCGAGAAGAAGCGACACGAAGATGGCGGCGGGACACGCCAGCGTGGTCTGCTTGGTGAATAGAGCTGCCAGGACCAACACCGTCGCGAGAACCATGGTCGTCTGCCCGCGAATGGCGTAGCACGAGTAGAAATAGAAAGCCGCGACCGAAAAAAACAAGGCCAGGGTATCCACCTGACCGTCCGTTCCCCAGGAAAGCAAAATCGAAGTGGATGCGCACAGCAGCGTTCCGGTCCAGGCGTAGTATCGGTCCTGAGTGTAAAGCATCAGCAAACGCCAGGCCAGCCAAAAGATTCCGGCCAGGGCGCAAAAGCTGAGCAGCCTTCCGGCCGTGAGAGCGGGAATGCCAAGCTTGATGAGTGCGGCTTGCAGCAAATAAAACAGCGGCATGTAGGCGCACACGGTGTAGGGGTAATGTTTCAGATCGTAGTAGAGCGTGCCGTGGCGGGCCAGCATCATCGATTGCGCGGCTACAACGGACTCCGGCTGCGTAAATTCGTTCTGCGCCCACAGCATGATCGCGAAATGGCAGAGCAGGCCCAAGCCGGCGATGACGGAAAGTGCGATCAAGCCGCGGCGGATCAGGACTTCCGATGGGCTGCGGGCGGGCTGAACGGGAGCTTGATCCAGAGTGAGGGCAGGCATACGCCAACACTCTGGAATCGGCAGAAATCGAGGTTGGCTACAGGCTGACCGGCGCGCCCTACGCGGACGAAGGTGCGAGCCGTGTTTTCCGAGATAACATAATCTGTTATTGATCTATCGCCATTGGTATGGGCCGTTGCTCGGTCAGACCGTCAGTCACGTATGGTCTAGCTATGCGTGGTGTTTGTTCCTTGAGTTTGGGAGCTTGACGGAGGGCGAGTGGTTCGTAGGCCGCAAGGGGCAGCGTAGACAATACCAGCCAAAAGGCGCATGGTCGCTGTCCTCGATGAAGAGCTGGCCGGAGTGGACTCTGCGAATCGGAGGGCGTGTTCTGGCCACGTCGGAAGATCGGGAATCGGCCCGAGGGCTCGCGTTGCAACGGCTGATCGGGCGACGCTTGCAGTCCTTGGAGATCAGTGAGTCGACACGGGCTACACGTCTCACCTTCTCGCTCGGCGTGGTTCTCGAAACGACAACGACCATACCGCGCCTGCGGCACGTCCCCCATTGGCTTTTGAAACGAAGCGCGGCGGGCGACAAAGTCTGGCCTCCGGTGACGCTCGGGCTTTCTGTGGCTCCGTCAGATGCCTTCGAAGATGGCTGAAACGGGCGCTCTGAATCCCGGAAGCACGGGATCCTCGATCACATGCTCGCGTTGGAACTCTCTCGCTTGGCCCGGGGCGTACACCCACACGTTTTGCTCTTCCGGATAAACCACCCAGACTGACTTGCTCCCGTGAGAAAGGTAGAGTCTGACTTTCCTGGACAGTCGCGCCGCCGATTCGGAGGAAACCACTTCGATGGCGAGATCGGGAGTGCCCTGGATAATTCCTGCGGCGCCGGGCAAGCCGGGATCTTTCGACACGTAGCTCAAGTCGGGCATCAACGCATTATTGTCGTCCACCTGAAACTCGGTTTCGACCAGCACTCTGCCCGCCCTGCTTTGCAACAACCACGCGAGCAGAAGTCTGACGATGTTGGATTTAACGAATTCGTGCGGGCGGCCGCCGTGACCCATGCTGACTACTTCACCCCCAATCAGTTCCCGGCGCTCTCCCTCAGACTCGGGAAGCGCAAGGAACTCTTGGACGGTTACCAGCGTCGTGGTCGTGCCCATGCTCTGATTGTACTCGCTGTTATCGCTGCCGGCCCTTGGCGGCCACCAGTTCTTCGATGTGGACCAGGTCGGTGGGGTATTTGCCGGTGTAGCAGGCGTAGCAATATTGGCCTTGATCGTCGGCCACGGCGCGGCGCAGGGCGTCCAGCGATAGATAAGCCAGCGAGTCGGCTTCAACGTACTGGCGGATCTCGGCTAGGGAATGATTGGCCGCGATCAGCTCGCTCTGGCGCGGCGTGTCCACGCCGTAGAAACACGGCGAGATGGTGGGCGGGCAGGAAATGCGCAGGTGTACTTCGCGCGCCCCGGCGTTGCGCATCATGCGGACGATCTTGCGGCTGGTGGTTCCGCGCACGATGGAATCGTCCACCAGGATCACGCGCTTGCCTTCGAGTAGATGCCGGACCGGGTTCAGCTTGAGCTTGACGCCGAAATCGCGGATCGCCTGCGAAGGCTCGATGAACGTGCGGCCCACGTAGTGATTGCGGATGAGAGCCAGCCGGAACGGGATGCCGGATTCGGAGGAGTATCCGATTGCGGCGGCCGTGCCCGAATCGGGAACCGGAACCACCACGTCAGCCTCCACGCCCGACTCCTGCGCCAGCAAGCGCCCCAGATTTTCGCGCGACTGCTGCACCGGCCGGCCAAACACCACCGAATCCGGCCGCGAAAAATACACGTGCTCGAACACGCATTGGGCCCGCGGCATCTCCGGCGCCCAGCGCTCGCGCGTCATGCCTTCCGGGCCGATACAGACCATCTCGCCCGGTTCGACATCGTTGACGTACTGAGCGTTGATCAAATCGAAAGCGCAGGTTTCGGAGGCGAAGACGTAGGCAGAACGCCCGTAGGCGGACTCCAATTGTCCGAACGCCAGCGGACGGAAGCCGCGCGGATCTCGCGCCACGATAACGCGATCCCGAGCCAGGAACACCAGCGAGAAAGCGCCCTCCAGTTGCAGCATGGCTTCCCGCAGCGCGCCGGCCAGCGACCGTTCACGCGAGCGGGCCACCAAATGCAGGACCACTTCGGTGTCGCTGGAAGCCTGGAAGATGGACCCTTGGCGTTCCAACTCACGCCGCAATTCGCCGGCATTAGTGATGTTGCCGTTGTGCGCGATGGCGATCTGTCCCTTGTTGCAGTCCACCGAGAACGGCTGCGCGTTCATCAACACGGTGTCGCCCGCGGTCGAGTAACGTGTGTGACCGATGGCTAGCTCGCCGGGCAGGCTCGCGATGCGCTCCGGAGTAAAGATGTCGGCCACGTGTCCCATGGACTTGAAGCAGCGGACTTCGCGGCCGTCGCTAGTCGCGATCCCCGCGCTTTCCTGTCCGCGGTGCTGCAAGGCATAAAGCCCCAGATAGGTTAGGTTGGCCGCTTCCGGATGGCCGTAGATTGCAAACACGCCACACTCCTCGTGCAATTTATCGAGGGGGAGGCTTTGTTGGTCCGGACAGATCATGCCTGGTGCAGCGTGCGTGCGAGTGAAGTTTGCCAAGGTTGCCTTAACTCAGCCAGGTCGCAATCCACCAACGTATCGGAGCCGTAATCGATCCGTAACCGCTCTTTCATTGTAACGCCGATGCGCCAGGCTTCAACACCATTTTCAGCGGCGATTTTCAGAACATTTTCGGGCTGAGATGTTGAGACCAGGATGCGCGAGGGCCCTTCGTGAAAGAGCAGAAACTCGGGTTTGGATTCGGCCGGAACCTCAATGTGCGCGCCGACGCCGGCGGGTCCGAAGCTCGCTTCAGCCAGCGCCGCGGCTAAACCGCCATCGCTCAGATCGTGCGCGGATTCGGCGCAACCTTGGGCGATGATGTCGCGGATGGCGCGCTGGACTCGCTTCTCGTAGTCCATGTCGAGCGCGGGCGGCAGTCCCCACAAAGACTTCAGGATCACTTTGACATATTGCGTTCCGCCGAAATGCCGCTCGTCGGTCTGGCCGAAGCCGCCCAGCAGGATGACGGCACGATCGGGATTGGCGAAATGCATCGGCGTGGGCTGCGCGGTCTTCATGAGTCCGACGACGCCCATTACCGGTGTTGGCCAGATCGCTTCGCCCAGCGTCTCGTTGTATAAGCTGACGTTGCCGCCGGTGATGGGGGTCTCGAACACCCGGCACGCCTCCGCGATGCCTTCAATCGCTTCCACCAGCTGCGCCATGATCTCGGGACGCTCCGGATTGCCGAAGTTGAGGTTGTTGGTCGCGGCCACTGGCAGCGCGCCAGCGGTCGAAAGATTGCGGCAGCACTCGGCCACGATCAATTTGGCGCCCTCGCGCGGATCGAGCGCGCAGTATCGCCCGTTGCCATCCAGCGACATGGCCAGCGAAGTTCCGGTTTCCTTAATGCGCACGATCGCGGCTTCGGAACCCGGTCCGGCAACGGTGTTGGTTCGAACCGTATAGTCGTATTGCTCCCAGATCCAGCGCTTGGAACAGATGTCGCCGGAAGAGAGCAGGGCAATCAGGTCGGACTGAATGGACGATTTTCGGTCGCTGTTCAAAAGCCCCGGAAGGGGCTCGAGCGGTGCGGGACGATACGGCTTGGCATGCGGCCGGTCGTACAGGGGCGCTTCATCGGCCAGATCGCGATTGGGAATTTCCGCAACCACCTGCCCGTGATCTTTCACCCGCAGGATTCCATCGGCCGTGACCCGGCCCACCGTGACGGCGTCCAAACCCCATTTGCGGAAGACGCGGAAAACTTCTTCCTCGCGTCCGGCTTCGGCCACCAGCAGCATGCGCTCCTGCGACTCCGAGAGCATGATCTCGTAGGGCGTCATGCCGGTTTCGCGCTGCGGGACATATTGCAGATCGATCTCGACTCCGGTCCCGGCGCGGCTGCCCATCTCGCAGGTCGAGCAGGTCAGCCCGGCAGCGCCCATGTCCTGAATGCCGACGATCGCGCCGGTCTGCATCGCCTCCAGGCACGCCTCCAGCAGCAGTTTTTCCAGGAACGGATCGCCCACCTGCACATTGGGCCGCTTCTGCTTGGCTTCTTCGGTAAATTCCGCCGACGCCATGGATGCGCCGTGGATTCCATCGCGTCCGGTTTTCGCGCCGACGTAGATCACTGGATTCCCGACGCCTTTGGCCTTGCCGTAAAAAATCTGGTCGTGCCGGAAGACGCCCAGCGCGAACACGTTCACCAGCGGATTGCCGTTATAGCATTCTTCGAACACGCACTCGCCGCCCACGGTGGGCACGCCGAAGCAGTTTCCATAGTGCGCGATTCCGGAAACCACGCCTTCGAGAATACGGCGATTGCGCGCGACATCCAGCGGGCCGAAGCGCAGGGCGTCCAGCACCGCGATGGGCCGCGCGCCCATGGTAAAGATGTCGCGCAGGATGCCGCCCACGCCGGTGGCCGCGCCCTGAAACGGCTCGATGAAGCTGGGATGATTGTGCGATTCGATCTTGAACGCGATGGCGTAACCCGAGCCGATGTCGATGATCCCGGCGTTCTCGCCCGGCCCTTGCAGAACCAACGGGCTGCGCGTCGGAAGCTTCTTCAAATGCAGCCGCGAGCTTTTGTAGGAGCAATGCTCGCTCCACATCACGCTGAAGATTCCGAGTTCGGTGTAGGTGGGCTCGCGGCCGAGCAGCGCGACGATCTTGTCGTACTCCGCCGGGGTCAGCCCATGGGTCTCAATGACCTGCGGCGTCATCGCTTAGTGCGCCGCCACCAGGCTAGAAACCATAGATCTGAAAATCACCAGGCCGTCGCTGGAACCCATCAGGGGTTCGGTAACGCGCTCGGGATGCGGCATCAGGCCCATGACGTTGCGGCCCTCGTTCAGGATTCCGGCGATGTCGCGCAGCGAGCCGTTGGGGTTCTCGAGATAGCGCAGGGCGACGCGATCCTCGGCTTCCAGCTGATCGAGCGTGCGGTCGTCGGCGATGTAGCAGCCCTCGCCGTGCGCGATCGGCAAGACCAGGTGCTGTCCTTTCGTGGCCTCGGCGGTGAAGGGGGAATTGGTCGTCTCGATGCTCAAAGGCACGGGCCTGCAGATGAATTTCAGTCCCCGGTTCCGGACCAATGCTCCCGGCAGCAGCCCGCATTCCACCAGAATCTGAAAGCCGTTGCAGATGCCCAGCACCAGGCCGCCGTCGGCGGCGAACCTACGGATGCTTTGCATGACGGGCGAGAATTTCGCGATCGCCCCGCAGCGCAAGTAATCGCCATAAGCGAACCCGCCCGGCAGGATCACCGCGTCCACATCGCCCAGGCTGGTGGCGTCGTGCCAGATAAACTCCGCCTTTTGCCCGAGATTGTGAGAGACCGCGTACCACGCGTCGTGATCGCAGTTGCTTCCAGGGAAGACGACGACACCGAATTTCATCGGATGACTTCATCTTAGCAGAAGGCCCGCGGCCGGCGAAGACAAATCGTAGGGCGTTCGAAACGCACGCCAAATCGTCCGGATGAATTTTTTTTAAATTTTTCTTCGATTCCGCGAAACAGAAGCCAGGCCACTGGCGTCATCGTTAAAACAACTATAGGGAGAAAGTCCCGGCGTTTGGACGCTCGGCTGGGGATGTGAGAGAAGTGTGTGTACGCAGAGTCCTTCGCTGCGTGATTAGGGTTCGTGTGTTGTCAGAGCGGAAGCGGAGTTGATGGGTGAATCGGCTCCCGCAGTCTTCCGCGGTAGCGCTTCTGTCGTAGCCCGCTCGGCCGATCGCTGCACATTCTGTAGTTCAGTTCGCCGACACATTCCAGTTGTGTAGTTTTGGACTTTATTCGTGGATTTCCGAATTTTCAGTGGATCATCGCCCAGCCAGAGCGGCCCGGTTCTGGTGGCGGCCCCGCCCCCGATACGCTGGCTAACCGCCCTTAAGCGTTTGGCGGAGCGACGTTTAGGCGCCGCCAAGGCTAAAGCCTTTCCCCTAGATGCCGATAGAACGGCTAGGGTGCAGCTCACCGAAATAGCCCCGGAACTTGCGGATGCCGCGGATGTGCTCAGCGATCAGTTGCGGGTGCATTTGCAGCGCCTGGCAGTGTTCCTGCTCCCGCACGCCGAGGCGCTGGACCGCCGCTTTACAGCCAAGCTCAGGGAGCGGCACTTCGCGCCGCGGGAATACGAACCCAAGATTCTGTCAGCGCTGTCGGCGCTGACCCCAGTTGCGGCCGCGCGCATTCTGGCCCGGGGTGAGCCACCACTCAAGTTCATAGAACAAGTGGAGTACAACGGCCGGCGGCTGGCCAAGTTGAATCTGCCGCCCAGCATGGTGGTGGAGGCGCTGCAGGACTACGATGCCCTGCTGACGCCCCTGCTACGCAAGCTGCGCCCCAACGAGTACGCTAATTTGCAATGGGTTCGGGAGCAGCTCCACTTCTGCATCACTCTGACGCTGAACAATGCCTACTATCAGGTGCGGGAAGCCGAGACGCAGGCATTTTATGAGCTGTTCCGGATCGAGCTGGAGTCGCGTAATCTGGACGAGCTGCTGCGCCGCTTTTTGCATGCTCTGGTGCAAGTCTGCCACGCCGACGCCGGACATCTTTATCTGCTGAACGATCGCCGCAGCGCCTGGGAGCTGCGGGGTAAGGCGGGACCCCAAGACGAGGAGCACCCCGCGTTGGCGACCATCCCGAACGGAAGGGTCAAGCTCAACGCGCTCTCGCAATCGCGGCAAATCCGGCTGACCGAGGAGTCGGCCAACTTGTTGCTGGAACCCGGCTGGAAGCAGAAATACAAGGTTTGTTGGTCCATTCCATTGGCGGCCGGGGGACGGACCGCGGGCGTCATGCAGTTTGGCTTCTCAAAACCCTATGAATGGCTGCCGCGCGAGCAGGAGCTGTTAGCCGCGGCCGCGGAGCGCTGTTTGATGGCGGCCGAGAAGGCGCGCCTGATGGAAAACCTCGCGGCCAGCGAAGAACAGATCCGGCAGCTGGCCGAGCATATGCTGCACGTCGAGGAGATCGAGCGGCGCCGCATCAGCCGCGAGCTGCACGATGAGGCCGGTCAATCGCTACTCTGCATCCGCTTGCAGATGGAGCTGCTGGAGCAAGCGCTGCCTTCCGAGCACGTCGAATGGATCGGCAAGCTGCGCGAGGCTCGGGACTTGACGGAGCGAACCATTTTGGAAATGCGCCGTCTCATTGCGGCTCTGAGCCCGGCCGTGCTGGAGCAATTGGGGCTGGGCGCAGCTTTGCGCCAACTGGTGAACCGCTTCCGGCGCCTGCAACCGATTCGCGTGCGATTGCTGCTCAGCCGCCTGGGCCGGCTGCCACAACACACTGAAATTATTGTATATAGGCTGGTTCAGGAGTGCTGTAACAACATCGCCAAACACGCCTCGGCCTCCAGCGTAAACATTTCCGTAAGTTCCGCCGATGGATGGGTGAGACTGGCCGTTGAAGACAACGGAGTCGGTTTTAAGGTAGAAGAAGCGCTGGCCCGGAAAGATTCGTTTGGACTCTCCGGCATGAGAGAGCGCGTTGCCCTGCTCGGTGGGAGCTTTGAGATCAAAAGCTACCCCAACAATGGGAGCGTACCGCTGGATCGCAGGAATAAGGGACGCGGTACCAAGATCGTGATCAGTCTTCCCGTTGCTAAGGAGCCACCGGGGTTGAACTTAATTGAACCGATCGCCGCTAAGCCGATCAGTGCCAGGCCTGCGCGGCGGATGAAAGCGGTTCCGGCATAGCGTTGCACGTGCTGAGCATTGCGGAGAAACCGAAAACTAAGAAAAAGGATTTTGAAGTACTCGGGCAAACATTATGGCTAAGATTCGAATCATGTTGGCGGATGACCACACGCTCTTCCGTCAGGGCATCAGAACGCTGATTTCTGCCGAAGCGGACATGGAAGTAGTGGCCGAAGCCTCCAACGGAGGCGACGCTGTCGAGAAGGCTGGTGAAGTGCGGCCGGATGTGGTGCTGATGGACATCGGCATGCCTGGCCTAAGCAGTTTCGAAGCCACGCGGCAAATCAAGAAAAACCGGCCGGAAACGAAGGTTTTGTTCCTCACCATGTACGACGATGAGGATTATCTGGTGGAAGGCATGGAAGTCGGCGCCAGCGGCTACGTCCTTAAGGACAGTCCTTCGGCGCAGTTGGTGGCCGCGGTGCGCGACATCTGCCGCGGTGGAAGCTACCTGAGCCCGCGCATGCTGTCGCAATTGGTGGATGATTTCCGCTCCCGCATCAAGTCGGCCAACCGCCTGCCGCGTTTTGCCACGCTTACCACGCGCGAACGCGAGGTCCTCAAGATGCTCGCTGAAGGCAATTCGGTGAAAGAGATCGCCTGCGATCTCAACCTGAGCGTAAAGACCGTGGAAGCGCACAAGTTCAACCTGATGCGCAAGTTGGACATCCACAATAAAGCGCAACTAGTCCAGTACGCCATCCAGAAGAAGATCATCAAGATTCCGAACCTGGCGTAGCCCGCAGCGCCAAAGAGCTGAAGAACCCGCTATGCTTGCGGTGTGAGCCGCAGCATCCTCACAGTTCCCGTCCAAAAGGTCGAGGGCGAAGCATCCGCGCCTTTTCAAGACCTGCTCGCGGTCGAAGAGCCCCTGGAGATCCGCCTCGGCCAGAAAACCGTCTCGATCACCATGCGTACCCCCGGCCACGATTCCGAGCTGGCCGTGGGCTTTCTGTTCACCGAAGGGATACTCGGCAGCGCCGGTGACATCCAGGATGTAGTTTCATCCAGGAATTACGTGACGATCCACTTGAAGCCTGGCATCGAAGTGGACCTCGATCGCCTGCAGCGGAATTTCTATACGACTTCCAGTTGCGGTGTGTGCGGCAAAGCCTCCATCGAGGCTCTCCGTATGCAGGCCTGTCCTTTAGTAGCGGGTGACTCGCCTATTATCGCGTCGACTGTGATCCATGGCTTGCCTGCAGTCTTGCGCCAAGACCAACGCGTGTTCGACCGGACCGGCGGATTGCATGGCGCCGCGCTTTTCGACTCTTCCGGCCGTCTGCTCCTGGTGCGCGAGGACGTCGGCCGGCACAACGCCGTCGACAAATTAGCCGGCGCGGAACTGCTGGCAGGCCGCATCCCGCTCGACGGCAAACTGCTGCTGGTAAGCGGGCGCGCCAGTTTCGAGCTCGTACAGAAAGCGCTCATGGCGGGCGTCCCCATCCTGGCTGCCGTGGGCGCTCCTTCCAGCCTGGCGGTGGAGACGGCGCGCAGATTCAATATGACGCTACTCGGCTTTGTGCGCGATGGCCGATTTAATATCTATTCAGGAGCTTCGAGGATTCAATGAAACTGCGCATGCATGGCAACGCGCTCCGGTTGCGCTTGAATCAGGCCGAGGTTGGACAGTTCAGCAAAACCGGCTGGCTGGAGGAGGTGGTGGAGTTCGCGCCCGGCGCCAGCTTCTCGTTCGCGCTGGAGTCGCTATCCAGCGCGCCCGCCGCTCGCGCAGTCTACTACAACGGTTCGCTGCGCGTTCAGATCCCCGCCGCCACAGCCAATCGTTGGATCACAACCGATGAGGTAGGCATTCAGGCCGAACAGCCTGCCGGCAACGGGAAACATCTCTCGATTCTGATCGAAAAAGATTTCAAGTGCGTGCACAGCCCGAACCCGGATCCGGACGCCTACCCGAATCCGCTGCAGCAGGAGAGCCGCTAGGATCGCAGGGTGGTCCCTCCAAAAAAGGAATAGGGCGCCCGAATAGGAGCGCCCTACGCCGCGTCGTTCAGATTCGACCCTGGAGTTGCGACTTCTTGGTCCCCTTCGCATCGGGGCTCCAGATCGTATCAGACCGATCCTAACACACCTGCCCGCTTAAACCACTTTCTCGCCAATCGCCTTGGCTTGCAGGAACTGCAGCAGGTAATCCGGGCCACCCGCCTTGGAATCCGTTCCCGACATATTGAACCCGCCGAAGGGGTGCGCGCCTACCATGGCGCCGGTGCACTTGCGATTGATGTACAGATTGCCGACGAAAAACTGCTCGCGAGCCTTTCGAATCTTCTCCGGATTCTTGGTGAAAACCGCGCCCGTCAGCCCGTACTCGGAATCGTTGGCAAGCTGGAGCGCGTGCTCGAAATCCCGAGCCTTCGCCACCGCCAGCACCGGACCGAAAATCTCTTCCTGAAAAATGCGCGCCTTGGAATCCACGTCGGCGATGACGGTCGGTTGAATGAAGTATCCATCCCCCGGCGCCGCCGATCCGCCCGCGATCACCCGCCCTTCCTTCTTGCCGATCTCCACGTACTCCAGAATAGTGCGCTTGGCGCCTTCATTTATCACCGGACCCATGTAATTATCGTGCTGATCCGATGGACCTACCTTGAGCGCGCTCACTTCCGTCTTCAGCTTGTCCAGGAACTCGTCGTACACGGCTGCATCGACAATGGCGCGCGAGCAGGCCGAGCACTTCTGTCCTTGATACCCGAACGCCGACCACAACACGCCTTTGACCGCACTGTTCAGATCCGCTTCCCGATCCACGACGATGGCGTCCTTGCCGCCCATCTCCGCGAGCACGCGTTTGATCCAGATCTGGCCCTTTTGCGGCTTAGCTGCCAGCTCGTTGATGCGCAGACCGACGTCGCGCGAGCCGGTGAACGCGATGAAGCGCGTCTTGGGATGCTGCACCAGAACGTCGCCCACCACCGCGCCGCTGCCCACCAGCATGGAGAGCGCCTTGGGCGGAAAGCCCGCATCCAGAAGCACCTCGGCGAACTTGGCGGCTATGGTCGGCGTATCGCTGGATGGCTTGATGACTACGGTGTTGCCCGCCACCAGCGCCGCGGTGGTCATGCCCACCATGATGGCCAACGGAAAATTCCAGGGCGGAATGATGATGCCCACGCCCAGCGGCAGATAGAACAGCTCGTCCTTCTCGCCGGGAAGCTGCAGCAGCGGATCGGGCTTGGCCAGGCGCAGCATCTGGCGCGCGTAGTATTCGCAGAAATCGATGGCCTCGCAAACGTCGGCCTCCGCCTCCGGCCAGGTCTTTCCCGCTTCGTACACCAGCCAGGCGTCGAACTCGAACTTGCGTTTTCGAATCAAAGCGGCCGCGCGCAGCAGCATCTCGGCGCGCGTCTCGGCCGGTACGGCGCTCCAGTGCGGGAAATAATCGTAAGCCAGGTCCACCGCTTCCCTCGCCACGTCCGCGGTGGCCTTGTTGTGGACTCCCACCACCTCGCCCGGGCGCGATGGATTCAGCGATTTCAGTTTGTCGGAAGTCTTCTGGCGGTTGCCGGCGATCAGCAGCTCGTACTCCCGGCCCAATTGCGCGTGCACTTCACGCAGCGCCTTTTCCATCGCCTCCCGGTTGGCCGACTTGGAGAAATCGGCCACGGGTTCGTTGGCGAAAGCCGGAAGCGAGCGCACCGGCTCGAGAATCGTGGTGCTCATGGTCGAATGGTTATCCCTTCAGATTGGCTGCGGTGCCTTCCACGATTTTGCGGCCGCGCTCGAACATTTCCGCCGCATCGTCCGCCAGTTTACGGCCGCGGTCGTACATCTCTTTGCCGCGGTCCAGCATCTCTTTGCCGGATTCCATCAGCACATCCCGGCCATCTTGAGTTTTTCTGACGATCTTGCGCCGCGTCACCTCGCCCGAAGCTGGAGCGTAGAGCAGCGCGATGGTTGCCCCGATCGCGATCCCCGCCAAGAACCACACGGCTTTGTCACCATAGTTTTCGTCCGCCATATTCCCTCCACTAATTATTTTAGCTCCCTGCTGCTGGTATGCTCAGAATATGAGTGCACCAGCGCATCTGGTCACGGTGTATCGCTCCATGGACGCGGACGCCGACGAGGCTAGCTCCGCCATCCGCGATCTGCTCGTTTCCCACGGCATCGCCGCGGAGATTGTGGACGATTCCGCGCCTGGGGTACCCGAAGGGACATTCGAGGTTCGAGTGCCCTCCGCCGATTCAAAAAAGGCCGAGGGATTGATCGCCCAGAATGTCTCCGGCCAGCAGCGGCCAGGCGATGCTTCTCGAAGGCTCGATCTGGAGACTGTCTTCCACAGCCAGAGCGGCGCCACTTCCGAGTTCGAGGCGATGAGCGTCAAGAACCTTCTGGAGTCCAATGGAATTACCGCGGTGCTGGTGGGAGACTCAGTTCTGCCCAACCTTCCATTTGAAGTCCGGGTGGCCCGCAATAAGGCGCAACTCGCGCGCAAATTGATTGCTCAAGCCGAAGCCGGTGCGGCGAATCAAAGCGAGTAGACTAGTTGCGAACAACGGGCTCCGGGTTCACTACCGCGCGTACGGCTCCGGCGCGCCTCTGGTCATTCTTTCCGGCGGACCTGGGTTCGATTGCGATTACCTGTTGCCGCTGGCACAGGAACTCGGCAAGAATTACCGCGGCATCCTGGTGGACCTGCGCGGGACCGGCCGATCCGTACCTCCAGTCATCAATCACGACAGCGTCAATTTGAAGCTGACGCTGCAGGATCTGGAAGCCATCCGCGAACAGATTGGTGTCGAGCGCTGGTCCGTGCTGGGCCATTCGGCGGGCGCGGTTCTGGCGATGGCTTACGCCACCAGCTATCCCTCGCGCGTATCGTCGTTGTTACTTGTAAATTCCGGGCCCATTCGCGCAGCGTCAGCAGCCGCGGAGATGGACAACCTCATGCTGCATCTGACGCCCGAGGAACGCGAAGAAATGTCCCAGAGCAGCGCCCAGGACTTCGGTTCTCTCTTCAAGTACCTCGCGCCCGCCTATTTTTACGACCGCAGCCACCTGGCCCAACTACCGCCCGCATTCGGGCCGGCGAATTTCCACGCCGAGACTGCCAATCTCCTGGCGGCTGATATTTTCGCGGGAGACGGCGACCTGCGGCCCGGCCTGAAGGATTTCTCGCGCCCTGCGCTGGTCATCGCCGGCCGTCAAGATCCCTGCGACCCGGCCATGCAGTATGAAATTCATCTGGCCCTGAAGAACTCCACGCTGCGGCTGCTGGACCGCTGCGGCCATTTCTCCTGGATCGAGCAGCCGGAACAATTTTACAAAGCGGTCCATGAGTTCCTGAACGCCCATGCGGCGGAGTAACGTTGTGCCGGCCCCCGCCGTCTTGAAAACCGTGAAGGTCTTGCGTGTTTTGCTGGCAATCCTGCTGGCCGCTACCCTCGCCGCGCAAAAGCTCCCGCCTGCCGAATTCAGCGGCAGCATCCACGGTGTCTCAAAAAATCACCTGGTTCTCGAAACCGCCGAGGGCAACCTGATAGATTTTGATGTCAACGGAAAAACGCAGGTGCTGCGCGGCAAGAAAAAAATCGAATTGGGCGACTTAAAGACCGGTGAGTCAGTAACAATTGAAGCCAGGCAGGAACCGTCCCGCTATCAGGTCTTTCTGATGGCGCTCACCATCACCGCGTCCGGCAAACCCAAGGACTAACTCTCTTACCAGCCCATCACGTAACTGTCACCGGTGGGACTTACTCCACCCATCAGCACTCCAGTTCGTGGATTTACAATGATCGCCTTCACCGATCCAACACCTTTCACATCGCGGATGTCCAAGTGGTGCCCCATCGCGGCCAGTTCATCCAGCACGTTTTTCGGCAGCGCCGCCGGGGCCATCAGCTTGCCAGCTACGTCATGCGGGTAGTACGAAGAGCGGAAGTTGCTGCTGATGACGGCCGGAGCCTCCAGCGCTTGCTGGACGTTCATGCCGAACTCCACCACGTTCAAAAAGAACTGCAATTGCGTCTGCGGCTGCGTGTCCGATCCCGGAGTGCCGAAGGCGATGAATGGCTTTCCATCCTTCACCGCCAGCGCTGGATTGATGGTCTGGCGCGTGCGCTTCCCAGGCGCCAGCGAATTGACGTCGCTTGGATCCAAGTAGAAGTAATTCATGCGGTTGTTCAGGAAATAGCCGGCGTTCTCCACCACCATGCCGCTGCCGAAGAGGCTCAGCAAGCTCGAAGTGATGGAAACCATGTTGTGATCCTTGTCAACCACCGCAAGATAAGTGGTCAGGCCGTAAGTATTTTCAGGCGCCGGACCGATTCCGTTTGGCGCCGGCTGCGGCGCCGCATACGCGGTGGTGCCCTCCGGGCCGCGCTGTTTCGGATTGCCCGGCGCGGGCTCGCCCTCGATGGCGCGCGATGGATCGATCAGCGCGCGCCGCCTCGCGGCATACTCTTTCGAGAGCAGCTCGCGAACCGGAATAGGGGGCACAAATTTCGGATCGCCGTCATACTTATCGCGGTCCGCGAACGACAGCTTCAGCGCTTCCGTCACCAGATGCAGGTAGGGCGCGCTGTTGTGTCCCATGTAGCGCAGACTGAATCCTTCCAGGATGTTCAGCGCTTCCAGCATCACCATGCCTTGCGAATTGGGCGGGCACTCATACACATCGATGCCGCGATAGTCCACCTTAATGGGCTGGTCTTCGAAAGCCTGGTAGCCAGCCAGATCCGCCTCCGTGATGAGCCCGCCGTTAGCCTTCATGAACGCGGCGGTCGCTTTTGCGATGGCGCCTTTGTAAAACGCCCGGCTTCCCCCGGAGCCGATCGTCCGAAGCGTCGCCGCCAGATCTTTTTGCACCACGCGGTCGCCCATCTCGAGCGGCTTGCCGTTGCGGAACCAGATCTTTGTGCTAGAGGGATACTTCGCCAGGATCTTAGCGCCCGATTTCAACGAGTTCGCCAGGTGCTCAGTCACGGGGAATCCCTGATCGGCCAGCTCAACGGCTGGCGCGAAGATTTCTGCTAGCGGCTTGCTGCCATACTTCTGAACCGCCAGCTCCGCCCCGCCGACCGAGCCGGGCACGCTCACCGACAGCGGCCCGTCCACCGGAATCCCGCCTTTACTTTTGTAAATATCAATGCTCGCGGCCATGGGAGCGAACCCGCTGCCGTTGATGAATTTCACTTCGCCGGTCTTGGCGAGATAGATCATCACGAACATGTCGCTGCCGAGACCGGTCATCATGGGTTCAACCAGCCCTTGCACCGCCCAGGTGGCGATGGCCGCGTCCACGGCGTTGCCGCCGGACTTGAGAATTCGCAAACCCGCCTCGGATGCCAGCGGATGCCCGGAAGCCACCATGCCGTGATCGGACATGACAACCGGCCGCCAGGTGGACGTTTGCGCCGACAGCGTCGCCAGGGAGAAATTAATCGCTACTGCCAGCCAATGGATTCGCATGCGGTCCTCCAGTGCCGTAAAGCATATCACGCGGCCCGATGACTCGCGCGTCGCCCCCATTCCGTTGCAAAATGAGAATCATGAAGACCACGTTGACGTGCGCCTTGGGACTGATCGCCGCCGCAGGCATCGCTTGTGCCCAATACGACAGCCCGCCGGCCCAAACCTCGGTGACCATCGGCGGCAAGAAACTCGCCATCAAGTACAGCGCGCCGTCCGTGCATGGCCGCGACATCTTCAGCCGCACGGGTGTAATTTCACACGATGGAACCTATCCTGTCTGGCGCGCCGGGGCCAACGACGCGACCGCGTTCCATACTGACGCGGACTTGACCATCGGCAACTTGTCCGTCCCCAAAGGCGATTACACGCTCTTCGTCCTGATCTCCGACCCTGCGCACTGGAAGCTGATCATCAATAAGCAAACCGGCCAATGGGGCCTCACTTACAACCAAGGTCAGGACCTCGGCCGCGTCGATATGACGATGAGCAAGCCGCCCTCGAAGATCGAAACTTACAAGATGACGCTCTCTGGGACCGGCCCGAAGGCCGGCAAGCTACAACTCGAATGGGACAACTACATTGCGTCGGTTCCGATCACGGTGAAGTGATTAAGGCCGCGCGCAGGTAAAGTTGGCGGCGTTATCGGTGCTGCCGCTGCCTTTGTACTTCGCGACCTGCGGATAAGGACAGAGCGGACGCGTTCTTTTGCCATCCGCCGAAGAGGCGATGATTCGCGCGGGAGCCTGGCCCTGTTCCGTCCACTGTTCTAGGGCGCCCACCATATCGAAACGATTCGGTCCCTCGCCGCCACCGCAATGTCCCATGCCGGGAACCATGAACAAACGATAGGAGTCCTGCACCTTGCTCGCTCCGCCGACGTTTTCCACCACGCTTTCGTAATAGTGAACGCTATTGAGGGGCGAGATCTGCCAATCGCTCCAGCCGTGATATTGGATCAATTTGCCGCCGTGGCCGAAGAATGGTTTTAGATTCGGATCCCTCGCATCGATTAGGCCGTTATCGATCTTCTCGGCGAGCGCGGCATCGCTCGCGAAGTTCAGCGTCTTAAAGTCCCAGCTCGGATCTTTGAACACGATGTATTTGAAGAAGTCGTTTCCGATCGCGAAAGCCCGCGGGCCGCCCAGCACCTCCCAACGCAGTTCGCTGCCCGGCTCCAAGCCCGGAAAGATCTGCTGCTTGGTCTGCGGATTGATAGCGCCGCTGTAAATCTTGCGCGCCGCTTCCACCTGGGGCGCAGTCAAACAGGCCGCGCTGTCGCCGTTCTTGCACTCCAGCACTTTCGGGTCGAAATGGCAGCGTGTTGGATCTTCGAGCAGTCCGTCCCGCACCCCGTCCAGTGCGTCGCAAGCCTCCAGCACCGCAGTGTGAATCAGCGGATATTTCTCCGGCGGGATGTAACTGGCTTCCTCGCTGTGCAACGCCTGCGCAACCCACATGGAGTAAATCGAGCGCCCGGTCCAGTTATTGCCCGGAGCCCCGGCGATGATCCCGTCAAAATCCTCGGGGAAACGCTGGGCTTCCTTCAGCGCTTGTTTGCCGCCCGCCGAACATCCGTTCCAGTAAGAATACTTCGGCTCCCTGCCGTAGAACGCCGCGATGATCGCCTTGGCCTTCACGGTCATCTCGTGCTCGGAGCGATAAGCGTAGTCGATCAGCTTCTCCGGATGGCCTAGAGCGAAACTCGCGCTCGCGCCTTCGTGCCCGGTATCGGTGGAGCTGGTGGCGTAGCCCTCCTTGAGAGCTTGTTCCATCGCTCGGGTGGCAATCGAACCGGACCACCCACCGTTGCCCACGGCCTGATACTTTCCGTTCCAGCCCGATACGGGCATCCACACCTCGATCTTGATGTCGGAGTCGCTGGAGGGTTTCAACGTAGCGGCCACGCGGCAGTAAGCCGGGTTTCCAGAAACGGTTTCAACTTTGGTGATGGTCGTGCCGGGCAGGGACAGCGAAGCGAGACTTTCGCACGACGCCGCAATCGCTGGCGCGGTGCCCATCGCCAGCAGAAGCGCAAGCCGGAAGCTCATTTTCGTCCTCCTCTCGGACGCACTTCCAACAACTATACAACTTCGGCCGCACGCAAGCGCCCGATCTCGTCCTCGGAATATCCCAGCTCACGCAGCACCTCATCGGTGTGCTCGCCGAGCGTCGGCGCGCGATGCCGGATGCCGCCTGGGGTCGCCGAAAGACGCACGGCGGTGTTGGCCAACGGCACCGGCTTGGGGGCGCCCGGATAGTCGACGTACTCGAGCAACTCCCGCGCCTGCACCTGCGGATCTTCCAGCACCTGGCACAAATCCTGCACCGGTCCGCTGGGCACGCGTGCGCCCTGCAACGCTTCGATCGCTTGGGCCGTGGTGCGGGTCGCAAGCCAATGCTTCATCGCTGCGGCGATAACTTCGTGATGATCGGCGCGCGACAGATCGTCGGCGAAGCGTGGATCGCCAATCAGGTCCTCGCGCCCTACCACCCGCGCCCAACGCGCGAACATGTCGGACCCGATGGTATGCACCATGATCCAGCCGTCCGTGGTCCGATAGCAATCCGCCGGTCCCGAGTAAAATCCCGCGTTGCCCCTCTGCGTCCGCTCGATCGGCAGCACCGCGCGTTCGGCCAGCAGCGCCTGCATGAATGTGACGCCGGTCGCGAGCAGCGATCCGTCCACTACCTGCCCTTCGCCGGTTTTGGCGCGATGATACAGCGCTACCATGACGCCGAACGCGGTGTGCAGCGCCGTGCCATAGTCCTCGAATGGAACAATTGAGCGGATCGGGGCGCCTTCGAAACCCGTGAGGCTCATCGCGCCGGACATGGCCTGCGCCACGCTATCAAAACCCAGTCGAGTGGCGTACGGACCATCCGGGCCAAAGGTGGAGACTCGGGCCAGAATCACACTGGGATTAATCTCGCGCAGCGAGTCGTAATCCAGCCCCATTTTTTTCAGAACCGCGATGGGCAGGTTCGCCACCACCACATCCGCGCCGCGCACCAACCGCTGGATGATCTCCGCGGATTCCCGCTTCGAAGTATCCAGCGTGATGCTGCGCTTGTTGCGATTGAGCGACAGGAACGCGCCGCCTTCGCCCTGCTCTGTCACCGGCCCGGTATAACGATCTTCGCTGCCTTTCCTGCGGTCGACGCGCACCACGTCCGCGCCCATATCGGCCAGCAGCATTCCGCAGTAGGGACCGGCGATGAAGCGGCCGAAATCGATCACGCGAATTCCCGTGAGCGCGCCGGATCGGGACATAAATTCCAATTCTAAAGCATGCACCGTGCTACATCCGCGCCCGCGCGGCTTCATCACATGCCTCGGTACAATCAACCTATGGCTTCCTGGGCGGCCCTGACAGCGGCTGTGTTATTCGCCGCGTCGTCGATGCTGCTCGCCGAAGACCAGGTTTTGCCCCTCCACGCTACGGTCTCCGCGACGCTAGCGGGCGCGCAGGAATCGGCATGGGTGCTGGATGTCCCTCCGGATCGGGTGGTGCGCCTGGGCATCCGTGAGCTCGAAGGCGTCGCCGGGATCGTAGCCGTCCAAGACAGCGCAGGCTCGCCGGTCGCGCGCATGGACTGCACCATCCGCACACCTGCCGCCAAAAGCTTTACGCTGCTTGCGGGACACTACCGCCTTGTTGTCCGGCCCTTGTATCACAGTTCCGGCGAGCGCAAGTTCGAGATCGAGACCAGTGCACCGGCCCCGGCCGCGGAGGCTGATCGCCAGCGCGCCTCGGCCGAGGAGTTGGAAGGCGAAGGAGAACGGATCTACCGCGGTTATGCGAACGGCTATCTCCCGGCAACGCGCGAAAAATACGAAGCAGCGCTGGCTATTTGGGAACGGCTTGGCGATCAGGCTCGCCAGGCCGACGCGCTTGGCCATCTGGCTGACATTGTCTACGAACAGGGCCAGATGCAACCCGCGCTGGATCTTTTCGGACGCGAGCTCGCGCTCTGGAAAGCCGTGAAAGACGATTCCGGAGTCGCCGCGGCGCTCTATGGACTCGGTATTGTCAACGGCGATATCGGGGAACCGCAACGCGCGATCGATTACTATACGCAATCGCTGGAGCTGCGCCGGGCGCTGAACGATCCACGCGGCGAAGCGGAAACGCTGGTGATGCGCGCCTCCACCGAGCTGGCGCCGGCGCAGAACCAGCAAGCGCGCGCCGACTTCGAAGAGGCTCTGAAGCTCGCGCAGCAATCGGGCGAGCGTTCCCGCGAATGCGACGCCCAGTTGGGCCTGGGCCAGCTCGAATACCGTTTGGGAAATTTCGCCGCCGCTATTCAGCACTGGAGCGCGGCCGGCGCCATCGCGCACGAGGAGAACCAGCCCGTGCGCGCGGCCCTCGCTCTCAGCAACACCGGTGCGGCTTATCTTAACTCCGGCGATCCTCGCCGCAGCCTGCAATACCTGGAAGAAGCGCTGCCTATTCGCAAGGCGCTGGCATTTCCCGGCTCCTATGCCAACACGCTCTACAACCTGGGTATGGCGCATCTGGATCTCGGCGAGTACCAGAAGGCGCTGGATGGCTTCGACGAAGCGCTTCCAATTTTTCGAAAAGAATCGCATCGTGTGGGCGAGGGCTACACGCTCCAGGGCCTTGCATCGGTTTCGCTCGAACTGGGCCGCGACGCTCAGGCGCAGAGCTTTCTGATGCAGGCGCTCGAAATTCGCAGAAAAGCTTCCGACAAGCGCGGCGAGGCGGATGGATTGCTGAGGCTGGGCGCCATCGACACCCGCCTGATCAATAACTCGAAAGCGATTCAGGAAGAGCGCCAGGCCCTGGCAATTGCTCAATCCGCCGGATACCAGCCCGAGCAGGCGCAGGCGCTGACGGCGCTGGGAGAAGTCATGATCCGGTCCGGCGACGCGGCCGGTGCGCTGGAATTGCTCCAGCAGGCCGCTGAGCTAAGCCGCAAGATCGGCGTCAAGCTGGCCGAATCGAATGCCCTCCATCTGGAAGGAAGAGCCCTAAGGCAGCTCGGCCGGATGGAAGCTGCGCGTCAGGCGTTGGAGCAGGCGCTGGAGCTCAGGCATAACGCCGGCGCGGTATCTAGCGAAGCGGAAACCTTGCTCGAGCTGGCATTGCTCGATCGCCAGGCGGGAACGCGCGATGATGCCAGCCGCCATTCCATGGCCGCGCTCGATCTGGTCGAATCGCTGCGGGCCAATTTCGGAAGCCGGCAGTCGCGCATCGAATTGGCCAGTTCCCGCCGCAAATATTACGACCTGGCCATCCAGATCGCCATGGACGCGCAAGATACCCGCGCCGCGTTCGAAATTAGCGAACGCGCCCGCGCGCGCGGCTTGCTGGACTTGCTGGCCGAAGCTGGCGTCGATCTGCACCGTGGCGTCGATCCGGCGTTGACGGAACGCGAGCGTCAGCTCCAGGAATTGCTCGATGCCAAGCACGACCGCTTTCTGCGCCTCTTGGATTCGCCCCACAGCCCTGATCGCGAGGCCGCGGCACGCAAGGACATCGACGAATTGGTGGATCGCTATGCGGAAATCGAAGGCCGCATCCGCGAAGCTAGCCCAGCCTACGGCGCCATCACGCAATCGTCTCCCTTGACGCTCTCGGCGGCCGAATCCCTGCTTCCCGAACAAGAGACCGCGCTGCTCGAGTTCTGGTTAGGTGAATCGCGCAGTTTCGTCTGGATTGTGTCGCGCACCGGCTGCCAAGGCTTCGCTCTGCCGGCCCGCCCTGTTGTGGAAGCCGCCGCTCGCCGTTTTTACCGGGCGCTCAACGCCCGCAATGAACACGTCGAGGTCTCGCCTGCCGAGGTGCAGCGCGCTGCTGCCCAGCTGCACGGTCTGCTCGCTCCGGCGCTCGACGCTTCCGCTGGATTTCACCGCTGGTGGATCGTTGCCGACGGCGCGCTCGAGTACGTCCCATTCGCCGCCCTGCCTGATCGACACTCTTCTCCTTTGGCGCTTCGCCACGAAATCCTGGAGCTGCCATCCGCCTCCGCGTTGGCCGAAGTTCGCCGCGAGACAGCGGGGCGCCGTCCGGCTCCCCAGGAAGTTGCGGTCTTTGCCGACCCGGTCTTCCGAGCCGACGATCAGCGTGTACCGGGCGCCCACCCAACGCCGCCCCCGCCGCAGGACGACACCCTAACGCGCGCTGCCGAACAGTCAGGCTTCGGCGCGCTGGTGCGGCTGCATTTCTCTCGCGACGAAGCGCAGGCCATCGACCGGCTGACGCCCGACGGCCAAAAGTGGATTGCGCTGGACTTCGACGCCAGCCGCGCTTCCGCAGAGGAGCCCCGGTTGAGCCGCTATCGAATTGTGCATTTCGCGACGCACGGGCTCATCGACAGCCGGCATCCCGATTTGTCGGGCATCGTCCTTTCCATGGTGGATCGCCAAGGCCGGCCCCAGGACGGCTTCCTGCGCCTGCACGAGATCTACAACTTGAAGTTGAATGCCGATTTGGTGGTCTTGAGCGCTTGCCAAACCGCGCTCGGCGAGTCCGTCCGCAGTGAAGGCATGATCGGGCTGACACGCGGATTCATGTTCGCGGGCGCGCCTCAGGTTTTGGCCAGCCTGTGGAGCGTCCAGGATCGCGCCAGCGCCGAATTTATGCGTTACTTCTACGACGCCTTGCTCCGCCGCGGCCTGCCGCCCCCGGCCGCGCTACAATCCGCGCAGCTCTCCATGCAGCGTAATCCGCGTTGGAGCGACCCCTACTATTGGTCCGCTTTTGTTCTCCAAGGCGCCAAGTGAAGCAGCCGAGTTCATGAACGACTCCCCAAGCGACGCTCCCGCGCGGAAACATTGGGAGCTAAGCCGCGAGGCGCTGGATTGCCTGCTCGAGCATTTGGACCCGAACCGCGAAGCGGCCAGCTTGCTCTACGAGGCCCTGCGGACGCGCCTGATCGATCTGTTCGCCTGGGAAGGCGACCCGGAGCCCGAGCATCTGACCGACGAAACTCTGAACCGTCTCGCGCGGCGCCTGTCGGCTGGCGAGCCCATCCGGAACCTGAGTCACTATGCTATCGGAATCGCCCGCCTGGTGCTGCACGAAGCCGCGCGCTCCCGCCAAAAGAAAGACGTGGCCTTGCGCGAGATCGAAACCAGAGCACTCGCGCCCAAAGCGGACCAGGTGGCGATGGAAGAAATGAACCGCTGCCTCCAGGCGCTGTCGGCCGAAAATCGCGATCTGATCGAGCGCTACTATTCGGGCGACCGCGCCAAGCTGGCCCAGTCTCTAGGCATTTCGATGAATGCGCTGCGCAACCGCGCTTTGCGTATCCGCGAGCGATTGCTGGATTGCATGCAACGCGGGCGTGATATCAAGCCAAGGTCGGGACACCGTGAATAGCGAAGACTTGATCGCCTACTTGTTGCACGAAACCGCCGAGGAAGAGAGGCTCGCCTTCTCCAGAATGGATGTCCGACCCGGATCCACGACCTCAAGATGGCTGAAGCTGAATTGCTAGACGCCTACGTCCGCGAGGAAGTCGGGCCCGAGCGCCGGCGGCGAATCGAGACTTACCTGCTAGGCTCGGACCGGCAGCGTCAGAAGCTATCGCTGGCGCAATCCCTGCACCAGGCGCTGCCTCGCCGGCGTACAATTCCCTGGGCCGCCATAGCTGCTGCGGCGTGTATTGTTCTTGCGGGCGGAACCGCGTGGCTCGCCACCGAAAACTCACGTCTGAACCGGCAGTTGGCCGAAGCCCGCGTCGAGGTGGAACGCCAGCGCGCCGCCGGACCCACTTTCTCGCTCACACTACCCAACGACGCTGTGCGCGGAGCCGAGCGGGAAACCTCCCTGGCGCTCCCATCCAGCGCCCAGGCGGTCCGCCTCGAGCTGGGCTTGGAACCGGCGGACCGAAGCGCTTCCGCCGAGGTCGAGATCGCTCTCGCCGGCCGAGTGATCTGGAGCCAGCATCCCGTGCCGGAGCAGTCCCGGGACGGCAAGCTCGCGGCAATCGTGTGGATTCCCTCGGAGGTTCTGGCGCCAGGACGCTACGAAGTCAAGCTCTCCTCAAACGGAAGCGCCCTGGCGTACTATCACTTCAACGTCACGCCGCCCGGCGGGCGATGAAGCGACGCGCAAATGCCAAAGCAACCAGTCCGGCCGCCAACATGCCGAACGTACTTGGCTCTGGTACCGGAGAAATGGAACCAGAAAGGTCCCGCACCTGTACCGCCGACGTTAGCGAGAAAGTATTGCTGGCGCCGAGAAAGAGCGTTTCCGAAGTGCCGTCCGCTGTAAACGTGCCCGTGATATATTGCGGCGAAGTTGTTCCGTCACCGGTATTCAAGGCCCCGCTTACGTCGGTGCCGTCACTATAAGTTGTCGGAAACTGATTGTTCCACCACGGCTCGAAAATTTGAACCTCGTAGTTGTCGCCCACGGTGAGGCCCCCCAGCAGGATTTCCATGTTGCTCGTGCCACTATAGTCGGCCACGTTCGTCAAGGATTGATAGTTCGTGTCCCAACTGCCCGGCGCCGATCCGGCCTCTGAATCGAACACGTCCACTCCGGTGACGGTGATGGAAGATCCGTCCGCAAAAGTCCCCGGGTTGCTCGAATTGGTCCCGTGCGCGAACACCACGCCGTTCAGCGTCACGTCCGTGAGGCCGGCGAAGGCGGATTCGAGGAAGGTGCCTGCTGTCACGACGTCGCTGGCACTGCCGGTCTCGTTCGTCGGCGATCCCCAAGTAATTGCCGCCGCCTGCATGGCCGACGCTGCCGCAGCCACCAGCATGGCCCCTCGTAAACTGACTAGAATCAACTTGCCGGCGTTCCGGCCGACTTCGTCAAGCATGTGATGATCTCCTATCTTCTTAAATAGCTGTACGTGCGCGACTCCACGGTTCGGATTCGCTCCACTTTTGGGTGTCGCCAACTAGGCAATCATCACGATTCCGATTTCGGATTTTCGGTTCCAGTGGTACTAGCGGGAGGGAGGTTGACGTTGTGGCAGTTGCTCGCCCTATTCGCCGCGGCCCGAGGCGATCAGGACCACGCCCCCGAGCAGCACAACCGCGCCTGCGATTGGTCCGTATGGAGCGTTATGTGTCTTATCCCGGGTGGCGTGGATGGGACCAACGTCCACCACCGTCTCTCTGGTCTTAAAGCCGAAGAAGCCCCATACCATCACCACCAAACCCAACACAATTAGAACAGCGCCCGTAGTTTTTTTCATTTGAAAATCTCCGTTGAAGGCCCGGTCTTATGCAACTCGCTGGGCGCCGGAGCGGGTTCCGGCGCCAACCTCAGCCAGCTTGCGCCATCACACTCTTCTCGTGACGTGCGCGACCAGAGAAATAACGAACAGCACCAGGAAAATGAAGAACAGAATCTTCGCGACGCCGGCCGCCAGCAGTGAGATCCCTGTGAAACCGAACACAGCTGCGAGAATCGCGATCAGCAGGAACAACAAGGCCCAATAAAGCATGTCAGCATCCTTTCGTCGCTGGGGTTCGTTGCAGCTTTACTGCCACGCAACAAGGGCTTTAAGAAAGAGCATCATAGACATCCAAGACCCGCTCGGACGCAAGAAATTTCCTATTCCTAATGTCGCAACAGGTAAAGGAAGGTGAGGCGCCTGGGCCGCGGGTTAATGGAAATGTTACGCGACGGGAATCAGCGGCTCTTCAATAACTCCGGGAACTGCTTCTTCAACTGGCTAAGTTTCGGCAAATCGTTGTAGACGATGTAAGGATTGTCCGGATGGCGCTCTAGAAAATGCTGATGCTCGGGCTCGGCCGGATAGAATCCCTGCAGCCGCACCACCTCGGTCACGATGCGACGCGGAAAAATTCGAGCCGCGTTCAATTGCTGAATGTACGTCTCGGCCACGCGCTTCTGATCGTCCGATGCGTAGAAAATGACCGAGCGGTACTGCGTGCCTTCATCCGGCCCCTGCCGATTCAATTCGGTGGGATCATGCGCCACGGAGAAAAACACTTCCAGCAGCCGCCCGTAGGAAATTTCCGACGGATCGTAAGTAATCTGGACCGATTCGGCGTGCCCGGTGGCGCCCGTCTCCACGATCTCGTAATGCGCCGTCAGTTTGACTCCGCCCGCATAACCGGAGACCACGTTCGAAACGCCCTTGAGACGTTCGAAAACACCTTCGACACCCCAGAAGCAGCCGCCCGCAAGCACCGCGGTGGCCGATTGCTTCGCGGCGGAGGCGGGAATGTCGACGCTGGGCGATGGGAACTCGGATGCTCCCGCAACACAACCAATCAGGATAATTACGCTGGCTCCAAGCGACAGGACACGCATAAGAACTCCTTCCGCCAAGCTATCATGAATGCTATGTCCACGGTTTCAACGGTGCCGTCCGAAGCTAGCGTCTTAGAACGCATCCAAAAACTGGAATCCGAGTACCTGCTGCAAAACTACGCGCGCTATCCGCTGGTGCTCCAGCGCGGAAAGGGTTGCTACGTTTACGACCCCTCCGGCCAACGCTATCTCGATTTCATCGCCGGGATCGGTGTGAACGCCCTCGGCCACGCTCATCCCCGCCTGGTCAAAACCATTCGCGCGCAAGCAGGCTTGATGTTGCACACTTCCAACCTTTATTACCACGAGTATCAAGGCCCGCTGGCCGAGCGGCTGGCCAAGATCAGCGGATTGCAGCGCACCTTTTTCTGCAACTCCGGCACCGAGGCCATGGAAGGCGCGCTCAAGATGATCCGCTCCCACGGCCGCAAGATCTCCACGGAAAAGTACGAAGTTATCTCGCTGCACAATTCCTTTCATGGCAGGACGTTCGGCTCGCTCTCCATCACCGGCCAGGAAAAATACCGGCGCGATTTTGAGCCGCTGGTGGCCGGTGCGAAGTTCGTTCCCGCAAACGACTTGACGGCGCTCGAACAGATGTTCAGCGAGCGCACCGCCGGGATCGTCATCGAATGGATTCAGGGCGAGGGCGGTATTTTTCCCATGACCACCGAGTACGCCCGCAAGGCGCGCGAGCTGGCGGACCGCTTCGACGCGCTGCTGGTGTTCGATGAGATCCAGTGCGGCGTGGGCCGCGTGGGCAAGTACTTCGCTTATCAGCTCGCCGATCCGGTGGTTCTGCCCGATATCATGGTGGCCGCCAAGCCCCTGGCCTGCGGGGTTCCGCTGGGCGTCATCGTGGCCAATGAGCGCGCCGCGAAATCCATCGGCCCGGGCATGCACGGTTCAACTTTCGGCGGCGGACCGCTGGCTTGCCGCGTCGCCATCGACTTCCTGGATATCTTGGAAGGCCTGCTGCCCCACATCGAGCAGGCCGGCGCGTACTTCCGCGGAAAGCTCGAGGCGCTGCGCTCGCGCTTTCCATTTATTAAAGAAGTCCGCGGCCGCGGACTCATGGTCGGCATGGACCTCAGCATCCCCGGCAAGCAGATCGTTCTGGACGCGATGGCGGACGGCCTGTTGATCAACTGCACACACGATACGGTGCTTCGATTCCTGCCGCCTTACATCGTCACCGAAAAGGAAATCGATCGCGCCGTGCGAATTTTGCAGAAAGCGCTGAAGGCCGCCGCCAAGCGCGGCGATGCCAGTTGAGCCTGGAAGACTGGAACCAGCGCTACGCCGCCGGCGAGCAATTGTTTGAAACGCCCGCGCCGCTGGTGGAACAATTCGCCGGACCGCTTCAGCCCGGCACGGCGCTCGATCTAGCCTGCGGACCGGGCCGCAACGCGCTGTTTCTGGCCGAGCGCGGCTGGCATGTCACCGCCGTTGACGGCTCTCCCATCGCAATCGATCTGCTGCGCCGGCGCGCCCGCCGGAAGAATCTGGACATCGACGCCCGCGTGGCCGATCTCGAACGCGGCGAATACCAAATTCCGCCCGGCGCGTTCGACTTGATTGTCGACTCCTACTATCTGCAGCGCGATTTGATCCCGGACATGCAGCGCGGGGTGGGCCCGGGAGGAACGATCATCGCGATCGTGCACTTAGCGGATCCCGATCAGCCTAATGGAACGCCCACGCGCGCCACACCCGGCGAATTACGCGCCTGCTTCGCGGGTTGGACCATCCTGCACGATTTCGAAGGCCAGCCGCACGAGTCCTGCCATCGGCGCGCGGTGGCTGAAGTCGTCGCCCGGAAACCGTCCGACGCCCCGGCGGAAGTCTGACTACTTTCGAGCTGGACCGTTTAAGAAACTCACCAGGTTGCCGACGTCGCTGGCCTGCAAAACCGGCCATTGCGCGCCCGATTCCTCGACGCGATCCAGCATGTGCGGCCCGTGTCTCCAAAGCGCCGTAGTAAATGAAACGGTAGTGAACGTCTCCTGGGCAGGCGGAAGCTGCGGTCCGAGCTTGGTGCCTTGCGCCTGGGCTCCATGGCATTGGGCGCAACCACGCTCGGAAAATACGCGCTCGCCCACCAAAGCCGAGCCGGAGGGTTCAAAGTAGCGCAAGCTCGCCAGGTAGGTGCGCAGATCCGCCGCTTCGTCTCCCTGTAGCAGTGGCAATGAAATTCCAGCGTCGCGAACTTTCCGCAGCATCGCGGGCGCATGATTCCACAACACTGTCGCAAATTCAGCCTCACCGATCGGAAGATCGTGTTCTGGTCCCAATGGAGGCCCGATGCTGCCACCCTGCCCGCGAATGGAATGGCATTCGACGCATTTGCGCCCGAACACCTGCCAGCCCTTCCCGGCGTTTCCCTGGAGCTGGTCTCTCCGCGCGGCAGATTCAGCCCCGCCACTGGCATAGGCGATCAGATCGTTCATCTCGCTGCCATTGAACTGCGGCCAGCGGCCCAGCGCTTTGGTCACCGGATCAACCATGGCCTGGGCGTGATTCCACATGGCCCGCGTCCATACGCTGGTGCCCGACACTGCGAGCGTCGAAAGATCGGGCGCGGTGCCGCCACCGGACTGTCGAACCGAATGGCAACGGGAACATCCCTTGTCGCGGAACACGCGCTCGCCTGCGCTCGCATCGCCGGGACGGTCCGCACTTGCCGCCTGGTATAAGAACGCCAGGATGTGCGCCATCTCCTCGGTGTTCAGTTGAGGATAAGCGACATTGCCATGCCGCATCTGGCGGAACATGCCCGGCGCGTGATTCCACAGAACTGCCGTGAGCCAGCCCATGGCGGGAGTACCAGGCCGGACTCCCGAGAGATCGGGCGCAACGCCGCCTCCCGACCCGTTAATGGAATGACACGTGGAGCAGTTTTTCTTTCCGAAGAACAGCGCGGCGCCCTTCTCGGGTACTCCCACAATGTAGGCGGGAGTCCGCGGCGCGCGCCACCGTTGCCAGACCGGCACCATGACGGCTGCCGCGATCACAATCAGCGCGGCCATCCAAAGCCGTGTCCTCGCGATAGGTGTTGGCATACAGGCTCTCCTTTCGAGCGTGAACAGCGTCAGCCAACCGTTCCACCGGCGAGCCAGCCGCTGCTATTGTTTCAGCGTGCGGACGAACGCGATCACGTCCGCAACTTGCTTGTCGTCCAGCCCGCCCACCGGCTTCATCTTGCCGTGACCTTCGGTGACCACCTTCTTGATATCGGCGTCGGACAGGGATTGAATTTCCTTCGACCCTAGCGGCTGCATGGTGACGTTGAACATTTTCGCGATGGATGCCTTGCCTTCGCCATTCGGGCCATGACAGGCCTGGCACTTGGCGGTAAATACAGCTTTACCTTCTGGAGCGCCAGCATAGGCCAGGCCCAAGCAAGCTGCCAGCGAAATAGTAGCGATAGTAGCGATTTTCATGACGAATTATCTCCATTGTTTGGAATTGAGTGCTTCAAAAACATTCAGGATCGTCTTTCTGCCGGCGTGGTTGCGTCTGACGGCAGGCCGCGCTTGTATTCCAGGCGGCGAATTAGGGCCCAGATGGCGAAAATGGTGATCCCAATGAACACCACCGATATCGCCAGACCCATGCGGCGGACATCTTTTTCGTGCAGTGCGGCCTGGCCCGCATGCAAAGTTTCACTGGCCACGGCCATACCGGCATCGATCGGCTTCTTCATGTCCACAGGTTGAAAAGCATGCAGCGCCAGGCGGGCTTTGACCAGGTCATCGCGGCCGTCGCCGAGTTTCGCCTGCGCTTCGGACACTTCCATACCGGCTTTGTCGGCTTGCGCCAGCACGGATTCAGAATGCTTCAGAGCGGAATCCAAGCCGTCCAGCCAACCCGCCATCTCGGCGGCGGTTTTGGCCCCCGGCGTACCGGCATCGTGACATTGCGCGCACACCGCCTTGGGTCCTTCCAGCATGGCCGTGGACGGCTGATGTATGCCATGGTTGCTGTGGCACACGATGCACCCGCCGCCTCCGGACGCACCCGAGAAGATCGGCTCATGCACGCTCTTCTGATACAGCTGCGCGAACAGCACGTGGCACGATCCGCACACCGCCGCCACCGATTCAACTTGCGGCGGCTTAGCGCCGTGATTGCCATGACAGGACGCGCAGGTGGGAGCCGAAAGATCGCCGCGCACTTTGAGCGCGTTCCAATGCACGCTGGTTTGGTATTCGGCGAATTGATTGGTGGGGATGCCGTACTTGGCCATTTTCTTCGAGTCGGCGTGGCAGCGCGCGCAGGTCGCCGGCAGACGAAGCGGGTACACCGGCGCCAGCGGATCCTTCACCGCGCGGATCTCGTGCACGCTGTGACAGTCGATACATGTCGCGACGTTCTCATCGCCTTCCGCCAGACGCTTTCCATGCACGCTGGTCTGATACAGTTCGAACTGATCCACGCGTTGTTGCGGCCGGAATTTCCGCATGAAGTTCGGGTCGCTGTGGCAGCGCGCGCACAGCTTCGGGATCGCGGCGCGCGCGGGCTTGCCGATAAATCCCTTGGCCTTGCTCATAGCCACGCCGGGATCGTCGCTAGTGGGGTCGCCGCCATGGCAGTCCGCGCAACCCAAACCGTTCGCGGTGTGGACATCGTTCTTGATGAGAAGAGCGGGCCGCTGCGTCTCGCCATCCAGAGCGGAATGACAATCGAGACAAGTGTTCTTAGTAGCCTGCTGAGCCAGCAGACCCAACGGCGCGAGCAGCAGCAATACCAGTGGCGCTCTCATTTCACGTACCCCAACACTGTAAACGTCGCCAGATAACTGACCATCACCACTCCCGCTCCTGTGACCAGCCGTGTTCTGGCCGCGCCGGCGCGATCGCACCCCCAAAACGGAAGCACGGCCCATCCCACGGCCAGCAGACCAAAGCCGAGAATTCCTAGAATCTCGCCCTCAAAAATCCAGACATGACTCGGTATCAGCTTCAGCGTGTAGAACTGCGCCAGGAAATACCATTCCGGGCGGATGCCTGCCGGAGCCGAGGCGAATGGATCGGCCTTCTCGCCCAATTCCCAGGGAAAGATGGCTGCCAGCGCGCCCAGAGCCGCCAGCGCGCAGTACCAAACCATCAGCTCGCGCAGAAAGAAATTCGGGAAAAACCTCATCTGCCGGACTCCCGATGGTCCAATCCAGGGCGGTGTGCTCATTCCGTGCTGTTGGACCAGCAGGATGTGAAGTCCGACCAGCAGCAGCGCGGTCAGAGGCAGAATCATCACATGAAACGCGAAGAAGCGCGTCAACGTCGCCCCGCCTACGTCGTCGCCTCCACGCAGAAAACGCGCGATGGCCGGACCCACCACCGGTGCGTTGGCGGCCACGTCCGTGCCAACCTTGGTCGCAAAATAAGAGATCTTGTTCCAAGGCAGCAGATAACCGCTGAATCCGAAAAACAGCATCAGGCCCAGCAGCGCGATCCCCGTCAGCCAGGTCAATTCCCTGGGCTTGCGGTAGGCGTGCGTGAACACAACGCTGAACATGTGCACGAATGCGATGAAGATCAGCAGATTGGCCGACCAGCTATGGATGGACCGGATCAGCCAGCCGAACTGAACACGCGTCATGATGAACTGCACGCTCTCGAAAGCTTCGCTGACCGTGGGCCGGTAGTACAGCATCAGCAAAATGCCTGTGATTATCTGGAGGGCGAACAAGAACAGCGTCATTCCGCCGAAGTAATACCAGCGGGTGGCCGAGTGCACCGGCACGGTCTTGTGCTCGATCGCCTCGCGGACCGCGCTGAGGTCCAGCCTTTCTTCCAGCCAGCTGGCCGCTTTCGCTCTCGCTTCCGTGGAAGTCAAATGAATCCTCTAAGCTCGCCGCGAGATCACAACTTCGTCGCCGCGCACCTTCACCGCATACTCTTCCAGCGGCTTAGGAGGCGGACCGGAGACCACCCGCCCGGTTAGGTCGTACATGCCGTTGTGGCAGGCGCACCAGATCAGCCGAGTCGAGGGTTGATACTGAACGGTGCAGTTCAGGTGCGTGCACACCGCCGAGAGCGCTTTCCACTCGCGAATCGCTGACGCGCACCAGCAAGGCGGGCTTGCTTCCGAACCTGACGATTTTGCCGGAGTTAGGCTTGAGATCCTCGACTTTACCGCCAGAGACCTCGTCCACGGCGGCTTCCGACATATGCGGGGGATTCAGAAAATGAATGACGGGGTACAAGAACGAGATCAGTGAGGCCGCCACGCCACCGCCCAGAAGCCAGGACAGCAGTGACCGGCGGCTCTGCTCTGGCTTGTCGCCCGATGAAACGCCCGCGGGGCCTTCGGCGGACTTTCCACATTGCTGGCAGCCCTGCGGCCCGTCCTTCTGCATGCCTTGCCTCCTTGGTTCGCGGAGACCTCAAGCACGTTGGTATCCAGAAAACCACGGTTGACCCTCCAGCCGCCAAGGCAGGCCCACCCAGCAGTGTTACCTCAGCGCGAATTCAGATACGCGATCACATTGGCCATCTCGTCCTGAGATAACTGCGGCCAAGCGATGTGCTTTTCTTGCATCTTCGCCAGCATGGTCGGACCATGCTGCCAGAGTACGGAGACCATGCTGATGGCCGAGTACGGTTGCGCGGGTTTGGACAGGCTGGGAGCTCCCGAGGACGCGTCGTTGTGGCAAACCGCGCATTTCTTCGATTCGAAGACTTTACGCCCGCGCGCCGCATCGCCCCGGGTAGCAAAAAACTGCTTCGCCCAGACATAACTCACCAGTTGCCTCCACTCGGCCACGCTTAGCTCCGGCGGGGGCTGGCGCATCTGCGGGGCATGATCCCACATCGCGGCCGCGATATCGGTCAGCGTGCTGTCGCCCAGACGGTTTTCTAGCGCCAGCTTTCCGACGTGGCAGGAGATGCAACCTTTGTCCCGGAACAACGCTTCTCCATTTTCTGGCGACGGCAGATCCACGATCGATTCTCCGCCCCGGGTCTGCGGCAGGTTCTGAAGATACACCAGCATGTCGTCCAGTTCCTGCGACGTCAGTTGCGGCCACGCGATCCCTCGCGCCGCCATGGCGTTATGCATTTGTGATTGATGGTTCCACATGCGCGCGATCAAAACAATGGGAGCCTGGAGCGATTCCCACTTCTCCACCGGCGGCCCGATTCCTCCGCCCGATGCCGTCAGCGAGTGGCAATCGATGCAGTGCTTTTCCGTGAACAAGCGCTTCCCCCGCTCCGCTTCGCCGGGTTTTTCGAAGAAGCGCGCCGCGTAAAAATACGCGAACAGATCGGCGGCTTGGTCGGCGCTGACTTTGGGAGGCGCGATGTTCTCTTTGCTCATCGCCGCCCACATCACCGGTGCGTGACTCCACATGCGAGCGGTGATTCCGGCCGGTGTGTAATCGCGATCCAGGCGCCGCCCTAGGTCCGGAGCCTTCTGGGCGCCCACGCCTTTCAGCGCATGACAATTCTCACAACCTTGGGTCTTGAAAAAATCAGCTCCACGGCGCGCGTCGGCATCCGCCCAAGCGGCTAGTGCGCCGAGCGCGGCCACCAACGGCAACAGACCAATCCTGGGCATAGATGCAAAACCCCCCATTCCTAGCAGATCACAAGCCTAAGGGGACGCTTTCAGTTTGTCAATCACTTACCTGCGTTGGATCGGCCAGCAAATTGGGTGTAGAAACCCACCTTCGGGTGAAAGCCCTCAGTGACAAAAAGTCTCCAACATGATCCCAAAAGTGACACTGTGACATATCGGATAGGTCTATGCGGAAGTTAGTTTCTGCATCCTCAATAGCTTACAAGAAACGAGCTTCGGTTACTGGATTGCGTTAAGCCTCTCGCTGGGGGGCGACCGAGTGCCAGCTTGAGTCGCCGTGTCATCGAGTGGCTCAGCTTCGATCGTGCTCCCAGCGTTGTGTTTTCCCGTCTCCTCCAGCATATCCTCTTAGCCCTTCCTATTCGGCTCACGCCAGTAGTTTTCCTGTTGTATAATCATTCAGTACAATGAATAATTATTCCAAGCCCTGGCGCGCCGGCATCGTCGGGTTTCGCGGCTATAGTGGCTCCGAACTGGTTCGCCTGCTAGCGCAGCATCGTCAGGTCGAGCCGGTGCTACTGGAACATCGTCAGGACTTTGAAGAACGTCCCAAGCCGCTGAACACCGGGCAACCTGCACGCGTGGCCCTGACACCCGGCGTGGTGAAATCCGAAACGCTCGCGCTGGTGTTTCTGGCGACGCCGGCCGGCGTATCCATGGAACTCGCGCCCCAGCTGCTTGCGGAAGGCGCCAAGGTGATTGACTTGAGTGGAGCCTTTCGATTCGCCGACGCCGCCACCTATTCGCGCTGGTATCGGGAGCCGCATACCGCGTCGGGTTTACTGAGCCAAGCCGTCTATGGTCTGCCTGAGTTTTGCCGCCAGCGCATCGCCGGCGCCACGCTGGTTGCCAACCCCGGTTGTTATCCCACGGCGGCCAATCTGGCAATTCAACCTCTGATCGCGAGCGGAATCGTTGACCGCGGCGCCGGCATCGTCTGCGACGCGAAATCCGGTGTAAGCGGCGCCGGCCGCAGCGCCACCTTGCGTACCAGCTTTTGCGAAGTGACCGCGAATTTCTCAGCGTACTCGCTGCTGGATCACCGGCACGTACCCGAAATCCTCATGACGTCCCAGCTGGAGGAAGGCGAGTTGAGCTTCACCGCGCATCTCATCCCGATCGACCGGGGCATTCTGGAAACCATCTATTTCCACGCCTGCAATATCTCGAGCGCGGCCGACTTGCTCGAAATCTACAGCCAGCGCTATAAGAACGAGAGCTTCGTTCGTCTGTACCAACCCGGCGCCTTGCCCGATATTCGTGGTGTCGACCGCACCAACTTCTGCGATCTCGGCGTTCGCTTCGACCCCGCCAGCGGCCGCGCCGTTGTGATCAGCGCCATCGACAACCTGGTGAAGGGAGCCGCCGGCCAAGCCATCCAGAACATGAACCTGATGCTCGGGCTGCAAGAGACTGAGGGTCTGCTGTGAAGCTCCTCATCAAGATCGGTGGCACTTTATTGGATTCGCCCGAATCGCAAAAACCGCTTGGCCGCTGAGATCAGCAATGCGATCCAGACTGGCTTGAGCGCCGTGGTGGTGCATGGCGGCGGCAAGCAAGTGACGCGCTTCCTCAGCGAGCATGGCATCGAGAGCCGCTTCATCAATGGCCTGCGAGTGACCACGCCGGAAGTATTGGACGCCGTGCTCAAAGTCCTGGCTGGTACGGTGAACCAAGAGCTGGTTGCGGCCTGCATCGCCCATGGTACCTTCGCCGTCGGCCTGACTGGAATGGACGCGCTGCTGGCCGAAGCAGAACCGATGGGCGATGAACTGGGAGCCGTCGGAAAGCCCATCCCATCCAGCGGCCGCCTGCTCAACCTCCTGCTCGAAAACGGCTATCTCCCGGTGGTCGCGTGTTTAGCCGGGGACAGGCGGGGAAGTTTCTACAACGTGAATGCGGACCAGATGGCCGTTGCGGTAGCGGCGTCCATTCAGGCTGATAAACTTTTCTTCCTGACCGACGTGGATGGAGTGAAAGACAAAGACGGCGCGATCCTGCCGGAGATTTCGCCGGAATGCTGCTGCAATCTGATCCAAAGCGGTGTTGCCAGCGGCGGTATGCACGCCAAGCTGGAAGCAGCCACCGAAGCCATGCGCCAGGGAGTTGGTGAGGTCCGAATAGCACCCGGTTCCATCCCCGACGTAATTCGCAAGCTCCTGGATGGCGCAGCATTGGGTACGCGATTGGTCAATAAGTTAGGAGCGAAATCGCATGGTTAGCACCGGCCTTCCGCATTCACAAGCTTCCGCCGTTACCGGCCCATTGATTCTGCGAAAAGCGGCCATGAGCGATATCCATGACCTGCTCAAACTGATCAATGCTTACGCCGCCGATGGAATCATGCTTCCCAGAACGGAATTCGAAATGTCGGAGAATATCCGCGACTTCAGCGTGGCTTATTTGGGATCGCGGCTGGCAGGTTGCGGAGCTTTGCATTTCTACACACCGACTTCCGCCGAAGTTCGTTCCTTGGCTGTGGATCCGGCTTTGAAAGGTCAGGGTATCGGACGCCGAATCGTCGAGCATTTGGAAGAAGAGGCCCTGGAAAACGGTCTGCATGCGATTTTTGCATTTACGTACGTGGCGAAATTCTTCCAAACACTTGGCTTTAAAGAAGTAGAGCGCGGAGCACTTCCCTTGAAGGTCTGGAAAGACTGCCTGCGCTGTCCAAAATTTCAATGTTGCGATGAAATTGCGATGCTCAAAGCGCTTCGTCCTCATCCGATTCTATCCACGGGGAGCGAGCCAGGTAACGAATTGATTCAACTGCCTCATCTGAAATTGATTTAGCCGTTCTCATCCAATCGAGCTCGCTCTTTTGCTCCGGAGGGATAGGAGCACTACGGGCCGTCGCGGGCCAGGAGAGCCTCCTCGGTCCTATATGTTGTATGCGCCCGCCGCAAGCTGCGCATTTCACGGTTAAGTTGCCAAGACTTAGGATTATGTTGAGAAGTTTCTGCTGCATTTCTACCTAGGCAGAGTATAATTGCAAACACCCTGCAAAGGACGACACATTGGGATGCGTGCTCAAACCATCGATGTTAAGCAGGCAGCAGGTAGGATCCTGTGCTGCACTATTTTCCGGGCTGGCGGAAAGAAACTATTGGCGAAAGGTCATGTAATCAGTGACGAAGACGCCAAGATGCTCGAGACCGAGGGAATGAATCAAGTCTGGGTCACCGAGCTGGAGGAAGGAGAAATAGGCGAAGACGATGCTGTCATGCAAGTTGCGAGCGAAATCGGTTGCGGATCGCTCGAAATCCGTCTCGCTGCCGGAGGGAGGGCCAACTTATTTGCCACCGAAGCATGTTGCATGCTGGTGGATGACGAGCTTCTGAAACAAATTAACTGCGCGGCCAGTTTAGTGATTGCGACCGCGCTGAATTTTTCTCATGCGCGCAGCGGGCAGCGCGTGGCAACGGTCAAAAGCACACCTTTTGCGGTTACCAAGCCGCAACTGGAGGCGGTCATTTCGATCGTCAAGGAGCGCGGGCCGATTCTGCAGGCCCGGCCCATCCGCTCGCCGTCTGTGGCGGTGCTGTATTCGGATCCTCTGGCGGGCGAACGCGCCCGGCAGTTGTTTGAGAACATCATGCGGCAGCGCTTGGACCGTCTCGGGAGCAACGCCGGGTTCGTGTTGTCGGCGGTGGAAGAAGAGGGCGCACTGGCCCGCTCGCTGCAGCATCTGTTGCGCGCGCGGCCGACCTGCGTTTTGGTGGCATCCACCACGGCGCCGGCCGGACCGGAAGACGTAGTGGGGCGCGCCATGCTGAAGGCCGGATGCAGCATCGAGCGTTTTCTGGCGCCGGTGGAACCGGGTAATCTGCTGCTGCTGGGCTATAAAGACGAAATCCCCATTGTTTCGGCGCCGGGCTGCTTTCGCTCGGCGAAACCCAATGTGGTGGATTTGATTCTGCCGTCCATGCTGGCGCGCTACCGGATCTCAGGTTGGGAGATCGCGGGACTAGGACACGGCGGCCTGCTGGGCTAACAAGCTCCTCCCAACTACCCATCGGGCGGCCTCCTGTCGCCCGCGGGTACTCAGCGACCGGGCGCGTTCAGTGCCCGGCTTTTCGGCGCTGGCCGACCGCCTGTGCGGCATCGAATCGGGATTGCCAATTTACGCGGCGAAATTGCGCGCGCATTGCAGAACACGACTATCGTGGAAGACGCCTTTTTCTCAAATCCCAGGCTTTAGACACCTGTCGAAATTACATTCCCGAGATTAAGTGATAATGGGTGTTTCAGTCATGCAGCTTGACATCCAGACGCTGGTCGTTGTTGCCATTGTCGTGGTCCTCGTACCGGGCCTTATGGGTGCTCTGGTTTGGCGGACCACGGGGCCCTACCCTGGCCGTTGGGTTCTGGGAAACTTCTCGGCAGCCTGCGCTTTGATTTTGCTCCTATTGCGCGGGGCCGTGCCGGATTGGATCAGTATTGTACTTGCAAACGCGCTGGCAATTGGCGCGGCGTTAGCGTTCTTGCAAGGAATTCAACGGTTCCGCGGATTGCCGATCACCTGGTGGCCGGAATGTGCGCTGAGTGCACTGGCGGTTGCGGGCGTGGCCTATTTTCGCTACATAAACGACAACATAAACGCGCGAATCGTAGTTATGAGTGCGGTATTAGGAGGTATCGGGATCGCCTCCGGGGTCATCTTGCTGAAGGAAATGCCGCGCGAGCGCAGGATGGGCCTGACCGTTACGGGCCTGGTTTTCTTGCTGGGCGGTGCTGTTCATCTGCTGCGCGGCGTTGATGCCCTGATCTTTGCCCCAGTTACCAGCCTGTTTGACCGCTCCCCTTCGAACAGCTTTTTTTTCCTTTTCATTTCGGTAGCCGCCGTGAGTTGGTCATTGGGCTTTATCGTGATAACGGCCGAGGTTCTTCAGGAAGACGTCCACCAAGCCGCCACATTTTCGCCTCCCGCGCCATCTCCCGATCTTGTCCCTGACGACCAAGTCCGTGAACAATTGTGCAGAATTATCGAGAGCGACATGTTTCGAAGGTCGCCCCAAATGGAGCGCTTTCTGAAATTGGTGGTGGAGCGGTCCCTGCTGGGACATCCCGAAGAGTTAAAGGAGTACGTACTGGGCAGAGATGTCTTCAATCGTGGCGAGGACTATGATCCCCGAGCGGACGCCATCGTCCGCGTCGAGGCACAGCGCCTGCGGCGAAAACTGCGCGAGTACTATGAATCGCACGCTAGTGCGGACCTGGTTCTCATCGATCTTCCAGCCGGAAGCTACGTGGCTGTCTTCCGGTACCTTCATCCAGGGCTCGTTTCGCAAGCGCGGAACGGGTCTTAACGGTTAGCTAGCCCTTCTTAACTCCCGGTCTCTCTCCGATAAAAGTATCCTTGGTGTCCGGGAGAACAGGGGGAAGAATTGCGCTTGACGATCGTCGTCGCCTCTTGGCTGCGGCGGTCCCACAATTTAGCCCCGGCCCCAACTTATGATGCGGCGAAAAACCGGGAGTGCGAAGCTCGGATGCGCAGTCCACCGTGGCAGATCAAAGCGACGCACACGCGGCCGAACGCCTGCGCGTGCGCCTGCTCACGTCACAAGAAGTTACGGAGCGACGTCATGCGTGCTCAAATCATCGATGTCAAGCAGTCAGCAGGTAGAATCCTGTGCTGCACTATTTTCCGGGCTGGCGGAAAGAAACTATTGGCGAAAGGTCATGTAATCAGTGACGAAGACGCCAAGATGCTCGAGACCGAGGGAATGAATCAAGTCTGGGTCACCGAGCTGGAGGAAGGAGAAATAGGCGAAGACGATGCTGTCATGCAGGTTGCGAGCGAGATCGGTTGCGGATCGCTCGAAATCCGTCTCGCTGCCGGAGGGAGGGCCAACTTATTTACCACCGAAGCATGTTGCATGCTGGTAGATGACGAGCTTCTGAAGCAGATTAACTGCGCGGCCAGTTTAGTGATCGCAACCGCGCTGAATTTTTCTCATGCGCGCAGCGGGCAGCGCGTGGCAACGGTCAAAAGCACACCGTTTGCGGTTACCAAGCCGCAACTGGAGGCGGTCATTTCGATCGTCAAGGAGCGCGGGCCGATTCTACAGGCCCGGCCCATCCGCTCGCCGTCTGTGGCGGTGCTGTATTCGGATCCTCTGGCGGGCGAACGCGCCCGGCAGTTGTTTGAGAACATCATGCGGCAGCGCTTGGACCGTCTAGGGAGCAGCGCGGGCTTGGTGCTGTCGGCGGTGGAAGAAGAGGACGCACTGGCCCGCTCGCTACAGCATCTGCTACGCGCGCGGCCGACCTGCGTTTTGGTGGCGTCCACCACGGCGCCGGCCGGACCGGAAGACGTAGTGGGGCGCGCCATGCTGAAGGCCGGATGCAGCATCGAGCGTTTCCTGGCGCCGGTGGAACCGGGTAATCTGCTGCTGCTGGGCTATAAAGACGAAATCCCCATTGTGTCGGCGCCGGGCTGCTTCCGCTCGGCCAAACCCAATGTAGTGGATTTGATTCTGCCATCCATGCTAGCGCGCTACCGGATCTCAGGTTGGGAGATTGCGGGACTAGGACACGGCGGTCTGCTAGGCTAACAAGCTCCTCCCAACTACCCATCGGGCGGCCTCCTGTCGCCCGCGGGGTACTCATCAGTCCTTATCACGGGAACGTACCGAGCGTCTCTGCGCCGGAGGCGCCCTGGCCGCCCTGCAAAGGGCCTATCCTGAAAACGTATGGAACTCTCTGGAAAGAAAATCGCGATCTTCGTCGACACCGCGTACCAGGAAATGGAGCTGTGGTATCCCTTCTATCGATTCCAAGAAGCCGGAGCTGAGTGCACACTAGTTGGAGCCGAAGCGGGGAAGACCTACACCAGCAAACTCGGCTATCCCGCCACCGCGCAACTCGCCTATGATGGCATCAGCGCCGCGGATTTTGACGGCGTCATCGTTCCGGGCGGCTACGCTCCAGATCATATCCGCCGGCATGCCCGGGCCAACCAGTTCGTCAAAGAGATGAACGCGCGAGGAAAGTTGGTAGCTTCCATTTGCCACGGCCCATGGGTGCTGTGCTCGGCGGGTATCCTGCGCGGCCGCCGCGCCACCTGTTTCTTCGCCATCAAGGATGACGTGGTGAACGCCGGCGCCCGCTACGAGGATGCCGAGGTGGTGGTGGATCAAAACCTGGTTACTTCCCGCAAACCCGACGATCTTCCAGCCTTCTGCCGGGCGGCCCTGCGAGTCTTGATCGAAGCTCCAGTGCTGGCGGGCTAAGGGTGATCCGCCGAGCAGTCCATTACGCGCTATGCTGCTACGATAAAAGTTGTCCGCTCCTTCCACCATGAAATGCCGTCTCTGCGAAGCGCGCAAGCCGCGCCGTTTTTGTCCCGGAGTCAGCGGAGACATATGCTCCATCTGCTGCGGCGACAAGCGTGAAGTGACGGTGGATTGCCCGCTCGATTGCGCTTATCTGGCGGAAGCCCGCCGGCATGAGAAGCTCGCGGACATCAATCCCGAGGAGATTCCCAATCGAGACGTTCCCATCTCGGAGGAATTCCTGCGCGAGCACGAAGCGCTGCTGCTTTTCCTCGGCACGAAAATCCTGGAAGCCGCCTTAAACACGCCGGGCGCGGTGGATTCCGATGTGCGCGAGGCGCTGGATTCCTTGATTCGCACGCATCGCACGCTCCAAAGCGGCTTGTACTACGAGACCAAGCCCGCCAATCTGATGGCCGCGTCGATTCACGAAAAAATCCAGGAAGCGGTCGCGGTGTTGCGCAAGGAATTGAGTGAAAAAGGCGCGCCGGCGTTGCGCGATGCCGAGATCCTCGGCACGCTCGTTTTTCTACAGCGCGTGGCGCTGGGTCACAACAACGGCCGGGCGCGCGGGCGAGCCTTCTTGAGCTATTTGTTCGCCCATTTCCCGCACCCGCCACAAACCGCCTCCGAATCGCCTACGCTCATTCAAGTATGACCGGTATCGTTGTCTTTGCTCACGGCTCGCGAATCGAAAGCGCCAATGAAGCCGTGCGCGAGGTGGCCCGGCAAATGGCCGAGTCTGAAGACTATCAGGTGGAACCGGCTTTTCTCGAACTCGGTCAACCCGATCTCGCAGGCGCCGTGGAACGCCTGGTGTCACGCGGCGCCGCGCGCATCATCGTGATCCCGTATTTCCTGACTTTGGGAACCCACCTGCAACGCGACCTGCCGCGCCTGGCCGCCCAAGTCGCACGCCGTTATCAGAACGTCGAGATCTCGGTGACCTCTCCACTGGACGGACACCCGGCCCTGCTCCAGGCGCTGCTCGACCGGGCCAATCAAGCCTCCGCCAAGAACGCCGTATGAAGGCCCTGCTGGTCGAGTCGCACGAAATTGCCCCGCTGGTTCGCCATTTCGTCTTCGAAGTTCCAGAGGTCGAGCGCCTGCACTTCAAGCCCGGGCAGTTTGTCTCTTTCAGCGAGATGCTCGGCGGAAAGAAGATCATCCGTCCCTACTCGATTGCTTCGCTGCCCGACGGCAACCGCTTCGAGCTGTGTCTGAACCTGGTGCAGGAAGGAATTTTTTCGCCATTCCTGTTCTCTATGAAGCCCGGCGACGCGGTGGAGATGGGCGCGCCTTTGGGATTTTTCGTCATTCGCAATCCGGATCGAGACGCCCTGTTCATAGCCACCGGCACCGGAATAGCGCCGTTCCGCCCCATGGCGCCGGATTATCTGCAGCATCCCCAGGCCAGGCAACTGACGCTGATCTTCGGCATCCGCTACGAAAACAGCATTTATTATCGAAATGATTTTGACAATCTGGCGCGGCAGTACCCTAATTTCCGTTTTTGGCCGACATTGAGCCGCCCGGAATCCTCCTGGGCCGGCCGCACCGGCCATGTCCAGACACATCTGCTCGAAGCGCTGGCAGACCGGCGCGATCTCGACGTGTACATCTGCGGCCTCAAGGCCATGGTGGACGACGTGCGAAGCATCCTGAAAGCCCTGGGTTTCGACAGAAAACAGATTATTTTCGAAAAATACGACTAATGAATCGCGCGCTTGTGCTGGCAGTCGGGATGGTGTTGATCTTCGCCCTATCGGTGTGCGTCTTGCTATACGTGATGCCCGCTCCGCACAAGCCCACCGACTATCTGGTCACCGGAGCCGTCGGCACGCTGTTGTGCCTGGTGCTGCTGTTCGTGGTCTTGATGAAGATGCCCGCCAAAGGGCCGCGCGGCAACTCCCGCCCCCAGTCCTGACACGGCGGCATCAACTCACAAAGAACATGCGCCAGGTAGTGACTACCAGCGCATGCGTAACCATGCTGGCTCGAATACTGCCCGCCCTCAGGAACGCCAGACCGTAGAAAACGCCGGCGGCGGCACCCACGATCGCAAAGCGCCAGTTGGGAAACGATCGAAACCATAAATGCGCCAGCCCAAAAATCACTGAAGCCACTGCCAGCCCGGCCCAATCGCTGCGCATCCGCTTGGCCAGGAGAGCCTGAAGAAAAGCCCGGAAGAAAAATTCCTCCGCCAGCGCGACCACCCACAAGAACGCGAAGAAGGTGCCGATCAGCAGCAGCACGAACTTCCACCAGTCGAGCGGCTGCGGGCGATAGTGCACAAAGTTGAGCAGGTAGGCGAGCGCCACGGCCACCGGAAGGAACAAGACATAAAATTGCGCGCCCACGCGCCATTCGCGCGCCGCAGGGACAAAGCCGAATCGTATTTCGCCCATACCCCGCACCGAAAGGACCGCCATCAACCCCAGCCGGATCCACATCAACTGGCCCAGAATGCCGAGCGCGACGTGCGACGCCGGATGTCCATAGCCGCGCTCGAACGACCGGCTCAAATACACCGCGCCCATGAAGGCCAGGAACGCCAGATCGTACAGCCAGGATGCGTGCATGCCTACATACCAGAAGGAAGCCACCAGCGCGACCGCGAGCAAGGCGAAAAAAAAGTTCCAGGTGAACGTGCCGGTAAAGGGAGCTTCAATCGCATACGGGATCACCGCGCTGATGGCCAGGAGCGCTGCGCGCAGCGATTTCCCGCCCAGGCGGTCGAACGCGGCCCGGACGTCTTCAAATCCGGGCGCCAGATAAAACACGAACTCCACTAGAAACGCGGGCGTCACGGCCAGCGCGATTCCAGACGGGATACCCTGTTGTTGAGAGTAAATGTACGCTGCGATGCAGGCCGCCGTCCAAAGTACGACCAGCGTCGTCAGGAACTGGCGCATCTGGTTCATCTTAACATCGCTGATTTGCGCGCCCGCCTTGAAAGCAGCCGATCCGCCGCCGGACCTGGCCCGCCGCGTCGCCGCCCGCGAAACCGAAACCGCGCAGGCGCAGGCCAATTACACCTACCGGCAGAGCTTCAGCATCGGCGAGTTGACCAGTCAAGGCTCCATGACGGGGGAATACCGCGAAGTCCGCGACATCATTTTCTCGCCGCAACACGAGCGCACCGAACAGATGGTAGGAAAACCGTCCAGCACCTTGAGCCACCTGAAACTGACCGACGAGGATTTTCGCGACATCCGCGAAGTGCAGCCGTTTCTGCTGACCAAGGATCAGGCCTTTCTCTACGAAACCACCTATCGCGGCGAAGAGACCGTGGATGGCGTTGACTGTTTCGTGCTCCGCATCCGCCCGCGCCAGATCCTGGACGGCCAGCGCCTGTTCGACGGAATGCTTTGGGTCAGCCAGCAGGACTACTCCATCATTCGCAGCGCCGGCCAAGCGGTCCCGCAAATCCAGACTACGCGCGCTGAAAATCTATTCCCGCACTTCACCACGGTCCGGCAAAAGATGGAGGGCGGCTTCTGGTTTCCCGCGGTCACGTACGCCGACGACACGCTTCCGTTCCGCAACGGCCCGCAGCGGATTCGCCTGACGATCCGCTTCAGCGAGTACCGCAAATTCGGCGCCGACTCCAAAATAACTTACGAAAAGTAGCGCGGGAGTGCGTTGGCAGCACAGGGAACCCCCGGCCTGGATTTTTCGTATAGTAGAACGACAGCCGATCGGAGGCGTCATGGCGCAACACGTCAAGATCCTGGGAATTCTCCACATTATTTATGCGGGCTTGGTGGTTTTGGCCGGCATTGTCGTGCTGGTCGTCATGGGTGGCATCGCCGGCATTATCAGCACCACCGATACTTCGCCCGACAGTCAGGTCGCGCCGCCCATTCTCGGACTCATCGGCATCGGCGTATTTGTACTGCTGCTGATCCTGTCCCTTCCCGGCATCATTGGCGGATTCGGCCTGCTGCAGTTCAAATCCTGGGCGCGCATTCTCGTCATTGTACTTTCGGTGTTTGAACTCATCAGCATCCCCTTCGGCACCGCCTTGGGTATCTATGGCCTCTGGGTTCTGCTGAATCGGGATGCCGAGCGCCTCTTTGAGACGCGTCCCCCACTTCCCGCCGCGCCCCAGGCCTGACGCGCGTCCAACTCCCGGCCTAACCCACTGAGCTGCGGCAGCCGATACACTGTTAGACACTCCGATGAGAGCCTGGCTGCGTACCGCGCTGCACGTGTTGGCGTCCGTCGCCGTGGTGTGCGCGGTTTTAGCCATCGAGTTTCGTTTTCACGGCCTGGAGAGCACCACCGTCGACTACTCCCTGCTCCTGGCGATTCTGTACTTCGCGGTTCGCTGGGACCGGCTGGAAACCATCGTCGCTTCGCTGGTTGCCGCGCTCGGATTCCTGTACTACTTTCAAGCTCCCGTCGGCACACTCAAGGCTGATGATCCGCAATCCTACGTCGAAGTGGCAGCCTTCCTGATCACCGCGCTGGTGGTTAGCCAAACGGCGCTCAACGCCCGGAAACGCGCCGCCGAAGCGTTGGAACGAAAGCGTGAGACCGAGCGGCTCTATGAGCTGAGCCAGGCCATGCTGGTGAGTGACAGCCTGCAAGCCACGGCCTGGGTCGCCACCAACCAGGTAATTCGGATCTTCCAGGCCACCGGCGCCGCGTTCTACTTGCTCCCCAGCGATGAGTTTCAGCGTGCCGGTGAAACCACGGCCATCAGCGACGATGATCTGCGCAGCGCCGCAGCTGCCCGCGCCACGCGCACGGATCCGCAACGTTCCGTAGCGATACTGCCGGTCGAAACCGGCGAGGAAGTGGCCGGCAGCTTCGGCGTGTGCGGCGTCGCGTTGTCGGAAACGGTGCTCAAGTCCATCGGCAGCCTTTTGTCCACGGTGCTGCTGCGCGTTCGCGCCAGCGAAAAGCTGCGCGCGGCCAATCAAGAGCTGGAGCAGCGCCATCAGCAAGTGGAAGAGCAGAAAAAAATCTCGGAATCGCTGCTGCTCAATATCCTGCCGGCCGAAGTGGCCGACGAGCTGCGCAGCAAAGGCATGGTCTCGCCGAAATACTTCGAGGACGTGACTATTCTGTTCACCGATTTCGTCGGCTTCACGCTCTCCACCGAGAAGCTGGCCGCCGAAGAGCTGGTGGAGCTGCTGCACGATTACTTCACCGCCTTCGACCACATCGCGGCGCGCTACCGGCTGGAGAAAATGAAGACCATCGGCGACAGCTATATGTGCATCAGCGGGCTTCCCATGCGCAATCCGGCGCATCCTGTCGACATGGTCATGGCGGCTTTCGAGATGCTGCATGCCGTCGAAATGCGCCAGCAGCCCGATCGCGCGGCCCAGTGGAAAGTCCGCATCGGGATACACACCGGGCCCGTCATCGCCGGCGTGGTCGGCATCAACAAGTTCGCCTTCGACATCTGGGGCGACACCGTGAACTACAGCTCGCGCATGGAATCCAGCGGCGAAGCTAATCGCATCAACTTATCCGAGCGGACCTATTCGCGCGTGAAGGATTTCTTCGCCTGTGAATACCGCGGCAAGGTGATCACCAAGGAGAAACGCGAGCTGGACATGTATTTCGCCAACGGCATTCTGCCGGGGCTGGTGAACGGTTCCTCCGAGATTCCACCACCCGCTTTCGCCCGGCGCTACAACGTGTACTTTCAGAAGGACCCTCCCGCGTTCCCAGCCTTTCTGCTGGATCGAGCGCGCGCGGAGTTGCCCGCCGATCTTCCCATCGTGTGAGGATTCAGCCCACTTGCGACCACCGAAAGCAGCTTCGCACATGATCGTTCACCATGCCGGTGGCCTGCATGAAGGCATAGCAAATGGTGGACCCCACGAACTTGAATCCCCGCCGGCCGAGATCCTTGCTCATGGCGTCGGATTCGGCGGTTCGCGCGGGCACATCGCGCGGACTCTTCCAGCGGTTCTTCTTCGGCTGGCCGCCCACGAACTGCCAGATGTAGGGATCGAAGCCGCCGAATTCTTCCTTCACCCGCAGGAAAGCCTGGGCATTTTGAACCGCAGCCGCGATTTTCAGGCGATTTCGAACGATGCCGGGATTCGCGAGCAGCGCGGCCACCTTGCGGGCGTCATAGCGGGCCACCTTGGCGGCATCGAATCGATCGAACGCCTTTCGGTAATTCTCGCGCTTTTGGAGAATTGTGCTCCAGCTCAAGCCCGCCTGCGCGCCTTCCAGAATCAGAAACTCAAAGAGCGGCCGGTCATCGTGCAGCGGAACACCCCATTCCCGGTCATGGTAGGCGATGGAAAGCTCGCTCGTGGCCCACTGGCAGCGTTGCATAAAAGCAATAGTAGAACTTGAACGAGGCGAAAAGAAAATTGGCGAAACTTCGCGTTCGAAATTTGTCAAAGGATGCGGTCCTGGCCGACCGCGCCGATATCGCCGACACCGGCGTCAAGCGCAGAATCGGTCTCTTGAAACACACCGGCCTCAATCCGGGCGAAGGGCTCTGGATCACGCCCTGCGAAGCGGTTCACACCATCGGCATGAAGTTCGCCATCGACGTGCTGTTTCTCGACAAAAGACGCCGCGTGCTCAAGATCCGGCACGCCATGCCGCGCTGGCGGATGTCCGGCAGTTTGTTCGCCCATTCGGTTTTGGAACTTCCTAGCGGCACGGCCGCGGCCACCCAGACCGTCGCGGGCGATCAGCTGGAGTTCGAGAAGTACGATGGTCCGGCGCCAGCACCATCCTCGTCGTGATGCTATGGTCCGCAAATGCTTAGCACCCTCAAGCGCGCCCTGAAATGGCGGTATGACCAATGGACCCGAAAGCGCGAGCTTCGGAGCTTGGCGCAGCAATTGGCGCAATCCCAGCAATACTCGTTCACCGCGGATTGGATGTCTCAGCAATCGGAGCACTGGCCGCGAGACCTGGCAAAATTCGCCGGCCGGCCCGGCGTCCGAATGCTTGAAATCGGATCATATGAGGGGCGCTCCGCGATCTGGTTCCTGGAAAACATCCTTACTCATTCTGACTCCCGGCTCCTCTGCGTCGACCCGTTCTCCGATCGGCGGCAAGAAATGCGGTTCGACCACAATATGAAATTGTGCTCCGCGCAAGCCCGACTGGAAAAGCGCCCAGGACGATCCGAAGCAGTCCTGCCACAGTTGGAGCGGGCCTCCTTCGATCTGATTTACGTGGACGGGTCGCATGATGCGCCCTTCGTCCTGCTGGATGCCATGCTGAGTTGGGAGTTGCTCAAACCGGGCGGAATCCTGTTGTTTGACGACTATGAATGGGAGCCCCAGCTGCCGCCGGAACGCCGTCCCAAACTGGCGATCGACTTGTTCCTGGAGAGCCACGCCGGAAGGTACGACCTGCTGCGCCAAGGCTATCAAATCGTGATCGAGAAGAAGGCAGGATCTTAGGCCTGGTTTGCACCAGCCAGAGCCGGGCTGAGTGTCGGCCCGGCGAGGCCTTCAACCTAATATGCGCTCCAAAACGGCCTTTGGCCCGAGGCGCCTCGAAAAATCGAGCGCTTCCAAGCCGAACCAAAAAATGAGCGCAACCATCCCTCCAGTTTAGTTGGTCAATGTATGAAGTGCCCGCTTCCGCCTTGGCTTGGCGAGCAAGGAACCGAAGACCGTATTGTGTGTGTTGGATTTGGTGGACGGCATGGGATTCGAACCCACGACCCCCACGTTGCGAACGTGGTGCTCTCCCAGCTGAGCTAGCCGCCCCCCTCGAGGATTACTCGCTCCATTTTACCTCACGCGCCAAGATGTGCGCCGTGCCAGAATGGGGAAGATGGCCACGTTGAACCAACGGGTCGACCGCATGACCGCGAGATCGCGGCTATCCGAAAGCTCATCCTGACAGGGATGAAGATGATCGTCGCAAATGAGAAGCAGATCCGGGAAAATGGTCGACAGATTCGCGAGTTGCAAACCCAGCAGCGCGAGACCTCTCGAGAACTGCAAGCCTTCATCCGCTCTCTCCGGCGCGGAGGCAACGGACACACCCGCGGCCGGACGATTCACTAGCGCGCGCCCGCTGCTATAATTCCCAACAACCCGGCGCTCATGAGTCCGCAATTGATCGCGCACTATCGCCTCTCCTCCAAGCTGGGCGAGGGCGGCATGGGCGAGGTCTACCGCGCCACCGACACCAAGCTCGGCCGCGACGTCGCCATCAAAGTGATCCCCGCCGCATTCGCGCAGGATGCCGACCGCATGGCGCGCTTCACCCGCGAAGCGCAGCTGCTGGCGTCGCTGAATCACCCCAACATCGCAGCCATCTACGGCGTCGAGGAACGCGCGCTGGTGATGGAACTGGTGGACCCAGCGCCCACCACGGAATAGGCCAAGCAAGCCGCTACAATCTGAGTGAGGCAACGCGCTGTGGCGTCCCCCCCAACTCGCCTAATGTCCTTCGAGGAATTCGAGCAGCTACCGGAAGCCCCGAGAGGATTTCGCTACGAACTCCGGCATGGCGAGCCGGTTCAGATGCCACCACCGAATCGCACCCACTACCTCGTTCAGCGACGGCTGCGCCAATATGTGGAAAAGGCTGCTGGAACCGCCGGTGAAGTCGATATCGAAATGCCATTCCGCCCGCTTCCTGAACGCGAATTTTGGCAGGCTGACGTGGCGTTCGTTTCACGGACCCGGCGGGACCAGACTCCAGACGAAAGGCACCTCGACGGCGCGCCGGACCTCGTCGTCGAAGTGCTGTCCCCATCGAGCAGCGCTGCCGAGACCTTCGACCGCAGGAACGTTTGCCTTGAAAACGGAGCGCGCGAGTTCTGGCTCGTGGATATCGAGCATCGCCAGGTCGAAGTTTCGACGCCTGATGGCCGCTCCATCACCTACAAACCAGGCCAGTCGATTCCGCTGTTCTTCGCCCCCGAGGCGACCCTGGCTGTCGAATCGATATTCGAGTAGACACGGCGGGCGACAAGCTGGGGCCAGATTTCCCGAGCCGATCCGGGCTAAGCTGCGCAAAAAATTGGGTTATTTCCCGCAGGCGCTCGATCCCGGCCTCCCCCGCCAAAAACGAAATCACCACGCTAGCGCCTTATTCCCTACCCACCTAGCTCGATCCCCTTTCGAATGGTAAGCCTGGACAGCGATTTGCATGCCTCGTTGGCATGAAGGATTTCTTCAGGAGCGCTGAACACCTGATCCGTGTTGTACTCCTGCTGGCCTTAGGCGTAGTCGCCTTCCTGGTGGTTCGCCGTACCGTCATCCCGGCCGAGTTCGGCAAGTACGGCCACTTCCGCCCCGGCGCCATGGACGACATCCGCGCACGCCCCGTCAAATTCGCCGGCCACGAGACCTGCGAGGCCTGCCATTCCGACCAGGCCGAAGTAAAAAGCAAAGGTAAACACGCCAACCTCGGCTGCGAAGCCTGCCATGGTCCGCTCGCCAAGCACGCCGCGGATCCCTCTTCGGTTGTTCCGCAGCTCCCCGACACGGCCGTCCTCTGCGCGCGCTGCCATGAGGCGAATCAGGCGAAACCGAAATGGTTCCCTCAAGTGGTCACCGCCGAGCACTCCGGCGGCGTGGCATGCAACACCTGCCACAAACCGCATGCACCGAAAATCGGAGATTAAGCCATGGAAATCACCCGGCGAGATCTTCTGAAAAAATCAGGCAAGTTCATCCTGCTCACTTCCGCGGCCGCCGCGGCCTGGGAACATGTCCTGGCCGGCAACATCGAATCGGCGCCCAACTACGACGTGACCAAGCACTGGTGGGCCATGATCATCGATCCGGAAAAATGCATCGGCTGCGGCAATTGCGTGCGCGCCTGCGAGGCCGAGAACGACGTCCCCACCGGCTACTTCCGCACCTGGATCGAGCGCTACCACGTCAATGACGCCGACTTCGAGCATCCGCAAGTCGATTCGCCCAACGGCGGCCACGACGGATTCCCCGAGAAGTACCACGACTCAGGCAAGACCTTCTTCGTCCCCAAGCTCTGCAACCATTGCGCCGACTCGCCCTGCGTCCAAGTCTGCCCCGTGGGCGCCACCTTCGTCACTCCCGACGGCGTCGTGCTGGTGGATCAAAAATATTGCCTCGGCTGCCGCTATTGCATCCAAGCCTGCCCCTACGGCTGCCGCTTCCTGAATCCGAAAACCAATACGGCCGACAAATGCACGCTGTGCTATCACCGCATCACGCAGGGTCTCACCACCGCGTGCTGCGAAGCCTGCCCCACGCAGGCGCGCGTGCTGGCCGACCTGAAAAATCCCAAGGACCCGATCCACGAGTTCCTCAGAACCCATAGCGTGCAGGTCTTGAAGCCGCAAATGGCAACGCACGCCAAGGTGTTCTACAAGAATCTCGATGGATCGGTGCGATAAGGAGCAAATGCATGCATCCCCTTCTTCCCGGCGTTGAAGGCTACATGTACCCCAACGAAATCGAGCTGCAATGGAGCATCCTGATCGTGCTCTATCCCTACATCACGGGCTTGGTGGCAGGGGCGTTCATTCTGGCATCGCTGGAACGCGTATTCAAGGTGGACGCTGTTAAGCCAACCTACCGGTTAGCGCTCCTCGTAGCGCTTGCGTTCCTGCTGGTGGCGCCCCTGCCCCTGCAACTGCACCTCGGCCATCCCGAGCGATCGTTCGAAATGTACCTCACTCCGCACCGTTCCTCCGCCATGGCCATGTTTGGCTTCGTTTATCTCTGGTACCTCATGATCGTGCTGCTGATGGAAATCTGGCTGGACTACCGCAAGGACATCGTGCAAGCCGCCGAAACCGCCACAGGACTCAAGAAATGGATCTATAAAATCCTCACGCTCGGCTCCCGCAACATCACACCAGCCGCGCTGCGCATCGACGACAAAGTCGGCTACTTCATCACCCTGATCGGAGTTCCCTCGGCTTTCCTGCTGCACGGCTATGTTGGATTCATTTTCGGTTCGGTGAAGGCGAATCCCTGGTGGTCCTCGCCGCTGATGCCGGTGGTGTTCATCTTTTCCGCCATGGTCTCGGGAATCGCCGCGGTCATGGTGATCTACATGTTTACGTGCTGGCTCCGGCGAGTCCAGATCGACATGCGCTGTGTGGATACGATCGGGCGCTATCTGCTTTATACCTTCATCATTGATTTTTCGCTCGAGATGCTGGATCTGGTGCACCGCATCTATGAAGCCGACGAATCGCTCAGCGCGCTGGACTTCATGGTGCACACCAAGCTGTATTTCTCCCAGGTGATTCTCCAGATTTTCATCGGGACGCTGCTGCCCGTCGCGCTGCTCGGTCTCACGCAGGTGGTGAAGCTTTCCGTTATCGCGCGCAAAGCCATCTACGTCACCACCGGCTGCTTGACACTGATCAGCATCTTCGCCATGCGCTGGAACGTGGTCATCGGCGGCCAGCTGTTCTCGAAAAGTTTTCTCGGATACACGTCCTACAAAATGGACTTTGCAACCCGCGAGGGATTGCTGCCGGCCATAGTCCTAATTCTGTTGCCGTTCGCCATCCTGTATGTGTTAGTGAAGTTGCTGCCGCCCTGGCCTAAACACGAAGCGGCAGCGTAAGGAGCGCACAGCGCGGGTTTTTTACTAAGGAGGGCGCCATGCATGGGCCTCCAGCGACGGAAGAGTCCCATCAAATCGAAGCGCTGACTCAGGCGGTGGAAGAGCTGCGCCGCCGCATCGCCGCGCTAGAACAATGGTCGGCCGGCATCACCCCCGGCGCAAACCTGGCACCCTACACCGCGCCGGCGGCAATTCCAACAGCCGATCTCAGCGATGTTTCCCCCGGCATCCTGGCCGCATTGGGACGCCTGCTGCTGGGCATCGCGGGCGCCTATTTGTTGCGCGCCATCACCGAAGCCGGTCTAGTTCCGCAACTCGCCGGAACCATCTTAGGACTGTTGTACGCCGTCGGCTGGCTGGTATCTTCGGCACGGATTTCGATCGGCCATCGCCTATCGGTAGTAATGCACGGCATCACGGCCGCCTGCATCGTGGCGCCGCTGTTATGGGAAGCAACCGTTCGTTTTCACAGCATGCCGGCAGCGGTATCCGCATCGGTGCTGGCGCTATTCGTGATTCTGGGACAAGCTTTTGCCTGGCGGCGCGATCATTCCGCGCTGGCCGGCGTGACGGCCTTCGCCGGCTCCGCCACCGCGGTCGCGTTGATCATCGCGACGCTCAATCCAGTTCCGTTCGCCGTCGCCTTGGCGGTTGCCGCGGCAGGGGTGGAGTCCGGAGCCTGGCGCGATCGCGCGCTCGCCTGGCGCTGGATCAGCGCGCTCGCCTGCGATTTCTGCGCGTTTCTTCTGCTCTACCTGGTAACCCGCCCGCAGGGGCTTCCGGAAGGCTACGCTCCGATTCCCGTTGCCGCCGTCGCCGCGCTGCTGATCGCGCTGGTTGCCACCTACGTCACGAGCATCGCGCTGCGCACCCTGGCTCGCGGAATCGCAATCACCTGGTTCGAAGTTCTCCAACTCGCACTGGCGGCCGCGCTCGCCATCGGAGGCGGGCTGCGCATGTCGCAAGGTGCTGGAGCATGGCCCATGCTCATCGCCCTCGCCTGCCTGGTTCTCGGCGCAGCCTGCTATCTCGCCGCGTTCACGGGTCTGGCAGCCGCGCGCAATTTCCACGCCTACGCGACGTTTGCGCTCTGTCTCATTCTGACCGGCGCCGCTCTCCTGCCCAGCGCCCCAATTCTCTGGAGCACGCTCGCTCTTCTGGCAGCGGCATTCGCAGCCAGACGCGCGGGAACTACGCCCGCCATGCACTCGGCAATTTATTTGATAGCCGCCGCATCCACATCAGGCTTACTGGCTTATGCCGCGGGCGCAGTGACGGGCGCTGCCGCCCTTCGATCCGGCAGCCTGAACGCCGCATCCATCCTCTGCACAATTTCAGCGGCCCTCGCTTACGCACTCACGCTGCGAAGTAGAAAGCCCGGCGCACTGGCCTGGACCGAGCGTTTCCCCGGCGCACTCATTGCCGCGCTGCTGTGCTGGACGTTCGCCGGTCTCGCTTGTCGGGCCCTGCTGCGCATCCCCGTTGAAGCGGCTCTGGCGAGCACAGTGCGCACCGCCACAATCTCGGTTGCCGCCATCGTACTGGCCTGGTTTGGATCCCGCAAGGGTGTGCGCGAATTGATTTGGATTCTATTCCCGTGGATGCTCTTCGGCGCGGTCAAGCTCGCCACCGAAGACTTCCAGCAAGGCCGTTCGGCCACACTATTCCTGTCGCTGCTGGTCTATGGCGGAACGCTAATCGCTTTGCCGCGCCTGCTTAAGCGCGATTCGAGGCAGGCTTAGCCAGCCGGCGCGGGGCAGGAGCAGCGGCGGCGGCGCGTTGCACCGGATAGTGCTCGCGCAACCACTTCTCGATCTTTTCCTTTTGCGAGGTCAGCACGACGCGCTGCCATTTCAGAACGCCAGTACGCTCGCTATACTCGGCCATGACGTAGGAGCCTTCGTTTAGCACCTCAATCAAGCCTTCTGTTTTGGCCCGTTTGAAATGATACGAAGATAGCGTGGGATGTTTTTGCATCTAGGTCTAGGATAGCAGAGACGGGGCGTTCTAGCCTGGTTACCTGTTTTACTGTTACTGTTCTGCGGCAGTTCTAGATCTGCTACCTGATTTTTTTTTCCGGGGGTAACCTTGGGGCCACTTCACCCACCACAGTTATATGGTATATAATGACAGGCCAGGTCCCATGGACATCTTGGTCCTGGCAGGAGGAACGAACTCCAACGGCTCCGGCGGTGCTCACCGGTCCCCGCGCGGCGTCGCTCCAAACGCAGTAGCCATGTACGCAAGCTCGAGGAGGTTAACCTGAAATGCCTGATTCGACAGACTTGAAAACGGTCGACGAACGGCCGAAATCCGTCTCCAGACGGAGGTTTATCAAAGGAGTCATTGCCGGTGGCGCGGCGGTCTCGTCAGCCACCTATCTGTTCCGCGCCTCGACCTCGACATCGGCCGCGGGCGCAGGCGAGCGATTAATAACCCTGAACGTCAACGGCCAGATGCGCCGCGTCGACGTCATGAAGCAGGAGACGCTGGCCTGGACGTTGCGCTACAAAGTGGGGCTCACCGGCACCAAGATCGGTTGCGACCGGGCCGAGTGCGGCGCCTGCACCGTGCTCATCGACGATGTGCCGCACTATTCCTGCTCCACGCTGACGCACACCGTACGTAATAAGAAGGTTGTCACCATCGAAGGCCTCCAGGCTGCCGACGGCAAGCTGCACGCGGTGCAACAGGGCATCCTGGATGAACAAGGCTTCCAGTGCGCGTTCTGCATGTCCGGCTTCGTGATGGCTACGGTGGGATATCTGAAGACCAATCCGAATCCCACGCGGGCTGAATTGGCGCACGGCATTTCAGGCAATCTGTGCCGATGCCAGGACTATGACAAGATCCTGACCGCGTTGATGCGCGGCGCGGAGATCGCAAGGGAGGGTAATCATGCCTAGTAAGCTGCCTGAGAACAAGAAGCCGGCCGGTCCTGAGTATGGGAAAGGCCACAAGCTGATCGGCAAGGACTACACAACCCTGGACATGATGGCCAAGGTGACCGGTAAGTCCAAATATGCCGAAGACTATCGCGCCGAAGGAATGCTGTTCTGTAAGCTCCTGCTGAGCCCGATGCCGCACGGAAGAGTCCGGCACATCGACGCCAGCGCGGCGTTGGCGATGCCCGGCGTGAAAGCGATTCTGACCGAGGAAGATCTCCCCGCTCCCGCCGACAGCCTCACCGACAACGGCACACGCATTGCCGCCAATAAGCTCGGCGAAAAAGCGTTGACCAACGAGCCGCTGTATCAAGGCGAGCCGATCCTGGCGGTCGCCGCGGTCGACGAGCTCACCGCCGCCGAGGCCATCGAGAAGATCAAGCTCGACATGGAACCGCTGCCCTTCGCCATCGATCCGCTCGAGACCTTGCGTCCCGGCAGCCCGAACCCCAGAATCGGAGGCAACACCTGGTATCGCAAACCAGCCCCGCCCGGTGCGGCAGGCCGGGGTGGACGAGGCGCAGCTCCCGGACCCATGGAGGTCAAAGAGCTGAAATGGACCCAGGCCGATTTCGATGCGGCCAAGGACGGCCAGATGCCCCTGGGCGCCATCCATGAGGATCCAGCTAACTCCTGGACGTTCGGAAACGTCGACGAAGGCTTCAAGAAAGCCGCCCTGGTTCTGGACGAAACCTTCATCACCCCCGACACCAGCCATCACTGCCTGGAAACGCGCAGCGCGATGTCGTACTGGCAGAACGGCAAAGTCTACGTTTACACCGGTACCCAGAGCACCATCCAGACCGTGCCCGCGATTGCCCGCTGGCTGAACATCGACCCGGACAAGGTGGTCTTCATCAGCGAATACACGGGCGGCGGATTCGGCAGCAAGATTACCGGCGCAATTTCGCTCATTATCCCGGCCCTGCTCTCCAAGAAGTGCAATGCGCCGGTAATGATGCGCCTGTCGCGCGAAGAAGAGACCTTCATCGGCCGCGCCCGCCCCAGCCTGACGGGGCGCGCGAAAGTAGGGTTCGGCAAGGATGGCCGAATCGTCGCTCTGGATATGTTCGCGCTGATCAATACCGGCCCGTACGATCCGGTGGGCGATGCGCCGACTTCGGGGCAGATGGTCTCCTTGCTGTATCAGCCGGAAACGATGAAATTCCGCGGCCTGACCGTCATGACCAATACCCCGCCGCGCGGAGCGCAGAGCGCGCCCGGAGGACTGCAGGGCATTGCCTTGATGGAGCCGATACTTGCCAAAGCGGCTCGCAAGCTGGGGATCGACCAGGTCGCCATTCGCAAGATTAACGCTCCCGAGGGTAAGGCCAAATTCGGAGCCGAGTTCCGCGGCAGGCGGCAGTACGCCACCAGCGCCTTTATCAAAGAAGCGCTGGATCGCGGGTCCGAAGAATTCAAGTGGAACGAAAGGGTCGCACGCAATCCGAAGCGCATCGGAACCAAGGTGCGCGGCGTGGGCGTGTCGATGAGTTGCTACTCCGGCGGTTCGACCGGCTTCGACGGGCTCATGTTGATCAAACCGGACGGCAGCCTGTGCTTCCAAACTGGAATCGGCAACCTGGGTACCGAGTCCTTTACCGACGTCCACCGCGTCGCGGCCGAGATGCTGGGCGTGCCGTGGGAGAAGTGCGATGTCTGCTGGGGCACCAACGCCAAGAACCTGCCGTGGTCCTGTGTGTCCGGCGGAAGCCAGACCACTCACGCCATGACTCGCGCGGCGCACGCCGTCGCCGAGGAAGCCAAGAAGCGGCTGCAGGAGATTGCGGCCAAGAGCCTCGGCGGCAGCCCCGAAAATTACGATGTCGGCAACGAGAAGGTCTTCCGCAAAGGCGGTGGCGCCAGCATGACGTTGGCGCAAGCCGCGCAGAAGGCCATCCAGATGGGCGGCATCTACGATGGCCACGAAGTCAACCCGGATGTGAATCGCTTTACCAAACAATCGGTAGCTGCATTATCCGGACAAGGCTTCCTGGCAGCGGCTCGCGACAAATATCCGCACGACGGTCAAACACGTTCCTACGTCGCCAGCTTCGCTGAAGTCGAAGTTGACCTCGAAACCGGCAAATATCATATCGTCGACTTCTTGGCGTACGCTGATGTGGGAACCGTTCTGCACCCGAAAGCCTTGGGCGGCCAGGTGCTCGGACGTTCTACCCTCGGTATCGGGCACGCTATCGGCCAGAAATGGGTGTACGATCCCGAATACGGCGCGATGCTTTCCAAGCGCTTCCATCACAGTAAGCCGCCAACAATTCTGGACGTTCCCGTGAACATGCAGTGGGCGGCAGTGGATATTCCCGATCCGGAGACTCCGGTCGGCTCGCGCGGTATCGGCGAACCTCCCGTGGGTGGCGGATGCTGCGCCATCCTGAACGCGCTATCCGACGCTATCGGCGACGAGGTGTTTCGACGCGCACCGGTAAACCCGGATACAATCATTGCTTCACTTGACGCGGGCCGGCCCATGCAGCACCCGCTTGAGGCGCATATATGATGCGTACATCTAGTGCGCGCGAAAGGAAAGGAGAATAAGCCATGGCCGTAATTCGAGACGTAATGCCCGCTTTTGACTTGCTCCAGCCAACTTCGGCTGACGAGGCGCAGAAACTTCTCCAACAGCACGGGCACGATGCCTGGGCGATGGCGGGAGGCCTGGACAGCTTCGACTGGCTCAAGGACCGCATCAAGAAACCCAAGGTGCTGGTGGACCTGAGCGGCATCGATGAGCTGCGCGGCGTGCGCACGACATCCGACGGCGGGGTCGAGATCGGCTCCATGACCACGCTGACCGAGGTGGTCAACAACCCAACCATCAAACAGAAGTTCGGACTTCTGTCGGAAGGCGCGGAGCTGGCGGCTTCGCCGCAGATCCGCAATCAAGGCACCCTGGGCGGCAACGTGTCGCAGGACGCGCGCTGCCACTACTATCGCGCCGGATGGCCGTGCTATCGCGCGGGCGGCAACATCTGCTACGCCGACACGCCCACCGGGCGCAACCGGGAGCATGCCATTCTGAACGCCAACCGCTGCGTGGCGGTGAATCCGTCGGATTCGGCGCCGGCGCTTATCGCGCTCGACGCCAAGTTCGTGATCAAGACGTCCAAGGGCGAAAAGGTTGTCGATGCCGAGGACTACTTCATCGGTCCGGACATCGACATCACGCGGCTGAACATCCTGCGGCCGGGCGATCTGCTGACCGCGATCCGCATTCCGGCGACCTGGGCGGGAGCGCAGTTCTATTTCGAGAAGGTGCGAGACCGCAACGTGTGGGACTTCGCGCTGCTCAACGTGGCCTCGGCCATGAAGGTATCGGGCGGCTCGATCCAAGACGCGCGCGTGGTGATAAACGGCGCGGCGGCTCGTCCGCTACGTTTGAAGTCAGTAGAAGATGCCATCAAAGGGAAGCCGGCCAACGCGGCCACCGGAGAGATGGCCGGCAAGCTCGCCGTCCAGGGAGCCATGCCGTTACAGTTCAATGCTTATAAAATTCCGCTGATGCGCAACCTGGTGAAGCGCTCGATCGGCGGCGTGGAGGTAGCTTCGTGGGCCTCGTAACTTGGGCAAGAAGCCCCTGGGGACAAGACGTTCCCATACACATCGCTTGGTTCTTGATTTACGTGTGCGCGATCGGAGGGCTCGCCTTCCTGATCGTACACGCGATTTACGTGCGCTATTTCGCCAAGGAAGAGGAATTCGCGGGCACGGTTAGCCCGAATGTTGCGGCTGCGATTCCTCAACGCGTGAATCGGCATTCGCTAGCCGCGCGCCTGTTCCACTGGATCATGGCGGCGGCCATGCTGACCCTGCTGGTCACGGCGTTTCTGCCCAAGGTCGGTGTCCAGTTCAACTGGGTCCCGATCCACTGGATCGCGGGGCTGGTGCTAACCGCGTCCATCATCTTCCACATTATCCATGCGTCGTTCTTCATGGATTTCTGGGCGATTTGGCCGAATAAACAGGACCTCGAAGAAGGAAGCAACAGAATGAAGCGCGCCCTCGGCCAGGACGCTCCTCCGCCGCGCCGCTTCGCGAAGTATCCGATCGAGAACAAGATGTATCACGGCATCATCGTGCTTGCCGGATTGGCTGTGATCCTCACCGGTGTGTTCATGCTCTTCCGCGTGCGCACCGGCATCTTCCCGCGCAATCCGTACCTGTTCGGCGACATGACCTGGGGCCTGATGTACGTCCTGCACGGACTGGCTGGCGTCGGGTTGATCGCCCTGGTGATCGTGCACATCTATTTCGCTATGCGTCCCGAGAAATTCGTGCTCACGAAATCCATGGCTTTCGGAACACTTCCGAAAGAGTATTATTTGTCGCATTACGACACCGAGCGTTGGGTTGTGAGCGAATCCGCGATGTCTAAAGGGGCCGGAGACTGAGCGCACTGGCAGCTGTCCGCGAGCGGTGCAACGCCATCGAAGAGTGTTACGAGCTCATGCTGGCGTTCGCCGCTCAGGGAATGCCGGGCGAGCATGGCGGGCATGGCTCGGAAGTTCGCGTTAGCCTGACCCGCGCCGTCGAAGCGCTTTCCACCCTTTCGGAAGCCTATTCTACAGCCGTGCGTGAGGCGGGACTAAAGCCCGCCGAACGCTATCAGGCGTTTCTCAAGGTTCTGGAACGCGACGCCGCCGATTCGCGCATCGCTTTCGAGCTGGTTCTGGCGCAGCCTTCAATCGGCTCGCAGTTGATCGACAATCTCAACGCGTCGATCCACCTGCGCGCCTTGCTCACCGACCTGTTCCTGATCGACGAGATCCTGCGGCCTCTGCCGGAATCAGCGAATCCGGCGTCCACTTCATAGACCTCGATCCGTCGCGAGCGGACATCCGAGAGTACGAAAGACGTATCATCAGAATGTATGGGAGTCGTGCACATCAGCGAAAGTGAACTGGCGCGAAATCTAGCCTCGATTCTGGATCGGGTCCGGTCTGGAACTGAAGTGATCATCGAGCGGAACGCCCAACCAGTCGCGGTGTTGAGGCCCGCTGAATCCAGGCGGCGTAAGCTATCGGAAATCGCGGCGTCGCTTTCCGAGCAATCAACGGCGACGGTTGATGCGGACTTCGCCGCGGATGTGCAGGACTTCATAGATCGTCACCGCGAACCGCTAAACCCGCCGGATTGGGATTGAACTCGCGGTGGGAATCCTACTGGATTCGACGGTTGTGGTCGCCGGAGAGCGCGTTGGTCAGAATCCTCGTCGCATGATCGAAGACTTGGTTGCTAAACTGGGCGACACGGACGCAACGCTCTCGATCATTACAGTCGTTGAGTTGGCGCACGGCATAGTACGAGCGGATTCTGCTGCGCGCCAAGTCGCGCGCCAACACTTCATCGACGAGTTGCTTAACGCAATATCCGTGGAACCAATCACCGTACCGATCGCGCTACGCGCCGGAAAAATCGATGGCAGTTTGCAAGCCGGCGGAGTTACTATTCCATTGGGCGATCTGTTGATTGGAGCGACGGCTATCGAGCTCGGCTATGCGGTGGTGACTCGAAACGTTCGCCATTTCCAACTGGTTCCGAACCTGGAAGTAAAGCAGTTCTAGTTAGCGTCAACTGAACCGATGCGTCCTCCGATATTCACCCTACTTCTGGGTATGCGATGATTTGATTTTCTATGGCATCCGCTGCTAAGAACCACTCCTCCGCCCCGCTAAGCCAGAACAAACACCTATGCCGGTGGGTCGACAAGATCGCGGGCCTCACCAAGCCGGCCAAGATTCATTGGGTGACCGGCTCGCAGCAAGAAAACGAGCGCCTGTGCGCCGAAATGGTCGCCAGCGGCACCCTGACCAAGCTCAACCAGAAGCTCTGGCCGGGCTGCTATTACGCGCGCTCGGATGCCGGCGATGTCGCCCGCGTCGAGGACCGCACCTTCATCTGCTCGCTCTCCAAGGACGCCGCCGGGCCGACCAACAATTGGGAAGACCCGTTCACCATGCGCCGCAAGCTCAAGGAGCTTTTCGACGGCTGCATGCGGGGCCGGACCATGTACGTGCTGCCTTTCAGCATGGGGGCGCTCGATTCACCCATGTCGCAGATCGGCGTGCAGCTCACCGACTCGCCCTATGTGGTGGTGAACATGCGCATCATGGCGCGCATCGGTATGCCGGTCTTCGCCGAGATCGACAAGGACAAAAAGCGCGTCGTGCCGTGCGTACACAGCGTCGGAGTTCCGCTGGCGCGCGGCCAAAAAGATGTACCTTGGCCCTGCAATAAACAGAAGTACATTGTCCATTTCCCCGAAACGCGCGAGATCTGGTCCTACGGATCCGGCTACGGCGGCAATGCGCTGCTCGGCAAGAAGTGCTTTGCGCTGCGCATCGCCTCCAACATGGCGCGCGACCAGGGTTGGATGGCGGAGCACATGCTGATCCTGGGGATCGAGAATCCGCAGGGCGAGAAGACCTATGTCGCCGCGGCGTTTCCCAGCGCCTGCGGCAAGACGAACCTGGCCATGCTCATTCCCCCGCGCGGCTTCGAAGGCTGGAAGGTCTGGACCGTCGGCGATGATATCGCCTGGATCAAGCCCGACGCGCAAGGCCGCCTGCGCGCCATCAATCCGGAAGCGGGCTTCTTTGGCGTGGCGCCCGGAACCTCGGTCAAAACAAATCCGAACGCGATGGCCACGCTCGCCAAGAACAGCATCTTCACCAATGTCGCGCTGACGCCCGAGGGCGGCGTGTGGTGGGAGGGCATGACCGACACGCCTCCCAAGGAATGTTTGGACTGGCAGGGCAACAAATGGACCCCGCAGATCGCCAAGGAAAGCGGGGTCAAGGCGGCGCATCCCAACGCGCGCTTCACCTCGCCGGCCTCGCAATGCCCGACCATTGATCCGGCCTGGGAGGATCCGGAGGGCGTGCCGATCAGCGCCTTCATTTTCGGCGGGCGGCGCGCCTCCACCATGCCGCTGGTGTATCAGGCCTTCAACTGGAGCGCCGGGGTATATATCGGAGCCACCATGGGCTCGGAAATGACCGCAGCGGCCACCGGAACCGTGGGCAAGGTGCGGCGCGATCCCATGGCCATGCTGCCGTTCTGCGGCTACCACATGGGCGATTACTTCCGGCACTGGATCCGCATGCAGCATTCCCTCAGCGAGACGCCGCGGATTTTCCACGTCAACTGGTTCCGCAAGGACGCCGAAGGAAAGTTCCTGTGGCCGGGCTATAGCGACAACATGCGCGTGCTCAAGTGGATCGTGGATCGCGCGCACGGCCGGGCGCTGGGCCGGGAAACGCCTATCGGATGGATGCCTCGCTACGACGATATTGAATGGAAGGGACTCGATTTTCCGCCTGAGAAGTTCGACCAAATGCAGGCGCTCGATCGTCACGCCTGGCACTCCGAGATCCTGGAGCACGAGGAGCTCTTTCTGAACCTGCACGATCACCTGCCGCCCGAAATCGTCTACGAGCGCGAGCTGCTCATCTGCCGGCTATTTCCGACTTTCGCGGGCGGGATGCGGACATAAGCTCGGAATTTCGCCCCTGACTGCCGCACGTCGGTCCCGGGCAATCCTATCGCTTCGGAAGCGAAATATCGCTCAGGCCGCTGCGCTAACCTCCACACTGCACCGATCCTTACTACTCGTTCCAGCCACTTAGGAAGACGGCCAACGGATTGCACCCTGGCTGCCGATAAGGAGCAATCGTATGAATCGCATGTTCCTTTTGTTCTTGTCCGTGCTGGGCGTTTACCTATCGCTCGCGCCTGCCGGCGATAAAGCGCCCGGATCTGCTCTTCAGGCGCAAACTTCGCAGCAATGCTGTTGCAGGGGCATGGCTGCGATGGGAGGCGGCATGGGTTCATTTACTCCACTGCCAGCCGACTTCGCCACGGATACAAATCCGGTCACGCCTGCTCAAGTCGAACTCGGCCGGATGCTGTTCTTTGAAAAACGCCTGTCGGCGAACGGCCGGCTGTCTTGCGACAGTTGTCATGACCTGGCGGCTTACGGCGTCGACCATCAACCTACATCCACCGGCTACCGGGACCAGAAAGGGACGCGAAATTCTCCCACGGTGTATAATGCCGCCGGGTACTTCGCTCAGTTCTGGGACGGGCGTGCGGCCACGGTCGAAGAACAGGCTAAGGGTCCGATCCTGAATCCGGTAGAAATGGCGATGCCTTCGGATACTGCTGCCGTGGCAGCCCTCCAATCGATTCCCGAGTACGTCACCCGCTTCCACGCGGCTTTTCCGGACAGCTCCGACCCATTGACATTCGACAACATTGCAGTCGCGATCGCAGCCTTCGAAAGAAAGCTGGTCACCCCCTCCAGGTGGGACCGTTTTCTGGCGGGAGATCAGAATGCGTTGAGCCCTCAGGAGCAAGCCGGCTTCCACCGCTTCATGCACACCGGTTGCGCCGGTTGTCACAACGGGACATTTGTCGGGGGCCGTGCTTACGAGAAATTAGGCGAGGCGCAACCCTATCCGGATACTGCCGATCTGGGACGTTTCCAGGTGACCAAGGACGCCTCCGACCGCATGCTGTTCAAAGTTCCGTCGCTTCGGAATGTCGAGCAGACTGCGCCGTATTTTCACAACGGCAAGGTCGCCACGCTGGATGAAGCGGTTACCAAGATGGGGAAATATCAATTGGGCGTGAACCTCTCGCCGGCCGAGCGCGCGCAGATCATCGTGTGGCTGAAGGCGCTCACCGGCACGCTTCCGGATCAATATATCGCGGAACCTCGATTACCTGAGGACGCCGGGAGCCGCTAACGCGGGTGCCGCCGCTAGTGAATGTACGCCCAGCCGGCTTCCTGCTTGCGCGCGATTTCAGCGACGCCTGAATCTACTTGCGAAGCGAACGGGAAGAGATCTTCTGTCTTGACATTCAAAGCCCGCATTGCGTTCTGACAGGCCGAGAGCTTCACTCCGCTGTCGGCGAGCTGCTTGAGACGCTCCTCATAAGCAGTATTGGTCTTGCGAAGCATATTCAGTCCCCGCCCAAAAAACACCACCTCCACCTCCGACCCGCCGTCCTTCGCGAAGGCCTCACGCAGGTTGTTGACGTGGCGAATCAGCGTGCCCCATTCCGGTCCTTCCGGCTCAGTCAATTGGAAAACGACGTGGTGTTTGGGCGCAGCCGGGGTTTGCGATACTGCGGCGAACACCACTACCAGCGCTAATGCAATCAGACAAACGATGGCCCTCTTGGTCATGGACGCTCCTTCAGGAGTACAATGCAAATTTCGAACCGGGCAGCCGGAATGTTAATCCGAACTGCCCTGTCTGACAATGATAAAGCATTGGCCCAAGACTTCTCAGGAGCCGCGATGACGGGCGCGGCAGCCGTGCCCATGTTCAAGCCACGGGTGGAGACGCGTCTGGTTTACGCGCACGGCCTGGCCGCAATTGCGGTGTTACTGATTTCGTTGCTGTTTGGATTCCTGGCCTCCCTGCAATTAATCGCTCCGGACTCCTTCGGCGGGGCGGCCTGGCTCAGTTGGGGCCGGCTCCGTTACGACCACACGCAAGGCATCATGCTGGGTTGGCTGGCCAACGCATTTTTTGCTTTTCTCTATCATGCAGTGCCGATTCTCACCGGTCGGCCGATCACCAGCAGCCGGCTGGGGCTTTGGCTGTTCGGCCTATGGAACTTCGCCATCGTCCTGCCGGGCTGGATTTTGGTATTGGGCGGGTTCAGCCAGCCGCTCGAGTGGGCTGAATTTCCGCTGGTCATCGATGTCTTCGTGGTCGTGGCGCTGGTTCTGGCAGTCATCCAATTCGTTCCGCCGTTCTTTTCCCGCGAACTGGAAGACCTCTACGTCTCGAGTTGGTATGTCATCGGCGGGTTGATTTTTACGCTGCTGGCGTACCCGATGGGTAATTTCATTCCGGAGCTGATTCCCGGGGCGCGCGGCGCGGCATTCAGCGGGTTGTGGATCCACGATGCCGTCGGCCTGTTCGTTACCCCGCTGGCTCTGGCCATCATCTATTTCGTGATTCCGGCTGCCACCGGCCGGCCGATTTTCAGCCACTTCCTCTCCATGCTCGGCTTCTGGCTGCTGTTCTTTTTGTATCCGCTGAACGGCACCCACCATTACGTTTTTTCCGTGATCCCGATGAGCGCGCAAATCGGCGCCATCACTGCCTCCACTCTGCTCGGCGTCGACGTCATTCTGGTGGTCGCGAATCTGCTTTTGTCCCTCCGGGGCACGGGCTGGTTTCCGCGTGATGTCGGCCTGCGCTTCGTGGGCACTGGAACGGTGTTGTATCTGATCGTGAGCATCCAGGGATCCGTGCAGGCGCAAATGGCCGTGAATCAAAGCGTGCACTTTTCGGATTGGGTGGTGGGCCATTCGCATCTGGCCATGCTGGGATTCGCTAGTTTCGCCGCGGCCGGCGGCTTGATTCATGTGTGGCAAAGACTTCCTTCGGCGCGCAGCAATCCGGCCCTGTTCAACGTATCGTATTGGCTGCTGCTAGCCGGCGTGGTGATGATGGTCTCCGATCTCACGATCGCGGGCCTGGTGGAGGCGCACTTTTGGGGTTCCGCGGCGCCGTGGATTGAATCGGTTCGGGCGGCGCGTCCTTATTGGCTCATCCGAAGCTTGAGTTTCTTCCCGATCGCGGCCGGTTTTCTGGCGCTCTTCGCGGGTTTGGTCACCGGCGAGCGCGGCGAAGAGCGAGGCCTTCAGGGCAACGCTGAGCTTACAGCAGCGCACGTCGCGCCACGCTTGAGCCGGGCCGCATCGGAGACGTCATGAAGCGCTTTCTCCGAATGTCGTACCTGGTAGCCTCGCTGGGCGGTCTGGGCTTTTTTGCGATGTCGGTGCTGCTGCTCGGGGTTTGGCCCGGACGCGTCCTGGAGCATCAGATTCGCGCCACGTCTCCCTCGCAGCCGTTGCCGCTATCGGCCAGTGAAACGCGCGGCCGCGCCGTCTACGCGCGCGAGGGTTGCGCCTATTGCCACACGCAACAAATCCGCTATCTGTCGAGAGATGTCTCGCGCTTCGGGGCCGCAACGCTGGCCTGGGAGACCATTTTCGATTACCCGCAACTATGGGGAACCCGCCGGATTGGTCCGGATTTGTCGCGCGAAACCTCGGCCCGTTCTTCCGACTGGCAGCTGGCGCATCTCTACGCGCCACGCAACCTGGTGCGGGATTCTGTCATGCCCGCGTTCCCCTGGCTGTTCGCAGGCGCGCCGGACCGGCCACGCCAGGAAGCCCGGGATCTGCTGGCTTACCTGGAGACCTTGGGACGCGATCGCGCGTTGGCCGCCCCCGAAGGAGAAGCGCGTGCTCTAGCGGCTTGCAACTGTTCGGACGACGAGAAGCGTTTTGCGTTTGGCTCTCGAACATTGAGTGCCAACCCCGCCACCACGCGGCGGAAGGGAGATCATCCGAAACTCACTCTGGCCCAGAACCCCAAACGTGGGCAGGATCTCTACGCCCATAATTGTGCCGGTTGCCACGGAGTCCGCGGCCAGGGTGACGGGCCTGGTGCGGCCGGGTTGCATCCCCGGCCAGTGAATTTTTCCGAGCGCCAATATACGTTGGATCGGCTGAGCGCGGCGCTGTGGAACGGTGTTGCAGGAACATCCATGCCGGCTTGGCGCGACCTCTCGGCGGAAGACCTTTCTGCTCTCGCGCAAGTGGTGCGGGGATTTTACTCCGCGCAGCCGGAGCCCGCGCTTCCCCAGGACGTACTCGAGCTGGGCGCGCAAGTTTATGGAGCGCATTGCGCCCAGTGTCACGGCGATAAGGGCGCCGGCGACGGTTCCGCCGCCGAACAGTTTCCCGTCCCACCCACAAATTTCCAGGCTCAACGCCCGAGCATTGCCGCGAGCCTTCGCGCGCTCCGAAATGGGGTGGAGGGAACGCCCATGGCTCCGTGGACCAGCCAGTTGTCGGAGGCCGAGCTTTCCGCCGCGGCCTACTTCGTACGCGGGTTCTTCCAACCTGATACTGCGGCGGTGCGGCAATGAATATGAACGGGTCCCTGAGCGCCATGGATATCATTGTGCTCCTCGCGCTGACCTTCGCCATTGTCTTCACGCTTGCCTGGAGCGTCTCGCCCAACCTGCGTGCCTGGATTGAGCGCCCCAAGTACCGCTTCCAGAAAAATCTGCGAAGCTATGATGAGACGGTTCAGACGGCGTTCGAAGACAGGAATCGGCCCAAATGATGCAGAATACGGATTCCCCCGGAGGTCGGGGCCTAGGTAGGGTGGCGGGTGCGTGCGCCGCCATCGGGTTGGTTACGATCATCGCGACCTTCGCCTGGGGCCGTCGGGTTTCCATCACGGATCGCGAACCGGTGCGCCTCCCGCCGATAGCGACCGAGGAATATGGAAAGCACCTGATCGCCCAGACCACGGAAGTACTGGGGCCGGACGCAACCGATCCCAAGATGCGCTATACCAATAGCCGGCTGGCGTGCGCGTCGTGCCATATCGGAACGGGCGTTGAGCCTGGCAACCTAAGCTTGGCCACGGCCATTACGCGTTATCCTCGCATCTCTCCGCGCACCGGCGCCAAAGAGACCATTGAGGACCGCATCAACGGCTGTATGATGCGCAGCATGAATGGCCGTGCTCTACCCGATAACAGTCCGGAGATGATGGCCATGGTGGCGTATCTAGGCTTCCTGGCCCGTCAGGATGCAGCCACCGCCGCGAGCCAGCGCAAGGCGCATGAGCCGCCGTCGTTCAAGACTCCGAATCGCGCCGCCAATCTGGAAGCCGGCCAGCACGTTTTCGAGAAGCGCTGCGCGGCGTGCCATGGACAGGATGGCGCGGGTCTGCCCGCTTCGCCCGACCTCGCGCAGGGCTATGTGTTCCCGCCGCTGTGGGGTTCAAACAGCTTCAATGACGGAGCCGGACTCCACCGGGTGCTCACCGCCGCCAAGTTCATCAAGGCCAAAATGCCTTTAGGGAAGGCCGATCTGGACGACGAGGACGCTTTCGACGTGGCCGCGTACATTAACTCCAAGCCGCGCCCGGAAATGGCGGGTCTGGATCGCGACTATCCCGACCGAACCAAGAAACCGGCTGACACCGGCTACCTTCCGTACGCGGATTCTTTCTCCGTAGAACAGCACCGCTTCGGCCCCTTCCCGCCCATCGAGGCGTATTATAAGAAGTTGCAGAAGCCATCCAAATGACAAGAAAGGCGCTGATCACCATGACCATTCGATCTCTGGTATCGCTCGTGTCTGTTGCCGCTCTATACGTCGGTAGTGCGGCGGCTGCATCCACTCGAACCGATATGTTGGTGTCGTCGGACTGGCTGGCGGCCCATCTGGCGGATCCGAGCATCGTGATCCTTCACGTGGCCGCTAATCGCAAGGCCTACGACGCCGGGCACATACCGGGAGCGCGGTTCGTGGCACAGCCGGATATCGCCATCACGCGAGACGGCATCCCCAACGAACTTCCGGACACCGAGATTCTGGTCAAGGTGTTCGAAGCCGCCGGAGTATCGGACAATCAGCGGGTGATTGTCTATAGCGATGCCTCTGTGCTGCCGGCGACGCGCACCTACTTCACTCTCGATTACCTGGGGCACGGCGATAAGACAGCTTTGCTGGACGGCGGATTGAAGAAGTGGCAAGGCGAAGGCCGGACGCTCACAACCGATGTTCCCACCGTGGCGCCGGGACACTTCACGGCGCAAATCCAGCAAAATGTGCTTACGCGCATGGATCAGGTCAAGCAAGTATCCAGCAAGCAGGCGGGAGCGTCCGAGCTTCTTCTGGACGCCCGTCCCAAAACTGATTACTCCGGCGAAGGCGGCCATATTCCAACCGCTCTGAACGTGTACTGGATGGAAGGCGTCAGCCGCGAAAATCAGGCCTTGAAGCCGGAGCCCGAACTGCGCAAATTATATGAAGCAGCGGGCATCACCCCCGATCACAAGGTGGTGACGTATTGCCATAGCGGCATGCAGGCATCGCAGGCCTATTTCACCCTGAAGTATCTCGGCTACGACGTCAGCATGTACGACGGCTCTATGTCGGAGTGGCAAGCCAAAGGCGCCCCGGTCGAAAAATAGATCCGGTGGCAAGAGGGACCACCAAAGAGGCGAGCGCGGAATTCCGGCCCTAACGATATAATTGAAACGTCAGCATCCGTCGGGGCGTAGCGCAGCCTGGTAGCGCACCTGCCTTGGGCGCAGGGGGTCGGGCGTTCAAATCGCCCCGCCCCGACCAATCTCCCGGCTGAATCCAAAAGAGTTCGTCGATTGGTTATCCATCGCCTTCGCTGCCCCTTTTACCCGGTTCGGGCCTAAACCCGCATTTCGCGGCCATCCGAATCGAGTTGCCGCACTCGAATCCTAACTTCGACCCGCGAGCCCAAGCGGTTGAGAATCGACATCAGGCGATCGGCCGTGAACCTGCCAAGGTCCGCGTTTCGGATGCGGGAGAAATCGGCTGCGGCGAAGCCGGTTCGGGCCTGAGCTGCACGAACGGTCAATTCCTCGCGATCGAGCGCCTTGATGACCTCAGCCGCCAGGAGTGCCTTCAGTTGTTCGAGGTCTGCGTTCTCACGGCCGAGGTCGCGGAAGACGTTTCCTCTGCCGTGAACCAGTTCCAGTTTTCCACCTTTCATCGGAGTGCCTCCTTCAGTCTTTTCAGCCGATCCTTCACGAGGTCGATCTCGTGTTTCGGCGTCTTGATGCCCTGCTTCAATTTCTTCTGGAATGCATGGATCACCCAGATTTCGTCCGCGAGTTGGACAGCGTAAACGACGCGAAACGCGTCGCCCCGAAACGCCGAGGCGACTTCCAGCACACCTGAACTGAGGCCGTGAAGTGGTTTGGCAATGTCCGCCTTTCCGCCTTCCGCGGCGATCGTGAGTGCAGCTAAGAGTATGCCTTTGGCCCCCTCGGGAAACTCCTGAAAGTCCTTGAGTGCCGCCTTGATCCATGAAACCGGCCGGGTTTTTCGCGTCTCGGCCATGGCAATTGAATGTTGTCACATTTGACAACCGCTGTCAACCTCACGGGCCGGGGTGAGTGCCTGCTCCCGAAAGGCTGCCCAGGTTGCATTGCGGCATCCTGATTGCTCAAAGCAATGAACGGACCTGCCGAGGGCACCCGAGTACGTCACTGCGTGCTGATATTGACTGCGTCCGCGGTCATCGTGGCGCAGCTCAGCTGCAACAGGACACCGAATCCGGTCGACCTCGCTGCAGCCAAGGCGGCCTACGGCAAGAGCGATTATCGAACCGCGCTGATCGGCCTTCACGACTGCCGCTCAGCAGGGCAATTCTGAGGCTCAAGTGCTCCTGGCCCGGATGTACGAAGACGGACAAGGAGTGCGGCAGAACTACGGCGAGGCATTTCGCTGGTATACGCGGGCGGCTGAACACCAGAACGCTAGTCCGATCGCGGAGTATTCTGTCGGAAAGCTCTACGCAGAGGGGCATGGCGTTGCAACGAACACAGCCGCGGCTCTAAAGTGGCTTCACTTTGCCTCGGACCACGGAAATGGCGATGCTTCTTTCTATCTAGGTGATATGTATTACCGCGGGACTGGCGTTCAGGTCGATCGTTATGAGGCGGTGAGGCTTGGGGCCCTTTCTGCAAAACAGGGTTGTTTGGACGGCTTTTTCTTGGCCGAGGGTGCCTACAACCCGAAAGAGAGTCAACCGAAAGATGCGACCGAAGAACTGAAGTGGCTAACCTTCGGCGCCAAGAACAATGTGGCAACAGCTCAGGTCGCTCTTGGAGTTAAGTACTTAGATGGCGACGGCGTACCTCGGCTATACGCCGAGGCCGCAAAGCTGTTTCAGGCGGCAGCAAGCCAGACGGGCGAATGGGCGAGATCAAATATTTCAGTTCACCTTGCGCAGTGGCTTCTTGGAGATCTATATCAATCCGGGAGGGGCGTTGACCTTGACTATGCGGAAGCGGCTAAGTGGTATCGATTAGCAGCGGACGCTGGAGTCCCCGAAGCACAGTTCGCTCTGGGCGCGGCACTGGTTCGCGGCCAAGGCGTGCCGAAGGATTATAGCGAAGGCGTCAGATATTACCGACTGGCCGCTGAGCAGGGAAACTGGCAGGCGCAAGGCGCCTTGGGGGCGATATATTTCTCAGGTAGGATGGGCGTGCCGCAAGACTACGTGCAGGCCCACCTTTGGCTTAACCTGGCCGCTGTTCATGGAAGCAAGCAAATCCTGACACTGCGGGACGCGGTCGAGCGGAGAATGACACCGGCGCAGGTTGCCGAAGCGCAAAAGCTCGCGCGCGAATGGAAACCCAAGAAGAACGAGTAACGTCGGAGTTCGTCTGCAATGAGTAGCGCCGTCGAGCAGAGGCCTATCTGGCTGGTCCTCGGGCCGAGTGGGTCGGGGAAGAGCAGCTTTGGTCAATGGTTAGCTGGTGAACGGGACTGGCTTCACCTTGAAATCGATCGATATCCCGACGGCGATGGAATCGATCTGAATAGCCTCCGCCTGGAGTGGGATGACTTCTATGGAAAGAGGATCGCGGATGGGTTGAGCAAGGCTGTGCAGCGGCGGCTCCAGGCAAACAAAACAGGTACCGCGCTCACTTTTCCGGGCAATCTCATACTGGATCTCGACCACATTCGAGCCGCTGCCAATGCCGGAATGTCCACGGTTTACCTGTACGCGTCGGCAGCCGACTGCATCACAGCGTTCCTTCAGCGAGAGCAACAAACCGGAAGAAAACTTTCTCTGAACCATTGGATCGCGCATAATCGGGATTCGTACATGCAAATGAGCGGGCCGGCTTTTGCCCCCTATAGGATCAACGTGTTCACGGACGCCGGTGCGCGTCGGGCACATACAGAGGTGTTTGAGAGACTCTCGAATGGCGAGTAGGACTACATGCCGCAGAGGGTGGGCGTGAGAACACCGCAGGCTGGGTGGCGCCCCTTCTTCTACTGTGCCAGAATTGTGTCCGAACCCGATCTGTCCCACTCGCCGAATCGCCCCGACCCGGCCAATGGGATCAGGCCCGACACCAACAGGGCAACCCCAACTGCGACCACTCATCAATACCCAGCGCGCCTGAACCTTGACTTTGCCCCCGAACTGGACATACGCTGGCTGACATGTTTACAACCATGCGCGTCCTGATGTTCACGTTGCTGGCCGCCTCGCTGTTTGCGCAGCCGTCCGTGCCGAAGCTTTCGTTCGAGTCCGTTCCGCAACCGCTGAAGTATTCGCCCGACATGAATCTCGGCGAGGTGCTTTCAGTCGCCGTTAACTCCAAGGGGCATGTTCTGGTGGTGAATCATCCCGGCAGCAGCAGCTCGGGGCCGCTGTACGGCAACGCCTCCACGCAACTGCTGGAGTTTGACGAGAACGGCAAGTTTCTGCGCGAAGTCGGCCACAACGTCTACGGCCTGGGCTACGCGCACAGCGCGCGCTACGACAAGTACGACAACCTGTGGATCGTCGACAAAGGCACGCACGCGGTGATCCGCTTCAACCCGGCCGGATACGTCACGTTGAATCTCGGGCGCAGGCCGGAGGGCCCCGACGAACCGAACTATTATCGCGGCAACGGCCTAAGGCCGGGCGGCCAGGATCAGCCCGCGCCGCAGCACGTGGATGGCATGTTCCGCGCGCCCACGGACATTGCCTTCGACAGCGACGATAACATTTACATCAGCGACGGCTACATCAATTCGCGCGTGGCCAAGTACGACAAGCACGGCAACTGGATCAAGTCCTGGGGATCTCGCGGGCGCAGCGGCGAGCATGCCGATCAGAATCCAGGCCAGTTCAATATCCCGCACAACATCGGCATTGACCGGCAGAACAACGTCTACGTCGCGGACCGGCAGAACCGCCGCATCCAGGTGTTCGATCGCGACGGCAACTTCCAGAGGTTCATCTTCCTCAACGTGCCTTACGACAAGATGCGGCATCCCGTTTTAGGCAACCTGACCCCGAATCCTCCGGACGAAACACAGCCCTGGACCATCTGCATCACGCAGGGACCCACTCAATATCTGTTCACTTCGGATTCAGAGCCCGGCCGCATTTACAAGCTCACGCTGGACGGCAAGATCGTCGGCATGTTCGGCGAGTCCGGGCATGACCTGGGCCAGTTCAGCTGGACGCACGGCTTGGCTTGTCCGTCCGAGAACACGCTCTACGTCGCGGACATGAACAACTGGCGCGTACAGAAGATCATTCTGAACCCGGGGACCAGAACGGGCACGCGCTAGCGCCCACCGTCTACTTCGTGATTACGCCGCAGGCGATGCGGTCGCCCGCGTTGCCCGCCGGATCGCTCTTCATATCGTCGGCTTTGGCGTGGATCACCAACGCTGTCCCGCCATTGGCGAAAACGGAATTGGCGCCGTCGCCCAATGTCACGCGTGGATCGGCAATGGTAGTCTTGGCCGTGCCGTTGGCTTTGACCGTGAAGTTCGGCATGTCACCGGCGTGCGGGCCCTCCGGATTCTGCAATCCGTGATGCTTGCCTCCGGGATTGAAGTGGCCGCCCGCCGAGGTGAACGCCGGACCCTCGCACTTGGCCACCGAATGGATATGCAGCGCGTGCTCACCAGGCGAAAGGTTCTTGAAGTTCACTTTGATTTGGACGCCGCCGCCCTTTTCACTTAACACCGCCGTTCCCACGTCTTGTCCTTTCGCGTCCTTCAACTGCACGGTCACCGGCTTGGTCGCCGCGATCAACGCGAGTGCCAATACGCTTGCCATTGCGACAGTACGTCCGCTCATTGAGTTTGCCTCCCAGACAATTTTACCTTCACGTTATGTTATACCACTGCCCGGAAGCGGCGCTCGCCTGGCGGCGCCTACATGGCGTAGAAGAACTCTTCGTAAACGATCTTGCCGTCCGCGACTTTGTAGAGGGCGACCTCCTCCATCGTGAATCGCCGGTTTTGAGGTTTGAAGGTGACGTCCAATTTGAAGGTCACAGCGAACTGCGAACCGGCTACCAGCGGGCCTTCGACGATGGAGGAATGGACGTCGTGATTGGCCGCCCACCATTCGCCTTTGGCCTTGACAGCCGCGATGCCTTTCGCCTCGCGCGATTGTCCGGGAGGGGCGCCGGGCTCCATGCTGACGATATCGGGCGAGTAAAGTTTTTCGGCGGCTTCCTCGAATTTTCCTTGAGAGCAAAGCTGGACAAGTGTAGCCGCGACTTCCTGAGTGGTCATTTTGGATCTCCCGTTCGCAGTAGTGAACTTTCACTACGCTACCACAGCTTCATGACTACTCCGTGACGCCGGGGCGCCGTTTCTCAAAACCGTTATTGGTGGACGGTCAAGTAAAGCGTCTGCGATACCGCTGTGCCGCCCACATTGAAAGTGATCGGATAGTCGCCGTCGGCGAGGTTCGGAACAACGATGTAAAATTCGTAAAGCCCGACGAAGTTGGGCGCCAGGCCCGCGTAGCTGGTAGTCGCCGAGGTAGCTCCGAAACTGATGCTCAGGTTGGCCAGACTGTTGGCTTGAGACACCACGATCCCGGGCGCCGTAGCCGGTGTCACAGGTCCAAATCCAACGCCATAGCCGATGATGGTGTCGCCGGGTTTGGCCGGACGGAAGGCTGCACCGGCAATCAGGCCGGCATTGCCCACATAGGTGGCGCCGTCGGTGAAGGTGGCCGCCAGGTACTGTGTGCCTTTGATATTGAAACTCGCTGGCGCAAGCATCCCAGGGGCCAGCGCCGCTTCCTGCGCCATGTACGCGCTACTGGTTCCGGCGCAAGTGGTCACTGTGACCCCGACGGGGCCGGTGGCGGAATCCGACGGCGCCTGGGCATTGATCTGCCCGGCGCTGATATAGCTGACGAAAGCGGCGTGGCCGTCAATGGAAACGCTGGAGCCGTCCAAGCTCACCGGTGCGTTCAGCCCTTGAAAATCGGAACTGGCCCACTGGCGTCCAACGGAATCTACGGTCAGGTTGGTGCCTTTGATCTCCAACCACGATCCGGGCGCGAACGTTGCCAGCCCGCCAAAATCGGTGGCTGATTTGACGGAAGTAATGCTGGGAGGACCGATCGGACAACTGGGATTCAGGGCGGTAAGCGTGAACTGAACGCCAGGCAGCGAACTTCCATCGATGGATGCTGTCACTACGACGCTGCCGGCGGCCGGCCCGAGTGTGACACCGACGCTCGCGCTTCCGCTACTGTCCGAAAGCGCGCTGGGTGCGCTCAGCGTCGCTGATCCCGAGGTGACGGCGAAATCGACCTTAACGCCCGGTATTTTCAGACCACTGCTTCCGGTCACCGTCACGGCCAGGTTCGCGGGGAGCGCCGTTCCTCCAGCCCCAGTCTGCTCGTTGCCGCCGGTGATAGTGAGGCCACCGGGTGAACTAACACCATCCACTGTCAAGGCCGCCAGGATCGCGCGCTGAAAGCCGGATGCACCTGTATCCGTCACGACGATGCTGGTGAGCGTCTGTCCGGCGAACGCTGCCGGCAATCCGAACGTCTGCTCATCCAGCCGATGAAAGTGCATTCCATCATAGACCGGACCGGTCCAGGCGTTCATCGTGGGCGGGGTGATCGAGTCGGTATACCCACTTGGGCCGTTGAAATCGCGGATGTCGACCCCGCCGACCAGATTCTTAGTGAACGTAGCGCCGTTGCTCCCATTGAAGGTGATCGAGACGTACGAAACTGGTCCCATCTGTCCCCATACGGAATCCATCAGCGTGTACACGGTAGTGGCGCCGAGAACGTTGGGACGGATGGTTACCGAGGTCACCTGGTGAGACGTGCTTCCAAACCCGATCCAGGCGTTGTTCTTGCCGGAAGGAATATTAAACGGTATGCCGTTGTACTGTTGGGGGCCGGTTGGTATGGTGCTGCCTCCCGTAAAAATACTCCACGGTTGGCTGGCAACCACGGAGAGATCGATGGGAATATGTCCGGTAGCGGCTTGAGCCCATCCAGCGCAGGCCGCAAAGATCCACAACGATCGTTGGATTGATGCAATAGCGGACATTTCACCCCCCGTATATGGGTACGCAACCCCATCCTGGAATGCCTCAGAGGTGCGATAGCGGCGGGCGGCTGTGCGGCCGCGCGGCCCCTCCGCGGACGCGCGATCGTAAGATAATAGGGATATGCAATTGCTCTTACCCATGGCGCTCCTTGTCTCCGGATCGTTGTTTGCGGCCGAGATTGGCACGGTGGAGGAGATTGTCGCCAAATGCAACGGCGACATCGTCACCAGAACCGATCTGGCCCGCGCCCGCCAGCAGCTCATCACCGAACTTCGCGAGAGCGGGCTGGCCGGCTCGGCCCTGGAACAAGCCCTGGCCGAACGCGAAAAGAACGTGCTGCGCGACAAGATCGACCAGTTGCTGCTGGTACAGAAAGCCAAGGATCTGGACATTAACGTGGACAGCGACGTCACCAAGCAGCTGGCCAAGATCCAACAGGATTCCGGCATCGCCGATCCCGACAAATTCCACGAGTACATCAAGGAACAGACGAATGGCACGTCCTTTGAAGATTTCAAGGACGAGATGAAAAAAGGCATGCTCACCCAGCGCGTGATCCGGCAAGAAGTGAGCGATAAGATCCCAGTCAAGCACGAAGATGTGGAGAAGTACTACAACGAACACAAGTCCGAGTTCGTGCGCGAGGAACGCCTGTACTTGCGCCAGATTCTGATTTCAACGGATGGCAAGGACGAGGCCGGGATAGCCGCGGCCGACAAAAAGGCTAAGGATCTGGTGTCGCGCGCCCGCCGAGGCGAGCGGTTCGCGGAAATGGCGCGCGACAATTCGGATGATCCGTCCACCGCCAAGGATATGGGCGCGCTTCCACCCTACAAAAAAGGCGACCTGGCCAAGGACCTCGAGGATCTGGTCTGGAATCAACCCAAGGGATACATCACGGATCCGATCAAAAGACCCAACGGGTTCCTGATTCTGCGCGTGGAGGAACATCAAAAGGCCGGACAAGCGGAGTTATCCGAAGTCGAGAACGAGGTGACGGACCGGCTAATGCGGCCGCGCATGGATCCGGCCCTGCGCGAATTTCTAACCAAGCTTCGCCAGGACGCCTTTCTGGAGATCAAAGCCGATTACATCGATACCGGATCGGCTAGCGGGAAAGATACGGCCTGGGTAGACCCGGCGCAGCTCAAGCCCGAGACCATCAGCAAGACCGAAGTCGCCAACGTGGCCCATCGCAAGCGCCTGCTTTGGATGGTTCCGGTGCCCGGAACCAGCACAGGCGTGGTCAGCAGCAGCTCCAAGTAATTCATGAAGTCTCCCTACGTCCGCGAGCTGAAGCCGAATCAGGTGGTGACCACAACCTTCCTGGTTCATATCAAGGACGTGCGCCAGAAAAAATCGGGGGAACCCTATCTCTCGCTGTTGTTGGGCGACCGGACCGGCGAGGTGGACGCCAAGATGTGGGACAACGTCGCCGAAGTGATGGACACCTTCGAGCGCGACGATTTCGTCAAGGTCAAGGGACTGTTGCAGATTTTTCAGAACCGGCCGCAGCTTACCATCCACAAGATGGCGCGCGTGCTGGATTCAGACATCGATTTCGGCGATTATTTCCCGGTCTCCGAGCGCGCGCCGATGGAGATGTTCGCCCAATTGCGCGGGATCGTGGCGGAAATGGGCAACGTGCATCTGCGCGCTTTGCTGGATGCTTTCCTGGATGACGAGCCGCTGGCGCGCATGTACCGCACGGCGCCCGCCGCCAAGCATGTCCACCACGCCTGGCTGGGCGGCCTGATCGAGCATGTGCTTTCGGTGTGCCATTTGTGCCGCATGACGGCGGCGCATTACGGCTATATTGATTTGGATCTGCTTCTGGCGGGTGCGATTCTGCACGACGTCGGCAAGGTGGCCGAGTTGAGCTACGACCGCAGCTTTGGCTACACGGCCGAAGGACAATTGCTCGGCCACATCGTGATCGGCCTGCGGCTCTTGCACGAGAAGCTGCAACGCTTTCCAGATTTTCCGCCCAAGCTCCGCGTTCTGCTGGAGCACCTGATCGTAAGCCACCACGGCGAATTGGAATTCGGCTCCCCCAAGGTCCCGCTTTTTCCCGAAGCGTTGTTGTTGCATCAGCTCGACAATCTGGATTCGAAGATGGAATGCATGCACAAACTGTTGGCGAGCGACCGGCACGTGGAAGGCGTTTGGACCAGCTACAGCAATTCGCTCGATCGCGCGGCTTTGAAGACGTCCAAATATCTGGACGAGGAAGCGGCAGACCAGGAACTGGAAGCCGCGGCCGCCCCGGAAGTCCCGCCTCTGCCGGCGCCGTGTGAGCCACAGGCGGCTGCTTCTGACCCAGTGCCAAGCGCCATCCTGCAGCCCGCGCCAGTCTTTACCGAGCGCCGGAACGTAGCGCCCGCTGGACCAGACTCCGCGTTCGCCGAGAAATTGCGCCAAGCCTGGCGGAAGGATTCGTGAGTGCGCCGGAAGGGAGCCAGTGAGATGCCGCCTCCGCTCGAGCTGGAGTGCCTCAAGGTGCTTTGGAAGCTGGGCGAGGGCAGCGTCAAAGACGTGCGGCAGGGCTTGACTGCCAATCGCAATCTGGCCTATACGACCGTTATGACGGTGCTGGACCGCCTGGCGCGCAAAGGCGGGGTGGCGCGCCGCAAAGTCGGGCGATCGTTTCTGTACGCGCCGGTATTGAGGCAGGATGGTTTGCGGCGGCTGGCAGTGCGAGATCTGGTGGACAGCTTCTTTGAGGGTTCCGAGGACGCGCTGCTGGCTTACTTGCGCCACGGCAATGGCTCGATGGCCGCGGCGAGCGCCCGCACCGTGGAAACCCGGATCGACACCGCGCTTTTGTGAGCGCATTCAGCCGGCGTGCTTGGCATGCCGCTTGCGAGGATCAAAGGCCCGCGAGACCGCAAGGCCCACCGCAACCACCACCACGCAGCCGATCACGTTGAACCACAAGAACGAGATTTTCGTGAAAAAATTGGCGGCGAAAATAGCTGCTTCTCCCGCCAGCACGCCAAAGAACGCGCCATTCGGTCCGACCGATTTGAAGAAAAACGCCAGGACGAAAACCCCCAGCAGTCCGCCATAAAACAGCGATCCTATGATGTTCACCGCCTGAATCAACGCGCCAAAATTTCTGCCGTACTGCGCGAAGCCCACGGCGACGATCCCCCAGAAGACCGTGGCCACGCGCGACGCCATCAAGTAATGATGATCGGGAGCCGAGCGGTTGATATGCCGCCGGTAGATGTCGATTACAGTCACGGTGGCGAGAGCGTTGATCTCGCCCGAGGTCGAAGACATGGCGGCTGAAAAGATGACAGCGATCAGCAGCCCAACCAAACCCGCGGGCAGATAGTTCGTGACGAACGACAGGAAGATGTAGTTGGTATCGTCGAAATCTTTGCCGACCAGTTGCTCGCCCGCGGCGTGCGCTGCATTCAAGTCGTGTTCGGCGCTCTGAAACCGGTTCAGAATGGCCAGACGGGTGGTAGGATCGGCGCCGTCCCTGGAGCGCACGTAGTCTTCCGCGGCCGCCTTGCGCCGGGCGAACGCTGCTTCATAGCTGCTGCTCGATGGCTGGCAGGCGCGAATCGCCGTGCAGGTTCGCCAGCTCAACCGGCTGGAACAGCACCGGCGGGCGCATGAAGATGAAGAACACGAAGACCATGGCGCCGATGAACAGGATAAAGAACTGCATCGGGACTTTGGCCATGGCGTTGAAAATCAGGCTCAGGCGGCTTTGTTCGATGGATTTTCCGCTGAGATAGCGCTGCACCTGCGACTGATCGCAGCCGAAATAAGCCAGCGCCAGGAACATTCCTCCCAGCAGGCCGCTCCAGAGGTTATAGCGGTCGTTCCAATCGAAGTGCAACGTCACCGCGTTGAGTCTGCCCGCGGCTCCGGCCAGCGAAACGGCGTCGTGAAACGAAACACCGGCCGGAAGCAGGTGCAGGGCCATGAACAGGGAGATCCACAGGCCGGCGAAAATCAACATCATCTGCGGAACGTCGGCCCAAGTGACGGCTTTGATGCCGCCGTAAGCGGTGTAGGTGACGATCAGGACGCCCATCAGCACGGCCGTCAGCCGGTCCGACCATCCCAGCACGATCGAAAGCACCACCGCCGGTGCGTACAGCGAGAGCCCGGCCGCCAGACCGCGTTGTATCAGAAAAATTCCACTGACCAGCGCGCGCGTTTTGGCGTCGAAGCGCCGCTCCAGGTATTCGTAAGCGGTGTAAACGCCGGAGCGGTGAAAGATGGGAACGGCGGTGGCCGACAGAATCAGCATCGCCAGCGGCAGCCCGAAATAAAACTGCACAAAACGCATCCCATCTACGTAGGCTTGGCCGGTGGTGGAGATGAACGTGATCGCGCTGGCCTGCGTCGCCATGATGGACAGCCCCATGGCATACCACGGCATCGATTTGCCGGCCAGGAGGAACTTGTTTACGGTGCTGCTGCCGCGTCCGCGATACAGACCGTAACTGACGATGAACGCCAGCCACGTGAACATCACGGCCCAGTCCAGCGGCCTCATGGGGCAAAAGCCCGCGCGAAAAAGTAGAAGCCCACGATCAGGCAGGCCAGGTAGACCACGACGAAAATATAGACGTTCTTCCAGGTACGGAGAAAGGGCGGTGGGGCGTCTGCAGTTCGGGAGGGCGCATGCTCTGGTTTCTTGCTCACAGTCTTTTTCCCGCGCTGGGAGAAGTTGGCAACAATGAGCGTGTTCTGGCCGATGCTGTAATATATATTACGAATGGGCCAGTGAGCAAAACAAGTGAATCTGGAGCCGATTTGAGACGATAGAATTGTGATGCCACGTATATTAAACATAATACGTGACTGCGGGGAGGCGCCGCGATGGATGGCGTCATGAAGCCGGCGCCTCGCTGGTGGCGCAAGACAGGACAGTGGCTAAGATCGGGGCTGGGGCGCGGTTCGGGCCTGCGAATTGGTCTTGCGTTTGGCGGCGGCTTTGCGCGAGGTATCGCGCATATTGGTGTATTGCGGGTTCTGGAGCGCAGTAGAATTCCCATCAGCGCGATTGCGGGCGTCAGCTCCGGCGCGATTGTCGCGGCCGCCGCGGCCAGCGGAGCCACGGCCGACGACATCGAGAAGGTCGCGCTCTCGATGAAGTTTCGCGACGTGGCAAAGTGGACGCTGAATTTGAAAGGTCTGGCCGACAACGACCGGATGATTACTTTCCTGACACGGCTGCTCAAAGTGAATCGCTTCGAAGACATGAAGGTCCCCTTGGCGATTGTTGCCACGGACCTGGTGCGCGGCAGGCCGGTCACGTTTCATGGCAAGGGCGACGTGGTGTTTCCGATCCGCGCCAGCTGCGCTTATCCGGGATTGTTTCTTCCGCTGCGGCATGACGGGCGGCTACTGGTGGATGGGTTCGTTTCGATGGAAGTGCCCGCCGAGGTGTTGCCGCAGATTGGCGCGAACTATGTAATTTCGGTGGCGATTCCGAACAATGACGGCATCGAAGATTACGGCAGCATGTTCTCGGTGGTGAGCCGCTGTTTTCAGGTGATGAGCGCGCGCACCGAGCACAGTTGGCGGCGTCATTCCAATGTGGTGATCGCTCCAGCGGTGGCCAACATGGCTTGGGATTCTTTCCCCAACGCGAAGAAGTTGATCGAGGCGGGCGAGCAGGCCGCGCAGGCGGCGCTGCCCGAGATCCTGGAAGCTTTACGCGCGAACGGCGTGACCCTGGACGCTAAGACCAAGCCCCTGCCCCAGACGGCCTGAGAATTTCGCGATAGCCATCGCCCCACCGGCACGGCTTCTTCTGTGAGGCTAGCTACAATTAAAGTAGAATGGGCAAAGTAGAAAATCCCCCTCAAGTCCGCGTTCTGGTCGCGGACGACGAAGAGAACCAGCGAGCCGGCCTGGCGAAGATGATCCAAGCTTGGGGCATGGCGGTGGAGACAGCCGCCGATGGCCAAGAAGCGTTGGACAAGATGAGCGAGAATCCGGCGAACGTACTAATCACCGATCTCATGATGCCCCGCGTGGACGGGTTTGAACTCCTGAAACGCTTGGGAACGCAGGGCACGCTTCCGCCGGCCATTGTCCTGACGGCTTTCGGAAACATCGAGACCGCAATCCAAACTGTTCTGGACCTGCATGCCTTTTGGTTTTTAGAAAAGCCGGTGCAGCCGAGCCAGTTGAAAGTGCTGCTGGAGCGGGCCGCCGAACAAAGCCGCCTGGTGGAGAAGGCCGAGCGCCTGGAGCGCAGGCTGGCTTATCAGGGCGTGCTGGTGGACCTGGTGGGCGGTTGCGCGCCCATGCAGCAAGTGTTTTCGCTCATCCAGCAAGTGGCTCCTTCCAAGGCGGCGGTTCTGGTGACCGGCGAAAGCGGGACGGGCAAGGAGCTGGTGGCGCGCGCGATTCACCAGTTGAGCCCGCGCCGCGAAGGACCGTTCGTGGCCATCAACTGCGCGGCGCTGCCCGAGACGTTGATGGAGAGCGAGCTGTTCGGGCACGAAAAAGGAGCCTTCACGGGCGCGTTGGAGCGGCGGGCGGGCTGTTTCGAGCTGGCCCAGCACGGTACCTTGTTGCTGGACGAGCTGGGCGAAATGCCGGTCGGCACGCAGGCCAAATTGCTGCGCGTCCTGGAAGATTCCTGCGTGCGGCGTTTAGGCGGAAAGACCGAGATCGCCGTGGACGTGCGCGTCATTGCATCCACCAACAAGGTGGTGGAGGAAGCTTTGCGGAAAGGCGAGCTGCGCGAGGATCTGTATTACCGCATCAACGTATTTCAAATAGTGCTGCCTCCGCTGCGGCAGCGCACTGGCGATGTTCCGATGCTGACCGAAGCCCTCCTCCAGAACCTGAATCAAAAGCATGAGACGCGAGTCGTGGACGTGCATCCGGACGTGGCTGAGCAATTCAAACGATATTCCTGGCCGGGCAACGTGCGCGAGCTGCGCAATGTGCTGGAGCGCGCCGTGATTCTGGCCGGAGAAGGCACCATCACTTCGCACCATCTTCCGCGCGATTTCGGTGTTCCGCCTGGATCTCGCGCTCCGCAGCAGGTGGCCGAGCCGGATGCGGTGCGTTTGCCGGTGGGCACCACGGTGGGCGACGCCGAAAAGGCCCTCATTCAAATGACGCTGCAGCACACCCGGAACAACAAGACACGCGCCGCGGAGATCCTGGGGATCAGCCTCAAAACGCTATTCAACAAGCTCAAGGAATATGGGGCCGCGGAAGCGGAGGCGGGCGCCGGGGAATAACCCGAGATGTCTCTCAAAGCGCGGCTTCGAATCGCGATTGTGGCGCTGGTCACCCTGGTTGTGATCGCCATGTCGACGCTGTACCTGTACGATTTCACGCACCTGTCGTTCCGATCCGCTTTTGACCGCGCCGATGTAGTGGCCGACGAGGTGTTTGGCAACCTGATCGCGCGGCTGGGGGCTGCGCCTACTCCGGCCTCCATCGAAGATTTGAAGCAGCGTTGGACGCTTGCGGTTCGCACGGATCCGGACGTCTCCCGGATGCTGATCCGGATGCTGGCGAACGAGAAGCTGGTGTCGTCGATCCAGATTGCGGATGATCGGGGCATCGTTCTTTCGGCGTCGGACCCCGGGCTGGCCGGAAGCAAGCTGCGGCCCACTCGCACTTTCAAAGAAGTCCAGTCCGAACAGTGGATTCGAAACCTGTGGGATTTGATGACGCAGAGCGAAGACTATACCACCAGCCGGACGCTGGGCGTGTACAATCAGAGGTTTTTCCAGATCGTGGTGGCGGTCAAGTCGGACTTCGTGAGGCACGATGTCGAACCCGCGCTGAAAAATCTGGCGCTGGCCTTCGGCGCATCGCTGTTCATTGCGATTTTTCTAGGTTTCGTCGTTCCGAATCTAGTGCTGGATCCGCTGGGCCGCATGAGCCGGACCATCGATTCGATCCTGTCGGGACAGTCGGGAGAGTTGCTGCCCGCCCGCCAAAGAGAAGCCCGCGAGTTCGCGGCCGTGCAGTCGAAACTGAGCGTTCTGGGCGAGCAATTTCGCGGCGCCAAACAAGACGCGTTGGAATTGCGCAGCAATGTCGAGCAGTTGCTGGAAAGGCTGGAGGAAGCGGTTCTGTTGTTCGACAATTCGGGCCGGCTTCTGCTGGCCGGCGCGCCAGCGGAGCGTTTATTGGGCCGGACACAGGGGGAAATGGCCGGGCGCACGCTGGAGGAGCTTTTCCCGTTTTCGAGCGCGCTCGGCGGCGCCATCAGTGCGGCGGTTCAAAACCGGCAGCCGGTGCGAGGCCAAAGCGTGACCTTGGTGCGTGACGGCGCTCCACCCCAGAAGTTGCTGGTGAGCGTGCAGGTGCTTCAGCGGAGGCCGGGGGAAGACCCCATCGGCACCCTGATTGAAGTCCGCGACTCGGAGGGCCGGAGGCAGCTCGAACGGCATCTCGATCTTACATCGCGGCTTGCGGCGCTGAGCCGTCTAACGGGTGGGGTGGCGCACGAGATTAAGAACCCCCTGAACGCCATGGCACTGCAGCTGGAATTGTTGAAGGGGAAACTGGACGGCGAGCAGCCCGAAGTGGAGATAATCGCGCGCGAGATCAAGCGCCTGGACAACGTAGTGAAGACCTTCCTGAGTTTCAACCGGCCGGTCGAGCTGGAAGCCAAGCGGCTGGAACTCAGCCAGTTGGTGAGCCAAGTGATCGATCTGGTGGGTCCCCAGGCGGCCGCCAAGCAAGTCCGCATCGATTGCAATCTCGAGGCGAATTTGGAGACGAGCGGCGATGCCGATCTGCTGCAACAAGCTATTCTGAACGTCATCAACAACGGCCTGGAAGCGATGCCGGAAGGCGGGACCTTGACGGTGCGGACGGTGCGGGACGGAACCGACTGCCAGTTGGAGATCGGGGATTCCGGGTGCGGGATCGCGCCCGAGCTTCGCGACCGGATCTTCAACCTGTATTTCACCACCAAGCAAAGCGGATCCGGCATCGGCTTGGCGACTACGTTTCGCGTGGTGCAACTGCACGGCGGGACCATCGATTTCGTGAGCGAGTTGGGAAAGGGCACCACGTTTCGGCTGCGTTTTCCCGGAATGGTAGACTACCGGAGTGAAGTGTTCCACTCGGCCAGCAGCGTTTCTTGAGCCCAATTGCCGGGGCGGAAGCGGGCTGGTTTGCAGCGTAATTCTGCTTGCCCTGTTGGTCGTGGCGGAGTCATCGTGTCACAAAAGGCAGGTGCAGATTCCCGCGGCTCCGCCTGCTCCCGCGCCCTCGGCGCCGGCCGGGACTGCACCGGCTCCGGCCAAGCCCACGCCACAAGAAATCCCACCGCCGCCGGCGTTAGCACCGGCAGCCCCGGCGAGCGGGTCCGAGAGCGTAATACCGAATCCGCCGCCGGCGCCGCCGCCCGCTCCAGCCAGGCCAACGCGCCGGCCGGGCCGTCAAGCGACGACGCCGGCCGCGCCCACCGCACCGCCCGCGTCGCCCGCAGCGCCCGCGCCACAGCTCGGGATCGTGCTAACGGCGGACCAGCAGCGCCAGTACAATGCTGCGATCGACCAGAGCCTGCAACGCGCGGAGGCAAGCCTGAAATCCATAGCGAATCGGCAACTGACTAACCAGCAGCAGGCCAGTTTGGATGAAGCGCGGAACTTCGTCCGGCAGGCACAAGCCACGCGCGCCTCCGATCTTCCGGGCGCCCGGCGGCTGGCGGAACGCGCCGAGGTGCTGGCAGGCAATCTGGCGAGCAGTCTGCACTAGACCGGTAACAAAACAAAAACGCACGGGCGCGAGAGGCAACACTATCCTCTCGCGCCCGTGCGTTTGCGTTAGATGGCCGTCGGCTCTATAGAGCCGAAGACGGCTATTGAGCCGAGGACGGCGAGTTCTCGGCCGTCGCGCCGCCCCCGTTTAGGTCCAGCGTGTAGATCTTGATGTCCACGCGCCGGTTTTCCTTGCGCGCCGCGCTGGTCTTGTTGTCAGCATCGGGAAAATCGCTGCCGACACCCAGCTCCCGAATCGCGCGCAGCGGGATGTTGTGTTCCACCGCCAGGTAATGCACGACGTTGTCAGCCCGCTTGCGGCTGAGCTCACGGTTATAGGTCTTGTCGCCGGTGCGATCGGCATATCCCTGAACTTCCACGAGGTAGTTCTTCATGCCAGTGATTTTCTGAACCGCATCATCCAGCTTGGCCTGATCGTCCTTGGTCAAGCTGCTCCGGTTGAGGGCGAAGTGGACCTGTTCGGTGGCGACCAGCTTGTAGTTATTCAAGTTCTGAAGGGACGTATCCAGTTTCTGATCCACCCTGGAGGCGCTTTGCTGCGCCTGCTGCGCAAGATTGTTTGCGCCATCGGCCCGTTGAGCGGCGTCGGCGGCGGCACTGTTGGCTTTGGCAGCGGCATCGGCGGCTTCCTGAGCTTTGCGGCCTGCCTCAACGGCCTTCTCGTCGGCAGTCGCGACCTGGCGGTCCAGGTCTCCAATCGCCTGCTTCTGATCGTCGGTCTGCTTCTGCAGGGACGTAACCTGAGACTGCGTCTGGTTAACCTGGTTCTGGACCGGTGCGATGGCTTCCCTGACGTGCTTCTTCGTGGCACAACCCGCGCTGGCCAAAGAAAGTGCGGCAAGTGCCCCCACGAAGACAAAACTATGACGCGTCATACTCAACGTTCTCCTCTCGCGTTTACGATAGCACGTTACGCTCCAAAACGTAACTGTGTGATATTGTTGGGACTTCAAAACGCAGGCCCGCCTGTAAAACTTGCGCTCTAGTAGCACATTTGACACAGTTTGCCCTTTGCCGCGGCTGGCGTAACGCATTCTTAACTGCGTGCCGCCGTCCTGGTGCGTTAAATTGGATTCAAGTGCAAAGTTATGACCTGATTGTGATCGGATCCGGCCCAGCAGGACAGCGTGCGGCCATTCAAGGCGCCAAGATGGGCAAGCGCGCGGCGGTAATCGAGCGGCGGGAGGTGCTGGGCGGCGTCTGCGTCAACACCGGCACGATTCCCAGCAAGACCTTCCGGGAAGCCGTGCTGCATCTGTCGGGCTATTACTACCAGAACATCTATGGCGTCAACTATCGCGTCAAGGAAAAGATCACGATGGCGGACCTGGCCCTGCGAGTCCAGCATGTGATCAAGACCGAAGTAGACGTCATTCAGGCGCAGTTGTCGCGCAACAACATCGAACTTCTCAGCGGTGTGGCGAAGTTCGTGGACCCTCACACGGTGCAGGTCCAGAGTTCGCGCGGCGAGCAAACCTACGGGGCGGAGATGATTGTGGTGGCCACCGGAACGCGGCCGGCTTGCTCTACGCAGGTGCCTTTGAACGGCCGCAACATCATCGATAGCGATCACGTCCTCGACATGGCGGACGTGCCAGGGACGCTGCTGGTGGTGGGAGGCGGCGTGATCGGCGTGGAGTACACCTGCATGTACGCGACGCTGGGTGTGCGCGTGATCCTGATAGAGAAGCGGCCTCGGTTGCTGGAATTCGCCGACGCCGAGATGGTGGAAGCGCTCTCTTACCATTTGAGGGATAACCGCGTGACGCTGCGCCTCAATGAAGAAGTGCAAAGCGTGGAGGAAATACCAGGCGGCGGCGTGGTGGCGAACCTGGTGAGCAAGAAAAAAGTCTCGGGCGATGCGCTGCTATACGCGGTGGGACGGCAGGGCAACGTGGACGATCTGAATCTCGCAGCGGCCGGGTTGCAGGCCGATGGGCGCGGCCGCATTCCGGTGGATGCCGAATACCGGACGGCGCAGCCGAACATCTTCGCGGTGGGCGACGTGATCGGCTTCCCCAGCCTGGCGTCGGTTTCCATGGAGCAAGGCCGCATCGCGGCGGCGCACGCATTCGGCAAAAATATACACTCCAATCCGGCTAGTTATCCTTACGGAATTTTTACGATCCCGGAAATTTCATTCATAGGGAAAACCGAAGAGCAGCTCACCGACGAGGATGTTCCTTATGAAGTCGGCGTGGCGTACTACCGCGAGATCGCGCGCGGCCAAATTCGCGGCGATACGACGGGACGTTTGAAGTTGATCTTTCATCGCGAGACCAAGCTGCTTTTGGGGGTCCACATCATCGGCGAAGGCGCTTCGGAGCTGTTGCACATCGGGCAAGCGGTGATGATTTTGGGCGGCACGATGGAGTATTTCGTGGACACCGTTTTCAACTACCCGACGCTGGCGGAATGTTACAAGGCCGCGGCCTTCAACGGCCTCAACAAGCTGACCAGGTTGGGAGAGGCGCGGGCCGAAGGCGCGCCGGGCGCTTGAGCAATGCGGCGAGCGATTGGGATCACCACGGCGGAGCATATTGCTACTGGGCTGGTGGAGGGCCAGCGCCTGGTTGGTCCGCTGGGGATGTACGAGGAAGAATCGGCCTCTGATTCGCTCGCGAGCATGCCTCCGGCTGAGATTGCCGCCTGCATGGTGCGAGAGATTCAAGCTGTCGATCCCCATCGCGAAGCCTGCGGCGTGGGGGTGGCGCTGCCGGGAATCATCCGCTGTGGAGTTGTGGAGGAATCTCCCAATCTCCACCAATTGAAGGGCGCTCACATGCAGGATCTGATCTCGAAGGCGCTCGAAGAGGCTGGGATCCTGGCGCCGGTGGCGGTGTTCAATGACGCGGATGTGATGGCGGCCGGCCTGGCAGCCACGCGCGGCCTGCTGGATCAACAAATCCGGGTTTGGACATTGGGCAATGGCATCGGATTCGGAGTTTATCCCTGGCGAGAGGGCGTTTGGGAGGGCGGCCACATTGTCGTTTCGCTCGATCCGCGAGAGCGCTACTGCGGCTGTGGGGGAACTGGGCACCTGGAGGGCGTGATGGGGAACCGCGCCATGCGGCTGCGATTTCTGGATCTGGAGCCCGACGAGATTTTTGAAAACGCCCGGCAAGGCGATCCGCGTTGCGCCGATTTCGTGAAGTTGTGGCACCGGGCTCTGGCCGCCGGAACCGCGAGTTCGATCCACATGGCCGGGCCTGGAAAATTTTTCATCTGTGGCTTCAACGCCAGGCATCTCGACCTGAACCTGCTTAACCAATACCTGCATGAGATGGTCAAAATGAGCCCGCTGCAGGGTTATGTTCTGGAAGTTGTTCCCGGAGGAGACGAAATCGGCGTGGTGGGCGCGGCGGTGAACGCGTTGCGCGCGGCGTTTCCGGATTAGCCGCGTTCAGTTACACTAACTCTTTCCATGCGCGAGCAAATCTGCCCTGCCAGCGCCATCCATGGCGCCATTGAACTCCCGGGCGACAAATCAATTTCTCACCGCTATGGCATGCTGGCCGGGATAGCGGAAGGAACCACGAACATCAAGAATTATTCGAGCGGCGCGGATTGTCAATCGACGCTCGGTTGCATGCGCGGGCTGGGGATCGAAATAGAAAATCGCGAGGGCGTCGTTCAGATTCACGGCCGCGGCCTGGATGGTTTGCGCGAGGCCGCGGACATGTTGGACGCGGGCAATTCGGGCTCCACCATGCGGATGCTGTCTGGAATTCTTGCCGCGCAGCCGTTTGTGACTTGCATCGGCGGGGACGAGTCGTTGTCGCGGCGGCCCATGGATCGCATCATGAAACCGCTGGCGCAAATGGGGGCGTGTATCGAGGCGCGCGAGAATCGCTTTCCGCCACTCACCATTCGCGGCCAGAAACTGCAGGCGATCGAGTACACTCTACCGGTAGCGAGCGCGCAAGTGAAGAGCTGCGTTTTGCTGGCGGGTTTGTATGCCGAGGGGAAAACGACGGTGCACGAAGCGGTGCGAACCCGCGATCATACCGAGCTGGCGCTACAGGAATTTGGCGCGGATGTGGACGTACGGGGCCGCTCGGTTACCCTGACCGGTCGGCCGCACCTGCACGGCTGCGAATTGCGCGTGCCGGGCGATCTATCGTCGGCGGCATTTTTCCTGGTGGCGGCGCTGATCGTGCGCGAGTCGGCCTTGACGGTTTACAACGTGGGACTCAATCCGACCCGCACAGCTCTGCTCGATTTTCTCGCCGGGATGGGCGCGCAGCTCAAGGTTTTGGACGTGCGCGCCTCGGGTGGGGAGCTGACCGGCGACGTGCTGGTGCAAAAGTCGCCCATTCGCGGCGGCGTTCTGGAGAAGGCGCAAACCGCGGCACTGATCGACGAGATTCCGGTGCTGGCCGTGCTGGGCGCGGCGAGCGAGGAAGGGCTGATCGTGCGCGATGCATCTGAGCTGCGCGTCAAGGAGACCGATCGCATCGCCACCGTCGCGGAGAATTTCCGGCGCATGGGGCTCCAGATCGAAGTCCGTGAGGATGGCTTCGAAGTGCCGGGCCGGCAGGCTTTTCACGCCGCGGAGCTGGATTCATTCGGCGATCATCGAATCGCGATGGCATTTTCAGTGGCGGCTTTGATTGCCGATGGGCCATGCACGGTGGAGGGCGCCGAGGCGGCCCGCGTGTCTTTCCCCGAATTTTTCGATACACTACGTCGAGTCGCGGGGTGAACTTACGATGCCGGTCGCTGATCTATCGCTCGAAGGTCTGGTGCACGATCTGAATAACGTTTTTCAGACTATCGCTGAAAGCGCGGACGTGCTGGGCAACGATCCAAAATGGGAGAAACTGGCGCGAACTCTGCAGCGCAGCGTGGACCAGGGGCAAAGGATCGCGCACAGCATTCTCGAAACCAATCGCTCGGCCACCGAACTGATTCCCGTAATCGAAAATGCCGCGCAATTCTGCCAGGACTATCTGGAAACCGCCAGCCGCCCGAAGCTAGGATTGACGCGCGACATCGATCCCGAATTCCGTCTCAAAGGCGACCCGGCCCAATGGGAGCGGGTGCTGGTGAATCTGTTTTTGAACTCGGCGCAGGCCGGGGCCAAGAATATCCGCATCCAGGCGCGCGGCCTAGAGATCGTGGTGAGCGACGACGGTCCGGGAATTGCTCCCGAGCTGCTTCCCCGGATTTTTCAAGAGCGCGTGTCGACGAAATCGATCATCTCGGGGCTGGGGTTGTACGTGGTGCAATCGATTGTCGAGCAGAACGGCGGAAAAGTAACGGCCGCCAACGGGCCCAGCGGCGGGGCGGTATTTACGATGCAGGTTTAGAGTCCTGCGGGTTTAGAGTCCTCTTTGACCCGGTAGGCTCGATCGAGCAATTCCACAACATGCGCAACTTTTTGCCCTTGGCCGAATTTCCGGGTGCCGGCAGACAGCTGCAGCATGCAGCCGGGATTGGCCGTGACAATGTATTGCGCGCCGGTTGCGTTCACGGCTTCCATCTTTTTTCTCAGCAGCGCCAGCGCCATGCTGGTATGCAAAACGTTGTAAATACCAGCGCTGCCGCAGCACATGTCGGGTAGCTGCATCTCGCGCAGTTCCAGGCCAGGGATGGAATTGAGCAGCTTGCGCGGAGCGCTGCGGATTTTTTGGCCGTGGGCGAGATGGCAGGAATCCTGATAGGTGACGACCATGGCTTGCGCGTCCATCTCGGTGTTGAGCTCGATCGAGGCCAGGAATTCGGTGACGTCCTTGACCTGGGGCGCGAACCGCCGGGCCTTGTCCGCGTAGGCCGGATCGTGTTCGAGCAGTTCGCCGTATTCTTTCAGCGTCGAGCCGCAGCCGGCGGCGTTGGTGATGATGGCGTCGAAGCCGCCGTCTAAGAGGGCATCGATGTTTTGCCGCGCAAGCTTGCGCGCATCATCGGCCAGACCGGCGTGGACATGCAGCGCTCCGCAGCAGGTCTGCGCCTCAGGAATGGATACCTCACATCCGTTCTTACGCAGCACCCGGACCGTAGCTTCGTTCAAGCGCGCGAAGCAAATGTTGGCCATGCAGCCGCCCAGAAACGCGACTCGGTAACGTTCGGGTCCTTCCGCGGCCAGCGTCTTGCCGTAATAAGGGAAAAAGAACGGCGCCTCAATTTCCGGCGACAAGCTTTCGATGTCGCGGAGCTTGGCGGGCAGGAAACCGAGCACCCGCACCAGCCATTTGAGACCACTGGCCTGATAAAGATACAGCGCTGTCCCAACGATTCCGAGATTCAGGCGGGAAGGCAGCAGCTTGCGGAAGAAAAAGCCGCGCAGCCAGCGCGCATACCAGGGCCGCTGAATTTGAGGCTCGATTTCCGCACGCGCCGCTTCCACCAAGCGCCCGTAGCGCACGCCGGAAGGACAAGCTGTCTCGCAGCCGCGGCACGCCAGACAAAGTCCGATGTGCTCGATGTAAGACGGGCTGATGGGCGCGCCGCTTGCGACCTGCGCCATTTGATAGATCCGCCCGCGCGGCGAATCCATTTCCACGCGCAGCTCACGGTAGGTGGGGCAGGCGTTCAGGCAGAGGCCGCAGTGCACGCAGGTGTCCAAATCCGATTGCTTGGGCCGGTCGGGCGCGACCAGATCAGATACGGCCATATAGCCTGCGGCGGTTCAGAAGGCCCTGGGCATCGAACATTTCCTTTACCTTTTTCATCATGCCAAAGTCGCTACCCGGCTCGGGCCACAGCTCGGCCGTTTCGCGAAACCTTTGCGGAGAGAACTCCACCACGCTTTTGCCCAGCGCGGGAAGGCGCAGACGCCGAAGCTCTTGGAAATATCCGTAGCAAATGCCGGAGCCGGCGCGAGCGATGGCGGGTATAGGCAGCGATTCCAATACGCTCGCCGACTTCAGAGAGCGCGCACGACACGCGCACCACCGCGCCATCGGGGTGATCGCGGAGGAAGTCGGGAGTGAACTCGCGAATGTTATCCCAGAGCGTGAACTCCTGCTCTTCATCCAAGACTCGGAAGGCGCTTAGCTCGCGCATGTAGCGTTCCAAAACATCCGGACTGGCGCCCGCTTGAACCAGCAGATCGTAGCCTTGCGGAGACTTGAGGATGTCCACAGCGGCAGGCTGAAGCTGGCTCTTTAGAATTTTGTCGCGCACGGCGATGGTTTCGGCGGCGCGTACGAACTCCTGCTTGAAGGTGCGGGTTCCCGCGGGCCGCGGCTGCAGCTTGAAATTAACGACAGCAATTCCCGCGAGCGTACCGAAGGATCCAATCATGAGCTTGGCCATGTCCAAGCCGGCCACGTTCTTCACCACCATGCCACCGGTTTTTATGAGTTTGCCTTCGAGCGTGGCGAACGTCATTCCGATCACCATGTCGCGCACGGAGCCATACAGGCGGCGCCGTGGACCGCTCAGGTTGGCCGCGACGATTCCGCCGACCGTGGCGGAGTCGGCGAAGGGTGGATCGAGTGGGACCATCTGTCCGTGTTCGGCTAGAAGATTTGTAAATTCGCTCCAGGAAATGCCGGCTTCGACGCTCACGGTCAGGTCGCGCGGCTCGTATTCGAGCACGCGGTTGAGCCGGCTGGTCGAAATGGTGACATCAGAAGTCTCGATGGGTCCGGCCATCCCGTTCTTAGTGCCGTTGCCGCGCAGGGTGATCGATTGACGCTTCGCGCTGGCTTCGGCCAACTGGGCCGCGAGTTCTGCGGGGCTCGACGGGAACAAATCCATGGACTTTCGTTATCGTACCAGCCGGGCGCGCAAGCGAGTGGGGATCGCGGCGACAATAAGACTTCATGGTCTTGCTGGAGCTCTTCCGGTCGTTCTTGCCATTGCGCAATCCGGTCGGTTTCGGAGCGAGCGATTTCATCGAGCTGGGTCTGGCCGCGCTGCTGCTGGCGCTGACATTGATCTCGCGGCCGTGGCTGGAGCCGTATGGCTCGCGCCTGGCCCAGAGGACGGCGTGGTGCATCTTGCTACTGGCCGCGCTGCCGGTGGCGCTGCGCCTGGCTCTGTTGCCGCACCACCCGGTTCCTACGCCCGATCTTTACGACGAGTTCGGGCACTTGCTGGTGGCCGATACCTTGCGGCACTTTCGCCTGGCGAATCCGGCGCATCCGCTGCATCAATTTTTCGAGACGTTCTTTGTTCTACAGGAGCCGACGTATAGCTCCATTTATCCGATCGGTCAAGGTTTGGCGATGGCCGTGGGACGCGCGATCTTCGGGCTGCCGTGGGCCGGCGTGCTGCTGGGTGTCGCGGCATTCTGCTCGCTCTGCTATTGGATGTTGCGCGGATGGACCACGCCAGGGTGGGCGCTGCTCGGCGGCTTACTCGCGGTAATGGAATTCGGGCCGCTGAATCAGTGGACCAACAGTTACTGGGGCGGCCACTTTGCGGCAGCGGCCGGCTGCCTGACTTTTGGAGCGCTGCCCCGGCTGCGCGAGCGCGGGCGCGTGCGGGACGGATTGTGGCTTGGCCTGGGCTTGGCCATGCACCTGATCGCGCGTCCGTATGAATCGATATTTCTTTTCGCCAGCGTGGCGTTGTATTTTGCGCCAACGTTGCGCCGGAGCGAGGAACTGCGGCGGCTGGCGCGACCGGCGTTGGCGGTGTGCGCACTGGTCGCGGTGGCCGCGGGAGTAACGTTGTTGCAGAACGAGCGCGTGACGCACAGTTGGACCACTCTGCCGGAAATGCTCAGCCAGTATCAATACGGTGTGCCGGCCTCGCTCACGTTCCAGGCCGACCCCGTGCCGCATCGCGAATTGACGCCGCAGCAAGCGCTCGAATATCAGGCGCAGCTTTCGTTTCGCAGCGGCCCGGAGACGCTGGCCAGCTATCTGACGCGCCTGGAATACCGCGTGCGATTCCTGCGCTTCTTTTTTCTCGCCCCGCTGTATGTAGCGCTCCCGTTTTTCTTTCTGCGGATTCGCGAGTACCCGTATTTTTGGGTCGCGGCGACTCTGCTGCTGTTCGCTTCGGGAGTTAATTTTTTTCCTGCGTTCCAGTTTCACTACATTGCCGCGCTCACCTGTCTGTTCATCCTGATCAGCGTTACGGGCCTGGAGCGGCTCGGCCAAGTCAGGATTCGCGGCTACCAGGTTGGCGCCGACGCCGGGCGGCTGCTTGTTTTTCTGTGCATCGCGCATTTTGTGCTGTGGTATGGCGTGCATCTTTTTGAGGATGGCGAGTCGTCCGCGGAGCTGGCGCGCTACGAAACCTGGGACGACATTAATCACCTGAATCCGCAGCGCAGGATTCAAGTGGCGCGCGAGCTGGCTCAATCGCCCGGCAAGCTGTTGGTGTTTGTTCGCTACTGGCCGCAACACATCTTTCAGGACGAGTGGGTCTACAACAGCGCGGATATCGACGCTTCAAAGGTGGTTTGGGCGCGCGATCTCGGCGCCGCCGAGGATGAAAAGCTTCAGCGCTATTATCCGGATCGCAGTGTTTGGCTGCTGGAGCCAGACGCAAGGCCGCCGAAATTGGGCCCGTACGTTCCCGAACAACCTGAGAAGGCTCCCGAGCCGCCGAAGAATCCGCCACGCGAGAAAACGCAACAGCCCACGCTGCGGTTCGAGCAGGTGCATTAGCGATGTTTATTTTTCATCTGTTGCGCTCGTTCCTGCCGTTGCGCAACCCAATCGGTTTCGGCGCTTCCGACTTCATCGAGCTTGCCGTCGCGTTGCTGCTGGTACTGCTTTTGATCCTTTCGCGCCCTTTCATCGAACCGTACGGTCAGCGGCTGGCGCAAAAGATGGGTTGGAGCATGTTGTTGCTGGCGGTTTTGCCGGTTGCATTGCGGCTGGCGCTGGTGGCGCGCTACCCGATTCCAACGGCCAGCGTGTCGGACGATTTCAGCTACTTGTTGCTAGCCGATACACTGCGGCATTTCCGGCTCGCGAATCCGGCGCATCCCTACAGCCAGTTCTTCGAGACGTTCTTTGTTTTACAGCAGCCGGCCTACAGTTCTATTTTTCCGCTGGGACAAGGTCTCATGCTGGCGATCGGGTGGATGATCTTCGGCCATCCGTGGGCTGGAGTTGCGCTCTCGGAAGGCGCTTTGTGCGCGCTGTGCTACTGGATGCTGCGCGCCTGGACGACGCCGGGCTGGGCGCTGGCCGGAGGGTTGCTCGCGGTCATCGAATTCGGGCCGCTCAGCCAGTGGATGAACAGCTACTGGGGCGGCGCGGTCTCGGCCATGGCGGGCTGCCTGGTGTTCGGAGCGCTGCCTCGCGTTCTCGAATCGGGAAGACGCCGCGATGCAGCCTTGCTCGGCCTTGGGATGGGAGTACAGATACTTTCCAGGCCGTACGAATCGGTTTTCCTGGCAATCGGCGCAATGCTGTTTTTCCTGCCGGCCGTGCGTGCCTGGTCAAGCTTGAAGCGGCTGGCGAGACTGGCGCCCATCGCGGCGCTGGCCGTCACGCCGGCTCTGGCACTCGTGCTTTTCCAGAATCGCGCCGTCACCGGGAGTTGGACCACCATGCCGTACATGCTGAGCCGCGAACAGTACGGCGTTCCGACCACCTTCACCGTGCAGCCGCTCCCGATAGCGCACCGCCAACTCACGCCCGAGCAGGAATTGGATTTCGAGGCGCAGTCGGAGGTGCATGGAGCGGGCACCGATACGTTCGCGACGTACTTGGACCGCCTCTGGAGCCGCGTGCGCTTCTACCGTTTCTTTCTTCTCGCCCCGCTCTACCTGGCCGTGCCGTTTTTCCTGGCCAGAGCGAGGCAGTTTCGATTTGCTTGGGTGCTCGGGGTGTTGTTGCTTTTCGCCCTGGGCACGAATTTCTATCCGTTCTTCTACAGCCATTACGTCGCGGCCATCGCTTGCCTGTTCGTGCTCATGAGTATCGCCGGGCTGGAGCGTCTGAGCCAGGTCCGCATTGCCGGACAGCTCGTAGGCCCGGATGGAGCGCGGATCATTCTGCTGCTGTGCGCTGGCCATTTCCTGTTCTGGTACGGGTTGCATGCCTGGGGCGATCCGGACATCGTCCCGGACATGACGCAATACGAGACTTGGGACGCGATCAATCACGGCGATCCCGATGGAAGAATCGCGATCAATCGCCAACTCGCGAAGCTGCCCGGCCAGCAACTGGTCTTCGTGCGTTATGGGCCGCAACACCAGTTCGTGGAGTGGGTGCATAATCTCGCCGATATCGATGCCGCGCGCGTGGTGTGGGCGCGCGATCTGGGCGCCGAGGAAGACCAGAAGTTGCGCCGGTATTATCCGGCGCGCACCGCGTGGCTGCTCGAACCGGACGCTCGTCCTCCCAGGCTGAGTCCCTATCCAGCCACTGTCGTTCCCTAAAGCTCCAGCCGCCCGGCCCCGCGGGAGAAGACACGGAGCCGGGCTGGCGATCGGCAGGCGAACGGACTACGTTGTGGGAACGGCGACCGAGATCACCGCGTTGCTCTGGGTCTGTGCGCCGCCGGATTGGATGACTACAGGAACATCCACGGGACCTGTGCCGCTAAGGGTCAGGGTCGACGGCACAACCACGTTGAATTGGAGCTCGCCCGTGGCCGATAGCCCGGCGAATTGCACCACAGCCTGGACGCCCCCGATCATGACCACCGGGTTTTGCTCCAGCGGCAAGGCCGTGGAAATAACTTGGCCGTTCGGAACCGGCGTAGCCGTGCCTGCAAAGCCATTCCCGTACAGGATGGCTATATCGCCCGGATTGAATGGCGTCGTTGTTGCTCCGGTGATCAAACTGGGGGGGCCGGCCAGCGAGCCGTCGGCGTGCGTGGCCGCGATGTAGGAATTTCCCGCCGAGTTAGTCGCGCCGATAGTGAAGAGTGCAGGCGCGGAACTCTGAGCTGTGGCAGAAACCATCGCGCTGGTCAGGCCGTTATTGGTGACCTGAACCTCGACCGGGCCCGGCGCCAGATCGGCCGGAGCCAGGAAGTTGATTTGGCTGGGGCTGATGTAGGCAACGTAGGCCGCCTCGCCATTGAGGGTCACGCTGACATTGTCCAGTTTTGTTGGAAGCGCCGTACCGCTAAAGTCGGCGGTTGCCCAGGGGCGAGTGGTTTCAGACAGCGCTCCACCTTTGATGGTGACCCAAGTGTTGGGAGCAATCGCGCTCGTGCTGGAGAAGCTTGCTCCGTTCAAAATACCTGCGGTGGTGAACGTTGGCGAAGGCTGGATGCTGCCGAACAGGCCGTGGGATTCCACAGGCTCGCCGTTGGGTCCGGCGATGCCGGCAGTGAAGTACAGTGTCGATTTGTCTCCGCCGGTGCCTCCATTGCCGAAGTTGATGGACCACATGCCTGGAATCGCGATGGCGGTGCCCGAGGGGTCAGTCAGCGTGCCCATCAGGCCGCCCGTGGTGGCGTTGTAGGCGTGAATCAAACCGTCGCCGAAATTGGCCACCAGCAACGCGCCGGAGAAATCTCCAAAGGTGGCTGGAGCCATCGCCATACCCCAAGGAGAATTGAGGACCCCGGCCGACACCAGGTTGGTCAGAAGTTTTCCGGTGGTATCGAAGGTTGCGACGTAGCCATTGCCCACGCCGGCGACATCGTCGTGCTTGGCCGAGTCCTGCTTGGCGTAGGTGACGTACAACGTGCCGCCGATGTTCTGGATGTTAAATGGCGCGAACCCCGCCGGTATCGCCGGGTTCGCGAACGCCCCCGTGCTGGTCACTGGACTCAGACTGCCGTCCCACACATCTATCGTGCCTGCGTTGAAGTTCGCGGCATAGAGCATCGCGGACGTGCCGACCGTTCCCAAGGCGCAGCCCTTGAATACCGCGCCGGACTTGGAATTGTCGACCATGATGATGGCGTGGGTCTTGTCCACGCTGGAATTCCAGCCGGAGACGGTCCCGTCCTCGGTGCAGAAAATGAACGACGCCGGCTTGCCCGAAGCCACATTAAAGGAGGGCGAAGCGCTGTTAAACAGCACCCCTGTGACGGCCCCGGTGGCCGAGGCTGCCGCGCCGGCCGGCGGTGGTATGGACACGACCAGAGGAATCGCGGTGCCGCTGGTGTTGTAAAGCGTGGACGTTCCCGTGCCGTTATTGCCAATCCAGAACGGGCTCGTTCCGCTGAAGCCGTTGCCCCAGGGATTCACCAGGTTCGGGTCCATGTGATCGGCCATGTTGGGCAGATCGGAAACCAAATTGTGAACCAGATAAGCGTCGGCGCCGAGCAAAGAGACGCCGAGAAAGCACAGCAGAACACTCGCGCATCGCAATGCAGACACCCAAGTACGCCCGATTTGCGCGCGATTAACCTGATTTGTGGGAAATTTGATCATTTGTTGGAGTGACCTCCCGCGGGAGGACGAGAAATTTTGCAGCGCAAGTTTCGCTTGCGCTGTGAAAAGAGTGTAAACAGATTGTTGCGCCGCGTAACGCGTACGTCACAGCGATTCAAGGCGCGTGTCAGCCGAGCTATGCCAAGATGTTTTCAGAGGTTCGCAGTCGAAATGCAGTGGTGCGTATCGCGTGCATAGCTCAACCTACACAGTGCAGGACCAGGAGCGGATGGCCAGGGCCAAGAACTATGTGGCCTGGCAGAGCCGTCTCATCCTGCCGGAATTGGGGCAACGCGTGGTCGAGGTGGGTTGCGGGGCCGGTAATTTCACCGGGGAACTGCTGGATCGCGAGGCGGTCATCGCGTTGGACATGGAGCCCGAGTGCATTGAGCATCTCAGGGCGCGTTACCCGGATCGGCCGAACCTGCGCGCGCTGGTTTGTGATCCCTGTAGCGCATCCTTCGCGGATCTGGCCCGCTACCACGCGGACTCGTGCGTGTGCAGCAACGTATTGGAGCACATTGAGGACGATGAGCGGGCCTTGGCGGCCATGGCGGCGATTCTCGAACCGCGCGGGAAAATTGTGCTCTGGGTGCCGGCCTTCCAAGCGCTTTATGGACCGATCGACCGGCGCCTGAATCACTATCGGCGTTACCGGCGGCACGATCTGGTCCGGCTGGCCGAGCGAACCGGGCTCGATATGAAGAAGATCCACTACGTGAACCTGGCGGGGTTCTTCTTATGGTGGGCCAGCTCTCATATTCTTCGCCAGCAGTCTCTAGCCGAGACTCAGATCGACATATTCGATCGCTTGATTGCTCCCTGGCTTTCGCGCCTGGAGGCTGTCATACGCCCGCCTTTCGGTCAATCGCTGTTCGCGGTGCTCGAAAAACGGTGACCGGCGCGCGGCGGTGGAATCACCAGCCGGTCTTGGCCATCCGGTCCAGGATCACGGCGCTGTAGTCGTTCATGAAGCCGGGTTTTCTTTTGAGCGGTGCGGGAACGATGGCGGCCAGGCGCGCGGCCTGTTCGCGGCCGATTTGGGAAGCATGGACGTGATAGTAGTATTCCGAAGCGGCCTCGGCGCCATAAATCCCCGGTCCCCATTCAATCACGTTGAGATAAAGCTCCAGAATTCGCTGCTTGGTCAGGATTGCTTCGACCACCGGAACCAAGGTGAACTCCACCGCTTTGCGAACCAGCGAGCGCTCGGTGGACAGGAACAAATTTTTCACCAGTTGCTGCGTGATGGTGGATCCGCCGCGGCCCAGCCTCTGGCGTTTCATGTCTTCTTGGAGCACCTTCTGCATCTCGATCCAGTCGAAGCCGTGATGTTGAAAGAAACGCCCGTCTTCGGCGGCGATCACGGCATGTTGCAGGTTGGGCGCAATGCGGCGTAGCGGAACGAATTCATAGCGCTTTTTGTAGGAGCGGTGCCGCCACACCGCCTCCACGCGCCGCTGGACTTGAACGGCAGTGGTGAAGGGATTGGCCCAGCGCAAGGCCAGCACGTCCAAGACGCACACAGCATAGAGCGCGAGCACGAATGATACAGCGAACTCCGCGATGGTGCGCCAAAGCCTGCGCGGCCGGCGCTTGCGCAAGCTGCTGGCGCGCGGGATTGGTTTTAGTAGCTTGCGCGCCGTCATCTTATTTCAATTTCGCACATCGATTTTGCGCGCATGGCCGCGCTGCCGGGTTGCTACCATCGAACTTACAACCATGACACACGTCACGCATCTGGAATGCAGCGTTTGCGGCAAACGGCGCGAAGCCGGCCGGATTCACAACTTGTGCGAATGCGGCGGGCCTCTGTTGGTCCACTACGATTTGGAAAAAGTGAAGGCAGCGTGGAAGCGGGACGTCGTGGCGGCTGGCCCATGCAGCATGTGGCGTTACGCGCCCGTGCTTCCCGTGCGCGACGCGCGTTCCATCGTTTCGCTGGGCGAAGGCATGACGCCGCTGCGCAAGACCGAGCGGCTGGGTGCGCGATTGGGAGCGCACAATTTGTGGGTGAAAGACGAGGGCATCAATCCCACCGGATCTTTCAAGGCGCGCGGCATGGCGTGCGCGATCTCGATGTGCGTGGAATTGGGTATCCGCAAAGTGGCGGTGCCTTCGGCCGGCAACGCGGCCAGCGCCATGGCGGCCTACGCCGCGGCGGCTGGAATGGAAGCCTATATCTTCATGCCGCGCGACGTGCCGCAGGCGAACTACATCGAATGCAAGGCATTCGGGGCGCACGTAACGCTGGTGGACGGCTTGATCAGCGATTGCGGACGGATGGTCGCCGAACTTAAGGATGCCGAGGGCTGGTTCGATGTGAGCACGTTGAAGGAACCATACCGGATCGAAGGCAAAAAGACCATGGGCTATGAGGTGGCCGAGCAGCTTGGCTGGAACCTGCCCGATGCGATCTTCTACCCGGCCGGTGGTGGCGTGGGGCTGATCGGAATGTGGAAAGCGTTCGACGAGATGGAGGCGCTGGGATGGATTTCGAGCCGGCGTCCCAAGATGATCGCGGTGCAAACCGAGGGTTGCCAGCCGGTGGTGCGAGCCTTCGAGCGCGGGGAATCGAAGAGCCAGTTCTGGGAGAATGCGCACACCGTGGCGGCGGGTTTGCGCGTGCCCAAGCCGCTGGGCGACGTGCTGATGCTGGATGCCATTCGCAAAAGCGCGGGTACGGCCATTGCGGTGAGCGATGAAGAACTGCTGGACGCCTCGCTCGAACTCGGCGCCGATGAAGGAATTTTCGCCGCCCCCGAGGGCGGGGCGTGCGTAGCGGCATTGAAGAAGCTGCTGACGAATGGATTTTTGAAGCCGGAAGAGCGGATTGTACTTTACAACACCGGCGCAGGCCTCAAGTACCTGGAGGCTTTCTCGGTCCGTTTTCCGCGATCTGCTTCCTTGGAACAAGACAAGCTCGGCGGACTGATCACGCCGCGTTAGCGCACCTGGGGAAAAGCCCGTCGCGCGACCGGCTTTGGCCTAGAACAGGCTGGCGATTTCTTTGGCGGTGCCGCGCGCTTCCAGGTGGATTAAGCCGGCGTTGGAATCGAGCGGGCCCATGACCGCGAGCACAGCTTTGGGGCCGGCCGCGTATACAAACAGGGCGCCCTCGTCGCCGCGGATGCTGACCTCAGCCAGTCCACCGTTGGCCATGCTTTCACTAATGCGCTTGCCCAGGTTGGAAGCCGCCGCAGCCATCGCAGCCACCCGATTGGGGTCGCTGCCATTCGAGAGGGAATGTGCAACCGGCAGACCTTCGCTGGAGGCCAACAGCACGCCCTTAAGCTCAGGGATCGAGCTGCGGAGACTGTCGAGATGATTTTTCAGAACTTCTTGTTTCACCATAATTCCTCTCTTCGCGATGGGCGAGCTCGCTGGTCAGCCCACACCTTCGCCACGGGTCGAGCCAGGCATTCGCCTCATTGGTTCTGACCGCGCTAGTAGTAAGATCGTCGGACTGCTGAGGGACTTTAGGTCGCATTTGCGATGAACACATTATTTTTCGAGTGGCCGCCCTGGAACGATTGAAGGCGAATTGGAAGCCCAAACGGGCCTCCCGGCGCAGTCTTCCGGCATCTAGAAAGCACCAGTCAGAAAGCCACGCCGCCGCGTTAGGGCCGCCCAAAAACTCGTTTGGAATGAACGGGCCAATCTTTGTTTGCGCCCGGCCAAGGCAGCGCCAAGCCGCTGCTGGACCGCGCATGTGACGCGAGGTTATAAGGTGCCAGCCCGAGAAGTTCTCAATAAGCGCTTTACCGTAGAAAAAAGCTCGCCGAGGTATTCAATTATCCCCCCGGAACGCCGATTACCCCTATATATGCGATGCCTGTATTGTGGCAAAGAGCTGGCGCTGCTGAAGAGGTGGACACGGGGCGGCCAGTTCTGTTCGGAGGTCCACAAGCAAAGCTATCAGGAGGAATACAATCGCATGGGTCTGAGCCGTCTGCTGCAGGCCCAAACCAAGCCCGCTCCCGTAGCTGCATCCAAGACGCAGGATAGTGCTCTCAATTCCAACGGGCCGGCGCCGCTTCACGAGGCGCCCGTAGCGGTAGAGGAAATACCCCCGGAAGAAGTCAACAGCGTGGAAGAGCCGCCCCAGGAGACACTGGGCGGTCAGGACGAGAACCTTCCGGAAGAGAGCGTTTGGGAACCGGCGCAATTGGCGGGGCTTACCACCGGAGAAGTGGCGCGGCCGGATTGCTTGGACACGCTGGACGCTCGGTTGGAAATACGTGCCGATGCGGAGCCATGGGACGGCGCCTCCAGTTTGCCGGTGCCGCCAGAGTGGCGATCCAGAGGGGAAGTTCAGCAGGCTTTGCCGCGGGCGGCCATGGTCGAGTTAAAGCTCCGGCCCGGTCTTTCCGACAGCGAGCATCCCGCTCCGGAGGTGAACGCGACACCCAACGAATTCGTGCACAGTCAAGCATTGCCACGCGCGGCGGAGGCCGGCCTGGCGAACCGGATCGCAAGCGCGGGGCTGGTCAAACGGACCATCCTCCCCAGCGCGTCAGAATGCAGCGCAGCCTCAAGCGTAGACATTGCGCTGAGTGTAGCGCTCGAGACCGAGTATCGAACATCGTCTTTGCTGCAGCTTGTGCTTTCTCAAGTCGCGTTTTCCGAAGCTGAGGCGGACGTGGTGCTGGCGCCGGAAGCTGGTGTTGCGGCGCCCGTTGAGGATTCGGCGCCGAAGCAGGCCGAAGACGCGGATCAGACGTCGTTAGCGGCTGCTGGCGACACCGCCGCGCTTGCTGATGAAGCCATTCTCTGGTCGGCTCCCGGTCAAGAGCAGCCCGAGTCTCAGGAAGCGGACCAAGCCGAGGCTCCCGACGTCGGGATCCCGAGCTTAGCCCAGCTGCATGAGGGGCTGAACCAGTTTGACGCGCCAGACGAGCCAGACCAGGTTGACGAGCAAAACCACGTTGACGAGCCAACCGAGGCGCCGGACACGCCCGCAGCCGAGGCGAGCGCGCCAGCCGAGATGCTGCCTGAAGTTGCAGCGGACGGCGTGGAAGCGCAGCACGACCAGAACCTGGCGCCGCGATCGTCTCGGCCACCGGTCGAGATTCCTGTCAAGAAGCTCGCGCCTTTGAAACCGGCTCTCAAGGAAGGTGCGGAAGCGCTGATCGAAATGCCGGTATTTCTTCCGCGGCTTACCGGATTGCCACTGCGGCCGAAGATGGGCGCAGTAGCGGCGGTAACCGCTGCGGGGCCGAAAAAAGGGACGCGTTCCGCCGCGCAAAGCGTTCAGCCCGCCGCTGAGACGAAGCCCGTTGCTGAGGTGCAGCCCGCCGCTGAGTCGAAACCGGAGGCCGAGCCGCAGCCCGACAGCGGGGCGGCCGCCAAGACGGCGCAACGAACTGCTTGGCGGCCACCGGCGGAAGCGGTGTCAAAGACAACCACGCCCCCAGCCCGGCCGGCGGAGAAGGCCGCAGCGGCGGTAAAGGTCGAGCCGGCTGCGCCAGATAAGGGCCGCCAGGAAAACCAGCGGGCCGGCAAGTCTTCCGGCTTGGCAGAAGGTGGAAAGAAGACGGCGGCCGTACCGGAAGTGAAGACGGTAGAGGCTGCGTTTTCCGAGCCGGAGGCCCGCGAAATCGAAGCTCCGCACTTTGGAGTGAGCACAACCGAAAAGCCGTCGCTGTTGAGCTCGTTCACGGTGAAATTGGCGATCGCGGCGGCGCTGGTGGCCCTTTGCATCACGATTTATTTCGTTTCCGGTGGAAAGCCGCAGGCCCCCGCGGTGAATCCGGTGGCGGACAAGGCTGGCCCCAGCATCATGGTTGGAAGCGGCGGCTGGGTGGAGGGTTGGGCGGGAGATCCGGCGGACGCTCACTACGGCCGGCAAATCACCATTTACCGGCCATCGCTGAAGCTGTCGGACTATCGCATCGAATTCAAAGGCGACATTGAGACCAAGAGCCTGGGATGGGTGTTCCGCGCCGCGGATCCGGAAAACTACTATGCCATGAAGCTGGCGATCGTGACGCCGGGGCTGCAGCCTAAGATCGCCTTGCTCAAGTATGTGGTGCAGCATGGGCGTGAAACGCAGGCCGGCAGAGTGCCGATCGATCTGGATGTCCAGTTCGAAACGCTCTACAGTGTGCGCGTGGATGTCCGGGGGCCAAAATTTACGACGTATGTCCAGGGACAGCAGGTGGATACCTGGACTGACGATCAACTGAAGTCGGGAGGCGTGGGCTTCCTGAACGAACGGGAAGAGCGCGGCCGGATCAAGTCGGTTTCGGTTTCGCTTTTGAGCAGCGGAAAGTAATGAGCAACTCAGCGAGAGAGAACAATTCCATGGAACAGACCAACGACCAGTGGTTATGGGTGATCGACAGCGAGCTGGTGGATTCGCTGACGCGCCACGACACGTTCGATTCAGGCAGCCAGAAGCGCCGGGTGCAGTCAGCGGCGCTGGTCAAGGCGCTGTCGCTCAACATGGAGGGGAAACCCGAGCAGGCGCTGCACGAAATCACCGCGGCCATCCACAACGGCGAAACGCAGGCCGAATTGTACTGGACCAAGGCTCACCTGGAGTTCCAATTAGGACAATACGAAGAAGCGCTCAGCAGCTTCGAGCAGGTATTGGCCGAGCACCCCAATCATAAAGCGGCGCTCTATGATGTCGCGTTGTGCATGGAAAAGCTAGAGCGTTTTGTAGACGCCTTGGAGGCGTTCGGCAAGGCCGCCAACGCCGATCCCAAGCTGGCGGAAGCAACCCTGGGCAAAGGCGTAGCTTCGCTGCACCTGAATCGGCCGGCCGACGCGCTGGCGGCTTTCGAACACTGTCTCGAGGTTAAGCCGGGACACGAGAAGGCGCTGTACGGCAAAGCGGTGGCGCTGCAACTATTGAATCGCACCGAGGAGGCGATGCAACTGTACTTGAAGCTGCTGCCGATTCTGGGCCCGCATCCTGAGTTGCTATCCAACCTGATCGGCGTGGAACTGGCGCGGGGAGAGGGTGGCCGCGCGCGCGAGCATTGCGACAAGCTGCTCAAATTGCGGCCCAATTCACCGGTGGCATTGGCGGGATTGGTGGCGGCGGCCATGGAGCGCGGCGACTACAAGACCGCAGTCCAACACGGAACCCAGCTGACCAGAGTAGCGCCGGAATCCTACGAGGCTTGGTTCAACCTGGGCGTGGCCTATCAGAAAACCAATCGCCGCGAGCAAGCCGGCCAAGCCTATGCGGAAGCCATCAAGCTGCAGCCGTCCAGTGAGCTGCCCTATGTCAACCTGGGAACCGTGCTGCAAGAACGTGGTGAGTTTGCCGAAGCTCGCAAGGCCTACGAACGGGCGCTCGATAACGCTCCCAATCACGCCGACGCGCGCTGGAACCTCAGCATCGTACTGGAGAAACTGGGATCGACGGCCGAGGCCGAAAAAAGCTTGGAGAAATTGGTTGAACAGGCGCCGGATCGGGAGGATGCCTGGTTCCGGCTGGGTTATTTCCGCCTGGTGCGCGACGACTATCAGGGCAGCGTGGAAGCCTTCCGTCACGCGGTGGCGAAGCGGCCGGACTGGCTGGAAGCGCTGATCGATCTGGGGCTCGCGCAATGGCGAACGGGTGATGTAGAAGGCGCCAAGGCGTCCTTTGTAGAGGCCATCGCGCGCCATCCTCAATCCACCGATGCGCTGCTTGCTCTGGGCGCGCTGTCCGTAGAGATGAGCGACTACCCTCTGGCTCTGGATATTGCCGCGAAACTGGAAGAGCTCGGAGAGCCATCGGCGGAATTGGCTTACAACATAGGCGTGCTGCTGGAGCAGTCGAATCTGCCGGAGGAAGCGGCGCGTTGCTATCGGCAGGCCGCGGAAGTGAAACCGGATTTCGCCGAGGCGCTACTCAATCTGGGAAACGCCTTGAAAAACTTGGGGCAAGAAGAAGAAGCCAAGACCTATTGGCATCTGGCATTGGAAATTAAGCCTGAGTTGGCCAACACCTACTTTTAGCCCGCCGCTAAGCGCGAATCCAGGCAGATCGCCGGCCTCACTTCGAATCCAGCCACTTGATGCTGGTGGGGTCCAGGTGCTCGCATTGCATGGTTTCGGTGACACCGGAAGCGATCAAAGCGCAGGCATTGGATTGAGCGGCCCGTTGGGCGTGCTCGCGGGAATCGGCCGAGGCGGTGCGGCATTCGGTGCGCCCGTTAAACGTCACGCAAATGTTCACGCGGTACTTGACGCCGTGCATGCTCGAATAGGTCAAGATGATCACGAAGGCCAGCACCGCCAGCACGCTCACCAGGCCGATGATGGCGTTCTTGCTCATGCGCTTTGTCCTTCGGCAAAGTAATTGCCCATGCGACGAAACTTATTATAGCGGTCGTCGATAAGCTCCTGCGGGGACAGTGAAGAAAGCTCCGCCAGCGGCGCGCGCAGGGCCTGGCGCACAAACTCGGCCGCCTGGTCGGCGTCGGTATGCGCGCCTTCGGGTGGTTCGCTGATGACTCCATCGATCAAATTGAGCGACAACAAATCCGCGGATGTGAGGCGCAGCGCGCGAGCGGCATCCGGAGCTTTGCCGGAATCGCGGTAGATGATGGCTGCGCAGCTTTCCGGCGTGATCACGCTGTAGTAGGCATTTTCCAGCATGTACACGCGATTGGCGACGCCGATTCCCAGCGCGCCGCCGCTGCCTCCTTCGCCGATCACGATCGTGATCACGGGCACGTGCAGCCGCGACATCTCGCGCAGGTTGACGGCGATGGCTTCAGCCTGGCCGCGCTCCTCGGCATCCACGCCGGGGTAGGCGCCGGGCGTATCGAGAAAAGTAATAATGGGCCGGCGGAATTTGTCGGCCAGCCGCATCAGGCGCATGGCCTTGCGATAGCCCTCCGGCTTGGGCATACCGAAATTGCGATGCAGTTTTTGTTTGGTGTCGCGGCCCTTCTGGTGCCCGATCAGCATCACCGGCTGATTCTCGAAGAAAGCCATGCCGCCCACCACCGCAGGGTCGTCGGCGAACGCCCGGTCGCCGTGCAGCTCGGAGAAGTCCGTAAAGATCCGGGCGATGTAGTCCAGCGTGTGCGGCCGCTTGGGGTGCCGTGCAAGCTGCACACGTTCCCAGGTTGGGTTGGAAGCCGGGGTCTCGCCAGAGGTTTGCTTATCGGACGGGGATCGGTTATCTGCCATTCGGATTGTGACCGCGCCGGAGCGCCGCGCTCGGCGCGGACTACTTGGCCAGGATCTCGACGGATTCCGGTCCGCAGATCCGTTCCACTTCCGCCCAAAATTCCCTATCGGGGCGGACTTTCCTAGTCACATCCAGAATAACGGAAAAGTCGCGCGACTTCTCAAGGCGCAGCCGCACCTCGGTTTCGCCGGGTTTTTGGACGAACAGCTGGTTGAGGGCTTGGGCCTTGTCCGGAATGCCATTGGCGCCGACCGCCACGCGGATGGAGATCAGCGTGGGCAGATCCAGACGGGCCACGCGCAGCGGCACAATCTCCTGCACGGACAGCTTGGGCGGGGCGTTGTCTTCGGGCAAAACCAGGCCGCGCACCAGGACCGCCTGATCCTCGACCAAAGCCGCGAGCAAGCGGTCATATTGCGTGGTGAAGACCATCGCCTCGACCCGGCCGGTGCGGTCTTCGAGCTGCATGGAAGCCCACAGCTTGCCTTCCCGGTTGCGCTTGCGCTGGATGCCGGTGAGGATGCCGCACAGCGCGACTTCGACCCCTTTCTCCAGGCCCTCCAGCGTCTCAGTGGAGTGCGTGGCGAGCTCCGATACTTTGGCGGCGTATTCGTCCAGCGGATGGCCGGTGACATAGATGCCGAGCACTTCTTTTTCGCTGGCGAGCTTCTGCTGCGGCGTCCAGTCGGGCAGCGGGGGCAGAGGATGTTCGATGGGCTCGGCCTCGCCCGCGCTCGTGCCGAACAGGCCGGTCTGGCCGCTCTCGCGATCCTTCCAGGCGCGCTGTCCGGATTCCATGGCGTTTTCGATCAGGGCCGTGAGTTGCGCGCGATTGCCGCCCAGGCTGCCCATGGCGCCGCACTTGATCAAGTTTTCCACGATGCGGCGATTCACGCTGGTGAGATCGACACGCTCGCAGAAATCGTAGAGTGATTTAAACGGGCCGCCGCTTTGGCGAGCCGCCCGAATGGAATCCGCCGCGGTCGCGCCCAGATTGCGAATCGCGCACAGGCCCATGCGGATGCCCTCGCCATCGGGAGTGAAATCCTTGCCGCTGGAATTGACGTCGGGCGCCAGCACCGGAATGCTCATCTCGCGGCACTCGTTGATGTACTTCACCACCTTGTCGGAATTGCTGATTTCCGACGTCAGCAGCGCGGACATGAATTCCAGCGGGTAGTGCGCTTTCAGATACGCGGTGACGTAGGCGAGATAGGCGTAAGCGGCCGAGTGCGACTTGTTGAAGCCGTAACCGGCGAACTGCTCCATGAGGTCGAAGATCTTTTCGATCTTCTTGGCGTTGTGGCCGTTGGCCTTGCCGCCTTTGAGGAAGCGCTCGCGCTGCGCGGCCATTTCTTCGGCTTTCTTCTTGCCCATGGCGCGGCGCAGGATGTCGGCCTCGCCGAGCGAATAGCCGGCCAGGCGATTGGAGATCTGCATCACCTGTTCCTGGTAGACGATGACGCCGTAGGTCTCTTCCAGGATCTCCTTCAGCTCCGGAAAATCGTAGGTGACCTGCTTGCGCCCGTGCTTGCGGTCGATGAAATCCTCCACCATGCCGCCTTGCAGCGGGCCGGGGCGATAGAGCGCGTTCAGCGCGCACAGATCCTCGATGCGCGTGGGCTGATATTTGCGCAAGATGTCGCGCATCCCGCGCGATTCAAATTGGAACACGCCGCTGGTGAAGGCTTTCGAGAAGATCTGGTAAGTGGCCGCATCGTCGAGCGGCAGATCTTCCACCGACAGCTTCACGCCATGATGCTGCTCGATGAGCGCGAGGGCGTCCTGGATGATGTCGAGCGTGGTCAGGCCCAGAAAGTCCATCTTGAGAAGCGCGAGCTTCTCGAGACCGACCATGTCGTACTGGGTGACAATTTCATCCTTGCTGGTCTTGCAGAGCGGGACCAGCTCCTTCAGCGGAACCGGAGAAATCACGACACCGGCGGCGTGCATGCCGGCGTTTCGCGCCATGCCTTCGATTCTGAGCGCGACATCCAGCACTTCCTTCAGACGCGGATCCTTCTTGGCCGCGTCTTCGATGGCGGGCTCCTGATCGAGGGCGTCGTGCAGCTTGATGTTTAGCGTGGTGGGGATGAGCTTGGTGATGCGGTCCACGTCGCCATAGCTGATGTCCAGCACGCGGCCGACGTCCTTGATGGCAGTGCGCGCGCCCAGCGTGCCGAAAGTGATGATTTGCGCCACCTGCTCGCGGCCGTATTTTTCGGTGACGTATTGGATCACTTCGCCGCGGCGGCGCGTGTGGAAATCGATATCGATATCCGGCATGCTGATGCGCTCGGGGTTGAGGAAGCGCTCGAACAGCAGGCCGTATTCGAGAGGATCGATATCGGTGATCTCCATCGAATAGCTGACCAGGCTGCCGGCCGCCGAGCCGCGGCCCGGGCCGACCGGGATACCGCGCGATTTGGCGAAGCGAATGAAGTCCCAGACAATCAGGAAGTATCCGGAAAACTTCATCTGCTGGATCATGCGGATTTCGCGATCCAGGCGCTCCACGTATTCAGCCAGGTCGTGCTTCAGCGCGCCGGCTTTGCTTAAGGCTTCCAGACGCGGGCGGCGTTTTTCGAAACCCTGGCGGGCGACGTAGGCGAAATAGCTATCGGTGGTGTGCTCGCGCGGCACGTCGAACTTGGGGAACGGTTCCTTCACCTTTTCGAGGCTGACCTGGCAGCGCTGCGCGATCTCCCAAGTGCGGTCCAGCGAGTCCTCCAGCTCGCCGAACATTCGCGAGCATCTCATCGCGGGTCTTCAAATAGAATTCCGGCTGCGTGAAACGCATGCGCTGCGGATCGCTCATGGTCTTGCCGGTCTGGATGCACAGCAGAATCTCGTGCGCGCGCGCGTCGTCCTTGCGCATGTAGTGCGAGTCGTTGGTGGCAACCAGGGGGATGCGCGTTTCCTGGGAGAGCCGGTGGACCTGCGGAACGACGATCTTGTCCTGATCGAGCCCGTGATCCTGAATTTCGAGGAAGAAATTCTCTTTGCCGAAGATGTCGGTGTACGTGTAAGCCAGGCGCTTGGCATCCTCGTAGCGATTGGCCAGCAGCGTTTCGTTGATGTCGCCGCGCAGGCAGGCCGACAGCGCGATCAGGCCTTTGGAGTGCCGCGCGAGCAGATCTTTATCGATGCGCGGCTTGTAGTAGAAGCCTTCCAGGAACGCGGTGGAGACCAGATTGATCAGGTTGCGATAGCCTTCCTGGTTCTGGCACAGCAGGACCAGGTGGTTGTAACGATCGGTCTCGCTACGGCTGGTATGACCTTGCTGCGAGACGTAAACCTCGCAGCCGATGACGGGATGGATGCCTTTTTCCTTGGCGGCGTTGTAGAACTCGACCGCGCCGAACAGGTTGCCGTGGTCGGTCATGGCGACGGCCGGCATCTTCTGCTCGCCGACCAGGTCCATCAGTTGCGTAATCTCGCAGGCTCCGTCGAGCAGCGAGTAATCGGTGTGGCAGTGCAGATGGACGAAGGGCGTTGCGGAACTCATGGTCTGGCTCAACTCGGCGGGGGAGACGATTTCATTTTACTCGATCCGGCGGCACTCGATGCTGAAATCTTTGCGGCAATGCCTGGCCCTATGGAGCGCTCTCTAGCGGCGGACCATGGTCTTTGACCATGGTACAAGTTGGATGTATGAGGGAAATCGCGGTCTCCAAGTTCAAAGCAACGTGCCTGGCTGTTCTGGAAGAAGTAAGAAAGACGGGGACGCCGGTGCGCATCACGAAATTCGGCAAGCCGATAGCCGAGATCGTTCCATCCCGCCCCCGGAAGTCCGGATCCTGGCTTGGTTCCATGAGAGACTCGGCCGAAATTGTGGGTGATATCGTCGGTCCCATAGGAGCTTTTGACAACTGGAAAGTCTCGCCGAAATAAAGCTTCTGCTAGATAACCATATCTGGATTTGGGCAGGCGCGCGCCCGGAGAAGTTGAGGCGCCATGTTCGCCGCGAACTACAACGCGGCAGTCCGCTGTCGTGTTCTTGGCTCAAGACATTAGCCAACACTTGAGCAGTTCGGGTCGCCAGGAGTCTCGAGTATCTCGACCTCGCGCGAATTATCGCCAGTCGCGCGCAACCGGATCTCAATCCGTTCCGCCGGCATCAGTGCTGGGAATTTTTCGCCCCACTCGATCAGGATCACGGCTTCGCGATCGAAGATCTCATCTAACCCGAGCGTCGCAACCTGCGCGGGAGTGTCCAGGCGATAAAGATCGATGTGGTACACGGTGGGGCTGTACTCGTGGATAAGCGTGAAGGTGGGGCTGGAGACTTCGGCCGGTTGCGCCGCGCCCAATCCCTTCACGATTCCTTTGGCGATTGTTGTCTTTCCTGCCCCGAGGTTGCCGATCAGCAGCACCACGGCCTTCTGCGGCAGCTCGGCCGCAAGGCTTTCGCCCAGCGCGATGGTCTCTTCTTCAGACTCGGTGTGAAAGATCCGCGACTTCACGCATGGCCTCGGGCAGGAACTGGAACAGGTCCGTGGCGATGAGAGGTTTCTCGCCGATTTTCGCCGCGCCGAGTTCGCCGGCCCGTCCATGCAGCCAGACGGCGGCCAGCAGCGCCGTTTCGATCTGTTGGGGAAATTGTGCCACTAGACCCGCGATCATTCCGGTCAGCACGTCGCCGGTGCCGCCCGACGCCATGGCGGGAGAGCCAGTGGGATTGATCCAGACCCGGCCGTCCGGAGCGGCAATCACGCTGCGATTGCCTTTCAGCAGCAGGTGCACGCCGCGCTCGGTGGCGAAAGAGCGGGCGCTCGAAATGCGGTCCTGCTGGACCTGAGCTACGGTTTGATGCGTCAGGCGCGACATTTCGCCGGGATGCGGCGTCAGGATGCGCGGTCCCTGAAAACGCACGCTGTAGCTGGCCAGAGCATTCAGCCCATCGGCGTCGATCACCATCGGCGTCGGGGCCTCGGCCGCGACGCGCCGCACAAATTTGACGGTTTCCGGATCGCGGCCCAGCCCGGGACCCAGCGCGATCACGTTCTTACCTTCCAGGATGCGGCCGAGCGAGCCGTCGTCCAGCGAAAGCGTCGAGATGGCGCCGCCTTCCGTTTCCGCCAGCGGTTCGGTCATGATCTCGGGTGCGTGGGAGGCGATGGCGTTGATCGCCGATGCCGCGGAGGCGATGGTAGACAGTCCGGTTCCCGCCCGCAGCGCCGCAATTCCCGCCATGGCGGCCGCGCCCGATTTGCCACGGCCACCCGCGATCGTGAGGACATGGCCGTAGGTGCCTTTGTTCGAATCGCGCACGCGCGGACGGAACAAGTGCGCGAACAGCGCGGGTTCGGAGAGGGCCAGCCAGATCGAATCGTCTTTGTCGTATAAGTCGGGCGGGCTTCCAATCAGTGCGATGTGCAGTTTGCCCACCAGCTCGCAAGCGGGCGAGACCGCTTGGCATAGTTTGGGCGCGGTGAACGTGACGGTCTGATCGGCGTGCACGGCGTCGCCGGCCACGGCTCCCGAGTCGCTGTCGAGACCGGACGGAAGATCGACCGCGACGACATCGGCCAGCGGGAATCCGTCATTGATGGCCCGAATCAGCTCGGCCGATCTGCCGGTGGCCGCTCCGTGGATTCCGGTGCCAAGCAGCGCGTCGACGATGAGCGTCGCGGATTGCATGCCGGGAGCGACCTCTTGCGAGACCGGACATCCGACGGCCTGGAGCATCTTGAAATTCTGCGCGGCGTCCCCGCGCAACTCCGCGGGATCGCCCGCTAACACGACCTCGAGCGACCGCGGACGAACGCGAGTATAGATCTGCCGCGCCACCACCATCCCGTCCCCGCCATTGTTGCCTTTGCCGCAGAAGATCAAGATGCGGTGCTCGGAAAGCGGTGCGTATTCGCGCTCCAGCATCTCGACCACGCGCTGGCCCGCGTTTTCCATCAGCACGATGCTAGGCACACCCAATTCAGAAGTGCGCCGGTCCACCTCGCGCATTTGAGCAGCGGTCAGGACCTTCATGCGCGCACCTCGGCCAGAACCTGCTCCAGGCGCCGGAGCCCCTGCGGTTCACCCATGACGATGAGATGGTCGCCGGCCTCAATCGCCGCCTCGGCTGGAGGATTAAACAGCATGCGCCCGTCGGCTTTTCGAATGGCCAGCACGATGACTCCCATTTCTCTTCGGATGTTAGCTTCCAGCAGGCTCTTGGAAACGAATTCGCTTCCGGCGGGCACGCGCACTTGTTCGATGCCGACGTCCAGGCCCATGCTTTTGGTGGTGAAATCGATGAACTGGAAAACGTGCGGTTTCAACATCACTTGCGCCATGCGATTGCCGGTGATGTCGTAGGGAGCGAACACGTAGTCGGCGCCGGCCAGCCGCATTTTCTTTTCGCTTTGCTCGGAATTGACGCGCGCGGAAACCAGCAACGAAGGCTTCAAGGCCTTGGCGGACAGGATCACGAACAGATTGTCGGAATCGCTTTGCAGCGTGGCGATGAGGCCCTTGGCGCGAAGAATGCCCGCATCCTTGAGATTCTGGTCGTCGGTTGCGTCGGCGAGAACACCGAGCATCCCGGCTTTGATGGCCCAATCCACGCGGTCCTCATTCTTGTCCATCACCAGAAAAGGAACGCCGGCGCGCTGCAGCTCGCCCGCCGCGCCACGGCCCACGCGGCCGAAGCCGCAGACGATGTAGTGGTCGTGCAAGGACTCGATCATTTTTCTGGTGCGCCGTTTTCCGAAATATTGATTGAGCTCCAGCTCGATGATAGCCTGGGTCATCCCGCCGACAGCCAGCAGCATGGCGGTTACGCCAAAGAATATCAAAAACGAATTGAAGATTCTCCCGGCGTGGCTGAGCGGGTGGATTTCTCCATACCCGACCGTGGTGATCGTAATCAGCGTCATGTAGAACGCGTCGAAGGGAGGATACTGCTCGATCAGGACGAAACCCAGCGTGCCGCCGGCCACGATCAGCAGCAGCGCGACCACGATCAAGATGAGCCGCCTGCGGAAGCGAAGCATGGTTGTGGCTATTTTAACCGCACTTGCGCGCCAGCACGACCGTCATGTCGTCGGACAATTCCGGAGAAGCGGTCCACTGGCGGACGGCGTCCATTACAGTCTGGACGATCTGCGCATCGGGCCGCTCGGAATTCTTCGAGATCAGCTCGATCAAGCGCTCTTCGCCGAACATTTCTCCATACGCATCTTCAGGCTCGGTGATGCCGTCGGTGTACCATACCAGCAGGTCGCCGGGCTCGAGCTGCACGGTGCTCTCGCCGTATTTGGAAAAAGGAAACGCCCCGACCACGGTTCCATTGACGTCCAAGCGTGTGGCGCCGCCCGCGCGAATCAGGATGGGCGGAGGATGACCGGCATTGGTGTACGTAACCGCGCCAGTCTGCTCGTCGTACAACGCGAAACAGAAGGTCGCGAACTTCTCCGGCGAGGTGGTGGCGTAGAGCTGCTGGTTCAAGTCCGAGACCAGGCGCGCGGCCGACAAATGAAAACCGTTCGCGGACGGATTGGCGGCCGCCTGCGATTCCAGCGCCGCGCGCAATTCCATGCGCAGCGCGGCTTGAATGGTGGCCATGAGCAGCGCCGCCGAGATACCTTTGCCGGCCACGTCGCCGATGGCGATGGCGATCTGGTGATTGGAGAGAGCCTGGTAATCGTAATAATCGCCGGAGACCATGCGGGCGGGCTGGCACATACCCGTCAGGCGCAGCGTCTTGAGAGCGGGCGCGGACTTGGGATAGAGCTGCTCCTGCACCTGGCGCGCGATTTCGATCTCTGTCTCCAGGCGCTCCTTCTCTTTGGCAACAGCCAGCAGGCGCTCGAGATTTTCCGTCATGGTGTTGAACGACCGGCTGAGGTCGGCGATCTGATCGCCTCCCGACACGGGGATGTGGTGCGAGAAATCGCTCTGCATCACGCGCGCAGTGCCTTGATAGAGGTTGTGAACAGCCCCGGTGATGGTGCGGGTAAGCGAGACGCCGATGACCAAGGAAACCAGCTCCACGATCAGAAACGCGAGGGCAACGGCATAGAATATGATCGGCAGGAGACCTTGCAGATCGTCCGCCCGTTCGCTGAAGAGCACGCCGAGAAGGGCGGAGGGGCGGGTGTGCAGCGCCAGGAAGGCGCGCCGGGTTTTGGAGGCGTCGTCCCAGTCGGCGGCCTGCGTGAACGAACCCCAGTAGACACTGATGTCAAATCGATTCACAGGCGGCGCTAGCACGCTGGCTGCCGACTCGCGGCCCGCCGGTGCGACATCGAACTTGTCGTTCCCGAGATTCACCGGCGCTCGTGTCTGCTTGCCTCCGCCGCGAAACGGATTGTCGTATCGTACGGTCTGGTCGCGATCGTTCAGGCTGGACGGCTGAAGAAAGTACAGGTCTCCCAACCCGGGCACCATCCAGCTCAGAAAATGACGGTTCAGCGGTGTGATCGCGAGATATTTCACGCCGTCCTGGTCGGCAAACGACCAGGCGAAGTAGCGGCCATCGCGCTCGACGAATCCATTCACGGCGTCCGGAGCTTTTGGCGGCGGTTCGATATTCGGATCGTCTCCCCAGCGCTGCACATTGCCTGCGCCACTGGCGATGAGGAGCGAGATGCGTGGATACGTCTGCGAATAGACGTCGCCCGTGTTCGCCAATACCGCGGCGCGCGACTTGGGATCGGCCCGCTTCAGCACATCGGTGGCGGAGTGCATAGCCGCCACCGTTCGGTCCAATTCGTTGCGGGCAACGTACACCGCGATTTGGGCCGCCAGCATGTAGCCGCCGATTCCCACCAGAGCGACAATCAGCAGAATCGGCACCACCGCGATCAGCACGTAGGTGACGATCAGCCGGTTGCGCAGCCGCCAGATGGCCTGACGCAAACCCGCGCGCGCCAGCCGCAGCAGGATCCAGAGCGCCAGGAAGACCGTGAGGAATTGAAGAAGAGTGGTGAAGGCGTTGCCCGGCGCAAGCAGCAACAAGATGAAATAAAGCACCACCAGGACGCTGAAGGTCTTCTCCAGCTTGCCGAACTGCTTCCAACGGGATTTGAGGTCGAGCTTCACACGCGCGATTTGGCGATCTGCGGTGTTTCAGGCACGGGTTCCGGCAATGGCTTTTCGGGCTCCAGGAAATACCGGGTCAGTTTTTGTTGCAGCATCACCAGCGCGCTTTCCGGATCGTCGGCGTACTGAAAGAGGTTGAGATCTTCTTCATCGATGGTGCCGTGGCGAACCAGAGCCTCGACGTTCAGAACCTCTTTCCAATACTTGGAGCCGTACAGCACGATGACGATCTTGCTTTCGAGCTTGCGAGTCTGTGCCAGGGTAAGGATTTCGAAAAGCTCGTCCAGCGTGCCGAAGCCGCCGGGGAAAATAACCAGCGCCTTGGCCAGATACGCAAACCAGAATTTGCGCATGAAGAAGTAGTGGAATTCGAACATTAGCGAAGGTGTGATGTAGGGGTTGGGTTGCTGTTCGAAGGGCAAGCCGATGTTGAGGCCGATCGTTTTTCCGCCCGCATCGGCCGCGCCCTGATTAGCGGCTTCCATGATCCCCGGACCGCCTCCCGAACAGACCACGAAGCGATGCGAGGACGCTTCGATTTTGCTCGACCACTCGGTGATCAGGCGGGCCAGCGTGCGGCAGTCCCGGTAATACTGGCCCAGCGGCCCGTCTTCGGTGATCCGGGCGGAGCCGAAAAAGACGATGGTATCCTGGATTTTCTCGTCGCGAAAATGCGACAGGGGTTCCAGGTATTCCGAGAGAATGCGAAGCCCGCGGGCATCCGGACTCTCGAGAAATGTTTCATTCAGGTAGGCCACCGGCCGGCGGTTGCCATTGTTGCTTTCGTCAATCATTGCGAGGTTCGCGAAGCGCTTTCCAGCCGCTCCAGGCGCTTCTCTAATTGTCGCATTGTCTTCAATAACTCCGGCAATTTCGGAAACGCGGTGATGGCGCGCAGCCATTCCTTGGCTTCGAAGGCGGGTGAGCCAGAAACTGCGTGACCCGCGGGCACATCGCCGCCGATACCGCTCTGGGCGTAGACCACGGCGTTGTCGTGAATGGTGAGGTGACCGGACACGCCGACCTGCCCGGCCAGGAGTACGTTCTTTCCGAGAATGGAGCTGCCTGCCAGACCGGTTTGCGCGCAGATGATGTTGTCTTCGCCGACCACCGAGGAGTGGCCGATCTGCACCAGGCTATCGATTTTCGCGCCACGCTTGACGCGGGTTTCGCCCATGGAGGCACGGTCAATGGAGGAGAGCGATTGGATTTCGACGTCATCCTCGATCACCGTCACACCGGACTGCACGATTTTGAAGTGCTGGCCGTCGCGCGTTTTGGCGAAACCGTAGCCGTCGCCTCCCACTACGACACCGTTTTGCAGGATGACGCGGTGGCCGATGCGGCAGAATTCCCGCACCACGGCGTGCGAGTGGGCGCAAAAATAGTCGCCGATCTGAACGCCTTCATAGATCACCACCTGCGGATGCAAGACGGCGTTGCGGCCGATGCTGACGTGTTCGCCGACCACGGCGTAGGGTCCGATGGAGGCTCCTTCGCCGATGCGCGCGGTTGGGGCGATGATCGCTTGTGGATGAATGCCGGGCGCGGGGCGCGGCGGCTGGTAGAACATGGCCAGCGCGCGGGCGTGATCGTGATAAGGATTCGAAGAAATCAGGCTGGCGGGTTTCGGTTCAGCGAGCGGCTCGGCCACCAGAATCGCGGCCGCGCGCGTGTGCTTCACCTTGGGCACGTACTTCGGGTTGGCGAGAAAAGTCAGCTCCGATGGCCCGGCCTGTTCCATCCCCGCCACGCCGGTAATTTCAATGTTGGGATCGCCCCGGAGCTCACAGCCGAGGCGCGCGGCGAGATCGCCGAGCGAGATTCGTTGGACGGTGGCCATAAGGATGGCTTCATTGTACCGGGGAGGCCGCGCATCTCGCGGAAAGCCAACGATTTTCGCGACGAGCTTTAGCTGGCGTCCGGCGAGCTGACCTTGAACGCGCCGGCCTTGAACTCCACGTCGCGGATCTTTCCAACCGGGCCCAGCGGCCCGAGATCTTTTCCGTTCAGGCGCAGGCGCAGGCCGCCCGCGTTGCCGGTCCGGAGCGTCGCGCTGGTAGTGAGGTCCAAGGTGCGTGTTTCGTTGGCTTGCAGCGTGCGCGCGATCAGAATTTTCCCCTGCCGGTCGGTGACCATCACCCACACCGGCTCCTGCGCTTGCATCTCCACGCGCATTACGTTGGCGTCGGGCTCCGCCGGACTAGTTTCCGGCACTGTGGCCTGAACGCTCGCGGATTCACCCTTCGCAGGCGCCGCGGCGGGCGAGGACGCAGGCTGGACGGGCGGCGTGCGGGATGGCATGGGACTGGGAACTACCTTAGCCGCCACGCCTGATGGTGAAGGACTCAATTGGCTCGATGCCGGTTCGCTCGCTGGTGGCGCGCTGGATGGCGGTGGCTCCGCCGAGGACGCCCGGCTGGATGCGATCACCGAGGAAGGCGTACCGTTGCCCGCAATCTGCGAACCGGCCTGATCCGCCGGATGGGATGGCCACAAGAAAATTCCCGCCGTTATCAAGATGCCGGCTACTACTGCCGCTACCGCGAGGGCCCTCCAACTGCGAGCGGAACTTTTTCCCGGCACCGGCTCGGATTCCGGAGCCGGCAGAGGAGCAAGCGCGGCGCCTGATTCCGATGCAGGCGAAAGCCGCTCCAACTGCCGCGTGGCTTGTCCGCAGAAATTCTCCACGGCATTCAGCAGACCCTTGAAACTTTCTTCCGTCGCAGCCGATGTTTCACGCAGATCGCGGAGGGTTTGCGAATGGTTCTCCACATCGTCTTCCAGGCGCGCGATGCGCTTGTTCAGGTTGGATTCCACCTCGCGCACCAGTTCCGGCAGCTTGCTTTGATCCGTGATCGCGATGGTGCGATGGGCACGGTCTTTGAACAACCGCGCGCCGTCGGTGTCGATAATGGCCGGAAGATGCGTCTCCTTGTGCATCTCGCCGGCAACTCCGAGCAGGAGCTGGATTTCATCGGCGATGCGCAAGGCGTCGAGCCGCGAGAGACAGCGCCACTCCCCCGGCTCGGTTTCCTGATCGGACTGGTACAGGCCGAAACCGATCAGCTCATCTTCGCCGATGGCTTCGGTGATCTGCGTGAATTGTGCGATGGTGGCGCGGCGCAGAGAGGTGATGCCGTCGAAAGCCGCATAGAACCCCTGCGCCTGTTCCGCGGAAACGGGCCCGACAAACTCAGCCGTGAAGTTCAGCGATTCATTGTCGAAATCGAAGCCCAGCCATTCACCGCGATCCTGCGCGATGTGAACATCCTCGGCCAGCATTTCGAAAAAGCGCTGGGCTTCATGCACCACGCTGGCCAGCTTATGGAGAGGAACGCCCACTCCGCCACGATTCAGTTCGATGCGAACGCGCAAACGGGCCATTTGATCACTTCCTTCCCGAACCAGGCGAATGGATGGCTGCCGGCCCTTGCAGTGCCGACATCACTCGCCCGGTAGCGAATCTCAGATTGTGCCAGGCTTCTACACATTCAGGAGTGTGCTCGACAATGCGACCGCAATAGTGCACCGCCGCCTCGAACTCCCGGCGTTCGAGCGCCACCGCAGCCAAGCCCTGATGGGCCTGCAAGGAATTGGGAGAAACCTCCAGCAGTTGCGTGGCATAGCGCTGCACGGCATCCCAATCCTGGGTCTCGACGCTCATAGCGAGCAAGTTCGACAGTACTTCTTCCGATCTAGCGCCGGCTTCGAGCAAACGGCCATACGCCGCTGCCGCCTCGTCGTAGTGCTGCAACAGCTGCAGCGCGACGGCCTGGCCGAAGAGCGCCCGCGTTCGCGCCGCGTCGGACCAGCAGGCATCGAAGTTGGCCAACGCCTCCTCGGAGCGATTCAAGTGCAATAAACACGCGCCCAAGCCCAAGCGCGCGTCATCGCGATGCGCGTCGGCCTGGAGCGCCTTCTGGAAAGCTTGCGCCGCCTCATCCCAGCGCTTTAGCTGTTGCAAGCACACCGCCAGGTTGAATTGCGCGAAGGCATTCTCGGGGTCGGACGCGACCACGGTGAAATAGCTGCCGGCCGCTTCCTGAAACCGCCCCAGCGCGAGCTGGATCTCGCCGCGAATGGTGTAGAAATCGGAGGAATATTCGCCCGGCGTGCTGAGCGCATCCAGAGCTTCTTCCAGGCGCCCGGCAGCGCGCAAGGCGAGCGCTGCTTGTACTTGGGTTCGAATGGCGGGAGTAGCCGCGGCGGACATATCAAACGCCTCCAAAAGCCTGATCGCGCGCGCCGGCTAGGACGCGCGGTTGGTACATTGCCAGAAATTGACGCAGGCCGGGAGCCGGCGGTGCGTGGAACACTTCGGAACGCTGCGGGAACGACATCCGCAGGGCCCGCACTTCAGGGCTTCGATTCCATTCTTCAAAGAATCCGAGCGCGCCGGAGGCCAACTGAGCGTCCGTCCAATACTCGGTCGCATTGTTTTCGAGGTACAGGGTGAACATAGGCCCGAAGACATCCATGCGCACGTGCACAACGGGCTCGCTCTTGGAGAACACCATGACCTTTTCGTTGTGCGGGCCTTCGACAAAGTGATAGACGCTGAAGTACTCGGCCGCGAACGTCGGACTGGACCCGGGTTTGAGGACCTTCAGCCGTACGGCGTAGTAGTTGCCCAGATCCTTGGCGCGGAAGACCAGTCCTACCTCGCCGGAATCGACCGTCCAATCGAATTCGAAGCGGTAATCCGCGGCCTTCAAGGCCGGCCTGTATACGACTAACTGGCGGAATCGCTTGACGCCCGGATCGCCTAGAACCGCCGCTTCGCGCAGCCAGTCGCCGCCGGCGATGGAGGTTTCAATCTCGGTCGCGGATGGCCGCGCCGCATGCTTCCACAGAGGCACGCTGATGGCGGCCAAAGCGACCACGGCAATGCAAAGCTTGAAGCTGAACGATTTTCGAAGACTGAAGTTCGCTGTGTATAGATTGGGCGCGGATTGTTCGGCGAATACGGCGGCAGGTGCGCCCGCCTGAGCTGGCCGAGTGGAATTCAGCGGCGCGGCCTTCTTAGCCGTTCGCACCATCTTCGGCACCACCATCTCCCACTGAACTCCCAGCCCCGGCCGCGTCTTCTTAGCAGCGCCGGGCACGGCTTCGTCCGCGTAGGTTCGAGTGGATGCGGTCAAGGAGAGGGGCTGACTGGACGGTTGGGGAGACGGCATGACGCGGGGCGCCGGCGCCGGGGCTGGCCGAGGGCGCTCGCCCGCATGGATAAGAGGGAATGCTTGGGTCATCGGCTTGGGCGGATCAGCCGCCGGCAACAAAGATGACCAGGTAACGATGAATTGAAAGCTGACAGCCTCCTCAAACTCGCTGCGGCTTGCGGGCGCACGACCGCTCACGTGTGCGGGATCGACGAACCCGGACTGTGGCTGCCGCATGGATGACCTCGCCAAAGTTCATGGCTCGTGCCCCCGGGAGGCACGTGGTATGAGGCCACGACCTTGACAACTTATACACAATATCATGGGGCAATGTCAAGCGCAACCCTACATCTTGAGCTTCACACGTAACTGAGCTATAGTTCCTAGGCAGGGAGGTGCTTTGTGCCTTCGAGCAAAAACCCGTCTTCACGCCCGGTTCCAAGTATCGCCCGGGCGGCCCAGCGAACCCGGTCCGTCATTGAAGACTTTCAAAGCAGGCTGACCGAAGTTTCGCAGCACGCTGGACTGTCGCGGCAGAGCGCGGCGGCAGCGCCGGAAACGGACGGGGGCGGGGAACACTTTCGAGGCGCGGCTGCCCCAGGAAGCGCCGAAGCGCTCGAAAGCGAAGCCGAAATGGAGCGCCAACTGGCTGCGTACTTTGCGCACGCCGACGCCCCCAGCGGGACCCTCGACCCTTCGAAACGCGACAGGATTTTGGACGAGCTCCGGCAGCGTGTGATCGACGGAGTCGTGGAGCGGATCCTGGCGGATTGGACCAACGGCCCGGTGGGAGAGCCCAGCGCATTACGCGATGAAGTGCTGGAGCGTTTGATTCAACGCGTCCTCCAGCAATTCGGCAGCGGTGCTCCGGCGCAAACCGAAGCGCGACCTTCCTGACGAGCGGCATACGCTGCCGAGCCGATTCGCGCTGCTACCATGCGAACATGCGCCTGACGCGGCTGGCTCTCTTCCTGGGTTGCGGGCTCGGAGTTGCAGCCGCTCCTCCTCCGCGGCCTTACGATGTCGAGCAGTACGAAGTGAGGATTGAGCCGGATCTATCCGCCCAGCGGCTCAGGGGCGAAGAGACCATCCAGCTGCATTCGATTGTCGACGGCCTGGACACGCTGGAGTTGGATGCCGGCTCGCTCAACGTTTCGGCTGTCGTGGAGGAATTCGCCAGCCAGCGCTTCGAAAGGCGAGGCGAGCTGCTGGTGGTCCATCCCGACAAGCCGGTCCGGCTGGGGGAAATCCGGCGCTTCACGATCCGGTACGAGGCTCAGCCGGCGCCGGGGCTGAGCTTCTTCGACAACCAGGCCTGGGCCGCATACTTCACCAGCCATTGGATGGTCTGCGATGAACGGGCTGACGATCGGGCCACGCTGCGGCTGACGATTTCAGCGCCGGCCGGCATGAAAGTAGCGGCGAGCGGACGCCTGGTCAGCACGCGTCGCGAGGGGTCGCGCAGTGTTTCCGAATGGCGAGAGGACAGCGAAGTGCCGCCGTTTGTGTTCGCCTTCGCGGTGGGAAATTTCGCCGAGAGCACAGCGCAAGAAGATCAAATCAAGTTGCGCTTCCTGGGGCCGTCCGGCGACGCGAAGGACCTGGCTAAGATTTTTAGCGAAACACGGTCCGCGCTGCGGTTCCTGGCCGACAAGTCGGGCGCTCCCTATCGGGAGAAGACTTACACCCAGGCGCTGCTGCGGAATGGGCCGGAACAGGAGGCGGCGCAACTCACGCTCTTGCCTGAAACCTACGGCCAGACGCTGCTCTCGCATCCGGACGACCTGTGGCTGCTGGTACACGAGTTGGCGCACCAGTGGTACGGCATCGGGATCGCCTGCCGGGATTGGTCGGACTTTTGGCTCAGCGAAGGCGTGGCGACCTTTCTCGCGGACGTGTATCTTGGCGAGAAGTTCGGCCCGGAGCGCTACGCGGCCGAGATCGGACGGGCGCAAAAGACTTATGAGCAGTTGAAGGCCGCCGGCAAAGATCATCCGCTGAGTTTTCGCGACTGGAACGTGCCCCGAGATGCCGGCGGTCGGCTCCCTTATGAAAAAGGTGCGTGGGTCCTCCATTTGCTACGCCAGCAAATGGGCGACGATGCGTTTTGGCGAGGCTTGCGAGTCTACACTAAGGACAACTGGGGCAAGCAGGTCACGAGCAAAGATTTCGAGAGAGCGATGGAAGCCGTGACGGACACTCCCCTGAAGGACTTTTTCCAGACCTGGGTATATCGCTGAATACAAATAACCTACTTAGCCCGCTTCAACAAGACTTGACAACAACACACTAAAGTTTGATAATGGGTGCAGGCTAAAATACACGGGCCAAGCCGAAAGGATTGAAGTAAGATGAGCAAAATCATAGGAATAGACTTGGGAACGACCAACTCGGTCGTATCGGTGATGGAAGCTGGGCAAGCGGTTGTGATCCCCAACCAAGAAGGTGGCCGGACCACACCGTCGGTGGTGGGCTTCACCAAGAGCGGGGAGCGGCTGGTCGGTACAGTCGCAAAACGGCAAGCGGTGACGAATCCTGAGAATACGGTGTATTCGATCAAGCGCTTCATGGGACGGCGTTTCAATGAAGTCAGCGAAGAGATGAAGCTGGTGCCTTACAAAGTGGTTGCGGGCGAGAACGGCGACGCGCGCGTCGAGATCAATGGAAAGCGCTATTCGCCGCCCGAAATCTCGGCCATGATTCTGGGCAAGCTGAAGGAAGCGGCGGAAGCGTATTTGGGCGAGAAAGTGACCAAGGCCGTCATCACCGTACCGGCCTATTTCAACGACTCCCAGCGTCAGGCCACCAAAGATGCCGGGCAGATTGCCGGGCTGGAAGTGATGCGCATCATCAACGAGCCGACGGCCGCGGCGCTGGCCTACGGGCTGGACAAGAAGAAGAACGAGACCATCGCGGTCTATGACTTCGGCGGCGGCACGTTCGACATTTCGATTCTGGAGGTCGGCGACGGCGTGGTTGAGGTGAAGTCGACCAACGGCGACACGCACCTGGGCGGCGACAACATCGACCAGCGGATTATCGACTGGCTGGTGCAGGAGTTCAAGAAGGAGACCGGCGTCGACGTGTCCAAGGATCAGATGGCGCTGCAGCGGTTGAAGGAAGCCGCCGAGAAGGCCAAGATTGAGTTGTCGACGGTGCTCGAAACCGAGATCAATCTCCCATTTTTGACCGCCGACGCCAGCGGCCCGAAGCACATGAATGTGAAGCTGACGCGGGCCCGGCTGGAACAGATGGTGGCTGACATTCTGGATCGGTCCATCGGGCCCTGCAAACAAGCTATCGCCGACGCGGGTGTGACGCCCGCGCAGATCGACGAGGTAGTGCTGGTAGGCGGATCGACCCGTATGCCGAAGGTGCAGCAGCAGGTGCGCGATCTGTTCGGCAAGGAACCCAATAAGAGCGTCAACCCGGATGAAGTGGTCGCGGTGGGAGCGGCCGTGCAAGGCGGCGTCCTGGGCGGAGAAGTGAAGGACGTGCTTCTGCTCGACGTCACCCCGCTGTCGCTGGGAATCGAAACGCTGGGCGGCGTGTTTACGCGCCTGATCGAGCGGAACACCACCATTCCGACCCGCAAGAGCGAGATCTTCTCGACCGCCTCGGACAGCCAGACTTCGGTGGAGATCAAGGTCTATCAAGGCGAGCGCTCCATGGCGAACGACAACAAGCTGCTGGGCGTGTTCCAGTTGGTCGGCATTCCTCCGGCGCCGCGCGGGATTCCGCAGGTGGAGGTGACGTTCGACATCGATGCCAACGGCATCCTGAACGTGACGGCCAAGGACAAGGCCACCAACAACGAACAAAAAATCACCATCACCTCCTCTTCGGGTTTGAGCAAAGACGAAGTGGAGAAGATGGCCAAGGACGCGGAATCGCACTCCGGCGAGGACCGCAAGAAGAAAGAAGAGATCGAATCGCGCAACCGTGCGGACGCGATGGTTTACAACATCGAGAAGATGTTGAAGGAACATCGCGACAAAGTCAGCGCAGGCGACGCCAAAGCGGTGGAGGATGCGCTCGAAGAGACCAAGAAGGCCATGCAGGAAGGCGGCATCGATCGCATCAATCAGGCCACCTCCAAGCTCGAAACGGCCAGCCACAAGCTGGCGGAGGCGATGTACAAGTCGGCCAGCCAGCCCGGCCAGCCAGGGCAGCCATCGGGCGATGGCGCCAAAGCCGCGGGCGAGGAAAAGCCGAAGGACAACGTCGTTGACGCTGAGTTTGTGGACGTAGAAGACAAGAAGTAATCGAGATGGAAGTAATCGAGATGGAGTAACCGTTGCCTGTTTCAACCCCAAGCTGAAGCAGGCAACGGGGGTTTTTTATGCCAGCCGCGAGCAAACAGGATTATTACGAGACCTTGGGCGTCGCCCGCGATGCGAAAGCGGACGACATCCGCAAGTCGTATCGTAAGCTGGCTCGGAAGTATCATCCCGATTTGAATCCGGGCGACAAGGCGGCCGAAGAGCGTTTCAAGAAAGTCCAGGAAGCCTACGACGTTCTGAGCGACTCCAAGAAACGCCAGGTTTACGATCAGCACGGATTCTATTCAGACAACATTCCTCCGGGTGGGCCGGGCGCGGGTGGTCCCGGAGCCGGGACCGCGTACGGGCCGGGCTTCGGTGGGTTCGATTTTTCAGATTTCGTCAATCAGCAGGGCGGCGCGGGCGGCCATGCCGAGGGCGCGGGAGGCTTCCGCGACATTTTCAGCCAGTTCTTCGGCGGCAGAAAAGGCGAGCACGGAACCGTACCAGAGAAGGGTTCGGATCTTGAATACGGACTCAACATCGATTTCTGGGAGTCCATCCGCGGAACCCAGGTGCGCTTGAACATTGTTCATCAGCAGACTTGTGAGACCTGCGGCGGTAGCGGAAGCACCGGTAGCGCGTCCACGGTGTGCCCGGAATGTGATGGAACCGGCAACGTGACGCAGATGGCGGGTGCTATGAAATTCAGCCTGACATGCCCAAAGTGCGACGGCAAGGGCCGATTGAAGAATGTCTGTCCCACCTGCCACGGCGACGGCCAGCTTTCCAGGCCCGAAGTAGTGGAAGTACGGATTCCGGCCGGCGCACAGGCCGGTTCGCGTCTGCGCGTGGCGGGAAAGGGCAACGCGGGAAGGCACGGCGCTCCCGCGGGCGATTTGTACATAACGGTTCGAGTGGAACCGCACCCATTCTTCAAGCGCGAAGGCGACGATATCCACATCCAGGTGCCCGTAACCGTGTCCGAAGCCGGGCTCGGCGCCAAGATCGAAGTGCCAACTATTGACGGTCGCGCTCTGCTCAAGGTTCCGCAAGGGACGCAGAACCTCCAAAAATTCCGGTTGCGCGAGAAGGGCGTGTTGAATACTCGCAAGAATGCGCGCGGCGATGAAATCGTAGAGGTTGTGATCCAGGCGCCCAACATTCACGATGAACGGACCAAGCAACTGCTGCGGGATCTCGCCCAGGTGAGTACCGAAGATCCACGCAAAGAGATGTGGACCAAGATCTAAACAGGAATGAGGCTCGGTATGGCCAAAGCAAGATCCAAGGCAGCCTACATGATTTCCGCGGTCGCGGAACAGTATGAAATTCATCCTCAGACGCTGCGGCTGTATGAGCGCGAAGGATTGCTGGCGCCGTCACGTAGCGAGGGCAACACGCGGCTGTACACCGACGACGATTTGGAGCGTCTGGAAGTGATTCTTAAGCTGACGCGGGAACTGGGCGTCAATCTGGCGGGCGTGGAGATCATTCTCAACATGCGTGAAAAGATGGCAGCCATGCAGCGCCAGATCGAAGAATTTGTCGCGACTCTGAACCAGGAGCTGGCAACGCGCGCCCGCACGCCGGCGGGGGAGTCGAAGCGTTCTCTGATTCCGGTAATTCAGATGAACCCTGCGGCGAGCGCGGAGGGCGAACAGCGCGTCAAGGAATCAGGTAAGGAATCCAAGTCCCAGCGAGCCAAAGAGCGGCGCGCATGAAAATCAGTGCGCCTTCTCGATGAATTTGCCCGTCGTAGCGTCCACGAAAACCGAGTAGTCGCTGGTGGAAGGCGACGCACCCCAAATTACACGCCAGGTCAACTGCGGAAAGCGGCTAGTCTGTTCGAGCAGGAATGACATAAGCATGCCAGGATGTTTCTGGATGTAATCCTGACTTTTCTGAGCCGCGGTCTGGTAGGCCTGATCCGAATCCGTTCGCATGGCGGCGACCAGGAACGGCGAGCCAGAGCCACGAGACCCTGAATACGCTTCGATCGGTCCCGCGAAAACGCCTTCGTGCAAATTGCCCTCGGCTTCGATGGACGAAAACGTGTAGGTGCGCGAACTACTCTTGGACGCTGAAACGAACGTGACTTCCCATGCGCCGGCCTTGCCAGGTTCGGCCTGGACCTGGCTCAACTGAATACTTCGCAACTGGATGGGTTGCGCATCGGCGGCCCAGCCGCGCGCTTGTGGGTAGATTCGCTGAAAGGCCTGACGGCCGGTCAGCACCTCGGGCGGCTTAGCGGGCTGCGAAGCCTTCTCTGTTTGCTTGGGCTCCGAGCAGGCGCCCAGCAGGGCCAGCAGCAGCAAGGCGCTAGCGAACCGATCCGTCATCGACTCATTGTCTCGCGCGCGCTAAACCCGTCACAACTCGGCGTCGTTCGCGCGCACTATAATGAACGGCAGGCAGGTGCTTGTTATGAATCTCTCGTCCGTCCTGCGCTGCTCATTCGGGCTGGCGTTGAGCATCACGTTATGGGCCCAGCACGGGCCTCCTTCGCAGGGGCCAGCGCCAGGCGGTCCGGGCGGGCCGACCATGCCGACGAATCCCAATACTCCCTCGCCGGGCAATACCGGGAACTTCCCGGGCACGCAGCCTAACAACGTACCTGGAGGGCCTTTCCCGACGCGCCCCATGTTCTTGTCGGGCAAGGTGGTGATGCAGGACGGAACGCCGCCGCCGGACCCAGTTGCAATCCAGATCATCTGCCGGGTCACTCCGCGAACGGTCGCTTATACAGACCACAAAGGTAACTTCAGCGTGGATTTGAACGACCGGAACAACGATATGTATGCCGACGCGACGGAGCCCTCCCGCGGTTTTTCGTCACAGACGCGCGGCGGCGGGCAGGAGCGCAGCATATGTCCAGGCGATCCGAGCCTGTCGGCTGCGTCGCTGCAAGCGGAGTTGGCGGGGTTCAGTTCGGATGTCATCAACCTCACCACGCGACACGCGCTGGACGATCCCGATATCGGCACGATAATCTTGCGCCGCCGAGCCAACGTCGAAGGCCTGACCATCAGCGCCACCAGTGCGCTCGCTCCAAAGGATGCCCAAAAGGCTTTGGAGAAAGGACGCGCCGATGAAGCCAAGCAGAAATGGCCCGACGCGCAGAAGGAATTTCAAAAGGCGGTTACGATTTATCCCAAGTATGCCGCTGCCTGGCTGGAGCTTGGCAACGTGCAACGCCAGCAGAAGGATGCGGACGCAGCGCGCAAATCGTACGCCCAGGCGCTGGCGGCGGATTCCAAGTTTGTGAGTCCTTATTTGCAGCTTGCTTCGATGGCGGCCAGCGAGCAGAAGTGGCAGGAGGTGATGGACGACACCGATCGCCTGCTGCACCTGAACCCGGTGGACTTCCCACAGGCGTGGGCGATCAACGCAACGGCGTATTACTATCTCGGCAAAAAGGATGAAGCCGAGAAAAGCGCGCGAGCAGGGATTTCGCATGACCCCGCGCATCGCTATCCGAGGATGAATTACCTGCTGGGCGTCCTGCTCTCGCAGAAGCAAGAGTATGCCGCAGCGGCCGAGAACATCCGAGAATTTCTGAAATACGCGCCCAACTCTCCCGACGCCGATCAGATTCGGAAACAGTTAGCCGAAGTGGAAAAGGCGGCCAGCCCGCAGACGGAGAAAGCAGCGGATTCGCAAGTAGACAAGACGGCCACTCCCCAAATCCAGCAGCAGTAAAAGACCTCGCACTGTACTTCACAGTACCGTTCAATCTCAAAGTACCGTTGTCCAAGGTGTTGGCTAGAGTGAAGACTGTTAACAGCAGAACCATGGAAAGAGCCGACCTCGAGCAATGGAGGCCTAAGGATGTCGCGCGACTGCTTGCGCTGGTCGAGGGACAGCGCCGCTATTTCCAAGAAATCGTAGCAGTTCTGCCGGTGGGCATATTGGTGCTGTCGGCGGACCTGCAGGTGGTGCTGGCTAACGCAGCGGTTCGCAAGGCATTGAGCGTTCCCGAACAGGGTTCGATTAGATTGGATGCCGTGCTGCCCTCCTGGGTACTGGATCGCGTCGCGAACGTGATGAATACGGGTGGGGCTGAGGCAAATATCCTGGTTGATTCCGGCCCTGGACGCCGGTTGCAAATCGGGATCGTCGCGATTCCGGGCTGGGATGGGGACGGTGGCCGCGAGGCGCTGCTGACGGTACAGGAAGTGGGAGCGGCGGTTGCGGTTCCCCCCGGCCCGGTACCAGTACCAAGAGCCGCAGTTTCTCCACTGACCATTACCGAACTGGCCGGCGACCTGGCGGCCGTGCTATGGGCGGTTGAACCGCGCAGCATGCGGCCGATCTATGTGAGCCCGCAAGCGCAGAGAATGCTCGGATTCGCCGCGCAGTTTTGGACCAGTAATCCATCCTTCTGGACTGATCGCGTTCATCCGGGCGATCGCGAGCGCGTGATGCAGTTTTACCAGCGCGCCATGAAAAGCGCCCACGACAGCGCTTGCGAATTTCGTTCGGTGCGGGCGGATGGACAAATCGTGTGGTTGCGCGAAACGGTTCGCGTGGTCCGCGACGCGGCGGGGCAACCGGTTTACCTGGCCGGAATCACGGTGGATGTCAGCGAGCGCCGGTTGCTGGAGCGGCAACTGGTGCAACGCGAGCGCATCGAGGCCATGCAAAAGCTGGCCGGCCGCATGGCGCATGACCTAAACAATATGCTCATGATTCTGGAAGGCAACGCGGAAGAGGTGCTCAGTGGCCTTCCGGCGGGTAGCGATGTGCGCGGCGAGATGGAAGCGATTGTGGCCGCCGCCCAACGAATGACCGGATTGGCCGGGCATTTGCTCGCGTTTAGCCGGCGGCCTCCAGCCCCGGTGGAAGCCATCGATTTGGAAGCGGTGCTGAATCCGCTGGTCCAAAATCTGGGTGTACAACGCAAGGGACCTCGCAGCCGAAGCCGCGTCACCGCCAACGCCGCTCAGATCGAGCAAGCGTTGACGATGGTTGTTGCGGCGGTAGCTCCGTCAGCCGGTGCCGTGACGCTGGAAGCTTCGAACATCGAAATTCGCGAAGACCTTCAGCGCCCAGATGGGCCGCTCGCGCACGGCGATTATTGTGCGATTACGATTGCCGGGTCAGGTGGCAAAGCCGAATTCGCCGAAGGCGCGTTCGAGCGCTTCCTTCCGGAAAAGGGCGCAGTGGACGATACGGCCGTCCAGCTCGCGCAAGCTTACGGAATGGTCCGGCAATGGGGCGGCGATATGGCAGTCGCTGGAGGCCCGGAGACCGGGACGGTTTTCCGAATATTCCTGCAGCGCGCCGGCGAGGCGGCTAGTCCAGAGAGTCCGGTGACCGAGCCGGGTGAGCCAAGGACCGAACGTCAACTTGCAACCGTCCTGGTGGTAGAAGACGAAGCCGGCATTCGCGCCCTGGTGCAGAAGTTCCTGCGCCGGCACGGTTACGAAGTTCTGGAAGCATCCAACGGCGAGCAGGCGCTGGAGGTATTTCGCGGACATGGCGGCTCCATCGACCTTTTGATCACTGACATGGTCATGCCCCACATGGGCGGGCGCGAACTGGTAGACCGGTTGCACACCCAGGGACGCGATTTGAAGATCCTGTACATATCCGGCTACACCGACGACTCGACGGTTTACGCTGCCGAGCTTCCGCACGGGAGCGCTTTTCTGCAGAAGCCATTCACGCTGAGCGCGCTGCTGGAGAAAGTGCGGGGGTTGCTGGGCGCTTAGCGTGTAGGGGTCGCGCCCGCGCCGTACATCGAGCTGTATCCGAGCTGCTGTTTCACGAAGTCTCGAGGATAGGAGATTTCGACTTTGCTGATTTTGCCGCCTTCGAACGCCGCCCTGAGCTCCGGGTTGATGCCGGCCCAATAAGTGGGCATGTCCAGTTTCTTGTAACGCGCCACCACTTGATCGCGCATCGCGGGATCGAAGTGCACGCCGTATTTGTCGATTAGCGCCTTGATGGCGTCGTAATCGCCTTCGGCTTTGATGCGCATCAGCTCGGCTAGCAACTGACCGACGCCCTGGCGCATCTTCTGGAAGTCGCGGATCACTATGTAGGTTTGTCCGCCGCGTGTTTCTTCGGCGATGGCGCCGGTCTTGTCGCGGATGTAGTTGACGATCAGCTGGCGGTCGCGCTCGTGATCCTCTTCAATGGTGTCGCCCTTCGGAATGCGGCGAAGCTGCGTGAGCGCCACGCGCGCCGACGCATAGTACATGGCCTTGGCGACATCCGGACTGGAGGCCAAGCCGAGCTGCTGTATCTTCGGGTCCCAGACGCTCCACAGCGCCATGAGATCGGCCCGGCCCTCTTCGAGCGTCGAATAATATTCCTTTAGATAATAAGCGGGATCGTGCGTAAGCTTGGGATCGACCTGGCCCGAGCCGTGGCCGATGATCTCGTGCAGCGCGGTCAAGAGATCTTCCGCCTCATCGCCATACTTCTTGCAAATCTCGATCTCTTCCTTGGATGCGGCGAACTCCTCGAGCGACCGGTGACCTTCGGCCTGCGAAAATGCGCGGCTGCTGCCGGTAAACAGAAAGCTCTTGCTGCCGTATTTCTGGTGGATCTCCTCTTCATTGGGAAGATTGTCGCCGACCGTGGTGACATGAAAATCGCCGGTCTCGGTGAGCGTTTCAACGGCCTTGGCGAGCGGGGGCTTTACGCCTTGCTTCTTGTACTGCTGGGCCCAGGGAGCGCGATTCTCAAAATACTGCGCGTTGGCGGCGATCTTTACCATCAGTTCGTTGACGCGATTGTCGGTGACTGTTACGAAGCTCTGCGAGCTGCCTTTGGCGCCGCGCGCGTCGCGATAGACCTCGATGAAGCCGTTGTCGAAATCCACACTCGGATTGTTCTCCACCCAGTCGATGCCGAATTGGAGCCAATCCTTGGGATCGCCGGTTTGATAGAAACGAATGAGGTCGCGGATGGCTTTGGCTTGCGCGGGCTCGGCCAGGGGGGCCGCTTTGTCGAGATAGGAATTGGCTTTGGCAAGATATTCCGCGTAGAGGCCGGGCGGAATCCGGTGGTCGGGCGTACCTGCGCGATACACCTGTTCTTCGAGCTTGCCATTGATTTTGACGAGGCGAGAATTGAGCGGATAGTGCTCGGTGAAATTCGCCAGGTCGGCCTGCGCAACATTCCGATAAAGGTTATTGGCGCTGGCTTGCAGGATGTCGAGGCCGCCGCGCGGGGCTTTGGCGGTCATCATGGGCTCGAAATTCGGATCAAACAGAGACGCTTTCAGCTCATCGATCTCTTTCAAGAAAGCCGCTTCGGTGAAACCAGTGCCGCCGCGCTTGATCACTGCCAGTCCCGCGGTCCGCAATTCCTCAAAGGTGAAGTCGGGCAGAAACTTCTGCGCCGTGGTCTCGTTGTGATTGCCGCGATTGGCCCAAAAAAGCTTGGTGAAGGCCAGGATCTTCGGATACGCGGCGCGATCAACGTCTGACGGATGCGCCACGATCATCTCCAGCACACGTTTCTGGCGCAGACCGAAGCGCGACAACTGGTCGAAGATGATGGGATGGATCGCGATGGCAGCCTCGGAGAGCCAATAACCGAGCGCCTGCTCGCGCGGGGAAAGGCTTTGAAAGCTGTCGGCCTGGAGCTGCAGAAATCCGGTTGTGCCGACGCGATCGACCATAGGATTCTGGGCGCTGGCGGCGCCGCCGAGCACACACACCAGGCAGAGCGAGGTCAGCGTTCGAACCGCGCGAGGTGCAATTTTACCAGTAAACAAAAGATTCTTCCTCGCACACCAGCATGATAGGCGGTCCGCCGGTGGAGATTTTCGCGGCATGAGCGACGACTTGCTGGCCGCCTTCCGATTCCACGGACTTATGCAGGTCGTCCAGAGAGGAAAAGTGCACTTCGGCGATACGATATGCAGCCACTTTGCCTTGCGGTGAGCTGGTGACCTTGGTCAGGACCAGGCGCGTCATTCCCTTGAGCTTTTCCTCAACCATCGGGATGTGCTCGTCCTTATATGCTTTTTCGAACGCCGCCTCGTCCTGAGGACGCGGATAGATGACGACAATCTTCACGCTGTGCGTTCCCATGCTTGCCGAACAACATGTTAGCATCTGGCGATTCCGCCGGACCAGGGCGGTTCGCCAGCGCGTTCACCAGCACGACAAATTCGGTCAGGCCGGGCCCACTCCGGGGGGCGTGCTGGCCGGCGTTGTCGCGTGAGCGGTGGCGCGCTGTCGCGCCAGTTCCTTGAACACTTCGCCAAACGCTGGAACGCTGCGCCGGAGTGTGTCGAAATCGCGCTTAGGAATCAGAAGCACTTCCATGGCGGTGCGGGCCTGAATGGTTGCGTTGCGGGTCTTATCCGACAGCAGCGCCATCTCGCCGAAATAGTCGCCGGCGTGCAGGGTAGCAAGTGTCTTTAAAGCGCCGTTGTCTTCCTTGAGCACGTCGCAATCGCCTTGCTCGATCACGTACACGCTGTCCCCGAGGTCGCCCTGGTGGAAGATGATATCGCCGGGCTCGAAGTGCTGGTTTTTAATTTCGGACTCCTGCTCGACGCGGGTTTGAGCCAGGTCGGGAGGAAAAAGCAGGTAGATGAACCAGTCGATTGAGATCCGGAGCTTGGTTTTGATCCCGGGAATCTTCATCAGGTAGATGGCGCGCCAGAGAATCCAGGCCACGAGGCCGGATATTTTCATCCCGAGGATCTGCGCCACCGCCGAGCCATGGCCGAGCGAGCCCAGCGTTCCGAGGCCCTCGAAGGAGAACAACGCCGGCGGAGTGGCACGGATCGCGGCGGCGATGTTGGTGGCGCACGTGGTGGCCTCGCGAGTGGCGTGCTGCGCGGTGGGCGGGACGGGCTTGCCGGAAGCCGTCGTAATGGACGCGCAATCGCCCAGCGCCCACACCCGGCCTTCGTATCCGACCAGTTCGAGGCCGGTGGTGACCTGCAGGCTGCCCTTGTCTTTCGCGCAATCGAGGTTGGCCAGCACCGGGACCGCCGCCGACGGAACCGTCGAGATGATGGTCTTGCAGGGGATCTCGAGACCCGATTTTAAAATGGCCTTCTCGGAAGTCGCGGCTACTAAGCGATCCTTGAGGATCAGCTCGACGCCGCGTTTCTTGAGGATTTTTTGCGCAAACAAAGCCAGCGGCTCCGCCATTTCCTGCAGGATTCGGTCGCGCGAGTGAACCAGAACGCAGCGCACCTGCTGGCTGCGCAGGCGCAGGTAATTTTTCTTGACGCTGCGCACGAAGTTGTTCAGTTCGGCCAGCACTTCGACGCCCGAGAATCCGCCGCCGCCCACGACGAACGTCAGGAGCTTGCGGCGCAGCTCGGGATCTTCTTCGACGTCGGCTTCCTCGAGTACGTGAATGAGATGATTGCGCAGCGCGATGGCGTCGGCGAGCGTGCGGAATGGCCGGGCGTTTTCGAGCATCCCGGGCATGCCGTAGAAGTTGGTCACTTCGCCCAGCGCGATCACCAGATAGTCGTAGGGGATCTTCAGTTGACGCGGGCGGAAGCCGGGGCTGACGGTGACGACGCGATTCTTCAAGTCGATCTCTTCCACCTCGCGCATGACCAGATGGGTCCGCGGGCACAGGCGGCGGATGGGTGAGACGACGTCGGTCAAGCCGATAGAGCCGGAAATCACCTCCGGCAACATAGGCTGGTAGACCCAATAATTCTCTCGATTCACCAGGCAAATGTCAGCTTCTTCGGGCGGCAGCAGCCGTTCCAGGCAGCGCGCGGTGTAAACGCCCGCGAAACCGCCGCCCAGGATCACGATCTGCTTCTTGGTTGTGCTCATGCGCTGCGAGTCTACTTGTGCAGTATAAGGCCGGATGGGTAGAAGAGCAAAACGCGCGCGCAAGTTCCAAGAATAGTGATCTAGAATTGAAGATGAAGGAGATGCACTTGAAACTCAGCAAACAACTAGTTGGACTGGCAGCGGCCTGCTGTTTAGCGGCGCTGTGGCCTGCGAGTGCGTGGGCAGCGGATGCGGCGGCCGGCAAGGCTGTGTACACCGCGAAGTGCAGGGCCTGTCATGGGACCGATGGCCAGGGTAATCCCGCGATGGCCAAAATGATGAAAGTTGAGATGAAGCCTCTCAGCGAGACCAGCGCCGACGTCAAGCAGGTGATCACGGACGGCACCGGCAAAATGAAACCGGTGGCAAGTTTGGCGGGCGCCGATCTGGACAACGTGGTTGCGTACGTCCATAGCCTGAAGAAATAAGCAATACAAATCGAAGCAGCGCGCGCTCGATCATATGGGCTACAATGCTCGATGGGAGCGCGCGCTTTTATCTGGCAGCGCTCCGTCGCGGCCGTCACTGACCCCCGGCAGTTGTCCCGAAAAGGATCACTCATGTCCACGTCAGCGCAGCCTGAGTCTAACCAGCCGATTCCGGGCGACATCGATCAGATCGCTATAAACACCATCCGCACGCTGGCGATGGATGCAGTGCAGCAAGCCAACTCGGGGCATCCCGGCACTCCCATGGCGATGGCGCCGGTAGCTTATTGCCTGTGGCAGAACTTCCTGCGCTTCGATCCGGACGATCCCATCTGGCCGAACCGCGATCGTTTCGTGCTTTCGGCCGGGCACGCCTCGATGCTGCTGTACGCGGTGCTGCATCTGGCGCAGGTGAAGGCCGTGAATCCGGAATACGAGACGCTGGGCAAGCTGAGCGTGACCCTGGACGATATCAAGAATTTCCGGCAGCTCAACAGCAAGTGCCCCGGGCATCCCGAGTATCGCTGGACTTCGGGCGTCGAGACCACCACCGGACCTTTGGGACAGGGTCTGGCGACCGGCGTCGGGATGGCAATAGCTTCGCGCTGGATGGCGCAGTTTTTCAACCGGCCTGGGTTCGAGATGATCGACTTCAACGTCTACGCGCTGGGTGGGGACGGCTGCTTTATGGAAGGCGTAAGCGGCGAAGCGGCGTCGCTGGCCGGACACTTGAAGCTTTCGAATCTCTGCTGGATCTACGATAACAACCACATCACGATCGAGGGCAACACTGCGCTGGCTTACAGCGACGACGTGGCCACGCGCTTCATCGGCTATGGCTGGAACGTCACACGGGTAGGGGACGCGAATGACCAGAGAATGCTGTCGCGCGCGTTTCATACCTTCCAGGACACGACGGACCGGCCCACTTTGATCATCGTGGACAGCCACATCGCGTACGGCGCGCCACACAAGCAAGACACCAGCGCGGCGCACGGAGAGCCGCTGGGTGAAGAAGAGATTAAGCTGACCAAACGGAACTACGGCTGGCCGGAAGATGCGAAGTTCCTGGTTCCGGGCGGCGTGTACGAGCGATTCCGGGAATTGCTCGGCCAGCGCGGCCATGCGGGACGCGAAGCCTGGATGGCGAAGTTCGCGGAGTATCAGCGCCAGCATCCGCAATTGGCGGATCACTTGTTCAAGATGCAGAAGCGCGAACTGCCGGATGGATGGGACGCCGATATTCCGGTGTTTCCAGCGGACGCCAAGGGCATGGCGGGACGCGACGCGTCGGGCAAGGTGGAAAATGCAGTGGCCAAGCGCGTACCGTGGTTGATCGGGGGCGCGGCGGATCTGGCGCCGTCCACCAAGACTAGACTGACTTTCGAGGGAGCAGGCGATTTCGAGGCCGGAAGCTACGCGGGCCGAAACTTCCACTTCGGCATTCGCGAGCATGCCATGGGATCGATTCTCAACGGGATGTCGCTTTCGAAGCTCCGGCCGTTCGGTTCCGGCTTTTTGATCTTCAGCGACTATATGCGCGAGCCGGTCCGGCTGAGCGCGTTGATGGAAGTTCCGGTTATTTACATTTTTACGCATGACTCCATCGGCGTAGGCGAGGATGGGCCCACGCATCAGCCGGTGGAACAATTGATCTCGCTGCGCGCGATTCCCGGGCTCATTACGCTGCGGCCTGGCGACGCTAACGAGATTGCCGAGGCGTGGCGGCTGACCATGCGATTCCGGCACGAACCGGTTTGCCTGATCCTTTCCCGGCAGAATATTCCGACGCTGGATCGCACCAAGTATGCTCCCGCCTCGGGGCTGGTAAAGGGCGCGTACATCCTGGCGGACGCCAAAGCCGGCGCGCCGGAGATTATCTTGATCGGGACTGGAAGCGAAGTGGCGCTGTGCGTGGATGCTTATGAGAAGCTGACGGCCGAGGGAGTGAGGGCGCGCGTGGTCAGCATGCCGTCCTGGGAGCTGTTCGAACATCAGCCGCGGGAATATCGCGAAACAGTGTTACCGCCCGGCGTAAAGGCGCGCGTGTCGGTGGAGCAGGCTTCCACGTTCGGATGGGACCGCTACGCGGGCCGCAGAATCGGCATGCACACCTTCGGAGCCTCGGCGCCGCTCAAGGAACTGCAGAAGAAGTTTGGTTTCACGCCCGACGCCGTGGTGGCTGCCGCTAAAGAGGAGCTGGCGAAAACCCGATAGCCTTATGCGAACCGTCATCGGATCTGACCATGCCGGCTTCGAGTTGAAGGTGATGCTGGCGAAACACCTGCGCGATTTGGGGGAAGAGGTATTAGATGTCGGGACCAACAGCACGGACCCGGTGGATTATCCCGATTTTGCCGCGGCGGTGGGTCACGCGATTCTGGAGGGCCGGGCCGATCGGGGCGTGCTGATCTGCGGAAGCGGGGTCGGTGCGTCGGTTGCGGCCAACAAGCTAAAAGGAATTCGCGCGGGGTTATGCCACGACACGTATTCGGCTCATCAGGGCGTGGAGCACGACGAGATGAATGTCCTGGTGCTGGGCGCGCGTGTAATTGGCCCGGCACTGGCGAGCGAGCTGGTGGAGACCTATATAAAGGCGCAGTTCACCAAAGAAGAAAGGCACGTGCGCCGGCTCGGTAAGATCAAAGCACTGGAAGCTAGCTTCGGTAAGTAAGTAGGATCTGTAACTCGGGAGGAGAAAATCCGCATGAGTATTCCAACGGTAACTACAACTACTCCAACAACCGCGAATCACTTGCTCGAACTGGGTAAATACGGGCAATCCGTGTGGCTGGATTACATCCGGCGCAACCTGATCACTAGCGGCGAGCTGAAGCGCTTGATCGAGCAAGATGGATTGGCGGGCGTTACATCCAATCCAGCCATCTTTGAGAAGGCTATCACCGGCAGCACGGATTACACGGACGCATTGCTGGAGCTGCAAAAGCGCAAGGATTTGGACGCGATGGGGATCTACGAGATTCTCGCCATTCAGGACATTCAAGACGCTGCCGACACGCTCCGGCCGGTTTATGATCGGACCAAGAAGCGCGACGGTTATGTAAGCTTGGAAGTTTCGCCGTTCCTCGCCAAGGACACTGATGGGACCATCAAGGACGCGCGCCGTCTATGGAAAGCTGTGAGCCGGCCGAACTTGATGGTGAAAGTGCCGGCCACGCCGGAAGGTGTTCCCGCAGTCGAGCAGCTCATCAGCGAGGGCATCAACATCAATGTGACGCTGCTGTTCGCACAGGAGCGATATGAGAAAGTGGCGCACGCCTACATCGCCGGCCTGAAGAAATTTGCCGCCGGTGGAGGCGATCCCAGCCACGTGGCGAGTGTCGCCAGTTTTTTCATCAGCCGCATCGACACCATGGTGGACGCGATCGTCAAAGCGCGGTTGAAATCCACTTCCGATCCTAAGGAACAGGCCTTGCTGCGGAGCCTGCTGGGAAAAGTTGCGATCGCCAACGGCAAATTGACTTATCAGCGCTACAAGGAGATCTTCTCGGGCTCCGAGTGGGCTGCTCTGGCGAAAAAAGGCGCGCAGACGCAACGCGTGCTGTGGGCCAGCACCAGCACCAAGGACCCGAGCTATCCCGACATGCTGTATGTGGACGAGCTGATCGGGCCGGACACTGTGAACACGATACCGCCCGCCACGCTGGATGCTTTCCGCGATCACGGTCATTCCAAGGCCAGCCTGGAATCCGATGTGGATGCGGCGCAGGACATCATGGACACGCTGGAAAAGGTCGGCATCTCCATGAAGAAAGTCACCGACGACCTGATCACGCAGGCAGTTAAGCTTTTTGCCGAGCCGTTCGACAAACTGCTCAACGCGGTGGATGCCAAGTGCAAATATGCCTCTCAGGCCGAAGTGGATTCTCAGATGTACAGCGTGCCGGCCGAGTTGGAGACGTCATTGCAGGAAGCCGTCGAGGACTGGAAGATGGCGGGCAAGGTGCGGCGCTTGTGGGCGCGCGATGCCATCGCTGTGGAGCGGATCGGACGAAGGCAACTGGCTGGGATGGCTGGGCGTCACGGAGGATCAACTCGCTAACAAACAGCATCTCGAAGATGTCGCGGCGGATGTGAAGCAAGCGGGATTCAAACATGCGCTGCTGCTCGGGATGGGCGGATCGAGTCTGTGTCCGGAAGTGCTGCGGATGACCTTCGGCAAAATCGAGGGTTTTCCGGAAATGTTTGTGCTTGGATTCGACCGATCCGGCGCAGGTGAAGGCTTTTGAAAGCAAGATCGACATGGCGAACACGATTTTCATCGTGTCGAGCAAATCGGGTTCCACGCTCGAGCCGAACATTTTCAAACAATATTTCTTCGATCGCGTGAAGCAGGCTGTCGGCGCCGACAAAGCCGGAAGCCGTTTCATCGCGATCACCGATCCGGGCTCCAAGTTTGAGCAGGTGGCGCAAGCCGATCGATTCCGCCACATTTTCCACGGTGTTCCGAGCATTGGCGGACGCTACTCGGCGCTTTCGGATTTCGGCATGGTGCCGGCGGCGGTGATGGGGATCGATGCGCCGCGCTTCTTGGATCGCGCGGACGTGATGGCCATCGCCTGCTCGTCGTGCCTTCCCGTGGATAAGAACCCGGGCGCGCTGCTCGGCTTGATCCTGGGCGTGGCCGCCAAGCATGGCCGCGACAAAGTTACGCTGGTCACGTCGCCGAAGATATGGGATTTCGGCGCCTGGCTGGAACAGTTACTGGCCGAATCCACGGGCAAGGATGGCAAGGGCCTGATCCCGGTAGATCAGCGAGCCGCTGGGGCCGCCCGAGGTTTACGGCAACGATCGGGTGTTCGCGTATATTCGCCTGGAGGGCGACGCTGATCCGAAGCAGGATCAGGCCATGGATGCGCTGGCCAAAGCCGGGCATCCGGTCCGTGCGCATCGCGGTGTCCGATATTTACCACCTCGGCCAGGAAATGTTCCGGTGGGAAATCGCGACGGCCGTGGCCGGCTCAGTGATCGGCATCAACGCGTTCAATCAACCGGACGTGGAAGCGAGCAAAATGGCCACGCGGAAGCTGACGTCTGAATATGAGAAGACGGGATCGTTGCCGCCGGAGTCGCCGATCCTTTCAGACGGTGGCATCGATCTTTACACGGACGAGAAGAACGCTGCGGCGCTGGAGTCAGCCGCCGGCGGTGACAAGACGCTGACAGGCTATCTGCGCGCGCATCTGAATCGGCTGAAGGCCGGGGATTATTTCGCGCTGCTGGGCTACATCCAGATGAACGAGCCGCATGATCGCGCGCTGCGGCAGATGCGTATGGCGGTGCGCGACAAAAAACGAGTCGCCACTTGCCTGGGTTTTGGGCCGCGCTTCCTGCATTCCACCGGGCAAGCTTACAAAGGCGGGCCGAACACGGGCGTGTTCCTGCAAGTGACCTGCGATGACCAGGCCGACCTTCCGGTGCCTGGCCAGAAATTCACGTTCGGCGTGGTGAAGGCGGCGCAAGCGCGAGGCGATTTCCAGGTGCTGGCTGGAGCGAAACCGCCGGGCATTGCGGGTGCATTTGCATGACGTCGAAAACGGTTTAGCCGCGCTGCAGTCGGCCATTGCGAAGGCTTTGTCCTAGCGAATTTAAGCGTTCACACGAGTGTGAACGCGGCACGCACGAGTGCGTGCGCCACAGGGGAGAAAGAAACTATGCAACTCGGAATGATTGGTCTGGGAAGAATGGGCGCGAATATGGTGCGCCGCCTCATGCGAAACGGCCATCAATGCGTGGTCTTCGACCTGAGCGCTGACAACGTGAAGGCGCTGGCTGGCGAAGGCGCCACTGGCTCCGGCTCGATGGAGGACTTCGTAAAGAAGTTGAACAAGCCTCGGGCTGCTTGGGTGATGGTGCCGGCGGGCGCGGCGACGGAGAACACGGTCCTCAAGCTGGCGAGCCTGATGGAGCCGGGCGACACGATCATCGATGGCGGCAATTCTTATTTCAAAGACGACGTGCGCCGCTCGAAGATCCTCAAGGAAAAAGGCATTCATTACCTGGACGTCGGCACCAGCGGCGGCGTGTGGGGACTGGAACGCGGGTATTGCATGATGCTCGGAGGCTCCAAGGAATCAGCGGACCGCTTGGATCCGATTTTCAAGACACTCGCGCCCGGCATGAGCGATGTTCCGCCGTCGCCGGGGCGTGAAGGCAAGAAGAGCACGGCCTCGGACGGATACCTGTATTGCGGTCCATCGGGCGCGGGTCACTTCGTGAAAATGGTTCACAACGGCATTGAGTATGGCTTGATGCAGGCCTACGCCGAGGGGTTCGATATTATGCGCAACGCCGATTCCAAGGAAGTGCCGGACGATCACCGCTACACCTTTGATTTGGCGGACATCGCGGAACTGTGGAGGCGCGGCAGCGTGGTGGGTTCATGGCTGCTGGACTTGACGGCCATGGCTCTGGCGGAAGATCCGGACCTGAAGCGTTACACGGGAACGGTTCAAGACTCAGGGGAAGGCCGTTGGACCATTCTGGCGGCGATCGAAGAGGCTGTGCCCTGCGATGTGCTCTCTGCCTCGCTGTATACGCGCTTCCGCTCGCGCCAGGATCATACCTTCGCCGAGAAAATGCTTTCGGGCATGCGCTACAAGTTTGGCGGGCACGTGGAACGAGCCACTGGCGGATGACGCACGGCGGCTATTGTGGAAAATAACTCGTCGATCGAGAGAGGCTAGGAATGCAGACCACTGAAGAAGTAGCTGCCAAAGGGAATGGCACCGGCGCGGGCCGGGCGGGGGATCCGTGCGTGATGGTGATATTCGGCGCTTCGGGCGACCTGACCAAGCGCAAGCTGATCCCGGCGCTCTACAACCTGTCCAAGGACAATCTGCTTTCGAAGGAATTCGCGCTGGTGGGCGTGGCTCGCAATGAGATGAGCAGCGAGCAATTTCGCGACATGATCAGCAAGGAGATCGGCGATTTTGCCACCACCAAGGTCGATCCGGACCTGTGGCATTGGTTCGCGCGCCGGATTTACTATATCTCGGGCGATTTCGACGATCCGAAGGTCTATGAAGAGCTGGCCCGCGTTCTGGGAGACGTCGATAAGGAGCACGGCACGCGCGGCAACTATTTTTATTACCTGGCTACGGCTCCCAGCTTTTTCGCGACCGTTGTCAAGCAGCTGGGGGCGGCCAATCTGGTTTCCGAAGAACGTGGCTGGCGGCGCGTGATCATCGAGAAACCGTTTGGGCGCGACTACGAATCGGCGCGCAGCTTGAACAAGGAAATCCGGCAGGTGCTGGACGAAAAACAGATCTACCGGATCGATCACTATCTGGGAAAAGAGACCGTACAGAATATCTTGGTCTTCCGCTTCGCGAACGGAATCTTCGAGCCGATTTGGAACCGGCGCTACATAGATCACATCCAGATCACGGTGGCTGAGACGGTAGGCGTCGAGCAGCGCGGGTCCTATTACGACAAAGCGGGCACGTTGCGCGACATGGTGCCGAACCACATTTTCCAGCTCATTTCACTGACCGCGATGGAGCCGCCGGTATCTTTCGACGCCGACGTCGTGAGAGACGAGCAGACGAAAATCCTGCGGGCGCTGCAGCCGATGACGGACGAAGAAGTGCTGGTGCGCACGGTGCGTGGCCAGTATGGCGAGGGCGTGGTGAATGGGACTAAGGTAGCTGCCTACCGGGACGAGCCCATGGTCGCCCCGGACTCGCGCACCGAAACCTTCGTCGCCATGAAGTTGTTCATCGACAACTGGCGTTGGGCGGACGTTCCGTTTTACTTGCGAACCGGCAAAGCGCTGCCGCAGCGCACCACTCGGATTGTGATCCAGTTCAAGCGCGCGCCGTTCGTGCTGTTCCGCAGGACCGCGGTGAACCGGCTGGAGCCGAACCGGCTGATACTCCACTTGCAGCCGGACGAGGGGATCTCGCTGAGCTTCGGCGCCAAGATTCCGGGACCGGTGGTGCAAATCGGCGGCGTCGACATGAACTTCAACTACACCGACTACTTCAACGCCACGCCGCAGACCGGGTACGAGCGGCTGCTGTACGACTGCATGCTGGGAGACGCGACTTTGTTCCAGCGGTCCGATATGGTGGAGACGGCCTGGCACGTAGTGGCGCCGATTTTGGATGTGTGGGAGGCGTTGCCGCCTCGGCGCTTCCCCAATTACGCTGCCGGCACCTGGGGGCCTCCCGAATCCGATGAGCTGCTGGCCCGCGACGCCCGGCACTGGAGCAACGTGAATGGTACTGGGCGGTGACATTGGCGGGACCAACACGCGGCTGGCTTTCTTCGACGGCACTCCCGACCGGCTGACCGCGGTTGCGATCGAGATTTTTCCCAGCCGCGAGCACCAGGGTCTGGAAGAGATCGTAAGGAAATTTGTCGCCACCCACAACCAAGCCCCGCGTGCGGCCTGCTTCGGGATCGCGGGAGCGGTGCGAGACGGCGTCGTCGAAACCACCAACTTGCCGTGGAGAGTCAGCGCGAAGCAAATCAGCGAGGAGCTGGGCATCCAGGATGTTTCTCTTATCAATGATCTGGAAGCCAATGCGCATGGGATCGCTCTGCTCGAAGCATCGGATTTCGTTTTGTTGAATGCCGGCATCCCGATCCCGGGGGGCAATCGCGCTTTGATCGCGGCCGGCACGGGGCTCGGAGAAGCAGGGCTGCTCGCGGAGGCCAATGGAGGTTATCGTCCGTTTCCCTCCGAAGGCGGCCACGTCGATTTCGCGCCGCGCAATGAGCTGGAGATGGAGCTGCTGCGTTACCTGATGGGGCGTTTCGAACACGTCAGCTATGAGCGCGTGCTTTCCGGACCCGGGCTGCACAATATCTATGACTTTCTGCGCGACACCGGGCGCGGCGAGGAACCCACCTGGTTAGCAGACGCGATCGCGCACGGCGATCCATCGGCTGCGATCGCGAAGTCCGGGCTGGAGGGCACGTCGGATCTCGGCGTGCAAGCGCTGGATATTTTCGTGTCGATTTACGGCGCTGAGGCGGGCAATCTGGCGCTGAAAGTGGTGGCGACAGGCGGAACGTTCGTCGGCGGAGGGATCGCGCCGAAGATCATTCGAAAGTTGACTGGGCCGGCGTTCCTCAACGCGTTTCAAGCCAAAGGCCGCATCAGCCCGCTGCTCAGGGACATTCCGGTGCGCGTGATTACGAACGACAAGACCGCGCTGCTGGGCGCCGGCCGCGTGGCGGCGATGAGCGCGCGCGTCGCCTAGAAGTACAGGCGGATTCCGAGCTGCAGTTCTCGCGGCAGATTGGCTTGCGAAAGGATTCGCCCGAAGTTTCCGGCCGCCTGTCCATTGGACTTGACGCCGGTGAACTGCATGTACGGGTTGTTGAAGTTGGGCGTGTTGAAAGCGTTCAGAGCCTCGGCACGGAACTGGCCGTGGAATCGCTCTTTCACCGTGAAGTCCTTAAACAGCGAGAGATCCCAATTGGCCAAACCCGGACCGTAGTTGGGAATGAATCGCGAGGCGTTGCCGAACGTATACTGAGGCGCTAGCGAGAACGCGGCAGGGTTGATGTAGTTGTACAGCCGCGACTCGGGAGTTCCAGAACCAGTGGCCGCGAGTCCGGTTGCATTGGGACGTTGCGCCCCAGCGCCGATGCCGGAATTGCTGTTAGGCTGAAAGACCTCGAGAGGGAAGCCCGCCTGGTCGATGAAAACCCCGTTGAACGACCAACCACCGACGATGTAATCGAGAGCCGTACTGTTGTTTACCCAGGTCCTTCCCTTCCCGAACGGGAGGTTATAGGTGAATCCGGTGGTGAAGCGCCACGGCACCGTTCCAGCAGCAAGGGCCCACTCGGATGCGAGGTTGTAGACGTTCTGAGGGTATGTCGGGATGCTGTTGTCGGTACTGTTGTAGTAATTCGAAGTGCCGGAGCCAAACTCATTGTCGTAATTGCGCGCCCATGTGAAGGTGGACACGAACGTAGCTCCGTGCGACAGCCGCTTGGCAGCTCTGAGGTTCAACGAATCGTACTGGGCCTTGGCTCCGGTATTAGAGTCGTACACCTGTTGGTATTCCGGGAACGGCAAGAGCAATTGAGCTTGAGAGACGGTTGCGCCGGCCAGGACTCCACCGACGCCGGGAAGTCCATGGAAGGGATTCGCGACGGATTTCGTCAATGCCGAACCTTGGGACATGTACTGGAGGGGTAATTGATTGATCGGGAGCAGTCCGCTGCCGGTAGTACCGAACTGCAAATTGCTGGTTCGCGAGCCGACATAACCGACTTCGGCCGCAATGCCCCAAGGCAACTGGCGCTGGAGGTCAGCCGAGAACTGTTGCACGCGTCCCTGCGTTCGATTCTGGTCCGCGAAAGTGACCGTTTGGCCATACAGCGTGCTGACGCCGGTGAGGATACCTGCCGGCTGGAGAACGCCGTTGGGGTAGGGATTGCTCAGCGAATTGGCCGCCGTCGCGTTGCCGTTGGTGCTGGCCGTATAGTTAGTGGTCTGGCCTAGGCCAGGCGAGTAAGGGTTGTCGAGCGAGAAATAGACCGGAGCGTAGAAGATACCCCAGCCGCCGCGGAAGGTAGTTTTGTCATTGATCTGGTAGGCGAAGCCGAGACGTGGTCCGAATTTGTCCTGCAAGGCATTGCAGCAGGCGCTGGGATTTCCGTTTTGGTTCGCAACAAGCGGCAAGCCATTGGCGAGCACGCCTGATCCGGGCGGTAGTTGCGCCTGAATCGGGTTGGTCGCGGTGCGGTTGAAACCGACCAGCATGTTGTTATATTGTTCCGCTTCGCCGGTCTCATATTCATAACGCAGCCCGACGTTTACCGTCAGGCGACTATTGACGTGAATGTCGTCCTGAATGTAGCCGGCATAGTAATTCACGAAGAAGTCTGTGTTGGAGAAGGTGCCGATTGAGCCGCTCGATGGGAAGCCGAGCAGAGCGTCCGCCACGTCGCTTCCGGTGGTGGCGCTGGTACCAGCGTTGAATTGCTGGCTAAAGATTCCGTTAAAGGTGAACTGGCCCTGTCCGTTCGTGAAGCCGACGCCATCGGTATGGATCTTTCGATAGTCGAACCCCGCAGTGATATTGTGCTTTCCAATGAATTTCGACACGCCGAACGATGCATTCTTCGACCAGTAGACAGTCTGCGAATGTGAGCCGTTGCCGAACATGGTGCCTAATTCGGACAGATTGATGCTTGGGAACTGAGGCACCTGGACTTGATCCACATAGTTGGCCGGGAACCCAAGCGAAGTCTGATTAAAGCCATAGCTGGGGTAATTGTAGATATTGGGGAAACGGTTGAAGCCATATCGCGCATTGAGCACGGTAGTCGGATTGACCGTAATGGTGGCGTTGACTGCGGTTGCATCGACGTGCCTGAATAGCAGGTAAGAGCCGGAACCTGGCGCGATGTTGAGGAAGTTCGAACCGTGCTCTTCGCTCTTGTAGTAGAGAAACGATCCGCTCAGGCGCAACCATTGCGTCGGATCTTCATCGAGCTTATAGATATATTCTTCGGCATGGTTGGCGAGCGTATCGGTGCCCTGGAAATTGCTCTGGCCCAGCGAGCCGCCCAGGTTTGTATTGGCCCCAGGCAGATAACCAAGGATGGCCCGGCCGATGGTATTGATTTCGCCCCCGGGGATGACGTTGTTCGGGAACGGCGTGCGGATGACGGTGGCGCCTGCGGGGCAATTGTCGCTAGGCTGGCAGGGACGGCCGCTGAGCGGGTCGTAGATGATCCTGCCTGAATTCGTGAAATTGCCGCCAAGCTCGGCGGCCGTTGGCACAGCGGCGCTGCCCGCATCCGGCTGACCTTCCAGATAGCCTTCGGTGGAAACGAAAAAGAATGTCTTGTTCCTTCCGTTGTAGACCTTGGGGATAACCACGGGGCCACCGAGCGAAAACTCCCAGTTCTCCCATAGCTCGGATGGCCGCGGATCTACTTGTTGTCCGTTCGGAAGCGTGCCGGCCGCGTTGTTGAAGAATTTGTTGGCCGTGAAGTCCGTGGTGCGGTAGTAGCCGAGCGCGTCGCCGTGTATATCGTTGCTCCCACCGCGAATCACGGTGTTGAAGACGCCGCCGCCGGTGCGCCCCATGGTGGCGTCATAGGTGTCTTCCTGGAGCTTCATTTCCTGCACCGCACTTTCACTGGGGATAATGATGGCAAGATTCTGGGAGCTGGTGATCGGAACGCCGTCTATCAAATAGTTGTTAGCGCGAATCGGGCCGCCGCCGATTGAAAGATTCGAAGAACCGATCTGATCCTGGAAACGGTTCCACTGCGGCGGGCCGGAAGGGACGACGTTGTTGGACAACTTCGACATCAAGAATGTGTTGCGGCCGAGGTTGGGCAGGTCGTCGAGCTGCTGGGTCGTGATCACCTGGCCGTTCGATGCGGTCTCGTTTTCGATTAGCGGAGCTTCGGTGGTTACCGAGACACTCTGGCTGATCTCGCCCAATTCCAGCTTGAGATCGAGCCGCACCTTTTCCTGGGTCCCAACAATAACTCCCTTGTGTTCGAGTTTCTTGAAGCCGGGAGTTTCGACCAGGACGGTGTACGTTCCTGGATCCGCTTGCGGAAACACATATTCACCTGCCGAATTGCTCACCGTGGTGCGCATCGTGCCGGTGGCGTCATTTCGCAGCGTGACATTGGCATTGGCGATGACGGCGCCGCCCGGGTCCTGAACTACACCGCGGACTTCACCGACGTAGGATTGAGCGAATGCGATGACTGCGGCGATTACCAGCGCAGTCACGAGAACCAGAAATCGATTGAATTTCACGGCAATCTCCTTGATGGCCACGCATGGTTGGGACGGCTCACCTAGCGGACACCAAAAAAATCCGGCTGCCAGTCCCAGAGATTTTGAACAACGGCCAAGACCCAGGAAAAGGACGACTTCAAAAGTATGACAATATTAACGTTTTGTCAAGAAGAAAACACCCAGATTTGCGAACTGGCTTTTTTAAGTGGCTACGACGCGGCGCAGACGCGGTGGGCACCCGCAGGGAACCGAAGTGACAGAAGGTTAGATCTCACCGCGCTGGGCGGCTTGGATCATGTGGTCGGCGGCCCAGTAGCCGAGCGCCTGGATGGTACAGGTGGGCTGCTGGCGCCCGGAGGTCACCATGCTGCTACCATCCACCACGAACAGGTTCGGAACGTCGTGCGCGCGATTGTAGCGATTCACAACGGAGCTCTTAGGATCGTTACCCATGCGGCAGGTTCCCATCAAATGCACCGAGTTGGTGACCTCCCGAACCGGCCGCGTAAAGACCTGCGAGGCGCCGGCCGCCTCCATGATTTCCTTTTGGCGAGCCGAGATGAACTCCATGATTTTCAGGTCGTCGGGATGATTCTTGAACGTGATGCGGAGGGTGGGGAGGCCCCATTCGTCCTTCAGCTCGGGATCCAAAGTAACGTTGTTACTTTCCATGGGGAGGCAGGTCACGTGACTCAATGAGCTCATGATGCGCGGGAAATCGTGGGCCACCGTTTTCTTCCATTCGGAGCCCCAGCGGGGGCTGCCGGGAAGCCCGCGCAATCCGAACTGAACGGGTGTCTCGGCAAAGCGCGCATCGAAGCCGGCGCCGCCGTAGTAGCCGCGCTTAGGGTCCGAATCGTAAAAATCATGGATCACGCGCGAAACTTGAACGCTCTTGAACTCATTGAGTGGATGCTCGAAGAGAGCAGTGGCGGTGGTGCCGTTGTCGAACATCAGATTTTTGCCGACCACGCCATTGGAGTTGGCCAATCCGTTCGGGAACCGGTTGGATTTGGACATCAGCAAGAGGCGCGGTGATTCCACGCCATTGGCGCACACCACCACGGCTTTGGCACGCTGGAAAACCTCGCGCTTGCTGGCATCGAAATACGTCGCGCCTGTGACGCGCCCGCGTCCATCGACCTCGATTTTCCTGACGTACGCTTCAGCCCGGATTTCGCAGTTGCCGGTGTGCTCGGCGACCGGAATCAGGGCTGCCAGCGTGGAGGACTTGGCGCCGACTTCGCAGCCGAACGACATGCAGAAGCCGCAGTGCACGCAACCAGGCCGCCCCTTGTACTGCTGCGAAAGGATCGCCATCGGCGCAGGAAAGGAATGCCAGCCCAGCTTCTTGGCGCCGCGATCGAAGAGCACTCCGCAAGATTTTACCGGCAGCGGCGGCAACGGGTAGGGCTGGGAGCGCGGGGCGTCGAACGGGTTCGATCCACCCAATCCGGAGACGCCAATGTCTTGCTCGGATTTGGTGTAATACGGCTCCAGATCCTGGTAAGTGATCGGCCAATCGTCGAAAGTGGAGTTTGGAACCGCGCCTAAACGGCTGCGCTCGTTGAAATCGATTTCATGCAAACGCCACCAGTTCGTGGTGAAGTGCACGGTACCGCCGCCGACTTCGCGGCCATAGCCGACGGAGAATTGAACTTTGGCGGTTTCGTTCTCGGTCTTGCGAAAGGTTTGCGGCTGGCGCTTGGGATCGTTGGTGAGCTGGTGCAGGTCGCGGACCAGCACTTCATCGTGTTTGAAATCCTTCGGGCGGAGGTAGGGGCCCTGCTCGAGCACCACGACTTCGAAGCCGGCCACCGCGAGTTCCTTGGCGACTGCTCCGCCGGCGGCGCCCGAACCGACGACGATGAAATCTACAGGGTGATTGGGTCGATAGGGGGCGCGGCTCATCGGGTTCCCTCCTTCCGCGCTTCGGCGTCATAATAGCCGAACGGCGGCTGGTAGACCATCTTAGGATCCATGCCGAGCAGTTTCCATCCGATGTAGTCGCGATTTCCGCCCTCATCCGGGCTGTTAAGGAATCCGATGATGGTGTGAGTGCGCACGGTCTCAAAGAACGGCGTCCCGTCGATGGATTTGACCAGCGCCAACTGCTGTTGCGGGTCGAGCGCGGCGATGCTGGTGGAACCGGGGAACATGGCGGCGCGCTTGGTCTGCAAGTCCGCCAAGCCGGTCTTGTAGTGCTCCTGGCTGTCCTGGTCGAACGTGCTCAAGGCATGATCAATGAAGTAGATCACGCCGGCTTCGCGCGCGCCCGGAGTTTCGTCGGTTGGAATGATTTGCGCGGCGATAGCTTCTATTTCCGCAGCCGTCGCCCGATCGAAGTAGGTAAAAGCGGCTCCAGGTGTTGCGGCAGCGTGGCGTGCATGCTGCTGCGCGGCGAGTACTTCGGGCCACACGGCCAGCAGGCCGAGAGACGACGCGAGCATCCACTCGCGGCGGGAGACTTCATCGTGCATCATAACTACTCCAGATTACAAGAAAAAGGGCCCGCCATTGACGCGGGCCCTCCGAAAAACATCAAAAAACAGCTGCGCTGCGCGATTTATTATTCTGCTTCGGGCAGCGCGTAGGCGATGTACTCGCCTGAGTAATTGCCGCCGCTGACAGACACGATGATGTACTGCTTGCCACCGGCCTGATAGGTCATGGGCGATCCGCTTTGGGGCGCGGGCATCCACACAGCGCCAACTTCCTTGCCGGTGGCTTTGTTGTAAGCGCGCAGCATGGCGCCACGGGGATGGGTCTTGGAAGTTACCAAGGTGTCGCCGAGAACGACGAGCGTTTTGGTTACCAGCAGGCCCACGCTTCCGCCCTGACCGAGGTTGTCGAACTTGATGCCGCGTTGAGTCAGGATGTCGCGGACGTTGTCGGCGGTCTCGCCGTAAGGCACTTGCCACTGCAGATCTCCTCGATCCAGATTGATGGCCGAGATCACGCCGTAGGGCGGTTTGACGATGGACAGGCCATCGACGCTCAGGCCGAAGCCGCCGCCACCACCGCCACCACGGCCTCCACGGCCGGCGGCTGGTGCTGCCGCAGGCGGAGGTGCAGGCGCCCGCTTCTGTTGAGGCGCATCGGCTGCGCTTCCGAAACCAGGGCCTTCCGCGACGCGGAACTGCTGGTCATTGCGCCCGGCAACGTAATGGATGTCGCTGAATCCGGCAGGCGGAGTGCGCAGCGAAATCGGCGTGACGGCGGACTGGTTGGCCTGCGCGTACACGATGTGCGTTTCCGGATCGTAGCCGGCGCCGGGCCAGTTGGTGCCGCCGCTGGCGTTGCCGAGGTTCAACCCGGCCAGCCACTTGCCGTTCGGATCGCCGACCACGGGTGGCGTGAACATCCCTTCCACGCGGTAGCGCGAGACGATGTCCTTGGCCTGTGCCCGCATCTCGGGCGTGAAGTCGAGCAAGTCGTCCGGAACTTTGATGAAGTTGCGGGCATAAGCCGGCGGCTTGGTCGGGAAAGGCTGCGTCTTTGAAGTCTTTTCGCCAGGCACGTCGGATTGCGCCACCGGCCGCTCTTCGATGGGCCAAATAGGTTTGCCGGTCACGCGATCGAACACATAGAGGAAGGCCTCTTTGCTCGGCACCGCGACGGCTTTGACGGCTCGACCGTTGACGTTGATGTCGGCCAGGATCGGAGCGGACGACAAATCGTAGTCCCAAACCGGGTGGTGCACAATCTGGAAGTACCACTTGCGTTGGCCGGTCTTCAGATCCACGCAGACCAGGCTTTCGCCATAGAGGTTGTTGCCCGGGCGTTCGCCGCCGTAATAGTCGGAGGTGGGAGACTCAACCGGGAGATACACGAGGCCGAGTTCTTCGTCCACGGTCATCTGGGTCCACACGCCGGTGTTGCCGTTCACGTCCGCGGAGCCGTTTTCCCAGGTATCGTAACCGAACTCGCCCTTACGTGGAATGGTGTTGAACGCCCACAGTTGTTTACCGGTGTGGACATCATAGGCGCGGACCATGCCCTTGGTGTTGTTGTGCGTGACGACGGTCATACCTTCTTTGAAAGAGGAGCCGACGATCACGACATCCTTCACCACCAGAGGCGTGGAGTGCAGGCCGGCCTCACCGGTTTCGAGATCGATCTGCTGGCCGGTGCCGGTGACCATGCCGACCTTGAGGTCGACCATGCCATCTTTGCCGAACGAGCTGATTTCCTGGCCGGTCTTGGCATTCAGCTCAACCAGACGATAGCCGGTGGTGACATAAATGACGCGGTCGTCGCCTCGGCCATCCGTCCAGAACGCGACGCCACGGCCGGAGAGCTGGCGAGGCGCGATGGCGGCGCGATTTCCTTCGCGCATGCTGTGCGACCACATCAGTTCGCCGGTTTTTCCATCCAGCGCGATTACGTCGCGGCGCGTGCCGGCGGTGGTGTACAGAACACCGTTAATCGCTAGCGGCGTACCTTCCAATTTGAACTCGGGCCGCGTGCCGAAGTTGTCGGTCTTGAAGCGCCATGCTGGTTCGAGCTTGTTGAAATTCGACGCATTGATTTGATCCAGCGGCGAATACTTGGAGCCCTTTTCGTCGGCGGTGTAATAGGGCCAGTCGCCTTTCTTCGTGGATGGCGAATAGCCACCGCCTTGGCCCAATGCGCCTGCTGTGATCCATAACAACCCTGCGGCAGCCGGCAATGCGGTCAACCACAGGGCTTTCCTTCCCTTAGTCTTGCTTCGATCCATGTCGTTGGTTTCTCCCTAACTTTTTCTTGAACCGGGCCACTCGAGACATTCGTTGAGCAGCCCGGTCATACATCAGAAATCTGTGTCCCCATCGGGTGGGGACACGGCACCCACATACTTACTCGTTTTCGGGCAGGCTGAACGCCAGGTACTCACCCGAATATGCGCCGCCGCTAACGGCGATCACGATATACTGCTTGCCGCCCGCCAGGTAGGACATCGGCGAGCCGCTCTGAGGAGCCGGCATCCATACCGCGCCGACCTCTTTACCGGTTTGCTTGTCGTAGGCGCGCAGCATCGCCCCGCGCGGATGCGTTCCCGGATTGGTAACTTGATTGTCGCCGAGAATCACCAGAGTCTTAGTGACCAGCAATCCGACGCTGCCGTTTTGTCCGAGATTGCCAAACTTGATCCCTTTCTCAGTGAGGATTCTGCGGACGTTGTCGGGCGTCTCGCCGTAGGGCACTTGCCACTTGAGGTCGCCCTTGTCGAGGTCAATCGCCGAGATGACGCCGTAGGGCGGTTTCATGATCGGCAGACCGTCCACGTTCAGGCCGAATCCGCCACCACCAGCGGCCGCGGCGCCGCGTCCACCACGTCCAGCAGCGGGTGCGGGCGGAGGCGTTTGCGGACGGCCGACGGTCTTGGCGAGCGGGGAATCCGCAGCGGTTCCGAAGCCCGGTCCGAGCGCTTCGCGGAAAGGCTGATCGTTGCGGCCGGAGAAATAGCTCAGGTCGGAGAATCCCTGCGGCGGTTTACGGAGCGAAAGACCCGCTGCCGAAGAGTTGGCCGCCTGAGCGTAAACGATGTGCGTCTCCGGATCGAAACCGGCGCCGGGCCAGTTGGTTCCACCACCGGCATTGCCGACGTTGATAGCGCCGAGCAGGCCCTTCTCATCGCCAACCAGCGGCGGATTGAACGGCCGGTCCGTAACGCGATAGCGCGACAGCAGGTCTTTAGCCTGAGCGCGCATTTCAGGCGTGAAGTCGATGAGGTCGTCCGGAACTTTGATGAAGTTGCGGGCGTAATTGGGCGGCTTGGTCGGGAAGGGCTGCGTGGGCGAAGTTTTCTCGCCGGGCACGTCCGACTGCTGCACGGGCTTCTCCTCGATGGGCCACACCGGCTGACCAGTCACGCGATCGAAGGTGTACAGCCAAGCCTGCTTGGTCGGCAGCGCAACGGCTTTGATGGCACGGCCATTGACGTTGATGTCGACCAGGAGTGGGGCAGAGGAAAGATCGAAGTCCCAGATGGGATGATGCACGATCTGGTAGTGCCACTTGCGCTGGCCCGTTTTCAGATCAACGCACACCAGGCTGTCGCCGAACAGGTCATTGCCAGGCCGGTGTCCGCCGTAGTAATCGGAGGTGGGATCTTCCACCGGCAGGTAAACCAGGCCGAGATCCTCGTCCACGGTCATCTGGGTCCAAACGCCAGTGTTGCCATTCTGAGCCCAGGAGCCGTTCTCCCAGGTGTCATTACCGAACTGGCCGGGGCGTGGGATGGTGTTAAAGGCCCACAATTGTTTGCCGGTGTGGACATCATAAGCGCGGACCATGCCCTTGGTGTTGTTGTGCGTAACGGGCGTCATGCCCTCCTTGAAGGAAGAGCCCACGATAACCACGTCCTTCACAACCAGCGGCGTCGCGTGGAGCCCGGCTTCACCCGTTTCCAGATCGATCTGATCGCCGGCGCCCTTCACCATGCCGACTTTCAGGTCCACCATGCCGTGCTCCCCGAAGGTGGTGAGTACGGCGCCGGTGTGGGCGTTCAGTTCCACCAGGCGATAGCCGGTGCTGACGAACACCACGCGGTCGTCGCCGCGCCCATCGGTCCAATATGCTACGCCGCGTCCGGACAATTGACGCGGGGCGATGGCGGCGCGATTGCCTTCACGGAAGCTGTAGGTCCAATTCACCTCGCCAGTCTTACCGTCCATCGAGATGATGGATCGGCGCGTGCCACCGGTGGTGTAAAGCGTACCGTTGATAGCCAGTGGGGTGCCTTCCAGTTTGTACTCGGGGCGCGGGCCGAGGTTATCGGTCTTGAAACGCCAAGCTACTTCGAGCTTGTTGAAGTTAGAGGCATTGATCTGATCGAGCGGGACATACTTGCTGCCCTTCAGATCGGCGGTGTAATAGGGCCAGTCGCCTTTGGCCGTCGAAGGGACGTATCCCGCGCCTTGACCCGATACGTTGATCGCAATCCAAGTCAGCCCCAACACGGCGAACAGAGCGGTCAACGGCAGAACGTTGCTCGTTTTCCTACGCATGGTTCACTCCTTCAGTTTGTTCTGTTACCGGCAGGCGAACCAACCTAGGCCACGCCGCCGGATTTGCTACTTCTTTTCTGGTTTCGATGCACTGATCTTAATTTCGTCTAGAACTTCTTTCTGTTGCGGAAGCGCGATCTTCCCCGCCGGAAACTGGTTGACGCTCAATATGTACGCCAGAATCGCGGCGTTCTTTTCCTTGCCCAGGCTTCCAGGCTTGCTGGCCGGCATGGTGGTACGGATTCTTTCGAATAAGTCGCCTAAAGTCAAGCCATCCCAGTTGGAAAGAAACTCACCGCCCACTAGCGCGGGAGCCACGTCCTGACCGATGAGTGTGTCGCCGTGACACGATGAACAATTCTCGTTGTAAAGGGGCTGACCTTGCTTGGCTTGATCTTCTGTATAGACGCCATCCCAAACCGAGCGCGTGGCGTCCGCGCGCAAATTGGAAAATAGGGCGCCGAAAGCCGCCAGGCCGATGGTCGTCAGGGTTGCGATTCTAAGTTTCATGCCAAGCGGGCTGCGATTTGTGACAGGCCGCGGTTCTCACTTTTTGTCAGGCTTCGAAGCATCGATCCGAATCTCTTTGAGCACCTCGGTCTGCTGCGGAAGATCGGTCTTACCGGCCGGAAACTGGCTGACGCTCAACAGGTAGGCCAGGATCAAGGTGTTCTTCTCGCGGCTGAGGCTGCCGGGGCGGTTTTGAGGCATGGTAGTACGAATTCTTTCGAACAAATCGCCCAGTGTCAGGCCGTTCCAGTTGGAAAGGAACTCTCCGCCAGCCAGCGCCGGCGCCGATTCGCCACCCATCAGTGTGTCGCCGTGGCAAGACGAGCAACTCTCGTTGTAAGCGGCCTGGCCCTGTTTAGCTTGGTCCTGAGTGTACACGCCATCCCAGACCGAACGCGTCGACTGAGCGTGCAAATTAGAATAAAGCGCGCCCAAAGCGGCCAGGCCGATGATTGCCAGAGCTGAAATCTTAAAGTTCATGTCACCTCTCGTCGTATTGAGCCGGATCGAAACCCGGATAGACGACTATATCAAAGATGAATGCGTCCTTGCTTATGACCGTAAGACGGCCGGGAACGCCTGCAATTGAACGCTATTCAGACTAAGGGCGTAAGAAGTGTGGCCGCGGTTACCGTGGATCACGTTAATCCGTGGATGGAAGACTGAAGGCGAGGTACTCGCCCGAATAGTTGCCGCCGCTGACCGCGACCACGATGTATTGCCTGCCGTTGAGCGCATAGGTCATGGGAGAGCCGCTCTGAGGCGCCGGCATCCAGACTGCGCCGACTTCTTTTCCGGTGGATTTGTCGTAGGCCCGCAACATGGCGCCGCGGGGATGTTCTGGAGTGGTGGTGATTTGCCCGTCGCCGGCGATCACCAGGCTCTTCGTTACGAGTGTCCCGACATTGTAGGTGGACTGGCCGGTTTTCGGGATGTTGAGGCCCTTCAGCGCGGGGTTGTTGCGGACCGAGTCCGGCGTGTCGCCGTGGGGCGTTTGCCAGACGATCTCGCCCCGGTCCAGATTTATGGCCGAGATCGTTCCATAAGGCGGCTTGACGATTGGCAGCCCCTGTACCGTGAGGCCGCTGAGCACGCCGAGGCCGCCCCCCGCGGGTGCGCCGCCGCGGCCACCAGCTGGCGGAGTCGGAGGCCGTTGAGCCATCGGCTGATCGGCGCCACCCGCTTCCCCTGGTCCTCTGGCGATTTGGATTCGCTGGCCATCGTTGCCGGAGACGTATCTCATATCCGAGACTTCCTTCGGCGAGGGAACCAGGCCGGTCGGGTAGATACATGAATTGCAGGCGTAGACGTAGACGGTATGCGTTTCAGGATCGAATGAGCCGCCGGGCCAGTTGGTGCCACCGAGCGGGCCGCCGAGATTCAATGTGCTGAGAGGGCCACCGGCATTGCTGACGACTGGCGGCGTGAAGACCGGACCCATTTTGTATCGCGACGCCTGGGTCAGCGCCTGATCGCGAATTGCGGGCGTGAAGTCAACCAGAACGTCAGGCGTGAAGCCGTTGCGTGCGTAGGCGGGCGGCTTGGTGGGGAAAGGCTGCGTCGGTGAATACCACTCGCCGGGAACTTCGCCCTTCTCGACTGGGCGCTCCTCGATGGGCCACACGGGTTTGCCCGTGGCGCGATCAAATACGTACAGCAAGGCCTGTTTCGACGGTAGCGCGACCGCTTTGATCGGTTTGCCATCGACGTTGATGTCCATCAGCAGCGGGGCGGCCGAGGCGTCCATGTCCCACAGCGGATGGTGGACCATCTGGAAATACCATTTGAGTTTGCCGGTCTTCAGATCCACGCAGACCAGGCTCTCGCCGAACAGATTATTGCCGGGGCGGTGGCCGCCGTAGAGATCGCCGGTGGGCGATTCCACTGGCAGATACGCGAGGCCGAGTTGTTCGTCCACGGTGATTTGGTTCCACACGCCGGTGTTTCCGGTGTACTCGGCCGATCCATTGAGCCAGGTGTCATAGCCGGTCTCACCTTTCATCGGGATGGTGTGGAAGGTCCACAGGCGCTTGCCGGTGCGGACGTCGAAGCCGCGCACATAGCCCTTGTTGTTGCGCATGCTCTTGGGAGTCATGCCCTCGCGGAACGCTGCGCCGACGAGGATGGTGTCTTTGGCGACAACCGGCGCCGATTGCAGTCCGATCTCGCCGTGCACCAGATCGGGTACCCATTCGCCTTTCTCGTTCCAGGCGGAGATGTTTTGGTCGTCGTCGAGCTTGAGATCGACGATGCCGTTTTTGCCGAAGGACGGGATGAGCGAGCCGGTCTTGGCATCAAGCGCCACCAGTCTGTAGCCGCCGGTGACATAGATGATGCGCTCTTCCTTGCCGTCTGACCAATAGGCTAGGCCCCGGCCCGATAGAGCGCGTGGAGCAGAGGCGCCCCGCTCGCCTTCATGCTCGCCATGTACCCACAGCAACTCGCCGGTGGCCGCGTCCAATGCAACGGCGGCGCGGCGCGAGCCCGCTGTCGCGTAGACCACGCCGTTGACCATGAGGGGCGTGCCTTCCAATTTGTATTCCGGGCGATTTCCGATACTGTCGGTCTTGAAGCGCCAGGCGACTTCCAGCTGGTTGAAGTTGGAGGCGTTGATTTGATCCAGCGGCCGGTAGCGGCTACCGGTCACATCGGCGTTGTAACTCCACCATTCGGTATCTTTTGGATGCCACTGCGCGGACGCTAGCGGCGTGAAGCACGCGAGAACAGTTACTGCGGCCAGGGCGCCGGTCGAATTCATGCGCTCTCTCCTCGTGGCCTTTTGGCCTGCGAGAGATGATAGCGCGAATCAAAGCCGCTTGGAGCGGCGCTCGGACTACTCGGCCGACGGAAGCGAGAACGCGACGTATTCGCCCGAATACGCGCCGCCGCTGATGGCCACGACGATGTATTGCTTGCCATTCAGCATGTAAGTCATGGGCGATCCACTCTGAGGCGCAGGCATCCAGACCGCGCCGACCTGCTGGCCGTTGGTCTTATCGTAAGCGCGCAGCATCGCGCCGCGTGGATGAGCGGCAGTGGTTGTGACTTGGCCGTCGCCGGCGATCACGAGAGTTTTCGTGACCAGGGTGCCGACGTTGTAATCCGACTGGCCGGTCTTGGGAATGTCGAGCCCCTTAAGCGCGGGATTGTTGCGGATGCCGTCGGGAGTGTCGCCGTGGGCGACCTGCCAGACAATTTCGCCTTGGTCGAGATTGATGGCCGAGATGGTTCCATACGGTGGCTTGATGAGCGGCAGGCCGCGCACGCTCAGAAGACTGTAGATATTGGGGCCTGGGCTGGCGGCGGGCGGCGGCGCGGGAGGCGGGGTCGATGCGCGAGGAGTGCGTGGAGAATCTGCGCCGGAGTTCTCGCCCGGGCCGCGCGCGATCTGCACCTTTTGCCCGGCCATTCCCATGACATACTTCATGTCGGAAACTTCCTTGGGCGATTCCACCACGCCGATCGGAACCAGGCAGGCGTTGCACGCAAACACGTAAACCGTGTGAGTTTCGGGATCGTAGGAGCCGCCGGGCCAGTTGGTACCGCCCGCGGCGGTGCCGAGCGTGAGCGTCGAATACGGCCCGTCGAGCTTGCTTTCGACCGGGGGCGTGAACACCGGACCAATCTTAAACTTCGCTACGTTGGTCAAGGCCTGATCGTGGAGCGCAGGCGTGAAATCGATCAGCACGTCGGGCGTGACGCCGTTGCGGGCGTAGGCCGGCGGCTTGGTGGGGAACGGCTGCGTCGGGGCGTACCACTCGCCCGGCACGTTGCCTTTTTCTACCGGGCGCTCTTCGATGGGCCAGACGGGCTGTCCCGTGACGCGGTCGAAGACGTACAGAAAGCCTTGCTTGGTTGGAACCGCGACCGCTTTGATGGCCTTGCCGTTGACATTGATGTCGCCAAGCAAAGGCGCGGAAGAAATGTCCATGTCCCACAGCGGGTGATGGACCAGTTGGTAATGCCACTTGCGCTGGCCGGTTTTCAGATCGACGCAGACCAGGCTCTCGCCGAACAGATCGTTGCCGGGACGATGGCCGCCGTAGTAGTCGCCGGTGGGCGATTCCACCGGAAGATATACGAGGCCGAGCTGTTCGTCGACGGTGATCTGCGCCCATACGCCAGTGTTGCCGGTATACTCGGCGGATCCGTTCTGCCAGGTGTCGTAGCCGAACTCGCCCTTCTTCGGAATAGTGTGGAAGGTCCAGAGGCGCTTTCCAGTGCGAACGTCGAAGCCGCGCACGTAGCCTTTGTTGTTGCGCATGCTCTTGGGCGTCATGCCTTCGCGGAACGCCGCGCCGATCAGGATGGTATCTTTCGCGACTACGGGAGCCGACTGGATTCCGATTTCACCGTGCACCAGATCGGGCACCCATTCGCCTTTGTCATTCCACGCGGAGATGGTTTGATCGTCGTCGAGTTTCAGATCCACCATGCCGTTCTTTCCGAAGGACGGGATGAGCGCGCCGGTCTTGGCATCCAGGGCGACCAGGCGGAAACCCGGGGTTACGTAGAAAATCCGCTCTTCCTTGCCGTCGGACCAGTAGGCCAGGCCGCGTCCGGAGAGCTGGCGGGGAGCGGACGCGCCGCGTTCGCCTTCATGCTCGCCGTGGACCCAAAGCAATTCACCAGTGGCCGCATCGAGCGCGACTGCCGCGCGGCGGGAGCCCGCAGTCGCATACAGGACGCCGTTGACCATGAGAGGAGTGCCTTCCAGCTTGTATTCCGGGCGGTTGCCGATGCTGTCGGTCTTGAAGCGCCACGCCACTTCAAGCTTGTTGAAGTTGGAGGCGCTAATCTGATCGAGCGGGCGATAGCGCGAGCCGGTGAGGTCGGCGTTGTAGCTGGGCCACTCGGTGTCCTTGGCGTGCCATTGGGCGAAGGCGATCGGCATCGTGCATAGAGCTAGGGCGCAAACTGGGAACTTGAGATACATGCAGGTCTCCGTGTGTTTCAATGATAGCCTGTGGCGCACGCACTCGTGCGTGCCGCGTTCGCGCTCATGCGAACGCCAGCGGTTCGGCCTAGAACTCAACTCTTACGCTGAGCTGAATCTGACGTGGGGTCTCGTTAAGCGGGCTAAGGGCCGGGAATCCGGACTGAAAACCTTGCCGGCCGAAGGTTGCGATTCCAAACGTCGACGATACCGGAGAAGTGAAGAGCGCGTCGGGATTGCCAAGATTGGCGTGATTGAGCACGTTGAAGAAATCGGCGCGGAAGCGCACACGTCCGCCTTCACCCAGCCACCGCAACGGGAAGGCACGGGCCAGCGAAAGGTCGAGGCTATAGAATCCTGGGCCGGTGAAAGCATTGCGCCCTTCGTTGCCGAGCACGCTCGGGGCTGCTTCCGCGAAGTCCGCTGGATTCAGCAACTGCTCGCCGCCCGGAACGGGAATCGGATTGGCCAACACCGTCTCATTCGGATTGACGATGTTGACTCGGTTCAGGATGATGAGGCCGCCGCCCGGAACGACGTTCGTCGTGCCAAACACGGTGAATGGGAACCCGCTGCGGAACGCGGCCAATTCTCCGGCGGTCCAATCGTGCAGCAGCAGTCCCCACTTCGAATTGGGGAATGGAGACGGCAGATTCCAGTACGAGAAAATCACCAGATTTTGGCGCTGATCGAAGTCCGAACTGGCGCGGTCGGCATAGGGATTGAACTGTTCGGAAAATGCAGCGCGCCCGATCGATGGCGAAGCAGTCTGAATGGCGGTGAAATCCAGATTGAAGAAATCGCCGATCAGCGGATCGCTCTGATTATCGATGCTGTGGCTCCAGGTGTAGGAGGCCTGCACAATTCCCCGCCCGGTGCGGTAGCGCGCCACCGCCGTCAGCGCGTTGTAGTCCGAGAAGCCCTGGTTGGCGCGGTAGGCGATGTCGGGAAGGTTGGGATTATATCGGCCGGCGAGGGTCGAGAAATCGCGATTGATAATGTCGGTGGTAATCAACTGCCGGCCGTAAGAGCCGAGAGCGTTCACTTCCAGTGTGAAATTCGCGGTGACGCTCTGCTGTACGCCGGCAAAATAACTGCGCGCGTAGCCGCTGCGGAGGTTGGGATCGACCAGGGTCAGGTCCGGAAATGCGCTCGGAATTTTTTGGCCACGGAATGTAGCCAACTGGTCCGCAACGGGCGCCAGATAGTTTACTGGTCCAGCCGGGAGCGTGAGCACCGGAAGGATGAAGTTGTTATTCCGGACATTTTCCCAGAGATTGTCAAATGGGCGATCGTAGAAGGTTCCGTAAGCCCCGCGCAGCAGTGTGCGGCCGGTGCCGAAGAGGTCGTAAGCCGCGCCCAGGCGTAGGGCAAAATCGCCTTTGTCCGAGCGGAAGAGTTGCTCGTCGCCCGCGCCGGGTTGGGTTAAGGATGCACCTACAAGCTGTTGAGCCAGAGTCGCGCCGGAGCCAAGCTGAACCAACTCGTCCTTAGTGGCTCCCGTGTTTTGCGGTCCACCGTAAAATTCATATCGGAGCCCGTAGTTTACGGTAAGCCGTCGGGTGATCTTGTAGGTGTCTTGCGCGAACAGGAAGTACTGTGCATAGCCGTAGCTGCGGTTGAAGTCCGGCAGTTGCAGATTCGGGAGCGCCGAGCGATCGATGGGCGCCTCGTAGTAAACCGGTTGTTGCGGACCGAGCGGCTGGCCAAGAGCGAATGAAAGAATACTGGGGAAAAGGTACTCGCCCGCTTGCCCGGCGGTCAGATAGCCGCTGGAAGATCGCAACAGCAGGCCTGCGCCGAAAGTTACAAGATGCTGGCCATGGGACCAGATCAGGTTGTCCAGCATTTCCCAGCTCTTGTTGACGTTTTTGTAGGCGTAAAACGCCGGACTGCCGGGCAAGGTGACGTCGCCCGGCAAATAGGTTGCGGCCGCGGCGAGCGTCGGGATTTCAGGATGCGGGCGGTCCCAGTGCAGGTTGTCGACGCTCCCGCTGAATCGCGCTTCGTTGGTCAGATTCGGACGGAACAGCCGAACGTAACTGATCGCGCCTTCCACCGTGTATTCGTTCAAAGCCGAAACGAAATCCTTGTACGGCGACCAAATGAAATCCGGACGGCCCAGCTGATTGAACAGAACTCGCCCCATGATGCGGTCCTTCTGGCTGGGCGTGTTGTAGTCCAAGCGCTCGATGGCCTGGTCGCGATTGATGGTCACGGGCGGTGCGAGCGTCAATTGAGCCACAGGTAGGTTGCCGTTGGTTGCGGCCGGGGCAGGAAATTCGGTCAGCAATTGGCGGGCAAGGGACCCCGGCCCGGTGTACTGCGATACAAAGCTGGTGGATGGCACTACGAACGTAGCGGGATCGTCGTGGCTGCCGTTATGAAAGTAATCGAATGTGCTGAGGAAAAAGAGCCGGTCTTTGAGTATGGGCCCACCGAAGACGTAGCCAGGTTCGGCTTGTTTATCCGGCGAACGCGGCGCGCCCTGGGCGTTTTCCTGAAAGCCATTCGCGTTCAAGACGTCGTTCATCAGATAGAAATACGCGACGCCGTGAAACACGTTGCTTCCGGAGCGAGTGATCGCGTTCGCCAGGAAGCCGGAAGTACGGCCATACTCGGCCGAAAAGTTGTTGGTGGAGATGCGATACTCCTCAATCGCCTCGGGCGGCAGGGTATTCAGCGGCCCAGTGATCAGATAGTTGTTGTTCTCGACCCCGTCCAGCAGAAAATTCGACGCCGAGGGCCGCTGCCCGTTGACCGAGAGCCCGAGGCCACGGCCCAGCGCGGCGTCAGAAGTAACACCGGGCTGCGTGACCAGCATGGTGTAAACATCCCGGCCCTCCAAAGGAAGATTGTTGATTTCGCCGGAGTCGATCACCTGGGAGACCGTGGATTCCAGCGGGGCGCGCCGGCCCTTTTGTGCCTCAAAGGAACCGGTCTTGCTGGGATCCACGTCCGGACCGTAGAACGTGACAATGGTCTTGGAGCCGGGAAGGAAAACGCTGTTGTACTGGCCGGATTCCCAGACGTCGCTGAGCGGGCGGAGCCGGAAGTCCAGCTCGATGCGCGCGGCCACGGTCAGCTCGATTTCCTGAACCTCTTGCGATTGGAAGCCCTCGGCGTTCACGCGAATCTGATAGAAGCCTGGAGAGAGCAAGGGCAGGTAATAATATCCGCTCGAATCGCTTTGCGAGGCGCCTGCGAGATTGCTCAGCGAACTCGAATAGAGGACGTTCGCGCCGGCGATCGGCCGTCCGGTGACAGAGTTGACTAACTGGCCTGAAATCAGGCCTTGCGTGGTCTGCGCGAAGACAGCAGTTGCGTAGAAGGTGAGAAAGGCAAGCGCTCCCCGGCGAAAAATCATGATTGAGGCTCTAAAGCGCCTTGGCAGCACCGCCGTAGTAAGATGCAGGTTACCATGAAGCGCAAGTGGCGGCATTGGGGGCTCTGCGCAATCCTTGCGGGCGGGAGCGCGCTGGCCGCCTGGTCGCTAGGAGACCTGCGTTTCTTCCAGATTCTCAACCTGAAGGCATACGACGCACACTTCGTCCTGCGCAGCCTCTTGCGTCCCCAACCCACGATATCTAACATCGTCCTTTTGGTTGCCGACCAGAAGACCTTAGATACTTTTCCGGAACCGAGAATTTTCTGGCAAAAACACTATGCTGACATTATCCACGCGGCCGGGGAAGCCGGAGCTAAGGTGATTGGCATGGATCTGGCGATCGGGGTTGCGGTGGACCAGTGGCAGCCGGACTACGATCGCCTGCTGGGCGAGGCTGTCAGCACTTCGCCGGCGCCCGTGGTATGCAGCTATGTTACCGAGTTGAACACCAACGTAAGCTCTCAGGCCATTCCGATAAACATGCTGGCGGCGGCGCTCGGTTTGGGGGCTTTCGCCAATCTCACTTCCGATGCCGACGATTTTGTTCGCAGGCAGGAGCTGATCGAGGAACCGGGCAAGTCCGGCGACGCACCGCTGGCGCGCTCGTTTGCCCTGCGTGTGTCTGAAAAGTACGTGGGGTCTGACGCGCAGTTTCAAAACGGCCAACTGATTCTGGCAGGACAACGGATCCCCATATCGGCGGATCGGACCATCGCCATCAACTACGCCGGCCCGCCCGGGACGTTTCCCCGATATTCGATGGCGGACGTTGAGGCGGCAGCCAAGGCGGGAGACATGGCCAAGCTCCATAGCTGGGTGAACGGCAAAATCGTGCTGATGGGTGTCGATTTCGCCGATGAAGATCGACAGGCCACACCTTTCTATACGCTCTTCAGCGGTCCCAAATGGACCACTGCGGGAGTTGAGATCCACGCCAACACGATTCGCACCATCCTGGAACATCGATATCTGCAGCCCGCGGCGAATTGGGTACGCATCCTCACGCTGCTCCTGGCTACCGTGCTTGCGGTATGGATTACGACGTCGATGCGTGCGGCCCGTGCGGCGGCCTTCATGGTGCTCGAATTCGTCGGGGTCATCGCTGCAACGCATCTTCTTTTCGAAGGCGGCTTCATTCTCTCGACATCCGAGATTCTGCTGGCGACGTCCATTTGCCTGGTCGCCTCCGTGCTGTACCGGTTCGGGACCGAGGAGAAGGGCCGCAATCTGTTCCAGCGCGCCGTCTCGCTGTTCGTCGGAAAACAACTTGCAACCTCGCTCGAAGAGACGCAAACCATCGCGCTGTCCGGCAAGACCATGGAGGTGACCGTGCTGTTCACCGATATTCGCGGATTCACGGCGTTCAGCGAGGACGTTTGCGCCAAGCAAGGACCGGAAGAAGTGGTGCGCCTGCTGAACGAATACATGACCATGATGGTGGGCATCATCGTCATGTTTCACGGCCATGCCAACAAGTTCATCGGCGATGGCATTCTAGCCATTTTTTGCGATGAAGATGAGGGGGCTCAGCCGGGCGATCACGCTTTGCGGGCGGTGCGCTGCGCCACGCGCATCGTCACTGCGTCCAGCCAGTTTCAAACCGGCGCCGGCATCCACACGGGTCCCGCGGTTGTCGGGAACGTGGGCTCGGCCGATAAAATGGAATATACAGTCTTGGGAGATACCGTGAATCTGGCTTCGCGTCTCGAGAGCCTGAACAAGGAGCGCCATACCAAGCTGCTCATGACGGGCGCGACTCAGAGCCGGCTCGGGAGCGGCGTCGACACTGTGCACCTGGGGATCGCTCCGGTGCGTGGGAAGGCGCTGCCTATCGATTTGTATACGGTCGCGTCGCTGGTCGCTAAGGCTGCGGTTAATGCGTAGTCGAGTTGTTCAAGTTTTCGCGGTCGCTCTTCTGGTTCTAGCCGGCCGGTTCGCCGATGCCGACACGCAAGAGCAACCGGTTGGTTTGGTTCTGAACGCAGCGGGCAGCAAGCTGCTGCGTGCCGATACCGAAACTCCGCTCTCGGCGCGCTCCGGCGATCTGCTCTTTGCGGGCGACGGTTTAAAGACGGAGACCGGTGCGGCGTCATTCCTGTTCTGTCCAGCCAAAGCGATCGATACGCTCAGCGCGTCAGGAGAAGTCCGCTTCGAAGCCAAGCAGCCGAAAGTACGGTCGGGCAAGATCTCCGAGCAGCCGGCCCGCGCCTGCACGTTGCCGCAGACGTTGCGTGTGGCGGTAGCGAGCCAGCAGCATTATGGCGTGAGCATGACGCGCGGCATCAACAAGCCGGAGGTGGCGCCCACACCGCGCGATAAGCTGGCGGCCGACGTAATCTCCGAGCTCGCGCCGTTTGATACCGTGCTGGCGGCCAATCCTAAAGATCAGGCAGCGTTGATCGGTGAGGCGACGGTTTTCGAGAATCACAAACTGATCGCCAACGCGCTAGAGGCTTACTACAAGCTGCGCGAGCAATGGCCCGATGCCGTCTGGATCAAAGCCAAGATTTTCGACTTGGAAGAAGCTCTGGCGGCTCAAGTGTCATCAGCGACGGCGGCCGCTACGGCTGGCGGGCAAACCTACGCGCTGCTGGTGGGAATCTCGAAATATGCGAAGCCGGAGTTGTCGCTGCAATTCGCCGATGCGGACGCCAGCGTTTTCAGCCAACTTCTGGAAAGCCCGCGCGGCGGCGGTCTGCCGCCTGGCAACGTTCTGTTGCTGACCGACGAAAAAGCCACCACCGCTGCCGTCCGCAACGGCTTCCAGGACTTTATAAAACGCCGCGCCGGCAAGAACGACACGGTTGTGATTCTGATCGCCGGCCACGGCACGGTGGAAGTACCTGGCAGCAAGAATGCGTACATCCTGACCTACGACTCCGATCCGCAGGATCTGAAGAGCACGGCTTTGCCAATGCCCGAGCTTCAGTCGCTCTTTGAGGACCAGCTCAGCAAAGTGGGGCGCGTACTTTTATTCGTGGACGTCTGCAAGGCCGGAACGATCGGCACCATCCACAACACCATGGTGAGCGCGAACGTCCAGCAGCTCGGAGATGTCGAAGGCGACTTGTTCGGTCTGTTGGCCAGCCGTCCCAAGGAGGTTTCGCTCGAAGGTCCGCAGTTCGGCGGCGGCCACGGTGTGTTCAGCTATTACGTGATCAAGGGCCTGGAAAGCGCCGCCGACGAGAACCACGACGGCAACGTGGATGCCAACGAACTGATCAAATACGTCACCGATCAGGTGCAGATGGCGACGAACGATAAACAGCACCCGCGCGAATTCGGCACCTACGACAATGCCATGCAGCTTTCGGACCTCCGCAAGCCGGGGATCAACATAGCGCACTGGCGCATGATTTTCGATTCGCGCAGCGGCGAGCCGCGATATGTTGCCGCGAGCGGTGCGCCCACCGGGCTCTTTGACGATCAGGGTGCCGATGACGTGGATCGATTCACTTCAGCCATCGCTGCCGGCCGGCTTCTGCCGTCCGATCCCGACAACGCCTTCAGCGCGCTCCAGGCTCTGCAAGCGCAGATCAGCCCGGAACAATACCAGGAGCGCAAAAACCAGCTTCAAGTAGCGCTCGAGAACAGAGCGCAACAAGTCCTGCTGCGGTACCTGGAGGGCGACGAGACGCCGCAAGCGCGGGCTGCGTTCGAACAGGGCGCGCTCTACATGAGCGCCGCGCGGATGCTGACCCAGGAATCGTTATTCCTGGAGGGCCGGCAGGATTTCTTTCAAGGACGCGCTTTGCTGTTCGACAAGAAATTTCCGGAAGCGGCGCAATTACTGGAACAATCCGTGCGCATCGACCCCGGCGGCGCATACGGCTTCAATGCCCTCGGCATCGCCTACCTGGAGCAGGCGCAATACGACAAAGCGCTTCCGGCCTTTCACGACGCGATCCGACGCGCGCAGCACTGGTCCTATCCGCTGCACAATGAGGCCTTGGCGTACGTCGAGATGGGCGACTACAGATCCGCGATTCGCGCCTATCAGGACGCCATCCGGCTGACGCCGCAGTACAGCTATTTGCCGTACAACCTGGGCCTGGTCTACCAGCGTTTGAACCGGCGCAACGACGCGGAGGCCGCCTATCGAAAGGCGCTCTCGCTAGAACCGAATTCGGCCGAGCCTTACAACGCATTGGGAACACTGAAAGCCTCGGAAGGCAAGCGTAGCGATGCCGAACAGCTCTATCGCGAAGCTCTACAAAAGAACGCGAGCCTGCTTCCGGCGCGGCATAATCTGGCGCTGCTCCTGGCGAGCGAGAAAAACCGGCAACCAGAGGCGATCGAGCTGTGGCGCGAGAATCTTCGCCAATCGCCGGACTATCTGCCGTCACGCTTGAGCTTGGCCGCAACGCTGGCTGAACGTGGCGACAATGCGGCAGCCGTCGATGAATACCAGAAGGTGCTGACGGCGAAGCCGGATTACGCCGGCGCCCGGCTCGCCCTGGCTGGGCTGCTGGTCAAAACCGGAGCAAATGATCAGGCGCTGGAGCAGTTACGCCAGGTGTCGAAGGAAGACGCGCAGGATCCCGAAGTCTTCGAGCGGATCGGGGATTTGGAAACGAGCCGGCACAACCCAGGCGACGCGCGGTCGGCGTATCAGTCCGCACTGGCGCTCAGGCCCAGCGGCGCGGCCCGCAAACGGATCAACAACAAGCTAAAATCATTACACTAAGCGGGAACGCCCGCCATTGCTGACGGGCGTTCTCCCCCACGGCCACAGTTCCTCTTGCGAGGGTGCGGCCTCACTTAGTTAGATCGCTTTCCGTGAGAACCGGTTACTACCCTAAATCCGTGATTTTTGCGAGTTAGCGCTTATCGCCGGCCGCCGCGCCAGCCGCCCGCGGAGCAGCTTTTGATGGCTCAGGCTTTGAGATGTCGATCCCGCCTTTGAAGTACGCGCCATCTTCAATCACGATTCCGGCGGTCTTGATGTCGCCCACCAGGTTCGCGCCGGTGCGCAGCGTTATGCGGTTCTCCGCTTCCACGTTTCCGTGGACGGTACCAGCCACCACCACCTCTTTGGCCTTGATGTTGGCTTTCACTGTGCTGGACGGACCGATGGTGAGCCGGCTCTTCAGGGTCAGCTTGCCCTCCAGGTCGCCATCCAATTGCAAGTCTTCGTCGCTGGACACTTCTCCAATGATCTTCATCGATTTGCCGAAGACTGTCGGCCGTGTCGAGCCGCTATCGTGCAATGGCTGCGGGTGCGGCGGCGTCTGGGGCGCTGGCGCGGATGAGGGCACTTGTGCCTCACGTGATTTATTCCACATGGGACGCATCAGTAGCAAGCGGGGTTCCAATCGCCGCCGGCTTGAACTTTATGAAGTTGCAATGAAACATCTGCGGGCGCGCGCCCCGCGGCTTGGTACTTTTTAGCCTGCACTGGGGAAAACTTGCTAACGCTTGCGTTCGAAAAAAGCCGTCTTGGAGATGCTCGCGTCCACGATGACATCGAAGAATCCGATCATCATCTCCTCCCAGCTCTGTTCCCCGAAGCGAACCTCCGCGGAGGGGTCGGGATTGCGCGGATTGTTCGGCGAATTGTCGAAGTAACCCACCCATTCGAGACGAGTGCCGGCTTTCAGCAACCGCGGCTCGGCCAACCGATAGTTGAGCTGCCAGTTGAAGTCGTAGTTGCTGACCTTCAACAGAGTCTCGACCGCGCCGCTCGGCCCGTTGATCAGGTATTCGAACCCTTTGCCCCGGAGGTGCATGTGCGGGAGCAAGCCAATCAGGAGCGCATCGTTCGGCAGAGTGCCTGAGACCGTGACGCGGAAGTTTGGGTCGCCGGGCGGAATTACGAAACGATCGTTTCCCATTTGTAGCGTGAGCACAGCCTGTTTGGGCGGCTGCTTGGCGAAAACAATGCCGATGCTGGTCCGGTCCGAGCTGGGCCTACCGGTGGCGGTGTAGTGCATCTGCAGGACCAGGTCGGCCCCCGCGGGGATTTTCTTCGCCACGCCTGGCTTCCACATCTCGTACGAATTTCCGGGCGTGTAGACCATCAGAATATCGCTGGTGGTGAAGCTCTTCGGATTCGGCAGATGGCTTGCAGTCGGGGGCAGAGCGAAGCCGACGCCGCTCGGTTGGCTCGCCAGCCACTGCGATCCTGGATCGCGGATGTAAACCACGGCGTGGTGGACCGTGGCGCGATCTTCGGGCCGCACCTCGACGCGTTCGACCCACTTGTCTTCGGTGAAATGCAAGGGGAGTATGACGTATTGATAATCGATGGCGCCGCGCGCCGGAATGGGAAACTTGGCCGGCATTTCGAACACGGCATCCGGCGTTCCGATGCTCCAGCCTTCCGGCCAGGTCCGAGGCAGTGGCGCAGCCTTCGGATCGCCCGCAGGTGCGCCGGCGTCCGCCCAATCGCTGAGCGTGCGGATCTCAGCGGTCGAGAGCGTGCGGTCATTGGCGAAATGCCCGTAGTTCGGATCAGCGAACCAAGGCGGCATCTTGCGCGTGACCACCGCGTCGCGGATGGCTTTGGCCCACGGCCGCGTTTCCGCATACGTGCGGAACGGCATGGGTGCGATCTCGCCCGGGCGATGGCATTCCTGGCATCGATTCTGGAGGATCGGCAAAACGTCTTTGTAAAACGCGGGGGACGGCGGAGACGCCTGTGCCGCGGCGGCAGCCATCAAAACCGCGGCGCTACCGAGCGAGCGATGCCACGTACTTATCGCGACACTCCTTGGAGCAGAAATGAACGGTCTGGCCTCCTACCGTTTCTTTGATGGAGGTGGCCGCCGAGATGTAGGTTCCACAACTCGGGTCTTTCTTCAGCTCTCCTGTCAATGGAACTTGGTTCGTCGCGCTGGGCTGAGGAGGCGCGCCGGCGCCGGGATGCATCATTTCGCCGAAGCCTTTGAAGATAGTCCGCATCACGGCCCTCAGGAAGAAGATGACGAGGACCGTCATCAGAAGCTCAAAAATTGCGCGGAACATCGCCTAATCCGATTCTAGCGAACCGAGGCCAGGCGAGCGCGCTGGCTACTCTTCCTTGGTGGTTGCCTTGCGGGCGGCGTCGATGCGCGCCTGCGCATGGCGGACTGCGATCAACGCCCCGGCGATGTCCACGCCCAAGGCCGGGTTGACTATTTCATCCTGGGCGTGCTTCAGGTCCTTCTCGGCCTGGGTAATGTCGATCTCCTGTCCTTTTTCGGCGATGTCGCTCAGTACGCGTACGACGTTGTTGTGGATTTCCAGGAATCCGCCGCGAATCGCCAGGCTGAAGCGATGATCATCCGGTGTGGTGTAGGTCATCGCGCCGATTCCAAGCTCCGAAAGCAGCGAGGCATGGTCCGGCAATACGCCGATGTAGCCTTCCTTGGCGGGAATCTGCGCGCGAATGGCTTTCTCGCGCGCCAGCAGCCGCTCGGGCGTGGCAATCTCGATTTCGAACGTGTCCGCCAATTACGCCTCGCCTTGTTTCCGCAGCTCTTCGGCCTTCTTTTTCACGTCTTCGATGTCGCCTTGCATGTAGAAGGCCTGCTCCGGTAGATCGTCGTGCTTGCCGTCCACCACTTCCTTGAAACTGCGCACGGTATCGGCCAAGGGCACGTACTTGCCCTGGAAGCCGGTGAACTGCTCGGCGACGTGGAACGGCTGCGACATGAATTTTTGAATCTTGCGCGCGCGCGCCACGATCTGCTTGTCTTCGTCCGACAATTCGTCGATTCCAAGAATGGCGATGATATCCTGCAGATCTTTGTAGCGCTGCAGAATCTGCTTTACTTGCTGGGCAACGTTGTAATGCTCCTCGCCGACGATCCGGGGATCGAGAATGCGCGAAGTGGACGCCAGCGGATCCACCGCGGGGTAGATGCCCTGCTCCACCAGGCTGCGCGTGAGGTTGGTGGTCGCATCCAGGTGGGCGAACGTAGTGGCCGGCGCCGGGTCGGTGTAGTCGTCGGCGGGCACGTAGATGGCTTGCACCGACGTGATGGAGCCTTTCTTGGTAGAAGTGATGCGCTCCTGCAACTCGCCCATCTCGGTCGCCAGATTGGGCTGATATCCGACCGCCGAGGGCATGCGGCCGAGCAGCGCCGATACTTCCGAGCCAGCTTGGGTGAAGCGGAAAATATTGTCGATGAACAGGAGCACATCCTGGCCTTCTTCATCGCGGAAAAACTCGGCGACGGTCAGGCCGGTGAGGCCCACGCGAAGCCGCGCCCCGGGCGGCTCGGTCATCTGCCCGTAGATCAGCGCGACTTTGGATTTTTTATAGTCGTGCGGGTCTAGCACGCCCGATTCCTGCATTTCCATCCACAGATCGTTGCCCTCGCGCGTGCGTTCGCCCACGCCGGAAAAAACGGAAACGCCACCATGCTTCAGCGCGATATTGTTGATCAGCTCCATGATGACGACGGTTTTGCCGACTCCGGCGCCGCCGAACAAGCCGATCTTGCCGCCGCGCAGGTAAGGCTCCAACAGGTCGATGACTTTAATGCCGGTCTCGAACATTTGCAGTTCGGTGGCTTGCTCTTCAAAAGCGGGCGCGGCCCGATGGATTGACCACCTCTGTTTCGTCTCCACCGGCCCCATGTTGTCCACGGGCTCTCCAATCACGTTCATGACGCGTCCCAGCGTTTGGACGCCAACCGGGACTTCGATGGGATGGCCCAGGCTGACAGCTTTCATGCCCCGCACCATTCCATCGGTGGGCTGCAGCGCGATGGTTCGCACGCGGCCCTCTCCGATGTGCTGCGCCACCTCCACCATTACGTCGATGGGCTTGGGCACATCGAAGCCCTCGCTGGTGATGTGAATCGCGGTATTGATCACGGGAATCTGCGCTTCCGGGAACTGAATGTCGACGGCCGGGCCGGCGATTTGAATTACTTTCCCTTCTGCTGCTGTTGCTGTCGTTGTTGCCATAGATAATTACTCCAGAGCGGCAGCGCCGCTTACAATTTCAATAATTTCTCTGGTGATACTGGCCTGCCGGACGCGGTTCATCTTGAGAGTCAGCGCATCGATTACGTCCGCCGCATTCGAGCTGGCCGCTTCCATCGCGGTCATGCGCGCGGCGTGTTCGGCGGCCGCAGATTCCAGCATGGCGCGGTAGATTTGAGCTTCGATATACCGCGGCAGCAGGCTTTCGAGCAAGCGCTCCGGCGGCTCCTCATAGATGTAGTCGATCTGTTCCTGTTGCTCCGGCAGTTCTAGAGGAAGAATGCGCGTGACCACCAGGCGCGACGACATCATGGTCTTGAAATTGTTCACCACCAGATACACTGCGTCGGTTTCAGCCTTCTCGAAACGATCGATCACCTTGCGCGCGATTTCGAGCGCGTCCTCGTAGCGGGGCGCTTTCTGAAAAAGCGTGGTGTACTCGCCCGTGATATGCCGGTGCCGCTTGCGAAAAAAATCCCGTCCCTTGCGCCCAATCAGCTCCAGCTCAACCTCGGCGCCGGCGTGTTCCTGGATGAATCGCTGCGCGGTCCGGATCACATTCGAGTTGAACGCGCCGGCCAAGCCCCGGTCGGCCGTGATCACCAGAAACTGGATGCGCTTTTCAGGCCGGCGCGCCAGCAATGGAATGGCTTCGCCGTCCTGATGCTCGGAGGCGGCTTGCGCGACATTGACCAGCATCCGGCGGATGATCTGCGCGTACGGGCGCGCCGCCAACACCCGGTCCTGAGCACGGCGCAGCTTGGCCGCCGAGACCACCTTCATGGCCTTGGTGATCTGCTGCGTGTTCTTGACCGAGCGAATCCGCCGGCGTAGATCGATCAGGCTGGGCATTGGCTAGACCGCGGCCAGCGCTTCCTTGCGCTGCTGGACGAAGCGCTGCTTGAATTCCTTCAGGACTGAATCGATTTTGGCCCGGAGTTGATCGTCCAGAGCCTTCTTGTCCCGCAACTCTTGCAAGATGGCGGGGTGCGAAGCGTCCACGAATTTGTACAGCCCCGCTTCGAACGGGCGGCATTGCTCCACTTCCAGATCATCGAGCACGCCCTTGGTGCCCGCGTAAATGATCAGCACCTGCTTTTCGACCGGGACCGGAGAATATTGCGGCTGCTTGAGCACCTCGGTGAGCCGGCGTCCGCGATTCAACTGCGCCTGCGAAGCTTTGTCCAGCTCGGAGCCGAACAGCGCGAAAGCCTCCAATTCGCGGAACTGCGCCAGGTCCAAACGAAGCGATCCGGCCACCTGCCGCATGGCCTTAATCTGGGCGCTGCCTCCCACGCGGCTGACCGAAATGCCGACGTGAATGGCGGGGCGGACGTTGGCGTTGAACAGGTCGGCGATCAGAAAGATCTGGCCGTCGGTGATCGAAATCACGTTGGTGGGGATGTAAGCGGAAACGTCGCCGGCCTGCGTTTCAATGATCGGAAGCGCCGTCAACGATCCGCCGCCTTTGGCGTCGTTCAGCTTGGCCGCGCGCTCCAGCAGCCGGCTGTGCAGATAGAACACGTCGCCGGGATACGCCTCGCGCCCCGGCGGCCGGCGGAGCAGCAGCGAAATCTCGCGATAGGCCGCGGCGTGCTTGGAAAGGTCGTCAAAAATGCACAGCGCGTGGCGTTTGCTGTCCCGGAAATACTCACCCATGGCGCAGCCGGCGTAGGGTGCGATGTACTGCATGGGCGCCGGATCGGACGCGGTGGCAGCCACGACAATGGTGTAATCCATGGCGCCGTAATCTTCGAGCGTCTTGACCACCTGCGCCACAGTGGAGCGCTTCTGGCCGATGGCGACATAGATGCAAATCATGTCGCCGCCTTTTTGATTGATGATGGTGTCCAGCGCGATGGCGGTTTTTCCAGTCTGGCGGTCGCCGATGATCAGTTCGCGCTGGCCGCGGCCGATTGGGATCATCGAGTCGATCGCTTTGATGCCGGTCTGCAGGGGTTCCTTCACCGAACGGCGATCCACCACGCCCGGCGCGATGGCTTCCACCGGAAGGGTCTGAGAAGTGGAAATCGGACCTTTGCCATCGATGGGCTGTCCGAGTGCGTTCACCACGCGGCCGATCATCGCTTCGCCGACCGGAACCGACATGATTTTCCCGGTGCGACGCACCTCGTCGCCTTCCTTGATCTCCTGGTACTCGCCCAGCAACACCGTACCCACCTGATCCTCTTCCAGGTTGAGCGCGATGCCGACCACGCCATGCGGGAACTCCACCATTTCGCCCGCCATGACGTTTTCCAGGCCATAGATGCGCGCGATGCCGTCGCCTACCGAGATCACCGATCCGGTTTCCGCGACACTCACTGCTTTTTCGTAATGCTCAATCTCGCCGCGCAACAGGCGCGCGATTTCGTCAGCTTGGACTTGAGCCATCAGTTATCCCTTCTATTCCGCGATCTGTCCCGTCAATTCCCGGCGCATGCGCAGGAGTTGGCCGCGCAGGGACCCGTCGTACACCCGGGACCCGATTCGCGCCACCGCCCCTCCCAGCAACTCCCCGTCCACCGCGAAGCGCAAGCGCATACGTTGGCCGGTCATACGCGACAGTTCCAATTCCAGATTTTCCCGGCGCCTGTCATCGAGCGCTGCCGGGGAGGTCACTTCGGCGCGGACGAAGCCTAGCCGCTCGTCGACCAGCAGCTCAAAGGCTTCCCGGATTTCACCGATCATTGCAATGCGCCGGTGACCGATGACCACAAATATGAAATTGCGGATCAGATGCGGCGTTTGGATTCTTTCGAGCAACTTGCCCATCACTGCGCGCTTGCGCGAGGTTTGAATCGCCGGAGTCAGAAGCGCATTGCGCAGCTCCAGGGATTCACCCAGCATCTGCTCGACAGCGCGAAGCTGGGCCACGGCCTCCTCGGGCTTCAAGGATGAGCCGGGCGCCAAGACCAGATCCACCAGCGCCCGCGCGTACCGGTTCGCTACAGCCGATGCCATGAATCAGTTGTTCTCCTTCTTGCGCGCATCCGGGCCGAGGCGATGCAGATCGTGGACGAAGCTGTCCACCAGAACCTCCTGCAGGCCGGGAGTCATGCTGGACCGGATGCGTTGTTCGGCCAGATCGAGAGCCAGCCCGGCGGAATATTTGCGCAGTTCGTCGCGCGCGCTCCTAGACATTAAGGCGATCTCCTGAACGGTCTGCTCCTGAATTCTCTTCAGATGCCGCTCGGTCTCGGTTCGAATGCGTTCACCTTCCGCGGCCATTTCGGCGCGCGCGTCGCTGCGCAAATTCTCCACTTCGGTTTGGATGCCGGCCAGGCGCAGATCTAAGTTGGCAGCCTTCGCCTCGGCGTCCTTGATCTCGCGCGTAGCTTCTACGAGCGCGCGCTGGATCTCATCCGAGCGGCTTTTGAAGTAGGCCGGCGCGGTTTTTGCGACCAGATATCCAAGGCCGCCCACCAGGATTGCAAAGTTGACCCACTTCCATACGATCCACGGATCGCCGGTCTCTTCAACCGGGCTCGATTTGCTTCCGCTCTCTTGAGGAAGCGCAAAAGAAGCCAGCGTCAATCCGAGCGCTAGCGCCAGCACGGCACGGCGCATCAGGCGGTGGTCCTTTCGAGCAACGTGCGGGCGATCTGTTCAGCCAAACTATCCGCGGTAGCTGCGAGTTCGCGTTTCGCGGCGGCTGATTCGGAGTCGAGTTGCGCCTGCGCCTGATGGATCATCTCGCGCGCGCTGTGCCGCGCCTGCTCCAGCTGCGCCGCCTGATCGGAGGCCCAGCGGCGCCGGGCCTCCTCCTGCTCCTGATAAACGCCTTCGCGCGCCTTGCGCAATTCGGTCTCGACAGCCGCTGCGGTCTGATCCGCCTTTTGAAGCAGCGCCTCCGCCTTTTCACGCGTGCCCGCGGTGGCCTGCTTGCGTTCGGCGAGTACTTTTTCCAATGGACGGAAGAACATCCACCGCAGGTAGACGTAGACGATGAGCAGAAGCACTATCGTCGGTACGGCCTTTAGCAGTAATCCACCTAGATCGTGTAGCGTCGACTCCATGAATTTTCTAGTTGAGGTTTAGACTGCGAGAAGGCGCTTGCACCAGCAGCAATGCGCCTGAAACCGGTATCCCAACACCGCTACCGTAGCATAGTTGTCACGTTGAATTCAAGGCAGGAAACGCAGATTTTTCGAGGGTTTGGCGGCATTTGCACCGCACAAGCCCCCTCTTAGTAGAATACTATTTCTAAAGCAAGGAGACACGATGGCCGAAAAACTTCCGCAGACCTACGCGAACCACACCCGGATGCATCCGCCTTTCCATTTTTTCCTGATGCCGGCGACGCTGGTGCTGCTTATCCTGACGATCGTCAACGTCGTTCGTCATTCCGGCGCGCTCGAAGCCTGGATTCTACTGCTGATCGGCTTGATGGCGCCGGTGGCAGTGTTGCTGATTCGAATCAATCCGCTGCGCGTGCAGGACCGTCTGATCCGATTGGAGGAACAGCAGCGCTTCCAGGCATTGCTGCCGGCGCAATTGAAGCCCCGCGTCGGCGAGCTGACTGAGACGCAGATCGTGGCGCTGCGATTCGCGTCCGACGCCGAACTTCCCGGCTTGATCGAGAAGACGCTCAGCTCCAAGATGGCCAGCAAAGATATCAAGAAAGCCATCGTCACCTGGCGCGCCGATACGTTCAGGGTCTGACAGCCGGGCAGGTCTGTGCCTTACGGGTGCGCGAGAACCAGGGCCGGCCGGATTTGTCCGAACCTGAAGACGACTTCGTCCGACGCCATTTGAGTGGTCTCTAGGACGTGGTGTTCGTACGACCCAAGATCGGCAAAGGCCTGGTGCATATGCCGGATCACGTGTTCATCCAGCGCCGCGTCCCGTTCCCGGGTTCGCCGCAGAGCTTCGTCCAGCGTCACCCGTAAGACAACGTAGGTGAGGTCCGTGGGCGAATCTTGCAATTCCTGGAAAATCAGAGGCAGGAACCAAGGACCGAAGATGCCATCCAGAAAAACTTCATAGCCGGCGGACGCCAACGCTCCGGCGGCGCGCACCGTAGCGGTGATCACCGCAGCGTTTTGCTGGTGAGACTCAGGAAGCGCCGGGTTCAGCGGATGCGCCAGGAACGTGTAGAACGTGTCGCCCGCCACATGCACCCCGCGCGGGCTGTCGTTGGCTAGCCGCGCTGCCAGCGTTGTCTTTCCGGCTCCCGGAGAACCAGTGATGATGGTGAGCGATCCCAGGGTTCAATTGTATCCGGCGTCAGGAAGCGTCTGGACAGATATTATGGGAGACATGGCCGACCCGCTGTTGGAGTGGCGCAGAGAGTTTCCTGCGCTCGACAAGACTGTCTACTTGATCAGCAACTCGCTGGGCGCCATGCCGCGCCGCACGCGCGAGCGGCTCAACGAATACGCCGATGTTTGGTCCACGCGCAGCATCCGTGCCTGGGAAGAGGGTTGGTGGGAAATGCCCCTGACCGTCGGCAACCTGGTCGGCAAGATCATTGGCGCGGGCGAAGGCGAAGTCACGATGCATCCCAGCGTGTCGATCTGCCAATCCCTGATCGCCTCTTGCTTCGACTGGACCGGCACGCGCAATAAGATCGTTTCCGAAGCTCTCAACTTCCCGTCCAATCTCTACATTCATCGCCAGCTTGAATCGCTGGGCGCGCGGGTCAGAACCGTGCCGTCTGAAGACGGAATCACCGTCCCGCTGGAGAAGTTGCTGGCCGCGATCGACCAGGAAACTCTGCTGGTCTCGGTGTCGCATGTCATCTTCAAGAGCGCCTTCATCCAGGACCTCCGCGCGATCACGCAGCGCGCGCACCAGATGGGAGCCCTGGTGGTGGCCGATATCTATCAATCGGCGGGCACGGTGCCGATCAACGTGCGGGAGCTAGACGTCGATTTCGCCACCGGCGGATCGGTGAAATGGCTGTGCGGCGGCCCGGGCGCCGGCTATCTGTACGTTCGCCGCGACCTGTGGCCTTCACTCGAGCCGCGTCTCACGGGCTGGATGGCGCATAGAAACCCGTTCGATTTCGATCCGGGCGCCATCGAGTTCGCCGGCAGCGCGTTTCGCTTTCTGCACGGCACACCCAATATTCCCGGCCTCTACGCGGCGCAATCCGGCTACGAGATCATCCATCAGGTGGGCGTGGAAAATATTCGCGCCAAGTCGGTTCGCCAAACTTCGCTGCTCATGGAACTGGCGGAAAAGGCCGGGTACCGGATCAATTCACCTCGCGACGCAGCGCAGCGTGGAGGCACCGTCACGCTGGACGTGCCCAACGGATACGAAGTGACGCAAGAATTGCTGCGCCGGGATTTTCTAGTTGATTACCGGCCCGGCGCCGGCATCCGCGTCGCGCCGCACTTTTACACCAAGGATGAAGAGCTGGAATTGGTGGTTGAAGAAATTCAGTCACTGCAGCGAACTGCCGCTGCTTCCTAGCCCCGTGAGCCCCGCCGAGGCTTCCTCGAACACGGTCTCGAAGAACTCGCGCGAGGAAGGCGAGCATCCGATATGCATGGTGTCGCCGGTCACCTGAACAAACCCGAGATACCCGTCCCATCCCATGTCATCCAGCGTGAAGTTCAGGGCCTCGCGCTCGCCGCGCGGAAGATTCGACATGTCGATGTCGAAAACCTGGCCGGTGGCGTGCTCGGGATACTCGGGGTCCACCAGATGCGTGCCCCCTTCAGCCGGCCGGTCGATGGTGCTCACCAGCTCGACCACTTGCAGCGGCGCGAAGTGCTCGCCTTTCGGCTGGAGCGCGTCGAATAGCCGGCGGGTTTCGAAGGAAATATAGAGCAGCGTTCCGATGGCGGATGGCGAGTCTTGCAAGTATAGTTCTTCGCTCGGCGCCGAGGACGGCGGAGTAAAGCCGAAAAATGCGGGGTCGTCGAACGCCGGCACCAGACCCTTGCCCCAGGCGGTCTTCAGCTCTTCGGCCGACTGGTAGTATGTGTCCTCCGACTTCAACCAGACCACTAGCCGATCGTTGGCGCGGCGCAGGGCATTGATGGGATTGCGATATTCGTCCGCCAGCTCCTGGAACGCCGCGCGATCGTTTTGATACGAGCTCAGCAACTGCTCGGCGCGCTGGACCCGGAACCAATAGGTCGGCGAATAGTCGCGCTGCATGTGGCGTTGCAGGGCCTCGTAGAGTTCGCTATGCCGTGCTGGAGAGGCCGCGAAAAACGTCTGCGCAACGGTCAGCTGTTTTTCTCCCAGCGCAGCTTGGGCCAACGGAAGCAATTCGGCGATGCAGCCCTCGCCACAGTGGTAGCCGAAAACAGCCCAGTCCAAACCGCCGAATTTCGTTTCCAATCGCGCCAGGTAGTGGGCCGCGGCGGGCACGGCACGCTCGGGAATCAGACGATCGTCTCGGACCGTAATTGTGTACGGCACCTTGCGGCGTACTGTGCGGTAGGTAGCCTTGCCGGCTTTGTTACGAACCAGCTTGCGCTCGCTGGTAATCCGGAACTTTGTGACGCGCACCACGCGCAGGCCGGCCGCACGCGCGGTGGCCTCGGAAAATTGCATGATGCCCTTGGGTCCGGCTGGACTGACGGCTTGCGCATCGCCCCAACTCTCCAAGTAAGCAATCGCGGAAATCAGTGAAACCGGAATCCCGCTGGACGCCGCGGCATTGCGGAAGATTCGCGCCAGCCTGGGGCTTGTGATTCTCTCGGCGCCGGCCGTCGCCTGCGGCTCGCGCATGATCACGAAGGTTTGCGACTGAACCATGCGCGCGATGCGCGTCTCCAGCGTCGCGGGCGTAATCTCTTTTCGATCGACACCGATCCCGGCGAGCCGATGTTCAGGCGTGAAGTAATCAGGTCCCGCCGCAAGCGTGCTGCTCAGAACCACGAGCGCTCCGAAAAATCGAAACCTCACTGCGCCTTATTTTAGCAAGATGCGGTCAACGGGAAATACAGAAATGATTAAAAATGTTTCAGCCAGAACTATAGGGCTTTGGTCCACCCACCATCCACGGGAATCGAGACGCCGGTGAGATAGCTGGCTCGCTCGGACGCGAGAAAAACAACCAGGTTCGCGATTTCTTCCGGCGCCGCGATACGGCCGAGCGGAATTTCCGTGGTGTCGACTTGGAGCTTTTTCAATCGCTCTGTCGCCGTGTAGCCGGGGCAAACGTTGTTGACCAGCACGTTGTAGGGTGCATATTCATTGGAAAGGCTTTTGACGAGGCCACGTACCGCGGTGCGCGCGGCATTGGAAAGGATCAAACCGTCTACCGGCTGCAGAACGGCCATCGAGGTGAGCGTGATCAGCCTGCCCCAACGCTGCTCTTTCATATGCGGCAGCACGGCCCGGGCAAAGTGCAAAGCACTCATGAAATTCATTTCGACGGCCGTACGCCAGTCGTCCATCGACGTTTCCTCGAAACGTTTGGCGGGAGGGCCGCCAGCGTTGGTGACGCAGATATCGATGCGGCCGAAGCGGCGCATCACGTCGGCGACGAACGTTTGGACTTGCGATTCCACCGTGACGTCCACAACCTCGGCCAGTACATCCGAGCCGATCTGGGCGGCGGTTCGGTGCAGTTCTTCTTGGCCGCGCGCGCAGATGGCCAGTTTGGCGCCTTCTGCCGCCAGCCCCAGCGCGATCGCTTTGCCGAGACCCTTGCTGGCCGCAGCCACCACGGCCACGCGGTCCGCCAATCCCAGGTCCATGCGCTAGAATTCCCAGTCCAGGATGTTCTTCTGAACCGTTTCCCACTCGCGCGCGCGCGGATCGATCAGCTCGAAGTGACCGGCGCCCTGAAGCGGAATCAGCTTGGCGTTGTGTGACGCCTTGGCGAAGCGCTCGCTCATCTCGAACGGCACGATGTTGTCCGCGGTGCCGTGCATCACGCGCTGCGGGACTGAAATCGGGAGCAGCTGCATGGGCGATGTGGACTGATAGCGCTCTGGGAATCGGTCCGGCGACCCGCCCATAAATTGGCCGACTACGCCGCCACCGAGCTGCATGGCGTACGCGCGCCGCAGATCCGAAACAGCGGCTAGCGGCACCACGCCGCGCAGATCGACGGCTCTCTGCGCCGCCAACCAGAGCACCAGCTGTCCGCCCGCTGAATGCCCGGCCCCGACCGCGCGGTGCAAATCCAGGTTGTAGCGCGGCCCCAACCGGGCCAAATATTCTCCGGCGTGCAACACGTCATCCAACGTGCCAGGCCAGCCGCCGCCCGGATCGCCGATTCTCCGGTACTCGATGTTCCACGTCGCCGCTCCGGCTTTCGCCAGCGCCGCGCACAGGTGCCCGGCGTGCCCGAGAGTGTACGCGTTGCGCCAGAATCCGCCGTGAATGAAGAGTACCGTGGGATGCGGGCCCTTGCCCGCGGGCAGCCGCAGCTCGCCGAATTGCGATGGATCCTTGCCGTACGGAATGCGCGCATCGGCCTTGGGCGGCGGCAATTGCAAAATATCCTGACTCATGGCGGAAGCGCTGGCCGCGGCGGCGAGAAACATTCGTCGAGTCACGCTGACCATTCTAACTGCCCGAAGATCCGGAATGGCAATGTCCGAAAACCGCTAGTGTGTTTCCGGGACTTGGCGCATACTCGAAGCATGGATGCGGAAGCTTGCTATCGAGCGCTGAAAGCGCGGGATGCCCGCTTTGACGGCTTGTTCTTTACGGCTGTGCGTTCCACCGGGATATTCTGCCGGCCCGTTTGTCCGGCGCGCACGCCGCTGCGCCGGAACGTGGAATTTTTCCCCAACGCTCCCGCGGCTCAGGCGGCCGGCTACCGGCCCTGCTTGCGATGCCGGCCGGAAGTATCGCCGGATTTGCCGGTGTCGGCGGGAACATCCACCACCGTGAATCGCGCGCTCAGGTTGATCAACGAAGGCGCCCTCGATACCGGATCGGCGGCGAAATTGGCCGAGCGTCTGGGTTTGACAGATCGCCATTTGCGCCGCCTGTTTCTGGAACATGTCGGAGTCCCGCCCATCGTGGTCGCGGAAACGCGCCGCATCCTTTTCGCCAAAAAGCTCATCACGGAAACCAGCCTGCCGTTCGCCGATATCGCGTTCGCTTCCGGTTTTGGAAGCCTGCGGCGCTTCAACGAAGCTATGCGGGCGACCTATCAGCGCAACCCCAAGGAACTGCGCCGGTTCGAACCGCCTGAAGCGGCCGCTCAATCAGCGATCGAGCTCAAACTCAACTACCGTCCCCCCTATGATTGGGACGCGTTCCTCAATTTCGTGCGCTACCGCGCTATCGCCGGATTGGAAGCAGTCGATGAGGATAGCTACCGCCGCAATGGGATTGTGGTGCGGCACAATGCGGCCGGGAATTGCCTGATTGCGCGTATCGATCCGGCTAACGTCAGCCGGCTACGCAGCGTGGTGGAACAAATCCGCTTCTTCTTCGATTTGCGTGCCAACACGCGAGAGATCGCGGCGCACTTGAGAAAATCGCCGGTGCTGAGGGGAGTTGTCGGGCGAAATGGCGGCCTCCGGCTGCCGGGCTGTTGGGACGCATTCGAGCTGTCGGTGCGCGCCATCCTGGGCCAGCAGGTCACCGTAAAAGGGGCCAGCACGCTGGCCGCACGTTTAGTAGAGCGGTTTGGTCCGCCGAAACCAGAGGTCCTGGCTGAAGCCGACCTGACCCGCATCGGTTTGACGAAAGCTCGCGCGGAATCGCTTCGCTCGCTGGCGCGGGCGGTCTGCGACGGAAGCCTCCGTTTCGACGGATCGGTCGTGCCGGGCGACTTCATTGAGCGCATATGCGAGTTGCCGGGCGTTGGCCCTTGGACCGCGAACTACATCGCGATGCGCGCGCTGGGCGATCCGGATGCGTTTCCCGCCTCGGACCTGGGCTTGTTGAAAGCCTCCGGCGTATCCTCGGCGCGCCGCCTGGAAGAGTTGGCCGAAGCATGGCGGCCGTGGCGGTCTTACGCGGCTCTATACTTATGGGAATCTTTGCGAAGGAAGGAATAGGAATCATGTTGCTCCATTACGATGAGTTCGATTCTCCGATCGGTCGAATTTTGTTCGGCTCGGATGGCGAAGCGATCTGCGCGCTCGATTTTGCCGGTTACGAATCGCGCATGGAGGCGTTGCTTTCCCGCAGATACGACCACGTCGAATTTCAGCGCGGCTCCGATCCCCTGGGTTTGAAGCGGCTGCTGCAAAAGTATTTCGCGGGCGACTTGCATGCTTTCGATTCCACGCCTGTGTGTACGGAGGGGAGTGCTTTTCAAGAGCTGGTCTGGAAGGCGCTGCGAAGCATCCCGGTGGGCGAAACCTGGACTTACGGCCAATTGGCGGTGCGGCTTCGCAGGCCGAAAGCGGCCCGCGCGGTCGGGCATGCGAATTCGCTGAACCCGGTCGCGATCATCGTGCCATGTCATCGCGTCATTGGCGCATCGTCGGCACTGACGGGCTATGCCGGCGGCTTGGAACGCAAACAGTGGCTGCTTCGGCACGAAGGCGCGCTGGCCGCGGGACTTGACCTCCGCGAGCAGCGCGCCACTGCCTAGCACGCGATTGCTTACAACGATCGCAGGAAGTTCAGGATATCCCGCTGTTGCGACTTGCCGAGCGCGTTAAAGTTCTCGACCACCTCATTGGCTTCCGAACCGCAGGTAAACCCCTGCGTGGAGGACTGGAAAGGATTTGCGTTGGCTTGGAAGCGCAACGTGCTTTGTGAACTGACGCATTCAGACCCCGGACTGGAGTGGGCCTGGATGGCTTGCAACAAGTCCGACGTCCGGCCATCGTGCAGAAAGAACAGCCGCTGGCCAACGCCCCACAAAGGAGCGGTGCGAAACTCATCCGGTCCTGCGCTGCCTTGTAGGACGCCATCGGCGAGATTCGCGCCCATATGATGCAGGGCGAAATCGGAGTAAGGATGATAGGTGACGTTCGACATCCCGGTGAATATAGAAGCTCCATTGGTCAGTGACGGCGAGTGGCACAAGGCGCAGCCGATCTTGCCAAAGAGCGTCTGCCCATTCGTTTCCGACTGCGAGGAGGTGGTCGCGACCGGCGGAGCCGTCAATCGCATGAAGGCCGCGAAGTTCACCACGTCCGATGACATCTTCGACGCGGTGCCGGTGGTGCTGGTCGGATCGTCAGGATCTGTGATGTTGGTCGCATCCTCGGGGGTCTGGTTGAAGACGCAGCCTGAAACGGCTGAGCGCTCGTTCGGGAAAACCTCGTTGGATACACCTTGCTCCACGTTGTAGGCTTCACCGGCGAAAACAAACAAGGATTTGTTTTGCGCTTTCCAACCGAAGCGAGTTACGGTCCCGTCGTTCCCGCTGGTATTGAGCCTGCCACCGATCCCGAGCGCGATTTTTTGCCCCTGGTTCGAAGCCAGGTTGGCTGCGAGAACCGAATCGGGAGTACTCTCCACTAAGCCCAAACCAAAAATCGGCGTCGGAATCCGGAAGATCACGTTGTGGGCAGCCAGTTGCTGGGCGAAGTTCGGTTGCTCCAGATTGCATCCCGGCGCGTCGATCCGGCCTGCGATCGTGAACAAGCCGTGAACACCGCCGTCTAGCGCTGCGTTAGGATTCCCCGGGTCCGTCGAGATGAATCTGGCCTCTCGCACGGGCCCGGCCTTGGTGATGAACGAAGGCACCGTATTGCCGGCTTTGTGCATCGTAGCCAGCGCTACTTGAGGATTCGGAACCGGATTTTGCGGGCTCTTCAATCCGGGACTGCTTCCCCCCATGGCGGGTTGCGCGTGGCACATGGCGCAACTGTTGCCGTTAAACGTCGGCCCCAAGCCGACGCCGGACTCGATTGTTCCCGACACCGAATCGACTTCCTGAAACCGAACTTGCGCTTGGCTGAAGAACCCCTGCTCGTAGGAATTCAGCGTGGAATAGTATCCGCCCGCGCCCGCAGCGCCAGGCCGCGGACCCGGGTCGCTTTGAGCCGCAAGATTCCCTGCGATGGCCATCCCCAAACACACGTATAGCGAATGTAACCGTGACATGTTTTTTTTCCTTTCAAACTGCGAAAAGTTTTTCGAAGCTTGAAGAAAACTAACATCGGCCGGGTAGCAGTTCAATCGAGCTAACGCACTATCCATCTCCTACGCTTAAGGTCGTACGGCACGGAATCGGTGCAAAACGCCTTAGCAGGCCAAAGGATCTCCTACCATCCGGACCGGTCCACCTGCTGTGGGAGACTGGACGCATATGGCGATCTGGCTCGGCGAAGCGGACATTCGCACGCTGCTCTCAATGAGGGAACTCATCGACGCCATGCAAAAAGCGTTGGCGGCGTTTTCTTCCGGGCGCGTGAATCAGCCGGTGCGAACCGTGATCCAGGCGCCGTCCGGTGTTTTTGCTTCGATGCCGGCATACGTAGGCGAACCGGCCGCAATGGGCGCCAAACTGGTCACGGTGTTCCACGAAAATGAGAGCAAGGGTTTGCCGACGCACCTGGCTACGATAGTGTTGCTCGATCCGGAAAGCGGCGCGTTGCTCGCGATCCTCGATGGGCGATTCATCACCGAAGTGAGAACTGCCGCCGTGTCGGCGGTCGCGGCGCGGTTTCTGGCGCGGCAGCAATCGTCGGTACTCGCGATCATCGGGTCCGGCGTGCAAGCGCGTAGCCATCTGGAAGCACTATCGCTGGCGCGGAAGTTCGATGAGGTTCGCTGCTGGAGCCGGTCGACCGAAAAACGTGAGCGGTTTGTTTCCGAGCAGAGAGGTTTCCCGATTCGCGCGGTGGATAGCGCGGAGGAGGCCGTACAGGGCGCGGACGTCGTCGCATTGGTGACCGCGTCGTCTACGCCAGTCATCGAGAATGATTGGGTCAAACCGGGTGCCTGCGTAATATCGGTGGGAGCCTGCCTCCCCAGCCAGCGCGAGATGGACCCGGCACTGGTGGTGCGCGGACGGTTAATCGTCGATTCGCGCGCGTCCGCGCTTAAGGAATCCGGCGACGTTGTGCAAGGGATTCGCGAGGGGCGCTTCACGGAGGATCACATCGCCGGCGAACTAGGGGCGGTGGTTGCCGATCCGAAGCTCGGCCGCACGTCGGAGAGCGAAGTGACCATCTTCAAGTCGCTGGGATTGGCCGTGGAAGACGTCGTCGCCGCGGAACTGGCTTACCGCCATGCACTCGGGAAAGGCAGAGGCGCGGCGATTGCGTGATACGTATGATGCGGTAGTGGTCGGCGCTGGTGTATTCGGCGCGTGGACCGCTTATCATTTGCGCAAATCTGGCCGCTCGGTTGCGTTGCTCGATCAATATGGCCCCGCCAACAGCCGGGCGAGTTCGGGCGATGAGTCGCGTATCTTGCGCATGGGCTACGGCCCGGAGGAGATTTATACACGCTGGGCGTGGCACTCGCGCGAGCTTTGGATCGAGTTGTTCGACGCGGTGAAGCAGCCGGAATTATTTCAACAGACGGGCGCATTGTGGACGCCGCCGCCCGCGGATCGCCGTGCAGTGGAGACGCGTGCCACATTCAAAAAATGCGGAGTCGCCTTTGAGGATCTCGACGCGGCAGGGCTGCAAGCGCGCTATCCGCAGTTCCGGTTCACTTCGGAGCGAGAGGGAATCTACGAGCCGAAGGCCGGCGTGCTCATGGCCAGAAAGGCGGTCACGCAGGTAGTGGCGCAGGCGGTGCGGAACGGCGTCGAATATTTCCGGCAGGCGGCCTCCGCACCTGAGGCTGGCGGAATAAAGACCAGCTCCGGCGGCGGCATTCAGGCCGGACTTTTCGTATACGCCTGCGGGCCGTGGCTGCCGAAAATTTTCCCCGAACTCTTGGCCGGACGTATTCGTGCAACGCGCCAGGAAGTTTTCTATTTCGGTACGCCACCCGGCGATCGCCGTTTTTCGCCGCCGCAGATGCCGGCCTGGATCGATTTCGGCGACGAACGCTGTCCCTACGTGCTGCCGGAGGTCGAGAGTCGCGGTTTCAAGGTGGCCTTCGACCGCCACGGTCCCGAGTTCGACCCCGATACGGGCGACCGCGTGGCCACCGGCGTCGATGCGGCCCGGGCTTTTCTGGGCGAACGCTTTCCCGCGCTCGCGGAAGCGCCGCTGGTGGAATCGCGGGTTTGCCAGTACGAGAATACCTGGAACGGCGATTTCCTGATCGACCGGCATCCGGACTTCGACAATGTCTGGCTGGCCGGAGGAGGATCGGGACACGGTTTCAAGCACGGGCCGGCGGTCGGTGAATACCTCGCCAAGCTCATCGATGGCAAGACTGCGAGCGAGCCGACGTTCTCGCTGTCGGGGAAAACGCTTGCGCGCAGCCGCAGCGTGTATTAGCGCCCGGCTCGCGGTGACGGACCTGGCCAGGAATCTTCGCCAGCATTTGCAGGCATTTACCGAATCGCTCCCCTAACCTCGGCAGACTCGTTTGCTAAGTCTGAGCTAGCAAACTTATGCGATACCGAATTGTTCTATTTGCGACGTCTTTTCTAACGTGCGCAGCCGCGCAAACATTGGTGGATCTGAGGACCCAGACCAAGAGTGTCGACTTCAGCAATGCGGCTACAACCAAACCATTCAAGTCGGGAACAGTGCTGCCGGCAACCTGCGGGGTGGGTGAGGCGTTCTTCAAGTCGAATGCGCCGGCCGGATCGAATTGGTACGCGTGTACGGCGCAGAATTCGTGGACCTTGCAGTCGGGAGCGCCGTCGCTGGCGGGCGATGTAACCGGAACGACCAGCGCCACGGTGGTGACTCAGATCCAGGGCCGGCCGGTGTCTTCGAGCGCGCCGGCGAGCGGGCAGTCCATGGTGTGGAACAGCGGCACCGGAGCGTGGACACCGCAGACGATTGCAGGTGTGCAAGGTCCCGCCGGTCCGACCGGTCCGCAGGGTCCCGCTGGTCCCACGGGTGCAACCGGAGCTACGGGAACGACCGGAGGCACAGGAGCTACAGGGCCACAAGGCCCGGCCGGACCACAGGGACCGTCAGGTGTCTCGACTCTTTCGGGAGACGTTACAGGTTCAGCCGGCGCCACGGTGGTTACTCAGATTCAGGGACGTCCCGTATCGTCGACGGCGCCGTCGACCGGCCAATCGTTGGCGTGGAACAACTCTACCGGAGCATGGACGCCGCAGACCATTACCGGCGCTCAAGGGCCCGCTGGTCCAACCGGTCCGCAAGGCCCCATTGGACCTACCGGGGCGACGGGCGCCACGGGAACAACTGGCGCAACCGGGCCGCAAGGCCCTGCGGGACCAACGGGTGCAGCCGGAGCCATCGCCAAAGTTCAGAATGCCGGCACGAACCTGCCTGTGGAGGCAACGCTGAACTTCACCGGCGGAGGCTGCTCCGACGATCCTGGAAACGGACGAACCAATTGCGCGGGCGGAAGCGGTGGCTCGGGCGTGACCATCGCTACCAATGGAACCACGCAGGCCACCCAGCCCACACTCAATTTCATTTCTGGAACTGGAATTGTCCAGACCTGCGCTAATAACGCCGGCGCTAATCGAGTGGATTGCACTCCCAGCCTGAATACGAGCGTTGCGTTGACCATCGGCACCGCTCAAGCCGGCACGCCGATTTATTGCAGTTCCAGCAACGGAACAACCGGCTATACATGTTCGTTCGGCGCAACCAAGGTGCTGTCGGCTTACACCACGGGCATGTTCGTGGTTCTGAGAACCGATACTTCAAACGCTGGGGCATGCTCGCTGAACATCGACAGTCTCGGGGCAAAATCAATCAAACAGAATGACGGCGCCACCGATCCGGCCAGCGGTCAGATAACCGCCGGCAAATTCTATTGGATCTTCTACGATGGAACAGTTTGGAGGATGCAATAAGTCTTTCGCGCGCGTCCAGCGGCGGTCGTGTGGCCAGCTCAGAAGCGGATTACTTCTCCGACAGTTGCGCTATGATGAACTGTAACGATCCGGAAGTGCCGGATCCGAGGGACGTTATCCAAAACAGCGAGCCCAAACCCGGCCAGAGGACGCCCATGGAAAAGCTGGCGCAAAACATTCAGGAAGCTTTTCTAAACAATGCGCGCAAAGACAAGACCTTCCTGACAATTTATCTGATGAGCGGCGTAAAGCTATCAGGCCGCATCAAGAGCTTTGACAAATATTCCGTCGTGCTCGAGACCAACAATCAGGAACAGCTAATTTTCAAGCACGCCATCTCTACCGTCGTGGTTTCCAAGCCCTTCCATGCTTCCGCGGGAGCGCATCCGGCGGCGGGCGGCGCAGGCGTACCCGGTCCCGCGACGCCGGGCGACCCCAGCGAGGAATAGTAGCCGACTTGCCGGTTGAGGCGCGGGAGCGAGCCATCCTGGTCGGTTTGGATCTGAAGTCGCGCGCTCGGCGCGGCCGAGATCAGATCCCCTACGGCGCCTCGGAGTCCATTGAGGAGTTGAAGGCCTTGGCCGAAAGCGCGGGCGCGCGCGTGGAAGAGACGCTGATCCAGTCCCGGCCCGCGCCGGACGCCGCCACTCTCATCGGCTCGGGAAAACTAGAAGAACTTCGCGGGCTGGTTGCCTCTTCCGCTGCCGACGTGGTGCTGTTCGATTCGGAGTTGACGCCCACGCAGCAGCGCAACATCGAGCGCTCCCTGGAATGCAAAGTTCTCGATCGGACGCAATTGATTCTTGACATATTTGCCCGGCGCGCCCGCACTCGCGAAGGCCAGTTGCAGGTGGAGCTGGCGCAATTGAATTATCTTTTGCCCAGGCTCACCGGGCGTGGCGTGGAGATGTCGCGGCTGGGTGGAGGAATCGGAACGCGCGGTCCTGGCGAAACGCAATTGGAAACCGACCGCCGCAGAATCTACAGCCGCATCAAGAAACTGAGCGACGATTTGGAGAGCGTTCGCAGCGGCCGCGGCACGCAGCGCCGGCAGCGGCAATCGGTTCCCCTCGCCACCATCGCGCTGGTCGGTTACACGAACGCCGGCAAATCGACGCTCTTCAACCGGCTCACGGGTGCCAAGGTGACAGCCGACGCGCGAATGTTTGCGACGCTCGATCCCACGGTGCGGCACGTCACGCTGCCTTCGCGCCGGAAAGTTCTCATCAGCGACACGGTGGGCTTCATTCGTAATCTCCCCACCACGCTGGTGAAGGCTTTCCGCGCCACGCTGGAAGAAGTGGTGGAGGCCTCCCTGCTGCTGCATGTGGTGGACGCATCTTCGCCCTACGCCGCGCATCAAACCGCGCATGTGCTCAGGGTGCTTTCCGAGATCGGCGCCGGAGAGACCCGCCAGATTCTCGCACTCAACAAAATGGATCTGGTGCCGTCAGCGGGGGAAGGGGCGGACAGCCTGGCTCAGCGCATCCTCGGCGAGGTCCGCGGCCCGGCGGGAGCGCGAACCGTTCCTCTATCCGCGCAGAGCGGCCAGGGTATGGAAGCTTTGGTTGCGGCCATCGATCAGGAGCTTCCTCTCGATCCGGTTTCCCGCGCGCGCTTCCGCATACCTGCCAGCGAGGGTTCGCTGATTCATCTGGTGCATGAACGCTCCAAAATACTGGCCAGCCGTTATCGTGGCGACGTCTGGGAGGTGGAAGCCGAAGTTCCGGAGTCCATAATGCGCCAAATAGAGCGCTATGCTGTCGAATAGAATGGTAATGATATTCTGGCAGCAGGGGTGATTTTTCCGGGACTTTTGGCCTCGTATGAATTTGCCGAACACGCTCACGATCCTGAGGATCTTCTTCGTGCCTTTCCTGGTGGCGGTCCTGGTGGAACAGGATCTCAGAATCGACTGGCACGGCGTCTTCGTAGCCAACGAATTTCTGGCGCTCGCGATTTTTCTGGCGGCCGCGGCCACCGATTTGCTGGATGGTTATCTGGCCAGGCGCTGGGGCCAGATCACCACGGTGGGGACGCTGCTCGATCCCATTGCCGATAAGCTGCTGATCTCCGCCGCGCTGGTTTCACTGGTTCAGATTCGCCGCGTGCCGGCCTGGATGGTGGTGTTGATCATCGGCCGCGAATTCGCCGTATCCGGCTTGCGCAGCATCGCCGCCGCGGAAGGTTACGTGATACAGGCCAGCGATCTGGGCAAGACCAAGATGATCACGCAGGTGATTGCCATCTCCATGGTGCTGGTGAGCATTCGCTGGCAGATGCTGAATGGATTCGCCATGCTCTGGATGTGGGGCGTGGTGGTATTCGGCATCGCCTCCGCCATGGAATATTTCCGCAAATTCTGGCACAAAGTGGACAGTTCCATCAAATACCGCCGGCGCAAGGAACTGCTCCGCATCGAGCGCCAGCAGAAGCGGATGGCGAGAGCGCAAGCGCGGCCTGAAGCGGCCAAGATGGGCCAGGTACAGTAGCGCCGCAAGCGGCCGCTAGTCGCTTTCCTTCGACGAATCCAGTACGTGGAATTTGTCGCGCGTAAAAACTACCACCAGGAACTGCCCGGGCGGGCCGAGCGGACCCAGCACCTTGCCATTGAGCTTGACTTCCAGCGCCGCTGGATTGTTCACCCGCAATTTCGCGAATTCTCGGCCCTCGACGGTTTTGCTTTCGTGCGGACTGAGCGTGCCCTTGAAGATCATCAATCCATCGGAAGAAACGGCGAGCCAGGTTTCTTCCCGCGCGATTAGCTGCAGCAGGATTCCGGACGCCGGCTGGGACATATCCGGCGAAGGCGCTTCCGCCGGGGGCGCCGCATCGAGAGCAACCGGGACCGCCGCGGGCACGGAAGGAGCTGCGGCTGGGGAAGCTTGAGGCAGTAGGGGTGCGGTTTCCGCGGCCGGCGCGCTCTTTGGCGCCACTGCGCTCTTTGGAACCGCTTCCACTTTCAGCGGCACTGGTTTGTCAACTTGGGTTTCTAGTTTGTGCCACCAGGCGTAAAATCCCGAGCAACCCACCAGCACCAAGACCAACGTGGCAGCGGACGTCAACGCTCGCATTCGTCCCCTGCGGTGTGTCGGCACCAGCGGCGAGACACTTCGGAGCGGGATCGAAGCGTCTACTTGTCCAGGCAGCGGCAGCGGCGCATCAGCGCTCAACATCTGGTGGATCGCCTCGTCGATCTCGCGCGAGTCGACCGACAAAGCACGCGCATACTGATCCACGAAGCTTTTGTAGAAGAAGCCGCTCGGAAAAACGTCCCGATCATCGGCCTCGATAGCTTTGAGAAATCTCTCCTGAATTTTCGTGCGTGCCACGAGCGCATCGAAATCCAGCCCCTGGCTCAGCCGCGCCTCCCGCAGCCGTTGGCCCACTGAGAACATCATAAGTTGCCTGCTAGCTTACGGTTATAATACAACAATCGGTGGCGCAACAAAGTACCGGTACAGTCTCAGTGGTTGTAGTGACTTGGAATCGCCGGGATCTTTTGCGATCCTGCTTGCAGTCACTTAGCCTTCAGCAGTTGAACAAACCGTTTGAAGTTATCGTGGTTGACAATGGATCTGTTGATGCTTCCGCGGAAATGGTGGAACGCGAGTTTGCCGGCTCCAAGCTGCACGTCAAGCTGATTCGTAATCCAAATAACCGCGGCTTTTGCATTGCCAACAATCAGGGCTTCGCCGCCTCGACAAGCGAGTTCGTTGCGCTGCTCAACAACGACGCCGAAGCGGACCCGCACTGGCTGCCGGAACTAATGCGCGCGTTCGATGATCGGCCCGGCGTGGGAATGGCGGCGTCGAAAATCCTGGTTTACGAGGACGCGCGGCGCATCGATAAAGTGGGCCATCTGATTTATCCCGACGGTCAGAACCGCGGCCGCGGCACGGGCGAATTAGACACCGGGCAGTACGACAAAATCGAGGAGGTGCTCTGGCCGGATGGATGCGCGGCCATGTACCGGCGTGCGATGCTGGACCAGATTGGAGGATTCGACGAAGATTTTTTCGCCTACGCCGATGACGCCGAGCTGGGATTGCGCGCGCGCATCGCGGGTTGGAAATGCCTGTATGTTCCGCAAGCCGTGGTGCGGCATCACCGCGGCGCCACGCTGGGCGTTCGATCCTCGCGCCGGCTGGAACTCATCGAGCGCAATCGCGTACTCCTGGCGGCCAAATTGTTTCCCTGGAGCCTGCTGTGGCTGAACGGAGGCTATTACCTGATGAGATTGGCGGCGGGCCTGTGGGCGGCGGTACGCGGGAAGGGCGAGGTGGGACGCTATCCGGGAGCCTCGGGAAAACTGCGCGCGGCGCTGGCGCTGCTCCGGGGCGACCTGGAGGCTCTGAGACTCCTGCCGCGAATGCTGCGCAAGCGGCGCGAAGTGGATCGGTTTCGCAAGCTATCGCCGCGCGAAGTGAGAAAGTTGATCCTGGACCATCGGATTCCGCTGAAACAGCTCGCCGAGCAGGGACTCTGAGCGTGAAGTGTCCGCTCTGTGGACAGAGTGAAACGCGCACGCTGTTTCAGTCAACGGATCGCCTCTATCGCACAACCGAACAGATTTTCCAAGTGGTGGAGTGCGCAGGCTGCGGCTTGATTCGGCTGGACCCGTGGCCGCCGCTGGATGAATTGCGGCGTTACTACCCCGATGAATATTGGTTCGCGCCGCACGCCGACACTGCTTCGCGCCTGGAAGAGATGTACCGCCGCTTCGTGCTGCGCGATCATTTGCGCTTCGTATTACGCGCGGCTGAAGATGGCCCGGAAAAAGGGTTGTTGTTGGATGTGGGCTGTGGAGGTGGTTTGCTGCTGCGCCTCGTTCAGGAGCGGGGCCTGCGGGTGGCGGGGCTCGAATCGTCCGAAGCAGCCGCGGCGGCGGCTTGGGAGCACAATCGCGTGCGTGTGTTGTGTGGCGACCTCGCCCAGGCTCCCTCTGGCGCCGGGAAGTTGCAGCGTGCTGACCATGTTTCACGTGGTGGAGCATCTGCCGGATGCGGCTTCATACTTAGAGTCGGCGCGCCAGCTGCTCGCCCCCGAGGGGCGGCTGATCATCCAGGTACCCAATGCATCTTCCTGGCAATTCCTACTGTTCGGCTCGAGTTGGAACGGCGTGGATGTACCGCGCCACTTGGTCGACTACCGCGAGCGCGATCTGGAGCGGCTGCTTGAAAAGTGCGGTTTCGAGATTGTCCGCCGAAAGCGTTTCTCGCTGCGCGATAACCCGGCGGGATTTGCATCCAGCCTAGCGCCGGGTTTGGATCCGATGGCGCGGCGGGTTCGCAGAGTGTGGGAATCCGCGGCTGGAAAGCTGGCGAAGGACCTGCTCTATTTCGCGCTGGTCGTTGCGGCGCTTCCGTTCACTCTGCTCGAAGCTGCTTGTGGGGCCGGATCGACCATTATGGTGGAGGCGCGCAAGAAGCCTTGACTTATCGGACCATCGAGCGCCGTTTGCCACGATTTCTGCGGCGTTATTTGCTGCATTTCGAATCCACAATCGAGGAGTCTCTGGCGAAGTTTTCGGCCGGACTGCCTGCCAATGCGCTCGTGCTGGATGCGGGCGCGGGCGAGATGCCGCACGCCAAATATTTCGGTCGCCAACGCTACGTCGGGGTCGATCTCGCGGTGGGCGATGCGTCTTGGGACTACGGCAAGCTGGATGCGATCGCCGATCTGACGGCGTTGCCCTTTCGCGACGCATCCTTCGACGCCTGCATCAACATCGTTACGTTGGAGCACGTTCGCGAGCCGGCCTGCGCGCTGCGGGAAATCGGGCGCACGCTTGCGCCGGGCGGCCGCTTGCTGCTGATCGTGCCGCACGAATGGGAAGTGCACCAGGCGCCGCACGATTACTATCGCTATACGCGCTACGGCATCGCCTATCTTTTGGACCAGGCCGGATTCCGCGAATACACGATCGAACCGGCGGGCGGATATTTCCGCTTGTGCTCGCGACGGCTCCTGAACGGATTGCAATTCTTTCGCGGGCCGTGGTTTTTCGTGGCGGCGATTTTTCTGGCGCCGCCGGCGCTGGTGCTGCCGTGGTTTGACTCGCTGGATCGCGAGCGTAACTTTACACTGGGATATATATGCTCCGCAAAAAAAGCTTGAGCCGGGCGGTGGCTGCGCTGGCGATTGCATGCTTTGTAGCGTCGGCTGCCGCGGCCGATTTCAGCGGCGCGGCCGCGCTCGAATACACGCGCAAGGCAGTCGCGTTCGGTCCACGCCCCCCGGGCTCGGAGGCGAACCGCAAGCTGCAAGGCTATATCGAGGCGCAGCTGAAGCCGCTGCACTGCCAGATTTCGTTCGATGCCTTCACGGCTCAGACGCCGGCCGGGAGCGTGCCGATGCGGAACATCATCGCGAAATTTCCGGGCTCATCGGGCCGCGCCCTCGTGATTACCGGCCATTTCGACACCAAGCCCATGCCGGGTCGCGTTTTTGTCGGCGCCAATGACGGCGGGTCATCCACGGGGTTTCTGCTGGAGCTGGCGCAGGTGCTGAACAGCACGTCGCATCCCGACGACATCTACCTGGTCTTCTTCGACGGCGAAGAGGCGTTCGGAGAATGGTCCGACACCAACGGCACATTCGGCAGCCGGCATTTGGCGGACACGTGGGCGCGCGAGGGGATGCTCGGTCGAATCAAGGCGCTGATCAATGTCGACATGATCGGCGACAAAGATCTTGGCATCTTACAGGAGACCATGTCTTCGGCACCGCTGCGGCGGCTGGTCTGGCAAACCGCTACGGACCTGGGCTACGGAAAGTACTTCCTTAACTTCGCACAGGCCACCGAAGACGATCATCTTCCGTTCCTTAGGAAAGGCGTCAACGCCCTCGACCTGATCGATTTCGACTTCGGCCCCAACAACGAGTACTGGCACACTGAAAAAGACACGATGGACAAGCTGAGCGCGCACAGCTTAGAGGTGGTGGGCAATGTGCTGGTCGCGGTGCTGCGAAAGCTGCAATAGCCGATGCAGCGGATCTATGTGATTGCGACCGGCGGCACTATCGAGAAAGTTTACTCCGAACAAACCGGCGCGGTCCAAAATCTCGACAGCAAGATCGATCGTTATTTCCGCTTGCTGCGTCTGCCGGACGTCGACATTCAAGTCACGCATCTGATGAACAAGGACAGCCTGCAGATGACCGATGCGGATCGCGAGCGTGTGCTCGCGGCGGTGCGTGAAAAGCTGCAGGACCCCGCGCCGGTAGTCATCACGCACGGAACCGACACCATGGTGGAAACGGGCTTACTGATCGAGAAGAACCTTCCGGACCTGCGCTTCCCGGTGGTGCTCACGGGCGCGATGACGCCGCTGGGCTTTGAATCGAGCGATGGGTTGCAGAACCTGACCGAGAGCCTGTTTGCGGCGCGCGTGCTCACGCCGGGCGTTTACGTAGTTATGCACAACCAGGCGTTCCCGATTGGCCATGCGCGAAAAGATCGAGAGCTGGCGCGGTTCGTCTGGAAATAGGCGCTACTTGCCAGCGGCGGTCTGCATCGATTGCTCCGCTGGTTCTGCGGCGGCGCGCGGCCGCAGGTTCCCAAGCAGCACTCGCCACGCAATCCGCGGATGCAACACGCTGGGCGGGGGCGCGAGCAAGTTCCCCACCCGATGGAACGCGAGCGCGGGCACTGGATCCCGGTGCGCGGCGTGGTGCAGCTTCGAAAGGTACCAGTTGATAACGTTCACGCCGGCGTTGCGTGGGCCGATGGTTTCCTTCATGCGCAGATCGTTGCCGACTGCGACCGCCCAGGGAATGTCCACCACCTTGGCTGCGCGGCGGAAAAATCGCCGTGCGAGATCGTTCGTCCCTCCAGCCAGCGTTGCGGTGAGTTCGACCGCCTCCAAGGCGGCCGCCGACATCCCCTGGCCGTAAATCGGGTTGAAGCTCGAAATGGCGTCGCCGAATACCAAGTAGCCCTCCGGGAAGCGCGGAAGTCTCTCGTACCGCCGCCGCACGCTGGCGGGAAACCGTGCGGATACCGGCTCGCCGATCGGTTCGGCGTCCCGAATCACTTCATGGATGTAAGGCGCCGGCAGGGTGCGCGCGTACTCGATGAAGCCTTCCAGTTCAGGCGGGGCGACGTGGCCGAAGTGTCCGATCAGCGTCAGCGTCCACCGATCGTCTTCCTGGGCCAGCATTACGCCCCCGCGTTTTCCTTCCGGCGTGGGAGGGACAACTACGGCGAGGTCGCCGTCCATGTGTTGCCGATAGCGTCGGAACCAGCGGGTGGTGTAAGCCAACGCGACTTCCACGCGTTCCTCGTCTGCCTTCACATAACCCATGCTTTCGAGCCACTGCGGGCTATGCGAGCCGCGGCCCGTGGTGTCCACCACCAGATCGGCTGCCAGCGTCTGGCTGCCCATACGAATGCCGGTGACTCGCGTGTTGTCGGCGCTTGAGGCCAATCCGTCCACGCTAGTGTTCTCACGAACATTCACGTTGGGCAGACCAAGGACTTTCCTACGAACCGCCGTCTCGAGAAACGGACGGCTCATGAGCAAGCCTTCCATTCCGCTGGTGAAGCGCGCGAGGCACGCTCCTCCGATGAACCAGCGGGCCTGGCCGGTCAGGTCGCCCCGCACGGCGCCGGCGGCGATCAATTCGCTGGAGATGCCGGGGAAAAATCGTTCCAGAACCTCGCGGCCGCTGGCCAGCAAACCGTGCGTGTGGCGGCCCTGCGGCACGCCCCGCCGATTCTCGACTGATGTGGGAAACGAATCGCGCTCGACTATCGTGACGCGATGAAAGTGATCCGCCAGCGCGCGGGCGCACAGCAATCCGCCCATGCTTCCGCCGACAACGATGGCATGCTCCATACCCTACACCCCCGGCGAACAATTGTATACGCAATGCGGCAGCGGCGCGGTGGCGGCACGGGCCGTACTATGATGCGCATATGGATTCCACCCATCGCGAAGTCATCCTCGACCAGTTTACGCGGCAGGCGTCTCCGTTTGCCAACGCCCCAGCCATTCGGAATCAGGAGGCCCTGAACCGCATTGTCGCGATGGCCGGTACCGGCCCGGAAGATACCGTGCTGGATGTAGCCTGCGGACCAGGACTGCTGGCGTGCGCGTTCGCGAAAGTCGCCCGGCACGTCACCGGAATCGACGTAACTCCGGCGATGTTAGAGCTAGCGCGCGCCGAGCAGCAGAGCAGCGGGCTTCGAAACGTTACCTGGGAGCTCGGCGATGTTCCGCCGCTGCCGTTCGCCGACCACAGCTTTTCGATTGTGACGGCGCGTTTTGCCCTGCATCATTTGCTGGATCCACTTGCGGTGCTGAAAGAGATGCGGCGAGTTTGCCGGCCGGGAGGACGCATAGCGATCGCCGACAGCGCGCCTTCCCAGTCGAAAGCCGACGCCTTCAATGCCATGGAACGGCTGCGCGATCCGTCGCATGTGCGCGCCATGCCGGTGGAGGAACTCCGCGGTCTGCTTCTCAGCGCCGGATTCGCCGAGCCTCGGGAAGAGTTTTATCGGTGGAAGGCGAACTGGAAGGCTTGCTGTCACGCTCCTTTCCCAAACCGGGAGACGCGGATCGAATCCGGCGGATCTTCGAAGACTCGCTCTCCAACGACGCGCTGGACATGGCGACGCATCGCGACGATGGAAAAATCTATTTCAGCTTTCCGGTCGCGATTCTGGCGGCTGAAAATCCGCGCCGTTCCGGCGTCATCTAGTACGATAAAAGTATCCCCTCATGGACGCCGCCAGCGTGGATCTCAAGAAAACTGTCAATCTTCCGAAGACTGACTTCCCCATGAAGGCAAATCTGGCTCAGATGGAGCCGAAGTTGCTGGAACGCTGGGAAGCCGAAGGATTGTACGAGAAGATTCGCGCCGCGCAGCGCCGGCCGGCCGATGTACGTGCTGCACGACGGGCCGCCCTACGCCAACGGGGAGATCCACCTCGGCACCGCGTTCAACAAAATCCTCAAAGATTTCGTAGTCAAGAGCAAGACCATGGCGGGTTACGACTCGCCCTACGTGCCCGGTTGGGATTGCCACGGTTTGCCGATCGAGGCCAAGGTCGACAGCCAGCTCGGATCGAAAAAGGCGTCCATGACCGCGGTTGAGGTCCGCGCCGAGTGCCGCAAATACGCGACGAAATATGTGGATTTGCAGAAGCGCGATTTCGTCCGGGTGGGCGTCCTGGGACGCTGGCGCGATCCGTATCTGACGATGAGCGCGCAGTTTGAATCGGTGATCGCGGGCGCGTTTGTCGAGTTTCTGGATCGCGGGTACGTTTACAAGGGCCTCAAGACGGTCAACTGGTGCATCCACGATCGGACGGCGCTGGCGGAAGCCGAAATCGAATATGAGAACCACACTAGCCCGTCCATCTGGGTGCGATTCGCGTTGACCTCCGATCCGGCGCTGATCGATCCGGCGCTGGCCGGGCGTAAAGTGTACGGCCTGATCTGGACCACCACGCCCTGGACCATCCCGGCCAACGTGGCCATCGCGTATCATCCGAAATTCGAATACGTCGCGGTCGAAGTTGGCGAAGACGTGTATATCGTCGCGGTGGAGTTGCTGAAAGCCACAGCCGAAAAGCTTGGGTGGGGCGCGCCCAAAGCGATCGCCGGCTTCGCTGGCAGCAAGCTCGAGGGCGCCATCTTCCGCCATCCGTTTCTGGAGCGCGATTCGCTCGGCATCCTGGCCGACCATGTGACGCTCGATCAAGGCACCGGCGCCGTCCATACCGCGCCGGGGCATGGCCAGGAAGACTTCGAGGTGGGCAGCAAGTATGGCCTGCCGATTTTCTGTCCTGTGGATGCCGCGGGAAAATTCTTTCATGCAGAAGGAGCGGCCGGCCGCCTGCCTGAAGAGATCATCGGCAAGACCGTGTGGCAGGCCAATCCGATCGTGATCGGCATTTTGAAATCGAGCGGCGCGCTGCTGGCGCACGAAGACATGGAGCACAGCTACCCGCACTGCTGGCGCTGCCACCATGCCACGATTTTCCGCGCCACCGAGCAGTGGTTCATCGGAATGGAGCGCAACGATCTGCGGTCGCGCACGCTGCATGCCATCAAACAGGTCAAGTGGATGCCCTCGTGGGGCGAGGAGCGCATCTCTAACATGATCGCGACCCGGCCCGACTGGTGTATCTCGCGCCAGCGTGTGTGGGGCGTGCCCATCATCGCGTTTTATTGCGAGAGCTGCCAGGAGCCGCTGACGGATCGCAAGATTCTGGATCGTGTGGTGGCTCTGTTTGCGGAACATTCGGCCGATGTCTGGTACGATCGCTCGGCGGCCGAACTGGTGGGGCCGGGCGTGGCTTGCCCGCGCTGCGGCGGGCGCGAGTTTCGGAAGGAAAAAGATATTCTCGACGTCTGGTTCGACTCGGGATCGAGCCATCTCGCCGTTCTCACTCCGAAGAATGGTTTGCCCTGGCCCTCGAACCTGTATCTGGAGGGCGCCGATCAGTATCGCGGCTGGTTCCACAGCTCGCTTCTGGTGGGCGTCGCGCTACGCGGGGAGGCGCCGTACAAAGAGTGCGCCACCAACGGCTGGACGCTCGACGAGCAGGGACGCGCGATGTCGAAATCCCTCGGAATCGGCATCCATCCCGATCAGATTATTCCGAAATACGGCGCGGACGTGCTGAGGCTGTGGGCCGCATCCGTGGATTTCACCGAAGACGTGCGGCTTTCCGAGACCATCCTGCAACGTCTGAGCGAGGCGTATCGCAAATACCGCAACACGTTTCGCTGGGCGCTCGGTAATCTGAAGGATTTCGATCCGGTGCGCGATGCCGTTCCCGGCGACAAGCTGCTAGAGATCGACCGCTGGGTGCTGCTGCGCGCCGAAGCGCTGGTAGCGCAGTGCCGCGCCTGGTACGACGAGTTCGCATTCCATAAGGTCTATCGCGCCGTCTACGACTTTTTCGCGAGCGAGCTGAGCGCCATCTATATTGATGCGTCCAAGGATGCGCTTTACACTGCTGCACCGAAAGCGCACCGGCGCCGCAGCGCCCAAACGGCCATTTATCGAATCACGCATGCGCTAGTGCGGTTGGTTGCGCCGTTGCTCTCATTCACCACCGAAGAAGTCTGGAGTTATCTGGCGAAGCTGCCAGGAAGCCCCGAGAGCGTCCATCTGACTTTGTTTCCTGATCCGCAAGAGTTGACCGCCGGATTGACTGCGGAGCAGCGCAAGCAGGCCGCGGACTGGGAGAGGTTGATGGAAGTGCGCGCCGAGGTGACCAAGGCGCTCGAGGTTCCGCGCCAAAACAAAACCATTGGCCAATCGCTCGAAGCGCTGGTGCGTCTGAAGGCGGGCGACGATCTATACCCCCTGCTCAGCCGGTATTTGAACGACCTGCCTGGCCTCTTTATCGTTTCGCAGGTGGTGTTGGAGCGCGGCGGGGGCGCCCTCGAAGTCGAGATCGAGCGTGCGCAGGGCCAAAAATGCGAGCGCTGCTGGAAGTACACTACCGACGTCGGCAAAAGCGCGGAATTCCCGACCCTGTGCGCCCCTTGCGTGGAGGCCGTCCAGGAAATGCTGGGCGAGTAACATGGGCCAGCGAGTCTTGCCGTTCATCGCGGCCATCGCGGTCTTCGTTTTGGATCGCATCACCAAGGACCTGATCAAGACACGCTTGTCCTTATGGGATGCGTGGAACGCAGTTCCCGGGCTGCTCAATATCGTCCATACGGAAAATCCGGGAATCGCTTTCGGCATGCTCTCTAACCTGGAGAATCCCTGGCGCAACGTATTCCTGATCGGCTTTTCAGTCCTGGTGCTGGCCATCATTTCGGCGGTCTTGCTTCGTATGGGAGGCCAAGGGCATTTGCTCCGCATGGGTTTGGCGTTGGTGATGGGCGGCGCGCTGGGCAATTTGTTTGACCGGATTGTACACGGGACCGTAACGGATTTCGTCGAATTACATGTAGGGGAACATTATTTCCCCGCCTTCAATGTCGCCGACAGCGCCATCACGATAGGCGCTTGCCTGCTGTTGCTCGATATGTGGTATTCGAAGGAGAGGAAGAGCCAGACGGCGCCAGTTCCGAGGGAAGCCCCCAGGTAGGCCGGGCGCCAGTATCACGATGTTTCCAAAACTGATCTCGATCGGACACTTTTTTATACCAACGTACGGAACCCTGGTGGCCATTGGCTTCCTGATGGGTCTGTGGGTGACGGTGCGGCTGGCGCGGCGCAGCAAGCTTCCGGCCGAGCCCGTTACTAACCTGGCAATCTACTGCGCGTTGGCCGGGCTCGCGGGCGCCAAGCTGTTCATGATTCTCTTCGATTTTGGCGAATACTGGAACGGTTCCAGGAAAATCCTCTCGCTGGAAACACTGCAGGCTGCCGGAGTCTATCAAGGAGGGTTCCTGCTGGCGTTGGTGACCGCGGCGCTCTACATCCGCCACAACCACTTGCCGGGGCTCCAAACCTGCGACGTTTTTGCGCCGGGGATCGCACTCGGACAGGCCATCGGGCGCATCGGGTGTTTCTCCGCCGGATGTTGCTGGGGAATTGAAAGTCACTTGCCCTGGTCCGTCACATTCCGGAATCCCGAGGCTTGGAACCTGACGGGCGTGCCGCTGGCGGTTCCGCTGCATCCAACGCAGCTCTACGAATCGTTCGCCGACGCTCTGATTTTCATCGGTCTCTATCGCCTGATCGCGCGGCCGCATACGCCCGGCGCGATTCTGGGTTGGTATCTGGCGCTGTATTCGAGCGCGCGGTTTGTGATCGAGTTCTACCGCTTCCACGAGCAGGGCTTGCACTATGGGCTGTCCTACACGCAGTGGATTTCGCTCGCGACGCTTGTGGCCGGGGTCGCGCTGCTGATCACACGCCGGAGCGAGCCGAAGCTGGCGCTGAGCACGTAGGCCGGCTCAGGCCTCATCGATCCGAATCCGCTTGAGTTGTGAAGTTTCGCCGCTGACGATCCGAACTCTACTCTTCGCCACGCCCAGCCTTTCGGCGATGAACTCGCACAGCGCTCGATTAGCCTTGCCTTTCTCGGGCGCGGCAGCCACCTTGACCTTCCAGGTGCCGTCGGGCAGGACGCCCGCCAGTTCGGTGCGGGAACTCTTGGGAATCACCTTGACCCGGAGATCCATTCCTCAACCGCGCTCAGGCTCCCGGCGCGCCGGCGCAGAACCGGGCGACGGTCTCAAGCAGCTTTTTCGAGGAGCAGGGCTTGGTCAGAAATGCGTCCACCGGAAGGACAGTATCCGATTCTGCGCCCGAAAGCACGATGGTTCGAATGGATGCGGCGGCGGCCGCCCGAATCAATTGCAAGCCGTCCTCCAGTTTCGGAATACGGAGGTCCGTCAGCACGGCCTGACATCCGGCCAATTGCAGTAAAGCGGCCGCGGCGTTCTGCGCGGTCATCACTTCGTAGCCGGCGTGCTCCAGCAACTGGCTACGGAGGGCGAGCTGCTCGATCTCATCCTCGACCACCAGGATTTTCGCCATCAAGTGAACTCGATACGCGCAATCACCAATTGCGGCATCTGATTGTTCCAGCTGGAGGGAATGTCGTCGAATGGGAGCCGGAAACTTCTGGTTTCGCCGGGCTTGAGTGCGCCTTTGACGATGGAGACCCGCTCGCGTAGCACCACTTCTCCGTAAACGTTGTAGAAAACGCAGTTCACCTCGGCCTGTTTCACGTTGCGATCTCCGGCGTTGGTGATCTTGCCTTCGATTTCCGTCACGGTCTGTCCGACATAGCTTTCGGTGGCTTGCATGGAGACGTCGGCCAATTGCAGATTACGAACGTAGGCCTTGGCATCGGCTGTGAGCGTCGTCGTGCCGGCAACCGGCTTGGGACGGCTGATGAACCAGGCCAGCGCCCCGCCCACAAAGAGTATGGATGCCAGCACATAAATTGCAGATTTGGTGTTCACAAATTCAGAACTTCAGACCACGGATACAGGATACGCGAACCGCTCACACGGTACAATGAGACGTTTTGAGTCCACACATGGGAAACATCATCGTTTTGGGCGCTCAGTGGGGAGATGAGGGTAAAGGGAAGGTGGTAGATCTCTTTTCTGAGAACTTCCAGATCGTGGCACGCTATCAGGGCGGGCACAATGCCGGCCACACCGTATTCATCGGCGAGAAAAAATTCGTCCTGAAGCTGATCCCCAGCGGCATTCTACGGGGGGGAGTACAAGCGGTCATCGGGAACGGCGTAGTCATCGATCCTTCGGCGCTGCTGGATGAGATTGAGACCCTGCAGCGGGCGGGCATCGAAGTGGAGCGAGAGCTCGCAATCAGCAACCGGGCGCACGTGATTTTTCCGTTCCACCGCATCGTGGAGAAGATGTCGGAGGCGCGCGAGGACCGCATCCCGATCGGGACCACTTCGCGCGGGATCGGCCCTTGCTATGAAGACAAGATTGGCCGGCGCGGCATCCGCATCGCGGATTTGTACGAACGCGACGCGTTCTGCACGCTGTATACGGCTCTGGCGGAAGACAAACAACTGCTGGCGCAAACCTTCGACATTCACGAGCCCATCGACTATGAAAAGATCCGCGACCAGTATCTGAAATTGGCGGACCGCATACGGCCGATGGTCTGCGACACCGCGCAGCTTCTGCACGATGCGATGCAATCGGGTAAGCGCGTGTTGTTCGAGGGCGCGCAAGGTTCGATGCTGGACGTCGATCACGGCACTTATCCATTCGTGACGTCCTCCAGCGCAACGGCCGGCGGAGCTTGCACCGGCGCCGGCGTGCCGCCCACGCAGATTCACGGCGTGATCGGCGTCTCGAAGGCGTACACCACGCGCGTCGGCAGCGGCCCGTTCCCCACCGAACTTACGGACGAAGTGGGCGAGAGAATCCGCAAAGCCGGCAACGAATACGGCGCGGTGACCGGCCGCCCGCGGCGCTGCGGCTGGTTCGATGTGCCGCTGCTGCGCTACACGTCCATGATTAACGGCTTCACCAGCCTGGTGATCACCAAGCTGGACGTGCTCGATCAATTTGATGAAATCCGGGTCTGCACGGAATATCGCAACACCAAGACCATGCCCGCTACTTTTCGGGCACTGGAAGCCGTGGAGCCCGTGTACGAGACGCTGCCCGGCTGGAAGTCCGAGACGCGCGGGCTCACACGTCAGGAAGAATTGCCGGGCAGGGCGCGCGATTATCTGAAGTTCCTGAGCGAGCGCACCGGCGTCGAGATCGGGTGCATATCCACCGGGCCGGAGCGCGATGAGACCATCCTGATTCAGGAATCGCAGCTGGCGCAGCTTATATAACCGGCAGCGCTAATCGCGCGTGACCACCAGCGAGCGCCAGCTCGTATTTCCCGCTGCGTCGCTGGCTTGTATCACGATCGTAGTGGCGCCGATGTAGAGCGTGATCGGCGCCGTGCTCCAGTTGGTGGTGCCGGTTGCCGTTCCTGATCCGCCGGTAGAACTGCTCCAGGTGACTTTGGCCACTCCTACGTTATCGCTGGCGGTTCCACTCACCACGATCGAGCCGGCGGACGTGGAGATCGTTGAACTGGCCGGCGAGACGATCGTTAAAGACGGCGGCGTGGTGTCGGGGGAGCCGGGCGGTGCAGGCGACGGAGGCGTAGGCGGATTCGGCGATGGCGCAGACACCTGCTGGCGCGCCACACTAACGGTTTGGGTCACTTGATTCTGCTGCGAGTCGCGCGCGGTGATCGTGACGATGTTGGCTCCCACGTTTAGCGGAATTGCCGAAATAGTCCAGGTCGCGGACGCTTGCGCTGTTCCGGAAAATCCCTGACTCGTGGCCCACGCGAGTGCGACTGGTCCTGCGCCTCCGGACAGTGCGCCGGTCAACGTAATGGATGATGCAGTCGTGGAAGCCGGAGGCACCTGCACCAGCAGAAGCAGCGGGGTTGCCGGCGCAGGCTGCGGCGTCGCTGTTGGAGTGCCGGGCGTGGACGGCGTGCTCGGAGTCGAGGGCGTTGTCGGACTCGCAGGCGTGGTGGGAGCCGCGTCGGAACTGTCTCGCGATGCGTAAAGTTCGCGTATGGCAGCAATGTCGTCGGAAGAAAGCGCCGTGTGCATGTGATAGTACGGATACATCACCGCATCGGGATTGTCGGAATGTCCCAGACCTAAGGCGTGTCCGGCTTCGTGCAAGGCCAGGCTGAAAACATCTACATCCGCGCCGATCTTCCAGTTCTCCGCGTCGTTGAAATGCATGTCGCCCGCAAGAGGCTCGGGATCGGTGGGTACGGGATAAAAAGTGTGGGCCAGCACGCTGGTCGAGGTAAAGGGATAGCCGTCGCCGTGCGCGCCACTGGCGAACAGGATAGCGAGTGTCGCATCACCGGTGGCATCGCTGGTAGACGTAAAGTTCACGTCAACGTACTTGGCCCATTCCTCAAGTGCCCGCGTGATTTCGGATTCGACGCCATCGGCCGGCAGTTTCTCGGTGACATGCACGAAGGAGTATTTCAAATCCGCGGATCCGTGCGATGGCCCAGCCCAGCCGTCGTCGATCAGAGGCACCGATTGAGTCACCGGCCCCAGCGTGGTTAGAGCGCCTGGGCAGCCGTGCACCGGAGTACCGGCCGCTAGGTCCGCCGACGCTGGGAAAATATAGGAGATTTCGTCCCAACCCGCCAGCGCCTGCACCTGTTGAGCATCGCCCCAAACCAACAAGTGGTTGGCAAGCAAGTCCGGATTCTCTCGGATGACCACCCCGGCCAGGTTCGCAATCGCGCGAACATCGCCCGGGTCCACATCCGAATAAGACTCCACCACTACGGCGCGATTGACGCCCGGAGCCAGCATTGCCGCTAGCGTGGGGCTGATCTTTTCCTGAGGCTGCAGTTGGCCGACCCAATGCGCTTCCAGGCCGTCCCAGCCGGTATCATCCCCGGCCGCGATCGAGAGCGCGTAGTCAGGTACGTAAGAAAGCACCTGTGCGCCGCGAAAGCGAAGCTCGCTCAACTGACTCAAACTCGGCGCGTTCTGAAATTGGACCAGCCAGTGCGAGTGGCCGGGGCTCAGCGTGTTCTGTGGAACGCTGGCACTCTGAGAGGTCCCCGCAACCTGTTTGGATTTCAGTCGGATGGCCGGCTGAGCGTCCATCGCGACGGCCAGCAGCAGCGCCGCGACGAGAGTGATTAACTTCTTCACACCCGTTCCATCGGAAGAGGCTTGAGAATTTTCCATTGCCCCAACACACTACTCCCTCGAGGACTATTCGTGGCTATTCGCAATTGGTTGATGTTTTCATTTCTCTCGCCTGCCGTTTTGCTTCAGGCTGCCGACGCGCCCGTGATCTACAACATTCAGACCGTCGCTGGTAGCGATTCGAACGGAGACGGCGGACCGGCGCTGAACGCGCTTCTCAGCCAAGCGGAAGGCATCACGGTGGACAGGCTGGGCAACATTTATATTGCCGATGCGGCGGATAATCGCGTCCGGAAGATTACGCCCGATGGCAATATCCAAACGATAGCCGGAAGCGGAGTGGCTGGATTCGCGGGCGATGGCGGACTGGCTGCGCAAGCCGTGCTCAATCAACCTTATGGCCTGGCTGTGGATTCTTCAGGCAATCTGTTCATTGCGGACCTGGGTAACGCGCGCGTGCGAAAAATTTCTGTCGATGGAACGATCCAAACCGTCGCCGGCGGAGGCGGAACGGTTGCAGGTGGCAATGTTTCCGCGGCCGCAGTGAACGTCCAATTGCTGGAGCCGCGAAACGTGGCCATCGACAGCGGCGGCTCGCTCTATATCTCCGACTTTGCGGCCCATACCGTGTACCAGGTTTCCCCCGGCGGCGTACTATCGACGCTCGCCGGCAACGGCAATGCTGGATTCAGCGGGGACGGTTCGCAGGCCATCCTGGCGCAGCTGAACGCACCCGCGGGCCTGGCCGCCGATGCGAGCGGTGGCCTGTACATCGCCGACAGCGGAAACAGTCGCATCCGCAAAGTTTCGAACGGCATCATCAGTACCGTCTTTGCCGTTGCGTCGCCGACGGGCGTTGCGATCAGCTCGACTGGAACTTTGTACATTGCCTCGGCCGGCTACTTCGGCACGCAGTTCACGGCCAACGGCGGCCTGACCCCCTGTATGGACGTGGCCCTGGACGGCGTAGGAGATGTCTATGTCACCGAAGGCCAATTCGTGCGTGAAGTGACCACCGCAGGCGCCGCGTTGGTGATCGCGGGCAGCGGCGCGTCACGCTACTTCGGCGGGGACGGTGGACCGGCCACAGGCGCGCGCCTTAATACGCCTTCAGGGATCGCGCGGGATAGCGCTGGGAATTGGTACATCGCCGACTCGGCCAATGACCGCATCCGTCAGATTTCATCCACCGGGATCGTGACTACTTATGCCGGAACGGGCGCTGCCGGCTCGGCCGGAGACAATGGCCAGGCCGTACTGGCGGAATTGAGCGGACCGCTCAGCGTCGCGGTGGACTCACTCGAGAACGTCTACGTTGCCGACACCGGAAACAACGCACTCCGCAAGATCACGCCGGGCGGTGTTATCTCAACGGTCTCCAATCAACTCAATGCTCCCTCCTACGTCGCCGTGGCGCCGGATCAATCCGTGTACGTCGCGGACACGGGCAACAATCGCGTGGTGCGATTTGCCGTGTCCGGCGACATGAGCACCGTGGCGCGGATGCTCGGGCCCACGGCCGTTGTGGTCGATCCGCAAGGCGACCTGTTCGTAAGCGGGCAGACCAGCGTGTTGAAGATAACGGCCGCGGGCACGCAGAACGTGGTTCTGGACGGCTTGAACGCGCCGCGCGGCCTGGCCCTTACGCCCGGCGGTGACCTGCTGATCGCCGAGACCGGCGCGAGCGTGGTCCGGCGCGTCTCATCGTCCGGTGCTGTTACAGTGATTGCCGGCAATGGCGTCGCAGGATTCTCCGGCGACGGAGGCCTTGCAACCGCGGCGCAGTTGAATACATCCGAAGACCTGGCGGTTGACCAGACGGGCGTGGTTTGGATCGCCGATTCTGCCAACAATCGCATCCGCAGCCTGACGCCGTTGACCGCCCCCGCTTCTTCGATGGCCCCCATGACGTTGCTGAACGCGGCTTCGATGCAGGCCGGTCCGGTCGCGCCTGGGGAGATCGTGAGCATCTTTGGCGTGGGCTTCCAGCCAGATCAGACTCAACTGCTGTTTGACGGCCAGGCGGCCACCATCTTTTATACCGGCGCGGGCCAGATCAACGCGCTCGCACCGGCGCAGTTCGCAAGTGCGACCACAGAGGTCAGCGTGGTCGTCAATGGCCTGAAGATCGCGGATTGGATCTGCCCCGTGGCGGCCTCGGCGCCCGCCATCTTTACCAGCGCCAACGGAACCGGGCAGGCGGCAGCCATCAATCAGGACGGCTCCATGAACTCAGCCTCTAATCCGGCCGCGCGCGGTTCCGTCATTTCGCTGTATGCGACGGGCCAAGGCAGCGGTTCGACGCCGGCCAGCCTGACGATTGGCAACTATCCGGCTCAGTTGCTTTACGCCGGTCCGGCGCCGGGATTCCCGGGATTGATGCAGATCAACGCGCAAATCCCAGGCGGTTTCCTGGGGCCGGGCATCCAGCCGGTGATTCTTTCGGTGGGAAACGCGGCGAGCCAAAGCGGCGTGACCATTGCGATCCAGTAGCATCTGTATCAATCATGCATAATCGTATGTATGAGAACTACACTTAATCTGGACGATCAGTTGATTGAGGAAGCCCGGCGTCTAACGGGTATCGTGGAAAAAACAGCGCTAATCCGGGAGGCCCTCAAAACTCTGATTTCCGTCCATGCTGCAAGGCGTCTTGCGGCGCTTGGCGGCACCCAACCTGGTTTTCGGCCAGGGCGCCGCCGGCGGTCCCGAATCCGTTCATGATTCTTGCTGATACCAGCGTTTGGGTGGGCCATCTGCGGCAAACGGACGCTATTCTCCAAGACTGCCTGCTGAATGGTCAGATTCTGATCCATCCGTTTGTGTTAGGTGAACTCGCCTGCGGCAATCTGCATTCCCGTACCAGGATTCTGACCGATCTCGGCAAGCTACCGTTCGCAGTCCAAGCTGACGAGGTTGAGTGTCTGAGGCTGGTCGAGGAACGCCGGCTCTTCGGAAAAGGCATCGGTTGGGTGGACGTACACCTCCTCGCATCCGCGCGCCTCACTGGATGCCGGCTTTGGACGCTCGATGTCCGGCTCAGTGAGATCGCCCACCGGCTAGGAGTCGGATACCAGCGGTTCATGTAGCCTCAACCGCCTGTCCCAGCCCGTACAAAGGAATCCCAGAAGCGGACAGACGAGTCGTGCCAACACGGATTTTTCATGGCATTTTCCTTTATTTTTCAGTAGCATGGATATTGGCAGACTAGTTGCCACTTCGTACTGGGAGAATTTCCAATGGATGTCCCTCGAGGCAAAGAGGTCGCGCGCCGCAAGCTGTTTCGCCGCATCGTCGTCATAGTTCTGGTGCTGGCGGCGATCCCGTTGATCACCTGGGGCCTTTCCCGCCTCAAACCCGCCGCCCCGTCAGTGGACCGCGCCACGGTCTGGATCGATACGGTGAAGCGCGGGCCAATGGTGCGTGACGTACGCGGCTTGGGCACCCTGGTAGTGGAAGACTTCATCTGGATTCCGGCCACGTTCGACTCGCGCGTCGAAAAAATCAATTTTCTCCCCGGCGCCACGCTTCATCCCAACGAGGTCGTGATGGTGCTCAGCAACCCGCAGATGGATCTGGACGCGACCAACGCCGAATGGCAAATCAAGCAGGCCAACGCGAATTACGACAACCTGCAAGTCCAACTGCAAACCCAGCAGCTGGCGCAAAGAGCAACCACCGAACAGGTTAAGTCCGACATGGAGCAGGCCGAACTGCAAGCCGACCGCGATCAGCAATTAACCAAGCTGGGTTTGAAATCCGAGATCGATGCCAAGCTTTCCGCGGCCAAATATCAGGAATTGAAAGGGCGCTACGCGCTTTCCAAAGAACAGTTGGATATCAGCAACCAGTCCATCAAAGCGCAGCTGGACGCCCTCAAGGTGCAAATCGAGCAGTTGCAAGCCACCTACAAGCTCAAGAAGGAGCAGGTGGACCAATTGATCATCCGCTCTCCTGCCGAAGGCGTTCTGACGCAGCTTGGCACTTCGACCACGCCGCTTGAGGTCGGAATGCGCGTTGCGCCCGGGGCGATTCTGGCCAAAATCGCGCAGCCCAACCGCCTGAAAGCGACCTTGAAGATCCCGGAGACCCAGGTCAAGGATGTAGCGATCGGCCAGGTTGCTTCCATCGATACACGCAACGGGATCATCTCCGGGCACGTCACTCGCATCGATCCTGCCGCGGTCAATGGCACCGTGGACGTGGACGTCAAGCTGGAAGGAACGGCTCCGGGCATGCGGCCCGATCTCAGCGTGGACGGCACTATTATTCTCGAGAAGCTTTCGGACGTGGTCTTCGTGGGCCGGCCCGTGATCGGGCAGCCCGACGCCAAGATCTCGCTGTTCAAGCTGGATCCGGACAACAAAGAAGCGCAGCGCGTGTACGTCAAGCTGGGGCGCAGCGCGGTGAATACAATTGAAGTCAAGGAAGGGCTCAACGTCGGCGATCAAGTGATTCTCTCGGATATGTCCGCGCAGGATGCGTATAACCGCATCCGTTTAAATTGAGGATGCGTACAATCGCATCCGCTTGAATTAAGTTAAACGGGGATACAGCATGGCAACTGACTCAGATGCTTTGATTAGCTTGGACGGCGTGACCAAGGTCTTCGTCACCGACGAAGTAGAGACGCACGCGCTGGCGGGGATTCATCTCAACCTGAAGAAGGGCGAGTATATGTCGATCGCCGGGCCGTCCGGCTGCGGCAAATCCACGCTGCTGGCGATTCTCGGTCTGCTCGACTCGCCTACCGACGGAACTTATGTCTTGAACGGCAAGCCGGTGCAGAACCTGAAGCTCTCCGAGCGCGCGCGCATCCGCAATCGCGAGATCGGGTTCATTTTCCAGGCCTTCAACCTGATCGGCGACCTGACCGTGTACGAGAACGTCGAGCTTCCGCTGACCTATCGCGGGATGCCCTCGGCGGAGCGCAAGAAGCGCGTTCACGACGCGTTGGAGCGCGTGGGCATGTCGCACCGCATTAAGCATTACCCGTCGCAGCTCTCGGGTGGCCAGCAGCAGCGTGTCGCTGTGGCCCGCGCGCTGGCCGGCGATCCGTCCATCCTGCTGGCGGACGAGCCCACCGGAAACCTTGATTCGACCAACGGCGAGGCTGTCATGGATTTGCTGCGCGAGTTGCATCGCGGCGGCGCAACCATCTGCATGGTAACTCACGATCCGCGCTACGCCCGCTATGCGGACCGCACCATCCGGCTATTCGACGGAAGGATCGTGGAGGAAAGCGTAGGAGTGGCCTAATGTTGCGCCGGCATGTGGATTTCTTCGCGGTTTTCGTGATCACGCTGGGGCTGCTGGCGGTGTCGCAGTTCTCCGCCTTTCGATTTCCCGCGGATTCGATCCGCGTCGAGAACGTCAGCGCGCAACTTCGCGCCTGCCAGGTTTCCAATCAGATCGCCTCGCGGATTACCTCGCGGATTGCCTATCTCTGGATGCACTAAACGCGCCACCGGCCCGCTTCACTGGCGAATCTTGCGCTGTTCTACGACAATAAGAATACCTGTATGACCCCCATGATCGTTTTGCGGAACGTTGAGAAATACTTCGAGCACGGTCCCACCAAAACGTTTGTCCTGCGCCGCATCAACCTGGAAATAAAGGAGGGCGAGTTTGTCTCCATCATGGGACCATCGGGCGCCGGCAAGTCCACCATGCTGCACCTGCTAGGCATGCACGACAGCGCCTGGACGGGCGAGTACCATCTGCTGGAGCACCCCATTCACAAGATCGCCAAGAAGGACCGCATGGAGCTGTACAAGAAGTATTTCGGCTTCGTGTTCCAGAGCTATCATCTATTGGACTCGCTCACGGTCTACGAGAATCTCGACATTCCTCTGTCCTACCGCAACATCAAGAAATCCGAGCGCGACAGCATCGTGTGCGACGTGCTGGACCGGTTTCAGATCGTCGGCAAGAAGGACCTGTATCCCAATCAGCTCTCGGGCGGCCAGCAGCAACTGGTGGCCATCGCCCGCGCCATCGTAGCGAACCCCAAGATCATTCTGGCCGACGAACCCACCGGCAATCTGCACTCCAGCCAGGGCAAAGAGATCATGGAGCTGTTCAAGCGCCTGAATGAGTCCGGCGCCACCATCATCCAGGTGACGCACAACGAGAAGAACGCCGAGTACGGCAACCGGGTGGTGAACATCGTGGACGGCTGGATTACGGACTAGCATCACGTTGGGCGAGCGTGAAGCCGATAGAATAGTAGTAGCGTTATCATGCTGGTCCGCATTCATTTTTTTCCCGGTTTGTGTCTCCTCGCGCTGGGTCTGGTCCTGGAAATCCACATTGTTCGCGCGCTTTTGCGGCGCTATGCGCACACGGCTCGGATCTGGACCGGCGCGGCGCTCGCCTTTGGGCTGCTTTTCTTAGGCTATTTGCTCGAATTCGATCGCGTCGCGCGATATTTTCCGGTGTCGTGGGCTACCTGGCTGGAGTGCGCCGCCATTGTGGAATTGATCGCTCTGATAGTGGCCGCCCTGAGGCTGGCTGTTCCGGCGGGCCGGCCCGAATTCCAAGCCAGGCGCCGTGCGTTTTTTCAAACCGCTGCCGCGGGCCTGTGCGTCGCGCCGGCAGTGGTCACCGGCTTCGGGATCGTGCGGCGCAATCGCTTCCAGCTCTCCGAGGTGCGGATTCCCATCGCGGATTTGCCCAAGGACCTGGACGGATTGCGCATCGTGCAGATCACCGACATTCACCTCAGCCCGTTTTTGAGCGAGCGGGAATTTGCCCGCGCCATCGATATGGCCAACGGAACGCGCGCTCATCTGGCTCTGGTGACCGGGGACCTGATCAGCCGGCGTGGCGATCCGCTGGATGCCTGTTTGCGGCAGCTGGCGCGCTTGCGGGCCGAGGCGGGCGTTTTGGGATGCCTGGGAAATCACGAGATCTATACCGGCACTTCCGATTACGTCGCCTCGTACGGCGCCCGGATCGGCATCGATTTTCTGCGCAGCCGCGCCCGCCTGCTTCGATTCGGCGATGCCTCCATTAATTTCGCAGGCGTCGACTACCAGCGCTTCGAGCGGCCCTACTTGCCTGGCGCCGAGCGTCTCATCGCGCCGGGAACGCTGAACGTCCTGCTTTCGCATAATCCGGATGTCTTTCCCGTAGCGGCATCGCAGGGTTACGATCTAACCATCGCCGGGCACACCCATGGCGGGCAGGTGGATTTCGAGATTCTGCATCAACACATGAACGTCGCGCGGGTGTACACTCCCTACGTGGCGGGCCTCTACACCAGCGGCAAAGCGTCCGTGTATGTTTCGAATGGATTGGGAACCATCGGGGTGCCGGTGCGGATCGGCGCTCCCGCGGAGGTCTCGCTGCTGCGATTGTGCGCTACCTGATCCTGAGCGATCTGCACGCCAACTGGGAAGCGCTCCAGGCTGTGCTGGCCGATGCGCCCCCTGAATACGACCGCATTTTGTGCTGTGGCGACGTGGTTGGTTACGGCGCCGACCCCGATCCAGTTACCGAATGGGTGCGCGGCCACGTGGCGAACATCGTGCGCGGCAATCACGACAAGGCCTGCGCCGGGCTGGAGGACTTGGAGTGGTTTAATCCAGTCGCGCGCCAGTCGGCGCTGTGGACGCAACAGATCATCAAACCGGACAATATGGCGTATCTTCACGATCTTGGCAAAGGACCCGAACGCATCGACGGCTTCGAGATCCTGCACGGCTCGCCGCTCGATGAAGACGAATACCTGTTCAGCGAGGATGAGGTCGCGCAGGTCGCGCCGTATCTGGACGCGGGGGTCAGTTTCTTTGGCCATACCCACTTGCAGGGCGGGTTTCTGTGCCATCGCAACGGCGTGAAACGCCTGCGCAGCGTCGAGCACGGCTCCAACGATGCGGTTCTGGCGTTAGAGAACGATGCCGACTACATGCTGAATCCAGGATCGGTGGGGCAGCCTCGCGATGGCGATCCCAGGGCGGCTTACGCGCTGTACGATTCGGAAGCGCGGCTGGTGACGTTCCGGCGGGTTGCCTACGATATCAAGTCCGCGCAAAAGAAGATCGTGGAGGCTGGCCTTCCGGAGTTGCTTGCCCTGCGCCTGGCGGCGGGTATGTGAGCTAAGCCGCGCCGTTGTCCCGGTGCGTGCTGCGGGCCACAAACATGATCTGATAGCCGAAGAGTCCGGGCAGCAGCCAAGTAGCGGCCGCCAGCAGGCGGTTCATCAGGCGCAGAACGATGTTCTTCTCCGACCATCCTAGGACGAGTTCTACCGGAATCACCGTCTCGCGCTCCTGCTCGATCGCGTAGCCGTTCTCCTCCAGCAGCCGCCGCGCGCTCTTGCGCGTAAAGAAGCGCAGATGGGTCCTGTCCAGGAGGCCGCGCTGCTGGTAGTTGAACTGGCCAAACAGCAGCATGAGACGGACCACGATGTTAGCGACGTTGGGAAGCGAAACGATCAGGGAGCCTTCCCGCTTCAACGCTCCGTGCGCTTGCTGAAGAATTTTCTCAGGCGCTTTCAGATGCTCCAGGACGTCCAGAAGCAAGACGCGATCGAAGCGCTTGCCGTTCAATTGATCCAGGACCGGAGCGATGCCGGCGTCCAGATCGGCGGTGAAGTATTGCTCGAATACGTCGTTAGCGGGCGCCACACGATCGTCGATGCCGCTGATACGATTGCCGCTCTTCGACAACTCGGCCGCGAAGAAGCCTTCGCCGCAGCCGATGTCGAGCACGTCTTGATTCGATCCGGTCAGGAGGCGCGCGTAATAATGACTGGAATATTTGCTCTGCTTGATCGGGTAATGGACGAAGTATTCCTGAAATTCCGGATAGCTGTTGACGGAGCGGCAGGTTTGCTTATAGCGCCGCACCGCGCGAGCCACATCGCTCGCGTACTTCATGCCGTCGACGTAACATAGCTCCTCACCGTAGTAGGTGGGGATGGGCACTTCCTTGATCCCGTAACCCTGATGATGCAGCTTGATGATGATTTCGGTGTCGAAATGGAAATCATCGGTCATGTGGGAAAAGTCGATCTTGCGCAGCGCGGCCAGGCTGTAGGCGCGGTAGCCGCTGTGGAATTCGGTGAGGCGCATGCCCAGCGCCCGATTCTCAAACACCGACAGGATGCGATTCCCAACATACTTGTAGAGCGGCATTCCACCTTTGAGCGGCCCGCCGTAGTCCTTCATCATGCGCGAGCCGAAGACTGCATCCGCCTGGCCGGCCACGATGGGGTGATAAAGATGCGAGAGGATTTCAGGCGCGTATTGCCCGTCCCCGTGAAGCAGAACGACCACGTCGAAGCCCTTTTCCATGAAATAACGGTAGCCGGCCTTCTGGTTGCCGCCGTAGCCCAGATTCTTAGGATGCGACAAGACCTGCAGCTTCGAAACACCCCGCAGCGCTTTGATTCCCAGCGCGAGCTCATAGGTGGCGTCCTGGCTGGCGTCGTCAAAAACAGCGATTTCCTCGACGTTTTTCCAGACATTGGGCGTGATGCGCTTGAGCACCTTGGTCAGCGTGGTGACGGCGTTGTAGGTGACGATGAGGATTCCAATGCGCTGGCCGCGATTGTCGGCGAACGGTGTGTCATCCTGCAGCGCGCTCACGCGGAAAGCGGGCGCCGGCTCGAAAGGCAGCTGCTCCAAAGCTGGTCCAGTGCCGGGAGCCTTAGCGCCGGCCGCGCTCTGGATGGCTGTCGGGTTCATTGACTCCTCGCACTTACTATGCCATTTCGGGCCCGGTAACAGCAACGGTACCGAAGGTCCTGGACCTCTCAACGACCTTGGGCCCCAGCCCGCGAACTTCGGCGACCACCGCGCTAAACTAAAGTCCATGACCGATCAAGAACGAATGGCGCGCCCTCTCTCGGTAGTGGATCCGGAAGTCTACGAAGCCATCCAGCACGAGGTCGAACGCCAGCACGGCCGCCTGGAGCTGATCGCCAGCGAGAACTTCACCTCCGAGGCCGTGCTCGAGGCCACCGGTAGCGTGTTCACCAACAAGTACGCCGAAGGCTATCCCGGCAAGCGCTACTACGGCGGCTGCGAATACGCGGACATCGTGGAGAACCTGGCTCGCGAGCGCGTGAAGAAGCTTTTCAACGCCGAACACGCCAACGTGCAGCCGCACTCGGGATCGCAGGCCAATCAGGAGGCCTATGCAGCGGTGCTTCAACCCGGCGACACCATCCTGGGAATGAATCTGGCCCATGGCGGCCATTTGACACATGGGCATCCGCTGAACTTTTCGGGCAAGACATACAAAGTGATTCCGTACGGAGTGCGGCGCGATGACGAGCGCATCGATTACGAAGAACTCGCCAGGCTCGCCGAGGAGCATAAGCCGAAAATGGTGATCGCGGGCGGCAGCGCTTATCCGCGCATCATCGATTTCAAACGCTTTCGCGAGATCGCCGATTCGGTAGGCGCGCTCTTTCTGGTCGACATGGCGCATTTCTCCGGCCTGGTGGCGGCTGGGTTGTATCCCAACCCGTGCGAATACGCCGACATCGTCACGTCCACCACGCACAAGACACTGCGCGGGCCGCGCGCGGGCATGATTCTTTCCAAGGCGCAATACGGGGCGGCCATCGACAAGACGGTTTTCCCCGGTATGCAGGGCGGGCCACTGGTGCACGTGATCGCAGCCAAGGCGGTCTGCTTTCTGGAGGCCATGTCGCCCGAGTTTGTGGTGTATCAAAAGCAGATCATCGTCAACGCCAAAGCGTTGGGCGAAAGCTTGCAAGCCCAGGGCTGCCGCATCGTGTCCGGCGGAACCGATTCGCATCTGCTGCTGGTGGATGTCTTCTCAAAAGGCGTGCGCGGCAAGGAAGCCGAGAAGGCGCTGGACGAGGCCTACATCACGGTGAACAAAAACGCGATTCCGTTCGATCAGAATCCGCCGCTCAATCCGAGCGGCATCCGGCTGGGAAGCCCGGCCGTGACCACGCGAGGTTTCAGGGAGACGGAGATGCGCGAAGTGGGCGCGCTGATCGCCGAGGTGTTGCACAACATCAGCTCGCAAGATACGTTGGCGTCCGTCCGGCGGCGCGTGACTAACCTGGCCGAGCGTTTCCCGTTATACGGTTGGAAACTGGCGCGCGCCACCGCATAGCGAGGCTGAATCAATCCGGCGGCCTGGGATATCCACAGATACACGGGAGGCTTGCATGGACCGTATTGCTTTATTCGGAGCGGCGGGCGCCATTGGTACCAGCATTGCCGCGGAGCTTCGTGCGAAAGGCCTGCCCTACCGCGTAGTCGGTCGCGGACGCAAGGAATTGGAGCGCCATTTCGGATCGGATCCCCGCGCCGAAATCGTCACCTGGAATCCGGATGATCCCGCCAGCGTGCGTGCGGCAGCGCGAGGGATCGACACCATCTTCTATTTGGTCGGCGTGCCGTATTGGCAATTCGAGCTGCATCCGCAGCTCATGCGTAAGACCCTGGATGGCGCGATTGCGGAGGGCGTGCAGCGTATCGTGCTGATCGGGACCGTGTACCCCTTCGGATATGCGCGCTCGGAACGCGTGAGCGAGGATCATCCGCGCGAGCCGCATACGTTCAAGGGCCGGATGCGAAAAGAGCAGGAGGATCTGGTGCTCGCCGCGGATGCAGCCGGCTCGATTCGCGGGACCATCCTGCGGCTCCCGGACTTCTACGGCCCTGGCGTCGAGAGGAGCTTTCTTGCCAGCGCGTTTCATGCGGCCAGCGAAGGCGGCCGCGCGCAGTTGGTGGGGCCCATCGATACGCTACATGAGTTCGTCTATGTGCCGGATGTCGGCCCTGTGGCCGTGGCGCTGGCCAGCGACCCGCGTGCCTACGGCCGTGCTTGGAACTTCGCCGGGCCGGATGCCATCACCGTGCGCGCTTTCGTGGAACAGATCTTTCAGGCGGCGGGCCACAAGCCCAAGTATGTCGTGGCCAACAAGACCATGTTGCGCGTGATGGGCTTGTTCAATCCCCTGATGCGCGAAATGGTGGAGATGAACTATCTGTTTCAGACGGCGGTGATCATGGATGATTCCGCGATCCACCGCCTGCTCGGAAATATCAAAAAGACGTCCTATGATGACGGCATTCGCCAGACCCTGCGCAGCATGAAATCGCAAGCCAGTCAGGCCGCATAGGCCGCCCCGGCAACAGCGGCTGGCTATGATGGTGCTAGCCATGCAAACTTCAACTGGGTCCGCCGCGGCATGAAAGCGCTGGTCAAAAGCAAGCGCGAGCCGGGACTATGGCTCGAAGAAATCCCCAAGCCCACCATCGGCATCAACGATGTGCTCATTCGCGTCCTCCGTGTCGGCATTTGCGGGACCGACGTGCACATTTATAACTGGGATGAATGGGCGCAGCGCACCATTCCCGTCCCCATGGCGATCGGCCACGAATTCGTGGGCGAGATCGTCGAGACGGGCTCCAACGTAAATGATTTTCATCCCGGCAATATTGTCAGCGGCGAGGGACATGTGGTGTGCGGGCGCTGCCGCAACTGCCTGGCCGGGCGCCGCCACCTGTGCGCTCACATCATGGGCGTGGGCGTGAACCGGCCGGGCGCGTTCGCCGACTACATCGCGGTGCCCATGACCAACATCTGGCGCCACAAAGACAACGTCGATCTGGATGTCGCCGCGATTTTCGACCCGTTCGGCAACGCCGTGCACACCGCCTTGTCGTTTCCCGTGCTGGGCGAAGACGTCTTGATTACCGGCGCCGGCCCCATTGGTATCATGAGCGCCGCCGTGGTCCGGCACGCCGGAGCGAGGCACGTCGTAATCACCGACAGAAACGCCTACCGGCTCGAGCTGGCGCGCAAAATGGGCGTCACACGCGCGGTGGATACCGCACAGACTCCGCTGGGTCAGATTCAAAAAGAGCTGGGGATGCAGGAGGGTTTCGACGTCGGCCTGGAAATGTCGGGCGTCGCTTCTGCTCTTCGCGAGATGATCGCGAACATGAGCCACGGAGCCAAAATCGCCATGCTCGGCATCCCGACCGGCGAGTTCGCCATCGACTGGACCACGGTGGTGTTCAATATGCTCACCCTCAAAGGCATTTATGGCCGCGAGATGTATGAGACCTGGTACAAGATGACCGTCATGCTCGAATCCGGCCTGGACATCCGGCCGGTCATCACGCATCGCTTCTCCTACCGCGATTTTGAGCAGGCCTTCCAGGCCATGCGCTCCGGCAATACCGGCAAAGTGATCATGGAGTGGTCTTGATGGCCGTTCTCGAGATCAACTCACAGGATTCCAGACGTACTTGCCGTCCTTATTGATGTAGCCTTGGCGATTTCCAACCCAAACTGGCGCAATGCCGGAGCGGAAGCTCCCTCCCTGGTCGAACTGCGGATTGATGGCGAACTTGGCTGACTTGTCGATATAGCCGTAGCGGCCGGAGATCGCCACCGGCGCGAGCCCGTCGGAGAAGTCGCCTGCCGCGTCGTACTGCGGACTGATCTTCATCCTGCCCGCCTTATCGATATAACCGAATTTTCCGTTCAGCCCCACCACGGCCATCCCGTCATGAAAATCGCCGGCGGAACTGAATTGGGGAGTAATGACCATCTTGCCGGAAGGATTGATGTAGCCGTACTTGTTCGCGCTGCGAATCGACGCCAAGCCTTCCGAAAAATTACCGGCCTCGTCGAATTGCGGATTGATCACGATTCGGCCTGCCGTATCGATGTAGCCCCACTGGCCGTTGGTCATCACCGGCGCGCGGCCGTCGCCGAATTGTCCGGCTCCATCGAACTGCGGATTGATCGCGTACTTGCCGCTCTTGTCGATGTAGCCCAGATGCGGGCCGGTACCCACTAGCGCGAGCCCTTGCGAGAATGGGTCGGCCAGGTCGTACTGTGGCGTGATCACCAGCCTGCCGGATGGGTCAATGTATCCCCAGCGATTCCCGATCTCGACCGCGGCCAAGCGATCGGTAAATGCATCCGCACTATCGAATTGAGGTTGGATCGCGAGCTTGGCGGATTTCGTAATGTAACCGTACCGGCCATTGACCACCACCGGATACAGGCTGCGGGGGCCTCCGAACAGCCAAAGTGCTACGCCGATCAGAATCAGCAAAACCGCGACGCCGGCGGTTAAAAGGTGTTTTTTTCCAAGCCCTAACGGTGGCCATGTAGTTCTTACAGGCCCGGCGGGGAAAGTCATAGATCTGGCCTCCTTCTAGGTCAGGCAAATGCCTAAAAGCACATTCCCGGCCAATTGGCACCAAAATGGCTAACCTCACTGCCAGGTGGAATCATGAACCTCAAGAACGGATTGCTAGCAGCCGCTTTTGCAGCTCTGGCCGTGATTGCAGCTCTAGGCTGGACCCGCAACAAGAACCCGCAGCCATTGAGTACAACATCGGCCTACGCGCTGCCCGAAGAGAGCACAGTGCCGCAGGCTCCCGCAACGCCGCCGGCTTCCGCGCCGGGTTACCCTCAGCCGGGTTACGCTCAACCGAGCTCCGCGCAGCCGGATTATTCGCAGACGGGCTCCGGCCAGTCGAGCTATCAGCAGCCTGGTTACTCGCAGGCGTCTTATGCGCCGGCCGAGCCATACGTTCCATTGATCCCCAGTCCGGTTGTGGTGCGCCCACCGGAGCCCGCGCCCGAACCCGCTTACGCTCCAGCTCCACCGCCTCCAAACGCACCCGAACCGCCTGCCGGACGCGAAAATGTTTATCGGCATGAGCGCCACCATCGCTCGACGCGAAAATCAGTCGAGATTGTCGCCGGCAGCGCGGGTGCCGGAGCAGCTATTGGAGCGCTCGCTGGTGGAGGCAAGGGCGCTGGAATCGGCGCTCTCGCGGGCGGCGCCGGAGGATTCATTTACGACCGTCTGACACACTAACCGCTAGTACTCCCTCAGCCGTTTTCCAACCCCCATCGGCTCGCCTATTGTCCAACCTCATTCGGCCCGCCGCGCTCTGTAACGAAAAAATACTTGCCCTGGGCGTCGATTCGAAGGACACTGTGGTTTGGCGCTTTATCTTTTGGAGGTGATCTGCTTTTGAAATTAAGCGAAGCTGTCGCTTGGGAGCCAACCGAGCGTTGGAGTATCACGGACGCCAGCGAACTGTACGACGTCGCCAGTTGGGGTAAAGGCTATTTTTCGATCGGCTCCAACGGTCACCTGTGGGTCCATCCTAATAAGGAACCCACGCGCGGTATCGACCTGCGCGAACTAGTGGAGAAGCTCGAGCTGCGCGGAATTTCATTTGCCGATCCTGATCCGCTTCGCGGAAATTTTGAAGCATCGGCTGGCGGAACTCCACCAGGCCTTCGAAAATTCGATCGCCGAACACGGTTACAAAGGCAGCTACTGCTGTGTGTATCCCATAAAAGTCAACCAGCAGCGGCAGGTGGTCGAAGAGGTTTTGAAATACGGGCGCCCGTATCATTTCGGCCTCGAAGCAGGCTCCAAACCAGAGCTGCTGGCGGTGCTGGCCATCGCCGACAACGAGACCCCCATCATCTGCAACGGCTTCAAGGACGACGAATACATCGAAATGGTAATGCTGGCCAAGAAGATCGGCCGGCGCATCATCCCCGTGGTCGAGAAGTACACTGAGCTGGACCTGATCCTGAAGCATTCGCAGCGCGTCGGTGTGCGCCCCGTGATCGGACTGCGCCTTAAGCTGGCCAGCAAAGGCTCAGGCCGCTGGAAGTCGTCCGGCGGATATCGATCCAAATTCGGCTTGACCGTGAGCGAGGCCCTGCAAGCCCTGGAGCAGATGAAGGCGGCCGGCATGGAGGATTGCCTGGAATTGCTGCATTTCCACCTGGGCAGCCAGATCACCAACATCCGCCAGATCAAAGCCGCGGTGAACGAAGCCGCGCGCATCTACGTCGAGTTGAAGCGCGCCGGCGCCGGCTTGAAATATCTGGACGTCGGCGGCGGCCTGGGAATCGACTATGACGGCTCGCAGACCGACTTCGAGTCCAGCGTCAACTACACGCTGCAGGAATATTCCAACGACGTCGTCTACCATATTCAAAACGTGTGCGAGGAAGCCGACGTCCCGCATCCCACCATCATTTCCGAAAGCGGCCGCGCCATCGCCGCCTATCACAGCGTTCTGGTTTTTAACGTTCTGGGCGTAAGCGGATTTGGCGACGATTCGGTAGCGCCGGTTCCCGAAGACGCCGAGCAGCCGCTCATCGATCTCCAGGAAACCTACAAGTCGCTCAGCTCCAAGAACCTGCTGGAAAGCTTTCATGACGCCCAGCAAGCGCTGGACTCGGCGCTCAATTTGTTCAACCTCGGCTATCTTCCGCTGGCGCAGCGCAGCCAGGCTGAAACCTTGTACTGGGCAATTTGCCGGCGCATTCTCAAGATGGCCAAGGAGCTCGAATTTTTCCCCGAAGAGCTGGAAGGCCTGGATGGCATGCTCTCGGACACCTACTTCTGTAATTTCTCTCTCTTTCAAAGCGTTCCGGATAGCTGGGCCGTCAAACAGCTCTTTCCCATCATGCCCATCCACCGGCTGAACGAAATGCCTTCGCGCGCCGCCATTCTGGGCGACATTTCCTGCGATTCCGACGGCAAGATCGACCAGTTCATCGACCGCCGGGACGTAAAGAAAACGCTGCCGTTGCATCCGTTCAACGGCGAGCCGTACGTGCTAGGCGCCTTCCTGGTGGGCGCGTATCAGGAAATTCTCGGCGACCTGCATAATCTCTTCGGCGACACCAACGCAGTGCACGTCAGCCTGGGCGAAAACGGCGATGTGATTCTGGATACCGTGATCCGCGGCGATACCGTGCGGGAGGTCCTGGATTACGTCCAGTTCAGCGCCAAGACTTTGCTCGAAGAGTTCCGGCGCGACGTCGAAACCGCGCTGCGGGAGGGACGCATCGGCTATGAGGAATCCGGCCGGCTGCTGCGCTTCTACGAAGAAGGCCTGAACGGGTATACCTACCTGGAGCAGTAATTGCCCCGCGGCGGAAGCGGGGCGGCTGAGCATTCAAACACTCGCGAAAACCTGCGAGTCGTGCTGGTTGGGACGCGCAATCCACTAAATATCGGCGCCGCGGCTCGCGCCATGCGGAATTTCGGGTTCCGGCATCTGCGGCTGGTCAACCCCTACAAAGTCGCTTATCAGGAAGCCCGCTCGGCGGTGCACGCGGCTGAGATTCTAAGGGAAGCTAAGGAATTTCCGTCGCTTGCAGAGGCCATCGCGGACTGCGGCCTGGTTGTTGGCACTACTTCACTCGGCCATCGCGAGTTGCAGCACCCTCTGCGATCGCTCGAATACGGCGGCCGCCTGATCCGCAACCAGCTCGCCTCAACCAAAGTTGCGCTCCTGTTCGGTTCGGAAAAATTCGGGCTATCCAACGAAGACCTCAGCTTTTGCCATTGGCTGCTGCGCATCGGCACCGAGGGATCGATGAATCTCGGCCAGGCCGTCGCGGTGTGCTTGTACGAATTGACCCGCCAGCGCGCGTCCGGCAAACCGGAATCGCGCAAACGCGCCTCAGCCGCGGACCTGGAAAGGCTCACCGCGTTACTCACTGGCGTACTGAAAGAATCCGGCTACGTTCACTCCGGCGGTGCGGATGCGAAAATCCGCCGGCTGATTCGCCGGCTCGACTTGCCCGCCCACGACGCCGAAGTGTGGCTGGGCATGATTCGTCAGATCCAATGGAAGCTCACGCGCGAGTGATATCCTGAGGGTCGGACGCCCCCAGAATGACAAAGGTTCAACTCGAATACGATCTGGTCCGCCCCTTGACGGATCAAGACGCGCGCGCCGTCGCCGATGTGCATAGTTGGTACGGCATTCTGCGCGTGCAAACCACGCCCGCGCTCGACAAATTACACGTGGAATACGATGCATCCCGGCTCAGCGAACAGGACGTGGAAGCGGTGTTGCAACGCTTCGGTCTGCCGGTGAAGCGCCAATGGGCGGTTCCATAGTCAGGCTTTTGAATGACCTCCCGCACCAATAGATTGCTCGCTATCTGTTGGCTGCTCTGTTTTCTCGTATGGGCCGAGGGCCCCGGCTTTCGCTCCCAGGCTCAGCTCGACGAGCATTACCACAAGCACGGCTCTGAATTCGGCCATATCGGCAAGCAGGATTATCTGCGCCTGGCGCAAGAACTGCGCGATGCTCCAGCCGGCGGCGAAATCCTCGAAGCCCGGCGCGCCGATGGCGAGTTCAGCCGCTTCGACCGCCGGCACGGGTATTTCGGCGCGTACAATCCCGATCGCACCATCCGCACGTTTTTCATTCCCAACGACGGCGAGCGCTATTTCCGGCGCCAGGCCCGGAGGCCTCACCCGTGACCGACGACCAAATTGTCGAATATCTCCGCGCCAACGGCTACCCGGAACACTTAGTCCGCTCCGGGCGCGCCGGCTTGATCGAGCGCTGGCGCCACTTTGTCGAGGAGGTGGAACACGGCTACAAACTGGGCCTGGAGGATTACCGCAATGACCTGGACTTGCGCGGGATCATCGCACTCTTTGGACTAGATGACCAAGTTCGGGATCTCGACCGCCGCTTTGAAGCGCTGCTGATCAATCGGGACGTGCGGGTTTGGGAAACATCCGCCGGTGCTCCGTCCTGGGACTTCGGATACCCGAGTAACGCCGGCAGACAGCTCATCGAAGATATTGAAAATGAGTGACTTAACTGATAAGCATCCCAATGTCGATAGACATCATCTAGATTAGAGTGTTATGCTGCCTGTGATGCCGCACCTGGGTCATCTCCAACTGCTCGAAGCCGAGAGCATCCACATCATGCGCGAAGTAGCCTCGGAATTCCAGCGGCCGGTGATGCTGTACTCCATCGGCAAGGACTCCTCGGTCTTGTTGCGGCTGGCGCAGAAGGCGTTCCACCCGGCGCCGATCCCGTTCCCGCTCCTGCACATCGACACCACGTACAAGTTCCGCGAGATGATCGAATTTCGCGACTCGCTACACCAAGAAGGTGGGGGCCAAGCTGATCGTTTATACCAACCAGGAGGCGATCGCCGAGGGCGCGAACCCCTTCCGGCTGGGGACGCAACGCTGCTGCGGACTGCTGAAGACCAAAGCCTTGCTGGACGGACTCCGCGCGGGCGGATTCGACGCGGCCATCGGCGGCGCGCGGCGCGACGAAGAAAAATCCCGCGCCAAGGAACGCATCTTCTCTTTTCGCGACGAAAAAGGCCAGTGGGACCCCAAGAACCAGCGCCCGGAGTTGTGGAATCTCTACAACACGCGCATTCATCCCGGCGAGAGCCTGCGCGTCTTCCCGCTCTCGAACTGGACCGAGATGGACGTCTGGCAGTACATTCACGTCGAGAAGATCCCGATCGTGCCCATGTATTTCGCCAAGGAGCGCGAGATGTTGGTGCGCGGCGACACGCTGATCCCGCTGGAGCAGCCCTTTATTCCACTCTTGCCGGGCGAAAAACCGCAGTGGCTACGTTGCCGGATGCGGTCGCTCGGATGCAGCCCGTGCACCGGCGCCATTCGCTCGGATGCCGACACAGTGCCGAAGATCATCGAAGAACTGATCTCGTTCCGCCGCTCGGAGCGAGAGAATCGCGTGATCGACCATGACCAGGAAGGCTCCATGGAAATCAAGAAGCGCGAGGGATATTTCTGATGGCCGCATTGGCGGAACAGTCCTTCCAGATCGAAGATTTCCTCGCCGAGGAGCAGGCCAAGGATCTGCTGCGGTTCTCGACCGCCGGAAGCGTCGACGACGGGAAATCCACGCTGATCGGCCGCCTGCTGTTCGATTCCCAAAATGTCTACGAAGACCAGCTCAAGGCGGTAACCAAAGCGTCCGTGAACCGTTCGGCCGGGCCGATCGACTTCTCGCTTTTGACCGACGGCCTGCGGGCCGAGCGCGAGCAGGGCATCACCATCGACGTGGCTTATCGCTACTTCGCGACGGCGCGGCGCAAGTTCATCATCGCCGACACGCCCGGCCATGAACAATACACGCGCAACATGGCCACCGGCGCATCCACGGCGGACCTGGCGATTATCCTGATCGACGCGCGCAACGGCGTGCTGCCGCAGTCGCGCCGGCATGCCTACATCGCGGCGCTGCTGGGGATTCCTAACTTTGCCATCGCCGTCAACAAAATGGACCTGGTTGGCTACGACGAATCAGTTTTCCGTGCGATTGAAGCTGAATTCAGCCGGTTCCTCGAGCGCCTGAACACGCCTCCAGCGTATTTCCTCCCGATCAGCGCGCTGGCCGGCGACAATGTCGTGCGCCGCAGTCACCAGATGCCCTGGTTCCACGGGCCCAGCTTGCTGGAATTTTTGGAGGCCGTTCCCCTCTACCACCATACGCGGTCCACAGCATTTCGTTTTCCGGTCCAACGGGTGATCCGGCCGGATCAAACCTTTCGCGGTTACGCCGGTCAAATTGCTTCCGGAACCGTGCGGCCAGGCGACGCGATCCTGGCGCTTCCATCCGGCCGGCGGACACGCGTCAAGAGCATTCGAGACGTTCGACGGCGCGCTGGACCAGGCCGTGGCGCCGATGTCGGTGACGCTGGTGCTCGAAGACGAGCTCGATGTCAGCCGCGGCGATCTGCTCGCTTCCGCCCACCACGTTCCGGAAGTCGCGCGGCAGTTTGAAGCCGGTGTGGTCTGGATGAGCGAGAACCCGCTCGATCCGGCAAAAACCTATTTGTTGAAGCACACCTCGCAGACCCTGCCGGCCGAGATACGAGCCGTTCAGCATCGCGTGGACGTGACGACGCTGGAGCAGAAACCAGCCGAACGTCTCGAGATGAACGAAATCGGCGTGCTGCGAATCGAAACGGGTCGCCCGGTTTATTTCGACGCCTACACGCAGAACCGCGCCACCGGCAGCTTCGTCTTGATCGATCCTGCGACGAACGCCACGGCCGGCGCCGGCATGATTCTCGCGGTGGTCGCACAAGAGCAACTTCAGGTCTCGCGCGGGAGCATACGAGTCAAAGCCGATCGCGTCACGCCGGCCGAGCGTCTTGCCCGCTACCGGCACACCGGCGCCGTCGTACAGCTAGGCCCACGGCCGGATCTGGCCGCGGCATTGGAACGAAAACTTTTCGATCGAGGCTGCGCAGTTACCGTCGCCGGCCGCGCCGCCGATGAAGCCATCGACGCACTGGAAAAGGCCGGGCTGTTGGTCCTCCTGATTTCTGACGGAGAAGCCGCTTGGGACTTGCCGGATGACAACATCGCAGCCGCCAATCTGATTGTGTCCAGGCTGGAAGAGGCTGGCGTGCTCCTGCCTGAAGAATTTCTGACCGGCGGAGAAGGAATTTGACCATGACGCTGGATCAGAAGATCGACCAAGCATCCGCTTTGATCCGCCAGGTGTTCGGCAAGCACGCTGACCCGGCCTGCGTGACCTGCAGTTTTCAGACCGACTGCATGGCCATTGTCGACCTGGTGCTCGCGCAGAAACCCGATATTCCGGTTCTCTTCCTCGACACCGGCTATCATTTCGCCGAAACCTACGCCTATCGCGACCAGATGATCCGCGACTTGAAGCTGAACCTGATCAATCTGCTGCCCAAGCTGACCGTTCCGGCGCAGGAATCGCAGTTCGGAATCCTATATCAAAGCGCGCCCGACCGCTGCTGCGGCATGCGCAAGGTCGAGCCACTGTTTTCGGGACTGGAAAACTACGGCGTCTGGTTCACGGCGCTGCGCCGCGAGCAATCGCCCACGCGCGCAAACCTGCAAGCCTTGGATCAATTCCGCCTGCCCAGCGGAAAGCATCTGATCAAGGTGAGCCCGTTGGCGGCCTGGACGAATGCCGACGTGTGGGCCTACCTGAAGCGCCGCGGCATTCCCATTCTGCCTCTATACGAAAAAGGCTACACCAGCATCGGTTGCGAGCCATGCACGACGCCGCCCGCGGATCCGGAGAATCTGCGTTCCGGGCGCTGGGGCGGCCGCAAGCTGGAGTGCGGAATCCATATTTCAAGCCAATAGCGCCATGGAGATCCTGCTCGGATTCCTGATCGCGGTTGCCATCGGCGTCACCGGTGTCGGCGCGGGCATCATCACGGCTCCGGTGTTGATTCTTTTCCTGCACGTCCCGCCGATTCGAGCAGTTGGAACGGCGCTGGCGTTCGGCGTTGCGGTGAAACTTCTGGTCGTGCCGATGCAGCTCTATCGCAAGCAAGTAAACTTCCGCGTGCTTGGCTTTATGTTGGCCGGAGGTTTGCCTGGGGTCCTGCTGGGCTCTGTCATTCTTTCGACACTCAAGGCGCCCGGCCGACAAGGAATTCTCTTTGCGGCGCTGGGCTCGACCATCGTTGTCATGGCCGCGTTGAATCTCTACCGGCTGTGGCTGAATCCCGCTCGACAGAAAACGCGCGACCGATCTCGCTGGCTGCCGTTTATCACTTTTCCTATCGGCGCGGAAGTGGGCTTTTCTTCGGCCGGCGCAGGGGCCTTGGGCTCCCTGGTGTTACTCGCCATTACGCCACTCACGGCGGCGCAAGTGGTTGGCACGGATCTTTTTTTTGGACTCTGCGTCTCCCTGGTCGGAAGCGGCTTTCAACTCACCGTGGGTAATTACGACCCAGCAATCCTTACAAGCCTCGTCGTGGGAGGCCTCTTCGGAGCTTTCGCCGGCACATACGTCGCCGCCATTGCTCCCCAAAAGGCTTTCCGGTTCGCTTTGTCCTTCTGGCTCATCGCGCTTGGTATCCAATTGTGCTGGAGCGGCGTCCATCAGCTTTAACCGCTTTGAGCCTCTAAAGCTCCGCGTCAGCGTTAGGAACCGTAGGCCGACATTAAGTCAAAAACCAACGGTGATCCGGATGCATCTAACCAACGGGGCTTTGAGTTGTGCATCACCCGGTACGGAATTGGGCGGAAGAGTTTCTCCTGGAACCCGCCTGGAATTGGACTTCCTGGCTGAAATCTTCGTGGTTGAAATCTAAACGGGTCCGGCGGATTGTTATAAGCGTGGCAGCGGGCGCCTTCGTGCTCCTGGCAGTTGTTCTAGATCTAAGGACTTCGTGGCTGGAATCATTGATCTTTCGATCTTTGGACCGCAAGATCACATTCCACTTAGAGCAGGGCCCGAGCCAGGAAATTCAGTATCCCAAGGCCGGGCCTTACGACTGGACTCTCGGTTACGCCCGATTGCCGGACGTCTTGAGGCATTTGGAAGCGGCCGGCTACCATGTGGATGCTCAGGTGCGGGATTCCCACCTGGCTTCGGTACTCTACCGCAGCGGAGTTTATCCGGTCTACGGTCACAAGGATCAGGCTGGACTGCGCATTGCGGATTGGCAGGGGAACATTCTTTATTCCTTCAACCGTCCGCAGCGCGTCTACCGGGCCTACTCCGACATTCCACCGGTTGTGGTGGACACTTTGCTGTTTATCGAGAACCGGCACATGCTCGATTCCGGCCATCCCTTCCGCAATCCCGCCGTCGAATGGGACCGTCTAACGAAAGCGGTGGTGGATTATGGAATTCACGTCGTCGATCGCGGTCATCCGGTGATCGGCGGCAGCACGCTGGCCACGCAGCTCGAGAAGTTGCGCCATTCCCCCAACGGAAGAACGCACTCGCCGGTTGAAAAATTACGGCAGATGGCTTCCGCCTCATTCGCCGCTTATCGGAACGGCATAACCACGCTCGCCACGCAGCGCCACATTGTGCTCGAATACATGAATTCGATTCCGTTAGCCGCGCAAGCAGGCTATGGAGACGTCCAGGGATTGGGCGACGGCTTGTGGGCCTGGTACGGAACCGATCTCGCGAAGGTCACGCCCCTGCTCGAAGCTCCGGAGAGCGCGCTGACGAAGGCCCAGATGAAGGAACGCGCGCGCGCTTACCGCCAGGTTCTTTCTCTCATGCTCGCCCTGCGCTCCCCTAACATCTACCTGGTCGAAGAGCCGAAGAGTCTTCGCTCGCAGACGGATCGCTATCTCCGGGCGCTCGCTCATCAGGGAATTATTTCCGAGAAGTTGCGCGATCTGGCGTTGCGCGAGTACACGGCGCCACTCCGCCGAATCCCTTCCCAGGAGCGGGAAAACTTCGTCGCCAACAAGGCGCCCAACTCAATCCGCATCTCCCTGCTTCCGCTGCTTGGCGTGGGCTCAGCCTATGAACTCGATCGCCTGGATCTGACGGTGCAGACCACGATCGATCGGCCGGCGCAGCAGGGTATCACGAATTTCCTGGAAAGCGTCGCAAATAGGCAGGCATCCTCCGCGGCAGGTCTGGATCAATACCGGCTGCTGGAACAGAGCGACCCATCCAAAGTGATCTACAGCGTGACACTATACGAGCGGGCGCCCGGCGCGAACCTCCTGCGCGTTCAAACCGACAATCTGAATGAGCCGCTCAATATCAACCAAAACACCAGGCTCGAGCTGGGTTCCACGGCCAAGCTCCGCACGTTGATCAACTACCTTGAAATCGTTTCGGATCTGCACCGGCAATACTCCGGATTCTCGGCCGCGCAACTTCAGAAAGTGAACATTCTGCCCGACGATCATCTGACCGATTGGGCGGTGAAGTACCTGGCGGCCGCGAAGGATCGCAGTCTGAAACCCATGCTCCAGGCGGCGCTGGACCGCAAATACTCGGGCAGCAACGGCGAGTCATTCTTTACCGGCGGAGGCGTGCACCATTTCGATAACTTCGAAACGTGGGAAAGCGGCGCAAACCTGACCGTGGCCCAAGCCTTCGAAAATTCGGTCAACTTGTGCTTCATACGCTTGATGCGCGACATCGTGTATTACTACCGCTTCCGCGTGCCGGGCGCTTCTCCGGAAGTGCTCCAAAACGACAACGACCCTGCCCGCAAGGCGTATCTGGCTCGCTTCGCGGACCAGGAAGGCAAAGTGTACCTGTCCCATTTTTATGCCAAGTATCGCGGCCAGACTCCGGACCAGGCCCTGGATACCGCCATCAAGGGAATCACCTTAACGCCGTTGCGCGCCGCTGTCATCTTTCGATCCGTCCGTCCCGGAGCTAATCTGGACCAGTTCACTAAATTCCTGGAGTCGCACCTGCCCAAGGGTGCGTTGGTCAAGGAAGATCCGGCGACGCTGTACGATAAATACGGTCCGGACAAGTTCGACTTGTCGGACCGCGGGTATCTGGCGCACGTCCATCCCCTCGATTTATGGCTGCTCAATTATCGCGAGCGTCATCCCAATGCGCGTTTGAAGGAAATCTGGGCGAACAGCGCCACCGAGCGGCAGGATGTGTACTGGTGGTTGTTCAAGACCTCGCATATGGGCGCGCAGAATAATCGCATCTACACGCTACTCGAACAGGATGCTTTCCAGGAGATCTATAAAGCCTGGAAGAGGGAAGGCTATCCTTTTGATTCGCTGGTGCCCTCCTATGCCACCACCATCGGCGTCTCGGGCGACACTCCCGCGGCGCTGGCCGAGTTGGTGGGCGCGGTCATGCGCGGAGGCGTCCGCTACCCATCCGAGAGAATCACGCAGCTTCACTTCGGACAAGGCACTCCAACTGAAACTGTCGTCAGCCACCCGCCTTCTCCGGGAGAGCGCATCATGTCGCCGGAGATTGCCGATCTGGTTCGCAAGGAACTGATCGGCGTGGTTGAGAATGGCACCGGAAGAAGAATGCACGGAGGCATCGTTCTCGACCACGGTAAAGTGCTGCTGGTCGGCGGAAAAACCGGTACAGGCGACAATCGCTTGGAGAGCTTTACCGCTCATGGCGCGCTCATTGGCTCTAAGGTAGTTAGCCGCACCGCGACGTTCGTGTTTATGATTGGCGACCGCTACTACGGCACCGTGCTGGCCTTCGTTCCCGGATCGAAAGCGGCGTCGTACAAATTCACCAGCGCGCTGGCGGTGCAGATCTTGAAAGACATAACGCCGCAATTGAAGGCGATGATCGAGCGCCCGGCCCCCGCGAATCCTTCGTCCGACTTGCTAGCCGTAAATTCAACCAAGAAATCCGGGCGCGCGAACGAATAGCCGCGCGATTCGTTCTGTAAAGCCCGCGACGCCGCGTCCGCCGGCAATCCATCGGAAAGTGCCAACCCGTTGGCGCTATCACCTGGAGCGAGCGAACGCCGGTCATTCATTTGCCGCAGCCGTGTTTGGCCTGTTCGAACAGATCGAACAGCCGGCCCGCATGCGCTCCTGCCAACGTTTCCAAACGGTGCGGCTGCCCCTTCTCCACGCTGAACTGCGCTGTCATGCCCTGGGCGCGAAACATTGCGGCTTGCTGTTGCATGAGGTCCTGCCACCCCATCGGGTCCAGCTCGCCCACGAACATGTTGATGCACATTTTCGAGATGGCCTGAACGTGCGCCGCGGTCGGCTCCCAGAGATATCCGGGAAACGCAGTGATGGAAAGGAAATATTGAGGATTGAGCGAGGCCACGTGAAATGCGGCGATGCCGCCATTCGACGGTCCCGCAATATGGAACTTGTTGTCCTCGATTTTGTAGTCGGCCAGAATCTGTTTCAGGAACTCCGGGAAGATCCGCTCTCCGCCTTCGAAGAATAACTGACCGTTTGGGGCAGCCGGAACGACCACGATGTAGCCACGTCGCTCCGCCTCATCCTTGAAGTTCCTGGTAATGACGCTGTCCACCACGTTCATGGTCTGTGGACCGCCGCCAAAACCGAGCACGCCCGGATACGCCTTGCTAGCATCGTAGTTCCTTGGAAGCACAACCTTGTAATGAACGGTAGTGCCGCCGATCGTCTTGGTCCGCTCCAGAACTTCAGCCTGTGCTGGATGACCAGCCAGGAACACAAATACGGCGGCGAGCGACAACGGGATCGACCTGGATTGGTTCATAGCGCTCTCCTCAAACCAGCGGCCTTGGACTGAGATTTGCCTTCCAGTCTACCGAAGATCGGTTTTTGACAGGCCCAGCGCTTTTTGGCACACTGAAGTTGTGTGTTCGGAGTCAGTCTTTCCCCTCGTTCGCCCTGCTCGTAATCCCGGGTCCGCGGTCGTAAACCTGCCTCTGCACTGACTTCAAGGAGCTTTCTGATGAAACTATTCGTAGGGAACTTGGCCTATGCGGCCACCGAAGCCGATATAACCGATTTCTTCACGCAGGCCGGCATCACCATCGACAGCGTTAACGTGATGCGCGATCGCTTCACTGGCGAGGCGCGCGGATTTGGGTTCGTCGAGATCCACGACGATGCTGCCGCCAATCGCGCTATCGAAGCCTGCAACGGCAGGGACCTCCTGGGCCGGGCGCTGGTGGTAAACGAGGCGCGTCCCATGGTCCCGCGCGAGCGCGGCGGTGGTGGTGGCGGCGGCGGACGGCGCGAAGGCCGCGGACGCGACCGCGATCGCTAGTTCAGTTTCGTTCTTCTAAAATTTTCGCAATCGCGTTCGCGTCGTTCGGCGCTGTGACCGGACGGTTCGCAAAACGCGACTCCAGCAGCTTGCCTTCCGGGTCCTGCAATTGACCCGTGTGATAGCGGTAAATGTAATCCGGATCTTTCAGCAAATTCCCGGTCAGCACCGCAACTACATCGTCGCTGGCGCGAATCACCCGCGTTTGCGTGAGCTTTCGAATGCCGGCCAGCGTCGCGGCCGACGCCGGTTCGCAACCGATGCCGCAACGTCCGATGATCGCTTTCGCGTCCGCGATCTCCTGCTCGCTCACCTTCTCCACCACGCCGTTTGAAGCGCTGACTTCATGGAGCGCTTTCGGCCAGGACACCGGATCGCCGATGCGAATGGCCGTGGCCAGCGTCTTCGGATCCGGCACGCTCTGAAATTCGCCGCGCCGCTGGAAGAACTCGTAAAACGGCGCGGCGCCTTCGGCTTGAATCACCGCCAGCCGCGGCATCTTGCGGATGAATCCGAACTCGCGCAACTCGCGCAGAGCCTTCCCGAACGCCGACGTATTTCCCAGGTTACCGCCCGGCAACACAATCCAGTCCGGCGGATTCCAATCCCGCTGATCCAGCATTTCGAAGACGATCGTCTTCTGACCTTCGATGCGAAACGGGTTGATGGAGTTGAGCAGATAGATGCCCAGACGGTCGGCCAAGGCACGCACCAGCGCCAGAATCTGGTCGAAGTTTGCTTCCACCTGCAGGGTGCGCGCGCCGTATTCCAGAGCCTGCGCCAGCTTCCCATAGGAAATATTGCCGTGCGGGATGAAGACAATCGAATCCAGGCCCGCCGCGCTGGCGTACGCCGCCATGGATGCCGACGTGTTGCCGGTGGAAACGCACGCCACACGCTGGCGTTTGAGCCGGAGCGCCTGCGCCACACCGCAGGTCATGCCGTTGTCTTTGAAAGATCCGGTTGGATTGAAACCCTGGTGTTTGAAGGTCAGCCGGTCCAGGCCGCCGTATTCCGCGGCGTGCCGCGCATCCAGCAACGGTGTGTTGCCTTCCCGCAGCGACACGATGCGATCTTCCTGCCCGTCAAATGGCAGCAGTTCGCGATAGCGCCAGACGCCGCTTTGATCGAGCGCCCGGTTGCACGTTCGCCGCTCCCTCCAGATTTTTTTCCACTCCGCCGCATCCGCGCTCCCGCTGAGCCGAACTTCAAGCAAAGACCCGCATTTTGGGCAGTTGTAGATCGCTTCCTGGATATCAAAACGCGCGCCACACTTCTGCTCGAAGCACACCAACTCGGCTAGCATGATTAAAGTATCCACGATATGCTCGCGGTACGTCTAAACAAAGGAGTCGTTTCGGTGCGCCGCCAAGCGCCTCCCCGGCGGCCCCCAGGATTTGCGGCCATCCGGTTGATCTACGGCGGCATCTGCAATACCGATCTGGAGCTACAGCGCGGTTACTATGGTTTTCGCGGCACGCCCGGTCATGAGTTCGTGGGCGAAGTGGTGGAAGCGGACGATCGGGATTGGATCGGCCAGCGCGTGGTCGGCGAGATCAATCTGGCATGCGGCGAATGCGATTGGTGCCGCCGCGATCTGGGCCGCCACTGCCCCCGCCGCACGGTGCTGGGAATCGTCAAACACCCTGGAGCGTTCCGCGAGTTTCTGACATTGCCATTGAAGAATCTGCATCGTGTCCCCTCTGAAATTTCCGACCAGCAGGCCGTTTTCGTCGAGCCGCTCGCGGCGGCCTGCGAGATTTTAGATCAAGTCCAGATCCCGAGCGGCGCGTGTGTCGCCGTTCTGGGCGACGGGAAGCTCGGGTTACTGATCGGCCAGGTACTGCGCGCGCACCGCGCCGAGGTCCACCAATATGGGCGGCATCGTGAAAAGCTGAAAATCGCGCGGGCCGCCGGCGTCGACACTACCATGGTGCGAGACGGCAAGCTGCCTGCGGCGAAATACGATTGGGTGGTGGACGCCACTGGCTCGCCGCAAGGGCTGCAGCAAGCAGTTGCGATGACGCGTCCGCGCGGGACCGTGATCTTGAAATCCACCACACACGGCCTGGCGCGCATCGACACCGCGCCGGTCATCGTGAACGAAATCACTCTCATCGGATCGCGCTGCGGCCGCTTCGAGCCCGCCCTGCGCTTGTTGCAAAATGGGCAGGTGCAAGTGGACCCGCTGGTCTCGGAAGTCCTGCCGCTCGAAGACGCGCCGCGGGCCTTCCGTCACGCCCGGTCACGCGGCGTTCTCAAGGTGTTATTGCATGCCTAAAACAAGATTCGCATGCGCCGCACTGGTGTGCGCTTCCATTGTTGCCGCTCAGACGCCCGAGTACGGCTATCAAGTGGTGCACGTCTATCCACATGACCGCAACGCTTTCACGCAGGGCCTGGAATTCCGCGCCGGCTTCCTTTATGAAGGCACCGGCTTGAACGGAAAATCCAGCGTGCGCAAGGTGCAGCTTGAAACCGGCAAGGTCCTGCAGCAGCTCAACCTCGAGTCGCAATACTTCGGCGAGGGCATCACGGTGTTCAATCAGCAGATCCTGGAGCTGACGTGGCGCGCCGGAGTCGGCTTCATTTACGATCAGAATTCGTTCCGCCGCCTGCGGTCGTTCTATTATCCGGGCGAAGGCTGGGGCCTCGCTAACGATGGCACCGTCATCTATATGAGCGACGGCACGCCCCAGATCCGTGTCTGGGACCCGGGCACGCTGCACGAGAAACGCCGCATCACCGTGCGCGACGGCGGCAAACCGGTTACGTATTTGAACGAACTGGAATGCGTGCGCGGCGAAATTTATGCCAACGTCTGGCAGACCGATCGCCTCGTGCGCATTTCGCCCGCCGATGGCCGCGTGCTCGGATGGGTGAACCTGGCAGGGATTTTGAGCCGTGCGGATCGCGACAGTGAAACGGATGTTTTGAACGGCATCGCTTATGACGTTCTGGGCGACCGCTTGTTTGTAACCGGCAAGAATTGGCCGAAGCTTTTCGAGATCAAGCTGGTTCCTAAAAACGGCGCACGCAAATAAAGCTCACTTGCGAAAAAGGCGGCTCACGCGATCCTTGAGTCGCGAATATAGCGAGCGCGCTTTCGGTGGCGCCTGCGGCGTCAGGCTCGCGGCCGGCTTAGGGGCTTCTTCCGCCGACGCGGCGTACGGCTCTTTGTGGGTCATCCGAATGCGGAATCCTTCGAACGAGTAGGTTTTCCGAAACAGTTGGCCGTCGTCCGATTCCAGAATGAGCGAGAAACTTGGCGCAGCGCCGGAATTGTTCACCTCTACTGGAAAATGCCCAACCACGTTGCGCTCAATGTACGCGGTCTCATAGCGATGATGTTTCTTGCTCCAGACAAATACGCGGAAGCTGTCGAACTCATACGGCTCCAGGCCCTTGGTGATGGTGGTCCAGAGCCAATTTGTTTTGTCGGAATCTTCATCCTTAGTCTGGCCGAGGGCGAAGTAGGAGGTGATGCGGTGTCCTTCGGCGTACTGCGCCACTTCGTCCGGAATCGCCATGCTGAGCATGCGCGTGAGCACCCAGCCGGCTTTGTGGTCTTGAGTGCGAACCAGGCTCCAATCGTCCATCGGGACTGGCGCGGCGGGCTTGGTCTCCGGCTGGTTCGCGCCGGGTTGAGGCTCGGCTTTTGGAACCGACAAGGCCAGCCAGTCGGATGGCAGTTTTGGACCCGGCGGCATGGGCGGCGGCCCGATTCTAGTCGCTGCCTGACGCTCCTTCTTTTTGCGCGGCGGAGCTTTTTTCGGAATTGGCTGCGGTGCCGGCGCCGCAACTTGCGTTCTGGGCGTGAGCTTGTGAGCCAGCACGTCGACCTTTCCGTTTTCCGGCACCTGCCAGAAACTTGGCGACGACCGGTTCGGTTCGGTGTGCATGTTGAGCAACTCGAAAACAGTCGCGGCGCCCTGCGAAGGATATTGCGCGGCGCTGTCGGCCATGCGGCGCAGACTCGCCATTTGATCCGGCGTGAGAAGCTGCCGCAAATCGGTCCAGCCTTCCACGCCTTCCGGGCTGCGCACCTTGACCAGCCGATGCTGATATTCGAGGATCTCGAGTTTCTCGCCGTGTTTGGCGGTGCCCGCGATGGGCGATTTCGGCGCTCAGGTCGCGCCGCAGGTTCAGCGTGCTCGGGCCGGCGTAAGCTTCGCCAATCGACGGAGCCTTGTCTGGTTGCGTCGCGCAAGAAACCAGGAAGCCCAGCAGAATGCAAGTTGCGGCGCGAGGCAGCATCACAAGCAGCGGTTTCTGCTGCTAGTGTAACAGTAATGGCTGAAGATCCGGCACCAGAGCCCGACGAGTTTTACTGCCCGCGCTGCCAATTGGCGGTGGCCGATCCGTTGGTATGCGGGGATTGCGCGGCCATCATTTGCCGCCGCTGCGGCACGCCGCTGGAGCGCGTCGACGAACTGGGAATCGGTTAAGGGACCCAGGTTCTCAAGAACCTCACTGGATCGCCGGTCGGAATGATAGTGAACGGTTCGGCGCCGGCCGGCACCAGCCAGGCTTCGCCTTCTTGAAAAGGCTGTTCCGCGATGGTTCCCATGCCGCTGATGAAAATCAGAATGTGAAAACGTTGCGCTTCGGGAACGTAACGAAGAGGGATCACGATGCGGGCGAGTTCCGTATGAAAGTACGGGCAATCGATGGGCAGCATCTGGGCTTTGATGGTGCCGGCTTCCAGAGATGCAACCTGCAAGGCTTGGTCCAGATGCAGTTCGCGCCCGCGGCCATAATCGTAGAGCCGGTAGGTGATGTCGGAATGCTCCTGAATCTCGCAAATGGCGAGACCCGGTCCGATGGCGTGCACGGTGCCGGCCGGAACGAAGAACGCATCGCCGGCTTCGACCGTGGTCCAATTCAACAGATCTTCGATTTCGCCGCTCAACGCGGCTTGGCGCAGCTTTTCGCGAGTGACGTGCTGGCGCAAACCGATGGCGAGTCTGGCGCCGGGATCCGCGCGCAGGATGTACCACATCTCGGTTTTTCCGCGCGAACTTTCATGCGCCTGCGCAAACGCGTCGTCCGGGTGCACTTGGACCGAGAGGCGCTCGGAAGTGAAGACGAATTTCACCAGCAGGGGCAGATCGGCTTCAAACCAAACTTCACCGATTTTGTTTTGAGAGCCGGGAAACCAGGGGGCCAAGTCTTGGGAGCCCCAGATCTTTTCCAAGAATCTGGTGGCGAGGCGGACGGGCGCGCTAGCGCTCACTGATGAAACGCGCGATGCGGTCCAGGCCGCGCTCCAATTCCTTCATCGAGGTGGCGTAGGAAATCCGGACGTGCTCGTTGGTTCCGAAGGCTTCGCCCGGAACGACGGCCACATGGGCTTCGGCGAGCAGGCGTTCGGAGAATTGCAAGGCGGACGTGATGCCGTTGCGGAAACCCACCGAGATATTCGGATAGGCGTAGAAAGCGCCCTTGGGTTCGGCGATCTTGACGCCGGGAATGGAGCGGAGCCGGTTTACAACGAAATCGCGACGCTTGCGATACTCGGCCAGCATCACGGGGATCGAATCCTGAGGGCCGCGCAAGGCTTCGATGGCGGCCTTTTGCGAAACCGAAGTTGGATTCGAGGTGGTGTGGCTTTGCAGCTTCATCATGGCGTCGATGAGCGGTTTTGGAGCCAGCGCAAAGCCGATGCGCCAGCCGGTCATGGAGTAGGTTTTCGAAAGCGATCCCGCGACCACGACATTTTCCTTGGCGCCGGGCATGGAGGCGATGGAGAACGGCTCGCCTTCATATAGGAAGCGGCAATAGCATTCGTCGGTCATGAGCTGGATGCCGCGCTTGACCACCAGGTTGTAGATCTTTTCAAACTCGGCGCGGCTCAACACGGACCCGCTGGGGTTGTTGGGCGAGTTGATGATCAGCAGCTTGGTCTTGCCGGTGATGTGTCGCGCGATGCCGTCGGCGGTGACCTTGAAGCCATCGTCTTCGTCGGTCTGGACGAACACGCATTTGCCCCCGGCGTAGTTGACGACGTCTTTATAAGTGACCCAGTAAGGCACGGGAATGACAACTTCGTCGCCCTCGGAGATGAGCGCCTGCATCAAATTAAAAATGGCATGCTTGCCGCCGACCGTGACCATGCATTCGCCGGGCGCGTAGTTGGTGCCGTAATCGTCGTGATGGCGCTGGCAGATGGCTTGCTTCAGCTCGAGCGTGCCGCCGGTGGGCGTGTACTTAGTGAAATTGGCGTCGATGGCGGCGATGGCGGCGCGCTTGATGTTGTCGGGCGTGGGGAAGTCGGGCTCGCCCGCGCCAAAATCGACCACATCGATTCCTTCACGGCGGAGGCGGTCGGCTTCGGCCGCGACCTTCATGGTGGAGGATTCGCTGATGCGGGAAATGCGCTCGGCTAAGTCTAGAGTGGCGTGCATGGAAGGTGTCAAGGTTGTCCGGTTTCTCCTAAGAGTCTCTTCTTTAGTTTACCTTCTACGGATGGAGGAACGAGGCCGCGGATGTTTCCGCCCAAGCGGATGACTTCCTTGACCAGCCGGGAGCTGATGAAGGAGTGCGCTTCGCTGGCCATGAGGAAAACGGTTTCGATTTCGGGCGCGAGCCGGCGGTTCATGAGCGCCATCTGGAGTTCGTATTCATAGTCAGAGACGGCGCGAATGCCGCGCACGATGACGCTGGCTCCGCGTTCGGCCGCGTAGCTCACCAGCAGGCCATCGAAGGAGACGACTTCGACATTGGCGACGCCCCGGATCACTTCTTGTAGCATCTCGATGCGCTCTTCGACGGTGAAGAGCGGTTGCTTCTCGTCGTTGCGCAGAATGGCGATGATGAGTTTGTCGAAGAGCGCGGAGGCCCGGTGGATAAGATCCAGGTGGCCGCTGGTGATGGGGTCGAAGGAGCCGGGATAGATGGCGACAACGGTGGCGGGTTTTGGTCTCAAGGTTGGCTCTCGTGGACGGGGCGAGGGGGCATCGGTGGGTTAGTGTAGCAGAATAGAGGGAATGGCAACTATCTCGGAAGTGCGCAGTCCCGCGCCCACTAAGCCGGCAGCGGAGCCGGCCCATCTTTTCGTGCCGCTCGAAATTCGCGGAGTACGATTGCGGAATCGCATCGGCGTTTCGCCGATGTGCCAGTATTCGAGCGTCGACGGCTACGCGAATGACTGGCATTTTGTGCATTTGGGAAGCCGCGCGGTGGGTGGTGCGGCGATGGTGATGGCGGAGGCGGCTGGGGTTTTGCCGGAAGGGCGCATCAGCCCGGAGGATCTGGGAATTTGGTCGGACGGGCACATTGCGATGCTCGCGCGTATATTCCGGTTCATCGAAGATCACGGCGCGGTTCCGGCGGCGCAATTGGCGCACGCCGGGCGCAAGGCCAGCACGGAAGTTCCATGGAAGGGCGTGAAGCCGCTGGAGGAATCGGAAGGCGGATGGCGGCCGATCTTCGCGCCCAGCGCGGTTGCGTTCTCGGATAAATACGCGACGCCGGAGATGCTGGATGAGCGAGGGATCGCGCGCGTGGTTGAGGCATTTGCGGCGGCGGCGCGGCGGGCGCTCGAGGCGGGCGCGAAAATTGTCGAGATCCATTCGGCGCATGGGTATCTGCTGCACGAGTTTTTGTCTCCCTTGAGCAACTTCCGCAACGACCGCTACGGCGGGAGCTTCGAGAACCGGACGCGCGCCCTGCGTGAAGTGGTGGAGGCGGTGCGAACGGTTTGGCCGGCCAGCCAGCCGTTGTTTGTGAGGATCTCGTCGACCGATTGGGCGGAAGGAGGCTGGACGGGCGAGGATTCGGTGCGGCTCGCCGAACAGTTGGGGCCTTTGGGCGTCGATCTGATCGATTGTTCATCGGCTGCGATCCTCCCGCATATTCAGGTGCCGGTGGGGCCGGGGTTTCAGGTTCCGTTCGCGGAGAAGATTCGGAAGGAGAGCGGCGTGCTGACGGCGGCGGTGGGGCTGATCACTTCGCCGCAGCAGGCGGATCATATCGTGCGCACGGGGCAAGCTGATCTGGTGTTTCTCGCGCGTGAATTGCTGAGGGATCCTTATTGGCCGCTGCGGGCGGCGGATGAACTGCGGCAAGACGGTCCTTGGCCGAAGCAATATCTGCGAGCGAAGCGAACGTGACTGCCGCGCGCCTGGCATCACAACAGTGGATCATCAACCGACCTCAGGCGTTCACACGAGTGTGAACGCGGCACGCATGAGTGCGTACGCCACAATAATCGAAGGCGCGCGAAGTGTTGATGCGTATCTGGCGCTGGGCGAAGGCGTCGATTTCTCGCTTGCGAAAAAACGAAGCCATCCTGGGTTGGATCATAGGGGATGCCTTTGTGTTTATGGACTTCGGAGACGGCGGCGGCGTCCTTGAGGTCGCGATCGCGGCGTTCGTGGCGGTCGGTTTGGATCTCGCGGAGCTGCTGGAGTGTTTTTTGAAACTGGCGCGAGAGGCGCGCGCCGTGGAGACCGAGCGTCGAGAGTGTGCGCGTGGCGTCGGCGATGTCAACCTCCATGGCTTGGCCGGCGCGTTTCAGCAGATTGGCTTCGAGGGCGGGGATGCGGTTGAGGCGCCAGGCGGTGTCGGCCAGTTCCTGGGTGAGCTGTGTTTCGGTAGGGGTGGCCGGGCGGTATTCGTCGAAGAACTGGCGGCAGTGTTGTTCGTAAGCGGCCTGGTCTTCGGAAGGTAAAACCGGGGTGCGGCTCAAGAGGCCGTGACGAAGGGCGTTTTGGGAAGAGCGCGCTTTACCTTCGTCGGTGCGGGGGCCGGTGGAATGTTGGGAATTGGCGCGATTGATGGCGGCGCGGTCGATGGCTGGAAGAGCTGACATTGGGATGGTCCTTTCGAGTTTGGAATAACACGATGGCTCGCGCGCCGAGGCGGGTTGCGCGCGGAGGTTATTGACTGGAAGGGAAAGAATTCGTCGAAAGAGGCGTGACTGCCGGAATCAGGACTGGTAGGTGACGGAGGGGAACCAATCGGCGCCGCGGCCTTCGGGGGTAAGGTCGAGGAGATTCCAGAGTGGCCACAGCATATCGATGTGTCGCTCGTTCTGCCCCTTGTCCGGCTTCATGAACTGAAGTTCGGTGGCGTAGAAGTGATAAATCTTGCCCTTGCGGCGGACGAAGACGTTCATCATCGGCAACTGGCCTCCGTCTGGCGCTTCGCCGTGATAATCGCGGTTGTAGGTATTATTGGCTGAGGAGAGCAGACGGAGATGGCGCCAGCCGCGCGTTTGGGCGACCTCATGGACGCGGGCGCTGGGCGATTTGGCGACCACAGCCAGGTTGGCGCGCTGGGCCAAGTGCATCGCGGCGCCATCCAGGCTATCGATAAACGAAGTGCACATGGGGCAGGGCTGCTTCATTTGCGGGCCGAACATGTAGCTGTAGAGGAGCAGGGTGTCGAGGTGGTCTCGAAAGAGTTCGGAAAGTTTTACCTGGCGGATTGAGCGGGCGTTCGCGGGCTCATCGAATATGTAGTCTTGGGCGACTGGGCCGCCCAGAGGCAGCTTGCGGCGCATGCGGGCGACGCGCTCGACCTGCCGGCGGAGGTCGGTTTCGGCGGCCAGAAGGCGGTTGCGGGCGGCTCGATAGCGAGGCGATTCGCCGGGGAATCGAGAAGGGGGCTTTTTATGCATGCTGGTTCTCCTGGAGTTGGAGTAGGTAGCAATTCTATCGAAGGCTGCTCTTGGTGACCGTGTGGGTGGGGGAGTCTCTAGAGCTCAAGGATCTAACAATAAGCGCGATGGCGCTCAGCGTGCGGCGGTGCAGAAGAGGATATCATGGCCGGCGTTGCAGCGACTTCTCAGGCATGTGCGCCATCTGGCTACCACGGAGATCTACTTTAACTTGAGTCCCGAGCATCTTATTAAAGAGTTCGTCGACAAGTGGTAGGGTGTCGCATAACGCAGTTTTACAACGTACCTCTGCAGGTTGGAATCAGCGCGCCGAAATCACCTCAATCGTCACCCATGTCATAGATGGCTCCTCAAAGCTAATATCCAAAATGATTTCTTGCAGTCCCTGTTTCCTGGCCCGGTTGGCGATCCAGCTTATGGCCTGGAGTCGGCACCCTTCCTCTCTCGCTCCGGCGCGAAGCAATGCTTGCGAATCAAGAAGCGAATACTCTCGTTCCGGGTAGTCGAATTCTGGAGGATGAAGGGAGCACACGCGTACAACGCCGTTGCACTGAGGGCACCACAGTTCTTGTCCCACGCGCAGCGGCCCTTCAGGATCGAAGAAGCGAAATGAGCAGTGCGGGCACTCGGCCTGAATCTGGGTCTGCTTCTCGATCTCGCTCATGCTGTTCATAGCGCCCTTAGGCGGGGCGGTCAGGTCAATCCTGCGTCTCTTAGCGAGGATTCGATGCAGCGGTCATTTTTTTCGAAGATTTCCTTCCGCGACCCGCGGCCCGCAGGATGATATAGGCAGACCAGGCGCCCGGACGGCGTGGTGTCGACGGTCTTCAGGAGGCGGTGTGCTTCGCCACCCACTGCAAAAACGATCGCCGGCCGCAAGATGTCCAGCTCGTTTCTTAGGAACCGCTTGAAACAGTTGTCCCATACTTCTTTGTAGGGCCCGCTAAGCCCCTTCGGGAACGGACGGAATCTCGGACGGCCAGATCCGTTAACAGCGAGCCCGCACTTCACTGCATTCGTGATGTAGGTATTCTTGAGTTTGAAATGCCAGATGAGGTACGCGAGGTAGGGGCCGTACTTGTTTTTCTCCTTAGCCACTTCATCAAGAGTTTTCGCTACGTGCGGCCCATCTGGGAGCCAGTAGCGTGTGTTATTTGGAGGGATCTTTTTAAACCGCTCGTAAGGAACCGCCGTCCCATTCCAAAAACTGCCGCCGGGAGATTCGAATACGAAAAGCACCCTAGCTTCAATGTATGGTTCGGGCACTTGTTCGCCGACGAATTCTTCAAAGTCGTGAGTATCCGCGCCGTGCGAGATCTGGGACAAATGAACATCGGTCGATTCGAGAAATCGCTGTTCGTCGCACGAGATGCAGTATCCTTGGACAGAACCATCAGATGGATGAAGGCCACCGCAGTGCAGTAGTGACTTGAAGTTGAGATCGATCAGTCTCTGGTCAAGCATATGACCTCACATCGCCACATTACCATGCGCGAGACTGTACAAGATTTTGTACAGAGAAACCGGCAAACTAGCGAAACGCTCTTGTGGTGCGCTTTGAAGAATCAACAACTTACGCCGAATTAGCAACGCGCGAGCGTTCGAATCCCACCCTCATCGTTGGGGTGACGCAAGGCAAGAGACCGTTTAGCCCGTCGAAGGAATCATTTCGCCGCCGCGGATCTTGACTGGCGTCTCTGGATCAGGCCGCGCATGCCCCACTCTCCCAACTTCGTCACCCGACCCTTACCATGAGGCGGCCCGACCTCTCGGATCTCAAAGGCGACGTTCTGGCCCTCGACTTGGACGAGCGCGTGCGCGAAGAACCAGCCGGCATCGTATGCTTCGGAGGAACGCAAGTGGCCGCCGGAACTTGCCATGGAAACATACGTGACGCCTTCCAGTTCGAAATGCATCATCTGGTGAACGTGTCCGGCGATTACATACTCGACGCCATATTGCTTGGCGAGCTGGTGCAAGGCAAAATTCGGATTCTGTAGTGCGACGTTGAATAACCACGATGGCCGATGTGAAACGACGAATTTCAATGGCTGTGCGGCGTGCGCTTTCAAATCCGCTTCGAGGAAAAGCAGCTCTTGGCCCGAGAGTTCGTCGGTCCGGCTATTATCGAGAATTGTGAAATGCGCCTGGCCGTAATCGAAGCTGTAGTGTAGCCCGCGTGCATGTTGTTCGAAGAGCCGTTCAGACTTTGCGGACCATATGTCGTGGTTTCCAGGAGCGAGATAGAGGGCATAGCGTCGGTAGGGCATCAGAAGCTGATCGATCTGGCGCCACTGCGCCTCTGCGTTTTCGTCGTTGAGTCCCTGAATGGTGTCGCCGACGCTGATTACGAACGAAGGCTGTTCGGCTGCGATCTCGCTCCACACCTGCTGGTAGACGCCTGCCTGGGGTTCTCCGGTCCGGTCGCCCAGAAGCGCGAAGCGGAAGGGATCTTCCTGTGCGGTTCGCTGGCCCCAAAGCAGAGCTGACAGGAGCAATGCTCCGCAGCTGACGAAAGATTTGAACCCAGCACTGATCCGCAAAACCGTAGGATAACTTTTTCCGAATTTTCGCGGCTGGGATAGAGTCTGCGGAACAGCCCGACCGGCTCAGAGCTTTTACCCATATGTACTTGACAACATATGTATTGTATGTCATATTATAAGTGTGGCGTGGGTGGTCGAGATCGGCGATGAATTTGAGCCGGAATTCGATGCGCTGCGCGAAGACGTGCGGACGGAGATTCTGGCCTTGTCGCGCCTGCTTCAGCAATTCGGGCCACAGCTCGGCCGGCCACGCGTTGACACGTTGCAGGGATCGCGCCACCCGAATATGAAAGAGTTGCGGTTCGACGCGGCGGATGGCGTGTTGAGAGTGGCTTTCGCGTTCGATACAAAGCGGAAGGCGATCTTGCTCGCGGCAGGCGACAAATCGGGCGCCAGCGAAAAACGGTTCTACCGTGAGCTGATCCGCAAGGGCGATGACCGTTTCGACGCCCATCTGGCTCGGATCAAGAGGGAAAGAAACTGACCATGGCTGTGAATGTGAACGATAAAATCAAGAAGCTGCGGCCGGCTCAGCGGAAAAAAGTGGAGGCCCGCGCGGCCGAACTGATCGCGGAGGAAATGACATTGCGGGAGCTGCGGAAGGCCCGCAAGCTCACGCAGGTCCGCATGGCGAAGGCCCTGGGTGTCACACAGGACAGTGTTTCGCGCCTGGAAAAGAGGAGCGATCTGCTGCTATCCACCTTGCGTAAGACGGTGCAGGCGATGGGGGGGAACTTGTCTCTGGTTGCCGAGTTCCCCGACCGCACGCCGGTGGTGCTCTCGGGCTTCGCCGGAGACGACGCGAGGCCCAAGCGTTCGAGTAGGAAGCACGCTCACGCGCACGCCTAGGTTGTCCTGCCTATTGCCGCTCAGTGCGATGGTAGTTCGGAAACGCTGGGCGGCGCAGCTTCGGTGGCGGACTCTGTTTCAATTCCTCCAACACCACTTCAACGGCCTTTTCCAGTTGCGGATCGCGGCCCTTACGCACTAAGGCCGGATCTTGCTCCACTTCGAAATCCGGCGGTATGCCGATATTCTCGACTTCCCACTCGCCCGTGATTGGATTGTAGATACCGGAGCTGGGCGCACCCACGAAGCCGCCGTCCATCAGGCCCGGACCGCCCGCCATGCCGACCAGCCCGCCCCAGGTTCGTGTTCCGACTAGCTTGCCGACACCGGCTCGCTTGAAGTACCACGGCATGGCGTCGCCACCCGAGCCGGCGCGCTCATTGATGATCATGACCTTGGGGCCGAAGATTCCTTGGGGCTGGATCAGGGGATCTCCCACGCGATTCGAAGCGGCGCTGAGCACCTTGCGGTTCAAGATTTCAGCGATGTCGGTGGCCAGCAGACCGCCTCCGTTGAAGCGTTCGTCCACAATGGCAGCGTCCTTACCGATCTGCGCATAGAAATAGCGGTTGAACGCCGTGAGTCCGCCGTTCGAGGTGTCGGGCATGTAGATATACGCGACTTTTCCGCCGGTCATCTGATCCACTTTGCGGCGGTTGTCCTCGATCCATGCCAGATTGCGCAGCCCGGTTTCACTCGCAACCGGTACGACGCTCACCTCCCGCGCTCCTGAGCCGTTCGCATCCGGCCCCACGCGCAGCAGCACCGTTTTTCCGGCCAGCTCCTCAAAAAAGCTGTACACGTTTTCCGGCGGCAGAACGTCGCGGCCGTTCACCGAAAGCAGATACTCCCCGGCTTGCACGTTTACGCCCGGCTGGGTGAGCGGAGCGCGAAGCTGCGGATTCCAGTTCTCGCCGCTATAGACGCGTGCGAAGCGATACCGGCCGTCAGCAACCTCGTAATCCGCCCCGAGCAATCCGGCCTGCGTGCGCTTCACCTCCGGAAGATCTCCACCGCCCGTTCCCATGTGGCTGACCGTAATATTGCCCAGCATCTCCTGGAACAAGTAAGTGAGATCGCTGCGCGAGGCGACGCCGAGAAGATACGGCTCGTACTTCTTTTCGGCGGCTTTCAAATCGAGTCCATGGGTGTTGCGATCGTAGAACCAATCGCGCTCTGTGTGCCAGGCCTCGTGATACATCTGCTTCCACTCCTGGACTGGATCGACATGTACTTCGATGGTGGCGGTCTTCAACGGTGTTGGCGTGGGTGCTCCGGTAGGCGGAGCCGCGGCACCAGGACCGCTCGGCATGGGCCGCAGAGCCGCGATAATCCAGTTGTCTCCCTGGCGGTACAGCGCCTTTTCGCCCGCGAAAGACATGGTAAAGTTTCGGATGCCGGAAAGCGGAACATCACTCTTACGAGCTTTCAGGTCGTAGCGGTGGACTGACATTTCCGGAGGTCCGGGAGGGCCATTCGCGGCGGGGCTGGAGGGCGGCGCCAACTCCAGGGCGAGCAGCGTTCCCGCCTTTCCTACCTGAAGCCCAGCGTAGCGCCGCGGTGGCATGGGGACCGCGAGAGTGCGCTGGTCGATTCCGTCCAGGTCGATCTTAACGTCTGGTGCGGTGGGCTTCGGTGTCTCGGGCTTCTCGTCGGCGGGCTTCTTGTCGTCAGCGATCTTCTCTTCATCGCTTTCCGGAGCAAACGGCGAAGGCTGCGACTTATCGAGCACGATCAGATAAATCGAGCTGGTTGAGGTGCTGCCGATCGCGTGAATATCCAGTCCCAGGCTTTCACCGGCATTTGTGCTGGCGGTGAAGTACAGATATTTTCCGTCCTTGTCGAACACGGGGTTATCGGCATCGCTCATTCCGTCGGTGACGCGGGTTGACTTGCCGTCGCTGAGGGAGAACAGATGAATGGCGCTCAGCTCGTTCGGCAACACTTTGGAATAAGCGAGCCACTTGCTGTCCGGCGACCAGGCTCCCGCGATGTCGCCGCTGCGCATCTGATAAGTGTCCTGATCCACTTCGATCTGCTTCTTGGTGTCCAGATCGACGTACCAGAGTTTCTGGAAACTATCGACCAGCGCGATTTTCTTGCTGTCGGGTGAAAATCTCGGCGAGCGGTAGAAGCCGGGCTTTAACTCGATCTTGGTCACTTCGCCCTCACCCGTCTGCGGCGATATGTGGAGGGCGTACTCACCCGATTCGTCGGAAAGGTAAGCGATGCTCCTTCCGTCCGGCGACCACTGGGGTTCGCGCTCCATCACGCCCGGGGTATCGGTGAGATTGCGCGGATCGCCTTTTTCCGCGGGAACCGTGACGATATCGCCGCGCGCCGCAAAAACCGCGCGAGCGCCACTCGGTGAGACCGCCGGGCTGCCTAGCGTTCGCGCAACGTTTACGAACTTAGGCCGCAGTTCCGGAAAATCGCCTTGCACGCGAATCTGAACGGCCTTCGTCTTGCCCGATTTCAAGTCGTACAGAGAAATTCCACCGAACTGTTCATACACGATGGCATCCGGCCCGAGTGAAGCCGACTTAAGATCCAGACCCGTGTTCGGAATCGCCTCCCGGACGGCCTGCGATTTCGTGTCATAGGAAAACAGCGTAACCGGTCCGTTTCGGTCCGAAAGGAAATAGACCCTCTCGCCAGCCCACATCGGATTGAAGTCGTTGGAATTGGTTCGCGGCACCTTGGTGACGGCGCTATCGGACATGCGCGCGAGCCAGATGCGCGTGGTCTGTCCGCCACGATATTTCTTCCACATGGTGAACGCTTTGCCGATGGGTTCGTAAGCGATGGACTGGCTGTCGGGAGACATAGACGCCTCGTAGCCGGAGGGGAAGGGCAGCTTTTCCTCAACTCCTCCGTCGGCGGGGACCGTGAACATCTCGGCGAATCTTGAAAAGGCGGCTCGTGGGGAAGTGAAGATGATTCGCTTGCCGTCCGGCGTCCAGCCCAGCACGCGATCCGGCGCCGGGTGCCAGGTCAATCTTTTCGGCACGCCACCGGAGGCAGGCATGACGAAGACGTCCACGTTGCCGTCATACTCGCCGGTGAAGGCGATGAGCTTCCCATCTGGCGAAAACGCGGGATCGGTTTCGATACCCGCTCCGCTGGTTAGCCGGACGGCGTCGCCGCCTTCGCGCGGGACGCTCCACAAATCGCCGGCGTAAGAGAAGACAATTTGGGTTCTGCTCAGGGTTGGTTTTTGAAGCAGCAGAGGCTGGCTGTCGGCAGACGCAAATGCGGACAAAGCGAAAAAGGCGATGAACAGGCGCATAGATCCTCTTCCCTCAGCGAGAGGCATGAGAGACCGATTGTATCAGCGGTTCGGGCTAGCCGGGGGTGCTGCTTTCTGCGTTTCGCGAATGGCGTTCATGTTGGCCGCGTCCCGCTCGCCTTCAGCGCAGATATACTCGACCATGTCGCTGTTCGGGAGCAGCATTTCGGTGATCTTCACCGTTACTGGTTTGGTCAGCATGACCGGATCGTCCACCGTGATGTCGATGTCCAGGTGGCCGAAATCGCGGCGGTGGAACCGTTCCTGGAGGTGCATTTGCTCACTGTGCGGGTAGCCGCCGGGGAGCCGCGTCTTGGTGTTGTATCCGGTTGAGTCCACGATCAGCGTATCGCCTTCCCAATGCCCGCTGGAGTAACCCAGCCAGGAAGGGAACGGATCCAGCGGCAGTTTGCGGCCATCGGTGTGGATCTCGCGGAAATAACCGTCAGCTTCATAGTAGATTCCCAGTTGCTTAGCGGTTTGGAAAATCGTGAGCGGGCGGTCGAAGAACCAGCGGTTTGGCATTCCGGTAGGCAGACAGTAGGAAAGCGCCGGGCGTTCGCCTGCGGGCTGGCCGCGCTGGCCCATCGCTGCGCGGGCTGCCGGAGTGAGTGGTTCTTCGCCGCGCTTGTAATCGATGAAGATGTTCATGAAATAAATGCTGTGGAGGTTGACGTCGTCACCGGCGGTAGCCAGAGGACCGCTGGCCACGTCTTTGCCGTAGAGCCGCTCGATCGTGCCCGGCGGCGGCGGTTCGACTTGCCAGACTCCCGACAGGTCCGGCTTATTGTCCATGGTTCGGGGCGGTTTTGCGGAGAGGTCCGGCTTGCCGGCCGGTGTCAAGGGTGTGGCGGGGTCCAGATAATCCAGCCACTGGGCGCTGGCGGAAGTCAGAAAAGACGTCAGAAGAGCGGTTTGTACGATCAGCAGCCGAAGCTTCGCAGCGGGCATCTCAACTCCTGTCTGTCCGAGGGGCCGGACCGAAAAACACCGCGTGACCGGCAGTGTAACACAGGGATTATCCTGGTCGCCGGGGGCGGAAAGATCAGGGCGGAAAGATCTGGCGCGTCCAGGTTGATCCTTTACGGATTCTCGGTACCGATCCGGCCGATCTGTCCAGATTGCCGCCAGACAGTTGGCACACGAGTGATGAGCCGCTGCTCAAGCGTGGCGCACCGCTTCCATGGGATCGACGGTGATCCAAGCCCTGGCGGATAGATAGGCAACCAGCAAGGAGATGCCGAGCATCCCAACGCTTACTGGAGCGAGCACGGTCCACTCCACCGCGCCGATCCCGTAGAATTGGGAACGCAGCAAGATGGTAGCGCCTACGCCGAGCACAATTCCCGCCGCGACGGCTGTGCCCGCGGTCAGGAGGGTCTGGCGCAGAACTAACTGCAGTAATTGCCAGGGCCGCGCTCCCAGGGCGACACGAATGCCCAACTCCTTCTTGCGCTGGCTGACCGAGTAGGAGATCGCGCCGAACAGTCCTACCACCGCCAACAGCAATCCAAGGCCGCTCAGACCTGCCACGCCGGCAGCCGTATACCGTTCGGCCAGGAGGGACACATCACTCCAGCGGTCATAGGTCACCGGAGGTAAGAACCCGCGCATGCCAGCCCCCTGCATTGCTCGGGATAGCGGCCCGGCCCAGAGATGCGGGTTCCCCTTGGTCCTGGCGACCAGGGTGGATTGAGGCTGAAAGTGCTGGCTGAGAGAATAGTAGAAGCACGGGCGGGAATCTTCGTCCAAACTCTCGTACTTGCCATCGGCCACGACGCCCACCACCATCGCCCGGCGTGGAGGATCGCCGGCCAAGATCGTGTTGCCCACCGCCGCCTTTCCCGGCCAGAACATATCGGCCATCTTGCGGTTTACCACCACCGCTTCCGGGCTGTTCGCGCGATCCCCGGAATTGAAGACCCGGCCCGACAGGATCTGAATGCCCAAGGTCGAGAAATAGTCGGCGTCCACCGCGGTCTGCTCGACGGAGATGTTCTTGCCGCCATCGGAAAACTGCACGGGGACCTGGTTGCAGCAATACAGCAAAGGCACATTTGTCGCAAGCGAAGCCGATTCCACACCGGCGACCGATGCGACGGCAGTCCGCACGCTCTCATAGAGCGCTTCCGTTTTCGCTTCGGCAGAATCCTCAGTTTGCGGGAAGAGCTGGAAAGAGATCAGGTTGCGCGCCGAGAAGCCGGGATCGACGTGGCGAAGATTGTAGATGCTGCGCTGGCACAATCCCAGGCCCACTAACACCAGAGTACTTACGGCGACTTGGACCGCGACCAAAGCGCTGCGCCGAGCACTCTTGCGCGTTCCACCCACGACGGTCTCGCCGGCCAGCATTTGCGCCAAGCCGGGTGAGGAAGCATAGAGCGCCGGCGCCAGCCCGGTGGCCAGGATGGCAAGAAGCGTCAATGCAAGGGTAAATGCCGCCACCGTCGCATCGAGCCGGAGATGCAATCCAATTGTGTACGTGCCAAACGACGGGAGTTGGATAGTAACGCTGGAGTAGCGAGTGATGAGAGCGTCCGCAGCCAGGTAGCCGAGCGCAGCGCTGACGGTACAGAGTATCGCGCTTTCTCGCAGGAACTCGCGGATCAGACGCCCCCGAGGAGCGCCGAGCGCCAGCTTGATGGCGGCTTCCTGCCGTCTCGCCACCGCCACCGCCAAGAGCAGATTGGCTACATTCGTGGAAGCGATCAACAGGACTAGTAGCACGAGTCCTATTAGAATGCCCATCATGAGTTCGATGTTCGGAAGGGCATCCGGAGGCAGTAGCGTGGCCCGAGTAACGATCGTCACAACGCCCTTGTCTTCCTTGGGGTAAGCGGAAGCCAGTTGCCCCGACAGGGCCTTCATCTCGGTCTGAGCCTGGAGCCGGCTAATTCCGGGCTTTAGCCGGGCGAGCAGACGAAATCGCCGGCTGTCTCGCCGTGCGCGCAAACGGAGGTCCTCGTCGCTGCTCCCTAATGAGGTGAAGAGGTCGCCCTCGAATCCATAAAACGACCCTGTAAAACTCGGCGGCGCAACGCCGATAATGGTGAGGCCGGCGACCTGCTTGCCCACGATCTTCGTATCCGCTCCCAAGCGCCTCCAGCCGAAGTACGTCAGCACCGCCAACGAACTCTTGGAATCATCATCGCCAGGCGCGAACAAGCGGCCGAGATAGGGCCGGATTCCCAAAACCGCGAAATACCGGTCCGAAACCGGTCTGGTGACGACGCGCACGTCTTCGTGCTGGCCGGGGTCGAGATCTGCCTGTACATTAATCGCGGTCGGCACTGCCGCCATATCTGTGAAGACGCGATTGTTGCGCCGGTAATATTCGTAATCGGGATAAGAGATACCGGCGTTTGCGTCTTCCGGGGCGTGGGCGTAAACCATGACCAGCCGATCCGGCTGCGGGGCCGCGAGGGGCAGGAGCAGAGCCGTATTCGAGATGCTCAGGCTCAAGATCCCCAGAAGCATCGCGATTGACAGCGAGGAAACCGCGATGGCGGTCAGCTTCCAGTGCCTGCCGAGCAGCCGCAGGGATCGGATCGCGGGAATCATGAGAGCCGGGGTTTCTATTTTGAATGATCAATGCTGGGAGGAAAGATCTCGCCCGACAAACGGGGAGTTATGCAAGGCGAACCGCGGTCTGAACCCGAAAACGCCATGGTCGCGGGGACTCCCCCTATCATCACCACCGACGCGTTCAATGTCTGCCGAAGTTGATCGAGCGAGTTCCCGCCATCCGCGGGGGACTCGCCACCGCGCCCAGTCCGGTCGCATGGACGATCAGCGTCCTGCTATCTGTCCGCGATTGCCAATTCGAAACGAGCCATATGTAAGGTGCCTTGGTGCAACCACTGGCGAGGCTCGCCGAGGACTACATCCGTGGAGTGAAGGAATGGATCGAGATCGCGTTCTCTGGAAGTCGTCAGGCTCACAAAATAGGCTTCCACGATGCCAGGCCGGGTTAGGTGCAGCCTTACGGCTCGCAGCAAAGCGTCGACTCCGGACGCTGACAGCCCATCCGGGCCGCGGAACACCAAAATGGCCCGCGAAAATCTCGCCGGCATGGATTTCTGCAAGAACTCCCCCGCGGCCGCGCCAGCGGGGACGGCGAGGATCCGTTCTGACGGAACGCCAGGAACGTAATGCCTCAGAATAGGGAGCGCATAATCCGGTTGGACGAAGAGCTCAGTGGAAGAATCCATTTGCGGCGTTATCAAGGGGCCCAGGTCCCGCCAGCTCTCGACCGGAATCCACGCGCCCGTCCGCGCCCACTGAACGCCATCGATCGCGGCAAGCAGAACGACACACGAAATCCCCAACCGTCGAAGCATGACATTTCCGACCGAGGCGAGCTGGATACTGAACCACGCGATGAGCAGAACCAGGGCCGGCAGAAAATACCGGTCCACCAAAGCGGACCGGACGAACAGGTAATAAAGCACGACCTGTGCTACATAGGCCGCACTCGCCGCCAGGAATGGAAGAGACCCGCGCCAGCTTCCGAAGGCTGCGGCCAGCAACGCGGTCATCATAAGGAACTCGCAGGTAGCCGTCCAGCCGCCGAGTGGTGTCGCGAAACCCAAGAGAGTGCGCGCAAGAGTCAATGCGAGACTCCAGGAAGCCGGCGGTATCCATTGCATGAGTTCCGCCTCATTGTGAAAAAAGTAGAAGCGCCACAGCACAAACCCGGTTAGCAAGGGAAGGACGAGCACGGCTACAACCAAGGGGAGAAGCTGGCGAATCCTTTGCGAAACAAGGAGGCCCCGTTTCGTCCCCTGTTCGGAGAAGCCGGCCGTCAGCATCGCAGTCCCCGCGAACGCGAGAACGCAGGCAGGCAGAAGAATCGCGATCAAATGGGCGCCGAGCGCAGCCGTCAGCGCGATCCCTGCCAACAGCGCGGCGGATTTCTTGCGCGGATCGCGAAGAAACGACCCTGTAAAGTAGAATGCCAGCACGGTGAAGAAAACCGATAAGGGGTAGTCCTTGATTTCTTGTCCATACCGGAGGAGGAAGGGTGTCGTCGCGATGATGAGACCTGCTAGCAGCGCCGCGCTGCGGCGATACATTTTTAGCCAAGCGATGGCGACGCCCATCCACGCCAGCGATATCGCCACGGTGAGCAGGCGCAGGTAGGGCTCGCCCTCCCCGCCCAGGCGCCGCCACAGCTGCAGCATCCAGAAATAGAACGGGGGATGAATGTCATAGCGGAGTACTTGCGCGGTGTGACGAAGTCCACTGTTTCCGGCAAAATCGTAAACGGACTGATACTCGTCCAGCCAAAGGCCTTTGTTGAGTCCGCACAGCCGCAAAACCAGCGCAAGCAGGAGGATCAGGCCGGCGGCAATCCAAAATCGAACGCGGCGAAAATATGGCTGTCGATCGCCTTCAGTTTCCACGTCTGGTTATCCGCAATTTCCGCTGCGGCGTTCCATCGAATGATTCTACAACGCCCCTGGCTTGCGTCTGCTGCCGTGTTGCCGTCCCGAGTTTCGGTTAGCACCTGGCCATCGATTGACTCGCTTATCGTAGTGGACGATTACTCTGCCCTGCGGCGGCGCGAAAATAGCGTGGCTAATCTTTCTCCCCAGCGAAGCGATGGATTGCGCTGCCGCTGCCGTGAGGTATTGTGAGCACGCGTTAGGAATCCTTCGACCAGCGGAGTTCGCGATCGACCGAATGCATGCAACCATTGAAGTTCGCCGTCCGAGGTTGATCGGGCAGAGAAGGCCATTAGACTGAAATGGGCAGACAGGTAGCTGGCGTGCTTTACGTGGTGGCGATGGCAGCCGTCATAGTCGTTGTAGATCTCGTGTTCTTCAGAAACCGATTCTGGGAACGGCTGACTGTGAATATTGGCATTGTGTTAGTGTTCTCGGCTTTCTACTTCAGATTCCTCAGGCGTCCATGAGCAAGGCGCGATAGCGCCCTTTCGCTGCGATTGAGCAGACGCATCCATATTGATGTTCAACGGTAACTTCCGCGTGGGATCCAAACGGTGGTTTATGTTAAAGATGTTTAAATAAAACTAGTCTCAAAGAAGAGGATTGATCAATGGGAAAAGCTCTGGAGGGTGTACGGGTCCTGGACATGACGCATGTGCAGTCGGGCCCGACCTGCACCCAGATTCTGGCGTGGTTTGGCGCCGACGTTATCAAGATTGAGAAGCCTGGCGAAGGCGATCCGACGCGCGGCCAGTTACGCGACGTGCCCGGCGCCGACAGCCTCTACTTCACGATGCTGAACAGCAACAAGCGCGGCATGACGCTGAACCCCAAGACCGAAGCGGGCAAGAAAATCTTTAGTCAGCTCATCGAGAAGTGCGACGTGATGGTGGAAAACTACGCTCCCGGCGCGATCGATCGCATGGGCTTTCCCTGGGAGAAGATTCAGCAGATCAATCCGCGCATGGTCTATGCCTCGGTCAAGGGATTCGGGCCGGGTCCTTTTGAGGACTGCAAGGTCTATGAGAACGTCGCTCAGTGCACCGGCGGATCGGCCTCGACTACCGGTGAGATCGATGGATTCCCGATGGTTACGGCCTCGCAGATCGGCGATTCCGGCACCGGCATTCATCTGGTAGCTGGAATCCTGGCCGCGCTGCTGCATCGCGAAAAGAGCGGCAAGGGACAGCGCGTGACGGTCGCGATGCAGGATGCCGTGTTGAACCTCTGCCGCGTGAAGCTTCGGGACCAGCAACGGCTGGCCCGTACCGGCGTCCTCAAGGAATATCCGCAATATCCCAACGGCACGTTCGGGGCTGCGGTGCCGCGGGCGGGCAACTCTTCCGGGGGCGGTCATCCTGGCTGGATCGTTCGATGCAAGGGTTGGGAAACCGATCCGGACGCTTATGAATATGTGATCACCCAGGCACAGGCTTTTCCTGCGCTGGCCAAGATTATCGGCCATGCGGACTGGTTGGAAGACCCGGAATTCAATACACCGGAAGCGCGCCTTCCCAAGCTGGATTTTGTGTTCGCCGAAATTGAAAAGTGGACCATGACCCTGACCAAGATGGAGGTCATGGCCGCGCTCAATGCGGTGAATGTACCCTGCGGCCCAATTCTCTCGATGAAGGAGATCGCGGAGGAGCCGGCCTTGCGCAAGACCGGTACAGTGGTCGAAGTGGAGCATCCCACCCGAGGCAAATACCTCACGGTTGGCAATCCGATCAAGCTGTCAGACTCGCCTGCGGATGTGCGGCGGTCTCCGCTGCTCGGTGAGCATACGGACGAGATCCTGAAGACGCTGCTTGGATTGAAGGACGACGAAATCCAGGCCGCCCGCCAGCAGGGTGCGATTTAACGTGAAAAGCAACGTACTCATCCTGGGCGCCTCCTACGGTTCGTTGTTCAGCACCAAGTTGCTGATGGCCGGACACAACGTTTCGCTGGTTTGTACGAAGGGCACCGCCGAGTTGATCAACCGTGAAGGAACGGTGGTACGTTTCCCTATCAAGGGACGGGAAGGGCCGCTGGATATTTCATCGAAGAGCTTGCCGGGCACGCTTTCCGCGAGTACGCCCGAAGATGTGGATCCGGGTAAGTTCGATCTGATCGTGCTCGGCATGCAAGAGGCGCAATACGGCGCTCCAGGAGTTCGGGAATTGATGGGGCGTGTCGCGAAATCGCGCAAGCCCTGTCTGGCGATCATGAACATGCCGCCGTTGCCCTACCTCAAACGCATTCCCGGACTTTCGACAGATGCTCTGGTGGGCTGCTACGCGAACCCCGAGGTTTGGGATGGATTCGATCCGAACTTGACGACGCTGGCGAGTCCCGATCCGCAGGCATTTCGTCCTCCGAACGAACCGAAGAACGTGCTCCAAGTGGGGTTGCCGACCAATTTCAAAGCCGCGCGCTTCGAAGCTGAAGAGCCGACCGCGCTGCTTCGCCAGCTGGAAGCGGACATCGAGGCAGCACGGTTCGATGCCGGCGCCGGTCCCATCGAAATTCCGGTAAAGCTAAAGGTTCACGATTCGATCTTCGTGCCGTTGGCGAAGTGGCCGATGTTGATTGCGGGAAACTATCGTTGTATTCGCAAAGACGGCATGATTTCGATCAAGGATGCTGTGCTCGGCGATGCCGGCAAATCCCAGGAGATCTACGGATGGGTGTCGAAACTCTGCACCGGCCTGGGTGCGGACTCGGGCGACCTGGTTCCCTTCGACAAGTACGCCAAAGCAGCCGAAGGACTTGGCCAACCCTCGTCGGGAGCGCGTGCGCTGTTCGGGGGCGCCGCAAACATCGAACGCGTGGATTGCCTGGTGCGCCGAATCGCCGCCCAGAAAGGGCTCCAGTTCAGCACGCTGGATGAAATCGTCACTCTGGTTGACGAACGCCTGACAAAAAACCGCGCGGCCGCGAAAAATGTGGCCCCGGGCGAGTAATTCAATCAAAGTCTATCGCCGAACGGGCTGTTTTGTAAGTACTCCTGGCTTGACACGCCGAGCGCTTAGGAATAACATTGTTATTACAATGCGGACTGTACACGTGAGCATTCGACAGATAGGCAACTCTCAGGGGATTGTCATCCCAAAGCCAGTACTTGCACAACTGGGTCTGGACAGCAAGGCCGGTGCGGAAATGACGATCGAGGACGGCGCCCTGGTGTTGCGCAGGCCTGCAAGTCCTGCCCGCACCGGTTGGGCCGAGGCCGCCAGGAGAATCGCCGAGGCTGGCGACGACGAACTCGTGATGGGCGAATTTGGTAATGCGGACGATCCGGAGTTGGTTTGGTAACGCGCGGAGAGATTTGGCTCGTCAATCTCGATCCTACTGTCGGGAGTGAAATCCGGAAGACCCGCCCGTGTGTTGTGGTGTCCCCGGCCGAAATGCACAACTATCTACGCACCGTACTGGTCGCACCCATGACTAAGGCGGGTCGCGAGGCCCCGTTTCGGATCGGCGTCACTCACGGTGGCCGGAAGGGTCTGATCCTGCTCGATCAGGTTCGCGCCGTGGACAAAGCCCGGCTGGCGAAGAGACTGGGAGTACTCTCGGCAAAGACTCTCACCGCTACGTTGAGGACGCTGCAAGAGGTATTCGCAGAATGAGTTTCCTCGACTGGAGGTGGCTCCCATTATTGATTCGAACCGCTGTTCACGACTCAGACTCGGAGAGACTTTTTTGTTTCACAAGGTATCCCCTGGGCTGAAGAAATGGAATGCGGAGACAGGTCACGAAAACGGCGTTGCTGGAACTGCTTTGAGGAAACTCCTAGTGCTGTTCCGTCAATTCTGTTGCAAAGGAGGGGGCATCGCACTTCCGCGCGGATCTCGGTCCATGAGGGCCGTGCGGGGGCGAGCGCACGTTCCTGAAGATTTCACCGGCCGGCTAGGGCAGGTCGCGACGCTATATAATCGCTAGCTGAGGATAGTACATGAAATTCCGCAGCCTGATCGAATCCAGCTTTGTTGCCCTTTTGGCGGTCGCATCCGTTTCGGCGCAGAGCGCGTCTGCTCCCAAAGCAGGCGCGATCCCGCGCGCGGCGGACGGGCATCCCGATCTCACGGGGATCTGGTCCAACGCCACCCGCACACCCTTCGAGCGTCCCGCCGTCTTTGAAGGAAAAGCGACCATCTCCGATGAGGAAGCGCGAAAGTGGGAAGCCAGAGAAAACGAGCGCTGGGAGGAAGGGTCAAAAATTGACGGCGGCCGGCCGGTCACAATCCAAGGCGGCGCCTACAACGTCCTCTTCTACGATAATGGACGGGAACTGATGCGCATCGACGGCCAGAAACGGACCTCAATGGTGGTGGATCCGCCGGACGGCCACGTTCCTCCGATGCTACCGGAAGCACGCGAACGACTGGCGCAGCGCCGCCGCATTATTCCCGGCGATTACAAGAGTCTTTCCAACGACACCCGCTGCCTGGTGGGCAACACTCCCTCCGTGCCGGTGGTGCCCGCCGCCTACAACAACAACATTGAGATCGTGCAGACCGCCGATTCCATTCTGATCGAGGTGGAAATGGTTCACGACGCCCGCATTATCCACATGAACGCGCAACACCAGCCGCCCACTGTCCGGCAGTGGTTCGGCGACTCCATTGGACACTGGGAAGGCGACACGCTGGTGGTCGAAACGACGAACTTCAACGATGAGACACACTACCGCGGTTCCACAATGAATCTGAAGGTCACCGAGCGCTTCAAACGTGTGAGCGACAAGAGCATTGAATATCGGGCCACCCTGGAAGATCCCTCCACGTGGACCAAGCCCTGGTCCCTTGAATTGGCTTTTAACTCCATACCCGGACCGCTCTTCGAATACGCCTGTCATGAAGGCAACTACGCCATGGTGGACATTCTGGGCGGGAAATAGCGCGCCTTATCGGGGCGACGCACGATACCCCGAAAACAATTAAACCAAATGTTCTACACTGCCGATAGATGCGAGCAAGGAGACCCGTCCATCCCGTGCTGTCACCTGGAGTGCTGTTGCGCGGCGTATGGGACTCAATCGCCAACCGAGGCCTGGATCTGCTCGGCAGGCGCGGCCGGGCAGCCGCCAGTTCGCTATCTTCGCTTTGCCTGGAACTGCTCTCGGAGCGCGGCGAGGCCTCAGGAACAGCCTTAGCTCGCGAAGTAGCCGAGCAATACCGGCTCCTGCCTCAGGAAGGCCGCGAGGCATTCTTTTTCAATCTGCTGCAGCCCGAGTTTCTGGCTGATCCGCAAACGGTCATCGCAGCCGCGGAGAAGTATCGCGCGAATCCGGATTCAGATACCTTGACAGCGCTGTTCGCAGTTTCCGAGCCCCGGCGGCAAGAACTATTCCGAAGAATCAATCTGGCCCCAGGCGGCACAGAGGCAGTGGTTCGGATGCGAGACGATCTGCTGAAAATGATCCCTCGCTACTCCGAATTGAAGTCGGTGGATTCGGACATCCGTCATCTGCTCAGCTCCTGGTTCAATCGCGGCTTCCTGCATATCGAGCGAATCGATTGGAACACGCCGGCCATGATCCTGGAAAAGCTCATCGAGCATGAGGCGGTGCATGAGATCCGCGATTGGGATGACCTGCGCCGCAGGCTTGCGGCCGATCGCCGCTGCTTTGCATTCTTTCATCCTGCGCTGGCGGACGAACCCTTGATCTTCGTGGAAGTAGCGTTGACGCGCGGTCTGCCTCCGTCGGTTCAATATCTGCTGGACGGAAACAGGGAACCGCTGGCGGCGGGACGCGCCGATACGGCAGTCTTTTATTCCATTAGTAACTGCCTGGACGGTCTGCGTGGCATTTCTTTTGGAAATTTCCTTATCAAACAGGTGGTGGCCGAGCTGGAGTCTGAAAACCTCGGCCTGAAATCGTTTGTCACGCTTTCGCCAATCCCCGGCTTTCGAAGCTGGCTGAACGGCATGACGTTAGAACGCAAGCGCGAATTAGTTGGCGAAACTGCGGCCGTTTTAGACGCTTTGCGAGCCGGCAATTGGCACAAAAAACCCCAAGTTGAAAAACAACTTCGCCCCTTGCTGCTCCGTCTGTGCGCTCACTATCTGCTGAACGAACGCAAGCGGGACCGCGCGGTCGATCCAGTGGCCGCGTTTCATTTAGGGAACGGAGCCGCAATCGAACAGATCAACTGGCTGGCCGATGAATCGGAGAAGGGACTGGCGCAATCCTTCGGCCTGATGGTCAATTACGCCTACCGGCCTGCACAGATCGAGCGCAATCATGAAGCCTACATCAAACAGGGTCGCATAGTAGTTTCGGCGCGCATCAAGTCCCTGCTGGAGCCGCTGGCGAAAAAGTAAGCCTGGCGCGGCTCGCGACTAATCGGGCGGATATCCGGCGAGCCGCTATAGCAGGTCGCGTCGCTATATAATCGCTAGCTGAGGATAAGCCATGAAATTCCGCAGCCTGATCGAAGCCAGCGTTGTATCCCTTTTGGCGGTCGCGTCCGTTTGGGCGCAGAGCACGCCTCGACCCGCGGCAGCTCCCAAAGCAGGCGCAATCCCCCGCGCCGCCGACGGGCATCCCGATCTCACCGGCATCTTTTCCAACGCCACCCGCACACCCTTCGAGCGTCCCGACATCTTTGCCGGAAAACCGACCATCTCCGATGAGGAGGCACGCAAGTGGGAAGCCAGAGAAAACCAGCGCTGGGAGGAAGGGTCGAAAATTGACGGTGGCCGGCCGGTCTCGATCGAAGGCGGAGCCTACAACGTCTTGTTTTACGACAATGGACGTGAACTGACCCGCATCGACGGTCAGAAACGGACCTCAATGGTGGTGGATCCGCCGGACGGCCACGTTCCTCCGATGCTACCGGAAGCACGCGAACGACTGGCGCAGCGCCGCCGCATTATCCCCGGCGATTACAAGAGCCTTACCAACGACACCCGCTGCCTGGTCGGCAACACTCCCTCCGTACCCCTGGTGCCCGCCGCCTACAACAACAACGTCGAGATCGTGCAGACCGCCGATTCCATCCTGATCGAAGTGGAAATGGTTCACGACGCCCGCATTATTCACATGAACGCGAAACACCAGCCCTCCGCTGTCCGCCAGTGGTTCGGCGACTCGATTGGACATTGGGAAGGCGACACCCTGGTGGTCGAAACGACCAACTTCAACGACGAGACGCACTACCGCGGGTCAACAAAGGATCTGAAGGTCACCGAGCGGTTCAGGCGTGTGAGCGACAAGGCCATTGAATATCGGGCCACCATCGAAGATCCCGCCACGTGGACCAAGCCGTGGTCTCTTGAATTGGCTTTTAATTCCATCCCCGGCCCGCTCTTCGAATACGCCTGTCATGAAGGCAACTACGCCATGGTGGACATTCTGGGCGGGAAATAGCGCCCCTTATCAGGCGGTTCTCAGGCTCGCGTTACCTTCCGCCCGCTAGCCGCTTGCAGTCCGGGAGGGTAGTGAGTGATGTAGGAAGTTAGATCGCCACAGCCGGCGTGAGGCGCGCCTCTAATACTTTGCAGGATTCTCTTTCCTGCCGCGAGGGCGTCGTTGCCAGAGCAGCAGGGCCGCAAACAATGCCAACGAAATCTCGCGCGGTTCCGGGGTGGCAACGGATTCCGTCAACTGCAGATCGCGCTCGAAGAATTGAACCGCGATTACTCCCGCAATGCTGGTGATGCAGCACGATTGACCGTTTGCGTCGAGAAACGGCTGGCCGTTTTGGTCCACCAGTTCCGCCGGGATGGGCAGGGTCACGTTGAGAGCATAAATGTAGTCAGTCGGGCCGCCATATTCAACAAATCCGGTATCCCCCGTAACGGCGAAATTACCTGGTTGAGCTGTGAGGTCCGCGTAGAAGGCGTTGGACGCAGGCGTCGGTGCGTTGTTGGGATCAAAAGGCAGCTCCGAGACTGGCAGCGGCACCGCATTTCCGATTCCGTTATTGTCTGCAAGAGCGAGCAATTGATTCGCGAAATTCTGGCTGAAGACCGGTGGAAGAGGCGGCGTGCCCGGCGGTGGATTGGAAATTCCTTGCAGCACGGATTGTGCGATCGCCGTTCCACAGGCGTTTACGTCCGCTTGGGGGCCTGGACAATAGAATTGTGTGTCGGCCGTCATCGCGAACGTCGTCGATAGCAGCGTTCCCAGCGGCGAAAACAATTCAGCCGACCCATAGTAGATGCCCACGTTCATGAAGATATCTGCGATATCCGAGTCGGCCCGGGCCGTTCCCGCGAGCGCGCCGAAGGCAACAATTATGAACGTTACGCGAAGACGCATGGTTTCCTCTTTCACCGGATACGGCGCAATTGCGTGGGATGCGGCGTCACGGGAGGCGGCGCAAAGGTACTGGGAGTTTGACGGTTTGGTATCGGTGAGGAGGTCAGCGGTTCTTTTCGGTAGCCTTCGCGATTCGTTTTCGTGCCACGAATGGAACTGCTAGAGCGCTTAACAGAAGCGCTAGCGACGAGGGCTCGGGAGTGGCGACCAACTGCAGATTGTCCTCGTAGAAATTGACGTTGGTTAGCACGTCGTAAGTTTGACCCGAAGAAAGCGGACCGATGATGTCCTCGTAGGTAAAGACATACGACGGGCCCGGAAAGTATTGCGGCCCGGTATCGGAGGCCACTACGGCGGGTGTACTTTGCGTTTCGAGGAGGTTCAGCAGGGCGGGCAGCGCGAGCTCGACGCCCTGATAGCTGAAACCCAAGCCGTTGGTGCTTTCCAAAGCAGGCAACGCCGACAGTACGAAGCTCGGAAAACTTGGAGTGGCCGTCAGCACGAGCGGATCGGTCTCGAGTTGGTTGATAACGCCGGGCCCGAGATCTGAGAGGACTGTGCTTCGATCGGCCGGAGCAATACCCGAGCCTATGGAGGTCTCAGCAGTAACGCCCGTGGTCTCGGACGCGCCGAACGTCGCGGTTCCGAAGTCAACGTCAAAAACAGCACTTATGTCGACTACATCGGCCGAAGCCGACAGGCAAAAAGCCGGAAGCGCCAGCAGCAAAAGCCACGGGCTATTCATTTGAGTGTCACCGGCAGGGAAGCAGGAAAGAGAACATTCTGGCGGAGGCAGCCAAGAATGAACGATACACCAAGACGCATGGGTTCCTTTTTCACTGGATACGGCGGAATTGCCTGGGATTCGGCGTCACTCAAGGACGCGCAAAAGTACTACGGGAGCTTGGCTGTCTCGTACTGGTTTAGGTTTTTTTCCAGGGCTTGGCGAGTGGGCGTGGGTGTTTGTTCGATGAGCGCGAGCGACTGCCGAATGGACTGAACGGCGTGTGCGCGATCATGGTTTGCCCAGTAGGCCTCGGCCAGAATCTCCTGTATTTCGGAATCTTTCGCGTTCATATGGCTGGACCTGATCGCGAACGCTAGAGCGCGCTTTGGATCGCGCAAGGGACGAACTTCGGTTTCGAGCAGACTGCGCGCGGCAATCGCCAGTTCCACCGCGCCGGTATCCGGGCCATCGGCGATCTGCTTGAGCGCCGGCAGCGCGGCACTTGCAAGCTGTGTGGCTTCGGCGGCCCGCCCTAATTTCACGGCAAGATTCGCCGCGCTGGATTGCTGCTCGGCTCGGGCGAAGCGGAACGCGCTGTTGGAAGGACTTTGCGCGACTAACCGATCGTAGATCGCGATGGTGGCCAGAAAGCTCTGGAAGCTGGCCGCAGTGTGCCCTGCCATCTGATGGACGATCGCCAGATCGCGCCAGGGAATGATGCGGAAAAACAGCGCTTGGACGTTTCTTGGATCCTGGTCCGACGCGCGGTCCCGGATATCGCGCGCTTCTTCGAGCGCCGCCAACGACTCTGGATAGTGGCCGAGGTTGCCGAGGTTCCATCCGAGTCCCAATAGCGCCGAACTGCGCGCCCCGAGGATGGCGACAGAGTCTCGATCGGTCGGGTTCACTGAATCGAGAGCCTCGAGCGCCTGACGAAACAATTGCGTGGCGGCGGGCCGGTCGTGCAACTCGGTTAAATCGCCCGCGATCTTGTAGCTGGAGCTTAACTGTCGAATTGTGTCTGAATCGCCGGGCTTCAAGCGCAGCGCCGCTCGCGCCTGCCTGGTGGATTCCAGTGCCGCGGCGAGCGCGGGTCCGGTGTCGCCGGTAGAGACGTAGGCGCCTTGCAGACTCAGGCTCTGCGCGAAGGACGCATAAGCGACCGCGGCTTGCGAACGCACAGGGAAATCCGAGGGCCAGCGGATCGCAAGGCGGCCGAACTCTTCGGTGGCGCTTCGAACCAGATCGCGTCCTTCCGCCGATTCCCCGCTGAAACCGATGCTTCGGCCCAACATCAGCTTCCCGCGTGCCAAGAATAGACGCGCCTCCCGGTTGTCTTGAGATTTCACCGCGATCGGCTCCAGAATCGCAATCGCCTTCCGGTAGCTTTCTTTGGCGCGGGCCGGCTCGCCAATGTTAGGACGGAACGGGTTTCCCAGTACATCCGCTAACTGTAGATAGCCGCGCGCCAGTTCCACGCTCAGGTTCTCGTCGTTTCGCCTTTCGGCCGCGAGCCGGTCCAGATAGGCGAGTGAACGGCTCACCATCTCCGCGCGCACTGGAGTCGATCCGGGCAGTAAGCTCACGGATGTCTGCAGTTCGAAAACCAGGTAACGCGCCAGTTCTCGCGCTTCATTAAACCGGTGGTCGGACGCGATGCGTTCCTGCCGGGCCTGACGAGCTTGCCAGGTAGTTCCGACCAGTCCGGCGATGAGCGCCAATACGATCAACGCCACCGCGCCAACGCGAGCCTTGTTTCGCGCGACGAAGGTTGTGGCTCGCCGCCAAGTGTTCACCGGCGCCGCGTGCACCGGATAGCCCGATAGATAGCGGCGGATGTCCTCAGCCATTTGTTCCACGGACGCGTAGCGCTCGGTGTGCGACTTGGCAAGCGCCTTGGCGGCTACCGCGTCCAGGTCCCCGCGCAATTGACGCCGGACGGTTTGGGGTGTATCCGCGCCACGCGCCTCAGCGATCGCGGCGTCGTCCGGTACCGCCGTGCTGGCCGGCGCTGGCACGGATTCCAGGACCAGCTCAACGATCTTCGCCGCCGGCAGGTTCGCTCCGCCGAAAGGCCGCCTGCCGCTGAGCATCTCATACAACAACACTCCCAGCGAATAGACATCGCAGCCGACGCCGGGATTCTCGCCGCGCAACACCTCGGGACTCGCGTACAGCGGCGTGGCGAAGAGTCCCGGAGTCAAGGTCGATTGGCCATCGGCGGCGGGCTCGACGGTTCGCGCCACGCCGAAATCGAGCAGATGCGGTTCGCCGTCATCCGTAACCAGGATGTTGCCGGGCTTCAGATCGCGATGCACGATCAACTTCTGGTGCGCATAGCTGACGGCCCCACAGATCTTGAGAAAAAGGTTCAGTCGATCCCGAATCGAGAGCCGGCGACGATCGCACCAAGCGTCCATGCGCTGGCCCTCCACGTACTCCATCACCAGATACGGCGCACCGTCCCCTGTAAGACCACCGTCCAGGAACCTGGCGATGCAGGGATGTTGCAGTTCCGCCAGAATCTGCCGCTCGCGCCGGAACCGTTCGCCTAAAGCGGGGGACCACAACACTCCCGAAACCACCTTGACGGCTACGCGATGCCGTAGTTCACCGTCTTCCCGCGTCGCCAGGTACACCGCGCCCATCCCACCGGCTCCCAAAAGCTCACGCGCCTGATACGCGCCGAATCGTGGCAATCGCGGGAAAGCGCTGGATGCACTGGACTGCACCACCGCATCCGATTCGAGCAGCCGCTCCAGATCTTCCCGTAGTGTTAAGTCTCCGGCCGCGATCCCGGTCAGGTATGCTTCACGCGCGGTTCCGGGTGGAAGCCGCAATGCTTCTTCGAACCAGCCGGCCAATCGTTGAAAGCGTTCCTGGAAAACAGTGGTCATATCTAGATACGGCGCAATTCCCGGCCCCGGCCCATCAATATTTCAGTTCAAGCACAAGGATGCAAGCGGTGGTGCAGCCACGCCAATGAAAACCGCAAACTGCGATCGACCGTGGATGCCGAAAGCCCGAGCAGCGCCGCGGTCTCTTCTCCCGTGCAGCCGAGAAAATATCGCAGCTCCAGGGTTCGCACGCTGGTGGCATCCAGAACCTCCAGCTCTTCGAGCGCCGCGTTCAAATCGAGGGACGCCTCGTCGATCGATGCCGTCCAGCCGAGTTCGGAATCGAGCGGAAGCCGTCCCCCTGGTGATCTTTTGGCGGCCTTCGCACGCCGCGCATGATCGATCAAAACCCGCCGCATCAACTTTGCGGCAAAGGCGAAAAAGTGCGATCGGTCGTTGAGAGTGACCTTGTGCAGATCTAATAGTTTGAGAAATGTTTCACTCACTAGAGCCGTCGGCTGGAGGGTATGAGCAGCGGCCTCATTCCGTAGTAGATTGTCCGCGATGGCTCGAAGCTGGTCATACACCAATGGCGCCAGATGATCCAGCGCGGCGGGATCGCCTCGCGCCCATTGTTGGAGCAAGGCCGTTACTTCGCCGAAACTGTTACCGCTTTCCATAGAGTGAGGCAAGTGACCCCTCACGCACTGGGGAAGAATGATTCTATCGAAACTCCAGTAGCCTACGTTGTTCAATGTCTCGATCACGCCAGCCTGAACAATCCGTGCGCGGCACTTGTTTGGGCGCATCCGAACTCCCACGGAGCGTTCTTGGGGCCGCCCCAGGCAATCTTGGGCCAGCAGGGAAGATCCCTCCACGTGGACGAAGCCTGGTCCATTGAACTGGCTTTTAACGCCGTGCCCAGACCGCTCTACGAATACGCCTGTCATGAAGGCAACCACGCCATGGTGGACATTCTGGGCGGGAAATAGCGCCCCTTAGCAAGCTGTTTCGGTGCTGAGTTCGAGCTCGCTGGCCTGGCGTGGTTCCTTGTGCGTCTACGAACTGGCTGGACTTGGATAGAGCTGTTCGATGAGAGAACGCTCCAGCTGATGCGTGAGGCGTTCCCGGGCTACGGCAGGAGTGACCCATTCCTTTTGATCCACTTCTTTATGGTCGGTGAATGGGCCTTCCGCCAGGACTTGCATACGCCAGAAGAAGACTAGTTTGTGGGCTGGGCCGACTTCGTAGGCGACGGTTCCTGCGTAATCGACTAAGGCCGCAACGCAGCCGGTCTCTTCGCGGACTTCGCGGAGTGCGGTCTCTGGGAGCGACTCGTGGCCGCTGATCTTTCCCTTGGGCAAGGACCAGTCGTCGTGGACCTTGCGATGGATCAGCAAGATCTGTTCGCCGTCGGGAGTCTGGCGGGAAAGAATGCCGCCGGCAGCCAGGATCACGGCGGGAGTCATTTGAGGCCAATTATATCCTGGGGCTGCTTGTGAAAGAAGTAAGATACATAGGTCCAGTTCAAGGAGGCGATCATGACAATGAACAAACTCGCACGGGCCAGTTTTCGGCGTCCGGCGCTGGCGTTGGTGGGAATTCTCGCGCTGGTGATTCTTTCGGATCCCGCGGCGAAGTCGAATAAGCGGGCCGTGATGGTGCTTTCCGGCGCCGATGCCCCGGAGATCGACCGGGCGGCTAGAGATTTCAGAATGCCGGATCAGATTGAATGGAGGGGGCGGCCGGGGAGCGCCAATCAAAGCGCGACTTTATTTGGCGATCCCGCGAAGCCTGGTTTTATTGTGCAGCTTCTCAAGCGCGGTCCGGACGATTGGAGCCAGCCGCACATGCATCCCAACGATCGAATTCTGACGGTGTTGGCGGGGACGATGCGGATCGGCACCGGGTCCAAATTTGACAAGAACAACACGGTTTCGCTGGGGCCGGGGAGCATCGTGAAGGATTTCGCGAATCAGATGCATTTTGACGGCAGCGGGCCGGATGGTCTGACTCTCGAGATCGTTACGATGGGTCCATTGCCGGCGGGGCGGGGGCGAGCGCAGTAAGGGGCGCGGCATGCCGGTTCCCTCTGGCGTAACGCGCAGAACGCTGCTGCGCAACACTGCGCTCGGCGCGGTGGCGATGGCGTCGGACAATTTATTGGGTCAAACGGCGGGGCCGCGTCCGAATATTGTGTTCATTATGGCGGACGATCTGGGGTATGCCGACGTGTCTTGTTACGGGCGGCCCGACCTCAGCACGCCGAATATCGATGGGCTGGCGGCGGCGGGTGTGCGGTTTCTGCAGGCCTATGCTAACTCCGCGGTGTGCTCTGCGACGCGCACGGCATTGATCACGGGCCGGTATCAATATCGGCTGGCGATTGGTTTGGAGGAGCCGCTGGTCCTGCGTGATGTGGGTCTGCCGCCGGAGCATCCGACGCTTCCGTCGTTGCTGAAGAAGTCAGGCTACGGGACGACGCTGGTGGGGAAATGGCATTTGGGGCAACTGCCGAAATTCGGGCCGCTTCAAAGTGGCTACGACCATTTCTACGGATTCCGTGGCGGAGCGCTGGACTACTACACGCACTCGAACCGCGGTGACGATTTGTGGGATGACGACGTACAGGTGCATCAGATGGGGTATCTGACCGATCTGCTGGGCAGCCGCGCGGTGGAGGTGGTGAATGGTTATGCGAAGTCGGGCCGGCCGTTTCTGCTGAGTTTGCATTTCAACGCGCCTCACTGGCCCTGGGAAGCGCCGGGCGATGAAGCGGAATCGAAGCGGCTGAGCGCGGCGGGGCGGGGGCTTGGGGGATTTCGACGGTGGCTCGCAGGCGACCTATCGGCGAATGATTCAGGAGATGGATTTGCAGATTGGGCGGGTGGTGGAGGCGCTGCGTGCGAACGGACTGGCCGAGAACACGATTGTTGTTTTCACCAGCGACAACGGCGGGGAACGATTCGCGGATACGTGGCCGTTCACGGGGCGCAAGTCTGAACTTCTGGAAGGCGGGCTGCGGATACCGGCGATCTTTCGTGGCCTGCGCGCATTCCGCAAGGGCGAACAACGGAGCAAGTGGCGATCACGATGGATTGGATGCCGACTTTGCTCGAGGCCGCGGGTGCGTCGGTGGATCGGGCGTATCCATCGGATGGGATCAACTTGCTCCCGATGCTGGAGCAAGGCGCTCCGATAGTGACGCGCAAGTTGTTCTGGCGCTACAAAGCGAACGCTCAGCGAGCGGCCCGGGACGGCGATTACAAATATCTGAAGATTCTTGACAACGCTTTTCTGTTTAATGTGGTTGAGGATCCGATGGAGCGCGCCAATCTGAAGGAGCGGAAGAAGGGCGTCTACGAGCGGCTGGTGGCGGAGTGGAACGAATGGAATGCGACCATGCTGCCGGAGATCGACGAGAGCCATACGGACAGCTTCAGCGGGGATCAACTGGCAGACCATATCGGAACGCCCGCAGCAAGCGGCAAGGCGGACAATCCCGTGCCACGGCCGCGAGACCACTAGATGTACTACTGAACTCGCTTCGCGGTTGGATCGTCCGCCGGTATTCATGGGCCTATCGCTCCGGTAGACGTTCTACTGGAGTATACTGGAGGGCGATGGCAAAGAACGAATCGCCTTTTCAGAACGCGATGGTCCAGGGGACGCTGGACATGCTGGTGCTCCAGTCACTGATGCTTGGGCCGGCGCATGGGCATACCATCGCACATGTGATCGAGCATCGATCCGAGGACGTGCTGCAGATTGAACACGGGTCGTTGTATCCGGCGCTGCACCGGCTGGAGGATCGCGGCTGGATCGCGTCGTTTTGGGGGACTTCGGAGAACAATCGCAAGGCGCGCTATTACCGGCTGACGCCCAAGGGGCGGAAACAGTTGACGGCGCAGACGGCGCGCTGGGAACAAATGGTTCGGGCCATTGGGCGGATTCTTAAGCCGGAAACGGGCAAGCCATGAGTTGGCGGCGGTTTTTCCGGAGGGCGGAGTGGGACCGGGAACGGACGGCGGAGATCGATTCTTACGTCCAGCTCGAGACGGATGAAAATATCGCGCGCGGGATGACGGAGGGTGAGGCGCGCGCGGCGGCGCGGCGGAAGTTCGGCAACAGGACGCGCGTGCGGGAGGAGATTTACGCCATGAACACGCTGACACTGCTGGATTCGCTGGCGCGGGACGTGCGGCATGCGGTGCGGATGCTGCGGCGGAATCCTACATTCACTGTGGTCGCGCTGCTGACGCTCGGAATCGGGATTGGCGCGAACACGGCCGTTTTCAGCGTGGTCAATAGCGTGTTGCTGAAGCCGCTGACTTACCCGGACTCGGAGCGACTGGTAGCGGTGTGGCACAAAGCGCCGGGGGCTCCGGGATTGGCAAGCGTTTCGGGCGATCTGCGGCTTTCGTCCTCGATGTATTTCACGTATGCCGAGCAGAACCGGACGTTCCAGGCGTTGGGTGTGTGGGAGGCGGGCGCGAGCACGGTTACAGGGCTGGCTGAGCCGGAACGTGTGCCGTCGGTTTACGTGAGCGATGGCGCGATCCAGGCGCTGGACGTTGCGCCGGTCTTAGGCAGGTGGCTGTCACGCGACGATCAGGCGCCGCGGGGCGCGGCCAGGGTGATGCTGGGCTATGGGTATTGGCAGCGGCGCTTCGGTGGCGATCGGTCGGCGATTGGGCGCAACATTGTGGTGGACTCGCTCCCGCGCGAAATCGTAGGCGTGATGCCGCGGGGTTTTCAGTTCGTGGATGCGGAAGCGGATCTGATTCTGCCGCTGGCTTTCGATCGCAGCGAGGCGATTTTGCCGGGCTTCGGGTATCGATGCGTGGCGCGATTGAAACCGGGCGTCACCATCGAGCAAGCGAGCTCGGATATCGCGCGGCTGGTTCCGGTGTGGATGAACTCGTGGCCGATGGTGCCGGGTGTGAGTCCGAAAGTTTATGAGAAATGGCGCATCACGCCAGCTCTTCGTCCGCTGAAGCAGGACGTGGTGGGCGGCGTGGGCGGCGTGCTGTGGGTTGTGATGGGGACCATCGGGATAGTGATGCTGGTGGTGTGCGCCAACGTGGCCAATCTGATGTTGGTGCGCGCGGAGGCGCGCCAGCAGGAGCTGGCTGTTCGGGCCGCGCTGGGAGCGGGGCGCGGGCGGATCATCCGGGAGCTGCTGGTAGAGAGTTTGGCGCTCGCATTGGCCGGCGGCGCGCTGGGAGTGGGGCTGGCCCAGGCGGGTTTGCGTTGGCTGGTGGCCATTGGTCCGGGGAATTTACCGCGGTTGAGCGAGATCGCGGTGAACGGGCGGGCGCTCGTTTTCACTTTGGCGGTCTCGATGCTCTCGGGAATTTTATTCGGTTTGATTCCGGCGTTGAAATACGCGGGGCCGGGCATTGCGGATGCGTTGCGCGGCGGAGGACGCAGCGTTAGCCAGAGCCGGGAGCGTCATCGCGCGCGCAACGTGCTGGTGGTGGCGCAGGTGGCGCTGGCGCTGGTGTTGCTGGTGAGCTCGGGGTTGATGATTCGGACGTTCCAGGCGCTGCTTCGAGTGCAGCCGGGCTTCACGCATCCCGAGCAGATCCAGATACTGCGGATTTCGATTCCGGATTCACTGGTCAAGGAGCCGGAACGGGTGCTACGGATGCAGAACGACATTACAGATCGGCTGGCCGCGATTCCGGGCGTGAGTTCGGTTGGGTTTGCTAGCGAGATGCCGATGGAAGGCATACCTCCCGGCTGGGACGTTATCATTCGCGAGGGCCAGGCCGATCTTAGCAAGGACATTCCTCCGCTGCGCTTTTTCCAACGCGTCTCGCCGGGGTTGTTTCGAACCGCGGGGAGCAAGTTGATCGCGGGGCGGGATTACACCTGGACGGATTTGTACGGTCGCAGGTCGTTCGCGATCATTTCCGAGAATCTTGCGCGCGAGCTGTTTGGCTCGGCGTTCGCTGCGGTTGGGAAGCGCATTTCCACCGGTCTGCCGGGATCGCCCTGGCATGAAGTGATCGGAGTAGTGGAGGACGTGCGTCAAAACGGTGTTCAGGAGCCCGCGCCGGCGACAGTTTACTGGCCCTCGTTCGGCGAGAGCCTCTACGCCCGGGGGCGCATGGATGTAGAGCGCGACGTGACGTTTGCTGTGCGCAGCGGGCGCGCCGGGAGCGGGAGCTTTTTGAACCAAGTCCACCAGGCGGTGTGGTCGGTGAATGCCAGCCTGCCGCTTGCGTCGGTACGGACCATGGGGGATGTCGTCGGTCAATCGCTAGCGCGCGCTTCCTTTACGCTGATCATGCTGGCGATTGCAGGGGCGATGGCTCTGCTGCTGGGGATTGTTGGAATCTACGGCGTGATTTCGTACGCGGTGTCGCAGCGGCGGCGGGAGATTGGGATTCGCGTGGCGCTGGGAGCGCAGCCGGGCGCGATGAGCCGGATGTTTGTGCGCTACGGTCTGGGATTGGCGGGGATGGGCGTCGCGATCGGGCTGGCGGCGGCGGTGGGGCTAACGCAGTTAATGAGGTCGGTGCTTTTCGGGATTAGTCCGCTGGATCCTGTGACCTACGTCGTGATGCCGCTGGTGCTGGCGGCCGCGGCGGTGCTTTCGAGTTATTTGCCGGCGCGGCGGGCGGCGAGTGTGGATCCGGTGCACGCGCTGAAGGAGGAGTAGCCGATTAGAGCCGCTTCGTTTTTACAGTAGCTTCTGGAGTTGCTCGATCGGCACGGGATCACCCGCCTCAATGCAGTCTTCAATGTAGAGTTCGATGGCTTCCCGGATATTTGCTACAACGGCATCCTTAGTATCGCCCTGCGATATGCAGCCCGGCAGCGCGGGAACTACGGCCACGTACCCGCCGTCGGGCTCTTGTTCAATGACTACGGTGTAGCCCATCTATTCTCAACGATACCGGAGCAGGGTTCGCCGGGCAAGCGCAAGTGCTTTGATTGTGTCGTCACTCATAGCGCAGGGCGATGACCGGGTCGATCTTGGAAGCGCGGATGGCTGGGATGGCGCACGCCAGCAGCGCGACGGCAGAAAGAACCAGCGCGACCCCGGCGTAGGTGAATGGGTCGGTGGTCTTGACGCCGAACAGGAGGCTGGCCAGCAGGCGCGTCAGGCCGAACGCCGCAGCCAGTCCCAGAACGGCGCCGATGATGGTGAGCCGCATGCCTTGTCCGACCACGAGCCTGAGCATGTCGCCTCCGCCGGCACCGAGCGCCATGCGGATGCCGAGTTCTTGTAAACGCTGCTCGACGGCGTAGGACATCAGGCCGTAGATTCCAATGGCGGCCAGCAGCAAGGCCAGGGCGGCGAAGATGGTGAGCAAGAGCATGTTGAAATTCTGGCGCGCGGTGGATTCTGAGACGACTTGTTCCATGCCGCGGACCTTGGAGACGGACAACTGGGCGTCCACAGCTAGGAATTCGCGGCGGATGGCGGCGGTCAGGGCGCCGGGATCTCCGGCGGTGCGGACGGCCCAGCTTAAGGGGATTACGCTGTTGGCCAATCGAGTCAAGGGGTCGGTGACTTGTGCTTCGGGCACGTACATGACGCCCTGGTTGCGGTCGCTCAGGCCGGTTTCACGCGCATCGCCCACTACGCCCACGATCTGGCGCGGCGGCTCGGCGAAGTCGGCGCCCAGTCCTTTAGCGATGTCGATGCGCTGGCCGAGGGGGTCCTCATGGGGCCAATATTTCTTGGCCATGGCCTGATTGATGATGACCACGTGCTCGGAGTTCCCCGTGTCGCGCTGGTCGAAGGCGCGGCCGCGCAGCAGCGGAATGCGGAAGGCCGTGAAATAGTGCGGGCTCACGAAGCGCCACTGCTCATCGCCGTTGTAGGTGTTGCCATTGGACGGCGGATGGCCTTCGATGACGAACGGCATGTCGACGCCGCCCTCCACCGGCAGCATGATGGTTGCTGCCGCCGCCTCCACGCCGGGGAGCGCTTCGACATGTTCGGTTACCTGGCGAATCATCTGAGCGGCTTTCGCGGTGTTGTCGTAGCGGCCATTGGTCAAGGAAGTTTGCATGGTGATGACGTTGTGGGAGTCGAAGCCGGGCTGGACGGAGCGGAGGCTGGAGAAAGTTCGAATCATCAGCGCGGCGCCGACCAGCAGAATCACGGCCAGGGCCATTTCGGCGACTACCAGGATATTGCGCGTGCGATTGTGGCGCAGGCCGCTGCCGGAGCGTCCGCCGCCTTCTTTCAGCACCGCGTTTACATCCAGGCGCGAGATCCGCATGGCCGGGAACACGCCGAACAGAATGCCGGTGAGGAGCGAAATGCCGAGCGCGAAGGCGAGCACGCGCCAATCCAGGGCGGTAACGGCGGAGGCAACGTGTTGTTCATCGTTAATGCGTGGAAGATTGCCGGGGCTCAAAGCCAGCAGCAAGCGGACTCCCCAGGCTCCGAGGGCGAAACCGATCAAGCCGCTGAGCGAGGCCAGCAGCACGCTTTCGCTCAGAAGCTGGCGGAACAGGCGCCAGCGTCCGGCGCCCAAGGCGGTGCGAATGGCGATCTCTTTCTGGCGTCCGGCGGCGCGGGCGAGCAATAGATTGGCGACGTTGGCGCAGGCGATGAGCAGCACAAACGCGACTGCGCCGGCCAGGATCAGCAGAGGCAGGCGCACTTCGCCCGCCAGGTCGTCGGCGAGGGGGATCACGGCTACGCTCTCGGTTTTATCCATCCACTTCGGATTGGCCTGGCGGAATTCTTCGCCTGCCCGCTTCATGTTGGCCCGCGCGGCTTCGATGGATACGCCGGGCTTGAGACGTCCGGCGACGAGATAAATGTGACCTTGGTTGGTGCTGTTGGGGTCGGCTTGAAACGGAAGGAAGACTTCGGCGGGAGGATCGGAATGAAAGCCGGCAGGCAGAACACCTATGACGGTGTAGGTTGTTCCGCCTAGCACGACTGGCTTTCCGATCAGGGAGGGGTCGCTTCCGAAGTGGGTGACCCAAAGATCGTGACCGAGTAAGGCCGCTTTAGGGCCGCCGGGCAGGTCCTCTTGTGGGAGGAAGGTGCGTCCGCGGACGGGTGTGACGCCGAACACGGCGAAATATTCGGAGGTGACGTGGATGGCTTTAACTTGCTCGGGGTGGTCGCCTTGGCCGAGGTTCAGGCCGGGGCCGGAAAAGTCGTACATGGCGAGGGCTGAAAAAGTCTGGTTGTTCTTCTTCCAGGCCATGAACTTGGGGACCGAGATGGAGTTGCCATGGCCGGTGGGGAAGGCGCGCGCGATCCGCATGATGCGGTTGGACTCCGGGTAAGGAAGGGGCTCGAGCAGGACCTTATTGATGACCGTGAAGATGGCGGTGTTGGCGCCGATGCCGAGGGCCAGAGCGGCGACTGCGACGGTGGTGAAACCGGGGCTCTTAGCCAGGATACGGATGGAATGATGCAGATCGGAAGTAAAGCTGCCCATACCAGGCGGTACGGGCAGCCTTGGCGGAAAGTTCGGAGAAAAAATGAGTTCCACGATACCCCGTGGAACTCCACAAGGCAGGGAACTGCGGTTGAATCAGACTAGCTCTGCGACGCGGCGAGCGACATCACCGAGCTGATCTGACTAAAAATAGTGCTGATGCTGGAAGCGACCGACGGCATGGCAGCACCTGCCGCCACGGCGACAAAGCCCGCCATGAGAGCGTACTCGATCAGGTCCTGGCCTTGACGGTTCTTCCAAATCCGCACCAATGCGGTAAAGGCTTGAATGGTTAACACAGCTCCTCCTCGTAGAAGCCACCCGGTTGGTGCCACTGGTGCGGGTGGTTTTTAAATACCTGCGATCATTTTCAGTCAGTTAAGGAAATTGAACAATACCGACGATAGGGTAAGAGGGCATCAGGATTTTGCTACCTGGAGTAAGGTGAAAACGGTTAAACAAAGCATTTGGCCGGTTTCGGTTTTCGGGCTGGGTTTCCTATTGCTGATTCTGGGGCTGTCCGGGGTGGCCAGCATTCAGGAGACGCGCCGGATTCACGAACAGATATTGGCGGTGGAAGACAGCTACCGGCATATCGAGCGGCTGGCGGAAGCGATTCGATCGGATGTGTCGCGGGTGGCGGTGTTACGGCGGGACCGGCTGCTGGAAACGCACGCCGCGGCCGCGCGCTACCTGCAATCGTTGGGGGAGTTGCGGGCCAGGACGGAAGTGAATCTGGACCAGCTGCGGATTTTGCGGTCCGAACAGGGCGGCACCGCGTTCGACCGCCTGGAGAACGCGCTACATACTTACTTGGACGCGGTGGACGTGGAATTCCGGAACGGGCCGAGCGGTCCGCCGGACTTGCCTTTGGACACGCTGGGATCGCAACGGACGACGATTTTTGCGGTGACCGAGGAATTGGAGAGATTAAACGAAGACAATTTCGAATCGCGCCGCAAAGCGCTGAATCAATCGGTGGAGAATCTGCAGGACGATATTTGGGAAACCATTCTGACGGCGCTGATTTTGGGATCGGTGATTGCGGGGGCCAGCATTTTCCGCATTTCGGCATTGGAGCGCGAGACAGCGGAGCACCAGCGCGCCACCGAACAGGCCGAAGAGCGGCTGCGCTTGTTATCGCAGCAACTGGTGTCGTCGCAGGAACAGGAACGTAAGGCGTTGTCGCGCGAGCTGCACGATGAGATCGGGCAACTGCTGACCGCGCTGCGGATGGAGTTGGGGAATCTGGAGCGGGCGCATTCGACGCCGTCGGGCGACATCGCGCCGCATCTGGAGCAGGCCAAGAAGCTGGCCGAAGGCACGCTGCGGACCACGCGGGATATCGCGATGGGGCTGCGGCCGGCCATGCTGGATCTGCTGGGATTGGGGCCGGCGCTGGAATGGCAGACGCGCGAATTTTCACGCCGCTACAACACCCCCATTCATCTGGAAGTGGACGGCGATCTGAAGCATCTGTCGGACCGGCAGCGGACCTATTTATACCGCATCGTGCAAGAAGGGCTCACCAACTGCGCGCGGCACGCCAAAGCCAAGAACATACGGGTTCAACTGCAAGAATCGGGTGGCCAGCTGGCGGTGGCGATTGAGGACGACGGCGTCGGGTTCAAGAAGGAAGACGGTGTGGCGTACGGCCTGGGGCTGCTGGGGATCACCGAGCGGGTGCGGGAGCTGTGCGGGCAGGTATCGGTCAACTCGGCGCCGGGGGAAGGCACGCGCATCGCGGTGGTGCTGCCGCTGGCGGCTGCGGGCGACGGTACTCGCGCCGGGGGCGAAGCTACTGAATGATGCGCTTGCGCACCGCGTAGAGAACAATATCGGCGGTGCTGTGCAGATTTAGTTTCTGCATGAGGCGGCTGCGGTGGGTTTCGACGGTGTACAGGCTGACGTTGAGCAGGGTGGCGGCTTCCTTGTTGGATTTCCCTTCGGCCAGCAACTGGAGCACTTCCTTTTCGCGGTCGGTCAGCAGATCGTAGGAATCTTCCAGGCCTTCGCTCTGCATCTGCCGCATGTAGTCTTCGAGCAAGGTATGAGTGATGGTGGGGCTGAAGAACAGTTTCTTCGAGGCCACGCTGCGGACGGCCTGCAAAAGATCCGTTTCGGCGCAATCTTTTAGCAAGTATCCCTGGGCGCCGGCTGCGAGAGCGCGGACCAGGAAGGTTTCGTCGCAGTGCATGCTGAGCATGATGATTCCGACTTCCGGGGATCGCTTGACGATTTGGGAGGCGGCATCGATGCCGTTGAGCTGGGGCATGGTGATATCCATGACGACGACGTCGGGGCGGAGCTCCTCGGTGAGCCGGACGGCTTCGCGGCCATCGGCGGCTTCGCCTACCACTTCAATGGAGGGGTCGGTTTGCAGAAGGAATCGCAGGCCTTTGCGGACCACGCCATGATCGTCGGCAACTAGAACTTTGGTGACAGCAGACATGAAAGCCCTCATTCTGGATATCGGCATTTGTGCCGCGGGCTGTAGGCGAGAATTTGCGCTGGCAGCGCTCGCGACGGGTGCAATTGCAGCGGCGCCGCCGGTAGCGCTCAGTCCCGCTGTCACCGGTGTTGACTCGAACGGTTTCTAGCACAATTGAGTCTTCCGGGCGCGACCACACCTTGCGTGAGCGATTGATCCTGGTCTGGACGCGGCCCGACTGAGATCGATTTTCGTTCGAGAGGCACTTTAGTTTCTGTTGGTTATGAAGAGGGCAAGGCTGGCGGTCCAAGAAATTACAAGAGCCCCTTGCCAAACGCCTGCCGTGTTGCTATTCTGTTTAAAGTTCGTCGGTGCGAATAACGACCGAGTGAACTTGCCCCCAACCGAAACCTCCCCTGTGTTGGAACTGGCCGGGGATAAGTTTTTGGTTTTTTGGCTTGCCAAGTCAGGCGGATTTTGCTAGGCTGGTTGATGGCACTTTACGGCAGGTAGTCTGAAGCAGTAGGCATCATCTCCTGTCTGGTTGTTCTTAAAGTTCCCTAGAATTTCTGGCGTAGGGCGGTATTTGCGAATGTAAGTATCGCTTGCGCCAAAACGGCTTTCGAGGCCGGGTAGTCGACGGGGTCTTTCAGGTTCCGCAAGGGATCAGGATCGCCCGGTTGGGCTACGCAGATCTTTGACAATCTGGTTGGACGCAAAAGTAATGTTCGTCAGAACTTTGAGTCAAACCGGGACGATGTGGCTTGGCCTTGTAGTTTGAGGTCGAGTCGTTAGTCTCACAAGATCAAACGAGAGTTTGATCCCGGCTCAGAATCAACGCTGGCGGCGCGCTTAACACATGCAAGTCGCACGAGAAAGTGGAGCAATCCATGAGTAAAGTGGCGTACGGGTGAGTAACACGTGGATGATCTACCTCTTAGTGGGGAATAACCCTGGGAAACCGGGGCTAATACCGCATAAGCCTGAAAAGGGAAAGCAGCAATGCGCTGAGAGAGGAGTCCGCGGCCGATTAGCTAGTTGGTAGGGTAATGGCCTACCAAGGCAATGATCGGTAGCCGGCCTGAGAGGGCACACGGCCACACTGGCACTGAAACACGGGCCAGACTCCTACGGGAGGCAGCAGTGGGGAATCTTGCACAATGGAGGAAACTCTGATGCAGCGACGCCGCGTGAGCGATGAAGCCCTTCGGGGTGTAAAGCTCTTTCGACGGGAACGATAATGACGGTACCCGGAGAAGAAGCTGCGGCTAACTACGTGCCAGCAGCCGCGGTAATACGTAGGCAGCAAGCGTTGTTCGGAATTACTGGGCGTAAAGAGTGTGTAGGCGGTTCTCTAAGTTCGGTGTGAAATCTCCTGGCTTAACTGGGAGGGTGCGCCGGAAACTGGAGGGCTTGAGTATGGGAGAGGAAGGCGGAATTCCTGGTGTAGCGGTGAAATGCGTAGATATCAGGAGGAACACCTGCGGTGTAGACAGCTTTCTGGACCATCACTGACGCTGAGACACGAAAGCGTGGGTAGCAAACAGGATTAGATACCCTGGTAGTCCACGCCCTAAACGATGCATACTTGGTGTGAGCCGTTCAGTCGGTTCGTGCCGGAGCTAACGCGTTAAGTATGCCGCCTGGGGAGTACGGTCGCAAGGCTGAAACTCAAAGGAATTGACGGGGGCCCGCACAAGCGGTGGAGCATGTGGTTTAATTCGACGCAACGCGAAGAACCTTACCTGGGCTCGAACGGCTGGTTAACGATCGTGGAAACATGGTTACTCCGCAAGGGGATCCAGTCGAGGTGCTGCATGGCTGTCGTCAGCTCGTGTCGTGAGATGTTGGGTTAAGTCCCGCAACGAGCGCAACCCTTTTCCTGTGTTGGCATGCCGCAAGGCGCAACTCTCAGGAGACCGCCAGCGATAAGCTGGAGGAAGGTGGGGATGAGGTCAAGTCATCATGGCCTTTATGTCCAGGGCCACACACGTGCTACAATGGGCGGTACAAAGCGCAGCCAACCCGCGAGGGGGAGCTAATCGCCAAAAACCGTCCTCAGTTCGGATCGCAGGCTGCAACTCGCCTGCGTGAAGCTGGAATCGCTAGTAATGCTATATCAGAACGATAGCGTGAATACGTTCCCGGGCCTTGTACACACCGCCCGTCACATCACGAAAGTGGGTTGTACTAGAAGTCTGCATGCTAACCCGCAAGGGAGGCAGCGGCCCAAGGTATGACTCATGATTGGGGTGAAGTCGTAACAAGGTAGCCGTAGGAGAACCTGCGGCTGGATCACCTCCTTTCTAAGAGAGAAAGTGGCTGGAGTCACTGAATCGGCGAAAAACCGAGCCGCGAGCAATTAAGCAAGGCGCTTCGCGGTCAGTAAGTGGCAGCCTTTCCAGTCCAAATCCCGTTCCGGATCTCCACTTAGAGTTCTGCGACTTACTTGCCGGACTGGCCTTGCGCCGGACGGCAGCGTCCAATCGGCCTCGATAATTTTCCAAGATCGGCTCTGGTGCTTCAAAAGTGCCAGAGCCGTTTCAAGGAATGGGGCTGTAGCTCAGCTGGGAGAGCGCCTGATTTGCATTCAGGAGGTCGCCGGTTCGATCCCGACCAGCTCCACCAGTTTCTGAAGCTGCTCTGGGCTGAGAAGCTGCCCAACGCAGCAACCTGGGTGTCCCGGAATAATTTCGGTGGCGCCGGGATATCAGTGGCCGCGGGCCTGTAGCTCAGGTGGCTAGAGCGCACCCCTGATAAGGGTGAGGTCGGTAGTTCGAGTCTACCCAGGCCCACCAACCCTTGAATCCGCTCCGGCGATAACAGAAGAAAGCAGAAATGAGCCGCTCAATTTAGAGTGGTTGATTCCTGAGTTTTTCAGGTTGATCTTTGACAATTGAATATTGATGGGCAACACAAGTTTTTTGTTCACGCCGTGCAGCCAATATACGGTGTGGAGCGCTTAGTAAGTGGCGTAAATGCTTAGAGTAAGTATTATGGTCAAGCTACTAAGAGCATGCGTGTGGATGCCTTGGCGCAAGTAGGCGATGAAGGACGTGGCCAGCTGCGATAAGCCTCGGGGAGAAGCAAGCATTCTGTGATCCGGGGATGTCCGAATGGGGAAACCCAACTGTTGCGAACAACAGTGATCGCATTCTGAATACATAGGAGTGCGAGGCTAACCCGGGGAAGTGAACCATCTCAGTACCCGGAGGAAAAGAAAACAACCGTGATTCCGAAAGTAGTGGCGAGCGAAATCGGAACAGCCTAAACCAGGCGATTCGAAAGGAGAGCCTGGGGTTGCAGGACCACAAACATTAACTAAGTGCTGATCGGGGAACTGGTCAGTGGTTAGTTAGTGTAAAGAGGTTATAGGGAAGCGTTAATAGAACGGTCTGGAAAGGCCGGCCATAGAGGGTGACAGCCCCGTATATGAAAATGCCATCCTAGCTTCGAGTGGCTCCTAAGTACCGCGGGACACGTGGAACCCTGCGGGAATCTACCGGGACCATCCGGTAAGGCTAAATACTCACTTGCGACCGATAGTGAACTAGTACCGTGAGGGAAAGGTGAAAAGAACCCCTGCTAGGGGAGTGAAATAGTACCTGAAACCGCATGCTTACAAGCAGTTGGAGGGCTATGCCGCGGATCGCAAGTGAAGCGGAAGGCCTGACATCGTGCCTATTGAATAATGAGCTGGCTAGTTAATCTCAGTGGCAAGGTTAAGCGAAAGCGAGCCGCAGCGAAAGCGAGTCTGAATAGGGCGTTCAGTCGCTGGGATTAGACGCGAAGCGGGATGATCTACCCTTGGCCAGGATGAAATTCGTGTAACAGCGAATGGAGGTCCGAACCAGTGTTGGTTGAAAACAGCTTGGATGAGCTGAGGGTAGGGGTGAAAGGCTAATCAAATTCCGTGATAGCTCGTTCTCTCCGAAATAGCTTTAGGGCTAGCCTCGCGGGGTCCGTCGCGGTGGTAGAGATCTGGATGAACTAGGGGCCTTCCCAGGTTACCGAATTCAACCAAACTTCGAATGCCGCGAATGAGTACCGCGGGAGTCAGACTGTGGGGGCTAAGCTTCATAGTCAAAAGGGGAAGAGCCCAGACCATCAACTAAGGTCCCAAAATTCATGCTAAGTGGGAAAGGAAGTCGAGTGCCTCAGACAGCCAGGAGGTTGGCTTAGAAGCAGCCATCCTTTAAAGAAAGCGTAATAGCTCACTGGTCGAGGAACTCGGTGCCGACAATCCATCGGGGCTCAAGCATGATACCGAAGTTATGGATCCGATGCGCAAGCATCTGGGTGGTAGGAGAGCGTTCTTAACTGGACTGAAGACGTACCGAGAGGAGCGTTCGACGGTTAGGAAGTGACTCTGCCAGCATAAGTAGCGATAAACCAGGTGAGAACCCTGGTCGCCGCAAGTCTAAGGTTTCCTGAGAAAGGTTAATCCGCTCAGGGTTAGTCGGGGCCTAAGGCGAGGCCGAAAGGCGTAGCTGATGGACACACGGTTAATATTCCGTGACCGCCTTGATTCGATCAAGACCGAAGGGGGGACGCAGCGCAGAAGTCCTGGTGCGCAATGGTTACAATCCAGGGCCAAGCGAGGGCCGGATAGGCAAATCCGCCGGCTCGTCTGCCAGGAAAATCCCCTAAGGAGAGTCGAGGCGCCCGTACCACAAACAGACACATGTGGACGAGAAGAGTATTCTCAGGCGCTCGGGTGATGAATTGTTCAGGAACTAGGCAATATAGCTCCGTAACTTCGGGATAAGGAGTGCCTCTCGCAAGAGGGGCCGCAGTGAATAGCTTCAGGCGACTGTTTAACAAAAACACAGGTCTCTGCTAAGTCGAAAACGACGTATAGGGGCTGACGCGTGCCCGGTGCTGGAAGGTTAAAGGGAGAGGTCAGCCGCAAGGCGAAGCTTTGAACTGAAGCCCCAGTGAACGGCGGCCGTAACTATAACGGTCCTAAGGTAGCGAAATTCCTTGTCGGGTAAGTTCCGACCTGCACGAATCGCGTAACGATCTGAAGACTGTCTTGACAATTTGCCCGGCGAACTTGTGGTTCCGGTGAAGACGCCGGATGCCCGCATCAAGACGGAAAGACCCCGTGCACCTTTACTATACCCTATCAATGAATTATGGGGTGCTCTGCGCAGAATAGGTGGGAGGCTTTGAGTCCAGGCTCTCGGGCTTGGAGGAGCCAACAGTGAGATACCACCCTGAGCATTCTGTGATTCTAACTTACTCCCGTTATCCGGGAGAAGGACATTGGTAGGCGGGTAGTTTGACTGGGGCGGTCGCCTCCTAAATTGTAACGGAGGCGCTCGAAGCTTGGTTCACGCTGTTTGGAAATCAGCGGTCGAGTGCAAAGGCATAAACCAGGTTGACTGCGAGACCAACAAGTCAAGCAGGTGGGAAACCAGGACTTAGTGATCCGGTGGTTCTGTATGGAAGGGCCATCGCTCAACGGATAAAAGGTACGCCGGGGATAACAGGCTGATCGGAGTCAAGAGTTCACATCGACGCTCCGGTTTGGCACCTCGATGTCGGTTCATCGCATCCCGGGGGTGTAGAAGCTCCCAAGGGTTAGGCTGTTCGCCTATTAAAGCGGTACGTGAACTGGGTTCAGAACGTCGCGAGACAGTTCGGTCCCTATCTGATGTGGGCGCAGGAGATTTGAGAGGGCTTGTCCTTAGTACGAGAGGACCGGGATGAACCAACCTCTTGTGATCCAGTTGTCACGCCAGTGGCATAGCTGGGTAGCGAAGTTGGGTCAGGATAAACGCTGAAGGCATATAAGCGTGAAACCTTCCTCGAGATGAGATCTCCCAAGGGGTAACTCCCTAAGAAGGGCCGTCGAAGACTACGACGTTGATAGGACGGATGTGTAAGCGTAGTAATACGTTGAGCTGACCGTTACTAATAGCCCGTTCGGCTTGACCATAATTCTTACTGTAGGTATTTACAGCGACTTACTAAGTCGATTCGAAACTTGTAGCCCATCAATATTCAGCGCAAACACGAGTTTGGATGAGCCCGCGCCTCTCAGCGAGGCGAAGACTCAAACAATGACTTTTGGGTGATTGTAGCGTGAGGGTCCCACCCGTTCCCATCCCGAACACGGAAGTTAAGCCTCACAGCCCCGATGGTACTGCACGCGCGAGTGTGTGGGAGAGTAGGACGTTGCCCAATTAAACCAAAAAAGCCCCGGCCGGTGCGAACCGAGTCCGGGGCTTTTGTTTTGTCTTACGCGGAGGACGCTACTCGCGATCTCGCCGAGCGATCTTCTGGTAGATCTTTCGTGCTCCGTAGCCAACAGTTCCCAGCACCGTGAGCAGCGCGACGCCTCCGAAGCCCTGGAGTTCCGGGACCCCTTCGAAAAATCCAAGCGCGTTGAAGTACTTATCCTGTTGGCCAAGTGCATTGAAGTCCTTGGCATAACTAACGCTCGCTCCCAGTATCAGGGTGCAGAGGGCAATCACGATGGGGCCTATTCTCCGTCTCATAGATCAATCCTCCGGCTACTCTCGGCCTCGCCGAGCGATCTTCTGGTAGATCCTTCGCGCGCCATACGCAACAGATCCTATCACGGTAAGCAGGGCGACCCCGCCGACTCCCTGGAGCTCCGGTACCGCTTCCTGAAATCCAAGTGCGTTGAAAGGGTACTTATTATCGAACTGTCCAATTGCATTGATGCCCCTGGCATAAGTCGCGCCGGCTCCCAGTATCACAGTGCACAGCGCAATAACGATCGGGTTGATTCTCCGTTTCATAGTTTGCTCCTCCCGCTACTCGCGGCCTCGTCGCGTGATCTTCTGGTAGATCTTGCGTGCGCCGTACCCCACAGATCCCAGCACCGTGAGCAGGGCGACCCCGCCGACTCCCTGGAGCTCCGGTACCGCGTCGGTAAATCCCAGTGCGTTGAAGCCCTTCGTCGGATCGAACTGTCCAACTGCATTGAAGCTCTTGGCATAACTCGCGCCTGCTCCGAGTATCACAGTACACAGCGCAATAACGACAGGGCTAATTCTCCGTTTCATGATTCCTCCTCCAGCGCGCTAGAAGACGCTCCCGGATCGTCCGAGGTGGCACCTTCTGAAAATCGAACAGCCCATCTTATACTAGGAAGGAAGTAAGTGCAATTACTAAAATCACGATAGTACTACTAGTATCTGTAGTATTTTGTTGCTCTTACAAGGAAGACGTAGCATGGGTGGGGACGGCTCGCTTTGCGTTTTCAATGGTTCGGCTCAGGATCGCCTCCGCTGTCCGGCGTTTGCCAGACGCCCAGGGCGCGCCTGATGCGTCATGGTCTGATCTTCATGCTGAGCTTGCTGCTCTGGGGCCATTGGGTATGTGCGGCTCAGTCCTCGGCAACCACGCCGTCAGGCGCCGATGGTGGGGTGAGGCAGACCGCCTCTGCACCTGTCGCTGCCTCTAAACAGGCTCCCAGCGGCTCGGCGGAGCGCGCCGCGCAAGGCATCGCTTATGCCCAGGCGGTCTACGAACTGTACTTCATTCATTTCGCCTGCACGATTGCTGTTCTGATTTTATTGCTGCATCTTGAAGTTGCTCCGCGATTGCGCAATTGGGCTGAATCCGTTGCGCGTGATCGCTTCCCGCAGGCGCTCCTTTTCGTACCCGCGCTTGTGCTGATCTTCGATGTGCTGATCTTGCCCGTCAACGTAGCGGGCCATTGGGTGCAGCGCCACTTTGGCCAGTCGATTCAGGGCTGGGGTTCGTGGTTGTGGGACGAGGCCAAAGGCGACGTTTTGGTCGCGACCGGCGGAGTGTTCGTGGCCTGGCTGGTGTATACGATCATCCGGCGCAGTCCCCGGCATTGGTGGTTCTACGGCTGGCTGGGGGTGCTGCCGGTCATCGCGTTCTCCTCCTTCGTGAGCCCCGTGCTGATCGATCCGTTGTTTGACCACTACACGCCGCTCGCGGATTCTCAACCCGACTTGGTGAAGCAGATCGAGCGCGTGGTCGCGCACTCCGGACAGCACATCCCGGAGAACCGAATTTTTCTGATGGACGCCAGTCGAAAAGTCAAAGGCATGAACGCGGTGATGACTGGTATAGGTAGCTCCGCGCGTGTGGTGGTCTGGGATACGACCGTGGCGCGTCTCACGCCGCCCGAAATTCTGGTGATTTTCGGACACGAGCTGGGCCACTACGTTTTATGGCACACCGTCCAGGACATGCTGTTTTCCATGGCTCTGCTGTTTTTCGTCGCTTGGCTGTGCTTCCATGCCACGCGCTGGGCGGTGCGGCGTTTCGGCGGTGCGTGGGGGCTGCGCTGGTGTAGAGGATTGGGCCTCCTTGCCGGTGTTGCTTTTGATCCTGTTTCTCCTTACCTTCGCGACCATGCCTGCGCAAAATGCCTTTGACCGGCACTTGGAGCATCAGGCCGATCAGTACGGACTGGAAGTGGTGCACGGCATCGTTCCGAATGCTTCCGAGGTGGCCGTGGAGTCGTTCAAGATTCTGGCTGAAGCCGATCTGACAGAGCCTTCGCCCTCCTCCTTCGTGAAAATGTGGTTCTATAACCATCCGCCCATGGACGAACGGATCCGGTTCGCCTACGATTACAATCCCTGGGCGTCGGGCCGGTCGCCCCAATTCGTAAAGTGAAAAAATGAGTGGCATCGTCGGCATTCTGCACCTGGATCAGAGTCCAGTCGAGCGCAACACGCTGCAGGGTTTGACGGACTTCCTGACTTTTCGCGGCCCGGATGCGCAACAAATCTGGGTGGATGGTCCGGTTGGATTCGGGCACACGCTTTTCAAGACCGCCGAAGAATCGGAAACCGAGCACCAGCCCTTCAGTCTGGATGGGGCAACCTGGATTGTCGCCGACGCCCGTTTGGACGCGCGCGCGGACTTGATCGCCAAACTGGGAAATCAATCGCGGCACAGCCTCGGCGCTGCGCCCGATGTCGAACTCCTGTTGCGCGCCTATCTCGCCTGGGGAGAGAGCTGCGTCGACCATCTGATGGGGGACTTCGCCTTCGCGATCTGGGATGGTCCGCGAAAATGTCTGTTTTGCGCTCGCGATCAACTGGGCATCAAGCCCTTCTATTACGTCCATAAGGGTTCGCTGGTGATCTTCAGCAGCGCGCTGGAATGCCTCCGTCAGCATCCGGCGGTGTCCGATCAGTTGAACGATCTGGCGGTTGTGGATTTCTTGCTCTTGCAGCGCAACCAGGATCCGGCTACCAGCATGTTCGCCGACATCCAGCGTCTGCCACCGGCGCACACGGCCACTTGGTCGCGCGACGGCCAACAATCCAGGCGCTACTGGACCATGCCCGTTGACCCGCCTCTGTTCTTACGCCGGTCCGAAGACTATGTCGAGCGCTTTAACGAATTACTGCGACAGTGCGCCGGCGACCGTCTCCGAACCAATCAGACTGGAATTTTCATGAGCGGAGGGCTGGACTCAACCAGCATGGCAGCCGGTGCGGCAGGTGTGCTGCGAGAGCACTCTCGCGGAAGCCGGAGTCTGTGGGCTTTCACCAAGGACGACCCGGCGGATCCGCTAGAAAAGCAGTGCGCCGGATTCGCGGCCAAGGCGCTGGCCATACCCATCCAGTTTTTCAATTGGGGCGACGCCAGCATCGATCGCGATTGGCAGCTTGCTCCTTTGCCCGCGCCGGAACCGGCGGTGCAGCCCTGGGAATTGGCGGCTACTCGCAACTTCTACCGGCAAGCTTCTAAATTGAGCCGCGTATTTTTTCACGGCGAAGGCCCGGACCACGGCCTTTTATTCGAATGGCGAAATTATGTTGCGTATTTGCTGGCTCAGGGCCGATACGCACGTCTTTTGGGCGGTCTGTATGCGACTGTCATGCGAGCGCGGCGGAGCGCCTCGAAATCGGCCGCGATTCAACCAGGGCAGATCGGGCCCTCCATGCAACTACTCCCGGGTGCGTTCCCGGATTGGATGAATCCCACGCTCGAATCGCAGTACGGCCTGCGCGATCGGTGGGAGGCTAAATGGCTAACGCCGCCGGGGGCGCAGTCGCTGCATCCCATACGTCCAGTGGCGTACGCATCTTTTCAGGACCCAGTCTGGCAGGGGATGTTTGACGGCCACGACGCGGCCTGGAGCGGGGCTCAAGTTGAAGTGCGGCACCCTTATCTAGACGTGCGCATGCTTCGTTTTTTCCTGGCCGTTCCCCCTTTGCCCTGGTGCAAGAAGAAGTATCTGGTGCGTCGCGCCATGCGTGGCGTTCTGCCCAAGTCTGTAGTGGGCCGCACCAAGGAGGGGGTCAGGTGGGGAACGATGCTGGAGCGCGTGGTTAGCTCCAGCGCCCCGCCACTGGATCCCGTGCCTCAGCTCAGCGCGTATGTGGATATGCGCCGCTTTCCAACCGACGTCCCGCAGGACCAGTGGGTGCTAGGGTGCGCTCTGCGAGTCCGGTCATTGAATAATTGGCTGCAGTACGTGCAAAAGAAACCAGTGCCGCAGAAGGTCTGACAGGATTCTCCGGCATGCCACCTTCCGAGCAGCAGCGTGGCCTTTTGGTACTGCGCTAACCTGAGAGCGGCACGGTTATGAAAGCACTCTCCTTCTGGAAGGCGGTCACCATGGATACGTCCGACCTGCTGGAAAGAGTGTTGGAATTGCTCCGCGAACGCAGAATTAATTTCTGCGTCATCGGCGGCCAAGCCGTTAACGCCTACGTAGAACCGCTCGTCAGTCTTGACCTGGACCTTGCCGTGGCCGTCGACCAAATCGATCAAATCCGGAAGCTTGTCGAACAGAGCTTTGTCGTCGAAGAGTTCGCTCACAGCCTGAACGTCTCCGCTGCCGGCTCCAATCTGCGCATCCAGATACAGACTGATCCGCGCTACTCTGATTTCGTGAACCGCGCTTCCGTTCGGGAGGTGCTTGGTCTCCCGCTGCCCGTTGCAGCGCTGGAGGATGTACTTCAAGGCAAAATTTGGGCGGCCTCCGATCCCAATCGTCGAGCCACCAAACGACGCAAGGACCTGCTCGATATCGCCAGAATCCTGGAAGCGAATCCTCAGTTGAAGGCCCGCGTCCCAGACGAGATCCTCCAAGAAATCGCGTGAGCGACGGCAGCGGAATCAGCGTGATTCCTGCGCGGTCATTCCGAACCAGCGATCCAGCCGCGTGCGATTGTCCGGACGCTGGGGCGGCGCGGCAGGCTGGGGGTTCATCTTACGCTGATAGTGCTCCAGCAATGCCGATTCGTCGTAACCGATGGCCGCGGCGTATTGGCGCAGATAACTGGTGGTGAAGATCCCACCCGGTAGCTGCTCGTATTCGCCGGCTTCGATCGCGCGGAGAAAACGCACGCTGATCTTGGTGTTGGCGGCGATTTGGTCCAGCGTAACACCGGCGAGTTTGCGGAAGTGGTCAAGGCCAAGCGCGGGGGCGCAGTTCGAGGGTGGGAGGGGCGCGGGCGTAGGCATAAAAGAGAAAATCCTAATTTCTGAAGTGTCTATGATAACGCAATTGTCTCAACATGCAATCGAAAAATTAACGGCCGGCCTAAAAACCGTCCGGTGACGTCGAAGTTACGCTTGCAATTGGACTTAGGGTCGAGCAATCCAGCCCCGGCATGGCTTGACCGAGGACTCGCGCGGCGGCTGGAAGAAGTAGAACTACTTCCGGCAAGCCGCCAGAACTAACAAAACAACCTACGAACAACCGTTTTTTTGCCTGCTGGAACGTTTTCTAAGGACCAAATCGAGGCGGTATCACGTATCATGGAAAGAGTTCGAGACACCAGTTCCAGTCGGGAGGCTGTTCATGCGCTTGCTTTGTTTGTCAGTCTTTTCGGTCGCCCTAGCGTCGGCGGCTACCACCCAAGTCACTTTCTATAGGGATGTGTTGCCGGTCTTACAGAAGAATTGCCAGACCTGCCATCGGCCTGGCGAGGCCGCTCCGATGGCGCTTCTAACTTACGACCAGGCGCGTCCGTGGGCCAAGTCCATCAAACAGGCCGTGGTGACCAAGAAGATGCCGCCATGGTTCGCCGATGAGCACTTATGGGAAATTCTCCAACGATCGCAGCATGGCCTCGGCCGACATCGACACCCTAGTCAACTGGGTGGACGCAGGCGCACCGGCCGGAAATGAGAAGGATGCGCCGAAGACGATCGACTGGGTGGAAGGCTGGCGCATCGGCAAGCCCGACGTGGTCCTCAGCATGACGAAGCCGTTCAGCGTACCGGCGTCGGGGACGATTGACTATCAGTACATCGTTGTTCCCACCGGCTTCACGGAAGACAAATATGTCCAGATGGCGGAAGCGCGGCCCGGCAACCCGGCGCTGGTGCACCACATCCTGACCTTCATTCGCGAGCCTGGCAATCCTTGGCTCAGAAATCTGCAGCCGGGAATCCCGTTCGATGCGCGTGAGGCCGAGCAGCAGGCCAGGGAAAATGCGCAAAAAAATCCACGGGCGCAGGGCCAAGGCCGCGGGCAACAGGCCATCTCGTTTGGCGACAACGTAGCCGGCTACGCGCCCGGAACCATGCCTGACATTATGGTGCCCGGAGAGGCCAAGTTGATCCCGGCCGGTTCGGACATCATTTTCCAGGTTCACTATACCGCCAACGGTACCCCGGGCACGGACGTGTCAAAGCTCGGACTGATATTCGCCAAGGGGCCGGTTACCAAGCGCGTGCTGTCCCTGGCCGTCACGACCGCGAATTTCGCAATCCCTCCAGGCGATCCCAACTACGAGGTGAAAGCCAGGATGACGTTGCAGGAAGACGCCACGCTGGTTAATTTGCTGCCGCATATGCATTTCCGCGGTAAGGATTTCATCTATCGCGTTACCTATCCGAGCGGCGAGACCGAAACGCTGCTGGATGTGCCGCACTATGACTTCAACTGGCAGCTCACTTATGAACTCGCCAAGCCCAAGGTTCTGCCCAAGGGCACGGTGATCGATTGCGTGGCGCACTACGACAATTCGCCGAACAACCGCTTCAACCCCGATCCGACCAAGGAAGTTCACTACGGCGAACAAACCTGGGAAGAAATGATGTTCGGGTTCTTCGATGTGTCGGTTCCGATGAACGTCAGCGCCATGGATCTGATGATGCCTAAGAAGGCGCCGGCGCAGTCTACTAGCGGAGGGGGCTTCTAAGAGAGCCGCCCAGCGGTCGAGCTGTTTTAGTTTGGAATAAACAATCGCGCTGGCGACCTGAAGCGTTGCCGGCGCGATTTTGTTTTTGCTGTTTCGATTTTGAGGTTAGAGGAGTCATCATGAAGACCCTGGCACGATTCGCGATTCTATTCCCGGTAGCTGCGGCGCTCATTGCCGCACCTTCCGAGGTCACGTTCCACAAGGACGTCGAACCCATCCTGCAGAAGCACTGCCAGGAATGTCATCGGCCGGGCGAGATCGCGCCATTCTCCCTGCTCTCTTATAAGGACGCGCGCCCCTGGGCCAAGGCTATCCGCGGCGACGTTCTCACCAAGAAGATGCCGCCTTGGTTCGCCGATCCGAAGTACGGCCATTTTGTGAATGACCGCTCGTTGAGCCAGGATGAACTCGCCACGCTGGTGGCCTGGGTGGATACTGGCGCCAAAGAAGGCGACATGCGAGACGCTCCCAAGGCGCTGGCGTTCGTGGATGGCTGGAACATTCCGAAACCCGACGTCGTGCTCGAGATGTCGGAGCCGTTTCATCTGCCGGCCAAGGGCGATGTGCCTTATCAGTATGTCGTGCTTCCCACGAAATTCACCGAGGATAAATGGGTGCAGATGGCCGAAGCGCGGCCCAGCGACCGCATGGTGGTCCACCACGTGGTGATCTTCATTCGCGATCCGCAATCCAAGTGGCTGCGCGAAGCTAAGACCAACGTGCCTTTCGTTCCCGAAGGCGGCAATTTTCAAAACATCTCAGGCGGCGGCAACGACATCCTCATGATCTACACGCCCGGCAAGGTGCCCGAGAAGTGGCGGCCCGGTTTGGGTAAGATGATTAAAGCGGGCTCCGACCTGGTGTTGCAGATCCACTACACCACCAACGGGAAGGAGACCGAAGACCATACCCAGGTGGGTTTGGTGTTCGCCAAGGAGAAACCGACGGAGCGTGCATTGACCATCGGCGGCTATAATCTCGGATTCAAGATCCCTCCCGGCGATCCGAATTACAAAATAGAAGCCAAGAACACGTTTCCGAACGGGGGCACGATTTTGAACTTTTTCCCGCATATGCATTTGCGCGGGAAGTCGTTCGAGTACACGGTGATCTATCCCGATGGCCGGTCAGAAGTTCTGCTGCGAGTCCCGAACTACGACTTCTTCTGGCAGCTCGACTATCAACTCTCGAAGCCGCTGACCATTCCGCCTGGGACACAGATCGTGTGCACGGCATGGTTCGATAATTCGCCGAACAATCCCAAGAATCCGGATCCGACGGCGACGGTGCGATTCGGCGAGCAGAGCTGGGAAGAAATGATGATCGGTTTCTACGATGTCGTCATTCCGGCTGACATGAGCGTGCAGGAATTCTTCACGCCGAAAAAAACTGGGGGCGCAACGAGCGGTAACTAATGAAAATAGATTTTGCAAGATTTGCTGTAATTTTCGCCTTGGCTTCGGGCGGCGCGAGCGTCGCGCTGGCGCACGATCCGATTACCACGCAGCTCATTTGGAATCGGGAAATTTCGCGCATCATATATGACCGGTGCGCATCGTGCCATCACGAAGGCGGCCAGGCGTTTTCTCTGATGGATTATCAGGCGGCTCGGCCTTGGGCCAAGGCTATCAAGGAGGAGGTGCTGGAGCGCCGCATGCCTCCGTTTGCCGCGGTGAAAGGCTTCGGGCCCGTGAAGGAAGAGAACGCGCTCACCCAAGAGGAGATACACTTGATCGCCGATTGGGTGGAGGGAGGGTCTCCCGAGGGCGACGATCCCAAACTGCTGCCCAAGATGCCTGAGTTCAAGGCTCCCGCAGCGGCTCCGAACGTGACGGCCAAGGCCGCTGGTTCCGGCGCGCTCGACAAAGCCGGACCCCAGCTGGTTGCCGATGGCTCGCTCACGCTGAAGGAGCCGGTGACGTTGATCGGCGCGCGCCCCGGCACGATGGCGGAAGGCGCTTCGATTCAAGCTGTGATCCAGGAGCCGGATGGCAGCATCAAGCCGCTGATCTGGATCTACGACTACAAGCCGAAATTCGACCGCGCGTATTATTTCGAAAAGCCGGTCATGCTGCCGGCCGGCGCGAAGATCGATATTTACCCGGCCAAGGGCGGCACGCTCGCGCTGCTGGTGAAGAAGTAGTCGCGACTTCATCTTCGGAACTTCCGTCGCAAACCGCGGATCACTCGTTCGCTGAACGAGCCGAAGGGCTGATCCGTGGTGAGGTACGTCCACACTGCGCCGCGCTCGGCTGGATCGGCGCCACCAGCTTCGGCTTCCGCTACGCGCCGGGCCATTTCAACGGGCAGCTCGCTTTCGAGCTCTGAGAACCACTGGTGGATTTTCTGCGCGAACTCGTAGTGCGCGTCCCGGCGGTCCAGCGTCAAGAACGGCGCGCCGCCCAAGCCTAAGTCAATCCACGGTAAGCCAGAGCGCAATTCGGCCACGCGGGCGAGATAGTCCGACCACAGATCGTCGATGGTGCGCAGGCTGATCAGCCGCTCGAGCTCGGAAGCGCACGGCTCGGTGCCGTCCAGGATTTTCTGGCGGTGCGAGTGGATGTGATGGCGCTGACCCTCAATGGGCAGCTCGTATTTCTGGAGAAAAATCCGCGCGTCCAGGTTGTGGCCCTCCACCAGCCGCTGCACCGAGTCGGGATCTTTGCCCAAGTCAGGATTCAAGTCAGCGTATTTCACCATGAGGTCGTCTTCGAGCGAGACAAAGAAGCGCGAGGAACCGGGATCGCCCTGGCGTCCGGCGCGGCCTCGAAGCTGGTTGTCGATGCGGCGGCTTTCGTGCTTCTGCGTCCCGATCACGTGCAGGCCGCCCAGTTCGGCAACGCCGGCGCCCAAGCGGATATCGGTGCCGCGGCCGGCCATGTTGGTGGAAATGGTGACGGCGCCTCGTTCCCCGGCTTGCGCGATGATGGTCGCCTCGCGTTCGTCCTGGCGCGCGTTCAAAACCTGGTGGGGGATTCCGGAGAGCATCCGGCTCAGCCGCTCCGATTCTTCGACGCTTCCGCTGCCTACCAGAACGGGCCGGCCGGAAGCGTGCACGCGTCGAATCTCATCCAGAACCGCCCGTTCTTTTTCGTGTCGGCTTCGGAAGAGTTCGTCGGGGTGATCGACGCGGATCACCGGGCGATTGGTTGGAATCACCTCCACCGGCATGCCGTAAATCTTCTCGAACTCGAGCGCCTGGCTGGCGGCGGTACCGGTCATGCCGCAGACTTGTGAATACAGGGCGATCAGGTGTTGCAGGGTGACGGAGCCTAGAATCCGGCCTTGCCGCTTGGCGGCCACGCGCTCCTTGATCTCGATGGCGGTGTGTAGCCCGGCGGGCCAGCGGCGGTCGAGGGCGATCCGGCCCTTGAACTCGTCCACCATTTCCACCACGCCGTTCTTGACGACATAATCGACGTCGCGGCGCAGCAGGGTGTGGGCGTGGAGCGAATCCTGCACCGCGGTCAGCAGCGAGAGATTGCGCTCCTCGAACAGATTGCCGCAGCCGAAGGCGTTCTCCACCGCCAGAATCCCCAGGTCCGTAAGCGCGACATTGTGCGCGCCGGCATCCACGGTGCAATGCAGAGGGACGCGAAAACTACGGACCACTTGGTCGGCGGCGTAGGGCAGGGCGCTGTCGTCGGAGTCGTCACCGCCCGCGATGACGAGGGGGATGCGCGCCTCGTCGATCAGGATGGAATCAGCCTCGTCGATTACCGCGGCGGCGAAGGGGCGCTGGACCTGTTGGTCGAGATGCAGCGCCAGACGGTCGCGCAGAAAATCAAAACCGATTTCGTTGGGTGTGGCGTACATCACGTCGCACGCATAGGCGACGCGGCGCTCGGCCGGGGTCATACCCTGCTGCAGATAGCCCACTGAGAGGCCGAGAAAGCGGTAGATTTCTCCCATCCATTGAGCGTCGCGGCGCGCCAGATAATCGTTGGCGGTCATGACGTGGACGGCGCCCGCCTGGCGCGCATACCAGGCCACGGCGGGCACGGCCGCCAGCGTCTTACCCTCGCCGGTTTGCATTTCGGCGATGCTTCCGCGCGTTAATGCGAGCGCGCCGCGGAGCTGGACGTCGAACATGTTCTGGCCCAGCACGCGCGAAGCGATCACCCCGGTGGCGGCCAGCAGCGGGAGCAACTCGTTGGTCGTGGCGGTGGCCCGCAATTCGGCATCGGTTAAACGGGAAAATTCGGCGCGCAGCGCGTTGACCCTCTGAATGTGCGCGTGGTCGCGGCGCGAGGGCGCAAGAACGGACTCTAAGAATCTGCTCACAAAACCTCCTTCTCGACAAGAATTCTTCTGGTCAGAAACGAGGGAGTGAAGGTGGCGGGCGTTGAAAGAGAGCTCGATCGAGCGAGAGGCTGGTGTGGGAAGGATCGTCCGTTGCGATCCTGAGCGGGCGCCGGCATGGAGCCTGCGCGTCGCGCTGGAGCGGCTCGGAAATTTCAGATTGGTCGCACCGCGAGCTGTCGATCCAGGTGAAGCAGGTTTCGGCGCGCAACGATACTGCACGGGCAGCCGGGCCGCAAAAATTGACAGCCGCCAGCAGCAGACCAGCCACGAGCCAGATTCTGAACCGCAGCTTCACCTACCGGCAGTATGGCACAGTCAGTGATGCCGCAGCGAATCTACGGGATTGAGACGGCTGGCGCGGGTGGCCGGTAGCCAGACGGCAAGCAACGCTACAACCGCCAGCATTCCGGCCGCGGCAAGAAAAACAATCGGATCGCGGGCCTTCACTCCGAACAGGAGGCTTTCGAGGTATCGCGACAGAGCCCAGGCTGCGGCGACTCCGGCAATCAGCCCGCCCATTGCCAAACCCATTCCCTGACGAACCACCATATTCCTGACCTTGCGCGAGTCCGCTCCCAAGGCCATGCGGATGCCGATCTCTTGCGTGCGCTGCTCCACCGTGCAGGCCATGAGTCCATAGATCCCGATCGCCGCGAGCAAGACGGCGGAGCATCCGAATATGGTCATCAGAAGCATGTTGAAGCGCTGGCGTCGCATTGAGACGGAGACGATGTTGTTCATGGAGCGGCCTTCGGACACCGGCCCGCCGGTCGCTTGTCGAAGCTGCCCGCGAATCGCCGGTAGCAGCCCGAGAGATTCGGATTGCGTTCGCACCACCCATGCCATGGGCGACAGGCGTCCAAATAGCGCGTTGGCGGCATCCGCAAGCTGTGCCTGCGGCACGTAGAGAACGGGCCGGGGAGCAGAATTCAATGCCTCGTCGCGCACGTCGCCAACGACCCCCACAATCTGCCGCGCTGGTTCATCCTTGAAGTATTCCCAGTCCTTACCGATCAAAATACGGTCTTGCAATGGATCGCGGTCCTTCCAATAGCGTTTCGCCATACTTTCGTTGATCACCACAACTGGCGGCGACTTACCGTCATCGCGTGCCGAGAACGTGCGCCCGCGTTTCAACGGAATCTTGAATATCTCAAAGAAGCCGGGCGAGACCGTGGTCCATCCCACTTCGCGATTGTCTGTGCGCGGGCGCCCGACGATATTGAAGTTAAAGTCATAGGTTCCGTCTTCCAAAGGAAGGCAGCACGTAGCCGTGGCCGCGGTCACACCGGGCAAGGAGCGAATCCCATCCAAGCCGTTACGAATCGTCTCGGCAATAGCGTTCGATTTAGAATATTTCGGCCCCGCGAGCGACATGCGCAGTGTCAGAAGATTTTTCGTGTCGAAGCCGCGATCGATTGTGTACAGCGCCTGGAAAGTACGGATCAGCAGAACCGAGCCCACTAGAAGGATCAGGGCCAGGCTCATCTCGCTAACGACCAGAGCGGCGCGCGCCTTGCTTTCGCGCAGCCCGGTAGCGGATCTGCCGGAGCTGTCCTTGAGCAAGGAATTGATATCCGCGCGCGAACCTTGCAGCGCGGGAAACAGGCCGAACGTTACAGCGGTTGCAAGAGAAACGAGCAGCGCGAACCCGAGGACGCGCCAATCCATCGCCACAGCCGTTCCGTTTTCGCCAACGAACGGCAGGTCGGCGGAGTTGACGGCCAGCAGTGCACGAATCGCAGCGTGGCCCAGCCAAAGCCCCAATGCGCCTCCGGCCAGGGATAGCAGGAGGCTCTCGACCAGTAATTGGCGGATCATGTTGCGACGCCCCGCGCCGAGAGCTGCGCGGATGGCAATTTCGTGCCGCCGGCTTGTCAATCGTGCCAGCAGCAAATTCGCTACATTCGCGCAGGCAATCATCAGGACCAAAGCCACCGCTACCACAAGAATCAGGAGCAACGGACGGATGTCGCCCAAATGGGCCTGACGGAATGTCTCGACACCGAAAGTTTCACGCGGTGCAAGGTCCTTGGGGAACTTAGACCGGTACTCGCGGGTGGACGCCCGCAGCCGCGCGTTGGCCTGCTCCAGCGTGATGCCGGGCCTTAGGTGTGCGACGGCGGCGAGATAAGTGCCTTCATCGCGAGTGTTGGGATCCAACTGGAATGGCAGATACACCGCAGGCGGCGGGCTGAATTCGTCCAGCGCCGAGCTGTTGGCTACGACTCCGATTACGGTGTACGAATCGCCGCTGATCAGAATGGTGTTGCCGAGGATGTTTGGGCTGCGCGCGAAACGGCGCGTCCATAGAGCCTCGGTGATCACCGCGACGCGAGGGCCGTTGGGCAGGTCTTCGGCGGAGGTGAACGTTCGCCCCAGCGATGTCGCTATTCCCCAGCAGCGGAACGAATCCGCCGTAACTTGCATGGCGCGCCACTGCTCGGCCGTGCCCTGCGCCGTGTAGTTCACAAAGCGCGGCAAGAACAGCGAGATATCCTGGAACACGCTCAACTGAGCACGCCAATACATGAATTTTGCGGGAGAAGCCGACCAGTCGAATCCGACGCTGCCTGTCTCCGGGTTCTTCACGCCGTTCACGCCGAGCGCAACGAAACGATCCGCATCTGGGACAGGGAGCGGCTTCAGGAGCACGGTATTGACCACGGAGAAAATCGCGGTAGTCGCCCCAATACCAAGCGCGAGAACGGCGACGGCAGTGACGCTGAAGGCCGGATTTTTTCGGAACATCCGAATGGAATGCTTCACGTCATTCGCGAGGTGCATCATAGGATGGTTCGCCTTTGTTCCGTTGTAGCACTTACAGCCCTCAGAAAGCCGGTCCGGTTGCTAACCTGAGATAGATGCCTTTCGATGGTCTGCGCGTCCTGTCTTTCGAGAGCCGGCGCGCGAATGAAATTGCGGAGCTGATCCGGCGGCAGCGCGGCGATCCGTTCGTCGCGCCCTCCATGCGCGAGACGGCTATCGAAGACAATCCAGAAGCGGTGGCCTTCGCCGAGCGGCTGTTTCGCGGCGAGTTCGACTTGATGATTTTTCTGACTGGCGTCGGGGCGCGGGCGCTCGACAAGGCGCTGGCATCGCGCTTTGCAGCCGGCGCGTTCGCCGAGGCGTTGCGAAAAATCACGATCGTTGCGCGCGGCCCCAAACCTGCCGCGGCGCTGCGCGAGATGAAGGTTCCCGTCAGCGTCAACGTGCCGGAGCCGAACACCTGGCGCGAAGTGCTGGCGGCCATCGCGGGACGAGGCGAACGGCGCATCGCAGTGCAGGAGTACGGCAAGTCGAATTCGGAACTGCTGGCGGGTTTGCGCGAACTTGGCGCTGAAATTACTCCCGTCCGCGTCTATCAGTGGGATCTTCCGGAAGACATTCGGCCGTTACTTGAGGCAATCCGGCGAATGGTGGCCGGGGAGACGGACGTGGCCATCTTCACCACCTCGATTCAAATCAACCACCTCTTCCGAGTCGCGGCCGAGGCTGGTCTGCACGAGCCTCTACTCGCCGCGCTTAAGCGCATGGCGATCGCATCGATCGGCCCGACTACGACCGAAGCGCTAGAAGAGTTCGGACTAAACGCCGACATCACGCCCACGCATCCGAAGATGGGCTTCCTCATAAGAGAAACCGCCGAACAGGCGGCCACAATCCTGGAGCGCAAGAGGGCCCTGCATGCCGAAAAATGACCTGATGCAGCAGTTCGGCAAGTACTACAGCGTGGCCTTCCTAGTTCCGGTCGCGGTCCTGGTCGGCTTCGTGATCGGATATTTCCTCGACAAGCTGTTCGGAACCGGCTTCCTGAAAATCATCTTCCTGTTCCTGGGCCTGGCCTCCGGCATGATCGAGCTGATTCGCGAGCTGAATAAAGACGATGGCGGCAACTGACCCGGAGTTTTACACGCGAGCGCTGCGCCGCGTGGGTGTGATGATCCTGGCGCTGGGAACCATCGGCGCGGGGGCGCTGGTCTCCCTCAGGGGATTCCGGATGGGTCTTGCGTTCCTCATCGGCGCGCTACTTTCCTACGCCAGTTTCTGGGGCTGGCAGCACCTGGTGCTGGCTCTTTCGCCCGGCGCGCAGCAGAAAGGATCGTGGCGTTTCATCTTCCGCATCCTGCTGCTGGCCGCCGCGGCAATTGCTATAATCAAGCTTCTAGGACTCAATGTCGCGGCAGCGGTTACGGGTCTGCTGGTCTCCGCCGCGGCTGTCATCCTCGAAATAATTTACGAACTCATCTATGCAAGAGCGTGAACTAGATCTCTGGCCCACTAAGCTGTTCAACGATTTTCTAGCGGCTCCGGCGAACGCCATGCGCAGCGCCATGGGACGGCCGGCTGGCGATCCCACACATCCCTGGCCCAACTGGCTCGCCATGGAGATCCTGGTGGTGCTGATCATCATGGTGCTGTTCGCCTATCTGAAGTCGCGGTTGTCGGCCGACCGGCCAGGCAAGCTGCAACTGACCTTCGAGGCGATTTACCAGTTCATAGCGGGCCAGGCGCATGACGCCGTCGAGCACGGCTACAAGCAATATGTTCCTTTCTTCGGAACACTGTTTATCTTTATTCTCTTCATGAATCTGATCGGTATCATTCCGGGATTCGAATCGCCCACCATGACGCCCGGCGGTGCCCTGCGCGCTCGCGGTTTGCGTGTTCCTGTACTACCATTTCATGGGCTTCCGGGCTCTGGGTCCGGGCAAGTATCTGATGCACTTCGCGGGTCCGGTCTGGTGGCTGGCGCCGATCATGATTCCCATTGAACTGATCAGCCATCTGGCGCGGCCGTTATCGCTCACGATTCGTCTCTTTGCGAACATGTTTGCCGGCGAGAAAGTAACGATGACATTTTTGTCGCTCACTTATCTGTCGATTCCAGCCGTCTTCATGGGCCTGCACGTTTTTGTCGCATTCTTACAGGCGTTTATTTTTATGCTGCTCGCCATGATCTACGTCGGGGGAGCAGTGGCGCACGAGCATTAATACCGGCATTATCGTTTCGAGCGTGAGCCCGCCGTCCCCCAGGGCGGATTGGGAACCACCTCCTCGGAACTATTTCTACTGAAGGAGACACACATGACACGTAAAATGTTTTTTCTGCTGGCGGCCGTTCTGCTGCTGGCCTGCCCCATCTTCGCGCAGACCACCGGCGGCGGTGGAAGCGCCAGTTTGAATCTGCCCGCGGCCTACATCGCCATGGGCCTCGCGTCCGGACTCTGCGGCTTGGGACAAGGAAGAGCCACGGCTTCCGCCGCTGAGGCCATGGCACGCAACCCGGGCGCGCAGGCGGCCATCCGCTTCGCACTCATTTTGGGATTGGTGCTGATCGAATCCCTGGCGCTGTATACGCTGGTCATCACGTTCGTAGCCAAAGCTGCATAGTTTTGCAGGGGCGGTTCAATACCGCCCCTCAAACCTCCCTCCATGAAGCTGCACGGAATTTTTCCTCCCATCGCAACGCCTTTTAATCACGAAGGCGAACTCTGGAAAGTTAAGGTCCAATACAACGTCGAGAAATGGAATCTCACGGGCCTGACAGGCTACGTGGTGTGCGGATCCACCAGCGAGACCGTCCTGCTCAGCACCGACGAGAAGGTCCAGCTTTGGGAGTGGGTGGCGCAGTACGCCTCGCCCGAGAAACTGCTGATCGCGGGCACCGGCATGGAGAGCGTGCGCGAGACCGTGGCGCTTTCAAACCGCGCGGCCGAAATCGGTTACAAAGCCGCGCTCGTGCTCACGCCGCATTACTACAAGAATCTGCTTAACAACGCCGCGGCGCAGATGCTGTACTTCCGCGCCGTGGCCGATCAGTCGAAAATTCCCGTGATCCTTTACAACCTTCCGCAATCCACGGGCCTCGACCTTCCAGCCGCCGCGGTGGCCGAGCTTTCGCATCATCCCAACATCATCGGGATCAAGGAAAGCTCCGGGAATCTCGAAAAGCTAATGCAGATGATTCGCGAGACCAAGAAGGGGTTCCAGGTGCTGACCGGATCGGCTCCGACGCTGGCGCCCGCGCTCGCCGTGGGATGCGTGGGCGGGGTGCTGGCCTTCGCCAATGCGGCTCCTTACGCGACCATCTCCATCTGGGAAGCGCACCGCACGCGCGAGCCAGAAGCCGCGCTGGATTGGCAGAACCGCATCGGACGCGCCGCGGCGTTAGTAACTTCCAAGTACGGAATCCCGGGCTTGAAGTACGCGATGGATCTGGCAGGTTACTATGGCGGGCCGCCGCGCCTGCCGCTGGTTTGCCCAACGCCCGCGGCGAAGATGGAAATCGAAGAGGCTTTCCAGGACCTGCGCGGCTAGCCTGCGGGCCGGCAGCTACCTATCTCGTGTTTCAACGGGATAGCGGCTAGCGACGGCGCGCGCCATAATAGGAACATGACTTCCTCGTCGCTGAAGTTGACTCGCCGCGGCATGCTGTTCGCATTGGGTTTGGCACCTTTGGGCGCCCAGCAACTGCCCTCCGAAGGCGGCGCAGCTCCGGGAGCCACGCCCGCTACGCCACCGGCGGTGACTGGGCCGCTGGATTGGTATTGTCCAATGGATCGCGACGTCCGTTCGGATAAGCCCGGAAAATGTCCGCGCTGCGGCATGACGCTGGCCTTCGGCGTCCAGAAAGAGATCGAGTATCCGCTGGACATTACGTTCAGGCCGCCTGTGTTCCGCGCCGGGGAGAAGGTGCAGATCCACTTCCGTATGGCTGACCCGGTCACGGGCAAAACGGTGAACCACTACGAGATCGTTCACGAGAAGTTGTTCCATATGTTTCTGGTGAGCCAGGATCTGCAGTATTTCGTCCACGACCACCCGGTTCTTCAACCGGACGGCACATTCGACTACGAGGAGATTTTCCCCAAGCCGGGCATGTATCGCATCCTGGCCGATTTTTATCCGAGCGGCGGTACGCCGCAATTGGTCCCGAAAACGGTCGTGGTCCCGGGCGCTCCCGGTCAGGAGGTGTCTCTTGAATTGGCGAAGCCGAAGCCGGAACTGGGCGTGAACCATTGCACGAACCTGGATGTCGAGTTGACCATGGATCCGCCCACGCCCATCGTGGGACTGAAGACGCTGCTGTTTTTCAAGCTGAGTCCCGCGGATGGAATAGAAAAGTACATCGGGGCCTGGGCGCACATGTTGGCGGCCAGCGACGACCTGATCGATCTGATACACGACCATCCCTTCATCGCCGACGGCGGACCGCAGCTGCAGTTCAACATCATCTTCCCGCGTGCGCACACGTACAAGATCTGGGTGCAGTTCCAGCGCAAGGGCGTGGTGAATACCGCGGCGTTCACCGTACCGGTGTCGGAGTTGAAGTAGCCTTTACCATCTCGTCCACCATCCGGCGAGTCTTTTCGCGTACAGTTTCGATGAAGGCCGCGCGGCCTATAGCGGGATCGCCGTACGCGTAGGTGATGCCGCGCGAAGAGCTGACCACTGCGCCCAGGCCGTTCTCGTGGAAACAAGCCGCCGCGCTTTGAGCACTCCCTCCCTGGGCACCGTAGCCGGGCACCAAAATGATGGCGTGCGGCATCAGAGCGCGCAGCCTGCGGCCGTCTTCGGGGAAAGTCGCGCCCACCACGGCTCCGATTGAGCTGTAGCCCGATTCGCCGATCAGATCCTTGCCGAGATCTTCGATGATGGCTGCGATGGATTCGTACAGCGGACGCCCGGAGGTCTCGAGCGGCTGGTCCTGAAAATCTCGGGAGCCTGGATTCGAGGTTTTGAGAACAACGAAGAGCCCCTTGGAATGCTGCGCGCAGGCCTTCACAAAAGGCTCCAGGCTGTCGCGGCCGAGGTATGGCGTCACAGTCATGCTGTCGGAGTAGAACGCCGAATCGCTCAAGAACGCGGTGGCGTAGGCTTCGGCGGTGGACGAAATGTCGTTGCGCTTGCCGTCGGCGATGACCAGCAGTCCTCGCCTGCGCGCCGCATTCACGGTGTTCTCGTAAGCCTCCAGCCCGCCCAGGCCGTATTGTTCGTAGAATGCAAGCTGCGGCTTCACGGCGGGGACCAAGTCGGCGACGGCCTCCAACACCAGTTCGTGAAAATCGGAAATGATGGAGCAGACGGTTGCGCGCGAAAGAGCGCCGCGGCCGGACTTGACGAATTCGGGCATCAGATCGATGCGTGGATCGAGCCCCACCACGCACGGGCTGCCTTTTTTACGCACTGAGTTAACGAGCCGGTCAGCGAATGTCTGCATGAGCCAGTCCCATTGTGCCACGCACGCGCGCGGGTCCGGATATAATGGCCGTCGAGGAGAAACGAAGATGAAAAAATTCTATAGGACGTTGCTGAGCGCGGCCATGGTTGCCGGATTAGCCGGAGCCGCGAGCGCCGCGGAGGTCAGTGGCATTCTGATGGACAAGCTATGCTCAGCGACCGCGCTGAAGGGCGGGCAGGATGTCGCGGTGAAACACGCGCGCACCTGCAACCTGACGCCGAACTGCTCCAAGAGCGGCTGGGGCGTCTACACGGCAGATGGCAAATACATCGCGCTGGATAGCGCAGGCAATGCCCTGGCGCTGAAGGCGCTGCAATCGTCCACAAAGAAAGACGACATGAAAGTAACCGTCACCGGCGATGTGCAGGGTGACACCATCAAGGTGACCGATCTGAAGCTGGCCGAGTAACAGCGATTCGCATTAATCTGGCAGCATGAAGCTTCGCGCCGTCGTGCTGGACTGGGCTGGCACCATCGTCGACTTTGGCAGCCGCGCCCCGGTGTCGGCGCTCGAATGCGTCTTCGCCGCGGCCGGCGTCCCCGTGACTGTAGCCGAGGTCCGGGCATCCATGGGCCTGGCGAAAAAGGCGCACATTCGTTCGATTCTCGGAATTCCGCGCGTGCGCGAGGCGTGGGTACTGAAACATGGCGGCCCGCCATCGGAGGCGGCTGTGGAGCAGCTCTACGCTGAATTCATCCCCAACCAGATCCGCGTTCTGGCCAACTACTCGCAATTGATTCCTGGGGCTGCGGAGGCGATCGCGCGGATGCGTTCGCGCGGGCTCAAGATTGGCACGACCACCGGTTACAATCGCGCCATGCTCGATTATTTACTGGATCGGGCCGCGGCTCAGGGCTTCGTTCCGGACTCGGCAGTGTGCCCCGACGATGTACGCGCGGGCCGTCCGCTGCCCTGGATGTGCTATCTGACCGCGATCCGCTTGGAAGCCCACCCGCTCGATGCATTCGTCAAAATCGGAGATACGCCCGCCGATGTCGAAGAAGGCCGCAACGCCGGCATGTGGACCATAGGAGTGACGCGCACCGGCAACGAAGCGGGGGTCACGGAAGAAGAGTGGGCGCAATTGTCCGTCGTGAACCGTGAAGGATTGCTGAACAGCACGCGTCGTCGCCTGGAACAAGCCGGGGCGCACTATACTGCGCCCAGCGTAGCGGAATGCGATTCGATTCTGGATGCAATCGATGCTCGCCTGGCAATGGGCGCGCGGCCCTAACGGCCGAATAAGGGTCATTCACACTTTTTATTGACAAGCACTCCTCCATCCGATATATTTGTGCAAACCCAAGTCGGTAGGTTGTACGCCGCATTCATAGTTTGATACGGGGTGGCTGTCTCCACGACGAACGACCACGTTGTTGCTCTGAAGCCCGCGCAGTAGCCAGGTTGCGCCCTCGAAGCCGCAATTCCAAAGCACTCTTATTGCACTACATTTCGCGTGACCACGGTCGTGCATTGAGTTAGCTGGAACGCGAGATCGATTCTTTGGGGGAAGGGGTTTTTCCATATGTTGTCAATCGCTATGACTCACAGAGTCAGCCGTTTTCTTACGGCGTTGTACGGATGTGCCGCGTTGGGGATGCTAGCGATCCTCTTTGCGGTCACAAGTCCGGCTCAATCTACCTTCGGCGAATTCACCGGGACGGTGAAGGATCCGTCCGGAGCCGTGGTCGCAGGCGCCACCATAACGGTGAAGAATTTAGGAACGTCGGCGACCAGGACGGCGACCACCGATACAACGGGATCCTATACCGTGGTCAATCTGGAGCCGGCGACCTACGAAATTACGATGGAGGCGCAGGGCTTCCAAAAGAAAACCTATACGAATCTCCCGCTTCAGTCCCGCGAGACGGTTCGCGTGGACGGCACGCTGGGGCTGGCCACGCAGGCTCAAACCGTGGAGGTCAACGTACAGGCCGAAGCCCCCATCAACACCGAAGTGTCCAATATCGCCGAGAGCAAGCTGGGCCGCGAGTTGATCGATCTTCCGGTGGCGCTGGGCTCTCGCGCATCCGGCTCGACCAGCGCATTCGCGACGCTCACCACGCAGCCGGGCGTGGAGACCGACAACAGTGGCAACATTTCGGTCGCCGGCGGGAATATCGACATGCTGTCGATGAGCATCGACGGCATTAGCACTCAGAGCCCGCGCAACAGTGCGCCCCTGACCGAGCTTTTCCCTTCTTTCGACGGAATCGCCGAGATCCGGGTGAGCGAGATCAACAATACAGCGGAATTTGGGGGCATCAGCGACGTCACCACGATTTCCAAAGGCGGCGCCAACCAGTTCCACGGCAGCCTGTTTGAGAATCATCAGAATTCGGCGTTCGCGGCGCGTAATACGTTTAGCGCGACCGTGCCCAAACTCATCATGAACGATTTCGGCGGTTCAGTCGGCGGCCCGGTCTTAATTCCCAAGCTGTACAACGGACGGGACAAGACGTTCTTCTTCCTGGATTGGGAAAGCCTGCGCCTGCCATTCCAGCAGGTGCTGGTAGAAAATGTTCCTTCTCTCGCGTTGCGCCAAGGCGATTTGTCGGTTTATCCGGCGGGCACCGTGAGGGACCTGAATGGCACGCCGTTCCCCGGAAACGTGATTCCGCAGCAGGACATCAGCCCGGTGTCCAAAGCCATCATGCAGACTTTGTTCCCGCTGCCTAACGCCGGCGCCCCCAACTCGGTCGTAAACAACTACGTGCAGAACTTTCCGACGCCGATCAAGAGCGATCAGGGCGACGTCCGCCTCGATCAGAATCTAACTTCGAAGCAGCAGGTTTTTGCGCGGTTTACCTATAAGGTCCGGCAGAATGAGCTTCTGCCGTGCAATTGTTCATCCAACAACCTCAACGGGTCCGCTCTGGGCGGGTCCGTCACGGTCCCCCAGCACTACTGGAGCCTGACCGGCGCTTACAACTACGTCCTCACGCCGCACATCGTAAACGAGTTTCGCGCTGGCTGGACCGGTTTCCACCAAATTACAGGCTACGGAATAAACGGCGCCAACATTGAGAATCAGGTGGGACTAACGCCCTACATCACGGAGGGCCAAAGCTTTCTAAAGAGTGTCGATGCTACTCCTAACGTCCGGATCGCCGGGTTCCAGCGCACCGGCGGCGTCGGGTCGTCCATCCAGCAGACGCAAACCTATCAGTTCCTGGATAACGTAACCATGACGGAAGGCAAGCACACCTACAAGTTTGGAATGGACTACCGGTATTTGACCGCGCTCTATACTTCGGTGTTCGACACGCTGTGGTTGGGCCGCTACAACTTCACCAGTTCCGTGATCGGTAAATCCATTGGGCAACCCTTCGCTGCTTTCCTCCTGGGCGTTCCAAGCAGCTCCACTATCGCGACCGTGCTTTATCCCGATACGAATGCTTACGGAAGTGCATACGCCGGCTATGCCCAGGACGATTGGAAGATAACGCCGCGCCTCACTATAAATTACGGCATGCGGTATGAATACCATCCCATGTTCCAGGACCACAACGAAAACGTGGCTGCATTTCTGCCGGGCTACTATCCCGGATTAGATGGATCAATTGTGCACGGCGCCGTTGCCGTGCCCAATGGAAGCCTCAAGCTGGTGAACCCTGGCTTCGCGGGCTCGCTGTATCCCATGCAAATCCTGACCGCTAGCCAGGCTGGCATTCCTAACAGCTTGCGCTACTCGCAGAAGACCGATTTCGCTCCACGCGTCGGTTTTGCGTGGCGCGTCACCTCCGATGGCAAAACGGTAATCCGCGGCGGTTACGGCAAGTTTATCGATTCTCCGCTCGGGTTCCTGATTCTCTCCTCATGGGCCGTGGAAGCGAGTGACGTCGCAACATTCACCAATTCGGTCAAGGGCGGAAAGGCTCAGTACACCTTCCCGTACCCCTTCCCTTCAAACATTGCTCAGCCGGGCACGCAGGATTTCGATCTGTCGTACAACCTGCATTACAAGGACCCCTACGTCCAGCAATGGAACTTCACCTTCGAGCGCGATCTCGGTTTCCAAACCGGTCTACGCCTTTCTTACGACGGCAGCCACGGCCAGGACTTGTCTGTGCAGACCAATCCCGATCAAGTGCCGGCCAATACGATTGGATTCTCCCAAGCTAGCGCGAGTGCTCCTTATCCTCTGCTCGATTCCATCGTGAATGTGGAGAACAGCGGACGGAGCAACTACGAGTCATTCACTGCCACAGTCAACAAGCGCATGTCCAAGGGTCTCCAGTTCGAATTCAGTTACAACCACGCTAAGAATCTCTCCAACGCCGGTGGTTGGAATCCGACATCGTTCGTAGGAGAGGGCGGCGGGCAAACCAGCGACTACTATAATCCCGGCCTGGACTATGGACGTGTTCCGTTCACGCGCAATCATCGGGTGATTGCGAACTTCCTGTATCAAACCTCCGGCCATACGGGTAACAAGTACCTCGATCAGTTGTACGGTGGATGGGAGATCGCAGGCAGGATGCTGTTCCAGACTGGACCGTACCTCACGGTGACCGCTCCGGGCACGGATCCATCGGGAACGAATTTCGACAACTCTTATAACGGCGGCGACCCGCGCGCCGACATCGTGTCCGGCGTGCCGATTTACCCGCAAAACCAAAACGGCTCCCCGAGGGATCGCCTATGGGTCAACCCTTCTGCGTTCGCACTGCCCCCGGACAATATTGGGCGGTACGGCAATTCCCCGGTCGGTGCAGTGGTCGGCCCGGGCACGCAAGTGGTTTCGCTCTCACTGTATAGGACCTTCAGCTATAAGGAGCGCATCTCTCTGCGGCTCGGGGCTTCGGCTTCGAATCTTTTCAATCATCCGAACTATGGGATTCCCAGCCTGAGCCTCGGCACTCCGGGCTTTGGCACCATCAACGGCCTGCAGGCCGCCGAAGACACCGGGCCGCGCGCCATCCAGCTGGGCGGCCGCATCACGTTTTGACGGGATCGGGGGGGCGGATCTTTGATTCCGCCCCTGAATCGCTCTCTATTTCGTGCTGGACTCGAAGACCGCCTGCTTTTCTTCCAGTATCCGGTGCAAAACGTACGATACATCTGTCGTCACACCGTCGCGAAACGTGACTCTGACCAGGATCTGAAAATACCGGGCAGGTTTGCTATGGGGGCCGGTTCGTAGTTTATCGAAGGCAATCTTGGCGAACGACGGATCGGTGAGAAACTGGATCGCGCCGGCGTCGCCCCAGCTGCGATTGCTACAGAATATGGCGAGTCCGGTATTGCCGAGCGGGCCGGGGAACTGCGAGATTACCGCGTAGGCTTGTCCATCGTGAGTTTGCGTAAGATCGTCCGCATAAAAAGACTGCTCGCCTTTCCGCGGATGGAGGTTTCGGACGCCCTTGTCCTCGCTGGCCAACTGCGGCTGAAGCGGCAGACCGACCAGCTTTTCGTTCAAACCATCGGGAGGGCCCATCAGAACGACGTTGTTATCGGAAAGCTGCTCCCAGGAGAGCTGGCTCAAGCGCACCAAAGAGACCTGCATTTGCCGGCTGCCGAATAATTTGCCAAGCAAGAATGTCGCTTGCACTTCGCCGCGGGACACATAGAAATAGTTGGGCTCAATGCGCGGATTCCCAAGCGCGCGTTGCAAAGCCTGCACCTCCGGCAGACGGGCTGCGTCGGCCCAGGTCCGAAGCGATCGCTCTCTGAAATACGCTCCTATGCCGTTTGGACCCGGAAAGGCCACGAAGATGGGATCGTTATGCACGACCAGCATGGGGTGGCCATTGCCGGTGAACGACTGCCATAGCGTTTCCAGCTCCGGCGTCCAGTTGGTTTCTTTTGCACTCGCGGTCTTCGACTTCTGAAGCTGAAGAACCAGGAAGAGGATGACCAATAGCGAGCAAGTCAGGGCGACCGCTAGCGTGAGCGAGGTTGCGTTGAACTTCGTGCTTGCTGGAACCGGACTGGCTGGAGATTCTTCCTTTGATTGCTCGGTCTGAATCGTCCTCGCCTGCCAGGTCAGCTTGAAATGTCCCTTGGGGAGGCTGACCAGGATCGGATCGTTTTGTCCCTCGCCGCGGTAGTAATCCGCCAGCTTCTGTCGGAGCCGGGAAACGTGCAGCCGAACCGTGGCATCCTTCCGAGGATCGTAGTCCGCCGGCTTGTCGAACACATCCAGGCCGATCGTGTATTCCTTGAGCTGATCGGCTTCACCGGCCAGAGCCTTGTCGGACAGGAACTTCAGCAGATGCCTCAGAGCTTGCGAGGAATGGAGTGCTTCGCTCTGAAGAATGCGGTCGACTTGGACTGACTCAGCAGTTGCCAACATGGGCAGAAATCGATGTTAGCACAAGCGAACGTGAACGGAGATCCCCTTCAAAACGCGGTAGCAAACAGGTTTGCAACCGATCTAAACATCGGCTCTACATCGTTGAAACTAAGGCGTTAACGGCGAATCACAACCTTCTGTCAACGCCCTTGACACATATTACAAACCGCCCTACACTCGCAAGAAACCGAAAGGGGAGAATCGTGAATTCTAAGCGAACAGGTGTACGGTCCGTGCTCTCTCAAAGCCTAGTCTGCCTTTTGATCGCCTGCGGAGCCGCATACGGCCAGTCGACTTTCGGCAGGGTGCTTGGCACGGTGCGCGATCCCTCGGGAGCCTTGATCCCGGGCGCGAAAATCAACCTTACCAATACTGGCACCAACGCGGTCCGCTCCGCGGTATCGGACACGAACGGCGCTTATGAGTTCGTAAACGTGGATGTTGGAACGTACCAGATCAGCGTGGATGCCACTGGCTTTCAAAAAGCGACTCTCACATCATTCGACCTAGGCGCCCGGCAGACTCAGCGCGTGGATATCGATCTGGCGCTCGCTTCACAGGCGACAGCAGTTACCGTTGAGGCGAACGTGGCCGTGGTAACCACCGACGCCTCTAACGTGGCCGTGACGAAGGGGAGCCTGGAATTGAACGACCTTCCGGTAGCCATCGGCACGCGGGCCAGCGGATCGACCAGCGCTTTCTCAACCCTGACGGCGCAGCCTGGCGTGCAAACCGATGCCAATAACAATATCGCCGTCGCGGGATCTCTGCCGTCGATGACTACCATCTCCGTAGACGGGATCAGCACGGTTGATCTGGGAAATTGGGATGCTCTGACCGAGTTGTTCCCTTCCTTCAATGCAATAGAAGAAATCAAGGTCAGCGAGACCCTGAATCCGGCGGAATACGGCGGGGTCGCGGACGTAACCACGGTTTCCAAATCCGGGACCAATACTTTCCACGGCGGCGCGTTTGAAAACTTCCAGAATACGGATTTGAATGCGAGCGATACATTCAGTCATAAGGTTACCCCGGTCAAGCTGAACGATTTCGGCGTGTTCGTGGGCGGTCCGGTTGTGCGCAATAAGACGTTCTTCTTCGCCAGCGGCGAGATCCTGCGATTGCCCAAGAATCTTACCAACATTATCAGCGTTCCTACCGCGGCGATGCGGAACGGGGATCTTTCCGCTTACCTCAATCCGAGCCTGGGAGGGGCAGCTAAAAATCAGTTGACCGGATACCCCGGCGATATTATCCCTCAGGGCCAGATCTCTCCCTTTGCCACAAAGTTGTTGAATTTTCTTTATCCGTTGCCCAACTACGGGACGCCGGGCGCGGTGGCGAATAACTATCTGGCAAGTTACAACACCCCGATCAACAGCGCCCAAGGGGATCTTCGCCTCGATCAAACGCTCACTTCGAAGCAGCAAATCTATGCCCGGTTCACATACAAGAATCGCCGCGTGTTGCTGGCTCCCGGCAACGGTCTCAACGTACCCGCACAGGGATCCACTTCGGAGCCTCAAATTTCTGAAGCGCTGGTGGTGGCCCACAATTGGACCATCAGTCCTTCGATAATCAACGAAGCGCGCGGGGGATTCACCAGGGTGCATACCGGCTACAGCACCGCCATCACTGCACAGCAGTCCCTGAACGCGCTGGGGCTCACCTCTCCTCCGCTGCCAAATATTCCGCCCGTCTATGGCGTGCCAGTAATAACCATGACGGGATTCGCGGGGGTCAGCGAGCCCGTTGTTTTTACTCGTCCGCACGAAGCTACCTATCAGTTTCTCGATAATCTGACATGGATCAAGGGCAAGCACACGATGAAATTCGGCGTGGACTATCGCCACATGGATGTTTTTTTCGGCGATGGGTTCACCAGTTCCATGCTGGGCCAATACAGGTTTAACGGCTCGGTGCTGAAAGGCCTGCTTGGATCCACAAGCGCCACCCCGTTCGCCGGTTTTCTGCTCGGCTATCCCGACCGCACGGCCATCTCCTCGGTGACGAATCCAAACACCGACGCTTACTCCCAAGCCTATGCTACCTTCGCTCAGGACGATTGGAAGATTTCCAATAACCTCACGATCAATTTTGGGCTGCGCTGGGAGTATCATCCGGCATTTCAAGATGGTCAATACAACATCGCGAACTTCGATCCGACTTACACCAGCACCGTGAATGGACAGACGGTTCATGGCGCGGTAGTCATCCCCGACAAGGGGACCAAAACTTTGAATCCCGATTTTGTGAATGCGATTGCCCCCACGCCTGTGCTGCTGGCGAGTCAGCTGGGGGTCCCCCAGAGCCTCCAGTTTGTCTCTAAAACGGGCTTCGCGCCGCGCATCGGTTTCGCATGGCGCGTTTTCGGCAACGACAAGACAGTGATACGAGGAGGATACGGAAGGTTCATCGAACCGCTGACTAGTGGTTCGGCGTACTTTGGGTTCGCGGTACCGGCAGTCGATGAGGGATTTTTTGCGAATTCGATCGTCAACGGAAAGCCGAAATTTTCGGTTCCCTACTCTTTCCCCTCCAACATCGCGCAGCCTGGTACGTACTTTTTTGACTTGGGCGCCGCACTTCACTTCCTGAACCCGATGGTGGAGGAGTGGAATATGACCTTCGAGCGGGACCTCGGGAAAGGGATTGGAGTCCGTGCGTCCTACACCGGAAACCATTCCTACAACTTGCCGACTGGGGCCAACATCGATCAGCCCCGAGTGAATACGGCCGGTTTCGATTCGGCCCAGACCCAAGCCGCCATTCCTTTTCCGCTGCTGAGCGAGATCCAGGTCAATCAGAATAACGGTTTTGGCAATTATCAGGCCGGGACGATAGACGTGCATGCGCGCAAGGGCGCCTATCAGTTTGAGGCGAGCTACACCTACACGCGAGATCTGTCGAATTTGAACGGTTGCTACTCTGGGGGAACCGGGTCAAACTTCGCCACCGAATTCGGTAATCTGGTATGCGATCCCTACAATCCATCGCTCGACTACGGGAACACTCCCTTTGACCGGCGCAACCGGTTTTTGGCCACCTTCCTTTACAATCTGCCGTTCGGCAAGGGCAAGACCTTCCTGAACAGCGGTGGTGTGCTGGATAGAATTGTCGGAGGCTGGGTGTTAAGCGGCGTCGTGCTGCTTCAAAGCGGGCCTTTCCTCGACGTCTCGACGCTGAACGACCCCTCGGGCACCGGCTACCTCCAGAACAACACCACCGGAGGGCGCGCTGACACCGTGCCAGGAGTCAACCCATACCAAGGCCAGTCGATTCACCAATGGATCAATCCCAACGCTTTTGTCGATCCGCCGAATAATATCGGCCGGTTCGGCGATTCGCAGAGTGGAGCCGTTCAGGGGCCTTCGACGAAAGCCGTCTCGATGTCGCTGCTCAAGACAATTTCAATCACGGAAGCCCTTCGGGTAGAGTTCGGAGCGCAGGTATCGAACTTGTTCAACCATCCCAACTACGCTCCTCCTTCGAACCTGATACTCGGAGTGCCGGCATTTGGACAGATTATCGGTTTGCAAAGCGCAGAGGGCGCAGGACCTCGGGATATCCAACTCACGGCGCGAATCACCTTTTGAAACAGGTTCATTCTCGACCGCCTCGATGAAGTTTTGTGAATGTAGGCGCCCAGCCCATTTGGAGTGACGCAGCCGTGCAGGCGCAGGAGAACGGTGGCAACCGCATGGGCGAGCTTTCGCTGCGGTTTGATTTTTAGTAGACTAAACGAAAATTTGGAAAACGCTAAGGAGGCGGTGGCGTGAAACTTGGACGCATAGTGATTGTGGGTCTGGCGGCGTGCCTGGTAGCTGTGTTGCTGGGGCAGTCCCGTTCCAGCCAGTGGCGCCCCAAAGATACCGAGTGGGCCTGGTACACCGCCGATATGGCCGGCACCAAATACCGGCCGCTCGATCAGATCAACGCGTCCAACTTCAACAAACTCGAGCTCGCCTGGCGGTTCAAGACCGACAATCTCGGCTCACGCCCCGAGTACAAGTTGGAAGGCACGCCGCTCATGGTCAACGGATCTCTATACACCACCGGCGGCACGCGGCGTTCGGTCATCTCGCTGGATGCGAAAACCGGCGAAGTTAACTGGGTCTACAATCTGCACGAAGGCAATCGGGCCGTGGTGGCGGCGCGCCAGCTGTCGGGCCGTGGAGTCGCGTATTGGAGCGATGGCCGCGGCGATGATCGCGTGCTGTACGTCACCACCGGCTATCGTCTGGTGGCCCTCAACGCCAAGGACGGCCATCCCATCACATCCTTCGGCGAGAACGGCATCGTCGACCTGAAGAAGGGCATGGTGACCGGAACCGGCCAGCAAATCGATCTGGAAACCGGCGAGGCTGGCTTGCATTCGACGCCGTTCATCGTTAACGACGTCGCCATCGTGGGCTCGTCGTTCAAAGAAGGCATGACGGTGGAGACCCACAACAACACCAAGGGCCTGGTGCGCGCCTTCGACGTACGGACCGGAAAGCTGTTGTGGACCTTCAACACCATTCCGCGTTCGGGCGAGTTTGGGAATGAAACCTGGGAGAACGGGTCCTGGGCGACCAACGGCAACACCGGCGTTTGGACGCAAATCACGGCAGACCCGGAGCTCGGATTAGTCTACCTTCCCGTCGAATCGCCTACTTCCGACTACTACGGCGGCACGCGGCCCGGCGACAACTTGTTTGGCGAGAGCCTGGTTTGTGTGGATTTGAAGACCGGCAAGCGCAAATGGCATTACCAGTTCGTCCATCATCCGGTCTGGGATTTCGATATTTCGTCGGCTCCCATCCTGATGGACATCAACGTGAACGGCAAATTGATCAAAGCCGTTACGGTTCCGACCAAGCAGGTGTGGCTTTATACGTTTGACCGCGTTACCGGCCAGCCAGTGTGGCCGATCGAAGAGCGTCCGGTGCAACAGACCGACGTACCCGGCGAGAAAACCGCCAAGACGCAGCCGTTCCCGACCAAGCCGCCGGCCTACGCTCGCAACGAGATCAAGGTTCCCGACGACCTGATCGATTTCACGCCGGAAATGCGGGCGCAGGCGCGCGACGTAATATCACGCTATCGGGTAGCGGGCGTGTTTAATCCACCGCTGGTCGGCGATCCGAAAGGACTTCTCGGCGCGTTGAACATCGGCCATTCCGGCGGCGGCACGAACTGGCCGGGCGGCGGCGCGGATCCAGAGACCCACATCGTCTACGTCCAAGCCAACAACTCGCAGGTGCAGTCCATGACTTTGCGCACCCCTCCTCCCGGATTCTCGGATCTGGCTTACGTCTCCGGCCGCAACGACCAGCCGTTCCGGATGGCCGAAGCAGCCGGCGCCGGCACGGCCGCCGATGCGCCGCAGAAAAAGCTCGAGCCAGGAGCGCCTCCGGCCGCCGCGTTCGGGGGAAACTTCGGTCCAAATCCGCTTCAGGTTCAGGGGCTCCCGCTAGTGAAGCCGCCTTACGGGGTCATCTCGGCCGTGGATATGAATAAGGGCGAAATGCTATGGCAGGTCCCCTACGGCGAAACACCGGACAACGTGCGCAATCATCCGGCGCTGAAAGGCCTGAACATCGGCAATACCGGCCAGGGTGGAAGCGTGGGTCTGATCGTCACCAAGACGCTCGTGATCCTGGGTGATAGTCAAGTGACCAACCCCGGCACACATCCGCGCGGGGCTATGCTGCGCGCCTACGACAAGAAGACCGGCAAGGAAGTTGGCGCGGTGTGGATGCCGGCGCCGCAGAGCGGTTCACCCATGACCTACATGTGGCAGGGCAAGCAGTATATCGTCGTGGCCGTGAGCGGCGGCAATTATTCCGGAGAGTATCTCGCGTACGCGCTGCCCGATAGCGATTAAGCAACACCAACCCTGTGCGTTTATGGTATAGTTTTATCCTGAAACTGCCCAGGAGCGCGGCCCACGTTGGCTCCGGATCAGGCGGCCGGCCCCCACGTTGACCGGCGAATGGCGTAAGGATTTAAAGATCAAGGAGAGTGTGATGACAAAGGCAGTTTGGGCCGCCATCGTGCTTCTGCCCATCGTTCCGCCGGCGCAAGCGCAACGAAACGGTAATCAGTCCGCACAACGGCAGGAAGCCAAGGCCCCGCCCGAAGAGGGCATTCCGGTCACTGATCCCCTGGTCATCTCCAAATGCGGCGGGTGTCACACGCGCGACGCCAAAGGCAACATGCTGCGCATCTCCTGGGAGCGCGCCACGCCGGAGGGCTGGGAAGAAGCCATCAAACGCATGGTGCGTTTGAACGGCCTCACGCTCACGCCCCCCGAAGCGCGCGCCGTCGTAAAATATCTCGCTACTTATCACGGCTTGGCGCCCGAGGAGGCCAAGTCCGTGCTGTACTTCGCCGAGCATCGAATTCAGGATGAGACCAACATTCCCGACGATTCCGTGCGCGGCGCTTGCGCGAATTGCCACGCCTTCGCTCGCCCGCTGTCCTGGCGGCGTTCGGCCGACGATTGGAAACTGCTTACCAACCTGCACGTCGCGTTTTATGCCACCGCCGAACAGGCCTTCCGCCGGGGCTTGGCTGCCGGAGGCGGAGGCAACGCTCCCATGGTCGCTGGCCGCGACAATGCAACGCCCAAGCTGCCGGTGGACGACGCGCTGGCGTTTCTCGATAAATCCGCGCCGCTGCACACGCCCGAGTGGGCCGCCTGGAGCGCGCGCATGCACGCGCCGAGGCTCGCCGGCCGCTGGCTGGTTTCCGCGCACATCCCGGGAAAGGGCATGTACTACGGCGAACTCACCATTCAGCCGGGCGCCGCTGCCGACGAGTTCAACACCAGCGTGAAGCTGCAGTCGGTCAAGGATGGATCGACGCTGGTTCGCTCCGGACAAGGAATCGTGTACGCGGGATATTCCTGGCGCGGGCGATCCAAAGGAAACGGCAGCGCCAACACCGTTGACGATCTCAACAAGGAAGCGCGCGAGGTGATGTGGTTCTCCCCCGATGAGTCCCAAGCCGAAGGCCGCTGGTTCTGGGGACAGTATCAGGAGTTCGGCATCGACGTGAAGCTGCGGCGGGCTTCCGCGGATCCCACGCTGATCGGAGTCGACCGCACCGCGCTCAAGACCGGCTCACAAGGCAATCGTGTCCGCTTGATTGGCCAGAGTTTTCCCGCCCAGATCGCACCCGCTGACCTGGACTTTGGTTCCGGCGTCAAAGTGCAGCGCATCGTTTCGCACACTCCATCCGAGGTGGTCGCCGAAGTTGACGTCGCCGCCGATGCGGTGTCCGGAAAGCGCGACGTCGGCTTAGCGCGGTCGGTGCTCCCCAGCGCGATTGCCATCTACGATCGCATCGACTATATTCAGGTGTCGCCTGAATCGGCCATCTCTCACCTTGGCAGCGATGTGCATCCCAAGGGCTACCAGCAGTTCGAGGCCATTGCCTATCAACGCGGCGCCGACGGCAAGCCGCACACGGCCGACGATGTCGATTTGGGGCCGGTGGACGTGAACTGGTCGGTCGAGGAATTTTACGCCGTATTCGGTGACGATGACAAGGAGTTCGTGGGCGCCTTGAACTCCGCGGGACTGTTCACACCCGCGCTCGACGGCCCGAATCCCCAGCGCAAATTCAGCCGCAACAACTACGGTGATGTATGGGTGGTGGCAACCGCCAAGAACGAGAAGGACGCAGAGGGCAAGCCGCTGGTCGGCAAGTCATATCTGGTGGTTTCGGTGCCCATGTACGTTCAGTTCGATCAGCCCGAAGTTGGTCAATGAAAAAGGTTGGTCAGTGAAGAAGGTTGGACAGTGAAGAGGTGACAAGGAGAGCGTCATGAAACACATGCAGCCTTTGAACAGGAAAGCGCAGCGCATTGACGATTACGTTGCCGCGCGCGCCGAAGACGTGGTGGCGTTGCAGAATCCGGGGAACCGGCAGGCTCCCGAGCGCCCGCACGTCCCCATGGGTTGCTCGCTGATGTTTTCGCCCGGCTGGGAAGTGGATTCGGCCGGCGGCACGGCCGGGCTCTGCCAGCCGGTCGAGCGCGATATCTACGATTGCTGGGTTACGTGTTACTGGCCGGCGCAGGTGCCCGACCATATGAATAATTCTCCGGATTGGACGGCCAAGTGCGCCTCCGCCACCAAGGACTGGCGCAACCTGGATCTGGTCTTTCCATAAATCAACATGAAACATCTCGTTACGATATTTTTGGCTGGCGCGCTTGCATCTCTGGCGCAGGGCGGCACTCTTTTCCTGGGCGGGTATCCGGATTGGGTTTTAGTAGTCGACGAGAGTCAAGGCAAAGTGGTCGACAAGATTCATCTCGAGACCGGCTTGCCCACCAGCATGCACCTCTCCGAGGACAAGAAGAAGATCTACGTCACCACCAACGATCACAGCGGCGTGGAGGTGATAGACGTCGCCACGCACAAAGTGCTCAACCACTTCGTGCTCAACACCGCCACCAAGCGATATCGCTTTAACGGCGGGACACCCGATCCGGACGGCAAGCTGTTCTACACGGTGAGCACCGAAATCGACAAGCAACTCGAACATTACGATATCGGCAAGCCCAAGTACACGGTCATCGACCTGGCGCAGCAGAAAATCGTAAAAACCGTGGATGTGGCGCCCGAGGATGAGAAAGAGGCTTCGGGTGGCTACGGGCGGAACACGTTCGAGATCTCGCCCGACGGCAAGCTGCTGTACCAGTTTCGCGACAAGGTGGTCATCTTGAACTCGGACGATTTCAAGGTGGTGGACCGCATCGATCTGGCCAAGCCCGATCTTCCCGGCATGGAGAACATCGGTTTCGGCGCTAATCTGGATTCCATTGGCGAACCAGGCAAACACGTTTCCGTTTTCACCTCCGCCGATCCGATCGTGCACAACCGCGTGTTCGGCATCGCGCGATTCGATCTAAACACGCGCGCGGAGACTTTCAACCCCATCGGCCCGGTCCCGGCCGGCATGGCCGGCTTGCAAGTTGCGCCGGATAAGAAAGACGCCTATACCGTGGTCTCCACCGGAATGCACGGCAATAAGCGCTGCGAATTTTGGTCGTTCGATTTGAACTCGGACCGCATCACCAAGACCGCCGAGGTCCCCTGCCGCACGCGCTTCAGCATGGGCATGTCCGCGGATGGAAAGAAGCTGTATATTTTCGGCGCGGGCTTTGAGATCGAAGTGTACGATGCCGGTACGCTGAAGTACGAGCGCACCTGGGACCTGCACAACGACGTTACCGGCGCCGGCATGGTGGTTCTGAACTAGTTCGGCCGTGTTCCTGGGCCACTTTGCCGTCGCGCTGGGTGCAAAGAAGGCGGCGCCGCGGGCTTCCCTGGGCGCGCTCGTTTTCGGCGCACAGCTGGCGGATTTGCTGTGGCCAATCTTTCTGCTGCTGGGCTGGGAGCAGGTGCGCATCGACCCCGCCGCCACGCGCGTCACGCCGCTCGATTTTGTCTCCTACCCGTATTCGCATAGTCTGCTGGCCGAGCTTCTATGGGCCCTGGGGATCGGCCTGATTTATTTCGCGCTCCGCCGCAACGCGCGCGCCGCCATCGCGGTGGCCCTCTGCGTCCCTTCGCACTGGCTGCTCGATTACATTTCGCACCGGCCCGATATGCCCATCGTCTCCGGCGGCGCACGCTACGGCCTCGGCTTGTGGAATTTCCCAGTCGCGACTCTGGCCGTCGAGCTAACGTTATTTGCCGTCGGGATCGTTCTGTATTTGTCCGCGACCCGCGCAAAAGACCGCATCGGACACTGGGCGCTGTGGTCGCTGTTGATTCTTCTTCTGGCGGTTTACGTTGGTCCTTCTTCCAGCGCGCCGCCTCCCAGCGAACGGGCCATCGCATTCACAGCTTTAGCTCTCTGGATCACGGTCCCCTGGGCCGCCTGGGCCGATGCGCACCGTTCCGCGCGCTGACTGTCTACCGATTTTCGATCTGTTGATAACACCGCAGAAAGAATCCGTCGGTCATTCCGGCAATGTAGTCGCACACCACGCGATGCACCGGGGAAGCCGCCAGCGCTTCGGCATAATATTCCGGCAGCTTCTCCGGATGCTGCACATAAAAATCGAACAGCTCGGCAATCCGCCCGGCCGAGCGCCGCCGCTCTTCCACCATGGGCTCTGAGAAATACACGGCGTGATGCAGAAACTGCTTGAGCTGCCGATCGGTTGCTTGCGCCTGGGGAGTGAATGCCGCCAGCCGCCCGGGCTGCGAGCGGACATCGTTCCAATCGCGGGCTGCCGCCCTTTCGGCCGCCTCAATCGTGCCTTGCCCCAATCCAGTGACCAGTGTATCCACTAGCCCGCGGACCACTTCCTGAAACAACTCGCGGCAAGAAGCCCCGGGAAAATGCCCCTCGGCCTCCTCGTAGCGCCGATTGAACTCCGGCACCGCCTCGCGTACCTGATCGACGCCGAACAGCGCCGCCGAAAACGCATCGTCCAGGTCGGCCGTGTTATACGCAATCTCGTCCGCCAGGTCAATAAGCTGGGCTTCGAGCGGCGGCCGCAAGCCGGGCAGATACTCATCCAGCTCCGCATTTTCGCCCGGTCCAAAATCGTGCGAGTGCTTCACGATACCCTCGCGAACCTCGAACGTCAGGTTGAGTCCGGGAAAGCGCGCGTAGCGATGCTCGAAGCTCTCCACGATCCGCAGCGCGTGCAGGTTATGATCGAAGCGCTCGCCGAAACGCCGCATCTGGCGATCCAGCTCCTCTTCGCCGGCGTGCGCGAAGGGCGGATGGCCGATGTCGTGCGCCAGCGCGAGGGCCTCGGTCAAGTCTTCGTTCAGCTCCAGCGCCGAGGCCAGCGTGCGCGCGATTTGCGAGACTTCGATGGTATGCGTGAGCCGATTGCGAAAGTGGTCCGAGATTCCGGCCGGAAAAACCTGCGTCTTGTTCTCCAGGCGGCGAAAAGCCCGGGAGTGGATCACCCGGTCGCGATCGCGCTGGAACTCGTTGCGGTAAGGATGAGGAAGTTCAGGATAGCGCCGCCCCCGGCTCGCCGAAACCGGGAACCGCAGACCGCCCAGCCCGGTCACTTCTGAGGCAATTCGCCGATGGCGGTAATGGCTGCCCTGCTGATGGCCGCGCGCGGGCTGCTGCGCAACGGCTCGATCAGCTTACGCGCCCGCTGCGGATCGGTCGGCGCGATCAGTTGCCCCAACGCCAGCGTGGCCTCGTCTTTCGAGACTAGGGTCGTCGGATGATCGATGACGGATTGAATCAGCTTCTCGCCGTCGGCCAGCTTTCCTTCCCCCGCGTATACGTTGGCGAGCGCCAGCTTGGCCATCGAATCGATGTTCTGATCGCTGTAATCGATCACCTTCTGAAAGTCCTTCTGAGCCTCCGCAAGGTTCCCCACGTCCGCCGCGTTGGTGCCCAGGAAATATTCGGCCAGCGCGCCTTCCTCGGTTCCTGAGTACTTGGTGGCAAGCTCGGTGAACGCCTGGGTGGCCGCTTTCACGCGGTCGGCTTCAGTCGGAAACGTCAGGATGTTCGGGTTGCCGGTCGGCTGCGGCGCGACGGTGGCGTTCTGAACCTGCATGGCGTGACGCAGGGCTTCTTGCCGCACGCCGCGCTCGTGCGTGCGATACACGAAGAACACCACCACCAGAATGACCGCGGCCAAGCCGATGCCGCCCCAGCGGATGAGCTGCTGCCGATGTTGGCTGACATATTCGACGCTGTGCTGTACTTCCAGCGCGAACTTGTCACTTTTCAATTCTTTACGACTAAGCCGAGCCACAAAAAACCTCGTTAGTTAGGGAACTTTGATCATAACACGCGACCGTATCGCTGGGTCCGGCCGCCTACTTCGATTCTGACACGAAACGGTCCGGCGAAAAAGTGAGAGGTTTGCCGTGCCAGCCTCTCTAATTCAACGTGACCATTACGCTTCAAACCAACTGCCCGCGCTGCGGTTCGCGAAGTGTTCGCCCCTCGCGGCAGTCCAGCGCGCTGACCGCTATTCTGCGCCAGCTTCTGCTGGATCCATACCGCTGCCGTAGCTGCTTTCGGCGATTCTTCCGGCCCCGCTCGGCGCCGGTCATGCCGCAGGAGACCTTCGCTCCTCTCGCCGGAAAGAGCCGAGCCGCGGCGAATTGAAAGCCGGACCTGCGCTGGCAGTTCTTTTCCCGCGATCGGGCCGCAAGCTCCTGCTCAGGCAAAGCTGCGAACAGCGGAAGCTTCGTCGTCGAATACCTCGAATACCGTGTATAGCTTGGTAATCTGTAGCAGGTCCTTGACGCGCTTGCTCAAACTCAGCAGCTTGAGCTGGCCCCCATGATTGGTCACGGTGGTGAAACCCGAAACCATCTCGCCGATCCCCGAGCTGTCGATATAGGACACATCCCCCAGATTCACCAGCAGCTTCTTGTTCCCCTTCGTAGCCAGATCGCGTATCATGTCCCGAAAGGTGCTCGCGCCTTCTCCCAGCGTGATTCGGCCGGTGGCATCGATCACAGTTACGTCGCCTACTTGGCGCGTTGTCAGTTTAACGCTCACAAAATTGACCCTCCTCGCATTCTCCTGGATCTTGTCAACTGGCTTTCGCCAGATACTTGACCATTCGCACTTCGGTCCCGGTCGGTTCGCCGCGCCGGACCTGAAACTCGTCCACGAAGGCTCGCATCAGCAGCAAGCCTCGCCCGGACTGGCGTAGCAGATTCTCGTCCGCCAGCGGGTCCGGTATGTCGGTTAATTCAAATCCGTCACCCTCATCGGCGATGATGATGGTTAAACGATCCGGCGCCTGGGCGATCGAAACGTGAACCTTTTTACGCGCGTTGTAGCGGTTGCCATGCACTACCGCATTGACCATGCTTTCCCGCACCGCCATTCCGAGCTGATGTAATTCGTCCTCGCCAAATCCGATATCCTCGGCGGCCTGCAAAACCGCCTTCTCTGCCACCTCCACGCTATCTAAAGTGGAATCGAGCAGCATGCGTCGTTCTGCCATAGGTTCGCAGGGCGTGTCCAAGTCGAATGTTTACAGTAGAATACTCTGGCAGGCTCTGTCAAGAACCACCGCACAACTTCCGCGGCCAGGGGAATCGGTTTTCCTCGATTCCGGAGATTTTCGATATGCTGGATCATTATGAGAACCATCCTCGCCGCGATTGCGTTCGCTGCCCTGGCTTCAGGCGCCGGTAACCAGCAGATCAATAGCACAGGCTCTGCTTCCGCTCCGATTACGCTGGACGTCTACAGCGATTTCCAGTGTCCTGGCTGTAAGGCGCTGTATGAAACCACGTTGCGGCCGCTGATCGACAACTATGTCGACAAAGGCAAGGTTTACCTGGTGCATCACGATTTCCCCCTTCCGATGCACGCCTTCGCCATGCAAGCCGCTTGTTACGCCCGCGCGGCGCACCGCATCGGCAAGTACGATCAGGTTGCGGATGCGCTGTTTCGCCAACAGCAGTACTGGGCGGCCACCGGGAAGGTGGGCGAGACCGCTTGCAGCGTGCTTACGCTCGGGCAAGCTAAAGAAGTGCAGGCTCTGGCCAAGGACCCCACCGTCGTTGCCGAGGTGCAAGCCGATATCCAGGCCGGCGTCGCCGCGCATGTCGACGGAACCCCAACCGTGTTTCTGAAACGCGGAGCCAAGCAATACCGCATTCCTACCGGCACCGGTTACCAGATGCTGGCGCGATTCATCGATCAGTTGCTCTCCAATTAGCGTGCGGCGCCTGATTCTCCCGCTGCGGCTAGTGCTCGGTGCGGTATTCGTTTACGCCGCCTATACCAAACTCCGGCAGCCGTGGATGCTGTTCGCCATGTCCATCGACGCCTACCAGATTCTTCCCCAGTGGGCCGTGCTGTTGCTGGGACATTGGCTGCCATGGGTGGAGCTTTTGATCGGCGTGCTCCTGGCGGCCGGCATCTGGCTTCGCTACATCGCTGCTGGCGCCGCCGGCCTGCTGCTGGTCTTCTTCACGCTGATGGTGCGCGCGTTCGTTAAAGGCATGGCCATCGATTGCGGCTGTTTCGGATTGGGCGAGGCGATCAGCGCGGCAACTCTGGCGCGCGATGGGCTGCTGGTGGCGCTGGCGCTGGTTCTCGCGTTGTTGGCGCGGCGCGACGCCGCTAAAGCGGTGAACCGGGTCTAGTCAATCGCCGGCGCTTCCAGTTCCGTCCCCAAAAAACCAGCAGCAGCGCTGTCGCCGGAACGATCCAGTTATAGCGCGGTTCCGGCACCACCGTAGTGGGCGGCGTCGGCGGCGGCACAACGTTAGGCGGATTGGGATGGTGTCTATGCAGCGGCGGGATGAAGGGAATAATTGGGAAGAATTTCCCTCCGTGGTGAACCGCAGCGGAGCCCCCGGAAACCGTCGTTACCCCACCTGGCGCAGGCAAAACCGGAGCTTCCTCCAATGGCAGGTGTGGAGAAGTCAAGGCGATGATCGGCACCTCGACGGAAGTATCCATAATCACTTCCGCCGGCTCGTGCGGCCGCGTAGGCATCATGGGATAAGCGGAATAGCAATTCAAGCATCGGCCGCGGGCGATGTGCTGGCCGTCGGTGAAGACCGTTTCGCCGGCCTTCAGATGCACCGTTTGCGACGTCCAAAAAATTTTGTCGCCGAATCGATAGGACACGTACCCGGACATGTCGGCGGTCAGGACTACCTGCTTCAGCTTCGTGAGGTCGAAGGCGCCATAATGATCGCGTACCGCCGGATCGCTCATGGCTCGCCGGGCTTCCTCGACTGTGCGCGCACCTCCCGCAATGATTGAATACGGATAGACCTTGCGTTTTTCTTCGATGATCTGGACCGGGGTCGGTCCGCGAATGGCCGGCTTCTGGGCTACTACTGGATACTTCGGCGGCCGATCGAAGGATCCATGCCAACTCGCCAGTGTGGCGATCACGCCGGCGCCAACCATGCCGGCCAGAAGGAACGCTAAACTTCTCTTCACGGCGGTCGAGCCCCCACATCTCAGTCCACCGGACTGATGGCTCCCACCGGCTTCAGAATACACCCGGCTGCGGATTTCTCATGAAGATTTGGGTCCAAAACTAACCGGGAAGGGTACTATGGCTGCGCCGCGCCAGTACTACCCGCAATCGACCCGGTAGCCGTCAGGACCGCCCTAACAGCTGGCTAGGCCGCCGACAACGACTGCAAGAGCTCGATGGCGGTCCTTCGAACCGGCCGCAAGAAGGGTGACCTGGAAAGCTTAAGCAGGCTGGCCACAATCCCCAGACTCTTGTCCGCCAGGCGTTCGGTTCGCGCCTGGTTCTCGGAATGATCGTAAATCCAAAACAGGATCAAGCCCATCTGGGCCAGCCAAAGCAGCTTGGGAAGGTGCGGCCGCAGATCCTCGGGCAGCTTCACATTGCTTCCATCCAGAGCTTCGGAAAAATGCAGCATGTCGCGCTCGCGAATGGACTGCGTCTCGCGGCTGAACGGCGATAGCGGATGCTCGGGATCGGCCGCGTGCCGCAGCAGCGCTCCCAGAAATTTCCGATTCGGCGCGAAATACGCGAACTTCACGTCTACCACCGCGCGCAACCGCCCCTTCAGGTCCGTCTTGTGCTCCAGCGCAGCTTCGATCTGGCCGTGCATCGCGGCGTTGGCCTCCTCGTAAAAGGCCATCACCAGCGCTTCCTTGGATTCAAAGTAGTAGTAGGCCGCGCCAATGGCAACTTCGGCGGCTGAGGCGATGTCGCGCATGGTGGTTTGATCGAACCCACGCTCGCGGAAAAGATTCAGCGCGGATGCGAGAATACGCCCGCGTGTCGTCTCCGCCTTGGGAGTGCTCCGCCCAGGTTTAACGATGGGTTCCATGACAGCGCGGGGCCTGGATCTGGCCGAGCTCGGCTTCGATCTCGGAATCGCTCAAAATTTCAAGCCATTTCGAGATGCGATAGCGGTTGGACGAAACATACTTGAACGCCTGGCGCGCCAACGGCAGCAGCGCCGGCCGCGCCAGACGCCGCGCTAGCGAGCGATATCGTCGCAGCGCGTGCAAGCAGGTCAGCCAGGCATGATCGCCCAGATAAACGCCGCCTTCGTCGCTTACTACGATCAACTCCTGGCCAATTCCCGCGCCCATGAGCGTGGGATACAGGCGGCCGGCTAAATTGGACGGGACCAGCCGCAGCGGGATCCACTTGGGCTGGGCTCGCAACCAGGTCGCGATCCGCGCGCACAGCCCGCAATCGGGGTCGTAGATGACCGTCAGGTGCCGCATCGCTCAGCCCTCCTGCGGATGCGCGGCCGGTGGCAAGAACGCGTCCGGAGGAAAAGGCGGCGGCGCGCTGGCTTCCTGGGCCCGCCGGCGAATCCGCGCAAACACGTACAGATTGAAGAAGTGCATCAGCCCCAGCACCAGCAACACCAAACCTAGCTTGTCGCTCACCAGCTCGATGGCCTGCCGCAGGTTCACCGGATTGTCGCCGGTCTTCAACGCAAACGCAACATAGCCGACGTTGATCAGATAGAACCCGACCACCAGCAGGTGATTGACGGAATCGGCCAGTTCCCCCTGGCCCTGAAACGCGTCCACCAGGAAAATGCGCCCGCGCCGGTGCAAAGTGCGCGCCACCCACACCGTGACCGTCAGACTGATCGCCAGGTAAACGAAATAGCTGTAAACGATAAACATTGGATCTCCTTTTTGAACGTGTTCAATAAAAGCATAAGGCGCGACTCCGCCCTTGTCAAGATATTTTTGAATCCGTTCAAAACCGGGCCCGGACCGGCATGTAACTTTCCCTCTCACATGCAGATGGCCGCTTATTGTTATAATCGGAACCGATGAGCGAGGTCCGCCAGGGTAGTACTGTCAAAAAGATCATCCTGTTACGCCCCCGGGGTTTTTGCGCCGGGGTGGTGCGAGCCATAGATGTAGTCAAGATCGTCTTGAACCTCTACGGCGCGCCGGTCTACGTGCGCAAGGAGATTGTGCACAACCGCCACGTTGTGGACGAGTTGCGCCAGGCTGGGGCCATTTTCGTGGAAGAGCTCAGCGAGGTTCCAGCGGGCGCGCGCGTGATCTTCAGCGCCCACGGCGTCTCACCCGCCGTCCGGGAAGAGGCCAAACAGCGGAATCTGCAAGTGATCGACGCCACCTGCCCGCTGGTCACCAAAGTCCATCTGGAAGCGGTCCGGTTCGCCCGCCAGGACTATAGCATCATACTCATCGGCCACGCCGGACACGATGAGGTGATCGGGACGCTGGGAGAGGCGCCTGAATCGACCATCCTGGTTTCTTCCGTCGCAGATGTCGACCGGCTGGAGGTCAAGGACCCCGCCAAAATCGCATACCTCACCCAGACCACGCTCAGCTTGGATGAAACCAGAGACATTGTGCAGCGCTTAAAGCAGCGCTTCCCGGCCATTAAGGGTCCCAGGAGCCAGGACATTTGTTACGCAACCGAGAACCGGCAGTTGGGCGTCAAAGCCGTTGTGCCTTTGACCGACGTGCTGCTGGTGGTCGGATCGCAGAACAGCTCCAATTCCCGCCGCTTGGTTGAAGTTTGTCAAAACGAAGGAGTTCCAGCTTATCTGTTGGATGACAGCCGGGAAGTGAACCCGGAGTGGCTCAAAGACGTCCAGACCATAGCGGTGACTGCGGGCGCGTCAGCTCCCGAGAACCTGGTGCAGGAATTGATCCAGTCGCTCGAAACCCAATTCGGTTTCGACTTCATGGAAGAAATGGAACTCAAGGAGGAAGATGTGCGCTTCCATCTTCCCTCGGACCTGGAGCGATCCGCGCTTCAGCTCACTACCATCGCCCGCGCATGATGCCGCAACTCCAAGTTGCCGAGTCATTGCTGTCCAGTACGTCCAAGGCGGCGAAACGCGCGCTCGATTTTTTCTTGCGGACGCAGCAGGACCAGGGTTATTGGCTGGCCGATCTGACCGCCGACACCACGCTGGAATCGGACTACATCCTGTTGCAGCTCTGGCTGCACCCGCCCGTGAATGGCGTCTGGAATCCGCCCACGCGGCCGCTGATCGATAAGGCCGTTGAATCCATCCTGGCTCGCCAGTTGCCGGACGGCGGGTTCAATATTTATCCGCAAGGCCCGGCTGACATCAGCGCCACCGTGAAGGCGTATTTCGCGCTCAAGGTCGCGGGATTGGATTTCCATCATCCGCGCCTGGCGCAAGCGCGCGAACGCATCCTGGCGCTGGGTGGCCTGCACGCGGCCAACAGCTACGTCAAGATCAACCTGAGCCTGTTCGACCTTTATCCGCGCCGGCACGCGCCCGCCATCCCTCCCGAGATCGTCCTGTTCGGAAACTTCATCTACCAGATGTCCTCCTGGACGCGCGCCATCGTGATTCCGCTGTCCATCGTGCACGCTATGAATCCGCGCCGTCCGGTTCCAGCGGGGTTCGATCTGAAGGAGCTTTTCCTCGAAGGCGGGCATCCCGAGTACGCGCGCTCCCGCGACAACTTCACCTGGCACAACATTTTCCTGCGGCTCGACAAAGCTTTGAAGCTTTGGGAGAAGTATGGCTCGAAGTCGATCCGCCGGCGAGCCATCCGCAAAGCCGAGCAGTGGATGCTGGAGCGGACCAAGTTCACCGACGGCGTGGCCGCCATCTATCCGCCTATGATGTACGTCATCATGGCGCTGGATCTGCTGGGTTACCCGCCCGAACATCCCGATCGTGTGGAAGCGCAGAAGCAGTTCGATGCGCTGATGGTCAACGACGGCCGCCGCTTCTTCTTCCAACCGTGTTTTTCCGTGGTCTGGGACAGCGCCATCGCGGCGTACGCCATGGGCGAGTCGGCCGAACCGCCTCGCGACTCCCTGCGCAAATGCGCCGACTGGCTGCTGACCAAGGAAGTGCGCCGCAAGGGCGACTGGTCCGTGAAGCGGCCCAACACGCAGCCCTCCGGCTGGTACTTCGAGTTCGCCAACGAATTTTATCCCGACATCGACGACACCGCCATGGTTCTGCTGGCGCTCAGCCGCTCGGAGGCCTCCAGCGGCATCGGAGCAGGAAGCCTCGGAGCGCCGCGCCATCCAGTGGCTGCTCGACATGCAGTCCAAAGACGGCGGCTGGGCCGCGTTCGACGTCGACAACAACTGGCGTCCGCTCAGTTTCGTTCCCTTCGCCGACCACAACGCCATGCTCGACCCCACCTGTCCGGACATCACCGGGCGCGTGCTGGAAGCCTTGTGCTCGTTCGGCTACACGCGCTCGCATCCGGCCATCCGCAAAGGCGTCGAATACCTGGTGCGCACGCAGGAAGCCGACGGAAGTTGGTACGGGCGCTGGGGCGTCGATTATATCTACGGGACGTTTCTGGCGCTACGAGGCCTGCATGCGGCCGGCGTGAGCGACCGGGAAGCCTACATCCAGCGCGCGCTCGAATGGGTTCGTTCCATCCAGAATTTCGACGGTGGTTGGGGCGAAAGCTGCGACAGTTACCGGCTGGGAAGCTACGTGGCGGCGCCCAGCACGCCCTCCCAAACCGCTTGGGCCATCCTGGCGCTGCTGGCCGGAGGCGACACTACCAGCACCAGCCTGCACGACGGCATCGAATATCTGATCCGCACCCAGAACAGCGACGGAACCTGGGATGAACAGCTGGCTACCGGCACGGGCTTTCCGCAGGTGTTTTATCTTTGCTACCACCTGTACCGCGATTCGTTCCCGCTGCTGGCCCTGAATACGTTCCTCAAAACTAAGACCGCGATCGAAACATCGGCGCAAAACGGAGTGCGGCGCGAAACGGCTGCTGACCCTCCCGATGGTGCGCGCCGCACCCTTTGCGCTCCAGAGGACCACAAGAAATGAGATTCCCCCTTTCAATGACGGCGGGCATGGCGTCCTATATCGCCCGCAACAAGTTCCGCCCCAAGCCGGAATGGCAAAAGACCGTGGCTTCCACCGCCGACGCCGCCAATCCATTCCACATCGTCTATACGCACACCGACGCGCCGCGCAAGCCGCATCCCATGATCAACAAGCGCTTCCCGCTGGTGCTGATGCTGGAGCCGCTGCATACCTGCAATCTGACCTGCACCGGCTGCGGGCGCATCCGCGAGTACGAGTCCACCATTACTCAAAAACTCTCGCTCGCGCAGTGCCTGACCGCGGCGGACGAGTGCGGCGCGCCCATCGTTTCCATTTGCGGCGGCGAGCCCATGCTGTATCCCGAAATCGGACCGCTGGCGGCCGCGCTGGTGGAGCGCAACAAGACCATCTACCTGTGCACCAACGGCATGTTCATCGTCAAGAAGTTGAAGGAGTTCAAACCGGCCGACAAATTCTTCTTCAACGTTCATCTGGACGGCATGGAAAAGAATCACGATATCGCGGTGGAGCGCGAAGGCGTGTTCCGCGAAGCCATCGAAGGCGTGAAGGCTGCCAAGAAAGCCGGATTCAGGGTCTGCAGCAACACCACCGTCTACAAAGAGACGGACATGGACGAAATCGAGGAGCTGTTCGAGTACCTGGCGCAGTTCAACGTGGATGGCCACACCATCTCGCCGGCCTACGGCTACTCGGCGGTGAACGATCGCGAGATTTTCATGACGCGCGACGACATCCACGAAAAGTTCAAGGCCATCGATAAGCTGGCGGCGCGCTTCCCACTGTTCAGCACGCCCACGTATCTCGAATTCCTGCAGGGCCAGCGCGATTATCCTTGTACTGCCTGGGGCAACCCGACTTATAACGTCAAGGGCTGGAAGGGTCCGTGCTATCTGATCACCGACGCGCACTACCCGACCTTCGAAGAACTCATGACCAAGACCCAGTGGGAAAGCTACGGCGCTGGCAATGATCCGCGCTGCGATCACTGCATGGTCCACTGCGGATTCGAGCCATCCGCGGCGCTGGGAATTAACTCCAAAGCGGGCGACACGTTCAAGCTGATGACGTGGGCGTTTCGGTAGACGAGGAAGTTGAAACCGACGCTGGTCACCGGTGCGACCGGTTTCATCGGCTGGCACGTGGCTCACAAACTGCTCGCGCGCGGCGATAAGGTGCGGGCACTGGCTCGGCCGTCGAGCCAGGTGCGGGAACTGGATGTCGAGGTCGTTCGGGGCGACCTGCGTGATCCGGAATCATTAGAACGAGCGGCGGCGGGATGTGGGGTGGTCTTTCATGTTGCGGCGGACTACAGGCTGTGGGCCAAGGATCCGAGCGATCTGCATCGCTCCAACGTGGATGGCACTCGAAACCTGCTGGCTGCGGCCCGGAAATGCGGCGTCGAGCAAGTGGTTTATACCAGCACCGTCGGCTGTATCGGAATCCCAAGCGACGGGCTGGGCCGTGAAGATATTGCGGTGCGATTGGAAGATATGAAGGGAGCTTACAAGCGTTCCAAGTTCGAGGCCGAACAGGTCGCGCTCGAGTTCGCGCGCTCTGGTTTCCCGGTCGTAATCGTGAATCCCACCGCGCCCATCGGCGACCACGATTTCAAGCCCACCCCGACCGGCAAAATCATCCTGGATTTTCTGAAAGGAGACATGCCGGCTTTCGTCGACACGGGCTTGAACTTCGTTGACGTTCAGGACACGGCGGAGGGCCACTTGCTCGCTTCCGAGCGCGGGCGTCCGGGCGAGCGCTACATCCTGGGGTCGGAGAACTTGACGCTGCAGCAGGTGCTGGAGCGCCTGGCTGCCGTCACCGGTGGACACGCCCCGCGCTGGCGAATTCCGCACGCACTGGCATACGCGGCCGGTGTGGCAAGCACTGGATGGGCCAACCTGACCGGTCACGAACCGCGAGTGCCGCTGGATGCGGTGAAAATGGCTCGTAAGAAAGTTTTCGTTTCGCTCGATAAGGCGAAGCGCGATTTGGGTTTCAATCCCCAGCCGGTGGATGGCGCGCTCGGCCGCGCAGTCGACTGGTTCCGGGCGAATGGTTACGTTTGATTGCTGGCACTGGTTGCCGCCGAGGCTCGCGAATTCGCCGGACTGCTGCGGCATTGCGAACAGGTGGTGCGGCTCAACTGGCCGCTGGATTTCGCGCGACTCGCTCGGCTGAACGGCCGGCAGGTTTTGCTGGCGGCCAACGGCCCTGGCCCGAAGCTGGCGGCACGGGCGGCTGAAGTGATAAAGGAGCATCAGGAGTTGGAAGGACTGGTAAGCATCGGCTTTTGCGGCGCGCTGTCGCCCGCCCTGAGCGCGTGCGACGTCTTCGTGGCCGATGAGCTGCACGGCGTGGCGCACGCTCTCAGCGTGCCGCGTTCACACTCGTGTGAACGCCAACCGGGCAAGCTACTATCCATCGACCACGTAGCCACCACCGCCGAAGAGAAGCGCACTCTCTTCGAGCAAACCCACGCCGGCGCCATAGAAATGGAAGCCGCGGCGCTAGCCGCGAAAGCGCAACAATGGCAAATCCCCTGCTATGCCATCAAGGTAGTAACCGACACGGCTTCGGAAACCTTCCCGCTGGATTTCAACCGCCTCCGCGACCCGGAAGGCCGCTTCAGCCGCGCTAAGATCATGGCAGCGGCACTGACCCGCCCCTCCGCGTTCCCGGCTCTTTTAAAATTGAATCGAAGATGCACTCAGGCCGCCCAGACCTTAGGAGATTTTCTTGCCGACGCTCGCTTCTGAACCGATAACCGCTCCGCCGCAAATGCGCGCGGCCGTCTACACCGGCGACAGCACGGTGTCGGTGGCCGAGATACCCACGCCCGCTATCGGCCCAGGCGAGCTGCTGATCCGCGTGGAAAGTTGCGGAATCTGCCATACCGACCTCAAAAAGATCGAATACAACCTGCTCACCCCGCCGCGCATCTACGGCCACGAAACGGCCGGCGTGGTCGCCGCTACCGGATCCGGCGTGCGGGCCTTCTCACCGGGCGACCGCGTCATCGTCTTCCATCACATCCCGTGCGGCGAATGCTTCTACTGCCGCCACAAGCTGTACGCGCAGTGCCCGGTCTATAAGCGCGTGGGCGTGACCGCCGGATACGAACCGGCCGGCGGAGGATTCTCGCAATACGTCCGCGTGATGGACTGGATCGTCCAGCGCGGCGTCGAAAAAATCCCCGACGGCGTCTCCTTCGATCGCGCCTGCTTCGTCGAACCGGTCAACACCTGCCTGAAAGGCGTGGTCCAGCTTGCGCCGCACCCCGAGGACGTGGTGGTCATCCTCGGTCAGGGCCCCATCGGCTTGATGTTCACCATGATCGTGCAGCGCTTCGGATCCACCATCCTCTCCACCGACACCATGCCCTACCGTCGCGAGCTGTCGCAAAAGTTCGGCGCGGCTCTGGCGTTGGATCCTCGCGAGCCCGGCCTCGAAGAACGCATCCGGGAAATGACCGGCGGACGCGGCGCCGACGCCGTTATCGTGGCTGCCTCGGTTCCCGGCATCGTCGAACAAGCCGTCCGCTATTCGCGCCCCGGCAGCCGCATCCTGCTCTTCGCCCAAACCTCCCATCAGGAACGGATCGAGATCTCAGGCGCCGATGTCTGCGTCGGCGAGCGGCTCATTTTCGGCTCCTACAGCGCCTCCGTCGACCTCCAGAAGGAATCCGCGGACCTGGTCTTCAGCGGCGCGCTGCCCGTGGAGAATCTCATCTCGCATCGTTTCCCGCTGGATGCCATCCGCGCAGGAATTGACCTGGCGTTGCATCCCGAGCCTAAATCCCTGAAAATTATAGTGCAGCCTCAGGTATGGTCTTAGTTGAGGAAGAGGTGGTCTTAGTGAGTAAGAGGTGGTCTTAGTGCATAGTCAGATGATGGCCGCCGTGCTCTATGGCAAAGAAAATTTGCAGGTAGAGGCGGTACCGGTACCGAAAATCGAAGACGGCGACGTGCTGGTGCGTGTGCAAGCCGCCCTCACCTGCGGTACTGACGTGAAAGTGTTTCGCCGTGGCTACCACGCGCGCATGATCGTCCCTCCCGCCCTGTTCGGACACGAGCTGGCGGGCGATATCGTAAAGGTCGGTAAAGACGTCCGCAAGTTCCGCGCCGGCCAGCGAGTGGTGGCGGCCAATTCCGCCCCGTGCATGGAATGCTTCTATTGCCGGCGCGGCAGCCCCAATCTTTGCGAAGATCTCTTATTCAACAACGGCGCTTACGCCGAGTACATCCGCATTCCCGCCCGCATCGTTGAGCGCAACATGTACGAAATGCCGGACCACATCAGCTACAAAGACGCCGCGCTGGTGGAACCGCTGGCCTGCGTGCTGCGCGGTCTGGACGAAACCGGCATTCAAAGCGGCGACAGCATAGCCATCATCGGCCTGGGCCCCATCGGTTTGATGTTCGTTCGCCTGGCCAAGGCTTATGGCGCGCGCGTGATCGCCATCGGCCGCCGCCAGACCCAGCTTGATCGCGCCGCCAGGATGGGCGCTGACGAACTGATCGTGTCGGCCGATATCGAAGCGACCGTGCGCCGGGTTCGCGATCTGACCAAAGGCCACGGCGCCGACATCGCCATCGAGGCCGTGGGCCATCCCGACACGTGGGAGATGGCGGTTCGGCTGCTCCGGCGCGGCGGAATTGTGAACTTCTTCGGCGGCTGCCCCAACGACAGCCGCATCAGCCTGGACACTTCGCTATTGCATTATTCCGAAATCACTTGCAAGGCCAGCTTTCACCACACGCCCGCGCACATCCAGAAAGCGCTCGATTTCGTGCGCCGCGGCGTCATCACTTCCGCCGATTTCGTGAACCGAGTGGAGCCGCTCACCAACCTGCTGGAGGTGATGCGGCACTTGATGAGTCACAACGGCCATATGAAGACCGCTATCATACCGTAGTGATTCTGCTCGCTCCCAAAGAGTTTGTTCACTCCGAGGAGGCGCTCAGCGTTGTTTACAACAAAGGCGAAGCCGAGCAATACACGCGCTGGCTCGCCACGCACCACTACGAAAATTTTCACGTCGTCACGTTCCTGCTGCCCAAGCGTCTGCATCAGGATTTTTACAACGTCTATTCCTTCTGCCGCTGGGCCGACGATCTGGGCGACGAAATTGGCGACCCGGCCGAGAGCTTGCGCCTGCTGGCCTGGTGGCGCCGCGAACTGGAAGCCATGTATGCCGGCGAGGTTCGGCATCCGGTGTTTGTCGCGCTTGAGGACACGGTCCACAAGTACGATCTGCCGGCGCGCCTTTTTTCCGATTTGATCAGCGCCTTCGAACACGATCAGGTGGTGGCGCGTTACCAGAACTGGACCGACCTGTTCGCGTACTGCCGCTGTTCTGCCAATCCCGTGGGCCGGCTGGTCCTGCGCCTGTGCGGCTACTCGGACGACGAGCGCGATCGCTTGTCGGACGCCACCTGCACCGCTTTGCAGCTCGCCAATTTCTGGCAAGACGTCACCGTGGATTACGAAAAGAATCGCGTCTACCTGCCGCTTGACCTGCTGGCCAAGCACGGCTGCACCGTAAGCGACGTCGCGACGCGGAATTGCACCCCCGCCTTCCAAGCCGCCATGCGCGAAGCCGTGGGCGTGGCGCGCCGGTTGTTCCTGGAAGGCCTGCCGCTAGTGAAAATGGTGGACCGGCGTCTGGCGTTCGATCTGGATCTCTTCAACCGCGGCGGCATGCGGGTGCTCGACAAAATCGAGCGCCAGAAATACAACGTGCTGGCCAAGCGTCCCAAAGTCTCCAAAGTAGACCGGGTAGCCCTCGTGGCGCACGCACTCGTGCGTGCCGCGTTCACACTCGTGTGAACGCAAGTTCTCGAATGACCCACCCCCGCGACCTCACCACCTCCTACCGCTTCTGCCGCCAGATCGCCCGCACGCGCGCCCGCAATTTCTACTACTCCTTCCTGCTGCTCTCCCGCGATCAGCGCGACGCCATGTGCGCCATCTACGCCTTCATGCGCTATTGCGACGACATCAGCGAAGCCCAAGGCGCCAGCCGGACTGCGATCGAGCGCTGGCGCGAGGATCTGGATCGCGCGCTATCCGGCCAATACCCGGACAACCCGCTCTGGCCCGCCTTCCACGACACCGTGCAACGCTACAAAATCCCGTGCCACTATTTCCACGAGATGATTGACGGCGTGAGCGGCGACCTGGAGCCGTGCCGCATCCAAACCTTCGACGAGCTCTATCGCTACTGCTATCAGGTCGCGAGCGTCGTAGGCCTGACCATCATCCACATCTTCGGCTTTGAATCCGCCGACACCCTGAAATTAGCTGAAAAATGCGGCATCGCGTTCCAGTTGACCAACATCCTGCGCGACGTGCGCGAGGATTGCGCCAACGGCCGTGTCTACATCCCCGCGGAAGACATCGCGCGCTTCGGCGCGGATCTATCCAAACACGATGACCGATTCGTAGCCTTGCTGAGTTTCGAAGCCCAACGCGCCCGCGACTACTACGATCAATCCCGCCCGCTGCTCTCGCTCGTTGCCCCGCGCAGCCGCGCGTCATTATGGGCGCTGATCGAGATCTACCGCCGCTTGCTCAGCCGCATCGAGCGTTCCAACTACGACGTCCTCGCCAGGCGCATCCGCGTCCCCACTTGGGAGAAGCTCGCCATCCTTGGCACTGCGGCTGTTCGTCCGTCTCGACCGGGTTAGGCCTCCACACGAGCGAGGAAGAAAATGGTAAAGAAAAAGTCCGCATCATCTCGGCGAGAAAGGCGAGTCCCAGCGAGCGTGCTCTTTACCACTCCACTCACTGACAAAGAACGCCGCGACCTCCAGCGTCTAGCGAGGAAGCCCGACCAGCAAATTGATTACTCCGACGCTCCCGAAAAACATCCGCTCCCATCGGAGGTCCACATCGGCCGCTTCTATCGACCTATTAAACAACTAGTCAGCATCCGCGTAGACGCCGACGTACTAGCCTGGTTCCGAAGCCGCGGCAAACGCTACCAGAGCTACATGAACGAGGTCCTGCGGCGCGAGATGGAATCCAACGCACGGGCGCGATGAAGCAGGGAAGCAGCTCGCATGGGTTCCAGGTTGGGAGAACCTCGCCATCCTCGCGCGAGCCGTCCTCACCTCTCGGTAACCTATCGCCAACGTAAAATCGACCGCTTTTCTCCTGCTCACAAAAGGTAACCTCACCCAAGTACGCTCAGTTGCACGCGGAAGTCTGCGTGCAACACGATCCAAGCCAGATGGACTTCCCCCCGCAGAACGAAACCGGCGCCCAGCCGTCGCCGCAGCCGGCCATCCGAACCCAACGATTCTTAAAGCGCGTCGCAGTCTCGGTCTCTATTCTTTTCGTAGTGCTGCTTGCTGCATTCACGATTCCGTACTACATTCTCTCCAAGCGCATCGACCAACAGCTCGCGGCCGGGCCCTGGCGCAACACTTTCAGTTACTACACCAGCCCTGAATCGCTGTTCCCAGGCGACCCGGCGACGCTCGCTGAATTTGCCGCCGTGCTCAAACGCGCCGGCTACAGCTTCACGTCCAGCGCCGGCACGATCATCGTCGATTCCCGGCCGCCGGTGCGCATCCAGTTCGCCTCAGGCCACATCTTCTCCTTCACCGATCTAACCAGCGGGCGAGCTTTGGCGCGATTTGAGCTCGCTCCACAGCTCGTTACCAGCGCCGATGAAAGTCAGCGCGTCAAGATCACATTCGTCCATTACTCCGAGCTGCCGCCGGTCTTGATCCAGGCCATTGTGTCCGCCGAAGACAAACGCTTTTTCGAGCATTCCGGCTTCGACCGCCTTCGAATCCTCAAGGCCATATACGTCGATCTGCGCGAGGAGCGCAAGGAGCAGGGCGCATCCACCATCTCGATGCAACTCGCGCGCAATCTCTGGTTGCGCCATGACAAGAGCTGGAAGCGAAAAGCCACCGAGATGCTGGCGACGGCCCACCTGGAACGCACCCTGAGCAAACAACAGATCCTCGAAGACTATTGCAACACGGTCTACCTGGGCAGCCGCGGCACATTCGGCTTCCACGGCTTCGCACAAGCCGCGCAGGCCTATTTCAACAAAGACACCCGCGCGCTAAATCTGACCGAAGCCGCCACGCTGGCGGGATTGATCCAGCGGCCGAGCTTTTTCGATCCCTCTCGCTATCCAGACCGCGCCATCGAACGCCGCAACGTCGTATTGCGGCTGATGCACGAGAATGGCTACATCTCGGCAGCGCAGTATGAGAACGCCATGTCCGCGCCGCTTGGTCTCCATCCCGGAGCGGTGGATACATCGCAGCCGCAATACTTCTTGGATGTCGCGGAGGAAGAAGCTTCCAAGGCGCTCGGCGAAACCAAGGTCAATGGCCTGGCCGGCATCTACACCACGCTGGACTTGCGGCTGCAGCGCGCCGCCGAACAGGCCATCGCGGACAGCATGCCTGCGATCGATCATCAGCTGGCTGCCAGGGGAAACCGCAATCGGCGCCCGCAGGTCGCCCTGATCGCCTTGGATCCCCATACCGGAGAAGTGAAAGCGCTGTGCGGCGGCCGGAATTATGAGAGCAGCCAGTTCAACCGTGTGTTCGCCAAGCGCCCGCCCGGCTCAGTCTTCAAGCCCTTCGTCTACACCGCCGCGCTGAACAGCGCCATCACAGGAGCCGGCACCGTCTGGACACCGCTGTCGGTCATCGACGATTCACCCGCGACCTTTCAGTTCGGCAACCAGACCTACACGCCCACCAATTTCAAGAATGAGTTCATGGGCCCCGTCACGCTGCGGCAGGCGCTGGCGCACTCGCTGAACGTCGCCACCGTGAAGCTCGCCCAGCAGGTGGGTTTTGCCAACGTTGTTCGAGTCGCGCGCGCGGCCGGCATGAATGACGGCATCAAACCCACGCCCGCCGTCGCGCTTGGCGCGTATCAAGCGACGCCATTCGAGATCGCGCGAGCTTACACCATCTTCGCCAACAACGGCTGGCGAGTCGACCCTGCGTTCGTCGCTACCGTGCGCGATCGCTCAGCACGCGTCCTATATTCCCACGCTCTGAGCGTGCAGCCGGCTATAGATCAGCGCGTGGCATACGTGATGCTGGACATGCTCGAAGAAGTCATGCGCAGCGGAACAGCCGCGGGCGTTCGCGCGCGCGGATTCTATCTGCCTGCAGCCGGAAAAACCGGAACCTCCCATGATGGCTGGTTCGCAGGCTTCACTTCGCAACTGTTGTGCGTGGTCTGGGTCGGCTTCGACGATTACACCGACCTCGGCCTGGAAGGCGCTCGCTCTGCCTTGCCCATCTGGACCGACTTCATGCTGCGCGCCGCGAGCTACAAACAATATGGAAACCCGAAGCCTTTCGATCCTCCGCCCGGCGTCGTGAAGGCTTCCGTGGATCTCGAGACCGGTGAATTGGCCGGCCCCGATTGCCCTGGAGATGTTACGTCCTATTTCATCGCGGGCACACAGCCAACTACCCAATGCTCTCCGAAAGACGTGGATCTCGAGTTCACCGGCAATGGCGGCGTAACCGAACGCCCGATTCCGCTCCAGCAGACAGAGCAGCCCGATGATCCCAATCGGCAGCAGCCCTAACGCTCGTAGGTTCGAGTGAGCTCGGCCAGCCGCCGGGCGATCTCGGCCGTTAGCATCTCAGGCCTGTAACGCCAGCGCCAGTTCCCGCCGATGGTCGCCGGTTGATTCATGCGCGCCTCGCTTCCGAGGCCCAGTACGTCCTGCAAGGGAATCAGCACCGTATCGGCAACGGAGGCAAGCAGCGTCCGAATGAAGACCCAATGGATCTCGCTGCCGTCCGTGTTCAGGTACGCCCGCGCGAACTCCCGCTCGCGCCGGATGTCGTCAGCCGAGCGCGTGCTCTCGCCGCGGCCCGCGCTGGTCCACCATCCCACCGTAGTGTCGCAATCGTGCGTGCCGGTGTAGGCCACCACTTCGCGCGGATAATTGTGAGGCCGGAAGCTGGACGATTGCGGGTCGTTGCCAAATGCGAACTGCAAAATGCTCATGCCCGGAAAGCCGAACTCGAGGCGGATGGCTTCCACTTCGGGCGTAATCACGCCCAGATTTTCGGCCACCAGCGGCAGCTCGCCCAGCGCCTCCCTCGCCACCCGAAAAAGCTCTGCGCCCGGCCCCTTCACCCAGCGGCCATGCACCGCGGTCGTCTCGCTTGCGGGAACCTCCCAATAAGCTTCGAACCCCCGAAAATGATCCAGCCGGATCATATCCACCAGCTCCAACACCGCCCGAAAACGCCGCAGCCACCAGCGATATCCGTCACGCGCCAGTGCACTCCAGCGATAAATCGGATTCCCCCACAATTGCCCCGTGGCGCTGAAGTAATCCGGCGGGACTCCGGCCACCACGGCTGGATCGCCCTCTGAATCCAACTCGAAATATTGCGGATTCACCCAGACGTCGGCGCTGTCGTGCGCGACATAAATAGGAAGGTCACCCATCAGCCGCACGCCGTGCGCGCGCGCATAGGTGCGAAGCTCCTGCCATTGGCTGAAAAAAACGAACTGCAGAAATTTCTGAATCGCGATCGGCTCGGCCAGTTTTTCCGCCCAAGCCGCTAGCGCTGCTCGATCGCGCCATCGAATCTCGGGCTCCCACTGGCTCCAGACCGCGTAGCCGTGGTGTTGCTTGAGCACCATGAACAGCGCGAAGTCGTCCAACCAGTCGTGATTCAGATCGCAGAATGACCGAAAGCTAGCCTGGTCGCCGGGCGAGGCGCTGCGCAGAAAGACGCGCGCCGCCGATTCCAGCAGCGCCGTCTTCCACGCAATGACGCGCGCGAAGTCGATCTGAGATTCCGGAAACCGGGGTACGCCGCCGAGCGCCGATCGATCCAGCCAGCCTTGTTCAGCGAGCCGCTCGGGCGAGATCAGCAGAGGATTGCCTGCGAGCGCGGAAAAGCACTGGTACGGCGAATCGCCGAATCCGGTCGGGCCCAGCGGCAGCACCTGCCACAGCGTCTGACCTGCTTCGGCCAGGAAATCGACAAAGCGCCGTGCCTGGGTCCCCAAATCACCGATCCCGAACGGGCCGGGGAGCGAAGTGGGATGCAACAAGATCCCGCTGGAACGCGGAAAACGCATATTAATATGTTGGCAGGCCCGCCGTAGTCCGCTAAAGAGTTCCCGGGCGCTGGCCGATCAACAAGTGGACTCTTCTGTCCGCATGATTATTACACGCACACCTCTTCGAATTTCGATCGGCGGGGGCGGAACCGACCTCCCGTCGTATTACAGCCGCTTTGGTGGATTCGTCATCGCCGCCGCCGTCAATAAGCACATCTACGTCGGCATTAACGAGACTTTCAGCGGCGGATATTTTCTGAAATACTCCTCGCTGGAGCATGCGGTCAGCATCGACGAGATCCGGCACGCGTTGATCCGCGAGGCGCTACGGCTGCACGACGTGCCTCCGCCCATCGAAGTGGTCAGCATGGCCGATATCCCGGCCGGCACTGGCCTCGGCTCGTCGGGCGCTTTCACGGTCGGGCTGCTGCGCGCCGTGCACGCGCTCAAGCGCAAATATGTCGATCCAGGCGTCGTGGCCGAAGAAGCCTGCAAGATCGAGATCGAGATTCTGGAACAGTCAGTGGGCAAGCAGGACCAGTACATCGCGGCCTACGGCGGGCTGGCCTGCTTCGAGTTTCATGAAGACGGCCAGGTCAGCGTCAGCCCGCTCAACATCAGCAACAGCACGCTGTACGATCTGGAAGAACACTTGCTGATGTTCTTCACGGGTTACTCGCGCAATGCCTCGGTGGTGCTGGACGACCAGAAAGTTCGCTCGGAAATAGGCGACACCGCCATGCTGGACAATCTGCACTACATCAAGCAGCTGGGCCATTGCATCAAGCTGGCGCTGGAGCAGGGGAACACGCACCGCTTCGGCGAGCTGATGCACGAGCACTGGCTGCACAAGAAGCAGCGCTCGCCGGGGACCAGCAACGAGGGAATCAATCGCTGGTACGAGATTGGCCGCGAAAACGGCGCCATCGGCGGCAAGCTGGTGGGAGCGGGCGGCGGCGGCTTCCTGTTGTTTTACGCCGAGGATCGCAACGCGCTCCGCAAGGCCATGACCGGCGAAGGCCTGCGCGAGGTCCGCTTCGCCTTCGATCATGAAGGTTCGAAGCTCATGGCCCGGGAGTGACCGATGCAGTGCGTTATTCTTGCCGGCGGCCTGGGAACGCGCATGCGTCCCCTGACTGAAACCTGCCCCAAGACTCTGCTTCCGGTGCATGGCCGGCCGTTCGCGTTTTACCAGATGCAGTGGCTCGCCTCGCAAGGCGTTACCGACGTCGTGTATTCGATCGGCCACCACGGCGATATGATCCGCCGCTATTGGGAGACCGAAGCACCGCCGGTTGCGTCCATCCGCTACGTTGACGAAGGAACCGAATTGCGTGGGACCGGCGGGGCTCTGCGGCTGGCCCGGGAGTCCGGCGTGCTCCAGGAATCCTTCTTTGTAATCTACGGCGATTCGTTCTTACCGGTGCGGTTTGGGCCAATCTGGGATGCGTTTCGCGCCAGCGGAATGCCCGCGCTGATGACCGTGCTCCGCAACGAAGGCCGCTGGGACCACAGCAATGCCGTTTATCGCGATGGCCGCGTGCTGTTGTACGACAAGAAGGGCAACCTGGCGATGCACTACATCGACTATGGGTTATCCGCACTCCGCCGGGACATGCTGGACGGCATTACCGCTGAGGTTTTCGACCTCTCCACGCTCTTCCATGAATTGAGCCTGCGCGATCAGCTGGCCGGATTTGAAGTGGATCAGCGATTCTACGAAATCGGGTCGCCGGAAGGGCTCCAGGATTTCGAACAATACCTCGAATCGCAAGTGGGCGAAGCGCCCGATAACTCTTTACTACTCTTCGCTCGATAACTTCGCCAGCACCGAAAAATCCTCCAGCGTAGTGGTGTCGCCCTTCACTTCGCTGCCGCTCGCAATTTCGCGCAGCAGGCGCCGCATGATTTTGCCGCTGCGAGTTTTGGGGAGCGCATCGGTGAAGCGAATATCGTCCGGTTTGGCGATCGCTCCAATCTCGTGCGCCACCCATTGGCGCAGTTGATTCTTCAAGTCGTCGTTCGCGGTTTGGCCGGCCTTCAGCGTCACGAACGCCGCCACGGCCTGTCCTTTGATCTCGTCCGGCCGTCCCACTACGGCCGCTTCCGCCACCGCCGGATTGGCCACCAGCGCCGACTCGATTTCCATGGTGCTCAGCCGGTGCCCAGCGACGTTCACCACGTCATCCACGCGCCCCATCAGCCAGATGTAACCGCCGTCATCGATACGCGCGCCGTCGCCCGCGAAATACACGCCGGGTATCTGCGACCAGTATTGCTGCTTGAATCGCTCCGGATCGCCATAGATGGTGCGCAGCATTCCCGGCCAGGGCCGCTTGATCACCAGGAAACCGCCCGCACCTTTCGGCACGGTGTGGCCTTCACGATTCACGACGTCCACGATCACTCCCGGCAGCGGCCGTGTGGCCGAACCCGGTTTGGTTGCGATTGCGCCCGGCATCGGGCTGATCATCGCCGCGCCGGTCTCAGTCTGCCACCAGGTGTCGACGATGGGGCAGCGCCCGCGGCCGATCACCTCGCGATACCACATCCAGGCTTCCGGATTGATCGGCTCGCCTACGCTGCCCAGCAGCCGCAGGCTCTTCATCTCATGTTTGCGCGGCCATTGCTCGCCCAGGCGCATGAACGCGCGAATTGCAGTGGGCGCGGTGTACAAGATATTGACCTGATACTTCTCGACGATCTGCCAGAAGCGATCCGCCTCGGGCCACGTGGGCACGCCTTCGTACATCAGCGACGTGGCGCCGCTTTGGAGCGGTCCGTACACGACGTAGCTGTGGCCGGTCACCCAGCCGATGTCGGCCGTGCACCAGAACGTGTCTTCATCGCGAATGTCGAAAATCCATTTCATCGTGATGTAGGTCTGGACCGAATATCCGCCGGTGGTGTGCAGAATACCCTTGGGCTTTCCGGTGGTGCCCGACGTGTAGAGCAGAAACAACGGGTGCTCGGCGTCCACGGGTTCGGCGGGGCAATCGGCGGAGGCAGTCTGCATAAGCTGGTGCCACCAGTGATCGCGTCCCGGATCCATTTTCACTTCGCAACCCGTGCGCTTATACACCAGGACGTTCTTCACCGTGGGACATTGCGGCAGCGCCTGATCCACCGCTTCCTTCAGCTTGACTTCGCCGCCGCGGCGATAGCCCGCGTCCTGCGTGATCACGGCCGACGCGCTGCAGTCGTTGATGCGGTCGATCAGTGCCTGCGACGAGAATCCGCCAAAAATCACCGTGTGCGGCGCGCCGATCCGCGCGCACGCCAGGAGCGCGATGGGCAACTCGGGGACCATGCCCATATAGATGGCGACGCGGTCGCCTTTCTTCACGCCCAGAGACTTCAGGACGTTGGCGCATTTAGAAACTTCGCGCAGCAATTGCTGGTATGTGATGGCGCGCGAGTCACCCGGCTCGCCTTCCCACATCAAGGCGACTTTATTCTTGCGCCACGTTGCCACATGCCGGTCCAGGCAGTTGTACGACAGATTCAATTGCCCGCCGACAAACCACTTCGCGAACGGAAGGTTCCAATCCAGCACGCGATCCCACGTCTTAAACCAATGCAACTCGCGGGCGATGCCGGCCCAGAAGCCTTCCGGGTCCTGCTCGGCTTGCTGATAAAGCTTTTCGTATTCGGCCAGACTCTTGACGTGAGCCCGGGACCGGAACTCCTCGGAGGGTTCGAAGACCCGCTGCTCCTTGAGCACGGTGTCGATGGCGTGTGTTCCCATAAATGTTAGTTAAACGTCCATTGCCTAGGATATCTCTGAAAGGCGCGGCGCAGCACCGGCCGACGCTTGCGTTAACCGGCTGTTACTTCCGGCGTCTCCGGGTAGCTTCCGAAACCGTGGGTGTTCCACTTCCCTCAAACCTTTGGCGGTGTGGCATCCGCAGCGTTGTAAAATAGGTCGGGCACGGAGGCGGGAACTTGAAAAACTTTGTCATTGGGCTGCTGGTCGGCATCCTGTTTTCGGGGCTGGTGTTGTTCATTCTCTTTTTTGCGGTGGTGCGACTGGCGGGCTCGCTCGCCGAACGGCCGGCCACCGTTTCCGATTCGTCCATGCTGGTGCTCACGCTGGATGGAGATCTTCCCGAAATCGCGCCTCCCGAAATCCCGGTGCCTTTCCTCCAGGCGCAGACGCCGCTTGCGGTTTACGAGGTTTGGGAGATTTTCCGCAAAGCCGCGTCCGACTCGCGTATCAAGGGCGTCATCCTGGAGCCGCGCGGCTTGGGAGTGGGATTCGGAAAGCTAGAAGAGCTGCGGGATGAGATCGCGCAATTCAAGAAATCCGGCAAGCCCATCGTCACCTATCTCCGCAGCCCGAGCGCGCGCGAATACTATCTGGCATCCGGCACGGATCGTATCTTTCTGGGGCCGGAAGACGAGCTCGACCTGAAGGGCATGCGCGTGGAGTCGATTTTTCTTAAGAACGGGCTCGACAAGATCGGGGTAAACGTGGATGTGATCCACGCGGGCAAGTATAAAGACGCCGGCGATATGTTCACGAGAACATCAATGACGCCCGAGACGCGCGAGGTGCTCACTGACGTCCTCGATCAGGATTATGGAAATCTGGTGGAGGCCGTCGCGCAGGGCCGCAAGAAGCAGCCCGATGCCGTGAAAGCGCTCATCGATCAAGGGCCGTTCGTGGCCAGCGAAGCCTTGTCCAACGGTTTGGTGGATTCGCTGGGCTACGAGGATCAAGCCATCGAAAATCTCAAGAGTCGAGCCAACAATAGCGGGCTCAAGCGTATCTCCGGCAAGGCGTACTTGAGGGCGTCACCGGCATCCACGGGAGGCACGAATCGCATCGCGTTAGTGGTGGGCGAAGGCGACATCACCACCGGCTCCGCCAACCAGTCGGCTAACGACCAAGGGTTCACTTCCACCGGTTTCGTCAAGCTGCTTCGCCAGGTGGAAAACGATTCCAGCATCAAGGGCGTGATCCTGCGCATCGATTCTCCCGGCGGCGAGAGCACCGCGTCGGACGATATTCTGCACGAAGCTAAGAACCTCAGCAAGAAAAAACCGCTGGTGATCTCGATGAGCGATTTAGCGGCTTCCGGCGGTTATATGGCCTCGATGACCGGCGATCCGATCGTGGCTTATCCCGATACTTTGACCGGTTCCATTGGCGTGCTCCTGGTGCGGCCGAATCTGCATGGGTTATACGACAAGCTGGGCATCGGAAAGCAGGAACTGTCGCGCGGTCAAAATGCCGACCTGGATTCCGAATACGTGCCGTTGAGCGACGCGCTGCGGGCGAAACTCACTTCACAGGTGGATGACTTTTATAAGGGCTTCGTCAACGTGGTGGCGCAGGCGCGCAAACGGCCATTTGATCAGATCGAGCCGCTGGCGCAGGGCCGTGTGTGGCTGGGCGCGCAAGCCAAACAGAACGGCTTGGTGGATTATATCGGAGATCTGGATCGGGCCATTGAGCTGGTAAAACAGAAGGCGCATATCGCGGCCAGCGAACGAATCACGCTGGTGCCGTACCCGGGCAAGCGCAGTATTCTGGATGTGCTGTTCAGCCGCTCGGAGGAGTCCGGCGAGGCGGAATTGAAGATCAAAAAATTGCTGGGCCAGGTGCCTATCGAAGTCCTGACGCGCGGTGGGTTCCTGAAACTGATGCCGTATTCGATTCAGGTGAAGTAGCGTGGCCTCTGGTACACTAGTGTCGCGCCCGTGATGAATTACGTTGGCGGGTTTCTTTCTCGAAGGGCCAAGCGCTTTCCCAAAGTCGCGCTGATCTGCGCCGGATTTGCCATGGTGGCCGCGCTGTATGGATTCCAGCGCGAATTCCGTGTCTATCGCAGCATGGAGCCGTATGATGACGTACAGCTTCCGCCGGATTTCCAGGACAAGACCGAGTGGATTTTCGCGCGTTTGATGTATCCGCAACATCCGCGCGCGCGCTTCGGGCGTTACTACGGCTGGGGAAACTTCAACTGGCTGCAAGGCGGAACCAGTTGGACGCAGGATTATCCGCGCGCCGACCGGCATTTCGCGACGGCGTTGCGGCGCTTGACGCGCGTGCAGGTGCGTTCGGTCGAACAGCCGGTGAATTTGGATGACGGCGACGATGTGTATTATTGGCCGTGGCTGGCGGCGGGCGAAATGGGCGATTGGAAGCTGACCGATGCGCAGGCCAAGAAGCTGCGCGATTATCTGCTGCGCGGCGGGTTCCTGATGCTGGACGATTTCTGGGGCACGGAAGAATGGAACCGCTTCGCCGAGAGCATGCGGGCGGTGTTTCCGGACCGGCCGATGGTGGAAATCGATAATGCCGATTCGGTTTTTCATTCGGTTTACGATCTGGACGACCGCTACCAGGTGCCCGGTCAATGGGCCATCCGGCGCGGCACCACTTATCGCAACGATGGGGCCACAGCTCACTGGCGCGGCATTTACGATGACAAGCAGCGCCTGATGGTGGTGATGGATTTCAACTCCGACGTGGGCGATTCCTGGGAGTGGGCCGATGATCCGGAGTATCCAGAGAAGTATTCCGCGCTAGGAATACGCATCGGTGTCAATTACGTGGTTTACGCGCTCACGCATTGACGAGGGCGGGTGGAAAATCGGGGAATGCGTATACTGTCCCCGGATTTTTAGCGCAGGTTAAACTTTTTCATTTTGTAGCGCAGGGTGTCGCGCGTTACGCCTAGCAGCACGGCGGCGCGGGTTTGATTGCCTCCGGCTCTTTCAAGCGCCTTTTTCACCAGATTTTTCTCGGCTTCTTCCAGGCTCACTTCGAAAGGTCCGGATTGCGCCGGGATCGCGACGGGAGCGGAACTGTCGTCGGCGGATGCGCTTTGCTCGAGCGCCAGCAGCGGCGGCCGGGCGGGATCGGCGGCGATTTGCAAATTGGAGGCTTGAATCCAATCGGCCTCTTCCAGCACCATGGCCCGCTCGATTACGTTGCGCAGCTCGCGCACATTGCCCGGCCAATCATGCGCCAGCAAAGCGGCCGCCGCGGAATGCGAGATGCCCTTGACGTGCCGCTTGAATTTGGTGTTGTACATGCGGACAAAGTGCTCGGCCAGCGGGATGACGTCTTCGGCGCGCTCGCGCAGCGGCGGAAGGACAACCTGAATGACGTTGAGACGGTAGTAGAGATCCAGGCGGAAGCGGCCCTGCTCGATGGCTTCGGTGAGTTTTCGGTTGGTGGCGGCCACCACGCGCAGATCCACCTGGATATCGCGCACGCCGCCCAGGCGCCGGAAGTTCTGGTCTTCCAGAACGCGCAACAACTTGGCTTGAATCACCAAAGGCATTTCGCCGATCTCGTCCAGAAAAACGGTGCCGCCCGAGGCGATTTCGAGGATGCCGGCTTTGGGGGCGCGCGCGTCGGTGAAGGCGCCTTTCTCGTATCCGAACAGCTCGCTTTCGAGCAGCGTCTCCGGGATCGCGGCGCAATTCAGCGCGACGAAGGGACCATCGCTGCGGCGGCCGTAGTGATGGATGAATTGGGCCAGGACGTCCTTGCCGGTGCCGCTCTCTCCCTCCAGAAGAATGGTGGAAACTTCGCTTTGAGCGACGCGGCGCGCGAACTTCAGGGCCTGCTTCATGGCCGGAGAGGCGGCGATCATTTTGAAACTGCCGAGGCCGATTCCGTCATCGTCCGATGGCGTACCGGCCTGCGGGGGCGCACCGGCAACGGGCGATTCAGCCGAACGTCCAAAGACAACTACGGCTCCGGCGACTTCGCCTTTATGATCTCGAATCGGGGACATGCTGCCGGTGATGAGTCTTTTCTGGCCATCTTGAGGCACCAGAAGCACGCCCGGCGGCAACTCGGCCAACGCGCCTTCGGCCAGCACGCGCCAGAGCGGGGTGTGGACTTTCTCGCCGGTGGCGCTATCCACGAGCGTGAGCACCTCATCGATATGCTTGCCCAGGGCGTCGCGCGCTTTCCAGCCGGTCCAGGCTTCGGCGGCGGGATTGAAAAGCGTGATGATTTCATTCTGGTCGAGCGAGATGACGCCTTCCGATACGGCCCGGAGCGTAGAGGCGAGCAATCGCTCCTTCTCGCGAAACTTGAGGTCCTCGCGATGCTTGTGCAGCGCAATCTCGATGCTGGCGTGGAGCTCGGCTTCCTGAAACGGCTTGGTGATGTAGCCCAGCGGTTCGGCGTCCTTGGCGCGCGCAACGGTGGCGCTGTCGGCGTGCGCGGTGAGGTAGATGACCGGGATATTGAAGCGTTCGCGCAAGATCCGCGCGGTTTCGGTTCCGTCCATCTGGCCTTTGATGCGAATGTCCATCAGCGCCAAATCCGGCGTGGTCTCTTCGGCGCGAGCGATGGCCTCGGCGCCGCTGGACACGGATGCGGTTACGGTGTAGCCCAAGTCCGTAAGAATATCGCGCAGATCTTCGGCTGTGATCCGCTCATCTTCGACAATTAAAATTCGTGCAGACATGCCAACCTTCGTGCTTTGGCGTCAAGCCGCCATCGCGGAAAACGTCAACTGGATTTGAGTGCCGTCGCGAGATTGCACCTCCAGCTTAGCTCCTAACTGATCGGCCAGGGTTCTGACCAGCCTTAGGCCGAGCGACCGCGCCGTTTCCCAGTCTATATCGGTGCGCAGGCCAACTCCGTTATCGGCCACCACCAGGCGGGCCATATGATCCGGCTGTTCACGCAGTTCCACGCGCACTTCGCCCTGGCGGCCGTCGGGGAACGCGTACTTGAGCGAGTTGGAGATCAGCTCGTTAATGATCAGGCCACAGGGCACGGCCGCGTCCAGGTTGAGATACAGCCGGTCGAGGTCAGTGCGCAGATGGATGCGGTCGGCCGGGACTCCGTAGGAGTGGAACAAATGCGCCGCCAACTGGCGAATGTACTCGGGAAAATCGATGCGCGAGAGGTTATTGGACTGGTACAGGCTCTCATGCAGCAGGGCCATGGAATGAATCCGGTTCTGGCTCTCTTGGAACATCCGGCGGGTGGCGTCGTCTGAAACCACGCGCGACTGCAAGCCCAGCAGACTCGACACGACCTGAAGGTTGTTCTTGACGCGGTGATGAATTTCCTTGAGCAGAGCTTCTTTTTCGTGCAAGGAAGTGCGGATTAGTTCCTCGGCCGCGACGCGATCGGTGACATCGCGGAGAATTACCGTGAACATGGTCCGGCTGTCCACGGACACTTTGGAAATGGAAGCCTCGGCGGGGAAGTCGGTGCCATCCTTGCGGCGGGCGCGGATCTCGCTCCGTTCGCCCATGCGGCGCGCGGACGTCTTGGAAGCCGCGAAATCGCGGATGTGCTGGCGGTGCACGGCGATGTGCTGCTGGGGAAGCAGCACGTCGAGCGACTGGCCGGCCACTTCCTGATAGGTATATCCGAAGATGCGCTCGGCGCCCTGGTTGAAGAGGATGATGCGTTGGTCCTGGTCGATGGAGATGATGGCGTCGTCGGCCAGATCGAGAATTTTGGCTAGCGGATCCGATGCGGTTAGACGCGCGCGATCCAACTGAGTGGAGTGAGGGTCGGGCTGCTTTCCCGCAGACCCGCCGGCCTCAACTGGTTTCTCCAAACTAGCACCTCTTAGATGTGGATCGATCCCGAGCACGCAACGCAACACGACCCCGGCCGAGAGTTCGACGGTCCCGCCACGTTGTCAGCTCGCCCGCTGTCCAGGTGCACCGGAGTAAGTACTGGGATAATTCTAGTTTATCGGAATTGTCGGTCCCCTGACAAATCGGCGCGGCAGAATCACGCGATTTCCAGCAGTTGGGCGTATCCAAACTTAGCTTGCAACGGCGCGGTATCGGCGGATGGCATGCCGCGGGCGCCAATGTCTCGGGTTTCGGACTGTTACGGAAGCGAGCATGTAACGCGGCTCGGACCCAAAGCCTGCCGGGGCCGGGTCTTCCTTTTGGTATTTAGCGAAAAAGCGCATCACACGCGATACATAGGCGCGCGTCTCACGATACGGCGGAATGCCCTGGTACTTCGCCACAGCGCCCGGACCTGCGTTGTAGGCAGCGATGGTGTCCTGGAGTGGGTGCTTTTTGTTGGCATAGCGGTGGAGCAACGAACCCAGATAGTTTGCGCCGGCGTCCACGTTTTGTTCAGGAATGGAAGGGTCGGCTCCGAATTGGCGGGCGGTTTCCGGCATCAATTGCATGAGGCCCACCGCACCTTTGGGTGACACGGCTTGGGGCGAGAAAGCCGATTCCGCGGCGATGATGCTCTTGATGAAGGCCGGCGGCACCTTGTATTTGCGGGAAGCGGCGTGGATAACCTCATTCAGCGTGAACTGGGGAGCCGAAATCCGCAGCCGTGCGGCGAGGGGGTTCGGGGCTCGATTGATCAGGCGATCGATGATGTGAGCCGCGAAAATGCAAGCGCATAGAACGATTACGCGAGTGATGATTTTCATGAGAAGTTACAGCAGGTTATAAAAACCGGAAACTACACGGCCAACTCGGGGGCCAGACGAGAATTTGCTCTGAAGACGTGGAGACGTGCCAGAGCGGAGGCGCGGTTACCGCGCGATTGTAAGAGTTCTGTAGCGAGCGTGTCGCCGGCGGTGCGGCTGGAGAGACCATGGCGCAAGGCGTTTTGAGAAGAGCGCGCTTTGCCTTCGAGAGTCCGGGGGCCGGTGGAGTGTTGTGAATTTGCGCGATTGATGGCGGCGCGATCGATCACGGGAAGAGCTGACATTGGGTTGTCCTTTCGAGTTTGGGATATCACGCGTAGGAACAGGCCGATCCGATGGGGCGGCGCAGGTTGTTGATTGATATGGAGACAAGTTAGCGCGAAAGGTGTGAACGGCAACCGGAGAGCGCTGTCTACTGTGGGTTCTTCAACTCCACGCTGATGGCATGCAGCTCCGACTGGCCGACGTTTTCCAGCGTGTGCGGCGGGAGAGGACCGGACCATAAAGCGTTCCCGGGCGGGACCTTCGCAAGGTTGCGGCTGTCCACGACGACTCTGCCAGCGTCATCGCGCCGCACGAAATCGCTCCAACTGAGGATGTACAGCGTGCTCGGCCAGCGATGCGTGTGGAGCGGAACGGTCTCGCCCGGACCGACCTTCGTATCCAGCACGCGTACAAATTCATTCTCCAGCAGCAAGGCGTGATGTTCGGGGGCGGCGGTCAAGGCATCCAGTTCATCGCGCCATTCTTGTTTATCGGGCATCTTTGACAGGCACCCCGGCGTTCACTCCGGCAGACGCATCTTGCGCGCGATTGACGGCCAGCGAGAGCTCTCGCGCAGCGGCTTGAGGAATGCGGCGGAGGCGAACAACACTGCAAACAAGTCGCGCTGCTCGATGGCGTTGGAATACGCATCCATGGCCGCCTCGATGTTCCCGCCTAAGAAGTGATAAATGACCATCCCGAACGTGGCCGGCCCAGGGCGTTGCGCCAACAGATCCGCAGCCTGCTGAGCTTCGCCGTTAGACGCAAGAACGCCCGCTAAAATCTCCGGCAGGACAGGAATCCACGGCGCCAGGCGCATGGCTCTTTCAAGCGATTCGCGCGAGGCGGCAAACGCTCCTGTTAACGCGTAGCTCAAACCCATGGCGTAGTGGGTCATCCAGAGGTTCTCGTCGATCTCGAGAGCCTTACGTGCTTCCCGCAGGGCTCGGTCGTACTGGCCGGCGATGCCCAGGACGAGCGAAAAACCGGAGCGAAACAGAACGCTCAGCGGATCTTGCTCCAGCATTGTTTCGAAGTGCTGCACGCCCTCCTGAACGCGGCCGAGCGGAAAAAGATAGTACATGGCGCAGCGTGCGCGTACTTCGGGTGGGACCGGTTCGGCCGACGTCGCGAGCCCGAAGTGCTCTTTGGCCCGAGTTCCAATCGTAGTCATAGCAGGCGGCCGCACCGCATAGAACCGCGTGCGCTCGCGGCTCCGTTGGGTCAAGGTCCAGGGCTCTTCTGGCTTGTTCCCGCGCGAGCGGCACCATTTCGCGAACCGGGCGAATGCCTTGGATAGCAACGAGCAGGTAGCAACTGCCCAGTTCCGCGTGGGGCTCTGCATATTCGCTATCCAGAGCGATGGCTTGGTTGAAATACTCTTCGGCCCGCGCAAAGGCGGCGACAGTATTTTTGAGAAGTTGGTGCCGGCCCTTAAGGAACGCTTCAAAAGCAGGCAGCGCCGGCTGATGCCGCCGAGCCGGCGCGCTCGCACCCGCCAGCTTGAGTTTCAGCGCTCCCGCAATGGCCTCCGCGATTTCGTCCTGCACCGCGAATACATCGGTCAATTCGCGATCATAGCGTTCGGACCAGAGATGAACCCCGTCACCGGCGCGGATTAGCTGCCCGGTTACACGGATGCGGTTCCCGGCTCTGCGCACGCTCCCTTCCAGGATGTTCTCGACGCGCAGGGCCTCGGCGATTTTGGTGATGTCTTGGTCCTTACCGCGGAATGCGAACGAGGAAGTGCGGGCAATCACGCTCAGACCCGGAATCTTGACGAGCAAGTTCAGGATCTCTTCGGCCAGACCGTCGCTGAAGTATTCGTTCTCTTTGTCCGCGCTCATGTTGGCGAAAGGCAGAACCGCGATGGACGGCGCGCGCTCCCCAGGCGAACCGATGCCGCTGGTGACGCCCAACAGGGCCTGTTTCAATTGCTGCATGGACTGGAAGCGCTCAGCGGGCGACTTGCGCAGGCAACGGGTTAGGATGCTTTGCACCGCCGGTTGGGTCTGGAGCGGCTCAGGTTCGTCCCGCAGGACCGCGGCCATGAGGGCGACGGTGGAATCTCCGGCGAACGCCCGCCGCCCGCTGAGCATTTCGTATAGCACCAGTCCGAACGAGAAAATATCCGAGCGTGCATCCGCCGGCTTGGCTTCGACCTGTTCGGGGGACATGTAAGCGGCGGTGCCGAGAATGGTGCCCGCCTGGGTCATGTTGATTGTGCCGGTTGCGTCCAGCGGTCCTGGCGCGCGGTCATCCGCCTCGCGGCTCAATAAGGCGAGTCCGAAATCGAGCAGCTTGATGCCAGATGCCGTTACCAATATGTTGTCCGGCTTCAGGTCGCGATGCGTAATCCCCTTGGCATGGGCGGCAGAAAGAGCATCCGCGATTTGCACCGCATAGCGGAGCGCCTCATCGAGCGCGAGAGGGCCGTGCAGCGGAGCTCCCTCGATAAACTCCATAACCAGATAGTTCGGACCGACGTCGTAAACCTGGCAAATATTGGAATGGTTCAGCGACGCAATGGCCTTGGCTTCACGCTCGAATCGTTCGCTGAACTGCCCGGCGGAAACCTTGATGGCGACGTCACGACCCAGACGCGGGTCTCGGGCGCGATACACCTCTCCCATGCCACCCGCGCCGATGGGCGCGAGGATCTCGTACGGGCCGAGTTTGTGGCCGGTGGAGAGCGGCATATGTATGGGTTCAGTTTATCCGATCATAAACGGACTTGAACGCAGAGCGTGGCAGACTTGAACTATGGACCTGGTCTTACATCCGGTTGAGGTGAGGGTGCTGGGCGCGCTCATGGAGAAGGAGATTACGACGCCGGAATACTATCCGCTGTCATTGAATGCGCTGGTGAATGCGTGCAATCAGAAATCGAACCGCGATCCGGTGGTTCAATACGACGAAGGCACGGTGGAAGAGGGACTGCGCGAGCTGCGCGAGAAGGGCCTGGCGCTGATGATCACGGGCGCCGGGAGCCGTGTCCAGAAGTATGGGCATCGGATCAGCGAGAAGCTGAACCTGGGGCGCCGGGAGTCGGCCATTTTGTGTGAACTGATGGTGCGAGGCCCGCAGACGCTCGGTGAACTGCGCACTCACTGCGACCGGATGCATCACTTCGACGACGTGACCGAGGTGGAGACGGTCGTCGAACGGCATCCGGAGTTGATCGTGAAGCTGGACCGCCGGCCGGGAGAGAAGGAGGCGCGGTATGCGCACCTGCTCTCCGGGCCACCCACGGAACTGGAGACGGCCACGGAAACGGCGGCCGCGCCTGGGCGGCACGACCGTTTAGGCGCGCTGGAGAGCGAGGTCGCTCAACTGCGCGCGGAGGTCGAGGAGCTGAAGCGTCAGTTTGCCGGATTCAAACAGCAGTTCGAGTGAACTAACAGTAAGGTTGGGGATCCTGTGCGGCGGTGGTGACCGATAGACAGAGCCCCAGGGGCGCACTTTAGTGTATGATCGGTGACGTCGTGTTCTCGGGACGCGGTAACATAGCTCTCAGAGCGCGAGCGCGGCCTAGTCGTGGAGGCTGGTTGGCCCGCTGCAACATGCCTAAGGATCGAGTTGTCGCATGGATGTGCCGCGAGGGGCGACGGAGGGTACGCACTTCTGAGCCACCGAACCAGAGGCTGCCTCCCCGAATTTTGAGCGCCTGCGGCCGCACGCGCGGGTCAAAGATTCCTAGCGGTGAGACAATGCCCCGTCTGGCTTTCGCGAGGTCTTCATCATTCTGTGATGGCGGTCCCGACTGCAAACCAGCCACAAGGCCGGATTCCGATGGATAGGCACACGACGTCCCTCCTCAATAGGATCCTTGCGGAAATCGGAGCGCTTAAAGCGGTCATGCGTGATGCCCCTTCCGACCCAGTCGAGAAAAAACTGCGCCCCAACGAAGACACAGAGAGCGCCCGAAATCAAGGCAATGTCGCACAACCAGGTCCGGGCGGATCCGAGCGAAAGTCCGCGCCCACCATAGTACAGATTTATGACCCCGAAGAGAAAAAGCGAGATGCCCGCGAGAAGTGGAAGCTTCGACTTGAGGTCGGAGCGGTCGTAGTTGCTGCGGTCTATGCCGCAATAGCAGCTCGACAATGGGCAGAGGCGAAAAAGGCCAATGCTATCACGCTTCAGCTGTTTCAAAGGGATCGACGCGCCTGGATACAGGTAGCGAATAGCGGTCCTGATCCTGACCTGGATGCGATCACTCAATTGACTACGCCAATAGTCGTCTCGAATGAGGGAAGAAGCCCGGCGAAGGAGGTCATCGTCCATTGCACGATGGAGATCGTAAAAGCGGTTGATCCTCCCTCTTTGAGCGAAGTTGGTGGGACCACGAGCACAGTCGCTATATTCTTCCCTGGTACAACTCGGGAGTTTGACTGCACGATGTATGTTCCGAATGGTGCGAACATTGTTCCAGTCACTCCGGCTCAGCGCGAGGCATTTGCCGACGGGAGGGCCTACATAGTCACGTACGGAAGGGCTGAGTACAGAGATGAGTTCGGACCGCACTGGACGCGCTTCTGCTGGTGGCGTGGCTTTGGATCGAAAGCCACGCCCAGAAGGTACAACGCCTCCAGTTGCGTTGCCTATAACGATACAGACAGTTACTGACAACAGCCTCTCGCGGGCCAGTCTGCCTAGTAGACCCGATACTCGATCTACGCCTGCCCGATCTGAGCGGCTGTTCACGCCGTTCTCTCGTTGGGAAGGCGAACCAGGCTGCGCAGCGGCGGGCGAATGGGCACCACCTGCGGAGTGAGAGAGCTGGTGACGTTCTTGACCGGCCCGTGAAAATAGTCGTCCACGGGAAACAGCGAGTACGGCTCGAGCTCGCGGAAGACGCGTCCCAGCTTCTGCTCGATTCTGTAGACCGCGTGAAAGAAATTGCCGCGATCCATCCGGAGCCGGCGGCAACACAATTTCCAATCCGCGCCGAGAAGAAAGTGGTACTTGAAAATGCGATACTCCAGTTCATTCAGAGTTCGCTTGCTGACCAGGCAGAAGTCGGCCGCGTATTCCTCGTCCTTGCGGCCCCAGGAGCCTTTGCGTGCGCTGCCGGGGGCGAAATCGAGCGTCACCTTACTCATATATTTTTCCCGGGACGCGCATTGGCGGAAGCGTTCAAAGCAGGCGCGAAAGATCGCTCGCAGCACGCAATTGCAGGGATTGGCCTTTTTGTTGTGGCCTAGTCGAATGCCCAAGCCCACGCATGAGTTGCATCTAGGCGCAGCAAGCGCCAGGGTTTCTGATCGTGTCCATTCCATTTGAATCTCGTCCTTTGAAAACCCGGAAAGACAACCGAGTCGTTTAATGATGTGATATCAGTCTCTGTGCGCAGGCGTAGTACGTCAACGCCAAAAAGCACAGATTGCCTACACGGAATCATTCTTCTCAGGAGAGAGTCAAGTAAGGTCAATGTAGTCATTTAGTTATATACGTTTCGCCCCGTCCAGCACCGATCATTCGAGTAGCTCCGCGATGGGCATGATTTCTTAATTCCAAAGGGGCCTATTTCAGACTGAAATACCAGGAGAAGCCAACTTGACCTACCAGGACGCGCAGTCGAAGTTGCTCGCCCTGGTCCGGAACCGTATTCAGAATGGTGAGTTGACCGAGCGGGGTCTGGCCCGGCGGATTGGCATCTCTCAGCCGCATGTCCATAATGTGCTGAAAGGGGTGAGAAATCTCTCACCTGAAATCTTCGACTCGATGTTGGAACATTTTCAGATGTCTTTGCTTGACTTGGCGCCGGCCGAGGATCTGGAGGCCAGCCTGCGAGGGCGGCGACTGTTGGAACGCACCGCTGAAGTGGCTTTTCTGGTTAGCCCGATCGGTCCGGGGATGCGCTGGCCCACGCGCATGGACCGCGGGCGGAGCTTTCCACTGCCATTTCCATCGTTAGTGGCTCCGCCGGATCTGGCCATGGCGCAACTGGCTGCGGATCGGGACAAGCCAGCGACGATCGAGGGCGCCGACATCGCGCTCCTGGATCTATCGGAGCAGCGCCGGCGCGACATTGTTCCGGATGGCCTGTATGTGGTCAGCCGCGGGGGCGAAGCGCTGGTCCGATACATCCGGCCGGGGGCGCGGTGGTGGTACCTGGCGAGAGATGCGAATCTCAACCGCCCCATGGAGTGGGAAGAACTGCGATTACCACTTGCGGAGATGCTCGAGGCGGTGAAGGCGCGGGTGCTGTGGTTGGGACGGGAACGCGACCGCAACCTGCCGATGGCTCAACGCGGCCGCTTCTTATATGACGCGATCTCCAGATAAGCCTGATGCACCTCGCTCGCGGTGCGCTCCCAGCTAAACTTCTTGGCCTGCTCGAAGCCCTGCGCCACGAGCTTGCTGCGCAATTCGGGATCGAGCAAGACTTCGCGGATTCCACGCGCGATATCGAAAACGTTTTCGGGATTGACCTTGACGGCGGCGTCGCCGACTACTTCCGGCAGGGAGCTGACATTGGAGCAAACCACCGGCGCGCCGCATGCCATGGCCTCCAGCGGCGGCAATCCGAAGCCTTCGTAGAGCGAGGGAAAAACGAAAGCCGAGGCGAGTTGATAGAAAGCGCGCAAGGTCTCGATGGGGACAAAGCCGAGGAATCGCACGGCGGCCTCCACGCGGCTCTGAATAACGGCCTGGCGCAGGGCCGGTTGCCGCGCGATCTCGTCGCCGATGATGATAAGGCGCAGGTCGCGATAAGGAGGGCAGTCCTGAATCTCTCCGCGCAATACGGCGAAAGCTTCCACCAGGCGCGGAATATTTTTTTGAGCGTTGGTTCGCCCCACGTAGAGCAGGAACGGATAGTGGATGTGGTAACGATCCAGCACGCGCTGGGTATCGGGAGGGTAAGCGAAGGGCTCGCCACTCGCGGCCGCCATGGGCGATCCGTCCGGGGCGCAGAAGGCCGGATCGGGAGCGTTGTAGACCACGCGGATGCGGCTGGAAGGAATGCCTAACACCGATTCCACGTCACGGCGCGTAGCGCTGGAAACGGCGATGACGCGATCGGCGTGCAGCAGGCCGTGGCGCAAATAGAATCGCCGGAGATTGCTGCGGTAGCCGGATTGATTGATGAACAGGAGCGTGCTCATGTCGTGCGTGGTGACCAGATACGGTTTCGGCATCCACAGGGGCACGGCATTGAGGGGGATGTGAAACAGGTCGGCATCCAGGGTGCGCAGGAAGTAACTGAATCCGATCTGCGCCAAGCCGCTGCGGCTCTTGCGGGAATGGACGGAGATTTCGAAGTTTTTGGGGAGCTCCGCGAATTCAGGCACGGAGGCCGCGGAGGCGATCAGGATGTACCGATTCTCCTGGTCCAAGCGGGCGAGAGAGCGCACCAGATTGCGGATATAGGTTCCGATTCCGAAGTCCGCTACACGGCGGGCATCGAGGACGATCCGGAGCGGCATGGATGTACTTAGGATACAGAACGCGAGCCCAGCTGGCGCGGGCCGTTGAAGCTGTAGCTCCTAAGAATTCAGAACGAAACTTTGGGGGTGGCGCGGGCGCCGGGCTCGGTTTTGAAATAGGCGTCGTTGCGCTGGAAGCCGAACAGCGAAGCCGCGATGTTGTTGGGGAACAGCTCGATGTCGGTGTTGTACTTCTGGACGGTTTCGTTGTACTTCCGGCGCTCCACCGCGATGCGGTTTTCGGTGCCGGCCAGTTCGTCCTGCAGCCGCAGGAAATTCTCGTTGGATTTTAGCTGCGGGTAATTTTCCACGACCACCAGCAGGCGGCTGAGCGCGCCATCGAGTTGCGAATTGGCTTGGATCTTTTCCTGCGGCGTGCGTGCCCCGCCCAAGGCCGCGCGAGCGTCGGTGACTTCCTTGATTACCGCCTGTTCCTGCTTGGCGAAGCCCTTCACGGTTTCCACCAGATTGGGGATCAAATCGGCGCGGCGTTGTAATGCAACGTCCACCTGCGACCAGGAGGCGGTTACGGTTTCGCGCTCGGTGACCAGGGAATTCCGCGCGCCCATGGCCCAACCGAACACGCCTAGCGCGCCCAGCACGATCACACCGATCACAATCAATGCAATTTTCATCTGTTCCTCATTTCTCGAGGCGGTCGACATGCGCGACCAGCCCTTCGATCTGCTTCAGATAACGCGCGAAAAGGTCTTGGGGTTCCACGTCGGCTGCTTTGCGTTTCTGCTCGCGTAAATCGAGCAGTATATCGAAAGGCGCGGGTTCGACGCCGATGGCGGCGAGATGGTGCGAGATTTCTCGTTTCTGAGATCCGGCCGGGAGTCCGGAAACCAGCAGCGCGTGGCGCGCCAGGACCAGGAAATTGGAAACGGAATCGATCATGAGCCGCAGCAGGGCCTGGTTGTCGCTGAGCACGCCGGCCGCTTTCTGGCGCAGGCGCAGCAGCTTGGCGCGCAGCTCCTGCTCGATCTGCGCGCGATAGAAAACTTTGTCGATGACCAAGCCTTCGATTACGTCTTTTCCAAACAGAACGCGGCGGCGCTCGGCCATGTCGTGAAATTCGATGGGGAAGCAGTCGGTGGAAGTCCGCACTTCCTCTTCGCTCATGAGCAAGGGCGAGGGATTACCGCGCGCGCGCCACCACTTGAAGATCGGCTCGGAATCGTCGAGCGCCTGGGGAGTCACTTCCGTGAGCACGCACAAGACGTTGAGGTCCGAGAATTTCTCGTGATGATCGCCCGCGGCGGCGGAGCCGTAGAGAATCACGGAAACCAACCGGTTGGGATGTGCCTTCTGAAGGCGTTCGACTAATTCTTCGAGCTGTTGACGGATCATTTACCAGCTACCGGAGGCGCCGCCACCGCCGGAGTCTCCCCCGCCGAAGCCGCCGAAACCTCCGCCTCCTCCACCACCACCCGAGTCATAACCGCCGAATCCTCCACCGCCCCATCCGCCGCCTCCGCCACGACCTAATAGGTTACCGAGAATCATCCCGGTCAAGAAGCCGCCGCCACCGCCTCCGCGGCGCATCAGGAAAAGCAGGACAAGAATGCCGATGACGACCAGGGGCCAGGGAATGGAAGGACGCCCGCGCACGGGCCTGAGGCGCGGGCGCAGGCTGACATCCAGCGTCACGCCTTTAGCCGCGGCAATGCGGGATCCCATCTGGTCGGTGGCCGCGAGCAGCGCCGGTCCATAAGCGCCCTGCTGGAGCAGCGGGCTGGCGGCGCGTAACACGCTGCCATCGAATCCATCGGGCAGCAGCGGCTCCAAGCCGTAGCCCACTTCGATGCGGTCGCGATGGTCCTTGATGGCGAGCAGCAGCAGGATGCCCTCGTCTTTGCCCTTCTTGCCGACGCCCCACTTGCGGTACAAGGAATTCGAGACGTCTTCGATGGGTTGGCCGTCGAGGGAATCGATGGTCACGATCGCCATCTGCACGCCGGTGACTTGTTCGACGCGCCCGGCGTAAGATTCCAGGCGCGCGCGCGAGGAATCGTTCAGGACCTGCGCGAAATCGCTGACGTAGCCTTGCGGCTTGAGCTTATCGAGATCGAGCGCGGCGAGCGATGCGGCCAGAGCCAGAAGCGGCAGAAGCACCCGCGCGGCGCGCGCCAATTTTGCTCTTAGCAGACCAAGTCCTCGCGACGAATACGGAAATCGCCCAGGTTGCCGAGCATCGCCAGGGTGATGTTCTTGGGATCGAAAAATTCCTGGGCGATGGCCTGCAACTGATCCGCGGTGATGTCTTCGATGCTCTGGAGCATCTCGTCCAGAGTAAAGAAGTGATCGAAATACAACTCCTGGCGGGCCAGATTGCCCATGCGGCTGGAGGTGGACTCCAGGCTGAGCATGAGCGAGCCTTTCAGATGATCCTTGGCGCGGCGCAGCTCATCTTCGGGCACCAGCGTTTCCTTCAGTTCGCGAAACTCCTTGACGATGGACTCCACGACCTTGGCGGCGGATTCAACGGAGGTTCCGGCGTAAATCGCCATGCATCCGGCGTCGCGATACATGCTCAGCTCGGAGTACACGGCATAGGCCAGGCCTTGTTTCTCGCGGATGTTCTGAAACAGGCGGGAGCTCATGCCGCCGCCCAGCACGGTGTTGAGAGCGTAGCAGGCGAAGCGCAACTTGTGCGGGAACGCGTAGCCCGGCACGCCCATGTAGAGGTGCGTCTGTTCGAGCGAAGTTTTGTTCCGAAACACCAGGCGGGCGTGTGGGACGGGCGGAGTCTCGGGCGGAAGCTGGCCGGTGAGTCGCAGGTTTTCGAAGCGCTCGCGCACCAGGTCCACCAGATGTTCGTGATGCAGGTTGCCGGCCGCGGTGATCAGAATATTGGCGGGCGTGTAATAGCGGCCGTAATAATCGCGCAGCATGTCCTGGTTGAAGGCGCGCACGGTGTCGCGCGTGCCCAGGATGGGTTTTCCCAGCGGATGATCCTTCCAGAAATTGCTGGAGAAAATCTCGTGCAACAGATATTCCGGATTGTCGACCTCCATCTTGAGCTCTTCCAGGATGACGCCTTTTTCCTTCTCGATGTCTTCGGCGCGGAAGAGAGGATTCAACACCAGGTCCGCCAGGACGTCGAAAGCCAGAGGCAGGTGCTCATCCAGCACCTTGGTGTTGTAACTCACCATTTCCTTGGCGGTGAAGGCGTCCAGGCCGCCGCCGATGGAATCCACAGAGCGCGCGATCTCCTCGGCGCTGCGATGCTTGGTCCCCTTGAAGACCATGTGTTCGATGAAGTGGGAGATGCCACCCTCGGGCCCGACCTCGCGGCGCGAGCCGCTGCGAATCCAAACGCCTAGCGATATGGACCGCACGTGGGCCATCCGCTCGGATATGATGCGCAATCCGTTAGGAAGGGTGGTGGTTTCGATGTCACGAATCTGTTGGGCTGGCTCGGTTACGGTCACTCTATTCCATCTTAACGCGGTTCGCTTGGGGACCACGTGCTATACTCGAACAAGTGGTGCAAACTATTGTAGGGCTTGAACTTCCGGACCTACAAGAGGTCCTGGGTTCGAACCAGCCCCGGTATCGTGCCCGTCAGATTTACGACGCGGTGTACCGGCGCAGAGTGTCGGATTTTTCGGCGATTACGAGTCTGCCGCTACCCTTAAGAAAAGAAATAAGTTCCAAGCTGGCGCTGGGTTTGCCTCGGGAAGCCGCGCGTTACAGCTCCGTCGATTCCACCGAGCGCTACTTGCTGGAGCTCGAAGATGGCCGGACGGTGGAGACCGTGTTGATGCCCGAAGAGGGGCGCGACACGATCTGCATTTCGAGCCAGGTGGGGTGTCCGGTGAATTGCCGCTTCTGCCTGACCGCGCTGCTGGGGTTGGAGCGCAACCTGACGGCGGGCGAGATCGTGGGGCAGGTGCTGTTCGTGATGGGGGCGCATCGATTGTCGACTCCGGCGGATCGGCTCAACATCGTGATGATGGGGATGGGCGAGCCGCTGCTGAATCTGGCCAACGTGATCAAAGCGACGCGGCTGTTGACGGACCCGGAGGGTATCGGTCTGTCGCAGAAACGCATTACGTTATCGACGGCCGGGATTGTGCCGAAGATCGCGGAGCTGGGACGCGAGCCGGTGCGGCCGAAGCTCGCGATTTCGCTGAACGCATCGACCGAGGAGCAGCGGCGGGACCTGATGCCCATTACGCGCAAGTATTCGCTGAAAGATTTGATGGCGGCGGCCAAGGCGTATCCGCTGCGGGCGTGGGAGAAGCTGACGTTCGAATACGTATTGCTGAAGGGCGTGAACGATACGGATGCGGATGCGCGGCGTGTAGTGAAGCTGCTGGCGCAGTTGAACGCGAAGGTGAACCTGATCGCGCTGAATCCTGGTCCGGGAGTTGATTTTGAGACGCCGGATGCGGAGAGGGTGCAGGCGTTTCAGGCGATTGTCCGGCGATCGATGCCGTGTTTCGTGCGCAAGCCGCGCGGGCGGGATATTTTCGCTGCGTGCGGGCAATTGAAGCGCGAAGGCCTCGTACAGGTAGGGTAGTGAAGATCTCGATCCTGGATGATTACTTCGATACCATCCGAACGCTTCCGTGTTTTCGCAAGCTGGATGGACACGAAGTTGAGATCTGGAACGACCACGTTGACGATGTCGGCGTGCTGGCGCATCGGCTGAAGGACACCGAGGCGCTGGTTCTGATACGCGAGCGGACCAAAATCTCCGCGCCGCTGCTGGAGCGCCTTCCGAAACTGAAGCTGATCAGCCAGCGCAGCGTCTATCCGCACATCGACGTTGAGGCGTGCACACGGCTCGGAATTATCCTGTCGTCAAACATGCATGCGGGGACGCCATCCTATGCGACTGCCGAGCTTACGTGGGGACTCATCCTGGCGGCGATGCGGCGGATTCCACAGCAAGTGGCGGCGCTTAAGTCCGGCGTCTGGCAGACCGGTGTGGGCCGGACCCTGCGCGGGTTGACGCTCGGGATCTACGGATACGGCCGCATCGGCAGGACGGTGGCCGGGTACGGGAAGGCGTTCGGTATGGACGTGCTGGTGTGGGCGAGAGACGATTCGCGTGACCGGGCGCGAGCGGACGGTTATCGCGCGGCGCCATCGAAGCACGCGTTCTTCGAAGAGTGCGACATTGTTTCGCTGCATATGCGTCTGGTGGACGCGACGCGCGGCATCGTGACCGCTTCTGATCTGGCGCGCATGCAACCGACGGCTTTGTTAGTCAACACCAGCCGGGCGGGGTTGATTGAAGCGGGCGCGCTGGCTCGCGCGCTCGAGCAAGGCCGTCCGGGAATGGCTGCCGTGGATGTATTCGACCAGGAGCCAGTTCGAGATCGCAATTACCCGCTGCTGGCGATGGATAACGTGGTCTGCACGCCTCACATTGGGTACGTTACTCGGGAAGAATACGAAATCCAGTTCTCGGACATCTTCGAGCAAATCACCGCCTATTGCGCTGGAAAACCAATCAACGTCGTTAACGAAGCCGGCCATCCAACGCCCAGCCGGCTCTGACAGGCACTGAAGTTTGATCGTGCTGAATCTGGGACCCGGGGTTGCTTTTGAGACCCCGGAGGCAGAGCGACTGCGCGCTAAAATAGGGATCGAGATGGATCGAGTACCGGCACAACCCGTCAAGGACCCAAGCAACTTAATCCGAACTGGCGCTTTCACACTCGACCGACTGCTGAGCCACGTCGACCCGGGCGCGCAAGAGGAATCCGAAGAGTTCGTCCGCCGCATTTATGAGCAGCGCTACATTGACCTCGCCCCCGGGTACGACGGCAAGATTGGTAGTTGATACCGACGTCGCTAGCTATATTTTCAAGTGGCATCCCGAACTCGCGCCGCGATACATCGGAATGGTCCGCGGCTTTGAACTGATCATATCGTTTATGACAATGGCCGAGATGCGGCCGGGCGCCATGGATGCGAATTGGGGAAGCGCAGGTTGGACATGCTGGATGCTTACCTGTCCGACTTCGCAGTGCTGCATCCGGACAGCCTGCTCTGCTCCACTTGGGCCGCCGTCCGGAACGAGAGTACGCGCAAGGGCAGGCCAATGAGTTCAGCTGATGCATGGATTGCTGCAACCGCGTTGTTTTTGTCCGCACCTCTGGTTACGAATAATCCCAAGGACTATCGTCACCTTGACAGGCTTCAGCTTGTTTCTGTGAGATCTGAATAGCTCTTCCCGGCGCCCGGGTGAGGCGCTCTGGAATCCTCGAACCTTCAGCCTTACATCTTCAGAGTCCGGCGCAGCGTGTACGCCTCGGCGTGGATGTTTTCGGAGCGGAGTTTTTTCCAGTCGTCGCTGACGTGGATCAATTTGCCGCTGATGTGATTGGACTCCTCGGAGGCCAGGAACAGGGCCAGCTGGATTTGTTTGTCTGCGTTTTCGCCGCCGGTGCGGCGCACTTCCAGCGCTTCCTCGGTTTCCTTCCAGCCGGCACGGTCGCCGGCGCGAAGAATCTCGTCGGTCATGTGGGTGTAGGTGCCGCCGGGTCCCAGGCAATTGATCTGGATGTTGTGGTCGCGAATCTCCTCGGCGATGGTCTCGACGAAGCGGGCCACGGCGGCCTTGGACGCAGCGTAGACGGAAAAATTCGGACGAGCGGCCGTTGCTCCGGGACCGCTGAGCACGATAATCTTGCCGGCGCGCTTTTCGATCATGTGCGGAAGCACGGCATGGCAGGCGTTCATGACGCCCAACAGGTTGGTGTGGATGACGTCCGCCCAGCTCTTGGGCGACTGGCCGGCGAAGGGGCCGATGGGGCCGGGCACGGCGGCCGCACAGATCAAGACCTGCACTTCGCCGTAGTGGACGCGCATGCGGTCCACCGCGGCGCTCACCTGTTCGTAGTCCGTGACGTCGGCGCGGATGCGCAGCGCGTTGCCGCCGGCGTGCTCGATTTCGAGATGCGCCAGATCCAGCTCGGCCTTGCTGCGCGCCAACAAGCCCACGCGGTTTCCGGCGGCCGCAAAGCCGATGGCCAGCCGCTTCCCGATTCCCCGTCCGGCGCCGGTAACCAGGACGCCGGCATTAGTCAGAGTGTGCACACTCGCGAATCCTTCCAACTCAAGGTAGTACAACTCGATTCTTGCTGCTTGGGTTTCGGATCGAGATGAAAATTATCCGAGAGATTGCCCATTTTTCTGGCGGTACATGGACTCGTCGACGCGCTGAAAGAGTTGTTCTTGCGTTTCGCCCCGGAGGTACTCGGCGATTCCCACCGAGACATGTACGCCCGCTAAAACCTCACGGCCGTCCACCGCGACGGTGTAGGGGCGATTCACCCACTGGGCGATCTGCTGGGAGCGCGCCACGCCCGGATCCAAGCCGCAATTCAGAATGACGGCGAACTCATCGCCGCCCCAGCGGCACACGAAATCGCGAGTGCGGATCTGGCTGCTTAGGCGTGCGCCCAATTGCTTCAGGATTTCGTCTCCGTACAGATGGCCGAAGCGGTCGTTGCAACTTTTGAGGCCATCCAGATCGAAGAGCAGGACGCAAAACTCCTTCTGTTCGTCGATGCGCGCGGCGAGTTGCCGGTTGAACTCGCGCCGGTTGGGGAGGCCGGTGAGGGGGTCGCGCGAAGCCAGCAGCTCCGCCTCGCGCAGGCGATGCTGGAACTCGCGCATCTGATCGCGCATTTTAGCCAAAGCGTCGCGGGTGTCGAGCTCGATGGATTCGGCGAAGCCGCGCAATTCAACGGTCTGCCGGCGCAAGTGATCCAGGTCGCCGGCCCGCACGGCTTGCTCCATCTGATCCACGAAATCCACCAGATGTTCGACGTGGCGCACGTTGCGCGTGGAGCGTTTCTCTTCAGCCTGAGCCACCAGGCCGAGCGTCTGGTTCAGTTCCTCCTCCAGGGCCTGTGTATAGTGCCGCGCGTTGCCGCGGAAGGCTTCCAAAATCTGATGCAGGGTATCGCGGCTCTCTTCCAGTGTTTTCTGATTGGCCTCGAAGGACAGGCGCGCGCGCAGACGGTTGAGCTGCTCATGGCAGGTTGCGCCCAGTTCCGGAAAAACGGCGGCGACCAGATCCGCGATATCCAGGATCGAGGACAGGTAGCACTCCAGCGCTGCCTGGGAGGCCGTATCGCGTTCCGTGTCGGAGACCGGTTGGGCTTCCGGCGAATTCATACCGTTATTTCGAGTTAGCCTTGGGAGCTTCGGCGGTGGGGGCGGCTGGAGGCGCCTTGCGGTCGTAGCCTTCCTGATAACCTTCCACGCCTTGGGACGGCACCGCGATCTTGATCAGCTTGCGATTGTCGTCCACCCAGAAGTCCAGGCTCAAAGGTTGGCCTTGCGGAGTCTTGCCTGTGGCGACAATATGATTCAATTCCACGGTCTTGTCGGCAAATTCGACCGGCTCCCGGCCCTTGAAGACCACGGTAGCGGGGACCTCGCCTTGATTGAGCACGTAGATGGGGAACTGCTGCGGGTCCTGATTCTTCAGTTGCGTCCGCATGGCGAGCACGGTCCAGGGGTAGAAAGGAAACGGATTGTAGACGACGATGGCGTCGGGATGCACGGCGTCCTCTTTGGTCTGCGGGCCCTGTCCATTATCAACCACGTTGCTGGCCTTGCCGCCGGCGAAGCTGGTTTTCACGTTCATTTGAATCTGGCCCATCTTGCCTTTGGCGTCGGCCTGGATAGGCTGGAATTTTTCGTCGGTGACGATGTTGAATTCGTCGATGTCGACTTTCATGGGGCCAATGGCGGCATGGCCGGAGCCATTCAATATGATTTTGCCATCGGTTTTTTGCACCGTGTAGCTCTCGGACTCGGTGGGCTTTCCCGCCATGTAGACCGTGAGCTTGCCGGAACCGGGCGCCGAGGCAGCGGCGGGCGCGGGTGCGTTCGAGGCGGCCTGCGGAGCTTTCTTCGCGAGCTCTTGAATCTCAGCCGGCGGGTCGAAAACGCCTTTTGGCAGATCCACGTTTACGTCGGTTTTTTCGACCACGATCTGAATCTCGGTTTGGGCGGCGCGCTGCGTCAGCTTGTGCGGCAACACCACGTCGCCATCCTTGCGGTAATCGTCGAACACCATCTCCACCGTGACATCGCCCATCGCGGTGGTGCGAGTAGCGGAGGTTTTGACCAGCAAACCGGATGTTTTGTCGTAATATTCGGTGGTTGAATTGCCTTCTTTGGGGGTCAGCACGACTTTGTAGCAATCGTGACCTTCGGTGGTTTCCGTTCCGGTGGTTTCGATCTTGCTGTAGAGCTTTTGAACCGCCAGGGCGGCGTTGAAAGTGGCATCGCGCAAGGCATCGGTCAATTCCACGCCCTGTTTGACGCGGGGGCCCTGCAGCGGGTTGTTCTCCCACGCGACCGTGCCGTCAGTACCGGATTCAATTTTTCCGATGCCGGTGAGGTCGATCACCATCCGGTTTTTGTTGGGCTCGGCCTCATAAATAATCAGGTCGCCTTTGACGCCCAAGGCGGAGATCTCAACCGTGCCGTGCTCCACCTGGTTATGGCGCTTTTCGAGCGCCACGCTGCCGCCGGTAGCGTCCAGAAACTTGTTCAGAACGGTTTCCGCGGAAGGCAGTGTATCCTGGGCGTTGCAGAGAACGATGGGAGCGAGAAGAAAAGCGAGGAAAAGCTTACGCATACAGACCTCCGGCCTGTCCTTTCAATGTACCGCAGCTTGATATGAGCTAAATTTTCGGCTAGCGGGCCGTCTCGGGCGATGGTTTCTTGGCCTGGCGCGCCACTACGTCGTGCACTTTGTCCAGCAGGGCGCGGCTGGCCGGGAACGAATCGATGGCTTTGAGCACCTCGGGATCGTTCTGAAACAGCACGCGATCGGATTCTTCCTTGCTGAAAGCGGTGATGAACAGCTCCTCGCGCAGGCGCTCGCGGATCCAGTCGCGGTCGTGCTGGAAATCCGCCTCGGTGAATTGGAGGCCGCGCCGCCGGGCGAAATTGTGGAAGTCCTCCATGGTGTTGTCATCCGGCAGCCAGTCCTTGTTCAGCTTGGCGTTGTGAACGGCGAAGAACTCGGGGGAGTAGAAGAAGAAAACCAAGCGCCCTTCGAGCTCGGCTTGCAAGCGCGACGGCTTGGGGGCTTCGTATCGCTCGTCGGGGGTGATTCCATCGCCGCCGAACACGACGCGTCCACTATCGGTCTTCTTCATGTCCTTGAGATTGTTCTGGCCGCCATCGCGGTTCAGGTATTCGAACAAGCCTTGATGGGAGTAGTCGCGCTGGATGAGGCGGCCGCTGGGTGTGTAATATTTCGCGATGGTCAGAAGGACGGCGCTGTTGCCGGAGAGCATGAAGGGCGCCTGGACCAGACCTTTTCCAAAAGTGCTCTCGCCGAAGATCCAGGCTCGGTCATGATCCTGGAGCGCGCCAGAAAGAATCTCAGCCGCCGAAGCGGTGCCGCGATTGACCAACACCACGATGGGATATTCTTTTCCGCGCTCGCCGTGCTTGGCGACGAACTTGGTTTCAGCCGAGGAGCGGCCATGGTGAGAGACGATCAGTTGCCCTTTGCGCAGAAAACGGTCGGCGACGTTGACGGCTTCCTGCACCAAGCCACCGCCGTTGTCGCGAATATCCAGGATCAGCCCCTCGATGGCGTTTTCCGGAAACTTGGCCAGGGCCTGATCCACTTCTTTGCCGGTGGTTTCGTTGAAGGCCTCCACGCGCATGTAGGCGATGCCGGGCTTCAGCCAAAAGGCATAATTGACGGTGCCGCGCGGAACGTTGTCGCGAACCAGCGAGAAGTGCAGCGGCGACGCTTCACCCAGGCGGCGGGCAGTGATCGTAACCGGAGTTCCCTTGGGGCCCTTCAACATGGCCGATACCTGATTCACGGTGCCATGCTCGGTACTGGTGTCGTTTACAGCGATAATTTCGTCGCCCGGGTGAAGGCCGGCGTGAAAGGCCGGCGAACCCTCGAAGGGATACATCACCAGCACGTTGCGCTCCGGAGATCCGACGTACATGCCCACGCCGTAGTAGTGGCCGGATTGGTTCTCGCGCATCAACTGATAGGCTTTGGGGTCGAAAAAGTTGGAGTGCGGATCCAGCGTGCGCAGCATGCTGGGGATGGCCCCGTGAAACACGGTGTTGTCGGTGTCCATCTTGTCGGCGAAGTTGGATTCGACGGCCTCATAAACTTGAGTGAACTTCTTGATGCTGGCGTTCATGTCCGCATCGGACTGAGCCGCGAGATGAGTTTGGATGGGCGCCAGAAAAATGGCTAGGGCCGCAAAAGGCATGCACCGGGGGGAAATGGCCATGATGGTTTAGATCCTCAGGTCTTTCTATGGTAGCAGCACTTTGGCGGGCCCGCTGGAACAGATGACGTCGGGCTGCGCCAGTGCGCTCGATGGCGTTCTATCGGGTGGCGTTAGAGCCGGATGCATCTGAGTGAGTGCGGGTTTCCGGCGATACTTCGCACCCGCTGGGCTGGCCGTTCTTCGATCCGCCGCCGAGTTGATCGATTCGGACGGTGAGAGCCTCCCACCGAAATTTCTTCCCGTTCCGGACGCACATTTGCAGCTCGCCGCAACGGGCCAGGCGTACGAGAGCTTTGGGGTCGTGGTTGGCCGCATCGGGCCACATTTCGCCGACATTTTCACTGTTGCAGCGCGGCCGGGGGGCGTCCTCGGCCAGGCACAGAAAGGTAGATGCGCCGAGCAGCAAAACGGTTCCCAGCCAACGTGCGAGCATGCCTGAGTTTAGGGGCGGAGTCGTGAGGGCAGCAAGAACCAAAGCCCCTACTACGGCGAAGCCGGGTACCAGGACTCCCGGGTTTAGTTCTGTTTGGCCGGACGCAGTGGTTCCTCCAGCCTTCGGCGGGCCTTGCGGAATACGGCTTGCAACATGGGTTGCGTGAGCTTGCCGGTGAAGGTGTTTTGCTGGCTGGGGTGATAGGAGCAGAGCAGCAGCGGCTGGCCTGGGCCGGTCCGGTATTGCTGGCCATGGGCGAAGACGAAGCCGGAGCGGCGCGCGATCTTGCCTTGCGCGCGCAGGATGGACAAGTAGGCGTCGAAGGCCAGGCGTCCCAGTGCGATTACCACGCGCAGGTTCTTGAGCAGCTCCAGTTCGCGCTCCAGGTAGGGGCGGCAATTTTGAATTTCCTCGGGCAGTGGCTTGTTTCCGGGCGGTGCGCAGCGAACCGCCGCGCTGATGTAGGCGTCCAGCAGCCGCAGGCCGTCGCCGCGCGAGACGCTGGTGGGTTGCGACGCGAAACCGGTTTCAAACAGAGCGCGGTAGAGAAAATCGCCCGAACTGTCTCCGGTGAAAATGCGGCCGGTGCGATTGGCGCCGTGGGCGCCGGGCGCCAGCCCGATGAGCAGCAGGCGGGCCTTGGGGTCGCCGAAGCCAGGCACCGGACGGGCCCAATAGTCCCAATCCTGATAGGCCCGTCGCTTCACGCGCCCGACCTGCTCACGGTACTCCACCAGCCGAGGACAGCGGCGGCAGGCGATGATTTGCTGGTTCAAGACTTCGAGCGCTTGCAAGTTATCTAGCTTCGCATAGCGACGCGAACTAGATGCTGGATACGCAGGCAGCCTTAAAATGCGAGCTCGGCGCGCAAGTTTTCGAGCGAGGTAGAGGCCTTGGCTGGGCCGTCTCCCATGGTGCTGGCGAACAGCGGCACCAACTCCGGGTCTCGCCATCCGCGGCGCACTTCATCCTCCATTACCGCGATGGCGTCGGCGTGGGAAAGCGCGGGTTTGTAAGAACGCTCCGTGGTGAGAGCGTCGTAGATATCCGCGACTTGGAGAATCCGCGCCAGCAGCGGGATGTCTTCTCCAACCAGACCGTCCGGGTAGCCGGTTCCATCCCAGTGTTCATGGTGATTGCGGATGATGGGGAGCACCGGCCACAGGCTTTTCATGGTGCGGCAGATTTCTTCGCCACGCAGCGGGTGGCTGCGCATGATCTCCCATTCTTCGCTGGTGAGAGGACCGGTCTTGAAGAGAATGGAATCGGGGATTGCGATCTTTCCGATGTCGTGCAGATAGCCGCCGCGGAACAGCGCGGTCAGGTCGGTTTTCGGCAGACCCAGCGCTTCGCCCAGCATCACGGAAGAGCTGGCCAGGCGCTGGCAATGGTGGCTGGTATTGGGATCGCGATGCTCCACCGCTTGGGCCAGAGCGAACAGAATGCTCTCGGCTTCCTCCAGCGAGTCAATGAGGGCTTTGTTGCGAAGCATGGCGCGGACGCGCGTCCGCACCACCGCCGGGTGCAATGGCTTGATGAGAAATTCGTCCGCGCCCGAGGAGATGCCGACAATCTCGTTCTCCACGCCTTGGACGCTGGTCATCATCAGGATGGGGACCAATTGCGTGGCGCGGTTAGCCTTCATCCAGCGGCACAATTCCGGCCCGCTCACTTCGGGCAGCATCAAGTCGAGAATCACCAGGTCCACCTTTTCGGACTGGAGCAGGGGCATGGCCTCGGACGCTTTGCGGGCTTCCAGGATCTTGTAGGGCGCGGTTTTCAGAATGGCTTTGAGAAGCCGGCGGTTGATTTCCTCGCCGTCCACAATCAGGATAATTGCCGGCAGTAGCGCATTCTCGCCGGCCTCAAAAAACGTGACCTTGGGCGAGGAGTCAGAAAGCTGGCCGAAAGGTGTGACTATCCCGGACATGAGTGGCGGACTTCGGGCCCGTCACTTGCTTATCGGCAGCTATTTACCTTAGGTTTAAACTTTGCAAGCAAGGTTGGTGGAATCAAGGTTTTGGGAGCTTGGAAAGGATGTCGTTTACGTAGTTGATCGTTTCCGGGATCTGCGGCACGCCGCCTTCTTTGTCGACCCGGTCTGAGCCCGCATTGTAGGCTGAAAGCGCCAGCCGGATGTCGCCGCTGTACTTGGCCAGAAGCTGCTTCAGGAACTTCGACCCGGCATCGACATTTTGCTTGGGATCGAAGGGATCGGTAACCCCGAACTGTTCGATCGTGGCAGGCATGAGCTGCATCAAGCCTTGGGCGCCCTTGGAGGACACAGCGCACGGCCGGCTGCCCGATTCCTCGCCGATCACGGCGCGGATCAACGCCGCCTGGACGTTTTCGCGCTGTGCGTTTTGCTCGATGAGCGGGTCTAGCTGGTCGTTGGGCATCGGGTCGCAAGGCGGCGCGTTAAACGACGCGCCCATGGCCGGCGACTGCGGAGCGGCATCCATCCAGGGGACGGTGAAGAAAGATGCCGAAGCGGGCGGCGCTTTGCCGGAAAGAGCGTTCACTTGTTTTAACACCGAGGCGCGCTGTTGCGCGAGCGAGGCCGCCATGGCAGCTTGAGGAGGGACGATCGCGGCCTGAGGAGTGGCCGGGGCTGCGGGAGTGGCTGAGGCGGCTGCGGTTGCCGGAGTGGCTGAGGCTGGCGTAGTGGCCGGGGCTGTCTGTGTCTGAGCGGCCGTCGCAGCCGGAGCAGTGGCCGTAACGTTTTGCGAGGCTGCGCCGCTGGGCTGGGTTGTCGTTTGCGGAGCCGCGGCGCCGGACTGCGCTGGGCTGGGCTGCGCAGCTTGCGGTGAAGCAGGGCGTGTTTGTGCCCAACCCACCCCCGCGAAGACCACTATGATGAACACCCGTTTCATGTACTGACCCTATTTGTCTATCGGCTGGCCCGCCCCGCTTCTGAAGGGTGCCGTATAGTAGACAGTTTGAGGAACCTTGCCAAACGGGACCGCGCCAACGGAGCCCGGCCGCTTCCTGTGAAGATCATCGCGGAGGCGCCCTGCCGCGTGGATCTGGCGGGCGGCACGCTGGATATCTGGCCGTTGTTCTTGTTTCATTCGGGCGCCGTCACGCTGAACTTTGCGATTGACCGCTGGACTCGCTGCGTCATCGCGACGTATCACAAAAGCGCTGAAATCCGGCTGCGCTCGGGCGACCTGGAAACTGAGGAGCGCTTTGCCTCGTTGGATCATCTGCTCGAGTCGGCCCGGCCCAAGCTGCCCCTGGCCGCACATGTGGTGCGCTTCTTCCGGCCGAAGACGGGCTTGCTGGTTCAAACCGATTCGGAAGCTCCGGCGGGCGCGGGCATCTCGGGCTCGTCGGCGCTGCTGATCGCGGCGGTCAGTGCGCTGAACCGGCTGAACGGCGCGCGGCACTCGCTCGAAAAGATTCGCGAAATCGCTCAGAACATCGAGGCGCAGATCCTGCGGGTTCCGACCGGCGTGCAGGATTATTACCCCGCCATGTACGGCGGCGTGAGCGCCATCGAATTGGGCCCGGGAGGCATCCGGCGCACGCCGATTCCGATCGACTTGGATGATTTCAACGCGCGTATTGTTCTGGCTTACACCGGTGCGCCGCGCAACTCCGGGATCAATAATTGGGAGGTGACCAAGGCGCACATCGATGGCAACCGGCAGGTCCACAGGAACTTCGAGCAAATCGCCGCGATCGCGGGTGCGATGCGGGCGGCGCTGGAGCGAAGCGATTGGAAAGAGTCCGGGCGGTTGCTGCGCGAAGAATGGTCGCATCGCCGCAAGAACGCGCCGGGGATCACGACGCCGGAGATCGATCGCCTGATCGGGATCGCGCAACGCGCCGGGTCGGCAGGCGCCAAAGTGTGCGGGGCGGGCGGGGGCGGATGCGTCTTCTTCCTGGTGGAGCGCGGCGCGAAAGACCGAGTCTCCGGGGCGCTGGCCGATGCGGGCGCCGAAGTTCTGCCGGTCAAAGTGGCGACACGCGGCGTCACCGTGCGCGTCGTTCAGGGGGCCTGAGTGGAGACTTTGCGGCGAGCTTTGCAAGGCGATGCGAGCGTGACGTTGGACGCCGCCGCGCTGGAGCTGGCTCGAATCGAATGTCCGGGGCTGGATCCCGGTGCTTCGCTAGCGGCGCTGGATCAAATCGCCGCGGAGCTCGGAGCACGCCTCACACCCGAATGCGGCGGCGCGGGATTCGTTCAAATCGCCAACGATTACCTGTTCGGCGAACTGGCGTTTCGTGGAAATCAGACCGACTACGACGACCCGCGCAACAGTTGTCTCAACCAGGTGCTGGAGCGGCGCCTTGGGCTGCCCATCACCTTGTCGGTGGTCTACATCGAGGTAGCGCGGCGTTTGAAACGGCCGGTGTCGGGCGTCGGTCTGCCGGGGCACTTTGTGGTGCGCTACGACGACGGCGCTTTTTCCACTTACATCGATCCGTTTCATGGAGGCAAGCTGCTCACCGAACAGGATTGCGCGGCGCTGGCCCGCGAGATTACCGGCACGGATCTCAGTGCGGATCCTTCGGCGCTGGAGCCGGTGAGCGTGCGTTATGTCCTGGTGCGGATGTTGAACAATCTGCGTGCGGCGTACTTCAAGGCGCGCGAGTTCGGCAAGGCGGGTGTGGTGCTGGATGTTCTGCTGGAGCACTTCCCATCCAACCCCGAATACTACAAAGCGCGCGGGGTAGCACGGCTGAAGCTGCGCAAATTGAGCGGGGCGCGGGACGACTTCAGGAAATATTTGAAATACGCGCCCGAGGCGAAAGATCGCGCGGAGGTGACGCGCCAGCTCCAGGCGATTCATCAGTCGCTGGGCCGGCTGAATTGAAGCGCGAAAAGTGAGGGAAGGGGAGACGCAGGTTTGACTGAATTACCCAATGGCCATACACTGAAAGCGGCCGGGATACCCGGGGAAGTAACCAATTGACGAAGACCCTCACAAACGTGCCGATAGTGGTACCGGAAGCCGTCCGACGGAAGGCGGGACTTCGTCGGGGAGATAGAGTCGCGTTCAGAGTATCGGGGCGTTCGATCACTATCGTTCCCGAAGGTACGGCTCGTGATGAAAACTATCCGCTGGACACCGTGATGCGCCTCATCAAAGAGGCAAAGAAGAATCCAATGAGCCGGGCAGAGCTCCGGGCCGAGAATGCACGCCTCATGGCTTATGGCGGACGCCAAGCGAAGAAGGCCGGCATTAAGGAACGCGACATAGTGCGAGTGATCCATGAATCTCGCTCCCGGCGCCGCTCCTCTTAAAGTCGTTCTCGACACCAATATTTATATCGCGGCTTTCGCGTATCCGAAGGGCCGGAACGCTGCGCTTTGGATCGCGGCGTTAAAAGGGCGGTATCGGCTGCTCGTATCCCCCGCGATAATCCGCGAGCTCGCGGAAGTGCTGCGATCGGATTTCAGGTGGGACGAAGATCACGTCCAGAGAACAGTACGGGTCGTGGCCCAAAGGTCGGGCGCTGTAGTCGCGCCTCGGACAGTACTTAATGTCGTGTCCGATCCAGACGATGACCGCATTCTTGAATGCGCGGTGGACGGTAAAGCTGACCTCATCGTCTCGAATGATCACCATCTCCTCGATTTGAAAGTGTACGCGGGCATCCCAATCATCGCGGGAGTCGATTTCCGACGCACGCTTGCCCTAAGGTGATAAAAGGGGAACTGAAAGAACCATCGAGCCGGGTGCGTGCCCGCGGGCTTTTAGAACAGCCGGACGCCGCGCGGGCCGGGCTTGCGCGACACGTGCACCGTGTCCAGGAAGCGGACGCTGTTGGGATTCGAGGTCAGCACCAGGGAATGGGTGCGGTATCCATCGCCGAAGAAGCGGACGCCTTGCAGCAGGCTTCCGGGGGTGACTCCGCAGGCGACGAACATGATCTCTTTGCCGGGCGCGAGATCCTCGGCCTTATACACCTTGTTAGGGTCGGAGATGCCCATCTTTTCCATGCGCTTTTCGAGTTCCTTGTTGTCGACCACTAAACGTCCGACCATTTCGCCGTGCAGGCAGCGCAGCGCCGCGGCGGTGATCACTCCCTCCGGCGCTCCCCCGATGCCCATGACGGCGTGAACGCCTGTGCCGCGAACGGCGGCGGCAATACCGGCCGAAAGGTCGCCATCGCCGATCAGGCGGATGCGCGCGCCGGCTTTGCGAATTTCCTCGATCAGCTTTTCGTGGCGCGGCCGGTCGAGCACGATCACCACCAGGTCCTTCACCTGCCGGTCCAGGCGGCTCGCGATGGCCTTCAGGTTGTCCCAGACCGGGGCGTCGAGATCCAGCGCGCCTTGCGCCGCCGGACCGGCGATGATCTTCTCCATATAGCAATCCGGCGCATGCAGCAGCCCGCCGGCTTCCGAAGCCGCCAGAACGGCGATGGAATTGGGCGCGCCGGTGGCACAGAGATTGGTGCCCTCCAGCGGGTCGACGGCGATATCGACGGCGGGATATTGGACTGCATCGGGCGGCGTCGAGCCGACGCGTTCCCCGATGTAGAGCATGGGCGCTTTATCCCGCTCGCCCTCACCGATGACGATGGTGCCAGCGATGGGAACTTCTTCGAAGGCGTGCCGCATGGCTTGCACCGCGGCGTGGTCGGCTCCTTTAGCGTCGCCTTGACCCATGGTTCGGGCGGAGGCCACGGCCGCCTCTTCCACCACACGCACCAGCCCCAACGCCAGTTGCTCGATACCCCCTGCCGGCCGCGTGTTCACCCCTTGCGCGTCGGTAGCCTGTCCTGCCATAACTACCTCTCTGTTGTTGGTTTTACGTCCCCGGACATAAGACACCCGATCATATCACGCTAGGGACCGATTGCAACCAAAATAAGGCAAAAGCGCCTGATTTCCCGCTATGATCGAGCTTCTATAAACTAGCCCGTAATGTTATCCTGGGTTTCCCCCGAGATAAGGAGTAACGAAGCAGCATGTTGCGAAGCGGATTGATCAGCCTGGCGGTCATGATGGTCGTGTTCAGCGGATGGCTGTTCAGCGACGACCTGGAGAGGCCGGACCTGGTAAGCGTGATCAAGAACATCCAGCAATCGCTGCAGCAACTCCAGAGCGACATCAAAGATCTGCGGTCGTCGGTCAAGCAGCTCTCGCGCAACGCCAAGGAGAACAAGAACGAGAAACGGGCGCGTGCCGACCAACCCGCGCCCAATGCGCCAGCCGTTACGTCGGCTTGGCAGCGGGCACAGGAAGCCTACGATCGCGGTAAGACTTTCGAGGCGCAGAAACTGTGCGGGCAAGCCATCGAGGCGTTTACCAAAGCCGTCGAGTTAGACCCGAAGAACGATTCGGCTTTCTTGCATCGCGGGTCGTGCCGCTACAATTTGGGGAACTATGCCGACGCGATCGCGGATCTGACCGAGTCGCTGAATCTGCAACCCAACAACTCGCAAGCGTACTCCTTGCGCGCCTCGGCGCTGGCCGACAGCGGGCAGGTAGCCGCGGCGCTGGCGGACGCGAATGAGGCCATCCGGCGCAATGGGACCAGCGCGGACAATTATCTGCTGCGAGCCAGTCTGCATCAGCGGGCTGGTGAGGTTCAGCCGGGCCTGGACGACTACACCCAGGCCATCGCGATGGCCCCGCAATCGGAACAAGCTTATCTGGGTCGCGCGGCATTGCTGCGTAGTCAAGGGCAACTAGCGGCATCGGTGAAGGACTGTTACCAGGCCATCGAGCTGAAGCCCGCCGATCCGGCCGCGTATCTGTGCCGGGCGCAGTTTTACCTGGCCAGCGGAGCCGCGCAGCCCGCCATCGCCGACATCAGCCAGGCCCTCATGAATGGCCAAAATCCCGCACAGGCATCGCCGATGCTGAGCGCCGCGAAACAAATGCTGGAGACGAAGGAAGGGGCTCCTCAACAGGCACAGATCGCTCTACCGGCTCAGCCGGCGGTTCGAGAGACCGCCAGTGCCGCGCCGGCCGTTGCTGTTCCACCTGCCCCTGCGCCTGCGGCTACGGTAGCGAGCGTCGCGCTTCCTCCTGCCGGTATGCCATCGCCGGGAACGCTGCCGCAAGCGCCAGCGCCCAGCCCGGCGCCAAAGCCTATCGCTGCTCCAACGGCCCCAAAGGCCGTCATTGCTCCAGCAGCGTCTGTACCAGCTGTCGCTCCGCCGCGCGCGCCGTTGAGCGCTCAGGTTGTGGCGCCTCGATCAGCGCCCAGCACGCCTGTTGCGCCTCCTGCCAGCGCCGCCGCACCGTTCCGCAATTCGCAACCGGCCACGACCCGCAGCGCGGCGCCGTCCAAGGGGCTGGATGCCAAAACTCTCTATCGCCAGGGCCGCGAGTATGCCGATCAGGAGCGGTTCGCCGACGCAGTGCCGCTGTTCGATCAAGCGCTACAAGCGAATCCTAAGTTCACACAAGCATACAATGCGCGCTGTTACGCCTATTTGCGTTTGAGGCAGTACGACCGGGCCATTGCGGATTGCTCGGAGGCCATCAAGCTGGACGCCTCCTACGCCAACGCGTATCAGAATCGCGGCGTCGCGCTGCACTATAAGGGCGATCAAGCCAGCGCCAACGAAGATTTCAAGCGGGTGGCGGCCTTACAGCCGGTCGCGCAAATTCAGACCGCCAAGCCTTCCGTCAAGCAGTAGGTCCCGTCCATTTCCACCCGCGCAGCCTTCTCGGCGGACATGTTATAGTCTGTCCGACTAGCCTTTTGATCCCCGTCTGGAGGTTGCAAAAATGGCGAAGGATAACAAAGTGAAGCGCCCGCAAGGCTTGCTCGACCGCCGGTCGCTGCTGCGGGGCAGTTTCTTGGCAGCGGGAGTGGCTGGAGCGGGATTAGGCACGGCGCGGGGCGACGAAAACATCGGCGCCGGCGCGCCAGGCTGGATGAAAACGCCCGGCCGTTCCTTTTCCAGCTACGGCGTGCCCGCCAAATGGGAAGAAAACGTGGTGCGCAGCTTCACCGTCGCGCCCGGCCGCGCAGGCACCGGCGCCTCGCGTACGCCGCTGCACCTGCTGGAAGGAACCATCACGCCCAGCGGGCTGCATTTCGAGCGCCACCACAACGGCGTTCCCGACATCGATCCCAGCAAGCATGAGCTGATGATTCATGGATTAGTGAAGCGGCCCTTGGCCTTTTCGGTGGAAGCGCTGCAACGCTATCCGATGGAATCGCACATCTATTTCCTGGAGTGTTCGGGCAACGGCGGCGCGTACAACCAGCCGCAACCGCCGCAGCAAACCGTGGGCGGGACCAATGGTCTCCTGTCATGCTCGGAATGGACCGGAGTGCGGCTGAGAACGTTGCTGGATGAAGCGCAGCCGGCCAGCGACGCCAGATGGGTGGTGGCTGAGGGAGCAGACGCGGCTGCCATGATGCGCAGCGTGCCCATTGAGAAGTGCATAGGCGACGCGATGGTCGCGCTGTATCAGAATGGCGAGGCGATTCGTCCGGAACAAGGTTATCCGATGCGGCTGCTGCTGCCGGGATTTGAAGGCAACATGAGCGTGAAGTGGCTGCGGCGGCTGCAACTGGTGCAGGAGCCGGTGAACGCTCGCGACGAGACCTCGCACTATACCGAGCTGATGCCCGACGGCAAGGCGCGCCAGTACATGTTTCTGCAAGCGGTGAAGTCCATCATTCTGAAACCGTCGTTCGGAATGAATATGAAGGGGCCGGGATTGTACGAGGTTTCGGGCCTGGCGTGGTCGGGCGCGGGGCGCGTGGCGAAAGTAGAAGTTTCGTCCGACGGCGGACATAGCTGGCGGATCGCGCCGCTGGTCGAGCCCGTGTTGCCCAAAGCGCTCACCCGGTTCCGGCTTCCGTGGGAATGGGACGGGCGTCCGGCCATCCTGATGAGCCGCGCCACCGATGAGACCGGCGACGTCCAGCCGACGCGCGCCCAGTGGATGTCACAATTCGCGCCGGGCCAGTCCTACCATTTCAACGGCATTGCCTGCTGGAGTGTCGCCTCCGATGGGACGGTGAAGAATGTCTACGTTTAGATCGGCTTTTTTGGCCGCCGCGGCGCTTTGCCTGAACGTTGATGTCTTGGCGCAAGGGCCTAATCTTGGGCGTCCTCTGAGCGCGGAGGAGATCGAAAAAATCGATATTACGATCGCGCCGGACGGTTCGGGTCTGCCGGCGGGAAGCGGCTCGGTCGCGGCCGGCGCGGCGGTCTACAAGCAAAAGTGCCAGGGTTGTCACGGTGCGGAAGGCGCAGGAAAGCCGATGGAGCAATTGACCGGAGGCATCGGCACGCTGGCATCGGGCAAGCCCGTCAAAACGCCAGTGAGCTACTGGCCCAGCGCGACCACGCTGTTCGACTATATTCGCCGCGCGATGCCGTTCAATTCGCCTGAGTCGCTGAGCAATGACGAGGTCTACGCGCTGACGGCGTACTTGCTCTCCATCGACGGCGTCGTTGACAAGGACGCGGTGCTGGACGCCAAGTCGTTACCGAAAGTGAAAATGCCGAACCGCGACGGATTTGTGCGTTGGTGGCCCAGGTTGCATTAGATTGATTGCATATGAGTGTTAATCCCAAGCGAACCGTTGCTGAACTCAAAGAACTGCGCGCATTGACCTCCGATGACAACGGCGCGCAGCGCGTGGCCTGGACCGATACGTGGCTGAAGGCGCGGGAGTGGTTCAAGTCCAAGCTGAAAGGTTTGCCGGTGGAGCAGCATTTCGACGCGGCCGGCAATGGCTGGGTGACGCTGCCGGGCGTTTCGGAAAAAGCGCTGCTGCTGGGCGGCCATCTGGATTCGGTGCCAAACGGCGGCTGGCTGGACGGCGCTCTGGACGAAATGGCGGGACTGGAAGTGCTGCGGCGCTTCGCGAGCGAATTCAACGGACGCCCGCCAGTAACCATTCGCCTGGTGGATTGGGCCGACGAAGAAGGCGCGCGCTTTGGCCGCAGCCTGCTGGGATCGTCGGCGTTCGCCGGGACGCATTCGATCGAAGCCGACCGCAAACGCACCGACAAGGATGGAATCCGGATGGAAGACGCGCTGCGTCGATGCGGCGTCCAGATCGACCGGTTTCCCGAAGCCGAGCGCGAGCAGAAGAACGCCGCGGCCTATCTGGAGTTGCACATCGAGCAGGGGCCGGTGCTCGAGAGCATGCAGCTGCCGTTGGGTGTCGTGCTGGGGACCAAAGGCGTGGAGCGGCACACCGTCACGTTCCACGGCCAGGAGGCGCATTCCGGCTCGACTCCCATGCAGGTGCGGCGCGACGCGCTGGCAGCGGCCTCCAAGCTAGCGCTCGAAATCCGCTCGATCGCCGGCAAACATCCCGACGCAGTTTGTACCATCGGCAGCGTGAAGACCTTTCCCGGCATCGTCACTGCCGTGGTGGGCCGCTGCGAAGCCACGCTCGATCAACGCGACCTGGACGCGGGCGTGCTGGCGACGATGTATCGCGAGGCCAAGGAAGCGAGCGAGCGCTTCGCCCGCGAGGAAAAGTGCACGGTGGAATGGTCGCGGATTTGGAATATAGAGCCCATCGCTTTCCACCCTGCGTTGATCGAGCGCTGCGAGCGGGCCATCCACGAGACGGCGGGCAAGGTTCATAAGCTGCCATCAGGCCCGCTGCACGACGCCGCGGAAGTTTCGCGCGCCGGCATCCCGACGGTTATGATGTTTGTGCAATCGCTGGGCGGCATCAGCCACAACAAAATCGAGGACACCAAGGAAGAGCATCTCGAAATGTCAGTGCTGGCGCTGGACCAGCTCGCCACCAAAACGGTGGAATGGATTCAAGCCGGCAAGGCGGGTGCCTGAAGTACCGGGCGGATCTCAAGGACGTTCATACCGTCTCTCAATATGGCTCTAGCGAAATTGATCAAAGACTGGCTGGCGGAGCGGGAGCGTAAGGAGCTACGGCGCCAGGTTATTGAAGGTTGCGCCGATATGTGCGCGTTGTACCAAGAGATCGATCGCCAGTGGGCGCAAGTATCGGACGAGCTTTGGCGTGACGCCGAGTAGCGCCCACCGGCCCACTCGCTATCTTCGTCTGAACTCCGTCCGCTCGCCTTCGCTGGCGACCAAACCGTGGAGTGTGGCAATGCAGGTCAATCGGGCTCGATTGTGGAGTATACTGTGGATAGAACTACACATCATGGAAACGATTCAAGTCGTCGTTGATTCCAAGCTGCTCAAGGCGGCCGATGTCGCCGCTCACCGTCTGAAGATGAACCGCTCAGCTCTGATTCGAGAGGCGCTCAATGAACACTTGAAGCGGCTTCGTTTGCGAGAGCTAGAGGAGCGGGACCGGCGAGGCTACCAGGCCAAGCCGCAAAAGCGTGAAGAGTATCAGGCATGGGAGGATGCTGCCTCGTGGCCGCGCGACTGAGGCGCGGTGACGTGTTCCTGTGCCGGCTGGCGCCTCCCGATAAACGGCGTCCTGTGGTCGTGCTGACCCGCGACAGCGCCATCGGTCATTTGTCAACCGTGACCGTCGCTCCCATTACGTCTACCATCCGCGGCGTGCCCTCCGAAGTGGTTTTGGATATTGACGACGGATTGAAAGGGCCGTGCGCCGTGAATCTCCATAACGCTGTAACCGTATCCCAACAACATCTCGTCCGGCACGTGGCACGCTTGAGTGCGCAACGCATGAGCGAGATCTGCGGGGCACTGCGATTCTCTTTGGGTTGTGACCCTTTGATGTAGTTAGAACGCACGCCGAAAGGCACGGGCGGAACAAGCCGGCAGCCGTAAGGCGATTTTCAGCTAGCCTTGGGGAGCTGCAGCAGGTACTTGCAGAGGGCGTCCATATCCTCGGCGCTGAACTTGTAGGGCGGCATGATGGTGCCCTTGGAAATGCCCTGCGGATCGCGGAAGTGCTGCTCCAGCCAAGCGCGGTCGTGCCGCTCGCCTACTCCATCCAGCGCCGGGCCCAGCTTCTGGCCGACGCCGGCCACCTGGTGGCACGAGTTGCAATGATTGTCCTGATAAACCAGTGCGCCTTGCACCACGTAATCGGGCGCAGACATGATGGAGCCTTCGTTGTCCGCCGTTAGCTTGAGAACGAACGCCGATAGCGAGTTAAGTTCGGCATCCTTGAGCTGCACCGGCGGCATCGAGCTGCCCGGTACAACCTTGGACGGATTCTGGAAATGCGGGACAAGCCAGGCCGCGTTGCGATGATCGGCCGGCAGCTTGGTCAGCTCCGGACCGATGCCCTGTTGGCCTCCGCCGGGATGGCAGGCCTTGCAGTTCTCCTTGCGGAAAAGCGCCAGACCTTGCAACTCGGGTGGTGAAAGATGCTGCCAGGCTTGGATGGAGGTTTCAGGTTCCGAGGTGGCGACCAGACCGTTTTCTTCAGGACTCGGGGGCGTGGTCATGACCGCGGCGGTAGTCAGGCTGGTCCATGCAAGAATGCCCAAAATGGCGATGCCGAACGCGAAGGTGCGCTTGCCGAGCCGCACCATCGGCGCACGGTCGATGAATGGGACCAGGAAAAGAATCAGAACCGCGACGCCCGGCAGAACCACGGTGCCCACAACCTCGAGCGGCCCCTTGAAAAACTTGATGGTTTGAAACAGGAACAGAAAATACCATTCAGGCCGGGGTATGAAGGCGGTGTCGGTGGGATCAGCCAGCCTCCCCAGCGGCGCGTCAGCCACCACGGCCAAAGTGAACAGAATGATAAAGGCCAACGCTACGCCGACGGTGTCCTTGAAGACTTGCTCGGGGAAGAACTTGCGGCGCGGCGCTGTGTCACCGACCGCCGGCGCGACGCCGTGTTTGCGAACCAGGTAAATGTGGATCCCGATCAGGATGATCACCAGTGGCGGCAAAAGAATGGTGTGCAGCGCGTAGAAACGCGAGAACGTGACGCGGCTCACGCCCATCTCGCTGCCGAGCAATCGTGTCAGGTACGGTCCAGCTATGGGCGCCGATCCGGTGATTTGCGTGGTAACCATCGTGCCCCAATACGCGCGGTTATCCCAGGGCAGCAGATATCCGGTGAGTCCGAACACCAGTGTGATCAGCAGCAGAACACAGCCGACCATCCAGGTAGCTTCGCGCGGCTTCTTATACGCGCCATAGAGGAAAACCTGCAGCATGTGCAGCACCACGATGATCAGCATCATGCTGGCGCCCCAGTGGTGCAAGCCGCGGATCAGGCGTCCGCCGGTCAGCTCCGTCATGATATAGCGCACGCTGTTGTAGGAATCGCCGGGGGTGGGGGCGAAATTGAAAGCCAGCAGGCCGCCGGTGAACACCTGAATGATGAAGAAGAAGACCGCCGCGCTACCGATGATCTGGTGCCAGCCGCTGGAAGCGGGAATATCTTCGTACAGGAAATTCCGTACCGCGGTTTCGAGGCCGGTGCGATGTTCGATCCAGTCGATGATTTTACGCATGCGCCTCCGGGGGTCCGATTTCGAGCACGCCCGAATCGATCTTCACTGTGTAGCGATCCAGAGGACGCGGCGCCGGGCCGCCCAGCACCTTGCCGTCGATGGAAAACGAGGAAGTGTGGCAGGGGCAGATAAAGGTGTGGGACGCGTCGTCCCAATGATAGGCGCAGCCGAGATGCGTGCAATTCGGCATGAACGCTGTGACGTCGTTATTGGATTGCTTGACTACCCAGGCGGTGGCTTTTTCGGTGATGAGCTGCCAGCCGTCGGCGCGGGTACGCTGGAAAGCAATTTCGGTTGGCTTGCCGGCCGGAAGACTGGAGAGATCGGCCGTTTTGACCCATTGGCTGGCTTTGCGCGCCCTGGGAGGGAAGAGCAAATAGATGGCCGCGGGGATGGCGAGCGCGATGCCGATGAGGCCCATCGCGCCATTGATAAACAGGATGTAGAAGTTCCGGCGCGTGGGCGTTAGCTCCACGGCGGGTTCGTGGGAGTGAGTTTCTTCCATTTGTATAGTTCTTAAATGTACTTGAAGACGGGCGAAAGGGTCAAGAAGCAGGTGGAACGCCTCCTGAGCCGGTTAGAGCAATTTGACCGAGAGGTTCGGGATCATCTGAAAATGGCGCGGGTTTCCGGTGACAATCGCATAGCCGAGATGCAAAGCGGTCGCGCCAATCAGCAGGTCTTGGAATGGAATTTTCGTGCCTTGCTTTTGCTGCTCTGCGTCGACTTGGCCAGCCAAGAGTGCGATTTGCTGCGTAAAGGGATAGACTGGCAACGTCGGCCAGCAATTCCTGTATGAACAGCTCTCGACGCTTACGGACGGTCATCGTGTTGGCACGATGGATGCCATGTGCGAGTTCGACCAAGGCGATGGCGGAGAGCGCAGTTTCCTGGTCTCCATTCAAGTTGACGACCTTCTTTAGCAATTGCGCAACAGTCTCGCTTTTTCTTTCCGCTTGTATCAAAACGCTGGAATCGAGAATCAATCCCATTGCGAAGCGTCCAGCGGCTCGCGATGGCTTTGAATGATATCTTCCAGGTCCTTGCCGAACTGGTCATCCAGGGTGACGGAGGACCCATGCGCCTCCGCCAGAGCGATGCATTCGGAAAGAAGCCGTCCCGGGCGCGGCGGAGCCTTGATGACGGCGACTGGAGCGTGGTCTCGTTCGACGACTACTTCGGCGCCTTGTCGAACCTTTTCCAAAACGGAATGCAGATCGCGCGCCAGTTCGGCTTCGGTGATATGGACTTGGGCCATATCTACGATGATACGCTGCTATCGTGCCGACGCCGCAATCCCCCAGGAGCCTCTACGCACCGCGCAAACAGCATTCGTGCCAAGTCCCTGGAATGTTTTCCAGCGTGTGAAGAGGATCGCCTCCGTGATAAAAGCCGACGTTTACAACTTTCGTCTCTTTGTCAGCGTAGGCTAGCTGTTCGGGTTCAATATGATGGTGATACTTCCATTGAGAGGCAAAGCGTTTCAGGAAAGCTCTCGCGGCGACACGCACGGAGCCCTTCCGAAACCCTTCCTTATAAGCAACCGGATCACCCCTTCGTTTACAGCGCCGACTCGCCGCGGTCGTCGTTGCGAATCCGGATGGCTTCCGCTACGTCGTAGACAAACACCTTGCCGTCGCCGATTTTGCCGGTGCGGGCGCTGTTCACCACGGTTTTGATCACTTCGTCGGCGCGCTGGTCGGAGATCACCATTTCCACTTTGACCTTGGGCAGCAGATCCACCTGATACTCCATGCCACGGTAGACTTCCTTGTGGCCTTTCTGGCGGCCATGCCCGCGCACTTCGGTGATGGTCATGCCGTCCACGCCGATGGCCTTCAGAGCTTCCTTCACATCTTCGAGTTTGTGGGGTTGAATGATGGCTTCGATTTTCTTCATGTCTGGAGCCCTAGGCTACGCCTCGAAATTATATCCTTCTTCGCCGTGCATGCTGACGTCCAGGCCCTCGATTTCCTGATCGGGCGACACGCGCACGCCTATGACAGCATCGCAGATCTTGAGAATGATATAGGTCCCCACGATGGCCATGGCCCAGGAAATCAGCACCGCGATGAGCTGATTCAGCACTTGGCCGGGATTGCCATCCACCAGGCCAAGCCCCATCACTTTGCCGCTGGCATCCTTCAATCCGTCGTTGACGGCGCTGGTGGCAAACACGCCGGTCAGTATCGCACCCAGCGTTCCGCCCGCGCCGTGCACGCCGAATGCGTCCAGCGTGTCGTCGTAGCCGAACTTGCTCTTCACCGCCGTCACCATGAAGAAGCAAACCAAGCCCGCGAGGAAACCGATCAGCATCGCGGGAAACGGCTGGACGAATCCGGATGCGGGCGTAATCGCAACCAGCCCCGCCACCGCGCCTGAAATCGCGCCGAGGACGCTGGGTTTGCCATTGTGCACCCACTCCGCCAGTATCCAGCCCAGCACCGCCGCGGCGGTCGCGAAATGGGTGGCGACGAACGCGCTGGTGGCCAGGCCTGACGCGGCCACCGCGCTGCCGGCGTTAAATCCGAACCAGCCCACCCACAGCAGGCAAGCACCGATCACGCTGATCACCACGTTGTGCGGCTTCATGGGTTCCACTTGATAGCCCTTGCGTTTGCCCAAATAGAGCGCGCACACCAGCGCCGACACACCCGAGCTGATGTGCACCACCGTGCCGCCCGCGAAGTCCAGCGCCGGAACCTTGCCACCCAGGAAGGCGGCGAGGAAGCCGCCCTTGCCCCACACCATGTGCGCCAGCGGGAAGTACACCAGGAAGGCCCACAGGACCGTGAACAGCAGCATGGCGCTGAATTTGATCCGCTCGGCGAACGCGCCTGAAATCAGCGCCGGCGTGATGATGGCGAACATGAGCTGATAGACCATGTAAGTCTGATGCGGCACGGTGGCGCCGTAATCGGCGTTGGGCGCGCTGCCCACGCCGTGCAAGAACAAATACCGCAGATCGCCCAGGAACGGCGAGCCTTCCGCAAACGCCAGGCTGTATCCGATGATGGCCCACAGCACGGTGACGACGGCCATCAGGACGAAGCTATGCATCATGGTGCTGAGGACATTTTTGCGGCGGACCAGGCCCCCGTAAAACAAGGCCAGGCCGGGGCCGGTCATCATCAATACCAGCGCCGCGCTGGTAAGCATCCAGGCGTTGTCGCCGGCGCTTTGGGCCGACTTGACGGCGGCTTCCAAGTTACTGATGCGCGTCTCCATGCTGGGAGGCGCCGATTGGGCCAGGGCCAGCAACGGTAAGAAAAACAGCAGGCAACACCGCGATAGCATAGTCGAACATCATACCGCGTCGGACAGGTCGGCCTGGATAGAAAGATTGGATGCTCCGAATTCGGCTTTTCTATTTGTTCCCCGGTCCGGCGCCTGTTTTGGGTTTCCAACGCAGATTCCCGCTGAATTCCAGGCCGACCAGATAGCCGACCCCCTGGCGTTTGCAGCTCCGCACCGAGGCCGTGCCTTGCAGCGGTACCTTGCTGGCGTTAAAACCCACGTACACGCCCTTCTCAATCGGCACCGGTACTTTGATGCGGAGACCCGCTTCCGAGATGTCGACAGTACTTCCGTTGACGGACATTTCGGTTCCGGAAGGACCCCTCCAGAGCACTTGCACCGGAGAGTCCATGGTTACGCGGGCGTGACGCCGAAGATCGCCTGATTCCGCCATCGAAACCCCCTCTTACCTATGGACACAGAAACCCCAAGAGACGTAACAGAGGCTGCGGATGTCTCTGCCGGGTGGCTAGGCATTTATATCGTGCTACGATATAAATGTGAACATGGACTTAACTCTGCCCGAGTATCGCGCGCTGGCCCAATTCCGCTACCAGATCCGGCTCTACCTGCATTTCAGCGAGGAGCAAGCCCGGCGGTACGGCCTGGAGCCGCAGCAGCATCAGCTGCTGCTCGCCATCAAAGGCCTGCCCGAAGACGTGCAAGCCACCATAGGCGAGCTGGCCGGGCGATTGCAGCTCAAACATCACAGCATGGTGGAACTGGTGGATCGCCTGGAAAATCACGGCTACGTAACGCGCAGCAGCGGAACGGACGACCGGCGGCAAGTAATCGTGCATCTCACTCGGGCGGGCGCGCGCATCCTCCGGCAGCTTTCCCTCGCGCATCGCAGTGAGCTCGATACAGCCGGCCCGGCGCTTTCGGCCGCTCTCCGGTCTCTTCGGAAGGCCCAATCCGCCGCGGCGGAATCGTCCTGGAGCGTGGTATGAAGCATCCCCGCGCTCACGCCTTAGGCGACTTCACCACTGATTGGCAACTGATCCCGATCTCTTTGCTCGCCATCGTCATCGGGCTGCTCAGCACCGGCGTCGCCTGGGCACTGCTGCGTCTGATCGGGCTTTTTACGAACCTGTTCTATTACCAGCGCTGGGATTTCCGGCTAGTTTCGCCCGCAGGCACGCCGCTCGGCGCCTGGGCGATCCTGGTACCGGTCGGCGGCTCGCTGGTCATCGGCTTGATGGCGCGCTACGGTTCGGAGAGAATTCGGGGCCACGGGATTCCGGAGGCGATCGAATCGATCCTGATCAACGGCAGCCGGGTGCAGCCGCGCCTGGCGTTTCTGAAACCGCTTTCTTCGGCCATCTCGATCGGGAGCGGCGGACCATTCGGCGCCGAAGGCCCCATCATCATGACTGGGGGCGCGTTCGGGTCCATGATCGCGCAATTCTTCCACCTGACCAGCGCCGAGCGGAAAACGTTATTGGTGGCAGGCGCGGCTGCGGGCATGTCGGCGACCTTTGCATCTCCCATCGCCGCAGTGCTGCTTGCGGTGGAGCTGCTGCTGTTTGAATGGAAGCCGCGCAGCCTGGTTCCGGTCGCGCTGGCCAGTGCGGCCGCGGGAGCAGCGCGGCGATATGTTCTCGGTGTTGGACCGCTGTTTCCGGTTCCTCCGCATCCGGTATTCATCGGACCGCAGGGATTGCTTGGCTGCGTGATCTGCGGGCTACTGGCCGGCGTGCTCTCGATGCTGCTCACCGGCGCGGTCTACGCATCCGAAGACGCATTTGCGAAGCTGCCTATCCATTGGATGTGGTGGCCGGCGATCGGCGGGCTGGTAGTCGGATTGGGAGGGTTCATTTTCCCACAAGCGCTGGGCGTGGGTTACGACACCATCGGCGCGTTGCTCCAGGGTCACGTGGCGATGGGCGCCATCGCCGGCATCTTGTTGGTCAAGTCCGTGATCTGGGCAGTTTCGCTCGGCTCGGGCACGTCGGGAGGCGTGTTAGCTCCTCTGCTGATGATGGGCGGCGCGCTGGGCGGCATCGAAGCCATGTTCTTGCCCAACGAAGGCTTGGGTTTTTGGCCGCTAGTCAGCATGGGAGCCATTCTGGGTGGGACGATGAGATCGCCACTGACCGGAATCATTTTCGCGCTCGAGCTCACGCACGACGTCAACATGCTGATGCCGTTGCTGGCGGCCAGCGTGATCGCGCACGCCTTCACGGTGCTGGCGCTGAAGCGCTCCATCCTCACCGAAAAAGTAGCGCGGCGCGGATTCCACTTGAGCCGCGAGTACGCCGTGGACCCGCTGGAGATCCTCTTCGCGCGCGACGCTATGCGCACCAACCTGGTGGCCCTCAAATCCGACAGCACGCTGGATGAAGTGAGAGCCACGCTGAACGGCCATCGCGGCCAGCGCGGGCAATTCCTTTATCCGGTGATCGATGAAAACAACCAACTGCACGGCGTCATTACCAGGAGACATCTGCAAAGGATCCTGGCGGAATCAGATCCACCCAGCCGGACGCTGGCCGACCTGGCGATCGATCCGGTGGTGGCTTATCCCGATGAGCCTCTGCGCGTGGTGGTGTATCGTATGGCCGAGCTGGGGCTGACGCGCTTTCCGGTGGTGGAGCGCGGCGACCGGCGCAAACTGGTCGGCATGATCGGTCTGCGCGATCTGCTGGCGGCGCGCACTCGGAATCTAGAGGAAGAGCGCAGCCGGGAGCGCGTGTTGAAGGTGCGCTTGCCCATGCTGCGCCGCGACCGCAGCACGGTTTAATTACCGGCGCGGTTCTACACTAATCAGCAGTATGCATGCTGACGCTCTGTCGTATCTGTCGCCGAAAGCCGCAGTCCGCGACAGCCCCATTCACGGTCGCGGTCTCTTTGCCACCGGAGCATTTCGTCCCGGCGAGATCGTGTGCGTCAAGGGTGGACACGTCTTCACCCGCGCGACGCTGGAACGCGTAGCGCCGGTGCTCGGCCCGGCCGAAATCCAAATCGCGGACGATCTGTTTATCGGCCCGCTCAGCAGTGATGAGCGAGAAGGTTGCATGATTTTCAGCAATCACTCCTGCGAGCCGAACATTGGGGTCCAAGGGCAGATTGTTTTTGTAGCGCTTCGCGAGATCGCCGCAGGCGAGGAACTGACGCACGATTGGGCCACTACCGACGATGACGACTACACGCTGGAATGCCGCTGCGGCGCGCCGGCCTGCCGCGGAACGGTGACGGGCCAGGACTGGAAGCGGGAAGATTTGCAGCGGAAATATCGCGGCCACTTCTCCTGGTACTTGCAGCGCAAGATCGAGGCTGGTAAATCGCGGTAATCCAGGCGATTCAAGCGGGGCTTTCCCTGAGCCAGTCTGAGGCTTCCACCCTATTCCAACGCTGCTGCTGAAACAGCAGAATCAGGATGTGAGCCTCCGTCTACTCCTCATCGGTTTGGCGTCGGCTGCGGGCCTGTGCGGGCAGCACTACTGGCAAGACGACTGCTTCAAGAATCCCCGGCTTCCTTATTGCATGGGGCACGACTCCGCGGTGAAGCCCACGCCGCCCGAAAAAGATACCGGACCTCAGGGCATTGTTAGGCACCCGGGTTCGATCCTCTCGGCGCCGTCGCCCGGCAAAGCAACGCCCGAGGTAATTGAGGTGGGCGGCATCGACTGGCGATTTGCCGATCCGTCCGCGGATGTTCTGGCCGGTTTCAATTTGAGCCGCCTCTCGGGATCGCCGGCCGCTATCCGGGTGATCTCGCAGTTGGGCGCCAAACAGGATTTGAGCGAGGCCGAGATGGAGCGGATCTTTGAGGGATTGTCCGGCGTGAACCAAATCGCTCTCTCGGTCAGTGACAACCGGACAGTGGTTATGGTCACCGGGCGCGTGGCCGATTCGACGATTTCCGACCTCCCGCCAGGCTGGAAAGCTGTGCCGGTGGCCGGCAAAGGGATGTTGCTGGGGCAGCCCGAGGCGGTGGACCAGGCGGCGCAGCGCATCGCGTCGCCGGCGCCAATGTCGGAGCTGGCGCGCTTGGCAGACCAGCAGCAGAACGACAACGACTTTTGGGCCCTTGCTTCCGGCAAGCTGCTCGGCGAACAAGCGGTGAGCGCGGGAGTGAAACGAACTGGCCTGGCGGTTTCGATCCAGGACCGCCTCACCAGCGACCAAGCCTTCGAACTGAATGAGGCGCCGGACGCAACTACGCCACGCGCCTGGCCCGCCAACATCGGCGGCGCTACGATCGATGGCAACGTGGTGCACGTGCGTGCTGCAATGGACACCGACGAAGTGCAGGAAAAGTTCGGCCCGATCGCCGCCAGTCCGCTGGGCCAGAATATGGGCACTCTGGTGAAGCTGGCGCGCTATCTTCCGGGGCGTGTCACCGCTGTAGCCGATCCAACCAAGCCGACCATCTACGGTTTGGATGACGGTCCCAAAGTGGTGAATCAGTAACTCGGCCGCGTCTCAGCGAAAGTAGCGGCTGTGTTCTTTCAGAATGCAGCGGTCCATGACGACGAATAGTCCGGCTTCGCGGGCTTTTCCGGCAGCTTCTTCGTCCTCGACACCCTCCTGCATCCAGATCGCCTTGGCGCCCAGCCTGATGGCCGATTCCACGACGGGCCCGACGAATTCCGAGCGGCGGAAAATGTCGACAATGTCGATGGGCTCGCCGATGTCTTCCAGACGCGCGTAAGATTTTTCGCCCAGCACTTCCTTCTCATGAGGGTTCACCGGGATGATGCGGTATCCCTCGCGCTGCATGTATTCGGCGACGCCGTAGGAAGGCCGGAATTTCTTGCTCGACAGGCCGACCACGGCGATGATGCGGCTGGAGCGGAGCAGTTCTTGGATGGTCATGTGCGCTCTTCCATCTTCAGGACCTTTCGAAAACGCGCAATTTCGCCGGGAGCCAGATTGCGAAATTCGCCGGTTCGGAGCGGGCCGAGTTCCAGAAAGCCGATCTTCACCCGGCGCAGTTTTTCCACCAGGCGCCCGAAATGTTTGAACATGAGGCGAATCTGGTTTTGCCGCCCCTCGATCAAGCGGACTTCATACCACGGGTTGTCGGCTCTGCGGATCAGCTTTAGCGCGGCGGGCGCGGTGCGTTTGCCTTCGATCGGCACGCCCGCGCGAAATTTCTCTTCCTGCTCGCCGGTCAGCGGGCCGTTGGTTTTCACCAGGTAGGTCTTGGGCACGTGCGTGGCTGGAGCCATGATGCGCTTGGCGAATTCGCCGTCGTTGGTGAGCAGGAGCAGGCCTTCGCTGGCGTAATCCAGGCGGCCCACCGGATAGACGCGCGCCTTCACGCCTCGTAGCAGGGCCATCACGGTTGGCCGGCCCTGTGGATCGGTGACGGTGGAGACGAAATTTCTCGGCTTGTTGAGCACCAGGTAGACGGGTTTTTCGGCAGCGCGGATGTGCTTGCCATCCACTTTGATATGGTCGCGTTCGGCGTCGGCTTTGGTGCCGAGCTCGGTGATGACGGCGCCGTTCACGGTGACGCGCCCTTCCAAAATGAGTTGCTCGGCTCTGCGGCGGCTCGCGACGCCGGCGTGGGCCAGCAACTTCTGTAGCCTTTCCTCAGGCATTTAATCTTCGGTTTCAGGAAGCGCGCTGGACGAAGCGGCCGGTTCTGTTTCGGGCAGCGGCTGCGCTTCCGCGGCGGGCTCGGCTGGCGGCTCGGGCTCGGAATCAATGAGCGACAACCGGCCCAGCTCTTCGAATTCCTTGAGCGTCGGCAGCTCGCTTAAGTCCTTGAGGCCGAACTGCACCAGAAATTCCTTGGTGGTTTTGTACAGGATGGGTTTTCCGAGCACCTGTTTGCGGCCCGAAGTTACGATCAGCTTGCGGTCCAGCAACGTTTTCAGAACGCCCGCGCCTTGGACGCCACGCACCTCCATGATTTCGGGCGCGGTGATGGGCTGCTTGTAGGCGATCAAGGCCAGCGTTTCGAGCGCCGGGAACGATAGCTTGAGCGCCGGCTTCAGATTCTTGACGAAAGCCCGGACCGCTTCGTGATGCTCCGGCTTGGTGGACATTTTGTAGCCACCGGCGACTTCGCGGATGGTGAGGCCGCGGTCCGTGCGATTGTAATCGGCCGTTAACTCGGCCAGCGCCTCGCCAACCCGCGCGGCGGGCTGCTGGAGCGCGGTGGCGATCTGGTCGGCCGAAAGAGGCTCGTCGGTGATGTAGATCACGGCCTCGACGATGGCTTTGAGTTGCGCCGGGTCGAGCTCTACGACGGTCACGGGAGCGCTCTCGTCGGCAGGCAGATCCAAAGCAGCTTGCTGCTCCGTCGAATCCGGAGTTTGAACTTCGCTGGGTTTCATTGCGGTTCTAGATATATTCCTGTTCCGCGGCGGCGAGGGATTGATCGAGGGTCTCGTCGAAGGCGCGATGTTTCTTCAATCCAATGTCGCCGAAAGCGTCGCGCTGGGTCAACACCACGGCTTGGCGGCGCACCAGTTCGAGTACGGCCAGGAACAGGCAGATCATGGCGCGGCGGCTTTTCTGGCGCTCGAACAGCTCCGCGGCCGACAGCGATTCGCCCGTGCGCAGCTCGCGAAAGACGTTTTGCAGATAGCGGATCATGTCGGGAACGCTGACGTCTTCCTTGGAGACTTCGTAAATCGGGCGGTTCTTGGCGCGCTCCAGCACGGCCTGGAAGGTCTTGACGAGATCGAAGATGGTGACGTCCAGACCCGGATCTTCGTCTTCGGAGAGAAATGCGCCGATCTGCGGATTCGACCACGCGACTTCTTCCACCATGCGCTTCTGCTGGAGCATTTCGGCGGCGTTCTTGAAGCGCTCGTGTTCGAGCAGGCGGTCCACCAGTTCCTTGCGCGGATCCTCTTCGCCGGTGATCTTGTCGAGCTCGGGATCGCGCGGCAGCAGCATGCGCGACTTGATATGGATCAGCGTGGCGGCCATGTAGACGAACTCGGAGCTGAGTTCGATGTCCAGTTCGACGGCGCGCTGCATGTACTCCAGATATTGCTGCGTGATGGAGGCGATGGGGATGTCGTAGATGTTGATTTCCTGCTTGCGGATGAGGTCGAGCAGCAGATCCAGCGGGCCGTCGTACTGCGAGAGGTGAAAATTCAGCGGGGTTGACACTGCTCCTAGGATACCGTGCCTGCCCGATCTGGTAGGCGCCGAGCTACCCGTTTTGCCGGTGTGCGCGGGGCATGCGTCGCGGCATGCTGTGGGTAGGAGATACATTTTGAGCAATCCATTGGTTTCGTTTTCTGAAGAACTGGCGGCTACGGTGGCGCGGGCGGGGCAGTCCGTTGTGGCCGTGCATGCCCGATCGCGCTTCGATTCGAGCGGCGTGCATTGGAGCCCGGGCGTTGTTGTCACGGCCGACCACGCGCTTCGCCGCGATGAGGACATTCGCATCACCGCGCCGGACGGCTCGCGATTGAATGGCGAGCTGGTTGGGCGCGATCCTGGCACCGACCTCGCTGTGCTGCGCGCGCAGGGGCTGACCGCTTCGGTGGCCGAAAAAGCCGAGAAGACTCCCGCACCCGGGAGCGTTATTCTGGCGGTAGGCCGTTTCAAAGACAGTGCCAGCGCCGCGTTTGGAGTGCTTAGCAGCGTTTCGGGGCCTTCGCAGACTTGGCGAGGCGGCAAGCTTGATCAGGTAGTGCGCGTCGATGTTGCGCTGCATCCGGCCGCTTCGGGCGGGGCTATCGTGGACGCCGAAGGGAAGCTGGTCGGAATCGCGACGCCGGTGCTCTCGCGCGTGGCTGTGTTTGCGATCCCGCCGGCTACGGTCCAGCGCGTGGTCGAGACGCTGCTGGCGCATGGGCGGATTCCGCGCGGTTATCTGGGCGTGGGCTTACAACCAGTCGCGATTCCGGAGCATCTCAAAAGCACGTTGAAACTGCCGGGCGCCGCGGGATTGATCGTGATCAGTGCCGATCCGGACGCGCCCGCGGGCCAAGCCGGAGTCACGATCGGCGACGTTCTGGTCGAGCTCGGCGACGCGACGATTCAACGGCCCGAGGACGTCCAGCAGGTGCTGGATTCCGGTTCAGTAGGTAAAAAGCTAAGCGCTCGCGTGTTACGAGGTGGGAAGCTGCTGGATGTGGAAGTGACGGTCGGCGAGCGGCCGCGAAAGGGTTGAAGATGTTGCCACAAGGGTTCGGAGAAGTGGCCGAGAGGCTGCGGCGCTCCACGGTTCAGGTTTTCAGCGGAACGCGTGGCGCGCAAGGGGCTGGATCGGGCGTGATCTGGTCGTCCGACGGCACCGTGATTACGAATGCTCACGTGGCGCTGGGCGATGCGGCGCGGGTGGAGTTGTGGGATGGCCGCGCGATCGAGACACGCGTAGCGGCGCGCGATGCCCGCGCGGATCTGGCGGTGCTGAAGCTGGGCGTGCCCGGTCTCGCGGCGGTGGCGTGGCGCGATTCAACCTCGTTGCGTCCGGGCGAACTGGTGGTGGCGGTGGGCAATCCGCTGGGATTCGTAGGCGCGCTGACTACTGGCGTGGTGCACGCCGCCGGATCGGTGCGAGGGTTGGGGCGGCGGCGATGGGTGCAAGCTGCCATCCGTCTGGCGCCCGGCAATTCCGGCGGGCCGCTGGCGGATGCCGAGGGGCGCGTGGTGGGGATCAATACCATGGTCGTCGCGGGCGGAGTTGCGCTGGCCATTCCCAGCGACAACGTCGTCGATTTCCTGAAGCGCGGCAGCCGGCCGGCGCTGGGCGTGGTGGTGCGGCCGGTCGATGTTGGCCTGCTGGTGCTGGAAGTGATTCCGAACAGTCCGGCCGAAAACGCATCGTTGTTGATCGGAGATTTGCTGGTCTCCGTGAACGGGCGAAGTATCGAGTCGATGGACGATCTGGGCGATGCGATCGATCAATCTGCTGGAGCATTGCTCAAGATCGGATTCTTCCGCGGCGACCGCCGCCGCGAGCGCGAAGTGTCGGTGCGTTTAGGAGCCTCGCGCGCGGAGGCGGCTTGATTCGCGTTCATATCGAAGCGGCGTCGGCAGTGACGCGCGCGGGGCTGGAGGCGATCCTGCGCGCGAGCTCGGGCCTGGAGGTGGTGGATTCGGCTTCGGAGGCGGACGTGCTGGTGCGGGAAGAGGTGCCGGAGCTAGTGGACGGTGCGCCAACGGTACCGGTGGTGGTTCTGGCCGGGGAAGCGCCGTCGCTGGAGGCATTGCGCTCGGGCGCTCGCGCGGTGCTGCCCGAAGACGCGCCTCCGCAGCAAATCATCGCGGCGATTTACGCAGCCGCGGCGGGCTTGGCCGTCGTTCCAGTGAATGAGAGTGCGCCGTTGCTGCCTCACGCCTCCTTGGAGCAGGCCACCGAGCCGCTGACCGCGCGCGAGATGGATGTGATCGAGATGTTGGCCGAAGGCCTCAGCAACAAAGCCATCGCGCACCGGCTGTCGATTTCAGAGCACACCGCGAAATTCCACGTGAATTCGATTCTGGCGAAGCTCCGCGCGGGCACGCGGACCGAAGCCGTGATGCGGGGAATCCGGCTGGGGCTGGTAAAGATTTAATCGCGTGCCTGCCACCCGCTAAAATAGCGGCGTGGGTATTACTCGCATCTGGATTGCATGCCTCGCAGTCGCTTCTGGAGCCTTTGCGCAGCCGCCGGCCGCGCCCAAGAAGCCCGTTACCGACGTCTATAGCGGCGTCTCGGTCACCGACGACTACCGCTGGCTCGAGAATTATTCGGACCCCGCCGTGCGCGACTGGACCGAGGCCGAGAATGGCTACGCGCGGAGATATCTGGACGCGCTTCCCATGCGCGCCACAATTTCTGACGAATTGAAGAAGCTCTATTCGCAGCCTTCCCCGCGGTATTCCTCGCTGCACGCCTCCGGTGGATTGCTGTTCGCGCTGAAGAACCAGCCGCCGAAGGAACAGCCGCTGCTCGTCACACTTAAGTCGGCCGACGATCCGGCATCCGAGCGCGTCATTCTCGATCCCAACCAGCTCGATCCTTCGGGCGGCACGGAAATCGATTTCTATGTCCCGTCGCTCGACGGCAAGCTGGTCGCGGTCTCGCTATCCAAGGGCGGCAGCGAAAGCGGCGACGTGCACGTCTACGAAGTCGCCACCGGTAAAGAAACCGGCGCGGCGATTCCGCACGTCAACGGCGGCACGGCCGGGGGCAGCCTGGCCTGGAATGCCGACGGATCGGGCTTCTACTACACGCGCTACCCGCACGAGGGCGAGCGCCCACCGGCCGACCTTGCGTTCTTCCAGCAGGTTTATTTTCATCGCATGGGTACGGACACCAGGTTGGATGCGTACTCGCTCGGCAAGGGATTCCCGCGCATCGCCGAGATCCAGTTGCAGACTTCTGACGACGGGCGCTACGTGCTGGCCAGCATGGCCAATGGCGATGGCGGCGATTTCGCGCATTATCTGCTCGGCAAGGATGGCACATGGCACCAGGTGGCGCGCATTTCCGACCAGATCGCGATCATCCGGTTCGGCGCCGACGGCAACCTATACCTGCTGTCCCATTTGAATGCGCCACGAGGCAAGATTCTCAAAACCCCGGCCGAGCATCCCAACGTGGAAGCGGCGTTGACGGCCATTCGCGAAAGCCGCGTCGCGATCCAGGATTTTCTGCCCACGCCGAAAGCTTTGTATGTCCTGGATCAAATCGGCGGGCCTTCGCAGATCCGAATCTTCGATGCGGCGGGCCTGGCGCAGGGGACCATTCCGTTGCTGCCCGTGTCCGCCGTGGACGACATGGCGCGCTCCAACGATGGTGCGCTGCTTTTCGAAAATGCGAGCTTCCTCGATCCTCCGGCGTGGTATCGCTTCGATGAGTCGACCAAGCAGGCCAAGCGCACCGTGCTCTATGAAACCGGTGCGGCCGACTTCAGCGACGCCGAAGTGGTACGAGTGTTCGCGATCTCGAAAGATGGCACGCGCATCCCGCTCAGCATCATCCGCCGCAAGGGCGTCAAGCTGGACGGGAAGAATCCCACGTTGCTCACGGCTTACGGCGGCTACGACGTCAGCATCACGCCGAATTACGTACTGTGGCGCAAGGTGGCGCTGGACCATGGCTTCGTGCTGGCGGTGGCGAATTTGCGAGGAGGCGGTGAATACGGTGAAGACTGGCATCGCGCTGGAATGCTTACCAAGAAGCAGAACGTGTTCGACGATTTTGCCGCGTGCGCGCGTTATCTGATTGACCACAAGTACACGGCCTCCGCGAAACTCGGAATCGAAGGCGGCAGCAACGGCGGCCTGTTGATGGGCGCGGAGCTGACCCAACATCCGGAGCTCTTCGGCGCGGTGGTTTCGCACGTTGGCATTTACGACATGCTGCGCGTGGAGCTGCAACCCAATGGGGCGTTCAACACGACAGAATTCGGCACGGTGAAAGAGCAGGATCAGTTCAAGGCGCTGTACGCCTATTCGCCCTATCATCACGTGGTGGACGGCACCAACTACCCGCCGGTGCTGTTTCTGACCGGAGACAACGACCCGCGCGTCGATCCGCTGAATTCGCGCAAGATGACCGCCCGGCTCCAGTCGAGCGGCGCCAAGAACCTAGTCCTGCTAAGAACCAGCAGCCACAGCGGCCACGGCATCGGAACCGCGCTCAGCGAGTATCTGGCGCAGGAGACGGACGTGTTGGGTTTTCTGTTCGACCAGTTGGCGGTAAAATAGGGTTTAAAGAGCTTTTCGCCTAGAAAATTCAACGACTGGCAGGGTTCTTGCTTGAAGGCCTTGTATGCCCGCCCCAGTGCTGCACCACATTGGATCTCCGCACCACAAGCCTCGAGATTATGCCCAAACGCCGCTCAACATCTATTGGGAGATGACCCAGGCCTGTCCCCTGGCGTGCCGGCACTGCCGGGCGTCGGCCATGCCGAATGCGCATCCCGACGAACTGAGCTTCGAGCAAGGCGTCGCGTTTTTGAAGCAGATTGGCGAGTTCGGCGAGCCCTCGCCGCAGTTGATTCTGACCGGTGGCGACCCTTTGAAGCGCGCGGACCTGTTCGAGCTGATCGACGAGGCGCGGCGGTTGGGCATCGGAGTTTCGATTACCCCCGCGGCCAGCGAGTCGCTGACGCGAGAAGTGCTGGTGAGATTGCAGGAGCACGGGGTGGAGGGGCTCGGGCTGAGCTTGGACGGGTCCACCGCCGGGCGGCACGATTCCATCCGCGGCGTCCCGGGCACGTTCGATCGCACCATGCTGGCCATCCGCTGGGCGCAGGAATTAGAGATGCCGCTGCAGGTGAACACCCTGGTGGCGGCCGAGACCGCATCCGACGTTCCGGCCATTTACGAACTGCTGAAACCGTACGCTGTGTCGCGCTGGAGTCTGTTTTTCTTGATCTCGGTGGGGCGCGGGAAAGTCCTGCAGCCGCTGTCGCCCGAAGAAGGCGAAGGCCTTATGAGCTGGATCTACGAGGCCTCGCAGATTGCGCCGTTCACCGTGGCGACCACCGAGGCGCCCTCCTATCGCCGCGTGGCGCTGGAGAAGATGCGCGCTTCCGGCCTCACGGGCGAGCAGATCAAGCGCAGCGGAGCATACCGAGGATTCGGAATACGCGACGGGCACGGCATCATGTTTGTCTCGCATACGGGCGATATCTGCCCGGCTGGATTCCTGCCGCTGGTTGTCGGCAACGTCAAGCAGGACCGCGTCGCCGACGTCTATCGCAACGCCCCCACCTTCCAGGCTCTGCACGATCCCTCTCAGTTTGAAGGACGCTGCGGCGTTTGCGAGTACCATGCGATTTGCGGCGGGTCGCGCGCGCGGGCGTTCGGAGCTACCGGCGATCCGCTGGCCGAAGATCCGTTCTGCGCTTACGAGCCGCGGGCGTCGGCCGCCAACTAGCGCGTACCAGCCACCTGGGCCGCAAAAATCGCCGTGCCGGGATGGAATTCCGACCAAGCGAACCAATACTCCGGCTCCAGAATCAAGGCCTCCAGATGCGCGCCCTTCAGCTTTCCTGAAATGCAACTGCCATAGGCATCCCAGCGGGAGTGCGTCTCCAAGTCCGTGAGCTCGTGCGCTTGATCGTCGGCCGCTTCGAATTTCATCGCTTCTTGATTCACTCGCGCCAGGAACGCCGTAGTCGTATCTGAATCGGGCTGATGCACGATCAACACCGGCTGCTTTCCGAGTTGATCGTTCACCACGCGCGCTTTCTCAAGCTCCTTCAGCGGATACGCCTTGTTTACGCCTTCTACATCCAGGCCGAGCACCATGGCCTTAGGCGCCAGACGGCTATCGGTACGAAGCACGCCGGGCGGCGCTTGGCCCTTGCCGGACAGCCCCTCTTTGATGAGCCGGTTCTCCTCGGCCAGCCGGTCGATGTAACCGGGCATCGGCTTCAGCACCACAGTATCGGGATGGAGCCTGTGCCACTCGCCCCAACTCGTCAGGAGAAACGGATACAGCGCTAGATGCGCGCCTTTCAGCCGGCCTGAGATCGATTCCAGACTGGATTGCTGCCAGCGGCTGCCCGTTTCGCGATCCTTGAAAACTTCATTGCCGCCAATGACGCCCGCGGTATCGAACTCCAGCGCTTGCCCCTTAGCTTCGGCCCTGAACACGAGGGCCGTGTTGCAATAGCTTCACCAGGTGACGGCGATGGGTCCGGACGACAGCCGATCCTGCACTACGCCGTGCTGCGCGAGATCGGCGGCCAGGTAAGCCTTGGCCACCTTGCCATCCATAAGGCCGATCAAGCGATCGCTATCGCCCGCGAACGCAGCCTGGGAGGCAGCGACGAATTCCGGATGATCGACGGTTTTGTAAGGCAGGCTGGGCTTCTGCTGTGCTACCGCGAAGGTTGCGCAAAGCATCATGAGGATCAGGCTTGGCTTCATACGTGAAAATTTTATCACCATTAAATTTCTAAAACCTTAGCGGTTTATTGTTGAATAGCCGATCGCAACTGTCTTAGTATTGAGAGCGGCCTTTTGGCCTCAAGTTAAATGACATTACACCAACTGATTTAGTTGCCGGTGTGATGCGCCTCTCGCGCATGCTTCCGGCCTCCGGTGAAAGCCGGTTAGAAAAGGCAAGGCAGTATGCGATCCGACATGCACAAAGTAATTGTGGAGCGCCCCCGGCTGTTGCGTGCCCGGTGGGAGAACAAGAAAACTGCGCTCCGCTTGACCAAACAACAAAGCGCTCAGGCGATGGACGCGGCCGAGGACTACGATAGCGGCCCGCGGCGCGCTTCTTCGCGGCGTCACGAGAAATGGCTGAATGAAAATCTGGCCCCGCTGCGGCGTTATTTGATGCGGCAGGTAGGCAGGCCCTGGGACAAAGTGTACGGCGAAATCCGCCAGACCATCGACACGCGCTCGGCCATCGGCCTGCACGTGCTCCAACATCTGGAAGACTACGTCGCGACAGATGCGTTTCTTGAGGACGGCGTGGTCTGCGAGTGGCGCTGGCGCGGCGGTGCTATGCCCGTCGACGGTTTATACGTGCATCCCAAGACCGGATTGCTGCGTTTCGCCAAACGCCGCAAGACGCCGCGCCAGCAGCCACCGCTCGAAACCGTACGCGTGAACGACACGGTGCAATACCAGAAGATCGACGGTCTCTGGTTTTGCATGGAGTACCGGCCGGCCGCACCGGACGAATTGGTTCCTGGCTACCACGGCAAGCTGGTGCGAGCGTCCGAGCTGGGTTACCGGGCGCTGGTGCTTGCGCGAAAGCAGCAATGCGACCGCAAAACTATTCGCCGCATCGAGAGTGGCGATATGAGCGGCGCACACGCGTGATACAATCCGACTCAAATGCGAGTGCCAACCAAGCTGCTGCTTCTCCTGGCTATGGTGGCCCCGATGTTTGCCGCCGATCCCCCCGGGTTCACGGTGTGGAAAGGCAGCGACCTGAAGCACAAAGCCGCCTCGGAGGAGCTCAGCAAGGCTGCCGGTTACCAGGCGCTTCTCGTCCATCGCGAAAATGACGGCGAAGTGGAGTTGCACGAGAGCCAGACCGAGCTGCTGGTAATTGAAACCGGCGTGGCCACACTGCTGGTGGGCGACGAAATCCAAGGCGCATCCATTAAAGGCGGCGAGAGGAAAGAGCTAGCCGAGGGCGATGTTGTGCATATTCCTTCCAATCTCCCGTATCAAATTTTAGTCGCGGCCGGCCACAGCGTCACGTATCTGGCCTTCCGGCATCGGGACGATTCCGCTGACGACGCGGCCGCACCGCCGGCGCCGATCAACCCGTCCGGCAAGAAGCCCGAGATCGGAATCGACCTGGGCTCGGGATTTCGCGCCTGTGTTCCGGACGACCAATCTCCCACGGGCACCGTTGTGGATGGCTACCGCAAAGTGATTGGGAAGAGTCTCATGGGCCGAAGCTGTCTTTGGGCGCGCGAGCAACCGGAAGATGCCGCCCCGCAGGCCGCGAATTCCAAGGAAAAACTCCGGCTCGGAAAAGACATGGGCGACGGCTACCGAAGTTGTGTGCCCGGCGACGACTCGCCCAGCGGCACAATCTTGGAGGGTTACCGCAAAGTATCGCATGCCAGCCCCTTCGGTCTTTCTTGCGCCTGGGAAAAGATCCAGTGACCGCGGCGCGCTGGGGAGTGCGCTGAGCCCGTCCAGTAAAACCGGCCCCAGGGTGCTGCATTGACCGTTTCAATCCAAGAACGCCGGCACGCCCTGCGATTCATCCTGTTCCTCGGTGTGGTCAGTCTGTTCGCCGACATGACCTATGAGGGCGCGCGCAGCATCGTCGGACCGTTTCTCCAAAGCCTGGGCGCCAACGCGGCTGAGGTAGGCATCATCGCCGGTTTTGGCGAAATGATCGCCGCCAGTCTGCGGTTCTTCTCGGGAAAGCTGGTGGATCGCACACGTGCCTACTGGGTGGTGGCGTTCCTGGGGTACTTCATGAACCTGGTCGCGGTCCCCACGCTGGCCTTTGCGGGCAACTGGCAACTCGCCGCGCTGCTGGTGATCGCAGAACGAACCGGCAAGGGTCTGCGCGGCCCGGCCGTCGACGTGCTGCTCTCCGGCGCCACTGTTAAGGTCGGTCATGGCTGGGGCTTCGGTCTGCACACGGCGCTGGATCAGACCGGCGCGGTGTTAGGGCCGCTGATCGTCGTCGCAATGGTGGCGCGTGCGCACCACTTTGGTCCTGCGTTTGTGCCCCTGGCGATTCCGGCCGTGGCCTCGCTGATCGCGCTTTTTGCGGCGCGCCAGATGCACGTGGATGTGGTTGCTCCCGCATCCCAGCCGCAACGTCAGACGAATCTTCCCAAGGTCTTCTGGTGGTATGTGGCCGCGGCCGGCCTGTTGGCCTGCGGATTCGTCGATTTCGCCTTGCTCGCCTTTCATTTCCAAAAAACAGCTTTGGCGCGGCCGGCAGTGATCCCACTCTTGTACGCCGGCGCCATGGGTGTCAACGGCCTGACCGCGATGATTTTCGGAAAGCTGTTTGACCGCTATGGAACCCTCGTGCTGGCGCTGGGTATCCTGGTTTCGGCGGTGTCATTGCCGCTGGGTTTCCTGGGAGGATTCGGCGCGGCCGTAGCAGGCGTGGCGTGTTGGGCGGCGGGCCTGGGCGCCCAGGATGCCACTTTGCGCGCCGGCATCGCGCAGGTGGTGTCCATGAGCCGGCGCGGGAGCGCATTCGGCATTTTCAACGGCGTCTTCGGAGTCGCGTGGTTCCTGGGCAGCGCCGCCATGGGGATCTTGTACGATCACTCGGTGACCGCGCTGGTGGTGTTCGGAATGGTCGCCCAGGTTGCAGCCGCGATTCTGTTCTTCGCCCTCCGCAAGCCGCTGGCGGCCGCCATGGCAGCGCACTAGCGATGCCCCCATGCTAGACTGCGGTCAGAATGACGCTGGCCCTTGTCGACTACGTCATCCTCGCGTTGTACTTCGCGTTCGTGCTCGGCATCGGGTGGTTCATCCGCCGGCGCGTCTCCACCAGCGAAGATTTTCTGACCTCCGGCCGCTCGGTCCCGGTGTGGATCACCAGCCTCGCTTTTATCGCCGCCAACCTGGGTGCGCAGGAAGTGATCGGCATGTGCGCTTCCGGCGCCAAGTACGGCATCATGACCGCGCATTTCTATTGGATCGGCGCGGTGCCGGCCATGCTGTTCGTCGGCGTGTTCATGATGCCGTTCTACTACGGCAGCCGCGCCCGCAGCGTGCCCGAATACCTGCGGCTGCGCTTCGATGAGAAGACGCGCGCGCTGAACGCCATCACTTTCGCGGTGATGACCATCTTCTCTTCCGGCATCTCGATGTACGCGCTCGGCCTGCTGTTCGAGCTGGTGCTGCATTGGAGTTTCACGGCATCGGTGCTGCTCTCGGCCGCGATCGTTTTGGTCTACACGTTTCTGGGCGGCTTGACCAGCGCGATCTATAACGAAGTCCTGCAATTTTTCCTGATCGTGCTGGGCTTCTCGCCGCTCGCCATCGCGGCCGTGCAGCGCGCCGGAGGCTGGGGTGGAATGGCCTCGCGCCTCCCGGCGGTAATGACGCACACCTGGACCTATGTGGGCCGGGCATCCGAGAATCCCATGGGCGTCGAAGCATTCGGCCTGATCGCCGGCCTGGGATTCGTGCTCTCGTTCGGCTACTGGTGCACGGACTTTCTGGTGGTGCAGCGCGCCATGGCAGCCGATTCGATGTCGGCGGCGCGCCGCACGCCGCTGATCGCGGCCTTTCCGAAAATGGTCATGCCGTTCATCGTGATCGTGCCTGGCGTCGCCGCCGTGGCGCTGTCGCACATGTCGCTGGGCTATGCCATTCCCGTCAAGGCGGGTGGCGGCCTCAACTATGACCTGACGCTGACCACATTGATGGCGCAGTTCTATCCATCGGGAATGCTCGGCGTCGGCTTAACGGCGCTCATGGCGTCGTTCATGTCGGGCATGGCGGGCAATGTCACGGCATTCAACACGGTCTGGACCTACGACCTGTATCAGGGCCATATCCGCAAGCACGCGCCCGATTCGCACTACTTGACGGTGGCGCGCGCAACCACCGTGGTGGGCGTGGCGCTCTCGGTCGCGACGGCCTACCTGGCGACGCACTTCAACAACATCATGGACTTTTTGCAACTGGTGTTCGGCTTCGTCAACGCGCCGCTGTTTGCGACCTTTCTGCTGGGCATGTTCTGGAAACGCGCTACCGGACACGGCGCGTTCGCGGGGCTTCTGGCGGGAACCAGCGCCGCGGCAGCCACGCACGGCCTCACGCTGGCCGAGGACAAGGGCGGGTGGCTCGGCACGGTGCTGCACACATTTCCTTCCACCATGGCGCAGAACTTCTGGATCGCCATCTTCGCCTGGTCCTCTTGCTTCCTGATTACGGTCTTAGTGAGCCTGGCGTCCCGGCCCAAGCCGGAGACCGAGCTTCACAACCTGGTGTACGGGCTGACCGAGATCCCCCACGACCCTGGCCTGCCTTGGTACCAGCGGCCGCTGGCTTTGGCCCTGGTGGTCATCATCGCGCTGGTTGCGCTGAATTTCCTGTTCTGGTGACATGAGCGATCTACGCGTTTCTATCGGATGGTTCTTCGCGCTGGCCGGTCTGCTCGTGACCGCCGCCGGCATCCTCAGCAAAGATCGCGCACCGCTAGACACCGCAAACTTGAATCTGTATTCCGGCGTCGTGCTTCTGGCCTTTGGCGGCATCATGCTGTGGCTGGCCCGGAGAAAGTCCTAGCCGATTTCCGCCTGCAGCACTGGCCCGGAAAATGCTTCTCCCCCGGAGATCGGACCAACATGGATTTTAACCAGTCTCCGCTCCTTGTGATCTGGGAAGTGACCCAGGCTTGTGATTTGGCTTGCACCCATTGCCGTGTCTCCCCTCAACCGGAACGCGATCCCGCCGAACTAAGCACCGACGAAGGCTTCGAACTACTGGACGAGGTGAAGCGCTTTGGCAACCCGCTTCTGATTCTGACCGGCGGCGACTTGCTAAAGCGTCCTGATATCTATCATTTAGCCACTCGAAGCGTGGCCACTGGACTGCGCACCAACATCACGCCCAGCCCCACGCCGCTGCTCACCGCCGAAGCCATCGATGAGTTTAAGAAATGCGGAATCTCGCGCATGGCCATGAGCTTGGATGGGCCAGAAGCCCCAATTCATGACGCTGTGAGGGGCCTAGAGGGCAGCTACGAGCGCGCCATCTTCGCGCTCGAACATGCTCGCGACATCGGCCTCGAGACCCAGGTCCATACCACCGTTACGCGTCGAAATCTCCCCACTCTGGGCCATATCGCCGAACAAGTGGGTGAATTCCAGGCCAAGATGTGGAGCTTGTTTTTTCCGGTCAGCACGGGACATCCCAACGATCGCGAGGAACTGACTTCGGAAGATTACGAGAAAGTGTTCGAGTTCCTGTTTGAGATTTCCAAGGTCGCGCCCTTCGAAGTGAAGACTACCGAAGCTTTGCACTACCGCCGCTACATCGCCCAGCGTTTGAAGTCCGAGCACGGCGGGCGAGGCGGCGCCAATGGCCGCATGCTGTGGCGCACCACCGGCGTGAGCGATGGCCGCGGCTTTGTTTTTGTTTCCCACACGGGCGAAATCTATCCCAGCGGTTTCCTGCCGGTATCCGGAGGCAACGTGCGGACGGACTCGCTGGTGGACGTGTACCAGAATTCGAGCCTGTTCTGCATTCTCCGCGAACCCACGGCGCGGGAAGGCAAGTGCGGCTATTGCGAATACCACAAGATCTGCGGCGGCTCGCGCGCGCGTGCTTATGCGCTGACGGGGAACTACCTGGAAGCGGATCCGCGCTGCTGCTATCAACCGGTGGGCGAGCCGGAAGCGGTCGGGGTCTAAATAAGCGGATCAATCGCCGCGGCGGCTTCTTACGGGTGCTCGAATTCGTTGGCGCGCGGCACCAACTCCATGTAGACCTTTTCAGGCAGGTTGGTTTGCCAGTGGCCGGTCCAATGCGCCACCAGCACGCAGCCTAAGAACAGCGCGGCAATCCCGCCCGCCATCGCCCACAGCGGCACCTTGCGGCGTCCTGCCACCGACATGTACAACGTGTTCTCCACCGGGCACGATGCCACGCAACTCAGGCAGCCGGTGCATTCAGCCGACGAAATCGTCACCAGTTGATCCACTTTCAGCGCCGACGGGCAAGCTCGGGCGCATTTGCCGCAGTCGATGCACAGGGCGGCGTCACGCTTGATCTTGAGCGGACTTGCCATCGCCAGCAGGCCCAGCAAACCGCCGTAGGGGCAGAGATAACGGCACCAGACGTTCTGCACCAACAGGGACGCGACAACCAAAAACGCCAGCACCGCGATCCCGCTCAGCGTCAGCGTGCGGAAGAAATTCAGCATCTTGACGTCGGACACCACGCCGTAAGGCCCTCCCAGGAAGGCCAGGATCTGATTCACGGACATGGCCGCGATCACGTACAGAAACAACGCCATCAGAATGTACTTGAGCGAGCGAAGCGGGATGTCCAGCCAGCGCGGCAGGACGAAGTTTTTGCGAAACAGCCTTCGTCCGAGCGTCGCCAGATATTGCGAGAACGTGCCGACGGGGCACAGCCAACTGCAGAAGCTCTTGCGCAACAACCAGGAGATCGACAGGAACGCGATCAGTAGGAAGACGCCGGCGGGATGAATAGAAGGTAACCCGCCGGTATAAAACCAGACTTTCAGGTTCATCAGCGACGCGATCGGCAGCCAGCCCTCAACGCCGGGCGGGCGCTGGGCGATCCCGGATTGGCCCGCAGTTTCGTAATAGCGGACCCACAGGTAGAACTCCACGCCGATCCAGACATTTAGGGCAAGAAAAGCAAGCTGGAACCAACGGCGCACGGTTTGCGTCCGGTCCGGGCCGGCTCTGAGGAAGGGTTTCTTCATGGCACGAATTAGCTCAATGCAATGGGTCCAGAGCATACGACGGGCAAGCGAATTGCCAATCCGGCCAGAGCGCTATCATAGAGACGTAGAGATGCTGGCTAATTCGCAGATCGGCGTAGAGGAGTACCTTGCTCTGGCATTTCCCGACCGCCCGGAACCGGACTACGTTCATGGAGAGGTCGTGGAGCGCGCCTTGCCGACACCGATTCACGCTCAAATTCAAGTTCTGCTGGGGATTCTTTTCGCGCCGCTGCAGCAACGCGCTCGTCTCATCCTGATGTCCGAGTTGCGCGTCCGCATCCAGCCGAGACTTTTTCGCGTGATCGATTTCGCAGTGTATCGGGACCGCCGGCCTGAAGGCCGCTATGCGACGGATCCTGCTTTCATCGCGATCGAAATCGTCTCGCCTGACGACAATTACTACAACCTGACGCAGCGTCTCGAAGACTACCGGCGCTGGGGCGTACCGCATGTCTGGTTAGTGGATCCTTGGCTCAAGCGGCTGTACGAATATACCGAGGCGGGCCTCCTGCAGCGTGCCAGCCTCGCGCTGCCAGAGTTGGAATTCGAGATCTCTTCCAAAGAGCTCTTCGCCACGGTCTAATTCAGGCACCGGCGGTTGCCACGTCGACCACGCGCTTGGCACGGTTCCGCTCGTCCGCACGATCCAGCTCGTCTGACAAAATGCGCGTTACTTGCGCCACGCTAGGCTCCTGGATCATGGTGAGATGATCGCCGGGCACCCGGTGGAAGGCGAATCCATTGGGCGCCAGGTGATTCCATCCGAAGGCCGGGTCGAAGTAACGGCCGCGCGGCCAATCGGACGCCCAAATGTGCACCATCCTCCCGGCCCACGGTTGGGGACGATGGCGAAGCAGGGCAGCAGTAGCCTCCGGCAGCTCGGCTGACGCACCGCTATCTATGGCTTTACCAAATCGCTCCCACAAGCCTCCGGGCCAGCGTCGAGCGACGTAGACGAAACGCCGCATCTGAATCCAGAAGCGCACCCAAGCGAAATGTGGCGGGCTCAGCGGCGGCAGAAAGAAGTTCCTCACGTCCAGCATTGCCACGAATGAAACCTGGCAGCCCTGTTGTTCGAGTTGCCGCGCCATTTCGAGAGCGATCGCGCCGTATGCGCACCATCCCACCAGCGCATAGGGCCCGCGAGGCCGGAAGCCGCGGAGCATGCGCGTGCACTCGGTGGCCAATTCATCGATGGAACGCTGCAGCGCCGGATTCTCCCCGCCCGGAATTGGAATCCCGAATAAGGGATGATCCTCTCCCAGATGGCGAGCGATTCTCGCGCCCTCGTATCCGGGATGGATCAGAAACAGCGGGAGACCGTCGCCGCGTGACCGGTAGGGGAGCACACCGGATTCGCTTTCCAAGCGTTGCGAGTCCGCCATAGCGGCGGACATAAGGGCTGGCGTAGGCGCCCAGAGGAATACGCTGGGCGAGAGGTCGATGCAGCCAAATTCCTCCTCCAGCAGCAGGGCGCATTCCACGGCTGCCAGCGAGTCCCCGCCCAGATCGAAGAAATTGTCGTGAATGCCCACGTGCTCGCGATGCAGAATCTGAGCGAACAATTCAGCCACCCGCTGCTCGCCCGGGTTTCGCGGCTGCTGGCCGTCACCGGCCGGGTGACTCGGATTTCCCGGCAGCGCAGATATGTACTCGCGCACCTTGGATCGCGGCACCTTCCCTGTGGGACCCACGGGCAGCTTGTCCAGGAAGAATATCTGCCGCGGGAGCTTGTGCATGGCCAATCGAGCAGCCGCGAACTTCTGCAACTCAGCCGCGGTCAGGGAGGCGCCTTCGCGCAACACCACCGCTGCGGCAATGTCCTCGCCTAGCTTGTCGTGCGGTACCGAGAAGGTCACGGCGTCCGCTACGCTGGGGTGCAGCATGAAGCACCTGGTCCACTTCGAGTGGCGAGACCTTTTCGCCGCCGCGATTGATGAATTCGCTGGCGCGGCCAGTCAGAAAGAGAAAGTTATCGGCGTCCAGATAGCCGAGGTCGCCGGTATGGAACCATCCGTTGCGAAAAGCCGTCCGGGTAAGTTCCGGATTGCGGAAGTATCCATCGATGACGACCGGTCCCCGCACCACTACCTCTCCCGTTTCGCCGCGCGCAACCGGGAGTCCGGCGGCATCCACGATCAGTACTTCGGCGCAGGAGGGTTGCCCGCACGAGCCGCGGCGGCGTTCCGCGCCCACCCCGTCCATGGCGATGTTAGCGGCTTCGGAAAGCCCGTAAACTTGCAGCAGCGGCGCTTGAAAAAGGGCTTCAATCTGTTCGGCGACTGGGCGCGGAAGAGGCGCGCCTCCCGCACGAAGGAAGCGGATCGAAGACCTCTTCATGAACTCTTCATAGCGCGGAGCTCGTTCAAGGATTTCACGCAGAATTGCCGGTACGGCGGCGAACCACGTCGGGCGAAACTCATCCAGCCAACGGAAAAATTGTTCCGCTTGAAAGCCGTTTGTGAACACTGTACTCCCACCGGCCGCCAACGGGATGAGAAGTCCCGTACTGAAGCCGAGCAAGTGGAACTGCGGAGACAAACTCAGGCACCGATCGGCTGGGGTCAATGCGAGCCTCTTGCTCGAACCCGCCGCAGTGCTGCACAATACGCTGTGGCTAAGCGGCACCAGCTTGGGGCGCGCCGTGCTGCCGGAGGTACTGATGATGTAGGCTATGTCCCCAGGCGCTACGGGCGAGGCGTCACGCGCGTAATTTGCACTTGGGGGGTTGCCTCCCAGGCTGAATAGGCCGGCTTCAGGCTCGGCCCGGACCTCGATAATGGGAATGCTTGCGGCGCGTGCGGCCTCGCGCGTGGGCTGAGCCTGGCCGGGATACGCCAGTACGATCTTGGGAGCCAATTCGTCGAAAAGCCTTGCATATTCGGCCGGCATCAGGTCCGGATTCAGAGGCGCCGCCGTGGCGCAGGAGGATATGCAAAGCGACGCAATTGCCGCGTCGGGTCCATTGGGCAGAACATTGGCGACTACGTCGCCGCGACCGACCCCCAGTTCCCCAAGGCGCAGTCGCATCGCGTCCATATGTTCCCGCAGCCGTGCAAAGCTGAGGGGCTTTCGACCCGGCGCGAGCACCGCCGGCTGGCCGCCCATCCGGGCCGCCTGTGCCTTGATTATTTGCTCCAAGGTGGCCGAGGCGGGAGGCGCAACGCTACTGTTTGCTTGCGCCGCCGAGTGCGTTGCGTGGGCCTGCACACTCATATCTGACCTTTCTGCCGAATCGGATCGCTGGAGCCGCCAAAGGCAGACCCGCACAGTCCGAATCTGGGCCGCATCATATCACTCCTGGCGAGTGCTTTGCCATAAAACAAAAGTACTCATGGTTCCAGAAGCAATCTTCCGTCTGCCGAGAATCGCTTTCCCCAATTGGTTCCGGCCCGTTTCCCCAAGACATCCATAGGAGACCATTTAGTGGTGCTATGTTGAAGATGACCGCTCACGAGAGGACTATGTTAGGAACCAAAGTAGATACTGGTGAGGATCTGAACCCCCAGGAGACGTCGGAGTGGCTGGAAGCGCTCGATGGAGTCGTGGAGGAAGGCGGGACGGAGCGTGCTTCGTATTTGCTCGACCGGCTGACCGACCGCGCCGCGCTATTCGGCGCCACACGGCCGATGAAGGTCACCACGCCCTACATCAACACCATTCCCGTCGACGAAGAGCTCCCATATCCCGGCAACCGTGACATCGAGCGCCGCATCAAGAGCCTCATCCGCTGGAATGCGATGGCCATGGTGGTGCGCGCCAACAAACACGATCCCGGCATTGGCGGCCACATCTCGACCTTCGCATCGCTGGCTACGCTGGCCGAAGTAGGACACAACCACTTCTTTCACGCCCGCTACAGCGATCAGCCGGGCGACTTCGTCTATTTCCAGGGTCACGCCTCGCCTGGCACGTATGCGCGCGCGTTTTTGGAAGGGCGCATCAGCGAGCAGCATCTGGAGAATTTCCGGCATGAGCTGCGCGAGCATCCGGGCCTTTCTTCGTATCCCCATCCCTGGTTGATGAAGGATTTCTGGCAGTTCCCGACCGTATCGATGGGTCTCGGCCCGATTAACGCCATCTACCAGGCGCGCTTCATGCGCTATCTCGAGCATCGCGAGATCATTCCCGTAACTCCCCGCAAAATCTGGGCGTTTGTGGGCGACGGCGAAACCGATGAGCCCGAGACGCTCGGCTCGATTACCCTCGCGTCGCGCGAGCAATTGGACAACCTCATCTTCGTCGTGAATTGCAACCTCCAGCGGCTGGATGGACCGGTCCGCGGCAACGGGCAGATCATCACGGAACTGGAAGCGGCGTTTCGCGGCGCCGGCTGGAACGTGATCAAGGTCCTGTGGGGATCGAATTGGGACGACCTGCTGGCCCGCGATACCACCGGCCTGCTGATCAAGCGCATGGGCGAGGCCGTGGACGGCGAGTATCAGAGCTTCAAGGCCAAGGACGGCGCCTACGTACGCAAGGAGTTTTTCGGGAAATATCCGGAGCTGCTGAAGCTAGTCGAGCACATGACCGACGAGGAAGTGTTCGCTCTGCGCCGCGGCGGCCACGATCCGCTGAAGGTCTACAACGCCTACAAGCGTGCGGTCGAGCACACCGGCTCGCCGACCGTAATCCTGGCCAAGACCATCAAAGGCTACGGACTGGGCGAGGCCGGCGAAGGACGCAACGTCACCCATCAGCAGAAGAAGCTGACCGATGAGGAGATGCTGTACTTCCGCGAGCGCTTCGAGATCCCCATCCCCGAAGAGATGGTGCACGCCGCGTCGTTCTACAAGCCCCCGGCGGATAGCCCGGAAATGAAATACATCCAGGAGCGGCGCCAAGCCATGGGCGGAAGTCTTCCCGCGCGCACGGTTCAAAAGATCAACCTGCAGGCCCCGCCGCTGGAGACACTGGCCGAGTCGTTAGCTGGATCCAACGGTCGCGAAGTTTCCACCACCATGGGGTTCGTCCGCGTGCTCACGCTGCTGCTCAAGGATAAGAACATCGGCAAGTACATTGTTCCCATCGTGCCCGATGAGGCGCGCACCTTCGGCATGGAATCGCTGTTCCGGCAGTATGGGATTTATGCCAGCCGGGGCCAGCTCTATACGCCGGTGGACAGTGCGAACTTCCTGTTCTATCGCGAGGCCTACAACGGCCAGATCCTGGAGGAAGGCATCACGGAAGCTGGCTCGATGGCTTCGTTCACCGCCGCGGGCACTTCGTACGCGACCTACGGCGTGCCGATCATTCCGTTCTTTGCGTATTATTCGATGTTCGGCTTCCAGCGCATCGGCGATCTGATTTGGGCGTTCGCCGATTCGCGCGGCAAGGGCTTTCTGATGGGCGGTACGGGCGGACGCACCACGCTCGCCGGCGAAGGCTTGCAGCATCAAGACGGCCACAGCCTGATGCACGCGAGCACCGTGCCGACGTGTCATAGCTACGATCCCGCCTACGCCTACGAGATCGCGGTCATAATCCAGGACGGTGTCCGGCGCATGTATCAGGAAATGGAAGATCGCTTCTATTACCTGATGATGTACAACGAAAACTACGCCCAGCCCAAGATGCCGGAGGGCGTCGAGGTGGGGATTCTGCGGGGCCTGTATCGCTTCCAGCCGGCCGAGGGCGGGAAGGCCCAGGTCCATCTGTTCGGCAGCGGCCCGATTCTGAACGAGGCTTTGCGCGCGCAGAAGATCCTGGCGGAGAAATATCAGATACGGTCCGACGTCTGGAGCGCCACCAGCTACAACGAGCTGCGCCGCGACGCACTGGAAGTGGAGCGCTGGAACCGGCTGCATCCGGCCGAGCCGGAGCGCAAGCCCTATGTGGTTCAGGCCTTGGAAGGCGCCGAGGGGCCGATCATCGCCTCCAGCGACTACATGAAGGCGGTCGCCGACCAGATCGCGCCCTGGCTTCCGGGACGGCTGGTCTCGCTCGGCACCGACGGCTTCGGCCGCAGCGAAAATCGCGAACACCTGCGCAGGCATTTCGAGAACGGCGCCGAGGCGATCGCCGCGGCCGCACTGGCGCGCTTAGCGCGCGATGGCTGGTTCGACAAAGGCCGCGCCCAGGCCGCCGTGTCTGAGCTAGGGCTGAATCCCGAGAGCCCCGATCCGGTTAAGAGATAAAGAAGCCCCAGCTCACAATGTTCTATCTCACCGAATCGGATGTGCGTGAATTGCTGCCGGTCGCCGAATGCGTCGGCGTCATGCGGAGGACCTTTGAAGCCTTGGCGCAGGGCCGGGCGCAGAACCAGCCTCGGCGCCGGCTGATCCTGGAAACCGGTTCCGTGCTGCACAGCATGGCAGGCGCGTTCCATAACTATTTCGGTACCAAGTTTTATTCCACCAACCCGCACTACGGAGCGCATTTCTACTTTATGCTGTACGACGCCAAGACCGCGCAGCCCCTGGCGTTGATGGAGGCCAACCACTTGGGCCAGATCCGAACCGGCGCCGCCAGCGGATATGCGGCCGACCTGCTCGCTCACCCGAAGGCCGAAACCCTGGGCATCATCGGGTCCGGTTTTCAGGCGCGCACACAATTGGAAGCGATCCGCGCGGTGCGTCCCATCAAGCAGGTTCGCGTCTGGAGCCGCAGCGAGGAGAAGCGGCGTAAGTTTGCCGACGAGTGCGGCGCGACCGCAGTCGATTCAGCCGAAGAGGCCGTCCGCGGCGCACAAATTGTCACCACGGCTACCAATGCCAAAGATCCCGTCCTCGAAGACGCCTGGATCCAGCCCGGCACCATGATCAACGCCATGGGATCGAACATCGCCTCTCGCCGCGAGCTTCCTGCAGAACTGGTGCGGCGCGCCGACCTGGTCGCGGCCGACTCCATCGAGCAGGCCCATATCGAGGCGGGCGACTTGGTTCTGGCTGACAGTTGGGCCAACGTGGTGGAGCTCAAAGACGTCCAGCAACACTACGACCCAAACCAGATCACAATATTCAAATCCTTGGGTTTAGGAGTGGAAGACGTGGCGGCGGGGGCGTTTCTCTACGAGCGGGCGCTGGCTACTCCTGAACGCTTTGCTGATCGGAATCGCGCCACGCGCTGATCTTCAACCGGCGGCAGACCCAGCACAGCCCTTCGTTGGAGTTAGGAGCGCAAGCGGCGCCGCACACCGAGCATTTGTCGAAGCGCTTGATCTCATCGTTATGGATCGCGCGCTTGGCCTGTTCCAGGATCTGCTTGTCGATCACTGGCTCGCTCGCTGGCAGCGGTTTCCGTTTCATCGCTCTAAGCTTAGCCTAACATGAACCCGCAAGTTACGCTGCCCGCTCCAGCCGCATGATGTATCCGGCGTCCAGCGAGGCCGAACAGCGCGAGCACTTTTGTCCCGCCTTCACCTTCGCGGTCTTTCCGTTACTCTGCACCGTGCCTTCGACGGTGTGGGTGCAAATGGGGCAATAAACAAAGGCCTTGGCTTCGAACTGTACTGGTTGGGGACGACTTGTTGTGGTCATCTCTCGCTCCTCTCGCTCTGTATGACGCAAGTGGAGGACCAAAGGATTGTAAAAATCGTTAGCGAGTCTCATGGCAGTTTTGAAGCAAAGATTCTGCCCACGCGAGAAGACGTTACACTGAATTGTCTGATCGCTTATGAAAGTCGCGTTTCTCTTTCCCGGACAGGGCTCGCAATACGTCGGCATGGGGAAAAGTTTGGCGTCACGATTTGAGACAGCCCGTAAAGTTTTCGACACAGCTGACCAACAATTGGGCTTTTCACTCACCCAACTTTGCTTCGAAGGACCGGCCGACGAACTCCAGCGCACCGAGAACACGCAGCCGGCCATGCTGACCGTTTCAGTTGCGGCATGTCGCGTGCTACAAGAGCAAGGTTTGCGTCCGGATTGCGTCGCCGGACACAGTTTGGGTGAATATTCGGCACTGGTGTCGGCCGGATGTCTCGACTTCGGCGACGCGGTTCGCCTGGTGCGCAAGCGCGGGCGCTACATGCAGGAGGCGGTTCCCCAAGGAGTCGGCGCCATGGCCGCCTTGCTCAAGCTGCCGGAGGGAAAGCTCGACTCCGTTTTGAAAGACGCCGCTCAAGGAGAAGTCGTTAGCGCCGCCAATCTCAATTCGCCGGACCAGATCGTGATCGCCGGCCACGCGGGCGCCGTCAATCGGGCGATGGAGCTGGCCAAGGCCGCCGGAGCGCGCCGCGCGGTGCTGCTCCCGGTGAGCGCGCCCTTCCATTGCGCGTTGATGAAGCCGGCGCAGGAACGGCTGGCGGCCGATCTTAACGCTACCGAATTTCGCGATCTCACCGTGCCGCTGGTCAACAACTGGCAGGCTCGCTTCATCAAGACTGCCCAGGAAGCGCGCGATGGGCTCTACCAGCAGGTGCCCAATCCGGTGCGCTGGGCTGAGTCAATCCAGCAACTGGCCGGCGCCGGTGTGGACCGGTTCATCGAAGTGGGCGCGGGCAATGTGCTCACCGGCTTACTTCGCAATATCAATCCCGAACTCCAGGGCGTCAAGTTCGGCGAGGCGGAAGACTGGGAGAAACTTCATGCGGCGACGGCTTAGCATCGCGCTGTACATCGTTGCGCCAGTTTGTCTTTTGACGAGTTGCAAAATGTCCACTGAGAAAAAGGAAAAGCAAGACCTTTCCAAAATTACCGATGAGTTCGTCTACGGCACGCTGGCCTTGTCGCCGGTCACGGCAACCTCGGCTGGCTATCACGAACATGCGGGCATCAAGCTCGACCAGAAACTCGACGACTTCAGCCCGAGCGGCATCCAGGATCAGCAGCAGTTCTATTCCAGTTTCCATGACCGGCTGGCCGCCATCCAGCCGGACCAGCTTTCGAGCGAAGACCGCGCCGATTACCAGATTCTCCAGAATCAAACTGAGCTGGCGCTGCTGGAGCTGCGCGAGATCCAGAGTTATCGGCACAACCCCACCGTCTATGTCGAGTTGCTGGGCAACGCGCTGTTCAATCCCTTCGTTCTGGAATATGCCCCGCTCGACTCGCGTTATCGCGATATTATCGCGCGCCTGTCTGGCGTCCCCGCGCTGATGGATCAAGCCAAGGCCAACCTGCTGGATGCGCCTGAGGTCTGGAACCGCGTGGCGCAGGAGGAGAACGACGGAAACATTGACTTGATCGACAAGACGCTGCGCTCCAAAGTTCCGGCGGCGCTTCAGGCTGATTTCGATCGCGCGGCGTCCAGCGCATTGACCGCGCTTCGCGCCTTCAACACGTACTTAAAGGACGATCTCTCGCGCAAAACCAGCGACTGGCGATTGGGCAAGGAAAAATATGACAAGAAATTCGCCTATACGCTGGTGGCCGGCAAACAACCCGCGCAGGTTCTGGCGGAAGCTGAGGCGGCGCTGAAGAACATTCGCGACGACATGGCCAAGCTGGCGGCGCCGCGCTCGGTCAAGGAAGCGCTCGACAAGATCGCCGGGCAGCACGCGACCCCAGCCACATATATGGATCAGGCCAGCAAAGATTTGGAAGAAGCCACCAGCTTCGTGCGCGACAAGCGCCTGGTCACACTGCCCTCGCGCGGCAACCTGAAGGTGATCCCGACTCCGGAATTCATGCGCGGAATTTATTCGGTAGCGGGTTTCAATCCGGCGCCGGCGCTCGAGCCGGAGCTCGGCGCCTTCTACTGGGTGACCCCCATTCCATCCAACTGGCCCAAGGAGCGCATCGCATCCAAGCTGCGCGAGTACAATCGCTTCGGCCTGATGGAAATTACCATTCACGAGGCCATGCCGGGACATTACGTCCAATTCGAAGTCGCCGACAACCTGCAGCCCAAGTCGCGCCGCGTGCTGCGCAACATTTTCGGCAACGGCCCCAACGTGGAAGGCTGGGCGACCTACGCGCAGCAGTTGATGTCGGACGAAGGCTTCCTGGACAACAGCGTCGAGCTGCGCCTCACGCTGTACAAGCAGTTGCTGCGCGCCATCGCGAACGCGATCATCGATATCCGCTTCCAGACCATGGGCATGACCGAGCAGGACGCCATGGACCTGATGGTGCGCGACACGTTCCAGGAAAAAGAGGAAGCGACCGCTAAGATCCAGCGCGCCCAGTTGTCGTCCTGCCAGTTGCCCACCTATTTCGTCGGCTGGCGCGGCTGGCTGGATGTGCGGGAGGATTACAAAAAGCGCAAGGGCAGCGCCTTCAGCCTGCAACAATTTCATGACGCAGCGTTGCACGAGAGCGCCGTGCCGATGCCGGTGTTGGGCGGCTTGCTTCCCTAATTCAAAAATTCAGAACATGCCACAGGCTGACGAAATCGTCGGTCCAAAGGATCGGCGCGCGCAGTGTCCAGGGTGCACCGCGTGCAATTAGCCCGGATCGCGCCAGCAGTTCCGCGTTGGCCGTGAGCAGAACCCATTTCGAACTGCTCTCGCCGGTCTCGGAATCCTCGCCGGACACAAACAACACCGGCGTCCAGCCCAGATACTGAGCCATTCCGCGCGCTACCGGTTCCAGATTCAGCACTCGATTCGAAATGTGCAGCAATAGCAGCCCGCCCGGCGCCAGACTGCGCCGATAGATGTCGGCGCACTGACTGGTCAGCAGGTGGAACGGAATGGCGTCACTGGTGAAAGCGTCGACGGCAATCAGGTCATATTGTCCGGAATTGCCTGCGGCGAGCTCGCGCTCCAGTTGCACGCGCGCGTCGCCCAGCACGGTTTCAGTCCGAGCCTTGGAGTCTTGCAAGAACGAAAACCAGCGATGCGCGAAAGCGTCCACGTCAGGATTGATTTCATAGAACCGGAACGTGTCGCCGGCGCGGCCCCACGCCGCTAGCGTCCCCGCGCCCAGCCCGATGACTGCGATTCGCCGCTTGGGGTTCTCCAGCGCGTTGAGCGCGATCGCCACGCCGCTGTGCGGCCCATAATACGTGGTCGGCCATTGCCGCTTCGGACCTTCCAGATACTGAAACCCGTGGCGAGTGCGCCCATGCCGCAACTCTCGAAATGGCCCATTGTCGTCGCTGCGCTCCAACACACGCAAAATTCCATAGAAGTTCCGCGCGCTCGAAACCGACGGCTGGTTCCCAGTGGTCACCGCTGCCATGATGGCGGTGAATCCGCCGAACAGCAGCGCCATCAGCGGCACACGCACGCCGAATTGGCCGCGCTTCCATTGCGCCATCGCGCCGCTGCGCAGCCATCCGATGAATCCCAGCAGGCATGCCGCCGCCAGACCGATTGGATATTCGAGGAACTCGGTGAACAAGTGCGGCGCAATCAGCGCCACAAACACGCCACCCAGCGCACCACCCGCGGCGATCGCAACGTAGAAGGTTGTCAGATACCGCGGCGGCGGCCGCGCAGCCGCGAGTTCGCCGTGGCACAGCATGCAGGTAAACAGCATCGCCACCAGATACAGGAGAAGCTGCCAGCGCAGCGAGAACACGCCGGAAAGACTCGGAATGACGCAGCCCACCGATGCCAAAATACCGGCCGCGCCGGCAAACAGCGCCCGATGATAGAAACGATCGCTCTCAAACGTCAGAATGAAGGTCGCCAGATAAATGGCTAGCGGCGCGACCCATAGGAACGGATTCACCGCAATCTCCTGCGAGATCTGATTAGTGGTCGCCACCAACAACGTCGAGCTGCAGGCCGACAATCCCAGCCAGAATAGAATCGCGCTTAGCTTCGGACGCGCGCCCGCCTCCACCTCCGCTTGCGCCGGCGCGCCCGCTACACTCCGGAACCGCCAGACTGTGACGCCGCACGACACCGCGAACAACGCGTACAGCGCCGACCACATCCAGACCTGAGTGTCCAGCCGCAAATAGGGTTCGATCAGGAACGGATACGTGAGTAGCGCGATCAACGAGCCCAGGTTCGACAAAGCGTACAAGCGCCATGGCGATTTTCCCGGTTCCGTGCGAGTGAACCAGCGCTGCAGCAACGGGCCCGTGGCCGACAACAGGAAGTAAGGCCCGCCTACGGTTGCCGCCAGCAGCAACAAGATCCGCAGCGATGGATCCACACTTGAGGCCGCGGTCCACGCCGCGGCGTTCGGACGAATTGGCAGAAAGAACAGCGAGACAGCCAGCAGGCCGAAGTGCACCGCAGTTTCCAATCGTGCGCTGGAGCGCGAAGCCAGCCAATGCGCGTAGACATAACCCGCCAGCAATCCGATTTGGAAAAAAAGCAGACAGCTGGTCCACACCGCCGGCCCGCCGCCGAACCATGGCAAGATGTAGCGCGCCGCCATGGGCTGCACCTGAAACAACAGGAACGCGCTCAGAAAAATGGTGACGGGAAAACGCAGAGCCGGGCCGCCCGCGCGCTCCGTGGCTGGAGCGCCGTCTTGCCGTAGATGAACAGGAATGGACACAGGAGGTACGTCGGCGCGTCAGCGATTGTACTTGGGCGTCGGCCCTCGCAGCGCGTTCCAGACCTGATCGCAGGCTTGCAATGTCTCCCCATCCAGAGGCCCGTCTTGAAGTACGTTCAGATTCTGCTCCAAGTGCTCGATCGTCGACGCGCCAAGAATGATGCCCTCCGCCACCGTATGCCGATACAGCCAGTTCAGCGCGAGGCTGGTCAATGACCGCCCAGCCTTCGCTGCGATCTCGCGCAATTGATCCACCGCGTCGAAATCCGAAGGATGCCAGTACCGGTCCAGATACATCTGATTCTTGTCGAAACGAGTGCCCGTGATGGGCGCCTCGCGCCGATGTTTTCCGGTCAGCAATCCACCCGCCAGCGGATTGTAGACAAAATTCGACACGCCGAAGCGCTGGCACATCGGCAGATATTCCTGCTCGATGCCGCGCGCGATCAGGTTGTACATGGGCTGGCTGATATAGGGCGGCCGATAGCCTTTGCGCTCCGATATCCAAAACATCTCCACCACCTGCCAGCCGCTGTAATTGGACGTGGCCACCTGCCGAACCTTGCCCTGCCGTACCAACTCATTCATCGCATCCAGGGACTCCTCGATCGGGACGGCGTAGTCGGGCAGGTGCAGGTAGTAGACGTCCAGATAATCGGTCCGAAGCCGGCGCAAGCTGTCGTCGATGGCGCGCATGATTGCGCTGCGCGACAAGCCCTGCAGGTCCGGCTCATCCCCCATCTTCATGCGAACTTTGCTGGCCAGAACGAACTCCTGACGGTGCCCGCGCAGAAGCCGCCCCAACATTTCCTCGGAAGCCCCGCGGTTATATACGTTCGCGGTATCCAAAAAATTGATGCCGTGCTCGCTGCACAGCCCGATCATCCGTGCCGCGGCCTCCTCGCCAGTCTGTCCCCCGAAGGTCATGGCGCCGAAGCAGATTCGCGAAACTCGCAGGTCCGTATTCTTTAGAGTGATTTGATCCATTGTTGAATGCCTAAAAGACATGATACGTTGAGAGCAGTGCAAGAGCGAATCGCCGAGCCGCAAATCGAAGACCCGCGAGCCGAACAAGTAGGTCCAGAATCGCCCCCGGATTCGGCCGTCAATTCGGCCGCGGAAGCTTTACAGGATACCTCGCACGACCTCTCGCAGCCGGAGCCGCGAACTGTCTCCTGGCTGCGTCTGGCGTACGCGATCGAGTTCCTGCTCGCTGTGCTGGTAACTCTGACGTTGTGGAGCGAAGTCGGCGGCCAGAGCCATCTGGACATGATGCCTTGGTACACTAAGTTGGTTTGCCTGATGGCATCGGCCTGGTGCTCGGTGCGATTCACCGCCGGTTTGGTTGAGGAAAAAAAGGTTTGGAACCGCCGCACCCGCGTCTGGCTATCGGGCCTCATCCTGGTTGCTACGGCGATGGCCGCGATTACGTACTACTATCACCTGCACGAAGAGACGGACGAACAGGATTCTGAAGAGACTGCCGCCGCAGCTATGACTACGAAATCTCCGTTAGCGCTGTCCTCGGAATGATCAAGTCGGCTACCGATTTTATTCTGGGCGTTTGGAACGCGCCTGAAGTTCCGCTGCGTGTCGAGTACCCGCTGGAGATGATGGAAGAACTGCGGGCGCTGGTGTCCGACGAGCTCCAGCGGCTCTCGCGCGGCGGCACGGATGCTGCCGGATTGCTGTTCGGAGTCAGCCGTGGCCCAGCCGTCCGTATTTTGACGTGGCGCCCCATCTCACGCGGTTCGGCGGACGAGCAAAGTGCTAACTCGGCCCTGCACGATCGCGCGGAATTGGTCCGCGTATTAGGCAGCGCCGCCACTGACCCCGATATGCGGGGTTTGGAGCCGCTGGGCTGGTTCGTCTCCCGCACGCAAGGCGGTACCGGCCTCATCGCGCCGGAAGTTGAACTTTACAACAACTTTTTTCCCCATCCCCGGCAGTTTACGCTGCTGTTGCGGCGCGGGCCAGGCGGCACGGCGCGCGCTGGCTTCTTCGTGCGCGATGCTGAGGGCTTTCTAAGAGCGGATGCAAGTTATCGCGAACTGTTGATTCAACCTGTGCGGCGTGTACCGAGTGCGCTGGAACCCGCCACGTCTCTCCTCGCTGTTCCGGCCATCGAGGAGGTCTCGAGGCCGCTCGCCGAACCGCCGCGTGACGTCAGCTCCGCCACCGAGCCCAGTCCATCCAATTTCGTGGAGCTTACGGTTCCTTCGGAGCCGCCGGAGTTCAAACCTGCTTCTGACGAGCCGATGCCCGAGCCAGTGGTGCTCGCCGCGCCGGCGGAAGTAACTTCTATCCCGCAAGCAGCGGAACCGCTTCCGGAAACCGCCGCCGCTCGCATCGAAGCGCCCGCGCCCGCCCCGGCCACTGCGCCCGCCTCGGCCACGGCCTCCGCCTTGGCCACCGCGCCCATCCCGGTCGAGGAAGCGTCACCTCGGCAAGCACCGCCAGACGAACCCCCCGGTTTCGTTCTGCAAGCACATTCTTTCGGCGGCGCGCGATGGCTATGGGTCTTTCCTCTGCTCTTGGCCGTGGGCATCGTAGTTTTCCTGCTCATGCAAAAAACTGCGTCTGTTCCCATCCCGTCGTTTTCTCTCCGCGTGGCAGCCGTCAACAACGACGTCGAGATCGCATGGGATCGGAGTTCGATTCCGGCCCGCGATGGCGAACGAGCGGATATCCAGATCCAGGACGGCCCCAACAGCAAGCAGCTCTCGCTGTCAGCCGAACAACTTCACGACGGCAAAATGAGCTACGTGCGCGAAACCGGCGACGTTGCGCTGCAGATGATCATCTACGCCGGCGGCGGCCGGGAGTTCCATGAGTTCGCTCATCTGGTGGCCATATCGGCGCCCGCTGCGGACACTCCATCAGCGCAGGAGTCGCCCGGTGGAAGTCAATTGCGCGCCGAACGCGACGATCTCCAGACCCAAGTGCTGCAGCTCAAGGAGCAAGTCCGCAAAGAGGCTGCGCGCGCCGATCAGGCCGAAAGCGTGGTTAAAATTTTGGAGAACCGCCTGAAGATTCGTCCCGACGACGAAAAGAAATAGCGCCGCTGAAGCCGGCAGTCCAGATCCTGGCACTGTGTGCTGGCACGCGTGCATCAGCGCTGTGTGTTAGAGTACGAAATATGCGAATTTTGGCGGCCATTCTCCTGGGAACTTTCTGCTTGATCAGCGTCGGATGCGTGGACGGTGGCGTGATGCTGCAGGATTCCCAACAAGGCGAATGGTCGAATTTCCACAAGCTCTCAGCCAAGACCAGCAAACCTGCACCTGCGCCCGAGAGCCCCGCCAGCGAGAAATAGCGCGCAGTCCAACTCTTGGGCCGGCGCGAACCGGCTAAAGCACTAATACTTCGGAACGCTGGGATCGACTTTATCGCTCCAGGCCAGGATGCCGCCCTTCATGTTGCGGACCTTCTTGAAGCCGGCCTGCTTCAGAAAATCGACTGCCTTGGCGCTGCGCACACCGCTCTTGCAGTGCGCGATGATCTCGTCGGCTGAATCCAGTTCGTTCACGCGCTTAGGAAGATCGCCGAGCGGGATTAGCTTCGCGTAGTCGATGCGGCAGATCTGGTATTCGTGCGTTTCGCGCACGTCGATCAGAACGAACGAATCGCCGCGATCGATCTTGGCCTTCACTTCCATCGGGTCGATGTCGCCCGCAACTGGGGCTGGCTCATGCGACTGGTTGGGGATGCCGCAAAACTGTTGGTAGTCGATCAGCTCGCGAATAGTCGGGTGATCGCCGCACACCGGGCATTCGGGATTGCGCCGCAGCTTGAGCTCGCGGAAGCGCATCGCCAGCGCATCGTAGAGCAGCAGGCGTCCAACCAGCGGCTCGCCCGCGCCGAGAATCAGCTTCACCGTCTCGGTCGCCTGGATCAAACCAATGATGCCAGGTAGAATGCCGAGCACTCCGCCTTCAGCGCAGCTTGGAACCAGGCCCGGAGGTGGCGGCTCGGGATACAGGCAGCGATAGCACGGTCCGCCTGGATAAGCGAACACGGTCGCCTGGCCTTCGAAGCGGAAGATGGAGCCATAGACATTCGGCTTGCCGAGCAACACGCAAGCGTCGTTGACCAGATAGCGGGTCGGAAAATTGTCCGTGCCATCCACCACCAGATCGTAATCCTTGAGAATCTGGAGTGCGTTCTCGCTGGTGAGCGCGGTTTCATGCCGGTCGATCTCGACGTAGGGATTGATGTCCAGCATGGTCTCGGCGGCCGAATCGAGTTTCTTGCGTCCGACATCCTTGGTGCCGTGGATGACCTGCCGCTGCAGGTTGGTGAAGTCGACCACATCGAAATCCACCAGGCCGATGCGGCCGACGCCCGCGGCAGCCAGGTACATGCCGAGCGGCGCGCCCAGGCCTCCGGTGCCAATCAGCGCGACTTTGGCATTTTTCAATTTCAGCTGGCCGTCCATGCCGACTTCGGGCATGATCAGGTGGCGGCTGTAACGGAGAATTTCCTCTTTGGACAGGCTCACCGGCGGCGCGGCCACGCCCGCCGATCCGCCCGCGATGCTCGGCACGATGGAAACCGTGTCGCCTTCCTTGAGCGGCGTCGCTTCCTTGTTCAGATAGCGGATGTCATCATCGTTCACGTAGACGTTGACGAAACTGCGCAGCTTGCCTTCGTCGGTGTACAGGTGCCGGCGCAAATCTGAATACTGCGAGGTGAGCGATTGCAGCACCTCGCCCACGGTGGCGCCCTGCAAATGCACCGAGTCCTGCTTAGCGGTGTACTGGCGCAGCGGGGTGGGGATCAATATCTTAGCCATAAATCAATTCTTCCTTGGGCGCTTCCTTCTGATCGAAATCCGGACGATAGCTATTGGCGTGATCGAAGCGCCCGTTCTTTACGGATAACACGACATAAGAGAACCAGGAGCAGGAGTTCTCCAGATCGCGCTTGGAGAAATAGGCGTCGCAATCCGGATGCGAGTGGAACACGCCCAGCACCTCCAGGCCCTGGGCGCGCGCCTGGCTGTCGACGCGATTCAAATCCTGCGGGTCCATCACGAAAAAATCTTCCTGCGGGCCGGTGTAGGCGTTAGCCAGCGGAACGGCCTGGCGCACCACGCCGTCCAATCCCAGCATCACCCCGCAGCATTCTTTGGGAAAAGTCCGCTCGGCATGCGACACCATGGTATCCCAGGCCGGCTTCTCAATTCGAATCATTCCAGAACGATTCGCTCAAATACTTATAGGCGCCGTCGCAGAGCATGGTGACGATGACGCCGCGCTTGCCGGCCGCGGCCAGATCGCCAGCCACCTTGCACGCAGCCACCAGATTGGCGCCTGAAGAAATGCCCGCCAGCACCGCTTCTTCGCGAGCCAGTCGCCGGCACATCGCGTAAGCATCTTCGGTTTCGATCCACACGTTCTCGTCGGCCAGCTTGGGATCGTAGATCCCTGGGACGATGGCCGTGGGCATGTGCTTCAGGCCTTCCAGACCGTGGAACCCGGACGATGGCTGCGCGGAAATACAGCGGATGCCCGGAATCTCCTTGCGCAAGCGACGCGAGTTTCCGACGAAAGTACCGCTGGTTCCCATGCACGCCACGAAGTGCGTGATACGGCCATCGGTCTGCGCCAGGATCTCCAGCGCGGTGCCTTCGTAGTGCGCTTTCCAATTGGCCGGGTTGTTGTACTGATCGGGATAAAAATACCGGTCGGGATCGGCCTTGTAGATTTCGCGGCACAACCGGATGGCGCCGTCCGAGCCTTCGCCCGGATCGCTGAAAACCATCTCGGCGCCGTAAGCCTGGAGCACGTGCTTACGCTCCATCGATGCGTTCTTGGGCAAGCACAACTTGACCTTATAGCCGCGATAGGCCGCAATCATTGCGTAGGCGATGCCGGTGTTGCCGCTGGTGGCGTCCAGAATCATACGGTCAGGCGTAAGCTTGCCGGTTCGCTCGCCATCCAGGATCATGTTGAGCGCGGCGCGGTCCTTCACGGATCCGCCCGGGTTGAAAAACTCGGCTTTTCCGTAGATTTCGATACCGGGAAACTCGCGCGCGATTCGCTCCAGACGAATGAGCGGTGTGTGCCCCACCAGCTGCAGCAGGTCGGTCGCGACCAGGCGCGAGACCGGGGGGACAATGCTAGTAGCAGCCGACATCTCTATATCTCTAATGTTATCACCTATTTGTCGCTAGACAAGCAGGTATATCCAGGTCGATACAGTCATTGGATGCGAAACCACGGGCTTGGTTGCTACAGAGATTAGGGCCGGGAGCCATCGTCCGCGGCGGCGGGAGTCTCGGCATCCAACGAATAGATCTTCAGATCCACGCGCCGATTCTGCTGGCGGGCGCTGGGCGTCTGGTTGTCCGCATGCGGAAAATCAGCTCCTGCGCCTAACTCCCAAATGGACCTGAGTGGCACACCATGCCTGACCACCAGATAATGCACCACTGCGTCCGCCCGCTTGCGGCTCAGTTCGCGATTCGCGTAGATATCGCCGGAGCTGTCGGCGAAGCCCTCGATTTCGACAATGTAGTTTTTCACTCCGCGGAGCCGGCGAAGCGCGAGATCCAGCTTGGACCGCTCTTCTCTGGTTAGCCCACTTTGGCTAAAGGCGAAATAGATTTTCTCGCTGAACGCAAGCTGATAGTTATCGAGACGGGTGACGGCTTCATTGATCCTCCGATTGGTGGTGGCAAGTTCACGCTGGGCTTGCTGGGCCGTGGCACTAGCGCGATCGGCGCGCCGCGCGGCCTCGGACGCCGTGTTAGCGGCCCGGCGGGCTGTCTCCAGCGCTTTTGCGCTAGCGGCTCCCGCGTCCGCCGCTCGCTCGCTCGCGTTGGCCAGGCGCCGGTCTAAATCGCCGATGCGCTCCTGATTCTGGCCGATCCGCTCTTCGAGAGCATCGACCTGGTTCTGCGTGCGGTTGATTTGATTCTGTACGGGTGCGATGGATTCTCGAACATGACGTTTGGTGGCGCAGCTGGCGCCCGCCAGACACAAGGCAAGGCAGGCGCTGATGAGAGTAAATGTGCGTGCAATTTTCATCTGCCCCTCATCGGCCGCCCGTCTTGCTCAGCGCCATCTTGACGCGTTCCGCCAGATGCACGGCGGTGAACGGTTTCTGAATGAACCCGGCCGATCCTTGGCCGCCGAAGCGTTGTTCGAACTCCACCTCATGGTAACCGCTGCAAAGAAGTATGGGCATGGAAGGACAAATGGCTCGAAGCTGTTGGAACGTTTCTTCGCCGGAGAGCAGTGGCATGGTCATGTCCAGCAACACCAGCGAGACTTCCGCGATGTGTTCCCGCAAAACTTCGATGCCCCGCTGGCCATTTTCGGCAGTCAGTACGTGATAGCCGTAGCGCGTCAGCGCTGAAGTTGCGATTTGCCTGACAAGTTCCTCGTCGTCTATCACCAGGATGGTTCCCGTCCCTTCCAGATCAGTGCTGGCGGCCGGCGCTGGCTGGGGCCTTGGCTCAACGCCGGCGATTACCGGGAAGAGCACCTTGAAACTGCTTCCACCGCCCGGTGTACTATAGACGCGCAGCGCACCCTTGTGCCCGCGGACGATTCCCAACACGGCCGCTAATCCCAGGCCCCGGCCCGCGAACTTGGTGGTATAGAACGGATCGAAGATCCGCGCCAGTGTCGCTTTGTCCATCCCGCAGCCGGTATCGGTCACGTCTAGCAAGACGTATTCGCCGGGCGAAATTTCGCTGGGGCCGAAGCTCTGCTGCAGATAAATTTCATCCACTTGCTTCAGGCCGGTGGTAACGACAACCATGCCTACGTTTTCGCCGATGGCTTCGGCGCCGTTGATTACGAGGTTCATAATAAGCTGTTGGATCTGTGCGGCATCTCCGTTGATCGCCGGCAGGTTTTGCCCCAGCTGGAGACGCAATTCCACCGACCTGGGAACCGAGGATTGAATCAGTCCGCTAATCTCCCGCACGACGTCGGAAAGATTCAAGGGCTCGATCACAAACCTGCCCTTGCCCGCATAAGCCAATAACTGGCGGGTCAGTGTGGCCGCTCGCTGGGTGGCGTCCACCACTCTCTGAATGTCGGCGCGCTGAGGACTGGTTGGAGGCAGGTCCTCCAGAACCAGACTGGCGTTACCCATAATCCCGGTCAGCAGGTTGTTAAAATCGTGAGCGATCCCGCCGGCCAACACTCCCAGACTCTCCAGTTTCTGTATTTGCTGCAGACGCTCGTTGAAGCGCTTCCGTTCCGAGATGTCGCGGCCGAAGACCGCCAGCCCGTCTTGCGTGGGATAGGCCTGAACCTCGAACCAGGTGTCAAATGGAGCGTAGTATTGTTCGAACTGCGCCGGGATGCGGGCGGTGAGGGCACGCTGCAGCGGATCGCGCACGCTAGCGCTCACTTCTTCGGGCAGCAATTCCCAAAGCGTCTTGCCGAGTAAGCTGTCGCGCGAGCTACGGCTGAGCGTGACCGCGCGGGCATTGACATAGGTGCATTTCCACTGGTAGTCAAAAGCGAAGAAACCTTCGCTCATGCTTTCGAGAATGTCGCTCATCTGCTCGGTCGATTTCAGGAGCGCGCCGCGGGAGTTCCTGAGCGAGTGGGCCATGCTTTGGAAGGTCCGGGCAAACATGCGCACCTCGGCGGGCCCGCCCACCGGAACGGGGCTGTCATAGTCTCCCGCCCGGAGCGAGCGCGCGCGAGCCTCCAGTTTGTATATGGGACGCGAGAGCAGCTGTGCGAACAACACGGAACCCAGGATTGCCATGGCAGCCAGCAACAGCGATACGCTGGCGGCTCTCCTGCGCAGAGCGTTGGCCGGAGCGAACGCCTCGGCCTGATCGATTTGAGCTATGACACAGCCTCCGCCGATCTCGGGCATATGGCGAAAGCCGTGAACCACGGGCACATCGCGGTAATCCCGGTCGAGCACCTCGGAATCGAGCCCGTCCAGGCACAACCGAATCGCCCGGTCGCCGCCGGGACGCGCCGCATGGGGCGCGGGATATCGGTGGGGAGTAAGAAAGCGCCCTTTAAAGTCCGTGAGAAATGTTTCTCCCGATTGACCTAGCCCGTAGCGGCCTTGAAAAATCTGGTCCACCAGCCGCATGTCGCCGAGCAAACTAACGACTGCGTCGCCACGGCCCATCGCGGCCCGCGCCTGGATGAAATAGTAGGGGCCCGCGGAAGCATCCACATCAAAGCGCGCGAGTTCATTGTCGGCCAGCGCGGATACGGCGGCCAGGCGGCCTGCCTCCCGGCCTATCGTGATGGCAGGGTGTCCCCGATAAGTCAGCCGCACAGCGGTTGCACCTCCGGTAGCGACGTAGTCCGTGAGCACTTTCCGCAGACACCAGGTCTCCGCCGGTTCGCACCCCAGGCTGACTGTCTTCAGCAGGGCGGCGGCGCGCTCGTTCTGCGTGTTCAGCTCCTGTATGAGAGCTTGCCTGCGTGCGGTCGCAATGACTCCTACCTCGCGCGCCGCGCTGCCTTGGGTGATGGCGCGAGAGGTGTAGTACGCGATGGAACCCAGGCTGCCGGTCGCCACCACCACCAGCGCGCCGAGTAGAAAAATCAGTTGCGTTCGCAGCGAGAGACTACGCCGGATCATGCGGACCACCCAAGATGGCAGGACGCCGGTGATCTTGGCTTTCAGACGATTGGCTCCTTGTGTGAGCGGAAGGTCAACGGCCGACACCTTTGGCCAGAGTGGGTCTCAACTTAAGCTCGTGATCCATAATGCGAACCAGCACGTGTTCTTCGCGGCACGACACAATCTCGCCGAAGATGCAGAGTTGCAGAGGTGTCCGGCCGTCCAGTAGTACCGGCCAGTCGATCGACAACTGGGCGACCAGCCCGTCGTAGGGCGCCTCGGTGGTCGAAAAGAGCACATCCCTGACTCCGATAGAGAGCGTCTCGCCTTCGCCCGACTTGACTAGAGTCGGGCCACGATAGGCTCGAAAGCGGAGAGGCAGATGCAGAGGATAGCGTCGGTCTTCAAACTGGTCTGGCCGTAAATCCCTTCCGGGCATGTCATCTCCGATGCGGACGAGCAACTGAGTTGAAAAGCAAGCGCAACAAAACGAGTGAGATTCCGAAAGGACGCCTCCGGTTCGATCTATTCGGCAACCGCAGCCACATAAAATGTGCGCGCTGCGAATCGAAAGGATCAAGGCGCCGGCCCCACCTAGCTCGCAATGCTATCGACGCTGCGCTAACTTCAACGCAAACTCTGCGTGGCGAGCCAAGGTGTCCGGCGTTAGTACCGCATGCGCTTGGCGGCTCGAGATCCGCCAACAGGTACCTTCATCCCGGACGTCCTACACAGTGGCATTAGAATACCCGCAATGTTCACGCTAGGCAATACGAAAAATAACCTTAGAGGCGCGTAGTGTGTTCAGGTGCAGTCGAAAGGTGACCGCGAGGTGAGAACGTCTCTCGCGGCGCGAACGACAGGTGTGTGAGATTAAGTGGTGATGCGCATCGCGATCGTTTCAGACATCCACGGCAACCGGGCCGCTTTTGAAGCCGTGTTGGCGGACCTGCGGCAAACTTCTCCGGGCCTGATTCTGCACGGGGGCGATCTGGCGCACGGGGGAGCAAGTCCGGCGTGGATCGTGGATCGCATTCGCGATCTCGGTTGGCAGGGAGTGATGGGGAACGTGGATGAAATGCTTCCCGAGCCCGAGTCGTTTACCGAGTTTGCCAGCCAATCTCCGCAACTCGAAGCGCTGTGGAATGCGATCGGGGAAATGGCGGCGGCGACGCGGGAAGCGCTCGGCGAAGAGAGGATCGCGTGGCTGGGCGCCTTGCCGCGCGTTCAGATGCATGGTCCGATGGCGCTGGTACACGCCAGTCCCGAGACGACCTGGCGCGCACCGGCGCACGATGCCGGCGATGGCACGCTAGAGGCAGTCTACTCGCCGCTCAGCCGGCCAGTCGTGATCTATGGGCACATCCATCGCTCCTTCGTCCGCACAGTTTCGGGTATGATCGTCGCCAACACCGGCAGCGTCAGCCTCTCTTATGACGGCGACGCCCGAGCCTCCTATCTATTGCTGGACGGCTCGCAGCCTTCCATCCGGCGCGTGGAGTACGACGTAGCGAGCGAGGTGAAGGCGCTGCATGCTTGCCGTTATCCCCACGCGGCCTGGATCGCGAAGACGCTCGAAAGCGCCGGTCCGCAGATGCCGTAGCCAGCCGCCTTGTTTCGGCTCTCGCGTCCTTGCGATATGATCGATAGGCTAAAGGATAAATATGAATCCTCAAACTGAATACGTGACGCTTTCAGTCAGCGACGGGAGCTCGATGCGGGCGTTTGTGGCGCATCCGCAAGGCAGTCCGGTCGCAGGGCTCTTAGTCTTTCAGGAAGCCTTTGGCGTGAATGCTCATATCCGCGACGTGACCACGCGATTCGCCCGCGAAGGCTACCTGGCGGTGGCGCCCGAGCTGTTTCATCGCACTGGCCCAGGGTTTGAAGGCAACTACACCGATTTCGCGGCGGTGATGCCGCATTTCCAGGGGCTCACTGAAGCCGGTTCAGAGGCGGATATTCGGGCTTCGTTCGAATGGCTGCAGCGCAGCGGCGGGAATCTGTCCATCGGCGCGGTCGGCTATTGCATGGGCGGACGAGCCGCCTGCCGGGCGGGTCTCGTAACGCAGCTTGGCTGCAGCATCTCGTATTATGGCGGCGGTATCGCGCCGAGCCAGTATTTTCCCGGTCTGCTGGACCGCCTGAAGGACCTGTCCGGCCCCATCTTGCTGTTCTGGGGCGGCAAGGATCAACACATCGGTTCCGATCAAATTCAGGCGGTGACGAACACGCTGAGAGCCGCCGGAAAGCCGTACGTCAACGTCGAGTTTTCCGAAGCCGATCACGGGTTCTTCTGCGATGCACGCGCCAGCTACAATCCGGCAGCCGCGGCGCAGGCGTGGCCATTGACGTTGGCATTTCTGAAGACACACTTGCAGGCAGCCGTGCGCAAGGCCGATGCCTGAACCGCCACCAACCTCGCGCGGATTGAAGTTTACATTCTTAACGCACGCTTCGACGCCTCTTAACTGAAGCGGGCGGTTATCCTGACGCTGGGAAGTTCGATGGAATCGCACCCAAACGCGCGGTGTGAGTCGGTCTGTTGGTGGTGCTTTGTTGCGCGATGCCCCGGGCCAGGCGGTGGACCGATGCCGGGTCCTGACCGCGGGATGCCTCCGCTGCCCAGTCGCGAGCCGGATCCGTTCTTGGATCGCAGCGGGCCGCCGGACCCGCGACTCCACGCCCTGGCATTCTCGCTGGTGTAGAGCTACTTCTGAGCTACAATCCACACCACATAGTGGTACGAGTCGCGGTTATGTGTTGCAAGCTTATGTAGCGGATGCCAGGTTTCGTCCGGCACTGGCATCCTTGTCAACCCTAAGGCATTCACCACTCCCATGAAGGGATTACCCCATCCGTCAACTGCGATGATTCTCGAATATCGTCTGTGAAGATAGCGCAGGCCGTGACAGGTAAATCGCCAGTAGTCACCGGCGCCCTCCGCCCCATATACGGGCTCTCCGTGGAACGGCGTTAAGAAACAGGTTGTATTAATAGCAACGCCGCCTGGCTTGAGCACTCGAAATATCTCATCGATTGCCTCCTGAGGATTGCAGTGGACGTGCTCCAGAACCTGGTCACTGACAACAACATCGTATGAATCGCTTTCAATGTTGAGACTGCAAAGCGTGAAGGCCGGATAATTAGCCGTCGTGATCTGTTCAGTTCTGATTCCTATCAGGTGACATAAGTGTTCCGAGCGGCTGATAGAAAGCACTTTCCCGCTCAAGTTAAGCCCGTGAGTTGCCTCTTTGATTCGTCTGTACATCTGGTATCGGACGATATGGTGTTGACGGTTCAACCCTGCAATACTGAGTGTCCAAAGAAGCTTTGCACAGCGGGAGACCGCGGACTGAAACACGGATGTATTATCGCACCCGCACCTCAATCCAGTTGTCTGGGTAGATCAGTTCGAGCAGGCCAAACGCGGCTGCGGCAAATGAGTGGGGAAACGCGCTTGCGGTTTCGATCGAGTTAATCGATTTTCTTTGCTCCGAAGCCCCTGCCGATCCACGGCAGGACCAGGAACGCGATCGGGTATCCGGCTAAGGGCGGAAGGAACGCGATGGCCATGCTATCGCTGGTTGCGACGCGGCGCAGCGTGGTTGGCCACGATCTCTCGCCGTACTTCTGCCGGAACTCATCCACCACCACCTGGATGTCGTCATCCGTTTCGTCCTCATCCATCATGGTTTTGACGATCGAGTCCAGTTCCTGCCGCTTGGCTTCGTTGAGGCGCAGATCCCGGGACTTGTTGACGCCGACATACAGCCACACGGCGATCCAACAAACTGACAGAACCAGGTAGATGCGAAGGAATCCTTGACGGTAATTCATCGCCATCTACGATTGTGCAGAAAAAAAGCAAGGCCCGCTGGCGGCGAATCTCTTTCAGTACGCAACACGCGCAGACTGGAGTCCCTAAAAACTTAGCCTCACTCCGATTTGAGCGGCAAACGGAATGCCGACCGTGGTGCCGGGTCCGAAGAAGTCTCCCAGGGCGCCGGCCGGTACACGCAACTGGTTCAAGCTGGTGATCGGTTGCGTCTGGGTGCAGGCAGCGTTGAGGCAAAACGCGGTTGCATTGGCGAGATTGTTGACGGGCGCGGGCAGCGCGGCCAGGTTGGTGACGAAGTTGGCGCCGGGATTGTTGCGGTTGAACAGATTGAACATCTCAACGAATGGCGAGACCTGCCAGCGCTCGTGGAAATTGAACGGCCGGGTGATTCGCAAGTCGGTCTGGATATACGGCGTGCCCCGGAATTGATCGAGCGCGGTCTGAACACCGTTGATGACCGCCCGGTCGTCTATGGCGTCCCCCACGCCGTTGACGTCGACGGGCGTTGTCATCGTAAACGGCCGGGCGCTCTCGGCTTGGCTCAATATCGAGAGATCGAAGCCACCCGGCAAGTGAACGGTTCCGGCCAGAACGGCGCGGTGGGTGACGTCTTCTCCCGAAGGGCCGTAGTCGCCTTTGGCAAAAGCATGCAGCGGATCGCAGACGCCATTCACATAATCGAACAGTTCGCCGAGCACGCAGCCCCAGGTTTCCGCGCTCGACAACGTGTAGTTGAAAACCAGGTTGAATCGCGAAATGTTGGCCTGAAGATGAACGGAAAGCCCGTCATAGCGGGACCGGTTGTCGCTCCGGAAGACAGAAATGTCGGGGACGTTCTGCTGTTGGGTTTCGACGTCTTGGGAAAAGAGCGGCGAATCCAGCGTATAACCTGCCTGGTATTGATAACGCCGATAAGCATGCACGCCGGCCTCATGGGTCCAGTCCGCACTCGCCAAAAAATGAGAACTAAATGCGTGCTCGGCTCCAGCGCTGGCGTGCAGCGCGTAGGGGGTCTTGTAAGCCGGATCGATCAACGCGCCCGCACCAGCATTCGACGATCCCGGAAGGCAACCGGCGCCGGTTGGCGCGAGGCAGGGCAGCGGAGCTTCATTCACCGCTGTAAATGCCGTCACCCAGCCGTTCTGCGCCAGGTCGTTGTAGAACATGCCGAAGCCGGCGCGGATTACCGTGTTCTGGCCGAACCCGTACGCAATTCCCAACCGCGGTGCGAAGGCCTTGCGGTAATCGTGAGGGGCGCCCGGATGCTCAAATAGAGGTACCTGCAGAGCCTCAATCGTGAGCAGAGCCGGATTATCCAGTTGGGACCGTCCGGATGCGGTAAAGAGCCCAAAGGTGGTGTCGTATCGCAGGCCGTAGTTCACAGTAAGGTGCGGTGTCACGCGCCAGGAATCCTGGACGTACATTCCGAGGCGCTGTACATTCTGTGAAAAACTGCCGTTGCCCGGCCCGGTGCTGGTGCAGGTTGTGCCTGGGGTCGCGGTTGGGGCGCAGTTTAGGTCCGCGGTGAATTGCTGGGGATTGCCGAGGTAATCCGCCGGGTCCTGCGCGAATACCGTCAGGTTTTCCGCATTGGAGGGAAGTGCGCCGCTCAGCACCGGCTCATGGATGACGTCGACGCCAAACTTCACGGTGTGCTTGCCGCGAGAGCGCATTACGTCGTACCGAAGCTGGTATTTCTCCTGATCCCGCTCGACTGGAAACGCGGTGATCGGCGTCACAAACTGGTTGTCGCCAAAGGTCTCGAATCCGGAAATGGTCTGGGATGTGGAGCTGAACGGAAACGCCAACGCGAATCCGAGGTTCGAATTACGCGACTCCGTGAGGCGCAGTCCGCTAGCCTCCAGCGTTAAAGATCCCAGCCAAGACGGGCTGAAAATGAACTGCTGGCCCAGCACCAGGTTCATATAGTTGGAATGCGAGGCCGCGCCAGTCGAAGGAAGCGTGGCCTGCTCGATGAAAGCGTTGTCGGTGGTGTAATTGTCGGCCGCGGCCCTGAGGAACCATTGCGAGCGGGACGATTGCGACCAATCGAATCGCAGGGTCGCCAGGTAATCGCGGAATGGGACGGCAACGTTGCTGGGGACCGGAATCGAATTGACTCCCGGGATCAGGCCTTGTGCGGCCAGCGATGCGAGGGCCTGGAATTGGGTTAGGCTAGCCGGGCTGTAGGCGATGCTGGCGTTTTCGTGGACACCTTCGAAAGAAGCGAAGAACCAGAGTTTGTCTTTCACGATGGGCCCGCCGAGCGTGCCGATGTAGTTCTGGCGGGAGAACGGCTGTTTGGGAAGCGGAGCGGGATTTTCGATCGGGTAGCGCGCATCCAGCGCGGCGGCACGTTCATAGAAGGCGCTGCCTCCATGCCAGGCGTTGGACCCGCGCTTAGTGGTGATCACCACCGAGCCGCCGACGGTTCTCCCGGTGTCCGCATTTTGTTGCGAGGTCTCGACGGCGAATTCCTGAATCGCGTCGGGAGAAAAGTTCTGGAGGAATCCGCCGATGTAGTCGTCCGAATTGTCGCCTCCGTCCACCGACAGAACATCATTCAGGCCGGAGCTGCCTCCGAACGAGACGGCGGTAATGCGCGCCTTGGTGGGATCGGAGGGCTCCACCGGCTCGGTTCCCGGCACCAGGTACGCAATATTCGCGAAGCTGCGGTGCGCCAGAGGAATGGTTCGTAGATCCTGCGCCGTCACGATGCCGCCATGAACGGCGCTGGTGGTATCGATGGGCTGCACGACGATGGACGATGCTTGCGCCTCCACGGTCAGGGTCTGCTGGGCGGCGGCCGGCTTCAAGGTCACTTCAACTTCGCGGTCGGAACTCACGTTGACGATCACCGTCGAGGTCGCTTCGGCGAAGCCCGGCGCTTTCACAGTCAGCTGGTAAGGGCCAGCCAACAGGTCGCTAAAGCGAAATTCTCCGCGGCTGTCGGTGGTCGTTTTGCGTTCCAGAGAAGACTCGACAGCCATCAAGTGGACGTCCGCGGAGGGCACCCGCGCGCCACTCGAGTCCACCACGGCGCCCACCAGGCTCCCCCGGAAATCCTGGGCCTTCAAAAGCGCTTGAGTCGCGACAGAAACCATCAGGGCCACCGCAATGGCAATGCTCTCGACGAGCGCTTTGATGTCCAACCGACGCTTCAGCATGACCGATCAGGATTTTTCAGACATCTGGAGGTGACGGAGAAAACTCCGGCCCGTTGCGAGAAAGCAGTACCAGTCTATCGCCCAGGCGCGAGTACTACCATCGATCGTAGACAGTCTCGGTTAATCGATCTTCTTTGCTCCGAAGCCCCTGCCGATCCACGGCAGGATCAGGAACGCGCCTCGCGGGTGAATGGGAGGGGCTCAATGGCAAGGCCCAAACCTCGCAATCCGGATAGTTTGAAACCAGTGCGTATAATGGCACGTAGGAATAATCATCATGGAAACAAATCCTGCCCTGGCCGCCGGCATCCTGGCTCTGACCATGGCCGCGGCGGCTTCGGCCCAAACCTACCACGCCTCAATCGTCACGGAGGACGGCTCGCCGCTTCCCAATTCGCCGCAGATCATTCCCAACGTTTCGGACCGGCTGGTGGATGAATGCGCGATTGTGAATATTTTCGGCGACGGCGGCGTGCAGTACCTGGTGAACTACCGGTCCCGGGCGTACGATCCCTCCACGGCCGACGTCTGCACGGTCACGATCCGGCTGAAGGGTTATCAAACGGCTCAGGTGACGTTGCGCAACGGCGTCACCATTGTGCTGAAACACATGGGCCTGCACGAAGGCTCGACCGTGTCGGCGAGCGCGCTTAACGTGCCCGAGCCGGCCAAGAAGGCGTTCGGTAAGGGCGAGAATGCCTTCAACGATGAAAAATGGGCCGCCGCGGAAAAGAATTTCGAAAAGGCGGTGGAAATCGATCCCAATTACGCTCAGGCTTGGAGCCATTTGGGCGAGGTTCTCCTGAAGGAATCGAAATCCACAGAGGCGCGTGCGGCATGGGAGAAAGCGGTAGCCGCGGATCCCAAATACATCAGACCGTATGTTCAGTTGGCCATGCTCGATCTAGCGGAAAAACGTGAAGAGGATGCGGCCACGATCGCCGGCCAGGCCGTGGCGATGAATCCTCTTGAATTTCCCGAGTTGTATTTCTACAATGCCGTGGCGAATTACAATCTAAAACATCTCGATGTGGCTGAGAGGAGCGCGCGCCGTGCGGTGGACATCGACGCCGCGCACGAGATTCCGCGAGCCGAACTTTTGCTGGGATCGGTGCTCGTCGCCAAGGGCGACCGCGCCGGCGGCCTGCAACATTTCAGAAAGTATTTGGAGCTTGTGCCGAAGGCGCCGGAAGCCGAGCAGGTCAGGAAAGCGATTGCCCAATTGGAAGCGCCCGGCGACGCAAAATAAGAGCACCGCAAAGTAGTGCGCGAGTTCTAACTTGCCCTGCACTTCGTTCACCGCCAAGGGTGCAAACTCCCTGCCCGTTATGCAGGATTACTGGTTAGCCCGGAACGTCATCCCAACGCGTCTTGGCGACCTCTGCCTGGACCGGGATGATATCATGTGTTTGCTTTTTAGCCTGGTTTCGACGCAATCAAAGGGAGTCTAGCAGTAGTGTCCGAACCCCTCGACCCTGACCCTACTTCAGGCATGGATGATTCTCTCCAGCCGACTCGGAGTATCCAGCCGGGCGAAACCGCCGGTACTCTCATAGGCCGTTACCACCTGCTTCAAAAAATCGGAGAGGGCGGAATGGGCGAAGTCTGGCTAGCAGAGCAGAAAGAACCGGTCCGCCGCCGCGTTGCAGTGAAGCTGGTGAAAGCTGGAATGAACAGCCGCGAGGTGATCGCGCGCTTCGAGTCCGAGCGGCAGGCTTTGGCCCTCATGGACCATCCGGCTATCGCGAAAGTTTTCGACGCTGGGTCCACACCTCAAGGTGCGCCGTACTTCGTGATGGAGTACGTCGCCGGGGTATCCATCACCAGCTACTGCGATAAGCACAAGCTCACAATGCGTCAACGGTTAGAGCTCTTCGTGCAAGTTTGTGAAGGGGTTCAACACGCGCACCAGAAAGCGATCATCCACCGCGACCTCAAACCTTCCAACATCCTGGTCACCGAAGTGGACGGGAAGCCGGTGCCCAAGATCATCGACTTCGGAGTGGCTAAGGCGCTCACCCAGAAGCTGACGGCGGAGACGATGTTTACTCGCGTGGGCACGATGATCGGAACTCCTGAATACATGAGCCCGGAGCAGGCCGCTTCTTCGGGTGAGGACATCGATACGCGGACGGATGTCTACTCACTGGGGATCATCTTGTACGAGTTACTGGTGGGAGCGCCACCCATCGAGCTGCGCAAAGTGGCGTTTGAAGAGTTCCTGCGGAGGCTGCGTGAGGACGACGCGCCCAAGCCCAGCACTCGGGTGCGTACCCAGGATCCGGCTACCTCGACGGAGCTTGCCCGTTTGCGCCAAACCGAGCCGGTGGCTCTGGTCAAACAGATTCGAGGCGATTTGGACTCGATCGCGTTGAAGGCTCTCGAAAAAGAGCGATCGCAGCGCTATGGGTCGCCCTCGGACCTAGAGGCCGACATCGGGCGGTACCTCCGGAACGAGCCGGTGCTGGCGGTTCCAGCGTCTCCGGCGTACCGTGCCCGCAAGTTCGCGCGGCGCCATCGCGCGGCGCTGGTGACGTTTTGCGCCTTTGTAGTTGTCCTAGTAGTCGCGGCTGGAGTGAGCATCCGCCAGAGCGTTATCGCCAACAGACAGCGGGACCGGGCGGACGCGGAGGCTGCCGTCGCCACGGCCGTCAACCAGTTTCTCCAGGACGATCTTCTGTCGCAGGCGAATCCGGAATCTCAGGGAGGCGCGGACACGAAGCCGGATCCGGATGTCAAGGCGCTGACTCTGTTGGATCGGGCGGCGGCCAAGGTCGAAAAAAGATTCGCAAACCAGCCGCTGGTTGAAATGACGATCCAGAAAACGATTGGGAAAGCTTATTACGGTCTTGGCCTGTACCCACAGGCTGAGCGGCATTTACGCAGGGCCTATGAGCTGAGTGCCGCACATCGCGGCGCCGACCATCCCGACACTCTCGATATCCTGATGCTCGTCTCCTCCGTCGACATCGATCAAGACAAGAATGCAGAGGCTGTGGCCGCCGCGAAGGCTGTCTTCGAAGGTCAGACCCGCAAGCTGGGTCCGGAAGATCCGCGAACGGTGGTCGCGATGCAGAACCTGGGAGCGCTGTATTTCCAGAACAATCAGAACGCGGAGGCGGAACCGCTCCTGAAAAAGGCGCTGGATCTCCAGTCCCGCCGCATTGGTTATGACAACATCGATACCCTGAACACCAGCGACAGCCTGGCTGCCTTATACATTTCCGAGAGCCAGTATGCCCAAGCCCACGCCCTGCTGGCGAAGGGGCTGGAAAGTTACCGGCGTCTGTATGGTCCGGACCACCCCTTCACACAACGCGAGATGTTCGGTCTGGCGAACGTGCTGCTGGGAGAAGGCGATTACCCACAGTCCGCGAAGCTTTTCGAAGCGGTGGCCGCCGGGGAGGAGCGAGGATGGGGTCCGCGTCATCCCAACACTTTGTCTTCGAACAGCCTGCTTGGCCAAGCCTACGTAGAAGCAGGCCAGGCCGCGCAGGGAATCTCCTTGCTCGAGAAAACGAGGGACGATTTTCGGGCAGTTTCCGGGCCAGGCGCGAGAGATACTCTGATGGTCGAGACTGCTCTTGGATGGGCGTATGACTCGCAGGGCGACCTAGGCCGCGCGGAGCAGATTTGGCAGCGCGCGCTGGAAGGCTTTCGGCGGCTGGGGACCGGCCAGGAAGGGAACGCCGCGAATGCGACCGAATTGCTGGGCCAAAACTTGACGACGCAACGCAAATATGGACAGGCGGAACCACTTCTCCGCCAGGCTCTGGCATATCGGGAAATGGGACCTAGGGAGGATTGGCGTCTTTTCCGCGCGCGGGCTTTTCTGGGAGCCTGCTTCGCCGGTCTACAGCGGTACGCCGAAGCTGAACCACTTCTGCTGAGCGGGTACAACGGTATGCAGCAGCGCGTTTCCCGCATGCCGGCCAAAGAGCACAAATGGATTCGCTCCACCGAAGAGCAGATTGTGGATTTGTACTCGCGCTGGCCGAGACCGGACCAAGCGGCGCAGTGGCGCGCGAAGCTTCATTAGCGGTGACGCATGGGAGTCTTACCTGGGCCGCCGGACGGCCCTCACCTTCCCGCTGGTTCCTCCGCCGCAAAAGAATTGATCGCGCCCATCGCATTCTAAGCCCGTCACGGCGACACCGGCCGGCATATCGAGCTGTTCTAGAACTTCACCCGTCCGAGGATCTATTCGCCGCAGATCGCTTTCGTCACCTTCTAAAGTGCCGTGCCAAAGCTCTCCATCCACCCAGGTGACGCCAGTGACGAAGCGGTTGGACTCGATGGTGCGAAGAATCGCCCCGGTCTCGGGATCGATCTGATGGATCTTGCGGTCCCGATACTGGCCCACCCACAGCGTGCCTTCGGCCCAGGCCAGCCCGGAGTCGCGGCCGCCGCCGGGTGAAGGGATGGTAGCCAGCACCCGGCCGGTTTCCGGATCGATCTTCCGGATACGATCCTCGGCGATCTGAAACAGGTGCTGGCCATCGAAAGCCGTTCCAGCGTGGGCGGGGACATCGATCGAACGGAGCGTCTTGCCGCTCGACGGATCGAGAGAGTTCAGCTTGTCTCCGGAGGCGAACCAGACCTGTTGGCCGTCATAGGTGACGCCGTGCACTCGCTCGGCCCGGGAAAGGGCCCGTATTCGCGAACGATTTTGGCCGCTGATCGCTTCATGCTTCCATCCTAGCTGGCACAGGGCGGAGCCGCCCACATTGCAAGTGGAGTAAAGCCGGCGGTCCGCTCCGTTGTGCCGGCGTTTACTTAAGAGTCGCTCGGCAGCGGAGCGGGGAGTAACAATGTCGTCGTGAATCCGGGCACGGGCGGAGTCATCCAACGGCGAGCGCGGGCGCGGCCGAACGCCTGCACTCTGCCCGAGGCCGCTAGCGAGTCGAGCGCGCGCTGCACGCTGCGCTGGCTGGTGCCCAGTGCCAGCGCCAGGGCCGAGCTCGACCAGGATTCACCGTCGGTGAGAAAGGCCAGCACCGCCCCATGCTCATCTTCGACGGGCCGTGCGAGTACGGCGACCTCGCGTGCACGGCACGGCGCCAGTACAAACCCGCTCTTGGTCGCACTGATCGTAGCGAGTGTCCGAAGCATTCTGCGCAGGCGCCCGATTTCGACACGCAAGCGCGCGCGGTGCGATTCGTCGGTGAGTTTCGCTCCGAATGCACGCCGAAGCAGGACATCCCGCGGAACGTCGTCGGGCCATGCTTCGCCCAGCGCGCGTGCGAGCTCGAACAACACGGGACGGCTTGCGAGCGACACTGTCTTGCCCGCGGCACGCAGGACGTAACGGCACGCGTCCACGACGAGAGCATTGGAGGCCTGCAGCTTTTCGACATCTTCCAGCAGCAGGATCCGCTCCGCGCCGTTGGCGATCAGGCGCGCTGCCGGCGTGTCCAGCACCTGAGACGCACTTTCCACCTCGGCCGTGAGCGCGGGGATATCGGCCTGATTCGCAGCGAGCCTGGCGCGGTCGAGCGCGTCGCGTGCTGGCTTGGTTTGGAGGCGCCGCAGCGCGATTCCGGCAGCTACCAACTCGTGAACGGTCTGCAACGCGGGCGGGAGGCCAGTGTGGTCAAGCTGCGCGAGCGTGTGCTCGGCTTCCTCGAGGCGGCCGATCAGCAGGAGGCGCCGCACCTGGAGGTAGCGCGCGTGCGCGGCGTTGAGCCGGTCGCCATGCGCTTCGAGTGTCACGCGAGCCGCTTCGAGCGACTTCACCGGCCAGCTCAGATCGCGCGAGGCGAGTGCGATCTCGGCTTCGGCCACCAGGCACCTGGCGCGAGCTACCGCCTCTCTGGGACTGAAGGCGCGAGCGGCACTTCGCAAGAGCGCCTTGGCCCGGACCAGATCGCCCAGCTGCGCCATTGCAATGCCGCGCAGCGCCAGCGCGGGCGCGTCGTCGCGCAGGGCCACTCGCTTCAACGCCCCAAGAGGATCGCCGGCGGCCAGCGCGTGCCCCGCGGCCGTGATCAGTGAGTCCATCGGAATCCCGCCACACTTGTCACTCCCAGCATTTCAACATTCAGGGTTAAGTTTATCTCGTGAGCACCAAGCACCAGGTTATATCGAGAACGGAAAGAAGCAGCAGCGCGATCTTTATCGGCAGATGGACGCCGAAGATTCTCTTCTCGCTGAAAGCCAGGCCTTATCGGCACGGGGAGCTGCGCCGCAACGTTGGAAACGTTTCTCAGCGCATGCTTACCCGAACTCTGCGCAATCTGGAATCCACGGGATTGATCGCCCGGCGCGCGGCTAGATCGAGGGCCCGGACCTTCGAGTACTCGTTGACCAAGCTAGGGAGGACGATCATCGCGCCCCTGCGGGGTATGTGCCGTTGGGCAAAACGTTACAGCAAGGACGTGAGCGCCGGCGTGCATCCTCCGAAAGCGGCTCGGAACGTTTAGGTACAAGTATGTTCCCAATTGCGGTGGCCGCCGAAAGAGTGGCAAGCTCATCGATCGGGAACGGCGAAAGGATCAAAGGTGAAACATATGTGTCCAGTATGCATCGCAAATGCAGCAGTAATGGTCGCCGGCGCCGGCTCCACGGGAGGAATCCTGGCGGTCTGCATCGGCAAGTTCAGAAACTTTTTCAGAGCGAATCATTTCGGTCTGTTTCAGAAAGCAAAGGAGGAGAAATAAGATGGCAACAATGAACACACCCCCGATCGTGTCTCAACGGGAATGGGAGGCAGCGCAGCAGCAGCTCCTGGTAAAGGAGAAGGCCTTCACTCGCTCCCGCGACGCCCTGGCAGCCGAACGCCGGCGGATGCCGTGGATGGCCGTGGACAAGAAGTACGAGTTCGAGGGACCCCAGGGCAAGGTAAGCCTGCTCGATTTGTTCGAGGGCCGCCCTCAGTTGATCGTCTATCGCGCCTTCTTCGAGCCCGGTGTGTTCGGCTGGCCCGAGCACGCCTGCCGCGGCTGCTCGCTGGGCGCCGATCAGGTGGCGCACCTCGCACATCTGAACGCCCGCGACACTACTCTCGTCTACGCCTCACGCGCGCCGCAGGCGGACATCGTACGCCTGAAAACGCGGATGGGCTGGGAGATGCCCTGGTACACCATCACTGACAGCTTCGACACCGACTTCGGCGTAAACGAATGGCACGGCCACAACGTGTTCTTCCGCGACGGCGAGCGGGTGTTCCGCACATACTTGATCAACGCCCGTGGCGATGAGGCGATGGGGACTACCTGGAGCTATCTCGACATCACGCCGCTGGGCCGTCAGGAGACTTGGGAGGATTCGCCCGAGGGTTACCCACAAACCCCGCCGTACAAGTGGTGGAACTGGCACGACAACTACGCCGCCGAGGCCTCGCCGAACCCGAAGTGGATCGACATAACAACCGACCCTCAAGCAGCCGCCCGAAAGCGCGCGGCAGAGGAAACATCATGACCGATGAACTTGCAGCGCCCAAAATAGTCGATCGGGCCGCCTTCGACGCCGAGTTGGACGCATTGCGGGATCGAGAAAAGGCTCACACCAGAGCGGGCGACGCGATTGCGGCCGCCCGCCGGCGGCTTCCCATGGTGGAGGTGGACGGCGCCACGCCGCTCATCGGCGAACGTGGGGCGGTGACACTGTTGGATGCGTTTGAGGGACGCAGGATGCTGATCGCCTACTACTTCATGTGGCACATCGGCCAGCCTGCGCCCGAGCAATGCGAGGGGTGCACCTGGGCTACATCGCACGTCCGCGAGCTGTCCTATATTCATTCCCGCGACGTCACGTACGCCACGTTTTGCCAAGGCCCATTCGAAGAGAGCGCGCGCTACCGCGACTTCATGGGCTGGGAGATGCCTTGGTACTCAGCCCAGGGATTCGCTCGACAAGCTTCTGGTTGGACGCCGGGCGGGAAGGATGCACATCGTTTGCTACCTGCGACAAGGGTCCAAGGTCTTCGAATCTTACTGGACGACTGGCCGCGGCGTCGAGGTGATGGACAACAGTTTTCGGCTGCTCGACTTGACCGTCTATGGCCGGCAGGAGAAGTGGGAGGATTCGCCGACCGGCTGGCCACAACGGTTTCAAGGCAAGCAGAATTTCCGAATCGATGGGCGTCCCACCGCCCAGTGGTCTCGCCTGAAGGCCGGGCATTCGGACGACCTGGGAACCGGCAGGCGCTGAACCGGTTCGTCGACGATGGCGACTGAGCCAGCGCAACGGGAAGTGCGGCTCGAACGGAATTGTCGCACAATAGGACCGTGGTCGACCTGAAAACACTGCGCGTGGACCGGCGGCTGGAGATACTCCGTCTGGCTCGGAAACGAGGCGCGCGCAATCTGCGTGTCTTCGGCTCGGTGGCCCGCGGCGAGGCCCAGCAGGGCAGCGACCTCGACCTGTTGGTCGAATGGGAACCGGGACGCAGCTTGCTGGACCACGCCGGATTGGTTCAGGATCTTCAGGACCTGCTCGGCATGAAGGTCCATATTGGGACCGAGAAGTCGCTTCACTGGTACGTACGCGAGAGAATTCTCCGCGAGGCCACGCCGCTGTGAAGGACGACCGGCTCTATCTGCACCACATGCTAGAGCGTTGCCGGCGCATCACACGTTTTATCGCCCCAGGCCGAGATGCATTCATAGCGTCGGAAGAAATCCAGGACGCTGTGATTCGAAATGTCGAGGTGATCGGCGAAGCGGCCAAGCGGGTTTCAGGCGAGGCACGCAATCGGCTGACTTCGCTCGACTGGAAAGCGATCTGCGGCATGCGCGACGTTCTGATTCACGATTACATCGGTGTGGACTTGGATGAAGTATGGAACGTGGCCTGCACTCGAATACCAGAACTCCAAGCGGTACTGGATGACTTTCTCGCCAGAGAAGGCGCCGGCTCGGCCACTTTTTAAAACTGCCGGCCCGCTTACTTGAAGAACGTGCTTTTCCAGGTCTTGGCCGTCTCTTGGGATGCGAAGCTGCTCATGGCCATGGCGGGGATTGGAATGGCGACGCCGGCGATTTCGGTCATGGCGCGCAGCGGCAAACCTTCTGCTTCGCGGCTGAAGGCCAGATGATTCGCGGACCGGTCCAGGTCGACGCGAATAGAATCGCCGCCGCGGGCCTGGTCGGTGGCCATCAGATTGGACATGGGCTGCACCAGGAATCGCTCGATGGCGCGCTTCAAGTGACGCGCGCCGTACTTTAGATCCGTGCCTTCCTTGAGCAGCAGTTCCTTGGCTTGGCTGGTGGCGTTGAAGATGAAGGAGCGGCGCGGCCCCGAAGTGAAGATCCGCTCTTGAACCATCTTGAGCTCAATATCGAGAATCTGGCGCAGCTGGGTCTCGCCCAGCGGCTTGAAAGTAACAATTTTGTCCAGGCGATTGATGAACTCCGGCGTGAATTTCCTTCGCGCCGCTTCCTCCGCGCTGCGGGTGATCTTGTGATCCAATTGCGCGCTGGGGGCCACCGGCGCCTGAGCCGCGAAGCCGAGCCTGGGATTCAGCATGGCGCTCATTTCGGCCGCCCCCAGGTTGCTGGTGAGGAAGATCATGCTCTGCGAGAAATCCACTTTGCGATTGTCGCCCAGCGTCAGCGTGCCCTTGTCCAAAATGCCGAGCAGCAGGTTCCAGAGTGCATCGCTGGCTTTCTCGATCTCGTCGAATAAAACGAAACTGATCTGGACGCTGGCGGTGTAGTGTTGCTCCAGCGTTTCCTGGCTCAACAGCGACCGGGTGTCCTTGTGGCCCATGTAACCAGGAGGCGATCCGATCAACTTGGCGATCTCGTGGCTGTGCTGGAATTCTCCGCAGTCGATTTTGGTTACGGCGCGAGGACTGCCGAGCAGGCTTTCAGCGGTAGCTTCCACGATGCGTGTTTTGCCGGATCCGGTGGGGCCGAGGAATAGCAGGTTCGCGATGGGGCGGCCGGGAGAGTTCAAGCCAGTCAAGTGCGTCTGGTAGACGTCCACAATGGCGCGGATCGCTTCGTCCTGGCCGACGATCAGGTCGCGGAGTTTCAGATTCAGCAACTCCGCTTCCACTCCCATGCTGGACGGATTCAGGCGAATGCGCGTCTTTGTCATTGTGTCTCATGTGGGTGAAATGCACGTCCGATACCACGAAATTCGCACGAGACAGGCGTTCAGAGCGGCTGGTCTGCGTACTTTGCCCCATCCAACGTGAAATTTTCCCCAAAAGACAGTACTGCCGGGTGAGGCGGACTTAGCCTTTGACGCAGACCAACGGAACCAGTCTTGCGACTTTGCGCGAGAGACCGGCGCGGTCGGCTGCATCCACCACGGCGCTGACATCTTTATAGGCGCCGGGGGCTTCCTCGGCCACGCCGCGCATGGAGGGGCTACGGATGATGATTCCCTGGCGGCGCAGTTCATCCACCAATTCACGCCCGCGGAATTGCCTGGTAGCTTGATGGCGGCTCATCTGGCGGCCGGCGCCGTGACAGGACGATCCAAACGAGCGCGTCTCGCTTTCCGGCGCGCCGGCCAGGATGTAGGATGCCGTACCCATGGTGCCGCCGATCAGGACCGGCTGGCCGGTGGACTGGAAGTCCGTCGGGACTTCGGGATGGTGGGGGCCGAACGCGCGCGTCGCGCCCTTGCGGTGCACGAACAGGCGCTTTGAGCCACCATCGATGCGATGCTCTTCCACCTTGCAGGTGTTGTGGGACACGTCGTAGAGGAGGCGAAGCTCGGCCTTGGGCAGTACTTCGGCGAAAGCCTGACGCGCCAGATGCGTAATGATCTGGCGATTCGCTAGAGCGCAGTTGATAGCCGCACGCATGGCTCCCAGGTAGATCTTGCCGATGGGCGACTCGATGGGAGCGCAGGCCAGCTCGCGGTCGGGAAGCTCGATCGGCTGAGATTCGGGCGCCAGAATCATTTTCTTAAGGAATTCGGTTCCGATCTGGTGGCCTAGCCCGCGCGAGCCGCAGTGGATGCTGAGCACAATGTCGTTTTCGTGCAGGCCGAAGGCGTTGGCGACCTCGGCGTTGTGGATTTCGGCGACGCGTTGCACCTCGAGATAGTGGTTGCCGGAGCCGAGCGTTCCCATTTCGTCTTTCTGACGTTTCTTCGCGAAGTCGGAAACAGCGGCCGGTTCGGCTCCTTGCATGCATCCGTGTTCTTCGATGCGCTCCAGGTCTTGCTTGTCGCCATAACCCTGCTCGACGGCCCAGCGGGCGCCGCCGGTTAGCATGGCCTCCATTTGAGTTGCGTCCAGATGCACGCGGCCTCGGCTTCCGACGCCCGCGGGCACGGTTCGGAACAGGGCGTCGGCCAGTTCGGCGGCGACGGGCTCGACATCCGCGATCGAAAGACCGGTGGTGAGCGTGCGCACGCCGCACGAGATGTCGAAGCCGACTCCGCCGGCCGAAACAACGCCGCCCTGCTTGGGATCGAATGCCGCCACTCCGCCGATGGGGAATCCGTAGCCCCAGTGCGCGTCCGGCATGGCGTAGGCGGCGCGCACAATTCCAGGCAGCGTCGCGACGTTGACAATCTGCTCGTAGACTTTGTCATCCATGTCGCGCAGCAGCTCCGCGCTGCCATATATGATGGCGGGCACGCGCATCTTGCCGCTGGGCTCGATTCGCCATTGGAAATCTGATTCCTTAACGAGCTTGTTCAGATCCAACGCGTCCTCCTCAGACATCCACGACGCACTGCGCCACCCACTTGCCGTCTTCGCGGCGTTTTACTCCGAGCGCCGTGTAGGTGGCTCCCTTTACCTCGACCGCGGGCTGATGTTTGGCGACGTCTACCGGCTGGCCCCACATGGTTCCTTCCAGGCGGCCACGGTTGATGTGCACCTGGAATTTACAAAACAGCATCCGACGCGTGGCCATCTCGTACACGATGGCGTTGAGCCAGTCCACAAAAAGCAGTTCGTCGTTGGGCGCTTCACACACCACCTTCACGAAAGTTTTCGGCTCCAGGGAATTGACGTCGGTGAGGACGGCGGTTAAAGCGACGGCTGCCTCCTCGAACGCTTCCTCTTCCGACGCGCCGATGCCGCGCACGCCCATGTCGGCCTGATGGGGGAAGTGTTCCCAGGTATTGGATGGCGCCGGTGTCATTTCCAACCCGATTCAAGGTAGGGTTCGAATTACTTCTTGCAGTTTATCTGCTAATGCGGTGTACGACTGGCCTTCGAGCCAGAGCGGCGCGCCGATGGAGACTTCAACACGGCCGGGGCGCGGAAACAACTTGGTACGATGCCACACGCGTTCCGCGCCTTTCAGCCGGATGGGCACCACCGGCAGATGGAGACGGGAAGCAATGAGACCGACGCCCGGCAGGAAGGGGCGGAACTCGCCGGCCTCGGTCCGTTCGCCCTCCGGAAAAATCAGAATGGACCAACCCTCTTCGGCCAGTTCGCCGGTGTAGCGAATGGACTCGCGCGCTCCCGTCTCGGTCTGGGGCATCGGAAAGGCGTTGAAGAGTGTCGTGACCAGCCAGTAGACAATGCTGTTGACCCAGCGCTCCCGGAGCGAATGCTGGTGCGGGAAGAAGTGCGCGTCAAAATATTCTTTCCACATGGCGGGAGCGATGCGATAGCGCCAGTTGGCGGGTAGCGTCGCGAGAATCAGCGGCGTATCGATGTAGCTTTGATGATTAGAGGCGAAGATCACGGGTCCGCGGAGGCCGCGCAGATTCTCGAGGCCGGAGACCTTGGCGCGCGCGAAGAATCGGGTGAGAGGCAGCCAGATGGCTGCCAGCAAGACGCGGCGAATCAGGCGTGCGGGCCAAGCGCGATTGTAACGCGGGAACGTGGTTGGTTCGACCGGCTCCATCGGCTTGGCCAGATCCGCCACCTTGCTCACGCTCGCGAAAGCGCTCTCGTCGATGCTGGTGTCGAGCTTTTCCTCCAGGTCCATCATCAATTGCACCCTATCGAGCGAGCTGAGGCCTAATTCTTCCAGCGTGGTTTCCGGAGAAATGGCGCGGCCGGGCGCAAACCTTTGCACCAAATCGGTGACTCGCACTTCGCGTCCAGCCTTGGATGTGCCCGGGCCTCGAACCACGCGCTCGGCGATTTCGGCGCGGCGCAGTTTGCGCGTGGTGGCGGTCCGTGGGAGCTGGCCCTCGCTCCAGACGGAAACGGAGCGAATTCTTTGCTGCGGCTCCAGGCGCTGGTTGGCGAGGCGCACGATTTTAGCGGCGTCGGCGCCCGGTTCGAGCACCAGCACCGCGTTGACCTGATCTTTTCCGATGACGGCCGAATCGCGAACGCCGGCGATTTGATTGAGCACGTTCTCCACGTCGTCGGGAAAAACCTTGAGGCCCTCGGGTGTGGCGATCATCTCCTTCTTGCGGCCGCGGATGGTGAGATTTCCGTCGGCATCCAGTTCGCCGATATCGCCGGTGTGGAACCATCCTTCTTTGAAAGCGGCGGCGGTCTGTTCCGGGGACTGGAAGTAGCCGGGCGTGACGATGCCGCCTCGCACCAGGACCTCGCCGTCCGGGGCGATCCGGACGTCGACACCTTCCAACGGTTTTCCGGCGGTGCCAGGGCGGACATGGAAGGGATGACTGAATGTGATGATAGGGGCTGTTTCGGTCAATCCGTAGCCTTGCGCCACCACGAATCCGAGATTCGTCCAAAACTGCTCGAGATCGGAAGCGAGCGGCGCGCCGCCCACGAAGAAGCTGCAGAATTTCATGCCGAACATGCGATGCACGGCTCGAAAACGCCACCAGCGGAGCGGCCAGGGATCGGAGGCATGCGACGTATCGGCAGCCTGGGGAAAACGGTGGATCACGAAATCGCGCAGCACTTCCAGAATTTTTGGAACCGCGACCACGGTGCAGATTCGCCGGGCTCGAATCTGCCGTGCGATTTCCTGGGCGCTGACACTGGAGACAAAAACGATCGACGCAGGAATCAGCGGCGGCAGGAACAGCGCCAGCGCCTGGCCGAACAGATGGCTCATCGGAAGGAGATTCAAGAAACGCACCGGTTGGAATGGGCGGACGTACTTGAGGTAGGGAGCCAACTGGTCCTCCACCGGATGCAGGCTGGCGGCCAGGTTGCGGTGCGTGATGATGACGCCTTTGGGTTCGGCTGTGGTGCCGGAAGTGAAGACGATTTCCGCCACATCGTCGGCCGCGAGAGTTGTAAGTCCGGCGGAGAGCGCTGGATGCTCGGCGCGTTCCATCTCTGGAAGACGCCAGATGGGGACGCCGTCGCCGAGGGGCGGCGGAACTCGCTCGCCCAGCAGAATGGCGCGGGGCCGCACTTTGTCCTGGATACGTTGGAAAAACGCAGGGGAGGACTGCTGATCCACCGGAACCACGATCACGCCTTCCAGCAGGCATCCCCAGAGTGCGGCGATCCAGCCCGGCCGGTTCTCCGACCATATCATGACTGTCTCGCCTTTCCGGATGGCTTCCGCGCGAAGCCGGGCTTGAAACGAGGCTGCCATGCGGGCTAAGTCTGGATAGCTGTAGGTCCAGCCGCGGTATCCGTCGTCGAAGACGATGAATTCCGAGCCGATTCGGGAGATGCGGTCGAGATAGGCGGGTAATTCGCTGGGACTTGGCGCAGGCGGCTTTGTAACAGGCTCGCTACGTAAGGTGAGGGATGCCATAGACACGCCCTCTTTTCCGAGGCAGGTGAAGCACCAATCGGCGGTAACAAAACGGTTAAGGCCGGGATGCTCCGGTCAGTGGGTCACCAGGCCGGGCCCCCGAGTTCGACGTGCGCCAGGACCCTCCTGAGCATGCTGCGGTTGTCATCCAATTCGGGATTGTGGCGCTTGCCGTAAACGTAATCGCCCATGAACCAGCCCATGGCGCCACCGGCCATGACGTCTCCGGGGAAGTGTTTCTTGGCCGCCAGGCGAGCGCCTACGACGCCGCCCGCGTAGGCATAAGCCAGGAACTTGACCCAGAATTTGTCGTGGTACTCGTGGGCGAACACGGACGCCAGGGCGAACGTTTCAATCGCGTGGCCGGACGGGAAACCCGAGTCGTAACGCGTGCTGGTGGAAGCAAAGAAATGACCTTCGCCGGTGCCTTCGGTGGGGCGCTGGCGGTCGGTAATCGATTTGATCGCCAGTTGGACGACGGTGGCATCGATCAGCGTTTCAAACGACAACAGGCCGGTTTCCCGAAAGCGCTCGTTGCCGCCGGCGCTCCCCATGAAATAGAATGTTCCGGCAATGGGAATGAGCGTATAAGGCGCGCCGAGATAGGAGGTGTCGTTTCCCAGATGCACCAGCGTGGAATTGCTGGGAGCCGCTTTTTCGATGTGCTGGTCGGCGGCGATCAGGGCCGCGGTGGCGCCTGCAAAAATCACCCACCATTTGATGTCGCTGTGGCTGGTATGGAAGGGGCTGGTCCAGATCCGCTTTTGATCCATCAGTACGAACTTCGGCATGCGCGTGAAAGGATGCAAGTAACCGGACTGTTCGTATAAGTCCTTTTCTTTGATTGCTTCGGTTCCCGGAGTGACGCCCAGAACAGAACGATTCTGCTGCTCGGGCGGCGCGCCGGTTTGTGGCGTTTGAGCCGGCGAAGCTGGTGCCTGGTCCTGAGAAGCTGGTGCGGTTGCGGTGCTGGCCTGTTCATCGGTGCCTGTCTGGCCGTAGGCTGCCATCGCTGAGCACCACAACAGACTCGCCAGAATCTTCACGGTTTCATACCCCGGATTTTAGACGCCGTCGCGACTCAAATGTTTTTCGCCCAAGCGTGCGCGGGTAACGGTTAGTAACGGAACTGAGTGATTGACTGGGGAAGTAACCTCAGCGCGGGTGCGTTACAAGACGCTGCCTGCGCATTCAAGCTAAGACGAGTAAGTCAAATCCGCTCATGGTTACTTTCGTGCAGCACAGCCATTGAATCGAGTTGTCTAAAAAGGGGGATCTATGCCCGCAGTGAAGGTAATGAAGAGCGAGGACGCAGGACTTCGCGAATCCGTACTACGAGAGATCGAGTGGGAGCATCAGGTCACCTCCAAGGAAATCAATGTCGCGGCCCACAATCATGTGGTGACGTTGAGCGGATTCGCGCATGGCTATCCGGAAAAGCTGGCGGCGGAACGGGCGGCCAAGCGTGTGTACGGCGTCAAGGACGTCGTGAATCAACTGGAAGTGAAACCGGGATTGATACTAGAGGATCACGAGTTGGCGCGGGAAGCGGGGCAGGCGCTCGCGAGAAGCATCAGCGTGCCGGATACGCGCATCGAAGTTACGGTAAAGGACGGCGGGATCATGCTGGAAGGCAATGTGGATTGGCACTTCCAGCGAGACGCGGCGGAAGCGGCCGTTAGCCACCTGGCGAGTGTGAAATCGGTGTTGAACCGGATCGTCGTGAGTGCGACGGTTCCCAGCCGCGACGTGCGCGCCAAGATCGAAGAGGCCTTGCGGCGCAACGCCTGTTTGGATCCGCGGCGCATTACCGTGGTGAGCCACAACGGCGCGGTGGAACTCCGCGGGACCGCGAATTCCTGGGCCGAGAAAGAAGAAGCGGCGGCGGTGGCCTGGGCGGCGCCCGGAGTCACGCAAGTTGACAACAACATTGTAGTGGTAGCGTAGGCGCCCGCGCGGCCGGCGCATGCTTCAGATGGTTGGTGACGTGCAACTCCCGGCGTCAGGGAGGAACCATGTTACTGGAATTGACCATCAACCCTCTCGGACGGGGCACTCATTTAAGCAAAGACCTGGCTGAGATCCTCAAGATCGTGGATTCGAGCGGGTTGCCGTATTGCCTTACGCCTTTCGGCACGTGCATGGAAGGTGACTGGGACCAGGTGATGGCCGTGGTGAAGCAATGCCACGCCTGCGCCAAGTCATTTTCCAGTCATGTGATGACCTCGATCCAGATTGAGGACGAGGACCGGGCTGCCAACAAACTGGAAGACAATGTTGTAGCGGTGGAGCGGTTGGCGGGGCATAAATTGAGCCGCCTGCCACACCGAGTTGTGGAAGGGGAAGCCTGACCGGTTTCGGAGGCTTCATTTTTCAGGGGATGCCATGACACTTCCAATTCAAATTACATTTCGTAACATCGAGCAATCGGACCGCATAGAGGCGATGGTCCGCAAGGAAGCGGCCAAGCTGGAAAAATTTTACGCCGCGATCATGAGCTGCCGCGTAGCGATTGAAGCGCCGGAGCAGCGCCGCAGATACGGCGCACTGTATCACGTGCGCATCGACCTGGGGGTCCCAGGTGGCGAATTGGTGATCAAGAACGAGCCAAGCTTGCATCGCTCCATCCAAGTCGAAGAGCAAGCCAAGACGGCCAAACAGCGGGAAGTTAACACGCCGCATAAGCACGTTGAGGTGGCGATTCGCGATGCCTTCCGGTTGGCGCGCAGACAGCTGGAAGAATACGCGCGTCGCCAGCGGCGCGAGGTGAAAACTCATGAAAGCCAGCGGGCGCAGGTGGTGGAGTTGTTCCCCAGGAAAGGCTACGGGTTCCTGGAGACGTCGGATGGGCGACAGCTCTACTTCCATAAAAACAGCGTGCTCGGTGGAATATTTGGCCGGATGAAGGTGGGCGCGGCGGTGGCGTTTGCCGAGGAACAAGGGGAGCACGGACCGCAGGCGAGCACCGTGAGAATGGTGGGATAGTATGAAGCCGGATCTGCCATACCGGAATCGCGCCGAAGCCGGACGTTTTCTAGCAGCTGCACTTGCCGGCTACCGGTCGAGACCCGAGGTGGTGGTGTTGGGGCTCACGCGCGGCGGGGTTCCGGTTGCGGCCGAAGTGGCGCGCGTTCTGCACGCTCCGCTGGATGCAGTGGTGGTTCGCAAGCTTGGCGCTCCCTTTGAGGCGGAATTAGCTATGGGCGCGATCGCCGGAGACGGCGCCGAGGTGCTGGATGAACAACTGATTCGCACCTTCGGAATCGCTCGCAGGGATGTGGATGCGATTATCGCCAAGGAGCGAGCCGAGGTGGAACGCCGGGAGCGTCTCTATCGCGCCGGCCAGCCTCCACTGGATCTGAAACAGCGCACGGCCATCCTGGTGGATGACGGGCTGGCGACTGGATCCACCATGCTGGCCGCGGTGGCGTTCGCAAGAAAGCGGTCGGCCCAGCGCATCGTGCTGGCGGTCCCCGTGGCCTCGCGTCAAGCTGTCGAAAAATTGCGCGGCAAGGTGGATGAGTGCATCGCGCTGGCGACGCCGGAACCGTTCTTCGCGGTCGGTGAGTGGTATTCGAATTTTCTTCCCGTCAGCGACACGGAAGTTATAAAGCTCCTCCAGGCGAACGCCGTAGCCGGCGTGCCGGCGTAAACTTGAGCGCCGGCGCCTTACGCCGCGGCCTTGGAGGCGAACCCCACGACGGTGGGCCGGACTAATCTCTCGAAGTCCTGATACGACAAACGAATCAGTTCATTGTGGGTGCCTGCGTTGAAGCTGATCTCCTGGTCTTTGTTTAAGCTTTCATCGACGTAGACGCGCATGCCGTACAGATTGCCAAAGGGAGGCATGGCGCCGGTCTCGCAGCCCGGGAACAAGTCGCGAAACTCCGCTTCCGTTGCGAGAGCGGCGGTTCTTGTTCTTGCGGCCGCCGCCAGAAGCAGCAGATTCACTTGACGGTGTGCCGGAAGCACCGCCATCGCCATCTCGCCATTCACCTTGATGATTACGGTCTTGGCCAGCATCTGGCCTTTGATGTGGACCAGCGAGGCTATTTCTTGAGCCGTGTACGCCGTTGAGTGCGTGATAGCCGTGTATTTGACGTTATTGGCGTCGAGGAACGCCCTAAGTTTCGCAATAGGCATGCTATCCTCCGCTTGCACCGATGCATGCGTCCTGCCAATCAATTTAGCTCCTCAGTCGAAGGTCAACCAGCACGCAGATCCCTCGGCGCTTTCAGTTCCCGGCCGGATTGGTCCATGCTTTGCTGGTACGCTGGAGCGACAAGGTCATTATGAAGATACTGCTGGCAGTGGATCCTCCCGGTGAAAGCGATGCCACCGTCGCCGAAGTAGCAACGCGGCCTTGGCCTCCGAATACGAACATTGAAGTGTTGAGCGTGGTGGAGCCGTCCCACGTTTGGGATGTGCCGTCGCTGATCGAAGGGCTGGAGGAAGCCGCGCGTGGCACCGCTGAAGGGGCGGCTGAGCAGTTGCGGTCCGCGGGTTTCGCTGCCACGGCCAGCGTGCTGGTGGGCGATGCGGAGGCGGTGATCGTGGATCATGCGCGCGAGACGACTGCGGATTTGATCATCGTCGGTTCGCGCGGGGCGGGCGGGCTCGCGCGATTTCTGCTGGGCAGCGTTGCAGCGGCGGTGGCTCGCTTCGCGCCTTGTTCGGTGGAGATCGTTCGTGCCGCGGAGTCGAGCAAGCCGCCGCATGCCGCGATGAAGATTCTGCTCGCGACGGATGGTTCGGACTGCTCCCAGCTTGCCGCCCGATCCATCGCCGAACGCCCCTGGCCCGCGGGAACCTCCATCCGGGCGCTCAGTGTGGCGGAACTGTCGGTCCCCCTGCTGGAAATGCCTTATTTTCTTCCGCACGCCATGGAGAAGCTGCGGGGCGAAGCGATGCAGAGGGCCGAGCAAGCGGAGATGGCCGCCGAAGAGATCCTGGCTAACGCCGGGCTGGAAGAGTCTGGAACCGTAGCCGTGCCCACCGGGACGCCTAAGGAAGTTATTCTGCAAAACGCGGAGGAGTGGGGCGCGGATCTGATTGTGTGTGGGTCGCATGGCCGGCGTGGGTTGAAAAGGTTCTTGTTGGGAAGCGTATCGGCCGCCGTTGCCACGCACGCCAAATGCTCGGTGGAAATCATTCGCCGGTTCGCGGCTTAGTGGAGCGTTGTGCCGCTCGGACTCTTTACCGACCTGTATGAATTAACCATGGCTCAGGCGTATCACGCCGAGCACATGCATCAAACCGCGGTGTTTGAGCTGGCCTTTCGCGAGCTGCCCGCCAGCCGGAATTACATCGTAGTAAATGGGCTGGCCGACGTACAAGAATTTCTCACGAGCTTCCGGATTGATCCTGGCGATCTGGAATACCTGCGTGGACGCGGCGAGTTTTCCGCCGACTTCCTGAGTCATCTGGAGCGCTTGCGATTCACCGGGGATGTGTACGCCATTCCCGAAGGCACGGCGGTTTTCCCCAACGAACCGCTGGTGCAAGTTGTGGCGCCGATCCTGGAGGCGCAATGGATGGAGACGTACATCTTGAATCAGGTCCATTTCCAGAGCCTGGCGGCCAGCAAGGCGGCGCGCGTTGTCGCGGCTGCCGGGGGACGCCTGGTGGTGGACTTCGGCTCGCGGCGCGCGCATGGCACGGACGCCGCGCTCAAGGTCGCACGCGCGACGTATCTGGCGGGCGGACATGGAACATCCAACGTGCTGGCCGGCAAGCTGTACGGAATCCCGGCGTTCGGCACCATGGCGCACAGCTACATTCAAGCGCATGAGGATGAGCTCGCGGCGTTCGAAGCCTTCGCCAGCCTCTATCCGGACACCACTCTGCTGGTGGATACCTACGACACCCTGGAAGGCGTTCGCAAAGTAATCGAGCTGGGCCGCAAACTGGGCGATCGGTTTCGAATCGCAGCAGTAAGGCTGGATTCGGGAGACTTGGCCAGTCTGGCGGTTGCTACGCGCCAACTGCTGGACCAGGCCGGTCTCGAAAAGATAAAAATTTTCGCATCCAGCGGGCTGGACGAGTACAAAGTGGAAGCCCTCGTCGCGGCGGGAGCGCCGATCGATGCATTCGGAGTCGGAACCAAGCTGGCGGTGATGGAGGACGCGCCCGATTTGGACATGGCGTACAAGCTGGTCGAGTATGCAGGACGAGGTCGGCTGAAACTCTCGACGCGTAAGGTGCTGTATCCTGGCCGCAAGCAGGTATTCCGGCAAATCGAGAAGGGCCGCATGCTGCGGGACACCATTGGGAAGTTCGATGAACAGCTTCCCGGCGAGCCGCTCCTCAAACCGCTGATCGTGGGCGGGCGGCGCGTTGCTACAGTGAACTTGAATGAATCGCGGCTGCGCCTTCAGCAGGAAATGGCGAGACTAGCGGAGACGCTGCGCGCGTTGGAACCGGCGCCGGTGCCTTACCCAGTGACCATCAGCCACCGTTTGCAGGCCGATTTCAACTCGGTGAGCCAGGAGCTGATGCATCCAGTCTGAGGACACCTTAACGATGCGCGCCGGCGACGAATTCTTTAACCTCTACAATCACGATTTCGTGCGGGTCGCGGTAGGAATTCCGAGCGTGCGCGTCGCCGACCCGGCCTTCAACGCGGAACACACCATTTCGCTGATGGAGGAGGCCGCGCGCGCGGATGCTCTACTGGCGTTGTTTCCCGAGCTGGGCCTTTCGGCTTACTCCTGCGATGACTTGTTTCATCAGAAGGCGTTGCTGAATGGCTGCCTGGAGGCTTTGGAGCAAGTGGTCGCGGCGTCGCGAGGCTACGCGCTGGTAGCGGTTGTCGGTCTGCCGCTTCAGGTGGATCATCTGCTCTACAATTGCGCCGCGGTGATCAGCGAAGGACGGATTCTCGGCGTGATCCCGAAGACCTATCTGCCCAACTATCGCGAGTTTTATGAGCAGCGCTATTTTGTCCCGGCGGATGCGGCCACGCGCGCCGAAATCGACATCCTTGGCCAGGCTGGCGTTCCATTCGGAAACCGGCTGCTGTTTCAACTGGAAAAACAGCCGCTGCTGAATTTCTATGTCGAGATCTGCGAGGACCTGTGGGTGCCGATACCGCCGTCTTCGTACGCGGCACTGGCGGGCGCCAGCGTGTTGCTGAATCTTTCCGGCTCGAACGTCACGATCGCGAAAGCGGACTATCGGCGCGAGCTGGTCAGCGGGCAAGCGGCGCGATGCCTGGCTGCCTATTTGTACGCTTCGGCGGGCCCGGGCGAATCCACCACGGACCTGGCCTGGGATGGGCACGGCATCATCTGCGAAAACGGCAACGTTCTGGCCGAGTCCACCCGCTTCAGCCGCGAGCCGCAATTGATCACCTCCGAAATCGATCTGGAGCGCTTGGCGCAGGAACGAACGCGCATGGGAACCTTCGGCCAGGCGGTGATTCGCGAGCGCGGGCGCCTGAAGGATTTTCGAAGCATCCGTTGTGCGGCCAGCCCGCCGCGCCAGGGCCGGCTGCTTCCGCAACGAACTTACCAGCGCTTCCCGTATGTTCCTTCGGAAGCGGCGCGACGGGATGAGCGCTGCCGCGAAGTCTACCAAATCCAGGTGCAGGGCCTTGCGAAGCGCTTGGAGGCAACCAGCATCGAGCGGGTGGTGATCGGGATTTCGGGCGGCCTGGATTCCACGCAGGCGCTGCTGGTGTGCGCTCAGGCCATGGATCAGCTCGGGCTTCCGCGCTCCAACATCCTGGCATATACGATGCCGGGCTTCGCCACCAGCGCCCGCACTTTGGATCAAGCGCGCCGCCTGATGCACGCGGTCGGGTGCGATGCGCACGAGATCGATATCCGGCCAAGCTGCATGCAGATGTTGCGCGATATCGGGCATCCTTTTGCCAGCGGCGTGAAGACCTACGATGTGACCTTCGAAAACGTGCAGGCCGGCGAGCGCACCAGTCATCTGTTTCGCCTGGCGAACCTGAATCGCGCGCTGGTGGTCGGGACAGGCGATCTAAGTGAACTGGCGCTGGGATGGTGCACCTACGGCGTGGGCGATCAGATGTCGCATTATGCCGTGAATGTCAGTGTGCCGAAGACACTGATCGCGTATGTGGTGCGCTGGGTTGCGCAGCAGGGGACGTTGGGAAGCGAAGCGAGCGCAACGCTTGACGAGATTCTCGCCACCACATTCAGCCCGGAGCTGGTGCCCGGCGAGAGCACGGACGCGCAGCCGTCGCAACCGACCGAAGCGGTGATCGGCCCGTTCGAGCTGCAGGATTTCCATCTGTACTACATCCTGCGGTTCGGATATGCGCCGCCCAAGGTTGCGTTCCTGGCGTATTGTGCCTGGCGCGATGCCGCGCTGGGTTCCTGGCCGGATATTCCGGAGGCGGCGCGCAGCCAGTATGACATCGGGCAAATCAAATCGTATCTGCGAATTTTCCTGACTCGCTTCTTTGGGTTCAGCCAGTTCAAGCGCAGCGCCATCCCAAACGGGCCTAAGGTAGGATCGGGCGGATCGCTTTCGCCGCGCGGCGATTATCGAGCCCCCAGCGACAGCGAGGCCACGGCCTGGCTCGAACAATTAGAACTGATTCCGGACCAGGAATGAGCGCAGCTGTCACAGCAGGATGCGCGGATACAACTTGGTGGCAATCGCGATCAACAACGCCAGGATGACAAACAGAACCGCAAAATCGACGCCGAGCCCGAACACGCTCACGCCGCCATGCACCATGAGCGCGCGCAATAAATCCACCTGGTAGGAGAGCGGGTTGATGGTGGACAACACACGCAGCCAGGCCGGCATCAAGCTGAGCGGATAAATGGCGTTGCTGGCGAAGAACAACGGCATGGTCAGCACCTGGCCGATACCCATGAAGCGCTCGCGCGATTTGACGATGCACGCGGCGATCAGCGAGAACGTAGAGAAAATCGCGGAGCCCAGCATCACGCCAAACAGCACGCCGGCGACGGCCCACCATTGGAACCGCAAATCGACGCCCATCAGAAACGCGATCAGGTACACCAGGACGGTCTGAAAGAGGCCGCGAACCGTGGAGGAGATGGCTCGGCCGCTCACCAGCGCCGAACGCGGGGCCGGACTCACCATGAATTTCTGGAGGACACCCAGATCGCGTTCCCAGATCAGCGAAATGCCGTAAAAGATGGCGCCAAACATCACGCTCTGCGCCAGGATGCCGGGCGCCATGAAATCCAGATAGCGCAACCCGCCGGTGGGGATGGCGCGCGTGCGCGAGAACACCGAACCAAACACCACCAGCCACAACACCGGCTGGATCATGCGCGTGAACAGCTCCACCGGATCGTGGATCAGCTTGCGGATGTCGGCTTCGGCCACCGCGAGCATCTGGCGGAAGAAGGCAAATGGCGTTTCCGCCTCACTCCAGGCGGCGGGCGAGACGGCGTGTTCGCTGGACATCGCGCAGATCTCCTTCCTCGACGATAGAGGCGCCGGTGAACTGAATGAAAACTTCGTTCAGCGTGGCGTGCGGCGAGACTTGGGCCTTCAGCTCCTCCGGCGAGCCGAGCCCGGCCATTTTGCCGCGATGCAAAAAGGCCAGCTGATCGCACAGCACGTCGGCCTCTTCCATATCGTGCGTGGTGATCAGGATGGCGGTCGAGAACTGTTCGCGCAGCTCGCCAATGCGCTCCCACACCGAGCGTTTGGCTATCGGATCGAGCCCGATGGTGGGTTCATCGAGAAACAGCACGTGCGGCCGGTGCAGCATGGATTGCGCGATCTCCAGCCGCCGAATCATTCCTCCGGAGTATTGTTTTACCAGCCTCCGGGCGGCGCCGGCCAGATCCATAAACTCCAAAGCTTCTTCAATGCGGGCGCGTCGCTCGCCGCGAGGAATGCCGTACAGCTTGGCCGAGATAAGCAGGTTCTCATAGCCGGTCAGCTCGCCATCGGCCGAAAGCATTTGCGAGACGTAGCCTATGCAGCTCCGAACTTTCTTGGGCTGTTGCCGGATGTCGAAACCAGCTACCAGAGCCGTGCCGCTGGTGGGCGGCAGCAAGGTGGTGAGCATCTTGATGAGGGTGCTCTTGCCCGCGCCGTTCGGCCCGAGCAAGCCGAAGATGGACGCGGCCTTGGTAGAAAAGGTGAGATGATCCACCGCCACCAGCGCGTCAAAACGCCGGGTGAGATCGAGGACTTGGATGGCCGCGCTCTCAAACGTTGGCTGCTGCCCCTGCACTACCACCATCGTAGCGGACGCAGCGAAACTTCCGGTCCAACGGGCTGCTACTCGTGCCCGTGGCCAATCGGAAGCCCTAGCTGCACCCAAAACGAATTGCCCAGAGGCCGGTTTTCGACCAGCATGTCGCGCTGGTATTTGGCGATCAACTCCAAGTGTCCCAGGTGATAGCGAATCTCCGGGCCAATCGCGATATCGCGCCCCCGATCGCCGATCGGAAGGCCAAACTGCCTGTCATCGGTGGTTTGTTGGTAGTAGAAGCCGTTGACTCCGACGGCAAGTTTCCTAGTGATGTTCTGCATGCCGTCGTATTCCCAAACGAACTCACGCCCGGACTGGTATTGCGTGGCATCGTCCTTGCCATTGTTGATTAGTTGAAACTTCGAACTGATTTCCGTGCTACGCCGCGGCAAGTAAGTGAACGCGCCACTAGGCGCCAAGGCGAAGTTATGCTGTCCGATATTGACTAAGTCGGCCGTGTTATACGCCAAGCCCGGAGTAATGACATCCAGCCCGTACCACCAGTGCCAGTCACCGCGCTGGTAGGCAATGGCGACGGGTTGAATATCCGGATTGGCGAACCCGGTCTTGTCGCCAACGCCGAAGGAGCCGTCCAGGTGTTCGTAATAGTACGGAAGAACGGCAGAACTGACAAGTGTGCCTCCCAATACGCGCAGACCCCAGTTATGGACAACTTTGACCGCAAGAGCGGCCACGCGAAGATGAAAACCGGGGATCTCGCTGCGTCCTTGACTATTGAGCAGCGCGTTAGCCTGATAAAAATCGCTAAAGACCAAAAGCAATGTGCCTCCAGGCGGCGGAGCCATGCCCGGCATAACCGTCTCGACCCCGGCCGGATAGACACTGGCGCCCGACTCCGTGGCCATTGCCGTTGAGACCATGAGTCCAGCGAAGGTCAAGCCGATAGTGAAGAGCCGCAAGAAGCAGGCTGCCGAGGGTCTTGTGCCCAGATGCGCAAAACAAAGGTTCATTTCTTCACTCCTGTGAGAACGTCGTCACAGTCCTCATCGGTAAGGAGTGAAAAATTTTAGTGCGGATTTTTTACAAACAGCCTGACGGCGCGTGCACCGGTCGGCGCACGTGGTGTTTAGCGCCAGACCTATGACTGCCGTCTTCTAAATCAGCATGAGGCCGAAATAAAGCGTGCCAAACAGAATGATGGAAAGCACCGCGATGACAGCCCAAAGGATCACACGCTCTCGCTTGGTGGAGGCCCTCTGTTCATCCATCTTCATTTGATCGTCAAGAGCTTCAAACATACCTACCTCCTTCCACCGAATCGCCGTTCGCCGGCCAACTTACCAACAACAGCCGGCAAACAGCCGATCCTAAACTCGCTAGATTTGCTGCACGCGGCCAACCAGGGTTGCAAGTGTTACATAGCTAGAGCGTTCTAACAAGTGACCGGCGGCTGGGTGTGTGATATGGCTCAATGCTGCGATTGCCTGCACACTCCGCACTCTAGCATCCCGGAGCCGTTTGTGGAACGCCAACTGCTCATGCCCATTCTGGAAGCGGGGCCTGGAAGCGCCGTTGGAGAGGAGTTGGCAAATATGAACAAATTCTTCGGACGCGAACTGTACATCCGGCTCGCAGGGGACGAGGGAGCTTTTGTCTGCACGACGAAGTACGGCAAGTTCTACAGCAAGGCGAAAAAATTCCTTTTGCATGAACTCACGCCGCGGGCGGCGTATGAAGACGAGCCGTCGCCGGTGAGGAAGAAACGCCGTACAGAGCCGCTCAGCCTCTTGCAGCAGGATATCGACGCCTCCGACGGGGAGTAACCTGCGCTGGCAAGCGCTCCACCAGCCGCCTCAGTGCGTCATCGCGTACACGATATAGTTCACCCCGATGCGGATCCCCAGCGCCGAGAATTTTTCCAGATAGCGTGGATCATCGGCCCACTCCCAGGAATCTCCAATGTCGGAATTTGGACTCATGGCGACCATTAGCCGACCCTGGTCGTCGTAGATTCCCCGCCACTGTGCCGGGCAAGGCTCGCATTTCCAGGTCACCCCGGTCGACAGATAGCGCGCGCCGGGCACCTGATAGCGGTCATCCAGATCGAACACGGTGTGGAAAATGGAATCGCGGTTCTCGATGTCCACGATAGGCCGGTCCGGGAACACGCGCTTCATGCTGGCCAGGAAAACGTCCCAATCGGTAGCGCCCCAGAAGTCGTCGCACATGAAGAAGCCGCCGCGCAGCAGATAATCGCGCAGCTTTTGAGCCTGTTGGTCGGTCAGATTCCAATGGCCTACCTGAACCGCATAGAGCCAAGGCCAGTGGAACACGTCATCGCCGTCATCTAAATTGACGGGCTGCTCCACCGAGCGCGCATCGATGCGGGTGAGCCGGCGGATGGCTTGCGAGAAATGGCGGTCGGCGCGCGGGTAATCCTGCGTCCACATGGAATAGCCGTGGCGCCAGTCGCCATTACCCCAGGCGCCGTAGCCGCGAAAGCCACCGCGCGCCTGCGGATACATCAGCCGCGCGAAGGCCCACTCGCTGCTGGCCTGCCAGTCCGATGGCAAGGGAAAATCGTCGTATTCGATCCCGGGATATTCGCGGAAGGGTTTCTGAAAGGCCAGTAATGCGCCCAGGACGCCGAGCCCGGCCAGGAGTTTCGATGCTGCTCGCCAGACACCCACGCGCTTGGTTCCTCTTGCAGCGTAGCGTATTGGTGCGCTCGCGCGACGGCCTCAGTCGGCAAATCCCGCGGCCGCCGGCTGCGGTTGCCCCTCAGCGGCTCCAGCGTGGCGGCGGCGCCACCATTCCAGCACGTTGGCCAGGTAAGTGTAAACCACCGGCGTCAGATAGAGCGTAAGCAATTGGGAGAACAGCAAACCGCCCACCACCGCCAGACCCATGGGACGGCGCGACTCACCGCCCGATCCCCAGCCCAGCGCCAGCGGCACCGAACCGAGCAGCGCCGCCATGGTGGTCATCATGATCGGCCGGAAACGGATCAGGCAGCCTTGGTAGATGGCCTCCAGCGGCGTCTTGCCTTCCTTGCGCTGCGCTTCCAACGCGAAATCGATCTGCATGATCGCGTTCTTCTTCACCAGGCCGATCAGCAGCACCAATCCCACGAAGGAGTAAATGTTGAGGTCCACCTTGAAAATAATCAGCGTGAGCAGCGCGCCCACACCGGCGGAGGGCAGTCCCGACAGGATGGTGATGGGATGGATGTAGCTTTCATACAGCACGCCCAGGACAATGTACACCACGCCCAAGGCGATGACCAGCAGCAAAGTCAGATTCTTGAGCGAATCCTCGAATACCTGCGCGGTTCCCGTGAAGCGCACGTTCATGCGGTCGGGAATGGTGCGCCTGGCCACCTCGCCTAAATGATCCACCGCGGCGCCCAGCGATACCCCCGGCCTGAGATTGAACGAAATCGTGACCGATGGCAGCGTCCCGGTGTGGTTGATGGTCTGCGGCATCACGTCTTCTTTCAGCTTCACGATCTCGCTTAATGGAACCAGGTTATTGGTATTCGTGCGGAAGAAGATTTTCGAAAGATAGTCGGAGAACTGCTGGTACTTCTGCTGGACTTCCAGCAGAACTTCGTATTGCGTGATGGGCGAATAGATGGTGGTGCTCCACTTCGGACCGTAGCCGCTGTAGAGCGCGCTCTCGATGGATCGGGCGTCCAGCCCGAGCGCCGCGGCGCGGTCGCGATCCACCACCAGGTTGATGCGCGGGCTGGCCACTTGCAGGTCGGTGTTGACGTCCGCCACGTAGTCCCGTTGGCGTGCGATCGCATCTTCCAGCCGCTGCGCCTGGGCGGTCAGGTCATTCGTATCCGAGCTCGTGAGCGTCAGCTCGTAGGAGGCGGCGGATCCGCGCGTTCCAATATTGATGGCGGGAGGAATGCGCTGAATGGCCCGGAACCCGGGGAAGCGCGAAACGGCCGGGCGCATCCGGTTGACGATCTGCGCCACGCTGTCCTTGCGCTCGTCGGCCGGCTTGAGCAGGATATTGAAGTTGGCGGAATTGCCACTGGATCCGCCGAAGCCGCCGCCCACGCTGGACATGATGTAATCGATGTTCGGATTATGCCGAATCACATCGGCGACCTGCTTCTGGTAATCCACCATCTTGTAGAACGAGGTGCCTTGGGCGGCCTGCAGGTTCAATTGGATTTGATCCATGTCCGCTTCCGGAATGAAGCCCTTGGGCACCACCTTGAAGAGGTAGAGCGTGAGGCCGATCACTACGAAAAACACCAGAAGCATCGCGGCGCGGTATCGCAGCACGCCGCGCAAGGTCCAGGTATAGGTGCGCAGCAGAAATTGGAAGGCCTGCTCGGTGCCGCGATAGATCGCGTTATGTTTTTTGTCCGGGTCGTGCGGCTTCAAAAGCCGGCTGCACAACATGGGGGTGAAGACAATCGAAACCATCCCCGAAAAGAGAATCGCCACCGTGATGGTCACCGCAAACTCGCGGAACAGCCGTCCCAGGATGCCGTTCATGAACAGAATGGGAATGAATACCGCGGCCAGCGACACCGTCATGGACAGGATGGTGAAGCCGATTTCCTTGGAGCCGCGCAAGGCCGCTTCGAGCGGCGTCTCGCCCATCTCGATGTGGCGCATGATGTTTTCCAGCATCACGATGGCATCGTCCACCACGAAGCCGATGCACAGGATCAGCGCCATCATGGACATGTTGTCCAGGGTGAAGTCCAGCAGCCCCATGACGGCGAAAGTTCCCAGCAGCGAGAACGGCAGAGCCAGCGTCGGAATGGACGCGGCCGACATATTTCGCAGGAAAAAGAAAATTACGCCGACCACCAACGCCAGCGTGATCAGCATGGTGATCTGAATATCCTTGAAGGCCCGGCGGATGCTTCCGGATTTGTCGCCGCGCACTTGCAGATGCGCCGCCGGAGGCAACTGTTCATTAAACGTCGGCACCAGCGCCTTGATGCGGTCCGCCACGTCGATGGTGTTGGTACCGGGCTGCCGGAATACGATCAGGGTAATGCAGCGCTGGCCCGCGTCCTCCTGATGATAAACCCAGGAAGCGTTCTTGTCGTCCTGCACGCTATCGATCACGGTGGCGACGTCGCGCAGGTAGATCGGCCTGCCGTTGCGCTCGGCCACCACCAAAGTCCGGTACTGGGCGGCATTCACCAATTGGCCGTTGGCGTAAATGTTATAGGCTGTTTTCGGACCGTACAACGTGCCTAAGGGCGTGTTGACGTTCCATTGGTTGAGCGCGGCGTCCACATCGTTCAAACCGATTCGGTAGCCCTTCAGTTTGTCCGGATCCACCTGCACGCGCACCGCGTACTTCTGCTGGCCGCCCACCTGCACCTGGGCCACGCCGTTGATCATCGAGATGCGCGGCGCAATCATCGTTTCCGCGTACTCGTCCAGCTTAGAAAGCGGCAACGTATCGGAAAGCAGCGCCATGAAGACGATGGGCTGATCCGACGGATTGTTCTTGCGGAAAGAGGGCGGGGCGGGCATCCCGGCCGGAAGCAGCGGCATCACCGCGGCGATGGCGGTTTGCACATCCACGGCCGCGCCGTCGATGTCGCGGTCCAGGCTGAACTGCAAGTTGACGTTGGTCGATCCGGTGGAGCTTCGGGAGGTCATCGAGTCCAGGCCGGCGATCCCGGTAAACTGCCGCTCCAGCACGGTCGCCACCGCCGATGACATGGTTCCGGGGTCGGCGCCGGGCAGACTCGCGCTGACGCTGATGGTGGGGTAGTCGACCTTCGGCAAATCGTTGACACCCAAGGACCTATAAGCCAGGAGCCCGAACATGGCAATCCCCGCCATCAGCAGATTGCTGGCAATGGGCCGCCGGATGAAGTTTTCCGAAAGGTTCACTTTGGGACTAGAGGATCAAGTCCGCAGTTTAGCATGCGGAACAAATAGAATAGGTTCAACTTGGCGGCAAAAGGTTACTTGCTCCCCCCGGGTCCCGGGCGGGTCAGTGACACAGCATATTCGGGCCGAATCCCGCCGGACCAGCTTGCGTCCGCCTGAGCCGGCCGGCGCCATGTACACTCCCCGCCGCGCCCTCGTGCAAGCGGATTTTCCGGCCGCGCAATTTGCCACTCCGCCCGAATCCAGGACTTGCGGGCGTTCCCGACGGCGCCTCCATCAGCCGCAAGAACCGCTGCATGCCGCCGCAGAAACCCATCAGCCTAGACCGAGGAGCGCGAATGCCTCGAGATACGGCCTACATTTCCCCGCAACCTGCGGGACCCTCATACGCGAGGATGTCCTCACGTCCGACAGTCTGGACTCCCGGCCTCAAAGACGGCGGCAGCGCGCAGCGCTTATGTCCTTCCGCGGCGGCCTTTCAGAAGGCTGGTACCAGTACCGGATCGCGATCAGCGAGGCCAAGAGCTGAGAAAAGCAGGCTGCAATCGCATGGAGTGGATGTATAATCGGACCCTGTATCGGAGGAGGGCGCATGCGAGGGAGCGGTTGGATTGGTGTTGTAACTTGTTTGTTGCTGGCGGCAGCTTCTCAGGCTTCCACCATTGATTATTCGTTTGAAACATTGGATAATCCGGCCGATCTGACGTTCAATCAACTGTTAGGCATTAATAACTCCAGCGTGATTGCAGGCTACTTCGGAGTTGGAAGCTCGACACATCCGAACAAAGGATATACACTGGTTCCCCCATCGACTTACGCGAATGAAAACTTTCCTGGGTCGACTCAGACTCAGGTAGTTGGTATTAACAACAACGCCAGCCCAATAACGGTGGGATTCTGGATCGATGGGAGCGGTAACAACTTCGGGTTCGTGGAGCAGGGGGGCACGTTCACAACGGTGTCTGATCCTAATGCGGCAACTGGCCAGACCGTGACGCAATTGCTGGGCGTGAACGACAACAACATCGCCGCAGGCTTCTATCTGGACATGAACGGGTATGCGCAAGCGTTCACTTACTCCATCGCCGGGAACTCCTTTACACCTGTCACACTCCCGAGTTCCTACAACGCCGTACAGACCACGGCAACCGGAATAAACAACGCAGGCGTTGTTTCCGGTTTCTATACGGACAGCTCGGGGAACACACACGGATTTATAGACGACCATGGGTCTTTTATGAGTTTCGACGACCCCAGCGCCAATGGAAACACCATGTTCCTTGGCCTGAATAACGACGGTCTGGTGGTTGGCAGCTACCTGGATGCATCGGGCATTACCAACGGTCTCGTCTACAACCTGCTTTCCAATTCGTGGCAGACCGTCGACGACCCGCTTGGCTCAAGCGTTTCCGCCTTCGATGTGACGGGAACAACGATCAATGGGATCAACGACATGGGTGAGCTTGTAGGATTTTACTCCGACGGCAACGATGTAAACGGCCTGCTGGCAGCAGTGCCGGAACCTGGTTCCTTCGGCTTGTGTCTCGCTGCAGCAGTGCTGCTGGCTTGGAAGACGAAGCGGCGCAAGGCGAAAGCCGGCTGAACCGCTTTTCACTGAGCCGGACCGCACTGCGCTAGCTTCCGCTTCGCCGCCGCCATTCGAACAGCACGATCCCCGCCGCCACGGAAACATTGAGCGACGCGATGGCCCCCGCCATCGGAATCCGCACCAGCGCGTCGCAATGCTGCTTCACCAGTTGATGCAGCCCCTGCCCTTCGGCCCCCAGCACGAAGGCGGTGGGGCGCGCGAAATCTGTCTCGCTGTACAGGCCGCGCGCGCGCTCGTCCAATCCATAAATCCAGAAGCCGCGCCGCTTCAGCTCCTCCAGCGTCTGGCTGACGTTGCCGATGCGCACCACCCGAAGATGTTCCAGCGCTCCGGCCGCAGCCTTGGCCACCGTCTCGGTCAGAGGCGCCGCGCGCCGTTCCGGAATGAGCACCGCGGAGGCGCCCGCCGCATGCGCCGAGCGGATGATGGCGCCCAGGTTGTGCGGATCCTCGACGCCGTCCAGCACTACCACCAGTTGCGGGCCGCCGCTTAGCACCTGCTCCAGTTCCGCATACTGCCGCGCCGCGCCGAACGCCACCACGCCTTGATGCGTGGCGCTGTTGGACGCGCGGTCCAGCGCCTCGCGCGGCTCGAAGCGGACCGGAATGGAGCGCTCGCGCGCCGCGTCGATGATCTCCTGCAAGCGCGGACCGCCCGCGCCCCGCGCAATCAGGATCCGGTCCAGAGGCCGTCCCGCGCGCAGCGCCTCCCGCACCGGATGCACCCCGGCGAGAATCCCGGCGGCGTGGGACTCGCGCTGCGGTGGCCTGGCTCGTTTTTCGCGTCTCGTAGCCTCCAGTGTATAGCCGAAATCGGCTGCGGAAATCGCGCGCCTCAGTGGTAGAATGTCCACAAGTATGTCCGAAGTTGCTCTCAGCGTGGAACGTCCCGAGATTCCCGACAAGCTGTACTTCCGCATCGGCGAAGTGAGCCGCCTGGCTGGCATCAAGCCTTACGTGTTGCGGTTCTGGGAGACGGAGTTCTCCTCGCTCGGGCCCAAGAAATCCGGCAAAGGACATCGCCTGTACCGCCGCAAGGATGTCGAGCTGGTGCTGGAAATCAAACGGCTGCTGTACGAGAAGCGCTACACCATCGAAGGCGCGCGGAAATATCTGGAATCGCGCAGCCGGGAAAACTCGCCGAAGGCGCCGGAAGGAATGAAATCGGCCCCCGGCCATTCGCAGGGCGATTTGTTCCTCACTCCCGGGCCGGCTCTGGACGAGATCCGTAAGGAATTGAAAGAGATCCTGGCGCTGCTGCGTTAGCGTGCCGCGGGCTTCCCGCCTCACACATCTTTCCGCCAAACCGATAAGCAAGACGGATAACCGTATGATCCGTCTCACTCGCATCAACCGCGTCCCTTTGGTGCTGAATGCGGATCTCATCGAGCACGTTGAAACTACGCCGGACACGGTCATCGCAATGACCAATGGACAGAAGTTCATGGTGATGGAGTCCGCCGACCAGGTCATAGAAAAAGTGATCGAGTTCCGGCGGGCCATCGCCCAGCGCCCCGAAGTTTTCGTCGAGCGCGGTAGTCAAATCTCAGAGCAGGAGGATGAGCAAAGCTAGCCTATGGCCGAACCAGCCAAGGCCGCGCCACCGCAAAAAAAACCTCCCGCACCGCCGAAGGCTGCCGGGGCCCGGCCCGATTTCGCCACCGTGGCCGGAATCCTGGTAGCCTTCGGCGGCATCCTGGGAGGCTTGGTGATGGAGGGCGGCCGCATCAAAGATGTCTCGCAGATCACGGCTGCCTTCATCGTGCTGGGCGGAACCTTCGGGGCCGTCATGGTCAGCACGCCGCTGGGAGTTCTGAAAGGCGCGGGGGTGCGGCTGGCGCACGTGTTCCTGGACAGAACGCAGCCGCCCGACGCGGCCATCGAGGAATTGATCGGCTACGCTACCAAGGCGCGCAAGAACGGGCTGGTATCGCTCGAAACAGAGGCTCTGGCCATCCCGGATCCGTTCCTGCGCAAAGCTCTTACCCTGGCTGTCGACGGCACCGACCTGCAGGAGTTGCGCAATATGATGCAACTGGAAATCGACATGGCGGACGGCCGCGCCGTGGCCGAAGCCAAAGTGTTTGAAAGCGCGGGCGGCTATTCGCCCACCATCGGAATCATCGGCGCCGTGATGGGGCTGATCCAAGTGATGAAGAACCTGGCCAATATTGAAGAAGTCGGCCATGGCATCGCCGTCGCGTTCGTGGCCACGGTATACGGCGTTGGACTGGCCAACATCTTCCTGCTGCCGGCGGCCAACAAAATCAAAGCCCGCATCGAGTGTGATACCGAACTCAAGGAACTAAAGCTGGAGGGCGTGGTGGCCATTGTGGAAGGTTTGAATCCCAAGCTGATCCGCAGCAAGCTGGACGCCTACCGGCACGAGGTAAAGGCCGTAGCCAAGGAAACCAAGCAGAAGGAGAAAAAGCCGGCCGCCGCTCCCGCCGCGGCTCCGGCTAAGAGCTGAAACTTATGCCGCGCAAGAAAAAGGAAGAACACGAAAATCATGAGCGCTGGCTGGTTTCCTACGCCGACTTTATCACCCTGCTGTTCGCCTTCTTCGTGGTGATGTTCGCCACCTCGCAAACCGATAAAGCCAAGGCGCAACAAGTGGCGGACTCGGTGAAAAAAGCCCTGGATGGCGATTCGTTCAAAAGTGTCGTCAATGTGATTCTGGGCGGCACCATCGACAACAAGGGTCAAGGCAACGCGCAGCTCAAGGGGCCGGGGGGAGCCATGCCCGCGGTCAAGGTTCAAGAACCTTCTAACGCCCAAATCGCCGAGCTTCTTCCTTCCCTGCATGTGCTCTCCAAGGAATTGGAGCAGGAAATCAAGAGCGGCAAGCTACAGCTCAGCATGGGTGCGCGCGGGCTTACCATCAGTTTCACGCAAGCCGCGCTGTTTCCCTCCGGCGAAGACGTGGTCGCGCCGGATACATCGGCCACCATCCAGAAAATCGCGACCGCGATCGGCCAGATCCCCAACCCGGTCCGCATGGAAGGCCACACCGATGCGGTGCCCATTCACAACTCGCGTTTTCGAAGCAATTGGGAGCTCTCCGCCGCTCGCAGCATCGCTTTGCTGGAAGAGCTCACCAGCCTGGGCGTGTCGAAAGACCGGCTCTCGATTGCCGGCTACGCCGATACCGCGCCGCTCGACAACAACCTGACCGAGGAGGGCCGTAAGAAAAATCGCCGCGTGGATATCATCATCCTCAACGAGACCGGCGTGAAGGGCGAACCGGAGCGGCCCGCGCCGGTGCAACCCCCGCCGGTGGAACCGCCCAAGCCTGGCGGCCCCGCCAAGAAGTAGGGCGGCGGCTCAGCGTTCATTTCAATTGCTCGAGCACCCGCTGCGCGGCTTTCTGGCTGGCGCTTTTCTTCGAGAGCCCTTCGGCGCGGCCGGACCAATCGCGCCCCACCCGCACTTCCACCAGAAACGTCTTGGCGTGCTCGGGGCCGCGTTCTTCGATGATGGAGTAGCGGGGCTGCGGCAGCTTGAGAGCCTGCGCCTTCTCTTGCAGCGCGCTCTTATAATCGGTTACCTCCAGCCCGGCCTGCGGAAGCTCGGCCTGGCCAATGATGTACCGGGCCACAAATTCACGAGCCGGTTCGATGCCGCCATCCAGATACACGGCCGCGATCACCGCTTCGAGCGCATTGGCCAGCAGCGCTTTTTTCTCGCGGCCGCCGCTCAGCTCCTCGCCGCGGCCCAGGCGAAGATGGCCGCCCAACTGGACCTTCAGGGCGACTTCGTGCAGGTGCGTGGCGCTTACCAGTTGCGCCTTCAGCTTGGACAAGCGTCCTTCCGAAAAATCCGGGCAGCGCTCCAGCAGCATGTCGCTTACTAGAAAACCGAGAATGGAGTCGCCCAGGAATTCGAGCTGCTCGTTATCGGCGGCGGCGGCTTGGGAATTCTTCTCGTAGATGGAAGAGCGGTGCGTGAGCGCGCGTTGGAGCAGCTCCGGACGCTGGAACCGATAACCGAGGAGTTCCTCCAGCGCCGGCTGCTCCGCGCTCATGGCTACAGGAATCCGCGGCTTAGTGCTGGGCAGCCGCGGGCGGTTGCGCGCCGCCAGGCGCGGGCGGCTTGGCGGCAGGGGCTGCCTTCAGCTTGGCCACTTCAGCCTTTTTGTTGGTGGCGATGGTTTTGATCTGCGCCGTGGCATTGGGCATGGCGCCGGCCTTGTCAAACGCGTCGTTGGCGTCGTCCAGCTTGCCCGCGTCTTCGCAGGCTTGGCCTAACCGCAGCCAGGTTCCGGCCGTGGGCGAGAGCGCCAGGGCCTGCTTGAAGTTTGCGATCGCATCGTCGTATTTCTTGTTCACTGTCGCTGACATGCCGAGCGCTTCGTAGCCTTGCGACTGTAGGTCCAGCTTCTGATGCTCCCACTGCTCATCGGTTAGAGCGGTGCCGGCCGGTTTGGGAGCAGTCTTGGCAGCCTCGATACCGTCCTTGGCCCATTTATCGGCTTTCGCCAGCTTGGCGTCCTTGTCGAGATCGAACTCGCGGGTTCTGCGGGCGGTCTCCGCCGCCATGGTCACGAGCGCGGGCGCGTTCTTCGGATCCTTTTCCAGGATCTGCTCGCCGTAGGTCATGACTTGCGCGTAGTCGCCCTTTTGCGCTTCCAGCTGCAAGGCCATGTCCAGGAGCATGGGCTTGAACTCGGTGTCTTTGAAGTTGGTAAGGACGTTGTCGATGGCTTTGAGCTTATCGTCCACCGTGGCTGCGGAGTTGATGGCGTTGAGGGCCGCGATTTCTTTGTTCGATTTCGGCTTCGGGCCAGCCGGGGCTTTATCTTTGTCTTTCTGCCCCCACAGCGTAAACGCCAGGACGAAAACGCCGCCCACTACCAGCAGGCTCTTGAATCTGATTCTCATGGATGCTCCTAATTGAAATTATCGCCGAAACGGCTGCGCCAGCCCTTTCTCAGCGGCAGTTTTAACTGAAGCCGGTGCTCCCTCGATGCCGAGGACGGCACGATAATTCTTTTCGGCCTCGTCACGCTCGCCGGCGGCATCCGCCAGCCGGCCCAAGTACAAATATGCCCAGGATTTGGTTTCGTTGTCCGGTGACATCTCCAGGGTCTTTTGAAACAGCTTCTCCGAAAGCTCGGGATCCTTCTGCAGCGCCGCGATGCGGGCCAGTCCATAGTATGCCTTGGCGTGCAGGCTTTTGTCATCGGTCTGGTCCAAAACTTTTAGATACGTTTGGCGGGCCCGGTCGAGATCGCGGCCGGTGTACAGATTTTCTGCATCCGCCAGCGTCTTCTGCGCAGTGCTCAAGACCGGTGCCGGCGGCGCTGGCGCGTGCTTAGCGATCTTTACGGCGGCTTGTTTGGCGAACTGCACTTTTTCCAGGCGCTTGTCCTCACGAGCCAGATCGATCTGCGCCACCAAATCCAGATAGTACTGATTCATGGACTGCTCTTGCTTTTCGTAGGCCGCCAACCCCTCGGCCAAGCCGGGCGTCAGAATGAACCCTTCGGCCAGAGCCTGCGTGCGCCAGTGCCTGGCGTTCCTGAGCGGAGTGCGCCAACCGGCTCTCCACGGCCTTGATGACGCACTCGGTCGCCAGCAGCAGAAAATCGTCTTTATAGGCGTTGTCCAGCGCCGGCGCGGGATTGGCGAATGCCGCCAGCGGCTTCAAGCGGTCCAATTGTTCGTAATAGCGCAGCGCGAGCGGATCGAGAAGGTAATGCAGATAGGCGTGGCGCACCTGGTCGATCTGCGGGTCAACCGACGGCGTCACCACCACGAAGTAGTCATCCTTATAGCTGCGGGTTTGAACCTGATTGGGCGGACCGAGCAAATCCACGTAGATCTGGAAGCGGCGGCCGCGAGCGCCGCTGGTTGGATTCCGCAAGTAGGCATTGGTTTCGAGCAGCGCCTGCGTCACGCCCGTATGATAGGCGGCGATCACTTGATCGTAGGCCGGGCGGTACTGCCGCCATAAGCTGGCGATTCCGGCTTCCCGATAGAACCGGGCCATTCGAATATCCAGACCCTCCAGCGGGCGCACGTCGGGAGGAATCTCTTCCGGTTTGAAGTTGGAGTGAAAATCCGGCGGACCATCCAGCGTGAGCGCGAAAGAAATGTACTGGCTCAGCTCCGCGCCGGGATCCTGCTGGCGGTGAGCGGCGAAAAATGTCTTCAGGTCTTCGAGCGACTCCAGGTGCCGGGCGCCCAGCAGCTCGCGGATTTGCTGGCGCACCGGCGAGTTCGCGTTCGAATCCAGATCGTAGTCGTACCCCGAGGCGTTCAAAGCGGCCAGCACGGTGAACAGCGTCTCGCTCGCATCCAGCTGGTTTTGTCCTTGCTGCCTGGCCGCGGCACGTGGGGGCGTCTGGGCCTGCGCCAGGGCGGCGGCGAGGAGCGCGATAGCTGGAATCGAACGAATCAACCTTCCATTGTAAACGGCGTCAGGAGCGATCTCCAGTGCGCTTCAGACCCTGCTCGATGCCGGCCCGGATTCTCGGCAGCACCTCTTCGATCCAGGGCGCTTTGCGATTGGTGTGAATCGCGGCCCAGATCCGCCCTTCGGATCGCAACAGCGTCAGCTCCAGCGTGCCTTTCTGTTTGGGTTTTTTGTAGTGCCAGTGGATGGAGCCCGGGTAGCTCGCGAGCGATCCCTTCATGGCGGCATGCAGCCCCTGCGCAGCGCAGACTCGCTCGATCAAAGCATCCGCGTTCTTGAGGTCGCGCCGCCCGGGAACATTGAATTCGATCTGCTCCATGGCTCACTTTCCGATGCAGAAGGTCGAAAAGATGCGGTTCAGAATATCGTCCGCGGTAGTCGCCCCGGTGATGGCGTCAACAGGGCGCAACGCGGCGTACAGATCCAGCAGCAGCATCTCGTGCGGGATGCCGAGTTCGGCGGCTTTCGAGGCCTGGCCCAGCGCTTCGATGCTCTCGCGCAGCAACTGCGCGTGGCGGATGCTGGTGATGAATCCCGAATCCTGCTCGCGGGCGGCAGCGGGTGCGATCTGATCGCGCAATTCTTCCAGGCCCTGGCCGGTAATTGCCGAGACGGCCACGAACGCGTCGGGTGGATCGGCGCGACGCTCTAAGTCGCTCTTATTGCCGACCACGATATAGCGCCCTTGGCTCTTGGCGCGCTCGATCAGCGCTAAATCGTCCGCGTGAACGGGCTCGGAAAGATCCAGCACCACCAGCGTCACGTCGGCATCCGCCATGGCTTGATAGCTGCGCTCGATTCCCAGTTTTTCCACCAGATCGTGCCCGGCTCGAATGCCGGCCGTGTCGACGAACTTCACCGGAATGCCCCGGATGGCCGCGACTTCGGAAACCAGATCGCGCGTGGTGCCGGCGATGTCGGTGACGATGGCGCGGTCCTGTTCGAGCAGCCGGTTGAACAGGCTGCTTTTGCCGACGTTGGGTCGTCCGACAATGGCCAGCGTGATGCCGGAGTGCACCAGCTTGCCGTAGTCGAAGGTGTCGAGCAGCGCCGAAAGCGCACGCTCCACCAGGCCAATCCGCCGCAGGATTTCCTCCGCCGGCGCCACGCTAACATCGTCTTCGGCGAAATCGATTCCGGCTTCGAGCAACGCGATCAGTTCCAGCTGCTGTTCCTTAATGGGTCGGATGCGCCGCGAGAGCGAGCCTTCCACCTGCTGGGCGGCGACGCGCGCCTGGTACAGCGTGGTGGCCTCGATCAAATCGCGCACGGCTTCGGCTTGTGGCAGGTCGATGCGCCCGTTCAAATAGGCGCGCAGCGTGAACTCGCCGGGCTCGGCCAGGCGGGCGCCCGCGCGGCAAGCACGTTCCACGCAGAACCGCAGCACCACCGGAGAACCGTGGCAGGAGATCTCAACCAGATCCTCGCCGCTATAAGAACGCGGGCGGGCGTAGTATGTCACCACGGCTTGATCCACCACGGAGCCGGAATCGTCCATCAATTCCGCCAACGCGGCGGTCCAGGGTTTCCATGCATGATCGGGCCGAAATCGCAGGATTTTTTCCGAAATTTCGACGGCGGAATTTCCGGAAAGACGGACCATGCCTAAGCCGGACCTGCCGGGCGGGGTGGAGATGGCGGCGATGGTGTCGTGTGTGCTGGCCAGGCTGTTAAGGGCGGCGGCCGCGGCGCGGTGGTCCGGATCTTCTTCCGCGCGGTCCGCCAGGCCCGCCACGCCGGTCTCTTCCATCGTCCCGGCGGCGGACCGGGACGCGGCGGCCGGATCGGCTCCGGCAACGGCATCCCGACCGGAAGAACCACCACCTGCCGGAAAGGACCCGAGCCGGTGCTCTCGCTGCGGATCTCGGTTTCGTTGCGCAAGCTCAAATGAATGATGCGCCGCTCGCGGCTGTTCATGGGGCTGAAGTGGAATGGCCGCCCGGTTTGCTTCACTCGGTCCGCCGCGGTGGCCGCGCTCAGCCGCAGCTCCTCGATGCGCAGCAGCCGGTAATCATTGGCGTCGAAGCACAGCCGGGAGTGATGCTCGGGAGCGAACCGCAGCGCCTCCATGGCCAGAAATTCCAGCGCCAGCAGCACCTCGGCTTTGTTCGAGAGCAGCACGTCGACGTCCGGCCCCGAGAATTTCACCAGAATATCGGGATCTTCTAAATCCGGATGGGTATGCGCGCCGTCCAGAATTTCATACTCGACGTCCAGGTTTATGTCGTCGAGGATCAGGTCCAAAAATTCCTCAAGGCGCGGTCCCGTCTCGGTGACGGTATACTTCGTCTGGTCCACTGGATGTCTGCCTAATTTTTCTTCTTGGGCGCCAGTTTCGGCGCCGGGGTTGGGGGCGGAGGCATGGTTTTGTTGATCGTCCACTGCTGCACGATTCCTACCACGTTACTGGTCAACCAGTATAACACCAGGCCGCTGGACGCATTATAAAAAAGAAAGCCAAACATCAGCGGCATAAAGCTCATCATTCGGGCTTGCGAAGGATCCATTCCGGGCGCCGGCGTCATCTTTTGGGAGATGAATTGCGTCACGATCATGATGATCGGAAGCAGGTGAATGGCGAGCTGTTCCGGCTGCGTCAAATCCGTCACCCACAGCCAATGCGCGCCGCGCAGCTCGATGGTGACGGCCAGCACTTTATAGAACGCATAGAGCAGCGGGAGCTGGATCAGCATGGGCAAGCACCCGCCCATCGGATTCACGCCCTCTTTCTTGTACAGCTCCATCACTTCCTGGTTCTGTTGAGCTTTCTTGGGATCGCGAATGCTCAGGCCTTTGTACTTGGCGTTGATGGCCTGGATCTGCGGTTGCAGCCGCTGCATTCTGCGCTGCGATTTCAGGCTGGAGAAGCGCAGCGGCAGCACAATCAGATTGATGGCGATGGTGACGATCACAATGGACCAACCGTAGTTGTGGACCACGTTGTCGTTGAGCCAGTGCATGGCGATGAAGATCGGCCTGGCGATCACGCCGTACCAGCCCCAATCGATGAGCTGTTGCAGCTTGGGGTCGACCACGCGCAGCAAGTCGACGTCCTTGGGGCCGACAAAAGCGGTCAGGCGATTCACGCTGTCGCCGCCCACTTCCACACCTACCTGCATCTCCTCCTTGCCGCCGGGCGTGAGAGGCGCGTCATCCTTCAGGATTTCCACTTTGGTGGAGGTGTTGTCCTTAGGCAGAAAAACGCAAGCGAAATATTTGTCGTCCAGGCCCGCGAACGAAAAATTCCCGGCGGTGCTGTAGGGCCCGTCTTTTACCGATTTCGCGTCCTTGGTGATGAGCGTACCCGTTCCGGTTTGGATTCCCAAGAAGCGGCTTGGCGCGCGCAGGTCGTAATAGACCGCGTGGCGCTCGGCGGCGCGGTTCAGCACGGTAGGATCGCCAAAGCCACCGCGCCAGGCGATCATGTGCTCCACCGGCGCGCCGTTATGCGTAACCTCGGTTGTAATCTGCGTAAGATAGCCGTTGCGCGTGAAGCGCAGGCTCTTCTTGGCGTAATTCACGCCGTCGGAAAATTCGTACTGAACCCCCAGGCCATCGGAGTCGGGCTTGGCGACGTACAAACCGAAGTTGAGCGCGTTGGCTTCCTGATCGTCTTTGAGCCCCAGCGACAACGCGGGCGGAACTTTGGTGAAACTCGCCGGGTTGGCCAGGTCCAGCGGTTTGCCGTTGTGATCCTTGTATTTCTTCAGCACCCAGGTCTGCGCGACCGCGCCGTGATTCGACAGCACGATGTGGTAGATCTGCGTGTCGATGGTCAAAAGCTGTTCGGAGGTGGCCGCGATTTGACCCGGGGCAGGCAAGGTCGGGACAGCCGGGGTGGCGGCGGCAACAGGCTTTGCAACCTCGGCGGCCTTGACGGGAGCGGCAGCCTGCTCGGCCTGCTTGACGGGCTGGACCGGCTTAGGTGGCGGAGGCGCTTTGTAAATGTAAGGTGTGACGAACAGGACCAGGCCCATCAGGAGAAACGCAATCAGCAGGCGAATCTCCATGGTCAGTTCCTTCTTCGGAGCTTCGGGAGTGTTAGGCAGATCGGCCATGGTAACGCCGTCCTTCAGCGGACGGGATCGAACCCTCCCTCATGAAACGGATGGCAGCGCAACAGCCGCCGCGTACCCATCCAGATGCCGCGCGCGGCTCCATATTTATCGACGGCTTCCAGCATGTATTCCGAACACGTGGGATGGAAACGGCAGGCCGATGGCAGCAGCGGCGAGATGCAGCGCTTGTAACCTTTGAGGATGGCGATTACAATTTTGCGCATTGTGTAATCAGCCGGTCCACTTCGCGGCGCAGCTCCTCGGTTGTGGCTGTGAGAGCCGAGCGCCGCGGATTGATGACAATGTCCCATTCGGGGGCGAATTCCTGAAGGCGGACTCGAAGCATTTCCCGTATACGCCGTTTCATTCGATTCCGGACGACCGCCTTTCCCAAACCGCGCGGCAGGGTGAAACCGAAGCGCGGCCCTGGATTGAGCGGCACCTTGAGGCAAAACGCGGTGAAGTATTGACCGGCAATCCGCTTCCCTTGGGTATACGCCCTGCGAAAGTCAGAAGTTCTCCGAATCCGATCGCGCTTCCGGAATTGCAGCCGGCGTGGAGCATTCGCTTGTGGCGAGGGAGCGCCCGCGGTCTGCGCAGGCCGGAAGACGGAACTATCAGGCGTACCGGACGGCTCGCTCGTCGCTCACCGTGAGTTTATGGCGGCCTTTGGCGCGGCGCCGCGCCAGCACGGCCCGCCCGTCTTTAGTGCTCATACGCACCAGAAACCCATGGGTCTTGGCCCGTTTACGATTATTCGGCTGAAATGTACGTTTTGGCATTTGCTCCTCGGCCCGGGCAGAGACCCGACACGTTGACTAAGTCTTAGTATAGCGCGAGTGGCGCCTTGAAGGGTCTGCCAACTTCCGAGGTCGGGTCAAAGCTGCCTGCGGACCGCTTTTTCAACCGATCCGCTCAACCGCACCCAAGTGATCGCCCCGCTGGGGTGCTTGTATGGAACAGGCTTCTTGAGGTGTCTCGGGTTCGCCACGACCCATGCAAAATTGGTGCGATAGTCGAGCTTGGCAGTGCTTGGGCGCTCGCCCGCTTTCCTTGCGTTCTCGCGGTATTCGCCTTGCGATAGGGGGCCGATACAGTCGACGACATCGCACACGCCGATGACCGTGCCAGAGCCGCTTGCGATCAGTCCCACGGTCTCACGGATCGAGGTTCTTGAGCCCCGCATCTCCCAGGTCTTCTTGCCGTCCAGAATCATATCAACCCATGGGTGACGAATTAATAGAGCACGGATCATGACTAATGGCCCCAGCTCACAGATAGTGGTCGGAGTAGAACACCAAGTCTATGCCCGCGAAATCAGCGCGGTCTGCGCTTCCTGGCGCGATTTCGCTCTGCCCGGTCTCGCTCGTACCGCCGAATGTAGCCGGTTGGATCATCCGGCCAGGGTTGTGATCTCACCAACCGATAGAAAGGTGAAACGCGGGTCGCGCCAACCTTCGGCCAGCAGGCTGCAATCTCCCATCCCAGGTAACGCAGTTCGCGAACGCGCTTAGTCCACGCGTCCTCTTCAGCAATGAACTTGAGAATGGATCCTGGGACCGGTTCGCCGCGGAAGACCTTCAACGTCTCACCCAACCGCACATGGACACTTCTGTCTCGCCTAATCTTTCGGATCCGATTGGGAGTCACACGCCTAAACCATTCACCTTGCGCGACGCATTCTTCGCAAATCGCCCACAGGTTCTCAGGCCCGAGAGTTCCGTCGAAGCTAACGGGCAGCTTGCGACGGACCAGCAGAACAACGGAGTCACGCGCGATGCTCCTGCTACAGTTACCACACCGACCGCGAGCAAAATGCAGAACCCGCGCTCGCTCCAATAAAGTAATACCGACATCATCGTTTAAATCGTTCATTCGAGAATCAATTGTCACCAATGTTAAATCCTCAGTCAATATGCCCACAGGTCCAGCAGTATAATCTACCTAGATCTCGATCGAACGAAATGAGTCTTGAGCCTCTTCTCGACCTCATCCTTTCACCCACTCAGGACTCCTGGGAGGAACGGAACCAGAAGGCGTTCGCCGCCCTGTTTGGTGGTCCAGACGGTAGATACCCGAAGCAAGCGGAGAAGGTGGTTACCCTTCGCGCACCGAAGATCAGTCCCGATTCCGGCGTCCCATTCGCGGCTTATATACACCCTTCAAATCCATCTTCAGGTGCTTACAGCGGTCTCTCCTTTGTAATCTTCCCAGCGCCGGAACAGCCCTGCCTCATCGGACTCGTCGTTGGAACCGCAGGCCTGACACCGGACGAAGCGATCTTAGGCCGCCCCGGGCACGCTCGAAAAGCACAGGCCATATGTTCGTGGCTCAATCAGCTATACGGTGGCGGGAAACTGGTAGCGTGGGCAAAGCAGGATCCAACTCGAACGGACCTCCCGGTCCCCGAGGTAGTCACGAAAGCTTGGTCAGACTACCAGGGCGTCTTCGGCCGATATGGCAAGGAGATCTACGGGCTCTACTGCCCAAAGGTTAACCGCGCCGGTACGGAACCTGCACTCACCGCGCTCTTAGATCTGCTCTTCGAGGAGCGCAATTGCCAACCTCTTGCTAACTTCGACGCGAGTTATCGGTCAATACAGGCTGGTTGGTTCGAACACCTCATGCCCAGCGTAGAACGCAATCAGGTCAGAGATCTACTGACCAGAAGGCGATACGTCATTGTCGAGGGACCACCCGGGACCGGCAAGACCCGCCTGGCCACCGATCTGCTCCGAGAGGATTACAAAGGGCGCGGTGACAGCATCCAATTTCATCCCAACACCACCTACGAGAACTTCATCGGGGGCCTTGCTCCAGCTCTTTCCACGGGAGAGTTGGGCTTCCGCTTCGCGCCCGTTCCTGGAGCTCTGATGGAAGTTGCGGCGCGCGCCGCCGCTGACAAGTCGCACGACTACCTTCTGCATATCGACGAGATCAACCGCGCCGATCTGGGCAAGATCCTTGGTGAAGCGATTTTCCTCCTAGAGCCAAGGACGGATCACCAGCGTAGCGTTACTCTGCCCTTCGACTTTGGAAAGCCCTTTGGCAGGTCCTTCTTCCTGCCGGATAATCTACATATCCTCGGCACGATGAACAGCGCGGATCGCAGTATCGCGATTGTCGACGTTGCTGTCCGGCGGCGCTTCGGGTTTGTTCCTCTTTGGCCGCGGATGGGCGTGGTTCAAGAATATGGCTGCCTAACCATGCAGAGGGCGTTTAGAGACCTCGTGTCCATCTTCGTCGAGCACGCCACTGACGATACTTTCTCTCTGGTCCCTGGGCATTCATATTTCTTAGAAGCGAACGAGGAATCCGCGAGGGAAAAACTGCGAACTGATCTCGCTCCGCTGTTGGAAGAATATCTTGCCCAGGGCTACGTGGGCGGCTTCGCGGAACCCATCCGGAGCTACCTTCAGTGGCTGCGAAGCCTGTGAGCAAACGCCCTCGCAGATACTCCCGTATAGCAGCTCCCCTAGCCCCGCCGCCCGGGCAGAATGAGGTTTGCCTGGAGATTGAAGACCACTCCCGCACGTCCAGGTCGGCCGTCAATTTCTTCCAAGTGTGGGGCTCTCGAGACCCGAACGCCAGAGCCGCCCGACTGGCCGAGCAGTTCATCAACCAAAACCGATCGCTGACGGCGCTCCTTGATGTCCGCATCGAGCGGGACTACGACGGAGGTGACGTTCAGCTAAAAATTCAAGCCGGGAGCAAAGTCGGAGCAATTCCCCTGTTCTCTCCAACCTCCGCGCGTCTCGATTACGGCCTAGTGATTCAGCCGCGATTCCCTTGGCCTGGAATTGGCCCCATGCTTGCCGAAATGGGATGGCGAATAAGCCCAACGCCGCTTCGTTTGCCCCTTCTTCGTCGCTCCGAACGTCGAGTACCTGTTTGGGTGTTGTCGTTCATGATTCTCGCGCGACTGAAAGCACTCCTCGATTCTCTAGATCGCAGGTTCGAGATTGCACGCGAAACTCGCCTAGCACCACGCGGGACGGTTCACTGGACCGAATATGCTTCTAGGAGCCTCCCGAGTGCTCGTTGGCTCTCCGTACCCTGCTCTTTTCCAGATCTCAGAGATGACCGACTTCTGAAAGGCGGAGTCAGGTACAGCCTAGAGCGGCAAATTAGGGCGTTGGAGACGCAGAAGGAACACGGCGCCTTTGTTCACAGGCTCATCGAACTCGGTCAGCAATTACTGCGCCGCGTCCAAACGGTTCCGACCTATATCCCTTCATCCACCTCGCTTAACACCTGGCTCCGGCGACCCATGCGAACCACACAGTTCACAGAAGGACTACAAGCCATCGAGTGGACTGTCGACGAACGGGGATTGGCTGGAATGAGCGACTTAGAAGGCATACCGTGGACGATGCCAATGGACGAGTTCTTCGAGGCATGGGTCGAGACCGCTTTTCGTGCCGTGGCCCAACGCACCGGAGCACAGGTGTCAGTGGGACGAAAGCGAGAAACGGTGCGCCCACTGAACTGGGACCCGCCGTACCAGGGCTCCCAGAAGTCGCTCGTGCCGGACATCTGGCTGGTTTGGGACAACCTGACGCTCATTATCGATGCGAAGTACAAGCGACATTGGGAGGAGCTCCAGCGCCACTCCTGGTCCAACGTTGAAGGAGAGCTACGCGAACAGCATCGCGACGACTTGCTCCAGGTTTTGGCCTATGCCAATCTTGCACGTACCTCGAAAGTGATCGCTTGCCTGGCATATCCGTGCTCGCCCAGAACCTGGCACTCGCTGAGGGAACGAGGCCGTCTATTTCACAAAGCGGAGCTTACGGTTGGCGCGCGATCACTGGACCTATGGCTGACAGCGCTGCCGATGGCGACAGCCCTGGAAGAGGTTGTAGCGCCCGTAATCGATCATGTGCGGACGGCCCTCCAAACAATGTGAGGTGCGTCTTCGTGGGTGTGCCGCTCCGTTCACCGCGATCACCTCCCGGCCTTCCCAATTCTGCCCACCAGCGTCCTGTCAATGCCTGTCCATTCCACCAGCCTGCTGATAAACTGAGGTCAGGAAAGTTATCAACTGATGGCCACGCCAACCGGCATCGAAACCTCGATGTCTGTCCTGCCCTCGCGAGAAGACCTGCTCAGAGCCTATCGCGCCATGTACACGGCACGCCGGCTCGATGACCGCGAAATTCTGCTGAAGCGCCAGAACCGGATTTTTTTCCAGATCAGCGGCGCGGGCCATGAGGCCGTGCAGGCCGCCGCCGGCTTGATTTTCCGCCCCGCGCACGACTGGTTTTACCTGTACTATCGCGACCGCGCGCTCGCCCTCACTTTGGGCGCCACCGCCGAAGAGATGCTGCTCGCATCCGTCGGAGCCGCCGACGATCCCTCCTCCGGCGGCCGCCAGATGCCTTCGCACTGGGGTTTCCCCGAGCTCCACATCGTCTCGGCTTCCTCCCCCACCGGAACGCACTACGTCCAGGCCGTCGGCTGCGCGCAAGCCGGCCGCTACCTCGCGCCCGATTCCGACGAAGTGACGCTCATGTGCAGCGGCGAAGGCGCCACCAGCGAAGGCGAATTCTGGGAGGCTCTCAACGCCGCGTGCCTGGAAAACCTCCCCGTCGTCTTCTTGATCGAGGACAACGGCTACGCCATCTCGGTTCCGGTGGAATGCCAAACCGCCGGCGGAAATGTCGCGCGACTGCTGGCCGGCTTTCCCAATCTTGCTGCGCATCGAAACCGACGGCACCGATTTTATGGCCTCCTACCAGGCCATCTGGGAAGCTGCCGCGTATGCCCGCGAGCGCAAGGGTCCCGCATTGGTGCACGCCACCGTCACGCGCCCTTATTCCCACTCGCTCTCGGACGACGAAAAGCTCTATAAGACCAAGTCCGAGCGCGAAGCCGAAGAAGCCCGCGATCCCGTCCTCAAGTTTCCGGAATGGCTGGTTTCGGAAGGCATTCTCGACCGCGAGGCTCTGCGAGTGATCGTGCATGAGGCCGACCAGGAAATCCAGCAAGCCACCGAGCGCGCCCTCAAAGCCGACCCGCCGCCCAAAGGATCGGCGCTGCGTCATTTGTATTCCGAAACAATCGACCCGACTTCAGCCCAGTTCGAAACCGAGCCGCGCTTCAGCGGCGATCCGCGCACCATGGTGGACGAAATCAACCTCACCCTGCACGAAGAAATGCAGCGCGACTCGCGCATACTCGTGTTCGGCGAAGACGTCGCCGATTGCAGCCGCGAAGCGAACCTAGCCGAGGTGAAGGGCAAGGGCGGCGTCTTCAAAGCCACCGCCGGACTGCAGATCAAATTTGGCTCCGAGCGCGCCTTCAATAGCCCGCTGGCTGAGGCGTCCATCGTCGGACGCGCCATCGGCCTGGCCACCCGCGGCCTCAAGCCCATCCCCGAGATTCAGTTCTTCGACTATATCTGGCCGGCCATGATGCAAATTCGCGACGAGCTGGCCACTTTGCGCTGGCGCTCCAACAACGGATTCAGCGCCCCGGTTGTGGTGCGCGTCGCCATCGGCGGTTACCTGAACGGCGGCGCGATTTATCACAGCCAGTGCGGCGAAGTGATCTTTACCCACATTCCCGGACTGCGCGTGGTCATGCCGTCCAACTCGCTCGACGCGTGCGGATTGCTGCGCACCGCCATCCGCGCCGACGATCCCGTCCTGTTCCTGGAGCACAAGCGCCTCTATCGCGAGCCCTACAACCGATCGCAGCATCCCGGCCCGGATTACACCATCCCGTTCGGACGCGCCAAGGTCGTCAAGAGCGGCCAGAGCCTGACCATCGTCACCTATGGCGCGCTAGTGCAGAAATCGCTGCAGGCCGCCTTGCAAATCGAGCAGCGCTTCCCGGATCGAAGCATCGAAGTGATCGATCTCCGCACTCTGTCCCCCTACGATTGGAACGCGATTCGGACTTCGGTCGAAAAAACCAACCGCGTCCTGATCGCCCACGAAGACTGCCTGTCGTGGGGCTATGGCGCGGAATTGGCCGCGCGCATCGCCAACGAACTTTTCGAACATCTGGACGCGCCGGTCGGCCGCGTGGCCGCGCTGGACACCTGGGTCGGCTACAACCCGCAGCTCGAATACGAAATCCTGCCGCAGGTCGAAAACCTGGTAGCCGAAACCGAGCGCCTTCTGAGTTACTGATGGACTGACTTTTTATTTTGGGTGATGGCCGCTTGTGGCGCACGCACTCATGCGAGCCGCGTCCCCCACTCATGGGGACGCCGAACGGTCATGTTTCCGCCGCGCCGAAGCTTCGATATAGGTCTCAAACCCACCGCCCCGATCTGGCGAAGCAATCTCAAACCTGATCCCCACCGTCTCCGCCCCTGTCTTGATATAAGTCAGCCGATAGTCCTTGCTCAAGAACTGAACGGTCTTACCGTCGCCCGACGCCACAACATCGTAATGGATCACGTGATCCTCGGAATCGAAGTAAATCGCCCGAAGTTTCGCGTCTTCCATGATAAACGATCATCAGATCGGTATGCGAGAACGCGGGCCGATCCTTGGAAGCCGGATAATCCGCTCGATTCTTGCGCACCAGAACAGTTCCGTCCTGATCCGGGAGGAACGAAAAGCCGCCGCTGCCTTGGCCGGGTCCGCCGCCGCCTTCTCCGGTCCATTCGCCGATCAGAAACGCCAGCGGCGCCCAGCGATCGCCGGGCTTGGCAGTCTGAGCAGAGAGTGAGGAAACAATGCAGACACCAAATCAGCAAAGCGCCGCGCATGCATCCCATTCTAGGCGTCGGCCGGAAGCAACGTGAACGCCTTCCCGCCTGCGCCGCGAACCGCCCGGAAGTGCCGCTCCTCCACCGTCAGGATGCGGCGGGAATTCAGCCGCTCGGCGGTAGCAATCACCGAGGCGTCGGCCAGACCCAGATCGAGATCCGCGTAAGTCTCAAGCAACCGCTGGCATCTGATGACGTCCTCAGTCGTGAATGGCTCCAACACATACCCACCCACGCTGATGCCTTCCAGAAATCGGGACACAGCTCGGCTGCCCAACCGCACCCGAAGCAGGTAGTCGATCTCCGCCAAGAGCGCCATGGGCACGATGATTGTCTCGCGTTCCTTGTCGATCACGTCCGTTACCGCGGCGTGGTGCCGGTCTCGCGCATCATAGAGCGCATAGATGGCGCCGCAATCCGCGATCAGCGCCATCGCCCCTTCTTAGCGGCCTCGCGCAGGATTTCCCGCGCCCGCTCGGAGGTGTCCGTATAACCGCTGCGGAATTCCCCGACACCCGGCAGTTTGGGCCGCTTGGCCCTTCGAGTGTACGTTTCCAGAGCGTCGCGAATCAGCTCCGCCTGGCTGCGGCCTTCCGATTCCGCCATCCGGCGCAGCGAAAGCGCGACATCCGTGTCCAGGTAGACCGTGGTTTTTACCATTTGCCATATATGGTACCGTATATGGCAGCCCTACGAAACTGAGCCCGCGTTGCGCCCGGCGATTCCAGCGGTCAACGAGGCCGTCGCGAAATCGCAGAACTCCAGCGCGGCTTTTTGGGAAGCGTGCGGAAACTGTCCGCCGATCGCCAGCTTCGCGATCCCATGCACCAGCGACCAAGCCAGCAGCGCGTATTGCTGGGCATCGCCTTCCCGGGTCGCGCCGGCCGCCTGGCAGGAGCGGACCAGATCGATCAGTACTTCAAACGCCCGCTCCCCGGCCGCCGCCAGCGCCGGATATTCTCCATGCGGGAGAGGAAAATCGAACATCACTGCGAAGTGCTCGGGCCAATGCAGCGCGAATGCAACGTATCCGCGCCCGGCCAGGCGCAACCGCTCCAGTGCCGTTCGCCCGGGAGTGGCGGCCTGGTTCATCGATTCAGTCAGCCTGTCAAAGCCCTCCGCCGCGACCGCCGCCAGCAGATCGTTCCGGTCGTGGAAGTGCCGGTAAGGCGCGTTGTGCGAAACTCCTGCGCGCCGCGCCACCTCGCGCAATGTGAACGCCGACGGCCCTACCTCGCGAATCAAACGCAGCGTCGATTCAATTAATGTTTCCTTGAGGTTGCCGTGATGATAACGGCGCGCTCGTGGCCGCTTGGTAGCCATATATACCATTGATACCAGATCGATGTTGACAGGAGCAACTTCTTTCGTCTATAATGTTGCTGATGTCAACATTCGATTCCTACCACCAGCATCCTCCCGCCTCCGACCGCTTTGACGCCATCGTCATCGGCTCCGGTATCGGCGGGCTCTCCGCCGCCGCTCTTTTGGCCAAACACGCCGGCAAGCGAGTGCTGGTGCTGGAACGCCACTACGCCGCCGGCGGCTTCACGCACGTCTTCCATCGCCCCGGCTACGAATGGGATGTCGGAGTGCATTACATCGGCGAAGTCCACGACCCGGCCTCGCCCGTCCGCCGCATCTTTGACCACATCAGCGAGGGCCGTCTCGAATGGAGTCCGATGCCGGACGTCTACGACCGCATCCTGATCGGCGATCGTTCCTATGACTTCGTCAGTGGACGCCAACGCTTCGCGGACCGGATGAAGCAGTATTTTCCAGCCGAGGCACGCGCCATCGATGGCTATCTCGATCGGGTCGCGGAGGCATCGCGCGCGGCACGCGCGTTCTTCGCCGAGAAGGCCATTCCCGCGTTTGCGGCGCGAATAGCCGGGCGAATGCTGCGGTCGGGTTTCCTGAAACACGCCAGCCGCACCACCGCCGACGTGCTCGCCGAGCTCACGGACAATCCGGAGCTCATCGCCGTTCTGACCGGCCAATGGGGCGACTACGGCTTGCCGCCTTCACAAAGCAGTTTCGGGATCCATGCCCTGATCGCCGCGCACTATCTCGACGGAGCGAGCTACCCGGTGGGCGGAGCCGCCAGCATCGCCAGCGCCATCGCGCCGGTTATCGAACGCGCCGGAGGCAAGATCCTGGTCTCTGCAGAAGTCGCGGAGATCTTGCTCGACGCCTCCAACCGAGCCTGCGGAGTGCGCATGGCGGACAGCCGCGAAATTCGGGCCGACATCGTGATCAGCGACGCCGGCGCGCACAACACCTTTTCCCGTCTGCTCCAGCCAGCGCCCGCGGTTCGTCGCGGAATGATGGAAAAACTCGAGGCGATTCCGGCATCCTCCGCGCATCTCTGCCTGTACCTGGGATTGAGCCAGCGCCCCGGTGACCCGCCGCTCGGCGCCACAAATCTATGGATCTATCCCAGCAACGACCACGACGGAAACGTCCGGCGCTTCCACGAAAACCCCGAAGCGGAACTTCCAGTTCTCTTTGTTTCTTTTCCGTCCGAGAAAGATCCCGATTTTGCCCGCCGCCATCCAGGCCGCGCGACCATCGAAGCCGTCACGCTGGCGCCCTACCATTGGTTCGCTCGCTGGCAAGACCTCCGCTGGAAGCAGCGCGGTTCCGATTACGATGCGCTCAAGCAGCGCTTCACCCAGCGGATGCTCGATCAACTCGAACGACACCTGCCCGGAATCCGCGGCCGGATCGAGCACTGCGAGCTGTCGAGCCCGCTTTCGACGCGCCACTTTGCCAACTACGAGCACGGCGAGATCTACGGATTGAGCGCGACCCCAGCCCGGTTCCAAACGCGCGAGCTGCAGCCCAGAACTGGAATCCGAAATCTGTTCCTGACCGGTTCCGATGCGGCCAGCTTCGGCGTCACGGGCGCGCTAATGGGCGGCGTTCTGTCGGCATCGGCCATTCTGGGACGGAATCTGATAAGCCTCGCAGCCAAGCCGGCGGAATACCACCGTCCTGCTACTGCACCCCAGCCGCTGGCTCGCGCCAGCTAAGCCATGGAGCCGCGCAAGAACGCCAGCGCCGTCTCAACAAAGCGCTCGCGCGCATCGCCGAAGATCGGACCATGCCCGCCGTTCGGCACGATCCACAGCCGCGACTTCGGAATGGAGGTGTGCATCTCCACCGGAATGTGCACCGGATACAACGGATCGCGATCGCCGAACACCAGCAGCGTGCGCGCCGTAATGGTGCCCAGGTACGGCGGCGTGAAGGTCATGTCATCGTAGCTGGATTGAAACCCCTTGGCCAATTTCAGCAAGCCTTGTACCTGCTCTTCGCCATGCTTGTGGCGCTGGCGCATGGCCTGCTGTTCGGAGGCAGGCAGGCTCTCCAGCGAAAACTGGCGCATGAACGCGCGCGCTTCTTTGGGAAAATAATGCCCGCCACTCACCAGCACCATGGCTTCGATTCGGCTGGGCTGCTCGGTGGCAATGTGCAGCAGCGTCTGCGCTCCGCCGCTCACTCCGATGGCTTTGCACTGTCCGATTTTTAGCGCATCCAGCAGCGCCAGTATGTCGCGCGCCGACTGCTGAAAAGTGAAAATCCCCAGCGGATTTGTGGATCGCCCATGCCCGCGCATGTCGGGGAAGATGGATCGATAACCCTCCGGCGCGCTCTGGAACACCTGCCCCCAATCGGCGCCCGATCCCATGAAGCCGTGCAAAAGAAGCAGCGGCTCGCCTTCACCATACATCTCGAAATACAGCTCGATACCGTTGATGGACTTCGTCTGCCCGCCCGGGGGTACGTCAACCATTTAGCTATCGTAACGCGAAGATGCTGGATGGCAACGCTGTTATTCCGGGACCCGCACCACCAAAACCGAACAAGGCGCGTTCCAGGCAACTTTGCTCGACACGCTGCCCAGCACGCTGTGTTTCATGTCGTTGGCTTCGTTGGCGCCGAGCACCACTAGATCGTAATCGCCCTGATCGGCCTCGCTCAAAATCTCGTTGGCGGGAACGCCTTCCCGAATGTTGGTGGTGACGCCAGGGTGATGTTCGGCCATGCGAGCCTGCGCGTCGGCCAGCAGTTGCTCGGCCTCTCGTCTCATCTCAGCCAGCACTTGCGCCCCTTGCGCGAAATCGATATCGCCGTCGCCCAGCGACTCTTCTTCCCGGCTTTCCGGCAGCCAGAGCGTTTCGAGCACATGCAGCAATGTGATCTCGGCCGATTCGAGATCGAAGAACTCGTTCAAGGCATCCAGCGCGTGTTTGGAGCCAGCCGATCCATCTACCGGCACCAGGATCCGTGCCTGGCGGTCTTGCGGCGGTTCGCGTCCAACCAGGACGCAGCCGTTGGCGTGCTCCACAACCCGGCTCGCCACCGGCCCCAGCCCTATATTGGTTCGCATGTCGCGCTCCTTGGCGTCGCGCCCCTTGGCGCCGATCACGGTGACGTCGTAGTCGTCGGCTTCCGTCATGATGACGCCGGCCGGCGATCCGGTCTCCGAGAGCGTCAACGCATCCACGCCTTCCTCCGCCAGCGCCTGTTTGGCGCCGTCCAAAATGCGCCTGGCCTCAGCCGCGGCGCGATGCTGGAAGGCATGCTGGGCGATCGCGCTGGACTTCGGCACACGCGCTTGGGGAGCTACGTACAACACATCGAACTGGCGATCCGCCTTCGTAAGCAAGCGGCTCGCGGCGCGTAAGGCTGCGGTCGCTTCCTTGGAGCCATCCGTGGTGGCAAGAACTCGCATTGGGTCTCCTAAGCGAACCGGAAGAGCAACTCGAATGCCACGTCAAACTACGCCCATACGTTATCATGAGTAAGTGCGTTCCTGGTTGTTACTTTTCCCCCTACTGATTGCATCTACCGGTTTTGCCGCGCCTTTGGCGCCGCAGGAAGGGCGTCTGCGCCTGTATCACACGCATACCGGCGAACACCTGGATATCGTCTATCGCCGCGGCGCGGACTACCTGGCCGATGCTCTCTCGCGCGTGGACCAGTTTCTGCGCGACCATCGTACCGGCGATGTGCATCACTATGATCCTCACCTGCTTGATCTGCTGAGCGATCTGGAAACCTCGGTCGGCCGTCCGCTGGCCGAAATCCACGTCATCTGCGGCTATCGGACACCCTGGAGCAATGAGTTTCTGCGCATTCATACCAGCGGTGTCGCCAAAAACAGCCTGCACATGCAGGCCGAGGCCATCGATATCCGGCTCCCCGGGACCAAGACTTCCGCGCTGCGCGATGCGGCCCTCACGCTGCACCGGGGCGGCGTCGGCTACTACGCCAAGTCCGATTTCGTGCATGTCGATCTCGGCCGTATCCGCCGCTGGTAATCAGCCCGCAACGCTACCAGACCTTCCGGGGCCGCGGACAAGCGTTCAAAGGCGGCTGCCAGCCTGAGTAAGGATAGCCGTGCGCGAGCACTGCATCGAGCGACGCATCGTGGCCGTAGATGTCATCGAAGAAAGAAACTTCGCCTTCCTCGTTCGCCACTGCCGTGCCATAGACGATCAGCACGGGAATGGATTGCTTCAGATTTACTTGGAGCGTTCGCGTCCCGCTTTCGGCTTCGCGGATGCGATCCGGCGTCCATTCCGGCAAGCCCCGCAGCACCCAGGCCGCTAATTCGTCCGGCTTCTCCACGCGAATGCAACCGTGGCTGAAATCGCGCCGCGACCTGGAAAACAGGGCCTTCGCCGGCGTGCCGTGCAGGTACACGTTGTACTCGTTCGGGAACATGAATTTGACGTATCCCAGGGCGTTCTTCGCGCCAGGTCTTTGACGGACAGCGAGCTTTCCGGAACGCAGTTGGGCCAGCACTTCAGCCGTGACCGCACCCGCCAGCACGTTGCCGCGGGCGTTCACGATTTCGTACTCATTCTCGGCCAGATAGGTGGAGTCCTGGGCGATTTTAGGAACCAGCTCCGCCCTTTGGATACTTAAAGGAACGTTCCAGTAGGGCCGGAAAATCACGTGCGTCATGTCATTGGCGAAGACCGGCGTCTGATGACGATAGGCTCCTCCGACCACTACTTTCATCTCCAACTCGGATTCGTAGCGGTCGTTCAAGGCGCGCAAACGAAACTCGGGGATGTTCACCACGATGGGCGGGCGGCTGAAGCTCGACGGCGCCCAGCGCCAGCGCTCTAGAGTCAGCTCGATCTGCCGGACGCGATGGCTCAAGGGTGTGTTCAACTCCTGCAAAGTGCCTTTCCCGATGCGTCCATCCGGTTCCAAGCCATGGCGCGACTGGAAATGTTTCACCGCGTCCACCAGCGCTCCTTGATACATCCCGGAACTGGCGGAAACCGCCGCGCTCGCTGGGAGATCGCCTAGCAGTCGTAACAGCCGCTCCAGTCTTGGGACGCCCGCATAAGCCGTGCCCGGCTCGACTGGCTTTTTCGTCTGTGGAAACGCCTCTCCATCGTCTTCGCGCGCGAGCTTCAGATACGTCTGCAGCGCCTGCTCGAGATGCCGGTAGCCGGGAAAAGGCGGCTCGAGTCCGGCGACGAATAAAGGCACGTCGCTGGTTGTTGTCAGCCGGCGCAAGATATCCGCCAGGTCGCATTTCTTCTGGTCGGTGTCCAGCCCGAAACAGAACACCTTCGGATTCACTCGCCCGATTCGCAGATCGGAGATGAAGCGCATGCCGGAAACAGTCAGCGCCAGATCGAATGTGTCCAGATCGCGCTCGCTCGGTTTCGCGACCGCCGGACGCAACCGTGCCAGCCGCGCCGTCCAGCGAGAAGCGTCGTAATCTTCCGGCTCGAGGCCCCTGGTCTCGGCATGCTGAAGGATCAAGATCAGCGCCTCGGCCTGCGCGGTTGCCGCACCATCGCGAGTCCAGGCCAACGCGTAGCCGGAAGATCCATAGAAGTTCGTCAGGTGGGTTTTGAGTGGCGAGAAATCGGGCCAACGCAGTTCGGCTAAGTTGCCGGAAGCGGCCATGGACTGGAGTGCGACTTGCGGCGATGGTTGCGCGACAGCCGCGGAAACAAGCGCGACGCCAACCATAAGCCCGCGGATCAGATCAAGTCGCAAAGGCCCCAACTCACGACAATGCAACTGGGAAACCGCACCGCTCCAGACCGTCAAAACACAGTAAGCCAGAGTGCGATGCCCGGGATCGCGTGGCTTCTTGGGCCAGATGATCCAGCGCCGGATGGGTGAGATCACCCGATTCACACCCTCCGGCTGTCCGCTAAAGTCTTTAGAAAGTATCTGATTCCAAACGGTATCGGAAGTGCAGAAAAATCCGCAAACAACCATGCTTGCACCCGCGCTCACGCCACGTGACGAGTCCGCCGCCTTGGAGCGGACCACCTATCGCCTCCTTTCACCCTGCCTGGAGCGCGCCGACGGCACAGGCCCGACGGTCGATCTCGGACTCGACCACGCTAACCTGCTCGTCATCAGCATGGGCATCAACCACGTGATCGAGAACGAGAGGCTCACGCTCTCGATCTGGGGTTCCGTGGACGGGAACGACTGGGGCGATAGACCGCTCGCGTCGTTCCCGCCCAAGGCTTATTGCGGAATTTACTCGACCTTTCTCAATCTGTCCGCGCATCCGCGCGTCCGCTACCTGCGCGCCAAGTGGAACATGGTCCGCTGGGGCCGAAGCGACGGATCGCACCTGTTCGGCTTCTACGCCACGGCGCAGGAATCCGGCGCACAGCGAAACTAGCCGCCCGGCGAAACGCGAACTTCTCAATTATCGCTGGTAGGGTTTTCTAGGAGCAGGTCAGTTGCACGGGGAGCGCCTCGTTTCTTCAGAGCTGCTCGATCAGCAGGTCGGGAAGCATCGCAAAGTGCCGTGCGTTGGCGGTCGCGACTGAGTAGCCGAGCTCCAGCGCGGCCGATCCGATCAAAGATCTGCTAGCGCCATGCGCTTGCCCGCTGCCTGCATCAGCCCGTCGGCTTGTCCGGCGCGGAGAGCGATCGTTACTGTTACAGGATGAACCGGCATGCCGGCCAATAGATCGTCTAGAAACTGTTGCCGTCCAGCGCGGCGGTGCGGCGTATCGGCGCGAGCGATTCCGTGCGCTAACTCCAAGACGGTGACAACCGAGATCGCGATTTCCGGATCTCGCTTCTGCTGGCTGATCGCTTCCAGCATTTGGTATGCGGTCTGCCCCAGCCGCTCGGCTGCAATTACAACCGAGGAATCCAGGATCAATCCCACGCCGGCGGTTCCAGCGGTTCGCGATGGCCTTCAATCGCGGCTTCGATGTCGCGCGCAAAGCCGGCATCCATCGTCGCGGTTGACTTCTTGGGCATCCGCGCCAACACTTCCGAGATCTTGCGGCGCGGTGGAATCGCTGGGCGCAGCACGGCGACAGCTTGATGGTCATGTTCCACTACAACCTCCAGGCCTTGCCGCACCTTCTCCAGAGCGGCGGCGAAGTTCTTGGCCACCTCGGCTTCGCTCATGTGGACCTCCGCCATATCTTCGATCATAGCTCCTGCCTGCCCTCGGCTGCGAGCGTGGTGAGCAGCTGGGCTTCGGTGCCGGGAGCTGTTCAGGGAGGCCCTCTGTCACCGCCGCAGATAGTTCACCATCGCGACGCTCAGCCACCCTAGCGTATCTCGATCGACCAGACATTTTGAGCTGCCAACTTCAGTTCTCTCGCCCGTTTGGACATCGACGACTTCCAGCATCCCGAACTCGCTTAGACCACACATCAGCTTTGATTTTCTGTTTAAAAGATAACGAGAATCGGGGGACCATTTCAGAAGCGTAGTACCGAGTACCCGCCGCTGCTTCAAAGTTGACGAGTCCAATAAGATCGTCGTCGCGCCCTTGTTGACGGCAAGCCACCTACCATCCGGCGACCACGATGCCGATTCAATTCCAGCTTCGAGAAGCCTGCTAGCTCCGCTTGTAAGGTCGATGATCTCAACCCGGTTGTTGTAGGAAGCGGTGGCTCGTAGGGCGTCAGGCGACAGACTAAGATTCGCGGTATATATGGTTGGATCTGCCATCCGAGCAAAGCTGTCGAGAATAGTTCTTAATTGCCCAGTTTTAAGGTTGAGTTCGAGCAAGCCACACATGGCCTTCTTGCCGCCAGGCTCAAATCCGAGGGCGATTAACTTGTCCTTAGGTGCGGAGACCGCCAGACTGTAAACCGGAAACACTCGCCCGAGCCGGCTAAAAGAGATACTCGGATTGGGTCGAATTCAACCTTGAAGAGACCGCCGTTTTTTGATGGATCTTGCTGTAGCAGCATCGTCGCATTGAATAGGCGATCGCCGTACAATGCTTTTCCATCAGGGCTAAACGACAAGCTGCCGAGGGCAAGGGGCAGCGGAATACTGAACGCATCTCCGACGAGCGGAAAAACCTTCAATTCATGGCGCGGGCCTTGGGACGTATACAAGGCGTGAGTGAAGGAATCTGGCCGAATTGCTTGAGCGCAGGCAGTCAACGCGCCCGTAAAAAGCGCGATGATCAAAACCGATAGACGGAATCTCACAGCCCGGTTGGGAAACCTCCGCCTGATAGCAACCTACTTCGTTGCTCGCTTAATTCCAACGGATGGGCACCCGGCACGCAGCCAGTCTAGCGCCCCGGCGAAACTGCTTCCGCTACCAGAATGTGATTCGCTACATCCGTCACCCCCGGCGCGGACCACGCGGTTTTCTCCGCTTCCTCGCGCTCGCCTGGGGAGCGAACCTCGCCGTGCAGCACAACTTTGTCGTTGTTCACTTCCACCAGAATATTCCGATCCTCGATGGTCGGACTGCGCCGCAACGCGGATTCGATGTGCTCCTTCACTCCTTCGGCGTCCAGCGACGGGTTCACGCCGATCAGATTGTCCACGCCCTTCACTCCGGTCAGTTCGGCCACCGCGCGAGCGGCAGCGTCTTTTTGATACTGCCAATCCACGGTTCCTTCCAGCGTGATCCAGGCATTTTCGACGCGCACGCGAATGCGATCCGGCGAAACTGCGCTGTTCCACGCCAGCACGTTCGCCGCGGCCTGTGCCAAGCCTGTATCGGTGAGGACATGCGGACCGGGCAGCCGGACCTGCAGCTCGCAAGCTACCGCACGCACCTGCGAGGTCCGCTCGGCCGCACGCAACGCCGCCAGCTTTTGCTCGTAGTTGTCCACGCTGCCGCTTAGCGTCACCACGCCGTTCTCTACCGAAACGCCGATGCGCGCCGCGTTCAAGCCGGGTGTGTAGAACAATTCGCGCTGTACATCATCTCGGATATGGGTGTCCTGTGTCATGGTTCACCTCACACCAATCAAAGCGTGCAATCTCCAGACCAATCAGACGCCAGCCTCTTACTGGCGCTGCGGAGGCGCGTTGAGGATCTGGCAGCATCGTCCGTGCGCGAATTAACGCACCTAACTTGGCTGAAGCCGCGCTGGTTTTGGCACAACACGACAGACCCGCGCTATCTTGTTGGCGGAGCGATGAAGAACTTCAATTTGGTTAACGGCTTGCGCCTTCCTCCGGTGACCCTTCTTCCCTCAAGAAGGAGCATTGCTATGAGGAAGGTTCAATTTTTCCCCCTCGATTTTTCTGGCTATGGCCTGGACGGTAGCGGCCCAGCCGTCCTCCGGCGACCCTTGGCCGCGCGAGTTCGACCACGCCAACGCGCATTTCGTCGTGTATCAGCCGCAAGTGGACAGTTGGAAAGATAATCGCTTGCTGGCTCGATCCGCGGTCTCGGTCACGCGGCCTGGACAACCGGTGCCGATCTATGGCATCGTTTCGCTGTCGGCTCAGACCAGCGTCGATAATGAAACGCGCACCGTTCTGCTGGATGACTTGAAGGTCACCGGCGCGACGTTCCCGGCGGCTCAACCGCGGCAGTCGGAATTGGCCGACGCCATCCGGCAGAGCCTGCCGGACGGCCCCGCACGATTTCACTCGATCGCCTGCTGGCCGATCTTGCGATCACACAGGCTCAGAGCAGCACCGAGTCGGTCCAGCTAAACAATCAACCGCCCAAAATCATTTACAGCCGCGTCCCTGCGGTTCTGATTCTGATTGATGGCGAACCGGTCTTCCGGACGGTTGCAACGACGGCGTATACACGCGTCATCAACACGCCGGCACTGTTGCTTTTCGATCCGCAACACAATCGCTTCTATTTGGATGGCGTCCAGTGGTGGATGACGGCTGCTTCGCTCACCGGACCCTGGGCGGTCGCGACGGCGCCTCCCTCGGATCTCGAGCAAGCGAAAACCATCGCGCTGGAAGGCGAGGAGAAAGATCCGCATACCCATCCGCAGGACCAGGCTCAAATGCCGCCAGCGGTGGTGTATGTCAGCACGACGCCCGCGGAATTGATCGTGACCCTAGGCGATCCGCAATTTTCGCCGATCTCCGGAACACAGTTGGTGTACGTGACCAATACGGATCGCGACATTTTCATGGACGTCAAGAGCCAGAACTATTACGTGCTGCTGGCCGGCCGCTGGTTCCAGGCGAAATCGTTGCAGGGCAGTTGGAATTTTCTGCCTGGATCCGCGCTTCCGGCGGACTTCGCGAAGATTCCGCCAGGAAGCACCAAAGGCTATGTTCTGGCTTCGGTTCCCAACACCGAGCGGGCGCGCGAGGCTGTGATCGCGAATCAGATTCCGCAAACCGCGGCAGTGCGGCGCGATCAGGCCAAGCTCAATGTGCGCTACGACGGCGAGCCCAAGTTCCAGCCCATTCCCGGCACGTCCATGGAATATGCCGTCAACAGCTCTACGGAAGTGATTTACACGCAGGACCACTACTGGGCCTGCCGCGACGCAGTCTGGTTCGATTCCGATTCGCCGCTGGGACCGTGGGAGCTGGCCGAGAACATTCCTCCGGAAATCTACACCATTCCTCCCACTTCGCCGTTGTACCATCTGCGCTACGTCTACACCTATGGTTGCTCGCCGGATTACGTGTACTACGGTTACACGCCGGGTTATCTCGGAGCGTTCGTCGATGACGGCGCGGTGGTGTTTGGGACCGGCTGGTGGTATCCGGGCTGGTATGGAGACTGGTGGTTCGGATGGCCCTGGACCTGGGGCTTCGGCTTCCAGTTCAGCTACTGGGGCGGTGGATGGTTCTGGAGACCGGTGGGCGGCTACTGGTGGTTTCACCATCCCTGGTACGTGGGCCGCGTCTATAGCGAACATTGGAACACGCACTGGCATCCGGGTGACCGCGAGTGGATTCACAACAACGTGAATGTCTACAACCGCTGGCCTGCGGGTGCGGTGATGTCGCGCGCGCAAGCCGCGAGGACCACGGCCGGGAGACCTTCGATTGGAGCGCGTGCGCCCGGCGACGTTTATGCCGGCCGTGACGGGCAAGTCTACCAGCATCGCAACGACGGCTGGTATCAACAGAATCGATCCGGCCAGTGGACCAGGACTCCTTCGAATCCAGGGCTGGAGCAGCAACGCCAGTCGCGTTCGCTAGGTCAATCGCGGCAGGGTGAATTCCAGAATCGCGGGCAGTCTCCCGGGGTTCCCCGCACGGTCGCGCCGCCACGTATGTCCGCGCCGCGTTCGGCTCCTTCAGGCGGAGGACATCATCGCTGATCGCATATCAAACGGGACCGCCGGCCAATAGCTGGCGGTCTCGCGGTCACTTCATTTCACAATAATGTGAACGGATGCCGACGAGCATCCGATGAGCTCGTTACCGCAGTTCACCACATAGGTAATGCTATCGTTGGGGCGAACCTCCAGCGTACCGCTGGCAGGGAATGTTCCGAGCGACTTAAATTCCGCGCGAATGTCCGCGTTCGGATCGACGGCCTGCTCCAGCGTGACTTCGGTGGTGTTTCGCGCTTCCCACCGCAGAGTTACAGATTGGCCGCGATGGATGATCATGGGGTGCGCCGCAAGATGAATGATCTGGGGATAGCTTCCGGGCACGCGAGGCGTTTCCACGCGAGGAGTCTCCACAGGAATTCTCTCGGCGCAGCCGGTCAGGCTCAGGATGAGCCCGGTCAGGATGAGAAGCGGTTTCAACTCGCACCTCCTTCCGCAGCAGGCACGAATGCACCATTTCAGGATGCACGCGCTGGACCATACCGCACTAATCGGAGTTAACGGTTACTTTGGGCATCTTTGGCGTGTTTTCACGCAGATTTGCTGAGCGCCTTGGAGCAGCCGGGGATGTTCCGGAGGGCCGCCGTCTTCTAAATCAGTCCTTCTGCAATTTGGCAGATCTGTTGCGTCTGTATAAGTAGAGGTCCTACGTGTCCCAAGGAAAGGAGGCTGACATGAAAGTTCGGGAAGTCATGACGAGGGAAACGGCCTTCTGCGGCCTGGACACCAGCCTCGCCGGGGCCGTCGAGATCATGCGGAAATTCAACTGCGGGTTCCTGCCCGTGGTCGGCGAGGGCGGCAATGTGATTGGCGTGATTACGGATCGGGATATCTGCGTCGCGCTGGGAAAGCGAGATCAGAAGCCTTCCGAGGTGTTGGTCAGGGACGTGATGCTTCCGACCGACCGCACGTTTCCGGCGCTTTACGTATGCACGCCGGACGACAACGTCAATTGCGTTCTGAAATCTATGCGCGCGCAGAAGATCCGGCGCCTGCCGGTGGTGGACCGCGAAGGCGCGTTGCAGGGCGTCTTATCGATCGACGAGGTGGTGCTGCGTGCCTGCGAGCATGCCGGTCATGAAGGCATTTCTTGTAAAGAGGTGGTTGAAACATACAAGGCCATCCGGAAGCACGTGCAGCGTTGGCCAGTGGCGGCATGACCGAGCCGGAGATTGCGTACTTCTCGATGGAAATCGCCGTCGATCCGGCGATGCCCACCTATAGCGGTGGTCTCGGGATTCTCGCTGGCGACATGCTGCGCTCGGCGGCGGATCGCGAAGTGCCCATGGCCGCGGTCACGCTGTTGTATCGCAAGGGCTACTTCCGCCAGACTTTGGACGCTAGCGGCCATCAGTCCGAGAGCCCCGAGAGTTGGAATCCCGCCGATAAGTTGCAGCTGCTTGGCGCTACCGCACAAATCACATTGGAAGACCGGCCGGTTCGCATGCGGGCATGGCGCTATGTAGTTCGCGGCATTTCCGGGCACGGGATCCCGATTTATTTCCTCGATACGGATCTGGCTGAGAACGATGCCTACGCCCGCAGCTTGACCGATGCGCTGTACGGCGGCGATACGCGTTATCGTCTTTGCCAGGAAGCTGTCCTCAGCCAAGGTGGCCTGGGAATCCTGGACGCGCTCGGGCATCGGGCGTTGAGAATTTACCACATGAATGAAGGGCATTCGGCGCTGCTGGGCCTGTGCCTGCTAGAGCGGCAAATGCGGCTCGCCGGCAGAACGGCGGTCACCGCCGATGACATTCTGACCGTGCGGCGAAGCTGCGTTTTTACCACCCACACGCCCGTCCCGGCCGGTCACGATCAGTTCTCCAAAGAGCTCGCCCGGCAGGTGCTGGGCGAGAAGTGTGTCAACGCGATTGAAGCGGCCGAGGGCTATCACGACGGCACGCTCAACATGACCTACCTGGCGCTGCGCTTCTCGCACTACATCAACGGCGTCGCCATGCACCACGGGGAGATTTCGCGCGGCATGTTCCCGGATTATCCGGTGCGCGCCATCACCAATGGGGTTCACGCCGTCACCTGGTCGTCACCTGCGTTCCGCGAACTGTATGACCGCCATGTCCCGGAATGGCGCGAGGACAATCTCTATCTGCGATACGCCATCGGAATTCCAGTCGAGGAAATTCGAGCGGCGCACCTGGCGGCCAAACGAAAATTGCTGGATGAGATTCGTTCCAGAACCGGACGCGCGCTGGATGAGAAGGTCATGACCATCGGCTTTGCGCGCCGCGCCGCGGCATACAAGCGGCTGGAGCTGTTCTTCAGCGATTGCGAACGGCTAAAGTGGATCGCCAAGCAGGTTGGTCCGTTTCAAGTTGTGTGCGGAGGCAAAGCGCACCCGCAGGACGAGGCCGGCAAACAATCTATCCAGCGCGTCTTCGCGGCCGCCGCTGAATTGGGCGATTCCGTTCCCGTGGTGTACGTCGAGAACTACGACATGGCCTGGGCGAGCCTGCTGGTGAGCGGTGTGGATTTGTGGCTCAACACACCGCTGCCGCCCGAGGAGTCCTCCGGTACCAGCGGGATGAAAGCGGCTCTGAATGGGATCCCGAGCTTTAGTGTGTTGGATGGCTGGTGGATCGAGGGCCACGTCGAGGGATTCACCGGGTGGAGCATCGAAGATGGCATCGGTGGCGATCCAACGGCGGAACTGTCGTCGCTCTACGGGAAATTCGCCCGGGTGATTGTGCCCATGTACTATGGCCGTCCGGACGACTATCTTGCAGTCATGCGCTACACCATCGCGCTGAGCGCGTCTTTCTTCAATACGCAGCGCATGATCTCGCAATACGTTGCCAACGCTTATGGCGCCGGCGCTACGCTGACACCGAATTTGCCATGATCACCTCTTCGACGATGCGGCCGTCGAACAGCGTGATACCGCGCTCGGCGCAACGTGCGTAGCGCGGATCGTGCGTCACCATGCAGATGGTCGCGCCGTCCTTGTGCAGCTCGCTCAACAGCGACATCACAGCTTCGCCATTGGCGGAATCCAGGTTGCCGGTGGGCTCGTCAGCCAGCAGGATGGACGGATGTCCGGCCAGGGCACGCGCCACGGCCACGCGCTGCTGCTGGCCGCCGGAGAGCTGAGAGGGGTAGTGCTTCATGCGATGCGACATGCCCACGCGCTCCAGAGCGTCCTTGACCAGCGTTTTCCGTTCCGCCGAAGGCGTGCTGCGATAGGTCAGCGGCAGTTCCACGTTCTCATAGACGTTGAGATCGCCGATCAGATTGAAGGCCTGGAAGATGAATCCGATTTCGCGATTGCGCACCCGCGCGCGCTCGGACAGCTTCATTTGATCGACGCGCGTGTCGTTCAACACGTAGCTTCCTTGCGAGGGCGAGTCCAGCAGCCCGAGGATCGCGAGCAAGGTGGATTTGCCGCAGCCCGAGGGGCCGGAAATGGAGACGTACTCGCCTTTTCGAATCCTCAGCTCGATCCCGGCGAGCGCGTGCGTTTCCACTTCGTCGGTGGTGAACACTTTTGTAACATCCTGCAGTGCGATCAGTGTCTGTCCTTCTGGATTCATCTGTGCTCCTTCCGAGCCGCGCCTGGACCGGCCCGGCGCTCATCACTTGGACGTACGCAAGCCGGTCGAGTTAGGTTCGAAGAAAAGCACAGACTTTGTGACGCTCGAATCCTCGGCCATTCGCGGTCCAGCATTACGACTTGAATACCGCCGCGCGGGCCGAAGGTTACGGGCGCACTTTACAGCGTATTTAGAAAAGCGATTAAGTCCTGTTTTTCCTGTGAGCTGAAGCCGATCAGGAAGCGCTGATCGTAGAATTCGAGCACATCCGCCAGCGAGCGCGCGGAGCCATTGTGGAAATACGGCGCGCGGCTGGCGAGGCCGCGCAGAACGGGGCCCTTCACCTTGCCGACGTCCTTCCACAGGCCGGTGATGAGAGCACGGCCCGGGTCGGTCGTGGTCTTGAACTCCAGGGGGTTGACCTTGTTTTGCAGCGTGATCACTGGCAGATAGCTGACATCCAGAGGGCTGGTCAGATCGGCCACGCCGATGTTGATCGCCAGGGCAACGGAATGATCGCCGACGTTTGGGGTGCTGTGACACGTTCCGCAGGTACCTGGAATGGTGGTGAGATTCAACGTATCATTCAGCCCGGCGACGCCGGTAATGTTGATCGGTTTCGAATTGAACAAAGTTTGGCCGCGCGCGATGCTGGCCCGAGCGCTCAGCGAGTTGTTAGTCCACGCGTCGTAGAGGTTGAAGATTGTCGGTGTAAACGGGGTGCCTTTCGGATTTCCTCCTAAAGGATCATTGATGCCAATGAAGAACGCGGGCGTAGTCTGGAGCGCCAGAGTCACAGGCCCGCCGGTTGCGCCATTGGAATTCAGCGCGCCGGCGCGGTAGTCGAAGGCTTGCGCGGTCGACAAGGCCATCTCGAAATTCATGATCTCTTTCTGTAGCTCGTCCGAAAGGCCCGTGCCTTGCGCGTGGCCTGTGGTGGCGTCCAGGGCTTGATGTTTGAGGTCATCCTGCAAGTTAGTGGAATTGAGGACCGGGAATGTCCCCGTTTGCGGCGAGGATTCGCGGCCGTCCGACATGACGGCGCTGAGAAACGCAAGATTGGTGGCAGGCAGAGGACGGCGGTACATGGACAGCGTCGACGGATCGTTGCAGCCATAGGGATTCACAACACTGACCACGTTGAATTCCGCGTTGCTCGGAACGGCTAGTGCGATCCGAATTAGTCCGCGCTGGATCAGCAGGCTGTACGCTTGCAGGCGCCCGAAGAAGGTGGAGGTGTCGATGTTGTGGTCACAAACGGAGCCGTCATTGGTTCGAAAGATAGGATCCTGGCCTTGCGTTACTAAGAAGCGCAGCGCTACTTCGGCGGCCGAGATGGACCAGCCTTCCGCCGGCCGATGACAGGATGAGCAACTCCGCCCGTTCGATCCAAGCGACTGGAAGAACGGGCCGGTCATGTCAATCGGCCCGCCACCGGCATTGTGGGTCTCGAGTATTCCCGAAGCGTTGGGAAACGGGAACAGATTGGGCAACGATTGCCCGTACGCGGTGTAGGCACTCGCCAGTAACACTGCCAAAAACAGCCGTATGTTGATTTTCATTCCTGCCCCCTATTGATATAAACGAGATCAACCACCAAAATTGGCAAAGGGCAGGGACAATTTTGTACTTAGTACCGCGATTCACTGGGCTATATCAGCTTAGCGGCAGCACCAGCCGGGCTTCGCAACCTGAGCCATCGCCGGCGTTCTGTAATGTTAGGGATCCGCCGTGGGCCTCGGCGATCTGGCGGCTTAGCACCAAACCGATTCCCGAGCCGGTGGGCTTGGTGGTAAAAAACGGGACGAACAAGTTGGACGTATTGGGCAGGCCCGGGCCATCGTCGCGGATCCAGACCACCAGATGCGAATTTTGGCGGTCCCAACCGACTCGCACGCCGCCGCCGGTTTCAAGCGAGGCGTCGGCGGCGTTGCGCAGTACGTTGATCAGCAATTGTTCGAGTTGATCGCCATCGGCCTGGATGGTCAGCTCGGGACCAGGTTGCAAAGTGGGCCGCAGGCGGGTCTCGAGACCGACCACGCGGCGCACCAGATCGCCCACGCCGACGGAAGCAAACGTGGGCGGAGGCAGCTTGGCCAAGCGGGCGTATGCGGTCATGAAACGGCCGAGCGCTTCGCTGCGGGTCGCAATCACGGCCAGACCTCGGCGCACATCTTCTTCCCAATCCGCGGGACGCGGTTGCCGCGCGAGGATATTCTCCAGGCTGCCGGCGATGGATTTAATCGGCGCCAGCGAATTGTTCAGCTCGTGGCCCAGCACGCGAACCAGGCGCTGCCAGGCTTTCAATTCCTCCTCGCGCAGAGGGCGAGTAAGATCGGTGACCACCAGCAACTGGTGCGGCAGCCCGCCTTCGCGGAACGTAGTGCGGCTGATGCCCCAGCGCGCGGTGGCTCCGGGGAAGGTGCGCTGCACGGTTTGCTGCGCCTCGCCTTCCAGATAGTTGTCGAGGCCAAGGCTCGCGGCATCGGCGCCTATGATGCGCTCGGCGGGCTGGTTGAGCATGCGCTCGCCGGCGCGATTGACCAGCCGCAGGCGGCGCTCGCCGTCGAACGCGAAGACCGCCACGTTGATCTCTTCCATCACTTTGCGCAGCAGCGTGGTGGCTTCGAGCGCGCCTAGACGCTGGGCGCGCAGAGTGGAGCTCATGGCGTTGACCTGCTGCATCACTTCGCCCAGGGCGTCGTCGCTCTTGACGCCGCTCGCACGGATGGAGTAGTCGCCTTCGCGCATAGCCTCCAGCAGATTGGCCAGCGTGCGCAGGGGCGAAGCGACGCGCTCGCGCAGAGCAAAGCAGAAGCCCAGCCACGCGCCTACGATGGCCACGCTCAAAGTCCACTGGACCTTGGCGGTGTAATCACCCAGCCAGAGGATCAGCATGCAAGTGAGCACGGCGGGAAAGCCGGCAGCCAGGGCCATCAGCAGAATGCGCTGCTCGTGGACCAGGCGGGGCTTTTGGGCGTTCATGGCGGTCTGTGGCGCAGGCACTCCTGCGTTGTTGCAACTACGATCGAATGCGTTCACACGAGTGTGAACGCGGCACGCACGAGTGCGTGCGCCACAATTCCTACATCATAGCCCGTAGCGCTGTAAGCGGCGGTACAGGGCGCTGCGGCTCAAACCGAGCGCATTGGCGGCGTGACTGACGTTGCCGTTGTAACGCGCCAGCGCCTTCTTGATGAGAAACGCCTCTACATCCTCGATGCTCATGTCTTCCAGGCGCGGCGTACCCTCGCGCGAGGCACGCAGCGCCAGGTCGGCGAGCTTGATCTGGCTATCCTGCGCCATCAGCACGGCTCGCTCCACCACGTGATTCAGCTCCCGCACATTGCCCTGCCAGGGATTGTCGAGCAGGGACTGCAAGGCGGCATGGTCGAATCCTCCGATGCGCTTGCGATAGCGCTGGGCGTGCATGGTGAGGAAATGCGCGGCCAGCAGCGGGATATCCTCGCGGCGCTCGCGCAGCGGAGGCAAGTGAATCTCGATGGTGTTCAGACGGAACAGCAGGTCCTGGCGGAAGCGGCCGCCCTGCACTTCATCTTCGAGGTTGGCGTTGGTGGCGGAGATCACCCGTACATCCACGCGCTTGGTGCGCGAAGAACCGACGCGCTCCATCTCGCCGGTCTCCAGAACGCGCAGCATCTTGGACTGAAGATTCATGGGGACGTTGGCGATTTCGTCCAGAAACAGCGTGCCGCCGTCGGCCAGCTCGAAGCGGCCGACGCGATCGACCTTGGCGTCGGTGAACGCGCCCTTGACGTGGCCGAACAGCTCGCTTTCGAAAACGCCTTCGGCCAGTCCGCCGGCATTGACGGTGACCATGGGTTTGGAGGCGCGCGGGGAAATGGCGAACAGAGTCTTGGCGACGACTTCCTTGCCGGTGCCTGGCTCGCCGGTGATCAACACGTTGGCATCCGACGGCCCGACGCGCGCGATCATCTGCAAGACCGGCTGCATGGAGGCTGACTCGGCGATTAACGCGGGCACGCCTTCGGCGCGCAGCAGGCGGTTCTCGGCTTCCAGGCGCAGACCGCGGCGGAGGGCGTTGCTCAGCTCGATTTGAGTTTTGACAACGCTGACCAGCCGCTCGTTCTCCCAGGGTTTCTGAATAAAATCGCGGGCACCGCGCCGCATGGCTTCCACCGCGAGGCCGACCGTGCCCCAGGCCGTCATCACGATTACGGGCAAAACCGAATCGATGCTCTGGATGCGCGAGAGCAGATCCAGGCCCTCCTGGCCGGAGGTGGTGTCGCGGGTGTAATTCAAATCCATGAGCACCACGTCGTAATCGCGGGCTTCCAGCGCGCTGACGATCGCGGCCGGCGAGGCAGCCGACTCGATCTGATAGCCCTCGCCCTTCAGCAGCAGGCGCAGGGCTTCCAACACGTCGGCCTGGTCGTCGGCAATGAGGATGCGCGGCGCCGCATCGGAGGCAGTTCGCATAGAAATGGGTTCAGAACCAGCCTTCAGAATACTGAATGCGGGCGCCGCGGAGCGTTCTAGAGTTTCGTGAGTCGTTTGCTTCTCCGTAGGCTGATGCTTCCATTCACGGTGGCGAGGCGCAGCTCCGGCCCGCCACAGCCGATGATTCCGTCGGCATGCTGGGCGGGGAAATGTCCGCTGACCGCCAGGGGGAACTCGGTGCGGATGGGCCCGTTCAAAGTCTTGGCGTGGATTCTCGCGGCGGCGCTGCGAGGCACCTCCAGCGAGATGGTCCCGTTCACCGTTGAAAAATTGAGCGCGCTATTGATTTTTCCCACCGACGCGGTGATGGATCCGTTCACGGTCTCGCCTTGCGCGGCGCGGGTGGTGCTGAGGACGACGTCGCCATTTACGGTATGGGCTTCCATGTCGGCGTCGAGCGACTTGGCTTCCACCAATCCGTTGACGGTGCGCGCCACGAAGCGCACGCCCGAGGGGACACTCACGGTGAAATCGACGTTGGCGTCGCCGGCGGGACTACCCGCGTCAACTGGACACTCGTCGCAGGCGGAGGCGCTCTGCGGAACGGCGATGATGGTGACGCCGCCGTCGCTCTCGACGACTTCCACGCCGATGGCGGCCGGATCGATGACGCGCCCTGATTTATAGGCGATCACCTCCACGCTCTCGCCCGAAGCGGGCTGGGCATGAATGCTTCCGTTGATTCCGCGGACCTCGATGCGTTGGCCGGCGGCGACATGGCCGGACCAGTGAAAGGTATTGGTGCTGACGGCGCCGAAAACAGTCAGCGGCGCCGCTAAGAGGATTGACATCAGCGATACACCCACGATCGATCTCCTTTTCACGCTCGGTAAACGGCCTCGATAAACGCTTGGATGCAGCAGATGCAGCAATAGACGCTTCCAGGAGGCAAGCTGGTTGCCAGAGGTAAGTCATTATTGCTCAGAAAATTGTGGGGTGGGGGCTGTCCGGTTGTGGGACGCAGATGGACGGAAGCGGGAAGGCGGCGGGGCCAAGAGCCGGTCCGAGGGAACAGGCTCGAAGATTGGGGGAGTGAGCGGGGAAATGGGGTTGGCGAGCGGGGGCCGGCGGGTCTAAGGTGAAGTGTCCATTGGGCTGGACGGGGTCGGTGGGTTCGTTTGTGCAGATTTTGTTTTCGTCGGGAGCGGGCGCGGCGCGAGGCGTGGCGGTTGCTTTGCGCAGACGCTGGAGCTGGATCAGGTTGCGGAGGGCGCGCGAGTAGGTGCGCTCCAGGCGGGACTCGACGCGATGGAGGAAGGGGTAGGAGTTGGAGTTGGCGAGCCGGGTGAAGGCGTCAGTTAGGGATTCGACGGGGCTGAGGGGGTCGTCCGAGTCTTCCTGGGCGTGTTCCATGTACTCGACGTAGAGTTGGGTCTCGATGATGGCGAGGCGTTGGAGGCGCCACTTGGCGGCGACCATTTCGTGGACGAGGTGGAGTTCGGCGGGGCCGTTGGGTTGGAATTGGTCGAGGTAGGAGGTGAGGAGGTGTTGGAATTCGTCGGGGTCCTCGGTGGGCAGGACCAGGGTTTGGGCGGTGAGGCCGTGTTTAAGGGCGTTTTGAGAGGAGCGCTGGCGGCCGGCTTCGGTTTTGGGGCCGCGGGATTTTGCGCCGTTGATGCGGGCGGATTCGGATTTGGTAGGCATTGGTCACCTCGGTGGATTAGGGTAGCGGCGAGGTGCGGGATTCGACGTTGAATCCGCGTGAAGAGATTGTGGGGGAGGGAGATCGCGGCGCGGTTCGTGCGTGACTGGCTTTCGCCTAATGCGGCTGGCTGGTTCGATCGGCAGCGGCGAGCTTCACATCGCGATAATTCGAATCGAGTGCCGACGAGAGGAGCAGGATGGCGGTGATGCGGCGCGCGATGTCGGTAACGTATCGGGCCTCGTCCACCGAAATGGGGCGGCCGAGGAGTTCCTTCTCCCGGTAGCTCAGCCATTTTTTGATGACTTGATTGCCGCCGAGGGTGTATTCCCAAACGCGGAGCGGGATGTTGGACCAGTAAGCCTTATTGTTCAGCCAGACGTCACAGGTCTGTTCGCCCAAGATTTCTACGGCGCCTTCTGGAATGGCGTTGCGCTCAGCCGCAGTCATTTCGCGCGCTATGATCCTGCCTTTAGCGGGCATCGTCACGCCGCCCTTACCTGCATGGCCCCAGCCTGCGGTGACTTCGAGGTCGCCAGCGTCCGGATCGAGCGCGCCGTCGCTGGAGGCGATTGGCCCGATGGACCTCAGGCGCGCGGCGGTTGTCGGCGCGGTGCATTCCGGATCGAGCAGCGCGGCGAGCTCTCGTCCGAGCTTTGCCGAGGCTAGGAGGAGATGTTTCGTGTTCGGCAGCGGTACGCGCGGCCAGTCGTTACGCAGGCCGGAGGCGTTATCCGAGGCATATGACGGGGCGTAAAGCACGGCCACGATATGGTAGAAGAGGTCGGCGGCTTCAACGCCGATGTGCTTGGCGTACGTCTTTGCCTCCGGGCCCAGATTCGTCCGCTGTGCGTCTTTTTCCTGACCGTGAAACAAGGAGCGCTCTGGCTCTAGGAGAAGCGGGAACATGTTCGCTCCGCGCTCGATCATGTGCCGGCAGCAAAGCCTGCCCGTGACAAGCGGGGGATCAAAATTTTTGCGGTTGTGGTGAACCGCGCTCAGCCAAACGTTGCCCTCGAATACGTGTGGGAAGTATTCGGCTCGCTTCTCGTCGAGCAGCTTCGTTTCTGGCTCCCAGTACAGCCACCTAAGATCAAAGGGCCGGTAAAAGAAGCGGACGACGTTCTCCGGCTTGAAGCCGCGTCTAATAAGGTACTGTCGTGTCTGTTTGGCTGAAAAGCGTGCCGCGTCTTCCATGGCGCGCGGAGCGATTCGCGCTATCTCTTGCGAGGACACCCGTGGGTCGAAGTATGCTTCCATTCGGGCTACGAGTCGTTCCCGATCAATGTCTACAACCACGTCATCCCGGCTGCTTTGCACGCCAGGAAAGGACACGGGAAAAAGTTCGGTCAGCGGCTGCCAAGAAAGGTAAGCCTTTTCGATCTGGGCTGGGGCGAACGGCAGCCCCAGCGGCGGAGACGGCTCAACCGTCGAGTACTTGGGTGTCGTTCCAGCGAGTCCCTCTTTCAGGAGCAGGTCGCGCTTCTCCTTCCCCCAGAGATCGCGAAACCGAACAGACTTGGAGCCTTTTGATGTAGATGTCCGCGCTAACAGCGCTATCGCGGTGCCCACCTGGATTCCCTCTTTGTTGAACTCGGTGGAAAAGATGCTCGGATCCGGTTTGCCTGTCAGGCGTGAGCTTTCCCGTCTTGTATTTGTCCCCGTTTAAGCAGTCGATCCAGATGTGGTCGAATACTTCCAGGTACCGCTCGCGCATTCCGGTGAAGGACAGCCATCCAGCCAAAGTAATTCGAGATAAAGCGAGACGATGCCCTTGCCGGTCTTCTCGACGATGCGCCGGTCGGCCATGCGGAAGAAGCGGACGTACAGGTCGTTCAGACCCTGGCCCTGTGGCGCAGGCGCGGCCTTTGTAGTCCGGTAAGCCTCCGTCAGCTCGCGCTCCTCATCCATGTGGCGATGCCCGCGAAGCTGTTGTATGGCGGGTTGCCGAGGATGACCAGGATGGGTGTATCGCTGCTTCACCTCGCTCGGCAGCTTCGCGCTCCTCCTCCATTTCGGCGAAGACGAGCTGCTTCGGGCTGCTTCATTGGTTCCCAACCGGTGAGCGCGTTCGTCAGAAACACACCGCGCCCGCTCGTGTTTGACATCGGAAAACGGAGCGCCTAGAGATTTGGAGCAGCAGACCCAATCTGGAGGTGAGCGACGACGAAAGGCGCCGGGAGGATCTCGAAGCCGAAGACGCGGTTCGAGGGCGGCACGCTTGAGATCGTGGCCCATCGAGCGCGTCGCCACCTTTGCTCTCGCAGCGTTTCGGCGATTTTGCGCAGCACCTCGACGAGATATGCGCCGGTGCCGCAGCATGGGTCGAGGATATAGACGTTGGGATCGGCCAGCCCATCCGCGACTCCCAGAGTGTTCGCGGAGTTCGGCGTCAACGCGCGCGACCATGTACTTGACGACTTCGATGTGGTGTGTACCAGACGCCCAGGTCTTTGCGGAGCTCGGGATCGAAGGCTTCGAGGAATGGCTCATAGAAGTATTGGACGGCGTGGCCTTCCTCGAACGTAGCGAAGAAGAGGCGCGGTCCACGCGGTTCAACGCCGCGCCCGCCCAGTCGAGGACTTCGGGTAGGTTCATCGTTTCGAGTTGGCCGGGTTCGGCGATCTCGTGGAACAGTTTGCGGAGGATCGGCACTTGGAGGTAGTGTGCAGACATGCCCCACTCGAAACGGTTTTTCGTGTCAGTCGGAAGGTGCGCTTTGCTCCAGAGCACCCAGGCGGAGAAGATGCCGTAGAAGAGCGTTTGGATCAGCGCCGAGCGGAAGAAGTGGTCGCCTCGTGCGCCTTCGAATTTCAGGCCGAGGGCCTCTTCGAGGGCCGTTCGGATGTTGGTCAGCGCTGGTAGCTCGCCGGTCTCTATTCTAAACTTGGCCTCGCGGGCGTAGGATGCGAGGAACCAGGCCAAGTCCTTGGCGGTGGCAAGCGGCGCCTGATATAGCATGACCCGCTTGAGGAACTCCTCGAGGCTTTCGCCCTGCTGTTTGGCGAATTGCTTGGGCCGTTCTGCCCGCCGCCAGAATTCATGCTCGTCCGGAGCCAGGCGGTAGGTCTCCAGGATGGTTCGATTCCCTTCGTCACCCGCTCCCACGAGGACGAAATCCCGGTAATTTGTCACCAGGACCTGACGGTAGCGCGCCCAATAGTCCTTTACTTGTTTTGACTCGGCGATTTTCCAGGCGTCCGCGCTGGTGGATTTGGCCTCAATCGCACCTCTGGCGGGAATTGCGCCGGCGGTAAGATCGGTAATCGAGCTCCGAGTCTGTTCCTCAATAAATAGCCCACCATCCGGAAGGCCTGCGCCGGTGTCCTGGAGATGGATGATACAGCGGATTCTTGGCTTCTGTTTCTTTCCGATTTCGTTGAGCAAGTTCGAAAGTGGCGGATAAAAAGAGGTCTCTTTGACCGCCGCGCCGGACGAGCGAATGGCGCGGAGTTCCTGAATATAGGACTCCAACGGATGCATGGATTAACTTGATCTATAGCACTGTGAGGGCGCAAGATGTCTGTTGGGCTGCAAGCGCGCCTCGCTCGCCTCGATTCGAGCCTCTTCATCCGTCTGATCTCCTTGGCAAACGCGCGGGTCCGGACGAGTGCGATCGTTTAGGCGTCGCGAGTTGTTTCAGCGAGCGGGGTGCGGGACAACCTGTGGTTGGGCATGTTTGCTCTCGACCTCGGCGTACATGGCGTCTGGAGCCAGGTCGATCTCGCCAGGCCAAGCTACCGCTCCGTGGTCGATGAAGACTTGCTTGAAAAACTGCGGATCTAGGAGGGGGGCGAGCGCGCCAGTGAGCTTTTCCTTGGTGAGTTGCACACGCCCAGTGAGCCCGTCTTTGAAGCGGACGAACAGGCAGTGGTTTGGCTCTGGCTTCACCTCGACGACGTCCCAGTACATAAGATATTTCGTTTACGCCAGCGGATCAATCTTCGCCGGTTGAGTATTCTCCCGGCAGAGTTCCCAGTCTCGCTGCAGCTCTTCTCTATGTATCATCGCCCATTCCTGGACCAGCATCAAAGCCCGGCTCGGTAGCTTGCCTTGAAGGATCTGCAATGAGCCGATCTCGATGGTCGCTTCGAACTCGCCGTATCGGGCATGGAAGTGCGGCGGCGTATGGTCGTTGAAGAACATTCGGATCAGGATTCCGTAAAAGGCGCTGATGGTCGGCATGTCGCGAGGCTGATTCTAACATCTTGCGTCCGATTCCGATGTCTGCGCCGTTGCAACGGGAGGCGCGAGCGGAAGCGGGTAGAGGCACGAAGGCCCCGGGTTGGCGCCACTGTAATTGATGTTTGGAATAATCGGGGACAGAGTGTACTGTCCCCGGATTTTTCACATGGCTTCGGCTTGCTCTACGGTCGGGAACGTTACCAGGATCTCGTCGACTCCGCCCACCTTGAAGAGCGTGTGCAGGCGCTCGGCTGCGCCTACTAAGGCATATCTGTGTTGCTTGCGCTGGGAGGAGGCGTGCAGGAACATTACGGCGCCGAGGGCGGCTGAGTCCATGAAAGGCACTGCGGTCAGGTCGACGATGACCACTGGGTCGTCGAGGCCGCGCACAATAGACTGGAATTCGAAGATGCCGGGAAGCGTGAAGGGGCCGGTGAGCCGAAGCAGGCGGACGCCGGCGCGGGATCCGGGGAGCGATTCGATTTTCAAGTCCATGTTGAGGAGTGTAGCGCGGAGCGAGAGCTTGCGGCGGGTACTGTGAGGCTTGCTCGCAGGTACTATGAGGCTTGGCTCACGTTCCTACCGGCCTTTTCGCTACCCTAGTGTCATGGCACCAACAGTGGGGAAGAGGGCGTGTGAGCTGTCCATCCGAACTCCGAATGGGGAAACGCGGGTGGTGATGCTGAAGCAGGATCGCTACGAGGTGGGGCGCGCGGACACGAACGATCTAAGTTTTCGCGAGGTGGCAGGGCTGTCGCGAAAGCATCTGGTATTCGAGCGCGACGGATCTAACTGGGTGGTGCGCGACCTAGGCAGCACGAACGGGACTTTCGTCAATGGCACGCAGCTGAGCGGGACGCAGGTGCTGAAGCCCAAGGATCGCGTAACGGCCGGGGAGTTGAGCGTGGTCTTTTCCGAAGGGGGCGCGGCGGCCGCCAACCAAACCGTGGTGTTTATCGAGAAGGCCGCTACGACCACGGAAGAGACCAGCATGACCGGCAGTTTCGACGCGCTGGAAGAAGAGAGCAAGAGCGCGGTGGGCGCGCATGTCGAGGCGCTGATACGCGCCGGGCGCGAGCTGGCCGGGCATATGCCGCTGGACAAGCTGTTCGATTTGATCCTGGATCTTTCGGTGGAAGCGGTGGGTGCTTCGCGCGGCGTGCTGATGACGCTGGAAGAAGGCGAGCTGCAGGTGCGTGCCTCGAAGGGCGCGGGTTTCCGCATCAGCTCGCACGTGCGCGACCTGGTGTTGAACGAAAAGCGCTCGCTGCTGGTTCGCGACGCACTGACGGATCAGGCCTTGGGAGCGCGCATGAGCATTGTGCAGGATCAGATCCGCAGCATGCTGGCGGTGCCGCTGCAAACCAAGAACGGCGTGATCGGGCTGATTTATCTGGATTCGCCGTTCTTGATTCGCGAGTTCACCAAGGCCGACTTGAGCGTGCTCACGGTGATGAGCAACATCGCGGCGGTGCGCATCGAGCACGCGCGGCTGGCGGAGCTGGAGCAAGCCGAAAAGCTGCGGGCGCAGGAAATGCAGCACGCGGCCATGATCCAGCGCTCGATTCTGCCGAGCAATTTTCCGCCATTTCCGGAGCGGCGGGAGTTTCAATTGCACGCGCACATGACGCCGGCGCGGGGAGTGGGCGGCGACCTGTTCGACTTCTTCCTGCTGGATGAGAACCACCTGGCGTTCGCGGTAGGGGATGTGAGCGGCAAGGGGGTGCCGGCGGCTCTGTTCATGGCGGTGGCGCGCACGTTGCTGCGCGCTACGGCGCCGCATCGGCATTCGCCATCGGAATGCCTGACCTACATGAATGCGTCGCTGAACGCCGAGAATACGTCGGGCATGTTCGTGACGTTTTTCTATGGCGTGCTGGACACCCGGACGGGCGAGCTGCAGTTTGCCAACGCGGGTCACAATCCGCCGTATATTTTTGCGCCGGACGGGACGTATCGGCCGCTGGAAGGCAAGGGCGGGCCGATGCTGGGGCTTTTCCCGGGCCTGACTTATGAGACCTCGACCACTAAGTTTGCTCCCGGCGAAGGGATTCTGGTGTACACCGACGGTGTGACGGAGGCCAAAGACACAGCGGAGGAATTCTTCGAGGAAGCGCGCCTGGAAGAATATCTGCGCGGGCACGGGTCCGAGCCGGCCGAGCAGTTGGTGAACGGTCTGCATCAGAAAGTGCAGGAGTTCGCGCTGGGCGCGCCTCAGGCCGACGACATCACCGCGCTGGCGCTGCGTTATCTGGGCTGAGACCGGGGCCCGGAAATTAAGCCAGTACTCCGGGCCGGGCGTTTCTGTCACATAATAAGAACTACCGTCGGTACTCCCCCATGCTTTGCCCTGCGTGCAAGACACCGGTTCCCCCGAGTGCGCGCACTTGTCCTGCCTGCGGAACGCCTGCGCCGGCAGACGACCGGACTGCGATTCTAGAATCGGCTCCGCCAGACGAGGGTGAAGGCGACACACAGCTCCGTCCGGGGACGGCCTTCGGAGCGCGCTACCGCATCGACAAATTGCTGGGAGAGGGCGGCATGGGCGCGGTGTACAAAGCCTACGATACCGAGCTGGGCCGCACGGTAGCGATCAAGCTGGTACGGAAGGAGCTGGCCACCAGCCGGCAAATCATGCAGCGCTTCAAGCAAGAGCTGCTGCTGGCCAGCAAGATTTCGCACAAGAACATTTTGCGCATCCACGATTTGGGCGAGATAGACGGCATCAAGTTCATCACCATGGCCTTCGTGGAAGGCACCGACCTGGCGGGGCTGATCGAACAGACTGGCCGTCTGCCGCAGGAACGGGCGTTGAAGTTTGCCAAACAATTATGCGGGGCCTTGGAGGCGGCGCACAACGAAGGCGTAGTGCATCGCGACCTGAAGCCGCAGAACATTCTGATCGACGCCGCCGATCAGCTGTATGTTTCCGACTTCGGGCTGGCCAAGTCGCTGGAGCCGGACATGACGGCGATGACGCAGGCCGGGCAGGTGCTGGGGACACCGCGCTACATGTCGCCGGAACAAGTGGAAGCCAAGGATATAGACCAGCGCAGCGATTTATATTCGTTGGGTCTGATCTTCTACGAGATGTTCACGGCGGAGCTGCCGTTCCGGGCTGAGTCCAGTTTTCAGTTGATGTACAAGCAGGTGCACGAGGCGGCCAAGGATCCGCGGACGGTGTGTCCGGAGCTGCCGGAGTACATCGCGAACGTGATTCTGAAGTGCCTGGAGAAGGACGCGGCCAAGCGTTACCAGAGCGCGCGAGAAATTCTGACGGATCTGGAGACGCAGAGCGCACCGGCGGTGAGCGCGCCCGCCGCAGGGGCCGGAAGCGCGGCGGCTGGAACCAGGACCATCAGCATCCAGGTGCCGCGGCCAGCGCGGCCGGCGTGGTGGATCGCGGCCGGGGGCTTAGCGGTGGTGGCGGCGTTGGCGCTGGCGATTCCTGGCATACGGCATCGGATTCTGCCTGCACGCGGGGGGGCCGGCAACGGAGGGCAGGCGGCGATCCAGCACTATGTGGCGGTGCTGCCTTTTCGAATTGCGGGCGACCAGGAAAACGCCAAGTACATTGCCGATGGTGTCGTGGATTCGTTGTCGGCCAAGCTTTCCGGATTGCGGAACGTTTACGTCGCGCCGGCGAATGCGGTGAATGCAGCGGCAAAACAGCAGGATTCGCAGAAGCTGGCGCGCGCGTTGGGCGTGAAGCTGCTGCTGCGGGGAACAGTGACGACGGGGGCGAACGATGCGGTGGCGATCACGGTCACGTTGGACGATACCGCCAACAAGAATCAGAATCTGCTGCATCAGGACTTCACGGGCGTGCAGAAAGATCTGCTCACGCTAGAAGATCAGATTTTCAACAAGGTGGTGGGCTCGCTGGCGATCAAGCAGACCAATGAAGAGATGATGCGCAGCACGGCGCGGCCGACCGAGAATGTGGGGGCGTACGAGGTTTACTTGAAGGGGCGCAACCTGTGGCGCGGGGCACAGAACGCGAAGGATCTGGAGAGCGCCATCGGTCTTTTCAATCAGGCCATCAAGATCGATCCGCGCTTCGCGCTGGCGTATGCGGGACTGGCGGACGCGGATCGCCGGATGTGGGACCAGACCAAGGACGCGGTGTGGACGCAGAGGGCGCTGGGCGCGGCGCAGCAGGCGCAGTCGCTCAACGATAATCTGCCGGAGGTGCATTTCACGCTGGGTTCGATCTACACCACGACCGGAAGAACAGCGGAAGCGATCGCGGAGTTGCAGCGGGCGTTGCAACTGGCTCCGAATTCCGACGAGGCGCTGCGGCGTCTGGGTACAGCTTACTTGAATGCGGGCCAGTCGCAACAGGCGATCGCCGAGTATACCAAGGCGACGGAAGTAAATCCGTATTTGTGGACCAATTTCAACCAGCTCGGCGTCGCCTACTTCCAACTGGGGCAGAACGACCGTGCGCTGCAGGCCTTTCAACACGTCGCGGAATTGGCTCCGGACCGGGCCGAGGGCTGGGCCAACACGGGCGCGGTTTATTATCAACAGGGCAAGTGGAGCGAATCGATCCCGCAGTTTCAGAAAGCCATTCAACTGCAGCCGGACGCGCTGTATTTTTCCAACCTGGGCACTACTTATTTCTATCTGGGCCGGTACGACGAGGCCGCGAAGATGTTTGAGAAAGCGGTCTCGATGATGGGGAACAATGCGCGATTCCGGGTGAACCTTGCCGATGCGTACCGTGCGTCCGGTCAACAGGCGAAGGCCGCGGCCACTTACGAACAGGCGATCTCGATCGCCTACAAGAGCATTCAAGTGAATCCGCAGGACGCGGAAGCTTTGGGCTATCTGGCTATTTCCTATGCGAAGAAGGGCGACGCCAGGCAGGCTGCTCAGTTCATTACGCGCGCCCGCGCGGTGGATCAACAGAGCAATGAACTGATGTACGAAGAGGCCACCGTACATGCGTTGGCGGGCGAGACGAAAGAAGCATTGACGAATCTGGAAGAGGCGCTGCGAAGCGGTTATCCACTCAAGCAGGCGGAGGCCGATCCGGAGCTGAAGGCGATTCGCGGGACGCCCGATTTCGCCAAGCTCACGGGCGCGCTAGGCCAAAATCCAGGCAAATGATGGCAGCGCCGGTCCAGTACTAGTAGTATTTTTTATTGGCATCAGATTCAGGTCTTATGGCGTAAAATAGGAAGCCTGTAATCTAGTGCAGGACGCGATAGGAAGGAGCAACTGATGCTTCGTCATTATTTGCTGATAGCTGTTGGTTGTCTGATCGCCGTACCGAACATTGCGATGGCGGTGGGCATCGGAGTGAAGGGCGGGGATCCGACGTGTGGTGAGACCTCCGACGTCAATCTGACTAGCATAAATCAAACTGTGGAGCCTGACGGTTTTTCCGGGATCACGTGTTTTATTGTCACGAACAACACCAGCGCGATAGTCACTAGTCTGGATTTCGACATGACGATCAATACTGGTCTTACCCAAGACGGATTAAATGTAGTTGGGCCTGGGGGCATCTTTTCGATCTCTCAAATCGGCGGGGCGGGCTACTTCCTGAACACGGCGCTCACCTACAACACCAATACCGGTGATTTGAATTTCGATTTTTCCGGCGTGAATAAGCCTGACCAGGATGAACAGTGCCCCCATCCGGACTGCGAGATTAACGAACAGGAGGGCATTCCGCCTGGGGGTATATTCACCATTGAGCTAAGCGGCTGGGTAGACAACCTAAGCGTGAGCGACCCCATTCAAGTCTACGGTAATGTGCCCGACGTCACCAGCACATTCACAGAGACGCCTGAGCCATCGACTTTCTTCCCATTGGGAATTGGCGTTCTGGTGGTCGCCGGTGTGGTGGAGTCTCGGCGGCGCAGATCTCTGGGATCGTCAAATTCCTAAGGCGCTAGCAGCCGTTATCTCGTTCATCTCGTCGCGCAGGCGCGCGTCGTTCCAGGCTAGCTTTTGGCCCAGTTTCTGAGCGAAAGGCAAGAGCGCTTCCGCGTCCCAGCGGCGCTCATAGCCAAGGTAAGTGGAGACGAACAAATAGTCGCGCAGGTGTTGCTCCATGGCGTCGCCGATGGCGCGTTCGACGTACGGAAACGGAGTTTGCGCGGTGCGGTGCACGGCTTCGAGTTCCCGAGCAACCTCGCGGCACGCGAGATCGGCGGCCTCTTCGCTCATGAGCCGGTAGGTGGTGTATTTGCCTCCGGCGATGTGCAGAACGCCATCCGGAGAATTCCAGATCTTGTGGTCCCGGCTGACGCTGGAGGCCGATCCGCCGCTTCGGACCAGCGGGCGGAGAGAGCTGAAAGCGGAAACTGGCGCGATATCGGAGTGATCAGGAAATAGCTTCCTGACGATGCCGAGCAAGTACTGCGATTCAGCGGGCGAGATGCGTACCTGGTCGGGCGAGCCGGTATGGTCTTCATCGGTGGTTCCGACCAGAGTGAGCTGGCGGCGGCTGCCCCAGGGGATGAAGAAAACAACAGCGCCGTTGGGTTCAAAATGTGCGATGGCGTGATCTTCGGCGCCGACGCGCGGGATCACGATGTGCGAGCCCCGGACCAGGCGGACGGCTTTTCCATCGATCCAAGCGCCGCGCGCGTCCACCAGCTTGCGAGCCTCCAGCTGGAAACGTTGGCCGGCCAGCATGTCCTGGCAGGAGACGCGCCAGTTTCCACCGGCAGCGCGCTCCCAGGTTTCCGCGCGGACATAGTTGGCGGCGAAAGCGCCGTGCGCGATGGCATCCAGGACATTCTCGACGACGAAGCGGGCGGAACAAACGGCGGCATCGTAGAACAGGGCGGCGGCGGTGAGGCCGGAGCGCGTCAAACCTGGATCGAGCCGCGCCACCTCGTCGGGCGAAATCATCCTATGGCGCGCGATAGCTTGCGAGCCGGCGAGGCGATCGTAGAGCCACAATCCGGTTCCATACGTGAGCCGGGACTTGAGGCCATACATCGGCAAGAGGAATTGAAGAGGCTGGACAAATTGGGGAGCGATGCGCAGCAGGATGGAGCGCTCGCGCAGCGACTCCCGGACCAGGTGGAATTGCAGGTATTTCAGATAACGGAGGCCGCCGTGAATGAGCTGGGAATTCTTGCCGCTGGTTCCGGAAGCGAAATGCGCTTTCTCCAGCAGTCCCACGCGGAGGGGCCGGCGCGCATCAGTGGAGCGCAGGGCGAGGTCGCGGAGCACGCCCGCACCGTTGATGCCCCCGCCGACGATCAGAACATCGAGCGGCGCCGCCTGGAGATGTTCAATCTGCTCGCTTCGGAGGCCGGGCACTCATTAGACAGCTTAGATCAAGAGCGCGCTAAAAAACTTGTCGCGCATGAACCCTGCCGAGCGGCGGGCGCATGCGCGACGAAAATTACGGTGCCAGGTAGTTAGTTGGCCTTGCTGTCGGTGTTTTTCTTCTTGCCCTTCTTGCCCTTTTTCTCGGACTTCTTGCTGGTGTCCTTGCCGGCGTCGTCACCAAAAAGCGCGGTCGTGCCGACGATGAGGGACAAGCCAAGCATCAGTGTCATCAGTTTCTTCATTGAGATCTCCTTGAAATATAGAAGCGAATTCGCTTACTTCCGTCACCATGATTCCAGTTGGAGATGAACGTCGGCTTAAGAGGCTATTAAAAAGGCTTCATTCAGCCAGGCGCCAGCGGTAGCGTTCACAGCCAGGCAGGGCACCGGGGAACGAGTCGTATCACGCTCAGTCTAAACGACTTGAATTTGGACGAGGCCGCGGGGAAGCATCGGAAGGCCAGGGGCGCCGGATATGATTTGTGTGATGAAGAAAGAGCAACTTGCCCGCCGGCTCGCCCAGGAATCCCATGTTTCGCCGGCCGCCGCCGCCGACCAATTGGACCGCATCGTGAGCGATCTGCTGATGAAAGTTCGGCGCGGGCAGGCGGCGTCATTGCCGGGGTTGGGAACTTTTCAATCGGGAAGCGAGAAGGAATTTCAATTCGATCGCAACGTGCCGCCAGCCGGAGACCGGAATTCGAAAAAGAGGTCCAAGTGAAAGAGCCGCGTTCGTCTCTCACGCCGGCGCGTCACGTCGCGCGAATTTTGCGGCGCGCTTTGGAGCATGGCGCGGCGGTGGAGATTGACGGCCTGGGCACGTTTCTGCCGGGACAAGACCAGGGCTTCCGCTTCATCGCTCAGAACAGCGCGCGGGTGTTTATCGCATACGTGGAAGAGGACCTCGGCCTGGCGAAAAAGCTGTATTCCATCCTGGAGGAGCGCGGATTTCGACCCTGGCTGGATAAGAAGAAGCTAATGCCCGGGCAGAACTGGCCGAGGGCAATTGAAGACGCGATTCGAACCAGCGATTTCTTCGTGGCGTGCTTTTCGCGGCGCTCCACCACCAAACGCGGCAGCTTCCACAGTGAGCTGCGCTATGCGCTGGCTTGCGCGGCCATGGTTCCGCTGGACGAAATCTTTTTCATTCCGGTGCGGTTCGAGGACTGCTTGGTGCCGGCGCGGATCGCAAAGAAGATTCAATACGTGGACCTGTTTCCGAATTGGGAGACTGGGATGGAGAGAGTGCTGGCGATCATCGCGCGCCAGGAAGGGAACCGCAGGCGTAAGCTGTTGCCGTTGGCAGGTTAGGCGCTGGTTGTCACTGGCCGGCGTCGGGCTGAGTCCACATCAGCGCCACGCGGTCGCGGTCGGCGTTATTGCGGTCGTCGCGGTATGCTTTTCCCTCGCCGGCCCAGCGCTGGGAGCCTGGGGCAGGCCAGCTCAGTACTAGCATGTTGGTCAGGAAGCTGTCTTCATGGGGCTTGGCGTCGATCAGCCAGACTCCGCCAAAGGCATCGCGAAACGACGCCAGCAGATTGCGCGCGAAGGCCGATCGCAGCTCACGATCCACAACCGCGTTCACCACGGTGCGGTCCGATATGGCGCGCACATCGCGGAAGAATTCCAAAGTCACCAGTTCGTCTGGAATCCCCTTTCCGAAATAAGTATCCACGAAGGTAAACTGGTAGCGCTCGCGGTCTCTGGCCAGCTTGCGCACGGCGAAGCGCGCGGAAAGAGGTAGAAAGCGCACGTTGTGGGGAAGCGGGGCATTCAGGAAATGCCGCTCGGCGATCTGCTTCACGGATGGATCCACGTCCACGGCGTCCACGCGGGTGATGGCAGGGAATTTTGCAACATCGCGAGGGAATGTGAAACCGGCCGAGCCGATTACTAGCGCGTCGTGGGCTCCGCTTTCACGCAACAGGCGCTCGGCTGCGAGCGTGTAGGCGAAAGACGTTTGGCCGGTGTCGGCGAAAACGCCGGACGCTCCTCCGCCACCCATCCTCAGGACGCGTTCGATTCTGCCAGTGGAGGCTTTTTCGTCGACAATGCGGATGGTTTGATAGGCGCTGTCGAAGGAGTACAGATCGCCTGACGGGGAGGTCATGGCGTGGACGGTAACGGCGGCGGCCACGGCGGCCGACCCGAGAGCCAGGGTGCGAACAAGTTCGCCCCGGCTGGCCATCATCATGCCTGCCGCAGCGGCGAGAACGGCACACACCAAAAAACTGGATCGCGCGACACCGAGCGAAGGGAACAGATAAACCGGGGTGAAGACGCCGCCCAGCACCGAACCGAGAGTAGAGAAGAAGAGCACCTTGCCGGAAGCGCGTCCGGCGTGGCCGTCGCCAGCGGTCACCTCGGCGAGCATGGGCACGGTTTGAGAAGCGAAATAGATGGGCGCGAGATACAGCAGAGTGGCAGTGATTCCGATGGAGAGCGGGAGATTCAACCAGTCCAGCAGGCGGTCAAGCAGGCGGGCTTCGAACGGAAACGCGACCACGCCATAAAGAGCCGCGGCGATGAGCAGATTTCGAGCCAGGGTCTTGCGGGTTCGCGCGGCATCCCATTTTGAGGACAGCTCGCCGCCGCGCCAATACCCCGCGCTGAGCGCGAACAAGACAATTCCGAGCATCACGCCGGTGAGAATGACGCTGGATCCGACCACGGGAATGGCGAGCCGGATTGCGATGACTTCCACGGCGAGTGTGGAAAATCCTTCCAAGAATGCGACCGTCCATGGAATCATTGCTCGGGGCTCAAATGCTGGCACAGCTTCTATTCTGGCGTGTTCAGAGACGAGGTGACGCGGCTGGGCGGGGCTAATGCTTGGCGACGATTTTTTTCTTGATGGATTCGGCGTTCTTGGCGTCGGGAGCAAGCTCCAGATATTTCTGGTAGGCATCGCTGGCGGCCTGCTTGTCGCCCATCTTCTCCTCGGCGTCGCCGAGTCTCAGGAAGGCTTCAGGGAACGACGGATTGTATCGTGTGGCCTCGCGGAAGCGGTTTAAGGCTGCCTTGAATTTGCCTTGTCTGAAGTAGAAATTGCCAACCTTAACGTCGTTTTCCGCTTCCAGCGGATTGAAGGGATATACTCTCGGCTTGAGGCTCTCGTCTTCTTCGGGAGGAACCTGCTCTTGCACCTTCGGCTGATCGGCCGGTTTGGTTTTCTGGGATTTGTCCTGCTGCGCACAGAGCACACCGGCCAGAAGCAGCGTCCAGAGCAGGCTGCGTTGCACCACGTTCTTAGTATAGCGAGGCGCCGTGGCGCGGCAGTTTCGGTCCTAGACTCACACGCTGTGGGAGAATACAAACGCAAGCAGCAGTCATGGCCAACGAGCGACTCTACCCGGCTGGGCTTCCGATGTTGTTCAACGCCGCGATGACGGGCCTGGTTTTCGCCTTTCTGAAGAAACAGTTTGATCATATCGACACGCGGTTCGATGAGCGTATCGAACAGTGGCGCGACGAAGTGGATAAATCGTCTGACGCGTAGCAGCCGCGGGGAAACAAGTGCAGACTAAATCTTGGCAAGTTCCTTGGCTGCATTCTTGATCGACTGGCGGCTGGCGAAGAAATCCTCCCACGGATCGCGGCCGGCCAGGCGTTTTTCGTAGTTGCCGATATTGAAATCCGACGGAACCAGTGAGGGTTTCACTTCACTCCAGCGCAGCGGCATGGAGAAAGGAGCGCCGGGGCGGCGGCGCACGGAATAGGGCGCCACCACGGTTGCGCCGAAGCTGTTGCGAAACGGGTCCAGGTAAACGCGGTTGCCGCGATTCTCGATGCGCTGCTCGACGGTAAGATATTGCGGGTGGGCGGAGGCCAGGCGCTCGCAAATCTGCTTGGTAAAGAGGAGCGCTTCGTCAAAATCGGGTCCGACGCGCAACGGCACGAAGATGTGCAGGCCGCGGCTGCCGGAGGTTTTGGGGAACGAGACCAAGTCGAGTGCATCGAGCGCTTCTTTGACCAGCAGAGCGGCTCGGGCAACGGCGGAAAATCCTTCTGAGCTGGGATCGAGGTCGAACACGATCCAATCGGGCTGGCGCTCATGGCCAGCGCGGCTGGCCCAGACGTGCACCGGGATGCAGCCCAGGTTCACCAGCGCGAGCTGCGTCTCGAGCGAACCGCCGACCACGTAGCGCACGTTGCGATTCGCATGTTTGATCAACTGGGTGGGCGTGCCGGCCGGCAAACCCTTGGGTGCGGCTTTCTGATAGAAGCATTCACCGAGCATGCCGTCCGGGCATCGTTCCATGGTCAGCATGCGATCGGCGACGTAGGGCTTCAATTTCGGGAAGACGCCTTCATAGAAGCGCGCCAAGTCCAGTTTGGTGTAGCCTTCATCGGGCCAGAAGACCTTGTCCGAATTGGTGATGATTTTCTCCAGCGTCATGTGGCCTCCGGCAGCGCGACGTCTTGAGCACGCTTGTCGTCGCGCAAGCCCAGAAAGACGGGTTGGCGGAGTTTGCGATCGGCGGTTAGTTCCTCGTAGGCGATTTGAGCGACCAGCCGCGGCGCAAGGTAAGTGACGTTGCGCTCGCGCGGCGGATCGATGACGGGAGGCCGGGCGCGAACCAGCGGCTGAAATTTCTTGTAGAGTTGCGCCAGTGTCTCCCGGGTGAAACCAGTGCCCACTTTGCCGACGTAGATCAGCTTGCCGTGATCGTACGCGCCCAGCAGGAGCGCGCCGAAATGTTTGCGCGAGCCCGCGGGCGGAGTATAGCCGACAATCAACGAACTCGTCTTCCCGATGGACCTTGAACTTGAGCCAATAGCGTGATCGCCCTTCGACGTAGGGCGACGATGCATCCTTGGCAACCACGCCTTCGTAGCCTTTTTGCTTAGCTGCCTGATACGCCTTGAGGCCGTCTGCAGATAAACGAGCCGAGAGAAAAATTGTGCCGCGCTTGCGATCAGTTGCATCGACGACGTCTTCCAGAGCCGCGCGGCGATCGGTGAGCGGCTGGCTTCGCAGATCTTTGCCGTCTTCGTATAAGCAGTCGAACACGGCGTAGCTGGGCGGGGATTGAAGGTTCTGGAGAAGCTGGAAACGTGACACGCCGCGCCGATCGAAGGCCACCACTTCGCCGTCCAGGAGGAGCGTTCGTGACGGCAGTCGTTTGACGGCCTGCGCGACCGCGGCAAAGGTCTGGGTGCGATCCTTACCGTTGCGCGACAACAAGGTCACGCGAGCGGCTTCCTTGTAGGCCAGGATTCGATAGCCGTCGTACTTCTCCTCGAAAACCCAACCGGGCCGATCAAACGGTTCGCGAACCAGCGTGGCGAGCATGGGGCGCACGCGAAACGGGATGCGATCGCTCAACGCGCGCGGCTCCCGGCAGGATCGGCCTGGGCGGCTTTTTCCACGTCGCCGCGATCCATGCGCGCGATGTCGGCCATGAGCCGCTTGGAAGCGACCGAGCGGGGTTTCTCGGACTCGATGTCTTCGGAAGACGCATATTCATCGCGGTGCTTGATCAGCAGCCATTGCGGTTTGGCGGCGCGGCCGAGCCTGGTTCGAACCAGCACCCACGAGCCGCGCAGTTTCTGACCGTTCAGAGTGAATTTGAGGTCGCCTTCGCGCAGGGCCGCATCGACGTCGGGCACTTCCGGAACCCAGGCGCCGCGGTCCCAGAGCATAACGGTGCCGGCGCCGTATTCGCCTTCGGGGATCACGCCTTCGAATCCGCCGTATTCGAGCGGATGGTCTTCCACTTGAGCGGCGAGACGCTTGACGGACGGATCGAGCGAAGGGCCTTTCGGGATGGCCCAGGACAGCAGCACGCCGCGCCACTCCAGTCGGAAATCGTAATGCAGGTGTGAAGCCTGGTGTTTGTGGACCACAAACAGAAGACGCTTTTTGGAAGGGCCCTGCGGCCGGGAATCGCCGTCCGGCTCGGGTGTGGCTTGGAAGTCCCGCTTGCGCCGATACTCCTCAAGCCCGTTGCGCGCCTTGTCGTCCTTGGCTTTGGTGCGCTTCATCGCTCATTCCTGTTCCTGGGGTTCGGGCTCCGTGTGGTGGTGCGTTTCCTCTTCGACAAATTCGAGCACATCGTAGTGCGGAACCTGCCGGTCGGGGAAGAAACTGTTGACGGCGTCCTGTTCATCGGTATATGCGGGGAGGGTGGTGTCGAGTTGGAGCACCTCACCGGCGGCGTGGTCGCGAGTGGGATTCAGCAGCGCCAACCGCCCGCCCGCATTGTGAAATTCTTCCGCGTATTCAGCTAGAGAACCGATCGCGGATGGATCAAGGGCTGAAACCTGGTGCAGGTTGACGATGACGTTTTTTCTGGCAGAGTCGAGCAGAGCCTGCAAATGTTGGCGCAGGCGAGAGTCCTCCGAACCCAGAGCTAAGTGCCCTTTGACGTCCAGAATGACGATTCCATCTCTATCACGCTCATGGATTTCATGGGAGATAAATAACATTTTCACACGCCCGCCCGATTCTTAGATGCCCGGTGCAGGCTGGGAGTTTCGGGCGGCGACGAAACGGGCTAGAAGCTGCGCTGCATGAAGACGCTGGCCGAAGGTCTGGCTCTCGCCAGCAGGGCGAGGCCGGAGGAAGTAACGCGGACCAGCGAACGTCCGTTGTGTTGTTCGACCTGAAGCAAGCCGCGGTCGTTTGCGTCTTCCCAAACCGGTAGCCGCGGGCAGGAGGTACGCCACGCGTCCATGGTTTCCTCGTAGGTGGGCTGGCGCGATGCGGCCCACTCCAGCAGATCGAGAATCAGAGCTTCGGGAGCGCCGGAATTCAATGTTTCTTTTCGGCGTCTATTTTGCGCGCGCCGCCCAGGATGTCGGTCATGGCGTAGTTGCCTTCGTGGCAGGCGTACTCGTAGACCGGGCCGCGCGCGGCTACGAATGGATATTCCATGGTCCACTGTTTGGTGAACGTAGCCGGATCGTCGATGGTGACCTTGTAGAGGATGGTGCCGGCATCGATGCGCTGGAAGCGCTCAACGACGTGCATGTCAGGCGAAGCGCCCTCGAACAGAGTCTGGTCGTTGAAATTGGTAGTGTCCACGACCAGCGTGTCGCCTTCCCAATGGCCGATGGAATCGCCCAGCCACTGGCGGACGCTGGAAGGCGCATGCGTGCCGTGCATGCGAATGACGCGGACGTCGTGCACCATCTCCACCAGGATCATGATGGCGTCCTTGGTCTGAACGATCTGATAGTTGTTGTTGTAAAGCACCGGCATCATGGGCGGGCCGGAGGTGGAGCCGAATCCGATCAGACAGCGCTCGGAAGCAGGACGATCCTTCACGCCGTCATACACCATGTAGCTGCGAATGATGGATGCCATCCGCTTCTGCGATTCTTTAGTTTTGGGCGGCATCTTGCCGTCCGGCGGATCGATTATGAGCGAGGTTCGCTTCACGCCGTCCACGCGGGCCAGCTCGGAGCCGCGGTCGACGAACAGGACGTTGTAGCCGCCCGTGCCGTTGGAGCCGAACTCGGCAAGTATCGGGCTTTCCGATTTGCCGTCGACGTCGGCGAGTTCCTTGGCGGAGTTCTTCTCGAAGTCCTTGGCTTCGGCGTCGGTCAAGGTTGGCTTGCCGGCATACTTAGCCGGACGCTCCATGGGCGTGAGGGTGGCGTTGGTCCAGACGCCTTGTAGATCGGGGTGGCCGTCGGAAGTGCGCGGGACGGCCGCGGATTTCGAAGACTGAGCGGCGGCCGGGGCGGCCAGGCACACCGCGAGTGCGACTGTTAATACGAGAAACCGGGATTTCATTTGGGCTCCGCTATTTCTTCGGCTGCGCTTCCATTTTACGCGCGCCGCCCATGATGTCGGTCATGGCGTAGTTGCCTTCGTGGCAAGCGTATTCGTAAACGGGGCCAGGAGTCGCGTTGAAGGGAAACTCCATGGTCCACTGCTTGGCGTAGGTGCTGGGATCGTCGATGGTGACGCGATAGAGGATGTTATCGGCGCTGATGCGTTGGAAGCGCTCGATCACATGAAGGTTCTCAGAGGCGCCAATGAAAGCGCCTTCCTCGCGGAAATTCGTGGTGTCCACCACCAGCGTGTCGCCATCCCAGTGGCCGATGGAGTCGCCCAGCAAGGTACGGACGCTGGAGGGCCGGTGCGTGCCGTTCATGCGGATCACGCGAACATCGTGAACCATTTCGACCAGGATCATGATGTTGTCCTTGGTCTGGACGAACTGGTAGGTGTTGTTATAGAGCACCGGCATCATGGGCGGGCCGGCAGTGGAACCGAAGCCGATGATGCAGCGCTCGCTCAGGGGCCGGACCTTGACGTCGTCGTAGTTATTGAAGGTGCGCATCATCTTGCCCATGCGGGCGCGCGCTTCCGCGGTGAGCTGCGGCATTTTTCCGTCGGGCGGGTCGACGATCAGAGAGCTGCGTTTGACACCGTCGATGCGATCCATCTGGGTGCCGCGATCGAGGAACAGTGCGTTATAGCCACCCGTTCCGGAAGAACCCGCGGCGCGGATGATGGGGCCGTCGGACTTGCCGTCTTCGTCCTTGAGATCCTGCGCCTGAGCCTGTTCAAAAGTCGCGGCCTCGGCATCCGTAAGCGTGGGTTTGTCCGCGAATTGTTTGGGCCGCTCCATGGGCGTAACAGTGGCGTTGGTCCAGATGCCCGATAGGTCGGGGTGACCGTCGGCGGCGCGCGGGATGGCCGAGGCTTTGGACTTGGAAGTTTGAGCGGCGACAGGCGCCACCAGCAAGGCCGCCAGCGCGGCGCTCAAGGCAAGAAACCGGCAGTTCATTAGCATGCTCCTCTTGATCTACTTCTTTGGCTGTGCTTCCATTTTGCGCGCGCCGCCCATGATGTCGGTCATGGCGTAGTTGCCTTCGTGGCACGCGTATTCATAGACCGGACCGGGCGTGGCGCGGAATGGAAATTCCATGGTCCACTGCTTGGAGAAAGTGCTGGGATCGTCGATGGTGGCGCGGTAGAGAATCTGGTCCGGGCTGATACGCTCAAAGCGCTCGATCACGTGTAAGTTTTCGGATGAGCCGCGGAAGCGTGTCTGGTCGGTGAAGTTAGTGGTATCGACCACCAGCGTGTCGCCTTCCCAGTGGCCGATGGAATCGCCCAGCAATTCGCGCACACTGGATGGCGGATGAGTGCCGTTCATGCGAATGATGCGCACATCGTGCACCATCTCGACCAGGATCATGACGGTGTTTTTATTCTGGACGATCTGATAGGTGTTGTTGTAGAGCACCGGCATCATGGGCGGGCCGGCGGTGGAACCGAATCCGATGACGCAGCGCTCGCTCAGCGGGCGCTCCTTCACGTCGTCGTACCTATTGAAGTTGCGCATCATGGAGGCGTTGCGTTTCCGCGCTTCCTCGGTAATGGGAGGGACGCGGCCATCTGGCGGGTCGATAATCAGCGAGCTTCGCTTGACTCCGTCGATCCGGATCATTTGAGTGCCTCGGTCGACGAACAGGACGTTATAGCCGCCGGTTCCCGAAGAGCCCGCGGCGCGAATGATTTTTCCATCGGACTGGCCGTCTTCCGATTGCAGGTCCTGAGCCTGATCCTTTTCGAAAGCGGCTGCTTCGGCATCGGTAATGTTCAGCTTATTGGCGAATTGAGCGGGCCGCTCCATGGGGGTGACGGTGGCGTTGGTCCAGATACCTTGCAAGTCGGGATGGCCGTCGGCGCGGGGGATGGCCTTGGATGAAGAGGCTGGTTTAGAGGCTCTGGCCGGGGTCTGGCCGGGCAGCAGAGACGCGCACAACAATGCCGCGCCCAGGCAGGTCAAAAATCGATAGCTCATCGAACGTGGATCTCCTTGGTTGATGACCGATGTCTTTTATTGTAACGCGGCGCGGCGGGGGGATTTGCGGAATACGAGTGAAATCAGCTAGTTTGGACTTGGAGGAATGGGTGAGTGGTTGAAACCGGCGGTCTTGAAAACCGTTAGCGGGGTAACTCGCTCGGGGGTTCGAATCCCTCTTCCTCCGCCACTTGGCAACTGTCCGGACCGGACACATAGGTAACACTTTTCATTGGTAACGGAACTAGCAAGCCATCGTGGACATTGCCCGGCACGTCTCAGGCCAGATGCTCCCGCTAGAGCCATATTCGCATGGAAGCCAAGCTGAAGGCGCTGGAAGGCGTCGTGAGTAAGCGAGCGACCCTGCCACAGGCCACGCAATCTCCTGAAGACCGGAAGCACGCTGACCCTTTGCTCCAATAAATTCAGCAGCGCCCAACAGCCCACTCTATTCGACGTGGATCAGTGCATGTCCCCGCCTGTAAACGGGTTTCGCAAGGGAGCTGCAAAAGGCCGCACACATTGCATGACGTGCGACAAAAGTATGCCTTCTTCATACCCAAGGCACTCGACCTTCTCGACAGCCTGGGGATACCGCAGTTCATCAAAAAACGCATCGAACACCGCAAGGTCCTTGAAAATTTCAAGAGGGAAATCCCGCCGCCTCGATGCGAGGAGCTGCGCCAGGATTACTAACTCATGACCCCAAGCAAAGCCGTCCTCGTGCCTGCCTTTACCTATCGAGTATCCCGCCCGGATGAGTGCCGACTTAAGGACCTGCTCTAACGCGTGATGCGCCAGAATCGCTGCTGGGAACAACACGAAGGTGTTCTTTGACCGAAAGAGCTCCATCGCTCCCGAGAACGTGCTTTCCGCAGCCAGCCGCCACTCGCTAGCATTTTGCGCCATGCCGCGTATCACGGTAACGGGTTCTCAGCCAGGAAGTCATTGATAAAAGAGTCGATCACTTCGGAGCAGGATTTTCTCACGTGGTCACGAAGAACATTCGTGTTTGTCAAACCGACGAGGACCACGCTTTGGTAAGTCACCGCCTTCACGTACTTTGAGTTACGAGACAGCGAACCGTCCTGTGCTACGGTGGATTGCACAAAAAACGCCAAGGCGTCCACGGTTGGCTGATCTGATTGGTAAAGAACTATGGTGACGTTAAGGGCTGGCGGACCGGGGACCCGTGGGTTAGGTTGAAGAACCGTGATCTTGTTGTGGCGCAGTCGCAGCTCGGTATCGACCTGAATCGCGCGCTGCAGGTCGGCGTTACGGGCAGCGTCAAGACCTCCGACATGGACTGTCACTTGCACACCAGCGAGTCCCTTGAGCGTTTCTCTTTGGCTGAGATCAGCGGCAGACCCCGGCCAGAGGTTAAGTGCCAGAAGGCAGAGTATCTGTAGCATCTTGGAGTGCGTCAACGGTGATACCTCTTCTTCCACGATCATAGTATCTCTGCGCAAGCGTTTGCCGGGTGGTGCCCAGCCTATAAGCGGGCTGTAGAGGCAGTCATTCGGCGCAACAATCTTCAATAACTTAATCGCCCTAGATGCTGCATCTGTGGCAAGTTTGGAAAGAACGCCACGAAAGGCCGGTTTCACCGCCAGGGAAGAGGGTTCCGCGGGCTACCACCTCGGCTCTTAGTCGCCAGGCCTGAGCGGTGCACTTAATAGATTGATCAACTAAAATAGAGGCATGGAGAAGACGGTCCAAGCTGTGTACGAGAACGGAGTCCTCCATCCCTTGGAACCTCTCCTGCTTGGAGAGCGGCAACAGGTAACTATCACCATTTCCGACAGGGTGGATGAGTCCGCGAATCATCCGCTGCTCGTTTCTCCAGACGAGTGGTCGCACGCCGCGCAGGATGACATCGGCATCGAGGAAGTCAGACGAGCGCTAGCGACTATCCACGGCTCTCTTTCGGAAGCCGTCCTTGAAGAGCGCCGAGAGCGCTGATTGCCCCGATACTTTCTCGACACCAGCGCCGTGGCCAAGCTTTATCGTAGTGAAGCCGGCAGCGCCTTTGTCGATCGGATTTTCTCCGAGCCGGCTTCCCAACGCGTTATTTCTCGCCTCACCATTGTGGAAATGGAGTCTGTTTTCGCACTGAAGGCGCGGATTGGTGAAATCGATCCGCAGGCCGTGCTGATCGCGCGCCGGCGCTTGGAGGCCGATCTGGGGCATAGTCGGCTGTTGGTAGCCGCAGTAAACGACGATCATTTTCGCGGCGCTCGACGATTGCTCATCAAGTACGGCAGTAGCGAAGCGCTCCGGACACTGGATGCGTTACAGCTCTCGATCGCTCTCGGGCTCAAGGAAGCCGGACTGGTCACCGTGTTCGTCGCAGCCGATCAGAAACTCTGCCGGGTGGCTGCTCTCGAAGGGTTTGCGGTGACAAATCCCGAACAGCCATCGGCGTTAGTGATCTGAGATCCATTGTAAGGAGCACCCAACGAAGAAGAGGTTCGCCGCACGATTCTCGATGCCAAAAGCCGCCATGGTTACGACTGATGATGTGGTCGATCTGGTGCGGCCAGATGGGTTGCTGACAATTCGCGCGAGCGCCTACGAACAGCAACCGACCACTAACCGGTGGAGTGCGCTTTGAAGCGAGTCGATACTCGCGGTCTAAGCGTGCCGACGTCGCCGCACAACAAAAAGCGATCCGATCAGGACCAGGCCCAGCAGGGCTGTGTAACGCGGTTCCGGCGTAGCTGTCACAGGCGAGACCGTGCCCGACAGATAGAATTGGACCTCTGAAGGGCCAGAGCCCAGGGGTGAAGTCAAAGAAACGTAGGAGTCGGATCCGATCGCGCCGCCTGTGTAGCCAACGAGATTCGAGCCGATGTCCAGAAGGCCAAACTCGTTGAAGCCGTTGTTATAGTTGTATGTACAATTCGAAGGACAGCCAAAGAAGTAGACAAATTGGTTGGGGTCTCCCTGCACGGTAAGGTCTATGGCGTCGACCGTACCGGCAACTGTGTCGATATTGATTGTGCCCGTTTCTGTTAGACCGGTATAGGGAAAGGGGTCGTTAGGTTCGTTGGTGGTAGTGTTGTTTCCCACTGTGCCGTTAAAGTTGAAGACGGTGTCCGCTTGGGCTACAGTGCTGGTAACACTAAGGGACGCGAAAACAACGAGGGCCGCCAGACCAAAAGATCTTGCGCATGCCGGTGCTGCAAATTGACTTGCTGTCATCTTCATAAACACCTTTTTGATTAGTCCTTGCCTATAGAACGAATTAAACCCGAATGTACTCTACCGCAGAAAATTGAAAGTCACAAGGCAAATTAAGGTAAGTCCAACGTTTCGATCGCGGCGAAAGTACTAGCAGACGCGGCCGTTCGTACTGCTACGCCCAGCTCGGTCAGGTCGCTCAGGGCTGCTCTTATCAGCGTTGATCTGACCAATGGTCCTCTCAAGCCGGCGCGCGAGACGAACTGGGCGAGCCTGATTGTCCCCGAATCGCTGACTGAAGAATCGGGCCTGCTATTGCAAAGCACCCTATATACTAGGGAATTGCGATTGTCCATTCTGGTTCCCGTGTACAACGAGCGCACGGTTGTGGAACGCAGCCTCGCGCTCGTGCTGGCTGCGCCTCTACCAGAGAACATGGAGCGGGAAATCATCCTCGTGGATGATTGTTCGACCGACGGGACTTCGGAAATCCTGGAGCGCCTGGCGGCCAAAGAGCCTTGCATTCATTTGACTCGCAAGCAGGTCAATGAAGGCAAGGGCGCCGCGGTGCGAAGCGCGATCCACCTGGCTACCGGCGATTTCTGCATCGTGCAGGATGCCGATCTGGAATACGATCCTTCCGAGTATCCCCGGCTGTTGCGGCCCTTGCTGGATGGCAATGCCGACGCGGTTTTCGGCTCGCGCTACTTGGTGAGCGAGCAGACGCGCGCGCTGCCTTTTTGGCATTCGATGATCAACAAGTACCTCACGCTTCTGTCGAACATGTTCTGCAACCTGAACCTGACGGACATGGAGACGGGCTACAAGGTTTTCCGCACGGATTTGCTCAAGAGTATTCCGATCCGCTCGAATCGGTTTGGCTTCGAGCCTGAGATCACGATGAAATGCGCCAAGCGCAAGCTGCGAATTTACGAAGTGCCGATCAGCTACCACGGGCGCACCTACGAAGAAGGCAAGAAGATCGGTTGGAAAGACGGCCTGAAAGCGCTGGGCGTGATTCTGCATTACTGGCTGATCGACGATCTCTACTCCGCGCCCTATGGGCGAACATTTCTAAACAGTCTGAGAACGCCACAGTACGTGAGCTGGCTGACCCGCATCGTGCGTCCCTACCTGGGCGACACGGTGCTGGAGCTGGGCGCGGGGATCGGGAATCTGTGCGGAAGCTTGATGGGGCGGCGCTTGCTTTATGTTGCCGCCGAGAGCGACCCGCTGTATTTGCACGCTTTGCGCAATCGCTTCCTGCGCACGCCGAACGTCGTGGTGCAAGCTTTGGATCCCGAGCGCGCAGAAGATTTTCAAAAGGCCCCAGGACCTTTCGACACGATTCTTTGCGTGAATCTTTTGGAATACCTGGACCATCCTGACATAGCGCTCCGCGCTGCCGCCAGCGTTCTCAAGCCGGGAGGATCGATCGTCGTGTTATCGCCGCAGGGGCCGGCCCTATATGGGACCCTCGATAAGACATTGGGACAACGGCGGCGGTTCAGCCGGTCCGGGCTGCGGGCTTTTCTAGAACAGAACGGTTTTCAGGTGAAGGAGATGCGGCAGATAAACAAGATCGGAACACCCGGCTGGTGGCTGTTCGGCAAGGTGTTGCGGAGAAAGAACCTCAGCAAACCCATGCTGAAGGTATTTGACAAGACCATTTGGATCTGGCGGCGGATCGATCCTGTGTTGCCTTGGCGCGGCTTGTCGCTGATCGCCGTGGCAAGTAAGGAATAATTTTCGAATGGAAACGTTCGTAGTTACGGGCGGCGCCGGTTTCATTGGATCGTGCCTGGTGCGCGCATTGCTCGAACAGAGGGCATGCCGGGTGCGGGTGATCGACAACTTTCTAACGGGCTATGAGCGGAACCTGGCGGAGGTGCGATCGCGAATCGAGCTGGAGCAATGCGATATTCGCGATTATGATGCTGTTGCGGCGGCCATACGCGGAGCCGGCGTGGTGTTTCATTTAGCCGCGATTCCTTCGGTGCCGCGGTCGATTCAGGAGCCGGTGCTGTCGCACCAGGTGAACATCGACGGGACGTTCAATGTGTTTCGCGCCTGCGTGGAAAGCCAGGTTCGGCGGGTGGTATACGCGGCCTCCTCGTCGGCCTATGGGGACACGCCCACGCTGCCCAAGGTGGAGAGCATGGCGCCGCACCCAAAGTCGCCTTACGCGGTGCAGAAGCTGGTGGGTGAATATTACGCCAGCGTTTTCTATTCTTCTTTTGGGCTGGACACGGTCGCGTTGCGCTTCTTCAACGTCTATGGCGAGCGCCAGGATCCATCCAGCCCTTACTCGGGAGTAGTCTCTGTTTTCATGCGGGCATTGATCGAGCGCCGGCCGCCAACCATCTGCGGAGACGGCGAGCAAACGCGCGATTGGACCTATGTCGAAGATGTCGCGTCGTTGTGTGTAAAGGCCGCGGCGGCGGACGGGGTGGCCGGGAAGATGTACAACGCCGGCAACGGGGAGCGCTGCTCGCTCAACCGCGTTTGGGAGTTGCTGCAGAAAATTGAAGGCGTGTCGCTAGGGGTGCGCTACGACGAGCCCCGGCCAGGCGATGTGCGAGATTCGCAGGCCGACCGCACGGCAGCTGTTCGCGATCTGGGACACGCGCCCCGCTTCACGCTGGAGGAAGGCTTGCGGCGCACGCTGGCCTGGTACAAGACGCAATAGCATGATGCTGGCGATCATCCGCGATACGATTCGCAAGATCCCTAAAGGGAAGGTCTCGAGCTACGGTGAAGTGGCGCGGGCCGCCGGATTCCCGGGCCGGGCGCGGCAAGTAGTATGGGCGCTGCGAAATGCGCGCGGGCTGCCGTGGCATCGTGTGGTGGGCGCGGGCGGCAAAATCATGCTGCCCGGCGAAAATGGCCTGGAGCAACGGATGCGTCTGGAAACAGAAGGCGTCGCGTTTCGCGCGGGACGAGTGTGGATGGAGAAGCATCAGCACGATTTCGCGCCAGCACGCCGGAAGGCCAAGAAGCGGGCCGTCCAGCGCTAGACGCCGGCGGGGCGCGCTTCGGAGGCAAACAAAATCGGCCGCATCTTGCGCGCGAATTCCGCTTGCGAGAATCTTGCCGCGTAGGTCTGTAGGGCACGGGGATCGAGGTGTGCTTCGCAATCGTCCCACTGCCGGATGGCCTTCTCGAGAGCTTCATCGGTGGCTTCGCCGTACAGCAGGCCGGCCCGCGGGCTGGAGGCAGGAATGCTTTCGAGCGCTCCACCCTTGGCGAGCGCGATTACGGGCTTGCCGCTGGCCAGCGCCTCCACCGCGGTGATACCGAAGTCTTCTTCGCCCGGCATCAGAAAAGCCCGGCAGCGCGCGTAGAGTTCTCGCAGATCCGCATCGCTCACGCGTCCGCAGAACTCGATATTGCCCGTGGCGAGGCGTCGAAGCGATTTGAATTCCGGGCCGTCGCCCACCAGCCGGAGCTTTCGTCCGTTCTTTGCGAATGCCCGCACCGCCGAGTCCAAGCGCTTATATGCCACGAATTCGGAGACGATCAAGTAATAGTCGTCGGCCGGCTTCCAATAAAACGTCTCGACCGCTATGGGCGGATGGATCACAGTGGATTCGCGGCGATAGGTTTTCCAGATCCGGCGCCGCACATTCTCGCTGTTGGCCACAAAGTCGTCAACGCGCGCGGCTGAGGCGTAGTCCCACAAGCGAAGGTAGTTCGCAAACGGGGACATCAACATGCGTTTGAAACGCGAGCGGGTGAATTCGTTACGGTAGGCCGGATATAGGTCCCAAAGATATCGCATCGGCGTGTGGCAATAGCAAACGTGGCGCGCATCGGAGGGCGCGATGACGCCTTTGGCCGGGCCGGATTCGCTGGAGACGATCAGGTCATAGCCGCGCAGATCGAAGCTTTCGAGCGCCATGGGCATCAGTGGAAGCAGGGCGCGGTAATGCTTGCGCCAGGGTTGCAGGAACGAGGCGCGGACGTAGTGCGAGCGGATCGACTCCGGCATGCGTTCCGGGTCATAGAACAGCGTGAAGATGTCCGCCTCTGGCAGCAGGCGGCAAAGCGCCTCGATCACTTTCTCGCCGCCGCGCAGGTTTAGCAGCCAGTAGTGGATGATCGCTACACGCATGGACGGTCCAAATGACAACTATGCCATGCCAGGCGTGGCCCTGAGCGCTCATTGGGCGGCCTGCTTGTTTCTGGTTTGTACCTTTCTTGTAAATTCTGAAAAAGTGACGGCTTAGACTCTTGGTTTCATTCTCCGGATGCCGTAACCTGACAACGATGATTGTCGATCCGCGGCATTTTTTGGAAGAGCAAGCCCAGCCCGACACCTTCCTCAACGGATTGAACCTGGAGTTGCGCCGGACTTTTTACCCGTTGGGATTTCCTTTCGAGCTGGAGACTAATTCGCCGGACGTGATCGCGGCGGCGTCGGAGGGGTGGGGAGCTTTCGCCGCTCAATTCAACGAGACACCAGTGCGGCTTTGTCTGGCTGTGACAGACAGCGAGACTCCCTTGTTGACGCCCAAGTCGATCTTTGCTTCACGGGAGCATCTGATGTCGATGTATGGCGACGCAGCGAACTTCATGATGTTCGATTTCCGGCGAGGCTTCGGGTTCGGTTGCGTCTCGCGCGGGACGGCGGCCGATCATCCGCTGATTCGTTACCGTTTTCTGACGGCGGCGCTGACGTTGGTGGAGCAACGCTACCTGGCTCCACTGCACGGAGCATTGATTGTGAAGAATGGGCGAGGCGTGATGCTGTGCGGCGAAACGCTAGCCGGAAAGAGCACGCTGGCGTATGCCGCTTGCCGGGCGGGCTGGGCTTACGTGACCGATGACGGCGTTTCACTGGTGCGTCGGCCGTTCCGACCTGTTCGCCGTGGGCGACTATCTGAGCATTCGTCTGCGCGAGGACGCGCGGCGTTTTTTTCCAGAGCTAGCCGAGCGCCTCGCGGTGGTGCGGCCGAATGGCAAAGTCGCCATCGAGGTTCTCACGCGCAGCTTGCCGATTGCGACCCTTCCAGGCCACTCGGTGGATCAAGTGGTGTTTCTGGATCGACAGGAGTCCGGCCATGCGTCGCTACGGCGCTACCCGCGGGAAAAGGCGCTGGCGCAGTGGAAGCGGCACACGGTATTCGGCGCCGCTGAGGTCCGCAGCGCCAACCTGCATTGCCAGCAGCGGCTGCTGGAAGTTGGTCTGTGGGAAATGCGCTACTCGCGGCTGTCCGACGCCATCGACCAACTGGAACACTTGATTTCGGATCTTGAAGCTGCCTGAAGACACCAGACGATGCTTAGAAACCACAGGCTCTTATTCTGGAACTGCCGGTCCATGTTCTTTCTTGTCCTGGCGGCGCTGCCCGGTGCGGCGCAGGTTTCATCCGGCAGTCTGCTAGGCGACGCGCGGGATGAGAAAGCGGCGCCGGTCTCCGGCGTTTCGATTGTGGTGCAAAACAACGACACCGGCTTTTCGCGGTCCGCGGCCACCAACGCATTCGGCAGCTATCGCATCGACGATCTTCTTCCCGGGGCGTACACGGTCATTGCGGAACACAATGGGTTCCAAACAGTGACCGTGTCCCCCATTTTTGTGGAAGTGAATCAGAAGGCGCGGCTGGACATCGATCTGAAGGTGGGGTCGGCGCACGATTCCATTACGGTGAGCGCGCGAACGTCGCCGGTGCAGACGGACGACGCCGGCGAGGGCTACCAGCTCGGCTCCAGCTTCATCGAGGCATTGCCGCTGCTCGGCCGCAACATCATCAGCCTGGTAACATTGGGGCCGGGCGCGATACCCAGGCAACTCGGCGGGTTCACACACGACATCATGAACGACCTGCAGGGTAATCGCGGGGCGGTGGCGTTTAACGCGCCGGTGAACGGCGCGCGGTCGAACCAAAACAGCTACATTCTGGACGGCGCGTACAACACGGACGGCAACGTTTTCGCCATCGCGGTGGTTCCACCCATGGAAACCGTGTCCGAGTTCCGCATTCAAAGCTCGCTTGCGCCGGCCGAGTTCGCGCAGTCGGCTGGCGGCGTGGTGGACGTGGTTACCAAGTCCGGCAGCAAAGCGTTTCATGGGAACGGGTTCGAGTTTCTACGCAACGAGTTCACCGATGCGCGCAATTTCTTTGACGTTCCCGGCCTGCCGCGCGGCGTCTTCCGGCAGGATCAATACGGCGCGACATTGAGCGGCCCGATGGCGCCATCGACTTACTTTTTCGCCTCGTACGAAGGCTTCCGGTCGCGGTCGGCCGACTCGACCCAGCACCTGGTTCCGGACGCGGCGGTGCGCGGTGGCGACTTCTCGGGTGGATCAGTGATTTTCAATCCACTGTCGTTGGACGCGAGCGGAAATCGTGCGCCGTTCCCCAACAATTTGATTCCGGCGAGCATGCTCGACCCGGCGGCCATGAAGTATCTGGCGTCGTATGAGCCGCTGCCCAACGCGACGCTCGCCAATGGCGATGACTACGTGGACTCTACGCCGAATCGCGACCACAACGACAACGGATCGTTTCGGGTGGACCGGGCGCTGAGCGAACGCAGCCGCCTGTTCGCTCGCTACACGATCAATGATGACCGATCCTTGCTGGCCGGCTCTTTTCCGGCGCTGCCAACCCAGGAGAACACGCGAGCGCAACAGGTCGCGCTGGGGTATACGCTGGCGGGAACATCCTGGGTGAGCGAGAGTCATCTGGCGTTCACGCGGCTGCGGGTGTCAGACCTTCCGACCAACGCGTTCGGAACCAACGTACTGGGCAATCTCGGAATACAGGGCTTGGCGACGGATCCGTTCACGTACGGCCTTCCGGCGCTGACCGTGTCCGATTACGAGACCGTTCAGGATTCACAAAATCTTCCCCAGACCCAGCGTGACAACACCTGGTATTTTTCCTCGGGCTTCTCGCGCACCGTCGGCCGTCACACCTGGAAAGTAGGAGTCGACGCCACGCACTTTACGATGGCCTATCTGCAAAGTCTGTTTGTGCGCGGAAATTTCATCTTCGATGGAAGCTACACGAATGATCCCTCGAATCCGAACACCACCGGCGATGCCATGGCCGATTTTCTGCTCGGCTTTCCGGCCCAGACGCAGCGCCAGGTGGGCAACGCACAGGCCTACTTGCGTCAGAACACCTTCGGCCTTTACGCGCAAGATGACTGGCGAGTGACGCCGTATCTCACCATCAACGCCGGATTGCGGTACGAATACTTCTCGCCCTACACCAATGACGGATTGCCTTTGCTGAATCTGGACTATTCGACGCTACCGAGCGATCCGCTGCTCCAGCCGGCGAGTTCGGTGACGCAGCCGGATCGCCTGAATTTTGCTCCGCGCATCGGGCTGGCGGCGCGGCTTCCGCATTTTCTCGGCCCCAACGACACGGTCTTTCGCGCCGGATATGGAATTTATTTCAGCCCGCCCATCGCCATCGAGGCGTACGATCTGGTTCGCAACAATGTTCAGAATCAGCTCAACGAGCCCGGCGGGCTGACGCCGGTGCTGACTTTGGAGAATGGATTTCCGTCGACCAGCTCGACGGGTTTCCCGAGTTACTTTGGAGTCGACAAAAACGCACCCACGCCGTATGCGCAGCAGTGGTCGGCAAGCCTGCAGCACGAAGCGCCGGGGCGTGTGCTGGTGGAACTTGCGTATGTGGGGACGAAAGGCACCGATCTTTCTTTATTTCGCCGCTTCAACACGCCCGCGCACGTCGAAACGGGACAAGATCTGCCGCCGCGCCCGGGCGATCTGCAATCCTTGCGGACATTTCCTGACCTCGGAACTCTGTATCAGATCCAGAACATCGGGAACTCCATCTACCACTCGCTTCAAGTCAAGGCCGAGAAGCGCTTCACCGGGCGTGTATCTTTCCTCGGCAGCTTCGTGTGGGGCAAATCGATCGACGACGCCGATAGCGAGATTCCCGGGAGTTACGAGAGCTTTGGCGCGCAAGACGAGAGAAACCTTCGCCTGGAGCGCGGGCTTTCCTTCTTCGACGTGCGGCGCCGGTTGAGCGGCGGTTTTGTTTATTCCATCCCTGATGCTCCGGCGCTCAGGCCGCTGCTCAAGGATTGGCAACTCACCGGCGATCTGACTTTTCAGGACGGCACGCCTTTGAACCCCGTGTACTACTCGACTGATTTTGCCAACTCGGGAACGCCCAACCGGCCCAACGTCGTGCCCGGAGTCTCGGTGAATCTGCCGGCCAGCCAGCGCAACGCGGATCATTTTTTCAACGTCAACGCGTTTTCCGATCCCGCGCCCTTTACGTTCGGTAACGCCGGCCGCGACATTCTGCCAGGGCCGGGAAACGCAGTGGTGGATGCGGCGCTGCATCGCCAATTCTTTATCCAGGAAGGTAAGACCATCCAGTTTCGCGCCGAGGTATTCAATATGTTGAACCATCCCAACATCGGCATTCCTGGCCCTTATCCCGATTTCGGCCCGTTCTTCGGCAAGGCATTCTCCGCGGGCGACCCACGGCGGATGCAATTTGCACTAAGATTCGATTTCTGAGTCTCGATCAGTTCCACATTCCGGAGTATGCGCGCGCGGTATTGGGGGCGCTTCAGTTCCGCTCGCCGCAGCCTGGTTTGCTGGCGGGGATGAGCGAACGAGACTGGCAGGCTGCACTCCATTGGTGCGATCGCACGCAGCTCACGCTTCCGCTGGGCCTGACCAATCGCGAGCGTCTCCCGGATTGGGTGCGATCCCGCGTGGATAGCGACCTGGAGAAAACCGCACAGCGCTGGCTGCGAGTGAAGGCCGCGTATCGCCAGGCCGCGGACGCATTTGGAGCGGCCGGGTTGGAGTGCGTGGTCATGAAAGGCTTCAGTCACTTCCCCCGGTTTGTCGACGACCTGCGGCACCGCTGGCAAGGCGATGTGGACTTGCTGCTCAGCGAGCAGCAGGTTCGGCCTGCGTACGAGACCGCTCTCGCACTGGGCTATGTACCGATCGTCGAGGATGATCCGCATCCAACGAATCACATGCCCACGCTGATTCGCAAGACGGGTTGGATCTGGCGGGGCGACTACTTCGATCCGGATATGCTCATGCCGCTGGAACTGCACTTCGATGTGTGGGACCAGGAAACGGAGCGTTTCGCCCCGGCCGGGCTGCAGCAGTTTTGGGAGCGACGGCAATCGAGATGCGTCGAGGATCTGTGCTTCACGGGATTTCATCCGGCGGACGAGGTTGCGGTCGCGTCATTGCATATGTTGCGCCACCTGCTTCGCGGCAGCTTGCGTCCGTATCACGTCTATGAAATCGCCTGGATGCTCGATCGCAGCGCGGATGAGGAAGGCTTCTGGAACTGTTGGGGCCAATTGCATGCTGCATCGCTGCGGCATCTGGAGGCGATCTGTTTCGCGCTCGCGCACCGCTGGTTCGATTGCGGAATGCCGGCTGCGGCACGCGGCGAAATTGAACTACTTTCGCCGGAGGTGAAGCGCTGGCTGGAGATTTACTCGGGCTCGCCGTTGTCCAGTCTCTTCCGCCCCAATAAAGACGAGCTGTGGTTGCATTGGAACCTGCTGGATTCCGGGTCCGCGCGCCTGGCGGTGCTGCGCCGCCGATTGGTTCCGCAAAGTCTGCCCGGGCCGGCCGATGCCTTGGCAATTCCTGAGGAACAGCTCACTATGCGCGTCCGCTGGCGCGCGCGATGGAAGTACGCGACCTACCTGGCGAAGCGTGGCCTGCATCATGCGCGCGCGTTGCTTCCGACGGCTCGCGGCGCCATACGCTGGTTCGGGTGGGGCGCTGGGCTCGGATCGCAATATTGGCGTTTTTTCTTTGCTGAAGGCTTCTTCGATTTCGGCATGTTCGTTTTCGTTTTCCTGTATAACCTCTATCTGCTGCAGTTGGGCTTTCGCGAGGATTTCATTGGACGCGTGTCCGGAATCATGACCGCTGGAAGCATTCTAGGCACCTTGGTGACAGCGGCCGCGCTGCGGCGCTTTGGTTTGCGGGGGACGATACAGGCGGCGTTCGGTTTGACGGCTTTGATTTCCGCCGTCCGCGCCTATTGGACGCCCGCGCCTGCACTGCTCGGCATGGCCGCCTTAGCGGGCGTGACCTCCGCCGCCTGGCCAGTCGCCTGGGCGCCTGCCATTGCACAGTTAACCACCGACAAGAATCGTGCGCGCGGTTTTAGTCTGATCTCCTCGGCCGGAATTGCGATCGGTGTGCTGGGAGCGCAGGCCGCCGGACATTTGCCCGGATGGTTGTCGCGGATGAACTGGGCGTCTTCGAGCGTGCAGTCCTATCGCGAGTCTCTGCTGGCCGGGTGCTTGATGGTCTTGCTTGCCATGGCGGCGCTGGCGCGGGTGAATTTGGGCGGCACAACACCAACACAGCGAAAATTTCGCCGGCCAAGCCCGCTGGTGGTGCGCTTCCTGGCGGCGATGTTGCTATGGAACCTGGGTACGGGCGCGTTCAATCCGTTCTTCAATGTGTTTTTCGCGCGGCGCGTCCAGTTGCCGATTGAGCAGATCGGATACGTGGTGTCGATCTCGCAGGTTGCGCAAATCGCGGCCATACTGGCTTCGCCTCTGGTGTTCCGCAAGTTCGGCCTGGTTCGCGGAATCGCGGGAATGCAGTTCGCCACTGGGCTCGCCATGGTAGGCTTGGCGGCTGCGGCTGGACCGGCCTGGGCTGCCACCGGCTACGTCGTCTACATGATGGCGCAATATATGAGCGAGCCGGGCATGTTTACTTTTTTGATGGAAGGGACGCCGGTGGAAGAGCGTGGCAGTGCGTCGGCGCTCAATTTTCTCGTGGCCTTCGCTGCGCAGGCGCTCGCGGCCGCGGTGGCCGGACAGATGCTGGCGCGATTCGGGTATGCGCCGGTGCTGGCCGTGGCTGCGCTCATTTGTGCAGCAGCCGCGCTTCTGTTCCGCGTTCTGCTGGACGATCGGAAGCTAGCCGCTCGATAAGCTCCGTGATGCGGTCCTGATAGATCCGGGTGTTGTAGTGAGTCTCCCAGGCACGGCGCGCGTTGGCCGCGATCCGATGGAGGTCCGCGGGGTTGGCTCGCATGACCTCACGGATGCATCCAGCCAGGCCTTGGGGTGTTTTGTCCGCTACCAAGAAGCCCGTTTCGCGATCGGTTACGACCTCAGGAATCCCGCCCACGGCGAATGCAATCACGGGGACGCCGGCCGCATAGGCTTCCACTACCACTCGTCCCATGCCTTCCAGTTTCGAGGGAACGACAACCAGGTCGAGGTCCGATAAGACCGCTGCGATGTCTTCACGCCACCCCAGGAATTCAATGGGGAGCCCGCGCGCCAAGCGTTGCACGTGGTCGAAATACCGCGTGTCGCCGAAAATCGGCGCTCCACAGAGGAAGAACTGGGCGTCCGGGAATTCACCGTTCAGCAGAGCGGCTGTTCGAACGAACTCGGCCTGGCCTTTTTCGGGGCTGATTCGTCCGATCACGCCGATGCGCCATTTTCCATCGCGCGGGAAATCGCGCTTGCGAAACGGCAGCTCGCGGACGCCGTTGGGGATTACGAACTGCTTGCGCGGGACGACGTAGTCGCGAAACTGCGCCATCACGGAATGGCTGCATGCTGCGACGGCAGCTCCGGAGCGCCGTATGCTCCAGGACACCAGCTTGTGGGCCAGGGCTTGTCCCACGTGGCTATGCGCGTGAAACAGTACCGGCACGCGGCCGCGCGCAGCGAGCGCCGCAGCAGGCAACAACCGCGGTCCATTCGCGTAGATCAGATCGAACCCGATGCGATTCATCAGGTCCTTGGCCAAGCGAACCTGGCGCATCAGGTCCCCGCCGAAGCGGAACAGATCCGGAAGGCTTTTGGCTCCCGAGCGATAAGGGCCGCAGGGAATCTCGACAACCGACACGTCGAGCGACGCGAGCCGATTAACCAGCGGCCCCCCCGGAGGCAGCGCAGCCCAAGCCCGCCAGCCGCGCACTCGCGCCGCCTCGATCGTGTCGAGCAACCCATGCTGCGCGCCACCCATCTGGCTGAATTGATCCAGGAATAGAATGTTCACACAGCCAGCGCCAAAACGAAGAAGTATACCGGCAGGATGCGCCAGTAGGTGAGCAGGTCGGCGGAGAACATCTGCACCACCTGTCCAGACCAGAAGCAGAGCATCCAGATACCGCAGAACGAGCGCAGATCGTCAGCCGAGCGAGCCGCGCGATATGCGCGCACCAAGATGGCGGCGTTCAACAGGACCACAGCGGCCAAACCGAGGATGCCTGTTTCGGCCAGGAGCGTCAAATAGGTGTTGTCACCGATGGCCGTGGTCCCGATGAAATCCGAGTAAGGCAAGGTCTTATATCCGACTCCCGCCAACATATGCAATGGATTGGACGCGAGGAAATGCAGCAACGTCTGCCAGCTTTGGACACGGCCCGAGAGCACGGTGTTCGGCGATTCGCTGAAGAACTGGAACGCCGCGCCCAGATGCTGCCAGTACGCGGCGCTAAAGATAGGAGATGCCGCTCCGAGCAGCGCCAGGCCCGCGGTCAAAAAAGCCGCAGCCAGCGCCACGCGCCGCCAGCGGATGCGATCGCGGTGAAACCAGACCAGCACCGCCATCGCCACAGCCAGGTTGATCAGCGATGCGCGCGAATACGACAACACCAGCGCCACGGCCAACGCCGAACCCCCGGCCAGCAAGGAGAATAACGAGAAGGAATGAGCGCGCCGGGGCCGGAACAAGGCCACCGCGATCATCACCAGAAAAAATGCGCACAGATTGCCGAGCGTGCTGGCTTCATAGAAGACGCCTTGCGCGCGGCGGAAGACGCCGGTGTCGAGCCAGATGAACTGCTGCTCGTAGCCGGCGGGCGCGGGAAACTGGTAGTAAAAATCGACGCAGGCGAAGAGTGCCGAGAGCGCCGCGGCCCAGAACAACCATCGGATCCATCGAAAACCCTGCGCGGGCTGCATGCGTCCGGGGCCCTGGCCGACGTACAGAAACACGTAGGCGGAAATGCCCATCAGCAGTACGCGCGCGAAGCTCGCGGCGGCAATCGCAAAGCCCGAGTAGATGAGCGCCATCGCGACGCTCGCCAGCACGATCGCGACAAACGCCAGAATACTGCCGGCCAGCCAATCGATTTCAAAGCGCCATTCTGAAAGACGCAGCCAGCCGATGAGGAGCCCGGCGGCCGCGAACAAAAGCGCGACGTGCGGGCCGGAGTCGCCGAGTTGGATCGGCAGCGGAGGCAGCAACAGGGCGCAGGCGAAGAACAGCGCCAGCCAAGCGCGAGGGGTCCGCAAGATCGGCCAGGCCACCGGGATTGCGATCAGCGGAGCGCAAAGTACGGCCTTGGCGCCGATTCCAGGCGTGAGCGCCACCAGAGCCGCATAGATGCCTGCCGCCAGACCGGCCAGCGCCTCCCGCCGTCCGGGAGCGCGCAGCGTCGCGATCATGCCCGCATCCCGCGAGCCGCGGCGGTTTGTAAACCTACTCTTCGGCGCCGGTAAGCGAACGAGGCGCTCAGATAGACCAGTGAAGCCAGCAGCGCCACCATCAGGGCTGCCATGACATTCAGTGAAATGTTGGGAGAGCTGGGCTGCTGCGGAACAATGCCAGGGTCGATCACCCGCAGTTGCTCGGTGTGGGATCCGGCCGCGGCTCGAAGCTCCCGTACGCGCGAGGTATCGGATTCGTACATGGAGCGCGCCACGTCCAACTCGGCCTGCAGCGCATCGCGATCGGCTCCGCGGCGCGCCAGAACGGTGCTCTTTTGCTGGACTTCGCGCGCCAGGTCCTCAATCTGCTTCTCCAGGAGAGCTGCTCGCGACTGAGCGGCTTGCAGCTGCTCGTGCGCGAACTGCCCGCTGGATTGCCGATACTCGGCCTCATCGGCTTGCGCATCCACCAATTGCTGGCGCAGCTTGCCTTCGAAATCGACCGCCGAATCGATCTCGCTCTGAAGCGACCCCACCGGCTCTTTGGCGGCCAAATCCGCCCAGGCTTTTTGGTCATTCTCGAGACGTTGGCTCGCTTCGATGAGTTGCTGCTGGGCCTGTTCCACGAAGGCGTTATCGCTGGCCTGATTCTCTCTATGATTCATCGCCACGGTTTCATCGGCGAGAAATTGAGCGACCCTTTGCGCTGCTTTGGGATCCGCGAGCGTGACACTGACCTCCAGGATTTTTGTGTCGCGCGGCTTGGAAACCTTGAGAACCCGGCGTTTCAGGCGTTCGATGGGCTCCGGATGCGTGGGATTTTGAAGATGATACTGTTGGGCGGCGCGCGCAAACAGGCTGTCGCTCGAGGCGAAGCTTTCGTAAGTTTTCAGCGATTCCAGATACACCGCGCTCACGGCTGTCCCGCTGCGCACGTCGGCGTCGCCGGGAGGCTCGATGATCACGCTGGCGGTCGCGGTATAACGTTTAGGGAGCAGCAGACTGACGGACAGCGAAAGCAAGAGCGCCACGGCGCCGGCCACGGCAACGACGCGCCAGCGTCCTCGTAAGTAATCGATGTACTCGAAAGCGTCAAAGGAATCGTACATACTATTCCTGACCTCGAACGTGCTTTAGGCTTTCCACTATGCGTTTCATCGTGCCGTTAGTGACGGCTTTGGTCCCGCTACTCATCACGCCAGGCTGGCTGGCTCATTTCGATGTTACGCCCAAAGTAGCGATTCTCCTATTGGGCACCGCGCTAATCCTCTTATATCCGAAGATAAATGTACAAAATATTTACAATCTCCTCCGCGCACCGGCGGGGCGCTGGCTGGTTGGCCTGCTGGCAGCCGCCTGGCTAGGCATGGCGATGGCGACACTGCTATCAACTCATGCCGCGCTTTCACTAAACGGCAGCAACTGGCGGCGCCTGGGATTGATTCCCGAGAGCGGTCTGCTGGTGTTTGTGGCGCTGGCCGCCGCGTGGCTGGCCGCGGAGCCGGGGAACGTGCGAACGTTGCTGCGGGCCTGCACCGTAAGCGGCGGGATAGCTGCCGCCTATGGCATCGCGCAGTATTTCGGGTGGGATCCCTGGCTGCCCGTCAAAGCGTATCAAGTAGGCGAAGGCGAATTTCAGATCGTGCGGCCGCCGGGCACACTAGGGCACGCCGATTATTTCGCGGCGTGGCTGGTAGTGATCGTTTTTCTGGGACTCGGCCAGGAGCGGTTGGAGACGGAGCGATGGCGCAAATACGCCGCCATCTGCTCGTCCGCATTGGCGGCGTTGGCGATTGTGTTGAGCGGGACGCGTTCGGCCATGCTGGGCCTGCTGGTGGGCGGAGTGGTGTTCGCCGCCGCCGGACGCTTTCGCATTCGCGGGCGAGGGCTAGTTTCTGGAATTGCCTGCGTGGCGGCGTTGACTCTGTTCTTCTTCTCGCCGGCTGGGCTGAAGCTGAGGGCGCGGCTGCATTGGTCGCTCGAGGATGCGCGCGGAGGCGCACGCCTGCTGCTGTGGAAGGATTCGCTGCGGATGTCAGCCGCGCGGCCCATCTCGGGCTTCGGTCCGGAGACCTTTGCCACCGAATTTCCACGATTCGAATCCGTGGATCTGGCGCGCGCCTTTCCGGACTTCTATCACGAGTCGCCCCACAACATGTTCCTGGACGCGCTCACGTCGCAAGGGGCGCTCGGCTTGTTGGCCTTGTTGGCGCTGTGCGGGCTGGGAGCCTGGTGTGCCTGGCGTTGCGCTCGGCTGGGGAGTCCGTTGGCGGCGCCGCTGTCCGCCGCGCTAGTGGGGCTTCTCATCGCGCAGCAGTTTATCGCCTTCGTCTTGGCGACGTCACTGTACTTCTATATGCTGATCGCGCTGCTGGCTGTAAGCTCCGGCACGGAGAACAAACGTGCCTTCAACTCGCCTCGAGGCCTCGGCTTTCTGCTTCCAGGGGCGCTCGCGCTGAGCCTCCTGCTGGCCGGTTATGCGGTTCGCTTGCTGGTAGCGGACGCGGCTCTGGCTACGGCGCAGCGTGAGATTGCTTCGGGCGTTGCCGGCGGCCGCGCATATCGCGTCGTCCTCCGATGGCAGCTCAGCGGAACCGGAGACGATATCTCATATTCCCGCGCCATGCAGGAACTCTCGACGCGTTCTCCGATTTTCGCGACACGGCTAGCAGCGCGCGAGCAGGCACTGGAGGCCGGAATTCGGGCCGTCAGCAGCGCCGAGGATCGCTCCAATGCCTGGTACAACCTGGCCGGGTTACTGGCCGGTAACAACGATACGGCCGGGGTGGAACACGCGCTGCGCAGCGCTATCGCCTGGGCGCCCAACTGGTTTAAGCCGCACTGGACTCTGGCTCAGGTTCTGGCGTTGACGGGACGCCGCGAAGAAGCGCTGGAAGAGGCGCGCGCAGCCGTGGCGCGGGACGGCGGACATGATGCGCAAGTAACCGAGACCTGGAACGCGCTCGAAAAGCAGTACCGGCATCCGCGCTAGATTTTCACAAACATTTTACCTGCCTGGCATTGCCCGAATGCACCGCGTCCGCCTATAGTAAGCGCAGGACTCGTGTTATGAAAACTCGCCTGCTGATCATCCTGATGGCCTCGGCCGGCCTGGTGCTGGCTCAAACGCCTACCATTCGCGACACACAGGGCATTTTGAACGCAGCCAGCTTTACAACCCCGGTTGCTCCAGGCGCGCTCCTTTCAATTTTTGGGAGCAGCCTGGCCACCAGCATGGCTTCCGCCGATACCATCCCGCTGTCTACGTCGCTCGGAGGCGTAACCGTTCAGTTTGTGCAGGGAAGCAACAGCTACGCCGCTCCGCTGCTGTTTGTTTTTCCGGGCAATCCAAGTCAAAATTCGCCGGCGCAGATCAATGCGCAATTGCCGTGGGAGATTGATCCGAACGGTCCTGCCGTCAGCGTGACCGTTACCTCGAACAATGCCACATCCAACGCGGCCACGGTGCCGGTGGGGGCGCTCGGCCCCGGCGTCTTTGCCAGCAACGGCCTCGCCATCGCTGTCAACAATTCGGATGGCACGCTGGTTTGGCCGGCGGGCGCAGTTCCTGGCCTGACGACGCATGCCGCCAAGGCCGGGGATGTCCTGATCATTTACGCCACCGGACTCGGCGCGCTGGATAATTCCATTCCGGACGGCCAGGCTCCCGCTTACCTCGACAATCTGCTTCGCAACACCACCACCGCGCCCACGGTTCTGGTTGGAGGCATTCAAGCGCAACTGGTTTACTCGGTCCTGAGCCCGCAGTTTGTCGGCGTGAACCAACTGGCCATCACGGTTCCTACTGGCGTCACTCCGGGCAACAACGTTCCACTGCAAATCCAGGAAGGCGGAGTCACCAGCCCCGCGAGCGCAACCATCGCGATCAGCCAATAGGCTGGCACCGCGTGAGTTGCGTCAGCGAAATCAGCTAAGCACGGCGCCTTTGGTTCAGAATGCTACCAGGCGCCGTTTCCTCGAATGATGGCGGGAATCGTGCGCAGCAGGATCCGCAGATACATCCTGGCAGTGAGCGAGCGGATCATCTCCAGGTCCATGGCGCTGCGCTGGGGAAAACGAATGGCGCTGCGGCCGTAGACTTGCCACAAGCCCGTGATTCCGGGCTTTACGGAGAGCAACTCCGCCGCGCGGACGCCGTAGTGGCGCTCCACCTCGCTGCGGGTTAAGGGCCGCGGTCCAACCAGCGACATCTCGCCGCGCGCGACATGCCACAACTGCGGCAGTTCGTCGATGGAATGGCGGCGGCAGAACGCGGCGAAGCGGCTGGCGATGCGCGGGTCGGAGCGATCTTTGCCATCCTCGTCCGGCTCGGCGACGACATACTCGATCCATCCCCTGGCCGCGCCTTCAGGGCGGTCCGAGTTCCACATGCTGCGCAGCTTGAGAGTCCAGAAGGGTTTGCCGTGGCGGCCCACGCGCAGGTGCGCCACGAAGGGAGAGCGGCGCGAAGTCAGCATGACCACGGCAGCCGACGTTGCGATCACCGGGGTGGCCAGCGTAAGCAACACAAAAGCGCCCGCCCGCTCCGCGGCTTCCGGCAATGAATATCGGGGGGCAACGGCGGCCTGGGCCAGGATCGGGTTATCGATAGAAGACAAAAAGCAACCTCAAAGAAACTACTAATCGCAGTATAAGAGTCAGGGTCTGGTTTCGGAAGCATCCTACAATTTATTTGCATTCTTTTTACAGGCAGCGGAGCCGGTTTTTGCGGCCCGCGAACGCGTAAGATGGTGAGTTGCGGGAAGCTCCCTTGACGGATTCGAGCGGTGGGGTACAGGAGCGCGAGCTCGCATACTACGAAAGTCTTTACGGCGGGTTCGGAGTGGGACATTTCGCCAAGCCGGCCGTGGTTGCGTTTCGTGAGTACCTGGTTGGCCGGATCTTGCGCCGAACCAAGGCCGGATCCGATTCGCGAGTACTAAGTATCGGCTGCGGCATAGGCGACACGGAACTGCTGCTGGCCCCGCACGTCGGGCACGTGACCGGGATCGACTTGTCGCCCACGGCGATTCGAGAAGCGAACGGCGCGGCTAAAACAAAAGGCGTGAAGAATGTCCGATTCCTGGAGGCGAGCTGGCCGGCTCCCGCTCTGGACGGCGAATCCTTCGATATCGTGCTGGCGATCTTCTTCCTGCATCATCTCCCGGATGCTGCTCTAGACGCGTTTCCGGCCCAGTTATTTCCGTTCTTGACCGATGGCGGACGATTCTATGCGTTGGAGCCGAGCGCCCGAAGGCTCTCCGGGTTTCTTGGCAAACTGCTGGTGCCGGGCCTGATGAAGAAGTATCAGACCGAAGATGAAAGACAACTCCTGCCGCGCCGGACCGTCGCTCCCTTTCTCGCGGCAGGATTTGCGGCGGACACCGGCTGGTTCGATTTCTGCTCCACTCCGCTGGCGGGGCTGTTCCCTTCCTGGGCGGCAGGTTACCGGCTGGCGCGGCGTCTGGACGAAGCGCTGACGGCCTGTCCAGGCGTGCGCGCGTTGAGCAGCAATTTCGAATTGATGGCTTACCGACCGCGCATGGCCGAATCGATTTCCACGTGATTGTCTTCCAGGATCGATCCAACGGCGCGCTGCAAAGCCGCCCGGGCTTTTAGATACGCGCTTCTTGCGACCACCACGGTAGACTCGGCCTGGGCCAGCAGGCTCTGGTACTGGATGATGAAAAAGCTGGTGGAGGCGCCGACCTCAAATTTCGCCTGCTCGGCCTCCAGCGATTCCTGCTGCAAGGCTTGGGTCTGCAAAGCAGCTTCGTAAGAAGCTCGGGCGCGCCGCATGGCCACCAGCGCGTCTTCCACCTCCAGTTGCGCCTGCTTGCGGAATTGTTCCTGACGAATCTGCGTCTGCCGCAGCTGGATCTCATCGCGGGCGACGTCGGCTTGCGCGACGCGGTTGCGTAAGGGCAGCGTGATGTTGACTCCGGCGCCGTAGGTCGGATAGCGGCGCGCGAGAATCTGCTCCAAGGCGCCGCCGTAACCGCCGATAAAGGCCGGGTCCACAGCCGCGGCCAGCGGATTGGCTTGGCCGGCCAGCCCGTTGTTCTGCATGACACCCACCAGATCCACTTCGGGCAGCAATTCGTTCCGCGAACCCTCCAGGCTGATTTGCGAATTCTCTACTTGCACGCCCGCCTGTTGCAGATCGGGCCGGTTGGCAAAGGCCTGTGCCAGGAGATCTTGAATGGGCGGCAGCTGGTCCTGAGCGGGCACTTCGATGGTGCTGGTGGGGACTATGTGCGCGTTCAAAATCTCGGGATCGTTGGAAGTCCGGCGGGTGATCACGTTCTTTACTACCGCTTCCTGTTCTTCCAGCAGCCCGCGCGTGTTGATCAGGTCCTGCCGGACCGAAAACACCTGCGCGTTGGCGCGGGTCAGCTCGACTGGCGCCTGTGTGCCTTCCTCCACCTGGGCCTTGGTATCGGAGTACAGCCTCTCGGCGGACGCCAGCGTTTCTTCTTTCACTCGGACGTCGTCGTACAAAGCCACCAGATCGGTGTAGAGACGCACAACGCCATAAACGGTGGCAATCAACTGCTGGCGAAGCAGCAAACTGGCGATTCTTCCTTCATTCTGGGCGATGCGAATGAAGCGCCGATTCACGGCCAGTCCGAATCCGCGCAGCAACGGTTGCGTTATGGTGAAGCCGAGACTCGACGCCGTGTAAGGATTGAAATTGCTCTGGAAAGAGTTGAGCGTCTGCCTTGAGTTGTTGAAGGTGAAATTGAGTTCCGTGCCGGGGCCGAATCCTTGCTGATAGCCGGTGTTGACCATCGTGGTATTGGTCACCAGGGCCGGCGCTCCCGCCACCAGCAGGTTGGTTTCAGGCGTGGTCTGGTGGGTCCAGTTCACCTGCGCGCCTAGGAACGGATCGAAGAAGGGAACGGCGGGACCGGTGGACAAGGGGATGTTCCCTTGCACGGAGAGATTGTCCTGCGGACTGGTGAGCGCGCCTAACTCAGAGGGATTCGTGGGGACCGTGCCCACGGCGAAAGTGGACGAAGCTACGCTGGTCACCAAGGGACTATCCGGACCACCGACACCAGTGGGTACTTCGGCGAGACTATACAGCAACCCACGCAGCAGACCGCCGCCTTTGGCTCGCAGCACCTCCATATTCGCCGAAGGAAGCGTGTAACGCTCGAGCTCCACGTCCAGATTGTTCTGGATGCCGAGAGTGACTGCGTCGGAAAGAGACAGATAAATATTTCCGCCGCGCAGCAGTTGATGGAGCAGAGGCGAGTTTGACAGGTCCACTGGAGCCAGCTCCGGCGCTAAGTAAGGCCTTTTCCAATGCTCGAAGCTAAGCAGAGAACCGTCGCCGGCGGTCAGAATGCCAGGCGATTCCAGGAACAAAAGACATACGAGTAGAGTGCTGATTTTTTTCATGGAAGTCTCGAAGAATAGGATACTGGGTGGCGCGCGGACGACTTACGGCCGTACATCCCTCAGGCGCTCCCGGAATTGGGAACACGGAGGCGCCGCGGCGCGCTCCGCATCAATGTTTGGCAGGGCGCTTGGAACTGCCCGCGGTGGGCCCCGCCGGGACGGGGCTGACCTTGACGCCCTCCTGCACGGAATCGTTCGGGTTCACAATGGCGCGCTGGCCTTCCGTCAAACCTGAGAGCACCTCGATGCGGTCGCCCAGATCTCGTCCTACGATCACGCGCTGAAAGTGTACGACGTTGTTTGCATTCAGAGCGGCTACCAGCGTGCCCTCGGGCCGCACCACCAACGTGTCGGCGGAAATCAGCAGCGGCGGATCCTTGCGCGGAAGATTCAAATCCACCTGCACGTACATACCGGGGAGAAGTTTGCCGTCGGGATTGGGAACCTGCACCTCCACCAGCAAGGTTCGCGAAGCCGGATCGAGCGCACTGGCGGTGCGCGTGACGGTGCCCCGGAATTTGCGGTCCGGCAGCTCGGTGGTGCTCAGCTCGGCGGTCTGGCCGACGCGCACGTCCGGGGCATAGGACTGCGGCACGTTCAAGAATGTACGCAACAGATTGGTCTGCGCGATGCGGAACAGCAGCGTGTTGCCGGTGTTGACCAGCGCTCCGACGTCGATGTTGCGCTGCGTAATGACGCCTGCAAAGGGCGCGCGCACCTTGAGGAAATTATGCAGGTCCGAGAGGCGGGCGACATTGGCCTGCGACGCCGACAAGCTCCCTTCTGCGGCAGCGACCGCGCGGTCCAGCGCACGGACGTTGGCGGCTTGAGCCTGGTACTGGGTTTGATACTGATCGTTCTCCTGCTTGGAAACGGCGCCGCGCTTGACCAAATTCTCCCAGCGCGATGCGTTGACTTTGGCGAGCGCTTCATTGGCCCGGCCCTGTTCCAGCGCGGCGCGCGTGCGCTCCAGGTCGGCTTGCGCCTGTTGCACGGCCGCTTGGGCCTGGCGCACTTGCTGATCCAGATCCGGAGCTTCGATTTCCGCCAGTAACTGGCCGGCTGTCACGCGGTCTCCGATATCCGCGGAACGCTGCAGGATGTAGCCTTCGGCGCGAGCCAGGATGGGAGCTTCCGTAACCGCTTGGATGTTGCCGGGAAGCACCAGCGTCCCATTGAGAGAGCCGCGCTCGGCGACCGCAAAACTCGCTTCCGGCAAAGTCTCCTTTTGGACATCGGCTTCCGCCACTAACTGCAATTCCCGCCGCTGGTGCGGAATGTAGCCCAGTGCGAAGGCTGCTGCAAACACAATCGCGACCAGCAGCAAAAGCGCGAAGAGTTTCTTGCCGGACGGCCGGACGGGGTGTGCCAGCGCGGAATGGCCGTCCTTGGAGCGCTTCTGCTCGTCCAGCTCGCGCTTCAGCCGCTCGACTTCAGCCTTCAGTTGTTCTTCGGTGCTGGGTACCGTCTCCACCGGATTCATTTACTCCTTATCACTCAATACACCTGAATTTCCGATTCCATCCACTCGCGCTCTTCGTCTTCAATGCGCTGATCATGATCCACGGGCGGCTGTTTGCGCAGGTAGCTGTAGACGATGGGGACAACGAACAGCGTCGTCACGGTGGCCATCAACAGACCGCCAATGACGGCCCGGCCCAGCGGAGCGTTTTGTTCGCCGCCCTCGCCGATTCCAAGCGACATGGGCAGCATGCCCACGATCATAGCCAGAGCGGTCATCAACACCGGCCGCAAGCGCGTGTAACCCGCCGATAGCGCCGCTGCCCTTACGCCCTTGCCTTCCATCCGCTCGTCGTTTGCAAACACCACCATCAGAATGCTATTCGCGGTGGCCACCCCGATGCACATGATCGCGCCCATCAACGAAGGGACGCTAAAGGTGGTTTGCGTGGCGAACAACATCCAAAGAATTCCCGCCAGCGCGCCCGGCAGCGCAGTCAGAATGATGAACGGATCAACCCAGGATTGGAAATTAACCGCCATCAACAGGTATACCAAAACGATGGCGGCGAGGAGTCCCAGGCCAAGGCGCTGGAAGGAGGTTTGCATCGTGGCGGCTTGGCCGCGCAACATCAGCGAGCTGGATTTGGGGATTTTCGGCTCCGTCTCCTGCATGATCTTTTTCACTTGCGAAGCCACGCTTCCCAGGTCGCGGCGGTCCACGTTGGCATACACGTCGAAGACAGGCTGAACGTTGTAGTGATCCACGATTTCATCGGTTGAGTCATGCCGGACGGTTGCCAAGTTGGCTAAGAGTTGAGTCTGGTAGGGCAGCGCTCCCGGGTTTCCGTATGCCATGGAAGATTGATTGGGAGAAACCCCGGTGAAGGAATCGTTGGCCATGGCGGCGCCGGCGGTGGACCCGGCCGTATTGGTCACCAGCGTGCCGTTCAGGGGTGAAATGGGCGTTTGCATCAGCGTGTCCACTGAATTCACCTTGTATTGCGGCGTCTGCACCAGAATCTGGTAATTCACGCCATTTTTCCAGTTGAGCCACTGGTTGGGCGCCACCTGGCCGCTGCCACTCAGCGAGATGAGCAGGCTGTTGGCGACGTCGCGCTGGGTGAGGCCGATCTGGCCGGCCTTGATGCGGTCGACATCAATGCGCAACTCCGGCGCGTTCACCACTTGATGCAGATGAACGTCGACGGCCCCGGGAACTTGCGCTATCTTCGCCACCAGTTGCTTAGCAATCTCATAATTCGGTTTGGAATCCCGGCCGGTCACCTGTAAATCGATGGGGGCGGGCAGCCCGAAATTCAGGATCTGATTGGTGATGTTGGCCGCTTCGAAGTAGACGTCTTCCTCCGGAAACTTCTGGTTCAGTTGTTTGCGCAGCCGATCCGTGTAAAGGTCTACCGGGCCGTGTTCGGGTTTAAGCGAGATGAGAATGTCTCCGTCGCCGGCGCCGATGTTGGGATTGTCGCCGAATCCGATATTGAAGCCGCCCGGTGGGAGTCCGATGTTATCGAGCACGGTGTCCAGTTCGTTGGCCGGAATCACGCGGCGAATCTCGTTCTCGACGTTGGCGAAGACCACCTCCGTCTGTTCGATGCGCGTGCCTGCCGGAGCGCGAACGTGCAGGCGGATCTGGCCGGAATCGACGGTTGGAAAGAAATCGCTCCCCACCAAATAGATCAAGCCGAGCGACGCAAGAGCGAACAGCATGAATCCGGTGAGCACCGGCGCGCGATGATCCAACGCCCAATCGAGCAGGCCCGTGTAGGCCGCGCGGAACCGCTCGAAGCGGCGGTTAAAAGCGAAGTGGATACGCCAGATGAGAGGATGACCCTCCGCGTTCCCGCTTTCGCCATGCTCGCCACGGCGGTACATGTCCACTTCCACTTTCAGCAGATAGTGCACCATGGTCGGGATCAGAGTGCGGGAAAGCATATAAGACGCCAGCATGGCGAACACCACCGCCAGCGCCAGGGGCGTAAACAGATACTTAGCTGCTCCGGTCAGCAGCAGCACCGGAACGAACACGATGCAGATGGATAGCGTCGAAACAAAAGCCGGCACCGCGATCTGCTGCGCCCCGTCCAGCACCGCCCGCACCAAGGGCTTCTTCATCGCCAGATTGCGATGCGTGTTCTCGATCTCGACGGTTGCGTCGTCCACCAGAATGCCGACCGCCAGCGCCAGGCCGCCCAGCGTCATGACGTTTATGGTCTGGCCCATAAGGTTCAAGATGACGATGGACGTCAGGATCGACAGCGGAATTGAGATGCAGACGATGAGCGTGCTGCGCCAGCTTCCCAAGAACATCAGGATCATCAATCCCGTCAGGATCGCGGCGCTGATGGATTCCCGAAGTACGCCGGTGATGGAGGCGCGTACGAACAACGATTGATCGAAGAGCTGCCGAACCTTTAATTCGGGGGGCATGGCCGCGAAAATCTTGGGCAGTGCCGCCTTCACCTGATTCACAATGTCCAGGGTGGAGGCCTGACCGTTGCGCATTACCGTCAGCAATGCGCCGCGCGTGCCGTTGGTTCGAACGATGTTGGTCTGAACCGAAAAGCCGTCATGGACCGTGGCTACGTCTTTCAGATAAATGGTTGCGCCATTCACGGTCTTCACTGGCAGATCGTTCATCTCCGCCAGGATTTCGGGACTGCTGTTGAGCCTGACCTGGTACTCGCGGTCAGCGATCTTCACAGTGCCGGCCGGTAAGATCAAGCTCTGCAAATTTACGGCGTTGGATACATCCGTGGCCGAGACCTGCTTGGCGTACATTTGGGCCGGATCCAAATCCACCACGATTTGCCGCTGCTTGCCTCCGTACGGCGATGGCACGGCGGCGCCCTGCACGGTTGCCAGCGGAGTGCGGATGAAGTTCTGCCCCAGGTCTTGGATTTCCTGCTCGCTCAGGGTCTTGCTTTCCAGGCCCAGTTGCAGGACCGGAACGCTGGAGGCGTCGTACTTCAAAATCGATGGCGGGAAAATCCCGGGCGGCATACCGCGAGTAATGGATTGCGCCATGGCCGTGATCTGCGCCATCGCCATCTCTGGTTTCGCTCTGGGATGGAAATACACACGGATCACGGAAACTCCGGTATAGGATTGCGACTCGATGTGCTCGATATCGTTGACGGTGGTGGTCATGGCTCGTTCGAAGATGGTGACCACACGGGCCGCCATCTCGTCGGGCGAAATACCGTTGTAGGACCACACGATGCTGATCACCGGGATATCGATGTAGGGGAAGATATCAATCGCCATGGTCAGGATCGCGGCCACGCCGAGCAGCAAGATGGCCATCGACATGACGACGAACGTATAGGGGCGCCGGAGCGCAAGTCGAACAATCCACATACAGAGGGGTTAAAATCCTGCTTATCTACAAGGATGACACCACTGGGTCCCGAGGTTAGTAGCTCTTTAGGGCTAGGGTTGGTGCTGAGGCCGGTCGCGTTCCGGTAAGTCTATGTAGTGCAGTAAGTTAACGCTGCGACACGAATGCGGCTACAAATGAATAATTCCGCGTTGGATCGCCGCCGTCGCGGCTTGGGTGCGATCATCGACGTGCAGCTTTTCGAGAATATTCTTGACATGGTTTTTTACGGTGTGCTCGGCGATTCCCAAACTAAAGCCGATTTGCTTGTTGCTCTTGCCTTTCACGATGAGCGCGAGCACCTCCATTTCGCGCGCGCTCAGATCGGCGGGCGATGAGCCGGCTGCCAAGACCGCGCGCACGGCCGAGGTGAGGTAGGTCCCCCCGCTGTGTACCGCGCGAATGGCACGGATCAGTTCATCGTGCAGCACATCTTTGGTGAGGTAAGCGCGCATTCCGGCCTGGAGCGCGCGGCGGATGTCTTCGTCGCCGCCATAGGTGCTGAGTCCGATGATCCGCGCGTCGGGAAACTCGGCGTGAATGGCCAGCGCCGCCTCCACGCCGCTCAGTCCCGGCATCCGCATGTCCATGAGCGCGACATCCGGGCGCAACTTCCGGTAGAGTTCCACCGCTTGGGCGCCATTAGCGGCCTCAGCCACCACGGTCATGCCGGGCTGCATGCTGAGGATGGTCTTTACGCCCAGGCGCGCGATCAAATGATCTTCCGCGATCAGGATGCGCACCGGCGCGACTTCGGATGCGGTCATGAGCGCACAGGACGCCGCCGCATCCTTGTGCTGCCAAGACGCGCTGCGGCGGCGTTCCGTTGTGCGCGATCTGGAAAGAGTGGCACCGTAACCTCGACTTTGGTTCCCTGGCCGGGCTGGCTGGCCAGATGCAGCTCGCCTCCCAACCTTTCGGCGCGTTCGCGCATGCCGAGCAGACCGAAGTGCCCGCCGACTTCCGAAAAAGCCTCGGTTTGCTCGAAGCCTTCGCCGTCGTCGGCCACAATCATGCTGAGCCGGCTCGGCTTCACGTCCAAACGAATGCTGACTTCTTTGGCGTGGGCGTGCTTGATGGTGTTGGTGACGGCTTCTTGCGCGATGCGGAGCAGGTTTTGCTCCATTTCCTCGGGAAGCTTGCGCCCGTTGCCCGACACATCCACCTGAACGCGAACGGGCGAGCCGGCGGTCCACTGGCGGGCCGCCTCCGAAAGCGCCGCGGGAAGCTCCTGACCCTCCAGCGCCGAATCGCGCAGGTCCATCACCGACCGCCGCGCCTCGGTCAAACTGTGACGAACCATCTTGCGCGCTAATTCGAGATGCTGGGCGGCCAGCGCCGTGTGATCCTTGAGCGTGAGAGCCACCGCGTCCAGTTGCGAAGAGATTCCAACGAAGCCCTGCGCCAGAGTGTCGTGAATCTCGCGAGCCAGGCGCGCGCGCTCTTCCAATACCAGGGCAAAGCGCTGGCGAACCTGGCGCAGACGAAGCCTGAAAAGTCCCCAAATTGCAGCCGCCGCGATGGCAACGAAAAGATACCGGAACCAGGCGGTCTCATAAAAGTGCGGCAGCAACTGGAAAGCAAACGAGGCCTCGCTGGTGGGCCCTCCGGGAATGCCGGCTCTCACGACGAAACGGTAGCGGCTGTGGGGCAGGCTGTTATAGTTGGTGACGCGGCGCGCGACACCGCTGGTCCAGTCGCGGTCCAGGCCCTCCAAGCGATACGAGTAGCGCACCTGCTCGGGCGCGCTGAGGTAGATGCCGGTATAGCGAAACTGGATGCGTCCGTCGCCGGGGGCCAGATCGTGGGAGCCATCCAGCGAAATGGGCCGGCCATCCACCTGGACCTCCAGCATATGAACCAGCGGCGCGGCCAATTTAAGCGGCTTCTCTTCGGGATTGAGCACGGCCAGTCCGCGGCCGGTGGGAAACCACAGCCTTCCGTCCGTGCTGCGGATGCCGCCGCGGCTGCTGGGATATCCGGGCGCGCACTGCGCACTTCGCAGACCGTCGGAAACGCCGTAATTGACGGGCTTGACGGAATGGATCTTGCCAGCCATCAACTCGTTCAGATCCGTTTTCTGCACGCGGCAGATGCCGCGCGTTGTGCTCAGCCACAGCCAGCCGTGCGGGTCGATATCGACGTGCGCCACGTTGTCGCTGAGCAGGCCTTCCTTCGCTGTAATGGAGTAAAACCGGCCGCCACGCATGGCGTCCAGCCCGCCGCCGTAGGTCCCGATCCAGAGCGTCCCGTCGGTGTCCTCGGCCAGGGACCGGATTTGATCGCTCGAAAGGCCATCGGCCGTTGTGAAGAGGCGAAGCTGGCCGTTCTGGAGGCGCCACAAGCCTTTGCCGAACGTCCCGACCCACAAGCTCCCGTCGCGATTTTCTTGGACCGTCGTGGCGGAATCGTTCAGTACCGGGCCGCCTGGAATCAGGTTCTTGGGAGGCTTTCCGGGCTGCAGTTCATTCAAACCGTTGGCTGATGCGACCAGCAGCCTTCCATCCCGGCTCTCGAGAAAATCGAGGACTAAACGCCGGTTCAGTGGATCGCTCACAGCCTGGCTGACAAGATGGCCATTGTGCAGCCGGCTGATTCCTTCGCGCGTGGCAATCAGCAGGTCTCCGTTGTGATCCTCGCGGATGGAGAATATCTCGTTGCTCGGCAGGCCATCCCGCGTGGTGTAGACTCGCGCGGGATTTCCAAATTCCATCAAACCCCGGTCATGAGAGCCGACCCAGATCCGGCCGCGGCGATCCTGATAAACCGTGGTTGGCTCGTCGCTGGGCAAGCCCTCCGGCACGCCGTAGTTAGTGAAGGTTCCATCGCTGAAACGATTCAGGCCGCTGTTCATGCCCACCCAGAGATTGCCCTCGGCGTCTTCGTAGATGCATCGCACCCAATCGGCTTCGCTCGAAGTCGCGGCGGGGTTGCTAACGAAACGGTCGCCTTCGAGTCTCGCCAAGCCGCCGTTGGTTCCGGCCCAAAGATTGCCATCGCGGTCTTCCCAGACTGAGCGGACGAAGCTGTCGGGAAGCCCGTCGTTGGTAGTGTAGACCTTGAGCTTTCCAGAGGGACTTCGTCTCATAAGCCCGAGGCCGGTGCCCCACAGATTGCCATGCCGGTCTTCGGTGACCGAGGTGACGATGTTGCCACCGAACTCCGTGTTGCTGATGACAGGAACGAAGTGTGTTCCTTCGCGCCGCGCGACTCCGGCGTAGCCCGCAATGTAGAGAGTGCCGTCGTGGCCGGTATAGACTCCTCGCAGGGACTCGATGGGAAGCTCATCGTGCGGGCTGTAGTTTGTGAATTTGCCGTTTTCAAGCCGGCTCAAGTAAACACCGGCTACCACCCAGAGCACACCGGCGCGGTCCTCGGTAATGGAATTGATGGATGTGTCGGCCAGGCCATCTTTCTTGGTAAAGGTGGTGAATTTCCGGTTCTGGTAGTGAGTCAGGCCGCCGGCGGTTCCAATCCACAGGCTGCCGTCGCTGGAGGCCCACAGCGCGTTGATGCTGTCGCTCGGGAGCGAGCCGTTTTCCTTGTTGAAAACGGTGAACTCGTAGCCATCGAATTGCGCCAACCCCTCGTCGGTGCCGACCCACAAATAACCGTCTTTGGTTTGCGTAATGGCGTGGATGGTGTCTTGTGGAAGGCCGTGCTCCTCGGTCCAAATGGTGTGGGTATATTGTGTGAGCGCGCGTTGCGGGTTGAGAGCCAGCAGCCCGCTAGCGCTAGCCGCGAAGAGCGTCAACCCGAGCAGGCGCTTGAAACACACTTCTGAGTTTACGGAATTCCGGCCGCGGGCGCGACTTCGAGTTTGGATCGCCGGTCCAGGCGCCAAGCTTCACGCAGTATGGCCAGAATCATCAGCGGCAAACAGGCCAGCAGCGCCAGCCAGCCTACGATCGCCCAGCGAGCTAGAGAAGGGAACCGGAACCGAAGCTGGAAGGGGAAATAGTAGAGCGTGCGCCATTCGATGGGAATGCCCTGGAACCGTGCGGGCTCTTCTCGATCCCGTGCGATTTGGGTCAGGTTGACCGCGCGGTTCCAGATCGCGCCGTGGGTGTAGCCGAGGTCCCTCTGCATCACTTCCAGATTCGGGGCGATTACGGTAGAAGCTGCCTGGAGGATTGTTGAGCAAAGCACGACGGCCCAAAGCGCGCGCCGGATCCAACCCGGCAGTGGCCGCGGGCTGGCCAGCAATAAGGGAACCGTGAATAGGCAAAGAAGCTGGACCGGAAGCAGCACGTAGCGGTCGCCCCAGGCGACGCCGCCTCCGAAGAAATAGTATTTCGCGTAAAACGCAAGGTACATCGCCAGGAGAAGCCCCAGCCAAGTCAGCGCGGCTTTTAATTCTTGTTCGAGATTTCGCCAATTCCAAACCAGCAATAGGATCAGGACGGCGAGCAACGGGTCGAACAGCAGAATCGATTTGTCGGCGGAAAACAGCGCGCCCAGGAAGCCCTTCCAAAAGGGATAGGAAAATAGGAATTTTTCAGGAGCGCCCGGCGGTCGAAACTGGCGCTCCACGATGCCTGTGTACGTGCCGAAGAGATCGCCGAAACGGTAGTACTGATACCAGCGGTCAAAAAGAAGCGCGGCCGCGAGGGGTGGCACGAAGCCCGCCAGAAAACGTCTGCGCTGAGTGCCGCTCACCAGGGCGTAGCCGGCCAGCACGGACGTTTCAAGAACCGAAGGCAAACGCGTGAGCACCGCCAAACTGCACGCCAGGCCGGCTACTACCGCCCAGCGAATGCGCGCTTCCTTGAGGTACAAACGAACGGCCCATAGGGTCAGGAGCGCAAGCGTCAGCAACAGCAGGTTCTCCTGAGCCGACTGGACATACTGCAAAACCGTGGTTGAGAATAACAGCGCCAGTGCGCCGGCGGCGCTGATAAAGCAGGAAAATCCGAAAGAACGCAACACTTCATACGCCAGCATCAATAGGCAGGCAGTTAGAAATGATTGCATCAAGAACGCGACCGCGAGTTCGATCACTTGCGCCTGTCTGGCTGCATCGAGCGCCGACCGGCCAAGCAGCGGCCCAATGACCGCGCCGGCGAGCGCATCAAATGGCAGCAGCACCAGACTTTGCCCGATGCCATAAGGCGGGTGTCGCACGCCGTTTCTGCCGACGACGCCTCCGCCCGGATCTTCCGGACGCACCGGCGGCTGGCCCAAGCGAATCCAACGCTCGGCCTGCAATCGGCGCACCGTGTCTACTGTACCCAGGTTCCCGGGATTAACCAGCGCGCCGGTGCACAGTGACAGCAGAACAAACAAAATTCGCAGGCGCATCGCGAGCGGTTCCCGAAAGCCCGCCCGAGCCTTGCCGGCGGGCAACGATCAATTATGGTACATCGCCGCAGTAATCAGCCGTTCGAACCGGTGATCCCGGCGCTCGACAACGTGTTCTCGATGATGCTCAGGGGATTCAGCGCCTGGTTCTGGTCGGTCTGGAAGGCGGATAAAAGCTGACTGAGCGGGGAACTGCTGCTGCTGGCGTCCGTGGAACTCGTGCTCGAATCGCTATCGGAGGAGGCATGGTGGTGATGCCCACCACCATGATGGTGATGGCCGCTGAGAGCCTTTGCCAAATCCTGCACGTTGGGAAGCTGCCCGTTCTGCGAGGCGCTCGTAAAATCGCTGGCCAGCTGGTTTAGCTGGTTGGCCGCCGCCGTATTTCCCTGCGACTGCGCGGTTTGGGCGGCGCTCTGCAGATTGGTCGCGATCTGCTGGGTGACCTGTTGATACTGGCTCGGGTTCGATTGCTGGAGCTGTTGCAGCGTGCTCATCACTTGAACGAACGGCGAAAGCTGCCCCTGGTCGGACTGTAGCGCCGATAATGACGTATTGATGCTGTTAGTCTGGCCGGCCGTGACGCCTGCGTTCTGCAGCGCCGTGCCGAGGATCGATTGCAAATAACTGCTCGATAGATTGTTGATGGAACTAGTACTCATGTCAATCCATATCGGCATTCCAATCGCCGTTTTCGGCCGTTCTAAACTATTGAAACCTTTGGAGGGCCGTGCTCCTGCGAAAGGCTCCACAGTCAAATTCCTGACCGCAGACCAAACCTTGGCGCCCCCTCGATACCCATAGGCTGGCATCTATCATTAGATTGAAACGTGAAAGAACTGCTGACCCCCCCTACCTCCCGGTGCTTGGGTTCTGGACCTGGGCTGTGCAGGAGGCAGTTTTCGCGACGCTGGGCCGTGCCGCATGGTGCGCGTCGACCTGGAATTCGCAGGCTCGCCGATATTCAACTTCGTGCAAGCCGATGCCGCCAAACTTCCTTTTCCGGAACATTGCTTCGATGCGATCATCTCCAACCATAGCCTGGAGCATTTTGAACATCTCGCGTGTGCTCTTCCGGAGATCGGACGTGTCATCCAGCCAAGTGGTGCGCTGTACGTGAGTGTCCCTGACGCCACGACGTTCTGCGACCGGCTGTACCGCTGGCTGGCACGCGGTGGGGGGCACGTGAATGCGTTCCGCTCGGCTCCCGAATTGGCGGCCAAGATTCAAGAAGCCACCGGGCTTAAGCACATCGCCACGCGCACGTTGCACACCTCGCTCTCGTTCCTGAACCGCCATACCGCGCCCAGGCCGGGCCCCAGAAAACTATGGCTCCTGGGCAATGGGACTGAGCCATCTTTGCGCGCGCTCAACGGTCTCTCGCGATTTTCCGACCGATTCCTGCACACGCGCCTGACGGTATATGGCTGGGCGCTCTACTTCGGAAACATTGCCGCGCACATTGACACCCAGCCGTGGGTCAACGTCTGCATCCGTTGCGGCTCGGGACATCCATCCGCGTGGTTGTCGCGCCAGCCGAATGTGGTGCGCCGCCGCTGGTTCTTCCGTGGCTACCGCTGTCCCAATTGCGGGACATGGAATCTCTTCGCCAACGATCAGTCTGAACCGTAATTCTGAAATAATGAGGGACGTTGGCCGATCACCGCACTAGCGAGCCGGACGCCGGCCGCATCGTCGTTCTCATTCCACTATTCAACGACTGGGAGGCCGTGGATCTGCTGCTGGACGGTCTGGATTCGGCCTTCGCACAGTCTTCGGCGCCGGTTGACGTGCTGATCCTCGACGATGGATCTACCGACGCCCCGCCGGACAGCTTCGCGAAGCGCCGGTTCACCGCTTTGCAATCGGTGGACATCTTGCGGCTTCGGCGCAACCTGGGGCATCAGCGCGCCATCGCGGTCGGGTTGGTCTACGTGTACGAAAACCGGCCCTGCCAGGCGGTCATCGTGATGGACTCGGATGGCGAAGACCGGCCAGAAGACATCCCGCGCCTGCTGGAGCGCTTCCATCAGGACGGCGCAAGTTCCATTGTCTTTGCGGCCCGTTCCAAGCGGCTGGAACGTTTTCCATTTCGAATTCTGTATCATCTCTACCGCGTTATCCATCGCCTGCTCACGGGCGACCCGGTGCGAGTGGGAAATTTCAGCGTCGTGCCGTTCGAGTGCTTGGCCAAGCTGGTGGTCGTGCCCGAGATTTGGAATCACTACGCCGCCGCCGTCATTCGCTCCCGCATTCAGTTTTCCTCCATCCCCATCCCGCGCGGCAGGCGTGTGGCGGGGAAATCGAAAATGAATTTCACCGGGTTGCTCTTGCACGGCCTTAGCGCATTTTTCGTGTATGGCGACATCGTGGGCGCGCGCTTGCTGGTTGCGATCGCGCTGGCCCTGATCCTGGAGGCGGCTTTAGTCGCGGTCGGCATCGGGGTGCGGGTAAGCGCCAGCCCGAATGTGGTCGGTATAGCCGCCTATCTGGCTGGGTTGCTCGGCATCATTCTGCTGCAAGCCATCCCAATCGCTCTGATTCTGGTTTTCAGCGTGATCGGAAGCCGGGTGAATGTCGGATTCCTGCCGTTGCGCGATTGCCCGTATTTCGTCCACAGCGTGCAGCGCATCTTTCCCGCCAGGGCAGCCGGGGCGCCCTAAGGCCTTCTCCTCCGCCTCCCGCCAGGCTGAGGTCGCGCAGCGCCCGGAAGGGGGTCAATTGTTACAGCGGCTTTTTGAAGATTTTAGCTCCCAAACCGTTCTTTGAGCTACATGTTCCGCCCTATTGCCGCGCGCCGATTCCACCGATTTAAGGCGTACGAGGACGCCGCCGCATGGCTTGGGCATTTCGTGCCATCAGTCTGATTGCGCTGACTTCAGCACTCTGGGCCGGAGACATCTCGGGCCACGCCGTCATTACTAAAAGGCTAAGCAAGAAGAGCCTCTCGCCGATCGTCTACAACTTGCGCGGAACTGCGCCACCCGCCGGCGCAAGCGACAGCGAAGCGGTGAACGAATTCGACCGCATGGTGGTCATTCTGGAGGGCGGATCGTTGCCGCCGAAACCACCAGTCACGGCGCTGCTGGATCAACGCAACCTGCGGTTCGATACCGGCCTCATCGTCATTCCAGTAGGCTCGACGGTGGAGTTCCCGAACTCCGACTCGATCTTTCACAACGTGTTTTCTCTGTCCAAGACGCAGCCCTTCGATCTGGGCTTCTATCCGCGCGGGCAGAGCCGGTCGATCAAGTTCAATCGCGCAGGCATCGTTCAGGTGTATTGCCACATTCACGCCAACATGTACGCCGCGATCGTCGTGACCGGCAGCCCGTGGTTCGTCAAACCGGGGCCGGACGGCAGTTTCTCCTGGGAAGGCGTCCCGGCCGGCCACTACCGCCTTAAGGCTTGGCACAACGTCGCGGGTTTGCATGCCATCGACGTCACCGTTCCCGAGACCGGCAAGGTGAACGTGAGCATCCGCGTTCCCGTGGACGTGGAGCCGCGCCCGTGAAAGGCACCACATCGCTGACGACGCGGGCATTCTTGTTTGCGTTCATTCCCTTGTGCGTGGCTGTATTGGGCAGCTTTGCCGCATTCAACACGCTGGTGGAACAGCGGGTGAAGCAAGGCCTGCGGGATTCGCTGGAGAAATCCGAACAATTGCTGGCCCAAGCCAACGAGGATTATTCGCGGCGGCTTAGCCAGCTAGTCGCCGTGCTCGCGAATTCTCCGGGACTGAAAGCCGCCATCGGGCTGCTGCACGAGCCGGGCTCGAGTCCGGAAACCGACGCCGAAGTCCGCCGCACCATCGAGGCGCAGCTCGGCGAAATTCACGATCTGGCCGGCTTCGATTTTATGGCGGTCAGCGATTGGAAAGGACGGGCCATCGCCGCGGTTGAGTTTGACGACGGCGCCGCTCGTTCCATGCAGCAGGCGCCGCAGCTTCCGGAACGTCCGGCCCTGATCGAAGCGGGCGGTGCTCTTTACGACCTGACGTCCATACCCATCAGCATCGACGGCGAGCAGATCGGAAACTTGAAACTGGGCAGCCGGTTCAACCTGAGCCGGTATCATTTCGGCGGCGAGACAGCCCTGCTTCGGGATGGGCGCATTGTCCGGGCAAGCGTTCCTGCCTCCGCCTGGCCGATGCTGGAGAGCGAGCTGCAGCGCGCCTGCCCGCGAAATGACGCCGAGTGCGAGATTCGCCACAATGGCGAGAGCTGGCTGGTTTCGCCGCTTCACGAGGCCTGGCTCGGGCCCCCATACCGGCTCATCGCGCTGCGGTCGCTCGATCAAGCCGTGCGCGAATTCAACGCGGGCTGGGTAGCCATCCTGATCAGAGTCAGCATATGCGGCGTATTGTTAGCGTTAATCTGCACTCTGGCGACATCCCGGTCCGTTTCCAAACCGCTGCGGGATCTGGTGTCGCAATTACAGCGGGCCGAAAAAGCCAGCCAGTTTCCAGAACGCATCACCTCGGGACAGGCGGTGGGGGAACTTCGCCTGTTGGCGGAGACCTTCAATCGAGTGGCGGCAGCCGAGCGCCGCACGCGGGATGAACTGGAGAAAGCCAAGGTTCAGGCCGAATCGGCCAACCGCGCCAAGAGCGAATTCATGGCCAACATGAGCCATGAGCTCCGCACTCCCATGAACGGCGTGATGGGACTGACCGACTTGTTGCTGGAAACCTCGCTGGACGAAGAGCAGCGGCAGTACGCGGCCACGGTGCGCGACTCGGCCAACGGGCTGCTGGTCATCATCAACGATCTCCTCGATTTCTCGCGCCTGGAGGCGGGCCGGATGAACGTCAGCCCGGTTCCCTTCGATCTTCGCCAGGCCATTCAGGAAGTGGTCGGCCTGCTCTCGCCGCAGGCTTCCAGCAAGCGCCTGGTGCTGGAGGCAAACTACACCGGCGGCGTGCCCTCGCGGTTGATCGGAGACGATCTGCGGATCCGGCAGATCTTGACGAACCTGGTGGGCAACGCCATCAAATTTACCGAGCGCGGGCGCGTCGACATACAGGTCGATTGCTTAGAGCGGACCGGCACGGACGCCTCCATCGCCATCTCGGTCCAAGACACGGGAATCGGCGTGCCCGCGGATAAGCTGGATCTCATCTTTGAAAAATTCACGCAGGCCGACGGGTCCATGACGCGGCGCTACGGCGGAACCGGGCTGGGACTCACGATCGTCAAGCAGCTGGTGGAACTCATGGGCGGCACCATCGGCGTAGACAGCCGTTTGGGCGTGGGCTCCAAGTTCACGGTGTGGTTGAAGCTGCCTATCGCGGAAGGCCATCAAAACGCCGCGGCGTACGCCGAGCGCTGCGAGCAGACGGAGGCATCTTGAAGACCGTCCTTCAAGCCGCGTTGATTTGCGGGTTGCTGGCGCCCGTGTCGAAGGCTCAGGATTCCGACATCGGTATCAGCGTTCCCGTAACGCTGAGTGCGGGCGGCATGTATACGCAGCGTCTCCAGCTGGAGGATCCGTCAGCGTCGCCGTTCACAGGTGGATTTCGCGCGATGCTGTATCCAACGCTGAAACTAGGCTCGCATTGGTTTGCTTATGCAGCGATCGAAGAGCGCCTCGCTCCGTACCTCTATTACGATGCCTACGAGCCGGATCATGAATGGTACAGCAACGTCATCCAAGCGTTTGTCGGTTACTCAATCCGGACCGAAAAGACGTCCGTGGTGATCAAAGCCGGTCGGCTCGCCTCGGCGTTTGGCTCGTTTCCCCTGCGTTACGACGATGCTGACAATCCATTGCTGGACCAGCCGCTCAGCTACATTCAGACGCTTTCGCTGGACTACGGGCAGCTTCCGTGCGGAGTTAAGGACCTGGTCGCGCAACACTATGGCTATGTGTCCAACTACTGCGGCGGCGTGGGTGGCGGGTATGGCCTGACTCCGGTCACGCTGTACGGCCTGCCCGGCGCCGAGATCGATTTCTCAGGACACCGCCTAGACGCGCGCTTGCAAATCACCAACAGTTCGCCGGCGGACCCTCAGCCGTTCAGCCGCACCGGTGAGTATGTGCAGTGGACCGTGGGCGGCGGCTACACGATTCGCCAGGGATTTCGTGTCGGCGGTTCTGCTTTTCGCGGCCCTTATTTGGACGCTTCTCTCATTCCCTTCCTTCCGCCGGGCTCGACCCTCCGCAGCTTTCCGGCCAGCGGTGTTGGGCTGGACGCGCAATGGGCTCGCGGCCGCTGGAGCGCATCGGGAGAATGGCAGAGATTCCAATACGACTATCCCAATTTCACCGTCGCTCCAACGGTCACTTCCACCTATGGTGAGTTGAAGGCCGTGATCACGCCTCGCCTTTTTCTGGCCGGGCGCGCCGGATGGATGACCCCCGGAGGAGCGGCGGACAATACCGGCGCCTCCACTAGCCAGTTCGCGCCCTCCATCGCCTCCTATGAACTGGCGGCCGGCAGTTGGATTAACCGGCACCAGCTCTTGAAGGTCAGCTACGAGTGGCTGAAGATTCAGAACCTGCCAGGGACGAAGCTAGACGTGCTGGGTTTCCAGTTCGTGACCACGTTCCACGCCTGGGATCAGGCCTTCCGCTAGTCGAGGATCACTTCCGCTTAGAAGTGCTCGCGGCCGTATCCACGCCGGCCGATTTCAGAACTTGCTGCGCGCTGACGTAGTCAAGCTGCGGCGCCAGCTTCCGCACGCCATCGAAAATGAAGAAACGAACCGATGGATCCATCCCTACGCGGCCGGAGACGATGCCCCGGTCCTTCAAGATCTGAGCCGCTAGCTGATAGGGGCTCTCGTCCTCCTGCCAGACGCGAATATCCGCTCCAGGACGGATCAGCTCGCGCGCCCGCATCTCCTCGAAACCGGGCAGCACGAAACCTAAATCGCCTTTCAGCGGAACGACCAAGGCGAAGGTGCGCTCGCTGCGGCCCCAGTGCACGCCGGTTAAGTAGACCATGGCCGGCCCCGGCTCGATCACTACGGCAGCGAGACCGAACTCCTTCATCGCTTCTCGGAGTTTCTCGATGCGGGAGCGATACGTAGCGTCAGCCGTGTCGTTATTTTGCGGCATGTTCCTACCCGAACGGCTGATCGATGGCCGGGCTCTGCTTGGTGAACGTGCGGGCGCCGTCCTCGGTGATGTACATGCAGTCTTCCAGGCGCACCCCGAATTCGCCGTAGATGGCGATGGTTGGTTCATCGCTGAAGCACATTCCGGGCTCGAGCAACCGCTTGTTGCCGCGTACCAGATACGGCCACTCGTGCCCGTCCAGGCCGATCCCATGGCCGGTGCGATGCGGCAGCCCGGGGACTTTGTAGCCGGGGCCAAAACCGTAGTCGGTGATTACCTTTCGAGCAGCCGCGTCTACCGACTCGCAGGTTCGTCCTGGTTTCGCGGCGGCCAACGCGGCATCTTGCGCCTTGCGCTCCAATTCCCAGATGTCGCGCTGGCGCTGTGTGGGCTGGCCGAAGATCACGGTGCGAGTAACATCGGATTGATAGCCCTCCACGCTGCAGCCGTCATCGATCAACACCAAATCGCCTTCGCGCAGCTTCTGTGGCTGGACGCTGCCGTGCGGGAAGGCGGTGTACTTGCCGAAAATCGCCATGGCGTCTCCTTCGACGCCGAGGGCTCGGTAAGCCGCCGCGATCGTCGCGCTCAGCTCGTGTTGCGTCATTCCTTCTCGCAAGGTTGCCAGCGCGGCGCGATAGCAAGCGATGGTGATGTCGTTGGCGCGCTGCATGAGAGCCAGTTCGGCCTGGGATTTGGTCATCCGGCAGCCCGCCGTGACCGGATCGCCGCTCACAAATTCGAGTGCCGGAAGCTCTTTCCCAATCCGGTCGACCAGCTCGAATCGGACCCGCTCCTCCACTCCCAGTCTTCCGGCGGAGACACCTTGGTCCTTCAGTACCTTCGATGCCAGATCAGCTTTGCCGCTCCAAGACCCCGGGGCGGCGCGGGAAAACATCAACGCAACTTCGCTCGACCGTGAGCCGGTGAAGTAAAACGCACTCGCTCCGCCCTCTATGAGGACCGCATCCATGCGATTTTCGCGCATCAGCCTGCGTGCCTTGTCGATCCGGGCCTGTCGTTCCTCGTCTCGGATAGGCTGGATGCCGTCCGTCATCGGCCGGAGCTTGCGTATGGGTTCGGGAACTGCGGTGGGCTGAGCGGCTGCGCTGCGGGCCAGACCCGCGGCGGTGCTAATCAGGAAGAGCCTACGAGTTGGATTGCCCACGCAATCCAATTATCATCTTTTGGGCGAGAGAGAACTCAGGAGGCTGCGGCTTCGAGCAGGGCGCCCGACCCATTCACAGCCATCTTGCCGCCGGTCCGATGCGACAAATCGACTTTCCCTTTAATGTAGCCGCCATCCTCGATGATGATGCCGCCAGAACGGATATCGCCCACGAATTTGGCGCCCTTACGGATGTAGACTTTATCCATCGCCTCGACTTGACCCTCGATTGAGCCCTGCACTTCCACCGTGCGGGCCTTCACACCCGCGCGCACGTTGCCTTCCCCATCGATGGTGAGGCGGTGTCCGGAGATCTCGATGCTGCCTTCCACCTCGCCTTGGATGGTGAGATCTTCACGGCTTTGGATTTGTCCCTTTACGATCACGCCTTTACCTATGACAGCCTCGCGGGCCGAAGGTTCCATGGCTAGAGGTAGTGCAGCCGACATGACAAATTGCTCCTTATATTGCGGTTTTGCGCAGATTCGGTAAAATGCCCGGGCGTCTAAACCGGAGCCCGAAACTTGGATCTGTACATCTCAACCAACGAACTCTCATCAACTCCCACGGCGCGTGCGTATTGCCGGATGTAGCTGATGTTGTAAATGCCGCCGGGCAAACTATCAAACTCGCCTACTTCCAGCGCCCGCAGGGTGGAGACCTTTATCTTGGTGTTCTGGGAGATCTCCTCCAGGGAGATTCCTTTGTCCGTTCGAATGGACGTCAGAGACCAACCATCTATGGGTGACGCTGCCATGCCGTCTCCAGCTAATCCTCCATCGGCGGTGCTCAGCGCTTCCAATAGGGCGTACGGATCTTTTCTCTGCGGGAATCTTTCTCGCTGCGAGGGCGTCAAACCCGGCCAACGGCACGGCGGTAGGGATCAGGCCTAGCGGTACCCAGTACTTCCAATCCGAAGGTAGGGTCCTTAGCTGATTCCATTCCTCGGAATCCGATGCTAGAATCGCACGCAGTATCCAAAAACCAGCAGGTGTTTTTAGCGGTTTGACAGCGTGTTTGGGAAAGGGAAAATCAACATGAATTTCTGCAGAGGATCTCGTGCGGTTGTATCCTGCGCCGCGTTTCTCGCGTTTGGCGCCGCTTTAGTCCAGGCCAACGATGACGGTCCAGGCGGACAGTCGGATCAACCGATCAAGCTAGGGCCCCGCCAGCTTAGGCGCATCAACGGCTCGGAGGCGGTTAAGTCAATGAACGACTCGACGGCCGCGGGACACGCGGCAAGGGGGAGCGGTGGTTCTGGCTTTGGACTGCCGGTCTGGACATACTCTGTAAAATCTTCCGGCAAGACCTATACGGGACAGATCGTCGGTACGAACCCGGCTACGGGCGGAGCAACATCGATCAGTACCTATTTAATCCCGGTCAAACTCGTTTTTAAGTACAACAGCAGCACGAGCTATGTGTTTGATCCAACGGCCACGGATCAGGCCTGTCTGGGAGGAACCAATACGGCAGCCAGCTTGACGGAAGCTTCACCGATTTTCGCTCCTTACACCTTTACCACCGGCAGCGACACAGATACGACCCAGTACGCCGACCATTTTAATCGGGCTAACTTTTGGGGCAACATTGTCAATAAGAGTTCTTACGATACTCTGCTGACTCTGTCCCGCGTCGAGCCGCTGACGGTCACCCTCACTGCGTCCAACGGCTCACTGGCTAACGCTACAGTTTTTACGGCCGGCGGCCAATGCGGCGCCAATACTGGCAACACGAATCTTCCGGGCTATCTCGGTATCGTCAATATCAACACTTGGGATCCGATTGCCCAATCGCTGATCAGATCCCTAGGGCTCAACAGTACCGAACTTCCAGTGTTCCTGTTCTACAACGCTGTTATGTCGGAGGGGCACTCGTCGAACCTCAACAACTGTTGCATCCTTGGTTATCACAATGCGGTTGGTTCGCCGGCGCAAACCTATGCCGTGGCGGAATTCGAAGGCCGCGACCAGACCTTATTCACCGGTGTCTCGGACGTGTCGTCTTTGTCGCACGAGATCAACGAATGGATGCAAGACCCGGGCGGCACAAACCCGACTCCACCCTGGGGCAATATCGGGCAAGTGAGCGGTTGCCAGAGCAATTATGAAGTGGGCGATCCGCTAAGCGGAACACTCCTGCCACCCGTCGCCGGCACCAATAGCTTCAGCTATCACCTGCAGGAACTGGCGTTCTTCTCCTGGTTCTATGGCGGACCTTCGGTTGCGGCGAACGGCGAGTATTCGGATAACGGCACCTTCCATGGCGCCGCGAAGACCTGCCCACCCGGCGGGACTAATTAGTTTCTGATCGCCAAGACAACTTTGCTCGCGTTGGGGCGCCGTCCGCCGGCCCCGTACGCGAGCAATTGTTTTTGCGCCGAGATGTTCGAGAGGCTTCTACTCGACTTCCTTGTTCCTCTTCTTCCGGTTCCGTTTGCGCGCCAGCGCTTCCTTGGTGCGCTTCTTCTCGCCCGGCTTCAAATGGAAGGAGTGCCGCTTGATCTCTTTGATGATGTCTTCCTGCTGAACTTTTCTCTTGAACCGCCGCAGGGCGCTCTCTAACGTTTCGCCGTCCTGGATGTGGACTTCAGCCAATATCAATCACCTCCTTCTCAAGGGAAAGCCGGGCCCTTGCATGGAAAAAGGATCAATCCTACAGAGGCAGGCCAACCGCTCTTACTATGATAGTGGGTTGCCGAAAAGAGGACAAACTGGTGCCCTTGGCTTTTTCCTTCTACTCTTTGCAATTACGCTGGCGCTGCGGCTGTGCCACTCTCACATCCTGTGGGCCGATGAAGATTACCACCTGGCCGCGGCGATCCAGATCCTGCACGGCAAGCTGCTGTATCGGGACTTGTGGTACGACAAGCCGCCTCTAGCGGCCTGGGTGTATGCCGCTTTGGGCGCATTTCCGGGCTGGCCGCTGCGCTTGTTCGATGCGTTCTATATTCTGGCCGTCTGCGCAGCCATGTATCGCTTTGCGCGCGATGTCTGGAGCCAGCGCGAGGGCTTCATCGCCGCGGGGCTGCTCGGATTTTTTCTGAACTTCGACCATGCTTCAGCCGTTATCCCTGTCGCGCCGGATCTGTTCCTCATGTTGCCGCACATCGCGGCCGTGCACTGCGCCTGGCGTAAGAAGGCGTTTCAAGCAGGCCTGTGGAGCGGCGTCGCCTTCCTGTTCCATACCAAAGGCGTCTTCGTGCTGGCCATGTGCGCGCTGCTGGCCTGGCGGAGTTTCGCTCCCCTGGCCGCGGGCTTTCTGATTCCTAACGCCGCTGCTCTGGCCGTGCTGGGATGGGGCGGCGCTCTCAATGAGTACGCTAGGCAGGTCTGGCAATGGGGCCTCGCTTACGCCCGGACTTCGCCGCTTGAAAATCCCGCCTGGAATGCAGTGCGGAGAACGCTAGACTGGTTTGGTTTCCACGCCGTGCTGGCCATCGGAGCGGTTTCGCTGTGGTGGAAAGAGCGCACCCGCGGCCAATGGTGGATCGCTGCGTGGTGCCTGTTCTCGTTCGCCGGAGTGGCGCTGGGTGCCCAATTTGCGCCGCGCTATTTCCTTCAGCTTCTGCCGCCGCTGGTGCTGGCCGCCGCGCGCGGCCTGGCGCTTGTCTTACAAGATGCCGGCGCACGCCGCACGCGAATCGCCTGGGCCGCGGTCGCGATCGCAGCGCTGGTCCCGCTAGTACGCTTTGGTCCGCGCTACCTTCTGCTCGCGCACGACTTGATCACCGGCCGCGCGCCCGCCTGGTCCGACGTGATTCTGGACCAGGACAGCCAGGCCGCCGCCGCACTCGTCAACGAGCGGAAAAACGAAGGCGACACGCTCTTCGTCTGGGGCTACCGCCCGGGAGTCTTCGTGTACACACGGCTTACCGCGGCGTCCATGTTCTGGGATTCGCAGCCGTTGACCGGCGTGCCAGCAGACCGGCATTTGTTTGATTCACGGCCTATCTTGCCTGAGACTGGCGGCCCAGAATCGAGCCCTCCTGGTCACCTCGCACCCAGCCTTCATTGTGGACGGCCTGAGCGCTCTTAACCCACGGCTCTCCATGCGGAATTATCCGGAGTTGCGTGCCTGGCTGCGGGATTACAGCCTGGTCGCGCGAACGGATCTCAGCTGCCGTGTACCGGCTCAACCAGACCATTCAAGCTAGTGCGCAGCCGGCTGACGCGGCGGATAATGTTGTAAGGCGGCGGTAGTCATGTTTGAACGCTATACCGAGAAGGCGCGCCGGTGCATCTTCTTTGCGCGCTACGAAGCCAGCATGTTTGGCAGTCCCTACATCGAAACGGAACACCTGCTGCTAGGCATTTTGCGCGAGGACAAAGCGCTGGCGAATCGGGTTCTGCGCTCATTCGAAGCCATCGAATCAATTCGCAAGCAGATTGAAGCATCCACAACCATTCGCGAGAAGGTCTCGACATCCGTCGACCTTCCTCTCAGCCACGAATGCAGACGTGTCCTGGCTTACGGCGCGGAAGAGGCCGAGCGGCTGAACCAAGAGCACATCGCGCCCGAGCATATGTTGTTGGGCCTGCTGCGCGAGGAGAAATGCTTCGCGGCCGGGCTGCTGCGCGAGCGCGGACTCACCTTGGCTCAGGTGCGCGGAGACATCCAGGGTTCGTCCTGGTCACCCGCCGAGCCTTGAGATGGCTGCACCTTGCTAGATTGTTGCTAGGAAACCGATGGCCACATTGTACGTCAAGAACGTGCCCGATGAGATTTACGAAGTGCTGCGCAGACAAGCCAAGGCCAATCGGCGATCGATTGCAGCCGAGACCATCGCACTGCTCGAAAACATGCTTCCCACGCGCTCGGAACTGCGCCGCCGGCTCGCTTTCCATCGGCAAGTCCCAGCCGGTTGCCGGTGATCTGGCTGGGCGCCCTTCACTCCAGCACGCAGTAGCAATACAGGAACTGCTGCGTCGTTCCGAACGGCGTGCGATGCAATTCCTTGTGGCTCTCCAGCAAGCGGAACCGCCGGCCGAACTGATCGTGTAACGACCCTGCGTCGTAGCGCACGACGTCCAGGCCGCTGCACTTTTGCGGTCCCTCCGGCCCGAACGTGCTCACGATTACGTGGCCGCCCGGCTTGACCGCGCGCGAAACCTGCTGAACATAGGCCATCCGTTCGTCGTCCGAAGTCAGAAAGTGGAAAACGGCGCGATCGTGCCAGACATCGTAACGATGCGGCGCCAACTGCGCTGCGATCACGTCGGCGGCGATCCACTGCACCCGCTCCGCACGGGAGCCCAGCCGCGCCTTGCTTACCTCCAAAGCGGTCGGCGAGATGTCCAAAACCGTAACGTTGTGACAGCCGCGCGCTAGCAGATCGTCCACCAGCGTAGATTCGCCGCCACCCACGTCGATGATCGACGCCGAAAGGCCCGCAGCCGCCCGTTCGATCAGGTCCAGCGAGGTCTCCAGATGCGGACGGTACCAGCTGAACGCATCCGGCGGCTTGCCGTGATAAACCTTTTCCCAATGCGCCCGGGCGTTCACGCCTCCAGTCTACTCCCAGGCAGCGCGCTCTAAGGAACAGTCCGCAAAACGGAGCGCGCGGGCCGCTTGGTTTACTGAAATGAGGGCGCCCGCGCGCCCGTTGCGGGCTACCGAGCCGATTTGATAGCCACCAAGGGGAGCCTGTTAGCGAAATATTCAGCCGTTTTGTCTGTGAAATGACCATAATCCACAGTCGTTATGCCGTCGGCTTCATCGTCGACTCGCGTCAAGCAACCGTCCTTATCGCAAAACGCATCCCATGCAGAGATATACGTGACGTCTTTTCGCAATCGGAGCAGGCTCTCCAGAGACTCTGCGGACCGGCGCGCCTCTAGGTCCAGCCCGAAATCCATTCGTCGCGGCACCCGGTGCAAGGGAACATCCTGGCTATAGAACTCCACCAAAGTTCTGGGCAAGTCTTTTCGCCACTGCGGCGGCGCCCCCACTACAACAACCTGACGTGTCCCCAGCTTCTCGATTTCTGAAATAGTCTGATCGAGTTGCTTGTAAGGAGCCAGATCCTGCTTCCACCGCTGCATGTAGTGGTTCCAAACAGCGAAGAGAATCACCGTGTCGGGTCTCGCTTTCTGAAGCTTATCCAGCACGAATCGATTGCCATTCGCGCAGTTCGGGTACCCGAAATCGACAATCGGCGGGCAAGCGTCCCGAGCATACTCCGCCAGACGAACCTGATCCCCGATCGTCTTTTTTAGCCCTACGAACAGTCGGGCAGCGTGCGAATCGCCCCAAACGAACACCAGCGGCCCAGGCTTGCCGAGATCGGCGCACACTTCCGAGTATTTGTCGGCCGGCTGCTGCATAGTTAACCAGCAGCTGTGATATCTACCTTCCGTCCAAAGATCATAGTTGCGGAGGCGGGCATACTCCTGAAGAAGCTCCGGGGCCCGTGCGCGTATGCGGAACTCCAAGCCCCGGCGTTGCCATGTTTCATACCCGATACCGCCCATCACCAACATCAACGTCGCAAGGCAGGCTACCTTGACCGAGCCATATGTGCCGCGACGAATGGGAATCTCGACAACCTTACATGTGATCCAGGCGGCGATCAGGCTCGCCACGATCGCGACCATACGCGTCCCCACCCCAGGGGCCGCGTCTCCAACGATTCTCGCAAACGACAATAATGGCCAGTGCCAAAGATAAAAGGGATAGCTCACCAGGCCGACCAGCACCAGGGCGCGATTCGACAGCACTCTGCGGTTAATCCAAGCTTCCGGACCGGCAGAAAGGAGAAGTACCGCCCCGACCGCCGGCAAGGCCGCCCACCAGCCGGGGAAGTTCCGGTCTCTGTTCAAAGCGAATACGCTAGCGACAATGAAAAGTATCCCGGCCAGGGCCTGGAGTTCGCGAGAAACGGCCAGCCTGGCGAAGAGTGCCGCCGCTTTACGCTTGCCGGCCGGTAACGCGCCGCTTGGATTCATCGGGAACAGGGAGACATAGGCAAACATGCTGCCGATCATTAGCTCCCAGAACCGAGTTAGCGGAGAGTAAAATGCGGCAACTTTATCGCTTTGAACCGTGCCCACGTTCAACCCAAACGACACCAGAAGGACCGGCAGGATCAGGAGGGGGAATTTCAGGCGCAGCTTCCAGGTGATGTAAAGCAGCAGGGGCCATAGCAAATAGAATTGTTCTTCGATGCCGAGCGACCACAAATGCAGCAGTGGTTTGAGTTCCGCTGCCTTGTCGAAGTAGCCCGACTCTCGCCAGAAAGCAAAGTTCGAAATGAAGCCGGCGCCCGCGGCGATGTGTTTGCCGAGTTGCTCATACTCTCGCGGCAACAGCGTCAACCAGCCGAATCCAAAACAGGCGGCTAGCACCAGTAGCAGAGCAGGAAAAATACGCCTGATCCGCCGCGCATAAAAGTGTCTAAAGCTGAATTTACCGGCATGCAGATCCAGAAGAAGGATGCTGGAAATCAGATAGCCGGAGATGACAAAGAACACGTCGACGCCAACAAAACCGCCGCGGACACGATCGGGGAAAGCATGGTAGCCGACGACAGCCAAAACCGCGATAGCGCGGAGGCCATCGACATCAGGACGATATTGCAGGCCGGGCAGCCTCTTCGCAGCCACGCTGCGAACCATTCCCGTCGCCTTTTGCATTTTAAGCCGACCTATTCGGTCGCGGTTGTTTTTCTATTATCCAATTTACTTACGCTATGCGCTTCACCAGAGCCCGGCTAGGCGGTAAACATGCCGCGCAGGGGTCATTGCAGGCCCGGAGCTGATCGCGCCTTGGCCTGAATCAACAAAGGCCCCTGGGGCGCTGCCGATACCTGCAGATAGCACCGGGTCGCCGCCAACCGCCGTTTGTCCGAAGGCGCCTGGTCCTCGTGTGCCTGCTCATCCGCCTTACGGCGCGGCCAATTTTTTGCGCGCAATGTTAGCCTATTAGTAGAGGCCGACAACATCCATGGATTCCGCTGGCGCCGTGCCGATTCGCGGTGTCAACCTGACCAAGACGTTCCGATCCGGAGCGAGCGAGCTGGTGGTGTTCGCGGATCTGGACTTCGAGGTGGCCCCGGGCGAGCGGCTCGCGCTGGTGGGCGAATCGGGCGCGGGCAAGAGCACGCTGCTCTATCTGCTCGGAGGTCTGGACAGGCCTTCCAGCGGTACGATATACTTCGGACACCAGGACATCTCAATTCTCTCGGAGGGGGAGCTGGCGGAGTTTCGGAACCGGGAGATCGGGTTTGTGTGGCAGAATCATTCGCTGCTACCGGAGTTTACGGCGCTTGAAAACGTGATGATGCCACTGCTGATTCGGGGGGCAAGCATTACCGAAGCAGCGCCTGTTTCGCTCGCGAGGTTAGATGAAGTCGGGTTACGGAACCGTGCCTCACATCGCGCGGGAGAGCTATCGGGCGGCGAACAGCAACGCGTTGCCCTGGCCCGAGCCTTGGCCGGAAACCCGCGCGTTCTGCTGGCCGACGAACCCACCGGCAACCTGGATTTCCGGACCGGCGACATGATCATCTCTTTGCTCGAAGATTTGCACCGCTCCCACAAGCTCACGTCCATCTTCGTGACTCATAACCTTTCCTTCGCCGCGCGGTGCGATCGAATCTTGCAGTTGGACAAGGGGGTATTAGCCCCCTGGACGGGTGACGGCATTCCACTCTGTCGGCCCGGCCATGAACAGCCGATAATGTGGAAAGATAGCGGGAATTATGTTTGAACGTTATACCGAAAAGGCACGGCGCGTCATTTTCTTTGCACGCTACGAAGCCAGCCAGTTTGGCAGCCCGTACATCGAGACCGAGCATTTGCTGCTGGGCCTGTTGCGGGAAGACAAGGCTCTGGCCAATCGTTTTCTGCGCTCCCACGCCGCCATCGAATCGATTCGCAAGCAGATTGAAGCGCACACCACCGTCCGGGAGAAAGTCTCCACGTCCGTCGATCTTCCCCTCAGCCACGAGTGCAAGCGCGTCCTGGCCTACGGCGCGGAAGAGGCCGAGCGGCTGAATCACAAACACATCGGCACCGAGCACCTGCTGCTGGGTCTGCTGCGCGAAGAGAAATGCTTCGCCGCCGAAATTCTGCACGAGCGCGGGCTGCGTCTGTCGCAAGTGCGGGAAGAAATCCAACGCTCTTCGTCCGAGAAGGTCGCCTCCAATCGTCCCAAGGAAAGCTCGCTGCTGGCCGAGTTCAGCCGCGATCTGACGCAGGCTGCCATGGATGGCTCGCTCGATCCGCTAATCGGGCGCGATTACGAGCTGGAGCGCGTCGTTCAGATCCTGTGCCGCCGCACCAAGAACAACCCCGTGCTGATCGGCGAGCCGGGTGTCGGCAAGACCGCTATCGTGGAAGGCTTGGCGCAGCGCATCGCCGACGGCGACGTGCCTTCGTTCCTCTCCGACAAGCGCATCCTCGCTTTAGATCTTTCCCTGATCGTCGCCGGTACCAAGTACCGCGGCCAGTTTGAAGAGCGGCTCAAGACCATCATGAAGGAGCTGATGGAGAATCAGAACGCCATCATCTTCATCGACGAGTTGCACACCCTGGTCGGCGCCGGATCGGCCGAGGGTTCCCTCGACGCCGCCAATATCCTTAAGCCGGCTCTGTCGCGCGGCGAAATCCAGTGCATCGGCGCCACCACGCCGGGCGAATATCGCAAGTCCATCGAAAAGGATCGTTCGCTCGAACGGCGTTTCCAGGCGGTCAAGGTCCCGCCGCCTACCGAATCGGATGCAATCCGCATTCTGTTCGGCATCAAGGAACGCTACGAGAAATTCCACGCGGTGGCCTATACCGACGAAGCCATCGAATCGGCCGTGCACACCTCCACGCGCTTTATCCCGGATCGCTTCCTGCCCGATAAGGCCATCGACCTGATCGACGAAGCGGGCGCGCGCGTCAAGCTGCGCCAGACCACGCTTCCAGGCGAGGTGGCCGACATCCAGAAGCGCATCAAGTTCATCGTGCATCGCATGGAAAACGCCATCGCGAATCACGAGTTCGAGAAGGCGCGGTTCTACTCCGACGAAGAACGCAAGGAGCGCGAGAACCTGCGCCAGCTCCGCGAAAAATACAACCTGGACGACACCTCCACCGGCGTTGTAACCAAGGACGACATTGAAGACGTGGTCGCGCGCTGGACCGGCGTGCCCATGACGGCCATCCGCGAGGAAGAAGTCAGCAAGCTCATCCGCATCGAGGAAGAGCTGCACAAGCGCGTCATCAGCCAGGAGAAAGCCATCTCAGCGCTGGCGCGCGCCATCCGCCGTTCACGCGCCGGTTTGAAGTCGCCCAAGCGGCCGTCGGGATCGTTCCTGTTCCTGGGACCCACGGGCGTCGGCAAAACCGAAGTGGCCCGTGCGTTGGCCGAGTTCCTCTTCGGCAGCGAGAAATCGCTCATCCGCTTCGATATGTCCGAGTTCATGGAGAAACACTCGGTCTCGAAGTTAATCGGTTCGCCTCCCGGATACGTGGGCTATGAAGAGGGCGGCCAGTTGACCGAGCGCGTCAAGCGCGCACCCTATTCCATCATTCTGCTGGACGAAATCGAGAAAGCTCACCCGGATGTCTACAACATCCTGTTGCAGGTTTTTGAAGACGGCCAATTGACCGATGGTTTGGGCAACACGGTCGACTTCAAGAACACCATCATCATCATGACGTCCAACCTGGGCGCGCGCTTCCTCGACAAGAAGACGCAGATCGGGTTCTCGGCGCCCTCCAACAGTGGGGTTCCGCCCAAGGTGGAAGACCAGGTGATGGCGGAAGTGAAGAAGGCCTTCAATCCCGAATTCTTGAATCGCCTGGACGAAGTGATCCTGTTCACTTCGCTCACCGACGATGATCTGCTGAAGATCATCAGCCTGCTGGTCGAGCAGATAAATACCAATCTGGTGGCCAAGCAGATCAAGATCCGCGTCAACGAAGACGCGGCGCGCTACATTCTCGAGAAAACGCTGATCGACCGCAGCTACGGCGCTCGGCCGCTGCGGCGGGCTCTGCAGAAGTACATCGAAGACCCGCTGTCGGAAGCGTTGATTCAAGGCACGCTGCCGCGGCCGTCCGAACTGGAAGTGTATCTCGGCGAAACGGGCATCTATTGCCGGCCCGTTGGTGGGGAATTGCAAGAGCAACCCGTCGGCGCTCCCGGCGAGGAAGAAAAGCAGCCGGCGCCCGGCACACCGCTGTTCATGTTCTAACACTGCCCTGTTTTACGGCACGCCGCTTGAGTTTTTAACACAAAACTCAAGCGGTGTTCATTCAAACGTAACCTGCCGCGGCGACACTCTACATTTAGCTTCAAGGCTCACTAGCCGTCGTATTGATCCTCGGGTGTGATCTAATCCGGCGGCGCACATCGCTATTGATCGAGCGCATTGCCGCATTCTGCGCCAGACGGTAAACCGGCGCGAGCGGTCACGGGGAGCGCTCCACACTAGGCCGCATCGCCCCTCTTAGCGGTCCGTTTCACTTGCATCGTACTCACCACAACTCAGGGAGGAATTGTGTCTCGACTCATTGCGCTCTGCGCAGTCTTTCTGGCTTTTGCCACTTTGGCTTTCGCTCAAGCCACTGCCCGCATCAGCGGCCAAGTGCTGGATCCGTCCGGCACACCTGTTCCCGAGGCCGCCATCACACTCACTAACACGGCCACGCGTACCGCCTCGCAAATCACCAGCGATGCCAACGGCAACTACACCCTCATGGACCTTGCCCCGGGAACATATAGCCTGCGTGCCTCCAGACCTGGCTTTGAGTCCTATGACCACAGCATCGTGCTCCAGGCTGGGCAGACCTTAACGGCGCCTATCAATTTGGCTCTTTCGGCGGTGCAGCAGCAGGTAGTCGTCAACGGCGGAACGCAGCCGGGCGCCACGCCCGAACCGTCGCAAAGCGACATCTTCCTGTCGGATCAGACGCTGCGTGTCCTGGATCGAACTCAGATGGATATGCTCGGACCGGTGGCCGGCGCGGCCCAGGTGATTGCTCTCGCGCCGGGCGCGCGCGTGACTGGCTACGGCAACACGGGCGCGACGAAATACACCATCTCCATCAATGGCATCAATCAAGGTTGGGGAGGCTACGGCGGCTATAGCGGCGGCGCGGCGCTGGGGATCACGTTCGATGGAATCCCGATTGTCGATCCCGCCACTGGACTCTGGCAGACCGCAACCATTCCCCAGCTGCAGATTATTCAAGACGCGGTTGTCACGTATGGACCGGGCGATCCGATGAACCGCTGGTACACCAATGTTGGCGGCGCCGTTGAGTTCACCCCGCTGCAGCCCGGCAGCCAGTTTCACGGCGACTTGATGCTGACCTACGGCAGCTACAACCAGAAGAACCTCCAATTCGATCTCTCCAGCCCGGTGTATAAAGGCTGGTCAACGATTATTGCGGGCGGACTCGGCAGCGGCGACGACTTTCGAAACGGCCCCGATGGCTTCGGCAGCCCCAGCAAGGACCTGGCGTTCTATGACAAGACCATCAAGACGTTCGGGCAAAGCAGCATCGATTTTGGCGGATACTGGGCTCACAGCGGCGGCTACCGCTCCCAAGTGATCCCGACCACGCCGGTCGATGGCATCAACTTGGGCGGCCCAGGCATCGGACCTGTCTACAGCCAGCAAACCTCGGGCTTTTACAGCACTCTGCCTTACGCCAATTACAACAAGTACGACGTGAACGAAATGGGTCTCGCGCACGTTCGCGAAAATCTGCACGTTAACGATAACACGCAAATCGAGAACCTCAGTTGGTTTATGCATATCCGCCGCCTGCATGACCGCCTGGACGATGTCTATGCTCTCGGTCCGCAAGAGGATGAGTGGAATAACCCCCACACCGACACCTACGGCGATTCATTCACCTTGACGCGCAACCTTTCCATGAACCTGCTCACGGTCGGCGGCTATTTCCTCCACGGCGTCTACAACACGCGGAACATGTTCTACAACGGCGCAGATGGCGGCAACGGCGGCGGAGAGATCCTAAACCCCGGCGGAAAGATCCGGTCTGGCTACTTTACCCAAAACGATGCGGCCGTCTTTATTCAGGACGGGTTTCACGTATCCAAGCTGACCATCACGCCGGGCATCCGCTACGTCCGCTTCTCCACGTCATATTACGACAATGCTTTGGAAGATTTTAACTTCCTGCCCGGCGTCGTTCTGACCTCATTTTGTTCCATCACTTTGGCCTCGACGCCTGGCAACACCAAAGATCAGGGTTCCATCTGCGGGAATTACCAGGCACGCTACGGATTTGAGCCGTCCATCAATGCAAACTACCAGGCGCTCCCGTGGCTGAGCTTCTATGGCGGATATGACGAGGAGCTGCGTAGCCCGTCTCTGGGCGGCGGTGGAGGCCTGTTCCAGAGCGTCGATCCCTCTACCTACCATCTGTCGCGCGCCCGTTACGGACAGTTCGGATTTAAGATCCACACCGAGGGCACCGGTGTCATGAATAACCTCATCTACGGCGCGAACATCTATCGCGTGACTTATTCCAGCCAGGAAATCGACATTGGCCTCGCAAACGGGGATACCATCGCGGCCAACGGCGCGGCACGCTACCAGGGACTCAATTACTTTCTGGATGACGATCCAGCCCGCAATCTGCACGTGTTCGTGAACGGAAATTTCGAGGCCGCGCGATATACCAGTTATGTCGTCAACAACAGCGGAGGCTCTTTCAACGGAAGCCCCGTTCCCTACGTCCCCGCATCCACGTTCAACGTCGGCGCCACTTACAGTTTCAAAGTGGCCCACGGCGTTTCGATTATCCCGGTTGGCGCTTTCCAGTTTGTCGGCACACAGACCATCTTTAACAACAACACCGGCGCGCCCAGCAACCTGACCATGGCCTCGTATGGAACGCTGAACGCGGGCCTCACCGCTCCGTTCAAGCACGTCGATATCATCTTCAACGCGCTGAATATCCTGAACAAGAAATACAACGAGTACTTGTATGTATCCTCGGGCGGTTATTTCGGCACGCCGGCCGGCGGGTATGAACTCGCGTACCCATCCGCGCCGTTCACCTGCTATGGCGGCGTGAGGTTTCACTTCTGAGCGCGCGCGGCCCTCAGGCGCGCTACAGCTTTTGAATCTTGATCGGACCGTTGCTGGTCTCCAGATCCAGCAGCGGTCCGCCACGGCCGATGGTTCCTTCGACTTCCGAACGCGTCCGATGACGCTCCCCATCGGCGTGCAGTTCGTCGAACTCCGAACTCACCGGGGAATGCGACGTGTAGGCCCGCACCCGCGCGTTGGCCGAGGCCGGCAATCGCAGCAGGATCGAAGAATTGCTGGTGGACGCCCGTACTTCCGGAAGTTCCTTCGAGTCCAGGCTAAGTTCGATATGTCCGTTGGAAGAGTGCAATCGCACTGGCCAGGTGCTGGCCGAATCAGTCAAGCGAACTTCGATCCGGCCATTTGAGGTCACCGCTTCAAACGACCCCCCGCTGGCGTCCCCGCGTACGGCGCCATTCGAGGTGCGCAGGTGCGCGTTGCCGGTCAACTCTTGGGTTTCGATCGAGCCGTTTGAAGTCTCCGCTTCTAGATCGCCCTTCAGCCTCTGGACGCGAATCCCGCCGTTTGAAGTATGCAGCCGGGCATTGCCCTCCACGCCATCCACGTCGATCCGCCCGTTGGAGCTCGAAATCAGCTCCAGCACCGCCTTGCGCGGCACCCGGATCGAAAAACGAACGCCCGCATTATGGAATCCATCGGGGTGCGAGGCATGAATCCGAATTGCGGCCGGCGTCGAATCGACGTCCACTTTGATGTCCTCCAGCGTCCTCCGGAAACCGGCGTGCTTGGTGCCGTTGATCTCTACCGAGTTTTGCTCCCATCCCACCACTTCAATGGAACCGTTGAAGGACTCCACCGAAACCCTGCCACCCGCGTCCAGCGCGTGTGTGGAATGAAAATCCTCGCGGAACGCGTCCGAATCCCAATCGCCCACGTAGACGCAGCCGCACAGCAATCCCATCGCGCCCAGCAAAGGCAGCCGCAGAATGTACGATCTCATCGCTCACCTCCCGCGCTTTTCAACTATACGGAAACCGGCGGCGCCTTGTTCCCGTGATCTTGCGCCGAAAACCGACCCGGATACCCGATAATAGTTCCTTACCTGTGCGCAAACTTCTCGCCCTCAACCGCGGCGAAATCGCGATCCGGATTCTTCGCGCAGCCAATGAGTTGGGCCTGCGCACCGTAGCTGTCTTTTCCCAAGAAGACCGCCTGAGCCTGCATCGTTTCAAGGCCGACGAGGCATACCTCATCGGGGAAGGGAAGGGGCCGGTCCAGGCCTACCTGGATGTGGATGCCATTGTCGCTCTGGCGGCGGAAAAAGGCGTGGACGCCATTCACCCCGGCTACGGCTTCTTGTCGGAAAATCCCGCGCTGCCGCGAGCCTGCGCCCAGGCGGGCATCAACTTCATCGGCCCCAGCGCCGAGCTGCTGGCATTGCTGGGAGACAAGACTGCGGCGCGAAACCTGGCCATCCAGGCCGGCATCCCCGTCGTCCCCGGCACGGCCCAGGCAATCTCCGATCCAGCCAAGGCCATCGAGACCGCCGGCGAGATCGGCTATCCGCTAATCATTAAAGCGGCCTTCGGCGGTGGCGGCCGAGGCATGCGCATCGTCGAAAAAGAAGACGACCTGGCCCCGCGCCTGGAGGAAGCGCGCCAGGAAGCCGGCGCAGCCTTCGGAAACGATGCGGTTTTTCTGGAGCGCTACATCCGCCGCGCGCGCCACATCGAAATTCAGATTCTGGCCGACCAGCACGGCAACATCCTGCATCTGCACGAGCGCGATTGCTCCGTCCAGCGCCGCCACCAAAAGGTGGTCGAAGTGGCCCCCGCTGTGTCTTTGGATCCTGCGATCCGAACCGCCCTTGCCGACGCCGCCGTGGCGCTGGCGCGTGCTGCCGGGTACGTGAACGCTGGAACGGTGGAGTTCCTGGTGGATGCCGACTCCGGCCGCTGGTATTTCATCGAGGTGAACCCGCGCGTTCAGGTGGAGCATACCGTCACCGAGATGGTAACTGGCATCGACATCGTGCGCAGCCAGATTCAGGTCGCCCAGGGCCACGCGCTACACGCGAGCGATATGAACCTGCCGCGCCAGCCGGACCTGGCCGTGAACGGCTACGCGCTGCAATGCCGCGTCACCACCGAGGACCCCGCCAACAACTTCGTCCCCGACTACGGCAAGATCCACACCTATCGCTCTCCGGCCGGCTTTGGAATCCGGCTGGACGGCGCATCGGCTTACGGCGGCGCGGTGATCACCCCGTTCTACGATTCGCTCCTGGTAAAAGTCACCGCCTGGGGCCGCGAGTTCCCGCATGCCTGCCAGCGCATGGATCGGGCGCTGCGCGAGTTCCGCATTCGCGGCGTCAAGACCAACATCCCGTTTCTTGAAAACGTGGTGAATCATCCGCAATTCCAAGCGGGCGAGGCCACCACCTCGTTCATCGATACTACGCCGGAGCTGTTCCGCTTCGCCCCGCGGCGCGACCGCGCCACGCGCCTGCTCAGCTATCTGGGCGAGGTGATCGTGAACAAGAATCCCGAAGTCGCCGGGAAATCGAAGCCGCCCGTCCTTCAACCCGCCCCGATTCCACGGCACGATGCGAGCGCGCCGCCCGCCGGTACACGCCAGCTTCTCGATCGATTGGGCGCGGACGGATTCGCGAAGTGGACTCGCGAGCAACAGCGCCTGCTGGTCACCGATACCACCTTCCGCGATGCCCATCAATCATTGCTCGCGACGCGCGTCCGCACTTACGACATGCTGGCCATCGCCAACTTGGTCGCACACCGGCTCTCGAATCTCTACAGCCTGGAGATGTGGGGCGGCGCCACCTTTGATGTCGCGCTGCGCTTCCTCCACGAAGATCCCTGGCAGCGGCTGGAAAAACTTCGCCAGGCCATCCCCAACATCTGTTTTCAGATGCTGCTGCGCGCTTCGAACGCCGTCGGCTACACCGCGTATCCGGACAACGTCGTGGCCGAGTTCGTGTCCGAAGCGGCCCGCCAGGGCATCGACATCTTCCGCATCTTCGATTCTCTGAACTGGCTCCCCAACATGCGCATTGCGATGGAAGCGGTGCGCAAATCCGGACGCGTTTGCGAAGCCGCGATTTGCTATACCGGCGACATTCTGGATCCCCGGCGCGAAAAATATTCGCTCCAATATTATGTCCGCCTGGCACGCGAGCTGGAATGCATGGGCGCGCATACTCTGGCCATCAAGGACATGGCCGGCTTGTGCAAACCTTATGCCGCTTGGAAGCTGGTCAAGACCCTGAAGGAAGAGACCGGCCTCCCCATTCACTTCCACACCCATGACACCAGCGGGGTGAATGCCGCCTCCATTCTCAAGGCATCCGAGGCGGGCGCCGATGTCGCGGACGGCGCCCTGGCCTCCATGAGCGGCACCACCAGCCAGCCCAACCTGAATTCCGTCGTCGCGGCGCTTGCGCATACCGAGCGCGATACCGGCCTCGATCTCGACGCGCTCAATCAATGCTCGGACTATTGGGAAATCGCGCGCACTTACTACGCGCCGTTCGATGAAGCTCCCTCGGCGGGCACGGCCGAAGTCTACATCCACGAGATGCCCGGCGGTCAATACACCAACTTGAAAGCCCAGGCTCAATCCATGGGACTGGGACCGCGCTGGCACGAAATCGCGGACACCTACGCCGCCGTGAACAAGGCCTTCGGCGACATCGTCAAGGTCACGCCCTCCAGCAAAGTAGTCGGCGACATGGCGCTCTTCCTGGTCACGCACAACATGACCATCCAGGCATTGGAGCGGCTGGGGCCACAGCATAGTCTTACGTTGCCCAACTCGGTGGTCGAAATGTTCTCCGGCGCCCTCGGCGAGCCGGAAGGCGGCTGGCCACCCAGGCTTCAGCAAGTGATCCTGAAGGGCGCCGAGCCAATCCCCGGACGGCCCGGCGAACATCTTGCTCCGGCGAACTTCGAGCAGTTGACCGGCACGGTTGAAAAGCGGCTCGGCCATCGGATCTCTCATACCGATCTGCTCAGTTACTTGATGTACCCGGATGTGTTCCTCAAATTCGCTCAGGCCCGTTCATCCTACGGGAGTGTAGACGTGCTCCCAACTCCGCAGTTCTTCTACGGCCTGGAACGGGGAGAAGAAATCGCGGTTGAACTCGAGCCGGGCAAGGTCCTGATCATCAAGTTCCTCACTGTCAGCGAACCGCAGCCGGATGGCACGCGCACCGTCTTTTTCGAATTGAACGGCCAGCCGCGCGAAGTTTCCGTGCGCGATCGATCGCTGCAAGCGGCCGTCGACACGCGGCTCAAGGCCGACCCTGGCTGTCCCGGACACGTTGGCGCGCCCATTCCCGGCGCGATTTCCAGCATCTCGGTGGACCTCGGCCAGACAGTATCGAAAGGTGACCGGCTGCTGGTGATGGAGGCGATGAAGATGCAATCCACGCTGTATTCGCCTGTCGCGGGCAAAGTCGCGCAAAAATTAGTAAGCGTAGGCGACAAGGTCGACGCCAAAGATTTGCTGCTAGCGATTGAGTGAATCCAAATGACGCGGCGTGAACGCATACTCGCGCTCCTGGGCGGGGCCTTCATCGCCGTGTATTTCTTTTCGCTCACGCACGACGCGCTGCACGCCTATTTCGCGCTGGATGATTCCGGGAATCTCTATCGCGCCTGGTATTATCCGCTGTCCGAACTCTTCCGGGCCAACCTGCTGTTTTTCTTAACTTCGCCTTTCAACCGCCCCATGGGCAGCGCCTGGTATCGCGCCATCTTTTCGTTCGCCGGCTATAATCCGGTCCCCTTCCACGTCGCGAATCTCGCTATCCTTGACTCGCCAACCTATGGCTCACCTATGCCCTCTCGCGGCGCCTGAGCAGCTCGCGCGAAGTGGGCGCACTCGCTGCTTTACTGATTGCCTACCATCCGCGTTTCGTGTATCTGTACTACGACACGGCTTACATCTACGACGTGCTCTGCTATTTTTTCTACTTCGCCACGCTGTTGCTGTATGTACGCGTCCGGCAACAGCATCGCGTGCTCAACGGCCTGGGAACTTGCCGGCGTGCTGCGGCTTATTCATTTGCGCGCTCAATTCCAAACAAATGGCGGTAACCATCCCGATCGCGCGGCCGCGTACGAGTTGCTCTACGATCAGCGTTCCCGTGCGCTCCCCGCGCTTCTTATTGCGCTGGCTGATGCGCGAAGGCCGCTTCATCCTGGTCTCCGCGGTAATGACGCTCGCGTTCGTGGTCGGCCAAAGCTTTGGCCCAGACTCATTTCTGCAGAACAAGCGCCTATCAGCCGGTCATCACAGGCGACCGCTTTATGACCACCAGCCGCAACATTACCAGCGACATTTTTCTTCAGCACATCACGTTTTCGTTTTCCGCTGTGCTGCTGCTATGGATCGCGCTTCTCGTTGTTGCCTGGGCCGCGCGATCTCGCGTGCTGAAGTTCGCCTGGCTGTTCCTGATGTTCAGTGTCCTTCCTGTCGCCTTCATCGATCGCGGCTCGCCGCAGTATTACATCCCTCTCTTCGGCTGGGCGCTTTACGCTGCAACTGTGCTGGGCGCAGGCTCGCGCCACTTGCTGGAGCGCTTCTCTCGCACCAAGACCAATTGGCTGGCCTACGCCCGCGGGCCTGTGCTGTTCGTGGTTTTGGGACTATTGATGTTCAAATCCTATCGCCGCACGGGCTGGCCGGACGTTCCGTTCGTCAGCCTGGAAGGCGAGATGCTTCGCAACGTCGCCGATCAAGTCCGCCTCGCGCATCCGCAAGTCAAACCCGGCGCGCGATTGCTGTTCATCGACGATCCCATGGGCCCCAATGATCTGGACTTGATGTTCCTGGCGCGCATGGTCTATCGCGATCCGACGCTGGAAGTGAACCGCGTCAAAACGCCGCGCTCGCTGGACCCAAAGCTCGTCGCCTCGTCCGACTACATTTTCGACTACCGCTTCGGCCGGTTCTTTCCATCCGTGCTTGCCGCAGCCAGAGCGGCCGGAACCGGCGATCGCGTTCGAATGGGGACACCCCGCCGTATACCACGAAGGTTGGGAGCGCGTAACCACCCGTAGCCCCGCGCGCAAAGGAGAACTGGTGATCGCCATGGTCACCGATCTTGGCGACACCCGGCCCCCAGTCGCCCCCGGCCAACCATTCCCCAAAGAGCCCCTTCTGGAGATCGCGGGACCGGTGGACGTGCGCATTGCCGGGAAACCCGCCCCGATCGCCGTCAAGATCGGATGGCCCGAGCAGGTGAATCGATACCGTCTGGATTTCCGAATCCCGCAAGAGATCCCGGTCGGTCTTGCGCCGGTGGTGATCTCAGCCGGCGCCGTCAGCGGTCCCGCGGTCGACATCCCCATCCAGTGACTGTTCGTGCTATAAAGACCAACACAGGGAGGCGTATGCGTTCCATCGCTTTTGCCTTGATTTTGGCCGTTTCGGCCGTGGCCGCGACCAATTCAAGTTCCGTCACCTTCAACAAAGAAGTCCTTCCGATCGTCCAGAAGCGCTGCCAGGATTGTCACCGGCCGGGCGAAGCCGCACCCATGTCGTTGCTGACTTATCAGGACGCTCGTCCATGGGCGAAATCCATCCGCCAGGCCGTGCTGACCAAGAAAATGCCGCCCTGGTTCGCCGACCCGCACTACGGCAAGTTTTCCAACGACCGCTCTCTGAGCCAGGCTGAAATCGACACCATCGTCGCCTGGGTCGATGGCGGCGCCCAGGAAGGCAATCCCAAGGACGCGCCCGCTCCCCGCACCTTCGTCGACGGTTGGAACATCGGCACGCCCGACCTGGTGCTGGAGATGCCCAACGCCTTCGATGTCCCGGCCACCGGCCAGGTCGACTACATGTACGTCGTGCTCCCCACCAACCTGAAGGAAGATCGCTGGGTTCTGGCAACGGAAGTTCGTCCCGGCAACCGGGCCGTCATGCATCACGTGATCGCATCCATTCGCGAACCTGGTTCCACCTGGATGGCGGATGCCAAGCCCGGTGTGGTGTTCCTTCCGCCGCGCGGAAATCGCGGGGGTGAATTAACCGCGGGCATCGGCAGCTACGTGCCCGGCCAAGTGGTCTTGCCCGCTCACGATGGCCCGCGCCGCGCGACTTTGGTCAAAGCCGGCTCCGACATCGTATTCCAGTTGCACTACACGCCCAACGGCGCCGCCACCACGGATAAGACCAAGATCGGCATCATCTTCGCCAAAAACGCGCCCGAGAAGCGCCTGATCGGTGGCAACTCCGCGGCTTTCCGCTTCGCGATTCCGCCCGGCGATTCGAATTACCAGGTCGAGGCCTCGTCCGCCGTGCAATACGACTGCGATCTGGTCAGCATGATGCCGCACGCGCACCTGCGCGGCAAATCGTTCGAGTATCGAATCGTGCGACCGGACGGCACTTCGGAAACCGTGCTGAGCGTGCCGAAGTACGATTTCAACTGGCAGCTCACTTACTATCTCGAAAATCCGATTCACCTCGCCAAAGGGACCAAGATTGAAGTGATCGCCCACTACGACAACTCGCCCAACAATCCCTACAACCCCGATCCCGCCAAGGAAGTCCACTGGGGCGAGCAGACCTGGCAAGAGATGATGATGGGCTACTTCAGCGTCGCGGTCAACGGCGATGTGCAGATTCCCGGGGATACGCGGCGCCCAGCTTCGACCACCGCTTCGCTCAACTCGACTGAGCCGTCGAGCCGCTGATCGCACCGTAGACGGCTGGCTATGCGTCTCATCGCTCTCGCTGTGATTCTTGGTGGTTGTGCCGCGGCCGCGACGAATTCCAGTTCCGTCACCTTCAACAAGGAAGTCCTGCCCATCCTGCAAAGCCGATGCCAGGATTGCCACCGTCCCGGCGAAGTGGCGCCCATGTCACTGCTGACTTACGCGGACGCGCGGCCCTGGGCGAAGTCGATTCGTCAGGCGGTGCTGACCAGGAAGATGCCGCCTTGGTTCGCCGATCCCCACTATGGCAAGTTTTCGAATGACCGGTCGCTGAGCCAGACTGAGATCGATACCATAGTGGCCTGGGTGGATGCCGGCGCGAAAGAAGGCGACTCGAAAGATGCGCCGCCTCCGCGCAAGTTCGTTGAAGGCTGGACTATCGGCCAGCCAGACCTGGTGCTCGAAATGCCCAATGCGATTGATGTTCCGGCTACTGGTCCGTTCGACTATAGGTACGTTGTGCTGCCAACTAACCTGACAGAAGATCACTGGGTTCAGGCCAGCGAAATCCGGCCAGGCAATCGTACGGTGGTGCATCATGTGATCGCATCCGTTCGCGAGCCCGGCTCAAACTGGTTCGCCGATGCAAAGCCAGGTGTACCGTTTGTCCCAGCCAACGGATTTTACGATGCGGACTTTACCGCCGGCATGACCGATTACCAGCCAGGACAAGTGCTTCAGCCCGCGAACGACGGCGCTCGCCGCGCGGTATTGATCAAAGCCGGCTCCGACATCGTATTGCAGTTGCACTACGCGCCCAACGGAAAGGCAACAACGGACAAAACCAAGATCGGGATCCTCTTTGCGAAAGGTCCGCCCGAGAAGCGGCTCATTGCGCGCAATGCCGCGCTGGTCCGGCTTTCGATTCCTCCGGAAGATCCCGACTATAAAGCCGAAGCGGTTCTCACCATGCCGTACGATTGCGACCTGGTCAACCTGACGCCCCACGCGCACCTGCGTGGGAGATCATTCGAATATCGCATCCTCCGGCCCGACGGTACTTCTGAGACGGTCCTCCGTGCGGGGTACGACTTTCATTGGCAATTCACGTATTACTTGCAGAACCCGATTCACTTGACCAAAGGCACAAAGATTCAAGTCATTGCTCACTATGACAACTCGCCCAACAACCCGAACAATCCCGATCCCACCCAGCAAGTGCACTGGGGCGAGCGCAGCACCGACGAGATGCTGATGGGTTATTTCAGCGTTGAAGTCGACGGCAACGGGATTCCTTGGGACCGGCAATGAAACCCGGAGCCAGGTTCTGGGCTCTGTAACAATCCGCTCACATCGGCGTCCAACAGTGCAGTAACGTGTCTATTAAGCGCCGCGGAGTTTTCGAAACACGCAACCATGCGACCAACTGAAACCGATCCGGCAAGAATCATGGTGGTCGAGGACAGTCCGGCCGACGTACTCCTTCTTCGCCACGCACTCGACCAGCATGGGGAACCATACGAGCTGGCGGTGCTGAGAGATGGTGCCCAAGCTCTGCAATTCGTCGCCGCCCAGAAGCAATCACCTCAAGAGTCTGCGCCCTGCGTCATTGTTCTCGATCTGCACCTGCCGAAGCACGATGGCCTGTCCGTTTTGGCAGCTCTCAGGCGTGAGCCCGGCCTGAGCCACATCCGTGTAGTGGCGCTATCCAGCTTTGCGAGCCCTCGAGACGAGGCTGAGGTCCATACACTCGGGGTGCGCCTGTATTGCGAGAAACCAGGAGACCTGGACGGTTGGATCGCTCTGGCGCGCAATATTCTTGACATTTGCCGCGAGCCCGCGGCCGTCGCCTCTTAGTGCAGCCACCAATGCAGTGAATCGGAGGCCGCGGTGAAGAACTGATCGCGTGATCCTTCGCTTGGATCGCCCTTGGTCCAGTTCCCGGCCGGTCTATAGTTCGGATCGTGATACACCCAAATCTGGCCGCGTTCGGACTTCACCAATATCGCGTCTTCCGATTCACACTCGTACTCTTCGTTATCCAGCGTGAACTTCAGCTTGGCGCCCTCTACGATGCCGATGTGGGCGAAGGGCGGTTCGCTCACGGGTTCGTTGGAGAAGAAATAGCCGCCGCGGCCCGGAGCATAGAACATCAGATAACGTCCCGCCACGATGGCCCCCGCCGCGCCTGAAGAGAGGATCCGGCCGCCCACGCTTACCCTGAGCGCGGCAAAACGAAGTTGCGCCGAACTCTGTGCTCCTGTTTCGGCCGCAGTGCCGCGCTGATTCAGCTGGATCTGGACCACGTCCCCGATAGCCAGTTGCAATCCGGGATCGGTGGGAATATCGATACTGAATCGCTCCCCCGAGTTGAGCAAGGGCGATTCGATCGGCGCTGAAAGCGTCGGAGCCGGTTTGCCGGCGTCCGCGTTCGGGAACCTGGCGGCGAACTCGTCTCCAGCGGGCCGCGCGGTTACGCGAAACTGCTTGCCGTCGGAAGTTTGCTGCACCGCCAGCTCGTAAACGAAAACCACCAGATTGTTCTCGTCCCGATAGATGCGATAGAAGCTGTTGCCCGATGCGGGCTCCATTTCAGCCCGCAGGCCGCTCGCGGCGCTGGGCTGCGGTTGCGTAAGGATTTCCACCAGCACGCCGTTGCTCAGCGAGACCGTGGAAGAGAACTGCCCGAAAGCGGCCGTCCCGAACGCAATCCAGATGGCGAAGGTGCGGCGCATGCGGGCACAAGCCTCTTCCCATTCTAGCGACCCCAGCGATGTGAACCGTTAGCGCGATAGTCCCAGCGCGGCCCGAACCTGTTCCACCGGCAGGTCCTTCCAGTGCCGTGCGAGGTTCTCCAGATTCGCGAACGAGCGCGGCTCCATGCGGTCGATATAGAGCTGCCCGTTCAGATGATCGATCTCATGCTGCAGGATCCGCGCGTACCACCCTCGCGCCTCGATGCGGCATGCTGAACCGCTCTCGTTCAGGTACTCGACCGTCACCGCGCAAGATCTCTTCACCAACGCGCTGAAACCGGCCAGGCTCAGGCAGCCTTCGTAGAATTCGGCCTGTTCTTCGGAACGTTCGACGATGCGTGGATTGATGAGAGCGTGGAAAGCGACAGGCTGGCGCTCGCGCTCGGCCAGCCGCTCGGCTGCAACGTCGCGGGAATATTCGGCCCGGTCCTCGATCACCGCGAGCTGAATCGGCAGGCCGATCTGAGGCGCGGCCAACCCCACCCCCGGCGCGTCGCGCATGGTGTCGCGCATCATCTCGATCAGCCGCTGCAGTTCCCGATGCTGGATCTCTTCCATGGAAAGCTCCCGCGCCGCCTGGCGCAGCACCGGATCCCCAACCTGCACGATCTTCAGCCGCATGCTCATTGGTTCGATTCTACCCGCCACTGAACCCTAGTAATCGGCTAGGGATCAATCGGCTAGGGATCAAGCCGCCAGCCTACCGGCAAAGTGCTATGCTTCGCTGTATGCACGGCAAACTCACCCTCGCTGCCTTTCTCGCGCTGGCTCCCGTCGCGATGGCGCAATCGCTCGCGGGCCGCTGGGACGCAACCGTCAACGTCAACGGCGTCGACATTCCCTTCCGCTTTGAGCTCGCCGGCGAGGGCGCCACACTCAAGGGCACGTTCTTCAATGGCGATATTCGTTTCAATTCCACCAGCGGGCGCCAGGAAAATGGATCGCTGACGCTGGGCTGGGACTATTACGCCTCTCGCCTGGAAGCCACCTATCAGGATGGCGCGCTGGATGGGAATTATATTCAATCCCGGCGCATCGGGGAAGTGAAGTACGCGTTTCATGCCAAGCGCTACGCCGCATTGCCCGGGGATGCGAACGCGCCCAAGATCGGCGGCCAGTGGATCATTCCTACTAAGAGCCCCAAGGGCGAATCGGCCTGGCATTTTATCGTGCATCAGAACGGCGCGGATGTCTCGGCGGCCATTTTGCGCATCGATGGCGACACCGGCGCGCTCACCGGGACGTTCCGGGACGGCAAGCTCGTCCTCAGCCATTTCTCAGGCGCACGGCCGCTGCGGCTGGAGGTAAGCCTGGCTTCCGACGGCTCGCTCGATATTCTCGAAAATGGCAAGACGAAAATGTCCGCGGTGCCCGAGCAGGTGGCCGAAGCCAAGGGCCTTCCCGAGCCCACCGACCCGCTGAAGCATACCAGCGTAAAGGATCCGTCCGCCCCCTTCGCATTCAGTTTTCCCGACCTGAACGGCCATATCGTCAGCAACACCGACGCGAGTTTCCGGGGCAAAGTGGTTCTAGTGGAAATCAGCGGCAGCTGGTGCCCCAATTGCCACGACGAATCGCCCTTCCTGGTCGAGCTGTATAAGAAATATCACGACCAGGGCCTGGAGATCGTCACGCTGTCATTTGAGGAAGGCGATCAACTGAAGAACCCGGAACGCCTGCGCGCGTTCGTGAAGCGCTATGGCATCCCGTACAACGTCCTGCTGTGCGGCGAGCCCGACCAAGCCAAGGACAAGCTGACCCAGGCCGTAAACTGGAATTCCTGGCCGACCACGTTTTTTGTCGGGCGCGATGGCCTGGTGCAGTTCGTCCACGCTGGATTCCCCAGCTCAGCCAGCGGAGCAATGTATAAGCAGGCCAAAGAAGACTTCACCGCGCGAGTGGAACAACTGCTGCGCCAGAACATGCGCACTGCGCGCTAGGGCTTTAGGTGGTGGGCGCGGATGTTCCGCCGCCGGTGCTCTGAAGCGTTAGAGCCACCTTGCCAAAAATATTGATAAGTGAGGAGCCGAGGGCGGGCGAGACCGCCACCGCAGCGCCGGCCACGAAGCCAGCCGCCAGCGCGTATTCCACCATATCCTGACCGCGCGAGTCACTCCAGATCTTGAGCTTGAGAATCGAGTTCCACAGTTGAGTCATTGTCTTTCTCGCTCCTTCCTGACGCCCCGATTGTGACAAGCGGGCGCGGTTGGACAAAGGTCCAGTGGTACCGATTTTGAGCGCTCTCTAGGACTAGACAGCAGACAGTTTTAGTCCCGCTTCGACCTAGTATCCCGGTACCAGAAACAGTACCGGCGGTCGCTCGCGCCAGTCGACCTGACTCCTCGCCTCCACCTCCCAACACGCCGCCACAATCGGTGTGGATCAGTTTGGCCGATGCCGGGGCATTTCGACAGGTTGGCGACAACCCGTCAAAGTGAAGGGACGGTAAACGCCATGGGGTCGGCGAGGGCCTATCCCTTTCTCGGCGAATATGACCACTGGGTGACTCAATGTTGACTGAGCGCTCAAAGACGAACTTCTTGACCTACGGCTGGATCGTGATCAAGCCCCCCACTGGCGCGGTCGCGCCGTTGAAAGAGCAGGTCAGGCTGTTATCGCCGCCAACCGCTATGCCCGGGACCTCTACATTCAACTGGTACAAACCCGGACTGATCACGCCTGCAAACTTGACGACCGCTTGCACTCCCCCGATTTGAACCATGGGCACGCCTGGCAATGAGCCCGATTGCGATGAAGACCCATCCACCAGTGGCGTTGCGGGCAGGCCGAAGCCGAATCCATACAGGACGATCGTCTCTCCCGGCCGTGCCGGAGTGAACGGGTATCCCGGCACAGACAACGACGGGGGCCCCACCAAAGTGTTGTCGGCATGAGTAGCCACCACGTACTTGGTCTCGTCCGACCGGGGGGAATGAGGGCGCGGCGGGGCGCAGGTTTACACTGAAAGCCGCCGTAGCAATTCCATTCGTCGTAACGACCACCGGAACCGGTCCCACGGTGTTGTCCAGCGGCGTCAGTACGTTGATTTGGTCGGTTGTACAGACGGAACCTGCCGCACTACAGAAGAAATACAGATACGCCGGCTTGTTGTTTACCGTGACAGTGAGCGGATAGCCGCCGAGCTGAGTCGGCATGCGCCCGGAGGCGAATTCAGGAGCACTGCTCCAGGTCAGGCCGCTTGCGGGAACGTTGCTCGGCACCAAATTCGAACCCTGGATCACCATCCAGGCGTTCTGTGCGATTTCACCTCCCCCATTGGCAACCGTGACCGATGTGATGATGCCTAAAGGTGGCCCCGCGCTCACAGTAAAGCTTCCCGCGAGCGTTATCTTCTCCGTCCCGGTTGTTACCTGAATTCCTTGCACTCCCAAGGGCGCGTCCGCTGCGATCGTCACCGGAACGGTCAGGCTCGTGGCAGTCACCGAAGCCGGCGCGCCAGCCGATACGCCAGTGCCGCTGAAAGTAACCACCGAGTTTTTGGAGAAGTGCGTGAATCTGCCGGCAATCGTCACCAGCAGATTTTGTTGCCCCTGCCGCATGCTGCTCGGAAGGACCGATGTGAGTGACGGCGGGTTGGAAGGCGCCATTCCCACCGGAGTCACATTCGTCACGTAAACGGCGGTCGACTGGGACGGTGGTGTGGCCGTTACGGAAGAATACGGGTCCACTAGCACGAGGCTGGCCAGCCCGCTGTGGTTGGTGTCGAACATCATCGGCAGTTGCGGACAGGTGGGGCACGAAACGCCGTTCTGCGTGATCGGCAGAATGTCATTTGCCGTGAGCGGGCCGTTCGGCCCTCTTGGAACCCACGGAGTAAAGTGGGCATTGCCGTCGTTCAGAAACGCGGTGTGCGTCAGCACGGAAGCGAGGTCGGTACCAGCGATCTTTGACACCAGATCCAGCGTGCCATCGCCGTTCAGATCCAGGAGGGCGAAATGCCCAGGAGAGTCGTGACCATTGGCGCTTGTGAAATCCATGGTGTAGCCGCCCATCGCCTGCAGTGTAATGTCCGTGAAATGGAAATCGCCGTCATTGCGAAGGATCTGAATTGAGACGTGGTAGCCTTCCCAATACGCCACGATATCCGGGCGGCCATCGCCATTCAGGTCGGCAACCAGGATTTGCGCACAACCCAGTCCAGCGCCCTCGGTCTGGGCATTCGGAGTCGTAAAACCGATATCCGCGATCGCCGGCGGGATTACTGATCGGGAGCGCTCGACAAAGGTCCCATCCGGTTTGCTTTGGTAGAAGCGGATGCTGCGTGGGGAGACGAAGACATCTAAGGGGTTCTTTTTTTCCAGGCGTGAATAGCTGCAGGTGATGAGGTCCGCTCTGCCATCGCCATCAAGGTCCCCCAGACCGGCAGCGCCTATGTCTTGAAGATCTGGAGCGGAGGTCCTGAATGGGAACCATGGTTCCCACGCGATATCCTGCGGCAGACCGTCGGTTCGTTCTGTAAAGTTGCCTTTGCCGTCTCCCATGAGAAGAGTGACGCCGCCCCAGAGTAGAAATGCATCGGTCGCCTGTCGATTGACCACGACATCGAGGTGTCCGTCTCCGTTCACGTCACCCATGCCGCCCTGGTGGTTGAACGCTTGCGTATTGGGCGTGATCTGGCTGGTTGCATCCCTCCACTTCCCGTTTGGCTGGCTCAGCAGCAGCGTCTCGTGGAAACCCTGGTATTGGGCCGGGTAGTGGTCCACGACTCCGAAATCGAACCCGGTGTCGATCATCATCACATCCGGGCGCCCGTCTTCGTTGAAGTCTCCGATCAGCATCGTGTTCGTGTCAACGGTAACAGGCACCGGGCCGTCGATTACTTGGGACGTGCCGTTATAGAAGGTACCGTCCCCTTTGTTCAGCCAGATCTCAACGGGCAGGTGCGGCAGGCTGACGTCAAAAAAAGGTGCCGTGATGATGTCGAGAAGCCCATCGCCGTTGAAATCGACGAAGGCGTAAGGCCGGGGATTCGCGTATGCGTATTCCGTATTGAACGCAGGTGGTGAAAGCGACTGCGAGACCCGCGCAGGAGTCGGAATCACAGAACGTACTTTGGGAACGCTGTAGGTGATTTGGGGTGGCGTTGAACTGCTCTGAGCCAGTACGGCTCCAGCAAACGCGAAATAAATTACCCATCCATAGAGCGTCTTCACGATTGCCCCTTCCCATAAGCTCTCCCGGGTTACCGAACACATTCTGCGTCTTGACGCTCTCAGCTGGCACAACGAAATCCCCGGCCAAACATGGTCACGCCAATCCCCGGTACCGTAAATGGATTATACCGCCAGCCTGGTTGCCGAATGGCCCGATTGCCGCGCCTCAGGACTGCCGGTTCAAGGCCGAAACTCTCGGATACGGCGATCAACCTGGGCTAGTTGCCCGGCGCTTAGCAACACCTCTGTGGAATCCAACTTCGTTGTATAACGCGCGACTCACGGAACTGCCCCTGACGCACGCCGGAAGCCGGATTCGGGAAAGTTTCGAAGTTCCCGCTAAGACGTACCCCGCTTGAACCCTAGGCAGGCATCCGGCGAGGAAGAAGCGCTGCGGGAGACTACGCCGCTATCAAAGCTTTCCCAGCGCATTGACTGCCAGCGTCTTCTCCTTTTCCTTGGTCTCATCGACAGGGAAGCCAGATACAGTAATCGAGAAAACCGTAGCGCCTTTCTTGACGAATAACTTGAATGCTCCCGAGTATCCTTCGTTTTGCACTCCCGTGTACGCTGCTTGATCCCCCAGCCCACTGACGGGGATGAAGACAACTCCGGGAAGCTGCGCCATCTTGGGCGAAGGAAACGCAGCCGGGGCCCAAAACGAAAGTGTAACTGTCTTGGGGCCCGGGGTGCCGCCAGGGGACCAAAGGCAAAGTTTCTTGGGGTCTGGTGTGGTTGTCTTAACCGGGCCACCCAGGACAGCGCTCACCTGCGTCGCAGTGAGTAGTGAACATGCATCCGCTGGGGGCGCTGCGTATGCAACGCGCGAACCGATGAGAACGGACACGCCGAACACCATGAGAATCAAACCGTGTTTGCAGTTGAAAATCATCTCATCCTCCCTCCATTGCATCGCGAAATAGAAAGTGGATTAACTTCCGAAAATTTGCTCCATTATACACCCGCGAATTGACAATTTCGAGGCAGCGTCCTCGCGACAAAAGGCGAGAGACAGGCCTGCCCGATCACCCACCTCGCCCGTTCATGTCTGCCTCTCTATCAATCACTTCCGCCGGCCGCGGCGCACTCAACCCCGCCCCCGTGTTATGCCCAAGCTGAGGTGACCAATATGTCCGCACTCCCAGTCCCCGTTTCGGATCGCACCATCGATCGCGCCGCCGTCAACCGTGCAAACGCCCAGCACTCCACCGGTCCCCGCACCGAAGCCGGCAAACAACGCTCGTCGCTCAACGCGTTGCGCCACGGCCTGACCGCCGCTTCCGCCGTCCTACCTTCCGAAGACGCAGCGGCCTACGAAACCCATCGCCGCCAGTTCTTCGAGGAATATCAGCCCGCCACTCCCACCGAAACTCAGCTAGTCCAGGAACTCCTCGACACTTCCTGGCGCCTCAACCGCATCCCGCTCCTTGAAGCCGACGTGCTCAACCGCGCCGCCAACCCACCCAACGAGCAGGCTCGAATCGATTTCGACATCGTTGACGCCCATCGCCTGATTAACAACCTCTCGATCCAAGGCCACCGCCTCTCCCGCCAGTTCCAAAAAACCCTCGACAAGCTCCGCGAGATCCAAGCCGATCGCCGTGAGCGCGAGCGCCGCGACCTCAAGGACGCCGCCGCCCTCCTCGAACTTTATAAACACAAAGGGCTTCCATGGCAGCCCGCCGACCATGGGTTCGTTTTTTCAAAGGAACAGGTCGAACGCGCCGCCGAGCGCATGCTGCGCCAAAACGAGGCCCGGCATGTCGAAAATGTTCGCTTCCACCAGCCCCCGCAGATGCAGCCAGGCTACGATAAGCGCACCTATTGATCCCACCGCCCAACCTGAGCCGCGCGATGCCTGCCTATCATCGCCTGATTCGCCATATGAATCCTCGATCCAAACCGACCCGGATATCCGCGCATTTCGTTCGCTACACGACAGGGACCTCGAAACGCCTGCTACTGGCTCAGTTGAAGCGAGGGCCAGCCATTTCGACAGGTCGGCGACTCCTCGCCCAACTGAATTCCCGCTTTGCCAGTCGATGGACTTGCGGCTCGCGTGCCTTATTGGAGATTCGCGACCTGTTTGAACGCCAGCGGACGATGAACAGCGTACGATGCAGCGAACGTCGGTCCAGCAGGCCTTTCAATAGATTCGAGTGAGGTAGCCCATGAGTAAATGATGACAGTTCCGCATACTCTGGGTAGAGTCGCTCTAGCATTCTGCGGCGATCTCCTCGAGCAGTCCTCGCAATCGTCCCTGCAGGTGTAGGGAAACTGGCAATCTTTTGGCGCGTTACGCCCGGCGGAAGTGGCGTGCCGAGCTGCTCATTGTCAAGCGTCAGCCGCTCAGCCTCCGTAACACCGCAAACCCCTCGGCCCATCTCAAGGAGTTTCGGACCAAGCACCTTCGAGAACTCATCAAACCGCGGGAGCTCTTTCGTTTCCTCCTTCTGCAGAAGCATGGCGATATATTGCTTCTTCCACCCATCCTTCACATACCCGTCGATGAAACTTGGGTTTTCCAACATCGAACAGAAGTTGTAGAGCCCCTCCAACTGCATTCGTGCGAGCATCCAAACATCCACGGGCTCGGGTTTGCCGTCACAATGCGTGATTAACACGATGATCGTACGGTGCGTGACCTGAAGCGAGTTCAGCACCTCGCATAGAATGTCTCGCTGAAGGTCCGTGTACCCCGAAAAATTGATCTTTATCGCATCCTTCGCCCGCTCAGCCGCGATATTGGCAAGAGTCTCCATTCGTCGCGCGTCGGCTCTCTTATGGGGGTCAATGTCGGAGGTGTGGCAATACGCAATCTGCGAGACCGGAGGAGGCATCTGATTAACCTTCGACGTTCAGTTTATCGAGAAACAGCGGCAGGCCCTACCGAGCGTGCCCAAGAGTTTACCGAGCGCAGGACGAGCAGAGTGTTCGGACAAGTTGACCGAAAACGCTCAAACCGTCAAATAGCCCAAGCGTGGGCGGGCAAATCTGAAACTGACTGCGAACTGCGCCTCGAAACGCCTCGCCCAATCGTGCTACACTTTTCAATGGATTCATAAGCTCGGACTTCTCCGCGGGCTCCCCAGTTTGTTCCCCTTTTCAAGGCTGATTTTGAAGGGTTGGAGCGGGGATTCGCAGCTTTGGACAGGTGGGTGAGTGGTTAAAGCCAACAGACTGTAAATCTGTCCCTCCTTGCGAGGTACGAAGGTTCGAATCCTTCCCTGTCCACCAGAGAGTTTTTGGCCGTTGTAGCTCAGTTGGTAGAGCGCGTCCTTGGTAAGGACGAGGTCACCAGTTCAATCCTGGTCAACGGCTCCAGAACATTAGGTTGCTTGGTTGCCTGATCCTTCCCGGATGGGCCAAGGCAGGCAGCCAAGGAACCGGACATCAGGAATCAAGGAACGTTTTAGATGGCCAAGGAAAAATTTGACCGCAGCAAACCGCACGTAAACATCGGGACGATCGGGCACATCGATCACGGCAAGACCACGCTGACGGCGGCGATCACCAAGGTGCTGGGCAAGAACAACCCCAAGGTGAAGTTCCGCTCGTTCGATTCGATCGACAACGCGCCGGAAGAAAAAGCGCGCGGCATCACGATCGCAGTGGCGCACATCGAGTATGAGACCGCCAAGCGGCACTACGCGCACGTGGATTGCCCCGGCCACGCCGACTACATCAAGAACATGATCACGGGTGCGGCGCAGATGGATGGCGCCATCCTGGTGGTCGCGGCCACCGACGGACCCATGCCGCAGACGCGCGAGCACGTCCTGCTGGCCCGCCAGGTGGGCGTGCCGTGCATCGTGGTGGCTTTGAACAAAGTGGACATGGTGGATGACCCCGAGCTGCTGGAATTAGTGGAGCTGGAAGTGCGCGAGCTGCTGTCGAAGTACGCGTTTCCCGGCGACACGCTGCCGGTGGTGCGGGTGAGCGCGCTGGGAGCTTTGAACGGCGAAGAGAAGTGGGAAAAGACGGTCATGGAGCTGATGGACAAGGTGGACGACTACGTCCCGCAGCCGGCGCGCGAGAAGGACAAGCCGTTCCTGATGCCGATCGAGGATATTTTCTCGATCCAGGGGCGCGGAACGGTGGTGACGGGCCGAATCGAGAAGGGCATCTGCAAGGTCGGCGAGGAAATGGAGATCGTGGGCTTCCGCGACACGCGCAAGACGGTGGTCACGGGCGTGGAGATGTTCAAGAAGCTGCTCGATCAAGGCGAAGCCGGGGACAACGTGGGGCTGTTGCTGCGCGGCATTGAAAAGGACGACGTGGAGCGCGGCCAGGTGATTGCCAAGCCGGGCTCGATCACGCCGCACAAGAAGTTCCGGGGCGAAATCTACGTGTTGAGCAAGGATGAGGGCGGGCGGCACACGCCGTTCTTCAAGGGCTACAGGCCGCAGTTTTATTTCCGGACCACGGACGTGACGGGAGTGACGCAGCTGCCGGCCGGGACCGAGATGGTGATGCCGGGCGACAACGTGAATCTGGAAGTCGAGTTGATCACGCCGGTGGCCATGGACAAAGGGTTGCGGTTTGCGATCCGCGAAGGCGGCCGCACGGTGGGCGCCGGAACCGTGACCGAGATTTTGGAATAGGAGCAGGGAATGCGCGAAATCATAACCCTTCAGTGCACCGAGTGCAAACGCAAGAACTACAGCAAAACCAAGAACAAAAAGACCATGACGGAGCGCTTGGAGCTGAAGAAGTTCTGCGCGTTTTGTCGCAAACATCAGCCACATCGGGAAATCAAGTAAACTGGAATTGGATCGGGGTTGAGTCCTCGAACTAAAGGAAATTTTAGGGGCATAGGCTAACGGTAAACCAGCGGTCTCCAAAACCGCCTTTGGGGGTTCGAATCCCTCTGCCCCTGCCACTAAGCAGTCGGAGCGTCAGGACGTCAAGGAAGAAGTAGGAACATGGCAATAGCACAGATACAAGAGGGCGACAGCGGCAATTTCATCCAGCGGGCCTCCACCTGGCCGGTGCGCGTGAAGAGCTATTTCGAAGAGCTACAGGCGGAGATGCGCCTGGTAACCTGGCCGTCCTGGAAACAGGTGCGAGCCACCACCGGCGTCGTGATCGTGGCGGTGTTCTTGCTGGCTGCCTACTTCATGGTGGTGGATGAAATCGTCAACAGCGCGATTACGAAGCTCTTCAACACGTTCGCTGGGCAGCACTAACTGGAAACCACGAAATGGCTGAGGACGAGATTATTTCAACACAAGATACGAGCGAGCTGGACCGCGAGGCTGGCGAGCGGGAAGCGGAGCTGACCGAGTCCGCGGAGGGCGATCACGAGCCTGAAGCGGAGGCCTCCGCCGAAGCCGAGTCCGCCCCCGAGTCGTCGGAAGACGAGGCGCCGGCTGAGGCGGCCACTTCAGACGCAGCGCCGGCGGAAGCCGCTGCGCCGGTTGATGAAAGCAAGAACTGGTATATCATCCACACCTACTCGGGCTTCGAGCAAAAAGTGGCCGATTCGCTGCGCTCGCGCGCCCAGGCCTTCGGTTTCTCCGACAAGATCGGCCAGATCCTGATCCCCACCGAGGAAGTGATGGAGCTGCGCGCCGGCAAGAAAGTCACCAGCAAGCGGCTTCTGTATCCCGGATACGTGCTGGTCCAGATGGAGATGAACGATCAGCTCTGGCACGAAGTAAAGAACACTCCCCGCGTCACCGGATTCGTCGGCGGCGGTAACAGTCCCGTTCCGCTTTCATCGGACGAAGTGAATTCGATTCTCTACCGCCAGCAGACCTCCGCGAAGACGCCGCGCCCGAAGATGACCTTCGAAAAGAACGAGACCGTGAAGATCATCGACGGACCGTTCGCCAACTTCTCGGGCAAGGTGGACGAGATCAACCCGGAGCGCAACACTCTGCGAGTGCTGGTAACGATTTTTGGCCGGGCCACACCGGTGGAGTTGGATTTCCTACAGGTAGAGAAGATCTAAACGAGCGTACAGGACGCCGCGGCGTCCTCATTCCACAAATAAACGCGCTGCCGCGGCGTTCCGTTGTGCGCGTTCAGGAGAGATATGGCAAAGAAAGTTAACGCGCTAGTCAAACTGCAAATTCCGGCCGGCAAAGCGACTCCGGCCCCTCCCGTGGGTACCGCACTCGGCCCGCAGGGCGTGAACATTATGGAGTTCTGTAAGGCCTTCAACGCCAAGACCTCCGCCAAGGACCAGGAAGGGCTCATCATCCCGGTGGTGATCACGATCTACAGTGACCGGTCGTTTACCTTCATCACCAAGACGCCGCCCGTGCCGGTGCTGATCAAGCGGGCCGTCAACCTGGCCAAGGGATCCGCCGAGCCGAACAAGAACAAGGTCGGTAAGATCACCGAAAAGCAGGTGGAAGAGATCGCTAAGATCAAAATGCCCGACCTGAATTGCTTCGATCTGGCCGCCGCCGTGCGCAGCGTCAAAGGCACCGCGCGCAGCATGGGCGTCGACGTAATCTAGGGATTAAAACGGAAAGCGCGGTTATGTGGCGTGGCGCATTTCGCGCTGCACCTTGCGCGCCGCACGTTCGCTGATCAAGTTGGCCACCTTGCCTAGCAACCCGGGAATGTCCTCGGGCTTGATCAGCATCCGCGACTGCTGTACCACAGTCTTGAAATCCCGATCTTTGTTCTGATAAGTGGTCACGATCGCGGTCGCCGGCTTGTAGTCCATCATGCGGGCGTGGGCCAGAACCTTCAACCCGGCCTCGGGCGACTCCATTTGCAGGTCGCTCAGAACCAGTTGATATTCCTGCTCGTCCATCTTTCCCACCGCTTCAGCCGCGGACGCCGCCGAATCCACATGGTATCCGCCGGCCTGCAGTACTGTCTGCAGAGTCAGGCGCGAGGTAGGATCGTCGTCCACCAATAGCACTCGAGCGAGTTCCAGTTCGGTGCAGCGATCTTCCAAGCTCATGTTTCTCATGTGAACCACCCGGTCCAACTATAGTTTAATCGAAGACCGCGGAAATGGAAGCCTTGATTTAGGGTAAACCCTCTAAGGTTCCTCGAAGACACGCCGGAAGATAAGGTCTACATTGTCTAACTGATTGGAAATACTGAAGATTCTAGCTAGTCTGTCGGGCGGAAGATAACCCTGAATCCGTGGGTCTGCCGAAACTGCGGCTCGAAAATCGCCATCTGTCTCCCAAGCCTGCATGGCGTGGGCTTGAACAATCCTGTAAGCTTCCTCACGTAGTACCCCGGCAGCGGTCAGGTCTAGCAGTAGCTGCCCGGAGAATACCAGCCCTCGAGTCAGGTCGAGATTCTTCTGCATCCGCTCCGCATTGACCCGCAGGCCGGAGATGAGCCAGTGGGTCTTCGAGAGCATATAATCCACCAGAATCGTGGAATCGGGAAGAATGATGCGCTCCACCGAGGAGTGGGAGATGTCGCGTTCATGCCACAGCGCGATGTTCTCAAAGGCGGCCTGCGCGTTCGCCCGCACCACGCGGGCCAAGCCGCAGATCTGCTCCGAGACCACCGGGTTGCGCTTATGCGGCATGGCCGAAGACCCCTTCTGGCCCTCCGAGAACGGCTCTTCGGCTTCCCTCACTTCGGTGCGCTGCAAATGGCGGATCTCAAGAGCGATCTTTTCGAGCGTGGCGGCGATCAGCGCCAGCGAGGCGACATATTCGGCATGACGGTCGCGCGAGATTACTTGCGACGCAATCGGTGCCGGCCGTAAACCGAGTCGCTGGCAGATGCGCTCCTCGGCCTGGGGACCAATATGGCCAAAGGTTCCCACCGCGCCCGAGATCTTGCCGACTCGCATCCCCTCCGCCGCGGCCGAAAAGCGCGTCCGGTTGCGCTGCATTTCGTCGTACCAGAGAGCCAATTTCAGTCCGAAAGTGATCGGCTCGGCATGGATTCCGTGCGTGCGCCCGATCTGCACGGTGTTCTTAAACTCGAAGGCGCGGGCCTTCAGGGTCTGGGACAGAGCGTCGATGCCGGCGCGAATGATCTCGGAGGCGGCCCGTACCAGCAACGCCTGCGCGGTGTCGACCACGTCGTTGGACGTCAGACCATAATGCAGCCAGCGCGAGGCGTTGGCATGTCCAGCAGCGGCCATGCTTTCGGCCACCGCGCTGGTGAACGCGATCACATCGTGCCGCACCTCGCGCTCGATCTCCTGGATGCGGTCAACTCGAAAGCTGGCGTGCTCGCGCAACAGCCGCGCTGCTTCGGCCGGCACCTCGCCCGTCTCGGCCAGAGCTTCGGCGGTGGCCAGCTCCACTTCCAGCCACTCGCGATACTTGTTTTCTTCGCTCCAGATGCGGCCCATGTCGGGCCGTGTGTAACGATCGATCATTCAGTACGCGAAGACCTCGGTCTGGCCCTTCGGCTCGGCCACCACCAGGCGCGTGAAAAGCGCGCGCCCGGCGCGATCTAGCGCCTGCTCTGCCATCGCGCGCACGATCTCAGGATGGTTGTTGTGCTCGCTCAAATGCCCCAGCACCAGCGTGCTGATCGACGTGTCCAGGTCCTGCCGGATGAAGTCCGAGACCACTTCGTTGGACAAGTGTCCCTTGCGTCCCATCACGCGCTGTTTCACCGACCAGGGGTACGGCCCCACCTTGAGCATTTCGAGATCGTGGTTGGATTCCAGAATCAGAAGATCCGCGCCGCGCAGGTGAAACTTGATGGATTCAGGCACGTAGCCTAAATCCGTTACGACCCCGACCTTGATCCCATCGGCGCGAAAGCAGAAGCCCACCGGATCGATGGCGTCATGCGGAACGGTGAAGCTATCGACGTCCAAGTCGCCGATCGTAAAACTGGCGCCGGCTTGAAAACAGTCCAGCTTGGGCGTGTATTCGCCCCACGGTATCGAGGGTGCGGTCAGCCGGGTGATGTAAACGGGTATGTCGAGGTGCCGCGCCAGCGCCACCAGCCCGCTGACGTGATCGGAGTGCTCGTGACTGATCAGGATCGCGTCCAGGCTCTCGGCCGGTTCGCCGATCGCCGCCAGCCGCGCCAGCACGTCGCGCTTGCTCAGCCCGGCATCCACCAGCAGGCGCGTGCGCTCCGTGCGGATGAATGTCGCGTTTCCTGAACTGCTGCTAGCCAGCACACAAACTTTGACGATAACGCGCCTCCGGGCCCAAGTTGTAGGTTAGGACAGTCGCGCGCTGCGTGTCCAGCCTTCGTCGCTAATCGATTGCGTTAGCTCTGCGACGCGGCGACGGCCATTACGCTCGCAACTGACGAAAATATTGTGCTGATGCTGGTCGAAACGCTGGGCATGATTGCGCCGGCGGCAACAGCAACAAAACCCGCCATCAGCGCATACTCGATCAGGTCCTGGCCGCGCCGATCCTTCGCCAGTCGCGCGCAGCCTTGTTGTATCAATTGAAGCAAATTCATTTTTCTCCTCCAGGTCTTGGATTAACTCGTCCCCTCTATCTAAACGTTTCGGACGCGAAGGAGCTATCAATCGAAGGTCCTAATCTTATAGTCCGTTCGGTCGTAGGTGTGACGGACTATTGTTCCTCCCCTCGTACTAGCAAATTGGTTGGTGACCCCAGCTACAATGAGATTTCCATGAAAGCACGCGTCTACGTCTCCATGAAACCGACCGTCTTGGATCCGCAGGGACAGACCATTCGATCGGCGCTGGCCGGCCTGGGCCATACCTCCATTGCGGCCGTGCGTCAGGGCAAGTTTTTCGACATCACTCTGGAGCCCGGAACCAATCCGGAAAAAGCCGCCACGGAGATCGATCAGATTGCCCGCGACGTGTTGGCCAATCCGGTGATCGAAGAATATCGGGTCGAGTTTGTGGAATCGAGTTAGGGCTGCTGGTCGTTCATCCACTTGGGAAACAGCAGCGCCTGCACGTCCGGCTGGCCGAGATCGGACCTGCGGATTTCGTGCACCTTCAAGTCAATTTCGTGCGCGGGCGTTTGGCCGTTAAGCTTCATCACCAGGCTGTGCACGGCTTCGTAGCCGATACGATAAGGATCCTGCACTAACATCACATCGATGGTTCCGTCCTTGAGCGCCTTAATATGCATGTCGCTGGAATCGAAAGTCACCAGCTTGACCTTGCCCGCGAGGCCGCGCGCCTGGATGGCTTGCACGGCGCCGATGGAATTGGCTTCCGCGGACGCGAACATGCCATCCAAATCGGGATGCGCGGTCAGGATGTTCTCGGCGGCGTCGCGCGATTTGGCGCGATCGGCCATGCCGTACTGCCGCGCGACAATTTGAATGGCGGGAAATTCCTTGGCCATCACCTCTTCGAATCCGCGCTCGCGGTCCACCGTCGACATGCCTCCCGGCTTGTGCATCAGCTCCGCGACTTTGCCTTTGCCATGCACCAGCTCGGCCAGCCGCCGCGCGGCGGTTTGACCGGCGGCGTAGTTGTCGGTAGCAACGAAGGTCACGTAACCGGTGAGGTCGAGCCCGGAATCAAAAACCGTCACCGGAATGCCGGCCTCGATGACGCGCTCCACCGGCTTCACCAGCGCCGCGTGATCGGTAGCGGAGATGGCCAATCCGTCCACGTGCCGCGCAATCATGGAATCCACAATCTCGATCTGGCGCGAGTACTCGGTCTCCTCGCGCGGGCCGTTCCACAGGATATCGACGCCGAACTCCTTGGCGGCCGCGTCCACGCCCGCATGGATCGACACGAAGAAGAGGTGCGAGGTGGCCTTGGGCACCACGCCGATCAGCTTCTTGGTGCGCCGTTGGCAGGCAACCAGCGCCAGCGCGGCCAGCAGCAGCGCCAACAACCGCGATTTGGATGGCATGGCTCAGGCACAGTATACTGCTCCGAGTGAAGACAAATCATCAGTGGTTGCTGGCCGCGCGTCCCGAAGGCATGGTGAAAGCATCGGATTTTCGTTGGGTGGAGGCGCCCGTACCGGCGCTCGCGGAGGGCCAGGTGTTGGTGCGATTAGTATATCTTTCGCTCGATCCGACCAACCGGGTCTGGATGAATGAGGCCGACTCGTACTTGCCCGCGTTGAAGCTGGGTGAGGTGATGCGCGGCGGCGGCATCGGCGTGATCGAGGAATCGCGGCACGGCGGCTTTGCCGCGGGCGACCTGGTGCAAGGGTTGCTCGGCTGGCAACGCTATGCGATCCTGCCAGGCCCCGCGCTGACCAAGCTCCCCAAAGGCCTTCCGGTTCCGGCGACGGCGTTTTTCGGACTGCTCGGGCACATCGGCCTGACTGCGTATTTCGGGCTCTTGGATATCGGCAAGCCACAGGCCGGCGAGACGCTGGTGGTTTCGACAGCTGCCGGCGCGGTAGGATCGCTGGTCGGGCAGATCGGGAAAATCAAAGGCCTCCGAGTGGTCGGCTTGACGGGCAGCGATGAAAAATGCCGCTGGATCAAAAGCGAGCTGGGTTACGACGCGGCCATCAACTACAAAACTGAGAACGTGCGCCAGGCCCTTGAGCGGCACTGCCCGGAAGGCATTGATGTCTATTTCGATAACGTGGGCGGCGAAACGCTGGAGACCGTGCTGGACCTGATCAATCTGCGCGCTCGGATCTCGGTCTGCGGCATGATCTCGCAATACAACGACGGCCAGCATCCGGCGCCGGGGCCGCGCAATCTCGCGAATCTGATCATGAAGCGGGCCCGCATGGAAGGCTTTCTCTGCACCGATTACTCGAATCGCGCCGAAGAAGCGTTCACGGCGATGATCGGCTGGCACCTGCAAGGCAAATTGAAATACCGTGTCGACGTAGTGCAGGGACTGGAGAATACGCCCCAGGCCTTGGCGAAGCTGTTCGAGGGAACGAACACCGGAAAGCTAATCGTGCAGGCCGGCCCTGAGTGACGCGGCCAATTACCACAGCGTTGGAACATCGTACTTCCGGATATGCGCATCCGGCGTGACGATGGTGAGCCCCTCATGCCGGGCCTGGGCCACCAGTATCCGGTCGAACGGATCTTTGTGCAGGAGCGACACGCGAGCTGCATTCCAGTATCCGGATGACGACGCTTGTATCGAGCAGTCGTTCAAAGGTAGTCCTTGAGTACATCCAGGGGAACAGCGAAACCTCGCTTCGTGCGAATCTTGCCCTTTAAAACTCCCCAAGGCAGGTCCTTGCGCTTGCGCGGCAGGCGGGTGAGCATTGCGACCGGTTTTCCGCGGCTGGCAATGACGATTTCCTCTCCGGCGGAAGCGCGTTTCACCAGGCGCGAAAGGCTGCTCTTGGCCTCATGCATGTTCACTACGGTCGGCATGTCTATAGATTGGCCCGTTAATCGGGCTAAGTCAAAGATTGACGATTCTCCGGATGCGCGCGAAGCCTTCCTGCTTGGTTGGGGGCTCCAGGCGGCGCGCCATTTCACGAATTGCTTGGTCCGGCACGATGCGGTGGCGTTTCCGGTTGCGCTGGATGCAAATCTCTACGGGGACGTCAAAGTAGATCGCTTCGAGCGTACATCCGTAGCGCCGGGCTAGTTGGACATACGGGCGGCGTTCCCAGCGCGTGAGATGCGTGGCGTCCACGTAGGTGACCGGACGTCCCACCGCGAGGCGTTGGCGGATCAGATAGCGAATGGTTGCGAATACACGAGCGTGGATTGACTGCTCGCTGGGATCGTCGGCCAACAGCCGGCGAATTTCATCGGAAGAGATGGCGTTGACGCCGAGGCGGGCAAGATAGGTTGTTTTGCCGGAGCCTGGTAAACCCACCGTTATTATCAGCTTCATCGTTTAGCGTTCACACGAGTGTGAACGCGGCACGCAGGAGTGCGTGCGCCACAGCTTCTAGACCGAGTAGCGATCGGCTTGGAGCAGACGAGCTGCGATGCGGCGGCGTGTTGCGATTGCGTCCACCGGCTCGAACTTAGTGAACCGCTTCAGCACGGCCAGGTTGGTGCGCAGCGTGTCGCCGTCCGAGCAAGCCGCCAGCACGGTGCGAGCCGCGCTTTCCACCGTCTCCATGGCCTCACGCAGGAAGACCGCTGTCATATCGCGGGCGTTCTCACCTTTGCCCTGCTTGGTCAGCTTCTGCGTGCGCAGCAGCGCGGATTCCATGGCGAAGGTGTTCATCGAAATATCCGTGATGCCGGCCAGGATCTCCTGCTGATCCTCGATCGCATTCATGTATTTCTGGAATGCCACGCCGAGGGCAAACAACGCCACTTTCTTGGCGTTCTCCACGAGCTTCGTTTCTTCGTCGCCACCGGAGGAGAGCGACGGCCCGCCCAGCAGTTCGGCTTGCAGCTTTTTGACCGCTTCCACCAAGCCGAGCTGTCCCTTCTGCGCGCGCTTCAACAGCATGCCGGTTGCGAGCAGGCGGTTGATCTCGTTGGTGCCTTCAAAAATGCGGTTGATGCGCGAATCGCGATATGCGCGCTCCACCGGGTATTCCTGACTGTAACCGTAGCCGCCGTGGATCTGCACGCCTTCGTCGACGACGTAGTCCAGCATCTCCGAGGCGAATACCTTGATGAAGGAGCATTCGGCCGCGAATTCTTCCACCGCTTTAAGCATGGTCTGGGCTGCGTCCGGCTTGCTCCACGAGAAGTCTTCGAGTTCGTTTTGGATCAAACCCACCACGCGGTAGCTGGAGGACTCGGCGGCGAAGATCCGGATGGCCATCTCGGCCAGCTTGTGCTGGATCATTCCGAACTCGGCGATGGATTTGCCAAACGCCTTGCGCTCTTTGGCGTATTTCAGCGAAACGCGCAGAACCTCCTTGGCGCCTCCGACGGCGAAGGGCCCGAGTTTGAGGCGGCCCAGGTTGAGAATGTTGAACGCGATGATGTGCCCGCGCCCGATCTCGCCCAGCACGTTTTCAACGGGAACCTTGACGTTGTCGAGATAAATCGCGGTAGTGGAGCTGCCCTTGATGCCCATCTTTTTTTCTTCGGCGCCGGGCTGGACTCCGGGAAACGCGCGCTCCACCAGGAACGCGGTGAATTTCTCGCCGCCGATCTTGGCGAAGATGGTGTACAGGTCGGCCGCGCCTCCATTGGTGATCCACATTTTCTGCCCGTTCAGGACGTAGTATTTGCCATCGGGCGAGAGATCGGCGCGCGTCTTGGCGGCCAGCGCGTCGGAACCGGCTTGCGGTTCGCTCAGACAATAGGCCGCGACCATTTCAGCCGTGGCGACTTTGTGAAGATAGCGCTCTTTTTGTTCTTCAGTCCCGAACAGCAGCAGCGGCAAGGCTCCGATGCCCGCCTGCGCGCCGTGCCAGGCCGAGTACGATCCATCTTTAGAAACGCCCTCGGCAACGATCATGGCCGAAGTGAGGTCCATCTCCATGCCGCCGAATTTCTCGGGGATTACAACCGCAGGCAAGCCAAGTTTGCCGGACTTTTTCAGAATCGAGACCGCGACTCCCGGCTCCTGGTGCTGGATCGCCTCGACATTCGGCGCAATCTCTTTGGTCCAAAATTCCTCGGTGGTGCGGCCGATGGCGCGGTGCTCGTCGGTGAAATCTTCAGGCGTGAAGACCTCGTCGGAGGTGGTTGGTTCCAGCAGGAACGAGCCGCCTTTGTGTTTGGTTGGGGAGAGAGTTGAAGTAGCCATAAGATTTCGTTAAGTCCTCAGCTGGTTAGTTTTTTCATTCAAAGCGTTCACACGAGTGTGAACGCGGCACGCACGAGTGCGTGCGCCACCTTGCTTAGTTCAACCGTTCGAAAATTCCGGCGGCTCCTTGTCCGCCGCCGATGCACATGGTTACCATTCCATATTTTAAGTCGCGGCGCTTCATCTCGCGCAGAATCGTGGCGGTCAGCTTGGCGCCGGTACAGCCCAGGGGATGTCCCAGCGCAATGGCGCCGCCATTGGGATTCACACGCTCCAGGTCGAGCCCGACTTTACGAATCACGGCCAGCGCTTGCGCGGCAAACGCCTCGTTCAGCTCGATCACGCCGATATCTTCGGTCTTGAGGCCCGCCAGCGCGAGCGCTTTCGGGATCGCGACCACGGGCCCGATGCCCATGATCTCCGGCGGCACGCCGCCTACGGCGAAGCTCACGAAGCGCGCCATTGGTTTAAGCCCCAGCTCCTTGGCTTTCTTTTCGGACATCACCAGCGCGGCGGCAGCGCCATCGCTGGTCTGGGACGAATTGCCCGCCGTCACTGTTCCGTTGGCGTCAAAGACCGGCTTCAGTTTGGCCAGCGCTTCGACCGATGTGTCGGCGCGCGGCCCTTCGTCTTTCTTGAATACCATCTGCCGGTGGACGGGCTTGCCATTGTCCAACACCGTAGACTCAACTTCCACCGGAACAATCTCTTCGTCGAATTTCCCTTCGGCCTGCGCTCGCAGCGCGTTTTGATGACTGCGGTAGGCAAACTGGTCGGCATCTGCGCGGCTGACGTTGAACTTCCGCTGCACTTCCTCCGCCGTGAGTCCCATGCCCATGTAGATCTGCGGAATGTGATCCACCATCCAGGGATTCGGCGCGAACTTGTAACCCGACATCGGAATCATGCTCATGGATTCCGCGCCGCCGGCGATGATGATGTGCGCGCCGCCCGAACGAATTTTTTCCGCCGCCATGGCGATGGCCTGCAATCCCGACGAACAGAACCGGTTGATGGTGACGCCCGGCACCGAATCGGGCAGCCCGGCACGGAGCGCCGCCACGCGCGCCATGTTCATGCCGGATTCGCCCTCCGGGTTGGCGCAGCCCAGAATCACGTCGTCGATTTCGGATGCCGGAACGAACGGATATTTTGCCGTCAGATGGCGGATGACGGTGGCGGCCAGATCGTCCGGACGCGTGGTGCGCAGGCTGCCTTTGGGCGCTTTTCCGATGGCGGTACGTACGCAGTCGATAATTACGGCTTCCATGATGCTCCTAGAATCTCCCAGGCGTTCACACGAGTGTGAACGCGGCACGCTGAAGCGTGCGCCACGCGCGGGCTAGTTCCGCAGTGGTTTTCCTGTCTTAAGCATATACCCCATGCGTTCCTGCGTCTTTGGATGGCCGCACAGACTCAAGAACGCTTCGCGCTCCAGATCCAGCAAATACTGCTCGGACACGGTCTGCTCGCCGGTCAGGCGGCCGCCGGTGAGAACATAGCCGAGCTTCTCGGCGATGAAAACGTCGTGATCGCTGATGAAATGCCCTTGCCGCATGGACCACGCGCCGATTTTCAGCAACGCGAATCCAGCTTCGCCCGCGACTTTGACGTCGGTCCGCGGCACGCCCGGCGCATAGCGCGGGACCAGCGACAGAGCCAGCGCCTTGGCATCCCCGATGAGGCGCTCGGGATTCATAGAGATCGAATCGGCGCGATCCAGCAGGCCTAGCTTCTTGGCTTCCTCGGCGCTGGAAGAAACTTTGGCGTAGCCGATCAGCTCGAAGACTTTGCGCGGATCCTTGAGGCGCACCAGCAACTCCTTGCAGCCGCCGGCGCCGGGGATCAGACCGACGCCCACTTCTACCAGCCCGATGTAGGTTTCAGCCGACGCCTGCGCGCGCGTGGAATGGAGCACGATTTCGCAGCCGCCGCCCAAAGCTCGCGAAAACGGCGCCGCAACCACGGGCTTCGCCGCATACTTCAACGCCATGTTGGCTTGTTGGAAGCGATTAATGGCGCGGTTGAGCTCGTCCCATTCGCCCTCCTGCGCCCCTAGCAGCACCATCATCAGGTTGGCGCCCACGCTGAAATTCTCGCCTTCGTTGGCGATGACCATGGCGTCGAAATTCTTGTTGGTCTCTTCCAAGCCTGCGTACAGCATGCCGATATTGTCTTCGCCGAGCGCGTTCATCTTGCTGTGAAACTCGACGCACAGCACGCCGTCGCCGAGGTCTATCAGCGAAGCGCCCGCGTTCTTCGCCACCACGCCGTTGGAGCGTTTGCGATCCGCCAGGGTGACGATGCCGGCGCGCGGTTCCAGCGGCTGGTAGGCGTTGGTATGGAAATCGAAATACTCCGTGACAGGATGCGCCTGCCCGGCCTGGCGGTAGAGCGAAAGCGCCGCGCGCGAGAGCATCTTCTTGACGTTTTCCGGGATCGGCCGGCGCTCGCTTTCTATGCGGGTTACGACATCCACAAAGCCCAGCGCGTCCCACAGCTCGAAAGGCCCCAGCTTGTTGGCATAGCCCCAGCGCATGGCGCGGTCGATCTCGACGATGCGGTCCGAGATCTCCGGAATCATCTCGGCTGAATAGAGGAACAGATCGCTGAAGACTTTCCACAGGAACCGGCCGGCGCGGTCGTCCGAGCGCAGCAGCGTGCGCAGCCGCTCGCCGAGATCTTCGATATTGCGCGCGGCTTCTACCGAGGCGAAGCGCGGCTTGGCCAGCGGCTTGTATTCCAGCGTCTTCCAATCCAGCACCAGGATCTCTTTGGCTTCACCTTTGCCGGTCTTCTTGTAGAAGCCCTGTCCGGTTTTGTCTCCGAGCCATTTCTGCTCGATCATCTTCTTTTCGAAATCCAGCGGCAGAAAACGATCGCGCCAGGGATCGTTGGGCACCGCGGCGTAGAGATTGCTTCCGACGAAGGCCCAAACATCCAGCCCCACCAGATCGAGCAGCCGGAAGCTGGCTGTGCTGGGCAGGCCGATCAAAGGGCCGGTAATCGCATCCACTTCTTCGATAGTGAAATCTTCTTCCACCAGCGTCTTGGCGATGGTGCCGCCGAAGAAGCTGCCGATGCGGTTGGCGATGAAGTTGGGCGTATCCTTGGTGCGGACCACGCCCTTGCCCAGCCGCCGGTCGGCAAACTCATCCACGGCTTCGAGGATGTGCGGATCCGTGTCGGCGCCCGGAATCAGCTCCATCAGATGCAGGTAGCGCGGCGGATTGAAAAAGTGCGTGCCCAGAAAGTGCCGGCAAAAGTCGTGCGAAAAGCCTTCTGTGATCTGGGCCAGCGGAATGCCGCTGGTGTTGGTGGACAAGATCGCGTCCGGCTTGCGGACCGCATCGACTTTGCGCCACAGATCGCGCTTGATGTCGAGATTCTCGACCACCGCTTCGATGATCCAGTCGCATTCAGCCAGCTTCGCCAGATCGTCTTCGAAGTTGCCCGGTGTGACCAGCGCGACTTTGTCGTCGGTGAAAAATCCGGCGGGCCGCTGCTTGAGCGCGGTGTCGATGCCCTTGAGCGCGGCCGCGTTGCGATTGGGCTGGCCGGGGACGACGATGTCGAAGAGAAATGCGGGCACTCCCGCGTTGGCAAAATGCGCGGCAATCCGTGCGCCCATTGTGCCGGCTCCGAGGACGGCTACGCGACGTATGATGTGCATGGGAAACTCAATTATAACGGAGGCCGCGCGCGCTGAAACCCATGATTTTGACCGGGCGCAGAGAAAAATTCGAAAGCAGTACTGCTGCTTGCGTGAAATCGCACACGCGCGTAATGACGCTGGGTTCGGTATACTCAAATTTCATGCGTCGCGCGATCCTCATCCTGGCGCTAGCTGTCAGCTCCGGCTTCGCTATCGACATCCCACGCAAGGCCCCAGAGTTCGTCATCGAGATGGGTCCGAACAAGCAGTTGCTGGTGAGCCAGTACCGTGGCAAGGTTTTGTGCCTGGTCTTTATACTCACCACTTGACCGCACTGCCAAAAAACCACTCAGGTCTTGAGTGGCATTGAAAAGGATCTCGGTCCGAAGGGCTTTGCGGTAGTGGAGGCCGCGGTGAACGATAACCCCGATCTGCCTGGGTTTATCGATCGCTTCAAGCCGCCTTTCCCGGTCGGCACGGCGAATGGCGATGCCGCGCTCAAATATCTGGAATGGCCTCAGGATCAGCGTCCGCTGGTTCCACTGATGATGTTCATCGATCGCAAAGGCATGGTTCGCGCGCAGTACTCGGGGCTGGACGAAAAGTTCTTCGACGACCAGCAGGATCAGCATATCCGCGAGGCCGCCGAAAAGCTGCTGGCCGAGAGCGCGGCGCCCGCCACTAAGAAGAAAAGCACGCGTCCGGTGAAGTGACGCAACGAGGGCGGTGGTTGGGTTCCCGAGAGGCGTACTCACCCGGCTCGATTCAACGCGGCATGGACGTCCTTCAGCGTAACTACCATAGTCATTGGCTCGGCAGGACATGGATCAAAGCCGAGCGCTGCGTAGAACTTTCGCGCTTCTTCAGAGATGGCATGCACGATAATTCCCCTGATCCCGATGCTATCGGCGGCATGTGCGACGCGGCGGGCGGCATCTTGAAATAACGCCCGGCCCAAACCGCGGCCCTGCTGGTTCAGATCCACGGCCAGGCGAGCCAAAACGACGACCGGAATCGGATCTGGCATGTTCCTTCGGAACTTCCCCGGAACCGCTGCTTGAGCGATGGCGCCTGAGGCGAGGGCATAAAAGGCGATCACGACTTGACGTTCACAGACCACGTAGGTTCGGGTAGCGCCGCTCGCTTGGTTGCGAAGCGCGCGGCGTTTGAGCCAATCGTCCAAGAGCGGCTCGCCTGAACTGAAGCCCTCAGTCCTATGATCGGTGGTAAGCGGTTGTGGGGATGAAAGGTGCAGGTTCATTCCCAAGGCGCGCGTGCCAGCATGGTCTTGAGAAGCCGCTTATTCGGCTTCGGCGGAGCATCCAGGCGCGCCAGGAACTGACGATAAGCCTTGGGGCTGACCGTAAACAACGTCCGATCCAGCAATGTGTCTTCAGCGGCGCGGCGGGCGGCATCCAGAACGAAATCGGTGCGGTTTTTGCCGGCGAGCTGTGCGGCTCGATCGATGAGTTCGCGGACCTGGGGCTTGATACGAAGGTTTAGCGCCTCGCGCTTGCCGGATTGGTGTTGTGCAGCGGGCATGCTCTCCTCCCTTATCAGCGTAACAGAGTCGTAATGACGCCGTCTTTACGCAGTGCTGCTTAGGGATGGCTGAAGTTCCGCGGCGCTTTTCCGGCCGTTAGCGGTGGCTTTGTTTTGGTTGCAGGGAACGCTCCTCTGTTATCCTCACGAATGAGTGAGCGCCAAAATTCTGGACGGGAAATGGGTGCGTGAACAGATTCTGGCTGAGCTGCGGCCGCGCATTTCGAAGATGGCCGCGAGCCACCGGCCTCCGGGCTTGGCGGTAATACTGGTGGGGCACGATCCGGCGTCGGAAATCTACGTGCGCGGCAAGATCAAAACTTGCGGCGAGCTGGGGATCTATAGCGAGAAAATCACGCCGCCCGATACCATCCCCACTGAGGAGCTGCTGGGAATCATCGAAGGCCTGAACCAGCGCAGTGAAATTGACGGAATCCTGGTGCAAGTGCCGCTGCCCAAGCAGGTGGATAGCCGCCGCGTTCTGCTGAGCGTGAAGCCCGATAAGGACGTGGATGGCTTTCATCCCGTGAACGTCGGCAGCCTGGTGGCCAACATCCCGGCGCCGCGCGCTTGCACGCCGGCCGGCATCATGGAGATGTTGCGGCGTTACGAGATTCCGATCGCCGGGAAAAAAGCCGTGGTGGTGGGGCGCAGCGACATCGTCGGCAAGCCCATGGCGCTGCTGCTGCTGCATCAGAGCGCCACGGTGACGATCTGTCATTCGAAAACCGTGGATCTTGCGGGCGAGTGCCGGCGGGCCGACATTCTGGTCGCGGCGATCGGCAAGCCCGCACTAATTACGCGAGAATTCATCCAACCCGGCGCGGTGGTGATCGACGTGGGACAGAATCGCGGCCCGGACGGCAAGGGATTGGCCGGCGATGTGGACGCCGCAGCGGCGCTCGAACTCGCCAGCGCTTACACGCCGGTCCCGGGCGGCGTCGGACCGCTGACCATCGCTATGCTCATGGCGAACACCTTGCAAGCCGCCGAACAGCATCTATGCTGCGGGTAGGGCTGACGGGAGGTTTGGCAAGCGGTAAGAGCTTCGCCGGCCAGGCTCTGGCTGATCTGGGTTGTTATCTCATCGAAGCTGATCAATTGGGCCACCAGGTGCTGCTGCCCGATGGCGAGGCCTACGCGGGCGTGGTGCGCGAATTCGGCCCGAACATTCTGGACCGCGAGGGTTTTATCGACCGCAAGAAGCTGGGCGCGCTGGTCTTCGGTAACCCCGCGCTGCTCGAGAAACTGAATCGGCTGGTGCATCCGCCGGTGGGCGAGCGCCAGGCGCGCATGATCGCCGAGATCGCCCAGCGCGATCCGAAGGCCATCGTAGTTGTCGCGGCGGCAATTCTGGTTGAAACTGGAAGTTATAGGCGATTTGACCGGCTGATTGTGGTGACCTGCACCTTGGAACAACAGATCGAACGCGCCATGAAGCGCGGCCCATATTCGAGGGAGGAGGTGCTGGCGCGGCTGAGCCGCCAGCTGCCGCTCGAAGAAAAGGTCCGCTTGGCCGACTACGTGATCGACACCTCCGGGACCAAGGAAAATACGCTGGAACAGGTGCGCGCCGTGTACAACTCGCTTCGGAGTCTATCGGTATGAGATTGCGTGTTTTTGTAATTGCCGCTCTGCTTGTGGGCGGGTTCCTGATCGTCACCTCGAAGACCAACTGGGGGCGGCAGCGGATTCTGGAGCCGATTCGCGGCGCGGGCGGCCAGATCTGGTCCGGGCCGAGCGTGGCTCGCAGCGCCGGGCTGAGTGCCGACGAGACCAACAATATCGAGGTCTACAAGTCCGCGCACCTGGCAACGGTGAACATTACCAGCACCGTCTATCGCCGCACGATTTTCCTTGAAATCTATCCTTCCAAGGATCAAGGCTCGGGATTTCTCATCAGCGCCGACGGCAGGATTCTTACCAACAATCATGTGGTGGCGAACGAACGTCAACTGGAGGTGACGATGTCGGATCAGACGCGCTATCCGGCCAAGTTGATCACCCGCGACGAAGCGAACGATCTGGCGCTGATTCAGATCTCGCCGCGCAAAAAGCTGTCGTACCTGCGGCTGGGCGATTCCGATGTTCTGCAGGTGGGCCAGAAGGTGCTCGCGATCGGCAACCCATTCGGCCTGAACGGTACTCTCACAACCGGCGTCGTAAGCTCGCTGGGGCGGAGCATTCGCGGGGAGAACAATGAAGAGCTGGAAGGCTTGATTCAAACCGACGCGGCCATCAATTTCGGTAATAGCGGCGGCCCGCTGCTGGATTCGGCGGGGGATGTGATCGGCATCAATACTGCGATTCTCGGGCCCAACGGCGGAAGCATCGGCATCGGTTTCGCCATGCCCATCAATCGTGCCAAGGCGCTGCTGGAGGACTTCCAGGCCGGACGGAAACGGCCGCGGCTGGGTGTTTCGGTTGTGCCGGTGGCGGGCGACTACGCCGATGCGTTGGATTTGCCCACGCAGGGCGGTTTGCTGGTGCAGGAAGTGGAGACAGGTTCAGCCGCCGCTCGCGCCGGACTTCGGGGCGGCCGGCAGACAGTGCAGATTGGAAACGTACAGTTGCTAGTTGGCGGGGACTTGATTACGGCCATCGACGGCCGGCCGATCGATCGCGAGGACGCCATCAGCCGCGCGCTGGCGCGCAAACGCGCCGGGGACACGCTGGAGCTGACCATTTTCCGTAACGGCCGCACTACGAACATACAAGTGAAGCTCAGCGAGGATGGGCCGATCTAAAAGCGCCCGCGGGTCAGTGGCCGGGAGTGGAAACCGCCGCGACCGTGCGAGCTGGGTAAGGACTCAAACGCGGCGGCTTGGCATCCGCCTCCAGCAGCCAGATCCTGCGATTGTGGAAATATTGCATTAGCCGCTGGTCTTCTTGCGGGCTCACTTCCCGAGCCCAAACCACTTTGGCATGGTCGATATCGGCGCGATTGAAAACCCATTCGCACAAAAAATCGTGATCCGGCGCGTAGTGCACCATCACCAGTTGCTCGCCCGGCTGCTTCTCTAAACGCGCCGCGATGGCCGCCCGCTGTGGACCGAATGTAGCCCACTTGTCCTGGTGCAACCAGTCCAGATGCAGACAGGAGAACGCCACGTAGACGACGAATTGCGCAACGAACGCGAGCGCCAGCGGCGGAATTAGGCCCGCGCCGGCGCGCGCGCGCCCCATTTTCCAGAATCGCAAGCCAAACAGCCCGTACATGACGATTACGAAAAAGAGCGGCATCGAGGGGGCAGGGTAGTGCGGCCAGACGGTCTTCTCCGGAATCAGGCCGAGCAGGAAGATGCCGAACATGCATAACGCCAGCCGGACTCTGCGATTCTTCCACACGAAAATCAAGCCCAGCAATGGGAGCACGAACAGCGCATTGCCGAGATAGAACTCGTAGGCGTTGCCCAGCTTCATCGCGGTGCTGAGAACGGGATGAACGCGCATGTACTGGTCCACTTGCATATCGAAGCCGGCCCAGAAGCGGCGCATCGGTTCATGCCGGTAAACCAGAGGCGGCCGGGGCTTCTGCCACAAGAAAACGGAACTCATGACATACTGCGCTTCATGAACCTGATACGGCATGCGGAGCGCGTTGCCGGTGACGCGGAAGTTGTAATAGCCCGTCATGCCGGCTGCGACGGCCAGCACCAATCCCGCGGGCACAACCACGCGCACCAGCATGCGCAACTTCGCGTGGCGGCGAACCAACGAAGCGAGCAACACCACGCTCGAGATCGCGCCCAGGATTGCGCCTTCATAGGGGCGGCTGTTCATCAGAATCGCCAGGCCCAGGCCGAACAGCGCGGCGTGCGACACTCGCACTTTTCGCATGAGCCGGGGCAGCGCTCCAATCACCAAGGCGCCCCCGGCCGCCGCCACCGCGCCTCCCCAATAGGAGTTCATCCAATAATCGATGACGCCCAGACGCATGGCCACCAGCAGTCGCACCGAACAGTGCGGCCGTCGGAGGCAGCCAGCCTTGCAGCGCCCAGCAGGTGAGCGCGCACATCGCGCCGATGCTCAACATCACGCCAATCCAGGGATGCCCCAGAATCTGGCCCAAGGCCAGCACCAGGCCTTGCATAGGCGGATATTTCGAGGCGTAGGTGGGCTGATGGATGATGTGGAACGATTCAAAATGAATCCAGAACGGATGTACCGGATTCGTCAGACGGCCTGAGGCGAACGTGTCGGCGTTGAGGAGGTAGCTGAATTCGTCGTGGATTACCGGATTAGGAGGCGGCAGCCACGGAAGCAGCGCGAGCCGCGCGATCAGCGCAAAAGCGGCTACCGCGAAGCAAGCGGCGATGCGCCTGCGCGCCAGGCGGCGAAATGATTTAGCGGCGTTGGTGGCGAAATTCCGCAAGCGACACGATCCCAGTCTTCCATCGGCAAAGTGGAGACTGGGGTTTAGCGCGCGGACGCCGCGGAAGCTGCGAAAGCGTAACGGAAACTCGCCGCCGCGAGCTCCTCCACCGGCAATCCGAACAGGCTTTCGCCCAGCTCGTATTCGTGCGTCAGCGAGGTGTGAAAAAAGGCCGGATCGTCGGTGTTCAGCACGATCGGAACTCCGGCGTCGTAAATCTGTCGAATCGGATGTTCGGCGAGCGTGGGCACCACGCCGGTGCATACATTGCTGGTGATGGAGATCTCCAGCGGCACGTTGGATTCGCGCAAACGCGCGAGCAGGGCCGGATCTCGAACCGCCGCGATGCCATGGCCGATGCGCTCGGCCCCGATCTCGAGCGCCGCCCAGATCGATTCCGGCCCCATCGTTTCGCCGGCATGGCAGACCAGGCGCAGCCCGCCGTCGCGTGCGTAGGCGAACACGTCGCGAAACCACTCCGCGGGCCCGCGCGCTTCGTCTCCGCCGATCCCGTAGGCAATCACGCCTTGATCGCGCCGCGAAACGGCGAATTGCGCCACCTGCATGCCGTGCTCGGCGCCGAAATGGCGAATGGCATCCAGAATCCAGAAGGTCCGCACCGGGGAGCGCTGCGATTCCTTCCAAACCGCTTCGTAAACCGCCGCCAGGTCCTGCTGCTTCCACAACACCACGCCCGCCGACAGCGTGATCTCGGCGTAAGTCACGTTTTGCTCGGCAAGCCGTTCGAGCAAGTGCCGCGTCGCCAGCGCGTAATGTTCGGGCGTCTGAAGTTTGCCGGTAATCCAGATGTAGCCGCGCAGAAATTCTTCGAACGTGCGGCAGCTCAGATTGGCTTCGATCTCATCGCGCTCGAGGCCCGGATCGATCTCGAGCAGCGTCCCGGCTTCCACCGATCCCTCCAGGTGCACGTGCAGCTCAGCTTTTCGAACAGACACCTTGCCATAATAGCTGTGCATGACCTCGCAAGACATCGACGCCATTCTCAGCGGCCAGCACGGCGATGCATTCAGCGTCCTGGGGCCGCATCAAACCGAGAATGGCTGGGAGATTCGCGCCTTCCTGCCCCAAGCCATGGACGCGGAGGTGATCCTGGGCGGCGCCCCGCATCCCATGCGCAAACTGCGCGCCGAGGGCTTTTTCGTTGCGTCGTTGGATCATGAGCCCGCGCATTACCTGCTCCGGCTGACGCTTTGGAACGGCGCCCGAGCTGAGATCGAAGATGCCTATCGTTTCGGCCCGCTGATCTCCGACTTCGATTTGCATATCCACGGCGAAGGCACGCAGTACGAAAGCTACCGGACTATGGGAGCGCATCCGGTGGACTGCGAAGGCGTCGAGGGCGTGCGATTCGCGGTGTGGGCGCCCAATGCCGAAGTAGTCAGCGTGGTGGGCGACTTCAACGATTGGGACGAGCGCCGGCACCCCATGCGGTCGCGTTCGGGCGTTTGGGAGCTGTTCGTTCCCGGCGTCGGCGCCGGTACCAATTACAAATATTCCGTGCGCGCCCGCTTTCGAGCCTACCGGCAGCAGAAATCCGACCCGTACGGCTTCGCCAGCGAAGTTCCTCCCAAGACCGCCTCGGTGGTCTGGGATCTGGGGCGCTACCAATGGGGCGACCAGGGCTGGATGGAATCGCGCGGGCGCAAGAACCTGCTGAAGGAGCCGGTCTCGATCTATGAAGTCCATCTGGGTTCCTGGCTGCGCGGTCCGCACAATACGTACCTGAGTTATCGCGAGCTGGCGCCGCGCTTGGTGGAGTACGCCACGCGTTTGGGCTACACGCATCTGGAGTTGCTGCCGGTGGCCGAGCATCCATTCTCCGGCTCCTGGGGTTATCAGGTGGTCGGCTACTACGCGCCCACCGCGCGCTTCGGCACGCCCGAGGACTTCATGTACTTTGTGGATTGCTGTCACCAAGCCGGCCTGGGCGTGATGGTCGATTGGGTGCCTGGGCATTTCCCCAAGGACGCGCATGGCCTGGCGGAGTTTGACGGCACCGCGCTTTACGAGCATGCCGACTGGCGCAAGGGCGAGCACAAGGAGTGGGGAACGCTAATCTTCAACTACGGCCGCAACGAAGTGCGCACGTTCTTGCTTTCGAACGCCCTGTTTTGGCTGAATGTGTATCACATCGACGGGCTCCGCGTGGACGCCGTCGCATCCATGCTGTATCTGGACTACGCGCGCAAAGCCGGCGAGTGGCTCCCCAACATGTATGGGGGCAACGAGCACCTGGAAGCTATCGATTTTCTGCGGCGCTTCAACGAGCTGGCGCACCAGGTGCCGGGCGCCATCACGGTGGCCGAGGAGTCGACGGCTTTCACCGGCGTCTCCCGCCCGACGTACATGAACGGGCTCGGCTTCACCATGAAGTGGAACATGGGCTGGATGCACGACATGCTGGACTATTTCGCCAAGGATCCCGTGCATCGCAAGTTTCATCACAACAACATCACTTTCAGCATGCTGTACGCGTTCACGGAGAATTTCGTGCTTCCGATCTCGCACGACGAAGTGGTGCACGGCAAGGGCGCGCTGTTGAGCAAGATGCCGGGCGACGTGTGGCAGAAGTTCGCCAACGTGCGCGCGTTTCTGGCGTATATGTATGCGCATCCGGGCAAGAAGCTGTTGTTCATGGGGTCGGAGATCGGCGTTTGGGAGGAATGGAACCACGAGCGCGGCCTGCCGTGGGAGGTATTGCATTTCGATTTTCACCGTAAGCTGCAGGTTTTCGTGGGGGAATTGAACAAGCTGTATCGCTCGCACCCCGCGTTTTACCAGGTGGATTTTCACTGGGCGGGTTTTGAGTGGGTGGACTTCCGCGACGTGGACGGCTCAACCATTTCATTCCTCCGCCGGCCGGAAGGCGGCAAGCCGTTTTTGTTGTTCGTCTGCAATTTCACGCCGGTGCCGCGAATGAAGTATCGAGTCGGCGTGCCGGACCCGGGCCTGTACCGCGAAATTTTCAACAGCGACGCGGAGATGTTCGGAGGCAGCAACCTGGGCAACAGCGGCGCGGTAATGTCCGAGCCGGTGGGATACAACAACCACTACCACAGCCTGTCGGTCACGTTGCCGCCGCTGGCGGTGGTGGTGTTCGAATCGCCTGCATAATGCGCCTGGTGCAGAGCCCAAGTCAAACCAGCCGGTCGTAATCGGCATGGCTTCCGATCCAGAACCACACGATGCGGCCGCTGTCTCGCATTACACCCAGTGCCCGGTAGTTAAGACCGATTCGGACCGAGTAAATCTGGTCTTGTCCTTCGAGCTTCTTGAAATGCAAACTGGGATGGGCCGGATTGTCGCGAAACAGACGGTATGCGCTCTGAGCGGCGGCCTTGGTGTCCGCGGGGAGTTCGACAAAAGCATTCCAGAATTGTCGCGTCGTCCGCGACTCAATCAAAGCAGATCATCCAATGATCGCGTCTCGCCCCGGGCATCCTCGCCCAGCGCTTCTGTCGCCAATTGGCGCAGCCGGTCGCGTTTCATGGCGAACTTCTTTCTCCAAGCCACCTCGTCAGCCAGGGAATCGAGGATTTCCGCGGCGATCGCATCTTGCTCGTCCTTTGGCAGCGTGCCAACTTTTTTTAGCGCTTTTTCAAGCAGACTAGTCACGTCTTCAGCCTATCAGCCGGTTTGAGTATCGGCAAATTGCCCCGCGCTGGTGGCGCGCAAGGACGCTACTTCGATAGATCGTCAACGCGACCCGGTGTGAAATTGCCGCGCTGGCATGCTCATCGAGATAATCGCAGATTCTTGTCAGGTCATTGACCGCAGGCTGCGTCCATCTGGATGCGCATCAGCCGGGATAACGGCTGTCTATGAGCTTGCCAATTTCTTGGTGATCGACGAGCTCGCCGCGGTCAGCCGCCGCCAGTCCGGCTTCCACTTCACGGACGAACCACGCGTCGTAATCGACCAATCGCTCAACCGCCTCTTGCGCCAGCGCCTCGCTGTTACGGCCCTCTTGCGCGGCCTTGCGCTCGAGCTTGGATTGCAGCTCCGGCGACAACGTTACTTCCATGCTTCAAGTCTAGGGATCAACGCGCCACTGCGTCAAACCGCCGCGGCCCCGCACTGCAACGCTACAATCGGGACTTGAAAAAGTTCGACGTCATCATCGTCGGCGCCGGGCATAACGGATTGGTTTGCGCCGCCTATCTTGCGCGCGCGGGCCGCAAAGTGCTGGTGCTCGAAAAGCGCGAACTTGTCGGCGGTTGCGCGGTCACCGAAGAAATCTGGCCGGGGTACCACGTCTCCACCGCGGCGTATCTCGCCAGCCTGCTGCAGGAGCGCATCATTCGCGAACTGGAACTCGAGCGCTTTGGCTATCACGTGGACGCCAAAGATCCCGCCTTCTTCTCGCCGTTCCCCGATGGCCGCTACCTCTTCATGTGGCAGGATCGCGCGAAGACACTCGCCGAGATCGCCAAATTTTCCCGGCATGACGCGGAAGTGTTCCCCGCCTACGAAGATCATCTCGAGCGGCTTTCCGAAGTTGTCGAAAGCCTGCTGCTCAGCACGCCTCCCGAATTTCCGCCCAAAGGCATCGGCGATTTTGTCGAGTATCTCAAACTCGCCGGCAAGTTCCGCCGCCTGCGCCCGAAGGAGATCGTCAGCCTGGTCAAGATCTTCACGCAAAGCGCGGCCGATTTCCTGGACGAATGGTTCGAGTCGGACGAAATCAAAGTCACGCTGGCCACCGATAGCGTGATCGGAGCCAACGGCGGTCCGCGCTCGCCCGGAACCGCATACATTCTGCTGCATCACGTCATGGGCAGCGTGGGAGGAAAGCGCGGCCTGTGGGGATTCGTGCGCGGCGGCATGGGGACAGTGTCGAACGCCATCGCGCAATCGGCCGCCAGCCGCGGCGCCGAGATCCGCACCGACGCCGGAGTGAAGAGCATCCGCGTTTCCAACGGACGCGCGCGCGGCATCGTCCTGGACGGCGGCGAAGAAATCGAAGCCGCGATCGTGGCGAGCAATCTCACGCCGCAAACGACCTTCCTACACTTGGTCGATCAGCGCGAACTGCCCGCCGACTTACTCGATTCCATTCGCAAATATCGCAGCGAAGGCACGTCTTGCAAAATCAATCTGGCTCTCGACGGCCTGCCCGACTTTACCGCGCTGCCCGGAACACCCGCGCCGCAGCACCGCGCCACGATGCACATCTGCCCGTCCATGGATTACGTCGAGCGCGCCTGGGACGATGCCAAGTACGGCCGCCCTTCGCAATCGCCGCTGCTCGAGCTGACCATCCCCAGCATGTATGACCCCTCGCTCGCTCCGCCCGGCAAGCACATCATGGGAATCTTTCTGCAATACGCGCCCTACACGCTGCGCGACACGCATTGGGACGAATTGCGCGAGCCGTTCGCCTTCCGCGTCTTCGAGCTGATCGAAGAATATGCGCCCGGCTTCCGCTCGTTGATCATCGACAAGCAGGTGCTGACGCCGCTCGATCTGGAGCGCCGCTTCGGCCTGACCGGCGGAAACATTTTCCATGGCGAGATGAGCCTGGATCAAATGTTCGTGCTGCGTCCCGCGGCTGGGTGCGCGCGCTACCGTACGCCCATTCACGGCCTGTATCTGTGCGGCTCCGGCACGCATCCCGGCGGCGGCGTCATGGGTGCGCCAGGTTACAACGCGGCGCGCGAAATCCTGAAAGCCCGAACGTAACGATCTTCTCCTGCGCAGCGTCTCTCAGGCTGCACCAACTGCAGCCCGCGTAAGGAGAAACCCAAATGTCATACATCACCGTCGGAAAAGAAAATTCCGTCAACATCAATCTTCACTATGAGGACCACGGCTCAGGCAAGCCGATCGTGCTCATCCATGGATATCCGTTGAGCGGGGCTTCCTGGGAGAAACAGGTTCCGATCCTTCTCGAAACAGGCCACCGCGTCATCACCTATGATCGCCGGGGCTTCGGCCGATCCAGCCAGCCCACCACCGGTTACAACTACGACACGTTCGCCGAGGACCTGCGCAAAATCCTGACTCACCTGGAACTACAGGACGTCACCCTGGTCGGCTTCTCCATGGGCGGCGGCGAAGTAGCGCGCTACATCGGGAAATACGGATCGAAAGGCGTGAGCAAGGCCGTGTTCATCTCTTCGGTTCCGCCCTTCCTGTTGAAGACGCCCGACAATCCGGAGGGAGTCGACGCCGCCGTCTTCGAAGGACTGCAGAAAGCGATCGTCGCGGACCGTTACGCCTTCTTCAGCGCGTTCTTCAAGGACTTCTACAACGCGGATCTCCTGCTCGGGAAGCGCGTCAGCGAGCAGGCCATCCAAGCCAGCTGGAACGTGGCGGCCATCTCGTCGGCCACTGCGACCTTGGCGTGCGTTCCAACCTGGCATGAGGATTTCCGCGAGAATGTGGCGCGCATCGACGTTCCCACGCTTGTCATTCAAGGTGATGCCGACCGCATCGTGCCGATCCAGGCCTCGGGCCAGCGAACCGCGAAATTGATCAAAGGCGCGCGCCTGGCAGTCGTGAAGGACGGCCCGCACTGCATCACCTGGACGCACGCCGATGAGGTCAACGCTGAACTCCTGAACTTCCTCGGCGTGACGGCAGGAAAGCGCGCCACCTCGGCAGGCCGCAACGAAGCCGTTGCGTAACCAGCCGGGCTACTAACGCACGGCAGGAGCGCGCCGCTTTCCGTCGACAGATGCTGATGCGTCGCCGTCTGCTAACGTCGCCGGCACCGTCAAATTGAACTGGTACAGTCCGGCCGCCGTGATTCCCGCAAAAGCGATCTGCGCCTGACCGCCGCCGATCAGAACTGGATCGCGCTATGGCTGATCGCGGCAAATCGATGACCACATGTTGTGCTAGGCCCAACATGAAAGCCCCACGGTGTCAAAATAGGTCATCATGCGCGGGTTTTTATTCCTTCTGCTTATCCATGTCTGCTGGTCGCAGACCCCGCGAGGACCGGGTTATCGCAATTCTGACCATTTTCCTTCCAAATTGAATCCGCCGCTCACGTCGCATGCACTCTGCAAATTGAACTGTTACAGTCCAAGCGGAACGATTCCCGCAAAAACGCTACGCGCCTGACCGCGTCGACTTAGTAGTATATCTCTCAATGGCTATTGCGGCAATCGTTTTTCACATTTCTCGGAAAATTCAAGGAACTGTTACAGCCCAAGCGGCTCTCGGATGCGGGACGTTGAAGTAGAAGCCTTCGATGATTCCTCGCAGGAATTCCTAGGGGGGGACCATTACCGATGAATTGGGTAGATTTTCCTTGAACCAAACCGCGGGTAAGCGCTACCGAATAGTGTTTTCCAAAAATGGTTTTCTCACAGATTGGTCGACGGTTGTTCAACAAGTCATGCGCGAAATGGGGGCCAAGGGCGGCAGGATCGGGGGCAAGCGCAGGCTTGAAACAATGACCGAGGAACAACGCAGCAGAAGCGCGCGCAGGGCGGCGCGGGCGCGTTGGTCCAAGACCAAAGAAGCGCAATAAATCTGCACGTCTCTGCACTTCACTTTTGACAATGCGAAAGCGCTGTGGCATACTTGAACCATGGCGAACTTACTCAGCACGGCTAAGCAATCGGCGACCATTACAGCGAATCCAGTTGACCACGGACAGCCACAAGATGCACCCGGATGCCGTTCGTGAGGCTTTCGGAAGCAACATTGACTTTGCGCAACTGGTGAAGGTTTACGGCAACGATCCTGAAGCGCAGAAGCGCTACAGCCCCGCACAGTGTCTGTGCACCAAACGATTCGACGTCATCGGTGCACCTGATCACGAGCACATCTCGACCAGCTATATCGTACTGCAGAATCTCACCATGCGAATGAACATGCCCCGGTTCACGCCCTCACTAACGCGTTCAGCAAGAAACTGGACAACCATATCGCGATGATCGCGCTGTTTCATATGCGCTACAACTTTGCGCGAGTGCATCAAACTCTCCTCGTGACTCAGGCTATGTAAGCTTATCTCAGTTCTCATGTATGGGGGATTGATGAAATTGTCCAACTCGCTGAATGCGCGGCTGTACGCTCTGCCGCATAGTCAAGACCGGGTTGGGTGTAATCATCCCTCCGCGCTTTGGGATTGTGAACTTTAAAGCGCCCTCAAGGCCGTAAACGTTATCGGCAGTTAAGCGAACCTTCATTGTCCATGTTCCCCCGTCAATTACGCCCTTGGTCTGTTGTTACCATCAAGAACCCACAACTTGCTGTCATCTCCCGTGACGAAAGATAAGACTGGGCAGTCACCGTTGTGCGTGGGCTCTCAGGGGGGCTTCTTCTCCGTTTCTACCCAAGAGAACATGAACATCACTCTGCCGATTTCTCTAGGCGACACCATACCAAGTTGCAACCCGTATCTTAGTGGCGGATAACCTCTGAGCCGAGTTCATAGTTGTGGCTCCGTATTCTGACCAATTGAACGTTAGCGGCATCTTCATTCAGCGTTCGAAATAGTCATTGAGTCCATGGCAAGCCTGCCTGGAACCAGACCTGGACGAGGCCGGCGCGTTTTGTTTCTGCTTTTTTCATTCTTAGTCAATTACAGCGCAGCCTGGTTTTCCAAGCTCCGCCACAAATACCAACTCGCCACCGAACAATACGGCCGCCAGCTCGCCGCCAGCTCTTCCATCTGTTTAGGGTGCGGCAGCTCTTCCAGCCCGTACGCCTTGCGGATGGCCGAGCGTACCCCCAGATCGCCCGTCGGCAGCACGTCCGGCCGCCGCAGCGCGAAGATCAGGAACATGTGCGCGGTCCACACTCCGATGCCTTTCACCTGCGTCAGATGCTCAATCACCTGGTGGTCCGGAAGCTCGTGCAGGGCCTCGAAGCGAACCTTCCCCCGCACCGTTTTCCGCGCCAGATCGCGAATATAGGCGGTCTTCTGCTTCGACAAACCCGCGCGCCGCATCTTGGCCGGCCTGAGCTTGAGCAAAGCCTCCGGCGTGATCTTGCCCTCCGGGAGCAGCGCGGCCAGGCGGTTGAAAATCACGCGCGCTACCTTCCCGCTGAGCTGCTGATACACAATGGATCTGACCAGGGTTTGAAAGTCGGGATCGCGGTACTCTATACGGTAGGCGCCCACGCGCTCGATCACTACGCCTAACACCGGATCTGCTTTCTTGAGATGGAGGATGGCCTTGCGCATTGCAACTAGAATTGGAACCCGTGCATCTACCCATAATATGCGAACGCTTGCCTTCCTCTTCGCCCCCTTGCTGTTGCTCGGCCAGGATCCCGCCAGCCCACAGGACACGGCCACCATCAAGGTGGATGTCGATGTCGTTAATATCCTGTTCAGCGTGCGCGACAAGAAGGGCGGTCTCATCGGGAATCTCGAAAAGAACGATTTCAGCATCTGGGAAGACGGCAAGCAGCAGGACATCAAATATTTCAATCATGAGACGGATCTTCCGCTCACCATCGGCCTGCTGATCGACATCAGCGCCAGCCAGGGCAACCTCATCCAGATCGAAAAAGACGCTGCCTCCCAGTTCTTCGGCCAGGTTCTGCGCAGCAAGGATCTCGCCTTCCTGATCAGCTTCGGCCCCGATGCGGACCTGCTTCAGGACTACACCAATTCACCCAAACTCCTGCGCGCCGGGCTGGATGGCTTGAAGGTCAACACGGACTTCGTCGGTCTGCATCCCGGCCCGGTGCCAACCGTCTACCAGCCGAAGGGTACGATCCTCTACGACGCCGTTTACCTGGCCGCGTCCGATCAGCTTAAGGGACAGGTGGGCCGCAAAGTTCTGGTACTGATCACGGACGGCGAGGATCAGGGCAGCCACTACAAGATCAAAGACGCCATCGACGCCGCCCAGCGCGCCGACGCCATCCTCTACGGCTTCTACTATGTCGACCGCGCCTTCTACATGGGCCAGGGCCTGGTATTTGGCGGCGTCAGCGATTCGGCGCTGCGCCAGATGTCGGAAGACACCGGCGGGCACGTGTTCCACATCGATCGCAAGCTGCCTTTGCAGGAGGCCTTCCGCGAATTGCAGGACGAAATGCGCAGCCAGTATGCCATCGGCTACACGCCCACCAACGCCACCAAGGATGGCACTTTCCGACGCATCGAAGTCAGGACCAGCAATAAAGATTTCAAGGTGCAGGCGCGCAAAGGCTATTTCGCCAGCAAGCCTGCCAACTGATCGCACCGCGTGGCCGCAACCTACACCATCCGGCGCGCCGCCGCCGAAGATTCCGAGACCATCGTCAGGCAGCGCTGGGCGATGTTCCACGAAATGGGATACCGCGAAGAGCCCGTTCTGGATGCGATGGCCGTAGCGTTCCGCCCCTGGCTGTTGCGGATGATGCACTCGGGCGAGTATCTGGCCTGGTTTGCCGTCGCCGATGGCGGATCCATCGCCGCGGGCTTGGGGCTGTGGCTGATGGATTGGCCGCCGCACATGATCGGGCCGGGAGCGCGCCGCGGCAATATCCTCAACGTCTACACCTTGCCCGAGCATCGCCGCAAAGGCCTGGCGCGCCAGTTGATGCAGACGGCACTGGCCTGGTGCCGCGCTCACGGAATCCGCGCCGTGATCCTGCATGCCAGTGAGGAAGGCGCTCCGCTCTACGAGGCGCTCGGCTTCCGGCGAACGAACGAAATGCGCATCGTGCTCGAGCCCGGCGAATGATTCTTGCCACGCTGTGGATTGAGCACGCCATCGGCACATAGTATTGTTGAATTTCGATGCCGCTAGGCACAGCCAAAGTGATTCTGATCGGCCTCGACTCGGCCGACCAACAACTCGTCGAGCAGGGCTGCGACTCCGGCGATCTTCCCGTACTCCGCAGCCTGCGCGACCGCGGCGCCTACGGCCTTCTCGGCGGATTCGCCGCGATGGCGGACGACGCGCTTTGGGCATCGTTCTACACCGGGCTTTCTCCCGGCCAGCATGGGCGCTACTTTTGGAATTATCCGGAACCGGGCACATACCAACGCCGCTTGTACCGGGACCGTAAGCCATCGCTGAAACCGTTTTGGGCGCAGCTTAGCCAGTCCGGCTTGCGGAGCGCCATCGTCGACGTCCCGAAGTGTCCGCTAGTCACGGAATTCAACGGGGTTCAAGTGGCCGACTGGCTGGTGCACGGACGGGACCACTCAGAAACTTGTAGTTGGCCCGTGGAACTGGCCGGCGACCTGCTTCGCCGTTTCGGAGATGACCGCACGGACCGCGTGGATCGCGACTGGCTGTGCCGCATGCAATCCCTCCCACACAACGAATTGGAAGCGCTTCAACAGTATCTGCTGGATGGATTGGAGAAGAAGACCGCGTTTGCTTGCGAATTGCTGGCGGAAAACTGGGACCTGTTTCTCATCGTGTTCAAAGAAGCGCACTGCATAGGACATCAAGCTTGGCACCTGTTGGACCCTGCCGGGGGCACTCGCTCACTCGGAGCAAGCGCAAATTCAGTGCAAAGGATCTACCAGGCCCTGGATCGTGCTATCGGCGAAATTGCGCGCAAGGCTGGGCCTGAAACGACTTTGATCGTGTTCTCGAATGCCGGCATGGCGGCCAACTACACCGGCGAACATTTGCTGGATGAGGTGCTCCGGCGCCTGGAAAGCAAAATTGCCACTCCCTGGCAGCGGACCAGGCTCGCTGTCAGACGCGCGCCTCGAAAGCTGCGCGCCCTCATTAGAGGTGACGCCGAATCCAACCTCACACCCGCGAACCGGCTCGCGTTTCAAGTGGAGCACAATGAAATTAGCGGCGCGATTCGGATTAATCTCTTCGGCCGCGAGCCGGCCGGAATTGTTCTTCCCGGCGAGGATTACGAGCGAATCTGCAATTGCCTGGCCGAGGAGCTTCTGGCGCTGCGTGTTCCTGAGACGGGCGAACGGTTGGTCGAGGCGGTCCTCCGGACCGATCAAGCCTATCCTGGCGAACACCGCGACGAGCTGCCCGATTTATTTGTGATCTGGTCGCGCCAGGGCCCGATCAGCGGCGCCCAATCCCGCTCCATTGGCACGCTACGTTCGCCCGCGCCGGCGTATCGAACCGGCAACCACACCCGGGGAGGGTTCTACCTCGGTGTGGGGCCGCGTACGCTGCCCGGCCGCGATCTCGGACCTGCTTCAATCATCGACCTTGCGCCCACCGTTGCCACACTGCTCCATACCTGCTTACCCGGAACAGAAGGAATGCCTATCCGAAGTTTGTGCGAAGGAAGCGCTCCCCTCTCCCGGCTGGAATCCGGAGCGGAGTAAATCGGCAGACGCATGGTGTCGCGCTCACGGAATCCGCGGCGTGATCCTGCACTCCAGTGAGGAAGGCGCTCCGCTCTATGCTTCCGGCGCACTAACGAAACGCGCATCGTGCTCGAACCAGGCGAATGAAAAGCAGTCACGCTTCTGCTTGAGGCGCCGGTGGATCCGGATCGCGACGCGATGGGCGTTCTCGCAAGACTGCCGTGACGTCGGCATCACGGGAAGTAATCTCCTCCAACGCCGCATTTGAACCGCAGGCAGCAGAAATGCGAGCCAAACTTTTCTCGTTCATGTAGACACTGAAGAAGCGGGCGACTATGGCCGTTTGGCTCGATTCTGGGACTGAGCGTCGGACAGAACGGTAACCTCTAAAAAAAGGCAATTGTCGCGCAAGCTGGCCTCGCCAACCGTGGCCATTCCGCTTACGGCACGTTGCGCTACTTGAACGGTATATCGACCTCGGCATAACTACCGGGTCTGGCGGCATTTACTGACGAGGCAATCCGTTCAACGTACAGCCGCACAATCCGCAATCTCGAGTTTCCAAGTACGATAATGGCTATATTTCGGCCCGTCAGATTTTGCTGATAGCGAATTCTTTTGTCGGTGGTAAGCAAAACGTCGAAGCCTGCGGCCTCAGCCACTTTGAGCAGGTCGCCGTTTGAAATCCTGTCCCAGCCGCGTTCTATCGCCTCTGTGACCTCGTGACCCGAAAGCGCCCCGGCAATGCCGCTTGGGGTGCCATGGTCAAAGAGGATGCGCATCAGTCATAGAAGTAGCTGCACCAACCGGAGCCGGCGGCACATCGAGGCTGCGGGCGGCAAATTCGAGCACGGCCTGAATCTGCTCCCGCGTTACATGAAACTGCTCAATGATTTCCTCGATGCTCGAGCCCGCCTCAAGATTTTCAAAAACCGTAGCAACGGGCATCCGGGTATCCTTAAACACCCATGCGCCGCTGCGTCTGTCCGGCACGCTTTCCACGGCGGGACACTGTGACCAATCGAGAATCGCCATGTTCTTACCCTCCTTTCATCGTAGCCTTTTACCACAGTTTGGCGGCGGCTCAAGCGCGGGGACGACGGACGGAAAGCACGTCTCAAAATCCCCCATTTATGCAACACACTTAAGTGGACGGAATCCACCTCTCGTTCCTTACCGCCGGGAAATCAACCACGAGGTGAGCACGAACAATTCCCCAACAGCGAACAGCATCCCAAAGATCAACTTGTTATGTCGGGCCAACCAAATCGGCAGGTAGATGTCGAAGTTGTCCGCTCGTTGGTGTGTGTAGCGGCTAGCCAGATCAGTCAACGGGCAGCGGAACCGGTTGGCTGCGAGAACCCCGCATTCGGCGAGCACCAAGCCAGTCAGGACAGCCGCGCCGAGAAAGTGACGCCAGGCAGCCGCGAAGGGAATTGCCACGATACAGCCGGCGAAGACAAGCCAAATCGCCGTGTGCAGAAGCTTTATCGCTGTCAGGACAGGGATCCGTTGCCATTGAAGTTTCACGAGAAATCCAGTTTAGCGTTGGCTTCATCCACTTGGCCATATAACAAAGCCCGCCTACCTTCGCGTGCTAAACTAGCGAAATCCTTCCTAGTCGAAGGAGGGATCCATGACCCCCGCTTTCGACACCTCGCACGACAGCCGCTTTCAAAACTATTGGCTGGACAGCGCCTACGATGAGATGTTCCAGGCGGACTCCGTTCCGCGCCCGCACTACCAGGCGCTGCACGACCTGCTCTTGGAACTGCCGCTGGCCGAAATGCGCCGCCGCAAGCAGTCGGCTGACGTGTCCTTCCTGCACCAGGGCATCACCTTCACCGTGTACGGCCGGGAAGAAGGCACCGAGCGCATTTTTCCACACGATCTGCTGCCGCGCATCATCACTCGTGCCGAGTGGGACGTCATTGAACGCGGCTTGGCGCAACGCATTACCGCGCTGAACCTCTTCCTGCGCGACATCTACAGCGACGGCCGCTGTTTGTCCGACGGCGTCGTGCCGCGCGAAATCGTTTATTCCTGCAAGCATTTTCGCCGGCAGATGCGCGGATTTTCGGTTCCCAAGAACATCTACATCGCAGTGGTCGGCACGGACCTTATCCGCCTGCCGGACGGGCGCTTTGTCGTCCTGGAAGACAATCTGCGCGTCCCGAGCGGGGTCTCCTACATGTTGACCTCGCGCCAGGTGATGAAGCGCATCTTTCCCGATCTGTTTCGCAAGGCCGGAGTGCGCTCCATCGATCACTACAGCGAAACACTGCTCGCCACTTTGCGAGCGCTGGCTCCCGAAGGCCGCCCCGACCCCAACATCGTGCTGCTGACGCCCGGAATTTACAATTCGGCTTACTTCGAGCACGCTTTTCTGGCGCGGCAGATGGGCATCGAGCTGGTGGAGGGCCGGGATCTCACGGTGCACGACAACCTGGTCTACATGCGCACCACGGCCGGCCTGCGGCGCGTGGATGTGATTTACCGCCGTGTGGACGACGACTTCGTGGATCCGCTGGCGTTTCGTCCCGAATCCACGCTGGGCGTGGCCGGGCTGTTTAACGCTTATCGCTCCGGAAACGTAACGCTCGCCAACGCGCTCGGCACCGGCGTGGCCGACGACAAGGCGCTGTACGCGTACGTGCCGAAAATCATCAAGTACTTTTTGGGCGAAGATCCCGTGCTCGACAATGTCGAGACTTTTCTGTGCAGCGATCCGGCCGAGCGCGCGCACGTGTTGGAACGGCTGGATCAGTACGTGGTGAAGGCCGTGGGCGAGTCGGGCGGCTACGGGATGCTGATCGGTCCCTACAGCACGGCCGAGGAGCGCGAGGAATTTCGCCGGCGCATCCAGTCCGATCCGCGCAATTACATCGCGCAGCCCACTCTGCAACTCTCGCGCGCTCCCTGCTTCCTGGATGGAAGCGTGGAGCCGCGTCACGTCGACCTGCGCCCCTATGTGCTCTACGGCGACAAGATCACCATCGTTCCGGGCGGCCTGACGCGCGTCGCGCTGCGCAAAGGATCGCTGGTGGTGAACTCCTCGCAAGGCGGCGGCAGCAAGGACACCTGGGTGCTGTTTTGAGGATCGCGTAAATGTTATCTCGCGTCGCCGACAGTTTGTACTGGATGAGCCGATATCTGGAGCGCGCCGAATACACTTCGCGCGTGATGGGGGTCCATCTGAATCTGATGCTGGAGCACGATCCGGGCCCCGCCAGCAGCCGTTGGCCCCGCATCGTCGCGGCGCTTGGCGTCGAAGGATAGGAGCCAGGGCGAAGATTTCCCCGCGGCCGAAGCGTACGCTCTGGATCAGATTGTCAGCTCCATTGGCGCCGCCCGCGAGAACGCCCGGCAGGTTCGCGAACAAATCAGCTCCGAAATGTGGGAAGAGATTAACCGCCTCTTTCACGAATGCAAACGCATCGGCACGCCGGAGCGATTTCACGCGCACCCGTTCGACCTGGTGAATACAGCCAAGGAGAGCGCCCATTTGTTCCACGGCATCACCGATTCCACCATGCTGCGCGGCGAAGGCTGGCAATTCATCCAAACCGGCCGCTTCATCGAGCGCGTGCAGCACACCGCGCGCCTGATCGATTCGCATTTCGAAGAGTTCTACCGGACCGGCGCCGAGCCGGTGAGCGCGGCCGAGCATATGGAATGGATCGGCCTGCTGCAGAGCTGCACCGCGTTTGAAGCCTATTGCAAGGTCTACACCGCGGATTTACGGCCCGAGCGGGTGGCCGAGTTTCTGTTGTTGAACGCTGAGTTTCCGCACTCCGTGCGCTTCGGCGTGGAGCGTCTGGGCGAATCGCTTTCGGCCATCAATTCCGCCACAGCCAGGAAATCGGACCGCCTGGCCAAGCAGGCCGGCCGGCTCGCGGCCGCGCTCAGCTATACGCCGCTTGAAGAAATCATGAGCAATCTGCACGAGTTCTCCGTTAACATTCGCCGCATGTGCGGCCACATCCACGCCGGAATTTATCAGGTCTACATCAGCTATCCGGTCGAGGCGGCGCTGGGGGCCTGATGTTTTATTCCATCCGGCACTTGACCAAATTCCGCTACTCGCGCCCGGTCAGTGAGAGCATCATGGAGCTGCGCATGCAACCCCGCTCGGAGGGCGTGCAGCGCTGCTTGAGCTTCGAGCTTTCGGTTACGCCCCGGACCCGCGTGCAATCTTATCGCGATTACTTGAGCAACGTCGTGCACCATTTCGACGTCCCCAGCGCGCACCGTCAGCTGACCATTCTGGCCGACGCCCTGGTGGACGTCAGCCCGCTCCCGCCGCTGCCGGAGCGGTTGAATGCCGGCGCGTGGCAGCGACTGCGCGAGCATCTCGCTACGGCCGACTTTTGGGAAATGCTCGCGCCCAGCCAGTTCGCGCACTGGACCCAGCTGACCGAGGAGTTCGCCGCGCAGATTGGCGTGCCGGATAGCCAGGCGGCCGAGCAACGCGATCCTCTGGAACTCTTGCGCGAGATCAATTCGGCTCTGCCGCGCGAGATCGCCTACGCGCCCAAGACCACCCGAGTCGATTCGCCGGCCGACGATGCTCTGCGTAACCGCCAGGGCGTCTGCCAGGACTTCGCGCATATCATGATCGCGCTGGTCCGCCGCCTGGGTATTCCGTGCCGCTATGTCAGTGGCTATTTGTTTCGCCAGGCCGGAAGCAAAACGCGGTCCACGGAAGGCGCCACGCACGCCTGGGTGGAAGCCTTCCTGCCGGATTTGGGTTGGGTGGGATTCGATCCCACCAACGACGTGATCGCCGGCGAAAGCCACGTGCGCACCGCGGTGGGCTGCGATTACGCTGACGCAGCGCCCACCCGCGGGGTGTTCAAGGGCGACGCCTCCAGCGAACTCACGGTCGCGGTCCGCGTGGCGCCCTCCGATAAGCCGCCGCCGCCCGAACAAGAGCTGGAATCGGAAGACTGGTCGGCGGTGCTGCAGGGTGAGCGCGCGGAAGCGGATCAGATCGCCGCTGAACAACAACAGCAGCAGCAGTAACACATAATGACTACATGAGCAGCCCGCAGACTTTCCCCTATGACACGCGCTTGAACATCCTGCACCAACCGCTGGAGCTGATCGACGTGAATGCGCTGGCGCGCTCCGTCACGCACCAATGGTTCAACCAGACGTTATGCCAGGTGAACGCATCCGTGGTGCGCGTGGGTGTGATCGAAGGCGAGTACCACTGGCACAAGCATGATTCCGACGATGAATTCTTCTACGTTGTCGAGGGCCAATTATTGATCGATCTGGAAGGCCGTGTGGTGGCGCTTTCGCCCGGACAGGGCATGGTTATTCCCAAAGGCGCGCTGCACCGCACCCGCGCGCCGCAGCGCACCATTATCTTGATGGTGGAGAACGCCGGCATCATTCCGACCGGAGACTAGCCGACCGGAGACTAGCCGGCCCGAGATAGTTCACTGCCAGGCTTGAATCCGGGATGAAATCTCGGCAGCCAACGCCTCAGGCTCCATCGCAAAGCGATCGCGTGCCGCCGTGGGCAGCAGTTGGAGCGTGTCTTCGAAGCTGGGCGGGTTGCTCGCCTTGACCACCGCAAAGCCCAGCGCGTCCGCCATTACATCCGCGATGTGCACCAGATGAACCATACGAAATGGACGGGGTTCGAGGGTCTCATGATGCCACGCGATGACTTCCCGCAATTCCTGAGGGAAGGCCAGCTCGCCGACAATCCACGCGCCGGCCTGGCAATGGTCGATGTCGAACAAATCGTGCTCGGTGGCCAGCAGGTCGTAGGAATTTTCCTCCGATACGGCCAGCAGATTGGCATAGGCTTCCGGGAACTTTACTAGCAGGGCCAATCGGCCGATGTCGCGCATCAACCCGCCCAGGTAGGCGAAGTCCGGGTCCATTTTGCAGGCCCGCGCCAGTTTCTCGGAGAGGATCGCAGCGGCCAGACCGTTCTGCCAGCAGGCACGCAGCGCCTGGATCTTCAAAACCGGCGCCACGAAGTCGCCCAGCGCTCGGGTTATCGTAATGGCCCTGACCCGATTGAGACCCAACAGAATGATGGCATGCGACAGGCTCTTCACTTGTGCGCGCACCGCAAACAACGGAGAATTCGCGGTTTGCAACACTCGCGCGGCGAACACTGGTTCCAGCGCGATGACCCGCCCGATTTCGGAAATGCTGACGTCCGGCTCGGAATACATCTGCATCAGCCGCGTGGCGACCCACGGAAATGGCGGCAGCCTTTCGAGCGCCCAGGGAACTTCCTGCGCCCGAGCACCCGTGCCGGAACAGTTTTCAGCCTTCAGACAATTCATCTTGCTCCTTCGCTCCCGCCTGCGAGGTCTTCGCACCGACGGTCGCGGATCTGTGTCACTGTTCTCATCGGCACGCCCCAGATCAATGTGAGCCCCAGGCAAGGAATCCTATTCGCCCGATCCCGGACGATATGGAAAGTGTGTTGAAACCCAGCTCTGCCTGTGATCCGGCCTCGTCCGAGGTCCGCTTCCTGGAATATCGGCTCGATGTGATCAGCCGTTGGCCCGCATCCGCCCGCAAACGCGCCACGGCCGAGGCCATCTCACGGCGTCTGGCCGCAATCGGCCGCGCCAGCCTGTGCCGTCAGGATGTCGATAATTTGTTGGCAGCCAGTTGCCGCTTGCTCGACAATCTTTTTTTGGACGATTCCGTTGACGTCCCCGTTTCAAAGCGCTGCGCCTGAATCGCGCAATGCCGCCGGAGCCGGCTAGACCGGCGTGGTTAGCGGCAAGCCCTTCTTGGCGAAAATGAACGCGAGGAACCGCGCCGGCTTGGTAGCGCTCGCGTTGCGCGAAACTTCGTGCGTGCTGCCAGGATATTCGTAGAACATCTCCCCGGGTTTGTAGGTTTTCTCGGGCCCGCCGGAAATCTTCGCTACCACCTCGCCTTCCAGGACATAAACCAGCACGAAGCCCGGATGGCGATGCGGCTTGCCCACCTGCCCGGGCGCTTCGTGAATTTCACTGACCGTGACTTGCCAGCCATCCATGCTGAGATTGGGCAAGTCCTGTTGAAACACCAAGCCTTGCTCGGCTTGCTTCGCGGGGGTTTGGGCTTGTGCCGCGGCCTGAAGAAGCAGCAGCAACGGGGTGCCTTGGAGCGCGTCGCGTCGTGTAATCATGCACCGTATTGTACAGGATGGTGTGCGCTACGAGGCTTGCGTGATGTTTCGAGCCCTGCTCACGGAACCTCTTTTTTCGGCTGCTTGCGGGCGCCGCTAGGAGATTCGCCTTTACTGCCACGCCCCTAGCAAGCGCCGCAACAGCACCAGTTCCCCTAAGTGGTAGGAATTGTGATCCGCCAGCAGCAGCGCTTCGCGCAAGATGGTCTTTCCTTCGGCGTGCGGCAGCGGCGCAAACAGGTCCGTCGCGTCGCTCGTCAGCAGATCGCCGATCGCTTTTAGGTCCGCCCGAAACGCGGCCGCGGCCTGGTCCCAAGCTTTTTCGTTGGGCGGAGTTTCCGAGCGCGGCCAATATCCGGAAGGAAACTCGGGCGAGACGTGCTTGGGGTTGCGGATGAACTCCAGAATGTCCCACTGGGCGATGCGCAGGTGTTCCAACACCTCCCAGGGTGAGTGCTCGGCGCTCTTGGGACGCTTGCCGCGAAGATTGGCCGGAAGATCCTTAACGGCCGCTCCGAAATCCACATGCGCTCCATCGCCTTTGAGCAGGTTCAGTAGATGCTCGCGCAGAGACTTTTCGTTTTTCATGATGTTTTAACGCCTCCTCGTGGCGCGAAATTCGCCTTCCAGCTTCCAGGTCTTACCATCCGGCTCCAGGGCTTCGCCGGTCCAGCGGAATGAATCCGGCGTGATCTCGGTGAAGGACCAGCGAATCGGGGTGCCGTCCGCATGGCTGCCTACCTGCACCACATCCTTGCCGCTCCAGCGGCCGATCAGCTCATCGCGAGTGCTGGTTACCGGATTGATCCAGGTAACTCGCCAGGCTTGAATGGAGCCGTCCCAAACGCGGAGCGTGGTTCCGTACATATTGTTGAGTTTCCCCAGCTCCGGCGAGCGATCCGCGATGCGCGGCATGATCCACACGTCCTGGACCGCGCGTCCTTCGAGCACCCAACCGAAGTGAGCTTCGCCCTTAATGCCGAGCGAGGAAACGTCCACGCCGTAGCGGTAAACATCCAAATCCCAGCTTCCGATTAACCATCCATAGAGATCCTCTTGTTCCGGGATCTCGGGCGAGCGTCCGGTGGCCGCCAAACCAGTCGGAAAGATTCCTCGATCTTCGGCCGCTAATGTCGTCATCTTTTACCTCCTCCGCCGTTGTGCTAAAGCTGTTATACGGCCGGGCGAGGGACAAATACTTGGCAAAAATTGCGGTCGAATTGGAGCAAGCTTTAGCCCAACGGACTGCGCAGGGCTTACCAGGCCGGGCGGCGTCGCGCGTGCTGGCTAATGGGGCGGGTTGGAGCGTGTCGGATGTGGTCTGTACGTCCGGCCCTCAGGATCGGCCCTTTGAAGAACGTCACACTGGCGTCTCCATCGCGATCGTGGTGGCGGGCAGTTTCCAGTATCGTTCGTCGGCCAGCCAGGAGTTGATGACTCCGGGCTCGCTGTTACTCGGCAACCCCGGCCAGTGTTACGAGTGCGGGCACGAACACGGCGCTGGAGACCGCTGCCTCTCGTTCTATTACGCGCCCGATTATTTCGAGGATCTCTCGGCCAGCGCCGGCCCGCGCGGCTCGAAGCCCAGCTTCCGGATGCTTCGCCTGCCCGCGGGCCGGGAGTTGTCGCCGATGGTGGCGCGAGCGTGTGCCGCTCTGCAGAGCCCGGGTGGTTCGACCATCGAAATTTGGGAAGAACTCAGCCTACAGTTGGCCTCGCAGACCGCATGCCTAACGGCGGGTCTTTCAGCGGATGCCGAAGCCGCACCGCCCAGTGCCGTGGCGCGAGTCACCCGCGTTTTGCGTGCCATAGAGCGCCACTCAGATACGAATCTGGGTCTTGGATCCCTGGCGCGGGAAGCGGGCCTGAGCCGTTATCATTTCCTGCGCACCTTCGAGCGATTGACCGGACTGACTCCCCATCAATACTTGCTGCGGTGGCGTCTCCGGGAAGCCGCCACCAGACTGGCGGCAGAACCGGTCAAGATTCTTGAGATCGCGTTGGATTGCGGGTTTGGCGACGTGTCCAATTTCAACCGCGCATTCCGCGCCGAGTTCGGGGTCAGTCCGCGCGCCTATCGCGTCCAGGCTCGTCCATCGCAACGTCAACGCCCAGAGGCCGCGCCATTCGCGAGATAATGAAGGAAACGAGGCAGGGCGAGTAAACCAAAGAACCATAAGGCCTAGGCCGATGGTTCATTGACCCTCCTTTAGGGAAGCGATACACTTACGTATTGATTCCCGCTCGGAAAATCAGATTTTTGCATAGGTAAGGCGCCCCGAGGAGGCTCATTCCAGTGTCAGAAAAGATGCGGCATATTTTTACGTCGGAGTCCGTGACCGAAGGACATCCCGACAAGATGGCGGACCAGATCTCGGATTCCGTCCTGGACGCGGTGCTCAAGGACGATCCCAAGGGCCGCGTAGCGTGCGAGGTGCTGATCACCACCGGCATCTGTGTGGTGTCGGGGGAAATCACCACCACGACTTACGTGGATGTGCCGCGCCTGGCGCGCAGCGTGATCAATGACATTGGATATTCCGACGCCGCCATGGGCTTCGATAGCAAGACCTGCGGGATCATCAATTCCATCCAGAGCCAGTCGCCCGATATCGCCATGGGCGTGGACACCGGCGGCGCGGGCGATCAAGGCCTGATGTTCGGATACGCCTGTGACGAAACGCCGGAGCTGATGCCGTTGCCGATCATGCTGGCGCACAAGCTGGTCCGGCAGTTGAGCGAAGTACGGCGCGCCGGCCAACTCGATTTTCTGCGGCCGGACGGCAAGAGCCAGGTTAGCGTCGAGTACGCCAATGGCCAACCCAAGCGCATCGACGCCGTGGTGGTCTCCACGCAGCACGACGATAAAATCTCCACCGAAGAACTGCGGGCGAAGGTCAAGAAGCACATCATCGACGCGGTGATCCCGTCCAACATGGTGGATTCCTCCACCAAGTACCACATCAATCCCACCGGCCGATTTGTGATCGGCGGCCCGCACGGCGACACTGGCCTCACGGGACGCAAGATCATCGTCGATACGTACGGGGGAATGGGGCGGCACGGCGGCGGCGCTTTCTCCGGCAAGGATCCGACCAAGGTTGACCGCTCGGCGTGCTACATGGCGCGCTACGTGGCCAAGAACCTGGTTGCGGCCGGGCTGGCCACACGCTGCGAAGTGCAGCTGGCTTACGCCATCGGCGTGGCTGAACCGGTTTCCGTTATGGTCAATACTTTCGGAACCGGCGCCGTGGAAGAAGAGCGCCTGGTCGAGCTGGTGCGCGAGCTTTTCCCGCTCACGCCCAAGGGCATGATCGAGCACCTGAAGCTGCGGCAGCCCATTTACCGCAAGACCGCGGCCTTCGGCCACTTCGGCCGCACCGAACCGAGCTTCACCTGGGAAGCCAAGGACAAAGCCGAGGCGCTGCGCGAGAGCAGCCGCGTCGCCGTCGCCGCGCAGTAGTCGTGCCCGAATTCACACTCGTGTGAATGGCTACGTTGCTATACAAGCAGCGGCCTTCAACCAAGTAGAATAGTGTTGGACACATGCTAGTCGAAGGCTGCAAACACGAAGTCGAAATCACCGTTCCGGTGGATGAAGTCGCCCGCGAGACCGATCGCGTCATCGCGAATATCCAGCAAAAGGCCAAGCTACCCGGCTTCCGTCCCGGCAAAGCTCCCATCAGCCTGATCCGCGCCAAGTTCTCTCGGCAGGTGCGCGAGGACGTGCTCGAAAATCTGCTTCCGAAATTCTTCAAGAAGAAGATGGAGGAAGAAGAGCTGCACCCGGTCAGCCGGCCGAGCGTGAAGGACGTCGAGTTCAAGGACGGCGAGCCGCTCAAGTTCAAAGCCGAATTCGAGGTCGCGCCCGAGATCGAACTCCAGGATTACCGCGGCGTCCTGGTTCATTATCACGAGCCGGAGGTGACCGACGAGGACATCGATAAACGGATCGCCGAGATCCGGGAGCAGAAGGCTCAATTCGTCAACGCCGAGCCGCGCCCTATAGCCGACGGCGACTATGCCGTCGTGTCGCTGGACAGCGTCTCGGGCGTCGCTGAGCCCGTTCATCAGGACGAAATGCAATTGAAGGTCGGCGACCCGGATACGATGGCGGTGTTTTCCGAAACGCTGCGCGGCATGTCGCCCGAAGAGGAAAAAGAGTTCGAGGTCACGTATCCGGAAGACTACGGCAAGGAGAATCTGGCCGGCAAGACGGTGCGCTTCCGCATGAAGCTCAAGATGATCCGCACCAAGGAGCTGCCGGAGCTGAACGACGAATTCGCGCAGGACCTGGGCGATTATCCAACGCTGAACGATCTGCGCGAGGCCATCCGCAAGTCGATTTTCCAGGACCGCGAGTACTCGGCCCAGTCCAAGGCCAAGGACGAACTGATCGAGCGGCTGGTGGAGGCGCACGATTTTCCCGTGCCCGAGGCCTATGTCGAGCGCCAGATTGAATCGCAATTGGAGTCGCAGCTCCGTTCGCTGGCCGAGCGCGGAGTCGATCCCAGCAAGCTCCAGATCGACTGGAGCAAGCTGAAAGAGTCGCAGCGTCCGAAAGCGCTGCAGGCGGTGAAGGCCAGCCTGATCGTGGACAAAATTGCCGAAGGCGAAGCGATCCACGCCACCAACGACGAGGTGGATCACGAAGTGCAGCGCATCGCCAAGCAGGAGCGCGAGCCGGTAGCCGCGACACGCAAGAAGCTCGAAAAGGAAGGCCTAATCGGCCGGATCGCTTACCAGATCCGCAGCAACAAGACCATGAATTTCCTGTTCGAGCACGCCCGCAAGGAAGCCGGCGAGCCGGAGCCGAAACAGGAAGAGCCGGAGCAGGCCGATGCGGCCGCGGAAGCCACGCCTGAGGCCGAAGTCGAGTAACGGCCTCGGCGTGCCAGCCTTACTTCTCAGCGATCGCCAGCAGCGTCTCGAAGTGCGGCGCTTCTTCTTCGCGATGCACCACTGAGGTCTCGATGTTCTTGAACCCGGCCTGGCGCAGAAACCGCAATGCTTCCACTTCCGTGAAGCCCAGCCATAAGTCGGCGTAGAGCTCGCGCGCTTCTTCGTAATTGTGCCGAACCAGGTCCAGCACCACGATCCGGCCGCCAGGCTTTAAGATTCGCCACGCCTCGGCGACCGCGCGCTCGGGATGCTGGGCGTGATGCAGGGACTGGCTGAAGAACGCCAAGTCCACGCTCGCATCCCGCAGCGGCACGTCTTCCAGATCGCCCTTACGATAATCGAGATTCGTAACGCCGTGCTTGCGCGCCAGCTCGGAGCCGTACTCGACCATCTTTTCCGAATTGTCGACCGCGATCACTTTCTTGGCCCGCCGCGCCAGCAATTGCGAAAAGGTACCCTCGCCAGCGCCCAGATCCGCCACCACCAGCGGCGGCAGCAGCGCCAGCAACGTCTCGGCCAGACCTTGCCACGACCGCCCCGGCATGTAGTGCCGGCCGAACTTCCCCGCCAGCTCATCGAAATACGCTCGCGTCTTGTCCTGCCGCCGACGCAACGCCAGGCGCAGAGCGTCCGAATCCTGCTCGGCCTCGGGGATCTCGTGCGACGCCTCACGCAGCACTGCCAACAGCTGATCGAAACCCTTCGATTGGTGGCGCGGAAGCGCCTTCAGCCGGTACAGGATGCTCTTTCCGTTGCGCCGGTCTTCCACTAACCCGGCGTTTTTCAGCTGCGCCAGATGGGTCGAGATGCGGCTTTGGCCCATGCCGAGGATCTCCTGCAGCTCGGCCACGGAAAGCTCCTCGCGCTCCACCAGCAGCAGGATGCGCAGCCGGCTGGGGTCGGCCAGGAGCCTAAGGTTTTTGAGGATTGACGCCATGCACTGTCTTTGCTATTATATCAACATATCTAGATTTCTAGATACATATTTTCTGAACAGGAGACAGGATGAGCACCGTAACGCTCCCAAACATCGCTACCGAATACAAAGTCGCCGACCTTGCGCTGGCCGATTGGGGCCGCAAGGAAATTTCCGTCGCCGAACAGGAAATGCCCGGCCTGATGTCCATCCGCAAGAAATACGCGCCCGGAAAGCCGTTGAAGGGCGTGCGTGTCACGGGCTCGTTGCACATGACGATTCAGACCGCGGTGCTCATCGAGACGCTGGTCGATCTGGGTGCCAGCGTCCGCTGGGCCAGCTGCAACATTTTCTCCACGCAGGACCACGCCGCCGCCGCCATCGCCGCCTCGGGCGTCCCGGTGTTCGCCTGGAAGGGCGAGACGCTGGAGGAATATTGGGAGTGCACCTATCGCGCCATCAGCCATCCCAACGGCAAGGGGCCCGAGCTGGTGGTGGACGACGGCGGCGACGTCACGCTGCTGATCCACAAAGGTCACGAACTCGAAGAGGGCTCGGATTGGGTCAACACGCCGTCCTCCAGCCACGAGGAAGAAGTCATCAAGGCGCTGCTCAAGAAAATCCACGCCGAGAACCCGCGCCGCTGGCACGAGATCGTGAAGGAGTGGCGCGGCGTTTCCGAAGAAACCACGACCGGCGTGCACCGGCTCTACCAGATGCTCGAACAGGGCAAGCTGCTGGTTCCCGCCATCAACGTGAACGACTCGGTGACCAAGTCGAAGTTCGACAATCTCTACGGCTGCCGCGAGTCGCTGGCCGACGGCATCAAGCGCGCCACGGACGTGATGATGGCGGGCAAAATCGCGGTGGTGTGCGGTTACGGCGACGTCGGTAAAGGCTCGGCGCACTCGCTGCGCGGCATGGGCGCGCGCGTCATCGTCACCGAAATCGATCCCATCAACGCCCTGCAAGCCGCCATGGAAGGCTTCGAAGTGACCACCATCGAGGAAACGCTCGGGCGCGGCGACATTTACGTCACCTGCACCGGCAACGTGGACATCATAACGCTGGAGCACATGCAGCACATGAAGGATCAGGCCATCGTGTGCAACATCGGCCACTTCGATAACGAAATTCAAGTCTCGCGCCTGACTTCCGCGCCTGGCACCGAGAGGACTCAGATCAAGCCGCAGGTGGACATGTACACTTTCCCGGCGGGCAACAGCATTTTCCTGCTGGCCGAAGGCCGCCTGGTGAACCTGGGCTGCGCCACCGGCCATCCCAGCTTCGTCATGAGCAACAGTTTTTCCAATCAAACCCTGGCCCAACTCGACCTGTGGAAGAACAAGGACACCTACAAAGTCGCGGTCTACACGCTGCCCAAGAAGCTGGACGAAGAAGTGGCGCGCCTGCACCTGGAGAAAATCGGCGTGAAGTTAACCACACTGACCAAAAAGCAAGCCGACTACCTGGGTGTCGCGGTGGAAGGCCCGTACAAGCCGGATCACTATCGCTACTAGAAACAGTGTGGCGCACGCACTCGTGCGTGCCGCGTCGACAATCGTGTCGACACTGGGTTGGATTGTTTACGACCTCTTAGCATTCACACGAGTGTGAATGCGGCACGCAAAGTGCGTGCGCTACGCTCCGACGGCGGCAGCCTGGCCGTGCCCGATTATTGCGTGCATGCCCGCGGAGATCACCTCCTGCGCACGCAATCCATCCCGGTGCGAAGTCGGAAACGGCTTTCCGGCTACACAGCAGTCGATGAAAGCGGCTAACTCCGCCTTGTACGCCGGGCCGAACCGATCGATGAACTCCGGCAGAGGTTTCTGATAATCGCGCATGCGGAAGGTGCGAGACGCCAGTGGGTCCTTGCGGCCTCGCTTGCCGTATGCCTCGACGACAATGTCGAACGGCTTTTGATCGAATCGGCCGACTTTGATTTGTCCCTCCGGGCCGAAAAGAATCGTCTCCACGCGATAGCCTGAAACGTGGTTGCGGCTCACCTGCACCTGCGCCACCAGCTCTCCCGGGAACCACAGGTACAGCAACGCGTCGTCGAAATCCTCCTGACAGGTAGTCAGCCGGTGACTGTAGATCCGTGTGCCGATAGTCAGGGCTCTTTCGGGCATCTGGCCGGTCATCCACAGGATCTCGTCGACGTTGTGCACCGACATGTCGGGCAGAATGCCGCCGCTGCGATAGCCGTCCGGCGCCGGATTGGAGTCTTCGAGCGCCGAGTAGATCTTGAATACTCGGCCGATCAGCCCGCTGTCCATCAGCTCCTTGGCGTATTGCAAAGGCGCATCAAAGCGGCGCTGGAACGCCAGCATCAGCGCGTCAGGATGCTCCCGGTCGAGAGCGGCCGAGAACTCGCGATCGCCCTCCAGCGTGCCAGTGAGCGGCTTCTCCATCAGGACGCGCTGGCCGCCCTCGATCAGTTCCGCGGCATTGGCGCGATGATTGTCGGTCGGCGTTACCAGAACGCTGGCCTGCGCAGTTCCCGAGGCAAGCAGTTCGCGGATCGAGGAGAAAACCGCGATATTTGCGCCTAGCTCCGCCGCGACACGGCGGGCGCGGCCGATCTCAACATCCACGATTGCGTCCAAAACACAGCTTCCGGATTCCTTTTCGAGCTCATGGACGTGCAGCGCGTGGATAGGGCCCATGCGCCCCGCGCCGACGACGGCGAGTTTCACAGGTTCTGACATAGATCGATGGCGTGCGCCAACAGCACAGTATAGCGAGACTCGCTCCGGCGGCTAGGTCCGCTTCAAGGCCATAACGTGCTTCGGCTGGTACAGCCCAACTTGGCCACCGCCCGGAAGCCGTATCCGGGTGATGGAACCCCAGCGCTCTTCATGCACCTTCGAACACTGGACGCCTTTTCCCTGCAATGTGGAAATTTCGGCCTTCAGGTCGTCGCACAAGAGGTACAGCTCGTGCCGATCGTTCTCCTCAGCAGGATGAACCGCCGCTTCGGCTGGAGGCAAGGCAAAGATCAACCATCCGTGCCCAGCGTCGACGGATGAGAAACCCAGGACATCCCGCAAGAAATCGCGATCGGCTTCGGCATCTTTGCTGTAGATGATTACATGTGCGCCAAAGATCACTGGTGTTGCCTCCTTTATGATCACTTTACAGGTTTCAGATGGCCCGAGGAAACCAAACACCGCTCTTCCGTCCGAACTTTCGCCGCGAACAATCCCTTTTGTCCACAATTGGATAGCTCAGGGCCGCGACCCCTGCCTGCCGCGCCCCGGTACTTTTTCCCAGTCACAGTTTCATTTCATTCTGTTATACTGGTGTTTCAGGTAGCCACCCGGTTTGTTGGATGGTAGTGTAGACCAAACCCCGAGTCAACGGAGTATCCTTTGAAACGTGCAGGTTCCGATGACGCTCTGCGTTGTTCCTTCTGCCATAAGAGCCAAGACGTAGTCGGCAAGTTAATCTCCTCCCCCAACGATTACCCCCGAGCCTACATCTGCGACGAATGCATCGCCGTATGCAATTCGATTCTGGAAGATGATCGGCACGATCAGCCTTACGGGACGCCGCACAAGTTACCTAAACCTCTGGAATTAAAAGAGTACCTAGATCAGTACGTAATCGGCCAGGACCCCACTAAGAAGAAGCTGGCCGTAGCCGTTTACAACCACTACAAGCGCATCCAGATGAACAAGCAGCGCGGCGCCGAAGTGGAGCTGTCCAAGTCGAATATTCTTTTGATTGGCCCGACGGGTACCGGAAAGACCCTCCTGGCCCAGACGCTGGCGCGGATTTTGGACGTGCCTTTCGCCATCGTAGACGCCACCACGCTGACCGAAGCGGGCTACGTGGGCGAAGACGTGGAGAACATCGTCCTGCGGCTGCTACAGAACGCCGACTGGGACGTGCAGCGTTGCCAGCAGGGCATCATCTACATCGACGAAATTGACAAAATCGGCCGCAAGGACGAGAATCCCTCCATCACCCGCGATGTGTCGGGCGAAGGCGTCCAGCAGGCGCTGCTGAAGATCCTGGAAGGCACCATCGCCAACGTTCCTCCGCAGGGTGGCCGCAAGCATCCCCACCAGGAATTCACGCCCGTCGACACCACCAACATCCTGTTCATTTGCGGCGGAGCGTTCGTCGGCCTGGAGAAAGTGATCTCCAAGCGCGTTGGCACCAAGAGTATGGGCTTCCTTACGCAAGAAGAGCAACATCGTCCTGAGGGCGCCCATCGGCCCAATCCGAACCGCCGCGACGTGGATATGCTCGATCACGTCCAGCCCGTCGACCTGATCAAGTTTGGCTTCATACCGGAATTTATCGGCCGCATGCCCGTGGTCGCCGTGCTGGAAGACCTGAGTCGCGAGGCGCTGGTCCAAATCCTCACCAAACCCAAGAACGCCATCATCCGCCAGTACCAGAAACTTTTCGAGTTCGAAAATGTTAGACTGAAGTTTAGCGACGACGCCCTGGAGGCCATTGCTGCACTCGCGATGGAGCGAAAGGTGGGAGCCAGGGGCCTGCGCATGATCCTCGAAGACCTGATGCTGGATCTGATGTATTATTTGCCGTCTTACAAAAAGGTCCGAGAATTCCTGGTGACCAAGGAAATGGTCATGACGCAGAAGATCAATATGGCCTTGCTCGAAAAGGCCGGATAAGACGTTCATTCGTTCCCTGGTGTTTGTTCCTAGGTTGGTCGTCCGCCCCGAGCGAATGAATCACATCGACTAGGAATCAAGGAACTGCTTCCCAATGCTTACCTCGAAAGAAAAATCCGACTCCAAGCGCTTGCCCATGATGCCGATACGGGACGTTGTCATCTTCCCGTACATGATGACGCCGTTCGTGGTGGGGCGCGAGTCGAGCGTTCGCGCCTTGGAAGAAGCGCTCGCGGCTGACAAGAAAATCTTCCTGGCCACCCAGCATGACGCTTCGGTTGACGAACCCCGTCCTGACGAGATTTATAGCGTCGGCACCGTCGCCAACATCGTGCAGAGCCTCAAGCTGCCGGACGGCAACATCAAGGTCCTGGTGGAGGGCGTCGAGCGCGGTAAGGTCATCTCAGTCAGCGAGGATGAAGGCTACTTCCGCGCACTGGTGAAAACCTTCAATTTCAAGGTGGATGCCGGGGCGCAGCTGGAGGCCCTGGTCGGGCGCGTGACCGGCCTGTTCGAGCAGTACGTCAAGCTCAGCCAGAACCTGAACTACGAAACCATGATCGCCGCCATCCGCGTTGACGAGCCGGGCAAGCTGGCCGACACGGTGGGAGCGAATCTGCAGTTGACCATCGAGGAAAAGCAGGAGCTGCTCGAAATCTTCGATCCGGTGGATCGGCTCACGCGAGTGGCCGAGATGCTGGACATCGAGATCGAGAAGCTCAACGTCGACCGCACCATCCAGGGCCGCGTGAAGCGCCAGATGGAAAAGGCGCAGAAGGAATACTACCTCAACGAGAAGATCAAGGCCATCCAGAAGGAACTGGGGCGCGGCGAGAAGAGCGAGTTCGACGAGCTGAAGCGCAAGATTGAGACCGCCGGCATGACCAAGGACGCCCTTGAAAAGGCCATGTCGGAGCTGAAGCGCCTGGAGAACATGCCGCCCATGTCGGCCGAATCCACCGTTTCACGCAACTATCTGGATTGGCTGCTGGCGGTGCCGTGGAAGAAGAAGTCGAAAGAGATTCGCGATCTGAAATTCGCGCAGAATGTGCTGGAAACAGATCACTACGGCCTGGAGAAGATCAAGGAGCGCATCCTTGAGTTTCTGGCGGTGCGCCGGCTGGTGCAGAATCCGAAAGGTTCCATCCTGTGCTTCGTCGGGCCTCCCGGCGTGGGCAAAACTTCGCTCGGGATGTCGATCGCCAAGGCCACCGGCCGCAAGTTCGTGCGCCTGTCGCTAGGTGGCGTGCGCGACGAAGCGGAGATTCGCGGCCACCGCCGAACTTACATCGGCGCGCTGCCCGGACAAATTCTTCAGATGATGAAGAAAGCCGGCACTCGCAACCCGGTTTTCATGCTGGACGAGGTGGACAAGATGTCCATGGATTTTCGCGGCGACCCTTCCGCGGCGTTGCTGGAAGTGCTGGATCCGGAACAGAACTTTATGTTCATGGATCATTACCTGGACGTCGAATACGACTTGAGCCAGGTGTTCTTCATCGCCACGGCCAACGTGCTGCATACGGTGCCTCCTGCGCTGCAGGATCGCATGGAAGTGATCCGGCTGCATGGCTACACCGAGCTCGAGAAGCTCGAGATCGCCAAGCGCTTCCTGGTCCCCAAGCAGATGAAGCAGACCGGCGTCAAAGAAACCGATCTGAAATTCACCGACGACGGGATTCAAACTTTGATCCAGGCCTACACGCGCGAAGCCGGCGTCCGGAATCTCGAGCGCGAGATCGGCAACGTCTGCCGCAAAATCGCGCGGAGCGTGGTGGATGCGCAGACCGAAAAGAATGGGGACAAGAACGACAAGAACGACAAGAAGAAGACGGCCTCCCTACTGAGCTCTCAAACGGCCAACGAATTCCTGGGCCCGCACAAATTCCGCGACCTGCAGACCGATCAGAAGAACGAAGTGGGCGCCACGGTCGGGCTGGCCTGGACCGAGGTGGGCGGTTCTATCCTGACCACTGAAGCGGCCGTGATGGAAGGCAAAGGTAAACTGCAGACCACCGGCAAGCTGGGCGACGTGATGCAGGAGTCGGCTCACGCTGCCATGAGTTATGTACGGTCGCGCGCCCAACTGCTGGGCTTGCCGCGCGACTTTTACCGCAATCTGGATATCCATGTGCACGTGCCGGAAGGGGCTATCCCCAAGGACGGGCCGTCGGCAGGCATCACCATCGCGACTAGCATTTGTTCCGCATTGACCAATATTCCGGTTCGGTGTACTATTGCGATGACTGGTGAAATCACCGTCCGCGGCCGCGTGCTTCCAATCGGGGGCCTCAAGGAGAAGCTGCTGGCAGCGCACCGGCAGGGGATATTCGAAGTCATCCTTCCGAAGGATAATGAAAAAGACCTCCCTGATATTCCGGAGAACATCCGAAAGGAAATGAAGCTCCAGTTCGTCACATCCATGGACGAGGTGTTGAAGCTCGCTCTGGAGCGGGAGATCGTAGCCCTCCCCCTGGCGGTAACGACGCCGCCTGTGGAGTTGGTGCGGGAAACGAGACAAGAACGGATTTCTCAGTAGGCGCCGCGGTGGTTTAGCGGAGTCCGAGCTCCGTTGGACGTCTTCGGCCCGCTTGAAGCCCGCGTTTTCAAGGGCGCATGAACGCCGAGTTTGTGACCAGTGCAGCGCGGCCGGAACAGTTTCCGGCCGAGACTCTCCCGGAGATTGCGTTTCTGGGAAGGAGCAACGTGGGCAAATCGAGTTTGCTCAATTGCCTCACCGGGCAAAGAGGGTTAGCGTTTACCAGCGCAAAACCCGGCTGTACGCAGTTGATTAATTTTTACCGGGTCGGCGGACAATTCCACTTCGTCGACCTTCCGGGATACGGATTCGCCCGCGTTCCGGAGAAAGTTGCATTCCAGTGGAAGCGGCTCATCGAACAATACCTTTTACATCGAAGGTCGCTGGAGCTTTGCTTCCTGATTCTCGACGCACGTCGGGGCTGGACGGACAAGGACCTGGAACTCAAGGAATGGTTGGAGTTCCATAACCGGCGATACATCGTGATCGCCACTAAGACAGACAAACTGAAAAGTCAAAAAGAACAACGGCAGGCCGCCGAGATCCAAGGTCAAACTTCGGATAGCGTGCCCTTGCCGTTCTCGGCAGTCCAATGCCGGGGAGTGAGGGAAATTTGGCAAGCGATATCGACAATCAAGACCCAGCAGCAGTAGCTGCTCCCACCACGGAAGAACAATCCGAAAAGGCGCAAACCAAGGACAACGGCAAGACCGCGGAACCCAAAACCGCGGAGCCGGAGGCCCAGGCCGACGAATCTAAATCCGGCGGCGAGACCGAGTCTAAGCCGCAAGAAGGAGCGGCTCCGCAAGGCCATCGCAGACGCCACGGCGGCGTGCCCGGCCCAAACCAGAAGAACGGCACGCTCGATCTGGTAGAGCTCAAAGACATGAGCATCCAGAAGCTCAACCAGATCGCCAAGGACCTCGGCGTTACCGGCACCGCGGGGCTGCGCAAGCAGGAGTTGATCTTCAAGATCCTCCAGACCCAGGCGGAAAAGAGCGGCCTGATCTTTTCAGAAGGCGTGCTCGAATGCCTGCCGGATGGCTTCGGATTCCTGCGCGCGCCCGAGTATAATTATCTTCCCGGACCGGACGATGTCTATGTCTCTCCGTCGCAGATCCGCCGCTTCGATCTGCGCACCGGCGACACCATCTCCGGCCAAATCCGTCCACCCAAGGAAGGCGAACGCTATTTCGCGCTGATCAAAGTCGACGCGATTAATTTCGAGCCGCCCGAGGAAGCGCGCAACAAGATCTTCTTCGACAACCTGACTCCGCTTTATCCGCACGAGCGGTTCAAGCTGGAGACCGCCAAGGACAACTACTCGGGCCGCGTGATGGACCTGCTCACGCCCATCGGCAAGGGACAGCGCGGGTTGATCGTGGCCGCGCCGCGTACTGGCAAAACCATGCTGCTGCAGTCCATCGCCAATTCGATTACCACGAATCATCCCGAAGTCACCCTGATCGTGTTGCTGATCGACGAGCGTCCCGAAGAAGTTACCGACATGCAGCGCTCGGTGAAGGGCGAAGTGATCAGCTCCACCTTCGATGAGCCGGCCTCGCGCCACGTCCAGGTGGCCGAGATGGTGATCGAGAAGGCCAAGCGCCTGGTGGAACACAAACGCGACGTCGTGATTCTGCTGGATTCCATCACGCGCCTGGCGCGCGCGTATAACACCGTCGTTCCTCCGTCCGGCAAGGTTCTATCCGGTGGCGTGGACTCCAATGCGCTCCAGCGTCCCAAGCGATTCTTCGGCGCCGCGCGCAATATCGAGGAAGGCGGCTCGCTGACCATCGTCGCTTCCGCGCTGATCGACACCGGCAGCCGCATGGACGACGTGATCTTTGAAGAATTCAAAGGCACCGGCAATATGGAAATCCATCTGGATCGAAAGCTGATGGACAAGCGCGTCTTCCCGGCCATAGATATCACCAAGAGTGGCACGCGCAAAGAAGAGTTGCTGCTTCCCAAGGAAGAGTTCAACCGGGTTATCGTTTTACGCCGCGTTCTCAACCCGCTATCCCCGAGCGAAAGCATGGAACTGCTTTTGGACAAGCTGGGCAAAACGCGCTCCAACGGCGAATTCCTGGCTTCCATGAGCACGTAGCATGGCCCGGCGTCATGGGCAAAATTCGAGTCCTCTCGGATGCGGTCGCGAACAAAATCGCGGCCGGCGAGGTGGTAGAGCGGCCAGCTTCCGTCGTTAAAGAACTCCTCGAAAATTCGCTCGACGCAGGCGCCACTGACTTGCGCATCGACGTCGAAAGCGGCGGACGCCGTCTCATCCGCATCGCCGACAACGGCTGCGGCATGCTGCGCGACGACGCCCTCTTGGCTTTTGAGCGCCACGCCACCAGCAAGCTCAGCGACGTCAAGGACCTGACCGCTATCGCGACGCTGGGCTTTCGCGGCGAAGCTCTGCCGTCCATTGCCAGCGTCTCGCGGCTGCTGCTGGAAACGCGCTCGGCCGAAGAAACCACTGGTGCGTCAGTCGAAATCACGGGCGGCAAGCTGCTGCGCTGCGATGAGTATCCCGGCCCTCCGGGCACCACCATCACGGTGCGCGATCTCTTTTATAATGTCCCCGCGCGCAAGAAATTTCTACGCTCCGATCAGACCGAGCTGGCCCACATCGCATCGCTCGCCACGCACTACAGCCTGGCGCATCCGCAGAAATCGTTCCAGCTTCGGCACGGCTCGAGCGAACTGCTGGACGTCACTCCGGTCCAGACCCTGCGGGAGCGTGTCTATCAGGTGTTCGGCGATCAGACGCTCGAAGAGCTGATCGATTTGGACATCGTCGAGCGCGAACTCGACGTGGTCGAAGCCGATGAGCGGACCCAGCGCGTCTTCGCACTGCGCGGCTTTGTTTCAGCGCCGCAAGTTCAGAAGTTGAACCGCAATTCGATCTTTTTGTTTGTCAACGGCCGCCTGATCCGCGATCGACTGCTGCTGCACGCGCTTTCGTCCGCTTATCACAACCTGATGCCGCCGGCCTGCTACCCCTTCGCGCTGCTGTTCCTGGATTGCGATTGCGAGGAAGTGGACGTGAACGTCCATCCCTCCAAAACCGAAGTGCGTTTTCGCCACGGCAGTTTCGTGCATGATTTTCTGCGCGACACGATCCGCGGCCGGCTGATCGCCGCTCGCCCGGTTTCGAGCATCCCGGTGTCAACGGCGCCGCAGCCCGCCGCCGATCTGCCGTTTTCCGATTTCACGCAGCGGATCGAAAACCAGCGCTTCGAGCCCCTGCCCGATCTCGCCGCCGGGCCCGAGCGGCCGGAAGATCTGCCGGTATTCACGCTACGCGGAGTCGCCGCTGCGCCGGAGCGGCGTTTCGATTTCAACGAGACGCAACCGGGGCTCTCAGCGCATGTCCCGGACACCCACGGCCCGCTCCCGGCGGTTGAAGCCACCCACAGCCTGGCAGCTCTCGGCGACCTCCGCCCGCTCGGCCAGATTCACGAAAGCTTCATTGTCGCCGCCGGACGCGATGGCCTCTGGATCATCGACCAGCACGTCGCCCACGAGCGCATTCTGTTCGAGAAAGTGCTGCGCCAGCAGGCCGAAGGCCACGTCGACAGCCAGCATTTGCTGATGCCCATCCTGATCGAACTCAGCGCCGCTCAGCAAATCGAGTACGCGCGCATCGCGGGCGAGCTGGAACGCTCCGGTTTCGAATCCGAGCTGTTCGGCACGCGCACCATTGCCGTCAAAGCGGCGCCCGCCGGCGTGGGCCCGGCCGAAATCGAGAAACTAGTCTTCGAAATTTTGGAGATCGCCGAAGGCGAGATGCGCAAAGCCTCCATCGGCGACCTGCGCCGCGCCATGGCCGCCAGCATCGCCTGCCGCGCCGCGATCAAGATCAACATGCGTCTCGATCAGAGCAAAATGGAGTGGCTTCTCAATCAGCTCGCCGCCACGGATTGCCCGATGAGCTGCCCGCATGGCCGCCCCATCGCGCTGCGTTACTCTACGCGCGATATTCTGAAGAGCTTCCACCGCATCTGACGAGTTACTCCCACTCAATGGTGCCCGGGGGCTTGTGAGTCAGATCGTAGAACACAGCGCAGACGCCTTCGACCCTGAGCAGCTCGCCGGTCATGCGGCGCAACAGGTCCTCAGGCATCCGGACCGCTTGGGCGGTCATGCCGTCTACCGAATGAATCGGCCGCAGCACCACCGAATCCGGCTCGCCGCCGGCGCCGAGCGGAATCAGAACTACTGGAAATTGCCACACTTCGCGGTCAAAACCGCTGTCGCTCGAGAGCCATCGCACGATCGCATCGGCGCGCCGCAAGCGAGTGAGGCGTTCGGCCGTCAGCGTTCCCTTGGTGGAGTGCATGGCCGGCAGCGCAACACGCGAACGCACCAGTCCCACCACGCGGTTGATTGCCATGGTGCGATTTACTAGCTCTGTCGCGACCTCGTCGTCCGGCAGGCCGTCCAACGCCAGCACCGCATGATAGCTGCGCGAATCGCCCTTCACTCCAACCGATCGGATCGGCAGCAGCCAGCCCGCATCCAAACGCTCCACCGGCGCCTCGTGTTCCGAACACAAGCAGCGGATCGCAAGACCGGGCCCCGGGAACGGATGACGATGCAAAAACTCGCCGGAGATGCCCAGCTCCTCGCCGATCTCGCGCACTTCATCTTTGTAGAATGACGCCAGCGGTTCAATGATCCGGCCGGTCTCGATCAGCTTTTGAATCCCGGCCACGCGGTTGTGATGCGTCTTAATGACATCTGCGCGGGCCGTTCCGCCCGATTCGATCGTGTCGGGATAGATCGTCCCCTGGCCCAGAATCCACTGTCCGTCCAAAAAATGTCCCGTGCTTAGAACGCGTTCTTGCACCGAGACGAACTGCTCTCCGATGATGTGCCGCTTCTGTTCGGGATCGTAGACGCCTCCGAGCGCGCTGAGAAACTCGCTCTCGGCCGCTTCGACGTGAAAGGCCGTGGCACCCAACTGCGCGAAGAGCCGCTTCACGTAATCGGTTTCACCCTCGCGCATTAAACCGGTATCGACGTAGATTCCGTATACGCGCTCCGGCCCGAGCGCGCGCAAGCACAGCGTGTAGGCGACGGTGGAATCCACGCCGCCGCTCACGAAGAAGAAGACATTGCGGTCGCCTGCAACGGTACGAATTTGGTCCTCAATCGGGCGGATGCGATCCTTAGGATCCCAGTCCTTGGTGCAGCCGCAAACGCCAAAAACGAAATTCGACAGGATTTTCGTCCCGGACGTCGTATGCACGACCTCGGGATGAAATTGCACTGCCATGAGCGGCCGCTCGCGATGCGCCATGGCGGCGATGGCGCAGGTATCGGTGCTGGCGAGAACATCGAAACCGGGCGGCACCGCTTCCACCTGATCGCGATGATTCATCCAGATCTGCTGCCGCCCGCCGTTGAGATTGGCGAACAGGGGATGCGCTTTGGGGGCATCGAGCAGCGCCAGACCGTACTCACCTTTATCGCCTTTTCGGACGCGCCCGCCGAGTTCATAAGCCATGAGCTGCTGGCCATAACAAATTCCCAGCACCGCGCTACCGGAGGAAAGAATGGCCGGATCGATGCGGGAGCTATCGGCTTCGTAAACGCTGTCAGGACCGCCTGAAATGATGAGCCCTCTCCGGCCGCGCAGCTCGGCCGCCGGCGTGTCGCTGGCGCAAACATCGGCATACACGCCCAGATCGCGAATCTTCCTGGCGATGAGATGACAGTACTGCCCGCCCGCGTCGAGCACGGTGATTTGAGGAACGGATTTAGGAGTGTTCAAACCTACTGCCGCGGATCGTCCCGGCTCAATCGCTGCACGATGAGCTTCTTGGAGGAATCCAGCAGCGCCTTAGCCTGCGGAAGCGCGTCGATGGCTTTAGCAACCATGGGATCAACTTCCATGGCAACCTTCTGCGATTCCTCATAGCTAAAGCCGGTCGCGTACATTTCCCGCTTCAACTGTTGCTCAATCCAGGTGTGATTGGCGGTCCAGTCGGCGTCCGTGAAGGCAATACTCTGTGTCTTCAGGTAGTCGTGGAATTGGTTCAACACACTGGCATCGGGCTCCCATCCTTTGGGAAGCTTGGCCTCGCCCCGGGCGCCAAACCACTTGGCGGAGAAGTTAAAGAATGCGAACTTGCGCAGCACGTCCTGCTGAAACTTGTTGTATTTGGCTGGAACGTACTTCTCATCCGGCGTGATGCCGCCGCCGCCGTACACCGTCCTGCCGCCGTCGGTGCTCTTCACATCCTGCAGATTCTTGGTGTCGGTGCGCTTCCCGTAGTAATAATCCAGGAACGAGATGTTGGAATAATCGCGCTGGATCAAACGGCCGCTGGGTGTGTAGTAATGCGCGGTGGTGAGCGCCAGACCGGTGTTGTCATCCAGCGGATAAACCGTCTGGACCAGGCCTTTGCCGAAGGTAGTCTGGCCGAGGATCCAAGCCCGGTCATGATCCTGGAGCGCGCCCGAAACGATCTCGGCCGCCGAAGCCGAGAACTGATCCACCAAAACCACGATGGGATAATTCTGGCCGTACGCGCTTCCACGAGCGAGATAGGGCTTCTCGGCGGACGCGCGCCCGCGCTGGGAAACCACCACTTCACCTTTCCTCAGGTAGTGTCCGGCAACCGCAACGCCCTCGTTCAACAGGCCGCCGGGATTCTGGCGCAGGTCCAGCACCAGCCCTTTGATGTTGGTCTCGCCCAGCCGCTTGAGGTTCTCGTCCATTTCCTGGCTGGTGTTTTCGTTGAAGGCCGTGATCTTCATGAACGCGATGCCGGGCTTCAGCCAGAACGCCTCTTCCACGCTGTAGCGGGGAATCTCATCGCGAACGATGTCGAAAGCGATGGGCTTATCGGCTCCTTCGCGCGCCACCGTGACTGTGACATGCGTCCCGCGGGGACCTTTCAACAGGTCGGCCACTTCCGGCGTGGAGAGGTTGTCGGTTTTCTTGTCGTTCACTTCGATGATGGTGTCGCCGGCCCGAAGTCCCGCCTTGTACGCCGGTGAGCCGCCAAACGGCGCCACGATGATGGTCTTGCCGTTCCGCGGAGCAACCGTCATGCCGACGCCGTAGTAGTGCCCGCTTTGATCGTCGCGCAGCGCCTGGAAATCCTTGGGGTCGAAGAAATTCGAGTGGGGATCCAAGGTGCGCAGCATACCCGGAATGGCGCCCTTGTAGATGCCCTTGTCCGAGGTCACTTTGTCGGCGAAGTTGTTCTCCACAACCTCGTAGATTTTGGTGAACTGCTTGATGCCGGACTTCAGGTCCTCTTCCGGACCCGCGGTAGCGGCAGAAACCTTTACGCCTGGCCCGAAAATACCGGCGGCTACGGAGCAAAGGACGACGATGAAAATGATAGGCAGTAAGGAGCGCAGTGAACGAGCCATTCGGACCTCGCTCTTTCAGTATATCGAACTTTGGAGACCAGTCTTACCCTAACCTAGTCTTACCCCAACCGAGCCGCGCGCCGCGCACCGGCCGCTGCTGCCTCGGCCTTCATGGGCTTGCGAGGGGATTCGTCCAAGCGCCGCACTTGGTCGCTCACGCAAACCAGGAACATGGGCTGCTTGGCGTTCTTGAGAATGTCGATGATTCGCTCTTGTTTGTCTTCCAGATAAATGGACTTGCCATCCGTGACCAGATGCAGATCTGAATCGGACTGAAGAACTTCGCCCAGCTTCTTGCCCATCTCGCGCTGCAAAAATCGCAGGACGCGCCGGATCTTTTGCAGCGAGAATCCCTTGCGCCGCAGCTCGGCAATCACTGTAATTTCGATTACCTCTTCAGGTTGGTACAACCGCTTGTGTCCTTCATGCCGCGGTGAGACGACTTTACGTTCGTCCCACCACTGAAGTTGCCGCAAGCTGACCTGCGCGATGCGCGACACATCGCTCGATGCGAAATTGCGTATTCCGCCTTCATTCTCAGAACGGCTTTTCTTTGTTTTGAACATGTTCCCCCGCCAACGTTTTAGAGATTAAAGGCGCATCTAAGATTCTTACCTAACCTGAAGCGGGAGTCAATAGGAAAAACATCACCCCTTGCTCACGCTCGAAGGCGCTCAGCCGCCGCCGACGAATTGTACGATTTCTAACGCAGCTCCGTCGTCTAACCGTACATCCTGCCAGGCCGCGCGGCCAACGATGACACGATTCAGCTCAACCGCGACCCGGCTCGGGTCGATCTCCAGAAAATCCAGAGTTTCCAACAGCGACCTGGCTGCCGGAACCTTCCGAACCTGCCCGTTTACAACAATTTGTATCGTTTTTGTTGCGGCCGCTTCCATATCTCAGAGACGTGCAACAACAGACCGACTTGCGGCCTGAGGCCGGTTCTCATTATAGTCAATGTTTGGGCTGGCGGTTTCGCGAGCCCAATCTCCAATGCCGACCTCCTATCCGGAAACCTACTTCCCTGTCCTGGTTCAAATCGCAATCGCGGTACTAGTAGCCTCCGCCCTGGTGGCTTTGTCCTACCTGGTGGGCAAACGCGTGAAGGACCGCGTGAAGGATTCGCCCTACGAATGCGGTATCGTGCCCACCGGCTCGGCGCGCGAGCGCTTCAGCGTTAAGTTCTACCTGGTGGCAATCGTTTTCATTCTGTTCGATATCGAAGCGGTGTTCCTGTATCCCTGGGCGGTGGTGTACCGCGAGCTCAAGATGTTTGCCTTCGTCGAGATGCTGCTGTTCATCGTGCTGATCCTGTCGGGTTTCTTTTACGTCTGGAAAAAAGGCGCGCTGGACTGGTCGCAGACTGAGCCGAGCGCCGCTGGAACCGCTTCGACATCCGTGACCGTGGAAGAACAATGATTCCTGAACCACTGAAGGATCACGCGGTAGCTGCTGCTCTGGATGCACAGTTGCCGGATGCAATCACGGGCGGCCACAATGAGCACGCCGAGCCGACGCTTTTTATCGCGCCGTCCAGAATCGTCGAAGCGTGCCGCTTTCTCAAACTGGAGCAAGGTTTCGTCCGCCTGAGCGCGGTTACATGCGTGGATTGGCACCCGGCCGATCCGCGATTCGAAGTGGTCTATCTGCTGCATTCGCTCGAAAGAAATGCGCGCCTGCGCTTGAAGTGCTGGGTTTCGGAAGCCGACGCGGAAATCGATTCGGTCACCGTCCTGTGGCGCGGGGCCAACTGGTATGAGCGCGAGGTCTTCGATCTGTTCGGCATCCGCTTCCGCAATCATCCCGATTTGCGCCGCATCCTGATGCCCGTCGATTGGGAGGGGCACCCGCTGCGCAAGGATTACCCGGTGCACGGCTACAAGTACAGCTACGGCGAGGAATAGGATTCATATGCGCGAGACCGAAACTCATACCGACACCATCACCGCAGAGGCAGCGGAGGCAACGGTCCACCAACCACCAGAAGGCGCTGTGCGCCGCATGACCCTGAACATGGGACCGCAGCACCCCTCCACGCACGGCGTGCTGCGCGTGGTCCTGGAGCTGGACGGCGAAACCATCATGTCCGCGGTTCCCGACATCGGGTTCTTGCATACTGGAATTGAAAAAGAATGCGAAGTGAAAACGTGGCAGCAGGTCGTCACGCTGACCGATCGGGTCGACTATCTCGCCAACCTGTCCAACAACCTGGTGTACGCCTTGGCCGTGGAAAAACTGATTGGCGACATCGAAATTCCGCCCAAAGCGCAATGGATGCGCGTGATGCTGGCTGAGCTCTCGCGTCTGAACAGCCACCTGGTCTGGCTGGGAACGCACGCGCTCGACATCGGCGCCATGACGGTTTTCTTTTATTGTTTCCGCGAACGCGAAGACATCCTGCGCATCTTCGAGATGTTCTCAGGCCAGCGCATGATGACCAGCTACATCCGCATCGGAGGGCTGGCGCTGGAACCGCCGCGCGGATGGCAGGATCGCGTCGGAAAGTTCATCAATGCCTTTCCGAGCAAAGTGGACGAGTACGAAGAACTGCTAGACGCCAATCCTATTTGGAGGCGGCGCACCCAGGGAGTCGGCTTCTGCCCGCTCGAGGATCTGCTGGACCTGGGCGTCACCGGCCCCATGATTCGTGCGGCCGGCGTGGCTTGGGACATCCGCAAAAGTGAGCCCTACTCCAGCTACGAAAAATTCGATTTCGACATTTGTACGCGCACCGAGAATGACGTATACGCGCGGTACCGTGTCCGATTAGGCGAAATGCGCCAGAGCGCGCGCATCATCAAGCAGGCGCTCGAAGGCATGCCGGAAGGCGCCTGGCAGGCCGACGCGCCCAAGATCGTGCTGCCGGAGCGCGAGAAGATGAAAACCCAGATGGAAGCGCTGATCTATCATTTCAAGATCGTGACCGAGGGGTTCCGTGTGCCGGCCGGCGAAGTTTACCAGGCAGTGGAATCGCCGCGCGGCGAGATCGGCTACTACGTGGTCAGCAACGGCACCTCCAAACCGTACCGCGTCTACATGCGCACGCCGAGCTTCGGCAATCTGCAAGCTCTGCCCGCGCTGCTGGAAGGCCGGCTGCTGGCCGACTCCATTGCGTCGCTCGGCAGCATGGACTTTGTACTGGGAGACACCGATCGATAATGACTTTCTCTCCAGATCTGGAAGCGAGATTTGCGAAGCTCCTGGAAAGCTATCCGCCCGGACGCACGCGCTCGGCGGTGGTGCCGATGCTGCTCTACGCGCAGGACGAGGTCGGCCACATTTCGAATGAATTGATCGAGGAAGTGGCGCGGCGCTGCAAGGTCGACGCGCTGCAGGTAGACGAGGTGGTCGGCTATTACTCCATGCTGCACCGCAAGCCGCTGGGCCGGCATCACGTGCAGGTTTGTACCAATATAAGTTGCCTGTTGCGTGGCGGCGAAGAGTTGTATGAGCACGCCTCGAAAAGCTTGGTTATCGGAAACAAAGAAGTAACCCCGGACGGCCAGTTCTCGTTGGAAGAAGTGGAGTGTATCGGCGCCTGCTCGTGGGCGCCAGCCATCCAGATCGACTACGATTTTCATCATTTCGTGACGCCGGAGAAGCTGGACGCGCTGCTCGCGGAATTAAGGAGGGCCTCTTGACTGTGAATGACGACCGCCCCATTACCAAGAAAGACTTGATCGAATTTGAACAGCGCTTGTGCGAGTCCATCGAGCCGCGGTTCGCCAAGCCCGGCGAGAGCTTTGTCGAGACCGTGAGTAAACTGCTCCGGGACTTCGAGGCGCGAATGATCGCCGCCTTCGAAAGCTACGACCACTAGACGATGCTCTACAACGAACCCAGCCCGCTCGAAGTCAAGGTTGTAACCAAGCGCTTCGGACTTCCCAATTCCTCCTCGCTCGACGCCTATCTCGCCACCGACGGCTTCAAGGCCTTCTTCAAAGCCATGGAGATGTCGCCGGAACAGATCATCGAAGAAGTGAAGGTCTCGGCGCTGCGTGGCCGGGGAGGCGCGGGCTTTCCGGCGGGGATGAAGTGGAGCTTCGTCCCGCGCACTTCGCCTAAGCCGAAATACGTCATCATCAATGCCGACGAGAGCGAGCCCGGTACCTGCAAGGACCGCCTGCTCATGGAGAACGACCCGCACCAGTTGATCGAGGGCATCCTCATCGCCGGCCGCGCGGTGGACGCGCACAAAGGCTACATCTATATACGCGGCGAGTATCGTTATCTGATCGAACACATGGACCGCGCTATCGGCGAGGCCTACGACCGCGGTTATCTGGGGAAAAACATTCAAGGCACTGGCTTCGATTTCGATATTTACACGCACACCGGCGCCGGGGCCTACGAGTGCGGAGAAGAAACGGCGCTGCTCGATTCCATCGAAGGCAAGCGCGGCATCCCGCGAATGAAGCCTCCGTTCCCGGCGGTGGTGGGTGCATGGCAGTCGCCCACGCTGATCAACAACGTCGAAACGCTCTCCGCGGTTCCCGCGATTATCCGCGATGGCGGCGCCGCGTTCGCCGCGTTGGGAACGCCCAAAAACGGCGGCACGCGCATGATCTGCCTTTCCGGACACATCAACAAGCCCGGCGTTTACGAGCTGCCCGTCGGATTCAACCTGCTGCGCATGATCTATGAAGTGGGCGGCGGCATGCGCCATGGCAAGAAATTGAAGGCGGTGGTTCCGGGCGGCTCCTCGTGCCCGATTCTCAAAGCCGAAGAGTGCGACATCCCCATGGATTTCGACACGCTGGCCAAGATCAAGAGCATGCTGGGCTCGGGCGGCACGGTCATTCTGGATGAAGACACCTGCATGGTGAAGTTCGCGCTGCGCATCATGAAATTCTACGCGCACGAAAGCTGTGGCTGGTGCATCCCCTGCCGCGAGGGCACCACCTGGCTCAAGAAGATGCTGGATCGCTTCCACTCCGGAATGGGCCAGAAGAGCGACATCGCTCTAATCGGCGAGCTATCCAAAAACATGCTGGGCCGCACGTACTGCGCGCTCGGCGATGCGGCCGCGATGCCGACCATCTCGATCGTCGAGAAATTCCCCGAGGATTTCGAGGCGCACCTGAACGGCAACCCATGCCCCTACCAGCATGCGGCAGAACTGGCGCCGGCATGAGGTTTGTTCCACGCTAAAAACACCATGAGCGAATTGATCAACCTGACAATCGACGGCAAGCCGGTAAAAGCCGCTCCTGGCACACTGGTCATCAATGCGGCCAAGCAGGTGGGCATCGAGATTCCATCCTTCTGCTACTACGACGGCCTGACGTTGCAAGCCGCTTGCCGCATGTGTCTGGTCGAAATCGAGAAAACACCCAAGCTCCAGGTCGGCTGCACCACGCCGGTGGCCGAGGGCATGATAGTTCACACCGACACGCCGCAGGTACACCAGGCGCGCAAGGGCATGGTGGAGTTTCTGCTCACCAATCATCCGCTGGATTGCCCGGTGTGCGACAAGGGCGGCGAGTGCGAGCTGCAGGACATGACCTTCCGCTATGGCATGGGCGAGAGCCGATTCTTGGAGCAGAAGCAGCACGTCGACGAGCAGCAGTGGTCGCCGGTGGTCTTCTACGACAAACCGCGCTGCATCCTGTGCTATCGCTGCGTACGCATCTGCGACGAGGGTATGGGCGTGAAGGCGCTGGGTGTCATCAATCGCGGCTCGATTTCCGAGATCGCTCCCAATCATTTCGATCATCTGAACTGCGACGAGTGCGGCATGTGCATCGATATCTGCCCGGTGGGCGCGCTCACCAGCGGGATGTATCGCTACAAGACCCGGCCCTGGGAAATGAAGCATGTCGGCACCATCTGTACGCATTGCGCCGACGGCTGCAAAACGACACTGGGCGTCCGCAACAATCAGATCATTCGCGGCAACAATCGCGACCACTCCGGCATCAACGGCGAGTTTCTGTGCGTCAAGGGCCGCTACGCATTCGATTTCGTGCACAGCCCCGAGCGCTTGCAGACGCCGCTCATCAAAAAGAACGGCAAACTGGAGCCGGCCGCATGGTCTGAAGCCCTGGCCCTGGTCGCGGCGAGATTCAAGGACGTGCAATCGCGGGGCGGCAAATTCGCGGTGATCGGATCGAACCACACCAGCAACGAAGAGAATTACTACTTGCAGAGCTTCGCTCGCGAAGTGCTCGGCACCAGCAATATCGATCATCATCGCACCGGAGACGTGGCCGCTTTGTTGGACGCGCTCAGCGGCCAGGCGGATGCGCTCGCCTCGAGCGCCGATCTATACGAACGCAAGGCCATTCTGGTCATCGGCGCCGACCTTGCCCAGCAGCACCCCTTCTTGCATTTCCAGATCCGCGCCAATTACCGGCATCACGGCGCGCATATCTACACCGTTACGCCCGGGCCTGTCCGCGAACAGCAAACCGCGGTGCGCAGCTTGATCACCGTACCGGGCCACGAGTTCGCCGATCTGGAATCGCTCCGCGATCTGCTAAAAACCGAACCGGAGCTGGTGATCCTGTTTGGCGACGTCATCAAGGGCGAGGCCGTGCGCAAGCTGGTCGCGTTCGGTTCCTCGCTGGGCATTCCGGTGCGCTACGTCTGCCTGGTGGATTATTCGAATTCGCGCGGAGCCTCCGACATGGGCCTGGCGCCCAATCACGGTCCAGGCTATCAACCGGCCGCGGAACTGGGCCTGGCCTACGACGAAATCCTGGCAGCGCCCGATCTGGACGCGCTCTGGATTGTCGGCGCCAATCCATTGAAGAACGCTCAACTCGCAGCCAGCGGCGCTTTTGTTGTTGTCAACGAGCTGTTCCTCACCGAAACCGCGCAGCGCGCCGACGTGGTCTTTCCCGCCGCCTCCGCGTACGAAAAGACTGGAACCGTCACCAATGTGTGTGGCGAAGTGCAGCGCCTGAAGGCGGGCCTCCAGATTGTGGGAACCAAGCCCGACCTCGAAATCATCGGCCTGGTGGGAAAAGAAATGGGAATCGACGCCGGCATCTGGTCCGCCGACAAAGTTTTCGAACAGATTCGGACCGGCGTGCACGGCTATAATATTCCTTTGCCTAGCATCGTCTCGGGAGGAGCAGCCCAAACCAAGCCGGTAAACGGACGCGTGCCGGTCAGCGCGCGGCCGGAACTAATTCAATCTGCTCGCGACAGTCTGTTCACGTCAGGTTCATTGGGACGTTATTCCAAAACGCTTAACTCCGTCCTGGAATCGCCGGGCGGTTTGTATTCCGAAAAGCAGCCGTAAGTTCACTCATGAACTTTTTAATACTCAGCCTGATTAAGGCGGCGCTGATCGCCTTCGTGCTTCTTACCGCGCTCGCGTATTTGCAATGGATCGAGCGCAAAGTGATCGCGCACATCCAGCTTCGCGTGGGTCCTTACCGCGTGGGACCGCATGGTCTGCTCCAGCCGCTGGCCGACGTCGTGAAGCTGATTACCAAGGAAGGCGTGATTCCATCGCATGTCAACAAGCTGTTCTATTTGATGGCGCCTTGGCTGGCAGTCACGCTTGCGCTCATTTCCATTTCCGTGATTCCGTTCGGCCCCCAGATCACGGTGGGCCCGGTCACCACCTGGATGCAGCTCACCGATCTCCGCATCGGCATTCTTTTCGTGCTGGCGGTTTCCTCCATTGGCGTATATGGCGTGGCGTTGGGCGGTTGGGCTTCGAATAACAAATACTCGCTGCTCGGCGGCTTGCGCAGCTCCGCCCAGATGATCAGTTACGAGCTGCCGCTGGCCCTGGCCGTGGCCGCTCCGCTGCTGCTCGCCAATACGCTTAGCTTTCGTGAGATGGTCGATTACCAGAACGGCTACTGGTTCGGATTCATTCCGCGCTGGAATGCCATCCCCGAGATCCTGGGCTTCATCGTCTTCGTGATCGCCGGTTTCGCCGAAACCAATCGCGTCCCCTTCGATCTGCCGGAAGCTGAGAACGAACTGGTGGCCGGCTTCCATACCGAGTACAGCAGCATGAAGTTTGCCGCGTTTTTTATGGCCGAATACGCCAACATGGTGACGGTCACCGCGGTGGCGACGCTACTCTTCTTGGGCGGATGGCTGCCGCCTTTTCCGGAACCGTACTCGGACGCAATTCCCATCGCCATTTTCGCACTCAGCGGCCTGATCGCCGTCTATCACGGATTGCATCCGGCGCGGCGCAAAGATAAATTCACATTACCCGCCGCCGGGCTCGTGTTTCTTGGCCTGGCCGCGCTGTTCGGCGCCTCCATTCTGGTGCCCGTTCTCAAAACCATCCTGATGGCGCTGTTCTGGTTCTGCGCCAAAATTGGAATCTTGTTATTCGTGTTCATTTGGGTGCGCGGCACGTCGCCTCGCTTCCGTTACGACCAGCTCATGCGCTTCGCCTGGACCTTCTTGTTTCCGCTCGCCATGCTGAACCTGCTGATCACCGGGTTTTTCGTGGCCCTGGGGTCGAAATAAATATGACTGCGCTCATTTTCTTTCTCTTCGCCGGCATCGCGGTATTCTGCGCGATCAACCTGGTGGCCCAGACACATCCTATCGCGAGCGCCCTTTCGCTGGTTGGCGTCATGGGGTCCCTTGCGATTCTGTATTTGCAGCTGGGCGGAGAATTCATCGCCATGGCGCAGATTATCGTCTACGCGGGCGCCATCATGGTGCTGTTCGTCTTTGTCATCATGCTGCTCAACGCCGGCGCCGAGACTGCCGCTCCCCGGCTATCGGGCATCGTCAGGTATTTCGGTATCGTTTTGCTCGCGGCGTTCCTCGGATTGATCAGCTTCATCATTCAATCCATGCTGCCTAAGACCGAAGGCGTCGTGTTCGGAACTTTTCAAGGCGGCACGGCGTTGGAGATCGGCAGAAAGTTGTTCACCGTGTACCTGCTGCCCTTTGAAGTCACCTCGGTTCTCATCCTGATCGCTATCGTCGGCGCGATCGTGCTCGCAAGGAAGGAGATTTAGGCCGTGCAAAATGCCGTCCCTCTGAGCTGGTATCTGATTCTGAGCGCGATTCTCTTCGGACTCGGCGTCGCGGGATTCATTTATCGCCGCAACATCATCACCGTCTTCATGTCCATCGAGCTGATGCTCAACGCCGTCAACTTGAGCTTCATCGCCTTTTCCTACACGCTAAAACAAGTGGACGGACACATCTTCAGCTTTTTCGTCATGGTGGTGGCAGCGGCGGAAGCGGCCGTCGGCTTGGCGATCATTCTGACGGTTTTCAAGAACCGCGACACGCTCATGATCGACGAAATCAGCTCCATGAAATACTGACATGCCATCGCGCCACGGTGCCCAATAAATGAACCTCTGGTTGATCCCGATCCTCCCTTTCGCCGGCTTCCTGATCAACGGTCTCTTCGGCCGGCGAATGGCCAAGCCGCTGATCAATCTGATCGCCGTTGGCTCGGTGGCCCTTTCCTTTGCCTGGGCCGTCACGGTACTGCTGAAATTGAACCCGCTCGAAACCAAGTACGTCGAGCACTACTTCACCTGGATTCAAAGCGGCTCGCTGAGCATTAACGTTGACTTCGCGGTGGACCGTCTCACCGCGGTCATGTTGATGGTGGTCACCGGAGTCGGCCTGCTGATCCATATTTACTCGGTCGGCTACATGTCCGACGATCCGGGCTACTACCGCTTCTTCTCTTACCTGAACCTGTTCATGTTCTTCATGCTGGTCCTGGTGCTGGCGCAGAATTTCCTGCTGCTGTTTGTCGGATGGGAAGGCGTGGGCCTGTGCAGCTACCTGCTGATCGGATTTTTCCTGCTGGAGCAGTACGCCACCAATGCCGGCAACAAGGCGTTCATCGTAAACCGCATCGGCGACTTTGGCTTTTCGCTGGCAGTATTTTTGATCTATCGACAATTCGGTTCGCTCGACTTCACGCGCGTATTCGACTCCGCCAAGGGCATGCCCAACGAAGCCAGCGCCGGCATTCTCACCGCGATCTGCCTGCTGCTGCTGGTTGGCGCCACTGGTAAATCCGCGCAGATTCCTCTTTATGTCTGGCTGCCCGATGCGATGGCCGGCCCCACTCCGGTTTCCGCGCTGATCCACGCCGCCACCATGGTGACCGCTGGCGTTTATATGACCGCGCGCTCCGCGGCGCTGTTCACGCACGCCCCCATCGCGATGGATACGGTGGCGGTCATCGGCTTGGCTACCGCCTTCTTCGCCGCCACCATCGGCCTGGCCCAGACTGACATCAAGAAGGTTTTCGCCTACTCCACCGTTTCGCAGCTCGGCTACATGTTCCTCGGCGTGGGCGTGGGCGCATTCTCGGCCGGCATCTTTCATTTGATGACGCACGCCTTCTTCAAAGCCCTGTTGTTCCTCGGCGCGGGCGCGGTGATCCACGGGCTGCACGGCGAACAGGACCTGCGGCAGATGGGCGGCCTGTTCAAACACATGCGGATCACCGCCCTCACGCTGCTGTGCGCCTCCGTCGCCATCTCAGGAGTTCCATTCACTTCGGGCTTCTTCAGCAAGGACGCGATCCTGGTGGCCGCCTACGAACGCGCTCCCTGGATGTATTGGATCGGCGTGCTGACCGCGGGCATGACCGCGTTTTATGTATTTCGCGCCTGGTTCCTGGCCTTCACTGGCGAATACCGGGGCCACGCGCATCCGCACGAATCGCCGCTCGTCATGACTGGCCCGCTCATGCTGCTGGCGCGTCCTCTCGCTCGGTGGCGGATTCATCAACGTCCCACATTTGCTGGAACCAATGTTCGCCGAAAAAGCCGAGAATCAGACTTTGGCGTGGCTCTCGGCCGGGGTCGGCCTGATCGGCATCGCGATCGCATACATCTTCTACGTCGCGAAACCCGGTCTCGCCGATTCGTTTGCCAAGTCCGTCGGCGGCCTGTATCGCCTGGTCTACAACAAATACTTCGTCGATGAAGTCTATGACGCCGCAGTGGTGCAGCCGGTGGTGAAAGGCTCGCGCTTGATTCTCTGGAAAGGCGTCGACGCCGGTTTGATCGACGGCATGGTAAATGGCGTCGGCCGGCGCTCACGCGGCATCGGCGGAATTCTGCGGCTGCTTCAATCCGGAAACATCCGCAGTTACGCGGCCTGGATTGTGCTCGGATCGGTGTTGGTGCTGCTCGCCATCGGGCTGGCAGGAGCGGCGCGATGACGCTGCTGGACGCCGTCATCTTCCTTCCGCTGATCGCTTTCTTGATCAGTCTGGCCTTGCCCAAAGACAATCCTGGCTTGATCCGCCGCTTCAGCCTGGTCGCTTCCACGGCCATTTTCATTGTTTCGCTAGGATTGATCGGCCCGTACTGGTTCCAAAACCCTGGTAAGTTCGTCGTCGAGACTAACGTTCCCTGGATCGACTCGCCCGCCATCCGCTATCACGTCGCCATCGACGGCATCAGCTTGTGGCTGGTGATCCTCACCACTTTGCTCACACCCATCTGCATACTGGTCTCCTGGCGCTCCATCGATAAGCACATAAAACAATTCTTTGCCTTTATGCTATTGCTGGAATTCGGCCTGGTAGGCGTTTTTTGTGCGGTCGACTTGTTCCTGTTCTTTGTCTTCTGGGAAGTATCGCTGGTGCCCATGTATTTCCTGATCGGAGTCTGGGGACACGAGCGCCGCATTTATTCCGCCGTCAAGTTTTTCCTGTACACGATGGTGGGATCGATGCTGATGCTGGTGGCGATCATCTATCTCTACAACGCCTCCGGCACCTTCGACTACACGCGGATCCTGGCCGGCTTGCAGAACGGATCCATCGCGCTCAGCTCTCAGGAGCAGTTGTTCCTGTTCCTGGCATTCTTTGTCGCCTTCGCCATCAAAGTTCCCCTGTTCCCGCTGCACACCTGGCTGCCGGACGCGCACGTGGAAGCTCCCACCGCCGGCTCCGTGATGCTGGCTTCCGTCATGCTGAAAATGGGCACCTATGGTCTGCTGCGCTACTGCGTGCCGATGTTCCCCAACGCCGCGAAAATCTGTTCGGGATGGATCGTGACGCTGGCCATCATCGGCATCGTCTACGGCGCGCTGGTGGCGATGGTCCAACCCAACATGAAAAAGCTGGTGGCGTATTCCTCGGTCAGCCACCTTGGCTTCGTGGTGCTCGGAATCTTCACTTTCACGCAGCAGGGTTTCGACGGCGCAGTGTATCAGATGCTCAACCACGGCATCTCGACCGGCGCGCTATTCATTCTGGTCGGCTTCCTCTATGATCGCCGGCATTCGCTGGAGATCGCGGACTACGGCGGCGTCGCGACACCCGCTCCACGCCTCTCCACGGTTTTCATGATCACCATGCTCGCCAGCATCGGCCTGCCGATGCTGAACAATTTCATCGGCGAATACCTGGTGCTGCAAGGCGCGGCCATGGTTTACTTCCGCTGGAGCGTGTTCGCCGCCCTGGGTGTGATTCTTTCGGCGTGCTACATGCTGTGGCTCTACCAGCGCGTCTTCTTCGGCCGCGCTTCCGAGGACCTGACGCACCACATGCCGGACCTGAACTTCCGCGAATACGCCATCATCGTGCCTTTGATCGCGCTGATGCTCTGGATGGGCACCTTCACGCAAAGTTTCATTCCGTCGATTTCCGCTTCCACTGCCCTGATCCTCGGCCCCATCGATGCCGGGCGCGACGTACACGTGCGCAATTCGTCGCCACCGCGCGCACTCGCCGGGAAGGAGCTCGCCAATGCTCGCTAGCTACGTTCCCGTGGGCGTCGATTACCTCCGCCTCCTGCCCGAAATCATCATGGTCGTGGCCGGCACGCTGATCATGGTGGTTGAGCCGATCCTGGGCGAAAACAAGCGAACCGCGTTCACCAGCATCTCCGTGGTCGCCTTCCTGGCAGCCTTAGCCGCCGCCATTCACGCCAACAGCATCCCCGGCATGTCGTTCTCCAATATGCTGATCGTGGACGGCTTCGCCACCTTCTTCCGCGTCTTGGTCATCGCCGTCGGCCTCCTGAGCGTGCTGGCGGCGTCCCAATATCTGCGCATCGAACACGCCGCCTCCGCCGAATACTACGCCCTGCTGCTGTTTTCCGTAACCGGCCAGTGCATCATGGCGGCCGCCAACGAGCTGATCATGATCTTCATCGGCCTGGAGATTTCCTCCATCGCCACTTACGTCCTGGCCGGCTACCTGCGCGACGATAAGCGCAACAACGAAGCCGCGCTGAAATATTTCCTGCTGGGATCGTTCGCCACAGCGTTCTTGCTTTACGGCATCGCCTTTATCTACGGGACCACCGGCAGTACTAACCTGGCCGACATCCGCAACTACATGCTGACGCCCGGCACCGAGAGCAACGTCGTCCTGGCCAGCACGGCCGCGGCGCTCATGTTCGTCGGCTTCGCCTTCAAAGTTTCCGCCGCGCCGTTCCAGATTTGGGCGCCCGACGTGTATCAGGGCGCGCCCGCCCCAGTGACGCTGTTCATGTCCGCCGGCCCGAAAGCCGCCGCCTTCGCGGTATTCCTGCGCGTCTTCATGACGGCCTTTCTTCCGATCGCGAACCGCTGGGAGCCGTTCGTCTGGTCCTCGGCGCTGCTGACCATGATCATCGGAAATTTCGCGGCACTCACGCAGTCCAACATCAAGCGCATGCTGGCCTACAGCTCCATCGCGCACGCCGGCTACGTGATGGTGGCCATCGCGGCGCACAACCAGATCGGAATCGCGGCCGCGATGTTCTACTTGGCCGCCTATGCCTTGATGAACATCGGTGCGTTCGCCGTGGTCACGCATTTCTCGCGGCAAGGCGAGAAATACGTCAACATCGAAGATCTCGCGGGCCTGGGCTGGAAACAGCCGGTCACGGCCGGTCTCTTCGCCATCTTCCTGCTATCGCTGATCGGCGTCCCCTTGACCGGCGGCTTTTTCGGGAAATTCTACATCTTCAAAGCCGCACTCGATGCCAACCTGGTCTGGCTCGCCGTGCTCGGCCTGCTGAACAGCGCCGTCGCGGCGTATTACTACCTGCGCGTCCTGGTGGTGATGTACATGGAGGAGCCTGGCCCGGCCACCGTTTCAGTGCAGCCGTTAAGCGCAGGCATCCGCACCACGCTCTGGGCCACCGCGCTCGGCACCCTGATCCTGGGAATCTTCCCCTCGCTGCTGCTCAACTTCGCCCAGACCTCCAGCGCGCTAGTGAAGTAGCCGCCGCTCGCCAGGCGTTCTATCCGATTGCGTTGAGCAAATACTGCTGCATTTCATCGCTAACCTTGATCACCTTCGTGTTCGCGTCAAAGTTGTTCTTGGCTTGCAGCATTGCCACCGCGGCGGTACTCAAATCCACGGTATCCTGCCCAGCAGCCGCCGCGACCGGCGCTTTCGCGATCTGCTGCGCCGCTTGATTGAACTGCGCTTCCGAGTTTGCCAGCCCTTTGAGGGCTGTTGTGAACCCTAACATGGGAACCTCCGTCGAAGGAACCTCCCGTCGACTGGACTCTATTTGTCTTGCTTCTCTGGCTTGACTCTCTCATCGACGGGCTGGAGCAGAATTTGAGCCATATTGTACTTAAGCTCCTCGATGCCCTGTCCCGTCACGCTGGAAATTTCGTAGTACGGAAGTCCCAGTCCAGCCGCCACCGCGCGCAGCGCAGCCACCCGAGCCGCGTCCTGCGCCGCATCCATCTTGGACGCCACTACGAACATCGGCTTGGCCGTCAAAGCCGGGCTGAAGCTCGCCAGTTCCTCCAGCACGATGCGAAAATCCTCGGCCGGCTCGCGCCCGCTCGCATCCGACACATCCACCAGGTGCACCAGCAGCCGCGTGCGCTCAATATGACGCAGGAACTGCACTCCCAGCCCGTGTCCTAAGTGCGCTCCTTCGATCAACCCCGGAATATCCGCCACCACGAAACTGAAATCGCCCACGCTCACAACACCCAAATTGGGCTCGAGCGTAGTAAAAGGATAATCGGCGATCTTGGGCCGCGCCGCCGAAATGCGCGAGATCAAAGTGGACTTGCCCGCATTCGGAAATCCCACCAGCCCCACATCGGCCAGCAGCTTCAGCTCCAGGCGCAAATGCCGTTCTTCGCCCGGCTTTCCAGGCTCATGCTCGGTGGGCGCCTGATGCGTGGAGGTGGCGAAGTGCTGGTTGCCTCGTCCTCCACGGCCTCCCTGCGCGACGGTGAACCGGTCGCCCGCTTGCGTAAAATCGTGCAGCAGCTCGCCCGAGTCAGCGTCATACACGATGGTTCCCACCGGCACCGGCAGATCGATCGACGTCCCGTCGCGCCCGGTTCGATTGCTGCCTTCACCGTGCCGGCCTCGCTGGGCGGTGTGCTCGGGATTGTAGCGGAAGTGCAGCAGCGTGTTGTGGTGCTCGCTTGCGGCCATCACTATGTCGCCGCCGCGCCCGCCGTCGCCGCCGCTGGGGCCCCCGCGCGGCACATATTTCTCGCGCCGGAACGCAAGACAACCGTTGCCGCCGTCACCCGCCTTCACGCGGATTCTGACTTCGTCTATGAACATCAAGGCTGTTAATCAGGATTCGGGACCGCGTCCCGAAGAAAACGAGAGGCTAAAATCGAACCGCTTAGCTGGCCGGTTCGATGCTGATGAATTTTCCCGTCCGGCCGCGGTCGCGAAACACCACGATCCCCGAAACCTTGGCGAACAGCGTATCGTCCTTGCCGCGCCCGACGTTGTCACCGGCCTTGAAGATCGTGCCGCGCTGCCGCACCAGAATGGAACCTCCCGGCACCAGCTCGCCGCCGAACGCTTTCACGCCCAGCCGCTGCGCGTTGGAATCGCGCCCGTTCTTGGAACTGCCCAGACCTTTTTTATGCGCCATATTGCACCTATGCCAGAATCTCGTTCACGGTCACTTCCGTGTAGTTTTGCCGGTGGCCGATGGTCCGCTTGTACTGTTTCTTGCGCTTGAACTTGAACACGATCACCTTATCGCCGCGGCCGTGACTCACGATGGTTCCTTTGACACGCGCCTTGCCGGCAGCCTCGCCGGTAACCAGCTCGTTAGAATCGTTCATCACCGCCAAAACCCGGCCAAGCTCCACTTCCGCGCCCACGTCGCCCGTGAGCGTCTCGACCTGAACCACATCGCCGGGCGCGACCTTCAATTGTTTCCCTCCGGCTTCAATCACTGCGTACATAGCTGTCTTTCCTTGGTTTTCGAAAATGTGTGGGCTAATCAGGCAGGCCCGAGCAAGGATATCCCTTAAGCTGGAACCGCAAAACTTTATAATACAGCAACCTGCGGCCAGAGAGCAAATTGGGCGATCTGCCGGTGCTCACCGGCGTCGAGATCGATTTCTTCCAATCCGACTGATCAGCGCATCGCCCGCAGCCGCTTGAAATAAAACGCCGGATAAGTCTGCGTCGCCATCGGCCGCGGCGCCATCGCGGGCGTTCCGCGCTCCTCGTTCTTGTAGATGTACGGCACCACGCCGACCAGTTCCCAGCCTTGATCAGCCAGGGCCTGCAACTCGCGCGGGTCCACCTGCTGGTACATCGCAGGCGCGGTCTCGCGCGGAAAAACGGCTCGAATCTCATACGCGGGATGCTCGACGGCGCGCTCCCGTTGCGCCCACAGCGCGACGCCTGCCGCGCAAATCGCAATTACCACGATGCTTTGTCTCATTGCACAGCAAGACGCACCGGCCCCCTCAACCGTGCAATCCGTCGGCGAACGCTAACATCGGTGTACAATACCCCCATCTGAGAGGTAGCTTGAAAATTCTCACTCCCCTACGAGTTCTGCTCCCCATCATTGTCCTCTGTTCGGCCTCGGCCGCCGACAAGGCCTCCCAAATCGACGATCTCCTGGCGCGCTATAACGGCTTCGCACTCTTCAACGGCGCCGCTCTGGTAGCCGACCACGGCCAAGTGATCTTCAAGAAGGGCTACGGCCTGGCCAACATGGAGTGGAACGTTCCGAATACGCCGGACACCAAGTTCCGGCTTGGCTCCATTACCAAGCAGTTCACTGCGACGCTCATCCTGCAACTCGCCGAGCAGGGCAAGATCGACCTCACGGCTCCGATCAGCCGTTATCTGCCCGATTACCCTAAACCCGCGGCCGACGAGGTAACCATCCATGAGCTGCTGAACCACACCTCAGGCATTCCCGGTTACACCGAGCTTCCCGAATTCGGCGCCAAGTCGCGCGAACCGTCCAAGCCCGCCGATTTCGTCGCATTCTTCTCCAAACGTGACCTTCTGTTCGATCCAGGCACGAAGTTCAGCTACAGCAACTCCGCATATTTCCTGCTCGGCGTCATCCTCGAAAAAATCACCGGCCAGCCTTACGAGCGCCTGCTGCGTCAACGCATCTTCGATCCCGCGGGCATGCACGACACCGGCTACGATTCCACGGCCCCGCTGTTGACCAAGCGCGCCTGGGGCTACGATTCGACCCTCGACGGGTATCGCAACGCTTCTTATATCGACATGTCGCTGCCTTTCTCGGCCGGCTCGCTCTACTCCACCGCCGAGGACCTATTCCGCTGGGACCGCGCCCTGTACAGCGACAAGATTCTTTCCAGCGCCAGCAAGAATAAGATGTTCACGCCTGGATTGTCGGACTACGGATATGGCTGGTTCATCCGGAAGGGCGCGGTAACGACGGTCGAGCACGACGGCGGCATCAACGGCTTCAATACCTTGATCTCGCGCGACCTGGAGCCGCAGCGGCTGATCGTGCTGCTGAACAACACCGGCGGCGCTCCGGTCGACGCCATGGCGAAAGGCGTCCGCGCGATTCTCGACGGTCATGATCCAGAGCTCCCCAAGCAGCCGGCGTCTCCCGTTTTGTACAAGACCTACCAAACCTCCGGTCTCGCAGCCACGCTGGAACAGATTCGATCGTTCCAATCCGCGGCCAATACCACCTACGATGCCGGAGAGAGCGAGCTATCCCGCCTGACGAGTCATCTGCTGGCGGCCGGCAAATCCGCCGACGCTCTCGCAATCGCCAAGCTGGTGGCTGAAAAGTATCCCAAGTCCGCCGGATCTGAGACGCTGCTGGCGCGCGCCTATCAGGCCGCCGGCCACCGCGCCGAAGCTCGCCAGGCGTATTCCCGCAGCATCGAGCTGAGCGATACGCCCCGGGCCTTCCCCATTTTGAAGGACGCCATCCAAAAACTGTCAGAGAGCCCGGCCACTCAATGAACCGCCTCTGGCTCTTGCTCCTGCTGCTGTGGACTGGGGACGCCCATGCGCAGCGTCAGTCCTTCGACATCATTCTTCGGCACGGAACCATCCTGGACGGCTCCGGACTGAAGCGCTACCCAGGCGACGTAGGAATCGCTGACGGCCACATCGCCAGGATTGGCGACCTCTCCGCAGCCACCGCCCCGGTCGAGCTCAATGTCCAAGGCCTGTTCGTGGCGCCCGGCTTCATCAATATCCACAGTCACGCCGTCCCCAGCGCCCTGCCGGCTGCCGTGAACATGCTGACGCAGGGTGTCACTACCGAAATCCTGAACCCCGATGGCAGTGGCAGCACCGATATCGCAGAGCAGCTCTCGCGCGACAGCGCCGGTGGACTCGCCGTGAATATCGGCGCCTATGTCGGCTTCAACAGCGTTTGGGCCACCGTGATGGGCGCCTCCGACCACCGGCCATCCGACGCCGACATCCAGCAGATGCGCCAGACGATCACGCGCAATCTCGAGCGCGGCGCATGGGGCGTCTCGTCCGGCCTGGATTATAAGCCTGCCTACTACGCGCGCACCGATGAGGTGATCCGCATCCTGGAACCTGCGGCGCCGTGGCGGACGAATTTTCCGAATCATGATCGCGTCACTCCCGAAAGCAACTACAGCTCGCTCGCCGGCATGACGGAAACGATCGAAATCGGCGAGAAAAGCGGCCTGCTGCCGGTCATCACGCACATGAAGGTGCAGGGCCACGAGCAAGGCAGCGCGGCCACCATCATCGACCAGATGCGGCAAGCCACCGCACGTGGTCATTACACCGCTGCCGACGTGTACCCTTACCTGGCGGGCCAAACTTCTCTCAGCGCGCTAATCGTGCCCGGCTGGGCGCAGGAGGGTGGGCGAGCCCAGATGCTGGCCCGGTTTGACAATCCCGAACTTCACCCCCGGATCGTGCGCGAAATCGAGCAAGCCATCCAGGCTCGTTTCAATGGCCCTGCCGGAGTCTACCTGGCAGGCACGAAACAAGAACTCACGGCCGTAATGGAGCAGCTTCACACATCCGGGGGCGAGGCCGTGATCAAAACTCTGCAGATGGGAGAGCAGTCCGTGATTCTGCGCTTCGGCAGCGAGGACGATCTGGTTAAAATCCTGCAGAACCCGGTTGCCGCCATCGCCTGCGACTGCGGCGCAACCGACTCATTACCTTCTCATCCGCGCTACTTCGGCACGTTTCCTCGCGTTCTTGGCCACTACGTGCGCGAGACCAAGGCGCTCACCTGGGAAGACGCTGTGCGCAAAATGTCGGGCCTTCCCGCCTCCACCATCGGCGTCGTCGACCGCGGCTTCCTCGCGCCCGGCATGGCGGCCGACATCACGATTTTCGACCCCGCCACGATCATCGATCGCGCGACCTATGAGGATCCAAGCCGGCCTTCGGAAGGTATTCGCTACGTGCTCGTGAACGGCCGCCTGGCTCTTCGCGATGGCAAGACTACGGGGGAACGTGCAGGCACGACGCTGCTGCGCTCGGCGCACATGCCCAGCCGTTCCATGAGCGCGGGAGCCGCGAGACGAATCTCGTTGAACGCGCGGCTGGAGCCCTCGCACGCTCGAATTCACCTCGATATCCGCCAGGATGCGGATTCGCCGGCCGCGCGCGGCTCCTTCCGCCTGGAAGATCCAAGCTCGCACGGCGTGATCGAGAGCCAGGAGCTCGGCGTCCTTCAAGTGACTCAAGGCTGGGCGAGTTTCACCGGCCGCGCTTCTTCGCCAACCGGAGAACCGCGCTCATTTACTGTAATCGTCGACGGCGGTTTCGCGGCTGTCGACCTGGGATCGCAGCTTCATTTCAGCGGTAACCTCGACCGCCGTCCCGATATCCGCCCATAGTCATTTCGCTGGTTCTAGAGAGTGGGCCTCTTCCGCTTCCGGCCAGACGCCATCCAGGAACGTCGCGATCGCGCCAAATACTTTGTCCGGATTCTCAACCCAAGGCGCGTGCCCCGCATCATCCACCGTCACCAGCCGGGCATTCGGCAAGCGCAGCGCCCATTCCCTTCCGCCGCCATAAGCCGCGCTTCGGTCTTTCCGGCCGTGGATCGTCAGCACCGGCGCTTGCGCTTTCGCGAAATCTTCGTCCGCTAGGTTGAGACTCCGGAGCGAGGGAGCGATGTACTCGCTCCAATATTTCATGAAGTTCAACTCGTTGGGAAGATCGCACCGACCCCAATCCGCGCGGTGCGCATTGGCCGGGTCGGCAACATACAGCTCGCGCAGAACCGCCCAGAATTTCTTGCAGGTTTCCATTGGATCGCCGGACGAACCCTGCTCGATCATCTGCCCGATCCGTCCGAGCACTTGAGCTCGCGCCGCATCATGACATCTCAGATGCTCGGGATATTCCTTACCTTGCTCCGGTTCTGCCGGCCCAATCTGCACCACGCGATTCGTATGCCCCGGATACTTCATCGCATACAAAGCCACCATCACTCCCATGTAGGAATGTCCGATCACGTCCAGCTTCGCGATTCCGAAATGCCTTCGGACCGCGTCCAGATCATCTACATCGTTATGGATTCCTCGTTGCAGCTTCGCGGCGTCGCCGACCGCGTCCGATTTGCCCCGATTCCGGACATCGTAGAATATGAGCCTCCGGCCATCGGCGAGCCGCTCGAAATCATCGGCGAGATAAGTCCCGTTCGGAAAAACCACCGATCTCGAACCGTCTCCGACGGTCCGGAAATACAGCCGCACGCCGTCATCAGTGGTTAGATAACCGTCGCTCCACGGCATCGTCAACCCGTCCCCAGATAGATGAACCGCGCGATGAACAACGCCGCGAGCACATACACCAGCCAGCTTACGTTCCGGAATTCGCCTCGAGCGACTTTCAAAATCACAAACGCCGTAAAGCCGAACGCCAGACCGTTAGCGATGCTGAACGTCAAGGGAATGGTCACGATGGTCAAAAATGCCGGCACCGACACCACCGGGTCGGACCATGGAATCTCAGCTGCATGCGCGATCATGAGCGACCCGACTACGATCAGCGCCGGAGCCGTGGCCGCCCCCGGAATCGCTCCCACCACCGGCGCAATGAACAGCGCCACGCAAAACAGCAATCCCGCCGTAATCGCCGTCACGCCCGACCGTCCGCCCGCCGCCACGCCCGCCGCGCTTTCGATGTAACTCGTAACGGTCGACGTCCCCGCCAGCGATCCCACCACGGTCGCGGTCGCGTCCGCGAACAGAATGCGGTTGATGCGCGGAATCTGATTCGCTTTGTCGAACAGCTTGGCTTGCTTCCCAACAGCCACCAGCGTGCCGATGTTGTCGAACAGATCCACGAACAGGAACACGAACACGATCTCAATCAGCCCATAGCTCAGCGCGCCGCGAATGTTGAGATGAAACGCGGTGGCCGAGATATCGCCCACCGAGTAGCTCCGCGGCTGCCAGCGCACCAGTCCGAAAACAATTCCCAGCGCGGTGGTTCCCAGAATGCCCAACAAAATCGCGCCCCGCACTCTCCACGCCATCAGCGCGGCGATCAGCAAAAGCCCGGTGATCGCCAGCAGCGTATCCGGATTTCTCAGGTTTCCCATGGTCACCAGCGTGTCCTTGTTGGCGACGACAATCCCCGAATTATGCAGCCCGATCAGCGCGATGAACAAGCCGATGCCCACCGCCACCGCCGCGTACAACTCGTGCGGAATCGCCGACACAATCATCTGCCGCACTCCCACGGCCGTCAGAATCAGGAACGCCACGCCCGACAGGAACACCGCACCCAGCGCCGTCTCCCATGGCACGCCCATGCCCTTCACCACCGAGTAAGTGAAATACGCATTCAGCCCCATCCCGGGTGCCAGCGCGATGGGATAATTCGCCAGCACGCCCATCAACACGCTTCCGAATCCCCCGCACAGGCACGTTGCCGCCACCACCGCCGCCAGCGGCATTCCGGTCTCATGCAAAATGGCCGGATTCACGAAAATGATGTAAGCCATCGTCACGAACGTGGTGCAGCCGGCCAGAATTTCAGTGCGCCAGTTTGTGCCGAGTTCTCGAAATCGGAAATACTGCTCCAGGCGAGCCTTCACGGAGGATTCAATTCTAGCAGCGCAACGCGTTACACTGGTCCCTAAAGGATTATTCCAACGTGCTGGTTGTGATGCGGGCTCAGGCGACCGCGCAGGATATCGCCGGTGTCTGCGAAAAAATTCAGAGCCTCGGATTCCGCCCCCACGTGATGCCCGGCGCCGAGCGGACCGCCATCGGAATCACCGGCAATCACGGCCCCGTGCCCGCGGCCGAATTCGAAGATCTGCCCGGCGTGGCTGAGGCGATTCCGGTTTCGAAACCCTACAAGCTGGTGAGCCGCGAAGTGAAGCCGGACGATACGGTAGTTCGAATCCACGGCGTCGACGTGGGAGGAGACGAACTGGCCCTGATTGCCGGCCCATGTTCGGTGGAAGGCCGCGAACAGATCCTGGCTGCCGCGCGCGCCGTGAAAGCAGCCGGCGCCCAGCTCTTGCGCGGCGGGGCATACAAGCCGCGCACTTCTCCCTACGCCTTCCAAGGCCTGGGCGAAGAAGGTCTCAAATATCTGGCCGAAGCGCGCGCCGAGACCGGCCTGGGCGTGGTGACTGAAGCCATCGACGTCGAAACGTTCGACCTGGTGGAAGAATACGCCGACTGCATTCAGATCGGCGCCCGCAACATGCAGAATTTTTCGCTGCTCCGCCGCGCCGGACGCGCCCGCAAACCCATCCTCATGAAGCGCGGCATGTCCTCGACGCTGGACGAATTTCTCATGGCCGCCGAATATATTCTTTCCGAAGGCAACTACCAGGTGGTGCTGTGCGAGCGCGGTGTTCGCACCTTCACCGACCACACCCGCAACACTCTCGACCTGAGCGTCGTGCCGGCGGTGAAAAGCCTGAGCCATCTGCCCATCATCGTCGACCCCAGCCACGGGACCGGCAAGCGCGACAAAGTCCATCCGATGGCGCTCGCCGCCGTCGCCGCCGGTGCCGCGGGGCTCATCGTAGAAGTGCATCCCAACCCTGACAAGGCCCTCTCTGACGGCTATCAGTCGCTCTATCCGGACCAATTCGCGGAACTGGCCGACGAATGCCGCGCAGTGTGCGACTTGCTGCGGAGCCGAAAGCAAGCCTCGCGCCTCACACCGGTGCCCGCATGAGCGCGCAACCGAACCCCGACTGGGAGCGGCGCGGCATCCGCATCGTGCACGCCAACGAGCTGGATTGCAACACGCCGCAAACTCCGGGCATGACGCGCGCGGCCGCCATCGACCATGCGCGCACCGGAGCCAGCAAGCTGTGGGCCGGGACCGTCGTCGTCGAACCGAACGCAAAAACCGGCGCGCATCATCACGGTGACCTGGAAACGGTCCTCTACATCGTGCGCGGCCGTGCGCGATTTCGTTGGGGAGAGAAATTGGAATTCGTCGACGAAGCCGGGCCGGGGGATTTTATCTTCGTCCCGCCCTTCGTTCCACATCAGGAGATCAACGCCGACCCCGGACAACCCGTGGAGGCGGTGGTGGTGCGCAGCGGCCAGGAACCCATCGTGGTCAATCTCGACATCCCGAGCCCGGAAACGCCGTCCACCACTCGTTGGATCGATCCGACACACCGGAGCTAGAGGCGAGCTAGAGCCGCGACGCCGCTGCTTTATGCGCGCGGCTCTAGCCTTCCACTAACGGCGCCAATATCCTCGATAGTAATGGCCACCGTACCAACGCGGACCAACCCAGACCGCATGCGCATAAGGCGGACGAGCCCAATAACCGGCGTGCCACGCCGAACCATAGTAGTAACCGGGAACCCAAGCGTATCCCAGCCCAGGCGCGGGCGCGGCGTAGGCAAGCGGTCCAGGCGCGACGTAGGCAGGCGCCGGCACGTACGCGGGACCAACTCCCACGCCGAAGAAGAAGCGCGGTCCAGCAAAAGCTGAACTTCCCACCAGGAATAAAAGGCCAAGCAGTTTCGTTTTCATTTCCGTTTCCTCCTCACTACGCCGGGGTTAATGCAAACACGGTGCCAAGCGATATCTGGCTGGGAATCTGTTATTTAGCGGCAGTGAGCGAGCCCGATGCGTTGGCCGATTTCCACCAGCGCCGCGCAAATCCAGCCAGCAGTCTTGTTAGCGCTACGCCGTCCGTCTCCGCGCCAGCGGGAGACTCAGCAAGAACAGCGCGACGCCCAGCAGGACGATGGCTGGCCCGGGCAGGAACCGAAAGCTCTCCGCCACCCACACCCCTGCCACCGAGATCGCCCCGCCCAGTATCGCGGACATAATTACGTAACGCCGCATGCTGTGCGAGACATTTTTCGCGATAGAGGCGGGAATAATCGTGAGCGCACCCATCAGCAGTGTCCCCACCAGCTTGATCCCCAGCGCCACGATCATCGAAAAGATCAGCAGCAGCGCCAGGTCGTAGCGCCGGTCGACGCCATGCACTTTCGCCAGATCCGGCGAAACGATGAGGAAGAGAAAACGCCGCGCCAGGACGAAGCACAATACCGCGAGAACCGCGGCCAGCAGCAGAATCGCGAGCAGGTAGGGCAGCGATAGCACGGGAAACGCACCGAACAACGACTCGATTATGTCACTGTTCGGAATAATCAAAATTCCAATCGCCAGGCTGGCAGTGAACAACAGCCCGACAATCGCGTCCGGCGGAACGCGGCTCCTGCCCTCCAGCCAGAAAATCAGAAACGCGGCGGCGATCAGAAAGACGACCACACCGTAGAAAGGATCCAAACCGTACACCAGCGCCAGAGCGATTCCAGGCAGCGCGACGTGCGATAGCGCATCGCCCACCAGAGCCATGCGCCGCAGCAGGATGAACGGTCCGACGCTGCCGGAAGCGATTCCCACCAGCAACGCGATCCAAAACGAGGCGTGATAGGCCGAATGCATCGCGCTCAGTGCTCGTGGCCGTGCTCGTGTTGGTAGAAGCCGGCCTCGCCGTACAACGTTGCAAGCGCCGCCGGATTCAATGCCTCCACTGGCGGTCCTTGGCAGACAACCGTCTTATTCAGACACAGGACGCGTTGCGCGTAACGATACACCACGTTGAGATCGTGCGAGATCAGCAGCAGCGCCGTTCCGCGCTCCTGCTGCACGCGATGCAGCACGGCGTACACCGTTTCCTCAAAGCCCGCATCCACGGCTGCTGTCGGCTCGTCCAGAAGCAGCACGCGAGGATGCCGCAGCATGGCCCAAGCCATGAGGAGGCGTTGCGTTTCGCCGCCTGAGAGCTCGCCCAGGCTCTTGTGCAGCACGCCGCGGTCGAGCCCCATGAGATTCAGTTCGTGATCAAGATGCCCGATGAACTCGGCGCTCGGCCGCCAGAAATTCGGCGACTGCAGCAGGAAAAACTCCATTGCAGTGATGGGGGCAGAGGGATCGATCGAAAACCGTTGCGGAACATACCCGATCTCGACCCCGGGTTGCCACCGCACGGTTCCCGTGTGGGGCACCAGCCCGAGCAGCGCCCGGAACAGGACCGTCTTGCCCGCGCCGTTCGGTCCCAGCACCGCCAGCGCCTCGCCCTGCCGCAGCGTGAATGAAACGTCGTGCAGAATCTGCACGTCATCGATCGTCACGCCAAGATCTCCGACCGTGAGGATGGTCTCGTTACCCAAGCGGGCGCGTCTCCCCGAACATCCTCATCATAGCGTCAAGATGGGACAGCCTTAGCTAGGCCATTCGCACTCGCGCGGGCACGGTTCTCTTCCGGCTTCGGCTCATGCAGGCCGTTGTCCAGCGCCAGGCCTTCGAACTACATCGCCGGGCACGGCCGAAACGATGCCCAGTCTATCTTTCTCTGAAATTCTTCGTCTGGCTGGAAAATCGTTTTGAACGTAAACGCAAACTCGGTCGGCCCGTGCTCATCCAGATGCGCAATTCGCTTCTTCGCTTCGTCCACGCCCGGAATGTGCCCAGCCGGCACCCACCATAACGCGACATATGCGCCGGTGAATTTCTCGAACCACTCCTGCCGCTGCCGAAGCAGTTCTTTATGCGCCGTACGGTAAACGAAATTCTGAAGTGTCTCAATGCTTTCCCAAACCGACATGTTGACCAGAATCCGATCATCGTCCTCATACGGCCGAAGGTACGTTGCGTTTCCCGCCGGCGTTTGGAGACGCCAAACGAACCCGGGGCTCTGGTCAGCGAGCGCATTGATCTCATCCAGCCGGTTCACAAATCCGGCCATAACCGGGTCTTCGAGCGGGGCCTTGACCCGGCCGATGTTGACCTGGGCGACGTGATAGTTGGGCATCCGTCCTCTGCTTTCAAGCTTCACTCTATCCCCATCGCCTTGGCGCGAGCAACGTTTTCCGAGCATTTTGCTGAATTGGCCGAAAACTTGCCTCCGAGCTATACAAGACCCAACTGGATCTGAAAAAGTCTGGGCAATTCGTCGGGGAAACTACTTGATTCTACGCTGTCCCGCATCCTGGGCGATTCAGGCATTGTGCATTGCCTTCGCTTGCCAGCTTTCAGCCGATACGTCACCTGCCACCACCACATTGGTCTCAGGTTCTGGTTTATCCGCAACCGTCTCAACCACCGACGGCACGTACCTCATCGTGGCGGTTTCCCAAGGCTGGATGTTCCAAGGTTCTGCCGGCCCGCTCGAAAACGTTACCGTTTCTAGCGGAACCGACTCGATCGGCGCCTGGAATCAGATTGCTTTCGATCACGGCGCCGCGCGAACGAGCTCTATCCGCCTGTACGACAACACGTCCGTGGTGTTATTCTCGACGCGATATGCGCAGGACGGCCCTAACACAGATCCGTTTCCGAGCCTAAGCTCCTATCCCCAAGGGCTCTTCACTTTCAACTACAGCGGCCAGTGGACCTATCAATTCGGATCGCTGAACAACCGCGCCCCTTGGCTGTTCTTCGATGCGCAGGCCAACGCGTTCATCTTATCTCCAGCTTCAAACTTCATGACCGCGATCGGGCAACGCGCCTCGGACGGCTCGCTGGAAATGCCCATCGATCCACAAATTACAACGCTTCCGGCCGGTTTCACTCAATCCACGCTGCTGGTCGTTGGCGCCGGAATCAATTCGACTTTCGATCTGTGGGGCCAGACCATAACATCCCTTACCGGCAAACATCGGGCCGCCAACGACGCCAACGTCCTGCTCAATCAACTGAGCTATTGGACCGACGCCGGTTCCGCGCATTACTACCACCCCATGACCGCGAGTCAATATGCGCCGCAACTGCTCCAGATGCCGTCGCAGTTCGCGAATGCGTCTATTCCAATTGGCTCCCTGGAACTCGACAGCTGGTATTACCCCAAAGGCTCGCCGGCTTCCTGGACCAGCAACGGCTCCGGCATGGATACGTTCGTCGCCGATTCAACTCTGTTCCCCCAGGGTCTTGCCGCGTTTCAAAAAAGCCTTGGACTGCCCCTGATCACGCACGCGCGCTGGATCGATCCCTCCAGCCCCCTTCGAACCCAATATCAAATCTCCGGCAACGTGGCCATCGATCCGAAATATTGGCAGGACTATGCCAACTATATGGTCGCCAATGACGTCGCCGTCCTCGAACAGGATTGGCTTTCGAATCGTGCCGTGACCGACTTCAATCTCACCGATCCCGCTGCGTTCCTGGATAACATGGCAGCGGCCCTGGCAAGCGCCGGCCGAACCATTGTCTATTGCATGCCGCTGAGCACGCATATCCTGCAATCTTCCAAGTACGACAACGTGGTCGCCGTGCGTGTCAGCAGCGACGCCTTCCACCGCGAAAAATGGGACCAACTGCTCTTCGATTCATCCCTCCCCAGCGCGCTCGGATTGTGGCCATTCGCCGACGAACTCCAGAGCGCCAACGTCATGGATGTCTTGCTTGCCACTCTGACGGCCGGCCCCCTCGGCTCGGGCGACGCTTACGGTTCCATCAACGCGGCCAGCATCAGCCAGGCGGTGCGGTCCGATGGCGTGATCGTCAAACCGGACGAACCCATCGTCCCCACCGACGCCAGTTTCTTGGCCGTCGCCCAGAGCAGCGTCGCTCCCATCGTGGCGTCCACCTACACCGATCACAACGGCTCGCGCACCGCTTACGTGCTGGCCTACGAACGCACCAGCGGCGCCCTGGGTCAGATCTCGTTCCTGCCCAGTTCGCTGGGCGTCTCCGGCCCCGCCTACGTATTCGACTATTTCCACAAAACTGGCGCCGTGCTTTCTCCCGGCATGCCTTTCACCGCAACCGTGGATTACAACGGCGCCTACTACATCGTCACGCCCGTCGGCACTTCCGAAATGGCGTTCTTGGGCGATGCGAACAAATTTGTTTCTTCCGGAAAAAAGCGGATCGAGCAGCTAACCGACGACGGCGCCTTGCACATCGTGGTGCGCTTCGCTCCGAATGAAACCAATGTAGTGCTGCACTTCTATTCGCCCAGCGAACCGGTGGCGCTCGCGATCCACGGACACGCGGGACGCCCGGTTCCCGAAGCGCCGGATCGCTACGCCGTCACAGCTTCGCCCGGCCCCGGCGGGACGGCGGCCGTGGATCTGCGGCTATTAAAAACTCAATTGCCTTACCCACACCGCTAAGCCACGCAAGCGACGCGTCACTCGCGCGGCACCAGACGGATCATGCTCAGATTCACCGTAAAGACCCGGTCGTCGGTAGGCACGCTCCACGCCGGCCCGGCCTGAATATCGATTCGATACTCCTCGCTGTCAGGCAGGTCGGCTTCCACGATGAACAACCCGGAGCGCTCCAGCTTCCACTCACCCACCTTGCGCCCATTCGCACTCGCGCTCAGCTCCACCGGATGTCCTTCGCTGGCGTGCCCGCGAATTCGCAGCCGTTGCGGCCCCGGCCTCACGCGGCGCAAGCGTGCCGAAGCGTGCTCGCCGATCCAGCGATACTTGTTCCCGAACACGCCCTCCAGCTCATACCAGCCATCCAGCAATCGCTCGGCGTGGCTCGCCAGGCAAAAATCGATCACGTCCTCGCGATCCCCCGGATACAGCTCGGCCCGCTCGCCCGATGGCAGCAAATTGTAAACTCCGCCTTCATTCGCCGCCCGATAATCGCAGCCCGTGCACTCCAGCGTGTCATCCACGGTCCGGCGCATGCGCCGATGGCAATCCGGACAGCGCAGCAATTCCTCAAACGCGGACCGATCGAACTCCACCTGCCCCCGCGCGCCGCTCTTGCGGCAAACCGCCGCTAATGTCCCGCCCAGCAACCGCGCCGCGCGCCATTCCGAATGATGCGGATCCATCCCGATGGCCGCCCGCTTCACCACGCGCTCGCCCCAACCGCGCTCCGGCACGAAAATCTGATACTCCGCCTCGGCGAAATATTTGTGGATCAGCTCGTGCCATTCCTTGAGCCCCATGGTGTGATTCTGCCGGATGCCAAAGCTCTCCTCCTGATGCGCGCCGATCACGTCCCGCACCAGGTAGCCCAGCAAGCCCCACTGGTGCAGCTTGCGTTCCCACGGCTTCATCGTGTCGTAATAAGGGCAGCGATACAGACGCAGCGTCAGCAGGCGCTTCAACGGTTCCTCGGCGAACAGGAACACGCCACCGGGAGCGAGCACGCGCTTCACTTCCACGAATACGCTCTCGATGTCCATGAACTGGCTGAGCATCTGGAACGCCATCACCAGGCCGAGCGAACCGTCCGCAAACGGCAGGTTCAATGCATCGCCGGCCACGCGTAGAGGCGCGCGCGCCAGATGCCAGCGATCCTGTAGCGCCGTGCCGTACCGCAGCGAATCAGCCGAAATGTCCAGTGCGAAACCGCTCGCACCGAATTCGTTCTCCAGCATGTAGCTGGAGTGCCCGACGTTGGAGCCGATCTCCAAAAACGGCGTCATCTCGCCGATAAACGTCAGATGGTTGCGGATCACCGCCCCGCGCCGCACATTTTGTTCCGCATAATGGGCGATCGCGCGTTCCGGCTCGCCTAGCGAAGCGAAGTTGTGAAACTCCACCTCCGCGCGCTTCACTGCCAGGGACTGCGCTTCCTTCAAAAAAGCATCTCCAGCGCGAGCGACCGCAAGTCCGGCAGCGCCATGTCGGGCGAATGCGAGCGCAGTTCTTCGATCCCGACCAGACCGGTCGCCACCGCCAGCACGCGAATCCCGTTGGCCTTGGCCGCCAGTACATCGTTCGGATGATCCCCGATCAGCCAGATCCGGCTGTCGCGATCGATCCAGCGCTCGCGCCGCGCTTGCCGGACCGCCAGGCGCACCAGCCCGGCCCGATCCTTGGCAAATTCTGCGAACGCGCCAAATCGAAAATACGGGCGTAGTCCCGCGCGCTCCATCTTGCGCCACCCGATGCGCGAAAGATTCCCCGTCACCAGCCCGATCACCGCGCCGCGCTTCTCCAACCGCCTAAGCACTCCCCGCACCCCCGGACAAACCTTGCGCTCCAGCCGGGGCGAAGTCTCCAGGTAAATGGATTGCGCCGCCTCCATCGCGCGCGGAAGCACGCGCCGGATCGCCCCCGGCTTCATCCCCGCCCGCGTCATCATGGCCCGCAGAATGGTGTGATCCAGCATTCCGGCCACGGGCACGCCCTCGGTCGTAGTCTCGACACCTGCCGTCCGCCGGACCGCTTCCACCAGCGCCAGCCGATGATGCGGCCCCGCGCGCCGGATCAGCGTCCCGTCGATATCAAACAGCACCAATGCGCCGGATCGTTCCAACCTTTTACTATAACTGTGTGCGCCAAGTTTTTCGCATCGCAACCATGGCCCTGCTGGGTCTGATTTTCCTGACTAATATCTACCGCGCCGCCACGCAATCCATCACGCACGATGAAGCCGTGACCTATGAAAACTTCGTCGCCGCGCCCTGGAGCATCGTTTTTAATTCTTACGACGCCAACCATCACGTCCTGCACACCATCTTTTGCAAAATCTTCGTCGACCTTCTGGGCGTCTCGCCGCTAACCCTGCGCCTGGCCAGCCTGCTCAGCGGATTGCTCTACCTGTATCTGGTCTTCCGGATTTGCGAACGCCTGTTCGGCACCGGCTGGTATCTTCCGCTATCGGCCCTGCTGCTTTCGCTCAATCCTTACCTGCTCGATTTTGAATCCGCCGCGCGCGGTTACGGCATGGCGGTTGCTTTTCTTTTCCTCGCGCTCTGGGAAATGCTGGAATGGCTCGAAAAACCTGAGACACAACGACTGATTCGCGCCGGACTCGCCCTCGGCCTGTCGATCGCAGCCAACCTGGTGCTCGCGCCCCCCGCCATCAGCCTCGCTCTCATGTTCCTGCTGGCCGTTTGGAGCCAGCGCCGCAGCTTCAAACCCACCGTCACCGTCACTAAGAAAGGCACCAAGAAAGAAACGCCCAACCCGTTCCCAACTCTCGGCCAAGCCCTAGTGCTCTTCGTGATCCCCTTCGTTGGAATCACCGCGCTGATCGTCCTGTCGCCGCTCAGCAACTCCTCGGGCCAGCAGTTCTACGTCGGCGCGGCTTCCTTGCGCGCCGGAGCCGAAAGCCTGGTCCGCAATTCGCTGCAACCCGCTCCCGGCTGGGTCATCTCGACGCTCGCGCTCGCCGTCCTGCCCGCCCTGATCGTAGTAGGGGCTCTGATTGCCTGGCGCGCCGCATCGCGCTGGATCGCCTCCACGCCGCTCGAACAAAGCATTCTGCTCACCGGCGGCGCCATGCTGCTCGCGTTCGTCGCCGTCCTTGCGAGCCACCTGCTCTTCGACGTTCCCTACCCAGAAGGCCGCACCGGAATCTATTGGATCCCTCTGCTCACCTTCACCGGCCTGGCGCTCGCAAAACTGTGGGAACGCGCCACGGTCTTCCTCGCCGTGCCGATGGCCGCATGCATCGCGATGTACCTCGCCCAGTTTCGCGTCACCTACTACGCCGACTGGCCCTATGACCGCGACGACCGCGCCATCGCCACCCTGATCAGCCAACACAAGCCGGCCGCCGATCGCAAAGCCGTAGTCGAAGGAAGCTGGCAGTTGGAACCCAGCATCAACTTCTACCGCGTCAGCGATCATCTGGACTGGCTGCAAGAAGTGGAGCGCGCCACACCGAAGCCCGGCGCCGATTTCTACCTACTGCTAGCTCAGGATTCCCACTTCGTCAACGACCTGAAACTGAAAGTCCTGTTCCAAGGCAAACAGTCCGGCACCATCCTCGCCCAGCCTTAAGAACATTTCCCAGCGTTCCTGGGATCCGGCGGTCTGACACGAAGTCATCGACTGTCAGCTCGCCCGCTTCTTCCGAAGAGACCACAGAATTAATAGGCACATTACGATCACCAGGACGGAAAGGTTCAAGAGAATCGCCACCGTCCCCTCCATCCAGCGAGTGGCGCCTCCTGGCATCGAAGCGCCGTTCACAAGGAACATCCCTTTGGCGCTCCACAGGGCTGAGTGCTGGGCTCCCAGCCAATTGACATAAAGGCCGATCAGCGCGCAGTAGCGGGCTGCCGTCACCACGCCTCCCCGCCCAAGCGACGGCCAAATCGCGGCCAGACCGAAGATCAGTGCACCCTGCAACACACCGATGGTATGAGCTTCCAGTCCCGCGATTGCGGCCTTGGCGAACATTGGGCTAAACCCTGAAAGCAAGCCAAGCAGTGTCATGATCGCGCCATGCGCCACCAGAGCGCGGTCGGCGGTAATCGCCGGCATCGGTGATTCTACACTCATCGGTTGTGCCAACTGGAACTCCTTTTCGAGGGAATGGAGGACAGTTTACATCCCTTCCCGCCCGCTCGACAAGGCGAAGAAATCAGTCCACGCCTCCGCCCTTTCGCCACATTTTCGCCCACTTTTCAAGAAGATCTAATCTCATCGCTCTCCCCCTCACCCAACTCCATCCGCCGCCTCGATCCCGGAAGCTACAATGTAGGCGGAGGCAGACCTGATGATTCTCGAAGCCCCACACTCCGTCGACAACGAAATTAATCCCTGGCTCGCCGCTGAAGCGCGCTTCGACGAGGCCGCCGAACGCCTCGCCCTGGACGACGGACTCCGCAAGGTTCTCCGCACTCCCTCGCTCGAACTCACCGTTAACATCCCCGTCCAGCTCGACGACGGCCGCCTGGAAGTTTTCACTGGCTATCGCGTCCAGCACTCGGTGGTGCGCGGCCCTTCCAAAGGCGGCATCCGTTTCGCGCCCGACGTCACGCTGGACGAAGTCCGCGCCCTGGCCGCATGGATGACCTGGAAATGCGCTGTCGTCAACATCCCCTTCGGCGGCGGGAAAGGCGGCGTCATCTGCGATCCCAACGTGCTTTCCGACGGCGAGCTGGAACGCATCACGCGCCGCTACACTTCCGAGATCATGGACATCATCGGTCCCGACCGCGACGTCCCCGCTCCCGACGTCAATACCAACCCGCAGACCATGGCCTGGATCATGGACACTTACTCCATGCACAAGCGCCAGAACATGACAGCGGTGGTCACCGGCAAGCCGCTGGCTCTAGGCGGATCGCGCGGCCGCACCGAAGCCACCGGCCGCGGATGCATGGTCGTCACGCTCCAGGCCCTGCGCCGCTTCCATATCGAGCCGTCCAGTGCGCGCGTGGTCGTGCAAGGCTTCGGCAATGTCGGCAGCAACGCCGCCCGGCTCATGGCCCGCTCCGGTTTCAAAATCGTCTGCATCATCGAGTACGATGGCGCAGTCTACAATCCGCACGGCCTGGACATCGATGGGCTGCTGAAGCACCGCAAAGAGACCGGCTCCATCCTGGGCTTCTCCGCCGCCGAAGACATGGACAAGAATGAAGCCATGCTGCTCGAATGCGAAGTCCTGGTCCCCGCCGCTCACGAGAACGTCATCACTTCAGCCAACGCCCCCCGCATCAAGGCGCGCATCATCTGCGAAGGCGCCAACGGCCCTACCACTGCGGAAGCCGACGCAATCCTGGCTGAGAAAAAAATCTTCGTCATCCCCGATATCCTCGCTAACGCCGGCGGCGTCACGGTCTCCTATTTTGAGTGGGTGCAGGACCGCCAGGGCTTTTTCTGGAACGAGCAGCTCGTCAACGGCCGCCTGGACGAAATCATGGTCAACAGCTTCAACGACGTCGTCGGCTATACCGACAAGCACAATGTGACCAATCGCCTGGCCGCGTACATGCTCGCCATCGATCGCGTCGCTGCAGCCCTCATGATCCGCGGCATCTATGCCTGATCCGGGGGCTGACCCGGTTGACGACCGCGCGGAAACTGCGTCCTCCCCCGCCACGCCCCCAACTACACCATTGATGCGGCAGTACCATGCCATCAAGCAGCAGGTTCCTCACGCGCTGCTGATGTTCCGGCTGGGCGATTTCTACGAGCTGTTTTACGAAGACGCCATCACCGCCGCCCGCGAACTCGAAATCACGCTGACTTCGCGCAACAAGGAAAAAGGTCAGCCCATCCCTATGTGCGGCGTGCCGTATCATTCCGCTGAAAGTTATCTTACCCGCCTGATCCAAAAAGGCTACCGCGTCGCCATCTGCGATCAGATGGAAGAAGCCGGCCCTGGCAAGAAGCTGGTTAAGCGCGAGCTGACCCGCGTCGTCACGCCCGGCACCGCTACGGAATCCTCGCTGCTGCGGTCTCGCGAAAACAACTATCTCGCCGCGGTCTGTCGCAATGGAACGCGCGCCGGCATGGCGCACGTCGATATCTCCACTGGCGAGTTCCGCGCCACCGAGCTGGACGCTTCCGAACTCAACGCCGCACTCGAAAACCTGAATGTCCGCGAAGTGCTGGCGGCCGAGTCCGCCGAAAACGTTCCCGGATTCCGCACCACGCTCGACGATTGGGTCTTCGGGCTCGATTATGCCGACCGCGCACTACGCGACCATTTCCGCCTGCTCACGCTCGATGGCTGCGGCCTGGGCGGCAAGCCACTGGCGGTCTCGGCCGCGGGTGCAATCCTGCACTACCTGCGCGAGACGCAAAAGTCGGCGCTCGATCATCTCGATCGCCCCTCCTTTTACGACCGCGGCGACTCGATGGTTCTGGATGCGGTCACCGTCCGCAACCTCGAGCTGCTCGAGCCGCTGTTTGCGGGCGAAAGCCGAGAGTCTACGCTGATCCACGTGTTGGATCAGACTTCCACCGGCATGGGTGGCCGCCTGCTGCGGCATCGCCTGCTGCGCCCTTGCTTGCAGCTCGAAGAAATCGAAGCCCGGCTGGATGCAGTCGAAGAGACAGCAAAATCCACCATCGCGCGCACCGAAATCCGCAAGTTGCTCGCGAGCGTACTGGATCTCGAACGCCTGCTCGCCAAATTGACGCTCGGCACCGCCGGCCCGCGCGAACTGCTGGCCCTCGGCCGCTCGCTCGCGCTCGTGCCCCAAATCAACGAGCGCACCAGCGCGTTCACCGCCCCTCGCCTCCAGCAAATCTACTGCAATCTCGACGAAATCGCCGAACTCCGCGACCGCATTCTCACCGCCATCTCGGAGGAACCGCCCGCCAATCTCGCCGACGGCGGCACTATCCGCTCCGGTTATCATGCCGAGCTCGATCAGCTGCGCGACATCAGCCGCAACAGCCGCCAATACATCGCGCAAATCGAAGCCCGCGAGCGCGGCCGCACCGGCATCCAGTCCCTCAAGGTCCGCTTCAACAACGTCTTCGGCTACTACATCGAAATCTCCAAAGCCAACCTGCATCACGCGCCTTCTGATTACGAGCGCAAGCAAACGCTAGTCAACGCCGAACGTTTCACCACGCCCGAGTTGAAGGAGCTGGAAAGCAAAATCCTGGACGCGGAAGAAAAAATGCTTGCCCTGGAGCGCGAGATATTCCAAGAACTCCGCCTGTTCGCTGCCCAGCACGCCGTCCGCATCCGCCAGACCGCAGCGGCCATCGCCGAACTCGATGTCACGTGCGCGCTCGCTCAAGTCGCTGTGGAAAGCCGCTATGTCCGGCCGAAATTTTCCGACTCGGGCGAAGTTCGCATCGTCGCCGGCCGCCACCCGGTAATCGAAAAGCTGGCCGAACAAGAAGCCCTTCGCTTCATCCCCAACGACCTCTATTTCGATCCCGCCGAACAATTCATCCTGGTGATCACGGGTCCGAACATGGGCGGCAAATCCACCTACTTGCGGCAGGCCGCCATGATCGTGATCCTGGCGCAAATGGGCTCCTTCGTTCCGGCTGATTCCGCGACGCTCTCCATGGTCGATCGCGTCTTCACCCGCATCGGCGCCTCCGACAACCTGGCGCGCGGCCGGTCGACCTTCATGGTCGAAATGACCGAAGCCGCCGTCATCCTGAACACCGCCACCTCGCGCAGCTTGGTCGTTCTGGACGAAATCGGCCGCGGCACCGCAACCTACGACGGCTTGGCGCTCGCCTGGGCCGTCATCGAGCACATCCATCAGCGCATTCGCGCCCGAACCCTTTTCGCGACTCACTACCACGAGCTGACCGAGTTGGCCGATCAGCTGGACGGCGTGCGCAACCTGCACGTCTCGGTGAAAGAGGCCGGCGACCAGGTGATTTTCCTGCGCAAAGTCGAACCCGGCCGCGCCGACCGCAGCTATGGCATCGAAGTCGCGCGCCTGGCCGGCCTGCCGGTCTCGGTCATCGAGCGCGCCCGCGAAATCCTGGCATTGCACGAACAATCCGAACACGCCGTCACCGAAGAACTCTCCCCGCGCCCCACCGGCCCGATGCAGATTCAATTGTTCGAACCCGTCAATCATGCCATCGCCGACCGCATCCGCAATCTCAAAGTCGACGAACTGCGCCCCATCGAAGCCCTGCAACTGCTGAATGAGCTGCAGCAGGAGCTGAAGCGCTCGTGAGGGTCGCGGGTTTGATCAGCGGCACGTCGGCGGACGGCATCGACGTAGCCGTCGTGGATATCAACGACCGCATCCAGGTCGTCGCGACTAAGACCATCTCCTATCCACCCGAAGTTCGCGAAGCCATCCTATCAGTGCCCGACGTCCCGACGGTCTCGCGCCTCAACTTCTTGCTTGGCGAGCTCTTCGCCGAAGCAGTCGCCCAGTGCGGCGTGCCGCTCGATACCATCCACCTGATCGGCTCGCACGGCCAAACCATCTTTCACGAAGGTGAACCGATCGATTACCTCGGCCGCAAGATCGCGAGCACGCTCCAGATTGGCGAACCCTCTGTGATCGCCGCGCGCACCGGCATCGAAACCATCGCGGATTTCCGTCCGGCCGACATCGCCGCCGGCGGCAAGGGCGCGCCACTGGTTCCTTTCCTCGACTACCAGCTCTTCCGCCATCCCGAAATGGCGCGCATCGCGCTCAACATCGGCGGCATCGCCAACATCACGGTAATTCCGGCGAACGCCAAGCCAGAAGATGTGCTGGCCTTCGACACCGGCCCCGGCAACATGCTGATCGACGCCCTAGTCCCACCGTTCGACCGCGATGGCGAGCGCGCGCGAGCGGGCCGCGTCAATGCGCCGCTGCTAGAACGGCTACTAGCCGATCCTTACTACCAGCGCCAGCCTCCGAAATCCTGCGGCCGCGAGCAATACGGCGCGGACTTCGTGCGCTCGACCAGCATTGACGTCACAACCGCGACCGAGCTGACCGCCCAAACCATTGCGCACGCCATCACGCGCTACCCGGCCACGCATGAAGTCATCGTCTCCGGCGGCGGCGCGCATAATCGCTATCTAATGGAGCGCCTGCGCGCGCTAATCAAACCGCGGGTTACGACTTCCGCGGAGTTCGGCATCAACGCCGACACCAAGGAAGCCATCCTGTTCGCGGTGCTCGCCTACCAGACCCATCAGCGCCGCGCAGGCAATCTGCCGTCCGCGACAGGGGCCCGGAAGCCGGTCATTTTGGGCAAGATTTCGCCGCATTCCTGATGGAACAAAGGCTGCGCCGGCGTCGTAAACACAGATGATCGAGGAGAACTCATGTTCTGCACAAAATGCGGTATCGAGCTAAGAGATCAGGACCGATTCTGCAGCCAATGCGGCCGATCCACGGGCCGCGGGATCCCCAACGCCGAGCGCGCGGAGCGATTGTCGCGCCCGACACGTGAAGCCAAACTCGGCGGGGTGTGCGCCGGATTCGCCCGATACTTCGGACTGGACGTAACGCTGGTGCGCATCCTCTGGATCGTCCTGACGGTCTGGCCGCTGCCCCTGTTCGGCGTAATCTCCTACATCGTCGCCTGGATCGTCATGCCGAAGGACCCCGTCGCAGTCCCGTCCCAACAGGTCCAACCAGCCAACGGCGGCGCGTCGTAGTAAGACATGCGAGGCAGAGGCGCTCGCGGCATGTGCTAGTTGGTAGCGGTTTGGTTAGTCTCTTCTAATTGCCACTGCTTCTCATCTCGGAGATCCGAGAAACACTTCTCACACACCCGAACCCATTTCCAGGCGCCAGAGCCATAAGGCAGCGGACAGCGGGCGACGTAGCCAATGTGCAGGACATCGGGCCATTCACGCTCCATGAATTTTGCCCAGCAGGCCGAGCAGTGATCATGATCGCCTCCGAAACGAGCCTCAGTATAGAGGGCGCGCTCAAAAGTGAGGGCCCGCAAGTGCTCCAGTTCATAACTTCGCAAACGCCGCAGCCACTTAACCCGTTCGCCAGCGTCGTAGGCCAGCGAAACGTAGCAGTCGTGTTGACAGGCCTCAGCAATGCGCCGCCACGCCTTACGCTTGATCTGCCACAGCCGGAGCCCATACAACCCGTCTTGCGGCCCGAACAGTTCGACCTTTTCCCGCCCGTCCGGGCTAACGAACACCTTGTGGATACGTACGGTCATTCGCGACCGCAATTTTATCGCGAGCGGGGTTGTCTAGCGCAACTGGCTCTCGACTTCCTCCAGCCAGTCCGGGCGCTTTAGGACCTCGCGCGGTTTGCTGCCGTCGGGCGGGCCGATGATGCCTTCGTGCTGCATCATGTCCAAGATTCGCGCCGCGCGGCCGTAGCCCAGGCGCAGCCGGCGCTGCAACGTGGACGTCGAGGCTTTGCCCATTTCCAGCACCACGCGCACCGCGTCGGTGTACGCCGGGTCGTCAGCGGCTTCAAACTCAGAGCCCTCGATTCCCTCTTCATCTTCGGACGGCGGGGCGATGAGGAAGCTCTGGTCGTAATCAGGCCGCGCCTGGCTCTTCCAGAAGTCGACCACGCGGTTGATCTCGGCCTCGGTCACGAACGCGCCGTGCACGCGAATCAAGCGTGACGAACCCGGCGGAAGGAACAGCATGTCGCCTTTGCCGAGTAGGTGCTCGGCGCCCATCACGTCCAGCACAGTGCGCGAGTCCACGCGCGTTGCGACGCGGAAGCTGATACGCGACGGGAAATTCGCCTTGATCAAACCCGTGATCACATCCACACTGGGCCGCTGCGTCGCGAGCACCAGGTGCATCCCCACCGCGCGCGCCATTTGAGCCAGGCGGGTGACACATTCTTCCACGTTGGCTCGTTCGACCATCATCAAATCGGCCAGCTCGTCGATCAGAATCAGAATGTACGGGAGCGGGTGCAGATCCTCGGGCTCGGCCTCTTCATCATCTTCGAACAGGCTGCGCGGCTCGTTCATCAACTGCCGGACTTTTTTGTTGTACTGGTCGATATTGCGCACGCCTTGCGCGGCCAGCAGCTTCAAGCGGCGCTCCATCTCGAGCACCGCGTTGCGCAGCGCGTTGGTGGCCTTCTTCGCGTCAGTAATTACGGGCGTCAGCAGATGCGGAATGCCTTCATACAGCCCCATTTCCAGGCGCTTCGGATCGACCAGGATCATGCGCACTTCTTCCGGCGTGGCCTTGGCCAGGATCGACATGATCATGGAATTGAGCATCACGCTTTTGCCCGCCCCGGTCGAGCCTGCGATCAGCAGGTGCGGCATGGATTCGAGCGCCGCCACTTTGATCCGGCCGCTGATGTCTTTTCCGAGACAAATGCTCAGGCGCGAATGCGAATCCTGGAACTCGTCGGATTCGAGAATCTGGCGCAGGCTGATCACTTCGCGGCGCGTGTTCGGCACCTCGATGCCGACCGTAGGTTTGCCCGGTATGCGCTCGATCAGAATCGATTCGGCTTGCAACCCCAGGCACAGATCCTCGCTTAGCGTTGTGATGCGCGTGTACTTGATGCCGGCCTCCGGCTTGAATTCGAACGTGGTGACCACGGGCCCGGGATTGATCTGCACGACGCTGCCGCGGACGTTGAATTCTTCAAACTTGGACTTAATGCGTGTCGCAATTTCTTTCAGCTCAGCCGAATCGTATGGGTTCCGCGCGGGCACTTCGTTCAACAAAGCGGTGGAAGGCAGGCGATACTCTGGATGCTCGGCCATTTCCGGAGTGCGGAGCCGTGGCGCGCGCAGGCGGCGTGGCGGAGGTGGCGGCTCGGGTTCCATCGGCTCGGCCGGCTCTTCTGCCACGAGAGCAGGAACGGGAATTTCCCGCGGCAGCTGGTCTTCGAGTTGGTGAATCGGAATTTCTTCTTCGGGCGCGCGCTGGGCTTCCTCAGGTTCGCAAAATTGCTGTTCGACCGGTGCGCTGATGGGGATCGACTCAGCTTCGGTCTCCTGCTGCGCCGCGGCCCTTCGCTCCGCTCGCCGCTGGGCGCGCTCTCGAGCGGCTTCGCGTCGCTGCTCGCGCCATTCATCCCAGCGCACGCGCAGAATGACGAAGTAGTTCATCGGCACCCGGAACAGCCGGGCCACCACCGACATTGAGAACGTGGAGATGAGATACAGCGCAAGGATCAGGCACACAAAAGTCAGCAGGATGGACCCGGCCAGGTTCAGTGAACCGCGCAGAGCGTCTGCCAGCACGAGTCCGAGCATCCCTCCGGCTGAGAAGGTGCCACTCCATGGCCGCCAGGCATGTCCGATCGACAGCGCAGTCGAGAGGCTCAAGAATAGCAGCACAGCGCCGAGCACTTTGATGGTTGCGCCCTCGATTTCTTCTGAGTGCATCCATTTCCAAGACAGCAGCCACAACAGCACCGGAATCGCGAAGGCGCCGAAACCCAGTAACTGCAGGCACAGGTCGGAAACATACGATCCGGCCATGCCGGTTAAATTATGGGCGCGAGTTACGCCCGAAACTGCGTTCCACGACGGATCTTGGGGATGATACGAGATCAGCGAGAGAGTGACGAAGAGGCCTGCAACCAGGAACACCAATCCCGCGGCTTCGTTTAAGCGATCGAAGCGAGTCGGTCCTAATATTCTCATTCCGCGCCGGCGCGGAAGAATGCAGCAAGAGCGATTACTATTATGCCAAAAACGATGCGATAGTACACAAACGGCATCAGGCTGTTGCGGCGGAGGTAGCGCAGAAAGACCGCGATGACCAGGGCGCCGAAGACGCCGCTCACCGCCGTGCCTACGGCGAAGGGAACCCGCATGTCGTGCGGAAAGGCGCCCTCCTTGTGAACGTCCCAGAGTTTTTTGAGCACCGCGCCGGCGATGACGGGCGTTGAAAGCAGGAAGGAGAACCTCGCGGCAGTTTCGCGCGTCAGGCCGCGAAAGAGCCCGGTGGTGATCGTAATGCCGCTGCGCGAGGTGCCGGGAATCAAAGCCAGCGCTTGCGAAAAGCCAATCCAGAGGCCGTCCGCCCAGCCAACCGAGTCAATGGATTTGTTGCCGCGGGCGCTCCGCTCGGCCATCCACATTAGAGCGCCGATGACCAGCAGCATCGCGCCGATCAGGTAGGGAGTGCGCCACACAGTGTCAGCTTGTTTTTCGAACAGCACGCCCGCCACACCGGCCGGAATGGTCGCAATGACCAACAGCCAAAGCAGGCCCTGGTTCTTCCTGAGTTCGTCGTCGCGTCCGGCGTTGATCCCGAAACCGTGCGCGATGATCTGGACCCAATCGCGGAAAAAGTAGATGAGAACCGCGACCAAGGTGCCGGCGTGCAGCGCCACATCGAACGTAAGTCCGGGATCTTTCCAGCCAAAAACCCAAGGAACGAACCAGAGGTGCGCCTGGCTGCTGATGGGAAGAAATTCGGTGAGGGCTTGAACGAGTGCGAGCACCACGGCTTGATAGAGTGGCATGCATAGCCATCCTAGCAAGCGCACGGGACGCGGCGGCGCTCTCGTGCTAAATGAGAACCTGCCGCAGCGTCCCGTGGTGCGTGCTTATAAGGATTGCGCGGCGGCTACTTCGCTTTGCTAGTCGTGGACGTGCTGGCTGGCATGCTTTTGCCGGCCGGCTTGTTGGCCGCTTTGTGATGCTTCTTGGTCTTGGTGGGCGAGCTGGCCTTGTTAGTGGCGTTGCTCGGGGCCGGAGTGCTGGCGGTCTGAGCGAAAGTCAGGGTGGCGCCAAGCATGGTAGTCATTGCGAACAGAAGAAGTGTTTTCATGCTTCCATGCTAAGAAAGAAGGATTAAATTTATGCGGAACCTGCGATTAAATTTCGCCGGATATTTGGATTAAAAGGAGATGAATTTTGGAACTGGGCGCGGCCTGCCTGCGTCACCGAATCACGACTTTGGCCAGCCCCGCGTTGTTGGCGCTATCGTAAGCCCTGACCACCAACAGATGCTCGCCGGGCCGCAATTTATCGACGGCGATGTGAAACTGCTCGTGCGGGGAATCCGTGAGGCCGTCGGCGGCTTCGACCGGGAGCCACGGGCCGGCATCCAGCGAATATTCGCAGCGGCGCAATGGGCTGGTTTGATCGATGACGTCGGCGTCAACTTCGGCACGGTCGTCCGTGCGGCGCGGAGCGCTGAGAGCGACGGTGGGCGGCGTGTTGTCGATCAGGACCGGCGAGCTGACCAGCTCATCTTCGCGCGTCGCGCCAGCGGCGTTAGACGGCCGGTCGGATGCCACCACGCGAAAATAGTAGCGGCCGTCGGCCAAAACATCGCCATCCAGCAGCAGTGAATTCTCAGTGACATTCGCGCGCAGCGGCTTCCACTCGGTTTCGTCTTCGCCGCGGAAATAAACCGAATAGACCAGGCGATCACCGTCCGGATCGTCGGCCTGCCAAGTGATCTGGATTTGCGATCCGGCGGCGCGGGAAAGCGTCTGCGTGGGAGTGCCGGCCGGAGTGGACACATCGCCGGTGTCGGTGACCGTGATGCTGTACGCCGCTGAGCTGGTGGAATTGGTGCCTGCGCCCGGAGTCTTCGGCGCCGGAGCTTGCGTGGTGACGTTGATACTTCGCACCACGGGCGGATTGTTTTGCGGCAGATAGAAAACCCGGACGTTTTCGGCCACGGCCGCTGAACCGCTCAGCTCCGCTCGCCACTGGATGTAGCGGGCGTTGGGGCTGCGGATGATCGAATTTTGCGAGTCGGTGAGAGGTTCGGACCAATCGCTCCAGGTTTTATCGGGCCGCGCGGAATTTCCCGAACGCGTCACCAGACTGACTTGACCAGTTTGCGCGCGCCACGTGATCCGGCCCCAGCGCGCAACCGAGCCCGCATCGTGCACGGGCGATTCGTACGCTCCCGCGGCGTTCCGGGAAGATTCCAGACGTAAGAGCTTCCCCATTTCGCCAGTCGCGGCAATCAGACCGTTGGAGTCGCGAAGCAGGCGCGTGGCTTCACCTTCGTTGGTTTCAACTAGCATAGTAGCTTTGCGATCCTGGCCGAGGCGGTAAACGCGGCCCTGCGCATCGGTGGCAAACGCGACCGAGCCGTTCGGCTCCGCTACCAGGCTGTACACGTTTTCTTCCTTCGAGCTCCAAACCGTTTCCACCGTGCCGTCCGGATTAATTTTGTAAACCGCGGATTTTTCGACGCCCGGAATTTCCGTTAATGGACTAACGGCGGCGGTGTTCTGCGCCCCTTGTACGACCTGTTTGGATGCGTCGGGTCTGACTTTGAGATCCGGCGCGGCTTGCGCATTCGTATCCGCCGAGTCCGAGACGGTGATGGAACTTGCCGACGCCGTCACGGTGATGCTGGTGGGCGATGCGATGGCGGGCAGCAGCGGACCAGACCGGTTGGCCACCGAACCGCCTAAGGCCGCGGCGTAAACGGTGCCGTCGGGCATTGGCACAATGGTGCGAATTTCAGGCAAGCTGGCGTTGTAGAGGACGAAGGCCTTGTCCTTGGCGCTGACGCGATACAGGATTCCGTTTGGTTCGGTGCCGGCGAGCACGTTGTTTTTGGAATCGAACGCCAGCGCGGTGACATGCGATTGTCCGGTCTCGTAATACAGCTCGGATTTTCCGGCTTTGTCGACGCGATACACATTACCGGGATCGCCGGTTCCGACAAACAGGCTGCCGTCGGGGGCGAATGCGATCGACCAGATGTACTTGGCCTTGGGCGCGAAAAACTCGACCGCTTTCCCGTTTTCGATGCGATAGACCTTGCCGTCCGGGGAACTGGCCGCGTAGACGTTGCCGGCGAAATCCACGGCGACCGCGAAAATCTCAGGCTCGTCGGAAGTCCACAGCAGCGTGCTGGCGCCGGACGCGGTGATGTGATAAAGGCGGCCGCGATGGCCGGTCCCGGCGTAGAAGGAGCCGTCCGGCGCCTGCACCACGCTCCAGATGGCGGGCTGGCCGGAGGAGAACAGAGTTTCAAGCTTGGGGGCGAGATGCAACTTGCCGTCGCGGTCGAGCGCGGTACCGGCGAAATGCCCCTTCAGAAAATCCTGATAGGAATTCATTTCCCAAGTTGTGGTGGTCGCGGCTGAAAGCCAGGCCAGCGCGAAGGAACACGCGACGGCGCCGCGCAATAGATACGAAACGAGCTTCATTCTTTTACTTCCACTGGAACCGTTTTCGACCCGCTGACGACGATATCGCCGGTGGGAATTTCCAGTTCGTCAATCTTGGAGCCGCGCGGCAACCACAATCCCTGCGCGGCCTGCGCGCGCGACAGTATCAGGCCGACGGAAGCGGGCGGATTCGGAAGATCGCTGCCTTGCACCTGGAAGCCGGGATCGGTGCGCCACACGCGGACGTAGGCATTGGCGTTGGGCCGCAGGCTGTTCAGGAAGGACATGAGCTGCGTGGGCGACTTGGGGGGGGTCGCGGCGAGTTGCTGGTAGTCGAGCAGATTGGAATAGTTGCCATCGGCGACGGTGAAGTTGAGCATGCCGGTCTGGGCGCCGACCGGGACCTCGTAGCGGACAGTCTTGACCACCTCCACGCCGTTCTCGCCGGTGAGCGTCACGGTCAGGTCGACTGATTCCCCCGGACGCACATCTTTGCGCGATGCCGTGATCTGATCGATCTGCAGCGCGCGCTTGCGTTCGGAGGCTTCGATGGACAGGTTAATTCCCTTGATCTTTATCGCGTCGAAACCGGCCGTCATCACCGCCGAGAGCGGAGAAGCGACGCCGAGCGAAGCTTGGGCGGGCACATTGAAATCGCCTGAGTAAGTATTGTCGAGTTTCAACGGCGGCAGGTTGTGCTCGAACTCGACTGCGCCGCGGACGGAGTAGCTTCCCAGACCCAGCGTGCGCTCGGTGGCGTCGATCATCGAGTAAACCGCCATCTGCATGATGAACGGCGACAGCACGCGATCATGGACCAGCTGCATGTGATACGCGAGCGGCGCGCGGCGGCCGTCCTTGAGCGAGACCGAGAGCGGCACGGTGTCGGCCTTGCGGCCCAGCTCGCCGTAGATGCTGGTGCTGCGATCTTGCGTGATGGTGCCCATCCATTCCTGCGGCGAAGAGATCTTGAACGACGCTTCCAGATTGGGGAGCAGCGCCAGGACGTCGGCGCGCGCGAACGGTAGTTCCGTATCTCCCACCGACATGAAGCGATGGCCGAAGGCGTAGACGCGATTGCCGTCTATCCGCGTCACGGTTCCTTCGGCGCCGATGGCATAGTCGCCACTGAGAAGATTCACCGAGATCATGTCGCCGGGCCGGAGTTGATTGGGATTTCCGAGCTTAGAAGGAAGCGGGCCGCCGCTCGAAACGCCCTGCCGCGGTACCAAGCCGAATTTCTTGAGTTCGGGCGCAAAATGTTCCAGCGTTTCGGCCGTGAATCCGCTGAAGGAGACGGGCGTGGCGATTTCGATCAAGCTGGCGGAGTCGACGCCCGCCATCGAGGGCGCGAGCGGAATCTCACGTTTCGGCAGCGCGGCGCGTTGAGAACCGGCGTTGGCGGCCGGCTGCGCTCCGACTTCCAGCATTTGCTCGATGGGACGAATGCCCGCGATGGGCTCCTTGGCGAAGTTGAACGCCAGCGCGACGGCTCCCACCAGACGGCCATCGATGTAGACCGGGCTGCCGCTCATGCCTTGCATGACGCCGGTTTTATCCAGCGGCCCTCCGGACAATCGCGCCAGGATGATCGATTGTTTTGGACCGACGTTTTCCAAAACGCCGAGAATCTCGACTTGGAACTCCTCGATCTTGTTTCCCGAGAAGACGGTCTTGCCGATACCGTGCTGGCCGGCTCGAATCTCACGCAGCGGGAAAATCGCGGTCTGGGAAAAAAGACCGGATGCTACAATGAGGACGACGAATAAGCGCCAAAAGCCCACACGTCTATTTTAGTCCGCTTGGGTGCTTGCCATCAGAACCCTCGCACTAGACCCGCGTTATGCCGGGTTTTGAGTGGAGTTCATGGCGACCTACAACGGCAGCCTTCTAGAAGACAAGCTATCGGCGAAAACGCGACCGCCATGGGGCGCGATCGCGTGGTTCGGCGTTCTGTTGGTGGCTTGCTATGCACCGCTCCTGTGGGGATTGGTCCGGCAGTGGGCCACGGCCGAGGACATGAGCCACGGCTTTTTCGTGCCGCTGGTCGCAGCCTACATCGCGTGGCGCAAGCGGGCAGACCTTGCCTCGATCAGCGCTGCTCCCAACTATTGGGGATTGGCGCTGGCGGCCTGGGGCGGCGCCCAGATGCTGTTGGGGACCTTGGCCGCGCAAGTGTTCGTGGCGGAGACCGCGTTTCTGGTATCGCTCACCGGCGCAGTGCTCTTTCTGGGCGGCACGCGCGCATTGAAGACTCTTGCGTTCCCATTGTTTCTGCTCGTATTCATGTTTCCCATTCCGGCTATTGTGTATGCGCGGGTGACGCTGCCGCTGCAGTTATTCGCATCCAGCTTGGCGGAGACGATTCTGAATGCGCTCGGTGTTCCCGTGCTGCGCGATGGAAACGTGTTGGAACTGGCCAGCCAGCGGTTGTCCGTGGTGGAGGCCTGCAGCGGAATCCGGTCGCTCGTTTCGCTGGCTTTTCTCGCCTTGGTCTACGCGTATTTTTTTGATCGAAGGACCTGGATGCGCGGGCTTTTGTTAGGCGCGACGGTTCCCATCGCCATCGCCGCCAATGCAGCGCGCGTGACGTTGATGGGCCTGATCGGGGAGTATCGAACGGATCTGGCGCAGGGTTTTATGCATCTGGCGGAAGGCTGGGTGTTGTTTGTTACGGCGCTGGCGTTGGTGGTGCTGTTTCATCGGGCGGTGAATCGATGGGTCATTTCCGGAGTGCGGCGCCGCGGAAGGCGCTGACAGTCCTGTTGATTGCGCAAGGGTCGTTGTTTTACGGCCTGTCGCGGGGCGAGCCGGATGTTATGGCCCGGCCGCTGAGCGGGTTCCCGAGCGGGATCGGAGGCTGGCGCATGCTTCGCGAAACCGCCATGGATGAAGACGTCAAGGCTACGCTGCGCGCCGATGATTATTTGACCCGCGATTATGTGGGGCCGGAGGGCGGCATTGTCAATCTGTTCGTGGCTTTTTTCAAATCGCAAAGAGCCGGCCAGACACCGCATTCTCCGAAGAACTGCCTGCCGGGATCGGGCTGGGTGTGGAGCGTTTCCGATGTGATTCCGGTTTCGATCGCTGGACGCGCGGCGCCGGTCGAGATAAATCGCTACATCGTGTCGAAGGGTGACGAGAAGGCGGTGGTGCTGTACTGGTACCAATCGCGCGATCGCGTGGTGGCGGGCGAGTTTCAAGCGGCGGCGTTCACCGCCTGGGACGCGCTGCGGTACAACCGCACGGATACGGCGCTGGTGCGCGTGGTGGTGCCGGTCACCGGCAATCAAGATGGGCCGGCGACGCGAGCCGGGGCCGAGTTCGTCCAAACCATTTTCTCGACCCTGCGTAGTTTCTTTCCCCGCTAGCGCTCTGAACGCATCCCATCAGATACACTACTGAATTGAATTTCGACGTCATCGTAGTGGGAGCAGGGCCGGCGGGCGCAACCGCTGCGAAAGTGCTCGGAGACGCGGGCATCGAGACGCTTCTGCTCGATAAAGCAGAGTTTCCGCGCGACAAGCCGTGCGGCGGCGGAATCAGCGCGCGAGTGATGCAGCGCTTTCCGTATCTTACGGGCGCGCTGGCCGGAATCCCGGCTAAGTGGATATCCAAAGTCTATTTCGAGTCGCCCGACGGTTCGGCGGTCGATTATCAGTCGAACGAGCCGTTGTATGTGATGATCCGGCGGTGTGAGTTCGATCATGTGCTGTTTTCTCTGGCTCGCGCGGGCGTGGAGTTCGAAAGCGCCCTGGTGCGCAAGATCGTTTTTCAGGATGACGGCGCCGTGGTCTCGGTAGACGTTGCTGGCGAACCGAGAGAGTACCGCTGCCAAATCGTGCTGGGCTGCGATGGCGCGAACAGTGTGGTTGCGCGCGCCGCGGGGCTGCGGACTGGGCGTGTTCAAAGCGAATACGCGATCGACATGATGGAGGAGACGCCCTACGAGGATCTCAATCTCCGTGACCGTGATCGCATGCACGTGTACTACCGGATTCAAGGTCAATACGGATACGGCTACGTTTTTCCAAAAGCGCAGCACGTCAATCTAGGCGTCGGTTTCAAACTGGACTACTATCTTTCGCAACTCCGCGGAAGGCACTATTCGTATCATCAGGCCTTCACGGAAGAGTTGAAATCCAGGGGACTCTTAGAAGGCGAGTCGAACGAAAGGCATTTCCGTGCGTTTCCGTTGCCCATTTCGGGTCCGTTGAAGCGCACCTACGCAGCCCGTGCGCTGCTGGCGGGCGACGCCGGCGGATTCGTGAACGCTTTCACCGCGGAAGGCATTTACTATGCGATGGTGAGTGGCGAGCACGCCGGACAAGCGGCGGCGAAGGCGATCCGCGCTGGGCGATTTGACGGCAGCGGGCTCCGCCAGTACGAATCGGCGTGGCGGCGCGAGATTGGCCTGGAACTTTCGAAAAGCGTCCAAATCCAGCGGCTCTTGATGGCGGATGCGAGCCGTGTTGACCGCATCGTTCGAGCAGCCGGCCGGAATCCCGCCCTGGCGGACGCGCTGGCACGCTATGCGACGGGTGCGCTGAGCCACCGGCAATTCAAGCGGGCGCTGATGGCTAAAGCGCTGCCACTCTACCTGCGCGAAAAGGCCCGCGCGCTGGTCCCCCAACGCTGATTCGTTCAGGTATATACTTTCTGATGACCAAAAGCATTTGAAAAGGGGGGGCACGTGGCCGACACATGGAAGCTCAATGGTCAATACATGGAGGCGTGCAATTGCAAGCCTGCCTGTCCTTGCATTTTTCTGAGCGCGCCGACGGAGGGAGATTGCACGGCCCTGGTTGGCTGGCACATCGACCAGGGGAATTTCGGTTCGACGGACCTTGCGGGCCTCAACGTGGCGATGGCGGTTTATTCACCAGGCAACATGGTGGAAGGCAAATGGCGCGCTGCGCTGTACGTGGACGCGCGCGCCAACGAGGCGCAAAAGAACTCGCTGATCCAGATTTTCGGTGGACAGGCGGGCGGACACCCGGCGCGTTTGGCCTCCTTGGTGGGAGAAATTCTGGGCGTGGCGAGCGTTCCGATTGAGTACCAGATGAATGGCAAGCATCGCAGCCTGCGTATCGGAAACGTCGCGAATGCCGATATCGACGCCATCGGCGGCGGAACCGAAGCCGAAGTCACCGTGGCCAATCCGCCGCTGTGCATTTCGCCGGGTTATCCGGCCGTGGTTGCCAAGTCGACCGGCCTGCGCTATGAGGATCACGGTTACCGCTGGTCGTTGTCGGATCGTAACGGTCTGTACTCGCCATTCACATATCAGAGCTGAAGGCCACCCATGGCGGAATCTCGCAGTCGGTGGATCAGCCGCGATCGCATGATTTTTCTCGCCGGGGCTACAGGCGTCAGCGGCGCCGCATGGCTATACCTCGCGAGGATGGCGCGTGGCCACGTGCATGGTGCCGCCGATTTCGGAATCGCATTCGTCATGTGGACCATCATGATGATCGCGATGATGCTGCCGTCGGCGCTGCCGTTTGTTTGGGCCTTCGGCGGCGAGCATCGCAGGCGGCGAGAGCACAATTTGCCGTATGTGTCCGCGGCCGTTTTTCTGGCCGGATACTTCGCATTGTGGACTGGGTTCGGCGCGTTCGCAGCCGGACTCCAGCAGGCCTTGCACGACGCCGCGATGCTCTCGGACCGAATGTCCGCAGCCAGTTCAGTCTTCGCCGGAGCCATCCTGCTGGCCGCCGGCGTTTACCAGTGGACTCCGTTCAAAGAGGCCTGCCTGCGGCATTGCCGGTCGCCGCTTAGCTTTTTGCTGAGCGACTGGCGCGAAGGATCCTGGGGCGCGTTTCGCATGGGAATCGATCATGGGCTGTTCTGCTTGGGCTGTTGCTGGCTGTTGATGTTGCTGCCCTTCGCCGGCGGTGTGATGAACCTGGCTTGGATGGCTGCCATCACGGGATTCATTCTGATCGAAAAAGCAGCGCCGGGTGGGCCATGGTTCGGCAGAGCCGCGGGCGCGGCGCTCGCCTTCGCGGGAATCTGGATGATGCTGTAGCGGCGTGCCGAGTTCTACGCTTTGAGCCAGGGCTTGACGTAGTTGACGGTGCGGCGGATGGCTGCCCGGGCTTCGTCGTCGAACACCTGGCTGCCTGCCTCCGGTCTCCGGCACTTGGTGTTTGGAAACACACCGCGCAATTGCAGAATATATTTCTGGCCCTCCACGCCGTAGGCTTGCGCGTCCATGATGAGCAGCAGCGTCTTGCTGAATAGGTCCATGGCCTGGTCGTGCTGGCCGGCCACCCAGGCTTTCCAGGAAGCGACATATAGGTCGGCGAAACCGGAGGCGGGCATGTTGCCCACCGCGCCGCGCGCCAGTTCGTCCAAAAAAGTCGGGCCGTGCTTGCCGCTGAACACGCCGCGCAGGATCTGGCCGCGCTTGGCATATTCGGTCAGGCGCGGCAGCGTCGCGCCGGCTTCGTCTTTGGCGTACCGCAGTGTGGGGATCTGCTTAGCCATTCGCAGCACCAGGTCGACACTCATCTGTCCCACGGTTTGGACAATCAAAGGCCGGCTGCACGCCTCACCGATGGCCGAATAGTATTCCATTTGCAGAGCCTCGTCCTTGCCCTGATTCAGAGGGATGGCGATGATGGCGTCGGGGCGGAGTTTTTCAGCGTGGCGGGCGTATTTCACCGCTGTCTCGGTGTCGTTGGCCTGGACTCCAATCACCACCGCGGGGCGCGTGGCGGCGTCCAGAGATTTGTCAGCGCGCATGATCGCTTCGGCGCCGGCCAGCCGCTCGTCGAAAGTCAGTTGCGGCCATTCGCTAGCCATTTGCGGCCAGGTCATGCCCTGCGCACCCACGCGATGCAGGAATTGGACCTCGCGCGCCAGCGTTTCCATGTCCAATGCGCCGGAATCGTTGAAAGGCGTCTGCATGATGGGGAAGATGCCTTGCAACTGCGGTTCGCCTGACGCGCCCGAGGCTGGGCGCACGAATAGTACGGAACCTGTTGCCGCGGCGGTCATGGCGAGAAAATCACGCCGGGACGTGGGGTTCGTGACGTTGTGTGCCATGGCGAGATTGTACTCCCATTTGACACGCACCGGCGCATGTCATCAGAACGAAACAATCCCGTGACCAGGGAGCCATGCACGCGAGTTATGCTCAAGGAACTATGCGAACACTGCGAATCGCGTTCCTGTTTTCAAGCGCCGTGGCGTTGGCCTGCGCGCAAGCTGTTCCTCAAGCGATTTCGGGCGGCTATGCGCTACCCAACGGATGGCGCTTGACGCCGGTCGGCAAATCCATTGCAACTGAGGACATGGTGCTGAACGCGGTCGCCGCACCGGATGGAGCGGCGGTGATCGCGATGCAGGCCGGCTACAATCCGCACGGGCTGGTAGTCATCGACACCAAGTCAGAAGAAGCGGTCCAGCGGATTCCGCTGAAATCGGCGTGGTATGGAATGGCCTGGAGTCCGGATGGCAAGCGGCTGTACGTTTCCGGCGGCAATGCGGATGGCGATCACGATCCCGCGCGAGCGCCCATTTATGTTTTCGATTACGCCAACGGCCGGCTTTCCTCAGAACCTTCGGCCAAGCTGGAGGAGACCGTCGATAAATCCGAACTGTTCTGGTCGGGCGTCGCGCATCATCCTAAAAAGAACATCCTGTACGCGGCCAATCGCGGCACCGGATTCGGCACCGGCAACGTAGTGGTGTTTGACACCACCACCGGCAAGCTGATCGGCCGCATTCCGGTGGACCTGATTCCTTACGACTTGGTCCCGAGCGAGGACGGGCGGTTTTTGTATGTCTCGAACCTGGCCAGCAAGTCGGTGAGCGTGATCGATACAGCGGCGATGAAGGTGGTGGCCAGCATCGCGGTCGGCGACAATCCCAATCAGATGGCGCTGTCAGGCGACGGCCGGCTGTTCGTGGCCTGCTCGAACGACAACACCGTGGTGGTGATCGATACCAAGACGCGATCGGTCATTGAAAAACTTTCGACTACGCTCTTTCCGCATGCGCCCGAAGGCTCCACTCCCAACGCACTGGCTTTGGATCGCGCCAACGGATTGCTGTATGTCGCTAACGCCGACAACAACGACGTCGCGGTGCTGCGCGTGGCCGAGCGCGATAAGAGCGAAGTGCTGGGATTCATTCCGAGCGGCTGGTATCCGTCCGCGCTGGCGTTCCTCGCGCGCCAGCAGAAGCTGTACATCGGCAACAGCAAGGGCAGCGGATCGTACTCCAATATTCGCGGCCCGCATAGCCCGCTGCCGGAAGGGGCCGAAGGAAAAGGGAGTATCAAGAGTTTGCAGAAGGGCAGCGTCGAGATCGCGAGCGTCGCGAATCTGCGCACGGAACTGAAAGCTCTCACGAAGAAGGTTTACGAGAATACGCCGTACAACGATAGCTTGCTGGTTCAGGCCAAGGAGCCGCGCGAGGCGAGCATTGTTCCGGCCAGCGTCGGCGCGGGTTCGGCCATCAAACACATCCTGTACATCATCAAGGAGAACCGCACCTACGACCAGGTGTTCGGCGACATGTCGCGCGGCAATGGCGATTCGCGCCTGACGATTTTCGGCCGCAAAGTGACGCCCAACCAGCATGCGCTCGCGGATCAGTACGTGTTGCTCGACAATCTATATTGCGACGGCGAGGTGAGCGAGGACGGGCATTCGTGGTCAAACGCCGCGTACGCCACCGATGCGAACGAAAAGCAGTGGCCCATTACGTACGGCGGCCACAGTAAATCGGATCGCAACGCGGCCTACGTGCCGAGCGCTGGGAACATTTGGGACGCGGCGCGGCGCAAAGGGCTGACCTATCGCAGCTACGGCGAATATGCCAGCCGCGTCAGCGACGGGACCACCATGGAAGCATCGCCCAACGCGCAAGGCCTGGCCGGTCACGTCGCGCCCGGGTTCAAGAGAATGGCCGTTCGCGACACCGAAAACGCCGCGGAGTTCATTCGTGAGTTCGATCAATACGAGAAGAACTACGACAGCCAGGATCCGAACAAACGGCTGCCCAATTTCATGGTGATGGCTCTGTCGGAGAACCACACCAACGGGACGCGGCCCGGAAGCTACACGCCGGTGGCGATGGTGGCGAGCAACGATCTTGCGGTCGGCCAGATCGTGGAGCGCGTTTCGCACAGCCGCTATTGGCCGGAAATGGCGATTTTCATTATCGAAGACGACGCGCAGGATGGCCCGGATCACGTGGACGCGCATCGCACGGCGGGGTTGGTGATCAGCCCCTACATCCGGCGCGAGAAAGTGGACAGCACGCTGTACACCACCAGTTCCATGCTGCGCACCATGGAATTGCTGCTGGGCTTGCCGCCCATGAGCCAGTACGATGCGGCGGCGACGCCGATGTACAAGTCGTTCGGCACGGATCGCGACCCGACGCCGTTCAATCACCTGTCACCGCAGGTGGACTTGGAAGCAAAAAATTCCAAGAACGCGTATGAAGCGAAAGCGTCCGCCAAGATGGATTGGGACGATGTAGACCGCAATCCGGCCGGATTGCTGAACGCGATTATTTGGAAAAGCGTCAAGGGCCCTGATTCGCCCGTGCCGCCGCCGGTGCACCGGTTTCAGCGCGTGGCAACTGAATAGCTACGATTCGTCTTTCAGGCCGAGCCGCCTTTCCAGCGTTAGCTGCCCGGCGTCATGATGTGCGCCGTGGTCGTGCCGGGGTTCATCAGCCACGCGCCACCTTGACCGGGAGTGTCGGGCATTCCCAGCGATTCTTTGGTCGCCCCCGGCACGGCGATCGTGGTGTGCTTCCGGAGGTGGTCCTTGTCGGGGCCGTTCATGGAGATAAACACCGATCCGAACTCCGGCTTCACGCGCGTTCCGTCTTTTTCCGCGGCGTCGATGGCGGCCTGTCTCGCATTTTTGTCGGCGATCGCCTCGAACTTCCGGTTCTGAGCGACTCGAGGCAAGTTGCCAAGGCTGGTGCATTGCGCGGCGAAGGGCTGGCGCCCGGCTTGGTCCGAACGATCGTAGCAGACCAGTTTATTGGTGCCTTTTTTCAGTGTTTCGTAGGTATAGTCGGCCTTCCACTTCACCACGGTGGCTCCATCGTGCATGTTGGCCGGCGCGGCAGTCAACGCGCGCTCAATAATCTCTTCGTTGGTTTGCGCGGCCGCGCAGGTTGCAATCGCCAGCGCGCCCAGAACGATCAGGATCATGTTCTTCATGCTTCATCCTCCAGTTGATCTCGCAAGGGTACAGTATATCGTACGTTGCTCCGTGGAATTCGTTAGGACATGCTTGACTTGAGCCCGGCCCGCGCCCGATCTTTGAGCATGGCCGCTACAAGCGTCACGAAAGCCGATCTGTTCGAGTTCATGGACCGGCATAAACTCGGGGTGCTGGGAACTGTTTCTCCGGAAGGCGTTCCGCAATCCTCGCTGGTCGGAATCGCGGTAACGCCGGGGCTCGAGATCATCTTCGATACGGTCAAAAGCTCGCGCAAGTACGGCAACCTGATTGCCAACCCGGCGTGCTCGTTTGCAATCGGATGGTCGGGAGAGACAACGGTGCAATTTCAAGGTGACGCCCGCGAACCGGGCGGCGCCGAACTCGCTCGATACCAAGAGGTGTACTTCAAGAAATGGCCGGACGGGCCGAGCCGTCTCAGCTGGCCCGGCATCACCTACTTCGTAGTGCGTCCAACCTGGATCCGCTACAGCGATTTCGATCAGAATCCGCCGCTGATCCAGGAGTTCAATTTCTAAGCCGGCACCACCGCTCGCGCGTTGGCGTAGACTGTACCTAATGAAAGGAAGTACGCCGATGTTTAAGTTGTCGCTGATTTTCTCCGTTTCCGCCTTGTGTCTGTTTGGGCAGAACAAGGCCACACCCGAGAAAGAAGCTTCCATAAAGGCCGATCTGGCGGGCCAGATCGATGGAATGAAAAAGCAAGCGCAAGTGATGGTGGACAGCGTCTTCAGTTTCGGCGAGCTCGGATTCCAGGAATTCGAGACGTCGAAATATCTCACGGGTATCTTGGAGAAGGAAGGCTTCAAAATCCAGCGCGGCGTCGCCGGGATTCCAACGGCGTGGCTGGCCACCTGGGGCGAAGGGAAGCCGGTAATCTCGCTCGGCTCCGACATCGACGACATCCCGCAAGCTTCGCAGAAGCCCGCCGTGGCTTGGCACGAGCCGATTCTCGAAGGCGCCCCCGGTCATGGCGAGGGGCACAACTCCGGTGTGCCGCTGAATATCCTGGCGGCCCTGGCGGTGAAACGAGTGATGGAGCGCGAGCATCTGAAGGGCACCATCGAGCTGTGGCCGGGCGTGGCCGAAGAGCTGCTGGGCACCAAAGCGTATTTCGTGCGCGCCGGGCTGTTCAAGGATGTTGACGTCGTAATGTTCACACACGTCGGCAATAACCTCAGCACCGCCTACGGGCCGGGCGGCGGAAACGGCCTGGTGTCGGTGGAATACATGTTCAAGGGCGAGAGCGCGCATGCCGCCGGAGCGCCGTGGCGCGGCCGCAGCGCGCTGGATGCAGTGGAGCTGATGAGCATGGGGTACGAATTCCGGCGCGAGCACCTGAGACTGGCCACGCGCGTGCATTACGTGATCACCAATGGCGGCGATCAACCGAACGTCGTCCCTCCCAATGCTTCCATTTGGTTTTATTTTCGCGAGGCGGACTACGACCACATCATGAATCTTTGGCACATCGGCGACAACATGGCGCAGGCCGCGACGCTGATGACCGACACGACGTATACTTCGCGCCTGCTGGGCAGCGCCTGGACCGCGTATTTCAACAAGCCGATCGCCGAGGCGATGTACGAAAACATCAAGAAAGTCGGGCTGCCGACGTGGTCCGGCGACGATGAGACGCTGGCCAAGGCATTGCAGCGCGAGTTGAAGGTCCCGGTGACCGGGCTTGCGAGCAAGATTCCCGAGTTGCGCGCGCCACGCGCGGAGGGCACCGGCGGTGGTGACGAAGGCTTCGGCGTGGGACCCACGGGCGGCGGCTCGGACGACATCGGCGATGTTTCGTGGGCGGTGCCAACCGTGCGGCTGAGCTACCCGTCGAACATTCCCGGCGGCCCGGGCCACAACTGGGCCAATGCGATCTCGATGGCCACGCCCATCGCATACAAGGGCGTCATCGCGGGAGCCAAGGTGCAGGCCATGACCATGATCGACATCCTGATGCATCCGGAATTGGTGCAGCAGGCGCACGAGTATTTCAGCAACGTCCAGAACAAGGACATGCACTACACCACCTTCTTGCGGCCCAACGACCAGCCGGCCATTTGGCTCAACCAGAAAACCATGGAGCAGTGGCGGCCGAAGATGAAGGCGTTTTATTACGATCCATCGAAGTACGACACCTACCTGGAGCAGCTCGGCATTAAGTACCCGACCGTGCGTCCGGCAGCGTCCACCGGTTCGGGCAACTAAGAACGAGGGGGGCAACATCTGCTATGTTGCTCCCATGTACCCACGACTTCTTTTGCTGGCGCTCTGTGCGGCGTCCGCCTTTCCGGCCGGCTTTCAATCTTCGGACCTATTGAAGCTGCGCTCGGTAGGGGCGGTCGAGTTCTCCCCCGACGGCTCGCGCATCGCGTACACGATCATCCGCAACAATGGACCGCTGCGGCCCGTGGCGCAGCTTTGGATCATGACGCTGGCCGATCGAAAATCCATCAGCCTCAGCGCCGCCGATGAGCCGTCGGGCGATCCGGAATGGTCGCCGGACGGGAAATGGATTGCATACTCCGGCCACTTGGGCGACAAGGCCGGGCTCATCGTGGCAGGCCCGGATGGAAGCGGCAAGAAATACCTGGGGCCACTCGATGGCACCAACGCGCCGCTGCCCACTACCGGCAAGAACATCGCCTGGGCGCCGGATAGCCGCAAGATCGCCTACGTGTCGGCGCAGCCGGGACCGGAGACCGCGGATGCTACCGGCGATCCCATCGTCATTACACGCTATCTGTACAAACCCACCGCCAGCGAAGGAAATTCGCATTTCAACGACAACAAGCGGCTGCACATTTTCATCGCCGACGTCGCGTCGGGCGCGTCGCGGCAGATGACTAACGGCACGCATTACGAACATTCCGTCGACTGGTCGCCCGACGGCAGACAGATCGCCTTCGTCTCCAATCGCGAGCCGAATGAAGACCAGTTCTTCAACTACGATTTGTTGACGCTCGATGCGGCCACCGGCGAAATGACCCGGCTGACCGCGACCGAGAATGCTGAATACCGGCCGCGCTGGTCGCCGGACGGAAAAACGATCGCCTATGAGGCCACCAAGCGCGGTCTCACGGATCTGGAGACCACCATGGAGGACACGCACATCTGGCTCATCGATGCGGATGGCAAGAATCGGCGCGACCTGGCTGGTGCGATCGACAATCGGCAGGGCTCCGTGGCCTGGGCCGATGACGGCCGGGCGGTGCTGTTTACCGTTCAGGAGCGTGGGAACGTTCACCTGTATCGCATGCCGGTGGCGGGCGGCACGCCGGTTGCGGTGGTGAACGACCGCGGCGCGGTGGGGAACTGGTCGGTGCATGGCAATCAGATCGCCTACGCCTTCACTTCTCCCAGCGATCAAGCGGAGTTATATTTGAAAACCGGCGACGCGCCGGCCGAGAAACTGACCGATTTGAACCGCGCGGCGCTGGCGGGCAAAACCGCGGAGCCGGTGGAATCGTTCACCTTCATCAGCGCCGACAACCAGTGGACCATCGAAGCTTTTCTAACCTATCCGGCCGGCTTTCGCGCCGACCGCAAATATCCGCTCATCGTCAATATCCACGGCGGGCCGCACGGGCAGCAGGGCCCGGCGTTCAACTTCCGCAACCAGGTGTATTCCTCGCACGGCTGGGCCACCCTGATGGTGAATTATCGCGGCTCCACCGGCTATGGCCAGAAGTTCACCGACGCCGTGTTTGGCGATCAGAACGGCAACGAAGCGCAGGACGTGCTCTACGGCGTGAGCGCGGCGCTGCGGCGTAATCTGTGGATCGATCGCGACCGCCTGGGCATCGAAGGCACCAGCTACGGCGGGCAATTGAGCGACTGGATCATCACCCAGTCCAATATGTTCAAAGCCGCGATCCCCACCGCGGGTATCAGCAATCTGATCAGCTACAACTACATGACGTATTACAACCAGTACGAGCAGATGGAGTGGGGCGCGTTCCCGCATCAAGGCAACTTGATGGACGTGCTGTGGGAGCGTTCGGCCTTGAAACACGTCGCCAACGTTCACACGCCTGTGATGCTGGTCCATGGAGAAAACGACAACGATGTACCGATCGCCGAAGACGAGCAATATTACATCGCCCTGCGCGACGTGGGCGTGGATGCCGTGATGGTACGCTACCCGCGCGAAGGGCATGGCTTGGCCGAGCCCAAGCACGTCGTCGACTGGACCGACCGCTCCATGCGCTGGTATGAGAAGTATTTCAGGTAGGATCGGCGCCTGCGCGCCTATTGCATGTAGATTCTGGCCTCGGAAGTATAAGCGTCCTGCGTGCCGACGTTGACCCACTGAAGACCGCTTGGAACGCCGCTCGGCATGACGAAGTTGATCTGATACAAGCCGGCGAATCCGGGCGTGAGACCGGCGAAGGCAGGCGTGACGGGCGTGTCCGGATAGAGGTTGCCATCCTGATCCTGGATCTGGACTCCAACGGCCTCAGTTACATAACTCAAAGGGCTGGGCGGAGCCGCGGCGCCGTCGGGAACCGGCGGACTAACAAGCCCCAAGCCCGTGACGTACAGCACCAATGTTTCACCGGCGACGGCCGGGCTGTTCTGCGTCACCAAGGAGCCATCGGCGTGTGTGACAGCGGCCGCGCCGATGCCATTCCCCGTAATCGCAAATACGCCGGGCGCGCTGCCGCTGGTGTAGACGGTAACCTGGTTGGACGAAGCGCCATTGTTGATCACCTGAAAAGTCGCAAACGAATTGTTCGTGGGCGTTTCAACAGGGACTACCAGGTTGATCTGCGTAGGGCTTACATAATCCAGTGGCGCTGCAACTCCGTTGACCATCACTTGCACGCCGCCGAGATTGGACTGAAGCGGGTAGCTTTGGGCGGTCAGTGTAGTGGGAGAAAGCCCAGTGCCGAAGATCGATACATATTCGCCCGGCGTCACCGAATTCGTAATGGGCGCATAGCTCGCGGCGTTCCAGACTTCCACCGGATTGATGAACGGCGCGCTTCCGGTGTATTGCTGCGCTTCAAAGTAAACGGTTAGCGAGAAGTAAGTGCTGATGCCGGCTTGCAGAACCGCCTGACCGCCGGCGCCCAGTATGGTCTCGAAGCCTCCGTTGTTGTAAGTGCCATCGGAGGCCAGATCGATGACGGCGTCGGAGGTGTAGTCATAAGAGCTCATTCCGAAAAAGCGCCAGCGGTAATGGCTGATATGATCGCCTTCGCCAAGCGCCAGCGTGGATCCATAAAGAGAGTCGATGGAATTCCCGCCGGCGGAGGTGTCGTTCTCCAGCGCGCCGTTGTAATACGTGCCTTTGAACATGCTGTTGGACGCGGGCCCGGACAGGCCTTTGATGCCGACCATCAAGTCGAAACCGTTGGTGCTTCCTCCGACCAAAATGTTCCCGTCCGTAGATACGTAAAAAGCCTTGGAACCGCTCACCAGCGCAGTAAGTGGAGTAGCGGACGTGGGAAAGTCGATGGCGCCGGTGCCATTACTTAGCGAGTAAGTGACGCCAGCCAGCATCTGGTTGACGAGCGTGCCGCCTTGATTGGCCATCACGCCGTTGATCGTTACATTTCCAAAGTTGCCCTTCCCGTCCGACGTCAGAGTGTAATAGCCGTCGCGGACCTGGGACGCATTGGCCTGCAGGAAATCGATGAATGCGGTCTGAAAGGATCCTTGCACGCTGACATTCGAAGCACTCGAGGAAATCGGGATAGCGACCAGTAAGTCAAGATAGGGGCCTTGCGTCGCGCTCGCCACGATTGCCGACGGCCCGACACCGCCGATGCCGCCGTAGTCGATATCCGTGCCATCGAACAGGTTTTGAATTTGCACCATGCCGTTCGCCGCCGCCGCATACATTCCTTGGACCGATACCGCGGAAGCAGAACTGCCCGCGGTTGAATCCACCTTCTGGCCGGTGAAGTTGTACTTACCTTTGCCGTCGAAGGTCATGGTCCCGGTGATGGCCACCGCGTGGGTGATCGCGCTGGTGCTGGCATCATCCACGGTCAGAACCTGGCGCACGAAATAAGTGCCGGTCAACGTGCCGTTTCCGCTATTGTCGAAAACAGGCGCGGTCTGCGCGCCGGCCGAAGCACGCAACGCAACGCAAATCGTCACCAGATGCCATGGGCTCAGTACTCTCATCAAAGATCTTGACGCTCCTCTCCAGATAACCGTTTCCTTGGCTTTGCCGCGAGATTCCCGATTCGAGCGTAGCACTGACAGCGCCGCCGCCCGGCATTGCGCTACTATCATCCTCCACGCATGCAGGAAACCGGAGCGGGGATCAAGCGCGTCACGAACGCGATCGAAGCAGCACAAATTGCCGCCCGCCTGGACCGGCTGCCCGCTACGCGCACCATTTGGACGCTGGTGGCACTCCTGTCGCTGGGCGGTTTCTTCGAATACTACGATCTGTTCTTCACCGGCTACATCGCGCCCGGCCTGGTGCGCAGCCATATCCTGACCGCAACTACGCGCGGCCTATTCGGAACCACCGGGATTGCGAGCTTTGCCGCAGCCATGTTCTCCGGCCTGTTCATCGGAACGGCGTTGTTCGGCGTTTTGGCCGATCGCTTCGGAAGGCGAAGCATCTTCACTGTTTCGCTCGTTTGGTACACCGCCGCCTCGGTGATCATGGCGTTTCAAAATCATGTGTTCGGCCTGAATCTGTGGCGGTTCATCGCCGGGATCGGCGTGGGTGTCGAGCTGGTGACCATCGACACGTATGTTTCCGAGCTGGTGCCGCGCGCCGTACGCGGCCGAGCTTTCGCTTTCAACCAGAGCATCCAATTCAGCGCCGTGCCGGTGGTCGCATTGCTGGCTTGGCGGCTAGTGCCGATAGCCCCGCTCTCGCTGGATGGCTGGCGCTGGGTGGTTCTGATCGGCGCCGCCAGCGCGATCTTGGTGTGGTGGATTCGGCTGCGCGTTCCCGAGAGTCCGCGCTGGCTCGCACAACACGGGCGACTGGATGAAGCCGAGCGTGTCCTGGCTGCGCTTGAAGCGAGCATCGCCGCCGAAACCGGCCGCAGCCTGCCCGATCCTGTGCCGGCGGTAGAACAACCCGCCCGCGGCAGCTTCCGCGAAATCTGGCGCGCGCCCTATCTGCGGCGCACCGTGATGTTGAGCATCTTCAATCTGTTTCAAACCGTCGGCTTCTACGGTTTTTCGAATTGGGTCCCAACGCTGCTCATTGAGCGCGGTATTGAGTTCACCAGCAGCCTCGAATACACGTTCCTGATCGCCATCGCCGCTCCTTTCGGCCCGCTCGCGGCGGCATCCATCGCCGACAAATTGGAACGGAAATGGCAGATCGTAATAGCAGCGTTCGGAGTCGGGCTCTCCGGCCTCCTGTTTGCGCGTATGAGCCTGGCGCCGCTGCTCATCTTCCTCGGAGTGCTCCTGACGCTCTCTAACAACATCATGTCGTCCTCGCTGCACGCCTACCAGGCCGAACTCTATCCGACGCGCGTCCGTGCGTTGGCCATCGGCTTCGTTTATTCCTGGAGCCGGCTATCGGTGGTCTTCAGCTCGTTCGTGATTGGATTCTTCCTGCAGCGGTTTGGGGTCACGGGCGTGTTCGGCTTCATCGCGGCCAGCATGTTGATCGTGATGCTGTCCATCGGACTGTTCGGCCCTCGGACGAAAAGTCTCGCGCTTGAAGCGATCTCTCTTTAAGGTACGCGGTTGCCTGCGAACTATCTAGCTCATCCTCGGGCAGAAAAGGAATGCGACCGCAGCGCGGAATACGGAAGGTACGGGAGCAAGAAACCACGGGTGGCACCCCGCCCGGTAGCACTAGTGCAGTTCGGATCTCAACCTTCGCAGCCGTGTTATCTTCTCGGTCCGCGCGATGACCAATGAATAAGCCCAGCCTTTCACTGGCAATGCCTACATATGCAAGGTTCGGGCCCGCCTAAAGCCGCACTCTGTTCAAGTTCCTAACTCGTTGGTACTAGTATTTCCGACACCAATGGGGCTTGTTTGCCGGGGCGGTTTCTCATAAGCTTGATTTTAGGGTCTCTGGGGACTGCAGAGGCTGCCTAGAGGAGTTGGGACTTATGAAGAACAAACTGAGTTCATTTTTAATCGCGGTTGCAGCTTTCATCGGATTCGTAACTACATCGGCTCAGCCCATGAGAGCTGGCACCATCAACATCGGTAACGGGGCGACGGGCAATAACCCGTTGGGAGCCAATGCACCCCAAGATCCGGTTTGGGTCGGCAACGGAAGCGACGTGAGCATTTCGGTGCAGGGAAGCGGCTCGATAACTAACGAAGTGCTACTGACCCTGCTTGTGCCGAATAACACGACCGACCTATTTGGCACAACGGATCCCTTGGGCACAATCACAACTTATCCTTCATTCCCCACCCTATCTCCCACGGGAACGGGTTCCTCCGCGTTCACTTGCACCGGCTTCGGCCTCGGCAGCGGCACAGCCACATGCACTGCGGGGGAAGGTTTCTGGGGCGATTTTACCGGTTCTCCCAGCGCCTTTCTCAGTGACTTTCTGGACTCAAGTTTCAACTCTTCAAACAATTTCACCAATTTCACTGGTTTCGACGCCAGCCTTGGCGTTCCGTCCCTGAGTAGCGTGACGAACTACGGTGTGTACACGTTCGCGATCACTACGGGTGCTTTGACGCCTGACAAGGGAAGTAAACCCTTGGTCGATATCATGATTCCTGGCGGTCTGCCCCAGGGGAGCATTCTGGCAGCCATCGACGATAACCTTGACTCGACGGTGTGGACAAACGACGGGGGCGTCAACTCCGCCGTTCCCGAACCGAGTTCGCTCATTTTGATTGGAGCCGGGTTGCTCGGCATGATTGTAAAGCGCCGGTTTTTTGCATAAGGCTCCGGGCCTCTGTGACTCCTTGTTCAGATTCACCGCTAGTTCGCAAGTGAGTGCCGTAGGAATCTTGTTCCGGCTGCAGCATCCGCTAACCAGGCTTGATTCACCGCTACCCGCCGCTTTGACAGAATAGTCCGCGCAACTGGCAGCGCCCGGCGTAGCGCGGCTCTCAAAATGGGGTTGCAACGGCTCTGGTGACTTCGTTTCCGCGCTGCTAGGGCATGGGCGTTCGCCGCCACTGGTCCGAACCCCAATTCCGCGACCATCCTATCCGCATGGTTTTTTGATGTGTCAGTACGACGGATTTCCGATTCACTCCCGTCCCCGAGCCAGCTCCAAACCACCTGCCGCGACTTATGCATGTTCTCGCGCGCTCTGCCGGGAGCTTCGGCCCTCTGGTAGCCTAGCAATTGCATGGCCCTGAATTTCGGCCGCATGCAAGCTCTCGCTACCGCTTTAACCTTGCTCTCGTTGGCGAACCTCGCGTGCCGGTCCGAACATACCGCAAAGCACAAAACCAAAGTCGAATGGCGTTCCGTCGGCTCCTGGTCCGGCCATGGCGATGCACAGACCGATTCATTCGATATCGGCTACACCGATGTCCGGATTCGCTGGGAGACCAAGAATGAAAAACCCGCCGGCGCCGGAACACTCCGCGTTGCGGTGTGCAGCGCGGTAAGCGGCCGCGAACTGACTGTGGCCGTCAACAGCAAGGGCGTCGGGCATAACGTCGTTTACGTGACCGTAGACCCGCATTGGTCCTATCTGTTGATCAACTCGAACAACTTGGATTGGTCGGTTTCGGTGGAAGAGCCCAGCATCGTCGACGCGCCCTAGCGCACGCCGCTAAACAGAAGCCGAGTAAAAGCTCAAAGAGTTGTTCCCTTGTTTCAGCACGCGGTAACGGCGCAAAGTTCCAGCTTGCTCCGGCAGTGCGTGGAGAGATGCATGCTGCACAATCACCAGCTTCCCCGTCTGCAATGCACCCAGGGCCGCGAGCGCCGTCACATATTCTTTCTCCGATTCATACGGCGGATCCAGGAACACGATATCGGCATTCACGCGCTCCAGCACCGGCGCGGCTTTGCTGGTAAACACCTCGGCGCGGCTCTCCAGCCCCAGCGCCGCCAGATTGTCGTGAATCACGGCTGCCGCCCCGCGATTCTTTTCGACAAATACGCAACGACGTGCGCCCCGGCTCAGCGCTTCGATCCCGACCGCGCCGGTGCCCGCGTACGCATCCAAAAAGATCGCGCCCTGGATGCGCGGCGCCAGCACGTCAAACAGCGTCTCACGCAGACGGTCCGGCGTCGGCCGGGTCTCCAGTCCCGGGATAGATTTCAACCGCCGGCTCCGAAACTCTCCACCAATGACGCGCATCAGCCCACCTGCACCAATCCGTAGCGCCGCTGCCAATGATCGCGGATAAAACTCACTGCGCGGCGCAACTCCTCGGGCGTTGGCGGATTGGCGATGAACGCCTGCGCCTCGCTGCGCGCCACCTCCAGCACGTCGTGATCGCGGATGATGTTTCCGATGCGCAGCGTGGGCACTCCGGATTGCCGGGTGCCGAAAAATTCGCCCGGCCCGCGCAGCTTCAGGTCCATCTCCGCGATGTAGAAGCCATCGGTCGAATCCACCATGGTGCGAATGCGTTCTCGCGCGGCGTCGCTCATCTTTCCTGTGACCAGAATGCAGTAGCTTTGCTCGCCGCCGCGTCCGACGCGCCCGCGCAATTGGTGAAGCTGCGCCAGGCCGAAGCGCTCCGCCTGCTCGATCACCATTACCGTGGCATTCGGCACGTCCACGCCGACTTCGATCACCGTGGTCGACACCAGAATCTTCACCTCCCCGCGCCGAAAGTCATCCATCGCTCGTTCGCGTTCTTCCGTCTTCAGCCGTCCATGCAGCAGGCCCACGCGCACGTCCGGAAACACGCGCTCGGAAAGATGCTGGTGCATCTTCTGCGCGGCCTTCAGATCTTCCGATTCCTCAATCACCGGATACACGACATAGGCCTGCCGCCCCGCGTCAACCTGTTTTTTCAGGAAGCTGTAAACGCTTTCAATGCGATCCTCGGTGACGTGCTTGGTCGCGATCGGCTTCCGGCCGGGCGGCATCTCGTCGATTACCGAAACATCCAGGTCGCCATAAATCGTGAGCGCCAGCGTGCGCGGGATGGGCGTCGCGGTCATCACCAGGACGTCCGGGTTCTGGCCCTTGGATGCCAGCCGCAGCCTTTGCATCACGCCGAAACGGTGTTGTTCGTCGATGATCGCCAGCCCGAGTTTCTTCCACTCCACATCCTCTTCGAGCAGCGCGTGCGTGCCGATGCCGATCTGGATCAGACCTTCCGACATCAGCCGCTTGAGCTGCAGCTTCTCGCGCGGCGTGGCCGAGCCAGTGAGCTGCGCCACCACATAGCTTGTCTTCTGGAACAAATTCTTGAAGTAGAAGTAATGCTGGCCCGCCAGAATCTCAGTGGGCGCGAGCACGGCCACCTGATAGCCGTTTTCGATCGCGATCACGGCCGCCTCGGCCGCCACCAGCGTCTTGCCGCTACCCACGTCGCCCTGCAGCAGGCGGCTCATGGGATGCGGCGCCTGCATGTCCGCGGCGATCTCCTTGAGCACTCGTTTTTGCGCGTTGGTGGGCTTGAACGGCAGCATGGCCTTGATCTTTTCCCGCACCCGATCGTTCAGCTCGAATGAAATTCCCGGCTGCAGGCGCGCCTTGGCGCGTTTGAGCGACAGGCCGCACTCCAGCCAGAAGAATTCTTCGAAGATCAGCCGCCATTGCGCCGAGGTACGGAACGCGTTGAGCAGCCGCAGGTCCGAGCCCGGCGGCGGAAAGTGCAGCTCGCGCATGGCGGTCCAGCGGTCCGGCAGTTTCAAGGAATCGCGTAGAGGCTGCGGCAAGTGGTCTTCGAGCGGCTCCAGCGCTTCGAGGATGCGATGCAGCAGCAAACGGAACGCGCGCGTCGTGATCTTACCGGCCGCTTCATAGATGGGAACGATGCGCCCTGTGTGCAGCGCGGCGTCCCCTTCCGATTCATCGGACGAAAGAATCTCGAACTCCGGATGCATGAGCAGCAGGTCGCCAGTGTAATTGTCGAGCTCCACTTTGCCGTACAGCGCCACCCGCAGGCCAGGCAGGAACCGGTCCGCCAGGTACCCGCCGTGGAACCATTTGCCGAGCAAACGTTCGCCGGAGGAGTCCTTGAAAATGGCCTCGAACATGCCCAGATTGCGCCGCCGGAAGCCCGACAAGTGCGCCGATTGCACTTCGGCCAGAACGGTCGCCATCTCGCCCGGTGCAAGTTGCGCGATGGTCTTCACGTTGCTCCGGTCTTCGTATCGAAAGGGAGCGTACGCCAGAAGATCCTCTACCGTCAGCAGGCCCTTGGTTTCGAGCATCTGCGCGCGCGCGGGCCCGATGCCTTTGACGTACTGAAGCGGAGTGGAAGTATCCAAGGAAGAAGCCAGTAAGTGCCAGTGTACAATGGCAACGGAATTGAACTGCCATGACGAAACTAGCCGATCAACACTGCGTTCCTTGCCGCGGAGGCGTCCCGCCGCTCAAAGGCGAACAATTGATCCCCTACACCGAACAGCTGCCCGACTGGCAGATCGTCGAAGAGCACCACGTCACGAAGAGCTTCGCGTTTCGCGACTTCAAGACCGGCCTGGATTTCGTCAACCGCGTGGGCGCGGTGGCGGAAGAAGAAGGCCACCATCCCGACCTGTGCCTGGCGTGGGGCAAGGTGGACGTCAAGGTCTACACCCACAAGATCCGCGGCTTGACTGAAAGCGATTTCGTGCTGGCGGCGAAAATCGACCTGGTGTACTTGGCCGGCCTCAAATAGGCGGCCGCTTACTTCTGCGGGACCAGCTCATTCGGAGGCCCGGGCGACCGCGGCCGCCGCCGCTGCAATTCCTGCCATTGCTGCTCGGTCAGCACGATTCTCAGCTTCAGACTGAGCTCGGAAAGCGTGCGCGTCAGATCGCTGCGGGCCGCGATCAAACGATCGATAGCCAGGTTCGCTTTCCCTGGGTCGACTGGATCCTGATCGAATTGAGCCTGCAAATCGATTTCGGCTTTCTCCACCTCGGCGCGGATATCGATCAGGTGCGGCCGGAACTCCCTGACTGTCGCTTGGATCTGCCGCTGCTGTTGCGGAGTGAGCCTGAGATCTCTGCGAATTTCCGGCCTGCTCCACCACGAGTAAATGCCCTTCGGCATTTGCGCGCCGAGCGAGCCGGCGACCAGCAGCATCAGAACAATGACCCGCGGCATGGCTATTGCTCGAACAGGCCGTGCATGGGCTGGATCGCCTTGGGTTCGGCGCTCTGCTCCATCGCGGCCAGATCGGAGAACAACTGCTCGTCGGAAATAGGCGGCGCGGTTTTGTGCCAGCGCGGCAGCGTCAGCCCGACGATGATCGCCAGCAGCATCGCGGTGGAGAGCACCCAGCGCCAAGCGTGCCAGTTGCGCCGCGGCGCTTCTTCCAACCGGCCATAAATGCTGCGCCGCTGGGCCGCCAAGAAATCCTGCGATACTTCCGGCTCCCGCACCACCAGCCGCCGCGTCCGCTCCAGCCGTTCCATTTCGGTTCGGCATTCGGCGCACTCGCCCACGTGCGAATCTGGTTCCTTCAGCCCGTACAGCCAATTTTGAAAATCGACCTCTGTCCAGTGTTTCATTTTCTTCCCTCACGAAAGTACAGATCGTGCAGCTCCTCCCGAAGCTTTTCCACGGCACGAAACAGGTGTACTTTCACCGTCCCGACATCCAAATCCAACATCTCGGCGATCTCAGCCAGGCTCCGGTCTTCATAATGCCGCAGCGTGAACGCCGCGCGCTGGCGAAGACTCAACCTTTCTAGCGCCTGCTTAAGCCGCCCCTCAATCTGCTTGGCGAACAACTGATCTTCCGCGTCCGGTTCGCCGCTCGGCGCCATCCCCAAGATCGTCGCTTCATCTTGCGGGTCCGGCCGCTTTCGCCAGAACCGCCAGCGCTTCGATCGCAAGCGGTCCAGGCAAGTGTTCACCGCGATCCGAGTCAGCCATTTGCCCGGATCGTCCAACTCTTTTGAGTCCGGCTTCTTCAGCGCCTGCCAGGCTTTGAGAAACGTGTCCTGCGTGGCGGCGTCGGCGTCTTCGATGTCCTGAAGCATCCTGCGGCAAAGCAGAAAAATACGCTTCTGCTCGGCAGCCATCCAAGCACCGAACTCGCGCGTATCCGCCAGCACCGCAAGATTGGCTCCTAGCCGATCGGCCATGACGCCCATCATATCTTCAGGACGTGAGGGAGCCGAATCGGTTGACACGGAGCTGGGCCGGGTTGACATCAGCTTCCTAACTTACAGAATAATATGAAGTTGCAGGATAGGGCGGAATGACCAAAAAAATCGCCGGGCGCGACCTCCTCTATGGGGCGGCGCTCGCGGCCGCGGCTCTCATCTTCCACCGCCGCGTCCTGTTCTATCACGGCTTCGTCTTCCCCTGGGATTTTCGCCTGGTGCATGTCCCCTTCGCCACTTTCATCGCCGACTCCATCCGGCACGGCCACATGCCGCTTTGGGATCCCTACACCTACTGCGGCACTCCCTTGTTCGCGAACATACAAGCCGCGCTTTTCTATCCGACCATCCTATCGGCGGAACTCGCGAGCGCCTGGTGGAGCCTCGATCTGATTCCGCGCACGCTGGCCTGCGCGGTGGTTTTTCAGATCATCGTTGCAGGAATATGCACGTTCGCCTTGCTCCGAACTCTGGGAGCACGCGCGGCCGCGGCGTGGACCGGTGCGCTGGTGTACGAGCTGGGCTGTTTCTTCGCCGCCCAGGCCGAACACATGGGCGCGATGCACGGCGCCAGTTGGCTGCCGCTGATCTGGCTGTGCGTCGTTCAATTGCGTGCGCGCATCCGCTGGCATTGGATGGCGCTGCTGGCCGTGGCGCTGGCGCTCACGATTTTCGCGGGGCTGCCGCAGGTGGCCGTGGCATCTTTCGGATCGGCGCTGGCCTTGGCCATCCTGATGCCGCTGTTCCGCGTGGGCGCCTGGCGGACGTTACCGGTTGTGCTCCTGGCTTGCTTCTGGGCGCTCCTGCTGGCCGCGATCCAGTTCATCCCCACTATCCAGCTCACCGAAAATAGCGTCGCCAAATATCGCGCCGAGTGGCTCCGCACGGGCGGCGGCATCCCTCCTTCGGCGCTGCTTTCGCTGGTCATTCCCAATTATTGGTCGGTTTTCGATCCCGCCAAATTCCACGGCCCAATCGACCTGACTTTTCTGTACTTGTATTCGAGCATCCTCGGCCTCGTCCTGGCGCTCGCGGTGATCCTCTGGAAGCCGGCGCGATGGGCGCGCGTATGCGGCCTGCTCACCATACTCGCGGCGCTCGCCATGCTAGGCGACAAAACACCGCTCGGCCGCGCTATTCTTGCCGCGCTCCCCGTGAACCTCCGCATCGGGATTCATCCTGAGTACCTGATCTGCGTCTTTTCCCTAGGCTTGGCGCTGCTCGCTGGTCTCGGGGCCGACCGGTTTCTCCCCAGTCCTCGAATCCAAACCATAGCGGGCCTGGCTATCGCGCTCGATCTCATCCTGGTCAGCTCCGGCCGGCCCATGAACACCATGTCGCTCGACGCCGAACCCGGCTTCACACACTACTCCGCCGACGGCAGCACCGCTCTGCTCCAGCAACTTCGAAATCTGACCGCGGCGACAACACCCCCTGCTCGATTCGACACCACGCCGGATGTCTCCTATGCCTGGTCGAGCACGGCTCCGCTGCTTCAAGTGCCCACCGCCAACGGGTGCGATCCGCTAGCGCCCGAGCGAGTGATCCAGGTGCGGCTCTCGTTCGCGCCCGGCGACCGCTGGGGTTCTTGCTATCAAGTGGTGCAGCCGTCCTCGCCGGTGCTGGGGTTGATGAACGACCGTTTTCTTCTCTCACATGCCGCCATCAGCGACCCGGGTTTCACGCTCGCCGCTGAAACCGCGGGTTACAGGATCTACGAAAACAAACGGTGGCAGCCCCGATTTTTTCTTTCCTACCGCGTGGTTCCCGCCGGCAATTTGAACGACGCAGCCCGGCTGGTGCACGACCCGTCGTTCCGGCCGGATGAAAACACGGTGGTCGAGTTAAACGACGGTTCGCTCGAAAACTTCTCGGCCGCGCCCACTCCCGGCCGCGTGGACGTCCTGTCCTATTCCGCAAATGAGTGGGCTGTGCGCGTCGAGAGCCCCGGTGAAGCGCTGCTGGTGAATACCGACACGAATTACCCCGGCTGGGAAGCGGCCATTGACGGCCACCCGGCGCGAATCTACACCGCCGACGTGGCGTTCCGCGCGATACGGCTCCCGCCAGGGAAACACGAGGTCCGCATGCTCTACGTGCCGCGAATTTTGTATTGGTCGGCCGCGCTCAGCGCTCTGGCATTGATGGCCGCGCTGTGGGCGATCGAGCGCGGGCTTCGGACGCCTAGCTAACCCGGCCGCCGTTGACGGCTTGCGCCAACTGCGCCGTGGAGGTCACGCCCGCGGCTTGATCCAGCAGACGCGACAGCGTGGTCTGGTGCTCGTCCGGACCGAGCGACCTGGTGGTAAATATCGAGTGCCCCTTGGCGATCTGCCGCACATCCCCGCCTTCTTCCTCCACCACCATTTCGTGCTCTACCCAATTGGACAGAGGAATGTTGCGGAAATACATGCGCTCCTGCAGCACCATCGATTTCTGCCGCGCGGCTTCGGTTTTATTCTCGCGGAAATAGTGCCGCTCCTCGATGCGAAAGTCCTGCATGAACTCATCCAGGGCCTTGCGTCGCGCTTCCTGCTCGGTGGCTTTGACGCGCTCTTCCATGGTGCTCTTTTGCAGACGAGTCTCGGCGCGAGCCTCTGCCAGCACCTCCCGCTCTCTCGCAATCGCGACTTCCATCCGGGACTGCATCACGAAATACGCCAGCAACGCGGAACCCGCCGCGATAAAGACCGGCAACAGAATCCACAACAGGGCATCAGGCTGCATACCGATCCTAGTATCGGCAGTAGGCAGGTGGAACGTTAGGTACTAACAGACGTTCTTCCAGGTTTACCCGGATGTTCCACACAAGGGCAAGTTTAGTATTATGAATTGGTTACAGAATCTCGGTCTGCGTGCCGTCGATCTTGCTCCCCGAAACAAGCGCCACAAAAAGCCCTAGTCGCGCGGTAAACAGCGCCCCCAGCGCGGATTTGATCCGGAACAATAGGCCTGTCAGGAAGCCATAGTGTTTCCCGAAATAAACCGCGGCGCCATGGACGCGGTCGGCCGCCAGAATGGTTTCGGCTCCCTCCGAGTAAGGAGAGCAGGGCGTGTAGAGCGCCGTCACCTGCGGCAAAGCCAAAAGCTTGCGCCCGGCGCGGCGGATCTGGTAACACAACTCGGCATCGGCGCCAAACTCGCCATAGCGCTCGTCCAGATAGTTGATTCCCTTTACGAAGTACTTGCGCACCAAAAGAGCCTGAAAGGTGGCGTATTCGACGCTAACCGCTTCGGCCGACTTGTCAACGTCCACCGGGATGAGAACCGTACCCGTTTGTGGCGTTGGCAGACTGAAAAACTGCGCGGCGGGCTTGGCTTCGGTGTCCAAGAGCAACGGCGCCACCGCCACCGCTTCGGCGTCGGATTCCAGGCGCGCCAGCAACGCCGGCACGGTGGTCGGAAGCACTTCCACATCCGGCGTCATCACCAACAAATACTCACCGGCCGCGGTACGCGTGCCGATATTTATAGCCTTGGTGCGGCCGAAATAACGCGGCAGACGCAGGATGGTGACCTGCGCAAATTCCGAATCCAGTTGCGGGCTCTCGTCGTGCGAACCGCAATCCACCACCAGGATCTCGATGACGGCCCGGTCCTTGGAGCCTTCCAGCGCCGCCAGGCATCTCCGCAGCGCCGGTGCGCTGTCGTAGGAAAAAATCAGAGCCGTGACTTTCGGCGCAGGCGGCTGTTCTTCTTGCTGCGGCCGCGGCGCGGACTCGGGCTCGATGGGCGCTTCTTTCCGGGCCTCCGTTTTTCGCTTGGTTGCGATCGGCATGAGTTAAGAAATGTGCGCTTCCGGGCGCGTCCGGCGGATCATCGCGAGATAGTGAACAAAGCATCGCTCGCGAGCAGCGCGACCCTGACCGGCGGCGCCGGTAACGGAATGTTGAAGGGAACCGGATCGTCGCCGGTCGGAAGCCAGTACACCGTTTTTTGCCTGGCAGTCTGGACCTCAACCGGCACCAGCGCCGCGAAGTCGTCTCCGGCGTTAGTCTGCGAAAGAGCTCCAGTGAGTCTCCCGCCGCTCCAGGAATAGGACAGCTTCACCGCCGGAATGCCGGTGCCATCCACCCAATTCTCAAAAAAATTCCTCAGCGTCCGGTCCTTGGATTGGGGCGGCGTGTACGCCTGTGCCAGCTCGCGGAACTGGTCCGTGCTGATCGGGCTGAAACGATAGCGGGTGGCGGCCTCGCGCAACAAGCTGTAGAAATTCTCATCCCCCAATTGCCGCCGGAGCATGTGTATGACCCAGGTGCCCTTCTGGTAGGCCACCACCTGCCAGGCATTGGGCGCCAGCGAAGACTGCAGCCGCCGGCCCCAGGTGATCGGACCGTATGATTCCAGCGTCCGGCCGTTCTCGGTCTTGGTCAACAGGCGATTGCGGTAATCGTCCAGCACGTCGTTCAGAGCTTTCACGCCTTTGTTTTTTTCCAGCAGCAGGAGCGCGCAATAGTTGGCCAGCGACTCAATCAGCCATTCATCGCGATAGCTCGCCGGAGTGATCAGATTACCCCACCACTGGTGCGCGATCTCGTGGGGTTCCAGCAATTCCGAATAAAACGTCTCCGGATAGCTGGCCTGCAGACGCTCGGGCCGCTGCTGCGGATTCAAATACGCCAGTGTCGAAAGATAAACCAGCCCCGGAAAGCCCTGGCCGAAGCTGGCCGGAATCGGGGTGATGGCGAGATTGCGCGTGGCGGGCGGCCCGAACTCCTTGGTCATGAAATCCAACGTCTCCACCACGTCCTTTTCTACCCGCGCGAATCGCCCTGCCGGATCCAGCGGCAATGGCACGTCGGGCAACAGCTCCCGCGGGTCACGGCGGCGGGGCCGGACCACCCCTGGGGGCGTGGTCTCCGGCTCTAGCGGCGGGCGCTTCGGCTCCAGCGCAGCTTCCAAGTGCCGGTTCGCGTACACGTCGATCCGGTATCCGTTTTCATTGATCGTTGCGGATTGGAAATCCCCCAGATTGAACCCGGCGAATCGAATAGGAGATTCCGTTTTCCGGCGCGTGATTCTCCAGTCCCCCTCCGTCCGGTCTTCCACCACGCCGCCCACGGCCACCAGCGTCAGGTTCCGGGGATAGCGGAAGGTCAGATCATAGGTGGCGAATTCCGTGCCCATGCGCGGATACCAGGTTCCACGGGAGTTTACATAGTAGACACGGTCGCCGGCCTTGTGAATCACTTCTCCCTGGTGATGAATTTCCACCTGGTGCGGTTGGTTGGGATCCAATGGGGAGCTTGGGATTAGAAGAAACTCGCTGTCCTCGGCGCCGGCGATAACGTTAGACGGCAGCGATTCACGGTTGAATATCTCCACCGGGTTTCCGTCGATGCTCGCCCCGGTGACGCGCATATTGCGTGAAATGCTGAAGCGCAGCGGTCCCTCACCGGCCTGCTTGAGCGTCAGGCGGGCCCGAGTGACGGATGTCAGCTTCAGGTCATCGCCGATAGTCGACTCGATCCGAAAATCGTCCAGCACGGCGCGGGGCGAAGGCGCTGCGGCGCCATTGCGCATCGAGCGCGACGGGAAACTGCTCCAGGAATCGAAATAGGAGCGATTGTCTCGATACGCCAGCTTGCCGACGTAGATCTGTTCCTGGATCTGGGGATCGTAGAGCAAGTCGAAATTGCCCAGTTTGTTGCCCGAGATAGCGGCGTAAAAAAATCCGGACTTCCGGTCGTTGGTCAGCGCGTCGTGCACCAGGCTGGTCTCAAACGTGTCCGAGAGGTTCCTGAGCAAAGGAGTCCACTGCTCGGCGAGCGTGCCGCCTAGCTCGGGGGTCTTCTTAGCCGATGAATTAGCGTCGATTCGCGAGAGCAACTCGGCTGCCGTCGAATCGGTGAAAAGGAAAGCGGCTGCGCTGAAGTGCTCCTCGAGATTCGGAGATTGCGTGAAGGTGGCCAGCGACAGACGCTCGGTGCGTGAGGGCGGCAGCAACAGAACTTCCGCGTCGCCCGCGTCGGTGGAAGCGACAAACACCGCCCCCTGGCGGAATCCACGGATCGGTTTGGTGAAGATCAGATAGCCGGAGGTCAGGTAGATCTTGATGTCTTCTTTGGTGAGGTTGAGGTCGATGACTCGATAACACTCGGCCGGATCGAGCGAGAACGCCTGGAACTCGCGAGCCAGGTCCGTGGCCACGCCGGCAGCGAGCAAACGGACGCTAACGAGCAGCAACAGCGGAAGGACGCGAACCACATACAACAGTGTAGCGAGAAGGGCGGGCCGGGACGGCGGCTGCTACAACCGGAGTTTCAGCACCTTGATGGGATCGAAGCCGGACTTCTTGTCGTCTTGAATGTTGGCCATATAGAAGAATTCGCCGCCGGCCACGACTCCAGTGGTTACGCCATCAAAGAGCGGATTGCGGCGTTCGAGAACCTCGAACCGCTGAATGGCCCGAAGATCATGGCTCAGGACCAGACGGACAACCCGCGGCGTCATGAAGGCGTTTTGGATGGCGATCAAGGCGCCTCGATTGAAATACAGTCCGTCAATGGTTGCCAGGCATAGCTCGCTCGGCCGTGGGATGGGAGCGGCAACGCGGGTCTTCAAATCCAGGACCGTGATGCCATCGGGGTATGTTGACACGAAAAGCAGCCTGGCATCCGGTGAGAGCGCGATTCCATTTGCAAATGGAAAACTGCCGGGAAGCTTTTCAAGATCGGCATCGCCGCTTGCTTGATGCCAGACCACGCCGGCACGTGTGTCCGTTAGATATACGTCTCCATCCGGCGCGATGGCAAGATCGTTGAAGTTGTGGCCTCCACCAGCAACCGAATATTTGCGAACCACTTCACTCGACGCAAGATCGCAGTGAATCAGCGCCGACTCCTGATCCGAATTGCTCAAGAACCACAGCCCCCCGCCATGCACCTTGAGGCCAAGCACGGTGCCAAAACCGTTAGCGAATTGCGTGCAAACTCCGGAGGGCGAGCAGCGAACCACTTTCCCCTTTTTCATGCTCCCGAAGTAGAACTGCTTGCGCTGCGGGTCATATGCAAGACTCTCGGGAACCAGGTCCCCTTCGGCTATCTGGAAAGCCGGGCGGCTGTGCGAAACCACCGGCGTGGCCTGGCGCACGGCGGCGTCAATCGCCGTAAATTCCCGGGTGGCGCGCAATTCCGCGAAGATCGAATCGCGCGACGGATCGAGCCCGTTTTTGAATGCCGCCACCTTGCGAAGCCACGCGATGGTTTCCGGCCATTGTTTCGCCGCCGCCCAGGTGCGGGCCATCTCGTATGTGACCGTGGCCTTGTCCGGCGCCGAATCCAGCGTCTTTTCGAGGCGGGCAACCTGCGAGCGAAACAGCGCCCAATCGGTATCCGACAACGTCCCGGAAGGCGGTAGCTGAGCGGAAGCGGGCCAAACCGCAAGCCAGATGGACAAGACGAGGCGCCGGGAGGTCATCACGTACCCTCCATGATCGCCTATCGACCGTGGAAAGGCCGTGGCCTCGCCGCCCACACCGCGAACTTCAGCCGCCTAGTTCCCCGCGCGAACGTCGACCCGGACCACCTGCCCGTTGTCCAGCCGGATGGTCCCCAGCTGTCTGCCTCTGGCCCAATACTGGCAGCTCTCCCGCATGTGGCCGTCGTCATCGGGGACGATCACGCGCGACTCAGGCAGGCCTAACGCGGCGAACAGGTCTCTCTCGTTGGTTCCGAGCTTTACGCTAGCTACTTCTTCAAGCGAAGGCTCCTTCACCGGCTCCGCAACCACAGCCGGAGCAACCACAGGCGTGGGAACGGCCCTCACCGGCGCAGCCCGCCGGCGCGCTACCGGCCGCGGGAGTTGCGGCTGTTGCACAGCATCGTCGCCCGGCCCGGGAACTCCCCCGAACCCGGGGCTGAACGCTCCTGGACCACCAGCGCGGTTCGCCTCGGCGGCTGTGTCCCTCTTCTCGGGAGCGATCGTGGTCGTCGCGGCTCTCGCCTTGGCGCCGGTCTTCGCCGCCGTCGCCGTGGTGTTATCCACTTGGCCCATAATGCCCGAGAGCGCATTCGCCACCGGCTTTCCCGCGGCCGTTCCAATGGTCGCGCCGGCCGCTGCCGCCGCATGTTCGGACAAACTCTGGCCGTACGCGCCGGCCACCAATAGTAATGTTCCCAATCCTGCTATGGATGCTAACGAACGCATGCTGTAACCTCTGTTTTCATGCTACGGCCAGGTGCTGCCACAAGCCAGCCGGAAAACGCCTTAGCTCTTCTGGGGAAAAAGTACTGTCCCGCCTGAAGCCAATCGCGCCAAAACGTGTCCAACTCTGCTAAAGGTGTACTGTGGCGAAAAAGACCAGCCCGAAAACCACGCGGCATTTGAAGAGAGCGGCCAGCAAGCCCGCCAGGCCATCCGGAAAAGCCAAGAAGCCGCGGCCGCCCAAGAAGGCAGCTGCGACACCGCGTAAGACGGCGCCAAGGAAAGCTGCCACGAGACCTAAGGCCGCCCCGCCCAAGACGGCTTTCCCGCCGCTCGACCTCTCGAAATTCCCCTCCGAATCCCTCACGCAGGGCGAGCGCTGGATCTGCCTGGCCTGCGTCTGGGAAGTCTTCACCCGCCACATGGGTCTCGCGCCGAGAACCGCAATGCTGGAAATCAAACGTTACACGCCTTCTGTCGAAGAACTCAGCGCGCAAATGGCGGCGCGTCCCTATTTCACGCCCGCTGATCTCAAATCGCCCTGCCCGTATTGCGGGTCCGCGTCCAAGTGGCACGCCCGCATGGCCTGCTACCGCATCGAAAGCGGAAAAGCCACCGACGTCCTGCGCCGCGAGCTGCTGAAATCGCTGCCCAAGGCCAGCGGCCAGTTCGCCGTGCTCGAACAAAAATCCACCCAGCAGGAGGCGTTCTTCGACTGGCTGGAGAAACTCAGCAAACAGCTCGACCTGGACAACCCCGCCTGGTTGCGCGATGTCTCCTTGCATTACCTGAGCCGCAAGGAACCCAAAGTGGACTGGGCCGCCGAGTTCCGCCGCATTCACTCCATCCGCCGTTCGCGCCGTTTGGAACAAGGTTGGGAAGTGGACGGCGGCCGCTTGTTCCTGTCTCCCGCGCTGTTCGACGAGCTGCTGCTGGTCCAGTACCTGCTCAGCCGTTCGCATCGCGCCGGCGGCTTGACTCTGGAACGCCGCTACACGCTTCCTGAGCTATGGCACCGGCTGCGCAATTCCGGCTATCTTCGCACCGTGGGTGTCACGGCCGGCAATCCCTCCGACGCTTTTGAGCAGCTTCTGAACTATCTGAGCGGCGGCGACGCCTCGGTTCGCTTCTATTACATCGTGGACCGCCGCGCGTTCCTCGACACCGCCAAACTGCTGAGCACCGCCAAGCCCAAGCGATAAGCTCGCTGTTAACGGCTTAAGCAGCGTGCTTGACGACTGACCCGAGGAGCACGACTTGAGCATTAGAACATTCTGCCTCGTTGGTGTATACTTTGCTTAATCCTCTTTTTTTGAAATAGGCCGCTGGTGTGCACGACTTAACCGATGCCCTTGGGCAGATACTCTCGCACGAAGAATCCGAATGGATAGAATTTAAGCACAATAATTGTCGCCCCGACGAGATCGGCGAAACAATTTCGGCGGTCTCGAACGCGGCGCGGCTGCATCAGCGAGACGTCGCATATATTGTATGGGGCATTGAAAACGGCACACGGAAAGTTGTCGGGACAAGCTTCAAGCCACGACAAACCAAGGTCAAGAGCCAAGAGCTGGAGAACTGGATTGCTACCCAACTTGAGCCCAAAATTGACTTCAAAATTCACGAACTCGAGCACGAAACCAAACCCATAGTCGTCTTCTCCGTTCAACCATCCCAAGATCGCCCTGTTTCTTTTCGTGGTACCGAGTATATTCGCGTTGGAAGCTACACCAAGAAGTTGCGCGACCATCCAGAAAAGGAGAGGGCGCTGTGGGCTAAGGCCTCCCTGACTGCTTTCGAGCGTGAGGTCGTTGTTCGCGGAGCTAGAACAGACGAAGTGCTGGACCTCTTGGCTTGGCAATCGTACTTTGAGTTGCAGCAGCAGGCACCGCCGTCCGATGCCATCGAGATCCTAAAACGATTAGAACGCGAAAAGCTTCTCAGCCGAGTCAGTAACGAGAAGTGGAGCATAACAAATCTGGGAGCGCTCCTTTTCGCGAAGCAGCTGTCTGATTTTGACGTGCTCGCGCGCAAGGCCGTCAGAGTGATCGCGTACAGCGGTCAAAACAGAACTGCAACAATAATGGAGCAACTCGGCACCCGCGGATATGCGGCGGGTTTCACCGGACTGATTAATTTCATCAACAATAAACTCCCAACTAACGAGCAGATCGGTCAGGCGCTGCGGCGCCAAGCGAGAATGTATCCGGAGATTGCCGTTCGCGAGCTAGTGGCCAATGCTATCATTCACCAGGATTTTCGCATGCGTGGCGTGAGCCCGCTAGTAGAGATCTTTTCGGATAGGATCGAGATCACCAACCCCGGTCAGCCTCTAATATCTACGCTCCGGTTTATCGACGAGCCGCCGCAGTCCCGCAATGAGATTCTGGCGGGACTGATGCGCAGACTGAATATTTGCGAGGAGCGCGGCAGCGGAGTCGATAAAGTCATATTTAACGTAGAGCTGTATCAACTTCCCGCACCGGAGTGGAGCGTTTCGCAGGAACATACTAAGGTCGTCATGTTTGCACCCCGAAAACTCTCTGAGATGGATCGACAGGACAAGATTCGCGCCTGCTATCAACACGCCTGTCTGCTATATGTTTCCAATCAGATCATGACGAACGCAACCTTGCGCAAGCGTTTCTCCATCGAAGAGCACAACTACTCGCTCGCTTCAAGAATCATCTCGGACACCATCAAGGCAGAAATGATCAAGCCGAAAGATCCAGACAGTACGTCTCGCAAACATGCAAGGTATGTTCCGTTTTGGGCGTGACGAGTCGATCACATGGCGCGGAGAAGGTTTCTTAAGTACCTGCCGCTACTTCGGAACGGTGGATCACATAACCATCACATAAGATCGCACTACATAACATTTGTCTAACGGGGGCTTCCGCCGGGCTGGGCTGAGTCTGCGGCGATGTGTTGCCAAATTCCGCCTACCCCAGAACGCGCATTCACCGGGGCCACCTCGTTGCACTCGACACTGCCAAACTGCTCACCACCGCCAAGCCAAGCGATAGCGACCACGCCGCGCCCATCCGTTATATAGTGGAGCGGAGGTGCCCCCATGTTCCCAAAAGCCTCCATCCCCGTACTGACCGCCGGACTGCTTGCAGCCGGACTCCTTGCAGCCGGCTTCCTGTTCGCCGGGTCCTACCCGCCGGCCTTCCCGCGGCAAGGCACAACCAAGCTGTTCGACAACGAGCGCGTCACCGTCTGGGATGCCACCTGGCCCATCGGCGTCGACCAGCCCATCCACGAACACAAATACGATATGGCGATCGTCTATTTGCGCTATGGAAAAATCAAGGTCACCAGCCTGGACGGCAAGGCCAGCATTAGTGAACCGTTCGATGTCCCGCGGCCGGGCTCCCAGATAAAAGGCAGGACCCACAAAGAGGAAGCCATGGGCAACCCGGGCGATCCGGAACGCCATGCCATCATGGTTGACCTCAAGTCATCCGCCGGCACGCTTGCGCTTCAGCCGGGTCAGGAGCCGGCCTACCCGCGCCAAGGCGCCAAGGACGCGGTCGACAACGCACACATGAGAATCTGGGACTATACCTGGACTCCCAAGAAGCCAGTCGCGCAGCACGTCCACGATAAGGACTCGGTCGAGGTCTTCGTCGCCGACGGCACGTTGGTCACGCGCTTCGCCGATGGCCGCGAGGAATCCAAGACCGTCGCCTACGGTGACACGCGCTTCGTCCCCAGAGGTCAGGTAGACACCGAAGAAGCCACCAGCGGTTCGCCGCGCGCCTTTATCATCGAATTGAAATAGCTAGCCACGACTCGCGCGCCCGCACCGCTAGTACCACTAGCACCTCTCGCTTACTACTAGCACTCGCGTCTGCGCCATGGTTTGATATACAATTCTCCAATGACCCGCAGTACCGTGTTGGGGATAGTTGTATTCTCTCCGTGTTTGTTTGCCTTTCAGCCGCCCGCCGCTCAGGTGGCGATCACCATTGACCCCCGTTTCAATCTGACCACCACGCCAGCCGTGGCTCACATCCCGGAAGCGCGCCTGCGCGTCGACTCGGCCCTGGCCCTCATTCCCGTTCACGTAACCACGCCCGACGGCACCACCGTGACCAACCTCGAGCGCGACAATTTCCAAATCTTCGAGGACGGCGTCGAGCAGTCCATCACGCATTTCTCCAAGGACGACGCGCCCGTCTCCATCGGCCTGGTCTTCGACACCAGCGGCAGCATGAACCCCAAGATGCACAAATCCGCCGAAGCCGCCGCGAAATTTTTCAAAACCGCCAACTCCGACGACGAATTTTTCCTGGTGGAGTTCAATGACCGGCCCAAGCTCACCGTCCCCTTCACGCCCGATTCCGACCTGATCTTCCGCCGCATCTCCCGCACCCGCCCGTTTGGCCGCACCTCGCTGCTGGACGCCATTCATCTGGCCATGGTCCAAATGAAGAACGCGCACAATCTGCGCAAGGCGCTGGTCATTCTTTCCGACGGCGGCGACAATCGCAGCCGCTTCAGCGCCAGCGAGGTCAAGAACGCCATGCTCGAATCCGACGTCCAGTTGTACGCCATGGGCATCTTCGATCTCGACGACCTGCACAAGCACCCCATCGAAGAGCAGAATGGCCCGCTACTGTTGGAAGATCTCGCCGAGCAAACCGGAGGCCGGATGTTCACCGTCGATAATCTGGACCAGCTCGAGCCGGTCAGCGAACGCATCAGCCGCGAGCTGCGCAGTGAATATTTATTGGGATATTCGCCCAGCGACGCGGAACGCGATGGAAAATTCCGGCGCGTCAAGGTGAAGCTCAACGCGCCGGACCTGCCGAATCTGAGGACCTATTTTCGGCATGGATACTACGCTCCCGCGCAATAGCTCGAAGCTACCAGCGGAAGCCAAAAGACACGGGCAGATATGCCAGCGCTTAAAACGTGTATACTTTGTTCTGCCTGGGCCATCCAGCCGCAGCGCGAACTTGGATTTTCAGTGAGGCTCACTATGCCGCGTGTTCTTCGCATCGCATTTCTGCTGGCCGCTGCCGGCGCCGTTTATGCACAGCCAAATCCCTATCACGAAGTCGAAGGCTGGGCCAAGCTGCCCGCCGGCACGCAATGGGGACAAGTCATTTCAGTCGACCCGCTGCCGGACGGAAACATCCTCGCGTTCCAGCGCACCGATCCGCCGCTGCTCATCTTCGATCCATCCGGAAAACTGGTGCGCAGCTTCGGCGACGGCATGTTCATCCAGGCCCACGGCCTCACGGTCGACAAGAACGGATTCATCTGGGCCAGCGACGCGGCCGCCAGAAACGGAAAGGGCGAGCAAGTTTTCAAATTCACGCCGGAAGGCAAAGTCGTCATGACGCTCGGCACGGCGGGCGTGGCGGGCGAGAGCGAGACCACCTTCAACGGACCCTCCGACATCGCCATCGCACCCAACGGCGACATCTTCGTCAGCGACGGCCACGTCAACAATCGCGTGGTGAAATTCTCCAAGGACGGAAAATTCATCAAGGCCTGGGGTAAGAAAGGATCGGGCCCCGGCGAGTTTAACGTCCCCCACACCTTGGCTTTCGATTCGCGCGGCCGGCTCTTCGTCGGCGACCGCTCCAACTCCCGCATCCAAATCTTCGATCAGGACGGCAAATACCTCGAAGAATGGAAGCAGTTCAGCCGCCCCAGCGGAATCTTCATCACGCCCAACGACATCATTCTCGTGGCCGACTCGGATTCCAACACCGCCACTAATCCCGGCTGGAAGCGCGGCATCCGCATCGGCAGCGCCAAGACTGGCAAAGTAACCGCGCTCATCCCCGAGACCGGCGTCGATTGGGATAGCAAGGAGCGCTGGTATCCCGGCGGCCCAACCATCGCCACCACCAGCGCCGCCGAAGGCGTAGCCATGGATTCGCACGGCAACATCTACGGCGCCGAGGTCGGCCCGCGCGCGCTCAAGAAATACGTCAAGAAGTAGCCAGTAGCTCGAGCGTGCGGGCGTCGGACTCGCCGCCAAAATATTTCTTGAGCGCGTCCTGAAAAACCGGATCTTCCGCCTGGACGCCGGCGAACAAAGTCATCGACGATCGGAACTTCAGATCGTCCGGATATCCGAAGATCTCTTCGATCGAACGCCCCTCCACCAAATTCACCAGCCGCGTGCATTCTTTAAGGCGCGCCCCCAAAACAGGATGCTTCAAATATGCTTCGGCCTCCGCGCGCGAAGAAATCCCGAACGTATACGCCATCTGGCTCTGTCCTAAACCCCGAAGCTGCGGAAAGATGAACCACATCCAATGGCTGCTCTTCCGCCCGCCGCGCAGCTCCGCGCACACGCGCTCGTAAACCGGATCCTGCGCGTCCACGAAACGCCGCAGATTGTAAGGATCTCTCACGGCCGCGCCGGCAGCCGCTACTTCTTCGGCGCGTACGGCCCGACTTCGGGTTTCCCTTGCGTGTCCTTCAGCGACCCCAGCTCGGCCGCCGCGCCGCGCCCGATCAAAGCCGTCTCGCTGGCATTCTGGAAGCACGTAAAATCCGGCCGGTCCCGCCACGCAAACGGACCGCACAGCCGCTTGCCCGCCGCCAGCGCCGCGTCATGCACGATGTTGATCAGCCGCTCGTAATCCGGATCGCCTTGCTTGTAGCCCGAGAAATTTCCCAGATCCCCGCTGGCCGCGAAAATCCCCGTCACGCCGGGAATGGCGGCGATCTCGCGCGCGGCCTGCGCCCCATCCAGCGTCTCGATCATCTCGATCAGCACCACATTGTCGTTGATCGTGTTGCGATACCCGCCCGGCACGCTGCCCCACATCTCCGGATCGAACGCCTGCCCGCCGCCCAAACTGCGCTTGCCGAGCGGTGGGAACATGGTCCAGTCCCGCGCGGCTTTGCCTTCTTCCACCGACCGCACCGTCGGAATCACGATCACCAGCGCGCCCAGATCCATGGCATGCTGGATCTCGCGCTCATCGGTGTAAGCGACGCGCACGCCTGGCACGGCCTTGGCATGCGGACACGCTTTCCACATGCGGCCCACCGCTTCCCAATCGCGCGAGTCGTGCTGCATCTCGGTCCAGATGAAGTCGTAGCCGGCATTGGCCATCGCGCAATAAGTCTCCGGACTGTCGCTGCTGAACACCGTGCCGCCCGTGACTTTCTCGCCCTTCATCATCTTGATCATCACCGGATTCCAGATCTTGGCATTCGCCGGCGGCTTGAATGCCGGCCCGTATTTCCATTTGGCAGGATCGAGCGTTCCTTGATTGACCGCACCAGCAGGCGCGGTGCTGATCGCGCCGGAGTCCTTGCCGGCCGGCGCCGCCAGCGGAAACTGCGTCTTCCCCGCATCCGGATTATTCGCGTAAGGATCCGCCGTGGATGGCCTCGCCGGTGTCTGCCCCTGCGCGTGAGAAACCAATAAACCGGCCGCTACACCAATTGCCGCTATCAAAAGTCGTCGATCCATGTCGAGCTCCTTTCTCTCTGTAGAGTATATCCCCACCCGGATGTAAACTCTTCTCATGGAATTCACCAAGCGCCTGCGCGCTGGCGTTCGCCGCGGAGAAATCACGTGCAGCGTCCGCTTCTGGATGCGTCCCCACGTCAAAGTCGGCCAGCGTTACCGCATGGAAGAAGGCGAGATCGAAATCGACTCCATTGAGCCCATCGGCTTTCCCGACATCACTCCACAACTGGCCCGCGAGTCCGGCTTTCTGGGCCTCATCGATCTCCTGAAAATCGCCAAACACGGCAAAGGCGAGAACATTTATCTAATCCGCTTCCACTACGTGCCGCCGCGCGCCAAGCGCCGCAAACCGTCATGATCCCTAGCGCATGTTCTTCATGTACTTCATCCACGGATACCACTCCTGCCAATGCGCCCCGAGCCCGTCGCCATCCACGCGCTTGAACTCAATCCGGTAGTAATGCAACGGCGTGTCGCTGTTGTTCCGAAGCGCATGCGGCGCCTGCGGCCCAACCGTCGCGCACGTCGGCGACTTCATATCGAAAACGCTCGGCGCAGGACCATGTCCCGCCCCCTCCCCATTCAGCGGACTCTTCGGATCGAGCTTCGTGTCCACGGTCTCCCTCGAATCGGCCTCGACCGTATCGAACGCCAGCACCGACGCATACGGATGCCCGTGTATCGGCGTCGTCTCGCCAGGCCGCACCGTGACTTCCAGCAGCCGCACGTGACCGTCTTCGTAGAGAAGCCGGTAGTTGTCCGGCGCGGCGAGCACCGAATCGTACAGCCGCGAATAAGGCCACTCGGCTGAAACATTCGGCCCCAAAGCCGGCCCCGGCGTCAGATTTCGCACCGGCCTGGCAGGCGTCAGCATCCACGGGTACCACTCCTTCCAGTGCGCGTGCAGACCATCGCCATCCAGCCTGCGAAACTCGATGCGATAAAAATGGACCGGCACTGCGTTGTGATTGATCGGCCGGTGCGGCCCCTCCGGCGGCGCCGTAGTGCAGCGAGGAAACTGCAAACCAGCCGGCGGCCCTCCCTGTCCCCAACCCTGCCCCGCAAATGGACTGTTGGGCTCAAGGTGCGTATCGTCCAGCGCGACGCCCGCGCCCCTCGCCGCCCCGTTGACCGTGGGCCCTCCAGCGCCAGTATCGCGCGCGAACACCGACGGGTAAGGATGCCCATGCATTTTGACATCAAGTTCCGGCGGATTCGCCACCTCCAGGAACATCACCTTCTCGTTCTCAAACAGCACTCGATGCACGTCCGGATCGGCCACCTCGGCATCATACGACGCCGGATGAGGATACCCACCCCAAGGCATCCGCGGATATTCCGGCTGCGACTGGCAGTAGGCCGGCGCCACACAGCACAAACCACACATCACCGCCACCCCGCGCCAACACGACGAAATTGCTCGCATTCTCATTTGCATCTCCCAGCCTGCAATCTCCCGTTTCACAATCACGCATCTAACGATAACTTCTATCCCACGCAATCAACAACCTCCGCCGGCCAACCCGCTCGCTCCGCCCCGGTCCGTGCTATCCCAAACTCGAAAGGACAACCCAATGTCAGCTCTTCCTGCGATCGACCGCGCGGCGATCAACCGCGCCAACGCCCAGCACTCCACCGGCCCCCGCACCGGCGAAGGCAAAGCCCGCTCTTCCCAAAACGCTCTCCGCCACGGCCTCTCTAGCCGCACCGCCGTGCTCCCTTCCGAAGATCAAGCCGCCTACCAGCAGCACTGCCGCCAGTTCTTCGATGAATACCAACCCGCCACCTCCACCGAAACCCAGCTCACCCAGGAACTCGCCGACACCGCCTGGCGCCTCAACCGCATCCCCCCGCTCGAAGCCGAATTGCTGAAGCGCGCCGCCCAAGCCATGGAGCAAGACATCGACGGCGCGATGCGCAACCTCTCCACCCTCGGCCTCCACGGCACGCGCCTCTCCCGCCAGTTCCAAAAGACCCTCGATCACCTCCGCGAGATCCAATCCGACCGCCTCGCCCGCCGTGCCCACGACCTCAAACAGGCCGCCGGCATCCTGGAACTCCACAAACACAAAGGCCTTTCCTACGACCCCGCCCAGGATGGGTTCGTTTTTTCAAAAGACGAAGTCGAAACTCACTCCCAACGTCTGATGCGTCAAAACGAGGCCCGCCCCATCGCCTATTTCCGCTTTGAATGCGACCCACGACTCGCCGCGGCCGCCGGACGCTAGCAAACGGCCTCTCAAAATCGCCCGCCGGAGCTAACGTCGCCTTCAACCCCATCAGCTTGCTCACCCGCGCTACGCTGGTAGAGATGGTGCGCGACCCCGATGTCTGCGCCCTGATTAGGAATATAATGATCGAGGTCGAATCGCTGGCCGACAAGCTCTCCATCGAGCTGCCGGTCTCCATCGACCAACGCATCGCAGGCGCGGAAAAAGTGGGCGAGCACAAAACATCCATGCTGCAGGATCTGGAAACCGGACGCCCCATGCCGCACACCCGCAGCGTTTACGCCTGCACCAAACTGCTCGACGTCATCTCAAGAGGAGGCAAAAAGTGAATCGCTGGATTCGGCTCGTAGGCGCGGTGGTCGCGATGATGATGATCGCCAACCTCCAGTACGCCTGGACCCTGTTCGTCAAGCCGATCGTGGGAGCCAACCACTGGAAATTGTCCGACGTGCAGTGGGGCTTCTCCATTTTCGTCGCGCTCGAAACCTGGATGATGCCTTTCTCCGGTTGGCTCATCGAATGGCTGGGACCGCGCACCTTTATGACCGCGGCCGGACTGATGTGCGGCATCGGATGGGCCGGTATGGGCCAGGCCAAGACCTTGCCGGAACTCTACGTCCTGTACGCGCTCGCCGGTTTCGGCGCGGCCCTGGTTTATTGCGGTTCGCTGGGCATCGCTCTGAAGTGGTTCCCTGATAAGCGCGGGCTCGCGGCCGGAATGATTTCCGCCGGTTTCGGCTCCGGCGCCGCGCTCTTCATCCCCCTCATCGCTTACCTGATTCACGCGCACGATTACCGCACCGCATTTCTCTACACCGGAATCGGACAGGGTCTCATCATTATCATCGCCGCTCAGATTCTGCAGAATCCGACCAGCGCGGCCGTCGTGCCCGTTCCGGCGAAAGTGCAGGTCCGCAGCCATCAGGAAGACTTCCACTCCTTCGAAATGCTGCGCACGCCCCAGTTTTACGTGCTCTTTGCAATGGCTCTCATGATGGGAGTCGGCGGCCTCATGGCCACCGCGCAGGTAGCTCCCATCGCAAACACGCTCAAAATCGGTGCGGCCGCCCTCACGCTTTCGCTCACGCTGAACCCGCTCGCCAATGGGGCCGCCCGCATCTTCTGGGGCTGGGTCTCCGATCACCTGGGCCGCGAACGCACCATGTTCATCGCCTTCTTGCTGCAGTCGCTGGTCCTGTTGGGCGTCGTCACTCTCGGACACGTCTCCACTACCTGGTTCATCATTACCATGGCGCTGGTGTTCTTCACCTGGGGCGAAGTGTACTCGCTGTTTCCCTCCATCTGCGCGGACTGGTTTGGCTCGAAGAACGTCAGCTCCAACTACGGTTTTCTGTACGCCGCAAAAGGCGTGGCGTCCATCGTCGGCGGCGGCTTGGCCGCTGCGCTCTACGAGAAAACGGGGTCTTGGAATTACGGTTTCTACGCCTGCTCGGTGCTGGCGCTCATCACCGCCATCATGACTCTGGGCTTGAGAAAAATGCCGCTGCCGCATAAGAAATCGGCCAAGTCGCGAGTCGCCGCAGTCGGCGATTACGCGCGCTGAAGCAGCGGCCGAAGCTCGCGCACGTTTTTCAGGCTCTCTAAGTTCAGAACCTTCGCGATCAGGCTCGTCGACTTGGCTTCACCCAGCACGGGCGACATCAGGTCGCGAGACTTCGCTATCACTTCCTCGCGGCTCATGGGATTTTCGGCGGTTCCACGTACAGCATCCACGTGCTCGGTCAAGCGCATCCCGTCCGACAAGGTCACTTGGACGATGGTCTCGCGCTTGGGCAGCCGGTGCTCGAGTTCCGCGTCGGCGATCAATTGCACTTTGGCGCGCTGGCGCTGAACCGAGGCTTCCTGCATACGAGCTTTATCGTGCGAGGATCGGAAAGTCGCAGTCTTGTCGAGCAGCATCACGGCAACCATGTACTGCAGACAAATATCAGGCATCTCGCGATTGTTCACCAGCGCCGCTTCGCTAGTCGCCACGCGGACGATGACCGACTGCACCTGGTCCGCCTCGAATGGATGCTTCTTGCGCAGATTCTCCAGCGCATCCAGAGGCGCCTGAATCGGCGAGCCTACGCTCCACTTCTTGATGTTGGTCCGCACAATCTCGTAACGCTCGCCGAGCTTGTCAGCCAGCATCGCCGGATCGGCTTGAGGTGCATAAGCGAGCAGGAAGTTGTCCTGACCGGAAAGAATATCGTCCACGCCCGTGCCTCCGGAGGCGACAATCTCGGTAGCCGAAACTCCGTTGCGCGCGGGCATGCCTGCGAACACGAATGCTTTCTCGATATGGTCGGTATCGCGCTGCCAGGTCTTAATGCCGGAAGCTTCCTGCGAAGCGTAGTCCAGCACCCAGCGCATCTGCTGCGCGTTGAACCCCGCCGCCGAAGCTGCCGCCGCCGCGGATCCGAAAGTGCCCGCGATAGCGTGCGTGCTCAGATGATTCGCGCTTTGAAATCCCGCGATGCCGATCGTCATGGTGAAGCGCGTCCCGACGTCGTAACCCAGCGCCACCGCGCGCAGGAAACGCATTCCGTCGATCCCAAATTGCTCGCCCGCGGCCAAAGCGGCCGGAACAATGGAGCACCCCGGATGCGATTGCGAAGGAGCGTGCGAATCGTCGGTTTCGTCCGAGTGCGCCAGCATCGCGTTCGCGAACGCAGCTTCGATAGGCCCGCAAACCACGCCGGACGCGGCCACGGTCGCGACCTTTTCACTGGGATGAGAACGCGCGAAGCGAATCGCAAATTGCCCCGGCGCCAGCTCCGACCCCGAGACCATCGCGGCCAAAGTATCCAGGATGTGCTGTTTGGTCTTCTCGATCGCCTCGCCTGGAAGCGCCCGCGATCCGGCCTCGCTCATGTACCCGCTCAGCGCCGACATCGCCGGGCTGACGGCGGGCGCCGAAATTCCGCGCCGCGCAAGAACGGTTGCAAGCCCGGCGTGCTTGAAGAGACTTCGACGCGTCAGCATCGAATCTATTTTATGCCGATCTACGACTGTAGGCCTACTCGCCCGACGGAAACTAAGCGCGGATCAATCCGGCCCAGACCAAAGCCGAAGCCGGGCGGGAGAACTCCCGTCGCCTCGCGTTCCACTACCCGGCTTCGTACTTCTTGGCGCAGCTATCGCGTGGGTTGCTCGTGCTCTTTGCGTGGTTGATTCGGCTGGTTCTGCTTTTGTTCCTTGTCAGGAGATTGACCCTGATGACCCGGCTGATGCTGTTGCTCCTGACCCCGGTTCGGCTGGTTCCATTGCTCTTTCTGGTGCTGCGGCTGTCCCTGTTCTTTCTGCTTCTGGTTATCCATGAGTAAAAATACCTCCACTACAATAGAGCCGGGCAGCAGTGGCCGTGTTGCGACTGTCACGCTCGTTCTCACGGTTCCTAACTTCACTGTCGCCGATTACAGTGACACAGGGACGCTGTTGTTCCGCGGCAGTTACACTTGGGGAAAAACCTGCCAACCCGCTGTGTCGAATTTCCTGCTTTCGCAGGGCTCGTCAAACACGCTTCGTCTGTTGAATGAAGCGCTGCTCAATGGAACGAAAAGTGCCCGGATCCTAGCGACGGCCTGGCAACCTCGCAATTCAGGAGTTGAGTGTGCGAATCGCGCAAGTTTCACCGTTATACGAAAGCACCCCGCCCCAGCTTTACGGCGGAACGGAGCGTGTCGTCTCGTACTTGACAGAGGAGCTGGTCCGGCAAGGACACGACGTTACTTTGTTCGCCAGCGGAGACTCGGTGACGGCGGCGGAGCTGGTTGCTCCCTGCGAACGCGCGTTGCGGCTGGATCCGGATTGCCGGGACCCGCTGGCGTACCACATGATCATGTTGGATCAAGTCTACCGGCGCGCGGACCAATTCGACGTGATTCACTTTCACGTCGATTACTTGCATTTTGCCGCCTCGCGATGCCAGCGTGTTCCTCAACTGACCACGCTGCACGGACGGCTGGATCTTCCCGAGTTGTGCCGGGTGTATCGTCAATTCCGGGAGATGCCGCTGGTATCAATTTCGGACGCTCAGCGCCGGCCGCTGCCATGGGCCAACTGGCGGGCAACCATCTTTCACGGATTGCCCGAGAACCTGTACTCGCTCGAGCCTCGTCCAGGCCGGTATCTGGCATTTCTCGGACGCATTTCGCCGGAGAAGCGCGTGGACCGTGCAATTGAAGTGGCCCAACGCGTGGGCCTGCCGATTCGCATTGCCGCCAAGGTCGACCCAGCGGACGCCGAGTATTTTGAAAAGGAGATCAAACCTTTGTTGGACCATCCGCTGGTGGAATTCATCGGCGAGATTGGAGAAGGCGAGAAGCAGGAATTGCTGGGTGGCGCCTACGCCTTGCTGTTTCTGATCGATTGGCCGGAGCCCTTCGGCTTGGCGATGATCGAAGCGATGGCGTGTGGAACGCCCGTGATCTCCTGGCGCAACGGATCGGTACCGGAAGTGGTGGAAGATGGCGTAACGGGCTTCGTGGTTGACTCCGTGGATGCGGCCGCGGCTGCGGTCCGCCGGGTGGAATCGTTCGACCGCGCCCGCTGCCGCAGAGCTTTTGAGCAACGCTTCACGGTTTCCCGGATGGCCCGGAACTACGTACATGAGTACAGGCGGCTGCAGGCGCGCGAGTTTGCCGCAACTCGCACCGAGGCCTCGGTTCTGCAATGAGCCCAACCGATCAAATCGCTCCCGCCCAGACCACCTACTATATTCAAGCCACCTCGGCTTCATCCGTGCATGAGGCGCTGGTTCTCAAGCAGGATGAGACCTTCGGCGTGTTCGACCGGTACGGTGATATTGACGCCGCGGAGCGAGCCGAGGAAGGCATTTATCATCACGGTACGCGCTATCTGTCGTGTCTGAAACTGACGCTGGTGGACTCCCGGCCGCTGTTGCTCAGCTCCACCGTTCGCCGCGACAACGTGTTGATGGCCGTCGACATGACGAATCCCGATATCTTTGGCGACGGAAATTTGGTTCTGCCGCGCGGTACGTTGCACGTTTACCGGTCGCAGTTCATATGGCACGACTGGCTGTACATGAGCTTGCGCATACGAAATTTTGCGCTTACCTCGGTTGAGATCGGCTTCGCGCTGGAGTTTGGCGCGGATTTTGTGGACATCTTCGAAGTGCGGGGCGAGAAACGGGAACGGCGCGGGGTTTTCAAGGATCCCGAGTACCGCAGGCACGAGATCGTGCTCGAATACACGGGCCTGGATTCGGTGGTACGGCGCACGCTGATCCGGGCATCGCCGCCGGCGCAAGTGACGTTGCCGTCCCGGCTGCACTTCACGCTCAAGCTGCCTCCCAAAGAAGAACAGCGGCTGGAATTCAACTTGGGATTCGAATTGGATCACCGGGTTGCGAAACCGCTGGACTTTGCCGGCGGCCTGACGTCGGCGAGCGCGGGCGAGGCAGTGGGGTCGGTGCCCTCGCACATCAGCACGTCCAACGAACAGTTCGATACCTGGCTGGAGCGCTCACGCGCGGATCTCAATATGTTGATGACCAGAGGCCCCACCGGGCTTTATCCGTACGCCGGCGTTCCGTGGTTCAGTACGCCGTTCGGGCGCGACGGCATCGTCACGGCGCTGGAGTGCTTATGGGTGAACCCGGAAATCGCGCGGGGTGTGCTCTCGTACCTGGCGGCTACGCAGGCCAGGGAATTCTCGGCTGAGCGGGATGCCGAGCCGGGAAAGATCCTGCACGAAGCCCGCGAAGGGGAAATGGCCGCCACCGGTGAAATTCCATTCGGCCGCTACTATGGCAGCGTCGATTCCACGCCGCTGTTTCTGATGCTGGCGGGCGCTTATTACCGGCGGACTGCCGACCTCGAATTCATCCAGTCGCTGTGGCCGAACATCGAACTGGCGTCGAACTGGATCGACCAATACGGCGATACCGATCAGGACGGCTTTGTCGAATATCTTCGGCATTCCTCCAACGGACTCGCCAATCAGGGCTGGAAGGACTCGCACGACGCCGTGTTTCATGCCGATGGACGCCTGTCTGAAGGTCCTATCGCGCTTTGCGAGGTACAGGGCTACGCTTACCGGGCGAAACTGAGCGTGGCGGAGATTGCCGCGGCGCTGGAGAAACATGACATCGCGCAGCGCAAACACGCCGAAGCGGTGAAGCTGAAGGAAGACTTCAAACGCGCGTTCTGGTGCGATCGGATTTCCACCTATGCTCTGGCGCTGGACGGCGAGAAGCGGCGCTGCGAGGTGAGAACTTCGAATGCGGGGCAGTGCCTGTTTAGCGGCATTGCAGGGCCGGAGCATGCGGCCGCCATCGCACACCAGGTGAGTTCGGATCTTTTTTTCTCCGGATGGGGAATCCGCACGGTGGCAGCCGAGGAGATTGGCTACAATCCGATGTCGTATCACAACGGCTCGATCTGGCCGCACGACAATGCGCTCATCGCGAGCGGAGCCGCGGGCTACCGGCTCACTCACCTGGCGGCCAAGATCCTGGGCGGCTTCTTTGAAGCATCCGCTATGCTGGCGCTGAACCGTCTGCCTGAATTATTTTGCGGATTCCCGCGGCGTCCGGGAAAAGGCCCGACGCTGTATCCGGTGGCTTGTTCCCCGCAGGCTTGGTCGGCGGGTGCCGCGTTACTGCTCTTGCAGTCTTCCATTGGACTCCACATCGATGCCATCAAGAACCGCATTGTTCTGACACGTCCGGTTCTGCCGGCGTTCCTGGAACACGTGCGGATCAGGAACATCGCGGTTGGCAACGCCTCGGTGGATGTGCTGCTCTTCCGTTCCGGTAACACAGTAGCTGTAACGGTGGAGCGAAGAGTTGGCGACGTCGACGTGTTGGTCGTGCATTGATTTTTCCCGCGGGCCATCGAAACGCCGGATGCTTAAAGGCGTCCAACAGCGGAAGGAGACGGCCATCATGGAATCAGTGCGCGAATTACTAATAGAACAAATGCGGGATTTGTACGATGCCGAGAAACAGCTGGTGAAAGCTCTTCCGAAGCTGGCCAAAACGGCATCCAATGAACAACTGAAAGAAGCTTTCGAGAGCCACCTGGAACAGACTCGCGGGCACGTACAGCGGCTGGAGCAAGCTTTCGAGCTGCTGGATCAGAAAGCCAAGAGCAAACCGTGCGAAGCAATGAAAGGGCTGGTGGAGGAAGGCAAGGAGACGATGCAAGAGGATCTGGCGGATGCTTTGATGGATTCCGCGATCATCGGCGCAGCCCAGAAAGTGGAGCACTACGAAATTGCCGGTTACGGAACTCTGAACGCGTGGGCGCGCTCGCTCGGTTTGGATGAAGTGGCCGAGCTTTTGGAAGCAACGCTGAAGGAAGAAAGGCAGGCGGATCAGAAACTCACGGAAGTGGCCGGCGACATCCTGATCGAAGCGCGGGCCGATGATGAAGGCCTGGAAGAAGCCGAGGCCTCGCCCAGGAAAAGCGCCGGAGCCAAGACCGGAAATGGCAGCCGAGTAAGGCGCCGCGCCAGTTAGTGACGAACCGGATAGTCTCAGTGACCTGGTGACGCCGCACTGATGTCGCTCAGCGTGGAGTGCGGATCCAGCACCAGCGCGAGATCGCCGAGCGAGACAATTCCCAGCAGCTGGTTGCCTTCCACCACCGGCAGGCGGCGGATGGCGCGCTCTCGCATGAGCCGGATGGCGTCGGAAGTGTCGTGATCGGGCGAAAGCGTCAACATGTCGTGGCTGCAGACCGCATCCAGCTTGGTGGACTTTGGATCCTTTCCCGCCGCCAGGACACGGACCACAATGTCGCGGTCCGTTACGATCCCGCATAGCTTTCCGTCGTGCCGGACTACGACGTCGCCGATATCGTTTTCACGCATGGCTTCGGCTGCCTTCATGATTGGCGTAGAGGCGTCGAGCGTGACTGGATTCGGCGTCATCACTTCACGTATCTTCATAAGTAAGTCCTCCTTAAATCGCACCCGGCTCCGCGCCGGTGCGTGCCTAACCTGGATAGGTCATAATCCGGCCCCAGGTGCTCTTGGTTCCCCAGATTCCAGACCGCAGGCATTCCAGTTGCACGATCTGGCTGTGATCCACGAAGAGGTTCACTTCCGGCCCGTAATTTTTGACGTACCAGGAAAAGACTTCGGGATCGGCGGCTTCGAACATCAGGCGTTCGAGTCCCAGGGCGCTGACAAATTTAGCGACCACATCGCTGCGCCATTTCTTGACGTTCTCGGTGATGCCTTCCGACTCCACCATGAGCATGCCGGAGCCCGCCTCGAGCAGCCGCTCGGCTTGGCGGATGGCCCATTCCGGATCGCGCGTGCCCTCGGCCGCGAGTTCTTCGGCGGTAGTGGCTCCGCCGGCGCCGAACTGAATGCCGACTTCCGGTTTCGGTTTCAAGCCGGCCTGTTGCACCTGCTTTACCAAGCGCACCCAGTCATCGATCGGAATGGTGATGAAGCCGCAGGAAATCTCGACGATGTCGAAGCCCAGGTTGCGGCACTCGCCGATGTAATCGCAAACCGCCTGAGGGCTCTGGCGCAGCACGTACTCCATGAATCCGCCGGTGGACACCAGGACGTCGTGCCGGTGACAGATATCGATCAGCTCCTTGACGGCGGCGCGCGGCATCAAGCTGAAGGAGCCCCCGGCAAACTTGAGCGAGTCCACGTATGCGCCCATGGTGTCGAGAACATCCTCAAGATAACGGGGGCCCATGGGTGTATAGTATGGCCCGCGTATTTCGGTCACTCCGGTGCGCCGCGGCTTGGGAGGCCGGTGATTGACGCGAAGAAAAGGAAATGCACGTTCGGAATCAGATGATGCCATGCAGGGCCTCCTCGGGGGTTTTGGTTTCCGCGCCAGTCCGTTGCAACAGCCTGGCGAAGTCGCGAATTCGCATGTGCTCCAGGTTTTCGATGGCGTCGATGATCTCGTCGCGCAGCGCGCGCGTGGTGTGCGGCTCGCTCAGGAATCGGAATTTTCGGATGGCGGCGTTCCAATCCGGCGGACGGTTGAGGAAGCCCTGATAATCGCTCTTTTCGATCGAAACAACGCGCCCGTCGCGAAGCCGCACGGTGAGGCGGCAAGGAAGTTCGCGCGGGAAGCGTTCGCTCAAGTCGGACGCGGGGCGGACTCGAACGCGGTGCAGCAGAGACTGCACATCCTCACGATGGATTCGATCGGGCAAAAACTGCGCGGGCATCACCTGGCCGTCCAGTAGGGCGACGGCGACCAGGTAAGGCAGGCTGTGGTCGGCTGCCTCCTTGGTTTCAACGGTGGTCTTGTCGCCTTCTTCGCCGCCGCCGATGATGCGGTAGGCGACATCGAAGATTTCGACCTCCACTTGCTCGACGGAAGACGGCGAAAATTGCTCTCGCTCGCGCAGTTCCAGAATCCCCTCGATGGCGGACTGCGAATGAATCTCGGCGTTATAGCGTTTCACGATGGTTTGCGTGACGCGCTCCAGGTCCTCCTTGGACCAGTCGATGTCGAAGGGGCCCGCGATGGTTTGCATGAAGCCCTTGTTGCCTTCGAAGACCTCCAGTGGCGCGGTGATGCCGCGCATGGCCAGAAAAGCTGCATGCGTGGCGCCGAAAGCGGTATTGGCGTAGGCCAAGCCTTTCCAGTTGGACAACGTTCCGGTGCGCGTGACGCGCAGCGAGTTAAATGCCGTCCCGGACATAGCCAGGGCGTTGGCGGTGCGCTGCGGGTCCAGCCTTAATGCTTTCGACACGCCGGCCGCGACAGCGTAGGCGCCTTGCGTGGTATGGTCGAAGCCTTTGGCGCGCACCGGTGCGACATCGCTGAGGCGACACTGCACTTGATATGCGACCGCCAGCGCGGTGAGAAAATCGGAACCGCCGCCGCCGGAATATTCGCAAGCCGCCAGCACCGCGCCCAGATTGTCGCTGGGATGGCAGGTCTCCTCCGGAGCAAGATAGCTGTCGTTGAAGTCCAGGTAGCGGACCAGAGCCGAATTGTAGAAGGCCGCTCGATCGGGCGCGGTTTGGCCGGCGCCGATCAGGGTACATAGGCTTGCACCGCCGAATTCTTCGGCCTGTTTGAGAATCGCCTCCATGGGACGGCTGCCGATGGCGCCGATGGCACAGCCCAGGGCGTCGAGGACGCGAATCTTGAGTTGAACGCGCGCGCGGCTGGAAAGGTACAGGTAGTTCGTCTTGCAGACGAAGGCCGCGAGTTGTTCGGCGTGTGTCACGTGACACCTCAGGAGAGCACGTAGACGTCTTACTTGTTGCACTCGGCCTACCACTTTGGATGACCGAGGTGAGATGTCCGCTCTCAATTATCTAGAGGAGCTAACGACACGCAGGCGAACCATCAGCCGGTCAAAATTGCCGTGTTCGAATGCTCAAAGTGACAGGCCATTCTGGAATGTCTCGGTACATCTTTCCAGTAGGATCGCGAGCCAGAGGCGCTAAATGAGAGGTTAACTCTGGAGTGTGTCGTGCTATGTAACGCTGGGGTGCCATGGGATAGAGCAGCCGGCTTGTGAGGATAGCGGGGCTCTCGCGATGAGGAAACAGACGGCCGGTCAGGCAATGTGCTCAGAGCCGGAGGGTTCAGCAGCAGAACTTGGGAGATCCAAAGGATACCAGCTCAGCAGGTACTCCCAGCCGTTCCGGGAGAACGCGAATCGGAAAACTTTTCAGCTGGCCGAGCCGGTTCTGGTCCGTAGGACCGCAACTGGCCGAGACATTGTTCGACGCGGGCCGCCGGCGCTCGATTGTGGCCGAACAGCGGGCCGCCTACGATGCCTCGGCGGATGCCTATCGGCAGACCGTGCTCACCGCGTTCCAGCAAGTGGAAGACAATCTGGCGGCGTTGCGCGTTCTGGAAAATGAGTGGGCTAAAGTGCAGGAGACGATGGAGTCGGCCAAGGAGGCCTTGAATATCTCGGACGCTCAATATCGGGCCGGCACGGTGGATTACCTCAACGTGATTACGGCGCAGGCTACGCTGCTCGACGCGCAAAGAACGTCGGTGCAGCTGGTGGCGCGCAGATTGGTGGCGAGCGTCGCGTTGATCCAGGCGCTGGGCGGAGGGTGGAATACGTCGGAGCTGCCGTCGCGGGAGCAGGTGCAAGCCAAGCGCTGATGGCGGTTGCGCGGACCGGCTTGCCAGCCGGGCGCAGCTTCTCCGTGGCCAGCCTACACGGGTGGAGTTAAGATAGACGCGTGCATAACTTTCTGGCGTTGGAGAACCGGCATTCTGGAGAGAACCTACGGATGCGCCGAGTTCAGCACCCTGAGGGCCACGCCGTTTTGTTATACGTCTCGTCGCCGGCGCGATCGAGCGGCCCACCGCCGCATGTGCATTTCCACGTGCGGGAAGAGTGCATGGTCAAAGCGGGATCATTCGGAGCCCGAATCGGAGACGAGAAGATCGTTGTGCGGGCCGGGGAGACTGCAGTCTTCCCCGCCGGAGTGGTTCATACCTGGTGGAACGCCGGGGAAGATCTGTTGGAGTTCACCGTGCAGGTGGTTCCCGCGTCTGACATAGACAGCTACTTTCAGGCGCTGTTTGCAGTTGTCAACGCCAGCGAGTCCGGGAGGCCATCGATCTTCTACCTAGCCCACGTGTTGTGGCGGCATCGGCACGAGCACATGCTTGCGCTGGCACCCAAAACCATACAGCGGATCGTTTTCCCTCTCGTCCTTTTCGTCGGGCGTGTGTTGGGCAAATACCGGGGAGATAGTTGGCCCGGTTCGCCCGCGTCGTGCAAAGGCGCGCCGGAAGTGGACGCCGCCGGCGCCTAGCAAGAGGCTGAGAAATCTTTGAGCCGCTCCCGTAGGGCCGCTAGCGCCACAGGAATTGAACCTAACCCGCCCGGATGATGCGCACGACTCCGAGCATTTTTGCTTGGCAGCCGCATCGTGATACACTCGTGAAGGCATTTCATGCTGGCCGCCTCGGCAGGTTTGGGCGGACGTCTTCACGCGACGGGCGCGTAGCTCAACTGGCAGAGCAACTGACTCTTAATCAGTAGGTTGAAGGTTCGATTCCTTCCGCGCTCACCAAACAAAATAAAAGGCGTGTACACCGAGGCCGCAAAGTACGGGCGGTACTCCGGGGCATCGTCTTAGAACTACACCGCTAGGTGACTGCGACATTTTCAGGCTTCGGCATGAGGCATAAACTCGAATGTGGACTGCCAGAAAATCTTCTGATCCGGGTCCTTCATCTCGATATCAAGCTTCACTCCGAACGGTCTCAGCGGGGAACCAGCCACTTCGGGCTTGAAGTCCTTCATATCGACTATCGAGATCGTAAGTTTCTTGATGTGCTTGAGATCGATCTTGTCTCCTTCGTACTCCAATGGGCAATTTTGTATGATTCTGAGGTAATAGTCGAAAAACTGTACGCGCTGTTTCATCACATCGGCGATGTTCGTCGGAAGGTCGAAGTCTACGCAGAACTCCCGGATCTCATCAGCGAGCCTTTGAAACGAGATTAGCCTAAAAATTTCCGCCTCTACATTCCTCTCGGGATGCTCCGTTCTTGATTCGAGCGACGATGGTATCAACCTCTTCCAAGAACCGCCCGGCTCCTGTTCTAGTCAGTTTTGGGTGGACGACCCAATCGCAATAGAACTTCATGGTGCTGTACTTCAATGGAAACTCGTCGTGCTCAAGGATCTTCCGCATCTCCACCAGAATGTATGTGACCATCGGTTCATTCATCCCGAGTGCGCAGGACTCCAACGCCACGCGAAGCTTGTCCCGAATCTCGTCTTTCATCTTTAGCCACCTCTAATTGTCGGGCCTGACGAAATCTTAGTCCGTCGGCCTGACGAAATCCAGACCGGCGTTTGACCGCGCAAATGCGGCATTACACTGTTGGCTGAAACCTTAGGAGGTGATCAATGGCCCAAGCAACCAGCTCATCGCAATCAGAACTCGACGACGTTTTGGACGACGTTGCGAGCGTGAAAAGTATTCTCGACGAAGCCTACGATCCCGAAGCTAGCCGCGAAGATTTGGCTAAGGCGGTCGGCGAAGCGCTCGACGTGTTGGAAGACTATGACGGCGAGGGGGAAGAAGACGACGATTACGTCGAGGACTGACGCGCCCGGGCGTGTGGAGAGCGATGGCGAAAGGAAGGGAAGCGACCAGCGATCGCGCCAAACGCTACCGAAGCAATGCGCCGGGGTGTAGACCCAAAGCGAATCGGCTAGTGCGCGTATGTTGAGTCGCGCCCCGGAGAGAAAGCGAGAGATTAAGCACTCCGCGTGGTCCGGCAAACGCTTCGTGTTCGCTTCCGGCTCCCAAAGTGCGCGGTCTATCGGATAGGATATGTAAGGTGGGAGAACCCACAACTTGCAGCCGCAACTAATAATAGCATTTGCGTTCGGGCTCACCTTCGTGGTGACTCTCATTGTGCTCGCGATTAAGTTTCCGCGCCCAACCGCATTCCAGTACACCGTTTTCCGGACCATTCTGGCCCTCGCCGCAGCGGGGGCTGCTGCGATGATCCCCGGTTTCATAAACGTGCAACTGGACATGGCAAAAGCTCTTCTTCTGCGGGCAGGCGGGGCATTAGCGGTATTTGTAGTAGTGTTCTTCTACAATCCTGCAGCATTACTCCGGCAGCAGGACCAAGAGGCATCAGGTTCAATACCCCTGCCTCCGGCAACACTTCCCAGCGGGGATCGTTTTCCAGCAGAGCAACAGAGAGCGTTTCTGCTGGTCTGGGAAGCATTAGTTATGCTGGACATGGCAGGCGGGGATCTATGGAAAAACGTAACACGTAGTACGCTGTCAAATTTTGCTGATCGATACCGAACTGCCTTAGAGAGTGTTGGCAAGCACGCTCTATTTTTTTTCGAAGGAAGACTATTCGACCCTTCAAGAACTGTTGCGTGCGGCGGATTTCTACTTAGGCGGCAAGTTACGTCTTTCAGACATTCGTGCTGGCGTGGCTTTGAGCGACTACATTGCGGACTTGAGCGGCACGTCTCGTGACATGAAAAGAATACGAGATCAAATTCAGCAGAACAAACGGTGGCTGACCCGCTACCGAAACGTTCTTAACGATATACGAGATCATCTTCATACCGGTCTGGCTGATCGGACCGCATAATCGGACTAGGGAGCGGCTTTTGCTCCCCGACGCATCGAGCGCGTTGCACAAAGGACCCCCTTCTGAGACGGCGTTGCGTGCCCAATCTGATAGCAGGGCCACCGATCGATCCCGGTAAACGCCGTCCAGGGAAGTCACAGGAGTGAGTAGTCGGCTTGGCGACGGTAATGGGCCGATTCGCGAGTCCCGTCAAGCCATGAGTCTGAGTGTTTGGGACGGACGTTAGCGGATTACCTCCTGGGCCCTAATCACGGAATGAACCGAAACAATCCGAGAGCCGGTAAACCCCGTGGAAGCTAAATCCCAATCACTTTCACGCGAGGCGTTGACGGCGCCTGCGCGTCGAAATCGCATCTCGCAACTGTTCTGCTGCGATCCTTCGGCGCCAATGGCTCATCTTGTCCCACCGTGGTATGTGTTTCTGATAGAGCCGCAATCCGCGCAGGCCCGCTTCCCAGTCAGCCAGCGCTGCGGTGATCTCGGCGCTCCTCTTCCTTCCTGGTCGCCGCGGTTGGATGATCTCACGCCGGAACGCGCTGACAATGCGCCGCCGCGCTGCGGCGGAAGAAGAGCCTTCGCCTAGTAGGCCGCGAATCGATCGGCCTGCCGTCCGCGCTGCGCTGAGCGCGGCTACGATATGCTCGGATTCTTCGACGTGTTCGCCTGGGTTAGCCGGATCCTCTCGCCGTTTCGAGCGCCGCTGGATCCTGGGCGGATTGAGTTGCTTATTGTTTTCCGCCGCTTGGTCTTGGGGCATCGGTCGCGGCTGAAGTGAATGGCCATGACAGACCACATTGGAACGATCGATTAAGATAAGCACTCTCGCAACCAAAAGGCGATCATTCGCGCCCGCAGTCATCAACGTAGGCAGTTGCCCGTCTATCTGGATGGGCCTCAGCAGGATGATCGTCCGAATGTCTTGGCGAGTCATGACTCAAAGGGCAAAGCAGGCGCTCATTTTGTCTTCCTGTTTGACGCGGCCTTCTCTTTGGCCTTGGCTGACGCTGGGGCTGGTGCAGGCTGAGACGGTGGAGCTTCTTCATCTGGCTGTTCGTCGGCGTAGGCGTAAAATTCATCGAGGAATTTCGCTAACGCCGGTTCGAAGGGTTGCAGCAACGTCCAGGCTTCGGGGATCGAGGCGAATAACGGCAAGAGTGTCTCTTTAGCATTCTGCTCGATGAAATTGTCGTATGTCCGAGGTCCAAAGTTGTCGCACAACCGTTCCGCGAATTCGTCGCCTGCGATTCCCAGTTTCAACGCAGCCGCGGCATTGTCGGCGATCGCAATGAACAGTGTTTTGGTCATGATGTCCATTTCGGGTATTGGATTTTGTGCGGCACGATTCTCTGGCGCTGCATTCGCCGAAGGTGCCGTTGCGGGCACCGGCGGCGGTCCGGTTTGCGGTGCACCGCCAGGCCGCGAAGCTGTGGCCGGCGCTGACATACGCCGATTCAACGCGTTCATGGACACTAGTTTTTCGACCATGTCGGCAGCTTTGGGAACAGTATCTACGAGAACCTGCTGCCATGGTTCCATCGATGTAGCCTGCGGAATGACGCTCGCGAAAGTTGAGATTACTTCCCCCATTTGCTTGACTTGTTCCAAGGTGCTCGGCTGTTTTGTCTGTTCGCCTTTCAGCGTGACCAACTGATTCATGAGATCAAAATGCTGCTGGCGCATCTGCTTCATTTCTTCTGCGTGTTGTGCGCGGGTCTCTCTTAATTCACCAAGAACAAACTGGGCATCGAACTATCGCCCGATGTCGGGACACTAGCAGCAAGTTTCTCTGCGAGCTGCTCGCGCCCCTTGGCCGTCTCAGTTATCAGCGTTACGACGGAGGCATCGATGGTCGGGCCCGACTTTACCGCTGCTGCTTCCTTCGTCTCTAGCAGCCGTTGGTTTACCGCATCTACTTTTCGGATCGCTTCCATGGCGACTTTGTTTTCACCGCCCTGTTGGGCCGCGGCCGCTCCCGGCGGCGATGTTCCGAGGGTCGATTTTCTTGCCTCCACTTCTTCGAGCCACTTGCGCCACGACTCATCCGCCTCGGGCGCGAGCTGTGCGAGCCGGATCTTAGGTGGCGCCTCAGGATGATGACAGGAAAATGTGATCTTACCGACCGTTCGCCTCTCACGCGTGTTGTTCAAGATCGCTAGGTAGGTTCCGCTGCCGTGTGACGCGAGTACATCGTTTTCGTCAAAGGGCTGACTCCGTCGCTCGATGAAGTTCTTGTCGCCAGCATTTCGGATCGGAGGTTCGATGCGATATAGGTACACGCGATGATACTGCAATTGCGACTCGGTTAAGGCATTGAGTTGGTCCCAAAACCCGAGATGCTCTAAGGTCGGCGGCGTGCGTTTGCAACAAGGCTATCCCGAGCCTGGCCATTCTTTTTATGACTGGGCCGCTCCCGCTTCTCGACCGGTGAGGCTGCTGGCAGTTCTACGTCAGTGACTGAAAATTTGGTTTCTGGTGCCATAGTGTTTCCCGTGCGGTGTGTGTCAGCTCGGCCCGTAAGTGTACTTTACGGTAAGGTACGGCGAGTGCTGAACGAAATCGAGCCGACTCCGCCTCGATTGTAGACCTTCAGCGGAAAAATGCCAAGAAACATTTTGTGGACTCCGCGTCTTCTCACGTTGCCGCCGGTTCGCGAAAATAACTTCGGTGAGCCGTTCCGTTCTAGAGTTGCCGCTCAGAATTCGTGGCAAAGCGTTTTAGAAGGGCTACGCGTGCTCCCAGTCTGAGGTCTGATTCGAAGCTCTAGCACACGAACCGGGCGTTCAAAAAGTACTCCCCATGAAAACGACGGGGCGATGGTGACACAAGGCGACTTGCTCACCAAGGAAACGGGACATTGAGTGTGTTCGAAAAGTTTGAACTTTCGGAACACGCCTGACGACATAGGCGAGGCAGGTTTCGTTTTCGGGAATTAGAATAGTTTGCCAAAAGACATTTCCAAGGCTTTCGTCACGCCTTCATCGCCCGCATTTGCGAGACGATAACTCCAAGGCTGAGCTTGTGGGCGGAAAAGAAACAGTTTAAAAACAGTTCTTCTAGAGTAGTCTATTCTAGACTTGCATTACGTAGTCGAGGAATCTGTTTCGCGCAACTTCGATGATCGCGACCAAGACGCCGTACTGTACAGTACAATACGTCGTCAAAAAGAACTCAGCAAATCAAAAAGAATCCTCACCCGGCAGCGAGTGGGCCTCCGTCTGCTTCAAACGCGTTCGCAGTTGGGCCATAACCCTGACGGATTCCCGTGCCAAAACCTCTGCGTGAATTTCGGCAACGTAAAACCTGTTGGGTTGTAGTACAGGGGGAGGCGAGCGGGGAGCCGCCGAATTCACAACGTAGGCCATGCCCAAAGCAGCCGCCATAGGAGGGGCACCAAGCCTCCTTCGCAGCGAGGAGCATGAAGTTTGAACTTTCGGAGCACGCCTGACGACATAGGGCAGGTTCGTTTTCGGGCATTAGAATAGTTTGCCAAAAAACATCTCCAAAGGACTTCTGCCCCGGCTCGGTCTCAAGCCCCCGTGTTTCCCCGTATCTTTAAGGCAACGGCACCAACTCAATCTGCGCCACCCGCTGCGTGTGATCTCCCAGCTGCCGCGTTGTCCACGGGAGTTGCCGAAACTGAAACTTGCCAAGATAAAACACATTGAGGCAGTCGACCATGGCCGCAATCTCCTCCTCGGGTGACTTCGGGCTCGCTTTGCTAACAATCTCGCTCAATTGCTCACCAAACTCTATGCCCGAGTGCTTTCCAGCACTCTTCAAAGACTCCTCGATCCGCCGAACCAGCACGGCATCCCTGACTTCCAGCCGGATTTTGAAGTAGTAAAGAGCTACGGCACCCCGATCCATCCTTGCGAATGTAGCTGGGAGAGAACCATCCTCTAAGATTTTATAAGTGCGCTTCTCAAACGCCTCACCAGGGTTGATTCCCCAGGCCCGGATGGCATCGTAGAACATATAATGCTCGATCGGATCATGCACTTGTTCCGCCAGCTGAGCAAATGCCGCCCGGTTAGCGTCAGTATCCATCGCCTGTGGATACCGCCAATCCACGGCCGGGTAGCCTTGGCCTTTAAGCTTCAGATGATACAGCTCGTGAACGATCACATCGAGCGTTTTGCCGTTGTCGCGGTTGACCTGAATTGTTGGCGTGCCATCCTCGCTGACCATCGACTTGCCGGACATCCAGTTCGGATCATCCAGCCATTCCTCGCGAATTCGTGCACTGAAGAGTCGCTCGACTTCCTCTAGCAACGAAGCAGCGTGCCCGTTTAAGGAAACGCCGAATAGAACCCTTCCTTTATCATCCTTCTTCTGACCACACGCAGGTTCGGCCCCAACAACGCACAAGAGGATGGCCACACATGCCGACAAGGACACTCTGACACTTCCTCTAGCAATCGCGCGCGACGCATAACGCACGGCGCTTCCGTGTCCTGCAAGCCACTTTGACAGCGTGCGGTTCATCGAGAGCCTAGCTCCAGTCTATCCGGCCAGGGTCTCTCCGAAGTATGCCCCGGCTGTGTTTTCCGCTGGATTGAACACTGATAAGGGTAGGCGTGCCGAAAGGCGTTGACTGAGTTTTGAACCGGGCTTACGGCGATCCAAGGTTAGGATGCGCTATGGTCGACCTTGGGTGAAAGGGAATCCTTTTGGCACGCGGCGACTTTGAATCCTCGCACTCATCTTCCGTATCTCCGTATCTGCAAGGCTGGCGATTGAATCGCCCTCAAGGGCCAATCGCTGGCCTGGAAACAATTCTGCTGGGGAACCGTGGGACTCTAGCGTGGTTAGTGACGTGACGGGTCCGTCACGTCACTGGATGAGCAATGTGGCCTACACAAAGCAGGAAACGGCGCTCCGGCCGGAACAGGAAGCGGCGTTTTAGTTGAAAGGGTCTGTGGTGCGTGCTACTTGGCGATGCGATACGAGCGTTCCCCGGAGTCGTTCTTCGAGGACTCGATCTTCTCACCTCCCTTGCTGCCCAGGATGCTGACGAAGCCTCGCACCGTGTGCGGCTGCCAGCCCGTCGCTTTCATGATCTCCGCCAATGTGGCGCCTTTGGCGCGCTTCATCAGCGTGATCACTTCGGCTTTCTTGTTGGCGCGGTCCGCTTTCGGTTTGCTCTTCTTGGCCAGGCTCGCCTTCTTCCGTGGCTTCGCTTTCTTGGTGGACTTGCGCTTCTATGATCTGCTGCTCCGTCAAGGTCAGCCGGTCTACTATGTTTTCGACCTTCTCTGGCTCAACGGTAAGGACCTTCGCTTCCGGCCGCTGGTGGAAGGCAAGCGCATTTTGCGCTCGATTCTCCAGCCACAGCCACTAGTGTTGCTGTACGCCGACCACATCGAACAATACGGGGTCGATTTCTTTCGACTGGTCTGCGAGCGCGACTGGAAGGTATAGTGGCGAAGCGCAGAGTGGGAGTGTACGGCGATTCCTGGTTCAAGATCCGAAACCCGGTTTATTCGCAGTACGAAGGCCGGCGCGAATTGTTTGAAAAGCGATTCGCCACAAGTCTGTAGGGACGAATCGACTGTTCGGTGCTCACTATCTTCCCGCTTGATCGCGAATAATATTCATCACTCCGACCGGGCGAAACAGCAAGTGGAATCTGCGGCGACTAGGCCCCGGCATCTGCGGCCCGATTAGGTGGGAGGAGGGCAATTGGCGGGCTGGTCTCTTTTTTATAGGACCCGACAAAACGAGTCGGTGATCAGTGGTGCACGTTATGCGGATTGGAAGGTAAAGGGGAAGTAATCCTTTAGAGGTTTATCGCCTCAATCTTAGCAGCCCTTTTCGTTAAACGCCAGTTTTTCGTGATAGCATAAATTCTTATTCACGTTGATGGACGTTCATTTTGCAGGGCGAGTCTGCGCGAGTAAAGCTAGTAGATGGGCCTGTTGACGGAGTCCCTGCGGAGACCTACGTAGATAAAAGAAGAGCGATTCCCGTTCCTTTCAATCTCCGCTCGCGCACCACACGCGGTGCCGGAGTCCATCACCTCGCGCATTGACTTAGCGCACAGCGTGCCCCGAAATTCGGAGTTGATTCGAATGCCAGCAACCGGCCGATCGTCGGAGACATTCTTGGGTGCCCAGAAGCCCTGGCGAGTGACGAAAATCGCCACGAAGAGCCGGCCGCGGCCCCAAGTCGCCATTTTGCAATTGTAGTAGCGGACACTGGCCCCGGGTTCCCCTCCGACGCAGTCCTCGATTGCCGGGGCCGGGGACAGAGGCGACAGCGCCGACCTGAGGTAGCCGAACGTCGAGTGCGGAACGTCTTTGAGAACGATTTCCCCTAACGTGGCGGCGTCCCGTTTAGCTGCCTTCGGGATCTGCGCCGCGACAATAATCTTACCCACACCCACCAGTAAACCCGCGCCGACCAGGATTGCCATGAAGCCGAGTACCCACCGATTACCTGCGGGCCTTGAGGCCGCGGGCCTTAATCTTCGGGGAAAAATTATAAACATGGCACCCTCGCTTTAAGCCGGGATTTCCATTTTGCTTCCCGGATTCGAGTAGTATAAAGCAATCGCCTCGATTCCGACCAAGTTTTTGGGCAGCGCGTCGGCTCGAAAGGTCAGGTACCTGCCGGGAGAGAAAAAAGAGTATATTGAATTTGATTTCGGTATTTGCCCAGCCACCCGGCGCTCTCGCGCCGCGTTCCTCCGCAAATTCCAAGACTTGCCGCGAAGGAATATTGAGCACAAATGCGAATTCGCTCGCTGAATCGGCTAGCCATCTGTGTACTGGTTTCCTCCCTGGGTTTTTGCTCCCTGGCGAGCGCGCAAAACGGCACCATCACGACCGTTGCGGGCAGTGGAATCTATGGTTTCTCCGGTGACGGCGGGCCGGCGACTTCGGCAGAGTTGTCCTATCCCTTCGGCGTCGCTGTGGACGCTTCCGGGAATCTCTTCATCGCGGACAGCGATGGCAATCGGATACGGAAGGTGTCGGCCAACGGCATAATCACGACCGTCGCGGGCAACGGAAGTACTGGCTTCGCCGGCGACGGTGGGCCGGCGACTTCTGCGTCGCTAAGCCAGCCTGGAGGCGTCACCGTGGATGTTTCCGGGAATCTCTTCATCGCGGACACCCTCAACAATCGGATACGGAAGGTGTCGGCCAACGGCATAATCACCACCGTCGCGGGCAACGGAAGTGTTGGCTTCGCCGGCGACGGGGGGGCGGCGACTTCTGCGACGCTAAGCCAGCCAGAAGGCGTCACTGTGGATGCCGTCGGGAATCTCTTCATCGCGGATACCCTCAACGGTCGCATACGGAAGGTTTCGGCCAACAGCATCATCACGACCGTCGCGGGCGGAGGACGGCTTGGCGACGGCGGGCCGGCGACTTTGGCGGAGTTGTCCTTTCCCTTCGGTGTCGCCGTGGATGCTTTCGGGAATTTCTTCATCGCGGACAGTCTCAACAATCGGATACGGAAGGTGTCGGCCAACGGCATAATCACCACCGTCGCGGGCAACGGAAGTGTTGGCTTCGCCGGCGACGGGGGGCCGGCGACTTCTGCGTCGCTAAGCCAGCCTGAAGGCGTCACCGTGGATACTTCCGGGAATCTCTTCATCGCGGACAGGGACAATAATCGGATACGGGAGGTGTCGGTAACCGGCATCATCACGACGGTTGCAGGTAACGGAACCGGTGGATTCTCCGGTGACGGCGGGCCGGCAACTTCGGCGTCGCTGAGCCTCCCTTACGGTGTCGCCGTGGATGCTCACGGGAGTCTCTTCATCGCGGACGGCCTGAACAATCGGATTCGCAAGGTGTCGGCAGTTCCGACCCCTTCAGGCGGTTCGCCGGTTGCGATTCCGCTGCCAGCAGCAGTAAATACTGTAGACGTCAACCCAAACACGAATCAGGTTTATGTTGGCGGCAACATTAACAACGTCGTTCAGAACATCGTTTGGATCGATGGAAATACCAACAGCATCGTCAAGTCCCTCGGCGTGGGCCAGGGACTGCACGTCAATTCGGCCACTAACAAGATTTACGCCGCCGATTTATACGCCGGGCACATCCTCGTCTACAGCGGGTCCGATGGAAGCTTGCTGAAGACGATCTCCACCTTTGGCTGTCCCGTCGAGGCAGTGGTGGATAGCCTCCTCAACCATATCTGGGGTGGCGGGCAGTGCGGCGGAGGCAACGACCCTGCCTTCCTGATTGATGGAAGCACAAATACGCTGATTAGTGGATACATCGGATCGGGCGGGGTGATGGGCGGGGCAATGGCGGTCAACCCAGCCACCCACGCGTTGTATATGTCGGTTGGCGGCGTCGAGAAGGAGGTGAATGCCTCCACCTTTGCCGTGACCAACGCGCCCTTTTCCGCCTCTGTTGTTGCATTCAATCTCCTGGCAGCCTCGATGTATGGAGCGGATTCTTCCGGGAAGAATGTGGTGGTCATTAACTACGGAACCGAATCGGCGGTGGCCACGCTTCCGGTCTCGCAAACGGGCGCTATTGCCGTCAATCCAACACGGAACCGGGTGTACGCAGTGGATCTTTCGGTGTCACCGCAGGCCATCAAAGTTTTTGCCGGCGGCAGCAACACACTGATCGGGAGCATCCCCCTGCGCTCCGGCGACCAGGCCTGCTGCACCATGGCCGTGAATTCGACTAGCGGCACAATCTATCTGCCCGTCACCAACTCGGGCTCTGCCTTCCTGCTGGTCATCGACGACACGCTCACCAGCAGCCCGCCCGTTAGCACACCCGTGCTGACCTCGCTGTCGCCATCGACCGCGATTGCCGGAGCAGGAGGGTTCACGGTGACGGCGAGCGGCTCCGGCTTTGTTTCGGGCTCGGTGGTGCAATGGAACGGGGCCGCGCTCACGACGGCGTTCGTCAGCGCCACGCAACTAACCGCCACGGTCCCGGCCAGCGACATCGCCTCGGTTGGAGTCGCGGAGGTAAACGTGAACGATAACAACGGAACGGCCACGTCGAACCTGTTGTCGTTCACCATTCAGGCTTCCGTGGGAGCCCTGTCGATCACCTCCATCACGCCAAGTAGTGCAACGGCCGGGGGAGCGGCATTCACGCTTACCGTGAACGGCTCCGGCTTTTCCCAGTTCTCTAGCACGCTCCAAGGGCCGGTTCCCGGGTCCGTCGTGCAATGGAATGGATCGACGCTGCCGACGTCGTATGTCAGCAGCACCCAGCTGACCGCCGCGGTCTCAGCCAGCGACGTCGCCTCCGCCGGGATGGCCCAGGTGACGGTTTTTAATCCGCTAGCCGGCTCGTCGAATGCGCTGCCGTTCACGATCAGCCAGATCGTGTACAACTCGTATACCGGCTGCAATGGACAGTCGGCAACGGGAAAGCTTCAGCTGTGGATCACGAGCCTGAATGGGGCCACAGGCGCGGTCCAGATCAGCGGAGTGGATACCAGGGACCCGACCACGCCGTTCACCTGGAATTGGGGCGATGGCGCGACCACGCTGGGATTCTTTCCGCAATCCCATACGTATTCGAACGTTCATCTCAATTATTCTCTGCAGGCCACGTCGCATGAGAATGACGGATCGACAGATTGCGCGCAGCTAGGCATCATATTTAACGCACAGACGACCAACCAGATCACCTCGGTGACCACAGCCTACGCCGGCCCAGTCATCGCCCAGGACGATTTCATCGTGATTAAGGGCACGAATCTCGTACCAGCCAATACGCAGGCGACCGGCGCCATCTGGACCACCGCGCCCTCCTTCGCCTCGGGACTGATGCCCACCGAGCTCGGCGGCGTGAGCGTTACCGTCAACCACAAACCGGCCTTCGTGTATTTCTATTGCAGCGCCGCGACGGACCCAGCCTGCCCGCAAGACCAGCTCAACATTCTGACTCCACTCGACAACACCATCGGACCCGTGCCTGTAGTGGTGACTAGCGGAGCGGTCTCCAACCCGCCGTTTACCGTAAACATGCAGGCTGTCGCGCCTTCGCTCCTTTTGTACGCCCCAGGAGGGTACATTGCAGCGACGCATGCAAACAGCACTCTGGTTGGACCCACGAGTCTATATCCGGGATCTTCGACCCCTGCCATGCCCGGGGAACCGATCTCTTTGTACGCGGTTGGCTTCGGGTTGCCGACGACGCCGTTAGTCAACGGGTCAGCGAGTCAGTCCGGACCACTGCCCATGCTGCCGGTGTGCCAGGTCGGGGGAAGTACGGCCGTCTTGAGCTTCGCGGGAATGATCAGCCCCGGTCTCTACCAGTTGAATCTCACGATTCCAGCCACGGCCGCGAACGGCGATAACGCGGTCAGTTGCAATTACAACGGTGCCACGACGCCCGCGGGCGATCTGATCACGGTGCAGTCCGGCACGACAACCTCTACGACCCTTACCATAACGACGTCGGGCACCGGCAGCGGCACGGTGAGTGCTTCTCCGGCAGGGACTTCGTGCGGCTCAGGCTGCCTGAGCTTCTCCGCAGGAACAGTCGTTACGCTGACGGCGACGCCGAACACCGGCTCCACGTTTGCCGGATGGTCCGGCGCGTGTTCGGGAACGGGCAGTTGCATCTTGACGATGAACTCGAACCTGTCGGTTACCGCCGCGTTCAACTTGACCACCAACCCAACCATTGGGCTCTCGATCACATCCCTCAGCGCATCGCAGGCCGACGCGTTCTCGATCCTCACGATTAACGGAAGCGGCCTCGATCCGGCTAACTCAGCGATCTCGGTGGTGTTTACCCCAACATCCGGCGGTCCGGTAATCGTGGTACCGGTGGTCGCGGCAAGCGACAGTTCGGTCGACGTGTCTGTGCCCTTGCTTTTGAACCCCGCTGGAGGATTGACCGGGGGCGCCGCGAGCGTCCAGGTTGTACAACTCGACAGTTCAACCCTATTCACGTCCAACGTGATCGCCGGGTTCGAGGTCAACCAACCGCCCGCGCTTCCTCAAACCAACCTAGGTCCGGGAGGAGTGACTTTGGCGTTCTTCGATGCCACTCAGGCCATCATACAGACCGTCGTCGGAGCGGCAGCGGGCGACCCGAGTCTGACGGATCTGGTTGCATCGCTGAACAAATACGACAACGACCTGAACGCGGTGACGGCAGCCGTTCGGTCCATCATCACGAACCCGAGTCAAACTGTGGCAATTCCCACCGCGAGCGGGTCCCTAAGTTTGGACGCGAACGCGCTTTCGGCTTCTGACGTGTTGGTCTGGGCCTACGTGAATACCTTCGTGAATCAAATCGTCGACGCGCCGTCTCAGTCAGCGCGGCCACTCCAACTCGCAACGCAGCGTGCCCGATTGAATGCGGCCCAGGAAGCCTCGTGCCCCAACAGCACACTCGGGCTTGGTGACGTTGTAACCCAGCAATGCCAGTACATCGAGAACGTTGGCACCACCATAAACCAGATCGGGGATGTCGCGCAAAAAGGAGCAGAAATCACTTTTGGGTTTGGATTAGGAGCGCTCGGAGGTTGGGCCGCGGAAGCTTACGAACTCGGCCCGGTTGCCACCACTGCTTTCGAACTTCTCTGGGGCGTTCCCAGTTCCCATATTTCTGCGTGGCTTACGGGCGGCAAAAAACCGTCGATCTGTGACGACATTCAGGGCGCCTTGGTCTCGGTCGTCGACAAGTTTGCGTTGCTTGATAAGCACCTGCTGGAACTCACTCTGGACGGCTATGACATGGCCGGAAAAGAGGTGCAGCTTTTGCCGTGCTCCGGCGGATCGGCCCCGGCAGGAGGAGTGATTCTCGCCGGCTCACAGTCCTCGGCGCCGAAGGGCTCTACGGTCGTAAACGCGTTCCAACCCTCGAACGGCCAAACCACCGTTACTGCGCTGGCGGCACCACAGTCTCAGCAGACAAATCCGGCGAGCTCGCTCACGATTCCAGCCCCTCCGGTCGATCCGAACACGATATACTTTACCCTTACGATTGCGTACGCAGGCACGGGGACCGGGGCAGTGAGTGCGAGTCCATCGGGTCCGACATACGCGAGCGGAACGCTGGTCTCGCTGACCGCCTCGCCAAGTTCTGGGTCAACGTTTGCCGGCTGGTCCGGCGCGTGCTCGGGAACGGGCAGTTGCACCGTAACGATGAACTCGAACCTGTCGGTGACGGCCATGTTCAACCTGACGCCACCTACCGGCGGGGGCCTGGGGACATACACTGGTTCTTTTAACGCATCCACCACCGAGACGGTGGTTTACCCTCAGCTGGGCGTCAATGCAGGCGAAACAGAAACGTGCGTTTACAGTGGGACTATTGTTGGCACCGGAACGGCATACTTTATCACAGGCATCCCTACCTTATTCGCGTTCGACGGAACGGAAACGTGGACGCTGGTGTCGGACAGCGGATTTTATGATCATGTCGACTATTCCGAAACCTATACGTGCAGCCAAACCGTGACCATGACAAGCATCAACAACTTCACTATCTCTGTCAGTCCGGCTGGCGTGGTAAGCGGATCGGACTCCAACCCCGGAACCGGCGACCATTACAGCTACAGCGGCTCGCTTCTCGGTAATACGATCACTGGCACCTACACCGAGACCGATGGCTCGGCGGCGAACGGCTCGATCGTTAACATCTTTGGTCCGGGGTCGCCCGGCGCCACATTCCAGGGAACGCTGAAAATGGTGTTGCAGTGATCGCTGGCGCGCGGCCGCAGCTGCCTTGTCGTTGAGATGGTCACCTTGTCCATGCGACAGCTCTTCGGCAGCTTGTGATGCAGCTGGAAAAACCGAATCGCATCGACGCGCTCCGTTCGGCGTGACCGGCGATCCGCTAGGATGGGGCGCAGGGGAGTGAACCCACTATGTCCAGCCCATCACCTCCGGACCAGCCGGCTGAAACGCGCGCCGCCCGCAAGAAAGCTTCAGCCGCCGGTATGGATTCTCGGCGGGATCGGCCTGCTGCTGGTCTGCGCGACGCTGACGGTTGGTTTCTTTGCCGTCCGCGCCGTAAAGAACGCCGGTTTTGCCTTCCGGTTCGATCCCGCTAAGAAAACGCTCGTGCTGATTGGGGCCGACGGCAATGAAGTCAAAACATCAGCCATCGGCGATGGTGGACACGCCCTCGACGCGGCGGATCAGAAAGTGCTCGTCACCCGGCTGGCGCAGCATCCCGAGTATCGCGCCGCGGTGGACGCGGACTGCGCCTGCGATGAGGCGCTTCGGTCGAATCCTGGCGCACATTCGTACACCGCGGCGGGCGATTTCAATCAAGATGGCAAGCAGGATTTCGCAGGCCACGGTGATCCACAAGAAAACCCGAAAGTTCGCGCTTCTCATTTTCAATGGGCCGATCGGCGGCATTCAACCGGTACTATTCGCCAAAGACCTGGATCTTCGACGGCAGGGCCTGTTTTTCGGTCTGTCCCAAGAGGAGCCAGCGCGTCTGTACCTTGGCTATTACGAATGATGGATCTGCTAGAATTTCACCCAAGGAGGCGCGCAATGAGGCGTTTGGTGCTGTTCTTATACGCTTGGCTGTTGTTTGCCAGTTTAGTCTCCCCAACAACAGTTTTCGCCGCTGAACACCACAAGGTTTCACTGAAGCTCCAGTCGGAGTCTTGGAGAGAAGCAGAGAACCACAAGCCGTACGATCTGGAGCCGGACCTGAGATCGTCGCTGAAGGCTTCGGGCATCGACATCGTTGACGAGATGCAGGAGGGCAAGGAGGCTCGTCTGCTGATCGCTTACAAGGAAAGGAAGGGAGAAAGCTACGGCGCTATAGTGAACCCGGGGAAGACTGTAGATTTCGGCACCGTCATCTCGCTCGAGCTGACGATGATCTCGCCAGTGGGAAAAACCCTGCTGGAGGTTCAGGCCTCCTGCAGCACACCCTTTTCTGTCGGGGGGACGTCCTTGTATCAGGCCGCCCTGGACGAATTGAAATCCGAACCGCTTTACAAGAAGGTGGGTCTGTGGGTCTTAGCTGGGCTTGGATCTTCGGAAGCCCTCCGCCAGTTGTTGCCTGTAGTCGTGGACAAAAGATATCGTGCTCCTATCATTGGACTCATCGAACAACTCCGGTTCGAAGCCACGCAACCTGCGGATCGCGCCTGGATCGCCCTTGGCCGAGAAGACTACACCACCCTGGCGAAGTTGGGCACTCCAGCCGTTGATCCGCTGCTTGCATTTCTCGCCAAGTACCACTGGCCCCACGACTCGGCCCAAGCTGCCAATGCATTGGCAGAGATCGGGGATCCCAGCGCCGCTAAGCCCGTTGTCGACCGGGCCCTCGAAGTGGCCCATCGGCACCCCCGAGGCAACGAACTCCTGGATGCCGTGTCGCTGTTTGCATCCGCGGGCAGGCTCGGAAACGCTTTTAGCATCGCACCGTTGGAAGGGTTTCTCCGCGAAGTGAGTAACTCCAAGGGCACCGCTTTCCCCCAGGAGCTAAGTGCAGCCGCCGTCAGCGCTCTAGCGAGGATCCGCGAACGGGTCGCTCCCTAACCTGCATTGTCGACCGACTGAATCGCCGCCGTGGCCACTCGTGGCGTTGCCTGTCGTAGGGCTTCCTTACTGAAATCGATCGCGTGATAAGCCGGATGCAGGAATTCGAGTCCGAAGCAGACGTGCACCTAGCGAGGTTCCCCGCCGCCGAAGAACGCTGTCGTGCGATCACAACGAGGATCAGTGAAGGCGTGGATCAAGAACGCCAATTGGCTGGGAATCCGCGATCGGCAGTCGCTCGCAGTCAACTCGTCGTCGCGGCAAGCCAAGCATCGATTGAGACGGATCAGTTACACAACTCAGTTGAGTCGCTGCGTTCGTCACTTCAGATCAACGTACAGCCCACAACCAAACCAGGCTGGTGATCTTGAACAAGGCTGCCGTGGCGCGATTCCCCAACAAATTGAATCGATCACCTCCACGTGTGAGCGCTTGTTCGAAGCCGACGCGTTGTATCGCCAAAAGTTCGAGTCTGTCGAGCGCGGGCTATCGCAGCTTGAGGAGACCTATGTCACCCAACGCAAAGCTCAAGAAGCACTGCTTCGTGTGGCGGAGCAATACCAGTGACCGCCTGGGCCGGTCCCAGGCTCGGCGCTGAGTCACGTACCGAATACGTACCAACTTTTTAAAACACCGGCCAAAACAGCCAACGGTGCAAATCGCAAAATCAATAAGTTCCGGCGACTCAATGCGGCACGGGAGATCGAATCCCACCCTCACTGCCCGCTGGGAAACAACGCTCAACTACTGGGTGGAGTTCGAATCTATGCTGGGGTCCCCACAAACATTAAAGAATCTTGGGAGAAAAAGTTGGAGAAGCGTATTTTTTGGGGAGCCAATGCTCCAACTGGCCTTGTGACTGCGGTTCCCGGCGCTCTCAGTTTGGTCTGCATCAGTTGCTATCTGCACGCATGCGCGTGCAGCTATGCCTCGGATCCTAATTGCGAGTGCCGCCGCAACGGTTCGAGTCTCAAAGCTCCCTACGCTCATTGTCCTTGGCCTATGCCAAAACCTCTTGTAAACAGGGTAAGGTTCTCGATCATGAAAAGAAAGGCCAGATGATGACGCGACGATCCGTGTCACAAACGGGATGGTTCTGGCAAGCGCCCCAGCGTACCGCCGGAGGTTGCGGCTGATGTGATTGCCGCCGCTTCCACTGTACGACAGAAACATGGCAGACTTCTAAGCGACCCTAAAATTGCGCGCAGCTTGGGCAACATTTTTACCCGTCGCTTGCGGCCAAAGAGAAAGCCTGGCCGGAAGCCTATCCCGCAAGTTATTTACCAAGGCTGTCCGAATGCTCGGAAGTAAGAAGCCGGCGTCGCTCCCCAAGAACAAGTGATGGTCCAGGATCTACCCGTGCGTGATTCCCAGATGGAAAGATATGACACCTGAGGAGCGCAGCGGAGCAGCGACATTGCGAGGTAGAGTGAACAGCCGGGAGCAAACATCCAAAAGACGGCGTCAGAGCGACACCTCTGATAGTATGGCCAGCATGATCATCATATCTACGGAGGCACCGACGTGAGCATCATCCACGTGGGTCACATCCGCTCGGCTGTCAATGGCCGCTTTAGCAACCTGATTGACACAACCGATCTCGCGCCGACGATTCCCGGAGAGCAACGTGAGAGTTTCGTTCTCACGCGTGGCCTAGCAGCGTTCTCACTAGCTCAGGTCGCCAACATCGATGACGCAGTAGCGGCCGACGCGGTGGTAGATGGGCCGCAAGACAATGGAATCGACGCGATATTTTATGACCCGACGGAAAAGGTGTGCTATGTCATCCAATCAAAGTGGATTAACTCAGGAAACGGCAGCGTCGATGTTGGCGAAGTACAAAAATTCGTCCAAGGCGTCAAAGACCTGCTAGAGCCACGCTTCGAACGGTTCAACGAGAAGATTCGCCACAAACAGGACATGATCATGGCCGCCCTGGAGGATTCAAGCGCCAGATTCGTCCTCATCATCACCTACACCGGCCAGCAGCCGCTGTCCGCAGACGCCCACCGCCCCTTGGACGATTTGCTCGAAGATCTCAATGACCCCACCGAACTCGTCTCTCTGGAGGTTCTTAGTCAAAGTGAACTGCACGCAGCCATTGCTCGGCAGGCGCTGGGCGAGTCCGTAACCATGGAAATCATGCTCCAGGATTACGGTCACATCGCCGAACCCTATGACGCGTTTTATGGACAAGTGGACGTGAGCGATATCGCAACGTGGGAGCAGTATGGTCAGGCGTTAACGAACAAGAATCTACGTGGGTTTAAGGGGAACACCGATGTTAACGACGGCATTGCAGCCACGTTACAGGTCAGCCCGGAAAAGTTCTGGTACTTCAATAATGGGATAACAATCATCGCTGAGCGCATCGGCAAAAAACCTATCGGCGGCGTTAGCCGAACCAGCGGTGTCTTCGTATGCGAAGGTGCCAGCGTCGTCAATGGCGCACAGACGGTGGGTACGATTACGGCCCTCGGAATAAGTAACCCTGAAAACCTCAAGAACGCCCGCGTGCTTGTGCGCCTCGTTTCGCTGGAGAAGTGCCCGGAGGGATTTGGCACGGAACTCACGAGAGCAGCGAATACCCAAAATCGGATCGAAAAGAAAGACTTTGCTGCGCTTGATCCCCAACAGGAGCGCCTGAAGACCGAACTGTGGCTGGGGTATCAAAAGGAGTACGCTTACAAAACGGGTGATCCTGAACCCGCGCCGGAGCGTGGCTGTACGCTTGACGAAGCAACCGTCGCATTAGCATGCGCTCATAACGATATCGGCCTGGCTATGCAAGCAAAGCGTGAGGTCAGCAAGCTATATGACGACATTAAGAAACCGCCTTATATCTATCTTTTCAATCCTGGTCTAACAGCGATGCGGATGTGGCGATGCATCGAAATACTGCGAGCTGTTGACGCAGCTCTCAAAGAACAACAGCAGACGCGGGAAGGAAGAGAAAAATTGGTCGCGGTGCACGGCAACCGATTCGTTCTCCATGGAATCATTAAACGGATGGCAACAATCGACCTGGACGACCCGGCGCTCGACATGGATGCGCTCAAGGCGCGACTTCCCGCAGTGACGGCAGAGATCCTCGAGAAGACCATTGCGCAAGCGAAGCATCTCTACCCAAACGCGTACCCAAGCAATTTGTTCAAGAATGTATCGAAGTGTCGCGATCTGATCAAACACGTGCTGACGCCCACGCCATCGTCGACCGAGCAGATTGCTGCAGGAGATTAGGTCCTTAAAGCGTCGTCGCGCCCCGCGCTAGTCGATATCTTCTTGCGGCGTTACTGGGGTCAAGTGTCTGGTTCTCGCGCCAGTTTAGAAATCATCCAAAATGCTTAGTCGAACATTCTCTGTTTTGATTGTTTCATCGTGACAGATGAAGATTGACGGTCCATCCAACAAATGTGGCACGCAAGATTCTAACCCGCGATCAAGCCGAAACGGCAAAAAAGCGCGCTGTCTCGTTTCTCCGCAACGTACTTCAAGACGACGACCGTGCGGATGAAGTTGAGAACGAAGGCGTAGATCAGTGGGCGGAAGAGACGGGCCGCACAATTACGAATACCACGAAAAGGAGAACTATTATGGCGAATGGAACCACAAAAGCCGACTTGCAGGACACGCCCGATCAAATCGGCGACATCGTTGGAGATCCTCTAGACCCCGCTTCTGAACGGGCGGATCTTGCGCTTTACAGGAGATCGATTCCCTCGTTAGCGGCGATGACGACAGCGACGATGACGATTCGGACGATGTAGCGGACTGACGAATCCGGCCTGTGGCGGCGCGGTGGCGTAAGGAAAACATCGGCAATCACCGATTGCGTCAAACGCGACCGCAGCCATTCGCCGGAGGGACCGGCTGGTAGAGTGTCCCACGGCGCTGCGGAGTTATTCTGGTGTCTCGAAAAAGTGGTCATCCTCTCGCCATGCGAAGGTACGGTCTGCGATGGTCGTCCGCGAATGGATGATGTCTGTTTATGCATTCTTAACTGGCACATCGTAGAGTTGTGTGGTGATTGTGATCTCGCGTCCAGGATCTGACGCTTTCACGAATACATATCTCGAATCGCGATCGGGCTGGTGGAAGAGTGTTTTGCGATATTCGGGTGTGCCTCCATCGCTTCGTTCATCTTTTGTCTGATGCCGCTTGAGTCCTTAGTCTTGTTGAACACGAGAATGGCGCATTTCGAGTCGCGCCATGTGAGGTAGTTGAGAAGTTGGTCGATGGCGTCGTTGAACCCTTTTGCTCCATGCCAGAACTTGCATTCCGCAATGAAGACGTTTTTGTTCCCAACTCGAATGAGGATGTCGGTTTTTCCGGCCGCGTTGAAGGTTTCACCTGTGGCATTGCCTTCGTAGTGCCCGTTGAGTTGGAGAAGGAAATGGGTGCGGATGGCTTCTTCGTCAAGGGTGGCGAAGGCATCTGGGCTTCGCTCGATTACGAGCGCCATGCTCCGCAGGACGTCGAGGATGTGCTCGTACTCCTTATCTTCAAGGAACGGCTCCGGCAAGTAGTCGCCCGCGGTTGCGACGGGGCGTTGCGCAGGTGATGGGCGGCGCTTGACGGGGGCTGCGAATGCTGGTGGCTCGTTCTTTCTCTTGATCGGGATCCCTAGGCCGGCGACGACACCGGTGGTGGCCCGTGCGAGCTGGCGCTTGCGGTCGAGCGCTTGGCGTATTGTATTTGGGGCCGTGGCGTTGTGCTGGTCGAGGTCCTGTTTCAGGTATTTCACAGCCTCGGCGAGCCTGTTCGTGTGCTCGTCGATAGGCCTGCGCACACTGTTGGCATCGGCGGTATCGTCGGGGAAGGACACGCTAAACGAAATGCTGTCATCCCGTATCGTAATATCTGGGTAGCCGCTCATGCTAATTGTTGATGCGCGCACCCGCCAGAATAGGGGATCGCCCTCGAAGGGAATGGCAACATCGAGTCTCGTTCCTCGGACCGTTCCACCCTCGCCGGGCAAGAACCCCCGTCGGAAGTCACGGCTTACATCAACGTTGACACCGGCCTGGTCTTCGATGTGGCGCTGCTCCGCATGAAGGACTAGCGGCTTGACGAGCACCTTATCCTCTAGCTCTGTTGGAGACGCCCTCAGGACGTAGTCATTGTCGAGAGCGTCGATTTCGGCTGTGACTTTCTCGGTGTGCGTCCGCAATGTCGCATACGTATCTCCATCTCGGAACGGGCGCATCTTGGCTCCCTTTTAGTGGGCCGATCTAAACGGTGGCGATCACCTATAGTCGCTTGTCATGCGCAGTGGCGCTACCGCGCGCGCTGGCTCAGGTTTACACAGTGTCGGCAACTCGAAGAAACCTTCAATTCGCTTTTTTCCTTCGAACCAAACACACTTCACTTGATCGTGTGTGCTGCCGATTCCGAATTGGCCGATGTCTTCGATCGTCATCTGTGGCCGCCGCTCTTGAGCTGAACTACGTCCCCGGGTTTAAGTTCATGTTCCATGATGGATCTCCTTGTCTTCTAGTATAAAACATTCCTGGCAGTTTTGTTTTTTGTGGCCATGCCTGCCTCGCCCGGCATAATAGAAGCATGACTGGTCAGCCGCCTTCGCCGTAAACACCGCGAGGCTTGTGTCAGCATGTTGCGGTTTTGCGCTTTGCCAATAGCGCCGAGCGGGTGGTCCCGATGAAGAAAGCCAACGGCAACACGTGCGGGCTGTTGCACTATGGAATCAAGGAAGATATCGATTGAACCCACACGCAGTCAATTGTGCAGTTTTGGCTGGCCGAGGCGATAGGCAGAAACGGGTGTTCGAACTCAACTACAGTGTCTTCCATGGCACTGCCTTTTGTCTCGCCCGAACCTGTTCCTTATGCGGCCCATGTCTTTCGGGAAGCCCTGCAGGACGGGGAGCTCGCCGTAGCGCGGCTTACGACTAAGACTTCTACGGAGTACCCGTACAAGACTCTGAACTCTTTGAGGACATTGATCTCGCTCTACTACACTGTCCCGGCTTGCTGGCGGAGATTCTGCCATTTAACTTTGCCCCTTTAGGTTTTTTGGCAGATGTCTTCGCCATGGGTTTCGCATTCGGATTCGAGCCACCGACTTTCCATCTGCGCGCCTTTAAGGGCTACGTCGTTAATCGGCGCGCGCTTAGCATTCTGCGCAGCGCCCCACCAGGTTATGAACTCTCTTTTGTGCCTCCTCCGGGGCTATCGGGGGCACCGCTCCTCACTTCGCTGGCAGGTGGACCAGTAGCCGTCACAGGTGTGATTCTCCAACATCAGACCGTGGAATTCATGGATCGCAAGATGGAGTTGGGTCTGGCGCTTGATATTGAAGAGCTACTAACCCTCGAAAGCAGAATGGTAGGCGGAAGCATAGCTGAGCGCTTGTTCCGGCAATCACGCATCCGGCGCGAGCTATGACCTGGGATCGGTTGGCTAATCTAGCAGATCAGCAGGTCGGGGGACTGCAGAATACGAGTTCGGATGATCATTGGGCGATTTTGGCTGTGTTGTCACGATGGCGCGTCCGTATTCACGGTCGAGCTCGATGCTTGCGTCAGCGACTGATTGACTCATCTCTTGGGATATGGTGTGGGTTTTGTGGGTCGGCCTTTGTCGAAATTATAGGCGGGAAGGTCAGCTTGTCGCCATCCCAGTTATCCACACCCTCAGAAATCAGGGCTTTCAGGCGGACGTCGTCGCTCGATGTCGTACTTTAGGGTGGAAGCGATGGCGACAGCGAGTCTACTCCCAATAGGCCCTTGCTCTGTCTGGGCGGTGCCGATGCTACCGCTGGTTGGGAGTTCGGACTTGCGTTAGCCAATATCGGTGCCTCCGCAAACAAATCGCCCAGCTGTTACTCCGAGCCTATCAAAATCATCAGATTTCGACACACCTGGCAAGTCACAGCCTTCGACCCTTGTTTGCAGCACAGCAATGCCTCTCCACGCAGGACCTTTTCGGCAAGTTCAGGACCGAAACTCCGAAGGCCCGAACCAACCGGAATGGCTCCCGCCCTGAGAACAAATCTGAGCGCTGGATTTGAATGTGGATCATCTTCGTATTCAACTCTTCCGAAAGAGTACTGCACCTCCGAACTTCGAATCTAGCCGCCTGGATATACTGCCGATAGACGACTTCACCGCTATTCCGCATCCCCTCAAGCCATAGATTTCCCACATAGCCGTCGACTCATCCGCTAGACGCCATGAATTCACATCAGATGCTCACGGGCATTCTGAAAGTATGCCGCTGATTGCTTGCTCAACTTGACCATCGCTTGTGTCAGGGACATGACCGGCGCTCTCCTTCCGAAGTTGTTCGGGTAATGCACTTCGCCAAGGCCAAGGGGTCGTTTGCCAGCTTTCCCGCGCCACGGCTTCGCAAAAACCCTCGTAACGATCCTCAAAATCTGCTGCCTTGGCGAACCATAGGGTCTTGGAAAGACAGCATCGCCACAAACTTCGGCAGATTCATGTAGCGCCATATCGCCCTGTCGTCGCTGGTTGCTGGTCTGTTCTTGTTCATCGTTGTGCTGCGGATGATGATTCGCAATGCATTCGCCTTCCTTCCACTTCAGCGAGAAGTGGGACCCCCACCCAAGTGCACCGACGTGGTGACCCAACTCGCCGGCGCTGGCGCGCCCCTGAAGGACGACTTCCGTGAGGGCGGTTATTAAAACGGCTTGCAGGCAGCGACCTAAGCCTCGTTGGGAGCGACTTCGTATACGCTCTTGCCTGCCGAGCCACACATTCGGAGTTCGATCTGCAGGGCTCGTGGCGTTGACGCGAAATAGATTCAAGGCGCTTTCGGAGGACGCAAGGCGCTCTGATTTTGGGTCCACCACCTAGGGCGAAAATCCGGACCGATTCCGGATTCTCAACTCGCCAGCGCCAGTTGGCCATCAAGAATAATACTGATCAGCAATGGATATGCGGAATAGACGAACTCGGGCATCCGCTCTTCCTCGACTGTCACTCCTCTTTCAGGAGCCTCTGAAACATCACTTCCACTTCCACGTCTCCGGGCTATCTCTGCCAGAAGCTTAGTCTCAACGTCCACGACATTTCTTTCATGTGCTATTTGCCGCGCCGCGCCGCCGGTGCTTGGCAAGGTGAACACTGGGAGATTACGCTTGAAGAAATGATCCCACAATATTGTCGAGGTTCGAGACACCTCCGACGCAGATCGCAAGGGCAGCAGGCTGACTAAATTGCTGGTAAGGCGAAACATACTGGGACTATACCTGCATTAACCCCTTGCTGATACCAAGAGGCCGCCCGATTCGGCAGCGCTGGAATCTGCCCAAAAATCAGGATCGGAGCCAGGTCGTCCTCGCTGTGTGCCGGCGTGCCTTCCGCTGGCGCCGGTTCCCAATACTCATTACAAATCTGAAGAGCGAGTGGCGTAAAGACGGAGTCATCGACAAGGCCAAGCCGAGCGCCTCGCGCCAACACAGCTCGAACTATGCTTGCTACCGCTTCTTCGATGCGTAGGTTCTGTTCGTCGATTGCAGAGTCGTAACCCGGATCTGCTGTAAATTCCTCGTCCTCTACAGCACCACCCAAAAGGAAAACAGTCCGACCGGCGAGTGGAGACGGGATTATTGGTTTCATACGTGAACCAGTGGATCCCCGCCGCGATCCACGCCGCCACCTGGCGGATTTTGGACTCGTCGTAGATCGGAATGTTCGCGGTATTCGCGAGCCACTGCATTGCCGCTGCCCGGCCGCCGAGACGTGCGCTGCCGGGTGCGACGATTGCGCGCGAGAGCGGTGGAAGGACGGACGCCGGGATGCATTCGCCGGAAGTCTATTAGCTCCGCGGGGCGCGGCAGCGGAAGCAGCGTATATATCGAAGGTGCATCGACCTCCAGATTCCCCTCTGGAGTGATCCGCTGTCGTACTGGGCGTTTGGTTTTCTTGATTGCGTTCCGCAGCGCCTGTTGCATCTGGTAGCGCCGGCTACCAGCCATCGATTGTGAATCTCGATTACATGGTCTACAATCGTGGCTACAGCGGTCTCGGTGAGCCTGTTCCCCTTAAAGTCTCGCCGTTGGTCCAGGGGGAAGCGGCGCCGGTTGCCGATGGAAGCTACAGCAACACCCGAGGGGAAGTTCAGTGCTGCGATGGCGAGACGATTCGCCGCCGCCGCAGCGACCTCCCGTGTCACCCACGAAGAGCGCGCGAGTAGCGGTGTCTCAAGAACCAACAGAACCGAGTGATAGATGAGCGCCTCGTCAATCTCCTTGGCGATGCTCGCCCCCGGCTTAATACGCACGCGGTCCAAGAACACCGAGAACCCGCGAGATTCGAATTCACTAAAGAGCTGATCAGCATACGAGGCACCATCCTCTATGCGGTAGCTAATGAAGATGCGATAGTCTTCGGCAGTTATCCCGGCGGCCCGCAGAACGGATGCGACGACTTCTTGCGGACTCCCAACCCATCCCTGGACCAAAGTGTTCTGAAGCGCGCCTATCAGCGACGCTGACATAACTGGAATATTGGCACGGGGACACGTTGGCACAACCCGATACTGGAGGCTCTTATTTTGGAGCTCGGCTTCCCAGTAACTGACAGCTCCGGCAGTGTCAGCGATCGTTCCGCTGTCTCCCACTAGCACGAGCACCCTACGAGCCGTCGCTTCCCGATGTGCTAGGCACCCCACGGGGCCCCTGCTATTAGGCGTGCACGGGGGCGAAAGATTGCCCGGACGAATCGCGAGTTTTCGGAGCGCGCGCAGAATGCCGAGAGCGACTGTGCGGGCGGCTCCATCCGCGCTCGGCTCCGCTGAAACAACGGTGATCAGAGCGGGATTCGGCGCGGGCAGCTTTTCGATGACTTCACATACGTAGCCGGAAGCGGAGGGGACCTGCACCACCACTTGAAAATTTCCGAAGAACGGTACCGCTGCGCTATCCTAGGCCCCCAATAGAGCGTTAGACGTCCTTGAATTCAGATATTCGAGGCCTTTCACATAGGTCGCATAAACCTCGGAGCGTGTCTTACCCAGCCACTCGAATCGTAACCGGGACATCGGGGAGTCGGGACGCTCCAGACGTACGGGCTCACATGGATTCTGCCGCCCGGTTGCTCCCAGTCAAGAAACGATGCTCCGAAGTACGGCGGTTCTTGGAACAGGCCGAGCTTTATGTCAGAGAGGGAATCTTTGCCCTCAGACCGCTCAGGTAATCGCGCCATTCGCCGACGCAATTGCGCACTTGCTCCGCGCCAGGTAATGGAGGAACCACCGTCAAGCGTTCGTACGAAGCCGGATCCGGCATAAAGACCCACAGCCGCTTCAGCTCCGGTAATAGTTTGACTGTTTCATCCCGCAGCTGCGGCAGGAGCCGATCGCCGGTCAATTCAACGAAAGCAACTTGCTCTGCCGAGTCAAGCCGCGCACCAAAGTCTCGGATCTCTTTAGGCAAGCTCGCCAAGCTCACGAGCATCAAATGCTTTGCTATGGGATCTGTATTCGACCAATATTCCGTCTCGGGCGTCAGAGTCATCTTAAAGACGAGAATCTGAACTCCGTGTTTTGCAAATACTTCGATCGGCCCTTCGAATCCCGCACCCAGGTCCGGCGGCACAGCGTCAGAGGCTATCGCCTGCCCGGTCGTTCCAATATACTCGCGAAAAGCAGCCTCCGAAAACAGAACCTGCCTTGGATTCGCAGCGTCCATAACCCGCTGCCCGTAGTTAATGGTGTCACCGCAAACGTTGGGCCTGCCGTTAACGTCTGAGATAACCTCGATGGCTCCCACATGGACACCGACCCGCAGCTTGACTCCTTTCTCGTGGAATGCCCACTGTTGTAGCCTCACGATCAGGCGAAAAATGGTGTCGCGATCCCAGGGCTGATTCGGTCGATGGATGAAGGCCAAGGCCGCGCCGTCGCCGGTGGGTAGCGCGACTACTCCCGGCGTATCGAAGGGCGGGCACAGCAGTAGCCGCAGCTCATAGATGATTTCCCCAGTTAAGCCTTCGACTAAACGCCGCTGCTCTGCCGTGGGCTTCTTTGAAAAGCCTACAATGTCACAGAATAGGATAGTGGCTGCCGACACAGTAGTCTCCGATGGGATTCTAGCACGCTCCATTGCGATACTCTGATCGCACTATAACGAGAGGCAAAAAGGCGGGCCTGTGGTCGGGCGGCGGGGACCAAGCAGCCTGGGCCAAAATCCCCTCTTTTGACACGCCTGCGTTGCTTGGACCTGGCCAATTCCAGGCGGCGGGCTTCTTCCGGCCTTCACTCCGTTCCGCGATGATCGCTAATTCGGTAGTGCAGGCGTACGCGTTTTTTTAGCCATCCGCATTCACTGTTATTCTCTACCGGGATTGAACTATCATTAGAGTAAGATTACGTAGTTATGAGCGACAACGGCAAGCGGCGGCATGTCTTTATTAGCCACCATCATGTTGACGACGCTGAAGTCACGAAGTTGACCGACTTGCTCGGTCGCCGCGGATACGACATACGCAATAGTTCAATCCGCGCGAAGCCAGCCAACCAGCGTCGATTGGAGCAAGGCTTAGTAAAGGACGAGACCATCCGACGCTTGTTGCGGATGAAGATCTCGTGGGCTTCAACAGTTGTTGTCTTGGTTGGGAAGGATACCCATGAGCGCCCCTGGGTTAATTGGGAGATTGAGCAGGCTCACAAGCAAGGAAAAAGGATTGTTGGTGTCTACGTCAGAGGTGGCACCGATGCGGATTTGTCGTCGGCTTTGAAACAATACGCTTCCTCGATCGTTGCCTGGAATACCGACGCTGTTATGGACGCAATCGACGGGAAACAGTATCCCTTCCAAAATCCTGACGGCTCTCCACGACCGGTCACATACCCGCCGCCGACGACGAAGTGCTGATAGATGGGGAAGCTGTTCTTCTATGTGGTCGATCGCGACTTCGGATTCGCGCCCAACCCATTCCATGGCTACTGCACTTTAGCTACATGCAAACCGAAGATCAGAGCGAGAGCCGAAATTGGTGATTGGGTGATTGGAATGGGCGGAGCGAGACTAAAGGCCATCGGCCGTCTCATCTTTGCCATGCGTGTAAGTCAGGCGATCTCCTTCAACGAATACTGGTTCGGGGCGCCTTATCTCGATAAGCGGCCCGTGAGAAACGGGAGCAGCAAGATGATCGTGGGCGACAATATCTATCATCGTGACAGGTCCGATAACCGATGGCATCAGGCTGACTCCCATCACAGCAACGCCGATGGAAGCACGAATGTGCACAACCTGGAGAAAGACACGAGGGCTGACCGGGTACTAGTTTCACATAACTTCGTTTACTTTGGCACGCAAGCCCCCAGTGTTCCGCAAGGGATACTCGATGGAATGGACTATCGCAATTGTCGCGACTACAGAGTATTTGGTCAGGAGACCTGCACAGGTTTTCTCAACTGGCTCCTCACGACACTTGGAGATTCCTTGAATCTCGTTTTGGGAGATCCATTCGATTTCGCTCAAAGCTATAAGCGGTATTCCGCAAAGGACAACCGGATCCGCTAGGGGTTGACTAGTAGGGGGGGGAGTCAGGAGGGGGGGGTGTGCGGGAGGCGGGGAGAGGGGGGCCCGGCCAGGACCAGCCGAGATCCTGGAAGATTCCCAAAAGCAACGCATCATCGCGATGGTGTGAGTGAAGCCCGAGGGGGAGGGTGGAGGGGTTTGGGGCGAAGGGGGAAAGAGTGGCCCCGCGTGGGACGAGAGACATCCGGATCTTGCTCGAAAGCCAGACCTAAAGCCGTGGCGGGAAAAAAATGTGGTGGTGGGGAATCGAGAGGCTTAATCGCCCAGATGGAAGATGTTCTGGGTTGAGAAACCCTACAAGCCGCCGAACCGGTGATATGTCTGGATGAGAGGGGGTAGGAGCCGCCCGCAGGCCCGCCCAGCCGGGCCACATCGCCAGACGCGACAACGAATACAAGGCCGGGAACCGCCAACATCTTCGCCGTCGTGGAACCCAAAGCCGGAGGCACTTCACTGCGCCAGCGGAGTCCGCCTTCAGTTCGCCCACGTGATCGGGATCTGGTTTCACCTATCGTCGCGCGATATCCATCTGGTCATGGATAACCTCAACATCCATCCGGAAATCTGTTGGGGGGGGGGAATGCGCTTCTCCCAAGGGGGTACAGCGGGGTTGTTTCCGGCGGGAACTCGCCGCATCCCGGATTGGCCCGACTGAATCGGAGGTCCGGGCTGGAACCGGCGCGAACGGCAAAGACCAAGATCCGCTGGAACTTTACCGCAGAGCGCACGCTCCAAGTTCAAGTATTTTAGAATCTTCTACGTCATAGCCTAGTTGTGACCCCAGTTATTCGTGAGCGCTATTATGCCTGGTTTGCGCTTGGCTCATGGGTGATAAGTGCGGCACTTAGCTCAATGATTCCGCTAACTAACGGCATCACCGAACTTCGCCACGCTTGATATCTCTCTGACGTTGCTGAATTCTTCTGTTGAAACAACGCAAACTCCTGATTTGCTGCAAGCAGTTGCCCGAGCTTCTGGTGAAGAGACGTCAAAAGCGCACCCCGCGATTTGGGCGCTCCCATGTGACGCCCAATCTCCTCTGTGAGATATTTCAATCCCTGTTGAGCAATCGCAACTCCGTCGGGATCGGGGTTTTCCGGTGGAGTAAGTTCTGAAAACGCTCGGTTCCATTTCGCTATGTACGTTGAACGATCTGGCATCTCTTCCCAGATCAGGGCATGGACCATGGCATAAAGCTGCTCCCGCGAGAGACCGTAAAGGCGATCTACCAGGGGGACTTGTACCTTTGGCGGGCTGTCACCGGCGTGAGCGCGTGCCGCGACCGTAGTTATTGGCCCTGGCTTAATGCTTCGCAATTCAGGCTTCGTACCCTGACGCAGCGTATCGCATATCTGTCGCTGCAAGTCCGCTAGTTCGGCCAAGTTCACCAGCCACCAATAACGTACTTCCTGCTTACGAAAATAGGCGGTACATGCCAATGTCCGACCGCTACCGTGACCAATCCCTTGGACCGTGAACTGCACAACACAAAATGAGGGATACGGAATCTCGTGCTTCGCGATTTGGTCGGCGGGAGGATTTAGTAACACGATCATGCTGCGGCTGTCGCTGGGTCGATTTGTAGGGAATCGATCACCTGCTGAATCTGATCTAGATGACCATTGTACGTTCTGATCCTACTTCCATGCGTAAAGGCAGGCTGATCCATTGGACTCAGCGGCACTGACGGAAATTGCCACCACTTGACGAGGTCGCTAAATTCCTTAAGAAGATTGGACCCAGCGGAGGCGGGCAGTTTCGGATAGATTGGAGCGATCTCGCCGATTTCGGGCGACTGCTCGATGCGACAAATGACATGCTCAAGCTCGCCGGCCTTCTCGGCAGTCCTTGCGAGCAGTAACGGATAGACCTGTTCAACACTCTCGCCGGTAATCACAGTGCACCCTGTCATGGTGTGAATCTGCGCACCCCCAGGACGTGAAAATGGAACCGATTCCGCAGCTTTGATTTTGACGTCGGTTCCGGGCGTGGCAAGGCCTACTCGTCGTACTCGCACGACGCCGCCAAGGGCATCAACATCAAGTAACCTGCAAACATCAGTGCGGTCTAGGTCCCCGCCACTCGCGGCAGCTCCAGAGAACACTCGCAACGGTGCTGGAACGTCGGGACCCTCGCCGTATGAGGCGATGTGATCCACGTAGGTGAATGGCGTGTGCTTATGCCCGTGCAGCACCATAGCAAACCCGTGGTCGCGGAGGAATTGTCGTACAGCCCCAAGATTTGTCAATGACTCAAAAGGCTTGATCTCCTCTGCGGCGGAAACGGGCAGGAGGTGATGATGCATCGCCGCAATGCGGATCGGAATGGCGCTTTCACTCGAAGTTGTGCGTAGCAGTATTTGTCGAACCGCTTCCAGTTGCTGGTTTGATACACGTGCAGCATCTACGACGCGCAGCTTCCGGAGTGCCGCGAACTCGCTTGGGCGTGCATCCAGCACTGCCTCAAGTTCCCGCCATGACGAATCGGAAATCCCAGTCTCAATCAAGACTTGAGAAAACGCCGCCGAGTCGATGGCAACGATCTGAACGTCGTCAAGAGCGATTGTGTGCCGGCGCGCTTCATCAGCTGTATTGATCGGTCCGTCGACACCATCGAGCCATGGCGTGATGAAACCCGCCGACCGAATCCACTCTATGAATTCGCCGTATCGGTTGGGGTCACGAGATCTCAAGCCGGCCTTTACATCATGGTTACCGGGAACCACCATGATGCGATCACGCGACGGCTTTGACGTCCCGAGCGAATCAATCAGTGCTAAGAAAGCTTGATATCCCTCGCGGTTGTTTTTCTCGGCTATATCGCCGGTAACTACGATAGCGTCCAGAGACTCGCTATTATGTCTCAGCCGTTCGCCTAAGCTCTCAAAGTTATGGCGAAGGAGCCGATGCTGAGTGGCAAGATCTGCGTGCGGAACCAAACCGATCTTATGACTCTCTAACGGCGGGCTGTTGGCTTCTGATACGAGGTGCAGATCCGTAATGTGTAAGATATTTGGCACCGGAATGACTGAAGCAAAGCTCACAATATCTTAAGACTGCCGTTGTCGTGCTTGACCTTAGAGGCGGACTGCCGGGCGTCGCATCGAGCTTGCCATCTCAACCACATTTGTTTGAGGGCGAGATTCGTGCATCCTTCCATGCATTCATGTGCCTGGTCATGCCAGCCGCGTCGTCGCGCCGCGTCAGCCGCCGCAATCCGCACGCTATTTTCATATGCGGCTGGCGCGTCTCTAGCATAGGCGACTGCGCCAAATTCACTGATCGAGAGGTTTGGCAACGTTAGCGTGTCAAGTCGCTTCATTAGACTTGGAAACATCCGGTCCCAGGAGGGACAATCTAAAGCAAATGTGTCAGAGCTCTGAGGACCCTCGATCGGATCAAGACTCGATCGAACTGCGCCGACATCTCTGGTGTAAACGTGCATACTGTCGCTTACCTGAATGTATGATCCCGCTCTAGCGCCTAACCACCCTGACAAAATCTCTTGTAACGACGTGAATTGAACAATGTTATGCGGTACTCCGAGAAAGAGATCGTTACTCCGAATCAATTCGAGCCATTCGAGCCGGCCGTTACAAAGCTTCGGTAACGCCACAACGTTGCACGGAATATCCGGATCGACAGGAGATCCATCATCGAGAGGTAGGTCGATTCTTCCGTCCCACATTTGAAGAACACACTGACGTGTATCGGGCGAAGATTGCAAAATCCGATAAACCCTGTCCAGTTGGTCGAATCCAAGTTGATGGCGGAGACGATAGCCGTACGCCCCGTGATAATCATCGCTGTCACCGCAATAGCGCCTCAATACTGGGTTCCAGTACGTTGGAAGTGCAGCATCGCGACGACCAGCCGCAATCCAAAGTGCTTCAACCAAGGCGAAGGCAGGATTCAACGGAGGCGTTCGACTCACAACCCACTTCTGAGAAAGTTCCGTGAGATGTAAGGCAACATGAAGCAGCTCGATTGTGTCTCCTCCACGGCTGGGCTGACGTATCGTTTCGCTTGAGTCAAGCAATAGACTTGCAACTTGCCTCCATGCTTGGTCCGCGGAACTGGAGGTGACGGTGTGCACAGCTTTACTCTTCAGACCATCTCAGCACGAGCAGCACCACCGTGTTCAATCTGATCGTTCAGCCCCCATTTCGGCGGATACCAGTACGATAGGGCTGTGCCCGTCGGCCGAAACTGCTGCTTAATCCTGGCTCGGCCACTTCTGCCCTTTATTTCAGGGTGGTACTCACGAGCATATTTATCTAATTCGCAGAAGAGATTCTGGCAATCGATCAGTTGTAGGCGTCGTCCCCACAGAGATCTGAAGCGTATACCCCTGGCTTCGAATTCCTGCTCCTGACGGTCGTGCATGTAACGGATAAGGTCGGGCTCCGTCAAGTCTCCGAGTGAAGAAAAACACTTGCGAATTCCATCTCGGGCCCCAGGACCTGGAGTGACGAACTCGGTTTCACTGAAGTCTAGAGCGGTACTGTAATTTAGATCAGTCACGTACTGATAGGCCAAGAAATCACCAAAAGTCGGCGTGTCCCTGAGTAGCTCAAAGGCTTCTCGCATGCTTTTTGTCTCAGCGATTCTTTCAGGGAGATCTTGGGAGAGCATGTGGTAGAGCAACTGTAGGTGCATCCGGTGTTTTCGGTCCTGTCGCCAGTTCGCCGCGCCACTTGGCATGATATACGCCCCGGAATAGATCGCGTCCCCCGATTCCATCATGGTAGTCAAGGCGTGGTCGTATTGAGAGATGCTGAATTCTTTGGTGCTCGGCCTACCCACCGCTGCCACGAGCCGTTCCCAAGTTTCGATCCGATTAAAGAGCTTGAAGATCAGGATGCGGAGAAAGAGTTCACGCGGGTTTTGGTCGCCAGCGTAAATCACGTTCCGGATCAGATATTGACTAACCCGGTCCGATGCTCGATAAGCATTCGTGAACTTGTACCGACGCAGGATCGGGTCCTCGGTCCAAGGCATCTGCGCACCTTGAAGGCGGCGAAAAAATATCTCTTGTCGCTCAGCAGCAAAACGCCAATACGTATCGAAAGCGGGCGTTGGCGTGGGAAACTTTAGGCGCGGCCAAATTGCCGACGATTTGCGTGTAGTCGGCGTCAGAGACTCTGAACATTCTGAGGCTTCGTGTAAGCGCATCTGCGGCCCACAAGCGTTCGCGATACTCGCGAAGCCGACGCTTTCCGCCGATTTGCTCAGCCACGATTCCGACAAGACTTCACAAATGGCATGTGCGGCACAGGCTGCGACGGCTGTGGCTTCACCGATATTTGCTAACGGAACAACTCGGGAACGCACATGCTCACGTCTGGCGAGTGTATTGTACTCCTTGGTTCTCCTATCGAAAATCGCGCGCTCGGGCTGGCTAATTTCAGATGACGGGCGTGTTACCAGAAAGATTGTTTTAGGAATCAACTCACCCCAATACAACAGCTCTAGGCTGATCATCCGTTCCAGTGCACGCGAAGATACGCCGCTCAGACGACCGTATACCCACGTTGACCACCAGTATCGATCTAAGAGGACGATACCACCTTTTTCAACATGCGGCCGAATGAGGCCTTCGATCGTGTCAATATGAGCTGCAACATGGAGGACTTGCAAAGCATCTGGCGTCAGATGTCGGAGGCCTTTCTCGGTTGAGCGGTGATGAAGCTCATAGATATGCGCACCAAGAGTGCCCGCAGCGCGGCCAGGAAATGATAGCGTAATAACATTCCGCGAGGTCCGGGTTAAGGTCTGCTCGACGGCAGAAACCAATGTCGTCTTCCCCACTCCGTCGGGCCCTTCAAAAGCGAAAACCGCACCGTTCATATGTATTCCACGCCGATGGATCGCCACGGAAATGACGAACCAGAGCACGCCACTCGTGATCTAATTCTACACAGGGTTGCGAATGTGTTGCGCGGGTGCCGGCTCTGGCGCTCATAGACAATTGAAAAACGACCAGGCGCAGACAGACTGGTTGGCGGACCAAACGCTGGTTGGCGCATGACACCGACCGGAACACCTGTTCCAGCATGCGAATGGACTAGTTGTCGCGGAAAGCGGAGGGGTTGCATATTTGCGGCGAACGATGCTAACGCGATGGCCTCGGTGGTTGCTCCGGGTCGGTCTGTCCCGGCTCTGGGCCAGTTGGCGTGACGCGCCGGTCTTCGATCTGCCCGACCCGGTGGTCCGCCGGCAACGGGAACGTTTTCCAGATTCTAGGTTCGGCTGTCGCAAACGAAAGGCGATCGTCGAGGAAGACCTGCCGTTGACAGCGAAATCCGAAGGCTGATCCGACAGATGGCCATCGCCAATCCCCTGTGGCGAGTTTCCGAGAATTATGGCGCGTTGATGATGGGCATCACAATATCGGAGCGAACCGTCTCATGCTTTCTGCGGACTGTTCCACGGCTGCTTTTCTCAGACATGAAAGACCTTTCTCGGGAATCACTTGGGTCAAATCGTATCAGTTGATTGCTTTACTGCTCCGACGATCCAGCTGCGGGTACTGTTCATATTCTTAGCGCTGGAGCGTCGCCGCCCCGAAGTTCTACGCTTCAATGTGACCGCCCCCCCCATCGAGACTGTCGGGGCGTTCTCCGACCGCGAGGTACCACAATATCTGATCCGGGACCGGAATGGCGTCTACGGAGATCAAGTCCGCAGGCGGGTGGAGTCGTTGCGGATCGAGGAGTCCTCACGGCGCCGCAGACCGCTTCGCAGAATGCCTGCGCGGAGCGCTTAATCGGAGCGATCGGACGGGAGTGTCTGAACCACTTCATTGTTCTGAATACCTTTCATTTGAACAGGGGCGTCCTACTTTCGCTATTACCACCGATCGCGTCCTCATCTTGCGCTCGAAAAGCAATGCCCAATTGAACGTCAGATTATGAAGTGTAGCGCGACCATCGAATCGCTGAACTCGGAGACATTCACCATCGCTATGAAGATGTCGCAGCCCAGTCGGATGGATTATTGGCGAACCACAGGTCGGCGTTCGAGTGAAGCCGAGGATGTCCGTGAAGACAACCTTTGCGGCAGACATACCGGTTACAGCCGAACAGAGGCCTTGCTAGCTTTCTTCGAGCTTGGACCTAAGACGGCAAGCGTAAACGAATTGCTCGGGCACGGATTACCAGTTTACGTGTGCTGAAGTCGTAGACGGGCGACAGTTTATCCAGCGGGGAATCAGGGCTACCCGAGAGCGAGGCGCGGTTATAGAGCTTGACCCGGCCGTTATGGAAGTGTGCGAGAACGCGATTGGGAGTTCCGTTAAGGGCGACAAGCGCCGCCGCTATGGAGCTGTTTCCGTCGATGTAAGAGATACCCCGGCGCGCCAAACGTTCGGCGAGATTTAGTTCTTCAACATTCATCGCTACTGACGATCAAGCCTTCCACAAGAGCATCTTAACATGTTTGGAACAGTTCGCTGATCCGCGCGGAAGGCGCATTAGTTCAGAGACCTTGCAGAATCTGCTCGATGAGCTCATCGTTCCACTTGGTAATCCGCTGGGCTTCGAGCTCCGGTCTGAGATAGTCCAAAATGGTACGAAGATTCCCGCGATAAGACTGGCCTTCCCGTGCGATGAGGCCGATTTGGTGTCCGTTGATCCGTAAGAAACGTTTACGCGAATTCTCCCAGGCTCGACCAAACGCAAGAGTGGCTTCTTCAGGTTTGCGAAAGAAACGGTCGTTGACTCCGTCTCTTGCCAGCCTGCGGAGTATCTCAGTTCTCGCAGTTTTGTATCGGGCGATCTGCTGCACCTTTAGGATGACGTATCGATCCTCCCGTGAGAACTGTTGCAACAAACCGCGCACCAGATCCTGGGCGTGCCGTCGCCGGGCTGAGTCTACAACTTCTTCCAGTCGCTTGATCTCGGGAGCGTCGCCATCATACTGGAACTCGTCATGAACGAAGTCCTTGAACTTGTCGAGCAGAAGCCGACGCCGCTCGGCCTCCGGTAGCCGGTCCTCAGCAGGCGAGAGCAGCCGAAATTTCTTTCCAAACTCCTCGCGAACACGCTTGTGATCTGTGCCCCTCTGAACAAAAAGATGAACCTTTCGGCTTAGGAGGAGCGCATGATCAGTTTCGCTCGCAACCCACTCCAAATTCTTCGGTCCGCCAACGTAATCACCGGTCCAGTCTTTCGGAATTACGCCCAACACCGCGTCGCTCTGCCAAATTTGAGCCTTGACTAACCGCTCAATATGCTCGTCGCTTGCGGCGCCCGGTCCTACTTGGCTGACCTCGACCCGCGGCCGACCGTCTCGCAAGGTTCCGCCCTGCAAAAGCAATGGGACGCTCTGGGCGAAGGCTGTTGCAGAGGGCACTCGGTGCTGAGCCGAAATGAAGAGCCGGGGCGTGCCAACCGTTGCATGCTCACGGCGAATCATGGAAACAAATCGCGCGAATTCAATGAATCGCCGGAGCCACAGTCGCTCGCCAGCTTCATTCGCCAATCTGTCCAGTCCGTCGATGTCATCGGCGGCGAACTCCTCGCGGGCCCTTCGGAGAAGATCGGGATCGGACCCCGCGGAGAACAAGTCGTCGTCGAACGATCCATCATAGAGTTCACGAAGACGAGCCGAGATATGGAGCCACTGGTCCTCGTAATCTTGTACGCGATCCCAGACTCCTAGGCACCGATAAAGTTCGTTCACTAGTCGTAGGGCAAACACACGCCCCAGCGCTGCGGACACGATTGAAACGCTGAAGCCCCGCCAAATTTCGTGAGCAAGGCGATAGAGATGTGAGCCCTTCTCTATGTTCAAGATAGCGTCAAGCTTCGGCTTAACCGAAGCTCCTAAGATGTTTTCCACGCCCTTCAGTCGTCCGAACGTCTCGATTCGCGACGAGTGCTGTTCGATGTCGAAGAACTCGCCAGCTACTTCTTCAAGATAACTTCTAAGAAGGAGATCCAAGTGAATGCGGCAGCTCTTGAGCAAGTCCCCTTTAGTGGCCAATGGTGCCCGGTCTGCCTGGCTCGTTGGCAACGAAGCGTAGACACCAAGCCTGACAGCCTCCCAGCCCGTTTCGGTCGGCGACATCTGTTGAATCGGCAACAACGCGACGGGAACCGCCCCGTGGCGGTGTACAGTAATGGTGACGTCCTCCGGAGGAGTGCCGCCGTGGTCAATATCAACGACAATTCCCTTTTGAATACGAAAATTTCCGAGACCGTATTCCTGTTTTGCTCGAACGAGTGTCAGTAACGTTTGGACGGATGGCATATTTCGCAATGGAAGAATTTGGGACGCAACTCCTGAGTCCACGCGAAGGAGCGATCGCGGACTATCCGGGTTGAGAAGATCATAGCTAAGTTTGGCCGTAAGATTCCCTCCGCCGCTGATCGCGAGACGATACTCGTAGAAGGGATGGTTCGGTCGCGGCGGAGTAGCGAGCAATTCTACTCCCGCGATTCGTATCCTAGCTGGACGAAGTACCAATCTTCCCTCCCCACCTCTACTCGGAACCGGGCGTTATAAAGGAGCAACCGCCGCACACATCAAATGGACTAACAGCCTAGTGCGATCAAGGATTACACTCGATCAAGGATTACACTTATGTTTCGGTACTGTTTACGAATTTTACCCAATTGCAATCCGGCGCGCAAGGGCCTCATTCTCCTGCAGTTAATGGTGTTTACCGTCGGGAATGGATGTGACTCACGGAGCGCATTCATTTCGGCCAGCGGCATCAACAGGCTGGAAACTTGCTGGTATACTGAATGCTCTCAGAGGCGCCCGTGTACCACTTACGTAGTGGCCCACGAAGGTGTATAGTTTAGCGCCTGGCAACGGAGTGGAAGAACCTCCTTGACCGGGGCACATCACTTTCAAAATCATTTCCTTTCGGCTCCCCAAGCTCGGCCTTGGTGTTATCGTCTTGCGAATACAGTCGATGAAGGCGTGACGAAAGGCTTTGAGATGTTTTTCGGCACAACTATTCAAATTCGCGAGAACGATACTGGCTCGCGAATGACGTAAAGGCGTGTTCCGAAAGTTCAAACCTCTTGACCTGCTCCCCAAAACATGTACCAGCGAAAATGTTAGTTTGATCGAAAGGAAGGGGAGCAGAAATGCGTGGTACCAGACATACGGAAGAGCAGATCATCGGGATCTTGAAGGAGGCAGAGAAGGGTTTGGCAACGGCCGAGCTCAGCCGGCAGCATGGCATCAGCGAGCAGACGTTGTATCGCTGGAAGGCTAAGTACGGCGGCCTGGAAGGAAGCGATGCCAAGAAGCTGAAAGCGCTGGAGGACGAGAACCGGAAGCTGAAGCACGTGGTAGCGGAGCTGACGCTGGACAATCGGGCTTTGAAGGACGTGCTTTCAAAAAACTGGTAGCGCCTGCGAGCCGAAGGGAGGCGGCGAGCTACGTGGCCAAGCAATACGCCACCAGCGAACGCCATGCTTGCAGGCTGATCGGGATAGCGCGGTCTACTAAGCGATACCGGAGTCGAAGAAGAGAGCGAGAGATGGCTTTACGGCAACGATTGAGAAGTCTGGCGCTGGAACGGCCGCGGTTCGGATACCGGAGGCTGGGTGCCTTGCTAGCGCGCGAAGGACAGAAGGCGAATCACAAATGCGTATACCGGCTGTATCGGGCGGAAGGCCTGGTGGTGCGTCGCCGACGACGCAAACGGCTGGCGCGAGGAACTGGTGTTCCGGCGGCTCTGCCACAACGAAGCAACCAACGATGGTCGATGGATTTTGTGAGCGACTGCGTGGCGGGAGGGCGGACAATCCGAGCCCTGACACTGGTGGACGATTACACGCGGGAATGCCTGGCGATCGAAGTCGACACATCGCTCGGTGGAGTGCGCGTACGACGGGTCTTGGAAGCAGTGCTGGAGAAACGAGGCAAGCCGGAGGCGATCGTGGTGGACAATGGCCCTGAGTTTCGTGGGCGCGCTCTGGCCGGCTGGAGCGAAGAACGGCGAGTGCATCTGCAATTTATCGAGCCAGGGAAACCGACGCAGAACTGCTTCATTGAAAGCTTCAATGGACGCTTGCGGGAGGAGTGCTTAAACGCGAACTGGTTTGTGACGTTGACCGACGCCCGACTAAAAATCGAAGCTTGGCGGCAGGACTATAACGAACAACGTCCGCACAGCTCCTTGGGATATCTGGCGCCCCGGCATTTTGCACAACTGGTGGGTGCAGGAGCCCAGCAATGAAAAAAGGTTTCTCCATCGTTGACCAAGGGAAGGGGCCTCAATCGCCGGCCCCTTCCCCTGGACCCCATCCCCGCTCAGGGGAACGAATCAGTTATCTTGGAAAAACTCTCACTGAGAGCGGTACATATAACGGGGGCAGGTCACTCTCGAACAGGCTCAATCTTCCGCTTTCTCATCCGGCAAGTCGGCTCGTATCTGCATCGCCCCGTCGTTCTCGGGAGGAGTACTATTTGAACGCGCCGCCAACGTGTTGACGACCGTTCCTAGCCCCAAGCTCATTGTTCGCGCTATCTGCCGAATGCTCAACCCCTGGCGTCGAAGTTCTACAACTTTGTCCCTATCGAAGATCTTTCTCGGGCGGTGGGGTGGTAGATCCTTGCCCGACCTGCTATGGACCGTCTTCCCGACGATCCCCAGGTCGTAATCCTCGCGATACCTCATGCGTCCCGCTTGCGTTCTCTCCAAAATCAATGAACGCTCGAATTCCGCGGCTGCTGCAAGCACATGCAATAGGAACAAGGAAGCGGGGTTCTTTTTGTCCGAATCAAGTCCCTGTGTTACGGCTATGAAACGAATCCCGAGCTGCTGGAGCTCCTGAATGCAGGCGAGGCAGTGCAGGAGGTTTCTGCCGAAACGGTCCAGCTTCCAGACCAGCACGCAATCGAATTTCCTTACCCTTGCATCTGACAGAAGCCGATCGAGGGCGGGGCGGGTACTCGTGGAACCGCTGACAGTGTCCTCGTACAGTTCGGTGATTTGCCACCCTTGCCGTTTGGCGTAATCGGAGAGTTCGCGCCGTTGAAGGTCCGAGTTCTGATCTGCGGTTGAGACGCGAGTGTAGATTGCTGGCCTCATAATGGTGGCATTCTCTGGTACGCAAGACGTGTCCATGCGACTGCCGCGCATCCATCCAACCGTTTTTGAGCTCGCCGGTGGAGTATCTCAAAATGCCAAACGGCGAACTGAAATGCTGCGGCGAACTCCGGTGTAGAAGAGGCTTGTAATTTGCTCGTCCGCAGTACCTTGCCAGTTCGCCACGCAATATCAGCGTACTCGGCGAACTGCCGAACTGCATTAGTTCGCCGCTTTCCCCATTCCCTAGAGCGGCGAACTGGCGAGCGCGCATTGCGAACTGAAGAGCAACTAAACGGAAACTCACGACTGGCCATCAGCTTCCACCTTCGCCACCAAGAGAAAATAGTGCTTTGTGTTTCGAGGTCCCGGTTCACGCCGGATCGTTCCTGAAAGCACGCCGTTATTGAGATAGTCTCGCGCCCGGTTGCGGGGAAGTTTACACTGGCCAGCCAGAGTTTCAAATTCCCCAGCGTTGATTCCGGGGTTGTTCCTCAAGAGTTCCGTCAATTGATCAGTAACAGTGCGTGTGGGTGCATCAGGGCTCTGATCGCGGGTGAATTGACCGTCGGCGTAGCGGTACACCAATTCGCCGGCGAATCCAAAACGGGATTTGAAACACCGCAGTCGAAGCGTTTCAAGACGGCCGTTCGCACTGGAATTCGAAACGTGAAAACCGACGTCAAGCGCCGCCTTGAAATCAGAACTTCCACGATAGTCCTTGGCGGTTTCTGCCTTGCCATCGTGATGGATCACCAACACTGTTGAGCCCAGGTCCGCCAGTCTGCGGCATTGGTGCATAAAGGCGCGCATCTTACTAGCGTCGTTTTGATCGCCACCATGAAATGCGGTCAACGAATCGACAATTACGAGCGGCCGTGGTTTGCGGGATTTCACCCAGTCCATCACGATTTCGGAGGCAGGGAGCGGAGCCTCTTCGGTCAACCAACCACCCCAATAGCGCAGCAATGGCCCGTCAGTTGTTCCCAGACGTTCGAGCCGATCCGAGGCGACCGCAATGGGATTCTCGCGGTCCAACACGAGTACGGGAATGCCACGGGCTGCCACGTCTCTGGCCCAAGCACACGCGAGGGTACTCTTACCTGAACCGGAATCTCCAGTCAATCCCACTACTGCTCCTTCCGGCAGCACATCATCAACGAGGTAACAAATTGCCCGCTCGCCACATTCTCGAATCGGGGGGATTTCGTCGATTGAGTGGATTCGCTTTGGACCGTCGGCCGAAGGATCTTCTGGTACCTGCCAATTATCCGCCAGGATGTCGACATCCGAAGGCCCGGTAAGCTCGTGCCTCATGACGTCAGCCTCTGGCCTTCAACCTCCGCGATAAGCTCGATTTCACTATGGCCGCGATCGAACCACTCCGTTATGTCCTTAGCGTCGTCGAGTTCAAGAATGAGGAGCCTCGGCACATTTCCTTGCAGCGCCCTGGCGATACGGATCACCCTCTGCCGGCCAGCCCCGTCGGAATCTGGAATAAGGATTATTTCTCGCCCGCGAAGTGTTGCCGTGTATTCCGGCAACCATCGAGCATTTGCGCCGCCAGCGTTTGTTGTTGCGACAAAACCATGGGAACGGAGAGTCTCCACATCCTTTTCGCCTTCGACGATAAAGACAATTGGCGCCTCCAATACCTCAACGAGCCGATAGAGCACCTGGTGCGGCGACTTCTTGTTTACCCATCCGCCGTGACCATCTGGCCGCCGTTGGAAGAAATCTTTGGGCTCCGTACGGCAGATCTGGTACAGCAGCGCACCTTCCTCGTCGGTATAGTTATAGGTCTCTATGACAGCCCGCTTCGTCTGCACTTCTCTCTGAGGCCACAGCCCACGAGCCTTTAGTGCATCGACGACCGCCCGCTGCTCGCAACCGGCATGGCAGTGTACTAGCACGCGACCATTATTCGTATCCTTCAAACTAAGAGATGGGTTCCGGTCGTCGTGAGAGGGACACTTCGCAACCCAACCTGACGGCTGCTTGCGCCCACGTAGGCGCCGCGCGATTTCTCCTGCGGTCATTTTACTTTCGCTTGTTTTTGCTCCGCGTCATCCGCAGCTCGTGATGTTTCCTTGGCCAGCCAATATCGGACAGCCCTGCCGAAGCGCCGATACTGCGGATAGCCTGGCCCGGCGCAATCGCGTCCCGCCCGCCGGTCCCGGAATCGCCAGTTGCAGAGGGTCTGTCGAGCGAGTCCATGGACACGCGCGAACTCTTTTTCGCTGACCCAAAGTCCATCAAGGGTAACCTCCGCCATCACGTCACCCTTTCTTAGAGCCCTTCGGCATTACGCGTACTTGATACTCATTGCCATTAGGAAGCTGAACGTCACAGTCGTAGGTCTCGCCGTTTTGCACGCAGCATGTAACCGCGAGAGACACAAAGAAACCCTGCGCCCACGCTAGAAGCTGTTCCTCCGGCGACAAAATGGATGGGAAAGGGCTATCACGCGGGTAGAATTGCAAACCCGCAGGAGAGTCTGGTGGAATGATCTCACGAATCACGGGAGGCGCGTAGCCGGAAAGGCCCTTCGGGACCACAGGCTCCCGAACAAGCACAACCTTTCCCTGTTCTCTCCCTTGCTCGCCCAAGGTCAAGGATAGGATCGAAGGCCATTTCTGATTCTTACGCTCCCGATGTGCCGTTTCTGCTAATTCTTTGAATTCCGGGGAGTTAGGACCAAAACCAAATGCCAAAGCAATTTTCTCAACGTGCGGTACGATTTGCGGTGGCGGTCTCTTTCCTCTCTCAATCTTCGAGAGTAGACCCTGGTCCATGTCAATGAATCGTGCGAGCCGATTCATTGTGACCCCTAGACGCTCCCGATGGCTGCGGACGAGACGACCGAAGGCGCCCACACGCTTTTGTTTTTGTCGCTTCACCACGGAAGCTATGCTATGACAATGTCAAGTCCCTGTCAAGTACATGTCATATCGTTTGCCACAGAAAACGCCGCTAAAGCTGTCATCGGCGGCCATTCTCTCTTTTCCCGCACAAACACCAGCGGGGAATCAATGAGATAGCAATTCTAGTCTAGGCCGGCAATCTGCAAATAGCGTGCGGCCACGGCGTTGACCAGCGGTCTCAGCGATTCGACGAGTAATGGAACGCTGATATATCCACGGGAAATGTCGCCCCCCATGGAATGTCCCATCAGCATGCGGGCTTGATCAGGCGAAGCGCCCAGCTCCGCAAGTGTGGTCCTGAAGGTGTGACGGAGCCGGTGCGCCGGCCCAGCACCTTCCTTGTCGTTCTTGACTCCCACGATGTGCTGACCTTCTTTCACGGTCGAAGGGAACACCCAGTCCGATGGCGGAACTTGGTCGCCGTCGCGATAGCCAGTTAGGAGTTCGGCCAGCTTATCGCTCATAGGAACGATGTACGGATGGTCGCCTTTGGTCACCCGGAAGCGAATCGTCTTTTTCTCGAAGTCGAGATCCTGCCACTGCAACGCTTCGATGCTGCCTTTGCGCGCGCCGGTGAACAGCGCGGTGAGCCACCACATGCGCTTTATCGGCCCGAGGATCCTCACGCCAAGTTCAACTGGGTCGGCGCCCTTGCTTTCCTTGTGCATGTACCACCATGCCCGGAGCTGCTCGGCCGAATACGCCCAGTCACGCGCCGGTATGGCCTCGACTTCAACCGCTGTCGTCGGTGATTCTGGGAGCGACGTATCAATTTTTCGCTGCCATCGGTAAACGGCAGACACCAACCGCACGACCTGATTGCTTGTGGCCACTCCATGGTTCTTCTTGACTTGCCGTATCAAATACCGGAAGCCTGCGCGGTCGTTGCCAACTTCATGCAGTCCCCGGTCTTTCCAGTCGTTCAGGTAACGCTGCAAATTATACCGGTAGCTCTCCACCGTCTTAGGAGCCAGAGATTTCTCTTCAAGGTATCGCTCGATCGCACTTTCGAGCGTCACCACTTCATGCGTAGCGGGCTTGGGTTTCAGCGCACTCCACAACCTCATCGCTTTTTCGCGCGCCCTTTTCATCGGCAATGACCCGAGCGTCTCTTTGACCAGCTTGCCTTGAACGCGCCGCTGGAGGAAAAAAGATTTGCTCTGGGCGCGGCAGCGCAAGTACAGGCCGGGTATGCCCTCCACGCGCCATGTGCCGCTATTGCGCGGCAGGGCATCGATGGCCTTCTGGTTCGCACCTACCAGTTTCGGCTCCACGGCGGCTGGAGCGGGGCTTGCTATCACTACCATCCGCATGTTGAGAACCTCCTTCGATCAACTTTCTCCGAGTACCGCCCGCAACTCCTGAACGACTGATCTTTTGTCAGAAGGTTGTCGGGCGGTACTGCGGGTGGTACTCTTTCCCTCGAAATGGCCCGGTAGAGGCGAGTATAACAAACTCTCTGAATTATTGATACTTACAAATGATCAGGTTAGCAGGAAGTAGTCGCAGAGAGGGCAGGATTCCCAACTCTTAATCAGTAGGTTGAAGGTTCGATTCCTTCCGCGCTCACCAAACTTTTCAACACTTACACGTCACTGAATCGTGGCCGTAGGTCTTATCTACGGCTGCTCCGGTTTGAAATACGTGCTAGGGCGAACGGGTCTACAACTACTCGGCGGAACCAGCGGCGATGGCTTCCGAAGGCGGCCCCAGTAGCGGACGATTTGGGATACCTGTCGTTCGAATGCTTCGAGATCGGTCGGCTTGTGAACGAATTCCCGGGCACCCAGCTCCAACGAAACTATCCGGTCGTCTGAACTGGATGACGAACTGAAGACCACAATTGGAGCGTCCAGCTGGCAGCGCTGGAGAAACGATAACCCGGAGACCTTCGGAAGGTTCAGGTCCAGGATGACAAGATCGAGCTTGAGATATCGTTCCGTAAGCATGCGAAGGGCTTGCTCACCGTCAACTGCGGCGTGGACTCGAACCGGAAAAGGTTCGCGGGCCAGAATGTGGCGGATCAGGAGAACCTCGCCAGGGTTATCGTTCACCACGAGCACTGCGACAGGTTTCGATATACGGTTGCTGCGGATTGTCATGGGATGATCGGGCGGGGAGCTTAACAACTAACACGCGCACCGTCTCACCACAACTGGTACAAGTGCTAGGCGTGCTGCGGGCAGTCTCATGACCGAGCAGATTCGATGGGCGGTGTACGTCTGGATCGCGGCCGCCACCTGTCGCACCAGCACCGGCGCTTGAACATCACGGATCGGCGGGCGCGCTTTTTAACGCCAGCAACTCGGCGCGCGCGTCCTCGGAGGCGGGCTGGCCGGTGTCTCCATAGAATCGAAGGATGTCGGCGCGAAGTTCCCCGGAAACCTGGCTGGGCGCAGAGCGGAGCTGTTCCAGCAGTTTGTCGTAGGTTTCGTCCGCCAGGCGGTAATTGCCGCGGCTGGTAGGCTGGCCAATGTCGAAGTTTTCGTTCTGGAACTGCAGCTTATCCAGGCCGGCTTCATTGAGCAGGCTCAGGTAGCGTTGTTGCGTGTCGTCGAAGCTGGCGAGGAAGAGCTTCTCAGCGTCCGGTGTCGGCACTTTGAACGCGAAGGCCCGCAGTGGACCAATCTTGGGAAGAATGCGGAACAACCAAGCCAGGAAGCGCGCTCCCAGGCCCGGCCGGTCGTACTTGCGATCCCATTCCTTGTGGTAGCTCGCTCTGGAATAGCGATAGACAAAGTCGCGGCGGCTCAACCCGGCCCGCAGTTTTCGAATCTGATCCCGCTTAGCCGCCCAAGCCGTCTTGGTCATCTCCGGAATCAGCGTGCTGACCGTGTAGCGGTAGGTTCCGAGCGCGCGGTCGACGTCGCTGAAGATTTTGTTCATGTCCAGACAATACGTCTCTTGAAAGGCTCTCTCGAGCAAAGGCTTGGCCACCTGGAATCCGATGAAGTCGTGGTATTCCTGAGGTGCGTACTTGCCGCGCGCTACCTGGACGACGTCGAAAGCGAATTCCATTTTCAGATGGTCCGCGGGATTGTCCTCATAGGTAACGGAGTCGCCAAATTTGGCGCGAAGCTTGGGATACATCATAGGGACGGTTCGATTGATGGCGATGGGGTGGCCTTCATTATCGGCCGCGTAGTGGGCGAGCGAACCCAGCGCAAAGGCGTACTCATTGATATCCTGCGATTCACGAATCATGGCCGCGATGAGGTCGCCGCTGCGGACATAATGAGCCAGGTCGCTGAAGAATTTGCTGCCGAACGGGTAATAGCCCATGTCCTGGATAATGGCGCCTCCGTAGGCGTAGGCATGCGCCTGGCGCAACTGATCTTCGGTGGCAGCGGGGAAGCGCTTGAGCAGCAACGGGCGGATGCCGTGCGGCCAACTGGCGTCGATGATCGCTTCGTGGCTGAGAACCGAGTAGGCCGCGAGCGGACGGGCCGCGAACGTGCCGATCAAGATCCCAACCAGAACGTACCTACCCAGCGCATTTGAGTTGAGCATCTTCACGAGAGGCCGATGGTTAGACACGCTCATGGCTTGAGTGATTACGCTCGAAGCGCTGAGACTGTTCCAGCGTGTTGCATTTCAGAGCTGTGCGCAGGATCGGGACGGCGCTGGAATGCGCTGGCGGCCAGCACCAGGGCCAGAAACATGGTCATATCCGTGAAGATATGGAACATGGTCAAATGCCGGTCCGTCTCGCAGGCGTCGACTAGCGACACTGTTAGGAACTCGGCTACGGCGAGCAATGCGACGGCTGAGATTGTCCAGGCGAGCGATCGCCGGAGGCGCGAGTTATCGTTTCTTGCAAGAAATAGCGGGAGGCATATCGCCGCCACCAGCCAGATGAGAATGTGCGGCGGCCACCAGCGGAATAGCCGCATTCGCAGAGCGCTCCAGGAACCGAGCTGAGGATCGCGCGCGCCGGCGGGTCGGCCGTACTCGCGGCGGTAGTTGGAAAGATAGGCCACGCGCCGGTTCGGAGCTTCTTTCCACAAGTCCGACTTGAGCTTCGACAGCGGGCGGCCGGGATGCCGCAGGTAGAACCTTAGAACGCTGCTGTACGACGTACGAGAAGAGAAGTAATCGCGAAAGGCGGGGTCATTCATCGGTGTCATGGACGAGTAGGAGTTCATGCCGGAGTAGCGCACGTCGCCGGGGTGCAGACCGAGCTCCAGCAGGTCCTGCGAGGGAGTTTTGGAGTTGGGAAGGAGCCAGTAAAAGATGAGATTGAATCTGGCTTGGGCCGTGTAGTAAGACGGAGTGCCGGCCACGGTCCATACGATTGCGGAAAGGACCACGAGACCGGCCGCATACGCAGCCTTGCGAAGCGCGGCGTTCAGGAGTCCGCCATGCGAGCCAGCATGCAAACGCTACCGCCACCACGCCGAGGACCCCATGCTGAGCTTTGGAGACTACGAACAGCAATGCTGCCAGTCCAAAGAGTGTCAGAGGCGCCAGTCCCGGCCTGGGCGCGATGCTGAGATGGAGCGCCAGAATTACGGCCGCGAGTCCGCCCAGTATTGCGGCGGTGTCGGTGAAGAACGAGTTCAGATAGGCGATCAATCCGCTGTCGGCGAAGATCCACAAGGCGGCCAGAGCCAGCAATATTCGCGCGGGGCCGGCGAGCGGGCGCAGCAGAATCAGGATGGAGAAGTAGAATCCCAGAAATAGCAGGATGTGGAGCGCGCCCATCCAGCGAATATCGAAGCGCGCCGGATCGCTCAGGAGACGCTCCACCGAAGAAGCCACCCAGGCCAGCGCGGTCTCGGATGAAAAATAGGGAGCGCCGAGATAGTATTGCGGTGCGCGGACATAATCCGATTCGAAGAAGATGAAGTTGTCGGCGCCGCGATCGGCCCCATCCATGGATAACGGGCCGATGACTTTCCCGAAATCTCCGTTGTTCGCCATCCCGATGAATCCCGGGAGCAGCAGCTTCCAGATCAGAATCGCGGCGCAGAGCGACACGAGCAGCGCTTCCGTGAGCGTGGGGCGAAGGTTCTGCACCGTTCCTTAGTCTAGATCGAACGAGGACTTGTAGTCGTGAACCAGCTTCGCGTCCTGGTTTTCTTTCGCCAGCAGGCAGTTGCCCACCGCGAGCACTTCGATGTTGGTGCCGAGGAAGCAGCGGAAGGCGTCTTCGGGAGTGCAGACGATGGGTTCGCCGCGCACGTTGAAACTGGTGTTGACCAGCACCGGGCAGCCGGTGGCTTGGTAGAAGCGCTGGATCAGCGCATAGTAGCGCGGGTTGGTCTCGCGATGCACGGTCTGGATGCGCGCCGAATAGTCGACGTGGGTCACGGCCGGGATATCGCTGCGGGGGACGTTGAGCTTTTCGATTCCGAACAGCTTGTGTTGCTCGGGCGTCATGGGCTTGCGGCGGCTTTCCACGACATCGGCCACCAGCAGCATATAGGGACTGTCGCAGTCCAGCTCAAACCAATCGCTCAAGTGCTCGCGCAGGACCGAAGGTGCAAACGGCCGGAAAGATTCGCGGAACTTGACCTTGAGATTTAGCAGCGACTGCATTTGGGGCGAGCGCGGATCGCCCAGAATGGAGCGCGCTCCCAGGGCGCGGGGACCAAATTCCATGCGTCCTTGAAACCAGCCCACCGCTTTGCCGGCGATCAGCGCGTCCACGCAGGCGTCCAACAGGTCCGGTTCGCTGAGCACGCTGAAGCTGGCGCCCGCGTCGCGAAGACGGCGCTCGATTTCGTCCTGGCCGAACTCGGGACCGAGGTAGGAGCCGCGCATATGATCACCGCAACCGTTGACGCGGCGCGGCTGGGCTTTGAAGAGATGATAGGCGGCCAAAGCGGCGCCCAGCGCTCCGCCCGCGTCACCGGCGGCGGGTTGAATCCAGATGCGCTCGAATTTCCCGTCGCGCAGAACTTTCCCGTTGGCGACGCAATTCAAGGCCACGCCGCCGGCCAGGCACAGATTCTTCGCGCCGGTTTCGCGGGCCAGCGAGCGGGTCATTCGCAAAACCACTTCTTCGAGAACGGTCTGAATGGATGCAGCCAGGTCCATGTGCTTTTGGGTCAGAAGCTCATCGATGCGGCGCGCCCGCCCGCCGAATAAAGCATCGAACTTGCGGTTGGTCATGGTGAGGCCGGCGCAGTAGTTGAAGTAGTCCAGGTTCAAGCGAAACGAACCGTCGGGCTTCAGGTCGATCAGGTGATCGAGAATCTGCTGCGTATAAAGCGGCGCGCCGTAAGGAGCGAGGCCCATCAATTTGTATTCGCCCGAATTCACCTTGAAACCGGTGTAGTAGGTGAAGGCCGAGTACAGCAAGCCGAGCGAATGCGGGAAATGGATTTCCTTGACGATATCGAGGTGCTCGCCGTGTCCAAGCGCCACCGAGGCCGTGGCCCATTCGCCGACGCCGTCCATGGTCAGGATGAGCGCGTCTTCGAAAGGCGAAGGATAAAAGGCGCTGGCGGCGTGGCTTTGATGATGTTCGGCAAACAGCAGGCGCGTGGGGTCGAAGGCCGGATCCACCGCGGCCAACTCACGCGCGAGCAGGTTCTTCTGGAACAGCTTCTCGCGCACCCACAGCGGCATGGCCATCTGGAAAGAGCGGAGCCCACGCGGCGCATAGGCGAGGTAGGTCTCGAGTAAACGCTCGAACTTCAGAAAGGGCTTGTCATAAAACACGACATGATCGACATCCGCCAATGCCGCGCGTTCCTGCGCCAGGCAATAGCGGAGGGCGTGAACTGGAAAACGCGCATCGTGCTTCTTGCGGGAAAAGCGCTCTTCCTGCGCGGCGGTGACGATTTCTCCGTCGCGAATGAGTGCCGCGGCGCTGTCGTGATAAAAGGCGGAAATGCCGAGGATTCGCACCGCGTCAGGCTCACATCTCGCGCTTCAAAATTGGTTAATCATGCTTTCCGCAGGCGGCCCAGGAGGCGTGCGTTCGATCCAGTAGGTGGCAGCTTTCGCATCGGGGGCCAGCCGGAGCGGATCTTTTCCGAGCAAGCGCAGGAGAAAAGCGACCGGCGTTACTACCAGTAAGAAGAGGAGTCCCATCACGACGGGAGTGACCACGCGGCTGAGCAGCAAGCCTAGCTTGGTCCAGAGCTGATTGAAAAGATGCAGCCAGCCAGGACGCACGCCGGCGACGGCCAGAACCAGTAGCGCGAGGGCCAGGGCCCACCACCGGATGGCGTGATGGGTGCGGAGCGGCGCCAGAGCGACCAGCGTCAAGAAAGCGCCGATCACCATGCCAAAAGCGCGGTCGGAGGAGCCTTGCGCTTCCGCGTGGCGGCTGAAGTCTTCGTGCGTGGACATGCTTACGTTACTCACTCCAGTTTAAGCCGGAGACGATGTGGTTGTGGGGTGAGGCAGGCGGCGCGAGAGAGGTACTAGACCGCTCTGCGCTCGGGCGCCGCAGTCACCGCGGCGGCGGTGTAATACAACTGCGTGGCGGGCATCCGGATGGGTTCGGGCTGTTGGGCGGCCAGCCAAGCGCCGATGCCGCGCTGCACCACGGCCACGAACTGGTTCAGGATGACGGGATCCATCTCGACGCTGAAGTCGGAGAAGAAGTTGACGTACTCGCCGTCAGCGACCGGAATGCGCAATTGCCACAACGGGTTCGAATGGTCACCACCGACGTCTTCGAAGACGCTGCCCTGGATGCTCATGCGGGCGCCCTGAAAACCGAACTCGCTGCTGCCTTTGCGAATCCGATTCCAGCATTCGTCCACATCGGCGGCTTTGGCCAGAGAGGATTCGAAACTGAGCAAACGCGTTTCGGCGTCGATGATGCGGCGGAATTTGCCGCCCAGGAACATGCGTCCGGCGGTGGCGAACTCGGTGTAGTCGAGATGCCGGATGCCGATCCAGGCCGCGCCGCAGAACAGAATCACGATCAGGCCGCTGAACCGATTGTGCACGGCGCTCATGAGCAAAGATAAAACCGCCACCAGGCCGCAAAAGGCGTAAATCGTAAACACGGCGCGCTTGGTGGTGAACCCGCGATCCAGCAGTTTGTGATGAATATGGCCGCGGTCCGGCTCGAAGATTGGGCGGTTGCGCAAGAAGCGGCGGAGAACCGACAGGATCACGTCCAAAAGCGGGATCGAAACGGCCAGCAGCGGCGCGGTCAAGGCCAGCAAGGTGACCGATTTTTCACTCCAAAGCGCTCCATAGCAGCCGAGCAAAAATCCGATCAGCAGGCTCCCGCTATCGCCCAAGAAAACCGAGGCTGGATTGAAATTGTAGCGGAGGAATCCCAAGAGGCAACCGGCCAGAGGCAGAGTTGCGAGAACCAGCGGCAGGTTGCTCTGCGTGAGTGCGGCCAGCAGGATGGTAATGGTAGATACCAAACCTACACCCGCGGCCAAGCCGTCCATTCCGTCGATCAGGTTAAATGCATTGGCGCAACCCACCAGCCACAGTACCGTGACCACGAAACCCAGCCAGTGCCAATTGGGCAAACCATGGAACAAGTGGATGTCCACGCGGATGCCAACCGCGTAGGCGAGCACCGCGGCCCCGCCGATCCCAATCAGCTTCTGCCGCGCACTCAGCCCGATCATGTCGTCGAGCACGCCGGTCATAAAAACGACGCCCGCTACCAGGCTGAGCTCGAGGATGTTGGGAAGCGCGCGGTACAGCACGGAAGTGTAGCTAAAGGGCAGCGCCAGCGCGATCGCAAAAGTCGAGACATAAGCCAGCACGATGGCGATGCCGCCGACGCGCGGAACGGGCTTCAGATGCTTCTTGCGGACGCCATCGGGCTGATCCAGAAACCCGATCTTTCCTATGGAATCGCGGACCAGCGGCGTCGCGATGAGGCTCAAGACGACCGATAGTATCCCCAGCGTTAGGATTAAGAACAAGCGCTTACTCCTTCGACAGTCCTTGCAGCCAAGGGTCGCGACTTCCGCTCACCGGCCCGCTGCTTAGTTTTATTAGCTAGGGCCAGAGCCTTAGCTTACTCTATTTGACCCGAGAAGTGGGGGTAAGACCATATAAAACTAGTCCTGAACCGTACTAGTACTAACATGCGGTACGGATAGCGAAACAAGGCCACAAATGCCCCCTGCGGCTAGATCAGTTACTGGTCAAGGTTTAGGGCTGAGAGTAAGTGAGGTTACACTTTTCGGGAGACTGCGGGTCGCCTTGGCAAGCAGGCTCCAAGCTGGCCGAGGAAGCAGATTCGCTGGTCCATTATACTTGTGGGCACGGGCTTTTGCTGCCCGGGCTTCCATGACAGGAGAGATCACGATTGGCTCTTGAAGACGATTTGTACCAGCAGCGGCTCGGCCGGATCGCGGAAATCGAAGCGCTTGGGTTTCGAGCCTACGGGCAGCGGTTCGATTTCACGCACACCATTCCGCAGATCCTGGAGCAGCACGGCTCCCAGACCGCCGAGCAACTGGAGCCGCGCGTGGCGGTGCGGGTGGCCGGACGGATCGCCACCATCCGGCACATGGGCAAGGCTGGGTTTGCGCACCTCCTTCAGAACGGCCAGCGGTTGCAGATTTACGTCCGGAAGGACGCGGTCCCGGAGCGGGATTTCGCGCTGTACGAGCGGCTGGATATCGGCGACATCGTGGGGGTGGAGGGGTACTTATTTCGTACCAGGACGGGCGAGCTGAGCATCCACGTAGAACATCTGCATTTTCTGGCCAAGACGCTGCTGTCGATGCCGGAAAAATGGCATGGCTTGGAGGACGTGGAGACGCGCTACCGCCAGCGCTATCTGGATCTGATCGCGAATCCGGAGGTGCGGCGGGTTTTCGAGACGCGGGCCAAGATCGTGGCTTCCCTGCGGCGGCAACTCGAGGCGCGCGGCTATTTGGAAGTGGAGACGCCCATGCTGCAGGCGCTGTACGGCGGCGCGGCGGCGCGGCCATTCATCACGCACCACAACACGCTGGATATGGATTTGTATCTGCGGATCGCGCCGGAATTGTATTTGAAGCGCCTGGTGGTGGGCGGGCTGGAGCGGGTCTATGAGATCAATCGCAATTTTCGAAACGAAGGGATTTCGACGCAGCATAATCCCGAGTTCACCATGCTGGAGTTCTATCAGGCCTATACGGACTACCACGGCATGATGGATTTGTCCGAGGAGCTTTTGCGCCAGGCCGCCATCGATGCGACCGGCTCGGCGGTGGTGGAGTACCAGGGTGAGAAGATCGATTTCGGAAATTTCCGCCGCGTGTCCATGCGCGAGGCGGTGGCCGCCGCGGTGGGCACTAACGAGCCGCTGAAAGGACATGCGCTGGTCGAGGTTTTCGAGCGCGACGTCGAATCAACGCTGGTGCAGCCGACCATAATTTATGATTACCCCGTGGAGGTGTCGCCGCTCTCCAAGAACAAGCCCGATGAGCCGGAGTTCGTGGAGCGCTTCGAGATCTTTATCGCCGCCATGGAGATCGGCAATGCGTTCACGGAGCTGAACGATCCGCGCGAGCAGCGCCATCGTTTTGAGATGCAGCTGGCCATGCGGGAACGCGGCGATCAAGAGGCGCATCAGATGGATGAGGATTATATACGCGCGCTGTCCTATGGAATGCCGCCGGCGGGCGGTGAAGGAATCGGGATCGACCGGCTGACCATGATTCTGACCAATTCGCGCTCCATCCGCGATGTGATTCTATTTCCGCTGCTGCGTCCACTGTAACGAGCCCATGGCCGCCAAGACGTTCGAATTGTTCGTCGCCGACCGGTACCTGCGCGCCAAGCGCAAGCAGGCGGTCATTTCGGTGATCACGGTGATCTCGATTGCGGGCGTGGCGGCGGGCGTCATGGCGCTGGTGATCGCCATCGCCATCAACAACGGATTCCGAAGCACGCTGCAGACCAGTCTGCTGGGCACCACCGCGCATGTCATGATTCTGGAGAAAGAACCCGCCAACGGGATCGAAAACTGGAAGCAGCTCGAGCCCCAGTTGCGAAAGCTGCCGCACGTGGCCAGCGTGGCGGCCGGTTTGTATGGAACGGTTTTGTTGTCCGGACCGCTGGGCGGGCAGGCTTCGGGCGCGGAAGTAAAGGGCGTGCCGCTGGATACTCCGCCCGACATGCTCCTGCATTTGAAGCAAGGATCGTTTGCCGCGCTCAAGGATACCGGCGGACCTCCCGGCATCATCCTCGGCAGCCGCTTAGCTCAAAGCACCGGCATGACGCTGGGCGCCGTCGCCAACGTAATGAGCCCGCAAGGCGAGCTAACGCCTTTCGGGATGAACCCGAATCGCGTTCGCTTTCGAGTGGTGGGGATTTTCGAATCCGGCTTCTACGAGATTGATTCCGCCTATGCCTTCACCTCGTTGCAGTCCGCCGAGCAACTGTTCGACGTGCAAAACGTCAACAGCGTCGAGCTGAAGCTGGACGATATCTACAAGGCGCCCGAGGTAGCCGACGCGGCGCAGAAGATCATCGGCCCGCACCTGGTGGCAAACACCTGGATGGAGCAGTACAAGCAGATCCTGAGCGCGCTGAGTTCCGAGAAGGTGGTGACGGCCATCACCATCGGGTTGATCGTGCTGGTGGCCGCGCTAAACATTCTGATCACGCTGATGATGATGGTGATGGAAAAGAACCGCGATATCGCGGTGCTCATGTCGATGGGCGCCAAGCGGCAGCAGATCCGCAAGATTTTCGTGCTGCAAGGCGTGCTGATTGGTGTGGTTGGCACGTTCATCGGGCTTGTGCTCGGCTACTCGCTTTCGCTCCTGGCGAATCACTATCAGTGGATCAGTCTGAATCAAGAGGTCTATTCGTTCAGCTACGTTCCGTTCAACCCGCACTGGCAGGACGGCATCTGGATCGCGGTGGTTGCCATCACGGTGAGCTTAATTGCGACGTTGTATCCGGCCCGGAGCGCCACGCGCATCGCGCCGGTGGAGGCGCTGCGGTACGAGTAGCGCGCTATAATATACACATGAAGCGTACAAATCTTGTGTTAGATGAGCAACTCCTCGAGGAGGCGGTGCGCGCGCTCGGCGTCAAAACCTACTCCGCGGCTGTGAATCTCGCGCTGGCCGAAGCGGTACGTGTCAAGAAGGTTCAAGGCCTTCGAGAGGCCTTTGGTCAAAACCTTTGGGAGGGAAACCTCTCCGAGATGCGGGAAGATCGTACGCACGGCCGTGCCACCGCGCGCGGAAGGCGTGCGCGGAAGTGATCTTAGTCGACACCTCCGTTTGGATATCGCTTCTCAACGGGGCGCTAGGCAAGAAAGTCTCCGAGAACGATCTTCTCGCGTTCGCAACCACGGGGCCGATCCTTCAGGAAGTATTGCAAGGGATGCGCGCGGACCACAAGCGAATTTGGTTCAAGCAGTTGTTCCTGGCCATTCCGCGCCTCGCGGATCCAGTGCCCCTCCGCTGTTACCTCGAGGCGTCGGAGATCTACGCGCGAGGCAGAAGGCAAGGTTATACGATCCGTTCCTCAACCGATTGCCTGATCGCCGCCATCGCCATCGAGAACAACGTACCGGTTTGGCATTCTGATCGGGATTTCTCCGCAATCGCCCGTTTCACTTCGTTGCGAGTTTTCGAGCGCTGGGACCAGGCCCACCGGTAAAGGCCGCCGGGCGTACAATCGAATCAATCCCATGTTTCAAATCGCCCCGCGCTCTCCCGTCTACGACGTGGTGGTCATCGGATCCGGCGCCGGCGGCGGAACGGTGACCAAAGTTCTGGCCGACCTCGGCGTCAACGTCGCGGTGCTCGAAGCCGGCCCGATGATCGATCCGCAGAAGGATTTCAAGGAGCACATGTGGCCCTACCAGGTGCCGCACCGGGGCATCGGCGAGGGCGGCGCGGGCTATTTCGGGCCAACTCCCTGGGCGTTCGGCTACTTCACCACCACTTCCGGCGGCTGGCAATTGCCCGGCGAACCGTACACCGTCGCAGCGGGCAGCAAATTTCAATGGTTTCGGTCCCGCGTGATCGGCGGGCGCACCAATCACTTCGGCCGGATCGCGCTGCGCTTCGCCGATTACGACTTCGCGCCTTACACCCGCGATGGCCTGGGCACGGACTGGCCCATCACCTACGACGACATCGCCCCCTATTACGACAAAGCCGAAAGCTTCATCGGCGTCACTGGGAGCAAGGAAGGCATCCGCAGCGCACCGGACGGCATTTTCCAGCAATGCCCGGTCCCACGAGTCCATGAACTGCTGGTGCAGCGCGCCGCCAAGAAGCTCAACATCCCATGCATTCCTTCGCGCCTGGCGGTGATCACCAAGCCGACCAACGGCCGGCCGGCGTGCCACTATTGCGCGCAATGCGGGCGCGGTTGCGTGAGCGCGTCGAATTATTCTTCGAGCCAAGTCCAGCTATTTCCCGCCATGAAAACCGGACGGGTCAAGGTGTTCACCAACGCCATGGCGCGCGAGCTGGTGACCGACGGCGCCGGCAAAGTGGCGTCCGTGTCCTATATCGACAAGACCACGCGTAGCGAGAAGCAGATCCGGTGCCGCACGGTGGTGTTGGCCTGCGGGGCCTGCGAATCCGCGCGGCTGCTGCTGAATTCAAAGTCCGGAAGTTTTCCCAACGGCCTCGCCAACGGCTCCGGGCACGTGGGCCGAAACATGACCGACAGCGTGGGCTATCCGCTGGGCGCGCACATACCGGCGCTGGACGATCTGCCGCGGCACAATTCGGACGGAATGGGCGGCATGCATCTCTACATTCCCTGGTGGCTTTGGGACGCCAAGAACAAGGAGTTTCCGCGCGGCTATCACGTCGAGATCAGCGGCGGGTTCCACATGCCGGCCATCGGTTCATTCCACAGCGATTGCCGCCAGCACGAAGGTTACGGCAAGGATTTGAAGGATACCATCTACAAACATTTCGGCGCTTCGGTTAGTTTCGCGGGGCGCGGCGAACAGATCCCCAACGAGAATACTTACTGCGACATCGATCCGGACGTGGTGGATCAGTACGGGATTCCGGTGCTGCGCTTCCATTTCCAGTGGACCGACAACGAGCTGAAGCAGGCCCGGCACATGCACGAAACCTTTCAGGCGCTGCTTGAAACCATGGGCGGCACGGTGACCAAGCCCAAGCCGAATTTCCTGGCCGGCGAGGGCATCTCCACCGGGGGCGAGATTATTCATGAGCTGGGCACCGTCCGCATGGGCAACGATCCGGCCGCGTCGGTGCTGAACAAATACTGTCAGGCGCACGAGGTCAAGAATTTGTTTGTGGCCGACGCGGCGCCTTTCGTCAGCAACCCCGACAAGAACCCGACCCTGACCATCATCGCGCTGGCGTGGCGCACGGCCGAGTATCTAGCCGAAGAAATGAGGAAAGGCAATGTCTGAGACTTCGCGGCGCGAATTACTGAAGGCGATCGCCGCGGCGGCCATGGCCGGTCCGCTGACGCTCGAGGCGGCGCAGCACGTACACGGAATCGCGGCCGATGAAAAGGCGACCGGAAGCTATAAGCCCAAGGCTCTGACGGCGCACGAATACAAAACGCTCCAGGTTCTGGCCGATCTCATCATGCCCGCCGACGAACGCGGACCCGGCGCGGCGGCGGCCGGAGCGTGCGAGTTCATCGATCTGCTGGCCAGCCAGAATCCGCAGTTGCTCGCCATCTACACCGGCGGCATCGCGTGGCTGGATCGCTCCAGCGAGCGGCTGTACTCGAAAGACTTCGCAGGCGCGCCCGCGCCGCAGCAGACCGCGCTGCTGGATCTGATCGCCTATCGCAAGAACGAATCGCCGATGCTGGGCCCCGGAATCCAGTTCTTCGACTGGGCGCGGCGCATGGTGGTGGACGCTTACTTTACGAGCCCGTCCGGGATCAAAGCCATCGGCTACCTGGGTAACACGGCGGTGGCGAATTTCGAAATTCCGCAAGAAGCCATCGACTACGCGCTGAAGCGCAGCCCGGTTTAGAAAACCTTAGCACCTACGACGGAGGGTCTCAGCGCAATTTTCATCCGGTCTTGCTTGGTTTCTTAGTGCGAGCCTTAATCTCGTTTCTCAAAAAGCGCGCCGCTTGTGCCGCCGTAAAAGGCCCATGGGTAAAACCCTTTTCAGCCTCAGCCAAACGAGCGTCGATGACTCGGCGTTACTCCGCGGTGTATTCGGAGGCAGCAGAAGGTAGTTTGGCAGTCACCCTGATCTCACCCGCACTGTATCACTTGTGCGATGATTACTCCTCCGGTGATTCCCGCCTACCTGATCAGAGCTGAGGGACACCCCGGTGCGACACCACCGATCCAGTGTCCCTGGAGCGCAATGTCCTCATGAAGAAGCACTCGAAAGCCGGACGGTCGGCCTATGGCGCCGCTGCTACCCGGGGCATGGAGATGTTCGAGCCTGCAAGCCTGCGGCTTTTCGAAGACCACCTGGTGATAGACCTGCTTCCCCCGTTCGCTCGATTCATGTTGCGCCGCGCTTCGATTCGCGCCTGGTTCAAAAACTGGTTCGAGCGCCAGGCGCCGGGGATTCAAGGCGTGCTGCTGTGCCGCACGCGATGCATCGACGACATGGTGAAGGCTGGCATCGCTCGCGGCTTGCGCGATGTTGTCATCCTCGGCGCCGGGCTCGATACGCGTGCCTATCGGCTCCCCGAACTCGCTAGCGCTCGTGTCTTTGAGCTTGATTTGCCGCACGTGCAGGCTTCCAAGCGCGCTCGCCTAAGGCGCCGCGTCGCCGAGCCGGCCAGCCGTGTTCGGTTCGTGCCCATCGATTTCAACGTCGAACCCTTCGATACCGCGCTGGCCGCCAGCGACTTCGATGCATCCCGGCCCGCGCTGTTCTTATGGGAAGGCGTCAGTCAGTATCTCCAACCCGCCGCGGTCGATGCGGTGCTGCGAACAATCGCCGCCCGCCCCGTAGGATCCGAACTGCTCTTCACCTACGTCCTGGAAGAAGCCGTTACGGGCCGATTCCGCCCGGACCACAGCGCCGATTTTCGAAAAGTCACAAGCCGGCTGCCGGAGCCCTGGCTGTTCGGGATTGAGCCTTCGAACTTGCAGGCGTTCCTGGCTGACCGGGGGTTGGCGCTGTGCGAGGACGTGGGGGCCGAAGAGCACACCGCGCGTTACCTGCAGCCGATCCATCGCGAGCTTCCCGTCTCCCCCATCGAACGTGTCGCCCGGGCCCGCGTGCCTCCCCACCCGGCCTCGCCTGTGCGATGATTGCTGTTCGACCGTGATTCTCGCGTACGCCGGCACCATCTTCCTCAGCGCCTTTTTGCTGTTCGCCGTTCAGCCCATGATCGGCAAGATGATCCTACCGTGGTTCGGCGGATCGGCCGCGGTGTGGAACACTTGCCTGCTGTTCTTTCAGGCCGCGCTGCTGGCAGGCTATTTGTACGCGCACGTTTCCACGCGCTATCTGAAACCCAAGCAGCGCGCCATCCTGCACGCGGCACTGATTGTCGTGAGCCTGGCGCTGCTGCCGGTGGTGCCCGCGTCGCACTGGAAGCCCTTACATCCCGGCGACCCCTCCGGGCGCATTCTTCTCCTCCTCGCCGTTACGATCGGGCTTCCGTACACGCTGCTCGCCGCCACCAGCCCGTTGCTGCAGGCCTGGTACGTGTCGCTCAAGCCGGGGGCGATTCCTTATCGACTATTCGCGCTTTCGAATTTCGGCTCGTTTCTGGCTTTGTTCAGCTTTCCCGTTCTCGCCGAGCCGCTGCTGACCACGCACGTGCAGGCCTACAGTTGGTCGGCCATGTATGTGGTGTTCGTTTTGCTTTGCTCGCTTGCGGCCTGGATAGCATTCCGCGCCGGGAAGGAGCCCGCCGCCTCTCAGTTCGCCACGGACGAATCGTCCGCCGCGCCGCCCTGGCAAATCTACTTGCTGTGGATCATACTGCCGGGCTGCGCCTCCGCTCTCCTGCTGGCGATCACGAATCACCTCACCCAGAATGTGGCGCCCATTCCTTTGCTGTGGGTGATCCCACTAGGAATCTATCTGCTCAGCTTCATCCTGTGTTTCGAGCGGGAGCGGCTGTACAGCCGCGCGGTCTTTCTGCCGCTGCTGGCCGCAGGCTTGGGAATATCCGCGTTCGCGATCTATTACGACCAGGGCAACCCCGACATCCGCTGGGCCATTCCGGCCTTCGTCGCGACACTGTTCGTGTGCTGCATGGTCTGTCACGGCGAGCTGGTCCGGCTCAAACCGGATCCCCGCCATCTCACGAATTTTTATCTGATGATCTCGCTGGGCGGCGCCCTGGGAGGATTGTTCGTCGCGGTGGGCGCGCCGCATTGGTTTGACAGCTACTTCGAGCTGGATCTGTTGCTGGTGGTCTCGGGCCTGCTGGCAAGTCTGGTTTTGTGGATCGCCCCGGGTGAGCTGCCGCCCCCGGCGCACCGCCGCATCGCGCGCATCGCCGCCCTCATGCTCTGGCTCGGTGCGGCCGGTTATTTGGGCTATCAGGCGCGCCATGAGAAATGGGATTTGTCGCTCCTGATATTCGGCGCTTTGACCGGCGTAGCGGTATGGATCGCGCCGTTTTGGTCCAGCGCGATTCAATTGCGGATCGCGCGCGTCGCGCTGCCGGTGTTTACGCTCGCCTTGGCCGCGTATTTGACCTACGCGAAGCTGGATGACGATCGCCGCTACGTGGTGGCGGTGCGCAACTACTACGGCGTCTTGCGGGTGATCGATGTGAAGGAGAGCCCCGGGACGCTGGGAACGCGAACGTTGGTGCACGGCAACATCGAGCACGGCGTGCAGCTCACCCGGCAGTCGCTGCGCCGCACGCCTACCAGCTACTACGGGCCCGATTCGGGCGTAGGCCGGGCGATCCACTATTTCGAACAGCACTCCCCGGTCCGCGTGGGCGTGGTGGGCTTGGGCGCGGGCGTTACGGCCGCCTATTGCCGTGCGGGCGATTTCTTCCGCTTCTACGACATCAACCCGCTGGTCTTGAACCTCGCCACTACCTGGTTCACGTTTTTCAACGACTGCCCCGGCGACCATCAAGTGCTGCTCGGCGATGCTCGCCTCACCATGGAGCAGCAACCCAGCCAGCAATACGACGTGCTGGCCATCGATGCGTTCACCGGCGATGCGATCCCGGTTCATCTGCTCACGCGCGAAGCGGTGGCGCTTTACTTGCGGCATCTCAAGCCGGGCGGCATCCTGGCGGTGCACGTATCCAACCGTTATCTCGATCTGGTCCCGGTGGTGGCCAGGCATGCCGCGGACTTCGGCAAGGCCGCCATGCAGGTGAGCGACGACGGCGATAGCGAAGACTACTTCTCCTCGAGCGACTGGGTTCTGGTTTCCGCGGACCGCTCGGTATTTAAGGACCCGCTGTTCAAAGTTGCGCACCCCGCTAAAATGCAACCCGGCCTGCGTCCCTGGACCGACGATTACAGCAACCTGATCCAGATCCTGATTCTTCGGAAATAACCGCCCCAAAGCTGCTCTTTTTTGTTCCCCTTGCGCTTCGACAGAACACATGCTATGTTCTCATGTAGAAGGAAAAGGGGAGGGCCGAAGTCATGAAAGAAAATATCGACCTGCCGCAAGGCACGCTGGACCTGCTGATCCTCCGGACCCTGGCTCTAGGCCCTCAGCACGGCTGGGGCATCTCCGAGCGGGTTCAACAGATTTCGAGCGACGTCCTGCGGATTCAGCAAGGCTCCCTGTACCCGGCCTTGCACCGGCTGGAGCGGCGGGGTTGGATCAAAGCGCGCTGGGGCACGTCTCAGAATAATCGCCGTGCGAAATACTACGAGCTGACCAAAAAGGGCCATAAGCATCTGGAAGCGGAACAGGACATCTGGAAAAAACTCACCGCTGCTGTCGCCCAAGTGCTCGGTACCGCTTAGGTTGGCCTGTCATGCTCACCGATCTGCTTTTCCGGCTCCGCGCCCTCTTCCGCGCCAAAGCGGCCGACCGAGAATTGGACGAGGAGCTGCGTTTTCACCTGGAACGCCAGGTTCTGAAATACCTGGACTCGGGTCTCACGCGCGACCAAGCCGAACGGCGCGTCCACATGGAGTTTGGAGGACTGGCTCAGGTGAAAGAGGAGTGCCGCGACGCGCGGGGAATTAACCTGCTCGAAACTTTTTTGCGCGACCTGCGCTACGGGCTCCGAACTCTGCGCCAGTCTCCAGGCTTCACGTCCGTCGCGATGATCACGCTGGCACTGGGCATCGGCGCGACCACCGCGATCTTCTCGGTCGTTTACGCTGTCTTGTTGCGCCCGCTGCCGTACAAAGATCCCGCGGCTCTGGTCGTCCTCAACGAGACCACGCCGAAGGTCGGCCTGGTCAGCGTTTCCTATCCGAATTTCTTAGACTGGCGTGCGCAGAGCCACGCATTTTCCCAGATGGCGGCCGTGCATGACGAGGAGTTCAATCTGGCCGGCATCGATCAGCCGGAAGTTGTCAGTGGCCGTGCCGTTTCGCCCAACTTTCTTGCGATGCTGGGCGTGCGTCCGCTGCTGGGGCGTGATTTCGATGCATCCGAGGAAAAACCCGGCACACAGCCGGTGGTCTTGTTGAGTTATCAGCTTTGGCAATCTCATTTCGGTGGCGATCACAACGCCATCGGCCGCAGCATCACTTTGAATGACCGCGCTTTTACGATCATCGGCGTGCTGCCTGCGGATTTTGTCTCTACAGAAAAAACGGACGTGATCGAGCCGATCGACGTCTGGGCGGCCAACAACCCCGAAGCGACGGACAGATCCGAGCGTGGCGATTCGGTGGTGATCGGCCGTCTGGCCGCAGGCAGGACCTTCGACCAGGCGCGCGCGGAAATGCAATCCATCGCGGCTCGCCTGGCGCAGACCTATCCCGCCTCCAACGACCAGTTTGGCGTCGCCCTGCAACCGATTCGCGATGCATTCGCCGGCAACCTACGGCCAGCGATTCTGGTCCTTTTTGGCGCGGTGGTGTTTGTGCTGCTGATCGCCTGCTGTAACGTTGCGAACTTGTTTCTTATGCGCAGCACGAGCCGCGCTAAGGAAATAGCTGTGCGCCTGGCCATGGGCGCGGGCCGCGGACGGATTGTCAGTCAACTGCTGGTAGAGAGCTTCCTGCTTGCTTTTTCCGGCGGTGTGTTGGGTTTGGCGCTGGCAGCCGGCGGAATTCAGGGAATCGTGCGGCTGATTCCCTCGGATACCCAGGCGGCTTCCAACGTAAGCTTGAACGGCGTAGTGCTCCTCTTCGCCGCCGGCCTGGTAATCCTATCCGCCTTTGTCTTTGGATTGAGTCCCGCTCTGCACTCCGCCAAAGCCGATGTCCAGTCCGAGCTGAAAGAAAGCGGGAGAAACGTTACCCTCACCCGGGGGCAGAACCGCTGGCGCGGTATTCTCGTCATGGCGGAGATTTCCCTGGCGCTGGTTCTCCTGATTGGCGCCGGGCTGATGATGAAGAGTTTGTATCGATTGGTGGCGGTGGATCCTGGATTTCAGCCCGATCGTGTGCTCACGATGGAGTTGGGTCTACGCACCGCTCAGTATGAGAAACCCGCCGCCATTCTGAATTTCTGGCAGCAGGTCCTGGAGCGAGTTCGCCCGCTACCCGGGGTGGAGGCGGCCGCGCTGGGTACCGGCGTTCCGCTGGCGGACGAGCATTCCCGGACCGACGTCACGATCGAAGGCATGGCGCTTCCCAAGCCCGGCAGTTTTCCGCATCCGGATATCCATATTGTCAGCCCCGGGTATGTGAGAACGCTTGGCGTTCCGCTCCTGCGCGGCCGTGCTTTTACGGATGCGGACCATGAGAGCGCCCCACTGGTCGCGATCATCAATGCCATGCTAGCCGAGCGCTTCTTCCACAACCAGAATCCCATCGGTAAACGGATAATGTTTGGCCGCTTTTCGGCTAACGTTGCGCCAAAATGGAGAACCATCGTGGGGGTCGCCGCGGACACGAAAATGTACGGCCTCTCGAATCCTGCGCGCCTCGAAGTGTACGTGCCTGTAAGGCAATCCGTCGCGAGCCACATGAACTTGCTCGTGAAGTCCCGGAACGATCCGGCGGCGCTGACCTCCGCGATTCGCATCGCGGTCGCCTCCGTCGACAAGGACCAACCCGTCAACGGCGTTACGACCATGAGCCAACTGGTGCGCAATTCCGTTTCTACCCAACGCACCACACTGATCCTGCTCGCGCTGTTCAGCACGCTGGCGCTTCTGTTGGCTGCCATTGGAGTTTATGGCGTGATTTCCTACTCCGCCGCGCAGCGCACGCACGAGATCGGGATTCGCATGGCGCTGGGCGCCGACGCGCGCGAGGTAGTGCGAATGGTGATTGCCCAGGGAGCACGGATCGCCGCTAGGGGCATCCTCATTGGCATCTTGGCTTCGTTGGGACTGATGCGATTGCTGGCGAATCAGCTTTTCTCAGTGAGCGCTACCGACCCACCCACGTTCGCCGTGGTTGCCGCTGTGATCGCTTTCACCGCACTCGTGGCCTGCTACATCCCCGCTCGCCGCACCGTTCGCGTAGACCCAATGATCGCGCTGCGGCATGAATAGCTTCATCGGCGTCGCCAGCACTAGACGAAAAAGGATTCTGGGAAATAAACGCCCCACTCCGCCGGCACGCTACAATAGCGAAGCAAGCAGCTCTCATGACTAACGAGCAACTTTATCTGGCGATCGGGATTCCGACGTTGCTCAACGCCGCGATGATGGGCCTCCTCATCGCTTATATCAATGCAAAGTTCGGCGCGGTAGATCGCAGGTTCGAAGCTGTAGACAAACGCTTCGATACAATCGACCGGAGATTCGACGATATGCGTGATCTCTGGCGGTCCGAATTGTACCGCGTCGAAGGTGTTCTCGACGCACGGCTCAAGCATCTGGAAGAGCGCTAAACGGTCTAGCCATCCCTCGGCGGCTAACCCGTGTGACGTTCAAGTAAGCGGCTTGCCGATTCCGCCGTTCCCAACCAAGAGCCACACGATTCCGTCAGGCTGCGGCCGGGCAAGAACATGCCTTTCCTGGTTTAAGCCCTGAACTCGCTTCCGCCCCCGCCTAAGTTCTGGCGTTGCTCATTGCAAGCACTCGACCCTCTGCGGAACTCCGATGCTACGGCGTCCCGGAATCGACGTTCACTTTCTGGATGGCCCACGTGAACGTCCCACCACCCGTCTCCATCCCGCTGAAAATGGCACACGGAGTCGGTCCTGTTGATTCAGTGAGTTGGCTAAGCGAAATGTTCTGTACGCCTGCGAGCATGCTGTAGGTACTTGTCGTAGTAGTTACAGTATGCGTGACATTGCTGGTACCAGTACCCGTCTCAGTCGATACGGCTGATTCCACTAACTAGCCACCGCCCGCTTGGAAGCTAAAAACGGTAGAGCCACTAGCATTCGGTACAGTTGTCGAGCCTGCAGTTTCCAATTTCCACTTGATCTTTGCCGGATCGTCGCAATTGGAACAAGTGAACAGGTCCGCGAGAGCTTGCCCAGAAGAAAGAGCCATCCTAGCGTATCCGCCCGGCCCAGTCACTGGCGTTTGTCCGGTAGAAGGTGAGGGAGCATTATTGTAGGGGCAGTCGGGCCCCGGAGTCCCGGTGCTGCTTACAGTTATCACAGGAGCGGCAGGGACAATTGGGAAATACGCCGTAAACCCCGAATTGACGGTAATATCAGCCGAAGCCGTTTTCGTGCTGTTCGTTTCTTGCACCTGGATGGTGGCCGTCCCTGCGGCAATACCGTTTACGTTTCCCGAGTTTTCGTCCACCGTGGCTAAAGCCGAATCGCTGGAGGTCCAAAGATAGTTCACCGGGATGCTGACGGGGCTATCATGTTCATCCAGCGCTTGCGCAGTGAGCTGTACGGAGCCTCCTACCGTGACCGAAGGCGAGGCGGGACTAATCTTGATGTGGTCCACGCAATCATCATCAATTTTGATGCTGAACGACGGAAATGGACCTGCGCCAGGAGCCGACACAGGATCAGCTTCACCTACGTGATCGCCGTACACCGCATGGGGTACCAGTAAAAGTGTTTCTTGTGCATCGGCAGCAGCAGACCGATCCACAAAATACTTTACGTCCTGACAGAAGGCCGCGCCCACGGCCTGCGCGTAGCCCGGAAATGCCACTGTCGACGCGTTGTATAGTGAGCAAGCTAGCTTCGTGGAAACACCGATCTCGGCGCATCCCGCCAGCACGCCAGGGGCGGCTTCAAATAACGGCGTGGGCAGCAGGGATCCTGCTAGAGACGAGCACAGAACCCCCCAATTCAATGAACTGCTACAGATCACTTGCCGGCCTTGGTCTGCGGCGTTTAAGAAGGTGTTACAACGCTGTAGAGCCTTATTGCCCGCATCGGGGTCAGGTACTGGAATCGGAACGTAATATACGCCGGGAGTCGGGGTAGCAAGATTGCACTGACAAGCCTGTTCAGCAGTCTGCCCTATCATCACATCTGGCCCAAATAATGGTTGAGGTGAGAATGGCCCGGTTGGTGTGACTTTGATGCTGACCAATGCGTCGTCGGTTGGCTTTCCGCACCGGGTTACATTTACCTGAACGGGAGTCGTGTTCGGCGGAAAAATGGCTTCCGGTTTGCCGCCGGACCGAACGATATGTCGCGCCTGCTCTCTCGCCGAATTGCTCGTCCCAGAAAGATCTATCTGAGTATTCGCTGACACGGCGCCGTCCGGTGAGGTCGCTGTCACCACAGCGTGCGTTGCGTTCGTCCAATTAAACAGCAAAACCGTACCGTTTCCCGCCTGCACTACCGAGGGACGCCCTTGCGAGTCCAGTTGAAATGTTGTCTTCTGCTTCTGGCTGTCGTAAACGTCGAGGGACGTTAAGTTGACCGGTGTTCCATCGGCACCGCGATTCCCAAATATGTTGAGCGCCGGACCTAACGAGTCTGTCAGCTCTGCAATCAGGCTGTCGCTCAAATTGGGCTCGAATTTCATCCCGAGCTGGGATGTCGTTTCCGTGGTCGGAGCACTCACCGCCAGATTTACAGCCGTTCCGGTGTCGTGTGAACCAATGCTCACCACCAGCGGCACGGCATTGCCCGGTGTTACCCCATAGGGAATCTGTACGTCGATTTGGAAAACTCCGGCTACTAATCCAGGCGCGGAACCGGCATAGACCACGTTAGTCGGTAATCCACCGATAGTCACGCCGACCGGAAAACCTGGAAAAGGAAGAGGGAGGCTTCCTATAATTTGGCCATCTACTCCCTTCGGAATCGTCGCCCCCTCGCCCGTGCCGAAAAGGGCCACGATCGTCCCAGCCACCGCAGGGTTCTGCGCCGAGTTCACCGTCACTCCATCCTGGTTGAGGGCTGCGGCAAGACCCTTTCCGGAAGCATCATATGTGAAAAGGCCCGGAGACGTACTGCCGATTTGAAGAGCAACCGGAACGGAAGAACCCGCCGTGGTGATCACTTTCACTTGGGTCGTGCTCTTGCCGGCAGTTGCGTAGGGAACAACGGCCGCAATCTGTTTTTGCTGAACAAAGAGCAAAGGCGCTGGCGTCCCATCAAACAAAACCTGTGTGCCAGCCAGCGAATTGCTGATTAGTCCACTCGCAGTCAGTTGCAATGGGGCAAGAGTCGCCGGGCCCAAGCCATCGCCGAAGATATCTACAATCTCGCCGGGAACTACCGGCCCGGCTTTGTAATTGGCGGCGTTCACCACGCCTGCCGCCGCAAACGTTGGCACCGTTTGCGTCTGGCTGAAGCCGGCCGCGGCGGCTACCAACAAGCTCCACGAAATTTTCGGAAAAGTTCTCACGCTTTTAGAAGGCAGCCCTCGCTTAAATCAGTAACCTACGATGCCGGTGTCAGTGTAGCTTAGCATGAACTGCCCAGCGGCGGGCCGCATGTTGAACTCCAAAGCCCCTTCGATGGCAGCGGCGGATGCAATAGGAGCACGAAATACAAGCGCGAGCCTCTGCAACTCGGCGAGTCAATCGATCAGCGTTTCCAGAGAGAGCAGACGATGAAAGTCCACGGCCTGAGGCCCGCTGGCCGTGCAGATTGCGCACGAGCGCTCTATCCGAGAGCGATACATCACGAGCGCTCGGCGTGCCCCGAGTGCGCATCTACGGAGGAAGCATTCTGAATTCAGGCTCTTACCGCAACTCCCTAAGCCACTTTCTCTTATCCGCTACAATAAGAATTCATGCCCCACCTGCTGGAGGGCAAGACTGCCCTGATTCTGGGCGTCGCCAATCGCTGGAGCCTGGCCTACGCAATCGCGCAGGCCTTCACGCGCGAAGGCGCCAAGCTCATTCTGACTTATCAGGGCGACCGACAGAAGCAGACCGTCGAAGAACTGGCGGCCGAGCTAAAAGCCCATCAAACGCTGGCCTGCGACGTGACTCAGGACGACCAACTGGCCCAGTTAACCGAAGCCCTGCGCGGCCAGGGAACGGTCTTGAACGCCGTCGTCCACAGCATTGCCTTCGCCAACCGGGAAGACCTGAGCCGGCCCTTCGTCGAAACCTCGCGCGCCGGCTTCGCACTGGCTCAGGATGTCAGCGCTTATTCGCTGGTAGCCGTCGCTCGGGCCACCGCGCCCGTCATGGCGCCCAAAGATCAGGGCGGCGGCAGTATCCTGACGTTAACCTATCTGGGATCGACCCGGGTGGTGGAAAACTACAACGTCATGGGAGTGGCCAAAGCCGCTCTGGAAGCGACTATGCGGTACCTGGCAAGCGACCTCGGGCCGTCCAACATACGTGTGAATGCCATTTCCGCCGGAGCGGTGAAAACTGCTTCCGCGCGCGGCATTCGCGGTTTCTCCAAAATGCTGGAAGGTGCGGCCCAATTGGCTCCGCTCCGGCGCAATACCGATCCGGGAGAGGTCGCCGATGCCGCCGTTTTCCTGGCCAGTGACCTGGGACGCGGCGTCACCGGCAACGTTCTCTTCGTGGATGCGGGCATGCAAATCATGGGATTCACCGGCGCGGGATAGTGGATTTGGAGCCGTCCGCCAAATTGGTTCGCCGGTCCGGGGGAAAAAGTGTCCCCGCTGGGCTGCCGATCACGAAAGCTAGGCCTGCTATTAGCCATCGGCGTTCCGATGTTGCTCAACGACGCGGCCTGGTAGGGCGCCGAGACGCAATTCTCCCATCCGTTACGTTGAAACTTCATGGCCCAAACTCATTGGCGCCTAGAAGTATAAGCGCTCGCGATCGTGCTCGTTACTTACGGCTCTCTGGTGCGTGCCCGGTCGCCATTGCCGGGCCCGCGACCAGAGCAGGGGCGATGTACCACGAACCGCGCCCATCGCCCTGTGCGCGGTCGAGCTCGTTCGCCAGCAGGTTGGCAACTTGGCCGGCGCGAGGTTCCTGGAGAATTGTCAGGTGATCGCCAGGCACTTCGTGAAACACAAAACCTGCCGGCGCAAGGTGGCTCCACGCGAAGCTAGCATCGAAGTACCGGCCATGCGGCCCAGCGGACGCCCAAATGTGCACCATTCGTCCGGACCAAGGCAACGGTCGATGGCGAAGCAGAGCCTGAGCTGTCTCAGGCAACTCTGGCGGGGCGTTGGAGACAAACGAGCTGCGGATACGGTTCCATTGGCCGCCGGGCCAGCGTCGCACGGCGAAGCTTAGCCGCCGGACACGCCGCCATAAACGGACCAAGGCCAGATGCGGGGCGCTCAGCGGCGGCGGAAACAGGTTCCGCACGTCTATCATGGCCACGAAAGCGATTTCGCTACCCTCTCGTTCAAGCTGACGAGCAACTTCGAGCGCGATGACTCCGGCCGCGCACCAACCGACCAGCGCATAGGGCCCCTGCGGCCGAAAAGCGCGCATGGCCCGGGCGCACTCGGCCGCCAGTTGGTCGATTGAACGCACCACCGCGGGAACCGTGGAACGTGGAATCGGAACCCCAATGAGCGGTCGATCCGGCCCAAGATGTCTCGCTAGCCTGGCCCCCTCGAACCCTGGATCGATCATGAATAGAGGCAGACCATTACCCTGGGGTTGTATCGGAATGACAACGGCTTCCGCTTCCTGGGGCACGGTTTCAGCTTGTGCGATGGTGACCGCAAGTCGCGAAATGGTCGGCGCCCGCAGGAGAACAGCCAGATCCAGCTCCTTTTCAAATTCCTGATGAATCCATGTAATGAGCCGCGTCGCCATCAGGCTGTCGCCACCCAGCTCGAAGAAATTGTCGCTGCTCCCCACTGGAGGAATCCCGAATAGCTCGCCCCACATCGCCGCCAAACGCGTCTCAATCGGCCCCACCGGCTCTGAGAACGGCTGTTCAGAATCCGGGCCGTCCGCGGAGCAGCCGGCCAGCGCCTGCCGGTCGAGTTTACCGCTCGGAGTGAGCGGCATTACCGGTAGTGCAACGAACGCCGTAGGCAACATGTGCTCGGGCAGATATCTGGAAAGGTGCGCCAGCAGATCGTCCTTGCCGGGCGCTTCTCCTCGCGCTGTGAGATACGCCGCTAATCGAGCTTTCCGGCCCTGGCTCTCGACAATCACCGCGCATTGCTGAACCGCTGGGTGCCGCGCCAGCGCAGCTTCGATCTCCTCCAACTCGATGCGGTAGCCCCGAATCTTAACCTGACGGTCTTTTCGCCCCACGAATACGAGGTTGCCGTCGGGCAAGAAATACGCTAAGTCCCCGGTTCGATACATCCGGCCGTTTCCATCGAACGGATCCGGGAGAAATCGCTCCGCGGTCAGCTCAGGCGAGTTCAAGTACCCGCGCGCCACCCCCACTCCCCCGATGAAGAGCTCCCCTACAACTCCAACCGGAAGCGGCATCATGCCCTCGTCCAAAACATAGGCCACAGCATTCGCGACGGGAACTCCAATGGGCATGGCGGACTCGCTCTCCCACGCCGAGGTGCCCGCTTCGTAGACCGTGGCCGCACAGGTCGTTTCTGTGGGTCCATACGCGTTGAACCAGCGAATGTTTGTTCCGGCCAGTCGCTTCCAGGCCTGGAAGACCACCGGATCGACGCGCTCCATGCCGGCCACTAAAGCGCGCAGCGAGTCCGGCAACGTGTGGCGCCCGTCCGAGAGAGCCGCGACTAGTTCCGCCCACCAGCTGCTGGGAATGCCGGTGATCGTAATCCGTGCCTTGTGTAGAAATCGAAGGAAGTCTCCCGCGGAAGTTCCCTGCCGCGAGAGGCCGAAAACCAACACTGCACCCCACGATAGAGAACAGAAGACCTGGGCAACGAAAAGATCGGCTCCCACGGAAGCGAATTGCAATCTTCGGTCCGCTTCCGTGTACCCGAAAATTTGCCGTGCTGCCAGCAAATAGTTCACCAGTGACCGGTGGGTCACCACCACGCCCTTCGGTTTCCCCGTGGATCCGGAGGTGAAGATGGCATAGGCTGCGTTTTCAGGCCCGGCGAGCTGGGGAGGGTCAGTACTGGGTTGGCTCGCCATTTCGTCTTGCAATTGCTCCCAGCAGGCCACTTCGCTTGCCCCGGACACCAGGTTTGCGTCTTGCGAGATAACCAACTTAGGCCCGGCGCACTCCAACATCTGCGCCAGCCGTTCTGGCGGCTGATCCGGTTCGAGAGGAACAAATACGCCGCCGGCTTTGAGCACGGCTAAGATCGCGATAATCGCCTCGGGCGAAGGACCCAAAAGAATCGCGACTCGTTCTTCAGGCCGCACGCCTCTTTGCTGCAAGAGTCTTGCAAGCCGGTTGGCCTGTTCATTCAGATTGCGGTAAGAGAGCGACCCGCCGGGCGATTCGAGAGCGGTTTTTTCGGGAGTTCGGCGGGCCTGGCGCTCGAACAGACCATGCGCGCATCCCTCAAACTCAACCGGAGTGCGCGTGCTCCGCAGGCGCTGGCGCTCCTCGCCGGGAGTCAGCATTTTCAAAGTTGAAAGACGGCTGCCCGGCAGCGCCAGGAAGCTCTCCAGCAGTGTTTTCACGTGTCCCGTCATGGCCACCACTGTCTGGCGGCCGAACCACCGCGCGTCGTAAACAAGGTTGAGCGTAAGAACCGGGCTGCCATAGACCGCTAGCGTCAACGCAATATCAGTGCGTTGCACGCGTGTGACGTTGCGATCGGCCCAGGCGCCGCCGAGTTTCCGCATGGACTCTCCAACCGGTTCCCGCTCGAAGTGCAATACTGTATCGAAAAGCGGCTGACCGGGTGGAAGCCCGCTCCATTGCCGTATCTTGTCGAGCGGGGCGTGTTCATAATCTCGCATCGCTGTCCACCGGGCGCGAATCTTCGCCAGCCACGACAGCAACGATGCATCCAGCGGCACCGGAGTGCGGAACGGAAGAGTATTCACAAATGGGCCGACCGTGCTGGCGGCGTTCGGCGTGCTCGTCCCCCTACAGGCGCGCGTAACCCCGAAGACCACTTCCCGCCGCCCGCTGTACCGGCTCAGAAGGAGAGACCAGGCGGCCAGAACCAGCGTGTTGACGGTGATGCTGTGCTGCTGCGCGAACCCTTCCAGCGCGTGCGTCAGATCTTTCGGCAGGAACAGCCGTTCATGTCCCGTCACCTCGTCTCCGCCGGACGAAGGGCGCGGGATGCGATCGACCACATAGCCGGTGGTTTCTTGAAGACCCTCCAGATTGTGCCGCCAATACGCCTGCGCGGCGTTCCAGTCCTGTGCTTGCAGCCAGCCGAGATGGTCCGAAAATGACCCTGGTTCGGGCAGGCTAAGATCTTGTCCCCGAGAAAGCGCTTCGTAAAGTGCGAGCCACTCTCTCCAGACGATGAGATACGAGCGGGCGTCGACGAGCACGTGGTGTATGGTCCAGACCAGCGTGCAAGAATCAGCCCAACGTATCAAGGTGACGCGCGCCGGCACGCCCGAACGAAAGTCGAAGCCACGCTCCCGATCGGTTCGCAGCCAGCCATCCAACTTCGAGGGTGCTTCTTCAGTAGGAACGCCATTCCAAGCCAGCTCTTGCCAGGGGATCTGGGAAGTCTCATTCACCTGCTGCCAAAGGTTGCCTCTGGAATCGGTCTCCACGCTGGTGCGCAATGCCTCGTGACGCGCCGCCATATTCTGCCAGGCGTGCTGCAAGCGATCGATATCTAAGAGCTCGATCGTTTCGCAGACCTCCTGGATCAAGTAGGCGCCGGACCGTGGGGCTCGCATCGACGCGAGCACCATGCTCTGTTGCAGGGAGGTTAGGGACTCCCTTTTCACCCGCCGCTCCGCCGTGGTCTCAGCACCAAACGAGGACAGCGATCTCCAGCATAGTAGGAGGGAAACGAAACTGAGATTTCATCGAAAAATTCGGAAAGCGTTGCGCGGCACTCAGCCAAAGTAGGGAAGACGTGTACTGCGGCACCGTCCCGGTAAAGTTCGATGTAATCGATGTCGCTCTTCGGCCAGCCGGTGCGCGAGAGCAATAATGATTCCTCGGCCCGGTGATTAATCCAGAATCGATAGACGGCATTCACCGCTATGCCTTCCCCGGTGCTGGGTTGCATGGCCATCATCAGGCGAAACCTGAACTGTGTGAAAGTCGGAATTTCCCCGCGCATCGCCTCTTCGAGAACTTGATCGGGCGGCTCTTGCTGCTCGGGCTGCGTAAAGCATCGCAGGATAAAAATTCCATCGGGCTTCAGCGCGTTGAGAACGCTTCTTGCGAAGTAACGTTGGTCGTCCGGGTACCTCAGACAGTTCATCGATCCGTCGCCAATTACGATGTCACAGGAAGACGGTCGCTTCGGCAGCGATAGCCAGTTTCCGTTTACTGCCCAGCGCTCGCCTGGAACATCGCCCGGCCACACACTCTTAACCATCTCGCTGGACTGATCGATTCCTAGAAGCGAGATCGAGGAGGGCCAGGACATCGCGGCGATATCTGGCGTTACACCTAGCAGCAGCGCTTGGTGTGTTTCCAAGGGATGTCGCAAGGCGTATGCGGCGACCGTCCGCTCGAAGAAACGAATGTCCTCGGCCGAAGGACGCAGCGGCGGGCGCGTTTCTGCATACATGGCCGCGATCCTATCCCAATAGCGGACCACCGTCTCCCCGGGCGCTGCCTTAGTCGCGGCAGCAGCTGTCGTTGCCTCGGTCATCCTCGGAAAGTCGCGCATATAAACTCAATTCAAAATCGGCGAGGTGTTTGATTATACATCTGAGCGCGCCTTTTGTTGCAGGCCTCTTTTCGGAAGCCCCTTCCACTTCGTACTAGTACAACGGCGACCCAGCCGAAGAGATTCCGAAGGATTTGGAGGCGAGAGAACCGCCTTGATATCACACTCAAGCAGCTTCCTAGAATAACCGGTAGTGCGCTAAAAGTTATTTAGCGCACTACCGAATAACCGCTCAGCTCCGCGAACACGTTACAATGGCTACGTCTGGTCTCAGGACGAACGAGCAACTCTATCTGGCGATCGGAGTTCCGACGTTGGTCAACGCCGCAATGATGGGCCTCCTCATCGCTTATATCAACGCCCGCGCCACCGCGCCCGTGATGGCGCCCAAGGATCAAGGCGGCGGAAGTATCATCACGTTAACCTATCTGGGGTCGACCCGCGTGGTGGAAAATTACAACGTCATGGGAGTGGCCAAAGCCGCTCTGGAAGCGACTATGCGGTACCTGGCAAGCGACCTGGGGCCGTCCAACATACGTGTGAATGCCATATCCGCCGGAGCGGTGAGAACTGCTTCCGCGCGCGGCATTCGCGGTTTCTCCAAAATGCTGGAAGGTGCGGCCCAATTAGCTCCCCTTCGGCGTAATACCGATCCGGGAGAAGTCGCCGACACCGCTGTTTTCCTGGCCAGCGACCTGGGACGCGGCGTCACCGGCAACGTTCTCTTCGTGGATGCGGGCATGCAAATCATGGGATTTGCCGGTGCGGAATAATGGATTTGGGGCCACCCGCCAAATTGACATTGAAGTTCAGATGTTTTTATCATGTGATTCGAGCAGCCTGATCGGAGCGAGCCTCTCCGGAGGCGCTTCCGGCCAGTCTTCGCAGTTTCTCCGAGCCCATCTATGATTACCGTTAACGGTCTGACGAAGAGATACGCCCGCACTGTCGCGGTCGACCATATCTCGTTTGAAGTGCAGAAGGGACAGATCGTCGGCTTTCTCGGCCCCAACGGCGCCGGGAAAACCACGACCATGCGTATTCTGACCTGTTTTCTCCCGCCCAGCGAAGGCAGCGCCACCGTGGCCGGCTTCGACGTGTTGGAGAAGCCACTCGAGGTGAAGAAGCGCATCGGCTATCTTCCGGAAACGCCCCCGCTGTATCCGGAGATGGAAACGCGCGAATACTTGACTTTCGTCGGCAAGTTAAAGGGGTTGTCAGGATCGGCGCTGGCCACGCGCGTGGCGGAGGTTTCCGAGCGCTGCGCCGTTGCCGAAGTCTCGAACAAACTGCTGGGCAAGCTTTCCAAGGGCTACCGGCAGCGCGTGGGACTCGCGCAGGCCATCATCCACAACCCCGAAGTCCTGATTCTCGACGAGCCTACCGCCGGCCTCGACCCCAAACAGATCAATGAAACCCGCGAGCTGATTCGCAGCCTGGCGGGCGATCACACCATCATCCTGAGCACCCACATCCTGCCCGAAGTGGAGCAGACTTGCGAGCGGGTCATCATCATCAACAAGGGCAAGCTGGTTGCCACCGACTCGGTGCAGAATTTGCAGAATCGCGCGCGCGGCGTCGAGTCTATCGTGCTGGAAGTGGAAGGCCGAAGCGGCGATCTCGATTCATCCGTCATCCAGCATCGCCTGGAGACCGTGGCCGGCGTCAGCCGCGTGGCCTTCAAAGAAACACGTCAAAATCGATCGATCTTTGAAGTGGAAAGCCTGAAGGATCGCTTCATTCGCGGCGACCTGGCCCGCGCGGTGGTGGAATCCGGCTGGAACCTGAACGAGCTTCGGCCGTCCGCCATGAGCCTGGAAGAAATCTTCCTGCAATTGACCGGTACGGAGGCCACTGTGCCCGCTGCCGAGCCGCCGGCCGAAGAAGTGGTCGCCCAAGGAGAAACTAAATGAGAAATATTTGGATCATTTGCCGCAAGGAGCTGCACGGCTATTTCGTCTCGCCCGTCGCCTATCTACTGCTCACCATGTTTGCGATCATCTTCGGGTTCTTCTATTGGAACTCGGTGGGCTATTTCAACATGGTGGGGCTGGAAGCGCAGATGCGCGGCCAGGCGTTCCCCATGAGCGTGAACGAATACGTCATCCGGCCGCTGCTCTCCAACGTTAGCGTGATCGGCTTGTTCTTCATCCCCATGATCACCATGCGGTTGTTTGCCGAAGAGAAGCGCACCGGAACCATCGAGCTGCTGGCCACGTCGCCCATCCGCGACATGGAAGTGATCCTCGGGAAATGGTTCGCCGCGGTCATCCTGTACGCGGCGCTACTGGCCTTCACCGCCATCAACTTCGCGTTCCTGTTCCGCTACGGCAATCCGGATTGGAAGCCGCTGGCGATCGGTTATCTCGGCCTGCTGCTGCAAGCGGGAGGGTTGCTGGCGATCGGCACGTTTATTTCAACGCTGACCAAAAATCAAATCATCGCCGGCGCCGCTACCTTCGGCGTCTTGCTGCTGCTATGGGTTTTGGAGTGGGTGGCCGGTTATGAAACCGCAACCTGGGCGAAGGTGCTCGCGTATCTTTCCGTGATCACGCATTTTGATTCCTTCTCCAAAGGCATCCTCGACACGAAGGACGCTATTTTCTACGTGTCAGTGATCTTCCTGGGGCTGTTCTTCACGTCGCGCTCCATGGAATCGCTGCGCTGGAGGTCGTAAATGAATACTGAATGGCTCAAAGCTAGACAAACCAAGTACGCCGCGTACGTCACCATCTATGTCCTGGTGATCCTGACCGTGGTAGTGGTCGCGAACTATCTAGCGAACCGCTACAACAAGTCTTATGACGCAACCGCCAACAAGCGGTTCTCGCTTTCCGATCAGACCAAGAAGGTGGTCGGCGACCTGAAGCAGGACGTGACCATCCAGTATTTCGACCAGCCCAGCGGCATGCAGGCGGGCAAGGACCTGCTGGACCGCTACGCCAATCTGTCCCCCAAAGTGCATGTACAGTACGTCGACGTGCTCAAGCAACCGCAGTTGGCGCGCGCCGCCAATGTCTCGCGCGCCGGCGCGGCCGTGATCGAGCTGGGCGCCAAGAAAGAAGAGGCCAAGACCTTCGATGAAGAAGGCATAACCGGCGCCATGATTCGCGCGCTCAAAGGCGGCGCGCGCAACGTGTACATTGTCACCGGCAGCGGCGAGCATCGCGTGGACGACACCCAAGCCGACGGCCTTTCGGATTTCCAGGCTGCCGTGCAGAAGGATAACTATCAGGTCAAGACCCTCAACCTGCTCGAAAAGGCCGAAGTACCTTCCGACTGCACCGTCCTGGTGGTTGCCGGACCTTCCGGCGATTACGTCCAGCCCGAAGTGGACGCCATCAAGAAGTACGTCGAAGGCGGCGGACGCGCGCTGTTCATGCTCGATCCTCCGCTGAAAATCGGGCGCAAAGAGATCAGCGACAATAAAGCGCTCACCGATCTGCTGGCCTCTTGGGGCGTTACCGCCGACAAAGATCTGCTGCTGGATGAAAACCCGCTGTCCCAACTGGTGGGTCTCGACGCCACCGTGCCGCTGGTCACCACATACGAATCGCACCCGATTGTGAGCGATTTGGCCGGTAAGGCAACCGGCTTTCCCATCTCGCGCTCGCTCGATATCAAGAACGAAAATCACACCTCGGTGAGTAAGCTGTTTGGTACTTCTGCCAACAGCTTTGCGACTACCAACCTGGCGTCCGCGGAAATCCGCATCGATCCCAACAAAGACAAAAAGGGGCCGTTCACGCTGGCGGCGGCCGCCACCTACGACACCGGCAAGCCGAACAGCCAGGGGCGATTCATCGTGGTCGGAGATTCCCGCTGGGCCTCCAATTCCTTCCTGCGGTTCAATGGCAATCTCGACCTGGCGCTGAACATGATGAACTGGCTCTCCTCGGACGAAGATCTGATTTCGATCCGTCCCAAAGACCAGGAAGACCGCCGCATCAACCTCACGCGCGCGCAGTTCCTGATGGTGCGCAGCGTTAGCCAGTTCCTGCTGCCGCTGATCGTGATTATCGGCGGCGTCATGGTCTGGGCAAAGAGGCGTTAGGCGCGGGAGGCCAAGAAGAAATGCGCTTACGTAGTTTGCTGGCCGCGGCGGTGGTGCTGGTGGCGCTCGCAGTCGGGCTGTATTTCTCGAACAAGCAGGAAGCGGCCAAAGCCGCCAAACCACCCAGCGACGCTGCCCCGAAAATTCTCTCTCTCCCCGACGGCGAGATCACCAAGATTTCCGTCAAGGCCAAGGGCGGCGCTGGAACGGTTCTCCAACGGACCAGCGCCGGGAAGTGGCAGATGATCAGTCCGGAATATCCGGCCGATCAGGAAGCCGTCAACCAATTGGTGACCTCGGCCGCTAATATCACCTCCGACCGCGTGGTCGAAGACAAGATGTCCGACCCGAAGACCTACGGCTTCAACGATCCTTCGCTGGAGGTCGACATCACCAGTAAGGGCGGCAAGGTCAGCGATTTTCTGATCGGCGACGATACGCCCACCAACAGCGGCTCGTACGCCTCCTTGCAGGGCGACCCACGCGTTTTCACGGTCGCCAGTTTCGTCAAGAGCGGCCTGAACAAAACCTTCAACGATCTGCGCGACAAGCGGCTGCTGACCTTCGATCAGGACAAGCTCAGCCGCGTGGAGTTGACCGCCAAGAAACAGACCGAAGAGTTCGGGCGCGACAAAGATCAGTGGCAGATCGTCAAGCCCAAGCCGCTGCGCGCCGATGGCTCGCAAGTGGACGAGCTGATCCGGAAGCTCAGGGACGTCAAGATGGACCCTGCGGTTCCAGAGGAGGACGCCAAGAAAGCAATGTCGGCGTTCGCATCTGGAACGCCCGTAGCTACCGTAAAGTTCACCGATCCATCGGGAACCCAGCAGATCGAGATCAGGAAGAACAAAGACGATTACTACGCCAAGTCCAGTGTAATCGCCGGAGTTTACAAAGTGCCCTCCGAACTCGGCACCGGCGTCGACAAAGGATTGGACGATTTCCGGCAGAAAAAGCTTTTCGACTTCGGATTCAACGATCCGAGCAAAGTCGAGATGCACGACGCAGGCAAGACTTACTCCTTCACCAAATCGGGCGACGACTGGTCCTCCAACGGCAAGAGAATGGACGCTATCAGCGTGCAGTCCTTCATCGACAAAGTGCGCGACCTCGCAGCCACCAAGTTCATCGACTCAGGCCACCCCGGCACACCCTCTACCGACATCACCGTGACCTGGAGCGATGGCAAGCGCGTGGAGAAAGTATTAATCTCTAAGCAGGGCAATGATTACATCGCACAGCGCGAGAACGAGCCCGCGCTCTACGGCTTGGACTCCAAGGCCGTGGACGATCTCTCCAAGGCGGCCTCGGACGTGAAGCCGGCGCCGGCACCGCCTGGGAAAAAATAAGCGGGCTTTGACCTGCGCACATGACCGGCCTCCTAACCGACCTCTACCAGCTCACGATGGCGGCCGGTTATTTCGAAGCCGGTAAAGCGCGGCAGATCGCAAGCTTCGAGTTATTCTTCCGCCATCTACCGCGCTATCGCAACTACGTGCTCTCGGCCGGCCTGGAGCAGGTCGTCGAGTATCTGACTAATCTCCGGTTCACGGAAGAAGAAGTCGGCTATCTTCGCTCGCTGCCGCAGTTCCGGCGGGTTTCGCCCGCCTTTTTCGAAGCCCTGCGCGACCTGCATTTCACCGGCGACGTTTTCGCGATGCAGGAAGGCACGCCGATTTTCGAGGGCGAGCCGTTCCTCACCGTGCGCGCGCCACTGCTGGAAGCGCAGATCGCCGAGACCTACTTGCTGGCCATGATCGGCTTCCAGTCGCTGATCGCAACCAAGGCGTCGCGCATCGCGGAAGTGGCCGGTGGGCGCGAGGTGGTGGACTTCGGCACGCGCCGCGCGCATTCGCCGGAAGCCGGTGTGCTGGCTGGCCGCGCGTCCTACATCGGCGGCTGCGTGGGAACCAGCAACACCGAAACCGGGTTCCGCTACGGCATCCCTGTTTTTGGAACTGCGGCGCATTCCTGGATTCAAGCCTTCGAGACAGAACGCCAGGCCTTCGAGCACCTCCAGAATCTGCTGGGCGACGCGACCGTCTATCTCATCGACACCTATGACACCGTGGAAGGCGCACGCCTGGCGGCCAAGCTGGGGCGCCCGCTGTGGGGCGTGCGCTTGGACAGCGGCAACCTGGTGGAGCTTTCGCGCGAGGTTCGCAAAATCCTGGACGCGGCCGGCCTCGCAGACGCAAAAATCATGGCCACCAGCGATCTGAACGAGTACAAGATTCTCGAGTACGCGGCCGCGGGCGCGCCCATTGACGCGTTTGGCGTCGGAACCGACCTGGCTACATCCACCGATTCGCCGAATCTCGGTGTGGTTTACAAGCTGGTGGAGCTGGATGGCCGCTTCACCGCTAAATTCAGCGAGGACAAACACACGCTGCCGGGCGCCAAGCAGGTGTTCCGATTCGCGGGCCATGACGTGGTGGCGTGCAACTGGGAATGCCTGGGCTGCGGCCCCGGCGAGCCCGAGGCGCGCGCGCTCTTGCGGCCGGTGATGCTCGCGGGCAAGCTGGTCGCTCCCCTGCCCACTCTCGCCGACGTGCGCCGCTACGCTTCCGAATCCATCAAGAAGCTGCCCACCGCCATCCGCAGCCTGTTCGACACCGACCAGCAGTATCGCGTCGAATACAGCCCGGCTCTGCTGAACCTGTACGAGAAAGTGCAGAATGAAAACGGTATTCTTCGACATCGACACGCAGATTGATTTCCTGTACCCGGCCGGAGCATTGTACGTGCCCGGAGCCGAGAAAATCCTGCCGGCAGTGGCGGATTTGAATCGCCGCTCGCCGCTGGTGATCTCCACCATGTGCACGCACTCAGAAGACGATCCCGAGTTCAAAGTCTATCCGCACCATTGCGTGGCGGGAACAACCGGCCAGCAGAAGCCGCAGATTCTTCTGCGTGAAAAACGCTCGACTCTTCCGTCAGGCGTTGAAGGCGCGCAGCAGCTCATCCTAGAAAAAAAGGAACTCAACTGTTTCAGCAACCCGTATCTGGCGCCGCTGCTGGCTGAACTGAATGCGGACCGCTACGTCGTGTATGGCGTAGTGACCGAGATCTGCGTGCGTCTGTGCGCCTTCGGCCTGCTGAAGACCGGCAAGCGCGTGGAATTGGTGACGGACGCCGTTAAGGCCCTCGATGAGGCGGCCGCGAATAAAATCCTTGCGCAATTCACGGCAGCCGGGGGGCACCTAACCACCGTAACCGCGTTGGATGTGTAGCATGGGTCTTAGACTGAGTGCAGTATTGACGGAGAACGGGCCGTTTTTCATAACCGCAATCGCAGTCGTCTTGGGAGCCTTGTATAGCAATCGGAAGATCACAGAAATCAAAGAGGTGATCCTCGCCGAATTTGCAGCTACCCGCGCCGAACTTCGGCGGTTTCATAACGACCTACAGCCCTAAGCGCCGTGCAGGAAATTCGAATAGGCGCTGTTGGCGTAATGCCTACGCGTTCCCCAATCAGGCGTGCCAGGCCAGCGCGCCGTTTTCTTCGCGATTCCGCACGCGGCCCTGGCGCTGCATGTGCTCCAGGTGGGCCAGCACTTCGAACACCGCGAAATGATGATTGATCGGCGACAGCTTCTTGCGCCACATTTCTCCCACCAGCGAGTGCGCCGTGCGCGGTGACTTTTCGATCAAGCCTAAAATCTCGTCGCAGCGCTCGCGGTGATGCTGGATGGTCTGCTCGATCCAGGCGCGATGGCCGGAGAAAGGCTCGCCGTGCGCGGGCAGGATTAGATCGACCTCCAGGTCGGCCAGCCGGCGCAGCGATTCCAGGAACTCGCCCAGCATGTCGCGGCCGGGATGCCAGGCGATGTTGGGCGTGATGTTTTCGAGAATCTGATCGCCCGAGAACAGGAGCTTGCGCTCGCGCGAGTACAGACAGGCGTGACCCGGCGAATGACCGGAAGTCCACAGCACTTCCAGCGGGCCGATCGCCGTGGGGATCTCTTCGCCGCCCGAGTACAGAACGTCGGGTGCGAGAGTATGGAAGTTCTTGCGCACCTCGACGAAGTGGGCGTGCATGGTTTCTTCGAGCTTCTTGGGGACGCCGGCTTGCGCGTAGGCGATGTCGATCCAAGGGAAACGCCGCTCGGCGCCGGCGATCATGCTCAGATGCTCCGCCTCGGCTACGTGCATCGCCAGCTTGGCCCCCGTGAGCCGCAGCAGCCGCAGCGACATACCCATGTGGTCGGGATGCATGTGCGTAAGGAAGATGCGGCGGATCTCGGTCCAGGCGATGCCGCGCGCCGTCATGGCGGCTTGCAGCGTTTCGAAGGCGGGATCGGTTTCCATGCCGCAATCGATCAGCAGGTAGCCGTCCTCGAGCGCGACCAGGTAGATGTTGACCGATTCGAGCTCGAACGGCAACGGCAGCTCGAGCTTCAGGACGCGTGGATAAACTTCGCGAAATTCTGTCATTTCAGACCGCGTCGCTCGCGTGGTAGGAGCTGCGGACCAGCGGTCCGGACTCGACGTGCGCGAATCCTATCTCATAGCCGAGCCGCTTGAGCTCGTCGAACTCGTGCTGCGGGACGTAGCGGATGATGGGCAGATGGCGCTGGGAGGGCCGCAGGTATTGGCCGAGCGTGAGGATCTCCACCGAGTGCGCGCGCAGATCGCGCATCACCTGCTCCACTTCGCTCAAGTTTTCGCCCAGGCCGAGCATGAGACCGGACTTGGTGGGAACGAACGGCCGCACGCGATGGGCGAAGGCCAGCATGTCGAGCGAGCGCTCGTAGCGGGCGCCGAGGCGTACCTGGCGATAGAGGCGCGGCACGGTCTCGATATTGTGGTTCAACACATCCGGATGCTCGTTCATGACAATTTCCATGGCATCGTGCGAGCCCTGGAAGTCGGGTACCAGGACCTCGACCTTGCAACCGGGGATGCGTTCGCGAATGGCCCGAATGGTGAGGGCGAACAGCTCGGCGCCGCCGTCCTTGCGGTCGTCGCGATTGACGCTGGTGATGACGGCGTAGCGCAGGCCGAGAGTGGCGCAGGCTTCGGCGACGCGGCGGGGCTCGTCGTAATCGACCGCGAGCGGCGCGCCTTTCTGCACCGCGCAGAAACCGCAGCGCCGCGTGCAGACGTTGCCCAGAATCATGAAGGTGGCAGTGCGGCGATTCCAGCATTCACCGACGTTGGGGCAGGCCGCGCTTTCGCAGACGGTGTGGAGATTGAGATCGGTGACCAGGCGCTTCAACTCGTGATAATTGTCGCCGGCCGGGCCCGGAGCGCGCAGCCAGGCCGGGCGCGGAGGCTGAGAGTTGATGGAGATCAGCACTGATCTTATTTTAGCGGCTCGGTCGGGCGGCACGGATGCTGATTGGCCACGCTGAGAGGGCAGCTCGTAGGCGGCCTTCGCCAGGGCAGCCTACTGATAGCTCGGGGTTTATGTTGCCTCATAAAGCGTGCACGGCTGCGAGCCAGAATCTTGAGTGCCGAACGAAGGCTCCCGAGAAGCGCTATTACGTTCTCACTTCTTTTCGAAATAGCTTCCGCGGGCCTGCATGTACAGTTCCACCGCCTTCTCCAGCGGCGGCATGGGCGCGATACCGCAGCTCTCCATTTTGGAGTTCGAGAGCACCGAATATTTTGGCCGCCGGGCCGCGGTGCGGTACTCCTTTTCGCTGGTGGGCTGCAATTCCGGCTTCAGGCCTGCCACGCGAAAGATCATGGCCGCGAAATCGAACCAGGAAATGGCCGTTCCGCCACCGATGTGAAACAGGCCATGCTGCCCGCCTTCCACCAGATCGGCGGCGCGCGCTGCCAGCAGCGGCGAGTAGGTGGGTGAGGCCACGTGATCCTGCACGACGCGGATCGGCCGCTTGGCCGCGGCCTGGCGCAGCATGGTTTCGATGAAGTTGCCGCGGGCGGTTTTGAGTCCGCCAGGGCCGAATACGCCGCAGGTGCGAATCACCAGCGGGCGCTCCAGATACGCGCGCGCATACAGTTCGCCGGCCAGTTTGGAAACCGCGTAGGCGCCCAGCGGGTGCGGCTCATCCTGCTCGGTGTAGGCGCGGCCGGCGGTGCCGTCGAAAACGTAATCGGTGGAAAAGTGCACCAAGCGCGCGTCCAGTTGCCGGCAGGCCATGGCCAGATTGCGGACTGCCAGCCCGTTGGCGATGTATGCGGGCACCGGTTCGTTTTCGGCGACGTCCACCTGGTTGTAGGCCGCGGCGTTCAAGACCAGCGCCGGGTCGGCCCGTGCCAGCGTCTGCTCGATCTGAGCGGCGTCTCCGATGTCCACGCTGGACCGGTCGAAACCCGAGACGACGTAGCCCCGCTCGGTGAACTCGCGCACCAGTTCCACACCGAGCTGGCCCCGGCTGCCGAAGACGACCACGTTTCTCCTGTTCACTGATGGCTAGGATAGCGGAAATCCGGCGGCCGAATTTATCGACGGACCGTCGCTGGAGCAGTGGACGACATGAGGAAGGAGATGTCCCCCACTTTGTATGTGACTTTGCCGGTTGACGCCGAAGCCGGTGCGATCTTGCCGGAACGTACAGCTTCGAACGCAGACGCCAAGCGAGCGAGCACCGACGGCGGAGCGACTGGAGCGTTGTGCGCGCCGAGGACCATCTTGATTTGCGGCGCCAGAACAGCAAGACGCTGGATGGAAGCGCCATACGCGTCGAGATCGGTTTCCGAACTAAAGAGGTAAATGGGCCCGGGATAGTAAGTATCGCCGGTAAACAGCAGGCCGGCACTCCGGTCCAGAAGACAGATGGCGTCCGGCGTGTGTCCGGGCGTGGCGATGATCTCCAGCGATCGGCCACCCAGGTCGATATGATCGCCATCGTGCTTGAACGCGGTGATCTTCCATGGCCGCGTGGCGTAGGCCTTCCGGTCAAAACCTTTGGGCAAATCGCCGCAAATCTCGCCCGACGCGATTTCGTGTTGTGCTGCCTCGCGCGAGCCGCGTGCGTTGCGGCGCGTAAAATCCGTGTCCATGCCTAAAATCGTGTCGAACTGCCAATTGCCGCCTACATGGTCAACGTGAGTATGCGAGTTCAGCACGACAATGGGCAACTTCGTCAGCTCCGCGGTTACACCCTTGAGGTCGCCGATGCCCATGCCGGTGTCGAACAGCAGCGCCTGCTTCTGGCCGAGGATCAGGTAACCGATGGTCTCTTCCGATTGGTGCGGCTCATAGACGGCGAAGACGCCCGGTACGACGCGGTAAACTTCGAACCAGCCGCTCGAGACCGGCACGCGCTGGAGCGTTTTGTATTGCGGGCGGGGAAGGGCGCGGCACCAGTCGGGAATCGCGTTTTGCGCGAGCAGGGCTGGTATCGAGAACGCAACCCAGACGATCCCCGCGATCCGCACTTTTTGATGATCTCATACGGATCCGTCATCGAGCGCGAAAAATGGAATCATGAAGATTAGCGTGCCCTATGCGTTTGCCCTCCCAAGTCTCCATCTGGCAAGCGACGGCGTGTGCCGCTTGGGTTCTGTGGATGGCGCCCGCGCGGGCGCAGGAGCTGACGTTTGCGCGCGACATCGCTCCCATCGTTTATGCGAACTGCGCGCCGTGCCACCGGCCGGGGGAAGCCGGCCCGTTCCCGTTGCTCAGTTACCAGGACGTGAAAAAGCACGCCCGCGATATCGTCAAGGTCACGCGCAGCCGCTACATGCCGCCTTGGCTTCCAGAGCACAGCTACGGGGATTTTCAGGGTGAGCGGAGACTCAGAGATGAGCAGATCCGGGCCATCGCCACCTGGGTGAGCCAGGGCGCTCCGGAGGGGGCCGGCGAAACACCCGCGCCTCCTGCGTTCACCGAGGGCTGGCAGCTCGGGCCGCCTGATTTGGTGCTGGAAGCGCAGGCTGCGTTTCACGCGCCGGCATCCGGTCCCGACGTCTATTGGAACTTCGTATTCAACCCCGCCGTCTCTGCCACGCGCTACGTGCGCGCGATTGAGATCCGTCCCGGCAATCGCAATCTGGTGCATCACGCCAACCTCTTGGTCGACCACATGGGCTCGCTTACTGGACATGGCGGCGGCTTTCCGGGAATGGACCTCACTTTGTTTCGCAGCCCATTCACGCCCGACGGCAATTTTCTTTTCTGGAAACCGGGCAGCGCGCCGCACCTGGAGCCGGACGGCTTCGCCTGGCGGTTGGACCCGGGCAATCAACTGGTCCTGAACACGCACGTGCATCCGTCCGGTAAGGCCGAAGAGCTACGCCCTTCCGTCGGCCTGTACTTCACCGATAAACCGCAGAGCAAGTTTCCGCTGCTGGTGGAATTAGAAGACGACCAGGCTCTGGACATCCCGGCCGGCGCGGCGCATTTTACTGTTTCCGACCAGTTTCGGCTGCCGATGGATGTGGATTTGCTCGCCATTTACCCGCATGCGCACTATCTGGGGAAACGGCTGGAAGCTTACGCCACGCTGCCCGGCGGCGGGCGGACGTGGCTGATCCTGATTCCCGATTGGGATCCCAACTGGCAGGCAGTTTATTATTACCGCCAGCCCGTGTTCCTGCCTAAGGACACAGTCATTTCGATGCGCTATCAGTACGACAATTCGGCGGCGAACGCGCGCAACCCGAATCAACCTCCCCAGCGCGTGAGCGCGGGCGACCAGTCCACCGACGAGATGGCGCACCTGTGGTTGGAGCTGTTGCCGCGCGGCGCTGGAGACCGGCGGCGCGAACTGGAGGAGGCTGTAATGCGGCATCGCCTGGAGCGGAACCCTCTGGATTTCGAGGCCAATTTTAACCTGGGCGTCGTGATGCTGTCGCGGCTGAATGCGGTGGGCGCGGTGACGGCGCTGCGAACGGCGGCGCGCGTCCGGCCGGATCGAGCAGATGCGCACAACATGCTGGGATTGGCGCTGGCGGGAACGGGACGGTCGGCCGAAGCTCTGGAGCAATACCGGCGCGCGCTCGAAATCAATCCAGGCTATTCCGGCGCTCGTCTGAATCGTGCTAATGCGCTGGTTGAGAGCGGAAAGCCGGAGGAAGCCATCCGGGATTATCGAGCGGTAATGGAAGCTGCTCCGGGCGATCCCCTACCGAAACAAGCACTGGCTAGGGCATTGCAGCTGCGCGCCAAGCAACTCAGCGCCGAGGGCAAAACAGAGGACGCCAAACGCCTGCTCGACGAAGCGCACGTGCTGGACCCGCCGGGAAAGGTCCGCTAAGGTTGCGATGCGATTACTTCTTTTTGGACGGCGGCTTCGCGTTCGGATTGGTGTAATTCGTCTGAATCTTGGCCCCGATCATTTGCAGCATGCCCTTGGCCGCATCGGCATACTGGCCAGTGGGCGCCAACGACAGGTACTTCTCTAGCGCTTCCTGCATGCCGGGGGGGGCGGTTACTTTGCCATCCGCGCCGGTAGTCAATCTTGCCGACAGCGCCGTGGCGTATTGGAATTGAGCGTCGGCGTAGTCCGGATTGACTTCGATGGCTTTCTTGAAGGCTGCTTCCGACGCCGGCATCTGGCCGCTGTTCACCAGCAACGCGCCTAGGTTGTAATAGTATTTTCCGGCGTTGGGTGGATCGAGCGCTGCCGCTTTATTCAGCTCTGCCTGCGCATCATCGAATTTCTTGGCGCGTGCCAGCGCCAGCGCATAGTTGTTGTGATACGCGGGATCGTCGGCTTTCAGTGCGATGGCTTTTTGGTAAGCGTCCAGGCCTTTGTCGAGCGCGGCCTGCTGGTCCGCGCCGGTTTTGGCAGTTGCCTGGCCGATGTAGGCGTCCGCCAGGTTGGCCCAGATGACGTGCTGATTGGGATCGATCTGGGTGCCCTTTTGGAAGGCGTCGATGGCGGCATCCCAATTCTTGGCGGTCAGCGCTTCTTTACCCGCGTTGAAAGAATCGTTCAACGCCTTGTTCTTGGCGATGGCCTCGGCGTTGGACTTGCTGCGCTTCTCGTTGGCCTCGCGCTCTTCCTTGGTCATGCTGCGGTCTGCGTTTTCGGCGGCATTAGCGGCCGTCTCACCCGAGGCCTTCAGATCGAAGTTGACCGGAGTCGGATCGCCTAACGCCGTCGGGACATGCTCCTGCTTGGCCCTCTCGGCGCCGTCGACGAGCACGCTGATGGTGTATTTTCCCTTGGGAAGGCCATTGTAAATGTAGTGGCCCTTCTTGTCGGTCTTGGCGCCTTTGTAGGTGCCCTTCATATCCTCGCGCACGATCAGAATCTGCGCGTTTGAGACTGGTTTTCCGTCCGCGCCTGTCACTTGGCCTTCGACGGCGGTGATCTGTGCCCAGGCGGAGCCCGTAAAGAGCAAGCTGAAAAATCCTAACGAAAGCAACCAGCGCGACTTGGCTAGCATGGCAAAAATCCTCCCCAGGAGTTTTGGGTCTTCAATCTCAGCATACTACGCTCGGCCCGCACCTTGCCACGCCAGAGGGCGGCAGGCTGTACTTTTCCGCTTGTACCCGAACCGGCGGGAGAAGCATCCAAAAAGTACAAGTCCAGACTACACTGGACTAGGTTACAATAACTGAAAGTCAAGAAGTTGTCGGGGACAGACTGATGCGGGGATTGAGTTTAATTCTCCTGGCGGCAGTTGGGTTGTTTGGGCAATCCAGTCTTGAGCGCGCCGAAGAGCTTTATCAGAAAACCGATTACCGGGAATCGCTGGCGGCGCTGAAAGCTGTTGCGGCGCCCAATGGCGCGGTCTATTGTCTGGAAGGCCGGGATTACTTCATGCTGGCCGAGTTTCGGAAGGCCACGGACGCCTTCGAAAAAGCCCTGGCTCTAGAGCCCGGCAATTCGGAATACGCGCATTGGCTGGGCCGCGCGTTCGGGCGCCGGGCCGAGACCGCGAGCCCGCTGACGGCTCCGATGTACGCGTCCAAGGCGCGCCAGTATTTCGAGAAGGCTGTCGCGCTCGACCCAAACAATGGCGAAGCGCTCAACGATCTGTTCGATTACTATCTGCAGGCTCCCGGATTCCTGGGCGGCGGGTATGAAAAGGCGGAGCAAGTGGCCCAGCGCATCGCTGCTCACAACGAGGCTGAGGGCCATTTTGCGGAAGCTCAACTGGCCGACAAGCGCAAGCAGTTCGAGACCGCCGAGGAGCAACTGCGCCGCGCCATGCAACTGGCTCCCCGCCAGGTGGGGCGGGTGATCGACCTGGCGAGGTATCTGGCTAAGCATGGACGTATTCAGGAGAGCGAGGCAACGTTTGATCACGCCGAGCGGCTGGCGCCCAATAACCCGGATGTAAGCTTCGCGCGTGCGCGCGTTTACATTGAGCAAAGGCGAAATCTGGACAAGGCCAGGGAGCTGCTGAACAAGTATCTCCGAAGCGATCTTACGCCGGACGACCCTCCGCGCGAGCAGGCCGAGAAGCTGCTCAAACAGGCCTCCGGGGTATAGGGCGGAAGACCTGGCGCCGCCGGTCTGAGCGATACTGAAATCGGCGCAGGCGAGCCTGCGGTCCAACTGAAATGTACTTTGGCGAAGCGCTCCGGTTCAGCTTGCAATCCCTGCAGGCCAACAAATTCCGCACTTTTCTCACGGCGCTGGGGTTGGTAATCGGCACCGCCTCGGTGATCCTGGTGGTCACCATCTCGATCTCCAGCCGCGAGTACATCCTGGACCAGATTCGGGGAGTTGGCTCGAACCTCATCTACGCGCAGTACTCGGCCGGAACCAACACGTCCACGCAGGTGGATGCGGATTTCATCAAGCTGGCCGATGTGCAGGCGGTGCGCAATCAGTTAGGCAATCGCATCGTGGCCGCCACCGGAGTGATGACCAACTACGGCCGCCTGCTGATTAACGGCAAAGAGCAGGATGTCTCGGTCATCGGGTCCGACGAGCAATACGCGGTAGTGCGGAACATGCTGCTGCTATCCGGCCGTTTTCTGGATGAGAGCGATGTGCGGCAGCGCCAACATGTCGCGCTGTTGACCGAAAAGCTCGCGGTGCGGCTGTATGGCGGCCCGCAAGCAGCCATAGGACAGAAGCTCAAGCTGTATGGATTGCAGTTCATCGTAATCGGAACATTCAAGGAGCGCACCAGCACGTTTGGGATCTCGGAAATCACCGACGAGACGGTGCTGATGCCGCTCACGGTAATCAAGTTATTCACGCGCGTGGAGCGCATCGATCCAATGTACGTGCAGGCGCGGCGCGCTTTCGACGTGCCCGCGCTGACGGCCTCCATCAAGCAGATCATCGAGAGCCGGCACCGGGCGGGCGCGCGCTATGACGTGCAGAACCTGGCCGGGCTGCTCGAAGCGGCGCAGCGCATCGCGCTGGTGCTAACCATTGTCCTGATCATGGTGTCGGCCATTGCCCTGATCATTTCCGGATTGGGGATTATGAACATCATGCTGGTGACGGTGACCGAGCGCACGCGCGAAATCGGGCTGCGCATGGCGGTGGGCGCGTCCCGGCGCGCGGTGCTGCAGCAATTCCTCACCGAATCGATAGTGATTAGTTTGGGCGGCGGGCTGCTCGGAATTCTGCTGGGAATTGCGATACCGTTAAGCGCGGGATTTTTCTCGGAAAGCTTCTTCGACTACGAGATTCGCGTTCCCATTTCTCCCTTGTCGATCGCGGTGGCGTTCGGCGTTTCGTTGATTGTGGGGGTGGTGTTCGGGATGTTGCCGGCCAATCGCGCTTCGCAATTGAATCCGACTGAGGCGCTGCGCTACGAGTAGGGCTTAAGCACGAAATGGATTCCGGATCTCGAGGTCACCGATTCGGCGCCCATGTTGCAGGTCCTCGGTCCATAAGATTCGGCAATCGCCGGCCATGGCGGAACTCACAATGAGGCCGTCATAGAACGATATCCTCATCTCGCTCGAGATCGACAAGGCCTGCGAAAACAGGCGGGCGTCGGGAAAAACCTGACAGAGCGGCATAAGGACTCGTTCTAAATAGATCCGGGCCTCACCCACCGGCAGCGCGACTGCGAATTTTCGCATAGCGGCATTCAGAAATTCTTGCACCACTTGATAGCTGATGATTCCTCGATGCGTCGTTAAGGCGGCATCAATCAGATCAACCGCGCGCTTCTGTTTCGATTTGGAATCGATATCGAGACTGTAAATAAGAACGTTTGTGTCTAAGAAAAATCTTGCTGCGCTCGCGGTCATCGTGCATTGAGCTCTTCGCGCGAGAAATGCTTCCCGGGCCGGACGTGCCGCAAGCGTTTCATCAGATCGCGATACTCCTGACTGCTGGTTTCCGTTCCCGCGTATCTCGCGAGCCATTCGCGAAATGCGGCATTCAGGGTGGTCTTCTCGCGCGCCGCACGGAGACGGGCCCGATCGATGAGTTCTTCTTCAGCGCTCAGAGTAACATTGCGCACGACTCTAGTGTACACGATTCCAGTGTTAATCGGGGGCCTGGCCGTACGACGGCGCGGATTACGAAATGATTCCCTTCCGCACCGCGTATAGGATCAGCTCCGGCACGCTGTGCAGGTTCAGCTTTTGCAGGATGTGCGTGCGGTGCGTGTCCACGGTATAAAGGCTGACGTTGAGGATGGTGGCGATTTCCTTGTTGGTCTTGCCTTCCGCCACCAGCTGCAGAATCTCGCGCTCGCGGTCCGTCAGCAGCTCATAACTGTCGTCGGCGTCCTTGCGGGCAAGGGCTTCGACGTAATCTTCCTGAAGAATCCGGCTGATCTTGGGGCTGAAGAACGACCGTCCTTCGGCCACCGCGCGGATGGCCGCAATCAGTTCCGACTTGAGAGCGTCCTTCAGCAAGTAAGCCCGCGCGCCGGCCTTGAGCGACCGCAGCACGTAGCTTTCGTCGTAGTGCATGCTCAGAATCACCACGCCGGTTTCGGGCTGTTTCTCGACGATACGCCGTGTGGCCTCGATGCCGTTCATGTTGGGCATGGCGATGTCCATCACCACCACGTCGGGGCGATGCTCGCGCGCGAGCTCGACGATTTCGCGGCCATCGCCGGCTTCCCCCACCACGGCGAAGCCCGGCTGGCGCTCGAGCAGCAGGCGCATGCCGTCGCGCAGGATATTGTGGTCGTCAGCCAGCAGTATGCGGACGTTTTCCATTTTTTCCGTTTCCGTTCAATGCCGTCAGGGGGAGGCGTACCTGCAGCAGCGTCCCGCGTCCCGGCTTGGAATCGATCTCGAAGCTGCCGCCCAGATGCCGGACACGCTCCTCCATGCCCAGCAGCCCCATGCCGCGGACGCGCACGGTATCGAAACCGCTGCCATCGTCCTGAACGCTGAGCATAATCTGGTTGGACTCGGTCCGGACGTCAACTTGCACCGCGCTGGCCTGAGCATGCCGCGCGCAATTGTTCAAGGCCTCCTGCACCACACGATAGATGCAGGTCTTGTGCTCTTCAGGCAGCTCATCGGCTACCTCGCTGGCCACCTGGACTCGCATTCCGGTGCGCTTGGCGGTCTCGCGGGCCTGCCAATCGAGCGCGGGCACCAGTCCGAAATCATCCAGCATGGACGGGCGCAGCAAGAGCGCCATGTTGCGAATCTCGTTCATGCCCTTTTCGGCCACGCCGCGGATCGCCTCCAGGTGCTGGCGCACTTGCGCGGCCGGCTCCAGGTCGAGCAGATTCTCGGCTTCCATCAGCACGGCCGAGAACGATTGGCCCACTTCGTCATGCAGCTCGCGCGAAAGGCTCCGCCGCTCCTCTTCCTGGGCGCGCACCAGCTTGGCGGAAAGCTCCTGCAGGCTGCCTTGGGCCAGCACGCTCTCCTCCAGCCGGCGCTGCACTTCGCCCTCCAGCCGAAGAATATGGAAGATGGTGAGGCCCGCTAAGCCGGCGCCACCCAGCAGTGTCAGGGCGATCATGGCCATCAGCCCCAGCTGCAGCCGCGCGAACACCGCCCCTAGCTTGTCGTCCCCGCGCTTGAGCGCTTCCTCGTTCAGCGCCTCGATGCGGTCGGCGATCTGAAGCATGGAGGTCCGGCGCGGGACCAACTCCTGGTAGAAAAACGCATCGCGGTATTTGTTGCGTTCGTCGGTGGTCCAGGCAAAGGTGCGATCCAGAACCCTCCAATAGGCCTCGATCTCGGAGCGCAGCGCCTGGAAGGGCGCGGCCTCATCCGGCTCGAGCGAGTGAGCATAACTTTCGAGCGCCGTCCCGATATCTTTGCGCAATGTATCCAGGGCGGCCAGTTGGGCCCGTGCGCCGGTTGCCTCGGGGGCCAGCAAGGAGTCTCTTACGTAGGTCCCGGAAAGATAGATGTTGGCCCGGATCTGTTCCAGCGTGCGGTTTCGAGCCAGGAATCGGGCCTGGAGCTGAGCGTCATTCTGCCGCAGAGTATTGAGTAATAGGAGGGAGGCGATCTCGGCGGCCGCCATCAGAAGCAGCAAGCCGCCAAATCCCAGCACGAGAATCAGTCCGGGCCGCTGGCGCATCATCCCTCTTCATGAACCTGCCCGGCGCTTCAGAAGACACTTAACCGTTCGGGCAGAACGTCCAACTCTTAAGATAGATCCACTCGCCTCCCCTCGGTATCGCGTCCTTCCTGTATAAGGCGATTCCCGGTCCGGGAAATACAGTACCAACGGGATTCTTTCTGCCCATCCGGCCCCGCTATTCTGTAAGTGCACTACCCATTGGAGGTTGTTGAATGACATCAAGATTTCTGGCCTGCGCGGCCTTGACTGCCCTGTGCATTCCGTTCGTGGCGTGCAAGAAGAACGTGGCCGCGAAGCCGCCGCAAACGCCGGCGCCGGTGGCCACCACCGCGCCCCAAAGCCGTTCGAACTCGTCTGCATCGCGGTCTTCCGCGTCCAGCCCTTACCAGAGTGCGTCGAACAATCCGTCCCGAATGCCGGACGCAGCTACCCGGGCCCGCATCCAGGACCTGTTGAACCGCATCCAGGATGCCTATTTCGATTATGACAAGCACACCATCCGGCCGGATGCTCAAGCCGCGTTGAAAACCGACGCGCAGACGCTGGGCGACATTATTCGCCAGTATCCGCAGTTCAAGCTGTCGGTGGAAGGTTATTGCGACGAGCGCGGATCGGAAGAATACAACATGGCGCTCGGAGACGCACGCGCCAAGCAGGCCAAGGACTTTCTGGCCAGCATGGGCGTGCCCGGCGATCAGCTCAACGTGATCAGCTTCGGCAAGGACAAGCCGGTCTGCACCGATCACGACGAAGATTGCTGGCAGAAGAACCGCCGCGCGCACATCACGCAGGCCAATTAGCGGCGCCCTTTAGAACGCCGGGCGGGCGGCCGAGGTTGCCCGCCTAGAATAGGACAGACATGTGAAATCTATGGTGGGCGTGTGTTGCCACGCTCACCAGTTCTCAGCCGTGTTTTCAGCCCTTGTCCCCGCCCCTGGAGTGTGTCGGGCATAAAACCAAAAGCAATGTGAGAATGGATTCGATGAATCCGCACGAGCGGGCCTTCGTTGAATCCTTCATCCATTCTGACCGACGGGAGAGATTTTTGGCTGCACTAGCCAATCCAAAAAAGCGAGCCATCTTCAATCGAGAGCTTCATCACCCCAGGTCAAACTTCCTCCTGAGTAAATACGTCGAACGAGTCGTTCCCTCACAGCATTACACCCGCTTTATAATGCCAAAGCTCACAAGCATGGGTGCCACGGATGATTGCTGGGTGTTCGGAAACTTCATCGATGGCCGGTGGATGAAGCTCGCGGAGGGCGTTGGATACGCTGATTGGAATGGGGACGGGCACTATCGTTTCCTGCTTGCCGGGCAGACTGGCATTTTTCGAGAACGAAGATGGCCGGGTGATTCTCCATAAGGCCTGACGCTATACGCTGGACTGGCCAGGCTCTTGCGCATAGAATCACCACGCATCTCGATCGGACGAGCGTCGTGAACCAACCGGTCGAGGATGCCGTCTGTCAGCCGCTCGACAGGCGTGCCAGCACGCGCTCCAGGCCTTCATCGGCCGGTGCATAGGTCGGGCACGCTTGCCGGCGTTCCTTCCACAGTTCGGTCGCCAGCGTCAGATTCGCGTCCGTTGCATCGTCCATTTGTGCAGCTCTGGGGTGTGCCGCCAGCGCCTTTCGGGCTCGATCGGACAGTTGGGCATCGCCGCCTCCTGCCGCGCATTGATCGATCATCTGCAGCGCGCCCTGCAATAAAGCCTGGCTGCGGCGATAGCGCTCCGCCGCGCGAATGCCGCGCGCGTCCGGATCGAGCGCCAGCACGCGTTCGGAAGTCTCCAACTGTTTGCGCGAGGCCGCATCCAAAGGATCCACGCGCAGTGCGTTCCGGAATGCGTTGCGCGCTGCCGTGTAATCTTCCAGTGCCAACTCCGCTGTTCCCAGGCCAGACCAGGCATCCGCATCCGCAGGGCTCGATTGCGCGATCTCGCGAAACAGGTCGGCGGCCTGGCGCAGCGCGCCGTATTGAAGCAGCAGCCGCCCGATCCGCTTCTTGGTCGTGTTGTCGCGAGTCTGCTCCAGCGTCGCCAGTAGTTCAGCGATAGCCTGGGTTTTCAGGCCTTGCTTGGCTAAATAGTCCGCCAATTCAAAACGCGCCTGAATGCGGTGTTGTTCCTGGCCGGCCGGCCAGTTGGCGTCAATCGCGCGATGGTAGTACGTGACCGCATTCGCCGTGTGGTCGCCGGCCGCTGCGATTCGCGCCAGACCGAGATTGGCCTCTGGATTCGTGGGGTCATTTTTGAGCAACTCCCGGAGGTAAACGGCGCCTTCGTCCCCCCGGCCCATCTTCACCAGTTCCATGCCCAGAGCCAGGCGATAACGGGCGCTGCCGGGCGAAACCGACAGCGCGTTGCGGAGTTGCTCCACTGCCTCGGCGTCGCGATCCTGCTGCGCCAGAGCCATGCCGTTCTTGTAGTAACTTTCGGCCCGGGTGCCACGGGCGGAGCGGTAATAATAATTCAGGAATCCGATCAATATCAGCAGCGCCAGCGCGGCCGCAATGACGCTGGGTACAAGACGTCGCGGCGGACCGGCTTCCGGGCCCGGCGCCGCGGGGGTCACGCGTTGGCCGCCGATGCCGTACGCTTGCAGGATGCCGTTCAGCGTCACCACTCCCTTCAGGTCCCGGACATCGGAGCGGCTGACCACCGGAAGCACGTTCATCTTGCTATCGGCCATTCGTTTGAGCGCCACATCCAGGGGATGATCCAGATGGACGTGAGGAAAATTGCGCGCTGTCATCAGCTCATCCGGAATTTGCACTGCCGCGATTTCCTCCAGCCGTGCGTAGCCGTGCCCGGCTTCTACTTCCGTTTCAACTTCGGCTAGCGAAGCCATCCCCAGCAGGTGCTGCCCTTCCGTGACCGGCCAGGCGTTCCGCTCCGGACTCAACATCGTCAAGGCAGTCTGGAAAAGATCGTCTTTGGATAACAGGTGAGCCGGCGCCGTGACGGCATCCCGGACTACCAGCACCTCTTGCCGGCTTCGCGCTCCGTGCGGCAGATGCAGGCCATCCTGGTGCTGCAGCGCTTCGTAAATCGGCTCCTTTTGCAGCCGGTAGGAAATGTAATAGCTGATGAGATTGGAGATCATGAGCGGCACGATGATGGTGTAATCCCGTGTCATCTCGAAAATCATGATCACCGAAGCCAGCGGCACGCGCACGATTCCGGCGAACGCCGCGCCCATCCCCACCAGTGCGTAGGCGCCCACACCGCCGGTGTAATCAGGCAGCAATTGGTGCGCGACCGTGCCGACCGCCCCGCCCATCATGGCGCCGATGAAAAGGCTAGGCCCGAAAATTCCGCCCGCGTTTCCGGTGCCGTAGCAGGCTGCGGTCGCCACCAGCTTGAGCGCTACCAGCAGGGCCATCAGCTTCAGCGCCATCTGTCCATTCAACGCTTCGCTGACGTGGCTGTAGCCGACGCCCAGAACGTCCGGAACAAACCATGCCATCACCGCCACCACTAATCCGCCCGCGGCCGGTTGGATCCATTGGCTGCTGCGCGGCAACGCCAGGAAGCGCTTGCGGATGAACAGCAGCAGCTTTACGAAACACACCGACACCAGCCCGCCCACCACCCCCAGCACGGCGTAGCTCAAGAACTCGATCGGGCTGACCAGTTGATACGACGGCACGTGAAATAGAGGTTCATCGCCGAGTAGCAAGTGCAGTACGATCCAGGCGGTGGCGGAACTCAGCACGATGGAGCCGAGCACGGGAGCGTGCAAGTCCCCCATCACTTCTTCGAGAGTGAACAAGACCGCGGCGACGGGCGTGTTGAATGCGGCCGCGAGTGCGGCGGCAGCGCCTACCGGAATCAAATCGCGGACGCGTTTGGGGCTGAGTCCCACCCGCCGCCCCAGAACCGATGCCAGCCCGGCTCCGATATGAACCGACGGTCCTTCGCGTCCCAGCGCGATCCCGCTTGCCAGCGAGACTGAGGAGCATGAGAACTTGCCGAAGACCGTCCGGAACGTGATGAAACCGTCCCGCAGGAACAGGCCGCTTTAGTCTGCGGAATCCCGCTGCCACGCGCGTTGGGAAAATATCGCGAGAGCAAGTAGCCGGTGAGCAGCGCTCCGGCCGTGGGAATCACCAGCACGCGCCAGGACCCGCCCCCGGTAGGATACATGCGCGCCGCAAGATTCTCGGTTACGTAGATGAAGGCCGCAATCACTAATCCCACCAGCGCGCCGATGATCAGCGTCAGGATCAGCAAAACCCGTTCTTCGTGCGACTCCATGTCGCTGGTGGACCACTGTTTTATGCGGGATTTCCAGGCAGCCAAAGATGGTTGAGCAGAGACAGACAATGCGGGACTCGTGTCCATTTTCTCCCGGAGCTTGAGCGGCGCGGCCAGCCGCAGGCGCCTTCGACCAGAGTAACAAACGCTGTTAAGAGATGACATCGTCGAATCCCGGCGGGGCTGAGGCGACGCATCGTTTCAAAGCACCCAATACCGAAATTCGCCCTGGGGGCGTGGTACATTTGAGCTTTCGCCCAAACGTCGCATGTCCGTTCAGATCCTATTACAGGGCAAGATCTTGGGAGTCCAGGAGTTCCTACTCTCGGGCCAACCCGCGGAGCCGCTGTTCATCGGACGGCTGCGCTGGGTGAGCCTGCTGAGCGAAGTTTTGCCGCGCGCGCTGATCGCCGAGCTGGGCCTCTCGAAAATGCTGCTGGGATCGAGCGGCGGCGAGCAGTTTCTGGTAGTCCTGCCCGAAGAAGTTCGCTCGCAGGCCGACCAGTTCTTGAACGCCGCGCGCGCCGGCATGCTCGAGTTGAGCGGCGGCCGGCTGGAACTGGTCTGGGCCATCACCGAAAATCTCGGCGATTGGACCGTGGTTCGCAAGCGTTTGAACGAAGAGTTCGACCGCAAGCAGCATACGCCGTTGGCGGCCGGCGGCCTGGATGCGACCGCGTCATTTCCAGAACCCGATCCGGGTTATTTCATCCAGCTGGCGGATGCATTGCGCGATGCTGCGTCGGTGGGCTGGTCGCCCGAATCGCCGGCCCGCATCGAGGCTGCGGAGGGTAAACATTCCTGGGCCATTGGCACTGCGTCGGATGCGGTTCCGCTGGCGCGCCACACTGCGCTTACCGACGACGGTCGCGATGCTGCCGGTGCGGCCGTGCTGGCATCGCGCGCCGAGGGCCGCCCGGTCTGGGGAGTGCTGCGCGGCGATGTGGATAGCCTGGCCATCCGGCTGCGGCGCCTACAAAGCATCGAAGAGCACGTGCAGCTCTCGGTGTTGTACAAGCAGTTCTTCGCCGGCGAAGTGGAAGTGCTGTGCTCGCTGCCGGAATTCTGGCGCAAAGTGAATCTGCTCTACACGGGTGGCGACGATTTCGCCGTCTACGGCGCCTGGGACGCATTGATCGGCTTGGCGCGCGAGCTGCAACGGCTCTTCCAGCGCTTCAGCGAGGAAAATCTCAAGGATTTTCCCGGCGCCGAAGGAAAGACCATCAGCATGGCGCTGGCGCTTGCACCGGAGCTGGACACCGCGCTGGTGTCGGTGTATGAACGCGCGGCGGACCGGCTGAATGCCGCCAAATCGACTGACAAAGATTGCTTTTATCTTTTGGGACGCACGCTCGAATGGAAGCAGCTCTCCGACGCCGCCGAATTGAAGGACGAGCTGACCGGAATGGTGCGCGAGTTCGGCATCGCGCCGCAGTACATCCGCGATTTGTGCGGCATCTATCGCGAGACGCGGCGCGCGCCCGGCGCCAAGCGCGCCGAACGTCCCTGGCGTTTTCACCGCCGCCTGTATAGAATTCTGGGAAGCTCGCGTTCGCGCGATTTTCAAAAAGCGCGCGCCAGCCTGATCGCCGACCTGGTAGGCAAGAACCCCGCCAACCTGAAGTTGCGGCCCTCGGGCCGGGTAGCGCTAGAATGGGCCAGATTGTCGACGGAGGGGCCGGGACAGTAGCCCGATACGGCGCCGAGCGCGTGCTGGCGTCCACGGGAGCGCCCGAAAGGATCGAAATGGCAGAGACTGAGACACCACAGCAGCAAGAACCGAAGAGCGGCGAAGGCGCTCCCCGTGAGGGCGCACCCCGCGAGGGCGCTGGCGAAAAAGCCCCACGCGAAGGCGCTCCTCGCGAAACCAGTCCGCGCGAAGGCGGCCCCCGAGAAGGCGGCAAACGCGAAGGTGGGCCGCGCGAGGGTGGTCCTCCACGCGAAGGTGGACGCCGCGAAGGCGGTGATCGCGGCGGCCGCGAGGGCCGGCCCGGACACGGCGGCGAGCGGCGCGAGGGCGGCCGAGGGGACGAACGGCGCGGCGGCGATCGCGGACGCTTCGAAGGGCCTCCCGAAATCGATCTCGAAAAACTAATCTCAGATCCGCTCTACCTCGATAATCAGGCGCACGGCGTGGTCAGCCGCATGCGCGATATGGATTCCGGCACCAGGAGCCAGTTGCGGCGTCTTTACAACGCGGTCCGCCGCGCCGTGCGGGCTCCGGAGAGCGAGCGCCAGCAGCAGTTCGTCATGCTGCGCGCCCGCCTGGCTTACACCATCGCGCGCCATTCGCTGCGGAGCCTCGATTCGCTCGAGAAGCTGCTCCTGCAGGTGACCCGCAAAAACGATGCCCGCGGTTATGAGCGCTTCCGCGATTTGTTCGAAGCGATCGTCGCATACAACGAGTAACAAGAAACGGTTGACATGAGTTCTCACACAGCGCAAACGGAACTGAAGCTGGTTGGAAAATTGATTCTCGAAGGTGATCTGACGTGCCACACGGGGCTGCACATCGGCGCCGGAAAAGGCTCTCTGGAAATTGGTGGCGCCGACAATCCCGTCGTCAAGGATGCGTTCGGTCTGCCATATATTCCGGGCAGCTCGCTACGCGGCAAGGTGCGCTCGCTGCTGGAGCAGTCTTCCGGCCTCGCCGTGCCTTCTGAGCTGGTGTATCTTTCCAAACGCAAAGGCCAGGAAGTCCGCATCCACCAGAGCGACCGGCCGGATGACGAAATTTGCCTAATCTTCGGGCGCAGTCCGGGCCGCATGGATCGCGTGTCTGGAGAAGTGTTGGAATCTAACTCCGCCACTCCGGCTCGCCTCACCGTCTACGATGCGCCGCTGATTGCCGACAGCATCACATCGCAAATGCGCGAAAACATGGACGACGAGCTGACCGAAGTGAAAAGCGAGAACGCCATCGATCGCATCACTTCACAGGCCAATCCGCGTACGCTCGAGCGCGTTCCGGCCGGCGCGCGGTTCCATTTCCGCATGGTCTTGGACGTGCTTTGCCTGGAAGATCGCGATCTGTTTCCGCGGCTGCTGGAGGGCCTGCGGCTGCTCGAAGACGACAGCCTGGGAGGCGGCGGCTCGCGCGGGAATGGCCGCGTGGCGCTGTCCGGCTTGAAGCTGGTCTGGCGCGGGCGCAGCTTCTACGCTTCTGGCGCGGCCGAGCAGGAGCTGCTGGCGGGCGCCGATCTGGCTAGCTTGCAGTCGCTTGCCAATTCCGCCGATTTCGCGGAGAAACTCGCTCAATAGACATGTCCCAGGCTGGCTCCAGCTTGAGCTATGCGGTGCGCTTTCGTCCGATGGGACCTTGGCGATTCGGTCCCGACTCGGGAGCGCGCGATCGCGTGGGTCTCATCTACCATAGCGACGCGGTTTTCTCGGCGGTGTGCTCGGCCATGTCGCAACTCGATCGAATCGAGGACTGGCTGCAGGCCACCGCTCAGGCCGAAGATGCTCCGGCCGTGCGCTTCAGTTCATTCTTCCCGTTTCAGGGCGGCACGCTGTTGGTGGTGCCGCCGCGCAGCCTGTGGCCGCCCGCTGAATCGGCCAAGATTCGCTACAAGGGTGCGCGCTTCGTTCCGATGTCGGTGGTCGAATCGCTGCTGGCGGCGAAAGCGATCGATGAGGATCGCTGGTCGGTAGACGGCGAGAGCGAGTGCCTGATTTCGCACGGCGCGCATGGGCCGTTCAAGATCGCGCTGCGATCGAGCGCCGGTGTGGATCGCATGCAGCAGGGCGTCGTGGAGCCGCACACCACCGCGTGCCTGGAGTTCGCGCGTGGCGCGGGCCTGTGGACCATGGTGGAGTTCGCGGACGCCGCGGCCGCCGAGCGATGGGAAGCGCCGGTTCGAAGCGCGTTCCGCCTGCTGGCCGATTCGGGCTTCGGCGGAGAACGCTCGCGCGGTTGGGGCCGCTCGGAGGACCCCGAGTGGGAACCCTGGTCGCCCCTCGCCGCCAATCCGCTCGAAGAAGCCGCGGAGCAAGCCTACTGGCTGTTATCGGTCTTCACCCCTTCGGCGCGCGATTCGGTGGATTGGACTCGCGGAAGCTACTCCACGCTCTCGCGCGGCGGCCGGATCGAAAGCAGCGCCCGCTGGGGTGAGCCGAAAAGCCCCACCCTGATGATCGCCGAAGGTTCGGTGCTGCTGGCCGGTGCAAAATTACAGGGTGCGGCGCGTGACCTGGCTCCGGCTGATTTCCCGCACCCGGTGTATCGCGCCGGATTCGCGGTTGCGGTGCCAATCCCCTGGAAGGCCGCTGCATGAAATACCGCGTCACCTGCCTCACCCCCACGCTGGTTGGCGACGGCCAGCGGCTCTCGCCCATCGACTATATGGTCTGGAAAGACCACGTCAACGTTCTCGATCAGCACCGCATTTTTCGGCTGCTCGCCAAAGGCCCGCGCCTGGACGGCTATCTGAGCCAGCTCAAGAAATCCGAGAAGCTGGATTTCGCCTCTTGGGGCGGATTCGCGCAGAATTATTCGGATCGCCGCATTCCCTTCGAGCATCCGAGCAGCACACCGTACTGGGAGAGGGCGCACGCCGAGCACCTGTTTATTCCGACTTTCAGCACCGGCCCCAGCGGCCCGTACCTGCCTGCCACCGCGCTCAAGGGCGCACTGCGGACGGGTGTCGTGCACGGACAATTCCCGGAGCGTGTGCTCGCCGATCTGGCCGCGCGTGCCAGTTCCGAGGGCCGCCTGCCGCGACGTCCCGCGAGTTCCGCCGAGGAGGCCGCGCTCGGTTCCGGCGGCGCCGATTCCATGAAGCTGATCGCCGTCTCCGATTCCAATACCATTCCGCACAGCGCTTTCAAGGTGTACCTGCTGCGCGTCGCCACGCTCGAATCGCGCGGCGGCGCAAGATTCGAACTGGGTTGGAAGCAAAGCCCGCGCGGCAGCGTCAAGCGCGCCGACGACAGCACGCCGGCCTTCGCCGAAATGGCCGCCCCCGGGACTACATTTGAGGGCGAGTGGCACGAGAACGCTTTTCTCGCGCAGCCCGAGATCGCCAAGGCGCTGCGCAAGCGCGAGCGTTTGGATACGCCGGCGATTTTCGAATTGGTGAACGGGTACACCGAGCAAATATTGCGCCTGCAAAAGCAGTACGCCGAATGGACCGGCCTGGCGCTGCTCAAGGCCACCATCGAAGCGCTGGAAACCCGGCTGCGCGAAATACGAGAAGCACACTACGGCTGCATGCTCCCGCTCGGCTGGGGCGCGGGCTTTCTCTCGAAGGCGGCCTTTCTCAACACCAAGGACGAAAGCTACCGCCAGCTTTTGAGCCAGGTTGGTTTCTACGCGCGCGCGATTCAATCCGGGCTGCCGTTTCCGAAGACGCGCAAGATTATATTTCTCGCGAACCAGCCGGCGTCGCTGGCCGGTTTCGTGCATCTCACCATCGGCGCTTGAGCCGTGCATGCCGCGCGGCGTGCTAAGATTCCCTCAAGCACAGCCTAAGAGGCGGACTGCCAACTCCGCGCTTTCCCGCCTGCCATGTACAACACTTTTTTCGGATTCTCGGAGTGTCCTTTCAGCCTCAGCCCCGATCCCGCGTTCTTTTTCCGCAGTCCGCAGCACGAAGAAGTTCTGGCTAACCTGACCTACGGAGTCGAAGCGCGCAAAGGCTTCATCGTCCTCACCGGCGAGGTGGGCACGGGAAAAACCACCATGCTCGAATGCCTGCGCGATTTTCTGAATGCCCGCCAGATCGCGTTCGCCTCTCTGTTCAACTCACGCCTCAGCGTGGATCAGTTCTTTCAAATGCTGGCCTACGATCTGGACCTGACTTGCGACCGCTCCTCGAAGACCGAAGTCCTGTTCGCCTTGAATTCTTTTCTGATCGAGCGATCGGCGCAAGGCCGAACCACCGCACTGATCCTGGACGAAGCTCATAGTCTGTCAGGCGAAGTTCTGGAGGAAGTGCGGCTGCTGGGAAACCTGGAAACCAGGCGCGGCAAGCTGCTCCAGATCGTGCTGGCCGGCCAAACCGAGCTGGATCGAAAACTGGAAGCTCCCGAGCTGCGGCAGCTCAAACAGCGGATCGTATTGCGTTGCCGCCTGGAGCCCCTTACGGCGGCCGAAACCGCGCAATACATCGCGGCGCGCCTGGAAAAAGCAGGCATGCCGGACCAAACCGTTTTGCCTCCCGAAATTCTGGTCGGCATCCACCAGCGCTCGCAGGGCCTCCCGCGCCTGATCAACTCCATTTGCGACAATCTGCTGCTCACCTGCTTTGCGCAGTCGTGCAAGGTGGCCACCGCCGAGATGCTGGAAGAAGTAAGCAGGGACATGCATCTGGAATGGCAGGATGGCCATCGCACGCTCGCTACCGCTCATCCCGGCTATTGACGAATCGTCGGAAATTGAGCGCCGCGAGCCGGCATCCGGCGTAGCCTTGCTTCAGAGAGGAGCCCCATGAAATTCAAGTTTGCAGCGGTTGTTTTGATCGGCGCCAGCGGCTTTTTGATGAGCCAGGAGCGATTCGACTACCAGGTCCGAAACTACTTCTTCGCCGGTTTCGCGGGCGACACCGCCTCGCTCGAAAAGGGCATCAAGATTTGCGAAGATACTCTCGCGGCCGATCCCAAGAACGCCCAGGCTCTGGTCTGGCACGGCTCAGGCGTGCTTTTCCGGGCTGGGCAGGCCTTTCAGAAAGGCGATTCGCAGAAGGGTATGGAACTTTGGCAGCGTGGCCTGAAGGAAATGAGCGATGCCGTCACACTCGCCCCGGATGCACTCGGCGTCGTCATCCCGCGCGGTGCGGTAGTACTCACGGCATCTCACTATGCGCCACCTGAAATGGCGCGCCAGCTCATTCAGACCGGCGTACAGGATTTCGAGAAGGCGTACGAATTACAAGGCCCGGATTTGAGCCAACTGGGAACGCATCCGCGCGGTGAATTGATGATCGGTCTGGCCGACGGATACAGCCGTCTGGGCGACCAGGACAAGGCGCAGCAATGGTTCGAGCGAATCCAGAAGGAGATGCCGGGCACGCCGTACGCGAAGTCGGCCGCAACCTGGCTCGAAACCAAGACGCTCGCACCGGCACAGGCTGGCTGCCTCGGCTGCCATACTGGAAAATAGATGAGGCTCTGGGGCGGTGAGATGATGCGTTCCAGGAAATTATTGCTGCGAGTTCTGATCGTAAACACCGTCATCGCCCTCATTCCGCCGTTCCTTCTGCTGGCTCTGGGAGGAAACGTCTCCTGGCATCACCTGCTCGGCAGCTTCCGGTATTCGTTGATTTATGCTCACTCCATCGGCTCGCTGGCTTTTGCGACCATGCCGCGCGTTTGGATCGCTAGCGAAAAATCCGGCGTTTGGGCGCGCTGGCTGCTGCGAGCGATAACAGCGTTTGGAGCCGCACTCGTGGGAGGTATGCTGGCCTGCCTAATTTTCATTGGCATCGGCTGGACTCCTGTGAACCAGTACTGGGCCGAATTCCTGGGCAGCCTCAGGATCTCCATTTTTCTGACGGTGCTTGCTGGCGGCGTCATCTCGATGTATGAAAGTTTTCGCGCCCGGCTAGAAGAGACGACCCTTCAGCTGCGGACCAAGGAACTGGAGCGCGAGCGTGCCTTGAAACTGGCCACCGAAGCGCAACTGGCTTCGCTGGAATCGCGCATTCACCCCCACTTTTTGTTCAATACGCTCAACTCGATTTCGTCGTTGATTCCCGAAGATCCGAAACGCGCCGAGCAATTGGTGGAGCGGATGGCTGCGTTGCTGCGGTTTTCCCTCGACGCGAATCATTCCGGCCTGGTGCCGCTGGAGCGCGAGATGAAGATCGTCGCGGACTACCTGGCCATCGAGCAGGCCCGTTTTGGCGATCGCCTCCGCTTCCACATCGACGCGCAGCTGGAGGTTGCCGAAGCCAGAGTGCCGCCGCTGGCGATCCAAACCCTGGTCGAGAACAGCGTTAAGCATGCCGTGTCGCGTAGCCGGTCAGGCGGCGAGATTCGGGTAACCGTCGGGCGCGAGAACGGCTCGCTGCGTGTCGAGGTGCTGGACGAAGGCCCTGAATTCGCCTTGGACGCCACGCCCTCCGGCCACGGACTCGACATCCTGAAAGGCCGGCTGCGGGCCCTGTTTGGCGCGCAAGGCGGGCTGGCGCTCCAGCGCTCGGGCGACCGCAATCAAATCACGCTCTCGGTACCGCAGCACCCCAACGGACATGCGAGCGTTCCTGGTTGATGACGAGCCGCTCGCGCTCAAGCGTCTGAGCCGCCTGCTGGCCGCCACCGGCCGCGTCGAAATGGCGGGCCAGAGCAGCGACCCCGAGCAAGCTATCCCCGCCATCCGGGCCGCCAAGCCGGACGTGTTGTTCCTCGACATCGAGATGCCGGGCATGACCGGCTTTGAAATGCTCTCGCGCCTGGAGCCGCAGCCGCTGATCGTCTTCACCACGGCCTATGACCAATACGCGCTCCAAGCCTTCGGTGTGAATTCGATCGATTACTTGCTGAAACCGATCGAGGCCGCCCAGCTCGACCGCGCACTCGACAAAATCGAGCGCATCCGCGGCGGCGCCGAGCCCCGGCCGGAGCTGGCAAACCTGCTGGCGCGCGTCGCCGCCTTGGCCGATCCCGCCAAACAGCAGCAATATCCCGATCGCGTCGCGTCCCGTGCAGGCGAGCGCATCGAATTTATAGAGCTTTCTCGCGTGACGCACTTCTTCGCCAGCGAGAAACTCACCTACGCCTCCACTCCCGCCAAGAACTACGTAGTCGACCACACCATCCAGGAGTTGGAACAGAAACTCGATCCACGCAAATTTATCCGTATCCACCGCGCCACGCTGCTCAACCTCGACTACATCCACGAACTGCACGCCTGGTTCGCCGGCCGGATGCTGGTGCGCCTGAAAGACGAGAAGCGTACCGAGCTGAGTGTCTCGCGCGACCGCGTCCGCACGCTAAAAGAACGGCTGGGGATTTAGGGTAACCTGAAGTCATGGGATCGGCCACTCTCATCCCGGTCGAGGAATATCTCCGCTCCAGTTATTCTCCGGATCGCGAATACATCGACGGCGAGATCGTGGAGAGAAACTTGGGGGAGAAAACACACGGGAGAATTCAAAAGCGGTTGATCGTCTACCTTGACGCCCGGTCGCAAGAGTTCGGCATCGAAGTAATTCCCGAGCAGCGCGTGCAAGTCAAACGAACACGCTTCCGCGTTCCTGACGTCACAGTAATCAAATTGCCACAGCCTGAAGAAGAGATCGTTACTTCACCGCCTCATCTGTGCATCGAGATCCTGTCGAAAGACGACACGATGAATTACATGCAGGAAAAGATCGACGATTATCTGAACTTCGGCGTTCCTTACATCTGGGTTATCAATCCGTGGAACCAAAAAGGCTACGTCATTACTCAGGCTGGAATGGTGGAAGCCAAATCCGGCTTTCTCGAAACGCGCGACCCGGACATCCGCGTCCCGCTTAGCGAATTGTTCCTCGAATAGCCTCAGCGCAGCTTCTTCAAGAACCAATCCCGCGCCAGTTCCGCCACCTTCTTCAGGGCTCCCTGCTCCTCGAACAAATGCGTAGCGCCTGGGATAATCTGCAGTTCCTTCTCGCACTGCAGGTGCGCCATGGCGCGGCGATTCAAATCGATGACCGCTTTGTCCGCGCCTCCCACGATCAACAGCGTAGGCGCTTCCACAGCCGCCAATGACGGCCCGGCGAGATCGGGACGTCCGCCACGGGAAACCACGGCGCGCACCAGCTCAGGCAGCTCTGCTGCAGCCACCAGCGCCGCCGCCGCTCCGGTGCTGGCGCCAAAATGCCCCAGCTCCAGGCCTTCCACTTCCGGATGTTTCACCAGCCACTCCGTGATCCCCTCCAGGCGCCTGGCCAGCAGCGGAATGTCGAAGCGCAGGTCCGCCGTCTGCAGGTCCACTTGCTGCTCGTCTTCGGTCAGCAAATCGATCAACAGCGTCGCCAGCCCGCTCTCGTTCAAAATGTCCGCCACGTAACGATTCCGAGGACTGTGCCGCGAGCTTCCGCTGCCATGCGCGAACAGGACCACGCCGCGCGCCGCGGTGGGCACGCTCAAGATCCCTTCCAGGTTGAGAGAATCCACCGGCGCCAGCACGGGCAGATGCTCGATGGCAAGCCCTGCGCCTCCACTCGTCTTGGGCTGGTTCATACGGCCTCCCGCGGCTGCTTGGTTAACGCGACGGCGCCGCGTGATCCGCGGCTTCCAAAAGATCCCGCACTTCCTGATCGGAAGTCTGGCCGAACTCCTCGTACCACATGCTGACGGCGTAGAAAGTTTCGGGCACTTCGCAACACACCACTTCGTCCGCTTCTCGACCCAGGCTGCCATAGGTCTCAGCCGCCGCCACCGGCGCGGCCACGATGATTCGCGCCGGATTGCTTTGCCGGAGGGCGCGCACCGCGGCCCGCATGGTCGATCCCGTTGCCAGCCCGTCATCCACCACGATGATTGTGCGCCCGCTCAGCTCCGGAAATGGCGCATCCCCGCGATAGGCTCGCTGCTGCCGCTCCAATTCCTGCTGCTCCTGCGCCGCCACCAGATCGATCATGGCGCTCGAAATATTCAAAACCCGGAGCACTTCCTCATTCAGAACGCGCACGCCGCCACTCGCGATCGCCCCCATCGCCAGCTCCCGATGTCCCGGCACGCCCAGCTTACGGACCACAAAAACATCCAGCGGCGCACCCAAGGCCTGCGCCACTTCATATGCCACCGGCACGCCGCCCCGCGGCAGCCCCAACACCAGCACGCTGGGATCGTTGGCGTAACCCGCTAGCTTCTCGGCCAACCGAACCCCTGCATCCCGGCGATTCTTGAAAAGGCGCAACACGGCTCTAATAAACTTGCAAACCGGTATCCATTCCGGCCAGCTCATTCCATCGCCAGTGTATCCTAGAGCTTAGGGGCACATTTTGAGCAGGATTGTACTAGCGTTCCGCGGTTTCTTCGCAATACTTTTTACTGGCAAGCTTCCCAGCGACATCGCGCAGGCTCTGGGATTTGGCGCACCCAAGACCCAGCCCGCCGCGCCCAAGCCACCACCACCCCAGGCGCGTCCCTACGACGGCGCGCTCCAAATCCTGGGCATTCTCCAGCGGGACTCGCGCCTGATCGACTTCCTGATGGAGGACATTTCGGCCTATTCGGATGACCAGGTCGGCGCGGCCGTGCGCACCCTGCACGATCAAAGCCGCGAATCGCTGACTCGCTATCTGCATCTGGCGCCCGTGATCGACGCGGTGGAAGGAAGCTTTACCAAACTCGAAACCAATGACCCGGCCACCGTGAAGCTTCTCGGCAATGTGCCCGTGAAGGGCAAGGCCCAAGGCGGATTGCTTCGCCACAAGGGTTGGCGCGCCGAAAAGGTCGATCTCCCACCGCTCCAGCCCGGCCAGAATGCTTCCATCCTGGCGCCGGCTGAAGTGGAAATCGAGTAGCCGGCCGCGATGAACGTCGGTATCGACCTCGGAACCACTAACTCCGCGCTGGCCTACATCGAGCCGGTTCACGGAGAGCTGCCGGATTATCCGGAAATCAAGGTTCTGCAAATCCCGCAGTACGTAGCCCCCGGACAGATCGAGCCGCGCCGCACGCTGCCCTCATTTCTTTTTCTGGGCGACCAGACTTACGTCGGCGCCTACGCCCGCGAGCAAGGCGCGCTGGTTCCAACCAAGTCCGTGCATTCGGCCAAATCCTGGCTATCGAATCCGGAAGTCGACCGCACCGCGAAAATTCTTCCCTGGGACGCTCAAGAGGCCGGACGGGTGCTCTCGCCGGTCGAAGTTTCTTCGGCTGTATTGGCACAGATCCGCGACGCTTGGAATCAAACGCATCCCAGCGATCCGCTCGCCGCGCAGGACATCGTCCTTACGGTCCCCGCTTCCTTCGACGAAGAAGCTCGCGAGCTGACGGTTCAGGCCGCGCGCGACGCCGGTATCGAAAAGCTCACGTTGGTGGAAGAGCCCGCCGCCGCCTTTTACTCCTGGATCGCCAACCATCTGGCGCAGTCCCAGAAGAGCCTGTTCGACGGCCAGCTCGTCCTGGTCTGCGACGTCGGCGGCGGCACCAGCGACTTCACGTTGGTCCGCGTGCATCGCGATGGTGACCGCATCGAGTTCACCCGCACCGCCGTCGGCAAACATCTACTGCTCGGCGGCGACAATCTTGACCTGACCCTGGCCTGGCTGGTGGAATCCAAACTCAACACGCAGCTTTCCATTCGACAGCGCAGCGCGCTACGCCGCCAATGCGCCGCGGCCAAAGAACGGATGCTGGCCGATGCGAATCTCAAGAAGGTCGAGATCACGGTTCTGGGCGCCGGGTCGTCCTTGATCGGCGGCACGCTCAAGACCGAAATCCTGCGAGAAGAAGCGCTGGAACTGGCGCTCGAAGGCTTCTTGCCTTTCTGCAACCTCGACGACAAGCCGGCCGAGGAAAAGCGCAGCCTGTTTCGCGAGCTTGGCCTTCCTTACGTCTCCGATCCGGGGATCACCAAGCATCTGGCGGCGTTCCTCAGCGCCAACGAAAACGCCAAACCGGACGCGATTCTGTTCAACGGCGGCTTCTTCATTCCGGAGATCTGCCAGCAGCGCGTGGCCGATGTCATGGAGCGCTGGTACGGCCATCGGCCACTGATCCTGGAAAATCGCGACCTCGATCTGGCGGTCGCGGTCGGCGCGGCGTATTACTCCTACGTCAAAGCTACCGGTGCTGGCTTGCTGGTCCGCGGCGGGCTCCCGCGCGCCTATTACGTCGGCATCGGCGAAAACGAAGCCGTTTGCCTGGTGCCGCGCGGCGCTGAAGAAGGGCAAACCATCGAACTCGACAGTCAGGATCTGCACCTGGTCGCCAATAAGCCGGTGTCGTTTCGTCTGTACAGCTCACTGACCCGCGTGGACGACAAGGTCGGCGATATGCTGGCAGTTACTGACGACCTGCATCTGCACGCGCCCTTGAACGCCGTGATCCGCTTCGGAAAGTCCGGCGAGCGCCTGGTTCCGGTGAAGCTGCGCGCGCATCTTACCGAAGTCGGCACGTTGGAAGTCTGGGCCGATTCGAAAATCAGCGAGCACCGCTGGCGCTTGCAATTCGAATTGCGGAAAACTGCTACGGCGCCAGCTTCAAAACCGGCCGCGGTGGTTAGCGACGAAGCCCTGTCGCGCGCGGAAGCGCTGATCCAGGACACCTTCAGCGCGGGCACTCTCGCGCCGGAGGAACTCCCCGCCAGACTCGAACAAACGCTCGGTCTCGGCCGCAATTCCTGGCCCTTGAGCACGATTCGCCGCCTGGCCGACCGCATGCTGGAACTTGCGGAGGGCCGCCGCAAGGCCGCCGCCTTCGAGCTGCGCTGGCTCAACTTGTGCGGCTTCTGCCTGCGCCCCGGCTTCGGCTTTCCCGCCGACGATTTTCGCATCGAGCAAGCCCGCCGCATCTACGCCCAAGGACTGCAATTCTCCAACCAGGTCCAGAACGAAATCGACTGGTGGATCTTCTGGGGCCGCGTGGCCGGCGGTCTGAACAAAAATCAGCAGGTGGATGTCTTCCAGCGCCTTTCGCCCGTGCTGCTGCCCAAGCCCGGCAAGCGCCCGAGGCTTAACAACAGCCTGCTGCGCGAGATGTGGCGCGCTGCCGCCAGTATGGAATTACTCCCGCTGCAAACTAAAACGCAGCTTGGCGATTCCTTGATCGCGCAGATCAAGCGCGGCGAAATGATCGAAACGGCTTTGTGGTGCCTCTCGCGCTTAGGCGCGCGCAAGCTGTTCTATGGCCCCATCAATCAAGTCTTGCCCGCCCAAGCCGCCACGCGCTGGGTGGAAGCGCTGCTCAAGATTCCTAAATCCGAGGACGCGGTGGTCGCCATCGCGCGCCGCACCGGCGATGCAACGCGCGATCTGGCGCCCGCCACTCGCGACTCGATCCGCGGCCGCATCCCCGCAGCATTGATCCCGGCGCTCGATGGCGAAGCAGATCAGGATCTCGGCAAAATCTTCGGCGAAGAGCTTCCTTCAGGCTTAGTCGCCGCGGCGGCTGAAACCGTGAACGTCTCGTGAACGAGGATGCGCTCACAGGCAAACTGCGTCGCCGCTGGCCGCTGATCGGAGACGACTGCGCCGTCGTTCCATCCCCGCGCGGTGTGGATCTCCTGTTCACAACCGATTTCAGCATCGAAGGCGTGCACTTCACTCGTCGGTCGAGCGCGGAAGAAATCGGCTACCGCGCCCTCGCCCGCGGCTTGAGCGACATCGCGGCTATGGGCGGCACGCCGCTTTATTGCCTCATCTCGATAGCCCTGGCGCCTTGGACCGATCAGCGCTGGATCGATCGCTTCTACCGCGGCATCGAAAAGCTGCTGCGCAAAACCAAGACCGTGCTGGCCGGTGGCGACATTTCCCACGCCCGCGAGCTGGTCTGCGACCTCGTCATCAGCGGTTCAGTCCCTAAAGGAAAAGCGCTTTTGCGCTCAGGCGCTCGTCCCGGCGACGCGATCTACGTCTCCGGCCCACTCGGCGGCTGGCGCCACAAGCCCTTCATAATGCCGCACCTCAATCTCGGCCGTAAATTGCTCGGCAAAGCGACCGCGTGCATGGACATTAGCGACGGACTCGCGCTCGATCTGCACCGTCTGGCGCTGGCTTCCGCTGTCGAAGCCCGCCTCGAGGAAATCCCGTTGCTCCGCGGCGCAACGCTGAAACAAGCGCTCCACGACGGCGAGGATTACGAGTTGCTTTATGCAGCGGCTCCGCGCCGCCAGGTACCCGGCATCCGCATCGGTACGATGATCGAAGGAGAACCAGGCCGCGTCACTTACCAAGGCAAACCGGTTCCACCCATTGGCTATGACCACTTCCAACAACGTCGTTCTTGATCTCATCGAAGCCTTCCGCCGCTCGAAAACCATGTTTGCCGCGGTCGAGCTCGGCATCTTCGACGGCCGGCGACCGGCGGATTGCAAGGAGCTCAACCGCCTGCTCGATGCCTGCGTCGCTCTCGGCTTGCTCGAAAAACAAGGCGATCGGTACATCAACAGCGCGGCCGCCGAAAAGTACCTGCGCTCCGATAGCCCCGACACGCTGACTGGCTACATCCGCTATTCCAACAGCGCGCTCTATCCGATGTGGGCCCATCTCGAAGACGCCGTACGCGAAGGAACGCACCGCTGGAAACAGACCTTCGGCCTGGATGGCCCCATCTTTTCGCATTTCTTCCGCACCCCGGAAGCCATGCGCGACTTCCAGCGCGGCATGCACGGCTTCGGAAAAATCACCTCGCCGGCCGTCGTATCGGCCTTCGATCTTAGCCGATTCCGCCGCCTGGTGGATCTCGGAGGCGGCAGCGGCCATCTCGCCGAAGCCGCGCGCGAACGCTACCCGCATCTTCAAACCGCCGTCTTCGATCTACCCGCCGTCGCGCAACTGTACCCCGGCACAATCGCCGGCGATTTTTTCAAAGACCCGCTGCCCGAGGCCGATCTCTACAGCCTCGGCCGCATCCTGCACGATTGGTCAGAAGAAAAAATCCGCACCCTGCTGGTCAAGATTTATGCCGCGCTGCCCGAGGGCGGGGGACTGCTGGTGGCCGAGCGACTGCTCGATGAACACAACGTTCCCGCGCACATGCAGTCCCTGAACATGCTGGTCGTAACGGAAGGCCGCGAGCGCTCCGCCGCCGGCTACGAGCTGCTGCTACGATCCGCCGGTTTTTCGAAAATCGAAAGCCGCCGCACCGGCTCGCCCCTGGATGCGACCCTCGCGATCAAATAACCGCGCCTACTTCCGCAAGTACGCGTCGTCGCCGCGAATCCAGTCCTCCCGCCGCGGCGAGAATAAATCCACCGCGATCGAGTCCTCCAGCGCTTCCACACTGTGCGGCACATGCGGCGGAATCCGCAAGATTTCGCCCGGCCCCAGTACCTTCTCTACTCCGGCCAGAACGAATTTCAGCGCGCCGCGCTCCACCGTCGAGATCTGCTCGTTATGATGACTGTGCTCCGGCACGCTGCCTCCCTTCTTAAGAGAGATTCGCGCCAGCGTCATCGTGTCGGCATGAATCACTTGGCGCGAAATCGACACGCTCAGTTGTTCATTCTCGAGTTCATCCCACCGATAAGTCTGCATGGCGGAACCGATTTTAACATGGCGTTCGCGGCCATGCCGCCGTGTATCATGAATGTAATGCGATCCAGAAAAATCGAGGTGCCGTCTTGAAAGGCGTCGTACTGGCCGGCGGCACCGGCAGCCGCTTGTTTCCCCTCACTAAGATCACCAACAAACACCTCCTGCCGATTTACGACAAGCCCATGATTTATTACCCCATCCAGACCCTCGTGGATGCGGGAATTCGCGAGATTCTCATCGTCACCGGCGGCCGCAATTCCGGCGATTTCCTGCGCCTGCTGGCCAACGGACGCGAATTCGGCTTGAAGCATCTGGACTATACCTATCAGGAAGGCGAAGGCGGCATCGCCGACGCTCTCGCGCTGGCCGAACACTTCGCCGACGGCAAGAGCATCTGCGTCATCTTGGGAGACAACATCATCGAAGGCAACATTCGCCAGGCGGTCGATGATTTTCGCAGCCAAAAGGCCGGCGCCAAAATCCTCCTCAAAGAAGTTCCCGACGCCGAGCGCTTCGGCGTGGCCGAAATTCGCGACGGCCGCATCGTGGGGATCGAGGAGAAACCCAAGCGTCCTAAGTCAAATTACGCCGTCACCGGAATCTACATGTACGACGGAACCGTGTTCGACAAGGTTCGCACGCTAGTGCCTTCCCGCCGCGGCGAACTGGAAATTACCGACGTGAATAATGCTTATATCGGCGAAGGAACCATGACCTACGCGCACCTGGAAGGCTGGTGGACCGACGCCGGTACATTCGATTCGCTGCTGCGAGCCGGCAACCTGGTGGCCCGCAGCCGCCCCGCTGCCGAGCCGGCCGAAGAAGCTAAATCGGTCTCCGGAACAAAGTTATGAGCGCGATCACTCAGGTGGATATCGAGCTGGCTACTCCAACCTGCGAAAAAGGCATCGGCAAGCTGATCGTCTCGCCTGATTCGAAAGATCTGATCGCCGGCGTCCGCGCGCAGCCGCTCGCCATCTGGCCGGACGATCGCGGCTATTTCCTGGAAGTCCTCCGCATGGGACAGGGCCTCGCCAAGGATTTTCCGAAAGAAAGCACGCAAGTCTCCGCGGCCCTCAGCTACCCCGGCGCCATCAAAGCCTTCCATTTCCACCGCCGTCAAACCGATTGCTGGGTGCCGGTGGGAGGCATGCTGCAAGTGGCGCTCGTGGATCTCCGCAAGCAGTCCCCGACTTTCGGCGCGCGCAACACTTTGTACTTGGGCGCATTGCGGCCTTGGCAGTTGCTGGTTCCTCCCGGCGTCGGCCACGGCTACAAGGTCATCGGTACGGTCCCGGCTCTGCTGGTGTACGTTACAGATCGCTTCTACGATCCACAAGATGAAGGCCGCATCCCGTACAACGATCCCCAAATTCAATACGACTGGGAAATGCAACACAAGTAAGTCGGCCGCAACTGCCTAAGCCGCGCCCGTAACCCGCGTTGTACTTATTACCGTTTCCTAGACGATTCGACCGCTTTACTGCCGCCGGATCGCGTGGCTCCTCACGTTCAACCAGCCATCGCGCTGGACCGCGGCCGCTGGATGTCCAATTGCTATCAGTCCGTGTGATGCCGGCCACGGCTGAAAAACGCGTTGTGGTTTGGTGCGCTGCGATCGCCGGCGCGATCATCGTACTCCTGGTCGCCGCGCTTGCCGTTGCGAGGCCGCTCCTTACGCGCCTGGCCCGAGACCGCGTGATACGCTCCCTGCAGGACAATTTCTCCAGTCAATTGGAGGTCAAGAATCTATCGGTCAGCGTTTTCCCTCGCTTTTCCATTTCTGGCGACGGCCTGACGCTGCACTATCACGGCCGCAAGGACCTGCCTCCGCTGGTCGAGGTACCCAGCTTTTCAGTCGACGCCGATTGGTCCGCCCTTCTAACCGGACATCTCCGCCAAGCGCGGGTGCATGGCATGCTGATCCAAGTGCCGCCCAGATCCGAACGCGGCCGCGCCGAAAAGCAATTCCCACCCGCCAAGACCTCTGGCTACGTAATCGACGAGATCGTATGCGACGGCGCCGTTTTGAAGACACTTCCACAGCATCCCGATAAGGAGCCGCTGGTTTGGGAAATCCGGCACTTGACCCTGCGTGGCGCCGGATCTTCGTCGCCCATGCCGTTTCGCGCCACGTTGATCAACGCCAAGCCGCCCGGTGACATTGAGACCAGCGGAAGGTTCGGGCCTTGGCAAACCGACGAACCCAGCCAAACGCCCGTCCACGGTTCCTACACTTTCGCGAACGCGGATTTGTCCGCTTTCACCGGCATCTCAGGAATATTGTCTTCTGCAGGAACTTACACCGGCGTGCTGGAGCGGATCGAAGTTCAGGGTCAGACCGATACTCCGAACTTTGCCCTCCAGGTGAGCGGCAATCCTTTTCACTTGATCACCGACTTTCATGCGATCGTCGACGGGACCGACGGCAATACGTACCTGGATCCCGTGAACGCGCGTTTGGGACGCTCGTCCATCGTCGCTCGCGGCAGCGTTAAAGGGGTCAAGGGCCGCAAAGGAAAAATCATCTCGCTCAACGTCCTGGTCCCGCGCGGCCGCTTGGAGGACATGCTGCGCCTGGGCGTGAAAGGCGCACCCAGCATGACCGGTGCAGTCGCGTTTCGCGCCAAACTGGTTATCCCACCAGGCGATATCGACATCGCTCAGAAGATGAAGCTGGATGGCCAGTTCACCGCCTCATCGGCTCACTTTGCCAATGCTGATACGCAGGCGAAAATCAACCAACTGAGCCACCGGGGAGAAGGCGACCCGAAAGCGCCGCCGGACGAAACCGTGGCCTCCGATTTTGCCGGCCAATTCAAGCTTGACCACGCCATCGCTACTTTCCAAAACCTCTCGTTTACGGTTCCAGGCGTGCACGTGGCTTTGCAGGGAAGCTATGGCCTGACGGACGAGACGCTCGATTTTCACGGCACCGCCAAGCTGGATGCAAAGCTGTCCCACACCACCACTGGATTCAAGTCGTTCCTGCTGAAAGCCGTCGACCCATTCTTCAAGAAGGATGGTGCGGGCGCTGCGCTTCCCATCAAGGTTGTCGGCACCCGGGACGACCCTAAATTCGGACTCGAGCTGAGACGCGGTAAACGGAAAAGCCAGCCCGCTGTTGCGGACCGCACCGCCGCGGCCTCAATCGGCCCAAAGTAACCGCGCAAATTTCAGTTCGGCTGGGAAACGCAGCGCCAATCGCCAGCGTCCGACAGTAGGCGCAGCATGGTCCAGTTGAAGCGGGTATACGAAAAGGCCGGCCCGCGCGATGGCGTCCGGTTTCTGGTGGAGCGCCTCTGGCCGCGCGGCCTCCGCAAAACCGAATTGCACATGGACGCTTGGGAGAAAGAGGCCGCTCCCAGCAGTGAACTACGCAAGTGGTTCTCCCACGATCCCGCGAGATGGCAGGAATTTCAGCGCAAATACGTCGCGGAACTGAAAACCCGTGCCGCAGCCTGGCAGCCAATTCTGGAAGCCCCCAGCGCGGCACTGCGACGCTGCTCTACAGCTCGCATGACACCGAACACAACAACGCCGTCGCTCTAAAGCGTTTCCTGGACAAGAAGCTCCAACCGAAGAAGGCGTCCACGTCGCGTCCCCGCGGCTAAGACCTCGACAGCGGAAACCGCACGGTAACCTGCGAGCCGTGGCCCGGCTCCGAATCGATCTCGATTTCCCCGCGATGGCTCTCCACGATCCAGCGCGCGATCGAAAGCCCCAGCCCGGCGCCGCCCGCATCGCGCGAGCGCACTTTATCGGCCCGCCAGAACCGGTCGTAAACGCGCGGCAGATCGGCCTGCGCGATACCGATGCCGGTGTCCGTCACCGTCGTCTCCAGGTGCGAATTGACAGCCTGCATCGAAAAGCGGATCTGCCCGCCCGCCGGCGTATATTTCACCGCGTTATCCAGCAGGATCAGCCAGAGCTGCTCCAGCAACCGCTCGTTGCCGGTCACCATCAACGGATCGCGCGGGATATCCGCTGACACCTGGATGTTCTTGGCTCGCGCCAAAGTCAGCGCCAGCTCGGCCGCGTCCCGCCCCGTGGACGAAATGTCCATAGGAGCCAGGCGCAGCTCATGCATGTTGGAATCCGCCCGTGCCAGCAACAACAGATCGTCCACTAGGCGCGAGGTGCGCTCGGATTCCCGGACGATTTTCCGCATCGCATCCAGCAGCTCTTCGCGTGTCCGCTCGCGCCGCAGCGAGAACTCGGCTGCGGTGTGAATCAGCGTCAGCGGCGCCCGCAACTCATGCGACGCATCCGCCGTGAACTGCACGATCCGCTTCACCTCCGCCTCAATGCGGTCCAGCATCTCGTTCAAAGTTTGCGTGAGCCGCTGTAGTTCGTCCTTGGCCCGCGGAATTTCCAGCCGGGCCGACAAATTCGTCACGCTGATGGCGCGCGCATCCTGGGTGATCCGGTCCACCGGCGCGAGCGCGCGGCTGCTCATCCAGAATCCTCCCGCGCTGGCCAGCAGCAGGAAAAACGGCGCCAGCACCAGCAGCCCCGCTTCGAAGCGCTCGATCGATTCGTCAAACTCGTGCAGCGGTTCCGCGACTTGTATCAGGAAACGCCGACCCTTCACCTCCACCATTTGAGCCGCCACTCGCACTGGCGCGCCCCCCGCCCGCCGGAACGCGTACCGGACATTCATGTCACCCGGCCCGGGCTTCACGAGATCGAGTGCGGTGTTTTTCAACCGGCCAGAGCGGAAAAGCACGCGGCCGTCGCCATCCGACAATTGCAGCAACCCGCCTCCCAACCCCAGCAGCGAATGCTCCTGCAATTCCTCCAGCAGCACAGCCTGCCCCAGGTCCAGCTCCTGCCCGATGAATTGGCGCACGTCCAGGATGCGTTGCCTGAGATCGTGATCCACTGCTTCCCGAACGCTGGCCCGCATGGCCATCCACGCGCCCGCCGCGAATAACGACAGAATCACAGCGAAGCTGACGAAATACCACGCCGCCAGCCGGAAGCGAATGGAGCTGAATCTCACGGCGCTTCCTCCCGCAAGCAGTAGCCGATGCCGCGCACGGTATGAATCAGCCTGGGCTGGCGAGGCCCATCGATCTTGACGCGCAGGAAACGGATGAAAACGTCCAGATTGTTGTTGCCTACCTCGCGCTCGGCGCCCCAAACGCTCTCAATCAGGCGCGCTCGCGTCACTACACGTCCCCCGGCATGCATCAAGCTCTCCACGATGGCAAACTCGGTTCGCGTGAGATTCAGCGCTGTTTTCCCCCGCCAGGCCTCGTGCGATTCCAGGTCGATCGTCAAGTCGCCGTATTGAAGTTTGGTCCGCTCTTCGATTTGCGTCGATCGAGTGCGCGCGCGCAGCCTTGCCAGCAGCACTTCAAAGGAGAACGGCTTGGTGAGGTAGTCGTCGGCGCCCGCATCTAACCCGCGCACTACGTCCCGCGCCGCATCCCGTCCGGTCAGCAAGACAATGGGGGTCGCGATTTTTTCGGAGCGCAGACGGCGGGTCACTTCAAACCCGTCCAGAAACGGCAGCATCACGTCCAGTACGACAATGTCGAAAGCAGAGGTCTGCGCCGCCCGCAGTCCGGCCGCTCCATCAAAGCACACCGTTACGCGATTGCCCTCTTCTTCCAGGCCCCGGCCGATATAATCCGCGATCTCGCGATCGTCTTCGACCAGCAAAATCCGCATGCTCGATTGCTCGCCTTTAGCATAGCGCGCCGTGACGCACATACTCGTGCGAACCGAGCGCTTTCCTTTAAGCCAATTTTAAGGTTGAATTGTTAGGTTCTTGGTTGGCGTCCAGCGCCCGACGGAATCGTCACTATATTAGGAGCCACCATGCGTCATCGTGTTATAGCTCTAGCCTTCGCCTTCACCAGCGCCCCACTCATCTTTGCGCAGCCCAGCAATTTCTCTTTCCAACCGAAGCCCTCCGAACAACCGCCCGCCACCATCACCTTGAAGGATGCACTCGATCTGGCGGTCAAAAACGATCCCGGGCTCGCGGCCGCAACCACCGACGCAGCCGTCGCTCGCCAGGATTACTTGCAGTCCCGCACTGCCGTCTACCCCACGTTCTCTGGCCGGTCCGAATACATCGGCACGCAAGGCAACGATAGAATTCCTACCAGCCGGTACGTCACCAACGACGGCGTCCACGTCTATCGCGACTGGGCCGTGGCCCATCAGGACCTGTCCCCCGGCACGCTCGAGCGCACCGGAGTCCAACGCGCCGCCGCCGCCGAAGCCGCGGCCCGAGCCCGCGTGGAAATTGCGCGCCGCGGCCTCGCCCCCGCCGTTACCAAGGCTTACTACGGCCTCATCGTCGCCCAGCGCAAATACGCTATTGCCCAGCAGGCCCTGGATGAAGCGCAGCGCGCTCTCACCATCAGCCAGGATCTGGAACGCGGCGGCGAAGTGGCGCACAGCGATGTCGTCAAGTCGCAGTTACAGCAGAACACCCAGCAGCAAGCGCTCAACGATGCTCAACTGGCCATGGACAACGCCCGCTTGGATCTGGCGGTGCTGCTGTACCCGGACTTCAACGAAAATTTTTCCATCGTCGACGATCTCGACCTCGCACCGGCCCTCCCATCTCTTTCCGACGCCGAAACCATGGCCGGCCGCGAGAACCCGGCGCTGGCCGCCGCCATGCTAGCCCTGCGCGCCGCCAGCCTGGATGTCACCATCGCGCGCCAGGCTTACTTGCCCACCCTCGGCGTGGATTTTAACTACGGCATCGAAGCCAACGCCTTGCTCCTGCATAGCATCGATCGGGCGTACCCGGATCTCGGCCCCGTACCCACCCTCGGCTACATGGTCGACGCCACGTTAACTATCCCCGTTTGGGATTGGGGAGTGCGCCGCAGTAAAGTGCGCCAGGCCGAACTCAGGCAGAAGCAGGCCCAAGTCGACCTCAGCGCCACTCAGCGAACCCTGGTTAGAAATCTGCACGGCTACTACGACGAAGCCCGAGCCGCTCGCCAGCAGGTCGACTTGCTGCGCCGCGCGGTCGACCTGGCCACCGAGAGCCTGCGCCTGAACACGCTGCGCTACCAGGCCGGCGAAGCTACCATCCTCGAACTCGTGGATGCCCAGACCGCCCTGATCCAGGCCCGAAACGCGTACGATGACGGTATGGTGCGCTACCGCCTGGCCATCGGCAATCTCGAAACGCTCACCGGAAATTTCTGAACCATGTCCCCAAAGATCTACATTCCCGCCGTCCCTCTCCTTTTCCTCGCCGCCTGCGGCAAGCAGCAGGACAAGGAGACCGAGGCCCCGCCTGCCCCCGTGCAGGTTACCGCGGTGACGCAAGCCACCATCCAGCGCATCGTCGCCGGTGACGGAGCGCTGTTTCCCATCAATCAAGCCAGCCTGATCCCGAAGATCACCGCGCCGGTGCAGAAGTTTTACGTCAATCGCGGCGATCACGTCAAACAAGGACAGCTCGTGGCCGTGCTCGAAAACGGAGACCTGATCGCTGGGGCTGCCGAAAGCCGGGGCGCGGTGGAACAGGCCGAATCCAATCTTCGCGCCACCGAAGGCGCCACCGTTCCCGATGCCGTGGTTAAGGCGCAGACCGATCTGGAATCGGCTGGCACGGCTCGCGACAACGCCAAGAAAGTTCTGGATAGCCGCGAGCAATTATTCAAACAGGGAGCCCTGGCACAGCGCCTGGTAGACGAATCCCGCGTTGCTTACTCGCAAGCCGACAGCCAGTTTCGCGCCGCCCAGGAGCATCTGCGTACGCTCGAATCCGTTTCCAAACAAGAACAGATCAAGGGCGCTGCCGCGCAGGTCCAGTCCGCCAAGGCGCATCTGGATTCGCAAGAAACCCAAGTGACCTATTCCCGCGTCACCAGCCCCATCTCGGGCATTGTCGCCGACCGCCCGCTCAATGTCGGAGAAATGGCTAACCCCGGCTCGCCACTGCTCACCATCGTCGATATCTCGCGTGTCATCGCGCGCGTCGATGTCGCTCAGGCGGAGGCTTCCGCGGTGAAAGTCGGACAGACTGCCACGCTCACGCAGCCCGACAGCAAGGAAGACGTCCAAGGCAAAGTTACCGTGGTGAGCCCGGCCACCGATCCCAACAGCACCACCGTTCAAGTGTGGATTCAGATCGATAATCCCGGCGAGCGCCTGAAGCCCGGAACCGCCATGCACGCCGCCATTGCCACCGAAGTCTACAAGGCCGCCAGCGTCGTGCCGGCCGCCGCCATTCTTCCCGGCGAAGAAGGAGGCACCGCCGTCCTGACAGTCTCGCCCGACAACGTCGCTCACAAGCGCACCGTCACGCTCGGCGTCCGCCAGGGCAATCAGGTCCAGATTTTGAGCGGCGTCAATCCCGGCGAAGAGGTTGTCGTCGTGGGCGGCCTCGGCCTGGACGACAAGGCCAAGGTGAAAATCGTCACCACCGCCGTCGAAGAGTCCGACGACGACGAAGACGAAAACGCCCCCGCCGCCCCCGCCGCGGGCAAGGACCAGAAAGGCGCCCCCAAAGACCAGGCGAAACCACAGGGAAAATGAGCCAGCTTTCCACACTTCCCCCCGGCACCGCCAGCCAGGAAACGCTGCACTGGACCGCGCGCCATGGCAAACCGATCATCTTCGTCATCCTGACGCTGGTCGCGGTAGGCATCTACATGGCGCTCTCCATTCCCGTCGCGGTTTTCCCCAGCACCGATTTTCCGCGCATCGTGGTAGGCGCCGACGTGGGAGTTTATCCCATCGATCAGATGCTGGTGAACGTCACCCAACCGCTGGAAGAGGCCGTCAACACGGTGCCCGGCTTGAATCAGGTTACTTCCATCACCAGCCGCGGCAGCGCGGAGATCGACCTGTTTTTCAACTGGAACGTGGACATGTTTCAAACCCTGGAGTTGGTCAACGCGGCCTTGGCCCGCGTCCAGTCCACTCTGCCGGCCAGCGCGAAAGTAACCGCCAATCGTCTGACCTTTGCCGCGTTCCCCATCATGGGTTACAGCCTCACGTCCGACCGGATTCCCCAAACCACTCTGTGGGAACTCGCCAATTACACCATGAAGCCGCGTCTGAACCGCGCCGCCGGTGTTTCATCCGTGGTGGTGCAGGGCGGCCAAGTGCCGGAGTTTCAGATTCAGCCCGATCCCGCCAAGCTGGTCCAGGCCGCCGTCACGATTCCCAACATCCTGGACGCCATCACCCGCAGCAACATGATCGATTCACCCGGCCTCATCGAGACCAATCACCAGTTGGTGCTCACCCTGATGAGCGGCCAGGCGCGCGGCGTCGGCGACATCGGCAACATTATCGTCAAGAGCACTCCCGCCGGCGCGGCCGTCCACATTAACGACGTTGCCACGGTGAACAATTCCGTGATGCCGGTCTACACCGTCGTCACGGCCAACGGGAAGCCGGCCGTTCTGCTCAACGTCTACCGCCAGCCGGACAGCAATACTGTCGACGTTGCCAACGCGGTTCATGCGGAGATCACGAATCTGCGGAAGGATCTTCCTCCCGGTGTCGATGTCCGCCCCTTCTACGATCAGTCGGAACTGGTGACGGATTCCATCAAGAGCGTGCGCGACGCGATCCTGCTCGGCTTGATCCTGGCCTCGCTCATCATGGTTCTGTTCTTGCGGGATTGGGGCACCTCGCTCGTGGCCGGCCTGGTGATTCCCGCCACCATCGGTGTTACGTTCATCACCCTGCGCGTGCTGGGCCAGAGCTTCAATCTGATGACGCTGGGCGGGCTGGCTGCGGCCGTCGGCTTGGTGATCGACGACGCCATCGTGGTGGTGGAAAACATCGTCATGCATCGCGACTCGGGCCAGTCGCGCGCCGACGCCATCCGCAGCGCCATCCGCGAAATCCGAGTGCCTCTGGTTGGTTCCACCATCACTCCCATCGTGGTTTTTGTGCCGCTCATCTCCATCACCGGCGTGACGGGCGTCTTCTTCCGCGCGCTGGCCGTCACGGTCGGGATGGCCTTGCTCACCTCGCTCGCTCTGGCGCTCACCTGGACCCCGACACTCAGCCACTATTTCCTTCGCAACCGGCCCACCGGCGGATCCGGCCCCGCCCGGCACGAGACCGTTCCTCCGTGGCTCATGAAGGCTTACGAGCGCACCCTGCGCTTCGCTCTCGAGCATCCCTTGGCGCTGGTTCTTTTCACTCTCCTCCTGATCGGCGGCTCCTACTTCTGCTACACGCACACCGGCTCGGACCTGTTGCCCGCCATGGACGAAGGCGGTTTCATTGTCGACTACAACATGCCTCCGGGCGCATCGCTGCGGGAAACCAATCGCGTCATCAGCCAAGTGGAAAAGATCCTGCGCGAAACGCCGGACGTCGCTTCGACTGCCCGCCGCACCGGTCTGCAGCTCGGTTTGGCCGCCGTTACCGAGGCCAATCAGGGCGACATCAGCGTCAAGCTGAAACCGATGGCGCCGTTCTTATCCAGACTGTTCGGCGGCAAGGCCGGACCGAACGAACGAACCCGCACGGGCGACCAGGTGATCGCCGACGTGCGCGCCAAAATTACCGAAGCCGAGCCGACCCTGGACGTCGAATTTCCCGCAGCTCCTGCAGGACATGATTGGCGACCTTACCAGCGCCCCGCAGCCTGTCGTCATCAAGCTTTTTTCCGAGGATCCCGACCTGCTGCGCCACTGGGCCCCTGTGGAAGCCAGCGCCATCAAGAAAATTCCCGGCGTCGTGGACATCGAGGACGGCATCGATAACACCACCAGTGGAACCGCTGTGAGCTTCAACGTCGATCCGGTAGTGACCGCGCGCGCCGGTTTCACCCCGCAGGAAGTGGAGCTGGACGCCAGCGCCATGCTGCAAGGCGAGCCTGCTTCCCCACCAGTCGTTCTGAACGACCGCCCCTACACCATTCGCGTCCAGTTTCCTCCCTCCGCGCGCCGGACTCTCGATAGCATGCGCAATACGTTAATCGTCAGCGGCACCGGCAAGACCGCCACCATCGGATCGCTCGCTACCCTGACCGAAATCCCAGGGCAAACCGAAATCATTCGCGAGAACTTGCAGCGCCAGGTGAACGTGACCGCGCGCTTCGAAGGCCTCAACTTGGGCGACGGCATCGCCAAGGTTCAAAAGGCGGTCGCCGACACCAACCTTCCGAACAGCATCCGCGTCCAGTACGGCGGCCAGTATCAGGAACAGCAGAAATCCTTCCGCGATCTGTTGTTCGTGCTGGCGCTGGCCGTCGTGCTGGTCTTCATGGTGCTGTTGTTCGAATTCGGCGAGTTCGCCGCGCCCATCGCGGTGCTGTCCTCCGCGCTGCTGTCCACCTGCGGCGTCTTCCTGGCGCTCTTGATCACCCGCACCACCTTCAACCTGTCTTCCTTCATGGGCCTGATCATGGTGGTCGGCATCGTGGCCAAGAACGGCATCCTGCTTCTGGACGCCGATCAAAAATTCCGCGCCACCGGCGCTTCCGCCGAAGAAAGCATGATCCTGGCCGGTGAGCGCCGTCTGCGCCCCATCATGATGACCGCGCTCGCTACCGTCGCCGGCATGCTTCCGCTGGCCTTCGCCATCGGCGCCGGCTCTCAGATGCTGCAACCTTTGGCCATCGCGGTAATTGGAGGCATTCTCGCTTCCATGGTTCTTTCACTGGTAGTCACACCGGCCGTGCGCTTCTATGCCGGAGGCCGGAACTAAATCGAAAGGAACAATAACTTATGACGAAGAAATTCTTAGTGGCAGCCGCGGTGATCGCCGCGGCGTTCGCCGCCGAAGGCTTCAAGGTCATCGGCAAAATCAAGATCGGCGGTACCGGCGGTTGGGACTACGTCGCCGTCGATCCCGACGCTAACCGCGTGTACGCATCCCACGGCGGCTTGGTCGAGGTCGTGGACACCAAGGCCGGCAAAGTGGTCGGTCAGATTCAACAACTGCACGGCGTGCATGGCATCGCGCTCGCGCCGGAATTCGGCAAGGGATTCATCACCAACGGCCAATCCAACAGCGTCACCATTTTCGATCTGAAGACGCTGGCCAAGGTCGGCGAGCCCCAGACCGGAGGGAACCCTGACTCGGTCTGCTTCGAGCCCAAGACCAAACACATCTTCACTTTTAACGGCCGCTCCAGCGATTCCACCGCCATCGATCCCAAGACCAACGAAGTGATCAAGACGTTCCCGCTCGGCGGAAAGCCGGAAGAATGCCAGCCGGATGGCACGGGCAAGCTTTACGCCAATCTGGAGGATTCGAGCGAGATCATCGAGATCGATGCCGCCAAGACTACCGTGCTCCGGCACATGTCGCTGTCGCCGTGCGAATCTCCGTCTGGACTTGCAATTGATCTGAAGGACAAGAAGCTGTTCGCGGCCTGCGACAACAAGATGATGGCCGTGATCGACATGGCCACCCTTAAAGTCATCGCCACACCGCCCGTCGGCCCAGGACCTGACGGCGCTGGATTCGACCCCGGCCTGGGCCTAGCGTTCACTTCTAACGGCGGCGACGGAACGCTCAGCATCGTCAAACAAGTGAACGGCAAGTATGAGACCGTGGACAACGTCCCCACCGAGCGCGGCGCCCGCACCATGACGGTGGACACCAAGAATCATCGCGTCTATCTGCTGGCCGCCGAGTACGGCCCGGCGCCCGAAGCGGCCCCAGGCAAGAAAGCTCGCCCGTCCATCCTCCCCGACAGCTTCCACATTCTGGTGGTCGGCAAGTAGCAGGGCGTTTGTTGTAAGCGATGGCGCGGGTCACGCCGCAGCTCGCGCCATCACCTGGTTGCTCCCGCTCGGTCTAGTTCGCGACGAGTCCCGCTTGCGTCGCGGCGTCCAGAATCGAGTCTGGCGCCAGAATCAACACCAATCCGCCGCCCTTGGCGCGTTTGGCCACCGAGGTGACCAGACCGCTCTGTTGCGCCAACCCTTTATCGGCCAACTCCTCCATGTCCGCCGCGGCCAGCCGCTCCACCGAGGCAACCGAGTCCACCGATACCGCGTACATGCCCGCCTGTCCATGCAACACCACCGCGATCTCGCGATGTGTATCGCGAATCATCTGCTGGAAGTCGGCGAACAGCCCGAGCATGGTCGACAGCACGCCCGACCGCGCTTCATTGAACATCTCTAAAGCTTTTTGCGCGCAGCCCTCGGCATCCCCACCGCGTCCTCTCTCGACCATTTGCTCGACCTCGCCCGCCAGGGCATGGATCCTCTGGTGCGGAGCATCGAACTTCTTCAGAAATCCGGAAAGCAGGATGTTATCCGTTTTGAAGTTGTCGTACCATTTTCCGAACGCGCATTGATGCGGATCTCTGGCCAGCGTGAACTTTCTCTTCTCCTTTACCGAAGCCTCCAGTTCATCCAGCCAGTGCCGGTGGTCTTGCGCCCGTTGCTCCATCAAGGCGCACAATTCCTCGGTCTCCTCATGGGAGGAGCGCAGACCTAGGCGCCGGCGCAAGTCCACCAGCGGCGTAACCCGTCCGCGTAAGTTAATCACCCCGCGAACGTAGTCCGGCACGCCGGGCACTTCGCAAACCTCCGGCATGATCACCATCTCCCTTACAACCGCGCAATTCAGGGCGAACAGTCTGGTGTTCAACTGCGCAATCACCCAGGGCATCTTCGCATCTGTCGCTTGTTCCATTTTTCTCTTTCCTTTCTCCAGGGCGGGCTAACTCCGCTTCTCGACCAGCCCCAGCTAGAATTCCTTGAATTCTTCTTCCAGGGGAATGGCTTTCTTATTTGCCGCCAGCGCCGGTTCTCCAATTGGCCCGTGGACTTTGTGCGCGACCGCCGAGCGCAGCGCCGAAACGCCGGAACCGGACCGGCTTGGGGCCTTATAAGCCCCGAAGCTCGCCCGCCCGTCATCCAAAGATCCACCGCCCACCATGGCGCTGAGGCGTTGCACGATGGCTCTCACGGACTCTGACTGCGCCGTCAATTCCTCGGACGCCGAGGCGCTCTCTTCCGCGTTCGCCGCGGTGGACTGAGTCACCTGCTCCATCTGGGCGATGGCTTTGCTGATCTCTTGAATGCCTCGCGCCTGCTCCTGGCTTCCGACGTTCACCTCGTCCACCAGCGTCTTCACTTTGGCCGATTCCTCGGTGATGGTCCGGATCGCCACCGCCACTTGATCCACCTTGGTCTTGCCTTCATTAGACTTGCCGATCGATTCTTCGATCAGACCCGCCGTGTCCTTGGCTGCTTGCGCGCAACGCTGCGCCAGGTTACGTACTTCGTCCGCTACCACCGCAAAGCCCATCCCCGCTTCGCCGGCGCGGGCCGCTTCCACCGCCGCGTTCAGGGCCAGAATGTTGGTCTGGAAGGCGATCTCATCGATCACTTTGATGATCTTGGAAATCTTGTCGCTGGAGGTGTTGATCTCTCCCATCGCGACCACCATCTGCTCCAACGCCCGATTGGTCTCGACGAACTTGTTCTGCGACTGCACCACCAGGTTCGCAGCCGCGCTGGAATTCTCGGTGTTCTTCTGAGCCATGGAGTTGATTTCCTCGCTGGAGGCGGATGTCTCTTCGAGTGATGCCGCCTGTTCCGACGACCCTTGTGCCAGCGACTGGCTGGCCGCGGAAACCTGCGCGGCGGCGCTGGCCGTTTGCCCGGCGCCTTCGCTCAGTTCCGTGACGGTTTGCCGCAGACTGCGGTTGATCTGGCGAACGATGTAAACCACTCCCGCCCCAACCAGCAGCGAAAGAACGATCATGAGCATCGTGATCCAGCGGCTCTGCGAGACTTTCGAGTCCGCACCTTTCACCGCGCCGGCCATCATCTCGCTTTGGAGCTGTACGAGTTGTTCAGTGGCAGCTTTGGATTTCAAGATCACTGGCAAGAACTTTTCTTTGACCAGCGCAGCCGCGGCATCGGTCTGACCGGCTTCTGCCAACCGATAGAATTCCTCGTAAACTTGCGAAATCTGTTCGTCATAGGACTGCAATTCCTGAATGCCGCGGCGCCCCTCCACGGTTTCCACTAGAGGCAGGAAATCTTCCGCGCGCTTCTTGAATTTCGTCTGGCTCTCATGAAATTGTTGGTTGTACAGCTCGATCGTGGCCTTGTCCTTCATGAACGCGCGGGCCAGAATGCCGCGTTCCTCGGCCGTGAAGTCGGACATGATGGTGTTGATGTCGCTCGCCATGTACCGTTTCAACGCCTTCACTTTGGCCACGTTGTCCAGACTTGCGCCCAGGCTGCCGATGTTCCACAGCGCCAGGCACCCCACCGCCAACGTCAGGGCCAACGCGGCGCCGAAACTCATAAACAGCTTTTTCCCAATCGTCATCGATCCCATTGAACCGTTCTCCTTTGATTAGCACCGCGAAGCCGGCCTGCTTATGGCCAAGTCTCAACCGCGGGTCCCACAATTTTCCATTTCGGCCAAGACCGTCGAAGCAAGAGTGCAAAGTCGCGGCGAAGGCCTAAGCCAGATTGAGACGTGAAAGGGATTAATAACTACGGAGGGCGAACGACCGGCCTGTATGCATGCCAAGCCCGCCGACGCTGAACACACGTCTGCCCAGTGTTCCTTATCGGCAGACAACGAAATAGCTAGAGCGCGGCAGCCCGATGTCTCTCAGTAACGCCGGTTCCGGCCTAGAACCGCACCGGCTCGCGATACCCGAAGAAACACCGCTTCTTAATCACCCGCGCAATCTCCGGCGGCACCATCTGCTCCCACTCATCGTCCCCATCCTTGATGCGCCGCAACACGTCGCGCGAGAAAATGTGCAGCACGCTCTGATCGTAATTGTCCAGTTGCCGGATCTTGCCGTGCTTCACCAAATGCAGGAACAGGCTCTCCACGCTCGAATCCAGTTGAATGTTCTCTATCGTCTCCAGCTTGCCGGTACCGTGCTCGCGCAACGGATACACGTAAATCCGGAAATCCTTGGTGAACAATTTCCCGAACGCTTCCAGGATGCCGCCTTCCAGCCCGGCATAGTAGTCTTCCCGGAACAGATCCCGCAAGCTCCCGGCGCCCATGGTCAGCGCGATCGGCTCCTTGGTATAACGCGTCAGGTATCCGGCCAGCCGGTAATACTCGAAATATTCCGAAATCAGCACCGTCTTGCCGGCCGCCGCCAGCACGTCCGCGCGCGCCAGAAAATCGCTCAGGTCCAGCTTGCCTCCCGCCATCAGGTTGCGCATGGTGATTTCCATCAGCTCCACCACCTGCTCGCCATCGACTTCGGGCTCGGCCGTGAACCGCTCCCGCGCGCACTGGATCATATCCATGTTGACTCTGGTCACCGGCCGGAAACTTCCGCGCTCCACCAGCACCGGCCGCTTGCGCAAAACCTCCGACGGCTGCAATACCTCGCCCGACGGCCCGAACATCGCCGCGCCGCTCAGCCCCAGCTCCACCAGCTTCAGGCTCATCACCCGATTGTCGACATGCCGGAACTCGATCCCCGAGAATTCGATCATGTCGATCTCCAGCCGCTCGGTGCTCAGATTATCGAGCAGCGACTCCACCATCACTTCCGGTTGATGATGGTAAAAAAACGCGGCAAATAGCAGATTCACCCCGACAATCCCCAGCGCCTCCTGCTGTAAATCGTTTTCGTGATCCAGCATCCGGACGTGAATGATGATCTGGCTGTTCTCGTCCCGGGGATGAGTCTGATACTTCACGCCCAACCAGCCATGACATTCGTTGGTGCCCTGGAAGTTCCGCGCCGCCACGGTGTCGGCAAACACGAAGAACGCCGTGCTGTCGCCCCGCGCCGCCTTCAGCCGCTCCAGGTTCAGGCCGTGCTCATAATCCAGCATGTTCTGCAAACGCTCGCGCGAAACGTAGCGCTTAGAGCGTCCATAAATCGCGTCGCTGACCGTCATGTCGTAGGCCGAGATGGATTTGGAGATCGTGCCGGCCGCCCCGCCCACCTTGAAGAACCAGCGCGCCACCTCCTGTCCGGCCCCAATTTCGGCAAACGTGCCATAGCGCGAAGAGTCCAGGTTTATCCGCAGCGCCTTCTGGTGCGTGCTGAGCCGCGGCCGCTCGTCGCGGTCCATCCCGCCCGATCCATTCCTCATAGTTCCTTAATCGATGCGCCGAGCCCACGGTTTAACATTTCTGCACCCGAGCCGCCCAGCATGATTAAATAGGTAAATGTCCACCGCCGCAGCGGCCGAACGCCCCGGGCTCCACAACCTGAGCCGCAGGCAATTGGCCGGCACCCTGACCGGTTTGGTCCTCACGCTGCTCCTGGCGGCCCTCGACCAGACCATCGTGGGCACCTCCGAACCGCGTATCATCGCTTCGCTCAATGGCTTCGACCGCTATCCCTGGGTCACCACCGCGTATCTGCTCACTTCCACCATCGCGGTCCCCATTTTCGCCAAGCTATCGGATATTTACGGCCGCAAATGGTTTTTCCTGGCCGGCAACATTCTGTTCGTCACTGCGTCCGCCTTCTGCGGGGCGGCCGGCAACGTCCATTGGCTTCCCGGCGACGGGATGTCGCAGCTGATCGTGTTCCGCGGCATCCAGGGTATTGGCGCCGGCATCGCGATGGGTTTGTTGTTCACCATCATCGGAGATATTTTTCCGCCCGCTCAGCGCGCCCGCTACCAGGGCTTGTTCGCCAGCGTCTTCGGCCTGGCCTCCATCTTCGGCCCCACGCTGGGCGGCTGGATCACCGACCAGTTCTCCTGGCGCTGGACCTTCTACGTGAATCTGCCCGTAGGCATCATCGCCGCCAGTGCCATCCTGGTCGAGTTCCCGTACTTCCGGCCGGTCGGCGTCCAGCGCAAGATCGACTGGTGGGGCGTGCTCTCCCTGACCGGCTGCCTGGTCCCGCTGCTGCTGGCCCTCACCTGGGTCACCGATTACGGTTGGGGTTCCCAGCGCGTCGTCTCGTTGCTGGTGGTAGCCGCCATCATGCTGGCCGCGTTCCTGCTGGCCGAATCGCGCGCGGTTGAGCCGGTGATTCCGCTCTCCATGTATGAAAACCGCATTATCTCGGTCGCCACCGTGGCTGTTTTTCTGCTCGGGATCTCGATGTTCGGCGCCATTATCTACATCCCTCTTTTCATGCAGGGCGTGTTGGGCGTCACCGCCACCCGCTCCGGATCTCTGCTTACTCCCATGATGCTGGGCTTCGTGGTAGCCAGCGCGACGTCGGGTAATATCGTGGGCCGCACCGGGCGCTATCGCATCGTGATGTTGGCCGGGGTCGGGATTACGGCCATCGGAATTTTTCTCCTGGCGTCGATGAACCAGCACACCGCCCAATGGGAAGTGATTCGCAACATGATCATCACCGGTCTGGGAATGGGATCGATCATGCCGATCTACACGCTCTGTGTCCAGAACGTCGCTCCTCCTGCCAACATGGGAGCAGCCACCGCGTCGGTTCAGTTCTTCCGTTCCATCGGCGGCACGGTGGGAGTCGCGACCTATGGTTCGATCCTGCTCCGCAGGTACCATTCCAGCTTTTCTAGCAACATTCCACCAGGAACGCCGCCGCGCGTGCTGGCGCTCTTGAACAATCCCCTGCAACTGCAACTGGCGTCCCGCGCGCCAGGTGTTCGACCTGGCGACTTGCTGTTACTCCAACGACTGCTCGGTAACGTGCGGGACGCACTGTTTCAAGGCCTGCATCAAATTTTTGTGATCGGCTCCATTCTGATGGTGTGCGCGATTATCGTTAACTTCTTTCTGCAAGAAGTGCCGCTACGCAAGAAACACCACGCGCAACCTGCCGCCGAGATGTAGCTTCGGATATCTAGATTACAGCGGCCCGCCGCTCGGCCTCTTGCGCATCCACTACCGCGATCGCGGCCACGTTGACGATCTCGTTCACCTCCGCGCCGCGCTGCAAAACGTGCACCGGCTTAGACAGGCCCATCAGAATCGGCCCCACGGCGTCAGCCCCGCCCAACCCCGCCAGCAGCTTGTAGGCGATGTTGCCCGACTCCAGATTCGGAAAGATCAGCACATTCGCGCCGCCTTTGAGCGAGCTGAACGGATAGGTCTGCTCGATAATATCCGGAGTAATCGCCGTGTCGGCCTGCATCTCGCCATCCACCATCAACGCCGGCGCGCGTTTCTTCACCAGCTCCACCGCTCGCCGCACTTTGTCCGCCAGCGGATGCCGCGTGCTGCCGAAATTGGAAAACGAAAGCAGCGCCACGCGCGGCTTCACGTTGAAGCGCTCCGCTGTTTCGGCCGCCGAGATGGCAATCTCGGCCAAATCCTCCGCCGTCGGCTCGATGTTCACCGTGGCGTCGGCGAAAAAGTAAATGCCTTGTTGCGTGATCATCATGTACAAACCCGAAACCCGCCGCAGGCCCTCGCGCAACGGGATCACCTCCAGCCCGGGCCGGATCGTCTCGGGATAATGCATGGTTAGGCCGCTCACAACCGCGTCCGCATCGCCCAGGGAAACCATGATGGACGCGAAATAGTTGCGGTTCAGAATCAGATCTCCGGCCTCGTTGCGCGTGACTCCCTTGCGCTGCCGCAGCCGGTACAGCTCATCGGCGTAACGCCCCAGATGCTGCGAGTGCAGCGGATCAACGATCACGGCCGACTCCAGCGGATAGTGCAAGTGCGCCAGCCCCGCCCGGATCACCGGCTCCCGGCCCAGCAGGATCGGCAGCGCGATCTTTTCTTCGAACAGAATCTGGGCTGCCCGCAGAATCTTGGTCTCTTCGCCTTCCGGAAACACCACGCGTTTGGGACGCTGCTGCGCCTTGTGGATCATGATGCGCATCACGCCGTGCACCTTGCTCAAACGCCGCTCCAGCTGCTCGCGGTATTGATCCAGATCCACCGGTTCCTGCGCCACGCCGCTCTCCATGGCGGCCCGGGCCACTGCGGTGGACTCGCGCAACAGAACCCGCGGATCGAACGGCTTGGGGATGATGTACTCGGGGCCGAATTCCAGCGGCTGCATCCCGTAGGACCGGCTCACCGATTCGGGTACCTCCTCCCGCGCCAGCTCCGCCAGCGCGTGCGTGGCCGCCAGCTTCATCTCTTCATTGATGGTGGTGGCCCGCACATCCAGCGCGCCGCGAAAGATGAATGGAAAACCGAGCAGATTGTTTACCTGGTTGGGAAAATCGGACCGGCCCGTGGCCACGATCGCGTCCGGCCGGGTCTTCGCCACCACGTCGTAGGGAACTTCGGGATCGGGATTGGCGAGGGCGAATACCACCGGACGCGGCGCCATCGAAAGCAGCATCTCCGGCGTGACGATGTTACCCGCCGACAAACCGATGAAGACATCGGCGCCGCGCATGGCGTCCGCCAGAGTACGCTTTTCTGTCTTGCGTGCGAAACGCGCCTTATAGGGATTCATCTGCTCGATGCGCCCTTCGTAAATCACGCCCACGACATCGCACATGATGATGTTTTCGCGCTTCATCCCCAACCGGATAGCGTGCTCGGCGCAAGCAATAGATGCCGCGCCTCCTCCCACGCACACCGTCGACGGCATCCTCAATCCTCTTCTTCACCAAGAGCAAGGCGTTCAACAGCGCCGCACCCACGATGATGGCCGTGCCGTGCTGGTCGTCGTGAAACACCGGGATGCGCATCGTCCGGCGCAGCTCTTCCTCCACCACGAAACAATCCGGAGCTTTGATGTCTTCGAGGTTTATAGCGCCGAAGGTCGGCTCCAGCATCTGGCAGGCCCGGATCACATCCTGCGGATCGCGCGCGTTCAGCTCCAGGTCGAACACATCGATGTCGGCGAAGCGCTTGAACAGCACGCCCTTGCCCTCCATCACCGGCTTTCCGGCCAGTGGCCCTATGTTGCCCAGTCCCAGCACCGCAGTGCCGTTGGTCACCACGCCCACCAGGTTGCCTTTGGCGGTGTAGCGATACGCCAGAGCCGGCTCCTTTTCGATTTCAAGACATGGAATCGCGACGCCCGGCGTGTAGGCCAGGCTCAGGTCGCGCGGCGTATAGCACGGTTTGGTCGGCGTGATCGAGATTTTTCCCGGCGGCGCGGAAGCATGGTACTCCAGCACATCTTCTCTGCGTATGTTCATCGCTCTTCAATTATGAACGCGGATAGGCCGCGCGAGCGAATCCGTGGGCGCCGATGCTTGGATCAGCCGGAAATTGCGGCTATTTGGAGCATTCCACCGTGGAAGCTTGCGGCGTCACCGAAGCCAAGGCGGAATTCTGCAGCAACCGATCGCGCTCGGCCGGTAGAAAACCGGAATTCGGGAAGTTATATCCGCCCAGGTAACTGACCGACTCGCACTCCGGCGCCGAGTCCGGTTTTTCGTGCGAGTCGCACTGCGGCGGATGCATCAATCCGAACGCATGGCCCAGCTCGTGCGCGATGGTGCCGATGGCTTGGCAGGACGGTTCCAGCCCCACCAAGTTGGAAATATCGTCGCGCAGCAGCAGCGCCACGCCGCTGGTTCCCTGCGCCGGAATCCTGGGCAAATCGGCGTCCAGAAAATACAGCCAGATGTGGCCGGGATCATTGTACGAGCCGCCCGTCAAGCGAAAGGCGTCATGCACCGCCGCGGTCCACAGCGCTTCCCGGTCATCCCATTTGCCCGCGGACGCGCTGTACCAGTTTTCCGGATGCTTGGTCTGAACGGTCTCGACCAGCGGATCGGCCAGCGGGAAGGTCTTCCGGTCGCCGAGCCGGTCGAAATACCAGCGCTGCACGGACGCTACCGCGCGGCGAGCCCCTTCGGGAAATTCCCCTCGCGGGCTGCGGTCCGACGGAACCAGATACACGACCTTCAAGGTCGGATGAGCGGGCGTGTGAAACCAGTTCCAAAAAATCAGTGAGACCACTAAGCCCAGAATCCAGCCCAGCCAGTTGGTCTGCATGCCCACTTATCGGCGGGGCGGGCCGATGTCTTCAGTTCACTTGGTTACTCGCCGCCGGCGGTCGCGAGCGACGTCGCTTTTCCATCGCCCGAACGCGTGAATTTCTTGAACCAGCTCATCATGTAGAGCTGCGTCCGAACGAAGTTCGAAGGTTTCGATCCGGTGCCGTGATATTCGCCCGCGAACTGCAGCAGCGTGACGGGAACGCCGCGTTTCTTGAGCGCCGAGTAGTATTCCTCGGTTTGCGGCATGGGCGTGCGGCGATCCAGAACGCCCGTCATGAGCAGCGTAGGCGTAGTGACGTTGCCCACGTACATGAGCGAGGAGTGCGACAGCCAGTCGCTCGGATCTTCCCAGAAGGGCTTCTTGAAAAAGCTGTAAGTGAAGAGCGGGATGTCGGTGTGGCCGGCCATGCTGAGCCAGTCGATCACCGGGCAGCGCACTGCGGCCGCCGCGAATCGATTGGTGTGGCCGATCACCCAGCTCGAGAGCACGCCGCCGCCGCTGCATCCGGAGACGTACATATGTGACGTGTCGACGAAGCCTTTGGCGACCACCGCATCCACGCCCGCCATCAAATCGTCGTAGTCGGGCCCGGGATAGTTGTGGTCGATCGCGCCCGAAAACGCAGTTCCGTAGCCGGTGGAGCCGCGCGGATTCACGTACAGCACCACGAAATCGTTGGCGGCGAAGTTCTGCCACATGTAGTTGAAGCCCACGTTGTAATTGCCATACGGGCCGCCGTGGATTTCGAGAATCAGCGGATATTTCTTGGCGCTGTCGAAATCGGGCGGCTTCACCATCCAGCCTTGCACCTGGGTGTTGCCGCTGGACGAGAAGTCGATCTCTTCGGTCTTGGCCAGCTTCTTTCCAGCCAGCAGTCCCGCGTTAACGTTGCTGAGCTGCGTCATGTCGGCCGGCCGAGTCAGGCTGTAGCGCACCACTTCGGCGGGATGATCCGAGTCTGTCACCGTGCCCGCCGCGACCATATCCTTGGAAGCCGAATCCATGGTCAGCATGTGCTTGCCGGCGGTGACGGGGCGCACGCCGCCGTTGATGGATGCCAGTTGCACGTTGCGCGCGCCGTGATCGTCGGCATCAAAATAGATGCCCGAGCCGTCGGCGGTCCAATGCAGATTGAGGGGATCGCGATCGTAGTTGCCGCTGATCTTGCGCGGGTCGCCGCCCGCGAGCGGCACGACGTACAGGTCCGAAACCGAGTGAGTGTTGTTGGACTCCGGATAGCCGGTGAAGGCCACCAGCTTGCCATCGGGCGAGACAGTGGGGCGGCTCCAGGAGCCCGCTTTGGTCACCAGGTCGCGCAGCGAGCCTGATGCGACGTCCAGGACCAGCAGCTCGGAGCGCTGATATTCGAGATCCGAATTGGCGTCGCGATTTGCCTCGAACACGACGGACTTGCTGTCGGGCGTCCAATCCATGGTCACGGCGCCGCGCAGCTCGCCCGAGCCCGCGCTCCATTTACCGCTGGTGAGCTGGCGTGGCGCTCCGCCGTCGGAGGAGACCAGGAAAAGATGCGTGTGCCCGTCTTCCAAAAATCCGACCTGGTCCTGGCGGTAGTGCATGGTCTCGACAATGCGCGGCGCGGGCGTCCACTTGGCGCCCTCCGGCTCGGGCGGCATGCTGATGTTCCACTTGTCCTTGTCCGGAACGAACATCGAGAACATGATCATTTTTCCGTCCGGCGACCAGTGCGCGTCGGCGACTTTTTCGGTGGCGTGTGTCACCTGCGTGGCGGGCCCTTCGGCGTCGATCCAGCGGATGAAAACCTGCGTGCCGCGCGGCTCACCGTCGGCCAGGTAGAGGATGCGTTTGCTGTCGGACGCCCAGTGGGGATTCGAGCCCTTGGCGAGGAAGCGGTGCTGCGATCCATCGGCGTTCATGATCCACACCGACGATTCCCACTTGTCTTCCAGCCGGTTGACCTCTCCGCGCACGTAGGCGATGTGTGCGCCGTCGGGAGAGATCTGCGCGTTGTTGATGCGCGCCAGATCGAAATAATGTTCCGTGGTGAACCGGTCAGACGACGGTTTTTCCTGCGCGGCGACAGGCCAAATGGCCAGCCCGAATAGAGCTGCAACAGAGGCAAATCGTGACACGTGCATGGCTACCTCCAATTCTTGACGGTACCGCAACTGACGCTAGAGCGCGCTGTAGACGGCACGCTCGAAATCGCCCAGCAGGCCGATTGCTTCCGGGTCCACAAAAGGCAGGAATTGCATCATCAGCACGGCGCAGAGCGAGCGCTTCGGATCGATCCAATAATACGTGTTGAACAGGCCGGCCCAGGCCAGGCTTCCGGCTGAGCGGCCGCCGGGATAGGGAGTGGTGTTGATCAGGAAGCCGAGGCCCCACTTTTCGCTGGAACCGGGCTGGATGTCCACGTCGCTCGAGTTTTCCGGGCGTTGCGTCTTCATCTTACCGGCTGTCGCGGCCCCGATCTGATTGATCTCCATGCTCTCGACGGTTTTCGATTGCAGGATACGGGCTCCGTTCACGCCGCGGCCTTTGTGGAGGATCATCTGCATGAAGCGCGTATAGTCGCCGGTAGTGGAATAGAGCCCGCCACCGCCGTTGAACTCCTTGGGCGCGGAAGGCGGGGTGCGCGGATTTTGCTTGAGCGTTCCGTCCGGCTGTTTCTCGTAGCCCGTTACCAGGCGGTCGAACTTGGAGGCGGGCAGAAGGTAGCTGGTGTCGTGCATTTCGAGCGGGCCGCAAACGTGGGTCTGAAAATACTGTTCGAGGCTCACGCCGCTGATTGCTTCTACCAGGCGACCCGCCCAATCGACGCCCATGCCGTATTGCCAACGTGTACCCGGCTCGAACATCAGCGGAGGCACTGCCGGCGGCGGGGTGCCGACGTACTTCGTATAGCGGAACATGTCCGCGTCCCAGGTGTCGTAGCAGATTCCCGAGGTGTGGGTGAGCAGATGCTTCAAAGTCACGGCAGTTTTGGCGGGGCGGAGCCGAGGCTTGCCGGCTGTGTCGAATCCATCCAGCACTTGTAAGTTGGCGAGCTTCGGAAGGTGCTTCGAAACAGGCTCGTCGAGCTTTACCTTGCCTTGTTCCACCAATTGCAGCGCGGCCGTCGTGGTGATGGCCTTGGTCATGGAGGCGATGCTGAAGATGGAGTCGGCCGCCACTGGGACGCCGGAGGAATCGCGCGTCCCGAATGCGCCTGAATACAGGATTTTATCGGCGCTTGCGGCCATCCCAACGGCTGCTGGAATCTTCCGTTGGGCGATTCCGTTGCGTAGCGTTTCGTCGATTTGTCCGGTGCCGCCGGTTGCGCCTGACAAGCGGGGGGCTTGTGTGGCCAGCGCGGCAAGAAGCGCTCCGAGTTCTCTGCGGCTGAGGTGCGTCATAGACAAATGATAATCGGGTCGAACGGGCTCAGACCAGTTCATAGTATTCGCGGTAGTCGATGGGGACGTCGACGAGCAGCGCGGTTCGTTGGGTCAGAGCGTGCTCGACGGCGTCACGGGCTTCCTGGATGCTTTGCACGCTGCGGCCGGGGATGCCGAAAGCTTCGGCGATTTTCGCGAAATCGGGCGGTGTGAAATCGACTCCATACGGCGCGATGCCCCGGCGCTCCTCGCTAACGCGGATCAGGCTCAGGCTGCGGTCTGTCAGGACAACGACGATGATCGGAAGCGCGAGCTCGCGGATCAACGCGAGGTCGTGGAGCATCATGAGCATTCCGCCGTCGCCGACGACGGCGAGCACGGATTTGTTGGGATGGCAGAGCTGAGCGGCAATTGCGGCGGGAATGCCGAAGCCCATGCCAGACAAACCATTCGACATGAAAAATGTTCCAGGCTCATAGGAGCGCCAGAATTGGCCCATTAAGAGCTTGTGTGAGCCAACGTCGCAGGTCGCGATGCCGTCGCGCGGGAAGATCGCGCGCAGTTCTTGGATCAGACGCAGGGGCGAGTGGCCTGGTCCTGGCTCGCGTTGGATGGCCTTGCGGCGTTGATCGAGTAGATCGCTCGGCCACGGTTTGGGTTCGGGCCCGAGAGCCGCCGCGAGCGACGCGATGTCGCCGATTGCTTCGAGCGGCCGGTAGCGGCCTTCGGCCATGGAAACAGAATCGATGGAGACTACTTCGATATCGGCGAACCAGGCCTTGTCGCACTCCACCGGATCGAATCCGATGGCGAGGATCAGGTCGGCCGCGCGGATGGTGTCGAGAATGTCGCGGTCGATGGCCATGCCCGAAGCGACACCGGTAAACAGAGGATGATCTTCCGGGACGATGCCTTTGACTTTGGGCGTGACAAGAAACGGCGCTTGCAATTGCTCGATGAGCGAGCGGATGGCGGGGGCATCGGAGGGAGTTGCGCCCAGGCCGATCAGGACCAGCGGGAGCTTGGCCGCGCTCAAGCGCTTGGAGATTGGCAGCAAGTGAACGGACCGCTTGCTCCGCTCCGTGAGTGTCCTATCGTGAATAATATCCACCGTGGTTGCAAGGTCGCTCGCGAGTGAGATATGCACTGGCCCAGGCCTCGGTTCGAGCGCGAGAGTCATGGCTCGATCGATCAGGCCCGCCGCGTTCCTTTCGATGGCGAACGACGCTTTCGTGATCGGAGAGAACAGACGATCGAGCGGAAGGCGCTGGTGCGTCATGGTGTCGATCGCCGACGCGGGAATTTGCGCCGTGATAGCGAGCATCGGCGCGCGATCGAGCCACGCGTTCGCGACGGCGGTGACAAGATTGGTCGCGCCGGGGCCCAGCGTCGTGGCGCAGACACCGGGAATTCCCGTGATCTGACCCATCACTTGCGCCATCCAGGCCGCGCTCGCTTCATGACCGGTCAGCAGGAAGCGCATGCCGGCGCGGCGGCAGGCATCGATGAACGCGACGATCTCGCCGCCCGGCAGTCCGAAGACGTATTGGACTCCTCGCGCGGCCAGCTCGTTGGCCATGGCTTCGGCGTGAGTGGGCATTATTCCGCGGTCGCCGAAGGAGAGGATTTGGGAACGTCGTTGAAGTGCAGGATCGCGTTGGCGAGCATGTTGAATTCGCCCAGGTTTTGCCAGCGATAGCAGGGGTTGGTCGAGAACATCAGAACGCGGCCGCGGCCGGACGGGACATCGACGATGGCGGGACGATCGCGGATTTCGGCGACGCCGCGCATCAATCCGCTCAGCACCGATTTGTCGGTTCCGGAGAAGCGCATCAGCACTTCTTTCTTGCGGTCGTCCTGCGGGACGCGCAGCAGCGGACCGTTGGCGTAGCGGACGGGCACGGTTTTTTGCGAGTAGCCATAGAAAATCGGATTCGAAGGCTGCGTGATTTCGGCCTCGACGATGGGGCCGGGCGCGTAGAATTGGGGCGTGGTGCGTTGTGCGTCGATGGTGGTTGTGAGGCCGAATTCAGCTGGCAGGAAACTAGACGCGCCCAACGTGATCAGGACGCCGCCGCTCTTAACGAATTTGTCGAGCTCCACCACGCCTTCCAGTCCCATGCCGCCGGTGATATCGCTCGATTCGCCATAGGCGCCGAGGCTGGGAAATTCGGCGGACTTGGCGTAGTCGATGGGTTTGCCTTTGGATGCGACGTCGAAGACGATGGATTTGGCGCTGCCGCGCCCCTGATTGGGAATCACGATGACGTCGTAGGAGCCGCGCAGATTGCCCTGGCGGATGCGCTCTTTGTAGATCAGGTCGTACTTGATTTCGAAATGGTCGAAGGCGTAGCGCACCCAACCGACATCCTGCGTTCCGCCCCAGGTGGTGAACATCGCAAGGCGAGGCAGATCGACATCGTGACGTGGAACACTGGGTGCGGCTAAAAGCGCGACTGCCTTGAGACCGAGATTTTCGATTTCACCGCGGGCGCGCGAACTGTTCTGAATCAAGAATGACCCAGCCGGGATTTCGGTATCGCCGGATTTGAACGATTGCTCGACCGCTTCGAACTTCACGTCCTTGAGCCGGTAGCGGAGGGTAATCAGCGAATTCGCGCCGTTGTGGAGCACGGCGAGCCATGAGCCGTCGCCCTGAATTGTTCCGGGAATGGTGAGCGTGTCGACCGGCTGCACGGACACGTCGAGAATGGCTTTGTCCGAGATTTCGTGCACCCCGGCGTGGCTCATGAGGCCCATGGTCCAGGCCGCATCGTCGTAGGTGCGCAGGTTCTGATCCGGGTAAACCTGTTTTTCGAGCAGGATTTTCGCCAGCCGTCCGTAGGGTTGATTGAGCTTGACGATCAAAGATCCGGCCGGATAGGCGCCTTCTTTGAGTTTCACTTCGGCGGTGGCGCGGCCCGCCTCGATGCCTTGCAAGCGCAGGATATTCACGATGAACGCGACGCGCGTCATGTCGGGTTGGCCGGCGGGCAGGACGTAGCCGAAGGGAGCGTCAGTCGAGCCGGATTGAATGGAGTTGCGGCTCTTCTCGTAGAAATTCTGAAGCAGAGTTTTCGCGTAGCCGGAAGCGATTTCAAGCGCCGAGAGCACGCCGGTCTCCATGTAATTGGTGTTGTTGCGCATGGACCAGACGACCTCTTTATAAGGAGGCAAGGGACGGTACCACTCGCGCGTGGTCTGATTCGCGCCGGGCGGGCCGCTGCCTGGCTCGGGCGCGACGGTGCGCTTCATGGTGTTCGCGCCGCCGTTACCGAAGGTTTCGTACATGCGCAGCATGCCGTTGTGATTCGACGACATAAATCCGAGATAACCGGGCGACCACATGTCGACATAGCCGTGGTCCCAGACGCCCGGCATGCCGTAGCCGAACATTTTGGTCATCTCGAAATTCGAGAGCCAGGGGAGCTCGGCGTAGAGGATGGGATCGAGCGTGGGATTCTGCGGGGCCTGGCCGCTGAAGGTGTACATGAACGGAACCGATTCGTGCAGGTCGTGCATGATGGGCGGATGCCATTCCAGATAAAACTTCAGCCAGTTGCGCATCGTGACTTGCGAATAGTTGATGTCGCGATTGTTGTCGTGGTAGATGTACTTGCCCCAGTAGGGAGGGCCGCCGACGCTGTCGGCTTCGGTTTCTTCGGTGATTTTGTGGTGGTAATACCAGTCGACGTAGCGGTCGCGGCCGTCCGGTTCGAGCACTGGCACGATCATCACGATCAGGTTCTTTCGAATCTGGTCGAACAACGGCGAGTCTTCGGCGACCAGGCGGTAGGCCAGTTCCATGAGCATTTCCGGTGGGCCGGTCTCCGCGCTGTGGAGGCCGCCGGTGAACATATAGATGGGTTTGGCCTGCGCGACGATTTGCTTGGCTTGGTCGCCAGAGAGGCTGCGCGGGTCGGCGAGTTTGGCTAGGTAACCTTTATAAGTTTCGAGATTGCGGATGGTGTCTTCATCGGCGATCGCGACCACCACTTGCTCGCGGCCTTCGTCGGTTGTGCCGGCCGGGAGGATCTTCACGCGCTTAGATGCGGACTCGAGGGCGCGATAGTAGCGCAGCAGGTCGGCTACATGGGTCAGTTTCTTGGGCGTGCCGACGTAGTAGCCGAGAACGTCCTTCGGGCTAGGGATGCCGTTCGCTTTCGGAAGATGATCAACCAGCGGGCTCAGGAATTCCGGGCGTGTGGTCCATTCCTTGACCAGGCGGGCGAAGTCGGGATCTTGAGCCTGTTGCGCGAATGCAGCGCCGGCTGCGGCCAGGATTACCAGCAGTGTCTTTTTCATGTGGGGTCTCGGGCTAGGGGGCGTCCGGTGGTTTGGCGTTGGCATTCCCGTTGATGAAACGGTCGAACCAGTAGAGCTGCCAGTTCAGGCTCTCCACTAAATGTTTGGGCTCGCCGGTGCGCGTCAGGTTGTGGTTCTCGCGGGGGAAAACGACGAACTCGGAGGTGACGCCGTAATGTTGCAAGGCGCGGAACCATTGCTCGCCTTGCTCGATGGGGACGCGGTAGTCGTTGTCGGAGTGCAGGACCAGCGTGGGAGTCTTGACGTTCTTGGCGTATTTCAGCGGCGAAGCGTTCCAGTATTGATCGAAGTCGTCGAACAGGAATCCGTCAAAATCGTCCTGGTGGCCGTAGGCGCCGTCGCGCGTGCCGTCGTCGCTGATGAAGTTGGAGACGCTGCGCAGCGTGACCGCGGCTTTGAAGCGCGTGGTGTGGCCGAGGATCCAGTTGGTCATGAAACCGCCGTAGCTGCCGCCGGTGACGCCCAGGCGGTCGCGATCGATCCAGGGATTTTGCTTCAGAGCCGCGTCCAGGCCGGCCATGACGTCCTGGTAATCCATGCCGCCCCAATTGTTGACGATGCCGCGCTCGAATTTCTCGCCGTAGCCGGTAGAGCCGCGCGGATTCGAGAAGAAGACCGCGTAGCCTTTGGCGGCGTAGACCTGGAATTCGTGATACCAGTCGACGCCGTACTGGCCGGCCGGGCCGCCGTGGATGCTGAGAATCAGAGGATATTTCTTGCCTGGCTCCCAGTTGATGGGTTTGACGAGAAAGCCATCGATGGCCCAGCCGTCGGTGCTCTGGTAAGGCAGACGTTCGACTTTGGCGAGCGTGAGTTCGGACCAGAGCTTATCGTTGGAGTGCGTGAGCCGGTGCTCGCCGGAGCCGTCGAGCGCGGAGGCGTAGAGGTCGTCCAGGTGCTCGAAGTCGTTGGCGAAGTACGTCATCACTCGCGCCTTTTCGTTGACGTCGAAGCCATGATAAGAGCGCTCGCCGCTGGTCACTGCGGACGTTTTGTGCGCGCTTAAATCAACCCGGAAAATCTGTTCGGTGCCTTTGAAACCGGTTTGGAAGCGGATTTCGCCCGGGCCGGGGCCCCAGTGCAGCTCGGTGGGAATCAGATCGAGATCATCTGTAATCAGATGCGAGGCGGCTCCTCCAGCGGCGGGCGCGATGTAGAGTTTCGGGAACTGGCGGCGCACGGTTTGGCCTGCGAACAGGATCTGCTTGCCGTCGGGTGACCAGCGCGGCGAGTCGTCGTTGAAGGGGTGGTCGGAAATTTTCGTCAGCGGGCCACCGGCGGCGGCGATTACCCAGACGTCGCGATTGTGGCTGTCGTCGTATTCGTGGCCGGTGCGGTCGGAAACGAACGCGATGTGGGTGCCGTCGGGCGACCATTGCGGATCCAGGTCGTTCCAATCTTCGCCGCTGGTGAGCTGCTGATCTTTGCCGGTTGCGGCGTCGATGAGCCAGAGGTGGCTGCGCCGGTCGTCGAACCAGCCCGTATCGTTGAATTTATAAGAGATGTGCTTGTAGTGACGGACGTCGCTTTTGCGCGCGGCGGGCGGGATGTCGTCACTGGGGCCGGTGCGGGAAAGCGCGACGAAGCGGGTACCGTCGGGCGACCACTGGAACGAGGTTACGCCATTTTTCAGATGACTCACCACCTGAGCCTCGCCGCCGGACATCGCCAGGGTGTAGATTTGCGGGCGCGCGCCGCCGGTTTCAACACGGGCCGCGGGAGTGGCGGGATTGGCGGGATTGGCGGCGGGTGCGGAGGGGGGCGCGGGGTCGCTGGTGCGATTCGATAAAAATGCAAGAACGAACCCATCCGGGCTCCAGCGCGGCGAAGTGGAATTGAAGTTTTCGGCGGTGAGGCGGCGCGCGGCGGAGCGGCCGTCGGTGGCGACGATCCAGATCGAGGAATTGCGGCGATTGCGCTGCGGATCGACCGCCGTCGTCACGTAGGCGACTTGCCTGCCGTCGGGCGAGATATGGGCATCGCTGAGGAAGTGGAAAGCGAAGTAATCTTCGGGGGTGACTCCGCGATTGGCGAGCGCGGTTGCGGACGCGATCAGGGCGCAAACGGACGCCAAAAAAAGGCGATTTTCATACGCGCGCATAACTGCGTTTCAGTGTAGCGCAATGGGTGAAGAGGGTCATCAGGAAGCGGGCGGGATGATTGTGTGCCGCGCGTTCGGTGCCGATTTGGCGCGTTCCGCGGTTTTGCGTGTTTGATGGGTCGTGCGTGTTATGTTCGTAGCATGGCGTCGATCCAAGAGGCCGTCCAAAATGCCGCGGCTTTCGCTCGGCAAACCCTTGGCCCTGAGAGAACGGCTGGTCTCCGCCTTGAGGAGGTCGAGTCAGGGCAGGTTAATGGCGAAGAAGCATGGCTACTTACCTTAGCATGATCTCCGATCCCGGTCTCGCAAACCCATTCGGCGAAAGACGCGAATACAAGATTTTCGTAGTACTCAAAAAGACTGGTGAAATTGCATCCATGAAAATCCGGGAGCTGGCCGCGACTTAATGCTAGATGCCCGCGCGCTCATCGAGAAACATCGATCGAAGGGGGTTTTGGTCGATTCAAACTTACTGGTGCTGCTTTTAGTAGGTTTGGTTAACAAGCGGAGGATTCCTGAGTTCAAGCGCACTCAGAATTTTACAATCGGTGATTTCGACACGCTGTCGGCGCTGATCGGATCGTTCGGCAAGCTCGTAACTACGCCTCACGTTCTCAGCCAGGTCAGCGATCTCACGGATCTGGGCGGCAAGGAGCTGGCGACCGTGCGCAGGTACTTCGGCGTGCTCATCGAAAAAGTTGAAGAATACTACGATATGAGCACGGCGCTGGTCACTGATCCGTTACTCGCGCGATTGGGATTGACGGATGCCGCGATTGCGAAAATATCAACCAGGGCAATCCTTGTTCTCACGGCGGACTTGGATCTGCAGCTAGCCATTCAGCGGCGCGGGTTCGACGCGCTCAATTTCAACCACGTGCGCGCCTTGGGATAGACAGCCGCCGTAACCGCGCGCGAATCAACTATTGTGCGACGGTCAGCGACAAGCCGTCGGGCGTGCTGAGTCCTCCTATGGTGATGGCGAGCGGGGCATCGCCATCCGGCAAATCGGGAATTGTCAGGTTGAACTGATAGAGACCCGGAGAAATCAGGAATCCTTGGACGTTGGCGGGCATGCCGCCGACCGTTGCGGTTACGCTTCCGGCGAGCGGAGCCGGGTTCGTGAATACAAAGCCGGTCGGGATGATTGGATTGGTGGCTCCGAATCCGGTGCCGTAGAGCATGATTATTTCATTCGGCTTGGCCGGCGTGGTGGTGGCTCCCGCGATCAATTGCGGCGGGCCGACATACGTGCCGTCGGCATGGACCGCGGCTGGGTACTGCGTGGTGAACAGGAACAAGGCCGGCGATAAGGAGACCTTATTCGCGGTAAAGGTGTTGCTGACACCCGCTGAATTGGTCACTTGCACGGCGACCGGGCCAGTGGCGGCATCGTCGGGAGCCAGGATGTTTAGTTGCTTGGGGCTGATGTAATAGATGTAGGCCGATTTGCCGTTGATGGTGGCGGATACGTTGTCGAGCTGGATTGGCAGAGCGCCATTCACGAAATCGGACGCGCCCCACGGCCGGGTGGTGGCCGAAAGATTCGTTCCTTGAATAGTGACCCAACTTCCGGCGACGAACTGTGGCGTGAAGCTGGCGCCATTCACGACCCCGGTGACATTGGGATGTAGGGGGTTCGCGGTTGCGGTGAGATTAAACGCGACCGGATTCAGTCCGCTCACGGATGCGTTGACAGTAATTGGTCCAGGTGTGTTGCCGAGCATCGCTTGTGTGCTGGCGTGCCCGTTGGCATCGGTTTGCACCGATGTTGGATTAACGCTCGCGCCCAACGCGCTGAAGCTGACCGTGGCGCCTGGAACACCGTTCCGATGCGAGTCCACCAGTCCAACCACCAGGGGCGCCGGCAGCAGGCTTCCGGCCACGCCACTTTGATCGTCGCCGGAAACCGCATACAGCAAGCTCAGCAGGGCCGACAGTCGTTGCCAGCGCCACTGAAATGGATGAGTAGGTTAGCGTCGCAGGCACGCTGCTTGAGTTTCCGCTGTATCCTCCGGCAAGCAGGACAGCCTGCGTCATGTCGTAAGGCACATTTTGGGTGCCTAACGCATTGCCTGCCACCGTCGCTGAAACAGTCCCCACCCCGAAGGTAATCACGAACGGGAGCGGCTTAGATAAAGTCGGTCCGTTGGCGTATCCTATGTTCGTTAGATCCAGATAGGACGCAGTTAGCGGGTTAGTTCCGACTCCCACCAGCAGATGCCCGTTTCGCTCGTCAAAAACTAATCCGCCAAATCCATTCGTTAAATTGCTGTTGTAGGTGATTGAGGCGTTCAACAACCCGCTCCGCGCAACCAATCCGATTCCGAAACCCTGGTTTATCTGTGTGGTACTGAACGACGCGACGGTGACGGTCCCGGTAATGGTGGCCTGGCTGCCATCGAAGGTCGCAATCGTTTGCAGCGCCTTGTTAGGTCCGCCGGTCGGGTCGTTGTTGCGGCGTTCTTGACCCGATACGGTGGTTATGCCGTCCGTTAAGGTGAAGTAAAACCCGTTCGGATTTGAGACGTAGGCCGGGCCAGTGGGGCTGTCCTGTTTGACGTTGCCCGAGACCGTGACGGTTTGGCCAGTTAAGGACACCTGACCGGTGGCGGCTCCTGTGGCAGCTATTGCGCTGGTGTTGAGAAGAGCGGCGAGAACCGCGAGGGCGAATGGTGAAGGATGATGCAATGACACGTCGAGAATTTTGGCTCCGTTCATGCAGTTTACTCCAGCGTGAGCCTTTGCGGAAGTAACAGGAGGAAACAACGTCGCTGATACGTTGTGTAACAGGCTGTATTTTCAAGGGGCTAGACTCCGCGACGTGGTAGGCGGTCGTGCGGGAGTGTGAACACCCTACGCGCTCGTCGACTGCGGCATGGGTAAGCTAGAGATGTGCTGAGACAAACATTTCTCTTTGTTATTGCCGCCGGTGTGGGGTTTGCGGAAGTACATTCGCTGACGCTCAAGCAGGCGGTGGAAGTCGCGCTCAAGGAAAATCCGGATGTAATGCTGGCGCGGCTGGAGGAACAGAAAGCCAAAGAGGGCGTCGGGGTGGCGCAGGACCCCTTCCGGCCCAAGTTGTTCGCTGGAAGCGGGGCGGCCAAGGTGTGGGGATATCCGAGCAGCATCGAGGGCGCGGCGCCGTCCATCATTCAGGCTCGAACCGATATGGCGCTGTTCAACCGGCCCAAGAGCTATGAACTGGCGCGGGTGCGGGAGGTGGCGCGAGGTGCGGGCATTGCGACGCAGTCCAAGAACGATGAAGTGGTATACCAGGTGGCTTCGCAATACCTGGATACGCAGCAAATGGCGCGCGGCGCGGCCTCGTTGCAACTCGAGATACAGAGCCTGGAGCAGGCCAGCGCCGCGGTCGAACTGCGCGTCGAGGAGGGCCGCGAGATTCCGCTGGAGAGCAAGCGCGTGGCCGTGGATCTGGCGCGAGCCAGGCAGCGCTACGAAGCTGTCCAGGAGGATTTGGATTACTCGCGGGCCGCGCTGGCGGTGGTGCTGGGATATCCGGCGGGCGATCGAGTCCAGACGGCGGACCAAGAACAACCGGCGCTGCAGGTGCCCGAGAGCGAAGCGGCGGCGCAGCAACTGGCACTCGAGAACAACAAGGACTTGCGCAAGCTGGAGTCGCAGCTGCAGGCCAAGGGTCTGGAGGTGAAGGAATACGGGGCGGGCCGGCTCCCGACCGTGGATCTGGTGGCGCAGTATGCGCTGTTTGCCACCAGCCAATACCAGGCGTTCTTTAGTCATGTGCAGCGCAACAACAGCGAGCTGGGCGCGGCCATCACGATTCCGATCCTGCCAGGCACGGCTGGAAAAGCGCTGCGGGCGCAGGCCTTGACCGACGTAGAAGAGCTGCGCACGCAGATGAATCAGACGCGCAATCGCATCGAGTTGGATACGCAGCGCAGTTACCAGGAGATGCACAAGGCATCGCGCGCGCGGGAGGTGGCCAGGCTCGACCTGGATTATGCGCGCGAGCAGGTCTCGGTACTGCTGGCGCAGTTGGAGGAAGGGCGGACTACACAGCAGAAGATCGACGAGGCGCGGCTCAATGAGCAGGAGAAGTGGATCGCCTACTACGAGTCGCAGCGGGTGCTGGAGAAAGCGCGGCTGGACGTGTTGCGGCAGACCGGAACGCTGGCGGCGGCGTTGAGGTAGGGTGGGCGCGCTGAGTTTTTTCTTGAGAATTGGGGCCGGTCGAGTGGACTACCCTGCGTGGCATCTCAAAAAGCCTGGCTGGTGTTGCCGATTCTGGTTCTGCTGGCCGCGTGCGACAGCGACCCCCGTGTTGCTTCCAGGAAGTACCTCGAAAACGGAAACCGGTATTTCAGCCGGGGCAAATACAAGGAAGCGTCGCTGTTGTACCGGCGGGCGCTCAAGAAGGACGCGAGATACGCCGAGGCCTGGTATCAGCTGGGGCTAACCAACGATCGACTGGGGAGCTATGCGGAAGCGCGCAAGGATTTCGTGCGCGCCATGGATCTGGATCCGGCCAACACCGGCGCGCTGATCCAGCTAGGCGATTTGGACCTGTTGTTCTACGCAGCGGATCAAAACGGGAATAAGGAGCTGCTGGCCGACTTGAAGGATCTGGCGCGGCGGCTGCTCAAGAAGGACAAAGATTCGTATGACGGGCTGCGTTTTTCCGGAGAGGTCGCGCTGATCGAGAAGGACCTGCATACAGCGATTCAGAAGTTCCAGGACGCCAATCGAGCCAGGCCGTATCAAAGGGAACTGGTGCTGGCTCTGGCGCAGGCGCTGCAGGCCGATCATCAGGACGAACAAGCCGAGAAGCTGGCCGGCGAAACGATCCAGCACGACCAAGCCGCCGGTGCGATTTACGACCTGCTTTATACCACTTATTTGCGGACGCATCGGCCCGAGCTGGCCGAGGAAATTCTGCAGCGGAAGATCGCGAACAATCCCGGGCAAGGCGCGTACGTGATGCAGCTTGCGTTTCATTACTACATGACTAACCGGCGTTCGGACATGCAGGCGGCGCTCGAAAAGCTGACCGCGAAGACGGGTGTTTTTGCGGACGCGCGGCTGCAAGTGGGCGATTTCTATGCGCGGATTGGCGAATTCGATCGGGCGCTCAAGCAGTTCGAGCTGGGCGAAAAAGAGAATCCGAAGAACCGGCGCAGGTACCAGAAGAAGAGAGTGGAGGTGCTGGCGAGCCAAGGCCAGAGCGAACCAGCCGCCCGCTTGCTGGACGAGATTTCGCGGGATGATGCGAAGGACCCGGAGGCGGCCGGGCTCAAGGCGGCCCTGGAAATTGCGCGGGGAGATCCCCAGCAGCGGAAGCAAGCGATCTCCGAGCTGCAGACGCTGGCGCGAAAGATGGCTTGGAATCCGTTGGTGCACTACGATTTGGGCCGCGCCTACATGGCCGGCGGTGCGGCGGGACTGGAACAGGCGCGAGCGCAATTTGCCGAGACGTTGCGGATGGACCCCCGGCACACGGCCGCGCGGCTGAGTCTGGCTGAAGTGGAATTGGCGCGGGGCGAGAGCGCTCAAGCCGTGGCGCAGGCCGAACAGGTTCTGAGCCGGGAGCCGGCCAATCTTTCCGCGCTGCTGCTGCGGGCCAGAGGATGGATCAACATGTCTGAATACGCCAAGGCGCGGGATGACCTGGCGAGTGTGCTGGCGATGGATCCGAAATCGAACGATGCGAGCTTCGAGCTGGGCGAGCTGGACTTGAAGCAAGGACGCTTTGAAGAGGCGGAGGGCCAGTTTCAAACCCTGAGAGACCGGGGCGATGCGCGCGGGCTGGCGGGCGTCATCGATAGCAAGGTGCGGCAGGAGCAGTGGGAGCCAGCCATTCAAATGCTGGAACATGAGCTGGATCAGAACCCGGATGGCGGGCCATACCGATCCGAACTGGCGAATCTTCTGCTGCGCGCGGGCAAATATGGCGAGGCGGTGGCGCAATTCCAAACGCTGCTGAATCGGAATCCGAATTCCCAGGAAGCTTATCTCCGGCTGGGCGAAGCCAAGGCGCAGCTCGGCGACGTGGGGGGCGCGGAGGCGGCCTTTGAGAGAGCGCGCCAACTGGCCCCTGCCGACGCCACGCCGGATCTGGATCTGGGAGTTTTATACGATCGCCTCAAACGCTACCGGGAAGCGCGCCAGGCCTATCAGGCGGCCCTCGCCAAGCAGCCCGATAATCCCAGGGCGCTGAACAATCTCGCGTATATGGAGGCGGAACAAGGCGTGGATCTGGATCAGGCACTCGAATACGCGCAACACGCGCGCGCGAAACTGCCCGGCGATGTCAACGTGATCGACACGCTGGGCTTGATCTACATCAAGAAGAATCTCACCGAGGACGGATTGCGAATGTTGCGCGAGGTGGTGAAGCGCCAGCCCGGCAATGCCGCGTTCCGGCTGCATCTGGCGCTGGCCTGGTATCAGAAGGGGGACCGGCTGATGGCGCGCCGGGAATTGGAAGCAGCGCGGCGCGACAAACCCAGCGATCGGGAACTGAACCAGATTCAAGAATTGCTAGCCAAGGTAGGATAGGCTGTTCTGTAGGACCCCTTTTGCCTAACGCAACTTTGGATCGCTGGCGCAGCCTGCCTTATGTGGTTCCGTTCGCCAGCTTCATGGCGCTTCTGGCGCTGCAGAAATATGCCGCGCTGAATCCGGCCGTGGAGTATCCGGCGCGCGCGGTGCTGTTGTGCGCGATCCTGTGGATCTTTTCGCGGCACGTCATCGACCTGCGGGCCCGGCATAAAGTGGAAACGGCGGTATTGGGCGTGGCCGTGTTCGTGATCTGGGTTGGGCCCGACATGTTGTTTCCAGCCTACCGGCAGCACTGGCTTTTTCAGAACGCGCTGCTGGGGCAACTTAGCGCGCCCGCGCCGGAAAGCGTTTTGCTTTCGCCGGTAGTGCTGTGGTCGCGGATTTTTCGAGCCGTGGTTATAGTGCCCATCATCGAGGAGCTGTTCTGGCGGGCCTGGCTGATGCGCTGGCTGATTTCGCCGCGCTTCGAAAAGGTTCCGCTGGGGACGTATCAGTTCGGCGCGTTTGCAATCACGGCAGTCCTGTTCGCCGCCGAGCACGGACCGTATTGGGACGTAGGGCTGGTGACGGGTGTGATCTACAACTGGTGGATGGTGCGAACGCGCAGCCTGGGCGACTGCATTCTGGTGCACGCCATCACCAACGCGTGTTTGTGCGGGTACGTGGTGGCGACCCGGCACTGGGAATATTGGTCCTAAGGCGCGCTGCGCCCGGCGCCGGTCAGTGTTGAACCAAGCGGTGCACTTCGCGCAGGATGACGCCCGGCTCGAATGGTTTGCGGAAAATAGCGCTGGCGCCCAGCTTCTTGGCGAGTTCGAGATAAGCTCCGGCGAAGGCGCCTGAGATGGCCACTACGGGCAACTGGGGCCATTGCTTGCGAATGGCGTGAATCGTCTCCAGGCCTTCCTGCTCCGGCATAACCAGATCCGTGATGACCAGATCGAAAAGGGTTTCCTGGCAGCGTGCCTGGGCTTGCTTGCCATCGCCGGCCTGGACCACCGTGTAGCCCTCGGTTTCGAGCAGAGTAGCGAGAAAAGATCGAACCTGCGCGTCATCGTCCACCACCAGGATTCGGCCTTGCGGCTCGACCCTGGCCAGAACCTCGGCGGTTTTGATAAGCAGGTCCTCGGGGCGAAATGGTTTGGCGAGAAAATTCAGGCCTGGATCCAGAATGCCCTGCTGGGTGACGGCGTTTTCGGTGTATCCGGACATGTACAGTACGCGCACATGGGGATGCGCCGCCACCAATTTTTCGGCCAGCTCGCGGCCGTTCATTCCACTCATGACGATATCGGTCAGCAGCAGATCGACGGAGGACAGCGCTTCGCTATCGGCCAGAGCGTCTTCGGCGCTGGCAGCCTCCCGGACGGCGTAGCCGTGCTCGCGCAATACGGTGGCAGCCAGGGTGCGGATGCGAGGCTCGTCTTCCACCAGCAGGATGGTTTCGCCGCGGCCCTTGGCGGCCGGCTGGCGCACGGGCTCCGCGGCGCTGACCGCGCCCTCCACCAGGGGAAGATAGACCTTGAACGTGGTGCCGACAGAGATTTCGCTGTAGACCGAAATCGCGCCGCCGCTTTGATTCACGATCCCCAGCACGGTGGAAAGTCCCAGGCCGGTGCCGATGCCGGGATCTTTGGTGGTGAAGAACGGCTCGAAGATTTTAGACTTGGTCTGTTCGTCCATGCCGCAGCCGGTATCGGTGACGCTGAGGATGACGTAAGGGCCGGGCGGAAGGCCGCGCAGCCTGGCATCATCGGGGTCCAGTTCCTGACGCTTGGTTTCGATCAGAAGCTGGCCTCCTTTTGGCATGGCGTCGCGCGAATTGATGGCCAAATTCATGAGCACCTGCTCCATTTGGCCGGTATCGGCTTGAATGTTGCAGGCTGAGGTGTCGAGATCGGTAACCAGGCGTATTTGTTCGCCTAGCAGGCGTTGCAGCATGCCTTCCGTATCGCGGATGAGATGATTCAGGGTGAACACGCGCCGGCTCTGGACCTGCTTGCGGCTGAAGGCCAGCAGCTTCTGGGTGAGGGCGGCAGCGCGCTCGCCGGCTTTGCGGATTTCCACCACGTTGTTGCTCAGCGGGTCCTGCGCGGATAGCTTGCGCTCCAGAATGCTGCTGTAACCCAGAATCACGGTGAGCAGGTTGTTGAAGTCGTGCGCGATGCCGCCGGCCAGGCGGCCGATCGCTTCCATTTTCTGGGACTGGAGCAATTGTCCCTCCAGGCGCTTGCGCTCGGTAATGTCGGCGAACATGCAAAGACCGCCCGAGAAATTTCCTTGGGCGTCCTGCAACGGGCTGGCGGACGTGCTGGCCCAGAGCAGCGATCCGTCCTGACGCTGGAGACGCGTCTCGAAGGATTCGCTAATGCCCTGTTTCCTTCTTTCAAAGCGCCGCACGGCATCCTCGTCATCGCTCTCCAAATGGAATTTGGCGCATTCCAGGCACGCGCTGTTTTCATAACCGAGCATTTCGAATAGCCTCGGATTGGCATAGGTGACCTGGCGCCGCGCGTCGCACATGCAAATGCCTTCATGCGTGTTTTCAACGATGCCGCGGTAGCGCTGCTCGTTCAGCCGCAATTCGTTTTCGGCGCGCAGTTGCTCGGAAATGTCCTCGATGAGACAGACCACGTTGGTGGGGGCGCCAGAGACGTCGCTAGCTACCGAGGCGCTGATCCTGGCCCACAGCAGATCTCCATTCTTTCGAATAAAACGCTCCTGGCCCACGAAGCCGGGAATCTCTTGCCGGAGCAAACGTCCCAGCACTTCCCGATCGCGCTGGAGGTCGTCCGCGTGAGTCACGCTCTGGTAGGGCGTGCCCAACAGATCGGCTTCGTCGCGACCGAGCATCTGGCAGAAGGCGCGATTGACCTCCAGAAAGCATCCTTCCAGATCGGTGATAAAGAGACCGGCCGAGGCGTGTGCAAAGGCGCCGTGAAACCGCTCTTCGCTGGCCCGTAGCCGCGCCTCGGTTTGTTTGCGCTCGCTGATATCCTTGAACGAAACCACGGCGCCCTCGGTGTGGCCGTTTCTGATGATGGGAAAAGACGCGAATTCCACAGGGAGCGGCGTGCCATTTTTTCGCCACACCATATCATCGTTGACGTGTACACCCTGTTTTTGATGAATGGCATTAAAGACCGGACATTCCTGCACGGGATATGGCGACCCGTCCGGGCGCTTTGAATGCACTAAGACGTGCATGATTTGCCCGAGGCACTCGTCCTGCGAATATCCCAGCATCTGGCTGGCGGCGCGGTTCACGAAAGTGCAGCGCCCCGAGCTGTCCAGCCCATAGATCCCATCGCCAACCGAGTCGAGCATCGCGATTCTTTCCACCATCAAACGATCCCGCTCAGCCTGGGCGCGTTTGCGTTGCGTCAAGTCGACCACAAAGGCAACGGTGCGGGGCGCCGGATCCGCTATGCCTGCAACGCCGACCAACACAGGCACGTGGGCGCCGTCTTTGCGTACGTATTCTTTCTCAAATGCCGGCGCGCTTCCGGTCATTTCTACTTGCAAGGTGGCCCCCTGGCTTATCTCCCGGGATTCCGGCGCCGTCAGGCTTTTCCAATTCAGCTTACCCGCATTAAGATCTCCGCGCGAATATCCGACGATTCGCAGAAATTCATCGTTAGCCTCGCGTATCTCGCCGGAGGCGTCCGCGAAAACGAGGCCGATTATGTTCGAATGACCCAGTAACTCGACGGCGCAAGCCACCTCACTGATTTCGGCGGTCTGTTCGAGATTCATTTATACTGACCTCCTCGTCATGCTTGGCTTATTCCGGTTTAATGGACCTGGGGCATTGCAAATTCAACAGCAGCTCAGAAGCCAAAGCGGCTACTTTGCTCTTATCGGATCAGCATCGGAGGACTTTACTTAGAACGAACCTGCCATGCAGTTGGTATAGCCTAAGGGAAAGGCCTCAGCACTGGTTGCAGCCCACAGACACGATGCAAAACCTTATCCTCGTGCGCGGCGCCCGGCAACTGCTTACGCTGCGGGGCCCCAGCGGACCGCGGCGGGGAGCCGAGCTTAGGAATCTGGGACTGATCCAGGATGGCGCGGTGCTGATAGCCGACGGCCTGATTCGCGAAGTGGGACCGAGCCGCCGCATCGAGAATCTAGCGGCGGCCCGCGGCGCCCAGGAGATTGACGCCAGCGGTTGCGTGGTCATGCCCGGATTCGTGGATTGCCTCACGTATCTGGCGGCGGGTCCGGCGCGGCTGGTGGAATATGAAATGCGGCTGGCGGGAGCGAGTTGGCGAGAAATACAGGAAGCTGGCGGGGGTACGGTGGCTTTGGCGCGCTCGATCCAAGATCTTTCGTTTCGCGCGGTAGAGGCATTTGCCATGCGCGCTTTGGAGGACGCAGTGCGGCATGGCACCACGGCGCTGGAGGCGAGGTCGGGTTTCGGGCTGAGCGAGGCCGGTGAGATAAAAACGTTGCGAGTGCATGCGGCTCTGGAGAAGCGCTGCGCGCCGCTGCCCGTGATTTCCACCTTGCTGTGCGCCCGCGCGGCGCCTGGCTTTGAGGATCGCGCCGATGAGTATCTAGACTGGGCACGCTCGCATCTGCTGCCGTTAGTGAAGCGCCGCAAGCTAGCCGAGTTTGCCGCGATTCGTTGTGGAGGAGATGGCTTCAGCGCCGAACAAGCGTATGCGTATCTCAGCGCGGCGCGCCAGATGCGATATGGTCTGCGAGTGGAAGCGAGCGGCGGTTCCCCCAGTGCGGCGATCAATGTAGCGGCCGAGCTGAACGCGTCGAGCGTGGACAATGTGACCGAGGCCAGCGAGCAAGATCTCGCACGGCTAGCGCAATCGGCGGTCATCGCTACGCTTCTGCCGGGAGCCGAATTCCATTTAGGAACGCGGCGCTACGCCTCGGCCCGGCGCTTGATCGAACAGGGAGCAGCGGTGGCGCTGGCCTCCGGCTACCATCCCGTGACGTGCCCTTCGCTGAACATGCAGATGATCACGGCGCTGGCCTGCGCGGGGATGAATATGACGCCCGCCGAGGCCATTGCGGCCGCGACCATCAATGCCGCGCACGCGCTCGGGCTGGCTGCGCGCATCGGTTCGCTCGAAGCGGGCAAAAGGGCCGACCTGCTGATCCTGAGCGTGTCCGATTATCGCGAAATACCGTATCGTTTTGGAGTGAATTTAGTGGATCTGGTGATGGTGAAAGGCGAGATTCTGATGCAGCGGTCCGAGGTCAAGTGGCAGCCCAACTGATCGAATGCGTGCCCAATTTTTCCGAGGGGCGTGACGCGGGCGTAGTCGCGGCCATTGGAGCGGCCATCGCTTCCGTCGACGGGGCGCGCGTGCTGCGGTCGGAAATGGACCCGGATCACAACCGTTCTGTCATTACGTTCGCCGCGCCGTGGGAGCGCGCCAGTGAGGCGGCCTTCGCCGGGATCCAGACGGCGGTGGAGCGAATCGATCTGCGGCGCCACAACGGGGTGCATCCGCGCATGGGAGCCGCCGATGTGACGCCGTTCGTGCCGCTCACGGGGGCGACGCTGGCGGACTGCGTCGAGATTGCCCGGCGCACCGGCGAGAGAGTCTGGAAAGAACTGCGCGTGCCGGTGTACTTCTATGAAGCCGCGGCGCTGAGCGCGCAGCGCGGGCCGCTCGAGAACGTGCGCCGGGGCGGTTTCGAACATCCGGCGCTCGATCCGGATCTGGGCGGGCCGGGGCTCGATCCAAGCGCGGGGGCGTGCATCATCGGGGCGCGCAAGCTGCTGATCGCTTTCAACGTCAATCTGAAGAGCGATGATCTCGGCATCGCTCGCGCCATCGCGCGGAAGATTCGCGCTTCCTCCGGCGGTCTGGCGGCGCTGAAAGCGATCGGCGTTGCGCTGGCGAGCCGCAATTTGGTTCAGGTGTCGATGAACCTGACCGACTTCGAGCGCACACCGCTGGACTTGGTTATGCGGGCGGTGCGAACGGAAGCCGCGGCGCACCGCGTCGAGATTGCAGGCGTTCAATATGTCGGGCTGGTGCCGCGCAAAGCCATCGAAGATGCGGCCTCGCGCGACGTGGAATGGCTGCGCTTCGATGCTTCGCTGATCCTGGAGAACCGGCTCACGAGCGCGGGGCTTTGAATGTGGCGCGGGATGCGGGACGGAGGCGCGCCTACTTCGTCCCGCTGACCAACTGATTCGGGCTCTGGCGTTTCCAAATTCCGGAGGCAACTTCCTTGGCGGTGTAAGCGTGCATCACGATGACCTGGTCCTTGACGCGCTCGAACTCCGGGCTGGTGGTGACGGAATTGGAGCGCGGCGGGAAGGTGGCGATTTCCTTGGCCACATACTCGGTGCGGTTGCCTGGATTGGGATGGTCGCTCATGAATTGCGAGCCGCCGGCGCCGTACTTGGCCTCGATGGCCTGGAAGAATTGCGGAAGGCCGCGCGGATCGAAGCCGGCGTTGTAGGCGATCTTGGCGCCTTCCAGGTCGGCCTGGCGTTCGGCGGCGCGCGACATCTTCAGGAAGCCCAGGCCGGCGGTCAGGCCGATGCCTCGCGCCGCGATGTCTCCGGCCGCTCCTCCCAGGATCACGCCCGCCGCGATTTGTCCCAACCCGGCGAGCAAACCCACGCGCTGCTGCTTTTCGGCATTGCACACGGAGTGCTGCAGCACAACGTGCGAAATTTCGTGCGCCATGACGCCGGCCAGTTGCGCTTCCGATTCCGCGGCCTGGATGGTTCCCAGGTTCACGAAGACGGTTCCGCCCGGAAGCGCGAAAGCGTTGACCTCGGCTACGTTGGCGACGTGAAAATTGTAAGGCCACTGGTAGCCGGGCGCCACCGCGGTGAGCCGTTCACCGAGCTGGCGGACGTACTGCGCGATGGGGCTGGAATCGCGAAGCACCGGCATCTGCTTGTAGACCTGCTGCGCGGCTTTGTCTCCGAGCTGGATCTGCTGCTCCGTGGAGAAATTGTTCTTGCAGGGCGTGAACTCCACGGCCGCGTGGGCGTAAGGCGCTTGTATTACGAGGAGGGCCAGCGTGGCTAGCCAGTTGCGCGAAGGCCGGCACATGTCTCTATTGTAGCGATGACCGGCTAGTTTGAATCACTTGCATTTGCACCAAGGAGACCTCTTTGCTTCCCACAGTTGGGCTGTTCTGTAAAGGTCGTTGAGGAATAGGCACAGTTGCTTAGTCTTATATTCTGAAAAGCGAAAAGTGAAGGATTGTTGAGGTTTGTGATTGCAATAAACAATCACCCTGTGTGGAGCAGCCAAATCTAACCCAGTAACTGTCGTGCTCTCCTTGATAGGCCAGGGCATCGCCTTGGCGTCGACCTTCAATGAGAACTTTTCGGCTTCGCAGTACAAGCCCGGGGCGCTCATATTCTTCGGATCGAAAATAGCTGGCGCTATGCAGAGAGAGCCCGATTCGGATCCAGCTAAAGAGTTCGGCCTGATCAAAACGACGATTAAAAGGAGTATCCAGATTAGTCGCATCTGCTGACAGCTATTTTACGCCGCCGCTCTTTCTAACCTCGTTCTTCAGCCTCGTGCAGTCTCACCCTTATGCGCTCTGACCTCTCTTCGGAGTCCAGATCGAAAGTATTGGGGATGGCAAGATCAAAGTAGCGCACTACGGACGTCCGGCCGCGAGCTATACTCATGTCGATGCTCGGGACCATGCAGGATTATCCGCTTACGTTGACCATGCTGTTCAAGCACGGCGCGCGGATTCACTCGAACAGCGAAGTGGTCAGCTTTTTGGGTGACCGCTCGGTTCGCGCGACCTTCGGTGAAGTGGCGGCGCGCACGGGGCGGCTGGCGTCTGCGCTACAGCGGCTGGGCATCCGGCCGGGCGAGCGCATCGGAACGATGTGTTGGAACCATCAGCAGAATCTGGAAGCCTATTTCGCCATCCCCTGCCTGGGCGCGGTGAATCACACGCTCAATCTCCGGCTGTTCCCGGAGCAACTGGCTTACATCATCAATCATGCGCAGGATCGCGTGATCATCGTGGATGAATCGCTGATTCCGGTGCTGGCCAAAGTGATCCCGGCGCTGACGACGGTGGAACGATACGTTGTCGTCGGAGACAACGGTTCGCTGCAGGGCAGCTTGAAATACGAGGAGCTGCTCGAAACCGGCGATCCTGATTTTGAGTGGCCGGAACTGGACGAGCGCTCGGCAGCGTCCATGTGCTACACCAGCGGAACCACGGGGAATCCCAAGGGCGTGGCCTACACGCACCGATCGAATTTTCTGCATTCGATGGCGGTGTGCCAGGCTTCCACGCTGGCGGTCTGCGAGCAGGACCGGCTGCTCATGATTCCGCCCATGTTTCACGCCAACGCCTGGGGATTGCCGTTCGCGGCGTGGGCATCGGGGTCGGACATGCTGATGCCGGGCCGCTTCCTGCAAGCCGAGCCGTTGTGCCGCATGATTACCGAAGAACGCCCTACGCTGGCCGGCGCGGTGCCGACGGTACTCAACGATATTCTGCGCTACACGGAAAATCATCCGGTGGATTTTTCTTCATTGCGCATGATCATGTGCGGCGGCTCTGCGGTACCGCGGGCGTTGATCGAAGCGTTCCAGCGGCGTCACGGGGTGAAGGTGCTGCAAGGCTGGGGGATGACCGAGACCAGCCCGTTGGCGGCTTTGGCCACGCCTCCTAAAGGCTCGCGGCCCGAGGAGGAAATCGATTACCACGCCAAGACCGGGCGCTTGGTGGCGGGAGTCGAAATGCGCCTCGCGGTGGGCGAGCGGATCTTGCCGTGGGATGGGAAATCGGTGGGCGAGATCGAAGTGCGCGGCCCCTGGATCACCGGTTCGTATTTCGGCGACGACTCGGGCGAGCGGTTCCACGATGGCTGGCTGCGGACCGGCGATGTCGGCAGTATCGATCCACAGGGCTACGTGCAGATCACCGACCGTGCCAAGGATGTGATCAAGTCCGGCGGCGAGTGGATTTCTTCGGTGGATCTGGAAGGTCACCTGATGGCCCACCCGGAGGTGATTGAAGCCGCGGTAATCGGGGTGGCGGATGAGCGCTGGGATGAGCGTCCGCTGGCCTGCGTGGTGCTGCGCAACGGATCGCGCCTGACGATAGACGATCTGCGCCAGTTTCTCTCGAATCGCGTCGCCAAGTGGTGGCTCCCCGAGCGCTGGGTGTTTCTGGAGGAAATCCCCAAGACCAGTGTCGGCAAATTTGACAAGAAAGTGTTGCGCGGGTGGTACAAGGAAGGCACGATCGGGGTCAAGCAGTCGGGTGCCGGCATTTGATGGGCCGGGCCCCCGGGGACACGAATCGCGCTGGTGGTAACACCGAAGCAATTCATCTACGAAATGTTTCGGATTTCAGGCGCCCTGGTGGGGCTAAGAAGTTCGTCACGATCCGCATGGCTTAGCGCCGGTTCTTACCGAAACCTGCGAATTAGGGAGTGAATATTCTTCCCTTGTTAACGCGGGAGCCGGTCCCCGGGCGTCTTTAAGTGACTCATAACGCTTTCGGACCCGCGCCTGGAACACGGATTGCTCTTTTCGGCAGACGTGGACTCTCCCGAGTCCAGGAGAAAACGATGCGGATATCAACTCCTCGCGCGAAGGACTTTGATTCGGTCCTCGTAGAGGAAATAGAGATCTTGAAACAGGGTGAACGGCGTTTGGAACAGCTCTTCCCGCGATTGCGGCTAGAGCCGCAGCTTCGAGATTATTTTCTGCTCGAACTGACGGCGGTCCGCCAGCGCGCGGATCGTCTGAATGCGGTGCTGAATCCGGTGTGCATTGGGGATTTGCCTGCGCGATGTGAGACCTCGACCGTTAGTCCCGCAGCTTGAAGGAGAACAAAAATGGGTCTGATCCTGCTAGTTATCTTAATTCTGCTTGTGATTGGAAGTTTGCCGACCTGGCCCTATAGCTCGGGCTGGGGTTACTATCCGACGGGCGGCCTGGGCTTGGTGCTGGTGATCGTGCTGATCCTGCTTCTGCTGGGCCGATTTTGATCCACTTGGCTCATCGGGCAGGGGGGAAGCGGGGCGATAGAATAAGCGCAGATGCTCGTTTTCATCGCATCGCAGTCTGCGCGCCCGAGCGGGCTCCGCGCCCCTGCGTCGGCCGGCGACAATTACCACGAGTTCACGCGGCTGGTTAGCGATCTCATCCATGATCCTCGAGCCCTCCCTGGGCGGGTGCACCGTCGCATTGCACGAGGAATGAGAATGCGTCTGGCCGGCCTGGCATGCATCCTCACCTTCGCCAGCCTTGCGGTTGCGCAGGTTCGACGCTCTCGTTACGTTCCGAGCAGCGGAGAAATCCACTCCATTCTCGAGGAGCGCATCGATGGCCAACACCAAAGTGTCGGCATCGTGGTGGGTGTGGTCGATTCCGCCGGGCAGCGAATCATCAGTTACGGAGCGCTGGATGCGCAGGATGGGCGCCGCCTGGATGGCGACACCATTTTCGAGATTGGCTCGCTCACCAAGATCTTTACCGCGCTGCTACTCACCGAAAAGGTACAGCGCGGCGAACTGGCTCTCGATGATCCAATCTCGAAATATCTGCCGGTGTCGAGTTCCACGACTCTTCAGCACCTCGCGACAAATACATCCGGCCTCCCACGCACTCCCGCGAATCTTCTGAAAGATCGCGCGGACCCTTTTGCCGGCTACACGCGCCAGATGCTTTTCGCCTCTCTACCGGCCGAAGTTCGCCCGCATTGGGAATACTCGAATCTCGGCTACGGACTCCTCGGCCAGGCGCTGGCGCCGGATTACGAGCGCGCCATAGTCTCCAGCATCGCCGCGCCGCTGGGCATGAACAGCACGGGCATTACGCTGCGGCCGGAAGAGCAAGCGCGATTGGCCGCCGGGCATGACGAGCGTCTGGAGCCCGCCCCGCCATCGGACTTCGGCGCGCTGGCGGCTGCCGGAGGATTGCGTTCCAGCGCCAATGATCTTCTGAAATTCCTAAGCGCGTTCCTGGGCTACACCAAAACGCCGCTGGCTCCGGCGATGGCGGCGATGCTGGACATCCGCAAACCGACCACGCAGCCGGGCCTGGTGAACGCGCTGGGATGGGAAATCTCGACTCCCGACGCGTTGGAGATTGTTTGGAAAGACGGCACCACCGCGGGCTACACCAGCTTTCTCGGATGCAATCCGCGGGCACGCGTTGGCGTAGTGGTGCTCTCCAATACGTCGACCAGCCGCGGCGTGAACGACATTGGGATGCACATATTAGACGGTGCATCGCCGCTCTTCCAGCTTCCGCATCGCGCCGCCGCCCACATCAAGTAACATAAGTCAGATGCTTACCGAAAAAGAACGTGAAAGCGCGATCAAGCGGCTCACGCGCAGCCGTCAGACCTTGCTGGATGCAGTAGAGGGAGTCACGGAGACGCAAGCCCGCTGGAAGCCAGCGCCGGATCGGTGGTCGATTCTCGAATACGTCGAGCACCTGGCCGTCTCCGACGACGGGCTGGTTGAGATGATCCGCAAAAGCCTGGATACTCCGGCGCGTCCGGAAACGGAGGAACAACGGAAGGCGCGCGAGCAGAAAATCCGCGAGACTGCGGTGCCGCGCGGCGTCAACCGCGCGCCGGAAATGTTAGTGCCGGGTGGCCGTTTCCGGTCGTTGGCCGACGCCGTGACAGCATTCCTGGCCGCACGCGAGCGGACGCTGGAGTTCGCCCTCACCACCAACGACGATCTGCGCAGCCACTTCTCGCCGCACACCGTACTGGGACCGCTGGATGGCTATCAATGGCTTAACGGCAACGCGCATCACGCCGAGACGCACGCCGGCCACATCCGCGAGATCCGGGAAATGCCGGAATTTCCTAAGTAGCGCCCCGCCAGTTTGGCCACTTACTTTGTGACGCTGGACGAAGTGGATTCTTTGTAAGTTCCGTTTCGCTTCGCCGCTTCGACCAGCCTAGGGTAGAACTGCACGAACGTGTTATCGACCGCGCTTTTCTCCGCGTGACAGCTATAGCACGGCATGGATTTGGCCGCTGGTTTGCCAATTCGCTCCCCGCGGTCCGCCTCGTAAAAGGTCCACCCGCCCTTGGCGGCATCCTTGACCTCCATCTCAGCGCCCAGCAGTTCACCGTTTTGTGACCATCCACCATTGGGAGTGACCGGAAGCATAGATGCGGCAGCGCGTTTTTCGGAGAAGATGATGGTGTGGTCGGGCCAAACCCCCTTCTTCATGTACTGATCGTAGGCTGCCGGATCGACGAAGATGTTGCTGAATCGCGGGTTCGGATTTGCCTGATTGGACATACCGGATCCGATGAACACCCACTTACTGTAATCGGGCAATTGTAGGCCGCCTTCTTTTGTATATTCGATCGGTTTCAGTGCGCGATCCTGACCGAATAGCGCGGCCGTGATCGCCAGAAGAAGTACGGCTGAGGCGTAACTCGGGTGTGCCTTTTTCATGCGCTCATAATATCACTCTGGCCGCTCCGTCATGGCCCCGGATAGGCCCCACGATCGCTTACTGCAGCAGCTTGCCGAACTCGCCTAGCTGCTTGCCATTCACATCCAGCTTGAAGATTTTGCCGACGCTGCCGATGCGGTTGGAGCGGGCTTGGTTTGGAAGGCTGGGGAGTGATATGCTGCCTTTACTATGAGCAGACTGATTATCGGACTGGTTTTAGCCGCTTGCGGCATGGCGCGACTGGGTGCGCAGGAGGCAGCCAAAGTTCCCATGACGCCGGCCGAGCTGCTGGCGCGCAATCTGGGCCCACGCGACCACATCAACGACCCATTTCCGCCGTATAAAATCATCGGCAACCTTTATTTTGTCGGCCCGCAGGCACTGGGTTCGTTTCTGGTCAGCACGCCCGCAGGTTTGATTTTGATCAACAGCGACTTCGAAAGGACTGTGCCCGTGATCCGCGCTTCGGTGGAGAAACTGGGCTTCAAATTCACCGACATCAAGATCCTGCTCGGCAGCCATGCCCACGGCGATCACATGGAAGGCGACGCGATGGTGAAAGAGCTGACCGGCGCGCGGGTGATGGCGATGGCAGAAGACGTTCCGGCACTGGAGGCCATGAAACCGGGCGGCAAGCCGCATCCGATCGATCGAGTGCTGCACGATGGCGATCAGGTGACGCTGGGCGGATCGACGCTGGTGGCGCATCTTACGGCGGGACACACCAAGGGATGCACCACTTGGACCATGAAGGTGCAAGAGGGCGGTAAGTCGTACGATGTGGTGATCGTGGGCAGCGTGGGCGTGAATCCTGGTGTCAAGCTGGTCAACAATGCGGATTATCCGCAGATCGCCGAGGATTACGCGCGCAGCTACAAAACTCTGAGATCGCTGCATTGCGATATTCCGCTGGGGTCGCATCCGGGCATGTATCGCATGGAGGAGAAGTACGCCAAGCTGGGCAAGGGGCCGAATCCGTTCATCGATCCGCAGGGGTACTTGTCGGAGATTCAGATTAACGAGAACGTGTTCCGGGCGGAGCTGGAGAGACAGAAGAAGGCGTCGCAATAATAGCTTAGCTCCCAGCCGCAGGCGAGAGGCCGCGATAGGGATCCCAGTGCGGCTGCATAGAATGCTGCGGCGCGACGGCCCTTCATGCGTCGCGATGAGCCGCGGCGGGTTGGAAGGCGGGCAGGCAAATGGCGACGTACTCGGCGCCTTCCGGATCCGGTGTGCTGTAGCGAACCCATTCACCGCGGCGCGCGATCACCGCCTGGCCGGCGCGAACATTGAGCGTGCCGTCGCGTGATTCCACCCGCAGCGATCCGCGCAACACCAGCGTGAACTCGTCGAAATCAGGCTGCTGCCCGGGTTCGCTCCAACCGTGCGGGCTGTGCATGTGCGCGACGCTGACAGCGCCTTCGCCGGAATTTACGTGTCCAATGTATTCTTCGACCAGCTTATTTCCGGGGACTGGAATGCGAGTGGGGCTGGAGACGAGTTGAGGCATGCTGGATCAATGATCGCGATCGGTGATCAACTCGGTCAAGGCGGACATGGCTCGCTGGGCGGGCGATTCCGGAAACTCGCCGATGATAGCGCGCGCTTTGTCGGTGAAAGATTCGGCCCGCTCCTGGGCCCGCTCGAAGCCGCGATGGCGCTCGATCAGGCAACGAATCTTTTCAAACGGAACGCGCTCGTAATTGCCGTCCTCCAGAACATTGCTCACTAGCCGGCCCTCGTCGGCCGGGGCGCGTTCCAGCGCGTAGATTAAAGGCAGCGTTACTTTACCCTCGCGCAGATCGCTGCCGACGGGCTTGCCGAGGACTTTTTCGCGCGCGGTGAAATCGAGCACGTCATCCACCAGTTGAAACGCGATCCCGAGATTCCAGGCGAACTCGCCCAAGCGCGCTTCGGTGCCTTCGCTGGCGCCGCCCATAATTGCGCCTAACCGCGCGCAGGCCGAGAACAGGCTGGCGGTTTTCCGGTCCACCAGTTCCATGTAATCCGCTTCCGAAATGGCGATCTTGCCGATGCGCTCCAATTGCAGCAGCTCGCCTTCCACCATCATCTGGGTGAGGGCGATCAACAGGTCGAGCACATGGAACTTGCGCTCGCGCAGGGCCATCTGGAAGGCTTGCATGTACAGCCAGTCGCCGGCCAGCACGCAGGTGTGGTTGCCCCAAACGGTGTTGGAAGAAGGACGGCCGCGGCGTGTCTCGGCGATATCGATCACATCGTCGTGCACCAGCGTCGCGGTGTGGATCATTTCGACCACGGCGGCCATGCGGATGGATCCGTCGGTGACCGTGCCGACCAGTTTGGAAGCGAGCAGCACGAGTATGGGGCGCAAGCGCTTGCCTCCGCCGTCTTGCAGATACCGGCCAATGGTGGTGACGGCATCGACGCTCGCGACCGACTCCAGGCTGATCTCGCGCTCCACCTTTTCGAGATCGCCTTTGACGAGGTCGAAAATCTCCCGCGCGGTCAGAGCTTGGCCGAGTTTACCCAGTCCCATGGAGGAATGTCTCAGTTTAGCAGGTTGATGAAAAGCTCTTGCAAAGTGCTTGGCAGCGACGATGCACTCAAGCCGTTTCCGCAATGAGGCGGCGGAAATTTTCGGACGTCGCGCCGCTGATTTGTTCGAAGCTCTCGCCGCGCAGTTCGGCCAGCTTGCGTGCCGTGTGGACCATCAGTGCCGGCTCGTTGCGTTTGCCGCGTTTGGGGACTGGGGCGAGATAGGGCGCGTCGGTCTCCACCAGGATGCGATCCAGGGGAGCCTCGCGCGCGGCCGCCTGAACGTCGAGCGCTTTTGGGAAGGTCACAATACCGCCGAAGCTCAGATAGAAACCAAGCTCCAGCGCGCGCCTAGCCTCTGCAGGCCCGCCCGAGAAGCAATGCATGATGCCGGGCAATCCGCGCGGGGTCCAATATTGCTCGATGAGCGCAAGCGTATCGTCCCAAGCTTCGCGGGTATGAATGACGATTGGTTTTCGCGCCGCCGCCGCAATGCTCATCTGCTCGATGAAGATCGATTTTTGCGTATCGCGCGGAGAGAAATCGTAATGGTAATCGAGTCCGATCTCGCCCACCGCGATTACTTTTGGGTGCGAGAGCAGATGTTCCAGGCGCCGCAAATCGGTTTGGCTCGCTTTGGCGGCGTCGTGGGGATGCACGCCCACCGTGGCATAAAAGGCGGCGTGCCGCTCGGCGAGACGGATGCCGGCTTCGAGATCCGGTGGACCGCTGCCGGTTCCGATGGCCACCATGTGCTCGACGCCGGAATCCAGCGCACGCTGGATCACCTCGTCGCGGTCGGCATCGAACTCGGCGCTGTCGAGATGGCAGTGCGAGTCGATCAGGCTCACTTGAGCCGCGCTCCAACCGGGATGTCTTCCAGGAATCCGGCCAGCACGGGCTTGCCGCCTTCGACGGACGCGGCCACGATCATGCCGTTGGATTCGATTCCGCGCAGCTTGCGGGGTTGCAGGTTGGCGACGATTACGACTTTGCGTCCCAGCAATTGTTCGGGCGGGTAAGCCTCGGCGATCCCGGCCATCAAGGTGCGCAGCTCGGATTCGCCGATGTCGACCTTCAATTGCAGCAGCTTGTCGGCGCCTTTAACGCGCTCGGCCGATACTACCTGGCCCACGCGCAGATCGATTTTGGCAAAGTCATCGATGCTGATCTTGGCCGAGTCTGGCTGCGCGGCAGGCGCTGAAGCAGGTTTGAACACCGCCGCCAGCCGCTCGGTTTCTTGGGCCTCGAGTTCCGACATCTTTTCGATGGCTTTCGCATCTAGTCGTGGAAAAACGCCGCTGACCGTGCCCACTTTTTGGCCGGCCGGAAGGTGTCCCCAGTGCAAATCGGCGATCCCGACGGATTCGATTGGCGAAGACATGCCGAGCTGGCTCCAGATCTTCCGCGCCGAATCGGGCATCACTGGATAAATCCAGGCGCAGATGATACGCAGCGCTTCGGCGGCTGTGTATAGCGTCTCATCCAGTAGTTTCTGACAGTGCGCGTCCGGATCCTTGGCCAGCTTCCAGGGCGCCATCTCGACGATGAATTTGTCGATCACCGAAATCAGCGTCCAGATGGCTTCCAGCCCTTTGGAGAAATTGAAATCGTCAAACGCTTCGAGCGTCTCTTCGGTAGTTTGGCGCGCCGCGGCCGCAATGTCGCCACGGCCGGGCGAGTCTGGAACGATCCCGCCGCGATACTGATGAATCATCGTGAGTGTGCGGCTGGCGAGATTGCCGAGCCCGTTGGCGAGGTCGGCGTTGTAGCGCTGGACCAGTGCGTCGTAGGCGAAGCTGCCGTCCTGGCCGAAAGTCACTTCGCGCAACAGAAAATACCGCAGCGCGTCGACCCCCACCACTTCGGCGATGGGCAATGGATGCAGAACGTTGCCGCGCGACTTGCTCATTTTGTTCTCTTCGAACAGAATCCAGCCATGCGCGAACACTTTCTTGGGCAGGGGCAGATCGGCGGCCATCAGGAACGCCGGCCAATAGACGGCGTGGAAACGCAGAATGTCCTTGCCGATCAGGTGCAGATCGGCGGGCCACAAGTTCTGATCCTTGACCGCCGTCATGTAAGCGATGAGCGCGTCGAACCACACATAAAACACGTGGCATCCTTCGACCGGAACGGGGATGCCCCATTCGATATTGGTGCGCGTGATGGACAGATCGTTGAGGCCCTGCTGGACGAAGGCTTTGATTTCGTTGCGGCGGTGATCCGGCTTCACGAAGCCCGGATCTTTTTCGTACAGCTCCAGCAAACGGTCCTGGAACGCCGAGAGCTTGAAAAAATAATTCTCTTCGGTCACGGTTTCGGTGGGGCGCCCGCATTCCGGACAAGGATCGCCGGGCTTAGCGTCATTCACGTAGAGTTCATCGTTGACGCAATATTGGCCGGTGTAAGAGCCCTTGTAGATATAACCGTTGCGCTGGCAGCGCTGGAACAGATCGCGCACGGTTTCGTGATGCCGGGGATCGGAGGTGCGGATGAAATGGTCGTAGTCGATCCCGAGCTGCTTCCAATGGCTCTGAAACTCGGCGGCCATTGTAGCGCTGTAAGCTTCCGGGCTCAGGTTGGCGGCCTTGGCGGCGCGCTCGACCTTGCGGCTGTGCTCGTCCGAGCCGGTGGTGAACACAACTGGATCGAAGCCCTCCATTTTCTTGAAGCGCTTCACCAGGTCGGCGACAAAGGTCGAGTAGGCAGTGCCAATGTGCGGCGCTGCATTGACGTAATAGATCGGCGTGGTCAGATAATATTTCATCGATTATTTTTGAGATACGCGAGGTTCGCCTCGGCCAGGATTTCCTTCAATGGGACCCTGGATTCGCGGGCGAGCCTGCGGCAGTCTTCATATTCCGGAGCGAACGAACCGTCTTCGGAGACTTTGATTCTCACTCTGCCGTGCGGCGTGTCGACTTCGGCCTCATGACGGGCTTTCACGCGGCGCTCGGCGGAGTAGATGCGCAGGCCGAGCGTGGTGGTTTCCGCGAAGATGAGGTTCGCGAACACCTCGCGGTCTTCCGGCTTTGCGATCACGCGCAGCAGCGTTCCGGGGCGGTTCTTTTTCATCAGCAACGCTTCCAGTGTGACGTCCAGGGCCCCGGCTTCGAGCAGGCGCTCCATGGCGTAACCGAGCACCTGCGGGCTGGAGTCGTCGATATTGGCTTCCAGCACCGTGACCGTGGTGGATTCTTCGGCGCCGCTCGATTCGCCGATCAGGACGCGCAGCAAGTTGGCGTGTTCTGCGAAATCTTTGCTGCCCGCGCCGTAGCCGGTGGTGGTGACGCGCATCGGCGGAAGCGGGCCGAAATCCAAAGCCAGAGTGGCGGCAATGGCGGCGCCGGTGGGCGTGGTAAGCTCCACGCACGGACCGCGCGCATAGATGGGTTTACCCGCGAGCAGCTCCGCGGTGGCGGGCGCAGGCACCGGGAGCACGCCGTGTTCGGTTTGGACAGTGCCGGAGCCGACGTTCAGCGCCGAGCAATGGATGATTTCAACGCCGAGCAGATCGAGTGCCGCGCATGCGCCGGCGATGTCGCAGATCGAATCGACCGCTCCCACTTCGTGAAAGTGAACTTTTTCAAGCGGGATGCCGTGCACTTTGGCTTCGGCTTCGCCGAGCTGCTGGAAAACGGCGCTGGCATTTTCCTTGGCGCGTCCGGTTAGCTCGGAGTTGGCGATCAAATCGAGAATGTCGTGGAGATGCCGATGGCGGGTGCTCTCGCCGGTGTCTACATGAAATTTAGTGGCCGCGATGCCGCGGCGGCTGGTCTTTTCGAAGCGGAATCCCGCGCCTGTGCCGAGCGAGTCCAGCATGCGCGTAAGGGCCGCGCGGTCCGCGCCCGCATCGGCCAGCGCGCCGACCGTCATGTCTCCGCTGATGCCCGAGAAGGCGTCCAGGTAGCAGATTTTCATGCGATCAATTGAGGAAGCAGCTCGCCCGAGGGGCCGAGGATAAATTCGTCGATCTCGCGCGAGAGCGGCGTTTCGGCGACATTGATTTCCACTACGCGTGCGCCCGACGATTTCGCCAGATGGGCCAGCCCGGCGGCCGGATACACCAGGGCCGAAGTTCCGATCACCAACAGCAAGTCGCAGGACCGCGCGGCTGTCTCGGCCGCGCGCCAAACGGCCGTGGAAAGAGCCTCGCCAAACCACACCACGCCGGGACGCAGCATGCCTCCACACCCGCATCGCGGCGGGATCTCGGGTAGCGGGGAGCGCCGGTCCTCTTGTTCGAGGCCGCACTCGAGGCATCGCAACATCCAGATGCTTCCGTGCACGCGCAGCGCATTGCGGCTGCCGGCCAGTTCGTGGAGACCGTCGACATTTTGCGTGATCAGCGCGAAGCTGGGCGTTCGCTGTTCGAGTTCAGCCAGCGCGTAATGGCCCGCGTTGGGCTTGACCCCGGAAAGAACGCTGCGGCGCCAATCGTACCATTCCCATACCAGTTTCGGATCGCGAGCGAAGGCCTCGGGCGTTGCGAGACTTTCGGCGCGATGCCGCTTCCACAGTCCGTCGGGGCCGCGAAACGTGGGCACACCGCTTTCGGCCGAAACTCCGGCGCCCGTGAGCACGGCCACCGAGCGGGCTTGCTTCAACCATTCGCGAGCCGCAGGCATTATTTCCAGAGTACCAGCGAGGCGTGTTGTTCGCGCAGGGAGCTCGAGCCGCTATCCGGAATGGGTTGCTGAACCGGCGCGGCGACCCTGGTCCATTTCTTCTACTAAACACCGGACCAATTGGCCTGCTGGCATGGCCCGGGCCCGAGCCACACCCGTTCCCGCCCAGAGCGACAGGAATCCGGCGGCTCCCTGCTTGCCGGCTGCCATTCGCATGGTTCGAGTCAGGGCGTTCTGCAACGGGTATGGCAGGATGGCGTTCTCCTGGCCTTCGAGGCGCGCGATGAAATCGTTGCGGAGACCTCGAGCGGGCCGTCCCGAGAAAGCGCGAGTGATTACCGTCGTATCGCGGCCGGCGTTTAAGATCGCCCGCTTGTGAGCGTCGGACGCGCCTGATTCCGGGCATACCAGGAATGCGGTTCCGAGCCCGGCCGCGGATGCGCCCGCGTCCAAGGCTGAAAGAATGTCGGTTCCATCCATCAGGCCGCCGGATGCGATTACCGGAGTCGAGAGAGCGCCGCGAATTTGGCGGGTGAGCGTGAGCGTTGGCACCATGGACTCCTCAAACGGGGCGGCGAACGTTCCGCGATGCGCGCCCGCTTCGGAACCTTGCGCGGCAATGGCGTCGACACCCGCCTCGCTCACGAGTCGCGCTTCTGCAGCGGTGGTGGCGGTGCCGATCACGAGTATGCCGCGCGACTTAAGCCGCGACATAGCGTCTCGATCAGGAATGCCGAACGTAAAGCTGAAGATGGGAGGGCGCGCGTCCAGTACGGCTTCGAGTTGAGCCGGGTATGGATCGGACCCCAGCTGAGGGACCGTTGGAGCGGCAAGCCCGAGCGTGGCGTGGATCTCGGCTAGCAGCGCAAGCATCAGCGCTGGATCGAAACTGAGATCGGTCCGCCAGCCGCCCACGAATAGATTCACCTGGAATGGCCGGTCCGTGAGCGCGCGGATTCGCCGGATGGTCTCCCCGATCTGATCGGGCGAAAGGTACGCGGCTCCCAGCGAACCTAGGCCGCCTGCGTTGGATACCGCTGCGACCAGCTCGGGTGTGCTCGGACCGCCGCCCATGGGGCCCTGGATGATCGGATTTTCGATGCCGAGCTTCTTCAGGAGCTCGTTGGTCACAGCCTGTAAGATGATCGCCGGCGGGAGGAGGATTCAGCCAGGTTGAGTCAAGCTTTGGCGCGCCGCGAGCACGGTTCGGTAGGCTTCTTCGGCATCGTGATGCAAGGCCGTCAGGTGGCCCATCTTACGGCCCGGGCGCGGTGCAAGCTTTCCATACAGGTGCAGTTTGACATTGGGGAAGGCGCACGCGGCGGCCCAGTCGGGTTCGCGCTGAGACCACAGATCTCCCAATATGTTGGCCATGGCCGCTGGACAGTGCATCGCGGTCGAGCCTAGCGGCAGGCCGCAAACTGCGCGCAACTGTTGTTCGAACTGGCTGGTGACGCACGCGTCCACCGTCAAGTGGCCGGAGTTGTGCGGGCGCGGCGCTAGTTCGTTGATCAGCAGCCGGCCCTCGCGCGTGACGAAGAACTCGACGCACAGCACGCCTACGACGCCGAGTTTTTCGAGCACGCACCGAGTCATTTCCACAGCTTCTTTGGCGACAGCTGGGGGCACACGGGCGGGGGCGATCGAAACATCCAGGATGTGCCGGCTATGCTGATTCTCGGCGGGACAGTAGTGCACGAAGGCGTCGTCGGCGCCGCGCGCGGCCACCACCGAAATCTCGCGATCGAAGTCAATGAACGCTTCGAGAACCGCTTCCTGGCGGCCGATCGCGTTCCAGGCTTCCTCGGCGCGCTCGGGAGATTCGACGCGAACCTGGCCTTTGCCGTCGTAGCCGAAGGCAGCGGTTTTGAGAATGGCGGGGCAGCCCAGTTCGGATACCGCGCGCGCGAGATCTTCCGAGGAGTGAATCTCGCGATACGGAGTGGTCGGGAGACCTGCGCTCGTCAAGAATGACTTTTCGCGAATCCGCTGCTGCGTGGTATGAAGTATCGAACCGCTGGGGCGTACCGGCGCGCAGCTGGCGGCTGCCTGAGCGGTGTCGGCAGGCACATTCTCAAACTCGAAGGTGACCACGCCGACATTGCGCGCGAAGTTGCGAACCGCGTCTAAGTCGTTGTATGGCGCCACCACTTCCACGTCGGCGATCTGTCCGGTGGGCGTGTCCTGATCGGGCGAAAAGGTGTGGACACGATAGCCCATGCGCCGGGCCGCGATGGCGAACATCCGGCCTAGTTGCCCGCTTCCAAGCACGCCGATGGTAGCACCGGGAAGAATCGGCTGGATCACGCCAATACGTCCGCGCGCACCTTGGCCGCTTGTTCTTGCCGAAAAGCGCGCAACTTTTCGCGCAGCGCGGGATCGTGATTGGCCAAGATGGAAACGGCCAGCAGCGCCGCATTCTGGGCGCCCGCCTTACCGATCGCGAGCGTTCCGACCGGCACGCCACCCGGCATCTGCACGATAGACAGCAGCGAATCCATGCCTTTCAGAGCCTGGGTCTCAACCGGAACGCCGAGCACCGGCAGCAGCGTATTGGCGGCCACCATGCCGGGAAGATGGGCCGCGCCGCCCGCGCCCGCGATAATTATCTGAAGGCCGCGTGCCTCGGCGCCGGACGCGTATTCCACCATCCATTGCGGCGTGCGGTGTGCCGAGACGATTTTCGCTTCGTGCGGCACGTCGAACAGCGCCAGAGTGTCGGCGGCATGGCGCATGATCTCCCAGTCGGACTTGCTGCCCATGATGATGCCAACCAGCGGCTCGGGCTGCATCCGGGCTACTGTCCTTGCGCCAGCGTGTAACCCGGTTTGCCGTCGAACGTGCGCAGGTTTTCGGTTTTTACGATCTCGATCCCCTGATCAAGCACGCCATACGCGACTGTTATAGGGACTAGGTTGGCCATGGTTGAGAAATCTTAAAGTAGCATGTTCCATCGCACGCGCACGAGTGCGCGCGCCACGAGCAGGTCTACCGCGCCAAGGCGATGGCCAGCAGAATCGCGCGCTGGGTTCCGCGCCAGGAATCCACAGTGTCAAAAGTTTCGTTCAGCGAATGGGCGCCGGTCCCCCTGCCGCCTCCACTAATGGTGATGGCGGGAATGTGCAGGTTCATCGGAACGTTGGAATCCGTGGAACCTTCGTGCAGCGTCTCCTCGATTCCCAGCGCGTGCGAAACGCCCAGCGCCGTTTGCACGATGGGAGAATTCGCGGGTGTCTGGCCGGCAGGACGCAGCCCAACCAGTTCCGGCGATACCGTAAGCTTGCCGCGGTTATGCCAGCGGCGATTCTCTTCCTCGGCGGCGGCGCGAACGGCGGCGTTGAACCTGTCGTCCAGAGCCTTCAAGGACGCTACGTCGGCGGAGCGCATGTCCACCTCCATCCAGGCTTCGAAGGCGATCGCATTGATGGAGGTTCCGCCGCCCACGCGGCCAACGTTGAAGGTGGTCTTAGGATCGGCCGGAACTTCGAAATCGGCGATCTTGGCGATGGCGCGGCCCAGGGCGTGAATCGGGTTGGCCATGCCGAAGGCGCCATAGCTGTGTCCGCCCGGACCCTTGTAGGTCACGCGATAGCGCATGCTTCCGACTCCCACGTTGGTCATGCCGAGCCCGGTGCCATCCACCGAAACGAATTTGTCGATCTGGCCCTTCAGGCTGTCGTCGAAGAGATTCTTGACGCCGCGCAAATCGCCCAAGCCCTCCTCGCCGACGTCGGCGACAAACGTGATGGTGCCCGGCGTCTCCACCTGCGCGTCGTTCAATGCTTGAATGGTCGCGAGCATCACCACCAGTCCCCGGCAATCATCGCCTATGCCAGGACCCTTCAGGAGCGTTCCCTCGCGAGTGACCTTGACGCTGGTGCCTTCCGGAAAAACGGTATCGAGGTGAGCGCTGAACACCAGGTTCGGATGCGTCGCGCGGCCGGGGCGGACGCCGATCACGTTACCCGCCTTGTCCATCCGCACATCCTTCAATCCGAGGCCATTGAACAGACGCTGGAGTTCCCGCCCGCGCTCGGTCTCATGGAACGGGGGCGCCGGGATTTCGCAAATCCGCACCTCTTCGTCGATGAATTTCGGTTCGTTGCGCTTGGCGGTTTCGAGCGCGGCTTTCACGCCCGGGTCCTGGAGGAGGGCCGAGGGCTCTTGCGCCCAGCCGGTCAAGCCGGCGGCAACCGATAGGAGCAGGAGAGAGGACCGCATAGTCCAGTATTGCGGATTTTATCCGCTCGCGCGGAGGTTGCGGATGCAGCCGGATCTAATTCGCTTTAGCCAGAAGATCCCGGATATCTTTCTCCATCGGGGCCGACGGCTGCTTGGCCAGAGCGGTCTCGAGCTCGTGCTTGGCGCCATTGTGGTCACCGCTACGGAACAACGCCACCGCGTAGTGATAGAGAAAAGTGACATTATCCGGTTCCTTTCGCGCCAGCCCTGACAACAGGGGAAGCGCCGCGGAGTTGTTACCTTGTTGCACCTCAACCCATCCCAAAGTGTCTTTGAGCGACGAATTGTCGGGAGCTTTGCGTAGCCCTTCGCTCACCAAGCGATTGGCCTCCGTCAGATCGCCGTGGGTCTCCACCAGCAGATAAGCGAGGTTATTCAAAACGAATGCATTGTCGGGAGTTTCGGTCAGCGCCTTGCGGTAACTTTCGATCGCGCCGGTTGAGTCGCCTAGCTCGCTCTGCGCGCTACCGATCGCTGCCAGGATGCCCTTGCGCTTAGGATCGAGTTGGCGCGCGCGCTGGTAGGCGTCGATGCAGGCTAGCAAGTTGCCTTGCCGGTGTTGCAGCTCCGCGATTCGAATCTGCACGTCGGCGGATTTGGGATTCTGGGCGGCCATCTTCTGGAGTTCCGCCAGAGCCACGTCGAATTTCCCGGCGGCTTGGGCGGTTGCCACCGTCAAAGCCTGAGTCGGCAACGAATCCGGAGTGCGCTTCTCCTGCGTTGCCAGCAGCGCCAGCGCGCGGTCTGAGTTATTTTCAGCTACCAGCGTGCTTACCAGTCCGGCTAGTGGGGAGACATCCTGTGCGCCGCCTTCCCGATAGAGCTTCTCGAAGTGTTCCTGGGCCGAGGCGTACTTCTTCTGGCTAAGCGCAATGATCCCGAGCTGCATTTCGACCTGGCGCGCGTTGGAAGTGTCCTTGGCCAGTTGTTCGGCTTCCGTTTCCGCAGTGGCGAAGGAGCCCGTTCCAGTCAGCGCCATTACCCGATAGAGCCGCGCGTTATTGTCCTGGCTGTTGATGGTCAGGGCTGCGTTGGCCTGTTCGAGCATGGCCGGAAAGTTCTTGCGAAGTAAATACGTCCGTGCCAGAGCCAAATGCGGAACCGTGGAGCGCGGTTCGAGCCGGGCGGCTTGCTGGAAGCGGGCGATGGCTGTGTCGAATTCCACATTGGCCAGCGCGGCCTGTCCGCCGAGCAACTGGATGCGCGCATTGGCGGGTGCTTCCTTGGCCAAATCCGCCGCGATTGCGCCCGCACCTTTGAAATTTTGGGCGCCGCCCATTTCCAGCAAAATGGATGCCTTGAGGGCCCGTCCTGTAAGGTCCTTGGGATCCTTGGCGAGCACTGCATTGACGTCCTTCAGCCCTTCGTCCCGGCGCCCCAGGATGGCCAGGACCGCGGCCGAACGCAGTTGGTACGTGTTTTGGCGTGGCTTATCCCGCGACAACCCGCGCTGGTAGTCCGCCAGAGCCTTGTCAAACGATCGTGTCAGGCTGTGAAAATCGCCCGCCAATAAGTCGGCATCTGGAAACGTGTCACGCCTTGCAACCAGGGAATCGATCAACTTCTCGGCCTCTTCCGGCTTTTGCCGGCCGGCGTAAAAGGCGGCCAGACGGATCACCGGAGAAGCATCTTTGGGATTGTTTGAAATGCGCAGCTTTAGCAAGGCTTCGGCGTCATCCCAACGCTTGGCAAGAATGTATTGGGAATATAAAAGGTCGTAGGCCGGCCCGAATTCCGGATGACGTGCAATGGCATCGCGGGCTTCCTTCTGGCCTTCCTCGGGTTGATTGTCCTTGAGCAGCGCCTCTGCTAGGGCCGTCTGGATGTCTGGATTCCCGGGAGAAGCCTCCAGCGCCCGGCGTAAAAACGAGACCGCCTGGCCGGGCTTATTGTCCATGAGAGCGACACCCGCCTTTAAGCGCAAGCCGTCCACCGAGTTGGCATTGGAGGCCAGCAGTTGATCGGCGATTTTGACGGCACGATCGTAAAATGCAGCCGGATGCTGAGGATTTTGCGCATAGGCAGCCAGGCTGAGGTTGGCCAACTCGACCTTGGCGGGAATGTTGTCAGGGCTGAGGTCAACCGCGCGAATTAACGATTGGTATCCGTCCGCGACTTTGTTGGTGCGGAACAAGGCCAGGGCGAGCCGGTAAAATGCTTCACCCGATTTGGGGTCCTTTTTAATCGCGTTGCGGTAGTTGAGGACCGCGTCCTCGTACTTGCCGGAAGCAAAAAGCTGGTTTCCGCGCGTGATGTACTGGACTGCCGTCCGGCCGCAACCGGACGCCAGGACGGCCAGGGACAGGCACAGCGCGACGCATATTTTGATTCGCGCGCCACGGCCCGCGGCGCCGGCCGCAATGCGGGAAAGAGGGGGAGAAAAGTTTGCCATACTCAATCGCCTGGCCTCAGATTAGCATGACCTTTTGTACCCTCCGCCGGACCGCTGGCTCCAATCGGGATAAGCCGGAAGTACTGGGAAAATCGGTTCAAGTCCGCTTGCGGCATCCAGCGCCAAAAGAAGCGACAATTGTAGTTCCTCATGGCACAGAAGGTGGCCGGAGCGCTCCGTGGCTCGCGCCAAGCGGCAGGCCACACTTCTGTCTCCGGCAGCCAGAATGCTTCGTCAGAGTCCACACCGTCGCGCTGGTTGCACTCCCGTGCCCTTGCCGCCAGCGGAGCGCTGCTGCTCGCGACGCTCTGCGCCTACTGGCCGGCGCTGGGCGGCGGGCTCATTTGGGACGATTCAGCTCACGTAACACGGCCCGAGCTTCGTTCGCTGGGTGGGCTCTGGCGAATCTGGTTCCAGTTGGGAGCCACCCAGCAATATTATCCACTGCTCCACAGTGTCTTCTGGATCGAGCATCGGCTGTGGGGTGGCGCAGTCTTGGGCTATCATCTGGCGAACGTACTGCTGCACGCCGCAGCCGCTCTTCTGGTGGTGATGATTGTCCGCCGTCTATCGATCCCGGGCGCGTGGCTGGCGGGCTTTGTCTTCGCTTTGCATCCGGTGTGCGTCAATGCGGTGGCGTGGATTTCGGAGCAAAAAAGTACGCTGTCGGCCGTCTTGTATCTTGGCGCGGCGCTGGCCTATTTGCATTTCGACGAGACGCGGCGGAAATCCCAATACGCGCTCGCATTGGCACTCTTCATACTGGCGATGTTCGCAAAGACCGTTACTGCCACCTTGCCGGCCGCGCTGCTGGTGGTCTTCTGGTGGCGGCGCGGGCGGTTGGATTGGAGGCGCGATGTGCGCCCGCTGCTTGCTTGGCTGGCTATCGGCGCGGCTGCGGGACTGTTCACGGCTTGGGTGGAACGCAAGTTCATTGGCGCCGAAGGCCCCGACTTTGCTTTGTCCCTTCTGGATCGTTGCCTGCTGGCCGGCCGCGTGATCTGGTTTTACTTAGCGAAGCTGCTCTGGCCCGAGAACCTGATCTTCATTTATCCGCGCTGGACGATCGACGCTTCCATCTGGTGGCAATACCTGTTTCCGCTGGGCATAGTGGTGCTTGGCGGTGCCCTGTTGCTGCTGGCACGCCGGCGGCGCGGCCCTTTGGCCGGATTCCTGTTTTTCGTGGGAACGCTGGTTCCAGTGCTGGGATTCCTGAACGTGTATCCGTTCGTTTATTCCTATGTCGCCGACCACTTCCAATATCTGGCCGGCCTGGGAATCATCGTGCCTGTATCGGCCGCGCTGGCGCTCGGAACCCAGCGATTGCCTTCCTCCGCGCGCCGGCTTGTTTTGCCAGGGGCGGTTGCGCTGCTTGCAACGCTGGGAGCTCTGACCTGGCGCCAGGCTTCGATCTACCGCGATTCCCAGACCGTCTATCGAGCTACGCTGCAGCGCAATCCCGGCTCGTGGATGGCTCATAACAATCTGGGCGCTGAGTTGCTGGATGTCCCCGGCCGCTCGAGCGAAGCGATTTCGCATCTGGAAACCGCGCTCGAACTGAAGCCAAATTCGGCCGAGGCGTACAACAATCTCGGCAAAGCATTGGGGCGCATGCCCGGCCGCGAGCGTGACGCCATCGCTCATTTCGACACAGCGCTGCGGATCAGGCCGCGATTCGCCGAGGCGGAGAATAACTTGGGCCGGGCGCTGTCCCAAATGGGCCGCCCGCGAGAGGCGATCCCTCACTTTGACGCCGCCTTGGACATTCGGCCCGGTTTCGCGGAAGCACACAGCAACCTGGGCGTTGCGCTGCTCGATCTGCCGGGGCGGGTGCCGGACGCGATCGCGCATTTCAAAGCCGCGCTCGAAATCGATCCGGCTCTGGCGCAAGCGCACAACGGCCTGGGTAGCGCTCTCGCGGAACAAACGGGTCAGGCGCCGGAGGCGATTCGGGAATTCGAGGCCGCTTTGCGAATCAACCCGGATTACGCGGAGGCACACTCCAACCTGGGCCAAAGTTTTTCCGAGCTGCCGGACCGTTTGCCGGACGCGGTGCGCGAATACCAAGCCGCGCTTCGTATCCGGCCGGATTATCCGGAAGCGCACAACGGCCTGGGCGTGGCGCTGTCGAAAATGGGGCAGCCTCGTGACGCGATTGCAGAGTATGAAGCGGCGCTGCGCCTCCGGCCCGATTACCCGGAAGCGCACAACAACCTCGGGACCGCGCTGTCGCAAATCCCTGGCCGGCTTGCGGAAGCGATTCCACATTTCCAAGCCGCTCTCCGCAGCAACCCGGATTCGGCGGAAATGCAAGCCAATCTCGGCAACGCTCTGTCTGAAATTCCGGGCCGGTTGCCGGACGCGATTGAACATCTGGAGGCGGCCGTGCGCATCCGGCCCGATTTCGCGGAGGCTCATTACCTGCTGGGAGTCGCGCTGCTGCGCAGTCCAGGGCGGGCGAAGGACGCGCTGGCGCAACTCGAAGAGGCCCAGCGTTTGCAGCCCGATCCGAAGTTGCGGCTAATGATCGACCGGCTGCGCGCCAGGATACGCTAGCGATTCCCGCCCAGCTTTTTGAGGACCGCCAACGCTTCCCCGCGGACGGCTGCATCCGCGCTCCCCGCGGCCTTTTCTAAGTGGGCGCGGGCGCCGGTTACATCGCCTGAATCCGCCAGGGACTCGCCGAGATGCAGGTTCGCCCGGTCGAATCCGGGACGGATGCGCAGCGCCTCGCGATAGTGCTCGATCGAGCGCGCTAGTTGTCCCTTGGCCGCGAGAAGCGTCCCCAGGAACTCGTGCGAATCGGCGGAATTCGGATCGTTCTGAAGTCCGGTCTCGAGTTGCTGCTCGGCTTCTTCCCGCCGCCCGGCCTGTGCCAGCGCCACCGCATAGTCGTAACGCGCGGCCGAGTTGTTCGGGTTCACGCGCAGAGCAGCCTCGAAATGATAGCGCGCTTCTTCGAAACGTCGGCTGCCGGCCAGCAGATTGGCCAGATTGTTGTGAGCCTGCGCGTAGTTGGGATCGAGAAGGAGGGCTTGCCGCAGCGCAGCCTCGGAGCGTGCCATATCGCGTTTCTGAAGCAGCATTCCGCCCAGGCTGTTATGGGCTTCCGGCAAATCAGCGTCCAATTGAATTGCTTTCTGAAACGCAGCCACGGCATCGGAGAGCCGGTTTTGGTCGACGTAAGCGGCGCCCAGAAGGTCCCATGTGGCCGCGCTGTCCGGCTGCTGGTCCAGCGCGCGCTCTAATGTCGCGGCGGCCCGCGCCGGCTGACGGCTGGACATTTGAGCCAGCGCGAGATTTTGCAGCGCGGCGATCGACGTCGGTTCGCGCCGGAGGGCTTCCTCATAAACGGTGATCGCGCGGTCCGGTTTTCCGCTGGCGCGCCAGGCGTCGGCCAGTTGCAAATAGAACTCGGCGCCGCTGGGACGATACTTGGCAATTGCGGCAGCCAGGCGCTCGATTCCTTGGCTCAGGTTGCTCTCTTGTTCTAGCTGCGCGACCGCCAGATACAATTCGTCCTCGGGCCGCGGCAGCGTTTTTGGGTAATACAGAACCACTTCCCCGCGGTATGGATTCGCATCACCCGGCCGTTCGGCGATTTCGGCCACAAGGTCTCGGGCAGGCTTGCGGCGTTGGATGGTATGATCCGTCATCACCACGTGAACCACATCGTCGGTGCGCCGTTTGGGCATATGGCAACCTGTGCAGTCACTCTCAGAGGTGTGCTTTCCAGACGCGACCAGCCGGTCGAACGCGGCGCTGTGGCACTGGCGGCAAACTGCGGTGTAATGGCGGGAGGCCGCCTCACCGCGCGGGACATCGTGCGGGTTATGACAGGTGCTGCACTGCAGCGCGCCGTGGCTCTGTTGGAAGCAGGCCGACCGCTCCAGCCGGTAAGCCGCACCGGCGATCTCGAATCGCTGATCCTGATCGTGGCCGGGCGCCTGATCGAAATGCAGCATGAAATCCGCCAAGGGCTCGCCAGGCCGGTACGAAAAAGGTGCGCGGTCATATCGCACGATCGAATTCGGCAAAGGGAAGCTGGTGGTTTCCAAGTGGCATTCCAGGCACACCTCCATTTGCCGCTCCGGCGCCAGCCGCGCAGGATTCACGATGGCAGCGCGTACGTCTTCCGGGCGTGCGTTCGGCTGGCGTGCCAGGGCGACATGCTTCTCGCCGGGACCATGACACCGTTGGCAATCGATGCCTTCCCCGACGCTCAAAAAAACTGGATCGCTTCGCCGGCCCGCTGCGGCTGGAATTTCCGGATAGGCGTTGTGGCAGAACATGCAATCGTAACCGATCAACCGGCGCCGGCCTTGATGATCCGGCCGGTCGTAGCCGGGATTCATAGCCCAGTAGCCGCCCTTTTCGGCATACCAAGCCAGCGGCAACTCGATTAGAGTATTCCGGGCAGTGCGGTGCAGATAAGTGCGCGAATGATTGCCGGAGCCAACAATAAAGTCGATTTCCGCTTCCGAGACGTTAGTTTGCTTGCCGTCATAGTCGATCTGGTACTGGCGCTGGAAATATTTTCCATCGTGCCGGACCATTGCGTAGTAAGTCGCTGAGGGCCGATGAAAGTAAACTTTTGTATAATCTTCGATCTGGTTGGCCGCGCTCGGCTGGTAGAACGATCGCCCCATGCCGGTGCGTCGATAGGTTTCCCAGATGCCCTGGTGGCATCCGGCGCAAATTTTGGAATCGATGTAGCCTGCGGGTTGCCCGCGCAACAGGCCCGAAAAGACCGATAGCGCGATTGAAAAGGCTAGTAAAGCAGGCCTGGGCGCGCCCAGTTGCATGGCTCATTTTAGCGCGAGAACCAATTGTAGTGGGCTTCGTTTTAGGCAATGACAAGTGCCACTTCGGACTAAAGACTAAATTCCTCATCAAGTTTTTCGTTGACAGGCGAATGGCAAACCAATTACAATCGCCCCAATACACTTAGTGCTTGTGTATCGCGACTAGGGGTAGTTGTATCGGAATTGTTAGGGTAATCGAAATCCAAGTAGGAGATTCAAATGGGCAAAGCCAAGTTTGCGCTCTGCATAGTAGCGGGTCTGATAGCGCTGATGTTGTTGCCTTCCATGGCGATGGCTCAGAGCACAATTGAGGGGCAGGTAAGAGACACATCCGGTGCCGTGATTGCCAATGCCACGGTGGAAGCCGCCAGCGACGTTCTCATCGAGGGCAAGCGTACCGTAACCACCAACGGTGAAGGGCGATACGCGATCATCGACCTGCGGCCCGGCACCTACACCGTAACCGTCACCATGCAGGGGTTCGCGACCGAAAAGCAAACGATCATCGTACCGGCCAACGTCGCGGTGCCGGTGGATGCGGAGCTAAAGGTGGGCTCCGTCGGTGAGACGGTGAACGTGGAGGCTCGCGTCGCGACCGTAGACACCGAGAACGTCAGCCACCAAACGACCCTGTCGCGCCAGGATATGGACGATCTTCCGACCGGACGCTACATGCAGTCGATCGCATCCTATGCCCCCGGAGCGCATCTGAATCTGCCCGACATCGGCGGATCGCAGCAAGTTGAACAGAATTACATTTCGCTGCATGGCAACAGCTCCACGCAAAACGCCTACGTGCTGGATGGGATGCTCATCAACACGACCTACTCCGACGGTGCGATTCAGAACTACCTCGACAACGCGGCGGTTCAGGAAACAACCAATCAGTCGTCTATCAATACGGCCGAGTACTCAGGTGGCGGCATGGCGATCAACCTGGTTCCGCGCGACGGCGGCAATACCTTCCACACCGACGTTTTCCTCAGCGGCAGCGACGGAACCGGCGTCTGGCAGGCGAACAACCTCAATGCCACCACGTTGGCGCGCAATCTGGCCCAGCAGGATAAGACTGTCAAGATTGAGGACTTCGACGGAGATTTCAGCGGGCCGATCATCCACGATAAGCTGTGGTTCAATCTCACCGGCCGGGATCAGACCACCTACACGCAGGCGGGCAATTCTGTCTATCCGAACGGCACTCCCGGAATCCAGGACGGGTATATTTACAGCGGCAGCTTCCGGCTGACCTACCAGATGAATCAAAAAAACAAGTTCAGCGCTTTTATGGACCGCAACTGGAAGTACAAAGGCCACGAGATCCTGGACGGCGGCGCGATTTTCCCGTACAATCCGGCGGTGTCCGCGAAGCAGCGCAACAAATGGCCCATGTACTACATCCTGCAGGGGCGCTGGACCTACACCGCTACCACTAAGCTCGTGTTTGAGACCGGTTTTTCGATCGACCATCTGGACTACAACGACCTGTATCAGCCGGGCGTCGCTACCGCCGAGGGCAGCCCAAACTTCGATCCGAGCGCAGTGCAGGTTGATACCGGATATGCGGGCAACGCCGGGGGTGGGATAGCTTTTCTCGCTGGGGGTGTTCAGCAACAATACCAGACCACCCGCAACGTCTTTACAGAGCAAGCAGCCTACATCACAGGTAACCATCAGTTCAAAGCGGGTTTCCAGTTCAGCAACGGCCGCAACGACTACGCCTACATCGCCAATGGCGACGCCTATCAATACTTCGTGGATGGCGTTCCGCAGTATCTCCTGGCCTTTAACACACCGATTAATAACAATACCCACCTCGATGCCGACGCCGCGTTTTACGGCATGGATACCTGGAAAATCAAGCGGCTTTCGATCACCGCGGGTGTCCGTTGGGAATACCTTTCGGCGAATATCGACCCTGAAAACGCTCCCGGCGGCCGCTTTGTAGGGGCGCGGAGTGTCCCCAACATCGACTGCAACACGATCAAGGGCATGGGCTGCTGGAAAGATTGGTTGCCGCGTGTGGGAGTCGTCTACGACCTGTTCGGCAATCACAAGACCGCCCTCAAAGCCGGAATCGGAAAATACGATTCGCAGTACAGCACCGGTTTCACCAGCAATTTCAACCCGATGGCGCTTCAGAGCGAAGTCCTCACGTCGTGGAATACCGCCGGTCTCGGTGCATCTTGCGCCCCGGTCAACTACCCAAATCTCGGCCCTGGCCCGAATCCCGCGTGTTTTGCGACCGGCGGTTTTGCTCCGCAGGGCACACCTAGCAGCGGGATTTGCGCCGGTTGCCTTGGGCCCAGCACGAACCCAAACTTCGGGATTATCAGCGGAACAGGGACCGGCGTGGCGCTGGATCCGAACTGGCATAGGGATTACAACTGGCAGTATTCGGTGGGCTTGCAGCAGGAATTATTCTCAGGAATCACGCTCAACGTCAACTGGTTCCGACATTCCACCTACCAAGCGGCGCTCGTAACGAACTACAGCGCTCTGCCGCTGTCGGACTGGACGCCAGCTACCATCAACAATCCGCTCAATGGCACGCCCATCACGGTCTACAACTTGAATTCGTCGATTAAAAGTCTGCCGGCCGCTAGTCTTCGCGAGACGAATGCTCCGCAGAGCCTGGTGCGCGACGTCTACAGTGGCTTCGAATTTCAGGTCAGCGGCCGCCTGAAGCGCGGAATTTACTTCCAATTCGGCTACACCATCGAGCGTGAGCTCAATCGCAACTGCGACCTCAACGTCAGCGTAAGCACACCGCTCCAGGATCCGAACAATCTTCGGTTCTGCGACTGGTTTGGAGATAACAGCCTTTCCTTCGGCGGCATCAACGTTTCGAGCCTGGGCACTATGCCGTCGCCGCCGTGGGCCAACAACTTTGTTGGCAACGCGGTCATTCCAGTCCGGTGGGGCATCGTAGGCGCGCTTTCTTTCATCAGCAACAACTATCAGGGGCAGTACTCCAACGGAGGGAACAGCAGCGCCACGGCGTACGAAGATGTCAACGACGGGTATCTGGCGCGCACGATCGCGATCTCGTCGGCCAAGACTTCCCTTTATCCGAACGGAAGCGTCGGCGCCGCGGCGGCGGGCAGCGGCTGCACGGCTAATGGGGGCTATGTGGTTGGCTGCCCCATCGATCCAGGTTTCAACTCTCTGATGGGCACCCAGACCATCAACCTGATTGCGCCGGGCCAGTATCGCTCGCCGCGCGTCAATCAGTTGGACCTCAGCATCTCGCGACGTTTCAGGATCAAGGAACGGTGGGTTCTTGAACCGAAGTTCCAGTTGTTCAATCTGCTGAACAGCAACGCCGCCATCTCGCAGACGGTCGCGCTTCCGAACAGTTACTCGGCCACCAGCGCGGGCGTAGCACCGTTCCTTATGCCTTCGCAGTGCGCCAGCTCAACGGTTGGCTCAAATGCGCAATGCGGCCTCGGCGGAAATATTTCCACCATTACCAACCCTCGGCTGATGAAGCTGGCCCTGACAGTTCGGTTCTGACCGAAGAACCGGGTTCGCTTCGAACGGGTGGAGCATAGCTCCACCCGTTTTTTATTGCCTGCCGTCGATGCCACGTACACCCTATAATTCCTACAGGGCCATGCGAAAGCCACTGCTGTTCGGCTCCGGCGTCGTGCTGCTCGCCATCCTGGTGACGCTGGTGGTGTGGCAGGGCTCCTTCACGCTCGGGTCCTTCGCTCCCTCCAGCCTCCAGCAAACCTTCCTGTTCTGGGTGCTCTCCACCCTGATCTTCATCCTGACCATCACGCTCGGGTTCATTCTGTTCCGCACCGGTGTCAAGCTGTACATCGAACGCCAAAGCAACCGGCCCGGCTCGCACATCAAGTCCAAACTCATCGCCGGGGCCATCGCCCTGAGTGTCCTGCCGGTGTTCTTCCTGGTTCTCTGGAGCGTTTCTGTGTTGAACCGGAACCTGGAAAGCTGGTTTAGCCGTCCGGCTCGCAACATAAACACCGACCTGATCCAGGTGGCCAATCAATTGAATCAGGAAATGCGCGATAAGCTCACCGCGCAGGCGCATTGGCTGGCGTCCGAACCGGCCGCGCAGAGTGCGGACTTTTATGAGCGCTTCTGCCAGCAGAATCAGATTGCGCGGGCGGAGATCGAGAATCCCAAGGGAGTCAGGCGCGTTGTTTGCTCGGTCCAGACGGCGCGCTCCAATGACCTGGTGACGGTCCACGTCGACACCGGCGAAGGGGTGCTGACGTTGTCGGCGCCGATGCGCCTCGATTTAACGGCCAAACAGCACGAAATCAACTCGTGGGTGGCCGAATACAACCGGCTGGCCGTGGATCGCAAAGCCTTCCGAAACACGTATCTTTTGTTGCTGACGCTGATCACGCTTTTCATTTTGTTCTTTGCCATCTGGATCGCGCGCTACATGGCCAGCCAGATCAGCACGCCGATCACCGCGCTGCTCAAAGCAGCCGAGCAGATTCGAAAAGGCAACTTGGGGTATCGCGTGCACGTGGGCGCGATTGACGAGATGGCCACGCTGGTGAAGGCGTTCAATGAAATGACCGAGGCGCTGGAAACCAACGGCCGCGAACTGGAGGCGCGCCGCCGCTTCACCGAGGCGATTCTCGAAAGTATTCCGACCGGTGTCATCTCGCTTTCTTCCGATGGCCGCATCCAGCGCGTTAACCGCGCACTGCTGGGAATTTTCCCGGAGGACCAGGTGGCGCGGGCGGCGCGATTGAGCGATCTGTTCTCCCGTGACGACACCGCCGAGATCCGCTATCTGATGAACCGCGCGCGCCGCACCGGCGCGGCTGGAATGCAGCTCGAATACAAAGCCGAGCGGCGCGTGCTGCACCTGGCGCTCACCGTCGCCGCGCTCGACGAGCAGCGCAGCTCCGGCTTCGTTTTAGTGCTGGAAGACACCAGCGAGTTGCTGCGGGCCCAGAAAGCCGCCGCCTGGCACGAAGTGGCGCGCCGGGTGGCGCACGAAATCAAGAATCCGCTCACGCCCATCGCGCTTTGCGCTGACCGCATCGCCCGCCAATTGGAGCGCGCCGGATCCGCCGCGGACACTCACCGCATTTTGCGCGAATGCTCTTTGACCATCGCGCGTGAAGTGGAAAGCGTCCGCACGCTGGTAGATGAATTCTCTCAATTTTCGCGATTCCCGGCGGCGCACCCGGTTCCTTGCGGGCTGAACCAGGTGGTGGAGAATGCGCTCGCGGTGTTCGACGGGCGCCTGGCCGGAATCAATCGTGCAACGCGATCTCGCCCCAGATCTGCCCCTGGTGAAGGTGGACCCGGAGCACTTCAAGCGCGCCGTGATCAACCTGGTGGACAATGCCGCGGAAGCCATGCAGGATTCGCTGGTCAAGGAACTTTTCATTGCCACTCGCGCCACGGACGCCGATTCGGTGGAATTAATCGTCGCCGATACGGGTTGCGGCGTCTCTCGCGATGACAAGGAAAAGCTCTTCCTGCCGTATTTCTCGACCAAAGGCCGCGGCACCGGTCTGGGCCTGGCGATCGTGAACCGCATTCTGGCCGATCACGAGGCGACCATTCGCGTCGAGGATAACCAGCCCGCCGGCGCGCGCTTCATCGTGGACCTGCCCACCTTGCTCGGCTCCGACCAGGATGCCGCCGAGCCGGAGCTCAGGGTCCCCGAAGTTTCCATGAGCGCACAGGACGCCGCGGCATCCTTGTCAGTTCCTAAGAGAGACAGCCGCTCGTGAAGCCCGCCCGCATTCTCATTGTTGATGACGAACCGCTGATCCGCCAGTCGCTGGCCGGCGTTCTCGAAGACGAGGGCTACCAGACCCACACGGTTCCGACGGGCGAAGAATGCTGTGAAGAGCTCAACCACTCGTCCTACGAATTGGTCCTTCTGGACGTCTGGCTTCCGGGGATGGACGGATTGGAGACCTTGGCGCGCATCCAGGAATTGCCGTTCGCCAATCGCCCCGTGGTGGTGATCATATCCGGGCACGGCACCATCGAGACCGCCGTGAAAGCGACCAAGCTGGGCGCATTCGACTTCCTCGAGAAGCCGCTGACCATCGAAAAAGTTTCGGTGGTGGTCAAAAACGCGCTCCAGCAGCATCGCCTGCAACTGGAGCTGGAGCGCTTCAAGGAAGACGGCCGGCTCAGGCTCCAAATCATCGGCGAAAGCGTTCCCATGAAGGCCTTGCGGCAACAGCTCGCCCTGATGGCGGCCACCAACGGGCGCGTGCTGATTTACGGCGAGAGCGGGACCGGCAAGGAGCTGGTGGCGCATGCCATTCATTCCCTGAGCGCGCGCGCCGCTGAGCCGTTCGTCGAAGTGAATTGCGCCGCCATTCCCGAGGATCTGATCGAGAGCGAATTGTTCGGCCATCGCAAGGGCAGTTTTCCCGGCGCTTTGGATGAGAAGACCGGCAAGCTCCAGAAAGCCGACGGCGGCACGCTGTTTCTGGACGAAGTGGGCGACATGAGCCTCAAGACCCAGGCCAAGCTGCTCCGCTCGTTGGACGAGCAGCGCTTCGAGCCGGTGGGCGCCGCCACCTCCATTCAAGTGGACGTGCGGGTCATCGCCGCGACCAACAAGAATCTAGAAGAAGAGATCGAGCGCGGCAACTTCCGCGAGGATCTGTTCTATCGCCTGAACGTCATTCCTTTTTACGTTCCGCCGCTGCGCCAGCGCCTGGAAGACATCCCGCTCCTGGCCGATCATTTCCTCAAGGAATTCACCATGTCCTATGGGCGTAAGCCCAAGGAACTGACGCCGCAAGCCTACGCGGCGCTGCAGGAGCATCGCTGGCCAGGCAACGTCCGTGAGCTGCGCAATCTGATGGAGCGCATCGTGATCATGAATCCGCAGGTGCGGGTGGATGCGCGCCACATCCCGCTGAATCCGGCCAAGCGAACCGTCGCTGACCGCGCGCCGGAACGCTTCGGCAGTCTGCACGAAGTGCGCGCCGCCGCCGAGCGCGAGTATATCCTCAAGACGCTGGATGAAACCAAGGGCAACGTAACCCGCACGGCGGAAGTCCTGGGCTTGGAGCGCAGTAATCTCTACCGCAAAATGAAGGCGCTCGGCATCGCGCCCAAAGAATAGCAACCGCGGCGAGCTTGAACATTCAGACGCCGCGAATGGGGGACGGTACTGGCAGCCGCGTGCGAGTGGCGGCTCACAATTCAAGACCGGGAGGCCGGTGGCTCGAATCCACTCACCACGACCGATCCTTTCAATAATTTAGAGGTAGTGGCGGACCAAAGCAGCCCACCCAACTGACTCTAAGCCGAGCCGTCAAACGTCTATTTATTCAAGCAGAGCCTTCGACGGGATATCAGCCCTATGATTAGGGCAAATCCTAAGAAGCCCGTCAATGCCGGTTCAGGCGTTGCGACTGTCCCGCCTGTAATGGTCAGCGTTCCTCCGGAATTATCGAAGGCGATTAGATTACCCAGGCCATCGGACAGGGATGTGGCCGAGCCGAAATCGATGCTCACCGGTCCTGGGCTTGCGCCAGGCGCGATCGTGAACAGCACGTGCCCGAGCCCAAATTCGTCGCCATCCGCGATTGCCACGGTCGTGAAATCGGCCGTGACATCGCCGGCTTGCGCGTCTTGCGCGGTGGACGGCGGATTTTCAAGGATGCTTCCAGTCACTGGCGCGGCCAGCAGTGAATCGCCTGCGAAGATATACGGCGCTGCCACCGTATTGATGGTGATATCGGTGAAAGTGACGTCCGTATCGGAGGTGGTGACTTCAAAGTTGAACCCCGCGACATTAAAATCGCCGCCAGTATCCGTCAACACCACATCGAACGATCCACTACCCCCAGCGCTGGCGGAGGCCGGCGTCATCGATAAAACCAGGTCCGCGCGTGCCGCTCCTGTTCCCATCACGCACGCCACGGCACATGCCGCCGTGAGCCATACTCGCCTCAGCCGAATTGAATGCATTCTCTCGCCTCCTCAATCCCGATCGTTTAGGGCTGCTTCGTCCCGTTGCGCTGAGCTACAATTTGCACGTCCAGGACATTTACAACCCCGTCGCCGTTCATGTCGGCCAACTGATTGTAGGGCAGGGCGCGCGCCTGATTCACCAACACTCCATCTTGCGCATTGACTGTACCGTCGTCGTTAAAATCACCCCAGAGTATTTTCAAGTTCTGGCTGTAGCCCGCTCCTAATGCCAGCGCGTTGCCCATCGAGTCCTTCAGAGCATTAGCGCCCGACCCGGCCAGTGTAGCCGTGAATTTACCGAGCGCCAATGGACCAATGGTCCAGGTAAGGGTGGTAGTACCGAGCCCGGTAAAGCGCGTGGTTGTAATGCCGGCGCCGCTTAGGCTGTTGATGTTGCCGGTGGTGATGGGTTCCGAGAAAGTTACCTGCACTCCCGTGATTTCCCACGGCAAACGGTTGCGCGCGGAACCAATCATCGCGTAGTTGCCCACCGTACCGAATAGAACATTAAATGAAACCACCGTTGGCGCCGAACTCACCGTCAACGTTGCCGCCGTGGTGGTGGCCCCGCCGCACGTATTGGTGAACACGGCGCGGTATTGGTTTCCGTTCTGGCCGGCGCTGGTGGTGAAGCTCAGCGTCGTGGAGTTTGCGCCCGTAATGTTGCTGAACGTCGTTCCACCATTAGTGCTCACCTGCCACTGCACGGTGGGCGTTGGTTGTCCGCTGGCCCCCGCGGTGAATGTCGCGGTTAGCCCGCTGGTCACCGGTTGGCTTAACGGGTTCAACGTAATCGCAGCCGCTGTGTTTACCGTCAGCAGCGCAGGATTGGTATTCGAGGATCCAGCGGTGTTGGTAAAGACCGCGCGGTACTGGTTTCCGTTCTGGCCGGCGGACGTGGTGAAGCTCAAAGTTGTGGACGTTGCGCCCGTAATGTTACTGAACGTCGTCCCACCGTTAGTGCTTACCTGCCATTGAACCGTCGGCGTGGGACTTCCGGTGGCTGAGGCGGTGAAGGTCGCCGTCGCGCCGGAGCAAACTGTTTGCGCCCCGGGCTGCAGCGAAATCCCGGGCCCAGTATTCACCGTCAACGTTGCCGCCGTGGTGGTGGCCCCGCCGCACGTATTGGTGAACACGGCGCGGTATTGGTTTCCGTTCTGGCCGGCGCTGGTGGTGAAGCTCAGCGTCGTGGACGTTTGCGCCCGTAATGTTGCTGAACGTCGTCCCGCCGTTGGTGCTCACCTGCCACTGCACGGTGGGCGTTGGTTGTCCGCTGGCCCCGGCGGTGAATGTTGCGGTTAGCCCGCTGGTCACCGTTTGGCTTAGCGGGTTCAATGTAATCGCAGCCGCGGTGTTTACCGTTAGCAGCGCCGCATTCGTGTTGGTCGATCCCACCGTGTTGGTAAAGACCGCGCGATATTGATTATTGTTTTGCGATGCGGCGGAGGTAAACGTCAGGGTGGTCGAAGTCGCTCCTGTTAGATTTGAAAATGTTGCGCCTCCATCGGTGCTCACTTGCCATTGCACGGTGGGGGTGGGACTTCCGGTGGCTGAGGCGGTGAACGTCGCCGTCGTGCCGGAGCAAACTGTCTGCGCTGTGGGCTGCAGCGAAATCCCGGGTCCCTGCAGCACCGTAACCGTATCCGTACTCGATCCGGTGATAATCGATCCGCCGCCCCCGGTGACGGTCGCCGTATTCTGGATCGACGTCAAACTGGTGGTCACGCTGACGGTCAGCGTGATGACCGCATTCGAACCTGCCGCGATGGGAGCGGTGTTGGTGCAGACCACGTCGCCGCTGTTGTTCATACAGCTCCATCCCGTGCCGTTGGCGGATACGAAACCCAGGCCGCTCGGAAGCATATCGGAGACCGTAATCGTTGAAGAAGTGGCGGCTGTGCCACTGTTGCTGACGGTGATGGAAAAGCTGCCGTTTTGATTGACCGTAAAATTGCCAGTGTGTGCTTTTGCGATGCTGAGCCCTGGCGAGCCGCCGCAACCGGTCGCGTCCGCGTTGACGGTGGTGGAAGTGTCGGCCGTTGTCTTTTGCTCCACGTTACCCGCCGCGTCGATGGCCTCGCTGTAGAACGCATAGGTATGTCCGGCCACGCCAGTGTACGTTGACGAAGTTAGCGCAGTATCGGTCAGCCAGCGAGTGAATGCGCCACCGTTATCGGACACAAAAATGTTGTAACCCTGAATACCGGAGGTGACATCGGTGCCGGACCATGAAACCGTGAAGCAGGCCGAGCTCTCGGTACTCGACAACGCCGCCACCGCGCTCACCGGCACATCCACATCCAAGGTGTTCATCCAGGTCGCGGTGGAAATAGGCTGGTTGAAATCGAATACGATGGTCGCCTGGTTCTGAATCACCGTTCCCGACGGTTGGCCGGGATATGGGACAGCCGTGAAATATACGTATCCTTGCCCTTGCGGAGAAGTTACGTTGGGAGGAAGAAATCCCAACGCAGGATCGTTAGGAGTCTCGCCGGTATCGGGATCGATGGTCTGGTACAACCATGTGATGGTGTTCGACGGCGCATCGTAATGCGCGGAGATCTTCACTTCGAATGGCTGCGCGGGACGTAGATCGACGAGGGTGTTGAAATCGTTCAGTCCTCCGGGAGGGCTGAACGCCTGGGTTCCGAAGCCGATCGCGCCAAAGCTGATCGTGTTGGGGTTCAGGCCCGGATCGAGCGTGTCGGTTATGGTGACATTCTGAGCAGGCGCCGAAGCGGTCGCCTGATTTTCAAAATAGATGAAATACGGGAGCACACTCTGCCCGGTAATATACTGGGCGGCCCCTCCGCCACCGCTGGGGCCCACTTTATCGTTGGGATCGTTGGGTTGCCGGATGTCTGTGTCGCCTCCGGCGTCGGCGTCGCTGCCGCCTTCTAAGCAGCAGGGGGCATCCACATGGATTTCATTATGGGCCGGCGTGTGGGCCGGCGTACTGGCCGAGGTGAATTCCGACCCCTGGATAACGAAACACGCGCCAGCCGAGAGCTTGGCTAAGGCGATCTGGTAGTCGTTCAGGCTTCCACTTCCCGACAAAGTGGAAGCCACGTTCAGCGTAACGGAGACATTGGGCGAGATCAGAATATCGATAGTCAGGCCCAGAGCATCCACGGTCCCCACGTTGCACGCTGAATACAAATAGGTTTGCGTATGTCCCGCGCCATAGAAGGCCGGCCCGGTCACGTGCGCCTCAAGTTCGGTATGTCCACCGATCGCCACCGTGAGCCCGCCGGGGCTGACCAGGAACGTGCCGTCGGGATTGTTGACGGTGAGCGTGTAGATTCCGGTCGGCGCCCCGTTCAGGTTGAGCGATAACGAAATTCCCGATCCATCCGCGTTGACGGTGGTTCCGCCACTCACAATGGTGGTGGGACCGGTTAATTGCGCGGTGGCGCCGGTGTGGAAAGCACCGGTCGGACCTAGAACGGTGGGCGTTACCGTACTCACGTTGCCAAACGTGCTCGGGAAGCTCAGAACCGTCGGCTGAACGGTGAAAGCCATCGGGAGCGTTGCGGTTGCGCCGCTAGGATTCATGATCGTAACGTCGTAGACCGTTTGAGTAGCGCCAACCAGGTTGAATAACGCCGTGACGGACGATCCATCCGGCGCGGTCGACGCACCGATTCCGGAGATCGTACCGCCAGTCGAAGCCAGGCTGACAGTGGCACCGGCCGCGATACCGAAACCTTGCACTGTGACGCTGATAAAATCGGAACTCCCTCCGCGAGTCGGCGACACGGCGCCGATCGCCAAAGCTCCGCTTCCTCCAATCGTAAGTTCCGCGAGGAATGCGTCCGAGCTTCCCTTGAGCGTGGATTGATAAGCTCCGAAAGTGGGCGTTAGGCCCGTGGCCGTGGATGCCTGCCCCGCGATATAAACGTTGCCTGAAGGATCGGCCGCAAGAGACCGGATCTGTGGATCGCCGCCCAACACGGTCGAATACGTCAGAGCATTCCCTGCCGCATTCAGTTCCAGCACAAACTGCGAGGCTGGATTAGCCGGAGGCGGCAGATTGTTGATTTGAGGAAAATTCGGCGACTGCGTGGGACCGGTCAGATAGACATTTCTGAGGCTATCGATCGCCATGTCGAAGATCTGATCGCTGCCGGTGCCGCCAATGTAGGTGGAGAACAGGCGGGTTTTCCCATCCAGGCTAAGCTTGGTGACGAAACCATCCCCAGTACCGCCTCCTCCTCCGAAAGCGGTCTGGAACGCGCCGGAAGTAGTGATGAAGTCGGTGGAGGTCGTTGATCCCGCGAGGTATACGCCGGTTGTATCGAGTGCGACCTTCTGGACATAATCGAAACCGCTGCCGCCAATGTAGGTGGACCAGAGCAAAGGAAACGCCGCCGTGGTGTTGAATTTCTCAACGAAGCCGTCCTGGGCGCCACCGCCCGAGCTTTGAATAGAATTCACAACCGGAATGGTTCCCGCGCCGGAGCCCGCGACCACGTAGAGCTCGCCTGCCACATAAGCGTTCCCGGAGTTATCCACAGCCACCGAAAATCCTGCATTATTAGAGCCTCCAATGTAACTGGAGTAAGCGAGCGAGAGTCTGCCGGACAGAGTGGTGTTGAACTCACTCAAAAAGCCGAGGAAGAAGTTGCCATAGGTAACTCCAGTGGTGGAGTACGCATTGGCGGTCACAGGCAATGTGTTGGATATTGTCAAACCGGTAATGTAGGCATTCCCGGCATTATCGACGGCGATTCCACGCGGATAGCTGGCGCCGATGGTATCGCCCAGATACGTGGAATACAGGAGGCTGGAACCACTCATGCTCACTTCTGTCACAAAAGCGTCTCGAGTGGCCGTGCCGGCGAGTGTCTGGCTGTACGCATTCGTCGTGGTTGGAAAATTCGCCGATGTCGTGTACCCGGTGACATATGCGTTCCCGGATGGATCGACTGCCAGAATTCCGGTATAGTTATCGGCTCCGCCTATCACCCCCGAGTTGCCCGTTTCATCTCCGCTGCCACCCAGATAAGTTGAATAAACCAGAGCCGTACCGGTGGAGTTGAATTTTGTAACGAAGTAATCAGTGTTCCCGCCGCCATATGAGGCGTACGCCGCCTTCTTAGTGGGAAAGTCCGTGGCTGAGCTGGTGGTGCCGGCAATGTAAGCGTTGTCCCCGCCATCCACCGCAATGCCAAATGCCGCTTCGTCTCCCGAGCCGCCGAAGAAAGTCGCGTAGGCGATTTCTAATGCCGGATCCACCACCAACGGCTTCGTGTTGTCATACTTAGCTACGTTAAACGCAATCTCATTTTTCCCGGCCCGTACGAACCGGCCTTCGATCGGAATCCTTCCCTGCGCGGACTCCTGGTACAGAACCGGCTTATGCAGAGTTAAATGTCCTGCACCAGCTTCCAGGCGCACGTTGCCCTGCCCATCCACGCTGAGCTTGTCGGCGCCGTCGAACGCCAGACGGATCGAATCCGGTTTGGCGCCTGGTCGAACCATGAAATCAAATTCGAGCTGTCGTTGAGTGCCGCGGTAGACTACATCGATGCCTGGGTAAACGTCGCGATAGGCGATCTGAGCGTAACCGGGCACACTGCTGTGCCACTTGCCCGGATCGTTGCCGATGAAGTAGTTGGTTGTACCTGGGAGCCGGTCGCGCGCCTCTAGGGATGCCTTCGCGTTTGAACCAGGCAGGCGCATCTGGAGGACCGGGGAGGTTTTTGGAACGCCGGCTGCCTTCAACTGAACGGCCATTGCCGTGGGTGTCAGGAATAATGTGTACCCGTTGCCGTGCGCCAGATATTTCACCTGGGAATCCGTTTGTCCCTGATTCTCCTCAAAACGGAGGGGCAGCTTTGCGATATTCTCGCGGACTTTGGCCGACCCGGCTGGTGGAGCGCCGAGTAGTGAACAACATCCCGCTAGGGCTCCGAGCAGCGTCAGGGTGGGCGCCATCTTGTAACTCCGTGAAGAGAGGAGTTGCCTTAATTTCATTCCGTCCTCCTGAAAGTTCAAAGCTCCCGCAGCGCTACCGGACCAAGGTTCTGGTTGGGTGTTCCCTTTTATACAGTCCGATGACCTAAAATGTCCTTAGAGTCGTTCTGAAAATTTGTGAGAGCCGAGTTTTTCAATGAGTTTGGAAGCCGTCGAGACAACCCGGCCCTGTAAGTATCGTTTCGGCGACTTTGAACTCGCGCCCAGTCAAGGGGCGTTGTGGCGAGACGGCGCTCGAGTGCCGGTGATGCCAAAGCCAATCGCGGTACTCACAGTACTGGTCGAGTCGGCCGGGCAAATCGTATCGAAAGAGGAACTGCTGGCGCAGGTCTGGAATGGCGCTGCCATCGAAGAGAACAACGTCACCCAGACCATCTCGACACTGCGCAAAATTCTGGGTGAAAAACGCGGCGAGAATCGCTACATCGTAACCGAGCCGGGTAACGGTTACCGCTTCGTAGCTCCGGTAACGAAAATCGATATTGCACCGGTTGCCGTTCGCGAATCCCTGATCGCTCCAGTTGCCTCCGTCCCAAAGCGGCGCCTAAACGTCTTATACGGACTCGCAGCTGTAGCGCTGTTGTGCGTGGCTGCTGGCATAACGATCTGGTTTCACCGATCTGGATCGGGGGCTCTGCGGCGGAAATCTGTTGCCGTTTTGGGCATCCGCGACCTCTCCAAGAGCTCCTCGGAAACCTGGCTCCAAACCGCCTTGGCGGAGATGCTTACTTCCGAGCTCGGCAGCGCGGGCAAGCTGCGCACTATTCCGGCCGACGATGTGGTCCGCTGGAGATCCGGTCTCGGCAACACCCTGGATGGTTCTGGCGACACGGGCTTGCTGCGATTGGCGCACCGCAACTTCGACGCGGACGCTTTTGTTCTCGGTTCCTACGTGACCATTGGGATATGTCCGGAGTGCCGTGTGCGCGTGGATCTCGGGGTCTTCGATGCGCGCAGCGGAGAAAGCCTGGCCGCGATTGTCGATGAAGCCCCCGCGCGGGAGCTTCTCGATCTCACTACTCGCCTGGGTGCGAAGCTTCGCGCGCATTTCGGAATTGAGGGTCTCAGCGCCGCGCCGCCGTCCTGGCCGGTTCCCAGCGCCATGCGTGAGTATGCCGAAGGATTGAGCGCCTTCCGCCGCATCGATCCGATGGCCGCCCGGGACAATCTCCAGGCGGCCGTGAACGCCGATCCTGGAAACGCCTTAATCCATTCCGCCCTGGCCGACGTCTGGACGGCGCTAGGATATTCCTTGCGCGCCGCCGACGAGAGCCGCCGGGCTTATGAGCTTTCCTCCTCCCTCGGCCGCATCGAACAACTCGCCATCGAGGCCCACTATCGCGCGAACGTGCAGCAGTGGGATCGCGCCATTGAAATCTATCGAAGCATCTCTCGGCTTTTCCCCGACAGTTTGGAAGACGGCCTGAACCTGGCCCGCGCTCAATTTCGCGCCATGAAATGCGGGGACGCGACTTCAACCCTGGCTGTCCTGCGACGGCTTCCGAAACCTGCCGGAAACGATCCGCGCATCGATCTGCTCGAAGCGCAATGCTTCGGCGCCGCCAGTGATTATGTCAAGACGCGGGACGATGCCCGGCGCGCCGCCCTCGAAGCGAAGTCTCGCGGCGCCATGTATCTCTACGCACGCGCTCGCCTTCTGCAAGGCGGAGCCATGCAAACGATGGGAGACGCCGCCTACTACGAAGTTCAAACTGAAGCTCGAAAGGTTTGCGAGCAGTTGGGCGATCGCCAGTGCGTTTCCTGGGCCTGGCGGATTCGCGGTAACGAGCGATTTTTCGCCGGTAAATTCCGGGAGGCCGAGGACGCCTATCTGCAAGGTGCGGCCATCGCCCGCGAACTCGGCGACAGCGGCGAGCTGGCAAATATTTTGAACGGCCTCGGCGTCGTAGCCGAATCCAATCTCGAATGGCCGCAGGCCGAAAAAAGTTTTCTGGAAGCCATTTCCCTGAAAAAAGAAACCGGCTACAATCCGAGCGACATACAAATTCAGCTGGCCGATTTTTATCTGCGCATCGGCAGGCTGCGCGAGGCCGCACGTACAGGCGACGAGGCTTACGCCGAGGCTGAAAAGACCAGCGCCCGGGAAGACCTCGGGGAGGTCTACTTGCTGCGTTCCGAACTGGCGCGCTTGGACGGACGCCTTCCGCTGGCTCAAGATATGGCCTCCAGGTCCATTGCTGAGTTCCGCGCGGCGAAAAGCAACAACGATCTCACGTTGGGCCTCGCCTCCCTCGGCTCGATTCAAACTGCTCGCGGCGATCTCCAGCAGGCCGATGCCAGCCTGGCCGAAGCCAGCAAGAACTATGACTCGATCCATCAATCCGGCGCGGTTCCGGAAACCCAAGGCGCCATCGAACTGGCCCGCGCCGAGTTACTGCTCGCGAAAGGGCAGTTTCAGCAAGCGGCCAATGAGGCCCGCCGTTCGGCCGCCGACTTCTCCGCGGCTCATCTGCACGAGAGCTCGGGACACGCGCTGGTGGTCGAAGCGAACGCTCTCGACCTGCTCGGCAGAATCCCGGAAGCGCTCCAGGCCTCGAAGCTGGCTCAAGGAGAGGCCGCCCAAACGCCCGATCCTGCGACAGCCGCAACCGCCGGCCTCATCGCCTGGAGGCTCGGCTCCGATTCTCACGAACCGGCCGATCTTCGCGCTAGCATCGCCGCGCTGAAGAATCCCGAGCTAACGCTCGAAGAAGACCTGGCTCTCGCCCTGCGCGCCAAACGCTCGGGAGTATCCAATGCCAACCCGATGCTGGCGGCGCTGGCTAGCCGCGCGGCCGGCGCCGGTTATCTCACTCTCTCGCGCCGCGCACTGGCTTTGGCGCATTAGCCTCGATCCCGCTCCCACGCTCTATGCACGGGAAGCCTCGGTCGGGCGAAAAGCTCGCCTGACGTTCCAGTGAAACCCTACCGCAGCGAAATCTTGAACTCAATGCGCCGATGGCCGCAATAACTTCGCCCATCGTTCGGGGTATAATCCCCGCATAAAGGACTGCCTCTCATGCCCAAATTCAAGCCGACGATCATCCTGTTTCTCTGCGCCATCCCGCTCGCCGCGCAGCCCGAAAAAACCGCTTGGGAGGTCCTCAAGCAGGGGTTGGCGGAAAAAAATCTCGACAAACACCGCCAAGCGCTGACCGCGACCGGCTCCATCGGCTTGGTACCCGACGCGGTTCAACTGGTCGAGCAGGCGCTCAAGGACATGGACCCATTGATCCGCCAGACTGCGGCCGCCGAGCTGGGACAGATGAAATCCAAACAGTCCATTCCAGCCCTGAAAGCAGCCTTGGACGACTCCGACGGTCAAGTAGCGTTCGCCGCCGCCAAGGCGCTCTGGGACATGGGCGACAAGGAGGGGCGGGGGCTCATCGAGGATGTGATTACCGGCGACGAGAAAACTTCCGAGGGCTTGGTCAGCGGAGCAAAGCGCGATGCGAAGCGCAAAATGCACGACCCCAAGGCGCTGGCCGTGATGGGCTTCAAGGAAGCCTCCGGCGCTCTGCTGGGGCCCTTCAACATCGGAATCGTCGCCGCCGAGCAAGCTTTCAAGGATGGTTCGGCCGGTGGGCGCACTCTCGCCGTCGCCCTTCTCTCGGACGATTGCGATCCTCAGACCATTCGGCTGCTGGATTGGTCCTTTACTAATGACAAGAACTGGGCCGTCAAGGCCGCGGCCGCCAAGGGTCTGGGCAAATGCGGCGGCCGTGACTCGATTCCGAAGCTCGAAACCGCTCTTTCCGACTCGCACGAAGCCGTCAAGGCCATGTCTGCCGCCGCCATCATCCGGCTGAGCTCAAAGCCGGAGCAAAAGCAAGCTGGCGCGGAATAACCCTCGCCCGCGGCGGAATACCATCCGGCAGCGTTTCTTCGACTAAAAGCCCCCACCGATGGTGGTGTACTGCCTAAAGCATTCTCAGGCCTGACCTAATCGCAAAAAGTTCTTGCAATTGCTTTGCTTCTCATGGCAGAATTCTTTCAAGGCCAAAAGTGGTCGAAAGCGGACCAAAGTGGACAGTCAGCCCAAAACGACGCCGGTGGAGCCTCCCCGTGGCTTCTTTGCGGCCCACGTCGACGAGAAAGGCAGGCTCAAGCTCCCGGTCGATGTGCAGACATTTCTGGGCGGATTTGGAGACGACAAGCTGTTTGTGACCAGCATGGACGGCCGCATAGCTAGAATCTACCCCATTTCGGTGTGGAAGGGAAACGAAAAAGTTTTGGAAGAGCTGGCCACTGAAGACCCGGACGCAGCCGACGCGCTCGCGTTTGTGGCGAACGACTACGGCGCCGATGCGAAGATCGACCCGCAAGGGCGAATCACGCTGCCGACCGATTTGCGGCGGGCCTTGGCTCTGGAAAATCAGGAAGTGCGGCTGGATTGTACGCAGAGTGCCATCAATGTTTACTCCAACGCCGAGTACGAAGCGCGCAAGCGCCAGTCAAGCGAACGGCTGCCCGACAAGTTGAAGAGCGCCAAGTTGAAGGGTTTCAAATAGCGGCTATGTATGCACGTACCGGTGATGCTGGCGGAGTGCCTGGAGTACCTCGCCATCCGGCCGGACGGGATCTATTTGGATTCGACCGCTGGATTGGGTGGACATGCCGGGGCCATCGCGCAGCGCCTGGAAACGGGATTCGTGATTGCGAACGATCGGGACGCGGAATCGTTGGAGCAGGCCAGGCGCAACACGGCCGAGTGGGCGGACCGGATCCGCTTCCATCACGGATCGTTCGGCGGCCTTGTCGCGGCGCTGCAGGCGGCCGGTGTGGAGCGCGTGGATGGGTTGCTGGCGGACTTAGGCGTCAGCCGCTATCAGTTGCTGGAGGCGGAGCGCGGCTTTTCGTTGATGGCGGAAGGCCCCTTGGATATGCGCATGGATCGCAGCCAGCCTCGCAGCGCGGACGATATTGTGAATCTTACGTCAGAAAAAGAACTAGCCGACCTGATTTATCAGCTCGGCGAAGAAAGGAGGTCGCGGAGAATCAGCAGAGCAATCGTTCGGGCACGGCCGATCCACTCGACACAGCGACTGTCGAGCGTGATCGAAGCGGCCGTGCCCCGAACGAGCAAACTGCATCCCGCCACGCAGACCTTTATGGCGCTGCGCATGGCGGTCAACGACGAGCAGGCCGAGTTGGACCGGCTGCTCAACATCGCACCGGACTTGGTCAAGAGAGGCGGACGCATCGTGGTCCTTACGTTCATGTCGCTCGAGGACCGAAAAGTGAAGCAGAGTTTTCAGGCGCTGGCGCGTGCAGGCAGAGTCAAAATTCTGACCAAGCACGTCCTCAAGCCCACGCCGGAAGAAGTATGGCGTAACCCTCCATCGCGGAGCGCGAAACTCCGGGCTGTGGAGATGAGCTAGTTGGCCCGCAAAGGGCGCGCGGGCGCCCTCATTGGAAGGATGTAACCGCCCGCGTGCTCCGTTTTGCGGGCGGCTATTAGTTAGTTAGGCGAGAAATAATGGCAACCCTGGCAACTATTTTTGACCGATTCACGGCGCCGAGAAGCATCGAGCAGCCCGCGCCGCGGGCGCGCTTTCTGGAACCCGAGGACCCGTTTGCGGTGCCCGCGTTTCCGAACGAAGACGTGTACTTTCACGTAAAGCGCATAGCCAACTCCAACGTGGTGCGCGTGGCCGATCCGGCCGCCCGCAAGACCTGCTGGCGCATGATCGGCTATTCCTTCGTTCTCGCCATGCTGGTGATCAGCCTGCTCCTTCCTACGTTGTATGAATTGATGGCGGGCTACCGCATGGAAGCATTGCGCCAGGAAAAAGGCCGCTTGGAGCTGGATCGCGCCGCGCTCGAACTCCAGGAGACCAAGCTCGAAAGCCCGGCGCGTTTGGAAGAGCTGGCGCGGATGCAGCGCTTCGTGGATCCGGCGCCTGAAAGCGTCGTGTATCTGGACACGAAGTCGGACCGCATTCTGGCTAAGAAGTAGCCGGCAGGCGCGATTGCGGAAGTTGGTTCTGGAAGTCGGAAATGGATACCTTGGCGACCAAGCGCGTGTATATATTGGCCCGGCTGGCCTTCCTTTGGGCCGCGCTGATCGCCGGCCGCCTGATTCAACTCCAGGTCATCCAGCACAACGAATATAAAAACCTGGCGCAGCGGCAACAGGAGCGCGTGATTGAGGTGCGCGCCCCGCGCGGCATGATTCTGGACCGGCATGGGGAACGGCTGGCCATGAGTCTGCCAGTGGAATCGGTGTGCGTCGATCCGCTGCGCGTGCCCGATCTCGGCGTGGCTTCCGGCATTCTTTCTCAGATCCTGGGCCTGGATTCCGCCGAACTGTTGGGGCAGTTGAAATCGGCGGTCGACAATCGCCGCGGTTTTCTCTGGATTAAGCGCAAGGTTACGCCCCAGGAAGCGGCGCGGCTTCGCGGCCTGAAGCTGGAATGGATCGAGTTCCGCACCGAGAGCCAGCGTTTCTATCCCAACCGCTCGCTGGCCGCGCACCTGCTTGGCGGGGTGGACTTTGAAGAGAACGGCAACGCCGGCATCGAGCAGAGCTTCAACGAACAACTCCAGGGTCATCCCGGCGAACTGGTGCTGACGGAGGATGTGCAGAAGCGCGGCTTCAAATCCACCATGGAGACCGAGCCGCAGCCTGGCCAGGACATCCATCTCACCATCGACTCCAGTATCCAGTTCATCGCCGAAAAAGAGCTGAAGGAAATGGTGGAGCAGCAGCATGCCAAGTCGGGCAGCGTGGTGGCGATGGATCCGCGCAACGGCGATATCGTCGCCTACGCCAACTATCCCACTTACGACCCGAACGACCCGCCCAAAGGGCAGGATGTTTCAGCGCGCGAAGATCTGGCCATCGCGGCGCCCTTCGAGCCCGGTTCGGTATTCAAAGTCATCACGCTCTCGGCCGCGCTCGAGACCACGCATCTGCGCCCGGAAACCATGATCAATTGCGGCGGCGGAAAGATTACGCTGTTTGGGCGCACCATCCATGACGACCACCGCTATGGGATTTTGTCCATGGAAGATGTATTGGCGCGTTCCAGCAACATCGGCGCCATCAATATCGGGCTGACGGTCGGACAGGAGAAGATGTACGAGTACGTTCGACGCTTTGGATTCGGCAGTAAGACCGGCGTTCCGCTGCCCGGCGAATCCGCGGGCATGGTGCGATCGCTGAAGCACTGGCAGAAGACGTCCATCGCCTCGGTTGCCATGGGACATGAGATCGGGGTCACGGCAATCCAGCTCGCGCAGGCCGCCGCGATCGTCGCCAGCGGTGGACTGCGCATCAAACCGCGTCTGATCCTGGACGCGCCGGCTGCCGAACCAGTTCGGGTTCTGAGGCCGGAGACCGCTATTACCATGCGCCGCATGATGGAAGGCGTCATGATCAAGCCCTACGGCACGGGCCATCGTTACGCGCGGCTGATCGGCTACACCTCAGGCGGCAAGACCGGCACCGCCATGATCTACGACTATCAGACGCGCCACTACACGCATTTCTACAACGCGTCGTTTGTCGGATTCGCGCCCATCGCCAACCCGGCCATCGTGGTCGCCGTAACGATCAACCACACCGAGGGCAAAGGCGGTTACGGCGCTCCGGCCTCGGGGCCTGTGTTCCGCGAGGTGGCTTCCTCGGCGCTTCGAATCAAGGATGTTCCCAAGGATTTGCCCGAGATGCTTCCGTCCCCAGACGATGGCCAGGCCGATGACAACGACGTGGCCATCGCCGATCTGGGTTCTTCCATCCCTCCCCCGCTGGTCCAGGCGGGAAATGCCGAAGCTGCCGACGACCGACCGGCGGCTTCCGCAAAAGTCGCCCTGGACCAGCGGTCTTTTTTGGAGAACCCAGGCAGTGGTGATGCGGCCGGGCGCGTACCCAACTTCCAAGGCAAATCCGTCCGGGATGTCATCCAGCAATCGGCTGCTCTCGGGATTCCCGTCGAGTTCACGGGCAGCGGAATCGCCCGGGCCCAGATTCCCGCGCCTGGAGAACTCTTGCCGTCGGGGCGCGCTGTTCGGATCGAATTCGGAAGATGAAGCTGGCGGCTGTCCTGAACGGGGTTCGGCTCAGGACGGCGTTATCGGTGGAAACGGGGATTAGAGAGGTGACGGGGTTGGAATACGACTCGCGCAGGGTCCAGGCGGGATTTCTGTTCTTCGCCTTCCCGGGCGCTCGCGCTGACGGACGCCAGTTCGCACAAGAGGCGATGGCCAATGGCGCGGTTGCGGTGGTGAGCGAGCTGCCGGCGCCGGAAGGCTTTCAAGGCACGTGGATCGAGGCTGAGCACGGCCGTCAGGCGCTGGCGGTGGCATCGCGCAGTTTCTACGCGCATCCCGATGAGCGGCTGGGTTTGACCGGCGTCACCGGCACGAACGGGAAAACCACCACGGCCTTTCTGATCGATTCCATCCTTCGTGCGGCTGGAAAAACGACGGCGCTGGTCGGCACTATCGAATACCGTCTGGCCGGCGAAGTGCGTCCTGCGGTCAACACGACGCCAGAGTCGCTGGATCTTTATCGCATATTCCACGAGCTGGAGCAGGCCGGGGGCACGCACGCCACCATGGAGGTCTCCTCCCACGCGCTCGCGCTGGACCGTGTCTACGGAATCACATTTCACACCGCTGTCTTCACCAACCTGACCAGGGATCATCTGGATTTCCACCACACCATGGAGGAATATTTCGCCGCGAAAACGTTGCTATTTCAGCCTCGCGGCGCCAATCCTCCGCCGTGGGCCATAATCAATTTTGACGACCCCTACGGGCAGCAAATCCGCACGGCCCCGGAAGTGCAATCCATTCGCTATGGTTTCGACCCTGGCGCCGATCTGCGCGCCTCCGGACTCGAGATGGATTTCAGCGGATTGCGATTCAGGGTGGATTATCGAAACCAGCACGTTCGCCTCGCCTCCCCTCTGGTAGGCAAGATCAACGCATATAACATCCTGGCGGCGTGCGGTACAGCTTTGAGCTACGGGTTCGACTGGGAGACCATCGCGCGCGGAATCGCGGCCTGCCGCAACATACCCGGGCGTTTTGAAACCGTGGATGAGCGGCAGCCGTTCATGGTGGTAGTGGACTACGCGCACACCGACGATGCGTTGAAGAATGTCATCGCCGTGGCGCGGGCGCTCAAGCCGGCGCGCATCATCACGTTGTTCGGTTGCGGCGGCGACCGGGACCGTTCCAAGCGCCCGCTGATGGGCATGGCGGCGGCTCAGGGCAGCGATTTCGTGGTGCTGACTTCGGATAATCCGCGCTCGGAAGATCCGATCGCGATCATGAACGACGCCCTGGTGGGCTTACGCCGCTTCGACACGCCGCACTTGATCGAGCCGGATCGCACGAATGCCATTCGCGCGGCGCTGCGCGAGGCCAAGCCTAAGGACGTCGTGATTCTGGCCGGGAAGGGGCATGAGACGTATCAAGTTTTGAAGGATCGCGTCATACATTTTGACGACCGGGAAACCGCGCGGGCGATTCTGCGCGAGCTGGGCTATGGAAAGACGTAAACCATGCCGGCGGTAGATGTGGCGCACGCACTCGTGCGTGCCGCGTCGGCAATCGTGCCGACGCCCGATCGAACAACGATGGAATTTTCTTTGAAGCAAATCGCCCAGGTATTCGGCACCTCGGCCGACCGTGACGCTCGCATCACCGGCTGGAGCACCGACACGCGCACCATCGGGGCGGGCGATCTTTACTTTGCCTTGCGCGGCCCAAACTTTGACGGCAATGCATTTGTCGACGAAGCGCTCAGCAAAGGCGCTGCGGCCGTTGTCGCCAACGCGAATGTTAACAATGATGCCCGGATACTGGTAGTTCCGGACACGCTCGAAGCGCTGCAACGCATCGCCGCCTGGGCGCGACTTGAGTGGGGCGGGGAAGTGGTGGGCGTGACTGGGAGCGCCGGTAAAACCACTACCAAGGACACTATCGCGGCCATGCTCTCGGTCGCCATGCCGGTTGGCAAGAGCATCGGAAATTTGAACAACCACGTCGGCGTGCCGCTTTCGCTCTTGCGCCTGCCGCGCGACGCGCGCGTAGCGGTAATCGAGCTCGCCATGAACCACGCCGGCGAAATCCGCGATCTTAGCGCCATCGCCCGGCCCCAAATCGGCGTCGTGACGAATGTCGGCCACGCGCACATCGAAGCGTTCGATTCCATCCAAGGCGTTGCCGCCGCGAAACGAGAATTGATCGAGGCGTTGCCTCCCGACGGCACGGCAGTGCTCAATGCCGACGACCCTTTGGTTGCGCGGTTCCGCGACGTCCATCCCGGCCGGACCGTGACTTTCGGCCTCGGCGATGGCGCCGATGTTCGCGCCCGCAACGTGGAACTGACCGAGCAGGGTCTGCGCTTCCAGGTGGATGGCGTCGCGTTCGAGAGTCCCCTGGCCGGCCGCCACAATCTGCTGAACCTGCTGGCGGGCATCGCCGTGGCAGGCCTTTTCGGCATCCACTCTCGCGATCTCGCCGAGGTAGTCAAGGAATTCACCATCGGCGGCATGCGGGGCGAACGATTCTTTCACCATGGAATTCTGATTTTGAACGATTGCTACAACTCCAATCCCGATGCGGCGCGCGCCATGATCGACGTGCTCCGGGATACACCAGCCAAGCGGCGCATCGCCGTGCTGGGGGAGATGCTCGAGCTCGGCCGCTGGGCTGGGTCCCTGCACCGCGAAGTAGGTCGCTACGTCGCGAGCAGCGGAATTGATGTGCTCGTTGGTATACGCGGCGAGGCCTGCCATTTAGTTGACGCAGCTAAAGAGGCGGGCCAGGCAGTCGACGCCGCGTTTTTTTTCTCCGACGCCGCTGAAGCAGGTGACCAGTTACGCAAAATCGCCCGACCCGGCGACGTGATTCTGTTTAAGGGCTCGCGTGGAACGCACGTCGAGCGCGCCCTGGAGAGGTTCCTCGCGGCAACAACTTAATGCTTTATTGGCTGTTTTACGAAAAGCTGTTTCACTCTTTCACGCCGTTTCGCGTGTTCCAATACGCGACCTTTCGTACGGCCTTTGCCAGCCTCACTGCGTTGTTCTTGTCCGTAGCGCTGGGCCCCTGGCTGATCGCTAAGTTACGCGAGTTCCAAATCGGCCAATACATACGCGAGGAAGGACCCAAGTCGCATCAGAAAAAAGCCGGGACGCCCACTATGGGCGGCATCCTGATCATTATTTCGATTGTCGTTCCCACGCTGCTGTGGGCAAATCTGGCCAACGCCTATATCTGGATTGCATTGTTCGGCCTGGTAAGCTTCGGGCTGATCGGGTTTTGGGACGACTACGCCAAGATTCGCCGCCGTCAGAACGAAGGCTTGACGGTGAAGGAAAAATTCCTCCTGCAAGTGGCAGCGGCTCTGGTGGTGGGGTTCATGCTGCTCACCCTGCACGCTCAGAAGGCCTACTCGACTAGCATCAACATGCCGTTTTTCAAATCCTTCAAGCCGGACCTGCTCATCGACTCGCTTACGCATCGCTGGTATACGTACCCGCTCGCGTTTGCCGGTTTCTATGCGTTCATGGTGCTGGTAATCGTCGGTTCTTCGGATGCCGTCAATCTGACGGACGGCCTGGACGGCCTGGCCATCGGGTTGATGATCATCGCGTCCGGCGCTATGACCGTTTTGACTTACGTGGAGGGCAACGCGCGTTTCGCCGAGTATCTGGAGCTGGCTCGCTCGCCGGGAACGTCGGAGCTGACCATCTTCTGCGGTTCGATGGTGGGGGCATCGCTCGGCTTCCTCTGGTACAACGCGCACCCGGCTGAGATTTTCATGGGCGACGTCGGTTCGCTCGCGTTGGGAGGCGCGCTGGGGGTGGTCGCGGTGCTGATCAAAGAGGAAATCCTGCTGATCTTCATCGGCGGCGTGTATGTCATCGAGGCGTTGTCCGTCATTCTGCAAGTGGGGAGCTATAAGCTCCGCAAAAAGCGGATCTTCAGGATGGCGCCGATCCATCATCACTTTGAGGCGTTGGGCTGGCAGGAGTCGAAGATCATCACGCGCTTTTGGATCACCGGATTAGTGATGGCGTTGTTCGCGCTCACGACGTTGAAGCTGAGATGAAACTGGATGGAGCGCATGTGGTGGTGGTGGGGATGGCGCGATCCGGCGTGGCAGCGTTGCGCCTGCTTAAGGAGAAGGGAGCTGTTGTTCGGGCGGTGGATGAGAAACCAATGGGCGAGGTGCTGGGCGTGACCGTGGAACCGCAAGCTGAGGCCGCTTTCAAAGGCGCCGACCTGGTGGTGATTTCTCCGGGCGTCCCGGCCGATCTCGACTTATTGCGCGCGGTGCGCCAGCGCGGCGTGCCCGTGATCGGCGAACTCGAGTTGGCCGCCCCATATCTGAAGGGACGCAACATCGGAGTGACCGGTACCAATGGCAAGACCACAACCACCGCGCTCACTGGCCACATTCTGCGGGAGTCCGGAATCGCCTGCCAGGTGGGCGGAAATATCGGGACGCCGCCGGCATCGCTGATCGAAACCTCGCGCCCTGAGCAATGGAACGTGCTGGAGCTATCGAGTTTCCAGCTTGAGACCATTCAGAGCTTCCACGCCAGCATCGCAGTCTGCTTGAACATCACGCAGAATCATCTGGACCGCCATCACACTTTCGAGGGCTACACCAACGCCAAGGCCCGCCTGTTCGAAACGCAACGCTCCGGCGATGTCGCTGCTTTGAACGCCGACGATCCGGTCACCGTCGGGTTCGCCCAGCGAACGCAGGCCCGGACCGTCTGGTTCAGCGGAACGCACGCGGTCTCCGGGGCGTGGCTGGACCAAGAAGACATCGTGTTAGATGGCGAACCTCTATTGAACGTGCAGCAGCTTCGCCTGCGCGGCCGGCACAATTACGAAAACGTGATGGCCGCTGCGCTGATCGCTCGCGAGGCGGGGGCGCGGCCGGCGCAGATCGCCCAGGCAGCCGCAACTTTCGCGCCCGTGGAACACCGGCTCGAGCTGGTCCGCGAAATCAACGGTGTCGCTTATTACAACGACTCCAAGGCCACCAGCGTGGATGCCACGCTCAAGGCCATCGATGCATTTCCCGGCGGCTTGTGGATCATCCTGGGCGGAAAAGACAAAGGCAGCGATTACACCGTCCTGCGCGAGCCTCTGCGCAAGAAAGCGCGGGCCGCGCTGCTGATCGGCGCGGCTGCCCGCAAGATCGCTTCTCAGCTCGCCGAAGGCACGGCGCCTCTGGTGCAATGTGGGACGCTGGCGGCGGCCGTCGAAGAGGCCTATCGTTCCGCCGAGCCCGGCGACACCGTGCTGCTCGCTCCAGCTTGCTCCAGCTTCGATCAATTCGAAAACTTCGAGCAGCGCGGGCGGGTGTTCAAGGAACTCGTCAACACCCTCGCGGAAGGAGCCCATTAATGGCGCAACGCTTGAAATCCGATTGGATGCTGTTTTCGACCATCGTCGCCATGGTCTCCTTCGGCATCGTGATGGTGTACAGCGCATCCTCGGTAGCTTCGGTGGCGCCATTGGCCTCGCAGTTGGACAAGGAAATCAATCCCAGCTTTCACTACGCCGGACACCAAATCGCCTGGGCCGTGGTCTCGTTCGCCGCCCTGATGTATTTCAAGCGCCACGATTATCGCCGGCTGCACAGCGCGAGCTGGGCCTTCGGCTCCCTGGGCGTGGTGCTGTTCTTGCAAATCCTGGTGTTCTTCCTGGACCCCAAGACGCATCGCTGGTTCCGCTTCCAAGGCATCGGCACGCTGCAGCCGTCCGAATTCGGCAAGCCCGCGTTGATCATTTTTTTCGCTTACTTCGTCACGCTGAAGCAGGACGCTATTAATAGCCGGCGCACCGTCGCGGCGGCCGGGCTCGCAATGGCGGTTCTTGCGGCCACGGTCGGATTCGGCGATCTGGGTACGGCCATCGTTCTGATCCTGCCGGCCGCTATTGTCTTTTATGTCGCCGGACTCGAGCGGAAGTTCGTGGCAGCAGCGTTGGTCCTCGGGTTGCTCGCTTGCGTCGGCTTCGTTGTATCCAAACCCTACCGTATCGCGCGCGTCATCGGCTTTTTCGACCCTGAGTACAAGCGTGTCGCATACTTCGACCCCGAGGGCAAACTCAAGAAGTACGTCAGCCAATCCATCACGACGCGAGATCCCGGCTACCAGGTGAAACAATCCAAGATCGCCGTCGGCAGCGGCGGCGTCGTCGGTTTGGGGCTCATGCAGGGCAAACAGAAGATTCTTTATCTGCCGGAAGCGCATACTGACTTCATCTACGCGGTGGTGGGAGAGGAACTGGGGCTGTTCGGTTGTACCGCGCTGCTGATTGGTTTCATGGTCATCCTGTGGCGGGGCTTGGAACTTTGTTGGGTGACGAACGACGCCTTCGGCCGATACCTGGCGCTGGGCGTCACGTCGTCCGTGGTGCTCCAGGCACTGATCAACATGAGCGTCGTACTCGGCATGGGCCCCACCAAGGGAATCCCGCTGCCGATGATCAGCGCGGGCGGCAGTTCGCTGATGAGCACCATGATCTGCCTGGGGATGCTGCTGAGCGTCAGCGAACACTCCGGATAAGAAATGTGGCGCACGCACTCGTGCGTGCCGCGTTCACACTCGTGTGAACGCCGAGATAGGGGCAAAGCGGCTTTGGGATGGCGACGATCATGATGGCGGGAGGCGGCACGGGGGCCATGTAGTCCCACTGCTCGCGGTCGCGCGCGAATTGCAATCGCGCGGCCATGCATCCGTCTTCGTCGGCACGCGCACAGGCTTCGAAGCCAAGCTCGTGCCCGCCGCCGGATTCCCGCTGGAGTTTATCGAAATCGGCGGCCTGAAGCGCGTGGGTGTGCTCCGCACGGTTCGTACACTGGCGCAACTTCCGTTGAGCGTAGGCAGAGTTCTTTCACTCCTGAAGCAACACCGCCCGTCGGTGGTCTTCAGCTTGGGCGGTTATGCGGCTGGCCCGGTTGTCCTGGCTGCGCTCTGGAAACGCCTGCCGCTGGTAGTCATGGAGCCCAACGCCATGCCCGGTCTGACCAACCGGCAGGTAGGCCGTTTTGTGACGCGCGCTCTGCTGAGCTTTCGAGAAGCCGCGCGCTTTTTCCCGGCCGGCAAGTCGGAGATCACCGGCCTTCCGGTGCGCCCGGAGTTCTTTGCGATTCCTCCGAAGCCGCGTGAAGCGGTGTTCACTGTTTTAATTACCGGGGGCAGCCAGGGCTCACGCACATTGAACCAGGCGGCCGCGGGAAGCTGGCGCTACTTTCGCGAAGCCGGCTCGAACGTGCGTTTCATCCATCAGACCGGTTCGGCGGCGTATGAAGCGCTGGCGGCGAAGTTCGCCGAAAGTGGTCTCGAAGGCCGCATCGTTCCGTTCATCGACGACATGCCCGCCGCCTTCGCGCAAGCCGACCTGGTGATCTGCCGTGCGGGCGCCGGTGCTGTGGCTGAACTGGCCGCGGCCGGGAAACCTTCCATTCTGGTTCCACTGCCGCACGCCGCCGATCAGCATCAGCTTCGCAACGCAGAAGCCTTCGCGCACTCGGGCGCGGCACGCCTGGTTCTGGATCACGAGATGGATGGGGGCCGGTTCTTCGAGGAGGTGGGCAAACTGGCATCGCAGCCCGGCACGCTAAAGCACATGGGAGAGCAGGCGCGGACGTTCGGGCATCCCGGCGCCGCCCGGCGCGCGGCGGAAATTGTAGAGGAGGCGATCGCCGCTCCGGCAACTCGACATTGACATTGCGCTCCAAACCCGAAACAATACGTATTTAAAATGTTTTTTAAGCCCCAGCACCTGCACTTCGTCGGAATCGGTGGTATCGGTATGAGTGGAATCGCCGAAGTGCTGCTCAATTTGGGCTATCAGATCACGGGATCGGATCTCAAGCTGAGCGCGACCACGGAGCGCCTGACGCGGTTGGGAGCGCGGATCTACGAGGGCCACGCTGCGTCCAACGTTGGCACGGCCAAAGCACTGGTTGTGAGTTCGGCCGTCGATGAGCGAAATCCGGAATTGGTTGAAGCGCGCCGCCTCAAAATCCCCGTGATTCCGCGCGGCGAGCTGCTGGCCGAGCTGATGCGCTTGAAGTACGGCATCGCGATCGCCGGAAGCCATGGCAAAACCACCACGACTTCCATGACCGCGACCGTTCTCAACACCGCCGGACTCGATCCCACCGTGGTGGTGGGCGGCAAGACCGCGTCCATGGGCGGCTCCAACGCGCGCGTCGGCCAGAGCGACTTTCTGGTGGTGGAGTCGGATGAAAGCGACGGCTCTTTCCTCAAGCTTAGTCCGATTCTCGCCATCGTGACCAACATCGACCAGGAACATCTGGATCACTACCCGTCCATCGTCGAGATACGCGCCGCCTTTCTCGAATTCATCCAGAAAGTGCCGTTCTACGGCGCTGCCATTCTTTGCCTGGATGATGAAAATATCCAGCAACTGCTCCCTCAGATCAACCGGCGCAACATTACTTATGGGTGTAGCAGCCAGGCTGCGCTGCAAATCATTGAGGCCAACTGTGGCGCGTTCGAAAGTCGGTTCACCGTTCGCGGGCGGCGCCAGGATCTGGGCGAGTTTCACCTGCGCGTTCCTGGGATGCACAACGTGCTGAACGCCACCGCCGCCATCGCGGTTGGTCTGGAACTGGAAGTCCCGCTGGAAACGATTCGCCAGGCCATCGCGGCGTTTGCTGGCGTGGATCGCCGATTCCAGAAGCGCGGCCAGGCGCGCGGCGTCACCGTGATCGACGATTACGGCCACCACCCCACCGAAATTCGCGCCACGCTGGCCGCCGCCAAGCTCTGCAACTTTGGCCGCATTCTGGTGGTCTTTCAGCCTCATCGTTACTCGCGCACGCAGCATCTCATGGACGAGTTCGCCAAGAGTTTTCACCAGGCCGACCTGGTGTTTGTGCTCGACATCTATGCCGCATCCGAGCGTCCGATCGAAGGCATCACGGGGGAGACGCTGGCCCAGCGCATGCGCGATTTCGGCCAGCGCTCGGTAGAATATACCGCGACCATCGAACAGACCGCCGACACGGTCGTGCGGAAATCCCGCGAGCGCGATCTCGTGTTGACCCTGGGCGCGGGAAATGTCTGGCAGGTTGGCGACCGCGTGCTCGAAAAGCTCCGGGAGGCCGCCTAGATGGCTCAGGACGCCGCCAAAAAGCGCCGGCCCATCCCTGCCAAGACTGTCTTGCGCTACACCGCCATCGCCCTCGCGATGTGCGCGGTGCTGGCCGCCGGCATCTATTCATCCCAACGCTTCGAGCAATTCCTGATCCGCGATTCACGTTTCTTCCTGGCGGGCCCGGCCGACTATGGTCAGGAAAGCCCCAACATTCAACTGAGTGGCGTGCGCTACGCCTCGCGCGCGCGGATCCTGCGCCTGTTCGACGAAGACTACGGCCGCAGTGTCTACTTGCTTCCGCTGGCTGCTCGCCGCAAAGCGCTGCTGAACGTCAGTTGGGTTCACGAAGCTTCCATCGTGCGCGTCTGGCCGGACCAGCTGATGGTCGCGGTGACGGAACGAAAACCAGTTGCTTTCCTCAAATTGCCGGCCGACGGTATCACACGCTGGGCGCTGATTGACGATGAGGGCGTGATTCTCGATCCGCCGGCGCGCGCGCCATTCCGGCTCCCCGTGTTGTCCGGCATTCCAACCGGCGAAATCGCGAGCAGCCGCGCCAAACGAGTCCGGCGAATGCTGCAGTTGATGAGAGATCTGGGTCGGCATGCCGACGGCGTGTCCGAAGTGGATGTCAGCGATCTGGATGACTTGAAGATTTCCTGGGCCGTGCAGGGCCGCGCCGTGACGCTGCTGATGGGGGAGACCAACTTCTCGTCGCGCATCGAGAATTTCCTGGAGCACTATCCCGACATTCATCGCAAGATGCCGCAGGCCTCGACGTTCGACCTGCGCTTGGATGACCGCATCACCGGTTTGGAGGATCCCGGCCGTGCACGATAGAACGCCGCTGGCGGTCGGCCTCGATTTAGGCAGCGCGTTCACGCGGTGTATCATCCTGGCCATCGAAGACGGGAGGCTGAAATATCGCGGGCACGGCGAAGTGGCATCCACCGGATGGAGTAAGAGCAGGTTGGCCGACCAGCAGGCGCTGACGGCCAGCGTGCAAGCTACGGTGCGCCGGGCCGAATTCGAGGCGCAGTCGGTGGTGGACGCCATGGTAGTGGGGATCGGCGGCAGCAGCATCGACGGGCACAATGTGCGCGGCCTATATGAGTTCGGGCGCCCGCGCGCCATCACGCTCGAAGACATGGCCTATGCGGTGGAACGCGCCGAAATGGTGCGTCTGGAAGAAGACCGCATGATCCTGCAATTGTTCCCGCAGGATTTCACGCTCGACGGCCGCTCCGGCAAGCGCTATCCGCGCGGTTCCACTTGCTCGCGCCTGGAGGCCAATGTCCACATCGCGACGGTTTCCGAACAGGAGCACGAATCCATCATCGCCGCGGTGCAACAGGCTTCCTATGCGGTGGAGGAAACCGTATTCGAGCCGGTAGGCGCGGCCTACGCCGCGGTCTCGCGCGACGACCGCAACCGCGGCGTGGCGGTTCTGGATATCGGAATGCATTCCAGCGAGCTGATTGTGTATGAGGGCGAAGCCGTTATGCTGGCGCGCACCTTGCCGATCTCGGCCGATCACTTCACGCGCGATGTGGCCGTGGGGTTGACTCTGCAGTACGACGATGCGGAGCGCTTGAAGATCGAATATGGATGCGCCATCCTGGGGCTCACCGCCGACAACAGCTATATCGAGCTGCCGTCGCCCGATGGCCGCGCGCCCCGCGAAGCCCCGCGCAAGCAGTTGAACGAGATTCTGGAAGCGCGCGCCGAAGAGCTGTTCATCCATGTGGGCTCCGAGCTGGTGACCATCCGCATGGATCAGCGGCTGCTCGAAGGCGTGATCCTGGCAGGCGGAGGCGCGCTGCTGAACGGCATGTGCGACATGGCCGAGCGCGTGCTCAATTGCCCGGCGCGCAATGCGCTGCCCACCGGCATTCAGGATTTTCCCGACGACCTTTGCACGCCGGCCTGGACCACGGCGGCCGGCCTGGCAAAGTATTCCGCACGATTGAAGACCAACCGGGACAGCAAGCGCAAGAGTCCCGGGCTGATGGGGTTGTTGTTCCGATGAGTTCTACGCCGCACGTGAAATTTTTAAGTGCTACAGGAGGATTTGAATGGACGCATTGAAGTTTGCCATCCAGGAAGAAGCTCTGCTCGGAACCAGGATTAAGGTGGTGGGAGTGGGCGGCGGCGGATCAAACGCCGTCGCCCGCATGATGAACGAGGGACTGGCCGGAGTTGAATTTCACATTCTCAACACCGACGCCCAGGCGCTCAACGCCTCACCGGTCCCGAACAAGCTATCCATCGGCGCCAAAGTGACCAACGGCTTGGGCGCAGGGTCCGATCCCGCGCTCGGCAAGCAAGCGGCGCTCGAAGATACCGAGCGCATCATCGAGGTTCTGGAAGGCGCCGACATGGTGTTCGTCACCGCGGGCCTGGGTGGTGGAACGGGCACCGGAGCTGCGCCCGTGGTAGCTTCGCTCGCCAAGGAATTGAACGCTCTGACCGTGGCGGTGGTCACGAAACCCTTCGCGTTCGAAGGGCCGCGGCGCATGAAGCAGGCCGATCGCGGGCTCTCCGAGCTCGGCGGCACTGTCGACACGGTCATCACGGTTCCCAACGACCGGCTGCTCGAATTGGTCCCGCGCGGCACCAGTTTCTTCGAGGCATTTCGCACTGCCGACGACATCCTGCGCCAGGCCGTGCAAGGCATCAGCGACATCATCACCACGCCGGGCCTCATCAATCGCGATTTCTCGGACATCCGCGCCATCATGCTCGGCATGGGTTACGCCATGATGGGGACTGCGTCGGCCAAAGGCGAGAACGCTTCTATTGAAGCTGCGCGCCAGGCCATCAGTTCTCCGTTGATGGAAGAAGGCGGTGTGAAAGGCGCGCGCGGCGTGCTGATCAACATTACCGGATCGAGCAAGCTCAGCCTGCACGACGTCAACGAAGCGTGCTCGCTGATCCGCGGCGCTACGGCGAACGAAGACGCGCAAATTAACTTCGGCGTGGTCATGAACGAAGCTATGAAGGACGAAGTGAAGATCACGGTGATCGCTACCGGCTTCCAGCGCGACAACTTGCCGATGTTGGCGCGTCGTGCGGCGGCCGGCGCGTCCGACTGGTCGATGCCGGAACCCGTCGCGGCTGCTCCGCCGCCTCCGCCTGTTCCCGTTCCAGAACCGGCGCCGATGCCAACATCGCTATTCCGCGATACACCCGCTCCGGCGCCGCCGCCTCCGGTGGAAGAACCCGCGCCGGTTGCGGCCGACGACCTCGAGATTCCGGCTTTCATGCGCCGTGAGCGGCGAATGTATCAGTAGGGACCTACCCAGGCATTACTGGACGTAGGCGGGACCGCGCAGCACTTTGCCCGGGAGCGCAGTGGTCTGTTTGCCGTTTTCAATCACCGGCACGCCATTGACCAAGACAAACCGCATGCCCTCTGAAAGCTGATTCGGCCGGTCGAACGTCGCCACATCGCGGATGGTCGCCGGATCGAAAACGACAAGATCGGCCCACATGCCTTTCTTCAGCACTCCGCGATCGGCCAGGCGCAGTTTCTGAGCGGGCAGTGCGCTGAACTTGCGGATCGCGTCCTCCAGCGACAATTTGTGTTCCTCACGGACGTACTTTCGAAGAATGTGCGGGAAGGTTCCATAGGCGCGGGGATGCGGATGCTCGCGGCCCAGCAGACCATCCGGCGCCGTGCCCTGGGAGTCGTTGCAGATCGAAACCCAAGGCTGCTCGAGCGCCAACGCGACGTCAGGCTCGGACATCCCGAATACCGCCACCGAAGTGAATGCGTTGTCCTCGATGAGGAAGTCGAAAATCGTATCGATGGGATCCTTGTTCCACAATTTCGCAATCTCCGCGATGGTCTTGCCTTGTAGGGGAACCAGCTTCGGATTGTGCGCCACGCTGATCAGGATCGCCTCCGGCCCGGGGATCTCCTGCCACTCGTTATCCCAATCTTTGCTGGGCGTCTCCATATCCTTGCGAATGCGCGCGCGCATGGCCGGATCTTTCAGCCGCTCAATCAGCTTCGCGTCGCCGCCGTCGTGAGCCCAGGGCGGAATGAACGCGGAAAAATCGTTGAACCACGCCGGGTAAGCATAAGTGTTCGCGCTGATCTCGAGCCCAGCCGCGCGCGCCTTTTCGATCTGCGCGACGATCTCGGGCATACGACCCCAATTGTTCTTGCCCGCGGCTTTCAGATGCCAGATTTCGGCCGGTGTCTTGGCTTCGCGCGCGATGCGGATCACTTCGTCGATCGCTGCAGTTTCAGCATCGCCCTCGCTGCGCATATGCGTGGCGTAAATTCCGCCCAGCTTCGCGCTTTCCGAGGCGAGCGCGATCAGCTCTTCGGTGCTCGCATAGGGCGCGGGCGCATATTGCAGCGCCGTCGACAGGCCCACTGCCCCGTCGCGCATGGCATCTCGAACCAGTTGCTTCATGCGTTCCAACTCGCTGGGTGTAGGCGCTCGGTCATCCTCGCCGATCACCACGCGACGCACCGAGGTCGCTCCCGCGTAACTCGCCAGGTTGATTCCCAAGCCCTGTTTTTCAAGGCGCGCGAAGTACTGACGGAACGTGGTCCAGTCCGGCTGGATGCCAAGATGTTCGTACGCAGTGTGCCGCGCGCGCTTCATCGCGTCATTGAGCGGAGCCACCGAGTCGCCTTCGCCCGTAATCTCGGTCGTGATGCCTTGGAAGATTTTCGAAGGAAGATGGGGATTCACGAGAATCGTCAACTCGGACTGGCCGAGCATATCGACGAATCCAGGCGCCACCGTTAGTCCCTGCGCGTCGAGGGTGCGCTTGGCCGGGATCTGGCTCAGTTGCCCGATGGCTGCGATCCGGCCGTTCTGAATGGCGACATCCGCGGAGTACCAGGGCGAGCCGGTCCCATCGATAACGTGCCCATTGCGGATGACCAGATCGTAAGGCTGTGCGAAAAGGCTGGAGCTCGCCAGGAGCAGGACGTGCAACCGGTTCATTGTAAAGGGATTATAACACAGGTCCTAAGCCAAAGCGGGCTCATGTATCCTGAAGTACAATAACTATTGACAATAACATGGTAGAAGTGTTTATAATGGTTGTGTAGGTAGGCAGACAATGGGTGCCAAAGCGAAGATGGCTAAGCAGATTCGGGTTGCGGATGAAGCCTGGGTTGGTCTGGCTCTTCTTCATCAAGAACATCCGGACAGGGAATCTTTCACGGCGCGGGAAATTCTTGAGCGCCTACGCACCGAGCAGGCAACGCCTGAACTTAGGCCGGGTCTGCAAGCTCACATTTATCTCCACAACGTGGCTAATCTGGAGCCCAACTCGGCTAGATACCGGATGTTCTATCGGCTGCCGGGCGACACCTACCGGCTATTTCGCTCTGGTGACCGTGCGCTTCCTGCGCGCCGCGGAAAAATCAAACCCAAGCGAGAAGAGCTGCCCGAGAACTACCACTATCTGCTGGACTGGTATGAACACACTTACTCGGGAAAGGAAACGCCGATGAAAGAAGAAGACGATCCGATCCTGCAGATGCGCGGTCTTGGCAAAGAGATTTGGGCCGACACGGACGCCGACGAATATGTTCGAAGTCTTCGCGCCAACTGGTACGGCGACCAATCCAAGGAAAGGTAAGCGCGTCTGGCTAACATTTTCTGGGACACCAACCTGTTCATCTATCTTCTGGAAGACCATCCTCAGTTTGGAAAACCCGTACTGGACTTGAGGCGCCGGATGTTGGGGCGGGATGACCGTCTCTTCACCAGCGCGATGACGGTGGGTGAAGTCCTGGTGAAGCCGATCTCGAGCGGAAATACCGCCTTGGTGGATCGCTATCGGACGCTCTTTTCTTCGGACCAAATCAGTGTTTGCCCGTTCGATTTTTCGGCGGCGGAATCCTACGGAAGAATCCGGCAGGATCGCTCTATTCAGCCCGCCGACGCGATCCAACTGGCCTGCGCGTCTTCCGCTGATATTGACCTGTTCATCACTAACGACGAACGCCTTAGTCAAAAGAACATCCCGGGAATCAAGTTCCTTACCAGCCTGGCCCGCGCGCCAATGTGAATCATCCGCGGCCGTGGTGCATCTACACTAGAGTCGATGCACGCGGTAATTCCATTTCTGCTGCGCCACGGATATTGGGTGCTAGTGGCAAACGTATTCGCCGAGCAGCTCGGGCTGCCGGTTCCGGCCTTCCCGGTTATGCTCGCGATGGGCGCGCTGGCGGGGCTGGGATATAGATCTTTTGACATTTCGCTGGTCCTGGCAGTGTGCGCAGCCATGCTGAGCGATGTAATCTGGTTCCGGCTCGGCCGAGTACGCGGCCGGTCCATATTGAACCTGCTCTGCCGCCTCTCGTTGGAACCTGATACCTGCGTCAGCAACACCAAGGGCCTTTTCTCGCGTTTCGGCGCGCCGTCGTTGCTATTCGCCAAGTTCGTACCCGGGCTGGGCGCGGCCGCAGCGCCGCTGGCGGGACTCACGCGCATGACGGCCTGGAAGTTTCTAAGCGCCGATGCGGCGGGCGCTGTCATCTGGAGTGGGGCCTACCTTGGAGCCGGTTTCATTTTTCGCGATCAGCTCGAAGACGTTGCAGAATACATGCGCAGGATGGGATCGGGACTGTTGCTGGTCCTCATCGGCCTCTTAGCTGCCTACATTGCCTGGAAGTATTATCAGCGCCGACGATTCATCCGCGACCTGCGTGTCGCGCGCGTGACGCCGGAAGAGCTGCGGGAAATGCTCCAGGCGCGAAGCGATGTGGTCATTGTGGATCTGCGCCGGGCTCTGGAAGTGCAATACGATCGCGTCAAGCTGCCGGGCGCGCTGTGGATCGCCCTGGAAGACTTGGAGCGGCGCCATGAAGAGATTCCCCGAGACAAGGAAGTGGTGCTGTATTGTTCTTGACCGAACGAAGCCTCCAGCGCCCGTGCGGCGCTGCAGCTCTTACGGCGAGGGGTGCTACGAGTGCGGCCGCTTAAAGGCGGGATCGAGACCTGGCGCGAATTAGGTTATCCCGTCGAGCCGCTCTTGATGGACTCGCCCGAAACCGCTACTGATACACGGGCTCGACCCGCAAGCCGTCCTTGAGCGTCTTCTCGCTGGGCAGCGCCACCGCATCGCCCTCGTTCAACCCGGATAGGACCTGCGTCTTGGTATAGCTGGCAACACCCAGGCTCACCTTGCGCCACGACACGCGATCGTTCTGGAGCAGAAAGACGCCCGTTTCGGCGCCCAGCCGCCGGATCACCTCCTTGGGAACAACCACAGCGTTTGGGGCCGTGGTGGCCTCGATTTCGGCCGTGATGTTGGCGTTGGGTAGCAGGTCGCGATCCGGATTTTCGATTACGCAGCCGACCTCGCCCACTTGCCGGGTATCCAGTTTGATGACCTGCGTCGGGAGCTTGTCCACCGCGCCTTTCCACTGATGCCCAGGCATCGCATCCCAAGTGATTACGACCGGCTCGCCGATGTGGACCCTGCCGAGATCCGGCTCATCAACATACACCGTGACTCGAACGCGATCCAGCTTCCCCACTCTGCTGATCAAGTCGCCCGGATTGACGAACGTGCCTTGCTTCAAGTCGAAATCGTAAAGCACGCCATCCATCGGGGCGCGCACGACACTGAGCTCCAGGTTGGTGCGCGCGATTTGGGCGGCTGCCTGAGCTTCCTGCAATTTGGATTTCGCAAGCTCCTTGTCGGAACCGGTGACCAGCGCCGATTTTTGCGCTTCGAGGGCCTGAATGCGCAGGTGCAACTGGTCGGCAGCCTGCCGCGCGGCATCCAGCTCGACGCGCGTGGCAGCTTGCTTTTCTACCAGACGTTCCAGCGCCTGGACTTGTTTTTTAGCGACATCCTGATCGAGCCGGGCACGCGCCAGATCCGCGTCCACCTGCTCGCGCTGCGAGATCCGGCCGCCTTGATTGAGCACCTGTTCCTCGGTCTGCGCCTGCTGAATTCCCGCCTGCGCCCGGGAAAGCTCGGCCTCCGCGACGCGAGTATCCAGTTCCACCAGTGCTTGGCCCTGGTGGACTTGCTGGCCGCGGCTAATCAGCACGTGCGCGACGACGCCGGCTCGCTCAGCGCGCGCGGGCATCCACTCGATGGGCTCGACCTTACCGTTGGTCGAGAGCATGCTCACGATGTTTTCCCGCGTGACTTTAGTGAACTCAACGTCCGGCGGCTTGCTTCTCTTCGAAACAATCCATGCAATGAAAACCAATGCGGCGCCCAAGATGAGCGCCAGGAGTGTGCGGCCGCGGGTCACGAACGCGACCTCGCGCAGTAGTCAAACAGCAGCTGCCATTCGGCCTGTTGGATCTCGAGTGCGGCGCGCTCCGCGGGTGTTCCCGGCATGCGCCGCGCCTGCTCACAGAAATCGATGAACTCGAATGGGTCCCAGCCGCCGTCCACGCGAAATCCGGCCTCGGGGTACCGGTCGACGATTCGAGCCGCTGCGTTTGCGAGATCGGCAAAAACGGGATGACAACCAGCTTGCCGGAACCAATAGGCGGCATTGCCGGGGTCCGGCTCCTGCCGATGCAGAATGCCGTGCCAGAAACTGCCTTCCGCGGTTGGGATGTCCTGTGCGATCTCGTGGCCCTGTTCGAAACAGGAAAAATAGACCCATAGTCCCGCCAGCGCCGCGTCGGGAGCCGGCGCGCGCGGAAACAAATCTGACGCTTTCTGTTTCGCTAAGGCCGCGTGTGCCTCCTTCGGCGGGGGTCCGCCGGATACCAGCGGAATCAGACGATTTCCGTCTTGATCGAGAGCCAGGATCTGGGCCACACGGCTCCCGTAAAGCTTGGAATCGAATGGCAATTCCTATTGTCCCAAAATCTACTCCAATACCACCAGCGTCTCGCCCGCGGCTACAGTATCGCCGTCCCGGACCCGGACTTCCAGCACGCGCGCGGAACGCGTCGCCTTCATCTCGTTTTGCATCTTCATCGCCTCCACCACTGCCAGGCCCTGGCCGGTCTCCACCGCGTCGCCCTGCTTGACCAGCAATCGTACGACTTTTCCGGGCATGGGTGCGACCACGTTCTGGCGCCCGCTTCCCAGCGCGGATTTCGATCCTCGGCTGGCGTCGCGAGGGTTGCGGACTTCTACGCTAAAGCGCCGTCCCTCGACGCTTACGCTGGTTGCAGGTCCGCCGGCCGGCAACCGTACTTCGAAGCTACGGCCCCTGACCAGCACCGAAAATACACCCGGCTCGACTTCGACTGCGTTTTCGAGCTGCGTCTTGTCAATCTCGACCGCGCGGCCGTCTACCACGATCTTCCAGTTCATCGCAGCCGATGGCCTCGGCCCTCGATGAGCCAGTTGCTGTAGGCCGCTTTCTCGATCCGGGTTTCTCCTCCGCCATTCCGAGAAGCTGCTGTTGCGGCGGCGAGGGCGATCGCCAGATCGAGTTCCGCCGAAGGGGCGTGTTGCGGCTTCCTGCGCGTCATGAGGTCTCCCACGAATCCGGTATGCAGGGCGCCACGCCCGAATTCGGGATCCTGCAGAATCTCGCGGAAAAACGCGACATTGGTTTCCACGCCCGTAATCGCGTACTCAGCCAGCGCCCGGTCTAGCCGCTTGATCGCGGAATCACGATCGGGCGCCCAGGCCACCAGCTTGGCGAGCAATGGATCGTATTCAAGAGGTATGCTCCAGCCCGGGTACACTCCCGAGTCCAGTCGAATCCCAGGGCCAGCCGGCTCGCGGAGCTGCACGATTTTGCCGGGCGAAGGAAAGAACTGATTTTCCGGATCCTCCGCGCAAATGCGGCACTCCATGGCCCAGCCGTTCCAGCGCACATCCTCTTGACTGAAGGGCAGCGCTTCTCCCGCGGCAATTCGTAATTGAAGCTGCACCAGATCCAGGCCGGTCACCAGCTCGGTCACGGGATGCTCCACCTGCAGGCGCGTGTTCACTTCGAGGAAATAGAAATTTCCGTCTTGATCCGCCAGGAACTCCACCGTGCCCAGGTTGTAATATCCGGCCGCGCGGGCAATCCGCAGGGCCGCTTCGCCCATTTCCTGGCGCATTTCCGGATTGCGGGAAACCAATGGCGACGGGCATTCTTCGACGATCTTTTGATGCCGGCGTTGCAGCGAGCATTCGCGCTCGCCCAGGTGTACCAGGTTGCCGAAGCGATCGCCTGCGATCTGAATTTCAATGTGGCGAGGGCGCTCGATGACTTTTTCGATGTAGATCTCGCGGCTGTGAAATGCGCGCTCGGCTTCGCTGGCGGCGTCGCGGATGGACGCTTCCAATTCGCTCTCCGCGTTCACCCGCCGCATGCCCTTGCCGCCGCCTCCCGCGGCCGCTTTCAACAATACGGGGTAGCCCAGCTCGCGCGCCAATTTGCGTGCTTGTTCGAGATTTGTGGCAGGCTCTTCGCTTCCCGGCACCACCGGAACATGAACTTGCTTGGCGAGAGTGCGCGCCGCGGTCTTCGAGCCCAGGCGCTGGATGGTTTCCGCCGACGGGCCAATGAACACCAGCCCGGCCCGCTCGCACGCGGAGGCGAACTCCGCATTCTCGCTCAGGAAGCCGTATCCGGGATGAATGGCCTGAACGCCGTGTTTGTGCGCCGCATCCAGAATTCGAGCGATGTTGAGATAGCTCTCCGACGACGCGGCCGGCCCGATATGCTCGGCTTCGTCCGCCAGCCGGACGTGCAGCGCGCCGCGGTCGGCATCGGAAAACACCGCGACGCTGGTAATTTCCATTTCCCGCAGCGCGCGGACCAGCCGGACGGCGATTTCGCCGCGATTGGCGATCAGCACCTTTCGAAACATGCAGGCTGATTGTAGCAAGAGTTTGATACGCTCAAATGAGCCAACAGGCACAGCCCATGGCAGTTTCAGGGATCAAAGATTCACTCAAGCAGCAAGGCGTCCGGCTCACGCGCCAGCGCCAGATCCTGCTGGACTTGATCGATCAGTCCGGCCAGCATCTGGATGCCGAGCGGCTGTACCAGCTGGGGCGCGAAAAAGATCCCAAGCTGAATCGCGTCACCGTGTACCGCACGCTCAAGCTGCTGAAGGCCGGCGGCCTGGTGGACGAGCTGGATCTGATGCACCACTCCGGCGACCAGCACTATTACGAGACGCGCCTCAAGCAGGAGCACGCGCATGTAATCTGCCTGCGCTGCGGCAAGATCGAAGAGTTCTTCGGCGATCCACTGCGCAAAATGCGAGAGCAGATTCACAGCCACTTTGGTTTCGAGATCGTGTTGGCCCGCACGGAGGTCGGTGGCTACTGCGCGCACTGCCAGGTGTTGCGCGCCAAGGAAATGGCGGCAGCCGCGAATGAACCGCGCGCAGTGCCGGAGCGCAAGGCACGCCGTCGCCGGGGCCGCTGATGGCCACTCCGGGTTCTGAACCCGCGCGCGTTCCCTCGCTCGAGGTGGTCACCCCATCCGGAAACCGCAGCCGCCTCCCGATCGCGCCGCTGCCCTTCCAGATCGGACGCCAAGGAGACAATCATCTGATGCTGCGCGACAATCGCATCTCGCGCATCCATGCCCGCGTTATCGCCGAGAACGGTGCGTATTTCATCGAAGACCTCAACAGCCGCCAAGGCATTTACGTGAACGGGCAGCGCGTCACGCGGCAGAAACTGTCGGGCTCGGACCGCATCGATTTCGGCTTGCCCGATTCCTACCGGCTGGTTTTCACCTTCGAGCAGGATGAGCTGCACCGCTTCCTGGACCAGTTGTCGCCGCAGGGCCCGGCTGCCGCGAGCAATCTGTCAAAGTTGCGATCGCTGGTGGAAGTGGCGCGCGCGCTGCAAAGCTCGCTTTCTCCCACCGACGTTCTTGCGGCCGTGGTGGACGCAGCGCTGACCGTTACAGGAGCGGAACGAGGATTCCTGCTGCTCAAGAGCGGAGACGAGCTGGAAGTGAACGTCGCCCGCGACCGGCGCGGAGCACCGCTGGCTAGCTCGGACCTGCAAGTTCCGCGCTCCCTCATCCTGCGCGCTCTGCGGACGCGCCGCGAGCTTCTCTCCATGACGTTCGACCGCGCCGGCGAGGAAGGGGTCCGGCCCGAAACCTCGGTGGCGGATCTGGATTTGCGCAGTGTACTATGTGTGCCGCTGATCCGCGTGCGGCTGGCTTCCAGCGAGGAAACGCTGGCCGCCACCGTCCAGGACACGGTTGGTCTGCTGTACATGGATTCGCGCCTCTCGGCCGCGGATCTATCGGTAGGCAATCGCGAGATACTGCAAACGCTCGCGCTCGAAGCCTCCACCATCCTTGAAAATGCCCGGCTGTTGGTCGAGGCACGCGAGAAGCAACGTCTCGAAGAAGAGCTGGATATTGCCCGCGGCATTCAGCGCGACCTCCTGCCCGGCGCGCTTCCCTCCGACGGCTGGTTTCGCGCGGCCGGTTCCAGCATCGCTTCGCGCCAGGTCGGCGGCGACTATTTCGACGTTCGTCCGGCGGGCCCGGACGCTTACGCCTGCACCATCGCGGACGTCTCCGGCAAAGGCATGAGCGCGGCGTTGCTGGCGGCCTTGCTCCAGGGCGCCTTCTCGATCACCAGCGAGAGCCCGGCTGGCATGGACGATCTGATGGCTCGCGTCAATCGCTTCCTGAATGAGCGCGCGCAGGGCGAAAAATACGCGACCGTCTTTTACTGCACCATCCATCGGAACGGCCAGATTCACTGGGTAAACGCCGGACACCCCAAGCCATTCCTGGTGCGATCCGCGTCCGAAATTGTGCCGCTCGACAGCACCGGCTTGCCGCTGGGAATGCTGGATGCCGCGAGTTACGAAACCAAGATGCTGCAACTCCAGCCCGGCGACAAGATCGTGCTTTTTAGCGACGGCCTGTCGGAAGCGGAGAACGCCGAGGGCGCGTTCTTCGACCGGAGCTTGCGCGAGCTGCTCGAAGCGCATGCCTCAGCCGGCAGTACGGAGTTGCACCGGCGCCTGATCGAGGCGGTGAACGAATTTACGGAAGATGCGGATCCGGGCGACGACATCACGACGCTGGTACTGGAGTATCGCCCCTAACCTGCGTGCGCTTCTTACTCTTGCGGCGGAAGTTACTTACCGCCCTTAGTGTCTCCCCGCGCTGCTATAATCGAAAAAGTTATCCGATTCAAATATTTGAATCCTATTTGCGCCGTCCCGCGTATTTAGACTAGTAGGGGAATCCTAAGTAAATGAGCACATCTAGAGTTCAACCCATCGAGACCGGCGCGGGTGCGTCGAATCTGGGGAATTACAAGGTGGCCAATCGCATCATCGATTGGATCACCAACGATCGCCTGCAGTTGTTGAACATCACCGAGCGCATCAACGAGATCGTTCGCAAGAGCGGCATTCGCGACGGCCTGGTGCACCTGCAATCGCTGCACACCACCTCCGCCGTATTCCTCAATGAATGGCAGGACGCGCTGCTGCACGACGTCAAAGGCTTCCTGGAGCAAATGGTGGAGCGCGAGCGGTACTATCGGCACAACGACCCGCAGCACTCCGACTGCGAACGCAAGAATGCCGATTCGCATTTGCGCGGCATGCTGATGGGCCAGACGCTGTGCCTGCAGGTCCGCAACGCTACGGTGCTGCTGGGAACCTGGCAGAGTATCATCTTCGCCGAGTTTGACGGGCCTCGCAGCCGGTCGCTGGCCGTGCAGGTTTCCGGCGTCTAGAAGGCCGTGGCCCGATTCTTCACGCTCGCACAAGCCCAACATTTGCTGCCCCAGGTTGAGTCCGCTATTCGCGAAGCCATCGCGCTCAAGGCCGAATACCAGCAAGCCGAATCGGATTGCCAGCAATTCCAGCGTCGAATCATGTTGCAGGGCGGCGTGATGGTAGACCATTCCAAGCTGCTGGACCGTAAGCATCGTCGCGATTCCAGCGCCCGCGGGCTCCAGGAGAGTATCGAGAAAATTCACGAATATGGATGCCTGGTGAAAGATCTGGACGTCGGTCTCATCGATTTCCCCACGCTCTTCAATGGCCAGGAAGTTTACCTGTGCTGGAAGCTGGGCGAGAACGGCATTCAGTTTTGGCACGGCGTGGAGGAGGGGTTTCGTGGCCGCAAGCCGATCGATCAGGAATTTCTCGACCATCACCAGGGCGACCTGCCCAACTGATATGCGAGAATTGGGAACAGTCGTCTCGAAGCAGTCGATCTCTCAAATCCAAGCATGTTGCTGAGCCGAGAATTCGTCGCATACTTATCCAGGCAGCTCGTCAGGCGGTTGACTCCGCAGATCATCGAAACCAGCGACCCCAATGCCGCGGGGGAGATGATCGGCGGCATCATCCAGGATGAGCTGCAGGTGGAAGACCGTCTCAACGACGAGGTCCGCGAGATGCTGGCTCAATATAGCGATTACATGCGGCGAGAGGGCGTCAGCTACCAGGAGATGTTCCGGCGTATTAAGAACACGCTCATCTCGCAGCGCAAGGTGATTCGCGCTTCGGGCCGCGATACGGGCGACAACATGAAGCTGTCGCGCGATAAGATCAACGACATCTCGCATAAGCTGGTCGCCGCCTTCCGCAAGGCGCGCGAGTTCCGCGTCAAGAAGGATCCCAACGACGTGCGGCTGGAGATCGTGCGTTCCATGACCGAGCTGCTGGCGGTGGAGGAAAAAGTCGACCGCGCGGCCCGCACCAAGATCCGCTCGCAGAAAAAGGAAATTCCCGAAGGCACCGAGGAGTGGGATTTGCTCCACCGGCGTTATTACGCCGAGGAGCTCAAGAAATTCGGCATCGATCTGAGCCGATGAGCGCGGCCACGATCGTCGTCGTGGGCAGTCTCAACATGGATTTCGTAGCGGCCGTGGAGCGTCTGCCCGCACTCGGCGAGACCGTGCTGGGACGCGATTTCCAGATGATTCCCGGCGGCAAGGGCGCGAATCAAGCCTGCGCTGCGGCACGGCTGTCGGCTAGTTCCACGCGCGTGAAGATGGTGGGGCGCGTGGGCTACGATGTCTTCGGCGATCATCTGAAGGCCAGCCTCTCGGCGGCCGGCGTCGATGTCAGCGCGGTGCACGCCACCCGCGCGTCACCCACCGGCGTCGCGCTTATTTCAGTCGACCGTTCCGGACAAAATTCCATTGTGGTCGCGTCCGGCGCCAACCACGCGCTGGCGGTTTCCGAGGTGGAAGCGATGCGGCCGGTGTTTCGAGGCGCGCGCATCGTGCTGTTCCAACTGGAATCCCCGCTCGATACCGTCTCGGCGGCGCTGCGGCTGGCTCGCGAGGAAGGTGCACGAACGATTTTGGATCCGGCTCCGGCGCAGCCGCTGCCCGGCGAGTTGCTGGCGGGCGTTGATATTCTGACTCCCAATGAGAGCGAAGCGCTGCTGTTGTTGGGCCATCCGCCGGGCCGCGTCGAGCTTACTCAGGCGCCTGTGCTGGCGCGATTCTTGCGCGATCTCGGTCCCCAGGCGGTAGTGCTCAAGCTCGGCGACCGCGGCAGTTTTTATTGCGACGGCCAGGTCGAGCTATTCAGCGATGCCTTTCCAGTGACGGCTCGCGATACGACGGCGGCGGGCGACGTGTTTAACGCCGGGCTGGCAGTCGCGCTGGCCGAAGATCGCCCCATTGCTGAAGCGCTGCGCTTCGCCAACGCCGCCGCCGCGATTTCGGTAACGCGAGCCGGTGCGCAGTCGTCGATTCCGTCGCGCTCCGAAGTGGACGCGCTAATCAACGATGCCTAAACGAAAGGATTCTCTACCTTGATTCCGAAATAAGCATGGTCGGCGCTTAAATCCTCCGACCATATGCGCTTCGAGCCAGCACGCTCCGCACAGGCAATAATCATGCCGTCATAGAAATGCAATCCGTATCTAGCGTGCACCAATACGGCTCGGCTCACGATCTCAGGGTCTGGCGCAATCGCGCGGATGGGTTCCAGAGCGTCCAGCATGGCGACAACCTGCTCTGGCTTTGCCGGAGGAGAGATCTTGTGAAGAAAAGTCGCGGCAAACTCGCTCAGAACCTGTGTGGAGAGCACCATTTCACCTGCTAGCGCTTTGCGGACTAGCTCCTGAGCACGTGCTTGTTTGCGGCGATCCGTCACATCGTACGCATATACAAGTACGTTTGTATCCAAGAAATCAGGAGCGTTCATAAAGGTCCGGACGCTTCCACTTACGCTTGCCGATGTTGAAATTGTGCCTCTCAAACGAACGTTCGAGGGCTTCGCGCTGGCGGCGACTGCGTCCACTGGCTGCGTCCTCGGAAGCAACTTGCTCCAGGTACGAACGAATCATCGCGGTCAGTGTTGTGTCATGTTCCACTGCTACTCTCCGAACTTTTTTGACTAGATCGTCGTCCAGAGTGAGGGTAACGTTCATCTTCCCATAATAAGGGAAACCCTTATTATGGGCAACCACTGCCTTTTTCCGCTGCCTTTTTCCGTATGCCACGCGATGCTTCAACATTCAGATCTATTCTTCACGCGGACAGCGCTGCGCCGTAGCGCTCTCCTTCGCGCCCGTGTCAACATAGAAGTTACTCTTCTCCATGGAATTTTCACTTACATCGGAGCAGGTTCAGCTTCGCAAGGCGGTTCGCGAGTTCGCGGAAGCGGAAATTGCTCCGCACGTGTCGGACTGGGACGAAAACCAGACCTTTCCGCTGGAAGCGATCAAGAAGGCCGGCCAGCTCGGCTACATGGGCGCGATCTTTCCCGAAGACTTGGGCGGCGCCGGGCTGGGCTACATCGACTACGCCATCATTATTGAGGAACTCGCGCGCGTCGATCCGTCCGTCGGCTTGATCGTCGCGGCGCACAATTCGCTGTGCACCAACCACATCTTTCTTGCGGGCAGCGACGAGCAGCGCCGCAAATACATCCCTCGGCTAGCGACCGCCGAATGGATCGGCTGCTGGTCCCTGACCGAGCCCGAGGCAGGCTCGGATGCCGCCGGGACGCGCACGCGAGCGGTAAAGGACGGCGCCTGCTGGGTGCTCAACGGAGGAAAAACATTTACCACTAACGCGCAGTACGCGGACGTGTGCGTCGCTATGGCTGTCACCAATCGAGCCGCCTCGCACCACGGCATCTCCGCCTTTATTCTCGAAAAAGGAATTCCCGGTTATCGCGTGGGCAAGAAAGAAAACAAGATGGGCATGCGCGCCAGCGCCACCGGCGAAGTTCTTTTCACCGATTGCCGCTTGCCGGAGTCGCAGCTTCTCGGCAATCCCGGCGAAGGCTTTGTCGACAGCTTGCGTATCCTCGATGGCGGGCGCATCTCCATCGCGGCACTTTCGGTCGGCACCGCCCAGGGCGCCTACGAAGCCGCGCTCAAATATTCCAAGCAACGCAAGCAGTTCGGCCGGCCCATTTCCGAGTTTCAGGCCATCCAGAACAAGCTGGCCGACATGGCCACCGAGATCGATGCCGCGCGCCTGCTCACCTATCGGGCCGGATGGATGAAGGATCAGGGCGAGCGCGTCAACAAAGAATCGGCCATGGCCAAACTGTTCGCCTCCGAGATTGCGGTTCGCGCCGCCAACGAAGCGGTGCAGATCCACGGCGGCTACGGCTTCATCAAGGATTATCCGGTCGAGAAATTCTATCGCGACGTGAAGCTTTGCACCATCGGGGAAGGCACCAGCGAAATCCAACGGCTGGTAATAGCGCGGCAGCTTCTGAAAAGTTGATGAGTTCCTGGTCCGAGCAAATCCTGGCCGGAGATCCGCGCGCCCTAGCGCGTGCAGCGACGGCTGTCGAAAATCGCAGACCATCGGCTGAGCAATTGCTCAAAGAACTCTTCTCGCACACCGGCCGCGCTGCGGTGATCGGGATCACCGGCGCACCCGGCGCGGGGAAAAGCTCCTTGGCGGATCGCCTGATCCACGAACTTCGCCGAGAAGGCAAGCAAGTGGGGGTGGTCGCGGTGGACCCAACCAGCCCTTACACCGGCGGCGCCATCCTGGGCGACCGCATCCGCATGCTCAGCCATCACGCCGACGCCGGCGTATTCATTCGTTCCATGGCTACGCGCGGCTGGCTGGGTGGACTCGCCGCGGCGGCCACCGACATGACGCTGCTGCTGGACGCGGCTGGAAAAGACGTGGTGCTGGTGGAAACGGTCGGCGTCGGCCAGGATGAGGTCGAGATCGCGAAGCTCGCCGATGTCACCGTGGTGGTGCTGGTGCCTGGCATGGGCGACGACGTGCAGGCCATCAAGGCCGGTATCATGGAAATCGCCGACGTCTTCGTGATCAACAAATCCGATCAGCCCGGCGCCGACCGGCTGCAACGCGAGATCAAAGCCATTCAAAGCCTTTCGACTCGCAAGGACGGCTGGGTTCCTCCCATCGTGCACACCGTGGCCACCGAAGGGAAGGGAATTGCCGAGGCCCTGGCCGCGGTACGATCGTTTCTGGAGCGCGGAAGCGCTAAGGACCGCGCTGTCGAGAATTGGAATCTGCGGCTGCGCGAGATGCTGCGTGAGCGGCTGCTGGAGCGCTTCGCGGGCTTGAATTTCGAGAAAGCGGCGGAAGAAATCGCGGCGCGCCGCACGGATCCGTACACAACTATCGATGGCTGGCTCAAACAAATTCTCGATTGATCACCTGGGCATCGCGGTGCGGTCGCTCGACGCCGCGCTCGAGTTTTACGAAAAGCAGCTCGGGTTCCAGGTGGGGCAGCGCGAGACGGTAGAACAAGAGCGCGTCAACGTGGCGATGCTTCCGGCGGGCGGATCGCGCATTGAACTGCTGGAGGCTACAGGTCCGGATTCGGTGATCGCAAAATTTATCGAGAAGCGCGGCGAGGGTTTGCATCATGTCGCCGTCAAGGTTCCCGATCTGAACGCTACGGTCGAGCGGCTCAAATCCGGCGGCGCGCGCCTGCTGAACGATCCGCGGCCCGGAGCCGGCGGACATTTCTACGTCTTCGTGCATCCATCTTCAACCGGAGGCGTGCTGCTGGAGTTGATACAGGAATGAAACCGGTCATCCAATGAAACCAACTATCGGCATTATCGGCGGAAGCGGGCTGTATTCCATGCCGGGTTTCGAAGCGCAGGAGGAAGTGTTGCTCGACAGCCCCTGGGGCCGGCCGTCGGACGAGTACATTGTCGGGCGCCTGGCGGGCAAGGAAGTGGCTTTTCTGAGCCGGCATGGCCGCGGCCATCGCATCTCGCCCTCGGAATTGAATTTCCGCGCGAACATCTACGGCTTTAAGTCGCTGGGCGTGGAACGGATCATTTCGCTCAGCGCGGTCGGCTCGCTCAAAGAAGAGCATCCGCCGCTCAAATTCGTTATTCCGAATCAGTTTTTCGATCGTACGCGCGGGCGCGCCTCTACTTTTTTCGGTGAAGGACTAGTGGCACACATTAGCTTCGCCCATCCAATTTGCCCGCAGCTTTCTGAAGTGGTATCGAAGGCTTGTGCGCAAACTGGAGTGGACGTGGCCACGGGCGGAACATATCTCTGCATGGAGGGGCCGGCGTTTTCAACGCTCGCTGAATCGAACGTGTATCGCAGTTGGGGCATGGACGTGATCGGCATGACCAATCTGCAAGAAGCTAAGCTCGCGCGCGAGGCTGAGATCTGCTATGTCACGGTCGCGATGGTCACCGATTATGACTGCTGGCATGAAGAGCACGACGCGGTCACCGTGACCGACATCCTGGCTAACTTGAATCGCAACGCCGAAAACGCTTGCAAGGTGGTGGCGGCAAGCGTGGCGAACATGCCAGCTACTCGGGAATGCAAGTGCGGTTCGGCGCTGGCGCATGCCCTCATCACCGATCCTGCCACGGTGCCGCCCGTCACACGCAAGAAGCTGGAGCTGCTGGTTGCAAAGTACCTCGGCTGATCGCCTCGCGCAGGAGCTGCTGCAACATTGCCTGGAAGGCCGGCCCTGGCCTGGCCACCTGCTGGACGGTTTGCTCGATGCGGACGGAAGCCGCGCCTTGTTTCGCATCGTGGTGGAGCGGCTCGGCGATCTGTTCGAGCCGAAGCTGTGCAGCGTGTACGCGGAGCTGTTCTCGGAGGTGATCGCGCGGCGCATTCCCGGCCTGCACGCCGAACACCTGGCGGCGCGCTATGAGCGCATACGCAGAGCACGCGCATTCGATCGCGATCCCGCCGCGGTCCGGAACGTGTTCGTGTTCTCGCGCGTGACCTTGGGCGCCGATGTCGCCATCACCAGCATATTGCTGGATGCGGCCAAGCAGCGCTTCACCAACGCGCGCATTTGGTTCGCCGGACCACAAAAGAACTGGGAATTGTTTCAGGCCGATCCGGCTTTGAGCCATCTTGCTATCGCCTACCACCGCAGCGGGGCTCTGGACGACCGGCTTTCGATCTGGGAGGAACTGCGCGATGCCGTATCACGCCCTGCCAGCATCGTGATCGACCCCGACTCGCGGCTTACACAGCTCGGGCTGCTGCCGATTTGCGCGGAAGAAGACTATTATTTTTTCGAGAGCCGCTCGTACGGCGGCGCGAGCGATGAACCGCTGAGTGCGCTGGCCCGGCGCTGGGCGTCTGAAACCTTCGACGCTGTCGATCCGCGGCCTTACATTTGCACCGGCCTGGACGCGGCGCAACACACAACTACCGTCAGCTTCGGTGTGGGCGAGAACCCCGAAAAACGTGTTCCCGATCCTTTTGAAGAAGAGCTGCTGCGGCGTCTTCCGCGCCCGGTGCTCATTGATAAAGGCGCGGGCGGCGAGGAAGCCGAACGCGTGGACCGCGCGGTCGCCAAAGCCGGCCCCGGAGTCATGGCCTGGGATGGATCCTTCGCGGGTTTCGCCGAGCACGTCGCGCGCAGCCGGCTGTATGTTGGCTATGACTCGGCGGGCGGTCACGTAGCTTCAGCCTGCGGCGTTCCGCTGATCAGTATTTTCTCCGGCTTCGCTTCCGAGCGCATGCTTCAGCGCTGGAGCCCGCCAGGCGCGCACATTCTTCGCGCGGACGGTTCAAGTGCAGCGCACGCGCTAGTGCGTGCCGCACTGACACTGGTGTCAACGCTGGGCTTTACTGTTTCTTGACTTTGCCGTCGTCGTTCGGCTTTTCCTTAGTCTGGTCGTCGGGCAGCGGGTCGGGAGTGTCGAACTTGATGGTGCTGCCGGTTTCGAACTTGCCATACAGGCGGAACTCGATTTCGTTCTTCGTCGCATAGCGATCGGCTCGCGAAGTAAGAACCGCTTTCAAAGGCAGCATGTATTCCTGGTCGGCGATTTTTGCAAAATCGTAGTCCAGCGAGACGTGGACGTCCCGAATCGGAAAGTCGGGAGGAACGTTGTATGGGTTGAGCGTGATCTTGGTGACCATCTTCGTGTCGCGGTCTATGAAGACCAAGCCGCGGTACGCCGGTACGATGGATTGCTTGGTGTCTTTTTCCTCGATCTGGTATTTCGAGAAAGCCTGCTCGATGTCATACGCGAACACGTAAGTTCGCCGGCCGCGCAGCGTCGCCCAATGATCCCATCCGAAACGCGTGTTGCTCTCCCGATCGAAGATCTGCTTCATCATGGTGCCGAATTCGCCTGAAGAGGTGGTCCCGCCCAGGTCTTCCATCTTGACGTTGATAAGCGGTTGGTTGTTCTTGAGGACCACATCATAGTTTTCGTGCTGGCCGTCGTATGTCAGCCTGGCGGTGAGGGTATCGGTGTTGTGGAACGCGGTTCCTTTGCCCGAGGCATCCACGAAGCGCCGGGTCACCTGTACGCAGATGAAATTCGGCAGATTCTTGGTGTAATTCATCACGTATTCGCGAGTCTCGTCCAGGATCTTACCTTGTTCCTCGGAATCGGGCGGCGGGATCGGGACAACTACAGGCTTGGGAGCGGGAGGCGGAGGCTCGGGAAGATTGGCCGTGGCTTCCACCATGGCGCGCAGTGCTATCACGGTCTTCGGGCCGGCGCCTTTGGTCTGAAGTTCTTCGATTGTGGCGTCGTCGAGCTTTTCAGTGAGCTTCACCTGGCGCAGATATTGGGCTACCTGGATATCAGGCTGCTTCATTTGAATCGTCGATTCGATGAAGGTCTTCAGCTTCTCCACCGTCAGGCTCATTTGCGAGGCGGCGAACAACGTGGCGGCGGAAACCAGCAGGACAAAGTACCGCATATTCTTATTTTGCCTCAAAAGCGGAGGTTTGGGATGCCAGAATCTCCGCTAGCGCTGGGCGGAGTTCGGGGTAACGAAAGTGGAACCCAGCCGCTTCGGCGGCTTTTGGGAGCACGCGCTGGCTCCCGAGAAGAACGCCGGCCATTTCGCCGAACAGCAGCTTCAGTGCGACTGGAGGCACCGGAAAGATCGCCGGCCGATGCAAGCCCGCGGCGAGTTCGCGCGTGAAGTCAAGATTGGTCACCGGCTGCGGTGATGTAGCATTCACCGGGCCTCGCAGGGCGGAATTGTCGACGGCGAACAGGCTCAAAGCGACGGCATCCGCGATATGAATCCAGGACATCCACTGGCGGCCGGAGCCGATACGCCCGCCGACGCCGAACCGGAACGGCGGCAGCATTTTGGCCAGAGCGCCGCCCTGGCCAAGCACCACTCCTAGACGGAGCGAGACCACCCGGATGCTCAACGGCTCCGCGGCTTGGGCGGCGCTCTCCCAATCGGTCACCACCTCTGCTAAGAAACCCTGACCGGCCGCAGAAGTTTCGGTGAGGGTTTCATCCCCGCGCGATCCGTAGAAGCCGATGGCGGAGGCGCACACAAATACAGCCGGGCGCCGGGGCTGCCGCGCGAGTGCACCCACCAGCAAGCGTGTTCCATCCACGCGGCTGTTGCGGATGCGCGCCTTCGCTGCTGCTGTCCAGCGCTGCGCTACTGGTTCGCCGGAAAGATGAATGACAGCGTCCGCGCCGGCCAGGCTTTCCGGTGGTGGTTCCGACGCCGCGCTCCATTCCGAGAACGAAACGGAGCCGGGAAGCTTTGGACTGCGCCTTCTTCCCAACACATGCACGCGGTGGCCGTCGGCAATGAGCTTTGCAAGCAGACGGCTCCCTACGAATCCAGTAGCGCCAGTCAAGGTGATGTTCATCGCGAGCTTTCGATGCGGCGGATGTAGGCGTCCACGTCGGTTTTGCGCCGCATGCCTTCATACGACATATACCGCACGATGCCGAAGATGGGCCGTTCCGGCCAAGGGCGGTCATGCAGACCGAAGCACCACAGAATATTGGCGTAACCGTTGGGGTCGCGGCCGTCCAGAGCGTAGCGGTCGTTTAAATAGACCATCGCGGCCAGCGCTTCCTCGGGCGACTCGGACCACTCCAGGATTTTCTTGCCCCAATACATGCGGTAGTATCCGTGAATCTTGCCGAACAGCAGGAGCTCGGTTTGGGCGGCGTTCCACAAGGCGTCGTGTGTGCGGGCGCGTTCGAATTCGTCACGCGTGTACATGGGGTCGCGGCGGTCGCGCGCATGCTTGGCCAGTGTCTGGCGCGCCCACTCGGGAAGATTGTCCAATGATTCGAGATGGTCCGTGTGGCGTGCGAAGTTGAATGCCAGCTCGCGGCGAATAATCAGCTCCTCCAGGAATTCGGAGGCCATGAGCTTGTGCTTGCCGGCGTACTCGCGAACCGCCAACGCGGCCTGCAGAGAAGAAACGTGGCCGAAGTGAAGGTAGGGGCTGAGTGCGGAGGTGGCATTGGCTGACGGGTCATTGCGCTCGCTGGGGTAGCAGCGCAATCTGTGACGCAGGAAGTCGTTCAGACGCCGTTCCGCCTCCGCTGGTCCGCCGTGAAATGCGGGCGAAGGCCGAACGCTGTGGTCGATCTCGCAGCATTGCAGCAGCGCTGGGATGTTTGTTGGAGTGACGCAGGTGTGGAAGTCCGGCGGCGCCCCTTCATATTTGCGGCGCACCCGCAAATCCGGCGCCCTTCGCAGGTAGCGTGGCAATAGCTTTTTCAGTTTTGGCCGGATGGTGTACGCCGCGTACTCTCGCTTCTCGAACCGGCTCATGGGAACAATGCAACTGGCGTCGATCGCGTAATAAGGAATATCGAGTTTGGCCGGCACGCGCTGGTTGTGCCAGCGCGCCAGGAAGGCTGGGTAGTCGTCGGTCACGACGGCCGCGGCTTCGCGAGCCAGCCGGTACAACATATTGTCCGAATCGCTGCGCCTCAGCCGCGGATGAAAGACGTATCCGATGCCTAGTTGCTTGAGACGGCGCTCGGTGTCAGGAACACCTTCGAGAATGAACGTGTGCAGGCGATCGCTCGCATACGGGTACCAGCACGTCAGCCCTTCGTAGACCAACAATGGCAAGCCGCGCTGGTTCGCCAATTCGGCGGCGAATGCAAGGGCCTGGTTCGAATCCACGCGCCGGTTCATTTGCGCCCAGTAGAGCACGTACTTCGCGTTTGCGCGAAACGGCCGGTCGTTCAGAACCCGCACGCGCTCTTCGGCCTTCGTGCTCCCCGGCACACTGTTCACCACACTATGTTAGTTCGGCCAGCTAATGCGGCGCGCAACGGATGCGTGCTAGGCTGCCGCTACAATGAAGATTGCCGCCATGCGCGCCTGGAATCGTGCCAAATTGCTGTGGGGTTACCTGAGGCGCAAGCCCGTTCTGAGCGGGCTGCCGGTGGAGTACATCGTCGAAACCACCGCCAAGTGCAATCTGTATTGCCCCATGTGCCCGCGCGAGACTCACAAACAACCCAAAGAGGACATGACCGAGGAGATCTTCACACGTCTGGTGCTCGAATCGGGGCAGAGCGCCGAGCATATGATGCTGATCGGATTGGGCGAACCGTTCATGGACCGCAAGATCTTCGATCGCATCGAGTACTGCGAGCTTCATAATATTTCGACGCTGCTGTCGACCAACGGAACTTTCTTCGATGAGAAGACCTGCGCGCGGCTGCTTGAAACGCCGCTGGAGCACATCACGCTGAGTTTCGACGGGGCGACCAAAGCCTCCTACGAGTACTACCGCAAAGGCGCCAATTTCGAGAAAGTGCGCGACAATTTCGTGCGGTTCGCGCGCATGAAGCACGAACGCGGGTCCAAGGTTCAGGTGGTGGTGCAAATGGTCCGCATGCAGCGCAACGCGGGCGAGGTGGACGATTTCATCCGCTACTGGAGCGCGGTTCCGGGCGTGGACCAGGTGCGCATCAAGGAAGATGAAACCAACCTGCTGCAGCCCGAGGGGGGGCATGCGGCGCAGGACTGGAAACATCCTTGCCATTACTTGTGGCGCGGTCCGGCGTACGTCAAGCACAACGGCGATGTTTATCCGTGCTGCCAGAGCTACATGCTGGATGGCCGGCCCATCGGGAACGTCGCGGAGGCTTCACTAGCGGCCATTTGGAACGCCGAGGAAATGCAGCGCCTGCGGAGGCTGCACGCCGCCGGCCGGGCGGGCGAGATCGACATGTGCTCGCGCTGCCGAACCACCATCCCGCATCCGATGCTGGTGGCGGGAAGCTTGATCCTGCACGGCCGCACCGTCCGCAAATGGCTGCCGCGCATGGAACGATTAATTTACTCGGCCAAGCTGCCCAAGTCGCTGCTCACGCCGCCGCGCCGACCGTCAGCCGAAGACGAGTTCATACAAATCGATTCCGCGCGCAAGTGATGCGCGCCGTTCGGAGCGGTTGTTGCTCGGCTACTCCTGAAAGCCGACGATCCCGCGATAGACCCAGATGCTGCCAATCGCGCACAGGACCAGCACGGAAACCACCGCCAAGCTGCGGATCAATGGTTTCAGCCGATCGAGCTTCCTAAGCAGGGCTTGCTGCTCCGCCTCCAGCTTGTTCTCAGCGGAATCCAGAAATAATTGGTCGTCTTCTTTCAGGCCGATCAAGGACCGGTAGATCATCAGGAGGACGAGCATGCCGGTAACAGCCGCCCAAACAATCCACAAAGTAACCAGGTAGTTCACCCAGGTTCCCCTCCTTCCGTTTTGGCTCATTGAATCATGGATAAATCGGTTCGCGGAGTCAAGGGGGGTGGCTGCGCCGCTGACCGATTGGGTATCCTGAGCAACGGCTGGATACAGAACGAGCGGGCCAGCGTCCTACGAAGGGATGGGTAATCGTCATGTCAAATGAGTCGCTGAGAGCCACCTGTTGCATCGTCGGTGGGGGTCCTGCCGGCGTCATGTTGGGCTATCTGCTGGCGCGCGGAGGTGTCCAAGTCACCGTGCTGGAGAAGCACAACGATTTTTTCCGGGACTTCCGCGGCGATACCGTGCATCCATCTACGCTGGAAGTTTTGAACGAACTGGGGCTGCTGGATGACTTCCTTAAGATCCCCCATCAGGAAGTGACCTCGGTCGGAGGCACTTTCGGCGACCTCACATTCCGAGGGCCAGACTTCCGGCACGTGCCAGGGCGTTGCAAGTTCACCGCTCTAATGCCACAGTGGGATTTCTTGAACTTTCTATCCGAGCGGGCCCGCGCATTTCCGAATTTCGATTTGCGGATGCAGCACGAAGCGCTGGACCTGATTCGTGAGAATGATCGCAGCATCACGGGTGTGCTGGCTCGTGGGCCAAACGGTACGGACGTAGCCATTCACACTGACCTGGTGGTCGGCTGCGATGGCCGCAATTCAACTATGCGCAAAGCCGGCCAGTTGGAGCTGGTTGAGTTCGGCGTGCCAATCGACGTCCTGTGGTTCCACATCAGCCGCGAGTCGAATGATCCCGAACAAGTGCTGGGCGTCGTGAACTTCGGAAAGGCGCTCATCCTGATCAATCGCGGCACGTATTTTCAGGCGGGATTAATTATCCGAAAAGGATCGTTTGACGACATCAAACAGGCTGGGATCGAGGCTTTCCGCAACGGCCTGCTGGCGCTCTGTCCGTGGCTGGATGGACGCGTGAGTGAACTGCGGGACTGGGATCAGATCAAGTTGCTGACAGTCCAGATTAACCGTCTGCGCCAATGGCACCGGCCTGGGTTGCTGTGTATCGGGGACTCCGCGCACGCCATGTCACCCGCCGGAGGGGTGGGAATCAACCTGGCGATTCAAGATGCGGTAGCCGCGGCCAATCGGTTGACGGATGCATTGCGGGAGGGGCGCGTCACGGAAGCGATGCTTGCGGCCGTGCAAGAACGTCGAGAATTTCCCACCCGCGCGACGCAAGCGGTGCAGGTCCGGATTCACAATGCGTTCGATCGCGTCTTCGACTACGCCGGGCCGCTTAAGGCGCCCTGGGGCTTGAAAGTCGCGCTACAAATTCCGGGAATACACCGCGCGCTTGGCTATGTGGTCGGTGTCGGTGTTCGGCCCGAGCATGTGCGGACAGCCAAACACCCAAGCGCGCGCCGGCGTTCTGGCGCCCTGATTGCAATCGGTGCGGCGATTGGCGCCGCCGCGGGATTCGTCGCGGTGCTGGCCTGGCGAAGAACGCGCTCGGCTCGGCCAGCCACGGCAGTTGGGCGCTCGATGGTCTGACGCACTCGGCGGCTAAGCCTGCGGCTCGGGCGGGTGTCCGATCCGATGTCGGCGCACAATGCGATAGTCCGTGAAATTTCTCGCGAGACCTCTGACATCATCCCACAGACCCACCGCCTGCTGAACAGCCACGCACGTCGCGATCAACAATATTGAGCTGGCCATTTGTCGCCACTAAACGGCGGCTACCAGCTCTCTGCTAGCTTTACGAACGTGCGTACGCCCACTCCCGACGCGCCTTTGGCCATGTAAGGTTTCGCATCGTCCAGCCAGGCGGTACCCGCGATATCCAAGTGTATCCAGGGCGTGTCGCCAACAAAATCCTTCAAGAACATCGCGGCCGTAATCGATCCGGCTGGCCGCCCGCCGATATTGTGCAAATCGGCGAACGCGCTTTTGAGCTGTTCCTTGTATTCTTCGTCGAGCGGCAGTTGCCACATCTTTTCGCCTTCAGCTTTCGCGGCGGAGAGAAGCTTATTCAAGAACGCTTCGTTGTTGCCGAACGCGCCTGCGTTGACCGCGCCCAGCGCCACGACGACCGCTCCAGTAAGAGTGGCTGCGTCCACCAGATGCGTGCAGCCCAGGCGTTGCGCATATGTCAGCGCGTCGATCAGAATCATGCGCCCTTCGGCATCGGTATTGAGAACCTCGACAGTTTTTCCGGCCAGCGTGGTGACGATATCGCCCGGGCGCTGAGCGCGGCTTCCCGGCATGTTCTCCACCGCCGGGACCAGCGCAGTCACCGGGATCGACGGCTTGAGCTGCGCGATGGCTCGCATAGCTCCTAGCACAGCCGCGCCACCGGCCATGTCGTAGCGCATCTTTTCCATGCCTTCGGCGGGCTTGATCGAGATGCCGCCGGTATCGAACGTTACGCCCTTTCCGACTAACCCCAGATGGTCTTTCGAGGATCCAGGGCTGGCAGGTTTATACCGCACGATGATGAGCGCGGGCGGTTCGGCGCTGCCCTGCGCTACTCCGAGCAATGCGCCCATACCGAGGTGCCGCATGCGGTCCTGGTCCAGAATCTCGCACTCCAAATCCTGTTCGGCCGCCATTTCGCGGGCGCGCTCAGCCAGGCGCATGGGCGTCAGCAAGTTAGACGGTTCATTGGCGAGACTGCGAGAGAAGTTCTGCGACTCGGCCACGATGCGTCCGTAGTCCAGCGCGGATTGCGAACCGCCCAGAACGGCGAACCGGTCAACTTGCTTCTCGTTCTTTTTCGGATCGGTCTTGTAGCGGTCCGCCTCGGCGTCGGCGAGCAGCGCGCCTTCTACAGCCGCTGCCGCGAAAGCGTCGGATCGATACGGCTCATCCAGGGCCAGTACAATGTTGCGAGCGCCCTTGGGTTTTAACGCACGCAACGCCGCGCCGGCTAACTTGCGCAGGTCCGCGGAATCGAACCGCTCACGTTTGCCGCCCCCGGCCAGCACCAGCCGCTTGGCTTTCAATCCAGCGGGGTGATGCAAGACCGCAATTTCCAGCGCCTTTCCACTGAATTCGCCGCTGTCATAGAGTTCTTTGGCTGGATCGGCTGCGGCGCCTTGCGGCGTTTCCTGTTCGAACGCCACCACCACCATGGCGTCGCACTCCACTTCGGCAAATGGCCGGATTTCAAGCTCGATATTCATGTCGTCCCATTCTAGCGAGCCCGCAAAGGGCGCGCGGCACCCTCATTTCAGCAAAGTAAGCAGCCCGCGCGCTCCGTTTTGCGGGCTGTTCCTCAGTAGGTGGTCCTGGGAGGAAATTATCGCCTGCGCCCGATGGCGGCACGAGCCTCGGCTTCCATCTCGCGCTGGCGCTCGGACTCGCGCTTGTCGTGCAGCTTTTTGCCCTTTGCCACCGCGAACTCCACCTTGACGCGGCCGTTCTTCAGGTACATTTTTGTAGGGATGAGCGTCAGGCCCTTTTCGCGAGTTTTGCCGAGCAGCTTGTCGATCTCTTGGCGATGCAGCAAGAGCTTGCGGCGGCGAGTAGGCTCGTGGTTTTCGCGATTGCCATGCGAATACTGGCTGATATGGGCGTTGAGCAGCCAAGCCTCGTTGCCTTGCACTTCGGCAAAGGCATCCTTGAGTTGAATCTTGCCGCTCTTGGCCGCCTTGACCTCGGTGCCAGTCAGGGCGATTCCGGCCTCGAAGCGTTCGAGCAGGTGGTAGTTGTGCCCGGCGCTGCGGTTGTCGCTCAGAAGCTTGATCCGATTTTCCACGTAGTGTCCTGGGACTGGCCCTGGGGCGGCGCCGAGATCCCCATCATCGGCTATTTTTGTACTCAACGCCGGGAAACCCCGTCGCGTCAACCGTTTATGTGGTGGGTGTTTTGACCGGCGAAGTTCATTTTATCATACGGCATCTCGAAGGAATAAGATGATCGCTTGCAACAGGTTACGAGGTCTAGCGGTGGTCATGGCCGCAGTCCTGGTTCTCCCGGCTGGCAGTCTGGAGGCTCGCACCAAGAAGGGCGACAAGCTGGTTAAGCTGGCCCGTGATGCCGAGGCCGAGCGGAATTACGACAAAGCGCTGGACTATTACGAACAAGCACTTAGCCAGGATCCCCAGGATCCGGGTTATCAGTTGGGCTCCCGCCGCATGCGGTTCCTGGCCGGCCAGGCTCACGTCGAGGCGGGTATGCGGTTGAAGAATAATGCCCAGCTCGAGCAGGCGCTGGTAGAGCTTCAAAGGGCTTACAGCCTCGACCCCGGATCGGCCATCGCCGCCCAGCAGATTCGTGAAGTGACCGATGCTCTGGACCAGAAGAAAAAGGGGCAGCTAGCCGAGTCGCCCGTCGAAAAGGCTCGCAAAGAGAGCCTGGAGATGATGGAGTCCCTGCAATCGGTGCCCGAGCTGAAGCCCATCACCAACACCATCCCGCAGCTCAAAATGAACAACCAGCCGCTCAAGGTTCTTTATGAAACAGTGGGGAAGCTGGCGGGCATCAATGTATTATTCGATCCGCAGATGCAGCCGGGCCGAAATACGAACCTGGATCTGAGCAATGTGACGTTGGAGCAAGCGTTGGATTACATCGCGCTGCTGACCAAGACATTTTGGAAGCCGGTCAGCGCGAACGCCATCTTCGTCACCGAAGACAATGTCACCAAGCGGCGCGACTATGAAGACGAAGTGGTGAAGGTCTTCTATCTCAGGAATCCCACTTCGGTGCAGGAGTTTCAGGAAATCGTCACCACCATTCGATCGGTATCCGATGTGCGCCGCATGTTTACCTTCAACGCCCAGAATGCGGTAGTGGTGCGGGACACGGTGGACAAAGTCGCTCTGGTTGAAAAGTTGCTGCACGACATGGACAAGCCGAAAGCCGAGATTGTAGTGGACATGATCGTCATGGAAGCCAATAGCGATCGTTCGCGAACGCTGGCGGCAGGGCTGGTATCGAACGGCACCAATGGGCTGGCGCTTCCGTTGGCGTTTACCCCGCGCAACCCCATCACGGTGAATAACGGGACAAACACCGCCGCGACTGCAGCGTCGCCGTATACGACGACACCAGCGCCGACCAGTAGCACCGGCGGTGCGGTCGCCCTGTCGCAGTTGGGGCATTTGGCCAGCGCTGATTTTTCTACCACCTTGCCGGGCGCGATGCTGCAGGCCGTGATGTCGGATAGCGCGACGCGAGTCATGCAGTCGCCCGAAGTGCGAGCCTCCGACGGGCAGAAAGTGTCGCTCAAGATCGGCGATCGCGTTCCTTATGCGACCGGCAGCTTCCAGCCCGGCATCGGCACGGTCGGCGTGAGCCCGCTGGTCAGCACCCAATTTCAGTTCGTGGATACGGGCGTCAACCTCGAGATCACTCCGCATGTCCATGGGACCAATGAAGTCTCGCTGCACGTCAGCGTCGATATTTCGCAAGTCAGCTCCACCGTCAACCTGGGCGGCTTGAGTCAGCCGGTGATTTCCCAGCGCAAGAATGAGGCCGACATCCGGTTGCGCGATGGCGAAGTCAGCTTGCTGGGCGGGTTGATGCAGTCGCAGGACACCGAGACGATCGGTGGAATTCCGGGGCTGGTGAACATTCCAGTGCTCGGCAAGTATCTGTTCGGATCGACTTCCAAGGATAAATCGCGCGGCGAGCTTTTGATCGCGCTGATCCCACATATCGTGCGCGCGCAGGACATATCGGCGCTGGATTTGCGGGGTATCTCGGCGGGAACCGATCAGACCGTGAAATTGAGATACGGTCCCCAGCCGGAGGAACCGGCGCCCGCTCCCGCAGCGCCTGCCGCTCCACCAGCTACAGTTCCAGTTGCGCCCGCCGTGCCGGGTGGTGCGATACGTTTGTCTTTTGTTCCTCCAACCGTGCAAGCGCTGGTGTCGGCGCCGGTCGTAGTTGGACTGCAGGTGGACAATGCTTCCGACCTGGCGGGGGTGCCCATCAAAGTTCAGTGGGATCCAAAGATTCTGCGCTTGAACCAGGTGACGCCGGCCGGTCTTCTGGCGCAGCCGGGCGGGAATCCGCCCAGCCTCGATATTCGCAACGACGCCGGTGATGCCAGCATCGATATGAGCCGCGCCGCTGGTGTAAATGGCTCCGGGCTTCTGATGCAGTTCAACTTTACCGCGGTGGGCAAGGGCACCAGCACCCTGAGTGTGACCCAGATCAGCCTGCGCAATTCCCAGCAGAAGCCGATCTCGGTGAGCGCTCCCTCGCTTCCGGTGACGGTGCAGTAGGATTGGTCGTGAGACGCAGACGGCAACGCGGCATGACTTTGGTGGAGCTCATCGTAGCTTTCACCATCATGATGGTGCTCACCGCGATGGCCGTTCCGCTATTGCGTTACCGCGTTCAACTCGAAAAAGAGCGGGATTTGGCGCGCGCGCTCGATCAGATCCGCAACGCCATCGACAAATTCAAAGACGACATGGACACCGGCAAGATCGGGCCGGCCAAGCTGGATAGCGACAACTACCCGGAGTCTCTGAAGCAGTTGGTGGATGGCGTGAAGGCAACTGGATCGGTGGATAAGAAGATCCGGTATTTGCGGCGCATCCCCAAGGACCCCATGACCAATTCCTTGGAGTGGGGAATGCGAAGCACCAAGGATGATGTGGATTCCCAGACTTGGGGCGGACAAAACGTTTTCGACGTATATACGAAGAGCACCGACAAGGCGCGCGACGGGACGCCATATTCACAATGGTGATCAAGCTCCGAAATCCAGTACCGCGGCGCCGGGCCTGGCGCGCACTCCGCGGATTCACGTTTGTCGAGCTGATGGTCGTAATGGCCATCATCGCGGTCTTGCTTTCCGTGGCGATCCCGATTTACACCCGCTCCATTATCCGCGCCAAGGAGAGCGTGCTCAAGAACAACCTGTTCACCATGCGCACCGTGATCGATGAGTACACCTACGACAAGCAGAAGGCTCCGCAGACGCTGCAGGATCTGGTCAGCGACGGTTACCTGCGCGAAGTGCCGCTGGATCCCATGACCGGCAACGCGGATTCCTGGAAAATCATCCAGGAAGACCCGTCCAACACCGTCAACCAGCAGCAGCCCGGAATCTATGATGTGCGCAGCGGATCGGACAAGACTAGTCTCGAAGGTACACCGTATTCGGACTGGTAGCCTGCCGGCGCCGGGGCGCGCTGCGCCGCCAGATCGTAACGCGATAAAGCATCAGCACCAGCAGAATGCCGCCGTATAGAAGCGGCAGACGCACGTCGGACTTCACCAGCCAGTAATAGTGGATCACGCCCGCCAGCGCGCTGAAGTAAATCAGGCGGTGGATGCGCTGCCAACGCTCGAAACCCAGCCGCCGCACCCAGCCGGCTGTGGACGTGAGGGCCAGCGGAAGCATCAGCGCGAAGGCCGTCATGCCCGCGGTAATGAAGCGGCGTTTGATGACGTCCTTTACCATTTCATGCGGATCGAAGAATTTATCCAGCCAGACCCAAGTCGTCAGGTGTTGCAAGCCGTAGAAAAACGCAAACAGGCCCAGCATGCGGCGGTATCGCGCCAGCTTCGGCAGGCCGAGCAGTTTGCGCAGCGGCGTGACGCTGAGCGTGATGAGCAAGAACCGGATAGTCCAGTCGCCCGTGTAGTGGGTGATGTAGGCTATGGGGTCGGCCGTGAGATCGGGATCGTAAGCTAAGCCGTGGCGCCAGAAAACAAAAAGCCGCCAGCCGAGCACCAGCAGGGGGACTAGGCACAGTGCAAAAACCGCGGCTTTCGTCCAGCGGCTCGAAAGGACGCGGTTCATGCTTCAGTAATTCTTGCGCAAATCCATCCCGGCGTACATGCTGGCAACTTGTTCGCCGTAGCCGTTGAACTTGATGGTATTGCGCTTGGTAAATTCTCCGATGCGGCGCTCCTTGGCCTGGCTCCAGCGCGGATGGTCCACTTCCGGATTTACGTTGGAGTAGAAACCGTACTCATTCGCCGCGGCAATGTTCCAGGTGGTGGGAGGCTGCTTCTCCTGCAGCCTAATCTTGACGATGGATTTGATGCTCTTGAAGCCGTACTTCCAGGGCAAAACTAGGCGGAACGGCGCGCCGTCCTGATTCGGCAACGTCTCGCCATACAAGCCGACCGCTAAGAGCGCGAGCGGATTCATGGCTTCGTCCAGACGCAGCCCTTCGACGTAGGGAAATGCAATACCGGCCCACATGCCTTGCGGCATCTGCCTTCGATCGAAGTAGCTTTCGAACGCCACGTACTTCGCTTTGGAGGTTGGTTCGGCTTTTTTCAGCAGCGCGTTCAGAGGATAGCCGATCCAGGGGATGACCATAGACCATGCTTCCACGCAGCGATGCCGGTAGATGCGCTCCTCGAGCGGCGCGACTTTGAAGAGTGCATCCAGGTCGAGCGTGATCGGCTTGGCCACTTCGCCCTCTACGTGCACGGTCCAGGGCGAGGTGACGAACTTGCCGGCGTTGCGCGATGGATCTTCCTTGTCGGTGCCGAACTCGTAGAAGTTGTTGTAGTGTGTGATGGCGTCGTAAGGCGTGGGCTTTTCGGTGGTGCTATACGGACTCTTGCCGACGCCATTGAGCTTGGTGGTGGCCCGCGCCGCGGGTACTGTCGTCAAGGCGCCCAGCGCCATCGAGCTTGCCAGGAACCGGCGGCGGTTGAGGTAGGCCTGCTTGGGCGTTACCTGCGAATAGCGAAGATCGGACGGTTTTCGGATGACCATAGGCTCTATACTTCTATGGTAGCGCCGCTCGAAGGGGGCGGCGCTGGGACGGAATTAGCGCCCCGAGGAGCCGAAGCCGCCGGCGCCACGGGCCGATTCGCCTAATTCGCCCTCTTCCCATTGCACGGCGTCGTAGGGCGCGACGATCAATTGCGCAATGCGGTCCCCCTTCTCGACGGTGTAGTCGGCGCGGCCGAGGTTGAACATCACGACGCGGATCTCGCCGCGATACCCGGGATCAATGGTGCCGAAGTTCACGGTGACGGAATGTTTCAACGCCAGGCCGCTGCGCGGGCGCACTTGCGCTTCATGGCCGGGAGGAAGCTCGACGGCGATGCCGGTTGGAACTGCGTGCGCGATGCCCGGCGAGAGTACCACGCGTTCCAGCGCCCGCAGGTCCATGGCGGCGTCTTCTTCCGGGCCGTGCGCGTAGCTGGGTAGATGCGCATCGGGATGGAGTTTCTTGATTCGGATTTTCATGTATCAGATCTATGTTGCCACGGCTGGAAGCGCGGCCCGCAATGCTAAACTAAGGAAAGCATTTCTTCCAGATCCCCGGTCGTCTAATGGTAGGACAGCGGCCTTTGGAGCCGTGAATCGTGGTTCGAATCCATGCCGGGGAGCCACAACTTCATCTTCGAACTCACAGGGCAGTTTTGGGGCTCTACGCCAACAATGGGGGCAAACCCCGATCCCAGACTGATCTAAGAACATAACACCTTCACGCGAAGTCTGTAGTTTTGAAAGTTACGGAAGCCGTAAGCTTGGCGGTTGATGAGCTCCATTTTGTTGTGGAAGCCTTCGGTGATGCCGTTGTTGCGGGTGAAGCGCCACATGGCTACGATTTCCTCCGACCAGGAAAAGAGAGTCTGGCCGAGTTGCACCAGTGGAGCGAGGCCGGCCTGGCGCAACTGGTACACGGCGCTGAGGAAGCGTGGCACCAGTTTCTCGCACTGTTTGCGGGTGCGGTGCTTTTTCAACAGCAGGTAGCAGAGCCGCTGTTTGAAGCGGTAAATGGTCTGCAGCACGGGATGCTCCGCCAGGTAGGCTGCTAGCCGAAGCTGCTGCTCTTCTTTGAGATTGTGACGATGCCGCCGCATCAAGGAAAGCAGTCCGCGATTCTTGGCGCCGACCCCATCGATGTCCCGCCAGCAGGCCAGGAAGTGATGGTTGATCAGACGAATGACATGGAAGCGGTCGGCCACGATGAGTGCGTTGGGGAAGTAGGACCGGACCAGCGAGCGGTAGTTGGCCGCTAGGTCCATGCACACCACCCGCACCTCGGCCTTGCCTTCCAGCTTCTGAAAATAGGCCTCCAGAAGAGAGCTCCGATCGCCCCAAAACCACGTCATAGATCTTGTGATTTTTTAGGTCGCACAGCGTGGTGGCGTAGCCGCTGCGTCGGGTGAAGAAGTGCTCATCGATACCCAGCACCTGCGGACAGCGCCCAGAATGCCATTCCCCAAACTGGCGCTGCAGTCCGCGCTGAAAATAGCGCTCTACGGTGGCGGCCCCGATCCCTTCGCGGCGCCCCAGCCGGCTGCGATTGATTCCATCCAGATGCTGGCGATAGATCATTCTCTGGAAGGCCTCACTGGATCGTTGACAGGGTTGAACGCCTGGAAACCGCTCCCGGAAGTACCGTCCGCAGCTCTGGCATTGATACTTGCAGGCCTGCAACTCCAGAACGCAGTGCCGCAGACCCCAGTTCTCATGCCGCACCCGCCGCACATAGCGGCCCTTGTTCCGCAGCCGGTCGCTCCCGCAGTGCGGACACAACCTCAGCCCGGTATGCCGCGCTGAGATCTTGATCCCACCACCGCTGATCTGTAACTCGGTAATCTCATAGTCGGGCAGTCCTAAAACGATCTCTGATCTGATCAAAACAATTCCTCCAAGAATGTTTTATCAGTTCAGGGATCCGGCTGCCCCCATTTCTGATGAAGAGCCCTTTAGACCCGAGATCTCGACTCAAGAGATACCATATCAAACCGAACTGGATCAACCTTTTGACAGACTGTACTAGCGGACTTGGTCAACTTGTGACGGCGTTGGGCGGATAGCGCTATGGCAGAGTTTGCAACTGTGTGGACTTTAACGGTCGATCCTGAAGGAATCAGGGACCTTTGCAACAGACTCTGGTAGGTGCTATTAATTTCATAGATGAATATCGGGCGGCCGGCAGGTATTGGAGCATTATTGATGATGGCCTCGCTGTCCTTAACAATCTGGGCTGGTCCTCAAGCAACCAACAGCCCGGCGGCAGACCCGCCTCCTCAGCTCTTTCTTAGCAAGTACTGCTTCACCTGTCACAATGAACGTCTGCGAACAGCAGGACTGGCGTTGGACAAGGAAAACCTAGCCCAAGCTGGGAAGAGCGGCGAAGTCTGGGAGAAAGTGGTTCGTAAGATTCGAGCGGGCGAGATGCCACCGGCCGGCTTGCCGCGACCGGATCAACCTGCCACCCAGGCTCTTCTCACCTTTCTGGAGGCCGGTCTGGATCGCGCCGCCTCGCTGAATCCGAATCCGGGAAGAATTCCCGTCCACCGTCTCAACCGAACTGAATATGTGAACGCCATTCGCGACCTGCTCGCGCTCGAAGTAGATGGCCGCTCGCTGTTGGTTGCCGACGATGTCGATCAACACGGCTTCGACAACATTGCCGGCGTTCTGTCGATTTCGCCTGCGCTCATGGAGCAGTATCTGGCCGCCGCCCGCAAGATCAGCCGACTTGCCGTAGGCGATCCCAACATCGTTCCCGTGTATGAGACGTATAGCGTATCAAGCACGCTCGGCCAGGATCAGCGCATGGGAGAAGACCTCCCGTTCGGCTCGCGCGGCGGCATCGCGATCCGGCATCTTTTCCCGATGGATGGCGAATACTCCATCAGGATCCGTCTTAAGCGGCAGCTGTACGGATACATTCTGGGACTGGGACGGCCGCACCAGCTCGAGGTGCGAGTGAACGGCAAGCTCGTGAAGTCTTTCAGAGTCGGCGGTGATGCCCCCACCGCGCCTTCGCCCGCGAGTTTCGCCGGAAATATCATGGGAGACCCGAAGTGGGATCTCTACATGCACGAGGCTGACCGAGGGTTGGAATTCAGGCTTACCGCGAAGGCCGGTGCATCTACCGTGGCTGCGTCGTTCGTCCAGGATATGGCGGAATCCGAAGACATCCCGCAGCCGCGCGAGACGGGCTTTGGACTGGCTATCAACGAGCTTTACCAAGGGAATCCGGCGCTAGAGAGTGTGTCGATCGGCGGGCCTTACCGCGTCGATGGCCCGGGTGATACCGAGAGCCGGCGAAAGATCTTCATCTGTCAGCCCGTGAGTGGCTCCGACGTATCTTCCTGCGCCCGGAAGATCGTCTCTGTGCTTGCGAGAGCCGCCTATCGACGGCCGGTCACGGAAGCGGAAATCGCAACGCTCATGGACTTTTATCAGCAGGGGCGCACGTCGGGAGGATTCAGCGGAGGCGTGCAATTGGCACTGGAGCGCGTTCTGGCGGATCCGAATTTCCTTTTCCGCATTGAGCGCGATCCGCCGCAAGCGCCGCCGGGCACGGTCTACCGGCTGACCGATCTGGAAATCGCCTCGCGGCTTTCCTTCTTCCTGTGGAGCAGCATCCCCGACGACGAACTCTTGAATACCGCGGCGGCCGGCAAGCTTCACGATCCCGCGATTCTCGAGCAACAAGTGCGGCGCCTGCTGGCCGATCCACGCTCCCAGGCCTTGGTCGAAAACTTCGCTACTGAGTGGCTGGAACTGCCGAAAATCAAAAGCGTGATTCCCGATCCCGACCAGTTTCCGGACTTCGATGACAACCTGCGCAGCGCGTTCCAGGAAGAGACAAAACTGTTTATCGAAAGCCAGGTGCGAGCCGACGCCAGCATTCAGGACATGCTGCGCGCCAACTACACATTTTTAAACGAAAGGCTGGCGCGGCACTACGGCATCCCAAATGTCTATGGGAGCCATTTCCGCAAGGTGACGTTCGACCCGGCCCAGGGCGAGCGAGGCGGGCTGCTAGGACAAGGAAGTGTCCTTATGGCGACCTCGTATCCGAACCGCACATCGCCGGTGCTGCGTGGCAAATGGCTTTTGGATAACATTTTGGGCATGCCTCCTCCGCCTCCGCCACCGGATGTGCCGCCACTCCAGGAAAACAGCGCGGACAGCCAACCTACCACGATGCGGCAACGGCTGGAAGCGCACCGGCAGAGCGCCGCCTGCGCAGGCTGTCATGTCCGCATGGATCCTTTGGGTTTCGCCTTGGAAAATTTCGATGTAATCGGAAGCTGGCGCACATCCAGCGACGGTTTGCCGATTGATGCCGCCGCCTCCTTGCCGGATGGCACGAAATTTGAAGGTGTGGCTGGATTGCGCAAGGTTTTGCTCAGCCGGCCCGAGCAGTTCGCGGCCACATTCACTCACAAGTTACTGACCTACGCCCTGGGGCGCGAAACCGAATACTACGATCAGCCCGCCATCCGTAAGATCGCGCGGGAGGCAGCCGCAAACGACTATCGGTGGTCTTCCATTATTTTGGGGATTGTGAAAAGTACTCCCTTCCAGATGAGCATCGTCAAGGGCGCACAAACCACCGAAGGCCAACCAGTATTGAAGAGCTCGGGAACCAAATGATAATCACCAAGAAAGCCATCGATCGGCGCGCGATTTTGCGTGGCCTGGGAGCGACTCTTTCATTGCCGCTACTGGACTGCATGATTCCCGCGCTTACTTCGGCGGCCAAAACCGCGGCCACGCCAGTGAAACGTTTCGGCGTCGTATACACGCCCAATGGGATCATGATGAAGAACTGGACGCCGGTAGCCGAGGGGTCTTCATTCGAGCTCTCGTCCACGCTAGCGCCTCTCGCGCCGTTCCGAGACCAGCTACTGGTTTTGAGCGGTCTGAATAGTACGCCTCCAATCATGCCAAACAATGAGCCTACTGGCGTACACGCGCGCGCCAGCACGCGCTTCCTCTCCGACATTCAACCCAAGCCGACGGAAGGCTCGGACCTGCACGCGGGCATCTCCATCGACCAGATTGCCGCCAACCAGTTCGGGCAACACACGCAACTGGCGTCGCTGGAGTTGGGCCTGGAGTCGGCCGACTCGGGCGGCGCGGGCGACCCGGGCTTCAGCAAGGTTTACGACGCAACCATCTCGTGGCGCGGACCAACAACCCCCCTGCCGATGGAGCACAACCCGCGGGCTGTGTTTGAACGGCTATTCGGCGATAGCGGCAGCACTACGGCGCAGGCTCGCTTGGCGCGCCTCAAGCAGGAACGCAGCATTCTGGATTCGGTGAGCCAAACGGCGGCACAACTGGAACGTCAACTTGGCCCCGCCGACCGGTCCAAGCTCAGCGAGTATTTCGAGGCCGTTCGCGACGTGGAGCGCCGCATCCAAAACGCTGGAGAGCAGAACACCCGCGAGTTGCCGGCCATGGAACATCCTGCTGGAGTTCCAGCCGTCTACTCCGAGCACGTCAAGCTCATGTACGATCTGCTCGTGCTGGCTTACCAAGCCGACCTCACGCGCATCGTCAGCTTCATGACAGGCCACGAATTCACTGGGCAGACTTTCCCGGAAGCCGGCGTCCCTGACGCGCACCACGCCATCTCGCACCATCAGGGAAATCCAGCGAGTCTTGCCAAGCTCGCCAGAATCGATGCCTTCAAAGTATCGCTGTTCGCCTACTTCCTCGAGAAGATGCGCTCGACTCGGGACGGCGACGGTTCGCTGCTGGATCACTCCATCATCATTTACGGAGCAGGAATGAGCGACGGCAACGCGCATGATCCGAAGAATCTGCCCGTCCTGTTACTAGGCAGCGGGTGCGGGACGTTGAAGAGCAGCCGGCACCTCCGTTATCCCAAGGGAACTCCGCTGGCCAACCTGCATATTGCCTTGATGAGCAAGCTGGGTGTTCATCTCGACAGTATCGGCGACAGCACGGGAGCACTGACGGATCTGTGAGTCACCAAGCATGTTGACGGATTTGAAATTCCGGCTGGTCTGGTTGGGTTCGTCGTTGGTAGCCATAGCATGCTTGGCCGGGCCCCCCGATACGCGCCTGGCGAATGCAGCCAAGCGCCAGGACCTGCAGGCAATTCGAGAGCTGCTCGCGCACCACGCGGATGTGAACGCGGCTCAGGAGGATGGCGCGACAGCGCTGCATTGGGCCGCTCACTGGGACGCGTTGGAAGCCGCGGACCTGCTCGTTCGAGCCGGCGCAAAAACAGACGCGGCCAACGCACTTGGCGTGACGCCGCTGTCATTAGCCTGCGTCAACGGAAGCGCCGCGATGGTAGAGAAACTGCTGTCGGCTGAAGCAAACGCAAGTCTGGCTTCGCCCAGCGGAGAGACACCGCTGATGACCTGTTCACGTTCGGGCAGCGCCGGGGCAGTGAAAGCACTGCTGGCGCATGGAGCCAACGTCAACGCGAAGGAGAATCTTCAGGATCAGACCGCATTAATGTGGGCCGTCGCCGAGCGCCATCCGGAGGTTGTACGCCTCTTGATTGCGCACGGTGCAGACGTTCACGCGCGCACTCGCATCACGCGCCAGTTGATTGTGCGCGAGGAGACAGGCGCGAGACTGGTTTGCCCGCCACCGCCCGGAATCAATGCCCGCTGCAACGACGCCGAGGAGGTTGAAAAGGGAGGCAGCACGCCACTGTTGTTCGCGGCGCGCTCCGGCGATCTGGAGTCCGCAAAAATGCTGGTCGCAGCAGGCGCCAACGTCAACGATACCGCGCCCGATGGTAACAGCGTGCTGGTAGTGGCGGCATACAGTGGGAATGGCAAAGTCGCGCAATTTCTTCTGGACAAGGATGCCGGCCCCAACGCTGCCGGCGATGGTTACACGGCTCTCCACGCCGCCGTGCTCCGCGGCGATCTGGATCTGGTGAAGGCTCTGCTGGCACACGCTGCGTCCCCCAACGTTCGAATTACCAAGGGCACTCCCGTCACGCGCTCCGCTCAAGAGTTTGTTCTTCCTAATTCGCTGCTGGGTGCAACTCCCTTTTTCCTGGCGGCGAAGTACGTCGAGCCGGAGATCATGCGAGCGCTGGCAGCGTCCGGAGCAGATGCCTCGATTCCGGCTAAGGATGGCACAACACCGCTGATGGCGGCTGCCGGAATCGGTTGGAAGGTTGGAGAGACCCGGCGCGGTATGGCTTTCGCTATGGTGCCCCTTCCGGATGACCAACGCGCTTTGGACGCGGTAAAGATCGCCGTCGACCGGGGCGCCGATGTGAACGCCGTGAACCAGGGCGGCGAAACAGCGCTCCATGGCGCGGCTAGTGAAGGGTACACCGAGATTAGCCTGTTGTTGATCGACAAAGGCGCCAAGCTCAACGCCGTGAACGGGCGCGGCCAAACCCCATTGGCGCTGACAAATGCCGAACTGCTGGGCGCCAGTGGCGCTTACGGAGTCCGCGACCGGAAGAATACCCGAGCGCTGCTTATCAAGCTAGGGGCAAAGGAAGCGGTGGCAGCGTCTGCGAAGAATCTCAAGGTCTTAAAAGATGCCTCAGCAATCCGGCCCACCATGGCGTCGTTTACTGCCGGATTGGGAGTTCAGTGCAACTTCTGTCACGCGCAGGACCGATCGAGCGACGAGAACCCCCACAAGGAAGTCGCGCGAAAGATGATGGGCATGGTGAGCGAGATTAACAAAAGCTTCCCGGAGGGCAAGCCGCGCGTCACTTGCTTTACCTGCCATCGTGGCGAGAACATACCGAAGACGGCGCCCTCCCCCGTTAGTTCGTCTCAGTAAAGCACGGTTCTGGGAAACTCTAGCGCCACATGGGCTCTGGGTACCCCACACGCTTCAGCAATGCCTTGAACCGGGACTCACCACGAATCGGATCGAACATCGGATCCTCAAGTCGAACCATAAACCCGCTCTCGTTCTTTTCGAGCGATTCCAACACATCCATTGCTTCTGCCTTCCGATCCAGGGAAATGAGGGACCAGGTCTTGAACGCCGTGCTTGGCTTCGCAATGTTCGGAGCATTCTCGATGTAGCTCGTCCAAACGGCTGGCCACGCACCGCTTCGATACCCCTTGCGAAATCCGTTCTCGAGATCCGGACGGCCTTGCACGGAAACGGTGGAGAGCCAAGTCTCAAAAGCTTCGTCCTGTTGACCGGCTAGAAACAAATTGATGGCTAGCCACTGGTGTGGATATGCGATGGTAGGGCCGAGCTGAACGGCTTTGCGAAACAACGGAATGGACTGGTCGTAGCGCCGTGCGAACTGATAGAGCCGGGCGACATCGGCGATCAGGATGGGATTTGCGGGATCGCTTCGAAGAGCTGTGTTGCCGGCCTCGATCGCTTCATCGAATCGTCCTTCAGCGGCCAGTAGCGCTCCATAGTTATTGCCCGTACTCGGATCGAGTGCAAAGCCACGCTTCATATTGTCTTCGGCACGCGCCCAGTCGTGTTCGCCAAAAAAATAAGTCTCGCCGAGCCATGTCAAAGACTTGCCGCGCTTAGGATCCAAATCAATGGCGCGTCGAAGTGCTGCGCGAGCTTCCGGAAGAATCTTGGAATATGTTTCAAGTCCAAAATCCGCCTCTTGTTCCAAGGTCATTCCCACGAGTTCATGAGCTGCCGCCAGCGCTGGGTCAAGACGTACCGCTTCTCGAGCGAACGATAGGGCTGATTGAAATGCGCCCCGATTGAATTCGTACAAGCCGGTTTGGTAGGCGACCATCGCTTCAGGGCTAGTTCGGTTTTGGTTGGCTGGTGAAGCTCTTCTCCCAGGCCGCCCCATGAGCCAAGCGCCTAAACCGGCTATTATCAACACCGCGATGAATGTTCCCGTAAGCCGTAACTTCGAGATAGACTTGCTCGCTATTGATTGTTGGAGCGGTTCGTTCCCGGGCGGGGCCGCTTCGACCGACGGTTCCTTCGCTTCTTCGCTCTCCGGTGCGCGCGAAGACCGCCAACGCTCCAATTCTAATCGGTAGGCGTAAACCGAGCTCCTCTTGTCGTGAGCATGGCGGTGGACCGGAAGTCCTTCGCGCTCCTCCCAGCGGCGGACGGTGCGCTCGTTACGGCCGAGGTATGTGGCGATATCTTTCCAGCCATCCAAGCGGTCCTGAGAGTCTATGAGCTTTGGTTGAGTCGAGGCGCTCACAGGGTCGTTACCATCCCGTAGTGGATTAGAGACATTATAGACCAGATCGATCTCGGAGGAAGGACTTTTGTACGGCGCACGCCCCAACGGTCATTCCCGGACATTAGCTGACAAGCCTGATCAAGACCTTTAATTTCAGTTGATTCGGCGGCTCAAGGAGCGTATTGTCCGAAGAACCGGTGTGCGGTGCGTACTTGGGGAGCCATGTTGCATATCCTTAATCTGATACCGGCCAACTGCCCAACTGAAGATCGTTGAGCCAGCCGGTTTCGAGGGCCTCGTTTTTTAGATCTGGATGGGACCCGAACAAGGAAAGAGGCTAGGTTTACCCATCCGCTTTAGATGGCAAGGGAGATATGATGTCGCTTTCACAAGAGCTAGTCAAAAAGAGAATCCTGGCGCTTCTTCTGGTGATCCTGTGCGCTGGTGTATCCGCGCTCGCGCAGTCTACATTCGGCACCTTTGTCGGCACTGTGCAGGACCAATCCGGCAGCGTCATTTCCGGTGCCGTCATCACCATCACGAATCTGGATGAAAACACGGTTCGCAGCGCGACTACGAACAGCAATGGGCAGTATCAATTGCTGAATGTGCCGGCCGGGCGCTATTCGATTTCGGTCGTCAAGCCAGGATTTGCGAACGCCAAGGTGAACGAAATTGCCCTGGATGCGCGCCAAGAGAGACGCGTTGATCTGAGCATGGCACTGGCCTCAGTGCAGCAGACCGTCGAGGTGAGCGCGGCGGCTGCAACAGTTAACACCGAGAACGCGACGATTGTGAACACGATGACGAATCAGGAGGTGACGCAACTGCCGGCGAATTACCGCGGTGCCTCCACTAGCCCGCTAGGCGCTATTGTCGCCTCCGCCAACGTCCAGCAGGATAAGAACGGAAATATCGCTCTTACCGGTTCCCAGCCCTATCAGGTCGACTACACCGCGGATGGAACATCCAGCGTCAATATTGCTACGAACACGCCGGCTAGCAACATGTTTCCGTCTACTGAAATGCTGGCTGAGTTCAAGGTCTCGGCCATAAATAATAATGCCGAGTTCGCCACTACCGGCGACGTCACTGTCACTACCAAGAGTGGCGGAAACGTCCTGCACGGAAGCGCGTTCGAATATTTGCAGAATGCCGCCCTGGATGCAATTACTTATGGTTCGCCCAACAAGCAGCACAAGGTGTGGAATACGTTTGGAGGCAGTTTGAGCGGCCCCGTTGTAATCCCTAAGCTTTACAACGGACGCAACCGGACGTTCTTCTTCGTTGACTCTGAAGAGAACCGCCGGCCCGCCTCGCAGCTAGTTATCAACACGGTTCCAACCGCTGCTATGATTGCAGGCAATCTCAATGGTTTGCCGGGCCCGAAGGTAATAGATCCATACACGGGCGCGCCGTATCCGAATAACACCATTCCTGCTTGCGCCAGTGCGGCTCAGGTTGACTGCTTGAATCCCGTCGCGCAAAAGCTGTTCTCTAAGTACATTGGATTGCCCAATTTCAATTCGGGCTCGATCACCGGCAACCAGAGGTTTCTGCTGCCGCTCCAAAATCTAACGAACGGATATGATATCCGGGTCGATCAATACATCGGATCTAAGAATCTGCTCTTCGGGCGGTGGACTTGGAAGAATCTTCCCACTCAGTCGCTGACGGGCAGCGGGTTTGGCGGCCCTGCAACCGAACAATTGTTGCCGCCGACCACCAATAACGAAACGGACAAGAATCTCGTTATCTCCGATAGCTATACCATCAGCGGCAATTTGGTAAACGAGTTTCGGTTTGGATTGAGCCTGCTGAATGTAAACTCCACATTTCCGTACCAGGGCGTGCAAGTGGTCAACGACCTCGGCTTGACTGGGCTCGATCAGTCCTATTTGTCACGCCAGGGGACGGTGGGGGCTTTCCCGGGATTCGACTTCAGCAGCGGAACCGGATTTACGAACGTAGGCCACGACACGCTGGGCCCTGTGAACTCCAAAGTGATGCAATTCGGAGACAACCTCTCATGGATAAAAGGAAAGCACAGCATGAAGTTTGGCTTCGACTTTAGAAAGGTCCAATACGATCGGGTCGACGATTTCGGTGCATCGGACGGTTTTGGTTCATTCACCTTCCTCGGCGGTTTCAGTGGTAACGCATTCGCGGACTTACTGCTCGGTTTGCCGACCAGCGATCAGATTTTCGTGACCGGACCGTTTCTGGAGCAAAAATCAAAGCACTTCGCGGTCTTTGCGCAGGACGAATGGCACGTCTCGCGAAGTATCACAGTGAGCTTTGGCATGCGTTGGGAATTAATGCCGCCCTTCTCGGAGAAGAACGGGAACATCGGGAATTTCGATCCCACCACCGGCAGCGTGATCATCCCCGATATTGCCGCGAAAGTGCTTCCTCCCCCCGCGCCGTACTTGTACTCGATCAACGCCTGCTCTGTTACCCCGCTTCCGAATCCCGCGTTCCCCTGCACGCCTGTGTTGACCGCCAGCCAAGCCCATTATCCCGAGTGGCTGCGCGAAACGTACTGGAAAGATTTTGACCCGCGCGCTGGAGTCGCCTGGCGGCCTTTTGGCAATGACAAGACCGTCTTCCGCGCTGGCCTGGGGCTTTTCACGGTTCCGAGTCTCGGCTGGGAAGCTTATATGATGACGGGAACCGCGTATGTCAATTCGCCTTTTTATGTGAATTCGTTCTCTAACGGACAGCCGGCCTTCAGGCTCCCTCAGGTCGGCTTCGGTAACGGCGCCCCGAGCCCCGCCGTGGTTGGCACCTTTTTCTTCAACGAGGGCCAGGACAGATACTATCGCGATCCGCAGTCGGCCCAGTGGAATGTAACCATCGAGCGGGAATTCTTAAACTCCTGGACCGCTCGCGGCAGCTACATTGGCGAAAACAGCTATCGCCTGCCGCTGGGCGTAGACTTGAATCAATGTCATGCCAGTGTAAGCGGACCATGCGTTAAACCCTTTCCTCAGTTTGGAAGGATCGGTTCTTTCGTGAACGGCGCATTCTCGAACTATCAAGGTCTGGAACTTCAAGTCTCGCACCGCCTGGCTGAAGGTTTCTATCTGCAGGGCACTTACGATCTGGCGAAGGACCTGTCCGATTCGGGGGACATGCCGTCAGGATTCGGAAGCGAATCAGGTAATGGCCGGGTCGACGATAGATTTAACCTCAGGAACGATCGGGGCAATGACCCGGGACCCCGGCGCCAGCGTTTCCTGTTCACCGGGCTCTATCAGCTCCCGTTCGGGCACGGCCGGCCGTTCCTTTCCAACGCCAACCGTTTTGTTAATGGAGCCCTGGGCGGATGGCAGCTCAGTGCGATTCTGCTGGACGAGACCGGGCCTTTCACAACAGCCTATGAAAGCAACCGGGCACTAAGCGCTTCCAACCTCAACGAAGTTGCGCGATCCGCAACGGTCAGGCCCGACCAGATCGGAGACTGCAATCTTGCGAATCCGACTCCGAACGGCTGGAACAATATAAGCGCCTTCATCCCGACGCCCAAGGGCGCCGGCCGCACCGGAAGCGAGGGTGTGGGGAATTGCATTGGGCCTCCGACCAACACATTATCGGCTGGCTTGTCTAAGAATTTCGGTGTATGGGAACGGCTCAGGATGCGATTTGAGGCTACCTACACAAATGTCCTGAACCACCCGAACTTTTTGCAACCAACGCTGAACGTTTCGTCGCCCAGCACCTTCGGTGTGACGCAAACCGTTCAATCCTCGGAGAACGGTGGAAACCGAGTGGGGCAACTTTCGCTCCGGCTGGATTTTTGAGCCGCTTGACGATGCTACCGTGAAAGCGCGAATAGCATGAAATTGCTGGCGAGCCTTATTGTGGCCTGCTCGCCGATGTTGGGCCAGAGTGCGGAATCTGGGCCGCAACCGAAGGTGACTGCGGCGGATTTGGCACAAGGTCAACGAACGTATGCAACTGAATGTTCGTACTGTCATGGACCGAAAGGCGAGGGGGCAATCGGCCCCACTCTGGCCGTGCCTAGTATCCGCCGCGCGCCCACCGATCAAGCGCTCTTTCAAGTCATTCACGACGGCATACCCGGAACCCAGATGCCGCCGAGCAAACTTCTGGCCGCCCAGATCTGGCAGTTGGTGGCCTATGTACGAACGCTCGGTCATGTGCAGCAATCGAAGTCGAGCGGTGACGCGAAGTTGGGCGAACAAGTCTACCGCGAAAAAGGCGGCTGTGCGCGCTGTCACACCATCGACGGACATGGCGCCGCGATTGGGCCGGATCTGAGCAATGCCGGCGCCAGGTTGGATGAAGGCTTCATTCGCGCTTCATTGGTAACTCCGGAAGCATCTGTTCCTCGCGATTTTCTTCAGGTGAAGTTAGCTACGAAGGACGGTCAGAAGCTGGCCGGAGTCCGCGTCAACGAGGACTCCTTCTCCATCCAAATCCGCGATCTTTCGAATCAAGTCCACTCCTTCTGGAAAACTGAATTGACCGAGCTGGTGAAAGAACCGAATCGTTCGCCCATGCCAAGTTACAGCCAGACGTTGACCCAGGACGAATTGAATAATCTAATCGCCTATTTGGAATCACTCAAGAGTAATTTATGAGGCTCTGGCTAATTTTAGTCACTTACTCGGCGCTATTGTTTGGTCAAGTACCATACCAGCGCATTCTTAGTGCAGACTCCGAGCCCGGTAACTGGCTGAGCTTCGCCGGAGGCTACCAGTCACATAGTTATTCGGCGTTAGACCGAATCAATACGTCGAACATTTCAGGCCTGAAAGTCGCCTGGATGTATCAGATCAAGGTGTCTCACCACTTTGAAACCGAACCGTTGGTTTTCGACGGGGTCATGTACATCACGGAGCCGCCCAGCGATGTAACGGCGCTGGATCTTCGTACCGGACGGCCGATTTGGACCTATCGGCGATCGCTGCCGAAAGGTGTCATCGTTTGCTGCGGCCAAGTGAATCGCGGATTAGCAGCACTGGATGATCAGCTCTTCGTGGGAACCGTGGATGGACATCTAGTCGCGCTGGATATGCACAGCGGGCGGGTCCGCTGGGATGTCGAGGTGGCCGACTACAAGCAGGCCTATTCGGTCACCGCAGCTCCACTGGCCGTCAAAGACAAGATTATCGTCGGAGTTGCGGGAGCCGAATACGGTGTCCGGGGCTTCGTGGATGCTTACGACGCCAAAACCGGCAAGCGGGCCTGGCGTTTCTGGACTGTCCCAGGACCGGGTGAGCCTGGAAACGAGACCTGGTCCGGCGATAGCTGGAAAATCGGAGGCGCGACGACCTGGGTTACTGGATCTTACGATCCGGAGGCTGACTTGACATATTGGGGCACTGGAAATCCTAGCCCCGATTACGTCGGGGATGATCGCCAAGGCGACAATCTCTACTCAGATTCGATTGTTGCACTGGACGCGGACACGGGGAAATTGAAGTGGTATTTTCAATTCACTCCCCATGACGTCCTGGACATGGACGCCAATCAAGTCCCAGTGCTGCTGGATGCCGAATTCCGCGGCCGGGCGCGCAAGTTAGTCCTGTTCGCGAACCGGAACGGCTTTTATTATGTTCTGGACCGGCTCACGGGCGAGTTTCTGGTTGGGAAACAATTTGCGCGGCAGACTTGGGCGAAAGGGCTGGACGACAAGGGCCGGCCGACCTGGAATCCGGAAGCGGTGCCCACGGCGGCAGGAGCGCTGGTATATCCGGACGACGATGGCACCGCCAACTGGTTCAGTCCTTCGCTTGATTTGAAAACTGGTCTCTTTTATCAAAACGTTCGAGAGAAGGGCGCTATACAGCGCCTCACTCGAGAGAAGCCCACGTACAATCCCGGAAGGTTGTTTATGGGGGGACACCGCTTGCCGATTCCCGGCGAGGAGCCCTGGGGAGCGCTACGAGCTCTCGACTGGAAAACCGGAGAAACGCGTTGGGAATTTCGGGTTCACACGCCGCCTTGGTGCGGTGTACTATCAACGGCCGGCAATCTGGTTTTCTCCGGCACTATGGAAGGCGATTTCTTTGCGCTCGACGCCATCAGCGGCCAGCTGCTCTGGCGCATTCAAACGGGCGGCGCGATCTGGGCGAATCCAATCAGTTATATGAGCGAGGGTAAGCAGTACATCGTCGTGTCCGCCGGCAGCAGTGTGATCGCGTTCAGCCTGGAGCAATAGAATGGTGTCGGGTTCATCGATTCTAATACGCATGGCCGCAATACTCGTGGTCGCGTCCTGGCTGCCCGCGGAATCCAACCACCAGATGACGAAAGCGGACGTGGACCGGTGGATGACGGAGCTCTCTAACTGGGGACGCTGGGGTAAAGACGATCAGCTGGGCACGTTGAATCTCATCTCGCCCGCCAAGCGACGGGAAGCGGCCGCGCTGGTAAAAGATGGTGTTGCGGTTTCCATGGCGCATGAGATGCTGACCGAGAAGGCCGTCGACAATTCCGAACCGCTGGTTCATACCATGCTGCCGACGCATGGCGGGTTCCACATGGACAACTACAACGTGTCCTTTCATGGAATGGGACTTACACATCTGGATGCGTTGTGCCACGCGAGTTACCAGGGAAAGCTTTACAACGGCTTTCCGGCGGACAGCATCAACGCGCAGGGTTGCCCGCAAGACTCTGTCTTCGCTCTCAAAGATGGAATCGTAACGCGCGGCGTCCTGATCGACATCGCGCGAATGAAAGGAGTGGACTATCTCGAACCCGGCACGCCGATTTATCCGGAAGATCTGGCCGAGTGGGAGAAGCAAACCGGTGTGACGGTCTCGGCCGGTGACGCCGTATTCGTGCGTTCAGGGCGCTGGGCGATGCGCGCCGCCAAGGGTCCTGGGACCACTTTCGCCGGCTTGCACGCCTCTTGCGCCAAGTGGCTCCATGATCGCGGAGTCGCGATACTGGGTGGAGATGCGGATCCCGAAGTGGCGCCATCGCGAATCGACGGCGTCTCGATACCGATGCACTTGTTGACGTTAGTGGCGATGGGCATGCCTCTGTTCGACGAATGTGATTTGGAGGCGGTCGGCAAAGCAGCGGCTGAGCGCAAGCGCTGGGTCTTTCTGTTTACCGCGGCTCCTTTGGTGGTGCGAGGCGGCACGGGCGCGCCAATAAATCCGTTAGCGGTTTTTTAGGTAGAATCGGCCCTTCGTCAAACGATGTGGCCGCTGCTCCCTAGGTGAAACAACTTTCTGAAGGAGGATTTCATGACATCACGACGTGGTTTCTTGGGCGCCGCTGCACTGGGCGCCGCCGTGGCCGTTAAAGGGCGAGCTGCCAGAACAGGTTCGTCCGGAATGCCATACACAGACTTTGAATCTCGTATCGCGCGCCGAGACTTTCGCGATATCACCAAGGATGTTCTGCCCACACCCTGCATGGTTGTCGACAAGGATCTCTTCGACAAAAATGTGAAGCTCATGGCCGATACAACCAAGGCGAACGGAATCGCGATCCGGCCACACGTAAAGATTCATAAGAGCGTCGACGTCGCCAGGATCCAGCTGAGTCATGGCGCGATTGGGCTCACCTGCGCCACCATCGCCGAGGCGGAGTTAATGTCCAACGCGGGCCTGCGAAACGTTATGTGGACGAAGCAGCCGGCTAGCCGTAATAACATCGAACGCGCCGTCGCATTGTCGAAGAAGGACCCGACCTTCAGCTTTGTGATCGATGCTCCGATGGTGTTCGATTGGTTGGAACAAGCCGCGGAAGCCGAGAATGCGAAGCTCAAAGTCCTGGTTTCCGTTGATGCCGCGCTCGCCCGGCAGGGAATTGAGAATGGCCAGCCCGCACTGGAACTGGCTCAAAAGATCGCATCTTCCAAGCACATGCAGTTCCAGGGAGTCATGGCCTATGCCGGCGTCGCCGCGCATACCCGTGGATTTGAGGCACGTCGCGAGCGTTCACGCAAAGATATGTCCGGCCCGCGTGAGACGGTTGACTTATGCAAGAAGTCCGGTTTGCCGGTTAATGTCTTCACCGGCGGCTCCACCGGAACCTACAATATCGATCACGAGGTTGGCCTTACTGAGCTCGAGGTCGGATCATATGTGTTTATGGACATGCGCTACGCCCCCATCGGCAGCAAATCCGGCGAGCCAACATATACCGATTTTGCTTTTGCTATGTCGATTCTTACGACCGTTGATGAGAAGCTTCATCCCAACCAGGTCGGGATCGACTACGGTAACAAGGCCGGCGTGAGGAAGACGGACACCGTGAAGGGAATGCCCTGGCTCGAAGTCGCCCCGCAGGGCGCCGAGTACGGCGGGCTGAGATGGAAAGATGCCGACAAGGATCTGAAGCTTGGCGATCGCGTGGAGATTTTCTGTACCGTGCTGGATGACAGCACGAATTACTATGACCGCTACTACGTTGCCCAGGGTGACCGAATTGTCGACGTGTGGCCCATCATGGGCCGTAGCGGCGCTGCTTCGCGATAAGCCCAGCTACTTTGCATGAAGCGGGATTTCGTGCTCCTCGCCGTGGCGCTATTGTGCTCGGCGTCCGCAATCGGTCAGCAAATCGACGTGGGTCGAAGACAGTTCGCCGCCCGTTGCGCTAGTTGTCACGGCGCTGACGGCGCGGGCGGCGAATTCGGCCCAAGTATCCTGGACGTCCGGCGCACAGGTCCGGCCGCCAGCCGCAGCATTCGCAACATCATCACCGCAGGCGTTCCGGAATCCGGCATGCCGCCGTTTTCTCTGCCGCCGGCGGAACTCGATCCATTGGTCACCTATGTAGAAGGCTTGCGCGCGCCCGCCGCCGCGCATCCCGCGGATGGCGACGCTCAGGCCGGCGAGACCTATTTCTTTGGCAAAGGCAATTGCACCGCGTGCCACATGGTCGCGGGCCGCGGCGGATTTCTAGGACCTGACTTGTCCAACCTGGGCCGCGAGGCGAGGCTCGGTCAGATTGAGGCTGCGCTGCGCGACCCCAAAGCGCTGCCCGTTGCCGGATACAAATTCGTTTCAGTTCGTCTCCGTTCCGGCCAAAGCATTCGCGGGCTGGTCAAGAACGAAAGCAATTACGAACTGCAGTTGTTCGGCTTGGACGGAACGCTGCGCTTTTTATCTCGAGATGAGATTTCAGAAGAGACGCCCGAGACCAAACCGTTGATGCCTCCGGTAAACGCGACCGACCAGGAACGACGCGACCTGGTAGCGTACTTGAGCCGTCTGGCGACCGACAAATCGCCAGACGCGGTTCTGGCTGGGCGGGAGGCCCCGCGAGGCGAGCCGGCGTTTTCCGCAATCGCGGATCCGAAGCCCGGAGATTGGCCCACCTATAACGGACACCTCAGTGGGAATCGCCACAGCCCGTTGAACCAGATCAATGCGTCGAATATCGCGCAACTGGGAGCCCGGTGGATGTTCAATATTCCCGGCAGCCGGAGGTTGGAAGTAACACCTGTGGTCGTGGACGGCACGATGTACGTGACCATGGCAAATGAAGCGTATGCGCTGGACGCGGCCAGCGGCCGGCAGATCTGGCATTATTCGCGACCGCTGACCAAGGGCGTGATCGGCGATGCCGGCACGGCCATCAATCGCGGTGTCGCTGTGTTGGGAGACCGGGTTTTCATGGTTACCGACCACGCGCATTTGATCGCGCTCAACCGCTTTACCGGCCAGCTTCTCTGGGATGTCGAGATGGCCGATTATCGAAAGCACTATGGCGCCACGTCGGCCCCATTGGTGGTGAAGGACCTGGTCATCTCAGGGACGTCCGGGGGCGATGAGGGCGCGCGTGGCTTCGTGGATGCTTACAAGGCCTCTACCGGCGAGCATGCCTGGCGCTTTTGGAACATGCCGGCGCCCGGTGAACCGTTGTCGGAGACCTGGGTGGGAAGAGCGATTGAGCACGGCTGCGTGGATTCCTGGCTGACGGGCACGTACGATCCGAGCACCAACTTGATTTACTGGCCTACCGGCAATCCTTGCCCGGATTTCAACGGCGATGAGCGCAAAGGAGACAACCTGTACTCGAGTTCGGTTTTGGCGCTGGAGTCGGAGACCGGGAAGCTGCGCTGGTATTTTCAATTCAGCCCGCACGACCTGCATGATTGGGATGCCACGGAAACGCCGATGCTCATTGACACGGAGTTTCGCGGGCGGCAGGGAAAGCTGCTCGTGCAGGCCAACCGGAACGGGTTCTTTTATGTACTTGATCGCGTGACAGGCGAATTTCTGCTGGGCGAACCCTTCGTGAAGAAGCTGAATTGGGCGAGCGGGATCGGACCCGACGGCCGTCCCAAGCTTTTGCCCGGTCAGGAGCCGACGCCGCAAGGAACCGAGACCTGTCCATCCATGGGCGGCGCGACGAACTGGATGTCGACGGCGTTCAATCCAGCGACCGGCTTGTTCTACGTGATGGCGTTAGAAGCCTGCAACATTTACATGAAGTCGTCGGCGTGGTGGGAGCCGGGCCAATCGTTTTACGGCGGCGGCGCGCGCCGGGTGCCAGGCGAAACCGGGCAAAAGTTCCTGCGCGCGATCGATGTCAAGACCGGCAGAATCGCCTGGGAAGTTCCGCAAGTCGGCTCCGGCAGTAGCGCGGGTGGTGTGCTGTCGACGGCCGGGGGTGTCCTATTCTTGGGCGATGACAGCGGCGCCTTCGCCGCGGTCGATGCGAAAAACGGGAAGCCGCTGTGGCACTTTCATGCCAACACGGCGTTCCGCGCCTCGCCCATGACTTACATGGCCGGAGGGAAGCAGTATGTGGCCGTCGCCATAGGCTCGAACATCCTGGCGTTCGCACTGCCTTAGCTGGGCCGTTTTGTTCGAAGCCTCTAGAGAAGCACGGAAGAACATAATGCATCTTACGTTTGGCAGCATCAGTGCGACGAGTCGAAAGTGGCTGATGTTTGTACTTGCAGCGCTCACGATTCAGCAGTTGGGTACCGCGTATGGCCAGGCACAACTGCGTACTTCTGATGGACATTCTGATTTGCAGGGAATCTGGACCAACTCGACCATGACTGTGTTGGAGCGCCCAATCGGCTTAGGGAAGAGTACGACGTTGACCGAGGACGAGGCTGCCAAATTTGAAGGCTTTATTAAAAAGGATCGCAGCAGTGACCGGCGCGACGGCCCTGCTGAAGTCGATGTCGGCCGCGCGTATAACGAACTCTTCTTCGATCGCGGATCAGCGCTCGCTCGCATCGGCGGCAGCATCCGAACATCAATCATCGTCGATCCGCCCGATGGGCACCTGCCTCCGTTCACGCCTGAGGCCTGGAGACGTATCGCCGATGCTAATGATTATGCCAAGAAACATCCCGCTGACCGGGCACAGGATCGATCACTCGCAGAACGCTGCTTGCTCTGGGCCGCGGAGCCGCCCATGCTACCAGCGCCTTACAACAGCACTTATCAAATTGTCCAAACGTCGACCTACGTGATGATCCTCATTGAAATGATGCACGATGTCCGAATCATTCCATTGGACGGCAAACCGCATCTTCCTCCAAATATCCGGCAATGGATGGGCGACTCGCGAGGCCATTGGGAGGGCGCCACATTGGTGGTAGACACTACCAACTTCACCGACAAGGCCAGCCTTGACGGTTCGGATCAGAATCTGCACGTGACCGAGCGCTTCACTCGCGTGGATGCAAATACGATTCTCTACAACTTCACGATCGACGATCCGGCCACATTCCTCTCGCCTTGGACCGGAGAGCTTCCTTTTGTGGCGACACCCGGACCGGTTTACGAATACGCATGTCATGAAGGCAATCGCGCGCTCCTTAACATTCTGCGCGGTGCGCGCGCGGAGGAAGAGCATCAAGAGGAAAAAGTAAAAAAGGAGAGGTGAAAAGTGAGGGCGCTCCGAACCGGCGTTAGTGACCAATCGCTTCAGGCAAACGAAGGCCGATGCCGTGCGCAGCAGGCTGGATTTGGCTACGCGACGAAACTGCAAACCCCCGAGTCCTCGTCGGGAGGTAGCTCGAAGATCGTTCTTAGCAAGTTCTTTGAGAGGCATCAGGCGCCCGGACAATTTGATCTTCGACTACGCAGCGCTGGTTACGAGGTATTGATTGAGATGGCCAGTTCCATAGAGAAGAGAAAAAGAGAAAAACTAATGGGTGGAAAACAGGTCGACTCGGTTAGATGTGTCCTAACCGGGGCCAGCTAATCGCAGACGTCAAAAATAAGGAGGAATCCTTCGTGAATGCGAATATCAGCTCTTCCAAGTGCTTAGTCTCAGTAGGCGCTTGGGTTGTGATGCTTTTATTGCTTACATGTTCGTTAGCCCGTGCTCAGATGCTCAGAGGTCAGATGCTGTACGAGGAGAAGTGTGCGGTCTGTCATTCGTCCGGGGCCACCGGTTCTCGGGCACCAACCCGAGATACATTACGTGAGTTTACTCCGGAGCGAGTACTGGAGGCGATTACGAATGGCGTGATGAAGTCGCAGGCAGAAGGATTGACCGACGAACAGAAGCGTGGCATTGCCGAATACGTTACGCTCCGCCCGCTAGGCAGCTCCGCTAAAGGGGACGCCTCCAGCATGAAGAACCAGTGTTCTGTGACCACACCCCTTGGTGAACTGTCTGGGCGCGCGATGTGGAACGGCTGGAGCCCCGATCATAGCAACGCGCGGTTCCAGTCTGGCGGTGCGGCAGGTATAACGGCCGACCAAATTCCACGGCTCAAACTGAAATGGGCATTTGGGTTCCCCGGCGCGACGTCAGCCTATGCGCAACCCACCGTTGTAGATGGTCACGTCTTTACGAGCAGCGATGCTGGATATGTTTATTCGCTCGCAGCAGACACCGGCTGCATTTATTGGTCGTTTCCGGCCTCGGCTGGGGTTCGCACACCGATCATCGTTGGAAATGGACCAGCACGAGGCATGGCCAATGTGCGGCGCATTGCATACTTTGGCGACGTTCGCGCAAACGTCTATGCTGTGGATGCTGATACCGGAAGGCTTTTATGGAAGGCCCAGGTCGAACGACACCCACAGGCACGCATCACGGGCGGGTTGGTTCTCGAAAGCAATCGTCTTTTAGTTCCAGTGTCTTCTTTAGAAGAGCTGTCGGGTAATGACAGTCACTACGAATGCTGTACCTTCCGCGGAAGCGTCGTAGCTCTGGAGGCAAGCAGCGGAAACCAGATCTGGAAGACGTACACCATCCAGGACGAGCCTAAGCCAGCAAGAAAATCGGCAAGTGGTGTCCAACTGTGGGGCCCGGCTGGTGGTGCTGTTTGGAATACTCCGACAGTAGATACCGAACGAGGTGAGGTGTATTTCGGCACAGGGAATGCATATACTTCGCCGGCCGCCCCAACAACTGATTCCGTGATGGCTCTTGACCTCAGGAGTGGCCGAATTCTTTGGTGGCACCAGGTGGTTGCTCAAGATGCTTGGGTTATCGGTTGCGGCAGGGATGATCGTGCACGCACCGACCATTGTCCAGATCGCGATCTTCAAAACAATGCCTATTTTGATGTCGATATGGCCGCGTCTCCGATCTTGCACCCGTTGCCGGATGGCAGACGTATTCTGATCACGACCGGAGAAGCGGGCCTGGTGAACGCGCTCGATCCGGCTCACGAGGGCCGAGTTATCTGGACAGCCGATCTGGGCAGAATGCCAATGCAATTACCACGCGGGCCGGGACAAGGGGAAAATCAACCAGGGGTCGCATTTGGAGGAGCGGTGGACGAACGAGCGGCCTATTTTCCTTTAGAACGTCACGAAGGAGGAATCACGGCGATAGACCTCATCACCGGCAAGGAGTTCTGGCATACGCTAGGGGCAAAACCTAATTGCAATGGCGAAAGAGGATGTAGTGCAGAACAGCAGTCCGCTGCCACCGTTATTTCTGGCGCCGTTTTCTCGGGAGCTCGGGACGGAATGTTGCGTGCGTATTCGACTGGCGATGGCAAGATCTTATGGGAATTCAACACCAAGCAGTCATTCCAGACCGTTAACGGCGTGGTGGCAAAAGGTGGCGGGCTTGGTGGACCCGGAGTGACAGTTGCCGGAGGGATGGTTTTTTCGAATTCCGGATATGGAGTACTCCAAGGTACTCCTGGTAACGTTCTGTTGGCATTCGGCGCTGAATAATGATTGGTTCTTCCGACAAATACGGACAAGCTAGTGTTATTTAGGAGGATGTGGATGACCAATCGATCTAGGATCCTTTATCGTTCTGCCACCCGCCGGCGGCCCGGAAATTGAATTTGTGGGACAAGTTGCCAAAGTGTTCAGCCGGGCCTCGTTTGTGACCGTCGGCGGCGTGAGAACAAGATACCTATGTCGAATCCAGGGTCAAGCCACCGCGCAACACTCAGACCAGCCGTGTTGACAGAAGTGACCGCTGTTCGTAAGCCTATCATCGGTGGAAGCTGGAAATCAGCTCAAGCAAGGTGGCAGATTGACTGAGCGTTTAAGGCCGGACTGCGTGGCCACTGGGTCAATCAATCCCGACGTACCTAGTCGTCCTTTGGTGGGGCGAGAAATTCTCGAAGAGCTACGCCACAAGTTGCTTTTTCAAGCGTCGCACCGGCCGGCTTCCAATTGTTACATGAGGTGCGTGAATTGCTCAAATAGTCGAGGCAATTAGATGAAGATACACCCATTTACATCGCCTACTCGCAACCGCATATGCGGTTTACTGTTTCTACTGCCCATCACTGGATACACGCAAGAGTCGAGGCGAACGCTAGCGCCGGTGCCGGATAGAGTTGTACTTCGCTTGACTCCGCAGCCGGGAGATTTTCACACTCCCTCGATCGCGATTGATCCTTCGAATGTGCAGCACTTGCTCGTTGGGTTCCAAGCGAAGACGAGCGCAGCGTACTCCAGCGATGGAGGCGCTCACTGGGCTCTTTCATCCGAGATCCCACCGGTCGACTATCGGTTTACCGGTGACACTTCCGTCGCCTTCGATCATCGCGGACACGCGTTCGTGTGCTTCATCGCGCATGACGGCCCTGGGCCATTTAAGTATTGGGGACACGACCCCAAGCGGAACGCGATTCTTATCCTTCGTTCCCTCGACGGTGGCGCGACATGGGGGCCCCACCCGATTTCCGTAATCGAGCACGCCGAAGCACGTGGAATACCGTTCGAAGACAAACCCTACCTTGTAGCTGACAATCACGCGGCGAGCCCTTTTGCGGGCAATCTCTACGTCGGCTGGACTCAGGATGGAACAAAAGAAGCATTGATCCTCTTATCGCGTTCCACCGACGGCGGGCTGACATGGTCAGCGCCGGTGCGGATTAGCGATCAGCCAGGCATGCCGCGCGACGACAACGGGACCGTGGAAGGTTTCCACGGAGTCGTTACGCCCGACGGAGCTCTCCACGTCGTTTTCAGCGACACCAACCACATTGTGTACGCTGTCTCGCGTGACGGAGGCAAGAGTTTTTCTCGGAATCGATTGATTGTAAACACTGCGCCGTCGCACTTCGTAGTTCAGAATGCGGCAGAAGCAAATGGCTATCCGCAGATTGCCATGATGACGGATGGTCGAGGGGGACGTCCTCGGCTATATGTCGCATGGTCCGACTACCGCAATGGCGACGTCGACATCTTTTGTATCTCCTCTGTAGATGGAGGGCGAAATTGGGGATCGCCGGTTCGGGTCAATACTGACCCTGTTCACAACGCCTCCGACCAACTGTTTCAATGGCTAGCTGTCGATCCCAGCTCCGGCGCTGTCAACGTGGTCTTCTTTGATCGTCGCCGCGACCCGGCCAACCGATCCCTAGAGGTGGTCTTGGGGCGCTCAACTGATGGCGCACGTAGCTTTGAGAACTATCTCCTGAGTGACCATTCGTTTGATCCGATTGGGGGCTCCATCGGCGAGTACACCGGACTGGCCGCATTCGCTGGCCGCGTCTTTGCAACATGGACTGAGATCTTGCCAACCACGCAGGTATCCGGTGGGCGCCGTTCACGGCCCGCCTCGGCCATTCAGGTTGGAATCGCGGATTTTCGTAGCATGGCGACTATTGACACAGCGCGGTAAACGGGAAGGTTCCACGGGCTCTTTCGGTGCGCTGATTGACTCAAGTGGAACACCGAACACCCGCACGATATGACTGTCGTGCGCTCCAGCTCCGCTTTTGCGCCAGGTCGGCGGAATTTTTCGTCCTCCCAGAGTAGGTATGGAACACGAAATTGGTACGACAGCCTCCGAGCCTGAGGATGTCGGAAATCTCCGCCCATATCGGCTCCAAAGAGTGTGACGCAATTCCTACCGATGAGATGGTTGCTCGTTGACTGAGGCACGTGATATGGGCCATCTTCAGAACAAAGTCTATCAGCGCCGAATCCGTGTAGTAATCCTCCGGTTTCGCGAGCGAACATCGAGAAAAAGGGAGTCGAATCCAGAGCTTGACGCGATCACAGCCAGGATGCGTCGTCCATTCCCCGCTTTGAGCCGGATAGATCCTGAGAGAAATTGCGAGGAGATTTCCAGGTGCAGATGAATTTGAGGATGCGAGATTCCCCGAGTTCAACAAAGCTCAAGAGGGTTCAACAAGCTGCTCACAACTTGCTGAAACAAAATAAATTGAAAAAGGGGACTTCTGGAAGCAGCTGCGAACCGACTTGGGCACAGCGGGTCGGGGAGTTCGAATCCATGTCGCAACGCGGAAACATTAAGAAATGTTGAGAGAAAAAGTTGGAAAACCGTATTTTTGGGGAGCCACTCAAAATCGGCGGCCTCTAGGCTCTACGCCAACAACGGGGGCGGAGCAGCATGCCGTACGACCAGCGGCGGTCACCAGAGAAACTTTCTAGTGTTTGCGCCGCCGTAACAGGCCTGCCGCGAGCGGAATTCCGGCGACTAGCGCCAATCCGAGCGAACCCGGTTCCGGAACGGCTGAGGTTGATGAGCCTAGAACGGCCGAAAACGTCGCGTCGCCGCTGAACGACGTGAGGGACAGAGTGCCGCCGCTAGTAGCCAGAGTCGAGGCCCCGACGGTGTAGTAGCCTGCCGATTCCGGCCCAAAGGCGGTTGTCATACCGTAGGTGGCGCCGTCCGCCGTGCCTTCTGCGGAGAGATAGGTTTGAAAGAATGCGTCTGAGATCCCAACGAGGTTGATGGCGTTGTCGAAGAAATACGTATCGCCGGATATCGTCTGAGTACCCGCTATACCGCCTATCGTGACCGTGTTACCAGCCTGGTTCGGCGCGCACGGATAATCGTAAATGCTACCTAAGCAGGGATTAGTGATGTCTGAAGTATCCGTTACCTCGGTGAAGGTAACGATTTGATCGGTAAACGACGTACTACCGAGTGTGCCGCTGCCAGTGGCGCTGATAGTAAATGTGATGGTCTCGCCCATCGCGGGAAGCGCCACGAGGGCACCTGCGAGTATGAAAACCGTCTTTGTCATCATTTGAATATCCTCCTGCCGCTCGAATCTGCCGATAGCTGATAGAATGAACCTCGGACTTTTGGGCGCATCGGCAGCTTATCCAGAATGATGCTTGGGGCGTTGAAAGTCCTGCGAAGGCGATCAATCCTCAATGAAAGATGCATCAAACGGGGATCAAAGCGGACAGCCACGTCTCAGAGACGAAGAGGTTTACGAATTCGAAGGCTTCCGGCTGGACGCTGCTGAGAAAATGCTGTTCCAGCGCGGACGGCCCGTTGCCCTGACGGCTAAAGCGCTCGATACACTCATCGCTTTAGTGCGGCGCCACGGCAGCGTCGTATCGAAACACGAACTGCTCCAGACTGTCTGGCCCGGTACGTTTGTCGAAGAAGGGGTTCTGGCGCAGAACATCCTCACACTCCGCAAGGCGCTGAATGCGGATTGGATTGAAACGGTTCCCAGGCGCGGGTACCGTTTGTCGGCGATGGTCACTAGAACCGCCGGAAGAGCTGCCGGAGCGGCCGTTCGACGGACGCGGATGTGGATCTGGTGGGCGGCCAGCGTGTTGCTGATTGGATCGGCTGCTCTGATCCCGGCGATGGTGTCGCTGCGCGCCAGACGGGAGAAGGCCCGAGCCGGGAACACTCCGATACGGTCACTCGCGGTCCTGCCGTTCCACTCGATTTCGTCGGACTCTCCCTATCTTGGCCTCGGACTGGCGGACGTCTTAATTAACCGGCTGAGCACCTTGCCGCGGATCACGGTGCGGCCGACCAGCGCGATCCGCAAATTCGGCGACGCCGCTACGGACCCAGTGACAGCAGGCCGCCAGCTCGGCGTGGACGCAGTGCTGGATGGCAACCTCCAGCGCGACGGAGACCGGGTCCGCGCCACCGTGCGTTTGCTGCGCATGCCGGATGGAGCTTCGCTGTGGACCGGCCAGTTCGATCAACGCGTTCAGGACCTGTTCACGCTGGAGGATTCCATTGCGGGACAAGTGACCAACGGTCTAGCGTTGGATCTTACCGCCAGTGAGCGCGAGCGGGTGATGCGGCGCTATACCGGGAACGCGGAAGCTTGGCAGGCCTACCTCCGCGGACGTTATCTGTGGGACCGCAGAACGCCGGAAACGCACCAGAAGGCGATCGCGGAATTCGAGCAGGCCACGCACATCGATAACAGATATGCGCTGGCGTATGCGGGCTTGGCCGATGCCTACGCGCTGCTCGGATCGAATCCGAATCATGTGATGCCGCGTGCGGAGGCGATGGCGAAGGCGCGCGCCGCTGCTTTGAAGGCCATAGATCTCGATGGCGATCTCGCCGAAGCGCATACCGCCCTCGCGTTTATTCTCATGCACTATGATTGGAAGCCGACCGACGCGGAGCAGGAATTCCAGCGCGCGCTGAGTCTGAACCCGAGCTACGCGACCGCTCATCAATGGCACGCGATGAATCTCCTGGTAGCCGGGCGTAACGACGACGCGATTCAGGAATTGAAAAACGCCCAGACGCTGGACCCGGCATCGCCCATCATCATGGCGGATCGAGCCGAGATGTACATCTACACCGGCCGGCTGGATGAGGCGGCAAAGGAAAGCCGGCGCGTGCTGGAACTCGATCCGTCGTTTTCGCTTGCCCGCGTCTGGCTGGCGTGGGCCCTCAGTGGACAGGGCCGTTTCGACGAGGCCGCGGCGATCCTCGGCCAGCGCCAGCCCGAAGGCGATCCGGCCCAGCTGTCGGCGTTGGCTTACCTCTACGCGGCGTCGGGCCGGAAAGCAGAAGCTCGGCGGACGGCGGACCGGATCGGGCGTCAGGCGCAACAGGATTTCGGGATGCCCTACATGGTCGCATCCGCGTACGCCTCCGTGGGCGATGTGGACGCGATGCTGCCGTGGCTCGAAAAGGCTTTTGCCGAGCGGTCCGGCGCGCTCCTGCTCTTAAACGTACACCCGATGTTTGCCGCCGTAAGGGAAGATCCAAGATTCCAGGCGTTCGTTGCCAGGGCAGGACTGCCGCCGCTAAGAAAATGATCGAGCCTGAGATCACAGCGCACAGGTCACGAGCCCGGACCGTAAGTGCGTTGCAGGTTTGGAATCTATGAATCGGCCCCAGAAACATTAAGGACTCTTGAGAGAAAAAGTTGGAAAACCGTATTTTTGGGGAGCCACTGCTCACCAGCCGTTGTATACTGCGAGTGGAGCAACGATGGCCGCCGAGAATCTTGCCGATGTAATCCGGTCCCTCACGCCTCAGGAGCAGGAGTCCGTTCGACAATTCGTGGAGTTCCTCAAGCAGAAAGGGGCTGCACCTTCGTCGCCTTTTCTTGCGGCCGTTGATGAATTCATCGATCAGCACCCAGAACTGCTTCGCCGTCTGGCGTAGTGACGAGGTCATCAGCACTCATGCGATTTTGATCGCGCGACTTGGAGGCGCAGCGGGCATTCGGGATCGTGGCGCTCTCGAATCCGCATTGGCCAGACCACGGAGTGGCTACTATCCAGACGTCATCCAGGAAGCCGCCGCACTCTGGGAAAGCCTGTCCCAGAATCATCCCTTCGTCGATGGCAGCAAGCGCGTCGCAGTGACGTTACGGCAGCATTTCTGAAGGTGAACGGTTACAGGCTGGAGTTCGATGACGTCGAGGCCTTCTCGTTCCTCTCCGGTCTGTATCAAACCGGGACGATGCGCTTCGCTGAACTCGATAGCTGGTTGCGAACACATACTACGCGCCCGGATCGACAGACCTAAAATGAAGCCGCAGCTGCGAGCCCGGACACATTAACAAATCTTGAGAGAAAAAGTTGGGAAACGTATTTTTGGGAGCCAAATATTCAAATCGCGTCCTGACCCGACCTTTTCGTTTTCCTTCTATAACTTTCCTGGTTCGAGTGACGCAAGATCTCGAACGGTTCGAACAGGGCCGTCTGCAACGCGCCGTCCTTCCAGGCGGCCTTTTCCAGCACCGTCTCGAGCAACCGACCTTGCTCGCTGGCGGGTTGCTGGAGGAACAACTCGCTCGCCCGACTCGTCAGGCGAAGCATGTCGACGGCATGATCGACCGGCGCCAATGCGGCTTTTTGAATACTCTGGATTTTGCATAGCAGACCGCCCTGGTCCCGGCGCAACGTCGCGGCCTGTTTATCGAAGAACTCCTGCGTGATGCGCCCGTCGAGCTTGTCTGTGTACATGGTCCGCACTCGGGCTTCGATTTGGTCGTAGCGAGTCCGGAGCTTTTAGCAAGTTGGCGAACAAGCTGGAAAGTATTTCCTCGCGCGTGTACGGTTCCGGGCATTTTCCGCGGTTCCCGGTGCAGTGGTAATACACATACTTTCGCTTCTTCACTTCACCTACCAGCACGCAACCGCAATGGCCGCAATGGACCAGCCCGGTGTATCAAAGTCTGGAGTCCATTTGGAGTCCAAAAATGGACGCCCTTACGGTTATGTTCCTGATGGGCTGTAGCCACCATGTTCCGAACCTCGTCTTCGAAGGCTGCCAAAAAGCAGGGCCGCAGCGGTTCACGCCCGGTCAAGGTTTTTGTAGATCGCTTCGACATTAGCCGACAGGCGATCCTCGACTGCCGTCTTCTGCCCAAGGTACACCGAGAAGTTTTTCAAGTTGTCGGTGACGTAACTACCGTATCCGTCAGCTTGCAAGGTCTTGACGGACGCCATTGTGAGGGTCTTCTGCAATTCAGCAAGTGGTTTGCCCGCTTTCTTGCCTTCTTCGACACGCCCGGTTAGCTCCTCGATATAATTCCGCATTTGCGTCATGCGCCCGCGGCCGTTTTGGACCGGCCCATGTCCGGGGATGATGTGATCGAAAGTGAGCTGGCCAACCGAATTGATCGTCGCCGGCCACGGTCTCGGATACCCGTCGGCGATATTAGGCAGGAAGCCGATAATCACATCGCCCGAAGCGACCACGCGTTTCTGCGGCGAAAACACGGCGATGTCGCCGGCAGTGTGTGCACGCCCGTGGAACTCGATAATTAGATCACCCGCGGTGTCCTTGATGACGTGCGACTTGGCAAAGGTAATGGTCGGCAGCTCGAGTGTGTAATTCTTCATCTCGGTTTGATACGCCTTCAGTTGCCGGATAAGGTCCGTGTAGTGTTCTTTGTCGGCGTCCGAGGCCGCTCTTGCGAGGCGGGCCTGAACGTCATCGATCTGCTTTGGGACGCCGTCGAGCGATTCCCTGAGGCGGTTGCGAGAAAGCTGGGTCATCAACTGCTTGGTCGCGTCGCTGGCGATGATGTCCACCTTGGCGCCGGTGGCCTTGTAAGCGGCATCGCCTTGCGTGTGGTCCCAGTGGAAATGGCTGTTGACCAGATAGCGGACCGGCTTGGTCGTAACCTCCTTCTTGATCTGCGCGATGAGTGCGGCGGCTGCGGAGGGCTTCGAATGGGCGTCTACAACCAACACGTCCTGCGAGTTCACAAAAATCGCTGCGTTGCAGTTCGTCAGGATCTGCGGGCTTGCCAGGGCGGCATAAACGCCATCGGCGACCTTCTCGATCCTGAACAGATTCCGGCTCGCACCGGGAGCCTGGGCCCGCGCCCAGGTCGCCCGCAGGAAGGCCTCCTCGATGATCGACGCACCGGCCAGCGCGCTTCCGAAGAGCCTATTGAAAAAGTCGCGCCGCGAATGCGCATGAACGTGGTTATGCATGACGGGTTTCTCCTCTTCAATCCGGCGTTGAGTTTAGAATTTACCGCATCCCGCTGGACGAATCTAGCCCGTCGGGCCAGCCCCTCATGAGGTTGGCCACCGCGGCCACAGTTGTGAAGCGTCCGAATGATAACAATCGGCCCTTACTTGTCCCTGTACCTCTTAGCCGCGGCGAGGTCTCGTCGCAGCTCCTCCGCCGTACGACGCGGACCGTAGCCGGGGGTATCGCGCTGGATGCGCCATCCTTCTTTCAGCGGACCTGCGTCGACCGTATCGAAGCCGAACTGGTCGAGCAGACGAGTGACCGTAGCCTTGGCCTCATGGTCGTCTCCGGCGATAGCTAGCGCCCGACGATTCTTAGTGCCGGCCGGCTGCCCGTCGGTGGTGAGAGCAGCGGCGTAGATATGGTTGAAAGCCTTGACCACTTTCGAAGCCGGCAGATGCGCCTGCAAGAGCTCAGAGGTGGTGGTGGTCTCATTATCGAGTTCGGGCATATGACCGTCGCGTTGAGGATAGTAGTTGTTCGTATCGATCACCATTTTGCCCGCCAGGGGCTCGACTGGAATCGCGCGGTAATTTTTCAGCGGCACCGAGACCAAGGCGATATCTCCAGCTCTCGCCGCGTCGACGGCGGTCGCCGCCCGGGCCCTTGGTCCGAGTTCTGCGATGAGCCCCGACAAGGTCTCCGGCCCGCGCGAATTACTGATCACAACGTTGTAGCCGTTTGCCACCGCAAGTCTCGCGACCTGGCTTCCGATATGTCCTGCACCGATGATTCCGATAGTGGTCATTGCCTTAACATATCAGTCAACGTGCTTCCGTGAACACCGCGGCGTGTCACGTATGATCAACTTTACTGGGGTGTTCCGCTCCCCACTGGAGAGCGGGGTCCGCGTAGACTAGCCGCCGGGACACCCAGGGTTTCCATATAGAGTCAACCAGCGCATGCACTCCTCGGCTCGGTGCTTGATACCGAGCATCATTTTGCGCTCCATGATGAAGTGCGCTGGATCAAACAGTAGACAGGCATACCCTTTCTGCCATATGCTTGTGCTCTGGCCAGCCCGCGATCGCAATAGCAAACGCGTGGTTCTCTGATCCAATGGCTCCAGGATGAACGCCCAGCTTCCGCGCGCGGATCCACCGGCGGAGATGTGCTCATAGTCGACCGGCGAAACCAACACCATGGCTCGGTTGAGCGTTACAAAGGCGACAGTCTGTCGCGCTGTTCCGTGGTATCTGTCTTTCCGCGCAAGCCACACCGTATCGCCGACTTTTCGTGTCTGCCATTCTTCAGTAATATACTTCGCGTTGTGGATGTCAGCGCGAAAGAGGTTTTCGAGCCAGGTGTAGCTATAGAAGCCCGCCCGGTCCTGCCCGATCTGGACTACCCAGCGCCAGACCAACTCGGGGGGAGCTTTGATAGTAACGGCTCGCGTAGCAACATATGCGGGCGTTGGTGAAAGTTCGTCTCCCGGCCACGCTTGGCGGATTTCGGCATCGCTTGCGCCCCATCGCATGAACCATGGGCGGACCAGTAACAGATATGCACCGAGCGTAACCGCCACAACAGCCAGCAGCTTCACTGAAAATCGACCAATAAAGCTCATGGAGTCCTCGGTCTCGGGATTGTTTCCTGCTCTCATCGGGAGCATTTTTTCAACCAGAGGGATCGAGATGCAGAGCGGACTATCGGCGATGGTACCGACAAGCGGCAGGACGGTCGCCTCCATGGCAACGGAGAGCGAGGCCAGATAGCGCCACCGGGACCGAACGCCCAACGGGTGGATGCGTCCCATCGTAACGGCAGCCGCCTTTGCAAGCACCTGCTTGGCAGGTGAGTTGCAGTCGGTTACTTAGCCTACCGAAAGGAGCACCTCAAGTGCCATCCAAACAGTTTCATTTTCATAACGAGGCTCGAGAGAGCATTCTGCGGGGGGCGGCCGTCCTGGCTGACGCGCTGCGCGTCACCTTAGGGCCTAAGTCCAAGTGCGTGCTAATTGAGAAGCGCTTTGGCCGGCCCCTCGTTTGCGACGATGGCGTCACTATCGCCAAAGAGGTCGAGCTGAAAGATCCGGAGGAGAACCTCGGTGCACAGATGGTGCGCGAAGCGGCCGAACGCACGGGTGATGCCGTGGGTGATGGCACAACAACGTCCACGCTTATCGCATACGCCATCCTCGCCGAAGGCGTCCGCAACGTGGCCGCGGGTGCGAGCGCTGTCGATTTAAGGCGTGGTTTGACGCGGGGCGTCCACACAGCGATAGAGTCCCTGCGGAAGACCTCTCGACCACTTACCAGCAAACTGGAGAAAGAGCAGGTCGCGACGATTTCCGCCCACAACAATTCCACCATCGGCAAACTAGTGGCCGAAGCTGTCGAGAAAGTTGGTTCAGATGGCGTGATCACGGTAGAAGAAGCTAAGACAACCGACACCGTCCTTGAAGTTGTCGAAGGTTTGCAGTTTGACCGCGGCTTCCTCTCGCCGTATTTCATCACGGATCCCGAACGCATGGAGGCCGCACTCGATGAACCGTACATTTTGATCCACGAGAAGAAGATCACAAATCTCAAGGATCTTTTGCCGCTGCTCGAACAAATAGCGCGAGCCGGCCGGCCACTGCTGATCATCGCTGAAGACGTCGAGGCTGAGGCCCTGGCCACCTTGGTTGTGAACAGACTGCGAGGAACGCTCGCTTGTGCAGCGGTGAAAGCGCCGGGATTTGGAGATCGCCGCAAGGAAATGCTGCAGGACATCGCTATTCTGACAGGCGGCCAAATGATTGCCGAAGAACTGGGGATCAAGCTGGAAAACGTCAAGCTCGATCAGCTCGGCAGTGCCAAGCGCGTGGTGATCGACAAAGATTCAACCACAATTGTCAGCGGAGGCGGCGCCAAATCCGCCATCGATGGCCGTTGCAAGGAAATCCGCAAGCAGATGGAAGAAACCACGTCCGACTACGATCGCGAGAAACTTCAGGAACGGCTGGCCAAGCTGACTGGCGGAGTCGCGGTGATCCGCGTTGGAGCGCCGTCCGAAGCAGAGATGAAGAAGTTGAAGGAAGCCTTTGAAGATGCCATTAGCGCCACCAAAGCGGCGGTCGAGGAGGGAATCCTGCCGGGCTGCGGCCTGGCGCTGCTCCGCGCGATTGACGCACTGGCAGAAGAGGAAGCAAATTGCGACGAAGACGAAAAAACGGGTCTGCGGATGCTCAAGCGAGCTTTGGAGGCGCCGACACGGCAAATCGCCGAGAACTCGGGACTGGATGGCGGCGTCGTGGTCGACCGGATGCGCTCGTGCAAAGGAAACTGCGGTCTCAACGCTGCCACCGGCAAGTATGTCGATCTGATTGAAGCCGGGATCGTGGACGCGACCAAGGTTATCCGAGTGGCGCTTGAAAATGCGGTCTCGGTAGCCGGTACCTTGCTGTTGACCGAAGCAACTCTAACCGAAGTGCGTGAACCGAAGAAGGGCGTCGGTCCCAGGGCCAGAGTTGGAAGGCGATTAGAGGAACACCCTTCACTTGCCCTATACGACCAATGACGATCTGCCGGTATCGGTTCAACGCCATCTGCCCGAGCATGGACAGGATATTTTTCGGGAGGCCTTTAACCATGCGTGGCGGCAATACGCTGGGGATCCGCGTCAAGAGGAGATTGCACACCGCGTCGCGTGGTCAGCGGTGAAGAGAGCCTATGTGAAGGTTGGGACGGAATGGGTGCTGCGCTCGCCCACTCTACCGGCGTTCTGACACGTTCAATGCCGGCCCGCACGCAGATTCAAGCCTGGTGACCGTCTGCTGAAGATTCTTTCGCATGCCGTCTTCCAGCCGGCCGCCTACCATGTGTCGCACGAAGCCAGCGAACGTACCGCCCAGCAGGTCGATGCGGGAGCGGTTCACGTACGCCAGGTAGATGCTGTTTCCGGAAGGGTCCGCGGGATCGTCGGCCACCAGTGTGATCGCGAGTGAAGCATCGAAGTAATGGCTGGCGTAGATTTGCTTAGATGCGATCCAGGTCTGGCCGGGAAGCCGAAAAATCGTGACGTGAGTCACGCTGATCACCGGCTTCAGCCCGAAACTCTCCTTGGACCAATACAGGAACTCTTCCAGGAACGGCAAGGGCTGTTGTGGACCGCGGGTCAGGACATCGCAGAACTCGGGAGCCAACTCGTGCAAGCTCGACCAACCTGTCAGCAGCGAGTCGAACTGCTCACACAGAAGAACCGGCTTATCCTTGTCATGATATTCAATCAGTTCCTGGTCTCCCAAGGAAAGATAGCTCTGGATGTAATTGACCAATTCGTCACGCAGGACCGAGTTCGCGCGGGTCACGAAACTCTGCTGAGGAACTTGCGGCGGCTGCGCGAGTTGCTGGATCACCGGGATCGGGATCTTGATGGCACAGCTTCCGATTTTGCACTGACGAAGCGCGTCCACATCCTGGGAATCCAACGTCAAACCTGACAGGTCGCCAGCGCTGACCGGTGTGTTGAACTTACCGATTTGCCGCACTGCCGGGCTTTTCTTGAAGTTCTCGATGTCGCGAAACTGGTCCAGGAAGCACGCCGTTGACACCTGAACTCGGGCCACACCCGCGACAGCCACCTCGCGCTTATAGCTTGTCCCCAAAACCTTGGCTATAACTTGACCTGTCTGTGCCGCTTTGCATTCGTCGTTCGTAAGACCCGCTAGTTTGCAAACTGAATCGACGCTCTGCGCGTAAGCACAGATCACGCCACATGACAGCCAAACGAGGAGACGCAGGACCATTTCCCGGATACCCAAATTATGATCGAGCAAGTCCTCAGCCATCGACCGAGTAGACGAGCTACGCCTGACTGGACTGCCATCTTGCGTAAAACCGCGCACTCAACACTGAGCGAAAGTGCTCATTCCGAACCGGGCGGTTGGTTCCTGGATTCACGCCAATGGCTGGCCGCGACGTGGCTTGGGAGTTGCTCCTGGGATGACTCCCAGTGGAGTTACATCCCTATGCTCAACGAAGAAGTCGCCCGGATCTTCGAGAACATGGCGCGCGTTCTTGCATTCAAGGGCCAGGACCGCTTCCGCATCATGGCCTACGAGCGAGCCGCCGTGTCGCTTCGAGACTTGGACGAGGATCTGGCCAAAATCTCTGCAGCGGGCGATCTGAAGGACATACCGGGCGTGGGCCACGATTTGGCGGAGATGATCGAGGAATATGTCAGGACTCGGACCATCCGCCGCTACGAGCGCGAGTGCCGCGGGATACCGGAGGGGCTGATCGAACTGATGGCGATTCCGGGGCTTGGGCCCAAGACGTTGGCGCTGCTCTACAAAAAATGCCGAGTGAAGGATTTCAAGAGCCTGAAGCAGGCGATCGATAAGGGTAAGCTCTCCGGCCTCCCTAATTTTGGAGAGAAGAAGGTTAACAACCTCCAGCGCGGCATCGACCTTTGGCTATCCAGCAAGAAGCGGATGCTGCTCGGCGTGGCCTTGCCGCTGGCCGAAGATCTTCTCGAGAACTTGCGCAAGATCCCATTGGTAGAGCGTGCCGATGTGGCCGGTTCCATCCGCCGGCGGCGGGAGACCATCGGAGACATGGATGTGCTGATCATTTCGCGCGACAGCCCGCGCGCGCTCCAACAGGCGGTCAAGATTCCGATCGTCAAACAAGTGGTGGCGCTCGGAGATACTCGCGCGACCGTGATGATCGAAGGCGGCATCCAGGTCGACATCCGCGCCGTGCCCGAAGAATCTTATGGAGCCGCTCTGCAATACTTCACCGGATCCAAGCAGCACAACGTGCATCTGCGTTTGCTTGGCCGCGAGCGCGGTCTGAAGATCAACGAGTATGGAGTCTTTCGCGGGAACAAACGTGTCGGCGGCAACGATGAAAAGGAAGTGTACAGTGCGCTGAAAATGCCGCTGATCGATCCGGAGCTGCGCGAAGATCGCGGGGAAATAGAAGCTGCGCTGGAGGGCCGCCTGCCTAAGCTCATCGAGATTGGAAGCCTCAAAGGCGACTTGCACGCCCACACCACTTACTCCGACGGTAAGGCGACGCTCGAAGAGATGGTGGAGCATGCCGCCGAGTTGGGCTACGAATACATCGCGTTGACGGATCATTCGCCGTCCGAACGGATCGCGCGCGGCCTGGAGTTAGATCGGTTGGAGCAGAAGCTTGACGAGATCGAGCGGCTGCGCAGGAAGCGGGGAACCCGAACACCATACATCCTCTCCGGCGCCGAGGTCGATATTCTGGGGAACGGCAAGCTCGATTATCCGGATGAGATCCTGGCGCGTCTGGATGTTGTGGTTGCGGCGGTGCACTCCGCGTTCCGGCAAACCAAGGATCGCATGACGGGGCGGGTGCTGGATGCCCTCTCGAACCCGCACGTCGATATTCTCGGGCACCCCGGAGGCCGTCAAATTGGGACTCGCGAACCCGTCGAGTTCGATTTCGAGCGCGTAACCGAGGCTGCCATCAAAGCCGGCGTGGCTCTTGAGATCAACGGCTCGATGTATCGTCTGGACCTCACCGATATCCTGGCGAAGGCCGCTCAGGAAGCGGGCGCACTGCTTGCCATCGATTCCGACGCACACAGCACGGCGCAGATGGATCAGATCTGCTACGGCGTGTACCAGGCGCGGCGCGGATGGATCGAGGCGCGGTCAGTGGTTAATACCTGGCCTTTCGCGAAGCTCTCTCACTGGCTGACGCGGCATGCGGCGCGTCGCAGAGCCATCAGCGCCTAGCAGTCCTCCGCGGGGTCAGAGGCGGCAAGCCTCGGGATCGCACTTCGTGAATTTCTCGCGAGACTCGGCCGCAGAACTGCTCTGCCCACAGGCGCGCATCGGCGGGAGTACCAAATACTAACTCGGCTTCAGAAACAACTCTCGCAACTCTTTGGAATAACTGGTCGGGTGTTTCAATCACGCGGCCGCCGGCGTCGCGGCGGAGATAGCATGCCTGAAGGACCTTCAATCCGTTATCCGAGAGCCTTTATGCACACTTCATCAAAATTGTGCACGCCAGGTACCAGCCCTGCGACGCCTTCTGGTGAAACTGTCGAACACCTAGGCGCACCGAAGCAAAAAAGGATTGTAAAAGTGGCCACTTGGGTGCATCAGCACAGCCACCAGGAAGTGGAATCCTGGATCCAAGGAGGGTAAAGCGATGAAGGTTCGGCTGATTCAAGCATGGCTCATTGTGTGTTTGTCATTGAGCGTTCCGGGCCTTGGCATTGCCGATGTTATCTACAACAATCTGGGGGCGGGTGACAGCTACAACTGCTGTCAAGGTTGGGCAATAGGCCTTCCTGACCGTACTACCGCCTTCGCGTTTACGCCGGGGGCTGACTTCGATTTGACGCAAATTGACGTGGGCGTCGGTTGGGAATCGGAATTTCCCCCCAACTCGATGATCTTGAATTTGAGCAACGATTCCAGCGGCCAACCCGGCAGCCTAATAGAATCGTGGACGGTGACAAACCTGCCTGCGTTAGTTGGTTCAACCAACACACTGGAATCCGTTACTCCCTCCGGTCTCGTGCAGTTGCTGGCTGGCACTCCGTATTGGGTGCAGATCGAGGCAGCCGATCCTGCCACGCTGGATTTTTGGAATTGGAACTCGACAGGCGCAACCGGACCTCGGTATACCACCGCCTTGGGCTCGGTCTTCGCCGATACGAACACGGTTGGCGCGCTACGAGTGCTGGGTACCACGAGCGCGGTTCCGGAACCGGGCTTTGTCGGACTGCCCGCCGCCGCGCTCCTATTCAGCATCATTCTCCGCCGGTCCGGTTCCCGCAAACGCGAGGTCAGCTAACCAGCGTCTTCTTCGTACCGCCAGATCAACGTCATCGTGAGGTCATGAGCGCGGGCCAGCGTTCCCGCTGGCTCAACGCCTGTTGGCACCATGATTACGTTCCGGCGGATTCTCTTTCCCATTAGCGGGTTACGAAAGAGCCATCCGCATTGGCTGGGCAAGGCGGTAACACAGCGCTACCCGTCCACGCATCCCTTCTGTGCCAGCGCCAAGAAGACTTCATGTACCGCTGGGTTAGTCTCGCTGGCTGCCCAACGCCCTGTCCTTCCACAGGGCCGCCAAAGCTAGCCCGACGCCCGCTACCAGCAGACTGCGAAGCCGTCGTGCCACCGCCAGCGCAAAGCCGGCGGACGCTGACAGTCCAACAATTTTGAAGATCACGGCGTAGGTGCCCTCGGTTGCACCCACCTGGCCTGGAATGACGAAGAAAGCCAGGCCCACGAACTTGGTGGCAGCCTCGATCAAGAACGGATCAACGAACGAAAAAGTTTCTTTCGTGGTCCGCAGCAGCAGGAACAACTCGAGAACAAGAAGCGCCTGAGCAGCGAGTTCAAACGCCAGAATGGTTAGGAAGCGCAGCGGGCGGTCACGCAGCACGACGAATAATAAGTCCTCCGTGTCGCGGACGTCCTGCTGATCAAGATGCAGATGCTTTCCAACTACCGGCAATCTTCGAATGCCACCGATTATGGCGCCGATCAGGTAAATTCGGCCAACAATGGCGCAAGCGGCTGCGAGAAGAAATGTGCCCATTACGTATATAAGCATCCGTCGCTGCCAACGAAACCGGCGCCGAGAGCTGGAAGTGGCTGACCATGTAAATGAGACCAGCTACGGCAAACGCGGCGGACGTCAAAGTGTAGATCAAATATTCGGAAACGGTGGCTGCCACGGCGTACTTTGTGCCTAAGCCTCGTTCTCGGAGGAGCCACACTTTGGCCGGCTCAGCGAGAAACGGTCCGGTGAACGTTAAGTACTGGATGGCTTCCCCAGAGAGCCTGATCCTCAGCACATCCAAGTAGGAAGAGCGCTGGTTCGGCGTCACGCATTTCCAGTAGGCCATGGCGCGAAGCAGTTGGTGGCCGGCATACGTGGCGGCAATCAAACCGAAGTACCACCCGACTCCCAGGATCAGGGACGCAATGTTGGCAGCGCCCAATCGGACCAAGAGATAAACAAACAAGGCGATACCCAGGACCAGAAAGGCGGCACGGTAGCGGTGTTTGGGTCCTGTCCAAGTCATTGCGAGACGGGCAGATTCGCTCTCTTCTAATTGTCACCTTCCCCAAATGAACTAAGGCGAAATGTCGAGGACGAGCTTGCCGCAGAACCGAGAATAAATGCAGCGGCAATCGGGGATTAGTGGAACCTGGCGCTAAGTTACGTCACCGGTCCGGACGGCAGGCAAGGCGCGGCAGCACACCTATTTCATACGGGACCGCAATCTGATGGTCTTCCCGGCCACCATGAACACGCCTTTTCCCTGGTGATGGATGGTTCGCGGCCGTTTCTGTGTGGGGTCGATCCAGGCTTTGATCACTTCCAGGACGAAAAAGTTGTACTTGGCAGCCATCCTGGCATCCACTACGCGGCATTCCAGGTTTGCGTAGCACTCGGCGATCAGTGGCGCCTTAACCTGCGAGGCCGCGACCGCCGTCAGCCCGAAGGTCCTGAACTTGTCAACCTTGCGCCCCGAAGTATTCCCGCAGCTCACCACTTTGCCGGCCAGCTCCACGGTCGGGATGTTGATCACACATTCCTTGCTGGCTTTCAGGATATTGAACGTGAAGTTGCGATTGCTGACGACACAGCCCACCAGCGGCGGCTCAAACTCCAGCATGGTGTGCCATGACATGGTCATCACGTTGGCCTGCCCTTTGCGAGCGGTCGTGAGCAATACTACCGGGCCTGGCTCAAGCAGGCGGTAAACCTCGGAGAGGGGAAGAGATTTTCGTTTCACAGGGGAGCTGTTCCGATGTCTCGCCGGAACGACTCCAAGGTCCAGTTATCTTCTTGCGGCGAAATTGCATGCCGCAAGACGTAAGTGTCGCCATCGTCGCAGCGCACCTTGAAGTAAGTCGCATCCGGGCTGTGCCACTGATCCAGCAGTTCTTCGACAATGTGGTCTTGGCCACCGAGTTGAAAGCGAACCGGGCGCTCCTCAGCCTTGTAACCCGAATAGCACTCTACGCGCAGTATCATTCAATGAACTTTTGCAATCGGGATTCCACTTGCCCTTAGCAACTTGCCTAGTGGCACGCTGCTTGCACAGGCCCATGCTGAACGCAACACACTACCCCAAAGGCCTGGTCCTTTAGAGATCGCGCATGGTCATGAGCCGGCCCCGCATCCTGTTAGCTGACGAACACGTGTTGATCCAGGAAGGGCTCAGGAGAATGCTGGAGCCGCAGCATCACATCGTTGAAGCAGTCAGCGACGGCAGAGCCCTGGTGGATGCTGCTCTCCGCCTCAAGCCGGACCTGATCATTCTGGATGTTACGATGCCGCTGCTGAGCGGCATGGAAGCCGCACGCCAGATCCGTAAGCGCCTACCTCGCGTAAAACTGCTATTTCTGACGGCACATGCGAACCCAGCCTATCTCCGCGAGGCATTGAGTGCCGGCGCAACCGGATACATCCTCAAGTCCTCCACTCGGCAGCAGATCCTCGACGCCGTCCAGACAGTTCTGGCCGGTGAAAGATATCTGTCGCATGGCGTCGTCGCTGAAGACTTCGACCTGTCGCAATGGCGGCCCGGGCAAGCCACGCCGCGCGCTGTGCTCACTTCACGCGAAAGGCAGGTTCTCCAATTGCTCGCCGAAGGCCGTACTGCGAAGGAAGTTGCGGCCGCATTGAATGTCTCCCACAAGACAGTTGCATTTCACAGGAACAACGTCAAACGCAAATTGGGACTCCGCAAAACGGTCGAGCTGATAAAGCGCGCCATCGATGAAGGCTTCATTTAATGTTGCGCTTCGATGAAATCTTAAGATTTCTATAGAAACCTAGCCTTTTGTCCAGTACTCTAACTACTACCTGGAATTTATACTAGTTGACAAGCGGCGGATAACATCCGAGCGCTGCTCTCCTCGGGAGCAGCCCTTGGGTGTGTGCGACGGCACCCAAACTGGAAAGGAAACCATATGGCAAGTGTCACTATTCAAAAGCAAGCGGGAACTCTTCCCGAAACCTTGCAGCAAGAAATGAACGCGATCACCGATGAAATCCGAAATCGCGCCTTCAGCCTGTTCGAAAGACGCGGCGGGATGCCAGGTTTGGATCTTGAGGACTGGCTGCAAGCGGAACGCGAAGTCGTGTGGGCACCTGCTTCCGAATTGATCGAGGACAAGGACGACTTCCGCGCCCGAGTTGCTCTGCCCGGCTTTGAAGCGAAAGATCTGGAGGTTACCGCAACGCCAAACGCACTGGTGGTTCGCGCGGAGTCAACTCATACACACGAGGGCAAGGAAGGGGATGTGCGCTTTTGCGAGTTTTCGGGCAAGAAGATGTTCCGCCGTGTTGATCTGCCGGCTGACATTAATGTCGACAAAGTAAGTGCGTCATTAGATAAAGGCATGCTTGAGGTAACCGCGCCCAAAGCCATGGCCAAGAGGCTACAGGTCGCTGCCTAGACAGAACTGAGCCTGATGAAAGCAACTCACCTCCCCCGGCGCGCGGCTGGAAAAAAGTTCCGTGCACATCCAGCACCGGATGCCTCCGAAACAGCTCGGGTTTCGCATCGCTGGGCCATCGTTTTGGCCGGAGGCGACGGCGTCCGGCTGCGCGGCCTTACCCGTCTAATCTGTGGTGACGACCGGCCCAAACAGTTTTGCCCGCTGCTGGGCGAATGCACACTTCTCGAACAAGCTTGCCAGCGAGCGGAAAGGAGCGTCCATCCTCGGCACATCCTATTCGCCCTAACCAAGGCACACCAGGATTACTACCTTCCGGATCTTGGCCACCGCCTCAGCCATAGAATCGTGCAGCCGTGCAATCGAGGGACCGCCCCACCGATCCTCTATAGCCTTTTGCACATTGCGCAAATCGACCCGGACGCGATCATAGCCGTCCTTCCGTGCGATCACTATTATTCCGACGAGAGTGCGTTCACAAGCGCCCTGGGTTCAGCTTTCCAGATGGCGGCACGCCGGCCTCAGTCTATTGTGCTGCTGGGAGCGCAGCCGAATGCGCCGGAAGTCGAATATGGCTGGATTGAAGTTGCCGCCACGGTGCACGGCGAGCCGCTCCAAGTCCAGGGCTTCCATGAGAAGCCCCCATTTTCTGAAGCGGAGCGCCTGTTCCGAAACGGAGCCCTGTGGAATACCTTTGTAATGGTCGGGCGCCTCGACGCTTTCTTGCGGATGGCGTCGGCTACGGTGCCCGGTTTACTCGAGGTGTTCCAATCGACCAGCCGGCGTTCACGCAATCCGTGTGAAACACGGATTCCCGATTCGCTTTACGATTGGGTTTCTCCGGTGGACTTTTCGCGAAATATTTTGTCCCCCGCCGCCAGACACCTGGTCGCGCTCCCGCTCCAAAACATGGAGTGGCATGATTTGGGAGACCCCGACCGCGTGTTGACTACGTTGCTCAGCCGGAATGCTGAGCTTCCTGGCTGGGCCAAGCGCTGGCAAGCATCCAGGAAAGCGGCGGGCGCTTCCTCTGCGCGTTCCGCTAGCGCAGTTGCCTAAGATCAGTTACGCAGGCTCAACGGCGACTGGCAACTTCTCGCCTTCGCTCACCTGCTCGGGTGGCGTCAATAGCCGGTCCAGTTCGGCGCGCTCCAGTGTTTCTTTGCGAATCAATGCATCCGAGATTCGAATCAGTGGATCGCGGCGCTGTAACAGAATGCCGATGACTCGCTGGTAGATCTCGTCCACGATGCGACGGGCCTCGCTGTCGATGGTCTCGGCGGTGCGCTCGCTGTAGTTGCGCTCCTCCACTTCAAACGCCGCATTCAGAAACGGCGACACCGTCGGCCGCCCATAGGTCAGCTTTCCCAGTTGTTCGCTCATCGCAAACCGCGTCACCATCTGCCGCACCAACGCGGAGGCGCGTTCCAGATCGTCTGCCGCTCCGGTCGAAACTATGCCACCGTAGTGAATCTCCTCGGCGGCGCGCCCACCCAGCAGCACCGCGATCTGATCTTCGAGTTCCTGCTGCGTCATCAGGTAGCGTTCTTGTGTCGGCAGCTGCAGCGTGTACCCCAGCGCGCCAATGGATCGCGGAATGATTGAGACACGATGCAGCGGATCAGCGTGCTTCACAGAAAGCGCAACTAAAGCATGACCGGCTTCGTGTACCGCGACGCGTTCTTTTTCTTCCGGGCTCATGACGCGGCTCTTCTTTTCAAGGCCCAGCATCACGCGATCGGTAGCTTGTTCCAGATCGCGCAGCTCTACGCGCTCCGCGCCCCGCCGCACCGCCATTAACGCGGCCTCGTTCACGATGTTGGCCAGATCCGCTCCCACCATCCCCGGCGTTCTTGCAGCGATGGTCTCCAGATTGACGTTCTCGGCCATTTTGATCTTGCGCGCATGCACTTTGAGGATAGCGACGCGATCTTTCAGATCCGGCCGGTCGACCAGCACCTGCCGGTCAAAACGGCCGGCGCGCAGCAACGCTGCGTCCAAAACCTCGGGCGTGTTCGTGGCGGCCATGATGATCACGCCTTCGGAACTGTCGAAGCCGTCCATTTCGGCCAGCAACTGATTCAGGGTTTGCTCGCGTTCCTCATTGCTGAACCCAATTCCTCGGCCGGAGGTACGCGACTTGCCGATCGCATCCAATTCGTCGATGAAGACGATGCAAGGCGCTTTTTGCTTGGCTTGCTCGAACAGGTCGCGAACGCGCGCTGCACCCACTCCTACGAACATCTCCACGAACTCGGAGCCGGAGATCGAGAAGAACGACACGCCGGCCTGACCGGCCACCGCTTTCGCCAGCAGCGTCTTCCCCGTACCCGGAGGACCGACCAGCAACACCCCCTTCGGAATTCGCCCGCCCAGCTTCTGATATTTCGCGGGCTGTCGAAGAAAGTCCACCACTTCCTCCAGCTCCAGCTTGGCCTCGTCCACACCCGCCACATCCTCGAACGTCACTTTCAGCCGGCTCGACTCATCGTAAATCTTGGCCTGGTTCTTGCCGAACGTCAGAGGCCCTCTCAGTTGCGAAATGCGGCGCATCCCCACCGCATAAATGAACGCAATAAACAGGAAGGGAAAGAGCCAAGCCAGCGCGCTCCAGACCCAGGAACTCCGCTCGATATGCCCCCCGAACTTCACCGGGTGAGCCTCCAATTCCTTAAGAAGTAGCGATTCATCCACCCCGGGCAGCCGCGTCGCAGTGATGGTCCGCTCGCGCGGCGGCTTGGGATGCGCCGGATCGTCTTTCGACACGCCAATCAGCTCGCGCTCGGTGATCTGGACGTCGGTCAGGTTGCCCGACCGCAGCTCCCCGAGAAATTCGCTATAGGACACCTGCTTCGGGGCGCCCTGCGGGAACAGCCGATTGATGAGATAAACCGCCAGCAGTAGGGTCAAGACGTTCACTGCCGTGAATACCCAGCGATGCTTTTGCTGACGCTCCATCTTCTTGTTTTTGAGCATGCGGTTAGCCATTAAACGTCGTCAGACCAGAGCAGGCATGGGCCGGAGGAACCGCGTAAACAAACGCAGGAATAGGTGCGCCGTATAACCCAACGGCCTAGTCCAGTCTCTTGCGGAACCGGGCAGCGCTCAGCCCGAGAATGGCAACGCCGTAGACCAGCAGCGCGAGCATGTCGGGAGGTTGCCCGGAGTTCCGTTGAAAGTTAGCGACCCTCGGTTCTCATAGACTACGCGACCGCAGCTCCTTTGGCAATCGATTTCTTAGAAACGGCATTGGCCATCGAAGACAGCAACAACGGAATCTGACGATGCCCGATCACTCTCCGGAACTGCCGTTCAGCGACCAGCAGTCCCGAGCCAACCCAGCGCTCGATCTGATCGCCTGGCTGCCAGCGTTCCACGTTGCGGCAGACCGTCTCGACAATGGAAAACGCCGACTCGATCACGTTGGTGCAACACAAAGTCCGGCGGAGTTGATCGGGGACGCGCAACTTGTGCACGGTGAGCGTTTCCTCCAGCCCTTCCTCCAAACTGCGTGCCGCGCTGGGATTGAGATCCATCAGCTCGCGGTGCAGTTTCTCCAAAGCGCGCTTGGCTTCGCTGTAATCGACCAGTGCGTAGGCGTTTTGCAGTTTGCGCTTCACGTCCGCCTTGTGTTGCTCCGGCAGATGATCGACGACGTTGCGCTTTTTGTGGACCTGACAGCGCTGAATGAAAGCTGCTTCGCCGGCATGTTTGCGTACCGCCGCTGCCAGCGCTTTACCGCCATCCAGGATGTACAGCCGCGGAGTAGTGAAGTCCACGCCGCGCTCCAGCAGCTCGCTCAGCAGGCTGCTCACCACGGCGGTGTTTTCCGTCGCGCCTTCGCGCAATCCCAACACCGTTTTGTGTCCATCGCAGCCAATCCCAAGGGCTACAATCATCTGCCGGTCCTTGAACGGCGTGCCGTCGATCACGATAGCGCACAATCGCAGCTCGCCCAGCGGACGCTCCATCAGCTCCTTGACCTTCTCCCGGCTGGCCTCGATGAAGTTCTCGCTCACCGCCGATTTCTCGATCCCATAAGCGTTCTGAAACTCTTTCACCACCGCGCCATAGTTGCGCGTCGAAAGCCCGCGCATCATCTTGTCCCAAACGCCCAACTGCATAGGCCCGCTTCGCTGGAACATCTCGTAGCTACCTAAGCGCTGTTCGCGCCGCTCGGCGGTCCGCAACCGGGTGCGCCGGATCGGCACCTTCTGTCCATCCACGATGCAGTAGCCGTCTTCCTTACCCCAGCGATGCGCGCGCCGACCTTCGTGTTGTTCATGACGCTCGCCAGCCAGGTGACGCACTTCCTCTTCCATCACGGCCTGCATCAGCGCCAGCCCAGTTTCCCGCAGCAGGTTGCCGACTCCTTGCTGCAGCAGGCCCACGATCTCGGCCAACGGCAGGATCATCTGGATGTTCGGGTTTTGTTCGGTGGCGATCCGCCGGAACTGCTGCACGGCTCGTTGCTGTTCGATCTGGTATTGTTTCTTCAAGCGACTCTCTCCTTTTTTTCTTGGCAGAAAAACTCACCCTCGGCTCATTATGGCCGGGGGTTGAGAGTCGCTACTTTCTACGGTCTACCGGGCAATCTCGTCGAAATCGAACCGCTGAAAAACCGGAAGAGAAGAAACTGTTGAAATGAGAGAGTGCTAGTGAAGAATGCGCTGCTGTACGTTTCAGCTCAGGGCCGGCACGGCGGCTCAGCGGAGATGCCTATTTTGGACGAATCGCGGGTGGATGAATCGAGATGGCGTAGTTTGAGTTCGAAATGTGTCCAGACTGGGTTGGCTCAATGGATGAGCCGTGCGGCCCGGTCCCGATCTCTTTGGAACGTCGGTGCTTTGGCAGTTCGATCACAACGGCATTTGACACGCAAAAGTTCGAAACGTGTCCAAGGTGGGGAGCCATTGCTAAGCTGCCATGTGTAGTGACCGGTTGCTCCTGTGAGTGATCTCGATCGCTAGCGCGATGCCCGCTCTGACGGCATGCTGCAATCGGCCCCGGCCTGGCTGCGGCCTTAACGTAGTTTGCCCCACGGCATGGGGAAGGCCTTCCCACTCGGGTTATTGGTCCGCGAAATCATCCAACATTTTCTTTGCGCGTTGTTCGGCACCAGTCGTGCACAGCGAATCAACGTCAGCCTGCGGAGGGCCCAGTTGCGCCGATTCGTTTGCACCTTACCAGTCTTGTTGTTCTTCGAAAGCCAAGCCATTGGACAGACAGCCGCAAATTGGACCAAGCGGTCTCCTGAAACTAGCCTCACCTTACGCCAAAGACAGGCCATGGCCTACGACGCCGCTCGCAGCCAAGTTGTGCTCTTCGGGGGCGTCAACCCCAATTCCGGCGTGCTGCTGAATGACACCTGGGTATGGGACGGTTCCAACTGGACTCAGAAATCTCCTCAGACCAGCCCGCCGGCACGCGAGGGGCACGCGATGGCTTACGATATCGCTCGCGGCCGGGTGGTTTTGTTTGGCGGACTGGATGCCAAAATGAATACCCTGAACGACACTTGGCTGTGGGACGGAATCAACTGGGCCCAGAGCACTGCGCCGGGGCCGGGGGCACGTGGCAATACCGCGATGGCCTACGATGCCGATCGCAGCCAGGTTGTCCTGTTCGGAGGAGAAGACGCCCAAAGCAAAACGATGGCGGACACATGGGTGTGGGACGGCTCCAACTGGACTCAAAAATCGCCCGCGGCCAGTCCGGCAGTCCGCCTGGGACATGCCATGGTGTGGGATGCGGCGCGCAGCCAAGTGGTGTTGTTCGGCGGTGACGACGCCAACAGCGACGCGCTTGCGGACACATGGGTTTGGGACGGCGGCAACTGGACGCAAAAATCGCCGCAGACCAGTCCACCGCCCCGCGTTGCGCACGCGATGGCTTACGACGGCGCGCATAGCCAAACTGTCATCTACGGCGGAATGTTCTCGAGCGTGAACTATGTCCCTGAGAACGACACCTGGGTTTGGGATGGGGGCAACTGGAATAAGAGCTTATCGCAAGCCAATCCGCCGGCCGGCGCAGGGGGCGCCATGGCGTACGATTCGACACGCGGGCAGATCGTGATGACGCTGTGGACCTCGCCGGGCACTGTGACCGACACCTGGACACGGAACGGCGGCGCAAGCATCCCGAGCCAGCCCATTATCACTTCGGTCATGAGCGCCTCGGGCTTTGGTGGGCTCTCCGCCGTAGCGCCGGGGACGTGGATTGAGATTTACGGCTCGAATCTCGCGCCGGAAACGCGCCAGTGGACTAGCGGCGACTTCGACGGCGATACCGCACCTTCATCGCTCGACGGCGTAGTGGTGACCGTCGGCGGGCAGAGAGCCTTCATCGATTACATCTCATCCAGCCCAGGACAGATCAACGCGCAATTGCCGTCCAGCATCGCAACGGGCGCAACCGTCGCGGTCACAGTCACTAACGGTGCTGCGACTAGCTCGCCATTCAACGTCACCGTGAACAACACCGAACCGGGGTTGTTGGCTCCCGCGTCGTTTCAGATTGGCGGCAAACAATACGTGGCCGCGCTGCTTTCCGATGGCGCAACCTATGTCATTCCGACTGGTGCGATGAAAAGCCTGACCACGCGCCCGGCGCATCCCGGAGAGACCATCACGATGTACGGCATCGGATTCGGTTCGGTGGCGCCGAATATTTCCGCGGGGCAGATTGTGGCCCAGTTCAATCAGCTTGCCTCGTCGTTGCAGGTCCTGTTCGGGCCGACGTCCGCGCAGATCGTTTACTCGGGGCTCGCGGTGGGATTCGTCGGGCTTTATCAGTTCAACGTAGTTGTGCCCGCGGTGCCAGACAACGATCTGGTGCCGCTGACCTTCCAACTGGCCGGCGCTCCAGCGCCTCAGACGTTGTACATTGCAGTGCGTCAGTAGTTTTAGGCGGCGGTTCCGGTGCGTGCAGCCGTACGTATCTATTTCCTGATACAATACGTACGCATGTCCAAGCTCACGTTGAGCGTCGAGAAGAGTGTAATTTCACAGGCCAGGCGCTTTGCGAAGCAGCAAGGAGTCTCCATCTCTGAGATGGTGGAGGCTTACCTCGCTGCCGTTTCCTCACCGTCGCACCGGGGGCCGCGGAATTCGCCGATCTTGCATGCTCTGAGGGGATCTCTCAAGAAAGCCGATCTCGAAGCATATCGGAGCCACCTGACGGCCAAATACCGATGAAGCAAGCATTGGTCGATACCAACGTGGTGTTGGACGTTCTGCTGGACCGAAAACCGCATGTCGAAGGGAGCGCTGCGGTTTGGGCGGCCGTTGAGACGGGGCTTGCCAAGGGCCTGCTGGCCGCACACGCCATCACGACCATCCACTATCTGGTTCAAAAGGAGCTCGGTACTGCGAGGGCCAAGCGGACCATTTCCTCGATCCTGCGAGTGTTCGACGTTGCCGCTAGCGACGGGGCCATCCTGCAAGAAGCTCTGCGCTTGTCATTGCCGGACTTCGAAGATTCGGTGACGGCGGCTGCGGCTCAGTTTGCCGGCTGCGAATTCATTGTGACACGCGACCCCAAAGGGTTCCGCGGATCTCCGATCCGGCCCCTGACACCGGAGGCGTTCCTGCCCATGGTCAGTCTGGAATAAGCCGGAGAGGTGGTTGGAATGCGGCGACAAACTCAGCACGTCACGAGCGAATAGCCACGCTCCTGGGCTCGATTGACGGCCACAATTCCGGCCGGGACCATGCGGGCGTTGCTCACCAGGTTGCTGGTCACCTCCGCGAAAATCGCCTCAGGCGTACTTCCGACGGAGCGGGCAATCGCTCCTGAAATCGCGCGAGTCGAGAGCGCGCACACGGCGAACTGCGCTCCCAGCTTGGCGAGCGACTCCAGAGTGGTGCCGCGATTCGGAATGAGGTCGCCGTAGCCGGCCACATTGTAGAAATTCGCTGTCGGCGTCTGCTTGGTCTTGGGATCCTCTACTTTGGCTCGCGCCGCCAGGATCGCTCCATATTTGCCCCAGATGGCATCGTTGTAGCCGAACGGCGCGGAAAGGTGCCGCAACACGATCACCACCGCCAGTTCGCTGCTTTCCACGCCGTAATCAACCTTGTTGGTCCGGTAGAAATTGCCCGCGAAGGCGAGCGCATTCCCAAGTCCATCTGCCGCGATCGTGTCGAACAGAAACCGGTGCTTGACGGAGGCCTTGTCGAGCCAATCGTCTTTTTCGTGCCGCGCCGGTTCCCAACGCGCAGCCGCCGCCGGCTTTTGCTGAGCCATTGCCACACCCGATACGGTCACCAGCGACGCCAGCCCGGTGTTCAGCCGCGTAAGAAAGGAACGCCGCTCAGACGACGGAAGAGAATCACGGTTCATGTGCATGAGCATATCACGCGGCAGGCCGCCATTTGGCGTAGGCCAGGCCGCCATTTACCCGCGGCCATCCGGTTGTTATATTTGTTACTGCCGTTCGCAATTGGCACGATCTTCGGGAGGCCGCATGTACACTTGGATCACCCCAGCCGCGATTGTGGTATCGATTGGACTCGCCGGGTCCACATTCGCCCAGTCCGAAAAACCTTTGCCCGTTCCCGGTTCGGGCGTCGCCAAGGAGGTTCCGAATGCCAAGGAGCTTCCCGATCCGAACCTGACCTACAAAGTCTTGTTCGATGTCTCCAAAGCGGCTCCGAAACCCGATCAAGTGAGTCCGGTGCTCGATCTTTTGGCCCGGTATCTGAACACGCTGGACAAGTGGAACGTGCCGGCAGAGCATCGCAAGCTCGCCGTGATCTTCCATCAGACTGGAGTTCAGGCCATTTTGAACAACGACGTTTACAAGGAGAAGACCGGGCACGATAATCCGAATATCGCGCTCATCCAAAACTTGAAGAAGGCCGGGGTTGAATTCCATGTCTGTGGCCAGGGACTGCTCGCCAACAAGATCGAACCGAACATGATTCTGCCCGGGATCGAGACGGACCTATGGGCCCTGGTTTCGATCGTCAACTTCCAGATGCGCGGTTACGCCCGCATCGGCAACTGAGGCCGTTATGCTTTCCTTAAAGCGCTCGCGATGTTATTGAGCGCCAGTTCCAGAGTTTTCCGGGACGTCGCAAGATTCATCCGCATATGGCCGGCGCCGCCCAAGCCATAATTCGTTCCGGCGTTCAACTGAACCTTCGCATTCGTCACCAACCACCGTTCCAGCATCATCTCCGGCGTAATCGGCTGCTGCGAGGTGTTCGTCTTATTGGCCTCGGCAGCCATGTCCTTGGCCCCGATTTTTTCGACGACGGCGCCGACATCCAGCCACGCCAGATAGGTTCCTTGCGCCTTCACGCACTTGATCAGCGGGATGTTCGCGCGTATAAAGGACTCCGCGTAATCATGGTTGGCGTCGATATACGGGAGCAGTTGGTCCAACCAATCCTCGCCTTCGTTGTACGCGGCTAGGGTGGCAATCATGCCCAGCGTATTGATGTTCTGCCGGTAGTGGGCCCTCACTCTGTCCATGTAGCCGGCATTGTCGGAGAACATCCAGGCGGTCTTCAGGGCCGACAACCCGAATGACTTACTCCCGGATTTGAACGTAATGCTGTTCATCACGATCTGTTTGTCAGCGAGGGTGCTGAAGGGAGTGTACTTGTTGCCCTTGGTCACGAAGTCGCAGTGAATTTCATCGGCCAACACCACCACGCGCCGCTCGGTGCAAATTTCTCCGATCTTGGTTAGCTCCTCGCGCGACCAGCAATTGCCGGTCGGGTTGTGCGGGTTGCAGACAATCATGACATTCGTGTCATGGCCGATGCGCCGTTTCAGGTCCTCGAAGTCGATGGAATAGCGGCCGTTGACCAGCTTCATGGGACACTCTTCCGGTGTGCATCCGACGTACGCGATGTCTCCATAAAAGCCGTCGTAGGCTGGAGTCAGGAGCAAAATCTTGCTTCCTCGCGGCGAAAACGCCTCCAACGCGCTGATGATGCCGTTGTGCACACCGGTGGTCGCCAACATCAAATCGGGATTGATGTCGATCCCGTAACGTCGTTTGTTCCAACTGACGATGGCATCCGGGAAAGAAGGAGGCATGTCCAAGTAGCCCCAGTTCTCATGCTGGACGCGCTTGGCGAGCGCTCTGGTGATGACAGGCGCGCACCGGAAATCCATGTCCGCGACGCCCATGCCCGCCACAATGCTGTCTTTTCCGTACAGCCTGAGCTGCCGGTCCCATTTGACGCAGTCGGTGCCGATGCGGTTGTAGGGAGTGTCGAAATCGTACTTGCCGCCCGCGGTGGCATCCGGTTCAAAAGCGATTGCGGTCCCAAGTGAAGCGCTCGTTCCCACAGCGCCCACGAGTGCCGCCATTTTAGCGTTCCTGAGGAACGCTCTGCGATCCAGCCCTTCATTGCGCGACATGCGTTTTTCTCCTGTTACGCCGTTTTGTGGCTGATTCAGTCTCCAATTAGCATACTCTCAATCCGCGCCACTCAACAAAACGGAGAACGGCTTCGCAAAGGAGCGCCAAAGAGTATAATCGGGCGAATGACCGCTAACCCTGTTGTCGTACATTTTCGTAGAGGAGAATAGCGAGGAACATGCGACTTCCGGTAATCGGGTTGGCAATCATGCTAGCGGGCGCGATGGCGTCTGTGAACGCTCAGTGGCTGAACTATCCCGAGCCAGGGACTCCATTAAAGCCCGACGGTAAGCCAGACCTGACGGCAAAGACGCCCCGCGCTGTGAATGGCAAGCCGGATCTTTCCGGAGTCTGGCAGATCGAGCCCCCGCCACCCGGTGAGATCGAGAAGCTCTACGGCCCAGTTGGCGCCGGCGAGGTCGTGGGAGACGATCTTCGCGATCAAAACAAGTATTTCTTTAATCTCTTTATCGATTTCAAGGAGGGAGAAGAGCCTCTACGGCCCGAGGCGGCCGCGCAAACCTTGAGGAACCGGCAGAATATTGCGGATTCCCCTGTGGCTCGCTGTTTGCCCTACGGTTTACCGAATCGCTATTTCAGCAATCGTGCTATTAAAATCTTCCAGACTCCGGAGGCGATGGTCATTTACTATGAGGTTGACGGAGCTTTTCGCCAAATCCACACGGATGGGCGCAAACTTCCCCTCGACCCTTTCCCCTCGTGGATGGGATACTCGGTTGGCAAGTGGGAGGGCGATACGTTCGTGGTGGACACGGCGGGGTTCAACGACAAGAGCTGGCTGGATGTTCGGGGACATCCGCATAGCGAGGCGTTGCGGGTTCAGGAGCGTTTCCACCGCCGCGATTTCGGCCACATGGACATGCAGGCGACTATCGAAGATCCCATCACCCTGACCAAGCCGGTTACTGTAAAGTTCACAGAGCTACTGATCCCAAATAGCGACGCTCTGGAGAATTTCTGCGCCGAGGGTGAACGGGATCAGGTCTACATGCGTGGAGCGGCCAAGTAACTGTCAGGGATTCTGAATCGAGATGGCCGCCGCCATGGCGAGCTTGTGATCCTGGTTCCAGGGCGGCCCGATGGCACTCCGCAGCTGGAGGAAGTGAGCGTCGAGGTTCTCTACATGCAACGCCTGGCGCGCCGCGCCCAATACGCTTTTCGCGTCGTACCAGTGGACGGCGAAACCCCGTGCCTCGGCCGCGGAGGCCAGGGCCTGGCGGTACATTACCCAGTCGGCCACGTTCTGCGCACGGTAGTCCTGGATTCGCTCGGCAATCGTGGGTGGAAGCGGTGGGCACCTGCGAAGGGCGACACCCAGGATACGCGGCACCGCAATCGCGACAGCGTCCAAGGCCAGCACCGCGTGCCTCTCCGCCGACGCGCGCACGCGCTCAACTAACTCCACGGCCTGGTCGAGCGGCAGCCGTTGGCCTTCGCTGTGGTGCGGAATCTTCGGCAGGCCTTGGTCCACCAGTTCCACCCGGCGCCGGTCGAGCAGCGTCCCATCGCGCGCCACCGTCACCAGCACCGCCCAACCGCCGTGATCCGATACCCCGATGATGCCGCCGTTCTTCGACATGCTGTTCCCGTCACGCCGCTCTTCAGGGCTGCGAGCTGGTTGATTCGATCCGATACGACAACTCAACCATGCCCGTCTTGTAAGCGACCACGTTCTTGAGATGCCATCTCGTTTCGATACCGGAGTTGTCAAAAAGGCGCAACCCGTCACCCAATAGGACCGGCACAATCGCCAATCTGATTTCATCCACCAGATCGAGCCTGAGAAAACTCTGGCACAGCATCGCCCCTCCCACCAGCCAGATGTTTCCGTATCGCGGCGCGAGAATCTCATCGACCAACTTCTTGAGATCGCCGGAATAAAACTCAACGCTCTTCCTGCGTGGACGGCAGCTTTCTGCTTGTGACCACGACGGTCGGGGTGTCGCCATATGGCCAGCCCAGTTGGAGCGCATGCTCGTAGGTGCGAGAACCGAGCACAAAGCAGTCGATGGAAGTAGCGTTGTCGCCGGCATCGCCGTCAGAAACCCCTTTTTCGTAGGCGTCTCCGGAGCTATCCATCCACGAGACGCTGTTGTCCTTCTTGGCGATGATGCCATCCAGGCTGGAAACTACGTGCAGAGTTACGGTCGATCTTCTTCGGTTCACCTCAACGCGTGACATGTATTCCCTTCGCTACGGACCGACGGCGTCCGATTCGCCGCATCACCTGAATTTAACAGTGTCGATCTCAATTTGCCTGATCGCGCGTCCCATCTTCTCACTGCTGTGAACAGCGCTAGGGTGCGGCCGGCGCGCCGAGCGTAGACGGCGATGAAGCTAGCCGGCCCGCTAGCCGCTCGGCTCGCCGGAGCTTCGGCTTGCTCTTGACCATGAGATTGAGCGCCACCGCGGCGCGGACGAGATCCTTCAAGGCCGCCTCATCGATCTTTTCACCTTCGTGGATATCGATGGCGCGCCTGACATTCCCGTCCAGGCTGGAGTTGAATAGACCTGCAGGGTCCTTCAACGCCGCTCCCTTGGCGAAGGTCATCTTGACGTGATTCTTGTACGTCTCTCCGGTGCAGACGATGCCGGCGTGGGAAAAGACGGGAGTCCCCATCCACTTCCACTCTTCGACGATCTCAGGGTCGGCCTGGTGGATGACTGCGCGCACTTTGGCGAGCGTCTTGCCGCGCCAGTCCCCCAGTTCCTTGATCCTCTGGTCGATTAATGCGGAAGCAGATTCCACCGGTACGGCCTTTTTCATGCACAGCCCAACTCGTCGCACCTATTTTAGCTGCGCTTCTCCGTTGGTAGTGTCTCAGTTTGAGGCCACGCGCTTAAATGTCGTAATACAGCGCGAACTCGTACGGGTGCGGGCGCAGCCGGATGGCGTCTGCCTCGTTGCGGCGCTTGTAGTCGATGAAGGTCTCGATCAGATCCTCGCTGAAGACATCGCCCTTCAACAGGAAATCGTGATCTTCTTCGAGACAGGTCAAGCGCCTCTTCGAGCGAAGCCGGCATCGAAGGCACGCTGCGCATTTCCTCCGGCGACAGATCGTAGATGTCCTTGTCGAGCGGCTCGCCCGGCTCGAGCTTATTCAGCACGCCGTCCAGGCCCGCCATTAGCATGGCGCCGAAAGCCAGATACGGATTCGAGGACGGATCCGGAGGCCGGAACTCAACGCGCTTGGCCTTGGGACTGGCCGAGTACATCGGAATGCGGCACGCCGCCGAGCGGTTACGTCGCGAATATGCCAGATTCACCGGCGCTTCGTAGCCGGGCACCAGCCGCTTGTAACTGTTCGTGGTCGGCGCAATGATGGCCGACAGCGCACGCGCGTGCTTCAGCAAACCGCCGATGTAATTCAGCGCCATCGGACTCAAGCCGGCGTAGCAATCGCCCGCAAACAGCGGCTTGCCCGAGTTCCAGATGCTCTGGTGGGTGTGCATCCCGCTGCCATTGTCCTGGAACAGCGGCTTGGGCATGAACGTTACGGTCTTGCCGTGATTCTGTGCCACGTTCCGGATGACGTACTTGTACAGCATCATGTTGTCGGCCGACTTGAGCAGCGTGTCGAAGCGTTGGTCGATTTCGCACTGCCCTCCGGTGGCGACCTCGTGATGGTGGCACTCGATGTGGAGGCCGCACTCGATCATCTTCTCCACCATTTGCGCCCGCAGGTTCTGATAGTGATCGGTCGGCGGCACCGGGAAATAACCTTCCTTGTAGCGCGGCCGGTAGCCCAGGTTGTCGCCCTCGCGGCCCGAGTTCCAGCGGCCTTCCTCGGCGTCGATGAAGTAGTAGCCGGAATGCTGGTCCTGATCGAAGCGCACGTTGTCGAAAATAAAGAACTCGGCTTCCGCGCCGAAGTAGGCGGTGTCGCCCACGCCTGAGTTCTTCAGATACAGCTCCGCTTTGCGCGCAATCCAGCGCGGGTCGCGGTTGTAGTTCTGGCGCGTGATGGGATCGATCACGTCGCAGACCATGACCAGCGTCGGGATCTCGTAAAACGGATCCATGAAGGCGGTCTTCGGGTCGGGGATCAGGAGCATGTCGCTCTCGTTGATCGCCGCCCAGCCGCGGATACTGGATCCATCCATGCCGAACCCGTCGTTGAAGGAATCTTCGGACAGTTCGGTGATGGGATAAGAAACGTGGTGCTGGAGCCCGGGGATATCCGAGAATCTCAGATCCAGCTGCTTAGCCTGCTTCTTCTTGGCAAATTCCAAGACTTCTTTCGCGTTCATTCAACCTCCTGGAGTGAAACAGAACTTGTGTGGGAACCCTATAAGGTAGCGCAAGGCGGCCTCGGATGGCAAACAAATTTTCGATGATGAGAGCGATAAATAAGCTCTATTGGCCCGTGTCCAGGCTCCTGCCGGTTCTAGGAACGGCCCTTCCGGCTGTATTCAGGAACGCGCCGTTTGCCGTGGCCCGTGGACTCTTTTCGATTGGCCTTGCCGAAATCAGAGCTCTTGAGGCGCTCTACGCGCCAGGCCCGAAACACCCGTGGATTGTGGCGAAATTCCATTTGTTCCTCCTTGCAACACGTGCCAACCGCGAACTGCTTACGGTTTGGGGGCGGGTTCGTCTGCGATTTTAGCCCCCAGTTCCTTGGATGAGGGAAGCTGCGAAACGTCCCAGCCCCCGCCTAAAGCTTTGATCAACTGGACGCTGGCCACCATCTGCTGCTCGCGAAAATTCACCGCTGCCTGCTGGTCGGTTAGCAGCGCTGTTTGCGCGGTGATGACGTTCAAGTACGGATCTACGCCTGCTTTGTAGCGCGTCTCAGCTACGCGAAGATTTCTGGCCGCCGATTCGGTAGCGGAATCCTGCTCTTCGATTACCTGGGCAAGAATTCGCAAAGCCGCCAGGTTGTCCTCCACCTGTTGAAATGCGGTCAAGACGGTTTGCCGGTAGTTCGCGACGGTTTGATCGTAGGTGGCCTGATATTGTTGGACCGTGGCGCGGCGCAATCCAGCGTCGAAAATCGTTTCGGCGAGCGCCGGCCCAACTGACCAGACCCGGCTGGGCCATTCCAGCCACTTCGCAATGGAAAGGCTCTGGAATCCGGCCGAGACGCTCAAGGTGACCGATGGGAAGAAGGCAGTGCGGGCGATGCCGATCTGCGCATTAGCCTGCGCCACCGTACGTTCCGCCGTGGCGATGTCGGGGCGCCGTTCCAGCAGTTGGGAGGGGACGCCCACGGGGATGGCCGGCGGGCTCGTTCTGTGAGCTTCCGCTGCAATTGAGAAGGTCGACGCCGGCTGGCCCGCGAGAACAGCGACCGCGTGCTCGTACTGCGCGCGGAGAACGCCGAGATTGGTGTCCTGCGCTTGCGTCGCTTTGAGTTGTGACTCGGCCTGCGCCACGGCTTCATCGTTGGCGAGCCCAGCTTGGTACAAGTTGCGCGTAAGTGCCAGCGATTCCTGATAGGCGCCGACCGTGGAGTCGAGCAGTTGCTTCAGCGAGTCCTGCGCGCGCAGCTCGTAGTAGTCGGCTGCAAGGTCGGCTTGCGCCGAAAGCCGGACGTTCTCAAGATCAGCGGCGCTGGCCTGCGCCGCCAGCGTGTTCGCGGCCACGGTTTTTCGAACTCGCCCCCATAGGTCCGGCTCCCAGGACGCGTCCAACGGCAACGAAAAGTTGGAATACGTAATTCCGAGGGATCTCCCGAATCCGGTCGACAAGCGGTTGTTTGTAATGCCCGGATCGACGCCCACAGTAGGGAAGTACTGGGCGCGGGCCTGTCGTATCACGGCTCGAGATGCGACCACGTTCGCCGCCGCCGCCGCAATATTCTGGTTTGAAACGTTGAGCTTTTCTTCGAGCTGATTCAACTGCGGGTCGTTGAACCGCTCCCACCATTTTCCGCGCGGAAGGCCATCGCTCGGCTGAGCCGTTTTCCAATCGCTGGATACGTTCGGCGCGCCCATCTCCTTGTAAGCGGGAGCCGTGGGGGCCGAGGGCTTGGCGTACTTTGGCCCAACGGCGCAGCCACCCAGAAGCAGCAGCCCAGTAGTTAAGAATGCAATCGCGGGAAATGCTCTGGCCATGGCTCACTCGCTGATGTAAACGTCCACCAGTTGCCCGGGATAAAGGTTTAGTTGTTTGGCTCTCTCCACCCGGAAGATGATGGGCAGCACTCGGACATCCACGCGCTCCAGCCGTTGATCGGAAAGCTCGATTTTTGGCGAGACGATGGGCTGCATCCGGACGTATTCGAGCGGAACCTTCACGTTCGATCCGCGGACCGACATTTGCGCCTTCATGCGGGAGGCGTCCGGAAGGCGCGGCACCAGAATTTCGTCCACGTAGCAGCGGACATGCAGCTGATCCTCCGAACTGCCGAGCACGAGCGCGGGAGTCATCCCTTGCGTGTAGGTTTCGTAGGCGCCCTGGGCCGATACGAAGCCGCCCACCGCCGCATTGATCGCCAGTACTTTCCCATTCCCGGGTGCTCGCAGACTGTACTTGGAAAGCAGAGCGCTGGCCGACAGATAGGACTTGGTCAGGGCGTTATACTGTCTCTCCTGGTTGTTGATGTCGTAGATCCAAGCGCCGGCTTTGGTCAAGTCGCGTTGTTTGCGCGCTACCTCGAGATTGGCCTGGGCCGTGGCGACCGCGTTGAGCGCGCCGTCCAAGGCGTCCTTGCTGATCGATTTGGGATCCATATCGAATGCGGCTTGCTGCTTCGCCAGCGCATCCTGAGCGGTTTTCAAAGACGCTTCGGTTGCGAACACCTGCGCTTCGGCGACATCCAGCGTTTCTTTCCGGGGCTGGGCTTTCAGTTCGTTCAGCAGAGTGAAGGCTGCTTGCGCCTGCGACTGGAATTGCTCGGCGGTAGCACGCTGGATCGAGTCGTCAATCTGCAAAAGAAGCGCGCCTCTCTTGACCTCCTGGCCCTCCGCAACCAAGATCTGCTTCACCGTACCCGACACCTCGGGATACACGTTGATGTTCTCGCCGCTGGGCTGGTCGCTTTCCAGGATGCCGTTGGCGTAAATGCCCTTCGGATACGGATTCGTGGCTGGATTGAACGCGGGCGGAAGCGGTGGCTGCGTGATGCCCGACAAGTAGGCGGCCACACATCCACCCAGCACGCCGATGAATGCAATAACGAACAAGATCTTTCTCATGCGGCGCCTCCCTGTTCAGTGCCAATAAGCCGGCCGTCTTCCATCTTCAAAATCCGGGTCGCGTACTCGTAGATTCTGTTGTCGTGCGTGACGATCAAAATGCAGCGCTTCTCATTGAGGATGTTTTTCTTGACGAACCCGACGATGGCGTTTCCCGTGTCGCCATCCAGGGACGCGGTGGGCTCATCCATGATGAGAATGTCCGGTTGTCCGGCAATCGCTCGTGCAATCGCCACGCGCTGCTGTTCTCCTCCGCTCAGCTTTACTGGCGGAAGATCGGCGCGAGTCTTCAGGCCGACAATATCCAGGTACTTCTTGGCCTCGCCGATCGCCCGGTCCCAGTGCTCGCGTTTCAAGATCAGAGGAATCGCCACGTTTTCGGCCGTGCTCAAGCGCGGAAACAGGTGGTAGTCCTGAAAAACGAAACCAACCTTGTGCAGGCGGAAATCCGCCAGCCGGTCGCTGCTCAAGCTCCAGATATTCGCGCCCTCCACGGAAACGCTTCCTGAGTCCGGCCGTAGAATGCCGGAGAGCACACTCAGCAGCGTAGTCTTGCCGCTTCCGGATGGCCCGACAATGTAGAGCATCTCGCCGAAGTAGGCATCCAGACTCACATCTCGCAGAGCCTGGGTCCTGGCTTCACCCTCGCCAAACCACTTGACCAGACCCGTTGCTGTGATGGCTGGAACCGGCATATCAGCCCCGGAAAATCTCGAATGGCTCGATGCGCAGAACTCTTCGGGCCCCGAAGTAGCTGGACACGGCCGCAATCACCAGAACCATAACCAGAGACAGCCCGAGGTTGAAGTAGGTGATCATCGCGAAGTAGTCGGGAAGCCTGAGCTTCGCTAGCGTGATGAGAAGAGTACAAAGCCCGAGTCCCAAGCCAAAGCCGGTGAGAGAAGTGAAGCTGGCCTGGAACAGGACCATACCCACCAGCACCCGGCTTTTGGTGCCGATCGCCTTGAGCGCGCCAAACCTTTCCAGGTTCTCCAAAATGAACGTGTAGAACGTCTGGCCGGAAATGGACAAGCCGACAATGAAACTTATCACCGTCATGATCAGGATGTTGGTGCCCATCCCGGTCTGGTACACGTAGAAACTCTTGATGCGCTGCATGAACTCGTCTTTGGTCAGCGCCAGATAGCCCAACGCCTGCACCTGCTGTTTGATAGCTTCGACGTCGCCGGGGCTCTTGGGCTCGGCCAGCACATAGGAGGTGGTGTAGCGCGGACTGGGAATGTACTGAATCGCTCGGTTGAAAGTAGTGTAGAGAGTCGGAATTCCAAACAGGCCGGATGCCGCTACTTTCGCGACTCCGACGATCACGCCCCGGTGATCGTTCAATTGGAATTCCGAACCGATGTGAGGATTGCCCAGCTTAACGAAATCCGCATCCTGGACCACGATGAAACCGTTCTCCGCATAGATGTCTTCGATCTGGCCCTGGGTGAGTTCCGGCCGCCCGAACAAGCTGGTATCGTCCAGGCCAAGCACGCTCACGTACTGAAAGGTGCCATCGGGAAGCTTGACCAGCGCGCCGCCGGAATAGAGGGGCACGGCGTAGTTGACCCCTCGCATGCTGCGCACCGCATCCAAAACGTAGTCCGGCATTCCGATCGAATTGGCGACGGTCTGGACGGCCGGGTCCATGATCCATATGGATGCTCCGATGTTGGTCACGGTGGAAAAGGAGTGATGTAGAACGCCAATGAACATCGAAGTGGCGAACATCATTCCAAAAACAGCGAAGGTGTTGCCGACCAGCAGTGCCGAGAATTTCGCTTTGTCGTTTACGAGTAGTTTGTAAGCGAGTTTGAGTATCCCTTTCATAGCCCCTTGCGCTACTCGCCAGTGGGTTTATGGCTGGTGGCCTCAGGGCCCGGAACCCAAGCCCTGCTTGGCACGATCACCTCCAGATCCGGGATGTCACTGTGAATGGATATGGTTTGTAGTCCGCCCGACCCTTCGCTCGGGTTCGCCAGGAACTCCAGCCAATATTGATTGGCAAGGTGGTCGCCGATGTCAGCCAGAAATGGTCCCAGCGAATTCAGCGGCCCGAAGCTCAGGAAATAGGCTTCGCCGCCGGTTTCAATGCCGACGTGCGCAAGCTGGAGCTGCCCGGAATAGATCTTGGAGTCGTTAGTGAGATAGTCGGCGCTGGGATGATAGATGGCATAGACAGTGACACCAGCGCGTTGCGCCGCCTCAATGGCTGTCTCGGTGTATGGGTCTTCCCGGTTCTCGATGCCGCCCGGATTGATGCCGTTCGAGATCATTAGAACCGCTCGACGCGCGGAATCCTGAGTCCAGCCGTTGATCAAGTCCGCGAGCGCGCCAAACGGGCTGGCTGGTTTGCTTCCCGCCGGAGGATTCAGAGCCTTGATCACTCGCTCCCGGTTGCCGGTGGGGGGCTCCGCTACCTTCAGCTTCCCGTCCTGGATGTAGGCGACCCCAAACAACGTAGTTGGAGGTTGCGCGCGAATGAACTTATCGAGTTCGTCAAACTTTGAGCCAACCTCGCAGCTTGAGCAGTTGTCTACCAGCAAGAATATTTCGAGCCCGGCGCGATCGCCGCTGCAATGGAACCAAGTCCACCACGGGCCGTGGGTCGTACTGCTCAAAAACTGTAAAGTTTTGTTTCGTGAGTGCCGCGGGGGCATGGCCGTAATGGTGGCCGATAGTGACCAGCACGTGTGCTGGAGTGCCTGCGGGTGGCGTGCTTTGTGCGAAAGCAAAAGCCGAGCACGCAGAGATAGCCAACAAAAATCTTCGAGCTTTGCGCATATGGAACCTCGTTCGCAAGTCGTACGTGCATTCGCCTAACCAATAGCTGCAGAATCAGCATGATTGAAAGGACTTAAGCGATTCGGAGTGCGGCGAAGCCGAGCAGGTGCGCGATTTCACCCAGGGCTTTGGCGCGGGGGCAGCGGCCTGTCGCTCAATAGCTTACTTGGGCTGGCTAGTTTGGCGCGGAGAAGGTAATGGATCCCAGCGCATACAGCCTGCGATCCAACACGATCAGGCGAATCTTCTCGACGCCGCTGGCCGGCTGCACATCCAGCGCAAGATTGATTCCGTCAGTCTGTGCTTTGTCGAACTGATCCTGACTTAGATTGATCTCGATGGGGGTGGGCGGCGGCGCGTCTTTGAAAATGCCCTGGTTGTAGGTTGCGAACAGTAACGCGAGCTCACCGTGATATTTTCCATCGCGCTGTTCCAGCAGCACGTCGCCCGGATCGATACGAACGTCGACGTGCGACTTTCCTTCAGGCCCCGCCGATAATTTGGCCCGCAGGCCGATCTCGGTGGCCTCGAACGGGCTATGGCACTCGTTAGTAAAGAGCGCTCGTTCGGCCGCGTCGGGATCGGGCTGGGCCGGCTCGCCGAAGTAGCCATCATCGGTCAGGAGTCGGACATCCTTGCGGGTGGACTGCAGCCGGATCTTGTGCTCCTTTTTGTCTTTCTCGCGAACCGGCGCATAGTAGGCCAGACGGTAGCTGGCCCGGCCGTCCGCAATCGCACCAGCCAGCGCCGGAGCGGTGTAGTCGCTTGGATACCAGCGTCCCCCGGTGAGAGATGAGAACATCTGGAGCGTCTGGCGATTCAGGCTGCTGGGGTCGGCTCCCGCTCCCTGGGCGGATTCCTCCACGGTATAAAGCACAATCTGGGACTGCGAGGCCGCCCCGGTAAGCGTTCGTATCTGGGGCGTGAAATCGAGATAATCGGCGCCGGGAATGGGTATGGTCAGCGGGAAGCCGTGAGTTACCCAGATCAAATTTTTACGGCCGGGCAGCATGCTCATCTGGCCGCCGAGCCCGAGTATGGCTTTGAAGGTCGTGTTGGCTTTGAGTACCGGGTCCAGCACATCAACGTCCCGCAGGCCATTCAGCTTGCGCACGGCGTCATCCAGCTTGGCACGAAGCTGGGCGGGAGTCGGTTCGGGGAGCGTGCGCAGGTCCGCATCGGGCGGCGGGAGAGGATGAATGGGCACCACGTCTCCGTGATTGGTCAATAGATAAATGAAGGTGCGCTCCGCCGATTCAGAGCGTTCGATCGCGTTTCCGACATCCAGCCAGGCGGCGGCCGCGACCATGGAACGGTCATTCCAGCGGTCCAGTAAGATCACCGTCGGAGCTTGCGCCGGACGATTGACTGCCTGGCCTTCCGCCGGTGGCGTAATTGCCGTTTTCACTCCGGCGAAGTGAAAGAAAACGGCCGGATGCAGTTGCCCGTCTTCGCGAACCTGAATATCGGCGGCGCGCAGATCCGTGATCGGGTCGCCTTTAGCGTTGGTGGCAAAGACGTTGAGCCGCACCAGCCGTTGAGGTGATTCCGCGGCTGACTTGGACTGGGCGAAGGCGCCGGTGATCACGGCGAACAGCAGAAAGGCACGTGACATGGCTGTTCACATTTTAGTAAGTTTGGCGGACGCTTTGTTGAACCGGTTGCGACCGATCGACGTCCAAATAGAGGGGAATCGTATGGAATTTTCGAATCGCGACGCTGTTTTGAGGTCGGATCCGGAAGATGCAGCGTTTTTCCCAGTCTGCTTTCGGAGGTACAAAAACATGCGCACATTACATTTCATGGCCGCGGCGTTCGCCATGGGCACTCTTCTGCTGGCCCAGGAAAAAGCCCCGGCTTCCGGTGTGCCGGTTCAAATGGTTGTTACCGCTGAGACGCGCCATGGCAAGGAAGCGCCGGTGCTGCATCCGCAAGATGTCATGGTATTTCAAAAGAACGAACGCCTGCCGGTCACTGACCTAGTTGCTTGCCAAGGCGAGCACGCGGCGCTGGAACTGTTCCTTTTGATTGACGACGCGTCCAGCACAACCCTCGGCACGCAGTTGAATGATCTGCGGCACTTCATCGAGACGCAGCCGGCCACAACGGCAATCGGAGTCGGGTACATGCAGAACGCCACCGTGAAGATCGCGCAAAATCCCACCGCGGATCATGCCAAGGCGGCGAAAGCTCTGCGTCTGCCTCTCGGATTCCCGGGCGTGTCGCCGAGCCCATTCCTATCGCTAAGTGATCTGATCAAACGCTGGCCGGCCAGCGCGGCCCGCCATGAGGTTGTTCTGGTGAGCAGCGGCATTGACCCGCTGGGTGGCGAGGTGCTGAATCCGTATTTGGACTCTGCCATCCAAGATGCGCAGCGCGCGGGCGTCATCGTGTACACCATCTACACGCCTGCCGCCGGGCACTTCGGGCACGCCTATTGGCGCATCAACTGGGGCCAGAATCACTTGACGCAGATTGCCGACGAAGCCGGCGGCGAGTCCTATATGATCGGGTTCGGTCCGGCGGTTTCGTTTGCTCCATATCTGGAAGAAATCGCCGACCACCTGGCCAATCAATACGTGGTAAGATTTTTGATCACGCCGGGGAAGAAAGCCGGCTTGCAACCGGTACGGTTCACAACCGAAGTTCCCAACGCCGATCTGGTAGCCGCGCGCAAGGTTTACGTGGCGGCCGAAGCCAAATAATTGGGCTCAAGCTGGCAAAGCCCACCGCATGGCGAAGGCGTGGATGCGCGAATCGCCGTTGATGGCATGGAGGTTATCTTGCCCTAGGGCGCTACTCTGGATTTGGAACCATACCTAGTCCTTTCGCATCAAAGAAATAGACAAACTTAGCCGGCCTTAGGAGGGATCCACTGGAGCGCCTCTGGGAGTCTCGGTAAATCAAAGAAACAAAAAGGAAACCTAACCAGGACCCGCTCGGGACCGGTTTTTGGGAGGAAAATGGAACACCTTGAAGATGCCCTGACGGAACGAACCGAACTGGCGGAGCTTGTTTCGGATGAGGCGGTGGAGTCGACGGAATTATTGACAAGCAGCCTCGAAGAAGAAGAGGCCCAGCTTGAGGTAGTTGAGTCCCCGTATACCGACGATCCGGTACGCGTCTACCTGCGCGAAATGGGTTCTGTGTCCCTGCTTACGCGCAAAGGAGAAGTAGAACTGGCGCGCCGCATGGAGCGCGGAAAATTGCGGGCGCGGAAGACGCTTTCCCGGTCGCCTCTGGTTCGGCAGATGGTTCTGGCGCTGAACGACGACATACGGCAGGGCCGGATCAAGCTGGACGAAGTCGTGGAAACCGGCGCGACCGAGGACAAAGTCAAAGAGCGAAAGCGCGCCGAGGGCCGCGCTCGATTCGCCAAAGCGATGCGGCGCAATCAGGAGTTGACCGCAATCGAAAATAAGCTCGCCTCTCTGTCGCGCCGCCACGTGCACGTGCGCGAGCTGTTGGAAAGCAAACTGGTTCGCAATCGAGTGAAGTTCGCACAAGCGCTGCGCGAAATTCCATTCACACCGGCGAAGTGGGGCGCGTTTGCGAACGCCTTGAAAACGGCCGCCGTGGAGATGATCGCGCTCGAGACCGAGCTCAAGAAGTACGAGTCGAAGAGGACCGGCGTCACGATGGCGCGCGAGTTAAGGCGCCAGCTCCGTGAGAAAGAAGCCGAGGCCGGCGTGAAGCTGTCCGAGATCCGCCATGCGATGGCGCGCGTCGAACAGGGCGAGCACGAGACCCAGCAAGCTAAGAAGCTGCTGGTGGAAGCGAACCTTCGCCTGGTGGTTGCCGTGGCCAAGAAATATGTGAATCGCGGACTGCATCTTCTGGACTTGATCCAGGAGGGCAACATCGGTCTGATGCGCGCGGCCGACAAGTTCAACTACCATCTCGGGTACAAATTCTCGACTTACGCCACGTGGTGGATCCGGCAATCCGTCACGCGCTCCATCGACGACCAGTCGCGCACCATCCGTATTCCGGTGCACATGAATGAAAGCCTGACGAAGTTCGTGCGTGCTTCGCGCGAACTGGAGAAGGAGCTAGGCCGTACGCCGAACAACATCGAGATCAGCCAACGCCTCGAAACCACACTGCAGAAGGTGGAGGAGCTGAAGGCCATATCGCGCGACCCGGTGTCGCTCGACATCCCCGTCGGCAAAGATGGCGAATCCGCTCTGCGCGATCTGATCGAGGATCGCTGGCTCCAGCCTCTGGGCGACACTCTGTTTGAGAAGGACGTTCGCGCCGGAACCGCGGACGTGCTCAAGACCCTGGACCCAACCGAAGAAAAAGTTGTTCGCATGCGGTTTGGAATCGGCTACGATCGCGAGCACACGCTGCATGAAATCGCCCAGCACTTCAACCTCAGCCGCGAGCGAATCCGGCAGATCGAAGTCCAGGCGCTGCGGCGATTGCGTGCTCCCGAGACGGTGCACCGGCTGCGGCCGCTGATGAGCATTCAGTAGCGCCTGAAGAGGCCGGTTCGGCTATCTCTTTGGATAGCATCACTGAGAACAATCGGCTCGGCTAACGTTGTTAAACTGGTAGTTGAAGTGACGCGTTACTATTTTGATCACAACGCGACAACGCCCGTATCTGCGGCAGTACTCGAAGTACTCGTTCCAGCGCTACTTGAAGTGTACGGAAACGCTTCCAGCATCCACCGGGACGGCCAATTAGCCCGGCAGCGGCTGGAGATGGCGCGCCGGCAGACGGCTAATTTACTAGCCTGCGACCCCAAAGAAGTGGTCTTCCTGAGCGGCGGAACCGAGGCCGACAACCTGGCCATTTTTGGCGTCGTGCGCGCGCATCCCGGCGCCCACAAGCATGTCATCACATCGGCCATCGAGCATCCGGCGGTCCTGAATTCGTGCCGCGAGTTGGAGCGCGAGGGCGCGGAGGTGACCTACGTTCGCGTCGGTTCGGACGGCGTGGTTGACCCGGCGGAAATTCGACGCGCTCTGCGGCCGGAGACGGTGTTGATCTCGGTGATGCACGCCAACAACGAACTCGGTAGTATTCAGCCGATCGAAGAAATTTCGCGAGTCGCGCGCGAGGCGGGCGTCCTGCTGCATGCCGACGGCGTCCAGGCTGCTGGAAAGATTCCAGTGGACGTTAGAGCGCTGGGAGTGGATTTGTACTCCATGAGCGGGCACAAGCTGTATGCGCCGAAAGGAATCGGCGCGTTGTATGTGAAGAGCGGGACGCGCCTGCGTCCGATTCAATTTGGCGGACGTCACGAGCGCGAGCGCCGGCCCGGCACCGAAAATGTTCCAGGAGCGGTGTCGCTGGGATTTGCGGCGGAAGCGGCGGCCTCCGATCTCGCCCAGGAATCGTCGCGCGTTGCAAGTTTGCGCGACCGGCTGGAGCGCGGCATCCTGGATCGCGTGCCGGCTAGCGGCGTGAATGGCAGCGCGGCGCAACGCACTCCCAACACCACCAACATCTTCTTCGATGGCCTGGAAGGCGAAGCCATGGTAATTTCGCTCGACCTCAAGGGATTCGCCGTGTCGAGCGGCGCGGCTTGCTCCAGCGGCGCGGTCGAGCCTTCGCACGTTCTGCTGGCCATCGGCTTGCCCCGCGAACGTGCGCGCGCCAGCCTGCGATTTTCGCTCGGCCGCTCCAACACCGAAGAGCAAGTGGACGCGCTGATCGACGCCGTCGCGGAATCCGCCGCGCAGTTGCGGCATCTTTCGCCTACTTACAGCACCCGTGCCTGACAACAACATCACCGCCGTCGCCATGTCGGGCGGAGTGGATAGCTCCGTCGTCGCGGGATTGCTGCGCCGGCGCGGCGCAGCCGGTGGTCGGTTTGACCATGCAGCTCTGGAACCAGCGGCGTCTGCCGGAATTGGTTCCTGAAGGTGGTGCAACGGGCCGCTGCTGCTCGCTCGACGATGTCTACGACGCGCGCTTCGTCGCCCAGCACCTGGGCATTCCTTACTACGTGGTCAACTTCGAAGACCGCTTCGAGCAACAAGTGGTGCGCCCGTTCATCGACGAATATCTGGCGGGCCGCACGCCGATTCCGTGCACGCTCTGCAACAACTTCATCAAGTTCGATCAGTTTCTGGATCTGGCCGCGGGCCTCGGCGCGTCGCGCATCGCAACCGGGCATTACGCGCGTGTTTCGCATGACGAGCCGAGCGGCCGCTACCAGCTGCGCCGCGGCGTGGACCAAGCCAAGGACCAGACCTATTTTCTCTTCGGCCTCACGCAGGATCAGCTGGCGCGAACCGAATTTCCTTTGGGCGGTTTCACTAAACCGGAAGTTCGCGGACTCGCGCGCGAGCTTGGCCTTCCCGTGGCCGAAAAGCCCGACAGCCAGGAAATCTGCTTCGTTCCGAACGGCGACTACGCGGCATTCATCGATGCCTATTTCCGCGAGCGCGGCATGGAGCCGGAGCGCACGCGCGGCGAGATCGTGGATACCGAAGGCCAGGTGGTGGGCGAGCACGCGGGCGTGCATCGCTTCACCGTGGGACAGCGCCGTGGATTGCGCGTCGCCGCCGGCGAGCCATTGTACGTGATCGCGACCGAGCCCGATTCGCAGCGCGTGATCATCGGCCGCAATCAGGATCTGCTTCGCGAGCGGCTGCATGCCAACGCCGTCAACTGGATCTCGATCGCGCCCATCTCCCAACCCGTGCGAGCGCGAGTGAAAATCCGCAACAAGCACGAAGCCGCGGAAGCTACGTTGCACCCGAGCTCGGATCCCGCGCGCGTCGAGATTCGTTTCGACCAGCCGCAGCGCGCCGTGACTCCCGGCCAAGCCGCCGTCTTCTACGATGGCGACCTCGTGCTGGGCGGCGGGTGGATAGAATAACGTTCATCCAATATCTGATCGCAAAGTTCGTGCTGTGGTCCCTCGCGCATGCGCCTCCCGGCCTGGCCCGCTTCTACGCGAAGCTTCTGGACTTGGCCGTTCCACGTTTGCGCCGCACCGCGCGCCGCAATCTCGAATTGGCGTATCCGGATAAAGCGCCGGCCGAACGCGAAGCCATCGTCGATGAAGTATTCGATTCCATCGCGCGCCTGCTCTACGCCTTCGCGCGCTTCCCTCAAATCAATCGCAAAAACATTTCTGACTGGATCCGTTACGAGGGCCTGGAGCACTATCTCGAAGCCAAGAAATCCGGCCGGGGCATTCTGATCGCCACCGCGCATTTCGGCAACTGGGAACTGAGCGCCTTCGCGCACGCGTTGATGACCGAACCCATGCAGGTGATGATCCGGCCGCTCGACAATCCCGCCCTCGACCGCTTGGTGGAAGAGCGCCGGCAGCTTTCGGGCAACCAATTGATCTCCAAGCGCGAGGCCGCCCGCGCCGTGCTCCGCGCCCTGCAGGCCAATCAGGCAGTCGGCATCCTCATCGATCAGAACACCTCGCTCGAGGAAGGCGTCTTCGTCGATTTCTTCGGCACCCGCGCTTGCGCCAACACCGGATTCGCCAAATTGGCTGCGTATACCGGAGCGGCCGTGATCCCCGGTTTCGCGGTTTGGTCGGAAAAGGAACGCCGTTACATCCTCCGCTTCTACCCTCCGGTGCCAATGACCGGCGATGCCGCCGAGGATACGCAGCGCCTGCATGCAAAACTTGAAGAAGTGATCCGCGAGCATCCTGGGCAGTGGCTGTGGATTCATCGACGCTGGAAAACCAGGCCTCCGGGCGAGCCGTCTTTGTATTGAAGCGAAGCATAAGATATAGACCGTAGATCATTGATTTAACATGCCTTGGACTCCGGTCGTCTGGGCCTTGGTAACCCCATGCTATTGCGGCGCATCTTTGAAGTGATGCCGGCTCCTTTTTCCCGCCGCGCCTTCTTGCTATCGGGCGCCGCCACGTCAGGCCTGGCTCGCCTGGTCCGTGCCCAAGACGAGAAGGACACCAAATTCACCACCGACGTGCGGGTTGTCAATCTCTTCGCAACCGTACGCGACAAGCAAGGAAAAATCGTCCGCGATCTCGTCCAGGAAGATTTCACGCTGGACGAAGACGGCCACCCGCAAGTGATTCGCTACTTCTCGCGCGAGTCCAACCTTCCCCTGACGTTGGGGCTGCTGGTCGATACCAGCGGCAGCATGCGCCGGGTTCTCGGCCAAGAACACACCGCGAGTTATCGCTTTCTCGATCAGGTGCTAACCGAGAAAGACCAGGCCTTCGTCATCCACTTCGATCGCGAGGTCGAGCTATTGCAAGACCTGACCTCGTCGCGCAAGAAACTCGAAGACGCGCTCGCGGAGTTGGAACCTACCGAGCCGCAGCGGCAGCGCGGGCAACGGGGTGGAGGCGGCGGCTATCCAGGCGGAGGACGTCGCGGCGGCGGAGGCGGCGGAGGCGGCGGAGGCGGCGAGGCACCGAACTCTACGACGCAGTCCTGCTCGCCTCCGACGAACTCATGAAAAAGCAGACCGGCCGCAAGGCGCTCATCTTGCTTACCGATGGCGTCGACAACGGCAGCAAGGTTCCGCTGTCGCGCGCGGTGGATTCGGCGCAGCTGGCCGACACGCTGGTGTATGGAATTCGCATCGCCGATCCCGATGCCAACGGCAACAACTTCGGGCGGCGCCGCGGCGGGATGTACGGACGCGGCGCGCCTCCGCCCTACGTCTACGGCGACCGCATCGACGGCAAGAAAATTTTGCAGCGCCTTTGCCAGCCGACCGGGGGAGCTTATTTCGACGTCACCGATAAGCAACCCATCGACGCCATCTACAGCCAGCTGCAGGAAGAACTGCGCAATCAGTACAGTCTCGGCTACACGTCGGATCGCGGTGGCGCAAGCCCCGGCTATCGCAGAATCCATCTGGCGGTGAAGCGCGATGGCGCCACGGTTCAAACGCGTGACGGTTACTACACGACAAGTTAGGCGAGTCTACTCCGCATTCAAGTGAATGCGAATGAATTCTATCGTCCGCCGCAGAATATCGCGCGTGCGTTCGTCGCCGTCGCGGCCATCAAATCCGTGTTGCCCCGTAGCATGGTTCAGAAGATCGAGCGCGACGTTCTCCTTCAGCGCCTGCTGAACAAAGTAGTCTGTTCCTTCGTTCAATTGCGGCAGGTCCCGTCCCGCGCGCGCAACCAGCAACGGTGGAATCGAGGAGCTGGCTTCCGCCAGTTGAGTCGCCGCGGAGAACTGCGGCGTGCTCGCATGCAGCACGGCATAATACGCGACCAAGCAGCGCACCGGGGCGGGCGTCTCGCGCAAGAAAGACGCCAGGAAAATTCCACCGCCGGAAAACACCCACAGGCACAGTCGATCAGCATCGACGCCCAGCGCTTCGCCGTTGGAGACGACGTGGCCGACCAGATCCTGAATGTCCACCAGGGCCTCCGGCGCCTTGTCCAATCCGAAGAATCGATGATTGAATGTGATTGCGGCCAGGCCGGAGGCGCCCAACAGACGTCCGAAGGATTGAAACAGGCCCCAGTCCTTCGGATTCGTCAGCAGGTTCGCCGGAATCGGACCGCCATGGATCAGAATCACGGCAGGCGCAGCCTTGCTCTGCTCAGCCGGATGGTAGATGTCGAACAGCAGAGGGCCATCCGCGGTCGTTTTGTACGGTAGGTCCTTGCGCACCGCAACCTGATCCATCCCCGGCACGCGATAGTAAATGTGAGACGCGGCGGCCGCCTTCACCCAGTCTGGATCTTCTCGCTTCTGCGCTGGTCCCATCGCTGTCAGATGGCCACGATGGTCGCGCTCACCGGCTTCGATCCGACCGGAATCAGCATGAACAGCGGACCTTTTTTCCAGCGCCGCTGCTCACTCACCGCGCGCGTGACGTTGGGAATGCGAATTACGGCCATGTCGCCCGACACCTGGTTCAACACCAGCGCGTACTGATCGTCCGGCGTAATCGCAATATAGGATGGCCGTGTTCCAACTGGCGTCACCGCTACGACGTTTTTGGTGACCAGGTCCAGGATGCTTACATCGCCCGAGTCGGGATTTGCGACAAACAGGTAGCCCGCCGAATTGGAAGACGCCGAGCCGGTGGTCGCCATCGCGCCGGGACTGTGGCCCGCGAGCACGGTCTGTTCCACTTGGGGCGTGTAATAAGGTTGCACCACCACTACGGCGTCCATGCCTTCGCCGGTGACGAACAGCTCGCCGCCATCGGGCTTGAAGCATAAGTGATCGGGCCGGACCGAGATTGGAAGATTGACCTCCAGCTTGCGCGTCGGCACATGATAAACCGACAACATGCGCTCGCTGACGTTAGCCGCGATGAGTTGTTTTGAGTCCGGTTGAAATCGAACCAATCCAATCTCTCCCGGGGCGGCCACCGGAGGAAACGCTTTGCGTCCGGCCAGATCGACGAAAGAAATCGCACGGGCCGCGCCATAGCTGATGGCCATGGTGGCGCCATCGTTGGAAATTTCCAGGTCCACCGGATCGGCCGGCAGCGGCAGAGTCCAATCGATACGCATGGGATCGAGCGCGAGTCGCACCAGTTGCTTCGGCTCGTTGCACAGCACATACAGCGAAGCGCCCGCCAGCCGCATCGTGAGAGCCGAGTGCGCCACCAGGAGCCGGCCGGTGAGCGTAAGATTCGAGGTGCTGATCTCATGTACCGAACCATTCGCGGGCGTCAAAGCGTAAACGCGCCCGCTCTCCGGCCGCGCCACCACGGCGGTGGGAGCGCCGTCGACATGAATGTGCCGCGCCACCGCGAAAACCTCCAGGTCCACGGCCGCCACCGCGCCGCCTTCCTGGTTGGCGATGAAGGCGTAGCCGGAAAAACCCTTGGCTTTGGGCCGGGTGCACGAGGCCAGTCCGGCCATGCCTCCCAACAATATGGATCGGCGCGACAGCATCCGACTCCATTGTGTCATGCGTGGCAGCCACCAACATCCGGCGCCGACATGACGCAGTGTCGTTAGCAAGTGAATCTGTCCGCTTTTGTTAGCACATGATCTGTCCGGTTCGTCACGCAGCTCTGTTCCCCGGTTTTGACTTTTTAGGTTTAGGAATAAGAGCCGCAGTAGGCGCGGTGGAAAAGTGGGAATCTCGCGCCGTTGGCGAGATTTCCAAGGAGCTGTGGGAGCGGTGGAAAACCTGCTTTTGGTTTTCCAGGGCTTCCATAGATCCGCCTTTTCCACGGCGCTCGGTTCTGGGCAAGGGGTTTCCGGTCCCGTCGTAGCGACCCACCAGGTGCGGACCGTAGCGGACCGAAATAGTTCCGTCCAGATGTTCGTGAATGGTCACCGTGCAACCGGCCAGCGAGTGGCGCCAGCGAGTCTGGTCCAGCTGCCAGATCTGGCGTTGCAAGCTGAAGGTGTTGTCCTTGGCCACGGCGCGCTCAGTTTGAATCGTAAAGATCCAGTCCAAATCCGAGCGCGTGCAGCGCCGAAACGCAGTCCCCTTCTCGGCCGCCGGTACCGCGAACTTGCGATTGAACTCGGCCTGGTAGTGCTCCCTCAAGAACCGGTTGGCTTGTTCCACGGTGCCAATGCCTGCCAGCCGCAGCTCTTGCGGCAAACGTCCTTGCCAAGTCCCAAAGCTTCGCTCACTCCGCCCCCGCGCTTGCGGCGAATACGCCGGTATCATCTGAATGCCCAACTCTTTCAGCGCCCTGCCGACCTGCGTAAGCCGGTACTTGTCCACCGGATCCCCGGCCTTCTGCGTCACAAAGAAATGACTGGCTCGATCACTATACAGTGCGCAAAACAACCCTTGTTCCTCGATCACGGCCCGTAGCCCCGCCATCACCGTCCGCGTCGATTCTTCCTCCACCAACTGCGCGTAGTAGATCTTGCTGGTGGCATCATCCAGAATCACAATTAGGTCGTACCAACGATCATCGTTGAGCCAGCGGTGGGTGCTGCCGTCGATGTGCAGCAGCATCCCCGGCAAGGGCCTCCGCTCCCGCCGTCTGCGATGTGGTCCGCGCCGCTTGCGCCGCTTCACCAAGCCCGCCCCCTGCAGCGCTTGTTTGACCCAGCTGTAGCTTAACTCGATGCCGTGCTCTTCCTTCAGCTTTTCGTGGAAGTGCCGCACGCTCAGGTCAAAGTAACGCTCTTGGTACAGCCGCAGCACCTCCTCACAGGTCTTGATCGCCACCCGCCGTTGGCTGCACTTGCCTTTCCTTCGATCCGTCAACCCGTCGAAGCCGTGCTCGTCCAACCGCTCTCGCCAGCGCCGCATCGTCCGGTCACTGACCCCGATGATCTCCGCCGCTTCCCACCAGCGCATCTTGCCGGCCATGGCTTTCAGCAATACGTCTTGCAACTTCATCATCCGCTCCACTTCCGCGGCCGAGTACTGCTGGTTGGGGTTCACCCTCCAGCTTCCTCCACCGCCGGTCAAAGCGGACAGATCACGTGCTAATTAGACCGGACACATCATAAGCTAACGACACGCCGACATGACGCAGCAAGACATCAGCGCACGGGTTGATATAATGACTTGGTCTCGCCCGCGCTGCAGTCTGTTTGGCTTCGATTGATGAGGGGGACACATTGCACCGTCTGATTTGGCACCGCGCCTCTCGCACCGCTCTCTTTTGCATGTTTGCCGGCGCTCTGCTGGCCCAGCCGCCGCTGCTCTATAACCGCTCGGTAACCAACGCGGCGAGCTACATGCCGAACGGTATTCCGGCCGGAGCGGTCGCGCAAGGGTCGCAGTTCACGGTCTTCGGGACACGCATTGGACCATCCCAGGGCGTCTCGGCAACCTCATTTCCATTGGGGACCACGCTGGGAGGAATTTCCCTCAACGTCATTCAGGGCAACACCACCGTGAGCGCCATACCGGTTTACGTGAGCGCCGGCCAGATCAACGCCATCATGCCGTCCAACGCGCCGCTCGGCATGGCTTCGCTCCAGGTGATCACCTCGAACACGCGCAGCAATCTGACGCCGGTTCGGATCGTCCCCAGCGCTTTCGGAATTTTCAGCGCGCTCGGAACCGGCGAGGGCCCCGGCATTCTGCAGAACTACATCGCGCCCACCAACCAGCCCGTTAATTCTCCCACCATCACCGCTCAACCGGGGCAAGTGATCACGTTGTGGGGCACCGGGCTCGGCCCCGTAAGCTTTGCCGATAACGTAGCTCCCACCCCAGGCAACCTGCCGGTTAAGACCGAAGTTTTTGTAGGCGGAGTCTCCGCGGCCCTTCAGTACAACGGGCGCACTCCCTGCTGCTCCGGTATCGACCAGATCGTCTTCACCGTCCCCAACAACGCTCCACAGGGCTGCTGGGTCCCGGTTTACGTGCGCACCGCCGGAACCGTCGTCAGTAATTTCGTCACCATGGCGATTTCGTCCGACCCGAACACTTGCAGCACCGACGTCCTCCCGCAATTCACCTCCGGCTACATCAACGGAAAACGGATTGGCAAGGCGGTGGCCGCGCGCGCGGACACCATCCACGATGTCGGTGTCACTGCGCCGGTGGAAGTTACCGCGGACTATCACCTCTCCTTTGCCTTCGAGCCCAATCCCGGCCCGTATCCTTTTAATCCCGTGATCGCCTTCCCACCCATGGGAAGCTGCACTGCCTATGAGGAGACCGGCGACATGATGGACAGCAGCCCGCTCCCGGACATGGCGCCGAAGACAATACCGCTGGACTGGGGCGCTCCCTTGCAACTCACCGGCCCCGGCGGCGCGAAGACTCTGACGTTCGGCTTTTCCGGCGCCCGTGTGGGCGAGTTGGGAGGCCTGATCACTAACAACATTCTGCCCGGTCCGCTGTACCTAAGTCCCGGCTCTTATAACTTGCAGGGCTTCGGAGGAAACGATATCGGGCCATTCACTGCGTCGTTTAACATTCCCCAGCCGGTGACTTGGACCAATCGCAGTTCCCTGAACGTTGTCAATCACACCCAGCCCTTGACCCTTTCCTGGTCCGGAGGCGACAGCTCGCAAGCGGTCGCGATCCTTGGTATCGCCGAAGATCTTCCCACCAACTCCAGCGCCGCCTTCGTGTGCATGGCGCCGGCGAGCGCCACCAGCTTTACCGTCCCAACGGATCTGCTCTCGAACTTCCCGTTGACTCGCGGCGATCCTTTGCAGTCCAAAGACGTGATCTATCTAATCACCATGGCCGGCAGCAGCGTGAACAACCTGAACGCCAGCGGTCTCGATGTAGGCATAACAGAATACGATTCCATCATGGGAAAAACGGTGGTGATCGAATGACACTCCACCTCTCGCGTTCTACGAAGTTGATGAGCTTCGGCATCGTGCTGAGCCTGGGTTGGTTTCTTTTTGAAAGCTGCGATTGCGACGAGAGCAAAGAGGACAATTATCCCGGCTTTTGGGTGACGTGCATCGACAACAAGCCCACCCTGATGACATACAGCGGGAACAACGCAACCGTCGTCTCCAGCGACCCAGCCGGCAACTTCAATCCGGCTGAATATGACTGCTCCCATGACGCGAGCTCGCCGTCTTACAAAGGATCCGAGGACACACCACCATTTCAGATCAGCACCCCGTCGGGTCCCGGTGGTCCCGGCGCAATCAAGGGCCACGCCACGGCGTTCACAGTCCATTTGCCGGAGCTGCGCGATTTGCCGTTCATTCCCGATATTCCGCCCTCTGCGGCCGCGCCTGTTTGCCAGTCTTCGTTCCCCGACGTTTTCGCCACCAATCAACTCAATGCGGTGGTCACGCGTATTACGACCTGTCCGTTCGCCGTCAAGGCGGTGATCCCGGTGGTGGACGCGCCATTGCAGGTGGCCATCACGCCGGACGGTTCCACCGCGCTAGTCACCAGCTACAACAACGCGGTGAACTTCATCGATCTGTCGAACAATACGGTGACCTATACTCTGACGACCCCTTCCAACGTCAACCCGCACGGTGTGGCGATTTCGCCGGATGGCAAGCGCGCCTACATCACGAGTTTCAGACCGTCGAACTCGGTAGTGATTGCGCTTGACCTGACCTCGCCCACCAAGGCAACTATCGCAACCATTCCCACCATCACCTATCCCCAGGGCGCGACCCTGACCCCGGACGGCTCGCAGCTTTGGATCACCTCCCCGTTGGCTGACGGCGTGGATGTGATCGATACGCTCACCAACACGCACGTGACCACGCTGGCGATCAGTCAATCGGTCGACGTGGCCTTCAATTCCACGGGCACGCGCGCCTATGTCACCAGCCAATCCACCAGTCCCGGCCAGGTCTACGAAGTGAACACGGGCACGTATCAGATCATAACCACGTACACGGTGGGGCTCGGACCCACCGACATCAAGATGGCGTATGGCAACGGGTTCCTGATCGTGAACAACAATGCCGAGAGTTCGGTATCGATCATCGACTTGAGGCAGAAGGCGGTAAAGACCGCGCAAGTGGGAGCCAACCCGACCGGAATTTCGTTCATGCGTTAGAGAAGAAAGTATGCTTCCGTATTACCCTCAGCCCGTGCTTCATCTGGGCCCGCTCCAGATCCACGCGTTCGGCGCGCTGGCGGCGATTGCCGTTCTCGTAGGCGGCCGGGTCATCTTGCTGCGCGCGCACCGGCAGGGCATTCAGGTCGAACAAATGTTCCGGTTTTGTTTTTGGGTATATGTGTGCGCGATGTTCGGGGCGTTCTTCTCGAAAATCTTGTGGGACGATTTCCCGGCCATTGTGGCCGACCCCTCCCAGCATTTTTCACCAGCCCCTGGGAGTGCGGTCGGTCGGGGGAATTAGCGTGCGGATTCCTGGCCGCTGTAGCGTGGTGCCGATATCACAAGCTGAGCGCGCTCGAAAGCATGCGCCGGCTGGACATCATCGCTTACGCCATGCCCATCGGTTGGATGATCGGGCGTTTGGGCTGCACGCTGGCGCACGACCATCGCGGACTGGCTTCCACCAGCTGGATCGCCGTGAATTTTCCCGAGGGGCCGCGCTACGATCTCGGCTTGATCGAGTTTCTCTTCCTGATCGGCATGGTGACCATGAATCGCCTGCTTGACCGGCGTCCGCGCCCGGTTGGGTTCTTCTTTGGCATCTTCGGCGTAGTATACGGCGGCTTCCGTATCTGGCTCGACACGCTGCATCTCCAGCCCAATCGATTTCTATGGCGGAATCGCCGGTGTTCTTGTTGGCCTGGCGGGCTGGGCCGTGATGCTGGCTCTGGAGCGTTCGGCGCAAAAACCGCAGCACCCTCCTGTCAGCCGTCCGACACCCCAGGCGGCCGTTTAGTTTTGCGATCTCGCAACAACATCCCGTGGCTGCTGCTGGCCGCTCACATGGTTCTTCTCGAAATCGCGTCCGCACAGCCGCTGCTTTTGCCACACTGGTCCGGGAGCTTCGATTGGGAAGGCCAATCGTATTCTTATACGCTGATTGGAGCCAGCCCCGCGCAGGGTTCGTCCACCACCCATATTCCCGTCAATGTGATCCCAGTCCGCGTCCTGTTCAGCGACGGCTCCGTCTTCGATCCCATGGATCCCTTTCTGGGATCAACCGCGCTCGACTTCGCGCTGCACTCCCCGATATTTCAGCCAACCTCGTGGACCGCCGGATCCGTCGATCTCGGCACCACCCAATTCGGCGACGCAATCCAACGCGCGAATTTTTGGAACTACGTTTCCACCGTTGCGCCGGATTATCACGTCCTTCTGGATCAACCTAAAATTCTGAGCCCTATCCTGCTTACGCTTCCGCCCCAATCGGGTCTAACGGTTTCGGAGAACGGAACGCTTCGCGGCATTCTCGATTACAACTGGCTTCGGCAGAGCATCTCATCGATGGCCGGCACGTTGGATCCAGCCTCGCTGACGATTTTCCTAGTCAAACAGGTGTCGTCCGCGGCGTCCATTCAGAATCCCTCCAGCTACAATTGCAGCTTTCATAGCTCGCTCTCTCAAGCGAATGCGGTTGCGACCTACATGTTCGTGAGCATCTACGATGAGGCGCACTGCAATGGTGACGTACATTCGTTTAGCCACGAAGTGGCTGAATGGCTCAACGATCCACTCGTCACCAACGTTGTGCCAGCGTGGAGCATCGGCGCGGATGAAGGAACGTGTTCCAACGTCCTGGAGGCCGGAGATCCCCTGGAGCCTCCCGGGACCAAAACGACGGTTCCGGTCACACTCAACGGCGTCCATTACACGCTGCAGGAGACCGCATTCTTAAGCTACTTCGCGCGCGCCCCAGTCTCTTCCTCAGTCAACGGCTGGTACACGTTTCAAAATTCATATCCCGGCTACTCTCCTCCTTGCGCAATTACGTCCGGCTATAATTTCCGCTTTTACGATTACGCAGGCGCCGCCGGTACGGCGATCATGGCGATCAACGGCCAGGATGAATTTGCCGGCTCATTCTACGACGGCGCGACAAATTGGGCATTCGCCGCCGGTGGGCCGAACATCGCCGCGGCCGTGTTGAAACCATTTAACGCCGCCGCCTCGGTTGCCACCGGCTTGAACGATCGCGGCGAAGTGGTCGGCTATTATTCAGACGGGACGGACACCTATGGTTTTATCTACAGCGCCGGCTCGTTCCAGATCGTACAATTTCCCATCGGCGCCTTGTCCACAGTTCCGCTGAGCATAAATGATGCCGATCAAATCGTCGGATACTATATCGACCTGTCAGGGAAGCGCCATGGGTTTATGTTGGCCAATGGATCGTACACAACCATAGATCCCATGATCGCCGGCGCTAACCGAGTCGTGGCTGACCGGCATCGACGATAGCGGCCGGATGACGGGCCTGTTCCTTAGCGCGGAGTCGGAACAGCCCACGGCACTCGTTGGAAGCGGAGGACAATTCGCGGCGCTGCGCGCTTCCATCCTGGGCAGCGGCTGCGAGCTCCGAATTGCCCTTAACAACCAACTGGGGAAACGAAGGACCAATGGCAGGCACATTCTACGACGATGCGGGCTACAACCACGGCTATGTCTCGCTCGGCGGCTCTTGGATGCGGATTGATCCTCCTCTCCCGGGTCAAAGCACCGCTGTCTCGACGTACCTGGAGGGTGTGAACGCCTCCGGCGCTCTAGCCGGATTCTACATCCAAGAGGGTGTCGATCACGGTTTCATCGCCTATCCACGGCACTCTCCTCCGCCGCCACGGCGTTAACCCCAAATAAGGCTGCACCTTGCGCCGCACTGTGCTACGCTTGGGATGACTGCAGGACCTCCCGCTATTCCTCTGAAATGCCGATAGATGGGTGTAGCCTAGCCCAGGCAATGCCGAAGGAGCCCGACGACTATCTGCCATGAACGTCCGCTCGCTGTTTAGCTTGTTTTCTTCCGACCTTGCCATCGATCTTGGCACCGCCAATACGCTGGTCTATGCCAAGGGAAAAGGCATCGTCGTCAACGAGCCTTCCATCGTTGCCATCAACAAAACCAACGGCGAAGTGGAGGCCGTCGGCAAGGAAGCCAAAGAAATGCTGGGCCGCACGCCCGGCAACATTGTCGCCATCCGGCCCATGAAGGACGGCGTCATCGCCGACTTTAAGGTCACCGAGCGCATGCTGAACTACTTCATTCTGAAGGCGCATGGCCGCAAGGTGCTGGTCCATCCGCGCATCGTCATCGGCGTTCCCAGCGAGATCACGCAGGTGGAAAAGCGCGCCGTCATCGATTCGGCCTATCGCGCCAAGGCCAGCGAGGTGCACCTGGTGGAACAGGCCATGGTGGCGGCCATCGGCGCCGGTCTGCCAGTTACGGAGCCTTCCGGAAACATGGTGGTCGACATCGGCGGAGGCACCACCGACGTGGCGGTTATCTCTTTGTCAGGCATCGTCTACTCGCGCTCCGTGCGCGTGGCCGGCAACCAGATGGACGACGCCATCATGCAGTACCTCAAGCGCAAGTACAACCTGCTGATCGGCGAACGGACCGGCGAGGCCATCAAAATTCAGATCGGCTCGGCCTATCCCCTGGATAAGCCTTTGACGATGGAAATTAAAGGCCGCAACCTGATCGAAGGTGTGCCCAAAACGCAGACTATCGACGACAGCGAGATTCGCGAAGCCCTATCTGAATGTGTAGCCACTATCATGAACGCCATCCGCGTCGCGTTGGAACGGACGCCGCCGGAACTGAGCGCCGACATCAGCGACCGCGGCATCGTTTTGACCGGAGGGGGTGCGTTGTTGAAAAATCTAGATAAGCGCATCCGCGAGGAGACTGGACTGCCCGTCTCTATTGCCGAAGACCCTCTGGCGAGCGTGGTTTTGGGCACGGGCAAAATGTTAACGGACTTCAAATTGCTCCGAAGGGTTGCGATTGAATAAAGAGTAGCGATCGAATAAAGGGTCTTCCCACTAACGCTAGACCTGATGTAATGTAATATGGATTTCTTACTCAGCCGCTACCGCAACATCACGGTCCTGCTGGTCGTGATTGTCGCGCAGTTGCTGCTGATTGCCTACCAGGTCAAGAGCAACAAGGATATCCCGCTGATGCGCGTGTGGGCCGTTACGGCCGTGACGCCCGTCGAGCAAGTCCTGGAAGTTGTCCGCAGCCATACCTGGGGCTTCGTCGAGGACTATTTCGTCCTGCTGGGCGTGAAGGGCGAAAACGACAAGCTCAAGCACGAAAACGGCCAGCTGAAGCTAGAGAACCATTACCTCAAGTCTGAGCTCAACACGGCGGATCGCGCCCAGGCGCTCAGTGTATTTCAGGCCCACAGCCAATCCAAAACCGTCGCGGCACGGATCATCGGCAACGGCACCGGCGCGACCTCCAAAGTGGTGTTTGTTGACCGCGGTTCGGCCAGCGGCGTCGAAAGCGGCATGGCGGTCGTCACCCCGGACGGCATCGTCGGCAAGGTAGTGGACGCCTATCCCACCGCCTCCTTGGTCATGCTCATCACTGACCCCACCTTTGCCGCGGGCGTCGTCTCGCAGAAGAATCACGTGCGGGGTACGCTGAAGGGCCAGGGCCACAGCGAGTGTCTGGTGGACTACGTACAGAACGAAGAGCGTGTCGACCCGGGCGAAATGTTCTTCACCTCCGGCGACGACCGGATTTTCCCCCGCGGTTTCCCGGTCGGCCCGGCCAGCGCGGTGCGCAACGGCAAGACATTCAAGGAAATTTACATCGCGCCCAGCGGCATGCAGGGCGGACCGGAAGAAGTCTTAATCGTTTTAGAAGGCGTGCACCAGGAGATCCCCGATGGCGAGATGGCCTCGCCCGGCTACAAGATTCTTCAGCCGCCCGCCGATACCGAGGCTTCCTCCAGCGACACGTCATCCGGCACGCTAGTCACGGATGCCGACCGTCTCAAAGACCAATATAAGCAGGCGGGTCAAGCCCAAAACCACGTGTTCGGCGAGGGCGTGCCGGGGTCGAAGCCTCCGGACTTTACGAAGATACCCGGCATCCGCGCCACTGCTCCGGACGGCGCCTTGAGCACTTCGCCGAGGCCTGCTGCGACCGCGGCCACTACTCCGCAGAATCCGCCGCTTCAGGCTCCGGCCAGCCCCAACGCCAGCGCCGCGAACAACACCGCAACCAAATCTGTATCTCCGAAGAGTCCCTCCCAGGCCGCGGACGCCCCCAAGCCGAAGCCCCGTCTCACCGCTCCTATCCTGGTAACCGACCCGACGGACGCGGACCCCGACTCGGCGCCCGCCGCACCGCCCAGTCCTTCGAACAACGTCAAGCCGCCTGCTCCCGCGCAAGCCCTGCCGCCTAAGCCCGCCGCCAGCAGGCCTCAGACGCAGACAAATCCATGACTGAGTACGGCGATCGGCTGTTGGACAAGCCGGTTCGGCAAGAGTCGGCCGGCAGCATGCGAATCGCGTGGCTGATCATCATTCCCTTGATCGCCGTGCTCTCCCAGGTCTACGTTCCCCGCTTCGTATCTTTCTTGTCGTACCTGGAGCTGCCGCTTCTCATAACGGTTCACTTCGCGCTCAACCGGCGCAGTCCCATAGCGGCCGTGTTCTACGGCATGTCCATTGGCCTGGTGCAGGATTCGCTCTCCCATCAACCCATCGGCATGTTCGGCATCGTCAAAACGCTGGTCGGATACTTCGCCGCTTCGGTCAGTTTGCGCTTCGACGTGGAAAACCCCGTCGTAACATTTATCCTGAGCTTTTTCTTCTATTTTTTCCACCAGTTCTTTTATTGGGTGCTGTCGCGAGCCTTGCTCGGCGAGGCCATCAACTTCGACGTGCAGCAAACCCTGGTCTTTGGCCTTTTGAACGCGGCCGTAGCTCTGCCGCTGTTTCGTATTTTGGATAAACTGAAAGTAGCCGCTTAACCCCCGGGGCGTGTTTGTGAAACTGCGGAACGACCGCGAACATCAGCAGATCGCTACTAACGACCTTCTCCGCGACGACAGCAAATTCGCGTCCGGCAAAATCGCGTTTTTCCAGTACCTCATGGTCGCGATTTTTCTGTTCCTGATCACCGGCTTCTGGGACCTGCAAGTCCGCAATCCGGCGCTCTACCAGGAACGCGCCATGGAGAACAGCATCAAGGCCATCCCGGTGCTGGCGCCACGCGGCAAGATCCTGGATCGCGATGGGCGCGTGATCGTCGACAATCATTCCTCCTTCACTCTGTATCTGTCGCGCGAAAACCTGAAGATGGAGCATCTCCGGCCGATCGCCGAAGGTCTGAACCTGGACTACGACGCTCTGGTGGCGCGCGTGCGCCGCTTCAAGTCCCGCGGCGAGCCGCAATATCATCCCATCCCGATTAAAGAAGAGCTCACGCCGGCCGAGCTGGCGTTCGTCGATTCGCACAAGGATGAGAACACGTTTCCCGAACTCGAGGTGATTCACACCCAGCATCGGCTGTATCCGCGCGACGGGCTGGCAGCGCACGTGATCGGCTACGTGGGTGAAGTCAGCGAGAGCGATCTGAACACGCCCGAGTTCGCGCGCTTCCACCAGGGCGACATCGTCGGCAAGGATGGCATCGAGCGCGAGTACAACGACGTCCTGACGGGCACCGACGGCCAGCGCCGCGTGGAAGTGGACAGCTTCGGAAACGAGCGCCGCGTTCTGTCCGAAGACAAGGAGTCCACCCCCGGCCGCAACCTGCAACTCACCATCGATCTGGACCTGCAAGCGGTCGCGGAGCTAACCCTGGAGAATCGCCGCGGAGCCGTGGTTGCGCTCGATCCGCGCAACGGCGAAGTGCTCGCCATGGTGAGCCGCCCTGCTTTCGATCCCAATCTCTTCGCCAGCCGCATCCGGTCCAAGGATTGGAACGACCTGGTGAACAATCCGGCTCATCCGCTCATGAATCGCGCCATCCAGGCCCAGCAGGCGCCCGGTTCCACGTTCAAGCCGATTATGCTGCTGGCCGGGCTGGAGACCGGAGCGATCGACGACAACTTCCACGTCAACTGCCCCGGAGGCGCGAATTTTTACGGACGCTTCTTTAAGTGCTGGGGCAAGCACGGCACGGTTGGCATTCACGAAGCGCTGGTGCACTCCTGCGACACGTTTTTCTATAACGTGGCGAACCGCATGGATATTGACGATATCGCGCGCTACGCCGAAATGGTCGGCTACGGGCACAAGACCGGAATCGATCTGCCGCATGAAGCCGACGGCGTGGTCCCGTCGCGCAAGTGGAAGATTCGCAATTTCCGCGAGAAATGGTATCCGGGCGAGAACATCTCGGTGGGAATCGGCCAGGGCGCCACTACCGTCACGCCGCTCCAAATGGCCTCCGCCATTGGCGGCATCGCCGTGGGCGGGATGTGGTTTCAACCGCACTTGATCAGAGACGCTGTTCATCTTATGCCCGCGCGCCGCGCTGAGGTGAATCTCGACAACATCCGAAAAGTCAAGTCGGGCATGTACGGCGTAGTCAATGAAGGCGGCGGCACCGGCGTGCGGGCCCACATTCCGGGAATCGACGTATGCGGCAAAACCGGCAGCGCTCAATTGGTGTCCAACGACGCGATTCGGGCCGGCTTCAAGCAGGGAAAAGACATGAAAGACAATGCCTGGTTCGTGGGCTTCGCGCCGTGTGACGCTCCCGAAATTGTGGTGGCCACTCTGTTTGAAAACGGCGAGCACGGTCAGCTCGCCGCGCCCATCGTGCGCGACGTAATCAAAGCCTACTTCGACAAGAAGGCCAGGCTCGCACAACCGGTTCCCCAGATCGCAGCGCTTCCGCCGCAAATCCTGCGCCCGCCCACGTCCCTTGCAAGCCCAGCCGTCGCTGCCGCAACCGCCGGAGCCAACCCCTAATGGCCGCCCACCGCTCCTTCCGCGATCTCGATTGGCTGATGCTATTTCTGGTCGCCGCCCTGTGCGGCTTGGGCGTGCTCCAGATTTTCAGCGCCACTTACGATACCCATTACTCCGATGCCTGGTGGAAGCAAGTAATCTGGATCGCGGCCGGGTTCATCGCCATGTGGGTCGCCACGCTGATCGACTACCATACGCTGCTCGGCCAGACCCCCGTGCTCTACATTCTTTCCGTGGTCACCTTGATCGCCACCTACGCGCTCGGCATGAGCGCCTTCGGATCGCGCCGCTGGATCGGAACCACCAGCTATCATCTCCAGGTTTCGGAATTCGTTAAGATAGTAATTGTTCTTCTGGTAGCCCGGTACGTGACCGAACTGAAGACCGACCAGCTCCAGCTTTCCGATTTGCTCAAGCTGGGCGGGCTGGTTGGCCTTCCCATGGTGTTGGTGATGTTGCAGCCGGATCTGGGAACCGCGCTGACGTTTCTTCCGGCTTTGATGGCCGGTGTTTTTCTGGCGGGTTTTCGTTGGCAGTACGCAGTGGCGTTTTTCGCGATCGTTGCGGTGGTGGCTCCAGCGAGCTATTTCTTTGTGCTGAAGGATTATCAAAAAGCCCGCCTGATCAGCTTTATCGATCCCAGCCAGGATCCCAAAGGCTCCGGCTATCAGGTGATCCAGTCCAAAATCGCGGTCGGCTCCGGCGCGCTCTGGGGGCAGGGCGTCACCAAGGGTACCCAAACCCAAGGACGCTTTCTGCCGGTGCCGCACAAGGATTTCATCTTCTCGGCCTTCGCCGAAGAGCACGGCTTCGTGGGCGTCATCGTCGCCTTAGGCATGTATTTTCTGTTGCTCATGCAAATTGTGGAAAACGGACAAACGGCTTCGGACCGGGCCGGGATGTATGTCTGCATGGGCATCGCGGCAGTATTGTTGTTTCACGTTTTGGTAAACGTCGGAATGGTGGTGGGAAGAATGCCGGTCACGGGCATTCCCCTGCCGCTGATGAGTTCCGGCGGGTCGAACATTGTTGCGGTTTTTGTGATGCTGGGGCTGGTGAACAACGTGCGGCTCCGGCGATTTGTTAATTAAAGCGTACAGCGCGGGGCGCGCTCGCTCGAGAAGTAACCAATCGCGACCCGCTGCGTTGTGCGCGATGGATTTAAAAGAGGTCGGGATACGGCCGGTATTCAGGAAAATTGAGGGGTTAACGAGCTTAGGGGCTGTCGCGGACTGCGCGTCCGGTCCGGGCAGTTCGGTCGCCTTCAAAAGCGCTGCAGGAGGCTGCGGCCTCCTCGGCGTGGAAATGGCTGCTGCAGCCTTCCGTTGCAGCGCGTTTCCGCAAAGGTGTTGAGAAAAGCGATCTCCACCCGCGAAGGCCCAAGATTTTGTCGCCAACGGCGTTGGGAAAACGGTCCTCTGGATCACCCGGCGGCCTCGATTGGGAGACCCTCAGTTCCTTAGTTCTACCGTTCCCGCCATGAAACTGTAGAAGCGCACAGCGCGGGACGCGCTCGCTACAGTGGAAAAAACCTCGCGGCCCGCTGCGTTGTGCGCGAGGTTACTTAGGAGTATTCATGAGCAAGGAAATGGTGATCTCGGCGAATCGCCACGAAACCAAGGTGGCCATTCTTGAAGACGATCAGCTAGTCGAGGTTTTTTTCCAGCGGGCCAACGAGTATTCTCTGGCCGGCAGCATCCACAAAGGACGAGTCACGCGTGTCTTGCCGGGCATGCAATCCGCATTTGTCGACCTCGGCTTGGAGCGCGACACGTTCCTCTATGTGTCCGATTTCTTCGAGGAAACCGAGGATTTCGACCGCGTAGCGGTGAACCGCGAGCGTCGCGCGACGGATCGCGGGGGCCGCGCGCCCGCCGAAGCGCCTCCACCGGAGGCAGCAGCCGCCGCTGAACCCGCCGAAGCAGTGTCCGAGACAGCGCCGCCCGAGCCCGCTTCAGCCGCGCCACGTTCGGAAGATGCTGACGGGCGCGATCGACACGGCCGCCGCTCGCGCCGCCGCCGGAACCGCGGACGCGGATTCCCCGATTCGAAATACGCTTCCGATGTTTCCCGCGCTCCGCGTTCTGCGGAATCCACCGCTCCCCCGGAAGCGCGCCTGGAGGTCCGCCCCGAGTCGGTCCGCGAGGCCGCCGCCGGTGAATCGGCCGACTTCGCCGTCCTTCCCGGCGAATCGCTGGCCAAGTATCGCCAAGCCGCCATCGAGCCCTTGGACGAAGCCGAGGAAGAAGAGATTCGCAGTCTGCATGAAAGCGACGACTCCGCTGCCCCCAGCACGGTGGAAGTGACAGCCGCCCAGGCAGAGGCGCTCCTGGAAGAAACGTCTTCATCCGCCGCGGGGTCCACCGCCCTTGAGGAAGAGCCGGTCTCCGCTACCGAACCCGAGCCTCCAACCCCTCTCGATGAACCCAGCCTGGACGCTGAAATCGAGGAGGCCGAGGAGGCTGAAGACTTACAACAAGCCGCCGAGGCAGCCGCGGAGGCCGCTGCTTCGAGTCCGGAAGAATCCGCGCCACCCGCGTCCGAAGAGTCATCCGAAATAACCGCCCCAGAAGCTGAATCGTCTCAGGGCCAGCCTCAAACCGCGCAGCTTCGCGAACAAGGCGGCCGCTATATGCATCGCATGCCGCGCCGCATGCGCCGCAAGATGCGCGGTCCCTTCTCGGAGACCAGGCCCGAGACCGGGCGCCGCGGTGAGGCCCCGGCCACGGCCTCCGCCGAGCCGCCCATTTCCAGAGCAGAAACCTCCCGATCCGCGGCTCGCCCCGAGAGACCTGTTCAGGCCTCCATTACCGAACTGCTCAAGGAAGGCCAGGAGATCATCGTTCAGATCGCCAAGGAGCCGCTCGGCCAAAAGGGCGCGCGCATCACTTCGCATATCGCGCTGCCCGGGCGATTCGTAGTCTACATGCCCACCGTCGAACACACCGGCGTTTCGCGCAAAATCGCCAGCGACGATGAGCGCCTGCGCCTGAAGCGCATCTTGCAAATCCACCACGCCGGAATTCCGGGCGGTTTCATCGTGCGCACCGCCGGCGAGGGCAAAACTGAAGACGAGCTCGCCGCCGACATGAACTTCCTGTTCAACCTGTGGCTGGATATCCGGCAGAAGGCCGAAAAGAGCCCCGCCCCGGTTCTGTTGCACCACGATCTGGACATCGTGCAGCGCACCCTGCGCGATCAAGTGACTCACGAATTTAAAGACATCTGGGTGGACAACGAAGAGATGTACGAGAGCATCGTTCGTTTCGTGCAGCGTTTCCAGCCCGTGTTGGTGAATCGCGTCAAGCTGTACACGCGTTCCGAGCCCATCTTCGACACCTTCAATATCACCCCCGAGCTTGAAAAAGCTCTGCGCCCCAAGGTATGGCTCAAATCCGGCGGCCACATCGTCATCAATCAAACCGAAGCGCTGGTGGCCATCGACGTGAACACCGGTAAGTACGTGGGCCGCTCCAATCGCCTGGAAGACACCATCGTAAAAACCAATACCGAAGCGGTGAAGGAAATCGTGCGCCAGATCCGGCTGCGCGACCTGGGCGGAATCATCGTGGTGGATTTCATCGACATGGACGAGCGCAAGAATCGCCAGAAGGTGATGCAGACGCTCGAAGACGCCATGCGGGCCGACCGCGCGCCGTACAAGATTCTCCAGTTCAACGATTTCGGTCTGGTGGCCATCACCCGCAAGCGCGTCAAACAAAGCCTGGAACGCGCGCTCTGCATGCCCTGCCCGTATTGCGAGGCCGCCGGCTACGTCAAGAGCGTCGCCACCATCGTCAGCGAGATTCTGCAGGAGGCCCACAAGATCGCTCCGGCGCTGGACTCCAAGGACGTGGTCCTGCGCGCGCACCCCGATGTTGCCCGCTACCTCAAATCCAATCAGAATAAGTATCTGGAGGAGATCGAGGAGATTGTGCACCGTCCGGTGCTCGTAAAAGGCGATCCCCTGCTGCATCACGAAAAGTTTGATCTGGGATAAGTGAAAATTTTCAAACTGGAGGGATGAATGCCAAGTTATGCACATCCGGAAGTCTTGGTGAACACGGATTGGGTGGCGAGCCACGCCAGCGATCCGAACGTGCGCGTCGTCGAGATCGACGTCGACACCAAATCGTACGATGAGGGCCACGTGCCGGGCGCCATCGCCTGGGCCTGGAACACGCAGCTCTGCGATACCGTGGTTCGCGACATCCTGCCGAAAGCGCAGTTCGACAGTCTCATGACGCAGTCCGGCGTCAACCCCGACACCACGCTGGTCCTATACGGCGACAATAACAACTGGTTCGCGGCCTGGGCCTTTTGGCAGGCCAAGATTTATGGGCACAAGGATGTGCGCATCATGGACGGCGGCCGCAAGAAATGGCTGGCCGAAGGCCGCGAGCTTGAAACCGCGCCAGGCCAAGCTACTCCATCGGCGAAACCTTATCGCGCCGGCGCGCCGGACTATTCCATTCGCGCTTTGCTGCCGCAAGTGCAACACGCCCAGCAGACTCGAGCTGCCGTCATGATCGATGTGCGCAGCCCGCAGGAATTCAGCGGTGAAATCCTGGCGCCTCCCGGACTGCCTGAAACCTGCCAGCGCGGCGGCCACATTCCCGGCGCGCGCAGCGTTCCGTGGGGCAAGGCTTGCAATGAGGACGGCACTTTCAAATCCGCGGCGGATTTGCAAAACCTCTACGGCGCCGAGGGCGTCTCCGATTCCACGCCGGTCATCGCCTATTGCCGCATCGGCGAGCGCTCCAGCCATACCTGGTTTGTCTTGAAGTACCTGCTGGGCGTCAACAACGTCGTCAATTACGATGGCTCCTGGACCGAATGGGGCAACCTGGTGGGCGCGCCCGTGGAGAAGGGCGCCGCGCGCAGCGCCGGCCAGGCATGAAGGCCGAAAACTTCAGCGAACGCCGCGTCGAAATCGACGGCTGGCCCGTGAATGTGTCCAGCTACCAGCTCGGCGCGAAATGGCTCGCCAAGGCCGACAATGTGTCGCCCGGCGCCAACCTGGCGCGCGCCGAGGCCGGCACCCGCGAGGCCGCTGAGAAGCAGGTGTTGGATCGCGCCCGCGAGCTGCTGGCCCGCACCAAACGCCGCGAGGTCTGAATGCGTGCACGCATGCTAAACTGAGTTGCGCAAGCGTTTCTAGATACATCCGTTTTGACCCCGGAGAGATGGCCGAGTGGTTGAAGGCGCACGCTTGGAAAGCGTGTATAGGGGAAACTCTATCGAGGGTTCGAATCCCTCTCTCTCCGCCATTTTCACTCGCCATCCTCGCCTGAATGTCGCCCGCCTTCCCTGTTCCATGAGGTTTGAAACTTCCGGGCGCAGGATTCGAGAATTGTATTCTGAAGGTGGCACTACTTCCATTACGCGCGCTCTGCAATGGCATGGACCAAATTGCCCACGCCTTAGAGGAGGTCACGACGTACTGTACCAAGTCTGGAATCCCTTTGGACACTTTGCAAATCCCTTGCCCTTCTTGTGGCGCATCCGAACTCGCTCGCGGCGGGATTGTCAATCCAGGCCGGGTTCCGCCTTCGAACATAGGCATCCATCACTGCTTTTTGGTGCTGGCGCTTGTCGTTCTTGGTACTGCGACTCTCGTTGCTATCGTCCACGAACGGACGAAACAGCCCCGGCAACCGGATAGTGCCGTGCATGTGCAGCAACAGGTTGGAACACCAGCGCCGAAACCAGCGGTACAAGAGCAACGCCAGAATCCGCTGGAAAGCATGCGGGAATCCATTGCAGTGCAGCTGCAGCGGACGCTAAGTGACGGCGGCTACGATATTACAGTCGGTGTCAGCGAAATTAGTCCTCCAACGCTGCTATTGCATGGCGAGATCTTTAAAGACACAGACACCCGCGTGGAGAGTCTGCAGATGCTGCGATCAATAGCCAACGACCGGCTGTGTCCGTGGGGTTTTCGAAAAGTGAATATTGGTGCTGGCTTGTTTTCCGGTTCTGACTATTCGCTCCACTGCGCGGGACAAGAATGAGACCGGCACATCTGCGCGTTCTGGAGGTGCGCACGCGCACCACCCGGGCGTCGGTAGTGAGGATCATACGTCCATCGGTCGTGTCACGCACCTTTAACAAAAATTGTTGCCCGATCTCCAGCGCATTCTGTTACCATCTTTCTAAGAGTTGGGTTCACTCGCTCCCCGCGTCCTGATTCTGAGGGACACCGTCCGTCCTCATTCGGAGCGAATAGATAATTGGCTAATTCTGTGCCCTTGCGCCGGTAGATCGCGCGGAGGAGGCTGCAAATTTCGCGCCACCTGAAGGAGGAGTATGTCCACTGACCCCACGCTGAGTCGTCTGTCTCAGCCAACGGGTGCCTACGGCCAGCCCGAGCTTCGCAGCCACCGCCGCTACCCCATTATTCTGGCGGTTCAGTACAAGTGCAACCAGAGACGTGCCCAACAAAGCGGTTCTGGAACCACCATCAACATCAGCAGCGGGGGCATTCTGTTTCGCAGCGCCGAAATGCTGCCTTTGCAGAGCCTGATCGAATTAGCGCTGAGCTGGCCGGTTCCCCTCAACGACTGCCCCCTGAAGCTGGTGATGAGTGGCCGGGTGGTCCGAAGCGCCAGCGAAGCCACCGCGGTTTCCGTCCTGCGTTATGAATTCCGCACTGCGGGCCGCCTCCTGACGGGCGCGTCTCTGTGATAAGCCGTATCAGCCCTTCACTGCGTGCATTTCGCGCAACCGGCGCTCCAGATAGCGCCGTTCGCTTTCGTTTGTAACCATCGCCAGCGCTTTCGCGTAAGCCTCCGCCGCCTGCTCCGTCGATCCCATGCGGCGCAGGAGATCGGCGCGCGCCGAATGCAACAGATGATAATCGCCGAGCTCGCTTTTCTCGGCTAGGGCATCGATGATCGCCAGCCCTGCTTCAGGACCATGAGCCATCGCAACCGCCACCGCGCGATTCAGCGACACAATCGGAGAAGGCTGCAGGCGCTCCAGCACATCGTACAGCCGCAGGATCTGCACCCAATCGGTGTCTTCGGCCCGCGCCGCCCGGCAATGCAGCGCAGCAATCGCCGCCTGTACCGCGTACGGTCCCGGCCCTCCTTGCAAAGCCTCCTCCACCAGCGGCAATGCTTCGCCGATCCGGCGTTGATCCCAGCGGCTCCGATCCTGCTCTTCGAGCACCACCAGATCGCCCGCCTCGTCCAGGCGCGCCGGGCGCCGCGCATCGTGCAGGAGCATGAGCGCCAGCAGGCCAGTCGCTTCGGCCGGCGGCTCGGGCCCCGTCAACTCCCGCACCAGGCGCGCCAGCCGGATGGCCTCCCCGCACAGCTCGGTCCGCACGTGCGGTCCGCCTCGCGTACTCGCATAACCTTCATTGAAGATCAAATAGATCACCGTCAGCACCGCGTCCAGCCGCTCCGGCATCTCACGGGTGCCCGGCACCGCGTACGGAATCCGTGCATCGCGTATCTTGCGCTGCGCCCGCACCAGCCGCTGCGCCATGGTCGGTGTGGAGACCAGAAACGCCCGCGCGATCTCCTCGGTTTCCAGGCCCCCTAACGTCCGCAGCGTCAGCGCCACTTGGGCTTCTGGCGCCAGCGCCGGGTGACAGCAGGTGAAAATCAGGCGAAGCCGGTCGTCCGGAATCTCGCCCGCATCGTACTCGGGTTCCTCGACGGCCTCAGCCCTCGGCGCCAACAAGGCAGCCTTCTCGCGATGCCGCGTTGAACGGCGGACTCCGTCGATCGCCTTGTGACGCGCCGTCTGAATGATCCACGCCCGAGGGAACTCCGGAACACCGGCCGCGCGCCACTGGTCCACGGCGGCCGCAAAGGCTTCCTGCGCAGCCTCTTGGGCAATTTCAAAATCGCCCACCAGGCTGATCAAGGCCGCCACGATGCGCCCCCAGTCCGCCCGATAGACCGCCTCTACCGCCGCGTCCGATTCCCCGTGCACTCATCGATGGTAAAAAAATGTATGGCGGGCTGTCGAATTCCTCCCCGCCCAGTCGACTAACCCATGGAGGCCAGACCATGCAATACATGCTGCTGATTTATCTTGACGAACAAGCGTTGAGCGAGCAGGAGCGCGAGCAATGCTATCAGGATTCAACCGCGTTCGCCCACCGGCTGGAGGTCGCCGGACAATACGTCTCAGCCGCGCCGCTTCAGCCCACCTCGACGGCCACCAGCCTGCGCGTCGCGCGACGGCCAACGTTTGATCACCGACGGCCCTTTTGCCGAAACACGCGAGCAGCTCGGCGGCTTTTTCTTAGTCAATGCCAAGGATCTGGACGAAGCCATCGACATCGCCGCGCGCATTCCGGCCGGGCGCTGGGGCACCGTCGAAATTCGCCCCCTGGTCGAAATTTCGGATCTGACCGAAAATTCTTTTTCTCGGCCTGTCGAATTCGCTCCTGCCCGGTCGACTCAAGGCTAGAGCAACGCTCAGAAAACTCACAAGGAGAAACCAAGATGCGATTCATGATGATTGTGAAGGCTAACAAGGACTCGGAAGCGGGCCAAATGCCCAGCGAAGAACTCTTGAGCGCCATGGGAAAATACAACGAACAATTAATGCAAGCCGGCGTGCTGGTCGACTTGGCCGGGCTCCATCCCAGTTCCCAGGGCGCTCGCGTCAAGTTCTCCGGCGGCAAGCAAACCATCATCGATGGACCCTTCGCCGAGACCAAGGAGCTGGTTGGAGGCTACTGGATTATCAAGGTGAATTCCAAGCAGGAAGCCATGGAATGGGCCAAGCGTGCACCCAATCCGCATGGCGAAGGCAACGAAGGAGAGATCGAGCTTCGCCAGATATTCGATCTCGAAGACTTCACTCCCAGCGAAGCCATAGGTCGCCATCGCGAGTTGGGCAAGCAGCTCGCGGAGAGGAAATAATCATAGGCATTCTGGGAGCCGTCCTGCTCACCGGCTATCTGGGCGGCGCCGTCGCCACTCACCTGCGCGTAGGCGATCCGTTGTTCAGTCACGTCCTGTTCCCAGTTTATTTAGGCGTGATGCTTTGGGCAGGCCTGTTCTTGCGCGACGAGCGCGTGCAATCGTTGCTTCTATTCTAATCAAGCACTGGAGATCAAAATGCAAAAAATTACGACATTCTTGTGGTTCGACAACCAAGCCGAAGAGGCCGCGAAACTCTACGTCTCTCTCTTCAAGAACTCGAAAATAGGGTCGATCAGCCGTTACGGCGACGCCGGACCGGGACCGAAAGGCTCCGTCATGATGGTGACCTTTCAACTCGATGGCCAGGAGTTCATGGCGCTGAATGGTGGTCCGGAATTCAAGTTCACACCGGCCATTTCTCTCTTCGTTAACTGCGAAACCCAGCAGGAAGTAGATGCACTGTGGGACAAGCTCTCGGAAGGCGGCCGCAAGGACCGTTGCGGGTGGCTCACGGACAAGTACGGTTTGTCTTGGCAGATCATTCCCACCGCTTTGCCCAAGCTGATGGGCGATCCCGATCCTGAAAAATCCAAGCGCGTCATGAAGGCCATGCTGCAAATGGACAAGATCGACATTGCCGCCCTCGAGCGCGCTCACCAGCAGTCATAACGCGAATATCAGTAAAGGAGCAGACCATGCAAATTAATCCCTATCTCATGTTTAACGGCCAGTGCGAAGCTGCCTTCAAGTTCTACGAGCGCTCTTTGGGCGGCAAGATCGAGGCCATGATTCCTCACACCGGAACGCCGGCCGAGCAGCACGTCCCGCCAGAGTGGCGCAGCAAAATCATGCACGCTCGCCTGTCTGTGAACGGGGCAGTGTTAATGGGTTCCGACGACAGCAACTATCAACAGCCCAAAGGTTTTTCCGTTTCTCTCCAGGTCAAGAAACCGGAAGATGCCGAGCGCATCTTCGCCGCGCTCTCCGAAAACGGAAAGGTTGGCATGCCGTTGCAGCAGACATTTTGGTCGATGCGTTTCGGCATGCTGGTGGATCAGTTCGGCGTACCCTGGATGATCAATTGCGAGCAGCCGGCGTAACTACCAGACCAACGGGATCAGTCGATAGCGCACTCGGTTCGAGTAAGCATCGTAACGTGCGAGTTCGCGCCGCAGGAACCGCTCTTCGAGGAAGATTCGTGCAACCAGCGTCGCGACCGCAAAGCAGGCGACCAGCGCGCCGACGTATGATTCAAGCCACAGCGGGATGCCAAACAACAACAACGAACCGCCGGCGTACATCGGGTGGCGCACCACCGAATAGACGCCTGAGTCGATCACGATTTGGCCTCTCTCTTTCTGGTGCTTCACCACTAACGCGGCGAAAGCGTTCTCCCGCAACGCGAGATAAGTAATCCACCAACCGACAATAGTCAGTGCCAGCCCTAAAGACGAAACCAGCGTTCCCGGCTTGCTCATCAGGTGAAAACGAAATACGTCCAGCGAAGTGACCACCAGTATTCCAAGAAAGCTGGCCAAAAGCAGGAGAACCAGGATCTTGTCGGCAAACGGCTGGTCCTTCTGAATGGGCGGCTTCATCCGTTCTTCCAATATGCCGCGGTGCTCCCGCGCCAGGCTGGCGATGGCTCCCGCGGCTCCGATGAAAGCCATGCCCACAATCGCCCACGCGCGCCACCAGTTCAAAGTACCGGCCGGCAGGAACAACGGCACGCCGAAAATGAGCACATTCAGCAGCACGCTGGCGATTAGTTTGAGGACGAACATGGTGGAACCGGGCCCTCATGCAAAGCGTAGCTTAAATAGGGATGCCGATTGATGCCTATCAAGCGCTCTGGCTGTTGTTCCTAACGGTGTGGATGCTGGCCGCTTTAACATCCAAACGCACCGTCCGCCGGCAGACTTCCACGGGCAGGATCATTCAGGTAGTCCTTAGTGGGATCGGGTTTCTACTGCTGCTTCAGCCGTTACCCTGGGACACTGTGAACGTGCGCTTTGTTCCAGCGACACCGGCCTGGACATTCTGCGGCGTGGTCCTCACCGCAGCCGGCATTGGCTTCGCGATCTGGGCACGTTTCGTCCTGGGACGCAACTGGAGCGGCACCGTAACGCTTAAACAAGATCACGAGTTGATTCGCGACGGTCCGTACCGGATCGTCCGCCATCCCATCTACTCAGGCATGCTGCTCGCGATGCTCGGAACGGCCATCGGCTACGGCAAAGTGGCCTGTCTGATCGGCGTCGCGATCGCCTTTCTGGGGTTTTGGATCAAATGGAGAATCGAAGAGCAATTCATGATTGAACAATTCGGCGCGCAATACATTCAGTACAGGAGCGAAGTCAAAGCCGTCATTCCAGGCGTGCTCTGATACTGGCAGCTCCGCATCGCACTACACTTGAAGTTGGGGGTAAGGATGCACGATAAGCAGTCTCCCACGCTCCATCCGCCGACTGAGGTTCTCACTCGCGGCTTCGATCCCAGCCTTTCGGTGGGCTCCGCCCGTCCCGCGGTTTTTCGCAGCTCCACCTATGTCTTCTCCAGCCCCGAAGCGGCCGAGCGTGCATTCGACTTGATGGCCGGCCGCGCGCAGCCGCAGCCCGGCGAAAAGCCCGATCTGGTCTATTCGCGCTTTAATCATCCCAACGCCGAGATTCTCGAGGAGCACCTGGTTCCGCTCGAACCCGGCGCCCAGGCTGCGCTCGTGTTCAACTCCGGCATGGCCGCCATCATGACCGCACTGCTCACCTTCGCGCGGCCGGGCCAAAGCATCGTCTACACGGTGCCCATTTACGGCGGCACACAACATCTCATCCAGGATTTTCTCAGCACCCTGGACATCACCGGTATTCCCGTGCCGGCCGGACGTTCCGGCGATCTCGATCATGCCATCCGCTCGGCCAAAAATCTGGCCATCGTCCTGATCGAGACGCCGGCGAATCCCACTATCATCATGACCAGCATTAAGGACGCCGTCGCAACGGCGGCGCGCTTGAAAACCAAACCCATCCTGATGGTGGACAACACGCTGCTCGGCCCGGCCTTTCAACATCCTCTCAAACTGGGCGCGGACATGTGCCTCTACTCGGCGACCAAGTATCTTTCCGGATTCAGCGACATGATCGGTGGCGCGGTGACGGCTGCCGACCCCGCGTTGCTGCGGAAAATGCGGAGCAAACGCAATGTGTTCGGAAACATTTTGCAGCCGGACGAATGCTGGATGCTGGACGGCCGCCTCCCCACCGTCACGCTGCGCATGAACCGGTCGAGTAAAAACGCCGAGCGCATCGCCACGCACCTTTCCAAGCACCCCAAAATCGCGCGCGTGCTCTATCCCACGCTGCTCACCGATCCCGAGCAAATCCGCATCACGCGCGAGCAATGCGATTTCCCGGGCGGCATGCTTTCCATCGATCTGCGTGGCGGCAAACCCGCGGCCTTCGAGTTCCTGCGCAATCTGCACATCGGGCACAACGCCGTATCGCTCGGAGGAGTCGAAACTCTGGTCTGCCATCCCAAGTCGACCACGCACTCCGGCTTCACCGAAGAGGAATTCGCGCAAGCCGGCGTAACCGACGGTCTGGTTCGAATCTCGGTTGGAATCGAAGACTGGCGCGACCTGCTGGCCGATTTCGAGCGGGCCCTGGATCTTATTTGACTTGAAACTTCACCACTGCCTGGCCGAGATGAATCTCGTCGCCCGGCAACAACCTCGTGCCGCGCGTGTCGCGATGCACTTCCTGCCCCATGCCGTCGCGCACGATCCAGAGCCCGCAGTTGTTCTCAGCCTTATCGCCGCGCTTGTACCAGCGATCGTTGAATAGCCGGTATTCGCCGGCCTTCTTGTCGTGCAAAATATGCGCGTGTTCGCGCGATACTGTGCGGTTTACGGGGTTATCCTCGGCGAACGCTAGATCGTTGCGCCGCGATAATCCTTCGGCTTTGTAAACATCCACCAGCCGTCCGATGTTGGTGCGGGTCTTTTGCAGCAGAAGTTCGGATTTATTCGCGCTTCCTGCTTCCACCACTAGCCGCGCCGCGCGCCGCGCCCGTGGAGCCTCTTGGATGGCCGGCGGAACGTCCTCGGCCAGGGTTTCGACGCGCAGCCACTTTGCTTCGGGCCCGTCCTCTTCACTGGCCGCTCGAATGTCGACGCGCAGATCGGCCGGAAAGAGGCATGCCTCCTTCGACAAGTTCTTGCGCACTTCCTCTTCGAAGAACCGGCGGAAGAAATCGCGCTGGAATACCGCTGCATCGCTAGTGGACGCGCGAATCACGATGCGCACCACGTTGTACGGAAAAAGCGCCTTGCCCCCCGCGCGCTGGATCTTCTTGCCGATCTCATCCAATACCGCGATGCGAATCTCAGCCACCTCGGGCGACTCGCTCATTGCCTCCGACAGCGCCCCGAAAGGCGCTTCAAACACGGTCCGCCCGAGCCGCTCGATCAGTTCAGAAACTTTCATTGCTTGTCACCCACCAGACCCAGTTCCGCGGCCGCTTCCACCACCGCGCGTGCGATCGGCGCCGCGGTAGTCGCGCCGTAGCCTCCGTGTTCAACGACTACCGCGAACGCAATGCTCTTCGCCCGGTCGCCGTCGAAGGGCGCGAATCCGGCGAACCAGGAATGCGGCATGCCCTGATCGAGCTGCGCTGTCCCCGTTTTTCCGGCAACGCTAACCGCGACGCCGTGCATCGCCCGCCGCCCGGTTCCGTCTGTCACCACTGACCGCATCGCACGCGCGAGAAAATCAGCCAGTTCCGGCGCCAGAATCGGCCGCGGTGCATCGCTGCGATTATTGCTGCTGTCGATCACCCAGCGCCCCTCGGGCATCGCGCCGTGTGCCGCAATTGTCGCGGCTACGCGAGCCATTTTGAACGGCGTCACTAGCACCGGACCCTGCCCGTAGGCCGCGAACGGCAGCGCTGCCTGGATGTCTGGAATGCTGCCGGCAGGAATATCCAGCATCTTGGCCGTATCGCTGAGCGCCTTCGCGCCCACCGAGAAAACACCGAGCTGCGCGAAATACGCGTTGCACGACACGGCAATCGCGCGCGACATGGTCAGTGTCCCATGCGCTGAATCACCGACGTCGTCTCGAATCGGTTTACGCCAGCCGGGAATGATCGCACCGACGCGGCCATCCGGGAGCCGCCGGCAACTGAAGCTTTTCTCTTCGAGCTTCGGGTCGAGACGCAACGCCGCCATCGCGGTAACCAGCTTAAAGGTGGATCCCGGCGGATACTGACCGTATCGCGCGCGATCCAACAACTCGTCCGGCTTAGCCTCAGCCGACGCTGTGGGCTCGGGCTCACTCACCATCGCCAGCACGTCGCCGCTCTTGGGATCCATCACAACAATCGCGCCCTTGTCTTTATGGGCCTTTGCCAGCTGATCCTTCAGCGCTTTATCGGCGCGCATCTGCAAGCGAATATCAATCGATGTCTTAACCGAGCGGTCCCGCGCCAGCAGCCGCGCGATCTCGGGATTACCAGGCTGATGACGGTAGCGAATCAGCGGCGCCAGCTCGCGATAGTCCGTGAACCCCTGCAGCTTCGCGTTCGAATCGTGCTCGATCAGCGACGCGTTGCTGGCGTGGAAATTGTCGCCCGTTTTCAGATCGCCCAATACATGCGCCGTGAGCGGGCCGAAAGGATAATGCCGGTTGTCCAGCCGCGAGCAGGCCGTGTCGATGGAAACGCCCAGCTTCTCAAAATCAGCACGCCTGCGCTCCAGCGCATTCCAATCGCTGGTGGCAAGCAGAACGCCATTGCGGTCGTAAATGTTGCCGCGCTGGATCTCATGTGCCAGCGAATTGAGCCGGGGATTGTGCTGCGCCCGCTTAACGCCGTCGTCTTCGAAAACCGTGGTGTCTCGCGCCAGAAACTCGCGATCGTGTGCGACTTGGTAGTAAGCCGCGAAGCCTACCAACGTCAGCGCGCACGCGCCTAATGCCAGCTCAAGCGCCCGCACCGGCCGCCGGAACGGCTCATCGGCCGTCGTCTCACGCGCGTGATTCGAAATCGCCAGCAAGATCCCGGCGATCAGAAAATTCGCCAGCATCGCGGTGTTGCCGGAGCTCAAGAATGGCGACACCACGCCCGATAGCGGCAGCGCGCCCAGCACTCCGCTCGAGATCAGAAGCATCTCGAACGCGATCAGCGCACCTAGGCCGAGCGCCAGAAACATCCCGTACTCGTTCGGCGCTTTCAATCCGATGCGCAAGGCGCGATAAACCAGAAACCCGAGCAACAACAGAAGCGCCGCGACTCCGCAAAATCCCCACTCCTCGCCGATCGCCGGCAGCACCAGGTCGGTGTTGCCTGCCGGAATCATTGCCGGATCGCCCCATCCCGGGCCCGAGCCGAATGTGCCGCCGGTCGAAAAAGCCCACAACGAATGCGCTAGTTGATTGCCGCCGTGCACATCGTTGTCCCAGGGCGAGAGCCACATGTTGATGCGATCCACAACCGTGGCAGGCTTCCCGGCGTGATACCCCACGGCAACTCCAGCCACCAGCAGCGCGATGCCCAGCACCGCCAGCCCAGCGCGTCCGCGCGCCACCGCGAACATCGCCAGAAACAAAAAACCCGTGACCAGCGCCGGTCCCAGGTCCTTCAGCATGAAAAACAGGCCCAGCGCGCATCCCACGGCCAACATCACCGGCAGGAGGTGCGACAACCGCGGCAAATTGATCCACCGCAGCGCGCGCGGAACCAGCCGCTTTTCGCGCAGATCTCGCAGCCGTTCCCAGTTCCGCGCGAAGTAACCAGCCAGGAAGAACACCAGCAGGATCTTGATCGCCTCCACCGGCTGGAACGGGCCCAGATTTACCTTGGCATCGTTGCCCGCCGGCCCCGATCCGAATCGAATGAGCAGCACGAACAGCGCGAACGCGGCGAACAACGGCGTGTAACACCACTTGGCGAAACGCTGGTAATTCACGATGCGCAGCGACGGGATCAGCAGCACTACGCATCCGAGCGCCACGCCCCAAGCGAACTTCGAGAACTCCAAAGTGTCCCGCAGCGGATCGCGCAAGCTCACCGCCAGGATCAATCCGATCCCGGTCAGCAAATGCATGGCGGGCAGCATCGCAAAATCGCCGCGAAAGCCGCTCCAGCGCCACACCAGGAAAACAGCGTAGAATCCGGCGAAGTACGCCGCGATCCAAATCAGAAACTGTACCTGATACTCGCGCGCCGTGCGAACCACAAAAGCCGGCTTCAGCTTGGCCAGCGGCAGAAGCGGGACACGCAGCTCACCACGCCTAGGCTTGCCGGCTTGCCGTGCGAGCTGTTCCGCTAATTGGCCGCGCAACATCGTCCACTCGGGATGCTTCTCGATTTCCTTCTCGCCCACGCGCAGCCGCCCGAGTGCCCCCACGTTGGCTAGCGGCCGGTGCGCCGTCAAGAAATCGAACACGGTCTTGGCCACGTAATCGCGCTCGTCGGCGCCGCGAAACACCTGCAGGAATGGCAACAATTGATCGGCGTCATTGACCTGATTGAGATCCAGCAGATCACCGCGCCCCAGGCTTGCGCCCGCATCGGCGAAGCGATAGCTCTTGGCCGAATAAACCAGAAACAGTCCCGCGCCCAGCAGCAGCGACGCGGACGCCAGCCATGCGAACTCGCGCCATCCCGCCCGCCCCGGCGCACCTCCGGCTTTCACCGCGATCACTTTGGCTTCCCAGCTCCTGGTCACTGCCAACGGGTTGCCCTCCGGATCAACTTGTGCGGATGTTTCGCCGGCGGCTTGTTCAACGCGTCATTGAGCTCCTGGCGCGCCCGATCATCGTCGTCCACCTGCCGCAGCGCCAGGCTCACGTTGGAAAACCCGAGGATCGGCTCGTAGAGCTGGCGCGCCCGCTCGAAATCGCGCTGTGCCAGCCGCAAATAGCGCTCCTCGGTGGACCTCGAGATTGCATGCGCCTGGCGCGCATCAGCCAGCTCGGCGCCCGCACGGAATCGGTAGCCGTCGGCTTCTTCTTCCAGTTCCCGAGGCCCGGCCTGGAATCCCAGCCCCGCGGCTTCGTGCAATTCCGCCGCCGCTTTGCCGATATTCTTCACCGAATAAACATAAATTCGCGCCAAGCCAAGATGGGGATCGGGCGAGCGCGGAATCAACACAACCGCTTCCTGAAAATTCTCCTGCGCCGCGCGCGACGACGCCGAACGCGCATCGCCCTGCTCGGAGTCTGCTCGGATTAGATTGATGTAGCCGTTGGCCAGCGCCAGCTTGCCTTGCGCCGCGCGATCGTTGCGATCCATCTCCAGCGCATGATCGAGACATACCGCCGCCTTGGGCCAATCGAAATCGCGAATCGCGGGATCGGAGCTGTTGCGGTAGCGCTCGATAATTTCATCCGCGGCCTGTAAGAACGCGGATCTCAGCCCGGGCCCCAGCCGCATGGCGGGCGAATAATCGCCCAGAAACGCATTCTGCTTCTGGATGCGCTGGAACAGATCCCAGTCGGAATTGATCGCCGCAATGCTCGAGCGTGCATAATCCGGGGTCCGCCGCAACGGCCCGCTCTCATGCCAGAAGCGATAGTAGTAGCCGGCCGGAACGCAAACCACCAGCCCCGCTAACAGACCCCAGCACAGCGCCACCAAAATGCTCAGCACGGACGCCACTCGCTTGGCTCGCTCAGGTTTCAACCGGAGCACGCTCTGCTTCACGGTCGCCGCCATGCTCGACACTCGCTCCGGCAAATGGAAGCGAGCTTTTTCCACGGTCGGATTGCTGCGCCACGCCACGCGCCTCTCGGCTTCGGCGGCCGTCGGCCGGTCCTGCAGGAACAATCTCAAGTCGCTCTCAAACGCCGACGCCGACACATAGCGCAGGTGCAGATCTCCGGCCAGCGCTTTATTGAGAACCGCTCTGAGCCCCGCCGGGCACGCTTCCGGCAGCGCGCGCGGCGGACGCCGCGACTGGATTAGAGCCTCCAGCTTGCGCGTATCCTCGGCCTGATACGGCGGCGAGCCGGCTACCATCTCGTACAGCGTCACTCCCACCGCCCACAAATCCGCGTGCAGATCCACCTGCCCACGGCTCAGCCGCTCCGGCGAGCAATAACTCGGACTGCCCAGGCTCATGTGCGTCCGGCTATGCGTGAACGTCAGCGCTTTGGCGATGCCGAAATCGAGTAGCCGCACTTCATCGTCGGCGCCGATCTGGATGTTGGAGGGCTTGATGTCGCCATGCACCACCGAGCGGGGCTGGCCGTCGATCTCGGCGGTAAACGAATGCAGCTTCGCGAGCTGGCTCAAAATCTCCACCGCGAACCGGGCCGCCCGCGCGGGCTCGATCCGTTTTTCTTCGTTGATGATTTGCGCGACGGTCCGCCCCTCGATGTACTGCATGGAGATGAAGAAATATCCATCCTTCTCGCCGTATTCGTAGAGCTCGATCACGCGCGAATCGGCCTCGTGCAACTGGCGCTGCAGTTCGGCCCCGCGCCGCTCGGCTTCGAGAACCAACTGCGTCAGCGCATCTCCGGATTCCTCAACGATTTTTAATACTGCGTAGCGGCTGGAGTCCGAGTCGAACGCGAGATAAACATCGGTCATCCCGCGTGCCAGCTTGCGAATAATCTGATAGTTGCCAAACTGCTTGTTTCCGAGCACAGTTCAACCTGATAACACCTTGACGCGCCGCCGGCCGCGCGGTTTCCGCTAACGCCAGGCCAGCGCCAACACTACACCGAGCACAAACCCATACACCAGAAACGCCGTGCGGCAGGTCAAGATCCGAAGTACCCTGGCAAGCGCGCCCGGGGGCCTCAGCTGATCCGTGGCAACTTCCCGCGCCCTGGTAATCGAATGCCGCACCCGCGCTTGTGTTATCGCCGGCGATGCGGCTCCCACAAATTCGCTTCCAGCCACAAAAATTGCGGTGACATTGTCGCTCCCGCCTGCCCGATTAGCCGCGTCCACCAGGCTTCGCGCCACCGCGTCCGGATCGCCGTCATAGCGCTCGATCAATTCATTCATCGCTTCCGACGTCACCTGATCGCTCAGCCCATCGCTGCACAGCAGGAGCGCGGCGTCCGGTTTGAATAAAAACTCCTTCATCTCGATGAAATCTTCTTCATCCGCCTGGCGCCGCATCGAACCCACATCGCGAAACACCTCATGCCGCCGCGGATGCTCCATGGCTTCGCGCTCGCTCAGTTCGCCGCAATCTTCCCGCTCGCCGACCGGCGAGTGATCCGAGGTCAGCTTCCGGATGGCGCCATTCCAGACCAGATACAAGCGCGAATCGCCCACGTGTCCCACCACGACACGCTCGGCGTCCATCACCGCCAGCGTCAGCACGCAGGCCATGCCACGCCAGGCCTCGTTCTCATCACCCAGATCGCAGATGCGATTGTTGGCGGCTGTAATGGCCTGCCGCACACGTTGCGCCACGTCTCCGTCTGGCTTGGCAAGCTCAGATTGAATCACTTCGACTGCGGTTTCCGCGGCCTTTTCGCCCGCGGCATGCCCGCCGAGTCCATCCACCACCAGGAACACGCCGTCCTCATCCCGGACATAGCTCCGATCCTGGTTTTCGCCGCGCACCAACCCGCGGTCGCTGGCCGCGCCGGAGCGCCATTTGCAATCGAGGTCCATAACTACCGCTTAACGGTCCAATGCGCCGCCACGAAAACCAACGCGAACCCAAGGAACACCAGCACGAACGGGATGTGCGCGAGGTACGGAATCTTCATGGCCGCGCCTCGAATTCCAACGTAATGACTTCCGCCACGCTGATTTGCGCGCGCGCGGGCAACGGCTCTTCAACGCCACGCTTCAGACGCTTGCCGTTGAGCCAGGTCCCGTTCATGCTCTTATCGATGACCAGGAATCTTCCCTGCACGGGGTCCCGCCGCACGCGCAGATGCTCACGCGATACTTCATCGTTGGTGTACAGCGCCAGGTTGACCGACACATCGTCGCCGCCGCGCCCGATGGCAATCTCGTCCTGCGTCATGAGAAAAAGCTGCGGCCCGGAGTCGTCCCGATAGCGCAGCTCGGCATACACCCGTTCCGCGGACTGCCGGGTATTGGCGTGCTTCCCCGCGCCCTCGCCTCCCGCGCGGCCGGTGATGCTTCCCACACTAGGTTCGCGATCCATCAGGGTCGTCTTGGCGCCGTGATAACCGGGCTGCGGCGTTTCGTTCAGCTCCGAATGAATCTCCACATCGCCCAGCGGAACCACGCCTTCGGCATCGGGAAAAAATTCAAACACCCAATCCTTGCACGCTGCTTTGTAGGGCTTGCGCTGGCGCGAACCGCGCAGCCGACCGAGCGAGAGCGGCTTGGCGTTCCATTGCTCCAGCCGCTGCGTGAGGGCCCGGCGCGCGTCTTCGCGAATCAAATCGAACACGCCCGTTAGCCGCGCATAATCGTCCGGATGCAGGTACAAGCTGAAAATGCACGGCACCAGAACGCTGTATCCCATCTCGAACTGCCCCAGCTCCAGATTCCGCAGGAGCTGCTCGATGATGATTTTCCCCGTGATCCGGCCTTGCTCTTCCCCCGTCCGGCTCGGCATTTGATAAACCTCCGCCTTGCATTCTGACGCGCCCGGCAGGGTTGCCGGTTTCCTCCGGTTGACCCTACCTGCGCTATCAATAGTTCTGTGTGGATCGCCTACGCAATTGGCGCTGTCTCCCTGGCGGCCTGGCTCTATCTGTTGTTTTTCCGGGGCGGATTCTGGCGCGTACCCGCATCCGCCGATCTGCCGCCCGCAGACGCGAGCAAATCCGTGGCAGCGGTCGTGCCGGCGCGAAATGAAGAAACCGTAATCGCTAAGGCGATCGCGTCGCTAGTGAATCAGGACTACTCCGGCCGCTTCCACGTGTTTCTTGTCGACGACCATAGCACCGACGCCACCATCCAGGCGGCCGGAAGCCATGATCGCCTGAACATCGTGCGCGCCGGTCCGATCCCCGCCGGCTGGACCGGCAAGCTCTGGGCCGTTTCCGAAGGCGTGAAGCAGGCCGAGCGCCTCCAACCCGACTACATTCTGCTAACCGACGCCGATATCGTACATGCACCGGAAAGCCTCTCCCGCCTGCTTGCGCGCGCCCAAGCCGAGGACTCGGATCTGACGTCCTGGATGGTCAAGCTGCGTTGCAGCACCGCCCCCGAGCGCGCCCTGGTCCCGGCATTCGTTTTCTTCTTCTTCATGCTGTACCCGCCCGCGTGGATCGCGAACCGCCGCTACAAGACCGCGGGTGCGGCCGGCGGCTGCATGCTGATCCGCCGCTCGGCGCTCGAACGCATCGGCGGGATCGCGGCCATTCGCGGCGAACTGATCGACGATTGCGCGCTGGCCCGCGCCGTCAAACCGGGCGGGGGCGTCTGGCTAGGCTTGACCGAAAACGCTCATAGCGTTCGCCCCTATAATACCTTCGCCGAAATCGGCCGGATGATTTCGCGCAGCGCATTCACTCAGCTTCATCACTCTGCGTGGCTGTTGGCCGCGACGATAGCGGGCCTGGGCGTGATCTATCTTGCGCCACCGCTTCTGCTGCTGACCCGTGATCCAGTTGGCATCCTGCTCGGGCTCGCTGCGTGGATGTTGATGAGCATCTCGTATCTCCCCATGCTGCGGTTCTACAAGAGATCCCCAGGCTGGGCGCCACTGCTGCCGCTCATCGCGCTTTTCTACATCGGCGCGACGGTGGATTCGGCTCTTCGCTACTGGACCGGCAGAGGCGGCGAATGGAAGGGGCGCGTCCAAGACAGCACTAAATCTTCCTAAGCCTCGCGACATCGGCCGAAGGCATGTGTTTGGAAAATGCAGGAGGAGAACACATGAAGTCCCTGCTGAAAAGCCTGCCCTGGCTAGCCCTGTGCGGCATTGCGATCGTTTCCACGCCCAGAAGCGCGCTGACCGCGCCCCCGCCCGAGCCGCATCCGCACATCCGCGCGGCCATCGAGGAATTGCGCGCTGCACGGCAAGAATTGCAAACCGCGGCGCGCGATTTCTGCGGCCACCGCGCCGAGGCGGTAGAGGCCACCAACGCAGCACTGAAACAGCTTCAACTGGCGCTCGATTGCGACCGCCGCTGAGGCCGTACCCTCACCGATCCAGCTTGTAGATCGTGAGGCCGCTCAGAAGCTTCGGATAAAAGTCCGTCGATTTTTGCGGCATGACGCCGCCCGAGAACGCGACCTCGGCCACTTGCTGGATGGTCGTCGGTTCCAGCAGAAACGCCACCTGCGCGCCTTCCTGAACCTTCGCGTAGGCGGCGTCGAGCCCGCGCACGTACTCGATATTCTTTTCTTCGCGCACCGCTTCTTCCGTGACGCCCAGCAGCCCGCCGAGCACGTCTTCGTGCAGCACCTTGACGTCCAACTCGCCCGGTTTTCGCTCGCGCTCCGAGAGAAAAACCTCGCCCGCAGGCAGCGCAATGCCGATCCGGATTTTATCCGGCGCCGGCGTCCGGAATATCCGCCGCAGATCCTCCAGCGACCCAAGTTTGCGCGCTTGGATCTTTTCGAGGAAAGCGGCGCTGTCGAAATTGGCCAGCCCGCGCGCCACGCGATGCGTCGCCAGAATCTCCAGACCGGGCGAGTGCATGTTGACGAACGTCATCATGACTTTTCCCGCCGCCTCCCAGCCAGGATTTTCGTTTCGAAATGCCAGCGCCGTCTCGTAGCGATGATGGCCGTCGGCGATCAGCAGCTTCTTATCCGACATCAATTGCTGGATGCAGGCGATGGCGGCCGGATCGGCGATCTTCCACAACCTGTGCAGCGCGCCGTATTCGTCGGCGACAGCGGTCACGGGAGCGGCGATCGCAGCCGCGTCCAGCAGTTTGTCCACCGCCAGGTCGGGATCCGGATACAGCATGAAGATCTGGCCAAAATGCGCGTGTGCATGCCGCAGCAATTCCAGGCGATCCTTCTTCGGCCCCGACAGCGTCTGCTCATGCCGGTGTACTACACCCGCTGAGTAATCTTCCACCGCGCCTAGCCCGATGAAACCCTTGCGCTCCAGTTTCAAGCCTGTGTCCGGGACCGTGAAGCGCTGGAAATACGCATACAAGCTCGGGGTGCTCTCTTGTTCCAGAACGCTGCTCTCGATCCAGGCATTGAGGTGCGCGGCCGCGCGCGTATACACGTTGTCCTGATCGGAATCCGCCGGCGACTTTTCGCCCAGAATGATGCGCACCAGGTTGTACGGGCTCAGCGACAGATAGCGCGCCTGCATGGCCGGAGAAATCTTGTCATAAGGCTGCGTGACTAGAGTCTCTACCGGCCCCGCTTTGCGGCTGTATCGATACGGTTGAAAGGGATAGATGCGTGCCAAAGCACAGGATATCAATTGATCGCTGCACTCGCATTTTGCGGGATGGTCAGGAACCCCACACCTCGCTGGCCACTTCGACAATCCGGGCGAGTTTGGACCACTGCTGGTCCGCGGTAAGCACGTTGCCTTCCTCGGTGCTTGCGAAACCGCATTGCGGGCTCAAGCACAGCTGCTCCAGATCGATATATTTCGATGCTTCATCGAGGCGCTGTTTCAGAAATTCCTTGCTTTCCAACGCGCCGCTTTTGGAAGTCACCAGTCCCAGAACCGCGAGCTTCTCCTTGGGAAGCAGCCGCAACGGTTCAAACCCGCCGGCGCGGTCCGAATCGTACTCGAGAAAATAGCCGTCCACGTTGACCTGGCGAAACAGAACTTCGGCCACCGGCTCGTAGCTGCCCTGCGCGATCCACATGGAGCGAAAATTGCCCCGGCAGGAGTGCATCGTGATGCGCATATCCGCGGGCCGCTCCACGATGGCGCTGTTGATCATCGCGGCGTAAATGCCCGGCAGTTTCTCGGGATCGTCGCCGCGATCCTTAAGCATTTGGCGTTGCTCGGGGTCGCACAGATACGTAAAGTTCACTTCGTCCAATTGCAGATACCGGCAATCGGCTTCCGCGAACTGGCGCACCACTTGCCGATAAGCGAGACCGAGGTCCGCATAAAACTCTTCCATGTCCGGATAGACAGACTTATCCACCGCCTGCCGGCCGCCACGATAATGCAACACGCTCGGCGATGGGATGGTCATCTTGGCGGTCGCGCGCGTATGGTCCCGCAAGAATCGAAAATGTTCCACCATCGGATGCCGTGTCGGAGCACGGATCTTCCCCACCACGCGCAAGCCTTTGGGCTTGGTCTGGCCGCCTTTGAACTGGATGCCTTGGCCGGCTTCATAGCTTTCGACGCCCTCCAGTGCTTCCAGAAAATCGAAATGCCAGAACGCGCGGCGGAACTCGCCATCCGTTACGCCTTTGAGGCCGATGCTCTCTTGCATTCGAATGGCCGCGGCAATCGCGCTATCCTCGACTGCGCGCAGCTCATCCGACGAAATCTCACCCCGCGCATGCTTGGCACGCGCCTCCTTTAGTTCGGGCGGGCGCAGCAGGCTCCCGACGTGATCGGCCCGGAACGGCGGAACAGTTCGAATCATAAATCGCACCTCATGCTTCGGCGCCCGGCTGTACGGCATGCAGCGTATGGTAGGCCAGGTCGCCGGAGAACAAATCAATCGCCGCGTGCAGAAGGATCGCGGGCCACAATGAGCCAGTGCCGAGCACCATCACCGCGAATACAGCGCCTACGATCACAGTTCGGATGACATGCGGGATGCCGATATAAATGTGCGCGAACCCGAAAAGAATCGAACTCACCAGAGCCGCCGGGATAACCGTGATCCATAAGGCGAGATACCACATGACGAATCCACGATAAAGCACCTCTTCGCATATGCCGGCGGTGATCGCGACCATCTGGAACAACCGGTACTCGCGGGGCGTGTGAGGCATGAGAGCGTCGGCGCGGCCCAATTGACGCCGCACCAGTTCGGCCGCACCCGGCTGTCGAAGGACCGCGCGCCGCTGCATCCAGGCGAATACAGCATAGGCCGCCGCCAAGGCGAATCCGATAGCGGCACGGGGCGGATTGCCGATTCCAAGCCTCAGGTAGTCGAACGGGCGCCCGAAGGCCAACCAAAGCGCTAGGACGCACGCCGTCAGTCCCCAGGACGTCAGCATGGTGAGGACGTAGCCGCGGACGCGTGCGCCCACCACGCCCGCCGCCGTAGCTCGTCGCAAGCGCGGATAGAGCCACAGCCAGTCAATCAGCGGCGAAGCCAGGCAGATGACAACGAAAAGAATGTGGTCGAGCACGCTCATGCGCACTCAACCACGAGTTGTACTGGCGTCAACAGGTTTACTTGATGTGCGGATTGACGTAGCCGTGCTCCAGCACCTTCTTTTCGTCCGGGCGCACGCTCAGATAATCCACATGATCGGGAATGTCGCTCCAACCATGCGGAACTCCGGCGGGGATGACAATGACATCGTGCAGCCCCACCTTACGGCTCACAACATCGCCCACCATCCGGCCGCTGCAAGAAGGGCCGTTCAGGATCTTGGTTACTTCCGACTCCGGCCCGGAGCGGAAACCGTTGACGATGTGGCCTCCGGTCACCAGTGTGCCTCCGCCTGAAACGATGACGTATGCTTCCGTGGTGTCGTCATGCGCGATGCCGCTAGCACCGCTGGTAGGGGCATTGGCCATTTGCTCGCCGCATTTTTCGAGATTCGCCGGTGCTGCACCGCGTCCACGGCCCGCTCCGTTGCCCCGGCCCCGGCCGGCTGCCTGTCCTGTGGCGCCGCGATGGATGATGCCAACCGCGAGTTGATAACTGCCCATGTCGATGACTCGAAGCTGCTGGTCCACCGCCGGTGGAGCGAACTTCAAGACTTCCTGAATTTGGGCATCCGTGATGTCGATCGCCGCCTTGGGCTGCGCGAACCCGATGGTGGAAAACATGAGCAGTGCTGCTGCTCCCAAAACTGCTTTATACATTGTCCTCTCCTTGCCAGATGGCCTGGCTTCCTTTGCCAAAGTGGCTCGGTCAATCATTATATCCCCGGAATCGTGGCGTACGCACGACTGCATGCGCCACAGATATAATGCCTATTGTCCTTTCCTACAGAACCATGAGGCTACCAATGGCATGCATGCGTTGCGCCGCGGTTGCGGTGATCACAGTTGGTTTGGTCTGGGCGGCCGCAACCGAAGAAAAATTTCATACCCGGCTGGCGCCCGTGTCGATGGACGCGACCATGCGAGCCACGGTCGCCGGGGTGGGTTCGGCCACGGCCACGCTTTCGGGAACCAAGCTCGCGATCAGCGGAACATTTGAAGGCTTACTTTCTCCTGCGACCACAGCTAACCTCCGCTTGAGCCGCGTGCCAGGCGTGCGTGGGCCGGCGGTTTTCGATTTGACCGTGACGCATTCCACCAGCGGTTCCGTGTCCGGTGCTTTGGACCTGAGCTCGGATCAGGTGGAGGCTCTCAGGAAAGGCCGATTCTACATCCAGATTCAAAGTGAAAAAGCCCCGGATGGAAATTTGTGGGGCTGGCTGATGCATTAGGAGATGGGAACAATGCTGAAGAAAGCAAGTCTTGCGATGATGCTGGCAGCCGCGGCTGGAGCGATCCTGCTTTATGGCCAGCAGCGTCCCGCCGGACCGTTTACGGCGGCGCAAGCAACGGCCGGAAGGTCCGCTTATCAGGAAAATTGCTCCGGGTGTCACTTGCCTGACTTGGCCGGACGGAACGAGGCTCCGCCGCTCGCGGGAGGCAACTTCATGAACACCTGGGGCGGTCGGACCACGCGCGAACTGCTGGCGCTGATCCAGACCACCATGCCGCCCGGCAGTCCCGGTGCGCTGGGCGCAGACACTTACGCCGAGATCGCGGCCTTCATTCTTCAATCCAACGGCGCGACGCCCGGGAATCAGCCTCTGACCGCGACTACCGCAGTCACGATCAGCTCGATCGCCACCGGACAAGCTCCGGCGGGCGGCCGTGGTGCGGGCCCTGGCGGTGGACGTGGCGCCAGCCGGTGGTCGCGGTGGAGCACGGCCTGCGGGACCGCGCGGAATCACGGTCGCCGGTGAAGTGAAAAACTACGTCCCGGTCACCGATGAGATGCTGGCGCATCCCGATCCGGGTGACTGGCTCATGATCCGCCGCAATTATCAAGCTTCCAGCTACAGCCCGCTGGCGCAGATCACCGCCAAGAACGTGCAGAACTTGCAGCTCGTCTGGGCCTGGGCCATGAACGACGGGGGCGCGGCCGAACCGACGCCCATCGTCCACAACGGAACCATTTTTCTTTCGAACACCAGCAACACCGTCCAGGCGCTGGACGCGCGCACCGGCGATCTGATCTGGGAGAACCACATCGGTCCGGAATCCACCATCGCTTACGGCGCGACGCGCAGCCTGGCCGTGTATCAGGACAAAGTGTTCGTTCCCACCACCGATGCCAAAATGTACGCGCTAGATGCGCGCACCGGCAAGATCGTCTGGCAAACTCCAATCGCCGACAGCCGCAAAGGCTACAGCGAAACCGGCGGCCCGATCGTGATTCATGGCAAGGTGCTGCAAGGCCTCATGGGGTGCGACCGGTTCAAGGAAGAAGGCTGCTACATCAGCGCCTACGACGCCAATGACGGCAAGCAGCTCTGGAAGTTTTACACGGTCGCGCGCGAAGGCCAGCCGGGAGGCGACACCTGGAACGGCCTTCCGAACATGCTGCGCGGCGGCGGTGACAATTGGATCACTGGCAGCTACGACCCCGACCTCAATCTGACGTATTGGGGCGTCGCGCAGGCCAAGCCCTGGATGCGCGCCAGCCGCAATACCAAATCCGAGAGGGCGCTGTACACCAGTTCCACGCTGGCGCTGAATCCGGACGATGGAAAATTGCAATGGTATTTCCAGCACGTTCCCGGCGAGTCGCTCGATCTCGATGAAGTATTCGAGCGCGTGCTGGTGGATAGCGGAGACCAGAAATGGGTGTTCACCATCGGCAAGGCCGGCATCTTGTGGAAGCTCGACCGCAAGACGGGCAAGTATATCGCTTCCAAGGAAACCGTTTTTCAAAACGTGTTCGACCAGATCGATCCGAAAACCGGCGAGCCGACCTATCGCAGCGAAATTCTGGAACAGGAAACCGGTAAATGGGTGCAGTCCTGTCCCAGCACCGAAGGCGGGCACAACTGGCAGGCCATGAGCTATCATCAGCCCACCGGCGAATTGATCATTCCGCTGAGCCAGAGCTGCATGGAGATGTCGGGGCGCGTGGTCGAGTTCAAGGACGGTTCCGGCGGTACGGCGGCCGACCGGCGTTTCTACGAGATGCCTGGGACCAACGGCAATATCGGCAAGCTGGCGGCGTTCGACGTGAAGACCATGAAAGAAAACTGGTCCTTCCAGCAGCGCGCGCCCTTCCTGACCGCGGTGCTTTCGACGGCCGGCGGCGTGGCATTTGTCGGCGATCTGGATCGCGTGTTCAAGGCCGTGGACGTGAAGACCGGAACCATCCTGTGGAAGACGCGGCTGGGAACTTCGGCGCAGGGCTATCCGGTTTCGTTCAGTGTCGGCGGACGGCAATACATCGCCGTGACGGCGGGGCTCGGCGGAGGCAGCCCGCGCCAAGTGCCCGCGACCATCGCGCCCGAGATTCATCATCCGGGGAACGGGAACGCATTGTACGTTTTCGCGCTGCCGGAAAAGTAGCGGCCGCGGCTATTTTGCTTTCGGCGCCGGGTCGCCATGCTCGACCGAGTTTTTCAGACGCACGAACAGCCCTGACCAGACGGAATCCACCGGTGTTGCGAGCGTGTTTATGCCCGCGGCAAGATAGCCGGTCACGACGTAGACGAATTGGAGTTTTGTTCCGCCTTCAGCCGGAGTCAGATCGAACGTGATGGCGCCGCGTTGCGCCCATGGATTGCAGCGGACCCAGGCCGCCGCTCAGCACCAGTCTCTTACCGGGAGCGAGGAACACAACCTCCAGGTGCCGAACACCGCCGCCGTTGGCCAACTTCTCGCAGAAGCAGCCGGTGGGTTTCTCATCGATGCTGAGGTTCTTGGCATCGCCGGAGAAGGTGTGCGCGGGGTCCCACCAGTCGCCGACCTGGATCAGCCGCCGGTAGACAGTATCGGGCGGGGCCTGGATTTGGATGGTGGTTTTGAGCGTGAATCCATTGCTGGCGGAGTCGGCCACTTCAGCCATGGCGGGAATCGCGTTAAGCGCCAGAATTGCCGCAAGGAATACTCGGTTGCTAGGCATTTCTTTAGCATACCCGTGCGGTTGTGGTTTAATGGTGCGCATGTGGCCACGTATGCTTCTGGCGGCGGTAGCTGTTGCCGCAGTGGGACAGGACCTTCCGCGCGGGCAGATTGTTGATGGCGTGAAATGCGCCATGGATCCATCGCAGACCTTCGCCATTTATCTGCCTTCGAACTATTCGGCGGATCGGCAGTGGAGTCTGATTCTGGCTTTCGATCCGCGGGGGCGAGGCAAGACGCCGCTGGAGCAATACAAGGATGCGGCCGAGAAATACGGCTACATCGTGGCCGGGTCGAACAACGCGCGCAATGGCCCTCCCGAGATCAGCCTGAATGCGGCGGCCATGATGGGGTCGGAAATCGTCCATCGATTTTCGATCAATATGAAACGCGTGTACACAGCGGGGCTGTCGGGCGGCGCGCGCATCGCCATGAAGGTCGCGATGGATTCGAACGAAATGGCGGGTGTCATTGCGTCCAGTGCGGGATTCCCGCCGGGCGAGCGCAGCAGCAATTTGTCGTTCGCCGTGTTTGGCACTGCGGGCACCGAGGATTTCAATTACCTGGAAATGCGGCAACTCGATGAGGAGCTGAGCAGCCCGCATCGCATCGTGGTTTTCCAGGGTGGGCACACCTGGCTGCCGCCCGATCTGGCCATGCAAGCGGTGGAGTGGATGGAGATTCAGGCCATGAAATCGGAGCGTGCGCCGCGCGACGAGAAGCTGTTGCAGAAGGTGTTTGACGCTCGGTCGGCCGAGGTCGCCGCGCAAAAGAGCGAGTTGGGAACTTTCGAGGCTGCCAGCGGGATGGTCCGGGATTTCGAAGGGTTGCGCGACGTATCCAAGTTTTCGGCGCAGGTTCAGGCGCTGCAGGAGAAAAAGACCTTGCTGGACGCGCTCAACAAACAACACGCCGATGAGCATTTCGAAGCGCAGCTCGAATCGGAGCTGATGGATTTGCAGGAAGGGCTCGAAGACGGTGGCGATGCGCGTACGGCGAGTCTTTCGCAGTTGAAAGACCGGCTGACGAAGCTGTCGCAGCAAGCCGCCGGTTCCGAAGACACGCCGGAACGCCGCATGGCGCGCAGACTGCTGGGCGGAATCTTCGTTGACTCGCGCGCCGTCCCGGATGAGGAATATCAGAAGTTCGTCGACAGCTTGCGGCAGCCCGCCCGGAATTGATGGACCTGAAGATCCGCCGCGCGACGCGCGACGATGCAGACTTCCTGGCCTGGGTGATGCTGGCGTCATCGCGCAGCCACGTGTCGCGCGGAATTTGGGACCTGATTATCGGCGCCGATGATGCCGGATGTCTCGATTACCTGAAGCGGCTGGCGGTCGCCGAGCCGCGATCGCTGTGTCATTACGATTGCTTCCGGGTGGCTGAAGCCGGCGGACGTCCAGCCGCCGCGTTGTGCGTGTTCAAGCCGGGGGAAACCGGGTGGCCGCTGGTTTCGAAGGCGATGGCCAACGTGCAGCGGGATCTAGGCTGGACCGAAATGGACCGGGATTCTTCGCGGCAGCGGATGGCTCCCGCGCTGGCTTGCTTCATTCCCGAGGCCGGTGAGGATTGGTCCATCGAGTTCGTCGCGACGCTTCCGGAGTATCGCCGCCGTGGGTTGGTGGATGCGCTGCTGCGTGAGGCGATCCAAGAAGGTGTCGCGCGCGGATGCAAGCTGGCGCAGATTACGATACTGGCGGGGAATGAGGCCGCGCAGAGAGCGTACGAGAAGTGGGGATTTACGTTACACGCCGAACGGGGCTCGGAAGAATTCCAGTCCGCGACCGGAGCGTGGGGCTTTCGAAGCCTGATGCGGAAGTTGTAAGCAGCGTTTACGCGCGCTGCGCGAGTTCGAGCACGGTGCGGCGGACGACAGCCTTGGTCAGCGGGATTTTGTAGGCGTTTTTCGCGAGCGGCGTGGCGCCGGAGACCGCTGCTTCGCCCGCTCTGGCGGCCAGTTCTGGCGTGATGCGCTGGCCCGTCAGTAGCTTCTCGGCCTCCGGGACATGCCACGGGATCGGGGCGACGCCGCCCAGGACGATGCGGGCGGAGCGGCAGACATCTTTATCCATTTCCAGCACGATCGCCGCGCTTACTACGGCGTGCGTCCAGGCTTCGCGGTCCATCACCTTGTGATAGGTGCTGCGCGTGCCGGGGCGGGCTGAGGGGATTTCGATGTGCGCGAGCACCTCGTCCTCGGCCAAAACATTTTCGCGCGCGGCGTTCTGGTCGCGGCAGGACGAAGAAGTCGGCCGCGGATACAGTGCGGTCGCCCTACGATCCGGCGACGTGGAACTTGGCGTCGAGCGCGACCAGCGCCGGCGCGGTGTCGGACGGATGCACGATGAAGCTCGGGCCGCCGCCGAAAATGGCGTGAAACTGGTTTTCGCCGTTGATGGAGAAGCACTGCTTGCCGCCCGCTTTGAAGCACGGGAATCCATTGCGGAAATACCAGCACCAGGGGCGCTGCGCGACGTTGCCGGCGAGCGTGCCGACGTTGCGGATCTGCGGCGTCGCGACGCTTTCGGCCGCTTCCGCCAGCACGGCGTACTGCGCGCCGGATGGTCGGATGACGCGTGATGGTATCGAGCGTGGTCAGGCCGCCGATCTTCAGACCGGACTTTTGCGCTGCGATCTGGTCGAGACCCTTGACTGATTTCAGATTGACGACCACGTCCGGCGTCACGATGCGTTCCTTGATCATGCCGCAGCAGATCGCTGCCGCCGCCCGCGATGGCAGCGTGCTGGCCGCCGGGCTGCGCCTGCTGAATCAGAGTGAGCGCGTGCGGAAGATCCCGCGGGTTGGCGTTGGTGAAGGCTTTCATGCCAGTGCTCCTATGATCTTGTCCTTGGTGATCGGCAGGTCCTTCATGCGCTTGCCGATCGCGTTGAAGACCGCATTGCCGACGGCGGCGACCGCCGGAACTTTGCTCGATTCGCCCATGCTTTTCGCGCCGTAGGGGCCGTAGCCGTCGTCGCTTTCGATGAAGATGCATTCGACATCCGGCGCGTCGCGATGGGTGGAGATGCGCGCGCCGTAGTAGCCGGCGGTGAGTGGCACGCCGGATGCGCGGTCGTACAGCAGGTCTTCGTGCAGTGCCATGCCGATGCCCATGATCGGCGCCGCCTTTGATCTGGCTGATGGCAGTGAGCGGGTTCATGATGCGGCCGCAGTCGTGCACGCAGAGGTATTTGGTGACGCGCGCGCGGCCGAGGTCGGTATCCACTTCGACTTCGACGAAGTGCGCGCCGAAGGCGTTGCGGACCTTGCCGGCTTCCATTCTAGGGTTCGGTCCGGCGGAGGCGGTGAGGAATTCGCCGCCTTTTGGCAGGCCTTTTTCAGCGATCTGCTTTTTCAAATCGTGCGCGGCTTCGATGACGGCCCAGCCGGTCTGGATGGTGGTCCGGCTGCCGGATTCGCCGACTGAGTAGGGGCATGTTCCGGTGTCGCCCCAGACCACTTCGACCTTCGACAGCGGCACGTCCAGCGCCTCGGCCGCGATCAGGCCCATAGTGGTCTTGGCGCCCGCGCCGACGTCGGTGACGCCAACATGCGCGTAGTAGCGGCCATTGGAATCGACGCGTAGCACCGCGTTGCTGTGGCCGACGCCGGAGCGAAAGGCCATGAACGCAAAGCCGGCGCCGCGCTTGATCGGGCCGGAATCGGAGCCCGGAACTGCGACCGCCAGCGTTTCTTCCACTCGAAGGCTTCCGCACCGCGATGGATGCATTCGTCCAAGGTGTAGTTGGTGTACTCGCCTTGATCGTTGGCTTGCGTGTCATGTTCTTCAGGGCGAAGTCGACCGGGTCCATTTTCATTTTGTAGGCGACCTCGTCCATCATGGACTGGATGCCGAAGTAGCCTTGCGGGAACTCGGGCCCGCGGAAATTTCCTGAGACCGTCTTGTTGGTATAGACGGGAGTCAACGATGGTTTCGATATTGGGGCACTCAAAGACCTCGATGCCGCCGATGGCGCCGGAATTCTTGCGATAGCCGCCCATGCCGCTGAAGCCGCGGAGTTGGATGGCTTTGAGGGTGCCGTCGTTCGATGACGCCGACTTTGTAGTATTGAACCGTCGGCCAGCGGCCGTGCATGCCGATGAAGTCTTCCTTGCGCGAGAGCTCCAGCTTGACGGGCGCGCCGGCCATTCTTGGCGAGCGAGGCCGCGATCAGGTCGGCATCCTGATTCTGATTCTTGTTGCCGAAATTGCCGCCCATGTACTGGCAGATGACGCGCACTTTGTCGTCGGGAAGGCCCAGATCGCGCGCGATGTCGTGTGCGGCAATTGGCGATGCCGCCGGTGGGCGTGTAGACGGTGAGCTTGTCGCCTTCCCAGTGCGCGACGGCCGCGCGCGGTTCCATTTGCGCGTTGTGTACGTAGCGTTGTCGAGAAGCGATCTTCGAAGACGTGCTCGGAAGTGCGGAAAGCTTCTTCAACGTTGCCGCGTTTTTGTCCAATGGGCTGCTGTTCGTTGCGGGGATTGAGCGCGAAATTGCCCTCCGGCCAGACCTTTGGCGCGTCGGGCTTGAGCGCTTCTTCAGGCTCGAGGACGTGCGGCAGAACCTCGTAATCGACCTGGATCAGTTGCAGCGCGTCTTCGGCGATGTGCCGATCGGTGGCCGCGACGGCCGCGACCGGATCGCCCACGAAGCGCACCGGGTTGTTGAAGGCGTAACGGCGTTGCTTGGTGATCTTCTTGATTTCGTCGTTGTACTGGACACCGCCGGCAATCGAGCCCGCGCCCCAGACGACCGTACAGTTGTCGTGCGTGATGACGGCCTTGACGCCGGGGAGGGCCTGCGGCTTTGGAGACATCGATGCTGCGGATGCGCGCGTGGGCGTGCGGGCTGCGGAGGACGCGCGCGTAGAGCATGCCGGGAAGTTTCACGTCGCCGGTGTAGTGGGCCTGGCCGGTGACGCGTTCCAGCGCATCGATGCGGGGGGTGGGGTGGCCGACGGTTTTCAAAGGCTGCAAGGTCTCGCTCATGAGAGGCCTCCCTTGGAGCGCTTGCGGCTCGCTGTGGAATTGGTCTTCTTACCGGCGGGCATCGCGGCGGCGGCCAGCACCGCTTCCACATAGCGGTTGTAGTTGGAGCAGCGGCAGATGTTGCCGGTCATGGCGGCTTGCACGTCTTCGTGCGTGGGGTGCGGATTCGAGTTGAGCAGCGCTTTTGCGCTCATGAGCTGGCCGGAAGTACAGAAACCGCACTGCGGGGCGTCGTGTTCGATGAAGGCGTGTTGCAGGGGATCTAGGTCGTCGCCATGAGCGAGGCCTTCGACGGTCTGAATGGTGCGTCCGTCGGCCCAGACGGCGAGATTGCTGCAGGAGTAAACCGGCTTGCCGTCGAGCAGGACGGTGCAGGCGCCGCACTCGCCGCGGTCGCAGCCGATTTTCGTGCCGGTGAGCCCCAAGTGGTCGCGCAGCATTTCGGCGATGGACCAGCGGTCTTCGACGTCGATGCGCTGCGCTTTGCCGTTGACCGTGACGCGGATGGCGGTGTGGGGCACGCCCGGCGCGGGCTCGATAGTTGTGCTCTGGGCTTGCAGAGCGGGGGCTGTGGTTGCGGCTACGACCGCGACGCCAGTGCCCTCGATGAACGTACGGCGGGAAATTCGGCCCTTGGCCTTGATCTTGCGCATGTGCACCTCCGGGGCGCGAGATGCATCGATTATATGCGATTCGGAGGTGGGGTGGAGGGACGAGTTGCTCAGGTGCGGTGGTTCCCAGGTGTGCGCTGCGCTTCAATTTGACGCATTCCACGGTTTTGCGCGAGGTGGTGTTATTTTTTAAATCCCTTTCTTACCGATTGGCGCGGGCATGCGCACTCTGAACCGGACGTCCCAGTGTGGATTCGGCAATGTACGAGCGGTATCGTAGGATCTTCTAACTGGATGATCGGATGTTTTGTGATCGCATCTGGCGGGAGGGGGCGTATTGGTTGATATAGACATGATCCCGAAGCTAGTATTACTTGATACGGCCAAATCCCGATGCCTCAACAGCAATGGTCAAGAAACGATCTAGGAAGTCTTTGTAATCTAGGCGCATTGATCGAAGCAAAGATGGCGCATGAGATAAATCTGATCAACGCAAGAATGACGTGGCTGGTGGTGTCAGAGTCCTTCATCTTTAGCGCCGACTCAGTGATTTTGTCAGCGAGCAAGGAGACGTCGGCGGGACGCGCGCTTCTTTGGGTGCTGCCAGTCCTGGGCATAGTGCTTGCGAGCCTGGTATGGCCCAGTTTGCTGGCAGCCAAAAACGTCATGCACGCGCTAGAAGATGATCGAGGGAAAGTGGACAAGATAATCGAAGAAGTAGCGACTCTAGGGGTGACGAGTCTGGGCCCAGACCGCAAAGGGCGCCTAGCAGCTGCGAAAAAACTCTCTGCGGGAAGCGAGCTCGTCTATTTTCGTGTTTTGAACCAGAGTTTCTGTCCGCCGGAGCCGCCTGAAGCGGCTGGGCGGAACCTTCAGGCCCTTGTTAGGCCGCCGCAGGCGTGAGATTCCGCAACCGAACCAGGTTGTAGGCCGCCGCTGCGAACGTGAACATCCAATCAACTCGCTTCCGCCCGCGATGCTTGGTCTTGCGCAAGCCGGCGACGGTCTTGATCCAGCCAAAGATCTCCTCGACGCGTTTTCGCTTGCGTTGGCTCACAGCGTAACCTTGGTGTCGCGTGGTGCGCGCGTCAATCGCGCTCGATCGATGCTGGTGTTCATTCTGGGCCACATGCGGCGTCACACCGATCGCACGTAAGGACGCCACCATCTGTTGCGTGTCATAGTTTTTGTCACCGCCCAGTGTGATGCGCCTCTGGCCGCGCCCCACACGCCACGCCATTACCCAAGCCGACTCGCGTTCGGCCTTGCCCGTCGACTTCGTCAGCCGCGTATCCACCACCAACCCGTTGCGATTCTCCATCAACACGTGCCCCAGGAAGCTCAGCTTCGACTCACTGCCGCGCGACTTCTTGAATAGCCGCGCCTCGGGATCGGTGGTCGAGCGATGTGTATCGTTGCGCCGCTCCTCGCCATGAAAGTTTACCGATGGATTGCTGCTTCCCACATTGCTTCCCTCATCGGGCGGCTTGCTTTTACCGTCCTTGCGTTGAAAGCTCTTGTGCCCGGCCCAGGCCTCGATCAACGTCCCGTCCACCTAACAAAACGAACAAAGTTGGTGATATGCCCGTGGAGCTTGTTCCGCCGTTATTGGCGGTTGCGTGGATTATCGTAGCGATTCTGCAATTTGTAACGTAAGCAAGCGCCGGGAGTGAAAGCGACCGAACTTCCCCGCACTGGCGCACATTTTCTTTGTGACCATCCCTTTTTTTCAGTGACTCGCTGCGCGAAATAACGGTCCGGCGGCAATCGAGTAATGGCCAATGGATTCCGTAGCCCGGCGGTGACAGTTCGACGCGGCTGCGCTCAAGCCAAGGTGCGCGGGCAGGGCGCTTGGAACATTTTCCCAGGGGATCTTCAGGGATACTGCGTCTGTGACCACCACTAATGAGCGCTTCTTGGGAGTCTCGATTGACTTTTCCAGGATAGGGCTGGTTTCACTTTTCACGGTGCCCTTTGAAGTGTTCTCGCCAGGCGGAAGTGATCTGGTCGAGATGTTCAACCCGCACACCGAGAACAGTGGGCATGGGTTCGCAATTCCATTGTACAAGCGGCCCGTGTGCCGATTAGGTCGTGCTCGCGCGTGGCGCCAGAGCCAGCCTGCGGCGTGCGCTTTAGTTCGAAGCGTGCGGCATGGAACGACAATCAGGAATAAATTCCGGGCGCTTCGTGGCCCATGGCCTGGACGTATTCGATATAGGAGCCGGGATAAACGCTGGGCTGGCGAACAGCGTCGTTTTCGCCGCCCAGTTCGAGAACGCGGGAGCTCAGGCCTCGGAGGAACGTGCGGTCGTGTGAGACGAAGATCATGGTGCCTTCGAAATCGCGGAGCGCCTCCACCAGCATTTCCTTGGTGGCTAGGTCCAGGTGGTTGGTGGGTTCGTCGAGTACCAGGAAGTTGGGCGGATCATAGAGCATGCGGGCCATGGCGAGGCGCGATTTCTCGCCGCCGGAGAGCGCGCGGATTTTCTTATCCACGTCGTCGCCGGAGAATTGGAAAGCGCCGGCCAGGGTGCGCAGCGAGCCGATGCCGTCCTGGGGAAAATCGTTCTGGAGCTGTTCGATGACCGTGAGGTCGGGATCGAGCACGTCCAGCGATTGCTGGGCGAAGTATCCCATTTTGAGGCTGGCGCCGAGACGGACCTCGCCCGAGTCGGGGGCCAGCGCGCCCGAGATCATTTTAAGCAGCGTAGTTTTGCCCGCGCCGTTCTTTCCCATGACGGCCCAGCGTTCTCCGCGCCGGATGGTAAGGCTGAAGCCGTCGTAAATCACACGCGAGCCATAGTGTTTTTCAAGATCTTCGATGACCGCCACCTGATCTCCGGAACGCGGCGGGGCACGGAATTCGAACTTGACCACCTGGCGTTTGCGGGGCAGCTCGATCTTCTCGATTTTGTCGAGCGCCTTGATGCGGCTTTGGACTTGGGCGGCTTTGGCGGCATGGGTGCGAAAGCGGTCGATGAAGCGCTGTTCCTTGGCGAGCATGGCCTGCTGGCGGGCGAAGGCGGCCTGCTGGTTGGTTTCGCGGATGGCGCGCTCACGTTCATAGAAATCATAGTTGCCGGAGTAAACGGTGATCTCGCCGGCATCGATTTCGGCGATCTTGGTGACGACGCGGTTCATGAACTCGCGGTCGTGCGAGGTCATCAGAAGCGTGCCGGAGAGGGACTTGAGAAACTGTTCGAGCCAGATGATGGACTCGATGTCGAGGTGGTTGGTGGGCTCGTCCATGAGCAGCACGTCGGGGCGGCCCAGCAGGACACGCGCCAGAGCGACGCGCATTTTCCAGCCGCCGGAAAGCGCGCCGACGTCGCCGTCGATCTGGTCGTCTTGGAATCCGAGGCCGTGCAGGACCTCGCTGGCCTCGGCTTCGAGCGCGTAGCCGCCGAGATGCTCGTATTCTTCCTGGACCTCGCCGAAACGGGCGAGGGTGCGGTCCAGGTTGCCAGCCTCGCCGGGATCTTCCATGGCACGGTGCAGGTCTTCGAGCTCGTGATGCAGGATACCGGCGCGTCCGCTGCCCGCGATGGCTTCGTCGAGCGTGGAGCGGCCGCGCATTTCCTCGACATCCTGGCGGAAGTAGCCGATGGTGAGGCGCTTGGGAACGGTGACTTCGCCGTCGTCAGGCTCTTCCTCGCCGACGATCATGCGGAAGAGCGTGGTTTTGCCCGAGCCGTTGGGGCCGACCAGGCCCACTTTTTCGCCCGGGTTGAGCTGGAAGGAGGCGTCGACGAAGACGAGCTGCTTGCCGTACTGTTTATTGACATTGGAGAAAGAAATCATCCGGAACTTTCAACGTAGCAGATGGGAGTGAAGTGGCGTTGCAGAAGCGCTTTCGCGGGCATGACTTTTTTTCACATGTTCTGGAGCCGTACATCTACCATTTAGGCATTTAGGCCGTGCTTCGGACGAGCAGGATTTTCCGCGAGGAGTGCTCTAACTCGGCAATGGCAATGGCAATGGCATGCCGCCGTAGAACCTCCTCGACTCGTGCGGTTCTGTAGTTACAGTTCTCGATGAGAATTACCCTCGGCGGCGCGCCGCGGGAGTTTGCGAGGTTTAGAAAATCGGAGTCCGCCGTCACGATAGTGAGGCCGTTGGCCCGGGCGTACTCCCAAATCGTTTCGTCGGAAGTATAGCTGGCGAGACCCGTATCGAAGACATGTATGGAGTCAGGAAAAAGCTCCGCAAGACGGCCAACCAGCTTCGGCGAGAGGTTGGCGTCGAATAAAAGCCTCAACGCGATATCTTGGTACGCCCAACCTGCGAAGCATAGGCGTAGACTGCGGCAAAGTCCGCCTTCTCCAGGTATGGGTAGTCGCTCAGGATCTCGTCCTCGGTCATACCAGACGCGAGCATATCCAGCACATCCCAAACCGTTATGCGTAGCCCCCGAATACAAGGCTGGTCTGAGCGCTGACCTGGCACAACAGTGATGCGGGAAAGATCCGCCTTGTCAGCAGTGGCCATAGACACATTATCGCCGATCGGACATGCGCATGAGTGGGAACGCTGCACGCTGAAGCGTGCGGCACCTCCAACGCGATAGAATACATGGCCATGAGAAAGACGATTCTCTTATTGGCATTCACTCTGCCGCTCGCGGCGCAAACACCTCAGCCGCCGCTCGAGGACGGCTACGTCCGGCGTGCGCCGGATGCGGCTCATGGGCAGGCGCCTGGAATGAAGGTCACCGAGCTGGCTCGCACCGGGCGCACATTCGAGGTGACCATGCGCAAAGGCGATGAAGTCGCGGCCGGGCTCACCGAATTCGCCGAGCAGAACCATATCAAGGTGGCGCATTTTACCGCCGTCGGGGCCATCGATTCGGGCGTGCTGGGTTGGTTCGATCCCGACAAGCGGGCTTACAAGAAGATCCTGATCAATCAGGAAGCCGAAGTCGTCTCGTTATCCGGGAACATCGCTCTGCAGAACGGCAAACCGTTTGTGCATGCGCATTGCGTGGTCGCGCTTTCGGATGGGTCAACCAGAGGCGGGCACTTAATCGAAGGGCACGTCTCGCTGGCGATGCAGGTGTTCGTGGTGGATTCCTCGGAGCCCGAAAAATAAAAGCGGCAGCTTCGGTAAAAGCTGCCGCCAGTTGAGAACGAGAGAAACTAGTTGTTGTTAGCCGCCGGGTCCGCGCCGTTGCGCAGCACAGCCGTCGGACGGCCATTCGACTTCTTGTGAGTGGCGGCCCACTTATCATAATCCTCTTGGGAAATGTAAGTGACGTTCACCCAGGCGTGCGCCATCTCATCGACGGTGCGATCGCCCCAGCCGACCCACTGATTCGGATCCGGATTAAACGGATTGGCGGTGGTGTTGTCGTGCCACGCGACGACGTGAATCACTGTGCCCTTGGGCAGTACGGGAGCGGCGTCGTCGGTGTAGATGTAGTTGGTCATCCAGTTGAAGTTGAAATGATCCACATAGCTGATGGTCTGCGTTGTCCCATCAGGTAGGATCGCTTCTAGCAACATGGCCTTGCCGCGCAGATGCATATGCGGCTGGAAATTGCCGAGGATGGCCGGTTCTTTCAGGACATGGAAGCCCTGGCTGACGTTAACGGTGTTGGGCTCGATGTCGAGCGCGCTGCCGGCGGCAAAATTCGTGCCCTGGAACCCGGTCAGGAAAGTGCGATACTTCGGCTTCTGATCTTTGGGATAGAGCCAGACACCTAATTCGACGTGGTCGGTGATCTTCTCGCCGACGGCATGATAGTGGATGTCCCACCAGATCTTGGCGCCAGGCAGGATCAGCTTGCCGGTGTCGGGGCGATAGATGTCGTAGTTCTTGCCGACGGCCCATTCCATCAGCACGCCGCCCTGGCCAGCCGCGATGTCCTCCGGGCTGTCCTTGGCGTCGGGATCGGTCTGGATCAGATGAGCCAGCGCGTGGTGCGTGATCTTGCGGCCGGCAGTGGTGCCGGGGCGCATCTCGACGGCTTTCACCCACAGCGGCTCGCTGACGTTCAGATCAACCACCGGCTTCCACCATTGGTCCTGGCTCACGGCCGGCATGGTGTAGTCGTCCGACTTGATGATCATGTCGGGCGGGCGGTTGTAGATCTTGGCGAGCTGCCACTCATCGTCCCTTGGGAAAACCTTGGGTGGCGGCATGTCCTTGGGATCACCCTGCGGCGCGCCGGAGTCGACCCACTTCACGATGGTCGCGATCTGCGCGTCGGAGAGCGACATGTCATTTTGGAAGCTCTGCACGCCGACGCTCTTGTCCAGGTGCCATGGCGGCATCTGACGTTTCACCACGCGCTCTTTGATGGAGCGGGCCCACGGTCGCGTTTCCTCGTAGGTCAAAAGAGACATCGGGGCCATGGCGTTTGGCCGATGGCAATCCTGGCAGCGATTCTGCAGGATCGGCACGATGTCCTTGGTGAATGTTGGAATCTTTGTTGTTTGTGTTGCTCCGGTAGTATCGCCGGCGATTAGGACGGCGCCCGTCGCGAGCACGCTCAGGGATAGACGAACTAACGTTGTGGATTGGAATCTGACTTTAGATGTCACGACCCATCCCTCCTTCTGGTTTCAGCTAGGTAAAGTGTAACTAGGTCTCACATTGGTGTCAATGCTGGGTGCACCGACCGTAGACGGCCGTTGCAGCGCCCTGCGGCCTACCCTTATCATTTAGGACAGGAACTTCACTGGCAGGAGTCAACTGTGCAGACCAGGACGCGCTTTTATATATTAGCGATCGGCGTTGGCATGTTCACGGCGGGCTGCGGGCCTACGCACGTTGCGGTAGGAATCGGGGCGGCTCCCATTTGCCCCTACGGATACTACGAGGTGCCCCCGTACAACTGCGCTCCGGACGGCTATTACGGGCCGGAATGGTTTTCAGGCGGCCTGTTCATCGGTGCCGGACCCTGGTATCACGGGCCTGGCCGTTTCTACGGGCACGTCGATCACAATCTCGACTATCGCAAGGGTTATCGTGGGGCTTTGCCGGCGCGCGGTGAGCGTCCGGCCGAGCATCGCGCGGAGTTCCATGGCCAGGCCATGCACGATCCGCGTGGCCGTGAAGGTCCGCGCAGATAGCAAACTCCGGAAATCCGGGGACAGTACACGCATTCCCCAATTTTTTCAGCACGGTCGCGTCTGGAGCGTTGGGGAAATTGGGGATTGAGTATACTCTCCCCGGATTAAAAACAAAAGCGGCAGCTTCCGGAGAAGCTGCCGCCGATCTAAAGAGCGCTAAAAGCTAGTTGTTGGTGGCCGGATCTGCGCCGTTCCGCAGCGCGGCGGTCGGGCGGCCGTTGGACTTCTTATGCGTCGCGGCCCACTTATCATAATCCTCTTGGGAAATGTAAGTGACGTTGACCCAGGCGTGCGCCATCTCGTCGACGGTGCGATCGCCGCCGCCCACCCACTGGTTCGGATCAGGATTGAACGGATTGGCGGTGGTGTTGTCGTGCCACGCGGTGACGTGAATCACAGTGCCCTTAGGCAGCACGGGAGCCGCGTCGTCGGTGTAGATGTAGTTGGTCATCCAGTTGAAGTTGAAGTGGTCGACGTAGCTGAGCGTCTGCGTGGTGCCATCGGGCATGATGGCTTCCAGCAACATAGCCTTGCCGCGCAGGTGCATATGCGGCTGGAAGTTGCCGAGGATGGCCGGCGCCTTCAACACATGGAAGCCCTGGGTGACGTTGACGGTATTCGGCTCGATGTCAAGATGGTTGCCCGTGGCGCCGAAAAGGGTCAGGTAGGTCCGATACTTCGGCTTCTGGTCTTTGGGATACAGCCAAACGCCGAGCTCGACGTGATCGGTGACCTTCTCGCCGACGGCATGATAGTGAATGTCCCACCATATTTTGGCGCCAGGCCGGATCAGCTTGCCGGTGTCGGGGCGATAGATGTCGTAGTTCTTGCCGACCGCCCATTCCATCAGCGTGCCGCCCGATTGGCCCAGGGCGGCGTCGTCGTTGCCGTCAATAGCTTTGTCGTCGGTTTCGCTCTGGATCAGATGAGCGAGCGCATGGTGCGTGATCTTGCGGCCCGCCGCAGTGCCGGGGCGCATCTCGACCGCTTTCACCCACAGCTCGTCCTTCACGTTCAGATCGACCACCGGCTTCCACCATTGATCCTGACTGACGGCCGGCATGGTATAGTCGTCCGATTTGATGATCATGTCAGGTGGGCGGCCATAAATCTTCTCGAGCTGCCACTCGCCCTCCTTCGGGAAGGTCTTGGGCGGCGGCATATCCTTGGGATCGCCTTGCGGGGCGCCGGAGTCGACCCATTTCACGACGGTCGCGATTTGCGCGTCGCTAAGCGACATGTCGTTCTGGAAGCTTTGAATGCCGACGCTCTTGTCCAGGTGCCATGGCGGCATCTGGCGTTTCACCACGCGCTCTTTAATGGAGCGGGCCCAGGGCCGCGTCTCATCGTAGGTGAGCAGAGCCATCGGCGCCATGGCATTGGGCCGATGGCACTCCTGGCAGCGAGCCTGCAGGATCGGCACGATGTCCTTGGTGAACGTCGGGACCTTGGTTGTTGGGTGTGGTTCCGGCAGTGTCTCCAGCCATCAACAACGCGCCGGCCGAAAGCACGCTCAGGGATAGACGAACGAATGTTGCGGATTGGAATCTGACTTTAGATGTCACGACCCTTTCCTCCTTCTGATACAGCTTCATGTAGTCTAACTGCACTGATCGGCGGTGTCAATCGTCCCGAAAAAACTGTCGGCGCAAAATGATAATGTCCTAATTGCGCAAAGTAGAAATGTCCTATTGACGGGGTCAGGCTGGGGAGGTGGAATCAGGAACACTTCTCATGACCCAGCGAGATCGAGATCGGCTGATCGCTCTGAAGAAAGCCAAGAAGGGGCTGATCACTCAGCGTCAAGCTGCCCAAGAGATCGGACAAACCGAGAGGCATATCCGGCGGCTGCTGGTAAAGCTGAAGCGCGAGGGCGACCAGGCGGTCGTCCATGGACGGCGGGGAAAAAGATCCAACCGCAAACTGGACGAGAAGAGCCAGGCCAAGGCAGTGGCGATCCTGGGGCAAGAGAAGTATCGCGGGTTCGGTCCCACGCTGGCCAGCGAGTATCTGAGCAAGTGTCACCAGATCACAGTCAGTCGCGAAACGGTCCGGGCCTGGATGATCGAAGCACGGCTCTGGCGGTCCCGGAAGCAGAAAGTGATGAAGGTCCACCCGTGGCGCCAGAGGCGGTCGCGATGTGGGGAGTTGGTGCAATGGGATACCAGCGAGCACCAGTGGCTGGAAGAGCGCGGACCGAAGCTCTACCTGATCAGCATGATCGACGACGCCACCAGCCGGCTGCATGCGCGCTTTGTGCTGCACGATTCGACCGCGGAAAACATGCGTCTGCTGTGGAGTTATCTGGAGCAGCATGGACGTCCAGTCAGCTTCTACACCGACAAGGCGAGTCTGTTTCAGACCGCGCCGAAGATCGCGCGAGATGTCAAAGAGCTGCCTCGCGACGAACGTGCACCGCTGCCGCCCACGCAGATTGGACGGGCACTGTCGGAGCTGGGAATCGTCTGGATCGCAGCGCATTCACCGCAGGCCAAGGGACGAGTGGAACGGAGTTTTCAGACGGCACAGGACCGTCTGGTGAAAGGCTTGCGGGTGGTGGAAGCCAAGACTTTGGCGGAAGCGAATGCCTATCTGGAAACGGAATTCGTCCCTTGGTGGAACCAGACTTTAGCTGTCGTGCCGGCCACTGCTGCCGATGCACATCGTCCGCTAGCCAAGGACCATTCGCTTGCGGCTTCGTTGAGCTACGTGGAAAGCAGAGAAGTCGGCACTGGCTATACGATCCAGTTCGACACCAAGACCTACCGGATCGCCCGCGCCGATATTCGTGCCGGTCTGCGCGGAGCCCAAGTGCGGATCGAGATCCGGCTGGACGGATCGATGGCCGTTCGCTTCCGCGACCGCTACCTGGCAGTGAGCGAATGTTCGGTGCGCCCCAAAGTAGCCGCACCCGCCAGCAAGCCCCACCAGCGGGTCTCCGGGCCGCGACCGAAAAGTCAGTGGATGAAGAACTTTCGCTTCACGCATCCCGACAAGGCGGCTCTTTCCGCTATTGCGGCGAAACCCATTGGGTAGGCCGGGCCGAGGCGGCCCGACCATCGTCGCGTTTTCTCTATTCAAAGCCTCCGCTCAGAAGTTTCACCAAAGTAAGCTGGGCAAGAAAAGCAAAACCCTCGGAGGGTACCCCGCAGGGCCCGGTTGACCGAGGGCTTGCCGCCGTTTACTTCGGAGCCAACTCCGTCGCATCGGCTTTGAATCTTCCCCAGGAGCGCGACCTCCCGAAGAATCATCCACACTTTAAACCCTACCCCTCCACTCCGAACTCAAAACAGGACATTTCTACTTTGCGGAGAATAGGACATTTCTACTTTGCGTTGACATCGTCCAAGATTGACCGGGCCGCAAAAACAAAAGCGGCAGCCTCCGAAGAAGCTGCCGCCAGTTGGAGAACGAGAGAGACTTAGTTGTTGGTAGCCGCCGGGTCCGCGCCGTTCCTCAGCGCAGCCGTCGGACGGCCGTTGGACTTCTTGTGAGTGGCGGCCCACTTATCATAATCCTCTTGGGAAATGTAAGTGACGTTCACCCAGGCGTGCGCCATCTCGTCGACGGTGCGATCGCCCCAGCCGACCCACTGGTTCGGATCCGGGTTAAACGGATTGGCGGTGGTGTTGTCGTGCCACGCGACGACGTGAATCACAGTGCCCTTGGGCAGCACCGGAGCGGCATCGTCGGTGTAAATGTAATTGGTCATCCAGTTGAAGTTGAAATGATCTACGTAGCTGATGGTCTGAGTGGTCCCATCAGGTAGGATCGCTTCTAGCAACATGGCCTTGCCGCGCAGATGCATATGCGGCTGGAAGTTGCCCAGGATGGCCGGTTCTTTCAGGACATGGAAGCCCTGGCTGACGGCGACCGTATTCGGCTCGATGTCGAGACGGCTGCCCGCGCCATTCGTGGTGCCCTGGAAGCCGGTCAGGAAAGTGCGATACTTCGGCTTCTGATCTTTGGGATAGAGCCAAACGCCTAATTCGACGTGATCGGTGATCTTCTCGCCGACGGCATGGTAGTGGATGTCCCACCAGATCTTGGCGCCGGGCCGGATCAGCTTGCCGGTGTCGGGACGATAGATGTCATAGTTCTTGCCGACCGCCCATTCCATCAGCACGCCGCCCTGGCCAGCCGCGACATCTTCGGGGCTGTCCTTGGCGTCGGGATCGTCCTGGATCAGATGAGCCAGTGCGTGGTGCGTGATCTTGCGGCCCGCGGTGGTGCCCGGACGCATCTCGACTGCCTTCACCCACAGGTCGTCTTTCACGTTCAGGTCAACCACCGGCTTCCACCATTGATCCTGGCTGACGGCCGGCATGGTGTAGTCGTCCGACTTGATGATCATGTCGGGCGGGCGGTTGTAAATTTTGGCGAGTTGCCACTCGTCGTCCCTGGGGAAGGTCTTGGGCGGCGGCATGTCTTTGGGATCGCCCTGCGGCGCGCCGGAGTCGACCCATTTCACGATGGTCGCAATCTGCGCGTCGCTGAGCGACATGTCGTTCTGGAAGCTTTGCACGCCGACGCTCTTGTCCAGGTGCCATGGCGGCATCTGGCGTTTTACGACACGCTCTTTGATGGAGCGGGCCCACGGGCGCGCTTCTTCATAAGTCAACAGAGACATCGGGGCCATGGCGTTCGGCCGATGGCACTCCTGGCAGCGAGCCTGTAGGATCGGCACGATGTCTTTGGTGAATGTTGGAATCTTGGTGGTTTGTGTTGCTCCGGTGGTATCGCCGGCCAGCAGCACAGCGCCCGTTGCGAGCACGCTCAGGGATAGACGAAGTAGCGTTGTGGATTGGAATCTGACTTTAGATGTCACGACCCATCCCTCCTTTGGGGTCTATTACAACTGCATACAGTTTAAGTCGTTGACATTTCTATGTCAATGGCTCTTTTGAGGCACCTGAGCGGGCGTTTGGGCCGGGTTGCCAGAAATAAGGTCCGTCCGCTCAGGTGTTTGCCCTAATTAGTTGATGTGGAAGATTTTCCAGGATGCAGGATCAGCTTCTGGACACGCCAGTTGAGTAATTCCCCAGCGTAGATTTCGTTTTCCGACGGGCAAGCCAGTTCGTGAATCCAGCCGAACTGCTTCATTTGGTGGCCCATGCTGCCCAAAACGCCCAGAACCTGGCCTTCCAGCGACAGCTTGTAAATGCGGCCCGGCATAGCGTCGGCGCTATAGAGGTATTGAGTTCCGGGGCCTGGAGTGATGCAGATGGCCCAGGGAGCGCCGTTCTGAGCGGCCAGGGCCTGCGCGTTGGGCATGGCGCCCATCCAGGGATGGATGACCTGGGGCGGGGGAACGTTGATACGAATCTCGCGGATAAAATTGCCGTCGGGATCGTATACCATGATGCGGCGGTTGCCGCGGTCGCCCACGTAGATATTGCCCTTGGCATCGGAGGCGATGGTGTGGGGGGTGTTCAGTTCAAACTCTTTGGGATGCTCGCGATCCTCGGGCTTAGTATAGTCGCCCCACTGCTTCACCCAGTCGCCGTTCTTGTCGAACTTGGCGACGCGCGAGTTGATGTAGCCGTCGCTGATGAAGATGTCGCCCTGCGTATCCCAGGTCACGTCGGTGGGCTGCCGGAACGAACCGGGTTGAGCGGGCAGTGGCGGGCGGGGATGTTCCAAGGGATGGGCGTTTTCGTCCGAAGCTTCCGCCTTCCGGCCGAACGTCATCGTGACGCGGCCTTCGGGATTGAAGCGGATGATCATGTTGCTGCCTTTGTCCACGGCCCAGAGGTTATCGTCCTTGTCGAAACGAATGGCGTGGGCGAAGGACCAGGCATACAGGTTGTGGCCGATCTCGCGGATGAATTTGCCCTGGGGATCGAACTCGAGGATCTCCGCCGCGGTGGCGCCGAACGCCGGTCCAGTGGAGTTGCCGCGAGTAAAGACGAAAATATGTTTCTTGGAATTAATAGCGACGCCGGACGCTTCGCCCAGATACATATCCGCGGGAAGCTTGAGCAAATTGGGAACGGAATCAAACGGGATTTCGGGCGCGGGCGTGGCCGGTTCCTGGCCGAACGCGAGTGCGCCGAAGCACGCTGCTGCGATGATGGAATAGAGTTTCAACGGGGCCTCCTTCTTAGAACACTTCAGAAGTACGATATCAGAAACGATCCTGCGGGAGCATTCTTTTTTTGAAATTCTCACTGGAATGTGCCGCGACTGAGCCGGCCCGCGGGATCGACATAGCCCGAAAGGGCCCCTTTACACCGTTAACGGGTTGCAATATAATTCCAGCCCAGAATCTGTGTGCTTCAAGTTGTGTAAAGGCTAAAGGGGGCCATGATGTCAAAGACAAAGTTGGTCTTTTCTGTTTTTGCAGTTCTTGGAATCCTGCTGATGTTCGCGCCATCCGCGCATGCGCAGTACGGCAGCATTGCGGGAGTAGCGAAAGACAGTTCGGGCGCGGTGATGGCGGGCGTTTCGGTCCAAGCCGCCAGCCCGGTGATGATTGAAGGCCAGCGCACCGTGACCACGGGCGGCGACGGCCGATACGCGCTGGTCGACCTCCGGCCGGGCACCTACACCATCACTTTCAGCATGCAGGGATTCTCCACCATCAAGCAGCAGGTGGAGGTGGCCGTCAATACCACCGTTCCCGTGGACGCCGAGATGAAAGTGGGCTCCGTCGGTGAGACTGTCAACGTAGAGGCAACCGTGCAAACCGTCGACATTCAAAACGTCGCGCACCCGCAGGATCTGACACGCACCGAAATCGACGAAGTGCCCTCGGCGCGCAATATGCAATCGGTAGCGTCTTACACGCCCGGCATCCACCTCAACACGCCGGACGTGGGCGGCTCGATGCAGGTGCAGCAGACCTACATCGCCGTGCATGGCAATTCATCGCAGCGCACCACTTACCTAATGGACGGCCTGCTGATCAACACCACGCAGGGCGACGGTCAGATTCAGACCTACGTCGACAACGAGATTTTCTCCGAGTCAACCCAGATGGCGAATAATGTGCCGGTGGAAGTTTCGGCTGGAGGCGCGTACGTGAATCTGATCCCCAAGGACGGAGGGAATCAGTTCCATTCGGACGTGTTTCTGTCTTGGGTGAACGACAGCTTTGTCGGCACCAACACCAGCTCCGGCGTTACACAGCCCGCGGCTTAGTGGGCCAATCCAAGGTAACCGAGATTCAGGATTTCGACGGCTCCTTTGGCGGCCCGATCATAAAAGACCGACTCTGGTTCCTGATCACTGGCCGTAAGCAGTTGAGCAATTTGGAATCGCCGGGTTCGTTCTATCCTAACGGCTCCCCTGGAGTCGAACTGGATCATATCTACGACGGAACAGCCCGGCTCGCGTTTGCAGGCCAATCCCAAGTTGAAGATCACGGCAATGTGGACCCGCGACTGGAAGTACATCGGCGACGACATCGTATCTGGCTCCGGCGGCTATAATGACACCAATCCGCTGCAATCGTCCAACTATCGCAAACCGGTGATGTATTACATCATGCAGGGCAGAATCACGGCGACGCCGACACCGAAGCTCATCTTCCAAGGCGGATGGTCCTTCGACAAACTGGACTATTTCGTCTTGAACCAGCCCGGCGTGTTACAAGCCCCGTTTTCTCCCGCTTGGTATGCGGGCGTATCGGAACAGGACATCACCAAGCTGGCACGCAGTGTTTCTGGCGGAACGAACGTGTGGTACAAATTCGACCGGTATCGTCTGGGACGCAACCGGCCAATACATCACCGGCGCACACCAGATCAAGTTCGGGATTGGAAGCAGCTACGGTCCGGCGTACCAGAATTTCCTCTACAACGGAGACGGAATCTCTCAGTTTTCAAGCGGCGTGCCGCTCAGGTTCCTGGCGTATGACTCACCAGTCTATGAAAAGTTCTACCTGAACAACGATCTCGGCATCTATGGGCAGGACACCTGGACCTTCAAGCGCATTTCCATTACGGGCGGCCTTCGCTGGGAATATCTGAACAACGATATCAATCCGCAGAGCGCACCGGCGGGACGATTCGTGGGCGCCCGCAACTTCCCGCTCATCGACTGCAATAGCATCAAGGGGCTGTCATGTTTCAAGGACTGGGAGCCGCGCCTGGGCGCTGTTTATGACGTATTCGGCAACCACAAGACTGCCGTAAAGGCGGGGATCGGCAAATACAACACTCCCTTGGTGCAGCAGAACCTGAACAATTTCAACCCCATGCTTCTGACTAACGAGAGCGGTGTTCTGGAACGGCGGAACGTCGCCATGTTTTGTAACGAACGCGCCGGCAGCATGCTATCCCACGGGCGGCTTCGCGGCGCCGGGTACGCCCAACAGCGCGGTTCCGGTGGGCCAGCTGGGCGTGAATACCAACCCGTCGTTTGGCCAAATCCCCAACATCAGCCTGGATCCTAACTTCCATCGAGAATATCAATGGCAGTACAACATCGGCGTTCAGCAGCAGGTTTGGCACAGCATAACCGCGAACTTCATCTGGAATCGGGTATCGGATTATCAGCAGCAGTTGCTTCTCAACTATGCGGTCCCACAATCGGCCTGGACGCCTACCACCATTAACAACCCGCTGGACGGGAGTCCGATTACCGTCTACAACCTGGCGTCAAATTATGTAGGGTTGAAACCCGCGCTGCACGAGACCAACGCGCCTCAGAGCCTGCGGAGTAACTACTATCAGGGGTTCGAGACCTCTGTTACCGGCCGGCTGGCGCGCGGCGGCTTCTTCAATTTTGGATGGACCGTCGAACATCAGATCGACCGGGCGTGCGACGGGACGGCCGGCAGCAATTACTTGAACGATCCCAATTACAATCGCTTCTGCGACTGGTCGGGCGGTCTGTATCAATCCTTGGGCCAGAACGTCGGCATTCCGTTCCGCAACGAATTCCAACTTCAGGCCAACATGCCGATCAAGTGGGGCATTGAAGGTAGCGTATCGATCTATTCGTCCCCGGTCTTCAGCCAATACGCCAGCTACCAGACGACGACCTACACGCCTCTGACGACCTTCGCCGGCGATCAGTCCGGATTCAAGATGGTGAACTGGACCATCACTTCCGCCACCACCTATCCGAAGAACTGCAACTGTCCCAACCCTGGCGGCAAGGTGGATCCCGGCCTGACGCAAGGGTCAGAGACGATCCAACTGGCCGCTCCGGGGAGCCTTTTGTCGCCCCGCTATAACCAAGTTGACATCGGCATCCGGAAGAAATTCACTTTCCGCGAGAAATATACGTTGATGGGCCAGCTGCAGGTCTTCAACCTGATCAACACCAGTACGGTTCTCACCGAAAGCTACGCCCTGGGAAGCTCGATCACGCCGTTCCTGCCCACTTCAAAAGGTGGATTAGGGGGCGGTACGCCTTCGGTCATCGCGAACCCGCGAATGATCCAGCTCGGCTTGCAGTTTAAGTTCTAACGTAGCTGGCGGTGTAACGAAGCCGCCGGAAATTCGGTCTTAACGAGAAGTAGCAGTTCCAGAGGAGCGGTCATGAAAAATACACTGTTAGGGTGTATCCAGTGGCGCATCGCCGGGGCGTCGGTGCTGGCGATGGGCGGTTTCCTGATGGTTTCGGCGAGCGCAGCGGACATCGAAGGTAGCGCCATGAAGACGCCTGACCAGGCCGTCACTTACGCCAAGGACGTCGCGCCGATCTTCCAGGCCAAGTGCGAGGAGTGCCATCACCAGGGCACAGCCGCGCCGATGCCGCTGTCGACCTATCAGGAAGCGCGGCCTTGGGCGCGGTCCATCAAAGAACGCGTGGTTACGCGTAACATGCCGCCCTGGCACATCGACAAGACGGTTGGAATCCGGCATTTTGCCAACGACCGCTCGCTGAGCGACGAGCAGATCGCTATCATCGCGAAATGGGTGGATTCGGCGCGCCGCTGGGCGATAGAATGATCTGCCGCCGGCCAAGCACTGGGACGACGATATGGGCTGGCAGACGGCCAAGATCCTGGGCGAGCCGAGCTTTGTCGTCAAGTCGGCCGACTACACCATTCCCGCGCACGGCCAGGACGTTTGGTGGAAGCCGGTCAGCGCGCTGCCGATCACCGAAGAGCGCTGGGTGCGCGCGGTCGAGATCCGGCCGGGGACGCCGGCGGGGCGCAAGATCATGCATCATGTGCGTGCCGACCTGATCGTGCAGGATGCTCCCAATCAGCGCGGGGGGAACGACTCAGCTTTGATGGAGTGGGCCATCGGGAAGCAGAATGACGTCTATCGCGAAGGCGCCGGCAAGCTGCTCGAGCCGGGCGCGGCCATCCGCTGGGAGCTGCATATCCACGCGGTGGGCGAAGAGGTCACCGATCACGCCGAGCTGGGCGTCTGGCTTTATCCCAAGGGCGAGGTGCCCAAGCACAAGACCGTGCTGGTTGGATTCCAGGCCATGCCGGATCGCGGCGTTCTGGATATTCCGCCCAACACCGTCGCCGAAACTTCCAACGTCACGCTGCTGAAATCGGCCGCGCGCCTGGAAAATTTCCAGCCGCACATGCATCTGCGCGGCAAGGCCATGCTGATGGAAGCCATCCTGCCCGATGGCACCGTCCGCACGCTCAGCTACGTGAACAATTTCAACTTCAACTGGATGAACAACTACATCTACACCGACGATGATGCGCCGGTGCTGCCCAAGGGTACGTTCATTCGCGTCACCGCGTGGCACGACAACACCAGCGCGAACAAAAACAATCCTGATCCGAACAAATGGGTGGGATATGGCGATCGCACGGTGGACGAGATGGCGCACGCCTGGGTGAACGTCACTAACCTGAGCGACGAGGAGTACAACGAGTGGGCCGCCAAGCATAAGCCCGCGCAGACCAAGGCAGTGGCGGAGCGCTAGGCAGGATTCCAGAATCTCCACGATGCGAGCGGGGCGGTTGGTTCTTCTGTCTTTGTGCCTTCTGATCGAGGCGCGCTTGAAGGCACAGGACCTGCCCAGGGGACCGGTTCACGATTCCGGCGACAGCATCACGGGCGCATACGAAGGCTGGTTTCAGAATCCCGCCGGCACGTTTACCATGCTGGTCGGGTATTTCAATCGCAACCGCGTCGAGGTGTTGGACATTCCGGTCGGTCAAAATAACCGCATCGATCCTGGCGGCCCGGATCACGGCCAGCCCACGCATTTTCTGACGCGCCGGCAGTGGGGCATGTTCACCGTCACGGTGCCAAAGGATTTCGGCGACAAGAAGCTGATCTGGACCATCGTCGCCAACGGCAAGACGACGGCGCTGCCGCTGGACCTGAATCCGTTGTGGGAGATCATGCCGTTTTCCGAGGTCGGGATGGGCAACACGCCCCCCGTTCTGCGTTTCGATGAGAACGCGCCGTCGGTTCAGGGCCCCAAGCCGATCACGAAGAGCCTGACCGCGACGGCCGGCACTCCGCTGCCGCTGACGGTCTGGGTAGCCGACGACGCCAAGACCTTTCCAGGCGCGAAGCCGCCCAATTCTCCGCCAATCACGGTGACCTGGACGAAATTCCGCGGCCCTGGCAAGGTGACTTCTCGAATGACAAACCTGCCGTCGAACTCGACCAGAGCAAAGCGACGGCCCAGCTTCCAGCGGCCGGGAAGGCGACACCAGCGCGACCTTTAGCGAGCCCGGCGACTACACTCTGCTGGTAGTGATCAACGATTGGTCCGGCGAAGGCGGCCGCGGATTCTTGTGTTGCTGGACTGACGGGCAGGTGCAGGTCAAAGTAAAACCCGCCCGCTGATTGCGAGTCCCTAGCCGATCCAGACTGCGTGGTTACCTAATCCCACGGCAACCGGCCCCTTCGGTCTACGAAGGCGTGAGCCACGCCTTCTGCGTCTTCGAGTCTTCCCTCGGATCTCAGCCATTCGTACGTGCCTTTAATCGCCCGGTATGTTCCCCTGAGACCGCGATATGGTGCTCCATATAATGTCCGGCAGCCACTTTCGTTCAGCCATTCGGCAAGGAACCGTGACGACAGACCCTGTTCTCCACGGTGCAGGCGAAGCACATAGTCCGCAATATAAAGTTTGGTTTTCATAGTTCAGCTCCGCTACGTTAATCGCTGCCGGAGTCCACCAGGATCCTATGTTAAACAGCGAACAGCTCTTCGGTGATGAAGTGCGCTAGAGTGGACCCCAAACTACGCGCCCAGCCTGAACGCCACCAGCTCCGCGCTGTAGCCTGCGCCGCTGATCGCTAGCACGATGTATTGCTGGCCGTTCAGCATGTAGGTCATGGGCGAGCCGCTCTGCGGGGCGGGCATGTAGACCGCGCCCACTTCCTTGCCGGTCGCCTTGTCGTAAGCGCGCAGCATCGCGCCGCGCTGGCCGCTGGGAGTCGTAAAGAAGCCTGCCTCGCCGGCGATGACCAGCGTCTTGGTGGTCAGCACGCCGATGATGCCCGAGCGTCCCGTGCGCGGGATGTCGAGGCCCTTGAGCGCCGGGTTGTTCTTCACGTTGTCGGGCGTTTCGCCGTGCGCGACCTGCCAGACGATGTCGCCCTTGTCGAGGCTGATCGCGCTGATGCGGCCGTAGGGTGGTTTCAAGAGCGGCAAGCCGTGAACGTTCAGGCCGAACCCGCCTTCGCCTCCGCCACCACCGCCGCGTCCACCTGCGGCTGCTCCTCGCCCGCCACCGCCAGCCGGTGCTCCGCGCCCACCGCGGCCTGCCGCCGCGCTGCCTTGGACGTAGTTCATGTCCGATTTCTCCGGGTCGGGCTTCACCAGACCGAGCAAGGCCGTCGCGGTCTGCGAGAACACATACACGGTGTGGGTTTCCGGGTCATAGGAGCCGCCAGGCCAGTTGGAGCCTCCCAGCGATCCCGGCGACGTGATGGCTGCCAGCGGGCCGTCGATCTTGCTAACCACGGCCGGCGTGAAGAGCGGCCCAATCTTGTATTTGGAAACCAGCTTCAGAGCTTCTTCGTGCAGCTCCGGCGTGAAGTTGATGAGACTGTCCGGCGTCACGCCCTGGTTGTCGTAGGCGGGCGGCTTGGTCGGGAAGGGCTGCGTGGGCGAATACCACTCGCCCGGAACATCGCCTTGCGGAACCGGACGTTCTTCCATCGGCCAGATCGGTTTGCCGGTGACGCGATTAAACACGTACAGGAACGCCTGCTTGGTCGGCTGCGCGAGCGCCGGAACGGTCTGGCCATTCACGGTGATGTCGGTCAGGATGGGCGCGCAAGGGATGTCCATATCCCAGATGCCGTGATGCACCAGCTGGTAATGCCATTTGCGCTGGCCGGTGTGGAGGTCGAGCGCGACGATGGTTTCGCCGAACAGTCCGGCGCCGGGGCGATGGCCGCCGTAATAGTCGCCGGTAGGCAGCTCGACGGGCAGGTAGAGTGTATTGGTGGCGACGTCAGCCGACATCTGCCCCCAGACGCCGGTGTTGCCAGTGTACGACCACGAATCGTTGAGCCAGGTCTCGATGCCAAACTCGCCCGGCTTGGGAATGGTGTGGAAAATCCACAGGCGCTTTCCAGTGCGGGCGTCGAAGCCGCGCACGTAGCCTTTGACGTGTTTGTAGCTCGGAATATTGCCGCCGGCTTTGTGGGCCGCGCCGACCACGACCACATCGCCTGCCACCAGTGGAGTCGAATGCAGCCCCACTTCGCCGGTCTCGAGATCGATCTGCTGGTCGTCATCCTCCTTGAGATCGACGACGCCGTTGTTGCCGAAGGAAGGGACTAGCGCGCCGGTCTTGGCGTTCAGCGCGATGAGCCGGTAGCCGGGCGTGACATAAAGGATGCGCTCCTCGCGGCCATCGGTCCAATAGGAGACGCCGTGCCCGGAGAGCTGGCGTGGAGCGTTCTGGCCGCGCTTGCCTTCGTTCTCGCTGTGCATCCACAGCATCTCGCCAGTGGCGGCATCCAGCGCAACCACGTCGCGGCGGGTGCCGGCGGTCACGTAGACCACGCCATGCACCATCAGCGGCGTCGACTCATATTGAAACTCGGGGCGCGGGCCGAGACTATCGGTCTTGAATCGCCACGCTACTTCCAGCTTGTTGAAGTTGGAGGCATTGATCTGATCGAGCGGGGAGTAGCGCGTGGAGCCCAGATCTCCGCCGTAGGTGGGCCACTCTCCATTTTTTGCTCCCGATTGTCCAAATAAGGGCAGGGTCACGCAAACCAACAGGCCCGCCAGAGGGGCCAAACGAACAACGTTGTTTCGACTCACGGAGTCTTCCTTTCTTTCGCGCAAAACATCCCCGTTTTGGCCATGGGCCGCGCTCGCGGAGCGAACCGGGAGCGCTGGCATCGATGCAAAACACTATATCGTTGCGGCGTTTCGCATGTCAACGCCGGTTAAGGATTGACGGTGAAGTTCACGGGCGGGCTGGACGCGTTGCCCACCGTGACGACGACCGGCTGTGTTCCCAAAGGAGCATCCGTGGGCACTGTGAAGTTGACTTGCGTTACGCCCGCCAGGCCGCTGGGAATTCCGATGAACGCGATGGGCGTGTTCTCGCCTCCGATGGTCATCGACACCGGCAGCACCGGATGGGGCAGATTCGTGTAGGGCGTGGAAGGATCCGGCGTGGCTCCGGTGGCGAGCGCGGGCGTCACCTGTCCTTCGCCGGTGATGAACAGAGTGTAAGTGCCTCCACGGCTGCCGCTCGCGTAGGGAACCGCCGTGTTGCCGGGCCCGGCGAAGATGCCGGGCGCTGAAGGCTGCACGTTGAATGAGTAATTGAACGTCTGGCCGTACACGCCTGTAATGGTCAGGACGGCCAATCCGGGCGCGGTCTCATAGGGAATCTGGATATTGAGCTGCCCGTAGGAGGCGTAATAATACGGCGCCGGCACGCCGTTAATTTTCGCGGAAGAGCCCGCCAACGTGAGCGGAAGCGGAAGAGAGTCAGCTTGTCCGGAGGCATTTTCCGGATTTGCGAGATTGATTCCAAATACACTCAGGATCATTCCCGGAGCAAAGACCGGCCGGAATGAGGCGCCGTTTCCAAGGGCTCCAGGAGGGAGGTAAACGAATTGCTCGGGCGCAGCCGCGATGGGAACGGAAACCTGTGTGCTCCAGCGATAACCGCCGGCGTCGTGACCGCCGAAGCCGAAGCTGACGGGACCAGGAGGCGTCAGGTATCCCGGGAAGAACCCGGCGCCGCCAACCAGGCTCCCCATCGGCGCAATGGCTTCGCTCTGGAAATAACCGGCACTGAGAATCGACGAGGAAACGTCAGATCCATTCACGATCAACGTGTCCAAGGTCGTGCCCACGCCCGCTACCTCGTTAAGCTGCAACTGGAAGAGATATTGGAATCTACTACCAGCCACCGGCGGCGGCTCCCCCACCGGAGGGTCGTTCTGTACCGTGTAGTAGCTAGGATAAACACTCGGCACTACGGCCGAATGGCCGCTCGGCACGCTGACCTTCAACGCGATGCTGGCGGACGAACCATTGAATATGGCATCGCCCGGATACGTCACGGTCACGGTGTCGGCGCCGGCTGTGAGCGTACCAGGGTAAATCGTAACCGCTGCGGTTGCCGAAGGCCGCGTCCCGGGCATCAGCACGCCGGAACCAAGGAGTTGGTCGCCGGCTACAGTCGGTCCGTTCGTGACAAGTGGTGGCTCCGGCGCTTTGCTTTGGTTCACGAATACCGAGCCGGTAGGAACGCTGCTGCTTCCCGGCGCGGGACTCACGGTAATCATCAACTGGAGGGGATCGCTCATGGTCACGCTGCTTGCACTCGCGGTCACCGAGAGAGTAGCCTGGGCTCCATTCGTGTTCCACGCGTTCACCAGGTTGAGCGCGTCCACCGATCCCAGGCCGGTTACCAGATCGTAGCCCGGTCCCGCAGTGTAGCCAAGTTTGCCCGTCGTGCAATTGGGAGTGCCGATGACGCAGGGAACGATGTTGTCTCCAACCGTGATGTCGTGAAACGCGTTGCTGCCGGATGCCGCCAGCCGGTACAGCGTAGGATTGATGTTGCCTAATCCGGGCTGGCTCAAGACCCCGCGCGAAACCAGAGACTGATTAAGCAATGCGACAATTCCCGCAAAGACCGGTGTCGCAATCGAAGTGCCTCCGTTGTTGCCGCTACACGCACCGCTGTAACAGACGTAGTAGCCATCGTGGTAACCCGAAGCGGGCATCGCCACGTCCGGAACATCGCGGGCATTGTCGTTTGGAACACCCGGCCCAGTCTGCCAGCCGGGCTTGGCGTAGAGAATGCTGGGGCCTCCGCTGCTGGCCGCGATCACGCCCAGTGCCGCCGTGTCATTCCAGGCCTTCTCCGGGATATAGGACAATGCGGAGCCGCCGTTGGGCGCATTCGATGCGCCCCAATAGGTGCCGCTGCCTTCATTGAGCTCGGTGCCTCCCACGGCGGTGATTTCAGGGATGCTGGCAGGAAAGAACGTGGCCAGCCCGTCGGTCGCCTCGGGCTCGCTGAACCATCCGTCGCAAGTAGCGGGGCCGGCGTCGCCGGAACCGGAGAGAAAAGTGATGCCCTGCGCATTAGCCTGTTGGATGATGGAGCGGTACAGGGAGCCCTGGAACATAAAGTTTTGCTCGCAGCGGCCCGCGCTGTTGCTGATGATCTGTCCCAGATTCTGGTCCACTGCGTAGGCCCCAGAAACACCAAAGTCCGCGGATTCGACGTAAACAATCTTGGCATTGCGCGCCACCGCGCCAGACCATTCAATGTCGAGATCGGCCTCTCCGATCGCGGCCGTAAGCCCCGGTGACGGGCCCACTGTGATGACTTGCGGATCTTTGGGAGGAAGATTGAACTTGGCGCGAAAGGCGCGGAGGTCGGCGAAGTTCGGTTCCAGATCGGTGGCGCCGGTAATCACGATGGTAATGCCAGTGCCGTCCAGTCCCATCTTGTACAGCGGCGCGATGTCATAAATAGTGGCGATGTCGTCCGGCGCCAGCGAGTGCGTGCCGTCGCTGTTGGTGAACAGCGGCTTCTGCCCGAAATCGTCCAGGCCAACGAAGCCGCTGACCACTCCATCCAGCGCAGCGGGAACCGATGGCGCGGTGGCGTTGGCGAAATGCTCTTCGCCCTTCACAACGTAGCGATGAAATTCAGTACGAAGCGCGCGGCCAATGCTCTCGGCCGTGCCGCTGAACGCGATCCAGTTCCGCCCCCGCGCCTGACGCTCGACATTCAGGCCCCCGGATTGAAGCCATCGCGTGATTTTTCCGACATCGCTGCTCGAAGCCCCGAAGCGATCCGCGAATTGTTCCGGCGTGAGCCACTTGTGGTAGTCTGGCGACGCCGGTTCGCGCTGTTCTTCGAGCAGCTTTTCCAAAGCGGCCTGCTGCGCGGGCGAAGGCGCCAGATGAATCGTGACGTAACCCAGCTTGCGCGCGGGATCCACCGGGCCGCGATCGAATTCCGCGCGTGCCATGGGATGCGCGCCGCTTCTCAGCGGAACCATTCGGGATCGGTCGATCGAGCCGGCGATGCGGTCCTGCGCGAGCAATGCACCGGGCAGCAAGACAACCAAGAACGTGGCTAGCTTGTGTACTCCCGAACGCATAATGCCGCCCGCATCAGGCTCGCAGGACATCGTTGGAGCGGTCGTGCGGCGTGGTGTAGGCCAGCGTGCCCGCACGGCCCCAGTGGCCTTTCCGGTAGGTGATCACGGACAGGTCGGCGTTGTAGCTGCATTCCTCGCCCGCCGCGGTGAAGCGGATCGCGCCAGAGAACATGTGCGCTTTGTCGAAAGTCGCGTGCAGCACGCGCGTTTCCGGAAGCACTCCATACACCCAGCCCCAGTTTCCCAAGCCGGCTTGCGGGAACAGCGCGCGGTAGTTGGCGTAGTCGGCGGGCGGGTTGGCGCTGGGCTGAATTCTGGCACGGCTCTCCGGAGTTACTTCTGTAATGCGCAGCCGCGTTTTGATGCCTTTCACCTTGAACTGCTCCATGGCTCGTCCGGCCGGGCCGAGCGTCCAGGGCTGGCCGCCGGTGTTGGCTACGGCTGCGGTGCGGCCCAATTGCGAAGTAGGCGCGTCTACGCTGCGATCCGATACTTGATAAGCCAGGTCATGATCAATGCGGCAGCGTTTGGCTGCTTCGATGGTGTCGGTGAACTTGACGCCGGTCATCTGGGCGGGAGTAAATATGCTGGACATCATCTGGATGCCCCATTTGCCGTCGTTATTGGTGACCGAGTAAACGCCATCGCAGCGCGTCAGCTTTTTTCCGTCGCCGCCGTAGCGGTTGTAGCGCAGCGAGAGCCCCGCCAGCACCGGATCGCAATTCAAAACCTCCAGGCCGTCGAACACGTCGTAGGCGCCGGGTTTGAGATAGCCATCGTGATCCGAGTAGCGCTCCGGAGTCTCGGACATGTTGATGGACGCGGGCGCGTGCGCGAATAATTCTTCCGCGGTCTGGACCACCACCGCCTCGGTGCCTTCGAACGAGACAAAGGGAAAGTGCATCATATCCGCGATGCCTTTCAGGTCGCGCTGGCTCAGGGCCACGAAAAACTGCGTGAGCACGCGGACACCCTCGGTCACCGAGGTCTGGTAAGTGACCGGGAAACGATTGTCCACCATGCCGCGCGGTCCGAGGCCTTTCGGCGCTTGCGGATCTTGAGCAACGGTTTCGTGGGAGCTTTGTTGCGCGAGCGCGGAGCCGACAGCGGCGGCGCCGATCAGACCGGCCGCGGCTGCGCCCGACAAAAAAGTGCGGCGCGCCGGCGCGTCTTCTTCATCGCGTACCTGGTTGTCCTCTGGGTTGTCGCTCATTTGATCCTCCTCGATGAATTCTATCGCTCGGAGCGCCGCTACGCGACGGGAGGGCCGAAGAGCAGCAGGATCAGATCCAGCCCCTGTTCTTTCGAGGCGATGCGCGCTTCGAGCTGCGCATCCTCGGCGGCTTCGAGCATGCGGGAAAAATCCGGACCGGGTCTGTAGCCCGCGGCGATCAGATCGTCTCCGGTGACCAGGCGCGCGGGCCGCAGAACTTCGGCCGGCACTTGCTCGAACTTGGATTTTACGAACTGGTAGTTGTCCAGATTGCCGTGGCTCGACATGCAGTCCAGACGGTGCAGCTCCAGGTGTTCCGTGAATCGATCCATCCGCAGCATGCGTTTGAAAGTGCTCTCGCGCATCTGGTGGACGTGCGTGAAGCGCATGTGATTGGCGATCAGCGCGACGATCTGCTCGATGTCGGCGTTGGAGAAGCGCAGCCGCGCCAGAATATCGCGCGCCAGGCGTTCGCCCAGCTCGACATGGCCGTCGAAACGGATGCGATCGGCGATGCGGAACGTTCCGGGCTTGCCCACGTCGTGAAGCAATACGCCCCAGGCCAGCGTGGGCATGGGTTGGTCGAGGCCCTCCAGCATGATCAGCGTGTGCGTCCAGACGTCGCCCTCGGGATGAAACTCGGGCGGTTGTTGAACACCTTTCATCGCGGCCACTTCGGGCAGGATGTCCTGAAGCAGACCGGAGGCATCCAGCAGCTCGAACCCGCGGCGCGCGCCGCCTTCGGTGAGAATTCTGTTCAGCTCGTCGCGAACGCGCTCGGGCGAGACGCGCGTGATGCGCTCGTGCATCTTCTGGATCGCTGCGAAGGTGGCCGGTTCTATCGTGAAACCAAAGCGCGCGGCGAAGCGGATGGCGCGCAGCATGCGCAGATGGTCCTCTTCGAAGCGCTGCGCCGGATCGCCGATGGCGCGGATCACGCCGCTCGTAAGATCCTCGAGGCCGCCTACGTAATCGACCACGTGCCCGGCGGGATCATCCACATGGGCCGGATCGAGAAGCAGGGCATTGATGGTGAAGTCGCGCCGCAGCACGTCCTGCTTGGAGTCGGTTTCGAAAGTGACGCCTTGCGGATGCCGCCCATCCTGGTAGGAATGATCGCTGCGAAAGGTGGCCACCTCGACGCCGTCGACCAGAATCACGCCGAACTGCGCGCCCACCAGTTGCGCCCTTGGGAAAAGCTGGAGCAGTTGATCGGGCGTCGCATCGGTTGCGATATCATAATCCTTCGGCTCGCGGCCTAACACCAGATCGCGCACACAGCCGCCCACCAGCCAGGCCAGGTAGCCTCGCGCCTGAAGATCATGGGCGATCTGGACCGCTTGGGCGCGCCCCACATGCTCATCGTAGGATAGAAGCTGTGCCTCACGTAAAATCGAAATCGGGGAATCGCTCGTTTTGATACCGCCCGAAGGTAGCCGGCCGACCACGAACACTGCCAAGGTCGTGGTGGCCACCACCGTAGCGCTCTCCTTCATCAGCTTCTGGCGGGGCGCCGCGATTGTTCTTTCCGACCTGGCCTCCTCGGCTTATTACGCGGGCGGCATTGCCGAGACCGCGGTCGGCCCAGCGGCTCCCTGGTTCGTGCTGGGCGTGATGCTGTTCAGCTTCGCGGTGCGCTCCGTGTACATGGAAAGCTGCAGCATGTTTGTGCGCGGCGGCGTGTACATCGTGGTGAAGGACAGCATGGGGCTCGTTCATGGCGCGGCTGTCGGTGTCGGCCCTGGTGTTCGACTACATCCTCACCGGACCCATCAGCGTGGTCAGCGCCGGCCAATACCTGGGCCACCTGCTGGACGAAATCGCCAAAATGATGGGGCAATCGTTCCCCGTCAACGTGAATTATTTCGCGGCGTTCTTCGCGGTGGCTGTGACGGTGTACTTCTGGTGGACGAATATAAAAGGGATTCACGAATCGAGCGGCAAGGCGCTGCGCATCATGCAGATCACCACAGTTATGGTGGTGGCGTTCTTAATCTGGGCGCCGTTGACGATTCTGCTGCGAGGCCACGCATCGCTGCCGCCGGCGCCGTTGCCGCGCAATCTGCAGTTCAGCCCGGCTAATCCGGACGCATTGGGCTGGTTCAAAGGCACCATCTGGCCGGCCATCCCGATGGTGGCCCTGACCATCGCCTTCGGCCACGCGCTGCTTTCGATGAGCGGTTTTGAAACGCTGGCGCAGGTCTATCGCGAGATCGCCTATCCGAAGCTGAAGAATCTGCGGATCACGGCTAACATCGTGTGCTGGTACGCGGTGATCTGTACGGGCGTGATCACGGTGCTGGCGGGAGCAATCATCAGCCCGTCCGATATCCGCAATCTCTACGCCGACAATCTGCTGGGCGGACTGGCGATGCGCCTGGTGGGGCCGGAGATGCTGAGGCTTTTGTTCCACATTTTCGTGGTCATCGTGGGCATTCTGATTCTTTCGGGCGCGGTGAACACGTCCATCATCGGCGCCAACGGCGTGTTGAATCGTGTGGCCGAAGACGGCGTCCTGCTGGACTGGTTCCGCAAGCCGCACAAGCGCTTTGGAACCACCCATCGCATCATCAATCTGATCACGCTGCTGCAAGTGACCACTATCATCGCCAGCCGCGGCGACATGTACCTGCTGGGCGAGGCCTACGCGTTCGGCGTGGTGTGGAGCTTCTTCTTGAAATCCCTGGGCGTGATGGTGCTGCGCTACCAGCGGCACGACCAGGAATACAAATTTCCATTCAACATCCGGCTGCGCGGCGTGGAGATTCCGGTCGGGCTGGGAGTTACGACGCTGATCCTCGGTTTCGTCGCCATCGCCAATCTTTTTTCCAAGCAGATCGCCACGATTTACGGGCTGGCGTTCACGGTGGTGGTGTTCATTGTCTTTACCATTTCCGAGCGCGTGAACGAGCGTAAGCGCCAATTGCAGCACCTGGAGAAGAAGCCGCTCGAAGAATTCAATTTGGAGCATCAGCCGCAAGTCACTACGCCGGCGCTGCATGCGCGCTCGGGGTGCGTGCTGGTTGCGGTCCGCGATTATCACAACATGGACCACTTGCGGAAGGTGCTCCAAAAGACCAATCTGCGGCGGCACGACATCGTGGTGATGACGGTGCGTACCATTTCGGCGGGGTCGGGTGAATACGATCTGTCCGACGACCAGATCTTCAGCAACTACGAGCGCGAGCTGTTCAGCCACGTGGTTGAGATAGCCGAAAAAGAAGGCAAGCCAGTGGCGCTGCTGGTAGTGCCTGCCGTGAATCCCTTCGACGCCATGGTGCAATCGGCGGCCAAGCTGCAATGTTCGCGGCTGGTGACGGGCGTTTCGGCGCGCATGACCTCGGAAGAGCTGGCGCGGCGCATCGGTCTGGCATGGGAGAGTCTGCCCGAACCGCGGCACGCTTTTTCGCTCGAAATTATCAGCCCCGACCGGCCCTCGATTTTCGTCAATCTCGGCCCGCACCCGCCGCGCTTATGGCCGGAGGATGTCGATCGGCTGCACGAGCTGTGGCTGCGCTTGAGCGACGCCGATGAAATCGGCTCCAAGCTGCATCATCGCGACATCGTCGGGCTGGCGCTGCGCCGGCTGGAGCAGGACCTGAAAAGCGGCGAAGGCGAACAGGTCTTGCGCGACCTCAAGACCGACCTAGGGAAGAGTTAGCCGCTTCAATTCGTCTTGCGGGCAACGATGCGCAGGCGCCGGTAATCGACGGTCCAAGCGCTGTCGCGATATAAAGCCGGACGCAGCCGCTCCACAACCTGCGCGATCGTTTCGCGCGTTTCCTCGGCGGAAAGCCCGCGGAAATAGACGCCGCAGAACATGCGCAGCCACTCTTCCATGCCGTTGTCGTCTTCGAGCGGTGTGGGGCGGTCAAACAGAAGAGCCTGGCCTACTTCCAGCCCGCTCCGTTCGAGCAGCGGCACGAACTCGCCGATGCTGGGGAAAGTCCACGGGCAAAGCTGATCGGCGCGCGGGCCGAGCACGGCGCGCAGGGCGCCCACCACGGACGCGATACAGCCCTTTCCGCCGAATTCCGCCACAAACCGTCCTCCGGGCCGCAGCGCACGGGCGATGGATGCCGCCACGGCTGCTTGATCCTGCACCCAATGCAGCGCGGCATTCGAAAAAACCGCATCGAACGGCTGCTCGAAGCGGAAGCTGGTTGCGTCGCCTTGTTCGAACATGACTTCAGGAAAATTCTTGCGCGCCTCGGCCAGCATCTCCGGCGATTTGTCGAGCCCCACTACTAGAGCGCCGGAGCGAGCCATCTCCGCCGTAAGCTGCCCGGTGCCGCATCCGATGTCCAGAATCCGCTCGCCGGCGCCAGGTTTCAGCAATTCGAGCAGGCTTTCGCCGAACTGCCAGACAAAGGAATACTTGCTTTGATACCGCTCGGGATCCCAGGCGGCCGTCACGCCTTCTTGCCGCGCGCCTTGGATGCTTTGGGGTTGGGCGATTCTTCCGGATCGCCTGCGGCCGCCGCCGCTTCAGCCGCCGCTGGAGCCACCGCAGAAAGCACTTCGTTGAACAGTTCCTGCTTTTTCAGATCCTTCTTGGAAGGCGGCGCCTGCTCATGCCGGTAATCGTGATCGTGATAGCAGGTCCGGCAGCGGACTTTGGCCGGCTCGTGATTCACCAACGAAACGATGGCGTGATTGGTAATCCGGCGGCACTTGATGCAGTGATCATCGATGATATCTCCGAGCCGGAAATCGCGCATAGGAAAAACGAGCGGACCTTTCGCGAGTATATCAAAGACAGAAGGCCTGCCAGCGCGGCTTCTAAGGAACAGCCCGCAAAACGGAGCGCGCGGGCTGCTTGCTTTGCTGAAATCGAGGGTGCCCGCGCGCCCTTTGTGGGCTAGTGAGCGGATGAAGACGGCTTGGTCCACTCGCCGATCCACTCCAGAAACGAGTTGTACCAGAGCACGCTGTTTTGCGGCTTGAGAACCCAGTGGCCCTCGTCGGGAAATTCCAGCAGCTTGGACGGCACTTTTTGAAGCTGCAGCGAGGTGAAGAGTTGGAGCCCCTGCGTGTACGGCACGCGGAAATCCTGCTCGCCATGCACAACCAGGGTGGGCGTATGGAAATCCTTCACATAGTAGCTGGGCGACCACTTGGCAATCGAATCGGGATTATCCCAGGGCGTGCCATTGAATTCCCACAGCGGAAACCACAGCTCCTCGGTGGCGCCGAACTCGCTGCGCAGGTCGAAGACACCGTCGTGCGAAACGAACGCCTTGAAGCGCTGCGTGTGGCCGAGCATCCAGTCGATCATGTAGCCGCCGTAGGAGCCGCCCGCGGCCGCCATGCGGTTGGGATCGGCGTAGGGCAGGGCAGCGGCGTAATCGGTCACGGCCATGATGTCGTCGAAGGGCTTACCGCCCCAATCATCCTTGATGTCTTCGGTGAACTTCTGCCCGTAGCCGAAAGATCCGCGCGGATTGGGCATCACCACCACGTAGCCGGCGGATGCGAACACCTGCGCGTTCCAGCGATACATCCAGTTCTCGCCCCAGTCCCCCTCCGGCCCGCCGTGAATCAGCATCAGCACCGGGTATTTGCGGCTGGGATCGAAATTGGGCGGCTTGACGACGAAGCTTTGGATGCGGGTCTTGTCCGCGCTATCCACCCAAAATTCCTCGAGCGGCGTCAAAGCGTAGCCGGCGAGCAGCGCGTCGTTCAAGTGCGTCAGGGCCAAAGGCGTGCCACCGGTGGACGAGGCGCGATAAAGCTCGGTGGGAGCCGAGCCGCTCTGCCCGGAATAGATCATGGTCTTGCCGTCGGAGCTGAATTGCATGTCGTCGAACGTGTTCGGACCGCTGACGATGATGCGGCTGGCGCCGCCCGCGGTGGGAATCATTTCGATGCTCTGGCGCCCGCGATCGATCACGGTGAAGAAGAGCGCATTGGAATCGGGCGACCAGGTGAAGCTTTCCACCGACCGGTCCAGCGTCTCAGTGACGCTGTTCACCCGGCCCGTCGCTCGTTCGAGCACCACCAGACGCCAGCGGTCGCTTTCGTAGCCGGCGCGCTGCTGGCTGCGGTAGGCCAGCCACTTGCCATCGCGCGAATACTGCGGGCTGGAATCAGCGCCGGGATTCAGCGTGATCTTGGTGGAATCGCCGCCGTTGATGGAGACGACGAATAGATCTGAATTGGTGCTGGTGGCGGGCACCGGATCGGCGTTCATGGAGTAACAGACTTCCTTGGAATCCGGCGAGATGGCGTAATCGTCGGGGCCTCCCAAGGAAAACGGCGGCACGTCGCGATCCCCGGGTGTCAGATCTTTGACGGGACCTCCGTCCACGTCGACCACCAGCAGATGCGAGCGGCGCTTGGTTTGCCATTCGGTCCAGTGCCGATAGAGCAGCGTGGTATAACTGCGCGCCTTCACCTTGCTGTTCTTTTCCGCCTCCAGGCGGCTCTTCGCGCAGGCGTCGTCCGCACAATCGGGATACACGTTGCTGGTGAAAACCAGTTTCTTGCCGTCGGGGGAAAACAGCACGCCGCCCGCCTCGGTGGAGAGATTGGTAATCTGCCTGGCTCCGGAGCCGTCGGCGTTCATGATCCAAACTTGCGAAGAACCGCCGCGGTTAGAGATGAACGCGATACGCGTGGAATCGGGCGACCACTCGGGCCGCTCGTTGTCATCGCCCTGCAACGTGATGCGCCGCGGCGCCAGGCCTGAAACGGGAACGGTGTAAATTTGCATGGGCTTGCTGTTCTGATCGAGATCGACGGATTGAACCGTAAAGGCCACCGTCTTGCCGTCCGGCGAGAGTTGCGGCTCGCCGATGCGCGCGATCTTCAGCAGCGCCTGTACGTCGAAGGGTTGCTTTTGCGCGCCCACACTGATGGCCAGCGCCAGGAGCAGGCACGACGAGCGTGTCACCGGCATATGAGTCGATTGTATGACAGCTAATCGCAGCTAAGTGATTGGCTGACGGAGCCTGCTACAGCGCGAGTTGGCCCTGGTACTGCATGTCGGGCAGATGGAATTTGTGCTCCACTTTCACCCCGCGCCCTTCCAGGATGAAATCCACGTCCTTGGAGCTTGGCGCGATGGGAGGCGTGCGCGGGAACAAGAACCGGAGTTCGGAGCCCAAGCTTTCCACCTGGACATCCTGCGCATAAATCGCGCGCGCGCCTTTAGGAACCAACTGCGCGGCGTCCAGCAACTGGGAGCGCAAATCGTCGGCGTTCTGGCGGCCGCGTCCTTGATCCGTATCCGCATCGGGGCCTCCGCCATTTTGGGCGCCGCGCCCGTTCATCGGCATGCGAAATCCGAACACGGAGATAACGTAGTATTTCTCGCTGGCGTCGGCCACGGACTTGGCCTCATCGGCGCTGCTCGTGCCCTGACGCTTCAGAGCTTGTTGAACGGGCAACGCGCTGTCCCAACGTACGGTCACGTTCATGGGGCCGGCGCCGCGGCCGCCCGAGGGAGCTCCACTGTCGTCATCCGGATTACCCCCGCCGCGAGGATACCCTCCACCGCCTGGGTTGCCGCCGCCCGGGTTGCCACCGCCCGGATACCCACCGCCAGGGTAGCCACCGCCAGGGTAACCACCACCTGGGTAACCGCCGCCCGGGTAACCGCCGCCTGGATATCCTCCACCCGGGTATCCGCCGCCCGGGAATCCAATCCCGCGCCGGCGCCCGTAGCCGGATCCTTGCGGCGCGACGGTCATTTCTTTCGCCCAGGGCGAGTCGGTAAGGACTTTGTTGATTTCGTCGTCGGTCCACTGCGTGTAGTCCTTGTTCTTCCACGGTTCGGCGGCGAAAAGAACCACGGCGCAGGCTGTCCCGGCGAATGCTATCCCCAAAATTTGATTTCGATGCATCTTGCTTCGCCAGACGCTGTGCCGGAGTGCGCCGTTACGCTAAACTCATCTTTTGCCGATTTTCCGTCTGTCAAGTTTTGTAAGGGAGTTCCGCGGCGCGGCGCATTTCCCGTTAACCTGGGGTTTACCAGGCGCGTCGTTACACTATTCGTCTCGATCATGAAACTAAGCCTTATTCTTCCATTCGCCGGATTGCTCTGCGCGGCCGGTGTGGCCTCGAACGCGTTGCTGGGCGCGGAACCAGATGCCGTGAAGCTGCTGGAGACCGCGCCGCTTCGATTCGAGCCCGCACCCGGCGCTTCCGGCGATTTCGTAGCGCGCGGCGCACGGTACAGCTTCGAGTTTTCGAACCATCGGACCATCCTGCGTACCGCCGGCCGCAATATAGCGCTGCGCTTCGACGGCGCCGATCCTCACGCGCGCATCCAGGCTGAAGACGAGCTGAAATCGAAAACCAATCTGTTCCTGGGGAACGATCCGTCCCAGTGGCGGCAAGGCATCGCTAACTACGGACGCCTGCGAACTCCCGGATTGTATCCCGGTGTCGATTTGGTTTACTACGGAAACGGTCGCGAACTGGAGTACGATCTCAAAATCGCACCCGGCGCCGATCCTGGCCAAATTCGTTTGCGACTTTCAGGCGCTCGTGCCAGCGTGGACCGCTCCGGCGACCTGGTCGCCGATCTGATCCAGAAGCGGCCGGTTGCGTATCAGGTGGGCGCAAATGGCGTCCGGACCGCCGTAAAAGCCCGTTACCGCCGCAATCGCGACGGCTCCTATGGATTCGCTGTTGGAAACTACGATCCGAGGCGCGAGCTCGTTCTCGATCCCGTCCTGACTTTCTCGACCTATTTCAGCGGATCGCATGAAGACACTGCCTACGCCATCACGCACGATCAGAAAGGCCGCATTTACGTTGCCGGATCGACTCTATCCACTGACTTCCCATTGGCCGGGGCACCGACACAAGCCTCGGCGGGCGGCAACGGCGACGTGTGGGTGGCGCAAATCAATCCCAATCCCGGCGGCGATCGATTCCTGTTTACCACCTACGTGGGCGGATCCAGCACGGAAACTTTTGGCGGGCTCGCGGTGAGCCCTCAAGGAGATATCTATTTGACCGGATCCACCGAGTCCACGGACTTTCCGGTCACCTCGAGCGCGTACAAAGGCAGCATCACCAACGCCCCCAATACCAACTCTTTCGTCGTCTGGATCAATTCCAGCCAGAGCCTCGCCTACTCGAGTTACTTGGGCGGGAGCCATGCCGACATCGCGAATGGAATCGCAATCGATTCGCAAGGCAGAATATGGGTCACCGGCGGAACCTTATCCACCGATTTCCCCATGGCGGGAGCCCTTCAGAGCAGCAACGCCGGCGCTCAGGACATGTTTATCGCTGGTTTTGATCCTTCCCAAAGCGGGACCAACTCGCTGATTTACTCTTCCTATCTGGGCGGCTCGAATTGGGATACCGGCCGCGGGATAGCGGTTGCGGCCGATGGGACGTTGTGGATCGCGGCTGGTACCTACTCCTACGATGCGCCGGTGCACAACGCGTACCAGCCGAATTATCGCGGCAGCGGCGATGCTTACATCGCACACATCGATCCGACCATGGGTTCGAGCGGTCTGTTATACGCAACGTTCCTGGGCGGCGGCAGCCTGGAGGAGGCGCGCAATATCCTGCTGGATCCAGCCGGGCCGGTGATCGTCGGCGGTTACACTGTCTCGCCGGACTTTCCTGTGACCTCTAACGCCTATCAGCAGACTTATGGCGGCAATACGGACGCCTTCGTTGCGATTCTGAATCCCGCCAACACGTCAAATCAATTGGTCTATTCGACCTACTTTGGCGGAGGCGGCGCCGATGTTGCATTCGATCTGAAGCGCGACTCCAGCGGAACGCTGTACCTGTCCGGGATGACCACGTCTCCGGGACTTCCGTCCACTCCAGGCGCGCTGCAGTCCGCCTACGACAATTCCCTGGACGTCTTTGTCCTGCGTCTCGATCCGTCCCAAGCCGGTGCGGCGGGCCTCGAGTATTTCACCTATCTGGGAAGCGATGGATTGCAAATCGGGTACGGCGTGGATTACGACGCGAGCGGCAACGTCTACGTCGTGGGTTCCACCAGCGGGCCGATTTTCGACGCGCTGGGAGGCGCCGGCAAGCCATCCGCTTCCGGCAAAACAGATGCCTTCGTGGCTGGATTCCCAATCTGCGGCTTCAGCCTTTCGCTCAACAGCCAGCAATTTCCTGCCTCCGGCGGCACCGGGACGATCAACATCACTGGGGGAGGGGGTTGCGCCTGGACCGCGTCGAGCGGCCTGGATTGGGTTACCGTTTCTCCCGCCAGCGGAAGCGGCAATGGTTCGGTCACCATTACCGTGGCCGATAACACGACTGGCGCCGCGCGCGAAGGCAGCATTAGCATCGCGGGTGTGTCGTTTCTCGTAGGCCAGGACGCTTCAACGCCCTCAGCCTCCCACTTCCGGCGTTAACGCACGGGGATGCTGGAGGCCTTGGACGTCTGGCCCCCTGCCGTTACCGTGATGGGATAGATGACGGGATATGAGCCGGCTGCGAGACTACCCGGCAGCGTGACGTCCAACTGATAAAGTCCCGAAAAGCCGGGCGCCAATCCGCAGAAGTCCGGTGTCACGTTGGTAGTTCCAATCGTTAGCGTGACCGCGGAGTTGCACTGGGCGAGCGGGGACGCGGGTGCCGGATCGCCGCTGGCCGGCTGGTTCGTCACCGGGCCCAAACCGTTGGCATAGATCTGGATGGACTGGCCGTGCACCGCGGGATTCGAAGAAGTGATCACGTTGGCGTTGGAATCCAGCGCGGCAACTTGGCCCCCGCCTTCAAAAAATGCCGGAGAATAGTTGGCCAGCGGCACCGTCACGACATTACCGAACGCAAGGCCGAAGCCGTCCCCTGCGATGACCTTCATCTGGACCGAGCTTTGACCTTGCAGTTCCCAGGGCACCTGGACATTCACCTGATTCGGGCTGACGAAGATCAAATGCCCCGGCAAACTGAGCTGAGCTGACGGTACGTCGAAGCTGACGGTGATGAAGTCGATGGTCAACGGCAAAATGGCCGTGGTCGCCTGGTCCGTCACAGCGCTGAGGTTCGTGCCGAAAATCGAGATGTACGATCCGGGGGCGATGGGTTGTCCCTCGGTCAGGCTGGCCGCATTCACCACGCTGCTGGCGGTGATGACCGGCGCCGTAAGCGCGGTGGCGGCGAAACTGAATCCCAGCCGCGCGCCAAATTGCGCCGTGAAAGTGTCATTGCTTCCGGGCTTATTCCCAAGGAAGGCTTCCGCGCTTGCGATTCCGTTGCTATCCGTGACGGCTTGGATATTTTGTAGCGACGCATCGGCCGGCGCGATGAAGGTGATATTGAGTCCAGAAATTGGAACACCGTTAAGGTCAACCAGCTTCACCACGATGGGGCCCGCATCTTGGCCGGCGACGGTGTCGATTGGCCCAGAGAGCGCAATCATATTGCCCACCGCGGGAGTGCTAATCAGAAACATGTAAGGAACATGGACCGCGGACGCTCCTCCCTGAATGGTTACGAATCCGGAGTACACGCCTTCATTGGGAATGAATCCGGCAATGTTCAGATTCACCGTGGCGGAAGCGCCCGGCCCGAGCGTCAGGCTGGGGTGATCCACCGACGGATTCACTCCATTAACCGACACGGCGGGCGTCACTACCAGCGACAAATTCGCGCTGCCAGAACCGGTGTTGGTCACCTGGAACGATTGCGAGATCGGGAACGCCGTAGGCACGCCCAACGAAAGCGTGGAGGGCGTCACGGTAATGGTGGATTGCACCGCCGCGCCCGCGTCCATCAATCCCGCGCCGAGCTGCTGCACTCCCACCTCATTGCCATTCTCGTCCTGATTGACGACCTGCGCCGCCGTGTTCACCAGCGCGGACTTGATTTGCGCCGGCGTATAGCCGGGGTGCGCTTGCTTCACCAGAGCCGCTGCTCCCGATACCAGCGGCGTCGCGAAGCTGGTTCCCGAGCCGGCCGTGTAGCGGTCGGGACTAAAAAGCTCGCCCAGCGGGTCATAGTCTTGCGCGGCCAGATAGATGTCCGCCCCGAAATTCTCGCTGCCGCCGGTCGCTACCAGATCCGGTTTGATGGCGTTATTGCCCGGCGACGGCCCAACAGAAGAATAGTACGACAGCAGGTTCACAAGATTGGAGGGCTTGAGCAGCTCGAAGCTGCCCGTGCCGATCGTCACATTGTTTTTCGGATTGGCACTGATGAACGTCTTCAACGCCAGACCGTCCGAGTTTGAAATCATCACCGCCGGAATATTGGTTGAGCCGAGGCCGCCAGGCGCGATCGGCGGAGACGGGTCCGCCATATACAGCACCACGCCAATTGCGCCGGCAGTTTGCGCATTCGTTACCTTGTCGGAAAAGGTGCAGGTTCCCCGCTCGATGACCGCGAACGCACCATTGAGAGAGCCGGCGGGCAGAGCATTGCACGCCAAGGTGTCGGCGCTAACCGCCAACACATCCACCGCCGGTCCCGTTTGACCCGCGGGGAAAGGGCCGTCGCCCAATTGTCCGGTGAGCTGCTGCAGGTTGGAAGGAACCCCCGATCCGAGCACCTGAACACTTCCATCCACGATGAAATGCGAATTGGTGGTGGACCCCACCGTGATCGCCGAGGGCGCGTCGCCCGGTGACCCGATGCTGTTCAGCGTGGGAGCGTTGGAACTGGACGCGCCGTCGCCATCGTTACCGGCCGCAATCACCACCACCATGCCGGCCTGGACGGCGTTCTCTACCGCTATGGCGAGAGGATCGCAGGGCACGCCGCTCGGATTGCCACAGATGGAGCCCGTATCCAGCGGGCCTGTGAAGGCCGGGCCTCCCAGCGACAGCGAGGCGACGTCCATTCCGTCGTTGAGCGCATCCTCCAGAGCCAGCATGATGGCGCCGTCCGAGGCGCCATCGTGAACCGTGGGCGATCCGAATACCTTGTAGTTGCCAAGAAAGGCCTTCGGAGCTACGCCGTTGAATGTTAAACCGGCTGGACCAGTGTTAGGAACTCCCGCGGCCGCCGACGCCGTTCCGGTGCCGTGGCCCACGCGATCGCGCGGCGTGTCGTCGTCCGGTGTCGAATCCACCGCCGGATTGTTCGGATCGCTCGGTGGCGCGTCCAGTGCTGCGTAGCTGCGTGCCACGATGACCTTGTGGTTGGTGTAATCCGAGCAATTGGGGACGTTTACTTCCGAGCCGTTAGGGTAGGCGATTTTGCAAATAGGAAACCCCGCCGGCACGCTTAGCGAGTTGTCCTGAAAAGCCGGATGAGTCTGATCGATGCCCGTATCGATCATCCCGATCTTCATGCCCGCGCCGGCGTTCCCAATGCCACCCAGAGCGCTCCATGCACCCGGAGCGTCCACCAGGCCCGTGGCACGATTCAGATTCAAATGATACTGGCGGCCGGCCACCACGCCTTTCACCCCCGGCAGGGCCTTCAATTCCGCCAGGCGTTCCTTGGGCGCAACCACAAAGATGGCGTTCAGCACGGTCTTCACCTCGGCCGTCGCTTGTATATGGCGCGACGCCAGGTCATTCTTCAAAGCTTGGTGCTTGGCCTCGATCTGCTGCCGGTAGTTGGCCGCTTCCAGCGAGCGAGCTCGTTCTGCCGAGGCGTACCGTTCGGCCACCGGCGGATCTTCCAGAATGAGAGTGTAATGTTGCGGCCGGGATTGAGCTCGCAGCGCCGGAAGCGCAGCGCTTCCGATCAGGATCAGTCCCAAAATACCCCGATACTTACTAATTCGTTGCGCCATGACTACTTTGATGAACCCCAATTGATCGAAATTTTCTTCACCACTGTAAAGAATGTAAATAATATCCGTTTATCCACCGTGCAGGCCATCCGGTCTTCACCCCCGGACCGCTAGGCTTTTCTGCTTAGCTGCGTCAAACCATTAGAAGAGTGTGATCAGCACACGGATCGCGGAAAAATCAAACGCCCACGCGGGAGCACCCCGTAGTGCCGCCGGCGAGAGTCATTTCTCAGCCGGCACGAAAGAACTTCCAGGAGACTAACCAGGCAAAGTATCAGTTTATCACTGGTGAGAGTGACCTTAGACCGCGGATCTTACAACGAGCCTCAGCGGGAAGCGACGGCTGTTCCGGCCTTTAGGGCCGCGAGTTTCTCAGCGGCCGTTTGTCTCACCGTGGCGATGTTCTGCTCTTTGATTTTCTCGTAACCCCGGATCTGATCCGGCAGCGCTGCGATTTCCAGCGCCTGCGGCAAGTTGTCCGGCGTCAGGCAGGCCAGCACTTCTTCGATTAACTGGCGATACCACGCGATCAGAGAGCGCTCCAGGCGCCGGTGCGAGGAGAGCCCGAAAATATCCAGCGGCGTTCCGCGCAGACCTTTGAAGCGCTTTAGAATGTTTAGCGGAGTTCGGAACCAGGGGCCCAGCTTGAGCTTCTTTTGAACTCCGAAGCTGCGCAGCAACGGCGGATGCAAATTGTAAGAGATCGCCTCCGGCGCTTCCCACATGTCGCGCACGCGCTCGACGAACTCCGGCTTGGTCAGCAGCCGCGCCACTTCGTACTCGTCCTTGTACGCCATCAGCTTGTACAAGTACTTCGCGACCACTTCCCGCAGCGCCGGCTCCGGAATCTTGTCTAAAAACTCGACGTACGATCGCGCGTACGCCTCATTCTGATATTCGCGCAGCTCCGCCACGCGATCGAACCCCGCCTTAGCCTTGGTTTGCGGCTTGAGCAGCCCTTCTACCCAGGCCGCATCCTGATAATATTTGCGTCCCCACGCAAACCATTCCCGATTGCGGTCCACTTCCACGCCGTTCCACTGAATGGCCTGCTCGATCGCTTCCGCTGAGATAGGGATCAAGCCACCCTGGAAGGCGATGCCCGTCATGAACATGTTCACCGCCATGTGCGTTCCGAACAATCCTTCGGCGATGCGGTTGGCGTCCACGAAAATGTTGCGGCCCCGATTGGTGACGGAGTTGATCGCGTCCAGCATCTGCCCGGGACCGCTCAGCGGCATGCGATTCCTGATGGTATCGATGGTGGGAACGAGATCGGTGTTGAGGATCGCGGCCGTGCGTTCGCGGCTGGCCGTGGCAAGATTCTTCGGCTCTAGGATTCCCAGCAGATCGAAGCCTAGAATCAGATCCGCGTTGCCGGCGTTCACCTTGGCAGGCGCTTCAATCGGATGCGCGCTGACCAGCAGATGCGAGACCACCGCGCCACCCTTCTGCGCGCTGCCGGTTTGATCGAGCGTGGCCACGTGCAGGCCGTCGATCCAGGCCGCTGTGGCCAGCAGCGCGTTAATCGTGACCACGCCGGTGCCGCCGATTCCGGGACCAATGACGCGATAACCCTCGCCCGCCTGCACGCGATCGCGCGGCGCAGGTACCTCCGCGGCCGGCAATTGCGGCAGTGTTTTCTTTTTGAGACCAGTGCCCGGCTTCACGTCCACCGACACGAACGACGGGCAATCGCCCAGCGCGCAGCTATAGTCCTTGTTACACGAGGATTGATGGATGCGGATCTTCTGCCCCAGCTCGGTCATCACCGGCGTCAGGCTCATGCAATTGGCCTGCTTCACGCAATCGCCGCAGCCTTCGCAAACTTCTTCGTGAATCACCAGGCGCTTGGTAGGCTCGGCGTAGATGCCGCGCGATCGTTTGCGGCGTTTTTCGGCGGCGCATTCCTGGTCGTAAATCATGACCGTGACGCCCGGAATCTGTTCCAGCTCGCGCAGCGTGCGCGTCAATTCCTCCCGCGGGCGCAATTCGGCATTGGAAGCCAGTTCGCCGGCGTTGGTGTATTTCTCGACATCCTCGGCCAGCACCACGGTCTTGCGAACGCCCTCCGCCTGCAGCTTGCGCGTCAGATCGGGAATCGGCAGCGCGCCGACGGCATTCTGACCGCCGGTCATCGCGACGTGGCCGTTGAAGAGAATCTTATAAGTAATGTTGACCTTGGCCGCGACACACGCCTCGATGGCCAGATAGCCGGAGTGAAACAGCGTGCCATCGCCCAGATTCTGGAAAATGTGCTTCTGATCCACGAACGGCGTCATCCCGATCCACGGCGCGCCCTCGCCGCCCATGTGCGTGAGAAAAACAAAGCTGCGGGCCGGATCGTTCAAGCGCATCGCCATGGTGTGGCAGCCGATGCCGCCGCCCGCGATTTGCCCCTCCAGCAGCAGCGTGGAACGATTGTGCGGGCAACCGGAGCAGAACGCGGATGGACGCGCGCCGAGAGCTTTCGAACTCCCGGATGGCTGCGGCGCGGCCGCGAGCGTTCGCGGCGCCTGGTGCAGAATGTCGCACAGCGCGGTAGCGATTCGGTCCGGATCGAGCTCCCCGGTCGGCGGAAAATGCGATTTGCCCAGAATGGCCGGCCGCGCTGGAAGATCGTACAGAATCTCGCGCAGCTGCGTTTCGATGAAACTCCGCTTTTCCTCGACCACGAATATCGTTTCCAGCCCGCGCGCGAACTCCCGCACAAACTCCGGATCGAGCGGAAACGGCATCCCAACCTTACCGATGCGCACCTCATCGCGCACCCCCAGATCGCGCAGCGCCTGCATCAGATCGAAATAGGATTTGCCGGTGCTGAGCACGCCGATGCGCGCCTCGGCTCCGTTGTGCCGATTGATGCCGTTCAGACGCGCGAACTGGCGCGCGGCCTCCAGCCTGCGCACATTCACTTCGTGTTCCAGGCCCAGCGTGACCGGCGCCACGATGCGAGGATCGGTGTGGCGCTGGTAGCCTTCAGGCATCCGGATGACCGGCCGCGACGGGTCCAACTCAGCCGTCCCGCCGCCGTCGCACACATCCGTGACCATCTTCATCCCCACCCAAGCGGCGCTGAAGCGTGACAACGCGATGGCGAACAGCCCATAATCCAAAATGTCCTGCACGTTGCCGGGATAAAGATACGGAATGCCGAGGTTGTACAGGCTGAAGTCGCTCTGGCTGGGGATGGTGGAGCTTTTCGAAATCGGATCGTCGCCGCACAGCAGCAGCGCGCCGCCGTTCTTCGCCGACCCAGCCAGGTTGGCGTGCCGGAAGATGTCGCCGCTGCGATCCACACCCGGCCCTTTGCCGTACCAGATCCCCACCACGCCTTCCACTTTGCTCTTGCCGACGGTGTCGATGATCTGGCTGCCAAACACCGCCGTCGCGGCCAAGTCCTCATTGACGCCCGGCCGGAAGTGAATGTTGTGCTCGGAGAGCAGTTTTCCCGCGCGCGCCAGCGCCATGTCGTACCCGCCCAAAGGCGAGCCTTCGTAGCCCGAAATGAACGCGCCGGTGTTGAGCCCCGCACGCCGGTCGCGCCGCATCTGGTCGATCGGCAGGCGCACCAGCGCCTGGATGCCGGTCAGATACACCCGGCCTTGTTCCAGCGTGAACTTGTCGGAGAGCTTCATAGCGCAGGAGTGAGTATCCGATTCATGCTAGCATGCGCTGGGCGCACCCCAGAGCCCTTTGCCGGACGGCCTGTGCCGGACCTCAAGCGCCAAGTCGAAAGCCCCCTTCCCCGGACCACCTCGCGCTGGCATAGGATATGAAGTGGCAAAGCAACGATGGGAGGCTTATGCGAAAAATTGGATGCATTGCGATAGGTTCTACGTTCGCGCTGTTCGCCCTGCTCGCGAACGCACAAGACAAACCGGACTTCAGTGGCAACTGGCAGCTAGATCCAGCCAAGTGCGAGCTGCACACCAGCAAGGTGGCCGATGCCAATTGGTCCATTGAAGAGTCCGCTAACTCCATCCACGTCACGGAAAACGAGGCCGGCAAAGCGATCGAGATGAAGTGCACCACCGACGGCAAGGATTGTGAAGTCCGCGGCGACAAGGCCAAAGCGTCATTCTGGTTCAACGGGCCGATGCTGGTGGAAATGGAAACCAAGGGCGACCACGTCACCCGCTACCGGCTCACGCTTTCTCAAGACGGCAAGACGCTGAAAGTGGAGACGACCTATATCGTCCCGCAGGGCGACGCCAACGACGTTCTGGTGTTTATAAAGAAATCGTAGGCCGCAACGCGCTAGGGGTTCCTATTGAAGTTGGCCCTCAAGGCTGGCGGCCTGCGCCTTGTGGCGAAATTTCCTTTTGAGGTCCGGATAGAATTCTTTCAGCACGTTGAACATCGCGTCGTAGCCCATCTGAAAGCCGGTGCGCGTCAGGATGTCGGACACTCGCCGGTCACCGCTGGGATAGTAGAGGTTCGAAACCGCCCCTGAACTGAGGTTGCCTAAAAGCTCGGAAAAGTTGTAGCGCTGGTGACCAGTATCGCTGCGGGCTACAAAAACCCTGCTGATTGCGTACAGCGTTCGATGCAGTCCCCCGCCTTCGCCTTTCCGAAAATAACGCGGATCCTCGTGCAACAGCGTCGGAAACACCCCCACCGTGAACAACTCGTTGGTGAACGCATCCGTGAAATCCGCGCCGTAGCGCTTGTAATAACCGGAGATGCCTTGCCCATAGCCCTTCTGCGCGTCGGTGGCCTGCTGGATCGAAGCCTGCACCCCTGTAAACCCATACGTGAAGGGATCGAAATAATGCAGAACCAGCCCGAACTTCCCTTTGGCCCCGATCGCCGTGATGGGCTGGCTCGGATCGTTCACCGTCTTGTAATTCGGCAGGACCTTGAACATGCGGTGGTCTTCCGTGACGGCATTTTGGATTTCAGGGGCATTCGCCGCTGGAACAGGCTGCACTTCTGGCGCGGTCGCGCTACTCGGCTCTTGCCCAAGGCAACAGCCCGCGCATACGCACACAACGCATGCGATGAAAGATAAAGTTTTTTTCAGGACTAAACCCCGGGGTTAAAGCCCACTTTAGCGCAGCTTCGCGCCCGGCGGCTCAGCGTCCACCCGCCAGCTTCTGTTCCAGCGCCGCCTTCACGTCCGGCCACTCGGTATCGACGATGCTGAACCAGACGCTGTCGCGGACGCGCCCGCTGTCGCACACCATGTGCTTGCGAAAGATGCCCTCCTGCTTGGCGCCGAGCCGCAGAATCGCGTTGCGCGATTTCTCATTGAGCGCATCGGTCTTCAATTCGACGCGCAGACAGGCGAAGTATTCGAACGCGTGCCGCAGCATCAGGTACTTGGCTTCCGTATTTACGGCGCTACGCTGCCACGGCCGCGCGATCCAGGTGGCGCCGATCTCGACGTGCCGATTGGCGCGATCGATGTTCATGAACCGCGTGCTGCCGATCGCGCGCCCGCTCGATTGCTCGATGGTGACGAACGGCAGCGCCGTTCCCTCGGCCTGCCATTGCAGCGCCGTGCGGACAAAAGCCAGCATGTCCTCGCGCGTCCGCATTTGCACCGGGATCCAGCGCCACAACTCTTCGTCCAGACCCACCTCGGTCAGGGCGTCCACGTGTCCAACCGTCAGCGGCTCCAGCCGGATGTGCCTCCCTCCCAGCACGACGGGCGCAATTTGCATCAAGGCCGGGCTACTCACTCCGTCGAAACCTCATTCCGTTGAAAGCTTGGGCGGCGCGTCCTTCACGTACTTGTCGAACCACGCCATCATTTCGTACAGCACGGTCTGGATGGTCTCCCGCGCCTGATACCCGTGCGCCTCGGCCGGCAGCATCACCAGCCGCACCGTGCCCCCGTTCCCGCGAATCGCCTGGTACATCCGCTCGGATTGAATCGGGAACGTCCCGGTGTTGTCGTCCGCTTCGCCGTGAATCATCAGAATGGGCGCTTTGATCTTGTCGGCCACCAGGAATGGCGACATCTTCAAATAAACGTCCGGCGCTTCCCACAGCGTCCGCCGCTCGGTCTGGAATCCAAACGGCGTCAGCGTGCGATTGTACGCCCCGCTGCGCGCGATCCCGGCGCGAAACAGGTTGGAATGCGACATCAAATTCGCCGTCATGAACGCGCCGTAGCTGTGGCCGCCCACGCCCACGCGATCGCGATCTGTCACGCCCATCTCCACCGCCTTGTCGATCGCCGCTTTTGCGTCCATCACGAGCTGGTCGATATAGGTGTTGTTCACCGTCTGGGGATCGCCGATAATCGGCATGGCGGTGTCGTCCAGCACCGCATAGCCATGCAATGCGAAGAAAAGCTCGGATGGTCCCGCAATGCTGGTGAAGCGCTGCACTGAGCCGCTGATCTGCCCGGCCGTCTCCGCGTCATTGTATTCGAGCGGGTACGCCCACACCACCGTGGGCAGCCGCATGCCCTGTTTGTAGCCGGGCGGCAGATACAAAGTGAACGACAGCGGTACGCCATCCTGCCGCTTGTAAGTGACTTTCTGTTTCGTGATGCCCTGAAGCATCGGTGTCGGATCGGGGAAATGCGTCAGCGCCCGCTCGGACCCGCCGCCCGCGCCTGACGAACGCACGAAATAATTGGGCGGCGTGGTCTGGTTCTCGCGCACCGTGAGGATCTTCGATGCGTCGCCGTCCAGCAGCGCCACGAAATTCTCATAACTGGCCGCGCTCGAATGAAAAATGCGCTCCGTCTTGCCGGTCTCGAGATTCATGCGATCCAGAAACGGCCGGTCGCCCTCCGGGCTCGCCCCCGGGCCGGTCAAATAAATGGCATTGCCAACCTGCGCCACCACGTCTTGTCCGGTCGGCAGTGTCCGCAGCACCATCGAGCCGGGGCTATGATAGCGATCCTGCACATTGACGCCCCACAGCAGCTTCGGCGCAATGCCCGCGCGCTCGGAATCGATCAGAAACATGCGCTGCCAGCGCCGATTGCGTTCGTAATCCTGCACGAACGCGCCGCGCTCCTCGGCGAACTCGATCCCGCGAAAGCGCTCTTCGGTCCTGAAAATCTCCTCCGGCGTTGCCTGGAACGGCGCCTTCAGCATCACAATGCGGTCGCGATGCGGAACCTTCTCGTTGGGATTGCCGCCGTCCAGCGCCTCCGCCCAAACCAGCGTGGCGGGCTGATTGGGCCGCCATCGGTAATCTCGCGGCCCCGTGGGAACGCCCTGAATGGGCACGCGGTCTTCCAGCGGCAGGCTCGCAACCTTGTACACCACGCTGCCCGCGGTGTTCCACACCTCGACATCCTTGGGAAAATCCTCCACCGGATGCAGATAAGAAAACGGTCGGTGCACGCGCGCCACCAGAAGATGCTCCCCGTCCGGCGCCGGATCCACTGTGAGAAAAATCGCCGGCTTCCCGCGCGCCTCCACGCGCCCGCTCGACGTATCCACCGTCGCCAATTGCGCGGTCGTGTAGTAGTCGAAGAGGTCCTCATCGTGCGCGTTGTTCAACATGTCTTCGTAGGTACGAACCGGACCGGTATGCCCGGCGCTCTCCTGCGTGTGAACTCCGGTGGGAATCACGGGCTCGGTAGGCGGAGCGCCGCGCCCGGCCGGAACGGTCTGGACCAGCAGCCTGCGGCTGTCCGGCATCCACTGCAAAATCGGATCGCGCCGATTCCCAAACCCCGCCCCTTCCATGGCCGCGTTCACGCGCACGCCGTCGATCCTGTGCGCGCGCCCGCTAGCGCCGTCGCCAACCCACAACTCGATGGCGGTCTCCGTTGTATTCGTGAAAGCGAACTGCTTTCCATCCGGACTCCAGCGCGGCGTCGAAGTCTTAGCCCCGGCCGGCAACTGAATCTTGACCTGCGACCCATCGTCGATCCGAACCAAAACCATGGAGGTATCCAGGTTGGCGCGATGCGGCCCGTTGTTCTTGGGATTGATGCGCAACCCGGCCAGCCGCAGCATTGGCTGTCCCACCACGGAGATGGGCGGATAGCGCAACGGCTCAACCAGCAGCAGGTGCGTGCGCGCCGGACTGACGATGGCGCGCGGCGTCGCCGGCGCATTCAACACATCGAGAATTTCCCGCGGCGGCTTCTGATAAGGCTCATCGGCGAGCAGCAGTGCGGCGAAACAAATCAACAACAGGCGGATGCGCATCATGAGGCTATTTTAGCCCCGCTCAACCCGCGCGATCGTTTCAGGCAAGTTTCGCGACCTGCCCGTCCACCAACGCGCGCAACGGTCCCTGTTGCTCGCTCACAACCAGGCCCGCGATATTCTCCGACAGACTCTTCAACGCAATCCGCGCCGCGCCCGGATCCCCGCGCTCCACCTCGCGAAACGCCGCCACGTATTGCCCCACCAGCGTCTCCCGATGCGCCTTAGCGTCCCGCGCGGTAACGAACCCGGAATCCGCCAGCATCACAATCGCGGACTTCAACCCGCCCCACCCCAGATCGATCACCTGCGGCTTCACCAGCATGAACTCGCCCGCCAGTTGCGACAACCCCGCCACTTGCTGCACAAAATAATTCTGGTCGAATCCATGCATTCCGGCCTCGGTGTCGACTTGCGCAAACGTCTGCGTCCACCCGCCGGGCCAGTCCCCCGCCAGCCCGATGCCGGGAATCTTATAAGCGCGCCCTTTGTTCATGGGACTCTTCACCGTCCCCTGGAATCCGCCATTGATGCCCGGCCCGGCGTTCCCCGACTTCACGTCCACGCGCGGCCAACGATTATCCGTGGCCGCCCGCGCGATCGCCTCCACCATCCAGATATTGTTGTTGTGCACATCCATCAAGCTGGTGATCACGCCACCATTCTCCGGCGACTCGCTGGAGTAAACATACTCATTCCCGCCCGGCCCGGTCTCGACGGTCTGCTTCCCGCCCATGTGCTCAATCCCAATCGTCGCCACCACGCGCTTCAACAATTCCGGATGGATGGCGTAATAGTCGAACTGCGGCCAGCTCGGTTCGCCGCCCGGCATGAAGTGCCGGCAATCGAAATAAAACACCAGCGTGCGCGTCCGCGCCGACTTGGGAATGTGACTGAAATACGAGAGGATGCCGAGCATCCCCAGCGCGCCATTCTCTTCGATCAGCGACATGGCGTCGGTGTGCGTCGCAAGCAGCACCTGCTCATCCAGCGGCGTACCGTAGTTGCGCCCCGGCAAGTGTGCCAGAATCGCCTTCCCGGTATCACGCTGGAACCGCGCGGTGAGCGTCAACGTCGCGCGTTTCCCGGTTTTTGCATCCGCCACCACCTTGGCTCCATTCACGCGATCCAGCGTCAACGTCGGACAATTGATATATTTCGCGCCGAGCCCGGCCTTCCCATCCGGCGTGTACACGCTGCGCTGCGCCAGCCCGAACGCCGCTCCAGGCGACAGGTCGTACACCACCACCATGCCCGCGGCGCGTCCGCGAATCGCAATTGCGGCAAGCCGATTCAGTTGCGCCCAGACCCAGCGGCAATGATAGGAACTGGTGACGCTGGCCGGCGGCGGCGTAAACAACGGGTGCCATTTTCCAGGCGACCGCCACTCGTAGTCGGTCAGCGTGTAGCTGTCCAGAAACGAATTGGAGTAAGGAGCCTCCGGATAAGTCGCCGTCTCGAAGACTACAATCTTCCCGGCCACCTCCGAATCCGACGGCGGCTTGGCGCGATCGTAATACAGCATCTGGGCCGATACGCCCTCGGCCGGCGTGAAGCCGGACGTCATGCCATACGAAGCAACCACCGGCACCGGCGTTCCGTCCGAAACCAGCTTCTCCACCGCGACACCCGAATCGTGGTGATGCGTGCTCCGGTCCGGCCAATCGTCCACGATGTAATGGTCGTATGGAATCTCGACGTAGTCGAAATCCACCGCGCCAAACTCCTGCATCTTCGAAATCAGAAAATCCGTGTACCGCTTCCAGCCCGCACCGCCCGCGTAAGTAGGCCCGCCCTTGCTCTTGAAAACGTTCCACTCCCAGGCGACATCCGGCGTAATCATGAACCGCGGGTCAATCTTGGGGAACGCCGCGCCCGCCCGGCGCCCCAACATCGTTCCTGCCGCGACCCCGGCCGCCGCCTTGAGAAAGGTCCGCCGTGGCGTCCGGCCACTGCTAGATTCATTCATCGCAAGCCTCCGCTGCTCTCCACAATACTGCAGAAAAGCCATACCCGCACGTGCTGTCGAAACCAGCGAAGAGCGCGCGCTCCAGCGCGGCGGTCGGGCACAAGCGTTCCGATATACTTGTCTAATCTGGAGGGTGCGTATGAAGGTGTTCGTGATGTTTGCGCTGGCTGCAACCGTTTTCGGCGAGACCTATCGTTTCGAACCCAAGGAATTCTATAACACCTTCTCCGCCGCCCATGCACCCGTGCTTCACCTCAAGCCGGGCGACAAGGTGGTTACATACACGATCGACGCGCGCGGCATAGACTCCGCGGGTGTGCAGCGCGGCCGGGGCCCCAATCCGGAGACGGGCCCGTTCTACATCGAAGGCGCGGAGCCGGGCGACACTCTGGTGGTTCATTTGTTGCGCCTGGAGACTAACCGCGCCACGGGCTTTTCCGCGTCACTTCTGGCTCCCTACACCGCCGATCCCGGGTTCTTGCGCCTGGAAGCGCTGCGAGAACCGAAGACCGCGAACTGGCGGATCGATAAGAAAAAAGGCGTCGCTTTTCTTGACTCGACCGAGTACACAGGACCACGCATCGAACTGCCGCTGCGCCCGATGCTGGGCTGCGTCGCCACGGCGCCGGCCAACCAAGCCGCCATCCCCACGAGTTTCCCGGACAACTTCGGCGGCAACATGGACTACAACGGGATGGGCGCCGGCGCCACGGTGATGCTGCCGGTGTTCGAGCCGGGCGCGCTGTTCTTTCTGGGCGACGGGCACGCGCGGCAAGGCGACGGCGAAGTGCTCGGCAGCGCCATCGAAACATCCATGGACGTCGAATTCTCAGTGGATCTCATCAAAGGAAAAAAGATCAGCTGGCCGCGTCTGGAAAACGAGGACTTCATCATGGTGCTGGGCAGTTCGCGAGCCCTCAATGAAGCCTTGCAGCACGCCACCACCGAGCTGATGCATTGGCTGATGGAGAATTACGGGTTTGACGAGCGGGGGGCCAGTCTGCTGCTTGGTCAGGGGATGGAGTACGACATCTCGAACGTGGTGGATCCGGAGTTCACGATCGTAGCGAAGATGCGCAAGCGATATCTCGGGCAGCCGCATTAGGAAGCGCTACCAAGCCTGGTCCGGCGCATCATCGGCCGGCCGGTTGCGTCAACTTCCAGATGGTGGATCGCAGCTCGTGAGCCCACGCGAGCAGTTGTCCATCCGAGGCCCAGCCCTCAAAGTGAAAGTCGCCCAGGAAATTGACCGGGATGCGCGTCATACGGCCGCTGGCGAGATCCACCACGCCCGGCTGGTAGAACCACGAATCGAGCGAGGCTAACGGCGCGGCCAGCTTGCCATTCAGAATACTGCTGGAAGTGATCGCGGCATCGGCGAGGTGGAAGGGCCCATTGAGCGGAATCTCCTTTTCGCCACCACCATCGAGCTGTGTTTCCAGAAGCCGTGTCCTCCCGCTCTCGACCATCTCCACAAGCAGAGACAACCCGCCGGGCATCACCGCGACGGATTCGCCGGCGTGAAGCCTGCGCGGCTCTCCGCCTGCCACCGCAAGGGACCAGATGGTTCCCGCGGCGGCGCAGTAAAGAGTGCTGCCATCCGGGCTGGCGGCCAAGGATCGCGGTTCGCCTTTATCAAATGCAATGCGGCGCGTGACCCGGCCGTTGGAGAGGTTGGCGATAGCCAGCGTGCGGTGGGGCTCCCCTCCGATGGTAAAAGCAATCTGGCCCGGTCCGGCGGCAGTAGCCGGACTGGAAGTTTCCTCGGTGGTGTTGACCAGCGGGACCGCTTCCTTTCCTTCCTCGATCACCATCAATCGCGCTCGGCCCGCGCGCCGCGCTGTCACCACTGCCCGCCCATCCGAAAGGAAAAGGATAGTTCGGTTCCTAAGCACAGCCTGACTCGGTAAAGTCGAAATCAGTGTTGCCGCTCCGCCTGTGGCCGAAGTGCGCAGGATGTGCACGGGCTCGTCCCATTCATCCAGGTAGATCGCGCCGTCCGGGCTGGTGTCCAGGTATTGCACGGCATTGGACGAGCCGAACAGGACGCGCGGAGGACCGCGTCCGGAAGCGGGGAGCGATACGATCTCGGTCCGATCTTCGGCGGCCCTCGAAATGAGCACGGATTTGCCGTCGCGGCTCACTGCCAACGCGAGCGCGGAGGAGTCCTCGGCTGCTCCAGTGGGGAGCGGACGGATTTGCCCGCTAGCGAGATCTAGAACGTATAAATGAGGCACGCCCAGCTGCCCGGGGCCGAGCCGATCGCCAAGAATCACCGCGTGGCGGCCATCCGGAAAGACCCGTACGTGCGCGAACGATGACATCACTTTGACTGGGAAACCCTGCAGGCGCCCGTTTTCGGGCCAAAAGCGCGAGACCTGGAGTTCGCGCCCGGTGTTCAGACGCACCACTAACAGACTGCCATCGGGCAGCGGTTCGGGTTGCTCTCCGTCCTCCAGGACGGGTTGCTCCTCACCGCCCAGGGCGGGAACGCTGAAAATGCCAAGCGGGATGTCCGCCTGCCGATCGAAATAAATTCTGTTGCCGTCGGCCGACCAGTTCAGTTCCACCGCCGGCCCGGCATTGCGTTTGTGGGTGAGTATGGTCCAATCGCCCGTGTCCGGCTTCATCACCGCGACCTGGGTGATGCCTTGTTCCATGGCCAGGAAGGCGAGCGTATGGCCATCGGGGGAAATGCGCGGCGCAAGGGCGATCTCGGGGCCACCTAACAGGACGCCAGCCCAGGCAGGTTCGGGAGCCCTCGCAAGCTCGCGCCACCCTAGCATCGCGATGCTCGCGAGCACTAGCACGGAGACCACCGTCCACACCAGACGAAACCAACCCGCGCGCCGCGGTTTCGCGGGTACTACGGCGGCCGATGGTTGTTCCAGAGCCCATAGCAGCGCGGCTTTCAGATCGCGGGCCGTTTGGAACCGTTGATCGGGATCTTTAGCCAGGCAACGTCTGAGGATTCGCTCGAACGGCAGTGCGATCGCCGGCAGCGCGGGCTCGCGTTCGAGAATCGCCGCCATCACGCTCGCCGGACTACCACCCTCGAACGGACGCTTCCCAGTCAGCGCCTCGCACAGCACGCAGCCGAAGCTGAATAGATCGCTGCGCGGGCCCGCTTCCTTCCCCCGTAACTGCTCCGGCGACATGTATTGCCAGGTTCCTACGATCTGTCCCTGCTTGGTCAGTAGCGTCACGGTCGAATCGGTTTCATTGAACTCGGGGCCGTGTTGTGTAGCCAGCCCGAAATCAAGCAGCTTGATTCCTTGTTTCGTGACTAGGATATTGTCGGGCTTCAGATCGCGGTGGGTGATGCCGTTCTGATGCGCGGCGTCGAGAGCATCCAGAATCTGCGTTGCATACTCGACGGTCTTGTCGAGCGGAAGCGGGCCTTTTAGCGGCACGCCCTCGACGAACTCCATCACCAGGTAGCCAGCGCCGTCAGGCAAAGTCCCGACGTCGTAAAGCTGACAAATATGTTGATGATTCAACGCCGCCACTGCACGCGCCTCGTGCTCGGACCGCTCCGAGAAGCGCTCCTTGGCAACTTTGATCGCGACCAGGCGATTGAGCCGTGTGTCGCGAGCCTTGTAGACCTCGCCCATGCCGCCCGCGCCGATGGGCGCAAGAATTTCGTACGGCCCTAGTTTGTCGCCCACAGACAGCGGCATTTGACGAGTCCAATTAAGGTTACTCGATCAAACGATGCGCAAGCGATACCTCGGGCAGCCGCATTGGCAGTTCGAGAAATTTTTGAAGCCAGGCCGGCTGGTCTGCTGAGCTAGAACCAATCGCTCCGATAAGCCACCCACCAGCTCACGAAGAAAATGGGAATCGTGGCGCCCAGCGCCCACCATATCGGCAGCACGAAATCAGCCACCAAACCCAACAGTGCAAAGGTAGCCCAGAAGATCTTTCGTTCCACTATTCTTTAAGTCTATCGGAGCTTCAATTCCCGCGAGCGTGTGCCTTGGCGGCCTACGGCTGTGCAGGGCGCGGGGATGCGAAGCTCTCCTGCAGCGGAACCGCCAGCGCGGTCCCGGCCTGTTCCACAGCTTGCAACATCTTCAGCAACAGTTCCTGCTGGAGTGCGAGAAATTCGTCGTAGTCTTCAGTCTTCACGTAGGCCACGGCTTCGATATCCAGCGAATAGGGGCCCACTCCCACGAATCGCACCGGCAAGACTCCCACTTCAACTTTTGGTTGGCTACGCAGGATTTCTGTCAATGACGAAAGCACCTTCAATAACTGGTCTGACGTTGTGTCCCTCCGCAGACTAAAGGTCGGATGGAACCAGATCTTATCCCTTCCGGAAATGTTCTCCAGCGCGACCGACGAGAATTGGCTATTGGGCACGCTAATGACGGTGCGATCGGGCGTGCGAATGCGGGTTGAGCGCAGCCCGATGTGCATGACTGTGCCGGTACGGTCGCCGAAGCGGCAAACGTCACCTACCAATACCGGACGGTCCCCGATTATGGAGACACCGCCGAAGAGGTTCTCGATGGTTTTTTGCGCGGCCAAGGCGACTGCAAGTCCACCCACTCCCAGGCCTGCCAGAATGGCGGACGTGTTGTACCCCCAGGCGCTGACAACGCTCAGAATCGCGAAAAGAAAAATCAACACTTTCGTGATTTGGCGCCCCAGCGGCAGCACGGAATAGCTGAGTGCCTGCAAGCGAGGGTCTAGCCGGGAACGCCAGCGTTCCCCAATCAGGTCAATCAAAACCGCTCCAGCCCAGGCGAGCGCGAGACAGAATATCAGAGCCAGCGCCCTTTCGACGTACACTCGGGCCAGCGTGGCTAAGGGCGCGAGTTCCATTGCCGCTCTGAATCCAGCAACGGCCAAACCGGTTCGCAGGGGGCCGCGAAACGCCGACGCGTTGGCCACCGGCCGAACCGCCATCACGAGCGCCCATGCTATGAGTCCCGCCAGCATCCAGATCGCCACAGCCATGATGGTGAGCGCAATCCAGCGCCACACCGGCGTATCGGCGAGCTCGAACTGCACCAATTGCTGAGGGAGCTTCTTCTCGAACGCCGTCTCCGACAGGACTTGATGCGCCTTCGGGATCAATGGAATGCTGTCGGATGCCACCAGCCAGACGCGGGAGCCAGGTCCGAGCGTGACACGTTCCAGTTGCAATTCCAGGGTTTGTCCATTGACCTGAAACGTGTCGAGCCGGTCGCGCGTGGCCGAAAGACTGTCCGACTGGTCTCCCTGCGGATCGCGGCTCAGCATGGTGATATCGAAGGGAGTGTCGTCCAGCAGGTCCTCCAATTGACGTGCCAGATCCGGGCCCTGTTTGGCGCGATCGGCTGGAGTCATTTTTCTCAAGTCAAGATAACGAAGCGCTTTCAAGTAATCGCGCGCATGACAAGCCTCCAGGAAATGAAAGACCGAGTCCTGGGGCGTGTCCCGGCCCAACGGATCCTTCTGTTCCGGAACTGGCGTCTGTGCGCGGAGCATACCGGCGAATAACAAGACAACTAAAAATCTGGCCATATCTAACTTCTACAAGAACTGGACGCGTGCGTGTGCGCTGCGGCCGAATTGCGTAGAATATTCCGTATGTCCAAAACGACCCGGCTGGTTCTGCTTCTGGCCTGCGCAGTGGTTCCGCAGGCCTTCGCTGTACCGATTACTTACACGCTGACGGGGTATGCTCAAGCCAACGGAGGCGGGACCGGGCCAACTCCAAATACGATCGCCTTCACCTGGACGGTCAACGCGGACTCCAGCAGCATGACCAACCCGTCGCCGGGTCTATACCAGGTCCCGGCCATAACCAGCACCATGGTGATTGTCGGGGTGAAGACGACGGGAATCACCGGCGTGACGGTTTATTTGAACACCAGCACGGGCACAGTTACGTTCGGCAACATTCCGGGCGGTGGAATCGGGCTCACCAGCTCGTCGTTGACGTCCTGGAATTTGGCGTCTCCCATTGGACCGCTGGACGGTCCGAATGTGCTGGTCGCTGGGATGATCACAGAGTCGAGCGGTTTTCCGATTACGCTCAGCGGCGTGGCCAACACGCAGAACGGCCCCAGCCCGACCTTTCAAGCCGCGCTGGCGAGTCCCGCCATCACCAACGTGGAGAACTCGGCCAGCAACATTTCACAGGGATTGCCGAATTCGCCCATCGCCCAAGGCTCCATCTTTATCGTCAAGGGCAGCGACCTGGGTCCGGCGAACATCTCCGTCGCGCCGGCCGCCTTCCAGAGCACGACTTTGGGAGGGACGTCGGCGGCGGTCACCGTCGGTGGAACTACGGTGAACTTGCCGATGTATTACTCCTCGGCGGGCCAGCTTGCCATGCTGCTGCCCTCGAACACGCCCATCGGCACGGGAACTATCACGGTCACCTACTCCGGCAGCACCAGCCAGTCGGCTCCGATCACGGTGGTGGAGAACAACCCGGGCATTTTTACTGTCGATTCGAGCGGCCAAGGGCCGGGCATCGTCACATATTCCGACTACAGTCTGGTGTCGGCTGCCAAGGCCACTAACTGCGGGGGACCGAACACCGTATGTGGCGCCGCGAATCCGGGCGATACGTTGATCCTGTGGGCGACGGGATTGGGTCCGGTGAACGGCGACGACACTTCCGGTGCAGGCTTGGGCGTGGCGATCAACGTTCCCCTCACCCTGTTTCTCGGCGGCGTCGCGATTACCCCGAGCTATCAGGGGCGGTCCGGCTGTTGCATCGGAGAGGACCAGATTGTTTTTACCGTGCCGAACAACGTTCCCACCGGATGCGCGGTGCCATTGGTGCTTCAGATCAACGGCGGGATCAGCAACTCCGTCATGATGCCGGTGGCCAATGGCAGCCGCAATTGCACCGCCGCGAATCCGGCCTACGCGTCTCAAAACCTGGAGCAAGCAGCCGCTGCCGGGCAAGTGGGGGGTTACGCGGATATAAAACTGGCGCCGGGTGGAACCGGGAACCCCGACACTGTGAGGTTCAATTTCGGCAAGATCACTTCGTACAACGCGGGGACGCAGCCTTTCTTTGTGTCCTATATCGACGATCTGGCGCCGGGCACGTGCGCAGTGTACAACAATCTCCTTTCCACCGTCAGCCCACCTGCGGGTTTTGGCAATGCCGACGCCGGATCCAGTTTCATGATTATTGGGCCGAGTGGCACGCTTACTGAGCCATCGGGCTTCTCACAGCTCAACTCGAACGGAACTTTTCTGGTACCTGGGGCCTTCACGGTTAGCGGAACTGGGGGCGCGGATATTGGCGCATTCAAGGCGAACGTGACCATTCCTCCTGCGGCGGTCCTGACCACTCCGAGTCCGTCGAGCTTTCCCGCGAGCATTACCCGTTCCAACGGATTGACCGTTGCCTGGACGGGAGGGGGCGCAAACGCAACGGTTGGGATTCAGTTATTCGGCGCCACCGATAACACGGGGTTGACCGGCGCTCAAATAAAATGCTACGTGCCCTCCAGCGCGGGTACGTTCACGATTCCTGGCTACATCCTCTCGGCGCTTCCGGCCGGCAATAACGGCAGCTTTGGATTTGCACAATTCGCGCCGGAGGTTCCGATCTCCGCCACCGGTCTGATTGACGGGGAGATCGAAATCCCCAGCCCGGGGATGTCATTCAACTTCACGTTGAAGTAGGTGAATCCAGGGTCGGCATCCGAGTTACCATGGTCCCGAAACGGGGAGGACAGCATGAGTGCACTGGTGCGGGTGTGTGTATTTGGGCTCCTGAGCGGGCCGCTGCTGGCGCAGGGTGGATTTGACGGTCCGGGGCGTTATCAAATCACGAATCTCAAATCCGGCAGAACGTTGACTGTCGACCGCCGCGATCAAAGCAGCGTGCTGCAATTTGGGGCGCGCGAGGGCGACGATCAGATCTGGGACATCCGGCCCGGCCCGGATGGCTTCTTTTTCCTACGCAATGGAATGACCGGGTACGCGCTCGACGCGGGCGGCGGAGGTAGGAGCGAGCCGGTGCGGGCCGTGCCGTTCAACGGCGGCGGCTCGCAACAATGGCGGATTCAGCCTGGCAAGGACGGAAATCCATTGATTATCTCGCGCATGGGCCGCACGCTGGATGTTCCGAACGGCAGCAGCCGGGATGGCCTGCGCCTGCAGGTTTACGATCAGAACGGCGACTCCAATCAACGTTTCATTTTCCGGCGCGTGGCCGGGCGCGACTGGGACTGGGATCGCGAGCGTGATCGCGAGCGTGATCGGGATCGGGATCGAGGCCAGGACCGTGACCGAGATCGCGGTCAAGGCGCGAGTATCACGTGCTCTTCCAACGACGGGCGGCGAGCCTACTGCCAGGTGGATACACGCGACGCCGAAGTTCGAATGGTTCGTCAAATCAGCGGCAGCCCCTGCCGGCAAGGCGAGACCTGGGGTTGGGACGGCCGAGGCATCTGGGTGGACCGGGGCTGCCGCGCCGAGTTCGTGGTGCAACGGCGCTAACGGATCCACGCTGTCCGGCAGAGTGACCTGGGACGCAATGGATCCGGGATAACGCACGTCTGCGATGGCATGAGCCATCTCGCGCAGCCAGGTGTCGCCGCACTAGAAGTCTGATAAGATGCCGTCAGACTTTTATGGACGAAACATCCTCGCCACCGGTCACGCAGTTGCTTCAGGCCTGGAGCGCTGGAGACGAGGAAGCTCTGGCGCGGCTGATGCCGGTGGTTTACGCCGAGTTGCGGCGCATCGCGCACCGGCGCATGTCTCTAGAAAAGCCGGGCAACTCGCTGCAGCCGACGGCTCTAGTCAACGAAGTCTACCTGCGGCTGGTGGACACCACTGGTGTGAGCTTTCGCGACCGCAGCCAATTCTTCGCGCTGGCGGCCCAAATGATGCGGCGCATCCTGGTAGACGCGGCCCGGGCGCGCGGAACCTCCAAACGCGGCGGCGCCCTGGCGAAAATCTCATTCGAAGAAGGCTTCTTCGCCACGCCGGCCAAGGACCGGGAGATTGTCGCGCTGGATGACGCGCTGCAGGCCCTCGCCCAGGAAGATCCCAGAAAGGCGCGTGCGGTGGAACTGCGGTTTTTCGGTGGGTTGAGTATCGAGGAGACTGCGGAAGTGCTGGGGATTTCGGTGCAGACTGTGAGGCGGGACTGGAACTTCGCTCAAGCATGGCTGGCCCGCGCCATGAGGCCGGCGGAACACGAGCGCCACTCGTGATCCCCGGCCCCGGCGCGGGGTTCGGTTACTTGGCACTGCTGGCAACGATCCGGATCATGGTCAGGCGTGCAAGCTTGCCCTCTTGCACTTTCGGACTGGCGAACTCATGGGCAGAATCGGTTTGCGCGATCCAGGTGCTCTTCAGCACGCAGTGGTCGTCGCCGCAGGCGAAACCGATAAAGGAAGTGCTAGGGGAAGCGCCGGCCTTTTGCCATTCCTTCGGTGGATCCTGTGTTCCCAGTGGCATCAAATAGGTCGCTTTGTTGGATTCCACGTTCTTGAGTTGAAACCACCGTTCGCCGCCGCGGTTGCTTAGCTGATACGTCCCCGGCGCCATGACCGCGCGCCCGGCTTGAAAACTGAATGGGATCGTGGCCGTCATCGTCTGCGCCGAAGCCACGGTTGACGCAACCATCAAAGCGGCGGTTGCGAGCATCAGATTCGTCGTTAAGCTTTTCATTTTCGTACCCTCCTTGTGGGTGTGTGTTCCGTTCCGGCTGAGCCTTCCGTTGGCTTTCATCCGGCTTCACTGGCCTAAGCGGGATTCGGAGGCCCAAATGTGCCATCCGGCGCGGAATTTTTTCGAGGCGGCGTGTGGCAGGGAGGTTTGCTAACTTGAATGCTGGGCCGGGACCCCTCGCCCAGGCGATCATTCCGGCTCTGGGGATAGGGAGAGCATGAGCGCTACTGGTGACCGCTGGCGTTCCGTCGAAGAGCTTTACCAGGCTGCGCTCGATTTGCCCGCCAGCGAGCGCGCAGCCTTTCTGAAAGAATCCTGCTCGGACGAGCAACTGCGGCGTGAAGTTGAATCGCTGCTCGGCTTCGCGCCCCAAGGCGATCCGCTGCTGAAAAATTCCCCCTGGGCGCAAGCGGCGACATTAGAGCCCGGCGTCGACCTGGGACCGTACCGGATTGAGGAGCGAATCGGTTCGGGCGGCATGGGCGAGGTCTACCGAGCGCGCGACACCCGCCTGGAACGAGAAGTGGCACTTAAGGTTCTGCCCGCCAGCGTGATGGGCGACGTGGAGCGCCGCGCGCGCTTTGTTCGTGAGGCGCGGGCTGCCTCGCGGTTGAATCATCCCAACACGGTTACCGTCTACGACGTCGGCGAGCAGGACGGTCGGGTCTACATCGCCATGGAGTACGTGGCGGGCAAGACGCTGGCTGCGATGATTCCGCGCGCCGGCCTGCCGCTCTCCGACACGCTGAAGTACGCCATTCCGATCGCCGCCGCACTGGCCAAGGCGCACGCGGCCGGCATCATCCATCGCGACCTCAAGCCGGGCAACATCATGGTTACCGGCGAGGGCGTGGTCAAGGTGCTGGATTTCGGCCTGGCGAAGCTGATGGAAGCGCGGATCGCATCCAAAGATCGCACCCCGACGGCGGCGCTCGAAACGCAGGAAGGGATGTTCATGGGCACGCCGGCGTTCATGTCGCCGGAGCAGGCCGAAGGCAAAGCGGTGGATGCGCGCAGCGACATCTTCTCTTTCGGGGCGGTGCTATATGAGATGGCTACCGGCAAGCGCGCCTTCCACAAAGACTCGATGATGGCGACCATGGCCGCGGTTCTGCACGAGGAACCCGACCCACTGCCCGCGAGCGTCCCGATCGATCTGCAAAAGGTGATCCTACGATGCCTGAAGAAAGATCCGGAACGCCGCTTCCAGACCATGGCCGACCTGCGCGTGGCGCTGGAGGAACTGCGTGAGGAATCGCTGACGGGGAGTCTCGTCGGCGCAGGCGATGCGAGTCTCCTCCAATCGAAGGTGGCCGAGAACCGCGCTGGTGGTGGCCGTGGCGGCAGTGGCCATGACGCTGACTGTTTTGGGAACCCGCGCGCTCCGTCATTCGCCGGAAGCGGTCCCGCTTCGGACGGTCAAGTTCACCATCACACCCAAGCAACTGGTGAGGGGAGGCGACATTGACACCGAGGTCTCCATTTCCTGGGATGGCAAGCACATCGCTTACGTGGAGTCCCAAGGCGGGCAGCTCTGGGTGCGCGACATTGACGAAGAACAAGCTCGTCCCGTCCCTGGAGCCGTGGGCGTCTATCAGGCGTTCTGGTCTCCCGACAACCAGTTCATCGGATATTCGGATTGCGGCTTCCGCCCGGGCTGTGGTCTGGTGAGAATTCCGGTCGAGGGAGGAACGCCGGTTCTGATCACTAAGCTGGCGGGTTCCTTCCGGCGAGCTAACTGGAGCTCGGACGGCGAGACGATCGTTTATTGCGACACCACTGGGATGTACACAATTCCCGCCCGAGGAGGATCGCCTACTCTAATCCTCAAGCATCCTCACATCGAGCACCCTTCTTTTCTCGATTTGCCGGGAGGACGCAGGGCGTTCCTGTATGCGGCGCTGGATCCGGACCGGCCCGGGGGGCACGGGATCTACGTTCAAGTGGTGGGCGAGGATCGCCGCCGCCTGGTCACGATGTCGTCTTCAGGGAATCCTTACCCGGCCTACAGTGCCACCGGACACATCATTTATGTGGATGGCTCGGCCGACTTAGGCATGATCATGGCCCTGCCGTTTTCTCTGGCGACGCTGCAACCCAGCGGCAAAGCCTTCCCGATCGCCGAGCACGCTTCGACGCCGCAGGTGTCGCGAACGGGCACGCTGGTCTATAGCGATTCACCATCGGGCCGGCTGCAATTGACGTGGGTGGACCGCTCCGGCAATACGCTCTCGGCGGTCGGCGAACCCTTCCGGCAAAGCAGCCCGGTGTTGTCGCCGGACGGCCGCAGGTTGGCGGTGGAGGGTCGGGAAGGCGGCTCGGACATTTGGGTATACGACGTGGAGCGCGGGAGCAAGGGACGATTCACCTTCGATAAAGCTGGAAAAACGCCCTGGGCGTGGACGCCCTCAGGAACCGAGATCACATATGCGTCCGACCGCAGCGGAAGCGTCGACATCTTTTCCAAACCAGCCAGCGGGAATGGCGAGGCGAAGCTGCTGGTGGGCACGCCGGTGGACGAAATGGCTCCGGATTGGTCAGGGAACCAGCGATTCCTGATTTACGCAGCTTCCACGCGCGAGACCAAGAGCCAGCTGCTCTATCGGGAACGCCTTAATGACGGAACTCTGGGGGAGCCGGTGGTTTTCCTGAGAACTGCCTTCAACCAGCGCGCTCCACGATTTTCGCCGGACGGGCGCTTTGTCGCGTACGTGTCCGACGAATCAGGTACGAACGAGATTTACGTCCGCGACTTCCCGAACGGGGGCGGTCAATGGCAGGTCTCGGCCAAGGGCGGAATCGCGCCGCGCTGGAGACGGGATGGCGGAGAAATCTACTATCTCGAGCCGGGCGCCGGGCTGATGGCGGTGAGCGTCGCCACTCGGCCCACCTTTTCGTCCGGGCCGCCCAAGCTGTTGTTTGGCAAGCGGGTGCTGGGCGCCGGATACGATGTCTCGGGCGACGGCAAGCGGTTCATCGTTCTTGACCGGCCCAGCGATGAGCCGCCGTTGTCGATCCACGTAGTGCACAATTGGTTCGAAGATTTTCGCGGGCAACAGGCCAACGCGGGCAGGTGACTTGGAGAAAATCTCCGATCAATTCTGAACCGTCAGCACGATCCCCGGAAGGGACTGCACACCGCCAATAGCGGCGACCACGGGCCATTCGCCGTTGCCGAGTGCTGTGGGTACCTGGATTGCGATTTGGTACAAGCCGGCGAAACCGGGAGCAAGCGCGGCGCCGTAAACGGTCGCGCTCATGCCGCCGACGGTGACCGTCGGTAACGTAGCGGTTGAGTACGTTTGATCGCTTGGGGTGACAACACCAACGGGTGCCGCGGGGCTGGTTGAACCGAATCCGGTGCCCCAGAGAATGATGGTGTCGCCGGCCTTTGCGGCTGTCGTGCTGGTGCCCGCGAAAGTCCCATCCTTGACGGCCCAGCTGAAATCCTGACGTGTGGCGACCACTTGGTTGTTCGGCCACGGGAAGAATGCCGGACCGTATTGGGTGACGTTTGCGGTGAACGCAGAGCTGGTACCCGCTGAGTTTGTGACGACAACCTGCTGCGGGCCAGGCGCAACGTCGGGGACGACCAGATTAATTTGCCCGGCGCTGATGTAGTAGATGTAAGCAGGTTCGCCGCCGACCGTTACTTTGACGCCGTCCAGCGTGGTGGGAAGCTGTCCGTTGACGATTGCGTTCGCCCAGGTATCGGGGGCGGTGGCAAGGCCGCTGCCTTGGAGTGTGGCCCAGGAATTTGGAACAATCGGGGGCTGGAAGCTGGCGCCGTTTACGGCACTGGTGATGGTGGGGACCGATGGGAACGTGACTTTGCGAACCAGGTTTTCGGCGCCCGTTGCGATATACAGGACGCTGCCGGTGCTGTCGACGGCAATCCCCACCGCGTCCCCTATGAAGGCGGTTGTGGCGGGGATGTTGTCGTCGTTTGAGAAGCCAAGTCCCGCGATGGTGTGGAAAGTGCCGCTGCTGTCGACCTTCGCGACTCGTCCGGCTTGGCCAAGATAAAGATTGCCAAGTCCGTCCACGGCAACAGACTCGACCAAAGGAATAGTGGCTTTGAGGGCGGGGCCGCCTTCACCGGAGCAACACGCCCCGCTCGTGTAACTGCCGGCGACAGTGGTGATGATGCCGTTGGTGTCCACTTTCCGCACCACGCCGTTTTGATAATCGGCGATGAAGAGATTACCGCTGTTATCCACCGCCAGGCCCCAGGGCGTATAGAGCTGGGCGTTAATTGCAAGACCGTTATCGCCGGAGTAGCCGGGCTTATCCGTGCCGGCGATAGTGGTAATGATGCCGTTGCTGTCTACTTTGCGGATCCGATTGTTCTGGGAATCGCCAATGTAGACGTTTCCGCTGTGATCTACGGCGACGCCATAAGGCGTGTCCAGCCATGCCTTGGTGGCCGGTCCGCCGTCGCCCTTAAAACCCTCGGTCCGCGTTCCGGCAAAAATGCTTGTGGTTCCCGAGGGTGTGACCTTCCAAACCAGGTTGGCCAGGTTATCGGCGACATAGATATTGCCGGAAGTATCCAGGGCAACGCCGAAAGGCCCCATGCCGGAACCGAGCGTGCTGATGATTCCCTGCGTGTCTACTTTGCGGAGCCCTTTGTAGGTCTCGCCAATGTAGAGATTGCCCCCGCTGTCGAGGGCGACACCATTGGTCATGCCGAGCAGCGCATCGCTGGCGGGGCCACCGTCCGGGTTGAGCTTGGTGCCTTTACCGGCGACGGTGGTGATGATCCCCTGAGCGTTCGCCAGTAGCGAGGTGGTGAGAATGAGCGTAAGAATCCGCATCGTGATGGGCTCTACTGTTGTACGGTAAGCACGATGTCCGTAGGAGTTTGCACGTCACCGATGTTTGCAACCACGGGCCAATCGCCGTCGCCAAGGCTCGGCGGCACCTGGATTGCGATTTGATACAGACCTGCGAATCCAGGCGCCAAAGCTGCTCCGTACACTGTGGCAGGAATATTGTTGACGGTCACTGTGGCAGCAGCGCTGGTCGAATAGGTCTGATCGCTCGGGGTAACGTACCCGAGCAAGTACGCTGGATTCGCCGCGCCCAATCCGGTACCCCACAATACAATCACCTCACCAGGCTTGGCCGCCACCGTCGGCAGTGTTGCGAACGTACCGTTCTTGATGGCATAGCTGAAGTCCTGATGCGTTGCGACAGCCTGATTGTTCGGCCACGGAAAAAATGCCGGACTGTATTGCGCAGCAGGTGTGTTGAAGATGCTCATCGTCTTCGCGCCTAAGTTGCTGACCACCACTGATGTAAGCGAAGTCGATGTGATATTCGGAACCAGCACGTTGATTTGAGTGGAGCTGACGTAGCTCACATAACCGGGCTTTCCGTCGAAGGTGACAGTGACGCCATCGAGGGAGGCGGGCAATTGTCCGTTGCTGATCGCGCTGTTCCAAGTGTCGGTGGTGGATGCGAGATCATTGCCCTTAATGGTGGCGAAGGTGTTCGGCGCGATGCTGTTTTGATAGCTGGCGGCGTTCACGACGCTCGAAATTGCCGGGCGCGCCGGTGGTGCCGCGGTCACCAGATAGGTGACTGGAATGCTGACGCTGGGAAGATCGGGAGCCGTGGGCGTGAGGACAATATTGCCCTTGTAAGTGTTGGCGGCCGACTGGCTGCTTGCAGAGACGGTGATTTCGACAGGTGTATTTCCACCGGGCGAGGTCACTTTGAGCCAATCGCCGCCTGACGTGGTCGACGCGGCAACGCTAAAGCCGAGCGGAACGCTGCCGGTGGTGTAGACCGTCACGATTTGAGCATCAGGCGCATTTTCGCCGGGTGTATTGTCGCCCGCAGACGCCGAGAAATAGAGTAACGGCACGCTGGCGAGAAGGCCGGGCACTCGTGCGCCGATGGTCACCTTGCGAATACGATTGTGCCCTTCGTCGGCGATGTAGTAGTTGCCGGCCGAGTCGACGGCCAGGCCCGCGGGCACGATCTGCGCGCTGGTAGGCGGCCCGCCATCGCCAAGGCTGCCGGTGGACACCGCACCCACCGCCGTGGTGATAATACCGAACGGATCGACTTTGCGAACGCGATGGGCTACGTACTCGGCGATGTAGATGTCACCTACGCCGTCTACCGCGACGCTGTAGGGGCCATCGAGTATCGCGTTCGTGGCAAGACCACCATCGCCCTCTGGGCCCTGAACATTTCCGTTTCCAGCGACGGTTGTGATGATGCCTGTAATGCTGTCGACTTTACGAATCACATCGGCATTTTGATCGGCGATATAGATATTGCCGGCAGCGTCCAGGGCGACGTCCATCGGCTGGAAGAGTGTGGCAGCGTTCGCGGGTCCGCCATCGCCCGCGTAACCGAGCCCGCCATTTCCTGCGACCGTGGTAATGATTCCGTTCGTGTCGACTTTGCGGATGCGGGCGTTATTGGTGTCGGCGATATAGAGGTTGCCTGCTTTGTCGACGGCAACGCCGCTCGGCCGGTAAAGCGAGGTGCTTGTGGCCTGGACGCCGTCGCCAGAATAGTCCAGCTTTCCGTTGCCCGCCACGGTGGTGATAATTCCGTGCGTATCCACCTTGCGAATGCGGTGATGGCCGTCGTCAGCGATGTAGAGATTGCCCGCGCTATCGACCGCGAGTCCGTCGTGGTTGGAAGAGATGTAGATGGAGGCTTGGGTTGCAGGCCCGTCGTCGCCCGAGAATTGCATCTTCTCCCCCGCGAAACCTGCCACGGTGGTGATGATACCGTTGGTGTCGACCTTACGGATCACTGACTTCGACAAGTCGGCGATATAAATGTTCCCGGCGGCGTCCACTGTGACGCCATTGGGGTGCATGGAAGCGCTGGTGGCAAGTCCATTATCGCCGGAATAGTCGTTGGTGCCGTTGCCGGCAACCGTGCTGATCACGCCTTGGGCGCGACAGACAACGGCCGCGATCAGGAATACGAGGGCACACTTCACAGCGTTTGTCATTATCTCGTCGCGCCGAAACGGTAGTATGCGGATCGCCACGCCTTGGATGCGTAGCGAACCCCGTTTAGTAATGGCCGTTCAGGAACGATTCTTTCAAAAATCTTCAGGAGAAGGGGGCTAGGGGTACCGGACGCTTCAGCGCAAAAAGAACCTGTGCTATGATGCCTTGGCACTAACGGTGAGCTATGCTGGGGCTTTGCCGCACCGAAGGAGGATGGCGATTTATGGGTTCGACCAGACGCACCGTTCTGGCAGCGGGAGCTGCAGCAGCGGCAGCGGCCGCCGTGCCGGGGGTATTTGCTCAGCAGCCGGGCCAAAGAGGAACTGGCAAGTTCTATGAACGAGGCCCTGTTCGTATCTACTATGAGGAGGCCGGTTCCGGCTTTCCGCTGTTACTGCTTCCGGGCGGAGGGTTGAATGCGACGATCGCGTTCTTCACCGGCAACTCGCCGTTTAATGCGATCGAGGAGTTCAAGGGAGAATATCGTTGCATCACGGCGGACCAGCGCAATGCCCCCAGCGGCCAGTCCACCGGCCCGGTCGAGGTCGACCGGCCGTGGGAATCCTATGCCGATGACCAGCTCGGCGTGATGGATCATCTGGGGATCGACAAGTTCGCGGTGATGGGTTTCTGCATCGGCGGCCCTTTCATCTGGAGTCTTTTGAAGCGCGCACCCAATCGTATTGCCGCAGCCGTGCTGGCGCAGCCGGTGGGTTGGCGTCCGGAGATGCGCGACCGTAAATATCCAGGCGCGTTTTGGACAAGTTGGGGTGCAATGCTGACTGCTAAGAGGCCCGAGATCGCGATGCAGACCACGGATCAATTTGTGACCAGGATGTTCGAAACCAACCCCGACTTCGTATTCACCGTGACGCGCGATTTCGTGCGTAGTTGCCAGAACCCGGTGCTGATCCTGCCGGACGACGTTCCCGCGCACCCATACGCGGTCGCCATGGAGTGCGCGATGCTCGCGCCCCAGGCCGAGGTAAGCATGTTCCCCTGGAAACAACCCAAGGAGCGAATTCCCCTGGCGGTGCGCCAGATTCATTCCTTCCTGAAGGCGCATCGGCCTGCTTAGAGACCGGCCCGGGGCACGGGATCCAGGTTCAAGCCTCTCATCTGGATTGCAACCGCGTTGTCGACCACACGAGACGGTTCCTCGACGCTACGCCTGAGGTGGAGCGGGCGTGAGGCCGTGGCGGCGCATGATTTCGGCCATCTTGGCGCGGTCCGGCGGCGCGCCGGCCGCCGCGTTGATCACCTCGGCAGATTCGCGGAAAAACTGCGGGCCAATTGCGGCCGGCGTGATTACGCACAAGGCCTTGGCATCGCGGCTTCCATTGTTGTCGAACCGGTGGATGGCGCCTCGCGGAATACAGAGTGCCTGCCCGGGTCCGATGTCGATGGATTTTCCATCGACAGTCCACGTCAAAACTCCGTCCAGACCGTAGATTGTCTCCTCATAATGGTCGTGGCTATGCGCTGGACCCGGCAGGCGCTGCGCTCCGGGAACGACCACCTCAAAGGCCGCGATGCTGGAATTTGAATTGTCCCTGGTGATCAGGAAGCGTACTGTGAGAGGTCCCAGGCGGATGGTCTCGTCGGAAGGATTGGCCTGAAGGTCGAAGGTCGGCTGCGTCATGTGATCTCCTCGGTAAAGGTAGTTTACCGTTGTCTCTGATGGTAAACTGAATTTACTACAATGTCAATGCCCGCATCGTCAAAAAGGCGGCCGGCCAAAACGGCAGACATGCTGATCGGCGCACTGCTGCGCGCGCCCGCTCACGCCATCCATCGCCGCATCATCAAAGAACTCAACGCTGCCGGCTTTGACGAGTTGCGCCTGCCGCATATCGCGGTGCTGCAGTTTCCAGGTCCGGATGGCGTTTCCCCGGGGACCCTGGCCGAGCGCGCCGGCATGAGCAAGCAAGCCATGAACCAGCTTCTCCAGAGCCTGGAAGGTTTCGGTTATATTTTCCGGTCGGCAGCGCCGGACGAGGGCCGCATGCGAATTGTCCACTTCACGAAACGCGGGCGGGCCGCATATTCAAAAATCTACGAAATACTCCGCGATGTCGAGCGCGAATGGATCGCCGAGCTTGGATCGAGAGATTTCGCCCGGCTCAAAAAACTGCTATTCCGTGTATGGGAGAGCCCGCTGAGCCGCTAACCTCGCTTTGGTAACGCGTCAGGAAGAAGGCAGTGTTCGATCCTGGTTCCGGCGGCCGGCTCCGAATCGGCGAGTCGGGTAAAATCACATCAAATGAAGATGCGATATTGTTTTGTTGACGCTTTCCTTGGATCTCGCCGCGCTCCGGGCGCAGAATGGCGCGACCAGCGCCGATTGGCCTTCCTATGGAGGCACGCAGTTTGCCTGGCGGTATAGCGCGCTCGATCAGATCAATACGTCGAACGTGAAGAAGCTGCTGCCGGCTTGGCAGTTTCAGACCGGCGACTACGCGCAGGGGTTGCAATCGACGCCCATCGTGATCGATGGCGTGCTGTATCTTTCCACCACGCACAGCCAGGTTTTTGCGCTGGATGCCGCCACCGGGAAGATGATCTGGCAGTACAAATATCCGCTGCCGCGCGGGGCGGGAGGCAATATTCAGAATCGCGGTATCGCGGTGGGAGCGGGCAAGGTGTTCGTCGGAACTTACGACGACTACGTGGTGGCGATCGATCAGAAGACCGGGGCCGAGGCGTGGAAGACCGCGATGGCCGATTCGAGCCAGTGCGGTTGCAGCATCACGGGCGCACCGCTGTTGGTCAAGGACAAGGTGATCGTCGGCGAGGCGGGCGGCGATGGTGCGTTTCGCGGATTCCTGACTGCGCTGGATGCCAAGACCGGGCGCGTGGCCTGGCGCTTCTATACCATTCCTGGGCCGGGCGAAAAAGGGAACGAGACCTGGAAAGGCGATAGCTGGAAGTACGGCGGCGGCGCGACTTGGATGACGGGGTCGTTCGACCGCGACCTCAACCTGGTCTATTGGGGCACGGGAAATGCGGCGTCGGATATGTATTCGGCAGATCGTTTTTCCGGGCAAGGCGAGGGCGCGAATCTTTATACCGGCAGCGTGGTGGCGCTGGATGCGGATACGGGCAAGCTCAAATGGTATTACCAGGAGGTCCCGAAAGATGTTTGGGATTACGACTCGGCTTACGAATGTCTGCTGATCGACCGGCCGGTGCGCGGCGTGATGCGGAAGCTGCTGGTGCATATCAATAAGAGCGGATATGCGTGGGTGCTGGACCGGACCAACGGCGAGTTTATCGGCGCGTTTCCGATCGTGGATAATCACACCTGGCTCAGCGGCATGACCGAAGACGGCAAGATTCTGGGGCGCGTGGAGCCGGTGGAGGGCAAAGCGACACTGATTTGTCCGGGGCCGGATGGCGGAAAGAGTTGGAATCAGGTGGCGTATTCGCCGCGGACCGGTTTCATGTATACGCCGACGCTCGAAATTTGCAGCGACTCAGTGGCGCGTGAGCAGACGCCGGTGGAAGGGCGTGGCTTTTTGGGTGGGACGTGGAGTCATCGCGCGCCGGCCGAGGGTCCGGCGTACAGCCATATCGACGCATACGATCCGGTGACGGGGAAGCGCATGTGGTCGGTGCGATATAAGTACGCGCTGCTGGCGTCGATGTTGGCGACGGCGGGCGATCTGGTGTTCACGGGCGATCCGGAAGGTTATTTCTTCGCGCTGAATGCGCGCACGGGCGAGAAGCTATGGAGTTTTCAGACCGGGGGCGGGCATCGCGGGTCGGCGATTTCTTATAGCGTGAATGGGCGGCAGTACATTGCGACGCCCACCGGGTGGGGATCCATCGCGGGGCGCTCGCTGACGTCGATTTGGCCGGAGGCGGAGAATTTCCGGCCGGGATCGACGCTGATGGTGTTTGCGCTGCCGGAGGCGGGTCAGTGAAGAGCGGTGTTGTCTGGCTCATGCTGGCTGCCCCGGCGCTGCTTGTGGCGCAGCCGAATGCCGCGTCTGGTGCGGCGCGCGGGCTGGACGTTTTCAACAAGAGCTGCGCAACCGGGTATTGTCACGGCGTGAAGGGGACGCCGGGCGGTGCGCCGAGGTTGGCCGCGCGCGGGTTCGATGATGCCTACATTTCACAGACGGTTCGAAACGGGATTCCTGGGACGGGCATGCCCGCGTTTGGGACGTCGCTTGACCGCGAGGATTTACTGGCCGTCATTGCGTATGTCGACAGCTTGAATGGCGTCACGCCGCCGCCGAATCCTTTTGCGATGGTGCGGGAATCGCGCAAGCTTCCGCCGGAGGCGCAGCGCGGGCGGCAGTTGTTTGCCGATCAAGTGCGGGAGTTCCAGCGTTGCTCGACTTGTCATCAGGCGGACGGGATCGGGATCGCCGTGGCGCTGCCGTTTACATCGGTTCCCGAGAGCGTCGCGGCGCTGCGCCAGATCGCCACGCCGCAGGTGGAGACCGCGACGGCTGAGGGCGATTCGTTTCCCGCGCTTCCGTTGAACAAGAGCGGCGCGCAAACCAAGCTTTACGACTTGAAGACGCTGCCTCCGGTGCTGCGGACCTTTCCGAAGGGTGAGGTGACGTTCAAAGAAGGCAGCGCGTGGCGGCATGAGTCGATGCTCGCGTCTTATAACGATCAGGAGTTGGAGGCGATCCTGGCGTTTCTGCGCGCGGTGGTCAAGCCGTAGGGCTCACTTCTTCGGCGGCAGGAACTTCTTGTCGATGGACGCGACCACCACGTAGTTGGGGTCGACCATTTCGTCCAGGTGGATCTTCGCTACTTTGGACAGCAGCTCATAGGCGTCCAGGCTGGAGAGGCCGTAGTCTTTGTGAATCCAATCCACCAGTTCGGTGAAAGCGATTCGCAGGGCGTCGTCTAGCGGGCGGTAGGCGCCGACGGTCATGATGGAATTTTCGTTTTCAAATTGGGGCCAGTTGATCTTCCGGTTCTTAATGACGCTGACCTGAAGGCGCGCGAGCAGCGGAACTTCGATTGCCGTGCCGTCCACTTCGCCGTCGCCCATGGCGGCGTGGCCGTCGCCCATGTAGAGCAGCGCGCCGGGGACGTTCACCGGAAGGTACAACGTATTGCCGACGCTGGCTTCGGGTGCGTCCATGTTGCCGCCGAATTCCGCTGGGACGATGGAGCTGCGAACTTCATGCGCGGCCGGGGCGACGCCGATGCAACCGAAGAATGGATGCAGCGGGATTTTTACCGAGAAGTTGGAGTCGAGCGCTTTGAACGTGGCGGTGTTGCTCTCTTTGTCGATGGGGTAGAACCAGGTTTTTTCGGGCAGCGGGGCGTGGATCATGGCGGTGTAGTTGGTTTGATTCAACGCGCCGAAGCCTGGCGCGAGGTTGCCGACGCCCTGGTTGCCGTCGACTTGGAGATCGAGGAACTTGACGGCCAGCGTGTCGCCGGGTTGCGCGCCATCTATATAAAAAGGTCCAGTGAGCGGGTTGTCGCCTTTGACCATGCTCAGCGTGTCGCCGGGTTTTTTGAGCGCGTTGCCGAATGCGTCCAGGGTGTTGGTTTCGATGATCTCGCCCGGTTTGACGTGTGCGACGGGTGAGGCGGGGCCGTAGACATACTTCACGTTGTCGATGGTGGCGTGATACTTAACGACGGTCTGGGCGGCGGCGGTCGACACTACGAGCAAAAGAAGGTAGGCTTTCATATCCTGGGTTCCTCTGATCTAATGTAGCTGAGGAACAAGCATGCGGCTCAAATTCATTAATTGGGGATTGAGTGTACTGTCCCCGGTTTTTCCGGTGATGGCGCAGGTGGCGCTGTCCGGGCACGTTAGCTCGGTTGAGGAAGGGCGGATGGAAGGTGTGCTGGTGGGGGCAAAGAAGGCGGGCTCCAGCATCACTGTCACGGTGGTCAGCAATGAGCAGGGGCAGTACCGGTTTCCTTCCTCCAAGCTCCCGCCCGGTGAATATGCGTTGAGGATTCGGGCTGCCGGGTACGATCTGGAGGGGCCCGGCACGGTGGAGGTGGGTGCTGGCAAAACAGCCACCGCTGATCTGAAGCTTCGCAAGGCCGCTGATGTGGCCGCGCAGCTTTCGAATGCCGAGTGGCTGGCGAGCATGCCTGGTTCCGAGCAGCAGAAGGCGTCCATCAGGAATTGCACGCACTGCCATACGCTGGAGCGCATCATGCGGTCGCGCGCCGATGTGGATGGGATGGCCAAGATCATCGAGCGCATGTCCACCTATCCGCAGCTCGCGTTTCCGTTGATGCCGCAGAAGCTGGTGGCGGCGCGGATTGGCGGTGGCGAGGATCCGCTGGAGCAGAGGATGGAGGGCTGGCGGCGGCAAGCGCAGTATCTGAGCACCGTCGATCTGAGTGCAACGGACAAATGGAAGTATCCGTTTCAGACTCATCCGCGGCCGAAGGGCAGGGCCACGCAGGTGATCTATACCGAGTACGATCTGCCTGCGCGCACGCGCCAGCCGCACGACGTGGTGGTGGATTCGGACGGCATGGCTTGGTATGCGAGCTTCGGCGAACAGATTCTTGGCAAGATCGACCCCAAGACCGGCAAGGCCACCGAGTATCAGATTCCGCGCTTGAAGGCGAATCTGCCGACCGGCATTCTGGCGCTGCGATTCGACAAAGATCAAAACCTGTGGATGGGGATGCAGTTTCAGGGCGGCATCGCGAAATTCGATCGGAAGACGGAGAAATTTCAGACCTGGAGCCTGCCGCCGGAGTTGAACGGGGATTACGTTCAGGTCAACCAGGTGAGCGCGGATCACGATCAGGTGGATGGCAAGGTGTGGTTGCAGGACGCGGGCACCTACACGGTGCTGCGGCTGGATCTGAAATCGGGCAAGTTCGAAGTGTTCACGCCGTTTGCGATTCCGCGGCCCAATATTTACGACGTGATCTCGGACGCGGAGAACAACGCGTACTTCACCGTGATGGGAAAAGAGCACATCGGCAGGATCGACGCCAAGACCGGGAAGATCACTCTCATGCCGACGCCCACGCACGGGTCGGCGCCGCGGCGGGGCATGATCGATCAGCAAGGGCGGCTATGGTTCGGCGAGAATCGCGGCGATCGCATCGGGATGCTGGACACCAAGACCGGGCAATTCAAGGAATGGGCGGCGCCGACGCCCGGGACCTGGCCGTACGATGTGACGGCGGACAAGAACGGCGAGGCATGGGCAGGCGGAGAGTTTACCGATACGGTGCTGCGGCTGAATCCGAAGAGCGGCGAGATGGTCGAATACCTGCTGCCGCGGTTTACGAACATCCGGCGGGTGTTCGTCGACAACTCGACCACGCCGGTGACGTTCTGGGTGGGCAACAATCACGGCGCATCGATTGTGAAGCTGGAGCCGTTGGACTGATTTAGCGAAAGCGCGTGGAAGAAAACGCGGCGGTCCAGGCTGATTGCCAGCCGGTGGCGCCGTTGGCGGGCTCAGGCGAGCCGTTCGGTGGGACGTCGGTTGGGATGGCGATTGAGGGCGGAGGGGGAGAGTCGATCTCCAGGTAGTTGCCGTGCCCGAAGCTCCAGTTGTCGGGGATTTCGAAGGGTGCGCGAAAATTGGCGGGCGGCGGCGAGGACGGACCGGTATGGCCCAGAGCCGCGTGCCACCAGGGATGTCCTGCGGCCAGGATTCCTCCCAGGAAGTTGCCCAGTGGAAACAGCGCCGAGAGCACTTCATCTTTTTTGGATGCCAGAACAGAGATGGCTGCCAGTTTTCGCGGCGGCGGGTTGAAATTCGGTATTCAGACAGTTGTCGTCGATGGCCCCGGCCATCAAAGTGAGGCGGCGCACCGGCAGATTCATTTTGGAAATGGTCTCGAGCACAACGCGAGCGCCCAGGCTGTGCGAGACAAATGAAATGCTGGCCGCGCCGGTGAAATTCGCGTCCAGAAACGGAGCGATCAACGTCGCCCGCTTCGTCGGCGATGCGCGGCTCTTCCGGGTAATCGAGGCCGTGCGCCCAGATGGAATCGCCCGGCCAGAGCAGGCCCACGAAGATGGAGGACGGAGTGGAGCTGAAGCTGCGTTTCCCAGTTGGAGAGGTGCGCGATTCCATCGGCGCGATTGACATTGAATCCGTGCGTGGCGATCAGAACGTTCTGGCCCTGAATGTCGCGAACCAACTGGGCTTTGTCCAGACTCTGGTAGTTGCCGATGGCGGTGCCCTGGTTGATGGCTACGGAGGCCGCCAGATCGCCGCCGGTGGACGAGAGGCGGACATCCAGGAAGCGCGGCATTTGTCGTCCTACTTTTTCACCAGCTGCAGCGTGTTCACCGCGGTTGCGAGCGCGGTGGAAAGGTCCTTGGCGATGGGCGCGAGGGGCGTGGCCAAGAGCCCGACCACCAAGATCTCAACCGCATCATCGAGATTCCACGGGTTTCCGTTATGCAGAACAAATCCACCGCCAAGTGCGAGCAAAATCGAGAACAGCATGGCCCAGGCTTTGGTCCCATTGCGGTAGACCTGGTCGCTGCGCTGGTAGGCCTCGTCGAGCAGCGCGGTGACGATGAGATCGAAGCGGGCGTAGACGTCGGACTGGGGCGGAGTAAGTGAAGTTCCCGCAGCGATGCTGGTGGCGACCGCGGTGAGAACGGTGGGGTCCACGCCGGTTGCGGCCGCGACTGTGGGAGCGTTGGCGGCATTCAGGTTGAGTTTGATCAGGGATTTGGCGATCGCCTTCTGGCTTCCCAGATCCGTCCCATTGAACCAATTGGCTTCGAGGGTAGCCAGCATTTTCTGCTGCGAGAGCGCAGTTCCGGGAGGCATCAGCGGCGTAACAGCCGTCCTGATTCCTTTAAAACCGATGTGGTTTACTCCACCGCCAGAAAACCTTGGTTGCCTCGACTAAACCGAACGCAGCGGTGCCCAATCCGCCGATGGCGGTGATAACTCGCGGCAGATCCTGCAGTCCAATCATTGGCCGATGTCCGAGTATACATCGGCCGGGCGGGGATGAGCTCAGTGCTACTGCCGTCTGTGCTTGCCGCCGTCGGCGTGCGCTGCCATGGACGCTTCATTGACGTGGCCGTCGTGGGCGCGCAGCAGGTCGAGCATGTCGTTGGCGTGTTCCTCTTCGTTGGTCAAGATGCCTTCCATCATGACGCGCGTGGTTGGGTCTTTGTCGGCAAAGAAACGGATCAGCTCGCGATAGTGCTCGCAGGCGATGCGCTCGGCCACCAGGTTTTCTTGAATCATCTCCACCAGATTGGATCCCTCGGAGTATTGTGAGGCGGCCCGCGTCGCCAAGCCTTCCGGGTTGAAGTTGGGCGTTCCGCCCAGTTGGTTGATGCGTTCGGCCACGGCCCGCATGTGCCCCTGCTCTTCCTTAGCGTGCTGCTCGAACTCGTCCTTGACGCTCTCGCTCGCCAGACCCGTGGCGCAGACGGCGTTCATAGTGTAACGGAGCACACAGACGATTTCGGTTGCCAGCACGGCCTGAAGCACATCGATGGTTTGGTTCACATCGCCCTGGTAGGCCGGGGTTACGGCGCCTTGGTCGATGTGGGCGCGGGCTCTGGCACGCAGGGTTTCGACGTCGGTTAGAAACGGTTGATCGTGTTTCATCGTGTCTGTTTGATCGTGCTGGTGCGGAGTAGTTTCAGGTGTTTGTCACCAGGTGTCAGGGCTGGAACGGTACCGGGAAGGCTTGAGTACTAAGGGCTGGTTCAATGGATCGGCTTCTAGTGTATGCTCCCTGAAAATAAGCGACAATTCAACGCTGTTTACAGACTTAGCGGGCTGTGGTCCTGGTTATGATGGGCCGATGGTTGGCTGAATGACTTCTCTGACCGCAGACATTTGCTCGGTGGTCGGCATGCTGGCCTTGCTGGTATTTGTGCTGCTCAGCACATTGCGGATCAACAACAACCGCAAGGCGCGCGACCGCAGCCGGAGGCTTACGTCGCGCTTGCTGAACTGGAAATAGCAGGCCGCGGATTTAGCGAGGCGGCAGCGTGCCCGAGACGAACAAGGTGGTCCATTCGGGAGCACCGCCGCGGGCGCCCGGCGTGGGGCGCATGATGCGGAATGCGACGGCGTCGCCTGGCTTGAGCGAAGACTGGATGCGGATCACGTCATCAACGCTCGCGACCGGCTGACGATTGATGGCCAGGATCACGTCCTTTTCCACGAGACCCATGTCTTCGGCGAAAGAGCCTTCATCGACGCTGCGAACCACTAAGCCGCCTTTGCCCTCGATACCCATGTTGGTTCTTTCGGCATCGGTGAGCGAGTGGAGCTTGATGCCGAACTTATATTGAGCTTCTTCGGGCTTGGGCTCCTCGGCGGCAGGTTGCTGCTGCTGTAATTCGGCGAATTGAGGCAGCTCTTTGAAGACCTCGGCGCGGTCCTGGATGGTGACTTTGAATTCCATCTTCTTACCGTCGCGATCGACCGTGAGGGTAACGGGCGTGCCTATGGGGGTGTCAGCGACGCGGGCCACCAGGTCATCGCCGTCCTTGACCGGCTTTCCGTTCATCGCAATGATGATGTCTTCGGGCTTAACGCCGGCTTTCTCGGATGGCCCGCCCTTCTGGACGGCGCCTACCAGCACACCCTGATTGGTGCCCAGGGCTTTGAAAAGATCCGGCTTGTCGTTCTTGGACCAGCTCACGCCGATGGAACCGCGCGTGACTTTGCCGGTCTTAATAATGTCGTTATAAACGCGCGCCACCATGTTGATGGGCAGCGCGAACCCGATGCCCTGATAGCCGCCGCTCTGGGTGGCGATCATGGTGTTGACGCCGATCACTTCGCCGCGGATATCCAGCAGCGGCCCGCCGCTATTGCCGGGATTGATGGCCGCGTCGGTTTGAATGAAGCGCTGGAGCTGCAATTGGCCGCCGATGTCGCGGCCCAGGGCGCTGACGATTCCGGCCGTAACGGAAGCTTCCAAGCCGAACGGCGAGCCGATGGCAACCGCCCAGTCGCCCACCTGGACTGCGTCGGAATTGCCGATCGAGACGGGGGTTAGCGGGCCCTTCGGATCGATCTTGAGCACGGCCAGATCGGTTTCCGGATCGATGCCGACCACGCGCGCGCGATATTCGGTGTCGTCGGTGTGCAGCTTCACTTTGATGTGGTCGACCTTGGCGATCACGTGGTGATTGGTGATGATGTAGCCGTTCTTGTCGACGATAAAGCCGGTGCCGGACTGTTCCTGGCGGAAGGAGCGCGGGGGCGCATCGCTGCCGAAGGGGCCATTGCGGAAGAATTTCTTCAGCAAATCGTTGCCGTTGTCGTCGCCATCGCCGGGGTCCGGTTGCGCATTGCCGCGGCCGCGGTGCGGGTTGTCGGCGGCGGCATGCTCGGTGTAGTCGGCCGTGATGTAGACCACGGAGGGTTCCAGCTTCTTGGCGAGCGCGCTGAATTCGTTGCCGAGCTTGACCGGATTGGGAACCACCAGCGGGGTAGCGTCGGGCGAGGCGCCGCCTTGGCCTCGGGCTGCATGGACGCCGGTGTTGATGAGCGTGCCGATCACGATTCCGATGGAGAGCGTGATGAGCAGGAGACTCAAAGACAGCAATTTCTGCTGCCGCATTACCTTGTACCACCGCATGTTCTGTTGTTCGCCTTTCTGGACGCTCGGGCCGACTAACTATAACTAATATACCCGGTTTCCGATGGGGTGGTCGCAGGAATTTAAGAAAGGGCCGGTTCCCCGGGGAGCGCTGGTTTTCTACATGCGCTTGTATACCTGCCCGCGCCGTTCGATGGTCACAACCGTCAGTTGCTTGGCTTTGTCGTCGACCAGGAAGATGATCCGCCACCCCGCCACGCGCGATCGCCGCAAGCCACCCTGGTTGGTCAGCTTGATCGAGAGCTTCGGATCGAACGGTGCATCGGCGACTTCCGCGACACGGTCGAGCATGCGCTTCTTCGTTTTGTCGTCGAGCGCCTCCAGGTCCTTGACCGCGCGTGCGGACAGCTTCCGGGCGTATTTCACAGGCCGCGCGTGCGCCGGTATTCCTCGACATCCATCACGCGGCCGTGTTCGATGTCATCGAGGCCTTCGCGGATCGCCGCCAGGGTTGCTTCGCTGAGCGGCTCCTCGCCGCGCAGTTCCTCGATGTACCGCCGCACTTCGGCGATCTGATCGTCGGCCAGCGAGTCGATGATTTTATGCAGCTCTTCCCGCGAGGTCATGGATTCTGCTTCGATCATAGCTCCTGACGGGCTTGGGCTGCGGGCGCGGCGAGCGGCAGGGCTTCAGCCCAGGCATCGCGGGCCGAAGCTTGCGCTTTATGATTCAGCTCTTTTCTGTCGACGCGCGAATCCGCAGGGGCTTCAGCTCTACCATCAAAATGCCGGCGAGAATGAGAACTGCTCCGATGGTTGCGCGGCGGGATAACAGTTCTCCGGCTAATGCGAAGGATGTCACCCAGGCGAATACGGGCTCCGTGGAAAAGATCAGCGCGGTGCGCGTCGGGCTGGACCAGCGCTGCGCCCAGGTTTGCACCGCGAAAGCCAGCGCGGTGGCGAGCAGGCTGGTGACGGCGAGGGCGATCCACAGGTCGCGCGACCAACGGATGCGAATCGGCTCGGCCCACCAGAACGTGGCGGAGCTGAGCACGGCGGCGGTTGCGATCTGCATCACGGCCAGCACGCCCGCGTTAGACGACTGGGCGAAACGGCCGAGGAGCAGGATGTGAAACGCATAGGCCACGGCGCAGCCCATCACCAGCAGGTCGCCGCGGCTGAGGCTCAACACGTCGCGCTCAATGGTCATCAGAGTCAAGCCCACGAACGCGGTGGCTACGCCGGCCAGCTCGGCTAATTGAGGAATGCGGCGGTACAGCAGGCTGCTGAATAGAGGTACCAGCGGAATGTACAGGCCGGTGATGAAGCCGGTTTTGGAGGCTGAGGTGTACTTGAGGCCGAAGGTTTGCAGTACATAGCCTAAGAACAAGCAGGCGCCGGCGATCACGCCTCCGCGCAGGGCGGGTTTGAAATGGGACGAGCGTAATTGTTTGCGGAAGACGAAAGCCAAGGCGGCCGTGGCGGTGGCGAAACGCAGGGCCAGGAAGAGGAGCGTGGAGACGTCAGCGAGCGCGCGCTTCACCAGAACGAAGGTCGCGCCCCAGATCATGGCGATGCCGACCAGGCTAAGGTCGACCATCCAGCCGGGCGGCTTGCGCTCGGTCATCCTCCGTTCCGGGAGAGGTGGCCGGCCAGTTGGGATAATTCGGGGCCGGCGGGCGGTTCGGCGGCCAGCAGGAACAGCGTCAGCAGGATGCGTTTCAGGCCCAATTCGCGGCCTTCGGGATGGAACCACTCGCGGGGTGTGTGCGCGCCGCCGCCTTGTCCGCCGGCGCCGATGGAAATGGCGGCCAGACCCATGGAGAGTGGAATGTTCGCGTCGGTAGAGGCGCAGTCCAGGTGAGAACGAATGCCCAAGTACGCGTCCACGGCCCGGACGTATTGCAGAATGGGCGCGTCATCGGAGAGCGCGCCGCCGGGCCTGGTTCCGATCTCCTTAATCTTGGCGGTCACCTTGCCGCCGCTGGCGCGCTGATTTTCGACTTCCAGCGCCCGCTCCACCGAGCCGGTCAGCAGGTTGGCGATCTCGTCCAGCTTGACCGCGCTTTCTGAGCGCACGTCCACCTTGGTGCGCGCCTGAGTGGGAATCGAGTTGATGCTGGAGCCGCCTTCGATGATGCCGAAATTGCAGGAAGAGCGAGGGCCGCTGTTGGCCGGCAAGCGATGTTCGGTGAAGTTGGCGATGGCTCGCGCGACCGCATGCACCGGATTGGCGATGCCGTAGTCGCTCCAGCTATGGCCGCCAGGACCGGTGACGGTGATGTCGAAACGCCGGCTGGCCAGGGCCTGGGAAGTGATGTGGTCGTTATTGGGGCCGTCCAGAATTACAAAGGATTGAATCTTCCCGCCGGTGCTGGATTGACGGCACAAGTAGCGCATGCCGTTAAGATTGCCTTCGCCTTCTTCGCCTACGTTGGCGATGAAGACCAGGCGGTGGAAGATTTCCGCGAGTTCGGTGGAACTGGAGATGACGCGCGCGATAGCGAGTAAGGAGGCCAGGCCGGAGCCATTATCGGAGACGCCCGGGCCATGCAGGCGTCCGTCGGGGGCGACAAAGATTTCCTCGTCGCTGCGGGGCGCCAGCACCGTGTCGAGATGGGCGGTGAGGGCGATGTAGGGACCCTCGCGGTTTTCTACGGGATGGGCGATGACGTTGCCGCCGCGATCGATGCGCGCGATGCAGCCCAGCGAGCGGAACTGTTCCAGCATCCACTCGGCGCGGCGTTGTTCAAAGAACGTGGGTGCGGGGATGCGGCACAGTTGCAGATGCTGTTCGTTGATCCATTGCTTTTCGCGAACGAACCATGGCAGAGCGCCGCTAAGGGCGGGATGGTTTGCGGCTGCCGCCACGCGTTTGGCGAGCGGGACGGGCTCGGCGCGAGGGGACGCGGGCTTGCTGGAGGCGGCCAAATGCCAGTGTAGCGCACGCAGTTCGGCAGGCTGCGTTTAGTCAGCCGGCGCGGCACGCACGAATACGTGCGCCACGGATTACGATTTCGCAGTGGCGGGAAGCTCCATGGGCTCGTCGGCGCTGCCGCCGTAAATTCGCGGCACTTTAGCGCCCATCGGGCGGAGATAGGTGGCCAGTTGACCGCGATGATGAATGGCGTGATTGTTCATCAGGCCTAGGTAGGCGATGGCCGGGAAGTTGAAGACCCCACGGAAGTCGATGTTCTGGGTGAGGGCGTCGCCTTTCAAGCCGCTAACGGCCGCGGTGGCCTTGGCGCTATTTTCGTCGTACCACTTCAGCACGTCGGCCGAAGTCTTGATGCTCTCGGGCATGGAGCCGCCCGGTTCAAATTTGCCGGCCGCGACGCTGTTGAGGAAGAAGCATTCGGCGGAGGCCAAGTGCCAGGCCAGTTCAAGAGCTGTATGCGATTTGGGATCGGGGCGATAGCCGGACTTGTCCGCCGGAATGGCTTCGATCACGCGGCGCGTGGTTTTGCGTTCGTTGTGGAGCTGCGGAAGATAAACCTCGTTGAGGAGAAACTCGGCTTGGTCGGGTGTCATGCCGCAAATCTATCACATCGGCGGTGGGGAAGTGAACCGCGGCTCCATTGCCTCACCGAGCGAGAGCAGCAAAGCTTCCTCGTAAGGGCGGGCGATCATCTGTAAGCCGATAGGCAGGCCCGCGGTCGATGTGCCGCAGGGCAGTGACAGGGCGGGGAAGCCGAGCACGTTGAACCCGCGCACGAAGCGCGTAGTGGCGAGCCGGGTATCGACCATCTGGCCGTCGAGCTCCACCTGCTTCTGGCCGATGCGCGGCGCGGTGATGGGGGTGGTGGGCGTGAACAGGCAATCGATGGAGGCGAAGAGCGCGTGGAAATCTTTCAACAAGGCGCGGCGCAGGCGTTGCGCGTTGACGTAGTCGGTGGCGGGGACCAAGCGGCCCTGGTCGAGCAAGGCCAGCACATCGGCGCCGAAGTCCTCGCGGCGTCCCCAATACGGCTCATAGAGCGCTGAGGCCTCGGCCAGCAGGATCACTCGGCCCGCGGCGTTCAGCGCCTCGACATCCGGAACGCGAACATGGGACACGCGCGCGCCCAATTGTTCGGCAACGCGTGCGGCGCTCTGGACGGCCTGCTTCACCTCTGGGTCAACGCCGGAAAGATAGAAGTTCTCCGGCAGTCCGATGCGTATGCTCTGGATACTGGGCGGGGCGGGGCGGGCGTGCGGAGGCTGCGCCATGACGTGGTAGGTGAGGCCGGCGTCAGCGACTGTTCTGGCGAGCGGGCCGACGTGGTCCAGAGAGAAGCCGAGTGGCTGGATGCCGCTACGATCCACCGCGCCGTAGGTGGGCTTGAGTCCGACCACGCCGCAGAAGGAGGCAGGAATACGGATGGAGCCGCCGGTGTCGGTGCCGGTGGCCATGAATGCCATGTCAGCGGCCACTGCGGCCCCTGAGCCTCCGCTGGATCCGCCGGGCGAGCGCTCCAGATCGCGCGGATTTCGAATGACGCCGAAGTGAGGATTCTCGGACGTGACTCCGTAGGCGATCTCATGCAGACCGGTTTTGCCGAGCAGCACTGCCCCGGCTTGGTTCAGCTTTTCCACGACGGGCGCGTCGGAAGCGGGCACGAAATCGGCGAACAGTTTGGAGCCCGAGGTGGTGCGGACACCGCGGGTCCAAATCAGGTCCTTGTGGGCGATGGGGATGCCATGCAGCGGGCCGTGATCGATGCCGTTGGCGAGATCGCGATCGAGTTCGGACGCGCGTTTCCTGGCCGCTTCCTCGGTGATGGTGAGAAAGGCGTTCAGGCGCGGATTGAGCTTGGCGATCTGGTCCAGGCAGCGATTGGTCAGCTCCAGGCAGGATACTTTGCGGGAGCGCAGGGCGGCGGCAGCCTCGCGAATGGTCACGAGCCGGCCTCGGGCTGGTATTGAAGAGCCAAGTCGACTTCTGGGGTAAGTGTCTGAGTTCGCTGGCGCAGATCGGCCAAAAGGGCGTTCACGACTGGTTGGATTCGCTGGAGTTGCTCGTCTGGGATAGGAGGAGGCATCTAAGGGTACCAGCCTAAGATTCTAACGCTGAACCGCCGATAACACTTGAGGATAGGTCTAATGTCACAAGTTACGGAGCGCCGCCGAAGAACGCGCCAATCGCAGACACGCGGCATCGAGCCCAAATGGGTCATGCTGCAGAACGTCCCGGGGCGGTCGGGCGAGGTGCGGGCCCGGATCGCGGACATGAGCGATGACGGATTGGGTGTCGTCCTTCCGTTCAAGCTACGAGAAGAAGAAGTCATCGTAATAAAAGGTCTGCCGGGTGTCGCGGGGCAGGTCAAAGCACGGGTGGTGCACTGCTCGTCCACTTCGGAGGGTTATCAGGCCGGGCTGGCTTATGAGGAAAAACGCGAGTCGGCCGGCGAACTCGACGAGACGGTGCCGGACTACTACGAGATTCTGCAAATCAGCAACAAAGCGGATCCGGAAATGATTCATCGCGTGTACCGGATCCTGGCCCAGCGCTACCATCCCGACAACGTCACTACCGGCAACGAGACCGCCTTCCGCGCGATCACCGAGGCCTACAGTGTGCTGAGCGATCCGGAAAAGCGCGCCGCCTACGATGTGAATTTTCAATCCAACCAGCAGTTGCGCTGGCAGATTTTCGATCAGCACGAGGCGGTGACCGGGAAGGCTGCCGAGAAGGCCAAGCGGCGGGGAATTCTGGACCTTTTATACACCTCACGGCGCAACCAGCCGGCAGCGCCTTCCATGACGCTGCATGAACTGGAAGATCTGCTGGGTTGTCCGCGCGAGCATCTGGAATTCAGCCTGTGGTACTTGAAGGAAAACGGCCTGATCACACGCAGCGACAACGCGCGCTACTCGATCACCGCCAAGGGAGTGGACTTCACGGAAGGCGATTCGCCGGAGCCAGAGCGGCCGTCCAACTATTTGCTGCCGGCAGCGCGGGGAGTGCCCGATCAGGAGCCGGTGGCGCAGGCAGGGTAAATAGGTAGTTCCAACCCGACGCTAAAATCTTCCTAACTCCGTAGGTTGCATTTGCCCGCCCGGACGCGATACACTCAACGCACCTGGGTCCTAATGGTCCCAGCGCCAAGGGAGGCAAATCATGAAAAAGGTACTAGCTAGCTTCGCATTGACGGCTGCCTGCGCGATGGGAGCCAACGTTACTGGCTACATCATCGATCAGGCCTGTGCCGATAAGCCCGCCATGAGAGGCAACGTTCAGTGCGCGGAAAGCTGCATCAAGAAGGGCAGCCCGGCCGTGCTCGTGACCGAGGAAGGCAAAGTATACAAGTTTGCCGATCAAGCCAAAGTGGTGGACAAGGCGGGTCAAAAGGTCACCGTGACCGGTAAGGTCGACGGCGACACGATTACAGTCGCCAGCGTAAAGTAAGGACGGATCGAAGAGCAGCAGGCGTGGCGCAGATCCTCTTTGCGCCACGATCCTGCTGGACAAAAGAACCGCCGGCGCCTCTATCGGTGCGGGTGTTGTGGTGTGTCCGCACTTCCCCTCGAAATCTTAACCTCGCCAACTCCGATCTCGCTAGTGTGCTAGCTTGGCAAGATGACGAGCCGCTTCGGCGCACTGCTTTTGGTGTTTGTGGTTTGGCCGCTCGCGGCCGCGGGTCCCGATTTTCGTTTGCAGCAAGTCGGCAAGGGCGTTTGGGCCGCGATCGTGAACGATGCAGGGTTGGCCGGGGGCAACGCGGGATTCGTGATCGGCGACGATGGCGTCGCGGTGATCGACACATTTCAAGATCCTCGGCCCGCGCGGGCGCTGCTCGGCGAGATCCGGAAACTCACGCCTTTACCGGTGCGGTTTGTCGTCAACACGCATTATCACCTGGATCACGTGAACGGCAACGACGTGTTTGCCGCGGCGGGGGCAACCATCGTGGCGCACCGCAACGTGCGGGCGTGGATGCGAACCGAGAACATCAAGATGCTGGATCCGCCGGTGACGCCGGAGAAAAAAGCGCGAGTGCAATCGCTTCCGTTGCCGTCGCTGGTGTACGACAGCCACGTCGACATCTATTTGGGGTCGCGCAGGATCAATGTCCGCTATTATCCGGGACACACGGGCGGCGATTCCGTGGTCTCGGTTCCGGATGCGCAGGTGGTGTTTTGCGGAGACATGCTATGGAAGCAGCATGTCCCGAATTTGATCGACGCCTCCACTGGAGCTTGGGTCGAATCGCTGGATGCGATGCAAAAAGATTACGGCGCATCCACTTGGGTTCCGGGACATGGTGACGTGGCCAACGGTCAAGACGTTCTGATTTTCCGAAAGTACCTGGCGGATCTGCGGGCCGGAGTGCGCCGCGAGCAAGGGGCGGGGAAATCGGGCGCCGCGCTGGCGGACGCGATCATGCCTGGGTTGCAATCGAGTTACGGCAAGTGGGGCTTCTTCAACGATTACGCCAAGATCGGTATCGAGCAAACCGAGCAGGAACTGTTAGGGAAGAAGCGGCTTCCGCCAATCAGTGCCGAGCGGTGAAGCTTCGAATCCCCGAGAGCGTCCGCAAAGAAAGCTTTTCGCGGACAGGCGGAAAGTGTATGATATTCGGATAAGGTTATGAAACTCCTGCTTGCGTCTCTTCTGGCGCTTCCTCTCATCGCGCAGACCCAAAACGGGCCAGCGTCCGCGGACGCGGCCAAGCCTGCACCCGAGCAGGGTATTCCGGTCACCAATCAACTGGTGATCTCAAAGTGCGGCGGCTGCCATGCGCGGGACGCAAACGGCAACATGACTCGCATTTCCTGGGAACGAGCGACGCCGGAAGGCTGGGAAGAGGCCATCAAGCGCATGGGCCGCTTGAACGGTTTACGCGTGGCCCCGGATGAGGCGCGGGCGATTCTGAAATATCTCGCCACCGATCATGGACTGGCGCCGGAAGAAGCCAAGCCGGTGATGTATTACGCCGAGCACCGCATTCAAGACGAGACCAACATTCCTACCGACAACGTGCGGGGCGCGTGCACGTATTGCCATCCCATGGCGCGCCCGCTGTCGTGGCGGCGCTCGGCGGAGGACTGGAAGTACCTCGAGAATTTGCATGTAGCGCTGTATCCACAGGCCGATGAAGCGTTCCGCTTGGGTATGAATGCCGGTGGATTCGACGAAGAGCGCCATCACCGCGAACCCGGCGCGCCGCTTCCGGTGGACGAGGCGGTGGCGTATTTCAGCAAGACCGCGCCCTTGCATACTCCCGAATGGGCCGCCTGGCGGGCTCGCATGCGCGCGCCGAAGCTGACCGGCCGGTGGCTGGTTTCCGCTAACATCCTGGGCAAGGGGAAATATTTCGGCGACATGGAAGTGCAGGCCTCGGGCGCCGAGGATGAGTTCACGACGCGCGTGACATTGAAGTCCATGAAGGATGGATCCACCCTTACGCGGACGGGTCACAGTGTGGTGTACGCAGGATATGCGTGGCGCGGCCGGTCCAAGGGAACGCCCGCGGCGAACCCGGCTCCGAATGATCTGGGAAGCGAGATGCGCGAAGTGCTATGGTTTTCGCCGGATCAGTCCAACGCAGAAGGGCGCTGGTTCTGGGGCCAATATCAGGAATTCGGCTTTGACGTAAAATTGCGGCGGCCCTCGGCGGACCCCACCGTGATTGGCGTGGACCGTTCGGCGTTGAAGACCGGTTCGCAGGGGAATCGCGTGCGTTTGATCGCCGCGAGCTTGCCGGCGCAAGTAGAGGCTGCGGATCTGGACTTCGGAGCGGGCGTCACAGTGCGCCGCGTTGTTTCGCATACCGCTACGGAAATCGTGGCGGAAGTTGACGTGGCGGCCAACGCAATATCGGGCAAGCGCGATATTGCCTTCCGGCGCGCGGTGCTGCCGGATGCGATTGCGGTTTACGATCACATCGATTACCTGATGGTGGTTCCCGACACGGCGCTGGCGCGGCTGGGCAGCACGGTGCATCCCAAGGGCTATCAACAGTTCGACGTGGTGGCTTATAATCGCGGCGCGGATGGCAAGCCGCACACCGCTGACGATGTCGATCTGGGACCCATCGACGTGTCCTGGTCGGTGGAAGAATTTTACTCGATGTATGGCGACGATGACCGGGAATTCGTTGGATCGCTCAGCGACAGCGGGATGTTCACGCCATCTTCGGACGGCCCGAATCCGCAACGCAAGTTCAGCCGCAACAACTACGGCGATGTCTGGGTGGTCGCCACGGCCAAGAACGAGAAGGACAAAGACGGCAAGCCTTTGCAGGGTAAATCGTATCTGGTGGTGACGGTCCCGGCGTACATGCAGTGGGATCAGCCGGAGGTGGGACAATGAGCACGGCCGGTGTAGCAATCGACGCCGTTGCGCGCAACTATCATCTGGGCGAGTTTCATCGCTTCCAGGCGGAGGGCGCGCAGTTTTTGTATCTGGTACCGGCGGGCGCGATTTTCGTCGTGGACAGAGAAGTCGGGAAGCTGATCGACTCCCTGACTCCCGCACCGCTCCCGCATCAACAGCTAATCGAACGGCTACAAGCGCTGGGTGTGGAAGCGGCCGAAGAGTTAGTCTCGGAAATGTATCACGCCAATGTAATTCTGGCGGAGGATTCCGCGCCGGAAAAGCCGCAGGCCCTTCCAGAAGCATTTCCCATTCAGACGCTGGTGATGAATCTCACCAACCAGTGCAACCTGGCGTGCCAATACTGCTACGAATTCGGCGCAGACAAAGTGGCGACGCCGGAAGGCAAGCCGAAATTCATGGACCTGGAGACGGCCAAGACGTCGGTGGACTTCTTGCTGGCTGAATCAGGCGATCGACGGTCGATTCACATTACGTTCTTCGGCGGCGAGACGCTCATGAATTTCCCGCTGCTGAAGCAAGTGGTCGGCTACGCGAGCGAACGGGCCAAGGAGCAGAAGCGCAACGTCGATTTCAGCCTGACCACCAACGCCACGCTGCTCACGCCGGCGATCATCGAGTTTCTTTCGGAGAATCGCATCGGCGTCACCGTGAGCATGGATGGGCCCAAGGAAATGCACGACCGGCTGCGCGTTTTCGCGAACGGACGCGGCAGTTACGACATCATCGAGCCCAGAGTGCGGGCGCTGATTCAGAACCACCGCACGCGACCCATTACGGCGCGCGTCACGCTGACCGCGGGCGTGTCCGACGTAATCAAGATTTTCCGGCATCTCAAGCAGGATCTCGGTTTCCACGAGGTTGGTTTCGCGCCGGTCACTGCTTCGCCCGATCAGCTTTACACCATCGGCGCGAAGGGCATGGACGGCGTGCTGGAACAGTTCCACGCGCTGGCCGACGAGTATCTGCAGTACGCGCTGCGCGGGGAAGCGCACGGGTTCTCCAATGTGAGCGACACGCTGGCCGAGCTGTGCCAGGGGGTCAACAAGTCGCATCCTTGCGGAGCCGGTCTGGGATTGCTGGGCGTTGGGCCTTCGGGAGACATCGCGCCCTGCCACCGGTTTGTCGATTCCGATGTCCACGCGCTTGGGCCACATCAGCAAGGGCATCGATCGCGAGAAGCAAGCCGATTTCCTGCGCCGCGGCCACATCGATTCCAAGTACGATTGCCACACCTGCTGGGCCCGGCCGTTGTGCGCCGGCGGCTGTCATCACGAAGCGTACGTGCGCTACGGCGACACCGGCCATCCCAATCTGCACTATTGCGATTGGATCCGCGACTGGACCAACACCTGTCTTGAAATTTATGGCGCGATTGCCGCCAAGAATCCCGCATTTTTACGACAGTTTGCTGAAAGGAAGGCAGTGCAATGAGACACATGCGACCGTTAAACCAGAAAGCCGCGCGCATCGACGATCACGTCGCGTCCCGCACTGAGGACGTAGCGGCCTTGCAGAACCCGCCCGGAGGAAACCAGGCGCAGCGCCCGCACGTTCCCATGGGGTGCGCGTTGATGTTCACGCCGGGCTGGGAAGTGGACGCCGCGGGTGGCACGGCCGGGTTGTGCCAACCGGTTGAGCGCGACATCTACGACTGCTTTGTCAGTTGCTACTGGCCGGCGCAGGTTCCCGATCACCTCAACAATGCGCCGGACTGGAACAGCAAGTGCGCCGTGGCTACCAAGGACTGGCAGAAGCTCGATCTAGTGTTTCCGTAAAAAGCTATGCAAAGAATATCGCTCTTAGCCGCGCTTAGCGCGACGTTTTCCGCTTTGGCGTGCGCCGGCACGCTGTATCTGCCGGCTTATCCGAATTCCGTTCTGGTGTTTGACGAAGGCAAGGGCCAGATCGTCGATCGCATTCCGCTGACTACCGGAACGCCCATGGGGATCCGGTTGTCCGGCGATCACAAGACCATCTACGTAACCACCATCGACCATAACGGGATCGAAGTGATCGACGTTGCGACGCGCAAAGTGACGAATCATTTTGAGCTGAACACGCCGACCAAGCAATTCCGGATGTTCACCGGCGCGGCGGATCCGCAAGGCAAGCTGTTTTACACCGTGACGAAAGAGATCACGAAGTTTCCGGATCATTTCGAAGTCGGCCAGCCGAAATACACGCTGATCGATCTGGCGCAGCAGAAAATCGTCAAGACGGTGGACATCCCCAAAGAGGAAATGCCTCAGAATGAGGGTGACTTCGGCGCAGGCCAGATGGACGTTTCCCCCGACGGCAAGTATCTGTACCAGTTTGCCGACAAGATCAGCATTCTGGACGCTTCGCGATTTCAAAGTGGTGGATCACATCGACCTTTCGCGGCCGGACGCGCCCGGTATGGAGAATGTGCACTTCGGCGGCGACCTGGACTTAATCAACTCACCCGGTGAGCACACGGCGCTGTTCGTGTCGTCGGATCCGATCGTGCACAACCGCGTGTTTGGGCTGGCGCGATTCGATCTCGACACCAGGCGCATGGATTTCAGCCCGATTGGCCCGGCGCCGCCCGGCATGGCGGGCATCGAGGTAACGCCGGACAAGAAATGGGCCTACACGGTGGTGGCGAGCGGGATGCATGGAACCAAGCGCTGCGAATTCTGGCGCTTCGATTTGACCACCGACCGGATCGCCAACCGGGCCGAGGTTCCCTGCCGCACGCGATTCACGCTGGGCATTTCCACCAACGGCCAGAAGCTGTACATCTACGGCGCGGGATTCGATATTGAAGTTTACGACGCCGCGACGCTGAAGTACGAAAAGACCTGGGATCTGAACAACGACGTCACGTACGCCGGGATCGTCGTTCTGCCGTAGATTAGTTGCGCGGCTTGGCTCGGGACGCGGTTGTTCTCGCGCTCTCGTTCCGTGCGGCGAGTAATGCTGCGGTGGCATAGCCCGTGGCGGCGTCGCTCATGAATTTCTCGGGAACCGTGCCCGTCTCATGTTTGTGGTTCATCGAGTCGGCCGGCCAATAACCTTGCTGGTTTTGGTGGGTTTTCAGCCACGCTATTGCGCGTGACAGGCCGGATTGCGAAGGCGATACGCCCGCCTGCTCGACAGTGTAGGCCGCTAACGCGGTCGCGTAGCTGTTCGAGCCTACAGAAGGCGGCGCGGCATCGCGCTTCTTCCACGGGCCGAAGGACTGGATGGTCCAGCCGCCGTCGGCCTGCTGCTGATGCCACAGATCGCTCAGGATTTCTTGCTTGGTTGACTCCGGCAACAGATCGTGCAGCTTGGATGAAGCCCACAACAGGAACAGCCGGTTATGCAGCGGCTGGGTCTTCTGGCCTGCTCGGAGATATTCCGTCATGGCCGCAAGGTTCTCGCGAATGTCGGGGCGCGACTGGTAGTCCGCCGGCGCCAGACCCGTAGCCAACGCCGCCAATGCCGCGCCGTAGAAGGCGGCGTCTTTGGTCTCCCAAGGGTCCAGGTCGAAATCGGACCAAAGCCACGCGCCCTTGTCCGCACCGGTTTTCAGTTGGATCGACCACATGCGCTCGAAGGCCCTCTCGCCCTCCGGACTGAGCTTGCCGTGCGGCGCGTCGTCCATGGCGATCACCAATGATCCAACGATCACTTGCGCGCCATACACCTGGTCGAGTATGAGGCCTTTAAGCCCGCCGAACAGATCGTTAGCGTCGGTGCGGGTGACCGTCGCGCGCATGCTATCCACCAGCAGCCGTTCATAGAGCGTGGGACCGGATTTTTCGCCGAGCGACTGGCGCAGGGCCGGGCGCGCGACCAGATAGGGCAATCCAGTGTGGCAGGAAACGCAGGCCACGCCGGAATGCATGGCCGGCGGCCAGTTCAGCCACTCCTTCTGGCGCGAATCCATATACTGGGCGGTCTGAGCTGCATTCCAATCCGCGCACAGCACCGGGACAGCGGCAAGAACAAAGAGAACGGCGTAACGCATGGGCAGGGTCCTCCTCACTGCTTGGGAGTATAGCCTGGATTGAGAGGCGGGTCCAGCCGCAACGTTGCACAACTTCGAATAGGTTTGAGTAGTTTTTGCATTGACTCTCCAACGGTGGTTGGTTATACTAACCTCATTTATCCAACCCATGTCGGTTGTGTTAATAGCTCAGGGGCAGGCGGGTGTTATCGCAAGCCTCAAGTTTTTTAGCAGGTTAGGCACTTAAGCACATAGCCCCAGTTATAAGCATTAACAAAAACTTTGATGAGCCTCCACGTTGACGTTCGAACCTCGCAATTAAAAGGAGTAAACCGAATGGTGTTTGGATCTAGTTCGATTTTGTCTGAGCGGCGCAGGCCGCGCTTTGGCTTCCATTTCGCGCTGGCAGTCGCCTGGCTGACATTTTGCCTCGCGAGCTACGGCCAGTCTACTTTCGGAACTGTGCTTGGAACGGTCACGGACCCGTCGGGCAGCGCGGTTCCCCGGGCGACCGTCGATCTGACCAACACGGGAACCAACGTGACTCGAACGACTACCACCGGCGATGCCGGCAATTATCAATTCGTCAACGTGGAGATCGGATCGTATCAGCTTAAGGTCACCGCTACCGGGTTCCAGACCATGGAATTTACTGGCATCGACATCGCTGCGCGCGACACCAAGCGTTACGACGCCGCCATGAAGCTGTCGTCCCAGGCGACGGTGGTGACCGTGGAGGCCACCTCGGTGCTGCAAACCGAAACCTCCAACGTGGGCGAGACCAAGGGCAGCTTGGAGCTGACCGATCTGCCGGTGGCGATTGGCAGCCGATCTTCCGGCTCCACCAGCGCGTTCTCCACTTTGACCACGCAGCCGGGCGTGCAAATCGATAACAACAACAACATCAGCGTCGCGGGAGCAACTACCTCCCAGCTCTCCTTCAGCATCGACGGTATCAGCTCCGTTGGCCCCGGCTCGACGGCCGGGCCGATGACGGAGATGTTCCCTTCGTTCAACGCGATCGAAGAAATCCGAATCAGCGAGAATCTGAATCCGGCCGAGTACGGTGGCGTGGCCGACGTGACCACGGTCTCCAAATCGGGAACAAACACGGTCCATGGCGGAGCTTTCGAGAACGTGGAGAACAACGACTTCAACGCCGCCGACACCTTTGCCCACGTCACTCCGCTCATTCGGATGAACGATTACGGCGTCTATTTGGGTGGACCCGTGGTGCTGCCCAAGGTGTACAACGGACACGACAAAACGTTCTTTTTCGGCAGCTTTGAAAGACTCTCCCTGCCCAGGGCGACAACCGCGATCTTGAGTACACCCACCGAGGCCATGCGAAACGGCGATCTCTCCGAATACCTGCTGCCTCAGAACGGCGGCGCAGCCAATGCATTGACTGGCTTTCCGGGCAACATTATTCCGCAGGGTATGATCAATCCCTGGTCGAAGGCGCTGTTGAGCACCTTCTACCCATTGCCCAACTATGGACCGCCCGGCGCCGTTGCGAACAACTATCTCGCGACCTTCCAGATTCCCATCATGAGCGCCCAATTTGATGGCCGGATTGACGAAAATATCGGTGGCAAGCATGCGGTCTTTATTCGCTACACCTACAAAAACCGGCGCGTAACCAATTACCCCAATTTTCCAAACACTCCCGGTACTCCATTGGTCGGCGAGACCTCGCAGCCGGAAATCGATAACGCGCTCACGGGAGGCTATAACTGGATTGTTTCTCCCAGCATCGTGAACGAACTCCGCGGAGGGTTTACCAAGTTCCGCCAGAACGCGAGCTTCGCGCTCTCCACGCAGCAAGTCGCCAATGCTCTGGGTATCACCGGTCCGCCGAACGGCTTCCCTGAGGCTCTTCCAATTTCGACGCCGACGTACCCGCAGGTAACATTGGCCGGGTTCATGAATATTCCAGGCTCCCCTAACAACGACATCAATACGACTCAGGGCACGATACAGTTCACGGACACCCTGACCTACACCAAACAAAAGCACACATTTAAGTTCGGAGCAGATTTCCGTCACCTGAATGCTCTTTTCACCAACGTGTTTCTAAACGCACGCCTAGGTAATTACACCTTCAATGGCCAGACGCAAAACGCTGACGGCAATCCCTGGCTCGGCTCCGGCTCGGCGACTGCTATCGCGGCGCTGATGCTCGGCTACCCGGATTCAACCAACGTCTCGACAGTGTTGAATCCGACCACCAACTCCTGGGCCAATCATTACGCGTTTTTCGTGCAAGACGACTTTAAGGTTTCCTCTACTTTTACTCTCAATTACGGTCTGCGTTACGAGTATCATCCTGTGTTCCAGGACTACAACAATAACGTCGCCAACTTCGATCCAGCCTACACCAGTGTCCAAGATGGCCAACTGGTGAAGGGAGCGGTGGTCGTTCCGGTGCAGCAGTCACTTAGCCTGGTCAACCCAGGTTTCGCGCAATCCATTGCGCCGACGCCAATCTTGACTGCCGCTCAAGCCGGCATCCCGGTCGGCTTGCGATATTCGCAGAAGACCGACTTTGCGCCTCGAGTCGGATTCGCCTGGCGATTGGGCGACAAGATGGTGCTGCGCGGCGGCTACGGAAGATTCATCGAAGCGCCGCTTTCTCTTTCGGCCATCGATGGATGGTCCGTCGAAGCCAGCGACTTTGCCAGCTTCTCAAACTCAATCGGCAGCAACGGAATCCCAACCCTCCAAGCTCCTTATTCCTTCCCCTCTAATATTGCTCTGCCTGGCACCCAGTGGTACGATCTCGCCACCGATATTCACTACAAAGATCCGTATGTGCAGGAATGGAACATCACCCTGGAGCGCGATCTGGGTAATGGTTTTGCAGTTCGCGCCGGTTACGCCGGCAGCCATGGGAGCAATCTTCCGACCGACATTAATTTGAACCAGCTCCCGCCGAACACGCTGGGCTATTCGGCATTCTCCGCCAACGCACCGTTCCCCCAAATGTATGCGATCTCCTACCAGACCAGTTTGGGCTTCTCCAATTACAATTCCGGGACGGTATCGGTGAAGAAGCGCAGTGGCGATCTGACGCTCGAGGCCAGCTATACCTACACGCGGGACCTGGCCAACACGGCTGGCGCACCTGCTGGTACCACGGGCCAGCCCAATGTGAACGAATTCGGCAACACGTTGCTCAGCGATCCCCAACACCCGGGTCTGGACTACGGCAATGTCTCCTTCGACCGCCGTAATCGATTCCTGGCCACGTTCTTGTACAGGCTGCCTTTCGGCAAGGGCAAGAAATTCATGAACAGCGCCAACCGCTTCGCGGATGCATTGTTTGGCGGCTGGGAGATGAGCGGGATTTGGACCTGGGAAAGCGGGCCGTTCCTGACGGTATCGACCTACTCCGATCCATCCGGCACCGGTTACAACCTATGCCCCTGCAACTACAATGGCGGCCGCGCGGACACCGTTCCCGGAGTGAATCCGTACGCCGGCCAATCCATCGACCAATGGATCAATCCCGCGGCGTTTGTCGACCCCGGAAATAACATCGGAAGATTCGGCAACGCTTCGCAAGGTGATGTCGTTGGGCCCGGACTATTCGTTCTTTCGGCCTCGCTTATCAAGAGCTTCGCCATTACAGAGCGCATTCGCATGGAGCTTGGCGGGCAAGCCGCCAATTTGACCAATCACCCCAACTACCAACCTCCGGCCAGCTTGAACACCAGTGTTCCGGCATTCGGAGTGATCAATGCCATGGCTCCGCAAGCGGCTGAAGCCGGCGGCCCGCGCCAGATCATGTTGACCGGGCGCCTCACGTTCTAGGCTGCTCGATCCCGTGGCCTGCCACTCGCGTTCGGGTGGCAGGCGTCCGGGTAAGCATAGCGGATAATAAGACAGATGAGACCTACACATGTCTTAGCCGCGGGCGCCATTCTGCTGGCTTCGATGGCTGCCTGGGGCGCCGAGCCGCTGGTCGGAGTGTGGCGCCTGGATCACCAGGAGGTCAACGGTCAGGAAGCCAATTCCGAGCCGATGACCCTCAAGATCACGCAGGCCGGCGATAAGTTTGCGTTCGCGTTTTCAGTTCCGGTGAACAATATTTACTTCGTCAGCATGTCCTATACGGTCAAGCTGGATGGCACCGAAGCCGACGTCAAGAATGCCCAGGGAGACAAGGTAGGCTCCATCCGCATAACTCCGGGCGGAGCGTCGCAATACAAGATGCTTCTGAAATCGCCGAATCACCCAGACAGCGACGGCAAGCTCACCATTTCACCCGACGGCAAGACGCTCACCAGCGAAGCGGAATCGCAGCAAGGTGGGCGTACCCTCCATTCCAAGCAAACCTTCTCGCGCAACTAGCAGGCCCGCGCCATGGGCTTCTTCCAGAGTTTCGTTCGCCGGCCGCAGCAAGTGGCGCTGCGCCGGTGGAATTTCGTGATTCACCTGTGGGCGGGAATCGTTCTGGCAATCTACCTGATCGTGATCGGCGTCACCGGCTCCATTCTGGTGTTTCAGGACGAAATCGGGCGGCTGACCGGTTTGAAGCCCTGGCAGGACATTCGCGTTGCGGGCACAGCTGCGGACGTCGCGACCGTGGTCAACAATCTAAGGCAAGCGTATCCGCGCTGGCACTTGGTTTCCGTGTCGGCCCCGAGCGAATCCGACGCTACGTTTGTGTCTGTTCTGGAAGGGCGGGGCCGCATCCGGGTGGCGTCGGATCCGAACAGCGGGAAGGTCCTCGGCGCGTTTCCGGCCGAGAGAAATTGGATGGATTTCGTCCGCGAGCTGCATGAAACCCTTCTGCTATCGGGCCACACCGGGCGTCTGTTGAACGGCATCGCGGGGGCTCTCCTGCTCTTGCTGAACGCGACCGGTCTGGTGATCTGGTGGCCGGGCATCCGGAATTGGCCACGCGCCCTGAAGGTGGATTTCCGAAGAACCTGGCGGCGAGTCAATTGGGATCTGCATAGCGCCGCTGGTTTTTGGACGCTGTCGATCGTCTCGATTTGGGCGATCACGGGAATGTACTTCGCCTGGCCGCGCCAGACTTTTCAATTCGTCAATTCATTCTCCAGGATCATTTCGGCCCGGCCCCCGGCAGTCATCGTAGCGCCGGAGATTCCCGGCAGCGCTCCGGATCTCGATCGCTTAGTGGACCAGGCGCGCGCGCTCGATCCGGGGACCAAGCTGGCTGGAATCGCCTTTCCGTACAGCCGCAGAGCGCCGCTCGCGATCCTGATGCAGCGGCGCAGCAGCCCGGGGCGCGAATACGACGACACGGTGTACTTCAATCCCTACAGCGGAGAATACATTTCGATCTGGCGCTACGGCGTGAATCAGAGCCTGGGCGACTGGCTGATCTGGCTGCAAGTGCCGCTGCACTTCGGTACCTCCTGGGGGTTGGCGGTAAAGCTGGTCTGGGCCGCGGCGGGCCTGGCGATCCCGCTGCTTACCGTGACCGGACTGCTGATGTATTGGAATCGAGCGTTGCGCAGAAAATGGAAGCGGCTGCACAAGCACGCGACGCCGGATTTGCACGCCTCCGTTGCGGCGTCTTAGCGAGAATTCTAGCAACCTTGTTCAGGTTTATGTAACCTTTTCGAGGCTTCCTTGTGATAGTCTGAAAACTATGCCCACACTTCCAAACGGCACTCCAGCACCCGGGTCGGATCGCAAGGATTCCGCGCGCCGCGATATCGCGACCGGCATCCATCCTTATACGAATCTCAAGCTGCATGAAGCCGAAGGCCCGCTGGTGATCAGCGAGGGCGAAGGCGTTTTCGTTCGCGATCAGGATGGCAAGACTTACTTGGAAGGCCTGGCGGGCCTGTGGTGCGTGAGCCTGGGATTTTCAGAGCGCAGGCTGGCGGAGGCCGCCTATCGCCAGATGCTGCGGCTGCCCACGTATCACACTTTCGCGCACAAAGCGCACGAGGTGGGAATTGAGCTGGCGGAAAAGCTGCTGAGCATGGCGCCGGTTCCAATGTCCAAAGTCTTCTTCGTAAACTCGGGCTCGGAAGCGAACGATACTGTAGTAAAGCTGGTCTGGTATTACAACAATGCCCTGGGCCGCCCGCGCAAAAAGAAAATCATAAGCCGCGCCAAGGCCTATCACGGCGTAACGGTGGCCAGCGCAAGCCTGACGGGCCTTCCCAATAATCATCGCGATTTCGACCTGCCGATTACCAACATCTTCCACGTCGAATGCCCGCACTATTACCGCTACGGCCTCGCGGGCGAAAGCGAGGAAGCATATGCGACCCGTCTGGCCGATTCGCTGGAGCAACGCATTCTCAAGGAAGGTCCTGACACCGTGGCGGCCATGATCGCCGAACCGATCATCGGGGCGGGCGGAGTGCTTTTTCCTCCTGCGACATATTGGGACAAAATCCAAGCTGTTTTGCGGAAATACGATGTAATGCTGATTGCCGATGAAGTGATCTGCGGATTCTGCCGCACCGGCAACATGTGGGGATCGACCACCTGCGGCATGCATCCGGACATGATCACTTGCGCCAAGGCGTTGTCTTCCGGTTATATGCCGATCGCGGCCTTGATGATCTCAGAGCCAATCTACGACGCGCTGGTTGCGCAATCGGAGAAAATTGGGATCTTCAGCCACGGGTTCACCTACAGCGGGCATCCGGTTACTTCGGCGGTGGCGCTCGAAACGCTCAAGATCTACGAAGAGCGCGACATTCTTTCGCACGTACGGGCGGTTGCGCCGCGGATGCAGGCCGGGCTGCGGCGGTTCGCGGATCATCCCCTGGTGGGCGAGGTGCGAGGGACGGGATTGATTGGAGCCATCGAGCTGGTGGCCGATAAGACGACCAAAGCGCCGTTCGATCCGGCGCAGGGCGTGGGGGCGTTTCTCAACAAGCGCGCCCACCAGCATGGCCTGATCCTGCGCGCGCTGGGCGATTCCATTGCGTTCTGCCCGCCGCTGATCATCAGCGAAGCGGAAATCGACTTGATGCTGGAGCGCTTCGCGCTGGCTCTGGAGGACACCTTCAAGATGGTCCAGGAGCGAGGCCTGATAAAGGGCGCGTCGGTTCCGGCGCTCGCGAAGTAGTCGTCCCGATCTACGCGTGCACCGGCGGAATGCGGCCGCTCCAGGGGCGCGCCTGCTCGAGTTGGGATGCCAGGCGGATCAGTAGATCTTCGCGCCCATAAGCCGCGCCGAAGTGAACGCCGACCGGTAAGCCTTCGGGCGACCAGTGCAAGGGAAGGCTGATGGCCGGCTGTCCGGCCAGATTGAAGTACGGTGTAAACGGCCAGAATTGGTTGAATTTCTTGATGTGCGCCGAGTCGGTGTGCAATTCGCCCAGCTTCGGCGTGACGGTTCCCGTAACCGGCGAGACCAAGATGTCGAAGCCATCCCGCCACCAGCTCGCGAACGCGCGGGTGAAGGCGTCCATTTCATCGAGCGCCAGCAGGTAATCGGCGGCGCTGGTGGCTCGGCCGCGATCCAGCCAGTACAACGTATCGGGGTCCAGGTTGTCCGGACTCGCTTTCTTGCCCAATTTGCGCTCGAAGGATTCCAGGGCCGCTAACAGCCGGACGGGCCAAATGCGATTGAAGATGGTGGAGGTCTTTAGATTGTCTAAGACCGCTGGATGGGCGAGTTCCACGTGGTGCCCCAGCGATTCGAGCAGCTTTCCGGTTTCTTCCACGGCCCGCCGGCACTCAGGATCAAGCGCGATATCGAAGTTTGGGGGCAGCTGATTCCAGAGGCCGATTTTGAGTTTGCCTGGATGGGCTTGGGCCTCGTTAGTGTAAGGCTGAGCCGGTGGCGGAGGCGGCATGGGATCGCCCGGCCGCGCTCCGGAGGCGAAATCCATGCAGGCCGCCAGGTCGCGAATGGTGCGCGTCTGAAATCCTTGCACGCTGACCGGCGTGACCCATTCCGAAGAGGGCCACATGCTGATGCGGGCGCGCGTGGGTTTCAAACCTACCAAGCCGCAGGCGGCCGCGGGCAGCCGAATCGAGCCGCCGCCATCGCTGCCAGTTGCCACGGGAACCATCCCGGATGCGACGGCGGCGCAGGAGCCACCGCTGGAGCCGGCCGGGGTGCGCGTCACGTCCCAGGGATTCCTCGTCGGGCCCCACGCGAGCGGCTCCGTGGTTGGCAGCGCGCCGAATTCCGGCGAGTTGGTTCGGCCCAGGTTGATGAAACCGGCGGCGTGAATGCGCCGCACGAACTCAGTGGTCACGCTTGCGACATAGCCGTTTTCCTTGAGAAACCGCGAGCCGCCGGAATCGGGCTCGCCGGCCGTGGTGCAGCCGAGATCTTTGGTCAGAAACGGCACGCCGCGGAACGGGCCGTCAGGCAAGCGATCCGAACGTGCTTCCTCGCGTGCCCGGTCGAAGCGCTGCCACACCACGGCGTTCAATTGCGGATTCAATTTTTCAATGCGGGCAATAGCCGCATCGACGAGTTCAAGAGGCGAGACCTCGTGCCGCCGAACCAATTCGGCTTGTGCCGTAGCATCTAAGTGTGTCAACTCAAGACTGGTGTGTTCTCGCGCCGGACGCATGACGTTCATGGTACTCTATCATGTTTTCGCAAGGTTTGAGTCGACCGTCGAAACCGCGTGTTTAAGGAGAGCCTGTGAGATGGTATTACCGAAAGCGGAGTGACGGCCTGGTAATCATACACGCCCGTCCCGAGCACGCCGCGCAACTCGAGGAGCTACAGCGTATTTCGTTTCCAACGCTGGCGGAGGCGGAGCGCTTCAAGGCCGCGCATTATCTCAAGCACATGGAGCTGTTCGATGCCGGCCAGTTTGTTGCGCTGGACGGCGACACAGTGGTTGGCGCCACCACCACGCTGCGCCTGGACTTCGACTTCAATCATATCGATCACACCTTCGCCGAGATCATTCAGGGCGGCTGGCTGACCTCGCATCAGCCGGAGGGCGCGTGGCTGTATGGCGCCGATATCAGCGTGCGGCCGGATTTCCGGGGGCGAGGCGTGGCGACTGCGTTGTACGCGGCGCGGCAGGAGGTGGTGTGGAGGCTGGGGCTGAAGGGCCAGGTGACGGCGGGAATGATTCCCGGCTACAGCCAGGTCAAGCACCAGATGACTGCTCAGCAATATTACGAAGGCGTCGTGTCGGGCCGAATCAAGGATCCCACGCTGTCGATGCAGATGAAGGTGGGTTTTGAACCTCGGGCGCTGCTGGCGAATTACATCAACGATCCGGTTTGTGACAACTACAGCGTCCTGCTGGTTCTAGACGCGAGTCAGGATGTGGCGGGCGCATCCAGGGAGCGTGCGATGTCTTATATTCGAGTGAACACTGAAATTCCGGGCCCGAGAGCCAAGCAGATTTTGGCGCGGCGTGCCGGCGCGGTCCCTTCAGGTCTGGCGCGGGCCACTGATGTGGTGGTGGAGCGGGCAGAGGGCGCGCTGGTTTTTGACGTGGATGGCAACACGCTGATCGACCTGGCGGGCGGGATCGGCATGCTGGCGGTGGGGCACTCGCCCGGCCCGGTGACCGACGCGATCCAGCGGCAGGCGGAGCGCTTCATTCATCCCTGCGCGCTGGTGGCGACCTATGAGCCGTACGTCGAGCTGGCGGAATTGTTGAACGAAGTCACGCCGGGGACGTTCCCGAAGAAAACCATCCTCACCAACAGTGGCGCGGAGAGCGTGGAGAATGCCGTCAAGCTGGCGCGCAAGTTCACCGGCCGCTCGACCATCATCTGTTTCGAGGGCGGCTATCACGGCCGGACATTGCTGACCTTGAGCCTGACCAGCAAATACGGGCTGTTCAAGAGCGGCTTCGGCCCGTTTGCTCCTGAGATCGTGCGCTTGCCGGTTCCGAATCTGTATCGCACGCCCAAGGGCATGAGCCAGGACGAGTATCTTGATTTTGCGATACGGCAGCTGGAGTACGCGCTGGTTGCTCAGGTGGATCCCACGGCGGTCGCTGCGTTCATCATTGAGCCGGTTCAGGGCGAAGCGGGATTCTTGCCGGTTCCAGCGCGTTTCTTGCAACGCATTCGCGAACTATGCGATCAGCACGGCATCGTCATGATTGCCGACGAAGTGCAATGCGGATGCGGAAGGACCGGGCGAATGTTCGCGGTGGAGCACTACGGCATCGTGCCCGATGTGATTGTGACGGCGAAATCGCTGGGAGCGGGCATGCCGATCGGCGCGGTCACCGGGCGTGCCGAGATCATGGATTCCGCGCATCTGGGAGGCGTCGGCAGCACGTACGGCGGTAGTCCCGTGGCATGCGCGGCGGCACTGGAGGCACTAAAGATGATCCGCCAGCCCGAGTTTCTGGCGCATGCGAACCATCTGGGCAGCGTGATGCGAGACGTTCTGGAAAGCTGGAAGGCGCGCTGGCCGGTTGTCGGCGATGTGCGGGGGCTCGGGCCTATGTTGTTGGTGGAGCTGGTGGCCAGCCGCGAGAGTAAAGCGCCGCTCGCGCCAGAGGATACGCTGCGCATCATCCGCCGCTCGGTCGCAAATGGCGTTCTGCTGATACGTGCAGGGTTGTTTAGTAACTGCATCCGGTTTCTGCCACCGCTCAATATGCCGGAGGACATGCTGCGCGAAGGGCTGGATGCGGTGGGCCGCGCGATAGAAGCCAGTGTTATGGAGAGCGCCGGCGCGATTCCCGCCGGTGTGGCAAGATGAACTACATTTATCAGCAATCGATCGGCGGTGAGTGGCGCGCGGCGTCCAACGGGGGAACGTGGGACGTCGTCAACCCGGCCACTGAGGAGGTTGTCCGAACAGTTCCGTTCGGCAATGCCGAGGATTGCAGGCTGGCCATCGAGGCGGCGCATGCTGCTTTTCCGAGATGGTCGCAGAAGACTGCGTATGAACGGGCCGCCTGTTTGAAAATGGCTGCCGAACTGATACGCCAGCGCAGTTCGGATCTTGCGCGCACCACAGTACTGGAGAGCGGCAAACCTCTGGTGCAGGCCAAAGGCGAGTGGGGCGTCGCGGCGGACTTGTTCGACTGGTTCGCGGAAGAAGCCAAACGCGCTTATGGCCGCTGGGTGCCGTCGCGCAATGCGGCCAAGCGCGAGCTGGTGATCAAGCAACCGCTGGGAGTTGTGGGGCTCATTACCGCCTGGAATTTTCCCGCCTACAACGTGGCGCGCGCGGGTGCGGCGGCGCTGGCGGCCGGATGCACCGTCGTCATGCGGCCATCCGAGTTTACGCCGATGACGGCCATGGAAATGGTCAACATTCTGCTGGAAGCCGGGCTCAATGGCGGGGAAGTGAATCTGATCAGCGGCGAACCGGAGAGCATGGGGCAGGAGATGCTCCGCAATCCAAAGTGCGCGAAGATTCACTTCACCGGCAGCCCGCGCGTAGGCAAGCTGCTCATGGATGGGGCTTCGAAAACAGTGAAGCGACTGTCGCTGGAACTGGGCGGCAACGCGCCCGTGCTGATCTTTCCGGATGTGGATCTGGAGCTGGTTGCGGCTAGCGCGGTTACCGCCAAGTTTCGAAACGGCGGGCAAGTCTGTATTTCACCGCAGCGTTTTTTCGTGCATGATGACGTTGCCAAGAAGTTCACGGACTGCGCGACTGCGCTGGTCTCCAAGCTCAGGCTTGGAAACGGGCTGGAACCGGAGTCGAATGTCGGCCCGCTCATCAATGCGTGCCAGCGGGATCGCGTGGAAGAGATGGTGGCGGGCGCGCGCAGCGCTGGCGCGTCCGTCTGCATCGGAGGAAAACGTCCCGCGGACCGGCCGCGCGGTTACTTCTATGAGGCCACGGTGATGACGGATGTCCCGCCGGAGGCGCCGCTGTTTCAGAACGAGATCTTTGGACCGGTGATGCCCATCGCTCGCTTCGAGGACACCGACCAAGCCATCGCGCAAGCCAACAGCACGCGTTACGGGCTGGCGGCTTATGTCTGGACCAACGATCTTCGCACCGCGATACGCGCGGCCGAACGCTTGGATTTTGGCATGGTAGGCGTAAATGAATGGACGCCGCAGAGCACGGAGGTCCCGTTCACTGGTTGGAAAGAGAGCGGTCTGGGACGCGAATCCGGCGCGGAAGGCCTGGAAGAATACCTGGAAACGAAGCTAATAGCGTTCGGCGGGCTTTCCTAGCTGACCCAGATGGTCTTGACGTTGACGAATTCCCGGATGCCGGCCGTTCCCAATTCGCGCCCGTAACCGGATTTTTTCACGCCACCGAAAGGAACGCGGGGATCGGACGCGACCATGGCGTTGATGAAGACCTGGCCGGACTCGATGCCCTCGATGAACAACTGTTGTTCGGCCGGATCTCGAGTCCATGCGCTCGCGCCGAGGCCGAACGGCGAGTCGTTGGCCACCTGGATGGCTTCGCGCGCGTCCTTCACGCGGAACAACATCGCGACCGGGCCGAAAAATTCCTCGCAATAGACAGGCGAAGATCGCGGAATATCGGCCAGCGCGGTTGGTTCATAAGTGAGCGACGCCCCTGGGACGCGGTGCCCGCCGGTCAACAATCGCGCGCCGCCCGCCACGGCTCGCTGGACCTGATCTTCCAGGTCGGCCAGGATCTGCTCGGTGGCCAGGGGGCCAAGCTCGGTGGAAGGGTCCATGGGATCGCCGACCTTGAGCGCGCGCATGTGCTCGACAAACTCGCGCTCGCAGGCGTCATATATCGCATCCGCGATGATAAAGCGCTTGGCGGAGATGCAAGACTGGCCGTTGTTGATGACGCGCGCGCGCACCGCAGTGGTCACGGCATCTTTCAAGTTGGCGCTCGGCATGATGATGAACGGATCGCTGCCGCCCAGTTCGAGAACAGTCTTCTTAATATGTTGCCCGGCGTGGCTGGCCACCGATCGCCCGGCCGGCTCGCTGCCGGTAAGCGTGATGGCGGCCACGCGATCGTCGGCAATCACGGCGGCAACTTTACTCGAGCCGATGAGCAGCGTTTGAAACACGCCTTCAGGAAAGCCTGCCCGCAGGAAGATTTCTTCAATCGCAAGGGCGCACTGCGGGACGTTGGAAGCATGCTTCAGCAGGCCGGTGTTGCCCGCCATCAGGGCCGGAGCAGCGAAGCGAAAAACCTGCCAGAAGGGGAAGTTCCAGGGCATCACCGCCAGAACCGGACCCATCGGCTCATAGCGAACGAAGCTGCGGGACGCATTGGTGGGGATGTTCTCTTCGGCCAGCGCCTGTTCGCCGTTTTCCGCGTAGTACCGGCACACCGAGGCGCATTTCTTGGCTTCGGCCTCGGCCGCTGAAATGGTCTTGCCCATTTCGACCGTCATCAACGCGCCGAATCGTGATTTTTCGGACTCGATAATCCGGGCGGCTTCCAGCAGCTTCGACGCGCGGTCGGCGAAGGACGTCAGGCGGTGCGCGAGAAACGCCTGGTGTGCGAGAGCGAGGCGCCGCTCCAGCTCGCGATCCGAGATCGGCTCAAACGTCTTTACCGTGACGCCATCGAATGGATTGACAGAAGCGATCATGTGGGACTAATCTCCTGTGGCCCGGGTGCGGGCCTCTTTTGCGAATAATAGCGGAACAGCACGCCGGCCAGCCCAAGCAGAGCAGCCAGAGTAATCAGCATTTTCAATTCGAACGACCAGATCGATGCAATCTGGCGCGAGGGCACAAACGCCATGGCAAAGCCCAAGCTGGTCATCGCGAAACCGACCACCGAGCCGGCGCGCAGGACGGCGCGGCCGAAGTAGACGCGTTGCATGTCACGAGCGAAAGCCCGGCGCAGAAGCGATGCGAAAAGGTACAGGTACGAGATCATCTGCAAGGCTACCGAAAGATCCAGTAGCGTCAAATAGGCTTCCTGCACGGAGGCTCCCGCGAAGCTCATGGTGATGATGGCCGAGGCCAGGAGGCCGAACATCGCGAGCGCCACGTAGGGCGAGCCGTGCCGGGGATGGATTTTCCCGAGCGATTGGGGCAAGTAGCGGTCCAGTCCGGAAACGAACAGGATGCGCGCCGATCCGCTGACCCAGGCGGATGTCGAGCCGGCGATGGAAGCGATCATCAGGACCGCCAGCGGAAGCAGGGTCCATCCCAGGTTGAGGCCCGCGCTCATTTTGTCGATGGCTTGCATGGTGCCCTGCACCAGAACCATCTCGGAAGGTGGCACGGACAGCGCCAGCGATGCGGTCGCGCCCAGATATGCGATGGCGCAGAGGATCCCGCCCAGCAGAATAGCGCGCGGAAAAGTGCGGCGCGGGTCTCGAACCTCGTCTCCCATCACCGGTCCGATCTCGAGCCCGACCATTGCCAGGCAAACGACTCCGATGGTAGAGAGAGGAAGGCCTCCAGCTTTGAGAATCGAAAGATCGTGCAGAGGAAACGAGTGGCCAGGTTTAGCCGTAATGATGGCGGCCAGCACCATTAATACGGCCGCGATGATCAACGCGCCAACACCGCCGATATTGTTGACCCATTTGCCGACGCCCAGACCGCGGATGTTCGCAAATACGGTGAGCCACAACAGCGCATTGGTCAGGATCCAAAAGAACAGGCGGCTCTGAGCCAGGCTGGAATGCGCGCCGAAGATGTAGGCGGTGATTCCCGTGACGTAGAACAGAAGCGACGGCACGAAGAACAGGTTGGTCATCCAGTAGGCCCAGCCGCACAGGAAGCCGTGGAAATCGCCGTAGGTTTCCTTGGTCCAGAGGTACAGGCCGCCCTCGCCGGGCATCCGCTCGCCCAGTTCGATGACCGCGATGCCTTGCGGCAGGAAGAAGAAGAGAATCGCGGCGGCCCACAGCCACACCGCGCGCAAGCCCTCGGCCGCCACCACGGGCAGGACGTTCAGATTTACGATGGCCACGAGATATAGCCAGGTCAGGTCGGCCACTCCCAGAGCGCGGACGAGCGAAGCGGGATGTGCGGTTGCGCCGATGGGTGTACTAGCGTCTTGAGCTGCCAATGCCGATCCTTACAATAATTCTGAAATGTTAGCGCGAGTATAGTGCTTCGAGCAACCGCGGCGCAATCGGAAATTTGCCCGCAGCGATCAACGCGCTGCCGAGGTAGAATACTTGTTCGGTGGAAATGTCCTGAATCCAAGTAGAAAGGGAATCACGTTGGGGGGGCCGACTCGTAGAAACAATCGCACTCGAAAACGAGCCAAGAAGAGCCCAGGCAAGCAGCAATTCGTGATTCGCGAAGCGCTGAAAATCGGCACCGTCGCCCGCCGCCTGGGAATTTCGGCTTCTCTGCTGCGCGCCTGGGAAAAAATGGGCTTGGCCAGTCCGGTGCGGACGGGCAGCAATTATCGGATGTACACGAGCGAGGATCTTCGCGTACTGCGCCGCGCCGTGTATTTCCGCCGCATGCGCGGCTTGAACGCCCCGGCCATCCTGGACCGTCTGCGGCAGGAAGGATTGCTCAATCACCACCATTCTAATTCCGCGCCGGAACAGCCCTCGCTGGGTCCGCATTTGCGGAGATTGCGTTTGCAGCGAGGCGAATCCTTAGCTACCGTGGCCGGCGCGGTGGACGTATCGGTGGGATTTCTGAGCAACCTGGAACGATCCCAAAGCGGCGCATCGGTGGGGATCATGCGCCGGCTGGCGCAGTATTACGGCTTGAATATTCTGGACTTTTTCGGCGACGGCGTCGCGTCCTCACCGCTCATCCGCCCGCGGGAACGCCGCGTTCTGCCCGGCGGCGAAGGCGTCCAGATGGAATTGCTGGCCTCCGGCAAGATCACCATGGAGCCGCACCTGTTTCGCGTGGCGCCGGGCGGCGGGAGCGGAGATGGCTACTCGCATGAAGGAGAGGAGTTCCTGTTCATCATACGCGGGCAGTTGGTGATTTCTCTCGAGAACGACGAATATCGCCTGCGCGCCGGCGACAGCTTCTACTTCGACAGCAAGACCCCGCACCGGTGGCATAATCCTGGAAAAAAAGAGACGACGATTCTGTGGATCAACACGCCGCCGACTTTCTGAGGCACTTGGATTCGAGCCAGTCCCTGGTGCTTAGCTTTCTCTATTGCGCGCGGGACTGGTAGACAACCTTGCCGTTGAGAATGGTGGTTGTCACCGCCAGGTCTTCTTTCTTGGTGGGCTCATGCGAGAACACGTCAGTTGCGAGAATCACGACGTCGGCAAACATGCCGGGAGCCAACGTCCCCTTCTGCTTCTCATCGAAGGTCGCATAGGCGCTCTCGCGGGTATAGTCATCGATTACGGTCGTAAGCGGCAGGCGCTGATCCATGCCGCCCGGCCGGGGCGCCCGGTGAGTGATGTTGTATATGCGGCCCATTGCGTCCATGGATGCGACGAACCAGTCGCTGCCGAAGATTAAGCGGCCGCCAGCACCGGAAATGCTTTTCCACATGCCTCCGCGCGCCGCGCGTTCCGGTCCAAGATTGGTGGCCCAAACGCCTTGTGCCGTAGCCGGCAGAGCGCGGCTTTGGTTCGGATTCACGACGAAGAAGCCGCCGATCGGCTGCATGGATGCGATGACGCCCAGTTTCCCGAAGCGCGGAATATCGGCTGGATCGATGGTCTCGATATGCTCGACGCGATTGCGGCGTCCTCGCGCCGGCATCGGATCTACTTTGGCGATGTATTCGTAGCCGTCCAATGTCATGCGGACGGCGCCGTCCCCGAGCGAGTGGATCATGAATTGCCAGCCGCGCTTGTCCATCATCTGCAGGATTCGGTGGAAATCCTCGACCGTATAGTTGGGCTTGCCTCGCGAGGGGATGTTGGTGTAGTTGGCTAACAGAAAGGCGGTGTTGGTCTCGATGACGCCGTCCTGAAACATTTTGACGACGCCAGTTTTCAGAAAGGGGTTGTCGGGATGAGATTTCCAGACCTGGTCGAACCGATCCGCGTCCTTTTCGGTGAACCCGGGCGTTACGAGCAGCGAATAATAGACGCGCAGCGAGAGATCGCCGGATTTGCGAGCATCATCGAACACCTCGATTTCTTCTGGGCTGCCCGCCGCCTCAGTAATGCTGGTGACGCCATAGCGCAACGCTTCCTGCGATGCGGCCTTCAGTGCGCGGCGGTTGTCTTCTAGGCTGGGTTGGGGAACGATGTTGTAGATGAGGGCCGTGGCGGGAGATTCCTTGATCAGGCCGGTGGGTTCGCCGGTCTTGGGATCGCGCACGATGAAGCCGTTGGGCGGGTCGGGCGTGCTCTTGGTGATATGGGCGAGTGCCAGCGCTTTCGAATTCACCCAAACGCTGTGACCGTCGTAGCACCGCATCACTGCCGGGCGATCAGAGACAACCGCATCCAGTTGGGCGCGAGTGGGCATATCGCCGGGAAAGGCTCCGTAGTTCCAACCGCCGCCTTGAATCCAGGGCCGATCGGGATTGAATTGCGCAAACGTTTTGATGCGGGACTGAACTTCATCTAGTGTGCGCGCGCCTTGCAGTCTGACGTTGTCCAGCGCCAGTCCGCCGGACAAAAGGTGGACGTGGGTATCGTTGAACCCCGGCACGACCGCGGCGCCGTGCGCATCGATCACCTGTGTCTTGGGTCCGCGGAGAGCTGAAACCTCTTGCGTCGAACCGGTGCGCAGGATACGATCGCCGCGAATGGCGAGCGCTTCCTGGAATTTGCCGCTGCCGTCGGCCGTGTAGACCTTGGCGTTGAGAATCAGCAGGTCAGCAGTCTGGCCCTGCAAAAGGCCGAGGCCAAGTGTTGCGGCAACTAGGCAGATCAGATGTTTCATAAAACTACTTCGGGCGCTGCAGCTTGATGCTATTCAGCTCGTTAGCGCTTTGGATGGCCTTATTTCCGGCCGGCACTCCGTTCTGTTGAACGACGAAGGCTACGATGCCGATGACTTCCTTCTCATCCAGGCTGCCGGGGCTATCGGGTGGCATGGTGCTGATGATGCGACTATAAAGCGCTCGCGCCGTCTGCTGATCCCACTCCGACCAGAAAGCGTCGCCTCTTAGCGCGGGCGCTTCCTGGCCGCCGTCGAGATTGTCTCCGTGACAAGCACCGCACTTCTCCCGAAACACGCCCTGTCCCTGTTTGGCTTGCTCTGCGGAAGAGAATCCGGACGGGGCGGATTGCCCCCACGTCGTGACAGCCCAGAGCAGAACGCCGCTACAGCAAACCGCGGCTAAGGAAGTGCGAATGCGATCCATCCCGCGCCGTAGCTTCTTCCACCCACCGGAACAACGATGTACTGCTTGCCGCCGGCCATGTAGGTCATGGGTCCGCCGGTAGCGCCAACCGGCAGATCCAGTTCCGCGATGACCTTGCCGGTGGTCTTGTCAAATGCGCGAAGCTTGGCCGGGCCGGGAATGCCTGCCTGTCCCATAACGGCATCGCTGGCATCGCCGACGATCAAGAGCGTCTTGGTCAACATCGGGGCGGGCCGGCCGGAATTTCCTAACGGCGGCAGATTCAGGCCCTTCAACAGCGGGTGATTCCTGGGGCCATCGCCATTAGCCGCCATCCAGACGATGGCGCCTTTGTTCATGTCGTACGCCGTGACACGGCCGTACGGCGGCTTCCAGATGGGAAGCCCGTCGATGTTCAGCGGACTTCCCGGGCGCGGCGGTGCAGCCTGAGCGCGGTTCTGCTGTCCTTGCTGATTCCGCGGCCGTTCCAACAAGCCGTAGAGCATCGGGTTCTCCGGATCGGGGTTGCGCACAATTCCGTACGACCCGCCCTGGGTCATCGAAACCGCGTAGTACATGTTGGTTTCCGGATCGAACGCGCTGGTGTTCCAATTTCCGGCGCCCCAACCGCCCGGCAGGACCAACGTGCCTCGCTTTCCGTCCGGATCGTCGCTCCTCACCGAGGGGGGCGTGTAGAGCGGACCCATGATGTAGTGACTCGTGATCTCCAGCGCCTGCTTGTGTAGCTCCGGCGTGAAATCGATCAGGTCGGCTTCAGAGAAGCCTTGCCGGTCATACGGTGGCGGCTTGGTCGGGAAAGGCTGCGTTGGGTAAGCTTCCTCCCCCGGTACCGTCGATTTCGGAACAGGCCGTTCTTCGATCGGCCACACCGGCTGTCCGTTGGTGCGGTCGAAAACGTACAAGAACGAAGTCTTGTTGGAAGCGATGACGGCTTTGATCTTTTTTCCGTCTACTGTCAGGTCTGCGAGAACCGGCGGTGTGGCGGCGTCGTACTCCCACAGGTCGTGATGAATCAGCTGGTAATACCACACCAGCTTTCCGTTCTTGACGTTGATGCAAACGATGCTGTCGGAATAGAGGTTCTTGCCGGGCCGGTGGCCGCCATAATGCGAAGCCGTGGGAGCAGTCAGGGGAACGTATACGTAGCCGAGCTGCTCATCTGCGGTCAGTGAGGCCCAGGCTGCCATGTTGCCGACGTACTCGGCCGAGCCCTTACCCCAGGTATCACGTCCGGGTTCTCCGGGCGCCGGCAGAATATGGAACGTCCACAGAAGCTTTCCGGTGTAGATGTCGAAACCGCGAATGTCCTCGGGCCGCGCCTTGGGATCCATCCCGCCGTCGCCGTAGCCGCCGCTGGCTTTGCCGCCGCCGTTGCCACCTATGACGATGACGTCGTTCACGATGAAAGGACCGGGCCAGCCGAAGTAGGGCGCGTCATCGGGAGTTTCGCGCCGCAGAAAAGCCCGGCCGTTTTCACCGAAATTCTTATCGGCCAACCCGGTCTTCGCGTCGATCGAGTACATGTACTCGCCACGAACAGAAATGAGACGTTCTTGCGTCCCCTTGTGCCAATATGCGATGCCGCGCGTGCTCTGTCCCGCGGCTTCTTTCAGCGTAGGCTCGATCGGCTGCTGGACCCACTTGGTTTTTCCCGAGGCTGCGTCGAACGCCTCCATTAGCCCCACGCCGTTGGGCGCGTACAAAACTCCGTTGATCATGATGGGAGTGCCGCGGAAATAATTGGACGGGCTTAAGTCCGGGAATTGGTCTTTGATCAGCGGGTCCACGGCAGGACGCGACCACACCACCTTGAGCTTGGCGAAGTTGTCGCGGTTGATTTGATCAAGGGGCGAATAACGCGTGAAGGCTTTGTCGCTTCCGTAGGTCCGCCACTCGACGTTACTGGCCGGCTGCTGGCCGCTCACGACGACGAAAGCTCCAAGCACGAGCCCCAAGCCCGCGAGTCTCAACCGAAGGGACCTTCTCATTTGCACGCTCCTAACTATGAAGAGGAGTTTTTCGGGCCGCGCAGGTTACCGTATCGAAGCGCATCTCCTGCGATATCTCGCTAAAACACGAGCTTCAGAGCGAGCTGGCCGATTCTGGCCGGGGCCGTCGATGTGCTCTGCCCGACCAAAGCCGACCGAACCGAAATCTGGCCGAAGGGCGACAAGAACTCGGTGTGGTTCAGGACGTTGAAATATTCCGCGCGGAATAACAACCGAACCCGCTCGGTAATAGCAGTGTCCTTTTCGAGTGAGAGGTCGAAATTCGTCAACCCGGGACCGCGGAACGTATTGCGCTGCAGGTTGCCGTAGGTCGCGCTCGGGCAGGCGCCGGAAAGGCCGCTGCCCGGAGGCGCTTTACTGGCCCAGCAAGCCGGAATCAGGAAATTGCTGGGGTTCAAGAAGAAGTGACCGGTGCGAGAGACTCCGTTGACCACATAAGTCCCGACGTTTTCCGGGCTCAGCGCCTGTTCAGCGCCGCCGGTCCAATCCGGGCGAGCCAGATTGGGACGGCCATCACCGGCGGGGCCCGGAACGTTTGGATTTACCGAGATGCCCGAACCGAAGTCGACCGGGAAACCGGACTGGGTACTGAAGATGGGGTAAAGCGTCCAGCCGTTAGTCAGCCGTTTCGGCCCGCTGTGCCACATGCGATCAAAGGGCAGCGTCCATCCGCCGCTCAGTACGAACCGCTGCGGGACGTCATAAGAGGCCGGAGCGTAAAACTGGTGGCTGTTATACGCCGACACCTGCTGCAAATAGGCATCTTGATCGCTCAAGGTTTTCGAATACGTATATCCCGCGGTGAAAAACGTGTCACCGATCACTGAACTGCTCATACGTTTGGTCACGCTAACCAGCAGTCCTTCGTAATTGGAGTCGCCCAGGGACTTGTCGACGCTGAAGTAGGAATACGCTTTCGGATATTGCAGGCCGGATTGCAAGTTCAGCGGGCGTGTCGTGGTGCCCAGGAGGAACGGGTCGCCTTCCACGTTCACAATCTGCTTATGCGAGGAACTGCCGACATAAGCCACTTGCAAACCCATTCCTGAAGTGAGCGCCTGCTGGAGCGTCACGTTCCAACCGTAGGTGTACGGGTTTACCTGGTGGGGATCGATCAACACGCTGTTTGGACCGAATGGCAGGAATCCGGCAGCTGTCCAGTTTAAGTTCGGGCTGAGCGGCTTGGAGGGGAATGGATTGACAATGCCCGCCGCACCGTAAGGATTGGTCATGATGGTGGCTGGACCGCTTGCGGGAACGTTGGCTTGGGTGTATGTTACAAAAGCAGAGGAATAGAACGGCTCGGTACCGTTCTGCCACTGCACATCCTGACCATTCAGGATGTCATAGAAGACGCCGAAGCCGCCGCGTATGCTCGTCCTTCCTTTGCCAAAAGGATCGTAGGCGAAGCCGAAACGCGGCGCCCAATTGTTCTTATCCGGGAAATAGGTGCCGGGACAGGGAGAATGCGGATCGCAAGGAAAATTCAGACCGAGCGGCGCGGTGGGATAACGCGTGGACTGCTGACCCGGAATGATGAAGTAGTTCCGCTCCTGCGGATCGAACTTGGGCGTATCGTACTCGTAGCGGAGTCCGAACGTTAGAGTGAGGTTCGGACGGATCTTCCACTCGTCTTGGCCGAAGAAGGAGTACTCGTGCCCGTGAGCGGCGCTGAATCCGTCCGGCCATTGGGAAAACGTGGTGGGGAGCCCAAGCAGGAAGTCGGCCAAGTCGTTGCCCGATCCGATGCCACCGGCCGAAACTGGCCCGGCGAAGCTCAGCGTGCCGTTTGTTTCATAGGCGAATTGACCGTTGTTCTGGAGAATCGCGTACATCCCGCCAAATTTCAAATTGTGCGTTCCCTTGGTCCAGCTGAGGGTGTCGGACCAGTAGTAGGAGGTATCCGCGAATTTGCCCGGCACGCTGCCGCTGTTGTCGCCCAAAACGAGCCCCGTCACACCGAAAGTTATAACCGGCGGAGCCGTGCTCGCATCGGGCGTGATCTGCATGCCGAGCGACTGCGCCAGCGGCAGCTTTTCCGCATACCCGGAGGTTCCCGTCACAACTCTTTGTGCTGTGAAGTGCGCCTCGTTCAGCAAGGTGGGTGAGATCAGCGAGGTGAGCGCGATGTTCCCGAAGTATTGATCGGCCAGACTGACCGTGGAGTATCCTGGCGCGGAGCCGCCGGGAAATGGATTCAGCACCGGATTGTGATTGCGGTCCATGCTGAAGGACAAGCGCTCTTTGGGACTGAATTGAAAATCTTCGTGGCTGATGAATTCGTCGCGATTATCGGAAGACACTCCGTTGGGAGTCAATATACCGGTGACGCTGGTCGGTATGGGAGAGCCCTTGATGAAGGCCTGAGCGAAAGGATCGAATCGACTGGGATCGATGATGGCCTGCGACGCCAATGCGGGATTCGGCTGAAAATAAGGATGGGACGCCAAGAACGCAGCCACGCCCGGATCCGGACCGCCCTTGACGGCGTGCGAAAAGTCTCCACCCAATTCAGCGGGCGTGAAGGTGCCCACCTGCGAGCCCACCTGAGTCGCGTCCTGCCGCTGTCCCTGATAGCCCAGGAACCAGAAAAACCGGTCTTTGCCGTTGACGATCTTCGGGATTGTCAACGGCCCGCCCGCCGTAACGCCAAACTGGTTGCGGATCAAGGTGGGCACGGGCGAATAGTTCGCCCGCCCGTTGTCCTGGTTGAAGAAATTGTTGGCGTTCAGGTCCTTGTTGCGCAGATAGTCGTACGCCGTGCCATGGATGTCATTGGTGCCGGACTTTGTGATGACGGTCACAACGCCGCCATTGCTGCGCCCGTACTCGGCCGTATAGTTGTTGGTAAGAATTCGAAACTCGGCAATCGTGTCGGGATTGGGATCAACCACGGCGGTGGCGTTAGCGACCGAGTTGTTATCACCACCATCGAGCATGTAGGTAACCGAATTTGATCTACCGCCCGCGACCGAGAAGCCCTGGCCGGCAAAACCCGTGGCGGTGTTGGTCTGCGGCGTCACGCCCGGCTGAGTTAGCGCCAACTGCAGCGTATCGCGGCCGTTCAACGGGAGGTCCTGAATGGGAGCTCCTGACACGACCGAGCTGACTGTAGCTGATACCGTGTTGACTAAGGGTTCGGCAGTTTCCACAGTCACGGATTCACTGAGAGAACCGACCTCCAGTTGGAAGTTCTGCTCCAATTGGCTGCCAACTTCCACGAGCAAGTTCTGCACCTCGCCCTGTTTGAACCCCTGGCTGCGCACCGTCATGCGATAGTGTCCGGGAATAACGCTCGGGAAGGAGTAAACGCCTGCGTCGTTGGTGGGGAGAGTGGATACGGTTCCTCTTTCGACGCTGGCTAGCTCGACAGTGGCCCCCACGATCACGGCGCCACCGCTGTCCGTCACGCGGCCGGAGATGGTTCCGTTAGCAGTTTGACCCAGAGCGGGGATTACGGACACTGCCAGGAGCAGCATCGAAAAACCGAGTTGCCTACAAGCTTGAACGCCCAACACTCGCCCCTCTTTTCTGCCTTTCCACCGCCGAAGTCAACTCCATGCTTCAGTGACAAAGGCCAAACGCCCGAGACTCTACAGGAATCCTGTAATGTTGTACAGAATGCCTTAACTCCCTGTCGTTGTCAAGCAGAAAGTCTAATCGCGACAACGCGGAAACTTGACGCGGATAGGAACGCGGCACTTATAATCGAATCTCCTTCCCGGAGAGAGTATTGTTGATCTATGCGGGACCGCGCGGGTCGTAAAAGTGCCTGAGAGTAAATCGGGATCGAGAGGCTTTAGGGCCGGTTTTCTAACAGTCGGGCAAACGGCCCGTATCTTAGGGGTGAGCGCATCCACACTACGATTGTGGGAGAACGTTGGGCTGATTAGCCCGGCGCGCAGCAGCGGGCGTTACCGGCTATACGATCCCGATCTGCTCGAAGTTCTGAAGCGTATCAAATATCTGCGGGACATAAAGAAGCTCAGCGTTCCGGGCATCAAACAGGCGCTGGGCAACCATGCTCGCAGCCATTCCAACACAGATCAAAAACGGGAGATCGGGGAGCGGCTACGGCGGATGCGCCGGAGCCTGAATCTGGGCATCGCGGAAGCAGCCAAACAAGCAGGCATTTCCACTGGTTTTCTCAGCGCTATCGAGTTATCGAAAGCCAACGCGTCCATCGCCACGTTACAGCGCCTGGCGGCAACTTATAACTCCACGATTCTGGAATTCTTTGAGATGCCGCATCACAGGATGCGACTCATCCGCCCGGATCAGCGGCGGCTGCTCAAGACCGACTCGGGTGTACGCATGGAGCTATTGTCGGTTGGGACCAAGATGCTGGAGTGCATGCTTTTCCGAGTTTCGCCCCATTCCGGGAGTGACGGAGCATATTCGCATGCCGGCGAAGAGTTCATTTACATGATGGCCGGCGAATTGGAAATCTGGCTGGACGAACAGGACCGTTATTTTTTGCGTAAGGGCGACAGCTTCTGGTTTGAAAGCAATCTGGGCCATCGCTGGTTCAATCCGTCCGATAAAGAAGCCGTGCTGATCTGGATCAACACTCCGCCTACCTTTTAAGACGGCATTGGGCTGCCGGCCGCCTTGACAAACGTTCGAACTCGTCCGATACTTCCCCACGTTATGAAAAATGGCAGAGGGAAGGCGACATGCGTCGCGATTTTGATCCTGTCCGCTTCGGCGGGCGCTCAGTCTCAGGCTCCGGGACAACCTCCCCGCGTTCCGCCCATCACCATCAATTCCACTCCGGAAGAAATCCAGCAGACCGCCGGAATAACACGCGCCGGGCGCAAGCTGACTCCCAAGACTTGGCCCAACGGGGCGCGCGTCGCCGTAGCCTTTACCTTCGACGTGGACAACGAATCGCTGTTCAGGGCTCGCCCGCTACCGGTGCCGATGTCTCAAGGCGAGTATGGAGCCACCACCGGTCTGCCGCGCATCCTCGAACTGCTGGACCGCCAGCGAGTGCCAGCGTCGTTCTTTATTCCGGCCATGAGCCTGATGTTGCATCCGGAAATGGTGCAGGAAATTCGGAAGAGCGGAAGGCACGAGATCGGCGTGCATGGCTGGGTGCACGAGAGTCTCACGTCCGTGGGCGGGCCGGAGGAGGAACAGAAACTTCTCAATCAATCCATTGAGTATCTGACGCGCGCCCTGGACCATCGCCCGGTGGGCTATCGCGCGCCGAGCTGGATCTGGACGCCTGACACTTCCGGGCTGGTCGCCAAAGCCGGCTTTCTCTACGACAGCAGTCTCATGGCGATGGATCAACCCTATGAAGTGCTGGCGAACGGGAAACCAACCGGATTAATCGAGCTGCCGATCAGTTGGATCGTAGACGATTTTCCCTATTACGGCGAGAATGGTGACGGATCGCTCCCCTCGCCGGACGCAGTTTTCCAGATCTATAAGGCGGAATTCGATGTCGCCTACCGGGAAAAGACGCTGTTTATTCTGACCAACCATCCGCACATCAGCGGGCATGGCTCTCGCGTCGAGCAGCTCGACAAGCTGATCAGCTACATAAGATCAAAGCCTGGTGTCTGGTTCGGCACTTTAGAAGAAATTGCAAAATATCTGAAAGAACAGAATCGCTCAACCGAGTGATAGATCTGACAACACCCGGTCAGGCGGTGATCAGTTCGCTCACCGCACGATAGGCCTGGTTGATGGCTGCGTCGGTGTAAGCGGTCGCCGCGGAATCGGAATTCGCTATGCTGATTCTCCCAAAGCGGCGCCGCCCGATCTCGTTTGGCGCTTCACCAGGCAGCCATTCGGGATCGAACAGCGGATTGTACTCGTAGCCATAGCCGTGCGGCCACCGGTTCATGGTAATCGCTTCGATGTCCTGGGCCGGATCAAAGCCTCCACCGCTCAGAATGCGCACCAGCTGGTCACGAATCTTGCGCTCGCACGTTTCGAATGAAGTCGCCAGCAGCTCCGCGCGCCCGGCTTTGTGCTGCTCGCGCACGGGAAGTCCGGGCTGGCAAGGTGTCCGAGTCATGGTCAGGACGATCGGTTCGTCGGGCGATCGCGAACTTTTGTAGTCGCCGATCTCAGGACCTGTAGAAAGATTGACGCCGGTATGATACATGCCCGGTGATGCCGCGCCCGACATGCCCAGGTTCTGAAACGCGGTCCAGTTGCGAATTCCCACTCGCGTGTAAACCAGCGGCACTTTGACCAGATAGTGCATCGCCTCTTTCTGTTTGGCCGGCAGTTCGGGACACAGGAAGGGAACCACCATGTTCCAGCAGGCCATCACCACGCCGCGAGCTTTCACTTTGAACAATTTCTGGCCTTGGAGGTAGACGACCTCGACCTCGCGCGCATGCGCCGGATCGCCGTGATGCCGGGCGCGAACCACGGGGCTGTTGAGCCGGATCCGCACCGCTGCCTGCGCCTGGTCCAGGCAGCTATAATCCACCACCGAGGTCACGAGGTCTTCCACGCTGCTTCCCGGCACGGCGCTCGGGATCAGCTTGCGAACCAGCAGCCGCGCGATGCTTGCATTGCCGTCGGGAAAGTGGAAAAAGTAGGAACCACCATTGGCATAACCCGCCGCAGTGAAGCTCATGTGCGGAGCGCTACCGGGCTCTAGCTTGAGTCCCTGGAAGCCGGGCATGCGCAGCGCCCAGCAATCCAGCGCGGGTTCGGCGTCAATCCCGACGCCCCATTCACCTTGCGTGCGGGTCTGATAGAACGGAATCACACCCGGGTCGACCTTCGCGATGTTGAGCAGAAAATCCTTGTAGCTCATCCGCGAGAGCCGGTCTTTCTTTTCCGCCGAAGAGAGGCCGGGCAGGTAGTCGACTTGCTCTTCCTCCAGGCGCGCAATGTCGCTTTGAACCTGTTCCGAGAGAGGCGCTTTCGCCAGAAACTCTTTCCACGAAGCGGGATTCGCCCCCGCGCGTCCCTGTCCTCGGGCCGGAACGCCAACCACCAGCCGGTCTTCTCCAAAAGTTTCCTGGTCGAAAAAGACCGCCTGCTTCAGGCCCAAATCACCGGACAAATTGATCGCAGGGTATTTCTTCGCTATGGCCAGCGGATCGATTCCAAGCTCCTTCAGCAGGCCGTCGGCTTCGGCGCTGTACGGCGTGGGACTATCGATGGCCACAGTTCCGCCGTTGACCAGTTGCATCCGCCCGCCCAGGTGGAATTCGTTTCGTTTGGCGTGACCGCCGAAGTCGTCATGATTTTCAAGAATCAGGATGCGAGCCGATTCGCCGGCGTGCTTGCGGAAAAAATACGCTGCCGCGAGCCCGCTGATACCGCCCCCGACCACGACCAAATCGTAAGTCTCGTGCGTGTCGATGGGCTTGGCGGCGTGTTTCCAAAACGTCCCATCTTTGAGAGAGTGAACTGCTTCGTACGATCCATCATGGCTGCCCCGCATGCCCGTGCGCAGCGGCGGGTAGTAGGGAGATTGCCCGGCAGGTTCCTGAGCCAGCGCCGAGCGCGTGACACCCAGCGCTCCGACACCGATTGCCATGCCATTCAAAAAATCACGCCGGGTGATGTCGCGATCCATCCCCAGCTCGCGATCGCTGAATTGGCTCATGGATTATGCAGTCGCGTTGCTGGCGCTTCCCATTAGCTCGTTTACAGCGCGATACGCCTGGTCGATGGCCTGATCGGTGTAAGCCGCCGCGGCTGCGTCCGAATTGGCGATGGTAATCCGTCCGAACGGCTTGCGGCCGATTTCGCACGGCGATTGACCTTTGGGCCATTCCGGATCCCAGAGATAGTTGTACTCGTAGGCGTAACCATGCGGCCAGCGATTGACCGTGATGGCCATGATGTCGCGCGCCGGGTCGAAGCCTCCGGCGCCCACGGCTCTTGCGAATTGATCGCGGATGTTGCGTTCAAACACCGAGAACGGCGTCGCCAGCAATTCGGCGTGTCCGGCGCGCTGCTGGTCCCGTGCCGATAGCCCCGGCTTGCAAGGTTCCCGGCCGGTTCGCACCAGGATGGGATTCTCGGGCGCGATCTTCGGACGATAATCGCCGATGTTCGTTGGTAATTCCAGATTGAGGCCCTGCGTGTACATGCCGGGGCACGAGACGCCGCGGACGCCCAGCTTTTTGAATGCGGTCCAATTCGCAATCTCGATCGCGATATAGCACAGCGGAACTTTGACGCCGTACAGCAGCGCTTCTTTCTGCTTGGCCGGCAATTCCGGAATGATATAAGGGATGGTCATGTTCCAGTTGGCCATGACGACTCCCTTGGCGCGCACCGTGTAGGCTTTCTTGTCGCGCCCGTAAACCACCTCTACCTCTTTGCTCGACGCCGGGTTCCCGATATGCTTGGCCGCGACGACCGTGCTGCTCAGACGAATGCGTATGCGCGAATCGGGATGATCCAGTTTGCTGTAATCGACCTTCGCCGTGACGCTGTCCTCGGCCGTATTCCCAGGCATCGATCCCGGCACCAGCGCGCGCACCAGCATGCGGGCGATGGAGGCATTGCCGTCCGGAAAATGATAATCGTACGGCTTCTTGGGCACGTGCTCGCCATAAGCGGTAAAGCTCATCCGCGGGGTGGGGCCGGGCGACATGTTCATCCCCTGGAATCCGGGATATCTCGGCCAGACTTCCAGCGCGCCCACCGCGTCAATGCCTACGCCGTATAGCCCGTGCGTGCGTTTCTGATAGTAGGGAATCACTTCCGGGCTGACCTTCACGTAGTTCAGAAGGAAATCCTTATAGCTGATACGCGATAGCTTGTCCTTCTTTTCATCGGACGTCATGCCCGGCATGTAATCGACTTTGTCTTCCTGCAGCCGCCGGATGTCTTCGCGCGCCTTCGCTGAGAAGGGCGTTTTGGACAGCCATTCGTGCCAGCTCATGGCCGGCCCGTCGCTGCCGCGGCCGCGCCCGCCGCCGGCGGGAGTTCCAATCACCAATCGATCTTCGCCGAACGTTTCTTTATCGAAGAAGGTCGCTTGCTGGAGACCTTGGAACGCAGTGCGATCGGCCAGTTTGCTCGATTCGGCTTCCAGCTTCACCGGATCGATTCCCAATTCCGTGAGCAGGCCGCGCGCCACATCACTGTAGTCGAAAGGCGATTCGATGCTCATGGTGCCGCCGTTGGTGAGCAGCAGGCCGCCGCGAGGCCGAAATTCATTACGCTTGGCGTGTCCGCCGAAATCGTCGTGGTTATCCAGGATCAGGATGCGCGCCGATGGATTGTGTTTGCGGTAGAAATACGCCGCCGCCAGGCCGCTGATGCCACCGCCCACGACCACCAGATCGTAGGTCTCGCGAGTATTGACCGGCGTGCCGGCGGTTTTCCAGAAAGTTCCGTCGCGCAGCGCATGGGCGACCTCGTAGGAGCCGTCGTGGCTGCCACGCATACCGGTGAGCAGCGGCGGATAATAGCCTGGTTCGTCTTGGGCGGTGGCTTGGGCGTTACGCGCGCTCATGAGCGCCGCGCCGGTTCCGATCGCGACACCGTTCAGGAAATCGCGGCGCGTAATGGGCCGGTCCATCCCGAGTTCGCGGTCGCCGGCGGAATGCTGGTTCTGATTGTCCATTCAGAATACCCTCAGGATTCCAATCGTAGCGCCAATTGACGCGCCCGAGCGAGGGGCGGCGAAGGATCTCAAGGGAGACATGAGAAATCTCTCGCGCCCACGATACTCCTTTTGCATGAGTGGAACGAGAGCCATGATTCTGGTGATGCTAGCGGGCTGTCTGGATTTCCAAGCCAGCGCTTCCAGCTTTACTCTCGTGACCGAACCGGACCAGGGACTTACTCCAATTTACAACCTCATCAGTTCAGCCAAGAGCACGCTGGACATGACCATGTATGAACTGACCGACACGCAGGCTGAACAGCTGCTCGCACAAGCGGCCGCCTCAGGCGTCATGGTGCGCGTCATTTTGGATCAGAATCTCGAAAAAAGCAACAACACGACAGCCTACAACTACCTCGCCGCCCATGGCGTGCAAGTCCACTGGGCCAATCCGAAGTACTCCGCAACCCATCAAAAGACCATCATCGTGGATGCGTCCTCGGCCGCGATCATGACGCTGAACCTGACCTCGCAATACTACTCGACCAGCCGCGATTTCGCGGCAATCGAGAACGATCCCAGCGATGTTGCGGCCATCGAAGCAACCTTTAATGCCGATTTCTCCAACAGCGCGATTGCGCCGCCGGATGGCGACGATCTGGTATGGAGCCCCACCAACTCGCAGCCGGTCATTCTGAGCGTGATCAACTCCGCGCAGCACAGCCTGCTGGTGGAAAACGAGGAGATGGGCGACAGCAACGTCATCAAGGCCCTGGTGAGCGCGGCCGGACGGGGTGTGCTGGTGCAGGTTGTCATGACGAACACGAGTAACGATTACTCGACGGAGTTTACCCAGCTTGTAACCGCGGGTGTCGAGGTATCCACATATGCCTCCAACGCCTCGCTCTATATTCACGCCAAGGTGATTCTGGCGGATTATGGTAGCCTGGGCGCCCAGGTGTTCATTGGGTCCGAGAATTTTTCCAGCGCTTCGTTAACGAGAAATCGTGAGCTGGGCCTGACCACTTCGGATCCGGCGATCCTGCAATCCATCTTTGGAACGCTTGTGGGCGATTCAAACAGTGGCACGCCATGGCCGGGAAGCAAGACCAGCCTCGCGGTGGTCAGTGCGGCCAGCTTGCAGCCTGGCTTATCGTCCGGCGGCTGGATGACAATTTTTGGCGACAGTCTCGCGCCAATTACGGATGACTGGCAAAGTTCTGTTATCTCTGGAGACCTGCCGATGTCATTGGACGGCGTTAGCGTGACGGTGGACGGCCAGCCTGCGTATCTGGCATACATCAGCCCGACTCAGATCAACGCGGTCGCTCCGGAGGTGAACGCTGGACCCGTATCGGTGATTGTGGATGGCCCCAATGGCGCCAGCACGCAAGCGATGGCCATTGCCTATCCGGCCCAGCCGGCTTTCTTCCAGTGGGGCGAATATGCAGTGGCTACGCATCAGGATTACAGCTACGCTGCCAACGACGGCACGTTTTCGCAGAGCACGGTGCCGGCCGCGCCCGGCGATGTGATCATTCTCTGGGGCACGGGCTTCGGTCCGACGACTCCCGCCGCACCTTCGGGTGTCACGGTTCCTTCCGGGACGCTATTTCAGACGGCCAGCCCGGTAACAGTCACGCTGGGAAACACGCCGGTCACCGTCTTCGGCGCCGCCTTGGCGCCTGGATTCGCCGCACTGTACCAAATCGCCATCCAGATTCCCGAATCCTCGGCGGATGGCGACTACTCGGTGGTCGCGACGGTTTCCGGCGTGCAGTCGCCTTCGAACGTACTCCTCACCGTGCGGAAGTGAGGCGACCGTCGGGTTGTCGAAGCCCGGGAGAGAGAATTCCAGCGTGTTACGCACTCATCGTGGCATGAGAACTTGGTCCCTGCGCGCCGCCGCTTTAGCGCTTTTCTATGTCTCCTCCCTCGCAGCTCAGCCCGTCGATGACACCCAGCTCAAGCAGGTGATCATCTTCGGCCGGCATAGCGTGCGAGCTCCGGTTGCGCCCAACGCCTACCTCAACAATTTCTCGGTGCAGCAATTCCCGGACTTCGACGTCGCGGCCGGCATTCTGACCCCCAACGGCGAGAAGCTGGAGACGATTCTGGGCGGCTACTACCGCCAATGGCTCACCCAGGAGGGAATCCTGACCGGCAACGACACGGCCGACGCGAACTCCGTTTTCTTCCATGCCAACGCGATCCAGCGGACCGTTGACACCGCGCAACACCTTTGGGCCGGCTTACTGCCGGGGGCCCCGGTAAACGTTCAATACCTAACCCCGTCCACGGCCAACGATCCGCTTTTCAACCCCGTGGGCGCGGGCGTCGCGCTGCTCGATTCACAGATGGCGATCGCCTCCGTAACGGGACGCCTGGGCGGTAATCCGCAGTTGTTGGCCTCCGCTTATGCCCCGGAGTTCGCCCTCGCGCGCTCGGTTTTTTTAGGCTATCCGGCCAGCCAGATTCCGCCACCCCTGACCCCGGCAAATGTAACCGACGCCACCGACTTCGCCGCCAATCCCATTGCCGTCACGGCCGGAACGCAGGGCGAGCCAATCGATCTCGGCGGGCTCAGCACGTTCGGAAATGCCATCGATCCTTTCATCATGGAGTACGCCGATGGGCTGCCGACCGGTTGGGGTCAATTGACCGCCGCGGGCGTCAGCCAGATTTCGCGCATTTACAATCTGGTCCTCGATCTGGAGTTCCGCACGCCTTATTTGAGCCGGGTGCAGAGTTCCAATGTGGCTTCGCACATCGTTCGATCCATGGTTCAGTCAGCCACCGGGAATGCGATGACGGGCGCGCTGGGAACTCCGTCCACTAAGCTCGTCGTTTTGATCGCTTCGGACGTCAACGTCTGCGGATTCGCTGGCTTGTTCCATATCGACTGGCTTCTGCCTGGATACCAGCCGGACTTCTGTGGCCCGGGCGGCGCGATCGTGTTCCAACTCCGCCAGTCCCAGAGCACCGGCGAGTATATCGTTCGGGCGTCTTACGTCGCGCAGACTTTGGACCAGTTGCGTAATCAATCGCCTCTAACCCTGGAGGCGCCACCGGCCAGCGCTCCGGTGTTCATCCCCGGCTGTAGTATCGGCAACACTACCTTCGACTGCCCGCTCGGGGACTTCGTCGGGATCGCAAACCAGCTGATTGACCCGCATTCCGCCGACCTGGTGAACTAAGCTCCGTCATCAAAATCCCTGAGAGCAAATCTCGCACGCGGCACTCGCTCATTAATGAACCTGAAGATTCATTCCCTCCGGCTCGTCACATTGGCTCTCTTGTGCGGACCCTTCCTGGCGGCGCAGCCCGTCGACGATACCCAGCTCAAGCAGGTTATTATCTTCGGCCGGCATGGCGTGCGATCGCCCGTATTGCCAAACAACGCCCTTTACCTTTTCTCCGCAACGCAATACCCGGTGTTCACCGACACCTCAGGCAATCCTCTGGACGTTGCGGTCTTGACCCCCAATGGCGGCACGATTGAGACTCTCTTGGGTGGCTACTTCCGTCTCTGGCTCAAGCAAGAGGGACTGCTGACTGGCAATGACTCGGCCGACGCCAACTTCGTATACTTCCGCGCCACCGACACTCCGCTCATCACCGACACTGCGAAGGCCTTCTGGACCGGCCTGCTCCCGGCGGGCGGGCCGCCCAACATTAATGTCGTGCCGGGCAACGACCCACTGTTCAATCCGGTAGGCGCGGGCGTTGCGCTGCTGGATTACCAGATGGCGCTCGCGGCCGTGAACGGGCGTCTCGGCGGTAACCCGCAAGCGTTAGCATCCGCCTACGCCCCTGAACTGGCGCTAACGCGCTCGGTTTTGTTCAACTATGCGGTCAACGCAACTCCAGTCCCCTTGGCTCCGGCGGGTAAGATTGACGCCACCGCGGAACCCATCACCCTAGCAACCGGAGACAGCACTTTACCCGTGAGCATCGGAGGGCTGACCGATGTCATTGCTGCCATGGATCCTTTCGTCATGGAGTACGCGAATGGAATGCCGGCCGCGGAGGTTGGCTGGGGCCAGTTGGACGCGGGCAGCGTCAACCAGACCTTTCGCTTGTACGACCTGCTCCTCGATCTGGAATTTCGCACGCCCTATCTGGCGCGGGTGCAGAGTTCCAACGTAGCCTCGCACATCGTTCGAACCATGGTTCAGGCAGCTACCGGGAACGCAGCCGGCGGTACGTTGGGAACCCCGTCCACCAAAGTGATCGCGTTGATTGCGTCGAACACCAATATCACCGGGCTCGCGGGCCTGTTCCATCTCGATTGGCTGCTGCCCAGTTACGAAGCGGACGTGGCTGCTCCGAGCGGCGCCCTGGTGTTCGAACTTCGCCAATCGCAGTCCAGCGGCGAGTACATTGTCCGCGCCTCATACATCGCGCAGACCATGGACCAACTTCGCAATCTCACGCCGCTCACGCTCAATGCGCCGCCGGCTAGCGCTCCCGTGTTCATCCCCGGTTGCAGCGTCGATAATGCGACCTTCGATTGCCCGCTCGGGAGATTCGTCCGGATCGCAGACCAGGTGATTGACCCATTTTCGGCGGACTTGGTGAACTAGGAGCTCGAACCAAATGAATGACCCTTCCTCCGACACTCAAATCGGGACAGACAGAAAAAACTTTCTTCGTATGTTGCTGGCTGGAGCCGGATTGTTGGCGCCTGCCAGCATAGCCGCGCGAGCCCAATCGCATCGCCCCGAAATCGGAGCGAACCCTTCCGCATCCGGGACTGAGGGCGCCACCAAAGTCATGGTCATCCGCCATGCGGAAAAGCCCGTGGGACAAATCAACGGTATTGATGAGTCTGGAAACGCTGATCCCAACTCCCTAATTCCGCAGGGCTGGCAGAGGGCGGGTGCGCTGGGTCCCTTGTTCGGCTCCTCCTTTGGACCGTTACCGACGCCTACGCATGTTTTTGCGCCGAATGTGTTCGGCAGCGGAAGCAAGCGTCCGTTCGAGACTGTTACTCCTCTGGCGGCCAAGCTTGGCATCACGATCAACTCCAATCCAGGCGGCGTCGCGCCAGGGCAGTATGCTCCGGGCGACTTTTCCCTCATGGTTCCCGACGCTCTCGCCTGTCCAGGCATAGTGCTCATCGCCTGGGAACACGAATTCGTTCCGTCCATCGCCAATCTCATCCTTGGCAATAGCACCACGGTGCCGCAGACTTGGCCCAACGCGCGTTTCGACGTGGTGTGGATCTTTGACCTCAATCCCGCTACCAATACGTACACCTTCAACCAGCTTCCCCAGCTTCTCCTTCAGGGCGATCTGCCCTCGCCGATTCCGGCGGCTTGACGAGCCGCGCAGTCGCCCGCGCGGCGTATTCGGAAAAAAACCCGCCACTTTAGTAAAAGTGGGTTAAAATTAGCTTAGCTCCGTCCGGAGTTGCACGATAATCGAGCGCCGAAGCCTTCGGCTGCTTGCCAGAATCCACGCGAACTTCCCCTGCGGCTGGAACCTCGTGCTCCAAGGAGCCTCAAACCATGACAAGGATGGGCGATCGTTTTTCGTTTCGATCGGCGGCCCTGACGCTCGCGCTGGCTGTCTCCGGCGCGTTGGCCTATGCGCAATCCACTGCTCCAGCACTCCCCAATCTGGGCCAAGATCTCACGCCACTGGGCACGCTGGTCTCGTTGAACCCCGGTATAGCCGACGATCCAAATTGGGTGGCCACCGGCGCTGTTACTTCCGTCGTGAGCCCGCTGGGCGACATCATGCTAGTCCTAACCAGCGGGTTCAACCGCATCTACAACAATCCGCTAGTGGGCCTGCCGCTGCTCTCGGCATGGACTGCGGCGGACTCGACCGAGCACGTGTTCGTCTACGACATTACCGGGCAGACTCCACTTCTGAAGCAGGTAGTGCCGGTCTCAATTGCGATTCCTTTACCGGGCGGCGCTAGGATCCTGGGAAGCACTTTTAACGGGATCGTCTTCGATCCATCCGGCCTGGCTTTTTACGTGCCTGGCGGGCCGGACGACATTGTCCACATCTTTACACTGAGCGCCAGCACAGGACTGTGGAGCGAAGCTGGAAATCTACCGATCAACCTCGGCCACGGGCCTTTGGGAGGTCTGGGACTGAGCGCGACCAGCACCGTTGGATCAGTAGCAATTAACGAACAAGTTTCCGTGACCCCCTGCGCCTCCGGAGTGGCAATTTCGAGCGATGGCAAGACACTGGTGGTGGTGAACTATGCCAACGATTCGATTACGGTGTTGAATCGGGGGACTGGAAATTACACCAATTGGGTGAAGCGAGCGGAACTCGATCTGCGCCCCGGCAAGAGCGACCCCTCGAAGGCGGGCGTGCCGGGCGGTGAATATCCGTTTTGGGCAGTCATCAAGGATAAGGATAAGGCAGTGAGCCCGACCGCTTACGTGTCGAGCATCCGCGACCGCGAAATCGACGTAGTGAGTTTGACCGGGAGGCCCTCGGTAATCGCCCGAATCCCAGTGAAGGGCCAGCCGAATAAGATGACGCTGAACGCGGCCCAGTCGCTGCTGTACGTCGCCGACGACCAGTCCGACACGGTGGAGGTGATCGACACCGCGAAGAACGCCGTGGTGGAAAGCATCCCGGTGATTGCGCCCTTGCTGCCTTCGAGACTCGCGCACTATAAGGGCGCGAACCCCAACAGCGTGACACTCTCTCCGGATGAGACGCAGCTCTATGTGACCGACGGCAACCTGAATTCGGTCTCCGTGATTGCACTGGGCGGAACCAACAGCGGTGACCAGGTAATTGGCCTTATTCCAACGGGTTGGTATCCGAACTCATCCAGCTTCAGTCCCGACGGCAACTCCATGTACGTGGTCAATTCAAAGTCGCCGACGGGCGCGAATCCCGATTGGTGCTATGGCGGCTATGGGCCGGGACCACCCGCGAAAAATTGCATGACAACGAATGAGTATAATCCCCAGCGGACCAAAGCCGGCTTGCAGAGCTTCCAGCTTCCCGGCGCAACGCAGCTCACGGCGCTGACGGCGCAGGTAATCGCCAACGATCGTTTCACCAGCACCGAGAGCGATAGCGACGCCGCGGTGATGGCAGCCGTGCACAGCGTTATCCAGCACGTAATCTTCATCCTCAAGGAAAACCGGACTTACGACCAGATTCTGGGGGACTTGAAAACCCTGGATGGTAAACCGATCGGCAATGGCAATTCTGCATTGACTGAGTTTGGAGAGGCGAATACGCCGAATCAACATAGTTTGGCCCGAACCTTCGTTACGCTCGATAACTTTCTGGACAGCGCCGAGATCAGCGTTGACGGCTGGCTGTGGAGCACTTCAGCGCAGGCGCCCGACATGATCCAAAAAGAATGGCCGATCGTCTACGCATACCGCGGCCTCAGCATCGAATCCGAGGGTTTGAATCGCAATGTGAATGTCGGAATTGCGACTGTTGCCGGGCGCCAGGACGCCAATCCTCTGACACCCTCCGATCCGGATCTATTACCGGGCCAAACCGACGTGGCTGCGCCGGACGGACCGAACAATGAAATCAATACCGGCTATTTGTGGGATTCCGCGCTGCGTGCGGGTCTCTCGGTGCGCAACTATGGCTTCTTCGTGGATGCGACTCGCTACAACACGCCCACTAACCAGATTCCTCTCTCGCGCAACCCTACTCAAACCGGGACGATCATGGGCATACCTACCAATGTCGCCCTGGCCCCGTACACGGATCCGTACTTCCGCGGTTTCGACAATGCGTATCCGGATTTTTACCGCTATCAGGAATGGTCCCGGGAGTTCGACGCCAACTATGGTGTCAGCGGCCTGCCGGCGCTGAGCCTGGTGCGCTTCATGCACGATCACACCGGGAACTTCGTGGCAGGCAGCGGAGGCACGCCGCCCGGCGCAATCGACGGCTTGACGACTCCGGAGCTGCAGGTAGCCGATAACGACTATGCGGTAGGCATGCTGGTGCAGAAGATCGCAGGCAGCCGGTACGCGAACAACACTCTGATCTTCGTGGTGGAAGACGACGCGCAGGATGGCGGTGACCATGTCGATTCTCACCGCGCTACGGCATACATCGTAGGCCCCTACGTAAAGCAAGGCGCGGTGATCTCCACGCCGTACAACACGCTGAACTTCGTGCGCACCATGGAAGAGGTTCTGGGCCTGCCACCGATGAACCTGAACGACGCACTGGCCGCGCCCATGGCCGATGTCTTTAACATGACAGACCTCACCAACAAGCAGCCGAGCCCATGGAGCTTTACCGCCGCTCCCTCGGCCTACCTCTACAATTCGCAATTGGTGCTGCCTCCACGGCCAGCCGGCTTGATGGTGCCCAAGCCCACGCATAATGCCAAGTACTGGGCGCGCGTCACCAAAGGGATGGATTTTTCGGACGCCGATCTGGTCGATCCCACGGAGTTCAACCGCGTGCTCTGGAAGGGGCTGATGGGCAAGAAGCCTTATCCTGCTGCGTTAACGGGCACGCACCTGCGTGCGGACCGGGACGACGACGACCGATAAACTGCTGGCCGCCGCCAGTTCGATTGAAGCGGGCGACGTTGGGTTATATACTCGCCTATATGCTCAACATGAGGTCCGCTCTTCTGCTGCTGCCGTGCGCGATGTTCGCGGCCTCGCCGTCCGGCGAAGCCGTATATCAGAAGCGCTGCGCGGGCTGCCATGAGCAGACCAGTCCGCGCATTCCGCATCGCGAGGCGCTGCAGAAGATGCCCTCCACACGGATTCTGCGCGCTCTCGATTCCGGCGCGATGATGTCCATCGCGTTCACCATGAGCCGCGAAGACCGGATTGCCGTAGCATCCTACTTGGGAACCGACGCTGCCGTCCCCGGGCCGCCGGCTTCCGCGTTCTGTTCGGATCGCAGCGTCAAACTCGCGGCCGCGCCCAAGTTCGTATGGAACGGATGGGGCCCCGGCTCCAGCAACGCGCGCTTTCAACCGGCCGATGCGGCCAAGTTGAGCATCGATCAAGTGCGTGGGCTCAAGCTGAAGTGGGCCTTCGGTTTCGATGGCGACGCCACAGCCTTTGCGCCGCCTACCGTTGTCGACGGGCAGATGTTCGTTGGGAGCGCCAGCGGGCTGATCCAAGCCTTGCACGCCGACAGCGGATGCTTGCAGTGGGTATTTCAAGCCAACGGGCCGGTGCGGTCGTCCATCGTATCGGCGCCACTGGATGGTCAGCATGCGCTTCTGTTCGGTGACATGACGGGCTGGTTCTACGCCGTCCAGGCCGAAACCGGGAAGCAGCTGTGGAAAAAACACATCGAAACGCACGACTCCACGCGGCTCACGGGAGGGCCGATGGCGTACAACGGAACCGTGTATGTCCCGGTGGCGTCGTGGGAGGAAACCCGCTCCGGCGATCCGGATTACGCATGCTGCACGTTCCGGGGCAGCGTGGTGGCGCTTCGCATCCGCGACGGCGAGCAATTGTGGAAGACCTACATGACCGCCGAGCCCAAGGAGACTGGAAAGAACGCGCGCGGGATCTCGCGGTTCGGGCCATCGGGTGTGGGCGTGTGGTCCGCCCCGACGCTGGATGCTAAGCGCGGCCTGCTCTATGTGACCACGGGCGACAACTATTCGCTGCCGGCCACTGAAACCAGCGATGCCGTCATGGCGCTGGATCTGGCCACGGGCAACGTTGTGTGGTCCAAGCAGATCACGGAGAAGGATGTTTTCAACGGCGCCTGCGGGCGCGACCCCGGCAGTTGTGGCGACAAGCCCGGTCCGGATTTCGACTTCGGCTCCTCCGCGATTCTTGTGAGCGCGCCGGGCGGTCGCGAACTGCTGCTAGCCGGCCAGAAATCGGGAATTGTCTGGGCACTGGATCCAGCCAAGAAAGGCGAGATCGTCTGGCAGACGCGCGTTGGTGAAGGTGGCTTGAATGGCGGCGTTCAGTGGGGCATGTCTACCGACGGCCAGCGCGTCTATGCTGCGGTTTCCGACGTGCACCGTACCCGCCAGACCAACGCTTTGGAGGCGCGGCGTATCGTTCCCGATCCTAAAAAAGGAGGCGGGCTGACGGCGCTGCGTGTCGCGGACGGCAGCGAGCTCTGGCACGTCACGCCCACGCCTTGTCCGGACGATGCACCGGCGGGCTGTAGTCCGGCTCAGCCTGGCGCGGTCACCGGCATTCCTGGAGTGGTTTTCGCGACCTCCGCGGATGGACACATCCGCGCGCACTCAGCCGAGGACGGTAAGCTTTTGTGGGAGTTCGACACCGTGCGCGAATTCCAAACCGTGAACGGCGTAAAGGCCAGCGGCGGCTCCATCGAAGGCCCCGGCGCGGTGGTCGCGAACGGAATGGTCTTCATTACTTCCGGCTATCCACGCAATGGAGGGATTCCGGGGAACGTGCTGCTGGCTTTCGGGAGCGAGTGAAGTTGTTGGCTACGAGCCTGCCTGTCTGTCTTGACCAAGTCTTCTGGCTCTGATACTCTGCGGATAGTTCCTGCTAATTCTTGCTTAGCACGAACATTTGCTCATACTCCATGCGCACAACAAAATCAGTTACGATCTCCTTACCGCCCGAACAGCTCAAAATCGCGGAGCGTCTGGCTAAGAAACAGAGCCGAACTATGAGTGAGTTGTTCCGTGAAGCCTTGCGCCGCTACGAACAGGAGGAGGATTGGCGCCCGACGCCGGCTGCTCTGAATGCTTTCTCCAGGGCAGTACAGCTCTTCCGTGAAGATGCACGCCGTGCCGGTCTGGACAAGATGACGATGCGCGAGATCAATGCCGAGGTAGCCGCCGCGCGTAAGGACATGCGCGCCAAAGCCCGAAAATCGACCAAGCGCTCTGGTGCATGACCAGAGTCGTAGTTGATACGAATGTCCTGGTCTCCGCACTGATCAACGATCGAGGAACGCCTGGCGCTGTGCTCTCCTTGATCGAATCCGGCCAACTTGTGTGGTGTGTTTCGGCTCCGATCCTTGCCGAGTATCGCGAGGTCTCACGCCCAAATTCAGCCGCGTACCCGCGGGCCGGATCCACGCTGTGCTCGTAACCCTAGAGAAAGCGACTCTGTTCCGCAATTCGCAATATTTCAGGCGACGACTCCGACAACCGCTTTCTGGAGTGCGCTGAGGCCGACTATCTGGTTACCGGCAACGTTGGTGATTTCCCCGCGCACTGGAAGAAGACCAAGATCGTTATACCCAGACAGTTGCTACAGATCCTGGTAGAGTAGGTCAGCTCGTTGCGTTGAGTGGCCGATTACTGCGTGACGGTGACGGTCACGTTCTGATACGTGAACAACGATCCGTCGCTCGCGACCGCGCGCAGCACATAGGTACCCGGCTCGTTGAATGTGACCTCGGTGGTCCATTTGCCGTCCGGCGGGGGCTCGGGAATCACGTAAGGCGGCGACCAGGGCGAGTTTCCCCACGTGCGGCTGTCGGTCCAGGTCTTCATTTGCTCGGGATCGAACTTAACCGCCGAGGCCTTCCCGCGATAGACGATCCAAGACAAACGCAGACCGGGGCCGCTTTCCATGACCAATGCCGTAGGAGGGCGGCTGGCCGCACCGACGATCCCTGCGGCGCGCTCCGGCTTGGCGTCCGCTGGGTCTAACGGCTTTCCCGCATGGCGCGGCTGCGGTTTGCCGTCGCGCCTTCCAGGCAGGTTGTCGGGATCACCCGCGAGCGCCACCAACGTCATCGCCTCGCCCAGCTTTACAGTGCGCTGCGTCTCACCCGCCACTTCGAGCTCGGGCGGAATGTTGTATCGAAGCTCATCCCGGAGGCTTCCGAAATCGCCGCCGACCTCGGTGGAGATCACCTGTTTATCGATCTGGTAATCGCTCTTGAGCGACGCGAAAGCTTTCTCAGATCGGCCGCGCGTGGTGAGCGTCCAGATCAGCTCTTTGTTGCCGAAATCCTTGGGCACGCGAACGGTAAACAGAAACGGATTGCGGCGCGGATAAAAGTGCGTCGGCTGGCCTTGATCGGGACCTCCCGGCTCGATATTGTTATCCGCGCCGACCGGCACATCGAACTCCTCCAGCCAGTTCATATTGATGTAGCCGAAGTACATGCTGAAGGAGCCGTCTTCGTTCGGTATCCAGCCTTCGTAGGTGGGCCCGACGCGCTGGCCCTTGGAATACGTGAAGCGCGTTTGAGCGCTGGCAGCCTGCGCGAGCAGCAGAGCCGCCGCGAGAATCGTACTTCGAGACATTCTTTAATTCCTTATTGATTTCCTTGCACCGCCGGGATCGGATCGCTCTTTATCAAAGCAGCGCCCGTCGCTATGGGCTTGGCCGGCGGGGCAGGCGCCCAGCACAACGGGCAGCCGATATCGTAATCATTACGGCTTTTCATGTTGGCCCGGCGCTTGGCCATCTCGGCCTGGAATTGCTCGTCGGTTAACGACACGGAATAACCCAAATCGATGAACATGTTTGCGATCGACCGGCGGCCGCCGCCAAACCAATTGCGCTCGTCGGCTGGGTTCTTATTGGCTGCAGTGGTATCGAGGAAGCCGATGAGGTGAACCACGGTACCCTTGGGCAGCAGCGGCGCGGCATCGTCGTCGTACACATATTGCTTCACCCAGTTGTGGTCGTAGCCGACGCAGCTCAGCGTCATGATGTTGTATCCCCAGCTCGCTTCCAAACACATGCGTACGCCGGGCGCGTGCAGATGCGGTTCGAACGCGACGATCTTGGTGTTCTCCGTGAGGACTGCGTAGGAATGCAGCTGCTGGCCGGACTGGTTCGGCAACACATCGATATCGATGCCGTCACCCAGGCGCAGGCTGGAGCGCTTATAAATCGGCTTGTAGCCGACCGGGAAAAACTTGAACGCGAATTCCAGGTGCGCCTTCGTTTCGCGGCCATTCGAGTGGATGTGGCCCGCTGTCAGCGCCAGTTTGGAATGAGCCGCCAACAGCCGCCCAGATTCGAACGGAAAGATATCGGCATTGCGTCCCACTTCGTGGATGGGCCACACCGTTCCTCCGCCTTCAGCGTTGTCGCCAGCGGTGCTGGAATAATTCATGTGGTGGAAGACGAAGCGTCCGCCGACGGTCTTGGTGGGACCGCTCTTGGGGACGTCGTTGACTTCCTTCACCTCCACGGCGGAAACGTAGCGGTCGTCGGCAAGGCCGGTCGGAATCAGCCCAATGTCGCCCCACCAATCGGGACCGGTGGCCGGAACCGTCACCTCTTTGGACTTCACCACCAGGTCGGGCTCGCCGATGGTCCACTTGTCGTCGTCATCGAACTTGCGGGCAGGCGGGGCATCGGCGGGATTGCCGCGCGGTGCGCCGTTGTCGGCCCACTTCATGATCTTTGCCAGTTCCACTTCGGAGAGCGACGGGTCGCCCTTGAATTTCTGGATACCGATGTCTTTTTCTACAAACCACGGAGGCATCACTCCGGCGTGCGGGCCCAAGTGTGTGCGTTCCTTGATCGCGCGTGCCCACGGTCTTACTTCTTCGTAAGTGATGAGCGACATCGGGCCGGCGCCGGCGGGACGGTGACAATCCTGACAACTGCGCTGCAGGATCGGCACGATGTCTTTATTGAAAGTGATGTCGCCCGCGGTGTTGCCGGATTGCGCTCGCGCGGCTACCGACGCGAAGAGACCAACCAGGAGGGCTAAGAGCCATCCGAAAGAACGTCTGACGTTGACATCCATCGCACACCTCCGTGTGGATGCCTGCACGACCCAGGCGGTCTATTTTGGTTTCCCCGGACACCGTGCAGCATTCTAGCCAGTATATACCGGGAGTTGCCGGATTGGTATGGGGCCTGCGGTCGAAGGAATGGCCTATCGCTGGCTGGTTAGGTTGCCCTTCTTTGCGTTTCGAGCCGCCACTTCGGTCTTGAACTCTTCCTCGCTGAGCGTGTAGTAGTTCAGCCACAGGCGCGACATGTCATCGCTGGTCCGATTTCCGAAGCCCACCCAATTCCTGGGGTCGGGATTCCATGGATTCTTGGTGGAGTTGTCGTGCCAACTGGTCTGGTGGATGATCGTTCCGGCGGGCAGCAGCGGGGCTACGTCGTCGGCGTAATTGTAGACGATCTGCCATCCGAAATTGTAATGGCTGACGCAGTTGAGCGTCTGCACGGTCATGTTCGGATAGATGGCTTCAAGGCATTGCGCCTTGCCGCGATTATGCATGTGCGGCATGTAGCTGGTAAGCCGCGTCGGCTTATCCAATTTGAAATAGGCATCGGACCGCACGTTATCCGCGCCGGCAGGAATGTCGAGATCGTCATTGTTCGGGGAAAGCACGGTTGTCATGACATGCTTGGGCACGTATCCCTCGGGATAAAACACAAAAGCGACCTGCGACCGGTCCACGACCTCCCGGCCGATGGCGTGATAGTGCATATTGAACCGGATGCGCGAGCCGGCTTTCATGAGTTTACCCGCGCCATCGGGATAGATGTCACCATTTTTGCCGACCGCGTACTCGTTGAGCGTGCCGCCTTCGGTCCCGCCATCGTCCGAAACCAGGCTGGTCACCGCGTGGTGCACTACCTTGACTCCGCCGCCGGGAGAAGGTTTGGTCTCAACGGCTTTGATATAGCGGTCTTCAGTAAGTCCGGATTCGGCGATGAAGTTGCCCCACCAATCCGAGTTCTCCGGCTTGACCGTAAATGCGACGGGCATAGATACGACTAAGTCCGGTGTTCCGATGTGCCACTTATCCACGTCCTCGAATTTGCGCGGAGGCGGCATATCGGCGGGGTTACCTTCGGGTGCTCCCGAATCGACCCAAGCGGCGATGGTCGCGAGCTCTTTGTCTGTCAGAGACGGGTCATCCTTGAACTTGCGAATCCCGACATTCTTGTCGACGAACCAAGGCGGCATTTCCCGCTGCACGACTTTCTGCTTAATTGACTTAGCCCACGGCCGCGCTTCCTGGTAAGTCACTAACGACATCGGAGCCATGCTTTCGGCGCGATGGCAGTTTTGGCAAGCGCGCTGGAGGATGGGCGCGATGTCTTTGGTAAAGGTCACCTGGCCAGCGGGCGTCTGCGCGAGCGCTACCGCGGCTGTGATGAACATCGCGGGAACAAATCTCATCGTCATGGGCCAACCTCCTTGGCTCGGAATGCTCTAATGCGCCGGTTGCACCGTCACGTTTACGTCTAACGGTGTGACCAGAATGCCGTCGTCGGCGTAGGCTCGCAGCCTGTAGGATCCAGGCTGGCTGAAAGTCACGTTCGTGGTCGCCTTACCGCTGAGCGGCCCTGCCGGACTAGTCTCGCCCGGCGGCGACGCCTTAATGACTGGCACCTTCATTGGTTCGATGGTAACAGTTCCGGGAGTTCCTCTATAGACTACCCAGGTAACTCCTAACCTGACACCCGGATCCAGCTTTACTACGGCCTGCGTCAGGGGATTTTCAGGGCGCGGCATTTCGGCCGAGCCGCCACCGCGCGAGATGATTCCGCCATCGGAATCGCGCACGACGTTGGCTTGCGCTCCCGGCCGCCGGGCCCGCGGCACTGGCAGGCCGTCATCGCTTACCTCCACCGTCAAGGCCAGCGGTTCGCCCACAGTCACGGTTCGTTGGGCCGATCCTACCATCTCGATGGCTGGGGGCTGGTCAGGCTGCTCGGGATAGGTCATGTCGCCGGGGCCGCCGCGATTTTCCTGATATACGAGGTTGCCGAGCTCCCAAACCGGCAGAAGCGTTCCGTAGGCTTTTTCGGTGCGGCCACGGAATGAGAGCGTCCACACCAGATCTTTTTTACCCCAATCGCTCGGGATTCTCACCTTGAAAACGAATTGCTGTCTGCGCCGGTAAAAAAAGGTCGGCTGCCCTTGATCCGGGACACCTGGCTCGATCTTGTTGTCCGGGCCGATCGGGATCTCAACCTGTTCCTCATAGTTCCGGTTCATATACCCGAAAACCATGTTGAACGAGCCGTCCGCGTTCCGCTCCCAGCCTTCAAAAACCGGCACCACATTCTGACCGGAAGCAAATCGCTCTTGCGCGTGAGAAGGGTCGGGCGAGATCAGCAGAAGGACGGTCGCTAAGCCGAAGAATGCGACCCGTCCAGGGGGAATCATGCTAGTCTCCAGCGCCAGTCTATCATAGCGACGCCAAGCCATTAACTGGGCTGGTGGACCAAAACGAGATAGATTGCCATCGCCACTCCGACCACCGCCAATATGGCTGCTACGCCGATCGCGAGAGAGGACGGATGATTGATGACAGGCCGGCCTTCATTCAACTGGTGAACCAGACGTACGTGATTCCGCGCGCAGACAATGTTGACGACAACGCCCAGCACGATTAGAGCCGTGCCGAACCAGAAGGAAGGCCCGTACGGCCGCGCCTGGACATTCGAATGTCCGTTCTGCAGGGCTTGCAAAAACAAACCGAAGCGCGCGACGACAAAACCGAAACCCATGAGCGCGAGCCCGGTTCGAATCCAGGCCAGAAAAGTTCGTTCCGCGGCGAGATAGTCACTAGGACTGCCGGTCGCTCGTTCTGCCATCTCTTCACTATGCCATTAAGGTAGGATCGGATTGGAGGAAGCCGGACTTGCAAGCAGAGGCAAAACTGACCGACATCGAAAAGCGCGAGCGCATCGTGAAGCGCGCGGCGCTAGAGCTGCGAAACGGCTTTTATGTCAACCTCGGCATTGGGATGCCGACCTTGATCGCCAATCACGTTCCGCCCGGCGTCGAGGTTGTGTTGCAGGCTGAAAACGGGATGCTGGGCGTGGGTCCGTATCCCATCGAAGGCACCGAGGATGCGGATTTGATCAACGCCGGCAAGGAAACGGTCTCGGAGTTGCAGGGAACGTCTTATAGCTCCAGCGCGGATTCCTTCGCCATGATCCGCGGCGGACATATGGACCTCAGCATTCTGGGCGCGATGGAAGTCGACGAGCAGGGAAGTTTGGCCAACTGGATGGTGCCGGGGAAAATGGTGAAGGGAATGGGCGGCGCCATGGATCTGGTGGCGGGAGCGCGCCGGGTGGTGATCACGATGGAGCACACCACCAAGCAAGGCGCGCCAAAAATTCTGAAGCGCTGTACGCTTCCGATCACCGGTCTCGAGGTGGTGGACCTGATCATCACGGAGATGGGTGTGATCCGCGTGGCTCCGGAAGGGCTGGTGCTGGAGGAAATCGCGCCGGACGTATCAGTCGAAGACGTCCAGAAGGCCACTGAGCCCAAGCTGATTGTGAGCAAGGCGCTCAAGGTGATGGCGTGAACAAGGTAGTTGCGTCGGCCGAAGCGGCTGTTGCCGACATTCCCGATGGCGCCACCGTAATGGTGGGCGGGTTTGGGCTGTGCGGTAATCCCGAAAATCTGATCGCGGCTCTGGTTCGCAAGGGTGTCAAAGGACTGCACACCATTGCCAACAATGTCGGCGTCGACGGTCAGGGCTTGGGGCTGCTGTTGAGCGCGGGGATGATCGTGTCGCATATTGGAAGCTACGTCGGCGAAAACAAGCTGCTCGAGCAACTTGTGCTCGAAGGCCAGATCGACCTGAAGCTGATCCCGCAAGGCACCCTGGCCGAGAGCATTCGCGCGGGCGGGGCGGGAATTCCGGCTTTCTATACGCCGGCCGGTGTGGGGACGGTGGTGGCGGAGGGCAAAGAGCAACGCGAGTTCAACGGGCGTACCTATCTGCTCGAAACCGCGCTCCAGGCCGACTTCGCGCTGGTGAAGGCCTGGCGTGGCGACACAATGGGCAATCTGGTCTACCGGAAAACCGCGCGCAACTTCAATCCAATGATGGCAACCGCGGCCAAGATCACGATCGCCGAGGTAGAGGAGTTGGTCGAGCCCGGCGCCATCGACCCGGACCATGTGATCACGCCGGGCATTTACGTCCAGCGCATCGTCCGCGGCGAGAAATACGAGAAGCGCATCGAGCGCCGCACCATCCGCAAGGCCTAGCGCATCGCTAACATATCACGTCCAGCGTAACCGGCGAAGCTGTTCAAGCTCTCGCTTCAAAGGCGCCTGCATCGGAAATGAGCGGCATGTCCCCGTCGCAGATATTCCGCCCAGAAGCTTGGAACGTCAACTGGTTCGGCGTTTAGTTCCGTCAAGGCGGCACGCAGACGATCCAGTTCGTCATCCTCGACGAGAACCAAGAGATCCAGATCGCGGCTAAACTCCGCCGCGCCGTAGAACACGCACGCCTGGCCGCCCATGAGCAAGGTTTTCGCGCCACTCTTCCGGATCGAAGAAAGGGCTCTGAGTATCGGGCTCGGGCTCAAGCGAACCTTCCAATGCCAGGTAGGTTTCCCACAGCTTCATCGATTCGAGGAAACGCTGTTCCGGGGTCAGTTTGCGCCATTCGGCCCATTCATCTTCCGCTTCGTGGTCTGGGCTGGATTCCTGCATGACGACGATCATATCGGATTCTTGGGAAACGCTCCAGAAAGGGGCCATCCGGCGCGAAAAATGCCCCGAAACAAAGTCGAAAAACCAGCGTCCAAGGGAAGCGTCGCTTGACATGGCGGCCGGTTGAGTGGTCCGCTCCTGTGCTACACTCTCATAGAATTGCCTTACATCACAACTTCTCCTATGTTATTGATTCTAAAACAGTAACCAACGCAATACCCAATAGTCCCTTAGTTTTCAACAACTTTCACTTTTTAGCGCAGTACACCTGAAGATTTTAAGCGCACCCGGGAGGAAACTCTGATGAAGAGTATGGTTCTAGTAGCCGGTTTGATAGCTGTACCGGCCGTCGTCAGTCACGCACAGGAAAGGATTAGTGAGAAAACGCAGGCGGCGGATCCCAGGCTGCTCCGATTGCAGCAGTTCTTCGAGAAACGCGATTGTCCGTTGCGTGAGGTGGCGGCCGATTTCCTGGCAGCGGCTGACCTCAACGCGCTGGACTGGCGCTTGTTGCCGAGCATCTCGTTCATAGAGTCCAGCGGCGGCAAGGATTACCGCAATAACAATGTCTTCGGCTGGGACACACCGCTCCAGAATTTCTCTTCGATACGCGAAGGCATCCAGTACGTCGCGGCGCAACTGTCGCAGGCTGACCGGTATAAAAACAAATCCCTGGACGGAAAATTGAGAACCTACAATCCCAATCCCGCGTATCCTCATAAGGTGATGGCGGTGATGCGGGCCTTAGGCCCAAGCGAGACCCGTTCGGACACCTTGGATTGAACACTGATCGAGCAAATCATCAGAATTGGCTGACTAGCGGTCCGGCGATCGTGACCGCGCTGGCCGCGGTCAAACTCCTGGTTCATCTCTATACCAGCCGGCATTACGGGTATTTCGTTGACGAGTTGTACTATCTGGCGTGCGCCAATCACCTGGCTTGGGGCTACGTCGATCAGCCGCCGCTCATCGCGCTGGTCGCGAAAACCAGTCGAGTGATCTGGGGCGATTCGCTGGGCGCAATCCGCCTCTTGCCAGCGCTGGCCGGGGCGGGGCTGGTGTTCCTCACTGGATTCATGGCGCGCGCCTTGGGCGGGAAACGATTCGCCCAAGGCTTCGCGGCGTTGACCATCCTGGCTGCGCCGGCCTTCCTGGGCGTCGACAATTTTCTCAGCATGAACGCGTTCGAGCCGCTGTTCTGGATGGGTTGTACATACATTCTCATCCGCATCATCCAAACTGGAAACGAAAAGCTGTGGTTATGGTTTGGCTTACTGGCGGGGATCGGCCTGGAGAACAAGCACTCCATGCTGATCTTCGGCTTCGCTGTGGTGGCCGGCCTGTTGCTGACGCCGCAGCGAAAAATCATGCGCAGCCCGTGGTTCTGGCTGGCGGGGCTGCTGGCCTTTCTGATTTTCCTGCCGAATCTGGTCTGGAATATCCAGCATCATTTCCCGTTCCTGGAGCTGCAAGCCAACATCCGGCGCAGCGGGCGCAATGTGGATCTGCCACCCCTGCGCCTGCTCATGGAAGAGACGTTGGACATGCTCCCGCTGAGCCTTCCGGTATGGGCGGTGGGCCTTTGGTATTTCCTCTTCTCTTCGGCCGGACGGCCTCTGCGCGCACTGGGCTACGCGCTTGTGATCACGGCCGCGATCATCATGGCGCTGGACCCGCGCGTTTACTATCTGTTTCCAGCGTTCGCGATGTTGATGGCCGCCGGCGCGGTCGCATGGGAAACCTGGCTGGAAAAACCGCGTCTCAAGTGGCTCCGAGTTCGCTTATCCCGCCCTGATGGTTTTGATGGCAGCCGCGATTGCACCCATCGCAGTTCCCCTCCTCCCTGTCCCGGTGTTCATTCGCTACACCCAAGCGACTCACTTGCAGCAGCCGCGCATTGAAAACGGGCGGCTCGGGCCGCTGCCGCAGATCTTTGCAGACCAATTCGGATGGGAGGAAATGACGCAAGTGGTCGCGCGAGCTTACAACGCGTTGCCTCCGGAGGTGCGTGCGAAGACGGCGATTTTCGGTCAGTATTACGGCCAGGCCGGCGCCATCGATTTCTTCGGCCCCAAGTATGGACTGCCCAAAGCCATCAGCGGGCACCAGTCCTATTTTCTATGGGGTCCGCGCGGCTACACCGGTGAGAGCGTAATCGTCATGGATGACCGGAAGGAGCGGCTCGAACAGGTATTTGCCAGCGTCACAAAGGTAGGCCACGTCGAGCATCCTTATTCGATGCCTTATGAGCATTTTGATGTGTTTTATTGCCGTGGATTGAAGCAGCCGCTTAGTCAAGTCTGGCCGAGCGTCAAAAACTGGGATTGAGTTTGCGCGGGCCCTAAAGGCTCATTCTCTCGAGTTTTCGATACAGCGTCTTGCGCTCGATTCCCAGGATTTTGGCGGCGCGGCTTTTGTTGCCTCCGGTGGCCGCCAGAACGCGGCGGATGTGGTCGGCCTCTGTGTCGGCCAAAGTGTCGCTGGCGCTGTCACGCGGTTCGGTCAGCTCGATGGCTTCTTTGATTGCGGCTTCGTCAATCTTTCCCTGCGGCGCGAGAATGGTGAGCCGCTCCATCATATGCTGCAACTGGCGGACGTTGCCGGGCCAGCTATAGTTCTCCAGCGTCGCCAGCCCGGACGCCGTCAATTTGGCCTGCTGGCTGTAGCGCTCGTTGTACTTCTTCAGGAAATAGTGCGCCAGCAGCGGGACATCGCCGCGCCGCTCCACCAGCGGCGGCAAAATGACCCGCACCACGTTCAGGCGATACCACAGGTCCTCGCGGAACTTGCCTTCCTCCACCATTTTCTGGAGGTCGCGATTGGTGGCCGCGATCACGCGCACATCCACTTTCTTTCCGCGCGCGGAGCCAAGCGGGCGAATCTCTTTCTCCTGCAGGAAACGCAGCAAGCTGAGCTGGAAGCCGAGTTCGAGATCGCCGATCTCGTCCAGGAAAACGGTGCCGTTGTTGGCGGCTTCAAATACGCCCATGCGATCGCGGTCGGCGCCGGTGTAGGCGCCCTTCACCGCGCCGAACAACTCGCTTTCGATCAGCGTGGGCGCGATGGAACCGCAATCCACCGGAACGAAGGGCTGATTCGCGCGCGAGCTGTTGTTGTGGATCATGCGGGCGATCATTTCCTTGCCGGTCCCGGTTTCGCCTTCGATCAATACGGTGGCATTAGTGGGCGCGACCAGCGAAATAGTCTTGTAGATGTCCACCATCCGGGGCGAGCTGCCGATCATCTCGCTGGGAGGAAGATCGTCGATCTCCAATTCTTTTTCGTCGTCCTTTTCGCTGGCCACGGCTTCGGCGCGCTTCACGGTGTCCAGCATGCGATCCAGCTCGAACGGCTTGGCGATGTAATCGAACGCGCCGCCCTGCGTGGCCTTCATGACCGTCTCCATGGTGCCGCGCGCGGTCATCAGAATCACGGCGCAGTTGGGATTCTTCTGACGCGCCGTCTCCAGCACGTCCAAGCCGGTTCGTTCGTCCACGTAGATGTCGGATATCACGATCGGATAAGCGTCGTTGCGCAGCCGCTCCAGAGCTTCGCGCGTGGAAGACACTGCGTCCACCGCGTAGCCCTCCAGCTCCAGAAAGGTTGTGATTGTATTTCTGACAGACGAATCGTCTTCTACTACTAACAAACGTTGCACTGAAGGATTACCTATTTCTTAGACTGACACAGTGGGAGGCTGGGGCGCACGCGAGTGGGACGGTAACACGACCGTAAAGCAAGAGCCTTGGCCGGGCTGGCTGGTAACCTCCATCTTCCCTCCATGATGGTGGACGATCTGCTCGACAATAGACAACCCTATGCCCGTGCCCACTTCTCCAGAGGCTTCGGCGCGCTTGGTGCGATAGAATTTTCGAAAAATCTGGCGCAATTCCTTGGCGTCCATTCCGATTCCCTGATCCTGAACCGAAAGCCGCAGCCGCCCGCCATCCACGCGGCACGCCACGGTGATCCGGGTGGAGGAATTGGAGTATTTCACCGCGTTTGTAAGCAAGTTATAAACGACATACTCCATTAATTCGCGATCGCCTTCCAGCGCGCCATCCAGTTGCCCGGTCTGAATCGAAATGTCCTTGCGTTCGGCCAGCGGCAGCGCGCGCTGAATGCAAACCTCCACCAGCTCGCGCGCTGGAAACGCCTCCCGTTTCAATTCCAGTTGCCCGTCAGACAGACGCTCGACATCCAGGAAAGTCTGGATCATGCGCGCCAGGCGCTTGGACTCCTGGTTGATCATGTCGGCGATCTGTTTGCTCTTCTCCTCGCTCAGCTTGTAGCGGCCCATCAGCTCGCTGGAGCCTTGGATGGCGGTCAGCGGCGTGCGCATTTCATGGGTGACGAAATGGATGGCTTGCTGGTAGCGCTGGCGGTCGCTCTCGGCTTTGCGGAGCTGGCGCCGCACCACGAAATGTTGATAGCTGGCCGCGGCCGCACAGGTCAGCCAGGCCGACGCAAGCGGCGCGAAGTACGGAAATACAATGCCCTGACGGAAGGCGACGAACGGGGTGAAATGCGCGGCTACCAGCAGCGCTCCCGCCGACAAATAGGCCGGCCATCCGGCCAGAAACGCGAAAATCAGCCCGGCCAACACGCCCACGGCCAGCGAGAAACCGAGCACCGCCAGGTCCGAGGCGTCGGTGAGGAATTGCCCGCGCTCCAGCGTTTCGAATAGCTGCGCGTGTACTTCGACGCCCGGAATCCGGCCTTGGCCGTAGGGCGTCGCCACGCGATCATAAGTGGCCGATATCGACGTAACGCCGATGAATACGACTTGGCCATTGAATCGGGCGGCCAGATCGGGATGGTCAGCCAGATCCTTCAGCGAAATCTCGGGAATTGGATCGGGGGTGTAGAGAACGCGCAGCGGGCGGTTGGCGGCGGCAGTTCGCGGAGCGGGGATCAATTCGTCTCCGATCTCAACGTCGTCCGGCGATTCCAGGATTGTCCCGCCGCGCGCCAGACGAAATGCTTCCAGAGCCAAGGCCCAGTGCCGTTCCATCCCGCTATGTTCTTCGAGAGGAATCTCGCGCGTGACTCCGTCGCGCGACAATTCGTCGGCGCGGTCGTGTCCCAACGCGGCCGCATGTTGCCGGAACAGCGGCAGGGGATCCTCCCAGCGCCCGTTGGCCAAGTGCGCCGCTAGAACGAGATTCTGCACTCCCTGCATGGATTGCTGCAGGCGCTGGTCTTCGCCCGGGTCCGCCCACGGGTCGGCCAGAACCACGTCCAGCGCCACCGCCTTCGGGTTGGCGCGCTTCACCAGGTCAAACGCCTTGGCCCACATGCTGCGATAGCCGCCAACGCCGCCCATCGAGTTGAACGTCGCATCGTCAATGGCCAGAATGATCGAGTGAGACGCACCGCTCGAGGGAGGATGCAGCCGGAACATCCAGTCGTAAGCGTATTTGTCGATCTGGCTAGCCACGGCGGTCCAACCGGAAATAATCGCGACCGTCAAGACGGCCGCTAGCACCGCGACGTAGCCCAGAGTTTGCTTACCGGCTGGTGGCCTTTTCAATCTCGTCAGGCTCCTTGGCCAGCGCCGCACTCAGGACTTTCGAGCCGTGCTCGGTCACCAGCACCACGTCTTCAATCCGCACGCCGATGTGTTCTTCGTCGAGGTAAATGCCGGGCTCGATGGTGACCACCATGCCGGCCTCCAGCGGTCCGTCGATATTCGGATCGTGCACGTCGATTCCAACCTGATGGCCGATTCCGTGGATCATGTATTTTCCCAGGCCGGCGCCGTGCAGGTCCTTGCCATGTGCGTCCATGTAATCCTTGGCAATTTTGGTCAGCGTGTCGCCCTCGCCCGCGAGGCGCGTCCCGGGCTTGAGCGCGGCGATGGCGGCCTTCTGCGCGCCCAGCACGATGGAATAGATCTCGCGCTGGCGCGGCGTGAACTTGCCTCCTACTGGAACCGTGCGCGTGATGTCGCTGGCATAGCTCGCGCACTCGGCGGCCGCGTCCATTACTACCAGCTCGCCGCGATCCATCCTGCGCTGATTGGCCGAGTAATGCAGCACGGTGCTGTTAGGTCCGGAACCCACGATGGTCGAATACGCCGGACCTTCGCAGCCGTTTTCCAGGAAAACGTCCTCGAACGTCGCTGCGAGCTGATACTCATACATGCCCGCGGCGATCCGTTTCCAGACCGCGCGGTGCGCGTCCATGCTGACGTCGGTGGAATGCTGAATGGCGGCGAGCTCGGCGGGCGATTTAGTCACGCGCAGCCTGGTAATCAGCGGCGCGGCGTCCAGGACCTCGCGAAATGGATAGCGAGTTCTCAGTTGTTCGACGGACGGGCGGCTGAGCAGCGCGAACAGGCTCTCGTTTGCTTCCAAGGCTTTGTCCAACTCGGTCTCGAACTTTTCGAGCGGCAGCACTTCTTCGAATCCGGTGGCAGCCCGCGCGTCCTGGTCCTCGGCCGACGATCTGCGGCCCTCGTAGTGTTCCAGCCGCTCGTTGTGATGCGGGAGAAAGAGTACCTCCCGCGTGGGTGTGATCAGCAGCCGCGCGTCCGGCTCCGTCCAGCCGGTCAGATAGTAGAAATTCGGTTCAGGCGCCGCTCGATAGACCTGATCGCGAGCTTCCGAGTGCCCAAATAAGACGAGAACACCGTCCAGCGTCTTGCGCAGATTCGCACGGCGCGCCCGGTACTCGTCCATGGGGAACTTGGCAGCGCCGGTCCACGCCAACAGCAATAGGGTGGCCAGCGTTCGTCGCACCATGTCCAAAATGTACCAAGTTCCCGCTCGCCTTTCCGGCTCGTCCGGCCGCCGCACCTGCGTCGAAACCAGAGCGAATCGAAAAAAACGGCTTCGAGTGGGAGTGCTAAAAAGGCCCGGCGTTAACGGGAGCGGTCAACGCCGGGCCAATGCGGAGGGATATTCGAAACCTACAGGCTTGGACTCGAGCTGGTCTGTGCGCGCGACGCTTTGACTTTGGGCGTCGCCAGATAACCGACCAGTTCGTTGTTCTTCACCTGGTTCACCACGATTTCGTACGGCTGCCGGTTGCCGGAGACGTAGAGCTGCACCGGTTCATTGATGGTCTTGTCCCGCTTTTCCACGATCTTGTCGTCGGCGTAGACGGCCATCGTAAAGCGGTTGTGCTTGGGATCCGTCTTTTTGACGATCAGCCGGATGTCCCCGACCTTCTGTGGAACTTTGGTCTTGGATAAATCAAATTCGAAGTAATCGCGCGAGCCCAATTCCTTCAGCATCGCCAATTCTTTCCCGTTGGTGGCGATACCGCCGCTCATGACTCCCATGTCGCCCACCATGTGCTTCAAGTCCGAGCCGTGCTGGTCCACCGTACTCGACACCTGATCAAGTTTGGTGCTGGTGTCTTGCAACTTGGTGCTGGTGTCTTGGAGCTTGCTGGATGTGTCTTGCTTCAAATCGTTAAGCTGGCTCTCCACTTGCTGGTTCTCCTGCTCAAGTTCGCGGCGGCGTTCCTCCAGGTTCTCCGATAGCTGCGAGCTGCTACGCTTCACGTCCGCGCGGGCCTGGCGCAGCGCGGCTGCGGTGGCGCCTTCCAGGTCGGACTTCAGCGCGGCTTGCATGGCATCAAACCGCTGCTGGTTCAATTGCGTTTCCGTCGTGGCGGCGTCCGCCAATTTCCCCATCTGCGTCTCGGTGTTTGCCTGCAAAGCCGCCAAATCACGCGATTGGTGGCCGGCTCTCACCCATTGGTACACGTTGCCCGCCAGCGCAAGCGCGATTCCAGCGGACAAAATCCACAGCACACTCGCATGCCGATGGCTGTGCGGTGCATCATCCTGCATATTCGAATTAGTAGACGACATAAGGTCCTCCTTGTCTTTCTCGGCCCGGTATCGGGTGTTAACCTTGGTCCGGACTTGGCGAACATAGAGCAAAATACCGGCCAAAGAGGATTTCTTTGGGGCTTCCACGTGTTTGTTCTCGTGTTGTCAACGTGGTATCGGGAAGCGTGATTGACCGCGCAGGCGAGCTACCCTAAGCTGCCTGCCGTGTAATGATTACCGTTTGACACAGTACCAGCAGGCGCTACTCAGAAAGTAAAGCGCAGGCCGCCGAAAACGCCCAAGGGAGCGCCGGGTGCATAGAATGTCGTCGTGCGAACCGGAAAGCTCCCGTTCATCGCAGGAAAGGGTTGCGCTACGAACGCGCCGTTATTCGCGTACGGTGACACTCCCAGCTGCGCCGCCGTATAGTAGCGATGATCCAGCAAATTGTCGATCTGGGCGAATAGCTGAACCCGTGCGTGAAGCTGGTAGCGCGCTCCCAGATTCACCACTCCGTAGCCCGGCGACGAACCAGGCCCGAGATAGTAGAGCCCGTCGGGTTGATCCAGGTTGTTCTCGTTTCCCCGCGCGAAGGAGCGCGACACTGCCACATAGTCCAGATCGACGCTCAGCTTTGAGGTAGCCTGCCAGTCGCCGTAGGCCTTCAGCATCTGGCGCGGGATTAGGGGAATGCGATCGCCGGGTTGAATCGCAATGTTCCCGTCCAGACCCGCGCCCGCGTCATTGGAGCTGTTGCCTGCGCCGTCCACTAACTGCGCGCTCTGGTAAGTGGCGCTCAGGAATGTGTAACCGCCGCCTAAAGTGAACTTGCGGATGCGCCCGCTCAGATTCGCCTCCGCCCCTTCGCGCCGGGTTTGGCCAAAGTTGGTGAAATACCCGAACCCGGTTTGCTCAGAAGCGACGAACAGCAGGTCGTCGTTATTCTCTGCCCGGAACCAACCCGCGCTCCACTGCAGATGCGACTCCTGGCGTCCGCGCACGCCCGCTTCAAACGTTTTCGTGACCACTTGTTTCAAGGGAGGATCGCTCACCAGCGCGTTCGGCAAATTGCAAGGCTGGCTGGGGTTGGCGCAGCCCAGCTCGATGGCTGTCGGCGCGCGGCTGCTTTCGCTATAGCTGAAGTACGCGTTGATCCATCGCGCCGCGCTGTAGGTGACGCCGGCCGCCGGGTTCAGACGTCCAAACACATATTGCCCGTTCAAAGATCCGCGCGCACCGGGCGCGCCCGGGGGAAGACGATCGACGTTGTCGATGCCGGTCCGGTTGTAGCGCCCGGACACAGTGAAATTCCATTTGCCGGTTGAAATTGTGTCGGTGGCGTACAGGCTGAACGTATTGATCAGCCCGTGGAGATCCACGCGCGTGTCTACTGGGACGCCGTCTTGCGTGGTGGATCCGTCGGCGAACGCGTCAATCGGCGTAATGGTCAGCCGATCGGCGTTCAGATACCCAAATTGCGACGCTTGCTGGAATATCATACTGCTGCGGTCCCAAGCGGCGCCCGCGGCGAAGTGATTGTGCGCCGGCCGCCAGGTGGCTTGCCCCGACAGCCCGTAATTGTTCTGCTTGCTATAGGTGCTGCTGTCGATGCCGGTGCAGTAATTGGCGGGCTCGCTCTTTTCGAGCCCTTGCGCGATGCACTTCCAGTAGGGGAACGGCTCCGTGGCCGCGGTTCCGCTGACCGGAAAATTCTTGTAGCCCGCCGCCGTCAAGGCTGCGACATCGGCAGCGTCCAGATTGTAGAGCGGTTGATCGAACGACGCCGCGTTCAGATTGGCGTTGTAAGTGTCGCCCCGGATGTAGCGGAAATAGGCGTTGCCGGAAAACGTCAGGTTGCTCGACAGATCGTGCTGCCCGCTTAAGTTGAAGAACGGCGAGCGATCCCAAGTGATGTCCGGAACCGTGTACACACTCGAATAATTTTGCTCCAGCAACCGGAAACCTTGCAGGCCGACGCCTTCGAGCCAGTTGTCGGCATAGCTGAAGCTCAGTGCCAGGCTGGTATTTCCTCGGCGCCAGCCAAGTTTCCCAAATGCCTGCCGGACCTCGGAAGGCGAGAAGGGCCTCCACCCGTCTTCGCGAAACAGATTGCCGGCCACATACCAATTCAGGCCCTTGGAGTTTGAGCCGCCGTGCTCGAACTCGCCCGCGCGCCGTCCGAACATTCCGCCCATAATTTGTATCGCGGTACCTGGATGGCTGACTCCATTCTTGGTCTGGATCGAGAGCGCTCCGCCCAGCGTGTTCAGCCCATACAGCGGATCGGATCCGGGCATCAATTCCGCCTCGTCGATCGCGATTTTCGGGATCAGGTCCCAGGCCACAATGTCGCCGAACGGCTGGTTCTGCCGTACGCCGTCCATGTACACTGAAAGCCCTTCCGGCGTGCCCAGCAGCGGCGACGCGGTGTAGCCGCGATAATTCACGTCGGGCTGATAGGCGTTCTCCTGGTTCTCGTTGATAAAGACGCTGGTGAGGCGCTTGTTCATGAAATCCTCCAAATCCAGCGCCCCACTGGTCTGGAGTTCTCGCGCTGTCGCGATCTGGACCGGTGCGGCCACCTGATCGAGCGAGAGATCGGTGCCGGGAAGGGGAGTGGTGGCGACCACTTCAACCCGCGTGGCCTGCGTCTCCAGCGCCAGCTTGACGTTGCGCGAAATCGGAACGCTCGACTTCACTTCGATCGGCGCGGACTGTGTCGCGAAACCGCTGCGCGTTACTTCCAGCCGATAGCGGCCGTATGGCAGATTTGAAAACGTATAGCTGCCCTGAGCGTTCGTCTCGAAAGGCAGATTGACGCGTACGGAAGGACTCTCTAACCGCCCGGACGCTTGCATCGGCGCTCCGGACGGGTCTGTTACCTGCAGACGAAGCTCTCCCGTGGGCTGCTGCGCAAATAGCGCCATGACATAGAAAAACACTACGAGCGGACGAACGCCGGAGGGCACTAATGCATTATTCCGTCCCAACTGGTTTTGTTCAGAGTTTTTTCGAGCGACGGTCTTTTTTGCGCGAGCGTCTATTGAATGGCCAGAGGCTTGTCAGTGTGAAAATACTTCTTATATGCGCCCACCCAATCGGCGGCAATGTCGCGCTGCGCGGTCTCGAGATCGATCTGGCCCTCGCAGACCAGATCGTGGAGCCGGTCTTCTAACTCATCCTTGACCTTGGCATTCCACACCGTGGCCGAATAGGATTGCGGCCACAGATTGCGGATATCGTCGGCGCCGCCCAGCGCCGGCGTGATCAAATAATCTACTTCGTAGGCCTGTGGCGAAGCCTGCTGGATCCCGTATTCTTCGAACACCTGGCGGCGCAGCGGCACCGGGACCAGCCGATTCTTGGACGGACTGGCCGAGCACAGCGCGTCCTTGCTGGCCTGCATCGCGAGCCCGGGTGTCAAAACCCGGTTTGGTACCGAGACCACCAGCACGTAACGCTGCCGCTCGAGTCCCGGCAACCAACGCCCGCCCGCGAGTAGTCCCAGTAAGATCAGCGCGCAGGCCGCGCTCGCCACCAGCAACCAGGTTCGCTGATTATGATCGCGCGCTTGTGCCTGAGCGAGGCGTACACGCAATTCCGCCCGCCGCTCCACCGCCGCCGGAAAGCGCGTACTCAAATCCTGGCCACGGACGCGGACAAAATCGGCCAGCCCCGCTTCGAGTTCCTGTTTTCGCCGGCTGCACGTCTCGCAGCGTGCCACATGCTCTTGAAGCCATCGGACACGCGCGGCGGGCAGCTCACCATCTGCCGCCAGCAGAAGTTCCTGATCGGAAGGATGAGAATCGTTAGTCATACTTCAACGCTCCGCAACTCGAGCCAGCCGCGCCAGCGACCTGGCCAGCGACATGGCCACCGCCCCTAGCGACATACCCAACACGTCCGCGATTTCGCGATACCGCAACCCTTCGGCGCGCAGCCACAAGCAGCGGCGATCCTGCTCCGGTAGCGCGCGAACAACCGCGTTCAAGTTTTTCAGCCTTTGATGATCCGCGGCCTGCTCCTCCGGCCCTGGCGCTGGATCGAGGATTAGCAATTCTTCCGGGGCTGGTCGAAAATTCTTGAGTTTGCTCGCTCGCTTCAAGCCCAGGTTGTGCGCGACCCGAAACATCCAACCCCGCAAATTGTCGCGCGGCCGGCCACGCCGCAGGTGCTCGAAGAGCGCCAGAAAGGCTTCTTGCACGATCTCTTCGCCGTCCTGAACCGGCAAGCCCAGGGTCAGCAAGTAACCGAGCAGTGGCGCGCGCAACTGCTCGAATAACGCCACTACTTCGGCCTCCAAATGCTCCCGCGCCAGCGCGTGGCCGGCGGATGCGACCTGGGGCAACTGCAGGCTTAAAGCTGTTTCTGGCGGCGTGTCGGCCATTACCTTGCTCGTTCTTCGACTGTAGCGTCATAAGCGCCTGTTGCGCAATCCGGCCAGCGCCTGTTTGAATATTCCTCCAAGGCTCTCGCTGTTCACTATTTTTTCCAGCGTTGGACAACCCCTCCCCCCTCCCGCAGAATAGGAAGGTATGCAAATCGTCAAAGTGATTGGCCGCGAGATCCTCGATTCGCGGGGCAATCCCACCGTAGAGGCCGATGTGCATCTCTCAGATGGCGCCGTTGGGCGCGCCGCCGTTCCCTCCGGAGCTTCCACCGGCGAACACGAAGCTGTGGAACTGCGCGATAACGATCCCAAGCGCTACCTCGGGAAGGGCACGCGCAAGGCGGTACAGAATATCAACAAGAAGATTGGGCCGGCCGTCATCGGCATGCACGCTGCCGAGCAAGCCGCCCTGGACCGCAAGCTGATCGATCTGGACGGCACGCCCAACAAGGGCAAGCTGGGCGCCAACGCGATCCTGGCGGTCTCGATGGCCGCCGCACGCGCCGCCGCACAATCCGGAAAAACGCCGCTCTATCGATATCTGGGGGGCATCGGCGCTAACCTGCTGCCCGTTCCCCAAATGAATATCCTCAATGGAGGCGCGCACGCCGACAACTCCGTCGACCCGCAGGAATTCATGATCGTCCCGCATGGCGCGGCGAAATTTTCCGAAGCCATCCGCATGGGCGCCGAAGTCTTCCACACCTTGAAAGGCGTGCTCAAGAAGCGCGGCTACTCCACCGCGGTGGGCGACGAAGGCGGCTTCGCCCCCAATCTCAAATCCAACGAAGAAGCTCTCGACGTGGTCATGGAAGCCATTACCAAGGCCGGCTACAAACCGGGCGCCGAGATCAGCATCGCGCTGGATCCCGCCGCCAGCGAATTCTTCGATCAGGCCAGCGGCAAGTATATCTTCAAGAAATCCGACAAAAGCCAGCGCACGCCGGATCAAATGGTGAAATTCTGGGCCAAGTGGGTGGAGCAGTATCCCATCATTTCCCTCGAAGACGGAATGGCGGAAGACGATTGGGATGGCTGGAAAACGATGACGCAAGCGCTCGGCAAGAAGATCCAGCTGGTCGGCGACGACATATTCGTTACCAACACCGAGCGCCTGGCGCGCGGCATCGAGCAAGGCATCGCCAATTCGATTCTCATCAAGGTGAACCAGATCGGCACGCTCACCGAAACGCTGGAAGCCATGGAAATGGCCGTGGCCGCCAATTACACCAACGTCATCTCGCACCGCTCGGGCGAGACCGAAGACGCCTTCATCGCCGATCTGGCCGTCGCCACCCGCGCCGGTCAGATCAAGACTGGTTCCGCCAGCCGCACCGACCGCGTCGCCAAATACAACCAGCTCCTGCGCATCGAAGAGGAGTTGGGCGACGCCGCCCGTTTCGCCGGCCGGAAAGCGTTCCACCAATAATGCAAGGCCAAAAGAAGCCTCTGGTCCTGACCATCCTGGATGGTTGGGGCTACTCGCCGGCGCGCGAGGGAAACGCCATTGCCGCGGCTCGCAAACCCACCTACGACTCGCTGCTGCGCCAATACCCCAACACGCTGATCCGCACTTCGGGCCCCTCCGTCGGTCTTCCCGAAGGCCAGATGGGCAACAGCGAAGTGGGCCATCTTAACATCGGCGCGGGCCGCGTCATCTATATGGACGTCACTCGCATCGAGCGCATGATTGCGTCCGGCGAATTTTCCAAGAACCCGGTCCTGCTCGATTCCATGCGTCACGCCCGAACCCATCGCCTGCATCTGATGGGCTTGTGCAGCGACGGCGGTGTGCATTCCCGGCTTACGCATCTCTACGCCTTGCTCAAGCTGGCCAAGCAGCAAGGCGTTGAGCAGGTGTTCGTGCACTGCTTCATGGACGGACGCGACACACCGCCCGAAAGCGGCGCCGGCTACATCGAGCAATTGCAGAAGGAGATGCGGCAAATCGGCGCCGGCCAAATTGCTTCCGTGTCCGGGCGCTACTACGGCATGGATCGCGACCAGCGCTGGGACCGTATCGAGCGCTCTTTCGGCGCCATGGTGCTCGGCAACGGCGAAAAATCCACCGACCCCATCGCCGCCGTAAAACGCTCTTACGAGCGCGGGGTAACCGACGAATTCATCGAGCCTATTACCATCGTCGACGACCGCAATCAGCCGGTGGGCCTGATCCGCGACGACGACGCCTGCCTCTTTTTCAATTTCCGCGCCGACCGGGGCCGCGAAATGACCATGGCGCTGACCGACGCTACGCTCGAGAAGCCGTCGCGCTCGCTGGCCCCGAAAAACCTGCACTTCACCACCATGACCGAGTACGACAAGACCTTTAGCGTCCCCTTCGGACTCCCGCGCGAGCATCCCAACAACATCCTGGCCGACGTCATGGCGCAGCTGAATTGGAAAAATCTGCGCGTCGCCGAAACAGAAAAATACGCGCACGTCACTTACTTTTTCAACGGCGGAAAAGAACAACCCTATCCCGGCGAAAGCCGCGAGATGGTTCCGTCACCTAAAGTCGCGACTTATGACTTAAAGCCCGAGATGAGCGCCGCCGGGGTCACCGAGGTGGTCGTCAAGGCCATCGATCAGCGCGGATTCGACGTAATCGTCATGAATTACGCCAACGCCGACATGGTGGGCCACTCCGGGAAAATGGCTCCCACGGTGCTGGCGGTCGAAGCAGTCGACGCCGGCCTGGGTGAGATCTACGCTGCTCTACGCCGCTCGGGCGGTTCCTGGATCATTACCGCCGATCACGGCAACGCCGAGACGATGATCGATCCGATCACCAAAGGTCCGCACACCTACCACACCACCAATCCCGTGCCGTTCATCTTGGTCGATGAAACCGTACGGCCCTTGCGATCCGGCGGAGCATTGCAGGATATCTCGCCCACCATCCTGAGCTTTCTCGACGAAACGCAACCTAAGGAAATGACGGGACGCGATCTGCGCCTTTGAACCCTCCGGCATCGCCCGGCTGAATCTGCAACACTCTATGGTTATGATGCGTGCCTATCTGTGTTGCTCCGCGGCCCTTCTGTTGCTGGCGAGCGCTCCTGCGCCGGCCCAGCGTGCTCGCGATCTGGGCGTCCCGTTCGACGGTACTCCCGGCCCGTGGAACGCCATCACCGACATTGCCGGCATCGAGGTCGGCCATACCACTCTGATTGAAGGCGACTCAGTCCGCACCGGCGTCACGGTCATCTGGCCGCGCGGCCGCCAGTCGGACGATCCCACCTTCGGCGGCTGGTTCGCGCTGAACGGCAACGGCGAAATGACCGGCACTACCTGGGTGGAAGAGTCCGGGTTCGTCGATAGCCCCATCTTCATCACCAACACGCACAGCGTGGGCACTGTTCGCGACTCCTACATTCGCTGGCAGGCCGATCATCATCGCCGGCCTGGCACGAATTCGGTGGGCGAGGGCTTCTGGTCGCTGCCGATCGTCGCCGAGACCTACGACGGATTCCTGAACGACACCAACGGCCAGCACGTCAAGCCACAGCACGTCTTCGATGCTATCGAGCAGGCGCGCTCCGGCCCGGTCGGGGAGGGCAACGTCGGCGGCGGCACCGGAATGATCTGCTTCGGCTTCAAAGGCGGGATCGGGACATCCTCGCGCGTAGCCGGGAAGTACCACGTCGCGGCGCTGGTGCAGTGCAACTGCGGCAGCAAACGCCAGCTCACCATCGCAGGTGTGCCGGTGGGCCGGGAGCTGGATCGTCCCGCGGTCGCCTCCATCCCGAAGCCGCTCGAAGATCGCGGGTCGATCATCATCGTCATCGCCACTGATGCGCCGCTGTTGCCGAATCAAACCAAACGCCTGGCCCGCCGCGCATCGCTGGGCCTGGCGCGACTCGGTTCGGTTTCGGGCAACGGCTCCGGCGACATCTTCATCGCTTTTTCCACGGCGAATCCGAAAGCAGCGCAGCCTTCCGGCGAACTCGCCTCTGTGAGCATGTTGCCCAACGACGCGCTAGGTCCAATCTTTGAAGCCACCGTGCAGGCCACCGAGGAAGCCATCGTCAATGCCATGGTCGCAGCTCGCGACATGACGGGCGTCTCGGGCCACACGGTCACCGCTCTGCCGCATGATGGCCTGAAGCAAACGCTCGAGAAGTACAACCGGCTCGCGCAGCCGGCGGCCCGCTAACTGCGTCAGGACACGCCCAAAAAACACCCGAAAAACTGCGCCAAATCAGCCACATCGACTTCCGGAGGCGAAAAAGGCCTAGTTGCGAAGCGCCGCGGATGGCACCGGATTTGCTCAACCTGGAGCAGAATGAAGCAAATCCGCCCTCGAGAGATGGCATCTCTGAAGGAGAAAAATCGTGGATAAACAATTGAATGTTCCGGTTGCAGGCTCCGAACGGGCGAAATTCGCAGCCATCGCTCCCGGCAATGAGAGGTTCGCCTTTTTGTATGTGGTGATTGCGGCGGGCGCCTTGGCGAGCGCCATGATCTACAGCGGAATCGCTGGTCTCACGTTGGGGCAGACCATTCTGGCCGTGATTGGCGCGGTAGTGGTGGGCTGGGCCATCCTGTTCAGCATTCTGGAAGTGCGCCGGCTCGCTAAAACCCCGGCCGAGGCCGCCCAAGCTCTCGAAGAGGCGTCCAATCCTTACACGCCCAGGACCGTGGTGGTGGACCCGCCAACCGCTGATCCCTACCCGCATCATGAGGATTACACGCAAAGCTCGGGCTTCGATCAAGGCCAGCTTACGTCCCGGATTGCCGACACTACCCCGTTCATCGGCCGATTGTTGGGCCGCAGGCGTGGGGAGATGCAAAAAGCCGGGCGGTAGGCCACCCTTCGGCCAGCGCGACTACCGGGTCCTTGCCGATCTTATGTAAGCTGGGTGTGCCGGTCCTCCGTTCAAAACGAAGCGCCGCGGCTCGGAGGACATCTGAACATACGACGCGCCATAGCGGCCATCCCGTTTCTGTTGGCCATCACCCTGCTCCCGGCAGCGGACCAGTTGCCGGTCTCCTGTGGCGCGGTTGGCGCGAAGAGTTATACCCCTCCAACCGTGACCATTCCCACCGTTACTCTCAATCGCGGGACGGTGATTACCGTCACCAACGCGACCATGGCGGTGAATGGCGACACCTCCTCGGTGCAGGCGCTGATGGCCAACCCAGGATCGGACGGAATCTCTCTCTATGAAGCCATCCTCGCGACTAACAACAATCCCGGCACATGGCTCATCCAGTTCGCCCCTGCCCTGAAGGGATCCACTATCGTCTCCGATCCTGGTGGAGGGCCCGGGGGATTCCCTTCCCTGGCCGGAGGCAACGTCACCATCAACGGCGACATCGACGGCTCCGGAAAACCCGGTATCACGATCTCCAGCGCGCCGGGGACGAACACAACCTACTTTTTTATCCTTTCCGGCGGGAACACTCTCAACGCGCTGGCTCTCCAGAACTGCGGGCTCTGCATTCTCATTCAACGCCCGTCCGCGAAATTCACGCTGCCCCCGGCTACCAATACAACGTTCTCCAATATCACCATCAGCAACATGCTGATCACGGGCGTGGAAAACGAGGGGATCACGTTGAATTCCAGGCTGGGCGAACAGGAGACGGCTCCTCCCAACCCCGGCCTGCTCACCGACAACACCTGGGACCACATTCTGATTACCGGCAACACCATTTCCGCTACCTCCTCCGGCCGCGTGTTGGGAATCGATCTGATCCTCGGCAACACCGTGGGCGACGTTCTCCAGCACACCACCATCGCCAACAACAATATAGTGATGCAATCTCCTGGCGGGGGCGGCATTCAAGTAGTCGCCGGAGCTGGGCTGGGGAATACCAACAATCAGGTGCTCGACACGTTAATCGCGAACAATATCATCACAGGCACTTCTTTCGAGTCCGGAATTCACGTCGGGACGGGTATCGGCAGTGCCTCGAAAAACACAATGAACGGAATGCAGCTCATCGGCAACCAGCTGCACCTGACCGGACCGGGGCCTTATCCAGCCGAGCCTGCTGGCATCATAATTGTGGGCGGCGATGCCGCCTCCGACGATGGTGATCCATCCCTTACCCCCATCCAATACTCAGAGAACAACCTCATCAGCAACCTCGGCATTCTTGCGAACACCATCGAAGTGACCGAAGCTGCATCGGCCCCGCTGGGTATTGACGCCTTCGGAATCGCCGTGCAGGAGTCCTGCTGCGGTAACCGCAATAACACACTTACCGGCCTGTCGATCCTGGGGAACACCATTACGGGAAATCTGAATGTCGGAGTGAATCTCAACAGCGGCGCCGCCGGTGGGTATTACAGCAGAACCAGCACCGCGGACGTGCTCTCCAATGTGCTGGTTCAGGCCAACACCATCCGGATGACATCATCGGTTTTTAACGGCTGCAATTGCTACCCCGGATCGTTGGGAATCACATTCGGAGGCATTCAGGTCTGGACAGGACAGGAGGAGCCGGGCAATAGCGTCAACGGCCTCTCGATCCTCAATAACGAGGTGGACACATCGTTCGTGGGAATCAGCATCATCGCGGGATTGGGCCAGTCCGGGGCACTCAACGCCCCAATCTCCCCGGCCGACAACAACGTCGTGTCCGCCGCGACCATCTCCTGCAACCAGCTGGACCAGGCTGCCACGGTCGCGCTTGCGCCTTATACCGGTGTCAAAGGCATCAACGTGGTGGCGGGGATGCTGAACGCCAGTGGCAACCAGGTGCAGCAACTGAGCATCGCAAACAATCTGGTGGGGGGCGTACTGAACGATGCGTCCTTCTTCACCTACCTGGGCGCCGGCGGCTCGGGAAATTCGATATCGCTCGCCGAGCCCTCCGGAGCCGTTAACGGACCGCAGACCAAGGGGGGATTGGTCAACGCCGCCACTTATCAGCAAAACGCCTTGGTCCCCGGTTCCCTAGTGACCCTGTTCGGTTTGAACCTGAATGGCGCGAGCATCCAGTTCGGCGGCATCCCAGCCCCCATCCTCTATGCCTCTTCGTCGCAACTGAATTTGCAAGTGCCTTGGGAGTTGCAGGGCATGCCGATTGTGCCCGTCACCGTCACCGTGACTGGAAATTCGATCAGCAGCGAACTGGAGCCGGTTTCGGTAGGGCAGAACGACCCCGGTATTTTCTCGCTGGGCGCACCCCAGGGCGGGCAGGGCGCCATCGAGAATGTCGCCGGAGCCGTGGTGGACTCGAACTCGCCCGCCCATGCCGGGGACTATATACTGATTTTCGCAACCGGACTGGGTATGGTGACCAAGCCACCCGCGACCGGAGCCGTAGCCTTGGCAGATCCCCTTTCCTACCTGATCGGCTACCCGTCGGCGACCATTGGCGGCGTACAGGCTCCGGTCAGTTTCGCGGGACTGTCTCCTGGCTATATCGGACTCTACCAGGTGAACGTTCAAGTGCCGCAGGGAGTCGCTGCGGGGGACAATGTCCCGGTTGTGCTTTCCTTCGGCGCCACCGTTTCGAATAGCGTGACCATTTCCGTTCGCTAATTTTGATTTGGTTCCCAATCGGGTTATGAGATCATGCCTATCGGTTTCGATCGTCTCGTTTTTAATGGGCGGCTTAACGGCTTGCGCACAACAGGTTCGGTCAGATTCGTCCGCCCCCGCACTGTACACGTCCGAAGGCTCGCGACATGAACTGAAGGTTTTTCCGCTGGCCGGAGATGCCTTCATTATTCCGTTACCCCTCGCTCTCGGCAGCTTGTCCTTCAGTCCTGATGGAAAAGCATTGTACGCCGATCGTCTATTCAACGCGACCATGCTGCTTCAGCAAGATCAATCAAAAAACGGCGGTGTCTTTAAGATTGAATTCGATCCGGTTCGAGTATCTCTCTTACCCGGCTCGGAGCGACTGTTTCCGGTTTACAGTCTGGCGGTTTCAGCGCCCAATGACAAGCTAATCGCTCTCGGATTTGAACCTGGCGGCAAGAAAGGCATGTCTGGCTTGCTCGAACTCAACCTCAAAACCGGTACCGTAAGAACAATTCTCGACAGCTTTGCGCCGATGGCAGATCCAACTATATATGTGGCGAATGTTAGCGTGTCGCCGGATGCGCTACGAGCTACCGCTTCGTATAACCATCGGGTCGAGATCATCGACGTTAGAAGCGGAGCTACCAGACTTCTCGAAGCTGGAATTGAAGCGGCTGCATGGTCCCCCGATGGTAGGTGGCTGGCCGTCAACAAGGGTGCGACCACCATCCTATTGGACTCGTCAACTTTGAGGCAGCGGCGGGTACTTGGCGCTACGCTTCTGAAGTGGTCGCCTGATTCTCGTTATCTTTTGAACAGGAAATCAAAGCTGATGTGTGGTCTAAGCGAGTTTGGGACCCTGGAAATTGTGGACGTTCAGACGGGCAGGAGGACTGAAGTTGCTAGCTCAAAATGTCTGGTCGATCGAGATACGCTAGGGTGGCTGAGCGCGGCTGTGGCGCGCCCATTCCGGTAGGCATTATCATGCGAAGTTCACCACGTACACGCGGGACCCGGCATCGAAACATGAGACGTAGTTTTTGTACGATTGCGCTGATTCTTGCGATCTTCTGTGGCACGCCGGAACTGGCCGACGCGGGCCAGCTTCGTAAAGTGTGGGAAGTCGACCTAAGGAAGTTGGTCAAGGCGACGAATGGTCTTCCTGAGTTCCCTGTATTTGCCCTGCGGTTCTCCCCAGACGGCCGCAAACTGGCGGTGATTGCTGATATTCACAACGCTGACAACGGCAGGAGAAGCCGTCTATTGGTGAGCGACATCGACCATCCTCCGACGAAGTTCAAGGAGTTCGAAATCGATTTTGGGATATTGGAAAACGGTCGGGGAGCGGCGCTGAATTTCGGATGGGCGCCCTCCGCCGAAATTGTCTACGCCGTTGGGAAAGTAATCCACCTCGCGGACGGTACGACGTGTGATCTCCCGAATCTGAGTGTGTTCATCAGCGATGACGTTGCGATGTCGACCCGGGGAGTACCGCCCTCGGGCAATATTACCGCCACGCAGATCAAGTTCTACAACCGCAATTGCGAAGAGCGCGGGCAATGGGATGTCCCAGAGAGTTGGTTGATATCGGACGTTTCAACAGACCGAGGCCTACTTTCCGTTTTGAGAGGTATCTCTGTAAGTGAACACGAGGATCTCATTGTTGATCCGTTGGCGCGGAGGGTTGTTCGGCGCTGGAAGGACACCCCTGGTGGGGCTTGGCAATTTGCCGAAAGCGGGAAAGCCACCTGCCAAGGCGGTGCAGGGTTCAACTCTCAGCGAACACCTGCGGTATGCCGCAATGTCGACACCGGAAAAGAAATCGGCGAGACGATCAGGAGCGGCGAGCGGCCGATCGAAACGGCAGCCCACGCCACACGTGTCGTGGTGACCGATTATCAACGCCGCAAGATACCGTTCAGTTATGAGTATCACAGCACGTTCAAAGGACGGTATGTTTGGGACTTCGCAACCGGCCAGGAGCTAGCGTCATGGCAACCCGAGTCGCAGACCTATCCGAACGTATTCTCGCCCGCGAAAACGATCACGGAGCCATACAATTTCGCGATGTCGCCAGACGGCCAATACATCGCGGAGGGTGGCAATGGAATAATTCGTCTTTACAAGATCGAGCCATGACTAGCAGTGTGATGTGGCTCCAATTCGCAAGACTTCGACTATGCCAATCAACACCGGCAATCTTCGACACTAAGCGTTGCACCCGCCAGCAATTCTATATACTGTGAACGGCAGATACGCGGTTCGCTGCCGTAATGATCATCGGCGCTACCGTTTCGAATAGCGTGACCATTTCCGTTCGCTAGCCCTTTTCAGCGTGCGCGTCCCGCGCCGAGGCCTCGGCGATGGCCGCCAGCGCTTTTTCCTGCAGCGCTTGGCTCAACTCCAGCCCAAGGATGTATTTCGAACCGCGGCGCGCTACGTGTTTCAACAGTGCCGAAGCCGATAACTTGAGTTCATCAATCCGCAGAGAAATCCGTGATCGCGGCGGTATCCCGACCGGAGCTTCCACGCGCAAGCCGCTGGGGGAAAGATCGATGCACTTGGCCTGAGCATAACGTGGCTCGCCGCGCTCGTCCCAAGCCAGACGCACCGGGCCGGCATAACGAATGCGCCCGTGCTGTCGGGAATTTCCGGTTCGCATGGAGATAGCTTCATTCTTCAATCGACTTAAGTCGGTCGAGTCTTTAATGGAAAGGGATGGTGGACGCAGCCGTGGGCCGCATGCGGGCGAGTCAGGGCTCTTTCGGCATGATGTGGAATACTTCCACGCCGGCCTGAAAACGGCCGTTCGCACCTGACTTGCAGTGCCGTACGATCCCGAATGCTACACTCGAATCGCTTTCCACGGTGATAATCTCGCCTCGCCCTAACGGCTGAAGCATCTCCAGACCGACACCGTGCATCGACACATCAACTACCGTTGCAACCAGCGGCGACTGCAAGCTGGCCGCGTGAACCCGAACGTCTTGAGTGAGCGGATATCTCTCGGCGCTGCGCAGGTCACGCTCGTTGCTGCTTGGGGTGACGACACGGACTTCGTATTTCCCCGCCTTCCGCCGACTGGAGACAATTTCCCCATAACGGCTTACTGCGCCGAATTCGATGGAAGCGCTGCCTTCTGGCAGTGGCTGCGTCACAAGAATCGACAGCGCGTGCGGCTGGATATCCTGAACGATCCCGGCCACTCTGAAACGGGATGTGGTAATCAAGACGGCGACCCCTCGGCCGAGCGAATAATTCCCATCTTGGATCTCTTGTGGCCGCTCGATATTTGAGGCCGCACTGGGCGCTGTGAGACATATAGTCGGTTCAGTAGTATCTCGCATGGCACTAAGTCACGCATCCGAAGATCCATCTCCGCACCTTAGGCGGCCCGTATCGCTTTATGTGATTGAAAGAACGAGAATTTTTGCTGATCGGGCGCGCTGGCCACCTACGGCAAGCGCCCTAGGCCTCTCTTAACGCGAGGCTCTATCCCATTGCGGGCTTTTGCACCGGCCCTGTGGACTATCGCGCAGCACGAATCCGCAGCCGGCGGGCCGCCCCGTCGCCTCTGGGATGGGACAAGCGCTCGCGTCGTCCTGTGTTGTCTCGCACAGCCCTGTATTGTAAAGTGGCTGTAACGCGATTTCCATTCCGCAGGAAGTAGGACAAAGTGAACGAAACCAAACGGAGCCACGTGTCGTTCCCAGCCCTGTCGCTGGCAATTGGAACCCTGTGCGTGGCGCCCCTGGCCTGGAGTCAATCCTCCACGCAGCCTTCCACGAAAAACGGCGAATGGCCAACCTATGCCGGCGATCTGAAGGGAACGCGCTACTCGCCGCTCGATCAGATTAACGCCTCGAATTTCAACCAACTGGAAATAGCCTGGCGCTTCAAGACCGACAATTTTGGGGCGCGTAAGGAGTTCAAGCTGGAAGGCACACCGCTGATGGTCAACGGCGTCATCTATACCACCGCCGGCACGCGCCGCTCCGTGGTGGCGCTGGATGCCAAAACCGGCGAGCTGATCTGGGCGCACAGCATGCAGGAAGGCGCTCGCGGTGCGGCTGCGCCACGCCAGCTTTCGGGCCGCGGCGTAGCCTACTGGACCGACAGCAAAGGCGACGACCGTGTGGTCTACATCACCACCGGTTTTCGCATGGTCGAGTTGAACGCCCACACCGGACAACCAATCCCCTCGTTCGCCACGGGCGGCGTTCTCGATCTCAAGGTCGGCGTAGTTAAGGGAACCGGACAGCAGATCGATCTCGAAACCGGAGAGATCGGCGTGCATTCCACTCCCATCGTGGTGAAGGATGTCGTGATCGTCGGCTCGGCCATGAAAGAAGGCATGACCATCGTCACGCACAACAACACCAAGGGCCTGGTCCGTGCCTTCGATGTTCGAACCGGCAAGAAAATCTGGCAGTTCAATACCATCCCCAAACCGGGCGAGTTCGGCGGCGACACTTGGGAGAACAATTCCTGGGCCGTCAATGGAAACACCGGCGTGTGGACGCAGATCACGGTCGACGAGGACTTGGGTCTCGTGTACCTGCCGGTGGAATCGCCATCTTCTGACTATTACGGCGGTCATCGCCCCGGCAGCAATTTGTTCGGTGAAAGCCTGGTCTGCGTCGACCTGAAGACCGGGCAGCGCAAATGGCACTTCCAGTTCGTGCACCACCCCATCTGGGACATGGACATTTCTTCGGCGCCCATCCTGGCGGATGTCAATGTGAACGGCAGGCCCGTGAAGGTCGTAGCGGTGCCAAGCAAGCAATGTTTCCTGTACGTCTTCGATCGCGTTACGGGGCAACCGATTTGGCCGATCGAAGAGCGTCCCGTGCCGCAATCCACCGTGCCGGGCGAAAAGACTTCGCCGACGCAGCCGTATCCAACCAAGCCGCCGGCCTATTGCCGCAACTACATTCGCGTGCCCGACGATCTGATCGACTTCACGCCCGAAATGCGCGCCACCGCCAAAGACAATATCTCGCGCTATAAGGTCGAAGGCGTGTTCAATCCGCCGCTGGTGGGCGATCCGAACGGTTATCTCGCCGCCATCGAGCTCGGCAACGCCGACGGCGGCACCAATTGGCCGGGTGGCGGATACGATCCTGAGACGCACATCGTGTATGCGCAAGCCAACGAGTCGGCTGTTACACCCATCTCGTTGCGTGAACCGCCTGCGGGATTCTCCGATATGCGTTATGTCTTAGGACGTCAAGATCAGGCTTACCGCCTGGCCGAAGCCGCCGGATCGGGCGACTACCCCGGCGCTCCGCCGCCCAAGGATGGCATCGCGATTCCGAATACCGCCAAGCCGGTTGCGTCCACACCCAGTAATCTTCCCAACGGCAATCTGAGCGTCCAGGGACTGCCGATCATCAAGCCGCCGTACGGTGTGATCTCGGCCATCAATCTCGACAAAGGCGAGCTGGCGTGGAAAGTGCCTTACGGCGAAACCCCGGACAACGTCCGCAATCACCCCGCTCTGAAGGGCATGAACATCGGCAATACGGGGCAGGGAGGCAGCGTGGGGCTGGTTGTTACCAAGACGCTAGTGATTTTGGGCGACAGCCGGCTCACCACCACTCCGCAACATCCGCGCGGCGCGATGCTGCGCGCCTATGACAAAGCCACCGGCAAAGAAGTGGGCGCGGTGTGGATGCCGGCCCCACAAAGCGGCTCGCCCATGACTTACATGCTGGACGGCAAACAGTACATCGTTGTGGCCGTCAGCGGCGGGCCTTATTCGGGCGAGTACATCGCCTTCGCGCTGCCGGAAGTCCGAATAAAACTATTGCTGCTGTTGGAGAGCGTCCGGCGTGACGCTCGGCGGAACGCTGGAGTCCGGCGTTTCCGGTGTCTGCGGCGGCGGCTCGGGCGGCAATACTGGAGCATTGATCGTCGTCGCGCGCCCCTGTTTGTCTCCACGCAGCCAAACGTAAACCACGGCGCCCAGACTTGGTGCATCTGGCAGGCCGATTTGAATCGATTGCTTCAAGCCCGGACCGCGTAGCGGTACCGGAAGCCCTGGAACTTCCAGCCCGCTCTGATCATCCCATCCCAGTTTCTCAATCAGCTCGAGATTCTCGCCCGTGAGCTGATACTGGCGCGTCGAGTTTTGCGGTGGCGCATCCGCCACTGTAAACGAGTCGATTTGGGGCACCAGCAGCATGCGAGCTAGAGTGAAGGGCTTCGAACTGCCTTTCGAGTGGTTGTCGATGACAGCCTGCAGCACGCACCCTGCCGGCAGCCCGGTAGTGTCAAAAGCGACAAATAACTGGTCCGGCGAAAGCTGCGTCAAACTCCAGCCGGATCCTTGCTGGCCAATCCGGAGGTCGGTGTGCTCTCCGGCGCCATCGGCGCATCCCAAACGTAGAACGCTCTTCCGCTCGATATTTTTGACATCCAGCAAAGCATTCAAAGTGTATCCGGAAGGGAACTCGTCTTGGCGTGCCGCGATGGCCATTCCCTTAGGCAGCGAAAGCTTGGTGCTGGCGATCGCGGGCAGCGGGCCAATAACTTCCAGCGCATCGGGAAAGCAAGCGGCGCGTTGCGGCCATCGATGTAGGCTTTCACCGGCAGTTCAGTCCCCGGCTGCGGCGCGGACTTGAGTTCTACCGTGACGCTCCTCTCGGTTTGATCCGCGCTGGCTGCGCCGAGATCGAGAATCGCGCCTGGCGCTTCCAGCTTGCTCACTTGCTCCAGCCGCGCGCCTTTCAACACGAAGTGCTGCGCGACGGCGCCCTGATTGACCACAATCGGCAGATTGTCGATCTTGGGCGGGTTGGGAAGTAGCTTGAACTCCACCGGGTGGCTCTTGCCGTCCAGCTGCGAGATCAGCAGCTTGTACCTGCCCGGATCCAGATCCCCGGTGTCGATCTGCACGTCGATGCGATCCTGCACTCCTTCGCGCAGGCCCTTTCGGCAATTTGAATCGCACGCTCTTCCGGCGTCGCGAATTCGTCATTCGGTTTCTGCAATTCGATCTTGCTAATGAACTCGAAATCGCTGCCTCGCAACGTCGCTGCGACTTTGCCGGATCCCGCCAGCAGCCGATCCTGCGAGCTGGGATCGAAATGCGCTTCCTTGAAATCGTTGAGCGGCCGCACATGCACAATTCCGTTGGCCTCCAGCGGCGTCCAATCCCAGAACGCGGCCAGCTTGTAGTCGCCCGGCGGAAGCTTGACTTTGGTCAGATCGATCTCGATCGCCTTCTGATTTCCGAGCTTCACCACCGGAACCTTGAATTTCTTGTCGCCGCTCACCAGGGTCCACTCGCGAGCGTGATCCAAATATTTCCAGCCCGGCTGCGGCACCTCAACAAGGAGAGGCGTCTTCTGGGCAGCCGGTATGAAATCCGCAGCGCCGATGTGGATGGGCGGCGCGCCGATGTTCGGAACGCGGCTGGCCCAAATGAAAGCCGCTCGAGTGTGCGGCGGCAGCGGACTTTGCTGGCCGCATAGATTCACGCCTGAAGGCGTGCCGGCCAGCGGGCGGGCGAAGGATGCGCGGAATTGGGTATCGGGGAATGCGATGGCGCGCATATCCAGCAGCATCGCCGTTCCGCCCGCAGCCAGTCCAATCGGGCTTCCGAAAAACAGCGTGCCCGCCATGGTAGCGAGGCTGGCTGTCTGCCCAGCTGCGTCCGCCGTGGAACTGGCCAGCGGATTGTACGCCGCGAGCTGCGGGTTCATGGCGGCGAAGACGGTTGCGGCCTGCGTGGCTACCGGAGCGTTTCTGTCGATCTGCACCGCGAATCCGTACTCGGACGCGAAGCCGTTCAAGGCCGCATTCACGCTGGCCGCCGAGCTTTCGCTGTTGGACAGCGTCGACACCAGTTGTTCGGCCTGCGCGGTCTTGTCGGCGTAGTCGGCCAGTTGGGCAACCAACACCTCGTCCTGCGAAAGAAATTTGGCGACTTTTTTTCTGCTCAATCCCGCCGGACCGTACGCCAGTGCGGCGACCGAAATGGTTTCGGTCATCTTCCAGGATTGAGGCTTGTCGGCCGGTTTGGGATCGGTGACCAGAATATCCGGTTGATCGGCTCGCCGCTTTTCCGGCACCAGCACCAGCGCGATCTCGCCCGGCCGTTTTTCTTTGCCACGCAGAACGGGCGAGTAAACAAGTGTGTCACCTTCGCCCAGATGATTGATGGTGCGAAACGGAAGGCTCTGCCCGCCCGCCTGGACCTTTAGATCCAGCGCACCAAGCGGGCCACCGGCCGGGCAAGTTACAAAAGGAGGCGCTTCCGGCGCGGCTGCCGCTGGATTCTTTTGTTCCGCGTCGGAATCAGATGCTTTTTGCGCGTGAAGGAGACAACATAGCAGCGGTGCGATAACTATGGCAGGCAACCGCAGCCCCGTTCCAGTATATTTGCCCACTTGATTTGAGATACACCGCGGGCGCGGGCGGTTTCATCGAGATGATGAAGTCTTTTTTATCCAATGGGTTAATGCACCGTCGGATACTTGATCCCGAGCTGCTCCAGATATGTGTCGTACTTTGAAGAATCGTAGTAGAAAGCCTTCATCCGATCGCGATACTGATCCATGGTCTTTTTGTTCATCCAGGTTGCCGGCTGATCTTCGGGACGTAGGAAGCTGTGATACTTCACGTCCTTGGTCTGGACATTGTTGAAATAATCCTTGGCGCTCTGAACCAGCTCGGGGTGTAAGAGAAGATCGAGAATCGTCATGGCCTGCACTTTGGCGCCCGCGACCACGCCCTTGTGCGCGATGGGCGTCGCCATGGAAATTCCATTGGCCCAGTTGTGGCCCGGGCCGCCGGGAATATTGGATGGGTACCCGAGCGTCACGGTCGGAACATTCCACGAAATGTCGCCGATATCGTCGGAAGGCCCGCCGGTGGGTCCCACGCCGCCTTCCTCTTCCGATTGCGCCTGCGCCCGCGGCTGGCGCAGCGGCGAGATCGTGGTGGCCAGCCCGCGCACTGGGACTTTCAGCTCTTTCTGCAGCGCACGCGCCAGCGTCTGATCGTCATCGGACCACTGCGGCAGCCCGACCTTCTCCATGTTCTTGTGCATGTCCTCGGCCAGCGGCTGGTTGAAATAGCCCGGCCACGCAGTCCCCAGCAGCCGCTCGGTGTAATTTGTATCGGTCATCAACGTCGCCGCCTTGGCCATGTTGTCGCCGATGCGCCACAGATTCATGATGTGGTCGTAATCCGCTTCGCGAAAATAGAACCAGATGGCCGCGTTCGGCGGAACGACGTTGGGCTGATCGCCACCATTGCTGATCACATAGTGCACGCGCGTCGCTAATCTCAGATGCTCGCGCCGGAATTCATAGCCGGCGCTCATCAGCTCGACCGCATCCAGCGCCGATCTGCCGCGCCACGGCGCCGCCGCCGCGTGCGCGCTCTCGCCCGTGAACATGTACTCGATCGACACCAGTCCGCTCCCGCCCGTGGGCCCGTAGCCCACGCCGAAATTGTTCCCGACGTGCGCGAACAAACACACATCGACATCCTTGAACAATCCCGCGCGGACATAAAAGGCCTTCGTCCCCAGCAGTTCTTCCGCCACGCCCGGCCAGATCTGCAGCGTGCCTTGCAGGTGCTCGCGCTGCATCACGCGCTTCACCGCCAGGGCCGCGATGATTTGCAGCGGCAGCCCCGAATTGTGGCCTTCGCCGTGTCCCGGCGCGCCTTCGATAATCGGATCGTGATAAGCCACACCCGGCTTTTGCGACGCCTGCGGAATGTCGTCGATATCGGAGCCGAGCGAGATCACCGGTTTCCCTTCGCCCCAGGTGGCGACAAACGCGGTAGGAATGCCGGCGTAGCCGCGCTGGACCTTGAAACCTTCTTTTTCGAGAATGCCCGTAAGATATTTCGAAGTCTCGAACTCTTGAAACCCCAGCTCGCCGAAGCTGAAGACGCTGTCGACCATCACCTGCGCCTGTTTCTGCATATGATCGATTTCGCCGGCCAGGTCGGCTTTCATCCCGGCTTCTTTTTCAGGCGTGGCTTTATTTTGGGCCAATGCGGCGCAAGCCGCCAGCAGTACGACGGTTAATCTCTTCACGAAAAATCTCCTTGCGAACCGCGCCTCGGACGATGCCGAGCCTAAATGTACGCCATGAGCGGGTCGTGCGTTCTGGTCTTGGTTTCGAGCGAGGTCACAATCATGCCCGGATGAATGGGCGTGCGGCGCAGGTAATCTTCGCCCACGGCGTCGGCAATGGCGCAGAAGATGGTGGAAGCACCCGCCGCCACCGCGACTTCACCAACGCCTTTGGCGCCAACCGGCGTCTGCGGATCGGCAATGTTCACCGCATCCCATTGCATGTCGGTCGGAATATCCAGCATGGTTGGCGGCTTGGTGTGATGGAAGCGCTTCGCCACCGCCTGGCCGTAATGCGGATCGTAAATCAACGCCTGCATTTTGACGTGCCCCAGCCCCTGAATCGCGCCGCCGTGCAACTGGCCGCCCAAGGCGCGGGGATGCAGTACCGTGCCCACATCGGCGACCGCCAAATAGTCAATCACGTGATATTGCCCGGTCTCGATGTCAACCTCGACTTCGGCGAATCCGGCGACGAACGACAACGGCACACCTTTCCCACCAAACTCGTCTTTCGCTACTCCGATGAGCCCCTGCCCGGCCAGCGTTTTCACGGAGTCCTTGGTCATCTGATGCACTTGCTTGGGCGCTTCGTGTCCATCGTACTTGCCGCCCATTTGGATGGCGAGCTTGGCCGCGTCCGCGAACGACATTCCACCGCCCGGGCTGCCTTTCGGAAAAACACGCCCGTTGCCGACCTGATAACTCTCCGGCTTGCCGCCGAATTTCTTAGCGGCGATCTCCTGCAGCTTGGCCTTCGCGTCCAATGCTGCGGCGTAGTTGGCGCGGCTATGCGCGTGCGTGGTCTGGCTGCCATCCTGAGTAGAACTCCACGGTACGCCCAGGCCAGTGCTGCCCCACACCACTTCCACGCGATCCCACGGCATGTCCAAGGTTTCGGCCGCTACGCGCGCCGTGTCCATCACCGAATGCGTGCCTAAGTTCCCGATGCCTTGGTGCACATACAGCTTTCCATCGGGCTTGATCAGCAGCAACCCGTCGAATCCGCTGCTGCCCGAAAAGAACGTCGCCACCGAGACAGAAACTCCGCGCCGCTTGGTGCCGCTTGCTTGCGCGCTGCGCTTCTTACGCTCTTCCCACTTGAACATCTCGGCGCCGCGGTCCAGAGCTTCGCGAACCTTGGCGCTAGTCACGGTCGCGCGCGGTCCGCCCGGCTTTTCCGGAAAGCCCCAAGGCGAATTGTCAGACGGTGCGTTGATCTTCCGGATCTGCACGCGGTCGAGGCCAAGCTGGCGAGCGGCCTTGTCGATTAAAGGCTCGCAAATTGCTACCGCCTGCAGGCCGCCCGGACAGCGCTGCGAGGTGCGCGGCGCCGTATTTGTGGCTACCGACAGCGCTCGCAACCGTACCGCCGCGGGTTGATAAAGCAATGACGCGCACATCGCCGCGATCTGGGCGTCGCCCTGCTGCGCATACGGACCGGCGTCCTCTATGAACATCATGTCCATGCCGAGAATCCGGCCATCCTTGCGGAACGCGATCTTGATCCGGCCCTGGATGCCCGGACGCACCCGTCCGATGAAGGACTCCTCTTCGCGCGAGATTCGCATCATCACCGGCCGGTTGACTTTTTTCGACAGCAGCGCCGGAATCGCCATGGTTTGCGCGCCGTTGATCTTCCCTCCGAAGCCGCCGCCGCAATATTCGCTGACGAACACCAGCTGGTCGGACTTGATTCCGCACCACCGCGCTGCCGCATCCACGGTCTGCGCCAGGCTTTGCGTGGAGCCGAACATGTACAGCTTGCCGTTCTGCCAATAGGCCATAACGGAACGCGGCTCGAGCGGCGCGTGGCTGGTGGATTGCTGGAACACCGTCTCGTCGATCACGTAGTCGGCCGCTTTAAACGCGGCATCGACATCGCCGTATCCCGCCTCTTCACCCGCTTGCGCGCCCCACGGCAGCTTCCCTGCCGCCACCTCTTCGAAATCCTTCGAGGTCCACTTGATGGTCTTGATTTTCGAGTTCTGGTAGTAAACGTTCCCATCCAGGCGCGCATTGGGCCCGCCCGGCCGCAGGCTATCCAGCGGATCGATCACGAAAGGGAGATGCTCGAAGTCCACTTCCACCGCTTCGACGGCCTCGGCCGCGGTATGTTCATCCACAGCCGCGATCGCGAAAATCGGCTCACCCGCATAGACCGGCTCCTTGGTCAGCGCCAGCTCAGGACGCCCAACCGGAGGTGGATCCTCGGGTCCTGGCTGTGCCACCGGCACGTCGTCGGCGGTCAGAATCGCCAGCACGCCCGGCATCGCCAGAGCCTTGCGAGCATCCAGCCGGCGAATCCTCGCGTGCGGTACCTGACTCAGCGCCAGCTTGGCGAAAACCATTCCGTCCGCGCGGAAGTCCTCGGCGTATTTCGATTGTCCTCTGACTTTGGCTTGTAAGTCGGGCGTCGAGTAGTCATGCCCGATGTATTTGTACTTATTCTCGTTGGTGGCAGACATGTTAGACGCTCTCCATGTACTCGACGGCCTTCATCATCGACCGCAGAATCTTGTTGTAGTCGCAGCAACGGCACAGATTGCCGGAAATTCCGTGCGCCAGTTGCGCGCGCGTCGGTTTGGGATTGGTTTTGAGATAACCAACCGTGGCCATAATATATCCCGACATGCAGAAGGCGCACTGGAAGCCCTGCTCATCCACAATGGCCTGCTGGACGGGGTGCAGCTTGCCGTCAGGGGCGGACAAACCTTCGATGGTCATGATCTTAGCCTGCCGCACGGTATGCGTCAGCACCGAGCAGGAATAATGCGGAACGTCATTGATGAGAACCGTGCAGGCGCCGCATTCCGCGCGGTCGCATCCGAGCTTGGTGCCCGTCAGACCTAGCTTGTAGCGCAGCGTCATGGCTAGCGTTTCCTGCTTCAAAACGTCCACTCGCCGGGACTGCCCATTCACGTTCAGCGTGATCAACCGCTCGGTGGAGCCGGCGGCCGAGGCCAGTACCGCGGATCGAAACAGGTAGCCGACGGAGGACGCAGCCGCGCCCCCGGCTATTACGCCTTTGATGAACTGTCTCCGGCCGACGCCCTGCGCGGGCGTGGCGGCCGCTACATCCTTTTCTTCCATGGATCTGCGCTCCTGGTTACTACTTTAGCAATGCAAGCCAGTCTACTCCCTCCAGTACTTGGAATCAAGGTTCTGGCAAAACGACTTCAGTGCGCTTTCTGTGTCCCTGCGAGTCCAATCTGCTGGAGGTCTTGCAGGCGGGCGAAGATGGTATCTGGACGGTGGCGGCTCATGTTTCTTAGATTCTCGATCCTCGCGGCGCTGCTCGTAGCTCACGCCTGGCTTCTGTCAGCATCGCCAGCCGATGCGCGCACGGCTGTAATCGTGAATTCCGGATCGACGAACACCGCAGGCTTCAAGATCGTGGTTCAGAGGGACGGCGCCGCCGAGTATACGCCCGCGCCGCGTGCACACCCTCAGCCGCAAGGCCAGCACGTCGTCGCACCAATGAAACGCAAGCTGCCGCCGGCTCTGGTTCACGGCCTGTTTTCGGATTTGGAGGCTGCGCGGCCTTTCTCTGACTTGCCCAGACCTAGATGCATGAAGAGCGTCTCGTTTGGCACCAGACTTACCATCGAGTTCAATGGCGATGAAACACCGGATCTGAACTGTGGCGCCGGTCAGAGTGCGAAGCTAGTAGCGCTGATCGAGGACGCGAAACAAATCGTCGCGGTGTTCAATGCGCGTTAGTGCCATGGTCAAGCCGGCTGCGCCGAATAGCTGCGGCCCAGCTTGGGCGCTACCACGTGGACCGCAAGACCCAGGCCCGCCGCCAGCGCCAGCATGATCCAAAAATCGATACCCAGCATCAACACCTCGCGCTGCAAAGGTAAATACGGCGAGGTGGACAGCACAACCAGGGCGCACGCCACCAGGAATGCCCGTTTGGCAGCGGCGGGAAATTGGCCGGCCGGCGCGGAGTAAACGTGCGCCCCGGCCAGGATCGCCGGCAGCAGCGAAATCAGACTGGAATTCATACAGAACGGTTGCAAGGCCGAGAAAAGGACAAATGCACCCGCATCCCACAGCCAGCGCTGGGATTCATCCGAGCGCCACATCGCATACACTGCATACGCGTAAATCAAGATACTCAAAAGCAGGTAGCAGTCCACCATCAGGGCCGGCGGCAGCGATGCGAAGCTGACATCCGGATACCCATCCCGCGGGTGCACCGAGCGCGTGAGCAAGCGAAGCAGAACGCCGCGCAGCGATTGGCTGGAATACCATACCGCTTCGGGCCCTGACGCGAGAGCGACGACATGCGTGAAGAAATCCTGCAACAGATACAAGTATCGGCTCCAGCCAAAAAACAACACCGGTGCGGTCCAAAGGATCGCCGTGGCGCCACTTGCGTAGTAAAGCGCCGAACGCCGGCGCCGCAGTAGCAACCAGGGAGCGAAGAATAGCGGCCAGACTTTGAAGCAGATCGCGACCGCCAGCGCCAGACCGCTCCAGCCCGGATGCGTTTCCGCGAACAGCAGCGCCAACAGTACCAGCGCGATCAGGTAAGGCTGCACGTTGCCGAACTTCACGGCTAGCACTACATACGGCGCCAGGAAAATGAGGCCGAGCAGTGCGCCGCTGGCGGTGAACTTGAGTTTCCACGCCCGTATCGCCAGGTACGTGGCAATGCTGCAAGCGGCCCACGCCACGAGAATCCAGCAGAAGCTCGCAACGCGGAGCGGCAGGTACGTGAGCGGCAAGAAGAAGAGAACTGTCACCGGCGGATACCGGAATTCCTGAGGATATTCCATGCCGCTGAGCGGTCCATAAAGCGGCTTGCTGCCGTCCATGAAGTTGCGGACGCCATACCAATACGCACCAAAATCCGTGTTGTGAGGCAGGAAGATCGCCGACAAGACAGCCAGGATACCGATTACTGCAACCACCAATACGGTTTTGATGTTCAAAATCTAAGAGTATTACGAACGGCGATTTCGCTGCTCGATCAAGATTTCAATTCGGAAGGCGAAACGCGAGCAGTTCGGCCGAATAACTGCCGCCACTGATCGCGATAACGATGTATTGCTTGCCGTCGAGCATGTATGTCATCGGAGAACCGCTCTGTGGCGCGGGCATGTAGACGGCGCCCACCTCGTTTCCCGTGGCCTTGTCGTAGGCGCGCAACATTGCGCCGCGCAGTCCCGAGCTCGTAGTTGCGAAGCCGCCCTCACCCGCAATCACCAGCGTCTTGGTGACCAGCGTGCCGATCATCCCGGGGCGTCCGGTGCGAGGAATCGTCACTCCCTTCAGCGCTGGATTGTTTTTGACATTGTCGGGAGTTTCGCCGTGCGCGATCTGCCACTTGATCTCGCCTTGGTTCAAATCGATTGCGCTGATGCGTCCGTAGGGCGGTTTTCCAAGCGGCAAGCCCCGCACGTTGAGGCCACCGCCTCCGCCCTCACCACTGGCCGCTGCGCCGCCGCCCCTGCCTCCACGACCGGCGGGAGCAGGCGCGGTTTCGCCCGTACGTCCTCCGCCCGCTGATGATCCTGCGCCGCCCGTGGTTCGAGCGCCGGATTCGGCGTTTCCCTGAACGTACTCCATATCTGACTGCCCTGGATTCGGAGGCACTAACCCGTAAGAGCCGATGGCACCGCTCGAGAATACGTAGACGGTGTGCGTCTCGGGATCGTATGAACCGCCGAACCAGTTGGTGCCGGCTTGCGCGCGCGAGAGCGTTGCTAGCGGACCACCTATCTTGCTGACCACCGGTGGTGTAAAGATTGGTCCCATCTTGTATTTCGAAGCTAGCTTCTCGGCTTCGGCACGAAGCTCGGGCGTGAAGTCGATCAAATCGTCGACCGAGACGCCGGTTCGTTCATAGGCAGGCGGCTTGCTTGGAATGGGCTGTGTGGGTGCATACCATTCGCCTGGGACGTCGCCTTTTTCCACGGGTGTTTCGACGATCGGCCAAACCGGCTGGCCGGTCGCGCGATCGAACACATACAGGATGCCTTGCTTGGTGGGTTGCGCAACGGCCTTAATGGCGCGTCCATTGACGTTGATGTCGGCCAGGATCGGTGCGCACGGAATGTCCATGTCCCAAATGCCGTGATGAACGAGCTGATAGTGCCACTTGCGCTGGCCGGTGTGCAAATCGACCGCAACCAGGCTCTCGCCGAAGAGGCCGTCGCCTGGACGATGTGCACCGAAGTAATCGCCGGTGGGTAACTCGACCGGGATATAAACCGTGTCGAGAGCTTCGTCGGCTGAAATCTGTCCCCAGGAGCCGGTGTTGCCAGTGTAGGACCACGAATCGTTCAGCCAGGTCTCGATTCCGAACTCACCCGGCCGCGGGATGGTATGGAAAATCCAGAGGCGCTTGCCGGTGCGCACATCGAATCCGCGCACGTAGCCCTTCACATTCTTGTAGCTTTTGGGAACGCCGCCCGAGCGGTGCGCGGCGCCGATGACGACGACATCTTTGGCCACCAGCGGCGTGGAATGCAGGCCAATGTCCGGGCTCAGAGGATCGATTTGCTGGTCGTCATTTTCCTTGAGGTCCACCGCTCCGTTGTTACCGAAGCTCGCGACGGGCACGCCGGTCTTGGCATCCAGCGCGATCAGCCGATAGCCGGGAGTTACGTAGAGGATGCGCTCCTCGCGATTATCGGTCCAGTAAGCCAGGCCGCGGCCGGAAAGCTGGCGCGGGGCGTTACGGTCGCGCTGGCCTTCGTTCTCGCTATGCATCCACAGCATCTCGCCGCTTGCGCCGTCCAGCGCTACCACCGCTCGTCGTGAACCGGCGGTAGTGTAAACAATGCCATGCACCATGAGCGGCGTGCCTTCGAACTGATATTCAGGACGCGGACCGAGCGAGTCCGTCTTGAAGCGCCACGCAATTTCGAGATCTTTGAAATTGCCCGCGTTGATCTGGTCGAGCGGGGCGTAGCGCGTGTGGCCCAAGTCTCCGCCGTAGGAGCGCCACTCCCCGTTCTTTGTACCGGTCTGGGCAATGAGTGGTAGAGCTGCGAGCAGGCAACACAGGATTGAGCGCATCTTTTCTCCTTGTTATTAACGAGCAACCGTGATGGTCACGTCGCCGGTGGTGGACAATGCTCCGTCGTCGGCGGTTGCACGCAGCACGTACGTCCCCGGCGCGGTGAAATGCGCCGTGACTTGAGCTTTACCGTCCACCGGTTCCCCGGGCGTGCCGACATGAACTGGCTCGGCCGGATCGAACGTCACCTTGGCCGGTCCGCGATATTCGAACCAAGTCACGGAGACTCCCGATCTCGGACGCCCTCCGGCCGTGTTCGTTTGCGCTTTTCCGGGCGCCACTTCGGCCCGTACCTTCAGCACGCGCGGTTTAGGAAGTCCGTCGTCTTTGACCTGCGCCGTTAAAGTAACTGGGTTTCCGACGCTCGCGGAAGTTACCGGAACAACGGATACCGCCGGAGGCTTGTTGGGATCATCCAAACCCGGACTCAATCCGCCACGCGACATGATCAGGCGCGGCATGATTTCTTCTTCCATTTGCAGCGACGCGTAGGCCTTTTCCGTCTTGCCATGCGCGGTGATGGTCCAGATCAATTCTTTCTGGCCCCAATCGGCCGGAACCGTTACGCGAAAAACCCAGGCGTGGCGCCGCGGCAGGAAGTAAGTCGGCTGGCCCTGGTCGAGCGCGGTTCCCGGTTCCACTTTGTTGTCGGGACCGGCTGCAATCACCAGTTCCTCTTTATAATTGCGATTCATGTAGCCGAACACGAAGGTGTAAGTGCCGTCGGCGTTGCGCAGCCATCCATCGAAAGAGGGCACCACGTCCTGGCCGGAGTTAAATTTCGTTTGAGGAATCGCAGTGGGAAATTGCGGCTGGGCGGCGAGATGGAAGATACAGCCGAGTAAGCCGACACAGACCGCAGCGCCGAAGGCCCTTCGCATGGAGATGCTCTTTGGGTTTAGCGCGCCCTACTCGCTGGACTTCGCCATAGCCTTGCGCGCCGCCACTCGTGCGTCAAAATCGGCTTGATCCAGATAGTACAGGCTGATCCAGGCGAAGCTCATCTCGTCGATGGTGCGCTGGCCGCTGCCCACCCAGTTCTTGGGATTCGGATTGTGCGGGTTGTTGTCGCTGTTGTCGTGCCAGGTGGTGACGTGAATCACGGTGCCGGCCGGCAACAGTGGCGCGACGTCATCGGCGTAGGGATAAGTGATGCTCCAGCCGAACTGGTAATCGCTGACGCAACTGATGGTGTCGGTCCGCGCCGGGCCGGGCCGCGCCGAGTCCGGACGCACATCGGGATACAGCGCTTCGATGCATTGCGCCTTGCCGCGCGTGTGGAAGTGCGGCTGAAACGCCGTGATCACGGCCGGCTTCTGCAGGCGGAAGTATCCGTCGGTGCGTGTGATCTGCCCGGCCGCGAGGTCGAGATCGTTCACGTCGCCCATGTGCTGCGTGAACGCGACATATTTCGGCACCTCGCCTTTCGGGAAAAATTTGAACGCGATGGAGAGCTGTACCGGTGTTACCTGCCCGTCCGGGTGCAGATGCAGATTGAAGTGGATGATGGTGCCGGCTTTAATCAGACGGCCCGCATCGGGTGGAAAGACGTCCGCGTTCTTGCCGATGGCGTATTCGTTCAGGAACAGGCCGATGGGGTCTTCTTCGGGATCTTCCACCAGGTTGGTGGTGGCGTGATGCACCACTTTGTAGCCCAGATCCGGTTTGGTCTCGATGGCCTGAATGTAGCGGTCTTCCGTCAGGCCGGGATCGATATCGATGTCGGCATATTCATCGCCACCGCTCGCTTTAAGGATGTAAGGCTTGGCCATCGCGACCACCAGGTCGGGCTGGAAGTGCCATTTGTTGGCATCGGCGAAGTTGGGCGGCGCGGGCATATCGGCGGGATTGCCCTCCGGCGCGCCGTGGTCGACCCAGGCCGAAATGGTTGCGATCTGCGCGTCGCTGAGCGACGGATCGTTTTTGAATTTCGTGACGCCGACATTGCGGTCGATGTGCCAGGGCGGCATCTGGCGGCGCGCAACTTTTTCTTTGATGGAGCGTGCCCAGGGCCGCGCATCTTTATACGTCAGCAGCGACATGGGCGCGATGGAGCCTTCGCGATGGCAATTGTCGCAGGAGTGCTGGAAAATGGGCGCAACATCTTTGGAGAATGTCGGGACAGCCTCCTGGCCTTGGGCGAACGCCGCAAGCACCGTCAAAGATATAGCAGAGGTGACAAACCAACCTGGCATCGTGAGCCTCCTCGCGTACCCTTCCGCGTGTTTAACATCATGATACTGAAAAGTTTCGGTGTCAAACCCTGGGTAGTGTTCAAGTTTAAGCTTTTGCTGTCCGAGTCTGGAGAGTGTTAGTTTGACGCCGAATCCGTTTGAGGCACAGCGGTACTATCGGCGCGACGGTTCAATACCTAGCATCTCTGGTGCCAGGACTGGAGGAATTCTTCTTCCTACCGCTACTCTGATCACGGCATTTTCCCTCCGAGTGGCTTTAAGCCCATCCAGCGCTTCTACGCGACAGAACGTTGACAGGTCAGGACTGTCGGGACCGTTTTGCAGTTGTGGAAACGTTCCTATCTCTGGTTTGAAAGCCTCTATAATGGCGAGGGGAATCGTGAGATCCCTTGGCCAACCGTCTGATACTCCGACGACGATGTTGGATGCACCAAGAGCCTCTCTGCAGTCTTTAGCCACCCAAGCGACAGCATCCATGTGTGCCGCCAAGAGAGCGTGTAGAATCGTACGCTCAAGTGGTATCGAATCGTCGTATTCTTATACGGATTTCCAACAGCGAACGCGAATAGATCAACAGGGACGCCAGCGAAGGCCGATAGTTTAGTGGTGATGCGAGCCACTTGGGACTCATTCAAATTTCTGGGCCCGAAGGCCGCTAGTATCCTCGACTGCAATTGGACACGTTTTAGGTCCGCATCAGATGCTTCGCGGCCAATTACAGCGACTATCCGATCAGTCGTGTCTCGCATGTCAGACTCGACCTTTCCGGATCGAGTATGTACAGCGAATTCACCCGCCACGCCAATAGCTACAAAGCCCGCCCCAACGAGTTCTAAGAGCAATTTCCGAATATTCGGTCTTCCGGGGGAACTTATCGTGGCACGTCTGAATTCGCGGAGCTCTTTTGCATACTCCATCAGGACGACGACTATTTCGACTGCAACACCAACTACAACCAGCACGGTCCAGAAGTTAAGCCACCAATCAAGTGACGACCAAGACATCTCAAGGCTCTTGAGCCTATTTTCCAGGACAGATGGGTCCATGAGAAGTTTCTATGATTCTGCTTATCGTACCGCCGTTGTCCAGGTGGTCGTGCTCGGACCAAAAGCACTTCAAACTTGACCACCACCCAGACCCGGGTTGTCCGAGGGCCCGGCGGTGGGTTCGTTTTTGCGGCTATTCGCTCACTTACTCGCGGACATTGCCGGACTGCGGAAAATCGAAAGATCCACCGCCTCCGCCATGGCCTTATAACCCGCGTCGTTGGGATGCAAGTGATCTCCGCTGTCAAATTCCGCCCGAAAGCGGTTGGGATTGTCAGGACTCTTGGTGGCCGCTTCGAAATCGACCACCGCATCGAAGGCCCGGCTGGTGCGAATCCATTGGTTCACAGCCTGACGCACCACGTTTCCGCTATCGGAATAATAGGGCGCGCCTTCAAACGGCAGCAGCGTACAACCGATCACTTTGATCCCGTGGGTGTGGGCCTTTTCGATCATCTGACGGTACCCGCCGATGATGTCGTCCGGCGTTGGGTTATCGCTCGCGTCCCTGGGTCCGAAAACGAAAAACTCTCCGATGCCCGCGCCTATATCGTTTATGCCGATGAGAATCGTGACCCACCGCACGTCAGGCTGCGTGAGCACGTCTCGATCGAAGCGAGCCAGGCCGGCAGGGCCTATGCCGTCGCGCGTGATGCGATTGCCCGATATGCCCTCGTTCAACACCGCGACTCGCGACGTCGCCGGATTTGCCTGTAGCCGCGCGGCTAGGAAGCTGGGCCAGCTCGAATCGGTGTTGGGCGTCGAGCGCGTGCCGTCGGTAATCGAGTCGCCGAAAGTAACCACCGCTGCCGCATTCGCGGGCGCCACGACCTCGACACTGGACAGCCAATACCAGGACTGCGACGTGGTGGCATCGGTCATCTCGGACGCGGCCGTGGCATCACCCTGCTTCGAAATATAAGTGGTGTGCAAACCCACCGAGTGCTGCGTCGCAGGTCCGCTGTCGCCGGGAACAAACACGCTCACCGCGAGGTCGCCCCGTTGCGGCACGTCCAAGCTCACGGGATCGCTCACTTCAACCGCTCCCGGGGGAATTACAAACGATGGTCTTCCGCTGAACGTTAACGCGCGGTCCGAACCTGGAACGATGGCCGAATCCTTGGCGCGGCGCGCGATGTGCGCGGAGCCAATCCGCAGCGGCGCGGCGCCAAAGAGGTTGGAAAGCTCAATGCGCACGCGGCTCCCGCCGATGCTGGTATGCACGATCATGCGCACGGTCTGGTCGTTGAAGCTGACGATCGGTCCGGCCGGGCGCTGCGCTCCGCTCTTCGACGCTGCCGGAGGCTGAGGCGCCGCCGGCGTTCGCGCTTGCGGAAGACGAATCGGCTCCGGCCGGCCTTGCTCGGGGGCCGCTACCCAGGTCGGGATCCAGTGTTCGCGCGCCTGGCCGAAAGCCAGAACGGCGCCGAAAAACGCTACCGCAATAAACCGCACGGATCTCTTCATGTTCTCCTCTAGTTCTTACTTTGCTTTCGCCGTAGCTTCGGCGGCGGCCTTCTCCTCCGCCCGTGCGCCCGCCAGAATGCCCTGCATGCCGATGTTTCCCTCATGGCAGGCGTACTCGAAGATCGGATCCGGCGAGTGACGCAACGGGATCATTAAGCTCCAGGGTTTGGTCCAGGTGGCCGGATCGTCGATGGTGATCTCGTACTTCAACATCTCCGGGCCGGTGCGGGTGAGGCGCTCGATCACGTGCAGCTTCTCGCTCGACTCCGGCATGAAGCTTCCCGCTTTGTAGTTGGTGGTATCGATGACCAGCGTGTCGCCTTCCCAGTGGCCGCGCGAATCGCCAAACCAGTTATGGATATTCGAAGCGACGTGCGGACGCCCGTCCAGCGGAATAATGCGCACGTCGTGGATCATCTCCGTCATGATGACCACCGCATCGGCCGTCTGGAATATCTGATAGTAGCTCTGGTAACCGGCGATTAGCTGAGGCGAGCCGTACGTGATACAGCGCTCTGACAACATACGATCGGCCGGGCTCGCTGCCGGACGCATCAGCGCCGCGAAGGCAGCCTCCTGCCGCTTTTTGCCTTCCTGTGTCAGAGCCGGCAGCCGTCCGTCGGGCGGATCCGTGATGAGCGACGTCCGGTTGTCCCAGACGCGCGAGACAATCCACTCCGAGCTGTAGTCGCCGGTGCCAGTGTCGAACTCGCTCGCGCCCTTTACGTGCGGCCCGGATTCAGATCCTTTGATGCTCGCCAGAACAGTTTGAAAAATATCGTCGCCGAAGGAGGCGTCGCCCTTGCCGTTGTAGAGTTCGGCGGCTTTCTTTTTCATGGCCGCCACTTCCTGGTCCGTCAGGCGCGCGCGTCCTGCCAGCTCCTTGGGACGTTCCAGCGGCGTAGCGTTGTTGTTGGCCCAGATGCCTTGAAGGTCGGGTTGGCCGTCGCTAGTACGAGGCAGCGTCCAATTCTGCGCGGCGAGCGGTTCCAGCGCTAGCGATATGATCGCCGCTAGTCCCGCGGCGAAAGCGATCCCTCGATAGTGCATCAGCCCTCCTTACTTGCCAATCATCAGAATTGTAAATGAACCAGGTACCGGCGGGCCAAACGAACCGCGGCCTCCCGGCGCTGCCTGAGGAGCCGGTCCGCGCTCTTGGCTCATGGTGAAGAAGTGGTTCGTTTTGCTGTCGAAGGCGATCGTTCGTGCGCCGTTCATGGTCTGAAGATTCTGCTCCACCTCGAAACTGGTCGGGCTCTTCTCCTTCACCACGGTCAACGTGCCGTTGCCTTGCGTGCTGAAAGCTTCCATCGTCGCGGGATTGAAGATGGCGCCATCGGACCCTCCGGCCAGCGGCAGCGTGTCAAGAATCTTGCCATCCGTGGCGCTCAGAATCACCATCTTGGGTTGAGGCGGCTGCGCCGGCGGATTCCCCGAAACTGCGCACGCCGCGAACAGCACCTTGTTCTTAACGTCCAGCGCGAGCCCGTTGCAGCGGCCTATGTCCGGGAACGGATAATGCCCCACCGCCTTCATGGTCTTCACGTCCACCGCTGTGACGCCGCCCGGCATATCCTGCATGACGACGTACAGCATTCCTTTTCCGTCGGCCACGCCCTCTTCCGGCGTTCCGCCCAGATCGATCGTGCCGAGCACGTTACCGGTCTTGGCATCGATCACCGTCGCGTCTTTGGTCGGATGACTGAAAATGTAGACGCGCTCGTTGAATCGATCGAAGTAGATGCCGTCCGGCCGCGCCGCGGGCGCCGCGTCGATGGTCTTGATCAGCTTCATGGTCTTGGTGTCGAACATCGATATGGGTCTGCTGCTAGTGAAGCCGTGGCCGCTCTTGGGATCCACCGCTGTGCCCTGACCGCCCACGCCGGTAATCTCGCTGACCAGCTCAAGCGTGTCGAGATTGTAAATTGAGAGCCGCGTCTCGACGCCAGAACTAGGCGCTCCCCGCCGCGGAATATACAAACGTCGTCCGGCCGAGTCGGCATAAATGTAATCCCAACCGCCTTCGCCGCCGACCTTGGCCGACTTCAGCACCTTGTACGGGCCGGAATCCTGAGCCGAGCTGGTTGTCGCGAACGTCGCCATCGCCACTGCAAGCACTAACCAAAGTTGTCGCATTCGAGTTCTCCACGAACGAGTATACTCGCGTAAGCCACCAGGCACCAACTCGCTGCCGTGTGCACATCAAATATGTGAGAATTGTTCCGCGAATCCCATGATGTCATCGCACCGCAACTTCAGTTTGGCTAGCGCCCTCTCAGCGGCTCTGTTGTTCCCCGCAGTCATCGCCGCGCAAAACGCCCCGGCCGATCTCGTCCTGCTTCACGGCCACATCCTGACCGTAGATCCCAGGGACTCGGTAGTCCAGGCTCTGGCCATCCGTCAAGGCACGATCGTCAAGGCCGGCACCGACGATGAGGTTCTGAAATTCGCAGGAAACGCGCGCGGCCTGCGCGTCATCGACCTCCACGGCGACACGGCTACTCCAGGCCTCATCGACACCCACGCGCACATCGCCAACGGAGGCGTCGATGAACTCTACGGCGTCGAGCTATCGGATGCCACTTCGATGGCTGACATCCAGGCGCGCGTCAAAGCCAAGGCCGCGAAGGCCAAGCCCGGCGAATGGATCACCGGCTCCGGATGGGATGAAGGAAAGCTGGCCGAACATCGCTACGTAACCGCGGCCGACCTCGACACGGTCTCGCCTAAGAACCCGGTCTGGCTGATGCAAACCACCGGCCACTATGGAGTCGCCAATTCGCTCGCGCTGAAGCTCGCGCACATTACCGCCGCCACGCGCGACCCAGTCGCCGGCACCGTCGATCGCGATTCTCACGGCAATCCCACGGGCGTTCTCAAAGAAGAGACCGCCATGGATCCTGTCGTTCGCCTGATCCCGCCCACCACGCCCGAGCAAATGCGCCAGGGCATTCTCCACATCCAGCAGGTGCTGCACAGCGAAGGCATGACCGCTGTCAAAGACCCTGACATCGAACAGATCCAATGGGACGCCTACAAGTCGCTGCTCGACCAGGGTCAGCTCAAGGAGCGCATCTGCGTCCTCTGGCACGCTGGATCGACCATTGAAACCGCCCGCAAAGCCTTAACCGAGATCCAATCCGTCCCGCGTCTGCCCGTCAGCCTGGGTGATGATCGCTTGCTCTCCTGTGGCGCCAAAATCTACATGGACGGCTCCGGTGGCGCACGCACCGGCTGGGTCCATGATGACTGGCTTCGCAACGGCAAGACGCCGGACGTCACGTCTTCCGGCGCGCCGAATCGCGGCTATCCGCAGACCGACCCGGCCGTGTATCGGGAAATGGTCCGTCTGTTTCACCGGAACAGAGTCCCGGTGGGCACGCACGCTGTCGGCGATCGCGCGATGGATTGGGTGGTGGATACCTATGCGCTCGTGGAAAAGGAGCAGCCCCATCCCGGCCTGCGCCATAGCATCATCCACGCCAATCTTCCCACTCCGCACGCGCTCGATGTAATGGCCGATCTGCAGAAGAACTACGACGCCGGCTACCCGGAAATGCAGCCTGGATTCATGTGGTGGATCGGCGATATCTACGCAGGCAACTACGGCCCGAAGCGCGACCAGAATCTGATACCGCTGAAGACCCTGCGCTCGCGAGGCATCCTGTGGTCCGGCGGGTCAGACTACTCGGTCACGCCGCTTCCGGCGCGTTATGGTCTGTGGGCCTCGCTCGCGCGTCAAACCGCGAAAGGCACATACGGGCCACAACCTTTCGGGACTGCGGAAGCCGTGGACATCCACACCGCGCTCCGAAGCTACACCGCCTGGGGCGCGCGCCAGATGTTCCTGGAAAACAAGATCGGCACGCTCGAGGTGGGCAAGCGCGCGGATATCGCCATCTGGGATCGCGATCTGTATGCGGTCCCCAGCGACCAGATCAAAAACTTGAAATGCCTGATGACGCTGGTCAACGGCGAAGTGGTCTATACCGCGCCTAACTCGTCGCTTACGACAGCAGTCCGCTAACTTGGGCCGCGCTTCCTTTCGCTTCTACGCCGAACTGAACGATCACCTTCCGCGAGAGCAGCAGTACCAAACTCTGGAAAAATCCTTCTTCACGCCCGGCGCCGTGAAGGACATGATCGAAAGCTTTGGCGTGCCGCACACGGAAGTCGATTTGATCGCCGCCAACGGCCGGTCGGTCGATTTCTCTTATCTGGTGCAAGACGGCGACCGGATCGCCGTTTACCCAGTCTTTGAATCCTTCGATGTCGCGGGCGAGCAGCGGCTTCGGCACCAGCCGCTCCGGGATCCGCGCTTTATACTCGACGTGCATTTAGGAAAACTTGCCGCCTATCTGCGCATGCTCGGCTTCGACGCGGAATATGGACGTTCCCTCACCGACGCGCAGTTGGTGCGGATCTCCACCGGCGAGCATCGAATCCTGCTGACGCGCGATCGCGGCCTGCTCAAACACGGCGCCCTCACGCATGGCTATTGGGTGCGGGAAACCAACAGCCGCCGCCAGATCGCGGAAGTTGTCCACCGCTTCGACTTAGGGCACGCCGTTCGGCCCTTCACGCGATGTATGACGTGCAACGGTGTCCTCGAGCCAGTTTCAAAGGAGCAAGCGCGCAGCCTCGCTCCCGGGCTCGCGCTCGAACAATACGACGAATTTCATCGCTGCCAGCATTGCGGCCGCATCTATTGGAAGGGATCGCACTACGCACGCATGCGCCGTTGGATCGAAGAACTGGCCCCCGGGCGCTAAAATGACTATTGCCCGACTTTTCCCGTATTCTGGTTCGTGCCACCAATTGGGTTGGTGATGCGGTGCTCAGCCTACCCGCGCTCCAAGCCATCCGGTCCCGGTTTCCGAAAGCCCACATCGCAATTCTCGCGCGGCCCTGGGTCGCGGAATTGTACGAGCATGAGCCTTTCGCCGACCGCGTGATCGAATTGACGGCCGGACGCGGCGCCGGCGATCTGTCCGGCAAATGGCGAACGGCGCGGATGCTGCGGCGGGAGCGCTTCGATTGCGCGATTCTGCTGCAAAACGCCTTTGAAGCGGCGCTGCTGGCGTGGCTGGCGGGTATTCCGCGCCGCATCGGATATGCGCGCGATGGCCGCGGCCTGCTGCTCACCGATCCGATCCCGGTCCCGGCCCGCAGCGAGATTCCCGCGCATGAGCGCTTTTACTATCTGGCAATGCTCCAGCGTGCCGGTTTGCTCGAGACGCTTCCAACTGACCCCGCCGTGCGCCTCAGCCGCGCGGCTGAATGGCGAGTCTCTGGCGCGCAACGCCTGGCTGATGCCGGATTGCCGGGGCCCACCATCGGAATCAGCCCCGGCGCGGCATTTGGTGGCGCCAAGCGCTGGCTCCCGGAGCGCTTCGCCGAGGCGGGCGCGCGCCTGGCCGCTGAACTCCACGCCAGCGTCGCGATTTTCGGCTCCGCCAGCGAGCGCGCGCTTTGCGAACAGGTGGCTTCCGCGATAAAGAATCAAGGAATCCCGACGCACAATTTCGCCGGAGAGACCGCGCTCGGCGCGTTCATCGAACTGGCCGCCGGATGCGGGTTTTATTTAACCAATGACTCCGGCGCGATGCACATCGCCTGCGCTCTGAACGTGCCGACGGTTGCGATTTTCGGCCCGACCAATGAAGCCGCCACCGGCCCGGTTGGTTCGCTCGCAACCGTCGTGCGCGAAAAGGTGGACTGCAGTCCCTGTCTGCTGCGCGAGTGCCCCATCGACCATCGCTGCATGACGCGCGTCAGCGCCGATCGCGTCATAGAAGCCGCTTTGCAACTGCGATGAACTCCCGTGCCTTGGATCGAGTCCCGTGCGGGGCGCGCGTTGCCATCGTGCGCTTGCGTTCCATGGGCGACTGCGTTTTGACTACGCCCGCGCTCGACATTCTGAAGAGCGCACGCCCGGATCTGGAAATCGGCATGGTGGTCGAAGATCGATTTCGTGCCATCTTTGACGGCAACCCCGCACTGTCGGCGATTCTGGATCCGGCCTTCACCACGATCTGGCGATGGCGGCCCCAGCTATGCTTGAATCTGCACGGCGGCCGGCACAGCATGTTTCTGACGGTGGCCTCGCGAGCCAAAATTCGCGCGGGCTTCGCGCATCATCGCGGCGCGTTTGTGTACAACGTGCCCATTCCGCGCGCCCAGGAAATTTTCGGCGTTGAGCGTCCGGTCCACACCGCCGAGCACCTTGCCTCTGCCATGTTCTACCTGGGATGCCCGCAGCAGGAGATTCCGCGCGCGCGGCTGTTCGCCGCTCCACGGCCCGAAGCCCAGCCCTACGCGATCTTCCATCCCATCGCGACGGCCGCGTACAAGACCTGGCCGGCGGAGCGCTTCGTCCAAGTAGCCGAACACGTCCGCCGCACCTGCGGACTCGATCCGGTTTTCATCGGCGGCGCCGGAGACGACTTGAGTCCGTTCCGATCTTTTCGAGTGCTCGCCGGCGCCCTGCTTTCTGAAATCAAGAGCCTCATCGCCGGCGCTTCGCTCTTTTTCGGCAACGACAGCGGACCGGCGCACATCGCCGCCGCGTTCGACATCCCCTTGGCCGTGCTCTTCGGAAGGACGGAGCACTCCGTCACTTGGGCGCCATGGCGAACCACCTCATCGGCCACGCTGGTCAGCCCCAAAGGAATCGCGGCTATATCGGTGGAAGAGTCCATCGCGTGCGTGGAGCGCCTGCACGTCGCGCGTGGACGGCGCTAAAATGGCACGCATAGAAAGGCGCGTGGCATGAACACTGATCGCCGCTCTCTGCTGTTAAGCGCACCGGCATTGCTGTTGGGATTTTCCGAGTTCGAGGAACTGGCCTGGGCGCAAACGGGCGCGGGCGTGGCTCCCGGCGTGGCGGATTTCTGGGCGCAGCGCATGGGCGTGCCGGCGAGCATGCTGATCGGGCATGCTGCGCCGGCCCGGCCCTCCGCAGGCCGGCCCAGCAACTCCTCTGCCGGTTCCATCGGCGCCAGCAGGCAGCCCGAGTCGCTCTCGAATCGCACCGGCCTTGGCCAGAACCAGAACACCGGACTTAGCGAACTGGGTAACCGGCAGCCCATCATCGAAGCTTCCGCCACGAACGCCGGCGTCGTTGGTTTCGCCCGGGAACCGGTGTTCTTCCACTTGGATGACGACCAGCACGCGCTCATCTCGGCCTCCGAAGTGCCCACCAAAATGCTGCATCCATCGGGCGACACGATCGTGGAGTTGCAGTTGAATCGTCTGCGGCTCAGCCCGGGCGACGCGCAGCAGTTTGAGAGATTCGCCTCAGGCGGAATTTACCTGGACATGCAGCAACAACAGCAGCAACCAGCCAAGGCGCCGGCGGCGCAGGCGGCCACGAGCATGCCGCTGGCTTCCACCATATTGGGCGCGTTCTTTTCGCCGGGCGGCGGAGGGAAAACAGCCAAGTCCTCGAAACCCGCGGCCGCTCCAGCCGGCGCCGCCGCAAACATCCCGTTGCAAGGAACCGCCGAGTCGCAGTCCATTGCACTGTCGAACGGCATCGGGAAGCTGGGCTTCAGTTGCTTCATGAAGGATCGCAGAAAATCCGCGTTTGGCACCTTTGTGTCCGCCTTTCTCGAAATGGGCAGCAATTCGAGCAAGCTGTCGTATCTGCCGATGCTCTCCATGCCAGTGATCGCCGGACCGGCGCTGGTGGCAATTCGCGCGCTGGTGGCAAACCTGCAAACGCAAGGGATCGATCATCAATGGATCCTGGGCTCGGGACCTGTGGATGTCGCTTCTACCGCCGCGGCCTGTTCCAGCGTGCACGAGGGGCTGCGTTTGCGCACCGGAACCTACATCGCCATCCCGAGGGAACACTCCGATTTCGTCAAGAACCATCTCAGCGGCGTGAAACTGGCGGACGGTTTCCTGGTGCCTAAAAGCGCCACGGATTTAGATGTCTACGACGCGGTCCCCAGTACCTTGGCCGGCGCGACGTATCTTTCTATGTCAGTGAAAGTGAAACCGACCAAACTGACCGGCTGCGTAGTGCCGGTTTCCGCCTAAAACCTAAAATAAGGTTCAACTCCGCGGCCCATTCTGTCGAAGAGAAGCATGATGGGCCCACGCCTGCTCTGCATCCTCTTGTGCGCTGTCTCCGCTTTCGCCTCCGGCAAGGAGCGAATCGTAGAGAGTGTGCTGCCATCGCTGGCCTATGGATCGTCCTGCTGGTCGGGCATCGATGTCCACAATCTGGGCGATCGAGCCGTGACTTTGGAGATGGAAGCACACCGTGCCAGCGGCGCATTGGTCGCCCTGGTGGATCATCCACAGTTGACGCTGACGCTACCGGCCGGCGAGCGCTCCAGCTTCCGCCTCGAAATTGACGAAGAAACCGGCGCGGCCTGGGTAAAAGTGCGGGAGCGCGTTCCGTCCGCGGAATTGTCTCCCGTGATCGCCGTCTCGGGCCACACTGAATGCGTGGTCGAGAATCAGTTGCGCACAACCGCGCGTGAAGTTGCTTTCCCGTTGCGCAATCCCTCCTTTTCGAGCGACATCGATGAGATGCACGGAGACCTGGTCTCGGTGGTCAACACCTCCGAGAAATCCGCCCAGCTCTGGCTGTGCTACTCGTCGGGAAATCTGTACTCGGTGCCGGGCAAATCACGCGCAACGGTGGAGCTCACGCCGCTCTGTTCCAACGCCTTCCAGGTCCAGCTAGCCCCGTTTGGAGCACGCCAATTCCCGGTAGAGCGCGAGGGCAGCTCGAGTTTCTCGATGAAGACGCGCGGCGACGCGCTGGTCCTGCAAATGCTGCGCCCGCTCGGAACCGGCGTCCGAATTTACAGCGTGGATTCCACCATCAAATTCGAAGGCGAAGCGAAGTAACGAGCTGTCGGTGTAGCCTGTGTTTGTGGCGAAAGACGCGGCCGAATTGCTGTCCATTGATGGGCGCGAAGTTCGCGTCACGCATCCGGACAAGCCGTATTTTTCAAAACAGATCAAGCTTTCAAAACTCGACCTGGTGCGCTACTACCTGTCAGTCGCACCCGGCGCGCTACAAGGAATTCGCGACCGTCCCATCGTGCTGAAGCGCTTCGTCGACGGAGCCGAGGGCGAGGCGTTTTACCAGAAGCGCGCCCCCGCCGACCACCCTGATTGGCTGCGTGCCGTCACCCTTTCTTTCCCTTCTGGCCGCACCGCGGAAGAGCTTGTAGTCGACGACGCGGCCGGGCTGGCGTGGATCGTGAATTTGGGCTGCATCGAACTGCACCCGCATCCGGTTCGCTCCGCGGATCTCGATCATCCCGACGAGCTGCGCGTCGATCTCGATCCTGGGCCCGGCGTGAATTGGGAAGACGTGCGGACCGTTGCGCGGGAGGTGCAGGCTCTTCTCGATGAACTGGGGCTCCGAGGCTGGCCCAAAACCAGCGGTTCGCGCGGCATGCACGTAAATGTACGCATTCACCCGCGCTGGACTTTCAGCGAGGTGCGCCGCGCGGCGGTGGCCTTGTCACGGGCAGTGGAGCGGCGCGTGCCAAAGCTGGCCAGCTCGAAATGGTGGAAAGAAGAACGCCACGGCGTTTTCCTGGATTACAACCAGAACGCCAAGGACCGCACCACGTGCTCGGCTTATTCGGTGCGGCCTTTGCCCGATGCCCGCGTATCCACGCCGCTTCATTGGAGCGAGGTAACGGATTGCGATCCCGCGGATTTCACCGTGCTCACCGTGCCGAAGCGTTTCGCCGAGTTGGGCGATCCTCACGCAGGGATGGACGAGACGGCGGGATCACTCGAAAAGCTGCTCGACCTTGCGGCCCGCGATGAGGCCGAGGGACTTGGTGACGCGCCCTGGCCGCCGCACTTCCGCAAGATGGAAGGCGAAGCGCCGCGAGTGGCTCCGTCGCGGGCAAAAACCGCGCGGGCGAAGACGCCACGCACCAAGATGCCGCTCATCGTGGTGGCCAATTCACCCAATAAAGAAGCTGCGCTGGCAGGTTTCGAACGATGGAAACAGAAACATGCCGAGGCGGCGAAGCTCCTGGCGGTGGATGATGTTTTGGTCGATTCGATGCGAGGCCGGTCGTCCACCTGGACGCGTATTCGCGTGAACTTGCGGCACGTTCCCGAGGATCTGAGGCCGCCGCAAGAGACTCCCGATCCAGACGACGATCCCACGCGCGAATGGCGTGAGATGCGCGCAGCAAGAAAACTGCCGCGCGGTTAGCGTTGCCGCGCGGTTAGCGCCCGAAAATCTCCATCAACTCCTGCGGAGGGACTACCTCGAGCTGCGCGTAGGTGCAGTCCTCCGGTTTTTTATCGGGACGCCACCGCCGAAACTGCGCCATGTGCCGGAAGCGCGGGCCCTGCATGTGCTCGTAGGCGACCTCCGCCACCAGCTCGGGCCGCACCGGTTCCCACGAGAGGTCCTTCCCTTGGCTCCAGCGGCTCATGCCGCCCGGCATACGATGCATGTGCCCCGACGACTCCCCCTCGCCGGCCCAAGCTTTCCAAGGATGATGCGCGAGCGCATTTTCGCGATACGGCGCGAGAAAATTCACCAGTTCACGCCGCTTTTCCTGCGTGAAGCTGGCGCAGACACCGACGTGTTGCAGGGCGCCTGAGCCGTCGAACAAGCCGAGCAGCAGCGAGCCGACCGCCGTTCCGTCGCCTTGCTTGTGCCAGCGAAACCCCGCCACCACGCAGTCGCAGTCGCGTTCGTGCTTGACCTTGAACATCACGCGCTTGTCCGATTCGTAGCCGAGCGAGGCAGGTTTCGCCATGACGCCATCCAGCCCGGCGCCTTCAAAGCGAGCGAACCAATCCTCGGCGACGGCGGTGTCCTGAGTGGCGGGCGTCAGATGGATGGGAGGCGCGGCAGATGACAAGATCGCTTCCAGTTCCCGTCGGCGATGGCGAAAAGGTTCGCCTCTCAGGTCGCGATCATCTTCCGAGAGCAGATCGAAAAACACGATGGAGGCTGGTGTCTGTTGCGATAGCAGCTTCACTCGCGATGCAGCGGGATGAAGCCGGAGTTGCAACGCGTCGAAATCCAGCCGGCCATTTTGCGCGATCACGATTTCGCCATCCAGCACGCAGCGGGCGGGCAACTGCGTTCGTATTGGGTCGATCAGCTCGGGAAAGTATCGATTCAGAGGTTTTTCGTCGCGACTCTGAATCAAGACTTCATCCCGGTCGCGGAAGATCAAAGCGCGAAAACCATCCCACTTGGGTTCGAAAATCCATTCGCCTTCCCGCGGCAATTCCGCGATTCGCTTGGACAGCATCGGCAGGAAAGGCGGGTTCACGGGAAGCTGCACGCTTCTTATGCTATCCCGCGCGGACGCTCCGCTTGTCGCGCGAGCGGGGCGCGGCCTTTTCAGTGACCGCTGCGTCCATCCGCGCGCCCAATTCCGCGAACGCGGGCGTCGGGCCGCCCCACTGGAGCTCATCGACGGAGCCGAACAACGGAACATCCGTGCGCAATGTAGCGAGCGTGCGAAACAAGAAAGCGCGCTCGCGTTCGCGTACAAGCGTAGCGGCCAGGGAACCGGCATTCGCGGCATTCACGTGCCAATCATGCGAGTCCTCGGGAATCGATTCCAGATGGCCAAAGCGCGCCAGCACCGCGGCCGTTGATTTCGCGCCCCACCCGGGCAGCCCGGGATACCCATCGGCCGCATCGCCGACCAGAGCCAGGTAATCGGGAATCGAAGCCGGAGACACGCCGAACTTCGCAACCACGCCCGCCTCGTCGCTTGTGGTCCGGGTCCGCCGATTCAACTGCACCACGCGCGTGCCGCGAACGCATTGGGCCAGATCCTTATCGGGCGTGCAAATGATCACGCGATCCACGCGCGTGTCCCGAGCGGCCGCGGCTGCAGCGGACGCCAGCGCATCGTCGGCTTCGAATTCAACCATCGGCCAGAGCGCAACGCCCATCGCCGTGAGCGCCTCTTCGAGCAGAGGGAACTGGCTCAGAAGGTCCGGCTCCACGCCCTCCCCGGTTTTGTAACCGTCCCAGAGTTGATTGCGGAACGACTCAATGACGTGGTCGGTCGCGACGCCCAGATGCGTCGCACCCTGCTTGATCATTCCGAGAATCGAGCCGACCACGCCGCGCACGGCCGCGATTTCGCGCCCGTCCCCATCGCGCGCCGAAGGCAGCGCGTAGTAATGACGGAACAGCTCGTAGGTTCCGTCGATGAGGTAGACCTCCACGGCCCTACTGCGCAGCCGGCGCCTGTTCCCAGGCGTATTGGCGATTCATCGCGTATTTTTCGAACCAGTCCAGCTCGGCGTTCATCTTGAACAGCACGTGCCGCAATTCCTCCCAGCCGTGCGGCTCGCGCGGCGCGACATACAGATGCGTCGGCACGCCGTTGCTTTTCAGCGCGCGGTACATTTCGATGGACTGCGGCTCGGGCACACGCTGATCGTTCTGGCCGACTAGAAAGATAGTGGGTGTCGTAACTTTGGAGACGTCCTTGAGCGGCGAATTGTCCCAGTAAACGTTGATGGGCGCGTCCTTCTGCCAGGGCGTTCCGCCGAACCAGGGCGTGCGGAAAGTGCGAGTGTCGCTTTGCGCGTACATCGAGACCCAGTCAGCCGCGCCCGCGCCGGAGGAAGCCGCCTTGAAACGATCCGTATAGGTGATGATCTTGTTGGTCATGTGCCCGCCGCCGCTCCAGCCCATCTTCACCAGATGATCGGGATCCGCGATGCCCTGCTGGATCAAGTAGTCGACACCCGCCAGCACGTCCAAATGCGCGTTCTGAAAATAATGCCCCACCATGTCCCGCAGGAACGCGTCGCCGTAACCGGTGCTGCCGCGATAATTCGGCTGCAGCACGGCGTAGCCTTTCGCGGCCAGCACCGCAACGTAATTCTGGCTCCCTCCGAAGCCGAATTTGTCGGAGGCTTGCGGCCCGCCGTGAGTCTGAACCACCAGCGGGTAGCGCGTCCCCGCGGCGTAATCGAGCGGGTAATAAAGCAATCCCTCCACCGTCGCTCCGTCTTTGCCTTTCCATTCGATCCGCTCCTGGCGGGGCAGGCGGAAATCGCGCGTGAGGTATTCGAAGACGGATGTCACCTTATGCGGCGAGGACGCGGACTCGCCCGCCAGCCAGACCTCGCCGGGGCTGGACATTTCGCTCACGGTGTAAATCTGCCGATCGGACGCGCGCGCGAAAGTCCAGGCATTGATGGTGTGCTTGCCGTTGGTGAGCTGTTCCGGTTTTCCTCCATCCAGCCCAGCTTTGAAAAGCTCGCTGTGCACGCCCATATTGGCCAGAAAGAAAATCGCTTTGCCGTCCTTCGACCACGCGGCGCGCTCAATCTCATACGGAAGATCCGGCATCAGGACGTGCGCCTCGCCTCCCGCCGCCGGCGCGACGAACAACTTGGCGTTGTAGTAGATGTCGTAATTCTGATTGGACTGCGAGAGAAACAGGACGCGCGAATTATCGGGCGACAACGACGCATTGCTCTCGCCGACATGGTTGTGCGTGATTTGGCGCGCGCCGGCACCCGTGGAATCCATCACCCAGACCTCGCCTTGATCGCTGTCCTCCAGTAACGGAGTGGGGGCGCGGTGCAGCGCGATCTTGCTGCCGTCGTCGGAAAGCTGGAACGACATGACCGAGTAATCGCCTTGCGTGATGCGATGCGCGGACTTGTCCGCCACGCCCACGCGCCACACGTGCTGCTGCTGATAATTTTCGTCGAACAGGAAGACGTCGTCCTTGGTTTTTTCGCGCGCCTTCTGCTGCTCGGTCTTGGGATCGGCCGCGCGGAAGTAGATGCTCTGGCCGTCGGGCGACCATTGGATATCGGAAACAGCGGAGGCCTGATGAGTGAGCGGACGCGCCTCGCCGCCGGCCGGAGAAATCAGAAAGATTTGATTCGCCTCCTCGTCGCCGCGCTTGGCGATAAAGGCGATGTTCTTCCCGTCCGGAGACCAGCGCGGGCTGCCCTCGCCATCTGTCCCATTGGTCATCTGCACCAGGCCCGAACCGTCGGCATTGATCTTCCAGATATGACGGATGCGTTTGTCCGCTTTCCAGCTGGCTTCGGCCTCGACGAAGAGAACCGTGCGGCCGTCGGGTGAAAGTTGAGGATCGCTGACCTGCGGAACATTCATGACGTCGACTAGCGTCATGGGGCGCGGGCTTTGAGCGAACAAAGCGGCTGCAGCGCAGGCAGCCAGCCAGAATACGCGGCGCGTGAATCTCAACATTGCGGTTCCTCCCAGCTAGTGAAGATGCTACTCAAGGTATCATGCGAAAGCGCGCGCCATCACGCCAACCTCCGCGCAGCACCACGCGCCACCACGCGAACTTCCGTTCAGCACCGAGCGAACCTCCGCGCAACACCACGCGAACCTCCTCGCACCACCACGCGAACCGCCGCGCGAAGCGCCGCGCGCCATCCCGCGAAGCGCCCTGGGAAGTATTATCATGTTTGTCACGATTGAAGGAGGCTCTAATGCCAAATACAAAAAGAGCGTTTTTCGCGCTGGCGATCGGCGCCGGCGTGGCCATGATCGCGATAGCCGCGAAGTCCGATATGCCACCCAGCGCCGCGCCCCCCAACGACGCGCCAAATCCGTATCAGACCGTCACCGGCTGGGCGCAGCTTCCCGACGGAAGGAAGTGGGGATCCACGGCCGGCGTGGACATCGGTCCGGACGGCAACATCTGGGCGTACGACCGCTGCGGGGCCAACAATTGCGAGAATTCTCCGGCCGATCCGGTGGTCGAATTCGACAAGTCTAGCGGCAAGCTGTTGCGGCATTTTGGTGCGGGCCTGTTCGTTCAGCCGCATGGCTTCTTTGTGGACAAGAGCGGCAACGTCTGGGTCACCGACGATCAGAAGGCCAAGGACGGCAGCAAGGGACTGCAGGTGGTCAAGTTCAGTCCTGAGGGCAAGGTCCTCATGACCCTGGGCAAAAAAGGCGTCTCGGGCACCGGGCCGGACGAGTTCGGCGCGCCCACGGATGTGGTAGTCGCCCCGAATGGCGACATTTTCGTCGCTGACGGCCACGCCGGTTGCAATTGCCCGAACGACCGCATCGTGAAGTTCGACAAGAACGGAAAATTCATCAAGGAGTGGGGCAAGCAGGGCAGCGGCCCAGGCGAGTTCGACGGACCGCACGCGCTGGCGTTCGATTCCAAAGGGCGGCTGTTTGTGGGCGACCGCTCCAACAATCGCATCCAGATCTTCGATCAGAACGGCAACTTCATCGCCGAGTGGAAACAGTTCGGGCGCCCCAGCGGCATCTTCATCACCAAGAACGATGTGCTCTACGTCACCGATTCAGAGTCGCGGGACCAGGACGGATATGGACACAATCCGGGCTGTCATCGCGGCATTCGGATCGGAAGCATCAAGGACGGAAAGGTGACGGCCTTCATTCCGGATCCGGACCCGAAGGGCGGCTCCAGCATGTCGGAAGGCGTGGCCGTGGACCACGACGGCAACGTGTACGGCGCCGAAGTGGGACCGAAGGACTTGAAGAAATACGTGAAGAAGACCTAGCGGATCACAGGAGCGTGGCGGCCCTCGCGAGCCGCCACGGATGCCTCAAATGCCCTCTAAAGAGGGACATTTGGCATATATCGACACGAGGTCGCTTCCTGCCGTTAGAAAGCCGGCAGGAGACCGGCAGTAGCAAGAACTTCGGTCTTAGCTCTGTGACGCAGCAAGGCTCATCACGCTCGAGATCTTGCTGAAGATGGTGCTGATGCTGGAGGACACGTTGGGCATAACCGCGCCCGCGGCGACCGCCACGAAGCCGGCCATCAATGCGTATTCAATGAGGTCTTGGCCGCGCGTGTCTGTCAGAACCTTCAGCTTCAAAATCATATTGGTGATTCGTGTCATTAGCTTCTCCTCTTGTCAAAAACTTTACTGCTCCATGACCAGAACGGCCCATTGCTCGACAACGGTTTCGTTCATCGCTATCAGTAAGTTATCACCCCAAGGCAGTATGAAAAATCGGAGGAAAACCCTAATTGGATTTCCAATTCTGCTCGTTACTCTCATGGCGTACTGGACTATGACTGGGAAAATGGTCCTAATTTTCGTGCTACCGCCAGGCCGCGGATCCTTAGGCCCTGCGTTTGCGCAGCTCGTCGAAAGCCACCGCCAGGATGATGACCGCGCCGATGATCACCTGCTGCCAATACGGGTTGGTTCCCAGCAGATCGCTTCCGTTGGCCAGCAGTCCCATGATGAAGGCGCCCACCAGCGTCCCCAGCACGCTGCCCTCGCCGCCGCGCAGGCTGCCGCCGCCGATCACCACGGCTGCGATGGCGGTTAGTTCGTAGCCCTGGCCGCCGGTCGGCTGTCCGGTCATCAGCCGCGACGCTTCGATCATTCCCGCCAATCCGGTGAGCAGCCCGCACAGCGTGTAGACGCCCGTGATATGGAATCGCACCGGCACGCCCGCGTAGAAAGCCGCCTCGGGATTGCTGCCGATGGAAAACGCATAGCGGCCGTGGCGCGTATGTTCCAAAATCACGTGCACCGCGGCGGCGCACAGCAGCAGGATCCACAGGACGAACGGAACCCCCAGCAGAGTGCCTTCGCCCAGATAAGAAAATGAAGCGGGAATTTCATGCACCGGCAGGCCTTTGGAAATGATCAGCGCCAGGCCGCGATAAATTCCCATGGTGCCCAGCGTTACGATAAACGGATTGATGCGGAGCGAGGTGGTCATCAAGCCGTTGGCCAATCCGCACGCCGCGCCGATGATCAGGCCGGCCATCAAGCCCAAAGCGATTCCGCCCCGCTCCATGGTCATCGCGCCCAGCAGTCCCGCCAGCGCCAGGGTCGAGCCGACCGATAGATCGATCCCCCCGGCGATGATCACCATGGTCATGCCCAGCGCCATGATGTTGATGACCGCCGTCTGACGCACCACGCTGGATAGATTCGTGCCGGTGAGGAAATTCGGCGACGCGATGGAAAGGATGATGAACAGCGCGATCAGCGTGAAGAACGGCAGCAGCCGCTGGATCATCCCGCGTGCTCTCCGGCCGCCGCCACGTTGGATTGGAAGGCCGCATAGCGCAGGATGGCTTCGGGCGTAGTATGCCCGGGCAATTCACCGCTGATGCGTCCTTGGCGCATGACCAGAATTCGGTCAGCCACTTCAAGCAGCTCCGAAATTTCCGAACTCACCATAAGAATGGCGGCTCCACCGCGCGCCAGCTCGTCCATGGTCTCAAAAATCTCGCGCTTTGCGGCGACATCGATTCCCCGCGTGGGCTCGTCGAAAAGAAATATGCGCGACCGTGCCAGCAGCCATTTAGCGATGGCGACTTTCTGCTGATTTCCGCCGCTCAGACGGCCCGCTGGTTGCGCGGCCGACTCGGCTCGAATGCGGAATCGCGCCGTCAGATCGGCGGCGGCGCGCGACTCAGCGGCGCGATTCAGGAATCCGAATCGCGAGACCGCCGCCAAGGCCGGCATCGTCAAGTTATGGCCCACGGGTAAGCCAGTGGCTAGCCCCAGGTGCTGGCGATCCTCCGGTATCAGCGCGATTCCGGCACGCACGGCGTCCCGGGGCGAGCGAACGCGAAGGACTTGGCCCGCGATCCGGATCATGCCATGATCGATGGCGTCGACGCCGAACAACGCGCGGCATAGCTCCGTGCGGCCCGCGCCAATCAATCCGGCTAGCCCGACAATCTCCCCCGCGCGCAGCGAGAACGTGATGTCATCCAGCACCGGCGCGCGCGTGAGGTGCTGAACGCCGAGCAGTTCTTCGCCAGCCGGCAAAGCCTTGCGAGTGTAAACGGCTGAGACCTCCCGGCCCACCATGTGGCGGATAAGCTCACCGGATGAGATTTCCCGCAACGCCCCCGAGTGCACCGTTTCGCCGTCCCGTAGCACCGTGACGCGATCGCCAATGGAGCGCAGCTCCTCCAACCGATGAGTGATGTAAATCACGCCCATGTTTCGCGCGCGCAAGGCTCGCACGATGCGGAATACCTCCTCGGTTTCGGCGCTGGAAAGCGAGGACGTCGGCTCGTCGAAGATCAGCAGGCTGGAGCCTTGATGGATGGCGCGGCAGATCTCCACCATCTGTTTGCCGGCCGGGCTGAGCTGATCCACGCGCCCCCCGGCTTTAAGCGGAAAGCGATGTTCTTCGATGATGGCCGCAGCGCGCTCCAGCATCCGGCGGCGATGAATCAAGCCCAATGCCCGGCGCGGCTCGCGTCCCAGGAAGATGTTCTCCGCTACCGACAGGTGCGGCGCCAGCAACGATTCCTGATGCACCATCGCGAGCCCGTGCGCGGCCGCTTCCGCGGGATTGCGGAACTCGACGCTGCGCCCCTGCCACAGAAACTCGCCGGAGTCCCGCGCCAGCATCCCGGAGACGATCTTCATCAGCGTGGATTTGCCCGCGCCGTTCTCGCCCAGCAGCAGATGCACCTCGCCCGTGTTCACCTCCAGGCTGGCGCCGCGCAAAGCAGTCACCCCGCCGAAACGCTTGCCGATGTTCTTAAGCCGGAGCAGCACCGAGTCCAGTGTACGCCGTTGAGAGGTCATGATTCCGCGCTGGAACATTCATCGGCTCCGCGTGGCGGATTCCCATACTGGATGGAAACTCGCCGTGATGATCAGTGTTGCAAGATTCTCAGGAAGTCGGCCGGACGGACGATGGCGATACCTTGAAAGGTCCTTAGCTCAGTCAGGTGGCGATCACCGGAGACAATCAGATCAGCCCGGCCCTCCACCGCGCATTCTAGAATCCGATCGTCGTCGGGATCGCGGGAGACACGACCTCCAGAATTAACCCCGGTTGCACGATTGATGCGACCCGGACTACGTGCTTTAACTGCGTGACAACGTCGTCTTCAGGCCATGCCAGATCTGCCCGGAGCACAGCAGCCAGTTCCGCAATGATCGCGGGCGAGACCAGCAGGCGGTACTTACGGCTGATCGCACTCCGCCAAAGTTCGAAGGGAGCACCGCGCATACTGTGAAACGCGGATGTATAGACGTTCGTGTCAAGAATGGCTCTAAGCTGAGCCCCGGGTTTTACGGCGCTCATGGATGAGCTGGTTTATGCTTCGGGAAGTTGTCCGTATGCCGAGTTTCTTGGCCCGTTTCGCGCCCGCGCGACTAAGTCGCTCGCTTTCTGCGAGGGTTTCATCTACCGGAATGGGCCGGCGAGCTTGCTCGGTTCTTGCTTCGCGGATGAGGTTCGAGACCCAACGGGCCTCGTCACGGTCCCGCTGCTCTCGGAAGCGCTGGTAGACGCGCACCATTTCGCGAAAGAGCTCGCTCTTAGTGCGCCGCTCCTCCCTGGCTAGAGCTTCCACCTGCTTGACGACAGCCGGAGGTACCGAAAAACCGAGAACTTTGCTCGTCCTGTTCACGTAAACCCGTTAAACATAGTTTTAACTTGTTTAAAATTACCACGCACCGTTTCGCCGCTAATGCGTCACGAATGCTGGCTGACGCTCAGAATATTCCCGTCCGGATCCTTGAACCACGCCACGCGCGCAGCACCGCCCGGTGCGGTCCAAATCCCCATCTCATCCTGGCCCGGAAACGAGTAGCGCTCAAACTTCACGCCCGCCTGCTCCAGTTCCTTCACTTTGGCTACGATGTCGGAGACCTCCCAGCCCAGCACCGTATACTGCGCCTGCGCCACCTCGCGGACCGTCGATACTCGCAACATGACTCCGTTCGCGTCGAAGACCAGCGCAAAGCCGTCCTGAGATAGCAGACCAAGCCCCAGCACGCCGCCATAGAATTCCTTAGCTCGCTCCTGATTCGTAGTGGCAGCGAAGGCCACTAGCCTCTCGGAGGCCAGAGGATTGGCGCGGAGGGAGGGCGTGGACATAGCTCCAGTATGGACCAACCTCTACAGCGCAGGTTACAATACGAATTCCCTAATGCAGGATCTGAAAGCGCTCATCCGCGAAGTGCCTGATTTCCCCAAGCCGGGCATCAACTTCTACGACATCACCACCCTGCTGAAAGATCCTGTGGGTTTCGAAGGCGTTATCGACGGCTTGGCCGCGCAGTACGAATCCACGCCTATCGATGTCGTGTTGGGGATCGAAGCGCGCGGGTTCATCATCGCGCCTGCAGTCGCGTATGCACTCGGTTACGGCTTCATTCCGGTGCGCAAGGAAAAGAAGCTCCCGGCCGAGCGCGAGCGCATCGAGTACTCGCTCGAATACGGCACCGACGTCCTCGAAATCCATAAGGACGCCATCGAGCCTGGACAAAAGGTCCTGATCATCGACGACGTGCTGGCCACCGGCGGTACGGCGGCCGCGGTGGCGCGGCTTGTCAATAATCTGAGCGGCCAAGTGGCAGGGCTGGGATTCATCCTGGAGTTGGATGCCCTGAAAGGACGCGAGAGACTCAACGGCTATGACGTCTACTCGCTCCTACATTACTGATGCCGGCGCGCATCCGCGTTCGTTCGCTCGCCAAACTCAACCTGGACCTCAGGGTCCTGCACAAAAGGCCGGACGGCTTCCACGAGCTGCGCACGATCTTCCAAACCATCTCACTGGCGGACACGCTGGAGATCGAATGCCGGCGCGGGGCGACGCAAATCGAGATCAAGTCAAACCTGAGCATTCCCGGCAACATCGTTGAAAAAGCGGCACATCTTGTTTTGGAGGCCACCGGCCGAAGCGCCCGCGTTGGGTTCGTTTTGCAAAAAAAAATACCCCTCGGATCCGGGCTAGGCGGCGGATCGACCAATGCAGCGGCGGTGCTGCTGGGCCTCCCTCCGCTGCTCGGTAAGCCGTTGCCTGTTGGAAAACTGATGGAACTCGCGTCCGAACTCGGTAGCGACGTGCCATTCTTCCTGTTGGGCGGCACGGCCCTCGGTCTGGGGCGCGGAACCGAATTGTATCCGCTTCCGGAACTCCCCGCTCGGCCCGCGCTGCTCATCGTGCCCGAAATCCACTCTTCAACCCCCGATGCTTACCGCGCCCTGGAGCGTAAAGCGGAACATCCCGAAACACCCGAGATCTTACGGAATTTCCAGGAAGTTGCCTGGGCCGGCTCCCAAGCCTGGACCAACGATTTCGAGGAAGTTGTGTTCCGCCACCACCCTCTATTAAAATTGATCAAGAGGAAGCTGCTGAAGTTGGGGGCCGCACCGGCGCTGATGAGCGGGAGCGGGTCCTGTATCTTCGGGATGTTCGGGAGCCGCGCCAAACGGGATCGAGCGGCCGAATTTTTCCGAAAAGAGCCGGCGCGGTTGCGTGTCTATCCTGTTACGATGGTAAGCCGCAGCCGGTACCGTGCGCTTTGGCGGCGGCAGTTGTCAGCCTTCTCTGAACACACGTTATGGCCGCCCCACGACCGGTACGCAGAATGAGATTCGAACGAATGAAAATCTTCACCGGCAATGCCAACCCGGCGTTGGCTGCCAAGATTTGCGGCGCGCTCGGCTGCACGCTCGGCGCTGCTTCCGTGGAGCCATTTTCGGACGGCGAGATTCGCCTGCAGATCCTGGAGAACGTGCGCGGCGCCGATGCCTTCGTCGTGCAGCCCACCTGTACCCCCGTGGACCGGCACTTGATGGAAGTGCTGCTGATGATCGACGCGTTGAAGCGCGCCTCGGCGGAACGCATCACCGCGGTGCTACCCTATTATGGGTATGCGCGGCAGGACCGCAAGGACAAGCCGCGAATGCCCATCTCCGCCCGGTTAATTGCGAATCTGATTCAAAGGGCCGGCGCGGATCGTGTGCTTACTTTGGACCTGCACGCGGCGCAGATTCAGGGGTTTTTCGACGTTCCGGTCGATCACCTGTTTGCGGCGCCGGTGATGCTCGAGTATTTCGAATCCATCGGGCGCAGGGACATGACTGTGGTTTCGCCCGACGCAGGCGGCGTCGAGCGCGCGCGCGCATTCGCCAAGCATATGAACGCGCCGCTGGCGATTATCGATAAGCGCCGCACCGATGTGAACGTCGCGGAAGTGATGCACATCATCGGCGATGTGGAGGGGCGGCATTGTTTGATTGTGGACGATTTGATCGATACCGCCGGAACCCTGGTGAAAGCCGCTGAAGCGCTGCTCAAGCACGGCGGCGTCAGCGTGACTGCCTGCGCCACCCACGCAGTCCTGTCCGGACCAGCGGTGGAGCGCATTGAAGAATCACAAATTCAGGAAGTCGTGGTCACCAATTCCATTCCGCTGCGCGACGACGCCAAGCGGTCCACCCGCGTTAAAACTCTGTCGGTGGCCCCGCTGCTGGCCAGAGCCATTCAATCCATCCACGAGGACGGTTCGGTAAGCACACTTTTTCTATAGCGAATTTTAATAGCCGGGCAAGCTTGGCCTGCTGAGAGGCTGCCGCCCGCGGGAGTATCAGATGAAAACTTCTATCACAGTCAGCGCCGAGCGCCGCGATTCACGCGGCAAAAACGAGGCGCGCCGTTTGCGCGTGAAAGGACTCGCGCCCGCGGTTTTGTATGGCGCCGGTCAGCCCGCCATCGCGGTCTCGGTCAATCCTAAGGAAGTCACCCGGATCTTGCACAGCAGCACCGGCCACAATACCATCTTCCAACTCGCCATCGAGGGCGTGGAAGAGACGCCCGCCATGATCGTCGACTGGCAAAACGATCCGGTGCGAGACAACCTGCTGCACGTCGATCTGAAGCGCATCGATTTGACCAAGCGCATTCAAGTCGCCGTTCGCGTGCAGACCACCGGCGAGCCCCAGGGCGTCAAAATCCAGGGCGGTCTGCTGGAAATCGTTACCCGCGAAGTCGAGATCGAGTGCCTGCCCGATGAGATTCCCGACTCTTTCACCGTGGACGTGTCGCCTTTGATGATCGGCCAGAATCTGCGCGCCGGCGACATCGCCTTGAGCGGATCGATGAAGCTGGTCAGCGGGCCCGAGCAGGTGATCGCGCATTGCGTAGCCATGAAGGCCGAAGAGGTCGCGCCCACCGCCGAAGCGGGCGTGGAAGGCGCACCCGCTGCTCCGGCCGAGCCGGAAGTCATCAAGAAGGGCAAGAAGGAAGAAGAGCCGGAGGCCGCGGCCGAGGCCGAGAAAGGGAAAAAGAAGGGCTGACCGGACCGGGAATCGCCCTAGCCGCGCTGCTGGACTGTCATGCCCGACTTCGACAAGCTGGTGGTGGGCCTGGGGAATCCTGGCGCGGATTACGAACACACCGCGCACAACCTCGGCTTTTTGGTGCTCGACCGGTTGGGCGAGCGCAACGGGATTCAGGTCAAGCGCAAGGATTCCCGTGCGCTGGTTGGTCAGGGAAAGATAGCGGGCAGGCCCGTGCTGCTCGCCAAACCGCAAACGTTCATGAACGTGAGCGGTGAATCGGTGCAGGGGCTGCTGGTCAAGCACCAGATTCCGGCCGGCGAGTTGATCGTGGTTTACGATGAGCTGGATCTGCCCTGGCGCTCGTTGCGAATTCGGCCTAACGGGTCGGCCGCCGGGCATCGCGGAATGGATTCCATCATCCGCGAGGTTGGAACGCAGGATTTTCCCCGGGTTCGCCTGGGGATTCATGGGGGCCGTCGCGACAAGGACGGCGCCCGCATTGTGCTCGCGAAGTTAAAGCGGGCGCAAAGAGAGGAATTGGACGAGCTCCTGGACTACGCAGCCCAGGCAGTCGAGTCCATAATCGCTGAAGGCGTCGAAAAGTCCATGACGAAATTTAATCGTCGCGCCCCAGGCTCAAACGAGGAAGAATGAGGATCTACGAAGAGTTGTTTATCATCCGGCCGGATGAGCCGGAAGAACAGATCGATCAACTGATCGAACAGTTGACGGTCTTGATCGCCAACCAGGGCGGGAATGTGGACAAATCCGAGAAGTGGGGCGTCCGCAAGCTGGCCTATCGCGTGGAAAAGCGCAGCGAAGGTTTTTACGTGCTGTTGCAATTCACCGCCAAACCCGAGACGGTTCACGAACTCGAACGCCGCCTGCGCGTTTCCGATCAGGTGCTGAAGTTCCTGACCGTGCGCGTGGACGAGAAGATGAAGAAAGTCGAGAAACGGCGCAAGGATCGCGAGAAGCGCGCCGCGCGGCGTCCTGCGCCTCCCGCGGCGCCGCCCAGCCTGCCCGGCGAGCACCCTGTTCCGGCAGGTGCGGCTGAACCCGGCGGACCGCGCCCCGGCGCGCCTATGCCTGGCGTTCCCTCCGGAAAGGAAAAGGAATAATCATGGCGGAAACAAGAGGCGGGCGTCCTATCAGCGGATCTATGCGGCCGACCGGCGGCGACAAGGCCATGGCCACCAAGAAGCAGTATTTCCGCCGCAAAAAGGTATGCCGGTTCTGCGTCGAAAAGATCGACGACATTAATTACAAAGATGTGCGGCTGCTCCAGTCCTTCATCTCCGAACGCGGCAAGATCGTGCCCCGCCGCATCTCGGGCGTGTGTACACCCCATCAGCGGCGTCTGGCGCAAGCCATCAAGCAGGCGCGAAACATCGCGCTCATCCCGTTCGCGGCGGCCATTTAAGGAGTCTCCCATGGAAGTGATCTTACGAGAAGACGTCGATAAGCTGGGCTCGCGCGGCCAGCTGGTGAAAGTGGCTTCAGGCTACGCCCGCAATTTCCTGCTGCCCAAACGCCTGGCCGTGCCGGCTACCGAAGCCAACAAGAAGATCATCGAGCAGGAGCGCCAGGGTCATCTCCGGCGCGAAGCCAAGGTGGTGGCCGACGCAACCGACCTGGCCAAGATGATGGCCGACCTGAGCGTGACCATTTCGCAAAAGGCTGGCGAGAGCGATCAGCTCTTCGGCTCCGTCACCTCCAAGGACATCGCCGAGGCGCTCGAAAAACAGGGCTACACCATCGAACGCCGCAAGATCGCGCTCGACGAGCCCATTAAGACGCTGGGCGATTTCAAAGTCCCGCTGCGGCTGCATCACGAAGTAACTACCGAAATTACGGTGCACGTCGTCAAAGAAGCCGAATAGCTCGCGCTGACTGATTCACTGCTTGGTTCGCACCGACCTCATTATCGAGCCGGCGCAGTACGCGGAAACGCCGCCCTACAAGCTGCTGGAGGCGGCGGCGCGTGGCTACGCCGGCGTCGACCATCGTTTCCTGCACGCGCTGCTCGATAATCCCGAGCGCGCGCTTCCTGACTTGCTGCGCTTCGCCGCTGAAGATCATCTCGACGACCCGGCCGACCTCGATCAGGTGCTGGTAGATATCTTCCGCTACCTGCGCACCCCTCAAGCGCTACCGTTCTTGATGCAGTTGGTCCGGCGGGATCCGCTGAATATCGACGAAGAATTGATCCAAGCCTTCGTCGAGTTGGGCGCGCCCTCGGTCGATCCGTTGCTGGAGCTGTTGAGTGAACTCGAGCACGGCGATGTGGGCGATGTTCCTTTTGTGCTGGCTTCGCTGCACGTCCGCGATCCCCGGATCCTGGACGCTCTCATCCGCAGGCTCGGCCAGGAGCCTTGGGACGGCGCGCTGGCACTGGAAATCTACGGCGATCCGGCCGCGATTCCGTCGCTCGAAGCCGCGCGCGCACTTGTTCTGCCAGGCGATTCGAGAACCCACGGATATATCGATTCGGCCATGCGCTTGCTTTCGCTCGACCGCCTGGATTGGACCGACGAGCGGCCACCCTACGATATCTGGGATCAATACAACGAAGAAGATTCTCCCGAGTTCGACGCTCTGAATGAAGAAGAGCTCTTGGCAATGCTGGAGCACGGCTCCGCAACGTTGCGGGCTCAAGTCGCCGCGAGCTTTCCGGCTGAGATTCCTCTGAAAGTGCAGGCGCGGCTGCTGCAATTGGCCAAGACCGATCCGGATAGGAAGGTTCGGCAGGCCTGCTGGGAAACGCTGGGCGAGGTGGCCGATGAGCCCGAGGTCCGGCGCGCGATGCTGGCCGTGATCGCCAACCCGGACGCATCTGTGGAAGAAAAATCCGGCGCGGCCATCGCGCTGGCCACGCATTCTGACAACGGAACCGTCTTTCAAACCATCGAGGAACTGTATCGGAATCCAGCTAGCCGCGCGGCCGCGCTCAAGGCCATGGGACGTTCCATGGACCGGCGCTTCGCCGAGTATCCGCCCAGACACTTAGAGGACCCCGATCCGGATGTTCTGGGACAAGCTATCTGGGCGGTCGGATATCTCAATCTGTCGTCGGAAGCGCCGCGCTTGGAAGCGTTCTTCAAAGATCCCAAACATCGGACGCCCGCACTCTTTGCATATGCGCTGGCCGTCCCGGGCGAGACCTCGCGCGGCCGCGTGCAAGCGCTGCTGGACAAGATCGAGCGCGTTGCGGGCGAACTGGACGCCGACGAGCAGGAACTGGTGCGGCTGGCTTTGGATCAGCGGCTGATGTTGCACGGGCACAAGCCGGTCTTCTTCACTGAGCACTCCGACGAGGTCGAAGAAGAAGACCAGCTTGCGCCTTCAGCGCCTGCGGGGAAAACCGGACGCAATGATCCCTGCCCATGCGGTAGCGGCAAGAAGTTTAAAAAGTGCTGCGGGGCCTGATTTCCGGATGAACGAACGCGTCTAGACAGCCACCGCAGCCGCGGCTTGCTTGACGATCTCGGCGGCCTTGCGCCAATCTTCATCGGCTGTGCCCGCCGGACGCCCGGCGCTTTCCCACAAGAGCTCCGCGATGGTGCGGATACAATCTTCGTGAGAATGTTCGATGTCGCGCCCCGCTTCCGCTAGCGGCCCACGATTCTTGGACGGCAAGAGAAATTGCACCCACCGGTCGCGGCAAAGGTCATAGTTGACGTGCGCGCGTTCCAGATCGAGCAGCGCCGCTTCGATGATCTTAGGATCGACATGCGCTTGTGCCGTAAGGGTTTGGACGTGCTGCACCTGCGCGGCAAACTCGTCAAAAGCTTTACGGTATTCCTGTTCCGCTTGTCTTAGCCGATCCATGCAATATTAGACGAGACAAGATCGAAAAAGGTTCGGAAATGTTTGTGAGCGAGCCCAGCCTTCGGCCTGCCAGCTTCAATTGTAGAAATTAGAAAACAGCTTGCCCTTCAGCTTGAGGTCGCTGTCTTTCGATTTCGTGTCCAGGTCCACGCTGTCGAAGTGCACTTCCACTCCCCGTTGTTGGCCGTCCGGCTTCACCTGCATGCTCTTGGGGAACCAGGCTTGGCCCACTTGCGAGTAGCCCGAATAAGTGATCAGCAGCGAGCCCATGCCGGTCTCGGTGGTGATGTGCACGCGCAGGGGGCGCAAGATCGCCATCCAGGCCGATCGAGATTTTATCGGTGCCGCTTTCAGCCGTCAGTGCGTACTCGGCGCCGGAAGCCGGTTCGGCGTCCGCTGCCAGGATCTTGTAGTGCTGTGTGTCCAGGCGCGAGATTAGTGCGGTAACCCGGTTATCGCGAATGAAACCGAACGCAGTGGGAAGTTCCAAAGCGTCCTGCCCCTTCAAGCTCTTGCTGGCCGCGAACTCGCTGCCGGTGAACAGCACCTCGTGCGTCACTGCGCCCGCTGTGGCTTGGAACAGCGCCTTGTCACCGCGCGTGCGCATCCGCAACGTCCAACGAATGCTTCTCCCGTCGCTGGTCAGAACGGTTGCGCTTCCGGCGGCTTGTATTGTGGAGAGTTCATTCATGGCCGCTTCGCCGCCCAAAGCCTGAAGCATTTTTTGGAACAGAGCCGTTCCAAAACTTTCCAGCGTTTCGCGAGTCGGATCCAGCGTAGCCGAGACAGTGGCTGTTTTGCCCGCTTCCACCGTCAGCGTATTCTGCCGGGTCACGTAACCAGAGCGGGTCAAATCGATGGCATAACTGCCGGGCGCGATACCGGATAGTTCCAGCGCTCCGTTATTGGTGGCGCCGCGCGCCTCGCCGTTCAAAGCCACCTCACACTCGGCAGGCGCGCAAGTGATGCTCACGCTTCCTTGGGCCGGAGGCTTGGGAGGCGCAGCAGGCGGGGGCAGCGGCTTGGCTTTGCTCTGGATCAGATCCAGCACATCCTCCGTCGCACCGGCCGCTTTGAGCCGCGCAACCGTCGCCGGCGACATGGAAAAATCGACTCCGCGGTTCTCGATGGCCTCTTTGCGCCGCCGCAGTGGAATGGCGTCCTGCCCGATGATGCGCATCACCTGCTCCAGCGTGAACGGCGCGCCGCTCAGAAACGAATCGCCCGTTTTGCCGGCATGCGCCGCGCGAGCCACCGGCTGCGCGCTAACGGCGGCCGCTGTTGCCGCGAGCAGCACCGCCATCCAAAGCGTCGAAAACCAGAGCGTCGAAAGAATATTGCGTCGCATGAGCTTCCTACTTGATCTCGGCTTCCGCTGCTTGCGCGGCGAGGATTCTTCTCTTCCAGCCGCGAGCTTCCGCATTAGCCGGATTGCTTACCAGGGCTTCATCCACCAGGCGCATCGCCTCGGCGTACTTACCCGCCTCCCACAACGGCCTTACCTGGGTGCGCAGAATCTGTTCGGCCGATGGCTGCGGGGGCGCTTCTTGGGGGACCGGTTGAGCCGGGGCCTCGGGCGCCACAAAGGGTGTGGGCTTGGCCGCTTCCCCTACGGCGGGCGCTGCAATCTGTTTGGCCGCCGGCGTCTGTGCGGCCGGCTTTTGGCTGCCGCCGGGAGCTGCCATATTCTGACGGACTACAATGACGCCGACCATCGACAGCGCCATCGCCGCGCCCATCGCGAACGTCACCAGACGCCTTTTGCGCGGCTTGAGCCCGGGAGGGCGTTGCGGGACGCGCTTGCGGCCGCACAGGTGTCACCGGCATCGCTGCCACAACGGGAGCGGTTGGATATTGCGGCGCTGTGGGCGGCACGGGCGGAGGAGCGAAGGCGGCCGGCGCGGGCGCGGGTTCAACCACCGGTGGTGGTGTTGAATGACCTCGGCCGCGGCCACGGTCTCAGCCAGCGGCGTTGCCAGCTCGCGCGCCGGCGCCGCCACGTCCACACTTGCAACATCGGCGCTTTCCGCTGGTCCTGGATCTGCTGGCGTGACGTCGCCCGCTGGCGTTGGCTGAAGATCCACCGGCGGCGCCATCGCCTCCCGCCGCATCTGCTCGCCGATGCGACGCAAATTCGCCGCGAATTCATCGGCGGTTCGGAAACGCTCGCCCGGGTTTTTTGCAAGCGCTCGAAAAACGATCTGTTCCAGCTCCTCGGGGATCTGCGCGTTCCATTGCCGCAACGGCTGCGGTTGCGCATGCACGATCTCGCGCGGGATCACGCCCGGTGCGGCCTGGAACGGATACTGACCGGTCAAAATCTCATACAGCAGCACGCCCGCCGAGAAGATATCGGAGCGCGCATCGAAGGATTCGCCCAATACCTGTTCCGGCGCCAGATAGTTGGGCAGCAGCCCGTTCAGACGAACCCCTGAGGCGATCAAAAGTTGCTGCCAGGTTCCCGTGCCAAAATCGAGGACCACGGCCTTTCTTCTGTCCGTAACGAAGATGTTGCTGGGCTTCAAATTGCCATGCGCCACTCCCTGCGAATGCGCGCAGGCCAGTCCCTCGCACACCTCCGCCATCAATGTGAGCCTTTCAGGGACAGAGAGAAGTTCGGCCGACAACAAGAAACTCGGCAGGGCCAGGCCGGGCAGCAGTTCCGTGGCGATGTAGACAATGCTCTCCACCTCGCCAATGTCCTGAATCATCGCCAGGTGCGGATGCACCAGCTCCCAACTGCTAGCCAGATCGCGATAGAGCTGGTCCTTGGAAGCTGCGCTGATGGCCGCCAGAGGGCTCAGAATCTTCAGAGCATACTCGCGATTGCGGAACGGATCGCGCGCGCGGCACGTTACTCCAGCAGCGCTCCGGCCGATCTCCTCGGCGATTTGATATTTGCCAATTGTCTTCATAAGCGAAAGCCCGTGCGGCTCTTGCGGGTGCTATCGGTATTAAATCGGAAGACCGGATGCGCCGCTACAGGGCACCCTATCGGCACTAATGGTTTTTTTGACCGCGCCTGGGGCGGATGCCGTAGATCGCTGCCCGCCCGCGTTCCAGCCGGTGAGGTACACTACGGCACAGTCTATGAACAAGGTTATCGGCATCGTTTTCGCTCTTGCTGCCTCCGGCTGGGCTCAGCCGATCGTGCTCAAGACCAGTACACTACTGGATGGCCGCGGCCACGTTCTGCGCAATCAGGAGATCGTGGTGGAAGGGCAGCGCATCGCACGCGTCGCGGATGCGCGCGACCCCGCCTCCTACGACCTGAGCGGGCTGACTGTGATGCCCGGCTGGATCGACACGCACGTCCACATCGGCTACCACTTCAACGCCAATAATCGCTTCGACGACGGCGGGCTCGACAGCAAGGAAACGCCGCAGCAGATCGCGCTGCGCGCCGAAGCGAATGCTTACGCCACGCTGCAGGGCGGTTTCACGACGGTGCAGAGCCTGGGCCAGCAGATCGACGCGGATCTGCGCGGGTTGATCAATGCCGGAACCCTACCCGGCCCGCGCATCCTCACTTCCTTGCGGGCCGTCACCGAGACCACCGGAACGCCCGACCAGATTCGCGCTTACGTCCGCAAAATGAAGGACGACGGCGCGGACGTGATCAAGCTTTTTGCGACCGCCAGCATTCGCGACGGCGGCAAGCAGACCATGACGGATCAGCAGGTCGAGGCCACTTGCGGAGAGGCGCGCGCGCTGGGCTTGCGGTCCGTGGTCCACGCGCATGCGCCGGGAGGGGCGCGCGCGGCCGTGCTCGCCGGGTGCACGTCCATCGAGCACGGGGCATTTCTGGATGACGCCACGCTGCAGATGATCGCCGATCACGGCCTGTATTTCGATCCGAATTTTCTTGTGCTGCACAATTACCTGGACAACAAGCCTAAATTTCTCGGCATCGGCAACTACAACGAGCAAGGCTTCGCCTACATGGAGAAAGGCATCCCAATGATGGCCGCGGTGCTGAAGAAAGCGATCGCGCATCACGTGAAGATCATCTTCGGCACGGACGCGGTGGCGGGCGCACACGGACGCAATGCCGAAGAGTTCATCTACCGGGTGCGCGACGGCGGCCAGCCACCCATGGACGCGATCGTGAGCGCGACCTCGCTGGCAGCGGAATCATTGCGGTTGCAGGACAAAATCGGAGCAGTCGCCCCAGGCCTGCAGGCGGACTTGATAGCGGTGAGAGGCAATCCGCTGGAGGACATCACGTCCGTGCGAAACGTGGTGTTCGTCATGAAGGCCGGCCAGGTCTTCCGCAACGAGGTGCGAAAATAGGGACTAATCGCGGGCCCAGTCAGAACAGATCCGAGTGCGTTCCGGTACGGACAAGGTGCAGGTCGTCACCATCGATTTTGTAGATCAGCAGCCAGTCCGGTTCGATGTGGCAGTCGCGAAAGTGCTCCCAGTCGCCCGCGAGCGGATGGTCCTTGTATCGGGCAGGCAAGGGACTTCCCTCGATCAGCAGCAGGATCGTTTCGCGCAATTTCGCCATGTCCTTGTTGCGCTTCTGGGCGAGTTTCACGTCGCGCCGGAATTGCGCGCCTTCTACCGGGTGCAGCACCGGATCAGATTCCCAGATCCTTGAACAGCGCGTGAGCGGAGCGTCAGGCGCTTTCCCTTGCCCTTATCGGCGGCGCGCATGGCCCTGACGGTGGTTGCGTTCGGGACTCTCACATCGAAGGGCAGGGCCTTCTCCGCGGCCACGCGAACGAGCAACATGCGGACGGCGTCGGACACAGAGATTCCCATGCCGGCCAGCGTCTTCGCGGCCCTCTGCTTCGTCTTTTCATCCACGCGAACGTGAACCATCGTGGTCGACATGATTAACCTCTGAGATACATTGTATCTCACCAATCGGTGCTAGGTTAATCGCGCGAGCAGACGGTCAGCTCGTTAGTCACCGCATCCGCCAATTGCGCAGCGGTGAGTCCCTTGACTGGCGCTAAGGTCCACGCTAGCCAAATGGGTCCGAACGAAGGATCGCGTCCTCAAGGTTCGTCTCTGAAGATTGGCATTGGAGAGATCGACATGCCGTGTGATTAGAATTGTCAAGTTGCTGAGTGGACGTTGACCCGCAAGAATTGAACGCTTAAGCTGGACGCGCCCGCGAAGTAGTGCGCCCTCTAGATTTGCCCCGTTGTAGACCGCGCCCCTATATCTGCCCCTCGACTATTCGCAGGATCGCCGTGGAAGACGGTCCGACTCGTTCGAAACTGCAGTGAATCGTTCCGCATGGATGCGTCGTCGAATTTTGCTCTTGTCCTAATTACCTTATCATTGCCTCCCTGCTGAAAAGTCAGTACGCCGAACTTGCAATAGGGAAAGTTCTGTCACCAGAAAATCTAGCCCACTTTAGGTTTGATCCGAAGAATCCGGCCCGCAATTTGCCAGCGCTAATTTGAACGCCTCCTAGGTCCACATACGCTAGGTCCAGAAGCTCGGCCTCGCCAGCAAGGCCTGCCAGCACGGCCATAGTCGCCGGCACGTCTCGCGCAAGCTCCGAACTTGGTGTGTCTGGCGCAATCCGTCTTCGTGCTATTGGCATTCGCCCTGACGTACGCCGCTAGAATTTCTAGGATAGTTTGGTAATCTCGCTCAGAGTCCCGAGCAATTCGCTCAAGGGCGTAAACCCGCCGGCGAATTTCTAGCTGTTTTCGGCCTTCGTTATCCGTTGAACAAGCTGCTCGATTGCCTTCGTGAACCGATCTGTAATTTGGGTCTGCTTCGCCAACTCCAAATTCTCTAACGTGGCCTTCAGAGTATCTTCCACAGCCTTTGTCCGACGAAAGACCAAGTAGATGCCATAAAGGTCAAGAAGACGAGCCGCTATCTGCGCGGTCGTTCTACGATTGTCATCGACCGCTTTTAGGTATTGTTCGCGCGAGAGTCTCTCGCCGGACCTTCCAGACTGGTTAACGATCCACTCCGGCACCCACAACAGAACTGGAACTCCGGCGATAAGCCCGATAAACAGGACCGCTCGTGTGACGCTGAATTCCGAGGCTTTGTTGACAGCGTTCTTGACTGTCGAGCAAAAGCGGTCAATGCGGACTGAGAGTTTTCGCTCTGCATGACTGGTTCGGAAGCAGCATCAATCTTGCGCAGGGGAAAGTGATTCGCCCTATCATGATTTCTGCTGGATTCGTGGCTCGCTGCAGGAAGCCCTGCCGACGCGGGAAGTCGAACACAAGCGCTACAATTTGACCGAAATGGATTGGCTCCGCTTGGCTTTCATGACAGCTCGGAGTTGGGTTCAACCACCGAAAGAACCGATCTCATCCGTCGAGCTGGAACATAGTCTCGATGAGCGTTGGGAGCCTACGCAGGAGGTAATCTCCGAATCACTCGGCGCGGGGAATGTCGACACGAACCTCACCAAGGATTCCCTCATCGTATCCAACAGGTTTGCTCTCTTCAGTCAGTGCAAGAACCACAATAGCCGTCTGCAATGGGCTCTGCCAGAGGTGAACCAGTTGGGTGTCCTGACGTCCACATAAGAGTCCAGGAAAGCTGCGCTTCGACGTTCACGCCGCGAAGGCTCGACTTCTTCAGACTTGGCTTAGCCATCGTTTCATGGGATGCGTATCTGGCTCAATTCGAACAACGTTCCAAGGGGTGTCGCATCTTTTCGCTCCTAAAGATGCCTTCGACCGTCGCTGCTTCCTCACGCCATGCTATTTCGCGCTGCAAGACGTCAGGATCGTCGAGAGAGTGCGGGTCGAATGCCGGTTTGCAGTCCCAGGGGTCGTTGAGGTTAGTCGGATTTGAGCAATGGATTGTCTCATCTCGGAGCGTTGTCGTCAGATATTCCGCGTTGAACTTCTCGTAATGATAGAGCGCGGGAATCCGGTTTTGCATGGCCGTGCTGTGAAGTTGCTCCACTGCACATTATTTTATTCGTCCCAGCAAGTAGCCGGACTATCGTCGTTGGCGTAGAGCCGGATTGTCATAGCAGACGACAAGACCGCTGACGGATGCACGCCGCAATTAATTACGACGCAACCGATACGGGCCGGGCAGCAGTTAGTGTTCAGTCTCGCGAACGGCGGCAATTTCGGAATGCCGCCGGTCCCCGGCTTCCAAGGATACATTTTCGCAATCACTGAGTTCCAATACTCCCATGCTCTCGCGCTCATCGGTGACCCGGGCGGCGAGGGCCTGACTCAAAGCTACCTAGCCGTTCGGGTCCCCAGCAATGGCTACCCAACTCCTTAGGCGTGACGGAAGAGCGGTCCACTAAAGGCTGCAGAGTGCCAATAGAAGAGGCATTTCCTCTTTTTCATCGGCGCTGTAGTTCTTCGTGACGCTTCTTCCAACGCTTACGGCTGACGCACATCTGGCGCCAGCGTTGCGGCAGCGTGGAGTTCTTATCGGAGGGGCGAGCGCTGCAACAGAACTTCACGTCGCTCGGATACATCGCTGGTGCTAACGAAGATCTGGCGGAGAGGGGGGGATTCGAACCCCCGGTAGAGCTTTAAGGCCCTACGACGGTTTAGCAAACCGCTGCTTTCGACCACTCAGCCACCTCTCCGGCGCTCACAGCGGATCTTAACCAGGATCATAACACACGCAATCGAACCAACCATCGATCGCGCCCACCCTCACTTCTTCTGGAAAATCACCATGTACTGGCTGTTCGGAATCACATCGCTTTTCGACACCAGCCGGAATCCATTCGCTTCCACTTCTTTAATCAGATCGTCCTGATCCAGCCGGATATGCTCCAGCGCGCGATCGCCGTTGCCCATCGCGCCGCGCCGCTTGTAAAACTCGACGATTGTGAGCTTGCCGTCCGATAGCAGGCTGTCGCTGATGTGCGCCAGCATCGCTTCCGGATAATCGAAATGATGATAAACGTCCAGCACCAGAACGCCCTCCAGCGTCGCCGCCGGCAGCTTCGGATCGCGATCCGTGCCGAGCACGAACTGGATGTTGGTCAACTGTTGCGAGCCGCGCCCGGCTCCGCGCCTGATCGAGAAAATCCGTCTGGATATCTTCGGCGTACACCGTTCCCGTAGCGCCCACCACATGGCTCAAATACGGAAGCATGAATCCGACGCCCGTGCCGACGTCCGCCACCGCGTCACCCACCTTGAGACCCATGGCGTCCACAATTTCGCGCGGGTGCTGCCGAGCTTCGCGGTCCGGCGCGGCCAGCCCCTTGGCTACGCCGGCGCGCCCTTCCTTCGTCTTATAGCCTTCATTGGCCTTCTCGGCGACCTGCGGAAACGCTGCCGCGCACAACAAAAAGAAACACGCTAGCTTCTTCACAATGATTTCTCCATAGGCATGGCGAGCGGAGGCTCAACCAGAAAATCGTTCGCCGACATCTCCGCCAGCGCCTCGCGAATCGACTGTTCCGACGCCGGTTCCACCGTGATCACAAACGGCCGGTCGCGCCAGTTATCCGTCGGCAGTTGCAGCACCGCCTCCAGGCTGATCTGTTTGTCCGCCAGCACTCGCGACAAAGCGGCGATGATGCCGGGCCGGTCCTCCACGCGGAACCTCAAATAATAAGCCGAATGCTGCAGCGTCACCGGAATCGGTTTATATTCGCCCAACCGCTCGTGCGCGAAAGGTGAAACGCGCTCCGGGCTGCCGGCTCGAATCTCGCGCGCCACGCGCATCAGGTCGCTCACCACGGCCACACCGGTCGGCGCCGAACCCGCGCCGCGTCCGTAATAGAACGTGTCTTGGCCATATTTCCCCAGCACCCAAACTGCGTTGTACGCGCCTTGCACGCTCGCCAGAATCGTGGATTGCGGAATCAGCGCCGGCCGCACGGAAAGAATCAGGCCCGCATGCGTCTGCCGCGCCGAACACACCAGCCGAATGGTGTGGTGCAACTGGTGCGCATAATCGAAATCCACGGGCTGTATCCGCCGGATGCCTTCGGTGTAAATATCGGAAGGCGTGATCTTCTCGCCGAATGCCAGCGCCGCCAGAATCGCGAGCTTCGACCGCGCGTCGTAGCCATCCACGTCCGCGCTCGGATCCGCCTCCGCGTACCCCAGCCGCTGCGCTTCCTCCAGCACCTCGTTGAATGACGCGCCGCGTTTCTCGATCTCGGTAAGAATGTAGTTGCTGGTCCCGTTGAGAATCCCGTACAGCGTCGTGACGCGGTCGCCCGAAATGCCCTCGCGCAAAACGCTGTGGATCGGAATCCCGCCGGCCACGCTGGCTTCCATCGCCAGGTTGATTCCGGCCGCGATGGCGCGATCCCAGATTTCAGCGCCGCACAGCGCCATCAGCTCCTTGTTCGCCGTCACCACCGATTTCTTATGCGCGATCGCGGCGTCGATGATCTCGCGCGCAACGTGCGTGCCGCCCACCAGCTCGGCCACGATGTCGACTTCCGGATGCTCCACCACCTCGCGCCAGTCGGCCGTCTGAATAACTCCTTCGCCCGCCGGCAGATTCTTGCTCGCAATGGACCGGCTGCACAGCGCCTTCACGCGCAGCGGAAAGCCCAGCTTAAGCGCAATTTGATCGGCATTCTCGGTCAGGATGGTGAGTGTTCCCATACCCACGTTCCCGAGTCCGATGATGCCGACATTTACCTCCTGCATATGTCGCTATTATCGTCGACTCGCCCTACTCGCGTCGCGCAGACTTGAAGATCGCGAAGACCGCGCCCTGCGGATCGGCCAGCACCGCCATGCGCCCGGCGCCTTCAATCGTCATGGGAGGCGCGTAGATCTTCGCTTCCAGCTCCTGCGCCTTCTTCGCGCTCGCATCCACATCCGAGACCTGAATGTATATCAGCCAATGCGGCGGAGTCTTCGGATCGCGATGCTGCGCCGGCGGGATGCCGCCGATGAACTGGTCGCCGTTCTTGATATGCAGATAGCCGGATGAATCCTCGTCGCCTGTATCCAGTTGCCAGCCGAACAAGCCGGAGTAAAACTGCTTGGCGCGCTCCGGATCCGATGTGTTGAGATCGGCCCAGCAAAACGCGCCCGGTTCGCCGGTGATTCCTAATCCCTTTTGCCGTTTGGCCTGAAAGATCGAGAAAAACGCGCCGGTGGGATCTCGGATCAGCGCCATTCTACCTGCATCGAATACGTCGAATGGCCCCTCAATTACCGTCCCACCCAGATCGATCGCTTTGGCTGCGCCAGCATCCGCGCTTTCGACCGCAATATAAGGTTGCCAATGCGTCGGGATGCCCCGTTCGCGCTCTTCGGTGCGCAGCGTGAATGCCGCCGCCACATTACGGCCGTCGATCCGAAAAATAGTGTAAGAATCGTTCGGACCCGTGGGAGTATCGTTGGCGTTCCATCCGAACAAGGAGCCATAGAAACTCTTCGCGGCGTTCTGATCGGTAGTCCCCAATTCGATCCAGCAGAATTCTCCGGTAGGGTGTTCGTCGACGTGTGGCATGAATGAATTATAAAGTAGGCCGGGCGGTATCATGGTGAACAAGGTGTAACTATGCGGCTTCGAATCACGCTCGTTCTGGCCTGCGCGCTCGCCCTGCCCGCGCAGATACCTCCTGCTTCCCAACCGCCTCGTCCCGGCGAAATCGAGCCTCCGGCGGAAGACATCCGGCTGCCCAACGGCAAACTCCAGCGCGACGAAATCCTGAGAGCCGAATACCAGAAGTCGCTCGATGACGCGCGCCAATTGTCCAAGCTCGCCGACGATTTGAAACTCGAGATCGAAAAGAACGACCGCTACGTGCTTTCGCTCGCGACGCTGAAGAAAACCGAGGAAATCGAGAAACTCGCCAAGCGAATCCACGACCGCCTCAAGCATTGATGTGTTACGCTGGAGCGTTTAGCTCGCATGGTGCCTACACGCGAAAAATCCCAACTGATGAGCGCTTCTGAGATCGACCGCACGCTGGTGCGGCTGGCTCACGAGGTCCTCGAAAAGACCGAAGATCTGCACCGCCTCGCGTTCGTCGGAATCCGCCGGCGCGGAGTTCCCATGGCCATACGTCTGGCGGAAAAAATCAAGAACCTGGAAGGCCTCACGGTTCCGGTCGGCTTCCTGGACATCAATCTGTATCGCGACGATCTCTCCACCGTCTCGGAAAAGCCCGTGCACAGCGCCACGGAAATCAATTTTCCGGTTACGGGCAAAGACATCATCCTGATGGACGACGTGCTGTACACGGGGCGCACCATTCGCGCCGCTCTGGACGCGCTCTTCGACCAAGGCCGCCCCGCGCGCGTCCAATTGCTGGTGCTCATCGATCGCGGCTGGCGCGAGCTTCCCATCGAAGCCCGCTACGTCGGACGCATGATCCAGACCAGCGCCAACGAAATCGTCGAAGTGAAATTTCGGGAAGTTGACCTGGTGGAAAAGGTGCTGCTGGTGGAAAAAACGTAGGCCGTTAAAATGCCGGGTGGATTGCTGGGAATTGAACCGCTCGATCGCGTCGAAATGGAAGCCATTCTCGACCGGGCGAAGCATTTCCAGCGTCAGCAGCTCGAAGGACGCAAGTCCGACCTGCTGCGGGGGCGCCTGATGGTGAACCTGTTCTTCGAAGCTTCCACGCGCACCCGCACCAGCTTCGAAATCGCCGCCAAGCGCCTGGGCGCCGACACGATTTCGATCACCGCCTCCGGATCCAGCGTCGATAAAGGCGAATCGCTGGTGGACACCTTGAACACGCTCGGCGCCATGCGCCCGGACGCCATCGTCATGCGGCATTCGGCTTCCGGCGCCCCGCACTTCCTGGCGCGTTACCTGCCCACGCCCATCATCAACGCCGGCGACGGCACGCACGAACACCCGACGCAGGCGCTGCTCGATGCGCGCACTATTCTCGACCGCCGCACTTCGCTCGAAGGCCTGCGCGTCGCCATCATCGGCGACATCGCGCATAGCCGCGTGGCGCGCTCCAATATGTACTTGCTCTCCAAGTTCGGCGCTCAAATTGTCTTGTGCGGCCCGGCTTCGCTTTTGCCGGTCGAGCTGGCCCAAATCACGCCCGGCGTAGTTCTGACGCACGACATTCGCGAGGCTATCCGCGATGCCGACGTCATCATGATGCTGCGAGTCCAACTGGAACGCCTGCACGAACCAGCCTTCGCCGCCAGCGAGTATTTCCAGTTCTACGGCCTGCGCCTGGAGCATTTGGACAAGGCCAAACCCGACGTCATCGTCATGCATCCCGGCCCCATCAACCGCGGCCGCGAGATTTCATCGGAAGTGGCCGACTCGCAGCGCTCCGCCATCCTGAACCAGGTGGAAAACGGAATCGCCGTGCGCATGGCCGTCCTGGAACGAATCTTGAGCAATTAGTTCATGCGAAAACTGATTATTCGAAACGGCCGCGTGATCGATCCAGCCAGCAAGCTGGACGCCATCGCCGACGTGCTCATCGAGGGCGACAAGATCGCCGCAGTCGGGGAAAAACTGCAAGTCACCGGCGCGGAGCGATTCGACGCCTCCGGACTAATCGTCGCGCCCGGCTTCATCGACATGCACGTGCACTTGCGCGAGCCCGGTTTCGAATACGCCGAAACCATCGAGTCTGGTTCACACGCGGCCGCCGCCGGCGGATTCGCCAGCATCTGCTGCATGCCCAACACCTCGCCCATCAACGACAACGCCACGGTTACCAGCTACATCATCGAACGCGCCGCGCGCCAAGCTATCGTCAACGTCTTCCCCATCGGCGCCATTACCAAGGACAGCGCGGGCGAGGAATTGTCCGCCATCGGCTCCATGAAACAGGCCGGCATCGTCGCTGTCTCCGACGACGGACGGCCGGTGATGAACGCGCGCCTCATGCGCCGCGCCATGGAGACCGCGCGATCTTTCGGAATTCCAGTGATCGATCATTGCGAGGATTTGCACTTGAGCGCGGGCGGCGATATGCACGAAGGGGTCGAGAGCGTCCGCTTAGGACTGCGTGGCATTCCCGCCGCCTCCGAGGACGTCATGGTGGCGCGCGATATTCTGCTCGCGCAGCTCACCGGCGCGCGCTTCCACGTTGCGCACATCTCCTCGCGCTATTCCGTCGACATGGTGGCGTTCGCCAAAGCCCGCGGCCTCGCCGTCACGTGCGAAGCCACTCCCCATCACTTCACCCTGATCGATGCGGACATGCGGCCCTATGACAGCAACTACAAAATGAAACCGCCGCTGCGCTCGGCTTGCGACACCGGCGCCGTCACGCAAGGAATTATTTCAGGCACGGTCGACGCCATCGCCACCGATCACGCCCCGCACGCCGGCAGCGAGAAAATGCGCGAGTTCGAAAAGTGCCCGTTCGGCATTATTGGTCTCGAAACCGCGGTTGGCCTCGCGCTCGAACGGCTGGTGCACACCGGCAAGATCCAACTCACCCGCCTGGTCGAGCTTTTCACTGCAGGGCCGGACCGCGTGCTCGGCCTCAACCGCGGAACCCTGGCCGTGGGCGCCCCGGCCGACGTGACCATCCTCAATCTGGAACGCAATTGGACGTTCGACGTAAACAAATCCGCTTCCAAGAGCCGTAATTCTCCTTTCCACGGCCATGAATTCCTCGGCGGCCCCGCCGCAACCATCGTCAACGGCCGCGTCGTCTGGAAAGCGTAGAATGAAGATCAGCCACTACCAAATTGGACCCTTCCTTTCGCCATCGTCAGATTGAAGGCCCCGCCCGGCGCGGCGGTTGCCTGTGGTTCGTCATCGCCGCCATCATCCTCTTCGTCGCGGCGCGCCTGATCTCTTCCTGGACCATCGACTATCAGTGGTGGCGCGAGATGGGCCAGCTCCGCACCTGGTTCAGCATGCTGGCCTACAGCATTGTGCCCACCGCCGCGGCCACAGTCGTCGCGTTCCTGGCTTTCTGGATCGCCCATGCCCGCGCGCTCAAACACGCCGGCACCGGGATGGGCGAGCACCCTCTCTACGCGAAGCTCTCCATCGTTGTGGTTTTCCTGATCGCGCTGGTGCTGTCGCTGGGAACTCTGGACACCTGGACCGTGGTCCGCTATTTCGGCGGCAAAGGCTTGGGCGGCGCCGCGGCCGCCTGGCACGATCCTGCTTTCGGTAATCCGCTCTCGTTCTATCTCTTCGAAATTCCGTTCTATTCCGACTTGCTCGGCTTAGTGCTCGGCATCATTGTCATCGCCGGCTTGATCTACTGGCTGGCCGCGCGCGGCTGGCAGATTCGTTCCAGCGTTGGCGACTGGAGCCGGGTCCAGCAAATCAACCTCAGCGAACTGCGCCTGGCGGGAGCGCTCGAATCGAAATTCCTGCGCGCTATGGGCGGCGTCTTCCTGCTCGCTCTGGCGGTGCGCTTCTTCCTCGGCCGCTATGGCATGCTGCTCGATCAGCACGGCAGCTTCATGGTGGGTATCGACTACGCCGACCAGAACATCGCCCTGCCGCTGCAGTGGGTGCTGATTGCAAGCTGCGTCCTCTCAGCCATCGCATTGTTCTTCGGCAAGTGGAGAATCGCGCTCCTCGTGGTGGCCGCCTTCCTGGTCCGCAGCATCATCCCGCCCATTGTTACCGCCACCTACGTCCGTCCTAACGAAATCTCCATCGAGCGGCCTTTCATCGAACGCCACATCGCCGCCACGCGCTCGGCCTTCGGCATCGACCAACGCATCCGGGAGCTCGATTTCCCCGCTCAGCCGGAGGAAAAGATCGACTTCGCCAAGCACCAGCCCCTGCTCGAGAACGTGCGCCTCTGGGACTGGCACGCCTTTCACGACGCCATCACCCAGCTCCAGCCCTACCGCCCCTATGTATATTCCGACACCGATGTCGATCGCTACACCATCGAGAACCAGTTGCGCCAGGTCATGATCTCTCCGCGCGAGCTCGACCTCACGCAGCTCGGCGACGCGCGCTCTACCTGGATCAATCCGCATTTCATTTACACCCACGGCTACGGCGTCGTCATGGCGGAGGCCAATCAAGTTTCGCCCAATGGCCTGCCCGAGCTGATCATCAAGGACGCGCCTCCCGAAATCACCGTTCCCGGATTGAAGCTCACGCGCCCGCAGTTGTACTACGGCGAAAACGTGCAGGACCCGGTGTTCGTGCGCACCGCGCAGCCTGAATTCGACTACCCGGCCGGCGAGCATAACGTCGAAACGCGATACGACGGTAAGGGCGGCTTTCCGATTTCCTCGCTGCCATTGCGTCTGGCCGCGGCCATCTCGAATAGCGACTGGAACATCCTGCTCACCAGCTACCTCACTCCCGAGAGCCGCATGATGATCCACCGCAACCTGACCGAGCGCGTCAGCACGCTGGCGAATTTTCTAGCCTGGGACTCCGACCCCTACATCGTTCTCACCGGCGACGGCCGCCTGACCTGGATCATCGATGGTTACATGACATCGCGCGTGCATCCTTACGCGGAAAGCGTCGATCTGGACGGCATCGGCCCGGTCAACTATATTCGCAACTCCGTCAAGGCCACCATCGACGCTTACGACGGCACCGTCCATCTCTACGTCTTCGACCCTGAAGATCCGCTGCTCCAGGCCTACCAGAATCTCTTCCCCGCGCTCTTTGAGCCGGCCTCTGCGATGCCCGCCGATTTGCGCCGGCACGTCCGCTACCCCGAGACGATTTTCGCGGCGCAAGCTGCTGTCTACCGGCTCTTTCACATGCGCGATCCGCTGACGTTCTACAACAAATCAGATGCCTGGGACGTCGCCAAGTTTACTACCCAGCAGGGTGGCCAGCCCGCGCCATTGGCGCCAACCTATGTCGTGGCGACCCTGCCGGGCGAGACCCAGCCCGAGTTTCTGCTGATGCTGCCCTTCACGCCTCGCAATCGCGACAACCTCATCGGCCTGATGATGGCGCGCTGCGATGGCGAGCATCTGGGCGAAAAAGTGGTGCTGCTGTTATCCAAACAGGAGATCATTCTGGGCCCGATGCAGATAGAAGCCCGCATTAATCAGGATCAGAATATTTCGAAGGATCTGACGCTCTGGAATCAGCAAGGCTCACAGGTACTGCGCGGGCAGATGCTGGCGTTGCCGATCGGGCACACCTTTCTCTACGTGGAGCCAATCTACATCCAGGCCTCGCAAGCCAAGATGCCGCAATTGAAGAAGGTCGCCCTCGCGATGGGAAACAATTTGGTTTACGCCGACACCTACCAGCAGGCGCTGGCGCAATTGGCGGGTGTGAATTTGCCGCCAACCGCGGCGGAACAAGCTGCGCAGACGGCCGCGACGCCAACCACGCCGTCCACGGCCGCGGCGCCGGATGCACGCATCACCGAAATTCGCCGCCACTTGGATCGCTACCGCGAGTTGGTCTCGCAAGGAAAATTAGCCGAAGCCGGTAAGGAGTTGGAAGCCATCCAGGCTCTGGTTTCGCATTAGAGCCATCTTTTTTAGGCGCACGGTACACAGCTACTCGTCTGTGCCCACGCTACACAGCCGGGTCCGCATACCGTGCGCCTGCCGCCAACTGAGCCCAGCTTATAAGTCACCGTTCCACTCCTCTGGCCCCGCCATCCTAAGTGATTCTCAGCAAAAGAAAAGAAACTCAGCAACTCACGTGACCGTGCCGCCATCAAACAAAGGGGATGTTATGGGCAAATGGAGACTGTGGATCGTAACATTGCTGGCCGGCTGCAGCCTGGCGTGTAGTCAATCGGATCAGAACAAGGCGCGCGCTCAAGCCCAGCACGCACGCGATCAAGCGAGTAGGGACCTGCATCAAGCCGCGCACGATGCCCGCCAGGAGTTCGATAAAGCCAACCGTGCCGTGACGCAGGCGCTGGAGGACGCGCGCCAAAAAACTAACCAAGCGATCCGCGACGCCAACCGCAACCAGCGCGATTCCGGCGCCTCCCGCCAGCGCTAGAAACTCTTAGCAAACGGCCGAACCTAGCTCCTGAATTTTTGCCTTGACGCGCTCGCGCACACCTGCTAATATTTTGGCATGATGCTAAACAGTAAACAGGAGCGGAGCCGGTGAGCGACCTCGCTTCCTTGAGCCGCCGCGAGCGGCAGATCCTGGAGATTCTCATCGAACGCGGCAAGGCCTCGGCGTCCGACGTACGCGCCGCCATGGCCGACGCGCCCAGTTATTCGGCGGTCCGTACCCTGTTGCACGTGCTGGAAGAAAAGGGCCACGTCCGCCACCGCGCCGAGGGATTGCGCTACGTCTACCTGCCCACCATCGCGCGCGAGAAGGCCAAGCGCACCGCCGTCAAGCACCTGCTCAAAACTTACTTCAACGGTTCGCCCGAGCAAATCGTGGCGGCGCTCCTGGATGTCTCCTCGACACAGCTGACTCGCGAGGAGCTGGACCGGATGGCGGAAATGATCGACAAGGCAAAACGGGAGGGCAAATGAACCAGGCAATGTGGTTTGGATTTTTCACCGCTGTGGCGCTCAAGAGTACAGCAGTGTTCGGCATAGCATGGCTCGTGTCACTATTACTGCGCGGCCGCTCCGCCGCGTCGCGTCATCTGGTGTGGACCGCCGCAGCCGTGGCTGTGCTGGCGCTGCCATTGTTCTCCATCTCGCTGCCGGCGCTCCGAGTCCCATCGTTCGCCACCCTCGCCCCTAGTGTGGCGGTGCTCTTCGAAACCACCGCGGCGCCAGGCGGTGAAGCGGCATCCACCGCCTCGCCTTACTCCCATTCGGCCCTGCCTGCGCGCTCCACGATGTGGCATCCCGATTGGCGGCTAGTTCTAATGCTGACGTGGGCCATCGGCGTCGCAGCCATCTTGGCTCAAATGCTGCTAGCCTACACGCGACTATTCCGCTTACGCCGCCGCTCCCAACCCTCGCCCGATGACCAACTGGCCGCACCGCTGGCCCGCCAACTCGGTATCTCGCGGCACGTCACCATCCTCGAGAACGAAGAAGGTAGCATGCCGATGACTTGTGGCTTCCTGCAGCCGGCCATCTGCATGCCCGCGGATGCGCGCAACTGGACCGAAGAGCGCCGCCGCATGGTGCTCCTGCACGAGCTGGCGCATGTACAACGTGTAGACGTCACCACTCATCTGCTGGCGCGGCTAGCCTTCGCCCTGAATTGGTGGAATCCGCTGGCCTGGCTCGCATGGCGCGAATTCTTGAAGGAACGCGAACGCGCCACGGACGATCTGGTGCTCGCCTCCGGTGCGCGCCCCTCCGACTACGCCGCGCATTTGCTCGAAGTGGCCCGCGGCATGCAAACGTCGCCCGCCCTGGCCTGGGCCGCGGTCGCCATGGCGCGCCGCTCGCAGCTGGAAGGCCGGCTGGTGGCCATTCTCGACTCCCGCGTTCGCCGCAACGCCGCGGGACGTGCTTCTGCCGTGGCAGCGGTTGTGGCCGCCATCGCGCTGGTCGCACCTTTTGCCGCCGTCCGCGCTCAGAATCAGGCGCCTCAGCCGCTCCCAGCCGACATCGACGCCACCATCCGCGCCGCGACGGCTCAAAGAAACTTCCAAATGCTCGAGGAACCGGCCGCGTCCTTCGAAGCGCTGCGGCAATTCGACAATGCGAAGAAGTTGCTCGATGCCTCCCTCGCCATCCGTGAACAAGTCTCTGGCAACCAAAGCTTGGCTTACGGGATCGGCCTGATGAAGCTCGGCGGCCTGGAGAAAAAGCGCAGACCAGCCCTCGCAAGCCGTAACGTTCTACTCCCAAGCCGCGCAAGTGCTGGGAGACCGCCCTGAAGCCGCGTCCGCCTGGATGTATCTCGGCGAGAACGCGCTCGGCAATAAGAACTACCAACAGGCCATCGACTATTTCCAAAAAGCGCAGACTCTGGATGCGACACAAGCTGGCCCCGCGCAAATGTGGATGGCCGTGGTTCGCGAGCGCGAGCAGAACTCCGCCGAGGCCGAAACCTTGTATCGATCGGCGCTATCGGTGGAGGACCAGAACTCGGCCGAAGCCGCAACTACGCTGGAGCTCTACGCCCGCTTCCTCACGGACCAGGGGCGCCAGGACGATGCGAAGTTTATCTCCGACCACGCGTCTGCGTTGCGACGCAATTTGGGAGCGCAGCCAGCCCAAGCCAAATCCCAGGCGTTCCACATCGGAAACGGTGTCAACCCGCCGAAACTCCTCTACAAAGTGGAACCGGAGTACACCGCGGAAGCACGCATCGCGAAATATCAAGGCAGCGTGCAGCTCTCCGTCGAGATCGGTACGGACGGCGTCGCGCGCAACTTCCGAGTGACCAAAGGCCTTGGCCTGGGGCTTGACGAGAACGCCGTCACCGCCGTGCGGCAGTGGCAGTTCCAACCGGGGACCAAAGACGGCGCTTCAGTGCCCGTCTTGGCCACCATCGAAGTGAATTTCCGCTTGAACTGATCCTGCGCGGACTTACTCCGCCCGCAGCGCCTCGACCGGATCCACCTTGGTCGCCCGCAGCGCCGGCAGATAGCTTGCCAACAGCGCCGCGGCGATCAGGCTGGCTGAAACCGCGACATACGTGACCGGGTCCACTGGATTCACTTCGAACAGCAGCGACGACATCAATCGCGTCAGCACAGCCGCGGCAGCCAGTCCGCAAACCACGCCGATCGCCGCCAGCGTCAGCCCGTGCCCGACAAACATTCGCGCCAGCCTGCTCTGCTCCGCGCCCAACGCCATGCGAATCCCAATCTCCCGCGTGCGCTGCGTCACCGAATAAGAAATGACGCCGTAAATCCCCACCAGCCCGATCAGCATCGCCATCGCTCCTGCGATCCCGAGCAGCACCAGGGTGAAAGAAGTTCGCGCCAGCGATTTTTCGTAGACTCTCTGAAGCGTAGTCACATTGGCGAGCGGCAGATTCCCGTTCACCGACCACACCGCCTGCTGCACCGCGTTCATCAAACTCTGCGACCCCGCCCGATTGCTGCGAATCACGTAGTTCAGGTCGCGCCGCACCGACACCTTGTCGACCTCAAAATTGTTCATGATGATCGGCCAGTACGCCATGGTCGGCGCCGGACGATTGACGCCGTCCTCGCGCTCATCGTTGACCACGCCCACCACCTCGCGCCAAGTGCCGTTCATATTTTCGCGAATCCGCTTGCCGATCGCCGAACGCGGATCGTGCCACAGTTCCCGCGCCAGCTTTTCGGAAACCATGGCTACCGGACGACGATCATACGTGTCGGTCCAAGTGAAATCCCGCCCCGCCACCAGCCTGTTTCCCATCGTCCCGAGCAACCCGGGCGATACAAACTTGAATCGCCGCAGCGGCGGCATGGACTGCGAGTACGCTTTGTCCTCGGCATAAACCGGATCCTGCCAGCCCGAGCCATCCATCGGCAACACCGAGCTGACCGCTGCGGACGAAACGCCAGGGATCGCTGCAATCTTGTCCAGGATCGCGTGCTCCATCCGCACCGCCGCCGTCTCATCGCGCACCTGCGCTTCGGGAATCGAAATCTCCAAAGTCTGCAACTGTTCCGGATGCGTGAATCCAGGGTCCACGCGCCGCAGCGCCTGGAACGTTCGGATCATCAGCCCCGACCCGATGAGCAACATCAGCGCCAGCGCCACCTGCACCACCACCAACGCGCTACGCATCCGGTGCCGCTCTTTGCTCTCGCTCAAGCTACGCCCACCCGCGCGCAGCGCACCCGCCAACGCGTGCCGCGGCCCCACGTACTTGATCACCGGAACCAGGCCGAACACCAGTCCGGCCACCAGCGAGACGGCCAGTGTGAACAACACCACGGCCGGATCGATGGAGATGTCGTTCAGCCGCGGAAGATTCGCCGGAGCAATCGCCAGCAGCAATCGAACCGCTCCGAAAGCCAAGGCCAGTCCTATCGCGCCGCCGAGAAGCCCAATCGCCACGCTCTCAGCCAATAGCTCGCGCGCAATCCTTCCCCATCCGGCCCCCAGCGCCGCGCGAATCGCCAGTTCCTGCTGCCGTCCGTCCGCCCGTACCAGCATCAGATTGGCCACGTTCGCGCACGCGATCAGCAGCACCGTCCCGATCATCCCCATCAGAATCCAAAGCGTCTTGCCGATGTCGCCCACCACGTCGTCTTTTAGAAGACTAAGCCGCGGACCAACCCGCGCGTCTTCGAACATCTTCATGGTGTAGCCAGGATATGACGGAAAACCCCGCATCGCGATGGGAATCATCCGGGCCACGTCCGCGCTCGCCTGCGCCAGCGTCACGCCCGGCTTCAATCGCGCGATGCCTTCATAGCTGAAATTTCCGATAAACGTCTTGTTGCGGTCCAGCTGCAAGGGCAGCAGCATCGCCAGCTTAGAATCGCGGAACTGGAAGCCGGCCGGCATCACCCCGATGATCTCTCTGGGCGTTCCGTCCACAATCAGATTCCGGCCCAGCACCGACCGGTCTCCACCGAATCTCGCCTGCCAATATCCATACGTGAGCACCACCGTCTTGGGAGCATTCGGCGAATCGTCCGCAGCCGAGAACCATCGCCCGAGAACAGGCTGGATGCCCAGCAGCGGCAGGAGGCTCGCTGTGACGAGCACGTCGCGAACCACCTCCGGCTCCGCCAGTCCCGTCACACTCGACGTATCGTTCTGCCAAATCGCAATGTCCTGAAACGTCCGCCCCTCCTCGCGATACGTGAAATAGAGGAATGGCGCAATATTCGCTTCCACGAAGTTAATCCCGGGCGCAGTGTGATTCACGGCAATCAGGCGGTCCGCCTGCGGATAGGGCAAAGGCTTCAACAGCACGCCTTCAATCACGCTGAAAATCGCGCTATTGGCGCCGATCCCGACGGCCAACGTCACCGCCGTGACAACAGTAAACATCGGCGCGCGCATCAACCGCCGCAGGACATGTTTCAAGCCCATGTTCTTCAATACGGCGAATTTCCGTCAAGGTTTCAAGCGATCTGAAAGTTTTCCCCCACCCGGCTCATTAACATCCAGATGACTCCTGATCGGGCTTCGAAAGACCTCTTTGTGCTCGCCCTCCTGGCGTTCGCCGCGGCCAGCCCTTGCGCCGCCCAAACTTACACCCTTTCCGATTGCAAGGACGGGGCCACCCTTACAGTAAAGATCGACTCTGTGGTCTCCACCACCGGGCCCATTCTGAACAACGGCGGGCATTCATACAGCATCATCTTCTTCGGCGACTTTACGCTCACGGTGAACGGCTCAACCCACACTTATCCCTCCGTGCTTGGCTCAGCAGAATTAAACTACTTTCCCACGGCTGGAAACCTCACCGAGTTCCTGATCGAGAGCCAGGACCCCAGCGTCAGGGCGGTAGGGAATTTGCAAGCCATCGGCGACCTGATCCCCACTGCTGTCTTGCCCCAAACCCTGCCTCCAATTTCGGCCTGGAACAATCCCACCAGCGACTACATACAGCTTGGAAATCCGGCCGTAACGGACTACATCGATACCGTGGGCGCATGCACGTCCGGCACCGGCGCCGGCACTCCCACCATCACCAACGTCATCAGTGCGGGCGCGTTCGGAGGATTCAACGCCATCACGCCCGGTACCTGGATCGAGATCTACGGAACCGACTTGGCCCCGGACACGCGCCAGTGGGCCACCGGCGATTTCAATGGACGGATCGCGCCCACCGTGCTCGACGGCGTTCAGGTCACCGTCAACGGTGGGAATGCCTTCCTCAGTTACATCTCCTCCAACCCCGGTCAGATCAACGCGCAGGTGCCCTATACCATCCCGATCAAACAAAAGGTGCAGGTTATCGTAAACAACAACGGCGCACTCAGCGCACCCTACGACGTCACTTCCAACGGTATCCAACCCGGCCTGCTCGCCCCAGCCTCCTTTAAGGTCGGCGCGAATCAATACGTGACGGCGCTATTGTCCGACGGCGCCACCTACGTTCTTCCAGCCGGCGCCATTCCCGGCGTTGCCTCGCGCCCCGCCAAGCCCAACGAGACCATTACCATGTATGGCATCGGATTTGGCTTGGTCTCGCCCCCCACTGCTGCTGGCGAGATCGCGCCAGGATCAACCAGAACGCTCCTGCCGTTGCAAATCTCGTTCGATCAGACGCCGGCCCAGATCACTTATGAAGGGCTCGCCCCCGGCTTTGTCGGACTCTATCAGTTCGACGTCGTCGTGCCTTCGATACCCGACAATGATCTGGTTCCATTGAAGCTGACTCTGGACACAGTGGCCGGCGCTCAGACGCTCTACATCGCGGTGCACCAGTAACTATTGCGTGGCGTGCAGCCCGTTGAGAAGATCCGGCAGCGCGTAATTGCCTTCGTGACAAGCGTACTCGTAAATCTGCCCGGATCCCCTCAGCATCGTCAGCTCGCCCTTCCATGGCCGCGTGAACGCCGTTGGATCGTCCACTTCAAACCGGTACAGAATCGTGTTGGCGTCCAGCAGGCTGAAGCGTTCCACCACGTGCAGATTTCGGTCCCAGCCGAAATTGCCGCCGGCGCCGTAGAAACCGCCCGCATCGTTGAAGTTGGTCGTATCCACCACCAGCGTGCCGCCTTCCCAATGTCCCACCGAATCGCCCAACCACAATTTCACGCTCGAAGGCAGATGCGCGCGGCCATCGAGTGGAATGATTCTCGTATCGTGGATCATCTCCACGTTGATCACCAATCGATCGCGGGTCTGAATGATCTGGTAGTTGCTGTTGTACGAATACGGAATCATGGGCGGCACCGCGGTTACAAACACCAGGCATTGATCCTGAAGTCCGAGATCCTCAGCCCCGGCCGGATGCCGCTGCAGTTCCATGCGCCGGCGTTTTTCGGCCGCAGCCGTGGGCGTCAGCGCGGGAATCCTGCCATCCGGCGGATCGGTCATGATGGATGTCCGCAGCGTCTTCACCACGTGCGAACCAAACTCCCGGAACAATACGTTGTAGGTGCCCACATTTCGCGCGGCCTCCGCGCCGGACGGCTCCTGATTTTGAGCGCTCTCCCGCCGTTCCCACTCCGCCGCTTCCTCAGGTGTGAAGAATTCTTTGTCCTTGAGCCGCGCGGGACGTTCCAGAGGAGTAGCCGTCGCCGAGTTCCAGATGCCCGCGAAATCAGGACGCGAAGCCGCCGGAGCCTGCGCAACAACCGGCCAGCCAATCGAAACCGCCGCCACTATGAATAACAATCTGGAAAGTGCCGAACAATCTAGCTCAGTTTAGCCGATCGCTACTCGGCCACGTTCGAATAGTTGCCGCTTCTGATCCCATGAAGTTGCGCGACGCGACTCATCAGTCATCAGCGATGTGGCGATCGCAATCGGTACTCTGCTAATCTCTCGCTGGTGATTGGAAGGACGGCCGCAGCCGTCGGAGCCGCACTCCTTCAACGATTGCATCTATGCTGCTCTGGTCGCGCTTGCCCATCGCGATGTTGAGTAACAAGCTCGGAGTGCCTTCGATTGCCACAAAGACCTAGCTGTACGCCGCAGTTCCGATCCACTTCACAGCCGGACGCGCTTTTGCTTCTTGCCGATGAACGACCACAGCTCCTCGCATTCCACGTCGCGCACTCTGAACATTGCGGAGCTTCATCGGCCATGATGCGTTCGCAATTCTCGAACCAAAACCAGCTTCTACTCGGCCACGTTCGAATAGTTGCCGCTTGAGCCCATCACCCCTTTGACAACACTGCTACCGGACTCGTATCTTTCCAATATGGTCGATGCGCTGCCAAATCGAGCAGCGGGATAGCCGTTGATCCGAAAGAGAGGGCATTCCATGAAACTCACCAGCCGTTCCGCAGTGTACTTTCGGGCCGCCTTAGCCCTGGGAGCCGGCATCTTACCGCTCCTGATCGCTCAGGATCAGGACCGCCAGCCCATGAACAACCCCAACTTCAGCGCCACCGTCTACCAAGTCAAGGAGAACTCCACCGGAACCTTCGCCCATATCTATTTCCCGCCCGGTGTGCACACCAAGTGGCATAGCCACGAAACCGGCCAGGTCATTCTATGCGAAGAGGGCACGTGCATCAACGCACTAAAAGGCGGTCCCGTGATCGAGCTGCACGCGGGCCAAACCTCCTACGCCCCGCCCGGCGTGCCTCACTGGCAAGGCGCCGCGCCCAATGCAGGCGGAACACAATTCAACACACAGCGCGGAAAAATCACCTGGATGGACGAAGTGACGGACGCAGAGTACAAGACCCCGGCGTCGCATCTCGCCATCGTTCCTCCCAAGAAGTAGGGATTGCGGCCAGCCCGGTCACTACGTCCGTCAAAATATGAACGCTCTTTCTTGAGTCACCTGCGGCGTTCATCCTTCGCGAAGCCGGGCGAGGGGTCGTACCCTTGTCCTGATGAACACGCGTAGCGCCTCCCGACACGGTTTACTGAAAATACTCAGGCCTGGCTGGCTTCGTTTTTTCAAATTTCAAATTCCATCCCGCCTCCCACGCGCGGACACCCCGATTTGCGTCAAAACGGTCCGCTCCGCACCCCACGTCATGGCACGCTGGATTTTCGAGGACAAACCCGCCAAACCCTGCTACAATAAACGTTTAGCGCTCCCCCCGGGGTGAGGTGCAGTGTGTTCTTAAGCGTTCAGGAACTGGAAGTTAAGAAGGTCCGTTTTGAGGTGGCCTTCCCGCCCGGCGAAATTAATTTTTTCGACGCCGGCCTCACTCAGGCGACACCACTCGAAGCCGAGGGTTCGGCTGAGCTTCTGGCCAACACCCTGGGAGAGATTCGGATCCGTGGGCACTTGAAAGTCCGGATGCGTTCCGAGTGCGACCGCTGCCTGGAGCCGGCCGAGTTCCCGGTCGATTCCAGCTTCGATCTCTTCTACCGGCCCGCTGCGGAGGCTGCGCCTGCGGAAGATGTGGAAATCGACCCGGGCGAAACCGAGATCGGCTTCTATGAGGGCGCCGGCCTCGACTTGAAAGACGTTTTGCGAGAATATGTTTTGCTTGCCATGCCGATGCAGCGAGTTTGCCGCGAAGAGTGCCGGGGTATCTGTCCGAATTGCGGGCAGAATCGCAATCTGGTCCACTGCGGATGCGAAACCAAGCTCGCCGATGACCGCTGGGAAGCGCTAAAAAATCTTCAAACCAAAGGATCCTTGAATGCCTAATCCAAAACGACGACACTCCAAGCGGCGCACCTCCACTCGCCGGGCGCATGACTCTTTGCGCGCCGCCGGACGCGCGGAATGTCCCAATTGCCACGAGCCCAAGTTGCCACATCGCGCCTGCCCCCACTGCGGCCGTTACAAAGGACGCGAAGTGATCGAAGTGGCCGAAGAGTAACCCCGGAAAACTTCGCTTGCCGGACCTGATAAGATTCAACCTGCATGGTGACCATCGCAGTTGATGCCATGGGTGGCGACCACGCCCCCAAATCCGAGGTCGAGGGCTCCATCCGAGCGGCCCGCACGCTCGGAGTCGGCATCATTCTGGTCGGCAAAGAGGACGTCGTCCGCAAGGAACTCGCGCAACATGACGGAATCGCCGGCCTGCCCATCGACATCCAACATGCCAGCGAAGTCGTCACCATGGAGGACAGCGCGGCCAAAGCGGTTCGCACCAAGCGCGACAGCTCCATCCGCGTAGCCGCGCGCCTGGTTCGCGACGGCACCGCGCAGGGCCTGGTTTCGGCCGGAAATACCGGCGCGGTCATGGCCACCGCCAAGATGGTTCAGGGCATGATCCCCGGTGTCGACCGTCCCGCGCTGGCCTCCGCCTTTCCCACGCTCAAAGGTACGCCCGTGGTCGTTGTGGACGTCGGCGCCAACGTCGACTGCTCGCCCCGCATGCTGGCCCAGTTCGCCGTCATGGGCGAAATCTATTCCCGCGTCATCTTCCATCGCGAGCGCCCCCGCGTCGGACTGCTTTCCATCGGCGAGGAAGAACACAAAGGCAATGAGCTGACGCGCGCCTCCACTCCCCTGCTCAAGTCGCTGCCCATTAATTTCATCGGAAATGTTGAAGGTCGCGATATCTATACCGGGGACATCGACGTCATAGTATGTGATGGCTTTATCGGCAACGTGGCTCTTAAAGTCAGCGAGGGCCTGGTGGACATGATCTCCAAGATGCTGCGCGAATCGCTGGAAGCCACCATCACGCGCAAGATCGGTTACGTGCTATCCCGCACCGCGTTCCAGGATTTCAAGAAACGCGTCGATTATTCCGAGTACGGCGGAGCCCCGCTGCTCGGCGTCAAAGGTGTCTGCATCATCGCTCACGGCCGCTCCAACGCAAACGCAATCAAGAATGCCATCCGCGTCGCGAAAGAGTTCGCCGGCGGGCGTGCCAACGAGCACATCGAGGCGGAGCTGGCTAGCGGCCCTTTCGCTAATGCGACCGTTGCTGCAAAGGCGGACTAAAATGTCCCGTTTCCTCGCGGTATTCCTGCTGGCCGCGCCCTTGTTCAGCAAGGCGCCGGACCCGGTCAATTGGACTTTGACGTTCGATACCCCCTCCGCCGCGCCCGGCGCCCACGTCCTGGCGCGCCTGGCGGCCAAAATCGATCCAGGCTGGCACCTGTATTCGTTGACGACGCCGCGCCCTCCCATCGCCACCACCGTCACCCTCGATAATCCCGCGGTCGCCAGCGTCAAGCTGTATCAACCCCAGCCGATTGTCAAACTCGATCCGTCTTTCGGAGTCAACACCGAAACCTTCGGCGAGGCCGTCACATTTCTTCTGGACATTGAGCTGAAGAAGGACGCCGCACCCGGCCCGGTCGAGCTGACCGCGACACCTCGCTATCAATGTTGCAACGACACGATGTGCTTGCCGCCCAAGCGCAAGCCGACGTCGGCAACCCTGACCATCGATCCAGCGGCGAAAGCAACGGCCATCGTGATTCCATCAGGCTTCACCGAGTTTCGTCCCACGGCTGAGGCTGCATCCGCCCCAACAGGCTCATCGACCCCCGCTCCCACCACCCCGCAAACTTCCTCCGGTTTTGGATTATTCCTTCTGACCGCATTCGGCGCGGGCCTCGCAGCCATTTTCACGCCCTGCGTTTTTCCCATGATCCCGTTCACGGTCTCCTATTTCGTCAACCGCCAGACCGGCAACCGGCGCGACGGTGTCTTCCACGCCGTGCTGTTCTGCATCGGGATCATCGTGTTGTTCACCGGCCTCGGCGCCTTGATCAAAGCCATCGCCGGGCCGTTCGGCGTGGTTCAACTGGGCAACAGCCCTTGGGTGAACGCATTCATCGCGTTGGTCTTCATCGTGTTCGGCTTGAGCTTGCTGGGCGCCTACGAACTGACGCTGCCTTCCGGACTGCTCACCAAACTCAACCAGGCTTCCGAGCAAGGCGGCTATCTGGGAACCCTGCTGATGGGTCTCACCTTCACCCTGACCTCGTTCGCCTGCATCGGACCCATCGTCGGCCCGTTGCTGGTGGCCTCGGTCCAGACTAGCGGCCTTCAGCCCGTCATAGGCATGGGTGCGTTTGCCACCGGCCTCGCGCTCCCGTTCTTCGCGCTCGCCCTGTTCCCCTCGTTCCTCCAGAAACTCCCCAAGAGCGGCGGCTGGCTGATGCGCGTCAAAGTCGTCCTGGGATTCGTAGTGCTGGCGATCTCGGTGAAATATCTCAGCTCCGCCGACCAGGTGCTCCAGACCAATCTCATCTCGCGCGAAATGTTCCTGGCTTCCTGGCTAGTGCTCTTCGCTCTGCCTGGTCTCTACTTGCTCGGGTTCCTGCGCCTGGAAGGAATCAAGCCGGAAGATCATCTGGGCGTGGGCCGCATGCTGGTGGCCGCGCTGTTTTTGATTTTCTCCATCAGCCTGCTGCCGGGACTCTTCGGCGCATCGCTCGGCAATATCGAGGCGTTCATCCCCGTCCAGGCCAAGAGCGCGACCTTCGCATCGGCCGCGGGCGAGAACAGCGCGCCGGTCTGGCTCAAAAATCAATACCGCGAAGCTCTGGCCAAAGCCCGCGCCGAGAATAAACTCGTATTCATCAACTTCACCGGCTACGCCTGCACCAATTGTCATTGGATGAAGGCCAACATGTTCCCACGGCCGGAGATCATGCCCTTGCTCAAGGATTTCGTGTTGGTCGACCTTTACACCGACGGTACCGATCAGGTTTCGGAAGAAAATCAGAAGCTCGAAGAGAAAAAATTCGAAACCGTCGCTATACCGTTTTACGCGATCTTAGATCCCGACGAGCACGTGATCGCGACCTTCCCTGGCCTCACCAGAAACGCGTCTGAGTTCGCGAATTTCCTCAAATCGCGCAATACCAAAATCGCTAAGAACATATGAAGCCACTTTTTGCCTTACTGGCGTTCGCGGCTACGCTGGCCGCGCAGGCGCCCATCCGCGGTTTTCCTCAAAGCGAGTGGTCTTCCGAACACGCCCTCGAGCAGAAGGCCATCGCGATTCCCGAAGCCGGCCGCCAGAAAACTTATCTGGAGCGTATGGCCAAGGCGCCGCATCATGCCGGTTCCGCGGCCGATGCCGCCGTCGCCGAGTACGCGCTAGGGCTGCTCAAGGAATTCGGCCTGGATGCGCGCATCGAGAATTTCGAAGCTCTCATTCCGTATCCCACTTCGCGCGCGCTCGAGATGACCGCGCCCGTGAAATTCCGCGCGGGATTGAAAGAGCCGGCCATCGCGCAGGACAGCTACACCTCCAACCCGACGCAGCTGCCGACCTTCAACGCCTACTCCGCCTCGGGCGACATCACCGGCCAGGTCGTCTACGTGAACTACGGCGTCCCGGAAGATTACGACTACCTCGCCAAGCAGGGCATCGACGTGAAAGGCAAGATCGTGATCGCGCGCTACGGCAAGAGCTGGCGCGGCACCAAGCCCAAGGTCGCCTACGAGCACGGCGCCATCGGCTGCCTGATTTATTCCGACCCGCGCGATGACGGTTATTACCAGGGCGACCCGTATCCCAAAGGCCCCATGCGTCCCTCTGACGGCGTGCAGCGCGGCAGCGTGATGGACATGCCGACCTACGTTGGAGATCCTCTGTCGCCCGGCTGGGCTTCCGAACCGGGTTCCAAGCGCCTCACAATGGCCGAATCCAAGATCCTAATGAAGATTCCCGTGATGCCGATCTCTTACGCCGACGCGACGCCGTTCTTACAGAATCTCGGCGGTCCGGTAGCGCCCGCGGATTGGCGCGGCGCTCTGCCCTTCACCTATCACATCGGTCCCGGACCGGCCACGGCGCATTTCAAGCTGGATTTCGACAACTCCACGCGCCCGCTCCACGACGTGATTGCGACTATTCCCGGCAGCACCTATCCCGATCAATGGGTGATCTACGGCAATCATCACGATGGCTGGGTGAACGGCGCGCACGATCCCATCAGCGGCGCGGCGTCGTTGCTCGAGACCGCGCGCACGCTGGCGCAGCTGCACAAGCAAGGCTGGCAGCCCAAACGCACCATCGTTCTGGCGCTCTGGGACGGCGAAGAGTTCGGCCTCTTAGGTTCCACCGAGTGGGCTGAGAAACATCAGGATGAGCTGAACCGCAAAGGCGCGGTCTACATCAATTCCGACAGCAACTCCAAAGGCACCATGAGCGCCTCGGGATCGCACACGCTCGAAGCATTCATGAGCGAAGTTCTGCGCGATTTGAAAGATCCGCAGAATGGAAAGAGCCTGCTCGAAATCGCCCGCACCCCGCGGCGCGACCGCAGTGAAGTGTCCGCCGAAGAAGGTCCTCCCGGATTCCATCTGGGAGCGCTCGGCGCCGGTTCCGATTATGTCGCGTTCATCGATCACCTCGGCGTCGCCAGCTTGAACTTGGGCTTCGGCGGTCCGAACCTCAACGGCCAGTATCATTCCATCTACGACGATCCGCAGTGGTTTGAGCAGTTCGGCGACCCGGGTTTCGTCTATGGCGCCGCGCTCTCGCAGGTGACCACCATGACTCTGCTGCGCCTGGCCGATGCCCCGCTGCTGCCGTTCGAGTTTGGCGAATTTTCAAGCACCGTCAAGCGCTACGTGGACCAGATCAAAAAGCAATCCGGAGCGCATGTCGATTTCGCCCCGCTAGTGTCGGCGCTCGAAAAAACCGATTCCGACGCCAAGGCTTATGAAGCCGCGCTCAAGACGGCTGTTGCCCAGGCCGACACGTCGCGCCTGGCCAAGGCCAATGAAGCGCTGTACGAAAGCGAACGCGGCCTGATTCTTTCCAAAGGACTCCCATCCCGCGACTGGTACCGCCATCAGATCTACGCGCCCGGTTTGTATACCGGCTACGGCGCCAAGACTCTGCCCGGCGTTCGGGAGGCCGTGGAGGCCTCGCGCTGGGATGAGGCCAACGCCGAAGCCAGGGATGCAGGCCGCGCGCTGGAGCAATTGAACCAACACATCGAAGAAGCGACACGGCTGCTGGCGCGCTAGCGCTCGCGCACCGACTTAGCCAAAAACAATTCGGCCGCCATTTGTTCCTGCTCCTTATTGCCTTCCGCCACCCACTCGCGCCAGGCCTTGTTGTGCAGCCGGTCCAGCAGCTCAAATTGACGCCGCGCTTCCAGCACCCGCCGGCGTTGCTCCACCACTTTGGCTTCGCATTGGCGCTCGAGATTTTCCAATTCGTAGATGCGGCGGCCGAGGTGCTGGCGGTACGATTCCAGGCTGGTCAGCTCCAGCGCATCGATGGAAGGCTGCGCCAGCACCTGGCGCGCCGATTCAGCCGCCTCAGTTTGAATCTCGCTTTTGGCCAACGCCAGCCGCGCCGCTTCCGCCCGGAGCTGCTGCAGTTTCAGTTCTTCGACACTGGCTTGCTCGGAGCGCCAGCGGCGGACCCGCTCCAGCGGAAACTGGAAGCGCTTCATTCCGTGCTCACGACTCGGCCAGCTTGGCCAGCTCGCGCATGCGGCCCATGGTCTCGGCGAAGCCCGAGTGCGCGCCCGCGTCTTGTTTCAAGAAATCCTGCAGTTGCGGCCGCAAACGAATGGCCGCATCCAGCTTGGGGTTCGCGCCGCTGGCATACGCTCCCAGATTGATCAGATCTTCGGAGCGCTGATGGGTGGCCATGGCTTCGCGGATCTTCACAGCTGCGTCTTTCTGCTCCGCCGTATAGAGCCGGGGCGCGAGCCGGCTGACCGATTGCAGTACGTCAATGGCCGGGTAGTGGCCGGCCGCTCCGAGCTGCCGTGAAAGGATGATGTGGCCGTCCAAAATAGCGCGCACCGCGTCGCAGATCGGTTCGTTGAAATCGTCGCCTTCCACCAGCACCGTGAAGAAGCCCGTGATGGAGCCGCTCTTAAAACGTCCGGCTCGCTCGAAAATTTTTGGCAGCAGATTGAACACCGAGGGCGTATAGCCTTTCTGGCTGGGCGGCTCGCCGGCTGCTAGACCGATCTCGCGCTGCGCCATGGCCAGCCGGGTTACCGAATCCATAACCAGCAGCACGCTTTTGCCTTGATCCCGGAAATATTCGGCCACCGCCAGCGCTACGAAGGCCGCGCGGATCCGGAGCGGCGCGGGACGATCGGAGGTGGCTACCACTAGAACCGATTTCTTCAATCCTTCCGGGCCCAGCTCGTGATCGATGAAATCGCGCACCTCGCGGTTGCGTTCTCCGATTAGAGCTACCACACTGACATCGGCCGAACTGTGCTTTGACATCGCGCCGAGCAGCGTGCTTTTGCCCACGCCGCTGCCGCCGAAAATTCCGATTCTTTGGCCTTTACCGCAGGTGAGCAGGCTGTCGATGGCGCGTATGCCGGTGACCAGCGGCTCGCTGATGCTTTCGCGGTCCAGCGGGCCGGGCGGCGCCGCGTACAGGTCGTAGGGCTCTTTGGCTCCCACCGGACCCAGATCGTCGAGCGGTTTGCCGAACCCGTCGATGACGCGGCCGAGCAACTGCGGGCCGACTTCCATGCGCGCGTCGTCCTTGCGCGTCATGATGGGGTCGCCCAAGTGCAAGCCGTCGGTTTCTTCGAGCGGCATGGAAAGCACGCGCCCGTCGCGGAAGCCGATCACCTGCGTGCGAATGGGGCGGCCGCTTTGGGTCATGATCTCGCAGAAGTCGCCGACGGCGGCTACCGGCCCACTCGACTCCACCAGAAGGCCGACCAGTTCGGTGACCGTTCCGGTCCAGCGGCAGGTTTCGATGCGCGCCAGCTTTTCGTAGTAAGGAGCGAGTTTCACTTAGACCCTCCGGACCAGATCCGCAAAGCCGCGCTCGATCTCGGCCAGTTGCGTTTCCACCGAGGCATCCAGCGCGCCGCGGGAGGAATCCAGGATCGCCGAGCCGCGTTGCAGGCCGGGGTCGGCGATCACCTCGATGGGCCGGGGCAGGCCCATTTTCTCCAGATGCTGCGCCACCATGGGGGCATCGGCGCGCGAGACGCGCACCCGATGCACTTCGCGCAGCTCGATTTTTTCAAGCGCCGCTTTGAGCAGACCGAGCAGCGCCTCGGGCGCAACCGTCAATTCGCGGTGCAGGATGCGGCGGGCAATGGCGACCGCGAGCGCGACCACGTCTTCTTCGGCCTCGTGCCGGAAGCGCTGGCGCAGCCCGCATAATTCTTCTATGGTTCGCGCCACTTGCAGATTCATCGCTTCGGTGTGAGCAGCGGCCTCCCGCCGGGCGGCTGCCTGGCCTTCTTGGAAACCCTGCTGATAGGAAGAAGCGCCTGGATCGGTATAGGAGCGCGCCTGGCCCACCGGCGCCGAGCCGCCCAACGCGTCATAGGACGCGGCCGGGTAGGCGTTGGTCTGGGCCGGATGAGCATCGAGCGGCCCGACGCGCGGCCAGGCCATCGGCTGCAGCGGAACGTCGCCGCCACGATGCAGCTTAGACGACATACTGCTCTCCCACCGTGCCCTTCAGGCTGATGGCTCCCTCCGTCTCCAGCTGCCGCACCACCGCGATGATCTGCTGCTGAGCCGCTTCTACCTCCTTGATCTTTACCGGCCCCAGCGATTCCATGTCTTCGCGCAGCATCTCGGCGCCGCGCTGCGACATGACTTCCATGAAATGAGTTTTCAACTGGTCGCTGGTACCCTTCAAGGCGACGGTCAGAATTTTGCGGTCCACTTTGGCGAGGACCTCCTTCATAGCGTCGCTACCCAGGAGCAGTAGATCCTCGAACACGAACATCATGTGGCGGATGGTGCCCACCAGATTGGAATCGCTTTGCTCGACGACCTCCAGGATTTCCTTGCTGGTGGCCGAGTCCAGGCGGTTGAACATTTCGGCCACCGCCCGCACGCCGCCGTAGGACTCGCGGCTCATCTCGCCCAGAGCCTTGAGCTTCTCGCCGACGATGGCAGCGATCTTGGAGATGATGTCCGGTGAAATCTGGTCCAGGCTGGCCATCCTCAGCGCCACGTCGGCGCGCAATTCCGGCGGCAGCGAGGTTAACAGGCCGGCGGCTTGGGAAGCGTTCAAGTGAGACAGGATCAGCGCGATGGTTTGCGGATGTTCGTTGTGGATGAACTTGGCGAGCTGCTGTGGATCGGCCCGCTGCAAGGTGTCAAAGCTTGCGATCTCGGAGCCGAGCGTCTTCACCAGCCGGTCCAGCAGCTTGGTGGCATGCTCGGGACCGAAGGCGTTCAGCAGCATCTTGCGGGCGTAGTCGATTCCGCCCTTAAGGACGTAATCGCGCGCCATGGACATCTGATAGAACTCTTCGAGGATGGTCTCGGCCTGGTCGTTGCTGATGGAGGTGATGCGCGCCACCTCGCGGCCGATCAATTGGACCTCCTCGTCGTCGAGCTGGCGCAGAATCTCGCCGCTGGTTTGGTCGCCCAGGATAATCATGAGGATCGCGGCCTTGCGGATGCCGGCCAAAGTCGTGGCTGGATTGACCGCATCGACGTTTTGGATCATGGGCCGGGTTTCCGTTTCATCGATTCTTCGCTTCGCTCATCCCCTTCACTTCTTCGCGTCGCTCATCCAGGACCGCAGGACGTGCGCCATGGCGGTGGAGTCCTTCTTGGCGTGGTCGGCAATGTGCTTGGTCAAGACCTCGGCTTTCTTGGTGACGGGCGGCAGCTTCAGCGCGTTGAGAGCATCGGTTTCCTGTTTTTGCCGGAGCGCGGCTTGCTCGGCCAGTTGATTCTCTATTTTTTGGCTGAAGCTCTCTCCGCCACCCGCGGGGGCAGGCAGTTGCGGAGCCATTTCCACGGACGCCGCGGGCGCGCCGCGGCGCGCCAGCTTAAAGACCAGCACGATCAACGTGAGCAATATGGCTATTCCTACTCCCGCGCCCGCGGCCAGATACTTGCTTTTGAGCGCTTGATCCAAGAGGCTGGGAGCAACCGGCGGTGCGGCCGGGGGCGCCGCGGGCATTTGCTCGGGGTTCAGCGTGGTCTCAAAAGGGAGCGTTTCGACCACCAATTGATCGCCGCGTTCGGCGGAGAACCCAATCACGCCCGCGACCAGGTCGTGAATGGCTTTCAGTTTCTCGGGCGACGGCGGCTCCACGATTCGTTTCGCCTTGGGCCCGGAGCCTTCCAAGCGCACCAGCGAGTCCACCAGGAGCGACACCGACATACGCTTGACAGTTCCCTGGGGCATGCGGACGTGACGGACGGTGTGGCTGGACTGGTAGGTGATGTTCTCGGTGCGCCGCGTCACGCCCGTGCTTCCGTAGGTTGGGCGAGCGGCCGGCTTGGGAAGAGTCGAGGGAGTACCGGGCACGCCGCCGGCCGCGCTCCCTCCGCTGATGTCCTCGGTCTTCTGAGAAGACACCATGACCGACTTGGCTGGATCGAACGTCTCTTCACTCTGCTCGGCGCTGGTGAAATCGCAATCCACCGAAACAGTAGCGCGGAACTTGTCGGCGCCGAGCAGCGGCTCCAAGGTGCCGTTGACCTTGGCCAGAACATCGTGTTCCACCTTCTGGCGGTAATCGAGCGAAGCCTCGGAGGGTTCGCCGCTCTCGTCGGAGGCGGACTTACGGGCCCGGTTGAGCAAATTCCCGCGAGTGTCCAGCACCGAGACCGCCTCCGGCGCCAGACCCTCCACGGCGCTGGCGGTCAATTGGCAGATGGCCGCGACATTCTGGGTGGAAAGCTGCGAGCCATTTCGCAACTTAACCAGCACGCTGGCTTTGGCGGGCTGCCGCGACTCGAGAAAAACAGAATCCTTAGCCAGCGTGATGTGAACGCGGGCTTGTTCTACCTCGGCCAGCGACATGACGGAACGTTCCAGCTCGCCTTCGAGAGCCCGATGATAGTTGACCTGCTCGGTGAAGTCGCTGGCTCCAAAGTTGGCCTTGTCGAACAACTCGAATCCGATGCGGCCGCTCTTGGGAACACCCGCGGCGGCCAGTTGCAGACGCAGCTCGGCTACCTTACCGGACGGAACCAGGACCGAGGCGCCATTGTCGGAGAGCCGGAAATCCGACCCTGCTTCCCGCACCTTGGCCAGAACCGCGGCGGCGTCTTCAGGCGACAACTCGCTGTACAGTGGCCGGAAGTCACGTTCCCGGTTCCAGTGCGAGAAGCTGGCCAGCCCGGCTGCCACGGCTCCCGCCAGGACCAATATGGTAAGCATCTGCTTCCAGGAGAGAGTTTCAAAGATGCGCTTGAGTTGGTCCATGGCCTACATCTGCATGCGCATCACTTCCTGGTAGGCTGACACTACCTTATTCCGGATCTGCATGAAAAGGTCGAAGGCGAGCTCGGCTTGTTGCGTGGCCAGGGCTACTTTGTGCACTTCCTGGTCTTCGCCCGAGAGGAATTTGTCAATGCTGGACTGGGAGTTCTGCTGAAACTGCTCCACGCGGCCAATGGCGTCGGAAAGAACGGACTGGAAGGCGCCAGCCGGAGCTTTGGTCCCGCCATCGGGCTGAAGCGGCGGGATGCCGGCGGGCATGCGTACGGGCGAGATAGGCATGGACATAAAGGCTTATTTCATGAGGGCTTACTTCATGAGATCGATGGAATGCGCAATCATGTCTTTTACGGCGGTCATGGCCGCCACATTGGCGTCAAAGCCGCGTGAGGCGCTCATCAAGTCCGCCATGTCCTCGGCGGGATTTATGTTTGGAAATGCGACGTAGCCGTCCTGATCGGCATCGGGATGGCCGGGCAGGTAGCGTTTTTGTGGCGCGCTGGTGTCTTCGATAACATCGGAGACCTGCACGCCATTGACTCCCGATCCCATTTCGGTCTGGAAGACCGCCCCGAAGGGAGAGGTTTGTGGCGCGCTGGTGAAGACCGCATCCTTGCGCCGGTACGGGCCACCCTCGGGAGTTCGAGTGGTCTCGGCGTTGGCCAGGTTCTCGACCAGCAGTTCGGCCCGGGTGCGCTGCGCGCTCATTCCCGAAGCGCTCACCGACATTACGGAAAGAAGGCTCATCCTTACTTACCCTCCTGGATAGCGGAATTGATCAGCTTCAGCTGGGTCTTCATCAAGCTGGAAGCTAAATTGAATCGCAAGGCGTTTTCCGACAGCAGCCGCGCCTCCCGATCCAGGTTCACGTTATTGCCGTCGTTTTTGACCACCAGACCCGGCGCTTCCACCACGTTGGGGCTCCCACCCTCGATCTGACTCATGAATTCGAACTGGAAATCGATATCCTTGGTTTTATACCCTGGGGTATCCACATTGGCGATATTGGAAGCCACAAGCTTCTGTCGAGCGCTCAAAAGATCCATATAATGCTCGATCTGATTAGTGATGCGGTCTACCACGCTCAAGCCGGAGTGCAAGCGGGACGCCAATAGAGCGCTCCTTAGTTTTGAATAGGTTGCGGGGCGGTTTGAGCCAATAAGGTGGCGCGAGGCAGGGGATTGCCGTACCGAAATGGGACGGGCGTGTTAGTTTGGAAAGGGCCGTGCAATGGAATTGAAGAGTCGAGATACAACAGGCACCGGAGGGACACTAAGTAATTTAGCCCGCGGCCTCTAAGCGTTACCTGAAATTGATTACGTACCAGTACCCCGCTAGAATCGAAGTCGGGCAGTCGATAGAGCAAACATGAGCGAAGGCACAACCGCAATCGACAACACGACAGTTCGCCCCAACCTGTTGGAACCTCGCAAGGGCAATATCCGGATTCTCATCGCTGACGATCATCCCATCGTGCGCGATGGCCTGAGAAAGCTCTTGAGCCTGGAAGAGGATTTTGAGATCGTGGGAGAAGCAGCCGACGGCTGCGAGGTTCTGGAGAAAGTGCAGGAACTCGATCCGGATGTGCTGTTACTGGATCTTCGGATGCCCAATCTGGACGGGCTATCCGCTCTGCAGACCCTGCAACAGACCAACAAGCGCACGCGCGTGATTATCCTCACCGCGTCCGAGGATAAGAACGAATTCGTGCAAGCCATGAAGCTGGGTTGCTCCGGCATCGTGCTGAAGCAGACCGCGCCGGAACTGATCGTCAAGAGCATCCGCAAGGTGCATGGGGGAGAGATCTGGCTGGATTCTCACACCACCGCGGCTGTGATGCGGCAATTCGCGGCTCCCGGTGAGATTGGTGGAACCGGTTCCGGGAAAGCTCGGGAACGGTCTCCGCTCAGTCATCGCGAGCGCGAAATCGTGCAACTGGTTGCGCAGGGCTACAAGAACAAGGAAATGGCCGAGAAGATGTTCATCAGCGAGCAGACCGTGAAGAACCATCTGCACAACATCTTCGACAAGCTGGGCGTTTCCGACCGCCTGGAACTGGCGCTGTACGCGATTCATAAAGGCCTGCACCTGAACGCCGAACGCTAAACCCAGGCCATCTCGGCCCTAAGCCTCCTCAGTAGTTTCCCGGCACAAAACCGCATCATTCCACTGATTGCGGCTCTGGCCCGCTGGTATTACAGTCCTGGTATTGGAGCGTACTAACATGCGATTTGTTTTTGTTCTCTCGCTACTTAGCCTCCCTCTGGCGCTGCCGGCCCGAGCGCAGGCGCCGCTGATGAATACGGTGCAGCCCGAAAGCGGAAAAATCGGGTCGGTGCTCCGCATCCATGGCGTTTACCTCGGCAAGGAAAAGGTGGATGAGGTTTATCTCACCGACCACACCTTTGACATGAAGGTCAAAGTGCTGGACCAGACGGAAGACTCGATTGAGTTTCGCATTCCGCCTTCCGCGAAACCCGGCCGGTTGCAATTATTGGTGAAGACGCCGGGCAAGAAGCCGCTGTTGCTGGAGCAGCCAGTCTATATCACGGTGGAGGAAAAAGACCCGTCCGTGGAAGTGGCGGCATCTTCGCATTAACGCTCCGAGTTCACTCCTGGCGAAGGGTAATGGCTGGGTTGAGGCTGGAAGCGCGGCGTGCCGGCAGGTACGTGGCAACGGCCGTCACCAGCGTGATTGCTAGAGCCGAAATCACCAGAGTCCAAACATCGTAGGATTTCACTCCGTATAGCAGCACAGCAGCCGTGCGGCTCGCCGCTAGCGACAGGATCGCACCGGCTCCCAGACCGGCGGCCAGCACGCCCGCGGCTTCGCGCAGGGTCAAGCTGATCACAGACCAGCGGCCGGCGCCCAGGGCCACGCGGATGCCGATCTCGCTGGTGCGTCGAGCCACGGTGTAGGATATGACGCCATACAGCCCGACCGCGGTCAACGCGGCGGCCAGAGCGCCGAACAGCGCGGAAAGCGTGGCCATCAGCCGCTCTCGCAGCAAGGAATCCTGAATGCGCGTATCGAACAAGCGGAAAGAGTAGCCGATGTCCGGGCTCATCCGGGCGAGCGCGGTGCGCAAAGCGGAAACGAGCGCATCGTTGCCCACGCCGGATCGGATCATCATGCGCACATCAGAACCCTCCAGCATGGGACCCGACATGGGCAGGTAGACCAGTGGCTGCGATTCCTCGCGCAAATCGCGATATTTCGCATCCTGGACCAGGCCGACGATCTCGTATTCGGTCTGTGGCGCGTAGGGAGTGGACTCGATCCAGAATCGCAAGCCGACCGGGTTGCGCCCCGCTGTAAACAACCGGGCGAAGGTCTGGTTTACGATGGCTTTGGTCGAGTTGGAGTCGTGCTGGTCGAACTCGCGCCCGGCAAGCAGGGACGTCTTCAGGGTGCGAAAGTACGCGGAACCAACCATGCTCCGTTTGATTGCGCGGGCATGCTGGAAGTCGGAGTCCTCCATCCACACCCGGTTATCCCAACTGGCTCCGGTCAAAGGAACGATGGTTGTCTGGGCGGCTGATGCTACGCCCGGAATCGCGCGAACGGTCTGGAGCAGTTGGTCGTGAAATAACACGGCTCGGCCGGGCGGCAAGTGCATTCCCGAAAAATTGACATCCGCGATCAGGACGCCGCGAGGATCGAAACCCGGATCAAGCGTCATCAGATTCCGGAGACTGCGCACAAACAGGAGCGCGCCTACCAGCAGGACCAGTGACAGAGCAATTTGCGAGGCCACCAGGAGGCGGCGCAAGCTGACGCGGTCACGGCCGGAGGTCATCGAGCGGCTGCCCGATTTCAGTGCATCGCCGGGATCGGTTCTGGCGGCCTGGAGCGCCGGAGCGAGCGAGAACAGGATACACGTAAGCAGCCCGAGCAGCGCGCTGAAAGCAAATATGCGCCAATCCAAGCGCAAGTTCAGGAAGGTGGGATCGTCGCTGGTCATCAGGAACGACACCAGGAAACGGCTGAGCGCTTGCGCCAGCAGAATTCCCAAGGCGACACCCGCGAAGGCTAGCAGCAGGCCTTCGATGAGCAACTGCTGGGCGAGACGGGCGCGCGATGCGCCGAGGGCCAGCCGCACGGCCATTTCGCGCTTGCGAGCGCTGGCTCGGGCCAGCATCAGGTTGGCGAGGTTCGCGCAGGCGATCACCAACACCAGTCCTGCGATGGCCAAGAGCAATGCCAGGGGCGTGGAGTAACGGTCGCGCAGGCGCGATATCCCGCCGCTGGAGGGTGAAACGAGCAGCTTCATGTTCAGGTACGGTTTCACGCTGTCGGAGGGGTAGCCGGCTGGAAGAGAGGTTTCGAAGATGGCCGGTGAGAGGCCGTGCAGGATGACCGAGGCCCGTTGCAACGGCAGGCCGGGTTTCAGGCGAGCCATCACGGTAAGCCACCAGGTGGTGCCTGAATCCAGACGTCCTTCAGTCTGCAATGCGGGCTGAGAGCAAATCGGCAACGCAATGTCGAAGGTGCGCCCGGCTTCCAGTCCAAAAAATTCGGGAGGCGTAACGCCGACGATTTGGACCGGATGGCCCTCGATGGAGAACGAGCGTCCGATTACCGAGGTGTCGCCTGCGAATTGGCTCTGCCAGAAGCCGTAACTGATGACTGCGCCGGGCGAGAGGCCACAGCCGCGGCGATCGTCGCGGGCGGTGAACACGCGGCCGAGCACGGGCTCGATTCCGAGCACATGAAAGAAGTCCCCACTGACCCAGAGTCCCGCGATCTGATGCCGTTCGCCATGGGGCGAGATGTTGAAGGGTTCGCCGGACCAAGCGAAGATGCCGTTGAACGCGTCCTGGCGCGCGCGAATCTGTTCCCAAAGTGGATTGGTGAAAGAGTCGTCGCGGAGCGTAGTGCCGCGGGCGTGCGTCATGTCGTCGATACGAAGGGCGACCAATTCCTGGGGCGCCCGGACTGGCAGGCTTTGGAGGCGGATCGCATCGAGCAGTTGAAAGATTGCGGTGTTGGCGCCACAGCCCAGCGCGAGTGAAGTGATGGCTACGATGGCGAAGCCGGGGCTAGTGCGAAACTGGCGAAGGGCATAGCGCGCGCTTTGCTCGAGCGCTTCGATCATGTTCTCAAGTATGACGCACCTGGTGTGAACGCGAGACACTGGAGGTTGTTTTCGCTTCTACTACACGCCTCGCCCGAGCAGGAAGATTACCTGGCGGCCGAGCTTTCGGAATGCGGGGTCTTGGGAATTACGGAGGAGGCCGGCGGGCTGCGGGCGTTCTTCGGCGATGCGGTTGAGGCGCACGAATTGATGGAGCGTTTCACGCGCTATCGGCCGGAATTCGAGCCAACGGATGCGGTCGATTGGGAGCAGGTCTCGCGGGATGCATGGCCGCCGTTGCCGATCGGCGAGCGATTCTACCTGGTGGCGCCTTGGTCTCGAGAGGAAACGCCGGCGGGACGGCTGCGGCTGGAGATTGAACCGGGGATGGCGTGCGGGACGGGACGGCATCCGGCGACGCAGCTTTGTCTGGAAGCGTTGGAGCGGCAGGTGCGAGAGGGTGACTCGGTGCTGGACATCGGCACCGGGTCGGGCATTCTGGCTGAGGCGGCCAGGTTGCTGGGCGCTGGGAGAGTGGTGGGGTGCGACATCGATGCGGAGGCCATCGTTTTCACGCGTGGGCGTGCGCGTGTGCCGCTGTTTGTGGGCTCGGTGGATGCGGTGCGGGAGCGGTCGCAGGATCTTATCGTTGCCAATATTGACGCTGCCACCGTCGAGCTTTTGCGTCCGGAGTTGGAGCGCGTCCGCAAGAGCGGCTCCAGGCTGATTCTTTCAGGCTTTCCCAAGTGGGACCTGCCGGAAGGATTCCGGGCTAGAGAGAGGCTTTATCGAGAGGAGTGGGCGTGCGTGTTGTGTTAAGACAGGTAGCGTTCACACGAGTGTGAACGCGGCACGCATGAGTGCGTGCGCTACAGATGCAGCGGCTATTGGTCGGAAGGCCGGCGCTTCAGAGTGGGGCGCTCGTCCTGATCGGAGGCCGGGGCCTTGCCGTTTTCATCCGCGTCTACGGGGCCGGTGGTGGATCCCGGCGCGCGGCGGAGTTGCGGCTTGTTGGCATCGCGAGGATCCTGGATCTTGCGCTTGTTGTGCATGGCGTAGAGCCGCGACTTGACGTCATTGAACTCGGACGTGGTCACGACGTACTCAGGCTTCTCCTGCAGGTATTTCTGAATGTTGACCTGAGCGGCCTTGATGCGGTCGTCGGTGGGCGGATGCGTGGAGAAAACCTTGGCCAGTGTGCCGGGCTTTTGTTTCTCGAGCGTCTGGACTTTTTCAAAGAAATCGACGAAAGCCTCGGGATCGTAGCCGCTCTTGTACATGTACTGCAGGCCGAGCATGTCCGCTTCCGACTCCATGCCGCGCGAGAACTGCAGGAAGCCGATGGGAACCAGCACGCTGGCGGCTTCGTAGACGCCATACATGGTCCAGCTGCCGGCCATGAAAATGAGCGGGATGGTGGCCAGGTTGGCGATCTCGCCGCGTGTTGCCTGGCGCGTGCCGTGGCGGGCGGCGACGTGCGCGATCTCGTGCGCCATGACACCGGCCAGCTCAGCTTCATTGTCGGCCTTCAGGATCAGGCCGGAGTTTACAAAGAAGAATCCGCCCGGCAGCGCGAAGGCATTTACTTCCTCGCTATCGATGACCTTAATGGTGAAGGGAACCTTGGCATCGGAATTTCGAACCAGGTTCTGTCCCACGCGGTTGACGTACTCGGCGATCACGGGATCGTTGATGATCTTGGCCTGGCGTTCCACTTCCGTGGCCAGCTGCTTACCCAGGGCTATTTCTTTTTCGAGCGAGTAGAAATTGACATGCCCGCTGACGTTACGATTACCAATCTGGTCTGGATCTTTTTCCTTGGAATCGCCGGCGTATACTGCTGGCGAAGCGAGAGCCACAACAACCAGGAGACTGAAACTAGTGGACCACCGGCGTTTCATGTACTAACTCCTACCATCCAGTATAAACCTTCATACTGTATACGTATAGGGCTTTCAATGGGTTTCGAGCAAAAACCAGCCGCGGCGGCAGCCGGCGAACCGCTTTGGAAACAATACCGGCATGAATTTCCGGTTACGGAACGGCTGATCTACTTGAACCATGCGGCGGTTGCGCCGCTGCCCAGCGTCTCGGCGGCCGCGATGCAGGCCTTTGCCGAAGATGCGTTGAATTACGGTTCGTTGCATTACGATGAGTGGCTGGATACGTATGAAGCGCTGCGGCGGGCGGCGGGACGGCTGATGGGGGCCGATCGCGGCGAAATCGCGCTGGTGAAGAACACGTCGGAGGGGATCGCGACGGTGGCGATGGGCTTGGACTGGCGGCCGGGCGACAAGATTGTGGCGTTTAGCGAGGAGTTTCCTGCCAACTACTATCCCTGGAAGCAGCTGGAGGCGCAGCGCTGTTACGTCCAGTGGCTTTCCATACACGATTCGCTGGAGGTCATTGAAGAAGCTTGTGACGGGGCCAAGCTACTGGCCATCAGCTTCGTTCAATACTTGAGCGGCTTGAAAGCGGATGTGAATGCCATCGGCCGCATTTGCCAGCGTCACGGAGTTTTCTTTCTGGTGGACGCCATTCAGGGGCTGGGGGCTTTTCCGCTGGATGTGCGGACCGCGCACATCGATGCGTTGGCGGCGGACGGGCACAAGTGGATGCTGGGGCCGGAAGGCTGCGGCCTTCTGTTCGTGCGCAAGGAGCGGCAGGATTCGATTTTTCCGCGCGAGTTTGGCTGGACCAACGTAGCCGGCTACAACGATTACGCCTCGCGTGACATGACGCTGCGCTCCGACGCCGGGCGCTACGAATGCGGGACGCTCAATACCATCGGCTGTTACGGGCTGCGCGCTTCGCTGGAGCTGCTGCTTTCGATCGGCGTGGATCGCATTGGGCAAGCGGTGCAGGCGCTGGCCGATCAGCTGGCCGAAGGCGCGCAACGCAAAGGCTACAGTCTGATGGGGGAACGAACGCACTCGAACGTCGCGGGAATCGTGGCGATCCAGAAAGTGGGACTGGACAGCCGGGCAGTGGTGCGCGCACTGAGGGATAAGGGAATCGCCAGCGCGGCGCGGCAGGGTTGGGTGCGGCTGTCGCCGCATTTTTATATCAGTCCGGAAGAGATCGAGCGGGTGATCGACGCGCTGCCGTGAGGGCGAGAGTTCAGTACGATAGGGGCGTATGAAGAAAGAATACGATTTCAGCAAGGGGCGGCGTGGAGCTGTGATCCAGGTTTCACCGGGAAAGACCAGGGTCACGATCCGGCTGGACACGGACCTGCTGGAGTGGTTTCGGGAGCGTGTCGATGAAGCCGGGCACGGGAACTACCAAACCTTGATCAACGATGCGCTGCGCACATTCGTGAAGCAGAAGCAGGAGCCGCTGGAGGCCACGCTGCGGCGCGTGATTCGCGACGAATTGCGAAGGACCGGTTAGTTAGCCCGCAAAGGGTGCGCGGGCACCCTCATTTCAGCAAAGCAAGCAGCCCGCGCGCTCCGTTTTGTGGGCTGTTCCTTAGGAGACCCGAGCAGATTGACCGGCCGCTGGCCGCGCGGGTTTGAAAATCCTCAGCAGAGCGTTTTCTCCGGTTTCCGGCCAAGCGGTTTTGGCGTGCGATTTGTCGTGCACGCAGGTGTCATAGATCTGCTTGACACCCTCAATCTTGCGCTGTTCGGCCTCGGCTTCCTCCGCCGTCTTTGGTCCGCTCAGGCTGAAAGCGCCGTCCAGGCGCGTAAACGGACATCGAAACGCATCGCCTTGGATGGTGAAATAAGGGCACGCGTTCTTGGCGCTCTTGGAGGGACTCCCCGGCCGGCCTTGAGAATCCTTGCGCGGGCGCACGCCGATGGGCGGGATGCGCGGGTCGCCGGCGCCGGTGGGTGGCTGCTGAAAATTCTGCACCACCTGAGCTACGAAAGACGAGCCGGTGGTGGCATCGGCGAAAGACTTCAGAGTCTGGAAGCATCCGTCGGCGATGGAGCGCTGGATCTTGGGCGGCTGCATGCCGAGCGACGCGCAGAATTCGAAGGTCCCGTTCAAATGATCCGGGCTGGAAGGAAAAACGGGGAGGACGGCGGAATCGACGATGCTGTCCAACAGGCTGTCCGAGCCCGGGGATGCGGGCGCGCCGGGAGTCAGCAGCCGGAGCAGTTCGCCCAACCGTGCGTGCACGGCTTCGGCGGCCCATTCAAAGCTTCGGATTTTCTGATTATTTTCGAGCAGCTTGGTGCGGGCATTGATGGCGAAGATGGTGTCGAAGGGGTTGTCCTTTTTCCCATCGTCGATGGGGTCGTCCTCGGGATTCACGTTCAGGGATCCGGCCAGGAACAGATCGGGCGAGTCGTGGCGGTGCGCCAGGAAATCGCGCGGGTCCAAGTGGTTGGTCTTCCGATATTCTCGCTGCACGTCCGCGAGAATGTCGATGGCGGGAAGGAACGGCAGGTTATCGAACATGCCGCCGTCGGAATAGCGAACATTGATGGCGCCCAGGCCGGGCACGACATCGCTCTGGCGGCGTGGGGCGAAAACGCAGGGAAAGGCGCTGGAAGACAAACCCGCTTCGACGAAATCGTAGGGGACGTCGTGATCGGAGGGGTAGCGTCCGAAAAGGTGGGGCGTTTTGCTGCCCAAGTCGGTGGTGGTGGCGAAGAACGCGATGTCCTGTCCGGGTATTGCGCCCTGGTAGGGCTGAACGCAATTCAGATTGAGGGTGGGTGCGCCCAGGAGCTGGCGCGCCACTTGTTCCAGCAGCGAGGCGTCCATGATGGCGTAGCGGATGTCCAGACGCTTCAAGCTCTCCTTGCGGAGTTGATAGAGGAACGAATAGGTGGCTTTGGTGACATGTCCGGAGATCAACTCGGCGGCGATGGACGCGGTTCTTCGATGGGGAATCATGAACACGTCGGAGATCGCATCCACGAGGGCGGGCGGAGCGCCGGAAACGGCGAATCCCGGATCGGAGCGCGCGCCTTTTCGCACCACGCGCCGGATCTGGGAGGGCGAGAGTTTTACGGAGCGGCCCCGGACTCCCAGCTCGCGGGAAGCGCTCTTGAGCGTTTTGGTAAACGCGACCTTCTCGTCGACGTGCAGGAACACATCGGTGAGGGTTGCCAGGAGTTTCCACTTTTCGGTATCCGGCACGTTGAACAACGCGCCCAGCGCTCCGCCCATGAGGGTGCCGACGGAGGCGCCCACGATGAGGTCCGGCCGGATTTTCGCTTGGACCAGCGCGGCGATCATGCCGATGTGAAAGGATCCGCGAAAGACGCCGCCGCTGGCGACGAAGACGATGCGCGGCTGCTGGGCGGATAATTGGGGGAAACGTTGCAGCATGGTTTTGCCGCGGGGCTCGTGAGCGGCTCCATCGCGTGTAACGGAGCTGGTCTTGAACCAATCTCTTAAGTGTTCCTTGGCAGGGCGGATCAATTCGCCGGTGCAGCGCGCGCAGACCTCGGGGAGGCCGCAGGCCTGGGCTTCCGGGGCAGCGTCGCCACGGAGCTCGACCAACTGTTTTAGGAAATCCTTGCAACTCACCTTGCTTCCAGCCGCGCCGCCGGCCGCCAGTGTGCGGCGGTACAAAGTCTGGAGCGTATGCCGGCAACCGGATGCGACGGCGTCCAGGGATTCCGTGCGGGTGGGGTTGATGGGATTGTCGAAGGCCAGATCGTCGTCGGGTGCGATCTCGTCGGCAAAGATGGGAAAAACTTTCTTGCCGGCCACGGCCGCTGAAGCTTGCGGCCGCCTTGGAGGGGTGCCGGCCAGGCCGGGCGATGGAGCCGGTTGCGGTTCTAATGCCGCGGCGGAGCCGGTGGAAGCTTGTGGCGCCGCCGACGATGCCGAGGCTCCAGCGACGGCCGCCGCCGCGGGAGTTGGCTGCCGGTCCCGAATCTCCTTCTCCAGACTGCTCATGAAATTGGTCTGCATGACCTCGAGCTGTGTGTCACGGCGCTTGGCGAGTTTCAGGCTGGCCATGCCGACGCTGACAATGTCGGTGCTCTCGTCGGCGATGGGCTGATTGGCCTGAGCGTTTGGCAGTGGGACGCTGTAGACCACATGGATGGAGGGCTCATCGCCGTTGGAAGACAGTGTGTTCGCAATCGGCTCGCGTAATCGCAGGAAGGAAAATAGGGCGGGCAGCGGATTCTCGCGCACGGCGCTGCCGTCCACCAGGTCGAGCGCTTTGGGCAGTACGGCTTTTCCCAGCGGCTCAACATCCCGTTTCACCCACTGCAGGATTTGGCCGGGCTGATCCAGGTGAGTGGGCTCGAAGATGGGGACCTTGGTCAAAGCGGTTTTCAGCGAGTCCACCAGCGGCGATGTGTTGGCGGCCCAGCGCTGTTCGGAACGGAGCGCTTTCCCATCGCGGTCGCGCAGAGTGTTCAGCCAGGCGGATACCAACAGGATCTCCATGGGTTCGTTGCCGATGGTGCAGGGCTTGCCATCGGGTTCGAATAGTTCGGTCAGCTTGCGGCGCAGGTGGAAGTCGTCGATCAACGATTTTGTGAGGCCGGTGTTCTGCAGCAGGAGGTTCAGCAGCGCAGTCCCGTTCCCGGCGATCAGCAAGCCCGCCACCAGGAAGGCGGCGAGATCGAATAGTAAAAATAAAACGCTGAGAATCAGAGCGGGAATGACGGCGACCGTGGGCGATAGGGCGGTGAGGGCTTTGAGGATGGGTTCCAATGTTCCCATGACGTTCTTGGTGTGCAGGGCATTGGCGGCCGGCGCCAAGAGCGTGACGATGGGCACGGCCAGGCCCAGGGCGACAATCAGAGCCGGAAGGAGGGAAAGCAGCCAGATTTTCCAGCCGAACAGGGGCCGGCCCCACCACCGGATTCGCTGCTTCCAGTCTTCCAATTCGTAGCGGTAGGAGAAGAACTGGGGCGCGCGCGTGACGTGCCAGGCGATCCCGCCGACCAAGCGGGCGGCCCAGAAGGCGAACATGATCCAACGAAACAGCCGCAGTCCTGGATATTTTTCGTGGGCCCGGACCCACATTACGGCGGTGCTGGTGGCTGTTCTGACCTGGACCGGCAGACCGGAGAACCACTGGCCGAGCTTGACCAGCAGGTAGCGGCGGCGCCGGGCTTCCTTCTCGGCGGGCTGCAAGTCTGGGGGGGTGGAAGGGTCCAGAATGGGTGGAAAATCGGCGAAAAAATCGGATTGATCCGGAATGGAGTCCCAGAAAATGCTGAGCGGCTGATCCGACAATGCGGTCAAGTAGCGGCGGAACCAGGCCCAGCGCTTGGATTCTTTTTCTTGCGGCTTGGCGCGATCCAGCTCCTGGTAGCAGCGCTGCATGGCGGCGGCCGAGAGCGCTCCCATGGAAATGCCGGCGGCGACTTGCGGGTTCGCGCGGCGCGCCGCCAGGTAGGCGTGAATGGTTCCGGCGCCGAACAGCGCGCCCGAGAATCCCGCCGTGAAGCAAACTGCATCTTTGCCCTCACCGGCTAGAGTGTCTTGGAGCTGTGAATCGTCAGCCATGGGGACACCTCGGAGAAATATTTTACTTATTTGAGGATTCTACTCGAAATGGAGACAAAAATGAAGCCAATATTTTTCAGAAAAACCGCAGGCGCGTGACGGCCTAACTATCCAGGCCCAGCGGCTTCTTGGGCACTTGGTCGCGGTGTTTGCGCCACTTCTGCTGCATTCCGGTTACTTCCACGATGACGACCAAAAGCAGCAGGACGGACAATATGATGCTGCCGGCCAGCCACATTCCGGAGAGGGCGCGCCAATCGCGCGCCATGCGCGACCACAGCACGGCGATAATCACCAGACTAAGAGCGATCCGCAAGATGCGGCGAGGCGATAGGCGCATAGGTTCTGACACGCCGTAGGGCGCGCGAATAAAGGAATGATAGCAAGGCTCCAGGCTATAATTGAGAAGCGCCCGGGGGAGAAGATGAAGAAGATTCACTACGTCATTGGTGCGGCAGCGCTGGCGGCCGGATGGATGCTCGCAGCGGAGTTAGGCAAGGTGGACAGCAAGAGTCTGCTGACCGGCCAGAGCGCGTTCGCCGACGCCCAGTCACTCAAGCCGGGCACTTTCCACAAGATCACGGCGAACGATCTGCCCAAGCCGTTCGACACCAGGTCTACACCGAATTTCCCGCGGGTCATCGCGCGCCCGGCGGATGCGTGGCCGCAGGCTCCGGCGGGATTCAAAGTGGAGTTGTACGCCACCGGGTTCAACCAGCCGCGGCAGATTCGCACCGCGCCCAACGGAGATTTCTTCATCGCCGAAAGCCGCGCCGGAGAGATCAAAGTCGTACGCGGCCGCGACAAGGACGGAAAGGCCGAGCAGGTTTCCACTTTTGCGACGGGTTTGAGGCAGCCGTTCGGCGTGATTTTTTACCCGGCCGGGGCGAATCCGCAGTGGCTGTACGTGGGGAATACCAACTCGGTGGTGCGTTTCCCCTATCACAATGGCGATTTGCAGGCCAGTGGACCGGCTGAAACCTTGATCGGCGATCTTCCTCCTGGAGGCAACCACTGGACGCGCGACCTGGCGTTTTCGAAAGACGGCAAGCGCTTGTTTGTAGCGGTCGGCTCGAACTCCAACCTCGACGATCCGGACACGCACCAGTCGGAATTTCATCGCGCCAACATTCTCGAATATACGCCGGAGGGAAAATTCGCCGGCGTTTATGCGTCGGGGATTCGCAATCCGGTGGGAATCGGAATCAACCCGGCTACGGGCGAACTGTGGTGTTCGGTGAACGAGCGCGATGAACTGGGCGACAACCTGGTGCCCGACTACATCACCCATGTCCAGGAAGGCGGATTCTATGGCTGGCCGTTTTATTACATTGGCGGGCATCCCGATCCGCGGCTGAATGGCAAGCATCCGGAGTTGAAAGACAAAGTGATTGTGCCGGATGTGCTGTTGCAACCGCACAATGCTTCACTCGGGCTCACGTTCTACGAGGCGGATCAGTTCCCCAAGGAATATCGGGGCGATTTATTTGCCAGCGAGCATGGTTCCTGGAATCGCGCGGTGCGCTCGGGTTATGAAGTAGTTCGAGTGCCGCTCGACAACGGCCACGCGAGCGGCGTGTACGAAGATTTTCTCACCGGATTTGTTACGCCGGAGGGTCAAGCCTGGGGACGTCCGGTGGGCGTGGCGGTGGGCAAGGACGGCGCGCTGTACGTCACCGATGACGGCTCGAGGTCCATCTGGCGGGTCAGCTACACCGGCAAGTAAAGCAGCCGAAGCCGGCGGCTGCCACGCATGAATAGCCTGCACGAATTACAGCTCGTCAATACGCTCGGGCACTCGGCCGGCGCCATCATTTTTGGGATTTTCCTGTACCTGCTGCTGCACGACCGGGCCGGCACGCGGTTGCGCGGCAGTTGGCTATCGGTGACGGCGGCGAGCCTGGCCTTTCTTTGGAACGTTGGGTCGCTGGCGGTTCTGATTACGCCTTCGAACCGGCCGGTGGAGACGAGCCTGATCGTGTTTTTCAGCTTCTCGGTTCTCAGTCTTCTGCCGGCGGTCCTGCTGCAGCTCTCTTTGACGGACGGTTTCGATCCGGTAGTGGCGGCGGGCTATGGGCTGAGCGCGGTCGCCATCGGCATGCACTTGTGGGAATGGCTGCATCCCGGCGCGGGATACGAGCGGCGCGCATTGCTGCTGATCACGGCGGGCTTTTCCGCGCTGACTGCGATCGCGGTGGTCAAGGTGGCGCTGCAAGCCACACCGCAGCGGCGCGCGAAAGCGTCTAGAATCGCGGGCGCCATGTGCTCGGCGCTGTTCGCGATGTCCTTCGTGCATTTCGGATCCGGGCATCCCTCCGAAGCCTGGTCACAGGAACTGGTGTTCCATCATGCCGGGATTCCGCTGGCTCTGTTCGTGCTGTTGCAGGATTACCGGTTCGTACTGTTGGACGCGTTTGTGCGATTTCTGGCGAACGCGCTGCTGGCTGCAGTGGCCGTGTTCCTGGCGATTCGTCTGGCGCTGCGTTGGGTTGCGATTGATCCACAGCTATCCGGCAACCCGCTGTATGAGACGCTGCTGCTGGTCGGTTTTTGCGTGCTGCTGATCGCGTTTGCGCTGCTACGTTCTCTAGCGCAGCGCTGGCTGACCAAGGTTGTGTTTCGGCGGGCGGATCTGGAGCGCAGGATTCGCGACATTCAATCGCGAGCGCCGCTGTTTCGGGAAGAGGCGGAGTTTCTGGCATGGTCGACTCAGGAGTTAGCGGAGTTCATGAGCGCCCAGCGCGTGGCGGAAGTTCCGCGGGAGCGGCTGGAAGCGGTGCTGGAAGGGCGAGATCCGCTGTATCCGGCGCCCGCGTCCGACGTCCTCAGGCTGCGCCATCTGCCGGGATACGAATGGGTGGAAGCCATCGTGCCGCTGCGCCTCGCGCATTCCGATGTGCGTTACGTTTTACTGGGCCGCCGGCGTGGCGGGCGCCGCTACTTGAGCGAGGATCTGGCGTCGATCGGACGCCTGGCAGCGACGATCGTGGAACAAGTAGAGCGTTTCCGCGATACCGAGATGCGGCGGCTGGTGTCGCAGGCGGAGCTGCGCGCGCTGCAATCGCAAATCAATCCGCATTTTCTTTTTAACGCGCTCAACACGCTGTATGGCGTGATCCCGCGCAATGCTCCCCAGGCGCGCCAGACCGTGCTGAACCTGGCGGAGATTTTCCGTTACTTTCTCCAGTCCGAAAAGACATTCATCCCGTTGTCCGAGGAACTGGAGATCGTCAAGGCCTATCTGGAAATCGAGCGTTTACGTTTGGGTCCGCGCCTGGAAACGCGGATCGAGATCGATGACGCCGCGCTGTCAGTGCCGATCCCGATTCTTTCGATTCAGCCGCTGGTGGAAAACGCGGTGAAACATGGCCTGGCGGCGAAAGCCAATCCCGGAGTTCTTTACTTGACCGCGGCGGCGTCCGGAGGGCGGGTGGTCATCACGGTGCGCGACACGGGTCCGGGCATGAACGCCGGCGGGAATGGCTCGAATGATAACGGCTCGGGCGTCGGACTGGCCAATGTCAGACGCCGGCTGCAGTTGTGCTTTGGTCCCGAGGCGGACCTGGCCATCCAATCCTCGCCGGCAGGCACACAGGTGGAGTTCGCAGTCCCGCTTGGCGCTCGCGCCGCGTCCGCTTAGTTTATAGTAGAAAGATCCCGCGCCCATCCTCTATTGGCCTGTTTTGCGCATGTCGATGCATAAATTCCCGTTCTTGGTTACGTTGCTCGCGTTTTGCGGCACAGCTCGGTCCGCGGATTTCGCGCCGTCGCTGGAATGGGTGAAAACGGCGGGTGGCAGCGGCTTGAGCACGGCGACCGCTGCCGCCGCGGATGCCAGCGGGAATCTCTACATCGCCGGAAATACTTCGTCGGTTGATTTTCCGGCCGTATCCGCTGCTCAGCCGAATCCGGGCGGATCGCCACTGGTACGAATTAATCCGGGCACGCGCGCCGCGCAAAAGTTGTATCCGCAGGGCCTGTCAGTCATCGGCAGCATCGCCGCGGACCCACAGAATTCGAATACGCTTTACGCCACGTCGGCCAATACCCTCTGGCGTAGCCCGGATGCCGGCTCTACCTGGACGTTGCTGTACTCGTTCGCATCTTCGATCCGCGTCGTATCCGCGGCCGTGGATCCGTCGAACAGCAACATTTTGTACGCCGGTACCGATAACCAGGGTGTCTTCAAGAGTATCGACGGAGGCCTTACCTGGACCGCGATCAACAGCGGCATTCCGTCTGACAGCAACGGCGACACCGATGTCTACAGGATCTGGATCGAGCCGCAACAGCCGCGTGTCATCCTGGCCGCTTCCACCAGCGGTATCGTGCGGAGTGCGGACGGCGGCGCTACCTGGACGGTGGTGCTGACAACGGACGTCATTAATAACACCCTGGCCTTCGATCCGTTGAATCCTGGCACGGTTTACGTCTCGGAGCCAACCGGCCCGATCGTCAAGAGCACCGATGGCGGGCTAACCTTCACGGCATTGCCCTCGCTGCCAGGCGGCGGGCCGGCGACCGCGTTGATTGTCGATCCGCTGCACGCCGGGGTTCTATACGCCAGCCTTCCTTCAAGCATTTTCCAAAGCCTCGACGGCGGCGTCACTTGGACCGCTAAGGCGGCCGGATACGCTTTTCTCCTGGCCGCCGATCCGAATCATCCGGTGCTGTACGCCGACATATTAAACGTTGGGATCGTTAAGTCCACCGACGGTTTCAACAGCGTGTCGCCGGTCGGCCCGCCCAACGCGTCGCTTATGCAAATGCTCGTGGCGGGAGAGAATCTTCTTCTCGTGGCGGCGCCGAGCGACGACGTTTTCGTCCTCAAGCTCGATCCGAATGGCAACATCGTATACTCCACCTATTTCGGCGGCAGCGGCAACGATATGACGGGAGCGCTGGCCGTGGGCGCTGACGGCAGCGTGTACGTCGCCGGTGTCACAGAGTCCCCCGATTTCCCGGTCACAGGCGGCGCATGCGAGTCCTCGGCGCCGTCCCCTTTCACGACATCGACCTTTATCCTCAAGCTGAATCCCGACGGATCGGTCGGCTGGGCGACATATTTCGCGGATTTCCGCACACAGATTCATGCCATCGCTTTGGACTCGGCCGGGAATCCCTACCTATCCGGACTGAGCGCGGGGGGTTTGCCAACTACGCCAGGCGCGTATCAGACCCAATTCCAGCAGTCCGAGGCTTGCACCGGCTTTATCGGCTGCATCCCGGGCCCCACGTCCGCGTTTGTAACCAAGTTCAACGCGCTCGGGACAGGCCTGATTTATTCCACATACGTTTCCGCCGACCGCAACAAGAACGTGGTGCAGGACGGCACGGCTCTGGCGGTGGACGCGAGCGGAGATGTTTTCTTCGGCGGCCAAAGTACCGTCATCAAGTTGAATTCCACAGGCTCGGAGTTACTCGCTTCGGCGGGACAACGCGGCACTTCGATCTCGGCGCTCGCTTTGGACGCGAATTCGAATGTCTACACCACCGGCATAGCGACGTATTCCTACAACGGCGGCACCCCGAGCTTCGATTTCCCGTCGACTCCAATGGCGTTTCAACCCTTGCCCCAGCCGGCAATTCCCAACCTGCCGGGTGAATCTCCGGCGGGCGGAGGTTCGGACGCTTTCGTGGTGAAGTGGGACAGCAATCTTTCGCAAATCCTGGCGGCAACGCTCCTGGGCGGCGAGCAGGCGGATGCGGGAGAAAGCATCGCAATCGACGGCTCGGGGGACGTCATCGTGAGCGGGGTCACTGATTCCAAGGCGTTTCCCACGCAGGCGCCGTCTCAAACGTCCTTCTCCGATCACTCCGGTTTCGTCGCGGGGCTGGACTCCAGCCTTTCGCATCTGCTTTTTTCGACCTATTTGGGAGACACGCGCGCTTTCGACGCACACGTGGCGGTTTTCGATGGGCAGGGCAACATTCTGATAGCTGGGTCGACACTCAACGCGGGCGGGCTCTTTATTGGAGGGGATCCGGGCCAGTCCTACAACATCGGCGATCTCGTGGTGGCCAACAAGATCACGCTGCCCGAGGCGCCCGCGGTGCGGCTCGATTCGGTCCAGAATTTCGCCAGCCGCATTGCGGCGCCCATCGCGCCCGGTGAAACCATCGTGGCCATGGGCTCGGGCTTCGGCCCGGATGCGCAAATTTATCTCGACGGCGTAGCGCTGACCAGTGTGAGCGCCGGAGCGAACTCGATTGTCGCGGTAATGCCGGACGACGCCAAAATTTCCGGAGCATTCGCGGCGAGAGTTTCAAGTGGCGGCAATATGTCAAACCCGGTGCTCGTGCCCGCCGCGCCTGCGTCTCCAGGCATTTACTCGCTGGACGGCAGCGGTTTCGGGCAAGGGTACATCCTAAACAGCGACGGCAGCATGAACTCGCCTTCGAATCCCGCCGCTCCTGGTTCGGCCATCACGATTTTCGCCACCGGCGCCGGCCAATACAGTTTATCCGGGCCGTATTCGGTCACCGCGCAAACGCCCGCCGTCTTCGTCGACGGCTTCTATGCCAACGGCATCGCCTCAGTGATCGGGCCGGTTGCGGGCTTGCCCGGTAACGTCTATCAAATTGGCGTCTACGTCCCGGACCCCGCAAAACTGGTGGATCAGAACCCCAACCTCGCCAACTTCCAATTTCCTCCGCAGCTCGGCGTAAAGCTCGTCATGAGCACGGTCAATCCCTACAATCCCGACAACTCGGAAGAGATCAGCCAGCCCGGCCTGGTCCTGAATGTGAAGTAGACCTCGGTAAATCTATGCTACATCTCAGTTATTAATTGTAGTTTACTATCGGGAAGAATACATAGTAAACTGGGCGGGTGGCGATCCGCGCGAGGTGCGTCCTCACGAGCTTAGCGGTCTTCTTCTTTCCGCTTCGGCTTTCGGCCCAAGGCGAGACCACCAGCGCCATCGTGGGAACCGTGACCGATCCTACCGGAGCCTCGATCGAGAAGGCGGCGGTGAGCATCACCAGCACGGAAACGGGCTCCAAGCGCAGCGCTCTTACCGATGCCGGCGGCCATTTCAACTTCCCGCAGTTGAAACCCGGGCCCTACAGCGTCCGGGCCGAGGCAACGGGCTTCGAGCCCCAGATCCGTCAGGCGGTCTTCGCGGCGCTGGGACAAACGCAGGCCGTGACCTTCGCTCTGAAACTCGCGTCCGCCAGAACCGAGGTGGTGGTGAGCGGCGATGTGCAACTCGTCAATCCGGAAAATGCCAACACGGCCACGACGCTGAACGCATCGGCGCTGGAGAACCTGCCGAATCCGGGCGGCGACATGACTTACCCGCTGCAGTTCGCGCCAGGCGCGTTGATGAACACGGCCGGTAGCGGCAACGACTTTGTCGGAGGCACGAACGGTTACGGCAACGTCCAGTTCAACGGACTGCCGTCGCTGGCGAACGGCTATATCGTGGACGGTCTAGAAACCAACGATCCGCTGACCAATCTGAACAGCGGCCTCTCGACCAACTTGGTATTGGGCCTGAACTCGATCGCGGAGGTCACCGTGAACACGCTGTCGTATACGGTCGATCAAGGCCGCTATGGAGCTTCGCAGGTCAATTACGTGACGAAATCGGGGACGAATAGGATGCACGGTAATCTCTACGAGCTCTGGAACGGATCGAGGTTCAACGCCGCGGATTTCTTCAGCAACGCGACTCCCGGCGGCCGCAAGCCGCGCTCCACCGTGAACCATTTCGGAGGCAGCCTGGGCGGGCCGATCGTACGCGACAAGCTGTTCTTCTTTTTCGACAGCGAATGGGTGCGCATTGCGCTGCCGATTGTGTCGGCCACTACGGTTCCATCGCTCGCCTTCCAGCAATACGTTTTGCAGCAACTCCCGCTGGGCGGAAAGGACGCCGTGACCGGCTCAGTTTACCCGGCGGCGCCTCAGATGGTTCCCTTCTACCAGAAGCTGTTCGGTTTGTATCAAAACACCGCGGGAACTCCGCTGTCGGTCTTAGGCTGCCCGTTCAACACTGACGGCGCCGCGGTAGCCGGGGCGCCGCCGAACGGCAACGGTTGCGCCAATCGCCAGAGCGTCTCGCACTCCAGCGACGATCGCGAGCAGGTCCAGACCGGACGGATCGACTACAACATCAACGAGCAAGAACACCACATGGTTTCGGTTTCAGGCCGACACCGGGTTGCAGGCGGCTTACACGGACCCGATCAACCCACTGTTTGACGCGCTCTCGCCCCAGCCGCTCTATTCCTTCGCGGCCGGCTACACGCATATCTTTTCCGCGAAGCTGGTGAACTACTTCAATCCGGCGTTCTCGTGGTACGAGAGTCTGTTCGGGCCGTCTGATTTTCAGAAGACGCTGGCTGCATTTCCGATCGTGCTGCAGGGCAGCGGAGCGAACGCGCCGTTTACAACCCTGGGCGGATTTGACAACACCTGGGTGCAGGGGCGCCGCGCCAGCCGGTTCTTTGTCAACGACAACCTGGTTTGGACTAGCGGCTCGCACGAGCTTCGCTTCGGCACCAACACACGCATCTTGCGGCTGAATGATTACGATTTCGGCGAAGGCGTGGTGCCGCTGGTCACTTACACGACGCTAGCGCAGTTCATCCATGGCGTGGCATCCACCGCGTCGAAGACGTTTCCGCTGGCGAATTCGCAGCCCTACAATTTTCTGAATCTGGATCTCTATGCGCAAGACGCCTGGAGGGTGACTTCAAAATTGACTTGGACTTTTGGGTTGCGCGTGACGGATAATTCCGATCCGTTGAACCCGCACGATGCGGTGGCGCGGCTTTCCGGCTCTTTTGGCTCGATTCCGCACGATCCGAATCAGCCGCTGAGCGCGGCACTGCGCACTGGTCTTGGAAACATCTTCGATTCCACGCCGCTCGCGATCTTGCAGCCCCGGACGGCGATCGCCTGGCAGATCGCGCCGAAAACGGTCTTGCGGACTGGGTTCGGTCTCTTTAGCGACCTGCTGCCGGGAAGCATCGCGGATCTGGTTGGCGTCAATCCGCCATACTCGGAGACTTTTCAAGGCGGCCTGCTGGGCACGGTGGGAGGGACGGCCATCGCTCCGGGCGTTCCCGGCAGCGCGATCGACGCGACGGTCACCGCGAATCAGGTTTTCCGATCGGGCTTCGCGCAGGGACAACTGTCGTGCGCCGCCTCGTCGTCGAACCCGAACAGTTGTCTCCAGCCCGTGGCAATTACGGCGGTGCCGGACGGAAAATTACGCGCGCCCTATTTCATGCAGTGGAGCTTCGGCCTGGAGCAACAGATCGGGAATACGATCAATCTGCGCGCCCAGTACGTCGGGACTCGCGCCGTGAACCAGCCGTACACGACACAGGTGAACGGATACCAAACCGTGTGCCCGGGCTGCTTTGCGCCCTTTCCCTACGGCGCGCCGGCGGATGCGAGATTCGGAGCCGTGACGCAACTCAACACCGGCGCGAATAGTCATTACAACGGGCTTCAAACCACCGCCGAGAAGCGCCTCGGGCATGGTTTGCAACTCCAAGCGAATTACACTTGGAGCCATTGCATTGACACCGTTTCAAACGGTGGGTTCCTGCCGTTCGCCGCGGGAGGAATCTTGTCGCCGATCCCGGGCGATCTGCAGCGCGACCGCGGCCCGTGCGACTACGATGTGCGGCACAACGTTACCGCCAGCTATGCTTACCAACTCCCGATCAAAGTGCGTGGCCGGCTGGGTGTCGCTTTGAACGGATGGCAGGTCTCCGGGTCCTTTTTCTGGCGTAGTGGACTGCCGTTTTCGGTGCTGAGCACGCCCTATTCGGCCAATGGAAACGGCATTGTCAACGGCAGCGGCCCGCAATTCGCCAGTGTCGTACCTGGCGTGTCGTTGTACGACCACAATCCGATCGCCGGTGTCACGCAGCCGGGCACGCTGCAATGGCTGAATCCCGACGCGTTCGTTTCCACCGTGGATCCGAGCACGGGCGCCTGCGTAGCGAGAATCCAGCGACTTGCCAGTTCGGAAATCTTGGCCGCAACGCGCTTCGTGGTCCGGACTTCACCTGGAGCGACTTGTATCTCACGAAATGGTTCTCGCTAGGGGAGCGCGTGAAACTCCGCATCGAGGGCCAGTTTTTCAATTTGTTCAATCACCCCAATTTCGGTCTTCCAGTACTGGCTTACGCCGGAGTGCCGGGCCGGCCCTCGACGCAGACGGGTTTCGGCGCGCTGACGTACACCACTTCACCACCCACAGGACTGCTGGGAGTTGGACTGGGCGGCGACAGTTCTCCGCGCATGATTGCGTTCCAGGCGCGGCTTGAATTCTGAGTGGCCTCCGTCGGTAGCCGGCTGCCGGACTCGTATCATAAGGAATAGGCCGCATGGTATGAAGACGCTCATTGTCGATGACGAGCCCATCGCGCGCCGTATTCTGCGCGAAGAGCTGGAGCTTCTTCCGGATGTCGCGGTGGTGGGAGAAGCCGCGGACGGACGTGAAGCGTTGCAACAGATCGCCAAGCTCGAACCTGATCTGGTCTTCCTCGATCTGCAGATGCCGGTGATGGGAGGGCTGGAGGTGGTCCGGAGTCTAGAAGGACGTTCGCTGCCGGTGGTGGTGATCGTCACGGCGTTCGACCAACACGCGATTCAAGCGTTCGAGGCCGGCGCCATCGATTATCTGCTGAAGCCGATCCGGCACGAGCGGTTGGAGAAGGCCGTCGAGCGGGCGCGGAAACTGCACAGCCGGCCCCAAGCCGTGGCTGAGGATATCGCCAGGATCGCGTCGACGCCGGAGGGCGCGCAAGCATCGCGCGGCCGGCGCATCGTGGGGAAGAGCGGCGCCGAATATTTTCTGCTGGACCCGAATGATGTGCTGGCGTTTCAGGCCGAAGGCGAGCTAGTGTGGATCATCACCGCCAAAAATCGCTTCCTGGCGGCCCAATCGCTGCGCACGGTCGAAGCCAGGCTCGAGAAATCGCAGTTCCAGCGCGTGCATCGGAACGCGATCGTGAATGTGAATCACGTGCGCAAGATGAGCCCCATGACCAGCCAGCGCTGGCTCCTGACGCTGACCAACCGGCAGCAGCTGATCGTCAGCAAACGGCAGGCGCATAATATTCGCAGCATTTTGCAATGGTGAGTTAACCCGGCTCTTCCTGCCGCGCGCAAAAGGTTGTAGCATGGGTGAATCTGGAAGACCCGACTAGGAGGCAAGATATGGATCGTCGTTCAGCGCCCCGGCGCTGGTTGCAAATTGCGTGTGCGGTTTTAGTGTGCGCGTGGCTCGGCGCGGTGAAGGCGAGCGATTTGAATCCCGCGGCAATCAATATCAAGTTGCCGGACCAGATCAAGTGGACCGGTAATCCTCAGGTTTCAGAGCAGGCCATTTTGTACGGCGATCCCAGCAAGCCGGGACTGTACATCGTGCTGACGAAGTGGCATCGCGCATCACATGAGCCGTCCGCACTTTCATCCCAACGACAGGTTTATCACGGTGCTGTCCGGAACCTGGTGGGTGGGAACGGGGACCAAGTATGACCCCGACAGCACGGTGGCCGATCCCAGCTGGCAGCTTCGTGACGCATTACGGCAAGCAGATCCATTACGACGGCGCGAAAGACGGAGACGCGGTGCTGGAGATCCTGGGCGAAGGCCCGGCTACGTCGACGCCCGCCGAAGTTAAGTAGCGGCGATCCCGCTCGCCATCCTGGACGCCCCGGCTGCGGTAGAACTTTGCTCGCCGGTCAGCTTTCGCTGGCTTGCAGAGATTTTCCGGATTATTCTGGCGCGTGGCAGACTGAAGATAGGTACACCGGCAGCCGGGAGTCTCAGGCGTGAAACCAGTTCCAGCCAGTACCGTACTCGAAACAGTTCCAGAGCCACTGCATTCCGAGCACGCGGAGTCCGCACATTCGTTTGAGTGGATCGATTACGCGCGCGTCGCCTTGGTCGCAGCGGCGGCTCTGATTGCTTGGACCGGCGCGTCGGGCCCAAGTTCCGGGGATTCGATCTGGTCGCGTTGGGCGCGGCCTTAGTGGGTGGCTACCCGGTTTGGGAAGAGGCCGTCTCCAATCTTTTGGCGCGCCGGATGACGATGGAGCTTTCCATGTCCATCGCCCTGGTGGCCGCGTTCGCGATCCGCGAGGCCTTTACCGGCCTGATCATTTTATTGTTCGTGCTGGTGGCGGAGATGCTGGAGGAAATGACGGTGGACCGCGGCCGGCGCGCCATTCAGAGCCTGCTCGAACTGCTTCCCAAGCGCGCCACGGTTCGCAGAGGCGGCCAACTGGTGGAACTTTCCATCCAGCAAATCGAACCTGGCGATACGGTGGTGGTGAAGCCGGGCGAAGAGATCGCCGTGGATGGAAGCGTGACGCGCGGGCACTCCTTCGTCGACCAGGCCAGCATCACCGGCGAATCCACTCCAGCCGAGAAAATCGCGGGCGGGAACGTGTTCGCCGGGACGACCAATCTTTCCGGCTCACTCGATATCAGCGCTTCCAGGATCGGGCGCGATACTGTTTTCGGCAAGATTGTGGAAGCCGTGGAGCAGGCTGAGCAGTCGCGCGCGCCAGTGCAGAAGACGGCCGATCGGCTGGCCGGCTACCTGGTGTATTTCGCGATGGCCGCGGCGGTGGTCACGTTCCTGATCACCCACAACATCCGTTCCACGATTTCGGTGATTATCGTCGCCGGCGCTTGCGGCATTGCCGCCGGAACACCGCTCGCCATTTTGGGCGCCATCGGACGCGCGGCGCGCCGCGGCTCCATCATCAAGGGCGGTTTGTATCTGGAAACGCTTAGCGAGGTGGACACGGTAATTCTCGACAAGACCGGAACGCTGACGTTTGGCGACCCGGAAGTAGAAGAAATTTGCCCGGTGCCTGGGATTAGCAAGGAGGAAGTGATCGAAGCCGCCGCCATCGCCGAGCGGCCTTCCGAGCATCCTTTGGCGAAGGCTATCTTGAAAGAGGCCGCGCGCCGCTCGCTGCCGGTGATCGAGCCGGAACATTTCGAATACTCGCCGGGCAAGGGAATTTTCAGCTCGTCGCCGCGTGGAGTGATCGCGGTGGGTAGCCGAAGCCTGCTGCTCGAAAAAGGCGTGCCCGCGTCGCAATTGGCCCAATTGGGAGACAACGCCGGGACCATCCTGGTGGCGCGCAACGGGCGCTTGCTCGGCTCCATCCGTACGGAAGATCAGCTGCGGCCGGAAGCGGCATCGGCGGTGCGCGAGCTGCGGCAGATGAAATTGCGCGTGGAGCTTCTGACCGGAGATTCCATCGGACCCGCGAATGCCGTGGCGGCGAAATTAGGCGTGGACAACGTGGTGGCCGAATTGCTGCCGCATCAGAAGCTGGAGCGCATTGCGGTGCTGCGCGGAGCCGGGCAGGTGATCGCGATGGTGGGCGACGGCGTCAACGATGCGCCGGCGCTGGCCAAAGCCAACGTGGGCGTTGCCATGGGATCCGGAACCGATGTGGCACGCCAAAGCGCTAACGTGCTGCTGCTCGGAAACAACTTGATGGATTTTGTAGAAACGCTGCGAATTGCCCGCCGATGCCGGCGCGTCATCATGACGAATTTCTACGGCACGCTGGCGGTGGACACGGTGGGGATCGGTCTGGCTGCGATGGGCATGCTGAATCCGCTGCTGGCCGCATTCATTCATGTCGCTTCGGAGATGACCTTTATTCTTAATTCGGCTCGCCTGATTCCGTCTTTGTCTCGCCAGCCGGCCGGAGCGCGCGGGCGGCATAAGACCGAGATCCGGCGGTTACCCGCTCGCGGCCAGGAACGGTCCACTGGCCGACGTATGAAACCCGCTGGTGATTTTTCTCTCCGTGCTTTTCGATCACCGGGTAAACGATGAAGGATGGCCCGGGTCCTGAAGACCTTAATCGCCGACGATGAGGAAATCGGCCGCAAGGTCCTGCGGGAAGAAATCGAGCTGTTGCCGGAGTTGACCATCGTCGGCGAGGCCGCCAACGGCGCGGAAGCATTGCGAAAGATCCGCGAACTCGAGCCCGATCTGGTGTTCCTGGACATTCAGATGCCGCTCATGGGCGGGTTGGAAGTGGTACGGAACCTGAGCGGCTCGCGTCTGCCGGTAGTGGTCATCGTGACCGCTTATCAGGAGCACGCCATCGATGCGTTCGAGTCCGGAGCGATCGACTACCTGCTTAAGCCGGTAAGCGCCGCGCGGCTCAAGAAGGCAGTGGAACGAGCCCGTAAATTGGTGAACAAGCCTCTGGACGTAGCCGAGAATCTCGCCAAGATGGCGTCGGCGCCGGAGAGTGGCGGAGCGCCTGCGCCTCGCAAATTGGTGGGCCGCACGGGGCGAGATTACTTCCTGCTAGATATCGACGAAGTGCTGGCCGTGCAGGTGGAGCGCGAACTGGTTTGGCTGGTGACCGCGGAGCGCCGTTTCCTCTCCAGCCAGCCCTTACGCGCCCTGGAAGCGGGGCTTCGCAATTCCTCCTTCCAGCGCGTGCATCGAAACGCACTGGTTAACGTGAATCACGTGCGCAAGATCAGCCCGGTGACCAGCCGGCGCTGGATCCTCACGCTCAGTAACGATGCGCAACTGGTGGTCAGCAAGCGGCAGGTGCACAACATCCGGCGGCTTCTGGACCAGTGATCGCGGTGGCCGCTGGCGGTTGTCTGGGTCCCGCTCGCGTCATTGACTCGGCCATCGATCAAATACTGTTAGGCATGAATTGAACCCCACCTCACAATCGGAGGATGATGAAACTCGCTTCAGCCGAGCGCTTGTGTCTTGCCTTGTTGTTCGCTTCGAGCATCTGTTACGCCCAGAGCGGTAGCATTCACGGGACCGTTCTAGACCCATCGGGCGCGGTGATCGCTGGGGCCACAGTCGGGATCCAGAATCCGGTGTCCCACTACAGCCAAAGCACCAAAACCGATACGCAGGGGAACTTCAGTTTCCCCAACGTTCCGTTCAACCCCTACCATCTCACCGCTTCGGCGTCCGGCTTCCAGTCTGGGGCGCAAGACGTGGACGTGAGGTCCGCAATCCCACTCGAGGTGAAGATGAATCTGCCGATCGGTGCGGCCTCGACAACCGTGACGGTAGAGGCGGCCCAGGACTTACTCGAGAATGACCCTACGACGCACACGGACGTGGATCGCGGCCTGTTCGACAAGCTGCCGCTCGAAAGCCAGTCCTCCTCGCTGAGCTCGCTGGTAACCCTGGCCTCGCCTGGCGTGAGTGCTGATTCGAACGGCCTTTTTCATGGACTAGGTGACCATGCGCAGAACTCTTTTTCGCTGGATGGCCAGCCCATCACCGATCAACAAAGCAAGGTCTTCTCCAATCAGATCCCGACCGATGCCGTGCAGTCGATGGAAGTAATCGAGGGCGCTCCTCCGGCTGAATATGGCGACAAGACCAGCCTGGTGATCGTGGTGACGACGCGCTCGGGCTTAGGACAAAAGCAGCCGCACGGCGACATCACGACATCGTACGGCACCTTCGGTACCGCCAGCGGCGGCGCCAATCTCGGATACGGAGGCGACAAGTGGGGCAATTTTATATCGGTGAACGGACTGAACACCGGGCGCTTTCTCGACGGACCCGAGTTTCAGGTCTATCACGATCACGGCAACGAGGAGAACCTTTTCGATCGCTTCGACTGGAAACCTTCCGACGCCGACACGCTCAGCCTGAATTTCCAGTTCACGCGGTCCTGGTTCCAGACCCCCAATTCGTTCGACTCGCAGACCGCGGATGCATGGTCAGGACTGGTGGCCGATAACGGCGGCCTCGGCCCAAACGGCGAGGTGGTTGGTCCGACCGATCAGCGTTCCAAAATCAGAACATACAACATCGCTCCAACTTGGACGCATCTGATCAATCCCAACACTGTATTCACCTTGGGAGGCTTCGCGCGCCAGGATCAATTCAATTACTATCCCAGCGCGGACCCTTTCTCCGACCTGATCCCAGGCTTGCAGCTCACAACCGTCGGCCAGAATCGCCGGCTGACCAATCTCGGCGCACACACGGAGGTCTCGTACTTGAAGGGCATTCACAACTTGAAAATCGGGCTTACCTACGAAGACACCATTCTCACGGAGCAGGACGCCTTCGGAGTCGTCGATCCGACCTTCAATCCGGTCTGTCTTAACGCGGACGGGAGCCCGAATACGAGCCCCAGTCTGATGGATCCCAACAATTGCACCGGAATGCTACAGGCAAATCCCGGCTACGACCCCTCGCTGGCCTGCATCGATTTGACAAGGACGGGCACGTTGCCGGGCTCGAATGGCTGCCCCACGTCGAAGGCTAGCCCTTATAGTTTCTTAGGCCGCGCCAACGTCCGCGAGCTCGCATTTTACGTGCAGGACACGATCACAAAGAACAACTGGACGTTCAACCTCGGTGTGCGATTCGATTATTACGACGGCATCACGAAAGCCAAGCAGGGAGAGCCGCGCCTCGGAATCGCCTATAACATCAAGCGAACCGGTACTGTAATCCGAACCTCTTATGCCCGCACCTTGGAGACCCCGTTCAATGAAAACCTGGTTCTCGCCAGCCTGGGATGCAACAACGCGGTGGTTAACGATCTGATGGCTGCCACACAGGGCTATCCTTGCCTGACCTCGCCGCTTACTCCCGGGCTTCGGAATGAGTTCCACGCCGGTCTGGAGCAAGCTTTCGGACGGTTCCTGGTAATCGACGCTGAGTACATCTGGAAGTACACGCACAATGCGTATGACTTCAGCGTTTTCGCCAACACGCCGATCACATATCCCATCGAGTGGGCCAGTTCCAAGATCCCCGGCTATGCCATCCGCGCCAGCATGCCGAACTACCATGGCCTGACTGCTTTCGCCGTGATGTCCAGCGTGGCGGCGCGCTTTTTCGGGCCGCAGGTGAGCGGGATCGGAACTACGCCGAGCAGCCTTGGCAGTGCTAACGTGTTTCGCATCGACCACGATGAGATTTTCAACTCCACCGTTCATCTTCAGTACCAGCCCAAAGAGAGGTTGCCTTGGATAAGTTTTAACTGGCGCTATGACAGCGGCCTGGTTGCTGGCCCAGTCCCTTGCGCGGGAGGCAACTGCAACAATGGTCCGAATGGCGACGATACGACCGTCGACGTTTCAGGGCTAACGCCCGACCAACAGTTCCAGGCTGGACTCTTTTGCGGCAGCGTCTTTGCCACACCGACCATGCCGATCAGCCCGAATGGCCTCTGCCCGGCAGCACAATACGGCTCCAACCTGGTGAAAATTCCCGCCGCCGGAACCGAAAATGACGACCATAATCCGCCGCGCATCCAGCAGCGTCATCTATTCGACATTGCATTCGGAGACGACAATATTTTCCACGGCGATCGCTACAAGTGGAGCGCTCGGGTCTCGGTCATCAACCTGACGAATGATTACGCGCTGTACAATTTCCTTTCCACCTTCAGCGGCACGCACTATGTGACGCCGCGCACCGTTACGGGAACGATCGGTTTCCATTTTTAAGGGTGCTAAGCATGGTTACACCGGCATACCGGCCGGCGACAAACCATAATGATTCGCCCCGGCTAGGCCGATAGATAAGGGAACAACGCACCTAGCGCCATGTACCTATCGCGAGCCATCGCCGTAGCTCCGCCTGCCTCGTAATCATGAACATCGCGCCCATACAGTTCGGAATTGCCGCCAGCTTTGTTTCGATCCTGTTCGCGCTGGCGGGGATCCTGCGCAAACGGCCACAATGGGTCCTGATGGGCTCGGCCGCCGCGGTGATCCTGTCGGGCTTTTCCTTGTTGGCCTATGTGGCGATCAACAGCCTGGATTCAGATCCCATGCTGCCCATCGCGACGCTATGTTTCTTTGTGGTGGCGGGTGGGTTGGCGCTGGCGCAAACCAAACTGGCCGCTCACGGGTCCACGGTATTAGGAAGCACCGGCTTGCTGCTGGTGGGTATTGCCGCCGCCAGCGGAATCAGTCTGCTTACGGTGAAGGGCGCTGGGCTGGATTGGAACAAGTTACATCAGGTAGGCTTTCAAACGGCAGCCGCATTTCTCGCGTTGGGTATTGCCATTACCGTCACCGGCTGGAGCATGACGCAGCCGGGTATTCGGGAGCCGATCTGGCTCCCCATCGGGTCAACCCTGCTGATCACGGTGATTCGACTGGCGCTGTGGCACGCCTATTGGGCCGCGAACCATGCCACGACCCTGCACTGGCTATCGAATGTGACCTTGCTCGGAAGTCTGTCGAGCGCTGTTTTCTTCGGCATTGTAGTGCATCTGGCTCTAAAAGCGCATCTGCAGCGCGAAACGTTGCGAAGAGTGAATCGAAAGCTGGAGGAAGAAACGGCCGAACGCCGGCTCGCGCAGGAAGCCGCGCAAGAAGCCAACCGGGCTAAGAGTGAGTTTCTGGCGAACATGAGTCACGAAATTCGCACGCCCATGAACGGCGTGCTGGGCATGCTGGACCTGGCGTTGGACACCCAGCTGGACGCCGAACAGCGGGATTACATCGAAACGGCGAAAGAATCGGCGGGCGGACTGCTTTCGCTCATTAACGACATCCTGGACCTTTCGAAAATCGAAGCGGGGAAGCTGGCTCTGGAGACAGTGAATTTCAGCCTGCGCGAGAGCCTGGCGCAGACGCTCAAGGCGCCCACGGTGCGGGCACGGCAAAAGGGCCTGCGTCTCGATTGGCACGTCGACTCGAAAGTTAACGATCAACTCTCAGGCGATCCCACTCGCTTGCGGCAGGTCATCCTCAACCTGGTTGGAAATGCCATCAAGTTCACCAGCTCGGGTGAGGTGAGCGTGTCTGTCCAGGCGGAGCCGCAAGGCGATCAGGCCGGGCTGCTGCGATTTACCGTTCGAGACACGGGCATCGGCATTCCACCGGACAAACAACAGGCGATCTTTTCGGCCTTCGCGCAGGCGGAAAGCTCAACCACCCGGAATTTCGGAGGCACTGGCTTGGGCCTGACTATCTCGCGCCGCCTGGTGGAGATGCTGGGTGGGCGGATCTGGCTCGAGAGCCAGCCCGGCCGAGGCAGCGCGTTTCATTTCACGGCACGATTCGGCATTGCGAAGGAGGCCGCTGGCACGATCACCTCGCGCCACGTTCTTCCGATTCGAACCAGCTTGGACCGTTCACTGTCGTTATGAAGCCGCTCATCCCTCATATTGGCCCGCCGATGAGAACAATCTGAGCCGCCAAGGCCCGGCATCTGATAATGGACACATGAGGTTCGGGGCACTCTTATTGTGTCTTGCAGCGATCGTCGTTCCCGGCAGCGCACAATCCATTAGCAGCGGAACAGTTCAGGGCAGCGTGACCGACCCTTCCGGGGCGGTCATCGTGGGTGCGGAAATCCGCCTGGTCAACCCAGTCACCGGATTCCAGCAAATGGCCACTACCGATACCTCCGGGGCGTTCCGCTTCAGCAACGTACCCATGAACGAATATCAGTTGAGCGTCACGATGGCCGGCTTTGCTTCCGCCTCGCAGCATGTGGATGTCCGCAGCACGTTGCCGATCGCCGTGAACGTCTCAATGAAGTTGGCCGCCGAAGCTACGACGGTCACGGTGGAAGCCGCGGGCGCGCAGGTGGAAACCGATACGTCCACTCACCAGGACGTCGACCGCAGCGCCTTCATGAAACTGCCGAGCTTCGATCCCGGCGGGGGTTTGAACCAGGCCATCACTTACAGCACCGGCGCGGTGGCCGCGGATGCCAACGGTTTTTTTCATCCGGTGGGCGATCACGCTGACACCAGTTATATGATCGACGGCCAGCCGATCACCGACCAGCAGAGCAAAACGTTCTCCACGCAGGTCCCCCTCAACGCGCTTCAGAATATGCAGCTGGTTACCGGCGCGGTGAACGCCGAGTACGGCGACAAAACCAGCCTGGTGGTAAACGCCACGACTCGCTCGGGCTTGGGGGCTACCAAGCCATCCGGAAGCTTGGAATCCTCCTGGGGCTCGTTCGGAACCTGGTCGGAGGACGCTACGCTGGCGTTCGGAACGCCGACTTTTGGGAATTTTCTCTCGGTGAATGGGGTTCGATCGGGCCGGTTCCTGGACACGCCGGAGTTCCTGCCCATCCATGACACCGGCAACAACGAGAGCATCTTCGATCGGGTGGATTGGCAGCCCACTCCGCTGGATGTCGTACATTTCGATCTGTTCGCAGTGCGCAACTGGTTTCAAGTGCCGAACAGTTTCGACCAGCTGTCTCAGGATCAAAAGCAGCGGGTGCTGACGTGGAACATCGCGCCGGGTTATCAACACACTTTCAGCGCCCACACATTGCTGACGGTGAACCCTTTCGTGCGGCGGGATCAGGCCAACTACTACGCCAGCCGCGATCCTTTCGCGGATACGCCGGTGACCGCGTCCCAGACCCGCTTCCTGACTAATCTGGGTGTTAAGGCCGACATCGCGCATTCACGAGGCCGGCATAACATTAAGGCCGGAGTTCAGATCCAGCAGTGGCGTTTGGACGAGGCCTTTCGATTCGGCATAACAGATGCGGCTTACAATCCAGTGTGTCTGAACGCGGCCGGGAACGCTCTGTTGCTGCCTGGCGTGACCAATCCCGGTGCCTGTTCGAGCATTAACCCGAGCTACTCGGCCAACCCGAATCTGCTGTCTGGAATCGTGCCGTACGATCTCACGCGCGGCGGGTCGTTATTCAATTTCCATGGCGCCCACAACATCGAAGAATATAGCTTCTATATCACGGACGAGATTCATCTCGGCAAGCTGACCTTGAATGCAGGGCTGCGAGACGATCAGTACAACGGGCTGACTTCGGAGAACGGGGTGCAGCCGCGCTTAGGTACTTCCTATCAGCTCTTGAAGGATACGGTGATCCGCGCCTCCTACGCTCGCACGTTTGAAACGCCCTACAACGAGAACCTGATCCTGTCGAGCGGAACCGGCGGTGGGGGACTGGCGACGAACGTTTTCGGCTCGCAGTCGGCGGGCCTCAAGCCGGGGAATCGCAACGAATTCGACGCCGGACTTCAGCAGGGAGTGCATGGCTGGTTTATCGTGGATGCGGATTATTTCTGGAAATACACGCACAACGCATACGATTTCAGCGTGTTCTTCAACACACCCATCACGTTTCCGATCGCCTGGCACAATTCCAAAGTGGATGGAGTGACTGGGCGCATCAGCACCATCAACCTGCATGGATTTCAGGCCTACATGACGCTGGGGCACACGCGCGCGCGGTATTTCCCGCCGGAAGTGGGCGGATTGATTCCGTTGGGCGGATTCCCGACCAATGTGTTTCGCATCGATCACGATCAGGCCTATCAGCAGAACGTGGTGTTCCGCTACCAGCGGCCGAAGAACGCCGAGTGGATCGACTTTACGTGGCGTTACGACAGCGGAATGGTGGTAAGCGGAGTGCCGGACGTGGCGGCGGCGCTCACTTTGACCCCTGCCCAGCAGGCCGACATCGGGTTTTCCTGCAACGGTGTGTTCGCGACCTATAGCGTTCCTATCGCCACCTGCAACGGCGTTGGCAAATCGACCTTGCTGACGCTGCCGCAGACGGGCACCGAAAATGACGACCACAACCCGGATCGCGTTAAGGCGCGCAACTTGTTCAACGCCGGCATCGGCACTGACAACCTGCTGCACAGCGAGAAAGACGGGCGCATCACGCTGCGGTTCACGGTGGAGAATCTGACCAACACGGTGGCGCTGTACAACTTCTTGTCCACCTTCAGCGGCACCCATTTCGTTGCGCCGCGAACCTATCAGGCCGCAATCGGATACACCTTCTAGCACCGGGGGAACTACGGTCACTGCGGATTAAAGCAGGCCGCCAATTGTGCCGATGTGATGAATTGGGACTGGAACCTTGTCCAAGAGCGATGATCTTAGCGTAATGAAGCGCCAGTTCTTGGCGGGCCTGAATCATGAGATTCGGACCCCGCTGAGCGGCATCCTGGGGATGACGGATCTGCTGCTCGAAACGCGGCTCACGGCCGACCAAAAAGAGTACGTCGATTCTGCCCGCCTGTGCGCGGAAAACCTGCTTCAGATCCTCAACAGCGCTCTGGAATACTCCGCGCTTTCCGCCGATCACGTGCGCGTCGAAGAGACCGAATTTCCCCTGCGCGAGACTCTAGAGGGCATTACGGCGGAATTTTCGCCTAAGGCCGAATCCAAGGGTTTGAAGTTGATACGGACCTTGGATCCGAAGCTGCCTGAGGCAGCGGTGGGCGATGCAGTTCGTCTGCGGCAACTGTTGGTTAATCTGCTGAGCAACGCCATCAAGTTCACCTTGAGGGGCGAGGTGGAGCTGGCGGCGTTCGCCGATCGGGCCGATCCCAGGAACCTCTCGCTCAATATCGCGGTGCGGGACACTGGAATCGGAATCGCCCCGGATCGAGTGCGCTCGATTTTCGAGGGCTTTCAGAGGCTGCATAACGACGCGCTTGGCGAGCATAGTGGTCTCGGCCTGGGCCTGGCGGTTTCCCATCGGCTGATCACTTTGATGAACGGCTCCATCTCGGTCGAAAGCGAACTGGGGCTGGGAAGCACGTTTTCGGTGGAAATACCATTGCGGCTTCCTTCTGAGACCCCCAGACGGGAGCCGGAAGCGGAAAAAACTCGCGGGCGCATTCTGGTCGTGGATGACAACTCCATCGCTCTAACCATAGCGAGCCACGCGCTCGGGCGCCGCGGCTATGAGGTGCAGTGCGCCGGTGACGGACTAGCGGCGCTCGAAGCCGCTTCTCGCGCCACCTTCGACCTCGTCCTGCTGGACTTGCAAATGCCCGGTCTAGACGGCTTCCAGACGGCTGAACGCTTACATCAAATGCCCGCTTACGTCCAGACGCCGATCGTGGCATTGACCGCCAATTGCTCTGAGGATTATCAGCAGCGCTGCCGGCAATACGGGATGCAAGGATTTCTTGCCAAGCCAGTCCGGACTAAGGATTTGGTTCAGACGGTCGAGCAATACTGTACGCCGGTTTTGGCCGTCCGCTGAGCACCGGCTCGCCTCCTGCAACATTGCCGGGAAGCTCCGAAACACAGCGCTACAATGAGGGTTGTTTCGCCTGGATCCTGGTCAAGTGTATCGGGCCGACATTCTGGAACAGTTCCGGTGGCTGGAACACGGCTTTGGTACCCGCCACAGCCGGACCTGGCCTCCTGGCGAGAACTTGGCCATCGTGCGCCAGATTCACTCGAGCAAGGTGATTCGGGTTGATCGCGCGGGCGACCTGGGCCAGGCAGACGCGCTGATTTCCAACACTCCCGGTCTCACTTTGGCGATTCGCACCGCCGATTGCTTACCCATCTTGATCGCCGATCCTGAAAACCGGGCTATCGCGGCTGTCCATGCCGGCTGGCGCGGGACAGTCCAGCAAATCCTGGTGGAGACAATCCAGGCGATGTCGGATCAATTTGGCAGCCGTTCAGAGGACCTGGTGTTCGCCATCGGGCCTGCCATCGGGGCCTGTTGTTATGAGGTTGGGCCGGAGGTCGGCGAACAGTTTTCCGGCCTGTTTCCGGAGCGTCAGGATCTGAAGGGCAGGGCCCGAATCGACCTGGCTGAGGCGACCATTCGGCAGTTGAGACGAAATGGCGGCAGCGCGGGACAAATCGACTCAAGCGGCTTATGTACCCGTTGTTTACGCGACTGGTTCCATTCCTACCGGCGAGACGGCGATGCGGCCGGAAGGATGTTGAGCGCGATTCGGATTCGATCGGAAGGACCTGAGTAGCGGCCAGGAAACACGAAGGGCGCGAGATTCTCTCGCGCCCTTTGTGCGAAGACCGGGTGGGGGTTAAGCCGCGTTGACGAGCATATCGTCGAGGCTCTCCGTACCGTCTTCCTGATTCTTATCAGCGATTTCCTGACACTGGATGCAATAGGACGCCCAGGGCACCGCGTGCAGCCGCTTGATGCTGATATCTTCTTCGCAGTGCAGGCAAATGCCAAAAGTGCCTTCGTCGATCCGGTGCAGGGCCGCGCGGACATTGCGCAGCAGGTTGGATTCGCGGTCCAAATTTCGAATGGCTAGTTCGCGTTCCGCGGCGTTTTGAACCTCGTCCAGGGCATCAGGGCTCTTCTCGATGGTGATGCCTTCGCGATTTCGCAACACTTGGGCCAGTTCCGCCTGTTTGTTTTCCAGGACTTCTTTAAATTTGTTTAACTCGGTCTTCGTCATAAGCTTAGCTCTCCTAATTCTGTTCTGCTACCCTCATCAACACGTTTAGACGCGCGAGCCTTCAGAAAGGTTCAAAGCGTTCGAAAAGATGACTGAACTATAATGAACTCTGAAGTTTAGCGACCGGCGGCAGCGCCCGTCGGCCAGAGAGGTCAGCAGTCTAGCTCCAAAAATCATACCACATCCGCTCAGCAATTCAAGTACCACCCAAAAATTTTTCTGCGCCGGCCTTCCCGAGCCTGATATCCGAGCTCCATCCAAACCCCTAGTCCTGCTTCTTATCGTCCCGATCCTAGAAAACGTTTATGCTCCGGGAGACGAAAATTGCTGCCTTCGACTCGGACCAGGATATACTGTTGTCCTTGTAAATCCTGCCGCGAAAAGTACCATCGCTTAACCATGTCGTCACCCAAATTCAAACACCCTAGGTGGCTTGGCTGCTTCAGCGCTCTCATCTTTTTTTTCTCAGGGTGCGTGATTCTGCCCTATCCCGGTCTCCAAAACGATGAAGTGATCTTCGCTCCAGCCGACTATCGGGTTCCGGGCAGCTCAGTCTTCCTGGTTTTCCACGATCGCATCCCGGTGATGCTGATGAGTTACCTCGGGGCGCTGAAAAGTTGGCTGTACGCCGGGCTGCTGCACGTGTTTCCTCCCTCGTGCTGGACGGTGCGGTTGCCCGTACTACTACTGGGGGCGGCCAGTGTCTGGTTGTTGGTCGAGCTGCTCTATGAGATCCAGGACAGCCGCGCCGCCTGGATGGGTGGATTGCTGCTGGCGACGGACACCATGTTTCTGGTCACGGCCTGCTTTGATTGGGGTCCGGTGGTCTTGCAGCATCTGCTGCTCATCGCCGGGCTGCTGCTGATTGCGCGATTTGCGCTGCGCGCGGAGGCGTCCGCATTATTCTGGGGGTGCTTCTGCCTGGGACTCGGCCTTTGGGACAAGGCGCTGTTTCTCTGGAACCTGAGCGGCCTGGCGGTGGCAGCGCTGATCGTGTTTCCCGGGGAGGTGCGGGCGCGGCTGACCGGCCGAAACATCTCGCTGGCCGCCGCCGGGCTGGTGGTGGGGGCGCTGCCGTTGATTACCTATAACGTGGCATCCGGATGGCCCACGTTGCGTTCCAACTCGTCGTTTCGGTTCGATGAGTTCGGGAGTAAATTCCGGTCGCTGCGGGGCGCCTGGGACGGCAGCGCGGTGCTCGGTTATATTGCCAGCCTGCCGGGGCAGGCGGGCGCGCCGCGGGAGGCCCGGAATCTGGTCGAACGTTTGTCATACAGTCTGCATTCGGTCTTCGGCGACCATCCCAAGAACCTTATGGAGTGGGCCTTTGTAGCGGCCGTGATCCTAACTGCGCTGCTGTGGCGAAGTGCAGCGCGCAAGAAGCTGCTGTTTTTCTGGCTGGCACTGGCGATCGCCTGGTTGCAGATGGCCATCACAAAAGATGCGGGTGCATCCGCGCATCATGTGGTGCTGCTGTGGCCGCTGGCTTATCTTTTTCTGGCGGTGGCATTCTCGGAAGCTGCGTTGCGCTGGGGGCGCGGTGGGGCCGTGCTGGCCGCCGTCGCGGTGGTGTATCTGGCCGGCGTGAATCTGCTCGTCACGAACCAGCACCTTTACCTTTTCGCGCGCTACGGCTCGCCGCGCAGTTGGACCGACGCGATCTACGCTCTTTCGGACGACCTGGGCCAGACGCGAGCCTCCGAGATCGTCGTGGCCGACTGGGGAATCGTCAATTCGCTGGTGCTTCTCCAGCGCAACAAGCTGCCGCTGGCCTTCGCGGATGAAGGCTTTCTCTCACCCGCGGAGAGCGAGTCCGAGCGGGAGCGCGATCGCCAAAGACTGGAGCGCGGCCTGTGGGTGGGCCACACGCTGCCCTATCGCGAGCTGAACCAGGTGAACGACGGCGTCATGAAAGCCGCCGCTACAGCCGGTTTTCAAAAGCAAATGCTGCGAGTGATTTCAGACACGCATGGCAGCCCAGCGTTCGAAATTTTCCGCTTCGTGCCGGCCGCTAATTGACTTGCGGCGCGGCTTTCTTGGCGGCCGGGCGGGGTGGGCTCTGCAGGTTCTGGAACAATTGCTCCAGTTGCTGCACGGGAATCGCCAGCGACATGCTCATGACATTGCCGGTGGTCTTGGTGTCCAACGTATCGAGCAGGCTGGACACTTGTCCGGCGGTCGCATTGTCCTGGCGGTTGAGCTGCAGCATGCTGGCGACAAACTTCACCACGTCCACCAGGGCCTGTGCGTCTTTATCGGATCGGGTGATGGCTTCGGCCGAGATGGTTACCGTGTCGCCGAAGCGGATGCCGCCGCTGGCTTGATTGATGCCGTTGAGCACGTTGCCCTGCATGGCGCTGCTCAAATTCTGATTGGGCATGGCGGCGGCAAACTCGGAGAGCGGCACCAGGGTGACGAACCAGAAATCGTTCTTGGCGCTGATGGGGCCCACTTTCTTCAGCAGGTCGCTCGAGGCTGGCGCGCTGCTGCGCTGCCGCGTGAGCGCGGCCTTAACTGAAGTCATGTCGCCCATCACGGCGCTGGAAGCGTCCAGAAATGTGATGGCGCTGTCGGAATCCGGCCCCGTGCTTCCCGAGTAAGAATAGATGGCCGCTCCTTGAAAATTGGTGGTTGCCGCGCCGTTAGCTTGCGCCGCGGTCTGGATCTTCTGGAGGTCGAAGGCGCCTTTGGCCAGCACCAGCCAGCGGCTCTCGGGCGAGCTGGATTCCCAATTCGACGCTATCATGAGCTCGGTCACATCGCGCCGCGGATCGAAGCCCGTCTCGGCAATCAGTTTCTGGAAGCTCGCGTCGCTGAGTTGCATGTGAGAGAGCACGAACTGTCCGAACGCGGAGTCGCGTGTGCGGTCCACTTGCAAACCCGCGATCACTTTGGCGTCCGGCATCACCAGCCGCAGCAGGCCGGCGTCGGCGGCGCACAGCGTGGCCGGGACCAGCAAGACGGTCAGAATCGGCAGGAAAAGGCGTGGCTTCGTCATAAAACCTCTTGTCTGACTCTACGAGCGTAGCATGCTGGAAGTTCCGACCTTGTGGCGCACGCACTCCTGCGTGCCGCGTTCACACTCCTGTGAACGCTGGCGGTCGAATGGAAGGCAAGGTGTCGGCATGATTGCCGACACGGCACGCAGGAGTGCGTGCGCCACACATATCTAAACCGGAACTTGCTCGACAATCTCGATTCCGTACGCGTCCAAACCCACCACCTTGCGCGGATGATTGGTTAACAGCCGGATGGTGTGCAGGCCAAGGTCGCTCAAAATCTGCGCGCCGATTCCGCTTTCGTGCTGGAGCCGGCGCTGGCCGTCCGGCGTGGCGGAGTTGGCATGATCGCGAAAACCCGGCCCGGTCTGGTGGAGATAAACCAACACGCCGGCGCCCTCCTCGGCGATGCGCTGCAGCGAGCTGCGAACCACGCGATGACAGTCGCAGGCAGTGGAACCGAACACATCTCCGTAGATGCAGTGCGAATGCATGCGCACCAGCACGTTCTCGCGCCCGCTCAGCTCGCCGTGCACCAGCGCCAGATGCCTCTCGGGCATCTGGTTCCGCTCGGGAACGATGGTGGCGGAATAAACGATGGTCTTGAAATCGCCGAACTCGGTGCGCAGGCAGGATTCGGACTGGCGCTGCACCAGATGCTCTGTTTGCAGCCGGTAACGGATGAGGTCGGCGACTGAAATCATGCGCAGGCCGTGGCGCTGGCAGAATTCCTTAAGCTGCGGCACGCGCGCCATGGATCCGTCGTCGTTCATGATCTCGCAGATCACGCCGCCGGGCCGCAATCCGGCCAGCCGCGCCAGATCGACCACCGCTTCGGTTTGCCCGGTGCGGACCAGCACGCCGCCCTCTCGCGCGCGCAGCGGAAACACGTGGCCGGGGCGAGCCAAGTCCCGGGGCGTGCTCTTCGGGTCGATGGCGACCTGGATGGTGCGGGCGCGATCGGCCGCTGAAATTCCGGTGGTCACGCCTTCGGCCGCTTCGATCGATTCGCAGAAGGCCGTACCGAATCGCGAGGTGTTGCGCGCCGACATCTGCGGCAAATTCAAGGCGTCGCAAATGTCTTCCGCCAGCGACAGGCAGATCAGCCCGCGCGCATGCTTGGCCATGAAGTTGATGACATCGGGCGTGATTTTTTCGGCCGCGATGGTCAGATCGCCCTCGTTCTCTCGGTCTTCGTCGTCGACGATGACCAGCATCCGGCCGGCCCGAAATTCCTCAATGGCGTCCGGGATGGAAGAGAACGGCATGGGAAGAATCCTGTAAGTATCAGGATAGCAACCTACCACTACCACCACGGCGCTCACACGAGTGTGAGCGCGGCACGCATGAGTGCGTGCGCCACCAGACCTTAGAAGCCGAGCTTCTTGTCCAGCTCGTCGGTTACCTGGCCTAGATTTTCCGGATTCCGCAGGATGTTGCGCAATCCATCGCCCGAATAGTTCTCATACAGGGCATCGGCGGCGGCGAGGGAAACGTTGTAGGCGCGGCGCGCTTCCTCGGCGTTCATGCGCGACCAGTCCGGATGCAGCTCTTCCAGGCGCGGCACTTGATGCGCATGCGCGAGCTGCTGCAACTGTTCCCGCACCGCCGGCTCCAGCTTGTCGCCCGAAAGCTTCTGCGCCAAACCTTCCTGCAGCCAAGCCGGCCAGGGGGCCTCGCCCGAAGGGATGCTGGTGAGGCAAGCGTGCACCAGCTCGTGCGCCAGCCCGCGACGCATCGCGGCGCCCACGGTTTTCTCGCCAGTCCACGCGATGTGGATGCGCCCGTCATACCAGCCGCCGCTCCATTCCGCCGCGCCCGTGCTGCGCAGATATGTGGCGCGATCCAGCACGATGGCCACGATTCGCTCGCCGGAAGAACACCCTAGCTGAGCCGAAATGCGGCTGTACTCGTTATCCAAAGAATCCAGGATCGCGCGCGCCGCATCCACCGGAACCGCCTGGCGCTCATAACGCAGCGCGATGTGCATGCCAATCAGCCGCTCGCTGGCCGGGTCGGCCGCGGCCTCCCGCTTCACGCGCTCGTAGATGCCTTCCAGGCTCGGGTTCGGCGTAAGATCCAGAGACTGTTTCCAATATCCGATGGCAGTATCCAGCTCGTCCATCCGATAAGCCGCCAGCCCCGCCAGCAGCAGCACGTTGGCATTGTTCCGGTAGCGTTGCACCGCCGGTTCCAGAATCTCCATGGCTTGCTGGGGCTGATTGGCGGAGAGCAGATCGCGCGCTCGCTCGATTTCCGGATCGCGGCCCCGCTGCGTGGTCTTTACCCGATCGGCAACCGGCGTTGGGGCGGCGGAAACCGAGGTTGTCGCCGGCGCCGACGAGCGCTCTTTCTCAAACGCATCCAACCCCGCTAGAGCGGAACTGGACACGTAGCCGACAATCTCGCTCGACCCATTCTTGGCCGCAATCTTGATGCAATCCGATCCATCCGCCAGGCGAAAGCGAATCTCCACCGGCGTTCCGGCCGGAAGATTGGTGACCACACGGTCGCTCGCTTCGCAACCGGAACGGACAGGCGTCTCGCCTTGGCCAATCGTAAGGGCTGCGAAAAAAATCAGGACGGGACCCACCATCCCGATGCTACGGTCCCGCGCCGTTTAAATCCCTCCGGCGAAGGCCCGAAAATAAAGGGAAAAACGTGCGCCCGATGGATACAGGTGCCTTACTACTTTGGGGCTAGTGTGCCGCGCTTAGGCGGCTCAGCTACTTTACGTAGCGCTCCGTACCGTCTTTCCAGGGGTCGTAGTTTTCGGCGAACACGATGCGCTCGGAAGTGGAAGGATGCGTGTACATCCAAAACTCTATGAAGCGATTCGGATTGGGCTCATCCAGATCCACTTCGCCCATGACCTGAAACGAGTGCACCGCTACGGCGCGCGAGTCGGGGATGATGCCGTGGGTTACTTCAAGACCATACACGTCGGCTTGATGCTCCTGGTTTCTGCTGTAAGTGTTGACCAATGGTTCAGTAAGAAAGCTGAAGATGGCGACCAGCAGCAGCAGCGCCGGAAGTGAGGCCCAATCCGCTGCATCGCGAATGCGCCAGCGTGCGCCCCAGCGGCGAAGCATCCAGTGCAGCGCCTGATATCCGAAGAACAACAGTACTAGCAGCAGCACGGAAGTGAAGATCAGAGTATTGCGCACGTGCCCGAGCACATAGTGCCCCATTTCATGGCCAAAGACGGACACAACCTCGGGCGTGGTCAGTTTGTCGATAGTTGTGTCCCACACCACCAGGCGTTTCGAAGCTCCCAGGCCTGAAACGTAGGCGTTGAGCGAGTTGGTCTTCTCGCTGGCCTTCATCTCGAACATGCGGTTGGGCGGAATGGCCAGTCCGGCGCGCGCGACCACTTGCTCCAGTGCATCCACCAGCGCCGGGTGCTTCGCCGCCAGCGGCTGGAATTGGTAGAACAGCGGCTCGATGAGCACCGGCTCAACAATCATGCCCACAAACAGCATCGGGAGCGTGGCCAGCCAGAAATAAAGCCACCAGCGCTTGGGGCTGCGGCGAATCACGGCGTACAGGACGAGCGCCAGGAACGCCGCGACCACGAACTCGAGCAGCTCGAACTTGGTCCAGTCCCAGAACCAGGAGGGCCAGGACTGGATGGATTGCTCGAACTTCAGCTCCAGATGCTGGCCGTACATTCCGAGGGGAAGAATCAGCAGATCGTTGGTCAGGCCGAACAGCGCCACGAAGATTACAGCCTGGACGATCCGCCGCCGCGAGGCCGTCTCGGCCCAATCGCGAAATTTGCCCGAAAGGCCTAGGGCCAAGATCGCAGCGAGCACCACGATGCCCCAGATCGAGTCCGCAAAATGCAGCCAGTATCGCGCATGCGCGTATTCGATGGCCTTCTGCAATTTGTCGGGCGGCAAAGTGTATTCGTAGTGTGATCCCGCCGACTGGGCAGCCAGGCGCGCGGACGTCGTCGCGGCCAGCGCCAGTAGAGAACCCGCAGTCCGCGAAGCCAGCTTCACCGCCGCGATTATAGCGCCTCCGGCTCGAATGTCATCGGAAATCGAATCGAAGAACATCGATCTGGTTCAGACCTTGCCCGAAGGACTGGAGGAGGTGAAAGCGCGGATCGCGCAGCGGGTCCAGTCCTTCACCGCGCTCCCGCAGATCCCGATCTTTCATGGCAGGCAAGTCCTGCTTGGATAGGCAGGCCAGTCCGGTGCGGCCCTTCAGAGCCGATTGATTGCCCCACCACACCTGTTGTAGCGGCCCGGCCTCGTCCAGCGGAGGCACTTTCACTCCGGAGCCGCGAAACCAGCCATAAAAGATCTCGGAATCAAAACAGGAGAAAGCGACCATGACGGTGGTGTCTTTTGGTTTCTGGCCCGCGATCCAGTCGTCAGCGAACTTGACATTGCGGGTGCGCTCCATGTGGTCCGCCATCGTGGCTCTGAGGTTGTCCGGCGCGTCCGGCAATTCGAATCGCAACCCAACCAGGGCCAGAATGGCGGCCGGGATGACCACATACCTGGCGAGGCCGTTTTCGCCGGTGCGCAGATCTGCCAGGGCGGCGAACGGCACTGCGCACACCATCGCGTAGAAGGGAGTCCACAATGCCACATGATGGGCGGCACGAACCAAATCCAGTGGCTTCGAGACGAAGAAGGCGCCGGCCACGATCCAGTAAGGCGCCAAGGGCCGGAAGCGCGGGAGCATCAGGATCAAACCGGTTCCGGCCGCAAAAAGAATCAGGGTCGCGATATCGGGGAAAATCAGCGGGGAGTAAAAGCGGAACAGCGACGTCACCTGCCCGGACCAAGGCAGGTGAGCCACCACCGGGTCCGAGTACCTGCCGCTGACATAAAAATTAATGCTGTCCAGAATTGCGTCATAGCGCCGCACCGCGGTCGGCATTCCGAACAGCAGGCCGAGCGCGACGCCGGACAGCAGGCGAACAACGTCGGGAGTTACGATTCTCAGTACGTGCGGGCGCGTTTTGGAGAAAAGACAAGCGCCGCCGAGCGCGCCGATACAAATGGCCGCTGCCAGGCTGGCCTTCGCCAGCAATGCGCAAGCGAGTGGGAAGGCTGCTTTGAGCGCGGTGTGGCGAAAACCGAACCAATACAAAGCCAGCAAGGATCCCAGCAGTGCGCCCGCGGCCAGCCAGGCGGCGACGCGCGCGAAGGCACGGGAATATTCTTTCCCCGATGTCCGCGCGCCGAAAATCAGGAGCAGAACCAGCAGCGGTAACGAGGCCGTGATGGAGTGCAAACGGCAAGCTGCTCCTATCCCGCACAACACACCGGCCCAGAAGCTGCTCACTGGCGACTTGAATTCCGTCAACACCAGGATGGCCGCCAGCATGAAACACATGGCGATGGGCTCTACGCGCAACAGGGGCACCGTACCCAGGTAGGCGGCATTCATCAAAAGAAGCAGGGCGGCCGCCGCGCCCGCATATTCGTTCGCAGCCTTATACACAATTCGAAAAAGCAGAAGGGCGGAGAGTATGAAAAATACCAGGCTCTCCACGCGCAGCATGCTGAAGAGGCGTTGCAGGTGTTGGAACGTGAAAACGTTGAGACTGTCGCCGGTGCTATGCGCGAGGCTTGCGAGAACGTAATAGAGACGCCACTCAAAGGCCCCCAGCAGCATCAGAGGCGTACCCGGCATGTCGAAGAAACCCTGGCGAAAATCCAGACCGCTGAATCGGATCACTTCGCCCACGAGAACGTTTTCGTCCGAGCTGGTGAACCACGGCAGACTCAGGCTCGGCCGGAGCATGCGGGTCACGTGCCAAATGGTCAGGGCCAGAAGAATTGCGATCGCAAGCCGGCCGAAGAGTGTGAGCAGATCTCCGGTCTGAAGGAATCGGGGCCTCATATCATTCTTGGGAAAAATGACCCGCTCAACCCGGTGAGTTAAGGCGCATTGTAGCAACTGCTGTCGTCACGCGCAGCCATACCTCGATATAATCGAGTGGTGAATCGTTCAACCCTGCCGGCCATTGTTCTCGGCCTGACTGCGGCGCTGCTAGGCGGCTGCAAGAAGAATATCGACAATAACGACGCCGTCAAGCAAGGCATCAGCGCCTATCTTTCCAAACGCGCCGATCTCCTGGCCATGGACATAAGTGTTACTTCCGTCGCCTACCATGGCGACGAAGCGAACGCGACGGTACGCTTCCAAGCCAAAGGCAATAGCTCGCCCACGGCCGGAATGTCGATGGAATATGTGCTCGAGCGCAAGGGCAACCAATGGGTGGTGAAGGGACGTGCCGGCGGCGAAGCGCACACGGGAATGCCGCAAGGCGCGCCGGGCGCTGCACCGGCTCCCGGCGCCAGCGGAGGTTCGATCGGCGCCATGCCAACGATGCCGAATGGACATCCTTCCGCCGGGGAGCCCTCCGGAGCTCTGCCACCCGGCCATCCGCCCATCGGCGCCACCAAGAAACCGAGCGACGGCAAGTGAGCCGTCTGGGATGAAACGCATCGCCGTCCTGGGCGGTGGACCCGCGGGAGCCTTCGCGGCCGAACGGCTGGCCCGGGCAGGCTTCGATACCAGAGTATTCGATGAAAAGCTGGCGTGGGAAAAACCCTGCGGCGGCGGCCTGACCTACAAAGCCTACCAGCAATATCCGTTCTTGATCGAAAACGATGTTCCCAAGAAAATCGTCACCGGTACGCGATTAGCCGCGCCGCACGCCGGCACGGTGAAGCTGGAGCTGGATCGCCCGCTGGTCATCTATTCCCGCTTCGAGCTCAATGGCATGCTGCTGGAACGCGCCGGGCGCGCCGGGGCGCAATTGGAAAAGACGCGCGTGCTCGGCATCACGCGTTCCGCTGAAGGATGGCGGTTGCAGACCCGCGACGGCGCGCTCCAGGCCGACTATTGCATCGTCGCTACGGGCGCGCGCAATCCGCTGCGCAATGCGGGCACCCAGTGGACCCCAGCCGATACGATGTCCGCGCTTGGCTATTACGTCGAGTCCCGGCAGGATCACATCGACATCCAGTTCCTGCCCAACCTGGAAGGCTATATCTGGGTTTTCCCGCGCTGCGGCCATCTATCGGTTGGCATTTGCGGCAAAGGTGAACCGGCGCAGGCGTTGCGCGCGCGCCTGGAACGCTACATGGATGAAAAAGACATTCATTGGCGTGGCGCGAGTTTCTACAGCCACATGCTGCCGGCGCTCGAAAGCCAGGGCTGGAAAACCAACCGCGTCGCGGGAGACGGTTGGATGGCGGTGGGCGACGCTGCCGGCCTGGTGGACCCGATCACCGGCGAAGGCCTGTATTACGCGCTGCGCTCGGCCGATCTGGCGAGCCAGGTTGTGGTGGACGAAGCGCACCCGATCTCCGAAAAAGCTCAGGCCTACCGCAGTCTGCTCCGGCGCGATTTCGCCGCCGATCTCGAATTCAGCGCTACCCTCGCCAAGCGCGTCTTCCTGGACCGCTTCTTGTTCAATTCCATTCCGACCCGCATGGTGGAGTTCGTGCGGCGCAGCCCGCGCTTCCGCGCTGTGGTTCAGGATCTGTTCGCCGGCACGCAGCCATACATCGGATTGAAACGGCGTTTGTTTTCGAACATCGCCGGAACGCTGTACGAAGTGCTCAAAGATCTGCTGCGGGAACGCGCCGGCTTCTCAGCGGACCTGGCTGAACTGTGAGTACTCAAGCCCTCCAGCAAAGCCGCCGATCATAGGGCTGGATGCCCGACGAACCAAACCCCAAGCGCCGGCGCCGCCTGCTCCTGGCTGCGCTGCTGGCGATTGCCATTGGGGTGATCGCAGCTCTTTTAGTTCCCAAACCATGGCCTGAGATTTCGCGTTCAGAATTCCTGGTTGAAGTTCGCAGCGGGCATGTGCAAGAGATTGAGATTGAGGATGGCGAAACGATTTTGGCGGTGAGCGCCACGCGGGGCCGTTTTCGAACCGCCATCAAGCCCAGCGAAGCGCAACTGCTCGCTGAACTGCGCGCCCGCGGCATCCGGATCCTATATTCAAGCTCCGGTCTGACTCCTTGAGACGTTATCTCTTGGTGTGGCTTTCACGCTAGAATTGAATTGAATCCTGTTTTGTTGGAGTGAGAAATCCATGCCCATTTTTGAATATGTCTGCGACGATTGCGGGACCAAGTTCGAGCGGTTGGTCCGCGGCAACCAGGCGCCGGACGCTTGCCCCAATTGCGGCCAATCGCATCTGACCACGGCGCTTTCCACGTTTGCCGCGCATGCCAACGGAAAGAGCAAGGCGGCGGAGTTTCCCTCCTGCCCCGGCGGCATGTGCCAGACGCCGGACATCTGCGGGCGCAACTGATTCGGCAGCTCACTTGAACCGGGCGAGCCTAGGCCGTGGTTGACTTCCGCTGCCGCCTCGGCTATCCTTCTGAAGTGCCGACGATTCAACGGTTTGTCGGGTGAATTGGGTACTTTTGAGGCTTCTCGGAGGTCGCACTAACCCAGTTATTCCGGATGTGTTTCTGGCATCCGTGTATCACCGCCCGCCGTTGTAGTAGCATGAACTCGGGACTTGGACGATGGCCAGCACAGCAGATGAGCGAAATCTAAACCCGGCCGTGTCCACTGACGACACGGACTACGAACAGCTCATCGAAGACTATACGCACTTCGAACCGCCGCATGAGGGCGAGCTGCTGCAGGGCCGCATTATCCGAGTGCATCCCACCGACGTGATCGTCGATTTTGGATATAAGTCCGAAGGTCTGGTTCCCATCGAGCAATTCGTGCAGCCGGATGGAAGTATTCTGGTTCAGGCGGGCGATCTGATCGATGTAGTGATCGACCGGCAGGGCACGCAACCGGAAGGTTACACGCTGCTGTCGCATCAGAAGGCCAGCCGGCTGCGCTCCTGGGACAATCTGGACAAGGCATTTCGTGAGGGCCTGGCGGTTTCCGGACGCGTCACCGGCCGCATCAAGGGCGGTCTTACCGTGGACGTGGGAGTGCCGGCTTTTATGCCCGGATCGCAAATCGATACGCGGCCGACCCACAATCTGGATTCGTTCCTCGGCCAGGATATTCCGGTCAAAGTTGTCAAGCTGAACCGGCGGCGCGGCAATGTCGTGGTTTCGCGCAAGATGGCCATCGAAGAGGAGCAGCACGCGCGCAAGAACGCGGCGCTGGAAACTCTGCAAGAGGGAGCCGTGGTGGTGGGCGTCGTCAAGAACCTTACCGACTACGGCGCTTTCATCGACCTGGGCGGTATCGACGGCCTGTTGCATGTCAGCGACATGTCCTACGGCCGCGTTACGCATCCCTCCGAGCTCATCAACGCCGGCGATAGCATCACCGTCAAGGTGCTCAAGTTCGACCGGGAAAAGGAGCGCATCTCGCTGGGCTTGAAGCAGCTCAATCCCGATCCTTGGGAGAGCATCGCGGAGCGCTATCCGTCCGGTTCGCGCGTGATCGGCCGCGTGGTGAGCGTCACCGATTACGGCGCGTTCGTCGAGCTCGAGCCGGGCGTCGAAGGCTTGATCCACATCTCGGAGATGACCTGGAGCCGGCGCATGAAGCATCCGAGCAAGGTGGTGAAAGTCGGCGATCAGGTGGAGTCCGTGGTGCTGGACGTTCGCCCGCGCGACCGCCGCGTTTCGCTCGGCATCAAGCAGCTGGAAGCGGATCCCTGGACTACGGTGGGGGCGCGCTACGACATCGGCTCGGTGGTGGAAGGGCGCGTGCGCAAGCTTACCGATTTCGGCGCATTCATCGAGATCGAGGAGGGCGTCGACGGGCTGGTGCATATTTCCGACCTTTCCTGGACCAAGCGCGTCAAGCATCCTTCCGAGGCGCTGAAAAAAGGGCAGCTCGTGCAGGCTGTAATCCTGAACATCGACGCTCCCAACCGCCGTCTTTCGCTAGGCATCAAACAGCTCCAGCCGGATGCCTGGGAGTCGTTCTTTCGCGCGCACCAGGTGGGTGACGTGGTGCGTGGCCGGGTGTGCCGCGCCATCAATTTCGGCGTGTTCGTGGAACTGGCGCCGGGCGTCGAGGGACTGTGCCATCGCTCTGAAATCCCGGGCGCCTCCGAACATCGCGGCGATGAACCCGCCTTGCCCATCGGCGAGGAAATGGATTTCAAAATTGTGAAGCTCAACGAAGCAGAGAAGAAAATCGGTCTTAGCATTCGCGCGCTCGCCGACGATGAAGAGCGAACCAGGCTGGAGGACTATCAACGTCACGCCGCCGCGGCCACCATGACCATAGAAGAGGTCATGAATATCAGGGTCAAGGGTGAAGGCCGCTGAGCTGTAACGAGAGTGGTTAAACCAGAGTTAACGGAGAAACTATAAGACATGACGAAGGCCGAGTTGATCGAGGAAGTCTCCCGGGTTGTGGAAATGACCCGCAAGGACTCCGAGGTGATCGTCGAAGCCATCTTCGACAGCATCGTGCGTTCTCTGCGCGGCGGGGATAAGATCGAGATTCGCGGTTTTGGGAGTTTCCGGACCCGCCAGCGCCAGCCGCGCGTGGGACGGAATCCGAAGACCGGCACGCGCGTCGAGGTGCCCTCCAAGCGCATCCCGTATTTCAAGCCCAGCAAGGAACTCAAGGATCTGGTGAATACCACGGGCGGCGATGCGGCGGCGCCGGCCGCGGCTCCTCCCGCTACTTCCGATGGAACCAGCGGCGGGACGCCACCCTCACACTAACGCCCCCGCTCGCCTCTGCGCTCTTTATGGACTATCTCTGGAGTCCGTGGCGTTATCAGTACGTCACGGCGGCGCGGCCGCGCTCGGCTTGCATTTTCTGTGAATACGCCGCCTCGAACAACGATCGGGAAAATCTGGTGGTTTACCGGGGCCAGCGCAATTTCATTCTGTTGAACCGCTTTCCCTATACCAGCGGGCACGTCATGATCGCTCCCTACGAGCATGTCGACCGGCTGGAAGCCGCTGCGACGGAAACGCTGGAAGAACTGATCCTGTTATCGCGCGAAGCTGAGCGCCATTTGCGCGCGATTTATCGTCCCTCGGGTTTGAATCTGGGGATGAATCTGGGCGAGAGTGCGGGCGCCGGTATCGCCGGTCATCTCCACATGCATGTGTTGCCGCGCTGGGTAGGCGATGCCAGCTTCATCACGACGGTCGGGGAAACGCGCGTTTTGCCGGAGGATCTCGGCGAGACCTGGCGCAAGCTGCACCAGGCGTTCAGCCAGTGACCTGGGCGTCCTTAAATCCCGCGCTAAGGCGATCGCTTTAGCCTTTTAAGCGTTTCGTACCATTGAAGGCTACACAACCGGCGCGCATAATGGAAATCCCAAGATGCAAGTGGCGCGCGAACTACGCGGCGAGGACCGGGACATCTGCCGGGGCCACGTCCACTTAAGCGTGGATGACTCGGGCCACGAATTTCCCGCCGAACTCATGGATGTCTCCAGCAATGGATTCCGCGCGCGGCACTCCGACCCACGTTTGCTGCCGGGGCGTGAAGTTCGCTTCCAGCACCGCATTTTCGCCGGGCGCGCCAAAGTAGTCTGGACCGCGCTGGTCGGCGGGCACACGCAGAGCGGATTTCAGATTGTGCGCGGCTAAGGGCTGCTCTTGGCGATTTGCGGCGGCAAGCTGTAGGGGACTTCGATCACCACGTCCACGTCCACCGGCGCGCTGTCGCGCGTGGCCGGCTTGAATTCCCAGGCCGACAAATCCTTCAGAACCGCTTGTGAAATCCCGGGACCAAAGTCTCGCAATAAAGTCAGGCCCTCCAGCTTGCCATCCTGGCGGATGGTGCCCGCCACCTGAACGCGCAGTTCGGTCCGGGCGCCGGGCAGCACCGGATCCACCGATTCGTACTTACGCAGCGGCAGGGGCGCGCGCACGAACGGCGTATCGCCCGGTTTGGCTTGGCGCTCGGCGAACCACACGATCCAATCGCCCGAGTACGGCTCGAAGTTTTCAATCGGCACCACCATGGTGTACACATTGCGTCCCAGGAAGCGCGCATCGATGGCGCGCGGAATGGTGCGCGCGGCCGGGCGCAGCGGAACCGACAGAGTAGAGACCGGGATGCTGCGCATCTTGTCGGCGTAGAGCACAACTTTTCGATTCGGGCTCACCTTGGGAGCTTCGGCGATCTTACCGCGGTCTTCACGGATGGTCAGGTTGGGAACCCGGAGCCCAGTGCCGCTAACTTCGCCGGTGGCCGGCTCGCCCACGTTCGGCGCTCTGGAAAATGCACCCGAGCGTGCGCCATTGGGTACCGGCCCGTTTCCCGGATTGAGGCTCACCACCGCGACGTCAGTCTTGCCATTACCGGCGGTATTCTCCGGGCCGGGCGGCGCATTGGGAGGCGGAGGCATGCCTTTCGAGAAAGCCGCGGTGCCGATGCCGTCAGGAAGAGCCATGCGCGCCGAGCCGGTGCCCGTGATGGAGGCGTCCGGAACCGGCAACTCCGCGACTTCAACTTGAATCGGCAGCCGAGGCGGCAGGGTGGACGCCGGCGGCGGCACGAACGCCTTGCGTGGTTTGGGGAGTTCAACCGGCTTGACGTTAGTGTCCTTCGCCTTGTCTGGATCGCCTTGCGGGTCCGGCGGCGAAAGGTTGGCCTGCTCGGCTTTCGGGGCATCCACCTTGGGCGGGTCGTCTTTCTTAGGCTCCGGAGGAGGCGGCGCCGGCGCTGGAATTGCCGCGGCGGCTCGCAGGATCACATTCGGCGCCGGAAGGTCCCTGGGAATCTCAATCTTCGGTACCGGCCGCCAGATAATCTGTTTGGCGGATTTCGCTTTCGGCGCCGCCGCGATGATGGCGTCTCTCGATAGCTCGCGCCCGCGCGGTTTCGGAAACGTTCCGATCCGTTCAGTCGCCGATACATCCGGCAACGGCTTCTTGTAGTTGTAATAAACGATTTTGTGCTCGTTCGGCCGGATCAGCTCGTCGTAAATCGGCCGCTTCGATTCCGGTTCATACTGGTACGGCTGAATCAGTCCAAGCCCCAGAATCGCCAGCGTATGCACGCCCACCGAGGTTAGAAACGATACCGGGCGGAACTGGTATCCGGTCACGGAGGTTGGACGCGAAATGGGGGGCGACTTACTCATGCGCACGCGAACCCTCAGGCTCATGCGAGATTGATCCGGAGGTCCGATCCTGGACTCATAAGCCTCTATCGGGCAAAACGCCAACGGGCTCCAGCGGGTTAGCTTCCAGCCGGAATGCGCCGCGATTCGGGGCGGGCACGAACTGCGGACAACTTACATGAGCAGAATACCAGAGTCTGGGCGTGGTATCCATGACCGTTAGTACTGGTTCGTCACCGTGCGCCTTACCGGGGCGCCAGGGCGGCTTGAAGCGCGGGCTTGCGGGCTGCTGAGACGGCAAAAAGTCCTTCCGGAAAACGGCGATAGCTCAGCAGTTGGTCATAGATGAGGTTTTCCTGGCTGAAGTTGAGCGCCAGTCCGGCCAGATATTGAAGCCGCAGATTTCCATCACGGTTGATCTGGGCGCCTTTCAGCCATGGTTTCAAATCCAGTCCCCGGCCGGCGTAGGTCGTCAGCAGGCCCAGCGCGGATTGGAAGCCGACATCGGACAACGACTTGGCCACGCCCGCATATCCGGACGAGCCCAGCCGCTGTTCGATGGCGTCGAAATCGATGGGAGCCTGCCCGTCCTGGCCCGCCAGCACAATGTCATAACCGCCGCCTCCATTCTCGTTGGCCCAGACGGTGCCATCCGGAAACACGTCGAAGAAGGTTGCGATTTCGCTCTTCACGGTTTCGAGATCGGTCTCGTACAGAGGCACCCATTGCGTAACGATTCCGCCCGGATTCAGGTGCGCTTTCACCAACTCGAAATACTCTTTCGAATAAAGCGTGGCGCTGCCTTTTACCCAGGGATGAATCGGGTCGGAGGTAATGATGTCAAACTTGTCGGGTGAGGTCAGGATGTAGTGGCGCGCGTCGTCGTAGACCACCCGGGTGCGGGGATCGTGCAACACGTCATAGTTCTCTTTCGGGAAGAAGACGCTCGCGATGCGCGGAACCAGCGGCTCCATTTCGCAGATCACGATGCGCTGCATGCTGGGGTAGCGAGTGAACGAACCGGCGGTCACGCCGGCGCCGAATCCTACCACCAGGACTGAGCGCGGTTGCGGGTGGAACAGCCCGGGCAGATGTCCGAGCATCCTTTGCAGGCGCATGTCGTAAGGCTCGGTGGATGCTTCCACTTTGCCGCTGACGTGAAACTGCACCGCGCCGTCGTCCCACTCCGAGATCGCGATGGAGGAGTTCATTCCTTCGCCGGCATAGAGAATGCGGGCGCGGCTGGACGAGGTCATGATGCGCCGACCGAAGGCAATCAGGATCCCGGGCGTGGAAGGAACCGTGGCCACCAGCAGAACGGCGGCGGCGATGGAGGCGGCTAGAGCCAACGCGCCGGCCTTTTTTCTGGAAGAGGCCACCAGCGGAGCCAACAGCAGCACAGCGCCCAAAGTGGAAAGGACAATTAGAACGCGCTCGGATCGCGCGCTTCCGATTTGCGGGATCAGCAGCATGCTGAAGCTGAGCGCGCCCAGGATGGCGCCCGCGGTATTGGCGGCGTAAATCCCGCCCACCATGCGGCCGGGATCTTCACCGGGCGCGGCCACCGCGGCCAGGGCCAGCGGAAAACTTGCGCCCCACAAAAGCGCGGCCGGTAGAACGGCCCACAGGCAGCGCACCAGATCGACTTGAAAGGTGAACCAGGCGTCGGTGGAGAGCAGCGGATTGACCGGCCAATAGGGCAGGGAATTGGCCAGCATGTAAGCCGTCCAGGCGACCGCGCCCGCCAGCAGCATTTGACAGCATCCCAGCGCTAATCTGGGTTTGGTAAATTGGCGGACCAGCAACGATCCGGCGCTGCTTCCGATGCCCAGCCCCACCAGGAACACAGCCAGGATAATGGAGAAGGTGTACACGGTCGCGCCCAGTAACAGGCCGAGCAGCCGTGTCCACACCACCTCGGCCCCGAGCGCGCACGCGCCGGATAGAGCGATGCTGGCGTACACCGGCCAGGGTCCCAGGACCGGCCTCTCGGATTGGTGATCGGGCTCGCGAGTCCGGTACGAACTACGCGAGGCGATCAGCAGGCTGGCCAGCGCCACCAGCGCGTTCAGACCTGCCGCGACGAACGTGGCGGCGGCCAGATCGTACACGCGCAGCAAATAAAATCCGGCCAGAACGCAGCCTGAAACCGCCCCCACCGTGTTGGCGGCGTACAGCAGTCCCATCCACGAGACGCCCTGCGCGTCGGTTTCGATCCAGCGCGCCGCCGCGGGCAGGGAAGCGCCCATCAGCATGGTGGGCGGCATCAGGCAAACGGCGCACACCAGGGCGCGAATCAAGATGGCCGGAAGACCGTGGCCCACCGCCGTAATGTAGATCCGGTCGATCAGTGGCATTCCGAATAGCGCCAGCAGCCCGCACGCGCCGATGCCCAGCTCGATCCAGGCGTAGAGGCGTAATGGATGTTGGCGGCCCGACACAAGGCGCGGCCACAGCCAACTCCCCAGGCAAAGGCCGCCCATAAAGGCCGCCAGCAGCACGCCGAGTGAAATCGCGGTGGACCCAATCACCAGCTCGAGCAGCTGATACCAGACGATTTCATAAATCAGCGCCGAGCAGCCGCTGCCGGCGAAAAGCAGCAGAAGGAGAGGCAGGAACGGTTTGGAGCTGCTCTGATTCTGGCTAGAGGCGCTGATCAGGCCGGTGTTCTCTAAAGCTGGCATTGCAATCGGAATGGGATAAGACGCATGATACCTCACCCAGGGGTCGGACAGCTTTTTCAACGATTCTAGTACTAGTACCCTCTAGTTCATAATCCAGAAAAGTACTATGATGCTTAGTATGCTTGGTACGAACCTGGTAGGTCCAGTAGTACCACCATATGCATGGGCTTTAACCATTGGTCGAAGTATTGTTGACTAGGTTATTGCACGAAGGAAGTTTGCTATGCAGGTCAGAATCTTATTCTACTGTCCCCGATGCGGCTCGGTGTTGTTTCGGCCTTCCTTTTCTCGCCAGTTCCGGGATCGTTTTCTCCGGAAGGTGGGAATCCATCCCCAACGTTGCTACATGTGCCGGCTCCGGTTCTACCTGTTCAAGCCACTCCGGTTGAAACCGTTTGTGGCGGCTTTAGACCGTTGGTTTGTAAGCCCGCCCATTGCAGAACCGCAACCCTCCCGCTCGCCGCTGGAAGCGTCCAGCAGTTCGATGGTGGCGGGTATGGGCAACATATTGCGCCGCTAGTCCTTCGCTCGCCGCAGTCTGACTGCTGGAGACGCCGTGGCGCTCTCATGCCCGCAGCCGTGTAACCGATAAGGCTGTTGAAGACGCCCCTGGCGGGCGCGATTCGAGGGCCTGTGAACCTATCCGGAAAAACTACTGTTTGCGCCGCGGCCGGCGTTGTCCTGGCGACTGCAGCGGCTATTGTCACCGTCTATTCCATATCGCATGCCAACCGCGTGAATGAACTACACTCGCTGATGAGCTCGCTCATCCAGCAGGCCGAAACCGTAACAGAGAACGTGGATGCCCTGCATCAGAGCGGCGCCTTCAACCTGGACGCTCTGCGCAAGGGCGCGCGCGAGGCGCAGGACCTTCGCAAGACGGTGTTCTATCAATCGATTCCGGTGGTGGCGGGCTGGAGCTCGCTGCGTGGGGTGGCAGCCAAGCGCGGTTTTGAATTTCTCACGCCGGCGCGGCCCGGCAGCGCGGCCCGGAATCCAGCCAATGAAGGGCGGGAATTCGAAGCCGCGTTTCGGGCTTTCGCCGCCGGTGAGGAAGAGTATTTCGCCGAAGACTCCAAGACCAACACGTTGGTTCTGGCGCGTCCGGCGCGCATCGTTAGCGGATGCCTGGAGTGCCACGGCGATGCGGCCGCCAGCCCTACTCATGACGGGCGCGATGCACTCGGGTTCGCCATGGAGAATATGCACGTGGGCGACATCAAGGGCGCCTTTGTATTGAAGGCCCCCATGACTCGCGATGCCGTGGTTCTGGCCAGCATGCAGAAGATCACCATCGCCGGGTTGGCGGTGCTGCTGCTGGTGATTGCGGGATTTTGGGTGTTGAACCGCCATCTCATCGTACGGCCGCTCCGCGCCATCGGGCAGGAGTTATCGCAAGGATCGGACCGCATACGCTCGGCTTCCGACCAGCTGGCCTCCGGGAGCGAGTCCATCGCCTCGGGCGCGGTGGAGCAGGCTGCTTCCATCGAAGAAATGTCGGCGGCGGCCACGGAGATCGATTCCATGACGCAACGGAGCACGGATCATGCCCGCTCGGCGGCCCAATTGGTGGTACAGGCGCATGAGAGCGTGGCCGAGGCCAACACCAAGCTGGAGCGCATGCAGACCGCCATGCAGGAAATGACGGCTTCCAGCGACCGAATCTCGAAGATCAACAAGGTGATCGATGAGATCGCGTTTCAGACCAACATTCTGGCGCTGAATGCGGCCGTGGAGGCGGCGCGCGCCGGGGAAGCCGGCATGGGTTTCGCGGTGGTGGCCGATGAAGTTCGCACGCTGGCGCAACGCAGCGCGCAGGCAGCCAAAGATACGGCGGCTCTGATTCAAGAATCCATTGACCGGTCGCGCGCCGGCAGCGCTAACCTGACCGAAGTGGTGCGGGCCATCGAAAACGCTGCCACGCTTTCGAGCAGCATGAAGGCACAGATCGAGGAGGTCAGCGCGGCCAGCCAGGAGCAGGCCCGCGGGATCGAAGAGATTTCCACCGGCGTCCGGCAGATGGAGCAAGTCACGCAGTCGGCCGCCGCCAACGCGGAGCAGAACGCGCAGGCTACCGGAAAAGTGCGGAGCGAGGCCGAATCGTTGGATACGATCGTGCATCGTCTGCGCGGATTGCTGGACTAGGGTTCCTGGCGCGCCGCGCCGGTTCGATACCGCCGCGGAACGCTACGGCCTGCCGCTTGACTTTCGGTAAGCTATGGCTTACGGTAAGGTATGGCCGACCAACGAGAGCTGCTGGGAGCTTTCTCGGATCCAACCCGGCAAGCGGTTCTCCATTTGCTCCGCCGGCGGGCCTCCACGGTAGGTGAACTCGCCGATCGGCTCCCGGTCAGCCGTCCGGCTGTTTCGCAACATCTGCAGGTGCTGAAATCCGCCGGTTTGGTGGAAGAAGAACGGCGCGGCACCCGTCATTATTTCCGGCTGAATCCCAAGAGCCTGGCTGAGCTGCGCGCGCTCATCGATTCGATGTGGCGCGACGCGCTAGCCGTATTTTCCGATTTCGCGGAGAAGGAGACCGCCAAGCATGGCGCAAGCACAAGAAAAACACGCACCCATCCGGCAAAGCGTCCACGTCGACTGTCCCATTGAGGACGCCTTCCGGCTTTTCACGGAAAGATTCGGCGAGTGGTGGCCGCTGGCTTCTTTTTCGATTTCAGAAGACGCCGAGAGCTGCACCATCGAGCCATGGGCTGGCGGCAAGGTGTTGGAACGCACGCGTTCCGGCGAAGAGCGCGAGTGGGGCACGGTGATCGAGTGGGATCCGCCCCGGCGCCTGGAGTTCACCTGGGATGCCGGGCACCGCAATGGGCGCGATCAGACCGTGGAAGTTGAGTTCACCGTCGAAGCGGATGGCACGCGTGTGACGCTGACGCATCGCGGCTGGCATCTGGCGGGGCTCGCGACTTGCTTTGCCGGGTTTGTGGCCGAGCAGATGATGCTGGCGGTCTGAAGGGAGTAAAGTATGCTTCCCATGGTGGTGGAGCAAACTTCGCGCGGCGAGCGCGCGTTCGATATTTATTCTCGGTTATTGAAGGAACATATCGTCTTCCTAGGCACGCCGATTGACGATAACGTCGCCAATCTGGTGATCGCGCAGATTCTTTTCCTGGCCTCGGAAGATCCGGACAAGGACATCTCGCTGTACATCAATTCGCCGGGCGGTTCCACCACGGCCGGGCTCGCGATTCTGGACACCATCAATCTGGTTGAACCCGACATAGTCACGTACTGCGTTGGTCAGGCAGCTTCCATGGCCGCGGTTCTGCTGGCGTCAGGCACCAAGGGAAAGCGCTACAGCTTGCCCTATTCGCGCATCCTGATCCATCAGCCGCATGCCACCGGGTTGGGCGGGCAGGCAGCCGACATCGATATCCAGGCGCGCGAGATTCTGCGAACGCGCGAAATCATAAACAAGATTCTGGCCGGCGCCGCGGGCCAGCCGCTGGAGAAAATCGAGCGCGATGTGGATCGGGATTACATCATGGATTCGCGGCAGGCGGTGGAGTATGGGATCATTGATCGCGTGATCACCAGGCGCGAGTTGCCGGGACATTCACCGGTTTTGAACGGCAAGCCGCTGAATGGATCTGGCCACTAGCCCACAGAGGCGCGGGCGCACCTCAATGCGTCGGAGTAAGCTCGCCCGCGCCTTCGTTGTGGGCGATACATTTAGAAGATGCCGACACCATTTGAGAGCGCGCAACTGAATCTGCAGCTGTTTGACCTGCGCCGCGAGCCGGTGCTGCGTGAGGCCCGATCTTGGTTTCTGCTTGAATTCAACCCGGAGAGCTTCGCCGAAGTGGTATCCATCCTGAGCGGCGAGCGCAATTCCGCGTTTCGCATGGTGCTGGGCTATTGGGACATGGCGGCATCGCTGGTGACTACGGGCGCTATCGACGGCGCTGCGTTCCGCGCCGCACACAGCGAGATTGCCGGCACATTCAGCAAGATTCAACCGTATCTGGCCGAAATGCGGGCCGCCTTCAACGAGCCCGAATTCTGCAAACACCTGGAGGCGGTGGTGATGGCGGCGCCGGATGCGGAGGCGACTATGAAGCGGCGGCGCGAGGGGCTGCGTGCATTCGCAAAGGCTCAAGCGGGCAAACAGGCTCAGTCCGGCTCGGCCGGATAGCAGGTCAGGCGTTCGGCGCCGTAATTTCGCGCGACGTGATCTGATATTTGAAGGTGTCCGGATCCAAGCTGTCGAGCCTTCCCTCGGCGGTCTCAGCTTGCGGATACATCAGGAATGCAACGGGCGGGCCGCTCGAGCCAGGCAGCGCGACGTCGTGGGCGAAGTTATACGCCATCCAGTTCATCTCCCAGGACCCGAACAGCCGGGCGCGGGCTCTTTTCACCATATCGTCGTCGATGGGGCGCTTACCGGGCGGTTCCTCCAGCATCACCTTGCGCACGTCGGCGGGATCGACGGCCACCCAGCCATGGTCGTTGAGATACACTTCGGCGCGGCAGTGTTGCGCCTTCGAAATATTCTCCGACGCGGTGCCCAGGCTTTTGTATCCCAGCTGCGAGCTGGCGACGCGAATGCCGTAGACGTCGCGCGCGGGCAAGCCGGCCGCACGCGCCAGGCCAACGTACAGCGCGTTCAGATCGGCGCACTTGCCGCCCAGATCGCGCGATTCGAGCATGAACTTGATGTTGCCCAGCCCGCAGCCGCGCGTCTTGGGATCGCGATAGGTGTTTTCGACAATCCACTCGTAGATGGCGCGCGCTTTGCCAACATCGGTAGTCGCCGTGTGCGTGATCTGGAGCGCGGTTTCTTTGACGATTCCGTCCGTCGGCAGGAGCCGGGTCGGCCGGAGGAAATGCTGCAGCTCGTCAGCATCTGGTTTCCGCCGGTTGGGCGGCTCGGAGAGGTCAACCGCCCAGTCGCGAGTTGCGACGCGGCTGGTGAGCGTGAGGACCGGCCGCACGCCAGATGGGAATTCGGCGGCGATAATTCGCAGCGCGTCGGCTTTGCGCTCGATCATCTTGGCCGAGCCGCCCTCGCACTTGAAAGTATTCGCCAGAGTGCGCTGATAGGGCGTGCGGGTATCGAGCGCGGCGGGCAGCCACATACGCGTAGGACCAGACGGTTTGAGAACTTCGATGTGCGTGGTCACTTCGAAGGTGCGCCACCGGGCGGATTTTTCAGCCGCGGCGTACAAGCGCTCGGAGTTGGGAAATGCTAAGGTTGCGCCGACAGCGCGCAGAATGTCACGGCGGTTCATAGACTCCTTCTTGGGCTCTTTGCATTTTAGCGCCAAAGCGTTCACACGAGTGTGAACGCGGCACGCACGAGTGCGTGCGCCACGGCGGGCAAACCAAGTAACCTTAAAGTAGAGTGTCAACCGAGGTTGTTCCAGCGCCGCCCGTGGCCGACCAGCTTTACGCGCAGCTCGAGCAGAAGGCGCGCGCACTGCGTCCGAACGAGGATCTGGCGCAGCTTGAAAAGGCCTACCGGCTTGCGGCCGACGCGCATAAAGAGCAGACGCGCGAATCCGGCGAACCCTACATCGTCCATCCGCTGAACGTCGCCTTGATCCTGGCCGACATGCAAATGGACCTGGTTTGTATCGAAACCGGGTTGCTGCACGATACCGTGGAGGACACCAAGCTCAGCCTGGATCAGATCCGGAAAGAGTTTGGCGACGAGGTGGCCCGCTGCGTCGACGGCGTCACCAAACTGAGCAAGCTGCACATGTATTCGCGCGAGGAGCGCCAGGCCGAGAGCGTTCGCAAGATGCTGCTCGCGATGGTAAGCGATATTCGCGTGGTCATCGTGAAGCTGGCGGACCGGCTGCACAACATGCGCACGCTCGGTTGGCTTCCAGAGGAGCGCCAACGCCGCATCGCGCAGGAGACCGTCGACCTTTATGCTCCCATCGCGCATCGTCTGGGTATGGGCAAAATTCGCGGCGAGCTGGAGGACTTGTCGTTCCAGTATCTGGAGCCGGAGGCGTGGGCGGAATTGACCCGCGAGATGGGATCAACGCGGGCGCAAAACGAAGAATTCCTCAGCAAGATGCGGCATGAGGTGGAAGTGAATCTGCGCCGCGAGAACATTCCCGCGCGCGTGGAGGGCCGCATCAAGCGCGCTTACTCGGTGTATCAGAAGATGAAGCGGCAGAAGATCGGGCTCGATCAGGTGTACGATCTGCTGGCGCTGCGCATCGTCACCGACTCGGTGAAGAACTGCTATGCGGCGCTGGGCGTGATCCACAACGAATGGCACCCCATTCCCGGCCGGATCAAGGATTTTATTGCGATCCCGCGGCCCAACCTGTATCAATCGCTGCATACCTCGGTGATCGGTCCGGGCGGCCGCTCGTTTGAAGTGCAGATACGCACCGAGGAAATGCATCGGCTGGCGGAAGAAGGGATCGCGGCGCACTGGAAATACAAAGAAGGCAAGAAGGGGCCCGGCGCCGACGATCAGCGCATCACCTGGCTGCGGCAATTGGTCGAGTGGCAGCAGGAGATGCGCGACCCGGGCGAGTTTATTTCCACGCTCAAAGTGGATTTGTACCCGGAAGAAGTTTACACTTTTACGCCCATGGGCAAGGTGATGGTGCTGCCGCGCGACGCGACGCCGATCGATTTCGCCTACTCGATTCACAGCGATGTCGGCAACACCTGCGTGGGGGCAAAAGTCAACGGGCGCATCGTGCCGCTCAAATACGCGCTGAAGAACGGCGATGTAGTGGAGATTCTCACGCAATCCGGCCATTTGCCGAGCAAGGACTGGCTGGCGCTGGTCAAAACGCCGAAAGCCCGCAACAAGATCAAGCACGTTATCAATACCACCGAGCGCGCCAAGGCCATCGAGATCGGCCAGAAATATCTGGAGCGCGAGGCGCGTCGGCTGAACATCCAGCTGGGCAAGATTACGAAAGCCGAGCTGGAGACCGTCGCGGGGGAGTACGGCTACGGCAAGATTGAGGACCTGCACGCGGCGCTCGGCTACGGCAAATATTCAGCGCGGCAGGTGCTGCAGAAGCTGGTTCCCGATCAAGTGCCGCCGGTGCTGCCGCTGGAGGCGCCCAAAGGTCCGGCCGCACCCGTGCCCGCCGCCGCGCCGCCGGGTGAAGCCGGTGACCTGGTGGTCAAGGTCAAGGGCGTTGACGATCTGCTGGTGTACCGCGCCAAGTGCTGCAATCCCATCCGCGGCGAGGCTATCGTGGGATATGTGACGCGCGGCAAAGGCATCGCGGTGCACTCCATGAATTGCCCCAACGTGCAAAACCTGATGTACGAGGTGGAGCGCAAGATCGACGTGGAATGGGCGCGGGCGGTCAATGAAACGTTCCCGGTGAAGATGATGGTCTACACCGACGACCGGCCCGGCATGCTGAACCAGCTCACCTCCGTGCTGTTTGCCGAGCAATGTAATATTCGAACCTTGGAAGCCATTCCGGATAACAAGCGCGGCGGCGACGGCGCGGTGGTGGACATGACGGTGGAAATTCGCGACAAGAAGCAGCTGGAGCGCGTGCTGGCGGCGATCCGGCGCATTTCCGGGGTCCGGGACGTGGAGAGAATTCAGTGATCGAAACACAAGCCGAGCCCGAGCACATCGCCATTTCCAAATCCAAGGGCATTCAGATCGACTGGAAGGACGGGCATCACAGCAGCTACACGCTGGCGTATTTGCGCGACCGCTGCCCGTGCGCCAGTTGTACCGGAGCGCATGGCACCGAGCCGCAGAAAACCGATTACTCGGCCCCGCAGTCCGGCCCGTTCAAGATGTTCGCGGCCGTGCTCAAGATGCTGAACGTGGAGCCGGTGGGACATTACGCGTTCCGGATCGAGTGGAGCGACGGGCACAACACAGGCATTTATTCCTACGACCATCTGCGCAAGATTTGTCCGTGCGAGGCGTGTAAGCAGGAAGCTCAATAAACCCCTTGCGGTCTGGCTCAGCGAGTTCCAGATGATTCCGCGGGCGGCTTCGACTCTTTGTCGACGCGGCCTACCTGCGCCTGCTCGATGGAGATGTGATTTACCTCCAGCGTCTGGCCCAGCACCTGGTCGAGCGAGATGCGCGCGTGCTGGTACGCCGACAGCGAGGAAACTTCCGTGGATTCGGCCGCCAGCAGGCTTTGCTGGGCCGCTACAACGTCGGCGATGGTAGCCGTGCCGAACGAAAACATCTGTTGCTCTTTCTCCAGCAGCTCCTGTTGCAAGGTGCGGCTATCGGAGGCTTGCGAATAACGCAGGCGCGCCTGGCGCAGCGCAGTCATTTGATTCGATATGGAGACCACAATTTCATTCATGTTCCGGCGCTCAATCAAATCGCCCTGGCGCAATTGCAGCTGATCGATTCCGTAGTCGCCCTGCGGAACCCGGTTATGGAGCTGGCCAACAAACAAGCTGGCCGCGGATTCGCTGGGGAAATTGTGGCGAAACACCTGACCCAGCGCGTTGCCGAGCCCACCATCGAAATACGCTGGGTTGGGCTGTTGAGAGGCCGGGTTATAGGCGCCTGCCAAGCCTCGATCCGTCACATAGGCTCGGCCTTGCAAGGTAGGCAGGATGCCGTTGGCGGTCCCCAGAGCGGAGATCTCACCGGTCTCATCGTTGATTTTAGCCAGCGCTACGTCCGGCCGGTGCGCCAGCGCTCGCGCCACCAGGTCGCGGAGCGGCGGCAGTTCATCGTTGGCGGGAACGTCGATACGATCCAGCGGCACCACGTCGGCGGCGTCAATGGAAGCCTCTTCCAGGCCATTTATGCTCAGCGAATTCTTGAGCAGGTTCTCCTGCTGCCGCACCGAGGCCTGCGCGATGACCAGGTCTTGACGGCGCCCTGAAAGCTGGGCTTCCGCGGCGAAAATATCCACTCGCGGGACCGCGCCGAGTTCGATCTGCTTGCGGGTGTCGTCCACCACCTTCTGCGCCTGATCGAGCGCGCTCTGGCGTACTTTCAGATCGTCGTTGAACGTCACCAGGTCCCAATAGAGATTGAGAACCGTGGCTACGGTATTGAGTAGCTGCGAGCGAAAAGTCTCGCGCGCCGCCCCGATGTTCTTGTCGGCCACTCGAATGAAGCGGCTGTTCACTCCAGTTCCGAAGCCATTTAGAAACTGATGCAGGACGTAGATCTGCTCGACCGGAATGAGGGACGGATTGAGTACATCGCTGGGGGCGTTCTCCTTGAGATAGGATTCATTGGCGGCCACCTGCACGTATCCGCCGCTCAAGAGACCCTGCTGGAAAAGGTTGTTGTACACGTGACGCGTTCCGATGAGCGCCTCGGTTTGGCTCTGTATCAGTTGCGGCTGCGGATTGCTGCTGTGAAAGTAGCCTAGAGTGCTCTGAATGACTGGGTCCAGGTTTTGAGTGATGGGCCCGATTTGCGAGACTACGGCATTGGTGCCATTCCCGCCGCCGCCCCCACCGTTAGTGGCCAGTCCCGCAGCAACCTGACTGCCCGCCACACCCTGACCGCTGGTAGCTTGATTGGCGATGGAGTTACCCGCGGTGACGCCGCGCAGGGGTCCGCCGGCCTGCATGCGCTCCAGGTACCACTCGGCGTTCACCGGTCCATAGCGATCGACCTCTAAGTCGAGATTATTTTCAATCGCAACTGCCAGCGCGTCCTGAACGGTCAAATACAGTTTTCCGCCGCGAATCAAACTGTAAATGCGATCCGAATTCTTCAAACGTGGAGGAGGAACATCCGCGCCCTCATAGGGACGAATGAAGATGGAAGCATGGGGCCGTTGAGGCGTCTCCCGCGGGCCTTGCCCCTGCAGCAGAGCCGCGCTCCCGGCTAACAGGAAGATGAAGGATTGCCGTCGCATCGCTCGCACCTATGGCCTCTCCGCCGGGACGTTTTCCGGGATTGACGACTCGCGCGCCACCCGGCCGGCCGCCGCCTCGGTCATCGAAATATTATTTACGTCCAGGGTTTGCCCGACGGCCTGATCGAAGGCGACCTTGGCGTGCGTATAGTTGGCCATGGACTGAATCTCGGCTTCCTGGTCGGCGGCCAGATCGCGCTGCGCCTGGACCACCAACGCGATGGTCGACTCTCCGAACTTGAAACGATTCTGCTCGGCATCCAGCGCCTGCTGCGCCAGCTCGCGCGTGGCCACGGCGGTTTCGTAACGCGCGCGCGCCTGCTGCAAACCAATCACCGCATTCTTCACGTCCACGCGCACCTGATTGATGGACTTTTGCAGCTGCAGCTCGCCTTGCCGGAGACTAAGCTGGTCGGCTACATAGTCGCCCTGCGCCGCCCGGTTTCGAAACGGGATGTTCAACGAAAGCCCCGCTGAGTAGTTGGGAAAATTCCGGCGGAAGATCTCTCCCAGAAGATTGCCATAGGCGCCGACGAAAGCCTGTGGCGGGATGGTTCCCGGAGCCAGCGCGTTGGGCATGCCGCTCAGACCGTTGTTGGTCAATTCGGCGAACACCTGCAGTACTGGCAACAACGCGTTCCGCGTGCCAGCCAAATTGATCTTGAGGCTGTCGGTGCTGATCCGCGCCTGCTCCAGCTCGGGCCTGTTCTTGAGCGCCTGTTCAATCAACCCCGGGGTTGGCTTCAGTTCCTCGCTCTTGGGTACCACAATGTGATCCAGCGGGATAATGTGAACGTCGTCCAAGGAAGCGCTCGCGATACCGGTCCGGCTGAGCGCATTCTTCAGAATTTCCTCCTGCTGCGCCACATTGGTCTGGGCGATCAGGAGCGCTTCGCGATTGGCGGAAACCTCGGCCGCGGCGCGCGTCACCTCGATGGGAGGCAGCGTGCCCAAACGCACCTGCTGCCGGTTGTCCTCCAGCAGTCTTTCAGAGGTGGCGAGCGCCTGCTGCTTGATGCGCGCGTCGTCGTTGAAACTGACCAGGTCCCAATAGAGATTCAAAACCGCGGAGACCGTGGTAATCACCTGCTGCTTGAGCTGCAAATCGGTGACCTTCATATTATTGCGCTGTACGCGGATGTTGCGGTTGTTAACGGCCACGCCGAAGCCTTGCAGAAGATTTTGCGTCACGTAGAGATCCAGATAACCGAGCGTGTAAGGATTCACGTCGTAGGCGGGACTGTTGTAATGGTTCCGCGAGCTGACGAAGAAGAGCTGCGCATACGTTCCGCTCACGAAAGATTGCTGGTAGCCGAGCTGTATGAAGCGGCTGTTGTCGAGCAGCGCATCTGTTAACGCCAGGAAAGTGTTGCTCAGCGGAACGCTGGTGTGCTGAAACTGCGCGTAGGCAACGATCGACGGATCAAGACCCGGCGGCGGGGTTCCAAGTTGAATCGTGATACCTCCGCCCGAGCCCACGCCCGACCCGCTCTCGGGTAAGCCCACGGCATTGACGCTGACGCCCGCCAGACTTACGCTCACGGGCCCGGGGCTGATCGGCTGTCCGATGTTGCGCAACGCGCCGCCGCCTTCGGTGCGCCGCAAGACCTCGCGAGCCAAGGGCGCACCGTAGCGTTGTACTGCAATGTCCAGATTGTTCTCCAGAGTGAGGGCGATGACGTCTGGCACCGCGAGATACAAATTGCCGCCGCGCAGCAACGCTTCCAGGCGTGGTGAATTGGCGAGATTGGCCGGAGCGACGATTCGCCGTTCGATATGGAAGGGCTTTAGTATCGGCCCCACCAGGCGCGGCGGTGTGGGCGTTTCTATGACGGCCTCGGGTGACTGAGCCACCGCAAAGGCGGCACAGATCAAGCACAAAAATGTCGAGAGTTTCTGAGAAAGGCTCATTTGAATAGAATCCTGGTGGGAACGCGGCCGCGAGTCCTCATGGTTGTCGAAACCCGGCCAAGGGTGCAATTCAGCTTCCAGATGGTAACGTTGCAAGATCCGTGGTTTTCCGCAACGTGGATGTCGCGGAATGTTCCAATTGACCAGCCGCCCAGACCCCGGTGTCCGATTTCGCTCCTCGCTGTTCGATTTTGACATGGTTCGAGGGCCCTCCAACAAACGACGTTACTAACGTGTCGGCTAGTAACCTGGCCCACGCGAAAAGCCATTGACTCCGGCCCGTTTGTGTTCCAAACTTTGGGTGCATGGTAAGCGGGTGGAATCTTGCCTGCCGGATTGGAGCGCGCCCACAATCCACGACCTGCCAATGAATCGGGCCAAAGGAGTCTCCTTGAAAAAATTGTTTGTAGGCAACCTTCCCTATCAAGCCAGCGAAGCAGAGCTTCAGGATTGGTTCTCGCGGGCCGGCTTTCACGCCGATTCCGTACAGATCATTCGCGACAAATTCACCGGCGATCCGCGCGGCTTCGGTTTCGCCGAGTTCGGCAATGATGAAGAAGCCGACCGGGCAGTTCAGAACTGCAATGGCCAGGATTTTTTGGGCCGCTCGTTAGTGGTGAACGAAGCGCGTCCGATGCGTGAGGGCGGAGGCGGAGGCGGCGGCCGAGGCGGGCGCCCGCAGCACGGCGGTGGCGGCGGCAGGCGTCGCGACTATTAATCCAGTTCATAAACCGCGAGACGCCGGGCCAAGCTGCGGTAACATGCTGTAGTGCAAAGCGGCGCTCGGCAATCACCGCCGGAGATGACCTTCAAGGCGGTCGCTCTTGGCCTTTTCCTCGCATTTGTTTTCGGCTCGGCCAATGCCTATTTGGGCATGAAGGCAGGCCAGACGGTGGCCGCCACCATTCCCGCGGCCGTCATCGCCATGGCGCTGTTCCGCATTCCCGCATTTCGCGGAACTCTGCTGGAACAGAACATAACGCGCACCGCGGCGTCCGTGGGCGAGGCGCTGGTGGCCGGCGCGATCTTCACCATCCCGGCCTTCATGATGGTCGAGCTGGACGGCCACCGGCTGTGGAGCGACCTTCGTTCGCACTATTGGGAAGCCACGCTGATTCTACTGGTAGGCGGCTTGATCGGCGTGTTCTTTATCATTCTGCTGCGCCGACCGCTGTGCGTGGACGCCAAAGAGTTGCCTTGGCCGGAAAGCGTCGCCAGCTACGAGATCGTCAAGTCGGGCGAAGCGTCGGCCAGCAACGCCCCACGCTACATTTTCGGCGCCATGGGATTCGCCGGCCTCCTTCAGATCTTAACTTCGGATAAAGGCGCGCAGCTGTTTCGAGAATTCCTGACCGGGTTCATCCCGTTTCCGCGATCCGTCATTCAGCATGCGAGCGAGGAGCGCCAACTCGCAGCCGTGACGCACTTCGGCGGTATCCCGTGGACCACTCCCAGCCTCTCGCCGGCGCTAATGGGAATCGGCTACATCATCGGACCGCAACTGTCCTCGATCACCGTCTCTGGCGGCGTGCTGGCCTGGTGGGTGCTCATTCCCCTGCTTCTGTTTTTCGATCCGGATCTCATGCGCCGCATCGGAACCAGCGACGTTTCGATTGCCGCCGATACGGTCTGGCACAACATTGTGCGCCCAATCGCCGTGGGAATGATGCTGGTGGGCGCGGGCAACACCATGTTCTCGATGCGCGAGTCGCTTTGGAATTCGTTGCGCGGCGTATTCGTCGCAGCCGAGGGAGCCGCACATGAAAAAAAGCTGACCGCCCGTACCGAGCAGGACATCCCCGCGAAGTGGGTGGTGCTTTCAACGGCTCTACTGCTGGTGCCGATTACCGCGATTTATTATTTCTTCACCAAAGGGATTGTGGCCGCAATCGTTGCGGCCATTGTAATGACCATCACCGGGTTTCTGCTTTGCGCGATCGGCGGATATCTGGTGGGACTGGTCGGCAGCTCCAATCAGCCGCTGTCCGGATTGACTCTTTCGGCGCTAATTATCGCGGCCCTGATGATGCTGGTTATCGGAGTGAAGGGGCTCTCCGGAATCGCGGCGGTGCTGGGCGTCGCGGCCGTGGTATGCGTCGCGTGTTCCGTTTCAGGTTCGCTGATTCAGGATCTGAAGGCCGGCCATTTGCTCGAAGGCACGCCCTGGAAAATGGAGTTGGTCGAGATCATCTCGGTCGTGCTGCTGGCCTTTTTCCTGATGTTCCCGATCATCGCGTTGCACGAGGCCAATCTGAACACCGGCGGCATCGGCGGAAGTCAGTTGCCCGCGCCGCAAGCCGGGTTGATGGCTCTGCTCGCAAAAGGAATCGTGGGTGGACAGATGGCCTGGGGGCTGCTGGCCATCGGAGCGGCGCTCGGCTTCGCGCTGCTGTTGTGCAACGCGCGCGCGCCCATGCTGGTCGCGGTCGGCATGTATCTTCCGTTCGACACTTCTTCGGCGATTTTTGTGGGCGGCGTTCTGAAATGGGTCGTCGAAAGAATGACGCAACAGAAAACGCGCGAAGAGAAACTCGTCATCGAAGAGAGAGGCACGCTGCTGGCTTCAGGACTGATCGCCGGCGAAGCGATCGTCGGCATTTTGCTGGCGGTGGTGTTTCTGGCCGGGATGCCGGCCATCGCGACCTTCTCGTTCTATCCGGCCTGGGGCGGCTGGCTATCGCTCATTGGATTCGCCGCCATCGCGTACGTGCTGGTGCGGATTCCGACGCGCGCGTCTTAAGCGCACAGCGCGGGGCGCGCTCAATTCGGCCAATCAAAAGCGCAAAGGGTGCGGCGCGCACCGCCATACGTATCAAGAACTGCTTCGCGCCGCGCTCCGTTTTGCGCCAGTTCCTCAAAAGCTCGCGGCCCGCTGCGTTGTGCGCGACTGTCACTAAGCGTTTTCCACCATCACAACGCAGACTTCGCCCGGCCCGTGGACCCCGCGAATCAGGATCTGCTCGATGTCGGCAGTGCGGCTAGGCCCGGTGATCAGGACCATCGAGCTGGTTTGATCGGCGGGCTTGGGAATCGTGGCGAGCAATTCATCCAGATTGGCGAGCAGACGCGAGCGCGGCACGATGGCCACATGCACGGGCGGCAGCAATGAAATGAGCCGCGCCTCTTCGACACTGGAGAGCATCACCAGGCTGCCGGTCTCGGCCAGAGCGTAATCGGCGCTGGTGATGCCGATATCGGTGGTGGCACAGGCCGCGCGCAGCGCTTCGCGATCCGTGAATCCGGAGTGAATTTGATCGAACGCCGCGAGCCCGCAGGTTTTTAAGAAGGGCGCGTTCGAAGCGACCGCCTGTTTGCCGTCCAGCAGCTTTCCGAGTACGGCAGGAACCGCATCCGTATTTGGTACTACGAAAACTTTCCCCGCTAACTTTTCGAGACTTTGGACGAAGAGTTCAACATAGAGGTTGCGATCCATTTGCGGGTTTCGCAACGGGGCAACCAGAGGGGCCGGTGGTGCGCATCCGGCCCGCCCCAAAGCCGTTCGGATATCGCGCAGAATCTCATCGCGCGCGGTCATGAGCGGCGTCTCTCGTTCCAGAGCTGGTGGAAACTCTTGGGCGCAAGACGCGGAAGCTCGCGCTGGCGGGCCCATTTCCTTAAGGGACCAATCTTCGGCACCATCGGCCAAAGCCTCGCGCCCAGGTAACCAAGTAACCTGTAGATCCGCGGATTCGTCATCACCCACGCCCACGCGCCGAAGCCCCATCGCTCCAGACTGGCCTTCTTCTTGTTCGCCTCCGTAACTTCCGAACGCAATTTGAGCAACAGGCGCGGAATCTCGATCTTGACGGGACACACTTCGGCGCACGCGCCGCACAGGCTGGAGGCGAACGGCAGCCAGCTATCCTGCGTCACGCCGTGAAATTGCGGCGTGATGATCGCGCCAATCGGTCCTGAATATACCCACGGATAATTGTGCCCGCCAATCTTGCGGTAGACCGGACAATGATTGAGACACGCGCCGCAGCGGATGCAGTACAGCGACTGGCGCTTTTCCGGATCGCGCAGCAGCTTGGTGCGGCCGTTGTCGAGCAGCACCAGGTAGAATTCATCCGGTCCGTCGATTTCGCCGGCGCGCCGGGGGCCCGAAAGGAACGACGTGTACACCGTGAGCGGCTGGCCCGTGGCGCTGCGGCCCAGCAGGTTCAGGAACACCGCCAAGTCCTGCGCGCGCGGTATCACTTTCTCGATGCCCGCAATTGCAACGTGGATCTTGGGCGCGGAGGTGGAAAGCCGCGCGTTGCCCTCGTTCTCCACTAAGACGACGGCGCCAGAATCGGCGATCAGAAAATTTGCGCCGGTCACTCCGATATCGGCGTGCAGGAATTTTTCCCGCAGCGTGGCGCGGGCGATCTTGGTTTGATTTTCCGGCTCCACTTCCTTGGGGACGCCCAGCGTCTTCGTGAAGAGGTCCGCGACGTCGTAGCGCGTCATGTGCAGCGCAGGCGCCACGATGTGATAGGGACGCTGATGGGCCAGCTGCAGGATATACTCGCCCAGATCGGTCTCCACCGTTTCGAGCTGATGCCGCTCCAGATGCTCGTTGAAATGGATTTCTTCGGTGGTCATTGACTTGGATTTCACGATCAGGCGAGCGTTGCGTTTTTTTGCCAGCTCCAGGACGAAATCGGCCACCTCGTCGCCGGTCCGGCAGAACACCACCTGCCCGCCGTGCGCCACTACGTTCGATTCCAGCTGCTCGAGGTAGTAATCCAAATTTTCGATAGTATGCTTCTTGATCTCGTTCGCGCGCGTGCGCAGCGCCTGATAGTCAGGCAGCCGATCCCCGGCCACCGCGCCCGCCCGATGATCGATCAGGCGCTGTGTAGCCGCGTAAATCGCGGTCTGCAGACGCGGATCATCCAGCGTCTGGTTGAATCGATCCATGGGGACGTCGAGCATCGGATTAGCGCGAGGCCAGCACTTCCGCCAGATGCATGGTGCGGATCGGCAGGCCGGCGCGCGCGATGACGCCTTGAAGCTGCATCAGGCAACTGGAGTCAATCGAAACCACCGTGCCGGCCCCGGTTTTGCGAATCGAATCGATCTTGGTGCGAGCCATCGCGCCTGAGACCTCGGGAAATTTCACGGAAAACGTCCCTCCGAAGCCGCAACACTGCTCGGCGGCTTCCATTTCGCGCAGCTCCAGTCCTTGCACCTTGGCCAGCAATCGCCGCGGGCCGTCCTTGATGCGCAGCTCTCTAAGGGCGTGGCAGCTATCGTGATACGTGACCGCGCCGTCGAAACGCGCGCCGACGTCTTCCACTTTTGCAACTTCGAGCAGAAAACGGGAAAATTCCCAGACGCGCGGAGCCATACGGTGCGCATCCTCCAGCAACTTTGAGTCCTGCGCGAAAATGTCTTCGAAATGATGCGTGATCATCGAAGTGCAGGAACCGGAGGGCACCACGATGTACTCGGCGTCGCGGAAACGTCTCAAGGAAATGCCCCGCCACTTTGCGCGCATCGGCCACATAGCCGCTATTGAAAGCCGGTTGTCCGCAGCAGGTCTGCGCTTCCGGGAAATCGACCTCATAACCCAGCCGCTCCAGGACATCCGCCATCGCGATTCCCACTTGCGGGAATAGCTGGTCGACAACGCAGGTGACAAACAGCGAGACGCGCGGCACGAATCCTCAATTGTAGCGGGCAGCGGCCAGCGGCGTTTATCATGAGAGCGTGGAACTCGTCACCGTCGGCGAAACGGCGCCTCGCGATGATTATTATCTTGCGCTCGAACGCGGGAACGTCTTATTTTTCCCCCGCACTCCGTTTCCGTTTTCCGAGGAAGAACGCAACCTGCTGCGCTCCAGCGAACTCTCATCCAGCCGCCATCATAAGAACATCGCGTATCGGCCGGCTTCCGACAAAGTGACGGGATTCGATAGCGGCGCGGTGAAGGATCCGGAACGGCTGCGCACGGTGCTGCGGTCCTATTCGCAACACGCGCTGGTGTTTTTAAGGGCTTTTCTACCGCGCTACATGGACCAGTGCCGGATCGATTTCGCCAGCTTCCGCCCGCTCGAAGAAGAAGGCCGGGACCTGCCCACCAAGAAGCGCAACGATCTGCTGCACGTCGATAGCTTCCCGACGCGCCCCACCGGCGGAGACTTGATTCTGCGCTTGTTCACGAACATCAACGTTACGAAACCCCGAGTGTGGTTAACCTCCGACCCTTTTCAGACGATAGCCAAGCGCTACGCCGCCGACGCCGGATTACCGCAAATCGCGCGCGGCACCGATGGTTCGTTCGTCACACGCCTGATGCGCGCGACGGGCCTGGCAGCGAGCAAGCGCTCCGCCTACGACCGCTTCATGCTCGGCTTTCACGACTACCTGAAGTTCAACGCAGACTATCAGCGCAACTGCCCGAAGTACCGCTTCGAATTCCCGCCCGATTCCACCTGGATGGTATTCACCGACGTGGTCCCGCACGCGGTCCTGTCGGGCCAATACGCGCTGGAGCAAACCGTAATTGTCAACCGCGCGTCGCTGTTAAGGCAGGAACATGCCCCGATCGCGATTCTCGAAGCGGTCTGCCATTCTCCGCTCGCACCGTGACGGACTTTCAAGCCGTGCGCCAAAGCCGCGTCGCTCTACACCGCCACGCCCAGTGGCCGTGGAAAACAGCAAGCCTTCAACCAGGAATCATCCAGGCCATTGAGGTGTGATTCAGCAGGTTAGCCATGTTATCCTACGCTTTCAGTTTGGGACCGTCCCGCTTTGCGACCGCGTCCTCTCTACACTCATTCACGCTGAGACCAATACATGAACCTCACTTGGACCAAGACCGACGAGGCACCCACACTCGCGTCGTACGCGCTGCTGCCCATCCTGCGAGCGTACTTCAAGGGCACAGGGGTGGAGATTGAAACGGCTGACATCTCGCTCGCTGGACGTATTATCGCCAATTTCCGTCTGCCCGTGCTAAGATTTCGTCACAGATTGTGGACTTCGCCGAGATTCGCCGCGTCACTATTACCGCGATGTTTTCTGATGACCTGCTCTCGGAGCTCCTTGTACTCAAGGGAGGCAACGCCCTCAGCCTCATTTACGGCATTAGCAGTCGAACTTCGCTCGATCTAGACTTTTCCATGGATTCAGATTTCCCGGACGTAGCCGAGGCACGCGAAAAAATCTTCCGCGCGCTTCGCACTCGGTTTGATGCAATGGGGTTTGTTGTTTTCGATGAACGGCTCGACCCGAAACCGCGTCTCGACGGCGAGGACACGAAGCCTTGGTGGGGTGGGTACGAGCTACAGTTCAAGATAATCGAGCGCGAGAAGTTCGAAGCCTACAAGCTCCTTCCTGACAAGATGCGGATAAGTGCAACAGTCACTGGCTCCAGCCAGCAGCGCACCTTCACCATGGATCTCAGCAAGTGCGAATACACCGAGGGGAAAGTCAAGCACGAGCTAAACTACTACACCATTTACGTCTACACGCCGGAAATGATCATCGTCGAGAAGCTGAGGGCAATCTGCCAACAGATGCCCGACTACCCTCACAGAGGGCGCCGCTGCCCACGCGCCCGCGATTTTTACGACATCCACTCCGCGATTACCAAACTAGGCATCGATCTGGCGACCAACGGCAACCTTGAACTCATTCGGCATATCTTCGCTGCAAAGCGGGTGCCTCTCGGCTTCCTCGCGAAGATTAAAGACCACCGGGAGTTTCATCGGCCGGATTGGCCAAGCGTGCGAGACGCCGCAAGCGATGCCATCGAGGAATTCGACTACTATTTCGACTTCGTACTGGCCCAAATTGAACGTCTAGAATCCCTTTGGGTAGAAAATCCGCCACTCTGAATCGTAGTCCCGCTCCCGCATATCGTGAGCTAGGTAGAAGTCGAACGAGAGTCCCAAGGCTTGCAGGCGCTTCCACTGCTTTGGGTCATATCCGGCACGCTGCATGTAAAAGCCGATCGCCTGATGGTAAGGGTATACATAGTCCAACTTCTTCAGCGTCGCCACAATCGTAGCGGTTGATACGAGGGTTTTAGCGGCGCGATATGCTTGCAATACCTGATAAACCCCACCTGCATAGGTTGGCCTCACCGCTATGTCGATCAGAGTTCTTTCCAGCCCTGTGACATCGACCATTCCGTATTCGAGAGGTACGGGCGACACTTCTAATCTACCCGTGTGCTTTCCCGCGATGACAACTATGCGCCAATCATCAAAAGCAAAAACAAGATTAGACTCTCGCTGTTTGGCTGAGAACGCTCGGTCTATGCCCAATTGGGTGAGTTTGCTGGCAGCCGGTGGTTTCTGGCTCTGTTCGACGTTAACGTAGATTGTCTTCGGCAATTGATCGGTGAGGGCGCGCGCAAATACAGCGCTTCCGTGGCAAAGGTAGGCTCGTGGCTTAATAGAAGTGGCGATCTGAAGAGGTGAGGCTGGTTCCCACACGTATCTAGTGGCGGCAGGTCTGGGATAATTGACACTCTCTATCGCAACGCTTCTTAAGTGACTTATTTTCGATAACATCTCAACAAAGCGGCCGAGAGCGAGGCTTTGGGGCACACGCCACCCTGCTCGGTGTTCCTCTAGAATCTTCCTCAGGTCGATTAGCGAAAAGACCCGCTTCCCTGAATCGTTGAAATAGCTCTCGATGGCTGATAGCAGGACTTGGGACCGGCGCGGCATATTAGGTGCTCTAGTGAAGAGTATATATACCTTCACTAGAGCTCGCAAGTGTGCACTCTAAGACTACCGTTGGTATATATACCAACGGTAGAAGGCATTCGTCCTTCCCTTAGCGGTTAACCCTAAGCGCGTCCAGCGACTCGATGAGATTGTTGTGAAAGGACAGTTGGTATATATACCAACTGTCCAAGATGGAGCGTGACCGTCGTGTTCTAGCAACTAGAGCGCCAGTGGCCCGGGAAAACAGCAAGCCTTCGACCAGGAATCATCCAGGCTATCGAAGTGTGTTTCAGCGCGTTAGCCATGTTATCCTACGCTTTCAGTTTGGGACCGTCCCGCTTTGCTACCGCGTCCTCTCTACACTCATTCACACTGAGACTAATACATGAAGCTCACTTGGACCAAGACCGACGAGGCGCCCACACTCGCGTCGTACGCGCTGCTGCCCATCCTGCAAGCGTACTTCAAGGGCACCGGGGTGGAGATCGAAACGGCTGACATCTCGCTCGCTGGACGTATCATCGCCAACTTCCCTGAGTGTCTTGGGAACGACCAGAAGATTCCCGACGAGCTGACCCGCCTGGGGAAGCTGGCGCAAACACCTGACGCCAACATTATTAAGCTCCCCAACATCAGCGCCTCGATTCCGCAACTCCGGGAAGCGATCGCGGAACTCCGCGGAAAGGGCTACAACATCCCCGACTATCCCGAGGCGCCGTCCACGGATGAGCAGCGTGCGCTGCAGGCCCGCTTTGCCGTGGTCTTGGGCTCCGCGGTGAACCCCGTATTGCGCGAAGGCAATTCGGACCGTCGTGCTTCGAGGTCGGTGAAAGCGTTCGCGCGCAAGCATCCACACAGGATGATGAAACCCTGGCCCCAGTCCGGTTCAGTGCCCGGTTCCGTGACGCGTGTCGCCCACATGAGTGACAAGGACTTCTACGCCAGTGAGAGATCTACGACAGTAGGTCCCGCAACCAACGTGCGCATCGAATTCGTGGACTCAGCCGGCGCGGTGAAGGTGCTGAAGCAAACCCTCCCGCTGCTCTCGGGCGAAGTCATCGACTGCGCGGCGATGAACGTGGCGGCTCTGCGGAAATTCTATGCGGAGCAGATGGCCGCCGCCAAAGCTGACAACGCTCTGTTGTCGCTGCATCTGAAGTGCACCATGATGAAGATCTCCGATCCGATCATGTTCGGGCACTGCGTGGCGGTGTATTTCGCCGCTGCCCTGGAGAAGCATGCCGGCGCGATCCAAAAAATCGGCGCCAATGTCAACAACGGACTGTCCGACGTCCTCGGCAAACTCGACCAGCTTCCGGCCGAAAAGAAGGCCGAGATCGAGGCCGATATCGCAGCCTGTTATGACAAGCGTCCAGCCTTGGCGATGGTCGATTCGCGGAAGGGTAAGACCAACCTGCACGTTCCCAACGACGTGATCGTCGACGCATCCATGCCGGTCGTGATCCGCGACGGCGGCAAGATGTGGAACAAAGAGGACGCGCTCGAAGACACCGTAGCCATGATCCCGGACCGCTGCTACGCCACCATCTATCAGGTCGTGATCGAGGACTGCCAGAAGCACGGACAGTTCGATCCGGCGACCATGGGCAGCGTGTCCAACGTCGGGCTCATGGCGCAGAAGGCCGAAGAGTATGGTTCGCACGACAAGACCTTTGCCGCGCCCGGCAACGGCACGATTCGCATCGTTGATGCGGGCGGCAGAACGCTGCTCGAACAGAGCGTCGAGCGCGGCGATATCTTCCGCGCCTGCCAGACCAAAGACGAGGCCATCCGCGATTGGGTAAAACTGGCCGTGGCGCGCGCGCGGGCAACCGGCGCACCGGCGCGTGTTCTGGCTCGACCCGGATCGTGGCCACGATGCGCAAATCATTCAGAAGGTGAAAGCCTACTTACCCGAACACGACCTCTCGGGACTGGAAATCAAGATCATGAAGCCGGACGACGCGATGAAATTCTCGCTGGAGCGAATTCGCCGCGGCGAGGACACCATCTCCGTCACGGGGAACGTGCTTCGCGACTATCTCACCGACCTGTTCCCGATCTTCGAATTGGGGACCAGCGCCCGCATGCTCTCCATCGTGCCGCTGCTCCAAGGCGGCGGATTGTTCGAAACCGGCGCCGGCGGTTCCGCGCCCAAGCACGTGCAGCAGTTCCTGAAAGAAGGGCATCTGCGCTGGGATTCGCTCGGTGAATACTGTGCGCTGGTACCCTCGCTGGAGCTGATTGCGGCCAAGACCGGCAACCGGCGGGCGGCGCTGCTTTCGAAAACGCTCGACGACGCCATCGGCCGCTACCTCGAAGACGCCCGCGAGCCTTCGCGCAAGGTAAACGAGATCGACAACCGCGGCTCGACGTACTATCTCGCGTTGGCGTGGGCAAAGGCACTCGCCGCCCAGGACCAGGACGGGGAGTTGAAGCAACGCTTCACTCCGGTAGCCGCCGCGCTGGAGGCGAACGCGGGCAAGATTACTCAGGAGTTGTTGGCGGCACAGGGCAAGCCGGTGGACATCGGCGGGTATTATTTCCCGGACGACGCTAAGTGCGCCGCAGCGATGCGGCCCAGCGTTACGCTGAACGCAATCATAGACGGAATGTAGTCGCGCGTCGCTGTTAAGGCAGGAACATGCTCCGATCGCGATTCTCGAAGCCGTTCGTCATTCTCCGCTCGCACCATGGCACTGGTAATGCGCGGTCTATTCGGCAGATTGTTCGCCCTGTTGCAGCACCTTCGGTGGAACCCGTAGCTGCTTGATGAAATAGGGCATGTCGTGGACATAGCTATGCCGAGTGACGGTGAAGCCACTGTGAGCCTCATGACCGTGCACGTTGTCTGACGAAACGTGAATTAACACGTCCCAGTGATCGAACCCCAAAGGTTCGAGAGGTTCATTACCATTCTTGTACGGAACCAAGTCTCCTCGCTTGTTCGTTGAGAAAACGATAAAGGACTGCTCGTCCCCTCCTTCGATTTCTACAGCATGTGAATACTTCTCACTGACCCGGTGCCCGGTGTGCTGCTCTTCAAACCAGACAGCCTCAGGAACTATCAATCGTCTAGTCTGAGCGGAATTCACAAATTCCAGGCGGGCAGTAACATTTCGCGCTCTTACTGGCGGGGCGCCCCGAATGTTTCTGACACTGATCCAAGTAGGGTTGCTTTCATCGTCCGGCCAAAATGAGGGCAGTCTACCCCTGGCTCCAGCATGCCACGTCACAAGCTCTAAGTCGCAGCCCATATCGTGACTAGGATGCTGTGACGACGAAGCAGTTTCGATTCCCGCAAAACGCTGTCTTGACGTCGTAACGAGTTCCACGTACGTGTCACACAGCTTTCCGGCCGTCTCCCAGACTTCATTACGGCGAGCTTCCCGTTCGGTCATGTCGGCTACGGGGCCGAGAGGCACAAACCCTCTGAACTCTTCGGCTACTTGAGTGATGTCGCTCATGGGAAGCTTTTCCGTGTAGCGGTGAATTCTATCGAAAAGGGTATACGAAAGCTCCCGCAAACGAGCGTGGACTTCTTCGAGCCTGTTGTCGAGGAAACGATGCTCCGCTATCAAACCCCATTGGTGAAAAGCACTCAGCGCATTGTCCAACTCCAACTTCCACCTAAACGTCGTCCAGAACTGCTGGACTCGTAAATCCGCGATTGCGCTGCTGGACAACACGGATTGTAGACCGTCCAACAGGGCCGCATCAAGATTCTCGGAGGGATTAAGAACTCCCTGCGTCTCCCTGGCTGGCACCATTTGCGGCGGTGTGACCGCGCCTAGAGCGGAAACAGATGTCCCCTTCTTCTCGTACCCCGTAAGACTTGCTGGAGGGATGTGAGTGGCGCGCCAGCACGCCAGGACGAGAAGAAATGCGAATAAAAATACCAGAACTACGATAGGCGATGCCATCTGCTGCGCGTGTGTCCAGAAGGCTAACCCGGCTGCTGCCAAAAAAGCCGTCACAGGTTCCCACCAATGCGCCCACTGGAGAATACCGCGGACCGCAAGCAGGTGGCGGACAATACCCCAAGTCCTCCAAATAATCTGCCACACACGCTTCAGCAATTCGGACATGCTCCGATTGTCATATATACACAGCGCTCCCGCATCTCAAGCGTGTCCGCGACGTACATTTTCGGGTGGTTCCTCTCGGGCCATAGCTATCCTTCCACCTTGTGACAGTGTCGACCACAAACGCTCGGAAACGTTAAAATCAACGGGTGGCACAGCAATGAGCGAGCTCACCTCCGAACTGCGGGTCATCTTTGAAGAGCTAGAGTCTGCCGCGCGCCGACTGGAGGATTCAACACTCTTAAAGCCAGTCGACGCGCTTGACAAGAGCGCTAACGAGGTCGCAAAAGCATGGGGCCATTCCTGGCTCGGATATCAATCTCGCGTGTACTATGCGGGGCTGCAATCCCCTCCGCCAGGCGCCCACTTCAGCAGTGAATGGGCCTTTGTAGAGCTGCACACCATGGGAACGCGCGGGAACTGGCGACAGTTCCCTGACGGCGCCGTGGAAGCGGAGATCCGACGCCGCGCTGGCGATCCGGATACATCATCGGCGCAGGCCGAATCCGATCGCGTCCGGAAAGTCTTCCAACAAAGCCGAGACGACGTCATATCCATCCTGCGCACCGCGATGAGCAAACACGATGATCCGTTTCTCGACAAGCTCCGCGAAGAAGCTGAACAGGAAAGAGCACTCACTGCCGGCGAGATCATCCATCATATGCGACCGTCAGGTGAAATGATGACGCGCGACATGATTGCCTTGAGCCAGGGGCTATGGACACCACCCCACGTGTCAATCCTCGCCGAAGCACTCGCTATCCGCGCGCCAAAGACCGCGTGCGAATCCTTGGCCAACATTGCACGGCGGGCTTTTTCTCACCTGGAACGTACGGAGAAGAAGCAGGCGGATGCGCGTCGGATCGGGACTAATGTTTTCATCGGCCACGGGCGCCCGAAGGAATGGATGGACCTAAGGGACTTCATCAAGGACCGCATGCGCCTGCCGTGGGACGAGTTCAACCGCATAGCCGTCGCCGGAATCCCCAACACCGTCCGCCTCTCCACCATGTTAGACGCGGCAGCCATTGCGTTCTTGGTGCTAACAGCCGAAGACGAACGGGCGGATGGGAAACTGCAAGCGCGCATGAACGTGGTTCACGAAGCTGGCCTGTTTCAAGGTCGCCTCGGATTCACCAGGGCGATCATTCTGCTGGAGGAAGGCTGCGAAGAATTCTCGAACATTGAGGGTTTGGGCCAAATTCGATTTCCCAAGAACAATATCAGGGCCGCCTTTCACGATGTGCAGCTCGTTCTCGAACGTGAAGGATTGATTGAACCACCGAACAGTTGAAAACGCTCAAATCGGAGGAGCCCCAGCGGCCGGCCGCCAGGAAAAATTTCGAGGAGGCGGCAATTCGGGCGGAACGGCCACGTCACATCCGCGCGTAGAGCATTACCCGTCAAATGGCGTAGGTCTGTTCGTTCGAACGCGCCATAATGAGGACTGTGCGCAAGCATGTCCTACTACAGGTTCTTCGCGGAACTGCGGACGCCAACATCCGCTTTGACGATTTGCGATCGCTGTTGACGGCTCTCGGCTTTATCGAGCGCGTGAAGGGGAGCCATCACATTTTCGCCAAGCCGGATGTCATGGAGATCCTCAATCTTCAACCTCGCGGCTCGCTGGCCAAACCGTATCAAGTCAAGCAGGTTCGTGCCGTGATCGTTCGTTATAAACTGGCGGAAGGGATTCAATGACGAAATACGAGATCATCCTATATTGGAGCGACGAAGACGGGGCCTTTATCGCGGAGGTGCCGGAACTCCCCGGTTGCGCCGCCGACGGTGCGACCAGACAGGATGCAGTTGCGGCCGCGGAGGTCGTGATCTCCGAGTGGCTGGAGACAGCCCGCGACCTCGGTCGTCCTATTCCGGAACCAAAGGGACGCCTGCTGTTCGCCTGAACGCAATGTAGTGGCTTTTGCGCCCCCGCGCGAGCGCTGCACGTACCGCCTGAACTCGTTACGGTTCTAAATTGCCATCAAGATGAGTTCGGCCGCCGTCGCAGCCATCTTTGAGGTTCAACCAGGTTACATTCGAGCCGAACGACCATGTCACATCCGCGCGCAGGGCCTTTTACGCCCAAGTGAACTTGAAGCCTGGCCTCTGGCCACTCATCGAGCTTTCAGCTTGGTGCCGCGAGGCCTTTCCGGCATCTTCGTCCGGGTCTTTCTTGGAGTCTTCGGTGCACCCGGGGGGACCTGCACCAACCGTCCGAATCGCGGAGGCACGGCGGCAGCACTGACGATCGGGCCGGCAGCCACTAGCTTTTTCCGGCGAGCATCCACTTGCAGATTCAGACCTTCCAGAGCGCGCGCACCGAGCAGTTGGAGATCGCCTGTTTCGGCGAAAACGACTTCGTCCACGGTCTCGGACTTATCCACCGTAAGCACGGCGTAGCCAACTGAGCGCGTAATGATCTGGCCGTTCGCCAACTGAAATTGGAGGTCCTTCTTTCGGCGCTCAATCCCGATCGCCTCCAATGCCGTCGCGTTGATCCATGTCGACTCAGCGCCCGTGTCGACCATCAGGCGCCGAACGGTGGTTGACTTGGAAGTCACCGGATTGAGCACCCGGCAACCAACGTAAAAAAGTCCCATCTATCCGCAATGATAACGCGAGGAATCCCCGCCCGCGTTTACGTCTCCCCAGTAACGCTTTTCCAACCCGCATAATCGCCACACCCTCAGTCATTTCGCTCGCCCCGCCCATACCCAGCCCCGCGCCCCATGCTATGTCCAAACCGAGGCCAAACAAATGTCAGCACCTGCAAGCCCCGTCCTGGACCGCGCGGCCGACCGCGCCATCTACGAAAACCGAATGCGCGCCGCCGCTTACCGCGCCGCTGCCGCCGGCCCAGCCTAGCGATAGCAGCACCGCCATAAATCGCGCCGCCGTGAATCGAGCAAACGCGCAGCACTCCACTGGCCCGCGCACCGAAACCGGCAAACAGCGCTCCTCGCTCAACGCCATCCGCCACGGCCTCACCGCCCAAACCGTCGTCCTGCCCTCCGAAGACCCAGCCGCCTACCAATCCCACCGCCGCCAGTTCTTCGCCGAATACCAGCCCGCCACACCGACCGAAACTCAGCTCGTCCAGGAACTGATCGACACCTCCTGGCGCCTCAATCGCATCCCGCTGCTCGAAGCCGACCTGCTCGCCCGCGCCGCCAATCCGCCCGACGAACAAGCCCGTGCCGTGAATCAAGAAGTGACGTTCGACATCGTCGACGCCCACCGCCTCATCGCCGGCCTCAACCTGCAAGGCACGCGCCTGTCGCGCCAGTTCCAAAAAGCCCTCGACAAACTGCGCCAGATCCAGGCCGAGCGCCAGGACCGCGAGCGCCGCGACCTCAGAGACGCCGCCGCGCTGCTGGAACTCTATAAGCACAAACAACAACCCTGGGAACCCGCCGACCATGGCTTCGTTTTTACCAAACAACAAGTCGAGCGCGCCGCCGAGCGCATGCTGCGTCAAAACGAGGCCCGACACGTCGAATATGTCCGCTTCCACATCCCTCCCCAGATGCAACCCGGCTATGACAAGCACACCTATTGACCGGCCACACTCCCGCGGCACTGATGAAGCTCGATAGGACGAGAATAATGCGCTTTATCGTAAACTAGTATATTGATGAATGCTTCAGGCGACCCAAACGACGAGCGTTTTGACCAGGTGGAATCTGTGCTCAATCAGCTCAGCAACAGCCAGCGGCACTTGCTGACTGCACAAGTTCTTATGAACGACCGTCTCAGTAAAACCGAGAACCTTCTCGAACGGCTCGCGGAGCAAATGCTGGGAATGAACGATAACCTTCAGACGCTTAACGGGAGCCTGCAAAAACTCACCGGAACGGTCGACAAGCTCGCCGTTCAGGTGCAAATTCAAGCCGACGGCCAAAAACACAGCGACGCGCGCATCGACGCATTGGCGGATATGGTGCGGAACCTGATCGAACGCAACGGCAAGCATTTGCAATAACTTGGTCCTTGACTTTTCCCCTTTTCTTCGCCCACAATGAATTCATGGCCCTTACCAAACGGCAAAAGGAAGTCCTGGATTTTATTGCGGACTTCGTCGAGCAGAACGGCTACAGCCCCAGCTACGAGGAACTGGCGCAAGCGCTGAATCTGGCATCGCTCGCCACGGTTCACAAACACATCCAGGCGCTCGAGTCGCGCAATTACCTGCGCAGGCAGTTCAATCACAGCCGCTCCTTGGAGGTGGCCCCCAAGTACGTTCAGGAGCGGCGCAAGAGCCGCAAGGCTACGCGGGCCATGGAAATTCCGCTGGCTGGGCGCATCGCAGCGGGCGCTCCCGTGGAAGCCGTGGAAGGACGCGATACCCTGCAATTCACCGACTTCGCCGGTAAGGGCGACACGTTCGCGCTCCAGGTCAGCGGTGAGTCAATGATCGAGGACCACATCATGAGCGGCGACTACGTGCTGGTGGAGCGGACCGCGCAAGCGAGCGAAGGCGAAATCATAGTGGCGCTGGTCGAGGGTCTCGAAACTACGCTGAAGCGCTTCTACCATGCGCCTGGCGGCCGCATCCGGTTGCAGCCCGCCAATTCCTCCATGCAGCCCATCATCGTCAACGCCGCCGACGTCCAGATTCAAGGCCGCGTGCTGGCCGTGCTGCGGAAATACAAGTAAGTTTCCGCCTGCCGTACCGCTTAGCAAATTGCGCGGAGGCTCCGCGAGCGCATGCTAAACTGATACTGAACATGAGCAGTGCTGTAACTGGGGTGAAGCGCTTTCTATTCTGGGATTATCCTCGCGCGGGCTGGCAGTACGATGTGATGGTGGGGCTGATCCTGGCATTCATTTTCCTGACGCCGCGCGCCTGGTTTCGCGATCAGCCGCGTGCCAGCAGCATCGTGATGCTGCCTTCCGAGCACGGCGCTACCGTGTTCTGGATGGACGCCGAACAACTCTCCAGCACGGCGGATTCGGAGCGCCCTCAGAAAGCCAGCACACTGCTCAAGGCACGCACGGGAAAAAAGTACAACGTCATTCGCCTGGAGCCGATCGTCGATTCCGAACAAGAGATCAAGGGGTACATGGCGTTTACTACGCCGTAGCTCTGGAATCTTCCCGAACTCGTTCTCAATGAGATTGTATCCATCCACTGTTACTGTGTTCCTCGCGTTGGTCGCTTTCACTGCCGTCGCGGCGCCGCCTTCCGGCGACGGCCTTCAGGATCTACTGGCGCGCATGGATAAGGCCGCGAGCACATTCAAGGCCATGACCGCGCAAGTCACTTACGTGACACATACCGACGTTCTGAACGAAGACAACACGGAAACCGGTACCGCGATCATGCAGAAAGTACAGCCTGGCGAAGTCGAGGCTTTGGTTGATTTTGTAACCCCCGATCCACATACGCTACGCATCCAAAAGCGCCGTCTGGAAATATACCGGCCTAAGATCAAACAATTGGAAGTGTACGACTTAGAGAATCACGGCGAGCAGATTGATAAGTTCGTGATGATCGGGTTCGGCACTTCTGGCTCGGAACTTGCAAAGGACTATGGCATGACGGTGCTCGGAGCCGAATCGCTCAAAGGCCGGCCGGGAAAGTTCATCCACGTGCGGCTGATTCCTAAATCATCCGAAGCCCACGAGTATGTGACCAGCTTGGAGTTGTGGATTCCCGAGCAAGGTGATCCGTACCCGGAACGCGAGAAAATTCTGGCGCCATCCGGCGACTACCGCTTGGTTACCTACAGCGATTTGAAAATCAATCCTCCGCTGCCGGCCGATGCGCTGCAACTGAAGCTGCCGCCCGGGGTTAAAACAGTTTATCCAGGCAAATGAAAGTTTTGAACGCCAAGACGGCGCCCAATAATCGCGACTCGCGCGGGCGCTTGACTTTTCTCGATTGGACACGCGGCCTGGCAGTGGTGACGATGCTGCAAGGCCACGTTTTTCATTCCTTCGCCAAACCGGATCTCCGCACCGATGGTCCTTTCACGCTCTCTCAATTTATGGGCGGCATCGGACCGGCGGTATTTCTTGTTTTGACCGGAATCACGCTGGCGTTCTTGATGGACGGGCGCGAGCGGCAGGGTCTGGGCCCGCTGCCCCGCTGGAAAGCCGCGCTGCGCCGCGCCGGTTATCTGTTCTCGCTGGCATTTCTGTTCCGCTTGCAGCTCTGGCTCTTCGCGTTTCCCGGCAGCCCCTGGACCGATCTGTTCAAGGTGGACATTCTGAATTGCATGGGCTTCGCCATCGCCCTGATGTCGGTTATGGCGATCTTCACCACCGCGGAGCGTGTACGTTTGTGCGCCGGCTTGGGCCTGGCGATTGCCGCGCTGTCGCCGCTGGTTTCTTCGCTCGACTGGAGCTGGCTGCCCTCCGGAATTTCCGCCTACTTAGTGCCCAGTTATCAGTACTTCGCTTTCTTTCCTTGGGCTGCGTTCATCGCTTTCGGCCTCAGTATCGGCAGCGTCCTGCGGCTGGTGAAACCGGAACACATGGGCCGCATCATGCAATGGGGCACTCTCGGTGGCATTGTGTTGGTAGTCGGCGGCCAGTATTTTTCCAATGTGCCCTATTCGCTCTATCCCAACTCCGAATTCTGGCTCAACAGCCCAGGCTTGATCGTCATCAAACTGGGCGTGGTGATGATCATGATCGCCTTCGCCTTCGTTTGGACCGAGTACGCCTTAGGCAGCGCGTGGAGCTGGATCCGGCAACTCGGCACTACCTCGCTGCTGGTTTACTGGGTCCACATTGAGCTGGTCTACGGGCGCTGGTTCGGCGCCTGGCACGGATCGTTGAGCAATGTGGAATGCGCGTTTTGGGCCGCGGCAGTGATCCTCGCCATGATCGGGCTCTCGGTCGTGCGCAAGAAATGGAGCACGATCTGGTCTCCGGTAGCAGCGTACTTTTCCTTCAGGTATTCGCCGCGCAGAGTTTCCGGCGATTAGCCACTTTGCGACTCAGGCGTGTGCTGCCGCGGGCTTCGCGAAGAACGAATCGAACACCGCTTTTCCCTTGCGCATGATCAGCTCGGCCAGATTCAGCACTAGGGCCAACGCCAACAATCCCGGCCAGAGCCGCAGCGAGGAGGGTTCCGAACGGGCGCCCGCGTTGAACACCTGGCTGGGCTCTGGATTGAAGCGGCCGCCTGTAAACTGCGCGATCGAGCGCAGTAGAAACGGATTCGAGCCATAATCGAGCAGCTCCTGTTCCTGGCGGTAGAACCCGACTTCAGGAAAAGCGCGCGATTCTTCCAGCGGCCGAATGCGAAACAGCCCCTGCAATTGGCCGATGTGAATGCGACCGCGGTAAGCCTGATCGGCGAGTTCGGTCACGGGCAGCGGATGTTGGAATCCGCCGGGACCAAAGATGTAAATGGCGGGCGGCTTGGCCGGAGCTGCCACATCACGCCCCAGCTGATAGCTCACCACCAGGTCTCCGCTGGCGCTGTCGAAATCGGCCTTCGCTTCGCCGCTCTCGGAGTGCGGAAGAAGGTCGCGGAAGATATTGGTCCAAAAACGGTCGAACCCCTTCCAGGCCACCCAGTCGGCAGCCCAGCGGCTCTTGGCGTCGGAAGTGAACACCACCGCGCGTCCCAGACCATATTGCCAGCGAACCAGCAGCGGATCTTTGGGATCGATTCTCAGAATCGTATCCGCGGATGGCTTGCTGACGTATCTGACATAGCCTTTCAGCGCGGGAGCAGAATCGATGCCCACGCCATCCAGGATTTCGGCGTTCTTTTCTACCTCCGGACGCAGCGGTTTCTCAACCGCGGTGGACCCGGTGTGCTCCATGACGTCTTTCAGCAGAATCTGCTCCAGGCCGGCGGGTTCGTTCAGAAAATATGATTTGCCGTTGGCCAGGCTGGCTACTTTTTCCAGGTAGGCGCGATTCACGTCCTGGCCCAGGCCGACGGTCGAGATGGTGACACGCTGCGCGGCTGCTTCCTTCGACAAATCCAGGCTGTCGCCTTCTTCGGAAATTCCGTCGGTGAGCAGCACGATGTGCTTGAACGTTGCGCGGGAGGGGAGCACGCGGCGGTAAGCCTCGGCCAGCGCGGGAGCGATCTGCGTGCCACCATCGGGCACGATGCCCGCGATCAGGCGTTTGATCATGGCCTTATCCTCGGCGCGGCGAATCGGCACCGCCCACTGGAACGAGTTGTCGAAGATCAATACGCCAACCAGATCTACCGGGCGCAGATTGTCCACCACGCCGATGGCTGCTAAGCGGGCCAGTTCGATCTTGCGGCCCTCCATCGAGGATGACTTGTCGATAATCAACACCACCGCAGTGCCTTCTGGCGAGCGAGGCGGCGCAAGCTTGGCGGGCATGGCGCGGTCGAGCGCGTCCTCGGCGGTCTTGGTGTCGTTGTACACGTTGTGTTCGCCCGCAATCACCAGCAGGCCGCCGCCCTGCTTTACGAATGCTTCCACTTCGTCTTTTCGCGAGGCTGGCAGCGCTTCCATGTCGAGATTGTTCAGCACGACCAGCTGGTAATCGGCTAGCGTCCCGTGCAGCGGGTCGGCAGTTCGATCGACCTCAAACTCGGCCGCGCTTAAAGTCTGCATCAAGTGCGTTTCGGTGCCCTCGGGATCCTGCGAAACGTACAGGACCTTGGGCCGGCGCAACGTCATGGCGCGATCGAAGCGGATCTCGCCGAGGTTATCGGCGCGCATCAATCCCGAAAGGCTGAGCGCGCCCGAGGCGGTAATGCGGGCGTGCACCCGCACCGCGTTGCTGCCCCGCTCGAGTTTGACGGGTTCCGACCCCAGCAGCTTACCCTCGGCGCGCATTTGCACCGTCGCCGAAACATCGGCCGGCGAAGAAATCGCCAGATCGATAGGGAATTTTTCGCCCGTAAAAGCCATGGTCGGCAGGCTGACCGATTCCAAGTGCAGAGTCGGCTGTGGCTTGCCTTGGAGCGCTATGGTATCGATTGGGATACCCAGGCTCTGTGCCTGCCAGGCCGCCCGAAGGACGCTGCCCGAGTTTTCTTTGCCATCAGAAATCAGCAGGAGCCGCGGCACCAGTCCAGACGGCAAGGAAGCGATGGCTTCTCGCACGCCCGCTTCGAGATCGGTGGCCTGGCCGGCCTCGCCGGCGGTGTACTTGAAATGCCAGCCGCGCTGCTGTTCTTCCGGCGTGACATTGCGGACCGAGCGCGCAAAGGGAAGTACGCGAATCCAGTGCCGGCCGCGCGATCGTTCGAGCGCGTCCGCCAGTTCGGAGGCGCGCGTCAGATCCTGCGGCGAAAGACTGGCGGAAGTGTCCACCAGCACGGCCACAGCCATCTTGGTTTCCGGAGTGTTCAGCTTGGGTTCCGAAAGCGCCAGGATGATTGCGATGATGCTCAGCGTTTTGAGAAACAGGGCCAGCGACCGGCGCGTGCGGCGCCATTCGAACAGCATCCAGCCCAGCGGCAGTACAAGCAGAGCCAGGATCCAGGCGTGTTCGAACGTCACGAGGCTTTCCTCCAAGGCAGGCGCGGTATGATTTGCGTCGCGGAGACCCAGCCCTTGCGCATGCGGCCGAAGAGTATCCAATCGGCGATCAAACCAGCAGCGCCGAGCAAAGCCAGCCACTGCCAGATGTCTCTTGCGGCGGGCTCGTAAGGAGCGCGGCCGGGCATGCCATGGCGCACGCTGGCGGGCTTCCACACGACATCCCCGGGTTGAGGCAGCGTCAGCGAGTAAACCAGCTCGCGATCGCCAGTGAGCACGCGCACGATGCCGGGAGCGCCGGTAAAGAAGCGCACCATGCGGCCGTCCACGCTAAAGGGCAGGACCTTGCCGTCTTCCGTCTCGACATGAATCGTGGCTGGGTCGGGTTCCGATTCTAAATCGGCGTCCACGGTTCCGACAGTGCCTGCGGTGAGCTGCCAGGAACGAAAGATGTCGGGCGCCATCCAGCGAACGATGTTGGCGAACAGCAGCGGCGTGGTGAGTTCGTATTTCATCCCCGAGCGGACCGGATGAAAACCGAGCACAACCGTTTTGGGTTTGCCTTCGCGCGCCACCAGGAGCGGGCCTGCATCGGACTCTGCGACGACGATATCGGCTGGGGCGGCGCGAAACACTTCGGCGCTGGCTAGTTCAATATCGCCGGCCCGAAGCCCAGCTCCGAGGGGATGATCCACGCGCCAATGCTTGAGCTTCACGGCAGTCGCGGTGGTGGCAATGGGAACTGGCGACTTGCCCGCGGGCGGCTCAATCCAGATTGCATCCGTCTGGGGCGGGCTCGGAGGCGCGAAGCGGTCCAGAAGTACGACGCCAGTGTGAATGCTCGGGTCGTAACTCGAAGGCGGCTTGAAACTCGCCTGCACGCCGGGAATCGCATTGAAGACGGGCTTCAGAAGATCGGGCTCGTCCGAGTACACGGTGAGCGGGACCAACTGCCGGGCCGGCAATTCCAGAATGGCGCGAGTGTCCTCGGGGAAAGGATCTTTGGTGAGCAAACGCGCTTCCAGCCATCCGGCGGCTCGCGTCTTAAAACGAAAACTGGACTCATCCTCAGCGCCCGGTTTCAGCTCAAAGCGGCGCGATCCGATGGGCGATCCGCCGAACTGCACCGCTAGTGGAACTGAGTGTGGCGCGGCGCCATAATTCTTGACTGCCACGAAAACTTCCCAGCCGTCGGGCTCGGTCATGGAGCGGTGCACACTCACCTTGCGGAGACCCACATGCTCATTCGGCCCACCGACGGAGATGATGCGCAAGTTGGCGGGAGCGGCAGCCAAGGATGCTTCCTCGCTTGAAACGCGAGCGGCGCCGATCAGCACGATCTCGCCCGGCCGTTGCGCTTGCAGCTTTTGAGCCCGCTGCGCAAAATCGAGCGCCTGCTGAACGTTCAAAGGACCGGCGCCAGGCTGGGTCTGGTCGATGGCCTGTTGAATCTTGAGCCGGTCTGGCTCGAACACGGTGGCGGGAGTTGCCAGCACATCGGCGCGCAACACCATTACTCGATCGCTGGCCGGAAGCAGTTTGACGTAATTTCGAGCCGCGGCGCGCGCTTGATCGATCAGCCGCGTTTGCCCGGTGCGGGCATTCATCCAGGCTGAAGTATCGAGAATCAGAACGTGATCGCGCGAGGAGCGCGACGCTGAGCCGAACCGCAGTTGTGCGATGGCGAGCAACAGCAAAAGCATGCTGAGGAGCTGCAGCACCAGCGACCAGGGTTGTTGCAGCTTGCGCCGGTGTTTGAGGACCGGTGGGTGCTCGGCCATCTCGAAAAAGCGCAGCGTGGCGACGGTGTGCTTCTTGCGCATGCGGTCGAGCAGGTATAGCGCGACCACCACGCCGGAGATGGAGCCCAGGATGGCTAGAAATTCCGGCAGGCTGAGATTGAGGAAAAACATGGCGGCGCTATTGAATTCCTCCCGCCCGGGCGATGGGGCCGAAGACCGCTTCCTCGATGGTGGTGTCGGTAGAAAGCCCTACGTAACGGCCGCTGTTGCGCAATCCGATGCGCTGGATGCTTTTGGCGAACTCGTCGAAAGCCTGCACGTAATTCTCGCGCGCGCCGGAGTCGAATCCGATTTCAATGGTGGCGCTGGTCTCGGCATCGGTCAGGTCCAATTGCCCTTCCCAGGGCGGATCGCGATCCTCCTGATCCCAGACATGCAGCAGCATCAGCTCATGGCCGAAGTCGGCCAGATATTGGAGAGGCCGCTCGCAATCGGTCTCGTCGAGAAAATCAGAAATGACGATCAGCAGGCCGCGCTGCGGATACTTGGTGATGAATTGCCGCGCTACCTCGAAGAAATTGGTTCGTCCGCTGGGCTTCAAGTCCTGCAGAAAATTCACCGCCGGAATAAAGCGATGCCGGCCGCCGCCGCACAGGAAGGAATCCAGCAGGCCATCGGCAAACGGCTGGAGGGCGATGGTGTCGAGCCTGACCAACCCGACGTAACAGAGGGCGGCGGCCAGCTTGCGCGCATAGTCAAACTTCGAGACGCCGCCGGCCGTCATGGAGTTGCTGCAATCGAGCAACAGCCTGACGGGTATGCGCGGTTCCACCTGGAACATCTTTAAGAACAACTTCTCCAGGCGCAGATAAGCGCGCCAGTTGACGGCCCGCAGGTCGTCGCCGTGATGGAATTGGCGATGATCCAGGAATTCCTGGCCGGGACCGGAAAAGTGGGAGACGTTATGCCCGCCCACGAGCCCGGGAAAAGATTTCTGCCACTGAATGGTCAGCCGCTCGAGTTTCTCGAGGAAGCTGCTATCGATCAGGGGTGTGGGTTTCACGCGACTGCTGCGGAAGTAACGCTTCCGATTATCTCGCTGAGGATGGTCTCGGGAGTTTGGCCATCGGCGTGAGCGTCGAAGTTCAAAATGATCCGGTGACGCAGGACGTCCGGCGCGATTTCCCGGACATCGTCCATGCTGAGGTTCAGGCGCCCGCGCATCAGCGCCAGCACGCGGCCGCACTCCACCAGCGCCTGCGCGCCGCGGGGTGAACTGCCGTAACGGATGTATTTGTTAGCCAGGCTGTGCGCGAACTTGGTGCCAGGCTGCGTGGCCATGACCAGGTCAATGGCGAAATCCTGGACGTGTTCGGCGACCAGCACTTCCCGGCAGGCGTCCCTCAATTGCAAAATCGCCGGCCGGTCAATCACTTGATGCAAAGAAGTGTCGGCTGCGTGGATGGTTCGCTCGACGATCCGGTTCAGGTCTTCGCGCGAAGGATACATCACCAGAATCTTCATCAGGAAGCGGTCGAGCTGCGCTTCCGGCAGCGGATAAGTGCCCTCCATTTCGATGGGATTCTGAGTGGCCATGACGAGGAACGGGATTTCCAGATCATGCGTGGTAGTGCCGCTGGTTACGGTGCGCTCCTGCATCGCTTCGAGCAGCGCCGACTGAGTCTTGGGCGTGGCGCGGTTGATCTCGTCGGCTAGCACCAGGTTCGCGAAGATGGGGCCGGGCTGGAAGCGCAGCGCCTTGGCGCCGTGATCGTCGGTTTCGATAATCATGCTTCCGACGATGTCGGCCGGCATCAGGTCCGGCGTGAACTGGATGCGCGAGTACTTCAAATGCAGGACGCGCCCGAGCGTGCGCAGCAGCGTGGTCTTGCCGAGGCCAGGGACTCCCTCCAGCAAAACATGGCCGCCGGCCAAAAGACAGATCAGCACGCCGTCCACAACGTGCTGCTGGCCGACTATGATTTTTCCAATCTCCTGGCGGACCTGATCGAGATGACGAGTTGCAATTTGAAGTGTAGTTTCAGTGCTCACGGCGCTATTTATATTTTACGGCCTTCGGGAATCGCTGCGCGGGGACTTAGTTACTATAGCACCAGGAGATCATGTCCTCCAGCGGCTCCATCCTGGACCCGGTACAACAACGCCTCACCGAGCTGAGGAACGGCCTGTTACGCCTGCACAAGACGCTGCTCGATTCAGAACGCGCCCGCTACGAGCGCGACATCGCGCGCATCAACTCCAGCGGCGAGCTGTTGAAACTGGTGCTGTACGATCCCTGGTTTGCGTGGCTGCACGAGCTGTCGGAATTCGTGGTGCTGATCGACGAAACGCTGGACGCCGAGGAGCCGCCGGCTGGATTTGAAGCGGAGCGGTTGATAGCGCAGGCCTGGGAGTTGTTGGCTCCGGATGAAATGGGTACAGGGTACCGGCGGAGCTATTTTGAGGCGTTGCAGCGCGATCCGGATGTGGTGCTGGAGCATGGAAAGATGCGGAAGCTGCTGACAAGTCTGTCGTAAGCTCCTGACTGGCCGCGCGGAGGTGGGCGGCCGCGTCATCCTTTGGCCCTAATCCATCATTTTTTCGCGTCTGACAAGACTGCCGTTAGAAGCTGAGTATTGCCCTGATCAAAAACACACATCGGTGAGTGGGTTACCACACCCACGGTCAAATCGCGGTGGGCTGCGAATTGGCCAGCCTTGAGCCGGTCGCCCAGTATAAGCAATCACCCTGCAGCATCGAGGACCCTTGTCTGGCGTTTTTCTCGTGTGGCAACGTTCCTGCGGCAATAGTCATGCCCGGTTACGGCTGTTTGAAACCGGGGCAGGATTCGGCGAGGCAGAAGGGTCGGGAAGGCGACGCACGTGATCACACTGGAGTGCTGCGGCGAGAAATATTACGCCGACGAGTACCACATCGGTCGAACGATTAGGTGTCGGAAATGTGGCCGGACTCTCCTAATACAGGTCATGGAACCGGCGAAAACCACAACAGCACCCAGACCTGTACCGTCCTACTGGCACGCAGTTCCAACTAAGAGACGGAAGCCCTGGCTGATAATCGGCGGCCTCGTTGGCGGCGTTGTCCTTACCTGCCTCATCAGTTGGCTCGTCGTTTCGACCCGGACCGGCAACGCGAAGAGCGCGGAATCTACCTCAGTGGACCGATCTTCGCCGAGATCCGGGGGACCAACCCCGCTTGAACGGCCCCAGCAAGTCATGTCTCCGGCTCCGCCGGTTGCAACTGCGCGAGGTCCTGAGCACCAAGAAGCATCTGAACGACCGGCGGTTTCCCTAGCGACTGGTACCTGGCTCATGGAACCACGAGGGCCTAGAGGCGATGGTGTCCTGAACCTCCAGAATGGTACCGGTCTCGATGCAGTCGTCAAGCTTGTAAGTATTTGACACCCCTCGAAGGGTCAAGGTCTTCTGGGCCCTCTATATCAGGGCGCACGACAAGGAAACGGTCAGTGGCGTACCGGCAGGAGCCTACTTGCTCCGCTTCGCCCTCGGGCAGGACTGGGAGGTTGAGGGGCAGAGGTTCCTCCGTGATGAGGTGTTCTATCAAGCTGGAGAACAACTCGTCTTTGCCGAGACCGAGCCGACGGAGTATCGCTCCGGTCAATATACGGAACTCGACATAACTCTTCACGAGGTCGTCGGAGGAAATCTCCGACGCGTTCGGATCTCAGAGGCTGAGTTCAACGAGGGAAGCCCAGCGAGTTGAACCTATGCTGCTGAGGTTGGTCGTGTATCTGGGACTCGCCGTTGATGCATTTATCAAGGGCAGGTATGTCCTTGGGGCACTGTGCTGTTTTGTCCCCTTCATCGGGCGGCGAGGAATGTACCTAGCAGCCTTCACTGGGATTGTGTTTTACATTGAGCGGTACTTCCTCGAGGGAACACTGGCGATTGGCCTTGTGCTGTTCAATCTCCAAGGGAATCTCTGGATGCAGAGACGCGAAGAGAAGAGATTGGATGCTGCCGCTCGAAGACATCCACCTCAGCTCGAGTAAAGCCAAGCCAGTAGTGAACTCCACAAATCAGTCAACCCAGTGCTTGATGCGGATATCGCAAGCACTCGGAGTGGCGAACGAGAACTCGAACTTCAGGCCGGCAAATATCTCGAACACAAGATTTGTCTCTTTAAATATCTCCGTAGGTGTTCCGTCTTTGGGTACCACTGTTCCGGTTATGGATTCTAGCGGCGCATCCTGAATGGAGTCGTTTTGCGGATCAGCTATCGGCCAGTGCAACTGACACTTCGCCGGGAACCTTCCTTGGCTTGAAATCAGCACTCCGCCTTGCTCAAGAGTCTTGATTATCCGCTCCATCGGCTCCTATCCTAGCATTCCGCTCGAAGCGGCGAACTGTTGAAACTGGTCCTGTACGATCCCTGGTTTGCGTGGCTGCATGAACTGTCGGAATTCGTGGTGCTGATCGACGAAACGCTAGACGCCGAGGAGCCGCCGGCTGGAATTGAAGCGGAGCGGTTGATAGCGCAGGCCTGGGAGTTGCTGGCTCCCGATGAGATGGGTACGGGCTACCCGCGGCGGTACTTCGAGGCGTTGCAGCGCGATCCGGATGTGGTGCTGGCGCATGGAACGATGCGGAAACTGCTGACGCGCCTTACGTGAGTCGGCGGGTCGGCTCAATGCCGCGAAAGACCGAATCAAACCAGGCAGGCGAGGATCAGGTGCACCTGCCGGCGGGGGTGGTTCCGAAGCCGCCAATCAGTCTTGAGGACCTTAAACGCGACGCTGAATACGACCCTCAGGGCGCGGAAGGCTCGCGGCGAGTTGCGCTCTGATGGACTTCACAACGCCCTGTGGTTGTGGACACCGACGTTATTTGAAAAACCCGGACTTGGTCTTGCACGTTGACGTGTCCGATCAGCTCGCGATCATCAGATGGGCAATGCCGGTGTGTTTTGGAAGGCCGGCAATCTCCGGGATGGACTAACGGCACGCTCCCCGCCTTAAGTTCCGAGACAGCGCGTGATCAAGGCAGAATCGGCGGGCACATGCCGACTTCGCATTACTGATCCGAGCTTCCCGTTCTAACGCTGAGACTTCTTGATCAGCAGCGCGGTGTCACGTCCCCAATAAATCTTGATATCCACCCCCCTCGGGTCTCGCAAGCCAGAAACGGTGACAACGGGGGTAAACTTGAGACATCGTAGATATTTTGATCGACTGGTGGATCGCAGAGCTTCGCGAACTTGGCGCGAAGAATGTCGATCCATATGAGCGAAAACTTCGATCCTTCGACCAGAACGAACAAAAGGTCTTCGAGTTCATCGCCGAGGCCAGGGCCGCACTTCTTTTTCTGAGAAATGGCATTAGCGTCACTATGCAGGACAAGCCCGACCTTCGTTTAGAACTCGGTAACGAAATCATTTACGCGGAGATCAAGCACCAGAATGAGAAGGAGACAGACCGACGCGACGAGGCCGCCATGGCAGTAGCCGGCCCCTACGAATTCGTTCAGGTCGGAAACGTCTTTGACGACGAGCAGCAGCATGGATGGCAAGGGATGTGCGCGACCGCCATCAAGAAGCAGCCTCAATACGTCGAGGGTGCCCAGAACATCCTTGTTTTCGTCAACCACAGCAATTCCATCGACCTCCACCTCCGATCCGCTGTCAACGAGTTCGACGACGCCGTTGGAAAGGCCGGGGCTGCATCGCCACTCCGAAAACTTGGCGGCATGATGATGTTCGCGGCAAGCTACGGGCCAAGAAACGGCTGGAGTAATGTCGAGTTCATCCGCAGCGCATACGCCCTACAACCCATCAGCTACCGCTTTGCGATGATGATGTGCGAAGGGCAACTCGCGTAAGGCCTATTATGGTAGTGCGATAGCTCTGAGTAGTCGGGCTACCCGTATTATTCCAGGGCCCATCCTGGACGCGCGATAATTACTTTGTGCACGTCCCCACCGGATTCGTAAACCAAGCGCAACTCGGAGAAGCCGTATCTGAGGCGGCCAAGCTGCTTGATGCCCGCGAAGTCCGCCATGTCCGCTTCACGCTTGGACCGGATGCAAATGGCGAACCCTCGATATTTTTCGGTATCTTGCTTACTCCCTACGCAATCCACGCATCCCGGTTTGCCGACGTCACCGGAAGAGTGGCGACGAAGCTCTTTGACGAACTTCAGCCCTTCAACCGATGGGGACTTCAGTCTTACTTTAACTTCACTTCCGACCCTGCCCATTTCAAGAATCCGGGCTGGATGTAATCGATGGCGTTCGCAGAAGACCTGCTGAAGCAGGCTTTCCTCCTCCTCAACAAGGAGTCGAAGAATCCGACTCAAGCAAGTCTGAGGCGATCCGTTTCGACCGCCTACTACGCTCTTTTTCATCTCCTGATTCAGGAAGCTTCTGCCAATTGGAGCCGAGCAGACACGCGCGACTATCTTGCGCGGGCATTCGAGCACAGAACCATGAAGCAGGCATGCACATGGGCAGAGAATGCAACATACGACCCGGCGATCTCTCCCCAGGTAATAGCCAAGTTGCGCTCTGTCGCAAGAGCATTCAGAGAGCTTCAGTTGCAACGTCACCTAGCAGATTACAGCAACGCCACAAAATGGGATCGGATCAAGGCCTCCGCGAAAGTTAACCAAGCGAAGAGTGCTTTTAATGATTGGAAATCGATCCGCAACGAGTTCGTCGCCCAGAAATATCTTGTTTCTCTTCTGAGCAAGTATAAGGAAGGGTGATGGCGGCAGCTCCGCGTCGCTGCCGGCTAAGGGCGTGAAACTGCCCACACAGCGTGCACACAAGTCGGTGCTAATCTAGCAGGGAGCGGGCACAAGACTCAGAGCCGGAGCCACTGTCGGCGCTGATCAAGCGAATCAGCGTTCACAGCGCCGCTTTTGGCGCGCAGGATTAGGACCGAGAAAGGCGCTTCCGCCGTTCGATATCATGGCAGCGTTGACCCCAACAGAGTTCGCGGTAGTTCCCATCACGACACGCGAGGCGTATAGCAATAAGCATATCTACCAGATACTGATCGACCGCCTGATACGTCTGGAACACATGTTAGTTAGTCGTGGTTTTGAAGGACCGATAGCTCGCATCCAGTTTCACCTCCGGATTCTCAAGGAGCTGCAGCGTACGCCGCGCATAGCGGATGATCAAACGCTTTGGTCTTTGGTCGGTGGTCCAGACTATTTCCAAATCGATAAAGAAATACTCATGGATGGCTACGTTGCGCATCCCGCGCATTTGCGCCCATGGAAGCTCGGGATGCTGTGTGATGAAGTCCGGCGCGGTGCTGTTGATCTTGTTAACGGCCTCGCCGATGATCTCTATGTTGCGGACAACCGCGTCCTGAACCTGCCGATTCTGTTGAAAGGCTTGGAGGTCTGGTACGGGCTGAAGGTGGTCAGTCCGGATGCTTCATAGGGGCTGCGCCTGTTGCAGCACCTCTTGACGGAATTTGGGCGGCAATCCGTTCGGAGTTAAAACAGATACTGGCACTCCGAGCAATTTTTCCGCATCGATCTTCAAACCGGCAATCGTAAGCAGGCTGGTGGATCGTCCGGGTTCAACGAGCAAATCAAGGTCGCTGTCGTCCGTATCGGAGCCGCTGAGGACCGACCCGAACACGCGGGGGCGCGATAAACCGTAGCGGCTGACAAGTTGCCGCAATTCGTCGCGGTGCGCTGTGAGGGCTTCCGAAGGTTTCATGGCGGTTCTCCCGTGTTCCGCTTTTTCATCGTAACTTTTTAGCACGGATCGGTGGCGGCGTCACGGGCGGAAACGGCGAATTTTGGGGATGCTGCAAGATCACTCCAGGCGCGGCGATGCCTTAGAGCGCTTCCTGGCTCTTCGCTTTATCGCGCAAAGGACCCTTTGCGCCACGCTGCACAAAGGTTAAGTTTTGAGAACGCCACAAGGTTGCTTCAAAGGCGGTTTTTCCGTATGTTGGAAGCATGGAAGTACCTTTCACCGCCGAGCAGGAAGCGCTGTTGGCGCGGATGGCCACCAAGTCAGGGGTCGACGCCGCGCATTTGGTGAAGGACGCCGCCTTGCGCTTGCTTGAGGAAGACGCCCGGTTCCGCGCTGCCGTGCGGGAAGGCATCGCGCAGGCCGACAGTGGCGAGTTCATTGAGGAAGAAGAAATGGACGCCCGCTTCGAGCAGATGTAGAGAGCCTGACGACTCTGACCGTACCCGCGACGCGAAAGGCTGACACGCCTGACGTGAATCGTCACTCTTCGCGAATGAGTTGGGATGGATCGACAGCCAACGCTCGCCGGGCTGGAATGGCGGCCGCTGCCAAGCCGAGCAGCGCCATGGTCAGCACCGCACCGCCTACGACCATGGGGTCCAGCGGATTCGCCTGATACACGATCCGCCCCAACAGGCGGCTCGCGAAGATTCCCGCCACGAGACCCAGCGCCGATCCCACGCCGAGCAGCACCGTTGGCCGTCCCAGCGCCGCGCTCATTATGTGTGTCCTGCGCGCGCCCAATGCCACGCGGATGCCCAGTTCCCGCATCCGACGGCTCACGCTGTAAGCCGCCATGCCGAAGATGCCCGTTACCGCCAGCATCGCCGCCAGCAGGCCCATGACCCCTAGCGCCACTGTCGCCGCCCGTGCCGGGAGCAGCTCATCATCCAACGAATCGGTCCAGCTCTGCACCGTGATGGGCACATTCGGCTGGATGCTGCTCACGGTGCGTTGGAGCGCCGCCGCCATTTCGTTCGGCGCCAGCCGGGAACGCACTACGAAAACCGCTTCGCCGTCCTCGCGCTGCGATAACGGCAGATACACCACGGGCTGCGGCGACTCTTCCAGATCGTGGTACTTGCCGTCTTCGACAACGCCCACCACTTCCGTCAGCTTGTCCCACAGAATGAACCGCTGTCCGATCGCCGGCGCATCGCCCCACATCTTCCGCACGAAGGTTTCGTTCACGATCGCCACATACGGCGAGTTGGCGGTGTCGTGCCATGAGACATCCCGCCCGCGCAGCAGCCGAGTGCCTGCAGTTTCCAGGTATCCCGGCGACATCGTAAACACGTACGGCGCCAGGACGGAATTGTTTAGTTTGAACTCGGTTGTCCCCGGGCGGTAAATCGGCCTCCCATGCATCCCGCCAGTGAACGGCGCGCGACTCACCGTAGCCGCCGCCGTTACTCCGGGGATGCTTTGCGCCGCCTCAAGCAACTCTTTGGTGAGCGCGACGCCGTCGGCCTGTTCTGCCTGGCTCAGGTCTAGGCTGAGCAGCATCGCGCCTTGCGGCTGGAAGCCAAGAGGAGCGTGGAGCGCGCGCAGCATGCCGCGCACCGCCACCAGCGAGGCCGTTACCAGCAGCGTGCAGATCACAATTTGCGCACCCAGCAACAGATCCCGCGGAGCAAACCGGCCGAGGTGCGGCAAGTTCGCCGATCCGCTCTTCATCATCTTCAACGGACTGCTGCGCCACACCTGCCGCGCCGGAAGCATCCCAAACAGCAGGGCGCTTCCCACTGTTAATGCCAGACCTGCCAGGTACAAACGCGCATCCACGCTTAGCACTAGATGTGCTTCTTGCAGCCGATGCCACCGGTTCAGGACGCCCAGCAGGAGCGCCGCGCCCAGCAGTCCGGCTGCTCCGCCCGCGAGCGACACTATCAGCGCCTCGGTCAGCAGTTGCCTCACCAGCCGGCGCCGACTGGATCCAAGAGCCACACGCAGCGCCAGTTCGCGGCTGCGATCCGCCACGCGCGCCGCAAACAGACTTGCGAGGTTCGCGCATGCCGCCGCCAGCACCAGCAGCGCGAGCGCGGTCACGCTATAAAGAAATCCGCGAATGACTTCACCGTCGTCTCCCAAGAGTCCGGGATGGATCAGCCGCAGCGGCAGTCCGTTGTCGGTTTGCGGATACTCCTTCGCCAACTGGGCCGAAATCGCATCCAGATTATCGGTCGCCTGCCGCGGCGTAACGCCCGGCTTAAGACGGCCAATCACCGTAACAGTTATGAATGCCCGGTTGTGCAGGTAATCCGACCCCTCGACCTGCGCTTCGTTGGCCATCGGAATCCAGTAGTCGGGCCACTCAAACCGCTCGGTGCCGTGGAAACGCGCCGGCGTCACGCCGATCACCGTAAACGGATGCTTGTTGAGATCCACTGTCGTCCCCACGACGCCGGGGTCGGCGGAAAACCCGCTTCGCCAGAGAGCATCGCTCAACACCACGAACGGCGCTGAATCCGGGCCGTGCTCGTCCGAGGCGTGGAAGAACCGTCCTAGCTCCGGCTGCGCTCCCAGCAGATCGAAATAATTGCCGGTGACCTCATCGCCGTGGACCATCCGCACCGTGTCACGCCAGCTCAGCCGCGCCGCGGAATATCCATAGATCCCGGCCATCCCGCTGAAGGTGGTGTTGCGCCGCCGGAAATCCTCAAACGCGGGATACGAGGTGGTCAGGAGCCGTCCGCTCATCCACTGCTGATTGCGGATCTGATACAGGCTCTGTGGGTCGCTCACATCCAGCGGCTGCAGCAGGACCGCATCCAGCACTCCCAAGACGACGACGTTGGCCGCGATGCCCAGAGCCAGGGTGGTTAAGGCTACCAGCGTGAACGCGGGAGACTTCCGAAGCACGCGAAGCGCATAGCGAGCATCCAGCAACAGGTTTTCCATGAACGGCAGAAACCGATTCAGAGATCTCACGCCCGATCCTGTGCTTTCACTTCAAAGACATCCTTTTTTTGTCTCATGCTGCATCATCGCGTAGAGCAGTCATGTGGTTTGCCAACACGACAATGCCACAGCTTTATTGGGAAAGCAACAGGTAGGCTTCGTGAAAGAAAGGCCGGTAGATTACATTCGCGGATGCCCGGATGGCAGCGTGAATCGTCTAGCTTGCGGCGGCTTCGGTCTTGCGGCTGAGTTCCTCGGACAGAATGATGGCTTCGGCCAGATCCTTCATCGGGCGGCGCAGGCGGCGGCTCTCGTTGCGCAGCCGGAGATACGCGTCCTCTTCGGTGAGACCGTAACGCTGTTGCAAGATTCCCTTGGCGCGCTCCACTACTTTGCGCGTCTCCAGCTGACGCTTCATCTCCTGCGCTTCTTCGAACAGCTTGGCATTGGCATCGGCCAGCATGGATTTCGATATGGCCCCGCCCATCTGCTCGCCCACAAAGGTGAGCAGCGAGATTTCGTCCGGCGTGTGCTCGTGCGCCTGGCGATGATGCACGTTAATGACGCCGATCAGATCGCCGCTGCTGATCAGCGGAACGGAAAGAAACGCCTCATAAGTATCTTCGATCAGAACTTGAAAGCGCTTGAAGCGCGCGTCGGACCAGGCATCGGAAGACAACGCGACGATGGACTTGTGTTCCGCCACCCAGCCGGTTACACCTTCTCCCATTTTCATCCGCAGGTTTCCGAGCGCCGCGGCATGCGGGACCTGAGAGGCGCGTAAGACGATTTCGCCGGTCGGGCGCTCGATCAGGTACACCAGGCAGGCGTCGCAATTGGTTACCTGGGCCGTGAGTCCAATGATTTCGCCCAGCATTTCGTCCAGGGATAATTCGGAACTGACGATACTGCTGATACGGTGTAAGAGTCCAACTTGTGAGGTGGCCGGTTCGACGATATGTGCGGTTGCCATGTTCCAAGCGTAGGCGAGAGGCGAACGGCGGTCCAATCGAAAATTCCTATGGTGCTTATGGATGTTGGTACTGCTTTTCTTGGCTCACAAGTGGTTGATATTCATAGAAATCGGGAACGATGGCGGAGTGGATCACGAACGTTAACCAGTCAGTCTTTAGGAGACAATAGAGTTATGAGGCGATGGTCATTGCTCTCTATCGCGGCGCTGGCCTGTAGCAGCGTCCTGTTCGCACAAACTCCCGCTCCCGCACCGCAGCCGCACGCCTCGGAGGCGCAGGCGCAATCCAGTCCAACCCTGACTCTGAATGAGCTGAGCGCACGGCTGGAGGAACTGGTGAATCGCATTCACCCGGCCGTAGTCCAGATTTTCTCCACCGGATATGCAACGGCCGACGAAGCCGAATCGGGCAACGCCGCGGCGGTACTTTCGAAACAGCGCAGCACCGGGTCGGGAGTGGTTCTGTCAGCCGACGGTTATATCGTCACTAACGCCCACGTCGTTAAAGGAGCGCGGCACATTCAAGTCCGGCTGTCCGAAGTCCGGCGCGCGCCGGGAGGGCGCGGAGCGATCATTGAGCCCGAGCCCAAGCTCCTGGACGCGAAGCTGATCGGTAGCGACCGCGATATGGATGTCGCCGTGATCAAGATCGAGCGCAGCGGGTTGACGCATTTAGCTTTGGGCGATTCCGATGCGGTGCGGCAGGGCGAGCTGGTGGTGGCGTTCGGAAATCCGCTTGGGCTGGAGGGATCGGTCAGCATGGGAATCGTCAGCTCTACCACGCGCGAGCTGCATCCCGACGACATGCTGGCGTACATCCAGACCGACGCGCCCATCAATCCGGGCAACAGCGGCGGGCCACTGATCGATTCAGAAGGACGCGTCATCGGCATCAATACCTTCATCCTGACGCAGTCCGGCGGTAGCGAAGGCCTGGGCTTCGCGATTCCGAGCAACATCGTCAGCACCGTGTACACGCAGCTCCGCAAGGAGGGGCACGTGCACCGCGGCCGGATTGGGATTTCGGTTCAGACCATAACGCCGGCCATCGCGGAAGGTTTGCAATTGCCGCGCGATTGGGGCGTGGTGGTCAGCGACGTTTTGCCAAGCGGGCCCTCTGACGAGGCCGGTGTTAAGGTCGGCGATATCGTGCTGACGCTCAACCGGCACAGCATGCGCAACGCGCGCCAGATCGAGGCCTATATTTTTCGCTCGCCCATGCGCCAGAAGGTCACGCTCGGAATTCTGCGCGGTAAAGACCAGTTGACCATCGACGTGCCCGTGATCGATACGGTGGATGATCCGGAGCGCTTCGCCGACATGGTGAATCCGGAAGACAATCTCATTCCGCGGCTCGGTATCCTGGTAATTGCCATCGACAAGAAGCTATCCCAGATGCTGCCCGATCTGCGCAATAGCTATGGACTGGTGGTAGCGGCCGGCTCCGCCAGCGATCTCGAGAGCGGGGCTCAGCTCCAGCCTGGAGACATCATCTATTCACTGAACGGCGCACCCATGGCCACCATCGAAGCGTTTAAGAAGAAGCTGGACGAGTTCAAAGCCGGCTCGTCTATCGTGCTGCAGGTCGAGCGCTCGGGCCGGTTGACGTACGTGCCGATCGAGCTGGAATGAATCTTTTCGTACTTCCGCTTGTGGTGCTGATGGCCGCCGCTGCGAGTCCGGCTCAAACGCGTCCCACCCGCAAGCCCGCTGCTGCGCCCGTTACTGAAGAAACGCCTGCGCCGCCTCCGCCCGGCACGCCGTGGCCGGTGGAGACGCTGAGCGTCGAAGGGAATCATCTCTACCAATCCGAACAGATTCTTGCGGTAGCGGGACTGCGCGTCGGGGAAGTGGCAGGCAAGGCGGCATTCGAAGCCGCGCGCGACCGCTTGAACGCCACCGGCCTGTTTGACAATGTCGGTTACCATTTCGCGCCCGCTCCCGACGGCAAGGGTTACGATGCGGCGATCGAGGTCACTGAGGTTCCGCAGGTCTACCCGGTGCGCTTCCAGGATCTCCCAGCCACCGATGCCGAGCTGCGCGCCCAGCTCAAGCAAAGAGACCCTCTGTTCGGCGATAAAATTCCTGCCACCAAGGCGGTGCTGGATCGCTACGTCGCCTGGATTTCGCAATTCCTGGCCGCGAAGAACTATCATGAGCCGATCATCGGCAAGCCGACGTCGGATGCCACCAGCGACTTGATCATCGTGTTTCGCCCGGCCAAAGCTCATTCCAACATCGCTCGGGTCAAGTTCGCGCAAACCGGCGATCTGCCGGCTGGACTTCTCGAAACCGCCATCTACGGCGTAGCCATCGGCATGCCTTACGAGGAAGCGGAATTCCGGCTGCTGCTGGATTCTCAAATCCGTCCCATTTTTGAGGCGCGCGGCATGCTTCGTGTCGCGTTTCCGAAGGTCACAACCGAGCCGGCCAAGGACGTGGATGGCGTGGTGGTCAGCGTCGAGGTGGCGCCGGGGCCGGTTTACGCGCTCGAGCACGTGTCGTTCACCGGCGCGGAGGCGCCCCGCGAGCCGTTCGCCAAGCTGGCCAATCTCAAGACCAACCAAACGGCGAATTTCGACGACGTCAAGGCAGGCCGGGATCGCATTGTCGCGAGCATGCGCAGCAGCGGCTATCTGAACGCGTCTACCGAAGTTAAGCGCGACGTGAATGACAAGGACAAGAAGGTCAGCATCGTCATCAATGTCATCCCGGGCCCGTTATTCACGCTGGGGAAGCTGGATATTGTCGGCCTGGACATCGAAAGCGAGCCAACCGTCCGCAAGATGTGGACCATCGCGCCGGGCAAACCGTTTAACCCCGAGTATCCGGATCACTTCCTGGATCGCGTCAAGAAGGGCGGCGTGTTCGACAATCTGAAAACCACGCGATCGGAGACGAAAATCAATCCCGATCACAGCGTGGACGTGACGCTGTACTTCAACAAGTAGCTGCTGGCGCGCGTTGCTTACTTGCGGTGGAAACGGCCCACCAGAACGCCCTTGCCCAGAATGTGCCCGTCCATAGCTTTCAGAACATCGGCGCGCGTGGCATCGGGTCCTAAGTCAAGCTTGGTGTCGAGCGCGAACAGTTCAAACGTGTAGTGATGATCCGGGCCGGCAGGCGGAGCGCCCGGTCCCATGAAGCCGACGCGTTGCGAAAGATTTTTCGCCTGGACGGCGCCATCGGGCATGCTGGCGGTGGCGGGCATACCCTCGGGAAGCGACGTAGCGGTGCCGGGAATATTGAATATCATCCAGTGCAAGACGTCGTCGGTGTTTCTGCGAATGGCGACGTCCGGGTCGTGCAGGATCAATGTGAACGTGACGGTCCCTGCGGGCACATTGGTCCATTCCAGCTTGGGCGAAACCGGGCTGGGATCGGATTGCGTGTATTTGGCGGGAATCTCGCCGCCATCGGAGAACGCGGTAGTGGTGAGCGTCAGGCCGGGCCGCGGCGGCGCTTTGGGCTGTTGTGCCAGCGCCAGGCTCCAGCCGGCAGTCAGCAGAATTGCGGAGGTGCTCAGGATTCTTTGCATGGAATCGCTCCTTTGTGATGTATCAGAATAGCAGGATTCACTTCAAAACGCGCACAACGGACCGTCGTGGCAGCGCGTTTGGGCCGAACGAGGATGCCGCGGCGTCCTGTGCGCGCTCATTTGCCCGCGGCGTTATGCTGAACCGGCTTTGGCCTGAACGCGCGCGGCGAAGCGCTGGACATTGATCACGCCGCGCTCGTGCGTGCCTTCCGAGATCAGCTCCTTCTCGTCGAAGGCGCGCACTTTGAATGTTAGACGCCGTTCTTCTACGGCGATCAGCTCGCTTTGGAACGTAACCTCCATGCCAAGCGGCGTGGCCGCCAGATGACGAACATCGACGCGCGCGCCGACGGTGTCGAAGCCCTGGTCGAGAAACGGCAGCACGGAATTTCGCGCGGTGAATTCCAGATTGCTGATCAAGTACGGCGTACCTAGGACGCGCGCGCCTTCCGCGCCCAGAAAGTCGACTGCGATGTCAGGCGTAACGCGAAGTTTGAATTCGCCCTTGGTGCCGACCGGTATGTTTGCCACGTTAGTGGTGAGCCGTAACGGTAATCTCGATGTGCGCGCCAGCGCCGGCCAGGGCGGCGACCCCGACCGTGGTTCGCGTCGGCCGGTCCGTCTTGAAGTAAGTCAGGTACACAGCGTTCATACGCTGGAACAGACTGATATCGGTGAGGTAGACCTGGACGGAGACCACGTCGGAATAGTTCATCTTGGCTTCGCGCAGAATAATTCCGATGGTCTCCAAGGCCTGCTTAACCTCGTCTTCGAAGTTGTCGGGCACCTTGCCGGTTTTCAAATCGCGGCCGGTCTGACCAGCCACGTACAACGTGCCATCCACCAGCACGCCCGGGCTGAACGGAGCACCCGGAGCGATTTCCTTAGGTTGAATGATCTTCTTCTCGGCGTTCAGCGATCCTGCGACGCCGAGCAAAGCAAGAGCGAGTGTGCATGCAAATTTCATAGGTATAGAAATCATAGCCTGCGCACGGTTGGCCGGTCTAGCCCCATCCGGTATCCTTGCGATTGAGAGGCAACGTGACGGTGAACGGCTGTGCCGACTCGAAGAAAGGAGTCCGACAATGGATGACCAAACGGCCGGCGGCGCGGGCGGTCCCGAACCACCACCGGAACCGCCGTGTGCCGACCCGATAGCGGGAGAGCTCGTCACCGAGAGGCTCGACTACGACGGTGGTCGACAGGTCACGGTGTACGTCCCGCCGTATCCGCCCCAGGCAGTCGTGTTCGCCGGTGACGGTCAGCGGATCTCGCAGTGGGGCGGGTTCCTCGAGGCGGCCGACGTACCGTCCACGATGATTGTCGGTGTACACGGGCTGGCCGATGAGATGCCGCGGCTCGAGGAGTACTCACCGGTCTTTGACGCGGAACGGTTCGCGGCTCATGAGAGGTTTTTCGTCGAGGACGTCCGCCGATGGGCGCGGTCGCGGTTCGGAGTCGCGCTGCCCAGAGAACGCAGCGCGGTGTTCGGTGTCTCGGCGGGTGGAGAGCTCGCGCTCGCCCTTGGGCTTCGGCATCCGAACGTCTACGGGGCGGTCTTCTCCGGCTCGCCGGGCGCGGGTTACAAACCGCGTGGAGTGATGCCGAGTTCGATTCCGCGCACGTACCTCGTGGCCGGCACGTTGGAGCCGTTCTTCCTCAACAACGCGATCCGGTGGGCGGTCGCGCTGCACGATGCAGGTGCGGAGGTCGTGATGAGCAAACGGGTCGCGTCGCACGGCGACGCGCTGTGGCGAGGAGAGTTCCCACTGATGGTGGCGTGGGCGTTTGGACGATGAAGCGTCGGGTTGTTTGGCCGGCGGTCGCGCGAGTGCGCCTCGACTGTGCAGGATCGAGAGCGCCATTGCGGGTTCACCCAATCGACCCTAGCCTAGACTAAGCCTCTTGAAATGAACGAGATGCTGTCTAGTTCTAGGCGAAAACGCGACCTTCTGTTATGATTGCGGAGGAGCGTTCCAACGGGTTGTTGGGACCGGTTTCCTATAATTGATCCGACAGTCAATTGTCTTGGGGTCCGACTCGGTTTAAGCGTTGGTGAGCAAGCTCCGGCGGCTCTAACCCGCCATGGAGAAGCCTGAAGACGCTCGGGGGGCTCCGCCCCTGTTGAGTTCTGGGGTCAAGGACGGGGCCGGTTCGCTGGTGGTTCGCTCCTTTTCCCACCAGCCCAGCCGTAGCAGATGAACATTCTTTTTATCGGCGATATATTCGCCTCCACCGGCCGCAGTCTGGTGGCGCGCTATTTGCAGGAAATCATCTCGACCGAAAAGATTTCGCTCGCGATAGCGAATGCCGAGAACTCCGCGGGCGGGTTCGGCATCACGCCGCTGATCGCCGAGGAACTGTTTTCCATCGGGCTGGATGTGCTCACATCCGGCAATCACATCTGGGACAAGAAAGAGATCTACGACTATCTTCCGCGCCAGCCGCGGCTGCTGCGTCCGGCGAATTATCGCAAGGAACTGCCGGGGCAGGGACTTCTGGTCATCAAGGCGAGGAATGGGGTGGAAGCCGCGGTTCTGGATTTGCAGGGGCGGGCGCACATGCCGGCGACGGATTGCCCATTTCACGAGGCCGACCGGCTGCTGGCGTCGCTGGATCCATCCGTGAAAGTCCGGATCGTGGATTTTCACGCCGAGTTGACCAGCGAGAAAATGGCGATGGGCTGGTACCTGAACGGGCGCGTGTCGGCGATGCTGGGCACGCACACGCACGTTCCGACCGCGGACGAACGCATTCTCGCGGGAGGCACGGCCTATCAGAGCGATGTCGGGATGACCGGGCCTTATGACTCGGTGATCGGATCGGACAAAGATCTGGCGCTGCGGCGCTTTCTGACCGCGATGCCGATTCGGTTAGACAGCGCCAAGGGCGGCGGGGAACTGCACGCGACCATTGTTACGGTGGACCCGCAGACCGGACGCGCCACAGCCATCCGGCGCTACGCGCGAAACGGCTGAGGGGCGAACTCCAGCCGATCGCCCGCGTCGCCCACTTTAGAAACCACGCGCAGTTGGAAGGTGGCGCGGTCATGCACCAGGATGTTGGCGTTTCGCATGGCTGCGCGCGCCGTTTCCTGCCAGTCTGGCGGAAGCAAGGGAATCATGGCGCTATCCACCAGCAGGGCGTCGGCGTTCCAGCAGCCGGCCTGGAGCGCGGAAGGATGTCCTTCAAAAACCCAAACCGCGTGGCCGAGATAACTCAAGCCCATCAAGAGGCCAAAAAAGGGAATGGCGTTGTTGACTTCCGCGACACTCGGTGTTGCCCCCGCGCCGAACTCCGTGCAGCTGATCGCCGCTACGTTGCGCTGAACGCCGGCGGGGATCAGGTGTCCCAGGCCGTCGGCGAATTTCTTCAGTTCCGGACTCTCGGGCATTCGCGGCACTGTCAGATACGTGCGATTGGGACGCAGAATCACCAGGCCGCCTTGTCCTTTCTCGCCGGCCGCAATTTTTCGTACGTTTTCGAAAATCTCCCCCATGTTGGCCGGGACCACTACGTCGGGCATTTGCGCGATGGGCTGCGCGACCCGAGGATGGGAAACGCCTTTGGCGTCGATGTAGTCGGAAAAATCCGGCTTGCTCGACATGCTGATCCGGAGCTTATGCTGGACGACGAGTTGGATGACCGCCATGGCGTGCGGAGGCGCTTCCTTGGATGCAGCCTCGCGGTAATACCAGACGGCGGTGGTCGCTTTGTCCGCGCTTTGAAGCGTCTGGTCGAGCGCACTCATCTCGATGGGTTTGCCGTCGAGCAACACCTCGCCTGAAGCGAGCACGCTCAGCTTGATTACCAAGGCTTGTAATCGTCCATTCCGCACCTTACTTTAGCAGCGTTCAGAGCGATGCGGAAGAAAAGAAACGGTTAATTCCTTGAGAATCTTCCAGTGTTGTCGAAACTACACGGGCATCGACTGACCGCGGACTATGCATTCCAACATGTACAGCTCGATACGGAGAAAAGATGAACGACGATGAACGGGAAGTCTCACACGCCAAGCCGGCAGGCCACAAAGCCTGTTGCGATGAGGATTATTGCGTTCGCAAATACCTCGACCAGTTTGCCGAGCCTGAAGCGCCGATTGTGGAGCGCATCCAGACGGTAGCCCGTGAAGTGGCGCGCACGTGTCATAACCTGAAGCCAGCAGATCTGCATTTGTGTGCCGGCCGTTTATTCGGACTCACGCCGGAGTGCGATCTCACAAGACTGTTTTCGATGGCTTACGGCATCGAGCGCGATTCACTGGAAGGGGAAAAGCAAATCGAAAAGGGCGCGGCTGCGGGCCTTCCATAACCGGCCGCTGGGGAGCGGCAACGTGGAGGCCGCCTGCAGATAGTAAAATGAGCAGCAATGAATCGAATTCTACTGGCGAGCCTGCTGGCCGCCGCGGTGCTTCCGTCATCTCTCCACGCGCAGGCCAAACGCGAGGCGCGCGCCGAGCGCCCGTCGCAATTTTCAGTCGTTGAGGCGAGCATTTCTGAGATGCGTGCCGCGCTCGAGCAGGGCCGGGTCACGTCGCGCGAGCTTGTAACGCAGTACCTGGCGCGGATCGCCACCTACGAAGACAAGCTGCATGCCGCGCTGGCAGTAAACCGGAATGCGCTTCAGGAGGCGGACGCGCTGGATCGCGAACGGGCCGCGGGGCATGTGCGCGGTCCGCTGCATGGCATCCCGGTTGCCGTAAAGGACAACATCCTCACCGCCAACATGCCGACCACGGGCGGCGCATTGGCGTTCGTGGATTACGTGCCTTCCTATGAGGCCACGCTGGTGAAGAATCTGCGCGACGCCGGAGCCATCATCATCGCCAAGACCGGGATGACGGAGCTGGCCAACTGGGTGGCGGGCGCGCCAACGCCGATGCCGGGAAACTACAACGCAGTGGGCGGCTTCGGCTTCAATCCCTACGATCCGCGCCGCGATCCGCGCGAGGCCACCGATGACGGGCGGCCGGCGCTGCAAACCGGGGGCTCCAGTTCCGGAGTGGGAACCACGGCGAATTTCTGGGCGGGGAACGTCGGCACCGAGACCTCCGGGTCGATCCTGAGCCCGTCCAATCAGAACATGCTGGCGGGCATCAAGCCTACGGTCGGGCGCGTCAGCCGCCATGGCGTGATTCCCATCACCGCCGATCAGGATACACCTGGTCCGATGGCGAAAACAGTGACTGACGTCGCGATCATGCTGGGAGCCTTGGAAGGAGCCGCGCCGGATCCGGACGATCCCGCGACGTCCAAGTGCACGCCGCCGGAGGGCCGCGACTACACGCGCTTCCTCAGGGCCGAAGGATTGAAGGGCGCGCGCATCGGCGTGCCACGCGCGTTCTACTACGATCGTGTCACGCCGCCCGGCGCCAAGGAACGCGGAGGTCTGAATCCCGATCAGGCAAAGGTGATGGACGAGGCCATCGACATTCTGAAAAAACAGGGAGCAATCATCGTGGATCCGGCCGACATCCCGAGCGTGATCAGCCAGGATCCGGCGAACAATCTGCTGCTGTGGAACCAATGCGGCGGTATCGACGGAGCGAAAGGTCAGGACGCAAATTGCTCGGTGGTTTTGAAATACGGCATGAAGCGCGACTTCAACCAATGGCTGGAGTCGCTGGGTCCGACGGCGCCGGTGAAGACGCTGACGGAGCTGCGCGAGTGGAACATCACGCACACCAAGGCGGGCGCGATCAAGTATGGCCAGTCGAACCTGGATATTTCCGACGAGATGGACGTGCAAGCGGACGGCGCGCGTTACGAGGCCGATCGCGCTAAGGACATTGCGCTGGGCGGCACGCACGGGATTGATGAGGTCATGCAGGCCAACAATCTGGACGCGCTGCTGTTTCCAGGAGCCAATGGCGCAGCGATTGCGGCCAAGCCGGGCTATCCGACCGTGATCGTGCCGTTCGGCATGGTGCCGAACGCGCCACTGCAGCAGCCGTTTCCGGAGGGATTCGATGCCAAGCCGTCACCGTTGGGCGTAAGCTTCACCGGCATGGCGTGCAGCGAGCCGCGCCTGATCGAGCTGGCGTATGCGTTCGAGCAGGCCACCAAGCGGAGGGTTCCGCCGTCCAGCGTGCCGTAAGGCGGTTCGAAACCACAGCCCCGAGTTTTAACTCTGACCTGGAATCCGGAGCAGGCCTATCGCTAGGATTAAGGCGTATGAATCGAAGTCCGGATCGGTGGTGAAGACCTGCCAGCCTCGACGCAGCGCGACCGCACAAATCAGAAAGTCCGTGTGTGAGCCGGATATGCCCTTCGACCGGCACTGATTGTTGCATTGAGCCGCGTACTCGAAGTCCTCATTGGCGAGGGGCTCATCGGGAAAGGTCCGAAGATGTCCGCGAAGCCGATTAAATTGGGCGGTTTCACGGATTCCGGAAAGAACCTCTTGCCGGATGGGGCCGATCAACTTGGCCCGGCCCTCGCGTACCAGTTCCGCCAGAGTGGCGGCCAACGCACTTTCTCCAACGCTTAAGTGTGCTTTGGTCCTGCGAAGCGCCAGTGACCAAATGTTAGTGTCAATTAGAACATGCACTAGCGTTTGCGCCGCCGCTCCGCCTTGTAATCGTAAGTGGGATCGAAGTCGATGGTGCCGAAGAGCGAAAGAATCTCAAGCTGTTTGCGGCGCGCGACATACTCAGATAGAGCCGCGGTTACCGCCTCTTTCTTGGTCTTGTGATGGCCGATGCGACGTGCGGTTTCAATCAGCTTGTCATCGATGGCTAAGTTGGTTGGCATATTTACACATCACGCTGTGTATTGTCTAGTGTAGCACGTTACACTGCAAACCGCTGCCAGGCGGAGGCCTCGAGCGCGGGGTCGAACACGTCCGGGTGCAGGATCTCGGCGAAGATTTGCAACGACTCGACGATCCGTGGCCCGGGGCGGTTCATGTATTGATTGCCGTCGGCTAAGTACACCTCACCGTTTTGGACCGCGCGCAGTTTTCCCCATTCCGGCCGGTTGGTGAGCCAGTACATCTCACGGCGCGTGCGCTCCAGGTCGAAGCCGCAGGGAGTGGTCACGATCACGTCCGGGTCGGAAGTAGCCAGATCCTCCCAGCTCATCCACGGCGAATGCAGGCCGGCCTTCCCGAACAGGTTTTCGGCTCCGGCCAGCTGGATCAACTCCGGGACCCAATTGCCGGCGGCCATGAGCGGTTCATGCCATTCGATGCAGGCAACTCGCGGGCGGCGCGGCGACTGCTTCGCCTGGGAAGAAATCTGCTGCATCCGGGATTGCAGAGCCGCGACGACTTGTTCACCCTTCGACGCAACCTGACAAGCGACCGCCACACGCCGGATGTCGCTCCAGATATCTTCCAGCGCATTCGGCTCCAAGGCGACCAGTTTCGGCCGGCTGGATACGGAGCCGGCCAGCGCGCGCTCGACATCCTCCAGGCTGACGGCGCAGACCCGGCACTGTGTCTGCGTGATTACATGCGTAGGCTGAAGCCGGTCGAGCACGTCTTCGAAAACCCGGTAGACTGAAAGCGCGTTCACAACCTGGTGCTTGACCCGGGCGTCGATCTCGGCGCTGTTGCCATCAACGGAAAAGCTGGGCGAGGTGCAGACCGGAAGCGCTTGGATCGCGGGCGGATAATCGCATTCGTGGGAACGGCCTACCTGGAACGGTGTCAGGTCGAGCGCGTTGACGATTTCGGTCGCGCTGGCGATCAAGGAGACAATTCGCACCATACCACTCTAGGGCAAGTGCCAAGGAATTGTCAGTGACGAATATTGGTCGCGCCTAGCGGCCATTGGCCGGGGGGGAAAGTTCTCAAGGAGCCGGCTGGGAGGGAATCATGTAGGGGATTCAATAGAAGTTACAAAGGTTGGTGAGGTTATCGGGGATAGCCTAGCGGAACAGCCATTGCTCCTTGAGCTTTCATTGATTTCACGCCTGTATGGAATGCAAGCGCTGTTCCAAAGCGCCAAGCTCTTGCAAGCCCTTGTTTATCTAGGTGAGAGGGCCATGTTACCAGCAAAAATTACCAGATCGGAACGGGGCGATGTGCAAATCCGGAACTGGCGCGCCGGAATGACCCGCCGGAATGTAATGACCGATTCACACGCCTCTATTCGAATCGGAGCGCTTCGATCGGGTCCAGAAGCGCCGCCTTCCGAGCCGGGTAAAAGCCGAAAAAAACTCCAACCAGCGCCGAGAAGACGAAAGCGAGCAAGATAGCGCCGGGCGAAATCAAAGTAGACCATTGGGCGAAGACCGAGATCAGCTTGGAAGCCAGGACGCCTAATAGGATGCCAATCACCCCGCCCAGGATGGAAAGCGTCACGGCTTCCACCAGGAACTGCGTGAGGATGTCCTTGGTCTTGGCCCCGACGGCCTGGCGCAACCCGATCTCGCGCGTGCGCTCGGTCACCGATACCAGCATGATGTTCATGATGCCGATGCCGCCCACGATGAGCGAGACCGAGGCGATGGCAGCCAGCAGAATGGACATGACGCGGGAAGAAGTTTCCTGGGCCTGGAAGACTTCTTCCAGATTGCGAATGGTGAAGTCGTCATCTTGGCCGGGTTGGAGGTGATGCCGCTGGCGCAGCACGGCGCGCATTTCATCTTGCGCGGACTGGATCGAGTCCGGGCCGCGCGCTTGAACGATCAGCGCTCCAACGGAATTGGCCCGCGCCTGATTCACGCCGAACACCCTTTTCTGCGCGGTGCTGATGGGTACGATGATGATGTCGTCCTGATCCTGCCCGGTGGGCGATTGGCCTTTCGGCACCAAGGTTCCATCCACGGTGAATGGCACTTGCTTGATGCGGATCACCTGGCCGACGGGATCGGCGCCGTTGAACAGGTTATTGACCACGGTTTGCCCAAGCAGCGCGACCTTGGCGTCGGATTCGACGTCCTGGTCGGTGAAGGCGCTCCCGCTTTGGATGCCGATGTCGCGAATCGCCAGGTAATCGGGCGTAGTGCCCTGGATGGAGGTGGCCCAGTTGCTGTTTCCATAGACCACTTGCGCACCTTGCCGGCTGCTGGGTGCAACCGCTTGTACCGACGGGCAATCGTTCGCGATGGCTTTTGCGTCGTCAGTAGTAAGCGTCACGGCGTTGCCGCTGCCTAAACGGATACCGGAAGCAGTGATGCTGCCCGGTAAAACGATGATCACGTTGCTGCCGATGCTGGCGATCTGGTCCTGGATTCGCTCCGTGGCGCCGGAGCCGACCGCGACCATCGCGATCACCGCTCCGACACCGATGATGATGCCAAGCATAGTGAGCGCCGAACGCAGCTTGTTGATGCGCAGCGCGCGAAAGGCGATCTTCATGGCGGGTACAATCTTGCTCATGACGCCAGCGCCTCCTGTTCTTCGGCTTCCTCGATGGGCAGAGCCGCCAGTTCACGCTGCGCTTCGCGAGGACGCCGCACCGGCTCGTCGCTCACCAGGCGCCCGTCTTTAAAGCGAATGATGCGGCTGGCGTACTGCGCGATGTCCGGCTCGTGCGTCACCACGATGATAGACAGGCCGGAATCGCGGTTGAGCTTCTGAAACAGCGCCATGATTTCGACGCTGGTGCGGGAATCCAGCGCGCCCGTGGGCTCGTCGGCCAGGATGATGCGTGGATCGTTGATCAGGGCGCGCGCGATCGCTACGCGTTGCTGTTGTCCGCCCGAGAGCTGATTGGGATGGTGATGTTCGCGGCCCGCCAGCCCCACCCACTGCAGCGCCTGCATGGCCTTCTCATGCCGGTCAGGGATCTGGCGGCTGCTATACAGAAGCGGCAGCTCGACATTCTCGACTGCCGAGGTGCGTGCGAGCAGGTTGAATTGCTGGAAAACGAACCCGATTTTCTGGTTGCGGATTTCGGCCAATTCATCGCGACCGAGCGTGCCGACGTTCACGCCGTCCAGCGCGTAGGTTCCCGACGTGGGTTTGTCCAGGCAGCCGATGATGTTCATGAAGGTCGATTTGCCGGAGCCGGATGGACCCATGATCGCCACAAAGCTGCCGCGCTCGATTGCTAGCGACACGCCGCGCAATGCGTGGACGGCTACGTCGCCGAGCTGGTAGGTTTTCACCAGGCCGCGAATATCGATGAGCTGGTCAGCCATGCGCCCTCCTTAAAACCTCGGCCCGAATGAACGCTGAGCCGGCGTGCTGGTGCTGGTCTTCGCCAGGCTGGCCGTGATCACTTTGTCGCCTGGGTTCAAATCGCCGGCGTTCACCGCGGTGTACAAACCGTCGCTGATTCCGAGTGTGACTTTTACCGGGTTGGGTTTACCGTCTTGCCCGAGAACCCACACCGTAGTTCCATCGGTTTGCTGCTTGCGGCCCGCGGCATGCACCGATGTGGGCGCGGGCAGATCCGCGGGACGGAAGCGCAGCGCCGCGTTCGGAATCTTGAGCGCGTCCTGCGCTTCGTTGGTCAGGATCTTCACGTTGGCGGTCATGCCGGGAAACAGCTTCAAATCCGGATTCGGCACTCCGACCACTACGTCATACGTGATAACGTTCTGCACGTTGATGGGCGCCTCGCGGATCTGCGTCACGGCGCCCTGGAACGTGGTTCCAGGATAAGCATCCACGGTAAAGCGGGCTGGCTGGCCCATCTTCACCTGTCCAACGTCGGCTTCATCCACATTCGTGTCGACCTGCATTTTGGTCAAGTCCTGCGCGATTTGAAAAATGGTCGGGGCCTGGAAGGAAGCCGCTACGGTCTGGCCGACGTCCATCTGGCGCGCGATCACCGTGCCGTCAACGGGCGCGATGATCTTGGTGTGATCCAGATCGAGTTGCGACTGTGCGAGCGAGGCTTGAGCTTGCGCCACCTGCGCCTGCGCCGATGCGAGCTGGGTTTTGGCTAGCTGGTAGGTGGCCTGCGCGGACTGAACCTGGTGATTGGCCGCGTCTAGTTGGGCCACCGCCGCATCCTGTTCGGCAGCCGCCTGATCATTAGTGGACTGCGCGGTGTCGAAATCCTGTTTGGCGACGATGCCGTCCTGAAACAGAGCTTTCTCGGACGTTAGCTTGGACGCAGCGTCGCTGGCCGCTGCCTTAGCCTTGGCGATGGCTGCCTTCTGATTGGCTACCGAAGCGCGCGCGCTGGCCAGATCGGCATCGGCCTTTGCCATTTGCGCTTGCGCGCTAGCCACGGCCGTGTGGGCGCTGTCGAGGAACGCCTTGGCTTGATCGACGCGCGCCTGGAACGGCTGGGGATCGATCTCGGCCACTAGTTGTCCCTTCTTCACCTTGGTATTGAAGTCCGCGTACAATGCTTTGATGTCGCCGGAAACCTGGCTGCCGACTTGAACGGTAACCACGGGGTTGCAGTTGCCGGTGGCCGAGATGCTGGCCTGCACGCTGCCGTGTTCCGCCGTAGCCGTTTGATATAGCGCCTTGCTATCGCGGCTCAAGTAAAACCACAGTCCCAGGCCGGCGGCGACCAGCGCCGTGCCCGCCGCCAGAGACTTTCGATTCTTCTTCATTTTTGTCTCCATTTCTTTGGACGCATGCGCTATCCAAAAGCACGTAACGCTTTGTAATCGCTTGATGGAGCAACCTGTTATAGTGGCGATTGTGATGGAGACGATGGACCAGATCCTGAGTGCGTTTTTTGAAACGGGCGCGTACCTCAAGGGCCACTTCCGGCTCACCAGCGGCCTGCATAGCCCGGAGTATTTGCAGTGCGCGCTGGTGCTGCAGTATCCGCGGCATGCCGAGCATTTCGGCCGTCTGCTGGCCACCGAGTTCCGCCGGCTGGAGCCAACGCTGGATGTTGGCGTGGTGGCATCACCGGCGATCGGCGGGTTGATCATCGGCCATGAAGTGGCGCGAGCGTTGGGCGCGCGCTTCATCTTCAGCGAGCGCGACGCTTCCGGCAAGATGGTTCTGCGGCGGGGATTTTCAATCGAGCCCGGCGAGACCGCGGTGGTGGTGGAAGACGTGGTGACTACCGGCGGCAGCTCGCGCGAGGTGATCGACATTTTAAAGAACGCGGGCGCACGCATGATCGGCGCGGGCTCCATCATCGACCGCAGCGGCGGCGCCGTGGATCTCGGGATTCCGCGCGTGGCGCTGAAGACGCTGGAAGTGGTCGCTTACCGCGAAGAGGATTGTCCCTTGTGCCGCGCCGGCAGTCCCGTGGTGAAGCCGGGATCGCGGCCGGTGCATGCGGCGAATTAAGATTACCGTCGCCTACGACGGGACCGATTATCACGGCTGGCAGGTGCAGCCGGAACTCCAGACCATTCAGGGCACGCTTGAGCAGGTTTTCGGCGACATCGAAGGCCGGCCGGTGCATGTGGCCGGGTCAGGCCGGACCGACGCCGGCGTGCACGCACTGGCGCAGGTCGCGGCAGTCGATATGGAAAATCCGATTCCGGTGGAGAATCTGCGCCGCGCCGTGAACCGGCTGCTTCCGCCTGACATTCGCGTAACACGCGTCGAAGAAGCCGCGACCGGTTTCAATCCGCGCTATGACGCCAAGCGAAAGACCTACGAATACCGGATTTTTCGTGGCGAGATTTGCCCGCCGTTCGAGCGGCGTTACGTTACGCATCATCCCTATCCGCTGCGCATGGACGAGATGATGGAGGCTTCGCGGCTGTTTGAAGGCGAGCACGATTTCGGCGCTTTCGCGGCGAGTGACGATCGCGATGAGCTGGGCCTGTCCAAGGTCCGTAGCGTGTTTTGCTCGAAGCTGTCGCTCGAAGCCGAGCGGCTGATCTATCGCGTTACCGGCAGCGGCTTCTTGAAGCACATGGTGCGCAATATGGTGGGCGTGCTGCTGGAAGTAGGGAAGGGAAACGTGGATCGCGGCGGAGTGCTGGCGCGCCTGGAGCCGGGATGCGCGATCCTGCCCGGACCCACTGCGCCCGCGCGCGGGCTGTTCCTGGTTTCGGTCGAGTATTAATGCACCGCACGCACATCGATTCGTAGGTGCCGCGTCGCTCTCGCCGCGACGCAAACGTTGTCGAACTACGGCCTTGAGCGTTCACACGAGTGTGAACGCTGCACGCAGGAGTGCGTGCGCCACGTCCGGCGTGGGAAAATCATGGCCATGCCAGACATGCAAGGGAAAGTGGTGGTCATCACGGGCGCGACCTCGGGCATCGGAGCCGTTGCCGCGGAGCAATTGGCGGCCATGGGCGCGCGCATCGTGCTGGTGGCGCGCGATGAGACGCGAGCGGAAGCGGAACTCGCCCGATTGCGCGAGAAGTCGGCCGGTCCGCAGCCTACCGTGCACTACGCGGATTTGTCGCTGCTGGAGGACATGCAGCGCGTGGGGCGCGAGATTGCCGCCGCCGAATCCCGCATCGACGTGCTCATCAACAATGCAGGAGCGTTGTTCGGCCATCGCACCCTGACGCGCGACGGGCTGGAGATGACCTTCGCCACCAATCACATGTCTTACTTCGTGCTGACGGAGATGCTGCGGCAGCGGCTGGTTGCTTCGGCGCCCGCGCGCGTGATCAATACGTCCTCGGACGCGCATCGGCGGGCCAAGCTGGATTTCGACGACCTCCAGTCCGCGAATGGTTACGCCGGCTTCAAAGTCTACGGGCGCTCCAAGCTCGCCAACATTCTCTACACCCGGGAACTCGCGCGCAGTCTCTCGGGAACCGGCGTGACCGCCAATTCGCTGCATCCCGGCTTCGTCGCTACACGCTTCGGCGACCAAAGCGGCGGGACTTTCTCGGTCATGATCCGGTTGGCAAAGAATCTTGCCATCTCCCCGGAGAAAGGTGCCGAGACCATCGTGTACCTGGCTTCGTCCGGCGAAGTGGCCAAGGTCAGCGGAGAATATTTCTACAAATGCCGGGCAGTCGCGCCAACCAAAGAAGCCCAGGATGACGAAGCGGCTCGGCGGTTGTGGCAGGAGAGCGCGCGGCTGGCGGGATTGGCGGCTCAGCCCCATGCTTCGCGCTAGATCATTGTGGCTGGCAATTGTGGCCGCGAGCCTGGGCCCGGCGCTGCTGGCCCAACCGGCCAAAGTTTTTCAAGCGCAGTCTTCGTCGACCATCAGCGCCAGCAAAGCTGCCGACGGCTCTCAGCTAATCGAGGTCCGCAACGTCACCTACGAGCTTGCTACGAATGTCCCCGGGCGCCCGCCAGCCGAGTTCCTGGTGCTGCGCAAGACCACGCATTCCAAGGAAACCGTTGGCGACATCGGCGTGGATGCGACCGTGACGCTCGAAGCCTGGCGCTTCGGCGACGACCTTCACCAGAAGCCGATCTATACCATCAGCGCGACGGGGACGGACGGCCACAGCATGGATAACGCGATTTTCATCGTCTCGCGCGGTACTGAAGAAGTGGACTGGTGGTCGGTGTACAAGCTGGGCAACGGCCAGCATCTTTTCGATACTTATGTGCCGCTGGTCAGCTTCTCCATTTCGAAAGAATTCCTCACGACGCGTTACGTGGGGTTCGAGGCGCCACCCGACGACACGCGCGATGCGCGGCTCAAGCAGGCGAATGTGGTCGGAGTGGTGACTTACGCCTCCCAGGATCGCGTGATTCGGGAAGCGCTGCTCACCTGCGACGATACCGAGCGGGCCGCGCAACTGCGATCGTATGCCGACGAGACGCGAACCGTGTCCATGGTCGAAGGTCCGTCCACCGCTCCTGCCGCTCGCAAGGGCAGGCCAGGCGAGCCTTCCCGCACGCTGAAGTTGTCATTCAGCGAGAGCTATCCTTCCTCGCCAAACACCGTGGAAGTCATGATTCCGGTGCAGCATGACGATCTGGACCTGGCACACGCGCAGCTTCCGCGCGGCATTCGCGTGAGCGCCTGGCAGCGCTAGCACGGCGCCTCCTCAGAACGTGAACCGCCCTCCGACCTGAATCGCCCTGGGGCCGTTTTGTCCGAAGGTCTGAATGGATCGCTGTGTGGGCTGGCCGAATTTATAGGCCTGCTTGGCGCAAGTTGTCGTCGCTGAGCCGGGCGCAGTCAAGGAGCACCCGCCCGCCAGCGTGTCTATAGCACTCCCATAGCTGGTCAAATTGGCGATATTGAACGCGTTGAAGACTTCGCCGAATACTGCGAACTTGTAGCGCTCCTTGATGGTGAAGAGCTTAGTCAATCGGAAATTCTGCGAAAAGACCGGATCGCCGAACTGATAGTCCGGAGGGAGAACCAGCGAAGGGATCGGATTTCCGTTCGGGTACTTCTTGCCGGCGTTGTTCGTGTTAAACGCCTGCACCGCTTTCAAGAGATCCGCTTTCCCACAACCTGCGTTAAAGCAGTTGTAGGTGATGCCCGGAAGCATGCTAGCCCCGCTGGAGGTAGCGTTGGCCCCAGTTCCTGTCAGATCGCCGCCAGGGACGAGCGCCTCAAAAGGAGTCCGGCTAACAAATGAGGAATTGACGCTCAATTGAAATCCCCAAGGGAGTTGGCCGATGCCGGCGACGTTCAGGTTGTGATGCGCAAGAACCGGACCGAAGGACTGGAAGTAGTTGTTGCCGTTGAACACCGTGCCGATCGTGTCGAAGGATTGGAAGGCATAGGACGCGATGAACTGAAGATGGTTTGAGAGGCGCTTGTTCAGCTTCATCAGCAGGCCGTTGTAGACGCTGCGCCCGCCATCCACCCAGAACGTAATCGGTCCGTTCGAGCACTGGACTCCCGGTGTGTAGTTGGGAGTGGGACAAGCAGGTATCACTGGAGACCGGACTCCGCCTATGAATCGATTGTAGGAATTGAGGTCTTCCTCGCCGATCTGCACATCAGTTGTTACTTTTCTGGAGTAGTCGGCGGTCAATACCATTCCCCATCCGAATTCGCGTTGGACACCGAACGACATCTGGTAGCTGCGCGGCAGCGGGAAATTCCGCGGATATAGTTCGGCGCTGGATTTCAGCACGTCAATGGCGCTAACCCCGATCGGACCGCTACTCTGCTGGGTCGGAGAAAACTTCTCGATCAAGGCCGGAATCTGCTGACTGAGCATCTGAGCGAACTGGCCGATCGTCAAATTGGTCAGAGTGCCGGTGGGGATATAGCTGCCAACCGGCAGCGGCACGACACCTTTGCCGGGAACAATCTCTACGATGTTAGGAAATGGGTTTTGAAGGACATTGGTGGATACCGTCAGACGTCCGTTCCCGAGCGGCGTGATTGCGCTTCGATCCCGATAGCGCTGGTATTGTGACGCAGTGTCGAAGTAGATCCCCGCGCCGCCGCGGAAAACGGTCTTGTTGTCCTTGAAGGGGCTCCAGGCGAAGCCCGCGCCGGGCGCCAACTCGACGTTATTGACCTTGGTTGGAGTCAAGTCTGATCCGTAGATCGGCGCCAGGAAGGCCGGCCTTGGAATATCGCTGTTGAACAGACCGCTCTCCCGCTCGTACTGAAGGCCGAAGTTCACAGTAAGGTTGGGCCGCATTTTCCAACTATCCTGAACGAAGAAGTCCGGCCGATTGTTCTGAAAACCGGCCTGCTTGTAAGGTCCGGGATTATTCGCTGACCCTAAGCCGATACCCCCGCTGGCGCTGGCTTGCAAACCGTAAATCGGCAAATTCAGCAGATCGGCATTGGACGTGACCGTAACCGGCAGGGTCGGGAAGTAAGCCGCTACGACCGCCGCCGGCACAACCGATCTGACGTATTCCGGAGAGATCGCGCCTTCGCAGGCCGGGGTGCAGAAGCCCCAGGCGATGGGGACTCGTCTTGATAGAACTGCCCGCCGAAGCGAAGACGGTGATTGCCTTTTTGCCAATTCAACGTATCCATGTATTGATAGCGGTGCTGAATGCCGATCTGCGGCGTGATCGGGTTATTTCCGAAGACGAAGTTGCTGGACCCAATCGTGGAGACGATACCCGGGAAATTCCAGCCCACGCAGGGGAACGTGCATTGTGACTCCGGCGGCAAGGTGTTCACGCGGTCCCAGTAAAACAGCGCGAAGCGGAAGTCGTTAACGACGGTTGGCGTAAGCACGCTGGTGACTCCGAAAACGCCTTGATCCGCCCAGTTGACTTCGTCCGTCCAGATGGAAGGCTCCGCCGCGCCGCTATTGTTTTGGGGGCCGAAGCCGTTATTCCCGTCGTGCGAATAGCGCAGGAATAGATTGTGTTTATCGCTGAGCCGATAGTCGAAGCGAGCGGTAATGCTCTTCTGGACGTACGGGCTGCCGTAAATGTTCTCCAGCGCCCGCACCGAAGGCAGGTCCGGCTGAACCTGGATGGCCTGGACCTGATTGGTGTGTTCGTAATTGAAGAAGAAGAACAACTTGTCTTTGATGATCGGCCCGCCGATCCAGGCGCCCGGGTTGCGCCGCGCGAAGAACGGATTTGGGTCAAGCGTGCTGCGCGCGAGACCTGGGTATGCGGCCATATTGTGATCGCGGAAAAAGAAGTAGCCGCTTCCATGAAAGTCGTTGCTGCCCGATCGTGTCACGATGTTGATCGCCCCAGTGCTGCCGATCCCGGTCCCTAAGTCGTAATTCACGGTCGAAGTCTGAAACTCCTGCACGACTTCATTGGACAGGTTCAACGCGGTGGTTGCGCCTTCCACGTTGTCGACGATGCTTCCGCCGTCCACAGTGACATAGTTCCGGGACGCGCCGCCGAGGACCGAAAGATTAAATTGGGCGTTGAAAACCGCGGTGGAACCTGGGGCGCTCGTGACTCCCGGTTCGAGTGTCGCAAGTTGCAGCATGTTACGGCCGTTGAGAGGGATGTTCTCAACGCTATCGCGCGTCACCACTCCGGCCACGGTGTGGCTGTCGTAGTTAACCTGAGCGGTGGCTGCCTCCACGTTGACCACTTCCTGGGTAGCGCCCAGCGTCATCGCGATGTTCACCGTGGTCGGGGTGCCGGCCTGCACCACCGCCGGGCGCAGCACGGTTCGAAAGCCCTGCACTTCCACTCGAACCTCGTAATCGCCCGCAACCAGCGATGGCGCGCTGTACAAGCCTTCGTTATTCGCCGTGATGGTTCGAACAGCGCCAGTGGTCTTGTTCGTGACCGTGATTGAAGCATTTGGAATGACCGCGCCGGATTGATCCGTAACAGTCCCCGAAATAAGACCGGTATCCTGCGCGCGAGCGACTGTGCTCAGGCTGTACCAGGACACAATAAGAAGCAACACAGACAGGATGCGCTTACTCATATTCCACCCCTTGTTCCGCCGACCCCGACCTGGGGACCGCTGTGTGTCAGACTAGTCTCACGATAATGACCCAATGCCTGGAAACTGTCAGGTGCCGTTCTTGGTAAGTTAACGGGAAGTCTTGGCAAAGATAGGCGGCGGCCCGTCCTGCGACCGAACTGACGTCAGGAACTGAAACCGGTGCTATGCTGTACTGAGCCGGTCTGGCCAAGGGAACGCTTGCACCGGTACGGGTTGTTGGAGTTAGCAATATGCCGCCGAAACAGGTCGGGGAACTGGTGCGAGTAATGAAGGAAGAGGACATCTTCCAGATCGCTCATGCTCTTCCTTATAAAACCAGTTGCCGGCTGAATTGGTGCGGCCTCGAAGTTCATCGCTATCGTCTCCAGCCACACGAAGCGCCTGAGCACACCTATCCCCAATTGACGGTTTTTTTGCCTCATACAGCCAAGCCCGTAAAACTCGAAATGCGGCTGGCCGGTTCAAAAGTCAGCGGGGAAATTAGTGAAGGAGTCGTTACCATCGCACCGCCCGGGGTACCTCGAAGCACTAAACTCGAAGGATCCGGGGAGGTTACTGCGATTTTTCTGGACCCGTTGACCATAGCGGAAATCGCCCGGGCCCAAACCGAAATTGACAGCTTCGAGATTCCGCCACAGTTCGCGATTCGTGATTCGCTGATTTACCAGATTGGAACCGCTCTCGATACCGAACTGCTTTCGGATTGGCCCGGCCCACGAATCTACGCCGAGTCGCTTGGCAGTGCGTTAGCTGCGCATATTCTGGCGAAGTACTCCAGCAAAAGGTCGCCGCAGTTACCGGGGAACCGCTTAAGCAAAACGCAGCTACGGCGAAGCATCGACTTCATTCATGAGAATCTGCATGCCGATGTTTCCTTGGGCGAGATCGCCGCAGCAGCGAATATGAGCATGTACCATTTCGCCAAATCGTTTCGGCGAGCTATTGGAATCGCTCCGCACAAGTACTTGGTCAAGCTTCGCATGGAGAAGGCGCGGGACCTGCTGATGAGCGATGATCTGTCAGTCGAAGAGATCGCCAACCGCGTCGGTTACGCCGACAAAGGTCATTTCTCGGCGCAGTTCCTGAAAATCGTCGGGGCCACGCCGCATCGTTATCGGCGCAGCATCTAGGTCCGTTCGCGCCAAACTAAGTCCTGTATTTTTATATCGTTACAGAAGCAGCTTGACTTCCCGGCCCGCCAAGATTCCCAGGGAAGTCGCCAAGAGTGCCCCTTGATCGCATCACGGTATTCCATTACGATGTAAAGAGTTACATAGACGGACAATTGTGCCGTCAAGGAGCGCTGCGATGAACCCTGGTAAGTCTCGCTGGCAATTGAAAATCGGGTTGGCCCTGCTCGCCCCCGCCGCAGTTTTTGTAATGTCGTCTTCCGCGCTGCAGGCCGACGATGCGCCGGTGATTAAAGGGGAAGTGACGTTCTCCAAAGACATCGCACCCATCTTGCAGAGGAGCTGCCAGAACTGCCATCAGCCGAATTCGGTGGCGCCGATGTCGCTGATCACTTATAAAGAGGTCCGGCCGTGGGCGCGCTCCATTAAGGAAAAGACAGCTCTGCGAGACAAGCGCGGCGCCATGCCTCCCTGGTTCATCGAGAAGAACGTCGGCATCCAGCATTACAAGAATGATCCATCGCTCAGCGATCTGGAAATCGCCAAGGTCGCCAAGTGGGCCGACAGCGGCGCGCCGGAGGGCAACCCGGCTGATATGCCTCCGCCCAAGCCGCTGGTGGACGGCACCAAGTGGAACCTAGGCGAACCGGATCTGGTGGTATCGACCGAAGAGATCACGGTAAAGGCCGGCGCTCCGGATTGGTGGGGCGAACTCGCCTCGGTCCCGACCGGGCTCACCGAAGACCGCTGGGTCAAGTCGGTCGAGATGCGCGAAGTCAACGACATTCCTGCGGCCACCGACGGCGGACGCGCCACGGTGGGTGCACGCTTCGTGTTTCACCACATGATTTGGACTACCACGGTCCCCGGCCAGCAGGCAGCGCTCGGCGAAGACGTCGGCGAGGGCAGCGGAACCTGGCCGATTCACGAAGTGGGCCGCAACGCGGATATTTTCCCCAACGATGCCGGCAAGCTTCTGAAGGCCAATGCGAGCCTGGTATTCGCCTCCGCTCATATTCACTCCAATGGCCGCGATACTAAAGCGCGGCTGATGTTCGGCTTTAAATTCTTCCCGAAGGGCTACATGCCAACGGTGAAGTATGCGCACCGCGGCCTGGGCAACGGCGTCGACATCGACATGCGGCCCAACGAAGCCAACCAGCGGCTGGATGCTTACAAAGTGCTGGACGAAAACACCAAGATCACTTCCTATGAGCCGCACCTGCACGCGCCGGGTGTGCGCATGTGCCTGGAATACATCTGGGGCGACAACATCCAGACGCTCTCTTGTTCCGGTTACGACCACAACTGGGTTCGCGTCTACGATTACGACGACGACTATGCGCCGCTGCTCCCCAAGGGAACCATTCTGCACATCATCGGCTACATGGACACGACGCCTGCGAACCGGAATGTGCCGGATACCAGAAACTGGTCGGGCGCCGGGAACCGCTCCATCGCCAACATGTTCATCGATCTCGGTCAAGGCATCGCGCTCACCGACGACCAGTTTTATGCCGAGATGGCCAAACGGCGCGAGAAGCTGAAGCTGAGCCCGAACGACATGCTGGTCGGGTGCCCGCTTTGCAATGGCGACCCGATTCCGCCTCCGATGAGAAAACCGAAGGCCACGCCGACTGGAGCCGGAGGGCAATAAGGCGGGCGTTCCGGCGGGCGCCCACGAAGGATCAAGATGAACGCACGTAGTATTTTGCTTGGGCTGCCCCTTGCGGCGGCAGCCTTTTTCATTTGCCGTCCCGCGGCCGCACAGTCCTATTTCAAAGGACAACCCGTTTACGCCGCCTTTGAGGGATGGGAACAGAATCCGGACGGATCGTACAAATTCCTCTTCGGCTACATGAATCAGAACTGGGAAGAACAGTTTGACGTACCGATCGGGCCGGAAAACAATATCGAGCCGGGCGGTCCCGACCAGGGACAGCCGACGCACTTCTTTCCGCGGCGCAACCGCTTTGTGTTTTGGGTAACCGTGCCCAAGGATTTCGGCAACAAGGAACTGGTTTGGACTCTCACCATACACGGCAAGACCTCCAAAGCATACGCCACGACGCGGCAGGATTATTTCCTAGACAATATGGTGCTGACTTCCGAGACCGGCGCGATCGGCGCGGGCGTTAGCAATCCTGAAATTCGCGCCAACAAGCCGCCGGTTCTGGAAGCTGCGGGTGATCGCAACCGGACGGTGAAAGTAGGCGAGGCGCTGGTTCTGGCGGCGCATGTGACCGACGATGGCGTACCGAAGCCGCGGCCCCGTGGCGCATTCCTGGACCGGGCTCGCGACCCGAACCTCAAAGATCTGCGCATGATTCCGCCCATTCAAGTCACCGTTGGAAGCGCGACCGGACTCTGGGTGGCGTGCTATCTATACCGAGGTCCCAACGCGAAAGTGCACATCACTCCCGACCAGCCTAAGACCTGGGAAGATACACGCGCGGGAGGAAACTCGCAGTGGTCGCCGCTGTGGCAAGCCCCCAAGGCGCCGGAAGACGGCAAGTGGAACGTCCAGGCGACCTTCGACGAGCCGGGAACCTACGTGCTGCGCTGGCACGCCACTGACGGCGCGCTCTGGGCCGACGAAGACATCACCGTCACCGTCACACCCTGACAGTTCCAAAGACCCACGCCCGCAGTAAATCCACGCTGGTTGTGAATTCACAAAACACGTTGATATCAAGCAATTCCGTGCATAGTTAATATCACAATATTCTAATTTGTTTTTTGATATTAGTCCTTTCTTTTCTTCTAATTATAGAAGCTAACCATACGCATCTACGTTAAAGCGTATTGGTGCGCCGCTGCGCGCGCATTGAAAGCTGTTCCTACGCAAGCGTTTCGCCCGCCTCCGCGTTTTGGTCTCCGGTTTGCTTCGAGCACACGACGTATTCAACCAGCGATCGGTACAAGCAACGCGAGAGGTGTGCCGTTCGTGATGTCGCCGCGGGTTCGACAGCAACAAAAAGGGGGAAAGATCATGCGTAAGTGCACGGCGGTCTTGTGGACAATTCTGGCGCTCTGGGTAATTTCGAGTGCCAGCGCGCGGGCCCAGGAAGTCTATGCTCGTATTCGAGGAACCGTGACGGATGCGTCCGGAGGCGGAGTGCCGGGCGCCGAGGTGAAGGCGGCCAACACCCAGACCGGGGTGGCCACCACGGTTACCACCGAAACGGACGGCACGTTTCAATTCCTGCAACTGCCGGTCGGGCGCTACGATGTGAGCATCAGCAAGCCCGGCTTCCGCACCTTCACCGCCAACAACATTCTGCTGGTGCTGAATCAGATCTACGATCTGAACGCCGCGCTGCAGGTCGGACAAATCACCGAGTCGGTGCAAGTAGAGGGCAATCCCGTGCAAGTTGAGACCACCACTACTCAACTCGGGACCGTGGTGGAGTCCCAAAAAATCGTGGACCTGCCGCTGCTTGGCCGGAACTGGGTTTCACTCGAGCAACTGGCGCCTGGTGTCGTGGCCGGCAGCGACCGCTTCGGCGCCGCGCAGTCCTTCGCAACCAACGGCAGTCAGGGACAGCAAAACTCGTTTCTCATCAACGGGGCGGATTCCATCGACATCGACCTCAACACCCCGCTGGTGATTCCGAGCCCGGATGCGATCGCGGAGTTCAATCTGATCGACAGCACCATCAATCCTGAATATGGCAGAAACTCCGGCGGCATACTGAACGCGATTATCAAATCGGGAAGCAACCAATTTCACGGCTCGGCGTTTGAGTTCTACCGCGACACTTTCCTGAACACGCACAATTTCTTCCAGACGTCGAAGCCGGTGTTTCATCAAAACCAGTTCGGCGGAACGGTGGGCGGGCCGATCTGGCGCAATCACACGTTCTTCTTCATCTCCTATCAGGGAACGCGGTCGAGGAGCCCCGACACGAACGCGTTGTCGAATACCGTGACCGTGTTCACGCCGGCTCAGCGCGGCGGTTTGTTCCCGGATCTCGCCACTTCAGCGGCTCCGTCGCCATTCCCGCTGGTTGGCGAGAACGGCAACACCTATCCAACCGGCACTCCGTACAGCGAGATCTTCCCGACCGGACATATTCCGTCCAAAGACTTCAATTCGGTCTCGCAGACGCTCTTGTCGAAATATATTCCGCTGCCAAACCTCGGCGCCAATCAATTTTCGTTCAACCCCAACCAGACCTTGACCGCCGACCAAGGCCTCTCGAGACTGGACCATACCTTCGGCGACAAGGATTCACTCTGGGTCAGCACGTTCTTTCAAGACCAGCCGGTAATCCACGACGTCTCGTTCATTCCCACCGCTCCCGCGCTGCCTGGCGCCGGCAGCGAATTGGACAACTCGGCCATCAAGCTGTTTACCGCGGCCTGGACGCACACCTTCAATGCCAGCACATTGAATGAATTCCGGCTCAACTATCTGCGGTTTAATTTCCACGCGGTGGAGCCCTTGACACATGTGTTGCCGTCCTCGCTGGGGTTCACGGGCATCAATCCGGAATTTCCGAACGACGCGGGCGTGCCCCTGTCAACGATTACGGGCATGTTCGCCGTGGGATTCACCACCAGCGGACCGCAACCGCGCATCGATCAGAATTATCAACTGACCGACAATTTCTCCAAGGTCATCGGCAGCCACACCTTGAAATTCGGTTTCAACGGAACGCGCTATCAGTACACCAATCCGTATGAAGCCACCAACAACGGTTCTTTCGCTTTTGGCGGCGCCGGACAATACAGCACCGGCGACCCGGGCGCGGACTTTCTGCTCGGAATTCCAGATTCGTATCTGCAGCAGAGCGGCGGCCTTATCGATGCACGCACCTACGAGTACTACTTTTATGCGCAGGATTCCTGGAAAGCACGCAAGGATCTGACGCTCAACTACGGGGCCGGCTACCAGATCGACACACCTTTGGAGAATCACCATTTCGGCAGCCTGGACAAGAATTGCTTCCGTCCGGGCCAACAGTCCACTGTGTTCCCGACCGCTCCGGTGGGATTGCTGTTCCCCGGCGACACGGGCTGTTCTGTCTCCGGCTACTACAATCACTACGACCACATCGGGCCGCGCGCCGGCTTCGCCTACAGCCCGGATTGGGGCCCGCTGAGCGGGGGAAACAGCAAGAAATTCGTAATCCGAGGCGGTTTTGGCGTGTATTTCAACCGCACCGAAAGCGAATTAGCCACCCAGGACCTGAGCGCGGTGCCATTCTCGCTGAGCTCCACTGGCATTGGAGACATTGGCGGGAGCCCGTCGTTTGCGAATCCGTTTACTGACATCAGCACCGGCCAAAGCATTCCCAACAAGTTCCCCTTCACGCCGCCGGGGAAGGGTTCGAGCGTCAACTTCTCGCAGTTCTTTCCGCTGGACATCAATGTGGTGGATCCAAACCTGACGTCGCCGTACGCGATGAATTACAACCTGAACATCCAGCGCGAGCTTCCCGGCGCCATGATCGCGCAGATTGGGTACGTCGGCGCGCAGGGCCGCCACCTGGAGTTAGCCACGGAAGGCAATCCGATCTCGCTGGCCGGCGCGGCAGACTGCGCGGCCGATCCCACTTGTGTCCAAGACCGTGTGCAACAGCATGTGCTCTATCCCAGCCATGCCGAATTCGAGCCCGGCAATATTTTTGCGGGCGTGGGAACGCAGAGCACACGCGGCGTCTCCAGCTACAACTCGCTGCAGGCCAGCCTGAACAAGCGCTTCAGCTATGGCCTGAGCTTCCTGCTGTCCTACACCTATAGCCACTCCATCGATATCGGCTCCAGTTTTGAAGACAGCAGTTTCAACGTGCGCGCGATCAATCCCTACGACTTCGCCCTGGAGCGCGGCGATTCGGCTTTCGATGCGCGGCATCGTTTTGTAGCCAGCTACGACTATGAGCTCCCGCATCTGAGCAAGTTCTGGAATAACGGGTTCGCCAAATACGCGCTGGACGGCTGGCGTTTATCCGGGATTACCACCCTGCAAACCGGATTCCCGATCACCGTGGCGGATACCGGCTTCCGCTCGCTCACCTGCGACGGGTTCGTGTTCTACGATTGCTGGGACGCGCCCAATGTAAACGGACCGGTGGCTACGTACGATCCGCGGGTCACTTCGCTCGTGAATACCACGCGAGGGGGAACGACGCCGCGGTCCAATTATTATTTCAATCCGAACGCGTTCAGCCTGGAAGCGATCGGGATGTTGGGCAACGCCGGCCGGAACAACTTCCACGGCCCAGGGATCAATAACACCGATCTGGCTCTGGCTAAGGAAGTCCGATTTAGCGAGAGCCGCTCGCTAGAGCTGCGGCTGGAGGCGTTCAACGCATTCAACCACACGCAGTTCCGATTCAGCAGCAGCATCATCTCATTCTCGGATATCAACTCGGGGAACTTCGGCCGGAGCCTGACGGCGGCGCCGGGCCGGGTAGTGCAGCTGGGTGCGAAGTTTTACTTCTAAAAACGGAAGGGAGCCCGAAGGCTCCCTAAACCGCAAATCAATTACTGAATGGGCAAGTTCCTAGAAGATGAACTTGAGCGCCAGCGCTAACTGACGCGGGTTGCTCGAGAACGCCTGCGAGGGTTGCAGGAACGTGGCATTCTGGGGTTCCAGGAAGGTGTGAATCGCTTGAGTGTTGGGGGAGGTATCGGCTCCAGTTGGGCTAGAAATAAGACCCGCCGGCGCGACATCGCTGATATATCCGCCGACATATTGCGGATGGTTGAAGATATTGATGAACCGGGCGGAGAACTGGATCTTTTTGGACTCGGTGATATTGAAGCTCTTGGCGATTGACATATCGATATCGTCAATTGGATTAAGATGCTCCGTGTTCCGTCCGCCATTGGGAATCGTTCCCTTGGGCGCCTGGATATATTGCGCGCTCGGGTTATTGGCAACGTAAGCCACTGTTTGGCCGGCGCTGTTCTTGAGCGCCGTCGCTCCGGAGCCGGTCCCGGGCGTTCCGCTCGGGTTGAAGAACGCGCGGTCACCCGCCGTGTCACCGTTCAGATTCGAATCGACTCCGCTTTGAACATCCACCAGCGTGCCGGTTTGATAAGTATAAACAGGCGCGAACTCCCAGTTGCCCACAACGTTTTTCATAAACCAATTGGAAGACTGCTTGAAGAACGGCAGGTCATAAAGAGTTTCCAACGAGGCTCGCTGGCGATGATCGAGCGCCGAGTTGGACCGGTCGGCCGCAACATTGCGCGCGTCTTGCGGGCGGCGCGGCGTCGCGTAGGTGCTAAACACATCCGCCGTGGAGTCGTCAATCGCGTGGCTCCAGGTATACGCTGCATCAAACTGTAGCCCGTTGGAGAAACGGCGGGTCAAAGAGTTCTGCCAGCCGTGGTAAATGGAATTACCCCAGGGCATGTAAGAGGTGATGATTCCGGTGAAACCGGCGTTCAGAAAGCCAGGAACAATATCGCCTCCGGCATTGTAGGCGGCTGTCAGAGGGGCCAGTGTGTTGGTGAGGCCGTTCAAAGCGGCCTGACCGGGGTTAGTCAGGTACAAGGGCAGCGCATTAGAGGCGTTGACCACCGCCTGGCGGTTCAATTGATCCTGGACTGACAGATGCACGCTATGTGTGCCCACGTAACGGGTCTCGAAGAGGTAATTGCTACCGAAGGTGTGCTGGACGCCGACATTCCAGGAGGACGTCTCCGGGCGAGTCCCATTCGGCACGTATCCGCCGGTGCCCGCACGAGCCTCTGCCTGCGTGAGGGCCGCGCCGGTTGCGCTCGGCTTGATGCCGCCATTCGCCAAGAAGCCGCTGTTATCCAGTCCGGTTAGGTCGACCGTTGTGACGGCCTGGGGCGGAAGGGTGAGCAGACCTTGATTATCGTAGAGCACGTCATAGAACAGACCGTAACCGGCGCGAATAGACGTTTTACCGCTGCTGCCCGGCGAATATGCGATGCCAATGCGAGGCATAATCGCATTGCCCTGCGGTTGCGGTTCTCCAAAAGTAATCAAACCGGGAACGTTGGAAATCGCATTTTGAGTCTGCAGCCTTTCGCTGTAAGGGATGGTCTGATATTCATAGCGCACGCCTAAGGTCAGTGTAAAGTTGGGCCGGATCTTCCAGTTATCGTTGACGAAAAGGCCCGAGAAAATCCGGTCGCCGTAATACTTCGAATTGCCGAGCGAGCGCTGCGCTATGTAATCGGGGTTGTAATCGAATAGATAATCGGATAGGGAGCTCCACTCATAGTCCCCGCGTGCTCTCTGGGTGAACGTCTGTGGTGAGATCTGTTTCCATCCGTCGAAGCCGAACTTGAGGCTATGTTTTCCCTTGGTCCAGCTAACGACGTCGCTCAATTGATATTGGTTCTGAATGCCGCTTTGCGGCGCATTCGGATCGGGCCCAAATGTATTATTTACGCCGCCCAGCTCGAAGATATCGATGTTCGGGAAAGAATCCAGTCCCGGCCAACTAACGTTGGGCACGGGATAGGCATTGGAGTAACGGTTGTAACCGAATCGGAATTCGTTGACCAACGTGGGGCCAAAGGTGTGGTATTCCGAGAACGTCGCAAGATAGTAATTGTACGGTATGGTTGTGTAGAAAACCGATGGGAAGCCGTTCGTATCGCTAAATCCCGTGCGGTTCAGAACGAAGCGGCCCCGGAGAGAATCCGAACCGGACATGTTGTAGTCGACGGAAGCCACCGCATTATCGTAATTTGCAAAGGCGGGCGCAGTGAACGGTACCAATCCGATTGGAACAGATAGTGCGCCGGCGCCCTGCTCGCCGAGACTCTGGTTTCCAGGTCCGACCAGAGGATAGGCGCTGTCGCCGCAGGCCGCGGGCGAAGACGCTCCCGGAGCTGTACCCACATACTTCTGCAGTTGAGCAAGGCTGGTTTTGTTGATTCCCGATAGCCCGGAAATGGCGCTGTATCCGGCGGCGGTGGGAGCACAAAGCGCCCCCGTTGATCCGATAAGGCCAACCGGATTGTACTCCCAATTGACGAAAAAGAACAGCTTGTTTTTCTTGATCGGGCCGCCGAAGGTGCCGCCGAACCGGTTGTTATCGTACCGCGGGTGCAGTGGAACGCCAGCCACGGCGTTCAGATTGTCCGTGGCGAGCATATCGCGATTAATGAAGTATTCGTAGGCCGAGCCGTGAAACTCGTTGGTGCCGCTCTTTACCACCTGGTTGAACTGGCCGCCGGAGGAGTGGCCGAAGTCCGCGCCGAACTGATTCTGCAAGAAAGTAAATTCGGCCACCGCGTCGTTTGGAACCTGAACCAGCGGGCCAGTGACGCTGCCGCTGTTGTTATCGAGACCCTCGATGGTGAAGTTGTTGTTGCGCGGGCGCTGGCCGCCAACGCTCGGACCAGTTCCCAGGGCAATGGCGCCGCTAGTGGCAACACCAGGCGCCAGCAGCGAGAGATTGATCACGCCCGAGCCGCCGGATGCCGTCGGCAGATCCATCATCTGCTGGGTGGTGAAAGTGTTCTGAAGCTGCGCTGTGGTTGTGTCTACGGACGTCACGGCTTCCGTGACTTCGACCGTAGTGGTTGTAGCGCCAACTTGCAAAGTGACATTGGCCGTGGCAGTGACGTTCAACGAGACCGGTACGTTCTTGACCTCTGCTTTGGAAAAGCCCGCAGCCGTAACGGAGATCGTGTATGTACCAACGGGCAGGTTGTAGATATGGTATTCGCCCGCCGACGTCGATGTCGTCGTGCTCTCAACACCCGTTGCATCATTATGTGCGACGACAGTCGCGTTCGGCACGGCCGCTCCTGTGGCGTCGAGAACGTTGCCCGTGAGGTTACCGCTGACCAACTGTGCGGAAGCCGGCACGCACGCGAGGCCAAGTAACACGGCCAAAGCCAAAAACAGTCCCAAAATTTGTTTGTTCATAAACCTTCACCTCAAAAGAAGTCCCAATCTGGTCAAGCTCGGAGGTTCAGCACAGTGTGTCGCGCTGATTACTGACAGACACCCCTCATCCCCGAGAGTTCGGTTATGTCCAGCAGCTTTGTTACCAGGCCGTTACGCTAAGCCAGAGCAATCAACGTTCTTGATTTAACAAAGAGTTAGGAGTCTGAAGCTTGAGGTGTTCCTACGCATTTCCGTAGATTTGCACCTTAGCGCTTCCAAGGATAAGATCTCTGAAGGTCTACCCGCAACCCAGTAGCGGCACTACTCCAGGAATCCGCCGATTCCAGCAAACCCTGCCCCGCTTTGGATGTGGGAGCCAAATACCCTTTGTTTGGCCTCGGGCGATGTCGACGGCCGAAGTTGATGCCCTGCACATAGGCCGGCTAGGGCATCCAGTTCCGATTTAGGCCAGCCGAGAGCCAAGGACGGGACCGCTAAAGGGGTACAAAGATCAACCTTGTTCTATTACACCACTGGCTGGTGCATACAACTTCTGATAGAAGGGGCTCCCGTTTCTAGAATAAGGCCACCGTTTAGCAAAGCCTCAAAGCGGGCAACTTCATGGAAAATAAAGAACATTTTTTGCAGATCAGCAACCTTCAGTTTTGGTAACGAGGGTGCAATGAACGGCTGACCTCTCGGACTCAACTTCAGAAGGGGAAAGGGATACAAAACATGCGAAAACTGACGTTTCTCGGGATCTTTGTATTCTGCTTTATGTTGTTGACGAGCATCCAGGCCCAGGAAATCACAGCCAGGATCCATGGAACCGTAACCGACGCTTCGGGCGGCGGGGTCCCGGGCGCGGACGTTAAAGCCACCAACACGCTGACACAGGTTTCTTACACGACCAACACCGAGACGGATGGCACGTTCCGCTTCTTGGCCCTTCCCGTGGGACCCTACGATGTCACGGTCACGAAGACCGGTTTTCGCACTTTCACCTCGCGCGGTATCCTCTTGGTCTTAAACCAGGATTATGCTGTGCCGGTTCAGCTTCAGGTGGGCCAGATTACGGAGTCAGTCCAGGTAGAAGCTAATCCGGTTCAGGTGGAAACCACCAACACTCAGATCAGCACAGTCATCCAGGGTCAAGCCATCCTCGACATGCCGCTGAACGGACGCAATTGGGTCCAGTTACAGCAGTTGGCGCCGGGCGTCATGGCGACGAGCGATCGTTTTCACAGCAACTTTGCGAGCAATGGCAGCGAATCGCAGCAGAACTCATTTTTGATCAACGGCGCCGACGCCATCGATCTTCCGCTGAACAACCCCTCTGTTATTCCGAGCCCGGACGCGATCGGCGAGTTTAATCTCATTACCAGCACCATCAACCCGGAATACGGCCGCAACTCCGGCGCGATTCTGAATGCGATCATCAGGTCCGGAAGCAACGCGTTCCACGGCGATGGCTTCGAGTTCTATCGCGATACCTTCCTGAACGGGCGCAACATCTTCAATGTTAGTCAGGTTTATCATCAGAACCAGTTCGGCGGCGTGCTCGGCGGCCCAGTCATTAAGGATCACACGTTCTTCTTTTTGTCGTACCAAGGTACGCGGGCCCGGCAGCCCCAAGCCGCGAACACCACTACGGTCTTCAGTAACGCGCAGCGCGCGGGCGTTTTTTCCGATCTCGCCACTTCCAGCGCGCCCTCTCCTTTCGCGCTGGTAGGCGAGAACGGCACCACGTATCCGGCGGGCACTCCTTACAGCACCATCTTCCCCACCGGCCATATCCCTTCCGGCGACATCAATCCCATCGCGGCCAAACTGCTGAGCACCTATGTGCCGGCCGCGAATGTGGGCAGCAACCTGTATTCGTTTAACCCGGTCGTCAACAACACTGTGGATCAGGGTATCGCGAGGATTGACCACACCATGGCGCACGACGCCATTTGGGGCAACCTGTTCTTCAACAACAATCCACAGCTCTCTACGCTCCCGTTCCTCGGCTCTTCTCTGCCAGGGTTCCCGGAGGTGGACATTGGGGTTTGGAAGAATATGCAGGCGGACTGGACGCACACCTTCAACGCCAGCACTTTGAATGAACTGCGTTTGTCCTGGCTCCGATTTAACTACAATTCAGTGGGCGTGTCGCAAGTGGTGCAGCCCTCTTCGCTGGGCTTCACCGGGGTTAATTCGCAGTTTCCTCAATACGCCAGCGCGCCTTATATTTCGCTGACGGGCTACTTCAACCTGGGATTCAGCCAGGATGGCCCCCAGCCGCGAATTGATTCCACCTATGAGCTGGCGGACAATTTCTCGAAGGTGGCCGGCTCCCATACGATGAAATTCGGCTTCGACGGCAAACGCTATGACGTGGATAACCCGTTCGCGTTCCTGAACAACGGCTCGTACAGCTTTGGTGGGGTCGGCCCATATACCACAGGCGATCCGGGCGCGGACTTCCTGCTCGGAGTCCCAGACAGCTACGCGCAGTCGAGCGGGGGCGCAATTTACGCCCGTACCTACGAATACTACTTTTACGCACAAGATAGCTGGAAAGTGAATAGCAATCTCACTGTTAATTATGGGATCAGCTATCAGATCGATCAGCCGCTGGTGAACACCAATGACGGCAGCGAGGATCTGACCTGCTTCATTCCCGGCCAGCAATCCAAGATCTTTCCCACCGCACCGGTCGGGCTGGATTTCCCAGGGGATTTCGGGTGTACGTCATCGGGTTATCACGAGCATTACGCTCACTTCGGCCCGCGCTTCGGGTTCGCCTACAGTCCTAACTTGGGCTGGCTGACTGGTGGCGCAGGCAAAACCGTGATAAGGGGCGGCTTTGGTGTTTATTTCAACCGTTCCGAAGAAGAGCTAACGCTCCAAAACTTGCTGGCGCCACCGTTCTCCATTTTCTCGTTTGGAATTGGAGATATCGGCGGAAGCCCAAGCTTTGCGAAGCCCTACACCGATGTTTCAACAGGCCAGTCGATTGCCAATAAGTTCCCGTTTGCGGTTCCGCAGAAAGGCAGCAATATAGACTTCTCCTTCTACGAGCCGATGGCGATCAATTCGATCAATCCAAATTTCACGTCGCCTTACGCGATGAACTACAATCTCAATATCCAGCGCGAATTGCCGGGTTCGATGATCCTCCAGGTGGGCTACTTCGGCGCCCAGGGCCGTCACTTGGAGATAGTCTACGAAGGCAATCCGATCACGCCTGCCGGTCAAGCGGCCTGCGCAGCTAGCGCGACCTGTATTGCCAACCGCACCCTGCAGGCATATCTGTATCCGACCCACACGGAGTACGCTCCCGGCAACATTTTCGGATCGGTCGCCACGCAAGCAACCGCCGGAGTGTCCAGCTACAACTCACTCCAGGTGAGTTTGAACAAGCGCATGAGTCACGGCGTGTTTTACCAGGTCTCCTACACCTACAGCCACTCCATCGACGATACGTCCGGGTATGAGAACAGCTCTGGGAACCTGACCACGAATCCGTATAACTTCGCGCTCGATCGCGGCGACTCCGCCTTCGACGCGCGCCACCGGTTGGTTGCCAGTTATTCTTGGGAGCTTCCTTCGGCCTTCCACAGCAACGGGATTTTCCACAGTATCGTAGATGGCTGGACGATAACCGGAGTCACGACGCTCCAAACGGGATTCCCGCTGACCGTTTACGACAGCTCTGACCGGTCGCTGCTCTGCAACGGAATCGCACTTCAGAACATCGGGTGCGAAGACACGGCGCAGTACCTCGGCAGCGGCGGCGTGGCTACGTTTGATGCACGCACCTCGGTGGACAGCAAAACCGCAGCCACGCCGACTGGCGGGCCTAAACCATACTATTGGTTTGATCCCAATGTTTTCGGGCATCCGGCGTATGGGACGCTCGGCAATGAAGGCCGCAACAACTTTCACGGACCTGGCGTCAACAATACCGATCTGGCCCTGTTCAAGCGCTTCCATTTCGGCGGAGAAGGGGCGCGCTTCGTCGAACTGCGCTTGGAGTCGTTCAACACCTTCAACCACACCCAGTTCAGCGCTCCGGGGACTACTGCAATCACTACCAACGTAAACTCCGTCAATTTCGGCCGCACGCTTGTCGCTGCTACTGGCCGCGTGATCCAGTTGGGCGCGAAGATTTACTTCTGATCGCGATGCGGGGCGGGTCTCGAATCCGCCCCGCTTGCCTCATCCCGCCTGGCGTAATAGCCTTTTCGCGCCTGCACGCGAAACCCGCGCTGCCGCACTCTCACCTGAAGCTTGCGGAAGGCGCCATCGTGCGTCCGATCTTCCGGCGAGTAGCCTAGCGCGTATTGGCTGCGCAGCTCGTCCTCGATGGTGTGGAATATGTCGGAGAGCGGCGTCTTCCTTCCGGCCTGAAACATCCGGCCGCCGGTGGGCACGGCCAGTTCCTTCAAAAAGTCGCAGCCCGAAAAGCCGGATTGGTAACAGATGCCGTACACCACCGCGTTGGACGATTGCACGGCCGCGATGGCGTCCTGGGAGTGGTTCAGGCTGCCGTTATCCAGGCCGTCGGAAATGATCACCATTACCTTGCGGCCGGAGACATCCGCGAGCTTGTCGTGGGCCGTCACGTAGACTGTGTCGTATAAAAGCGTGCCAGGCATTGGCAGACCCTGCGGCGGCAACCCGTGGAAGGGAACCGCGTGCATGCGCGAGAGCGCGTTGCTGAGACGCTCTACCGACGGCGTGAAGTCCTGCCACAAGACGATGCTGCTCGAAAAGCCAGCCAGCAGCGCCTGATCGGACGGGCGGATCACGGCCTGGAGGAATTTCGCCGCGGCGTCTTTCTCGTCCCCGATCAGCGCGCGGACGCTGCCGCTGAGGTCCACCAGCAGCGCGACCGTGAGGGGCAGGTCCGTATCGCGCGCGAAGTAGCGAATCTCCTGGCGCCGGCCGTTTTCGAGAACTTCAAAATCGTCCTTCGCCAGATCCTGGACCAGCGCGCCGCGCTTGTCGTAAACCGTGCACAGCACGTTTACGACGTCCACGTCCACTTTGATGGCGGGCTCGGGGACATTCGCGGGAACCGGCTGCGCAAGGCCTTCGCTCGATGCAGCCAAAAGAAGAAAGATGCCCCACAGCTTGTTCATGGCGACCAGGGCCGGCATTCCATGTTAGCCGGAACGTGGGCCCGCGAGGCGGTGGGAATCCGGCGGCGCTGGACGCCGGCGCGGAATGCTAGCGGCTTCCCGCTTCCGACTCGCTCGAAGGCGGCACCAGCCCTTTGATCCGCATGTACGTCACGATGTTGCCGTAATGCTCGTCCATATGGGCGGTGTTGAAGTTGAGCGCGGTGATCCGTGGCGCGTCCCGGCCTAGAAACTTGACCGGTTCGGCGGCCGAAGCATCGGTCATGGCGTCGTAGGTTTCGTCACAGTAGGCGAAGGCTTGCTTCAGCGCGGCTACCAGATCGGCCTTGGTGGTCTTGTTCTTCTCGATACCGGGGCCGTTGTCGGGCTTGCCTTTGGCCATCGAGCAGAAGATGTATTGCGCGTCGGCGACGTGCCCCACGATCTGGCCGAAACTGCGTACTTCGGGCGTCGGCCGGAAGGCGTAATTCTCTTCCGGCATCTTTTCGGCGGCTTTGATGACGTTAGCCTTCACCAGGCTGTAAATAGCCTTGGTGCTGTTGCTGATTGGGTTGGAACGCGCGGCCGATTGGGCCAATGCGAGCGAAGCCATGGTTGGCAAGACGAGCAAAGCGAGACTGAATCGATTCATGGACAGGAATCTCCTTTGGTACAAGGATGCAGCCCAACGGTGCGGAGTCGCTGCTTTTTCTGACGAACGGCCGTTTTGTAGGATGAACAGTAGACGGCCGCTGTCCGAAGCCTGACTGGAGGTTGGTTGCAAACTGATTACGAAACGCTGCTCGTGACGCGTCCTGAAGAGCATCTGGTGGTGGTCACGCTGAACCGTCCGGATCGCAGCAACGCGATCAACACCCAGATGGGCCGCGACCTGCGGGATCTGTTCAGCGGATTCTATGTGGATGCCGACGGTGTTCGCTGCATCGTCCTGACCGGTGCGGGCGCCAAGGCTTTCTGCGCGGGCGGGGATTTGAAGCAGCGCAACGAAATGACCAACGAGGCCTGGCGGGAGCAGCACGCGATCTTCGAGCAGCACGTGCTGGCGATGACGGACTGCCCGATTCCGATGATCGCCGCCGTGAATGGCGCCGCTTTCGGCGGAGGGCTGGAGATGGCGCTCACGGCGGACTTTATTTACGCCGCGAAATCGGCTCGCTTCGCGCTCACCGAAGCCAGCCTCGGGATCATGCCGGGCGCGGCCGGAACCCAGAACCTTCCACGCGCTTGCGGCGTGCGGCGAGCCAAAGAGATTATCTTCACGGCCGAGCCGTTCACCGCGCAGCAGGCGTTGGAGTGGGGCATCGTCAACCAGCTCTGCGAAGATAAAACTTTGCTGGATGAAACGCTGGCCACCGCGCGCCGGATCGCCGCGAATGCGCCGCTGGCGGTTCGCCAAGCCAAGAAATCGATCGGCGCGGCCACCGATCTGCCTTTCAAAGCCGGCTACGCGTTCGAAATCGAGGCCTACAACCAGCTCGTCCCCACGCGCGACCGGCTGGAGGGCATACGGGCCTTCAACGAAAAGCGCAGGCCGAATTTCACGGGCGAATGAACACAGAGAGCACAGATCGAGACGCCTGGGTTTGCGAGGTGGGGCCGCGCGACGGGCTCCAGATCATCGCCGAGATCATGCCGACTGCGGCGAAGCTGGAATGGATCGCTGCTGAAGCCGCGGCGGGGATCCCCGAAATCGAAGTCTGCTCGTTCGTGCCTCCCACGCTGCTTCCGCAGTTCCAGGACGCCGAGGAAGTGACAGCGGCCGCGCTTCGGCATCCGGGCTTGACGGTGACGGCGCTGGTTCCGAATCTGCGCGGCGCCGAGCGCGCCTTTGAGGCGGGTGTGCACAAGATCAATTTTGTTCTGTCGGCGTCCGAGAGCCACAATCAGCAAAACGTGCGGCGCTCGACTTCAGAATCGCTGGAGGATTTCCGGCGCATCGTCGAGCTGCGGAATTCGCGTCCCGAATGGCGGCGCATCCAGCTCTGCGGCGGGGTGTCAACGGCGTTCGGATGCACCATCGAAGGAGCGATTGACGAAGATACCGTCATCAAGCTCGCCGAGCAATACGTCCGGGCGGGCGCGGACAAAGTCAGCATCGCCGATACGGTGGGCTACGCCAATCCGGTGCAGGTGAAGCGCATGTTCACGCGCTTGCGAGAGCGGCTGGGCACGCTGGACTTGACGGCCCACTTCCACGACACGCGCGGGCTTGGGCTGGCGAACGTGTACGCCGCGCTGGAAGCAGGCGTGCGCAACTTCGATGCGTCTCTGGGAGGAATGGGCGGCTGCCCGTGGGCGCCGGGGGCCACCGGCAACATCGTGACTGAAGACCTGGTGTTTCTGCTCGAAAGCGCCGGGCTCCGCACGGGGGTGAATCTCGACCGGTTGCTTCAAGTGCGCCAGATCATCCGCACCGCGCTGCCCGATGTTCCGCTGCACGGTGCGTTGGCGAAGGCCGGGCTGCCCAAGGGTCTGGAACACGTGGGCAGCGGTTCGCCGCCGAAGCTAGTTCGCCGGCAGGAAAGCCCCAACTAAAAATGAGCACATTCGGAAATCCATCTCTTCGGATTACCACTCGCTTCGCGCCAAGGAGCGGCGGGCAGCGAACGAGACGAAGTCGTCGCGCTGATGATCCAACTTGTCAAGGGCCGCATCCATCGCTTCGGTTACCTCTTCTGGAGCATGCTGCGCGACGTACTCCGCGAGCGCGTCGCTGAACAGTTGGCTACGCGATCTCTTGGTCCGGCGGGCGAGCCGCTCGGCCCGCTCGAATACCTCGTCTGGAATAGACACCGCCGTTTTCATGCTCATAGTATGACCCAGACCCGGGGCGCGCCAGCCGCCGATTGCTCTCGACGCCGTCCGAACGTGCTCTGTTTTGGCTGAATGTGCGCGATTTGGCGTGCGCGTTCGGGCAAGATGGGTGCTTGGACACCTCCAAAGCAGTGCAAGCGATTCTCATGGCCGGATTGATCTGTGGCGTGCTGGACGGGCTCAGCGCGGTAAGTCTATCGATCGCCTTTGGCAACGGGCCGGTTCGGATGCTGCAAGGCATTGCGAGCGGCGTGCTAGGCTCGAATGCATTTAAGGGCGGCGCGGGAACAGCGGCTTTGGGGCTGGCGCTGCACTTCGTGATCGCATTCGGCGCGTCGGTCGTTTACTATTCAGCCAGCCGCGTTCTGCCGGTCCTGATCGATCGGGCGCTGCTATGCGGCGTCTTATACGGAATCGCCGTCCATTTGTGCATGCAATACGTGGTGATCCCGCTCTCGGACATCGGCAGGAGACCGTTCGCGCTGCAATCCTTTGTGGCGCTGGTGATTGTGCACATGCTGGTGGTTGGCCCGTCCATCGCGCTTAGCATCCGCCGCTTTTCGCGATAGGTCAGCAGCCCTGACGGTATCGCGCCGGTGGAAGGCCTGTGGCGCGGCGCAGATGCCGGGCCAGATGGCTCTGATGCGCGAATCCCGCCTCGATGGCGATCTGTCCGACGGGCAGCGACTTGTCGCTGAGCAGCGCCTTGGCCCGCTCCACTCGCCGCTCGATGACGTATTGGTGGACGGGCACGCCAACGGCGTCGCGAAAGACGCGTTTGAATTGCGACATTCCCAGGCCTGCCACCGCAGCCAGCTCAGGAAGCCGAAGATCGCCGGCCAGATTGTCTTCTACATAGGAAAGGACCAGGCGCAGCTTGTGCCCCGGCATCGTGAGACGTTCTTCCCGGTCCTGGCGAGCCGAACTGTGGCGATCGAGCAAGCGTGCCGCGAGCGCCGTCGCGAGGCTGTCGGTGAAGAGCGTGCCGGCCGGATAACCGGCTTCCATTTCAGCTTTGAGCGCCCATCCAATGTGCTCGATTTGCGGATCGCGCATCTGAAAACGATTCACGACTTCGACGCGATTGAAGTCCAGGCCGCGCTCGCCGGCCACGCGGCACAGGATCGAAGCATGCACCGCAATCAGCAGCGCAGTATCTTTCTGCTTCACTTCCCAACGGCTCGGCATTCCGGCCGGAATAATGTCGATGTCGCCATGCACTGCGCGTCCGCGATGAGTTTGCGCGCCTCGGCGGCAGGCGATGTCCACAGACGGGCCGATGTGGATCACGATGGCGGGGTCGCGGCCCGCCGGAGCTTCGATGACGCCCGGCGGATCGGACGCGATTCGAGCCGTTAATAAACCTGTGCACAACGGCGCTGCAGCGTTGAGTTCAGCCATGTGACTCGGCGATGTGCGCACCATAAAAGTTTAAGCGATTTGAGGAGGCGAATATGGTTCGGGCGGCGCTAATGATCTTCGGCCTTGTGGTCGGTCTGGGCATTGGGGGCTGTTCTCGCGGGCATGGCGATCAGATCACCCAGGACGAGTTGGTCCGCAGAACGCAAGAGATTTTCGACGCGGCGGCAACCGGCGATCGGACACCCTGGGAGAAATACTTCGCGCCGGACAGCATGTACTTCGACGAAAAGGGTAGGAGCATGAACAAGCAAGCTCTAGTAGACGATCAATCCCCGCTGCCACTCGGTTACTCGGGATCGATCAAACTGGTCCGGTCGCAAAGCCGGATCCTGGGCGATACCGCGATCCTGAGTTACGACCTGGACGAGACGGAGACGGTTTTCGGCCAGAATATGACAGCTCGCTACCACGGAACCGATACCTGGGTTCGCCGCAACGGGCAGTGGCAGATCGTCGCGGGCCAGATGCTGCGCTACTACGAAGATCCGGCGCCAGGACGATCCGACTTGAAGCGGGACGCTGGATACGTGGGAACTTACGAGCTGGCTCCCGGAACGACGCTCGCGGTCTCGATCGAAGATGGCAATTTGTTCTCACAACGGGCAGGCAAGGCGAAGGCGCTGCTGATTCCGGAGGCGGGCGACATATTCTTCCGCAAGGGCGTGGAGGGCCGGTTCGTATTCCGTCGGGACGATCGGGACAGGGTGGATGCCATCATCGATAGGCGGAACAACGAAGACATCGTCTGGAAGAAGATCCCGTAGGGATCTTTGTGATAGAGTACACGTCGTGGCAGAAGAAGCAACAGCGCCGGATCGGCTCACACTCGACATCGAACAGAAGGACGGCGTGGCTGTGGTGCGGTGCAGCGGCAAGCTGGTGTTGGGAGTAACCGGCTTCCTCTACGACAACGTGCGGAAGCTCATCCCGGAGTGCAGCCGCATTGTGCTGGATCTCACCGATCTGAAAGACATGGACAGCATGGGAATCGGGACGCTGGTGCGGTTGTACGTATCGGCCAAGTCCGCCGGCTGCACTTTAGAACTGATCAACCTCGGCAAGCGCATCCGGGACCTGCTGGGCGTCACGCATCTGCTTTCGGTGTTCGCGATCTGCGGCGAGCAGGGCGTTCGAATGCCGTAAGGGCCGGTTATTGCGCGCTCTTGACGTAGCGCGCCACTTGCTCGCAGGTCGCAAACCACACACCCGGTTTGGACTTCATATAGGCGATGAATTGATCCAAGTGCCGGATGGGCGCGCGGTGTCCGGTCACGTGAGGATGCAAGGTGAGCACGAACATGGTGCGTTCCGCATAGGCGCCGTCGAACTCGTCTTTATATAGCTGGTACAGCAGCTCGGGCGACGGCATGGTCCCGCCGCGGCCGAGGTAGGGTGTTTCGGTGAGCGTCCAATCGATGGCCAATTCCACCATGCCGGTGGGCTGGCCGTTGGAGACAATCTCGTACGGCTCGTCCATGGCTTGCAGGCTGCTGTCGTAGAGAAAGCCGGCTTTGCGGATCAGGCCCATGGTGTACTGGCTGAAGGCCCAACCGGGAGCGCGGTATCCGACTGGCCGCTTTCCGGTGGCTTTTGTTAAATAGTCGATGGCCTGATTCAGCAGGCGCTCTTCCTCGGCGGCATCGTTGATGGCGGGCGGCGATTCATGAATCCAGCCGTGCACGCCGATCTCGTTCCGGCCGCTTTTTAAATCGCGGGAATCATTTCCGGATGCAGGAGTGCGCTAACGGCAGGAATGAAGAACGAGGCTGGAAGCTGATATTTGTCGAGCAGAGCCAGGATGCGCGGCAATCCGGATTGCGCGCCGAAGTCGGCGGCCGAGAGCGTAGTGGGGGACGTTTGACCGGCCGCCAGTAAGTAAGACTCGTTGTCGACATCGAAGCTCAGCGCGACAGCAACGCGCGCGCCGTTGGGCCACGAGCGCGGCGTGAGCTTGCGGCCTGTGCGTGCGGGCGCGACTGCCGCGCGAAGCTGGTCTTCAGTCCACTTGGTGCCGGGCTGCTGGGGAGGCTGAGCGATTGCCAGAGAGCAAGCGAGCGCGAGGAACGAGACGGATTTCATTGCTCCATCCTCGCACGCGCGGCCGCCAAGCTCGGGTAAAACTTTCCGTACCTAGATAGAATCTTCCGCACCTAGACATCGCAAACCTCGGCTTCACCGCAGGTAAGTCCAGGTTAGGAAAGGGGATTCATTTACTCACCCGGTCGGCACCCGATTTGCGCGCTGTCACCGGCATGAAACTGACTCGCTATCTAGTACCAGTCTTGCTAAGTTGTGTCGCGATGATCGGCTGCGGAAGCCGTCAACAAGCGCAGCCAGTGGCACAGCAGACGGCTCAGCCGTTAATTGGCGACCAGCCCGCCGCGGTTCAGCAGGCGGTGGTCCCTCCCAATAATCCACCGGCGCAGGCGGCTCCGAACATCGGATACAGCGCGCCGCAGCCCGCCGGAAACGGTGCGGTGCAGCCGCCCACAGCGGCGCCTCGGTATGAGCGTGTACCGGAGGCCCGCGTGGAGGATGCTCGAGCCAGTGAAGCCGCTCGCGCCAGCGAAGCTGCTCGCATGAGCCAGGAGCGCGCGCCCGCCGAAATCTCGATTCCAGCCGGAACTCCCATCGACGTCCGGCTTCAGGAGACCATCGATACCAAACGGAACCGGGCCGGCGATCCGTTCGATGCTACGTTGACGCACGCCATCCTGATCGACCAGCAAACCGTGATCCCGAGAGGAACCCGCTTCACTGGACACTTGATCGAGTCCAAGCCGTCGGGCCGGCTGAAAGGCCGCGCGGAACTCAGTCTGAGTCTGGACTCGTTCGAGCTGAACGGCCGGAGCTACGAAATCAGGACCACGCACGTGGCGCGCGCCAGCGGCGGGCACAAGAAGCGGAATTGGACATTGATTGGTGGCGGTTCCGGTCTGGGAACGGCGCTGGGAGCCATCGCGGGCGGGCCGGCGGGCGCTTTGATCGGCGCAGGGGCCGGCGCAGGTGCGGGCACGGCCGGAGCTGTGTTCACGGGCAAGAAGAATGTACGGCTCCCGGTTGAGACGCCCTTGGCGTTCACGCTGCGCGCTCCGGTGGCGCTGGCGAATTAACGATTTGCCGCAGACTGCCGATGAACGAGTGTGGCAATCCGCCGCCCCAGGCACGGTTTCGTACTGATCGTCACTTGTGTGACCTTGACGATCCTGCTCGGCTTTGCCGCGCTGGCCATCGACATCGCGCGCATGTACGTCATCCAAAGCGAGCTGCAAGCTTTCACGGATGCGGCCGCGCTGGGGGCTGCCCTGCAATTGGACGGCGGCCCGGCCGGGATCAAACACGCGCGCGAAGCCGCGCCGCAGTTGGCCAGCGGTCCGCACGCCATGAAATGGGACATGGGGACCAAGCCAATTTCGGAGATCGCCGAAAGCTTTGCGGAAGGCTCCGAGTCGCCTGATCCACGGACCTGGACAGCGAATCCGAAGGACGCCAGCAGTTATCATTTTGTTCGCGTGACCGCGAGCGCGCCCGCACCGCTGGTCTTCCTGCGCATCTTTCAGCCGCGCGATGCTTCCACGGTGGCGGCGTCCAGCGTTGCGGCGAAAACATCGGCTGCCGCGAGGTTGATGGAATGAAGCGGCGGAACGCTCAGGCGGGCAGCGCGCTCATCGAACTGGCTGGATCGCTGCTCTTGCTGGTCACTCTTCTCACCGGCATTTTTCAGTCCGGCTACACGTTCTACACTTACGAAAACCTGGTCCATGCGGTGCGCGCGGGAGCCAGATACGCCTCGCTCGCTCAGCACGGCGCGAGCAATGATTCCGAGTTCACCAAGTCGGTGCGGAATCTCGTGGTGTATGGCGATCCTCACGCGGTGGACGCCCGGCCCATCGTACCGGGGCTTACGCCGCAGCAGGTGGAGGTGATCCTGGAGCCTGCGGCCGCTACGGTCTCGGTGCGCGGGTTTGTCATCGATGCGCTGTTCGCCAAATTTCGGCTGGACGGACGGCCCACCGTCACGTTTCCGGTGGCGGCCGGAGCGGCGCAATGAAGAAGGGCAGGCGAGGACAATCCTTGGTCGAGTCGGCGCTGGTGCTGGCTGCGTTTCTGGGATTAGTGCTCGGGATCGTGGACGTGGGGCAACTGCTATTTGAGAGGCAGACGCTGGCCGAGCGCGTGCACCAGGCGGCGCGCTGGGGCGCGATGCATCCCTACGATACGCGCGCCATTCGAAATGTGGTGCTGTATGGAACCGCGCAGCCAGGGAGCGAAGCCAGGCCCGTTCTTGGATTAGCGAGCGACGCAGTGCAAGTCGCGAATCCGGGGTGTCCTGGGACGGATTGCCGGGTGACAGTGGCTATCTCCGGGCGAGGCGTTCGCTCCGTTGAGCCTGTGGAATGAGCCGGGCCTTGGCGTTCACACGAGTGTGAACGCGGCCCGCACGAGTGCGTGCGCCACAACCACGAAACAAATTATTTCCGGAAACGGGCGGTTCGGGGATTCGCGGTGTTCCAGCGCGGCGCTTCGTCGCTTGAGGCCAGCATCATCACGGCCAGCGCGACGGCGCGGTCCACTTTAGCCATGTTGGCGTAGTCGATTTTCTGCCATTCGTCGCCCACCGCGTGGTAATCCGGATATTCGTAGGCGACGCAGAGGGTATGCGCGGGCACGCCTACTTCGGCGAGCGAGAGATTGTCGCTGGCCCCGAAGTACAGATCATCGTTGTGAGGGTTCTTGTAGACTTTGATCCCCGTAAGTTCTCCGGCATCGCGCAGATATTCAGTCACATCGGAATAATCGAAACCGGTAACCGACGCGTTGGAGATCTGCGGGCCTTCGCTCGAGTCGGTCCGGCCCACCTGTTCCAGGTTCACATCGGCAATGGTCTTGGGGATGGGCCAGGCGGGGTGATGCGCGTAGTAGTGCGAGCCGAAGAGGCCTTCTTCCTCGCCAAAGAAGGTCATAAAAATGATGCTGCGGCGCGGATGTTGCTTGAGCGTGGAAAGCGCGCGGGCAATTTCGATCACCGAGACGGTCCCGCTGCCGTCGTCATTGGCGCCGTTGTAGATGCGGTCGCCCGGGCCTTCCGGCTTCTCGCCCAGGTGATCGTAATGGGCCGTCAGCAGCACCGCGGTATCTTTCAAAGCCGGATCGGAGCCGCGCAGGATTCCGATGACGTTGCGCAGGCGGACCGGGGTTTGGATGGGCGCGGCAACGTGAATGGACGCGGTGGCGCCGCTCAGGCCAGGTTTCAGGGACGCATAGAAGGCGGTGGCAGACGGTAAGGTCAACGTGATTCTGGCAGGGTCGCTGGAGGGCTGCTCGGGGTCGATTAATCGCTCGCCGTTGGTGTGTTCGCCCGCGGCCGGGTCGATGCTGAGGATCACGGCCGGCTTGCCGTCGCGCAGTTTCTGCGCGGCCGCGCGATAGTTGCGCATGGCGCTGCGGCGTAGTTCCATTAAGACGACCTTGCCGTTGATTTCGGTGGGCTTCAACGCCTCTACTTGTCCGGCGTCACTGAGATCGAGTTTGAAAACGGGAGCGTTCTTGAGTTCGATCGCCGCGCTGGCTCTCAGCGATACGTCATTTGCGGTCACGCTCAGGCTGCGGTCGCCGTGAGACAGCTTGAGCTCGAAACCGGTGAGGTCCGGGCGAACTACAGCCATGTGGGCGGTCTGAAAATAACCATCGTCGCCTCCCGTCTCCAGCCCGGCTGCGCGGAACTGCGCGGCGATGTATTCGGCCGCGATATCGAGTCCGCGGGAAGGACTGTTGCGCCCCTCCAGCAGATCGGAGGACAGAAATGAGAGGTCGCCGCGCAGCGGATCCGGCCGGATGGCATCCAGCACGCCCTGGATCCCCGGTGTTATTGCGAACTTGGACGGCTTGGACTCTAGAAAGCCGCACAGGCAGGCCAGAAAGATCACGAGCCGGGGGAGATTTCGGTGCATCGGGGTAGAAGGAATCAAACTCAGTTCCATCGTAACAATTCCACTGCGGTTCATCCTAGCGGCTCGAAGAATTTACATTTCCTTTACTGGGCAATCCGTTAGCGCCGGCCAAGGCCGCTTGACAGGCGGAAAAAAGAGGCGCAGCATTGACAATAGGAGTTTTTTCATGCAGCTAAGGCTGGTGGGTCTAACTGTCGGAGTTCTAGCAGCGGGTTCGGCGTACGCCCAGTACGTCATTTCCGCGCATTCCGGCGTCATTCAGGTGGTGGAAGGCAAGGCCTATCTGAACGATAAAGCCGTCGAGACAAAGTTCGGGCAATTCCCCGATATCAAGCAGGGGCAGGCATTTCGCACCGAAGAGGGCCGCGCGGAAATTTTGCTGACCCCGGGCGTTTTCCTGCGGCTGGGCGATAACAGCTCCATCAAGATGGTCTCCAACGCCTTAACCGATACGCGCGTTGAGGTGCTGGACGGCTCGGTCATCGTGGAAGCCGACGAAATTCCGAAAGACAATTCCATCGAGCTGCTCTACAAGAACAGCACGATGATGCTGGTCAAGCATGGGTTGTATCGTGTCAATACCGAACCGGCGGCGCGCTTACAGGTTTACGACGGTGAGGCGATCGTGAAGGGTGAATCGGGCCAGTTGACGTTGAAAACCGGCAAAGAGACCGCACTGGGCGGTGTCCTGATGGCCGAGAACTTCGACAAGAAAGACACGGACGACTTGTACAGCTGGTCGAGCCGGCGCGCCAGTTATCTGTCTACGGCGAATGCCTCCTCCGCTATGACGATGCGGAACAGCGGCTATTCCGGCAACTCGGGCTATTCCGGCTATTCCGGCTACTCCACCGGGTTGTTTGGCTTTGGCGGTTGGCAGTTCAATCCGATGTTCGGAATGTTCACCTTCGTGCCGATGATGGGTTTCGGCTATAGCCCATTCGGTTACGGCTGGTACAGCCCCTACACCATCGGCTACTACAGTCCGTTTTATGGCGGTCTCTACGGTGGCGGCTACTACGGTGGCTACGCCGGCGGACGCGCTGCCTCGCAGATTGCATCCGTTGGCAGTTCGCGCGGATTCGCTAACAGCTCCGCACCTCGAAGCGGATTGGGCGGCTTCGGCGGCATGACTCGCGGCGGCGGCGGTGGAGTGAGCGGTGGCGGAATGAGCGGCGGTGCCTCTGGCGGCGGCCACGGAATGGCGAGCGGCGGGGGTGGCGGACATGCGGGTGGCGGAGGCCACCGGTAGACACAAGCCTTCCGAAGTGATTCTTAGGCCGCGGCAGACGTCTAACGGCGTCCGTCCGCGGCCTTTAAGTTTTTGTCGAAGAAATCCGTGGTTTTCTCCAGCAGTTCTCGTTGGAAATCTCCGCCTACGCCGTGGGTCTTCTGCGGAAAGATCACCATGTCGAAGAGCTTGCCGGCCCGCTCAAACGCCGCCGCCATCTGCAGGCTGTTTTGGAACAGCACGTTGTCGTCCTCGATGTTGTGCAACATGAGAAGCTTGGCTTGAAGCTTGGCGGCATAGGTGGAAGCGGAACTGGCGGTGTAGCCTTCGGCGTTTTCCGACGGCAGACCCATGTAGCGTTCCGTGTAGATGGTGTCGTAGTTGCGCCAACTGGTCACCGGAGCGCCGGCGATGCCCGCGCGGAAAGTATCCGGGGCGTTGAGCAGCGAATACAAAGTCATGTAGCCGCCGTAGCTCCAACCGTAGATTCCGATGCGCGCCGGGTCGACGAAGCCTTGCTCGATCAGGTAATGGACACCCTCCAATTGGTCGGCCAATTCGGTTTTGCCGGTGCGGTGGTAAATCGGTGTTTCAAAGGCATGCCCGCGCCCCTTGGAGCCGCGATTGTCCAGTTGCCAAATGACGTAGCCTTGTTGCGCCAGAACCTGGTCCCAGTTCGCACCGCTCCAGGAGTTGCGCACACTTTGCGCGCCGGGTCCGCCGTACACCATCACGACGGCCGGGTATTTTTCGCCGGCGCGAAAGTTAGCGGGCTTGATCAGGCGCGCGTACAGAAGCGTACCTAAGGAATTCTTGAAGCTGACAATTTCGCTTGGCAGCACCTGGTATTGATCTGTCAGATTGTGATCCGCGGCGCGATACACCGCCCATTCGGCGCCATCGATGGAGTGGAGTGTACGGCTGGAGGGCTGCGCGAGGCTGGAGAAAGTATCCAGATAGTAGGACAGGTCCGGGCTCATGGAGATCGAATGAGTTCCAGCACCCTGGCTGATTCGCGTGCGATCCTTGCCGCTCAGCTTGACCGAATATAACTGGCGCTCCAGCGGGCTGGCCTCGCTGGAGACGAAGTAGATTTTCTGATGCGCTTCATCGACGCCCGCGAGTTCGGTGACCTCCCAGTTTCCTTCGGTCAGGCGCTTGCGCAGTTTGCCGTCCTGCCCGTAGAGGTACAGATGCTGGAAGCCGTCGCGCTCGCTGCCCCAGATGAAGTCGCCATTGGCGAGAAACTGGAAAAGGTCGTTGTTGTTGATCCAATAGGGGTCGGCTTCATGCAGGATGGAGCGCGAGCTGCCCGAGGCGCCTTCGACCAACAACAGATCGAGCTGATTCTGGACTCGATTGAAACGCTTGACGGCGAGCTTCAAGGAGTCCGGCGTCCAGTACACGCGCGCGAACAGAGCGCCCCGCGCGTCGCCCAGATCCATCCAATGGGTGTTGCCGCCGGATGCGGAAACGATGCCTAGGTGGACGTCGGCGTTAGGCGTGCCGGCTTGCGGATAGCGCTCCGGCTCGGCGAGGGCGCGCAGCGCGGTCAATGCAACTTGCGGATAAACGAACTCGCGGGCGGTGTCGAATTGAAGATAGGCGATGTGGCGGGAATCGGGCGACCACCAGAAGGCGGTGCCCAAATCCAGTTCCTCGGGGTAGACCCAGTCCAATTCGCCGTTCAGCAGCGTGGGGCCGCCGTCTTCGGTGAGCCGCACCAGCTTGCGGGAAGCGATTTCGAGCGTGTAGAGATCGTGATTGCGCCGGAAGGCGACGCGGGTTCCGTCGGGCGAAAGCTTGGCGTCGCGCTCCGCCTCCGGAGTCGCGGTGAGCTGATCCCACTTGCCGGTGTCGAGCGAATACAGGAACAAGTCGCCCGCAACGCTGAGCAGCAATTGCCGGCTGTTCGGGGACCACTCGAAGCTGTTTTCGCTGACGCGGCGATTCTGCCAATCGAACCTTTCTCGCGCGGGCACCGGAACGGCCGCTTTTTCCATGTCGTCCAGCGAGAGCAGTTCTTTTTCGGACTTCGAGGCAATGTCGTACAGCAGGATGCGATTGCCTTGCAGATGCGCGAAGCGCTTTCCATCGGGAGCCCACACTGGGGAGCCGGGGGAAGCCTGGCGGGCCGCCCGGCCTTGCTCGATGACGGTATCGATGGTGATAGGCTTTTTCTGCGCCAGGAGCGGGAGCGCGCAAGCCAGCATAAGCACAGCGCGGCGGAGGGGCATTTGCTGTGATTGTAGCAACTGAGCCTGGTTGGAGCTTTACCGCGCGCTCGCCAGAGTGCCGGCGCTCGCCCGAAATTGGTAGATGGATGCGCCTTGCGAATTGAAGACCGGGCGCGCGCTTCGAACCGCATCCTGCTCCCGGCGCGCGCCCCGCTCGTGAAGATCGCGGTAGAAGTCTCCCGGCGTCACCAGCGCGTAGCCGAGACCGTAGCGATTCGCGAAGTCAGGAATGGAGTCGAGCAGCTGGTCGATCCCGGCCTGATCATCGTGATATTGCAACTTGGGTGGAATGGGGAGGCCCACGGACTTGCGGCCAGTGTATAGGTACAGCAGCGGGTCGTCGTAGGCATAGACGCTGGCGCCGGCGGGCGTGTTCGCGGCAATCCAGGCATAGGCAGGCCGCCGGGCCGCCAGGTCCGCGCGATAAGCGTCAAACAGGCTGGGCAGGAAGCGAAACAACCCGAAGGCCGTGGTGAAGACGACGAACGTGGCGAATGCCGCGATCAGACCTGCCCCCGCCAGCGCGGCGGCGCGATCGGCGCGCCCGGGCTTACGCCAAGACGCCCGAAGCATGCGGCCAATGTTTTCAAGCTCGGTCCACAGACCGGCCAGCAGCAGCGGATACAGCGGGAAAACGAAGCGCTGGTCGGGTGTGTAGTGCCAGACCAGAAGCAGCGCCGACATGCCCAGTGCGGCGAAAGGATACTGGAGCTTGCGCGTGCGCCGGGCCAGGCGAACGGCGCCCGCAATAGCGCCCACCGCGGCCAGGCGCTCCAGATGGAACGAACCATAAGGAACGTCGAAGGTCAGCAACTTACCAATCCCCATGAGATAAGTGTCGAAGTTATGCCAGACCACCAGCGGCAGATCGCGCCACGGAACGTTATAAATCTGGAATCCCAGGTAGTTGGTGTAGTACAGGGTCACCAGGTCCCAGGAGCGGGAAAGATGCTGGGAAACCCACCACTGCCAGGCCAGTGGAGCAGGCAGCATCGCGGCCAGAAATAGCGCGGCCGCACGAATCTGCCGCCGCCACAGGAAGCAGGCCGGAACTGTGAGTAGCAGCGGTGCAGCCGCGGACTTGGTCAGATACGCCAAGGCGCCGCAAACGCCCGCGAGCACCGGGAGCCAACGCGAGGTTCCGGGCTCCAGGGCACGTTCGGCCAGCAGCAGGCTTGCGAGCAACAAGGCCGTGAACAGCAGCTCGGGCATCAGCGAAAAGCTGAAAACGACCGCGACGGGGCTCAGCGTTGCGGCTAGGATTAGCACCAGCTCTCGCCTTCCCCGGAAGCCGTATTGCCGAAGAAACAACCAGACCGCCAATAGATATAAAGGCAGCAGCAGCCAGGCGAGCAGCGTCGCGGCGGGCAGGTTGGTTGGAAAATCGGGCTTCAGCTTCCAGATTCCCGCCAGCAAAGCCGGATACAGCGGCGGGTATTTGGTCTGGTACGGTTCTCCCGGCAGGCTCGCGATGCGGTAGCCGCTTCCCTGGGCCAGGCTTTTCGCGCAAGTCCAATAGATGCCGTCGTCGTGATAAAAGCCCAGGTGCGGCATGCTCCGCAGCGTGTAGGCCAGGTAAGCCGAGGGCGCCAGGGCGAGTAAGAACACACCGGTGGCAGCCAGCTTTCTCAGCATCCTACCTGAATTTATCGGTAGGCACGGAGCAGTCCTAATCGGGCTTTCACCTTAGTAAGTGAATTCTTGTTTGTGTATATCGCGCTCCCCGGCAACAGACCGTATGATGGATGAGATGAAACTGACCTTTTGGGGCGCCGCCCGAGTCGTGACCGGATCCATGCATCAGCTCAGCATTGAAGGCCAAGATTACTTGCTCGATTGCGGGCTATTTCAAGGGCGGCGTAAGGAGGCCGAGGAGCGCAACAAGAATTTTCCTTTCGCGTGCCGGGACATATCGGCGGTGTTGTTGTCACACGCCCATATCGACCACAGCGGCAATCTGCCTGGTCTGGTGCGCGGCGGGTTTCATGGGCCCATTTTCAGCAGCCCCGCCACAGTCGATTTATGCCAGCCCATGCTGGAAGATTCGGCGATGCTGCAAGAAAAAGATGCGGAGTTTCTTAACAAGCGCAACATGCGGCGCAAGTCCCTGAATGTCGCGACGGCGGCGGATCGGATGGTGGAACCGCTGTACACGATAGAGGACGCCGAAGCCACGTTTCCTCTGTTCCGCCCGGTGCCGATGCACACGCCCACCCAGATCGGGCCGGGGTTGCGCTACCAATCCTTCGAAGCCGGGCACATTTTTGGGTCCACTTGCATGCTGCTCGACCTGGAATCGGACGGACGCAAAGTGCGGCTGGGCTTTACGGGCGACCTGGGCCGGCCGGGGCTGCCGATTACTCGGGATCCCGAAACGCTGCCGGGCGCCGACTACCTGATTTTGGAGAGCACCTACGGCGACCGGGTGCATGAGCCGATTCAGTCCGTGGCCGACCGGCTGGCCGATGTCGTGAGGCGTACCTACCAGCGCGGCGGGAAGATGATTGTGCCGGCATTCGCCGTCGGAAGAACGCAGCAACTGGTCTTGCTTCTGCATCAGCTCACGAATGAAAATAAGATCCCCGCGTTTCCGATTTTTGTCGATAGCCCGCTGGCGGTGAACGTAACGGATGTGTTTCGCGAGCACCCGGAGTTGTTCGACGAAGAAGCTCGCAGCTTCCTGACCAACCACGAGGACCCGTTCGGGTTCAAGCGCCTCACTTATGTGCGGGATGTGGATCAGTCCAAAGCGCTGAACGACCTGAGAGGGCCGTTCATGATCATTTCGGCGTCAGGCATGTGTGAAGGCGGGCGCATCCTGCACCACTTGAAGAACAACATTTCCGATCCTCGCAATACCATACTGCTGACTGGCTATCAGGCCGAGAACACCCTGGGACGCAAAATAGAGCAAGGTTTGGATGAGGTGCCGATCTTCGGCGAGCCGGTTCGCTTAAGAGCGGAAGTTCAGCAGTTGGACGCGCTCAGCGGGCACGCCGATCGGGAGGAGATGCTGGCCTGGATGAAGCCGATTGCAGGCGGGCTCAAGAGAGTCTTCCTGGTGCACGGGGAACCAGACCAGCAAGATGCTTTTGCCGCCGCCATCCGCAAGCTTTATGGCCTAGACGTGGTGGCGCCGGAGCGGGGACAGAGCTTCGAATTATAAGGTGTAAGTACTAGGGCGCGATATGGTCCAGTGATAGTACCTCAGTACTGGGTGATCACCTCATTTTTGGTTTAAACTCTACGTGGAATGACCTACGCAGATGCTAAGGTCGCTGATCGAACCGCGTCAGTCCATCAGCTTCTGGTGCAGTACACCTATCTGCAAATCCTTGATTTTCTGACGACCATCGCGTTTTTAATCAACGGGGTGTCGGAGGCGAATCCATTCGTGCGCTTCGTGCTGGGCGTGGTTCCCAACCCGATTGAGGGACTGCTGCTGGTGAAATTTCTGGCCGTTTTGCTCGGGCTTTATTGCTGGCGCCTGCGCCGCGAGCGCTTGCTGTTGTATATAAACGTGTTGTTCGCCGCGCTGGTGGCCTGGAACCTGGTGGCATTGATCCTGGGATCGCTGCCGGCACGGCCTCTCTAGGCGCGGCTTCTAGCTTATTGGATCGGCAGCATCACCGTGTTGCTGGCTGCCCCGTTCACGCTGACGTTCAAAGGCACACTGGTTCCGGACGGCAAGCCGCTGGGAACTTGGAAATTCGTGCATGCGATTCCGACGAAACCTGCCGCTGCGCCAGACCAGGATGGCGCCGGAGTCTGGCCTCCGATCGTGATGGTGAGCGTATCGGACAAGGCCGGCGCCGGGTTCGGCGGGAAGAACCCATCCACCACGGTTGTGCCGTAAGGGCCGAAACCGGTACCCAGCAATGAGATCGTTTCCCCGGCTGCCGCAGGGCTATCCGTGGTGACCGGCGAGCCATCCGGATGGAGCGCCAGGACATAATCCTGCGAGTTCACCGTGTTGAAGAACAGCCCCGGTGCGTCGCGGGATACCGTAAAACTTGCGCTTATAGGCGCTTGGCCCGCCACCTGTACGCTTAACGTGTATTGGCCATCCGCCAAGCTGGACGGCACTTGCGCATTGATCTGCTGCGGCGAAACAAACATCAATCCGAGAATCAGGTCGTTGACAGTGACGGTGACTCCGTTGATTGTTTGCGACAGCGGGTTCACCGGGCCAATCGCCAGACTCGGGGCCAAGCCCTGGCCGTAAATAGAAATGATCGAACCCGGAGCCACGGCCGAGCTAGGTGTTGAGCCGGCTGCATTGATAACGCCGGCCGGCGGAATGTAAGGAATGGCGTTCATTTGAGCGACCACACCTTCGGGAGCTGTCATGGTTATAGTTCCAGACGGATACGTTCCGCTGAGAGCTCCGCCCCATCGCAGAAACTTGTAGCCTTGATTGGGAACGGCTGTGACCGCGACCTGGGTGTTCTGCGAATAGAACATGTCGCTCGAAGCGGGCGAAAATTGGAACGAAACTCCGCTCGCGGGATTGGATGTCGCGCTGAGCTGATAGGAGGTGTTGTAGTTCACGGTAAGCGTTGTGTAGTCCTGGCTCACTGGGAAGGTATGGTCGGACGCGCCGCCATCGGACCAGGACGCGAAGTCCAGACGCGCGCCAGGTCCCATCGGAATTTGGGTTGGCGCCGTCACGTGCATAGTCACACCGCTCTGTCGATCCAGCGTGCAAGGCGTTTGGCAACTGGTGCCATCCACCTGCAGGGTTAAGCCCGGAGGCGCACTCTGAACCACAACCCGGCTCAGAACGCTGTAGTTCGCGGTCACTCGGATGCCGCTGTTGACGGCATTTTGATCGATCGTGACAGTTTGGGCCGCGCTGCCGCCATTCGACCAGTTCTGGAAGGTGTACTGCCGGCCATTGGCCGAGATATTAGAGCTGGGGGCAGAGACTTGGTGAGTGGAACCGAGCGCCCACACGAAATTGTAGGAAGGCCAATTTTGACGGCCGTCGACATTGAGCTGTAAGCCGGGCGGGTTCGTCGCGAACGTGGCTGTCGCGCCCGGATCGAAGGTGGCGGTGAGTGTATCCTGCGCCGAGATATTGCTGGTTGTATAAATCGCGTTTGCCTTCATGCCGTTGGTGAAGGAATCGAAAACCCACCAGTGGCCATGATTATCCGCCTGCGGAGAGGGTGCGCCAATAATGTGCTTGGAGCCGTCCGCAAAGTCGAAATCGCCGAAGCACATAGGCGGAACGCCGAATTGCGGCGCGACGGCCAGGTATTCATTGGACGGGCACGTAGTGACATCGTCATTGGTCCTGGTCGGTACGACGCTGTGATCCACTAGCACGTTCATACCGACCGGATTGGTGAGGAAATGGACGCGCTTGGCCGGGGCAAATACCGGGGTGAGGTTGACGGGCCCGTTGACCGTGAGGCTGGTCAAATAAGTATTGAGCGGTCCGGAATTGAATAGCCAGCCGGTAAACACAAATCCCGGGTAAGGGATAGCATTCAAGTTGACCGTTGCACCAGCGGATACAAATACGCTCACCGTGGTCCAGTAACAATTCGAACCGACGAACACGATACCCGGGTAGATCTGTCCGCTGGGGTTGGACCCGGGAGAGCCGCAGGTGGGCGGGCTGGAGGGATTGCTGGAATTGCCAGTACTGTAGAAATTGACCCGCACGCGATAGTTGACCGCGAGTGTAGCGGTAAGTGTGGTAATCCGAGGATCGGCCGTAACGGTCTGAACAGGATCGGTAGTGGGGACTAGCAAACCGGCGTTGTCCACCCACCCGTTGAACACCCATTGCGTGGCCCCGTCCTGAGAAGTTTGTGTGTTCGCGGGCACGCCCGGCTGCGGGGGGTCGAGCTTGAATGAGACGATGTGCTTGCTCCCCGTCGGCCAGACCAGCGTGGCGGCGTTGTTGTACTGCTGCCCGTCGACATAGAATGTCGGACCCGCGGGTATCGTCTGTATGGTGATGGTACTAAAGGTCTGCGCCTGCAGACAAAAGCCGCTCAAGACAAAAAGGACCAGTAGGGAAAGCCGATTCATAGACAGCACCATGAGTTAGATCGGCATTAGTACGAGGGGTCTTTAGGTTGGATTTCATCAGGTGCCGGAATGGGGCCGCCAGTTCTATCCTATTGCCGTATAATCCCATTAGGAGTTAATATGCGCTTTGCCTGGGCGGGCTTGCTGGCTCTTTTTTGCGGCCTGACGTTGCTAGCCGTGGACAAAAAGCTGCCAATCGAGCAGACCTCCAATGATCTGATCAGCCTTTCGGCGACCGCTATCACCGACCGGGATCAGATTAAGCAGGAACTTGGAAGCGACTTGGGGGCCGACATGGTGGTGGTAAAGATCACGGTCCGGCCGGTCAGCGACAAGCCCATCCAGATCAGCCTGGACGATTTTTTGCTGATTTCTGAGAAAGGGTATTTTGAGCGGGCTCAGCCGCTTTCCCCCAGCCAGATCGCCGGCAGCGCGGCGTTAGTGATCACTCCGCAGGATGGGAAGTCCGGAAACGGAGGACACAATCGTCCGACCTTCGGTGGCTTTGGGCTGGGAGGGATGATCGGTGCCGGTTCGGGCGTCAAGGCCCCCGGGGACACCAAGGTGGAAGCCACCAAGTCGGACAAAGAAAATCCCCTGCTGGCGGTCTTGACCGCCAAAGTTCTGCCCGAAAAGGAGACCAGTGAAGAAGTCTCCGGGCTGTTGTACTTCCAGATAGACGGCAAGGTTAAACCGAAGGATCTGGAATTTCACTACAAAGGGCCGGCGGGCCAACTGGCGCTTCGCTTCCACCCATGACGGCGGGGCTTCCCCGAAGCGTCGCTGAGCTCGATACGCCCGCGATCCTGATCGATCTGGACGTGATGGAGCGCAACCTGCAGCGAGTGGCCGGCTACACACAAGAGCACGGTTTACGGCTGAGGCCGCACACCAAGACTCACAAGATTCCAGCGTTGGCGCGCAATCAGTTGCAGTTGGGCGCGGCCGGACTCACGGTGGCCAAAGTAGGCGAGGCTGAGGTGATGCTCCAGGCTGAACCACCGGAACTGCTGCTCGCTTTTCCGATCGTCGGGAGTCAAAAGCTAGAGCGCCTGATGCAGGTGGCGCGAAAAACCTCCGTTACCGTTTCCTTAGATAGCTTGGAAGCCGCCCGGCAGCTATCGGGAGCCGCGGAGGCCGCACACATTGACATCGGCGTACTGGCCGAGACCGATGTTGGATTGGGGCGCGTGGGAGTCCTGCCCGGAGAGCCGTTGCGGCAATTGATTGAAGAAATCCGGCGGCTGCCGAACCTGCGTTGGGAGGGCGTGGCCTTCTATCCCGGACAGATCAAGACGCTGGATGAGGCGGGTGAGCGGGAGCTGGAGAAACTGGCCGAGCTACTGGATAAAATGCTGTCCGATCTGGCCCGCGCCGGTCTGAAGCCGCGCATCGTGAGCGGCGGTTCGACGCCTACCCTATTTTGTTCGCACCTGCTGCCGGGCGTGAACGAGGTCCGGCCGGGCACCTACATCTTTAACGATCGCAATACGGTATTGTCGGGGGCTTGCGCCTGGGAGGATTGCGCGGCGTCGATCCTGGTCACGGTCGTCTCCACGGCCAAGCCTGGCCAGATGATTGTCGATGGCGGCTCCAAGACGTTTTCTTCAGACCGCCCATCTTCGGGCGCGGAAGTGAGCTTCGGACGTGTTGGAGAAGCGCCCGAAGCGGTGTTTGCCCGCATGAACGAAGAGCACGGCTTCGTCGAGCTGCGAGATGCCCGGCAGTTTGCGGTGGGCGAGCGCGTGCGCATCATCCCCAATCACGTCTGCGTCGCCATGAACCTGCATGAATGCGTCTACGGCGTACGCAATGGCGCGGTGGAGCAGGTCTGGCGGGTCGAAGCGCGGGGTAAGCTGCAGTAACGCGGCCGCCCAGCCTATAGGGCGGCTGGTATGTCCCAGATGTCGCGCGCGTATTCGCGAATCGCACGATCGCTCGAAAACTTCCCCATACGCGAAACATTCAGGATCGCCATGCGGGCCCATTCGGTAGGATCTTCAAATGCCTTCGCCGCTTGCTCGTGCGCGTCTAGATATGCCGCGAAATCCGCCAAGTGGAGAAAACCGTCGCTCCCGTCCAAAAGCATGCGGTAGATCCAGGCGAAAAGATCCGGCTCATCGCGGCAGAACAAGTTGGACTGGAACGCGTCCACCACGCGGCGGATGCGGGGATCGCGATCATAATACTCGCGCGGGCGATAGGCGTGGCGCAGCGCTTCTACCTCGTCCGCCTTGAGTCCGAAGATGAAGATGTTCTCCGGGCCGACCTCTTCCCGGATCTCGATGTTGGCGCCGTCCATGGTGCCGATGGTGAGCGCGCCGTTGAGCGCGAACTTCATGTTTCCGGTACCGGAAGCTTCCGTTCCCGCAGTGGAGATTTGCTCGCTGAGATCGGCGGCCGGAATGATTTTTTCAGCTAGCGAGACGCGATAGTCCGGGACGAACGCCACCTTCATCCAGTGGCTGGCGCGAGCGTCGTTGTTGATGACGCGTCCGACGTTGTGGATTAATTTGATAACCTGCTTGGCCATCCAGTATCCGGGAGCCGATTTGCCGGCGAAGACATACGTTCGCGGCACGGCGGGCGGCCTGCCGTCTTCAACCAACGACAGATACTCATGCATGATGTGCAGGACATTCAGCAACTGCCGCTTGTAGATGTGAATCCGCTTGGCTTGAATGTCGAAGAGCGATTCAAGATCGGGCTGGATGCGTGAGCTATCTCGAACGATTTTGGCCAGGCGTTCCTTGTTGGCGCGCTTGACGCGAAGAAACTGATCCCGGAAGCCCGCATCGCCGGCGCACTTTTCGAGCCCCTGCAGTTGACCTAGATCGGTGATCCAGCCGTCGCCGATGGCCCCGCGAATCAGATCCGCGAGGGCCGGGTTGGCCGCGAGCAGCCAACGCCGCTGGGTAATGCCGTTGGTTTTGCTGTTGAACCGCTCCGGCCAGAGACGGTAGAAGTCCGGAACCAGCGAGGTCTCGAGCAACTGCGTGTGGATGGCCGCCACTCCATTGATGGAGTGGCTCCCGGCGATGGCAAGATTTGCCATGCGCACCTGTTTGGGCGTGGATTCTTCGATCAGAGAAATGCGGCTCAAGCGATCCTGGTCTCCCGGGTAAGACGCGGCAGCGCGATCCAGGAAGCGGCGGTTGATCTCATAGATGATCTGCAGGTGCCGCGGCAATACGTGCTCCAGAAGCGGAACCGGCCATTTCTCCAAAGCCTCCGGCAACAGAGTGTGATTGGTGTAGGCCAAAGTGGCCTGAGTGGTCTCCCAGGCTTCTTCCCATTCGAGATTCTTCTCATCGATCAAGATGCGCATCAACTCCGCGACCGTCAGAGCCGGATGCGTGTCGTTCATTTGAATCGCGACCTTTCGGGAGAAGGCGCGGTAGGAGGCGTGGCTCTGCTCAAATCTCCGGACGATGTCGCGCAGCGTGCAGGCGACCAGGAAATATTCCTGCACCAAACGCAGTTCCTGGCCGGCTACAACTGTGTCGGACGGGTAGAGCACTTTGGAAATTGTCTCCGAGGCGATCTTCTGCTCGACGGCTTTGAAGTAATCGCCGTCATTGAAAATTCCCATGTCGAAGTCGTGGGAGGAGCGCGCCGAATAAAGGCGCAGAAAATTCACGGTCCGCCCGCCGTAGCCCGGGATCAGCATGTCATAGGGCGTGCCGATGAGAATTTTCCAGTCCATCCACATGGGGTTGTATGCGCCGGCCCGGTCGACGGCATGCTCGACGCGGCCGTAGACCGGAACCACACAGGCTTCGTCGGGGCGATGGATTTGCCAGGGTGTGCTCTCGGCCAGCCAGTTGTCCGGCTTCTCCCGCTGGTAGCCGCCGTCGATCTCCTGCTTAAAGAGGCCGTACTCATAGTTGATGCCGTAGCCGTATCCGGGTATGCCGAGCGTGGCGAGCGAGTCCAGAAAGCAGGCCGCCAACCGGCCCAGGCCGCCGTTGCCCAACGCAGCGTCGGGTTCGCTGGCCTCGATTTCGTCCAGATCCGCTCCCAGGTTGCTGAGAGCCTGGCGGCAGGCTCCACGCATTCCGAGGTTGTAGAGATTGTTCGCCAGTGACTGGCCGATCAGGAACTCGATGGAGAGATAATACAGGCGCTTGGAGTCCTGCTGGCGGTAGCGTTCTTCGGTTTCGAAGCTCAAGTCCAGCATGCGATCGCGCACCGCGAGCGCCACCGCGGCGAACCGGTCACGCGGGGAAAGATCGCACCAGGCTTTGCCCAGCGAGTAGCGCGCATGACGCTGGATGGATTCCTCCAGCGCCGCCACATTCTGGTCCAGGCTTCGCGGCTGTTCAGCGATGGTTGCCATGTTAGTGCTGAAAGGCGCGAACCGCTTCCTCCCGGGTGCCGTAAATGTCGAAGATGCGGTGCATCCGCACCAGCTCGAAGAGCCCGCGGACCTGCTTGGACATGGCGCACAGCTTCAGATCGCCGCCTTTGGCGCTCAACTGGCGCAAGCAGGAGAGCATGGCGCCCAGCCCGGAGCTGTCCACAAAGCGCAACTGGCCGAGGTCGAGCACCAGTTTGTTTTGAGACTGCAGCACCGGCGTGATGTCCCGTTTGAACTCGCCGCTATTGCTCGCATCCAGCTCATCCACCGGCACAGCCGCGACCGCCACGCCGTCGAGATTGTCGACAGATATTTCCATTAGGCCTGGTTTCCTTTCCGATTGTCTTCGCCGAGCGCGCCCGGCACCGCCTCCGGGCTGGGCGCTTTAGGTTTCCGGAACTTGATCAATACGACGCAATTTCTTCCGCGGCCGTCCCGGTAGTAGCGCACCTGGTCCACGCTCCTGGTGATAATGTAGGCGCCGAATCCAGAGTCGCGCGAGCCATCCAGCGGCGGAGGAGGAACCGCCGAAGGATCGAACGGGTCGCCAAAGTGATGCAGGCGGAACGCGAGATGGCTGGGGAAGGCCTCAGCTTCCAAGTGAATGCATTGACCGGAGCGGCCATGGTAGGCGTGCTTCATAACGTTGCTGACCGCTTCATTGACCGCCAGTTCCAGGGCGTCGGCGCTTTCTTCGTCCAGCGGCGCGCCGGGGAGATGGCTGCAAAAGCCGCGCACGAATGCACGCGCCTGGCGCAGGTGCTTGAGATCGCTATCGAGCTCGATCTCGGCCCGGGCCACCGGCATTTGCCGTTCTTCCACCCGGATTGCGACGCTGGTCAAGTCGTCGACCTGGCGCTCCACCCCGGAGAAGCTAGAGACGGCTTTTCGAATGCCTTCCACGAATGCGCCCGGATCGAGCGCGCCGTTCACCCGGACATATTCCTCGAGACGCTCCCCGCCAAACAGCTCGCCTGCGGGATTGCGCGCCTCAGTGATCCCATCCGAATAAAACAGCAACAGGTCCCCAGGCTCAAAAGGAGCAGAGATCTGATCGTAGATCTCACCTTCCCGCACTCCCAGCGGCAAGTTGTCTCCGCGCAGAGTGTCGCACCGGCCCGTCCTGGCGCGCCAGTGCAGGATGCCGGTGTGCCCGCAATCCACCAACGCCAGGCGGCGCTGGCTCATGTCCAGCCGCGCGTAACACAGCGTCACGAAGCTATCCAGCTCGATCAGGTGCGGCGCCAGTTTGGCGTGGGCCAGCATCACAATGTCTTTAGGCTCGGGGAGCTTCCCGTTCGTAGAGGAAGCCATCAGATCGCTGAGCGCGCGCAAAAAGTGGCTCTTGGTTGCGGCTCCCAGCAAAGCGGCGGGGATTCCCTTGCCCATCACGTCGCCGACGATCACATCCACGCACTCATCGGAATGCCGCAGGAAGATATAAAAATCACCGTCGATCCGCTGCGACGGGATGGTGATGGCGGCTACACGCAAGCCGGGAACATCCTGGGGCGGCTGATCGAGCAGCAGGGTCTGCTGGATGCGGAAGCCGATCTCGATTTCATGCTCGCGAGCTTGTTCCAGTTCCTTGTTGGCAGCCTGAAGCTGGGCCGTCCGGCGGACCACGCGTTGCTCCAGCTCGGTGTTGAGTGTGTGGATTTCAGACTCGGCATGTTTGCGTTCCGTGATGTCGAGAAACGTGACCACCGCGCCCAGGGCCGTCCCGTTGCGATGCATTGGATGGGACCAATATTCCACGGGAAACGAGGTCCCGTCCGCCCGCCACATCACCTCGTCGTCCACATGCACATATTGGCCCTCTCGGAGCGCCCGGTAGGCTTGGCAGTTCTCCTGCGGCAAGGGTGTTCCGTCAGGCCGGGCGTAGTGGGCCAGCACGTGCAAGTTCTTACCGAGCAGGTCGCTCGCATCCGCATAGCCCAGCATCTGGACGCAGGCCTGGTTGGCCCAGGTACAGTTTCCTTCGGGACTTACGCCGCAGATCGCCTCGGCGGTTGAGTCCAAAAGGAGTCGGATGTGCTTCTCTTTGTCGCGCAGGGCCAATTCTCCCTGGGCGCGCTGGTCCCGAGTGCGCAGGGTCTGAATTCCAAACGCCAAATCGCTGGCGAGTTCCGTGAGCAAGGCGACTTCCTCGTCACCGAATGCATCCGGCTCCGCGGAATAAATCATGAGAGCCCCGAAAACAGCCGCGTCGAAGACTAGCGGGATGGAGACGCTGGAAGCATACCCGCGCTTCAAGGCCTCGGCACGCCAGGGGATCATCCTGGGGTCGGCCGCGATGCGCTTCATAATCACTGTTTCACGGGAGCGGATACAGGCGCCGGTCGGACCGTGGCCCCGCTCGTTGTCCGCCCAGGTGACGTTCAGAGCGGTTAGATAGCCTGCCTCAAAGCCAGCCCGTGCGATGGGGCGGACCGATTTTGCCGCATCGTTCTCGGCGCGCCCGACCCAGCAGAAGCGATACCCGGCTTCTTCCACGATCAAGTCGCAGATCTGCTGCAGCAAGGCGGATTCTTCGGTGGCGCGAATCAGAGCCTCATTGCATTTGCTGAGCACGTGTTGAGCTTGATTGACTCGGAACAGTTGGGTTTCGGCCCGATGACGTTCAATGGCCGAGCCCAGAATGTTGGCCACCGCCTGCAGAAAGTTGATCTCATCGGTTCTGAACGCCCTGCGCCGGCAAGTATGGGCGCCCAGCACGCCGTATGGTCCCTGGTTGGTTGCGATCGCAACGGTTGCGCCACTCACCACGGCATGCTCGTGCAGCAGCGCGGTGCCCGCGAAGCGCTGCTCGGTGCGCAGATCTTCGACCACCACCGGTTCGCCGGACAGCAGCGTATAGCCGGCTTGGGAGTCGGTACCGATGCCCACGGTTGCATGACCAACGTAGCCTGGCTTCCAGCCTGCGCCGGACGTCATCAGGAGCGCGTCACGATTCGGGAGAAACTCGAGCACTTTCGCGTATTCGACGCCTAGAGCGTGCGCAACCTGGTGGACCGCGTCGTCCAATATCTGAGGCAACGCTGCGCCCCGGAGCGCGCTCTCGCCGAGGTCCGCCACGACCGACTGGAGGTGGGCGAGCATCCGGATCTCATTCTCCGCCTGCTTGCGAGCCGTGATGTCGTACATCGTCGAACGGCTCGCGAGATAGTTCCCCGCGCTATCCCTGATGAGCGTGGCGCTGAGCAACACCGGTAGGACGGCGCCATCCTTGCAAACGACTTCAAATTCGAGGTCCCGAATCGTCCCCTGCGCCTTGAACTTGGGGAAGCTGTCCTGAAAGGCTCTCAGGCTGTCGGGTGTGAGGAGAGCGGCGAAATTCATTTTGCCGATCACTTCGTCGCGGGCGTACCCCAGCCATGAAAGTTCTGTGTCGTTAATCTGAACCAAGACGCCATTCTGGTCGAGCGAGTGGTACCCGCAAGGCGCGTTGTTATAAAGATCGCGGATCTCCTCCGCCGATTTCTGCAGCGCCTCGTCCGCTCGCTGGCGCTCGATCATGGTGCCCAGAACGTTGGCTACCGCTTGCAGGAAATTGACTTGGTCCTGGGTGAACGTTCGCCGCTGCCGCGTGTGGACACTGAAAATTCCATACGGCCCTTGGCCCGTGGAGATGACCGCGCTCATTCCGCTGATTACATCGGGGTCGCCGAACATCGGCACGCTGCTGAAACGCTTCTCGGTTCGCAGGTCTTCGAGGATCACCGGCTCCTTGGAAATCAGAGTGAACCCAGCCTGGGTCTCCGATCCCGAGCTGACAGTCGCATGTCCGACCGCGCCTGGCTTCCAGCCGAATCCAGCCCGAAGCAGCAGAGTTTTGCCGTCGGGGAGCAGCTCCAGAACTCGGGCATAGTCGGCCTCAAGGAACTGCGCGGCCCGGGCGACGGCTTCCTCCAGCACCTTGTGGGATGGCTCGCTGCGAAGTGCCTCCTGCCCCAGTTCAGCCACCACCGCTTGCAGGCTGGCCAGCAGCCTTATCTCGCTCTCGGCGCGCCGCAATTCGGTAATGTCTCGAGCGGCCGCGAATACGCCGCCGACCTGGCCTGACTCGTCGCGGTAAACCGAGGCATTGTACACGACCGGGACGGTTTGGCCATCGCGGTGACGGATGTCCAGAGGGAAGTCGCGCACGAATCCTTGCCGGAACACGGATTGATAGCCTTGCCGCGCCTTCTCCGTGTCGACGATGTAGTCCGAGAATTCGGTACCGATCAGCTCGTTTCGCAAACGGCCCGTGATGGTTTCCGTTGCGGCGTTCACGTCCGTGATCTTGCCATCGCGGCCAATGGTCACCAGCGGATCGAGGCTGGCTTCGATCAGACTTCGGTTGTAGGCGCCAGCGCGCTTGGCTTCCTTTCTGCCTGCCTCCGCTTCGGCTGCTTTCTGTTTGGCCCGAGCCGAAAGACGGCCGGTCGTCAAAGCAGTGATAAAGAAAGCGGACAGCGCGATCCAGTTTTTCGGGTCCGCAATGGTGAGTGTGTAGATTGGCGGCAGGAAGAAGTAGTTGAGGCACAGCATGCCCAGCACTGAGGCAATCAATGCCGGCCCGCTTTCCCAAGCGCTGGCTACCAGAAGGACCACCAACAGCATCGCCAGCGCGACAGTCATTTCGTTGATGTGGCTGCGCAGGAGGCAGCAGATCGCTGTGACCGCAGCCATGCCCACTGCGGCGGCCAGGTAACCGAGCCCTCGCTTTGGAAGCGTTCTGACCATCTTCTAATGCTGTATCACTGACTAGCGGCATCTCGAGTTCCATCCGGCTGGGTCCGTTCGCGGCGTCCCACTATGGCAGGTAGCGTCCGGATGCGGCCAATCACGCGCCAGTTGTTAGATTTCGCGACGCCCTTGCGCCATTTGGCGCAGCCGAAGGTCTGGTGGTATGGCGCAACTCCCCGCCAACTTCTGCAATGTTGTATCGTGTTGAAGTTGGGGGAGTATTGTACAAAGCTAAAATCACTGCGCTAGGCTGCTACACACCGCCGGGCGTGCTGACTAATCAGGATCTCGAGAAGATGGTCGAGACCAACAACGAGTGGATCTTGACCCGGACTGGAATCGCGGAGCGGCACATCGCCCCGCCCGAGATGGCAACCAGCGACATGGCGGCGGAAGCGGCGCGGATCGCGCTCGAGCAGCGCGGCATCGCCGCCGATGAACTGGACGCCATTATCGTTTGCACGGTCACGCCGGACATGCTGTTTCCCGCCACGGCGTGCCTGGTGCAAAATCGGATCGGCGCCAAGCATGCCTGGGGCTTCGATCTGGTAGCCGCATGCTCGGGCTTCATTTATGGTCTGACCACGGCGGCGCACCTGGTGTCGGTCGGGTCGCACCGGAAGGTGCTGCTGATCGGCGCCGACACCATGTCGCGCATCATCGACTACACCGACCGCGCCACGTGCGTGCTGTTCGGCGACGGTGCGGGTGCGATGCTGATCGAGCCGACCGAACCAGGCGAAACCGGCTTCATCGATTTCCTCAACCTGATCGACGGTTCGGGCGGCGACTACCTGAAGCAGCCGGCCGGCGGCAGCCGCATGCCCGCCACCGAGGCAACCGTGCGCCAGCGGCTGCATTTCGTCAAACAGGACGGCCAGCAGGTGTTCAAGTACGCATCGCGCAAGATGTTTGAAGCCACGCGCGATCTTCTGGCACGCAACCACTTCACGGTGGACGATGTAGGCGCATTCATTCCGCACCAGGCCAACCGCCGGATTATCACCGCCGCGGCCGAGCGGCTGGGAATCAACTGCGACAAAGTGATTATCGATATTGACCGCTATGGGAACACCACAGCGGCCACGATTCCGCTGGCTACGCGGGACGCGATCCAGAGCGGAAGGCTCAAGAAGGGCGATCTGGCGGTCTTCGCGGCGGTGGGCGCGGGTTACACCGTGGGTGCGAATCTTTGGCGCTGGCAGATGTAAATAGGCGTAACCTTCCGCGAAACCGCCCGTAATATACCCAAGAGGCGGTATGTTGACTCTTTCTGACTTGCGCATCACCCTCCGGACGCTCGTAAAGAGCCCGGCTTTCAGCCTGACCGCGGTGGCGGCGCTGGCGCTTGGCATCGGGGCCAACACAGCCATTTTCAGCGTAGTGAACGAAGTGCTTTTGAACCCCGCAGGCGTTGCGCATCCGGATCGCGTGGTGGCGCTGCGCGCGAAATACGACAAACTGGCTTTGCGGAGCATCTCGGTTTCGGTTCCGGACTTCGAGGATGTGCACAAGAGTACGCAGCTGTTCGAATCCGCGGCCATGGAGCAACCGGGAAATTTCAACTACACGGCGTCAGGCGTGCCCCAGCGTCTGGAAAGCGCCAGCGTATCGGTGGAATGGTTTGATGTGTTCGGCGCCAAGCCACGGCTGGGCCGCGTTTTTGAGCCTCAAGAGGACAAGCCCAATGCGAACCGCGTAGCAGTACTGTCCTTTGGCGCTTGGAAGCGTTTGTTTGGCGAGGACGCTGGAATTTTGGGCAAGACCATCGAACTGAATCAAGTGCCGTATCGAATCGTGGGCGTCATGGGGCCGGAGTTCAACTGGCCGGCGAATGTGGACATCTGGGTTCCGTTGGGGTTGCCGGATGACGCTTACAATCCTCAGAATCGTTTCAACGAAAGTTACAATGCCTTCGTACGCCTGAAACCCGGAGTCAAGATCGAGCAAGCCAGCGCGTGGGTGGAGCTGCTTAGCAACCGGGTTCGAAGTGACACCACGCAGCTTGGCGGCTTCGCGAAAGACTCGCTGTGGGGCATGTTTCTGGTTCCGTTTACCGATTTCATCGCGGGTGACACCAAGACTCCCATGTTGGTGCTGCTGGGCGCGGTAGGATTCGTGCTGCTGATCGCCTGCTCCAATATCGCCGGCCTGATGCTGGCGCGAGCGTCCGGACGCAGCCGGGAGATCGCAGTGCGAGCAGCGCTGGGAGCCAGCCGCTGGGACTTGATCCGGCGCACGTTGGCCGAGAGCCTGGTGCTGGCACTGGCTGGCGCGGCGCTGGGATTGGTGCTGGCCTCCGCCGGAGCCCGGGGTCTGATCCTGATGGCGCCCCAGAACGGCGCGGTGACGCTCGATGTCCGCATCGACACTACGGTCATGGCATTTACGGCGCTGGCGGCCATCCTGGCCGGCATCCTGTTCGGGATCGCGCCGGCCTGGCAGATTTCGCGGCTGGACCGTTTCGATGCACTCAAGGAAGGCGGACGGTCAGGCACGGCGGGATTGTCGCGGCAACGGCTGCGGGCTGGCCTCGTGATCGGAGAAGTGGCGCTAGCACTGGTCCTGTTGGTGGGCGCGGGTCTCTTCCTGCGCAGCCTGGCTTCGCTCCAAGATGTCAATCCAGGGTTCCAGGCCAACGGGGTGATCACCGGCTTCGTGACTCTGCCGCCAGCGCAGTACGGCGATCCGGCAAAACAGATGGCCTTCTACCGCGGCGCGCTGGAACAGTTGGGCGCTTTGCCAGGCGTGACCGCCGTGGCGGCAGGGATGCCGGTACCGTTCAGCGGCCTGGGCGGTTCTGCTTCGTTCGCGATCGAAGGACGGAATTTTCCGGCCGGCGACCCCGGCCCGCACGGCGATATCGGCTACGTGAGCCCCAATTATTTCGCGGCGCTGAAGATTCCGATTCGTAGCGGACGAGTTTTCACCGGCCAGGATCGCGAGACGACGTCGCCAGTGGCTGTCATCGATGAGACCCTGGCGCGCGAGTATTGGCCGAACGAAGATCCCATCGGCAAGCATCTGCGTAACGGAAGACAGGGACCATGGTCGACCATTGTCGGCGTGGTGGGGCATACCAAGCAATCGGACCTGGCGGGCGATGTGGTGAAGGGCAAGTATTACTACTCGATTTATCAAAAGCCCACGCCGTTCACCACCTTTGTTGTTCGATCTGGGTCGGATCCGGTGCGGCTGACGAACGCGTTAAAGGACGGCGTGCGGGAAATAGATCCAGGGCTGGCGGTCTCGCAAATCAAACCGTTGCCGGACATGGTGTCGGCGTCGCTGGCCTCGCGCCGCTTCGTGGTCACGCTCCTGGGCGTGTTCGCCGCGATGGCGTTGGCGATGGCCGTGATCGGCCTGTATGGAGTGATCAGTTATGCGGTGACGCAACGAACGCAGGAGGTGGGCATCCGCATGGCGCTGGGCGCACAACCAAGGGAAGTGCTCAGACTGGTGATCGGGCAGGGCATGCAACTGGCGGGTATCGGCGCGGCCGCGGGGCTGGCCGTTTCCCTAATCTTCAGCCGGGTATTGAAGAATCAACTTTTCCGCGTGAGCGCGTTCGATCCGCTGACGTTTTCCGGAACCGCGCTGGTCTTGATCGCGGCAGCGCTCGCGGCGTGCTACATCCCGGCGCGGCGCGCCACCCGAGTGGATCCCATGGATGCGCTGCGGCATGAATAGCCTACTCGTCCCGCAGCACCTCGATCGGTTCCAGCCCGTGGGCCGCGGTTCGGACGCGCGGATGCCAGTCTGTCAATTTTTTGAGACAAGTTGACGCTGGAACTAAGCCCGCGGCGGTCCTAAGGCGATCCCAAAATAATTGATATCCGGAAAGTTAACTCTCAGAGAGATCTGGCCCGCCATGTGCCAAACAATCGGCCATGCGAAGCTTTTCGAAACGGAGTGCGGCGCTGTGGCTGGCCCTGTGTGTGACCGGCAGCGCCGTGCTGGCCGACAATTCCAAGATTTCTCCTGATTTGCAGCCGTTGCTGGCAAATCCGTCCAACAACATCAACGTGATTGTGCAGTACAACACGCCACCTCAGTCTTCAGGGGGTCTGCTGGGCGGGCTGGTGGGCGGCGTGTTGAATCTCGTGGGCGGCGTGCTGAACACTGTGTTTTCGCTGATTCCCGCGGTTTCCGCGACGGTGCAACCGGCCAGCTTGATCGCCATATCGAACCAGTCCAACGTGGCGTACATTTCGCTGGATCGGTCGCTCAGCGCTTCTTTGGATTATTCCGCGGGCGCGGTGAATGCGCCGCAGGCCTGGAGTTCAGGATGGGACGGGCACGGTGTGGGCGTAGCGGTGATCGACAGCGGAATCTTTGCGCATCCCGACTTGAACGTTAGCAATTCCAATCAGAGCCGGGTCGTCTACCGGCAGAGTTTTATCGGCGGTTCGCTGGCTGACGACTTCGGACACGGTACGCATGTGGCCGGGATCGTGGCCGGGAACGGCGCCTCGTCGTCCAAGCCGGGCGCGTTCCGGACCTTCAAGGGAATCGCTCCGGCTGCGAATCTGCTGGATCTGCGCGTCCTGGACAGCAACGGCGTGAGCAACGACAGCGTGGTGATCGCGGCTATCGAGAAAGCGGTGCAGCTCAAGCAACGCTACAACGTGCGCGTGATCAACCTGTCGCTCGGCCGGCCGATTTACGAGAACTGCTCGCGCGACCCCTTGTGCCAGGCGGTGGAAGCGGCCTGGAAGAGCGGAATCGTGGTGGTGGTGGCGGCGGGAAATTTGGGACGCAACGGCTACGCTACCGTGTTGTCGCCGGGCAACAGCCCGCACGCCATCACGGTGGGCGCGATGAAGACGGAATTCACCATAACCCGCAGTGACGATTTAATCGCCAGCTACAGTTCGCGCGGCCCCACCTACATCGATCTGACGGTTAAGCCCGACCTGGTGGCTCCCGGCAATCTGGTGGACTCACTGCTGGCGCCCGGATCGACGCTGGTTAACGATTTACCCTCCAATGTCGTCGCGACTTCGAGCTACACGTCCTCTACGGCTCCCGCGCCGCCTCTGTACTTCCAGTTGAGCGGCACCAGCATGGCGACGCCGGTGGTTTCAGGCGCGGCGGCGCTGCTGATCGAGCGCGACCCGAGCTTGACCCCCGATACCGTCAAAGCGCGGCTGATGAAAACCGCGACCAAGAATTTTCCGCTTACCAGCGTTGCCTACGATCCGACTACCGGCCAGTCCTATACCGACACCTACGACATGTTTACGGTGGGCGCGGGTTATCTGGACATTGCCGCTGCGCTGGAGAACTATGATCGGACCTACAGCGCCGCTCTGTCGCCGCAGGTCTTCTATAATTCGTTGCTTCAAACCGCCCTTGTGATTCCGAATCTGGCGGCCGCTTGGTGGAGCAGCCCGACCTGGTTCCTGCCTACGGTTTGGGGCCCGCAGGTGTTGACGAACGGCTCCGCAGGCGCGGCGGTCTGGGGCAGCAATGCAGCGTGGGGCACCAACGCAGCTTGGGGCACTAATGCGGCTTGGGGCACTAATGCAGCCTGGGGCACCAACGCAGCTTGGGGCACTAATGCCGCTTGGGGCACGAATGCGGCCTGGGGAACCAGCACGCAGGGTGAAAAGTAGGACCGATGCGGGGTTCCATGCGCACTATGATGCCGAGAATTTATCTGTGGGCGCACATTGCCCTGGGGTCGGCCGCGTTGTTGGGAGGGCTGGCACGGTGGGAGTGCCATGACCCTTTGCGATTCGCGGCCTTCCTGGTCACCGCCGCGCTGGCATCGGCGCTGAAGGTGCGGCTGCCCGGTGTCACCGGCACAATGTCGGTCAGTGCGTTGTTCGTGCTGGTGGGGATCGTAAACCTTAGCCTGAGCGAGACGCTGGTCGTAGGGGCGGTGTCGCTGCTGGTCCAGACGGTGTGGGGAGTCCAAGTCCGGCCGCGATTCGTCCAAGTTGCATTCAACGTTGCGAACACTGGTACCGCAATTTTGCTCTCCACGCTGGTGCTCGCCTACACGCACTCAAAGTTGGGTCAGTTAGCGAGCCTGGCCTTTCTGGCGGTCACCTATTTTGCCGCCAACACCGTTCCAGTGGCGTGCATCATCGGCCTGACCGAAAAGAAATCCATTCTGGCCGTATGGCGCCGGTACCGCGGGATGCTGCCCTTCTATGTCGTCGGATGCTCGATGGCGTGGCTGGTGGGGACCGTGCCGCATGGCGTTCAATGGGAGCTTCCCATCATCTGTCTGCCGCTGGTTTATCTGGTGCATGGCTCCAACCGGTCGCACATCGATCAGATCGAGCAGATGAACCAGCACATGCTGGAGATCAACGGACTGCACCTGAGGACCATTGAGGCGCTGGCGTGCGCCATCGACGCGAAAGATCACACCACGCACGACCATCTGCAGCGCGTGCAACTGTATGCCATGGAAATTGGAAAAGACCTGGGGCTATCCGCGCAGGAGCTGGAGGCGCTGCGCGCCGCGGCCACTTTGCATGACATCGGGAAACTGGCGGTGCCCGAGTCCATCATCTCCAAGCCCGGCAAATTAACGCGGGGCGAATTCGAAAAGATGAAGGTCCACCCCGTGGTGGGCGCGGAAATTCTGGAGCGTGTGAATTTTCCGTATCCGGTGGTTCCGATTGTGCGCACGCACCATGAGCGCTGGGATGGCAACGGGTATCCATATGGCTTGAAGGGCGCCGAGATTCCGATCGGAGCGCGTATCCTGGCGGCGGTGGACTGCCTGGACGCCCTGGCTTCCGATCGCCAATACCGGCGCGCATTGCCGCTGGATGAAGCCATGGCGCGGGTGGCGTCGGAGGCGGGAACCGCTTTCGATCCTGAGGTGGTCCGCGTGCTGCAGAAGCGTTATCGCGAGCTCGAAGCGCTGGCGAAGAGAGTAACCAGCGAGCCAAAAGCTCCGCTCTCGGTGGATATTAAGATCGCGCGCGGCAGTGCGCCGGCCGCCGGGTTTGCAAATGAAGCGCCGCGGCGTCCTTCGAATGTCGCTTCGATTCATCCGGTCACGCGCGCTCGAAACGCCGGAGGCCATGAGATTTCCGGAGGCCTGGCCGGGCGGGAAGCCCTGGCGGTTGCCTCCGTGCGCATCGAAGCTCTGGTTCCATATGATGCCATGACCTTCTATTCTTGCGAAAACGGCTTTGTGCTGCCGTGTTTCGTGGCCGGTGAAGAACAGCGCGGTCTGGGGTCTCTGCGAGTGGCTCAGGGAGAAGGATTAGTCGGCTGGGTGGCGGAAACAGCCAAGCCGATTTTGAACGGCAACCCGACCGTCGAGCCAGGCTATCCCACGGATGGCCGGCTGGCCTCGGCCCTGGCGCTTCCGTTGAGCTCCAATGGCGGCGTGGTTGGCGTCCTCACTCTTTATCGCAGAGAGCAGGATTCCTTCAATGCCGAGGATCTGGTGGCGCTCCTGAACGTGTGCCCATCGGTTGCGTCCGTCCTATCCGGCATCGAACTGCAATCGGTGGACTCCGATTCCCTGTTGGCGCTCGCGCAGCTGGCCTGAGCCGCGATCCTATTTTGCTACTGAGCCAACCTGCTGGAAATAGGCGATCGTTTCGCGCAGCCCTTCTTCCAGATTCACCTTCGGTTCCCAGCCCAGCACGCGCTTGGCCTTGCTGATGTCGGGTTGGCGGCGCTTCGGATCGTCTTCCGGAAGCGGCTTGAAAACAATCGGCGCCCTGGTTCCAGTAATGCTTCGAATGCGCTCGGCGAATTCGAGAATTGTCATCTCGCGCGGGTTGCCGAGATTCACCGGATAGCGTTCCTCCGACAATGCCAGCCGGTACAGCCCGTCCACCAGATCGCGCACGTAACAGAAGCTGCGAGTTTGCGAGCCGTCGCCGTAAACCGTCAATGGTTCGCCTTGCAGGGCCTGATCGATAAATGCCGGCACCACGCGGCCGTCATCCAACTGCATCTTGGGCCCGTAGGTGTTGAAAATCCGCGCGATGTTGGTGCGCAGCCCGTGCACGCGGTGATAAGCCATGGTGAGCGCTTCGGCGTAGCGCTTGCTTTCGTCGTAACAGGAACGGACGCCCACCGGATTCACGTTGCCCCAATAGGTTTCTACCTGCGGATGCACCAGCGGATCGCCATAGCATTCTGAAGTGGATGTCACCAGGAAGCGCGCGCCGTTGAGACGCGCCAATTCGAGCATGTTGCGCGTTCCCGCCGATCCCACGTCCAGCGTTTCGATGGGATGCTCGAAGTAGTCCTTGGGACTGGCGAGCGAAGCTAGATGCAAAACGCCGTCCACCGGCCCGTCGACTTCCAGGACGCGGCACACGTCCCATTCGCGAAACTCGAACGCGGGATTGCCGTTCAAGTGCTCGATATTCCGAAGCGAGCCGGTCATGAAATTGTCGAGACCGAGCACGGAATGGCCTTCGGCGATCAACCGGTCACAAAAATGGGCGCCGATGAATCCGGCCGCCCCTGACATTATGAAGCGCAGATGTTCTCTCCTCATCGTCTATCGTAGCCAATGGAAGATGACTTTAGAGCCCGGGTGTGGGTTCATTTGCAAGATGCTTCGCGGCTTGGATAGAGCGTTCACACGAGTGTGAACGCGGCACGCAGGAGTGCGCGCGCCACGCCTGCTACACTCGCAGTTTATGGTTCAAATCTCCTGGCCGGAGACAGCAGTGTTGCTAGTCCTGCTGGCGGCCTCGATCTACGGCTTCTGGGTGCGGTTCGGAAGAGTGTGGCGGATCATCCTGGCATCGAAAAAGGATCCGGATTTTCACCTCCAACCCTTGGGGCGCCGTGTCAACGCGTTCGTCGGGGAAGTGCTGCTCCAGGCCAAAGTGATCCGCCAGAGGCCGCTTCCCGGACTGGCGCACGCCTTCGTATTTTGGGGATTCTGCGCCTTCGCGCTGGTCACCATCAACCATTTCGCCGAAGGTTTTCATGTCCAGCTGTTCAGCCGCGACGGCTCATTCGGAAGAATCTACTTTACGCTCGCGGCAATCTTCGCAGTCGCCGTGGCTGTATCCATTGCCGGACTCGCCTTCCGGCGATTGGTGATCCGTCCGAAATGGCTGGGGCCGGTCTCGTATCAGTCCGGCGTGATCGCGCTGCTCATCTTCCTCCTGATGCTGACGTACCTGATGACGTACTTGCCGGGTGGAGAGTCGAGCCAACCGTTGTGGTGGGCGCACACCTTGACCATCCTGGTCTTCCTGCCGCTCATCCCGCACACCAAGCATCTGCACCTGGTCCTGAGCCCGCTAACCGTCTTCTTGAAGCGCGACGGCTTCAGCAAAATTCCTCCGCTGGTGGGCGACGAGGATTTCGGCCTCGACACCGGTAAGGATCTGACCGAGCTGGTTTCGCTGCAAGCTTATTCCTGCGTCGAGTGCGGACGCTGCACGGAGCATTGCCCGGCCGCCAACACCGGCAAGGTGCTTAATCCCAAAGAAATTGCGCTGGGCGTGCGCCATTATCTGAACGATTTCGGCCCGGCCAGCGAGGAGCCGCTGCTGGGGAAATATCTTTCGCAGGAGGCTGCGTTTCAGTGCACCACCTGCGGGTCCTGCGAGTTCCAGTGCCCGGTGGGAGTCCAACATCTTCCGATCATTATCGGATTGCGGCGCGGAGCGGTGAACACGGGCAAGTGGGAAGACGACTACGGCACCAAGCTGTTCCTGAATCTGGAGCGCAACGGCAACTCGCTGGGATTCTCATCCAGCGAGCGCGACAAGTTCATTCAGAAGCAGGAATTTCCCATCTTCGACGGCACGCAGGAATATTGCCTGTGGCTAGGATGCATGGGCGCTTACGATCCGCAGGGCCGCGAGATCATCGCGTCGCTGGCGCAAGTGATGCGCCGGCTCAACGTCAGCTTCGGCGTCTTGCGAAAGGAAAAGTGCACCGGAGATCCGGCGCGGCGGCTGGGCAACGATCTCGCATTCGGCCAGCTCGCCGAAAATAACCTGGAAACGCTGAAGCAGAACAAGGTGAAGAAGATTGTTTCCATCTGCCCGCACTGCGTCCGCACCATCGGCACGGATTGGAAAGAGTACGGCGAAGCGCCGCCCATCGAGCATCACAGCGAGTTCCTGGCCCGGCATCTGGATCAGTTGCCCGCGAAGACTTCGGCGGGCGAAACCATCGTCTATCACGACCCATGCTATTTGGGACGCTACCGCGGCGTTTACGATGCGCCGCGCAGCGTGGCAGCCCGGTTCGGCAACGTAATCGACCCGCCGCGGGCGCGCGAGCGTTCATTTTGCTGTGGCGCGGGCGGCGGACTGGCGTTCTTGGGCGAAGAGAAGGGCGATCGCGTCAGCGTGACGCGCGCCAAGGAACTGGTTGCTACGGGAGCCACGGTCGTGGGCGCGGCCTGTCCGTTCTGCAACACCATGTTCCGCGACGCGCTGTCCGGTATTTCGAAAACACCTCCGCGCCTGATGGATATCGCGCAAATCGCGGCTGCCGGGTTCGCTTCAGTAGATGGCCCAGCAGCCGGGACTGACTAGCTCCACCAGGTGCTGATCGGGATCGCGAAAGTACAGGCTGAATCCGCCGCGCGGCCAGGCTACGCGCGATTCGATGGCTACAGCGTGCTCGCCCAGATGCCGGGTCCAGTCGGCTTCTGACTCGAGCGGGATGGTAAAGGCCAGATGGGTTGTGCCTTCGCCGTCGTGCGCCGGAATCATTCCACCTGGAATAAAGATCGGCGCCGTCGTACCGTGCTTCCGAAACAAGAGCAGCACCTGCTGGCCGCTGACGTTCAGCGCGGCGAACCGATCGTCGGCTACGAGTTTCTCGAAGGCGAACATGCGCTGATAGAACTCGGCGGAGCGGGCGACGTCGTCCACATAGAGCGAGGTCTCAAGGACGCGGCCCACCGGAGGCATACGTGATCCATGGTAACCAAGCCGGGGCGCCTGGCCGGAGGTGATCTAATTGGAAATGGAACGATGATGCCAACCACCAAACAGGCCGCGCAGCAACAACTGGAGTCCGCCCGCCCGGGCCTGCTCAGCCTCAGCCACCGCATCCACTCCAAACCGGAACTGGGTTTCGAGGAGGAGCACGCCTCGGCCTGGTTATGCGAAACATTGGACGCCGCCGGCTTTCGCGTCGAAAAGGGAGTCGCTGGCCTGCCCACGGCCTTCGTGGCGCGCGCCGGCCACGGTCCGCTGCGCATCGGAATTTGCGCTGAGTACGACTGCTTGCCTGGCATCGGCCACGCCTGCGGGCACAATCTCATCGCGGCCATGTCGGCCGGTGCGGGAATCGCGGCGGCGAAAGTTGCCGATGACCTGGGCGCGACCATCGTGGTCCTGGGCACACCCGCCGAAGAGGTGGGAAACGCCAGTGGGAAAATTGTGATGCTCCAGCGCGGAGCCTTCGATGGCCTGCACGCCTCGATGATGGTGCATCCCGCGCCTTTCGATGCCGCCACGATGAAGATCATCGCGGCCTCGATGTTTGACGTTTGTTATCACGGCAAGGAAGCGCACGCCTCCGCATTTCCCGAACTCGGCATCAACGCAGCGGATGCTTTAACCATCGCGCAAACTTCGCTGGGGCTGCTGCGCCAGCACATCCGCCAGACCGATCGCATTCACGGCATCGTTACCAAAGGCGGCGACGCACCCAACATTGTTCCGGCGCACACCTCGGCTCGCTACATCATCCGCTCGGATAATTTAGAGGAACTCCAGGAGCTGCGTGCGAAGGTACGGCGCTGCTTTGAAGCGGGCGCGCTGGCCACCGGCTCCAAGCTCGAGATTCAAGGTGGCGATCAGCCGTATGCGCACATGCATCACGACCTGGATCTGGCCGCCATGTACCAGCGCAACGCCGAAGCGCTGGGCCGGAAATTCCCCGATCTTGGACCACTGCGCGACCGCGTGGCGGCCTCCACCGACATGGGCAACGTATCGCAAGCCATGCCCGCGATTCATCCCGCCATCGGAATTGACTCGCTGCCGGCCGTGAATCACCAGCCCGAGTTCACGGCGGCCTGCGTCACTCCGGCCGCCGACCGCGCCATTTTCGACGGCGCGCTCGCGATGGCCTGGACCATCGTGGATTTGGCCTCGGACCCGTCCACACGCGCGCGCCTGCTGGCAGAGCCAGCGGTTGCCACAAAATGATTAGACACTAGCGGGCGTCGGCGCGGAGGCGAGTGGCGGCGCCGTGGCCGGCCCATTGGTAGGGAATCTCGTCGGTATCGTAAGGCAGGCGCCAGTGGTCCGGATCTTTGTAATTGTAGGCCTCGGTGGGAAGGTTGAGGACCAGGGCGTCGCCGCTTCCCAGGTTTTGCAGGCCGTGCCAGACGCCGGTCGGGATCACGACTAATGCCGGGCGGTCGTCGCCCAGGTGGACCTCGTTAATCATGCGGTAAGTGGGGCTATCTTCACGGCCGTCGTACAGCACCGCCTTGATGCGCCCCTGATTGACGAACAGGCGATCGGTGGTGCGTGTGTGGCAACTCCAGGCGCCAATCGCCCCGGGAAAAAGCCGCGATTGGTAGAGATGCACCACCGGCATGCCGGTCGGGTCCCATTCGGGGCGAAACACCTCCGTGATCACGCCATGATCGCGCGGCACGTGGAGTACTTCCTTGATGTGCACGCCCTGGATAATTTCCTTGAGCAGATGCCAGTCCTCGGAAATAACCTGCGGGTCTTTCTTGGCGGTCTTGATCATGCTGGCCTCCATGCTATTATGCACCGGCTGCCGATTAATCACAGTCCTTTGAACTTGCGTCTCCAGCGCACCATCGCCCCTCGAGCCAACGGCACGCGGCGCCGGAATTCGCTGCTGGTTCGTCCCAGCGACGCGTGGAAGCCCTCACGGAAGGTCAGCTTGCGGCGCTTGGCGACCAGCAGTTTTCCCATCTCCACCGCTTCCAGGTCCTTTTCATGGAGCATGCGTTCGGTCCATTGCCGCTGTTCGTCGCTCGATCGCTTTTTGTAGACGTCCTGGCGAAAGAGGGCGGGAAACTTCACGGCCGTGAGCCGAGGCACGCCTTGGAATACGAACCCCGCCTGTTGCATGCGGAGCCAGAGATCCGTTTCCGGGTCGAGAGAAAGACTTCGGTAGTTTCGCCAGGGGCCGGCTTTCTCCACGGCGATTCGCCGATGCACCACGCCCGTGGGCGGCATCCATTGACCCGGCCGGTAGCGCGGCATCTCCCCGGCGGGCGCAAGTATCTCGCCTTCGGGGCCGATCATGTGGACAATCGAGTAGGCTACGTCGGCGCCGGCGTCGAGCGCAGCCACCAGCACGTCCAGATGATGGGGCAGCCACAGATCGTCGTGGCCGAGGTAGGCGATGATCGAGCCGCGCGCCTGAAGGAGGCCCTCATTGTTGGGCGCGGATTGGTGGCCGTCGTTGAGCGACAGGTTGATCCACCGCAGACGTGGATCGATAATCGCAGTCACCACCTGTTCTGAATCGTCCGTGCAGCCGTCGCCGATGACCAGTAGCTCGAAATCGGTGAAACTTTGCCGCAGCACGCTGCCGATGGAATAAGGCAGCACGCTGCTCCAGTTGTAAGTGGGGATGATTACGGTCACCCGCGGTGATGGAGCGGCCGCGGATGATTCCAGCATCTGAGCATTGTACTGCGCCGGCCGGGCGCGCAAGGGAGCTGCCGAACGCTGGGGCAAAAGCTGAAAAGGCTTACACTACCTCCCCAGGGACGAGAACGGCACCGCCTTCTTTGTGCCAGAGGCTTTGAAGTCGATGTCTCCGGTGAGCGCCAGTCCGAATAGCGTTACTGTGCAGTTCGACGGAAGTAACCCCGCGCAAGCTCGGGCTTCAGCTCTAAGGCCCGAACCCACGAAGCACGCGCCTCCTGTTTCTTGCCCATCGATTCGAGGGCATGTCCCAGGTTCAGCCTGGCCTCCGCGAAATTCGGATCCGTCTCCAGAGCCAGTTCGTAGAACCGCGCCGCGTCTTGCGAATTGTTGAGTTGCTGCGACAGCAAGCCGGCGTTGTAGAAGACCTCGGCGGTGGCGACTCCGGCGTCGATCAAGCGGCGATGGTATTCGAGCGCGCTCTCGCGATTTTCGCGCTTGAGCGCGATCGCAGCCAGACCCTTCAAGGCCTCGACTGAGTCCGAATGACGGTTTAGGAGTCCGCGCAGAATGGTATCGGCCTGTTCGTAGTGGCCCGCATTGGAGTGTGCCATGCTCAGGTTGATCTCGGCTTCCGGCCAATCCGGCTGCTTCGCCAGGCAAGCCTCAAAGGCGGCAATGCTGTCGGCGTTATTGCCGCGCTGCAATTGCAGATAGCCCAGCCGGAACCAGACGTTCTGAAGAGTCGGATCCTTCTCCACCAGCTTCGCGTACCTGGATTCGGCCTCATCCAGTTGCCCCTGACGTTCCGCCATCCAAGCCACTTGAAAGCGCAGATCATTTCGATCCGGCGCGATCTGAATGGCTCGTTCAAAGCAAGCCCGCGCTTCGCTCAAGTCGCCCAGCTCCTGGTATGCGACGCCCATATTCACGTGCGCATAAATCGCTTCGGCCCGAATATCACACGCCCGCTGGTATGCCCGAATGGCTTCCGGCAGATGGCCCAGCCGCTGACAGGCCACTCCCAGGTTGAACCAGTTGTCATATACATCGGGCGCCAGTTCCGCCAACCGCGAGGCACTCTCCATCGCATCCTCGAAATCCTCACGCGCGAATGCCGCGGCTGTTAAGCCCTCCAAAGCGGCTGGCGCGTCCGGGCGAATCGCCAGCAACTGTTCCGCATAGCTTCGGACCATTTCGTAATCCTTGCGCTGCAAGGACAGACTGATCATGTTGACGAGCGGATCTTCCGCAAGGGCGTTGCGCTGCAGAATTCGCTTATAAAGCTCCGCCGCCTCATCGAATTCCCAGCCCATTTGCAAGGCCACGGCTTTGCCGAACATCGCTGGTTCACTATCCGGAAGGCGAGCCAGCGCCGCATCGAAAGCCTCGCGTGCCTCTTCATGCTCGTTGAGTTGCAGGAGGCAAGCTCCGATCGCAAGATGCATCTCCAGCGGTTTTGCCCCCAGTGCAAGGGCCCGGCGGAAGCTCTCCACCGCCTCGGCATACTGGCCCAGGTTCTGTTGGCATAGGCCGAGATTCACGGGCACGTCTGCATCGTTGGCCCGCTGCGTGGCCAGGCGCGCATAGTTCGCGGAGGCATCCTTGTAGCGCTGGAGCTCGAATTGGAGATGCGCGCGAGCCGCGGTGATCTCCCCTGTGGTGCTATCGTCGGATCCGGTGTCGGCTCCCTCGAGCGCTTGCAGAGCCTGCTCACTGTCACCCTGGATGTAGAGGGAGACCGAGCGCGCCAGATTGCGCAGCGCAGTGTCGGTCTGAAAGCTACCTTCGATGGTGTGGCAGACTTCGGCGTCGGCCGCTTTTATTTCGGTTTTCACTGTGTTCTCCACGTGCATTCACCTTTGCCTCGAGGCCTTCTCGACGAGCCTCAAGGGCAGAACTTGCGCCTGGTCGTAAGAACTTCGGTGACCTCAGGACAACCTTTGCTCTTTACCATCGACCATCTAAGGTATTTTCTTTATGCCTGCACGGGGTATTCTTGCGGCGCGATCAAGGACATACTAAGGGGGCATTGCCCCCAATCGTTCCGGTGAACGAGGACGTGCCCCGGACTGGGCCGCTTTGCCGAGCGCCGTGATGACAATCTACTTGTGCGTTTGGGCCGAGCGCACTGGCCAGTCTTAGCAGTTGCACCGCCCGCGTTTCGCTAGCATTGGAAACACCCGTGGTTACGGTCCGGGACAAGCGCCTCAGAGGCGGAAAGGGGAGCACGGAGCTGTAACTAGTCGCTGGGAGAACGGGCTTCTGCCAATCTTGTTGGCCGTAAGGCGCCCAACTGATCGCCGGAGTAGCCTGCTCGGCTTCCCAGCCGGGCAGCACGATGCCAATCCCGGTCCGTAGTTCCGAAGTCCAGCCCGAGTGCGGGCTGGGAGCATCAACGCTGGCGAGTCCGAAGGCGACGCTCGAGCACAGGCTCAAACCAATTTCGGGCCGACTTGCTGGAAGCGCTGATCGTTGCTGTTGCACCGGCATCGCAGCCGGCTGAACGCGAACGGCGGCCAGGCGAGGCGGAGCAGTTCCATCAATGCCGGGCCCAATCGGCTCCGGGACGGGCCCTCTGATGGACGCGTGCATCGGAGCGGTCGGCGCGTGCGTAGTTGCCCTGGGCTGCGGAAGCGAAGGGCTGATCCGGTGTCCGCGGCGGCTGGGCGGCCACCACCGAAGAGTCTGAACACACCCCTCGCTCGCGGCCGTCCCGATCGCTGCGGGCTTCCCAAGATTCGAAGCCTTGGAAACTGGAATCGAGATGGAGAGCGCTCGCCACCACGTAACCAACGACAAGGGACTGGGGCGCGAGGACTGCAAGTGCGCCACACTCAACGCGGCGGGTTCACTGAATGATCCCGGCAGTGTCTGCGCTTGTCGACCAAGCGAAAGGGTGACTGCTGACAAATGCATGCTTGGCGCGAGCACTGAAAGAGTCTGGGGCGCGACCAGGTAAGGAAGCGTACCCGCTATTGAGGTCTCAATCTCCAGCGCCGGTGGGCAACTTGCTGCGACCGCTAAGTCAATCGGGGCCGTTGACATGTCCCGCTTCAGGCCGATTGATGTTGAGGCGAGAGTAAGACCACGTCGCGGTAGTTCCAAGCCGGTGTTAGCAAACCGTACCCATAAACCTGCCTGACCAGGGCCAGGTTGAATGTCCACGCTAGTGGTCCCGACAGCACACAACGTTGCTTGGGCCAGTGTCCGCTCACTCATCTGCGCGTCTTCGTCTTTGCTCGCCTCGCAGCGAGGGGCAATCGCTACCAAAATGGGGATTAATGGAGTGGCGGCGAGCTGCTTCGGCGCGAACGGCGTGTTTTGCAGCGGACTGAGTGGCTGCACACTCAGTAAGGACGACCAACTCTCGAACCGCGGCGTCGGAGCTATTCCTGTAAAGCCAGCCTTCGGAGCGGGCGAGCCGGTCAGTGTGGGCAACTCAGCTTGGAATCCCGGTTGTGAGTCCAATGACCGTGTACGAGCGGCAGCATGCAATTCGGTCGCAGGGACTAAACCTGGCTGTGAGATGCTCTGGTCGACGGCTCGCGGCGCGATGGCTAACCTCGGCTCTATAAAGGCGATCGTCAGGACTTCGAGCTGAGGACAAGGATCCGCCAAGTCGGTATCAGCCTGGCTCATCGATAATGGCATGGGCTGCGCGGCATCCAAATCGACCACGAGCTTCGCTGAGGGTGAGATGATGACGGGCGGATAGCCGCTCGGGACATCGGCCCATATTGCCTGGCTTGGGACCGGCAAATCTGCTGCCAGCGCACGCTCGGCAAGCGGGAGTGGCGGACCGAGATCCGGTGCGACATCCAGAGGCTGTCGTGTGGCATCCGAGGCTGCAGGCTGTAATGCCGGGCTAATCGGGGGAGGAACCGCACCCGGAATTGGTTCCGCAGCGTCGGAGGTCAGCAGAGACCCGTCGAGTAGATCATGGGGCGTAAGGTGAACGTGGATCAAGGGTGACTCTGGCGGGCCCTCGCCGGTCGTTTCAGCTATGGTCGTTTCCCCTGCGGTTAAGCTAGCGGCCTGCTCTTCGACGGGCAGGGGATGCTCCGCTCGGGAATGCGCCCGCCCTTCGGCCAACAACGGTTCGGCGCCGCCCGCTGTATTCTTGCGCGGGAGTGGTTTTTTGGGAGCCGGCTCGTTGAACGAACTCCGGAGCCTTTCCAGCGCTTCTGTTGCCTCCGAGTTGATGAACAGCTCTCGATGCTCGGCACAACAAAAAGAGAACTCTCCTGTCAGCATTCTAGTGACAGACAGGCGCTTATTGCAGTATTTGCAATACATCGCTACGGAATTCCCTGCCTTATATTACGGCAGATTGAAGCCCGTTCAACAGGGCTCATGTCCGTAATGTCCGCAACAATTACCGGTCAAATGTTCGTCATCGCACAAGCTGTCTAAATGGAGTCCGTCGGCAATGCCGAGCTTTAGCGATCGTCCCATTGGCCTGCCATATTTCGGCACAATGCAGAAAATACACCAAAGTGCCGATACATAGTGGAAGGGTAGCTGGTCAGGTGAGCTTTTCTAGAATCCAGCACAAGACGGAAAGGCGGCTTCATTCACGCAAAGCCGTGGGTGGAATGGTCCCGATTCTTTGCGAGAGTGAAGAGGGACATGAAAGCCGCTACCAGGCCCGCCTAGTCGATATCTCCGTCTCAGGCGTCAAGCTATGGCTGCCCGTACGCGTTCCCACGAGGACCATCGTTACGTTCAATTGCGCGGATCTGGGTGTGGGAGGACGCGGTACGGTGCGATATTGCAATCCGGCCAAGGGCGGCTACCAAATTGGGCTGGAAATGGGAAACGGCACGGGCTGGCACGATCAGAATGCGGATCTGCGTAACCTAGCTGCTGCCTTGAAGGAAGCCGAATTCATTCCGCAAGTTTCCGAAACCGTTCCCGGAAAGATCATCAAGAAGCCTTAAAACCTAAACCTTGCCGCAGCACGCTGCTCCAGTTGTACGTGGGGATGATGACGGTCACCCGCGGTGATGGAGCGGCCGCGGATGATTCCAGCATCTGAGCATTGTACTGCGCCGGCCGGGCGCGCGATGCATGCGCAAGCGCCACCTGATACTCTGAAATCTTAAGTGCCTGATCAGAAGCTTCAACTTGTCCCCCTCGGCGGCCTGGGCGAGTTTGGTATGAACTCCATGGCCGTCCGCTACGGCGACGACATCATCGTGGTGGACGCCGGCATGATGTTTCCGGACGCCGAGCTGCTGGGCGTCGACATAGTCACGCCCGACTTCGCCTATCTGGAGCAAAACCGTGAGCACGTGCGCGCTCTCATCCTGACGCACGGGCACGAGGACCATATCGGCGCGGTGCCGTTCCTGCTGGGCGAGATCAATGTTCCCGTGTACGGCTCGGCCTTCACGCTGGCGCTGGTGGAACGCCGGCTGGAAGAGCACGGGCTCGCCGACGAGGTCCGGCTCAACAAGGTGAAGCCGCACGACCGCATCGAAATCGGCCCGTTCCAAATCGAGTTCATTCACGTCACGCATTCCATCGTCAGCTCGATGGCGCATCGCCATCACCACGCCGCTGGGCGTGGTGGTCCACACCGGCGATTTCAAAGTCGACCCCACGCCGACTGACAACGAACTGTTCGACCTGCACACGCTAGCCGACTACGGCAAACGCGGCGTTCTGCTGTTGATGTCGGATTCCACCAATGTCGACCGGCCCGGCTACACCGAGAGCGAGCGCGCGGTGGCGCCGCGCTTCGAAGACATTTTTTATCGCGCCGACCGCCGCCTGGTTATCTCCTGCTTCAGCTCCTCCATTCATCGACTGCAACTGATTCTCGATCTGGCTGCTGAATACGGGCGCAAGGTGGCGTTTGTGGGCCGCAGCTTGCTGAACGTAACCGAGATCGCGCACTCCATGGGCCTGCTGGAACTTCCCGACGGAATCCTGCTGCGCCCGCAGGACATCATGTCGTCCGATCCAAAGAAGGTGGTGGTGGTCGCCTCGGGCACGCAGGGCGAACCCATGTCGGCGCTCTCGCGCATCGCGGTGGATAATCACAAAAGCGTTTCGCTGGAAAGAGGCGACACGGTAGTGCTCAGCGCGCGCATCATCCCCGGCAACGAAAAAGGGATTTACCGGATGATCAACCACTTCGCCAAGCGCGGCGCGGATGTGGTGTATGGCTCCATGAATCCGCCGGTGCATGTGTCTGGCCACGGCAGCTCCGAGGAGCTGAAGCTGGTGCTGAACCTGCTGCGCCCGCGTTATTTTCTGCCGATCCATGGCGAGTTCCGGCAGCTTGCCAAACACGCGGCGCTGGCGAATCACCTGCGTGGCGCGGGCTTGGAAGAAACGTTCGTGATGGAGACCGGCGAGACGCTGGAAATCGATCGCAACGGGGCGCGCAGGGGCGAGAAGGTTCCGGTGGGCCGCATCTGCATCGATTCCGGCACCATCGATGAAGTAGTGGAAGACATCGTGATTCGCGACCGGCGGCATCTGTCCGAGGACGGTTTCGTACTGCCGATCATCGCCATTAATAAACATTCGGGAAAGAGCGAAACGCTGCCGGAGATCGTGAGCCGCGGCTTCATGTCGTTTGAAGACGGCTCGCAGCTGTTGCAGGCCGCGCGCCAGGTGGTGGCCCGCACGCTGGAGTCGTCGAGCGAGGAAGAACGCACCGACTGGGGCGTGATGCAGGAAAAAATCCGCGCCGATTTGAAGCGCTTCCTGAGTAAGGAAACGCAGCGCCGCCCGCTCATCATGCCGGTGATTCTGGAGGTGTAGCGCACGCACTCATGCGTGCCGCGTTCACACTCGTGTGAACGCAAATCATAGAACTGCAATGCCCCACGAGTTAGAAGACGCCTCCGGATACAAAGGTGAAGCCGACGAAGTCTTCACTCCATCCACCGAATCCGAGCTCATCGCGATTCTTCAGCGCGCCACAAAAGAACGCGTCCCTGTGACTATTTCCGGCGCGCGAACCGGATTGACCGGCGGCGGAGTCCCGCAAGGCGGCTGGGCTATCTCGATCGAAAAATTCCAGCGACTTGGAAATTTCACGCGGCCGCGCGGTTGCAGGCGCGGGCGTCTCGCTCGAAGCGCTGCAGGCTGCGGCGAATCCCACTGGGCAGTTCTATGCGCCCGATCCCACCGAACGGACGGCCAGCATAGGCGGCACCATCGCCACCAACGCCAGCGGCTCGCGCAGCTTTCGCTACGGCAGCACGCGCCGCCACATTCTCAGCTTGCGCGTCGCTCTGATGGACGGCAGCGTTCACACCTTCCGGCGCGGCGACAAAGTCGATTTTGACCTTCCGCAGATACCGCTTCCGAGTGCGACGAAAAACACCGCCGGCTATCTCCTCGCTCCCGGGATGGATTGGATCGACCTCTTTACCGGCAGCGAAGGCACGCTGGGTGTAGTGATCGAAGCCGAGCTCCAGCTTCTTCCCAAACCGGCGGACGTTCTCGCCGGCGTCATCTTCCTTTCGGGCGATGATGCTGCACTCGATGCCGTCGACGCTTGGCGCGAGCTGCGCGGGCTGCGCATGATCGAGTATTTCGATCGCAACTCGCTGGCCTTTCTCCGGCAGCGCTTTCCGGAAGTACCCGAACACTCCGGCGCGGCGCTGCTCATCGAGCAGGAAAACGGCGACATCGATTTCTGGGCCGATAACGCGCCAGAAGACAGCTGGTTTGCCGATAACGACAAAGATCGCGAGCGCTTCCGCCGCTTTCGCCATGCGCTGCCGGAACTGGCCAACGACACAGTCCGTCGGCGCGGATTCCTGAAGCTCAACTCAGATTACGCGGTCCCGCTACACCGCAACCGCGACATGCTGGCCTTCTATCACTCGCGCCTGCGCGAACGCGCGCTTGACTACGTGATCTTCGGCCACATCGGCGACGCACACGTGCACGTTAACATCCTGCCTTCGTCTGAAGCCGAGTTCGATGCCGGCCAGAGCTTGATGCTGGACTTCGCGCGCCAAGCCGTCGCATTCGGCGGCACGGTCTCAGCCGAACATGGCCTCGGCAAGCGCAAAAGGAAACTGCTCGAGATCCAGTACACGCCCGAGCAAATTGAAGCCATGAAAGCCGTCAAGCGCCGGCTGGACCCGCATTGGCTCCTGAACCGCGGCACTCTTTTCGAGTAGCGCACGCACTCATGCGTGCCGCGTTCACACTCGTGTGAACGCCCAGGCTCAAGCTACGCAGTCAGCCCCGCCAATTTCTGCACGGTTTCAAACGTGTCGGCTTCCGCCGCCGTCTTGTCCGTGCGATAACGTTTCACGCGCGCGAAACGCAGCGCCAGCCCGCTTGGATAGCGCGGGCTCACTTGAATTTCGTTAAATTCGATCTCGGCCACGAGTTTCGGTTCAACGAATACCGTGTAATTATCGCGTCCGATCTCGAGCTTGAGCAGCTCCGAGGTCTGCCACTCCAGCATCGCGTCGGTCAAGCCTTTGAAGGTTTTTCCGAGCATCGCGAACCCGCCCTTCTCGGTGTCTCGCGCGCCCAGATGCAGATTGCTCAGCCAGCCGTGCCTGCGGCCATTTCCCCACTCGGCCGCCAGAATCACGAGATCCAGCGTGCGCGGCCGCTTCACCTTAATCCAACTCTGGCCGCGCGATCCGGCCGCGTACAGAGCATCGGTCGCTTTCGCCATGACGCCTTCGTGCCCGCGCTGCAAGGCTGCTTCGAGAAACTCTTGCGCGCGCCCAACGTCGGACGTGACCAGGTGCGGCATCAGGAAGTCGCTCGTCAATCCAGCCAGCGCGTCGAAGCGTCCGCGCTGCGGTTCGTCGAGCAGCGATCCGCCGTTGAGGTACAGCAAGTCGAACCAGAACGGCGTCATGGGCAATTCGGCGCGCATTCGATCGACATCCAGCTTGCGGCCGAAGCGCCGCATGGTGATTTGAAATGGCCGGGGCCGGCCGTCCGGTTGCAGACTCAAGACCTCGCCGTCCAGGATCAGGTCGCGGGCTGGAAGCGCGCGCAGCACCTCCACCACCTCGGGTACGGCGGCCGTGACATCGTTCAAAGCGCGCGAGTAAATCGCGACCTCGTCGCCCGACTTGTGCGCCTGCACGCGCGCGCCATCCATCTTGAATTCGAGCGCCGCTTCGCCCAGATCGCTTAAGGCTTCGCCGATGTCTTCAGCCGATTGCGCCAGCATGGGTTGGATGGGCCGAAACAACTGGATATCGTATGGTTTGAGCCCGTCCTGGCCCTGCTCCAATGCCGTCCTCGCCACCACCGCGACATTGCCCGCCAGCATCACCGCGCGCCGGACCCGTTCGGCCGCGATTCCGGAGGCCTTGGCGACGGCATCCACCATCACGGCCTCGAGCGCGCCCTGGCGCAGTTCACCGGCCACAAGCGCGATCAGAAACCGCTGCTCGGCTTCGGTGGCGCGTGCGAAAAGGCCCTGGAGCAACTCGAAACGCCGGCGCTGCGATCCAGTTCCTGAAGCTGCGGAAATCTGCTGGAAGATCCGGTCGGCGTCGGTGAGATCCAGGCTCGCATTCGCCGCCGGAGCGCCAACCGCCTCGCGCACAGCCGCGTAACCGGCGCCGATCCTTCCCTGCCTAATCTGTCCGGAAAGAAACGCAACCGCGATGCCGATCTCATCGCCGTGCAGGCGGCCGAGCAACTGCGCCAGCGCTTCGAGTTTTTCCAACCGCCGGGAAGTCTCGGCGACACGCCGCGAAGTCTCCACCACTTCGGCCAGCAGCATGTACCGAGAATAGCCGAGCCAGCGCGGTTATTACGAGATGGGAACCACCTGCGGCGGGGTCGAGCCGTTGATCGTAATCGGCTGCGTGGTGATGGTGCCAGCCGCGGTGGTGACCTGAACGGTGACGGTCGCGATTTGTGATGTATCGCCGGTCACCGGAAACTTAGCCAGTAGAGCGAACATCCCACCCACCTGAGTGGAGGCAAAGTACTGCTGAAAGATGGAGCGGACGTTGACCGGAATCGCCCCCGGCTGCACGGCCGCGCCTGCCGTGTCGTAGAACGTGAAGGAAAGCTGTGAGGCCGAATAGGTGTTGTCGAGACCGGTCAGGCTAATGTCCAGTTCCCCGGCCTTGCGGAGACCGGTTGCTGTATCCAGCGTGGCGGTGGCGGGAGGAATAGTGAGGCTGGCCAGCGGCCCCTGGGTTCCGTCCTCCAGCGTCAGGTTGAAGGCGATGGTTCCCGCTGTAGCGCCGGTCGAGAATGCGATGTTGGGCTGCCCATTAAACGTGCCTACGGAACTACCCTGTGCGAAGTTCACCGTAGCGACCCGTGCTTTACCCGACAGGAATTGAACCGAAGGATCGTCGGCGACTCCCGGAACGCTGGGCGTGAATTGCATTGTCAGGGTCCCCGATCCGCCGACCGGAGAGGCTGACCCGAGCGCAATCGTCAGGCTGTTCTGCTGAGCGCTCGCACCCGCCGTGGAAGCGAGATCAATCGCCAGGGAGGGCAATACCGTCGCCAGCGCCGGACTGACGCCCAGCCCCGCCAGGTTAAACACGCGCCCGTCCACTGTCAGATTGCCCTGCGCGGGTTGCGCGGTTGCCGGTTTGAACTGAACTTGAAAAGAAGCGGTCTGACCCGGCCCAAGTTGCAGCGGGGCACTGCGTCCAATTGGACCGGAAAACCCGGTCCCGCTCACGGTTATGGTTTGAACCGTAAAACTGGTGGTGCTGGACAACGTGAAGCTTTTGAGGCTGCTGCTGCCAACCGTCACCGGGCCGAAATCAATGGAGGCTCCCGCGGCAAGTGGCGTTTGCGAGCCGGCCAGCGTGAGTGAAGCCGCCGCCACCCCGTTGCCTTGCAGCGTAATGTTGGTCGTGTTCACGGTCATGAACGCCGAAAATGTCGCGATCCTGGTGGGCGTGAAATCGACACGGAACTCCGCATAGTTGCCTGGCGCGATGGTGTAGGGCAGGGAAGGGACATAGGCCGAGACCAGTTGAAATCCTTCGCCTGCTAACGAAAGCGTCTGAAGAGTGGCGGGACCGCTGCCCTGGTTGCGTACCCGGAAGCGCGTCTCCAGCGTGTCGCCGGGTGTCGCGGCACCAACATTGAAGAACGAGCCGGCTGGTGTCTCGCTGGTTCCGTTGGACACGAAGACCTGAATTTGCGCCAGCGCCGATAAAGGCAGCAGAGCAAGAACCAACAGCAGCCGGGTTTTCATTGGCTCACCTCCGGCAGGAAATACAGCCCTTCTCGGCCGGGCGTGACGCGTAGAGCAGAGCGGGCGACGCTTGCGAGATCGCTCAATTCCACCCATCCGGCGCCCATCTGCGCGAAGGAAAAGCTCGCCGGCAGCTGCGCGCTGAGATGAATCTCCGTCGCGTCGGCTTTTCGAATCACGATGCCGTTCGCGTCCGCGTATATCAGTTCGCCGGAGGCGAGCCTCAGCGCAGGAGCGTCCACCCCAGGCAGAGCCTCCTGGGAATCAAACCCGCCGCTCTCGATGAGCGCGCGAGCCTCCCCCAATCCGTGGTCGCGTTGGATTAGAAACGCGACGTGCCCTCGATCGGGCGCCGAGATCGCCACCACGGCGCTCGCCGGGAAAAGCTGGCAGTCGAAGGGGACCATCTGGAATCCGGCGCCGTACCACTGCAACAGCAGATTGGCGCTGGGCAAGTACACGAAGGCGGGCGAGCCATCGCTAAAGAACGCAAAGTCCGCGGGCCCGGCCGGCGCATCCATACTCGCTAGCACTTGACCCTGACTGTCGACCGCGATCACGGACGTGTCTGTCTTCACCAATCCAAACGATCCGGAATGCGCGGCGTTGACGACGCCGCTAAAAGCCGAGCCGCCCAACACGAAATTGCCTGCGATCCCGAAGACCGGGCGGAACGAATCGGAGCCGTCCTGGAGGAAACCGACCTGAGGAGGCGCGAGCGCCGGTTGCGCGCAAGCGGCCGCCGCCAGCGTAAGAGCTATTAGAAAGGATTTCATTACGGATGCCCCACAATGATGCTCGGAGTGCCGATGGAAATGCCGGCCGGCGCCGTCGAAGCGGCCGGCGCCGCGCTGTGCGATTGCCCGAATACCATGCCCGCCGCCGCTGCGCCACCCACCAGCGCGCCGATCACCAGCCATTTGGTTTTGCTCTTGTGCGACGCTTTGAAAGTTCCTTCGCTCCCGGCTCGCGGCGCGGCTTGCGAGGCGACCTGCGGTGCGGTTCGCGGTGCGGCTTGCGGTATCGCAGTCTCGTTCAGATATTGCGTGCTGATGATTCCCGCTCGCGCCTGGTCCTTGACCGCGGTGATGCGAATCTCGATCGGTCCGGCAGTTTTGTTCCACTGCATGCCTCCGATGGAGGCGTGCCCGTCGGCGCCGGTGTTCACGATCTCAGTGCGCAGGCCGCTGCTGAACAAGCCGCTCGGCCCGGAATCGGGCAGCCGGAAACTTACTGAGGCATTCGGAACCGGCTTGCCGGCTTCATCGGTCACCAACACAGTCAGCCCGCGTGCTGCGCGCGCCCCGGTCCGGTAGACCGTGCCTTCCCCTTCGACCACTTTGAGCTGAATGATGACCGAGGCGTTCGACGAGACCGCGAAAGCGAGCGCGCAGCACAACAGCCCGCGCCACCCAGTTATTCCTAAATTCTGCACGTCCTATACGTGCCGGAAGGAAGGGGATATTCTCTCCAGGAAGTGCGCCTCGGATGGCGGTGTCAAGCGAGTCTGCGCGCTCGACGAACCAACGGCCGCAAGCTGCCCGAGCCCGCCGTGTAAGCCCGGCGAACCCGGCGGATTACAGTAATGCCCCAAGCCGCCGATAGTTAGGAATAGGGTCAGGCTGCCTGGCGAACTTAATCCGTCAGCCCCCGCCATCAGCATAGCCCCGAGTAACAGCAGGAATAGAACCATGGCCGTCGACGGCAAATTGGAAGCGTCCATCGAGAATCTGGTGCATAGCGTCGGCACGCCAACGCCGGCCGACAACGACGCGCGCTTGCAGGCCATCCTGGAATCGTGTTTTGACGGCTTCGTCGAAGTGGATGGCGCTGGCCGGATTATCGGCTGGAACTCGCAAGCCGAGCGCATCTTCGGTTGGCCGTATTCCGAAGTGGCGCAAAAGCCCGCTCACATGCTGGTGCCGCGGCGTCTCAGAACGGCCTTCGAGCGCGTCGTGCGGGAGTCCGTCAACTCCGGCCGAAGTTCGATGCTCAACCGGCGGATTGAAGGCAAGGCCTTGCATCGCGACGGGCATGAATTCCCCGTCCAGCTCATTGTTTCTCCCGTAGCGTGGGGTGAAAGCTACCGGCTGGTCGTCTTCGTGCGCGATATCACCAAGCGTAAACAGGCGGCCGAGGAGCTGCGGCGCAGCGAAGAGCGCAGCCGCGAGATTCTGGATCATCTGGAAGACGCCTACAGCGAAGTGGATCTGCACGGAAAATATGTTTTCGTGAACGATGCATACTGCCGCCTGTTCAACCGCACCCGTGAACAAGTGGTAGGACACAGCTACAAGGACTTCTTCGAGCGCGACCGGAGCGGAGCCTTGCGGGATGCCTATCAAACGGTATATAAAACCGGCCAGCCAATGAAAAGCTTCGAGCACGAATTCAAAACGGGGCGGTTCAACGAACTTTCTATCTGGCTCAAGCGAGACAAGAGTGGCCAACCCATCGGTTTTGCGAGCAGCATCCGCGACTGCACCCAGCGTAAGCTGCACGAGCGCGAGTTGGCCGACGCCAAGCAAGCCGCCGAAGCCGCCAACAAGGCCAAGAGCGCTTTCCTGGCCAACATGAGCCACGAAATTCGCACGCCCATGAACGGCATTCTGGGCATGACCGAACTGGCGCTCTCCACCGATCTGACGCCGGAACAGAATGAGTTTCTCGGCATGGTCAAGTCTTCCGCGGAGAGTTTACTGGTTATTTTGAACGACATCCTGGATTACTCCAAGATTGAAGCGGACAAAATGATGCTCGATCCCGTCCCCTTCAACTTGTCCGAAATGGTGGGAGACGCCATGAAGAGCATGGCTGTGACGGCCCACAAGAAAGGCCTGGAGCTGGCCGTCGATATCGGCCCGGAAGTGCCGCAAGAGTTGCTGGGGGATGCGGTACGCCTGCGTCAGGTGCTCTTGAACCTGGTCGGGAATTCCATCAAATTTTCGAAATCCGGCGAAATCGAGGTGCGCGTCAACGTCCAGGAGATACAGCAACAGCAGGCTGTTCTGGTTTTCTCGGTCCGCGACACCGGCATCGGCATCGCGCCCGAGACGCAAGCCCGGCTGTTCGAGCCGTTCGAGCAAGCCGATTCCTCTACTACCCGCCACTACGGTGGCACGGGCCTCGGCCTGGCGATCTCCAAGCGGATCGTACACCTCATGGAAGGGACCATATGGGTGGAAAGCGTGCCGGGCGCCGGTTCGACCTTCTACTTCACAGCTCACCTTCAGGTTGCTGCGCCGCGCCCCAGCCAGCCAGCCCTGGCGGACCTGCAAGGGTTGCCGGTGCTGATCATCGACGACAACGCTACCAACCGGCGCATTCTGCATGAGATGGCGAAGCATTGGGGCATGCTGCCGGACGATGCCGATAGCGGACCGGTGGGATTGCAGAAGCTTGAAGCTGCGGCCGGCTCGGGCTATCCTTACGGCCTGGTCCTTCTGGACGAACAAATGCCCGGCATGGGCGGGCTGGAAGTAATCGAGCGCATCCGCATGCACCAGGCTTTGCGGCGCGCCACCATCCTGATGCTCACTTCCTCGGACCAGAGCTCCAGTGCGGCCCGATGCCGCCAGCTGGGCGTGGAGACTTACTTGATCAAGCCGGTGAAGCCGGCCGAACTGCTGGGCATGATTCGCCGGGCCGTAGGGGCCTGGAAGCCCCAGCCGGCCGTCCGCACGCCGGCCGGCGTAAACGCCGCGCCCGGGCATTCGTTATCGATTCTGGTGGCTGAGGACAACCTTGTGAACCAGAAAGTTACCGTGGCGATGCTGCAGAGGATGGGACATCGCGCCATTGTTGCCGGTGACGGTGCAGAAGCCATCAACAAATGGAACGAGAGCCAAGTGGATTTGATCCTTATGGACGTGCAGATGCCGGCCATGGACGGATTCGAAGCGACGCAACGCATTCGCAGCCAGGAGCAGGCCCGCGGGACGCACGTGCCCATTGTCGCCATGACGGCGCACGCGATGGCGGGCGACCGTGAACGTTGCCTGGAAGCCGGTATGGACGACTATGTCTCTAAGCCGGTGAACAGGGCAGCGTTGGAGCAAGCCCTGGCGCGCAGTGCTGGGCGCCAGCCCGATGTGCGCGGCCACTGAGTCAACCAGATCTAACGTTGCGGCGCTTGGTTGGAAAGGTCCCAGGCCTGGCCCAGGTAGTCATGGTCCGGGGCGCGCACGATTTTTTCCAGCTCGCCGTAATCCAGCCAATTGAGCGAACAGTTTTCGCAATCTTCCAGGATGACATTGCCGCCCCCGCCATAAGGATGAGTGTCCATGGTTTGGCGGCATTGCGGGCACGCGATGCGGCGGTCCATTTCCCGCCAGTCCGGCTGATGCTCGACGTCCTCGGAACCCGCGCGCTGGGAGCGCAGATCCTGGACGATCCCCAGGAAGGCGTCCATGGGGATCAACATGCCCCGGCAGCGCGTGCAATACAACATGCGGCGGTCGCCGATCGAGGCGTGAGTTAGCGGGACGGCGCATACCGGACAATCCAGCGGCGCGGTCTCTCCGAGCACCCGCACCCCATCCGCGTTGGGCTCCGGGAAATACACGCTGCCGCAATAGCTGCAGAGAAGGAAGTTGCGATCCGTTTCCAGGCGCAAGGCGGCGCCGCAACTGGGACACGTCACAAGCTTTGATCGGCATTTCAGAAGCTAAACTTGAGCGGCTCCGATTCTGGCGGCGGCCGCTGTGCCGCCCAAGAATAACTGCTCGCGATTCTCGCCCATCCGTATCGCGATGCTCCGAGGCCGCCTGGGATCGAACCAGGCATCCTGACGAGCACCGGGAAACTTTCGGAAGCTCTCATGCTGCCGTGCTAAAGTAGACGTTGTGACCCGCGACAGATACGCGTGGAGCGGATCGCAGTAAGTCATTGATTATTCGGGCCGTGGCGCAGCCTGGCTAGCGCGCTTGCTTGGGGTGCAAGAGGTCCCGAGTTCAAATCTCGGCGGCCCGACCAAATCAACTTTGTCCGAACCGGACACATAGGTAACAGACAGATTCTCGCGCCCAAGCCACCGATTCCGCCGACGGGGCGGTAGATCATCCGGCGCATCCGTGAAGATCATTACTCACTAACCCATTCGGCTACACTGATTACGAGAATCGAACTATGCCCGAATCGTGGGTGCTCATTTCAGGTACTTCGACGGGCATTGGTCGGGCCACTGCCCTGCATCTCGTTTCCCAAGGGTTCAGCGTCATTGCGGGTGTCCGCCGCGAAGCCGACGCCAAGTCCCTCGCCGCGGAAGCGGCTGCTATGGGCTCGGGGAAGGGGCGCATGCTGCCCGTCATCCTGGACGTGACGGATCCGTTGTCCATCAACGCCACCGTCGTCCGCGCCCGCGAACTCGCCGGCGCCTCGGGTCTGCGCGCCGTCATCAACAATGCGGGCATCGTGGTGCCGGGCCCGGTTGAGCACGTTTCTCCCGAAGACTGGCGCCGCCAGTTCGACGTCAACTTTTTTGGCATGGTGGAACTCACGCGCGCAACGCTTCCGCTCTTGCGCCAGGCTGTAGCTGCTCACGGCCTGCACGTTCCGCGGCTCATGTTTATCAGTTCTATTGGCGGCCGCGTGTCCCAGCCGATCCTGGTTCCCTACACCGCTACGAAATTCGCCACGAATGCTTTGGGTGATGGCCTACGCCTGGAACTCCGCCGGCAGGGCATCGGCGTCACTGTGATCGAACCCGGCGCCATCGCCACCGAGATGTGGGCCAAAGGCGACACCTCGGCCGAGGAGTTCGGCCCGGATCACCCCGCGCGCAAGCTTTATGATGCCGAAATCACCGGGCTCACTAAAGCCGCTAAGCAAGCCGCCAGTCGCGCCATTCCCGCGGCAAGAGCGGCTAGCGACATCCTGCGCGCCCTGGTCGCCGCTCGCGCGCCTGCTCGCGTCCTGGTCGGTACCGACGCAAAAATTCTGGCTAGGCTACGCAGTTGGCTTCCGCTGTCCTGGTTTGACGCGATCCTCTTGCGCGAGTACCAGGTCGGCGGCCTACCCGCGAAAACGCCCGACCTCTCTAGCTGAAATCGCCGCGCGCCTCTGCGCCTGCCGACGGGATTCAGCGCCACTGAACTTCGTGTCATATATTGAGCCTCCAGCAAGCCACTAATAGACGAAACACAAATAAGGAGGCCATGGTGATCTCTCGATTCCTTTTCCCGCTGCTAGCCGTAGCAGTTCTGTTCGCCCAGCCCCCGGGCCCTAATGCACCAGCACCGGATCTGAAGGCATTCCTGAACCTCTCCGACTCGCAGATTCAGCAGCTGGTTCAGCTTCAACAGCAAAAAGGGCAGACGCTACAGCCCATCGTGCAACAAGCGGCTCAGGCTCAGCAGAAGCTCCAGCAACTCCTGGCCTCGCCGGGTCCGGACCCCGCCGCGGTGGGACAGCTGGTGATCGCCATAGCCGCGCTCGGCCAGCAGGTTCAGCAGATGGCCGGCAAGTTCCAGCAGCAGGCCTCCGGTCTTCTGGAGTTCGATCAGCAAACCAAGCTGCCGCCGTTGCAATTGGCGTTGGATTTGCACCCCACTGCCCGGCAGGCGGTTTCATTGGGGCTTCTGAATGCGCCATGATGAAGGCGAACAACGCTCATGCTCAGCGTAGCTGCCCAGATTATCGAAGCTCCGCGCAACGTGATGGAACGGTCCGCTGCCGCAGCTGTGGCCCTCGACGAAGCGGGGCTGCGCACTGCGCTCGAAGCACTTCACCTGGAGAGCTACGGCTGGGCGCTGAGCTGCTGCCGGCGCCGCAGTGACGAAGCGGAGAACGTGCTGCAACTCGTCTATCTGAAAGTTCTCAGCGGCAAAGCGGTGTTCGATGGAAAATCCAGTTTCAAGACCTGGTTATTTGCCGTGATCCGCAAGACCGCCGCCTACGAGCACAGGCTGGAGCTACTGCGGAAACTGCGCCTGAGCCAGATTCCTAAGCTACTCGATGCGAAACCGCGAGGTGAGCAGTCCGGCGTCGAGGCGCGGCTCAAGGAGGCGCTGGAAAAGCTTCCGGCGCGGCAACGGGAGGTGCTGCAACTGGTCTTCTACCACGATCTCTCCATCGTCGAAGCCGCCAAGGTGATGGGCGTTGGAATCGGTTCCGCGCGAACACACTACGAGCGCGCGAAGAAGCAAATGCGGCGGAGGCTGGCATGATGACCGATGACAGTGATCTAAAAGCGCGCTTCGCTAAGCTTCGCGAAGAGGATCGGAACGCCGCTCCGCCGTTTGGAAGAACCGCGGCCGCTACAGCTGCCTCTTCGCGCCGCGGCTCATTCGTGCGGATTGCTCTAGCCGCGTTAGCGGTTCTCGCCATCGCCGTGATCTCGGTTTTGCGAACCCACCGCGCAACGGACGCGGCCGCACGCAAACTCGCGGCCTGGTCATCGCCAACCGCGTTTCTTCTGGAAACCCCCGGCCGACAGTTTCTGGATCAGACACCCAGGCTGGGAGAACCTCTAATCCGTGCTCTACCGGCTGCCCAGGATGGACCCCAATGAAACCGATCATTCTTGCACTGCTGTTTTTCAACGTTCTCGCCGCCCAACAACCGCCGGACGATCCGCTGCGCGATATCATGTTCCCTCCCGAGGCCGTCATGCAACATCAGCAAGCCATCGGGCTCAGCGACGAGCAGAAGAACAGTTTCAAAGTTGAGGTTCGTCAGGCCCAGCTGAAATTCACCGAACTGCAATGGACCCTGCAGGACGAGATGGAGCGCCTGGTCTCTCTGCTCAAACAGCCCAAAGTGGACGAGAAGCAAGCTGCTTTACAGCTGGACAAGGTTCTGGCCGCGGAGCGAGAAATCAAGCGCGCCCAGCTCACGCTTCTCATCCAGATCAAGAACAATCTCACGCCGGCGCAGCAGACCCAGCTTCGCGAGCTGATCGAGAAAGCGAAGCCAAAATAGTGGCGTAGTCATGGCCGGGCTAGGGCTTGTGTCGCCAGCCACAGTCGGATACACTTGCCAGATCGAAGGAGGGACATACCATGTCCTGGTTGGCTTGGATCATCCTGGGATTAGTCGCCGGTTTTATCGGCAGCAAGCTCGTCAACAAACGCGGCGAGGGACTGATGCTGGATATTCTTCTCGGAATCGTCGGTGCTCTCGTCGGTGGATGGTTGTTCAACCGCTTCGGCGCCAGTGGGGTTACCGGGCTAAACCTATACAGCCTGGTCGTAGCCGTGGTTGGCGCCGTGGTGATCCTGGTCGTCTACCACGCTCTGCGTCGAGCTTAGGCTCGGCTAAGACCGGCGACGGCCCGCACGCTACTCATCGCTGGAACCGCGGCCGCGCATACCCGTGGTTCTCCCGATGAAGTAACCCACCACCACCGCGAAGACGAAGGAAAGCCAGAATTGGTGACGGTGCGCCCACGATCATTACTGGACCGGTGGCGGAACCGCGCCGTTGAGCCGCACGCCGAGCCCGAGGAAGACGGCCAACCCCTCATCGATCGCGGCGATTTCTTCCCGCGCAAGCTCGCCGAACACGCTCCGGACCCGCCGCTTGTCAACAGATCGCAGGTGGTCGATCAGCGCAAAGGACTTCTTCGCGAGACCACTTTTGCCGGGCGCTAGCGACGGATACAAGAGTCCCTCGCCCGGAGTGCCCGTAACCGGCACAACACAAACCAGTGGAAAGCGCTGGCCGCCAATCACATCTGGATCGCTCACGACGATGCAGGGTCTGACGCCACGCTGTTCGTGTCCAATGCTGGGATCGAGCTCGACGACGACTACTGCGCCGCGGCCGAGTTTCACTAGTGACCCTCCACCCAACCTTCGCCGGCGACCCACCGAATCGGCCTGCCAGCGTTGCTGTCGACGAGTGCCGCGGCATCTTCCTCGGGTAGGCCACGCGTCCACTCCTCAAGTCCCTGCTCAGAGAGTTCAGCGCTCTCGGGGTGAGGATTGTCCAGCGACCGCCGAAGCTCGTCGCGCCGACGGCGATCGAGTTCGTTGCGGACCGCCTCCGCGATGAACTTGCTGCGATTCTTCTCCCGCCGGTCGATCTCCCTCACGAGATCGTTTGGTAAGGTGACGGTTACACGATCAACCACGGCCATCTCATACTCCTGATGTGATCATACCGCAGGAGACTCTGGGTCACTCCCGTCCGGCCATCGCATCGCCACGGGAGATGGTGACTCTGGCGAATTTGAAGTAGCCCCATTTAGAATCAATTATTTTGCTGGTGTCTCCGCACAGTCAAATATCCCCTGTTTCGTTTCAATGGCAGCAAGCTCGTCAACAAAGCGTGGGCAAGGGACTGATCGTGGATATTCTTGTCGGAATCGTCTGAGCTATTGGAAATGGTTGTTCAACCGCTTCGGTGCCAGCGGGGTTTACCGGGCTAAGCCTATACAGCCTAGGTCGGCCCAGACTGGAGGCAGGTCCGCACCCTACTCATCGCTGGAACCGCGGCCACGCATACCCGTGGTCCTCCCGATGAAGTAACCCACCACCACCGCGAAGACAAAGGAAAGCAGAATTGGTGACGGTGCGCCCACGATCATTCCATCGTCCGATGACATCTCGATCTTCATAGCGGATGGCCGGGCGCCTCGCCGGAACGGGCGAGCGAACATTTTTTACGCGAGTTTTACAACTTGCGCCTTGTCCTGGTCCGACTGAGGCCGCTATCCTGGCATCAAGGCGACTGCCGATCCGCGTCCCCGGTTAGCCACAGGATTCCCCCATGAAAACTTCGCTGCTCGTTCTAGCTGTCTCGATGATCGCGCGCGCCGCCGCCCCCGTCACTACCCTGGCAAACTTCCCCAACAGCATGGTCTACGCGGTTCAGACCGATGCAACCGGCAACATATATGTTGGCGGCTTTCAGGGAAATTTTGCCAAGGCCAACCCGTTCGTTGCCAAATTGACTCCCACTGGCCAGACGCTGTATTCCACCACGCTCGCCGGCAGCAACTTCGGCATCGCGTGGGCCATCGCGGTCGATTCCAGCGGCGCGGTGTATGCTTTCGGGAGTACCAACTCTCCGGATTTCCCCGTCACGCCAGGCGCCTTGCAGACTACCATGCAGGGCTCATTTCAAGGCTTCGTTACCAAGCTGGACCCCAGCGGCAAAATCGTCTATTCCACCTTCGTCGGGGGCGCCACCGAAGTGACCCCGGGACTGACTTCGGCTCCCGGCCTGGACAGCATTCTGGTGGATTCAGCGGGCGACGTGGTGATCACGGGCCAGACCCGAACCAAACCGATGACGCCCCCGTTTCTGCCGCCGTCCGCGCCGATCGTCAGCAGCTCCGAATCCTTCGTGTTGAAGCTCGACCCGGCGGGCGCAAAGATTCTGGGCGGCATCGGCGGTATCGGTGGCATGGTCACCACGGATCGCCAGGGCAACATCTACGTCACCGGCCTCGAATACGGCGACGGACAAACACCACAAACACCGCTTTCCGTCACTCCGGGTGCGTTCCAAAGCGAGCCCGCCGACGTGTGCAGTTTCCTCCACAACTTCTTCGAATGCGGCTACCAATATGTGGCCAAACTGAACCCCGCCCTCGACCGGGTTCTCTATGCGACTTTCGTCAGCGGCGAATATGGCGCCACACCCGCCGCCATTTCCGTCGACGCCGAGGGAGACGCCTTCGTGGTTGGCACCACAGAATCGCCGGATTATCCCACCACCCCGGACGCTTACGAGCCGCAGTACATTGCGAGCGCCCCGCCCAACCAGAGCTGCTTTTTCAGTCCCAACTGCGTCAATCTTCCACCTGCCAGCGGGTATCTGACCGAAGTGAATCCCAGCGGAACAGGCCTGGTCTATTCCAGCTACTTCAGCGGAACGCAGACGGACAGCATCAACTTCGCCGCCTTCACGCCCAACGAAATTTATCTCGGAGGAAGCGCGGGATCGGCCGATCTGCCGGGGCTGGTTGGCTACCCCCAGCCGTGTCTGCCGCAAATGTACGCGACGCACTTGAGCGCCGATGCAACCGAGATCGGCGCCACCCGCGTCTCGCCGGATAAGATTCTCGCTTACGATGCCTTCGCCGGAACGCTGCTCGGAACGAGCGGATCGGATGTCGTCGCGATTGACCCCAACGGGCCGCAGCCAACCATCGCCTGCATCCTCGATTCGGCCGATTTTAGTCCGGTAACTTCCGTCGCGCCGGGCCAGCTATTGTCCCTGTTCGGCGAGTTCTCATCCGGCAGCCCAGCCACGCCGCCGCCGGGAGGGACCTCGACTTCGCTCGACGGCGTCACGGTCGACGTCAACGGAGTCTCCAGCGCTCTGCTTTACGTCGCCGGCGGGCAGATCAACTTCCAGGCGCCCTTTTCAATTGCCGGTGCAGCGCAAGCCAATATCAACCTCACTTCCGCGCTCTCGAACCTCTCGGACTCGCTCACGCTGCCGATCGTGGCGAGCAACCCGGCGGCATTTCTCAACACCGCAAAGCCGTCGCCGGCGCTCGCGATTTGCACGGTGGAGAGCGCCGCATCCGTCAACGGAGTGTTGCCGCTGGCCTTGAATCCGGACGGCTCGGTCAACACCTGTCTGAATCCCGCGCCCGCGGGTTCCATCGTGACGCTGTTTCTCAACGGCCTGGGAGCGACGTCATCCCCGGTTGTTACCGCCAATGCTGGGACGGTGGTCTCAGTCTCGGCGATGGCAAATGCTATCTCAGGCATCTGGGAAGCGAATGTCCAGATACCGGCTAATACGCCTGCGGGCGGGATCCAGATGTCGCTGACAGCCGGCAGCGTGCCGGTGCGGGATGCAAACCTGGTTGTCTGGGTGCAGTGATGCTCCAGTTCGGTTGGAAATGGAGAAGGCGGTCTCCCAGTAAGGTAATGGAGCTACCTTCGGAACGCGATCCAGGCACAACTCACTTTCTGATTGGGTAAACTTAGCTGCATCAATCCTATACCGCTTTCCGTGGGCGACAAACTCGGCGCCTCCGAAATCGTCGTGCCAATTTGCGCCGGCGGGATGGACACCGTACACCTGTCGGTCGATGCTACGCGGATGATGGCGAGGGCAGTCGTCATTCCCGGCTGCCGGCTTCGACCATGATCCTCCTCTACGCATCCACAGTATTCTTGTCTGCGTTCCTCTTATTTCAGATTCAGCCGATGATCGCCAAGATGATCCTGGCTTGGTTCGGCGGGTCCTCTTCGGTGTGGAGCACCTGCATGCTCTTTTTCCAGGTGGTGCTTCTATTCGGCTATGCGTACGCACACTGGCTGCACGGCCGGTTTAGCGCTCGGCGGCAGGCGCTTATTCACACAGCCGTCCTGGCCGTGAGCCTGCTTGCGCTGCCGATCGCTCCCAGCGCTTCCTGGAAGCCTGCTCCGGGGGACAACCCTTCGCTCCGGATTCTGGGTCTGCTGACTGTCGCCGTGGGCCTCCCTTATTTTGCCGTTTCGACCACCAGCTCGCTGTTACAGGCCTGGTATGCGCGCACACATTCCACGGGAATCGCATACCGTCTGTTTGCGCTATCCAATTTCGCGTCGCTGCTCGCGCTCCTGACCTATCCGCTGCTGGTGGAGCCCCGCTTGAACAACCGTTTGCAAGCCGACGCCTGGTCGATCGTCTATGGATGCTTTGCCGTACTATGCACCGCTGCGGCCTGGATGATGGCGAGGCAGGAAACTGGTGCGGCTGGGGTGGTAGCCACCCAGGACCAGGTGGTCGCGTGGCGGCCGCCCGTCAGACAGCGGATCCTGTGGGTCTCGTTGGCCGCGTGCGCTTCCATCCTGCTGCTGGCCGTGACCACGTTTCTGACACAGGACGTGGCGGCGCTTCCATTTCTTTGGGTCCTTCCGCTCGCAGTCTACTTGCTTAGCTTCATTTTGTGCTTCAACGCGCCGCGCCTTTACCAGCGCGCGATCTACATCCCTTTCGCAGTGGCCGCGCTGGCCCTGGCGGGCTACCGGTTGTATTCGGACAACCGGGGAGCGCAGATGCCGCGGATCGTTCCAACCATCGGTATGTTCCTTGCCGCGCTTTTCGCGTGGTGCATGTTCTGTCACGGTGAGCTGGTACAGCGGAAGCCTCACGCCAGTTATTTGACCGGCTTTTATATGATGATTTCCCTCGGTGGCGCGCTGGGAGGTCTCTTCGTCGGTCTGATCGCTCCGAATTTCTTCAGCGGCTATTATGAGTTCCCGATTGGGCTAACGCTATGCGCGGCGCTGGTGGCCATGCTCGCTCCACGGCCGTCTCCCGCGCGGCTGAAGGCCCGCTGGCTTCGGTTCTGGAGGCCGGCGCTGGTTGTCCTGTTCTGCAGTTATGCCGTCTGTCTCGGCATGGCGATTCGGCCCAGCGTCCATAATTACCTCACCATAGGGCGCAACTTCTATGGACAGCTTCGTGTTCGCCAGTCTGGCGACCCGTCGCAGGAGGATTCCTATCGCATGCTGACGCACGGCCGCATTAATCACGGCGAACAGATGCTGAATGAGAAATATCGCCGTCAACCGGTCACTTACTTCTGTCCCGCTTCCGGCATAGGGAGGATGATGGCGGCCCGTTCGAAGCTGGGAGCGCAGCGGGTAGGTGTCATGGGGATGGGCTGCGGCACGCTGGTCGCGTACGGACGGCCGGGCGACACCTACCGCATTTATGAGATCAATCCGCTGGTTCCGCGGCTGGCGGAAACACAATTCACATACCTTAAAGACACGCCGGCCAAGGTCGAAATCGCGATGGGTGATGCCCGGCTATCGCTGGAACGCGAGCCCAGCCAACAATTCGATCTGCTTGTGATGGACGCGTTTTCAGGTGACTCGGTACCAGTTCATCTGATCACACGGGAGGCCTTTCAAATGTATCTGCGGCATCTCAAGCCCGGCGGATTGCTGGCCGTGAATGTCACCAACGCCTATCTCGATCTGAGGCCGGTTATTGAGCGCGCTGCATCTTACTTCGGCAAGATCGCAATCTACTATCATTTCGATCCCGATGAAGACGATCTCCTCTGCTTTACGTCCAGTTGGGTGGCCGTCGCGGATCCCTCCATCCGGCAGACGGCGCCCGATTTGGTAAAGGCCGGCCAAGTGCTTGCCGCCAAACCGGGCTTTCGCATGTGGACCGACGATTTCTCGAGCTTGCGGGGAATCCTATATTGAACTTGGTATTCGCGAGTCAAGAACGACGTAAGCTATAAGGAACAGTTGAGACTTTGAAGCGGACTCATTTCATCGTCGCGGGATTCTTCGCCGTCGCGTGCCTGGGGGGCTTGTTTTTCGCGTGGCGCGCGCGGGTTCACGACCCTCAATCAGCGAGCGCGACAAAATTCCGGGAAGCGGACCGGAGGCTGGCCGTCCGCCGCGGCTTGCAGGTCCTCATCGCAAGGGCACGGGATCCCAAGGTGTTCATGGAGTACGGCGCGGATTTGCTGTGGTGTCTTTACAGCATCGCCAGCACGTCGGCCGATCCTGAGCTGAGCGAGACGGCGTGGAGTGCGGCTCGCGAGCGCGCGCGGGAATACCGCCGGTTGCACCCCGTGGTGCCTGGCGATGTAGGCCCCGACGATGTTGCCACGCTGGCCAACGGCGACTACAGCGCGGAGGTGATCGGAGTACCCGACGAGTCGTTTAAAGACCAGATCCGGCGCGCGGCGGCCCGCTTCACACCGCAGGATTTCCTGTGGTACGACCCTGTTCGAGAGCCTCCGCCTTCCGATGTGCCGAACACGTGTAGTCGATGCGGGCTTGTGAACAACCGAGGCGCGAAGGTTTGCCGCCGGTGCGGCGCCCCGCTAAAAATGCAGAGCCGCTACGATGTCTGGCTGGACTCCTTGATCAACACCTGGCTGGGTGACCGCTATGGGGTGGTCCTGGGCGCCCATTACAGCGACGTCATCGGCTGGGCCCCGTTGATGCGTCCCTACCGCCCCCGCGCCGGGAATCCCGAGTTCATCCAGACCGTCTACGCCGTCACTCACATTGTTTATACGCTGAATGATTACTCCAAGTACCAGCTCGCGCCACGCTGCTTGCCGGATGAATTCAACTTCCTCAAGGCCACGCTGACTGAGGCCGTCGCTTTGCAAGACTCTGAAACCATGGGCGAGTTTCTGGATTCCCTACGCGCCTTTGGGTTGACGGAGTCCGATCCATTAATCCGAACCGGTATGGACTATTTGTTGCGCACCCAAAACCCAGATGGCAGTTGGGGCGAGGAGGATACGTCGGATCTTTATGGCTATCATCCTACTTGGACAGCGGTGGATGGGCTCCGGGAATACCGTTGGAAGGAAGTCCTGTGCCCTGCGTTGCCGCGCTCGCCTTTCCTGGCGCCTCCACGTTAAGCGATATTAATAGCCAATTACGTGCCGTATATATTGGCTTTGGCGTATGCTTTTTCGAGGGGCGGGATTCAACTCGTCCCGTTCCAGAAGGAGAACCTGAATGAAGAGATTGATGACTGTAGCTTTGGCGCTGGCTTTCCTCGGCACGACCACGGCCGTGTCATTCGCGCAGGACACGCCGAAGAAGGACGCTTCGAAAAAAAGCTCAAAAAAGAAAGGCGGTAAGAAGAAGGAAGAGACGCCCAAGAAGTGACGGAGGCGAGTAAGCGCCATGCCCGTTTGCCGGTGTCCTTCAAGGGCCGGCGGGCGCGACACCACGTTAAGGGATATTAATCGCTAAATTGCGTGCCGTACATATTGGGTTTGGCGTATGCTCTTTCGAGGGGCGGGATTCGACTCGCCCCGTTCCAGAAGGAGAAACTGAATGAAGAGATTGATGACCGTAGCTTTGGCGTTGGCTTTCCTCGGCACGACCACGGCAGTGACGTTCGCGCAGGACACGCCGAAGAAGGAAGATACGAAGAAAAGCTCAAAAAAGAAGGGCGGTAAGAAGAAGCAAGAGACGCCCAAGAAGGACGGCGGGGTCTAGTAAGCTCGCTTTCCGGTTGTGAGTCACGGGGAAGCCGCCGCCCCTAAGACACGTGGGACGTTTTGAGTGTGTTGGTTTTCCCGTTTTGATTTTCCATCCTAGTCTTACAATTTCAGTTGCCGCTGAACGTCAGCAGCACGGCCCAGATCACCGCTCGTCTGGATGAGTGCGGGCCTCGCCTCGCGAGCGCGGAGACTCGCGGCTCCAGTGGCGAACTCGCGGCCTTGGAAGTTCGCGCGGAGGATGAAGCCTGAACGCCGTGGTCCCCGACCCTCGCCTTCGCTCACTCGCACTGCTTGGCAGCCTGCTGACTGGTCTCTTCGCCGCCCTGCTCATTTACTCGCAGACCTCCGCCTTCGCTTGGGATGAAGGGTACCAGATGCTGGCGGCGCAGCTAATCGCTCACGGCAGAAGGCCGTATCTGGATTTCTTTTTCCCGCAGACTCCTCTGAATGCATATTGGAACGCTGCTGCCATGCGACTCTTCGGGGAAAGCTGGCGCCAGGTGCACGCGCTCTCCACGCTGGTCACCGCTGGAACCATCCTGGTGGCCGCCGACTTCATCTATACCCGATTGCCGGTATCCTCGTGGCGACTGCCTGGCGCCGTCGCTGCCGCCCTGCTGATTGGCCTCCAGGCGACTGTCATCGAGTACGCTACCACCGGACAGCCCTACGCGCTGTGCCTTTTCTTGATCGTGGGCGCGTTTCGCGTCTCGGTTCTGGCGGTTGAACGCGAAAATTTGGTGGCCACTGCCGTGGTGGGTTTTCTTGCGTCCGCAGCCGCCGCGTCCTCTCTTCTGGTGGCCGTGGCGCCAGCCGTTCTGCTGGTTTGGATCCTGTGCCACCGCCACGATGGACGCCGCGTGAGCGGGCTTTTCGCCTTCCTGGCCGGAACTGTGATTCCATTCCTCCCGGTGCTTTGGTTGTTCGCCCGGGCGCCCCGGCAGGTCTTCTTCAACATCTTCGAATATCACCTGTTTTACCGGCGCGCGAACTGGGAAGACGCCACCGTGCACGACTGGCAGGTGCTTTCCTCTTGGCTGACTTCTCCACAACCCCTCATGCTCGGCCTGCTCGCGGCCGCCGGAATGTGGTTCTGCCTGAGATCGCCGGCCTGGGATCGAACGCAGCGCGCGGAATTCTCGCTGTGTGGCTGGCTGGCTCTTGCCATCGGCGCCGAGCTGTGTATCACGCATCCCACTTTCGAGTGGTACTTCGTCCTGGTGATTCCGTTGCTCGCGATTCTCGCAGTGGCTGGATTTTCTATCCTATGTTCGCGGATGTGCCCGCGCGTGCCACCGTGGACAGCCGTTGCTGCGTTAACGCTGGTGGTTTCCCTGGGAGCGGCAAAGTCGCTGTATGCGGATCGCAATGGGTTTTCTTGGAGGGACTTGGAAGCCGTCGCCAGAGCGGTCGACGACGTGACCCTACCCGGTGCGCCTTTGTGGGCCGATGAGCACGTTTACTTCCTCACGCGCCGCTCTCCGGCAGAGGGCACGGAAACGTCCTATGCAGAGGTAATCGATCTGCCCGCCCGACTGGCTGCGTCCCTGCACATCGTCCACCTCAACGAACTCGACCGCCGGGCGGCGGCTGGAATGTTCAGCACCGTTTCTACCTGCGAGGAGTCCGAACAGATCGACGCGCTGGATTTGCCCCGCCTATTCCGCCATAACGCGGCTATTGGAACCTGCCACATCTTCTGGGATCCTGCCGCCGGAGGGGCTCGATGACTAACGATGGACAACGATCCGTGTTCAATTGGTTCTACCTCCTATTCTTTCTCTCCGGTTTTCCGGCCCTCATTTACCAGATCGTTTGGCAGCGGACTCTGTTCGCCATCTATGGTGTCAACGTCGAGTCGGTCACGATAGTAGTCAGCGCGTTCATGCTGGGTCTGGGCATAGGCAGTCTGGCCGGCGGCCGCATTTCGAAGTTTCCCTCTGCGCCTCTGCTCCTGTTGTTCGGCGCCATCGAATTAGGGATCGCCGCTTACGGTGTGGCGTCATTGCCGCTGTTCCACGCGGTGGCCCGGTTCTCGGCAGGAGCGCCGCTTTTCGAAACCGGGCTGCTGTCATTCGCGCTCGTGCTCGTGCCCACCGTTCTGATGGGCGCAACCCTGCCGCTTCTGGTGGCGGAGTTGGTGAGGCTTTCACGGAATGTCGGCCGCTCCGTCGGGATACTCTACTTCGTGAACACGCTCGGTTCGGCGGTGGCGTGTTTCATGGCGGCGAAGGTGAGCATGCCGTACCTCGGGATGTCTCGCTCGGTTGCGGTGGCCGCGGCGCTGAACGTCGTGGTGGGATCGTGCGTCCTGGTCCTACACTTCCGGTGGCGAGGACGTCTGGCCGCCGAAGAAACCCGGCCGGCGGCGGCCGGCATGCTCGCCCCCATGTTCCCATTCCCCATGGCGCTGATGCTCGCGGCGCTGGCGGGATTCATCTCGCTCTGCTATGAAATCGTCTGGTACCGGATCTATTCATTCGCCAGCGGCGGCCCGGCGCAATGTTTCGCCTATGTTTTAGGGGCTTTTCTCACCGGCACCGCGCTCGGTTCCCTGCTGAGCCGGACCCTGTGCCGTCGCGCATCCTCGAACGTGGCCAGGCTGCAGTATTCCATCGCTCTGCTGGTGCTGCTGGCGAACCTGCTCGGATTCGCGGTCGTGCCCCTAACGGCGCTGGCCGTTCGCCATGTCAGCTTCCTCTGGACCCTCCCCCTGGTGGCCATCACCGCCAGCCTGTTGGGAGCCACCTTCCCGCTGATGTGCCACATTTCGGTTCGCCCGGATTCTGATGCCGGCGCCGGCCTCAGCTACCTATACCTGAGCAACATCATTGGATCGGCGGCGGGAGCCTGGGTGGTTGGCTTCGTTCTGTTGGACTTGTGGTCGATACGTTGGATCTCCGTATTCCTGGCGCTGGTCGGCGTGCTGGTAGCGCTGCTGATGCTTGTCGCTTCTACCCTGCCGGCCATGCGGAAAGGAGTCGCCGCCGCCAGCGCAGGGGTCGTCATCGCCGCTGTGGCGATCTCCTCCGGTCCGCTCTTCGCTACGGTCTATGGACAGATGCAATCCCAGGCGGAATGGGGGCAACCCGGCACTCATTTGACCGACATAGTCGAGACGCGCAGTGGAGTGGTGATCGTGGATGAGGATGCCGCTATCTTCGGCGGCGGCGTCTTCGATGGTTGGATCAGCACCGACATCCACGAGACTGATACCGTGATCAAACCGCTGTCTCTCAGTTTGTTCCACCCAAACCCGGAGGAAGTACTGGTCATCGGGATGTCCGGTGGCGCCTGGTCAGAGATCATTGCCAACCACCCGCAAGTCAAGAAGGAAATAATCATCGAGATCAATCCCGGATATGTCCAGGTCGTTCAGCGCTATCCGGCAGTGTCGCCCTTGTTGCGCAATTCTAAGGTGGAACTGGTCATTGACGACGGCCGGCGTTGGATGCTGCGCAACCGTCAACGCAAGTTCGACATGATCGTCATGGACACCACTTATCACTGGCGCGCGCACGCCACCAATCTGCTTTCGGTGGAGTTCCTGGACCTCGCCCGCAGCATGCTCAAGCCGGGCGGCATTTTATACTACAACACGACGTTTTCGGCGAAGGCCCAGCGCACCGGCGCCGCTCGTTTCCCCTATGCATTCCGTCTGGGCGGGCTGCTGGCCGTGAGCGACAGCCCCATTCGTATCGACAAAGAGCGCTGGCGGAACACCTTGCTAGGCTACCGGCTGGAGGGCAAGCCGATCTTCGATCCGGCCCTGGCGGAAGATCGGGACATCCTGGCCGGGATTCTGCAAATCGCCGACACGCTGCCCGGAAACTCGTACAAGTCCGAAGGCATGGAGACCCGCGAGAATATTCTCCGCCGCACGCAAGGCATGACGGTCATCACCGACGACAACATGGGAACCGAATGGGGCGACTATAACTGGCGGTAAACTCGCTTTCGTTGTTCTTTCAATCCGGATCATAGCCATGGCCAGCCCTTGATTATGTTGAGGGCATCAAAAGCGCGCTGAATTCACCTTTTCTCCAATAGTTGCGCTGCGCGAGCACCGAGCCGGGGCTCGACGCGTCAGGCTTTTTTCGGAACGAACGCTAGAAAGCGGCGCGGATTGTCGTAGAGGATGGCGTGTATCGTTTCGTCTTTGACGCCCGCTTCCGCGAGCTTCGGCGCAAATACGGTCTTGGTTCGTCCGTACATGGGACCTTCGAGCGTCCTGGCGCCGGTGAAATCGGACGACAGCAAGAGCTGGTTGGCATAGCCGGCATCCAGAAACTTGAGCAGCATTTTCACGCGCTTTTCATCGGGCACAAACCGCTCGACGGTGTTCATTCGATCGAAGCCAACCCAGGCGCCGCGCTTGGCGATCTGCTTGATGACGCCGGCCTCGGGATCGTCGAGACAGCAAGTGTGGCCGATGACCACGCGCTGCGGTTTCACTCCAACCGACTCGAACACGTCGAGTTGATGCAGGCCGGCGTCTTTGGGAACATTGGGGCCGGTGCCGTAGGCGTTGTGCGTGAAGATCGACAGGTTGGTGCGGAGATGCGCCTTACCCACGGCCCGAAAGACCTTCTGCTCGGTCTCGCTCATGGCGGCGTTGGGGTTTTCGCCGATCTCGCCGAACGCTCCATAGCGGTTCATCCGGGCTTCCTGCACCAACTCTTCGGCGATCTGATCCTCGGATTTTGAGGCGATCTCGGGCGGATAGCTGCGCTCCATGTAGTAACCGCCGCTGGCGACAATGTACATCCCGGTTCGCTCGGCGATCAGCTTGAGGTTGTCGAGATTGCGGCCCATGTCCGGATGCCCGCCATCCACGATGCAGACGATCCCATCCTTCTGCGCAGCCTTCACTTCATCCACCACCAGATCCACATTGTTGGTGGGAGCCGCTTGCTTGGGAGGCGGGCCGTTGCGCGGCCGCATGTCGATCGAGAGGTGTTCGTGGAAGAGGGTGGCGCCTGACGCCAGGGCATCCGGCGGCAAGTCTTTTTGCAAGGTTCGGATGATGGCGCCCTTCGGAAAATGAGGTGCTTTGGCGCCGAAAGCAAGGCGAGACACAGCGACAAAGCCTGCACCGCTTGCCAGTAAATTCAGCGTCTCTCTCCGGCTGGGTTTGGTCATGACTGAAACTCCTTTTCAAAACGAAATTGGGGCGCCTGGCGGACCTCAGGGGCACCCATGATCATGAGCCAGTAACGTTCTTTATAGCTGAAAACCTAGGTCAAACGGAAGTCTGGGGAAAAAAGCCGAAGAGCCAGGCCCGTTTCCGGACCGTGCGGCCTACTACGCTTCGTCGATTTTTTGCGCAAAACAACTTCGGAATGCCCGATTGAGTATATCTTCTGTAAGGTCCTTGGTGCGGCGCTCGAAGCTCAGGATGTGGAGCGCGTGTTTAATTATGTCGCGCGGGTGGCAGCGGCGAAATGGCATGGACTGCTCAATGTAGTTCTTCTGGACGAAGCTCTCGGCCAGACCCGGCGGGCAGGAGAGCTCCTGCGATTCACAGGTTCGCTTGAGAATCTGAATGAACTCCCGCGGGCTTGGGTTCTGGACGTACATCTTGTATTGAATGCGCCGCAGGTATGCCTCGTCGCCCAGGTCGTTGGGATGCAGGTTCGTGGAGAAGATCAGGAAGGTTTCGAACGGTACCGTGATCTTGCCCCCGAAGTGGAGGTTCAGGTAGTCCACGCGCCGTTCCATGGGGACGATCCAGCGATTCAGAACCTCTTTAGGAGTAGCCCTTTGACGACCGAAATCGTCGATCAAATAGATGCCGTTGTTGGCCTTGAGTTGAAAAGGCGCATCATACACCTTCGAGCTCGCGTTGTAGCTCAGATCGAGCATTTCCAGCGTCAACTCGCCGCCGGTGGTGATAAATGGGCGGCGGCTCTTGAACCAACGTCCATCGTGAGGAGGATCGTCAGCCAGCGCTTTGAGCAGGGTGTTCGAGCTATCAATTTTTGGATGGTACAGGGGATCGTAAATCTGAATGAGGTTGCCATGGTATTCCAAGGCATAGGGAATATAAATGGGCTCGGTCTCGATTCTGACCAGCGCTTCCGCCAGAGCGGTCTTCCCATTTCCCGGCTTTCCATATATCAAGAAAGACTCGCTGGCGCTCAGGGCTGGACCGAGTTGCGCCAGGATGTCATCCTCAACCACTAAGTGGGCTAAGGCTCGCTGAAGTTGTTCCTGCCCCAGCCAATTCGGCTTTAGTTTCTGCAGTTCTACGACCGTGGCGTATTGAAACAGAGGCACGGGCGCGGGGCCCACGTACTGGTTTGTCTCCAGGTATTCAAGCGTCAACGCTCGCCCCGGCTCGGTCAGGGCGAAGATGCTCGATATGGGGCCAAGGCCCATCGCGTTCTTCACGCAAATTAGTTGCTGATGTTTGAATTTCTCGAGCAGGTCTGAAATGACGCTGAACTGCAGGCCCATCATGTTCGCGATCTGCCGTCCTGACAACTCGCCGCGGAAATGAAGATACTTCAGAATCAAATGCTCGATAATCGACTGTGAAATCCCGGTTTCCTCAATCGAATCCACTACGGGAGGAGCGAAGGATGTGTCGTAGGTTTCGTTCCCTACTGACCCGATCGAGGTGTCCGTGCAGGCGTTTGATAGATGCGCTAACGATTCGTGCATTTCCCCATAGATCGGTAGAGCGCCGTTCCGCCTGCATGGTGCTTAAGACGTTTAGTACCGCAGCGTCGTAGCTGCTAGACTCGAGAATCTGCGACGCGCTCTTAAGTGATTGTAAGTACGCAAGTTGACAGCGATAGCTAAGCATTGTAAAATCAGCTTGCTGGGTTTGTGGGAAAGGAGCCGGTCATGATTCCCTCCACGGTATTGCGCACGGTAGGACTAACTGCGTCGGTTAGCCTGCTTTCATTGGGTTCCGCATTCGCGGCCACTCTAAGCGACAGCACACCGGTCACGTTTACTAAAGACATCGCCCCGATTTTCCAGGCGAAGTGCCAGGACTGCCATAGAACCGGGTCGATGGCGCCGATGTCGCTGATCACCTACGAAGAGTCGCGGCCGTGGGCCAAGGCTATCCGCGAACGCGTGGTCACGCGGCAGATGCCGCCCTGGCACATCGATCGGAACGTCGGCGTACAGAAGTTCAAGAACGACATGTCGCTCAGTGACGCGCAGATCGCCACCATCGTGAAATGGGTGGATTCAGGCGCTCCTGCGGGCGATCCCAAAGACATGCCTGCTCCCAAGCAGTGGCCCAGCGGCAACGAGTGGCAGGCCGCCAAGGAACTCGGCCAGCCCGATATGGTGATCGAAGCGGCCCCCTACACCATGCCCGCGCATCATCAGGATGTATGGTGGCGGCCGACGGCGAATATCCCGCTCACCGAGCCGCGTTGGGTGAAGGCGGTCGAAATACGGCCGAGCACCGAAGAGGGCCGCCGCATTGTGCACCACGCCATTGCTTACCTGGATCAAAATGAGCCTGTGAGTCCTGACTCGCCGGACCGCGCCGCGGCGTTCGGCGGACGTGGCATGTTAATGGAGTGGGCCATCGGCAAACAGTTCGACATGTACCGGCCGAACACCGGGAAACTGCTCCTGCCAGGTGCGCAAGTCTCCTGGGACATCCACATTCACGCGGCCGGCGAAGAAATCCGCTCGGGCGTGCAGTTGGGCGTTTGGTTTTATCCCAAGGGGCAGGAACCGAAGTATCGCACCTATTTGACCGGCTTCCAGGCACTGCCTCGCGGGCGTCTGGACATTCCGCCCAACACGATTACCCAGAACGAAGGGTTCACAGTACTGCGACAGGCAGCCATCCTGGAGAATATCCAGCCGCACATGCATCTGCGCGGCAAGGCCATGATGCTGGAAGCCATTCTGCCGGATGGCACCACGCAAGTGGTCAGCTACGTCAGCCACTTCAACTTCAACTGGATGACAAATTACATCTATGCTGACGATGCGGCGCCGTGGTTCCCGAAAGGCACCGTGATCCATGTCATCGCGTGGCACGACAACACCACGGCCAACAAGAACAATCCGGATCCGGATCAGTGGGTCGGCTACGGAGACCGCACGGTCGACGAAATGGCGCATGCCTGGGTGAACGTGACCTACGTCAGCGATGAAGACTATAAGGAGTGGGCGGCCAAGCACAAACCACAAAGAACCACGGCCAGCCTGCAGTAAAATCTCCTCCGCCTGCAATAGGGGCGTCTCAGCGCTCCGGCGTCCGGGGCGCTCCTATGGCAGTTGCAGTTCTCTCCTATGAAACACTTTGTAATACATATGAAAGCCTCGTGGCTGGCTGGTTTGAGTTGCGCGGCATTCTTCGTCTTCGCGGCCGCCGGCGCATTGTCGGGGCAGTCCTTACCTTTCGAACCCGCGCTGGAGGCCGGCCAGAGCATCACGGGCGCGTATGAAGGCTGGTTCTCGAATCCGGACGGAAGCTTCAGCATGCTGGTGGGCTATTTCAATCGCAACACCAAGCAGGATCTGGATATTCCGCTCGGGCCGGACAACGGGATCGAACCGGGCGGCCCCGATTACGGGCAGCCGACCCATTTTTTCGCTGGCCGCGGTTGGGGTATCTTCACCATCAAAGTGCCCAAGGATTTCGGCGAGAAGAAACTCACTTGGACGATTCTGGCGAATGGGAAACCGACTGCCATCAAACTCTGGCTGAATCCGCTTTACGAGATTTCTCCCTTTGCCGCGTCTGCCGATGTAGGACCGGATGCGGATACGCCGCCGACCTTACGTTTCCAGGATTTTAGCGAACAGGGTCCGGTGGTCCAAGGGCCGCAGGGGCTGGAAACTAAGAGAACCGCCAGCGTGAGCCAGCCGCTCCCGCTCACGGTGTGGGTCTCCGACGATCAAAAGTGGTTTTCCAATTCGGGCGCCAAGCCGCGCAATCTGGGACCGATTCCGGTGACCATCACCTGGAGCAAATATCGCGGGCCAGGCACGGTGACTTTTTCCAAAAACAAACCCGTGGCCGAGAAGCTCGATGGCGGCGACCCCAAGTTCCCGTTCAATGGCAAGGCCACCACGACGGCGCAATTCAGCGAGCCGGGCGAGTACGTTCTGCACGTCACCATCAACGATTATTCCGGTGAGGGCGGCGGCGGTGGATTTCAGTGCTGCTGGAGCAATGGCACTGTAAACGTTACCGTCAAACCCTGACCGCATACATCAGTGTTCTCCACGCAGGTCGGTATCGTTGGAGCAGGACCGGCCGGGCTCATGCTCTCGCACTTGCTGCACCTGGACGGGATTGAATCGGTTATCCTCGAAGCCAAGAGCCGTGAGTTTGTGGAGCAGCGCGTACGTGCCGGCGTGCTCGAACAGGGCTCGGTGGATCTGCTGAACTCCACCGGCGTCGGCGAGCGGATGCGAAGAGAAGGGCTGGTGCACGAAGGCATCGAGCTGCTGTTCAATCGCCGCCGGCACCGCATTCACTTCCAGGAACTCACCGGGCGATCCATCACGGTTTACGGCCAGCAGGAGGTGGTGAAGGATCTGATCCGGGCGCGGCTCGAGGCGGGTGGTCAAATCTTTTTTGAAGTGGAGGACGTGCGCATCTCGGCGTTCGATTCGGACCGGCCCGTGATCCGGTTTCGCGATCAGGAGCGCGAGTGCGAGCTAACGTGCGACTTCATCGTCGGCTGCGATGGCTTTCACGGCGTGTGCCGTCCTGCGATTCCGGCCGGTATTTTACGATTCTACGAGCGTGTCTACCCGTTCGCTTGGCTGGGCATTCTGGCGCGCGCCAAGCCTGCTTCTGACGAGCTGATTTACTCGAATCACGAGCGCGGGTTCGCGCTGCTCAGCATGCGCTCGCCTAGTGTCACTCGCTTGTATCTGCAATGCCGGCCGGACGAGGATCTCGCCAATTGGCCGGATGACAGGATCTGGGAAGAATTGCAGATTCGCCTGGATTCCGGCCCGGAGTTTCGATTGGAAGAAGGTCCAGTTTTCCAAAAAGGCGTCACGCCGATGCGCAGTTTTGTCGTCGAGCCGATGCAGTACGGCCGTCTGTTTCTAGCCGGCGATGCGGCGCACATCGTGCCTCCCACGGGCGCCAAAGGCATGAACCTGGCCATCGCCGACGTGCGGGTGCTCTCTCGCGCGCTGCAAGCGTTTTACTCGTCGGGCAACTCCGACCAGCTTGCGTGTTACTCGGAGAATTGTCTGCGCCGCGTCTGGCGAGCCCAACATTTTTCCTGGTGGATGACCTCCATGCTGCACCGCGTGGAAGGTCCAGACAGCGAGTTCGATCATCGCCGGCAATTGGCCGAATTAGATAACGTGACTAGCTCGCGCGCCGCCGCGACGAATCTTGCGGAGAACTATGTTGGCTGGCCACTGGAATAGGCCAGCATCTTGATCGCTAGGCGGCGGGCATGTCGGCCCAGAATTTGCGGATCTCGCTACGCGGATCGTTTTCCACCCGAACTTCTTTGTCGAACACCATGGTGGCGCGTGTTTGCGTGTCATAGCCCGGCCAATTCGGAATCTTCGAGTTGTTCGGGTTCGCGTTCTTCGCCATCGTGACCCAAGTGGTGGCGAAGCGCGTCCACAGCGCCCGCTCTGCTTCCGAGCCCGTGCCGCCGACGCCATCGCGGTAGTTGTTAAAAGTCGCCGAAACGTCGGTGCCGTGCACGGCGCCGAACTTGCCGCCGAATCCGGCACTGGCAAACTCCCACAGATACATGTAGGCCGGCGCCTGGCCTTGTGCCGATTTGCGTTCGGCCTGCAACATAGCGCTCTTGCGCGCGGTCGAGTCCGTGAAGATCTGGGCTTGAATCAAGAACGGCGATTTGTCGGGATAGCGATTGCGATACAGCGCGAGCATCTCCTCGGCTTTGGGGCCGTAGCGCTGGTTCATCATGGTGCGCAGGCCTTCTTCGGTCAGGTCGAAGTTGGTTAAGCGGAGCGCGGCATCTTCGAGTGTATTCGAAATGATAATCGGAACCGTGGCTGATTCCGGCGGCGCGGTGGGATCGAAAGGATGGTGCGGCAGAATGGTGCCATCTACCACCGGCGTGAACGGCGCCTCAGCTCCGAGCGCGACTTGCGCCTCCAGAATCTGCTGCCACGAGACCTTCTGGATGGCAGGGATATCGCTTTTCGAAATGCCGAGTTTAGCGAGCAGCAATTCCGCCGATTTGGTGCCGCGCTCGCGATCGAGCGAGCGAATGGTGGATCCGCTCTGAATGCCGGCGGCATGAAACAGGCCCTTGGCGGAAGGAATGGCCAGCATGGTGGAAGTCTTGGCGCCGCCGCCGGATTGGCCGAAAATCATGACCTTCCGCGGGTCACCGCCGAAATTCTCGATATTGTCGCGCACCCATTCAAGCGACGCGACCAGGTCCATCATTCCGACCACGCCCGCGTGCGCGAATTCCGGCGGAGCCCCGAGATCGGCCAGGTGCAGATAGCCCAGGCTCGCCAGCCGGTGATTCACGTTGACCACCACCACATCGCCCAGGCGCGCGAGTTGCGTCCCGTCGTACTGCGGGCCGTTGCCGGAGCCGGTGGCAAATCCACCGCCGTGGAACGAGACCAGCACGGCGCGCTTGCCGCCGTCCTTGACGCCGGGAGTCCAGACGTTCAACGTCAACACGTCCTCGCCCATGCCGGTGCCGTAGTGCAGGTCCCACTGGATCAACTGGCTGTAGTCGCTGGTGGGCGGTGAGATGGTTTGCGGCGAGATCTGGCCGTATGCGAGGCACTCCCGCACGCCCGTCCAGCCGGCGTGCTTTTGCGGCGGCATGTAACGATTCTTGCCGGCCGTCGAAGCGCCATAGGGAACACCTTTGAATTCCTTGATTCCGCTGTTCGCCATGCCCTGGATTTTGCCGTATTGCGTGTCGGCGGTGAAAAACAGTTCGGTGTTGCGCGTGGCGTTCGCGGTGCGTGCAGCACGCTGCGACTGCGCCCAAGTGTTATTCGCCATCGCGTACCCGGCTCCGAGCGCCGTGAGAAATGAACGTCGGCTTGTCATCTTGAATTCTTCCTTTCTCGCTAAGATTTGGCTTTAAGATCCGCTGCGGTCATGGAGTCCATGGCATGGATGACCTTGGCGAACACTTCGATTTCCGCATGCAACCGCTCCGCGCTCAGCTTTTCGATACAACCGTTGGCGGGACCGGCCAGCAGATAGTTCGGCTGCGGGATGTAGCCGATGGTGGGCACGCCGGCGCGCGCCAATCCGCCGCCCTCGCCGAGCCAGCCACCGTGCACTGGATTGACTACGGCCGTTTGACGGTCGCCGCTCCCTTGCAGCGCGTCCACCAGAATGCGGCCGGTGGACCCATATTCAGTGATGGCCACGGCCCACTCGTTTTCGCCCGTCGGCTTGTAGTGCAGGCTCGCGTCATCGGCCCATTCCTTGCAGCCCAGATGTTCCACCGTGAGCGCAGCTACAGCTTTCTTGATCACGTCGGGATATTTCTGAATGATCCCGCGCATGGATGGCACCCAGGGTCCGGCGAAATGGCCGGTGGTCAAAGGAAAGACCAGGGTGCGTTTGCGTTCCGCTTTCGGAACCTTCGCAAAATATTTTGCCAGCGCCAGGACTCCCAGGCCGCCGTTCTCTTCGGTGGCATTGGGGCCGTCGGTGTGCGTGTTTACGATGATGACTTCGTCCGAAGTGGTTCCCGGAAGCGTCGCCATCAATGTGTCGGTCGGCGTATCGGGATGGGTGTCGGCTTCCAGCACCACCGTAGCCTTGGCGCCGCTCGCCGCCAGAGATTTCAGCTTCGCGCCGGTGTCGCGGCCGACATACAGGCCGGGGATGCCTTGCGGAGGCCGGGAAAACGGCGTGTATTGGTCGGCCGCGTTGGCGTCGGAAATGTCCGTCCAGGCCAGGATCACGCCAACCGCGCCCGCCTTCTGAAACTGGGTCAGGTCATTGACGCCGCCGCGCGCAGGGCGGAACTCGGCTGGAAAATGCGCATCGTTTGGATAGATGCCCCACGGCTTGTACATCTCGGCCCACTTGCGAACGTTGGTTGAAAAATCAATCAACGCGATCTTGCCCTGAAGCCCGCTCAGGTTGAACGAAGGGCCATGACCGGCGTAGACGAGCTCGCCCGTTACGCCTGGCGCCGGAGTCTGGCCGGAGTAGGGGAAGTAGGATGTGACCGGCGCCTTGAAACTCGCGCCCGATGCTGGGGCAATCGTGATCTCCCAACGGCGCGCGTCCCAGCGCGGGAACGTATAATGTTCGCGCGCGACGTCGAGCTTGGCCTTTTGAAGTTCGGTCGCGAGGAATTCCACATAGGTAGTATGCGCCGCGTTGCCGGTGTACTTGGGACCAAGCTTGGCCATCCAGACCTGCCAGTCCCAAACTTCTTTTTGCGAGGGAAGCAGATTCGAGCGATAGCCTTCCGTCTTCGCGCCCGCGGCGATGGGCAGCAGCGCCCGTTGTCCCAGAACACCGAGCGTGGAGGCCGAGATCGCAGTTTCAATAAACCGCCTGCGTGACGACGGCATGGGTCACCTCGGCATCTGCGGAGTTCGCAGATCTTTCAGATCCAGGGCGTTCGTGTCGACGATGATCTTGGCATAGGTCCGAGTGACGGCCGCCAGACCGCTCGCCGAGATCGTCTCCGGCGTCTCTTTGTCGGAATGCCAAACGAAGCCGCTGTTGATGATCTCAACCGAAGGAGCCAGGTGATAATAGCGTCCAATTTCTCCAGGAGGCGACGGCGATGATTGCGGGAAGCTGGGGACGCCGAAAGCATCCATGGCGTTGACCACAATGTCGGCCAGCCGCTGGCCGGTCCCGTACCAGCGATAGGCCGCGGGCGCATTGGACAGTTGCGGACCCGTGGGCGCGCTGTCGAAGCCCCCGGTGTGTTCGGCATTGAAGAGCACCGCGGTTTTGGCGAAAAATTCCGGGTGTTGCATGAACCATACTCCGCTTTCGGCGCCATTGTCGTGATGGCCATTCGTGCCGGCGAAGATAATGGTGCGGCGTCGCTGCTCTTTGGGAATCTTGGCGAAGTATTCGGCCATCCCGATCAAGGTGGCCACGCCCGCGGCGTTATCATTGGCGCCTTCAAACCAGCCGTCGCGATGCGCCACCACCACATCGTTTTCGTCCGTCATGCCGGGCAGCGTTCCCCAAACCGTTCCGCTCTTGAGATTCGGGACGCGTTCTACGTGCAGAACCACCTTGACGTGCGTTTCGCCTGCACCCGCCTGCGCGATCAGGTCGCGCATGGCCAGGCCATCCTTCTGGCCCAGCGAAAAGGTGGGAACGGGGCTGTTGACCGGGTAGAACTGCGTTTTTTCATTGCCGGGCAGGCCCTGGATGACGAAAATGGCGGCGGCCCCGCGCTCGCCAATGCGCTTGATGGCGTTGTCCATGATGGGGGCGTGGCGTGATGCCAGATCGTTGCTGAAGAAGAACACGGCTTTGCCTTTGACGTCGTGCGAGAGCGTCAGGTCCGCGTCGCTGGCGAGTCCGACATACACTGCCTCGAGATTCAGCCCCTCCGCCGGCGTGCCGACGGCGAGGTAGGTTGGCTGCGCCGTATCGAGCTGAAGGGTCTTTCCGCTCGCGGACGCCACCACGCTCCAGGACTGAGGCATCCACTGCGGCGGAAGATCGAGGGTCTGCTCGTGCACGTCGGTCAGGCCGATTTGCCGGAACTTGGCGAGCATCCATTGGGCATTTTCGGCGTCCGCATCCGTACCGGTGATGCGTCCCCAGAACTGATGGCCCGCGTCGCGATAGCGCCGCGAAATGGCGCACAGCTCTTCCACGTATTGTTTCAGGTGGTCGCCGTCGATGGCGGAGTACTGTTGTTCGGAAGGCGCCAGCCGCCAACCGACCTCGGAATGGCGGATGTGGGTGGGTTCGGTGGGACGTGGCGCGCGCGCGGCCGGGTCCTGCGCCTGGCCTGCTCCCAGGCAGAGCAGCAAAGCCGCGGTCAAGCCACTAGCGAAGAGCGGTTTGTTTTGCATCGCAAGTTTCCTTTCGACTGACTCCTGGTATATCATTTTCCGCCGTTTTGTCACGCCGTGCTGGCAGCCGCCCCGCCATAGTCGAGTGGGGCCGGAATCGGCCTGCCGGGGCTCCAAGCTATCTGGCCAATCCTAAGCCAATTCACTTACTGCGATCAATCATCAAAGTGTATTTTTCTGATAATCTTTTGTTAAAACATGACCGTCACTCAACTGGAATGCTTTCGCGCGGTCGCCCGCCGGCGGCACTTTGCGCGCGCGGCCGATAGTTTGGGCAAAACGCAGCCCGCGCTCACGGTGCATGTGCAACGGCTGGAGGCCGATCTCGGCGTGCGGCTATTGGAGCGCTCCGGCCGGCAGGTCCTGCTCACTCCGGCCGGCGAGATTCTGCTTCCTTACGCCGAAAAGATCCTGGCCGATACGGCCGAAGCGCGGCTCCGCATGGCCGAGGTCCAGGGCGGAACGTTAGGCGTGGTGCGGATCGGAGTGATTCCGACCATCGCCGCCCATTTCCTGCCAGCGGTATTTAAGGAGTTCAAGTCCCGCTTCCCTCAAGTCACGGTGCTACTGCGCGAGGAAAGCACCACGCCGATGCTGACGGCCCTGCTGCACAGCGGCGAGATCGACTTGAGCATCGCGCTTCGCCCGCTGCGTTCCACCGGCCTCAAGCCGCTCACGCTGTTCACCGAAGAGTTCTGTCTGGCGGTGTCGTTGCAGCATCCGCTGAGCCGGCACGCAAGCGTGCCCATCGCGCGCCTGAAGCGCGAGAAATTCATCCTCTATAAAACTCCCGGCCACAATACCCGAGAAACGATTCTGCAGTTTTGCCGGAATGCCGGATTTGAGCCGGAAGTAGCTTTTGAAAGCGAGCAAGCCGAGACCATCCAGTACCTGGTGGCTTCGAATCTTGGCGTCACGCTGCTGCCCGCAATGGTATTGCGTCACCCGGCGGGCCAAAATACTGCGATGGTCCGGATTCAAGCGCCCACACCGCGGCGCACGGTAGTCGCAACCTGGCGGCCGGGCCGGTATCTTTCCAATAACGCCCGGCAGTTCCTGCAATGCGCCGAGAGCGTGGCAGCTGAATGGCACGTGCAGTCGAAACTGCGCACCGGGCGCACGGTCGCCGTTTCTGGCGCCAACCGTTCCAGTTAATAAGTCGGCCGCGCGGCTGCTCTTTACTGATTAATTCTGTTCTATAATGACGCAATGCTAAGTTGGGTGACGCGGGGAGCCTGTGTATTTATTTTCGCCGGTTTACTGACGGCCGAAACGCGTTGGATCAAGATCGCCACGCCGCATTTCGAAATGTACACGTCAGCGGGCGAGCGCAGCGCGCTTGATACTCTGCGCTATTTTGAGCAAGTCCGGAGCTTCTTCTCTCAGAATTTGCCACATCCTCTGGAAGAGACGGGCCCCGTTCGAATTGTGGCGTTCAGCTCCGAAAAAGAGTACCAGCCGTACCGGCCGAACGAATTTGCCATCGCTTTTTATCATGAGACCGCGCGGCACGAGTACATCGTGATGAGTCACACGGGCGCGGAGACCTTCCCCATCGCAACTCACGAATATGTCCATTTGGTGGTGCGGCATTCCAATCTCAACTTTCCGCCCTGGCTGAACGAAGGCCTGGCCGAACTGTACTCGACCATCCGGCCCATGGGAGACAAGATTCTGGTCGGATCGCTGGTGCCCGGCCGCTTTCAAGCGCTGCTGCAAGAAAAATGGACGCCACTGGCGGTCATCATGGCCGCCGGACACGATTCACCGTATTACAACGAAAAGAATAAAGCGGGAAGTCTCTACAACGAAGGTTGGGCATTGACCCACATGCTCTCACTGAGCCCGGAATATCGCGCGAAATTTCCGCAGGTCATGCAGTCCATTTCCGACGGCGCGCTCTCGGCCGACGCGCTCGAAAAGACCTACGGCAAACCGTTTCATGAGGTCGAAATGGGCCTGGTCACGTATCTGCACGGCGGACGCTTCCAAGGCGCACTGATTCCCGCCAAGCTGGAGAAGGTGAGAGACGACTTGCACGCCGAGACTGCCGACCAGTTTGACGTGAAACTCCTGCTGGCCGAAATCGGCGGGCGCAACGGCGGGCCAGATGCGACGCGCAAGGTCCTGGAGCAACTCATCGCTGAAAATCCTAAGCGATCCGAACCGTACGTCGATCTGGCCGATCTGGAGTGGCGCCAGCGGAACATCGAACAAGCGCGCACGAACTTCGGCAAGGCCTTCGATTTGGGCGACCGGAGTTCGCGGCTGCTCTGGGACTACGGGCGGATGATCGAGCCCGCGGATCCGGCCAGGTCGGCCCAGGTATTCGGAGAACTGTTGAAGTTGCAGCCCGACCGCCTGGAGGTCCGCATGGCGCTGGCATCCTCCCAACTGCGGTCGCATGCCGCCAAAGACGCGCTCCAGACTCTGGCTCCGGTTAAGAAGGTTACGCCCGAAAATGCGCCGCGGCTGCTGGCTTTGATCGCGTACGCAAATCTGGATGCGGGCGATTTGAACCAGGCCGCCGCCGCGGCGAATCAACTGAAGACGGTTTCAACCAACGCCGCGGATCGTGACCGTGCCGATCAAATCTTAAGTTTCATCGCTGGAACTCATCCGAGAGCGGGCACACCCATCCCGGCCGCGCCCGCATTCCAGGATTCCGATGCCAGGCCGACCTTGGCTCATCGGTCCGCGGAAGCGGAACCGGTGCGAACCATCGTGCGCAGACCGGCCTTCACGGGCAATTTTGCCGAACTGCAATGTGCCGCACAAGCCAGAGTCGTGCTTGAGACGGCGGAAGGCAAAAAGGTGCTGCTTATCGAGGACCCGGCCAAGCTTCTGGTCAACGGAAAGAGCGGCGAGACCGTGGACCTGACTTGCGGGCCGCAGAAGCCGCTACAAGTAAGAGTCGAATACGATCCAGCCGGTCCGAATCAGCCCGGCATTGACGGCGTGGTGCGCGGTATACATTTCGAGTAACAGCCGCGGGCCACGCAGTCATGCGTTCAGTGGCTGAAGCTCTCCCAACATCGTCGGCACCAGTTCCGACACGGTGGGATGAATGTGCATCGCGCGTTGGATCACGGTGTACGGTGCGCGCGCATACATCACGTCCAGAATGGAATGGATCACTTCATCGCAGCCGGTCCCGAGCAAAGATGCACCCAAGATTTCGCGCGTCTCGGCGTCGACTAAAATCTTCATGAATCCCTGCGTCTCGCCTTTTTCCACGGCGCGCCCCACTTTGGTCATGGGCCGCTTGCCAATTAGAGCTTTCCGGCCGGATTTTCGCACCTCAGCTTCCGTCATTCCGGCCCGGCCGAGCGGCGGATCGATGAACAACGCGTAGGTCCGAATGCGATCGCTCACGCGCCGTGGATCGTTATCCAGGAGGTTGGCCGCGACAATTTCGAAGTCGTTGTAAGAGGTGTGCGTGAACCCGCCCTGGCCATTGCAGTCGCCCAGCGCCCATACGCCGGGAACATTGGTGCGAAGCTGATCGTCGACGCGGATGTAGCCGCGAGCATCGGCCTGGATGCCTGCTTTATCGAGACCTAGATCATCAGTGTTCGGCCGGCGCCCGGTGGCCATCAAAACGTGTGAGCCGTGAATCTCGGTTGCCGGCCCGGCGCAGTCGGCCGTCGCAACAATGTCGTCGCCCCGTTTCTCGATCCGCGTGCAGGTCGCATTCAAATGAACGTTTATTCCTTCGTTTTTCAAAATGTCGTGAATCGCGGCCGAAACGTCTTCATCCTCGCGCGGGATAAGCCTGGACCCCATTTCAATAATGCTCACCTCGCTTCCAAACCGCCGGAACATTTGCCCGAATTCCAGTCCGATGTAGCTTCCGCCTACGATCACCAGATGACGCGGGAGAAAATCCACGTTCATCATCGAGCTATTGGTCAGATAGGGGACCTCGCCCAGGCCCGGCATTTCCGGGATCGTGGCGCGGCCGCCGACGTTGATGAAAATTCGCTCGGCCGTCAGCCTGACGTCCCCGACACTCACCTCGTGCGGCCCTTCAAACCGGCCCTGCCCCTGGTAGACCGTGCAGTTGTCCATGTTTTTCAGCCAGGATTCGACGCCGTCTCTGGACGCGCCGGAAACCTGGTCCTTGCGCGCTTTGACCTTCTGCATGTCCATGCTGACGGCGCCGTCGAGCACTCCGTAATCGCCCGCGCGGCGCGCCAGGTGAGCCGCGTAGGCGCTAGCCACCATGGTCTTGGTCGGAATGCATCCGGTATTGACGCACGTTCCCCCGAAGAGGCCGCGCTCGATTACCGCGACCTTCATTCCAGCTTTGGTCAAGCGGTCGGCCAGAGGGGGCCCGGCCTGGCCCGTACCGATGATAATCGCATCGAATGCAGTGCTCACATTGCCTCCGTATTTCGTGCGCGGGGCCTAACGCCCCTTCAGTTCGACGGGTTTGCCGTGCGGAGTGTGACGGTAGGCGTCGGCCCAGGCCTCTTTGCGCTCCAGCATCGCGGGCGCGTCCGTCAAGCCTTTGGCCAGGACCAGGCGCTCCAGCGCCGCGAGCCAATGCTGGTAGTAGCGCGAGCCGTCATCGGGTTCGCCTCGATCGGCAGCCTGCTGGAGCTCGCCGGCCAGCGCGGCGGCCCACTCTTTCCAGGTGAAGTAACCTTCTTCAGAAAGCTTCACCGCCAGCGCGAACGCCTGCGCCTCCCACGGTTCGGCAAAAACGGGACCGCCCCTGTCACGCGGCAGGCGCGGGAGTGCGGCCAGACGCTCGGGGCTCGATTCAGGCTGGCTCAAGATAGTCGTCCCACAGATCGATGTAGACGGAATCGCGCGCCGAAGCCTGATCGCCCCACAATTCGCGCGCCGCGAACCGGACTGAATAGACGTGCTGCGGCTTTTCGCCGAGAAAATGCGCGTTGGTATCGGGAAACACGTAAACGCCATGGTCGCGGTCGACCGTTCCTGCGTGGCCGCGCGCATAGCGTGGCAGGCGCGTGTGACCGTTTGGATGAATGTTGCGCGCGCGCACTCGCTGTCCAGCTTGAAACCGCGCTGGCACGGCAACATCCCGCGACGCCAGAGCGCCCGTACGCAGCACCGACGGAACCTTGTCGGCCGTGAGTGGCGGACTGGCCTTTTTCGATCCCGGCGCTGGCCGGCCGCTAGCGATCTCCTCGCGCGTTACCAAACCGGCTCTAACCAACAGCTCCTCCAGCCGCGCCGTCCATTTCTCGTAGTAACTCATGCGCAGATATTCAGCCGCGGGAATTAATTCAATCTGGTGACGGCTCGCGTCAATATTCCATTTCCCCCACGCCGAGGCCGCGAGATTCAGCGCCAGCGATCGGGCTTCCCACGGCGCATGGAACACCGGCTCATTCTGCTCGGCCTCAACCGGCCCCATGCCCTGCATGCCGCCCATATCATGCACGCCGTTCATGCCCGAGCCCTCCGCGGCGCCGCTACTTTGGCGACACCGATCATCGCGTCGCGCGTCACCAGCGCAGCCAGATCGTCCTCGCTCAAATCTTGCGTGCCGGCGGGCCGCTCCGGCAGCACCAGGTAGCGCAGCTCGGCCGTGCTGTCCCAAACGCGCACCTCGACCTCTTCGCCCAGTTCCACCCCGAACTCGCGCAACACGCCGCGCGGATCGATCACCGCGCGCGAGCGGTAAGGCGCCGACTTGTACCACACCGGCGGCAGCCCCAGCACCGACCACGGATAGCAGGAGCACAACGTGCAAACCACCAGGTTGTGGATGGCCGGCGTGTTCTCGACAACCACCATGTGCTCGCCCTGCCGTCCGCCGTAGCCCAGCTCCGCGATGGCGGAAGTAGCGTCGTGAAGCAAGCGCTGTTTGTAAGAGGGATCCACCCAGGCCCGCGCCACGACGCCCGCGCCATTCTGCGGACCAACCTTGTGCTGGTAAGTATCGATGAGAGCATCCAGCGCGGCCGGATCGACGATGCCTTTCTCCACCAGCAGCGACTCCAGCGCCTTGACGCGCAGAGCCGGATCGGATGGGACGGCCTGATGTTCATGGCGCTCGCTCATATTGATGACTATACACCGCCGCCCGGAGTCCGCCGGAGTTGAGAGTCCGGCGTGAACAAGTTCCAGGCGTTACAGCTCGGGCATTGATAGGACGGAAACACCATAAGACGGCGGCGCACTAGGTTGCAGGCCAGCAGCCAGGCGGCGGGGAAACCCGATCCGCACCCCACGCAAACGTTGCTCCAGGGCGCCGGTTCTATGGCTTCGCCGATGTTGCCAAAGTATAGCGCCCATCCATAGGCGCTCAGGCGCGTGTGGAAAACGCGATCGATGTGGCGCGCGGCATAGCTCAAGACCAGGATGAAGCCCCGGTTTCCATTGCCAACCAGCCATAGACGGCGCGGCGCCCGTGGAGGGAAACGATACCGGTTCAGGTATTCGAAAGACGAGTGCAGCGCGCGGCTCCCGGCCGGCGTAAGGCCGGTGACTCGGGTGATCTCAGCCGCGAGTGCATCGGCGGAGCGAAATGGATTGATATGTCCACCGCCCCGGCAGAGCCAGCGATACAAATGGTCGGAAAAAGTAGATGCATCGGGAACCGCGACGTATAAGCTGCCATCGGAACGAACCACTCGCCCGATCTCGCGGAGCGCCGCAGCCAGGTGGCTAATGTGTTCCAGGCTGTGGTTGGCGATTATGGCGTCAAAGCAGGCGTCCGGAAACGGCAGGCGCGCGGCATCGGCTTGAACGAAGCCATCCGGGGAACCGCGCGCCGGGGTTTCTAAGTCCAGCCGCACCACACGGGCGCTAGGACAACAATTGGCGCTAAAGCTCCCAGTTAAAGAGCCGAGATCGAGCACACGGGCCCCGGGGCGCAGGTTACGCAGGATTTCATCCATGCTGCTCGCCCGAACTGCTTGTCATCAGCTCACTTTACAACGGTTGACTGACCGGATCGCTGCAGGTAGCACGAGGAACGGTTTCGACGTTTTGGGCGGGATCAGCGCCGGAAACTCCATTTAACCACACGAATTTACAATACTTTACGTTCTGGCCTAAAGGAAAACTCAGCGCCCGTCGATAAGACACCCGGTGTGGCAGGCACGACGAGATGCGTGAGCTCCACCCAGGTGTTTAGAAATGCCGGACACAGAAGAACAAACCCAACAAAAAGCCACTCGGCTCCGCAATCGGCGGCGCTCAGGACAAATCCTCGTCGAGATGAGCTTGACCATCTTGCCGACCTTCGCGCTGATCTTCGCTTTCCTCGATTTCGGCTTAGTTCTGTTTCGCTGGGCCACGTTGCAAAACGCGGTGCGGGAAGGCTGCCGCTACGCCATCACATTCCAGACCAAGACCGGTTTGGGACAGGACGCCTCGGTGGAATCCATAGTCCAGCAGTATGCGCTCAACATGGTAACCTCGGCGGACGTTCCGCAACACATCTTTGTGAACTATTACGCGCCTGGCAATCTCACCTCGCCCATTGCGTTCGCCAGCGGCGGCAACGTTCCAGGCAATTTGGTGGAGGTTTCGGTCCAAAACATCTCCTGGGCCTGGATGGCGCCCATCAGTGGTTCTTTTGTCGGTGCACTCCGGAATACTACACCCATTACTTTGAATATCTATTCATCCGACATCTTGGGCGGTTATCCGGCCGGACAGAATTCAGTGACGCGGTAGAGCCATTTAGGGAGGATGCCCATGGCAACAGAACGCAGAAAGAAAACGCAAAGCGGGCAGGAGATCGTCGAGTTCGGCCTGGTTGCGATCGTTTTGATCCCCATGTTTTTAGGCACATTCGTGGTGGGCATGAACTTGATTCGCAGCATTCAGGCCAACCAGGTGGTCCGCGATCTGACCGACATGTACATCCATGGCGCGGATTTTTCGACGTACTCGATGCAGCAAGAGGCCCAGCGCCTGGCGCAGGGCCTGACTCTGCAAATCGGATCGTCGTTTTCGGGCAACAAACAAGCCAATACGAGCAACAGCGGAAACGGCCTGATCACGGTAACTCAGATTATGTACATCGGGTCCACCACATCGCCGAATTGCGTGGCGGTTGGCGCGGGTAACTGCACCAACCACGACAACTTCGTCTACACCCAGCAAATCCAGTTCGGCAACGGGACGTTGGCCAATTCCGGCACGGTGTCGCTGGGCACGCCCAGCGGCGCAACCATAAACACGGCGGGAATCGTGTCCAACTACATAACCGACTCGCACGCCAAGCTGGGGAGCGCCGCGGAAGCGGCCATGCAGAGTATGTGGCAGACCACCAACAACGGCCAGCAGGCGCTCTCGGATGGCCAGGTGGTGTATATCGTCGAGGGCTATTTTCAATCTCCGGACTTGAGCGTAGGCAGCCTGTCCGGCAATGGCGTTTACGCACGCTATTTCTTTTAGGAGCGACTTATGGCGAGTATTCAACGCAAACGGTCACAACGCGGCATTACGATGTACCTGGGTATTATCGGACTGGTGATGATCGTGCCGATGGTCGGCTTGGTCATCGATGTGGGAATCTTGTATTCGGCCAAATCGCGTCTTCAGGCGGCGGTGGACGGGGCCTCGCTGGCGGCGGCGCGAGCCTTGAACCTGGGCCAGACCACGAATGCTCAGAAAACCACCGCCAAGCAAAACGCGGTGAACTGGTTCTACGCCAACTTTCCGGCCGGCAGTTGGTCGACCACGAACACGCAAATGGACACCAGCGATACGCATGTTCTGGTCCAAGACGATCCTAACAACTCCAACCTCCGCGATGTAAACGTTACCGCCATTACCACCGTTCCGACCTGGTTCATGCGCTGGTTCAATCTCAACTCCACCACTATCACCGCGCAGGGCTTCGCATCGCGCCGCGACGTAGTGGCGATGATGGTTCTGGACCGGTCTGGTTCCATGTGTAAAGGCGTTTCATCGCCTTGTACCGGCGCCAGCGTCTCACCGTGCGGCAGCATGGTCACCGCGGCGAAAAACTTCACTGGACAGTTTGCGGAGAACCGAGACTACATTGGCCTGATCTCCTTCTCGGACAACACTTATATCCATTCCGCCCCCACCCAGACTTTCCAGAGCACGCTCGGCTATACCAACGATTCCGGCAGCGCTAGCGGGGACATCGACAACATCTCGTGCGGAGGTGGAACCAGCACAGCCGAAGCCATGTCGATGGCCTATCAGCTCCTCTATGAAACCAATCTGCCGGGCGCGCTGAACGTGATTCTGCTGGAAACCGACGGTTTGCCCAACACCCTGGCCATGAACTTCTACGATTCCACCCACAGCGTGGCCGGTTTGACCAATACTAGCGGTTGCAAAGATACTGCCGGAAAGACGAAGTCCCGGCGGCGGGTTCAACCGCAGGGTCCATTCCAAACTGGACTCAAGGCCTGTTCCTGAACTTAGCTCCGTTTGGGACAACCCATCCGTACTTTGCGAACATTCCGGCCGGCATGATCGGTACGGTATCGTCTGAAGACCCTGGCGGTAGCAATCACTTCTGGAACATGATCAACTACTGGACCACCTACGGTCAGAGCGAGTCCACCGGTAGTGCCAGCTATCCTTTCAACAGCGTCACCGGCACCAGCTCTCCCTCCCTCTTCACCACCACGAATTCTCCGGCCTCCAACGGTTGCAACTTCTTGTCGAGCGGCTACTACACAACCAATCCGAACGACATCGCCTGGTGGCCGGCCACCGACATCATGGGCAACCACCTGAATCCCTCTTCCTACAGCTACCTCGCCGTCACCACGGACGGGCAAGGGCATGTTACCCAAAGCGGCGCCAGCCCAGCGAATTGGTCGAATTACCACAACGCTGTCATGAACGCGACCAACGATTCGGCTTACCAGGCGCGCACCAACGGCACCATTCCGGCCACCGTTTTCGCCATCGGCTTAGGCGGAAACTCAGTGCTTGGCCCGCCCGATCCAGTGCTGCTGCAGCGCATGGCCAATGACCCCAACGCCGACGAATTTAACAACCCGTCAACCTACGTGGCGTGCGCCTCCGCGGTGAACTGTGCGACATTTAGCAGCCAGCCGCAGGGGACTTTCATCTATTCGCCGAATGCCGCCAACCTCGGGGAGGCATTCCTTAGGATTTCGTCGCAGATCCTGCGCTTGAGCCATTAGCCGGGCGCCCAGCAAACGCCGGATCGCGCGGGATAACGTCCCGCGCGGCGCGCATTTGGTGACGGCTCGCCGCGCGCAGCCCGCCCGGCACTTATCATTGAGGAGATGGCTGCAAAACGCGAGACATCTCTCGATAAGAAAAAAATCAAGATCGTCCTGCTGGAAGGAATCCATGCCAGCGCGCTGGAAGCCTTTCGGCGCGATGGCTATACCGAGATCGAACACTATCCCAAGTCGCTCGCCGAACCCAAGCTCGTTGGCCTCCCTTCGGGACGCCTACATGGTGGGCATCCGCTCGTCCACGCATCTGACGCGCAAGATATTCGAACAAGCCCCGCGACTGATCGCCGTGGGTTGCTTCTGCATCGGCACCAATCAAGTGGACCTGGACGCCGCCCAAGAACGCGGCATTGCGGTCTTCAACGCGCCTTTTTCCAATACGCGCAGCGTGGCCGAGCTGGTGCTGGCCGAAACCATCCTGCTGTTGCGCGGAATACCGGCCCGCAACGCGCTGGCGCATCGCGGCGGCTGGGCGAAAACGGCGGCCGGATCCTATGAAGCGCGCGGCAAAATCCTGGGAATCGTGGGATACGGCCACATCGGCACGCAGGTGGGAGTGCTGGCCGAATCTCTGGGGATGCAGGTGATCTACTACGACATCGAGACCAAGCTGGCGCTGGGCAACGCGCGCGCCGCGCATTCGCTCGATGACCTGCTGGAAGCCGCCGACGTGGTGACATTGCACGTGCCGGAAACGCCGCAAACGCATCGCATGATGGGCCGGGACCAACTGGCGCGCATGAAGGCAGGCGCGCACCTGATCAACGCCTCGCGTGGGACCGTGGTGGACATCGACGCGCTGGTAGAGGCGCTTCAATCCAAGCACCTGGACGGCGCCGGCATGGACGTCTTCCCGGTTGAGCCCAAGACCGCCGGCGAGGAATTTGCGTCGCCGTTGCGCGGCATGGACAACGTGTTGCTGACGCCGCACGTGGGCGGAAGCACCGAAGAAGCGCAGCAAAACATCGGAACCGAGGTGGCCGAGAAGCTGATCAAATACAGCAATAACGGTTCCACGCTCAGCGCCGTAAATTTTCCGGAGGTGTCGCTGCCGGAACACCCCGGCCAGCACCGGCTGTTGCACATTCATCGCAACCAGCCCGGGGTGCTTTCGGCCCTCAATTCCGTTTTTTCCGAGCAACACATCAACGTGGCGGGCCAATATCTGCAAACCAATGCGAAGATCGGCTACGTGGTGATCGACGTCGAAACACGAGAGCCGGGCGCGTCGCTGGCGCTCAAGCGCAGGCTGGAGTCGGTGCCTGGAACTATCCGGACGCGGATCCTGTACTGAGCGCGCCGGGCGCCGACCGGCGCTCATCCCCAAAACATAAACAGCCCCCTATTGTTTTCAGCGGAACCACCCGATACATAAGGCGTAGCGCTTAGCCGGTCTTAACACCTTGGCCCTATGTCCAGTGTTGCTCAAATGTCCGAGATCGATGGCTTCCAGGACGAGGCTCTCGCGCCGCGTCGGACGCGTGGCGTGTATGTGGGCTTTGCCAGCCTGGTGACCATCGGATTGGCGCTGGCGGGCTGGTACGTTGGAGAACGCATTCTGGTGGCGCAGGCCCCTCACACCGGCCCGGAGCCCCTGGCATCCGCCGCAGCGTACCCAACGCCAGCCCCCGCCTCGTCCTCAACCGGCGCCTCGTCATCGCCCTTGACAGCTCAAGCGCTTCAGCCGGTTTTGCTGCCCCTGATGGCGGAATACTATCTCCAGGTGACGGCGCTCGGCACGCCCCAGGATTTGAAGTTTCTCCAACAGCTCCAAAGCAGGGGTTTCAAGGCTCATCTCGAAACCACGCCCACGGATCAGACCGGACTCATCCTGATTGGTCCCTATGACGGCGAAACCACGCTGCGGCGCGCTCGCGCGAGACTCGCGGCTTCCGGCATCCTGGCCAACGAGATCATTCGCTAGCGTAGCTCGACCGAACCTGTTGCTCGACCGAACCCGACACCATGCGGAATAATAGTAGAAGGTGTCCCCATCCCCAGAGTTTAAAAGCAGCCTTTCCGCCTTCGATCCACTAGTCGCGGAGTGGTTCGCGATGCGCTTTGACTGCGCCACCGAGCCGCAATTGCTGGGCTGGCCTGAGATTCGCGCCGGCCGAAACGTACTGATTTCAGCGCCCACCGGTTCGGGCAAGACGCTGGCAGCTTTCTTGATTTGCCTGGACCGGCTTGTCCGGGCCGCGCGTAGCGGCGAGTTGCCCAACGCAACCGAGGTCGTCTACGTCTCCCCGCTAAAAGCGTTGAGCAACGACATACACAAGAACCTCGAGATTCCCCTGGCCGAGATCGCCGAGCTCGCGGCCAGGCAGGACATCAAACTAGCGCCGATCCGCACCGCGGTCCGAACCGGTGACACGCCGGCCTCCGAGCGGCAGCAGATGGGCAAGCATCGGCCGCACATCCTGGTGACGACGCCCGAGTCGTTGTATATCCTGCTCACGGCCGACAGGTCCCGCGAAATGTTGCGAACGGTGCGGACCGTCATCGTCGACGAGATTCACGCCGTCGCCGATGATAAGCGCGGCTCGCATCTGGCTCTTTCATTGGCGCGACTAGACGCGTTGGTTGGCGCGGGCGAGAAGCCCCAACGCATCGGTTTGTCCGCCACGGTCAAGCCGATCGAAGAGGTCGCGCAATTCCTGGCGCCGGACGCACGCATCGTCAACGTCGGGCATCGCCGCGAGATGGAGTTGGCCGTGGAGGTCCCGCGAGACGAGCTTGGCCCGGTGGCGAGCAACGAAATGTGGGCCGAGATCTACGACCGCGTGGCCCAGCTGATTCTGGCGCATCGCACTACGCTGGTGTTCGTCAATACGCGCCGGTTAGCCGAGCGCGTGGCGCACGCACTGGCCGAGCGCCTCGGAGAAGAACGCCGTGCTGCCGCATCACGGCAGTCTTTCGCGCGCGCTGCGGCTCAATGCCGAGGCTCGCTTGAAGAACGGCGAACTGCGGGCCGTGGTCGCGACGGCATCGCTCGAGCTGGGCATCGACATCGGTTCGGTGGAATTGGTCTGCCAAATCGGATCGCCGCGCTCCATCGCGGTCGCGCTCCAGCGGGTGGGGCGGTCCGGACACTGGATCGGAGCCAAGCCCGAAGGCCACCTGTTCGCCACCACGCGCGATGAGCTGATCGAGTGCGCCGCCCTGGTTCGAGCCATTCGCTCGGGCGAGCTGGACCGGCTGGAAATTCCCGACGCTCCGCTCGATATCCTGGCGCAGCAGATCGTCGCGGAAACGGCCGCGTGCGACTGGAGCGAGGACCGCCTGTTCGAGCTGGTTCGAAGCGCCTATCCGTATCGCAATTTGCCGCGGTCCAAGTTCGACGAAGTGGTGGCCATGTTGTCGGACGGGATCACGACGCAGCGCGGCCGCGCCGGCGCATATTTGCACCGCGATCAAGTGAACGGGCGCGTGCGGGGCCGGCGCGGCGCACGACTGGCCGCCATCACCTCCGGCGGCGCCATCCCAGACAACGCCAACTACAACGTGGTCCTCGAGCCGGACGGAAAGACCGTTGGCACGGTGGACGAGGATTGGGCCGTTGAAAGCATGGCCGGCGATGTCTTTCTACTCGGCACCAATTCCTGGCGTATCAAGCGCGTCGAGCCGGGCCGGGTGCGAGTGGAAGATGCCCATGGAGCGCCGCCCTCGGTTCCGTTCTGGAATGGCGAGGCGCCTGGCCGCACGCTGGAGCTTTCCGAGGCAGTCTCCAAGATTCGCGAAGAGATGGTCGCGCATTCCGACGATGCGCTTCGATTCTTGACCGTAGAATGCGGCCTGGACGAAGCCGGCGCCAAACAGGCCATCGCGTACGTGCAATCGGGGGTCGCCGGCCTGAATTCCTTGCCCACCCAGCACGCCGTGGTCGCCGAGCGCTTTTTCGACGAGGGCGGCGGAATGCAGCTTGTCATCCACGCCCCGTTCGGATCGCGCATCAACCGAGCGTGGGGACTGGCGCTACGGAAACGCTTCTGCCGTTCCTTCAATTTCGAGCTGCAGGCGGCCGCCACCGACAACGGCATCAACATTTCTCTCACCGAGCAGCACGCCTTTCCGCTCGCGCTGGTTTTCGAATTCCTGAAGCCGCAAACGGTCGAGCATGTTCTGACGCAGGCCCTGCTGGACGCCCCGATGTTCGCCGCACGCTGGCGCTGGAATGCGTCGCGAGCTTTGGCCATCCTGCGTTTCCAAGGCGGGCGCAAGGTGCCGCCTCCCATCCAAAGGATGCGTTCTGATGACTTGCTGGCCTCCGTTTTTCCCGACCAGGTCGCTTGCGCCGAAAATCTAACCGGCGAACCACGTATTCCCGACCATCCTCTGGTCAATGAAACCATCGACAATTGCCTGCATGAGGCCATGGACATCGAAGGCCTGAAGGCGATCCTGGAAGGCTTCGAGTCCGGAGCCATTCAGAAAATCGCGATCGATACCGCCGAACCGTCGCAGTTCTCGCACGAGATTCTGAACGCCAATCCCTACGCTTACCTGGACGACGCCCCGCTCGAGGAACGGCGGGCGCGGGCGGTGCAGCTGCGGCGGACGTTGCGCAGCGACGTTTCAGGAGGCGCGGGCATTCTCGATCCGGCGGCCATCGCGCAGGTAAGCGCCGAAGCCTGGCCGGACGTCCGCAACGCCGACGAACTGCACGACGCGCTGCTCACTTTGATCGCGCTGCCGCCGGCGGAGCAATGGCAGGCGCTCTTTGCCGAACTTGATAGCACTGGCCGGGGCCGTGTCTTCGAGCGCGGCGGCAAACAATTCTGGATAGCCACGGAGCGATTCGCGCTGCGCGATGAAGCGCTGCCGGCGGTGCGCGGCTGGATGGAGTCGCTCGGACCCGTCACCGCGGCCACGCTGTCGGAAACGCTCGCCATGCCGCTCGATTCGATCGAGCAGGCCTTGCTGCAGCTTGAAACGGAAGGCCAGGTCATGCGCGGGCGCTTCCATCCGCAACTGGCGCCGGACCAGACGGAATGGTGCAATCGGCGCATTCTGGCGCGCATCCACCGCCTGACCTTGGGTCAACTGCGGCGCGAAATCGAGCCGGTTACGGCGGCCCAATTCCAGCGCTTCCTCTGTCAGTGGCAACACCTGATACCAGGCAGCCGGCTGCACGGAATCGACGGGACGCTGCAAATCGTCAAGCAACTTCAGGGCTACGAGATCGCAGCCGCGGCCTGGGAGCCGGATGTGCTGGCGCAACGCATCGCGCGGTATGAACCCGAGTTCCTGGATCAGCTCTGCCTGGCCGGCGAAGTGATGTGGGCGCGCTTGTCGCCGCATCCGGCATTTGAAGATCCCGAACCGCGCCGCGTGCGTCCCACGCGGACCGCGCCGATAGCGATTTTCCTGCGCGAGAGCGCCGAGTGGCTTACGCCGCCCGAAGCTTCCACTCTGGCCCCGGTCTTTTCGCATCCCGCCCGCGAGGTGTTGACGCAGCTCGAGCAACGCGGCGCGTCGTTCTTCGCCGACCTGGTCCGATCCACTGGGCGCCTGGCAAGCGAAGTGGAAGACGGGCTCTGGGAACTGGTAGCAGCCGGCTTGGTGACCGCCGACGGATTCGAGAACTTGCGCGCGCTGGTGGATCCCAAGCGCCGGCGCGGAGAAGGCCGTGGCAAGTACGCCCGGCCAAGACACGCCGCCGGACGCTGGGCGCTGGTGCGGCATTCTCACGGCGCCCGAGCCCTGGAAGCCCGCGCGGCGTTTTTCGCCGATCAATTGTTGCAGCGTTGGGGAGTAGTGTTTCGCGATCTGCTGGCGCGCGAATCGCTGGCCCCGCCCTGGCGTGACCTGCTACCAGTGCTGCGCCGCAAAGAGGCGCAAGGCGAAATCCGCGGCGGCCGTTTTGTCGCCGGTTTTAGCGGCGAGCAATTCGCGCGGCCCGAAGCGCTGGACCTGCTGCGCGCGGTGCGCCGCAGCGATCCGGAGGCACTCGAGCAGCCATCAGTCTCCAATGCCGACCCCCTGAACCTGGCCGGAATCATACTGCCAGGACCGCGCGTGAGCACGCTGCTGCGCCGCGTCATCTAATCTAGGATCGTCAGGACGCCCTGTTCGCGCAGCCCGCCGGCGCTCACGGAACCGATCTTCACATCCACGATTTGATTCGGCTCGCGCGGCGTGGCCAGCTCCACTTTGAGGAAATTATCCGAGAGCGCGCCGTCGGTAAGAGTCACCACCGAGAGCGTGCGGCCCACCATCGCGCGCCGGAATTCGAGATTCTTCCGCGCGGCCAATTCGCGCAGCACCCGGTTGCGTTCCTTGCGCACTTCCATCGGCACGCGATCATCGGACTCCGCCGCGGGCGTGCCGGGACGCTCGGAATAAGTAAACACGTGCAAATAGGTGAACGGCAGGCTCGCAATGAACGCCCGGCTCTCTTCAAACTCGGCCTCCGTCTCGCCGGGAAATCCCGTCATCACGTCCGCACCGATGGCGGCGTCCGGCATCCAGGCACGGGCCTTGCGGATGCGATCCTCATAGTGCCTGGGCCGATACTTGCGATGCATGCGCCGCAAGACGCGGTCCGAGCCCGACTGCAACGGCGCGTGCACGTGTTTTGCGATGCGCGGCGATCCGGCCACCAGGCCGAGCAAGTCGTCGCTCCAGTCCATTGGCTCAACCGAACTGAGCCGCAGCCGCTCGATATCCGTCTCATCGAGCAAACGCCGCAGCAGATCGGCCAGACGCATCGCGCTCGCTTCCCGGCCCCAGCGGCCGAGGTTGATTCCGCTCAACACGACTTCGCGATAGCGTGCGGCAAGATTTCTCACCTGCCCGATCACCTGCTCAGCCGGCGCGCTCCGGCTCCGACCCCGCACGAACGGAATAATACAAAACGAGCAGCGATTGTTGCAGCCGTCCTGGATCTTCAGGTTCGGGCGCGTGCGATCGCCCGCGGCATCCTCCACCGGCGAGGAAAGAAAGTCGCGCTGCTCGAAAATATCGCCCACGCGAATTTGCGCTTCCACGGCGACCTCTCCGTGGTAGGGCGCATGCTTTTCACGGATGATTTCCGGGATTTGCGTCTTATGCGAATTCCCTACCACCCAGTAGACCCCTGGTAGTACAGCCAGCTCGGCAGGCGCCCGTTGCGCATAGCAGCCTGTTACGAGAATACGCGCTGCGGGATTTTCGCGATGCACCCGATGCACCGCCTTGCGGACGTCTTCGTCGGCCAAGGCCGTGACAGTGCAGGTATTTAACACCACTAGATCGGCCTGGTTCGCGGCCGCGGAGTTCCAGCCCTCCGCCGACAATGCGGCTTCGAGAGCCGCGCCGTCGGCTTGCGAGGCCCTGCATCCAAAATTCTGGACGTGAAAGTTACGCACCTCTCTCGATTCTATCAGTGGCCGCTCGGGCGCGATCCGAAGTAAAGCTGTTGGTCCAAGCGCCCGATCATCTTCTTAGATGGACCGCGTACTCTCACAAGACGAAATCGACAAAGTATTCCGAAATCTCCGCGATGATGCGGACGACGATCCCGCCAAGCGAGCGCTGCCGTACGATTTCAGGCGGCCGGACCGCATCGCCAAGGATCAACTTCGTGCGATCCATTTGCTGCACGAAAATTTCTCCCGCAGCCTGGCGTCCAGCCTGTCGGCTTACTTGCGCGCCTATGTTGCCGTCAACCTGGTTTCGGTGGAACAGCTTTCCTTCATCGAGTTCTCGCAGTGTCTGCCGTCGCCCACCTGCCTGGTTTCACTCGGCATGAAGCCGTTTGAAGGCGCCGCGGTGCTGGAGCTAAACCCGGCGCTGGTTTTCCCCATCATCGAGATGCTGCTGGGTGGAAGCGCGAAGGCGCCGCTCAAGGTAGCGAGAGAAATCACCGAGATCGAGCAGAGCGTGATGGATGGGATTTTCCGCATCATCCTCCAGGATCTGAAAGGCGCCTGGCACTGCTGTAACTCCACTGGAATTCGCGATCATGGCGCATGAGACCGAGCCGCAGTTGCTGCGTATTCTGGCGCCCAACGAAGCCGTCGTGGCGGTGAGCATCGAAGTGCGAATCGGAGATAACAGCGGGATGATGAACATCGGCATTCCCTCCATCGTCATCAAGATGCTCCGGCACAAGTTCGATCAGCAGTGGTCGGTGCGCAAGAGCGAGTCTACCGAGGATGAACAAGCCCGCATCATGCGGTTGATCCGCCCGGCGCAAATTCACCTGGACGGCCGGCTGGTGGGTCCCACGCTGAGTGTCATGGATCTGATGGACCTCAAGGAAGACGATGTAGTGACGTTTGACTATCCCCTAGGCCGGTTCATCGATCTGACCATCAATGGCAAGCTGAAGTTCCACGGCCGCGTGGTGACGGCGGGCAACAAGCGGGCCTTCCAGATCGAAGAATCGCATAGTCTATAGGCTGGCAACGGCCGGCTGGCGGCACAGTTGCGGCTTCGGATAGCCGGCACACTCGGCTCGTCAAAGGCCATGCTACTTTGTCTCAATGAACCCCTACGCCACGTACTTAGGCCAACGCAATGCGCTGGAAGTGATCGCCGATAGCTCTGAGCGGCTCGAATCGCTCATGAAGACTCTTGGCAGCGAGCGCGCCGAGAAAACGCCAGCGCCCGGCAAATGGTGCGCGCGCGAAATCCTCTGTCACCTGGCCGATTGCGAGACAGTTTTTGCTTTCCGATTGCGCCAGGCGCTGGCCGAGGACCATCACGTGATCCAGCCCTTTGACCAGGAAAAATGGGCCGCGCAATATCGCGCGTTCGATGCCGCCGGCGCGCTGGCGGTCTTCTCGGCGGTGCGCAACTGGAACCTGGCGTTGATCCGGTCCGTCATTCCGGGCGCACTCGCGAAACCGCTGAACCATCCCGAGCGCGGCGAGATGACGTTTCAGGTCTTGATCGAGACCATGGCGGGTCACGACCTGAATCACATCCGTCAGATCGAGTCCATCACGGGCCGTTCCGCCCAGGCGTGACGCCGCCGAAACTGTCTTAGCTCGTGTACAGCCAACGTGCGAGGTCGCGGTTGTATTGGAACTCCTCCGGTTTCAGTTTCTCTTGCGCGTTATAAACCACCAGCGGCACATCCATCTCGTGTAAAGATCCGTGAGCGCGGTACTCGGCTGGAAGCGGCTCGGAAGGCGCGTCCAATTCGCCGAAGACTGTATCGCGGTCGCCGAGCACGATCAAATCCCCGATGCGCGAGGCCATCAGATGAAAACGCTGGACCGCTTGCTCGCGCGTCAGAACGGTTTCCACGCCCTGCAGGCCGGTCAGGACTTTGGCGACGGGATCAATATCTTTCGGCGATTTGCAATAGACCCACGCGACCCCGCCGTAGCCGCGATGGTGTTTGAGATACTTGTCGCGGTCCACCGAGATTGCGATGCGAATGGGCGCGCCGTGCTGGGCGCAAACTTTTTCCAGATCCCAGCACAGCGATTTGTGATTCATGCCATGGTCGGCCGTCAGCAGGAACGCGGCGTCGGGTGCGGCCGCGGCTGCCTCCTCGAAGAATTGATCCAATCGCGCCAGATGCTGCTTCGATTCCGGCGCTTCGGGAGGCCAAGTGTGCATCGGGTAGTCGGTGGTGTGGACGTACAGGCAGCCGAGATCGCGCCGATTCTTCAGGACGTCGATGGCCGCTCGCATGAGCCAGTAGTTGATCTCGCGCGAGTAGATTCCCGGCGCGGGCCCGAGCCGCTCGGACCCATTCCGCGGGAGGCTCCTCGGGGCTGAGAACCAGATCGGCGCCGGCCGGCAGCAGCGTGGTGGTCTTTTTCTTGGATGACAGCAGAGCCGAGTTGACGCCGTGCTTCTTGGGCTCGCTGGAACAGCGTTGGCGCGAGCAACAAGTCGGCGGTCTCCATATATTCTTCGCGGCCCGAGCGCTCGTCAAAATAGGAATTGCCCGTGATGCCGTGCTGGTCAGGCCAGACTCCGCAACAGATGGAGGCGTTGTTGGTGTTGGTGACTGACGGCATGGTCGCGCGCCCACGGACGAACAGCCCGTGCTGGCGCCATTTGGCGAGCGTGGGCATGTCGCTCTGCTGCATGTATTCCAGGCCGAATCCATCGCACATGATCACCACCACACGCTGTGGCGCGCGTTGGGCCAAAGCGGGGGCCGAGAGGAGCGCCGCGCTTCCAGCAAGAAACCCGCGGCGTGAAATGAACGGCGCGTTCATGCGATATGCGCGCCGGTGGCCAGCACATACACGGTGTAGAGCGACTGGCTGGCCGCCATGAACAGACGGTTGCGCTTGGCGCCGCCGAAGCAGATGTTGGCGCAATTCTCCGGCAGCCGGATCATTCCGATGCGCTCGCCACCCGAGTTGATGATTTGCACGCCGGGGCGCGCGCCAGCCCAGATATTTCCATCCGTGTCGCAGCGGATTCCGTCGGCCGCGGCAGGCTCACCGCTGCCCGGCACATCCAGTTGGATAAAGCGCTTGCCGTTTCGAATCGTTTTGCCATCCACGTCATAAACGCGAGTCTCGCGGCCGCTCCCCGTGTCGGCAATATAGACCTTCTTGTAATCCGGCGAGAAGCAGATGCCGTTGGGACCGTTCATCTCATCGGTCAGCTTGTCCATCTGGCCGGTCTTCGGATCCACGCGATAGACGGCTTCCTTTAGTTCCTTGTTGGCCTTGAAACCTTCGTAGCTCCCCAGGATTCCGTACGGTGGGTCGGTGAACCAGATGCTGCCGTCGGGATGCACCGCGATATCGTTGGGCGAGTTGAGGCGCTTGCCTTCGAACTTGTCGGCAATCACCGTGACGGTTCCGTTCGGTTCGTAGCGGACCACGCGCCGGCCGCCGTGCTCGCAGGAAAGCTGACGGCCTTCGTAATCGAAGGTGTTGCCGTTGCTGTATCCGGAGGGATTGCGGAACACGGTCACGTGGCCGTCTTCTTCGAGCCAGCGCATTTGCACGTTGTTGGGAATGTCGCTCCACACCAAATAGCGGCCCACGCCGTTCCAGGCCGGGCCCTCGGCCCAAAGCGTACCGGTATACAGGCGCTTGATCACCGTGTTGCCGACGATGTAACGGCGGAAGCGATTGTCGAGCGCGACGACGTCTGGGTCGGGATAGCGGACCGGCTGGGCGTTGGACCAATCGCGCGGTGTGGCGTCCGGCGAGACCGGCCGCTGCTGGGTAGTTTGGGCGGCGGCGGGTGCAAGCGCGGCAGCTCCGAGCGTGGCGGCAAGAAAAGCTCGGCGATTGCACTGCGGGGCGCCGTGATTACGAATCGGGTGGGCCATATCAGTTACCTATACCGCAACCGTGGTCCCGCCGGTTAGGGACCCTGGTCTGATCACTTGTGCGGCGCCGGGAATGCTGTCTCCAGTCCCGCGATGAATGCATTGGTCAACTCCTGGGGAAAGCTCTGAAAACCGTTCAGATAGCGGCCGGGGTGCAGAGTGCCGGCGGCGCGCGAGAGCGAGATGGTTTCCAGTTCCACAAACACGCCGACGTCGGCTTGCTCCAGCCGCCAATACGTATTCAGCCGCCACAGAGAGCCGTTCTGGTTCTCGGCGGAGGCTTTTTCGTCCTTATCTTTCTTGCCGGAGTGCTGCGCTTCGCTGATGCGCGTGGACCGGCTCATGATAGTCGCGTGCTTGGGATCCAGCGTTTTGTATTCCGAACTCAGGTCGACGTTCAAAACGATCTGCGTGATTTGCTTCTTGTGGAGGCGCAAGGAAGCGTCGAAGCGCGGATCTTCGCGCTTCACCAGCTTCGATTCGATGACTTGTTGCTTGAAGAAAGTTTTGTAGTCGGCGTAGTTCAGCAGCATGTCACGAACACGCTCCAGCGTGGCGATTTCCAGATACGTCACTCCCAGCCAATGCTGAATGGAGCCGTCGGGGACCTCGATTTTTTCGCCCTGGTCCAAGGTTTCTTGCGGTATGACGAAGCTCTGGCTCATCCAGGCCATGGTTTTTTCCTTGGGATGCTGGTCGAGCCACAGGAAATTCTCGGGCGTCGAGCGCGCCAGCATGGCTTCTTCGGTCAGCTTCACATAGCGGTCGAAGGCGGCCACGGTCGCGGGCTTCAACTCGGCGCCTTGCAGAACGACAAGGCCAGCGAGCATCAAGAACAGCGGATGTCGCAGGTTCACATCTACCAATATAAGGGTCGCGCCACCACGCCTACAGCATGGGCGGCGGGCAGTTGGGTATGTTCCTGGCTTGCTCGAACGCGTCTGCCATCTGAAGAACGCCCCAGTCGTCGTGGTGGCGGCCTACGATTTGAATCCCGACCGGCAGGCCTTCGGACGTGAAGCCGCACGGCACGGAAATCGCCGGATTGCCCACGAGCGAGATGTAGTAGCAGGACTTCATCCAATCGATATACGTTGGCATCTTGACGCCGGCGATTTCCGCCGGATAGTGTTGCGTGACATCGAACGGCGGCACTTGATTCACCGGCAAGACGAAAAACTCGTAGCGCTCCATGAAACGGCGGACGCGATGGTAGAGCTCGGTGCGCTTCATTTCGGCCGTGCCGACATCGGCGGCCGTGAGCTTCTTGCCGCATTCGATTTCCCAGCGGATGGTGTCCTTCACCAACGGCAGGCTTTCGGCGGGAAGGGCGAGCGATCCCAGGTGGGATCCCCAGAATCGGAGGGTCTTGAAGGCCTCATCGGCGCCGCTGAAATCGGGTTCGGCTTCCTCCACCACGCAACCGAGCGATTCAAAAACGCTGCGCTGCGCGTTGACGATGTCACGCACGCGCGGTTCGAACGGAAGCCCGCCGAGATCCTTCCACCAGGCCACGCGCGCGCCCCTGAAATCGCGCCCGAGCGGGGCCGCGAACCGGCTGCCTGGCTCTTCGATGGAGATCGGCGCGCGCGGGTCAGGACCGGCCAGCGCCGCCAAGAAAAACGCCACGTCGGCGACAGTGCGCGCCATGGGGCCTGCCACGCTCAAGTTCCACCAGCCTAGCGGCGCGGGCCAAGTGGGCACGCGGCCTGGCGAGGGCCGGAATCCGACCACGTTGCAGAAGTTTGCAGGATTACGGAGCGAAGCGCCCAGATCGCTGCCATCGGCGATGGGCAACATGCGGCAGGCCAACGCCACGGCCGCACCGCCACTGCTGCCGCCGCAGGTTTTGGAAAGGTCGTAGGGATTCAAGGTCGTGCCGAAAACCTCATTGAAAGTCTGTGAGCCCGCGCCAAACTCCGGCGTGTTCGTTTTGCCGAGCAGGATGGCGCCGGCTTCGCGCGCACGCTCCACCAGCAATGAATCGGCGGCAGGAATGAAATCCTTGTATATCGGTGAGCCGAACGTGGTGCGGACGCCGCGCGTGGGTTGCAGATCCTTGTGAGCGATCGGAAGGCCGTGCAGCGGGCCGAGCGGCGCGCCGCGGGCCGAATCGTCGTCAGCGCGCTGAGCGTGCTCGAGGGCCTGCTCGGCGATCAACGTCACGATCGCATTAACGCTTGGGTTCACTCTCTCGATCTGCTTCAAATGCGCCGCGAGAGCCTCCCGCGCCGACAGATCCTTGGCCCGAATGCGGCGCGCCATCTCGATCGCGCTGAGCTGGCAGATGTCGGGCGTCGCACCGCGGCTGAGTTTCGTCACGCTGTTATATTATAAGGACCGGAGAGAAGCGGCGCGGGCCGCGCGAGTTAAGGATATCGGCTCCATTCAATCGGTCTCGAATCGCGGGCGATGCGCTCTGGCCGGACTGGGCTGCGCCGCCCTGGTCTTTTGCTGGCAATGGCTGACGGTGCATTCCAACTACCAGGCGCGCTGGAATGCGCTGTTCTGCACCGGAGCCGAATTGCACCAGCCGCCTGAGCTGGCCGGCGAACACATCTACCTTTTTCCCGATAGCAAAGGATACGACGGCCAAATGTACCACTACATCGCGCACGATCCGTTTTTCATTCGCGGATTTGACGCTTATGTCGATGCTCCACGCATGCGCTACCGGCGCATTCTGGTTCCGCTGGCCGCGCAGTGGCTGGCATTTGGAAACGATGACCGGGTGGACGGAACGTATGTCGCAGTTATTTTAATGGCTGTGTTCGGCGGCGGATATTGGCTCGCCATGTACTGCGCGCTGCTCGGCTACAGCGCGGCCTGGGGCCTGACGTTCGTTCTCATTCCGGCCACTTTGATCTCCATGGACCGGATGACGGTGGATGCCGCGCTGGCAGTGCTGTGTGTGGCGTTCGCCGTCTTTGTTATGCGCGGCTCGCGCTGGGGCCTCTACGTGGTGTTGGTGGCCGCCGCGCTGGTTCGCGAGACCGGATTTGTTCTGATCGCGGCGTACGTGATTTGGCTCGCGAGCCAGCGAAAATTCCGGCAGGCTGCTCTCTTCCTGACCACGGCGATCCCCGCTCTGGCTTGGTACCTGTTCGTTCTTTTCAACACCGATCCGGAGGGCTTTGAAGGACTGTCGCTGATTCCCTTCCAAGGAGTCGCACAACGCATCCTAAGCCCGTACAAATATCAGTTCTCAGCCTGGATCAACGCGGCTTCGACGGTTCTGGATTACGCTGCATTGGCGGGAATACTGCTGGCGGTCGTGTTGGTGGCCCGAATGATCTGGCGCCGTGAATGGGGCCCCCTCGAGACCGCTGCCTGCCTGTTCGCGCTTCTGGCGATGTTCTTGTATTCGCCGGGCGCATGGACGGAAGTGTACGCTTTCGGCCGCACACTCTCTCCGCTGCTGCTATTGCTGGCGCTGGCTGGGTTACAGAAGCGGAACTTGATCTCCGCACTGCCCCTGTGTCTGGTAATCCCGCGCACTGTAATTCAACTGGCGCCACAGCTCTCGGGCGTCCTGCATCATTTGGTCTGACGCGCTATTTCGTGGCGGCGCTGGTTTCTTGCGGTTTCGGCAACGGCTTCCGCGGCAGCATTTCGGAACGATTGGCCGCGTCATACACCACCGACGCGATCACCGCCGAGGCTTGCATCAGATCGGCCGCGATAGCGTGGTCGTAAGTATCCATGTCGGAGTGATGCGTGACGCTCCCATAATCCAGCGGGTCCTGGATGAATTGGAAACCGGGCAGGCCGACCGCATCGAAAGACAGATGATCGGTCCCTCCGGTGTTGCGAATGGTTATGGTACTCACGCCCTGATCGCGGAACGGCGCCAGCCACTCTGCGAATACCGGCCGCATGGCGTCGTTGCCCTGCAAATAAACGCCGCGAATCTTGCCGCTGCCGTTGTCGAGGTTGAAATAACCCGACAGCTTGGCGTGCGCCGCGGTGAGCTTCATGGTCTTGGGGTCGCCGAAATGTTCCTTGACGTAGGCCTTCGAGCCCAGCAAACCCTGCTCCTCACCGCTCCATAGAGCAATGCGAATGGTGCGGTCCAGGTTGAGATTCAGCGCCTTCAGGATGCGCATCACTTCGATCATGACCGCGCTGCCCGCCCCATTGTCCGTGGCGCCAGTTCCGCTATGCCAAGAATCGAAATGCGCGCCGACCATTACGAGTTCGTCCTTGTGCGGGCCACTGCCGGGAATTTCGCCGACGATGTTGTACGCGCCGGCATCAGTGTCCGAAGCGCGAGCTTGCAAGGTCACTCGCATCTCAACGGTGGTCTTGTTTTCGAGCAGCCGCACAATACGGTTGTATTGTTCTGAGGTAACTACGAACATCGGCGGCGCGAGCGGATTGGCGGCTTCCTGCGATCCGGCGGATTCCGCGAAGTCGATGCCATCGCGAGCGCGGCGATCGTCTTGGATCACAGCCACCACACCTTCGTCCAGGAAAAACTTGTTGCGTTTCAGGGTTAGGGCTTGACGCCGGTTGCGAAACTGGTCCTGAACTTCGGGAGGGAGACTGGCATTGAAGCGGATGCGCTCTTCGAGGTCCTCCGGGGGGTTGAGGTTGTTCAGGTCGATCTTCATAGGCTGCACCGGCGCGGGTGCGATGGCCAACTCCGCCAGCTCCGCCTCCGTATAGCGCCGCAGGTCGGGTCTGGACTCCGGGTCGGCGATGTTATGCAAGGGCTCCGAGATGAGAACCACTTTGCCATGCAGCTTGCCTTTGTTTTTCTGGATGTACTGATCGAGGTTCGCTTCGGCCCTGCTGACGGACTGATTCCCCGCGAGCGGAGCGAAGACCGGCTCGCCCGTGGCCGTACCGCTGGTGTTGGACGACCAGGCCAAAGGCCAGGCCGAGAGCAAGGAGTAGCGCGGCTGGGTCATTTCGAGCGCGAACTTCTGGAGCGACCAGCTGCGGCCGAAGGCCCCCCAGCGTTCCTGATGCACGTTCTCCAAGCCATATTCCTTGAGGCGGGCGGCGGCCCAATCGGCGGCCTCTTTGAACTCGGGGGACGCGGTGAGCCGCGGGCCGTAACGGTCGGTGAGCAACTCGAGGGTGTCCATGACCTTGGAGTGCTCGAAGGCTTCGGATTTGATGCGATTGACGGCGGCCAGATCGACCGAATCGGCGGCCACGGCCGGGATCGCGAGAACAAGAGCGAAAATGGTAGCCCGCATAAGGGATATTATGGCACCGGAACATCCTCAGTCGCGCGTGGCAAGAGTTGGTTTGCGGCTGCACGTTACAATTCAAGTTTGAGCGTGAAGATTACCATCTCCAAGGAGAACTACCTCAAGACCATCGCCGAGGCTGAAAGCGAAGGCGAGCCGGTGATCGCCGCCACTCTGGCGCGCTGGCTGAAGGTCTCGGCTCCGGCGGTGACCATGGCCATCAAGCGGCTCAAACGCGACGGGCTGATCAAAGTGGGGCGCGAAGGCCAGCTTTCGCTCACCGCCGCGGGACGTGAGATCGCCAATCGCCTGTTGAATCGGCATCATCTGATCGAGCGCATGCTGACGGAGATCTTCGGCATGGAGTGGTACAAAGTGCATGACGAAGCCGAGCAGCTGGAGCATGCGGTTTCCGAGGACTTCGCGCGCCGGCTGGCGGAGCGGTTGGGTAGCGATGAAGCTTGCCCGCACGGCAATCGCGTGGAGCGCGACACCCCGCAGGACCGGCGCAATCGCGGGTTGTTGCCGCTCGACGAACTCCCTGCCGAAGCGGACGCGGCCGTGGTCAGCGTGTTCGAGCGGGACCGCAGGCTGCTCGAATATCTGGATGGTCTCGGTATTCGCCCGGGCGCGCTGCTGAGAATGCTGGCGTCCAATTACGACGACACGCTCACGCTCCGCATCGCCGAGAAACCGCTTCAGTTGGGCCGTACCGCTGCGGCGAAAGTTTGGGTGGAATTACGTGGAACCCGGTGAACTCAGCGATGCGCCGGCGCCCCCGGGGCTCGGCGTCAAAGCGCCCGACCAAGGCATCTGGCTCGTCAGCTTCGTGCAGTATGATCTCGGCTATATTGATCTTGAGGAGAGAGCCCTGCCCAATCCCTTCGGGCCAAAAGTGTTACCTATGTCTTAGGAACAATCTGTTACCTATGTATTCGGTCCGGACAGAAAGGCTCTTCGGCTCTTCATCAGAAATGGTTTGGCTCCCCGAGAGCAACACACATCCGAACACGGTTTTGGAGAACCGGAAATGCTCCAGATTCTCCGGGCCGTTAACCAATGGGAAAAGTTCGGAGATGGAATCTTGCGTAGGGGTTCAGTTATCAATGATCAAACTGCAGTCCCAAGAATACACCAAGCAGGAGGTCGCGGTCGGCGCGATCTTGGTGAATGCCGTCGGACTCAGAGAGCCATGTAGAATTCCGACAAGACCCGGAATGCGTCGCTAGCGGAGAGTTCGAGGTGGCATTCGGCCGCCAACCTCGCAAATGGTGCGTCCCAATCCGCGGGAGGAGGATCGAGGGCCTTGGGAACAGCGTGGGTCGCCCGAAGGTCGAAAGTCGCATGGAGAGCTTGAACAACACGTTCTGATTGGAGCGTGCCGGATTGAATCAGTAGCGCCATATCCACCAAGTCCCGCACTCGACTGTTGGGCGTCGCTTCGGGGCAGGGTGTATGCGTGGAGCTTCTCAACGAACTGTTGCTCGCGCTGAATCATCGGAACGGCTGGCGGCAAGATGCCCGCGAACCCGAGCCAGTCACGCATATGAGCCTGTTCAAGCGGATCAAGAACTACGTCACCGATTCCAACGTCCAGATGGAACTTCACGAAGGTGCGTCCGCCCATGAGGGACTCAACTGGGTAGCGCGCTCCACCATATGGAGCGCCGTCCAGGTCCATCATCGCCTCACCGATACGGAAAGAGAAGAAGTCGCCGAGATCCACGGCTCCGGCATCCTGGATCTGCTTCAGTAGGATGTCGTCGCGACCGGCTGGCGCAACTCGCACGGTGAAATCGAGATCCTTGGTGGTGCGAGCGGTTTGGAACCGGAGTTCCATTGCATAACCGCCTTTCAAGACCCAGTTTGTATTCGGCCCGAGAAAAAGCCTGGCGAGGAACCGATCGAAGGCTACTTGCCGGCGAAGCCGCTGTAGGTCAATCCCGTCTTCTCGGGAGACGCGCTTGAGACGTTCCTCAAGTGCAGTGCGGAGTGCGGGGCCGGAAGCGTATTTTCTTTCTGGGGTCACTTCGTCCCCTTCCGAATCTCAGTCAGTGCGGAGGCGCGTTCCGCATCCTGCTGAGACATGGCGACCTGTGTCTTCGTGATGTTGCCTCGTTTCATCGCCTCACGAAACGCCTCGCGAAGGATAGCTTGGGGACTGATCCTTCCATCCAGACATCTAGAATTGCGCGCATCGCGTTCGTCACGGGGACTCCATGTACGAATTCCCGGTCCTCGGCTGCTACGTCGCCGTAATGGAGGCGCAGAACCTTTGGGATAGGGACTCCACGTCGGAAGTGCTTGGGGACAGTGAGGTCCAGCTTGGCCGGATTCGTGTCGGTGAGATCGTGCAGGCTCAGCGCCGTCTGGTGGCTGAAGACGCCGGTCGGCCGATCGCTTCTGTCACGTGACCAGAGCCACCAGAGGATCAGATCCGGGCGCTCGGGCTCTGGAAAAAGGGCCAGCCTATAAATTCCGCGGTGCTCGCGAATCCAGTTGTGCGCCCGGACGTGATAGATTCGTTTGTTGCTAGCGTACCCGAGCGCAGCGGCTTGCTTCGCAGTGAAGTATCCGCCTTGCGATTCGGCGAGTTGGTAGAGTTCCTTTTGCCGTTCGCTGGGCGGAGAGGACGTGTGCATAAAAGGTCAACTTTCTGGACCTATTATGCACTTGAGGGCAGCCCAACGCAAACGCTTCAGAGCCGGAATGTTCTGGCGCCAATTTTCATGATTTCATCCGCCAGATCGGCTTAGGGAAGCGAAACGGCGGATCAGGCTTCTGGTAACCATAACCGTAGTAGCCAGTATTTTCCGCTCGCGGTTTTTGATCGATGATTGACGGCGGATTCTCTTTGAGCGGGTCCAGCCGATCAGCCTGTCGTTCTGCCCATATGACCCAATCACCGAATGGAGATCCGGCCTCGACTGACTCGCCGTTCTGGACGGCGGCGTTGCGGGCAGCCAAAACGAACGAACCAATTTGCTCGGCGCGCAGCCATCGGGCGGTAGCGTTCCGGAGTGCATTCACCTTGGATTGCTCAG
>CAVYGT010000001.1:0-12630 GCA_963768095.1 Terriglobia bacterium | reverse complement strand
GGCGCCCGTTAAAGGAATACTTGCAGCAACTGGCGAATCTTGCTCGTCTGCCGGAGCTTCGCCAACACGTCCAGGAACTGGAGCGGATGCTGCGCGAGCAAAAGGGAGAATCCGCGGAAAAATCCTAAGACGCGCCCGCGGCCGGCGCCGCCGATGCCGCCGGTTTTCGAATCGCCGACGCTGCCCCGGCCAAGGCCGACTCGGCCTGGGCCACTAGCTCCTGCAGCCGGTGCATGTGTTGCCGGGCTTGCAGCAACTCGGGCGGAAGCGTCATCTCCACGTAGTACGCGATGGCCTCGATCGCACTCAGCGGCTGGCGCAACTCATGAGCCAGTTCCCGCAGTGCCTCTTTAGCGGCTGCAGCTCCGGGATTCGTCGCGGGCGGTTGGAAATAGGCAGGTGGTTCAGCGCGGACAACGGGCGCGGCGGTCATGTCGTTAGGAAAACCTCGTCCCTAGATTGCACCTAGCCCCAGCGAGTAGCAGCTTGAGAATGAGAGGTGCAAAAAATTTATACCGCCAAACTCACCGGCACGTCAAGAGAATCACAAAAATATTTTTCCAGTTCGCGCAAGAAGATGATTAGCGTGACCTGGACCACGCTTCACGCGCGCTGCGATGCCACCCACATCGCCGGGAGTGTAATCCACTTTGGAAATCCTCCACGCCGATCGCGGCGCGATGCGGCTATCGTACGAGCACACGGCTCCACATCGCTACTCCGTGATGGCGCGATGCAAGTGTCCACGTGCGCACAGCTCGGTTCCGAGCATTTTCTAATTGAAGAATGAGCCTGAAGGCGGGGAGCGAAGCTCCGCCGCCAGGCCTCCTTGTTTTTTTCTTCTCAGAAAGGTTTTGACGGTTTTCAGCGGGGGTCGCAGGGGCGCAGCCCCCGTGGGGTACGGGGCGAAGCCCCGGAAAGGGCCGGAGGCCCGCTCCAATTGCCTTCATGCGGTCCGCCGTCGTTGGATTCCCCCAAACAGTTTCCGCTTGGCTGCTTGCATGCCCGCGGCGGCCTGGGTGTCGCTTTGTGCGCTTGCCGTTCGCTCCAACTCCGCTAGTGAGATCTCCCGCCGCACATGTCGCGCCACGTCCGGCAACTGCCGCAGGATCTCCCAGGGCGTGGCGTACCAGCGATAAATTCTCCTCTGTTTGCCTTTGGCATTCACCATCAGCTCTGGCACCCCACACGGCCGATGGAAGTTCAGATACGGATTGAAGTGCTCTTGGTAAAATTTCTCGATCCTCTGCGCGTGTTCGGCGGCAATGTGGCCATAACCCATGTGCTTTCGAATCACAGCTCCATTCTTGGCTTCCGCCAAGCCATTGTCGTTGGAGTGTCGCGGCCGCGATTTGGTCTGTTCGATCAACAGCTTCTGCAATAGCTGTGCCACGGTGTGATTGATGAACTCGCTTCCATTGTCGGAGTGAAAGCCGAGGATGCGAAACGGAAACTGCCGCAACATGGCTTCCAGCACCGGCATCAGCCACGCTTCCGAGATCTGCGCCGTCGCTCCCACTACCTGCCATTGCGTCACCTCGTCCACCGCATTGATGTGGTACACACCTTTGGCCCCCTCCCGGTCGCCTTGATGAACGGTGTCGATGCGCAGGTATCCGGGCTTGCCTTCCGGGTTCGGTCTGCGTCGTTCGCCAATGGCCACTTGCACCGGCCTGGTCTTCTGATAGGCGATCCGACGCTGGCGGTAAGGCTGGCTCTTGCGCAGATTGTAGATATGCGGCACCGAGATGCCGGCCAGCCGCCGGTAGCGTTCCTCGCCGTATTCGTAAAATTCGCGGTACAGAATCTTCTGCGTCGCCGGGCCGCTCAGTGTTTCATGCGCTTCATCCACCGCTGCCAGCAATTCAATATCGGCTGCTGTGTAGCGGCCGGGGAACCGGTTGCGCCGATAACTGCGCTCCTTCACCTGACCATCCTTTTGGTAGCGCGCGATCAAGCGCGTCACCTGCGCTCGACTCAATCCGGTCATGCTCGCGATGTACTGCCGCAGCAGACCCTTGGCACTGCGCTTCTGCTTCCAGTACTGTTGATGACACAGCGTCCGCGTCATCCAGCTGTAGACCTCCTCTCGCCGCGTCGCCTCGAACCGCACCTGTTGGCTACCCTGCAAAAACGCCCGGATCTGCTCCAGGCTTAACTCCTCTGTGTTCTCCACGCTGATGTTCAATCCCCAGCATGCGAAACTCGATCCCCTTCAGGCTCACTCTGCGTTAGAAACACATCCCCGCTTCAGGCTCATCCTGCGTTATACAAGACTTTCCGTTGACTCGGGGGAATGCCGGCGGTACGATTAGAGCGTTTAGGCGGAGGGTCCTCGGTTGGGGCACAGAAGACAGCCGGTGCGCGTCTATCTAGCGGCCATCGCGATGCTGGCGATGTGCCAGCCCCTACGCTCCCAGTTGGTGCAACTTCGCCATTGGACCGGGCAGGGCGTCGCGCCGGTGTATGAAGGCTACGACGCCAACCCGGACGGCTCCTTCAATATGTGGTTCGGATACATGAACCGCAATTATGAAGAAGAGCTGGATATTCCGGTCGGGCCCGACAACAATTTCGAGCCCGGACCGGCGACCGCGGCCAGCCCACGCATTTCGCCATCAGACGGCACAAAGATGTCTTCCGCGTCATCGTGCCGAAGGATTTCGGCGACCAGAAGCTGGTGTGGACGCTCACGGCGCATGGGCAGACCGCGCAGGTGACCGGAACGCTGAATCCGGTGTGGATGATCGATCGCAAGTTCACCACGCGCGGCGGGAACATGGAAAATCAGTATTCGAACACGCCGCCGGTGGTGAGCGTCGAACCGATGGAAAAAGCCATTGGAAAGACAGCCACGCTCTCGTTGGCCGTCTCGGCGACCGACGACGGCCGGCCGATGCGCAACGGCAAACCGATCGGAATGACGATGGTGTGGGCGAAGTACCGCGGGCCCGGGCAGTGACGTTTCAGCCGGCCAAGGCCAAGCTCGTCGACGGCAAGGCCGTGGCGATGGCGAGTTTCAGCGAGCCGGGCGAATACGTTCTTCAACTCGTGGTGGACGATGGTTCGGGCGAAGTGGCCGGCAATTTCGGGTATCACTGCTGTTGGACCAACGTGAAGTCAAGGTTACGGTAAAAGGGGGAGCGGAAAATGTTAGCTCGCAGCGCTAGTCTAATCGGAATCGCGCCGATCCTGATGTTTGTGGCTCAAGCAGCCGACACTACGGGCACCAGCGGTGTACCGCGCGGTGACGTTCAGCAAAGACGTCGCGCCCATCTTCCAGAAAAGCTGCCAATCGTGCCATCACGCAGGCACGTCGGCGCCGATGTCGCTCATGACCTACGACGAAGTGCGTCCTTGGGCTCGCTCCATCAAGCAACGCGTGGCGCGGCGCGAGATGCCGCCCTGGCATCTGGACAAGACGGCCGGCATCCGCGAATACAAGAACGATATTTCGCTCAGCGACGAGGACATCGCGACCATCGTGAAGTGGGTGGACAGCGGCGCGCCGCAAGGCAATCCGGCCGATATGCCGAAGCCGCTCAATTTCGGCAAGGAGAACACCTGGTTCATCGGCAAGCCCGATCTGATGGTGACCACCGACAAGATTTCATCATGTACGCCAACGGCCCGGACTGGTGGATCGATCAGTTCGGCGAAATGACGCTGACCGAAGACCGCTGGATCAAGGCCATGGAGGTGAAGCCCAGCAACCGCAAGATCGTCCATCACTCCGTGGTTTATGTGATCGAGCCCGATGCGCCGGCCGGGACCCCCGAGACGGGCGTCCAGTTGACCGAATACGCGGTCGGCAAATACGGCGACACCTTTGCCGAGAATACCGGCCGGCTGCTCAAGGCGGGAACCCGGCTGCGCTTCGACATGCACTACTTCGCTACGGGCACGGAGCAACGCAACCGCACGACGATCGCCTTCAAGTTTTATCCCAAGGGTTTCGTGCCGAAGTATGAAGTCAGGTCGCTATGCCATTCGCAACATTCCCAACGACGAGCTGGAGGTGCCGCCGAATACCGTGGTCCGCACCGACGGCTATTTCCGCTTGACGCGCAACGCGCGCATCGACGCGTTCCAGCCGCACATGCACATGCGCGGCCGCGGTATGACGCTGGAAGCGATCAATCTGGACAACACCACCACCATTCTCAGCTCGGTGGATCATTTCGATTTCAACTGGCACATCAACTATGTCTACGCCGACGATGTTGCGCCGCTGCTTCCGGCGGGCACGGTGCTGCACATGATCGGGATCCACGACAACACCGCGGCGAATCCGCGCAATCCCGATCCCAACATGTGGGCCGGTTTCGGCGAGCGCAGCGTGGACGATATGGTGCAGGTGTGGATCGACATCGTGTATCTGGACGATGCCGAGTTCAAACGGCTGGTGGAAGAGCGAAAAGCCAAGCAGGCCGCGAGCGCGTCATTGCCCGCCGGTACGCGGTAAGACGCGCCCAGGATCAGTGCTTCGCAACCTCGTCGCGCCAATTCGCGGCTTGCTCCGACTTACCCCATTGATCGTAGAGCCGGAATATCTCTCGCCTGGCGCGCTGCACATTCCCGCGGCTCTCGAAAGGCATGAAATCCCGGCGCTGCTCTAAACCGCGATAGCCGGAGAGCAACAGCGGTTCGGCTTCGGTGTACTTGCGCTGACCGGCCAGCGCCGCGCCTAATAAGCTTTGCGCGTAATAGCGCTCCCATGCATTCGGCGTGGCCTTGTCGCGAATCTGCAATGCCTGCCGGAGAAGAGCCTCCGCATCGGCGTGGTCTTGTTGTTCGAGTTTCAATTCGCCGAGCGACGCCAGTACGCGGGCGATCCTGGGATGCTCCGGGACAAGCACGCGGCGTCGGACCTCCAGCACCTGCCGGTACATGGTCTCGGCTTCCCCGCGGCGGCCTTGGCGCGCATAAAGGTCGGCCAGGTTATTCATGACGCTCAATGTGTTTTGCTGCTCCAGCCCCAAGGTTTTGCGCGATGCATCCAGCGCTTGCTGGAACAGAGTTTCCGCCGGCTCAAACTTGCCTTCGGCCTGATAGAGAAGGGCCAGGCTGTTCATGCTCGCGATGGTATCCAGATGCTGATCTCCTTCCAGCCGGCGGCGCGCATCCAGAGCCGTCTTGATCTCCACCTCCGCTTCCGGATATTTGCCTTCTTGCCGGTAGGTGACGCCGAGATTGTTGATATTGGTTAAAGTATCCGGATGTTCCGGTCCCAGCTGCCGCCGATGCAGATCGATCGTCTTTTTATATAAGGGCTCGGCCTGCGCGTACTTGCCGTCGTTGCTGTATTCCACTGCCAACGCGTTCATTGCCTTGACGGTTTCCGGAGCTTCCGGACCATGTGAGCGGATGCTCAAATCGAGTACTCGCGCTGCCAGGACCTCGGCGCGGGAAAAGTCGCCGCGCCGCTCTGCAATCAGGTTCACCAGTTGACCCAGAGCCGCTAGGGTATCGGGATCGTTTTCTCCGCGGCCGCGCTTCAGCACCTCGACGGCTTCGTTTACCAGAGGCTCGGCCTTTTCGTATTTGCCGAGGAGGATATACACATCCGCCAGCGATTGCGCCGTCAACTGTGTCTCCCGATGGTCCGCGCCAAGCGCTCGGCGGCGCAACACCAGAGAGCGTTCCAGCTGCGGTTCGGCTTCAGCGAACAACGCCAGGTTGGCGTAGGCGTTTCCAATCGTATTCCGAATAGCGGCTTCAACGGCCGGAGGAAAATCGTGCCGCTCGGCAATCCTAGCCGCTGCACGGTCCAATGTGGTTCGTACCTTGAGATCGGGATCGGGTTTCGTCTCCGGCGTGGACTGAGCTTGCACCGCTGCTTTCGACAACAGATCGTTCTGCAGGAAATCGTTGACCGCTTTTGCGGTAGCGGCTTCCGTATCGGCGCGCCGGGTTTCTTCCAGAGCGTGATTCCGCTCCAGCTCGGCACGCTGACGTTCGCGATTGGCTTCCTGGCTAGCCCGGATGGCCTGGTCGCGCGCCGTCACGGCCTCGTGCTGGGCAAGGCTGGCGCGGATTGCAGCTCGCGCGCTCACCAGAACCGCGGCCACCAAGGCGAGGAACACCGCGGCCAAGGCCCCTATCAGGCTCTTATGCCGCATGGCGAACTTCCGGAGCTGATAACCGGTGCTGGGGGGCCGCGCCACGATCGGCTCATCGTTCAAATACCGCCGGATATCCGCCCCAAATTCGGCTGCGGAAGTGTACCGCCTGGTCTTGTCCTTTTCTAGAGCCCTCTGAACGATAGTCTCCACATCGCCGCGCAAGGATCGGTTCAGCGCACCGAGCAAGGGCGCTTGATCCTCGCGAATCACGCGGGCGGACTCCACGACATTGCGGCTGACCTGGTAAGGTGGGCGGCCAGCCAGCAGCTCATAAAGAACCACACCCAGCGCGTAAATGTCGCTGCGGGCATCGATTTCGAGCGAGTCGCCGAGTACTTGTTCGGGGCTCATATATGCGAGCGTTCCAATCAAATCGCCCGCATTGGTCTGGGTTGTCGATTCCGTACCGCGGTCGACGATGCGAGCCACTCCAAAGTCGAGGATCTTCGGCTGGCCGCTCTGGTCGACGGGAATATTGTTCGGCTTGAGATCGCGATGGATAATGCCACGCTGGTGCGCGTGTTGCACCGCGTCGCAGATTCGCGCCATCAATTCGAGCCGCTGCCGCGTGTTCAGAGCTTGGCTCTTGGCGTACTCCAGCAGCGGCAGCCCCCGGACCAGCTCCATGGCGAAATAGGGCTGCCGGCCGAGATCCGTGTCAGCCGTTCCCGCCTCGAAGATCTGCGCGATGCCGGGATGTTGCAGGCGGCCAAGCGCCTCCGATTCTCGCTCAAAGCGCCGTAACAGCTCGGGACGAGCCAGGCCCGCTTTCAGCAGCTTGAGGGCGACCGTGCGGCGCGGGTGGTCCTGCTCAGCTTCGTACACCACGCCCATGCCGCCTTCGCCGATCATCCGGACGATCCGATAACGCCCGATTGTCGCGGGCACTCGTCGCTCCGCCGAAGCCAGCAATCGTGAAGCGTCGCAAGCCACTTGCTCGAGCGCGCCGTCGCCCGAAACATCCTGCCTCAATAGGGATTCCACTTCCTGCAGGAGATCTTCGTCGCCTCCGGAAGCTTCGGCCAGGTACGCACGCCACTCTGAAGGCGGGCGTTCGCTCGCGGCGTGATATAACTGCGCGACTTTTTCCCAGCGGCCGGGGTCCATCCGTGAGCTAAATTGTACAACGTACTCCGTCCCCGAAACGCGCCAAATTGCGCCCAATGGTCTAGTGTTCAGGCGCAGGTCGTTGTGCAGTACTCCTATTACGAAAGTTTTTCCTTTTCAGTGATAGTTTCCGCGCTCGATTTCCGGTTACTGAAACGGAGGCTTACGTCGTACCCAACCGAAACACCATGAGACTTGCTTTAATCCTTGCCTTATCGATATCGTTTGCTTTTCCGTCTCGTTCAGCCACCTTTACGGTGAATAGCACTGCCGACGCGGTGGATGCGAATCCCGGCGACGGCGTGTGCGAAACCGGCTCGGGCAACGGCATCTGCACGCTCCGCGCGGCGGTTCAGGAGGCAGCCGCGTCGAGCAGTGCCAATACGATTGCGCTTCCGGCGGGCACCTACACGCTCACGCTCGCGCCATCCTGCACGTACACGCTTGTCGTCAACATGTTCACCGAGAACATGTCGAACTTGTGCGTGAAAGGCAACGTCACGATTAACGGCGCTGGTTCGGACTCGACCATCATCGACGCAAATGGCGAGAACGGCGCGCCCTGCTGCGGCAGCTCGGCCCAGCGAGGGATGCTGATCTCGCGAGGGTCGGTGGTCACGCTCAGCGGCGTCACTATTGAAAACGGCCTGAGCAGTGGGGGACTTACAGCAGTCGGTGGCGCCGCTATCAATAACGAGGGAAGTTTGAAGATCTCCTATTGCGTGCTCACGGGAAATAACGGCATTCCGGGCGGAGGGGGAATCTGGAATAACGGGACGCTGGTGGCTGACAACGTCAGTTTCACGGGAAACCAGGCGGGAGGATTTGGCGGGGCAGGTATCTATAACAATGCGCTCGGCACGGCCGAAATCTCCAACAGCACCTTCGACTCGAATACTGGCAACGGAGGCGCCATTGTCAATGAGGGTCCCAGCGTGAAGGTCCTGTCGTCCACGTTTTCCAACAATGTCAATACATCTAACGGCGGCGCCATTGGCAACTACTCCGGATCGGTCTCCCTGACCAACGTGACCATCGTCTCCAACCAGGGTTCCGTAGGCGGGGCAATCTGGAACTCTGCCACCATGACGGTCAACAACTCCACCATTACGCAGAACGCTGCGACGAACCATACCGGCGGCGTCGCCAATAACGCCGCCAGCTTCACCGTCGCAAACAGCATCATCGGAGGGAATTACGTCACCTGGAACTCCACGCAGGATGATTGCGACGGCCCGATCACTTCGCAAGGCCACAACCTGATTTCGACCATGATTGGGACTTGCGTGGTTAAGGGCGCCACCTCCACCGACATTTACGCCGTCCCGCCGGGCTTGGCTTCATTGGCGCCCAATGGGGGAAGCACGCAGACGCTGGCTCTCACGAGTACGAGCCCCGCAATCGATAAAGGCGATCCTGCGACGCCGGGTTCCGGCGGCACGGCTTGTGCCGCGGCCGATCAGCGCGGATTCCTCCGTCCGCAGAACGGACGATGCGATATCGGAGCTTTCGAGCGCAGCGGCAGCCTTGCGATCACCAGCATTTCACCGACGCACGCGGGAAATACGGCCATCATGGAGGGCGTGATCTCTGGCGGTGGATTCGCCGCGGGAGCAGCCGTGAAGCTCCACAAATCCGGCCAGTCCGATATTGTGGCGTCGACGGCGACGGTGCAAGACGGAAATGCATCGGCGGGAGTAGTCTTCGATCTCACGGGTAAAGCAACCGGCTCATGGGATGTTGTGGTCACGAATCCGGATGCGACCAGTTCGACCTTGCCATCCGGTCTCAAAATCGACGCAGGCGGTTCGGCGAACGTATGGGCTGAAGTTGGCGGGCCAGCGCTGGTACGGCCGGGTTCCTCGCCCTTCTACTGGGTCCTGTTTGGCAACCGAGGCAATGTCGACGCGCTGTACGTGCCGGTAACGCTGGCTGTCCCAACCGACATCACCCTGGCTGTCAATTTCAACGTCGAGCCGCCTCCGTCCCAGCCAGGGCAAGTGCCCACGGAGTGGTTTCTAACGCCCGTGTACGTAACGCCCGCCCCGAGCAATGGGTTCGTAAACGTTCCTCTGCTGCTGCCGATCATTCCCGCCGGCTACACCGGCACCTTGCGTTTCGCCGTCACGATTCCAACCAACCTGCAGCACGGAGACCAGTTCCAGCTTTACGTCGCGAGCGGCGATCCATTTCTACAGATTGGGGCCGATCCGACCGCATTGGTGAGCCAATTCGCCGCCGGCGCCGTAGACTACGCGCAGCAATATCTCGGTGGAAGCGTGCCCGCTTCAAACGCGGCTTTGAACCAATACATCTCGAATCAATTGCAAGATACGCTGGGCGCTGCGCGAGCGCAGTTTAGCGCCACTTCCGGAGCCACTCCGCTGGTTTACAGCCTGGGCCAGTTGAATATCGATGCCGCCCAATTCGCGGCGGCACAGGCCAACGGCGGAGCCGCGCCTCATCTCAAGGCTGCCCTGGCGAAGCCGCTCCAGCCACATGTCACCAACATCAATCCAGCCACTACCCAACTCTGCAAAATGCCGGACGGGGAGATTGTCTCCATCCGAGTGGGCGACATCCAGCCGGTGGGATCTTCCTGTACCGATCCGGACAATTTCATTCCGGCGCCGCCGTGCGGGTTTGGACAGAAACCCACAACTGTAAACCCGTGCTCGCCGCCGGAGCCGGCTTCTCCTCCTCTGACGCAGAGCCAGTGCCGTGATACGCCGAATCACCACGTGAGTGCGTCCGGAGGGATGTGTTTGCCCAATCCTGGTTCGGGTTGTCCGAATGTTGTTGGGAACTCCTTTTTCTTCGGGGATCCGCGCTGCTCACCGATTACAATTGGTAGCGCTGTCGATCCTAACGCGAAGTCCGGGCCGTTGGGGGCGGGCACGCAGCAGTTCCACACTAGCTCCACGACTTACAACTACAACGTCGAGTTTGAAAACGAGGCGACCGCATCTTTGCCCGCGCAGCAGGTGGTGGTGACCGACACGTTGGATAGCTCGAACCTGGACCTCAGCACCTTCAGCCTGGGACCCATGGGGTTCGGAAACTACACGCTCACTCCGCCCAGCGGCGCCCAGCAGTTCAGCGGCGGGCTGGACCTTCGGCCGAACGTGAACCTAATTGTTAAAGTGGACGCCGGTTTGAACGTTTCCACTGGAGTGGTGACCTGGCACTTCACTTCTTTGGACCCCGATACCGAGCAGGTGACGACGGACCCTGCCGCAGGATTCCTCCCGCCCAATGTCACTCCGCCGCAGGGCCAAGGCCGGATGCTCTATAGCATTCACCCCAAGGCGGGTATAGCCAGCGGCACGGTGGTTTGCAACCAGGCCACGGTCGTGTTCGATTCGAACGCACCTATTAACACTCAGAACTGGTGCAACACGGTGGACGATATCGCTCCTTCGAGCAGCGTCACGAACCTGCCAGCAACTGAAACGAACGCAAGCTTCCCGGTGCAGTGGTCGGGTACCGATACGGGTTCAGGTATCAACAACTACACTATCTACGTATCCGACAATGGCGGGGCTTACGTGGCCTGGCTCAGCAATACCACGCTGACCCAATCCACCTACGCCGGAACACTCGGGCATTCGTATGGGTTTTATAGCATCGCGCAAGACATGGTGGGCAACGTGGAAGGCCCCAAGAACAGTTCCGATACGGCCACTACCGTGAGTACTGGCGGTCCAGTCTGCGCGACGGATGTGAGTGCGCAATTCAACATTGTGCGCGGTGGCTATCGGTACAATAACGCCACCAAGCGCTTCCAGCAGGCCATCACCATTACTCGCACGGCGGCCGGATCGCTGGCGGGACCATTCGCATTAGCTCTCCAAGCGCTCGATGCGGATGCTACGCTCTACAGTCCCTCAGGCACCACATCCTGCATCGCCCCCGGCAGTTCCTATTTGGTCCTGAACCCGGGAGCGTACTGGAACTCGGGCCAGGCACTCTCCATTACTCTCGATTTCATCGACCCGAAAAAGACGGGTATTATATACACGCCCCTGCTGCTGGCCGGGGCAACACGATAGGAGATTTTGAAAATGAAACCGCGCATTGTTCTGCTATTGCTGCTCGCGAGTTTCGCGATGTTTTCGCGCACGGCACTAGCGGACGTGATTTATAACGTGTCGCTGGACACCTCGCCTCTGATCGGCGATGCCGCCGGCCCGTTCTCGCTGGATTTCCAATTCACCGACGGCAGCGGCACCAGCGACGGCAACAACACTGTCGCTCTGAGCAATTTCGATTTTGGCGCCGGCGGCGGAACAGGTTCGCCCGCGACCAGCGGCTCGGTTTCCGGCGATTTGACCAGCAGCGTCACGTTGATTGACAGCCAGTTCTTCAACGAATTCACGCAGACGTTCACCCCCGGCGCGGCGCTCGACTTCACCGTTGACTTGACCACCAATGTCGACGCAGGCGGAGTACCGGACGAGTTTACGTTCGCGATTTTGGATAACACCGGCGCGGAGATTCCCACGCTCGGTCTATTCGACACCCTGCTTCTTGCCGACATCGACTCGAGTTCGCCGACGCTGTTCGCGTTCGGCTCGGACACGTCGCGGGGCACGGCCGCCACTGGCGAGGCGATCGCGCTCGACGCGCCCATCGTCACATCGCCCGTACCGGAACCCTCAGCCCTGTGGGTGCCCGCATGCGGCCTCGCTATGTTTGCTTTCCGGCGGCGCTTGCCGACCAGCGCGGCCTCGCTCCCACGCCGCGTAGTAACTGCCGCGTCCAGTACAATGGATTCGCATTCGCAGCGAACCAATGGAGCCGGATCCTGGCAAGATTACCGAGTTGCTGAAAGCCTGGGTGGCCGGCGACGCAACCGCGCGTGAAGAGTTAATCCCGCTCGTCTACAGCAAACTTCACCACCTGGCGCAACACTATCGGCGCAACATCGGGGCCAGCGATACCTTGCAGACCACGGCGCTGGTTCACGAAGCCTATCTCCGCCTGGTAAACGTGGAGGGGATCACCTGGCAGGACCGGGCGCACTTTTTCGCCGTTTCGGCGCAACTGATGCGCAGAATTCTGGTGGATGCCGCCCGTGCCCACGCGGCAGCCAAGCGCGGCGGCGCCCAGAACGTGGTGAGTTGGCTGGAACTGGACGGCCTGCCTGCCCCCGACTCCAGCCGCGCCGGCGAATTGGTGGCGCTCGACGATGCCCTTACTAGCTTGACTCAACTGGATCCGCGGCGAGCCAGTGTCGTCGAATTGCGCGTGTTCGGCGGCCTTACCGTGGATGAAACCGCCGAGGCGCTCGAACTTTCGCCGCAGAGCGTCATGCGCGATTGGAAATTCGCAAAAGCCTGGCTGCTTCGCGCCCTGTCGAACCAACCTGCTATCGACCCACCTACTTAGTTAAACG